>CP152345.1:4877500-5861981 GCA_045291465.1 Ectopseudomonas oleovorans | reverse complement strand
ATGGCGCGTGGTCGTGGGTGTCCCGGCCAACTCCTCGTCAAGCCCCCGTGCGAAACCCCGGATCTCGGAAGAGCTCTGGGGTTTTATTCTTTGGCTGCGGTAAATGCCGGGGAGTCCACCCTCGTGGTGCACTGTGCGCGCACCATGCAGAACTGGTGCGCACGGCGCACCCTACGAGGTTGAAGGCGCGCCCTAATGCTTAAGTGCGGATCGAATCCTGTCGCCTTGGTTTGATGAATCACAGCTTGTCAGAGCGCCGTCATCCGTAGCGATGACCGTGCTTGATAAGTCCTGATCCTTGCGATCCCACTCCGGCGTAGCGAGCACCAAGGCATTCTCTTATGCGTCAATCGAGCCGTATCACTTTCCGTTCTACCTTCCGTATCAAGATCAGTGATCGCGACAGCGATACATTGATCGGTTATGCCGGCGATCTGTCGGAGTGCGGGATGAAGCTGCTGGGCGACCAGCTCGTCGAGCCAGGTAGTGAGCTCAAGTTGCGCATACGCATGCGTGATCGTGAAGGCGAGTTGCGCCAGGTCGATGTCGATATGCTCTGTCAGTGGTCGCAGGAAAATACCCGCACGGGCTTTTTCGAGGCGGGGTTGTCGGTGCTTGGCGAGTCGCCGAAATACGTGAGCCTGGTCGAAGGCATGCGCAAGGGCCGCAAGGCTCAGGCATGAAAAAGGCGCCACTCGGGCGCCTTCGCTTGAAGTCTGCCGGAGCAATTACCCCAGCGTGCCGAGAATGTTCACTCCGACCCGGTCGGGGATTTCGTTCTGCGACAGGACGTGCAGGCCCGGGCTGAACACCCGCGCATAGCGCGCCAGGAGCGGACGCAACTGTGGCATGACGGTGAGGATCGGCGGATGGCCGTCCTTGCGCAGCTTCTCTTTCACCACCGGCATGGTGTTCTGCAACTGGTTGAGCAGGCTGGGTTCCACGGGGATGTTGTCCAGGCTCACCGGGCCTGCCTGCTGGGCGATGGCCAGAGCATTGAGGAGGGTGTTCTCCAGAGCATTCTCGAGGATGAACACCGATAGTTCCTGGCGTTCTCCGGCGATCATGCCGACGATGCTGCGGCGCAGGGCATAGCGCACGTCGGAGGCCAGCAACACCGGATCCTTGGTCGACTCGCCCGCTTCGAGCAGGGTGGTGGCGATGGTGACGATATCCTTCAACGGCACCTGTTCCTGCAACAGTTGCCGGTAGACCCGGTGCTGCTGGGTGTAGCTGAGCTGGTTCTTCAGGCTTTCCGCCAGTTTCGGTGCCTGCACCTGTAGGCGCTGCATCAGGTGGTCGACGTCGTCGTGCTTGAACACGTCGGGCAGATGTTCGCGGATGACCTTGTTCAGGTGGGTGGCGATGACGCTGGCACAATCGATCACCTGGTAACCGAGGTTGAGCGCACGTGCCTTGTCCTCGGGCTGAATCCACACCACCTGCATGCGATACGCCGGATCGACGCCGAGGATGCCATCGATCTCGCCATAGAGTTCCGGTGAAGGAATGGCCATCATGCGATCGGCGTGCAGTTCTGCCCCATCGATTTTCTCGCCGTTGATGTGGATGCTGTACTGCGAGGCTTTCAGTCGCAGGCTGTCGCGGATGTGCACTTCCGGCAGCAGGAAGCCCAGGCTTTCCGACAGGGTCTGGCGCACGCCTCGCACGCGCTGCGTCAGAGGGGCTCCGGCGGCTTCGTTGACCAGGCCGACCAGCTTGTAGCCAAGGGACACGGAGAGGCGTTCGACCAGGGGAATGTCTTCCCAGGCCAGGTTCTGCACGCGCTCCTGTTCCATCGCCTTGCCCAGCGCCTGCACCTGCTCCAGGCTCGCGGCTTCGTCCGGTGGCGCGTTGCGCGAAACCGCCCAGCCGATCAGCGCGGCGAGGGCGGCGAAGCTGGTGAAGGCCAGATGCGGCATGCCCGGCACCAGTGCGAGTACCACGAGGATGCCGGAAACGGTATAGAGCAGCGAAGGTGAGCCGAGCATCTGCCGGTGCACCTGCTGGGTGATCTCGGCCGATTCGTTGACGCGGGTGACGATGATTGCCGCTGCGGTCGCCAGCAGCAGGGCCGGAATCTGTGCAACCAGGCCGTCACCGATAGTCAGCAGGGCGTACTGGCGGAAGGCATCGCCGGCGCTCATGTCGTGCGCGAACACGCCGATGGCGAAGCCGCCGAACATGCTCACCAGCAGGATCAGGATGCCGGCCACGGCGTCGCCGCGGACGAACTTCGAGGCGCCGTCCATCGCACCGTAGAAGTCGGCTTCCCTGGCCACTTCCTGGCGGCGTTGCTTGGCTTCCTCGGGGCCGATCAGGCCGGCATTGAGGTCGGCATCGATGGCCATCTGCTTGCCGGGCAGGGCGTCCAGGGTGAAGCGTGCGCTGACTTCGGAGATGCGCTCGCCGCCTTTGGTGATGACGATGAAGTTGACGATCATCAGGATCACGAACACCACCAGGCCGACGATGAAGTTGCCGCCGATGACCACTTCACCGAAGGCCTCGATCACCTTGCCCGCCGCACCCGTGCCGGTGTGGCCTTCGAGCAGAACCACGCGCGTGGAGGCGACGTTCAGGCACAGGCGCAGCAGGGTGGTGATCAGGATCACCGTGGGAAACAGGGAGAAGTCCAGCGGGCTCTTGGCCGAGATGCTGACCAGCAGGATCAGCACCGCCAGGCTGATGTTGAAGGTGAACAGGATATCCAGCACCAGAGGTGGCAGCGGCAGGATGACCATCGCCAGTACCGAGAGGATCAGGATCGGGATGCCGATACGACCGCTGCGGAAGGTGGGCGCGAGTTGCTGCAATAGGTTCATGAATCAGCCCCTGTTGGCCAGGCTTTCGGGAATCGGGAGGTTGCTTGCCAGTTGTGGCTTGCTTCTGCGGCCCTGGCGCCAGGCCTTGAGCTGCAGGATGTAGGTCAGCACGTGGGCCACCGCTGTATAGAGCGGTGCCGGTATCTGCTGGTTGACCTGGGTGGTGAAGTAGATGGCGCGGGCCAATGGCGGTGCCTCCACCACTTCGAGGTCATGCTTGGCTGCCATCTGCTTCATGTACAACGCGGTCTCGTCGACACCCTTGGCCAGCACGAACGGCGCCTGGGCCTTCTTCGGGTCGTACTTCAGGGCCACGGCGAAGTGCACCGGGTTGACGATGACCACGTCGGCATTCTTGATCACCTTGCTGATCTGCCGTTGCAGCATCTGTCGCTGCAGTTGCTTGATGCGTGCCTTGACCTCTGGGCGGCCCTCCTGGTTCTTGTGCTCTTCCTTGCGCTCCTGTTTGGTCATGCGCATTTTCTTGAGAAAGAAGAAGCGCTGCAGGGGAATGTCGATGAAGGAGAACACGACGAATATCAGCAGCAGGATCAGTGTCAGGTCGAACATCAGGTTCAGTGCGCTGGCGATGGCTTCGAGCACGCTGCTGCGTTGCAGGGCGATCAGGTCGGGCAGGGCCGAGCGCACCAGGACATAGCCGGCGCCAAGCAGCACCAGCACCTTGAGTATCGACTTGAGCAGTTCGCTCCAGTTCTGTGCGGAGAAGATGCGCCCGATTCCGGTGATGGGGTTGAGCTTGCTCAGCTTGGGGCTGAAGTTCTTCGAGGAGAACACCCAGCCACCGGGAATCAGCGACAGCAGCACCACCAGCACCGAGGTCAGCAGCAGCGGTGCCAGTAGTTTGATGAACACCAGCATGTTGTAGCCGAGCAGGGTGTCGAGGTCGTCCAGGCCGATCTCGCTGTGATCGAACTGGATGTAGGACAGGCGGAAGCTGTCGCTCAATCCCTCCATGAACAGCCCGGCGCTGTATTTGAGGATGAACAGCGTGGCGATCAGCGAGATGGTGGTCGACAGATCCTTCGAGCGTGCCACCTGGCCATCTTCCCTGCTCTTCCTGAGCTTGTGGGGGGAGGCCTCTTCGGTCTTTTCCTGGGCGCTGTTCTGCTCAGACATCGCGGCCCTCCCGCAGGATCACGCCGATGCCGTCGAGCAATTCGCGAGTCAGGTGCAGGTAGCTGTCCGGCAGATCCGGCAGGGTCAGGTAGATGCACAGCAGCCCCATCAGGATGCTGATGGGAAAACCCAGGGAGAACAGGTTCATCGCCGGCGAGATGCGGTTGAGCAGGCCGAAGCAGAACTGCACCAGAGTCAGGCAGAAGACCACGGGCAGGGTAACCAGCACGGCGGCGGCCAACACCCAGGCGAAGGCATGCACGAAGCTCTGCGCGCCGAGGTAATGCAGGCCGCTGCCCACCGGCCAGAACAGGAAGCTCTGGTACAGCACGCTGACGGTCACCAGGTGGCCGTCGATGGCGAAGAACATCAGCACCAGCAGGATGAAATACAGCTGGTAGAGGATCGAGGAAGAGGACACGCCGTTCACCGGATCGTTGTAGCGCGCCATGCTCATGCCCATCTGCGTCGAGATCACCTCGCCGACCAGCATGAAGACGGTGAACACCAGTTGCAGAGTGAGCCCCAGCAGCACACCGAAGGCCACCTGTTCGAGTGCGGTGAGCAAGCCCCTGAGTGACAGTGGGTCGATCTGCGGCATGTCCGGCAGGGCGGCGCCGAGGGCGATGGTCAGTGCCAGGGCGAGCAGGATGCGCACGCGCACCGACACCGAGCGATGGTTGAACAGCGGGGCCATGCTGAACAGCGCGAGGATGCGACAGAACGGCCACCAGTAGACCTGCAGACTGGACAGATAGCGGGTGGCGTCGAACAGCGGCTCGGACATAGGGGTCAACCCACCAGGTGGCCGGCCTGGCGGAAGGTCTCGATGAACAGGTCGCTGAGTGTGCGCAGAATCCAGTGGCCAGCGAAGATCAGCATGCCCAGGGTGATCAGCAGGCGTGGCAGGAAACTGAGCATCTGTTCGTTGATCTGCGTGGCGGCCTGGAAAATGCTCACCAGCAGACCACCGAGCAGGCTCGGTACCACCAGTACGCAGACGATGATGCCGGTGATGTAGACCGCATGGGCTACCAGCTCGGCGGCGTGTTCGGGCGTGAGCATGGCGAGGGCCTCGCTAATACGGCTGGATACTGGTGGTGAGGGTGCCGACCAGCAGCGTCCAGCCGTCCACCAGCACGAACACCATGAGTTTGAACGGCAGCGAGATCATCATCGGCGACAGCATCATCATGCCCATCGCCATCAGCACGCTGGCCACCACCAGGTCGATCACCAGGAACGGCACGAAGATCATGAAGCCGAGCTGAAAGGCGGTCTTCAGTTCACTGAGGACGAAGGCTGGCAGCAGCAGGGAGAAATCCAGCCGGGCGAGGTCATCGGGCATTTCCTCGCCGGCCAGGGTGACCATGGTCTCCAGCGAGTTCTTGCTGGTCTGTGCCAGCATGAACTGGCTGATGATGCGCTTGCCCTCGCCGAGCCCCTGTTCGAGGCTGATCTGGTCGGCCTCGAAGGGCACGTAGGCCTGGGTATAGACCTCCTGCCACACCGGTCGCATCACCAGCAGGGTGAGGCACAGGGCGATGCCGATGAGGATCGGGTTCGGCGGACTCTGTTGCAGGCCGATGGCCTGGCGCAGGATCGCCAGCACGATGATGAAGCGGGTGAAGCAGGTCATCATCATCAGCATGGCCGGGAGAAAGCCCAGCAGGGTCATCACCAGCAGGATTTGCAGTTTGACGCTGAGGGTCTGGCCGTCTTCGGTGTCGTTGAAGTTGAACAGGGTGATGTCGCCACCGGCCGCCTGGGCCAGCAACGGGCAGCACAGCGCCGCCAGCAGCAGGGCCGTGTGCAGCAGGCGGCGCAGGGTCACGCGCCGATTCCGCTGAGACCGGTGCCGGACAGCTCGACGATGCGCAGGCCATAGTTGCCGTTCATCACCACCACTTCTGCCTTGGCGAACAGGGCGCCGTTGACCTTCACGTCCAGCGGCTCGCCGGCCAGCTTGTCGAGCACGATCACACTGCCGGAGTCGACGTCCATCAGCTCCTTGAGGGAGATTTCGGTGGAGGCCACTTCCAGGGTGACGTTGACCGGGATCTTGCCGAAGAAACTCAGATCCTGGTGCGGCTGCGCAACGGGCACATCGCTGATCACCGGCTCGTTCAGCGAATCATCGCCAGCGAGGCCGGCGTCGTTGATCAGGCTGTCGAAATCGTTATCGGAAATGGAGCTGCTCATGGGGTCTTCACGCTCTCTAGAGATGTCAGGAACAGGGAGCCTTCTTCTTCGAAGATGACGCCGCGAAACAGCTTCTGCTGGTTGATCTGCACGTCACAGCGTTCCATCAGCCGCATGCTGAGGATGTCGCCGGGGCGCAGGGCCAAGACCTGCGAGAGCGGCATCTGCAGGCTGGCCACCACACAGTCCAGGCGCACCGGAAGCTGGCGAATCTGATTCAGCGAACTGCCGACGGTCGAGCTGGGCGGTGGGCTGGCCAGGCGGCTGGTCAGTTCGTCCACCAGTTGCGTATCCAGGTAGATGAAGATCGACGCCTGGCTGCCGGTGATATGGCTGGTGAAGTGAAACTCGGCCACGTACTCCCAGACGGCCTCGTCATAGGCGTTGTCGTGCGGTTCCAGTTTGCCGAAGGTGCTGCCGGCGAGAATCGAGCGTGCGAACAACTGGCTGATGTCCACGCCCAGGCGGGTACGCATGCGTTGCTCGGACGAGCTGATCGGCGGTGCTTCATGGTTCGGCAGGCAGGTGCCGCCGTAGTAGCACTCCAGCGCTTCGGTCAGCAGCGAGCGATCGATGGAAAAACCGACCTTGCCGAACGGCGAGCGATAGACGCACTCGGCTTCCTGCTGCACCTGTTCATGGACATCGACCTTGAGCAACTCGAGGTTGATTCGATAGTTGCGCAGGAAATAGTCGCTGATGATCCGCGGGTACTTGTTGGAGAGCTCGCGAATGTAGTGGGGAATCTTGTGGTAATGCCGGCCAAGTTTCTGCGGTTTCAACCGGGTCAGACTGTCGGCGGGCACGCCATGATGGACTTTTTTAATGCCAGTCATGTTGTGGGCTGTATTCCTGGTTGTAACTGCACAGGCGCCGCACGGGAGGTGGGCGGATGTTGCAGACGACTTGAAAGATGCCGACGGGCCGTTGTGAGGGAGGACGGCCATGGCGCCAAGAATCACCCCGGCACAGCGCTGCAGGCCAGTGATGACGAGGGGGAGTCTAGGGGGCTAGGGGGCGGGAAATTAAATCAATAGATATCAAATGCTGTTTTTGATAGCGACTGGCTAGCATTGATAGCAATTAACGCTAAGTAATTCGGCGCAATTCTGTGCGCTTGTTAACGTTCGCGGCGTGATCCAGCGCAACGACATGAGGCACGCAGGCAAGTACTGCCGAGTTGACCCATAAGGGCGACGGGAAGTTTCAGAAGATTAAGGGGCCGAGTGAAAAAAAACTGTCACCCAGTTGGCAGTTTGAAACGCCGGATCGAGGAGGCCAGTTGGCCGATGAAGACAACGGATGATTTACCTTGAAGCATTCAACTCAAACGGTAAGTTACGCCTGCAACGCACTGCTCGCCGAGCCGTTCGGGCAGCGCCATATTGTCGTGGTCGGTCAGGCCGATGCGGCCAGCGAGCGCTTGCTCACCGGTGGGCTGCAGCGTCAGGGTTTTCAGGTGCAACGCTTCGCCAGTTGCCTGGAGCTCGATCCCGCCGTACTGACCGACGCCAGCCTGGTGCTGGTGTTCGTCAGCAGCCTGGCCGGCAACACCCTTTATGCACAGGTCGGTGCGATCCTGCGTCAGGTCGGTCGTGCCGGTGTGGTGCCGGTGGTGGAGTATGCCGACCAGGAGAAGGCCGCCGCCCTGCTCGAACTGGGCTGCGTCGATTACCTGCTGGCGCCTTTCAGTGAAGCCCAGCTCGATGCCCTGCTGCGCCGTCAGGAGTCGGCCAGCACCGGCGAGGAGGCGTTCGTCTCCTGCTCGCAGGCCGGGCGTCGCCTGTTGGCCATGGCTCAGCGTGTGGCCATGACCCGCGCGCCGATTCTCATCACCGGCGAGACCGGTACCGGCAAGGAGCTGATGGCGCGCTACATCCATCGCTTCTCGGCACAGGACGATGCCCCCTTCGTCGCGGTGAATTGCGCGGCGATTCCCGAGCAGATGCTCGAGTCCATCCTTTTCGGCCATGAGAAGGGCGCTTTCACCGGTGCCGTGAATGCCCAGCCAGGCAAGTTCGAACTGGCCAATGGCGGCACCTTGCTGCTCGATGAAATCGGCGAGTTGCCGCTGGGGTTGCAGGCCAAGCTGCTGCGGGTGTTGCAGGAGCAGTGTGTCGAGCGCCTGGGTGGCCGCAGGGAGATCGCCCTGGACGTGCGCATCATCGCCGCGACCAACCGCGACCTGCAGCAGGAAGTGGCCGAGGGGCGCTTTCGTGCCGACCTGATGTTCCGCCTCGATGTGCTGCCGCTGCACATCAGCCCGCTGCGCGAGCGCAAGGACGACGTGCTGCCGCTGGCGCGCCGCTTCATTCGTCAGTACGCCCCACAGGACGCCCGCCATGAACTGCTCACCGAGGATGCCTGCCGTGCGTTGCTGGCCTACGACTGGCCGGGCAATGTGCGCGAGCTGGAGAACTGCCTGCAACGCGCGCTGATTCTGCGCAACGGCCTGTATGTCCAGGCACAGGACCTGGGCCTGGCGTTGCCTCAGGGTTCCGCCTTCGAGACGGCGCCGCGTCTGCAACCGCAGGTGCTGGAAGGCGGCAAGGCGGCCCTGCGCGCCAGCGGCAAGTGGGCCGAGTACCAGCATGTGATCGACACCATCCGCCGTTTCGGCGGGCACAAGACCAAGGCAGCCGAGAGCCTGGGGATGACCCCGCGTGCGCTGCGTTACCGACTCAACGCCATGCGTGAGCAGGGCGTGCAGATTCCCGTCTAGAACCGGCCAGGAGCCATAGCGATGAACTCGATCACCCAGGTGCAGCAGGATCTGTTGGGCCGCATGGAACAACTCAAGGGTTTGAGCGACGCGAGCGTGATCAAGCCGGCGCAGGCGTTCGCCGCGCAACCTGGCGAGGCCGGTTTCGCCGGCGCATTCAACGACGTGGTACGTGCGGTCGACGCTCAGCAGCACAGCTCCAGTGCCGCGACGGCGGCGGTGGACAGCGGGCAGAGCGACGACCTGGTGGGCGCGATGATCGAGAGCCAGAAGGCCAGTGTCTCGTTCAGCGCCCTGATGCAGGTGCGCAACAAGCTGGCCACGGCCTTCGACGACATCATGAAGATGCCGCTTTAAGCGGATCGGGGGCCTGACGCGTGCTGCAAACCATCAAAAGCAAGCTGCCCGAAGGCAGCCTGAAACTCGATCCGCGCATGACCCTGCTCGGCCTGGCGGTGTTCGCCGCGCTGCTGGCGGTCGGCGTGGTCTTCTACCTCTGGCGTGACCAGGGCTCGTTCCGCCCGCTGTACGGCACGGGTGAGGCCTATCCGGCAGCCGAAGTGATGCAGGTGCTCGACGGCGACGCCATCGCCTATCGCCTGCATCCGCAGAGCGGCCAGGTGCTGGTGCGCGAGGATCAGCTCGGCCGTGCGCGCATGCTGCTGGCAGCCAAGGGCGTACAGGTCAAGGTGCCTGCCGGCTACGAGCTGTTCGACAAGGATGAGCCGCTGGGTACCAGCCAGTTCGTCCAGGACGTACGCCTCAAGCGCAGCCTGGAGGGCGAGCTGGCCCGCACGGTGATGGCGCTCAAGGGGGTCGAGGGCGCACGCGTGCACCTGGCGTTGCAGGAAAGCAGTTCGTTCGTGGTGGGCAAGCGCGAACCGGGCAAGGCCTCGGTGATGCTGCAACTGGCACCTGGCTACAAGATGGCGCCGGAGCAGGTCAGCGCCATCGTCAACCTGGTGGCTGGCAGTGTGCCGCAGCTGGACGCGGGCAATGTGCAGGTGGTCGACCAATATGGCGCGCTGCTCTCGCGTGGCCTGGATGCCTGGGGTGGCCCGGCGCAGAACTGGCAGGTGGTCGACGATTACCAGAGCAAGACCGTGGCCAACGCCGAGGCGGTGCTGGCGCCGATTCTCGGGGGTGGCAACTACCGCATCAGCGTTTCTGCCGATATCGATTTCAGCCAGAAGGAAGAGACCTTCCAGGCCTATGGCGAAAACCCGCGCCTGCGCAACGAAGTGCTGCGCGACGAGAGCGTGCTCGACCAGCTCGCCCTGGGCGTGCCGGGCTCGCTGGCCAACCGTCCGCCTGCCCCGGCGCCAGAGCCGCCGGCGAATCAGGCACAGGCCGGCAACCAGGCGGAGAATGCCAATCAGGCGGCGACCTCGCTGCGCAAGGAATCCAACCGTCAGCTGGATTACGACCAGAGCATCACCCACGTCAAACATGCGCCTTTCAGCCTGCGCCAGCAGAGCATCGCCGTGGTGCTCAATGCGGCCGCGGCGCCGGAGGGCGGCTGGACGCCCGAGGCACGCTCCGAGATGGAGGCGATGATCAAGAGCGCGGTGGGCTTCAACCAGGCGCGTGGCGATCTGCTGACGCTCAGCGTGTTCCCGTTTACCGCCGATGGCCTGGCCGATGCCGGTGGTGAGCTGCTGCCCTGGTGGGAGAACCCCAAGGTGCATGACCTGGCCCGGCTCGGCGTGTTCGCTCTGATCAGCCTGTTGCTGCTGTTGATGGTGGTACGTCCGGCAATCCGCAGTCTGAGTCAGCGCAGTCAGCCGTCGATGCCTCCCGTGGAGGGCGATGCGCAGCTGGCACTGCAAGCCGAACGTGCCGCCGAACGCCTGCTGGCGCGGGTCGGCGACGATCATCCCGGCGCCACGGTGCTCGGCGAGCTGAGCCCGTTGTCGGAAATTCGCCTGCCGGCGCCGGGTTCCGGTCTGGAGTTGCAGATCGAACACCTGCAGATGCTGGCCAAGAACGATCCCGAGCGCGTCTCGGAAGTCATCAAGCAATGGATAGGGCGTAATGAACGAGACCTCAACCCAGCCTGACGGCCGTGGCGGCTCAACCGCCAAGGAAATGCGCATGCGCGTGCAGAAGCGTTCGCTGAGCTCGTCCGAGCAGGCGGCCATTCTGATGTTGAGCATGGGCGACGAGATTTCCGCCGGGGTGCTCAAGCATTTCTCCCGCGAGGAAATCGTCTCCATCAGCCAGGCCATGGCGCGCCTGTCCAACGTCAAGCAGCCGATGGTGTCGGATGTGATCGGCCGCTTCTTCGAGGACTACAGGGAGCAGAGCAGCATCAAGGGCGCCTCGCGCGGCTACCTCGACGGCATGCTCAGCAAGGCGCTGGGCAGCGAGATCACCCGCTCGCTGCTCGACAGCATCTACGGCGAGGAAATCCGCGCCAAGATGGCCAAGATGGAGTGGCTCGATCCCAAGCAGTTCGCGGCGCTGATCGCCAAGGAGCACGCGCAGATGCAGGCGGTGTTCCTCGCCTTCCTGCCGCCGGGCATGGCCAGCGAAGTGCTCGAGTGCATGCCCAGTGAGCGCCAGGACGAACTGCTTTACCGCATCGCCAACCTCAGCGAGGTGAACAGCGATGTCATCGCCGAACTGGAGCAGTTGATCGAGCGCAGCCTGGCGGTGCTCAGCACCCAGGGCTCGCAGGTGCGCGGGGTGAAGCAGGCGGCGGACATCATGAATCGCTTCAAGGGCGATCGGAACCAGATGTTCGAGCTGCTGCGTGCGCACGATGATCAACTGGTCGAGCGCATCGAGGATGAAATGTACGACTTCTTCATCCTCTCGCGGCAGAACCAGGACGTGCTGCAAACCCTGCTCGAAGCGGTGCCGCTGGAAGAGTGGGTGGTCGCCCTCAAGGGCGCCGAGCCCGAACTGGTACGCGCCATTCAGGGCGCCATGCCCAAGCGCCAGGCGCAGCAGATGGAGTCGATCAACAGGCGTCAGGGGCCGGTGCCGCTGAGCCGTATCGAGCAGGTGCGCAAGGACATCATGGCCGTGGTGCGCGAGATGTCGGCCAGTGGCGACTTGCAGGTACAGCTGTTCCGCGAACAGACGGTGGAATGACATGACGATCAAGCTGCTCAAGGGCGATGCCCGGCAATGGCGCGCCTATCGCTTCCCACCTCGCAGCATGCCTACCGGTACCGACTGGAGCGACGATCCCGCCGGTTTGCAGCGGGCCATGGCCGACGGTTTTCAGCAGGGCATCGAGAAGGGCTATCAGGACGGTCTGTTGCAGGGCGAGGAGGCCGGGCGTCAGGCCGGCTTCGAGCAGGGCCGCAGCGAAGGCCTGCGCCAGGGGCGCGAGGAGGGCCGCAGCGAAGGACGCCGTGAGTTCGAGCTGGCCGCACAGCCGTTGCAGCAGATCAGCGAGCGCGTCGAGCAGTACCTCGGCGAGCTGGAGCACAAGCGCCGTCAGGAGTTGCTGGAACTGGTGAAAAAGGTCTCGCAGCAGGTCATCCGTTGCGAGCTGACGCTGCACCCCACGCAATTGCTGGCGCTGGTCGAGGAGGCGCTCACCAGCATGCCGGGTGAGCCGGACGACGTGCAGGTGCTGCTCAGCCCGGAGGAGTACGCGCGCATCAAGGCGGTTGCGCCGGAGCGTGCAGCCAGCTGGAAGCTGGTCGCCGACGAGCGCCTGGCGCTGGGTGAGTGCCGCGTGGTCACGGCGCAGGCCGAGGCCGATGTCGGTTGCCAGCAGCGCCTCGACGCCTGCATCGACACCCTGGCCGAACACCTGCACCTGACCGAGGCCTGAGCCTGAATGCTCGATTACAAACTCGACGAAGCGCTGCGCTCACTGGATGGCGTGCAACTGGCCAAGGTGGCCGGGCGCCTGGTGCGGGTGTCCGGCATGCTGCTGGAAAGCCTCGGCTGCCAGCGCAGCACCGGCCAGCGCTGCCGCGTCGAACAGGCCGATGGCAGCCTGCTGGATGCTCAGGTCGTCGGCTTCAACCGCGATATCACCTACCTGATGCCGTTCAAGAAGCCGGTGGGGCTGGCAGCGGGCTCGCGGGTGTTTCCTGCCAAGGACGAGGCCATGCTGCTGATCGACGAGTCCTGGCTGGGGCGCGTGGTCAACGGCCTGGGCGAGCCACTGGACGAGCGCGGCAAGCTGTCCGGGCGTGATCCCTTGCCGGTCGAGTTGCCGACGGTCAATCCGCTCAAGCGTCGCCCGGTCGAGGCGGCGCTGGACGTCGGTGTGCGTGCCATCAATGGCCTGCTGACCCTGGGCAAGGGCCAGCGTGTGGGCCTGTTCGCCGGTAGCGGGGTGGGCAAGAGCGTGCTGCTGGGGATGATCACCCGGCAGACCAGGGCCGACGTGGTGGTGGTCGGGCTGATTGGCGAGCGGGGGCGTGAGGTGCAGGAGTTCATCCTCCACTCGCTCGGTGAAGAGGGGCTGCGCAAGGCCGTGGTGGTGGTGGCGCCGGCCAACGAGTCGCCACTGATGCGCCTGAAGGCCACCGAGCTGTGCCACAGCATCGCTGCCTATTTTCGCGACCAGGGCAAGGATGTGCTGCTGCTGGTCGATTCGCTGACCCGCTACGCCATGGCTCAGCGCGAGATCGCCCTGGCGCTCGGCGAGCCGCCGGCGACCAAGGGCTATCCCCCCTCGGTTTTCGGCATGCTGCCGGAGCTGGTGGAAAGTGCCGGCAATGGTGAAAGCGGCAGTGGCAGCCTCAGCGCCATCTACACCGTGCTGGCCGAGGGTGATGATCATCAGGATCCGATCGTCGACTGCGCGCGCGCCATCCTCGACGGTCACATCGTGCTGTCTCGGCGCCTGGCCGATGTCGGCCACTACCCGGCCATCGACATCTCCGCCTCGGTCAGTCGCTGCATGAGCCAGGTCGGCGAAGCCGCACACCTGGCTGCCGGACGGCAGTTCAAGGAGTTCTACAGCACCTTCGAGAAGATCAGGGAACTGATCCCGCTGGGCGGCTATACGCCGGGCATGGATGCCAAGACCGACCGTGCCGTGCAACTGGCGCCGAGCCTCGAACGCTTCCTGCGTCAGGAGGTCGGCGTTGCCGCCGAACTCGGCGCCAGCATCGCCACCCTGCAGAGCATCATCAAATGAAAGAACAGATAGACGTTCTCGGCCGTCTGGCCAGCCTGCGCGGCAGCCGGGTGCAACAGATGCTGGGTCGGGTCAGCTACCAGCAGAATCTCTGCCAGCGCTATCGCAACAATATTGCCGGGCTCAGTCGCCTGTGCGGCTTCACCGTGCCGATGACCACGCCGTTGCAGCGCGACAACCAGCAGCGCTACAAGGCCACGCTGTACAAGATGGTGGAGTTGCAGCGCCGCGAGCTGGCGCTGGCCGAGGAAAACCTGGCGCGGATTCAGCGCGAACTGCTGGCGGCGATGCGCAGCGAAAAGGTCATCACCCAGTTTCTCGAAGGCAAGATGGGCGAGTGGCAGGAGCTGCTTGCCCGACAGGAGCAGAAGATTCAGGATGGCCTGGCCGCTCAGGCCTGGTGGCGAGCGCAGGTGGGCTAGGCGGCTAACGCCAGTCAGTTGAACCATCAGCAGATGGATACGCACGGCGCCCCCCACCAATCGGTATCAGGCCAGGCGGCAGGTTTTTTCCGCATGGGATTTAAGTACTGGTCTGAGGCGGTCGCTTATTGGCCATAACACCACGCGAGTTGGATTCGAATCATGGAAATCAGCAGGCACCTCAAGCCCAGCCTCAACCTGCCCAGCGACGCACCGGCGCAGCTGCAGAGCACGCGCCCGCAGCCGCAGGCCGGCAGTTCGCGCAGTGCCGCCAGCGACGAGCCGAGCCTGGAACAACTGCAATCGACCCTGCGCAGCCTGCCCGAGGTCGATCTGGACAAGGTCGCCGCGCTCAAGGCCGCGCTTGCCCGCGGCGAGCTGATCAGCGATCCGCAGGCTCTGGCCGGCAGCATGCTGACCTACCACAGCGGAAGCGATGCGTGACCACTGCACGTGAGCAACAGTTGCTCCAGATAATCGAGCAGGATCTGCAACAGGACTGCGCCGATTACCTGGCGCTGCGTGGCTTCATGCAGGAGCTGTATCAGCAGTTGCTGCGCCGCGACAGCCGGCAGATCGACCTGCTCAACGAGCAGATCGTGCCCCTGGTCGACCAGGCCAGGGTACGCGCCGAGCGGCGTAGCAAGGTACTCACCGCCTTTCAACTGGGCAGTGGCCACAGTGCCATGGAAAAGCTGCTACAGCGCTTCCCGCAGGCCCAGCGTGACCACCTCGCACACACCTGGCAGCAACTTGGCCAACTGGCCGGGCAGTGCAAGCGTCTCAACGAGCGCAATGGCAAGCTGCTTGCCATGCACCACGAGATTCTCGAGCAATTGCTCGGCGAGCCGGGGTCTGCCCAGCTTTACGCGCCGCAGCCTTACTGAGTCGCTGCGAGCCGGCGTCCAACCTCTCGGGTACGCCGTGCTAGACTCGCGCGCTTCCGATCTGTGGTGATTTCCTGCCGTGTCTCATGCTGCCCTCGCTCACCCGCCCCGCTGGCTGACCAGTACCCAGTTGCATCCGCAGCCAGCTGCCGGTGTGCGCGAGTGGCTGTTCAACGAGGATTCGCTGACCCGTCGGCTGACCGCATTGTCCCATGACGGTTTTTCCGTCACCCCCTGGTCGAGGGCTGGCAGCGCCTGCGCAGCGACGAGTGTGCTGCGCTCGCAGTCGCCGATGGCAGCCAGGGTTGGGTTCGCGAGGTCTACTTGCGCGGTCATGGCCGGCCCTGGGTATTCGCCCGCAGCGTCGCTGCACGCAGTGCGCTGGAAGGCTCGGGGCTGAATCTGGCGGAGCTGGGCAGCCGCTCGCTGGGCGAACTGCTGTTCAGCGACCGGGCCTTCGAGCGTGGCGAGCTACAGGCCTGCCGCTATCCAGCTGCCTGGCTGCCAGCCGAGGTGCGCGAGGAGCGCCTGTGGGGCCGACGCTCCTGTTTCAGCCGCGGCAACCTTGGCGTGCTGGTGGCCGAAGTCTTTCTGCCGGCGTTCTGGCAGGCGGCAGATATTGAAGCGTAGGGTGCAAAACCGCGAAGCGTTTTCCACCCGGTGTCTGCGCGACGCTCCAGGGCCTGAAGGCGCAGCAGCACCTCGGTCTGTAACGGTGGATGAAAAAAGCGTCATCCACCCTACGTCGGCAAGCCCCGTATAATCCGCGCAACCTGCACGGAGACGCCTCGATGTACACCCGCCTGCTGCAATCGACCACCCGCCTGCATCCGCGCGCCTGGGACTTCATCCAGCTGATGCGCCTGGAAAAACCCATCGGCATCTACCTGCTGCTCTGGCCGACGTTGTGGGCGCTGTGGGTGGCGGCCGAAGGCGTGCCGAGCCTGAAGAACCTGTTCATCTTCGTCGTCGGCGTGATCCTGATGCGCGCCGCCGGTTGCGTGATCAACGACTACGCCGACCGCAATTTCGACGGTCACGTCAGCCGCACCCAGTTGCGACCGCTGGCCAGTGGCAAGGTCAAGCCGCGCGAGGCGCTGGGGCTGTTCGCCGTGCTGGTGGCGATGAGTTTCGTGCTGGTGCTGTTCACCAATGCCACCACCATCTGGCTGTCGTTCGGTGGTCTGGCCCTGGCTGCCTGCTACCCCTTCATGAAGCGCTACACCTTCTACCCGCAGGTGGTGCTCGGTGCGGCATTCTCCTGGGGCATGCCGATGGCGTTCACCGCCGAAACCGGCAGCCTGCCGCCGGAGGCCTGGCTGCTGTACATCGCCAACCTGCTGTGGACCGTGGCCTACGACACGTACTACGCCATGGCCGATCGTGAAGATGATCTGAAGATCGGGGTGAAATCCACGGCGATCCTGTTCGGCGATGCCGACCGGCTGATCATCGCCACCTTGCAGGGGCTGGCGCTGCTGTGCCTGCTGCTGGCCGGTGCGCGCTTCGAACTGGGGCTGTATTTCCACCTCGGCCTGCTGGTCGCGGCGGCCTGCTTCGCCTGGGAGTTCCACGTGACCCGTCGGCGCGAACCGATGGTGTGCTTCAACGCCTTTCTGCATAACCACTGGGCCGGGTTGGCGATATTCGTCGGCATCGTGCTGGATTACGCCCTGGCGGGGTGATCATTGCCGCGCACCTGTCATATCGCTGCAATAATTCCGTTATCTAATGCGGCGCACGACAGCTAAATGAACAGAGGCGCAGGCCCATGGTTGGCAAGAACATCCTGATCGTCGATGACGAAGCACCGATCCGCGAGATGATCGCGGTGGCTCTGGAGATGGCCGGTTACGAGTGCCTGGAAGCGGAGAACACCCAGCAGGCTCATGCCGTGATCGTGGATCGCAAGCCCGATCTGATCCTCCTCGACTGGATGCTGCCCGGCACCAGCGGCATCGAACTGGCCCGCCGCCTCAAGCGCGACGAACTGACCAGCGACATCCCGATCATCATGCTCACCGCCAAGGGCGAAGAGGACAACAAGATCCAGGGCCTGGAAGTCGGTGCCGACGATTACATCACCAAGCCTTTCTCCCCGCGTGAGCTGGTCGCCCGCCTCAAGGCCGTGCTGCGCCGCGCCGGCCCCAGCGACAGCGAGGCACCGATCGAGGTCGGTGGTCTGTTGCTCGATCCGGTCAGTCATCGCGTCACCATCGACGGCAAGCCGGCGGAGATGGGCCCGACCGAATATCGCCTGCTGCAATTCTTCATGACTCACCAGGAGCGCGCTTACACGCGTGGCCAGTTGCTCGATCAGGTCTGGGGCGGCAACGTCTACGTCGAGGAGCGTACCGTCGACGTGCATATCCGCCGTCTGCGCAAGGCGCTGGGCGATGCCTACGAAAACCTGGTGCAAACGGTGCGCGGCACTGGTTATCGTTTCTCCACCAAGGGCTGAGAAGCTGTTCGGGGTTGTGCGTCGATTCTGACGCGCTGAAAGCGGGGCGGCTCGGTGATACTGGTGCCGGCCCGCGAGACCGTGAAACCGCTTCTGCGGGCTCGTTCTTCTGACAAGGATGCGCTGCATCGTGAACCAAGACTGGCGTGGCGCCGTCGTGCGCCGCCTGCTGCTGCTGATCGGCGCCTGCCTGCTGCTCGGCTTCGTCACCGGTGAATATGGCTGGGCGATGGCTGCCGGTCTGGCGGCCTATCTCGGCTGGACGCTCAGCCAACTGTTGCGTCTGCACAAATGGCTGCGGGAGCACCGACCGGATGAACCGCCGCCGGACGGCTACGGTTTGTGGGGCGAGGTGTTCGACAGCATCTATCACCTGCAGCGGCGCAATCAGAAGGCGCGCGGTCGGCTACAGGCGGTGATCGATCGCGTGCAGGAGTCCACCGCTGCGCTCAAGGACGCCGTGGTGATGCTCGACAGCCAGGGCAATCTGGAATGGTGGAACCGCGCAGCCGAAACCCTGCTTGGCCTGAAGACGCCACAGGACAGTGGGCAACCCATCGCCAACCTGGTGCGCGACCCCCGCTTCAAGGACTACTTCGAGCGTGGCAACTATGCCGATGCGCTGGAGATTCCCTCGCCCGCCAACGACCGTCGCCGCTTGCAGGTGCACATCACCCAGTACGGCAACCGCGAACATCTGTTGCTGGTGCGTGACGTTACCCGTCTCCACCAACTGGAGCAGATGCGCAAGGATTTCGTCGCCAACGTGTCCCACGAGTTGCGCACACCGCTGACGGTGATATCCGGTTATCTGGAAACGCTGCTCGACAACGTCGAGGCGGTCAATCCGCGCTGGTTGCGGCCCCTGCAACAGATGCAACAGCAAGGTGCGCGCATGCAGACTCTGCTCAACGACCTGCTGCTGCTGGCCAAGCTGGAAGCGACCGATTATCCGTCGGACAACCTGCCGGTCGCGGTCGATTTGCTGCTGCTGTCGATCAAGACGGATGCCCAGGCGCTATCCGCCAGTCAGGATCACCGAATCAGCCTGGAGGCCGATCCGCATCTCAAGCTCAAGGGCAGCGAGGCTGAGCTGCGCAGTGCCTTCTCCAATCTGGTGTTCAATGCGGTGAAGTACACCCCGGCGGGTGGCGAAATCCGTATTCGCTGGTGGGGGATGAGCAAGGGGCGCATCTGTCGGTGGCAGACTCCGGCATCGGCATCGAAGCCAAGCACCTGCCGCGCCTGACCGAGCGCTTCTACCGGGTCGACTCGAGCCGAGCCAGCACGACCGGCGGTACCGGGCTGGGACTGGCTATCGTCAAGCACGTGCTGCTGCGTCACCGGGGCCATCTGGGCATCGTCAGCGAGCTGGGACATGGCAGTACCTTTACCTGCCACTTCGCCCCGGCTCAGGTGGTGCAGCGCGGTCGCTGAGATCAGCGCAGGATCGGCCCTGCGCTGATCCTGTAGGCCTGGCAGGAGGCTCCCTGCTTGCAATCGTGGCGCACAGCCCCCAACCTTAGCCGGTCATTGGCCAACTCTCACGTTCATGGATCCTTCCACGAGTCTTTCCGCCTCCGCCTTCTGGGCCGATATCGGTCTCATGCTGTTCGCCCTTTTTCTGGTTCTGCTCAACGGTTTCTTCGTCGCCGCCGAGTTCGCCATCGTTCGCCTGCGTGCCACCAAGGTCGACGGTCTGGCCGAGGCGCATGGCTGGCGCGGCCGTATCCTGCGCACTGTGCATAACCAGATGGACGCTTACCTTTCCGCCTGCCAGCTGGGTATTACCCTGGCTTCGCTGGGACTGGGCTGGGTTGGCGAGCCAGCCTTCGCCGAACTGCTCACGCCGCTGCTCGCAGCCATCGGTATCGAATCGCCGAAGCTGATTCATGGCATCGCCTTCTTCACTGCCTTCTCGATCATTTCCTACCTGCACATCGTGATTGGTGAGCTGGCGCCCAAGTCCTGGGCGATCCGCAAGCCCGAACTGCTCTCTCTGTGGACGGCTGCGCCGCTGTATGCCTTCTACTGGCTGATGTACCCGGCGATCTTCGTGCTCAACGCCAGTGCCAACGCGATCCTGCGCATTGCCGGCCAGGGCGAGCCCGGGCCTCACCACGAGCACCATTACAGCCGCGAAGAACTGAAGCTGATCCTGCATTCCAGCCGTGCCAGCGCCGACAATGACCAGGACATGCGCGTGCTGGCGTCGGCCGTGGAGCTGAGCGAGCTGGAGGTGGTGGATTGGGCCAACTCCCGCGAGGATCTGGTCTTCCTCGAACTCAACGCCAGCCTCGACGAGGTGTTCGCTGTCTTTCGTCGCCACAAGTACAGCCGTTATCCGATCTTTGACGAGAGCCTCGGCGAATTCGTCGGTGTGCTGCATATCAAGGATCTGCTGCTGCACCTGTCGCTGCTGGAGATGCTGCCCACGGCGATCAAGCTCGGTGACCTGATGCACCCGCTGGAACGGGTCAACCGACACATGCCGCTGACCCAGCTACTCGAACAGTTCCGTCAGGGCGGTGCGCATTTCGCCCTTGTCGAGGAAGCCGACGGCAAGGTGATCGGCTACCTGACCATGGAGGACGTGCTCGAAGCGCTGGTTGGCGATATCCAGGACGAGCACCGCAAGGCCGAGCGCGGCATTCTCGCCTACCAGCCCGGCAAGCTGCTGGTGCGTGGTGATACGCCGCTGGCCAAGATCGAGCGCCTGCTCGGAGTCGATCTCGATCACATCGAGGCCGAAACGCTGGCAGGGCTGATCTACGACAGCCTCAAGCGCATGCCCGAGGAGGACGAGCTTCTGGAAACCGATGGCCTGCGCATCATCGTCAAGAAGATGAAGGGCCCCAAGGTGGTACTGGCCAAGGTACTCAAGATCGCCTGACGGTCGCGCTCGCAACGAGCCGGTTGGTGGGAGGCACCTGCCGGATGGAATGACCATCCGGTCAGGTTTTTCAAGCGGGACGCAGCGCTATTCAGCGCTCGTTCAGTTTCGCGACCGCTCATCGTTTTTACCGAATCGCAGTGACCAGGTGCAGTCTAGGAACCTGCGTCGCACCATTTTGGTGAACGGCGTTATCCACCCAATAGCCAAGGATAAAGCCATGCAACTGACCAGAATAATCCCAAAAGCCTCTCTCGCCCTGTGCCTGGCGGGCGCTTCCCAAGCCTACGCGGACTCGATCACCGACCCGATCTCCACTGTCGGCGTGATTGGTTCGCACAACCAGTACAAGCTGACCGTGGACGATGGAAGCGACAAGGAGCGTCTCAATCAGGGCGGTCTGTTCTACCACTTCGGCAACAAGCTGACGGGGCAGGAAGGCTTCATCTACCAGGCCGGGATCGAAGGCCAGTACCGCGACAAGGACGATGTGGAATACAAGTCCGCCAGGGCCGACATCGATCTCGGCCTGCGCGCCGCGCTGAGCACCAACAACTACGTCGACGTGATCGTCGGCGGTGGTTATGACTGGGGGCGTATCGAGCAGGATGATGTCGGCCCTCTGGACAGCAACATCAAGCTGACCAGCAAGTCACCGTTCGCCAAGGCCGGCCTCGGTTACAACTACCTGACCCCGGACTATACGCTGCGCCTGGAGGTGGGGGCGCGGTATTCGATCAATTCCGAAGCGCGTCTGAAGGTCGACGGTGACAGTGATTCGGTGGATCTGAAAGACAAGGTCAATCCCTATGGTGAGCTGACCATGCTGTGGAACAAGGGCATCAACAACCTGCCGATCAGCACCAGCCTGTACTACACCCAGACCCGCTATGAGCTCGACAGCAACAGCGCCATCGCCGAGCGCAGCAAGCTCAAGCAGGAGCAGGTGGGCTTGCGGGTCGGCCTGGCGTTCTAAGCGCTGCGTGGGCCGTCTGGTTTGCCGGGCGGCCTGCCATTCCTGCACCATCACCTCTGCCCGAGCGATTCGCTCACGCCTGCTGCCTGCCCAACCTCCGACTGGCTGACCAGAAGGTCATCTGGCCAGCTGCTGCTCGATCCAGTAGGGTGTCATCCCGCAATCTTCCGGGAGGCCTGGTCATGCGCCAGTGGCAGTGTGTCGTCTGCGGATTCATCCATGACGAGGCGTTGGGGTTGCCCGAAGAAGGTATCGCGCCCGGCACGGTATGGGAGGATATCCCCGGTGACTGGGTATGCCCGGATTGTGGCGTGGGCAAGGCGGACTTCGAGCTGATCGAAGTGGTCTGAGCCTTTCTGCATCAGTGATGGCGGCCGGAGGCCGTCTCGTCGTTTTTAGTCGCGAGGAAAAAGCGCATGAGTGCACCTGTGGTGATCATCGGTACCGGCCTGGCCGGTTACAACCTGGCCAGGGAGTGGCGCAAGCTCGACACCCAGACGCCGCTGCTTCTGATTACGGCCGACGATGGGCGCTCCTACTCCAAGCCCATGCTGTCCACGGGCTTTGGCAAGAACAAGGACGCCGATGGCCTTGCCATGGCCGAGGCTGGCGCCATGGCCGAGCAACTCAATGCCGAAATTCGCACTCATACCCGCATCACAGGTATCGACCCCGGCCACAAGCGCCTTTGGATCGGTGAAGAAGCCGTGGTCTATCGCGATCTGGTGCTGGCCTGGGGCGCCGAACCCATCCGCGTGCCGGTGGAGGGCAATGCCCAGGACGCGATCTTTCCGATCAACGACCTGGAAGACTACGCCCGCTTTCGCGCTGCCGTTGCCGGCAAGCGCCGCGTGCTGATTCTGGGTGCCGGTCTGATTGGCTGCGAATTCGCCAACGACCTCAGTGCCGGTGGCTACCAGGTTCAAGTGCTCGCGCCTTGCGAGCAGGTAATGCCCGGGTTGCTGCACCCGGCCGCCGCTGCCGCCGTGCAGGGTGGCCTGGAAGGCCTCGGGGTGCATTTCCACCTGGGGCCGGTGCTGGCCAGCCTCGATCATCAGGGGGATACGCTGCACGCGCAGTTGTCCGATGGCCGCCTGGTCGAGTGCGACGCAGTGGTCTCGGCTGTCGGCCTGCGCCCTCGTATCGACCTTGCCGCTGCCGCAGGGCTCGACGTCAACCGTGGCGTGATGGTCGACCGCGAGCTGCGCACCTCCCACGCCAACATCTATGCCCTGGGCGACTGTGCCGAAGTCGACGGCCTCAACCTGCTCTACGTGATGCCGCTGATGGCTTGCGCCCGTGCCCTGGCCAAGACCGTGGCCGGTGAGCCCAGCGCCGTTAGCTACGGACCGATGCCGGTCACGGTGAAAACGCCGGCCTGTCCGCTGGTGGTTTCGCCGCCACCGCATGGCAGCCAGGGCGAGTGGACGGTCGAAGGCTCTGGCGCCGACATCAAGGCCCTTTGCCGTGACGCTTGCGGTGCGCTTCTGGGCTATGCGCTGACCGGGACGGCCGTGCAGGAGAAACTGGCGCTGAACAAGGAATTACCGCCCCTGCTGGCATGATTGCCTGCCGTTCTGTCGGATACGCCACGAAATTGCCTGGTTAAACTGCCGGACGAGACTGGCGTAGTGCGATGCGGCATGCCATTCTCCCTTGGGTCTGCCGCAGCGCAGAGCTGTTGCGGCGCCTTGGGCGCTGTTCTGGAAGAACAGCACGGACACAACAACAAAAAACCGTCAAAGAGGCATCTATGCGTAAACCGGAACTCGCCGCCGCCATCGCCGAAAAGGCTGATCTGACCAAGGATCAGGCCAATCGTGTACTCAACGCCGTACTGGAAGAAATCACTGGCGCACTGAACCGCAAGGACAGTGTGACCCTGGTTGGCTTCGGTACTTTCGTCCAGCGCCACCGTGGCGCTCGTACTGGCAAGAACCCGCAAACCGGTCAACCGGTGAAGATCAAGGCCAGCAACACCGTCGCCTTCAAACCGGGCAAATCCCTGAAAGACGCGGTCAACTGAGCCCGTCGCCCGGAGCCCTCCGGCTCCGGGCTTCACTTCCATATCGGAGCTGCTCGTCTGTCGCAGGGTGCGCTGTGTGCACCGGCACGAATCTGTAGTTCCGTCAGGTGCGCACGGCGCACCCTACGTCGTAACGCCTTGCAGCCGAGCTTTGGACAGGCTGTAGTCTTGCAAGAAAACCACTACAATGCGCGGCCATCATCTTCGATCACGAGGGCCTGTGCATGAAATTCCGTTTTCTCCTGTGGATGCTGGGCCGTCTGATGGCCAAGGCCAGCCGTGAAAATCCCGCTTTCCGCCAACAGCTCGAAGGCCGCGACATGGTGTTCCAGCTGCATACTCTCGACGGCAAGGTTGCCCGTCATTTCATCGTTTCGAACCAGCGTGTCAGCAGCAGGCGCGGCGTGGCCAGCGAGCCGGCGTTCGCCATCGGCTTCAAGGACGCGGCTTACGGCTTCGCGACCATGACGGCGAAGAACAAGCAACTGGCCTTCATGCAGGGCATCCAGAACAAGGATATCCAGATTCAGGGCAATCCGGCCCTGGTCATGTGGTTCCAGGGACTGACCAAGTACCTGATGCCGAAGAAGAAGAGCGAGGCGCCGAAAAAGGCTGCCTGACCCGACTTCGGGCGTGGTGCGACTGGCCGTCGCGCCCCGCTTTGGTTAGTCTGCCGAGACGTTCCCGCGGAAAGTCTGGCCATGCGTCTTTTCCTGTTGCCCCTGATATCGCTGCTGGTGGTCACCTCGGTGCGCGCCGAGCCAGCGTCGCCACAAGCCTTGTTGCCGCTGTTCAAGTTGGCCGGTATCCATCTGCTCTGCGAGCAGAGCGCGCCGTTGCTGTTGCGTGGACAGGAGCAAACCGAGCAGAAGCGCCTCGCGCAACTCTTCGCAGGTGACGTGTTCTGCCTGGATCTGGCCAGGCGCGTGAGTGATCGTTTCGAGGCGCGGCAGTTGGCGGAAATACGCGAGCGCCTCGATAGCCCGCTGGCGCGGCGTTTCACGTCGGTCGAGCGTGCGGTGGGCGAGCAACCCGAAGGGCTGGCCGAGTACCGCCAGCGCTTGAGCGAACAGCCACCGCGTGGCGCGCGCCTGGAACTGGTCAGGCGCCTCGATGCTGCTGCGCAAACCACCGCCCTGGCCAGTCTGCTGCGTTACGAAGTGGGCAAGACCCAGGCGCTTCTGGCGCTCAGGGCGCGCGGTGAGAACCTCGACGAAGCCGAGTTGCAGGCGCGTACCCAGGAGCAGGCACAGGCCATTCGCCAGTCCAGTGCACAGGCTGTCGAGTCGTTCATGCTGTATGCCTACAGACAGATGCCCAGTGATCAGCTGGCCGAGTATGCCGCACTGTACGAGCACGCCGGCGTTAGCCAGTTGCTCAGCGCCAGTATCGAGGTCGTGCCGCAGCTGTTTGGCGAACGCCGGGAGCAACTGCGCAAGGCGCCAGTCGGAAAGCCCTGAGGCGAGCTTCCCCTGTCAGTGCGGGTGTTGGAACTGCGCGGCCAGTTCGCGCAGGGCGACCTCGGCGCTGAGTACCTTGCTCACCGCGTCTTCGGCCTTTTCCCGGCTCAGGCCAAGGGCCTCGAACAGGTCATCGCCGATCTCTCCCTGCGGCCCAGCGCCGATGCCTCGATTGCGCAGCAGGCTGACTGCCAGGCACACCAGGTTGGGGAACGCCGCGTTGTCACCCGCGTAGCCCGGATCCTGCTGGAAGCGCAGGGCGCTCGAGAGTTCCTCGGGCATGTCCCAGTGGCGCATCAGCCAGGCGCCGATCTGTTCGCGCGTGATGCCCAGCAGGTGCTGCTCGATATGGCTGTGCGACAGGTGCGGGTTGACCTCCAGGTGACGGCAGATCAGCGAGAAGTGCGGCGGGAAGACGTGAGCCAGTACCAGATAACCGAAGTTGTGCAGCAGGCCGGCGAGGTAGGTCAGGCCGGCTTCCGGGCGCTGTGCGCGCGGCATGGCACGGGTCAGCCCTTCGATGACGGCGGCAGTGTAGATCGCCTGCTGCCAGTAGGGCGTGGCCTGCTGTGGCTGATCCTTCGGCAGGCTCAGGGTCTTGCCCAGGGCCAGGCCGAGGGCCAGGTTGATCACCAGGTCGAAGCCCAGGACGCGGACGATGGCGTCCTCCACCGAGCGGATCTTGCCGGGCGCGGCGTAGTAGGGGGAGGCGGCCCAGCTGACCACTTGTGCGGCCAGGGCCGGGTCGGTTTCCACCACACCGGTGATGTCATCCACCGTGGCATTGGGGTCTACGCGCAACTTGATGATCTTCTGCGCGGTTTCCGGCAGTGGCGGAATCTCGATGGTTTCTTCCAGGCGCTGCTGGATACGGCGGGCGGTGAACGCCTGTACGGCCTGAGTGATTTCCGCACGGTCGTCATCGGGACGGTCGAGGTTCGGTCGGATGGCGCTGACCGGCTCGCCGAAGCGTGCGGCACTGGCCTTGCTCAGCAGGCTCTTGAAGGCCTCGGTGGGAATCTCCAGCAGAACGCCCGGCTGGCCTGACTCGATCAGCAGACTCGGCACCTGCAGCAGGCGCTCTTCGTACAGGCAGGGCGAACTGGTCAGCGGGGGCAGACCCGGCAATGCGGCCAGGTTGTGCTTGCCGAGCATGCGCTCCAGGCGCTCAGGTTTGACCGCAGTGAGCTGGCGGCCGGTGAGTTCGGCCAGGCGCGACAGATCGAGCAGATGGCTGCGCGGGTAGAGCACCAGCAGGGCACCAACGGCGTCATCCACCAGTACGGCTTGCAGGCGCGCCTGGTTCGGCAGGCCCTGTCGCTCCGCGCGCACCTGGTAGGGTACGGCGAGTTTCTCCAGCAGTTGCACGATCACGGCGGGCGGCTGCGGGTTGGCGTTGGGGGCGAGGGCGGCTTCAGTCATATCGGTATCCGGCGTTGGCGCATCTGCCTCGGAGTATAACCAGCGGGCACTTGCGCAAAGGTTCTTGGCGGCAGTTGTCCTGTGATCAGGTTCACACTTGACCGTATTGCTGGCCGTGACGCAACCAGCGTTCCAGTAATGGAGCCACATGTTGTGGCCAATGTTCCAAAAGAGCTTGTGCGGCGTCGCGAACGGCAGGCAGCAGATCGGCATCGCGCATCAGATCGGCCACCTTGAACTGCAGCAGACCGGTCTGGCGGGTGCCAAGCATTTCGCCCGGTCCGCGTAGCTCCAGATCCTTCTCGGCGATGATGAAACCGTCGGTGGTCTCGCGCATGATCGCCAGTCGTTCACGCCCCAGTTGCGAGAGCGGCGCGTGGTAGAGCAGCACGCAGTGGCTGGCCGCGCTGCCGCGCCCGACCCGTCCGCGTAGCTGGTGCAACTGGGCCAGGCCCAGGCGTTCGGGGTTCTCGATGATCATCAGGCTGGCGTTGGGCACGTCGACGCCGACCTCGATCACCGTGGTGGCCACCAGCAGTTGCAGGTGGCCCTGCTTGAACTCATCCATCACTGCAGGCTTTTTCCGCAGGCTTCATGCGCCCATGGATGAGCCCGACGCGCAGCTCGCCGAGTGCCGCCGAGAGCTCCTCGAAGCTGGTCTCGGCGGCCTGACAGGTGAGCTCTTCGGATTCTTCGATCAGGGTGCAGACCCAGTACGCCTGGCGTCCTTGCTGGCAGGCGTTGCGCACGCGTTCGATCACCTCGATGCGGCGGCTGTCGGCGATCACCAGGGTATTGACCGGTGTGCGTCCAGGCGGCAGTTCATCGAGGATCGAGGTATCCAGATCGGCATAGGCGCTCATCGCCAGGGTGCGCGGGATGGGCGTGGCGGTCATGATCAACTGGTGCGGGCACAGACGACCGTCGATGCCTTTCTGTCGCAGGGCCAGACGCTGCTGGACGCCGAAGCGGTGCTGTTCATCGATGATCACCAGGGCCAGGCGCCTGAACTTCACCTCATCCTGAAACAGCGCATGGGTGCCAACCACCATCGGGCAGCCGCCGGCGATCTGTTCCAGCGCTGCCGCACGCGTCTTGCCCTTGAGTTTGCCCGCCAGCCAGGCGACCTCCAGGCCGAGCGGTGCCAGCCATTTGCTGAAGTTGAGAAAATGCTGCTCGGCGAGGATTTCGGTAGGCGCCATCAGCGCCACCTGATACCCGGCCTCCAGTGCCTGCAACGCGGCCATGGCCGCGACCACCGTCTTGCCGGCGCCAACGTCGCCCTGCACCAGGCGCAGCATGGGTTCGCTCTGCGCCAAATCGTAGGCGATCTCGGCGCCGACCCGCTGCTGTGCGCCCGTGGGGGCGAAGCCGAGGTTCTGCAGATACTGTTGCGGCAACTTCTTTGCCGGGGGCAGCGCCGGTGCCTGCTGCGCCCGCACCTGCTCGCGCAGGCGTTGCAGGGACAGCTGGTGCGTCAGCAGCTCCTCGAAGGCCAGGCGGTGCTGCGCCCAGTGGCGGCCCTCGGCAAGTTCTTCGACATCGGCGTCCGGTGGCGGACGGTGCAGATAGCGGATGGCCTCGTCCAGTGGTGCCAGCCGATAGTCGCGGGCCAGTTCGCTGGGCAACCAGTCCGGCAGACTGCGCGGCCCGAGACGTGCCAGCGCCTGCTGGCTGAGCTGGCGCAGGCGCTGCTGGGTCAGCCCTTCGGTGGTCGGGTAGATGGGCGTCAGGCTCTGTTCCACCGGGGCCGGTTCGTCACCGCTCTGCGCGCGGTATTCCGGGTGGTAGATCTCAAGGCCGGTGGCGCCAGGGCGTACTTCGCCATAGCAGCGCAGGGCGGTGCCACGCTTGAGCCCTTCCTTCTGTGCCTGGCTGAAGTGGAAGAAGCGCAGACTCAGCGTGCCGCTGCCGTCCTGCAGGCGCACCAGCAGGCTGCGGCGACGTCCCATGACCACGTCTGCGCCGGCAACGATGCCTTCGACCACTGCATCCTGGCCTGGCCGCAGGGCGCCGATCGGGGTAATGCGGGTGCGATCCTGGTAGCGCAGTGGCAGGTGGAAGAGAACGTCCTGCAGGTTCTCCAGGCCAACCTTGGCCAGTTTTTCGGCCAGGGCCGCGCCCACGCCCTTGAGCGTGGTAACGGGAACCGTGGCGAGCTCGCTCACACCTGCTCTCAGGCGCTCTTGGCCTGGGGCCGGGCCACCGAGCACAGGCGAATGGAGTCGGCCAGCACCTCGATGGCGTTGGGACGCGGGAAGCTGGCCCGCCAGGCGATGGCCACGGTACGGAAGGGAACCGGCGCACTGAGCGGACGCACTTCGATCACGCCCGGCGCATAGTGGTGGCTGTCCACTGCCGAGAACGGCAGGATCGACACGCCGAGGCCGGAGGCCACCATGTGGCGGATGGTTTCCAGCGAGCTGGACTCCACCGTGGTGTGCTTGCCGTGGTCATCACCGCCCTTGCGCAGGGTCGGGCAGGCTTCCAGTACCTGATCGCGGAAACAATGGCCCTCGCCGAGCAACAGCAGGCTCTTGTCGTTGAGCAGCTTGGTGTCGATGGTTTCCATCGCGGCCCAGGGGTGGCCGGCGGGCAGCAGGGCGTAGAAGGGTTCGTCGTACAGCGGCTTGGTCAGGACATCGGCCTCCTGGAACGGCAGGGCGATGATGATGGCGTCCAGCTCGCCTGTGCGCAGCTTGTCGCGCAGGATATGGGTGAAGTTTTCCTCGATGTACAGCGGCATGTCCGGGGCAACCCGGTGCAACTGCGGAATCAGGTGAGGGAACAGGTAGGGGCCAACGGTGTAGATGGCGCCGATCTTGAGCGGTGCGGCCAACTGGTTCTTGCCGGCCTGGGCCAGTTCACGGATACCCTGAGCCTGCTCCAGCACCTTCTGTGCCTGGGTGACGATGCCCTCGCCGACCGGAGTCAGGCGTACCGCGCTCTTGCTGCGTTCGAAGATCAGGACGCCCAGCTCGTCTTCCAGCTTCTTCACGCCGACGGAGAGGGTCGGTTGGCTGACGTGACAGCGTTCGGCGGCGCGGCCGAAATGCTGCTCCTGGGCAAGGGTGACGATGTAACGCAGTTCGGTAAGGGTCATAGTCTTTTTCCATTGAACTGCCACAAGCATAGCGGGTGTAGTCAATGGAACCAAGCGCCCACGGCTCTACGCCGGGGGCGCTTGTTTTCAGCGCTGTTCCAGCGAGTACACGAAAGGCGCAACGATCTCCAGTGTGCCGTTCTTCAGCAGCTCGGCTGGGGGCTTGGGCAGCGGCTGGGCGCGGCGGATGGTCTGCAGCGTGGCGCGATCCAGCGATGCGCTGCCGGTCTTGCCCACCAGCTCGTAGGACAGCACCATGCCGTTGCCATCGATCACGAAGCGCAGCCGGTTGGTTCCCTTCAGACCACGACGCCGTGCATCTTCCGGGTAGCGCTTGTAGCGTGCCAGGTGATTGAACAGCTCACTTTGCCAGGTGCGCTCGGCTGCACTGGGAACGCTGGGAGCAGCCAGTTGCTGGGCGGCCGGCTTGTTCTCGCTGGGCGTTTCGTTGGCCGGGGCGACGCTTTCCTTGACGCTCTCGGTTTCCTGCGGCTTGGGCGGAACGGGCTCGGGCGGTTTGGGTTTGGGCGGCTGCGGTTTGGGCTGTGGTTTTGGCTTGGGCGGCAGGGCGATTTTCGCCTTGGGCGCTTCAGCCAGCTTGGGCAATGGCTCCGGCTCCGGTTGTACCTGGGGTGGCGGCGGTGGAGCCGGCGCAGGGGCGGGTGCCGGCAGCGGCTCCAGCTCGATCATCATGGCGGCGGGCGGCAGCTCCAGCGGCTCTGCCTTGACCGTCCAGTACATCGCCCATAGCCCGATCGCCACATGCAGGCCGAAGATCACCAGCAGGCTGATGCCCCAGCCGGACAACTTGCGTACGTTGGCCATCAGCTACCGACCGTCTCCAGACCTACCAGGCCGACTTTCAGATAGCCCGCGCGACGCAGGGCGTCCATCACATCCATCAGGCGACCGTATTCCACCTTCTTGTCGCCACGGACGAAGATGGTCTTGTCCTTGTCGGACTGGGTCAGCTTGTCGAGAGTCGCACCGAGCTGTTCTTCGCTGATCGCCTCGTTGTCCAGATAGAGGCTGAGGTCTTCCTTGATGCTGACGTAGATCGGCTTTTCCGGTCTCGGCGCGGGCTTGGCGGTGGATGCGGGCAGATCCACCTTGATATCCACGGTGGCCAGTGGTGCTGCGACCATGAAGATGATCAGCAGCACCAGCATCACGTCGATGAAGGGCGTGACGTTGATCTCGTGGCTTTCCTGCAGCTCATCGCTATCGTGCAGATGAATGCCCATGGCTTACCCCACTTTGACCATGTGCGGCGCCTGGCGCTGCTCGGCCGGCAGGTGATCCAGATCACGGCTGACCAGCAGCAGCACCTGAGCCGAGGCGTCGGCGACCTGCGCCTTGTAAGCGGAGATGGAGCGGGCGAAGACGTTGTAGATGACCACGGCAGGGATTGCCGCGACCAGGCCCAGGGCGGTGGCCAGCAGGGCTTCGGCAATGCCGGGGGCGACCACGGCGAGGTTGGTGGTCTGAGATTTGGCGATACCGATGAAGCTGTTCATGATGCCCCAGACGGTACCGAACAGGCCGACGAAGGGCGCGGTGGAACCGATGGTGGCGAGCACGCCGGTGCCCTGGCTCATCTGCCGGCCGCTGGCGGCGACGAGGCGCTCGAGGCGGAAGCTGACGCGCTCCTTGAGCCCATCGGCTTCACGCACGCTGCCGGTCAGTTTCACCTCTTCCAAGGCGTCCTGCACCAGACGGTGGGAGATGCAGGCCTCGCCATCCATGCTGTTGCCGGCGTCCTTGAGCGTACGGGCAGCCTTCAGAACCGGCATCTCGCGACGCAGACGGCGCTTGGCCGCGAACAGTTCGATGCTCTTGGCCAGCCAGATGGTCCAGGTGATGACCGAGGCCAGCAGCAGGCCGATCATGACCGATTTCACCACCACATCGGCGCCCTGATACATGCCCCATGGCGACAGGTCATGGCCGCCCAGGGCGTCGCTCATCTCGGCCTCTTCGGCTGCCGCGAGGGGGAGATCCGACGCCGTTTCGGTCGATTCTGCCGAGTCAGCCTGAATGTTCGGGTTGGCTGTGGCCTCGTTGCTGGCCTCGGTGGCGACTGCCGGGGGCGTGGCAGTTGGGGTGGCCTCGTCGGCGACTGCGGAGGTGGCCAGGGTCAGGCCGAGCAGCAGGGTGGCCAGCAGGCGCAGGGGAGAGACATCGCGGGTTACGGACTTCATGTGACGGTCCTGAAATAGGGGGAAAATGTCAGGGGAGTGAGGCGAATGCACCACTCGAGGGTCTTTTGAGATTCATTATTGTTTGAGAATGTAACATATAACTATTTTTCGCGTCACGCCGCTAATCCGATCCCTCTGCCGAGAGTGGTTGGCGGATAATCGCGGTCTGCCCCCTACCGAGCGTGCCTGGAGCTTTTGATGACTGTTCCCGCTTCTCTTCTGATCGCCGGTTGCGGCGATGTCGGTAGCCGCCTTGCCCTGCAGATGCATCGATTGGGCTGGACGGTTCATGGTCTGCGTCGCAACACCAGTGCCTTGCCCCCAGGCATCGTGCCGCTGGCCGGCGATCTGCACGCCGACGTCTGTCCGGCCGCCTGGCCACAGGGTGAAGTGGACTACGTGGTTTACGCCGCCGCCGCGACGCAGCACGACGAGGCTGGCTACCGCGTCGCATATGTCGAAGGGTTGCAGCGTGTGCTGGGCTGGCTGGAACAGCATGGGCAGCGTCCGAAACGTCTGCTGTTCACCTCCAGCAGTGGCGTCTACGGCCAGCAGGATGGCGAATGGATCGACGAAGACTCCCCGGCCGAGGCGCAGAGCTATTCGGCCGTCATCATGCGTGAGGCTGAACGTGTGGCCCTGGCCAGTGGCCTGCCGGCCACCACGGTACGTCTCACGGGGCTCTACGGGCCGGGGCGCGAGTGGTTGCTGGGGCAGGTCAGCCAGGGCTACCGGGTCAGTGAAGAGCCACCGCTCTACGGCAATCGCATCCATGTCGACGATGCCGCCAGCCTGCTGGCGAGCCTGTTGCAAGCCGACGCCCGGGGCGAGGCCCTGGCGGAGTGCTACCTGGGCGTCGATGACGAACCGGCGCCGTTGCACGAGGTGGTGGGCTGGTTGCGCGAGCAGTTGGGCGTCAGTCACTGGAGTGACGAGCAACGAGTCCGCCGCGCCGGCAGCAAGCGCTGTCGCAACGACCGCGCCCGTGCGCTGGGCTGGGTGCCGCAGTATCCCAGTTACCGCGAAGGCTACGCGTCGATCCTGGCGGATCGCTGAGCCGCGCTACCAATGGATGCCAATCGCCTGCTGGCCAAGCCCTGGCTGCCCGGGGTCGAGCTGTTTCATGCGGATTTTTCCGGGCAGCCCTTCGGCCGCCACAGCCATGACGCGTTCGCTGTCGGTGCGATCCTGCAGGGCGTTGGGGGCTATCAGTGTCGTGGCGAGCGCCATGCGCTGCCGGCCGGCACACTGTCGCTGATGAATCCCGAGGAGCCGCACACCGGGCACGCCGAGTCGCCGCGGCTGGTTTATCGCATGCTGTATGTCGAGGAGTCGCGTTTGCCCGCTCTGCTGGGGCGCAAGAGCCTCCCGGGTGGCTTTCGTACCCTCAACCCGCATGACGATGGCCGCGTGGCGGCAGGGCTGGCGCGCCTGGCTGGCGAGTTCGAGCGGGGTGATGCGCTGGCGCTGGAGAGCGAGTTGCTGACGCTGCTGGAGCTGGTATTCGTGCGTCACGGAGGCTTGCGCGAGGCACGCTCGACAGCGCGTGATGGCGGGGTCACGGCTCACCTGCGTGATTACCTGGAGGCGCACTACGCTGAAGCCGTCAGTCTCGAGCAACTGGCGGCACAGGTACAGCGCCACCCACGTCACCTGATCGACGCGTTCCGCCGCGCCTACGGCGTGCCGCCGCATACCTACCTGCTGCAACGCCGGGTGCGCGAAGCCAAGCGCAGGTTGCTGGAGGGCCAGGCCCTGGCCGACGTGGCACTGAACCTGGGGTTCTATGACCAGGCTCACTTCAACGGCGTATTTCGCCGCTTCACCGGTGTCACACCGGGGCGTTTCCGCACCCTGGCGCGGGCTTGAGGCCGCAGCAGCGCAGGACGAAATCGCGACGCTGTTCCAGATTGGCCAGCGGCATGTCGATGATCTGGTAGCCAAACTCCGTATAAACCTCTCGCATCACCTCGGCAGTTCGCTCGGCCTCGGCAGTATCCTGGCGGCGCTCGGCATCGTTGCAGTAAATCTGCGGCCAGTGCGGAAGAAGGAACACCTGTGGCTGGTATCGCACCTGGCGTGCCGCGCGCAGCAGGTGTGTGCCAACCGGCAGGTCGTTCAGGCGCAGGTAGCTGATCACGTCCACCAGGCTGCGATCGAAGAAGACCGGGCGTTGCAGCCTCAGGGCCTGACGATGGGCGCGGAGTTCCCAGGCCAGCATCAGTTCGGCGAACAGGTTCGCTTCTCGCCAGGGCAGACCCGCGCCGTCGATGCTCTGCTGGTCGCGGATGATCGCCCGGCCGGCTTCCTCGGCGATGCTGTGGCCGGCCTGTCCAAGGGTTGCCAGCAAACTGCTCTTGCCACTGCCGGGGCCACCTGTGAGGACGTGGAAGGGAGGGAGTTGCATTGCCGCCACCTCTGATCTGAGTTTTTTCCAATACACCGGCCCTGGCTCTTGCCGACACTGCCTCCAGCAAGGGAGGTTTCATGTTCGCGCTGTTTCTGCTGGTTGCCGGTACCCATTTCGCAGCCCTGCTTTCGCCGGGGCCGGACTTCTTTCTGCTGATTCGCACGGTGCTGACAAAAGGCAGGCGCGAGGCTGACGGCTGTGCCTGTGGTATCGCTCTGGCCAATCTGGCGAGCATGCTGCTGGTGCTGTTCGTGCTGGGGCTGCTGCCGGCCGATGGTGGCGGGTTGTGGCGCGCTTTACAGGTCGCTGGAGGGCTGTACTTCGCCTGGATCGGTACCCAGGCGCTGGGCTCGCGGCGTGATCTGGCCTTGCCGCAGGGAGATCGGGTTGTGCCGGGAAGCGCTTGGCGAGGGCTGAGCCAGGGATTACTGGCCAGTAGCCTCAACCCCAAGTTGCCGCTGTTCTATGCGGGGCTGTTCGGCGTGTTGCGCGAGGCGGCGACACCGGGCTGGGGGCTGGCCCTGGCGATGCTGTGGATGACCCTGGTGGTGCTGCTCTGGGATCTGGCCCTGGTGCGACTGCTCGATCAGGCGCGCTGGCGAAGCTGGCTGCAAAGCCGCGTACGCTGGCTGGATCGCGGCTGCGGCGCCTTGCTGCTGGTGCTGGGGCTCTGGTTGCTGATCGGAGCCTGGTGAGTCGAGGTCACCAGGCGCGGCTCAGCGGCGCTTCAGCAGCCAGCGCTGTGAACCAGGCTGGTACTGAGGCATCTCGTCGTACTGGGCGCGGTTCTGCGCTTCGAAGATGCGCAGCTGGTTGCCCTCATGGACGAACAGCCAGGGCTGACCCTGCTCACCCTGTTGCAGCCAGAGGCTGTCATGCTCGCCGCTCATGGCGGCGCAGTCGCCGGCCAGGCACAGTGCATAGCGTTCGGCGCCCGGCAGCCCCTGCACCTCGCCAGTGGGGGCGAAACGCACCAGGCCGCCCTGGCCGAGGCCTTCTTCGATCAGCCAGTCGCCCCCCAGATAGTCGCGGTACAGCGCCTGTTCGAAACTGCTGCCCAGCGGCAGGTTCTCGTCTGTGTGGGGAACTCGCACGAACTGCTGTTCGGGCCAGTAATCGCTGGCAACCTGGGTCAGCTTTCCGCCCCGTAGCTGCAATTGCTCCTTGTAGTCGCCGTAGAAGGTGACTTGCCAGCGACCCTCGTCGAGCGCTTTCAGGCGCCCTTCGGCGAGTTCGAAGCCGTTGCTGTAGTCGGCCTGCTGGCGCTGCGGATCGACCTGCCACTCCAGGTTAGGCCCATAGGCGGCGAGTGCTTCCCGCAGGCGACCACTTTCGACGGCGGCCTCGATGGCGGCCTGGTTGATCCAGATACCACTCGGGTCATTGTTCGGCGTGCTGGCGCAACCGCTCAGCAGGGCGCCACATACGCATAGCAGCAGGGGGGTCAGACGCATGGTGATCTCCATGCCGGGCGAAGGAGAGCGAGGCGTTGAAGCCCCGCCCGCAGGGCTTACTCGATGACCAGGATGGCGTCCATTTCCACCTGCGCGCCACGCGGCAGGGCGGCGACGCCGATGGCGGCACGGGCCGGATACGGCTGTTCGAAGTAGCGGCCCATGACCTCGTTGACCTTGGCGAAATGGGACAGGTCGGTGAGGAAGATGTTCAGCTTGACGATGTCCTTGAACGAGCCACCAGCCGCTTCGGCAACGGCCTTGAGGTTCTCGAACACCTGTACGGTCTGCGCCTCGAAGCCTTCGACCAGTTCCATGCTTACCGGATCCAGCGGAATCTGGCCAGACATGTAGACGGTGTTGCCTGCCTTGATCGCCTGGGAGTAGGTGCCGATGGCGGCTGGGGCCTTGTCGCTGGTGATGACGGTCTTGCTCATGAATCGCTCCTTGTGAGAACCGGCTGGGTCGAGCACCCAGCCTACAGCGTAGAAGTCGGGGAATTGTGTCAGGCGCGTACCCGGGTGATACGCATCACGCCCTTGAGCGCGCGCAGTTTCTTGATCACGCGAGCCAGGTGCACGCGGTCATGCACGCTGATCACCAACTGCACGACGCTGATGCGGCCGTCGCGTTCGTCCATGCCGATCTTCTCGATGTTGCCATCGGCGGCATTGACGCTGCTGGCCAGCAAGGCGATGAGGCCGCGTTGGTGTTCCAGTTCGACGCGCAATTCGACGTTGAATTCGCCGGTGACATCCTTGGCCCAGTTGAGCTGGATGCATTTTTCCGGATTGTGGCGGATGTCGACGATGTTCCGGCAGCTCTCCATGTGCACCACCATGCCCTTGCCAGCGGACAGATAGCCGACGATGGGATCGCCCGGAATCGGCGTGCAGCACTTGGCGTAGCTCATCACCAGGCCTTCGGTGCCACGGATCGCCAGCGGGCCCTCGCTGCTAGGCAGAGTGTCGTCGCCGCTCTCGGCCAGCAGGCGGCGGGCCACGACGTAGGCCATGCGATTGCCCAGGCCGATGTCTTCCAGCAGATCTTCGATGACCTCCTGGCGATACTCGCCCAGCACGGTCTGCACGCGCTCGGGGGAAATCTTCTCCAGATGGGTGTCGAAGCTGGCCAGCACCTTGTTCAGCAGGCGCTCGCCGAGGCTGATGGATTCCGAGCGGCGCTGCTGCTTGAGGGCGTGGCGGATATGCGTGCGTGCCTTGCCGGTGACCACGAAGTTGAGCCAGGCCGGGTTGGGTCGGGCGCCCGGTGCGGTGACGATTTCTACCGTCGAGCCGCTTTCCAGCGCCTGCGACAGCGGCGCCAGGCGGCGATTGATGCGGCAGGCGATGCAGGTGTTGCCGACGTCGGTATGCACCGCGTAGGCGAAATCGACCGCGGTGGAGCCCTTCGGCAGCTCCATGATGCGGCCCTTGGGCGTGAACACGTAGACCTCGTCCGGGAACAGGTCGATCTTCACGCTCTCGATGAACTCCAGCGAGTTGCCGGCGCGTTGCTGCAGTTCCAGCACGCCCTTGACCCACTGGCGCGCGCGGGCGTGGTTGCCCTTGGGCACCTCGTCCTCGTTGGACTTGTACAGCCAGTGGGCGGCGATGCCGTTGTTGGCCATCTCTTCCATCTCGCGGGTGCGGATCTGGATCTCGATGGGCACGCCGTGCATGCCGAACAGCGTGGTGTGCAGCGACTGGTAGCCGTTGGCCTTGGGAATCGCGATGTAGTCCTTGAAACGGCCCGGCAGAGGCTTGTACAGATTGTGCACTGCGCCGAGCACGCGGTAGCAGGTGTCGACCTTGTCGACGATGATGCGGAAGGCGTAGACGTCCATGATCTCGTTGAACGCCTTACGCTTGCCGCGCATCTTCTGATAGATGCTGTAGAGGTGCTTCTCGCGGCCGATCACCTCGCCTTCCATGCCTTCACGCTGCAGGCAGACCTGGATCGACTCCTCGATCTTGGCGACGATTTCCTTGCGGTTGCCCCGAGCGCGGCGCACTGCGGCGCGGATGCGCTCGGAGCGCATCGGGTGCATGGCCTTGAAGCCCAGGTCTTCGAACTCCACGCGCATGTTGTGCATGCCCAGCCGGTTGGCGATGGGGGCGTAGATTTCCAGGGTTTCCTTGGCGATGCGCCGGCTCTTCTCGTGCGGCATGGCATCGAGGGTGCGCATGTTGTGCAGGCGGTCGGCGAGCTTGACCAGAATCACGCGGATATCGCGGGCCATGGCCATGGCCATCTTCTGGAAGTTCTCGGCCTGCGCCTCGGCCTTGGTCTCGAAGTTCATCTGGGTCAGTTTGCTGACCCCATCGACCAGTTCGGCCACGGTTTCGCCGAACTGCGCGTTGAGCGCTTCCTTGGCGATGCCGGTGTCTTCGATGACGTCGTGCAGCATGGCGGCCATCAGGCTCTGATGATCCATGTGCATTTCGGCGAGGATGCTGGCCACGGCCAGCGGGTGGGTCACGTAGGCTTCGCCACTGCGGCGGCGTTGACCATCATGCGCCTGTTCGGCGTAGAAATAGGCTCGGCGAACCAGGTTGACCTGGTCATGGCCGAGGTAGGCCGAAAGTCGGTCGGCGAGAGCGTCTATGCCAGCCATGGGTGTTTCCCCCTTGGCAGGTATGGCCCAGCGCCGCGCGACTTCGACCCGGCATCATCGGCTTACAGAGGCTCGTTGGCCTCTTCCTCGAAGGCAGCGAACAGGGGTTCTTCTTCGACGATGTCTTCCTGGGCGACCACTTCGTAGTCCACCAGGCCGGCAGCGATTTCGCGCAGGGCCACTACGGTGGGCTTGTCGTTTTCCCAGGCCACTTTCGGCTCTTTGCCGCCGGTGGCCAGCTGGCGCGAACGCTTGGTCGCGAGCATGACCAGTTCGAAGCGGTTATCAACGTTGTCCAGGCAATCTTCGACGGTAACGCGAGCCATGGTGTTCCTCGTAACGTGTGCGGATAAGCTTGGCCCGAGCGGGCGAGCGGACTGAATAGTCTAAAAAATCACCAGCGACAATGGAAGCGCTGTTTTACGCCAGCAGTTCGCTGAGCAGGCCGGCATGGCGCTGTTGTTGCTGAGTTTGCGACAACTGGTTGCTGCGGAAGATCGCCTTCAGGTCGCTCAAGGCGTGGTTGAAGTCGTCGTTGATCACCAGGTAGTCGTACTCGACGTAGTGGCTCATTTCGCTGACCGCCTCGCGCATGCGGCGTTCGATGATCTCGCCACTGTCCTGGCCACGGTTGGTCAGGCGGTGGCGCAGCGCCTCCTGGGTCGGCGGCAGAATGAAGATCGACTTGGCCTGCGGCATCAGGCGGCGTACCTGCTGGGCACCCTGCCAGTCGATCTCGAGAATCAGGTCGAAACCTTCGGCCAGGGTCTGCTCGAGCCACTTCTGCGAGGTGCCATAGAGGTTGTCGAAAACCTGAGCGTGCTCAAGGAATTCGCTGCGTTCGAGCATGGCGTTGAACTGCGCATGATCGATGAAGTGGTAGTTGACCCCATCCACTTCGCCCGGGCGCATGGCGCGGGTGGTATGCGAGACCGAGACGCGAATCTGCGGCTCGCTGTCGATCAAGGCCTTGACCAGGCTGGTCTTGCCGGCGCCGGAGGGTGCGGAAACGATATAGAGGGTGCCGGTCGTGGTGGCCATGAAAACGATCCTGGAAAAGCGGTGGACGAAAGATAGCAGCCGTCTGGCTGGCATTACTCGATATTCTGAACCTGCTCGCGCATCTGCTCGATCAGAACTTTCAGGTTGACGGCGGCCTGCGTGCTGCGTGGATCGAACGCCTTGGAGCCGAGGGTGTTGGCCTCGCGGTTGAGTTCCTGCATGAGGAAGTCCAGACGCCGACCGGCGGCCCCCGGCCTTGAGCACGCGGCGTACTTCGCTGACGTGGGTGCTCAGGCGATCCAGCTCCTCGGCCACGTCGCTCTTCTGCGCCAGCAGCACGAGTTCCTGCTCCAGACGCTGCGGGTCGAGTTCGGCCTGCATCTCGGCGAAGCGGGTCTCGATCCTGGCGCGCTGGCCGGCGAGCATCTGCGGCACCAGTTCGCGCAAGGCGGCGACCTCTTCGAGGATGGAATCGAGGCGATCATTGAGCAGTCTGGCCAGTTCGGCCCCTTCACGTGCACGGCCGGCCTTGAGTTCGCCAAGCGCCTGATCGAACAGCTTCAGTGCGGCGGTGTTCAGCGTCTGCGGGTCGGCCGAGTCGGCCACCAGCACGCCTGGCCAGGCCAGTACTTCCAATGGATTGAGCGGCGCTGGCTGCTGAATCAGCGCAGCCACCTGCTCGGCTGCGGTGATCAGTTGGCGAGCGCGCTCGCTGTCGACCTGCAAGGGCTTGCCGGCGTTTTCTTCGGCGAAGCGCAGGGTGCATTCCAGCTTGCCGCGCGACAGGCCCTGGCGCAGGGCCTCGCGTACGGCACCTTCGAGGTCACGGAAGGCCTCCGGCAGGCGCAGATGCGGTTCCAGGTAGCGGTGATTGACCGAGCGCAGTTCCCAGCTCAGTGTGCCGTGCGCGGTTGCCTGCTCGTTGCGGGCAAAGGCCGTCATGCTGTGAACCATGGGGTACCTCGCGGAAGTCGGTTCGAAAAACGCAGGATTGTAGCGCAGTGAACCGACCCTACCCAATTCGGCATGTCCCCGCCGTCGCCCGGCCTCTATAATGCGCACTGTTTTCACTTAATGAAGTAGGTATCGCTCGATGAAACGTCCCAGTGGCCGCGCCGCCGATCAGTTGCGCTCGATTCGCATCACCCGCAACTACACCAAGCATGCCGAAGGCTCGGTACTGGTGGAGTTCGGCGATACCAAGGTGATCTGCACCGTCAGCGTCGAGTCGGGCGTGCCGCGTTTCCTCAAGGGCCAGGGCCAGGGCTGGCTGACTGCCGAGTACGGCATGCTGCCGCGCTCCACCGGCGAGCGTAACCAGCGCGAGGCCAGTCGCGGCAAGCAGGGTGGTCGCACCCTCGAGATCCAGCGTCTGATCGGCCGTTCGCTGCGTGCTGCGCTGGACATGACCAAGCTGGGCGAGAACACCCTCTATGTGGACTGCGATGTGATCCAGGCCGACGGCGGTACCCGCACCGCATCGATCACCGGTGCCATGGTGGCGCTGATCGATGCGTTGAAAGTGCTGAAGAAGCGCGGGGCGCTGAAGGGCGAACCGCTCAAGCAGATGATCGCGGCCGTTTCGGTGGGCATCTATCAGGGCCAGCCGGTGCTGGATCTGGACTACCTGGAAGACTCCGCCGCCGAGACAGACCTCAACGTGGTGATGACCAACGCGGGTGGTTTCATCGAAGTGCAGGGCACCGCCGAGGGCGCGCCGTTCCAGCCCGAGGAATTCAATGCCATGCTGGCGTTGGCGCAGAAGGGCATGAGCGAAATCTTCGAACTGCAGCAGGCGGCCCTGGCCGACTGAGGCCTTTAATCCGAGCAAGGAGCACCACCATGAACGACGATGCGCAAAACCCGGTTCCGACGCCCAGTCAGGAAGCCCGCCAGTGGGCGATGTTCTGTCACTTCGCGGCCTTTCTCGGCCTGGTGTTTCCCTTCGGCAATCTGCTCGGGCCGCTGATCGTCTGGCAGATCAAGAAGGATCTCGATCCCTTCGTCGATGCGCAGGGCAAGGAAGCGCTGAATTTCCAGATCAGCGTGGCGCTGGCGGCCGTGGTCTGCTTCATCCTGATGGTGGTGGTGATCGGCTTCCCGCTACTCATGCTGCTGGGCCTTGCCGCCCTGGTGTTGACCATCATCGCCGGTATCAAGGCCAACGAGGGGCAGGCCTATCGCTATCCGTTCAGTTGGCGTCTGGTGAAATAAACGGGCACTCGACAAAAGAACCGGCTCCATGCCGGTTTTTTTGTGCCTGTCGTTCGGCGACGGAGTTCGGTCGTGGTCGAGAGTCGGCGATGCTTGTTGGGCGAAGTGAGTGTGCTCATGCGCCGTCTCACCATACCGCGTTGCGCAGAACTGCTTATTCGAGTGGATGGTGTTTTCGAATTATTGGGCGATATGCATGGGGATGGTCTGAATCCGTCGTCACTTCCGCTTTCGCGAAAGTTGCCGTAGATAACTGTTTCAGTGTGGCGGTAGGTTAATTCGCGGTAATGAAGTTTCTTGATCGTTAGTTGTGTTCGTTTGATTTCACATTGTTCTCGGAAAATATTCCAAATGAATGACTGAGGAGATTTCGCGCTCCATTCAGGGTTCATTCAGCGCCTGTGCCTCATTTTTCTTGGGGCCTTGGGGCCTTGGGGCCTTGGGGCCTTGGGGCCTTGTCGATCATTTCGTACAGGGCTTTGGGACATGAAAAATAGCAAGAACTCTGTTGCCCGTAATCTGGGTTTGTCGATCTGCGTCGGATTGGGTGGCGTAGCGTCGGTTCCAATGATCTTCGCAGCCAGCAGTGTTACGAACTTCGTTCAGGCCGCCGAGAAAACCAAAACCGTTGAGAAAAAAACCAAAAAAATTCAGCGGCGGATGAAACCGTAAGGAAGCTCAAGAAACTCAGTGGGGCAAACGGGAGTGGGATTGCTTCTCCTGCACTTGTCAGTGCCCATTACCTGCTGGAGAACTACCAGAAAGAAAGCAAGAAAGGCAAGGCGCTTGCCGGTATCACTATGGAGGTGAAAGAGGCAGCGGAAATAAGTGCCGATAGTTTTTCGCAGATATTGATTACGTACAAGCATGCGCTAGGGAAACAAAAAGGCGTCATCAATACCGTTCACTCCGATAAGCCGGAAATTATAAAAGGCTTCCTTGAAAAAAAGCGTATCTCGTCGGCGGGCTTGATCCTGATACAGGTTTATTCATCGGATCCATGTCGTTTGTGAAGGACGATGGCAGTGTCGTTCATATCAAACCCAACGATGCCCTCAATGACACATTCATTGTGAAGTCCGCAAAGGACAAATCGCCTGAGCAACTGGTCGCTGGCCTGAGAATGCTCGGCTCGTCCGTTAACGAGCGAAACCCGGATCGCATCGAAAAACTACCGTCTGGGGCGAAGATGATGTTCATCGTCAAGGCGGATGGCTCGGTGGACGAGAAGACGCTTACCCAGGACAGCCAAGATAGCGAGTTGACAGATGCCTTTGCCGATAAGGATGTAAAGGCGGTGCTGATCCGTGGCAAGCGAGGCATTTTCAATTGGTACCAGCCGGATCTGTTCGCAGCGGTAGTGGATGTTGTCGATGATCTGGAGGAGGTAACCCACGAAACGATCGGAAGTGTGGTCGGCCTGGTAGGGCAAATTGATCCCAATGTCGGCGTCGTTGCCGGGGCCCTGGGTAATGTCGCTCACGGTGTCACGGCGGGGCTGGGCGGCTTAGTCGAAGGACTGACAGCCAAGTTTCTCGATAATGGGCAACCCGGCAAGAGCGAAGAGAGTGCGAGTACTGATACGAACAGCGGTACAGGTGTTGGAGGCGTCCTCAAGGACTCCGAGAGCGGGAAGACCGAGGAAATGCCAAAGGTGACAGAGAGCCAGCCGCCGGAAAGCGCCTCGGAAAGCACCATTGTCGCGAGCACGGGGATACCGTTGTCCCGAACCCGGCAGGCGGGAGCGACGAGAGCGTGCCTACGCTCAAGAAGGAAGAGGTCAGTGAGGAGCTGGACACCACTCAGGCTGCCAAGGGCAGCTCTGGTGAGAAAACAGGCAAGACCGTCGAGAGCCAGAACGTTGTCGGCGCTTCGGGGGCGAATCCAGGGGTATCGGCTCCGGTTCCGGCGGGGGGCATTGGCAAGTGCTTTAAACGTTGGGGGCAACACGCTGGCAGACGATTTGCTCGCATCGCAAGAGTCGAGCACAGGCGAGTCTGAGAGGCAGGCGCCCTCCACAGATGTGCCGGGTAACGACGTCGGTGCCGTCCAGCAGCATGGCAATGTCGACAACGCCGGTTCCGAGCTTGCCGATGGCGACTCTTCGGGCACCTCTGACACGCGGTTGCCCGAAGTCGTGGACACCGGTAGCGGCGGTTCGAACCTCGACGTCAACGACCCGCAAACGACAGGGCAGCCGTCAGGGCTGACTGGCGTGGGGCCGAAAGGAGACGGTTCCTCCTCCGGTGCTTTGTCGGAGACGAAGGTGGAGAACTACCGCCAGGCCGTCGCCAAGCTGTTCAAGGATGGCGGCGAGCTGCTGGGCAAGGCGGGGACGGCGAGCAAGGGCCTCGAGTCGCTGATCCAGAGCAGCAAGGCGCCGCTCCAGGTGGCCAGGCTCGATGTCGGCGGCCAGGTGCCCGAGAACATCCGCGACTATGTCGTGGTGATCGAGAAGCCGGACGGCAACACCCTGCTGCAGCGCCTGCAACGCACGGAGGAGGGTGGGCTGAAACTGTTCAGCCCCACGCAAGCGCGAAGCCTGCTGGACATGAGCAAGGCCGGAGCCAAGGGCACGCTGGGCGGCGAGACGGTCAATGCCCTGCTGACCCAGGCCGATGCCGCCGGCTGGAAGGTCAAGGCCATCTACGGTCTGCAACCTGACGCCAAAGCCGAAGGCGGTCTCAGCGTCGTGCGCTACCTGCCTGAGGAGGCATTCGCCAAGGTCGAGGCCGCACTGAAGGCCGGCAAGGAGGTGATCGCCGCCATCGCCGAGGTCGAAGCCGATGCCGTGAAAGCCGCGGGCGACAAGGTACCCGCTGTCGAGGTCGCGAAGGTCGATGGCGGCAAGGTGCCCACTGTCGAGCTGGCGAAGGTCGATGGCGACAAGGTACCCGCTGTCGAGGTCGCGAAGGTCGATGGCGACAAGGTGCCCGCTGCCGAGCTGGCGAAGGTCGATGCTGATTCGACCGCGGATGCCGCAGCCGCCGAACCGGCCGCAGTCGCCGAAGAGGCCGAGCAGGTGCTCGCCATGCTGGAGGCCGAGCAGGTTCCGGGGCTGAACAATCCGGCGCTGCGCCGCCAGGCCTACGCCGATGCCCTGGCCTACATGGGGCGTGCCGCGAGCCGTTTCGACGGTCAGTTGCTCGACGAGCTGGGTCAGGATCATGGGCTGGCCGCCGGTGATTCGCGCCTCTGGGCCGGCCTCATCGGTGCCAGCGAGAGCATCGGGGGCAGTGGCGATCGCGAAGACAGCAAGGAGCGTAGTCAGGGCGTTGCCGCCGGGGTGGTGTTCCAGTTGCGTGACGATCTGACCCTGGGCGTGGCGCTCGGCCAGACTGTCGGCAAGGTCAGCAGTGACGGCAAGGCCAAGCTCGACCTGACCCAGGTGGCTGTGGCCGGGCTGCATCGCCTCAATGGCCAGGACAGTGGCCTGTATCTGGGCGGCGGCCTGGGGGCGGCGCATGCCGGCATCCAGGCCAAGCGCAGTCATGAGGGCGAGACCGCCAGGGGCAAGACCTCGGCGACGCAGTTCCATGCTTCGGTGAAGCTGGGCAGCGACATCGACGTGGGCGACTGGACCTTCGAGCCGAGCCTCGGGCTGATGGGTGTGCAGACCCATCTCAAGGGCACCCGGGAGAAGAACGAGGGCCTGCACATCAAGAGCCAGGTGCACAACAGTGCATTCGCCCAGACCGGCCTGAACCTGAGCCGCAACTTCCAGCTGGAGGGCTGGATGCTCAAGCCGGAGCTGTCGGCCCAGTACCAGTACCGTCTGAGCAATCCCGAGTCGGTGAAGGTGGCGTACGACGACACGAGCTGGCGTCAGCCGGGGGCGACCGACAAGCGCGGCGGTGCCGGTTTCGGCCTGGGCCTGGAGGTGCGCAAGAGTCTGATGCGGGCCAAGGCGGAGGTCGGTGACGACGGTGCGGTGAACCTCAGCCTGGGCGTGAGCTGGTAATGCTCGGCGTCTGATCCGATCCACCTGAAAGCGAAACGCCCGGTGCCATGCACCGGGCGTTCTGCGTCGGGTCAGGGCGACTTGGGGCGTACCAGTCCTGTCGCGATCCGCGCGACTGGCGCCAGCAGAGGTACAGGGGCAGGTGGGCTCGATGCCGGAATGCTGTTCGTATGAGCAAAGGTCTTGCGCGATCTTCGGGGAGAGGGCCGGGGCGGGGCGCGTTCGGAGGGGGCGACAGCCAGACGGTATTTTCCCGTTCCCCAATCCGGCTCCAGCACGGATATCCTGAAGAAAGCGATTTCTGGTCACTCCCGCGAAGGCGGGAGTCCAGAAGTATCGTGGCCTCCGGATGAGTCCCCTTCGGGTCAGCGCAAGTGCTGTTCAGCGATGCAGCCGCTGCCCCGCATCCGCGGGATAACGACCCCTTCAGATCATCTCTGAGCGTGCCCCCGATAACTGGAGAGGGTAGCCCATCACATGAGCCCTGAGTGAACAGAAGCAGGCTCGATACCGCTGTCGATCAGACGCTGAGAATCCAGTCGTAGTCGACGATCAGCGGCGCATGCTGAGAGAAGCGTGGCTGGCGCGGCAGGCGGGCGCTGCGAACGCTGCGGCGCATACCGGGGGTCAGCAACTGGTAGTCGAAGCGATAGCCGAGGTTGAGCATTTCCGCCTGCTCGTTATCCGGCCACCAGCTGAACTGGTCGCCTTCGCGGCTGACTTCGCGCAGGGCATCGACATAGCCCATGTTGCCGACCACCTCGTCCATCCAGGCACGTTCAGGCGCCAGGAAACCCGGTGACTGCTGGCAGTCGCGCCAGTTCTTCACGTCCATCTTCTGATGCGCGACATGCAGCGAGCCGCAATAGATGTACTCGCGACGCTTGCGGCGCTGCTTGTCCAGGTAATGGGTGAAGTCGTCCATGAACTTGAATTTCTGATTCAAGCTCTCGTCGCCGTCCCGTCCCGATGGCAGGAGCAGGCTTGCAATACTTACCTTGTCGAAATCGGCCTGCAGGTAGCGCCCGTAGCGGTCGGCCATTTCAAAGCCTAGGCTGCTGATTACCGCCTTGGGTTGCAACCGCGAGTAGAGCGCCACGCCGCCTTGGCTGGGTACTTCTGCATCGCATGCATAGAGGAAATAGCCATCCAGTTGGAAGGCTTGGTCGTCCAGTTCAAAGGCGGAGGCACGGGTGTCCTGCAGGCAGATCACGTCGGCATTCTGGGCTTGTAGCCAGCTGAGCAGACCTCGCTCGGCCGCAGCCTGAATACCATTCACGTTCACACTGATGATCCGCATAAATGGCCCCCAAAAACACATGCATGTATGATACCCGAGCTCACCTCAATTAGCTAAATCCGTGCCGTTCGAGACTTTTCATGCAAGCGTACCAGCGCGATTTCATTCGTTTTGCCATTGAACGCGGGGTTCTGCGTTTCGGTCAGTTCACCCTCAAGTCCGGGCGTACCAGCCCTTACTTCTTCAATGCCGGCCTGTTCGACAGCGGCCTGGCACTGGCGCAACTGGGGCGTTTCTACGCGGCTGCCATCGTCGACGGCGGTATCGATTTCGATGTGCTTTTCGGCCCGGCCTACAAGGGCATTCCGCTGGCGGCGACCACCGCCGTGGCGCTTGCCGAACACCATGAACGTGACCTGCCCTGGTGCTTCAACCGCAAGGAAGCCAAGGATCATGGCGAGGGCGGTACCCTGGTGGGTGCACCGCTCAAGGGCCGTGTGCTGATCGTCGATGACGTGATCACCGCCGGCACCGCGATTCGTGAAGTGATGCAGATCATCCAGGGGCAGGGCGCTCAGGCCGCCGGTACGCTGATCGCGTTGAACCGTCAGGAGCGTGGCCAGGGCGAGCTTTCCGCGATTCAGGAAGTCGAGCGCGACTTCGGCATGCCCGTAGTGAGCATCGTGTCACTCGAACAGGTACTGGAATATCTGGCAGGTGATGCTGAACTGAAGCAATATCTCCCGGCTGTCGAAGCCTATCGCGCCGAGTACGGAATCTAGCCCCAGCACAAGGTAGTCCTATGCCAGTACCACTCCTGACCCGCTGTACGCTGTTATTCAGCTTGCTGCTGCCGTTATCTGGAGGGGCTGCCGAGTTGTATCGCTACGTCGACGACAAGGGTGTGACGGTTCTCAGTCGTCAGGGGGTTCCGCCCGAGTTCATTGCCAGGGGCTACGAAGTGCTCAACGATCAGGGGCGTGTGGTGCGGGTGATCCCGCCAGCTCCGACGCCCGAGGAGCGTGCCCGCATGCAGGCGGACAAGGCTCGGGCCAACAGCGATGCGCAGTTGCTGCGCCTGTACACCAATCTCGATGATGTCGATCGTGCTCGCGAACGCAAGCTGGCTGAGCTCGATGGTGTCACCAGTGTCGCTCGCGGCAATTTGCAGTCGGTACGCACCCAGCAGGCCAACCTGCAAAGCCAGGCCGCCGACCATGAACGTGCTGGTCGCCAGGTGCCGGAGCACCTGCTGACGCAGATAAACGACCTCAAGGAAGAACAGCAGCGCCTGAAGCGTGACATTGCCCGCTACAAGGAAGCACGAACCCAGGCTGAGGCAGGGTTCGCCGCTGACCGCGCGCGGCTGGCCGAGTTGTTCGGCGATACTCAGGCCAAGCCCCGGCCCTGAGCAGTCCTCCTTACTTCAGCTCTGCGGGGGCATTGCCTCGAAGCTTACGATCTTCTCTCTGAGCCACTGCGGTAGCGGTGCGCTGCTGCGTGTCGCGCCGTCGGCATGTACGTAGACGATCTCGCCGCTGGTCAGCAACTCGCCGTCACGCCAGATGCCAAGTGCGAAGGTAAGGCTCGAACGACCCAGGCGCGCGCTGCGGATACCGATCTGCAACTGGTCGTCGAAGCGTGCCGGGGCGCGGTATTCGAGTAGTGTGCGGGTGGCGAAGAAGTCACCGCCGTCCTGCACCAGATCGGCCGGATAGATGACACCCATGGCCCGGAAATACTCGGTGATGGCAACGTCGGCGTAGGTCAGGTAGTGGCCGTTGAAGACGATGCTTTGTGGATCGACTTCGGCCCAGCGTACGCGCAAGGCGTGGAAGAAGGCGAACTGGCTGAGTTCGGGCAGGCTGCTCATGGGCACTCCGACATGAAGGGTTGCCGGGTGAGCGTCGTTGCTGGCGAGGCGCGTGGCAAGTTCGAGTTGGCGTGCGGATGGCCCGTGATAAGCCTGTGTAATGGCCTGGGATGAATCCGGGCGCACCGGTCTGGTGGTGTGCTGCCCTCTCCGACTTGTCGGAGAGGGCAGCACAAAGCCACGTCGCGGCCGCTGTCAGGGGCGCTTGCGGTTGGTGATCAGGGTACCGACGCCGCTGTCGGTGAAGATCTCCAGCAGCACGGCGTTGGGTACGCGACCGTCGATGATATGCGCGCTGTGCACGCCACCCTGTACCGCTTCCAGCGCGCAACGAATCTTCGGCAGCATGCCGCCGTAGATGGTGCCGTCGGCGATCAGTGCGTCGACCTGTTCGGTGGTCAGGCCGGTGAGTACTTCGCCCTGCTTGTCCATCAGACCGGCGATGTTGGTCAGCAGCATCAGCTTTTCGGCTTTCAGCGCTTCGGCAACCTTGCCGGCCACCAGATCGGCGTTGATGTTGTAGGACTCGCCGTCCGAACCGACGCCGATGGGCGCGATGACCGGGATGAAATCGCCCTTGACCAGCATGTTGAGCAGATCCGTGTTGACCCCGGTGACCTCGCCGACATGGCCGATGTCGATGATTTCCGGCTGGGTCATTTCCGGCGTCTGGCGGCTGACCTTGAGCTTCTTCGCACGGATCAGCCCGGCGTCCTTGCCGGTCAGGCCAATGGCGCTGCCGCCATGCTGGTTGATCAGGTTGACGATGCTCTTGTTGACCTGACCACCGAGGACCATCTCCACCACGTCCATGGTGGCGGTGTCGGTGACACGCATACCGTCGATGAAATGGCTCTCGATGGACAGGCGCTTGAGCAGATCACCGATCTGCGGGCCGCCGCCGTGCACCACCACCGGGTTGATGCCAACTGCTTTCATCAGCACGATGTCGCGAGCGAAGCCTTGCTTGAGCTCCTCACTTTCCATGGCGTTGCCGCCGTACTTGATCACCAGCGTCTTGCCGACGAAGCGGCGGATATAGGGCAGGGCTTCGGACAGTACCTTGGCAACCTGGGCGGCGGCTTCACGCTCGAGGGTCATGCAGGGGCTCCTGGAACAGATCGATCAAAATGGCAGTTGCAGGTCGGGGGCGACCTTGAGCAGTTGGGCGCGGAACACATCCTGGATGCGCTCCAGCTCTTCCTGGGTGTCGGCCTCGAAGCGCAGCACCAGCACCGGTGTGGTGTTGGAGGCGCGGATCAGGCCCCAGCCCTTGGGATAGTCGACGCGAACGCCGTCGATGCTGGTGATGTTCGCCTCACCCCACTGGCCTTCGCGTTGCAGGCGGTCGATCAGGGCGAACTTGGTCTGCTCGGTGACCTTGATGTTGATTTCCGGCGTGGAGATGTCGCTCGGGAAAGCGCTGAACACATGCTCGGCGTCGCGCTTGTCGAGGCTGAGGATTTCCAGCAGGCGAGCGGCGCTGTAGATGCCGTCGTCGAAACCGTACCAGCGTTCCTTGAAGAAGATATGGCCGCTCATTTCGCCGGCCAGCAGCGCGCCGGTTTCCTTCATCTTCTTCTTGATCAGCGAATGGCCGGTTTTCCACATCACCGGGCGACCACCGTAGCCGCTGATCAGCGGGGTCAGGCGGCGGGTGCATTTGACGTCGAAGATGATGTCGGCGCCCGGATTGCGCGACACCACGTCCTTGGCAAAGAGCATCAGCAGGCGATCCGGGTAGACGATGTTGCCGGTGTTGGTCACCACGCCGACGCGGTCACCGTCACCGTCGAAGGCCAGGCCGAGGTCGGCGTTTTCGGCTTTGACACGGGCGATCAGGTCGACCAGGTTCTCTGGCTTGCCCGGATCCGGGTGGTGGTTGGGGAAGGTGCCGTCCACTTCGCAGAACAGGGGGATGACGCTACAGCCCAGGGCCTCGATCAGTTGCGGAGCGATCACGCCGGCCGCGCCATTGCCGCAGTCGACCACCACGCGCAGCGGCTTGGCCAGGGCGATGTCGTCACGGACGGTCTTGAAGTAGCGCGGCAGCACGTCGACCTGCTGCACGCTACCGACGCCAGTGGCCAGGTCGTTGTTGTCCAGACGAGTCTTCAGCGCCTGGATCTGCTCGTTGGCCAGGGTGTCGCCGGCGATGATGATCTTGAAGCCGTTGTAGTCCGGTGGGTTGTGGCTGCCGGTGAGCATCACGGCCGAGCGGCCTTCGAGCACGTTGGCGGCGAAGTAGACCACCGGAGTGGGTACCATGCCGATATCGGTGACCTCGCAACCGCAGTCGAGCAGACCCTGCACCAGCTGTTGCAGCAGCTCGGGGCCGGACAGGCGGCCGTCACGGCCGACGATGACCTTGGGCTCGCCCTGGGCCAGGCTCTGCGAGCCGATGGCGCGGCCGATCCAGTAGGCGTACTCGGCGGTCAGGGTGTCACCGACCACACCGCGGATGTCGTAGGCGCGGAAAATGTCGGCGGGAAGTTTCGGGGCGCTTTGGCTGTTGCTCATTGCGGGGCTCTGCTCCAGTCCCAGGAGATCCTGGTCTTCATCGAGAATGTCGATATCGAGGATATCGGTGTCCTGGAACAGCGGGTCGGCCAGCTCGGCAGGCTTGGTAGCAGGCTGAGCGACAGGAGACGCATCTGTTCCTTTCGCGGGGGTGTTGCTGCCTTCACTGTTGCGGCGCGGCAAACGGGCCAGGCTCTGGGCCAGGGCATCGAGGGCCGGGACGCTGAGGCTGAAGGCTTTGACGCTCTTGCCCGCAGAGAGTTCTTTGAGCATTTGCCCGAGTTGCCGGGCATCGCCATTGACTCGGCGTTGCAGTGCGCCCTGCAGAAGGATCAGGCCGACCAGGGCGCCGCCCAGGGCGAGCAGTGCGGCAAGGCCGAGCATCATCGGCGGTATGCCGCCCTGTGTCAGGCCCGGGCCGGCGGTGAAACTGATCTTCCAGTACGGGTTGCCGGTGGCGAAGGTCTGCGCAGTGCCTTCGCCGGGCTGGCCGCGTTGCAGCAGTACCTGCGGCGAGGTATTGGCGAACTGCTGCACCAGCTGCACCTGGCCGTATTCGGCTGGTAATGGTGGCAGCGCCGCGAGCAGTCGTTGCAGGTCGACGGCCAACAGGAGGGTTCCCTGGGCCGGCTGGTTGTCGCTCGGGCGCAGGGCCACGGCGCTGTAGGCCAGCCAGCGCTGGCCGACCCGGTAGGCCTCGACAGCCGGTTGCTGACCGCTTTCTGCGCGGCGCAGCATGTCCAGACCAGCGAAGTTCATCGGCGCCGCACGGGTGGTGTTCTGCACGGCTTCACCGCGACGGTTCAGGTGGGCGTCGATCACGCCGTCCCAGTAGCCGAGGCGGCGTTCGACTTCGCTGACCTGCAGGTTGTCGCCGCTTTGCAGTGCCTGCAGCAACTCGGGGTTGCGCGCCGCGGCCAGGCTGTCGGCCTGCAACTGCTTGAGCGCCTGCTGTAGGGCGGCGGCCTGGCTGCTGCCGATGGCCTGGGCCAGTTCATCCTGACGGGCCTGTTCGCCCGCGTCCTGGATGAACCAGAGCAGCGCACCGCCAGCGCCCACGCCGATCAGGGCGGCAAGCAGGCCTGGCAGCAGCGGGCCAAGCGAAGGCCTGGCGGCCTTGCTCGTCGTGGCTGGCGCGAGACTGGCAGGAGAGGTGTCGGCTTCCTTGGCGTTACGCTTGAAGAGTTTCACGCAGGTGCTCCTCGGCGGGTCGTCCTGTGGGAATTGAGTCAGTGGCTACCGGAGTGGCCGAAGCCGCCAGCACCACGTTGGGTCTCGTCGAACTGTTCGACCAGCTCGAAATGCGCCTGTACCACTGGCACCAGCACCAACTGCGCGATGCGCTCGCCAACGGCGATGGTGAACGGTGTCTGGCCACGGTTCCAGCACGACACCATCAGCTCACCCTGGTAGTCCGAGTCGATCAGGCCGACCAGGTTGCCGAGGACGATGCCGTGCTTGTGGCCGAGGCCCGAGCGCGGCAGAACCAGTGCGGCCAGGCCGGGGTCGCCGATGTAGATCGACAGGCCGGTGGGAATCAGCACGGTCTGACCCGGTTCGAGGACGATGTCCTCCTTGAGCATGGCGCGCAGGTCGAGGCCGGCCGAGCCGGGCGTGGCGTAGTGCGGCAGCGGGAATTCCTGGCCGAGGCGGGGGTCGAGGATCTTGGCTTGCAGAGCGTGCATGGTCAGTTCTTGTTCAGTCGTTCGGCGATAAGGGTGATCAACTGGCGGGCGATCTTGCCCTTGCTGGTCTGGGCGAAGCTGGTTTGCTGCAGCCCACGGTCGATCACGGTGATGGCGTTCTCTTCACTATTGAAGCCGATGCTGGGGTTGGCCACATCATTGGCGACGATCAGATCGAGATTCTTGTCGCGCAGCTTGCGCGAGGCGTATTCGAGCAGGTTTTCGGTTTCGGCGGCGAAGCCCACGCTGAAAGGGCGATCCTCGCGGCTGGCGATGGTGGCGAGGATATCCGGGTTGCGCACCATTTGCAGGAGCATACCCTCGCCGCTACTGGGGTCTTTCTTCAATTTGTGCTGTGCGACCACTTCCGGACGGTAGTCGGCCACCGCGGCGGCGGCGATCAGCACGTCGCAGGGCATCGCCGCTTCGCAGGCGGCGAGCATGTCGCGGGCGCTGACCACGTCGATGCGGTCGACCCGATCCGGCGTCGGCAGATGCACCGGGCCGCTGACCAGCGTGACCTTGGCGCCGGCTTCGATGGCCGCTTCGGCCAGGGCGAAGCCCATCTTGCCGGAGCTGTGGTTGGTGATGTAACGCACCGGGTCGATGTTTTCCTGGGTGGGGCCGGCTGTGATCAGGATATGCAGGCCTTCCAGCGCCTGGCGCTGGAAACAGTCGGCCGCCAGGTGGGCCAGGTCATTGGGTTCGAGCATTCGGCCCAGGCCCACGTCACCACAGGCCTGGCTGCCGGATGCCGGGCCGAACAGGCGCATGCCGCGCTGTTGCAGTACCCGGAGGTTGGCTTGCGTGGCCTCGTCGCGCCACATCGCCTGGTTCATCGCCGGAGCCAGGGCGACGGGGGCGTCGGTGGCCAGCACCAGAGTGGTCAGCAGATCGTTGGCCACGCCCTGGGCCAGTCGCGCAATGAGATCGGCGGTGGCAGGTGCGATGAGAATCAGGTCGGCCCAGCGTGCCAGCTCGATATGTCCCATCGCCGCTTCGGCAGCCGGGTCGAGCAGGTCGAGATGAACAGGGTGGCCGGACAGGGCCTGGAGGGTCAGCGGGGTGATGAACTCGCGTCCACCCTGGGTCATGACCACGCGGACTTCGGCGCCTTGATCCTTGAGTCGGCGAACCAGTTCGGCGCTCTTGTAGGCAGCAATACCGCCTCCTACGCCGACGATGATGCGTTTGCGATACAGCCGCTGCATAGGCCTGCCTTTTATATACCGGTGGATGTGCGCCACGTTGCCAACGCCTCCCCAGGCCGGCCCCGTGTAAAAAGATGGGCTACGATAGCACAGCGCCCGCAGCGGATCAGCGGGCGCATGGCTCGACATGGAGGTGTTCGATGAGCATTCGAGATTGGCCCGCGGCCGAGCGCCCGCGGGAGAAACTGCTGGCCCAGGGCGCGACGATTCTGACCGACGCCGAGTTGCTGGCAATCTTTCTGCGTACCGGTGTCGCCGGTTGCAGTGCGGTGGAGTTGGCGCGGCGCCTGCTCGCCGAGTTCGGCAGCCTGCGTGCGTTACTGGAGGCGGACTTGCCGGACTTCAGTCGGCATCTCGGCCTGGGAGCGGCCAAGTATGCGCAGTTGCAGGCGGTGCTGGAGATGTCGCGGCGGCACCTGGCCGAACGTCTGCGTCGGGATTCGGCGCTGGAAAGCCCGCAGGCGGTACGCGATTACCTCAAGGCGCAACTGCGTCATGAGGCGCACGAGGTGTTCGGCTGTCTGTTTCTCGATGCCAAGCATCGTGTGCTGGCGTTCGAAGTGCTGTTTCGCGGCAGCATCGACAGTGCCAGTGTTTACCCTCGGCAGGTGGTCAAGCGATCGCTGGCCAACAATGCCGCGGCGGTCATCCTCACCCACAACCATCCTTCGGGCGTCTGCGAGCCCAGCCAGGCCGATCACGTGCTGACCCGTAGGCTCAAGGAAGCCCTGGCGCTGGTTGAGGTGCGCGTGCTCGATCATTTCATCGTTGGAGACGGTGAGCCGCTGTCCATGGCCGAGTACGGCTGGGTATAGGCTTCAGCCTTCGGCGCGGGCTCTGACGCTACGCAGCATGCGTTGGCGGATCAGGCCGCTGACCGGACGAATGGCCAGCCAGTAGGGTGTGAAAGCCAGGCGGCTGGCCCGATCCGGGCAGTGCACTCGTGTTTCGGTGAGCAGGAGTGTCTTGCCGTGGGCTATCGGCTGGCAACGAAAGATCATCAGCAGCCTGGCCACGCCAGGCTCGCTGAAGGCGCGAAACGTCTCGTCATCGGTGCAAGGGCGCAGGCCGAAATCGCTCTGCCAGAAACGACCGACCAAGCCGTAGGCCGACTGTTCGCTGTCGCGCGCCAGCAGGCTGAACGAATGCATGCCGAACCGGGGTCTGTCCTGCAACGCATTGCGCAGCCCCAGCCTGAGCGCCAGGCGGGCTGGTGCCTCGCGCAGTTGCAGGCAGCGCCGGATCAGCGGGTCGTCGTCAGCCTCCAGCGTGGCGACGGCATCGAGAATGGCCGTCGGCGTGGCGGCGATTTCCAGTTGATGGCGCTCGCTGAATTGGTAATCGGGCAGCAGCCGTTCGGCGAGGCTCAGAACTTCACCCTGGAGAAATCCTGGCGACCGAAGGGGCTGACCCGATAACCCTCGACCTTGTCGTTCAGAAGGGCGAAGGCGGTGGGGTGGGCCAGGGGCAGCCACAGCGCCTGCTCCTGAATGATCTTCTGCGCCTGGTGATAGAAGCGGCTGCGTTCGGCCTGGTCGCTGCTGGTCTTGCCACTTTCGATCAGCTTGTCCAGCGCCGTGTCGCAGTAACGGGCGAAGTTCAGCCCGGACTCCACCGACGCGCAGGCAAATTGAGGGGTGAGGAAGTTGTCCGGGTCGCCGTTGTCACCGGCCCAGCCCATGAACAGCAGGTCGTGCTCACCGGCCTTGGCGCGGCGGATCAGCTCGCCCCACTCGATCACGCGAATCTCGGCGGCGATGCCGACCTTGGCCAGATCCGCCTGCAACAGTTGTGCGCCGAGGCTCGGGTTGGGGTTGAGCACGCTGCCGCTCGGGCGCGTCCAGATGGTGGTCTTGAAACCGTCCGCCAGGCCGGCTTCGGCCAGCAGGGCGCGAGCTTTCTCCGGGTCGTGGGCATAGCCGGGCAGCTCGCTGGCATAGCTCCAGGTGTTCGGCGGATACGGGCCGCTGGCCGGCTCGGCGCTGCCCTCGAACACGGCCTTGACGTAGCTGGCCTTGTCGAAGGCCAGGTTGATTGCCTGGCGCACCTGCGGCTTGTCCAGCGGCGGGTGCTGGCTGTTGATGCCGACGAAGGCGGTCATGAACGCTGCGGCATGGGCGCTCTTGAGCTTGCTGTCAGCGGCTATGGCCTGCACGTCCTGCGGTTTGGGCGACAGGGTGATCTGGCATTCGCCGCGACGCAGTCGTTGCAGGCGCACGTTGCTGTCCGGGGTGATGGCGAAGATGAGTCGATCCACGCCTGGCTTGCCGGCGAAATAGTCCGGGTTGGCGCGATAGCGCACCACGGCGTCTTTCTGGAAGCGCTCGAAGATGAACGGGCCGCTGCCCACTGGCGCACTGTTGAGCTTTTCCGGTGTGCCGGCGGCCATCAGTTTGGCGGCATATTCGGCCGGGTAGATGGAGGCGAAGCCCATGCTCAGGGTGGCGAGGAATGTGGCGTCGCGGCGGGTCAGGGTGATGCGCACGCTGTGCGCGTCCGGCGCCTCGATGCTGGCGATCAGGCTCGGCCACTGCATCGACTGGGCATGGGGATAACCGCTGGCAGCGATCTTGTGCCAGGGGTGCTGCGGGTCGAGCATGCGCTGGAAGCTGAACAGCACGTCTTCGGCGGCCAGGTTGCGGCTGGGCCTGAAGTCGGCGCTCTGGTGGAACGGTACGTCGTCGCGCAGGTTGAAGTCGTAGACCAGGCCATCCTCTGAGACCGACCAACTGCTCGCCAGGCTCGGCAGCAGCTTGCCCTGTTCGGCGTCGAACTCCACCAGGCGATTCATCAGCATGTCGGCCGAGGCATTGGTGGTGGTCAGCGAGTTGTACTGCACGACGTCGAACCCCTCCGGGCTGGCTTCGGTGCAGACGCTGAGAGTGGCGGCCTGGGCCAGGATCGGGGTGCACAGCAGGGTGGCGAGCAGCAGGCGCATGGAAGGCTCCTTCTTGTCCGGGGGCCGGCACGCCGGCGGCAAGCCTCTAACCCTAGTCGATTTGTCGAGCGCTGAATACCGTATCCAGGCGACGAGCGGTCGATCTGCGTCGATGGCCTGAGCCCATGGGCTCAGGCGAATCGGCGTTTGTGCGTGAGTGTTTTATCCTGCGCTTTCCCTTGTTGCACCCAGGGGTTTCTGGTATAAAGCAGCGCTCTTTTCTAGGGGCCCGGTTCTTGTGCTTTGCAGTGCGCCCGGTAAGACCCTCGAGAAACGCGGCGCCGAGCGCCAATGACATTGAGTTTAAGCGGCCAACCCATGCCGGGTTGGGCATGTGGTTTTAGAGGGCTGAGGCATGTCGAGAGTCTGTCAAGTTACCGGTAAGGGTCGGTAACCGGGAACAACATTTCCCACGCAAACAACAAAACCCGTCGTCGTTTCCTGCCGAACCTGCAGCACCATCGCTTCTGGGTCGAGTCCGAGAAGCGCTTCGTGCGTCTGCGCGTATCTGCCAAGGGCATGCGCGTCATCGACAAGCGCGGCATCGACGTAGTGCTGGCTGAGCTGCGCGCTCGCGGCGAAAAGGTTTAAGGAGAGAGTCATGCGTGAACTGATCCGTTTGGTGTCCAGCGCCGGTACCGGCCACTTCTACACCACCGACAAGAACAAGCGCACTACCCCCGACAAGATCGAAATCAAGAAATACGATCCGGTCGTACGCAAGCACGTGATCTACAAGGAAGCCAAGATCAAGTAATTGATCGGCGACCTTTAGAAGAAGCCCGCCCTCACCGGCGGGCTTTTTTATTGCCTGGGTTTCCCGTACGGGAAATCGGGCAATTTTCCGTGCAACCTGTCCATATGGGCTGACGTGGCGCAAAGCCTCGGTTTAGACTGCATCGTTGCCATGGAACTGACTCATCCCTCAGGTTTGTACCGGATGTGGGCGCATGCGGGTTCGGGCACCCCCCTTCGTCGTTCGCCCCAGAGGCTCGCATGAAAGCTGCAGCACACTCCGTGGAAGTCCTGATCGCCGAGGCCGATCCCTGGACGGCCAATCTGCTCCAGCAACTGGTGCTGGACATACGCGGCGATGCTCGCGTATTGCAGGTCAGCGATGGCCAGGCGGCGCTGGCACGCTGCAAGCGCCGTCTGCCGGATCTGGTGATTGCCGACGGTGAGCTGCCGGGACTCGATGGTGTCGAGCTGCTGCGTCAGTTGCGCCGCCATCCGCGAACGCCGGCACTGCCCTTCGTGCTGATCAGTGGTCGTCTCGATGCCCGCAGCGTGCGTGCCGCCCGGCCGCTGGCGCCCAGTGCCTACCTGGCCAAACCCTTCAATGCCGAAAGCCTGCGCCAGCGCCTGCGCAGCCTGTTGCCCTGCGCGGTCGAAACGGTGCAAGTGCGCCCGGCCCTGCTGGTAAGCGAGCTGCGTGATTTTCTCGATACGGTGCGCGAGGAAGGGCAGGGCGCGCCCCTGCTCAGCGATGTGCGCAGCGCGGTCAGCCAGGGGTTGCAGGCCGGCGAGCAGGATCTGGGAGAGCTGGAGGCGGTGTTCGGCAGTGACCCGCAGATCACGGCGCTGCTGATAGCGGCCGCCAGTACCGCTGCGCAGCACCAGGGGACGCCTTGCCAGACCCTGGCCCAGGCGCTGCAACGTCTGGGCGTGTCGCGCACGCTCAACCTGGTGCTGGGGCTGGCCCTGCAACGCAATGCCCAGCTGCGCGACCCGCGTCTGGCCGAGCTGGCGGCGCATGCCTGGCAACGGGCCCGGCGCAGTGCCGAGCTGGCGCGCTGGCTGGCCGTTGAACTGAAGCTGGATGCCGAGCTTTGCTACACCGCCGGCCTGCTGCATAACCTGGGTGAGCTGGCCCTGTTGCGCAGTCTGCAGGACTGGCAGGACGCCGGTGGCGAGCTGAGCAACGAGCAGATCGAGGACGCCATGCTGCGCCGCGCCGCGAGCTTCGGTTCGGCGTTGCGTATTCGCTGGCGTCTGCCGTTCGGCTTGCGCGAGCTGATCGCGGCGTTCTACGGACTGGGCAGCGGGGTGTTCTCGCGCGAGGCGCTGGTGCTCAACCTCAGTGGCCAGTTGCTGGCTCTACCGAGCAACGAGCTGCCGATCAGCCTGGCCGAAGCTCGCTGCGTGCGTATGCTGCGGCTCGACCCGGGGTTGCTCGAACGCGTGCCGGCGGAGCTTTATCAGGCTTGCTGAGTGTCGTGACGACGTGCGTCGTCGGCCAGTTGCCGCAAGGGTTGCGGACGACCGACGAAATAGCCCTGGGCGTAGTCGATGCCCAGGTGCCGCAGGCAGTCCAGGCTGGCCTGGGTTTCGACGAACTCGGCGACGGTCAGCAAGCCCAGCTGGCTGGCGATCTGGCGCATGGAGCCGACCATGGCCTGGTTGATCGGGTCGCCTTCGATGCCGCGAATGAAACTGCCGTCGATCTTCAGGATGTCCAGCGGCAGGTGGCGCAGGTAGGCATATGACGCGAAGCCGCTGCCGAAATCGTCCAGGGCGACCTTCAACCCCTGGCTGCGCAACTCTTCGATCCACTGCGCGGAGACGCCCAGTTCACCGAGCGCGACCATTTCCGTGACTTCGATGCACAGCTTGCCGGGCGGCAAGCCGTGTCGATCCAGTTCGTCCTGCAACAGGCGATGGAAGTCGAGGTCGAGCAACGAGCGGGCGCTGAGGTTGACGTTGACCTGGGCCAGTTGCGAAAGGTGGCGCGGGTTGGCGGCCAGCCAGGCGCACAGGTGCTGGATCACCCAGCGGTCGATGGCGCCGAGGAAGTCGTAGCGAGCCGCCGCGTCGAGAAATTGCGCCGGGCTGATCCAGGCACCGCTCTGCGGGTCGCGGTAACGCAGCAGCACTTCGTAGTGCAGGCCGTTCGCGGCACTTTGCAGGGCCTGTACCGGTTGGAAGAACAGCTCGAAATGGCCACGCTCGGTGGCCTCGCGCAGGCGGGTGATCCATTGCAGCTGGCGCTGATGTTCGAGCAGCGCGCCGTCTGCCGGGTTGAACTGCTGCACGCGGTTGCGCCCCTGGTGCTTGGCCAGCTGGCTGGCGCTGTTGGCCCAGTTGAGTGCGGTTTCCCAGTCGCGCACGCCGGAACAGAGGGCGACCACGCCGATGCTGGCGTGCAGGCGAAACGGTCGGCCCTGCCAGGTGAAGACGAACTGCTCGACGGCGCGACGAAACTGTTCGGCCTGGTTCAGCGCAGCCTCGTCATCGACCTCGCGCAGCAGAATGGCGAACTCGTCGCCGCTGACGCGTGCCAGCTCGGCATGGCGTGGCAACTGGTGGCTGAGCTGGCTCGCCAGCTGTCGCAGCAACTGGTCGCCGGCGGAGTGGCCGCACAGATCGTTGACCTGCTTGAAGCGATCCAGGCCCAGGTGCAGCAGATGGCTGAAACGCTGCCTGCTCGTGCCGTTCAGGGTCTCGGACAGCAGCCTCTCCAGCTCGCGGCGGTTGAGCAGGCCGGTCAGGGCGTCGTGCGCGGCCAGGTGTTGCAGGCGTTCTTCCAGCGCGCGGCGTTCGCTGAGGTCGACCACGATGCCTTCGATGCAATCCTGCTGTGGTCGGGTATGCAGCGACAGGTAGATCCAGTGCCCCTGCTGTTGCAGGTCATACAGCCGGCACTCGCAACTGACCGCGCCGTGCTCGGTGTCCAGCTGATGCAGCAGGCCGTACCACTGCTGCTCACCGAGCAGGCGTTGCAATTGCAGGCCTGCGAGGTCGGCCGCCGGCGTATCACCGCCAAGCAGGCGTGCCAGGCTGGGGTTGGCTTCCAGCAGATGGCCGTTGCGTCGACAGCGGAAGATGCCCTCGCCGCTGTGACGAAACAGTGCCTGGTACTGTTCCAGGTTGTCGATGGCCTGCTCCTGGCTGCTCAGCAGTACGCGCCTCACGCGCTCCAGCTGTTTGTCGAGCAGTGCACCGAACAGCAGCATGCTCAGGGTCGGCAGGTAGGCATACAGCGCGTAGAAGCCCGCTGGTAGTGGAACCACACCGGCGCGACTCAGCGGCACCAGCAGCATCAGAACCAGCGCTGCACTCCAACACAACAGATAACCGAGGGCATAGGGGCGACGCTGGCAGATGCCGAGCACCATCAACAGCATCTGATAGAGGCCGGTCGCCAGTGTCAGCAGGTTCAGCGTCTGGTAGGCAGCGGGATGGTCGACCAGCAACCCGCCAACGCTGACCAGCAGGGTGGCGGCGAACAGCGCGTCGCGCAGCCAGCGCAGGCGTCCCAGTTGCAGCTTCAGCGCGCTGGCGAGGAACAGCGAGCTGAAGATCATCATCCCGGCAGTCGGCAGGTTCACCAGCAGCTTGGGCAGCAAGGCCCACTGCGGCCAGAGCAGCCCGGCCAGGTTGTACAGGCTCATGTTGTACAGCGCCACGCACAGGGCGGTGAGGCTGAAGTAGGCCAACTGCGGTTCGCGCAGGGTGCTGTATTTGACCAGGTAGAACAGTGCCAGGGCGAGCAATGCGCCGATCAGCAGACCGCTCTGCAGCCAGCTGTGGGCGATCAGTTGCTGGCCCTGCTGCGCACCGACCAGTTGCAGTGGGAGGTTGATCGCCGAGTCGCTCTGCACGCGGAGCAGCAGGCTGTGCGGGCCTTCGCCCAGGCGCGGCAGGTTGAGCAGAAACTGCGGGTAGGGCTCGCCGCGTTCGCTGAAGGCGCGCTGCGAGCCGCTGTAGAGCGGTGCAAGCGGCGTGTCACCATCGAACAGCCAGATTTCCAGGTCGTCGAGAAAGGTCTGGCCGACGATCAGTTGCAGGCGCTCGGCGGCTGGCGCCTGGATGCGCACCGCCAGCCACCAGGCGCTACGTGAGTAGCCGATACGGGCCGTGCCCTGCACCGCATGCCCTTGGCTGGCGATGCGCTGCAATACTTCGCTGGCGCTCAGTTGGGCACCGGGGTCTTCCAGCAGCAGGCTGTGCTCGATGCTCACCGGGCGTGTCAGGTCGTCAGCGCCGAGCCGCAGCAATGGCAATTCACCGTCGGCCCGTGCCGTCAGAGCCAGGGTCAGCAGGAGCAGAACGATCAGTGAGCGGAGCGGTTGAACCATCCGGGGCGGCCTCATGGCTACTGCGAGGGCGCCGAAGTCCGGTGACGCAGGAAAGGGGCGGGCGCTGTTGGATTCTAGCCGACTACTGGCGGGATGATTGCGCTGCGGGTCTCATCCGCCGGGATGGTGCGACGAATGACTGGCTGCCACTCCTCTGCTATGGCCCCGTTCGCGGCGCAGGGGCGCCGCGAGAGTCTGGTGTTCAGGCGGCCTGGGTGCGTTCGTCCGCTTGTGCCTGCGGGCGGCGAGTCCAGCGATTGGCACGGGTGAAGGTGCCGAAATCGTTGAAGCGCACGCCCATCTCGCGCATCACCTGATGAGCGAATGGCACGGTCAACTGGCGGATGTAGAAGGGTTCCTTGACCACGAAGTGGTGGATGGCATGGCTGCTGCCGAAATTGAAGCAGAAGGCTTGCAGCGGCCACAGCCACCAGGGGTTGAGCACCTGGGTCTGCTGGATCACGTTGCCCGGTTCGACATCGCCGTAGTAGTGCATGTTGGAGCTGACGAAGTGCAGGCAGAAGGTGCGCAGCACGTTGGGCCCGACGAGCACCACCACGGCGATGTTCACCACCTGCATGGTCGCCAGCGTGCCGGCCGACCAGGCGATGGGCGTGCCGACCGCCGCGCAGACCCAGTCCAGCAGATGGAAACCGATGAACAGGTACCAGGTCGCCCAGTTGAGCAGACCCAGTGGCGCATAGGCCTTCAGCGTGCGCATCAGGATCGAGCGGCGATGTGCGGGACTTCTGGCGCGCAACCAGCGGATGAAGGCGCTCATCATGTTGTCGCCGACCATCAGCAGGCGTGCGATACCCCAGGGTTCGCCGTTGGTGATGGCGCGCTCTTCCATGTCGGTTTCGCTGCCGGAAACCTTGTGGTGGTTGAGATGCAGGTGGCGACGTATCCAGGGGTTGATGGTGCTTGGTCGTGCGAGCCAGACCAGCGCCATCATCAGGTTGTGCGGCAGTGGTCTCTTGCGGAAATACATCGAGTGGATCAGATCGTGCTCCAGCTCGTGGGTCAGCGAGGCGAAGAATGCATTGAGCAGCAGGCACGCCCACCAGGGCAGATGGCCGCCGACATAGAGCAACGCCGAGGTGAGCATGCCGAGCAGGGCGAAGGCCAGGATGCCGGCGCCAAGCGCGTCCTGATATTGCAGGATCGGGTAGCGCTGGCGCAGGGCGTTGCCGTGCGCCATCACCTGTTCACGGATACAAGCGGCGCGTTGTTGGTCATTAAGGCTTGCGGGGGAAGGGGACATGCCGACATCCTCTCGTTCTCGGACTGTGACTTCACTGTGCCGTGACGAACGTCTGAGTGCCCGACCGAGCACGCCAACCTGCCTACCGGATACGCCAATCTGCATGACTGCCGAACCCTCCACCCTGGCCAGCTGGACGCGTGCTTTGCGCAAGCAGCTCGACGCGCTGGGCCTGGACAGTGCCGCGCTGAGCCGTGAGGCGGGCCTCGACCCGGCGCTGCTCGACGACCCCAACGCACGTTGCCCGCTGTCGGTCACCACGCGCCTGTGGCAACTGGCGGTGGCGGCCAGTGGCGATCCGGCGCTGGGTCTGAAGACTTCGCAGTTCGTCAGCCCGACCACCTTCCATGCACTGGGTTATGCACTGATCGCCAGCAGTAGCCTGCGCGAGATGTTCGAGCGCATCGTGCGTTATCACCGGGTGGTCAGCGATGTACTGGAACTGGAATTGCGCCAGTTGGAGGACGCTTACGAGTTTCGTTTCCGCGTACCGCCGGGCAGCCCGCCACCGGCTCCCGAGGCGCTGGACGCCTTCGCCGCGATCTACGTGCGCAGCTGTCGCAACCGCCTGAGCCGCGATTTCTCGCCGCTGCTGGTGCGCCTGCAACGGCCTTTGCCGGCTGATCCAGAACCCTGGCAGGCGGTGTTCCGCGCACCACTGGAATTTGCTGCCGAGGAGAGCCTGCTGCGCTTTCCCCGGGCGGCTTTCGAGCAACGCCTGGACGACGGCAACCCCGAACTGGCCGAGCACAACGAGACGGTGCTCAAGCGCAGCCTGGAGCAGTTGCAGACGGGCAGTTGCAGCGAGCGGGTGCGCCGCTGCCTGGAGGCGCAACTGCCCGATGGCGAACCTTCTGCCGAGCGCATCGCCCAGACCCTGCACCTGAGCCTGCGCAGCCTGCAGCGGCACCTGGCCGAAGAGGGCAGCAGCTACGAGGCACTGCTCGGCGACACGCGTCACGCCCTGGCGCTACGTCACATGCGCGACCCGCGCTGTTCCATCAGTGAAATTGCCTACCTGCTCGGTTTCAGCGACAGCAGCAGCTTTGGCCGAGCCTTCAAACGCTGGACCGGCCAGACGCCGAGCCAGTACCGCGACGGATTGAAAAACGCATGACCCAGTACGATCTGCTGCTGGCCGGAGCCGGCCATGCCCACCTTGGAGTGTTGCGCCGCTGGGCGCTGGTGGAGCGCCCGCCGGGCCGCATCGGCCTGCTCAGCCCCGGCCCGGAGGCCTGGTACGCGGGCATGCTGCCGGGGTTGATCAGTGGCCGTTTCAGCCCTGCCGATTGCCGGGTCGAATTGCAGCCGCTGTGCCGTGCGGCCAAGGTGGAGCTGGTCGAGGGACAGATCGCTTCGCTCGATGCCGACACGCGATGCGTGCAGCTCGGCGACGGGCGCAGCCTGCGTGGCGAATGGCTGTCACTCAATGTCGGTGCCGGCATGGCCATTCCACCGCAGCAGGGCGATGCCATGCAGGTGCTGGCGGCTCGGCCGATCGAGGCGTTGCTCGAAGGTTGGCAGCAATGGCAGGCCGAGCCACGGCGCATGGCGATTCTCGGCGGTGGTGCCGGAGGCGTGGAACTGGCCCTGGCACTGGCCGACAAGGTGCCGGCCCTGGCACTGTTCTGTGGCGGTTCGCTGCTTGACGGGCTGGCGCCGGGGCTGCGCCTGCGTGCGCTGGGGCATCTGCGTCAGCGGGGTGTGCAGGTGCGCGAGCATTGCCCGATCGGCCGCATCGAGGACGACTGGCTGCTCAGCGGTGACGAGCCGGTCTGGCGCGGACGGCGGCTGCTGCTGGCCAGCGGGGCGCGCCCCTGGCACTGGCTGGCGGCCAGCCAGTTGGCCACGGACGGCGCCGGTTTCGTCGCCATTCGTCCAACCCTGCAATGCGAGTCCCATGCGCAGATCTTCGCCGTCGGCGACTGCGCCAGCCTCGACGGCATGCGTCGCAGCGGCCGTTTCGCGGTGCGTCAGTCGCCGGTACTCGCCGCCAACCTGCACGCGGCATTGCATGACCGACCCCTGCAGCACTATCGCGCCCAGTGGCAGAGTGTGGCGTTGCTGGCCACCGGCGATGGTGGGGCCCTGTTCGGCTGGAATGACTGGAGCGCGGGCGGGCAACTCTACGGGCGTTACAAGGACTGGCTGGACAGGCGCTTCGTCAAGCGCCATCGCATGGTGGGCTGACTCGGACTACAGTCGTGGCAACGTGCTACCAAAGTTCGATGGTGTCGCGGCTTCCAAGCTGCTCGAATCCTCGTCATCCTGCCCGGCCTGCATACGTGTGTTTCTGTCGGGCTTGTTGATCGCGTAGCCTGTCGTCCAGGTTGCGTGGGATATTCAAGGAGAGAACCCGCCGTGACCCCGTCCGCCTACAGCGCTTCGCCGCGCTCGATAACAAGAATTCTGAGGTCGGTCATGCAAGCTGCCTTTATCCGTTCGCCGATCGCTTTCGTGTTGCATGCCGTTGGGCTGGCCGGGCTGATGCTCGTCTACCAGCAGATGCAACTGCCGCTGTATGTGAGCGTTCCGTCCTATCTGTTGCTGGCGCTATGGCCCTGGCTGGGCCCCTGGCAGCGTCGTGAAGAGCCGCTGTCGGCGGCCCAGCACAGGAGCGGTGGTGATTTCGTCGAACTCAGTCGAGGACTGTCGCGGCATACCTGTCACAACGCCCTGTCTGCCGCCAAGGTGGCGCACGCGGTCAAGCACCTGGCCGGTCGCCTGCAATCGCAACTGACGGCGGTGCAGCAGGTCAGCCAGGCCGCCGAGGCCATCACCCATACTGAACAGGACAGCGCAGCTCGCGCCGAGCAGACCCTGGCCGCCGCGCAGCATGTGCGCGAGGCCAGTGCCAGTGGCCAGGCCGAACTCAGCCAGGCCATCGCCCGCATGCAGCAGCTCAGTGCGCAGACCCTGGCCAGCCGCGAGCTGATCGACGGTCTGGGCAGCCGTACCGAACAGATCGAACAGGTCACTCAGGTGATCCAGTCCATCGCCAGCCAGACCAACCTGCTGGCGCTCAACGCTGCCATCGAGGCCGCACGCGCCGGTGAGATGGGGCGTGGCTTCGCAGTGGTCGCCGACGAGGTGCGCAACCTCGCCGCGCGCACTGCCAGCGCGACTGAAGAAGTCAGCCAGATGGTCGCCGACATTCGCCAGCAGAGTGCCGCAGTGGTCGCCCACATCCAGCGCCAGAGCGTCGAACTGGAACAGGCCGCGCAGCAGATCGAGACCGCCGGCAGCCGCCTGCACGGTATCGCCGACCAGGCCGAGGAGGTCGAACAGCAGGTGGCGCAGATCAGCGCCGGCACGGCCGACAACCACCAGCGCCTGGCCAGCCTGTCGGCGGCCGCGCTGCAATTGCAGGACGATGTGCAGGGCAGCGAGGAGCAGACGAGACAACTGTCCGATGCCGCCGAGCAACTGGTTGGCCAGGCCGAGACGGTCAGCGAGCAGCTCGCCGAAGTGGGGCTGGATGACTACCACCAGCGCGCCTATGACCTGGCTCGCGAAGGGGCCGCCGCCATCGCCGCGCAGTTCGAGCAGGATCTGCAGAGCGGGCGTATCAGCCTCGACGACCTGTTCGATCGCAATTATCAGCCGATTGCCGGTACCCAGCCGCAGAAGTACCGCACCCGCTTCGACCAGTACGCCGACCAGGTGCTGCCGGCGTTGCAGGAGCCGCTGCTCAAGCGCCACGAAGGGCTGGTATTCGCCATCTCCACCACACCGCAAGGCTACGTGCCGACCCACAACGCTGCGTTCAACCATCCACCCAGCGGCGACCCGGCACTCGACGCCACTCGTAGCCGCGGCAAGCGCCTGTTCAACGACCGCACCGGGATCCGTTGCGGCAGCCACACGCAGGCGCTGTTGCTACAGACCTACATGCGCGATACCGGCGAGCTGATGCACGACCTGTCGGTGCCGATCATGGTGCAGGGGCGGCATTGGGGCGGCTTGCGCCTGGGTTATCGGCCGGAACCCTAGGGTGCCGCGCACTGCTAGTTGTGGTGCGGGTTGCAATGGTTTGAACGCTGGTGCGCAGGGCGCACCCTACGGGGCGATTGGGTTTGCACGGGCGGATTGTTTAGCCAGTGCAAAACCAAGCGTATGAAAAACCCGATTTAACGCACTTCGAGCCCTGTGCGACGCTGCCAAGCCATGATATCCCCGGCCTGCCAAGTCCATGTTCCGCTGTACCGCGCTCCCGCGCGCAGGCGCCTGTTGGAGCGGCTCAATCCGCTGCTGACGATCATCCTCGCCTTCTGGGCGCTGTGGCATTGCCGCCACGCTCGCCCGCCGGACGCCGTCCCCGCCCGCTGAATACCGATGGCTGCGCCATGCCCGCAGCCGCTGCTATCACCTTGTCTGCCTGTGCATCCTGTTCAGGAATCGAACGGGCCGTGCGGACACCGAGCGCCCAACTGGCGCAAGCGAGCGCAACATGACGACATTCGCCCCCGTGCAGGAAGCTCAGGACTTCCTGAGCGATAACCCCGATATCGAACTGATCGAGCTGTTCATCCTCGACGCCAATGGCGTGCCGCGCGGCAAGCTGCTGCACCGCGAAGAGCTGCTGGCGCTGTACCAGAGCGGCCGGCCGCTGCCGAGCACCATGCTCGGCCTGTCCATCCAGGGCGAGGACGTCGAGGACTCCGGCCTGGTCTGGGAGGTGGGCGACATCGACTGCCGTGCCTACCCGCTGCCCGGTAGCCTGGTGCGCCTGCCCTGGCGGCAGATGCCCACCGCCGCCGTGCAGGTGTCGATGCACCCCACCGAGGGCTTGCCGGCCACGCCGGCCGACCCGCGCCAGTTGCTGATCCGCGTGATCGAACAGCTCGAAGCCGAGGGTTATTACCCGGTGATGGCCTGCGAGCTGGAGTTCTATCTGCTCGACCAGAAACGCGATTCCGCGGGGCGTCCGCAGCCAGCGCTGGATGCCGACGGTGGTCGTCCGCGCCAGACCCAGGTCTACGGCCTGCGCGAGCTGGAGCAGATCGAACCCTTCCTGCGTGACCTCTACGCGGCCTGCAAGGCCCAGGGCATTCCGGCGCGCACGGCGATTTCCGAATACGCCCCCGGCCAGGTGGAAATCACCCTGGAGCACGGCCCGGTACTGGCAGCGATGGATCAGGCGGTGCGCTACAAGCGTCTGGTCAAGGGTGTGGCGCACCGCCACGGCATGCAGGCCTGCTTCATGGCCAAGCCGTTCGACCACCTGGCCGGCACCGGTATGCACATGCACGTCAGCCTGGCCGATGCGCAGGGCAGCAACCTGTTCGCCAGCGAAGACCCTGCCGGCACGCCGCTGCTGCGCCAGGCGGTCGGCGGCATGCTCGCCAGCCTGCTCGACTCGCTGCTGCTGTTCTGCCCCAACGCCAACTCCTACCGCCGCTTTCAGGCCAACAGCTACGCGCCGCTGGCGCCGACCTGGGGTGTGGACAACCGTACCGTCAGCCTGCGCGTGCCCGGCGGCCCGGCCAATACCCGGCATGTGGAGCACCGCATCTGCGGTGCCGATGCCAACCCTTATCTCGCGGCGGCGGCGATCCTCGCCGGGATTCACCGTGGCATTCGTGAACGCCTCGACCCAGGCGCTCCGGTCGAGGGCAACGGCTACGCCCAGGCCACGGAGCGCCTGCCCACCGAGTGGTCGGCAGCGATTCACGCGCTGGAGCGCTCAGACTGGGCACGCGATGCCTTCGGCGCGGATTTCCTCAAGGTGTTCCTGGCGGTCAAGCGCGCCGAGTACCGCCAGTTCATGGGCGAGGTCGGCGAACAGGACTGGCGCTGGTACCTGAGCAACGCCTGATATCCACAGGGTGTCGCGGGGCCGCCCAGGTCGTGCGCACCGCAACCATTGGAGGTGCGCGCGGCGCACCCTACGGCGGTTCGCCGCCCGGAAGGACATGAAATGAACGCGATCAATCAACCCGCCAAACCCGCCGCCGAGCGCGCGCCGTCCTACTATTCGGCCTCGCTCAACTTCGAGAGCGACTACCCGACGCTGCAAGGCAGCGTGACCGTGGACGTGGCCATCATCGGTGGCGGCTTCACCGGCATCGCCACGGCAGTGGAGTTGGCCGAGCGCGGCCTCAAGGTGGCCGTGGTGGAAACCAACAAGGTCGGCTGGGGGGCCAGCGGGCGCAACGGCGGCCAGGTCACCGGCAGCCTGTCCGGTGACGAGGCCATGCGCAAGCAGATGCGCAACAGCCTCGGCGACGAGGTGGACGACTTCATCTGGCACCTGCGCTGGCGCGGCCACGAAATCATCAGGAACCGCGTGGCCAGGTACGGCATCGACTGCGACCTCAAGCACGGCCACCTGCATACGGCGATGAAGGCCAGCCATATGGACGAGCTCAAGGCGACCTACGACGAAGCGCTGCGCCGTGGCATGGGCGACGAGGTCACCCTGCTCGACGCTGCCGGCGTACGTGCGCAACTGGGCAGTGACCTGTACTGCGGCGCGCTGAAGAACACCCGCAACATGCACCTGCACCCGCTCAACCTGTGCCTCGGCGAGGCCAGGGCGGCCGAGAGCCTGGGTGCGCTGATCTTCGAACACTCCGAGGTGCTGGATATCGTCCACGGCCCGCGTCCGGCGGTGGTCACCACCGGCGGGCGGATCGAGGCCAGGCAGGTGCTGCTGGCCGGTGACGTCTATCACAAGCTGGAGCGGCGCACGCTCAAGGGCATGATCTTCCCGGCCATGGGCGGCATCGTCACCACCGCGCCGCTGGGCGCCGAGCTGATCAATGCGATCAACCCCTACGACCTGGCGGTGTACGACTGCCGCTTCGTGCTCGATTACTACCGCCTCACCGGCGATGGCCGCCTGCTGTTCGGCGGCGGCGCCAACTATTCCGGGCGTGATTCGCGCGATATCGCCGGCGAGTTGCGTCCGTGCATCGAGCGCACCTTCCCGCAGCTCAAGGGTGTGCAGATCGACTTCCAGTGGAGCTGCGCCATGGGCATCGTGATGAATCGCATCCCACAACTGGGCAAGCTCTCCGGCAACGTCTGGTATTGCCAGGGCTACTCCGGCCATGGTGTGGCTACCACCCACATCATGGGCGAGATCATGGCCAAGGCCATCACCGGCGATCTGGAGCAGTTCGACACCTTCGCCGCCTGCAAGCACATCAAGGTGCCGCTGGGCGATCAGCTCGGCAACCCGATGCTGGCCGCCGGCATGTGGTACTACCAGATGCTGGAAAAACTGCGCTGAGCGAAGAGGGGCGTGCTCGCCATTGGCTAGCGAGCACGCCCCCTTTCATCGTTACAGCTTCAACTCCGTATTGCTGGCCTGATGCCCACCGCCCAAGGGCGAGCACAGACGCTGGTGAATGCGGCTGATAAAGCCCAGCTCGAAGGCGTGGCGCTGCGGCCCTGCCGTATGTAACAGGCGTTCGATCAGCAGATTGGCCCACAGCCAGCCGCTGTTGGCATCGTCCAGCCAGGTCTGGGCCTGCTGTACGCCCTGATCGAAACTTGCCTGGCTCTCTTCGCTCCAGCCGAATTCCGCGCCTGGGTGTTCATCACGAGCGGGTAGCCGAATGACATAGAGTTCAGTCATGGTTCCTGCCTCCCGGCGCCTGTGCGGTGGTCTGGCGATGCAGCACGCCCCGCTGTTGCAGCGGTACCTTGCAGGTGATCGTTTCCGGCAGACGCCGCAACGACGTCCGCCGCGATGCTGCCCGCTGTCTGAGAGCCGCCAGGGGTGAGCGCGTCGCCGGGGTGTGGCCATGCGAGGGCGAGGGGCTGGAGGGAATGGGGAAGGGGATGAAGGCAGATTCAATCTGGCCGTGCGGTACTTCCGGAACGGAGGTCGGCACGACAACCAGCAGCCCAGGGCGGAGCCCTTGGGTAAAAGGGGGATGGTGCATTTTTCTTATGCTCCTTGGACAAATTAAGGAGCCGCCGCCCGGCTTTCTCACGAGCGTTGGGAGGCGGACCAGTGCAAGGGTGAGAAACCGGCGTCCAAGGGAACCGGCCAGGCCGAGGCCTGCCTCACACGGCCCGCCATAGAAATGCGGTAACCGGGCACAAAAAAGCGCCGGCTACACAGCTATGGCGCTTCCGCGCCTTGGACAAAGATCGGGTTCTCACGCCCGGTCACGGGATTGACCGTGACAAGGTGGACTCTAGCGTGGGGGTGGGAGGAGGGCAAGCGTGGGGGAGGGGACTGTCATGGGGCGCAAGCGGATGGCTGCCACTCATGGCGACACGGCAGGAGGCGAGCCGCGCAAGGGGGAGAAACCGGCCGCGAAGGCGCCAGCCAGACCTAAGCCTGCTCACACGGCTCGCCGTGAGCAGGCGGGTGAACCAAACCCCAGGAACCGCCATGAAATTACCGTATCGGCGGCCTCTTCCTGGCAAATCAGTCCTGCCATGTAGCGCATTTTAATGCGCTGAGCGCCATCGATCTTTAATCTTTAGTGCATTATATTGCGCTATATGAGCGCCAAGGCTATGCTCCGGCGCATTATAATGCGCTGTCGAGTTTGATCATGGCCAAAGAACTCACCGTACAGGTGTTCGCTGCCGGCACGTGGCAGGACGCCTACAGCCTGAAATTCGAGGATCCCCTGAATCCGCGTGAGGGAACCTGCATCACGGGTTACCTCACCGACTTCTACCTCGACAACATGGCGGACGAAAACTCGTTCTTCGAGAGCTCCGTGAGTGTCGTGCATCGCCTGGATATGAACATCAACACTTCGCAGGGCTATCCGGCGTTCCTCCTGGATATCATCCCGGCCGGGGCAGCATTTCGTTCGCTGAAGAAGCGTTTCGCCAGCCGAAAGCCTGATGACATCGCCCTCGATCTGTTCCTGCTGGAGCGGTGTACGCCATCGCCAATCGGCCACATGCGGATCAAGCAATCGCTACCCTACCTCGATGAGGGAGAGCCCATGGGCTTCACCCGCAAGGAGGTCGCCGAACGCAACACCGATTTCCTGGAATATGCCTACGAGCAAGGCGCTGCCATTGGCGGGGCGACGGGCGCGGGTGGTGAAGCCCCGAAGCTGTTGCTGGCGGAAAACCACGATGGCTTGATGTTCGCCGATGCCACGCTTGCGGCCCCGCAGACCAGGCGGCACTGGTTCGTCAAATTTCCCAGAAACCGAGCCGCAGCCATCGACCGGGACATCCTGCGGGCCGAGTACCAGTATTACTGTGCGATCAGCGAAATCGGCATGGACACCATCTCGACCGATGGGCTGGAGCTGATCGATGACGGTGAGCACAAACCCAGTCTGTGGATGCCCCGCTTTGATCGCGAGGTCACCGAGCACGGCATCCTGCGTCATCCGGTCGAGTCGATTTACTCGGTATGCGGTGTTACCGAGAGTGGCGCTTATCTGGATCATGAGTTCGTGCTTGGCCGTCTTGGCGAAATCTGGACGATGGCCGGGCAGGGCGGTGAGCTGTTCGACCTGGCCGTCGAGTACATCTCCCGGGATCTGCTGAACCGCATCCTGGGCAACTCGGACAATCATGGCCGCAACATCTCGATCATTCGCGACGGTGGCCGACTGAGGCTGGCGCCTGTCTACGATCTGGCTCCGATGGTTCTCGACCCCGATGGCATATCCCGGGTGTTGAAGTGGCAGCACGAGAGGGCTGGAGCGCCGGACTGGAGGCAGGCATGTCATTCCCTGGCAGGTGCTGAATCCGGTGATGAGTATTTCGACGCCCTGCGCTGCCAGGCCCAGTGTTTTCGCGCTTTGCCCGACCTGTTGGTGAACCTGCCGGACAGCGTGCGCAGCGCACCGAGCATTGCGCTCAACAACCTGGATACGCGTCTGAAGGAATGGGGGTTGTTGTGAAAGAGATGTCTCTGGAAGAACGCAAGGCCTACATTCAGGCCGTGGCCGATGAGGTCGCCCAGGGCAAGCTGACGCTCGGCGGGGCGGTCAAGCGCCTGCGGGAAAATCTGCTGGGTGTGAGTCAGGAGCGATTCGCCATGGCCTGCAGGATTTCGAAGCGGGCGCTGTCGCAGCTGGAGGTCGACAGCGGCAACCCGACGCTCGCGACTCTGGAGGCCGTATTCAGGAAGTTCGGTCTGAAGATCAGTCTGGCCCACCTCAATCCGGCAGAACTCGACGCCGCAGATGCACAGAAGAGCAAGGCTGGCTTTGGCGCCCCTGTGCGACCCCGTTTCACTTCGCCGGACAAGTCTGTCTAGGCCCCTGCACGCAGCCGTCGGCCCGGGCCGCGCGTCTGACCGATGACGTATGCAGGCATCGCGGGGGTGAGAGGGCGCTTGCTCGCCGATCTCGATATGGGAAGACGAGGAGGCGCGGTTGCCCACGCCTCCCCGTCGCGGTTACCAGAGCGCCAGGGTGTAGTCGACGTTGACGCGGGTCTGCTCCACGTCGCGGCTGAAGTTGTTCTGGTAGTGGCCGTGGCGTACGCGCAGGCCGAGGCCGGCCAGGCTGCCGCTCTGCACGGTGTAGGACACCTCCAGATCACGTTCCCACTCTTCGCCATTGCCGTCAGCCACCGGCTCGTGGATGTTGCGGCCCTGGATGAAGCGGATCTGCGTCTTCAGGCCCGGCAGGCCGTGCCTGGCGAAGTCGTAGTCGTGCTTGAACTGCCACACGCGCTCCTTGGGGTTGAGGTACTCGGTGGCGAGGGCGCCGCCGACCATCACGTAGGGGTCGATGCTGGCCAGATACGGCATGCCGGTATCGCCGCTCAGGTGCATGTAGCCCAGGCTGAAGGTGTTGGCACCCAGGGTGTAGGCGGCGTTCAGGTTGAGGTTGCCGTTGTCCACGCGGCCGGCCTTGGCGGCGCCGTCCTCACTGCTGTCGAAGTAATAGGCCTCGCTCTTCAGCGAGCCTGGGCCGAGCGCTGTGGTGTGGGTCAGGCCGACGTAGTGCTGCTTGTAGATGTCGTTCAGCTGCGCGTAGTAGTACGAGCCGGTGAGGTTATCGAGCAGCTTGTAGTCGCCACCACCGAACATGAAGCCGCTGGATTCCGCTGTGCCGTTGAAGCGGCCGTTGAGGCCGCTGACGCGCAACTTGGCGTCTTCGGTGGAGTCGCGGTATTTCTGTCGGTCGAAGTAACCGCCGCGCAGGGTCAGCCCCTGGATTTCGCCGGAGGTCACCATGCCGCCACGGAACAGCGGCGGGAACAGGCGTGCGGTCACCGGAAACATGATCGGCAGTAGCGGCGTCATGTGGCCGACCTGCAGTTCGGTGTTGGACACTTTGAAGCGCGCCGAGATACCGGCCTTGGAGTAGTTGTCGTTGACCTCGCGAGTACGCGGGTTGAACGACAGCAGGCCGGTGCCGGTGCGATCCGGGCTGGAGTCGAGCTGGAAGCCGGTCATGCCGATGAAGCTCAGACCGAACTGGATCGGTCCTTCGGTGTAGCCCGAGTCGGCCTTGAGGATGAAGCCCTGGGCCCATTCGCGCATTTCATCCAGACCGGGGCCGCCCTGGAAGTCATGATCGAAGTAGTAGTTGCGGATCTGCAGCGACCCCTTGCTGTCCTTGATGAAGTCGGCCTGCGCGGCCTGTGTGGCAACCAGCAATGGAAGCAGTGCGTATAGCGGTTTCATTGAACTTACCTTTGTTTTTGTTGTGGTTCGGGTAACGCGATTGCAAGGCTTGGCGAGGTTTACTGGGGTGCCTCGAGCAGCTGCCACTGGCCATCCCTGATGGTGATCAGCGCGCGGGCACGCTGGTCGTGGCCGAAATGGTCGTCGGCCGAGAGGCTGTACACGCCATGGCTGCCGGCGACGTCGTGCGATTGCTCCAGGGTGTCACGCAGCTTCTGGCGGAATTCGGCGGTACCGGCTTCGCTGCCTTGCAGGGCAGCAGGAATGGCGGCTTCGACCAGTTGCATGGCGTCGTACAGGTAGGCGCCGAACGGCGACAGGGTGCCCGCGCCGTAGCGGCCTTCGTAGGCTTCGGCGTAATGCTTGCCGGGTGCTTTGGACGGGTGGCTGTCCGGCAGTTGATTCCAGACCACGACCGGGCCGACGGCGAGAATCGAGCCTTCCAGAGCCTTGCCGCCGATCCGCAGGAAGGCGCTGTTGGCGGCACCGTGGGTGTGGTAGATCGGGCCCTTGTAGCCCATCTCACGCAGTTCGGTATGCGGCAGCGCGGCGGGTGTGCCGGTGGCGCCGATCAGCACGGCATCCGGGCGCGCGGCATTGATCTTCAGTGCCTGGCCGCTGACGCTGGAGTCGGTGCGGTTGAAGCGTTCGTTGCGTACCAGCTTGATGCCGGCCCCGGGCAGCAGCTCTTCCAGGGCCTTGTGCCAGTCCTCGCCCCAGACGTCGTTGTAGCCGATGTAGCCGACGGTCTTCACGCCATTGTCCTGCATGTGTTTGACCAGGGCTTCGGCCATCAGCAGGTTGGTCTGCGCCACGGTGAAGATCCACGTCCTGGTATCGCCAGTGGGGGCGAAGGGCGCCAGGGCGATCTGCGGTGTGCCGGTCTCGCGGGCGACCTGGGCCACGGCGGCGGAAGTAGGCACGGTGGACGAGCCGATCAGCAGGTCGACCTTGTTCTCGTTCACCAGTTTGCGCGCGGCACGGGTGGCCGCGGTGCTGTCGGTGGCATCGTCGAGCACGATGTAGTTGATGCGCTGGCCGGCGATTTCCTGTGGTAGCAGGGCCACGGTTTTCTGCTCGGGAATACCGAGCGAGGCGCCGGGGCCGGTGGTGGATAGCACCAGGCCGATGTTGATGTCGGCGTGCACGGCAGTGCTCACCGCCGCGCTGAGCAGCAGAGGGATCAGTTTTTTCATGGGTGACGCTCCAGTGGGGTTGTTGTTGTTCTGAAACGCTGAGAACTTGCCCACGATTTGCCGCGTGCCGGCGCTACTGCGCTAAAGACAAGCTCGGACTGCTCATTTACAGCTCGTAAAGTCGAGCGCGACTCCGATCGGTTCTCGCTTGTCTTTGCCTTGCATCGCACCAGCTCGCGAAATCGTGCACAGGTTCTTTGGCCTGGGCGTGCTAGCCAGCGCCCACGGCCTGATTCGCCGCAGGTGCGGTTCTGGCAGACTTGCGACCGAGGTAGGTCTCGATCACTCGCTGGTCTTCGGCCAGCTCGGCAGCCGGGCCTTCCAGCACCTTCTCGCCGACCTCCAGCACGTAGCCGTAGTCGGAAATCTTCAGCGCGGCGCGGGCGTTCTGCTCCACCAGCAGGATGGAAACGCCGCTGCTGCGCAGGTTCTGGATGATCTCGAAGATTTCGCCGATGACCCGTGGTGCCAGGCCCAGGCTGGGCTCGTCGAGCAGCAGCAGGCGTGGCTTGCCCATCAGCGCGCGGCCGATGGCGAGCATCTGCCGCTCACCGCCGGACAGTGTGCCGGAGGCCTGCTGACGGCGTTCGCGCAGGCGTGGGAACAGGCCGTAGACCTCCTCCAGAGTCTGCGCATGGTCGCGATGGCCCTGGCGGCGTCGGCTGAAGGCACCGAGCTGGAGGTTGTCCTCGACGCTCATCTGGCTGAACAGCTCGCGGCTTTCCGGTACCAGCAGCATGCCCTGGCCGACGCGGTGCGCCACGTCGTGATGCGGTTGCACTGGCTGACCGGCGAAGAGAATGTCTCCGGACGACGGCAGCAAACCGATCAGTGCCGACATCAGTGTGGTCTTGCCGGCGCCGTTGGGGCCGATCAGGCTGACGATGCTGCCCTGCGCGACTTCGAGATCGAGGCTGCGCACTGCCGCCACTTTGCCGTAGCTGATCGACAGGCCTTTGACCTGCAGCAGGCTGCTCATTCCACACCTCCGAGGTAGGCGGCCAGTACCGCCGGGTTGTCCTGGATTTCCATCGGGCTGCCGGTGGCCAGGCGTTGACCGAATTCCATCACCACGATGTGGTCGGCCAGGCCCATGACGAAGTCCATGTCGTGCTCGACCAGCAGCACGCCAAGGCCTTCCTCGCGCAGCTGTTCGAGCAGGCAGGCGAGGGTCTGCTTTTCGTTGTAACGCAGGCCGGCGGCGGGCTCGTCGAGCAGCAGCATCTGCGGGTCGCTGCACAGCGCGCGGGCGATTTCGACGATGCGCTGCTGGCCCAGAGCCAGGCTGCCCGCCGGGGTGTGCATGTGTTCCGCCAGGCCGACCCGTTCGATCTGCCGCTTGGCTTCGGCGAGCAGTCTGCGTTCTTCGCCGCGTTCCAGGTGCAGCAACGAGCGCAGTACACCCGCACGGCCACGGCGATGCGCGCCGAGGGCAACGTTTTCCAGCACGCTCATGCCCGGCAACAGGCGTACGTGCTGGAAGGTGCGGCTGACACCGAGACTGGCGATGGCGCGCGGCGACAGGCCGTCGATACGCTGGCCCCTGAAGAACACTTGCCCGGAGGTCGGTGGCAGTACACCGGTCAGCAGGTTGAACAGGGTCGACTTGCCGGCACCGTTGGGGCCGATCAGCGCCACCACCTGCCCGGCGTGCACCGCCAGGCTCATGTCGTTGTTGGCCACCAGCCCGCCGAAACGCTTGACCAGCCCCTCGGCGGCCAGCAGTGGCTGGTTGCTGCGCAAGCGCTCCACTTCACGGCGGGGCAGCGGCTCGGCGTCGTGCAGATCGAGCACCGGCGGCTTGCGACTGGGCAGGTATTTCTGCAGCAGCGGCAGCAGGCCGTCCTTGGCGTATTGCAGGACGAGGATGATCAGCACGCCGAAGACGATCAGCTCCAGGGTACCGCCACCCCCTCCGAGCAATTGCGGTAGCACATCTTCGAGCACCTGCTTGAACAGGGTCAGCAACGCGGCGCCGACCAGTGCGCCCCACAGGCTCGCGGCGCCGCCGAGGACGATCATGAACAGGTACTCGATGCCCATGGTCACCGAGAACGGCGTCGGATTGACGATGCGCTGCATGTGCGCGTAGATCCAGCCCGACAAGGCGGCCAGCAGGGCGGCGAGGACGAAGGCCAGCAGCTTGCTGCGCATGGTGTTCACGCCCATCGCCTCGGCCATGCCGCTGGCTTCCTTGAGCGAGCGGATGGCACGGCCCTGGCGGCTGTCGAGCAGATTGCCGAGCATCCACAGGGTGGCGACCAGCAGCACGCCGATGATCAGGGTGAAGTCGCTGGCGCTGTCGATCGTCCAGCCGCCGAGCTGGATGTATGGCAGGTCGGCGATCCCGGCGAAGCCGCCGAGCATCGGCAGGTTGCCGAACAGGTAGTACAGCGCCAGGCCCCAGGCCAGGGTGCCCAGGGGCAGATAATGGCCGGCCAGGCGCAGGGTCAGCAGGCCGAGCAGCAGCGCCACCACCAGCGTGATGCCGAGACCGACGAGCAGGCCCAGCCAGGGCGACAGACCGAGATTGGCGCTGACCACGGCCGTGGCGTAGGCGCCAATGCCGACGAATGCGGCCTGGCCGAACGAGGTCAGCCCACCGACGCCGGTGAGCACCACCAGGCCCAGCGCCACCAGGCTGTACAGCCCGACGTAGTTGAGCAGGGTGACATGGAAGGGTTGCAGCACCTGGGGCGCCAGCACGATGCCGACGAGCAACAGCAGCAACGCAAGCAGACGACGATTCATCAGTGTTCCTCCCCGGTGTGCGGGTTTTTGAAGGAGAGGATCAACAGCACCGGAATCACCAGGGTGAAGACGATCACTTCCTTGTAGGCCGAGGCCCAGAACATCGAGAAGCTTTCCAGCGTGCCGACCAGGAAGGCGCCGGCGGCGGCCATCGGATAGCTGGCCAGACCGCCGATGATGGCGGCGACGAAGCCCTTGAGGCTGATCAGAAAGCCCGAGTCGTAGTACAGCGTGGTCAGCGGGCCGATGAGAATGCCCGAGCAGGCGCCGATCAGTGCCGCCAGGGCGAACGCGGCCTGCCCGGCCAGGCGCGTGGGAATGCCCACCAGCTGTGCGCCGTTACGGTTGAAGGCGGTGGCACGCAGCGCCTTGCCATGAAGCGTGTGGCCGAACAGCAGGTAGAGCATGACGATCAGCCCCAGCGCGCAACCGATCACCAGCAGGCTCTGCAGGCTGATCTGCATCTCGCCCAGGTTCAGCGCCACGTCACTCAGCGCCTCGGTGCGGAAGCCTTCGGCGCCGAACAGCAACAGGCTCAAGCCGAGCAGCACGATATGCAGTGCCACCGAGACGATCAGCAGCATCAGCACCGAGGTCTCCGCCAGACGCTGATAGACCAGGCGGTAGAGCAGCGGGCCGAGCGGCGTGACGACCAGCAGGGTCAGCGCCACTTGCGCCAGGCCTGGCAGGTTCTGCAGATCGAACAGACTCAGCGCGGCCCAGACCAGGGCGCTGGGCAGCAGGTAATTGAGCAGGATGCGCGGCAGGCGCCATAGGTGCCGATGGCGTATGGCGATGGCGCAATCCAGCAGGCAACCGGCGATGGCGCAGCTGAGCAACAGCCAGAAGGTCGGCGGCATCACGCCCGCCTGCAGCGAGGCCAGGGTCAGGGCACCGAAGACGACGAAGTCGCCCTGGCCGACGAAGATCACCCGGGTCACGGCGAACACCAGCACCAGGGCCAGGGCGATCAGTGCATAGATCGCTCCGGTCGTCAGGCCGTCCTGCAACAGAAACGCGGCGATGGTCGCATCCATATCAGATGCTCTCCAGACAGTTGTGCAGGTTCATGGCGCGAGCGAACGGGCTCACAGCATGGAATCGAAAGAGGGGGCGGAGCTGGGCTTGGTGCTCGTATCGACCTTGAGGGCCAGATATTTCGCACCCTGGAGGAGCATGCAGGCGCATAGCGGCTATCCGGGCTGTTGTTCTTGTAATTGATTTTCTGCCGGCGCTGCTTGTCTCGCCTTGCAGAAATACACATGTGAATGTGTATGTTGAAAGGCTAGCCGGAACCCTTCGAGGCTGTCAACCGTCGTCGAGAACTCAGGTGTTTCAGGGGTTGGCCAGGGTTCTGCCGAGGGGCAGCGGCGTTTTGCCGGAGGGCGCCTGCATGGGCGCGCAGCCTACGCAGCTGTAGGTGCGGCGATGGATGCCAAGAAAATTTTCTAAAGATCTCGCAGCATGGCCACTTTGGGTGGCAGCCAAAACTTGACCGGGGAGGTGCGGTGTGAGACTTCCCGGCGCACGGCAGGTTGTCTTGCATACCTGGAACATCAGTGCCCGCCGATCCCTCAATCGCGTGATTCTGAATGCTGTTCTTGGCAGAGAAGGGCTTTGCAGCCCAGGTTCATAGGCGAGTGAGCGAAGCAAGTGACCATGAATTCGCAATGCTTGCCTGCCGTGGGTGAACTGAAACCTAGAGTGACTAACAGACCATGAGTAACAGCAAAGAGCTTGAACGCGCCGAGTTGCACAAGACTATCTGGCGCATCGCCAACGACCTGCGAGGCAGTGTCGATGGCTGGGATTTCAAGACTTATGTGCTCGGCATGCTGTTTTATCGGTTCATTTCGGAGAACCTGACCAGCTATCTCGACGAACAGGAACATCGAGCGGGAAATACGGATTTCGCTTACGGCGATTTGGCCGATGCCCACGCGATTCTGGGGCGTTACGAGACCGTTCAGGAAAAGGGCTTCTATATCCTGCCCTCACACCTGTTCGCCAATGTGCGGCGACGTGCCCGTCATGATCCGAACCTCAATGAAACCTTGTCCCGCGTCTTCAAGGACATCGAGGCTTCCGCGTTGGGGGCTGGCAGTGAAGATGATTTCAAGGGGCTGTTCGACGACCTGGACGTCAACAGCAGCAAGCTTGGCCCTACCGTGGCTAAGCGCAACGAGAAGCTAGTCAAGCTGCTCGATGCCATAGGTGATCTACCCCTTTCCAAGGGCGGCTTCTCCGCCAACAGCATCGACCTGTTCGGCGACGCCTACGAATACCTGATGCAGATGTACGCCTCCACCGCCGGAAAGTCCGGTGGTGAGTTCTACACCCCGCAGGAAGTCTCTGAGCTGCTGGCGCGCATCACCGTGGTCGGTAAGAAGGAGGTCAACAAGGTTTATGACCCAGCCTGCGGCTCTGGCTCGCTGTTGCTCAGTTTTTCCAAGGTGCTGGGTTCAGGCAAGGTGCGTCAGGGTTTCTACGGCCAGGAAATCAACCTCACCACCTATAACCTGTGCCGGATCAACATGTTCCTGCACGATATCGGTTATGAGAAGTTCAATATCGCTCACGGCGACACGCTAACCGACCCTGCACACTGGGATGACGAGCCTTTCGAGGCCATCGTTTCCAACCCGCCGTATTCGATCAAATGGGAGGGTGATTCCAACCCGTTGCTGATCAATGATCCGCGCTTCGCTCCGGCTGGGGTGCTCGCGCCCAAGAGCAAGGCTGACCTCGCCTTCACCCTGCATATTCTGAGCTGGCTGGCGGTCAACGGCACGGCGGCCATCGTCGAGTTCCCCGGCGTGCTCTATCGCGGCGGTGCGGAAGCCAGGATTCGCAAGTACCTGATCGACAACAACTACGTCGATGCCGTTATCCAGTTGCCACCGGATCTGTTCTTCGGCACGACCATCGCTACCTGCATCATCGTGCTGAAAAAGTCGAAGCACGATAACGCCACGCTGTTCATCGATGCTTCCAGTCTGTTCGTGCGTAGCGGCAACAAGAACAAGCTGATGCACGAACACCAGCAGAAAATCCTCGATGCTTTTACTGAGCGTCAAAGCATTGATCACTTCGCGCGGTTGGTCGACAACGGCGATATTGCCGACAACGGCTACAACATCGCTGTTTCCAGCTACGTCGAGCAGGCCGACACCAGCGAAGCGGTGGATATTCGTGAGCTCAACGAAACAATCAGCGGCATCGTTGCCAGGCAAGCGGAGCTGCGAAAGCAGATCGATGCCATCGTTGCGGATCTGGAGGGCGTGTCGGTATGAGTGAGCAACCAGCGGGTGAGATCATTCTTTACCAGCGAGGTGATGCGCCGGCCATCGATGTCCGGCTTGACGGTGATACGGTCTGGCTGAGCCAGCAGCAGTTGGCTGACCTGTTTCAGACCTCGCGAACCAACGTCGTAGAACACATTGGCAACATCTACGCCGAAGGCGAGTTGAGCCGGGAGGCAACCTGTCGGGAATTCCGACAGGTTCGCACCGAAGGCAGTCGCCAGGTCACACGCACACTGCCGTTCTACAACCTCGACCTCATCATCTCGCTGGGCTATCGCGTCAAGTCCACCCTCGCCACGCAGTTTCGCATCTGGGCTACCGAGCGCCTGCGCGAATACCTGGTCAAGGGCTTCACCATGGATGACGCGCGCCTGAAGAACCTGGGCGGCGGCAGCTACTGGAAAGAACTGCTGGATCGCATCCGCGATATTCGCTCCAGCGAGAAGGTGCTCTACCGTCAAGTGCTCGACCTGTACGCTACCAGCGTGGATTACGACCCCAAGGCCGAAGCCAGCGTGGTGTTCTTCAAGGCCGTACAGAACAAGCTGCATTACGCGGCCCACGGCCAGACAGCGGCAGAAGTGGTCAGGCAGCGTGCCGATGCCGGTAAGCCCTTCATGGGCCTGCTGTCCTTCAGTGGCAAGCAGCCCACCAAGGCCGAAGCCACCAACGCCAAGAATTACCTCAACGCCGACGAGCTAAAACGCCTGAATACGCTGGTCTCGGCCTATTTCGACGCCGCCGAGTTTCGCGCCATGAACCACGAGCCGACCTATATGAAAGATTGGCTCGCGCACCTGGAGCAACTGATCCTGGCCATGGGCGGCAAGGCCCTGGAAGGTGCGGGCAAAGTCAGCCATCAGCAGGCCATTGCTCACGCCGAAACGGAATACGCCAAGTTCCGTGCCCAGTTGGCCGAGCAGTCGAGCGAGGTGGAAGCGGCCTATCTGGAAACCGTGAAGACGGTGCAGAAGAAAATTGCCGGGAAGAAAAAGCCATGAGCCGTATTGATGAACTGCTTGCTGAGCTTTGCCCTGATGGCGTGCGGCATGAGCCTTTAGCCGACATCGGTAAATGGTACGGCGGTGGAACGCCATCAAAGAGCCGACTCGACTACTGGAAAAACGGCACGATCCCTTGGGTTTCCCCCAAAGACATGGGGAGGCCGATTGTCGAAACCACTGAAGACTACATCACTGCTGCGGCGGTAAACGGTTCCGCTACTAAGCTTGTGCCAGAAAACTCGGTTGCGGTTGTCGTGCGATCAAGCATTCTTGATCGTATCCTCCCAATCGCGCTTATTCCGGTACCGGTTGCTTTGAATCAGGATATGAAGGCAGTGGCCGCCCGCGATGGGGTCATGCCTAGCTATATTGCGCACCTCCTGCAATCTCGCGGCCCGGCAATTCTTCAGTTCGCGCGCAGAGCTGGCGGGTCAGTGGCGTCTATTGAAAGCAACAAACTGTTTTCTTTCCGAGTCCCAGTCCCCCCACTCGAAATACAGATTGAAATCGTGAAAGTGCTGGACAGCTTCACGGAGTTTGAAGCGCAGCTTGAGGCGGAGCTGGGAGCGGAGCTTGAGGCGCGTCGCAGGCAGTACCAGTACTACCGCGACGCCTTGCTGGCTTTCAGCGACCAAGATATTCGCTGGGCCGCGATGGCCGAGGTCGGAGAGTTCTTCCGAGGGCGGCGTTTTACCAAGGCTGACTACGTCGAAGACGGGGTGCCCTGCATCCACTATGGCGACATCTACACGCAGTACGGTACAGCGACCGGAACAACGACGTCACATGTAGACGCCGACTTGGCTCCGACGCTGCGTTTTGCGCAGCCAGGCGATTTGATAATCGCTGGCGTGGGCGAGACAGTTGAGGATGTAGGTAAGGCCGTGGCGTGGCTCGGCAGTTGCGAGGTGGCGATTCATGACGACTGCTTTGCCTTCCGGCATTCGCTGAATCCTCGGTTCGTTTCCTATTACTTCCAGAGCACGGCATTTCACGCGGAGAAGAACAAGTTTGTCGCCCGAGCCAAGGTGAAGCGCTTATCCGCAGAAAGCTTGGCCAAGCTGACCATCCCTGTTCCCTCACCTGACGAGCAGGCACGCATCGTTGCCATCCTCGACAAGTTCGATGCGCTGGTCAATGACATTGCCGTCGGCCTACCCGCCGAGATCGCCGCTCGCCGTCGGCAGTACGCCTACTACCGCGACCGTTTGCTCACTTTCAAGGAAGCCGTATGAGCGAAAACACCACGCCCTATCGCTACGAGGCCATTGCACTCTCCAGTGAGAGCACGGTGGTGGCCGAGTTTCTGTTGGACGCACTGGCTGAGAGCCAGTCTGGTTACCAGAGCGAAGCGGCGCTGGAAAAGGCCTTTATCGAGCAATTGCGGTTGCAGGCCTACGAGTACCTGCCGATCAGTTCGGAAGCCGAGTTGCTCACCAACCTGCGGGCTCGGCTGGAGCAGCTCAACAAGATCGAGTTTTCCGACACCGAGTGGCAGGTTTTTTTCGCGACCTGCATTGCAGGCGCCAATGACGGCATTCTGGAGAAAACCGCGCGCCTGCAGGAAGACCACATTCAGGTCTTGAAGCGCGACGATGGCAGCAGCAAGAACATCTACCTGATCGACAAGACCAATATCCACAACAACGTCTTGCAGGTGATCAATCAGTACGAAACACCAGCCGGCGAGCACGGCGGCAAGCACGCCACGCGCTTCGATGTGACGGTGCTGGTCAACGGCTTGCCGATGGTGCATATCGAGCTCAAGCGCCGTGGCGTGGACATCCGTGAAGCCTTCAACCAGATCAATCGTTACCAGCGCGACAGCTTCTGGGCGGGCTGCGGCCTGTTCGAGTACGTGCAGCTGTTCGTGATCAGCAATGGCACGCTGACCAAGTACTACAGCAACACCGTGCGCGACGGGCACTTGAAGGAGCAGTCCGGCAAGCGCAGCAAAAGCAGAACCTCCAACAGTTTTTCCTTCACCAGTTGGTGGGCCGACGCGCGCAACCTGCCCATCACCGATTTGGTGGGCTTTACCAAGACCTTCTTTGCCAAGCATTCGTTGCTGAACGTGCTCACCAAGTACTGCGTGTTCGATGTGGATCGCAAACTGCTGGTGATGCGGCCTTACCAGATCGTGGCTGCCGAGCGTATCCTGCAGCGCATTGCCACCTCGACCAACCACCGGCAATTGGGAACGCTGGCGGCGGGTGGTTACATCTGGCACACCACGGGCTCGGGCAAGACGCTGACCAGCTTCAAGGCCGCCCAGCTTGCCCGTGGTCTGGAGGTCATCGATAAAGTGCTGTTCGTGGTCGATCGCAAGGATCTGGACTACCAGACCATGCGCGAATACGAGCGCTTCGAGAAAGGCGCGGCCAACTCCAATACCTCGACCTCGGTGCTGCAGAAGCAACTGGAAGACCCGAACGCGCGGATCATCATCACCACCATTCAGAAGCTCTCGCGCTTCGTGGCCAAGAACAAGAAGCACCCGGTGTACGACGCGCATATGGTGGTGATTTTCGATGAATGCCACCGTAGCCAGTTCGGCGACATGCACAGCGAAATCACCCGCGTGTTCAAGCGCTACCACCTGTTCGGCTTCACCGGTACGCCGATTTTTGCGAAGAATTCGGGAACCGGCGGCAACCCATTGCGGCGCACCACCGAGCAGGCTTTTGGCGACAAGCTGCACACCTACACCATCGTCGATGCGATCAACGACAAGAACGTCCTGCCGTTTCGTATCGACTACATCAATACCCTCAAGATGCAGGCGCGGATCAAGGATAAGCAGGTCTCGGCCATCGACACCGAGCGTGCTCTGCTGGCGCCAGAGCGCATCAGCCAGATCGTCGGCTATATCCGCGAGCATTTTGATCAGAAGACCAAACGTGCCAGCACCTATCGTCATGACGGCAAGCGAATGGCCGGCTTCAACTCGCTGCTTGCCTGTGCCTCGATTGATGCGGCCAAGCGTTACTACGCGGAATTTGCCGCGCAGCAGCACGGCCTGCCCGAGGCGCAGCGGCTCAAGGTCGGGCTGATCTACAGCTTTGCCGCCAACGAGGACGATGAAGACGGTCTGCTTGGTGAGGAAGAGTTCGAGGTCGAGGGGCTGGATCAGAGTTCGCGGGACTTTCTGGAGGCCGCGATCAAGGATTACAACGCCTTGTTCGCCACCAGCTTCGACACCTCGACGGACAAGTTCCAGAACTACTACAAGGATCTGTCGCAGCGCCTGAAGAAGCGTGAGTTGGACTTGGTCATCGTGGTCAACATGTTCCTGACCGGCTTCGATGCCACCACGCTGAACACCCTGTGGGTGGACAAGAACCTCAAGGCGCACGGCCTGATCCAGGCATATTCGCGCACCAACCGCATCCTCAATTCGGTCAAGACCTACGGCAACATCGTTTCCTTCCGTAATCTGGAGCAGGAAACCAACGATGCGCTCGCCCTGTTTGGCAACAAGGACGCCAAAGGGATCGTGCTGCTGAAGCCTTACGCCGAGTATTTCGCTGAATACCAAGCCCGAGTCGGCGAGTTGCTCGACAAATTCCCGCTGGGGCAGGCCATTGTCGGTGAGGCGGCGCAGAAAGCCTTCATCAAGCTGTTTGGCTCGATCCTGCGGCTGAAGAATATTCTGACGGCTTTCGACGATTTTGCCGGGAACGAGATTCTCAGCGAGCGTCAGTTCCAGGATTACCAGAGCGTTTATCTAAACCTGTATGCCGAGTTTCGCGCGGCATCCGAGGCGGAGAAGGAGTCGATCAACGACGACGTGGTCTTCGAGATCGAGCTCATCAAGCAGGTGGAAATCAACGTCGACTACATCCTGCTGCTGGTCGAGCAGTACCTGAAGAAAAAGGGCTCGGGCGAAGACAAGGAAATCCGCGCCACCATCGAGCGTGCCGTCAACTCCAGCCCCAGCTTGCGTAACAAGAAGGATCTCATCATTCAGTTCGTGGAGTCGGTCAATACCCAGGCCAAGGTGGACGCTCAATGGCAGAGCTTCATGGCGGCCAAGAAGACCGAGGAACTGGAACGCATCATCACGGAGGAGAATCTCAACGCCGAGGCGGCGCGTGAGTTCATCGACAATGCCTTTCGTGACGGCAGTATTCCTACGAGTGGAACAGCCATCACCAAGATCCTGCCGCCCGTCTCGCGGTTTTCGAAGAGCAACGGACACGCAGAGAAAAAACAATCCGTACTGGGCAAGCTGGTGGTGTTTTTCGAGCGCTATTTCGGGTTGACCTAAGGAAACTCTGGAAAGCCGTCATTGCTCACAGCGCCGGCCCGCGGGTGAATCATCCAGGGCCTGCGAACTTCCTGGGCTCCCGCCTTCGCGGGAGTGACGATAAATGACTTTTTCAGAGCACCCCTAGCGCATTGGCAGACCCGTACGCGTGGGCACCAGCAGTTCGCCGAGGCGGGTATTGCGGGCCAGGCGCTCGCCCGCCGGTTCGTTGTTGTTCAACAGCGACAGGCTGATCTGGTAGGCGTAGATCAGGTAGGCGCGGTCGCTGGCGTCCTGCGCTTCGACGCCGGCTTGCAGCAGCAGGCCCTTGATGTAGCTGAGGCGATAGCGGTCGACCTCGTCGATGGCCTGGCGGGCGTGCTCGTCACGGCGTGCCCAGGCGCGAATGGCCAGTTCGATGGCGGCGGCTTCCTTGGCGGTCTGGCCGTGCAGGGGTAGCTCCATCAGGCGCTGCAACTGGTGTTGCGGCGTCGACTGGGCGTCGCTCAGGTGCAGGATGACGTCTTCCGTGGCGCGGGTGCGCCAGCCACCGAGGATGCCTTCGAGCAACTCGTTACGGCTCTTGAAGTGGTAGTAGAAGCTGCCACGGGTGATGTTCAGTTCCTTGGCCAGCGTGTCGACCCGGACGGCATCGACGCCACCCTTGACCAGTACCTGCTGGGCGGCATGGATCCAATCTTCCCGGGTCAGATTGGGGCGTACAGACATTGTTGAGGGCCTTGTACCGAGAGTTCTGGGGCGACCGTGCATGGCTGTCGGTCGGCTACGAGGTTGCGATTCTAGCTCATGTTGCTGCCGTGGGGCGCGGCTGGCGGGGCCGGAGCTTGGCGATTGTCATGGCTGAGCTTTTTGCGTGCATTGATGTATGTCACTTCTTGAGTTGCACGGTCGTTTGACCGGTCATGGCTGCCGGGACTCACCGCATGCAGCGTGCCTAGATACAATTCTGTAGGTCAATGTTCGAATGAAAACGACGCCTGGGCGAACTCGGCAAATCCCGCGTGGTTGCTGTTTCTCCGCTATGTGACAGGTATTCAGGGGGCTCTGGAAAACGCCTGGCACTCATCGAAGGTTGTTGACGGGATAATTTTGCCTCCCTAACATGCACATACACATCTGTATTTTAACAAGCACAAGAACCGTGGAGGCATGATGGAAGGCATCGGCAGGAGCTTGGTCGCGGCAGGTCACAAGACCAACTATCACGAGGCTGGACAGGGTGAGGCGCTGTTTCTGCTGCATGGCTCGGGGCCCGGTGTTTCCGGCTGGAGCAACTGGGCGCGAAGCATGCCGGCCTTCTCCGACAAGTGGCGGGTGATCGTTCCGGACATCGCCGGTTTCGGCTTCACCGAGCTCAAGGACGACGTCAAGTACGACATCAAGCTGTGGGTCGCCCACCTCGTCGACATCATGGATGCGCTCGACATCGACCAGGCCTCCTTCGTTGGCAACTCCTTCGGTGGTGCCCTGGCCATCGGCCTGGCGGTGTTCGCTCCCGAGCGGGTCAAGCGCCTGGTGCTGCTCGGCACGCCGGCCGGCGAATTCGTGCAGACCGCGGGTCTGCGTGGCGCCTGGGAATACGAGCCGTCGCTGGACAACATGCGCGAGCTGATGGCGCTGTTCCCCTTGATCAGGCCCTGATCACTCCCGAGCTGGTGCAGAGCCGCTACGAGGCGTCGGCCCGCCCTGGTGCTCAGGCTGCACTGCGCAAGCTGATCCCGCAGCCGAACCCGGAGGGGGAAACCATCGTCAAGGGTTTCCCGGCCGCCGCGCTGGCCAAGATCACCGCGCCGACCCTGGTGGTGCATGGCCGCGAAGACCGTGTGGTGCCGCCGCAGTGCGGCCTGTTGATCGCCAACAGCGTGCCGAATGCCGACCTGCATCTGTTCGGCCGTTGCGGTCACTGGGTGCAGGCCGAGCAGCCGCGCCGTTTCGTTGCGCTGGTGCGCGACTTCCTTTCGGAGTGATGAGGCATGAGCCGCAATACGCTGGAACGTGTGCTCTGGCAGTTGTCCGTGGAGCGCGCCGCCAAGGACAAGTTTCGTGAAGACCCGCGCCAGTTCCTGTCCCGCTTCGCCCTGAGCGAAGAAGAGGTGGAAATGGTCGCCGGTTTCGACGTCGCCGCCCTGCAGCGCATCGGGGTCAACCCGATGCTGACCATGGGGTTCTGGCAGGAGTTGTCGCCCACTCGCAGCATGAAGCAATACAAGGCTCTGCTCGGGGCGACCGATGAACACAGCGCGGGTTTCTCCGCGGCATTGAAGGGGTAGGGCCATGGGCAAGATCGTTGGCGGTTTCTGGGTGCCGCACGACCCGGTGATGTTCGTCGCCCCCGAGGCGCCGCCGCAGGCGCAGCGCGACATCGTCTGGGACGCCTACCGGCAGTGCGGCGAGCGCCTGGCCGAGCTGGATGCCACTTCGGTGATCATCGTTGGCTGTGACCATTACATCCTGTTCGGCACCCACTGCCTGCCGCGCTACCTGATCGGTACCGGCGACGTCGACGGGCCGATCGACCGCCTGCCGGGTCTGCCACGCCGAGTGGTGAAGAATCAGGAGCAGTTGGCCAATCACATCGTCGCGCAGGGCGAGCAGCAGGACGTCGACTGGACGGTGGCGCGCAGCTTCACCATGGATCACTCCTTCGCCATCCCCCACCAGTTGATCGTCCAGGTCGCCGAACAGCGCCTGGGCCGCGAGCTGCCGAGCATTCCGGTGTACCTGGCCTGCGGTGTCGACCCTTACATCAGTTTCCGCCGCGCCGCCGACCTTGGCCGGCAGATCCGCGCCGCCGTCGAGAGCTTCGCCGCAGACGAGCGTGTGGTGGTGATCGGCAGTGGCGGTATCAGCCACCGCGTCGGCACCCATGACATGGGCCGGGTCAGCGAAGACTTCGACCGCGAAGTGCTGGCGCTGGGCGTCGAGGGCGATCTGGAGGGCCTGTGCGCCTACCGCGACGAGGACATTCTCGAGCGTGGCGGCAATGGCGCCATGGAAATCCGCAACTTCGCCCTGGCCATGGCGGCCGTGCCCAACGCCCGTGGCGAGGTCATCGCCTACGAGCCGGTGCCGGCCTGGGTGACCGGCCTCGGCTTCCTGCAACTGCATGCCTGCGAGGTGGCCCGATGAGCCAGGTATTTCTTTGCAATCGTGACGAACTCGCACCGGGCTCCTTGAAGAAGGTCGCCGGTGGCGAGGCGGGTGACATCTGCGTGTACAACCTCGACGGCAAGTACTACGCCACCGCCGACATGTGCACCCATGCCACCGCCTCGCTGGCCGAAGGCGATATGGAGGGCGACCTGATCACCTGCCCGGTGCACTGGGGACAGTTCCACATTCCCAGCGGCCAGGCGGTGACCTTCCCGTGTGAAAAGCACCTGCGCACCTACCGGATCATCATCACCGACAGGGAAGTATTCGCCGATACCTCGGCCGAGTCGGAAGAAGCCGAGCTGGCCGCCGCCAGCCCGATCTGAACGAACCACTCCAACAAGAACAAGACCGTGTGAGCGCCATGAACGAGATCATCAAACTCCGGCCGATCGAAACCAGCGAGCCGCTGAAGAACCTCGACCGTATCTGCGACATGGAATCGGGCCGGATGTCCGGCAAGATCTTCTGGGACAAGGACATCTACGAGCAGGAGCTGGAGAAAGTCTTCGCCCGCTGCTGGCTGTTCGTTGCCCATGAGTCGCAACTGCCCAAGGCCGGTGACTACCTGACCACCACCATGGGCGAGGACGAGGTGCTGGTGGTGCGGCAGAAGGATGCCTCGATCCGCGTCATGCTCAATGCCTGCCCGCACCGTGGCAACAAGGTGTGCTTCGCCGAGGCGGGCAACGCGCGCGGTTTCATCTGCAACTACCACGGCTGGTCGTTCGGCGCCGATGGCGGTCGCCTGATGGGCATGCACGAATCCAGGTGCTACGAGGAAAGCGGTTTCGACAAGTCCCAGCACGGCCTGCGTCAGGCCCGCGTGGCCAGTTACAAGGGCCTGGTGTTCGCCACCTTCGCAGGCGATGCGCCGACGCTGGAGGAGTACCTCGGGCCGATGACCTGGTACCTGGACGTGATGCTCGACATGGACGAGGGCGGCAGCGAGTTCTTCGGCGGCTGCATCCGCTCGACCATCGAGTGCAACTGGAAGATCGCCGCCGAGAACTTCGTCGGTGACATCCTCCATGGTGGCTGGACGCACGACTCGGCGGCCAAGGCCATGCTTGGCGGCCCGGTGGCCAATGTCGGCGAGCTGCCGGAATCCTACTCGGTGAACTGGAACGGCCATGGTTACGAGTTCGCCACCGACGTGGTGGGCAACGCGGCGACCCTCGGCGAGCGCGAGATCAACAAGTACCTGCACACCCTGCGGCCGAAGGTTGCCGAGCGCCTTGGCGAGTTCCGTTCCAGGCTGATCGGGGCTATTTCCTCCTTCACCGTGTTCCCCAATTTCTCCTTCCTGCCGGGGCAGAACACCGTGCGTGTCTGGCAACCGCGCGGGCCGGACAAGATCGACCTGTACACCTGGGTGATCGTCAACAAGAACGCACCGCAGGAGATCAAGGACAAGTGGCGTCGCGGCGCGATGATGACCTTCTCGCCCACCGGCGTGTTCGAGATGGACGACGGCGAGAACTGGGAATACTGCACCAAGACCAGCCGCGGCATGGTCACCCGCTACCAGGATCTGTACGTCGGCCTGGGCATGCATACGCGCATCGACGACAGCGAGTTGCCCGGCAACGTGTTCCGCGGTCAGCTCAACGAATGCAACGCCCGCGCCTTCTACCAGCGCTGGAAGGATCTGCTGCAGTCGCCGACCTGGGCGGATGTGCCGGATCGCAACGGCAAGATGCGCTGAGGAGAACGCCATGACCGATATCGATCGCGAACTGCCGGTGCCGTTCGAACAGGCCCGCGAAGTCGAGGCCTTCCTCCTGCGTGAAGCGCGCCTGCTCGATGACGAGCGCTGGGATGACTGGCTCGCGGGGCTGTCCGAGGCCATCCACTACTGGATGCCGGGCATCGAGAACCGTCGCCGCGAGGATCGCTGCGGGCCATACCGCCTTGAGCACATGGCCTATTTCGACGATGGCCTGCGCGAGTTGCAGCGCCGCGTGGCGCGCTTCAAGCAGCCGTCGGCCTGGGCCGAGAACCCGCCGACGCGCAACGTACATCTGGTTACCAATATCGAGGTCTTCAGCGGGGCCGAGACGGACGAATATGTCGTGTATTCCTGCTTCATCAACGTGCGCAGCCGTGGGCTGGACGAGCAGCACCAGATCAGCGGGCGGCGCGAGGACGTGATCCGCCGCGAGGCGGACGGGCTGAAGCTGCTCAAGCGCAAGATCCTCATCCCCAATGCGATGTTGCTGTGCAAGAACATCAACACCTTTCTCTGAAGGAGCGCGTCATGGGTTGGCTGGAAGGGCAGGTGGCGCTGGTCACCGGTGGTACCGGCGGAATCGGCAGCGCCATCGTACGCCGCTACGTGCAGGAAGGCGCGCGGGTCGGGGTGATGGCGCGCAACCGCGAGCAGCTCGATGCGCTGCGCAACGAACTGGGCGATGCCGTGGTGGTGATCCAGGGCGACGTTTCCAGCCTGGCCGATAACCAGCGCGCCGTGGCGCAGACGCTGGAGGCCTTCGGCAAGCTGGACACATTCGTCGGCAATGCGGCGGTATTCGATTACTTCACCCGCCTCGACCGCATCGCCCCGGAGGAGCTGGAGCAGGCTTTCCAGCGCCTGTTCGCGATCAACGTGCAGGGTTATCTGCTCGGCGCGCGCTGCGCCACCGACGCCCTGCGCGAGACGCGCGGCAGCATGATCTTCACCCTGTCCAACAGCGCCTTCTACGCCGGCGGTGGCGGCATTCTCTACGTCACCGCCAAGCACGCGCTGGTGGGTATGATCCGCCAGCTGGCCTACGAGCTGGCGCCGGACATTCGCGTCAACGGGGTGGCGCCCGGCGCCACCAATACGCCGATGAAGAGCCTCGATGGGCTGAACAAACGCAGCCAGCCACTCAATGCCATTCCCGGTTTCGAGGAGGCCGCCGCGCGTGCGGTGCCGCTGCAACGTATCGCCGAGCCGGAGGATCACGCCGGGCACTACGTGCTGCTGGCTTCGCGAGAGAACTCGGCGTTGACCACCGCACACATCATTCACAGCGATGGTGGCTGGGAAATCCGCAGCGCGGGAGGTCGCCAGGGGTAGAAAGGCCTGATGCAGACGTGCAGAACCTGACAACGCGTTACCGATAACAACAAACACAAGATGAGTCATTGCCGATGAGTGCGCATACCCCCTCCCAGCACAAGGTGCTGGAGCTGTTCGCTGCGTTGCCCGTACCTGTGCTGGCGGCGCCGATGTTCCTGGTCTCCGGCCCGCAACTGCTGAGCGCCTGCTGCCGGTCCGGCATCATCGGCAGCATGCCGGCACCCAATGCCCGTACGGTGGAAATCCTCGAGCAGTGGCTGGAGCAGATCACCGCCGAGCGTGAGCAGGCCCGGGCGGCTGGCACCAAGCTGGCGCCGTGGATGCTGAACATGATCGTGCACAGTACCTACGACCGTTTCGCCGCCGAGCTGGAACTGGTGAAACGCTTCCAGCCACCGATCGTCTCCACCGCTCTCGGCAGCCCCAGGCGGGTGCTCGAAGACGTGCACGCCTACGGTGGTGTGGTGATGGCCGACGTGATCACCCCGGCCATGGCGCGCAAGGCCGCCGATGCCGGCGTGGATGCGCTGATCCTGGTGTGCAACGGTGCCGGTGGCCACACCGGAGTCAACAATCCGTTTGCCTTCGTTGAAGAGGTCAGGGCTTTCTGGGATGGCCCGCTGGGTATTGCCGGCGCCATCTCCAATGGTCGCGACGTGCATGCCGCCCAGGTGCTGGGTTATGACTTCGCGGTGGTGGGGACACGCCTGATCGCCACGAACGAAAGCCTGGTCGATGACGACTATCGGCAGATGCTCGTCGACTGCCGCATGGATGACGTGGTGCTGAGCAAGGCCGTCAGCGGCGTGCTCGCCAACTGGATGCGCCCATCGATGGAGAGGGCTGGCATCGATGCCAGCGCCGAAGGCAAGGCCAGCGTCGACTTCTCCGGCAACATCGCCAGCGCCAACAAGGCCTGGAAGCACGTCTGGTCGGCTGGCCAGGGCGTGGGCCAGATCACGCGCCCGTGCAGTGTCGCCGAACTCGTCAGCGAGCTGGTCGAGGGCTATCGCGCCAGTCTCGATCGTCCGCTGCGCCACAACCGTCGTTGAACAGGAGTGCATCGATCATGAGCCAACCCCATCTGCAATCCGCCGCCGCCGCACTGGCCCAGGCGCGCCAGAGCCGGCAACCCTGCGGACGCGTATCCGAGCGCTTCGACATCGCCACCCTGCAGGATGCCTATGCCGTGCAGGCCATCAACACCCGTGCGGCGCTGGACGCCGGGCGCCGCCTCAGTGGCTGCAAGATCGGCCTCACTTCGCTGGCGGTGCAACAGCAACTGGGCGTCGACCAGCCGGACTTCGGCATGCTGTTCGCCGACATGGAATACCGCCATGGCCAGGACGTGCCGACCGCGCGGCTGATCCAGCCGAAGGCCGAGGGTGAGATTGCCTTCGTGCTCGGTCGCGACCTGCCGCATGCCGATACCACCCTGGGCGAACTGATCAGCGCCCTCGACTACCTGCTGCCGGCGCTGGAGATCGTCGACTCGGCCATCGAGGACTGGAAGATCACCCTGGTCGACACCGTCGCCGACAACGCTTCTTCGGGGCTCTACGTGCTTGGCGATCAGCCGGTGAAGCTGGACGGCCTGGATCTCACTCTCGAGGGCATGATTCTGGAGAAGAATGGCGGGCAAGCCTCGGTCGGCATCGGTTCCGCCTGCCTGGGCAACCCACTGAATGCCTGCCTGTGGCTGGCGCGCACCATGGCCGAACTGGGCCAGCCGTTGCGCGCCGGTGACGTGCTGCTGTCCGGCGCCCTGGGGCCGATGATTCCGGTGGTGGCCGGCGACAGTCTGCGTCTGCGTCTGACCCGACTGGGCGAGGTGAGCTGCCGGTTCATCTGACCTGGGCGTGCGTGCAGGGCCGTCAGGCCCAACCAAATAAGTGCTTTGAGCCCCTTCACGGGCTAGCGAGCCAGAGCCATGCAAGGCGAAAGCAAGCGAGGAAGCGGAGTTTACGAGTTGTAAATGAGCATTCCGAGCCTGGTTTCAACGAAGCAGGGCCGACGCGCAGCAGATCGTGAAGGGGGTCATACAAGAACAACCGTATGAGCGGCGTCTGCGCCGACTCACGAGGCACCTGGATATGACCGATTTTCCGAACCTTGCGGCGCGGCTGGCCCCTGCCGAGGTGATTTTCGAACCCCGTGACAATGGCGAATTCGTCCTGCGTTCGCCGCAACCCCTGCAACCCTATGCACGCTGCATCGGCGAATGGCTGGAGCGCTGGGCGCGCGAGCGCCCGGATCAGGTCTATCTGGCCGAGCGGCACAACGGTGGCTGGCACCGCATGACCTACCGCGAGGTACGCCAGCGTGTCGGCAGCCTGGCCCAGGGCCTGCTCGATCTGGACATCCCCGTCGGTCGTCCGCTGCTCAACCTGTCCGATATCGATGTCGATCAGGCGCTGCTGAGCCTGGCCGCGATGCACGTCGGTATCCCCGTGGCGACCACCTCGGTGGCCTATTCACGCAGCACGGGTGATGGTTGCAGCAAGCTCAAGGCGATCATCGAGGTACTCGACCCGGCGGTGATCTTCGTCAGCGACGGCGATGCCTATTACCGTGCGCTGCAACTGGTCAAGCCCGACTGCCTGGTGGTGGCCGCGCGCAACGCCCAGGAATACCCCGGCGCCTGGTCGCTGGCGCAGTTGTACAAGACCGAGACGCCAGCGGTGATGGAGGCCTTCGCCCGGATCACCGGTGACACCCCGGCGCGCTACCTGATGACCTCGGGTTCGACCGGTACGCCCAAGGCGGTGATCAACAGCCACGGCATGCTGTGCGCCAACCAGCAGGCCATCGCCCAGTGCTGGCCATTCCTCGAACAGGTGCCGGTGGTGGTGCTGGACTGGCTGCCGTGGAGCCACGTGTTCGGTGCCAACCACAACTTCAATCTGGTGCTGCGCAACGGCGGCAGTCTGTACATCGACGATGGTCGTCCGGTACCGGGGCTGATCGAGCGCAGCATCGAGAACATCAAACTGGTCAAGCCGACCCTGTACTTCAACGTGCCGCGTGGTTATGACGCGTTGCTGCCCTATCTGGAGCGTGACGAGGCGTTGGCCCAGGCCCTGTTCGGTCGTCTGGAGCTGCTGTTCTATGCGGCGGCCTCGCTTCCGGGCAGCACCTGGGATCGGCTGGTCGCCTGCGCGCGCACGGTACGCAGCGAACCGCTGTTCTTTGCCAGCGAGTGGGGCGCCACCGAGACTTCGCCGGTGCTGACCAGCGTGCATTACGTGATCGACCGACCCGGCACCATCGGTTTGCCGGTGCCGGGTACCGAGATCAAGTTCGTGCCGTCCGGTGACAAGCACGAGATGCGCGTACGCGGCCCGTCGGTATTTCGTGAATACCTGGGCGCGCCGGAGAGAACCGCCGAGGCCTTCGATGCCGAAGGCTTCTACTGCATCGGCGATGCCGGACGTCTGGTCGATCCCGAGCGGCCCGAGCTGGGGATTCAGTTCGATGGCCGGGTCACCGAGGACTTCAAGCTCAGCAGCGGCACCTGGGTGTCGGTCGGCACCCTGCGGCCCAGGCTGGTCAGCGCCCTGGCGCCCTATGCCACGGACTGCGTGATCTGCGGCCACGACCAGGAAATGATCGGCGCGCTGATCTACCCCGGCCCGGCCCTGCGTGAGCTGGCCGGCGCCGCCGGTGCGACGCTGAGCGCCGATGAGCTGGCGCTGCTGCCGGAAGTGCGCCTGGCCCTGTGCGCCGGCTTGCAGGCACTGGCCAAGGAATGCCCGGCCTCGTCGCAGCACGCCTTCCGTGCGTTGATCCTCGACACGCCGCCGAGCCTGGAAGCCGGCGAGATCACCGACAAGGGCTACATCAACCAGCGCACGGCCCTGAGCCTGCGTGCCGAGCAGGTCAGGCGGTTGTACGCCGAGACCCTCGACCCCGCCGTGATTCTGTTGGCGGAAGCCTATGGAGAACCCGCATGAGCAAGAAACTGAAAGTCGCCATCGTCGGCTCGGGCAATATCGGCACCGACCTGATGATCAAGGTGATGCGCAACGCCAAGCACCTGGAAATGGGCGCGATGGTCGGCATCGACGCCAACTCCGACGGCCTGGCCCGTGCCGCTCGTTTGGGCGTGGCCACCACCCATGAAGGCGTCGAAGGCCTGACCCGTCTGCCGGTATTTGCCGATATCGACTTCGTCTTCGATGCCACCAGTGCGGGCGCGCACGTGAAGAACGATGCCTTTCTGCGCGGCATCAAGCCGGGCATCCGCCTGATCGACCTGACCCCGGCGGCCATCGGCCCGTACTGCGTGCCGGTGGTGAACCTGGAGCAGAACCTGAGCCGGCTCAACGTCAACATGGTCACCTGTGGCGGCCAGGCGACGATTCCGATGGTCGCGGCCGTGTCGCGGGTGGCCAGGGTGCACTACGCCGAGATCATCGCCTCGATCGCCAGCAAATCCGCCGGCCCCGGTACCCGCGCCAATATCGACGAATTCACCGAGACCACCTCCAGGGCCATCGAAGTGATCGGCGGTGCGGCCAAGGGCAAGGCGATCATCATCATGAACCCGGCCGAGCCGCCGCTGATGATGCGCGACACCGTGTTCGTGCTCAGCGAAGCCGCCGACCAGGCCAGGATCGAAGCCAGCGTCGAGGAAATGGCCGCCGCCGTGCAGGCCTACGTGCCGGGCTACCGCCTCAAGCAGAAGGTGCAGTTCGACGTGATTCCCGAGTCTGCGCCGCTGAACATTCCCGGCCACGGTCGTTTCAGCGGCCTGAAGACTTCGATCTTCCTCGAAGTCGAAGGCGCCGCCCATTACCTGCCGGCCTACGCCGGCAACCTGGACATCATGACCTCCGCCGCGCTGGCCACCGCCGAGCGCATGGCTCTGTCGATGATCAACGGCTGAGGACTCCGACATGAACGGCAAGAAACTCTTTATCTCCGACGTCACCCTGCGCGACGGCAGCCACGCCATCCGCCACCAGTACTCGATCCGCCATGTGCAGGACATCGCCCGTGCGCTGGACAAGGCCAGGGTCGATTCCATCGAAGTCACCCACGGTGACGGCTTGCAGGGTTCCAGTTTCAACTACGGCTTCGGCGCACACAGCGATCTGGAATGGATCGAAGCGGCGGCCGACGTCATCGAGCACGCGCGCATCGCCGTGCTGCTGCTGCCGGGCATCGGCACGGTGCATGACCTCAAGGCTGCTTATGACGCGGGGGCGCGTACCGTGCGCGTGGCCACCCACTGCACCGAGGCGGATGTCTCCAGGCAGCACATCGAATACGCACGCAGCCTGGGCATGGACACCGTCGGCTTTCTGATGATGAGCCACATGATTCCGGCCGAGGAGCTGGCCCGTCAGGGCAAGCTGATGGAGAGCTACGGCGCGCAGTGCATCTACATGGCCGACTCCGGTGGCGCGATGAACATGAACGATATCCGCGACCGCATGCGTGCCTTCAAGGCGACGCTGAATCCGGAAACCCAGACCGGCATGCATGCCCACCACAATCTCAGCCTGGGGGTGGCCAACTCCATCGTTGCGGTGGAGGAGGGCTGTGATCGCGTCGATGCGAGTCTGGCCGGCATGGGCGCCGGTGCCGGCAACGCGCCGCTGGAGGTGTTCATCGCCGCCGCCGAACGCATGGGCTGGAACCATGGCACCGACCTGTACGCGCTGATGGACGCCGCCGACGACCTGGTGCGCCCGCTGCAGGATCGCCCGGTGCGGGTCGACCGCGAAACCCTCGGCCTGGGCTATGCCGGCGTCTACTCCAGCTTCCTGCGTCATGCCGAAGTGGCGGCCGAGAAGTACGGGTTGAAGACCCTGGACATCCTCGTCGAGCTGGGCAAGCGGCGCATGGTCGGCGGTCAGGAAGACATGATCGTCGATGTGGCGCTGGATCTGCTCGCCGCCCGCCGGCAAGCCTGAGGAGACGGTCATGTCGATCTGGTTCGGGGGCGAGTTCCCCCTGGAATACTGCAACCGGCGTAATGCCCGAACACTCAATGGCAACCTCGGCATCGAGCTGCTGGAAGCCGGTGCGGACTACCTCAAGGGCAGCATGCCGGTGGACGAGCGCACCGCCAATCCGGCGGGTGTGCTGCATGGCGGTGCTTCCATCGCCTTTGCCGAAACCCTGGCCTCCTGGGCGGGCGCCTTCGTCCTCGATAGCGCCACGCACCACTGTGTCGGTCTGGACATCAACGGCAACCACGTGCGTCCGGCCATGGGGGGCAGCATCGTCTATGGCACGGCCAGGCCCGCTTCGCTGGGGCGCAAGGTGCAGGTCTGGGAGGTGCGCATCGACAACGAGCAGGGCCGCCTGGTCTGCCTGTCGCGCGTGACCATGGCGGTGCTGGAAGGCGCCAACCGGTATTGAGGGCAGGCTCATGAGTTATGCAGTGACGATTCAACCCTCTGGCCAGCGCTTCGAACTGGCGGAGAACCTGAGCATCCTCGATGGCGCCCTGGCCGATGGCCTGATGCTCAAGCACAGCTGCCGCGAGGGTACCTGCGGCAGTTGCAAGGGCAAGCTGCTGTCCGGCGAAGTCGATCATGGCGACAGCCCGCTGGAGGTGCTCAGCGAGCAGGAGCGCGCCGAGGGTCTGGCGCTGTTCTGCTGTGCGCGGGCCAGATCCGATCTGGTCATCGATGCACCGGAAGTCACCGAGCTGCGCGGCATCAGCATTCAGCAGACGGCTGGGCGGGTGATGAGCCTGGAGAAGGTCAGTCACGATGTGATGGTGCTGCGCGTGGCGTTGCCACCGGGCAGTACCTTCCGCTACCTGCCGGGGCAGTACGTGCAGTTCCTGCTCAAGGATGGCTCGCGGCGCAGCTATTCGATGGCCACGGCCGAGCTGCGTGACAACCAGCTGGAATTGCATATCCGCCATATGCCGGGTGGGGTGTTCAGTGGCTTCGTCTTCACGGGCCTGCAACCCAGGGCGATGCTGCGCATGGAAGGCCCGTTCGGCTCCTTCTTCCTGCGTGACACCGCCGCGCCGATGATCTTCCTCGCCAGTGGCACCGGCTTCGCGCCGATCCAGGCCTTGCTGGAGCAACTGCGCGAGCAGGGCAATGCACGCCCGGTCTACCTCTACTGGGGCGGGCGCCGGCGCGAAGACCTGTACCGCCACGAGCAGGTCTTGCAGTGGGCCGCCGAGCTGCCCTGGCTCAGCTACACGCCGGTGCTGTCCGACGCCAGCGAGGCGTGTGACTGGTCGGGGGCGACCGGCTTCGTGCATCGGCAGGTACTCAAGGACTTCCGCTCGCTGCGCGAGTTCGAGGTGTATGCCTGCGGCGCGCCCATCGTGGTCGACTCGGCGCGGCGCGACTACGTCGAACAGCTCGGTCTGCTGGCGGACAACTTCTTCGCCGACGCCTTCGTCTAGCTGGCCGCCAGGTTCCTGAACGAGAACCTGCCCGTTCGGCGAGCAGATAACGCTCGCCGTGTTGGGCGGCTGTACGCCTTGCGTGGTGCGTCACCTGGCAGAACAACGATAATCGAGGCCAACTCCGATCATGCTCAGCTTGAGAAATCTGCGTATCCGTACCCGCATCCTGCTGCTGACCCTCAGCGTGGTGCTGTTCATCCTCTGCCTGAGCCTGTGGCTGGGGGCGGTGTTGCAGCGCAATCTGCTGGAGGAAAAGATGTCCGGCGTCGGTACCGCGCTGGATACCGCGAGCAACCTGCTGGCGCACTATGACCGGCAGGTGCGCGACGGCCATCTGACGCGGGAGGAGGCGCAGCGCCAGGCGGCCGATGTGGTCAGTACCATTCGCTACCTGGGCGACAATTACCTGCTGATCCTCGATCTGGATTACCGCATGGTGATGCACCCGACCGTACCGGCCCTGGTCGGCAAACAGGTCGTCGATTTCAAGGACGTCAACGGCAAGCTGTTCGCTCGGGACATGATCGAAGGTGCACGCAGCAAGGGCCGTGCGGTGGTCAATTACTGGTTTCCCAGGGCCGGCGCGCAGGTAGCGGAGTACAAGGTTTCCGAGGTGCGCCTGTTCCAGCCCTGGGGCTGGGTGCTGGCCAGCGGCATTCATCCGCAGGATGTCAGCCAGGTGGTCAACCGCGTGCTGCTGGTGCCGGGGCTGGTCGCGCTGCTGGCGTTGCTGCTCGTGGCGCTGTTCGCCTGGTCGCTGATCCACAGCATCATCCGCCCGCTCAACGACACGGTTTCGGCGCTGTCACTGGCGACCCAGGGGCACACCGACCTGACCCTGCGCCTGCCCACCGAGGGTGATGATGAGCTTACCCAGGTGGCGCGCAGCTTCAATCGTCTGGTCGATGCCGCGCATCAGGCAACCAGTAGCATGGCCACGGCCAGCCAGTCGATTTCCCGGGCTGGCGACGACCTGGGCGAGGTCACCAGGGCGGCGGAAGACAGCATGGCGACCCAGCAACTGGAGGCCGACAGCGTGGTCGCGGCGATGACGCAGATGGTTGCCACCGTGCAGGAAGTGGCACACAACGCCAGCATCGCTGCCAGTGCCACCCAGGATGCCGAGCGCCAGGCCGGTGCGGGCAGCGGCGCGGTGCGCGATACCGTCGATTCGATTCGCCAGCTGGTCGATGAGCTGGAGTCGAGTCGCCAGGCGGTGGATCAACTGGCCATCGACTCCGGCAGCGTGGGGCGGGTGCTGGACGTGATCACCGCCATTGCCGAGCAGACCAACCTGTTGGCACTCAACGCCGCCATCGAGGCGGCGCGCGCCGGTGAACATGGTCGCGGCTTCGCCGTGGTCGCCGATGAGGTGCGCACCTTGGCCATGCGTACCCAGCAATCGACCCTGGAGATCCAGCAGATCGTCGAGCGTCTGCAGGCCGGCGCGGCGCGGGCGGCAGGGCGCCTCGGTGCCACCGTCGAGGCTGCGCAGCAGCCGGTACGGGCATCCGGCCGGGCTGGTGAGGTGCTGGATCTGTTGAGCACCTCGGCGGGCACCGTCAGCCAGATGACCTTCCAGATCGCCAGTGCGGCCGAGCAGCAGGCGGCCACGGCAGATGAGATCAACCGCAGCCTCAACCGCATTCACGCGGCGTCGTCCGGCAATGGCCTGGCGATTCAGCGCACGCGAGAGTCCTGCGAACAGCTGCGGGCGTTGGCGCGGCAACTTGAAGAGCAGGTGGAGCTGGTGGTGATCTGAAACCGCCCCCAGCTACGCACGCATGGCCGGGCTGTTCCCGGTGGCCGGCTCGGCCTGCTGGCGACGCGGTGGCTGATGGTCAGCCTGGATCGCCTGGCGATCAGGCTCGGCTGCGCCTGGCTGGTGATCGGCGGCCTTTACCTGGCCTGGCTTACCGGCGGTTTCCGCCGTCGCCCGGCAAAGCTGCATTTCGACGCAGGTTGATGCCGATAGGGCCAGGTCGGCAGAGCGGGCCATTCAGCGCCGGCATCAGTCCTCCTTGCCTTCAATCAGTAGCCGACGTAGATAGCTTTCGATTGCACCATCCTCGATTTCCCAGGTGCCTCGATCCGTGTTCGCCACGAGGTCGCGTTTGCGCAGTCTGTTGAGCGCAACCTGAACCTGCTGTGGAGTAGGCGGTCTGCGGCTTGGCAGCTCATCGGCCAGGCTCTCGCAGTACTCTGCGGAGAACAGGCTCTTGCCACACAGAATACCGATCAGCACTGCCTGATCGAGTGCGGGAGTTCCTGGATCAGGGCTTCGAACTGCCCTTCGTCCATGAGTGATTTCCAGGCAATGCCGTCTGCCTCGATCACGCTCATGTTCTGCCCTATGCAGAGGCTGTAAAGCTCCCTGAGGTAGGTGGGCATCTGTCCACGGGCAATGTAGAGCTCGAATGCCTGATCTTCTTCCCAGTGCCTGCCTGTGACCTCATGGAAGGTTCGGCCCAGATGGGTCACGAAATCGCGCCCCAGTTCCGGGAAGGCCACATCCGAACTGAAGCGATAGAAAGGCGCCTTGCTGCGTCTGAACATCCGCGCCAGGCCATCCTGCGACGAGCCCGTGAAGAGAGCAAAAACCTCCCCTTGAGCACCTTGCAGCAGTGTTCGCAGGGTTGCCGCAAGGTTCTCGAAATCCTGGCGAGTGGCCAAGTGCTGAACCTCGTCGATGATCAGCAAGGCTTTGCCTTTGCCAAGCATGCGAAAGCGCAGGAACAGCTCGTGCAAATCCTGGCTGGGCTCCTGTTCAAACTCGACTCCCAGTGTTCCGCCCTCTGCACCCGCACCGGTGCTGATGGACTTCAGTGCAGGACCAGGGCGCATGAACTTTATGAGGTTTCTGCGAAGAATCCCGGTCCCATAAATGGCCTCCTGCAGGGCCCGTACGATGACCGCCTGAGGATTTTCCCGATCCAGCCAGAGGTCGGCCGTGGCAACGAGAAACCCTCGCTCCTTGGCGAGAGGTATCAGATCACGCATCACAAAGGTCGTTTTCCCCTTCCTGCGTGGTGCGAATATGGTTGCAGCGTGCTGGAGCCCGGTCTCGAAGCTGTCGATGATCAATTTCGCCAGCGCAGTTCGCGGAAAGTGGAGTTTGTCCGTGACGGGGGCGTTCATGATTAGGTGCCTTTATTTGCCGCTCAATAATTATTCATTTTTGAATAATTGCGCATAAACGCAAAAAAACCAAGGCCGGTGCCGTTCCACGGGGGGCCGCCGGAGCTGCATTCAGACTCCGACGCATGACGGCGCGGCCTAACGGCCGCCGCCTGGCAGCCTGCGCTGCTGCTTGATCCGGTACATCTCGGCGTCGGCCAGGCGGATCGCCTCATCGGCATTCAGCTGCTCGGGGAGCAGTGCGACCACGCCAACGCTGGCGCCGCGGTATTGCAGCCCACCCGGAATGTCCTCCAGTGAGTAATGGCCGATGGTCGCCGCTGACAGTCGCTCACGCAGCACATCGGCGGCGCGCCGCATCTCGTCTGCCAGGTCGTGTGCCGGGTCGGCCGTGCCCAGCGCCAGTACGAGGAACTCGTCACCGCCCATGCGGCCGAGGATGTCGCTTTCGCGAAGGCAGCCTTGCAGGCGCTCGCCAATCGCCTTGAGAAAGTGATCGCCGGCCTGGTGGCCATGGTTGTCGTTGATGCGTTTGAAATCGTCGAGGTCGATGCCGCCGACCAGTACGAACGTGTTTTCGCGCTTGGCCAGGGCCAGCAGACGGGGAATCTCGCCCATGATCGCGCGGCGGTTGTGCAGGCCGGTGAGGGCATCCGTGAGGGCCAGCCTGACCAGTTCGGTGTTGGCGGCTTGCAGACGGTCGACGAGGATTTCCCGTTCCAGCGAATAGCTGAGCAGCCCGGACAGCAGCATCAGCGTCGGCTCCACCTCCGAAGTGCGGGCAACCTGCGCGGAGCTGGCGGCGCATACCGTACCCAGCACGCGGCCGTCCTGCGCCTTCAACGGTGCGCTGACATAGGTTCGAATCCCCAGAGCCTGGGCGGCTTCGAGTCACCCCAGCATTCGGCGACGTTGTCCGAATACAGGCGGTTCTCGTCCAGGGCGCGTTTGCACAGGGTGTCTTCCCAGGGAACCACCAGCCCTTCGGGGATGGTCATGTCACCGGCATTGCGCGCGAATTCGACGCGCTGCACCCCCTGGTCGAGGTCGATGGTAGTCAGGTAGGTGGACTCCATGCCGGTCACCCTGTTGAGCAGGGTCAGCAGGGGGCGTGTCAGTTGCTCGACGGTCTGTGCCTTGGGAACGGTTTCGCAAAGGATGGAAAGCAGTTGATCCATGCAGGGCCTCTCTGGTGCAGGGGTCACATGGGCGGGCACTTTATGACGGCACGTCGACCGTTGTCGTTGACCAGGTCCGCTTTTGAGTGCAGCGAAAAGGCATCAGGCGGTTACCTTGAGCAGGGGGTTCTCCTCGCGCTCCGCGACGAAGGCCACGCTCGGCGAACCATCGGCGTTGAGTTGCAGGATGTGCTTGGGGCGGCCCTGTTCATCGAAGAACACCTGGCCGAGGCCGGCGCCGTTCCACAGGCGTTCGCCGGCGCGGCTGCGCTCGGGGATCAGCGGCGCGACGCGCATGCGGCGGCGCTTGGTCAGCCAGTTGAGCGGCGACCAGGGGGCGTAGAGCCAGCGGTTGAGGCGGTCGAACCAGTCCAGCAGGCGTGGCGGGAATTCGTTCTTGATGCCGCTGCTGGTGATCTGCCAGATGGTCGGGCTGGCACGGCGGTGGCGGATGCTCACGCGGTAGACGAAGGAGTAGTGCACGTCGCCGGAGAGGATCACGAAGTCCCCCGGCGTGCGCGAGTGACGGAAGATGTTCATCATCACGCTGGCCGCACCGCGATGGGCCATCCAGTTTTCCGCGTCGACCATCAGCGGATGGCCGGCGAAGGTGAACAGCTTCTGGATGCCCTCGATCAGCTTCACCCCGAACATCGGCGCCGGCGAGACGATGATGCAGCTGGGGTGGTCGAGCAGCGCCTGCTGGAATTCGCACAGCGCCTCCCAGTCCATCAGGCCTGATGGCCGTGACAGCCGGCCCTCGCTACGCCAGCGGCGGGTGCGGGTGTCGAGCACCAGCAGCGCCGGCGTGGTCGGCAGCACGTAGTGCCAGTGCTCGAAGTGCAGCAGGGTTTCGATCAGCGCATCCTGGGCCTTGGCGTGCAGGTGGTTGTCCTGGCGTTCGCGCAGCAGCCTGGCGCAGCGTTGCAGCGGCTCGGCGAAGGCATCCGGGTGGTTGCCCCAGCCCTGGCACAGCAGATAGGCGAGCAGGGCATTGCCGATGATGCGTTTGGAAAACGGGTGGCCGTAGGCGGTCTGCTCCCAGCGGGCGGACAGGTTCCAGTCGTCGGTGACGTCGTGGTCGTCGAAGATCATCAGCGTCGGCAGGTGCGCGAACACGCGGGCGACCCGACCGAGGTTCTGGCGGAAGGCATCGATGCGCTGGCGCTCGTCGGCGTAGCGTTGCTGCTGCTCCTCGTTGAGCGGTGGCTGGCCCTGCTCGATCAGCGTCCAGGGCACCGGCGACCACACCAGCAGGTACATGGCGATCATCTCGGCGAAGGTCACCAGGTGGTTGTCGGCACTGTTGCTGGTGAAGATGGGCTTCTCCACGCCGCCGAAGAACTTGTCGCGCAGGGTCTGGTTGCTCTTGAGCGCCGGTAGCAGGTCGGCGCGCTGGTAGTAGCCGACGGGCGTGGCATAGAGCGCCTGGCTGTCCTCGACCACGGCGCCTTCTAGCCATTCGTCGAACAGCCCCAGGCGAGCGATCAACTGATGGATCGCGCACAGCATCGGACCGGCGACGTCGTCGACGTAGACCTGGTCGCCGCTCATCAGCAGCAGGGCCGGGCGTTGCCCGGCATCGCCACGCTCGGCCAGCAGGCGGTCGGCGCACAGCAGGCCGTCGGCAGCCGGGTGATGCGGCTTGCGGCAGGAGCCGTGGAGCAACTGGTCGACCCGTGCACGCAGGACGAAGTCGGCCTGAGTGGCGCCGTCGTAGAGCAGGTGTGGCGCCCAGTCGGCCATGCCCCGTGTGCCGTCGCTTTCGACGATCTGCAGGTCATAGGCGATGCGCACGTCCTGCGGCAGCGCTTGCGCAAGCGGCAGGTCGATCAGGTGCAGCACGGCATGGCGTCCCAGCGGCAGGCGCTGGCAATGTTCGTCGAGGGCCAGGCTGCGCTGCTGCTCGCCGTCGGCCTGCAGCCACAGGTGCAGGCTCAGCTCCCGGCTGGCCACCAGCCAGAGCACCAGGCGGCCAGGCTCCATGCGCCGCAGCAGCGGGCCGGCGAGGACATCGGGCAACGGGGAGTGGGTGCTATCGGGCATCGCAGAGGGACTACCTGGAAAAAGACAGGTGTTGGACAGTGGCAGGACGCCAGCGGTTCAGGAAGCGGCCTGACGCAGGCGCAGCAGGTCGAGTATCTCGATCTCGCCGTAGGTCAGGCGCACGATGCCCTGGGCCTCCAGTTCCTTGAGGATCTGGTTGGTGGTCTGGCGTGACAGCGACAGCATCAGCGCCAACTGTTCCTGGGCCAGGTGCAGCACGCGGCGCGGTTCGCCTTCGCCGTAGTTCTCGGCGATCAGCAACAGGCGTCGGGCCAGGCGCGGGGCCGCCGGCAGCAGGCTCATGTCTTCCAGGGCGAGGAAAGCCAGGCGCAGCTTGTGGCTCATCAGCAGGGCGAAGTCGCGCCAGTATTGCGGCTGGCGTTCGAGCAGCGCGAGCAGGTCAGGCTGCGGCAGCAGCAGCAGGGTGCTGGCGCTTTCGGCGAAGGCGTCATGGGTCCGCGGCAGGCCGTCGAACAGGGATATCTCGCCGAACCAGTACGGTGGCTCGACCAGGGTCAGCAGCGCCTCCTTGCCGCTCTCGCTGACGGCGCCGACGCGCACGGCACCCTCGATCACCGCATACAGTCCGCTGGGTTTGTCGCCACGGCGAAACAGCCTCTGGCCGGCCTCCAGGCGTTGCACCTGGGCCATCTCCAGCAGCGCCAGGCTCAGCGGTTGCGCCAGGCCGGCGAACCAGTGGCCCTGGCGCAACAGGGCGAGGAGGGAGGACGAATCGGGCATTGCAGCTCCTGTGGCGGATGAACGGCGGCATGGCGATCCCTGCCATTGTCGGCTAGCCGACAGAGCGGTGATCGGGCTCGGGGGATGATGTCCGGGCCTATTCCGTACTTGAGGACGATAACAATGAAAACCCTCGTCGATCACCTGGCGCAGTATGCCGCCTACCACCGTGACCGGCGCAATATCGCCAGTCACTTCATCGGCATTCCGATGATCGTGCTGGCCGTTGCCGTGCTGCTGTCGCGTCCGGGCTTCGCCGTGGCTGGCCTGTGGCTCGCGCCGGCCACCCTGACGGCTCTGGCTGCCGCGGTGTTCTACCTGCGCCTGGACACCCGCTTCGGCCTGCTGATGACCGGGCTGCTGGGGCTGTGCCTGTGGGCCGGCGCCGCGTTGGCGAGCGCCTCCACCGCGCTCTGGATGACGGCGGGCATCGGTCTGTTCGTGGTGGGCTGGATCATCCAGTTCGTCGGCCACTACTACGAGGGCCGCAAGCCGGCGTTCGTCGACGATGTCATGGGGCTGATCGTCGGTCCGCTGTTCGTGGTGGCCGAGGCGGCCTTCCTGCTCGGCCTGCGCAAGGAGGTCGAGCACGCGGTGGTGGAGATCGCCGGCCCGACCTGCATCCGCGAGAAGAAGGCGCTGGCCTGATGCGGGTCAGCCAGGCGCCAGGGGATGACTGACGTAGGGTGCGTCATGCGCCCCGAGATGCGGGCATGCATGCCAGCGGCGCGCCCTACGGCGTGCCGCCGCTTTCTCGTTTTAGCGGCGACGACCGGACCATCGCCATCCACTGGCTGGTCAGCGTGCGTGCGTGGCGATCCACCGTGATTGGCGCGAAGGGACGGCCGGAGACGCTCTGCAGGGTATTGCTCTGGCTGTTCATGTCCGCCAGCGCCGCGCGCAGGTAGCTCCAGCGGGTTTGCAGGCGCGTGACCTGCGGATCGGTCTTGGCATCCAGGGTATCGAGTTCCCTGTCTATCGCCGGCAACAGCAGACGCTCGTCCTGGCCCAGGTAGGTGTCGGGCTGTTCGCGGGCGATCTCGAAGGTGCCCAGGTAGGAGCGGCTGAGGTACTGCACGCTGAGGTATTCGACCTTGGCCGCCAGCTCGCTCTGTGGCGCGTCACCCGGCAGGGCGCGGGCGGCGCTGAGGAAATCGCGCAGGGCGCGGCTGAGGTCTTCGGGGAAGCGCCAGGGCACGTTGTCGTCGCCGGGGCCATAGGAAACACCGTTACGCAGTTGGGTAACGAGTGCCTGGTGGGCGCTGGTGAGTTCCGTGCTGCCCTGCGGCAGGCTCTGCATGGCGCCGGCCAGCGCGGCGAGATCCGCTTCGAGACGTTGTTGGTGGGCTTTCTGGAAGCCTTCGCCACGTAACAGCATGAGGCTGCTGGTGGCGCGGCTGGCGTGGATCTGGATTTGCTCCTGGGGGCTTACGGCCTCGGCGAAGGCCTGCGGTGAAAGCCCGACGAAGAGCCCCAGCATCCAGAGAAAAGCGTGGCGCAGCAGTGCTTTACAGCGCATCCGGGGTGCTCCTTGTTATTGTTGTGAGCAGTCAGGGAATGGGCGCATCGATGACGCAGCGCCAAGACTACTGCGTGATGCGCCCCGGAGCATGACCCGAAAGAGTGATTTCGTCGGAAATCGCGGCCGTTCCAGACCCTGTGAAAACGTGGCGAGCGAAGGTCAGGCAAGGCAAGAACGGCGAAAAAGCACAGTTCACGAGTTGCAAACGAGCATTTTGATCGGACTCGCGCACGAGCCGTTTGTAACGTCGCATGGCTGAGCGCAGTTGCTTTCACACCGTCTGGTTCAACTGCCTGTTGCCAGGCCTCGCAGGTACTCGGCGCTGAACGCGTCGGCGGGGAAGAAGGTTTCCAGCGCCAGTTCGGCGAGGGTCACGTCGTTGGGCGTGCCGAACACCGTGGTGGTGCTGATCAGGCTCAGCACGCCAGCCTCGGTCTGCAACTGCACCGGCATCAGCACGGCATCGCTGGCGGGCTCTGCCGGAGCCTCCGGTGCCGGGTAGCTGCGCAGTTCCTCGAGCAGCGCATGCAGGCCGGGATCGCCGCTGATTTCCGCATCGCGTTGCAGGCGCATCAGCAGGTGCGCGCGCCATTGCGCCAGGTTGACGATACGCGGCGCCAGCCCCTCCGGGTGCAGCGACAGGCGCAGCACGTTGAGCGGCGGCCCGAGCAGAAAGTCCGGTACCCCGGCCAGGAACGGCCCGACCGAGGCGTTGGCCGCCAGCAGGTTCCACTGCCGGTCTATGGCCAGCGCCGGGTAGGGTTCGTGAGCCCGGAGCAACTGGTCGATGGCCTGGCGGGCGGCGCTCAGGGCGTCGTCACTCAGGTCATGCTGGCTGTACAGCGGTGCGTAACCCGCTGCGCCGAGCAGGCGGTTGCGCTCGCGCAGAGGGATTTCCAGCTGTTCGGCCAGGTGCAGCAGCATGTCGCGGCTGGGATGAGAGCGGCCGGTCTCGACGAAGCTCAGGTGGCGTGTGGATATCTCGGCCTCGCAGGCGAGGTCGAGCTGGCTGAGGCGGCGCCGCTGGCGCCATTGGCGCAACAGGGCGCCGGCGGTCTGGGAATTGTTCATGGCCTGCACGATAGTCCAGTGGCGTCATGCCGGCCATTACCTGGCAGGTAATCGACGCACATCCGCCAGGCACTGATTCTAGAACCACGCACCAATCCCGGTGCCAACTCTGGAGAAACATCATGAGCCATGTGCAACCTTCCCCGCTGCTGCGCAATGCCCTGCTGGCCGATGGTCTGCTGGGTATCTCCACCGGTCTGCTGCTGGTGCTGAGTGCCAACTGGATGGTCGGTTTTCTCGAACTGCCGCGCCTGCTGCTGATGGCCTGCGCGCTGATTCTGCTGCCGCTGGGCGGCCTGCTGTTCTGGCTGTCGCGTCAGCCGCAACTGCATCGCCTGGCGGTGTGGGCGGTGATCACCCTGAACAGCCTGTGGGTGATCGAAAGCGCGATGGTGCTGGTGCTGGGCTGGGTCGAGCCGAGTCTGTTCGGCTACGTCTTCGTCATCGGCCAGGCCCTGGTGGTGGCGCTGCTCGCCGAGCTGCAATGGTTCGGCCTGCGCCAGTCCCGCGCGGTTGCGCTGTGACGTGGGGCGGGCGGGCAGTGGGGCGCCACTGCCCGCCATCGATCCGGGCATGATCCGCCGGGGCGCGGATCAACTGGCCGGATTGCTCACCGGCTTGCCACCCTTGGGCTTGAAGTACAGCGTGGTGCCGCGGCCCAGGTTGTTCAGGCTCAGGTGATCCTTGGCCACTTCGGCCTCGATCAGTTCGTCCTGGCCTTCGACCTTCAGGGTGATGCGGGTGATTGCGCCAAGCAGGCGGATGTCGCGCACTTCACCGGCCTTGTGGTCGGCCGCCGGCTCGCTGGACAGGTCGACTTCGTGCGGGCGGAACAGCACGTGGTGATCGTTGCCCACGTACAGGCGGTTGGCGTCGCCCAGGAAGTGGTAGACGAAATCGCTGGCCGGATACTCGTAGACCTCCGCTGGTGTGCCGATCTGTTCGATCACGCCCTTGTTCATCACCACGATGCGGTCGGCCACCTCCATGGCTTCTTCCTGATCATGGGTCACGAACACCGAGGTCAGGTGCACTTCTTCGTGCAGGCGCGCCAGCCAGCGGCGCAGTTCCTTGCGCACCTTGGCATCGAGGGCGCCGAAGGGTTCGTCGAGCAGCAGCACCTTGGGCTCCACCGCCAGGGCACGAGCCAGGGCGATACGCTGGCGCTGACCACCGGAGAGCTGCTCCGGGTAGCGGTCGCCGAGCCAGTCGAGCTGCACCAGGTCGAGCAGTTCGTGAACCTTCTGCTTGATCACGTCCTCGCTCGGGCGCTCGCGCTTGGGCTTCATGCGCAGGCCGAAGGCGACGTTGTCGAACACGGTCATGTGGCGGAACAGCGCGTAGTGCTGGAACACGAAGCCGACGTTGCGATCACGCACGTCGTGGTTCGACACGTCTTCGCCGTGGAAACCGATGCTGCCGCTGTCCGGGGTTTCCAGACCGGCGATGATGCGCAGCAGGGTGGTCTTGCCGCAGCCGGACGGGCCGAGCAGGGCGACCAGTTCGCCGCTCTGGATGCTCAGGTTGATCTCGTTCAGCGCCTTGAACTGGCCGAACTGCTTGTTGACGCCTTGTACTTCGATACTCATGGCAAGTGCCTCTGGTAGTTCCGTGAACCGCAGTGCTGCGGCGCAACGGCTGTCATTCTTCTCGGTTGGCTTGCAACTGGCGGCTCAGACGCGCCTCGCTCCACTGGCGAAGCAGCAACACGACCAGGGCCATGACGAGCAGCAGGATCGCCACGCTGAAGGCAGCGACCATGTTGTACTCGTTGTAGAGAATCTCGATATGCAGCGGCAGCGTGTTGGTGTAACCGCGGATGTGCCCGGAAACCACCGATACCGCGCCGAATTCGCCCATCGCACGTGCGGTGCACAGCACCACGCCGTAAATCAGCGCCCATTTTACGTTAGGCAGCGTGACATGCCAGAACATCTGCCAGCCATTGGCGCCGAGCAGGCGTGCGGCCTCCTCCTCGGTGGTGCCCTGTTCCTCCATCAGCGGGATCAGCTCGCGAGCGACGAAGGGGAAGGTGACGAAGATGGTCGCCAGGACGATGCCGGGCACGGCGTAGACGATCTGCAGGTCGTGATCCTGCAGGTAGGGCGCCAGCTTGCTCTGCGCGCCGAACAGCAGCACGTAGATCAGGCCGGCGACCACCGGCGATACCGAGAAGGGCATGTCGATCAGGGTGATCAGCAGGCTCTTGCCACGGAATTCGAACTTGGTCACCGCCCAGGCGGCGGCCACGCCGAACACCAGGTTCAGAGGCACCGAGATGGCGGTGGCGAGCAGGGTCAGCTTGAGCGCGGAAATGGCGTCCGGTTCGCTGATCGCCTGCCAGAAGAATTCCAGGCCACGGTTCAGGCCCTGGGTCAGCACGATGTACAGCGGCAGCAGCAGGATCACCGCGAAGACCGCCCAGGCCACCACGATCAGGGCGATGGCGCCGGGGGAGCGACTGGCCGCGCGCGCAGCCGTGTTCTTGCCGAGGGTTGCAAGGCTCATGACGGGCTCCTCCAGAGTTGCGGCTGGATGCGGCGCTGCAGAATGTTGATCAGCAGCAGCAGGATGAACGAGACCACCAGCATGATCACGCCGATGGCGGTCGCGCCCGGGTAGTCGTACTGATCCAGCTTGGAGACGATCAGCAGCGGCAGGATCTCGGTCTTCAGCGGGATGTTGCCGGCGATGAACACCACCGAACCGTACTCGCCGACGCCGCGGGCGAAGGCCAGGGCGAAGCCGGTCAGCCAGGCCGGCAGCAGGCTCGGCAGCAGCACGTAGCGGAACACCTGCAGGGGCTTGGCGCCCAGGCACGCGGCGGCTTCCTCGACTTCCTTGGGGATGTCGGCCAGTACCGGTTGCAGGGTACGCACCACGAACGGCAGGGTGACGAACACCAGTGCCAGGGTGATGCCCAGCGGGGTATAGGCGATCTTGAACGGGAACAGCGAGCCGATCAGGCCGCTGGGTGCGTACAGCGCAGTCAGCGCGATGCCCGCCACCGCCGTGGGCAGGGCGAACGGCATGTCGACCATGGCGTCGATGATGCGCCGGCCAGGGAAGGTGTAGCGCACCAGTACCCAGGCGATGATGGTGCCGAGGATACCGTTGAGCAGGGCCGCAGCGAGTGCGGTGCCGAACGACAGTTTCAGCGAGAACTGCAACTGGCGGTTGCTCAGCAGGCTCCACCATTGCTCGGCGCTCAGCTGAAACGAGAAGAGGAACATGGCACCCAGCGGGATCAGCACGATCAGCGCCAGGTAGGTGATGGTGTAGCCCAGAGTCAGCCCGAAGCCGGGTATGACCGAGGAAGTTCGACGAGACATTGGGTGTCCTTTTGCTCAGGTCCGCGCCAAGAACCTGTTCACGATCTGCTGCGCGTCGGCCGGGCGTCGTTAAAAACACCCTGGATCGCCAGCCCGGTCAAAATGCTCATTTACAGCTCGTGAACTGCGCTTTCTCAGGTGTTCTAGCTCGCAAGAGCGTGAACAGGTTCCAGGAAGGCCCTGCACCCCGGAAGGTGGAGAGCCTCGGCGATCAAGCCGTTATCACTGGTTGATCTTGGTGAAGATCTGGTCGAACACCGCGCCGTCACCGAAGTACTTCGGCTGGGCTTGCGTCCAGCCACCGAAATCCTTGTCGATGGTGACCAGTTTCAGATCCTGGAACTGATCCTTGAATTCGGCGGCTACCTTGGCGTCGCGCGGACGGTAGAAGTTCTTCGCGGCGATGCGCTGGCCTTCTTCGCTGTACAGGTATTGCAGGTAGGCTTCGGCGACCTTGCGGGTGCCCTTGCGGTCGACGTTCTTGTCGACGACGGCAACCGGCGGTTCGGCGAGGATCGACAGCGACGGGGTGACGATTTCCAGCTGGTCGCCGCCTTCTTCGGCCAGCGACAGGTAGGCTTCGTTTTCCCAGGCCAGCAGCACGTCACCCAGACCACGCTGGACGAAGCTGATGGTCGAGCCACGGGCACCGGTGTCCAGCACCGGCGCATGGCGGTACAGCTCGGTCACGAACTCCAGGGCCTTGTCTTCGCTGCCGAATTTCTCGCGGGCATAGGCCCAGGCGGCGAGGAAGTTCCAGCGGGCACCGCCGGAGGTTTTCGGGTTCGGGGTGATGACCTCGACGCCTTCCTTGACCAGGTCGTCCCAGTCCTTGATGCCTTTCGGGTTGCCCTTGCGCACCAGGAACACGATGGTCGAGGTGTAGGGGTGCTGTTGTCGGCCAGGCGCGACTGCCAGTTCGGGTCGATCAGTTGCTGGTTGAGGTTCAGGGCATCGATGTCGCCGGACAGAGCGAGGGTCACCACGTCGGCCTGCAGGCCATCGATCACGGCACGTGCCTGTTTGCCCGAACCACCATGGGACTGCTGGATGGTCAACGGGGCGTTGCCTTCGGCCTGCCAATGCTTGTTGAAGGCCTGGTTGAATTCCACGTACAGCTCACGGGTCGGGTCGTAGGACACGTTGAGCAGGGTCTGGGCGGCGGCAGGGCCGGCGATCAGGGCGCTGGCGAGGGCGGCCAGGGCGAAACGACGAATGGACATGGTGCAGCTCCTAACTGGGCGAATTTCTTGTGTTGGCGTATGGGTGTCAGGCAGGTGTTGGATTTCGAACCCTCCGGTTGTCCAGTCGGGCCGCATCATGTTTCAGCTGTTCTTGCTGCTCGGTTGTTGCAGGCGGATCTTCTCTTTGCGTTCGATCTGCACGACCTGGCCGTTGTGCACGGTGATTTCCACCGAGCCGAATTTCAGGCCATGCAGTGCGGTCTGGATCTCGCGCAGGATGCTGGCTTCATCCTGGCCTTCGAGGTTTCTCAGCGTCGCAGTCATTTCCAGGCTCCTTATGAATAGGTCGCCACGGCGGCGGGTTGGATTACCGACGCTGGCGTGGAGCGGATAGTAGAGAGGCCGGAATATTCTTAAAAATACTGTTTAAGAACATTTATATTCTTTTTGGGAATATGAAGTGACGATAAAGAAGGTGGCTATTATGGAATAAGCAAATAAGTTCTTATTCTTTTTAGAAACCATTCCTGCTGCCTAGACTGTCGCCATTCGATTCAGGGAGGTGCCGTCATGGGCAGCGAAGCAATCCGTTATCTGATTCTGCCGGGCTGGCAGGGCTCGCCCGAGGAACATTGGCAAAGCCACTGGCAGCGCAGCCTGCCGAACAGCGCACGGGTGGATCAGGCCGACTGGCTCAACCCGCGACGCGAGGACTGGGTGGCCGAACTGAACCGCACCGTGGCCGCCGACCCGCGCCCGGCGATCCTCATCGCCCACAGTCTGGGTTGCGTGACGGTGGCGCACTGGGCCGCGCAGGCGCCGGTCGAGCTGCTGCGCCGTGTACGCGGCGCCCTGCTGGTGGCGCCGGCGGATGTCGAGCGCCCCGGCTGCCCGGAGCCCTTGCAGAACTTCGCCCCGATCCCGCGTGACCTGCTGCCGTTTCCCAGCCTGCTGGTGGGCTCGGACAACGATGCGGCGGCCAGCGCATTGCGTGCCCTGGAGCTGGCGCGTGCCTGGGGGGCGAGGCGGCGATTCTGACAGGGGCCGGGCACATCAACGTGAAGTCCGGCCATCGCTACTGGGAACAGGGTTTTGGCTACCTCTATCGCCTCCAGGGGCGTATCGAACAGCAGGCGCGGCTGCGCGCCTGAACCGGCTCTTTCGAACCGACGATTTTCCGAGCGGGGTCGGGCCAGGCAGCCACCCGCTCTTTTTTATGGCCTGCCCTCCATGGCGGCCACCGTTCTAGCCGCCGTGCAGCGATGTCAGATCGTTCCCGGCGATTTCTTTTTCACCGGCAGGCTGCACGCGACAGGGCAGCGCATGGGAGCTGCAGCTCATGGATCTTTCACAGAACATTCCCGCGCCGTTGACCTTCGCGGACTCGGACAAGAGCCCACTGAGCATTCGCGCCAAGGCCCTGGTGTTCGTCGACGAACGTTCACGCAGGTTGCGCGAGCGCGCCGAGGTTCTGGCTGGCAACGGCCAGCCGCTGCTGATCCTTGGCGAGACCGGTACCGGCAAGGAGTTGCTGGCGCGTTACATCCATCGGCAGAGCGAACGCGGCGGCCTGTTCGTCGCGCTGAGCTGCGCAGCGATCAGCCCGCAGTGGGGCGAGGCGGAGCTGTTCGGCCACGCGGCGGGCGCCCACGTCGGTTCGGGCAGCAGCCGCGCCGGCTGGTTCGGTTCGGCCAATGGCGGCACGCTCTATCTGGACGAGATCGCCGACCTCTCGCGCCCCTTGCAGAGCAAGTTGCTGGCCGCGCTGGAAACCCGTGAGGTCTACCGCGTCGGTGCCAGCCAGGCGCTGCCGGTGGACGTGCGCCTGGTGGCGGCGAGCAGCATCGACCTGTCACGCGCGGTCGCCGCCGGCACCTTCGACGAGCGTCTGTACGCCTACCTGTGCGACGGCCAGTTGCTGTTTCCGGCGTTGCGCCAGCGGGTCGGCGACATCCTGCCGCTGGCCGAGTATTTCCTCGGTATCCACGCCTTGCGCCTGGGGCTTGGCATCCCGCCGATCAGCCCGGCAGCCCAGGCCGTGCTGGAAGCGCACCGCTGGCCTGGCAATACCCGCGAGCTGGAGAACGTCATCCACTTCGCCCTGCTGCTGGCCGGCACCGCCGAGATCGGCCCCGAGCACCTGGAGCTACCCGGCGCCGCGTAACCGGCGGCCCGGGGATTTCGTACCGGCACGCGCACGCAAGGTGTGCGTGCCGGTGCGCGCAGCGCACCCTGCGGGAGAGTCGTTCCGGCGTCTGGCCGGCAGAGGGTGAGTGAATCGATTTGTAATGATTATCATTTGATATTGGCCAGGCGCCGACTATTACTCCTCTCGAACCCCTCCGACTCATTTCTGCTGGCTGAAACCTCACTCAGGAGGATCGTGCGCCATGCTCGGAAAGTCTCTGCCGGTCTTTGCGCTGGTCGGTCTCGCGAGCTTCACACTCGCGTTCCTCGTGCTGACCGATCCGTTCACCCAGACGCCCGCCCCGCAGCCCCCTGCCCGAATCGAGCAGGCGCCACCGCCGCCGGGCGCCGATCTGCCTGTCGCGCAGGAGAAAATGGAACGTCTGCCAGGGCCCGCAACCGAGGAACCTGCGGCCACGCAGCTTCCCGAACATCCCAGAACGCCCATACGGCAGAAGAAAATCGACTACGCCAGGAGTCAGCCCCCCTGATTCTTCCCAAGGGCACGGTGCGCGAAATGCTGGCCACGCTGGATGCCGAAACGTCCCCGGAAAGCGATTACATGGCGGCCAGACTGATACATGACTGTCTCATCAGGCGACAGAGTCCGCCCAGTGACCCAGCCCTGGGGAGGGATTCCTTCAGAGACGAATGCGAGGAACTGGGCCCATTGTCCCCTTCGAGTTGGGTCGGGCGGATGAAAGCGGCGGCAGATGCCGGGATGGCGAGGGCCCAGGTGGGCATGGTCTTTGCCGAGAACCCCAACCCGCCGCTTGCTCCCGGCGACCCGGATCCCTGGTTCGACATGCAGCGCGACTATGTCGACCGGGCCGCCGCCCAGTGCTACCCAGGCGCCTATTTCATTCGCGGCAACTTCCACTTCAAGCCTGATGACCCGCGTGCGCCGAGTCAGCCGGCCTACATGGACTTCTACACTCTTGAACTGATCTTGCGGCACCGCTTCGATGGCGTTCCGGCCCAGCGGCTTGAGGCGCTTGCCGCGCTGGTGCAGGAAGAAAGGGAAAAACTCTACCACTACCAGATCGTGGAGGCGGAGAACCAGGCCTTGATCAACTACCACGAGGCTTGCACGAGATGATCACCAGAAAAGGATTTCTTGCCGGCCTTTCATTGGCACTCGTGACGCTGGCAACAGAGGGCGGGCGAATTAATTTGTAATGATTATCATTTGATATTGGCCAGGCGCCGACTATTACTCCTCTCGAACCCCTCCGACTCATTTCTGCTGGCTGAAACCTCACGCAGGAGGATCGTGCGCCATGCTCGGAAAGTCTCTGCCGGTCTTTGCGCTGGTCGGTCTCGCGAGCTTCACCCTCGCGTTCCTCGTGCTGACCGATCCGTTCACCCAGACGCCCGCCCCGCAACCCCCCGCCCGAATCGTGCAGGCGCCACCGCCGCCGGGCGCCGATCTGCCTGTCGCGCAGGAGAAAATGGAACGTCTGCCAGGGCCCGCAACCGAGGCATCTGCGGCCACGCAGCTTCCCGAATACCCCAGAACGCCCATACAGCAGAAGAAAATCGACTACGCCAAGAGTCAGCCCCCCTGATTCTTCCCAAGGGCACGGTGCGCGAAATGCTGGCCACGCTGGATGCCGAAACGTCCCCGGAAAGCGATTACATGGCGGCCAAACTGTTGCATGAGTGTTTTCTCAGGCAACAGAGTCCGCCCAGTGACCCAGCCCTGGGGAGGGATTCCTTCAGAGACGAATGCGAGGAACTGGGCCCATTGTCCTCTTCGAGTTGGGTCGGGCGGATGAAAGCGGCGGCAGATGCCGGGATGGCGATGGCCCAGGTGGACATGGTCTTTGCCGAGAACCCCAACCCGCCGCTTGCTCCCGGCGACCCGGATCCCTGGTTCGACATGCAGCGCGACTATGTCGACCGGGCCGCCGCCCAGTGCTACCCAGGCGCCTATTTCATTCGCGGCAACTTCCACTTCAAGCCTGATGACCCGCGTGCGCCGAGTCAGCCGGCCTACATGGACTTCTACACCCTCGAATTGATCTTGCGGCACCGCTTCGATGGCGTTCCGGCCCAGCGGCTTGAGGCGCTTGCCGCGCTGGTGCAGGAAGAAAGGGAAAAACTCTACCACTACCAGATCGTGGAGGCGGAAAACCAGGCCTTGATCAACTATCACGAGGCTTGCACGAGATGATCACCAGAAAAGGATTTCTTGCCGGCCTTTCATTGGCACTCATGACGCTGGCAATTGCCGCCTCCTATGACCGTTGGTTCTGCATGGACTGCAATCTGGAGATGCATCAGGAGGGTGAGCATCTGAAGCCCATTAAGATGGACAGAACCCTTGAATTCATCCGCTCCACGGTCAACAGGGCGGTCATGCAATGGCGTCCCGGTGACACGGTAACCATCACGAATGGAGAGCGTTGGGCGACCTTTCGGTACTCCTTCTCTTTATCGATGATCTGGGTGCCCATCGCCAGAGGAGAAGGCGAAGGCCCCGGCACGCTCAGAAACCCTGAAGACATGAGGGCGCCGGGTGCAGGGTTCTCCCCTGACCTGCGCCTTTTCTTTCCGGATGGGCATCCGCTGTTACGCCGGGGAATCAACCCTTTCATGTTCCGTGACGCTCTGCCCATCGGCCGGGTCGATGTCGGCCCCATCCAGTTGGTGAACGACCGGCCGGTTCCTGTCGGATCGCCTGTCACAATTGAGCGTTGTTGCACCCGGGGGGTGAGCCTGTGTGCATCACGGCGCCAGCAGCGACACCGATTTGACCTGCGCCCAGAGTGCCTGGCCGGCATGAATGCCCAACTGGTCGAAGGAGTAGCGGGTGATGCGCGCCAGCAGGCGTTGCTCGCCGACGCGCAGGGTCAGCAGCACCTGCGCGCCCAGTACCTGCCAGCTGTCTACTTCGGCCGGCAGCAGGTTGAGCAGGCTGCTGTCCTCGGCGCGGTGGAGCCCCAGGCTGACGTCGCGGGCCTTGATTTTCACCCGTACCGCACGCCCTGGCGGCACGGCCGCGTGGGGCAGGCGCAGGCGTGCCAGGCTGCCGGCCAGGCTCAGTTCGAGCAGGTCGTAGTCGGCATCATGGCCGCAGACCTGGCCGTCGATCACCGCTTCGGCGTCGTCTTCGCTGGCGAAGGGCAGGTCGGCGCGCAGCAGGGTTTCCTTGAGCGGGCCGCTGGCGCGTACCTGCCCTTCGTCGAGCAGTACCAGGTGATCGGCCAGTCGCGCGACCTCGTCCGGAGCATGACTGACATAGACCACCGGGATGTCCAGCTCCTCGTGCAGACGCTCGAGGTAGGGCAGCACTTCCTGCTTGCGCCTGAGATCCAGCGAGGCCAGCGGTTCGTCCATCAGCAGCAGACGCGGGCTGGTGACCAGAGCACGGGCGATACCGACGCGCTGGCGTTCGCCACCGGACAGTGCCGCCGGCATGCGTTCGAGCAGGTGGCCGATGCCCAGCAGTTCCAGCGCCTGATCCAGCGCCACCTTGCGCTGCGTTGCCGGGATGCGCCGCTGGCCGTATTCCAGGTTGCTGCGCACGCTCAGGTGCGGGAACAGGTTGGCATCCTGGAACACGTAGCCGATGGCGCGTCGGTGTGCGGGCAGGAAAAACCCACGTTCGCTGTCCTGCCAGCATTCGCCGGCCACTTGCAGGTAGCCCTGCTGCGGCCGATCCAGCCCGGCGAAGCAGCGCAGGCAACTGGTCTTGCCCGAGCCGGAATGACCGAACAGGGCGCTGACGCCACGGGCGGGCAGGTCGAGGTTCACGTCCAGGCGAAAGCCGGCGTGCTGCACCAGAAAGCGCGCGCGAATGCGTCCGTCATCCGCCACGGTCAGGGGCGAGGTCTTGCCGAATCCGAACATCACCAGGCCCTCACCTTGCCGCTGCGGCCGCTGTACAGCGCAAGCAGAACGATGAAGGAGAACGCCACCATGCCGCCGGCCAGCCAGTGTGCCTGGGCGTATTCCAGGGTCTCGACGTGGTTGTAGATCTGCACCGAGACCACCTGGGTCTTGCCGGGAATGTTGCCGCCGATCATCAGCACCACGCCGAATTCGCCGACGGTGTGGGCGAAGGCGAGAATAGCCGCGGTGATGAAGCCGGGGCGGGCCAGCGGCAGCACCACGCTGAAGAAGGCGTCCCAGGGGCCGGCGCGCAGCGTCGCGGCAGCCTCCAGCGGGCCACGGCCGATGGCCTCGAAGGCATTGTGCAGCGGCTGCACGACGAAGGGCAGGGAATAGAAGATAGAGCCGATCACCAGGCCGGTGAAGCTGAAGGTGAAGGTGCCCAGGCCCAGGCTCTGCGTCAGTTGGCCGAAGAAGCCGTTGGGCCCCATGCTGACCAGCAGGTAGAAACCGATCACCGTCGGCGGCAATACCAGCGGCAGCGCCACCACGGCACCGACCGGGCGCTTGAGCCAGGAGTCGGTGCGCGTCAGCCAGAGGGCGATGGGGGTGCCGATGATCAGCAGCAGCACGGTGGTCAGCGAGGCCAGCTCCAGGGTCAGGAGGATGGCATCGAGGTCATTCTTGGACAGCGGCATGCAGGGTTCCGGGGGTGGCGAGCGTGATCCGGTTGCAATCCGGAGCCCGCGCAGGCAGAGCCCCGGATTTCATCCTACGGCAGTTTATAGCCGAACGACTCGATCACCTTTGCCGCTTGCGGGCCTTTCAGGTATTGCACCAGCGCGGCAGCGGCCGGGTTGTTCGCGCCCGGCTTGAGGATCACGGCGTCCTGCCTGATCGGGTCGTACATCGTGTCCGGCACGACCCAGGCCGAGCCGCTGCCGACCTTGCCGTCCTTGTACACCTGCGACAGGGCGACGAAGCCCAGTTCGGCGTTGCCGGTGGAGACGAACTGGTGCGCCTGGGTGATGTTCTGGCCTTCCACCAGCTTGCCCTTGACCGCTTCGCTCAGCCCCAGCCTGTCCAGCACCTGGGTCGCTGCCAGACCATAGGGAGCGGCTTTCGGATTGGCGATCGACAGGTGCCTGAACTGGCCGGCTTTCAGCGCCGCGTCAGTGCCGTCGAGGTAGGCGGCATCGGCCGACCACAGCACCAGACTGCCGATGGCGTAGGTGAAGCGCGAGCCAGGCACGCTGTCACCTTCGCTCTCCAGCTTGGCCGGGGTGGTGTCATCGGCGCTGAGAAACACATCGAACGGCGCGCCGTTCTTGATCTGTGCATAGAACTGCCCGGTGGCGCCGAAGGAGGCCACCAGCTTGTGTCCGGTGGCCTTCTCGAAGTCCGGCGCGAGGGCCTGGATGGGGGCGGTGAAGTTGGCGGCCACCGCGACCTTCACTTCATCGGCGATGGCGCCGCTGGCGAAGATCAGTCCGAGGGCGAGCAGGCTGTGCTTGAGAGGCTTGAGCATGGGGGTTCCTTGTCGTTGTCGGGTGTTGACTCGACCCTGGCGGCAGGTGCGAATGCGGCAATCCTACATCGTTATGTCGTTTTGTATATAGCGCTGGCGGGGCTATTTCCGTGCACGATCTTCGGGCGTGCTGCCGGGTGCCTGCACCGTCAGTGCCTGCGGGTAGTTTTTCCCTTGCCAGCAACTACAAAAAACATAATTTCGCGAATCCCCCGCTCTGAACAGAATGCCCGCAACGAGCCGCCCCGGCGGATTCAGTCACGAGCAGAATCAGAGCAGGCAACCATGACCGAGCTGAAGCAGTCCGCCTTTCCCTCACCCGCAGACCGGGTACCCGCAACCCTTGCGATCGACACCCTGGTGGTCGGTGCCGGCCAGGCCGGCGTGGCCATGAGCGAACACCTGGGCAAGCTCGGCGTGCCGCACCTGGTGCTGGAGAAGAGCCGCATTGCCGAGGCCTGGCGCACGGTGCGCTGGGATTCGCTGGTGACCAACGGCCCGGTCTGGCATGACCGCTTCCCCGGTATGGAGTTTCCCGATCTCGGTCTGGACGACTTCGCCCACAAGGATCAGGTGGCCGACTATTTCGAGGCTTACGCGCAGATGATCGACGCGCCGATCCGTACCGGCGTCGAGGTGAAGCAGGTGGTGCGTGCACCAGGCCGCGCCGGCTTCATCGTGGAGACCTCCGAGGGCACCATTCACGCCAATCGCGTGGTCGCCGCCACCGGCCCGTTCCAGCGCCCGGTGATCCCGGCCATCGCCCCGCAGGACGAAAGCCTGCTGCAGATTCACTCCGCGCATTACCGCAATCCGCAGCAACTGCCCGAGGGCGCGGTGCTGGTGGTCGGTGCCGGCTCCTCCGGCGTGCAGATCGCCGACGAACTGAACCGCGCCGGGCGCCAGGTGTACCTCTCCGTCGGTGCCCACGACCGGCCGCCGCGCAGCTATCGCGGGCGTGATTTCGTCTGGTGGCTCGGCGTGCTCGGCTTGTGGGATCTGGAAACCGTGCAGCCGGGCAAGGAGCACGTGACCATTGCCGTCAGCGGCGCCCATGGCGGGCGCACCATCGACTTTCGCGAACTGGCCGCACAAGGCATCACCCTGGTCGGGCTGACCCGCGCCTTCGCAGGCGGCGTGGCGCAGTTCGCCGATGATCTGGCGGAAAATCTGGCGCGCGGCGACGAGAACTACCTGTCGCTGCTCGATGCCGCCGATGCCTACGTCGCACGCAACGGCCTCGACCTGCCGGAGGAGCCCGAGGCGCGTCGCCGCTTCCCCGAGCCGGCCTGCGTCAGCGCGCCGTTGCACCACCTCGACCTGGCTGCCGCCGGCGTCACCTCGATCATCTGGGCCACCGGCTACGCCACGGACTTCAGCTGGTTGCAGGTCGATGCCTTCGACGCCAGCGGCAAGCCGAAGCACCAGCGCGGGGTGTCCAGCGAGCCGGGCGTGTACTTCGTCGGCCTGCCCTGGCTGTCGCGCCGCGGTTCCACCTTCATCTGGGGCGTGTGGCACGACGCCCGTCACATTGCCGACCACATCGCCACCCAGCGCACGTACACCGCCTACCGCGACGCCGCCCAGCGCGAAGTCGCGATCCCCGAATCCAGCGCTGGCAAAGTCAGCCTCACCGGAGTCCGCTGATGCCCACCCATACCCGCATCCGCATGTTCAACACCCGGGACACCTACCCCAACCAGACCCTGGACAACGACCTGTGCCAGGCCGTGCGCGCCGGCAATACCGTGTACGTGCGCGGCCAGGTCGGCACCGATTTCGACGGCAACCTGGTCGGCCTCGGTGACCCTCGTGCCCAGGCCGAGCAGGCCATGAAGAACGTCAGGCAACTGCTCGAAGAGGCTGGCAGCGACCTGTCGCATATCGTCAAGACCACCACCTACCTGATCGACCCGCGCTACCGCGAGCCGGTCTACCAGGAGGTCGGCAAGTGGCTCAAGGGCGTGTTCCCGATTTCCACCGGTCTGGTGGTTTCGGCCCTCGGCCAGCCGCAATGGCTGATGGAGATCGACGTGATTGCGGTGATCCCGGATGACTGGCCGGGCACAGGAGGGCAGGCATGACCTTTTCCATCGTCGGGCGCTGCCCGGAAACCGGCCATCTCGGCATCGCCATCAGCTCCTCCAGCATCGCCGTCGGCGCCCGCTGCCCCTGGCTGCGCGCCGGAGTTGGCGCGGTGTCGACGCAGAACATCACCCTGCCGGCGCTGGGCTCGCAGATACTCGATCGGCTGGAGGCCGGCGAGGCGCCCGCGACGGCGCTGGAGCAGGCACTGGCGCGCAACGGCTACGGCCAGTATCGCCAGGTGACGGTGATCGACAGCCATGGCGCCAGCGCGCATTTCACTGGCAGCGAAGCCCTTGGCGTGCACCATGCGCGGGCCGGTGAGCAATGCGTGGCGGCCGGCAACCTGCTGGCCTCCACGGCGGTGATCGACGCCATGGTCGAGGCTTTCGAGCAGGCCGGCGGTGGCCTGCCGGATCGTCTGCTGACGGCCATGCATGCGGCGGTTGCCGCCGGTGGCGAGGCCGGGCCGGTACATTCGGCGGCGCTTTCGGTGGTCGGCGATCTGGTCTGGCCGGTGGTCGATCTGCGTGTCGACTGGGCCGAGCAGGATCCCATCGGTGAACTGGACGTCCTCTGGCGCGCCTATGAGCCGCAGTTGCACGATTACATCACCCGCGCCCTCGATCCCACCGCCGCGCCGAGTTACGGCGTGCCGGGTAACGAGTAGGGTGGACGACGCTCTTTTCGTCCACCGTGTGTGCCGTGATGGTGGATGGATAAAGCGTCAGCTACGCGCCCCGATCCACCCTACGATACGGTATGGATCCCCTTTCACCGGTAACCGCCCATGCCCACCAGCCGTGACCTGCTCGCCGACCTGATCGCCTTCGATACCACCAGCCGTGAATCCAACCTGGCGCTGATCGACTACGTGCGTGCCTACCTGGCCGGGCTCGGTATCGACAGCGAGCTGCTGTTCAACGCCGAGCGCAGCAAGGCCAACCTCCATGCGCGCATCGGCCCGGCAGGGGCAGGCGGGGTGATGCTGTCCGGACACAGCGATGTGGTACCGGTCGACGGCCAGGCCTGGACACTGCCGGCATTCGCCATGAGCGAGCGCGACGGTCGCCTGTACGGGCGCGGTACGGCGGACATGAAGGGCTTCATCGCCTGCGTGCTGGCGTCATTGCCGCGTTTTCTCGACGCGCCGCTGCGCCTGCCGCTGCACATCGCCATTTCCTACGACGAAGAGGTCGGTTGCCTCGGTGTGCGCAGTCTGGTCGAGCGCCTGCGCGCCAGCCCCGAGCGCCCGGCCATCTGCCTGATCGGCGAACCCACCGAGATGCGTCCGGTGCTCGGCCACAAGGGCAAGCTGGCGATGCGCTGCGAGGTGCACGGTGCCGCCTGCCATTCGGCCTATGCACCGCGGGGTGTCAATGCCATCGAATACGCGGCGAAGCTCATCGGCCGACTCGGCGAGATCGGTGAACGCCTGGCCGCCCCGGAGCGGCATGACCCGCGTTTCGACCCGCCCTGCTCCACGGTGCAGACCGGCGTGATCCAGGGCGGACGCGCCTTGAACATCGTGCCCGCCGAATGCCGCTTCGATTTCGAGATGCGCGCGCTGCCGGCCGACGACCCGCGGCAGGTTGCCGCCGAACTGCGCGACTACGCCGAGCGCGAGCTGCTGCCGCGCATGCGTGCGGTGAACGCGGCCAGCGATATCCGTTTCAGCGAGTTGTCGAGTTATCCCGGCCTGCTCACCGACGCTGCCAGCGATGCGGCACGGCTGCTGGCGCTGATCACCGAGCGTGACGACTTCACCACCGTGGCCTTCGGCACCGAGGGCGGTCTGTTCGACGAGGCCGGCGTGGCCACCGTGGTCTGCGGCCCCGGCAGCATGGAACAGGGGCACAAGCCGGACGAGTTCGTCAGCCTCGATCAACTGGCACGCTGCGACGCCATGCTGGCGCGCCTGGCGCAGTGGATGCAGGGCGAGTGACGGCGCCGAGCGAAGCACCTTGCCGCCTGCCTGGATTCGCGCCTGCGCGGGAGTGACGGCGGCAAGGCTCCAGTGCCGCATGCACGGCTCTTCCCTTCATGTGCGATACAGCTTGAGGCTCTCGACCCGCGCCCGGTAGGCACCGAGGCGTTCCTTGAGCTGATCCTTGTGCGCGCTGGCGACGCAGTGCAGCAGGACGTTCAGGGCACTGGTCAGGCCGCCGGTGGATTCGAGGATCAGCCCGGTCTTGGTCTTCATGGTGACGATGTGCGGCGTGTCGATATGTTTGGCGATGCCGTATTCGTCGGTGAACACCACCAGGTCGGTGTTCTGCTTCAGGCAGTTGTTGGCGAAGGCGATGCCGGCGTCGGCGTAGGGTGCGATGTCGATCAGGATCACGCAGCAGCGCTGGTTGTGGCTGTCCAGCCATTGGCCCAGCACGCCGCTGTAGAGGTCGAGAAATTCCACTCCGGAGCGCACCAGGGCGAGGCGGTTGGCGAAGTCCTCGGCGAGGCCGCGAATGGTCTGAAAACCGCAGACGAAGACGCGCTCGGCATCCCCCACGCGCGCCACGATGTCGCGCCAGTGCTGGCTGCCGAGCAGCTCGGCGAAGGCGCGCAGCGCTTCGATTTCCTCGTTGAGGTGGGCCACCAGGTCTTCCGGCTGCTCGACCCGTTCGATCAGCGCCGGGTTGAGCAGCGACTGCACGCGCACTTCGTCGCGCAGTTCGTCCTTCAGGCTTTTCAGGCCCTTGTAGCCAAGCCGGCGCAGGAAGCGGCTGACGGTGTTGGGGCTGACCCCGCTCTTGGCGGCCAGGCTGGCGCCGTTCTCGAACGCCAGGGTCTCCAGATTGGCCTGGATATAGACCCACAGGGTGCGTTCGGCCGGCGTCAGCCTGCCTTCCAGATGTTCCATCTTGCCATCGAGCATGTCCGATTCCCCTGCCATGCCAAATCGTTCTGACATTTAAATGTCAGAGTATTGATCTTTGGAATAAATATATTCTACTCTGCAACCGTAACGCAAAGAGATGTCGATTGGCCGTTACCTGGGTGAAGAAAGCCGGTAGAAGCCTTTCCGCTCCGCAGTCGACGCTCGCGCTTCCTGCCGCAACAAGCAAATGTCGCGCCCTGGCGCGGCCACAACAGTGGAGAACAGGAACATGCCCATACTGCGTCATCTCGCCCTGTGCGTCGCGCTTGGCAGCGGCCTCGTCACCGGTGCCACCCAGGCTGCCGAAGAACTGCGCCTGTACAACTGGGGTGACTACATCAACCCCGAGGTGCTGACCCGCTTCACCGCCGAGACCGGCATCAAGGTGTCGCTCGACACCTACGGCAGCAACGAAGAGATGCTGGCCAAGCTGCAGGCCGGCGCCAAGGGCTACGACATCGTCTTCCCGTCGGTGCACATGCACGACACCATGGCCGCCCTCGGTCTGCTGGAGAAGACCGACATCAACCAGGATGCCGCCTTCGCCAATATCGATCCGGCCTTCCTGCGTTCCAAATCCGACCCCAAGGGCGAGTACTGCATGCCCTATGCCTGGGGCACGGTGGGCATCTTCTACAACAGGAACAAGGTCTCCAAGCCGATCGAGAGCTGGGACGACTTCTTCGCCGAGGCCAAGGCCGGCAAGAAGGTGATCATGCTCGACGACATGCGCGAGACCCTCGGTGTCGGCCTGATCAAGGACGGCAAGTCGGTCAACAGCACCGAGCCGACCGAGCTCAAGCAGGCCGCCGACTGGCTGATCGAACGCAAGCCGCTGATCGCCGCCTTCACCTACGACAGCGTGCCGATGGTGCAATCCGGCGACGCTGCCGCCTCGCATTACTTCGTCGGCGCCATGATGTACGTCAAGCAGGACCCGCAGAACCTCGCCTACGTCATCCCCAGGGAAGGCGCGACGATGTATCAGGAGGACATGTGCGTGCTCAAGAGTGCGCCGAACAAGGCCAACGCCAAGCGTTTCATGAGCTTCTTCCTGCAGCCGGAGATCGCCGCGCTGAACACCGCGCAGCAGATGAACGGCACGCCCAACAGGGAAGCGCTGAAGCTGCTGCCGGCCGAGCTGCGTGACAATCCGCAGGTCAACCCGCCGGCCGAGGTGATGGCCAAGCTGCAGATCTTCGAAGACCTCGGCAAGGGCCTGAAGCAATACGATCGGGTGTGGACGCGCGTGCGTACCGCCAACTGAGCCTCGCTGCTACCTCGTGACGTAGGCTGCCCAGGCCGTGCGCAGCGCAACCGCTTTGGAGTGGTGCGCATGGCGCACCCTACGGTATTTCCGCTGGAGTCGTTCATGACTGTCTTCACCCAAACCGCGCCGGTGGTCGAAATCCGTGGCGCGGTGAAGCACTACCGTGCCCCCGAGGGGCACCTGGTACGCGCCCTCGACGGGCTCGACCTGGCCGTCGGTGCCAATGAGTTCGTCACCCTGCTGGGCCCTTCCGGCTGCGGCAAGACCACGTTGCTGCGCACCATCAGCGGCTTCGAGCAACTGGATGGTGGCGAGCTGCTGATCCAGGGCCAGTCGATGAACCTGGTGCCGCCGCATCGTCGCCCGGTGCACACGGTGTTCCAGAGTTATGCCCTGTTCCCGCACATGAGCATCGGCGACAACGTCGGCTATGCGCTGGATGTACGCGGCGTCGGCAAGATCGAGAAACGCCAGCGCGTCGGCGAGGCGCTGGAGATGGTCGGCCTGGCCGGCATGGAGCGGCGTAAGCCCGGCCAGCTTTCCGGCGGCCAGCAGCAGCGCGTGGCGCTGGCCCGCGCCATCGTCGATCGCCCGGCGCTGCTGCTGCTCGACGAGCCGCTGTCGGCGCTCGACCGGCAGTTGCGTCAGGCCATGCAGCGCGAGCTGAAGAATCTGCAACACGAGCTGGGCATCGCCTTCGTCTTCGTCACCCACGACCAGGAAGAAGCGCTGACCATGAGCGACCGCATCGTCGTGCTCAATGGCGGCCATATCCAGCAGATCGGTGCCCCGGCGGAGATCTACCACCGCCCGGCCAATGCCTTCGTTGCCGGTTTCATCGGCGAAAGCAACCTGTTCGATGTGCACGTCGGTTCGGTCAACGACGGTGTTGCCTACCTGCTCGACAGCCAGGGGGATCTGTTGCAGACGCGCCACCCCGACCTGTGCGTTGGCCAGTACGCCCAGCTCATGCTGCGTCCCGAGCAGTTCCACCTGCACTGTCCCGGCGAAGGCTTCGCCGCGCTGGAAGGGCGCCTGGAACAACTGCTGTTCATCGGCAAGGATTTCGAGCTGCTGCTGCGCACCGGCCACGGGCGCACGGTCAAGGCCGTGCTGCGTGACGCCGCGCAGCAGGGTGTGCAACGCCTGCGCACGGGCGACAGCGTACAGCTCTGGTATGGCCTGGAGGCCGCGCACCTGATCCCCGGAGGTGCCTGATGCCATTGCGCGAGCGCCTGCGCCTGGTCGGCCTGCTGACCCCGGTGACGCTGATCATCGGCGTGTTCTTCCTCGCCCCGCTGACCATCATGGCGGTGTACAGCCTGCTCGAACCAGGCCTCTACGGCGGCGTCGAGTGGAGTTTCTACCCGGACAACTTCGGCCGCGTGCTGGGCTGGGCCGACGGCGTCAACGAGGAGTTCGACCCGGTCTATCTGGAGATCATCCTGCGCTCGTTCAAGCTGGCCGGGCTGACCGTGCTGGCGACCCTGGCGCTGTGCTACCCGGCGGCCTTCTGGGTGGCGCGCCAGCCCGAGCGGATGCGCAACTTCTGCCTGTTCCTGATCACCCTGCCGTTCTTCACCAGCCTGATCGTACGCCTCTACGCCTGGTTGCTGATCCTGCGTCCCAGTGGCGTCATCAACACCGCGCTGGCGGCGCTGGGCTTCTACAACCCGGTGGAACTGATCTACACCGAGACGGCGGTGCTGATCGGCATGACCTACATCTTCATCCCGTTCATGTTCATGCCCGTCTACGCCAGCGTCGAGAAGCTCGACAAGCGCCTGCTGGAAGCCTCGGCCGACCTTGGCGCGAGCCGCTGGCAGAGTTTCTGGAAGGTGATCTTCCCGCTCACCCTGCCGGGCATCGCCGCCGGCTCGATCATCGTGTTCATCCCCAGCCTGGGCAACTTCATCGTGCCGTCACTGCTCGGTGGTGCGCGCGTGCTGATGATCGGCAGCCTGGTCGAGCAGCAGTTCCTCGCCGCGCGCAACTGGCCGTTCGGTGCCGCCCTGGCGATGCTGCTGATGGCGGCGGTGCTGGTGTGCCTGGTGCTCTACGTGGTGGCCCAGGGACGTAACGGCACGCAGGAGGCCAGTCGATGAACGCATTGCTCGCTCGCCTCGGGCGCCGCCTGCTGGGTGGCTACAGCCTGGCCTTCTTCGTTTTCCTGTACCTGCCGATCGGCCTGATCGTCGCCTACTCGTTCAACGGCAACCCGATCAACATGATGATCTGGGACGGCTTCAGCCTGGACTGGTATCGCTCGCTGTTCGGCCTGTCCACCAGCCTCAGCGAGAACGCCCTGTACGTCGAGTCCACCGACCAGCTGCTGGCCGCGCTGCGCACCAGCCTGGTGGTGGCGCTGACCACCACGGCGATCTCCACCGTGATCGGCACGCTCACCGCGTTGGCCCTGGCGCGCTACCGCTTTCGCCTGCAGAAGTTCTACCGGGTGCTGCTGTTCATGCCGATGCTGATGCCCGACATCGTGCTCGGCATCGCCCTGCTGATCTTCTTCGTTGGTGTCGGCCTGCCGCTGGGCAAGGTGTCGATCATCATCGGCCACTGCACCTTCCTGATCAGCTATGTGTTCCTCATCGTCAGTGCGCGTCTGGCCGGCATGGACACGCGCCTGGAAGAGGCCTCGGCCGATCTCGGCGCCTCGCCCTGGATCACCTTCCGCCGCGTGACCCTGCCGCAGATACTGCCCGGAGTGGTCGGTGGCGCGCTGCTGGCGTTCATCATCTCGATGGACGACCTGGTGATCACCTATTTCATCGCCGGGGTCGACTCGACCACGCTGCCGGTCTTCATCTACGGCATGATCCGCCGCGGCATCAAGCCCGAAATCAACGCCATCGCCACGCTGCTGCTGATCGCCTCGCTGCTGATCGCGGCCCTCGGCCTGTACCTGCGCAATCGCAAGCCCGCCACTTCTCAGGATGATTCCCATGGCTAAACCTCGCGCCCGCGAACTCGGCCTGCCGCTGCCCGGCACCCCCGGCCCGTACAACGCCATCACCGACGTGCCCGGCGTGCTGGTCGGCTACCGTACCCTCAATGGCGTGGCCGACAACGGCCGGCGCATCCAGACCGGCGTAACCGCCATCCTGCCGCGTGGCCGCGAAGCCGAACCGCAGCCGGTGTGGGCGGGCTTCCATGCGCTCAACGGCAACGGCGAGATGACCGGAACGCACTGGATCGAGCATGGCGGCTACTTCGTCGGCCCGCTGTGCATCACCAACTCGCACAGTGTCGGCATCGTCCACCACGCGGCCACGCGCTGGACCATCCGCCATTACGCCGACGCCTGGCAGCGCGAGCATCTGTGGGCCATGCCGGTGGTGGCCGAGACCTACGACGGGGTGATCAACGACATCAACGGTCAGCACGTCAGCGAGGCCGATGCCCTGGCCGCGCTGGACGCGGCAAAGTGCGGGGCCATTGCCGAAGGCAATGTCGGTGGTGGCAACGGCATGATCTGCTACGGCTTCAAGGGCGGCACCGGCAGCGCCTCGCGACTGATCGAGATCGACGGCCAGCGCTACACCCTCGGTGCCCTGGTGCAGGCCAACCATGGCCAGCGTGCCTGGCTCAAGGTGTGTGGCGTGCCGGTGGGCGAGCGCCTGGACGCCGAGCTGGCGGACGGGCTGGAGCGCGAGCGCGGCTCGATCATCGTCATCCTCGCCACCGATGCGCCGCTGCTGCCGCACCAACTGGGGCGCCTGGCGCAGCGCGCCGGTCTCGGCATCGCCCTGGCCGGCACGCCGGGTGGCAACAACTCCGGCGACATCTTCCTGGCCTTCAGCGTGGCCAACCCACGGCCATTGCCGCAGGTCTCGCCGCCGCGCCTGAACCTCGACTACCTCAACGACGACTGCTTCGACGCGATCTACCTGGCTGCCGTGCAGGCCACCGACGAGGCCGTGCTCAACGCCATGCTCGCCGCCGAGGACTCGCCGATGCAGAAGCCGGAAGGCATCTGTCGCGCCATCGACGGTGAGCGCCTGCGCGAGCTGGTGACCGGGGCGTGATGCGTAGCCCGGATGCAATCCGGGCTACGTGAAGCGGGTCACCGGGTAGGGTGCGCCGTGCGCATCACCGACTGCCGGCGGGATGCCGGAAAAGCATGGCGCGTGGATTTTTCGCCGTGTTTATATCCCTGCTTCATCGAATCCACCCGCAATGAAGGACTCCCATGGTCACCTGCTACCTGCGCTACATCGTCGACCCCTACAAACTCGAGGAATTCGAGCACTACGCCAAGCTGTGGATTCCACTGGTAGCGCGCTTCGGCGGCACCCATCACGGCTACTTCCTGCCGTCCGAGGGCGCCAATGACGTGGCCCTGGCACTGTTCAGCTTCCCCAGCCTGGCCGACTACGAGCGCTACCGCCGCGACTCGTTCGCCGACGCCGAGTGTCAGGCAGCCTTCCGCTATGCCGAGGAGACGCGCTGCATCCTCAGCTACGAGCGCAGCTTTTTCCGGCCCGTATTCGAATAGCGCGCAGGACGGTCTCGGATGGGCTTTTGCCGCCCTTGCAGGATTGGGAGCTGAACTAGACTTACAACTCCCTTCCTCACAGCCAGATAGCAGCGCATGAACATTCGTCAGAAGATGATCGCCAGCGGAGTACTGAGCGTTACCGTCGCGGCGGGGCTTGGTGCAGTGGGTTTCTGGGGCCAGACCCAGCTCAATGGCGCGCTGGCGCAGAACGAGCTGAGCGTCACGGCGCTGCGCAACCACCTGGAAGGGGACATGATGCACGACGCGCTGCGCGCCGACGTGCTGGCTGCCTTCAGTGTCGAACCCGGCGATCAGGCCGCTGCCGAGCAGGTTCGCAAGGATCTGCGCGAGCATGCCGACTGGTTCAGACGCGCCCTGGCCGCCAATGCCCAGTTGCCGCTACCGGCCGAAATCCAGCAGGCCATTGCCCAGTCGCAACCGGCCCTCAATGCCTACATCACCGAGGCTGAGCAGATCACCGAAGCGGCACTGCGCGATGCACGGGCCGCCAAGGCTGAAATGCCTACATTCATGAAGAGTTTCAGTGACCTCGAAGTGAGGAACGAGGCGCTCAGCAGCCTGATCGAAGAGCAGGTGAGCGTCGCCCATCAGAGTGGCCAGACTGCCGTAAGCAAAGCCTCGATCCACCTGCTCACCGGGATCGTCCTGGTCAGTCTGCTGCTGGGCCTGATCACCTGGAACCTGATGCGCAGCGTGCTGGGGCCGTTGCAACGCTCCGTCGAGGCGGCGCGAGCCATCGCCAGTGGCAACCTGCGTGGCCGCATCGAGGCACAGCGCCAGGACGAGGCCGGCCAGTTGCTCCAGGCCCTGGCCGAGATGCAGGCCAACCTCAGTCGGATGATCAGCAGCATCACCCAGCACAGCGAGCAGTTGCAGCATACGGCCCGCACGCTGACCGACACGGCCCAGGGCATCCTGCATGACTCGACCCAGCAGGCCGACAGCGCCACGAGCATGGCTGCGGTCATGGAGCAGATGATCCGCAACATCGCCCAGGTGTCGTCGCACGCCCACGATGCCAAGGGCATTTCCGCCCAGTCCGGGCAACTGGCCGACAGCGGTGGTCAGGTCATACTCGGCGTGGTCGAAGGCATGAACCGCATCGCCGAGGCGGTCTCCTCGTCGTCCGAGACGATCACCGAACTGGGGCGCTCATCCGAAGAGATCCACTCCATCATCCAGGTCATCAAGGGCATCGCCGAACAGACCAACCTGCTTGCCCTCAATGCCGCGATCGAGGCGGCACGCGCCGGGGAGGCCGGCCGTGGTTTCGCCGTGGTGGCCGACGAAGTTCGCAACCTGGCAGCCCGTACCGCGCAGTCGACCCAGGAAATCACCGACATGATCGGGCGCATCCGCAGCAACACCAACCTGGCGGTCGACAGCATGCAGGCCGGTGTGACCCGGGTGAACGATGGCGTGAGCCTGGCGCACCAGGCCGGTGATTCGATCAACGAGATACGCGATGGTGCGCAACGCGCGGCCCAGGTGGTGGGCGAGATTTCTCACACCATCGGCGAGCAGAGCGATGCCAGCAACGAGGTGGCTCAACGTGTCGAGCAGATCGCGCAGATGGCCCAGCACAACGCCCAGGCCGTGAACGACCTGGCTCGTACGGCCGAGGCACTGGAGCGCGTGGCGCAGAGCATGCGCGACGCGGTGATGCAGTTTCAGGTCTGAGCAGCGGGGTCAGTCGGGTACCGGCCCGCGCTTCTCGCCCAGCTCCACCTTGCAGTAATCCACGAACAGCTGCGCCGGCTTGGTCAGCTGCGCGCGCTTGAGCCAGGCGGCGACCAGGCCGGAGCCGGTGACGTCTTCGGTGATGTCCACGCACACCACCTGCTTGCCGTCGTAGGTGGTATTGCAGTGCGGGCGGGTGACCAGAACGGAGAAGCCGAAGCCCTGGCCGACCATGCCGCGCACCATCTCGATGGAGGGTGAGCTGAACACGATGTTCGGTGACAGGCCCAGCTCCTCGAAGATACTCACGAAGTAGTTCCGGCTCGGCAGCACGTCGAGCAGGATCATCGGGTCGAGCACCAGATCGCGCAGCGACACCTGCGCCTGCGCGGCGAAGCGGTGGCCTTCGGGCAGCAGCGCATAGGGCCGTTGTGGCGGCATCAGCGGTTCGGTCTCGATGGTGCCGTCCAGATCGTGCTTGTAGAAGATCGCCAGGTCGAAGCGGCCGGCGGTCAGCCCCTGCACCAGCTCGTGCTGCTCGCCGTCGTGCAGGCGGATTTCCACACCCGGATAGCGCTGGCGAAAGCCGGCGATCAGGCGTGGCAGGTAGAGCGGGGCGACCGTCTCGAAGCAGCCGATGTCGATCTGCCCGGCCACCACGTCGTTGTCGGCCAGGGCGTTCTGTTCGAACTCGCGGGCCATGCGCAGCAGCTCCTGCGCCTTGCGGTAGAAGCGCGCGCCACTGGGGGTGAGCGAGACGCCCTGGGCGTGGTGGCGGATGAACAGCTGCACGCCGAAGCTCTCTTCCAGGCCCTTGATCGCCGTGGAGATGGAGGGCTGGGCGATGTACAGCTTGCGCGACGCCTCGGCGACGCTGCCGCATTCGACGGTGGTGACGAAGTATTTGAGTTGACGCAGGGTGTAGGCAGCCACGCAAGGAACCTCGGACGATCTTCTTCTGGCACTCACCATACCCGCAGATCAGGGGCCGGCAGGCGAGCATCTTGTTTGCCAGTGGCCATATTTTTTCTGGCCACCTTCAGTGCTGGGTGATGACTTGCAAGAGTCGTACACGGTCGGCAAGGCGAGTGCGAACGAGGTTGAAGCGGGGGCCGGCCATGGCGGGTCGAAAGCGGATTGCCCAGGGTTCGCGCGGTGCGGCATCGCTGCGCTGAAAGCGTGCGTGGCAAGGATCGGGCGGTGATCGCGCAGGCCAGGCGTGGCAAGGTCTCGCGGGTGAGAAGATGGCATTTGCACAAGGAGTTGGCTGGCTGCACTGTCCTGGTGCGGACGTGACCATCTTTTTCGTATGTCCCGGCGACATTTTTAATATTTTTCCTATTTTCGAGCTTGCGCCACCATCGGTTCCGCAATCGCCAAACGGCAGAAGGGGACAGTGGTGTACGAACTCAGCGACTGGCAGCAACGCGCCCGGCAGCAGGCCTTCATCGAACAGGCCATCATTGGTGGCCGCCGTGTGGCGGCGCAGTCCGGAGCCACTTTCGCGGCCATCAACCCGGCCACCGGCCAGGTGCTGGCGCAGGTCGCCGGCTGTGGCGAGGCCGAGGTCGAACTGGCCGTGCGCAGCGCCCGTCAGGCTTTCGATGCCGGCGTCTGGTCGCAACGCACTCCGAGCGAACGCAAGCAGGTGCTGCTGCGTCTGGCCGAGCTGATCCTGGCCAACCGTGACGAGCTGGCGCTGCTCGACTCGCTGAACATGGGCAAGCCGGTGATGGATGCCTGGAACATCGATGTGCCCGGTGCGGCCGGTGTGTTCCGTTGGTACGCCGAGAGCCTCGACAAGCTCTACGACGAAGTCGCGCCCAGTGCGCGCAACGTGCTCGCCACCATCACCCGCGAAGCGCTCGGCGTGGTCGCCGCCGTGGTGCCGTGGAACTTCCCGCTGGACATGGCCGCCTGGAAGCTGGCGCCGGCCCTGGCCGCCGGCAACTCGGTGGTGCTCAAGCCCGCCGAGCAGTCGCCGTTCTCCGCCCTGCGGCTGGCCGAGCTGGCGCTGGAAGCCGGACTGCCGGAAGGCGTGCTGAACGTGGTGCCCGGCCTCGGCGAGCAGGCGGGCAGGGCGCTCGGCCTGCACATGGATGTCGACTGCCTGGCCTTCACCGGTTCCACCGAGGTGGGCAAGTACTTCATGGGTTACTCGGCGCAATCGAACCTCAAGCAGGTGTGGCTGGAGTGCGGTGGCAAGAGCGCCAACCTGGTGTTCGCCGATTGCCAGGATCTCGACCTGGCCGCCGAGAAGGCCGCCTTCGGCATCTTCTTCAACCAGGGCGAGGTGTGCTCGGCCAACTCGCGCCTGCTGGTGCAGCGCTCGATCCATGACGAATTCGTCGAGCGCCTGCAAGCCAGGGCCCGCGACTGGATGCCGGGTGATCCGCTCGACCCGGCCAGCCGCGCCGGCGCCATCGTCGAGGCGCGGCAGAGCGCACGCATCATGGACTTCATCCGTGGCGCCCAGGCCGAAGGTGCGCGCCTGGTCTGTGGCGGCCAGCAACTGACGGTGGGTGGCTCGGACAACTTCATCGCGCCGACGGTGTTTACCCGCGTGGCGCCAAGCAGCCGCCTGGCCCGCGAAGAGGTCTTCGGCCCGGTGCTGGCGGTGCTGCCGTTCGACAGCGAGGACGAGGCCGTGGCCCTGGCCAACGACAGCGTCTACGGCCTGGCCGCTTCGCTGTGGAGCGATGACCTCAACCGCGCTCACCGCGTCGCCCGGCGCCTGCGCGCCGGCACCGTGTCGGTCAACACCGTGGACGCGCTGGACGTCACCACGCCGTTCGGGGGTGGCAAGCAGTCCGGCTTCGGCCGCGACCTGTCGCTGCATTCGTTCGACAAGTACACCCAGCTCAAGACCACCTGGTTCCAGCTGCGCCCCTAGGGTGTGCTGTGCGCACCAGGTGAAGTTGATCGGATTATCAACGGTGCGCACGGCGCACCCTGCACGCCACTGGCGGAGACCTTGCGATGACTGCCCGGAAACACACCACCCAGCAATACCAGGCACTGGATGCGGCGCACCATATCCATGCCTTCCTCGACCAGAAGGCGCTCAACGAGAAGGGCGCGCTGGTCATCGCCAAGGGCCGGGGCCTGAATCTCTGGGATACGGACGGCAAGCGCTATCTGGATGGCATGTCCGGCCTGTGGTGCACCGCGCTGGGTTACGGCCGCGCTGACCTGAATGCCGCGGCAACGAGTCAGCTCGAAGAGCTGCCGTACTACAACCTGTTCTTCCATACCACGCACCCGCGTGTGGTGGAGCTGTCCGAGCTGCTCTTCAGCCTGCTGCCCGGGCACTACAGCCACGCCATCTACACCAACTCCGGCTCCGAGGCCAACGAGGTGCTGATCCGCACCGTGCGCCGCTACTGGCAGGTAGTGGGCAAGCCGAGCAAGACGGTGATGATCGGTCGCTGGAACGGCTACCACGGCTCCACCCTGGGCAGCACCGCACTCGGCGGCATGGGCTTCATGCACGAGATGGGTGGCATGCTGCCGGGCTTCGCCCATATCGGTGAACCCTACTACTTTGCCGAGGGCGGCGACCTTTCCGAAGAAGCCTTCGGCCTCAAGGCCGCCCGCGAGCTGGAAGCGAAGATCCTCGAACTGGGCGCCGAGAACGTCGCCGCCTTCGTCGCCGAACCCTTCCAGGGCGCCGGCGGCATGATCTTTCCGCCGGCCAGCTACTGGGCCGAGGTGCAGCGCATCTGCCGCCAGTACGACGTGCTGCTGTGCGCCGACGAGGTGATCGGTGGTTTCGGCCGTACCGGCGAGTGGTTCGCTCACCAGCACTTCGGCTTCCAGCCCGACACCCTGACCATCGCCAAGGGCCTCACCTCGGGTTACATCCCCATGGGCGGCCTGGTGCTCGGCAGCCGAATTGCCGATGCCCTGGTGCAGGAAGGCGGCGTGTTCGCCCACGGCCTGACCTACGCCGGACACCCGGTGGCCGCTGCCGTGGCCATTGCCAATCTCACGGCGCTGCGTGACGAGAAGATCGTCGAGACGGTCAAGGCCGACACCGGCCCCTATCTGCAGAAGCTGCTGCGCGAGACCTTCGCCGATCACCCGCTGATCGGTGACATCCAGGGCACCGGCCTGGTCGCTGCTCTGCAAATCGCCGAGGACAAGGCCACGCGCAAGCGCTTCGCCAACGAGAACGATATCGCCTGGCACTGCCGCACCGTCGGCTTCGACGAAGGCCTGATCATCCGATCCACCCTTGGCCGCATGATCATGGCTCCGGCCCTGGTGGCCAGCCATGGCGAGCTGGACGAGCTGGTGGAAAAGACCCGACGCGCGGTGGATCGCACCGGGCGCGAGCTGGGGCTGCTCTAACGAGGGCGGCAGCGCTCCAGAACCCGTCGGTACAGGCGATCGACAGCCGCCTGCTGATCGAGACACGAGGTATCCAGTTCGAGATCGGCGTCCAGGGGAGGCTCGTAGGGGCTGTCCATCCCGGTGAAGTTGCGGATGCGCCCTTCGCGAGCGGCCTGGTAGAGCCCTTGGGGTCGCGCTCGGCGCACACTGCCAGCGGCGTACTGACGTGGACACAGATGAAATCGTCCTGGGCGAACAGGGAGCGTGCGGCCTCACGCTCCGCACGGTATGGAGATATCGCCGAGACGATCGTCACCAATCCGGCATCGCACATCAGTCGTGCGACCTCGGCCAGGCGCCGGATATTCTCCCGGCGAGCCGCCTCGCTCATGTCCAGGTCGCTGCACAACCCATGGCGGACATTGTCGCCGTCGAGCAGGTAGCTGCTCAGCTTTTCCTGATGGAGTCGCAGATCCAGTGCGCTGGCCAGGGTTGATTTACCCGCACCGGATAGGCCGGTCAGCCAAACGCAGCATGGGCGTTGTCCCAGCAGGGCTGCCCGGGAAATGGATGGCACCTGCGGGGTCTGCCTGAAGAGGCGCAGGCCGGACTCAGTCATAGCCGAGCAGGTGGTAGTCGCGTTCATAGACTCTGCGAACAAGACGGCGTGTGCGCACGGTACATTGCTCCCGAATCGTCATATGGGCATCTGGAGATCGGTTCGCCTGCGGCAATTTGGCGTTCCAGCCCGTGCGCTCGCAGAGTTGTCGGAAGTCCTCCTCCATGCGTTCCTGGTGGCCGATGAAGTCCATGGCCAGACTGCCTGTGCTGTCGCACAGAAAGGTTGACTGTGGCACGAAGTGCAACTGCTTGTGAACGTTTTCCGGGTGCAGCCAGTTGCTGACGAAGCCATCGAAATTCGCATGGCGACTGACCAGCTCGTACGCTTCGCGATCCCGCCCGGAACCATGGTTGCGCTTGAGGAATGTGTAGGCCGAGTAGGCCCGCTCCAGCGGGTCGCGCACGAAAGTGAACTTGAAGCTTGCCGCATACTCGGCGGGGAACATCTGCTCGTACCAATACAGAGGCAAGTGTCCGGGGCGACCGCCATCGAACAGAGCGCAACAGACACTGGTACCGGCGCATTTGGGAACGTGGATGAACAGGCAGTGCTTCTCCCGGAAAAAATCCGGGAAATACGCACGGGCAGACAGAACCTTGTTGACGATCTGGCGTTGCTCTACGGGTAGGCAACCGAGCAGGAACCGTCGGTGCGTCTTGGGAAGCATCTTCCAGAGGAGTCGTTGCAGCATCTCGTGCTCGATCGCAAAAATGGAGTTATCGACCAGATTGCAGTTACCTGCGTCTCGCTGATTATTTCCAATTGATAATTTTTGTGTCGGTTGCAAAAGACAGTTTTTTCTTATGTCGCAACGACAAATTTAATAATTTTCCTATCCCCCCGCTTCGTAGACCATGCCCCCATCACGCACTGCCGCATGACGGATCAAGAGCCAGAAGAGCTCGTTTGTGCGACCTCGTCGATGACGAAGCTTTTCCAGGCTCTTGGCCTCTGCCACCGAATAACGAGAACCAATCGGCTGTGGAGCGTCCCATGATCAAGACTTTGCGTCCCCCTGTTTTCCGTTCGTTGCTTGGCGCCGCATTGGCTGCCGGCATGGCCGCCACTGCACAGGCCGGCACCCTGTCCATCGGCCACACCACCTGGGTCGGCTACGGCACCCTGTACCTGGCCCGTGACCTCGGCTACTTCAGGGAAGCCGGCCTCGACCTGCAACTGACCACCATCGAGGAAGCCTCGATGTACATGGCCGCGCAGGCCTCGGGCAAGTTGTCCGGCTCGGCCTCGACCATCGACGAAATTCTCAAGTACCGCTCCAGGGACTTCTGCTTCAAGGCCGTGGCGGCGCTGGACGAATCCCACGGCGGCGACGGCATCGTGGTACAGAACGACATCGCCGACATGCAGGGCCTCAAGGGCAAGTCCGTGGCGGTCAACGAAGGTTCGGTGTCGCAATTCTGGCTCAGCTACCTGCTGAAGAAGGCCGGCATGAGCATGGCCGACATCGACGTGCAGAACATGACCGCCGACGACGCCGCCTCGGCCTTCATCGCCGGCCATGTGCCGGCGGCGGTGACCTGGGAGCCGAACCTGACCATGGTCAGGCAGAAGGGCAGCGGCAAGGTGCTGGTCGACAGCAGCGCCACACCCGGGGTGATCGTCGACGTGGTGGCGCTGGACTGCGGCGTCATCGAGAAGCAGCCGGAAGACGTCAAGGCGCTGGTGGCCGGTCTGTACAAGGCGGTCGAGTTCACCAAGACCAACCCGGAGAAGGCCTACGAAATCATGGCCAAAGGCGTTGGTGGCTACCTGTCCGATCCCAAGGACCTGGCCGAAGCCGCCAAGGGCGTGAAGTTCTACGACCAGGCCATGAGCGAGAAGCTGCTCGGCACCCCCGGCAAGGCCGGTGACATCGCCGAGATCATCAAGCTGGCCAACGAGACCTGGAGCACCTTGCAGGGCAAGCCCTACGCGGTGAGCTACGAGGATCTGGTGGATACCTCCTTCGTCACGCCCTGAGTCTGTGGCAATCGCGGCTGAAGCCGCTCCTACGGTGGGCGCAGGTGCGCCTGCCGGTCTTTCGCAATTCGCAACACGAGGTGGTTGATGGCCACGCAAAAATCCTGGGTGCAGCGCTGCCTGACTCCCAAAGTCGACCTGCCCGGCGGCCTGGTACTGGGCGTCAGCGGCCTGTGCTGGCTGCTGGTGCTGGGCCTGTGGGCCCTGCTGTCCTATGGCGGTGTGGTGCCGTCGATGTTCCTGCCGACACCAGGGGACGTGATCGCCGCCGGCGTGCGCCTGGCCGGCGACGGCACCCTCAGCAAGCACGTGCTGGCCAGCCTGGAAGTGGTGCTGATCGGCTTCGTCGTGTCGTCGCTGGTGTCGGTACCGCTGGGGTTGCTGATGGGCAGCTTTCGCATCGTCCAGGCCTTTCTCGAACCGCTGGTGAACTTCATCCGTTATCTGCCGGTGACCAGCTTCGTGCCGCTGTTCATCCTGTGGATCGGCATCGGTCTGGAACAGCGCGTGGCGGTGATCATCTTCGGCGTGTTCTTCCAGCAACTGGTGATGGTCGCCGACGTCTCCAAGGGCGTCTCGCGTGACCTCCTCAATGCCAGCTACACCCTCGGCGCAAGCCGTCGCGACGTGGTGCTGCACGTACTCGGCCCGGCCTCGCTGCCGGGCATCCTCGACACCCTGCGGGTGACCATGGGCTGGGCCTGGACCTATCTCGTGGTGGCCGAACTGGTCGCTGCCAGCAGCGGCCTTGGCTACATCAGCCTGAAGGCCATGCGCGGCTTCCAGGTGGATGTGATCTTCCTCGCCATTGCCATCATCGGCCTGCTCGGGCTGATCACCGATCAACTGTTCCGTCTGCTTCGACTGAGGATTGCCGCATGGGCGCAGTAGCCAAGAAACCCTACATCATGCCGGCGCTCAGCGAGTACGCCGAGGTCGCCGCACGGCTCAAGGTGGACAACGTCAGCCTGCGCTACCAGTCGCCCAAGGGCGAAACCTTCACTGCGCTCGACCGTGTTTCCTTCGACGTACCGGATCAGCAGTTCGCGGTGATCGTCGGCCCGTCGGGCTGCGGCAAGTCGAGCCTGCTCTACCTCACCGCCGGCCTGGCCGAACCCACCGAAGGCGAGATCCATGTCGGCGGGCAGAAGGTCGAAGGCCCTGGCGCCGACCGTGGCATGGTGTTTCAGGGCTACACCCTGTTCCCCTGGCTGACCGTGCGCCAGAACATCGAGTTCGGCCTCAAGCGACGCAAGCTGGAGGCCAGCGAGATTCGCACCATCGTCGAGTTCTACCTGAATGAGGTGGGCCTGGCGAAGTTCGCCGAGCATTACCCCAAGCAGCTTTCCGGCGGCATGATGCAGCGCGTTGCCATCGCCCGCGCGCTGGCCAACGACCCGCAGATTCTGCTGATGGACGAACCCTTCGGTGCCCTCGACAGCCAGACCCGTCTGCAGATGCAGCAACTGCTGCTGCAGGTATGGGGCAACAGCAAGAAGACCGTGGTGTTCGTCACCCACGACATCGACGAAGCCATCCTGCTCGCCGACCGCATCTACGTGATGGGCGCGCGCCCGGGCCGTATCAAGGAAATCCTCGACGTGCCCATCGAGCGCCCGCGCAACCTCGACGTGGTCATGGAGCCCGAGTTCATCCGCATGAAACGGCACATCCTCGGCCTGCTGCACGACGACCTGGAAGAGGTGCACTGAGATGAGCGAGTCCTTCGATTACCTCATCGTCGGGGCCGGTTCCGCCGGCTGCGTGCTGGCCAATCGCCTGAGTGCCGACCCGGCCGTGCGCGTGTGCCTGATCGAGGCCGGCGGCAGCGACGCCAGCCCGCGTGTGCAGGTGCCGGCCGGCACCATCACCCTGTACAAGAGCAAGGTATTCAGCTGGAACTACTTCTCCGCGCCGCAGAAGCACCTCGCCGGGCGTCGCCTGCACACCCCGCGCGGCAAGGCCCTCGGTGGTTCCAGCTCGATGAACAGCATGATCTACATCCGTGGCGACGCCAGCGACTACCAGCGCTGGGAAGCCGCCGGCTGCCCCGGCTGGGGCTGGAACGACGTGCTGCCGTACTTCAGGAAGTCCGAAGGCAACTGCCTGGGCCAGTCGCTGCACTACCACGGCACCCAGGGCGAGCTGCTCGTGGACAGGCCGCGCGACCCCAATCCGCTGTCCGAGCGCTACATCCGCGCCGCCGAGCAGATCGGCCTCAAGCGCAACGACGACTTCAACGGCGGCACCCTGGAAGGCGTGGGCCTCTACAACGTCACCCAGAAGAACGCCCGGCGCCTGTCCAGCTACCGCGCCTTCGTCGCCCCGGTGCGCCAGCGCGACAACCTCAGCGTGCTCACCGGCTGCGAAGTGGAGCGTCTGCTGCTCGATGGCGAGCGCGTCACCGGCCTGGAGCTGCGTCAGGACGGCCAGTGGCGCACCCTGCATTGCACCCGCGAGACCATCCTCTGCGCCGGTGCGCTGGGCTCGCCGCATATCCTGCTGAAGTCCGGCATCGGTCCGAAGGCCGAGCTGGAGGCTGCCGGCGTGGCCTGCAAGGTCGACCTGCCCGGCGTCGGCAAGAACCTGCAGGATCACCTCGACGGCACGCTCACCGTGCGCTCGAAGAGCCCGCTGTCGCTGGGCTTTTCCGTCGGCGCGCTGCCGAAGATTCTCGCCTCGCCATTCAAGTACCTGGCGCAGAAGATGGGCTGGCTGACCACCAACTACGTCGAGGCCGGCGGCTTCGCCCGCACGCCGCTGGCAGGCGACCTGCCCGACGTGCAGATGCACTTCGTGCCCGGCTACCGCAGCCACCGTGGGCGCCTGTTCGAGTGGGGCCACGGCTATGCCATCCACACCTGCGTGCTGCGCCCGAAGAGCATCGGTGAAGTGCGCCTGGGCGAGGGCCGCAGCCTGAGCATCGATTTCAACTTCCTCAGCGACGAGGCCGATGGCCGTGTGCTGGTGGAAGGGGTCAAGCTGGCGCGGCGCATCCTTGCCCAGCCGCAGTTCGCCGATATCCGTGGCGAAGAGATGCTGCCCGGCCCGCAGGTACAGAGCGACGAGGAGCTGCTGGCGCACCTGCGCGAGCATGCCGCCACCGTGTTCCACCCGGTGGGCACCTGCAAGATGGGCAGTGACGACGCGGCAGTGGTCACGCCCGAACTGAAGGTGCGCGGCGTGGCCAACCTGCGTGTGGCCGACGCCTCGATCATGCCGACGCTGATCAGCGGCAACACCAACGCGCCATGCATCATGATCGGCGAGAAGGCGGCCGATCTGATCCGTCAGGGCTGAGCCCGGCTCAGCCCGTCTTGCGCCTGCCCGCCGACAGGCGCGAGACACCCAGCAGCACCAGGGCCAGGCCGGCGATCTGGTACAGGGTGATGGCCTCGCCGAGCAGCGCCCAGGCGGCGAACAGGGTCAGCACCGGACCCAGATTGCCGAACACGGCGGCATGGCTGGCGCCCATGCGTTGCACGGCCAGGGCCATCCAGTAGATCGGCAGCACCGTCGACAGCAACGCCATCAGCGTGCCGTACAGCCACACATCGCCCGGCAGGCTCGCCAGTTGCGCCGGGTCGCGAGTGAGGCCGTAGTGAACCAGCACCATGATCGCCGAGGCGCCGCCGGCCAGACCTGCCAGGCGCATCGAGCCGACCCGATGGATCACCACGCCGGTACCCAGGTAATACAGGGCATAGGTCACCGCGCTGGCGAACACCCAGGCGGCGCCCAGCAGAATCTGCTCGCTGTCGCCCTCGACGCGGATGTCATGCACCAGAGCGATGCCCAGGCCCAGGTAGCACAGGCCCATGGCCAGGAAGGTGCGCGGCCCTGGTCGCTCGCCCATTGCCAGCACCTGCAACAGCAGCACCAGCGTCGGGTAGGTGAACAGGATCAGCCGTTCCAGCCCCGCGCTGATGTATTGCAGACCGTAGAAGTCGAACAGGCTCGACAGGTAGTAACCGAACATGCCCAGCAGCAGGACCTGTGCCCAATCCTTCGCCGACAGGCGCGTTTGCCCGCTGCCACGGCTCAGCCACAGCAGCCAGGCGAACAGTGGCAGGGCCAGGCCCATGCGCAGGCTCAGCACGGTGATGGCGTCCACCGGTGCGGCGGCGTAGGCGAGTTTGACGAAGACGGCCTTCAGGCTGAAGCCGGTGGCCGAGAGCACGGCGAACAGCACGCCGTTGTCCAGGTTGCGACGGTACGAGGAAGTCAGAGCGTTCATGGCAGGCTGCGGCAGGGAATACGTTCATTATTCTGAATGGAAAGCCCGGCAGCTAGAATCGCATTTTCGCGAAGATGGCTTTCTGATCTGGAGAACGCCCCGATGCACTTCGACCTGCCCGACCTGCGCCTGATCGCCGCCATTGCCGCCACCGGCAGCCTGAGCAAGGCGGCGGCGACCTTTCCCGTCGCCGTGTCGGCGGCCAGTACCCGGTTGCGCCTGTTCGAGGCGCGCTGCGGGGTGACGCTGTTCGTGCGCAGCAGTGACGGCATGAGCCTGACCCCGGCCGGGCGCCTGGTGCTGGAGGCCTGCCAGAGCGTGCTGAAGGAGGCCCGCCAGCTCAGCGATACCCTGCAGGAACTCAACGGCGAGCGGCGCATCACCCTGCGCCTGGCGGCCTCCACGGTGGCCAACAGCACCTTCCTGCCGGCGGCGCTCGGCCCCTTTCTGGCCGACTACCCGGAAGTGGATCTGCAACTGGCCGAACACAACAGCAAGGACGTGCTGCGCGGGGTCAGGAGGGCAGCATCGACATCGGCGTATACGACGGCAACCTGGCCACCGAGGGCCTGCTGTCGCTGCCGTTTCGCAATGACCGCCTGGTGCTGCTGGTGCCCCATGGGCATGCACTGATCGGCCAGCGCCCGGCCTCGCTGCGCAGCGCGTTCAATTATCCCTTCGTCTGCCTGCCGGCCGAGCGCGCGATGCAGCGCTTCGTCGAATACATGGCGGTGCGCAATGCGCTGCCGCTCAAGGTGCGGGTGCGGGCACCGAGCTTCGATGCCATCGCCCCAACTGGTGGCGCAGAGTGTCGGTATCTCCATGCTGCCCGAGGTGGCCGCGACCCGCTTCGCCCAGGAGCTGCCGGTGGCGGTGGTGATGCTGGAGGATGTCTGGGCCACCCGCGAGCTGCGCCTGTGCGTGCGCAGTTGGGACGCCCTGTCGTCCCATGCGCGGCAACTGGTCGGCTACCTCACCCGTGACAGCGCCTGATGTTCATTTGAAGAACTGGCTGGGGGTCAGGCCGAACTGCTTCTTGAACATGGTGGTGAAGGCGCTGGGGCTGTCGTAACCCAGCTCCCCGGCGATATCGATGATCTTCTCGCCCAGGGCGATGCGCTCCAGCGCCAGCAACAGGCGCGCCTGCTGGCGCCACTGGCCGAAGGTCATGCCGGTGCCTTTCTGGAACAGGCGCTGGATGGTCTTCTCGTCCAGGCCCAGGCGGGCGCTCCAGTCGGCCAGGGTGGAGGCGTCGCCGGGGTTGCCTTGCAGCGTCGTGCAGATCGGCTGGATGCGCGGGTCGGCCGGCTGCGGCAGGTGCAGCGGCAGGGTCGGCAGAATACGCAACTCATCGAGGATCAGGCGCATCACCCGTGCTTCTCGCGAGTCCTCGGCGTAGGGCTGGGTGATGCCCACGGCGGCGCGGATCAGCTCGCCCAGCAGCGGCGAGATGGCCACCGCGCGGCACGCGTCGGGCATGTCCGGCAGGCTGTCGGGGCGCACGAACATGCTGCGCATCTTCACGTTGCCGACGCAGCGGATCGCATGCACCTGGCCGCAGGGCATCCAGATGCCTCGGCTCGGCGGTACCGTCCACTGGTTCATCGCCGACGTCACCACCATCACGCCGGAGATGGCGTAGATCAGCTGGTGCTTGTTGCGGTGCGAGTGCGGCTCGATGACGGCATTGACCGGGTAATCGGTGGCGCTGCTGCTGACCAGCCAGGGGGAGGCGTCGATCTCGGCCAGCAGCTTCTCGGGTAATCGCATTGAAAAACCACCTACGTTGGCGATATGGCGTTAAAGACGACCTGAGGAAACGCTGAGAAAACCGTCATGACTCGCTGTGCGCTCCGAATGTCCTGGGCTCGCGCCTTCGCGGGCGTGACGATGAATGACCTTTGCAGGACATCCCTGAAAATGCCCATTTACAGCCGTAAAGTCGAACGCGGCTCCGAGCGTGCCTGCCTCGGCTCTTCGCGCTAGCGCCTGCATCCGGGCCGTCGTTGGCTACGTTTTGCCTGAAGAGTGCCTTTTTTGCGAGGGTTGCTGCCCGATCTTCGTGAGACAGGCGATTGAGCGAAGCCTAGCATAGCGGCGTTCCTCATCTCGTCCGGAAGCTTCGAGCATGTCCAGCAGTCCTGCCGCTACCTCCCTGGCCGGCGCCTCGTCCGTCAGCCAGGCCAGCCCTCTGGTGATGCGCGTGATCGGCGCCTGCGCCCTGGCGCACCTGATCAACGACCTGATCCAGGCGGTGTTGCCCGCCATCTACCCGATGCTCAAGCTCAACTACGGCCTGAGTTTCGCCCAGATCGGCCTGATCACCCTGACCTTCCAGCTCACCGCCTCGCTGCTGCAACCCTGGGTGGGTTACCACACCGACCGTCATCCCAAACCCTGGCTGCTGCCGGCCGGCTCGCTGTGCACCCTGGTCGGCATCCTCATGCTGGCCTTCGTCGGCAGCTTCCCGGCGATCCTCCTGGCCTCGGCGCTGGTGGGCATCGGCTCCTCGACCTTCCACCCCGAGGCCTCGCGCATCGCCCGTCTGGCCTCGGGCGGCCGCTACGGCCTGGCGCAGTCCACCTTCCAGGTCGGCGGCAATGCCGGCACCGCCTTCGGCCCGTTGCTTGCAGCGGCCATCATCATTCCCTACGGGCAGGGCAACGTCGCCTGGTTCGGCCTGTTCGCGGCTTTCGCCATCGTCGTGCTGTACGGCCTGAGTCGCTGGTATCGCCACCACCTGACGCTGTTCAGGCTCAAGCAGGGCGGCGTGGCCACTCACGGCCTGTCGGCAGGCAGGGTGAAGTTCGCCCTGCTGATCCTGGCGCTGCTGGTGTTCTCCAAGTACTTCTACATGGCCAGCTTCACCAGCTACTTCACCTTCTTCCTGATCGAGAAGTTCGACCTGTCGGTGGCCAGCTCGCAGCTCTATCTGTTCCTGTTCCTCGGCGCGGTGGCTGCCGGCACCTTCTTCGGCGGGCCGATCGGCGACCGCATCGGACGCAAGCAGGTGATCTGGTTCTCCATCCTCGGCGTGGCGCCGTTCTCCCTGCTGCTGCCACATGTCGGCCTGTTCTGGACGGGCGTGCTGAGCATGGTGATCGGCTTCATCCTGGCCTCGGCGTTCTCTGCCATCGTGGTCTTCGCCCAGGAGCTGATGCCGGGCAATGTCGGCATGATCGCCGGGCTGTTCTTCGGCCTGATGTTCGGTTTCGGCGGCATCGGCGGGGCGCTGCTGGGCTACCTGGCCGACATCCACGGTATCGAGGCGGTGTTCCTGATCTGCTCCTTCCTGCCGCTGCTGGGTATCCTCACCGCGCTGCTGCCGTCGCTGAAGGCGCGTTAATCCACACGGCGCCACACGCTGGCCAGCCAGGGCTGCTGGTCGCGTGGCAGGCCGACGGGGCGGTAGTAGTGCTCCAGTTCGACGAAGCCGGCCGCCGTGAGCCGGGCGCGCCAGCGTTCGAGGTCGTGGTAGCTGCCGTAGCGTGGGCCGTTCCAGCCCTCCTGGTTGTCGCCACGCGGGTTTGAGCTGAACAGCACGCCACCGGCCTTGAGCGTCGCATGCAACTGGCCGAGCACGCGCGGCAACTCCTGATCCGGCACATGGAAGAGGCTGGCGTTGGCGAAGATGCCGTCGAAATGCCCGGTCGGCAGGTCGAGCTCGAGAAAACTCTGTTGCCACACCTGGCAGCCGCTGTCGGCCCGCGCCATGGCGACGAACTCGGCGCAGCCATCCAGGCCGATCGCCTCGTGGCCGAGCCCGCTGAAGGTACGCAGGTCACGCCCCGGCCCACAGCCGAAATCCAGAATGCGCCAGGGCGTCGTACCCTGGAGATGACGCAGCAGGGCCGCGATGTTCTGGCTCACGTCATGATCGCGCGTGCCCTCGCGAAAACCTTCGGCGCTGCCCTGGTAATGGGCCAGGGTGAGGGCGCTGATCTGTGCGAGGTCGTCGGGGCTCAGGGGCATGGTGAAGGTTCCGGCAAAAAGGGCTATTAGACCCCTTCCAAGCCTTGCTGTAACGCACAGGGCCCCGCTTGGCCGGTCTGTGCGTACTGATCTGCTATACCTGTTCGTGGTTTCGCATGTGCCAGAAAACATCATCAATGGAAATAGCGATCATGAGGCATCGCGGGCCGCCTCCGGCGTACCTGTCATTTTTCATTTCATTGACAGGCGCATGCGAGGCGGCTTCTGAATTCAATCTGAGGGAATACAGATGAGATACCTGTTCAAAGAAGTCATCGATTCGGCTTTGAATGCGGAGTCTACGCGAGGTAATGCGACCTACTATCAAGGCAACCTCATAGCGAGGACGCAAACATTGGTGACCAACCATGGGCGCCATTACAACATCCATGACGACTACACCTATGCAGCGGATCTGGTGAACTCGATGGGCACTCAGTTCAAGAAGGACGATGTCGGCGACTGGGCGGGTAACTATGTCTCCCAGTGGCGGATGGTCAGTGGCAACTGTGGAACGATCCGCGGTTTGGTGCGCGGGGAGTTATACAACGCCTATCAGATAGGACTGGATATCCGTTCTCCTGCGGTTATTGGTGAAATGTTCTGCATGGCTGTGGAAATGTGGTCAACCTTTGGCGCCTATTCAAGCCCGAGTCAGGATGAGGGTAGGCGCTGATCCCTGTCTGCGTCGCGAGAGTCGGTGCTGTCTGGCCGGGCAGTCGGTTGCAGGCGCTGGGTGCAAGGCGCCCTGCGAACAGGCCGCTGCAGTCGCTCGCGCCTCCGCAACGGACTCGAGTGGTATAGCGCAAGTGGCTTCATTCGTACCTGAATCCTTGATTCCCTCGTATCGGGCTGCTCATTGACTCTGTTTCCCGAGTCTTTCTGCCCGTGCCAGGGATGTTCTGAAAAAGTCACTCCCGCGAAGGCGGGAGCCCAGGACGTTCGCAGGTTCCGGATGATGACCCTGCTGGCGAGCACCGCGAGTAATGACGGTTCACCGATCTCCGGTGCCGTGTTTCCGTGCTCGGCAGTCACCTGAAACCGTTGATCCAGAGCGCGCCGCTGTCCCGTCAGAGGGCTGGCGGGCAGGGCGGCGCGGCTGCCAATGAACCACCGTAGCGCTTGTGCAGTCCCACTTTGCGAGGGGTATGGATCCGGCTGGGTGCAGCCGGGGCGCCCACGATCAGGAGATAACGCGATGGTTACGCACTACAAGGTCTCTGGCCACCTCGCCTGTGGCTCCCATGGTGAAAAACTGCCTGCTACCACCGACCTGGCCAAGGTCAAATGCCGCAATTGCCGCAAGACCGAGGTCTTCACCGAAGCCCGCCGCACTGCCCGCAATGCCGCGCGCCGCGCTGCACGCCGCGAGAAGGCCGCCCGCGCCGCCAACGACTGGCGCACCGCCTGGGAAGCACGTCTGACCGCCTTGCCAGGCCCGCAGCGCCTGCCTCGTGGTTTTGGTGATCAGGCATTCGTCTAGTGACCGTGGGAGGCGCGCCAGTCGTCGCTGAGTCCCTCCCACGGTTCGCCTCGACGCCCGCTGGGTATTGCCCTGGGTTCGATTTGCGCAACAGCCTGTTCACCCATTTGCTCCATGGTCATACGATGACGTAGATTGGCCGGCTCACCTCGACCGGCAGTGGCCGGTCATGCCTCGAGGCTTTGCCGTGTCCGCTGCTTCCGTCTACCGCCTTCCCGGTTTCCTGCCGTTTCTCGCTGCGCGTCTGATGGCGGTGTTCGCCATGCAGATTCAGGCCATCGTCGTTGCCTGGCAGGTCTACGACATCACCCGCGATCCGCTCTCACTGGCCTATGTCGGCCTGGCCCAGTTCATCCCGATGCTGGTGCTGTTGATGCCGGCCGGCGACCTGATCGACCGCTTCGACCGCAAGCTGATCCTGCTGCTCAGCTGGCTGGTGGAGGCGGCCTGTGCCGGGGCCTTGTTGTGGCTGTCGCTGAGCGAGGCGCCGGTGACCTGGTACTACGCTGTGCTGGTGTTCTACGGCAGCGCCCGCGCCTTCACCGGGCCGGCCCTGTCGAGCCTGTTGCCGCAGATCGTGCCGCGCGAGCGCCTGGCCGCGGCCATCGCCGCCAACAGCATGATCATGCGTGGGGCGACCATTTCCGGGCCGGTGATCGGGGGTGGCCTGTATGCCGTTGGCGGCGGCGGATTGACCTACTCGGCCTGCCTGTTCGGCTTCCTCGCCGGTGCCGCGCTGCTGCCGTTGGTACCGGTGCGCTATGCCGAGAAGATGCAGGCGCTGGAGTCCACCGCCTGGGCGCGCTTTACCGCCGGGATCAGCTTCATTCGTTCGCGGCCGATCATCCTCGGCACCATCTCGCTGGATCTGTTCGCCGTGCTGCTGGGCGGCGTGGTGGCGCTGCTGCCGATCTACGCCCAGGAGGTGCTGGAGGTCGGGCCGACGGGCCTGGGCCTGTTGCGCAGCGCCATGGCCATCGGCGAGGTGTCCGTCGGTCTGTACCTGAGCATGAAACCCTTCAACCGCCATGTCGGCCTGGTGATGTTCGGCGCGGTGGCGCTGTTCGGCGTGGCCAACCTGGTGTTCGCCTTGTCCAGCCTGTTCTGGCTGTCGTTCGCCGCGCTGATGGTGGCGGGCGGCGCGGACATGGTGAGCATGTACATCCGCTCATCCCTGGTGCAGTTCTCCACGCCGGACGCCATGCGTGGCCGGGTCAACGCGGTGAACATGTTGTTCATCGGCTCTTCCAACGAGCTGGGCGAGTTCCGTGCCGGCACCAGCGCCGCCTGGTTCGGCGTGGTACCGGCCGCGCTGATCGGCTGCGCCTGCACCCTGCTGGTGACCGGTGGCTGGATGCTCGGCTTCAAGAGCCTGCGCAAGGTCGACCGCTTCGAGGACGCCTCGCCGAGCAAGGAAGCCTGACGTAGAGCGGTCCGGGACGCCGGCCGCTCGCTCTCGAAGCGAGCAGCCCGCCAGAGCGTGCGGACGTGCACAGGTCAACGACCGTAGGGTGGATGACGCTTTTTTCATCCACCGTTGGGCGAGGTTGTCCGGGCTACTTGCTAAGGGGCGGGCTTTAGCCCTTCCCAGTGAGCGAAGGGAGCGATTTGAATCGGTTGTTAACTGTATCCGTGCACGGTTTTCATGTGGCTCTTCATTTTGTGCTCTTTTATTCTTTTGCTGCATTTTGGGCAGAGTGCTAAATTATTTTTCGTGAGTTTCTTGCGTTCTCTGTTGGCCCACTTATCCGTGCCGAATATGTATGATGGCTCTTCTGCTGGCCATACTCGGCCAGTGGATGGCTCGTATATACATAGTTTTCCCAAAAGGAAGCCGGCATTATTTTTTATTCTTAAATTTATTGTCTCTGACTTTCCGGTCTCTATCGTTGCTCTTGTGTAAGTTCTCAATGCATCTACATGGGTCGACTTAACTACCCCTACGATTTCATCGGTTTTGAGTTTAATGTTGTGAATTTGAATGCTTGAAAACAGTGTGCTGCCTGTTTTTCCTTCAGGCTCGAAGCATGAGTGCTTGAACCACGGAGGGCCTAATGGCGGGTCAATCCAAACTGACCCACCGTTATGTCTTATGAAGAAAACTTCACTCTTACAAGCTGGGCAGTTTGTGCAGAAGCAAGTGCTTTCCTTGCTGACGGTATACCCAGAGTAATCCGTAACCTTTGAATTTCCTGGCTTAATACATGAGCCTTGAGTATGTATGGGCGTGCATCTGCCGCTCACGTAACGGAACTCAATTTCATTACCGCATCGGCTACATGTGCTCATATTTTCTGTATAGCTAACTATTAATTTGGCGATATAGCAGTGCGTTTACCCACGACACCCGTCGCACAACCTTCCTTGTCGCCCTGCAAGTCCTTGTTTCGATTGAGGGCGATCGCAACAAACGCGACAGACTCTGGGGAGAAACACGACAGAGATAACGGCAAGCCCAATCTGCTGGATCACTGCACCAGCAGAACCAAGCCAGAACCTATTCCATCCAACGCAGCACTGTCCATGCTTCGCGGGCAAAATGCCATCTCGGTTGTTTTCTCGCGCCAGAGGCGGCAGTCCAGACCTTCCCAAACCCACCCACAAATTCTGTTGACAGCGCTGTGGATAACCTTTGCAAAAGCCCGCCGCACCTAGCATCCAGGCGGGTCACGACGGGCCGCTCAGTTTTTGCCCAATGACGCTTTGCTGGCGTTATCGCCAGCTGGAATATCGCTTTTAATCAATCAGTTGGCTCGGGTTTTCAACAGCAGGGCAGGGCGTGAGCGGGTTACCGGGCGTCGTGCACAGAATCTGGGGAAAGCACTGTGGATAAGATGCGGGAAAACGCGACCAGGCCAGGTGGGGCAAGGGCTGAGCGAGGTTGATGCTTTTTCGCACGGTCGCGTTGGCTGCCGGGGCCTGAGGTAGCCCGGATGCAATCCGGGGCAATCCCGCCACCGGTTTGCATCGACGACAGGATCGCGGCTAAAGCCCCTCCTCCAGTACCTGCTGGCTCTGGCATCGAGGCTGACAGCCCTGCTCAGCTGTACAGCGACGGTTGCGGCCCCTGGCCGCTGAGCAGCCAGTGGCCGAGGTCGCGCACCTTGTAGTCGATGGGGTCGTGCAGGCTGTGCACGCGCACGTTGCGCCAGAAGCGGTCGAAGCCGTAGCGCGAGCTGGTGGCGCGGGCGCCCATGGCTTCGAAGACCTGGCTGGTGATATCGAGAGCGGCGCGAACCGCCACCACCTTGGCCTCGCTGATGGCCAGTGCCACTTCGGCACGTTCGGCGGCGGTCAGTGCCGGTTTTTCCCAGGCGGCTTGCAGGCGCTGGGCGGCGTGTTCGGCCAGGGGCAGGGCGCTGCGATAACGCAGCCACAGCTCGCCGTAGCGCTGTTGAATGAATGGGTCGTCGCCGGCATTGGCCACGCCCGATGCCGGCCAGGCACGGCTCTGTTCGCGGGTGTAACGCAGCGCTGCGTCCAGCGCGCCCTGGGCGTTGCCCAGGTAGAGCTGGGTGAGGATCAGTTGCGACAGGCAGGCGCGCAGGGTGGTGCGTGGGCTGGGGCCGACCGGGCCGAGCAGCTCGCTGGCATCGACGAATACCTGCTCGAACTGCACCGTGCCGCTGTCGGTCTGGCGTTGGCCGAAACCGTCCCAGTCGCCGTTCACCGCCAGCCCTTCGCGTTGGCTGGGCAGGACGATGAAGACGCGGTCTTGCGGCTTCTTGCTGCGTTGCACGCCGATCACCAGTGCGTCGGCGCCGAGCGCACCGGAGCAGAACGACTTGCTGCCGTTGAGCTCGTAATGTTCCTCGCGCGGGGCGAGCGTCAGGCCGCTGTCGCGACCATTGGTGGCGTTGCCCCAGAACCAGCGCTCCTGCACCGTGCGGGTCAGCCAGTGACGCTGCTGGTCGGGGTTGCCGAACAGCAGGAGGGTGGCCACTTGCAGGTGCTGGAAGGCGAAAAGGTGGGCCAGCGAGCTGTCCACCGCCGCCAGGTAACGGGTGATGCGGTAGATCTCCGGCCAGGCCACGCCCTGGCCACCGTACTGCTGCGGCACGGCCAGGGTCAGCAGGCCGCTGTCGCGCAGCAGTTCGCGCTCGGCCTGCGGGCTGCCGCCTGCCCGATCCCGTTCCACCGCGCTGGCCGCCAGGCGTCTGGCCAGGCGCTCGACCTTGGCCGTGCGGCTGCCGAAGTCCACGGGGAACAGGTGCACGGCGAACAAGGGTTCATCGCGCAGGCTGGGATGCAGGCGGGCCTCGACGCTCATTGCGGGCTCCAGATGCTCACTTCGCGTGCATCCACCGAGGTCGGCAACAGGCTGGCGCCGTAGAAGGCGTCGGCGATCTTCTGCTGCTCGGCGAGGCTGTCCGGTCGTACCAGGCGCACCTGGTAGCTGCGTTTGGCGTTGGCTTTCTCGACGATGGCCGGGTCGAGGTTGCCCCACAGCGGGCCGAGGATTTCAGCGGCCTGGCGCGGGTTGGCGCGCAGCCAGTCGCCGGTCTTCACCAGCTCGGCGAACACGGTCTGCAACACCTGCGGGTGGCTCCTGGCGAAGGTGGCGCTGGTCAGGTAGTAGCGCTGGTAGTCGGCCAGGCCCTTGCCGTCGGCGAGGATGCGCGTCGGCAGCTGTTGCTGCGCGCCGCTGAGGAAGGGTTCCCAGGTGACCCAGGCGTCCACCTTGCGGTTCTCGAAGGCGGCGCGGCCATCGGCCGGGGTCAGGTAGGCCGGCTCGATGTCGCTGAATTTCAGGCCGGCCTTCTGCAACGCGGCGATCAGCAGGTAATGCACGCCGGCGGCCTTGGTCACGGCGACCTTCTTGCCCTTGAGGTCGGCCAGGGTTCTGATCGGCGAGTCCTCGCGCACGATGATCGCCTGCGCGCTGGGGGAGGGCGCTTCCTGGGCAAAGTAGGCAAGGTCGGCGCCGGCGGCCTGGGCGAACACCGGTACGGTGTCGGCGACATCGGCAGACAGGTCGATGTTGCCGACGTTGAGTGCTTCCAGCAGCGGCTGGCCATTGGGGAACTCGTGCCAGCTGACGCTGATGTCCTGGCCGGCCAGCGCCTTCTCCAGCGTGCCCTGGCTCTTCAGCAGGCTGATCAGCGTGGAGGACTTCTGGTAGCCGATGCGCAGTTGTTCGGCAGCCTCGGTGAGCGGAGCGACGAACAGGCCGATGGCCAGCGAGGCGGCGATCAGTGTGCTGCGCCTGGATTGGGTGTGTGACATGGCGGCTCTCGATACGAACACGTGCCGGCCATGAGGGTGCGGCGGATCACGCGTACTTCAGTGTTTAGGGAAAGAAGTCCGGTGATCCGGTGAAGAGAAGCTAGACGATATAAAAAACGCCCGGCAAATAATTTTTGGGAATTAGCTTAGGTGCATATCGGCCCGAAACATCGGCTGCTCGGTACCGCCCTGCGCATCGGCATTGTGTAGGGCGTACCGGAACGCCGGCCGCTCGTGGCGAAGCGAACAGTCCGCCGCTTCGCGGTGCTGCGCATATCTGACGGCATACGGCTTCGCGTACGGATCGCCGCCCGGTATGCCCTACGAGCCTCAATCCATTTCCGTATATTCTTTTTTGTTACTACAAAGTGAAAAATAATTCTTTTTAGGGATTAGTGTGTATTTCGTAGATTAGCCACCAGCCGACAGCGGACCACCGCATCGGGCCCTAATCAGGGGCTCTCATGCCAACTTCGTCGTGTCGGTCGTCCGTCGAGCCCCTGTGCAGTGCCCAGCCCATAACAGCCTACACAGCACCTGGAGCATCGAGCATGAACAAGTCCAATCTGGCGCTGGCCGTCGCCCTGGCCGCTCTGGCCACCGAAGCGACCGCCGCCGGTTTCATCGAAGACAGCAAGGCCAGCATCGGCCTGCGCAATTTCTATTACGACCTGAACACCAAGAACACCGCCAACAACAACGGCGAGGCGCAGGAGTGGGGCCAGGGCTTCATCTTCAATTACAGCTCCGGTTTCACCGAAGGCACCGTCGGTTTCGGTATCGACGCCATCGGCCTGCTGGGCGTCAAGCTGGACTCCGGCGGCACCGCGAGCAAGGCCGGGCGTGATCGCACCCCCGGCCAGCTGTTCCCGCTCGATAGCGATGGCAGTGCCGTGGACGACTACAGCAAGGCCGGCGTGACCGCCAAGGTGCGCCTGTCCAAGACCGAGGCGCGCATCGGTACCCTGCTGCCGAAGCTGCCGGTGGTCACCTTCAACGACGGTCGCCTGCTGCCGCAGACCTTCGAGGGTGGGCAGATCACCTCCAGCGAGATCGACGGCCTGACCCTGACCGCCGGCCAACTGGAAAGCACCAAGACCCGCAGCTCCACCGACGACATCTCTCTGCGTATCGCCGGCGCCACCGGTGACGCCGACACCAACAAGTTCTACTTCGCCGGCGGCGACTACAAGCTGACCAGGGACCTGACGCTGCAGTACTACTACGGCAACCTTGAAGACTTCTACAAACAGCACTTCCTCGGCCTGGTGCACAACTGGGCCATCGGCCCGGGCTCGCTGAAAACCGACCTGCGCTACTTCGACAGCGGCTCCGATGGCAAGAACGGCAGCGCCTCCGGTCGTGCCGCGGGCTACAGCAGCGCCGGCTACTGGCGTGCCGGCGACAGCAGCACCGGTGAGGTCGACAACCAGACCTGGAGCGCGCTGTTCACCTACACCCTGGGCAGCCACTTCGCCAGCCTGGGCTACCAGCAGGTCGAAGGCGACAGCGCCTTCCCCTTCCTCAACCAGGGCGGCGGCAGCTCGTCCTACCTGATCACCGACCGCCAGATCGGCAAGTTCCAGAACGCCGGCGAGCGCACCTGGCTGGCCGAGTACGGTTATGACTTCGCCAAGCTCGGCGTACCGGGCCTGAAGGCCAGCGTTGCCTACCTCAAGGGCGACAACGTCGATTCCGCCAATGGCGACCTGAAGGAGTGGGAACGCGATTTGCGTCTCGACTACACCCTGCAGGACGGCCCGCTGAAAGGCCTGGGCGTGTCCTGGCGCAACGCCACCCAGCGCGGCAACGTCACCACCGACGCCGACGAGAACCGTTTGATCCTGAGCTACACCCTGACGCTGCTGTAACCCACGAACCTGCCCAAAGTCTGCTGCGCGTCAGCACTGCGGCGTTAAAAACAGGCTCGGAATGCTCATGTACAAAAGTACACTCCGCTTCCTCGCCTCTTTTTGCCTTGCATCGCTCTAGCTCGCGATCCTTTGGGCAGGTTCTAACCCCAGTGACATCTCCTGACCGGCCCGCCAACGGGCCGGAAGGCCGTTCTTCCATGAGGAGATGACCATGAAGAAAAATGCCTTGCGCGTTGGCCTGGCGGCCCTGTTCGCCGCCTGGTTGCCAGCCACCGTACACGCCGCACCGCCAAAGGAAGTCCGACTGGACTACGCCTATTACGCCCCCACCAGCCTGGTGCTCAAGCAGCAGGGCCTGCTGGAAAAAGCCCTTGCACCGCAGGGCATTGCCGTCAAATGGGTGTTCAGCCAGGGCAGCAACCGCTCGCTGGAATACCTCAACGGCGGCAGCACCGATTTCGCCTCCACCGCCGGCCTGGCCGCTGTGCTCAGCCGCGCCAACGGTGCGCCGATCAACACTGTCTATGTCGCCAGCCGTCCGGAATGGACGGCACTGGTGGTGCCCAAGGACTCGCCCATCCAGTCGCTGGCCGACCTCAAGGGCAGAAAGGTCGCCGCCACCAAGGGCACCGACCCCTTCCTGTTCCTCCTGCAAAGCCTGCAAAAGGCCGGGCTGGACAAGAACGACGTGGAGATCGTCCATCTGCAACACCCCGATGGTCGCGTCGCCCTGGAACGCGGCGACGTGCAGGCCTGGGCCGGGCTCGACCCGCTGATGGCGGCCAGCGAGCTACAGGCCGGTTCGCGCCTGCTGTATCGCAACCGCGACTTCAACAGCTACAGCGTGCTCAGCGTCACCGAGGCCTTCGCCAGGCAGCAGCCCGAGCTGATCAAGCAGGTGATCGGCGCCTACGAGCAGGCACGCCAGTGGGCCATCGCCAACCCTGATGCCCTGGCCCGGTTGCTCGCCGACGAGGCCAAGCTGCCGCTGGAAGTGGCCAGGCTGCAACTGTCGCGCACCGACTTCAGCAACCCGCAGCCGGGCGCGGAGCACATCAAGGCGCTGAAAGCCGCCGCACCCATCCTGCTCGACGAGCAACTGGTGCGCCCGGGCACCGACGTGGCCCAGGTGGTCGACCAACTGATCCAGCCGCAACTGGCCGCTCAGGTGATCGGGCGCAACGTGGCCAAGGCGGGGAACTGACCGATGGGCGCGCTCAACCTCGTCATCGGTCGCTGGGCCGAGCGGCTCCCAGGCTGGCGGCCGGCACTGACCGACCTGCGTGGTTGGGTGGTGCCCCTGCTGCTGCTGGCCCTGCTGGAAATCCTGGTGCGCAGCGGCCTGCTGCCGGCGCACCAGATGCCCGCGCCGAGCCAGGTGGCGCAAACGCTTTACGCGCTGGCGCAGAGCGGCGAGCTGTGGCGGCATCTGAACGCCAGCCTGCTGCGCGTGGGCGCCGGTTTTGCCATTGGCGCTGCGCTGGCCATCGTCATTGGCACCTGGGTGGGTCTCAGCCGTCGCGCCGAGGCTTACCTGGAGCCGACCTTCCAGGCGCTGCGTGCGATTCCCAGCCTGGCCTGGGTGCCGCTGCTGCTGCTCTGGCTAGGCATCGACGAAACGCCGAAGATCGTGCTGATCGCCCTCGGTGCGTTCTTCCCGGTGTACCTGGCGCTGCTCGCCGGTATCCGCAACATCGACCGCAAGCTGGTGGAAGTGGGGCGGCTCTATGGCCTGCCGCCACTGGCGCTGGTGCGCCGCATCCTCCTGCCGGCAGCGTTGCCGAGCCTGTTCACCGGTCTGCGCGGCGCGCTCAGCCTGAGCTGGATGTTCCTCGTCGCCGCCGAGCTGATTGCCGCCACCCGTGGCCTCGGCTACCTGCTCAGCGACGGTCGGGAAACCTCGCGGCCTGATCTGGTGATCGCCGCGATCCTGCTGCTGGCGTTGCTCGGCAAGCTCAGTGACAGCCTGCTCAAGGCCTGGGAAACCCGAGCCCTGCGTTGGCGCGACAGCTACCAGGGCGGGGAGGGCGGAGCATGAGTGCGCTGCTGAAATTGCAGAATATCCACAAGGCCTTCGCCGATGTACGTGTGCTCGAAGACGTCAGCCTGAGCCTGGCCGCTGGCGAAGTGGTCAGCCTGCTCGGCCCCTCCGGCTGCGGCAAGAGCACCCTGCTGCGCATCGCCGCCGGGCTGGATCAGGACTACCAGGGCGGGCTGGAACTCAACCCGCTGCTCAACTTCGGTCGGGGCAGCGGTATCGGCGTGGTGTTCCAGGAGCCCCGCCTGATGCCCTGGCTGAGCGTGGCGCAGAACGTCGGCTTCGCCGATGGCTGGGTGGCCGATGAGCAGTGGGTGGAACAACTGCTGCGCGATGTCGGCCTGCACGGGCGTGGCGAGGCGCTGCCCAAGCACCTCTCCGGCGGCCAGGCCCAGCGCGTGGCCATCGCCCGCGCCCTGTACGGCAAACCGCAGGTGCTGCTGCTCGACGAACCCTTCAGCGCGGTGGACGCCTTTACCCGCATGAAGCTGCAGGATCTGGTGGTGGAACTGGCCGCCCGCTACGAGATCGCCGTGCTGCTGGTCACCCATGACCTCGACGAAGCCTTCTACCTCAGTGACCGCGTGCTGATCCTCGGTGGTACGCCGAGCCGCCTGCAACGCGAGCTGGCGGTGCCCCTGGCCCGCCCTCGCGACCGCCGTTCGGCCGAGCTGGCCTACCTGCGCGGCGAGGCCCTGACCGAGCTGTACCAGTCGCACGCGCTGTAAACGAACTCTTCAAGGTGGAGTACTTTTTCGGGCCGTAAGGCCCGTTTTTTTGCGTAGCCGGATGCGATCCGGGGGCTTCGCTTGCGAGAGATGGCGAGGCATGGCGGGCATGAAACCGAACGTTTCATTCGGCTGAAGGGGCTCTACCCAGGCTACTTGCTGCTTCCGAGCGGCCGGCGTCCCGGTACGCCCTACGCGCTGTTCCTACCCTTGGCATGGTGGACAAGCTCCGCGTTGTCCACCCTACGCGGCGGGTATTTCAGCGTAGGGTGGATGACGCTTTTTTCATCCACCGTTGGGCGAGGTTGTCCGGGCTACTTGCTGTAAACGAACTCTTCAAGGTGGAGTACTTTTTCGGGCCGTAAGGCCCGTTTTTTTTGCGTAGCCGGATGCGATCCGGGGGCTTCGCTTGCGAGAGATGGCGAGGTATGGCGGGCATGAAACCGAACGTTTCATTCGGCTGAAGGGGCTATACCCAGGCTACTTGCTGCTTCCGAGCGGCCGGCGTCCCGGTACGCCCTACGCGCTGTTCCTACCCTTGGCATGGTGGACAAGCTCCGCGTTGTCCACCCTACGCGGCGGGTATTTCAGCGTAGGGTGGATGACGCTTTTTTCATCCACCGTTGGGTAAGGTTGTCCGGGCTACTTGCTACCCAGGCAGGGTGGACAAGCTTCGCGTTGTCCACCTTACGCGGCGGGTATTTCAGCGTAGGGTGGATGACGCTTTTTTCATCCACCGTTGGGCGAGGTTGTCCGGGCTACTTGCTGTAAACGAACTCTTCAAGGTGGAGTACTTTTCCGGGCCGTAAGGCCCGTTTTTTTGCGTAGCCGGATGCGATCCGGGGGCTTCGCTTGCGAGGGATGGCGAGGCATGGCGGGCATGAAACCGAACGTTTCATTCGCCGCAAAAGGGATGATTTCCGCCGTGGGGTGCGCCATGCGCACCGGGCTTCTGGCGGTTGCAACGGGCGTCAGGAAATCTCCCCTGCTCTCGCCGCTGCGGCACAGGGCTATTAGGTCATCTGTCTTATGGCTGGCCGTCCTGCGCGTCCCTATGCTCCCTCTTTCACGGCTCTGTCCGTGGCTTCTCTCCTGCAACGAAAAGGATCCCGTTTGCGCCATGGACGGATCGAATCAAGGATATCCATCATGAACAAGACAGCTCTTGCCGCCGCGGCGGTTCTTTCTCTGATCCTGCTGGCAGGGTGTGGTGGGCGTACACCACTGGACTATGAGACCGGCACCTACATCACGCCTGAAACGGTGCAGCAACTGAAGAGCTCCAGTGCCTCTCAGGATGAAGTCGTCAGGCAGATTGGCTACCCGAACTCCAAATCGGAGTTGAGCGGCAAGGAGATATGGAAATACGACTACAGCCTGATCACTGCCCTGCCGGGTGCGCCCAACAAGAATGAATCGACCGTGTTCGAGTGGAGCAAGGCCGGCAAGCTGCTGGACGCCTACAAGACCAATGGCGGTGCCGGCTCCAACGGCAACCCCCTGCTGAAAGCGGCCGGCATGTAAGTGAAACACCCTGCCCCATGAAAAACGCCCAATCTATCGGGCGTTTTTCATGGGGCGCAGAAAGGTCGGCAGAGGAGGCAAAATCATTTTGCAGTTCGCGGTATGACGATCCTGATACCCCTGCATTCTCACCGTAGGGGGCGCCGCGCACGCCGAGTTATTGAAAGCCGTCAATGCATCTGCCCCCTTTCACCTTTGTTCGATTATTCAGTCGAAAGACCGGTTTCGACGGGGTCTGCGAGTGAAATCAGCGTTTTCAGTGCGTTATCAGGCTCAACCACGATTGTTCCCGATGGAATGTGAACGGCGACATGGTAGATGTTGGGTTCATGCCTTGCCATGTAGTTGGCAGGTGGTGCATCGGCATTGAACATTATTATTTTGTAGGTTGCCTGACCGGCTTTCTCTCTGAGTTTTTTAAGGGCTGTTCTCTTCTTGCCCTGAAAGAAGGAAGGGGCAACATTGAAGGCTTCTCCAGCAAGCGTTGCCGTTGGCGAAGAGGCGCGTATGTCAAAACCGTTGTTGTCTTCGTTGCCGAATTCAACGATGTATTCATCGAACGGGAACGTTTTTGATTTAAGCAGCCCTGCCACACCATGAAGAATGACCAGGTCAGACATTATTCTGTTGGCCGCTTCGAATAGCGTTACGTTGGGGTAGGGGCCGACTCTGACTTTCTCGCGCTTCAAGGATTCAAGGAGCGAAATGCCTGTTTTTCCTCTGATGGATTCGCCCAGCATGGCCAAGCTCGAGTCAAATTCCGACTGGATTTTGGAAATATTAGCCAGGGTCAGTGTTCTTATGGGTTGCTGCATAGAGTCCTGTGGAAATCCTTCGTTAGGTTCTGGACGAAAAGTGCCTGCGTTCGGTGTTGCTGCGTTAAAAACGGGGTCGGCAAGCGGTTTGCAGCTGACGCGCTTCAGCGCGGCCCGAAGGGCGAGCGAAGTGAGTAGTGCTCATTACAGCTCGTGAACTCGAGTGCGAGCCCAGTCCGTTGTTCACCCGTTTTGCGGGGCCGCCATCGGCATCGCCAGACCTTCGCTCGACGGCTTTTCGTACAGAACCTGAGGGGGCTCTGAAAAAGCCATTTACCGTCGTTCCCGCGAAGGCGGTATGCGGGTTCTGGATGATTCCCCTTCGGGCCAGCGCAGACGCTGTTCAGCGATAAGGCCGCTGTCCCGCCTGTGCGGGAACGACGGCTTTTCAGCGCTTCCTAAAATCGGCGATAGCGGTCGCAGTCGAGCCAGAAACTAGTCCATCCACCGCCAGGCTGTCCATGCTTCATGGGCAAAATGCCATGTGGGTGGTTTGCCGTTGGAGAAACGCCGATCCAGACCTTCACGAACCCACCCACAAATTCTGTTAACAGCGCTGTGGATAACCTTTGCAAAAGCGCTTTTCGCCTAGCGTTCAAGCGGGCCACGACAGGCCGTTCAGTTTTTGTCCAATGACGTTCTGCTGGCATTATCGCCACGGGGTATATCAATCTGAATCAACAACTTGCACCAGGTTTTCAACAGCGAGGCAGGGTGGGGGCGGGTTGCCGGGTGTCGTGCACAGAATCTGGGGAAAGCGTTGTGGATAAGATGCGGGAAAACGCGTCCAGGCCAGGCGGGGCAAGGGCTGCGTGGAGCTGGTGATTTTTCGTTCGGTGTCGTGCGGCTGTCATGTTCCGCAGCTATAGTGGCCGGTCGATTTCAGTTGCTGGAGCCCTTCGATGTCCGAGTCCCCCGAGCGTCCCGCCCCGGTCAGTTTGCTACAGGCCTTCCGGTTCTGGTTGAAGCTGGGGTTGATCAGCTTCGGTGGGCCGGCCGGACAGATTTCGATCATGCATCAGGAGCTGGTGGAGAAGCGCCGCTGGCTGTCGGAGCGGCGCTTTCTGCATGCGCTGAACTACTGCATGTTGCTGCCGGGGCCGGAGGCGCAGCAGTTGGCCACCTATATCGGCTGGCTGATGCACCGCACCTGGGGCGGCGTGATCGCCGGGGCGCTGTTCGTGCTGCCGTCACTGTTGATTTTGATCGCGCTGTCCTGGGTCTACCTGGCGTTCGGCGATGTACCGCTGGTGGCGGGGATCTTCTATGGCATCAAGCCGGCGGTGACGGCCATCGTGGTGCAGGCGGCCTGGCGCATCGGCGGGCGGGTGTTGAAGAATGCCTGGCTGTGGGCCATCGCGGCGGCGGCCTTCGTCGCCATTTTCGCCTTGCAGCTGCCGTTCCCGCTGATCGTGCTGGGCGCCGCGCTGCTGGGGTATGTCGGTGGGCGACTGGCGCCGCAGCACTTCGCGGTCGGTGGTGGCCATGGCGAGAAGGTCGGGGCGCATGCGCCGGCGTTGATCGACGACGAGACGCGCCTGGCGCACACGCATTTTCGCTCCAGCCGGCTGGCACTGATTCTGCTGGCCGGCGCGCTGCTCTGGCTGCTGCCGATGGGCCTGCTGACCCTGGCGTTCGGCTGGCAGGGCACGCTGACGCAGATGGGCTGGTTCTTCACCAAGGCGGCGCTGCTCACCTTCGGCGGTGCCTACGCGGTGCTGCCTTACGTGTACCAGGGCGCCATCGATCACTACGGCTGGCTGACGCCCCGGCAGATGATCGATGGTCTGGCGCTGGGCGAGACCACGCCGGGGCCGCTGATCATGGTGGTGGCCTTCGTCGCGTTCGTCGGTGCCTACGGCCAGCCGCTGTTCGCTGGCGATTCGGCCTTCGCCAGTGGCGCGCTGGCTGCGTTGTTGGTCACCTGGTTCACCTTCCTGCCGTCATTTCTGTTCATTCTCGCCGGCGGGCCGCTGGTGGAGTCGACTCACGGTCAGTTGACGTTCACCGCGCCGCTGACCGGGATCACCGCTGCGGTGGTCGGAGTGATCCTCAACCTGGCGCTGTTCTTCGCTTATCACGTGCTCTGGCCCGAGGGTTTCGCCGGGGCCTTCGACTGGCTATCGGCATCGATCACGCTGGGCGCCGGGGTGGCGCTGCTGGGCTTCAGGCGCGGGGTGATCGAGACGCTGGTGGCTTGTGCGCTGGTGGGTCTGCTGGTGCAATGGCTACCTTGAGCGCAGGCAGGAGAGGTCAATGCAGCGTTTGACGCTGGAGCGTCGTCAGGTCTGGGTGTACCTGGCCGGGATCATGCTGGGGCTGCTCGCGGGCAGTCTTTGGCCGGGCATCGGGCACTTCAGCGAATGGCTGTTGTGGCCGGCGTTGATGCTCCTGCTGTTCGCCACCTTCGTGCAGGTGCCGCTGCTGCACCTGCGCGAGGCGTTTGCCGATCACCGTTTCGTCCTGGCGGTGCTGCTGGGCAACTTCGTTCTGCTGCCGCTGCTGGTGTGGGGCCTGCTGCCTTGGCTGCCTGGCGATCCGGCCCTGCGCCTGGGAGTGATGCTGGTGCTGCTGGTACCGTGCACCGACTGGTTCATCACCTTCAGCCAGTTGGGTGGTGGCAACGTGCCGCGTGCCATCGCGGTGACGCCGTTGAACCTGCTCCTGCAATTGCTCTTGTTGCCGCTGTACCTGTGGCTGATGGGTGATGCGCAGCTCACCACGACACTGGGCCTGGCCGACGTCTGGCCAGCCTTGCTGGTCGTCGTGCTGCCGCTGCTGCTGGCGTTGCCGAGCCAGCGCTGGATCGAGGCGCGGGTCGAGCGTGAGCGGGTGCGTGATCACCTGGCCTGGTGGCCGGTTCCCTTGCTGGGCCTGGTGCTGCTGCTGATCGCCACTGCCCAGGTGGGGGCGGCGCGTTCGGCGCTGGCGCTGTTGCCCGTGCTGCTGCCGTTGTTCGCGGGGTTCCTGTTGCTGGCGGCGCTGCTGGCCAGGGCGCTGGCCCTGCTGCTGGGCCTGCCGCGCGAGCAGGGGCGAACCCTGGCTTTCAGCATGGGCACGCGCAACTCCTTCGTCATGCTGCCGTTCGCCGTGGCGCTGCCTGCCGGCTGGGAGCTGGTGGCCCTGGTGATCGTGGTGCAGTCGCTGGTGGAGCTGTTCGGCATGCTGCTGTACCTCTGGGTTCTGCCGCGTTACCTGTTCCGCTAGCGCGGCAGGTCGTCTGCCTCTTCGATACGTTTTCTTTACGGTAGGCGGCGGCGCCGCCAATCGAATCTTTACGGCGGCTCTTCGGACAATGCTCGCGAGCGGATTTCCCGCATCGTGGAGCTTTGCACATGAACGCAATCGATGGTGTGTCGCTGATCCTGGTGGTCGGTCTCTTCGCCTACCTGCTGGCGGCCCTGCTGACCGCCGGGCGTGGCTGAGGAGACGGCCATGCACGACAACGACTGGCTGCTGCTGGCGGCCTTCTTCCTGCTGGTGCTGGCGCCGGCACCTTTTCTCGGACGTTACTTCTACTGCGTGATGGAGGGCCGGCGTACCTGGCTCAGCCCCGTGCTGCTGCCGGTGGAGCGCCTGTGCTACCGGGTGGCCGGCGTCGATCCGCAGCAGGAGCAGAGCTGGCGCGGCTACGCCCTGGCGCTGCTGGCCTTCACCCTGGTCTGCCTGCTGGCACTGATGGCCATCCTGCTGGCGCAGGGTGCCTTGCCGCTCAACCCGCAGCAGCTCGCCGGCCTGAGCGTGCCGCTGGCGTTCAACACGGCGGTGAGCTTCGTCACCAATACCAACTGGCAGGCTTACAGCGGCGAGGCACAGCTCAGCTACTTCAGCCAGATGCTCGGCCTCGGCGTGCAGAACTTCGTCAGCCCGGCGGTGGGCCTGGCGGTACTGGTGGTGCTGTGTCGGGGCCTGGCGCGGCAGTCCAGCGACCGTCTGGGCAACTTCTGGGTCGACATCACCCGCGCCGTCCTCTACGGCCTGTTGCCGTTGTGTCTGGTGCTGGCCGTATTGCTGGTGTGGCAGGGCGTGCCGCAGAACTTCAGCGATTACGTTTCGGTCACTACCCTGCTGGGCAGCGAGCAGAGTCTGCCGATGGGACCGGCGGCCAGCCAGATCGCCATCAAGCAACTGGGCACCAACGGCGGCGGCTTCTTCGGGGTCAACTCGGCGCATCCGTTCGAGAATCCCACGGCGCTGAGCAACCTGCTGGAGCTGGCGTCCATCCTGCTGATCCCGGCGGCGCTGGTGTTCACCTTCGGTCATTACGTGCGTGACCTGCGCCAGAGCCGGGCGATCCTGGCCAGCATGCTGCTGCTGTTCGTCATCGGCCTGGGTGTCTGCGCCTGGGCGGAGTTGCAGCCGAACCCGGCGCTGGCTGGCCTGCCCATCGAACAGGTCGGTTCGCTGGAGGGCAAGGAGGCGCGCTTCGGCAGCTTCGCTTCGGCGCTCTGGGCGACCACCACCACGGCGGCGTCCAACGGTTCGGTGAACGCCATGCACGACAGCTTCAGCGCCCTGGGTGGCCTGGTGCCGCTGTTCAACATGCTGCTCGGCGAGATCATCTTCGGCGGTATCGGCGCGGGTCTCTACGGCATGTTGCTGTTCGTGCTGATCGCCGTGTTCCTCGCCGGCCTGATGATCGGCCGCACCCCGGCCTACCTGGGCAAGAAGCTGGAGGCACGCGAGGTGCGCCTGATGGTCGCCACGCTGCTGGTGATGCCGGTCGGGGTGCTGGTATTCGGCGCCCTGGCGGTGAGTTTCGCCGGGCCGGCGGCCTCCATCGGCAACCCCGGTCCGCATGGCTTCAGCCAGGCGCTGTATGCCTATGGCTCGGCCACCGCCAACAATGGCTCGGCCTTTGCCGGTTTCACCGCCTACACCCCCTATCACAACCTGATGCTCGGCCTGGCCATGCTGCTCGGGCGCTTCGGCTACATCCTGCCGGTGCTGGCGATTGCCGGCAGCCTGGCGGCCAAGCGCGCCGCGCCGCAGGGGCAGAACAGCTTCCCCACGCACGGGCCGCTGTTCGTCGTGCTGCTGACCCTGACCATCCTCCTCGTGGGTGGCCTGACCTTCATGCCGGCGCTGGCCCTGGGCCCGCTGGCCGAACACCTGGCGTTCTGAAGGAGAAACCATGATGAATGCCCCCGTAACGGCGCAACGCAGCGCCAAATCGTCCAGCAGCCAGGCCGGGACCGGCCTCGGCGCACTGTGGCGCCCGGCCCTCAGGCAGGCCTTCGTCAAGCTCGACCCGCGCCAACTGGTGCGCTCGCCGGTGATGCTGGTGGTCGAGCTGACGGCGCTGGTCACCAGCGTGCTGTGTTTCATTCCCAACCCTGCGGTCAGTACCGCCCTGGGCATGCAGATAGCCCTGTGGCTGTGGTTCACCGTGCTCTTCGCCAACTTCGCCGAGGCCCTGGCCGAGGGCCGTGGCAAGGCCCGCGCCGACAGCCTCAAGTTCGGCAGCCAGGGACTGATGGCTCGCAAACAGGTGGGCACGCAGTTCCAGGCGGTGCCGGCCGGCAGCCTGCGCAAGGGCGATGTGGTGCGTGTCGAGGCCGGTGAGCTGATCCCCGGTGACGGCGAGGTGATCGAAGGCGTTGCGGCGGTCAACGAAGCGGCAATTACCGGCGAATCCGCGCCGGTGATCCGCGAGTCCGGTGGCGACCGCTCGGCGGTCACCGGCAACACCCGGCTGGTGTCGGACTGGCTGCTGGTGCGGATCAGCGCCAACCCCGGCGAGTCCACCCTCGACCGCATGATCGCCCTGGTCGAAGGTGCGCGGCGGCAGAAGACGCCCAACGAGGTGGCGCTGGACATCCTGCTGATCGGCCTGAGCCTGATCTTCCTGCTGGTGGTGGCCACGTTGCAGCCGTTCGCCCGTTTCGCCGATGGCGACCTGCCGCTGATCTACCTGGCCGCGCTGCTGGTGACGTTGATCCCGACCACCATCGGCGGTCTGCTCTCGGCCATCGGCATCGCCGGCATGGACCGCCTGGTACGCCTCAACGTCATCGCCAAATCCGGCCGCGCCGTGGAGGCCGCCGGTGACGTGCACACCCTGCTGCTGGACAAGACCGGCACCATCACCTTTGGCAACCGCCGCTGCAGCGCCATGGTCAAGGCGCCGGGCGTCACCACGCCAGAGCTGGCCGAGGCGGCGCTGCTGGCCTCGCAGGGCGACGATACGCCCGAGGGCAAGTCCATCGTCGAGTACCTGGCGGCCTTGCACGCTATGGAAGTGCCCGAGCGCGCCAGCATGACGCTGATCGCCTTCAGCGCCGAGACGCGACTGTCCGGCGCCGACGTGAATGGCGTGGCCTACCGCAAGGGCGCGGTGGATGCCGTGCTGGCCTACCTCGGTCTGGGCCGTGACGGCCTGCCGGCGCCGCTGGCGCGCGAGGTGGAGAAGATCGCCCAGAGCGGCGGTACGCCGCTGCTGGTAGCCGGGGACGGGCGACTGCTCGGTGCCATCCACCTCAAGGATGTGGTCAAACCGGGTATCCGCGAGCGCTTCGCCGAGTTGCGCGCCATGGGTATCCGCACCGTCATGGTGACCGGCGACAACCCGCTGACTGCCGCTGCCATCGCCGCCGAAGCGGGGGTCGACGACGTGATCGCCGAGGCCACGCCGGAGAAGAAGCTCTCGCGCATTCGTGCCGAGCAGGCCGAAGGCAAGCTGGTGGCGATGTGCGGCGACGGCGCCAACGACGCCCCGGCACTGGCCCAGGCCGATGTCGGCCTGGCGATGAACGACGGCACCCAGGCCGCGCGCGAGGCCGCCAACCTGGTCGATCTGGACAGCGACCCGACCAAGCTGATCGATGTGGTGCAGGTGGGCAAGGAGCTGCTGGTGACGCGCGGCGCGCTGACCACCTTCTCGGTGGCCAACGATGTGGCCAAGTACTTCGCCATCCTCCCGGCGCTGTTCGCCGGCATCCATCCGCAGCTCGGTGCGCTCAACCTGATGCAGTTGCACAGCCCGCAGAGCGCGATCCTCTCGGCCATCGTGTTCAACGCCCTGATCATCGTTGCGCTGATCCCGCTGGCGCTGCGTGGCGTGCGCATCCAGGCGCTGGACGCCGGTCAGCTGCTGCGGCGCAACCTGCTGATCTACGGCCTGGGCGGGCTGCTGGCGCCCTTCGTCGGGATCAAGCTGCTCGACCTGCTGCTGGTGGGGTTGGGCTGGGTGTAGTGCACGCACGGTTTGCTCCCTCTCCCCCTGCCCCTCTCCCGCGAGCGGGAGAGGGGAGACAAGCGATTCGCCTATTTGGAGATTCATCATGCTCGACTCTATTCGCCCCGCCATCGCCACACTGGCCTGCATGACCCTGCTGGTGGGGGGGCCTATCCCCTGACCGTCACCGGCGTGGCGCACCTGGCCTTTCCCGATCAGGCCGCCGGCAGCCTGGTGCGTGACGACGCCGGCCAGGTGCGCGGCAGCCGCCTGATCGCCCAGGCCTTCGACGGCGATCGATGGTTCCAGCCGCGGCCCTCGGCGGCCGACTACGCCACCGTGGCCAGCGCTGCCAGCAACCTGTCGGCGGGCAATCCGAAGCTGTCGGCGCGCATCGAGCAGGCCAGCGCTGGCCTGAGCGGCCAGGCGCCGCTGCCGATGCAACTGGTGACCACCTCGGGCAGTGGCCTCGACCCGCACCTGTCGCCCGAGGCGGCGGCCTGGCAGGTACCGCGTATCGCCCAGGCCCGTGGCCTGGCGCAAGCGCAGCTGTTGCGGCTGGTCGAGGCGCACACCGAGCGCCCGCTGTTCGGCCCGGCGGTGGTCAATGTGCTGGCTCTGAACCTGGCGCTGGTCGACAATCCATCCACTTCTTCCCAGTGACGAGTGCTCGATGAACGACAGCCTGCGCGCCGAAGCGCTGCTCGCCGATCTGCCCCGCGAAGGACGTGGCCGGCTCAAGGTATTTCTCGGCGCTGCGCCGGGCGTTGGCAAGACCTACGCCATGCTCCAGGCCGCCCATGCGCAACTGCGTCAGGGCGTGGCGCTGCGCGCCGGGGTGGTGGAAAGCCACGGCCGCAGCGAGACCGAGGCGCTGCTGGTGGGCCTGCCGCAGCAACCGCCGCTGCGCCTGCCCTATCGCGGTCTGGAGCTGAGCGAGATGGATCTCGACGGCCTGCTGGCCGATCCGCCGAAGCTGGCGCTGGTCGACGAGCTGGCGCACAGCAATGCCCCCGGCAGCCGCCACGCCAAGCGCTGGCAGGACGTGCAGGAACTGCTCGCCGCCGGCATCGACGTCTACACCACGGTCAACGTCCAGCACCTGGAAAGCCTCAACGACCGTATCCGCGACATCACCGGCGTGCAGGTGCGCGAAACCGTGCCCGACTGGGTGTTGCAGGAGGCTGACGAAATCCAGCTGGTCGACCTGCCGCCGCGCGAGCTGCTCGAACGTCTGCGCGACGGCAAGGTGTACATGCCCGAGCAGGCGCGTGCGGCCATCGACGCCTTCTTCTCGCCGACCAACCTCACCGCGCTGCGTGAGCTGGCCATGCAGACCGCCGCCGCACGGGTCGATGCCGATCTCGACCAGCGTTATCGCCAGCTCGGCCAGGCCGCGCCCAGCGTGCTCGGGCGCCTGCTGGTGGGGGTGGACGGCGATGGCGAGGCCGAGCGCCTGGTGCGTCATGCCTGCCGGGTGGCCGAGCGTCGTCATCTGCCCTGGTCGGTGGTGCATGTGGACAGCCGGCGGGCCATGGACGAAGAGCAGCGCGCACGTCTGCAAGCGGCGCTGCGCCTGGCCGAGCGTCTGGGCGGTGAAGTGGTGACGCTGCATGGCGACTCGGTGGCGCGCACGCTGCTCGACCACGCCCGCGAGCGCCGTGCCAGCCTGATCCTGGTCGGCAGCAGCACGCGTCGCCTGCGTCGGCGCTGGTTCGGACGCGGCCTCGGCGAGCGCCTGCTGGCCGCCGGTGCGGGGCTGGAGGTGAGCGTGCTGGATGCCAGGGTTGGCCAGCCGAGGGCGGGGCGTCGCCCGCGCCTGGCCCCGCGCTGGCGCGACTACTTGTGGGCCACGCTGGCCGCCGCCTGCGCCACGCTGATTTCCCTTGGACTGGCCCGGGTACTGGAGCTGCCGAACATCTCCCTGGTGTTCCTCGCCGCCGTGCTGCTGGTGGCGGTGCGCAGCAGCCTGGGCCCTGCGCTGGCCTGTTCGGGACTGTCATTCCTGGCCTACAACTTCCTGTTCATTCCGCCGACCCTGACCCTGCGCATCCAGCGTCAGGAGGACGTGCTGACCCTGCTGTTCTTCCTGCTCATGGCCGGGCTGACCGGCAACCTGGCCAGCCGCCAGCGTCGCCAGGTGCAGGCGCTGCGCCAGATGCAGGGCGAGACCACGGCGCTGCTGGAGCTGTCGCGCAGGCTCACTGCCGCCGCCGACCGCCAGGCCGTGCTGGCCGTGGCGGAACAGCAACTGGGTGGCTGGGCCGAGATGCAACTGACCCTGTTGTCGCGTTCGGCGGATGGCCAATGGCGGCACGAGGGCGGTCTGCACGCCGAGTTGCCCGATGCCGAGCGTGCTGCCGCCGACTGGGCCTGGCAGCACGAGCAGCCTGCCGGCCTGGGTACCGATACCCTGCCGGGCAGCCGCTGGTGGTGGTGGCCGCTGTGCGGCGAGGAGGGGCCGCTGCTGCTGATCGGCCTGCAAAGCGCTGATGGCGCGCCACTGGCGGACACGCGCCGACGCCTGGTCGCGGCCCTTGGCCAGCCGCTGGGGCAGGCTCTGGCTCGTGCGCAACTGGCCGAGGAACTGGAGGCGGCGCGCCTGCACGGGCAGACCGAGGAGCTGCGCAGCGCGCTGCTGGCCTCGGTGTCGCATGACCTGCGCACGCCGCTGACCGCCATGCGCGGTGCCATCGACAGCCTGCTGGCGCTGGGCGATGCGATCCCCGCGGCGGATCGCCGCGAGCTGCTGGAGGGCACCCGCGACGAGGCCGAGCGCCTCGACCGCTACATCCAGAATCTGCTCGACATGACCCGCCTGGGCCATGGCGGGCTCAAGCTGGCGCGTGACTGGGTGGCGCCCAGCGACATCGTCGCCAGTGCCCTGCAGCGCCTGCGTGCGGTGCTCGCGCCGCTGCAGGTGGAGTGCCTGCTGCCGCCTGAGCCACCGTTGCTGCGTGTGCATGCGGCGCTGATCGAACAGGCGCTGGTCAACGTGCTGGAGAATGCCGCGCGCTTCTCGCCGCCCGGGGGGCGCCTGCGGATGGCGCTGGAGTACGAGGAACAGGAACTGCGCTTCGTCGTCGCCGACCAGGGGCCTGGCATTCCCGAGGCGGAACGGGCGAAGATCTTCGACATGTTCTATACCGCCGCGCGGGGCGATCGCGGCGGCCAGGGTACGGGCCTGGGCCTGGCGATCTGCCAGGGCATGGTCGGTGCCCATGGTGGCCGTGTCACGGTTGGCGACGGCCTCGATGGTCGTGGTGCCAGCCTGACCCTGCATTTGCCATTGACTGCGCAACCGCACGCCGCCGAGGAAGACTGATGAGCCAGGGCCCGAGCATTCTGCTGATCGACGACGAAGCGCAGATTCGCAAGTTTCTGCGCATCGCCCTCAGCGCCCAGGGCTATCGGGTGCTGGAGGCGGCGAACGGCGAGCAGGGGCTGGCCCAGGCAGCGCTGCACAACCCGGATCTGCTGGTGCTCGACCTCGGCCTGCCCGACCTCGACGGCCAGCAGGTGCTGCGCGCCCTGCGCGAATGGAGTCAGATGCCGGTGCTGGTGCTCTCGGTGCGGGCCAGCGAAGGCGAGAAGGTGCTGGCGCTGGACGGTGGCGCCAACGACTACGTGACCAAACCGTTCGGCATCCAGGAATTCCTCGCCCGCGTGCGTGTGCTGCTGCGCCAGGGGCAGGGACGTGAAGCACTGCCGGCGAGTATCGTCTGTGGTGCGCTGAGCATCGACCTGGCTTATCGCCGGGTCAGCGTCGAGGGCGTCGAGATTGCCCTGACGCCCAAGGAATACGCGGTACTGGCGCTGCTTGCCCAGCACCTCGGACGGGTCGTGACCCAGCAGCAACTGCTGCGCGACATCTGGGGGCCGAGCCACGTCGGCGACAGCCACTACCTGCGCGTGGTGGTCGGCCACCTGCGGCAGAAGCTCGGCGACGATCCGGCTGCGCCGCGCTACCTGATCACCGAAGCCGGTGTGGGTTATCGCCTGCGCGAGCCCGCCTGACACGCCGTTGAAAAACCCAGGCGAGGCGGGCAGGACAAGGCCAAAACAGCCGAAAAAGCGCAGTTTGGGTGCTCTGGATGAGCATTTTGACCGGGCTGGCGATCCAGGCCGTTTTCAACGCAGTATTGCCAACGCAGGTAGTTTTTCAACGGCCTGCTAGAGCTCCAGGGCCAGACGCAAACGATCTTTGTGTTGCAGGCCATTCTCGAACAGCGGTTCGGGGTAGTGGCTGAGGAAGTAGTCCGGCTCCACTGCTACCACGCGAAAGCCGGCACGCTGATAGAACGTCAGTGGATGACCGAAGCTGCCGGTGCCCAGTTCCAGGCGCCGCGCCCCGAGTTGCCTGGCCTGGTCGATGGCGTGGCGCAGCAGCCGGGCGCCGATGCCCTGGCTCTGGTGCTCGGGTGCCACGGCGATGTTCATCAGTTCCCAGGTGTCGGCAGTCTGGGCCTTGATCACGTAGACACCGACGATCGCGTCGTTCAGCCGTGCGACCGCACAGTGACTGTCGTGCAGGTAACGGGCGATGAGGGCCGGGTTGGGGTCGGCATCCAGCAGCAACTGCATCGGCGCCTGATCGGCGGGGATGCCGTGCAGGGTTGGGGTCGACATGGCATGGTTTCCTGGTGGATGAAAAAGTATTTTGGTTATAAATAAATCATTATTTATTCTTTTTGTTTCTCTTCGTTCCTGCGCATAGTGAGCACCACGCAAGCGACTGCCAAGGAGCACGAACATGAGCATCCGTCTGGGCGACATCGCCCCCGATTTCGAACAGGATTCCAGCGAAGGCCGCATTCGTTTCCACGAATGGCTGGGCGACAGCTGGGGCATTCTCTTCTCCCACCCGGCCGACTTCACCCCGGTGTGCACCACCGAGCTGGGTTTCACCGCCAAGCTCAAGGAAGAATTCGCCAAGCGTGGCGTCAAGGCCATCGCCCTGTCGGTCGATCCGGTGGATTCGCACCTGAAGTGGATCGACGACATCAACGAGACGCAGAACACCGCAGTCAACTTCCCGATCATCGCCGATGCCGACCGCAAGGTCTCCGACCTCTACGACCTGATCCACCCGAACGCCAACGACACCCTGACCGTGCGTTCGCTGTTCGTCATCGACCCGAACAAGAAGGTGCGTCTGACCATCACCTACCCGGCGAGCACCGGGCGCAATTTCAACGAGATTCTGCGCGTGGTCGATTCGCTGCAACTGACCGACAACTACAAGGTGGCCACTCCGGCCAACTGGCAGGATGGCGATGAAGTGGTGATCGTGCCGTCGCTGAAGGACGAGGCCGAGATCGCCCAGCGTTTCCCGAAAGGCTACCGCGCGGTCAAACCTTACCTGCGCCTGACTCCGCAACCGAATCGCTAAGGATCGATCATGCATGTCGTGTTGCTGTCCGGCAGCCCTGCGGCGCGTTCGCGCACCGAAGTGTTGCTGGACTACGTGCGTGAGCGCCTCCAGGCGCAGCACGTGGAAGTGAGCCTGCTGCGAGTGCGCGACTTCCCTGCCGAAGATCTGCTGCATGCACGCTTCGACAGCCCGGCTGTCCAGCAACTGCAGGCCGTGGTGGCCAGCGCCGATGGCCTGGTGGTCGGTACGCCGGTGTACAAGGCGTCGTTCACCGGCGCGCTGAAGGTGTTGCTGGATCTGCTGCCCGAGCGTGCCCTGGCGCACAAGGTGGTACTGCCCCTGGCCAGTGGCGGCAGCCCGGCGCATCTGCTGGCGGTGGACTACGCGCTCAAGCCGGTACTGGCCGCGCTGAAGGCGCAGGAAATGCTCTCCGGCGTGTTCGCCGTGGATAAACAGATCGCCTACCCGGAAGGAGACAGGCCCGCGCAGATCGACGACGAGCTGCGCGAACGCCTCGACGAGGCACTGGAACAACTGGCCGCCGCCCTGGCGCGACGGCCGAAACCGATCGACCCGAACGTACTCAACGACCGGCTGGTGAACGCCCGCTGGAGCATCTGATCCACCCGTAATGCCCCGCCTTACTCGCCCGCCAACGGGCAAGCAGGTAGCCAACCAAGACATCACCGCAAAGGGAGAGCGCCATGCGCACCATTACTTTGCGTCGAAGCCTGGTCGCCCTGTTTGCTGCGGCCATCTCCTTCGGCGCCATCACTCATGCTCAGGCCGAGACGCTGCGTATCGGCTATCAGAAGTACGGCACCCTGGTGCTGCTCAAGGCCAAGGGCACGCTGGAAAAGCGTCTCGCCGAGCACGGCGTGGACGTGAAATGGACGGAGTTCCCCGGCGGTCCGCAACTGCTCGAAGGCCTCAATGTCGGCTCGGTGGACTTCGGTGTCACCGGTGAAACGCCGCCGGTCTTCGCTCAGGCAGCCGGTGCCGACCTGCTCTACGTCGCCAATGAACCGCCAGCGCCGAGCGGTGAGGCGATCCTGGTGGCGAAGGATTCGCCGATCAAATCGGTGGCCGAACTCAAGGGCAGGAAGGTCGCCCTGAACAAAGGCTCCAACGTGCATTACCTGCTGGTGCGCGCCCTGGAAGACGCCGGTCTCAAGTACAGCGACATCACCCCGGTCTACCTGCCGCCGGCCGATGCCCGCGCCGCATTCGAGCGTGGCAGCGTCGACGCCTGGGTGATCTGGGATCCGTTCCAGTCCGCCGCCGAGAAGCAGTTGCAGGCGCGCACTCTGCGCGATGGCAGCGGCCTGGTGGACAACCACCAGTTCTACCTGGCCACCCGTACCTATGCCGAGAAGAACCCGCAGGTGATCGGCGTTCTGGTCGAGGAAATCCGCGGTGTCGGCGAGTGGGTCAAGGGCAACCTCGACGAAGCCACCCGCCAGGTCGCGCCGCTGATCGGCCTGTCCCCGGAGATCACCCGCCAGGCCGTCGAACGCCAGGGCTACGGCGCGCAGTTCATCACCCCGGATGTGGTCGAGGCGCAGCAGAAGATCGCCGACACCTTCACCGAGCTGAAGCTGATCCCCAGGCAACTGACCATCAGGGACGTGATCTGGACGCCGCCTTCCCAAGTGGCCCAGGCCCAGTAGTTCCCCGGTCCGGATGCATCCGGGCCATGCCGACGATTTCCTGAAAGGAGACAACTCCATGAGCCTCAACATCTTCTGGTTCCTGCCTACCCATGGCGATGGCAAGTACCTGGGCACCGCCGAAGGCGCGCGCGCCGTCGATCACGGCTACCTGGCCCAGGTCGCCCAGGCGGCTGATCGCCTTGGTTTCGGCGGCGTGCTGATCCCCACCGGACGTTCCTGCGAGGACTCCTGGCTGGTGGCGGCTTCGCTGATTCCGGTCACGCAGAATCTGAAGTTCCTCGTCGCCCTGCGCCCGGGGATCATTTCGCCAACCGTGGCCGCGCGCCAGGCGGCGACCCTGGATCGCCTGTCGAACGGCCGTGCGCTGTTCAACCTGGTAACCGGCGGCGACCCGGACGAACTGGCCGGCGACGGCCTGCACCTGTCGCATGCCGAGCGTTACGAGGCCTCCGTCGAATTCACACGCATCTGGCGCCGTGTGCTGGAGGGCGAGACCGTCGACTACGACGGCAAGCACATCCAGGTCAAAGGCGCCAAGCTGCTCTACCCGCCGATCCAGCAGCCGCGTCCGCCGCTGTATTTCGGTGGTTCCTCGGAGGCGGCGCAGGATCTGGCCGCCGAGCAGGTCGAGCTGTACCTGACCTGGGGCGAGCCACCGGCGGCCGTGGCCGAGAAGATCGCCCAGGTGCGCGAGAAGGCCGCCAGGCAGGGCCGCGAAGTGCGCTTTGGTATCCGCCTGCACGTGATCGTGCGCGAAACCAATGAAGAGGCCTGGGCAGCCGCGGATCGCCTGATCAGCCATCTGGATCAGGACACCATCGACCGCGCCCAGGCGTCGCTGGCGCGTTTCGACTCCGTCGGTCAGCAGCGCATGGCTGCGTTGCACGGCGGCAAGACCGACAACCTGGAAGTGTCGCCGAACCTCTGGGCCGGTGTCGGCCTGGTGCGCGGTGGCGCCGGCACCGCGCTGGTCGGCGATGGCCCGACCGTGGCGGCGCGGGTCAGGGAATACGCTGACCTGGGCATCGACACCTTCATCTTCTCCGGTTACCCGCATCTGGAAGAGTCGTACCGGGTCGCCGAGCTGCTGTTCCCGCACCTGGACGTGGCCCAGCCGCAACGCCCGGAAAGTCGCGGCTATGTCAGCCCGTTCGGCGAAATGATCTCCAGCGACATTTTGCCGAAGGCGGCTTCGGCGAGTTGAGGGGGGCGCAGGCACAGGTTTTCCCTGATTGCATCCGGGCTACTGAGTGAATCGCAGGGTGCGCTGCGTGTACCGCGATTGCCTGCGGCACCCGTTGGTGCGCATGGCGCACCCTACGGATCGATGTTCCTCCGGCTCCAGGGGCGTAGCCCGGATGAAATCCGGGGCATACAGACGGCACACACGGTTTTCGAGGCAAACAATGAGCAACACGACCCTTCACAAACTGGCCCTGCGCGCCGCGCCCTGGGCCTTGCCGCTGGGGCTGCTGGCCGCCTGGCAACTGGCGGTGGCCAGCGGCTGGCTGTCCAGCCGCATCCTGCCGGCGCCCAGCGCCGTGCTCGCCGCCGGCTGGGCGCTGCTGGCCTCCGGCGAAATCTGGCAGCACCTGGCGATCAGTGGCCAGCGCGCCGGAATCGGCTTCGCCATCGGCGGTGGCATCGGACTGCTGCTGGGCTTTGTCACCGGCCTGTCGAAATGGGGCGAACGCTTTCTCGACAGCTCGGTGCAGATGATCCGCAACGTGCCGCACCTGGCGCTGATTCCGCTGGTGATCCTGTGGTTCGGCATCGACGAGGCGGCCAAGGTGTTCCTGGTCGCGCTCGGTACCCTGTTCCCCATCTACCTCAACACCTACCACGGCATCCGCAATGTCGACCCGGCGCTGGTGGAAATGGCGCGCAGCTATGGCCTGTCCGGCTTCGCCCTGTTCCGCCAGGTGATCCTGCCCGGCGCGCTGCCGTCGATCCTGGTCGGCGTACGTTTTGCCCTCGGCTTCATGTGGCTGACGCTGATCGTGGCGGAGACCATCTCCGCCAGCAGCGGCATCGGTTACCTGGCGATGAACGCCCGCGAGTTCCTGCAGACCGACGTGGTGGTGCTGGCGATCCTGCTCTACGCGGTGCTCGGCAAGCTGGCCGACGTCGCCGCTCGTGGTCTCGAACGCGTCTGGTTGCGCTGGCATCCGGCCTATCAGGCCAAGGCAGGTGGCCAATGACCGCACTGCACAGCATTCGCCAGGGCATTCCGCTGGCGATCGAGAACATCGAGAAATCCTTCGGCGAGCGCCAGGTGCTCAAGGGCATCGACCTGCATATCCCGGCCGGCCAGTTCGTCGCCGTGGTCGGCCGCAGCGGTTGCGGCAAGAGCACGCTGCTGCGCCTGCTGGCCGGCCTGGATCAACCCGGCGGCGGTCAGTTGCTGGCTGGCAGTGGCTCGCTCAACGCGGTGCGCGAGGACATCCGCCTGATGTTCCAGGACTCGCGCCTGCTGCCCTGGAAACGGGTGATCGACAACGTCGGCCTGGGGCTATCCGGCAACTGGCGCCCGCAGGCCGAGGAAGCCTTGGCGGCGGTCGGTCTGGCCGATCGCGCCAATGAATGGCCGGCGGCGCTGTCCGGTGGGCAGAAGCAGCGTGTGGCGCTGGCCCGTGCGCTGATCCATCGCCCGCGTCTGCTGCTGCTCGACGAGCCGCTGGGCGCGCTGGATGCGCTGACCCGTATCGAGATGCAGCAACTGATCGAACGCCTGTGGCAGCAGCATGGTTTCACCGTGCTGCTGGTGACCCACGATGTCGCCGAGGCGGTGGCCGTGGCGGATCGGGTGATCCTCATCGAGGACGGTCAGATCGGCCTCGACCTCGATGTGCAACTGCTGCGTCCGCGTCCGCATGGCTCGCCGTTGCTGGCGGCGCTGGAGGCACGTGTGCTCGACCGCGTGCTGGCGCAGCCGGAGTTGCCGACGCCGCCCGAACCCGTATCGCCCTTGCCCACGCAATTGCGCTGGGCACTGTGAAGCCGTGGCCCGGACGCGATCCGGGTCGGCCCCAAGATTCCCCGGACTGCATCCGGGCTACGTGCAAGACGACCTGAGGAGAAACACCATGACCATCAAAGCCATCAACGTTCGCAACCAGTTCAAGGGCAGCATCAAGGAAATCGTCATCGGCGATGTCCTGTCGGAAATCGACGTGCAGACCGCTGCCGGCATCGTCACTTCGGTGATCACCACCCGCTCCGTGCGCGAGCTGGAGTTGCAGGTGGGCAGTGAGGTGATTGCCTTCGTGAAGTCCACCGAAGTCTCCATCGCCAAGCTGTGATCACCGCTGCGCCACCCTGGTCGCCCTGACGGGGGCGGCCGGGGCGGGGCGCTCCCGCCGATTCTCGGGCCGTCTGCGGTTCGCCTCCCGCGTGTCCTTCCCGTATGCTGCACCGTCTTCGGGCTTCGTCCGACAGGTGCCGGCACCTGCCGACGTTCCTTCCACAGCCCGAGCCGCACCCGTGCGGTGCATGTCAGATGGCGTGATCGATCTTTATATTTGGTTATAAAGAGAGAATAAAAAGATATTTTTCGGATATATGGTTTTCCGTCACAATCGCGCCATCAAAACGCCTGCTCGCAGGTTCTGCCCTAGGTTCTGCACGAAAAAAGGAAGCCGTTCATGCTGAAGAAGATCCTCCTGGCCAGTGTGGCCAGCGCCACGCTGCTTACCGGCTCGCTGACCCATGCCGCTGCCGACACGCCGTTCCACAACGCCTCTTACGATATCGCCCGCGAACTGTTCGGCGAGATCAACCCGCTGTTCGTCGAACACTGGAAGCAGCAGAGTGGCAAGGAAGTGAAGATCATCCAGTCCTTCGCCGGCAGTTCCCGTCAGGCGCAGGACATCATCCAGGGCAAGAAGGTCGACGTGGTCACCTTCAACCAGGTGTCCGACGTGGACATCCTGGCCAAGCGCGGCCTGCTGCGCGCCGACTGGGCCAAGCAGTTCCCCAACAACGCCTCGCCGTACTACAGCACCACCGCCTTCCTGGTGCGCGAAGGCAACCCGAAGAACATCAAGAGCTGGGACGACCTGATTCGCGATGACGTGAAGCTGGTGTTCCCCAACCCGAAGACGTCCGGCAACGCCCGCTACAGCTACCTGGGCGCCTGGCTGTTCGCCAACGAGAAATTCAACGGCGACCAGGAGAAGGTCAAGGCCTTCGTCGGCAAGCTGCTGAAGAACGTCGAGAACTTCCCCACCGGCGGCCGTGGCGCCACCGTGGCCTTCGCCCAGAACGGCCAGGGGGACGTGCTGCTGACCTTCGAATCGGAAGTGATCAACATCGCCAAGGGTGAGGAGTTCAAGTCCTCCAACCTGGAGATCGTGGTGCCGGAGGTCAGCGTGCTGGCCGAGTTCCCGGTGGCCATCGTCGACAAGGTGGCCGACGAGCGTGGCACCCGCGAGCAGGCCAAGGCCTTCCTCGACTTCCAGTACAGCAAGGACATCCAGCAACTGCTGACCCGTTACAACTACCGTGTGCACAACCCGGAAGTGGTCGAGGCGACCAAGGCGCAGTTCGCGCCGGTGCGCCTGATCAACCCGAACGAGGTGCTGGGCACCTGGGACGAGATCACCGCCAAGCATTTCGACAACGGTGGTATCCTTGACCAGCTTCTGGCTGCCGGTCGCTGAGCGTCCCAGTCTGGCGTAGGGCGGGTGCAACCCGCCAGCCAATGAGTGGTGGGTTTCACCCGCCCTACGCAGGCATCGTATTGGTCCGTTGGCCGCCTTATTGGCGGCCAACTGCATTTGTAGAGCCGAGCTTTTCGTGAGTAGACCCACGCTGTTCTTCTTGCAGACCCCGCTGCTGCCCGGCTTCGGCCTGAGCTTTGGCGTCAGTGTGCTGTATCTGTCGCTGGTTATCCTGCTGCCGCTGTCGGCGCTGCTGCTGTACGTCAGCGACATGACCTGGGCGCAGTACTGGTTCGCGATCAGCGACCCGCGCGTGGTGCAGACCTACAAGGTGACCATTTCCGCGGCGTTCTACTCGACGCTGGCGGTGCTGGTGATCGGCCTGCTGCTGGCCTGGATCATCACCCGCTACGACTTTCCCGGCCGGCGCATCGTCGATGCGCTGGTCGATCTGCCCTTCGCCCTGCCGACCTCGGTGGCCGGTCTGACCCTGGCGGCGCTGCTCGTGCCCAACGGCTGGATCGGCCAGTGGCTGGGCTTCAAGGTGGCCTATGCCTACGCCGGCATCGTGGTGGCGATGGTGTTCACCAGCATTCCCTTCGTGGTGCGCACCGTGCAGCCGGTATTGCAGGATCTGGGTTCCGAATACGAAGAAGCGGCGCGCACCCTCGGCGCCAGCCGCATGCAGATCTTCCGCAAGGTGATCCTGCCGACCCTGACTCCGGCGCTGGTGACCGGCGGCTCGCAGGCCTTCGTGCGCAGCCTGGGCGAATTCGGCGCGGTGATCATGATCGCCGGCAACATTCCCTACCAGACGGAAGTCAGCTCGCTGATGATTTTCGTCCGTCTGCAAGAGTTCAACTACCCGGCGGCCGCAGCCATCGCTTCGGTGATCCTGCTCGCGTCGCTGACTCTTCTGTTCCTCCTGCAGGTCGTGCAGGGGCGTCTGTTCGCATGGCAACGGCAAGGTCGATGAAAAAGCCCCAGGATTGGCGCCAGTGGGCGCTGGTAGTACTCGGTCTGGCGATGGTGACGCTGATATTGCTGTTGCCGCTGGCTCTGATCTTCACCAAGGCGCTGGCAGGTGGCCTGGAGCTGCTGTGGGGCAACCTCACCGAAGACTTCATGCTCCACGCCATCGGCCTGACCCTGCTGGTGGCGGTGATCACCGTGCCGTTGAACATGGGCTTCGGCATCTGCCTGGCCTGGTGCGTGACCCACTACGACTTCCGTGGGCGCAAGCTGCTGACCACGCTGATCGACATTCCCTACGCGGTGTCGCCGGTGGTCGCCGGCCTTTGCTACCTGGTGGTCTATGGCCTGGAGAGCTTCATCGGGCGCTGGTTCTACGATAACGGCATGCAGCTGATGTTCGCCTGGCCGGGCATCGTCATGGTCACGGTGTTCGTCACCGCCCCCTACGTGGCGCGCATCCTGATTCCTGTCATGCAGGCCCAGGGCCAGGACGAGGAAGCCGCCGCCATGTGCCTGGGTGCCAGCGGCTGGCAGATATTCCGCCGCATCAGCCTGCCGAAGATCAAATGGGCGTTGTTGTACGGCGTGGTGGTGACCAATGCCCGTGCGGTCGGTGAGTTCGGCGCGGTCTCGGTGGTCTCCGGCACCATCATCAACCAGACCCTGACCCTGCCGCTGCTGGTCGACCAGCTCAACAACGACTACAAGCCGGCGGCAGCCTTCACCGCGGCCGGCCTGCTGGCCTGCATGGCGCTGCTCACCCTGTTCCTCAAGACCTTCATGGAGTGGCGCCAGCGTCGCCTGATGCAGCGCGCCGAGGCCTGAGCGGCGAGCGCCGAGCTTGCGCGGCTGAAAAGGAATGCCGTCCAGCCGCTTCTGCGATGACATGAGGCGGCTTCAGCCGCGATGCTCTTCCCGAGAGGCAACCTGCACCTGATTGCGCCCGCTGTGTTTGGCGGCATACAGCGCCTTGTCGGCGCGCTCGCGCAGTTGCTCGGCATCGCTGTCGACGTCGGTGCCGGCAATACCGGCGCTGAGCGTGCAGGAAAACTCCCCGCCATCGGCAATGAAGCGCAGCTCGGCGAAGCGTTCGCGAATCTCGTCGACGATCACTCTGGCCTGCTGTGGCGTGCAGTCCGGCAGCACGGCGAGAAACTCCTCGCCGCCGTAACGCCCCAGGCTGTCGATCCGGCGCAGACGCTGGCGCAGCAGGTTGGCCAGAGCGCGGATGACGTTGTCGCCCGCCGCATGGCCATGCTCGTCGTTGACCCGCTTGAAGTGGTCGATGTCGAGCATCGCCACGCTGGCGCGGTCGCCACTGCGCAATGCGCGCTCCAGCTCGATGGCCACCTGTTCCTTGATGTCGGCGTGCTTGAGCAGGCCGGTGAGGCTGTCGCGTGCCAGGGCGTCGGAGAGCAGGCGGGCGCGCTGGGCACGCGAGAACACGGTGGCGACCAGCGCGTTGTCGGAGATCGGCTTGCTGACGAAGTCGTCGCCGGCCTTGATCAGTGCGCTCATCTGCTTGCCGAAATCGGTTTCCGCCGACAGGTAGATGATCGGGATGCGCAGCCAGTCGTCGTTGCAGCGGATGATCTGTGCCAGCTCGGACCGGTGCAGTCCGGCATGTTGACGTCGAGCAGCACCACTTCGGGATTGAAGTCGCGCAGGTGGGTGAAAATCTGCGCCGGATCACGCAGCACCTCCACCAACATGCCGGCGTCGCGCAGCACCAGGCTGTAGCGGCTGGCCAGATCCTGGTCGTCGTCGGCGATCAGCACGCGGTAGGGCTCGCCGCTTTGCTGGGAGAAACAGCGTTCCAGACGACTCTCCAGTTGCGGGATGTCCACCGGCTTGCTGAACAGGCCCATGGCGCCGGCCCGCACGGCCTGCAACTGGGTAGCGAAGTCGTCCTGCTGGTCGGTCAGCACCAGCAGCGGCAGGGGCTCTTCCAGGCGGGCGCGCAGCTGGTTGGCATAGTCCAGCCCGCAGCAGGCTTCGCCAGGCAGTTTGGCGTCGATGATCAGGGCGTCCGGCAGGCGTTGTTGCAGGGCCGCGTCGAGGCCGGCGATGGAGTTGAAGTGCTCGGCGCGGTAGCCGAAGTTGTTGAGGGTCTGGCGCATGTTCTCGCCGACCGTGGCTTCGCCTTCGAGAATGTAGATATGGCGGCTGCCGTCCTCACTGCGGGGCTGCTTGCGTGCATGTTCGGCAGGCACCTGCGCGACGTTGGCGACTGCGGGCTGCTCGCCCAGCGCCTGTAGCGCGCCGATGAAGTCACGCAGGCCCTGCTGCTGGCGTTGCAGGCGTTCCAGGCAACGTTCGGCCTGCTGCTCCAGTTCGCGGGCCTGCTGACCGAGCTGGGCGAAGCCGAAGGTGCCGGCGCTGCCTGCCAGGCGGTGCAACTGGTCGCGCAGAAGCAGCAGCAGGCGCTCGCGCTCGGCTTCGTCCGCCTGCAGCAGCTGCCCGGCCTGTTGCCCGAGCTGAGGCAGTTCCTGGCGCAGGCGTTCACTGAACTGCTGACCCAGCTGTTGCAGATGCTGTTGCAGGGCGTAGGGGACTTTATCCATGGCGGTCGTCCCAGATTCGTCGCACCTGGCTGGCGAGCTGCATGGGGTCGAACGGTTTGATGATCACATCGCGCGCACCCAGGCTGCGGTAGTGCGCGACCTCACTGGGTTGCACCTTGGCGGTCATGAAGGCTACCGGCGTCCGCTCGATGTCGACCAGCTGGCCGAGCAGTTCCAGCGTCCTGGGGCCATCCATGCCGGGCATCATCACGTCCAGCAGGATGAAGTCGGGGGCGAAGCCCAGTACCTGGTCGAGCGCTTCCTGGCCGCTGGCACAACTGAGTACCTGGAAACCGCCTACGGCTTCCAGCGCGACCTTGGCCACGGCCTGGATCGAAGGATCATCCTCGACGTGGAGGATACGCTTGAGTTCAGTCATGCACCGTCTCCCCGACGGATATCTGCTGTTTGCAGTGTGGTTCAGGTCTGGCCGTTCCGGCCAGTGCCGTGGCGAATTTCATGCGCCGTGCCCGCGTTCGCGTGGCAGCTCGAACCAGAAGGTCGCCCCCTGGCCCGGCACCGAGTCGAAGCCGATCCGCCCCCCATGCGCTCGATGATTTCCTTGCAGATGGCCAGGCCCAGCCCGGTGCCGCCTTTTTGCCGGGTATCGCCGGAGTCGGCCTGGGAGAACTTGCCGAAGATGCGTGAGTGGAAGGCTGCCGGAATGCCCGGGCCCTGGTCGCTGACGCTGGTGCGCAGGTAGTTGCCGGCCGCGCTCAGGCGGACATCGACCGTGCTGCCGGCCGGGGCGAACTTGGCGGCATTGGACAGCAGGTTGGCCAGCACCTGGGCCAGGCGCTGGGCGTCCACGCGCACGCAGGCATCGGTGTCCAGATGCAGAGCCAGTCCGACCTGGTGCTGGTCGGCATAAGGCTGGTTGTGCAGCACGGCCAGTTCCAGCAGCGGCTTGAGCGGCTGTACGCGCAGATCGAAATGCATCTTGCCGGCGACCAGCTTTTCCATGTCCAGCAGGTCGTTGATCAGTTCGCTCAGGCGTTGGCTGTTGGCCTGGGCGATGCTCAGCATCTGGCGCATGGCATCCGGAACCTCACCAAGCGCTCCGCCGTTGATCAGACCCAGGGAACCGGCGATGGCGGTCAGCGGGGTGCGCAGCTCGTGGCTGACGGTGGAGACGAACTCGTTCTTCATCTGCTCCGTGCGCTTGCGCTCGGCGATGTCGCGGATCACCGCGATGAAGCGTGCCTGCCCCTGGTGGCTGATGCGCGATACCGCCAGCTCCATGGCGAAGCGTTCACCGTTGTGGCGCAAGCCTTCCAGCTCTCGCGGTTGGCCAAGCGCCCAGCCTTGCGGCGAGCCGTGATTCGTCGAGGCGGGCATCAGCAGGGCGATGTTCTGACCCGCGATATCTGCCTGACGGTAGCCGAAGATACGTTCGGCCGCGTGGTTGAAGGTCTCGATCCGGCCGACCTCGTCGAGGGTGACGATGGCGTCGATGACATTGTCGAGCAGGGTGCTCAGGTAGTGTTCGCGCTCGCGGATCGCCCGTTCGGCGGCAACCCTGTCGCTGAAGTCCTGAATCTGTGCCACCAGGTGTACCGGTCGGCCTTCGCCATCGCGCACCAGCGCCGTGCTGAGCAGCACCCAGAGCACCTGGCCGTGCTTGTCCAGGTAGCGCTTTTCCATCTGGTAGGCGCTGATCCGTCCGGCCAGCAGGTCGTCGACATTGCGCAGGTCGGCGTCGAGGTCGTCCGGGTGGGTGATGTGCTGGAAATCGAGAGCCAGCAGCTCCTCGCGACTGTAGCCGAGCATGCGGCAGAGTTCGTCGTTGACCTCCAGCCAGCGTCCGTCGATGGCCACCAGGGCCATGCCCTGCGGGGCGGTGGCGAATGCGCTGCTGAACAACTGCTGACTCAGGCGCAGTTCGTCCTCGATTTCCTTGCGTTCGCTGATGTCCCAGATGAACCCGTCGACCCACACCAGGCGGCCCCGCGAGTCGTATTCACCGCGTCCCTTTTCACGTACCCAGACGCTGTGACCGTCGGCATGACGCAGTCGATAGGTCAGCTCGAACACCTCATGTCGGGCGATGCTGTCGTTGGCGCGGTAGGTGATGGGCAGATCATCCGGGTGGACGATGCTGGAAAAACTGCGTACCCGGTTGTCGATGAAGTCCGTGGGCGGATAACCGGTCAGGCTGAGCACTTCGTCGCTGATGTAGCGCATGCTCCATTCGTCGTCGTTGGTGCAACGGTAGACGACGCCGGGCAGGTTGGCGACCAGCCCACGGAAGCGACTCTCGCTCTGTTGCAGGGCGCGGGTGGCCTGCTGCAGGGCGCTGATGTCGCTGGCGATGCCGAGAAAACCGGTGATCTGGCCGTTGGCATCGAAGATGGCGTTGGTGGTGAGGTTGACCAGGCGCTGGCTGCCATCCTTGTGCAGGTAAGTCCACTGGCGCGTTTCCGGTTCGCCACCACGGATGTTGTGGTTGAACACCTCGATGCCTTCGACCGGCTGGCCGGCTTTGCGGCTGAGTTCTCTGGCGCGCGCCGCGACCTCGCTCGGGAGGTGGAAACTTACAGGCGTCTGCTTGCCCACCACGTCCTCGCTGCGATAACCCAGCAGGCGTTGCGCGCCTGAATTGAACAGGCTGATCAGACCGTCCGGGTCGGTGGCGATGATCGAGACCCCGACGGCCGAATCCAGCAGCGTTTGCAGAAAGGCGCGGGCCTCGATGACCGCGTCTTCGCGCTGACGTGCCTCGCTGATGTCGGTGTGGGTGCCGTACATCAGCAGCGGGCGACCCTGCTCGTCACGGCTGGAGAGGCGGCCACGCACCTGTATCCAGAGCCAGTGGCCGTCACGGTGGCGCATGCGAATCTGGCTGTCGTAGGACGCCACTTCACCGGCGAAGTGACGGTGCAGCAGCTGTTCGCTCGGCTCGCGATCCTCGGGGTGGCAGAAGCGTTTCCAGGTGTCCACCGTGGTCGGTTGCAGCTCGTCGAGTCGGTAGCCGAGCATCTGTGCCCAGCGTTCGTTGAACACGGTGGCGCCGCTCTGCACGTTCCACTCCCAGGTGCCGACGTCGGTGCCTTCGATGATGCTGGCCAGGCGTTCGAGCAGCGTCTGGCGGGCCTGCTCCTGCTGTTCGCGCTCCAGATTGGCGCCTACCCAGCGGGCGAACAGGCGCAGGAACTCCCGCTCGTTCTCGTCGAATACCCGCTCGCGCGTTTGCTGATCGCAGAAGGCCAGGGTGCCGACACGCTGCCCCGCGACCCAGATGGCGATGCCGATGTAGCTCTCCAGTGCGAAGCGGGCATAGCAGGGATGCTCGCGATAGGACGAGGTCGCCATGTGCTCGATGCCGAGGATGTCATCCTGGGCATAGGCCAGGCTGCAATAGGTTTCACCCAGCTCGAACGTCTGGCCATCGTGCAACTGCCCGTCTGGCGACACCTGCACCAGTACGCGGTAGCTGTCGTCTTCGATCAGGCCGATCACACCAATCGGCAGCTCGAAGTAGTCGGCCCCCATGCGCAAGGCTTCGCGCAGTTGCTCCCGGCTGCTCAGGCTCGACAGTGCGGAGATTTCGTTGAGGGCGTGCAGGGCGCTCTGCTGGCGCTGCATCAGGCGCTGGGTGCTGCGCCGGGTCGCGCGCAGCAGTATCAGCAGCAGGGCTTCGGCACCGCACCAGGCCAGCAGCCACTTGCCCACCAGCCAGCGCTTGTCATGCACATGCACGGCGTACAGCTCGCTGACGTCGCGCCAGGTCAGCACCGTGGCGGTGGGGGTCAGCGCTGCCTGGCTCAGCAGGTAGTAGCGATCCTGGTCTTCCAGCAGACGCTGGGTGTTGCCTTCTCCGGGGTCGGGCAGTTGGCTTGCGTCCAGCCAGCGCCGGGCCTGTGGCCGTGATTGACTGACCAGGCGCCAGTTGCGGGATTCGGCAGAGGTGTCGCGGCTCTGGGCCGCGCTCAGCAGCACGGCGATGCCACTGCCGAGATCCTGATCCAGCTGCGGCAGGTCATCGAGCACGTTCATCGTCACGCCAATGGCGCCGACCGACCAGGGGCCGGCGTTGCCATCGACCTGCAAGGGGGCGATGGCCTGCATGTCGAGGCTGTCGTCGCTCTGGGTCAGGCCGGCTCGGCTGCGCCCTCTGCGCAAGGTTTCCATGACCAGCGGGCGCATGGCCTGTGGCGTATCGGCAAAGCGCTGTGGCTCGTGCACGCGCAGCAGCACCTGCGCCTCGCCTGCCAGGTGCACGTAGAGGCGAAACGGACGGTATATCTGGAGGTTGCGCCAACGGGGAGCCAGGCGCGTATAGAGCTGGTTGCGGATGCTGGTCAGGTCGCTGAGATCTTCGGCCGGTAGCGCGTGAGCCTGGCGTACCAGTTCCGCGACCCAGGCATCGGCGGCGATGGTCTCGGCGAGCAGTTGCGAGCGCTCGCGCAGGCCGTGCTGGAAGCTCTGCCAGGCCATGCGCTGGGCTTCGGCCTGCTTGTACATCTGCAACTGCCAGAGCGCTTCGCGCTCATGGAGTGCCTGGCGGCCGAGCAGGGCGAAAAAGATCGCCAGACACAGACTGCCAACGATCACGATCCAACGGATTGGAATCGGCCGCGGCGCGCTGTTCACGGCAGACGCTCTGCGCCCATGCCGGCGAGCCGACGCAGGCGCTCCAGCTCCAGGGGCTCGGCACCTTGCAGCTCGGCGTTCGCCAGGCGCATGACGACAGGGTCACGACGGGTATTGCCTGGTGGCAGGGCGTAGCAGGCACCGATCAGTTCACGCAGGGGCGTAGGCAGGCGCCAGCGGGCCTTGAGACGGTTGGCCAGCTGGCTGCTGTGGTGTTGCAGGGCGCTGTGCAGGGTCGTTTCGTCCAGTGGCTGATTGGCCGCACGCCAGCGCTGAGCCTCGTACAGCACGGCCAGCTCGCCCATGCGCTGCAACAGGGCGGCACTGTGCAGCGGCGCCGGATCGATACGACTGGCAGTGGCCAGCTCGCCGATGCGTTTACGCAGGCGTTGCGCATGCTGCCAGTGTTCGTCACCCAGTTGTCTGAGGTCGTCGTCCTGCAGGCTCGCCACCGGGCGCAGTGCCAGTCCCTGGATCAGGTTGAAGGCGGTCGCCGAACCCAGGCGTTGCAAGGCCTCGCTCAAGCTGATGCAGGGTTTGCTGGCGCTGTTGTAGGCCGTGCTGTTGGCGGCGGCGATCAGACGTGCGTGCACGGCCGGGTCGTTCTGCCACTGCTCGTCGAGCTGGCGCAGATCGGTCGGACGCGGCTCGCCACTGCTCAGACTCCGATGCAGGGCCTGGCGCAGGGGCAGGTCGAGGGCATCGCTGGAGAGCGCTTGCAGGTGTTCAAGGAAGTTTTCCGCCGTACCCGGAGCCTGTACCTGTGCTTCCCCGTTCGCCAGCAGCGCCTGCAGGCTGGCGAGCACCTTGGGTACCTGGAACGGCTTGCTGATGAAAGCGCTGATGCCGAGCTTGCGTACGGCCAGCACGCTGTCGCGATCGGAGCGTGCGGTGACCATGACCAGCGGCACGGCGCGATCGGTCTGGCGTATGCCTTCCAGCAGCCGAGTGCCGGGGCCGTCAGGCAGGTTCCAGTCGCTGATCACCAACTGTGCCGGTTCGCGTTGCCAGGCGGCGAGGGCATCGGCCACCCGCACCTGGCAATCGATCCGGGCATCGGGACGCAGGCTGAGTACGATCTGCTTGAGCAGGTCGGCGATCCAGGGGTCGTCTTCGAGGATCAGCACGCGCATGCTCAGCCCCTCGTGCTGTCCTGGTTATCCAGGGATTGGCCTGTCGCCGAACCGACCGACGCACTAGGCGCCACCGGTTGCGGTCGGCCGAAGTAGTAGCCCTGACCATAGTCGCAGCCCAGCTCGCGAAGAAAGTCGGCCTGTTCCTGCTGTTCGATACCCTCGGCCAGTATCTTCAGATCCAGGCTGTGGCCCAGCGCGATCACTGCACGGGCGATGGCTGCGTCCTCGGGGTCACTGGGAAGGCCGCGGACGAAGCTCTGGTCGAGCTTCAGTTTGTCCACCGGCAGGCGCTTGAGGCGTGCCAGCGAGCTGTAGCCGGTACCGAAGTCATCGATGGCCAGGCGTATGCCCAGGGCGCGCAGACGCGTCAGCAGCACCTGGGCGGCCGTGGGGTCTTCCATTACCGCGCTTTCGGTGACCTCCAGTTCCAGCTGGGCCGGGTTCAGGCCGGTCTCGGCCAGCACCTGAGCCACCTTCAGATCGAGTTCGCCACGGCTGAACAGGCGACTGGAGATGTTCACCGCGACGAAGTGCAGTGCGCTGCCCTCGGCATTCCAGCGCACCATCTGACGGCAGGCCTGTTCCAGTACCCAGGCGTCGATGGCGCCGATCAGACCGTTGTCTTCGGCGATGGGGATGAATTCGCCCGGCGGCACCAGGCCGCGCTGCGGGTGTTGCCAGCGCACCAGCGCCTCCATGCCCACCTGTCTGCCATCGTGCAGGTCGTGCAGTGGCTGGTAGTAGACGCGCAGTTCATGGTTGTCCAGGGCGTGGCGCAGGCTGCTGGCCAGCTCCACACGCTGGCGGGCGTAGTCGGTCAGCTCCTGCACGTAGAAGGCGTAGCCCTCGCGACCGCTGCTCTTGGCCTTGAACAGCGCCGAGTCGGCATTGCGCAGGATCTGCTCGACGCTGTCGGCATCCTCCGGGAACAGGCTGATGCCGATGCTGGCACCGATGTACAGCTCATGACCGTCGAGGCGAAAGGGCGACTCCAGGCAGCGCAGCAGCCGCTGCGCCAGTTCGGCGGCCTGTGGCGCCTCGGCGCAGTTCTCGCAGAGCAGGCCGAACTCGTCGCCGCCCAGGCGCGCCAGGGTGCTGCCTCCCGGTAGATCCTGCTGCAGGCGATCACCGACCTCCTTGAGCAGCAGGTCGCCAACGTTATGGCCGAGGCTTTCGTTGATGTGCTTGAAGTGATCGAGGTCGATCAGCAACACGGCGCCACGCAGCTGTTCACCCGTGCTGCGTTCCAGGGCGTGGGCGATCCGCTCGGTGAACAGCAGGCGGTTGGGCAGGTTGCTCAGCGGGTCGTGGTGCGCCAGGTAGTCCAGCTCGCGCTGCGAGCGCTTGAGGGCGGTGATGTCGGAGAAAACCGCAACATAATGGCTGATGCGCCCCTGCTCGTCGTGGATGACGCGAATGCATTGCCACTGCGGATAGATTTCTCCGCTCTTGCGCCGGTTCCACACCTCGCCGCTCCAGGCGCCACGGTTCTGCAGGGCATGCCACAGGCTCTGATAGAAGGTTTTGTCGTGCCTGCCGGACTTGAGCAGGCTGGGGTGCTGGCCGAGGACCTCGTCGGCACTGTAGCCGGTGATGCGGCTGAAGGCCGGGTTGACGTGAACGATGCGCTGCTGCGGATCGGTGACCAGTACGCCTTCCTGGGTCGCATCGAAAACCGCTGCCGCCTGGCGCAGGCTGTCGTCATTGGCGCGTTGCTGAGTGATGTCGCTGGCGATCCCGAGGAAACGCTGCGGTTCACCCGTCTCGTCGCGCAGCAGACGACCACGTGAATGAATCCAGCGATAGCTGCCATCGGCGTGACGCATGCGGTAGATGTTCTCGTAGTGATCCTCGTTGCCCTCGACGCCGAGCGCTTGCAGGGCGCGTTCGCGATCATCCGGGTGCAGGCGTTCGGCCCAGTCCTCACGGGTGTCGCCGAGTGCCTGCGGGGTAAGGCCGAGCAGTGCGGCATAACCTTCGGAGAAGAACACCCGGCGTTGTGGCACATCCCAGTCCCACAAGCCGTCGCGAGTGGCATCCAGTGCCAGGCGCAGACGTTCTTCATTGCCAGCCAGCAGCAGGCGCGCGCGACGATAGCGCTGGGCGTGCCGGCGCAGCACCAGATACAGCATGCCGGCGGTGAGGGTGACGAATAACAGTCCCTTGAGCGACTGCAGGCGCTCCTGCTGGGCCGCAGGCAGGCCGTGCGCCGTCAGCAGATGGTCGCTGAGCACAATCCACAGACCGGCGAGCAGCAGGTAGCCCAGGGTCAGACGCAAGGCGGCGGTGTCGATACGCATGGGCGGGCAATTACGCTCCCTGTGATTGCTGGGCAGTATAGATGGGGACAAGGCTGAAACATTCTTATCTAAAAGACCAACTGGTTTTCTGCCATGGGTCAGGGATAATGATCCAGGGTTCGTCCTTGTAGGACAAACCGCGTTTTCCTTTCAAGAGGCAACAGCGTCCATGTGGTACAACGGTTTACTCGACCTTTCGGTCTGGCAGCTGGTGGCTGCGACCTTGCTGATGACGCATGTGACCATCGTCAGCGTCACTGTCTACCTGCATCGCTACTCTGCGCACCGTGCGCTGGAACTGCACCCCGCACTCAAGCATTTCTTCCGTTTCTGGTTGTGGCTGACGACCGGCCAGAACACCCGCGAATGGACCGCGATTCACCGTAAGCACCACGCCAAGTGCGAAACCGCCGATGACCCGCACAGCCCTGTCATCAAAGGCCTTGGCACCGTACTGCGCAAGGGCGCGGAACTCTATCAGGAAGAAGCCAGGAACCAGGAAACCCTGCGCATCTACGGCAAGAACTGCCCGGATGACTGGATCGAGCGCAACGTCTACAGCCGCTACCCCATCGGTGGCGTGACACTGATGGCAATCATCGACCTGCTGCTGTTCGGCGTGGCCGGTATCACCATCTGGGCGATCCAGATGATGTGGATTCCGGTCTGGGCCGCTGGCGTGATCAACGGTCTGGGCCATGCCGTCGGCTACCGCAATTTCGAATGCCGTGATGCCGCCACCAATCTGGTGCCCTGGGGCATCCTGATTGGCGGTGAGGAATTGCACAACAACCACCACACCTACCCGAACTCGGCCAAGCTGTCGGTGAAGAGGTGGGAGTTCGACATGGGCTGGGCCTGGATCAGGCTGTTCAGTTTCTTCGGCCTGGCCAAGGTGCAGCGCGTTGCGCCCATCGCTCATCGTGTCGAAGGCAAGGGCCATCTGGACATGGATACCGCCATGGCCATCCTCAACAACCGCTTCCAGATCATGGCGCAGTACCGCAAGCTGGTCATCGCTCCGCTGGTCAAACAGGAAGTGGCCAAGGCCGACGAATCCGTTCGTCACCTGTTCCGCCGTGCCAAGCGTCTGCTGTCGCGCGAGCCGAGCCTGCTGCAAGAGCAGCATCATGCGCGCATCGCCGACATGTTGGCGCAGAGTCATGCGCTCAAGGTGATCTACGAGAAGCGCCTGGCCTTGCAGCAGATCTGGGTCAGAACCAGCAGCAACGGCCACGACATGCTCGAAGCCATGAAGCAGTGGGTGCATGAGGCCGAAGCCAGCGGTATCCAGTCGCTGCGCGAGTTCGCCGAGCAGCTCAAGACCTACTCGCTGCGCCCCGCCAACGTCACTGCCTGATCGCCTCCCGCGATACAAGGAAGGCCCGCCGAACTGGCGGGCCTTTCCATTTGTCCAACAGCTCGCACTATGCTCAATTCAATGCTGATTGCGAGGGACTGGATGGTCGCTGTGATGGATGATCAAGGCAACGCTGTTTCCGAGCTGGAAGAACTGACCTTGGCCCTGCTGCACAGCCGTGCCGAGGTGGAGCGTCTGGGAGAGCGCGAGCAGTTGTTCAGTAGCCTGCTCGGCAGCGTCAATGCCGTGCTCTGGGCTTTCGACTGGCGCGAACAGCGAATGATCTACGTCAGCCCCGCCTACGAACGTATCTTCGGTCGCTCTGCGGCCCTGTTGCTGGCCGACTACGGCGAGTGGCGCAACAGCATCTACCCGGATGATCTCGATTACGCCGCGCAGAGCCTGGCCAAGGTGCTGGAAACCGGCGCAGTGGAGTTTCGCGAATACCGCATCATCCGCGCCGATGGCCAGTTGCGCTGGCTCAGCGACAAATGTTTCGTCAGCCCACGGCCCGGGGTGGAGCAGGGCAGTGTGATCGTCGGTATCGCCGAGGACATCACCGAGAAGAAACAGCTCGAGGGCGAGCTGCATCGCCTGGCGACGACCGACGTGCTGACCGAGAGCAGCAACCGGCGACATTTCTTCGAGTGTGCCCGGCGCGAATTCGAGCATGCTCGCCAGTTCGGCAATCCGGTGGCGTTTCTGCTCCTCGATCTCGACGACTTCAAGAAAATCAACGACCAGTACGGCCACCAGGTGGGCGACCAGGTGTTGCAGCGACTGGCTCATTGTGGCGCTACCACGCTACGGCGTGGCGACCTGTTCGGTCGTATCGGTGGCGAGGAGTTCGCTGCGCTGTTTCCCGGCTGCGAACAGGAGGTTGCGCTGCAAGTAGCCGAGCGCTTGCAGCGCGAGGTGCAGCGCCTGCTGTTCCAGCACGAGGGCACGAGCTTCGGCATCACCGTCAGCCAGGGGCTGACCAGCTTGCGGGCGACCGATGTCAGTCTCGATGCGCTCTATGCTCGCGCCGATGCCGCCATGTACACGGCCAAGCGCCAGGGCAAGAACCAGATCGTGGTGGGATAGATGGCGGTTTTCCGCCTTTTCTGTCGGCTCGATAGGCAATAAATCGCCTATCGAGTCACCGTAACCAGGGCGTCACCCGATTGCCGAAAAAGTGTAACTTCCCGTGGTGGCGGCACTCCCTGACCGTCGTCAGGGTTTTGGCACGCTATCTGCTCTGGACTCGCCATCCAAAGCCGGCCAATGGATGCCGGCACACAATAACAACGATGCGAGTGCCGACTATGATCCGACCTGCCTGTCTCCTCCCGCCCCGCTGTCCGGGTTGTCCGTTGTTATCTCTTTTCTGATCTTCGTTCGCCCCTGGCGCAGCCTCCTCGTGCCGTGAGGTCGTGTGCCTGGGTGTTCATCCCATTCGTCTTCCGAGCCTGCCTCTTCGTGCCGAAGTCAGTGCCTGAAGTCGATGCGTCACCCTAAACACACTGGAGAGAACATAATGAGAAAGACCTCCCTGGCTCTGGCCGTAGCTGCCAGCACCCTGGGCCTGAGCCAAGTGGCCTCCGCCGACTTCATCGGGGACAGCAAGGCCAACCTCACCCTGCGCAACTTCTACTTCGACAACGACGTCAAGAACACCACTGACAACAACGGTGCCGCGCGTGAGTGGGGCCAGGGCTTCATCTTCAACTACACCTCCGGCTTTACCGAGGGCACCGTCGGTTTCGGCGTGGATGCGGTGGGCATGCTGGGTGTGCGCCTGGACGGCGGTGGCCGTAGCACCAAGGCCGACCGTGATCGTACCCCGGGCGCCCTGTTTCCGCTGGAAAGCGATGGCAGCGCCGTCGATGATTTCAGCAAGGGCGGCCTGACCGGCAAGGTGCGTTTCTCCAAGACTGAAGCGCGCATCGGTACCCTGATGCCGAAACTGCCGATCCTGGTTTCCAACGACGGTCGCCTGCTGCCGCAAATGTTCGAAGGCGGCATGATCACTTCCAATGAAATCGACAACCTGACGCTGACTGCCGGTCAGATCGAGCACGCCGTGGGCCGTGCATCGAGCAACAGCACCAGCCTGTCGATCGATGGCCGCAGCGTGGGTCAGGCCGACTCCAACAAGTTCTACTTCGGCGGTGGTGACTGGAAGGTCACCAAGGATCTGACCGCTCAGTACTACTACGCCAACCTGGAAGATTTCTACAAGCAGCACTTCGCTGGCCTGGGCCACAATCTGGCGCTGGGTGAGGGCAGCCTGAAGACCGACCTGCGCTACTTCCGTACCACGTCCGACGGCAAGAACGGCAACGCTGCCGGCCGCGCTGCCGGCTACACCGCCAACACCACCTTCGGTGATGGCAGCGGTGAAGTCGACAACAACACCTGGAGCGCCGCGTTCACCTACAGCCTGGGCAGCCATGCCCTGATGCTGGGTTACCAGCGTGTTTCCGAAGACAGCAACTTCGTGCAGCTGAACCAGGGCGGTGTCGAAGGTTCCTCGGGCGCCAGCGTTTACCTGCTGACCGACCGCCTGAACCACAACTTCACCCGTGCCGGTGAGCGTACGACCTTCGGTCAGTACACCTATGACTTCGCCAGCCTTGGCGTACCGGGCCTGAAAGCCTCGGTTGCCTACCTGAAGGGCACCAACATTCAGCGTGCCGATGGCACCGAGAACAAGGAATGGGAACGTGACATCGCGCTGGACTATGTCTTCCAGGAAGGCGCACTCAAGGGCCTGGGCCTGGGCTGGCGCAATGGCGTGCTGCGTGGCAATGCTGCGACCGACGCCGATCAGAACCGCCTGATCGTCAGCTATACCCTGCCGCTGCTGTAAGGCAATACTGGCAGAAGGAAGCTCCTGCCAGCGCTGCAACGAAAAGCCCGCATCGAAAGATGCGGGCTTTTTTCATTCTGCAATCGTTGCGTTTTCGTCGGTCTTCGCCGATGCGGCGAGTATGGCGCTGGCCAGTGCCATGTCGTCGGCCTCCTGCAACTGCGGATTGTCGCTGCGCAGTTTCTGCAACGCGGCCTCCAGGTGCGGGCCGCGAATTTCGCCGGCGCTGGCCACGAAGCTGCTCGCATCTTCCTCGGCTGCGGCGACCAGCTTGCGATCCTTGAATGTCAGGTAGGTTGAGGCGGTGGTGGCGCCCGAGGACAGAATGTCGCGCAGCAGGCCGTCGGCTGCTGCGGTCTGGGCAATCAGGCAGGCACTGAACGCCAGGGCGGCGCGGCTCGATACACGCATGATGAGATTCCTCTGGAGGTGGCTCTTATCCTAGGAGTCATTTCGCCGCTTGTGGTTCCTTGCAGGCGATGGCCGGTTGCCAGGCCGGTCAGTTGCCGATCCTGCTCGCACGACGTTGGTGGCGCCACCAGATCAGTGAGCAAAGCAGTGCCAGGCTCGCGAACAGAAAGAATTGCCAGAGCCAGGGCAGCTCGGGAAACAGGTAGGTCAGCGCGCCGACAACGACGGCCACCAGGCCGATCCACAGCAGGTAGCCTCCTGCGCCGAACACTTCGAGAGTCAACAACAGAGTGGCCAGTGCCAGCCAGTCCCAGAACGAGAGGTGTTGAAGGTAGGTGATCATGAGAGGGGGTTGCTACCCGTGCCCAGACTGTTCGCTGATCGCCCATCGGTGTGCATTGCGTAGACTCCATTGCCAGATCAGTCCATCTAAGCACAGTCGTCTGCACTCTGCCGCCGACCCCATCGCAAGGTGGGCAAATACCCTGTGATCAATAGGGGCAAGCGTATCTCGGTACCTGCCGCCAGGGGCGGCGATGGCGGGCGAGGGGCACCGTCCGGGTCAATCCGGCTGCGCAGCAGGCAAGTGATCAGGTGCCGGCCTGTCCGCTCAGCGCTGCTCGCTTTGCGGCGTGACGCGCAGCACTTCCTCGATGGTGGTCAGTCCGGCGGCGACCTTCTGGGCGCCGGACAGGCGCAGGCTGCGCATGCCGTCCTTGAAGGCGGCGCGGCGCAGTACGGTGAGGTCGGTATCGGCGGTGATCAGCGGCTTGATCGCATCGTTGAGCAGCATGATTTCATAGACCCCGGCACGCCCCCGGTAGCCGGTTTCGCGGCATTCGAGGCAACCGACGGCGTGATGTGCCTGGCTCGGTGCGGGGGAGCTCCAGGGGCGGGTCAGGCCGTTCCAGGTGTCTTCCTCCAGTTGCACCGGGGCCTTGCAGTGCGGGCACAGGGTACGCACCAGGCGCTGGGCCATGACGCCCAGCACGGTCGCCTTGAGCAGGTAGTGCGGTACCCCCAGTTCGAGCAGACGGGTAATTGCGCTGGGCGCGTCGTTGGTGTGCAGGGTGGATAGCACCAGGTGGCCGGTCAGTGCGGCCTGGATGGCCATCTCGGCGGTTTCCAGGTCGCGAATCTCGCCAATCATGATGATGTCCGGATCCTGGCGCATCAGTGCCCGGACGCCACTGGCGAAGTTCAGGTCGATGTTGTGCTGCACCTGCATCTGGTTGAAGGCGCCTTCGATCATCTCGATCGGGTCTTCGATGGTGCAGACGTTCACTTCCGGCGTGGCCAGTTGCTTGAGGGTGGTGTACAGCGTGGTGGTCTTGCCCGAACCGGTCGGGCCGGTCACCAGAATGATGCCGTTGGGCTGACAGGTCATGCTTTCCCAACGGCGCAGATCGTCGGGGGAAAAGCCGAGCTGATCCGGGCTTTTCAGCAGTACCTCGGGATCGAAGATGCGCATCACCATCTTCTCGCCGAAGGCGGTCGGCAGCGTCGACAGGCGCAGCTCCACCTCGTTGCCGTCCGGGGTCTTGGTCTTGACCCGACCGTCCTGGGGTTTGCGTTTCTCGGCGATGTTCATCCGGCCGAGGTTCTTCAGGCGGCTGACCACAGCCATGGTGACCTGTGCCGGGAACTGATAGACGTTGTGCAGCACGCCGTCGATGCGAAAGCGCACGGTGCCCTGTTCGCGACGCGGTTCGATGTGGATATCGCTGGCACGCTGCTGGAAGGCGTACTGGAACAGCCAGTCGACGATGTTGACGATGTGCGCGTCGTTGGCGTCCGGCTCCTGATCCTGTGCGCCGAGGCTGAGCAGTTGCTCGAAATTGCCGACGCCGCTGGATTTCTGGTCGGTGGCATTGGCGCCGCTGACCGAACGCGCCAGGCGATAGAACTCGGTGGTGAAACGCTGGATGTCGCTGGGGTTGGCCACCACGCGCCTGATCGGGCGTTTGAGCACGTGCACCAGGTTGGCTTCCCAGTTGTGCACCAGGGGCTGGCTGCTGGCGATGGTGACGCTCTCGCTGTCGACTGCCACTGCGAGGATTCTGTGGCGCTGGGCGAAGGCATAGGACATCAGCGGGGTGATGGCCGCCACGTCGATCTTCAGCGGGTCGATGCGCAGGTAGGGTTGCCCGGCGAAGTCGGCCAGCCAGACGGTGAGGGTTTCCAGATCGAGTTTCTTGCCGGGGCGTTTCAGGTCGTCCACCTGTTGCGCGGCGAGGAATTCCAGGGGGTGCTGGGTATTGTTCAGCGAGCTGCGGCGAATCGCCAGGCACTGTTCGGCCACGCCCTGGTCGACCCGTCCCTGGGCGACCAGCTCACGCAGCAGGTCGCCGAGATCCAGTACACGGTCTGGGGCTGTGGCAGCAAAGGCGGACATGCGGGCTCCTCGGTCAAGCATCCTGATTCAAGCTTAGCTTTCAGGCGGTTTCGGTGTGCTCCTGGCGAAACCCCATCAGCCACTAGGATGCCCGAAAAGCGCGAGCGGGGCGAAGGTCATGGCAGGATCTGCTAGCCAGTGCGCAGGGCAATCTGCTCCCGATCGTGATCGAGGGGCAACCACTCCACCTGCCAGATGCAGACCAGTGCGCGCAGTTTCTCCGCCAGCACGGCGGCGCGATGTGCCGACAGGTCGGTCAGTTGCAGGATGACCTGCATGTCACTGTCCTTGCGCTCCACGTGCAACTGCCGGGGCACCAGCTGGAGCTGGGCGAATAGCCCGAGCAGGCGGCACAGCACGTCGGCATCGGCCTCGGTGCGCAGGTGATATTCGAAGCCCGGGGCCGGGCGATCCTGCCAGGGGTCGCGGCGGGCATGCGGTGCTGGGAAAGGGGTGGCGTCGGGCATGGCGGCATCTCGGAGTGGATTTTTCCCAGTTTCGTCCTTCCCGAGGCAAAAGTTCTGCCTTGTTTTCTGTTGATTTACGCTGTTCTTGGATAGTCTTTCCTGAATTCATGCTCTGAAGGGAATTTTTATGTCCGTCGCTCTGGATGCCTATGATCAACGTATTCTGGCGCTGCTGCAGGAGGACGCCGGCCTGTCCACCCATGAAATCGCCGAGCGGGTAGGGCTGTCGCAATCGCCCTGCTGGCGGCGCATCCAGCGGCTCAAGGAGGAGGGTGTGATTCGCCGTCAGGTGACCTTGCTCGATCGCAAGCGAGTCGGGCTGCACACGCAGGTGTTCGCCCAGGTCAAGCTCAACGCTCACGGGCGCTCCAACCTCACCGAGTTCGCCGAAGCCATGCGCGAGTTCCCCGAGGTGCTGGAGTGTCATGTGCTGATGGGGTCGGTGGATTTCATGCTGCGCATCGTCACGCGCGATATCGAAGCCTACGAGCGCTTCTTCTTCGAGAAGCTGTCGCTGGTGCCGGGCATCCAGGAGGTCAATTCGATCGTCGCGCTGTCGGAGATCAAGTCGACCACGAGCCTGCCTCTGGGCTGAGTAGCGGTTAGCCGCCGAGCAGCTTGAGCAGGCCCTGGCGGCGTTGTTTCGACAGGTTGCGAAACAACTGGAGCAGTTGCAGTTCGTCAGCCGATTGCGCCATGCGTGTGTCGCTGGTGTAGGCAGCGCTCTGTTCGGCGGTATGGGTGCTCGTGTCGCCGCCGAGAAAATCCAGGCTGACGGACTGCTCGACGAACAGCGCCTTGATCTTCAGCAGGGTATCGAGCCCCGGGCGGGCTCGGTCGGTTTCCCATTTGCTGATCGTCGCCTTGGTGACGCCCAGCTCGAAACCCAACTGTTCCTGTGACCAGTTGCGGGTTTCTCGCAATGCGCGCAGGCGGCTACCGAATGAGTTCATCGGCGCAGTCTGGCGATTGGCGTTCGGATTGTCGTATCCATGGGGTTGACATTGCCTGTTTCCTTTTAGGAAACTTCTTGCGTGAACGAATGCTGAGACTGTTTTTGGCGTGTGTTCAACGCTTCGGCAGGCATGACGCTTTCTTGAGCAAGGAGGGAGACGTGACGGCAATTCGCAGGCTGCTCGCTCACCTGGCCAGTGTTCTGTTTCCTCGTGCGATACCGGCGCATGGCGCTGGATCGATACCCCGCGTCAACGGCGTGAGGCTGGATGGGGAGACGCCGGACGGTCGCGCCATCCATATCGACCTATCGTTCGCCTCGCTGTGCGAGGGTGTGACGCTGGGGCTCGAGACCGACGATCCGGATCGAGTGATCGCCGGCAAGCACGTCCGGGTGCGCCAGGCCACGCTGCAACTGAGGGGCGATGCGCTATACGTGTGCGATGAGGGCTCGGTTCATGGCACGTCGCTGAACGCCCGGGATCTGCAACCGCGACGCCATGCGGTGGTTGTCCATGGCGACTGGCTACGTCTTGGTGGAACCGTGTTGCGCCTGACCTTTCACTGAGGTTCTTCGCCTGGCCGTCTGCGCCAAAGCGCTATTCGGTGGCCTTGCATACCTGGCTGTCCAGGCCACGCCTCGGGGTCGGCGGGGTGAGCCCCATGGAAACGTAGATACTGGTCAGCTGATCCACGCCCATCTCCGCCGGGCGTATCCAGTCCTGCGGCACGTAGAGCAGGCCGCCTCCCACCGGAATCGGCGCGGTGGGCACGAGAATGGCGCAGTACGCGCGCCCTTCCAGCTCCACGGTTTCCGAGCTGGGGCGCAGAGCCAGGACGGCGACGCCGTCACCGCCGAAGAAGCACCAGACCGGCGCCATGGTGGTGATGTCGGGGTTCTTGCTCTTGTCCAGCAGGCCGACGAAACGATCGGCCAGGTTGTAGAAATTGCCGATCAGCGGAGTACGGCGAAGGGTGCGGTCGAGCAGCCAGGAAAGCGGTCTGCGCAGCCCCAGTTGCACGGCCAGGCCAAGCGGGTAGAGGCTGGCCAGCAGCACCAGGCTGCCGAGCAGGTAGGCCAGGTAGCTGTTGCTGGAAAATGGCTGACCGAGCGCGGCGAACAGTTGGCCGATCAGCGTTGACGGGCCGACCAGGCGATTGAGCAGGCTGAAGATCCAGGCCAGCAGGGCCAGTGTGAGGGCCAGGGGTAACAGGGACAGCAAACCAGTCAGCCAGGTGGCAAAGATGGATTTGATGCTGCTTCTGATCATGCGTCCGGGTTCCTTGAAGGGGGATGGCGACTTTACGCCAGGTGCGCCGCGTGACCGGCGCCTGCTCGGTGCTAAATGGCAACAAGGCTTTGCCGCCGATGCAAGTCCGATTCTTCCTGGGCGAAAAAAGCCCGGCACGAGGCCGGGCGAGTGGGTACCAGAGGTACCGAAGCAGCATCTTCGTGCGGTCAGCTCATCCCCAGCCAGTTCGGCAGTGCCAGGGACACGGCGGGCACATAGGTGATGATCACCAGGAAGCTGAGCAGCAGCATCAGCCACGGCATGGCGGCGCGGATCACCGCGGTCAGCGGCATCCCGGTCACTGCCGAGGTGACGAACAGGTTAAGGCCCACGGGCGGCGTGATCAGACCGATTTCCATGTTCACCACCATGATGATGCCCAGGTGGATCGGGTCGATGCCCAGTTGCACGGCGATGGGGAACAGGATCGGCGCCAGGATCAGGATGATCGCCGACGGTTCCATGAAGGCACCGGCCACCAGCAGCACGATGTTCACCACCAGCAGGAACTGCCAGGGTTGCAGGCCCAGGTCCACCACCCAGGCGGTGATGGTCTGCGGGATCTGCTCGGTGGTCAGCACGTGGGCGAAGAGCATGGCGTTGGCGATGATGAACATCAGCATGATGGTCAGCTTGCCGGACTCCAGCAGCACCTTCGGGCATTCGCGGATGGTCAGATCCTTGTACACGAACAGGGCGACGAAGGCCGCGTACACCGCTGCCACGGCGGCTGCCTCGGTCGGGGTGAACATGCCGGTGTAGATGCCGCCGAGGATGATCACCATCAGCAGCAGGCCCCAGATCGCCTCGCGGGCGGCGCGCAGCCACTCGCGCAAGCTGGCGCGCGGCAGGGCCGGCAGCTTCTTGATGCGCGCGACGATGTAGATCGCCACCATCAGCACCAGGCCGAGCAGCAGGCCGGGAATCACGCCTGCCATGAACAGCTTGCCGACCGACTGCTCGGTGGCGGCGGCGTACACCACCATCACGATCGACGGCGGGATCAGGATGCCCAGGGTACCGGCGTTGCACACGATGCCGGCACCGAAGGCCTGCGGATAACCGGAGCGCACCATGCCGGCGATGGCGATGGAACCCACGGCTGCCACGGTGGCCGGCGAGGAGCCGGACAGTGCGGCGAACAGCATGCACGCCAGCACCGCGCCAATGGCCAGGCCGCCACGGATGTGGCCGACACAGGCGTTGGCGAAGTCGATCAGGCGCCTGGCCACGCCGCCGGTGGTCATGAAGGCACCGGACAGCAGGAAGAACGGGATCGCCAGCAGGGTGTAGTGCTCGGAGGTCTCGAACAGCTTGATCGCCAGCGAGCGAACCGAGTCGGGGCTGAACAGCATGATGGTGATCGAGCCGGCCAGGCCGAGCGACGCAGCGATCGGCACGCCGATGAACATCAGCAGGAACAGCAGCAGGAAGAGGAACAGCACGGTCATTGTTTGGCCTCCTCGTGCTCATTGATCTTGAGGGCGTCCGCGGCCTCGTCAGCCAGCCCCAGGCCGGTCTGTTCGTTGCGCAGGATGCGCACGAGGATTTCCAGGAAACGAATGAACACCATGGCGTAGCCGAACGGCACGATCATGCCGATGTGCCATTGCTGGATGCCGTAATGGCCGAGGTCTTCGGCGCCGATGCCGGCGATGAACAGGGTGCGCACCCAGTCATAGCTGCCGACGGCGATCAGACCGGCGTAGCCCAGGCATGCCGAGCAGGCGATGATGCCGATCACGCGCTGAATGTGGCGCGGAGCGAGCTTGACCAGGGCGTCGACGCCAATGTGGCCGGCGGTGCGCACGCCATAGGCCAGACCGAAGAAGATCAGCCAGCCGAACAGGGCTTTGGTCAGGGCGTTGCTCCAGGTCATGGCCTGGGCCATGTCGAGAATGGCGTCACCGATGCCGAGCAGGGTTTCGTTGCCATCGAAATGGTCACCCAGCCAATAGAACAGGGTGTAGAAGTTGTTGAGGATCACATAGACGAAAGTGATCAGCGTCATGGCCGCCAGGAGAAAGGCGATGAAGCCTTCCTCGAAGTGTTCCCAGACGCGCCGCACGGCATTCATGGTCGGTTCTCCCGAATGGAAAGGGCGCAGGATGGGGCGGCCATGGCCGCCCATCGGTTCAGCATGCTGGTGTCTGCGAGACACCGTGGTGGACTGACGCTGGAGCGCGTCGCCCACCTTTGCGACGTTATGGTCTGCTTACTGCTGGTTGGACGCCTGGGCAGCCTTGATCAGGTCGGCACCGATCTCGCCTTCGAACTTCTTCCATACCGGCTGCATGGCTTCACGCCACTTGGCACGCTGCTCCGGAGTCAGGGTGATGATCTCGGTGGTGCCAGCCTGGATGATGCGCTGCTTGTCGCCTTCGTTCAGCTCATTGGCCTGCTTGTTCACTTCGACGGTGACCTCGGCCATGATCTTGCTCAGTTCGTCACGTACGTCTGCCGGCAGGCCATCCCAGAACTTGGTGTTGGTGATCACCATGTAGTCGAGCAGACCGTGGTTGGACTCGGTGATGAACTTCTGCACTTCGTGCATTTTCTGGCTGTAGATGTTCGAGTAGGGGTTCTCGGCACCGTTGACAACGCCGGTCTGCAGGCCCTGATAGACCTCGGCGAAGCTCATCTTGCGCGGGTTGGCGCGAACGGCCTTGAACTGCTCTTCCAGTACGGCGGAGGCCTGTACGCGGAACTTCAGGCCACGGGCGTCCTTGGGCTCGACCAGCGCCTTGTTGGCCGACAGCTGCTTCAGGCCGTTGTGCCAGTAGCCCAGGCCGGTGATCCCCTTGTCGGTCATGGAGGTCAGCAGGCCCTGGCCGGCTTCGCTCTTCTGGAAGCGGTCGACCGCAGCCATGTCGTCGAACAGGAAGGGCAGGTCGAAGATCTGGATCTGCTTGGTGTAGTGCTCGAACTTGGCCAGCGACGGGGCGATGATCTGGACGTCGCCGAGCAGCAGCGCTTCCATTTCCTTGCCGTCACCGAACAGGGAGGAGTTCGGGTACACCTCGACCTTGACCTTTCCGGCCAGGCGCTCTTCAGCCAATTGCTTGAACAGCAGTGCGCCCTGACCTTTCGGGGTGTGCTCGGCAACGACGTGGGAGAACTTGATGACGATCGGGGCGGTCGGCTTCGATTCGGCGGCCTGTGCCAGGCCGGCGATGCTCAGGGACAGGGCGCAAGCCAACGCCTTGGCAGTCATTTTGAACATGCGGTTGCTTCCTCTTGTTGTGGTTTTGGCAGGGCGCGCGGAGCGCCACTTACGAACTGACAAGAGCAAGTCTAGGTGCCCAACGGGAATATGTCGGGTTACCTGTCGCGCGGCCTGGACTTGTACTTGTAAGGTTCGCTTGCAAAACAGCGATAGCAAGCGATGTGCCATGCTGGCTGAAATACCTGAAGAAAGTGTTTCAGCCCCACCACGAGGAGGCTTTGCCGGCCAGCGCCGGGGCTCGGGGCATGGCGGGAAAGGTGGGGTTTGGCGGTTTTTCGCCAGTCAATCGAAATCCTCTGGCGAGCTTCCGCCAGCGCCGGAGAAGTTCAGTCCGTGCTTGCGCAGCTTGTCGTGCAAAGTCTTGCGGGGCAGGCCGAGGGCTTCGGCCAGGCTGCGCAGCGAGCCATGCGGGCGGCTCAGTTCGCCGGCGATCAGTGCGCGTTCGAAGGCTTCGACCTGTTCGCTGAGGCCGCCGCTGACTGGCGGCAGGTTGGGCGCGTTGCTGTCCAGTGCCAGCTCCAGGCCGAGGGCGAAACGTTCGGCGGCGTTTTGTAGTTCGCGGACGTTGCCGGGCCAGGGATGGCGCAGCAGCAAGGCGCGTTGACCCGGCTGCAGCTCGCGCACGGATAACCCATGGCGGGTAGCGGCGCTTTCGCTGAAGTGCTGGAACAGCAGCAGTGCATCCTCGCCACGCTCGCGAAGTGCTGGGATGGTCAGCGGTGCGACATTCAGGCGGTAGTAGAGGTCGGCGCGGAAACGACCGGCATCGGCGGCCTGGCGCAGGTCTTCCTTGGTCGCGGCGATGACGCGGATGTCCAGGGGGATGAGCTGATTTCCGCCGAGGCGCTCGACCATCCGCTCCTGTAGCAGACGTAGCAGCTTGACCTGTACGTCCAGACTCATGCTCTCGATCTCGTCGAGGAACAGCGTGCCGCCGTTGGCGAATTCGAACTTGCCGATGCGGCGCTTCTGCGCGCCGGTGAAGGCGCCAGCCTCGTGGCCGAACAGTTCGCTCTCGACCACCGACTCGGCCAGGGCGCCGGCGTTGATGGCGACGAAGGGGCCGTCACGGCGGCTGGAAAGGTCATGCAGGGCACGGGCGACCACTTCCTTGCCGGCGCCGGTCTCTCCGAGAATCAGCACGTCGGTGGCGATCCCGGCCAGGGCGCCGATCTGTTCGCGCAGGCGCTGCATCGCAGGCGACTGGCCGACCAGGCGACCGGCCAGTTGCTGGCGGTCGGTCAGGGCCAGGCGCAGGCTGCGGTTGTCCAGCACCAGGCGGCGCCGATCGAGGGCGCGGCGCACGCTGCCCAGCAGGGCGTCGTTGGCGAACGGTTTCTCCAGGAAGTCGTAGGCGCCCGCGCGCATCGCCTGCACGGCCAGCGGTACGTCGCCGTGGCCGGTGATCAGCAGTACCGGCAGCTCGGGATCGCGCTCGCGCAACTGGTTCAGCAGTTCGAGGCCGTCGATACCGGGCATGCGAATGTCACTGACCACCACGCCTGGCCAACTGGCGGGGATGCGCTGGGCCAGCCCCTGGGCGTCACCCAGGCTGAGCACCTTGAGCCCGGCCAGGTCGAGGGTCTGGCTGAGTGCCTGGCGCAGGTGGGCATCGTCGTCGATCAGCAGAACCTGTACGCGGCTGTCGATGGCGCTGTCACTGGTCATGGCGAGGGATCCTCCGAGGGTTGCAGGTTGACGCCGGGGCTGGCCAGGCGCAGGCGTAAGGTGATCAATGCACCGCCGCCGGGATGGTTGGCCAGCAGCAGCTCGCCACCGAGGGCGCGCATCAGGGTTTCGCAGATGGCCAGGCCAAGCCCCAGGCCCTGGGCGCTGGTCTTGGTGGTGAAGAAGGGCTCTCGGGCACGGGCCAGGGACTCCTCGGAAAAGCCGGAGCCATTATCGCGCAGCAGCAGGTCGAGGTGCTCGGCTTCGGTGTGCACACTTATCCAGATGCGTCGTGGTGGTGCCTTGTCGCTCAGTGCGTCGAGTGCGTTGCCGAGCAGGTTGCCGAGTACCTGGCGCAGTCGGGTTTCGCCTGCCTGCACCCAGAGCGTGGCGTCCGGCAGGTCGCGGATCAGCTCCACGTCCATGGCCCGGCGGCGCTTGGCCAGCAGGGCGAGGGCATCGTCCAGTGCCGGTTGCAGGGCGACACGTTCGGGGGCATGACGGTCGCGGCGGGCGAAGGCGCGCAGGTGGGCGATGATCGAGGCCATGCGCTCGGTCAGCTCGCGGATCAGCTTGAGGTTGGCGCGGGCATCGTCGCCACGCTCGTGGTCGAGCAGGGTCGTGGCATTCTCGGCATAGCTGCGGATGGCGGCCAGTGGCTGATTGAGTTCATGGCTGATGCTGGCGCTCATGGTGCCCAGGGCCGATAGCTTGCCGGCCTGTACCAGCTCGTCCTGGGCGCGCACCAGTTCCTGCTGCGCCTGTTCGCGCTCCAGCACTTCCTGCTTGAGGCGGCTGTTGAGCAGCTCCAGGTCATGGGTGCGCTCGGTGACGCGTTGCTCCAGTTCGGCCTTGGCGCGGCTGTCGAAGGCGATGCGTTCGAGGTAGTGGCGGCGCCGCTGCATCAGCAGGCCGAGCAGCAGTAGCAGCACCAATAATGCCGCCGCCCCGACGGCGACGGCCGTACGTACCGGACGGTCGATGAGAATGCGCGGGGCGAGGATGCTCACGGTCCAGCCGGTTTCTTCCAGGGCGCGGCTCTGTGTCAGCCAGGCACTGGGCGACAGTTCGAGCTTGGGGGGCGCCTGGGTCGGATAGGGCTGATTGGCGGCGATGGCGGCGCGTTCGGCGGTGTCGAGCGGGCGGCTGGCGTGGAAGCGCCAGTCTGGACGCGAGGTGATGATCACGACGCCATTGGTGTCGGTAACCAGCAGCTGTTCCGGTGTGTTGCCCCACAGCGTCTCGGTGTGATCGAGGTCGACCTTGACCACCAGTGCACCGATGTTCCGGTCGTTCTCGCGAACCGGATAGGCGAAATAGTAGCCGCGCTTGCCGGAAGTGGTGCCGAGTCCGAAGAAGCGCCCCAGGCGCCCGGCCAGCGCTTCGCGGAAATACGGGCGGAAGGCGAAGTTGCCGGCGACGAAGCTGTCCGGTTTGTCCCAGTTGGAGGCGGCCAGGGTCAGGCCCTGGGGGTTCATCAGGTAGATCACGTCGGCGCCTGTCTGCTCGCGCACACGGGTCAGCAACTGGTTGGCGCGTTCGACGATGGCGCCGTCATCGGGCGCGTACAGGGCGGCGCGCAGGCCCGGCAGATCACCGAGAATCTGCGGCAGCACCTCATAGCGGCGCAGCGTGCCGAGCAGGTTGGCGACGTACAGGTCGAGCGTCTGGCGGTTCTGTTCGAGCAGCACGTCGCGGTAGTAGCGCTCGGCCAGGAAGTGTACCGGCCATAGCAGTGGCGCCAGTAGCAGGGCCAGCAACAGCAGGCTGCGCCAGCGAGGGCGGCGCGGGGTGGCGGGTGTCGTGCTCATGGAAAACTGCACCGGAAAGATCGGAACATTATGCACATTCCTGCAACGGCGCAGGGGGTGCCGTGCCGAGCGGATGACAGGATGTGCGGCGCTCTAGCCCAGGCAGGCGTCCAGCGCCGTCTGCCAGTCGGGCAGGCGTACGTTCCAGTCGCGCTCCAGCTTGCTGCCGTCCAGGCGCGAGTTGAGAGGTCGTCGGGCGGGCGTCGGGTAATCGTGGGTCGGGATCGGCAGCAGCTCCGCGCAGGGCTTGCCGGCTGCGCGCAGGCGTTCGCCGATGGCCTGGGCGAAGCCGAACCAGCTGGTTTCACCGCAGTTGGTCAGGTGGTAGGTGCCCCAGTGACGGTTGCCGCGTTGCCAGGCCGTGACCAGCGCTGCGGTCGCTGTCGCGATACTGCCGGCCCAGGTCGGTGCGCCGATCTGGTCGGCGACGACCTTGAGTTGCTCGCGCTCCTGCAACAGGCGCTGCATGGTCAGCAGGAAGTTGCGACCGTGGCGCGAATACACCCAGCTGGTGCGCAGGATCAGATGGTCGCAACCGCTCGCGGCGATGGCGCGCTCGCCCGCCAGCTTGCTGGCCCCGTAGACGTTCAACGGGTTGGGGGTATCGCTCTCGCTGTAGGGCGTGGATTGGCTGCCGTCGAACACGTAGTCGGTGGAGTAGTGGATCAGAGCAATGCCCAGTTCGGCGCAGGTCGCGGCCATCGCGCCAGGTGCCTGGGCATTGATGGCGAAGGCCAGCGCCTGCTCCTGTTCGGCCTGATCGACTGCCGTGTGGGCGGCGGCATTGATCAGCAGGTCGGGCCGTTCGCGCAGGATGGTCGCGCGCAGGCTGTCGGGCCTTGCCAGGTCGAATGCCTGGCGGCCCAGGCTGATCAGCTCATGTTCGCGCAGTGCCGGTTGCAGTTCGCGGGCGACCTGACCGGTGTGGCCACTGATGAGGATTTTCATGCGAAGACGTCTGCCTGGTTCAGGCGCTGGCCCTGTCGATCCTTGGCGGAGAGTTGCGGCGTCAGTCCATGCAGCGGCCAGTCGATGGCCAGCTCTGCGTCGTCCCAGCGGATGCAGCGTTCATGGGCTGGGGCGTAGTAGTCGGTGGTCTTGTAGAGGAACTCGGCGTGATCGCTGAGCACCAGAAAACCATGGGCAAAGCCTTCCGGTACCCACAGCTGGCGCCTGTTCTGCGCCGACAGGTACACGCCGACCCACTTGCCGAAATTCGGCGAGCTGCGGCGCAGGTCGACGGCCACGTCGTAGACCTCGCCGGCCGTGACCCGCACCAGCTTGCCCTGGGCCTGCTGCAACTGATAGTGCAGGCCGCGCAGCACGCCGCGTGCCGAACGCGAGTGATTGTCCTGCACGAAGTCGCGGGCCAGGCCCGTGGCCTCGGCGAAGCGGCGGGCGTTGAAGCTTTCGAAGAAGAAGCCGCGCTCGTCGCCGAACACCTGGGGCTCGAGGATCAGCACGTCGGGCAGATCGGTCGCGACCACGTTCATGCCTGTTCCTCCGCCAGCTTGTACAGGTACTGGCCGTAGCCGGTCTTGCCGAGCGCCCTGGCGCAGGCGAGCAGGCGTGCGCGGTCGATCCAGCCCTGTTGGTAGGCGATTTCTTCCAGGCAGGCGACTTTCAGACCCTGGCGTTTCTCGACCGTCTGCACATAGTGGGAGGCCTCGATCAGGCTGTCGTGGGTGCCGGTGTCGAGCCAGGCGAAACCGCGGCCAAAACGCTCCACCCGCAGATCACCACGTGCCAGGTAGGCGTTGTTGACGTCGGTGATTTCCAGTTCGCCACGGGCCGAAGGCCGGACGGCCCTGGCGATCCGCACCACGTCGTTGTCGTAGAAGTACAGCCCGGTGACGGCGAAGCTGGACTTTGGCCTGGCGGGTTTTTCTTCGATGGAGATGGCATTGCCGGCGGCATCGAACTCGACCACGCCGAAGCGTTCGGGGTCACTGACCCAGTAGCCGAAGATCGTGGCGCCGCTGTCCTGGCCTGCGGCGCGAAGCAGTTTCTCGGTGAAATGCTGGCCATGAAAGATGTTGTCGCCAAGGATCAGGCAGACCGAGTCATCACCGATGAAGGATTCGCCGATCAGGAACGCCTGGGCCAGGCCATCGGGCGAGGGCTGTTCGGCGTAGTGCAGGGCCAGACCGAACTGGCTGCCGTCACCCAGCATCTTCTGGAAATTGGGCAGGTCTGCCGGGGTGGAGATGATCAGGATCTCGCGAATGCCGGCCAGCATCAGTACCGACAGCGGGTAGTAGATCATCGGCTTGTCGTAGATTGGCAGCAGTTGCTTGGAGACACCGAGGGTGATCGGGTGCAGACGAGTACCGGAGCCGCCGGCGAGGATGATGCCTTTCATTCAGATTCCTTGAAGTGTGCCGAGTCGCTGACCCTGGTAGCTGCCATCCTGTACACGGCGGCACCAGTCGAGATTGTCCAGGTACCACTGCACGGTCTTGCGCAGACCGCTTTCGAAGGTTTCCTGCGGCACCCAGCCCAGCTCGCGCTCGATCTTGCCGGCGTCGATGGCATAGCGCAGGTCGTGGCCGGGGCGATCCTGCACGTGGGTGATCAGGTCGCCATAGCGTGCCACGCCGGCCGGCTTGCGTGGCGCCAGTTCTTCGAGCAGGGCACAGATGGCATGCACCACATCGAGGTTCTTCTGCTCGTTGTGCCCGCCGATATTGTAGGTCTCGCCCGGCTGCCCTTCGCTGACCACCGCGAGCAGGGCGCGGGCGTGGTCTTCCACGTACAGCCAGTCACGCACCTGCTGACCATTGCCGTAGACCGGCAGTGGTTTGCCCGCCAGTGCATTGAGGATCATCAGCGGAATGAGCTTCTCGGGGAAATGGTAGGGGCCGTAGTTGTTCGAACAGTTGCTGACCAGCACCGGCAGCCCGTAGGTGCGTTGCCAGGCGCGTACCAGGTGATCGGAGGCCGCCTTGCTCGCCGAATAGGGTGAGCTGGGTGCGTAGGGGGTGGTTTCGCTGAACAGGTCGTCCACGCCGTGCAGGTCGCCATAGACCTCATCGGTGGAGATGTGGTGGAAGCGGAAGGCCGCCTTGCGCTGCTCGCCCAGGCCAAGCCAATAGGTGCGGGCGCTTTCCAGCAGGCTGTAGGTGCCGACGACATTGGTCTGGATGAACGCGGCCGGGCCGTCGATGGAGCGATCGACATGCGATTCCGCCGCCAGATGCATGATGGCGTCGGGCTGGAACTCGGTCAGCGCTGTCGCTACCCGTCCGCTATCCGCGATATCGGCCTGGACGAAGCGGTAGCGTGGGTTGGCGGATACCTCCAGCAGGGACTCCAGATTGCCGGCGTAGGTCAGTTTGTCGAGGTTGAGCACCTCGTGTTCGGTGTGTCGGATCAGGTGACGAATCAGGGCTGAGCCGATGAAGCCGGCACCACCGGTGATCAGGATGCGCATGGTATGTGCCTGGCCAATTCAGTTGGGCGGGTTGGCCCCTGCCTGGAAATCAATGGACATAAGAATTGTAACGAAATAGCCGAAATTCAAATTGGCTTCACTGCTGGCCTTCTCGGCTCGGATATTGCTGCTGATGTCCGCTTGCAGTGTAAATCACACCAGTATCGACGTGTTCTGACGCTTTTTCCTGATAGATGTCAACTTGACACTATATAGCTGCGCTTAATATATTGACGCGATTCTTATTAGATTATGGTTTTTGACTTTTTTTGACGCTTCGAAAGTGGCTGCCGACCCGCGGACTTAACTTCAGTATCGAATTATGAGCGTATCGAGCGATATAAGCGGTTTGTTCAAATGGTTTGGTGGCCGTCCTGAGCAGTATCAGGAAATGTCTCACGATGATCTGCAATATGCAGGTGATGAGTCTCGGTTGCCTCCGCTCAGTGAGCTGGATCTTGCGGCAAAGAGCGCTACTCCTGTGACGCTTCATGAGGTCGACCTTCCTGTATTCGAGCCGCGCACCGCGTTGTCGGATCAGGTCGATGTCAGGCCGGCCGGCAAGGAGGCCGAGGATGAGGACGTCTGGTCTTCGGCTGGCCTGCAAGGGCTTTTGGCGAAGCTTGCCCGAGAGGGTTCAGCGCCTGCCCTGTGTGACGATGTGCGCCCTCCGGCAGCTCCTTCGCTGGAGCATGTGCGTGTGGTCGCGGTCATATCGGCCAAAGGCGGTGTAGGGAAAACGACCCTGTCGGCCAATCTCGCCGTCGCGCTGCATCAGGCCGGAAAGCCCGTGGTTGCCCTGGATCTGGATCCGCAGAATGCCTTGCGGCAGCACTTCAAAGCGGTTGCCGGTACCGAAGAAAACCTTTCAGCCACCGGTGTCGCTCAGGGCGAGCAGGACTGGTTCGCCTGCGGCATGCCAAGTGACGGCGGTGTATTCGTGCTGCCTTATGGTGATGTCGATGAAGAGCGGCGTCAGGCTTTCGAGAGCCAGCTGAATGCATCACCCGACTGGCTGAAGCGCCATCTCACCGCCATGGGGCTCGCCGAGGGCACCGTGATTCTGATCGATACGCCGCCCGGCCCATCGATCTACCTGCGTCAGGCCCTGTCCATCGCCAACGAGGTCATCGTCGTGACGCTGGCCGATGCCGCGTCCTACACCGCGTTGCCGCAGGCCGACAAATTGATCAGAACCTACACGGCAGGTCGTGACGACTTCTCCGGTACCTCCTATCTGATCAACCAGGTCGATGGCGCGCGTCGGTTGAATCGGGACATCACTCAGATTCTTCAGGAATTGCTGGGCCAGCAGGTGCTGGGTGTGGTGCACCATGACCCTTCCATCGGCGATGCCCTGGCCTACAACCGCAACGTGCTGGATTACGACCCGCGCGGTCGCGGCTGCAGCGATATTCTGGATTGCTGCAACGCCCTGGGTGCGCGCTTGGCCGTCACTCCGACCGCGTGTGCACAGTAGTATGAGCCGCGAGGACGGCATATTGCCGGGGCTGCTCGGCAGCGCCTGGCTTTCCAGTCTGCTGGGCGTGCTGGCCATCGCGCTGCTGCTGATGGTCGTGGCGGCGCCGCTCGATCTCGAAGCACAGATGCTGTTCTGTGCGATATGCCTGGGCGCCACGCTGATCCTGCGTCGCCGTGCGGGGCGCCTTGCGATTCTGGCGATGATCGTGATGTCGACCATCGCCTCGTTGCGCTACATGTACTGGCGCCTGACCTCGTCGCTGGGTTTCGACGACCCGATGGACATGCTGTTCGGCTATGGCCTGGTCGCCGCCGAGCTGTATGCGCTGCTGGTGCTGTTGCTCGGCTATGTGCAAACGGCCTGGCCCTTGCGCCGCAGGCCATACCCTTGCCGGCCGACAACCGGCAATGGCCGAGCGTCGACCTGTACATTCCGACCTATAACGAACCGTTGGACATCATACGTCTGACGGTGCTGGCTGCTCAGGCCATCGACTGGCCACGGGACAAGCTCAATATCTACGTGCTCGATGACGGACGCCGTGAAGAGTTCCGCCTGTTCTGCCGGCAGGCCGGGGTTGGCTACATCACGCGCTCGGATAATCACCACGCCAAGGCCGGCAATCTCAATAACGCACTGCGTCAGACCTCGGGCGAATTCATCGCCATCTTTGACGCCGACCACGTCCCCACGCGTTCCTTCCTCCAGGTGGGAATGGGCTGGTTCCTCAAGGATCCGAAGCTGGCGATGTTGCAGACGCCGCACTTCTTCTTTTCCCCCGACCCCTTCGAGAAGAACCTCAATACCTTCCGCACCGTGCCCAACGAAGGCGAGTTGTTCTACGGGCTCGTGCAGGATGGCAACGACCTGTGGAACGCCACCTTCTTCTGTGGTTCCTGCGCCATCATCCGTCGTGCGCCGCTCGAGGAAATCGGTGGTGTCGCCGTGGAAACCGTCACCGAAGATGCGCATACCGCACTCAAGCTCAACCGGCGCGGCTACAACACGGCCTACCTGGCGCTCCCGCAGGCGGCCGGTCTGGCCACGGAGAGTCTGTCTGGACATATCGGCCAGCGTATCCGCTGGGCGCGTGGCATGGCACAGATCTTTCGGACGGATAATCCCCTGCTGGGCAAGGGGCTGGCACTCGGGCAGCGGCTCTGTTACCTGAACGCGATGCTGCACTTCTTCTACGGCTTGCCGCGCCTGGTCTTTCTCACCGCGCCGCTGGCCTATCTGCTGTTCGATGCGCAGATATTCCAGGCCCCGGCGCTGCTGATCGTCGCCTATGCCTTGCCCCACATCCTGATCGCCAGCGTCACCAACTCGACCATCCAGGGGCGCTTCCGCCACTCCTTCTGGAACGAGGTCTACGAGACGGTGCTGGCCTGGTACATCATGCCGCCGGTGCTGCTGGCCATGATCAACCCGAAGCTGGGCAGGTTCAACGTGACGGCCAAGGGCGGGATGATCGACAAGGGCTACTTCGACTGGAAGATGGCGCGACCCTACATCATCGTGCTGGTGCTCAACCTGCTGGGCGCGCTGGTCGGTATTGCCAGGCTGGTCTTCGACAGCGATGCCAGTGTGACCACCCTGCTGATCAACATGGCCTGGACGCTGTACAACCTCATCATCTGTTCGGCGGCGGTGGCGGTTGCCAGTGAAACGCGGCAGGTGCGCGCCGAGCCGCGGGTATTTGCCAGGTTGCCGGTGACGCTCCATTTGCCGGATGGCCGCAGCGTGGCCTGCGAGACCAACGATTTCTCGCAGCGGGGCATGGGGGTCGCGTTGCCGCAAGGGGTTGCCATTGCCCACGGAGAGTCGCTGCATGTCTCGCTGGCGCGCGGCAAGGATGAATGCGTCCTGCCGGCCAAGGTGGTGTTCAGCAGGGAGCAGACACTGGGCCTGAGCTTCATCGATCTCAACATGCGGCAGCAGTTCGAGCTGACCCGCATGACCTTTTCCCGCGCCGATACCTGGGCTTCGACCTGGGGCCAGGGGGTTGTCGATACCCCACTGGTGGCCCTGCGCGAGGTCAGCGTCATTGGTTGGCGCGGCCTGCGGCAATTGTTCCGTGCCACATCCGACGAAGTCATCCGCCATGTGCGTCGTTCGCCAGTGGTGGGCAGTATCCATTCGAGGAACTCATGAGCCCGAAATACACCGGCAAGCCATTTGCCTGGCGACCTCTTGCCCTGTCGATCTCCCTGTTGCTGCCGCTGGTCTCCACTGCGTGGGCGGAGGAGGACGTTGCGCCGGAGCTGGCCGCCGAGCAGGTCGAGGAGGTGCTGCCCGAGGCGTTCAACGCCACGTACAGTGCGACGCTCAAGCAGCTCGGCGCCAACTACCCTATGCACTTGCGCGGCATCGAGGGCAGCGACGGCGTCAGTTTCGACGTGCGTGCCGATCAGGTGGTGTCGAAAGCCCGGGTCAACCTCGAGTACAGCTATTCCCCGGCATTGCTCAGCGAGCTTTCGCACATCAACGTGATGGTCAATGACCAGGTGGCGGCCAGCCTGGAGTTGCCTCGGGAGACTGCCGGCTCGTTGCAGAGCCAGATCGTCGACATCCCGCCGCATCTGGTCACCGAGTTCAACCGACTGACCCTGCAACTGATTGGTCACTACACCATGCAGTGCGAAGACCCGCTGCATTCCAGCCTGTGGGCCAAGGTCAGCAACGGCAGCCGGCTCGAGCTGGAAACCATGCCGATCATCCTGCCCAACGAGCTGGCCAATCTGCCGGTACCGTTCTTCGATGGCCGTGACTCGCGCCTGCTGGAACTGCCCTTCGTCTTCGTCGCCAGCCCGGACAATCGCACGCTGGAGGCCGCCGGAGCGGTGGCATCCTGGTTCGGTGCCATGGCCAGCTACCGGGGGGCGAGTTTCCCGGTCAGCCTTGGCGAGCTGCCGGAGAAGGGCAATGCCATCGTCCTGGTCAGTGGCAGTGCGTCGCTCAGTGGTGTCGATCTTGCTCAGGATGGAGCCCCGCATGTCAGCGTGATGGCCAACCCGAACGATCCCTACGGCAAGCTGCTGATTCTCTCCGGGCGTGACGGCGAGCAATTGAAGCAGGCTGCCGCGGCTCTGGTCAGTGGCAGCAAGGCGTTGTCCGGCGAGACTGCCCGTATCGATCGGATCGACACCTTGCAGGCGCGCAAGCCTTACGATGCGCCCAACTGGCTGCCGAGCGACCGACCGGTGCAGCTTGGCGAACTGGTCGACCTCAAGCGTCTGAGCGTTTCCGGCTACGATCCGGGCACCATCAACGTGCCTCTGCGTTTGCCACCGGATCTGTTCAACTGGCGTGAAGAGGGTGTAGCCCTGCACCTCAAGTACCGCTACACGCCCCAGCCGGTGTCGACCAACTCCTCGCTGCTGATCAGTGCCAACAACAGGTTCATCAAGTCGCTGCCCCTGCCGTCGCAAGAGGCGCTGAAGAACGAGCAGGGCATCGTCGAGAAGTTGCAGCAGGATGACAGCCTGCTGAGGGAGGCACGCCTGCTGCTGCCGCTCGATAGCCTGCCGCTGCAATCGGCCCTGCAACTGCGCTACATGTACGACTACATCAAGCAGGGTGACTGTCGCGACATCATCATCGACAACATGCGCGGCACCATCGAGCCGGATTCGACGCTGGATCTGAGCAGCTATCGGCACTTCATCGCCATGCCCAACCTGGGCGTCTTCCAGAACAGCGGCTTCCCGTTCACGCGTATGGCCGACCTCTCGGAGACCGTCGTGGTGTTGCCCAACGGTGCGGCGGCCGAAGAGTTCTCGCTGTTGCTCGATGTGCTTGGCCGATTTGGCGACTCCACCGGGCTGCCGGCCACCGCCGTCAGCGTGGCCCAGGGCGATGACGACGCTGCGCTGAGCGGCAAGGATCTGCTGGTCATCGGTTCCGGCGCCAACCAGCCGCTGCTACAGCGTTGGGCGGAGTACCTGCCGGCTTCTCTGACGGGGGAACAGCGTTTCGAACTGTCGGATCTGGTGCATCGCCTGCGCAACTGGGTCAGCTCGGACGAGCGGGCGAATCTGCGTCAGGCACGCAGCAGCCTGACGCTTGGCAGCGGTGGCGCTGGTGCCTACCTGACCGGCTTCGAGTCGCCCCTGAGCAGCGGTCGCAGCGTGGTATTGCTGGCGGCGGCCAATCCCGAGCGGTTGACGGAAATCAGCGCCGCCCTGCGTGGCGGCGAGGATTACGAACACACGATACAGGGCAGCCTGGCGGTGATCAGCGGCAAGCGCATCAACTCGCTGGTCGCGGACGAGCAGTACTTCATCGGCGAACTGGGCTGGTTCCGTTATCTGCAATGGATGCTGTCGCACCACCTGGGCTGGATGCTTCTGGCCACGGCGCTCGGGGTGTTGCTGGCCAGTCTCCTGCTCTTTGCCAGCCTGCGCGCCCGTGCGCGTGCGCGCCTGAACGGTTGAGCCGAGCCATGGCCCGTCTTTTTCCGAGTCTGAGTGCTGGTGCGCTGCTGCTCGTCGCCAGCGGAACGCTGCACGCTGCCGCCTGTGCGGTGGAGTGGTCGCACTGGCAGCATTTCGCCGCGCGCTGGATTCAGCCTGACGGGCGGGTGCTGGAGTCGAGTCTGGAGAAGAACCACAGCACCTCCGAGGGGCAGTCCTATGCACTGTTCTTTGCCCTGGTCGCCAATGACAAGGCGCGTTTCGACAGGATCTGGCGCTGGAGCCGCGAGAATCTGTCCGGCAATGACCCGCACAACATTCTGCCTGCCTGGCATTGGGGCCAGGGCAAGGACGGGCGTTGGCAGGTGCAGGACGCCAACTCGGCATCCGATGCCGATCTCTGGTTCGTCTATGCCCTGCTCGAAGCCGACCGACTCTGGGGCAAGCCGGAGTACAAGGCCGATGCCCTGGGTCTGCTGGAGCAGATCAAGGCGAAGGAGACCACGCGCCTTCCCGGCCTTGGTAGCGTGCTGCTGCCCGGGCCGATCGGCTTTTCGCATATCGGCCACCTCTGGCGGATCAACCCCAGCTACCAGCCATTGCCGCTGCTGCGTCGCCTGGCGGCGGTCGATCCTGGCGGCCCCTGGAAGGAAATTGCCGGGCACACCGTTGCGCTGGTACGTGAAAGCGGCGTGCATGGTTTTGCGGCTGACTGGGTGGGTTATCGCGCCGTTTCGGAGAAGGCCGGGTTGTTCACCACCGATCCGATGAAGGGCGATGTGGGCAGTTATGACGCCATTCGCGTCTACCTCTGGGCCGGTATGACCGACTCTCGCGATCCGCTGGCGGCTGAGCTTCTCGACAGCCTTGGCGGCATGGCGCGCGTCACGGCCTCGACCGGCCTGCCGCCGGAGAAGGTGGATGTCCGTAGCGGCCGTGTCGAGGGCGATAGCCCGACGGGATTCTCGGGAGCTCTGGTGCCCTATTTCCAGGCCAGGCAGCAACCCTGGCTGGCGGACATGCAGTATCAGCGTGCCAATGACGCGCTGGTGCAGTGGCAGGCGGGTACTGCGCCGCCGCCTTTCTATTACGACTACATGCTGAGCCTGTTCGGTCTGGGTTGGGCTGACAAAGTCTATCGATTTGCCGCAGACGGTCGTTTGCAGCCGTATTGGGAGCCCTCATGTTCCGCTACCGCCCGCTGACTCTGGCGCTGCTGGCCGTTCTGGCCTGTGGTCAGGCCCAGGCGCAGTCCGAGGATGCCCGTACCCTGTTGATCCAGCAGGGCTACTTCTGGCAGGGCCAGGACAAGCCGGAGCGGGCTGCCGAGGTGTGGAACAAGGTGCTGCTGATCGACGCCCGGCAGCCCGACGCGCTGTATGGCCTGGGCTTGATAGAGGTGCAGGCGGGCCGGCTGCAAGAGGCCAGGGGGTATCTGCAGCGTTTGCAGGTGCAGTCGCCTCTGCCGCGTCTGGCGTTGCTGCTGGAGCAGGACATTCGCCTGACCGATCCTGCCAATATCAAACTGCTGGACGATGCGCGGCTGCTGGTGGAAGAGAATGACCGACCGCGTGCCGCACAGGTCTATCGCCAGGCATTGGGGGTAAACCGGGACAGGGACAGATTGGTGTCGAGATCTACAACAACCTGGCCTATGTGCCGCAGTTCTGGGGCGAAGCGCGCAGCGGCCTGGAGCGCTTGCAGCGTGAATACCCGGACGATCCCTATGTCGCGTTGTTCCTGGCCAAGCACATGGCACGCTACGAGAACAGCCGTCCGGATGGCATCCGTGCCCTGGCGCGGCTGGCCCAGCGTGAGGACATCGGTGGTGATGCCGACGAGAGCTGGCGCCTGGCCCTGACCTGGATCGGCCCACCGAACAAGGCGCAACAGCCATTGTTCGAGCAATTCCTGAGCAGCCACCCGGATGATGAAGAAATCCGCGCCCTGCTCACCAGGGGCCGCAGCCAGGCCAGCAGTGGTGGCGCAGCGGGCTGGACGCGTGCCCCGGCCCTGGAGCGGGGGTTCAAGGCGCTGGAGAAGGGTGAGCTCGAAACGGCCGAGCGTGAATTCGCCGGGCATTTGAAGAGCAATCCGAACGATGCCGACGCCCTGGGCGGTCTGGGCCTGGTACGCCAGCGTCAGGAGCGCCTGGATGACGCCGAGGTGCTGTTGACCAGGGCGTCGCAGCAGCCCGGCGGACGCTCCTGGCGCGCGGCGCTGGATGACGCGCGCTACTGGGCATTGCTCCAGCGCGCCCGTGAGAGCCTGTCGCGTGACCGGGTTGGCGATGCCCGCCAGCAACTGGAGCAGGCGCAGCGCCTCAAGCCGCGGGACAACGAAGTGCTGTTGATGCAGGCCGACCTGCAATTGCAGCAGGGCGAGACGGCATTGGCCGAGAAGGGCTATCGCCAGGTGCTCGCGCAGAAGTCGGGCGAGGCCCGTGCCCTGCGTGGCCTGGCACAGGTGCTGGCGTTGCAGGACAAGCCGGACGAGGCCATGCGCCTGCTCGACGGCCTGACGCCAGCCGAACGCGAGAAGTTTGGCGGCCTGGGCCAGTTGCGCGCCGAACAGTCGATGATGCGCGCCCGTGCCGCCGAGGCGCGGGGCGATGTGCAAGGCATGCGCGAGGCGCTCGAAGCGGCCTTGCGCGATGATCCGAACAACCCCTGGGCACGTTTGTCGCTGGCGCGCCTGTATGTGGACCTGGGGCGGTCGATGAGGGGCGTAGCCTGGTCGATGGCCTGCTGGTGAACAAACCCGATGATCCCGACGCGCTCTACACCAGCGCTCTGCTGGCGGTGCAGCTCGGTGAGTGGGCCAGGGCACAGGCGACGCTGGCGCGCATTTCGCGCGAAGCACGCAATGCCGACGTCAACCGTCTGGTGGGCGAAGTGGACTTCAACCTGCAACTGGAGCGTATTGCCGAACTCAGTCGTACGGGGCAGCGCGCCGAAGCGCGGGTCTTTCTCGAACGCATCGAAGCCTCGGCAGAGGGGCGGCCAGGGCGCCTCGCCGCGCTGGCCTCGGCTTACGCCAGTGCAGGCGACCCGCAACGTGCCCTGCACATCATGCGTGATCTGCTGGCGCGCAGCCCGCGCCGGGACGTGGCACTGACCTTGAGTTACGCGGGTGTGCTGCTACAGGCCGAGCAGGACGTGGAGGTCGCCGGCATCCTGCGCGACCTGCAAGGCACCCGCATGAGTGTCGATGAGCGCAAGCAGTATGACGACCTGCTGTTCCACTATCGCGTGCGCCAGGCCGAACAGTTGCGTGAGCGGGGGAGCTGGCGGCAGCGTATGACACCCTGGCGCCTGCACTGGCCCAGCGCCCCCAGGATCCGCTGGCCGTGTCCGCGCTGGCGCGCATGTACAGTGCCAATGGCGATGCGAGCAAGGCGTTGTCGCTGTTCAAACCGCTGGTGCAGCGCAATCCGGATGATGCCAGTCTGCAGGTTGGCGCCGCCGACATGGCGGCCCAGGCCCGGGAGAATGCCTATGCCGAGGCGGCCCTGGAGAAGGCCGTCAAACTGGCCCCGCAGGATGCGGAAATCCTCACCACGGCGGCACGGGTCTATCGTGCTCTGGGGCGTAGCGCAACGGCAGCCAGGTTGTTGAGTCGGGTGGTGGCGCAGGAAAAACGTCAGCAAACGCCAGCGTTCGCCGCGACCGAGCCGGCTGCCGTGGCGGCGACCAATCCGTTTTCGGGAATCGGTTCGCTGGCCGCGGCGCCAGCGGCCATACCGGCGCCTGTGCAGGGCATGGGTGAGCAGTCTGACCCTGCCGGCAGGCGTGACGAGCCGCTGCCGCTGCGCAGCGAGTACCTGACGGTTGCCAACCTCGAAACGGGTCGTGCCACGCTCGATTCGCCGTCGGCAGGCAATCCTTTCGCCGCTCCCGATCCGCGCCAGCCGCATGACCCACGAGCCGGTCTGAGTGCGGCCGCCCGGGCACTGGACGAGATCAGGGAGGAGCGCAGCCCTTATGTGGTGCAGGGGCTGACCGTGCGCAGCAACGACAGCGAATCCGGGTTGAGCAGGATCACCGATGTACAGGCGCCTCTGGAGATCAACTTTCCGGCAGGCGACAGTCGGGTCGCGGTGCGGGTGACGCCGGTGAGCCTGAATGCGGGAAGCATCGACGACAACGCCAAGACACGTTTCGGCAGTGGCGCGCTCGGGGCTTCGTCCGAAATCGCGGATATCGCCAGCACGCGGAGCGCGTTGCAGGCGGTCGATGTCAGCACGCTCACGCCGGCGGAATTGACGGCGCATGAGCAGAGTCTGGCGGCTCTCGATAGCCGAATCGGCAATGCGCTGAGTGGCGTCACGGGGCCCGTCGGTCGTCAGCGGGACACCGGCGTGGGCCTGGCCGCAGCCTGGGAGAGCAAGCCCAATGGGCTCAAGGCCGATATCGGCGTCAGTCCCATGGGCTTTCTCTACAGCACCGTGATCGGCGGTGTCAGCCTGGATCGCCCGGTGAGCGGAACCGACCACATGCGCTATGGCGTGACGCTGTCACGGCGCATGGTGACCGACAGCCTGACCTCGTTCGCCGGTGCCAGGGATGCGCGTAGCGGCCTGGAATGGGGAGGGGTGACGGCCAACGGCGGACGGGCGCAGATCAGCTATGACGACGGCGATGTCGGGGCCTATGGCTACGGTGCACTGCATGCGCTGCGGGGCAACAACGTCAAGTCCAACTCGCGTGCCGAGCTGGGTGGCGGCGTCTACTGGTACCTGTTCAATGACGAGGAACGCATCCTCACCGCCGGGCTGAGCCTGACCGGTATCGGCTATGACAACAACCAGGGGCACTTCACCTACGGCAGCGGCGGTTACTTCAGCCCGCAGGGCTTCTATTCGCTGGGTGTGCCGGTGAGCTGGTCGCACCGTGGCGAGCGCTGGACATACGCGCTGCGTGGTTCGCTGGGCGTTCAGCATATCAAGCAGGATGCCGCGGACTATCACCCCAACGACGGCGATATGCAGGCCGCTCTCGAGCAGACGTCCGGCGTGGCAGCGGGGCTCGGTATCGGTATACCGACCCGGGTGTCCGGCTCCAGTGATACCGGTATCGGTTACAGCCTGGCGGGTAACGCGGAATACCGCCTGGGCAGCAATTTCTTTCTCGGTGGACAACTGGGTGTCGACAACGCCCAGGACTATCGCCAGTGGAGCGGTGGTCTTTACCTGCGCTACATGTTCGAGAACATGACCGGGCCCATGGCGCTGCCGGTCTCTCCCTATCAATCTCCTTACGCTAACTGAAGGTTTCCCATGGCTTCTTCTCTGCTTGCCGGCCTGTCCATCCTGATAATCGGTGATAGCCACATGGCTACCCCCTACTACCTGATCGGCGGGCTGCATGACGACCTGAGCCGCAAGGGGGCCAATGTTCACTCCATCGGCATCTGTGGCGCCAATGCGGGTGATTGGCTGAAAGCCACGCCGGGCGGCTCCTGCGGCGCTGCCGAGCGACGCGGCAAGGAGCCGGCGGTGGTTCTGCGCGGCAAGGCCACCACCACGCCGATCAAGGAGCTGATCGCCAAGGACAAGCCGGATCTGGTGCTGATCGTCATCGGTGACACCATGGCAGGCTACGACAAGCCGTCGTTCCCCAAGGCCTGGGTCTGGCAGCAGACCTCCAGCCTGACCAAGGCCATTGCCGAAACCGGTACGAAGTGCGCCTGGGTCGGGCCGAACTGGGGCACCGAAGGTGGCAAATACGGCAAGACGTACGCCAAGGTGAAGCAGATGTCGGCATTCCTGTCGGCCAACGTGGCGCCGTGCAGCTACATCGACTCGCTGACGTTCTCCAGGCCGGGCCAATGGGCGACCACCGATGGTCAGCACCTGACCGAGCAGGGCTACAAGCTCTGGGGCGCGGCGATCAGCACTGCGCTGGAAGATGTACGCAAGGGTGCTGGCAAGTAAGCAGCCTTTCCCCCGTTCCCCCGAATTGACTTAGCCGAGGAGTCGTTACCGATGTCTTCTTCCGTTCTTGCGGGCCTGAGCCTGCTGGTTCTGGGCGAGAGCCACATGAGCCTCGCCAACCACCTGACCGAGCCACTCAATGCCGCCCTGGTCGCCAAAGGCGCCAAGGTTCAGTCCATCGGCGCCTGCAGGTGCCAGTGCCGCCGACTGGCTGGTGACCAGGAAGGTCGATTGCGGGGCCGAGCAGATCAACACCGGCAAGCTCCAGCTCAAGGGCAGTGGTGCGACCACGACGCCAATCAAGCAACTGATTGCCACTCACAAGCCCGATGTCGTGGTGCTGGTGATCGGCGACACCATGGCCTCCTACGACAAGCCGGCCTTTCCCAAGGCCTGGGCCTGGCAGAGCGTGACCAGCCTGACCAAGGCCATCGCCGAGACCGGCACCCAATGCGTCTGGGTCGGCCCGGCCTGGGGCAAGGTCGGTGGCATGTACAAGAAGAACGACCAGCGCACCCAGTTGATGTCGCAGTTCCTCGCGGCCAACGTGGCGCCGTGCAGCTATGTCGACTCGCTGAAGATGTCCAGGCCGGGCCAGTGGATTACCACCGATGGCCAGCACTTCACCGTGGCCGGCTACAAGGCCTGGGGTGGGGCCATCGCCGAGGCGATGAGCAAGCTGCCGGCCGCCAGCCTCAAGGGAGGAAAGTGATGAAGACGCTATCTGCACTGATCGGGCTGGGTGCCAGCCTGGGGTTCACTATCGCCCAGGCCGCGGAGATTCCGCTGTATCCCACCGGGCCGAGTGAAGACTCCGCCTTCCTGCGTTTCTTCAATGCCGGCAGCGGCACGCTCGAACTCAAGGCCACCGGCTCGGGCGCGAGCCTGAGCGTGGACGAGCAAACGCGTGCCTCGGATTTTCTCACCGTGCCCGCAGGCAAGCCGGTCAAGGGCAGCCTGAAGCTGGGCGGCCACGAACAGGAGCTGGATGTCAGTGTCGAGCCAGGTGAGTTCGCCACCGTGGTCGGTCTGCCGGATGCGCAACACGGCTTGCGTCTGGTGACGGTGCGCGAGCAACCGGATGACTTCAACGCCCTGAAGGCCTCCCTGGCCTTCTACAGCCTGGATGCCTCCTGCGTCGATGCCGGGGTGCAGGTGGCCGGGCGCACGGTCGACATCTTCAAGTCGGTGGCCGAGGGCAGCTTCCAGCGGCGCTCGATCAACCCGCTGAAGCTGGCCGTGCAACTGCGTTGTGCGGGGGCCGCGGTTGGTGAACCGCTGGAACTTGGTGAGCTCGCCGCCGGCCAGCGTTACACCCTGTTCCTGGTGCCGTCGGCCGAAGGCCCGCGTCTGTACCCGGCCCTCGACAACCTGGCCAACTGACGACACGACCATGGTCTTTGCCTCCCTCGAATTCCTCATCCTGTTCCTGCCGGCATTCATGCTGGCGTATTCGCTGGTCAGGCCCGGGGGCGCAACCATGTCCTGCTGCTGGGCAGCTGGTTCTTCTATGGCTGGCTGAGCCCGGCTTTCCTCCTGCTGCACATCGTGCTGACGGTGGTTGGCTGGGTCGGTGGTCTGCTGGTCGAACGCACCCGCGAGACGTCACGCCAGCGCATTCGCCTGCTGGTGGTGCTGATCACCATCAACGTGCTGGTGCTGTGCTGGTACAAGTACGCCAACATCCTTGCGGCGACCTTCAACCAGCTGATCACCTCCTATGGTGCGTTGCCGTTCGAATGGCAGAAGGTGGCCCTGCCGGCCGGTCTGTCGTTCATCGTGCTGCAAGTGATTTCCTATCTGGTCGACGTGCACCGGCACGTGGTGCCGGTCGAGCGGCGTTTCAGCAATTTCGCCACCTACCTGGCGATGTTCGGCCACTCCATCGCCGGACCGATCATCCGTTACGACTGGGTGCGCAAGGAGCTGGAGCAGCGCTACTTCAACCCGCTGAACTTCGCGCTGGGTGCGCGGCGCTTCATGATCGGCCTGAGCATGAAGGTGCTGGTGGCCGACAGCCTGTCGCCACTGGTGAGTGTGGCCTTCGCCCTGGAGAACCCATCCTTCGTCGATGCCTGGATCGGCTGCCTGGCGTACTCCATGCAACTGTTCTTCGACTTCGCCGGTTACAGCGCGATGGCCATCGGCCTTGGCCTGATGCTGGGTTTCCACTTCCCGGAGAACTTCAACCGTCCGTACTGGGCGCGCAACATCCAGGATTTCTGGCGGCGCTGGCACATCTCGTTGTCCAGCTGGCTGCGCGACTACCTGTACATCGGCCTGGGCGGCAATCGTCTCGGCACCTGGAAGACCTACCGCAACCTGTTCCTGATCATGGCCATCGGCGGCCTGTGGCACGGTGGCGACAGCTGGAACTACGTGCTCTGGGGCGCCGCGCATGGCATCGCATTGTGCGTCGATCGTGCCTGGAGTCGCAGCGGGCTGCCGGATCTGCCGGCCTGGCTGGCGCATACCCTGACCCTGTTGTTCGTCTTCCTGGCCTGGACACTGTTCCGCTCGCACGACTTCGACACCGCCCTGGGCATGTACGCCGGGCAGTTCGGCTTGCACACCTTCGGCCTGGGCGATGCGATGGCAGCCACGCTGCGCCCGGCGCACGCCATCGCTGCGGCGCTGGGCGTGATCTGCATCATGCTGCCGCTTTACCAGACGCGTGCTGAAGCGCGTTTTGGCGAGGCATGGCTGTTCCGTGCGGTCGGCACGCTGTGGCCGATCTTCGGCTTCCTGCTGTCGTTCGCCCTGATCGCCAGCCGGGAAACCGTGCCTTTCCTGTACTTCCAGTTCTGAGGAGGCCTGCACATGGCAAAGAAAGACGCCTCCATCGCCCCGGTCATGCCGAGTGCCATGATGATTCGCCTCAGCCCGCTGGCGGGCGTGGTCATGTTCATCTTCCTGCTCAGCGGCCTGGGCTTCTGCCTGTGGGCGATGTTCGTCAGTCACAAGGTCGACCTGCTGCCGGACACGGTGACCTGGGCTGACGTGCGTGATGGCGAGATCACCCACCGCATCGCTCGCGAGCTGAGTGCGTTGCCCTTCGCCAAGCGCGCTGCCGACCTGGAGCGCGCCGCCAGTTGGCTGGCGATCGGCGACACCGGGCCACGTGTGCGTCAGGGCTGTGCGAACTGGCTGTTCCTCGCGGATGAAATGAAAATCCACGCCCAGGCCGACATGCATGCCGAAGTGCGGGTCGCCAAGGTCAAGGCCATTCAGACCTGGCTGGCCTCACGCGATATCCGCCTGCTGATCGCGGTGGTACCGGACAAGAGCCGCATCGCCAGCGAGCAGCTCTGCTCGCTCGAACGTGCGCCGCAATTGGCCGAGCGAGCCGTGCGCTGGCAGGCACAGCTGCAAGCCGAAGGCGTCGCGGTGCTGAACCTGGCGCCTGCCCTGCAGCCGCTGGGCAGCAACGCCTTCCTGCGTACCGATACCCACTGGAGCGAGGCGGGTGCCCAGGCCGCGGCGCAGGCCATCGCGGCAGAAGTCGCCGAACTGGGCGTGACGGCAACACCCTCGCGTCGCTGGCAGCGCACTCGGCAAGAGGCCCACGTACGGCCTGGCGATCTCGTGCGCCTGGCGGGCCTGGACTGGCTTCCCGCGTCCTTGCAGCCTGCCGTGGAAAGCGTCGCCGCCTCCACCTTCAGTGCTGCCGAAGAGCCGGGTGAGAGCATGAGCGAAGACGACCTGTTCGGTGACAGCCAGTTGCCCAACGTGGCCCTCATCGGCACCTCGTTTTCCCGCAACTCCAATTTCGTGCCCTTCCTGGAGCAGGCCCTGGCGGCCAGCCTGGGTAACTTCGCCAAGGATGGCGGCGAGTTTTCCGGCGCGGCGCAGGATTACTTCGTAAGCCCGGCCTTCACCCAGACTCCGCCGCAACTGGTGATCTGGGAAATCCCCGAGCGCGACCTGCAAACGCCATTCGAGGATTGGGACAGCCCGGACAAGGCTGACTCAGGTTCGTGAGATTCATCTCGACAGGCAGAAAAACGAAGGCCCGTTGCATAGTCGATCCGCACGCTGGCGATGCCGTGATGGCTATCGTAGAGTCTTGATTTTTCACGCAGGGAAGTAGCGGTATGTCAAAGAAAGAATCCAAGCATGTCGTCAAGTTCAAGGCGACGCACCTTGCGCCGGGTGAGCAGGTGGTCGCCTACGGAGATGGGTATATTGGCGAGGTGATGGGTAAAGGAAAGAATACGCAACACAATGGCTCACTCGTAGTGACGGATCAGCGGGTTGCGTTCTTCCGTGCAGGCCTGTTCGGTCAGGTACTTGAGACGATTCCACTGAAAGGAATCACCTCGATTGAGCGTAAATCCTTCATGGGGCACCGCTCGGTCAGACTGCACACATCCCATGATGAGTTGGAGTTCAAGACCTTTGACAAGGAAAGCGAGCAGCAACTGGTGACGGCTATAGAGCGCGGCCGTGCTGGCAGTACGCCGCAGCCACAGCCCGTAGCGGCGGCGGTTCAGCCAGACGCTTCGGACACGCTTAGAAAGCTTGCGGAGTTGCGTGACTCCGGCGTGCTCACTGATGAAGAGTTCGCGAGCAAGAAGGCAGAGATACTCGCACGTATCTGATGACCCGCATGACGACACCGGGCGCAGCGGTTAGCCGGCCAGTCGCAAGAGGTTGCCAATGATCCAACCCATCATTCCAGGATGATGGGTCTGCTTCCTATAGAAGCGAAAGGGCATGTGTTGGCTGCCGTATCACCGCGAATATGAGGCAAGCCAGAAACACGAAGGCCCGCTATGAAGCGGGCCTTCGTGTTTTATATGGTGCCGGCACCAGGAGTCGAACCCGGACCTACTGATTACAAGTCAGTTGCTCTACCAGCTGAGCTATACCGGCATAGGTGGGGGCGCCATTATAGCGATTGGTTGGGCGCTGTAAACCGGTGCAGAGGGTTTCGCCGCATTCATGCGCCCTCATCGGGCATGGGGCGCGACGATGCCGTTGTCGAAAGGCCCTTCGGACTGGCCGGCCTGACGGGTTCTCCAGGACGCCGCTGGTTCATTCACAGTCGCCCGTCATCGAGCCGCCACACATCGAGATGCCCGGTTTGAGCTGGATCGGCGTGCTGCTTGGGCGCTTGTTGTGTTTCTGGCAGAACGGGACGATCCAGACGATGCGCTGGTCTTCTTCATCGCGCACGTGCGCACCAACGGTCGCGGCATTCCCGCATCGATGCGCCACGCATGTTACGGGCAGGGTTTCGCCGGTTCCTCTCGCCCAGTGGCCGAGCCAGGTTCTGGGCAGGTCGGTGCATTGGCACTTTCTGTTGGAGGTTCCATCCAGGTTGTAAACGAAGGTTGGCATGCTGTCGGCTCCTTGTGCCGTGAATCTCCCAGCGGCTGGGTATAGCACGACTTTCACAGTGATGCCTGGCCTTGGGCCATGTCATTCGTCAGCGTACGGATTCACTGGCTTGGCTATGAACGGTTGCATGCTTATGCACAAAGGCGAGGCGAGTGCGAGCGGGCTGCACGCTCTCTGTGCACTTTGTCACGGTTTTATACAAGTTGTTGTTTTTAAAGGTACTTATTGATCTGTTCAAAAAATGATCAGATGTTCGCAGGGCTATGTGGCGGGGCGCTTGGGGCATTTGCCCAGAAAGGATCAACAGAGTTATCCACAGCTTCTGTGTGCAACTCAGGGGCGCTCGGCCAGCAGCAGGAGATTGCGCGGGCTCACCTGGTAATCACAGAACGTGCCGAGCTTCACGCTGTAGCCCTGTTCATGCAGATACAGGGCACGGTCGAGCAGCAACCACAGTTCCAGTGGTCGGCGGAACAGCTTGCGCAGCAGTTCCAGGTTGCGCACTGCGGCCAGGCGTTGCCAGCCGCTGGCTTCCAACGCCTGCCAGTCTTGCCGGCCTGGCGTGGGCACGGCGCGAAGGGCCGCGAGGTCGTGACAGAAGCTGGCGAAGGGTTTGTCGAACCAGTCGCTGGGCAAAGAGGGGGTCGGCAGGTACTCGTCGAGGCCGCGCAACTGACGTTGCAGCAGGTCGAAGGCCAGGCGCCAGGCCATCGAGCGGTCGCGCTGGCGGCGCACACGGGCACCTGCGGTGACGGTTTCGCTCAGCGGCAGGCTGAGATCGTCACGCGACAGTTGCAGCCTGGAGGTATGCGCCACGGCCGACAGCGGCTGGTAGTGGAGGCCGGTGATGCGGTTGTAGCAGCAGGGTGCGACCGCCAGTTGTGCGCAGCCGTTGTGACTGGCCAGCTGCAACAGGCGCACGTGCAGGTCGCCACAGGCGTGCAGGGCCACTGGGGTGTGCCCGGCGTGAAGCTGCTCGGCGCTGTCTGCAGCAAGCACGTCCTGGCGGATGTGTTGGGCGTCCAGGCCGAGGCGCCGGCTCAGCGTCTGACCGGATTCGATCAATGCCGGATCGTGTTCCAGGCAGGTCAGGTGCTGATCCTGTCGGGTCAGCCAGCGACCCAGGTGACCTTTGCCGGAGCACCAGTCGAGCCAGTGCCGAGGGCGTCGAGTGAATGTCAGGTGGCTGGCAAAGGCCTGTATCTGCGCCAGTTTGCGTCCCGGCACATCGACACCGAAAGCGCCTGGGCGTTGCGTTGCAGGCGTGGCCGGCATCTCGCCCAGCGCCGCGAGACGCTGCGCCTGATGGGCCAGGGCCGGGAAGGGCGCCGGCGCAGCGAGCTGCCACAGCTCGGCGTTGCTGACGTCTGCCTGTTCGAGCGGGCGCCTGCGCAGCCAGGCGGCAAGCTCGGGCAACTCGGCTTCCCAGGGCAGTTGCAGGTAATGGAATGGCCGTGGGCGCCACAGGGGCTGGTGTGCGATGAGGAAGCTGTCCAGCGCCTGGAAACGGGCGAGCAGATCGCCTGAGGTGAGGATGGGCTCGGACATGGCGCTCATGCTTCTGGTGGGTGCGGGCCGCCCGTGGACGGCCCGGTTGGCTCAGCGGCCCTGGCAGGCGTCGACGCGCAGCCAGCGTTCGAGCAGCTTGAAGAGGTTGATCAGGATGAATGTGATGGCCAGGTAGAACAGCGCGGCGGTGAAGAAGAACTCCATGCTTACGTAAGTGCGGGCATTGAGCGTGCGCGCCATGCCGGTCAGTTCCAGCAGTGTGACCGTGCTGGCCAGAGCGCTGGCCTTGAGCATCAGGATCACTTCGTTGCTATAGGCCGGCAGGCCGATGCGCGCGGCTCGCGGCAGAATGATGTGCAGCATGGCCTGGGTACGCGACATGCCCAGGGCGCGGGCGGCCTCGATCTCGCCTGGCGGTACGGCCTGGATGGCTCCGCGAAGGATCTCGGCGATATAGGCGGCGGTGTGCAGGGTCATGGTGAGTACAGCGCACCAGTACGGATCACGCAGGTAGGGCCAGAAGATGCTTTGGCGCACGGCATCGAACTGGGCCAGACCGTAGTAGATCAGGAACAGCTGTACCAGCATCGGCGTGCCGCGGAAGAAGAAGATGTAGCCGTAGGGCAGGGCGCGTACGTACCAGTGTTTCGACGCTCGGGCGATGCCCATGGGCAGTGCCAGGATCAGTCCGGCAATGACGGCAACTGCCAGCAGTTCGATGGTCAGCAATGCGCCCTCGAACATCTTCGGCAGGTACTTGTAGATCAGCTCCCAGTTCATTGGTTGCTCCTGACGAAGCCGCGCGAGGCTTTCTTCTCAAGGAAGTGCAAGCCGATCATGGCAATGATGGTCAGCCCCAGATAGATGATGGCGGCGACCAGGAAGAAGGTCATCGGATTCTTTGTGGCAGTGACCGCGATCTGTGCCTGTCGCATGATTTCGGTCAGACCCACTACCGACACCAGGGCGGTGTCTTTCATCAGAATCATGAACAGGTTGCCCAGGCCGGGCAGGGCGATGCGCCACATCTGCGGCATGATCAACTTCCACAGGATGCGTCCCCTGGACATGCCGAGTGCCTGGCCCGCTTCGCGGTGACCCTTGGGTATGGCCAGAATGGCGCCGCGAAATACCTCGGTGGCATAGGCGCCAAAGCACAGGCCCAGGGCGATGACGCCCGCTGCGAACGGGCTGAGTTCAAGGCTGCCTACGCCCAGGCTTTCGCCCAGTGCGCGCAATACATTGACGGTGCTGAAGTAGATCAGCAGCACCCAGAGCAGTTCGGGTACGCCGCGCACGATGGTGGAATAGCTGCCGCCGAGCCACTGCAATGGCTTGTACGGCGAAGTCTTGGCCAGTGCGCCGAGCAGGCCGAGTACCAGACCGACAGCCAGCGCGGAAAGCGCCAGTTTGATGGTCATCAGGGTGCCGGCGGCCAGGGCAGGGCCGAATCCGTGGAGATCGAAAATCATTCGGAGGGCTCGTCGGGCGACTGCGCCGCCGTGTGGCGGCGCAGTGCCGTCAGGTCATCAGTAGATGCTGAACGGGAAGTACTTGTCGTTGATCTGCTTGTAGGTGCCATCTGCGATGATGGCTTGCAGAGCGGTGTTCAGCTTCTCGCGCAGCGGGTCGCCCTTGCGCACGGCGATGCCGATCTTGTCGTTGTCGAATACCGGGTCGCCCTTGAACTCGAAGTCCTTGCCGGCGTCGCTCTTGAGCCATTCCCAGTTGACGAAGGTGTCGGCCAGCACGCCGTCGAGGCGGCCCGAGGACAGGTCGAGGTAGGCGTTTTCCTGGGTGTCGTACAGCTTGATGTCGACCACCTTGCCCAGATTGTCTTCCAGCCAGGTGCCGGCGATGGTAGCGCGCTGGGCGCCGATCACCTTGCCCTTGAGGCTGGCTTCGTCGGTTTTGAAATCAGCCGATTTGGGGGCGATGAACTGCAGCTTGTTGGTGTAGTACGGCTCGGTGAAATCGACCGCCGCCTGGCGCTCTTCGGTGATCGACATCGAGGCGATCAGGAAGTCGAACTTCTTGGCGTTCAGGGCCGGGATGATGCCATCCCAGTCGGAGGTGACCACTTCGCACTCGGCCTTCATCTTGGCGCACAGCGCCTGGCCGATTTCCACGTCGAAACCGGTGACCTTGCCGCTGGAGTCGATCAGGTTGAAGGGAGGGTAGGCGCCTTCGGTGCCGAGTTTCAGTTTGTCAGCTGCGACAGCGCTGGTACCGAAAGCCAGGGTTGCGGCCGCGGCCAGCAGGATCTTCTTATAGTTCTGCATGCATGTTGCTCCGTGTTAGCGATTGCTGGACATGAATTGTTTACAGCGTGCCGATTGCGGGTTGTCGAACACCTGGGCGGGTGGCCCCTGTTCCTCGACCAGGCCCTGATGGAGGAACACCACCTCGCTGGAGACCTGGCGAGCGAAACTCATTTCATGGGTAACCAGCAGCATGGTGCGACCCTCATCGGCAAGCGCGCGAATCACATTAAGCACTTCTTGTACCATCTCCGGGTCGAGAGCCGATGTGGGCTCGTCGAACAGGATCACCTTCGGCTGCATGGCCAGGGTGCGGGCGATGGCTGCGCGTTGCTGCTGGCCGCCGGAAAGCTGGTTGGGGTAGACGTGGCGCTTGTCGGCGATGCCGACCTTGGCCAGCAGCGCCTCGGCCACCTCGATGGCCTCGGCCTTGCTCTGGCCGAGCACGCGACGCGGTGCTTCGATGATGTTGTCGAGCACGCTCATGTGCGGCCAGAGATTGAAATTCTGGAAGACGAAACCGATCTCGCTGCGCAGGCGATTGATCTGCCGATTGTCGGCGGCTACCAGGTCACCATTCTTCGCGGACTTGAGCTTGAGCTCCTCGCCGGCGACGAAGATCTGGCCCTGGTGCGGGTTTTCCAGCAGGTTGATGCAGCGCAGGAAGGTGGACTTGCCGGAGCCGGAGGAGCCGAGAATGGAGATGACATCACCGTCTCTGGCCGTCAGGGAGATACCCTTGAGCACTTCGAGGTCGCCGTAGCGTTTGTGCAGGTTGCGTATTTCCAGCGCGGGCGTCGCCTCGGCCATGGGGTGGAATCCTCTTCTTCTTCGAATGCGCTCCGGCGTGCAGCGGGCCGTCCTGGCTGGCGGCCAAGCTAGCATAGCGTTTCCGTGACCGCCAAGCCGTTTGCCGGTCGATGGCTGGCTTCGTAGTCAGGGTGTCGCCTGGCTGCAGTTGGTTGTCGCGCAGATGCAAAAACGGGGCGATCAGCTTGCGGCGTCAGCCGGCGCTCGCCCCCCGGTCATTGATGTTGCTCACTCGATACTCACCCGGGCCGTGCGCTGGCGCAGCAGGGCGAACAGGCTGGGCAGCACCGAGACGATGATGATGCCCACGATCAGGTAGTGCAGGTTGTTCTTGATCACCGGCAGGTTGCCGAACCAGTAGCCGGCATAGGTGAAGGAGGTCACCCAGAGGATCGCGCCGATCACGTTGTAGGCGGCGAAGCGTGAATAGCTCATGTGGCTCATGCCGGCGACGAAGGGCGCGAAGGTGCGCACGATGGGGACGAAGCGAGCGAGGATGATGGTCTTGCCGCCATGGCGGGCATAGAAGGAGCGGGTCAGTGCCAGGTGTTCGCGGCGGAAGATCTTCGATTCGGGGTTGTTGAACAGACGCAGGCCGAAGAAGCGCCCGATGCTGTAGTTCAGGGCGTCGCCGAGAATTGCCGCGACGATCAGCAGCCCCACCAGCAGGTGTACGTCCAGCGCCCCGTGCAGAGCAATCGCACCGGCGACGAACAACAGTGAATCACCTGGCAGGAAGGGCGTGACCACCAGGCCGGTTTCGCAGAACACGATCAGGAACAGGATGCCGTACACCCAGGGCCCGTAGGTAGCCGTGAGGTCGGTCAGGTGCTGGTCGATGTTGAGGATGAAGTCGATGACGAGCTGGATGAATTCCATCGGGCGCCCCGCTGGCCGGAGCAGGCGTCTGTCCGGCGTCGTGAAAGCAAAAACCCCGAGGAATTTCTTCGCTCGGGGTTCTTGGAATATGGTGCCCAGGGACGGAATCGAACCGCCGACACGGGGATTTTCAATCCCCTGCTCTACCAACTGAGCTACCTGGGCCAACGGGGCGCTATTAGACGGATTTGAAGGATCAGTGTCAAGCGCAGGTTTGAAAAATATTTAATTATTTCGGGCGCTTAGGTTCGAGGCGGGTAGGGTGCGCGGCGCGCACCGCCCTGCCGATGCCCAGGTGCACATGGCGCACCCTACGCCTGTCTTACTCGCTCGGTGGTACGTAACCTTCGGCCTGAGCGTACTCCTCGCCGGAAAGGAACTTGTCCATTTCGGTCTGGAGGAACTTGCGATCATCGGCATTCATCATGTTCAGACGACGCTCGTTGATCAGCATGGTCTGGTGCTTCTGCCATTCGTCCCAGGCTTGCCGGGAGACGTTGTTGAAGATGTCTTCGCCCTTGGGGCCGGGGTAGGGCGGGCGATCCAGGCCGGGCAGTTCCTGTTTGTGCTTGCGGCACAGCACGGTGCGGGTCATGTCGGTTCTCCAGCGGTAATGGCTTGCGCCGCGCGTTTGAGCAGCTTCTTCACCGGGGCGGCGAGACCCAGACGCGGCGGGGTGGCGAGGTTATACCAGAGCCAGTCGCCCTCGGCCACGCGAGTCGGCCTCTCGCTGACCCGGATCAGCCAGGGTTCGATGGCCAGCTGGAAGTGGCTGAAGGTGTGGGTCAGGCCTTCCAGTTCGCGGCGGTCGCCGAGCGCCAGATGTTGCCGTCTGGCGAGGTCGTCGAGCTGATCGAGGCCGTCCAGTTCCGGCAGGCTCCACAACCCGCCCCACAATCCGCTGGCGGGGCGGCGATAGAGCAGGATATCGCCTGCATCGTTGGCCAGGATCGGCATCAGTGTGCGTTTCTGAGGCAGCGCCTTGCGCGGTTTGGGGACGGGGTAGCGGATTTCCAGGCCCAGCAGGTGAGCCTGGCAACCGCTGCGCACCGGACACAGCAGGCAGGTGGGTTTGCTGCGGGTACAGAGCGTGGCGCCGAGATCCATCATCGCCTGGGTGTAATGGCCGACGCGTTCGTGTGGGGTGAAGCGCTCGGCGACGTCCCAGAGTTGCCTGGCCACTTTCGGTTCGCCCGGATAACCCTCCTGTGCCACGTAGCGCGCCAGTACGCGCTTGACGTTGCCGTCGAGAATCGGCGCGCGCACGCCCATGCTCAGACTGGCGATGGCGCCCGCGGTGGAGCGGCCGATACCGGGCAGCTCGCTGAGCGCATCGACACTACGAGGAAACTCGCCGCCGTGCTCACGCATGATGATCTGCGCGGTCTTCTGCAGATTGCGCGCACGGGTGTAGTAGCCCAGGCCCGTCCACAGGTGCAGAACCTCGTCCTCGGGGGCTTCGGCCAGATCCTTCACGGTCGGCAGGGCGGCCATGAAGCGGTCGAAGTAGCCGAGTACGGTGCTCACCTGGGTCTGCTGCAACATGATCTCCGAGACCCAGACGCGGTAGGGCGTGACGTTCTGCTGCCAGGGCAGATCCTTGCGCCCGTGCTGGTCGTACCAGGCCAGCACGGCGGCGTTGAATTGCTCGGGACTCATCGGTTGAACAGGCCCTTGAGTGCGTCCTTGAGTTCCGGGCTGACCTTGTCGCCGAGCTTCTCTTCCAGCTTCTCGGTCAGCTTGTTGCCGGCCAGGCGTGCGGCGATCTTGCCCAGGCCATCCTGATCCAGGCGGCAGGCCTTGGCACCCAACTCCAGCGGGCCACGGCAGCGCAGTGGCCACTCGATGCCGACATAGCGCTCGTTGACCTGGCAGGCCGGATCCGGCATCTCGCGCTGGTCGCCTTCCAGGGTAATGCCGACCTTGTAGTCGAGGCCGAGCACACGCAGGTCGAGATCGCCATTGCCGCTGACCGCCAGGCCCGGCACCAGGGCTTTCAGATCCGGGTTATGGGCGACGCCGTCACGGATGCTCAGGCTGCCTTTCAGTTCGCGGAAGGGAGTGTCCCGACCACTGGGTGGGTTGCTCAGCGATTTGCGGTTGAGGGTGGCGATGCCACGGCACAGCTGCTGTTCGAGGTTGGCATCGACCAGTACACCGTCATTGAGCACGAAGCTGGCATTGCCGTTGAGCGACTCGATCCAGGCTTTCTGGCTGTTGCCTCGGGTATTGAGCCTGGCGTCCAGATCGACCTGACCACGTACCGGCGAGGGTTGACCTTCCTTCTTCAGCAGAGGTTCGACGGGCAGTCGGCTCAGGCGCTGCTCCAGGCTGAGCATGGGCTCGGCCTGGCGCACATCGATGCGACCGCTGCTGGCGAAGCTGCCGCCCTGCAGCTTGCCGCGTGCCTCTTCCAGGGTGATCAGGCCGCCGCGGCCGTTGGCCTTGAGGGTGAAGTCGCTCAGTTGCTGCTTGTCGACGGTCAACTGGCCGAGGCTCAGCGCCAGTTGCAGGTCGAGCTTGCGCAACTGATCGACCGGCAGCACTTTTTCGTCGCTCCAGGCTTGCTGGGTCGGCGCATTGGGCAGCGGTGTGGTGCCGCTGGAGCCGGCGTTGGCGATGCTCTCCCTGACCTCGGCCTGGCGGGCGGCGCCTGCGCCGTTCTTGCTCCTGGGCGGCAGGTAGCGATCGAGGTCGAGCGTGTCGCCCTTGAGATCGGCGCGTAGCGCCTGGCGCGCCAGGTCAGGTACGCCAAGGCTGCCGGTGAAGGTGCTGCCATCGAGCTTGAGGTTCAGTTCCTCGAGCATCATGCCCCTGGTCGAGCCGTTCAGGCGGCTGACCAGTTCGAACTGGCCGAGGCTGCCGGCATCCTGCATGGCCGGCAGTTCGACGCCGACTCCTTCGAGGAATTCGCGCAGGTTGAGGCTGGCGATGGATAGGCCGCCGGAGAGCTTGGCGTCCTTGTCCAGCTCGCGTGCCTTCAGCTCGCCGAGGGCGCGCAACTGGTTGGCGGACAGCTTCAGACCGTTCCACTCGGCGATGTTGGCAGCCTGGTCGACCAGCAGTTGGCCCTGGGCGGAGAAATTCAGGGTCTTGCCCTTGAGTGGTTCACCGGAGGCTTCACCGGTCAGCTTGAGGTCTTCGAACTGATAGCGCTTGAGCGCACGGTCGAAACGCAGTTGGCCTTCCACTTCACTGCGTGCACGCAGGACGGGCTGGTTGGTGCCGAAGAAGGCACTGAATCTGACCGGGATGCTGGCGCCTTCGCGGATGGCGCCGGTTTTCAGCTCGATGTTTTCCAGGGTGAACTGCTGGCCCTTCTGCGCGTCGCTGTAGTCGACGCGCGAATTGCTCAGGGTCAGGCTGTCGATGTCCAGTTTGAGGGGCTGGCCGGCCGGTTTTTCACTCGGCTGGTCGGTGGGGGTGTCGCTGGCCGGTGCCTGCTCGCCCGGCGTGGCTTCGCTTGCGCCGGCCTGTGCCGGACGACCGATGCCTTCCCAGTTGCCGCGGCCCTTGTCGTCACGTTGCAGGTTGAGGTTGAGGCCATCGACGCGGATGTCGCTCATCTGCACTTCCTTGCGCAGCAGCGGCATGACCCGTACCGAGAGGCCGAGCAGGCGCAGATCGGCGAAGGGCTTGTCCGGCGTATCGGCGCTGGCCAGGGTGGCGTCGGTCAGCTCCAGGCCCAGCCAGGGGAACAGGCTCCAGCCGATGTCGCCCTTGAGTTGCAGTTCGAGGTTGGCCTTGTCGCGGGCGATCTGACGAATCTCGTCCTTGTAGTCGTTGGGGTCGAACAGGTGCGTCAGGGCGAACAGCAACGCCACGATGATCAGCAGCAGGCCGAGAAAGAAAAGGCCGAGAATCTTGCCTAACGCTTTCATGGACGAGTCCTTGGTTTCTATGGCTGGAATGGCGGGAAGTAGCGGGTTGCCGATTATAGCGTCATGCAGCGCATGCCATGCGCGGGGCCTGCCGAGGCAGGCGGTAATTGGCAGGAGGTTGGATCGACAAGACCCCGGCCGGTTCCCCGGAGCCATCCGCCAGGTAGGGTCGGCGCGTGCCCGGCGAACCCTTTCGGGGCGCGAGCGCTCGTGCCGTGCAATGGCCGGAATTCCGGCTCTGAATCGATGCTGTCTATCGCGTGATAGAGGGTGTCTTTCGAATATTGCGTAAACCTCAAAAAAATTGCCGATAAGCATGAAAAAAACTGCACTTGCGCGACGTTTTGTCGCGTCCGGGTGCTACTCTCTGCAAACTTTGGCTGCAGCGCGTTGTCGCGGTCGCCTTTGCTTGCACGAAACCATAAGAAGAGACTCTGCTATGACTGACGCCTTTGCATTGGACGGCGCTGCGGCGAAGCCTGCATTCCTGTCCAAGGAACGCATCATCGCGCGCCCCGGCTTCAACCGCTGGCTGGTTCCACCCGCTGCCCTCGCCATTCACCTCTGTATCGGGATGGCTTATGGCTTCTCCGTGTTCTGGTTGCCGCTGTCGAAAGCCATCGGTATCGGCACGGCCGTTGCCTGCGCCCCCGATATCGGTTTCTTCGAGCAGATCTTCGCCAGCAACTGCGACTGGCAGATCTCCATGCTCGGCTGGATCTACACCCTGTTCTTCGTCTTCCTCGGCTGTTCTGCCGCAATCTGGGGCGGCTGGCTCGAGCATGCCGGTCCGCGCAAGGCCGGCGTGGTTTCCGCGCTGTGCTGGTGCGGCGGTCTGCTGATCTCCGCGCTGGGTATCTATACCCACCAGATCTGGCTGATGTGGCTGGGCTCCGGGGTGATCGGCGGTATCGGTCTGGGTCTGGGTTACATCTCCCCGGTATCGACCCTGATCAAGTGGTTCCCGGATCGTCGCGGCATGGCGACCGGCATGGCGATCATGGGCTTCGGTGGCGGTGCGATGGTCGGTGCGCCGCTGGCGGCGCTGCTGATGAATCACTTCTCCAGCGAAACCAGCGTCGGTGTCTGGCAGAGCTTCGTGGTCATGGCGGCGATCTACTTCGTCTTCATGATCGGTGGTGCGCTGTCCTACCGTGTACCGCCGACCGGCTGGAAGCCGGCAGGCTGGACCGCTCCGGCGGCCAAGGCCAACAACGCGATGATCACCAAGGGCCATGTGCACGTGAACACCGCGTGGAAAACCCCGCAGTTCTGGCTGGTCTGGGCCGTGCTGTGCCTGAACGTGTCGGCTGGTATCGGCATCATCGGCATGGCTTCGCCGCTGTTGCAGGAAGTCTTCGCCGGCAAGTTGATCGGCAATGAGCTTTCCTTCAACGAACTGAGCGCGTCACAGTTGGCCGAGATCGCCGCCATCGCTGCCGGTTTCACCGGTCTGCTGAGCCTGTTCAATATCGGTGGCCGCTTCTTCTGGGCTTCGTGCTCGGACTTCATCGGTCGCAAGGGCACCTACTTCGTGTTCTTCGGCCTGGGCTTCGCGCTCTATGCCTCGGTGCCGATGCTCGGTCACCTGGGCAGCCTGGCGCTGTTCGTGCTGGCGTTCTGCGTGATCCTGTCGATGTACGGTGGTGGCTTCGCCACGGTGCCGGCCTACCTGGCGGATCTGTTCGGTACGCAGATGGTCGGCGCGATCCATGGTCGCCTGCTGACTGCCTGGGCAGCTGCCGGCGTGCTGGGTCCGGTGCTGGTGAACTATCTGCGTGAGTACCAGTTGAGCATCGGTGTGGAGAAGGCCGCGGCCTACGACATCACCCTGTACATCCTGGCCGGCATGCTGGTATTGGGCTTCATCTGCAACGCCCTGGTGCGTCCGGTGGCGCCGAAGTACTTCATGACCGAGGCCGAGCTGGCCGCCGAGCGTGCTCATGGCGAGAAGTCGGCTCCGGCTGCTGCCGAGCTGGAGTGGGCCGCCGATCCGTCGAGCAAGCCGATCGTCGCCGCTGCCTGGCTGGTCGTGGGCATCCCGCTGGCCTGGGGGGTGTGGGTCACGCTGCAGAAGACGCTGGTGCTGTTCTAAGACCCTATCCATGATCAGCTGCGTGTCGGCCCTACTGCGTTGAAAACAGGCTCGGTAGGCCGCTTGCGGCCAACGCGCTTCAGCGCGGCCCGAAGGGCGAGTGAAACGAGTCATGCTCATTTACATCAGTAAAGTCGAGCGCGACTGCGACCGTTCCTCGCCTGTTTTTGCGGGGCCGCCATCGGCCTTGTAGGGCTCTGGCTCGCAAGATCGCAAACAGATTCTTGTCTGTTATCCGCTGCAAAAGCCCGCCCGCACGCATGTGCCGGCGGGCTTTTCTCTTTATAGAGTGGCCTGATGCTGGCGATAGCTACTCGATCCGACCGTCGCCGGTAGCCGTTCATGCCCCGCCACGCCTATAATGCCGGCCCTTTCCGTTGGCAATTTCGTGGAGCTGGTGATGGCCGAACGTACGGCATCCGTCGAGCGCAACACCCTGGAAACCCAGATCAAGGTTTCGATCAACCTGGATGGCACCGGCAAGGCCAAGTTCGACATTGGCGTGCCGTTCCTCGAGCACATGCTCGACCAGATTGCCCGTCATGGCCTGATCGACCTGGACATCCATTGCAAGGGCGACCTGCACATCGACGACCACCACACCGTCGAGGACGTGGGCATCACGCTCGGTCAGGCGTTCGCCAGAGCCGTTGGCGACAAGAAGGGCATGACCCGCTACGGTCATTCCTACGTGCCGCTGGACGAGGCGCTGTCGCGCGTGGTGATCGACTTCTCCGGTCGTCCCGGCTTGCAGATGCATGTGCCGTTCACCCGCGCGGTGGTCGGCGGCTTCGATGTCGACCTGTTCCAGGAGTTCTTCCAGGGTTTCGTCAACCACGCTCAGGTCAGCCTGCACATCGACAACCTGCGCGGGCACAACACCCACCACCAGATCGAGACCGTGTTCAAGGCCTTTGGCCGCGCGCTGCGCATGGCCGTCGAGCTCGATCCGCGCATGGCCGGGCAGATGCCGTCGACCAAGGGAACCCTGTAATGCAGACCGTAGCCGTCATCGACTATGGCATGGGCAACCTGCACTCGGTGGCCAAGGCACTGGAGCACGTCGGTGCCGGCCGAGTGCTGGTGACCAGCGACGCCAGGGTGATCCGCGAGGCCGATCGCGTGGTGTTTCCCGGCGTCGGCGCGATCCGTGATTGCATGGCCGAGATCAGGCGTCTGGGGTTCGATGAACTGGTGCGTGAAGTCAGCGCCGATCGCCCGTTCCTGGGTATCTGCGTGGGCATGCAGGCCCTGCTCGAGCACAGCGAGGAGAACGACGGCATCGACTGCATCGGCCTTTTCCCTGGCCAGGTGCGCTTCTTCGGCAAGGATCTGGCCGAGGAGGGTGAGCGTCTCAAGGTGCCGCACATGGGCTGGAACGAAGTCAGCCAGGCGGTGAAGCACCCGTTGTGGCACGACATCCCGGATCACGCCCGTTTCTATTTCGTGCACAGCTACTACATCGAGGCCGGCAAGCCACAGCAGGTAGTCGGTCGCGGTCACTACGGCAAGGACTTCGCTGCCGCGCTGGCCGAAGGTTCGCGCTTCGCCGTGCAGTTCCACCCGGAGAAGAGCCATACCCATGGCCTGCAACTGCTGCAGAACTTCGCCGCCTGGGACGGACGCTGGTAATGGCTCGCGCCAAGGTGCCGAGCCTCGCGCTGGAGCCTGCCCAGGAGCAGGCCGCACTGCTGCTGTTGCAGCGTTTTCTCGATGAGCGTTTCGAGCTGGAACTGGGCACCTTCGAGGTGCAGGAAGTGCTCGACCTGATCACTCGCGAGCTGGCGCCGCACTACTACAACAAGGCGATTCTCGACGTGCAGGCGCACCTGAAGGACAGGTTCGAAAGCATCGAGAGCGACCTCTGGGCGCTCGAAAAGAGCTGACCTTTTTCCGTTTTCAAGACTTGAGCAGGTTCAACCGATGCTGATTATCCCCGCTATCGATCTGAAGGACGGCGCCTGCGTGCGTCTGCGCCAGGGCCGCATGGAGGACTCCACCGTATTCTCCGATGACCCGGTGAGCATGGCGGCCAAGTGGGTCGAGGGCGGCTGCCGCCGTCTGCACCTGGTCGACCTGAACGGCGCCTTCGAAGGGCAGCCGGTCAATGGCGAAGTGGTCACTGCCATCGCCAGGCGCTATCCGACCCTGCCGATCCAGATCGGCGGCGGTATCCGTACTCTGGAAACCATCGAGCACTACGTGCGCGCTGGCGTCAGCTACGTGATCATCGGTACCAAGGCGGTGAAGGAGCCGGAGTTCGTCACCGAGGCGTGCAAGGCCTTCCCCGGCAAGGTGATCGTCGGCCTGGATGCGAAGGACGGCTTCGTTGCCACCGATGGCTGGGCCGAAGTTTCCAGTGTGCAGGCCACCGACCTGGCCAGGCGTTTCGAGGCCGACGGTGTGTCCGCCATCGTCTACACCGATATCGCCAAGGACGGGATGATGCAGGGCTGCAACGTCGAGGCCACCGCCGCGCTGGCCGCTGCCAGCCGCATTCCGGTGATCGCTTCCGGCGGTATCCATAACCTGGGCGACATCGAGAAGCTGCTGCTGGCACGCTCGCCCGGCATCATCGGTGCCATCACCGGTCGTGCCATCTACGAAGGCACCCTGGACGTGGCAGAAGCGCAGAGCTTCTGCGACAACTTCACGGGTTGAGCGGTGCGGTAGGGTGCGCGGGCCGCCTGGGGCGCGCGCACCTGTGAAGGGTTACCGGTGCGCATGGCGCACCCTACGAGAGAAGTCGACATGGCATTGGCCAAACGCATCATCCCCTGCCTCGACGTGGACAACGGTCGTGTGGTCAAGGGCGTCAAGTTCGAGAACATCCGCGATGCCGGCGACCCGGTGGAGATCGCTCGCCGCTACGACGAGCAGGGTGCCGACGAGATCACCTTCCTCGACATCACCGCCAGCGTCGATGGTCGTGACACCACCCTGCACACCGTCGAACGCATGGCCAGCCAGGTGTTCATCCCGCTGACCGTCGGTGGTGGCGTGCGTACCGTGCAGGACATCCGCAACCTGCTCAATGCCGGTGCCGACAAGGTGTCGATCAACACCGCTGCGGTGTTCAACCCCGAGTTCGTCGGCGAGGCCGCCGCGCGTTTCGGCTCGCAGTGCATCGTCGTCGCCATCGACGCCAAGCGTGTGGCGCCTGGGCGCTGGGAGATCTTCACCCACGGCGGGCGCAAGCCGACCGGGCTGGACGCTGTGGCCTGGGCGAAAAAGATGGAAGACCTGGGTGCTGGCGAGATCCTGCTCACCAGCATGGATCAGGATGGCGTGAAGAGCGGTTACGACCTGGGCGTGACCCGTGCCATCAGCGAAACCGTGCGTATCCCGGTGATCGCCTCCGGCGGCGTCGGCAACCTCCAGCACCTGGCCGACGGCATCATCGAAGGCAAGGCCGATGCGGTGCTGGCCGCGAGCATCTTCCACTTCGGCGAGTACACCGTGCCGGAAGCCAAGGCCTACCTGGCCAGCCGCGGTATCGTCGTGCGTTGATTCGCCAGTCGCTTCGGGCCGTCGGCTCGGAGCGACGACTGCCGCGACCGCGAGCAGGTTCGCTGACCGAGCAATTCGGTCAAAGCTGCGGGCGAGTCGACGGCAAAGTGCCAGCGATCCGGCTAGCATTACCCATCATTTCCCAACCTCAAGCCTTCTGCCCCCTGGCGGATGGGTATCTTTTGCCGAGCATTTTCGACACGGAGTCTTCATGTTCCTTTTGCGATTCGTGACCATCCTGGCCCTCTCGTGTGGCTTGAGCCTTGCCCGGGCGGAGTCGCTGGTGCTGCTCACGGAAAACCTGCCGCCGTTCAACATGTCGGTCAGTGGCAACAACTTCGCCCGTGACGACAACGTCACCGGGATGAGCGCCGACATCCTGCGGGCCATGTGCGAGCGGGCCGGAGTCGAGTGCCAGCTGATCCTGCGGTTCCCCTGGCAGCGCGTCTACCAGCAGACGCTGGATGAGCCTGGCTACGGGCTGTTCTCCACGGCGCGAACGGCCGAGCGCGAGAAGCTGTTCAAGTGGGTCGGGCCGATTGCCCAGAACGACTGGGTACTGTTCGCCAGGGGGACAGCGCGATCCGTCTGGCGACGCTGCAGGACGCCCAGCGCTATCGCGTCGGTGGCTACAAGGGCGATGCCAAGACCCGGTTTCTGCTGGACAAGGGCGTGGAGGTGCAGACGGCATTGCGCGATACCGAGAACCTGCGCAAGCTCGAACGCGGACAGATCGATCTCTGGGTGACCTCCAGTCAGGCCGGCCGCTTCGTGGCGCGCCAGGAGGGCATGGAAAACCTCAAGGTCGTGCAGCATCTGCACACAGCCGATCTTTATCTCGCACTCAATCTGCAAACTCCTGACGAACTGGTGCAGAAGTTGCAAAAGGCATTGGATTCCCTGCGAGCCGAAGGTGCACTGAAAACCATCGAGGCGCACTACTGAGGCAGGTTGCGACTAACCACTGGGCCGTGGGAGGGCATGGCGGTTATCCTGACGAGGTCTGCCTTTCAATAGAAGAGAAATGTCATGTTCAAACGCCTGCTACTCGCGTTGGGCGGCACTCTTGTGGTGCTGGCTGGTGCCGCGCGCGCCGAAGTGAATCCGGATGACACAGTGGTTCTGCTCACCGAGAACTTTCCGCCATACAACATGGCGATCAATGGCAAGAATTTCGCCCAGGAAGACAACATCGACGGCATCGCCGTGGATATCGTCAGGGAAATGTTCAAGCGTGCCGGGGTTCAGTACAGCCTGACCCTGCGTTTTCCCTGGGATCGCATCTACAAGCTGGCGCTGGAAAAGCCCGGATATGGCGTGTTCGTCACCGCCCGTCTGCCCGAACGCGAAGCGCTGTTCAAATGGGTTGGCCCCATCGGTCCGGACGATTGGGTGATGTTGGCCAGGGACGACAGCCCGATCAATCTGGGGAGCCTGGAAGAAGCCAGGCAGTACCGCATCGGCGCCTACAAGGGCGATGCCATTTCCCAATACCTGGCCGACAAGGGCGTGGAGCACAGCACCTCGCTGCGCGACCAGGAGAACGCACGCAAGCTGCTGGCCGGTCAGATCGACCTCTGGGCCACCGGTGATCCTGCCGGCCGTTATCTGGCCAAACAGGAAGGCATCACAGGTCTGAAGACGGTGCTGCGCTTCGACAGTGCCGAGCTGTACCTGGCGTTGAACAGGGACATGCCCGACGAGACGGTCGTCAAACTGCAGACCGCGCTGGATCAGATGCGTGCCGAAGGCTTCGTCGACGGCATTCTTGGCAAGTACCTGTAAGAACCCGTTCACGATCTGCTGTGCGTCGGCCTGGCGTCGTTAAGAGCACCTTCGAACGCTCATTTACAGCTCGTAAACTGCGATTTCTCAGGCGTTTTGCCAGGCTCTAGCTCGCAAGATCGTGAGCAGCTTCTAAGCGCCGATGAACCCTGCGTTCGGCCACGAGCCGGGCGCACGCCAAGGATGGCAAAGCCACTGAGTGCCAATGACCGGGCTCGGGCCCATGCAGGGATGCCGCTAGCCATAACCACAAATCATGCGAGCGGTACGTCTTATGCTGAAAACTCTGAAGAAAAGCCTGTTCGTCGCCCTGTTTCTCGCCTCCGGCTTCGCCCACGCGGAACTGCCACCCGACTACAAGGTGGTGCTGCTGACCGAGAATTTTCCGCCCTTCAACATGGCCGTGGACGACAAGAACTTCGCCCGTGACGACGGTATCGACGGTATCAGTGCCGATATCGTCCGCGAGATGTTCAAGCGCGCCGGCATCGACTACACCCTGACCCTGCGCTTTCCCTGGGATCGCCTCTATCGCCTGACCCTGGACAAGCCCAACTACGGCCTGTTCTCCACCACCTATACCCCCGAGCGCCAGCCGCTGTTCAAGTGGGTGGGCCCGCTGGCCAAGACCGGTTGGGTGTTGCTCGCCGCGCCGGGTAGCGACATCAAGGTAGCGAGCCTGCAGGACGCCGCCAGATATCGCATTGGTGCCTACAAGAACGACGCGGTCAGCCAGCACCTGGAGAGTCAGGGCCTGGAGCCGATCAATGCCCTGCGCGATCAGGAGAATGTGAAGAAACTGGTACGCGGACAGATCGACCTGTGGGCGACCACCGATCCGGTCGGCCGTTACCTGGCCAAGCAGGAGGACGTCAGCGGCCTCAACACCGTGCTGCGTTTCAACGATGCCGAGCTGTACCTTGCGCTGAACAGGGACACCCCGGACGAGGTGGTCGAGCGTCTGCAAAAGGCCCTGGACGAGCTGCGCAGCGAAGGTTTCATCGACGACATTACCGAGAACTACCTGTAACCGCAGGCGCCGAGCAATGCCCGGAGCGCAGGGTGCGCCATGCGCTCCGGATGTGCTGCGATGCCGGATTCATGGTGTGCACGGCGCACCCTGCGGGCGATGAGATGCGGCGCGGTACGGGGCTTGGCCAAAGAAAAGCCCGGACAGTTGTCCGGGCTTTTTCGTGTCGCCGGGTCGGCTCAGTTGCCACGGGTGACGCTCAACCCCTTGAGCAGGTTCAGCGCCTGGCTCAGTTGATAGTCGTCATCCTGTGGGCGTTCGGTGCGTGCGGCCTGCGTGCCTTTGGTCGGGCGGTCGGCGCCGCCGTTGCCATTGCCCAGGTGACCTTGCAGATCGGCTTCCTTGATGCCTTCGCTGTCCTGCTCGCGAGTGACCTTGGCGCGCGCCACTTCGATGTCCGGGATGATGCCCTGGGCCTGGATCGAGCGGCCATTGGGGGTGAAGTACAACGCGGTGGTCAGCTTCAGCGCACGGTCGTTGTTCAGCGGCAGCACGGTCTGTACCGAGCCCTTGCCGAAACTGTCGGTGCCCATCAGCACGGCGCGTTTGTGATCCTGCAGGGCGCCGGCAACGATTTCCGAGGCCGAGGCACTGCCACCGTTGATCAGCACCACCAGCGGCACGCCTTCGCTGGCATCGGCCGGGTCGGCGTTGAAGCGCAGTTCGGAGTTGGCCAGGCGGCCTTCGGTGTAGACGATCAGGCCGCTCTTGAGGAAGTGGTCGGCCACTTCCACGGCCGCCTGCAACACGCCCCCCGGGTTGTTGCGCAGGTCCATGACCAGGCCGCGCAGTTTCCTGTTGCCGTTCTCCTGGCGCAGTTTGGTCAGCGCCTTGCCAACCTCTTCGCCCGTGTTGACCTGGAACTGCGAGATGCGCAGGTAGCCGTAGCCATCCTCGAGCATCTGACTCTTCACGCTGCGTACCTTGATCACTGCACGGCTCAGGGTCAGGTCGAAGGGACGGCCACCGTCGCGCACCAGCGTCAGCTCGATCTTGCTGCCGGCCTTGCCGCGCATCTTGTCCACGGCTTCCATCATCGACAGGCCCTTGGTCGGCTGGCCGTCGATCTTGACGATCAGATCGCCCGGCTGGATGCCGGCCTTGGAGGCGGGGGTGTCGTCGATCGGCGAAACGACCTTGATGAAGCCGTCTTCCATGCCGACCTCGATGCCCAGGCCGCCGAATTCACCGCTGGTGCTTTCCTGCAGTTCGAGGAAGGCTTCCGGTTCCAGATAGGCCGAGTGCGGGTCGAGGTTGCTGAGCATGCCCTTGATGGCGTTCTCCAGCAGGGTCTTGTCGCTGACCGGTTCGACGTAGGCCGCCTTGATGCGATCCATCACTTCGGCGAAGGTGCGCAGGTCGTCCAGCGGCAGGGGCGCCTTGTCGCTCGCTGCCGCTACCGGCGCGGGGGCAGGCTCGGCAGCTTGCAGGGCGGGAGCGCCGAGCAGCAGCCCGAGGGCCAGAGCCAGGCAGGTGGGGCGGAAGCGATGGGGCATGAAGAAAACTCCTAAATGGATGAGGCGCCACCAGGCTGCTGAAAAACTACCTGCGTTGGCAATACCGCGTTAACAACGGCCTCAGCAGGCCGCTTGTGGCCAACGCACTTCAGTGCGGCCCCGAAGGGGCGAGCGAAGCGAGCAATGCTCATTTACAGCTCGTAAATTCCGCTTCTTCGGCCGTGCCTCGCTTGCGTTTTTCAAAAGCTTGGTTATCCCTGCGCGCGGCACCACTGTGCCGGGTCGCTTGGGCGACCGTTCTGACGAATGGCGAAGTACAGTGCCGAGGTTTCCTGGCCACCGCTGTTGCCAACGGTGGCGATGGGTTCGCCGGCCTTGACCAGATCCCCCGCACTCTTGAGCAGGCTCTGGTTGTGGCCGTACAGGCTCAGATAACCATTGCCATGGTCGAGAATGACCAACAGACCGGCGCCGCGCAACCAGTCGGCGAATACCACGCGACCACCGTGCACGGCGCGTACCTGACTGCCGGCGGGGGCGCCGATCAGTACGCCATCCCATTTAGTACGAGCGTCGCCGCCGCGAGGGGTTCCGTAGCGTGCTACCAATCGGCCATCGACCGGCCACGGCAACTTGCCCCGGGCGCTGGCGAACGGCCCACCGTAGACGGCGCCGGACGTGACCTGCGGGCCGCTGGGCTGGCCACTCGGGCGAGCCTGCCGAGCAGCCAGTTCGCGCTTGCGCGCTTCTTCAGCCTCGCGTGCCTGGCGAGCCAGGGTTTCCTCGATGGTCTTCAGCACGCGGCCCAGTTCGGCCTGTTCCTGCTGGCGCGCCTTGAGGCGCTGATCGCGATTGGCGAATTCATTGTTGAGCTTGGCCAGGGCCTGCTGACGCTCCTTGCGTGCATCGGCGAGCTTGGCATGGCGCTCGTCCAGGCTGGCCTTCTGCGCCTGCAACTGGGCCTGGTGGCCGGTGATTTCCTGCTCGACGTTGGCCAGTTGGCGCAGGGTCTCGTTGAATGCGGCAAGCTGATCGAGACGAGCCTGGCTGAGGTAGTCGTAATAGGTGAGGGTACGGGAGAATTTTTCCGGGTTCTGCTGGTTGAGCAGCAGCTTGACGTACTCCTGCCGGCCGCTCTGGTAGGCAGCGCGCGCCTGGATGGCGATCAGTCGTTGCTGTTCAGTGCGTGCGCCCTGGAGTTTTTTTCTCCTGATCCAGGCGCTGGATTTCCTGCTCGCTGCCCTTGAGCTCGCGTTGCAGCTCCTTGACCTGGCCTTCCAGCTCGCCCATCTCCGTTTCGGTCTTCTTCAACTGCTGCTGCACGCCGGATTTCTCCTGCTGCAGTTTTTCCAGCAGTTTCTTCAACTCGGCCACGTCCTGGCGGGCTGCCTCCAGCTGGCGCTGGGTATCGGCGCGCTGGTCGGCGATGGCCGGAGCGATCAGGCTGCTGAGCAAGACGAGGAGAAGGACACGACGCATGGAGTGAGCGACACCTGGCGGAGTAGCGGATGGCGCCTAGTATGCCTAAAAAACCGGCGGCAAGCTGCAAGCCACGAGTGGCAAGAGGAGCGAAAGCTTGCAGGGTGCACTCGCCGAAGGCGGTACACCACTGCTGCTGGCGAGGCGGCGTACCGTTCGCTGCGCACGAGCGGCCGGCGTCCCGGTACGCCCTACGCCTGTCGCCGGCCGCCGCCCTTATTGCAGCTCGACGATGGTCTTGCCGGTCATCTCGGTTGGCTGCGGCAGGCCCATCAGCATCAGCAGAGTCGGTGCCACGTCGGCCAGTACGCCTCCTTCGCGGATGCGCGCCGGGCGCTTGCCGACATAGATGAATGGCACCGGCTCGCAGGTGTGCGCGGTATGCGCCTGGCCGGTGCACTCGTCTTCCATCTGCTCGACGTTGCCGTGGTCGGCCGTGATCAGTGCTTCGCCACCGACCTTCTCCAGCGCGGCGGTGATGCGTCCGACGCAGGTGTCGAGGGTTTCCACGGCCTTGACCGCCGCCTCGAACACACCGGTGTGGCCGACCATGTCGCCGTTGGCGTAGTTGACGATGATCACGTCATAGCGCTGGTTCTCGATGGCATCGACGATCCGGTCGGTGACTTCCGGTGCACTCATCTCCGGCTTGAGGTCGTAGGTGGCGACGTTCGGTGACGGAATCAGAATGCGTTCTTCGCCCTCGAACGGCTCCTCGCGGCCGCCGGAGAAGAAGAAGGTGACGTGGGCGTACTTCTCGGTCTCGGCGATGCGCAACTGGGTCTTGCCGTTCTTCGCCAGGTACTCGCCGAGCACGTTGGTCAGCGCTTCCGGGGCAAATGCGCTGGGTGCCGGGATGCTCGCTGCATACTGGGTGAGCATGACGAAGCCGACCTGCGGCGCACGCTTGCGCTCGAACTCCTTGAAGCCGGGTTCGACGAAGGCGCGGGTCAACTCGCGGGCGCGGTCGGCGCGGAAGTTCATGAACACCACGGCATCGCCGTCTTCCACCTGCACCGGCTCGCCAATGGTGGTGGCCTTGACGAACTCGTCGCTCTCGCCACGCTCGTAGGCGGCTTGCAGGCCTTCGACCGCATTGGCGGCGTTGAACTGGCCGGCGCCGTCGACGATCAGGTGGTAGGCCTGCTCGACGCGATCCCAGCGGTTGTCGCGATCCATGGCGAAGTAGCGGCCGGTGAGGCTGGCGATGCGCCCCTTGCCGAGACGGGCGAAGGCGGCATCGAGCAGTTCGATGGACGGCTGTGCGCTTTTCGGCGGTGTATCGCGGCCATCGAGGAAGGCGTGCAGGTAGATCTTCTCGGCACCACGCTTGGCGGCCAGTTCGGCCATGGCGACGATGTGATCCTGATGGCTGTGTACGCCGCCATCGGAGAGCAGGCCGAGGATGTGCACGGCCTTGCCGGCGGCCACGGCCTTGTCCACGGCCTGGTCGATCACCGCGTTATCGAAGAATTCGCCGTCGCGGATCGCCTTGGTCACGCGGGTGAAGTCCTGATACACCACGCGGCCGGCGCCGAGGTTCATGTGGCCGACTTCGGAGTTGCCCATCTGCCCGTCCGGCAGGCCGACGTCCATGCCCGAACCCGAGATCAGGCCGTTCGGGCAGGTGGCGCGCAGGCGGTCGTAGACCGGCGTGCTGGCGGCATGGATGGCGTTGTACTCGGGTTTGTCGCTGTGACCGAAGCCGTCGAGGATGATCAGAACCAAGGGTTTGGGCGTGGCGCTCATGAAGCTGGCTCGCTCTGGGTCGATGGACGGGAAACTTGAGCGCTCGTTCGAAGGCTGCTGCGCGTCGGCCCTGCTGCGTCAAAAAGGCTCGGACTGCTCATGTACTGACGTACACTCCGCGTCCTCGCCTGTTTTTGCCTTGCATGGCTCTGGCTCGCCAGCTTTCGAACAAGCTCTGGGCTTTGTACGAAAAGTGTCTGCGCTCGGTGATGCTTCGTTGAAAACGGGGTCGGAATGCTCATTTACAGCTCGTAAACTCCGCTTCCTCACCCGTTTTTGCCTCGCCTGACCTTCGCTCGACGACTTTTCGTACAGAACCCGGGCCGCGCATTCTACGGCCAAGCGCCCGGCACGTCACTGCCGGACGGGGTTTGGCCGACCTGTGGGCCTGTGTATACTGGCCGGCATTTTACCGTCCTGGGCCCTATAGATGTTCGCCAACCTGATTGAATTCGTCATTAACCACTATGTACTGAGTGGATTGTTCGTCGTCCTGCTGGTGCTGCTGATCGTCACCGAACTGCGCAAGGGCGGGCAGAGCCTGTCCAGCCGCGAGCTGACCGCACTGGTCAACAGTGACAAGGGCGTGGTGCTCGACGTGCGTGCGCAGAAGGACTATTCCGCCGGTCACATCGTCGACTCGCTGCACATCCCCTATGACAAGGTGGCAGCACGTATCGCCGAGCTGGAAAAGCACAAGACCAAGACCATCGTGGTGGTCGATGCCATGGGCCAGCACGCCGGCAGCGTCGCTCGCGAACTGAAGAAAGCCGGCTACACAGCGGCCAAGCTGTCCGGTGGTATTGCCACCTGGCGTGGCGACAACCTGCCGCTGGTGAAGTGACATGACTGCCGTGGTCATCTACTCCAGCGACTGGTGCCCGTATTGCATCCGCGCCAAGCAGTTGCTGGCGAGCAAAGGGGTGAGCTACGAGGAAATCCGCGTCGATGGCCAGCCGGCCGTGCGTGCGGAGATGACCCGCAAGGCAGGCCGCACCTCGGTGCCGCAAATCTGGATCGGCAGCACCCACGTCGGTGGCTGTGACGACCTCTACGCCCTGGAGCGCGCCGGCAAGCTCGACGCACTGCTGCAGAGCCCCGCTTGAAAACGCAATGTTAAGGAAGGCAAACGCCATGACCGAGCAAGCCAACAGCGGCGCCGCCGCCGATTCGCAAAACCCGCAATTCTCCCTGCAGCGCATCTACGTCAAGGATCTGTCCTTCGAGGCGCCGAAGAGCCCGGAGATCTTCCGCCAGGAGTGGACACCGAGCGTCGGCCTGGATCTGAACACCCGCCAGAAGTCGCTGGACGGTGACTTCCACGAAGTGGTGCTGACCCTCTCGGTGACCGTGAAGAACGGCGAAGAAGTGGCCTTCATCGCTGAAGTGCAGCAGGCCGGTATCTTCCTCATCAAGGGCCTGGACGCCGCGTCCATGAGCCACACCCTCGGCGCCTTCTGCCCGAACATCCTGTTCCCCTACGCCCGTGAGGCGCTGGACAGCCTGGTCATCCGTGGCTCCTTCCCGGCGCTGATGCTGTCGCCGGTGAACTTCGATGCCCTGTACGCCCAGGAGCTGCAGCGCATGCAGCAGGCTGGCCAGGTTGAAACCACCGCTCACTGAGCATTGGTCGATCGAATGAAAAGCGCCCCTCGGGGCGCTTTTTTGTTGTGCGTGATCATGCCGGGCGGGCATTCGGTGCGCGCAACGCACCCTACAGATCGCCCTCGGCGAAGCCGTTCTGCCGCCAGGCCTCGTAGACGGTCACTGCCACGGTATTGGACAGGTTCAGGCTGCGGCAGCCGGCGCGCATCGGCAGGCGCACCCGCTGCTCGGGTGGCAGGGCGTTGCGTACCTCTTCCGGCAGGCCACGGCTTTCCGGGCCGAACATAAAGGCATCACCGGGCTGGTAGGCGATTTCGTGGAAGGGTTGCGAACCCTTGGTGGTGAAGGCGAACAGGCGCGGCTGGCCAAGGCTTTCCAGGCAGCTCGGCAGGTCGGCGTGGCGCTTGAGCGTGGCGTATTCGTGGTAGTCCAGTCCCGCACGACGCAAGCGTTTGTCATCCAGTTCGAAGCCCAGCGGCTCGATCAGGTGCAACTGGCAGCCGCTGTTGGCGCACAGCCTGATAATGTTGCCGGTGTTGGGTGGGATTTCCGGTTGGAAGAGGATGACGTGGAACATGCAGGGCTCCGAGAACAGGGATCGCGATCATTCTACGCCGGTCGATGATCCCAGGCCGCGACTTCGCTGGCGCTTCATTGCCTCGGTGATGCTCATCGCCTTTCTCGTGGGGGTGATGCTGGGCCGTCTGTTCGACCCACCGCGGCTGCGCATCGAAGAGGTCGAGCCCTGGGAGCAGGGCTTGCAGCTCTGGTTCAACCGCGAGCCGCAAGCCCTGGCCGAGCATGTCGATGGTGCGTTGGTGTATCGCTTCGATGATGCCTATGGGCGTGTGCGCGAGGGGCGTCTGAGTCTGCCTCTGGGGCTGGTGAACTGGCGCATCGAGCGCGACGGGCGGGATCTTCTGCTGGTGCTGGTCTCACCCCGCCCGCTGGACGGGGACTGGCGCGGTGCGCCGGAGGGTGGACGTTGGCGCGTATGGCTGGCGCTACGTCCTGAATAAAGAAGGGGATTCCCCGGCCTGCCTGTACCAAGGTCCCCGAAACGGGTGGCGCCGTGCTCGTCGAGCGAGCTGTGGCGCACTGCACGTGACGCGGGTGAGGCGTCGAATAAAGAAGGGGATTCCCCGGCCTGCCTGTACCAAGGTTCCCGAAACTGGGTCTGACCTAGACTATGCAGGGCGTGTGCCAATTTCGTTACCGAAGCGGCAAGGCCTGATTTGGCGGGGGCCAGAGCGCCCTGGCGGGCGCCGGCCTGCTCTGTGTGGCGGGGTGATGCACCAGCGTGCAGCGTGATGCACCGTCGGCGCACACGCTGTACCTGTGTGGCTCAGCGCGGCCGCAGTTCGAGCGTACCCTGGCGGTGCGCTGTCACGTCCGCCTCGCTCAGGTGCTGGGGTTGGTACTGGCCAGTGATGTGCGCCTGCGCCTGGTCACCGTAGTGCGTATCGAAGGGGACGCCGCTCTGGCCTACGGGAATGCCACCCAGGGCCTTGTCGGCATCCGCCAGATCGACCAGGCGCCGGGTCGACGGCCCATAGACCACCGGCCAGGGTGCCGGTCCGACCTTGTGCGACAGGTTGTTCGGCGTTTCATGGCCGCCGGGAGCGGCGAGCGGGCCGACATTGAGCAGCCAGGCCAGCGGCTGCTGCTGACCAAGCGGATGACCGTGAGTGAGGGTATGGGCACGATCCCAGGTCCAGCCCCCGGCATCATTGCCGAACGTAGTGCGCAGGTGCTCCAGGCTGGCGCGCCAGGCGTCCGCCACGATCTGCGCGCGGGTCTCGCGCTGTTCACTGCCCTGACGATTCCACCAGGGGGAGTCGCGGTTGGCGGTCAGACGAGGCAGGGCGGTATCCAGCACACGGGTCTGCAACAGGCTGTCGAAGAACGCGTCGCCGAGCTCGTCCGCCATGGCTTCGTGAGCGAGCTGATAGGTCAGCTGGTTGAACAGTGTGGCAGCCACCGAGTCGAGGGTATGGTCGCCATTCCAGTTGGCCAGTTGTTCGACCAGGGCGCGCTCCTGGTCGTTCGCGGCTGCGGCGCGCAGCTCTTGCAGAATCGGCTTCAGCAGGCGCGGGCCATAGCCGGTGCCAGGGTCGAGTTGCAGTGCCTGGCTGTTGTGCGTGTCCCATTTCACCGAGGCATCGCTCAGGCGCTGGTTCAGGCGCTGGCCGCGATCCGGCAGGTTGTAGTACCCGGGAATTTCGATGCCGCTGGCAGGCACGGGCTGATAGTTGGCCGAAACGATATAGCCGCGCGGTGGGTTCTCTTCCTGCGGGTTGGCGCTGAAGGGGTGGAAGCCGGGCTTGTCCGCCTCGCCGCTGGTGCCATCGAGGATGAAGGTCGGATTGACCCCGGCCGGACGTAGCGGCAGCCTGGCCGCCGCCCACCAGCCGATATCACCGCTGGCGTTGGCCCAGACCACGTTGAGGCCGGGGGCTTCGATCTTCTCGACCGCGCTGCGAGCCTTGTCCAGGCTGTTCGCGCGGTTGAGCTGGTAGAAGGCGTCGAGCAGCGGGTTGTCGGTTTCCAGAAACGCCCACCACATGGCAATCGGTGTGCTGCCGCTGGCCTGGCCCAGGGCATCGTTGACGATCGGTCCAGTGCGGAGAGCGGCGCAGGGTGATCTGCACCGGTGCGGCGCCCTTGACCCGGATGGTTTCCGTGCGCTGTTCGAGGTCGACCCAGCGCCCCTGGTACCAGACCTGGTTGGCGTTGTCCGGATTGACCCGCTCGGCGATCAGGTCGAGGTCGTCGTTCTGGAACATGGTCAGGCTCCAGGCGAAGTCGCGGTTGTGGCCGAGCATGGCGCTGGGTATCAGGGCGTGGTGGTAACCGTACAGCTCATAGCCGGGTGCTTGCAGGTGCGCCTCGTACCACACCGCCGGCAACGAGAAGCGGATGTGTGGGTCGCCCGCCAGCAGCGGCTTGCCGCTGGCGGTACGGCTGCCGGAGACCGCCCAGGCATTGCTGCCTTCGAACTGAGGCAGGCCGCTGCCCTCCAGAGCACTGTTGCCGAGCTGGGCGAGTGCCGAGAGATTCTGCCAGTCGCCGGCAGTCAGGGAGGTGCCGAGCACGCCCTGAGGATGCCAGTCGAGATCGAACAGCTTGAGATAGTCCGGGCCCAGTTCATCGCGGATATGGGTCATCACCGGCTCGGTACGAAATGCGGCGGCGAAGCTGTAGGCCATGTAGCCGGCGACGGCGAGCGTGTCGGCGATGGTGAAGGGGCGCGGCTCGATGCCCAGCGCGTCGGACTCCAGCGGGCGCGGGCGGCTGGCCTGGTACTGGTTGACCCCCTCCAGATAGTGCAGCAGCGCTTGCGTGGACGGGCTGCCGGTGTCCAGTCGGGCGGCGTAGGCGTCGGCATGACGACCGATCTCCAGGGTGCGGAACAGGCGGTCGGTGGGCACCAGTTTCTCGCCGAGCACCTCGGCCAGTTCGCCGCGAGCCAGACGTCGCAACAGTTCCATCTGGAACAGGCGATCCTGCGCATGTACATAGCCCAGCGCACGGTACATGTCCGCCTCGTTCTCGGCGCGGATGTGCGGTACGCCACGCTCGTCATAGTCCACCGTGACCGGGGCCTGCAGCGCGCCGAGCAACTGCTCGCCATCGCGGATTGGCTGCTTGTCGTGCAGGTACCAGGTCAGGCCGCCGGCAGCGGCGGCAACCACCAGGGCAAGGGCGGTCAGGGAGCGTTTCATCGAGCGATCCTTGTTGTTGTGAGAGGCAAGCGTCCGAGCATTTTGCTCAGGCGTGCAGGTCTCGGCATTGACCATACGCCGCAAGGCTGAAAGTCTATGGTCAATAGCAGCCTGGAGCCGCCATGCCCGACATTGCTTTCGTTGCCCTGACCCATTCCTCGACCCTGCGTCGCCTGCTCTACGAGGCCCTGGCCGCGCTGGGGCTCGATCCGACCGATACCTATCGGCGCGCCTACGCCGGTGTGCCGCTGGCGGCGCCGCTGCTGGAGGCGCGCGGAGGATCACGACAATGCCCCGCGCTTCTGGCAGGCGCTGGAAGGCATCAGCGGTGACATCGATATCGGTCTGCATCTGGGCGAGGTGATGCAGCCACGACCGATGGATGTCGTCGGCTATCTGCTGCTGGCCGCGCGTGATCTGCGCCAGGGCTTGCAGGCCTTCGTGCGCTTTCAGCACATCCTTTCCGGTGGCTTCGCCGCCCGGCTGGAGGAGCGGGGCGAGACGGTGCGTCTGGTGATCGACCTCAACTACCGTGACGTCGGCTCGCTGCGCCAGCAGATGGAGTGTCTGGCGGTGCTGCTGATCAAGATGCTGGCGGCCGCTGGCGGGCAACTGCCCCTGCTGGGCGTGGATTTTCGTCATTCGGCGCCGCGCAGGCTCGTCGAGCATCGCCGTCTGCTGGGTGTCGAACCGCGCTTTGCACAGCCCCACGATGCCCTGATCCTGCCGCGTGAGGTGCTCGCCCGTCCGTCCCGCAGTGCCAGCCCACGGCTGTTCGAGGTGCTCGGCGAAGAGGCCGAGAAGCAGTTGGCAGGCCTGGTGGAGAACCAGTTGCTGGCACGGGTGCGCTACTGGCTGGAGCTCAACCTGGGCAGTGCGCTTTGCAGTCTGGACGCCTGCGCACAGGCACTGGGCAGTCATCGCAGCGCCCTGCAACGAACGCTGAGCGAACAGGGCAGCAGCTTTCGTGCGCTGCACGATGAGGTGCGTCGCCTGCGGGCACTGCGCCTGCTGGATCAGGGCCTGGGGGTGCGCGATGTGGCGCGGGCCTGCGGTTTCGCCGAGCTGTCGCCGTTCTACCGCGCCTTTCGCCGCTGGCAGGGGGACGCCACGTGGGCGCGCTTGAGGCCTGTCAGTCAGCGGTCGGCTCGGCCCACTCGCAGAAGCACCCCACCGCCAGGGTGTTGCTGGCATCGACCTTGCGCCCTGCGGCCAGCGCTTCGAGTATGGGCTCTATGAAGCTGTTGCTCGAATTGCACACCAGCCCTTCGCTGTATGGCCCGAAGTAGGCCAGTTGGCCTTGCCTGTCCCAGATCGCCACGGCCGGGCTGGCGGGCAGGCCGACGCTGCCGGGCATTGTTTCGATGGGGCGCAAGGCGGCCAGTTCGGCAGGCAGGTGGCCCTTGCTGCCTGGCTTTTGCGCGACGTGGAACTGAACGCCCTGCGGTGCGTAGCGTTCGATCAGTTCGGCCAGGTGCTGCTGGTTGCCGACATTGCACGGGCAGGCCGGATCCCAGAAATGCACCAGGCGGATCGCGCCGGGCCCCGCCAGCTCATCCGGCAGGCGCAGTTCGGCGCCGGAGAACACCGCTGCGCGTTCGTCGAAGGTGCGCAGATAACGTGTTTCGAACCAGCGATAAGCCAGCAGCATGCCGCCCAGCCAGACCACGGCGAGCAGGGCGACGAGCAGATTCTTGCGCGAAAGACGGGGCATGGTGTGCGCTGGACTGAAAAAGGGCGTGTAGCTTGCCACGATGCGCCTGGCAGCTGAATATCGCAGCACCCGAGACCGATGCGCCCAGCGTCATCCCGAAGTCGCCCGCTGCCCATGGAAAACCCGATGTCAGAGCCCTTTCAACCCGATCAATTGCGCCCTCTGCTGCGACCCTTGGCCGCAGCGCGCCTGGAGCTGCCTGCGCTACAGGCCTATCGCAGCTTCTACGGGTTCGATCTGGGGTCACGCTTTGCCGGGTTGGACAACCGGATCGGCAGTTTCAACGCTGCGGGTTATCAGATCGCCGTGCAGCTCTGGGCGCCGCCCGAGCCGCGTGGCACGCTGCTGCTGTTGCATGGTTATTACGACCATATGGGGCTGTATCGGCATGTGGTCGACTGGGCGTTGAGCCTGAAGCTTGCCGTGCTGGCCTGCGACCTGCCGGGGCACGGCCTTTCCAGCGGCGCGCGTGCCAGCATCGGTGATTTCGCCGAGTATCAGCAGGTGCTCGCCGGGCTGTTCGAACAGGCTGCCGAACTGGGCCTGCCGCAGCCCTGGCACCTCTGTGGGCAGAGTACCGGTGGCGCGATTGCGCTGGACTATATGCTCACCGACGGCAGGCGACCGGAGCTGGGCCAGAGCATTCTCCTGGCGCCGCTGGTGCGGCCCCGGGCCTGGGGCTGGTCGAAGCTCAGCTACCGCCTGCTAAGCCCGTTCGTGCGGGAGATTCCACGGCGCTTCAGCGAGAACTCCAGCGACGCCGCCTTTCTCGAGTTCGTGCACAACCTCGATCCGCTGCAACCGCGCAGCCTGCCGACCGCCTGGGTTGGCGCGCTGACGCATTGGGTGCCGCGCATCGAGGCGGCCGCGCGCAGCGAGCGTAGCCCGCTGATCATCCAGGGCGAGGCGGACATGACGGTGGACTGGCGCTACAACCTCGAGGTGCTGCAGGACAAGTTCCACCAGCCGCAGATCCTGCGCCTGGCCGATGCCCGTCATCACCTGGCGAACGAGAACGAGGCATTGCGCCGGCGCTACTTCGACTTTCTGCGCGAACGGCTGCAATAGTGCGCACCGCGACCTGTACCGGTCTTGCCGTGCGCTCTCAGATGCCTTGCGGCGCGGGTTCCAGATCGGCGCTGCTCATACCCACGGCGAGGCCGGCACGCAGGGCTTGCAGGGCGGCCTGGTAATAGGCCTTGCCGGCGGCCGACTGGGCGAACTCGACGAACTGCTCCAGCTCCGGATCGCTCAGCTCGCGGTAGACGTGCAACAGGGTGTTGTCCAGATCCTGTTCAATCTGCGCCATCAGGCGCTGCCGCTGGCCATTGAGCAGCCCCTGTGCCTGGCCGCCACCAAGCAGGCCGGGAATCATCTGGCTGAGGCTGTCGGCCGCTACGCCGGCCAGCGCCAGGCTGACTTCGGCACCAGCCTCCTTGGCGGGCAGCGCCTGCGCCAGATGACGAATCAACAGGCGACGGGTCGCGTCGGCGTCAGTGCGCGGCAGGCCGTTCGCGTACTTGGCCAACTGATCGCTGCGGGTGGCCAGTGTCTCGGCGGCGACGATCCTGCGCCCCAGCTCGGACTCGAAGAAGGCCAGCGCCGGCTGTGGGTCAGCCAGCTCCATGCGCAGGCTGTGCTGGGCGCGCTGGTCGATGGCGGTGGCGGCGAAGCGGTGGTTGCTGTTGTCTACCAGGGCCTGGTACACCGCGGGTGGCAGGGTGCTGCGGTAGCGCTGCTGAGCGGCGTCGAGTGCCTGGTTGAAGTGTTCACGCTGTTGCGGCCAGCCGGCGGCCTGATACAGGCGCAGGTGCTCGTCGGCCAGGGTCGGCAGGGTCAGGCCAAACAGCAACAGGGCAAACAGAAAACGCATCGATAACTCCTTGGCAACTATCCTGGCCGGCCGCAAGGTGCTGCGGCCGGTTATTTTCGGTGGCTGGTCGAGGCTTGTCGAGCCGTGACACGCCGCTGATACAATCGCCGCCATGACCGAACTCAATCAGCAAGACCTCTTTTCCAGCCTGATCGACGACCTCGCCAGCCAGGGCTGGTCGCAACGGGCATTTTTCGCCCCCGAAGTTCTGACCCGTGAATTGGCCGCCGAGTGCCATGAGCGTGCCCAGAGCGGTGAGCTGAATGCCGCCAGCGTGGGTCGCGGCAGTGCTCAACAGGTGCAGGAAGGGATTCGCGGGGATCGCATCCAGTGGCTGGAGCCTGGTCAAAGTGCAGCCTGCGATCGGTACCTGGGTCTGATGGACGGGTTGCGTCAGGCATTGAACCAGGCGCTCTACCTGGGCCTGGAGGATTACGAGTGCCACTTCGCCTGCTACGCGCCCGGAACTTTCTATCAGCGTCATCTCGATCGCTTTCGCGATGACGACCGCCGCACCGTGTCGGCGGTGTTCTATCTGAACGAGGACTGGCAGGCCGAGCAGGGTGGAGCGCTGCGCCTGTATCTGGGCGACGGCAGCGAGCATGACGTGCTGCCGCAGGCGGGTACCCTGGCGTTGTTCCTGTCTGCCGAGATGCCCCATGAAGTGCTGCCGGCCACGCGCGAACGCCTATCGCTGACCGGCTGGTTCAGGCGCCGCGGTAGCGACCTGATCTGAGAACTCCGTACGGGTCAGTGAGCCCAGACCTTGATGGTGCCGTTGATGTCGCGGATATCGCGCAGAGCGACATTGCCGATGCTGCCGTTGCCGATGTACAGGTCACTGGCTACCCGTGCACGGATCACCAGCTTGCCCAACGGGCCGAGTTGCTGGTTGATCGCGGTCAGGTTGGGCAACTTCAATTGCAACTGGCTCTTGCCGTTGCTGCCCTTGACCACATCCACCTCCAGGGTCGGTACTTCGATGCCCAGAATCGGTACGCTGGCGCCCAACTGCGCGGGGCCCAGGGCGTAGCCATCGCAGTCGGCGGGTTTCAGGCAGCCGTTGTCGATCCTCACATTGCGCAGCGACAGACTGCCGCCATCGTCCTGCCAACGTACTTCGTCGATGCGTGCCATCAGGTCGAGGCGAATGGTGATGCCGGCCTGGCCGCTGATCTGGCTCAGGCTTTCGTCTTCCAGCGCCTGCAAGGCGGCCTGGGTCGAGGATGCAAGCAGTGCTGTACTGCTCAGCAGTGCGATGGCGAAGGCGCGAAGCGGATGAGACATGAACGTTGACCTCCCTGGTTGGCCGCGCAAGTCTGGTGGGGCTTCGGGCGGTGCGCCATGGCCTGGGGCTGCTTCCCGCCGAAGGATAGGCGGGAAAACCGCGTAAATGGCGGCTGCTGGCCGTTTCACTCGGTATCGGCAGGCGGGCTGACGGGGGTGTTACCGCTGGTTACTCTGGCGCGCCAATGGAGACGGACGATGCAGAAGATTCTGGTAAGCCGCTGCCTGCTCGGGCATCGGGTGCGCTATGACGGCGGTGCGCATGGCCCTTTCGATCAGCTTCGACAATGGCTGGAAGAGGGGCGGGTGGTTGCGCTGTGCCCGGAGGTGGCCGGCGGTTTGCCGACACCGCGTCCGCCTGCGGAGATTCGCGGCGGTCAGGGCGCCGAGGTGCTGGATGGCAGGCTGCCGGTGCTGACGGTCGACGGCCAGGACGTCACCGGTGCATTCGTCGATGGGGCCGAACAGGCCCTGCAACTGGTGCGTGAGCACGGTATCCGCGTGGCCCTGCTCAAGGCGCGCAGCCCGTCCTGTGGCAATCTGGAAAACTACGATGGCAGCTTCAGTGGTGTGCGGGTGCCGGGCGAGGGCGTCACCGCCGCGTTGTTGCGACGTGCCGGGGTGAGGGTTTTCAACGAAATGCAGCTGGATGAAGCAGTCGCCGAGTTGGCACGACTGGATGCCTGCCGGTAGTCGGGATGAATCTGCGGCATTTTGCCTACGCCTATCGCTCCAGGCGGTTCGCACGGCGTACCCTGCGACGTGTTTGCGAGGAATGAAAAAGGGAGGCCGTGGCCTCCCTCATTTCATTTCCAACCTTGCCTGCGGGTTCGCGAGCTAGAGCGAGACCGACCGAGGAGCGCGGCGTTTACGTCAGTAAACGAGCATCTCCGAGGTCGTTCCCAACGCGGTATCGCCGACGCGCAGCAACCCCGGCTTAGAACAGCACGCGGCTGCGGATCGTGCCGTTGACGTGCTGCAGCTTCTCCAGCGCCAGATCCGAGTACTCGGCGTCTACGTCGATCACCACGTAGCCGACCTTGTCGTTGGTCTGCAGGAACTGGCCGGAGATGTTGATGCCGTTGTCGGCGAACACCTTGTTGATCTCGCTCATCACGCCCGGAATGTTGGCGTGGATGTGCAGCAGGCGGTGCTTGCCCGGGTGCGCCGGCAGGGCCACTTCGGGGAAGTTGACCGAGGATACCGAGGTACCGTTGTCGCTGTACTTGACCAGTTTCTCCGCCACTTCCAGGCCGATGTTGGCCTGCGCCTCGGCAGTGGAACCGCCGATGTGCGGGGTCAGGATCACGCGATCCAGGCCGCGCAGCGGGCTCTCGAAGATGTCGTCGTTGGACTTCGGCTCGACCGGGAACACGTCGATGGCAGCGCCGATCAGGTGCTCGTCCTTGATCGCCTGGGCCAGGTGATCCAGTTCGACCACGGTGCCACGGGCGGCGTTGATCAGGATGCCGCCCTTCTTCATGGCGCGGATTTCCTTCTCGCCGATCATCCACTGGGTGGACGGCAGTTCCGGTACGTGCAGGGAGACGATGTCGCACAGGCCCAGCAGCTCGTGGAGGTTGCCGATCTGCGTGGCGTTGCCCAGCGGCAGCTTGGTCACGGTGTCATAGAAGAACACCTGCATGCCCAGCGCTTCGGCCAGTACCGACAGCTGGGTGCCGATGGAGCCGTAGCCGATGATGCCCAGCTTCTTGCCACGGATCTCGAAGGAGTTGGCCGCCGACTTGATCCAGCCACCGCGATGACAGGAGGCGTTCTTCTCGGGGATGCCGCGCAGCAGCAGAATGGCCTCGGCCAGCACCAGTTCGGCGACCGAGCGAGTGTTGGAGTAGGGCGCATTGAACACGGCGATGCCGCGCTCGCGGGCAGCGTCCAGGTCGACCTGGTTGGTGCCGATGCAGAAGCAGCCGACCGCGACCAGTTTCTTGGCGCTGTCGAAGACCTCGGCGGTCAGTTGGGTGCGCGAGCGGATGCCGATGAAGTGGGCGTCGGCGATCTTCTCTTTCAGCTCATCGCCGGACAGTGCGGTCTTGAGGTACTCGATGTTGGTGTAGCCGGCGGCCTTCAGTGTGTCTACGGCGTTCTGGTGCACGCCTTCGAGAAGAAGGAACTTGATCTTGCTCTTGTCGAGAGAGGTCTTGCTCATCGGAGTACCTGTTGCCTCACAAATATGTCAGGGAATGGCTGAGAGTCTGGGGTCGCGAAATCGAGAACAGGCTCTGGATGTTCAGCCAACGCCCGCAGATCGCTACATGGCGCGATTCGCGGGGTGCGTATGCTAGCATGTTCGCCTTTTTCAATGCTCGGTTGCGACCTGAATGGTTCTCAGGGCGACCATGAATCCTTTGAGAGTTCTGTAGATGACCACCCCCGCCCAGATCGAAGAGCTGAAGACCCTGGTTGAACCCGGCAAGGTGCTGACCGACGCCGATTCCCTCGAGGCCTACGGCAAGGACTGGACCAAACATTTCGCCCCGGCGCCTTCCGCCATCGTCTTCCCCAAGAGCGTCGAGCAGGTGCAGGCCATCGTGCGCTGGGCCAACGCGCACAGGATCGCCCTGGTGCCGTCCGGTGGCCGTACAGGTCTCTCGGCCGCTGCTGTGGCGGCCAACGGCGAAGTGGTCGTGGCCTTCGACTACATGAACCAGATCCTCTCGTTCAACGAATACGACCGCGCGGCCGTCTGCCAGCCGGGTGTGGTGACCAAGCAACTGCAGCTGTTCGCCGAGGAAAAGGGACTGTACTACCCGGTTGACTTCGCTTCTTCCGGTTCCAGCCAGATTGGCGGCAATATCGGCACCAATGCCGGCGGTATCAAGGTCATTCGCTACGGTATGACCCGTAACTGGGTCGCCGGCCTGAAGGTGGTGACCGGCACCGGCGAGCTGCTGGAGCTGAACCGCGACCTGATCAAGAATGCCACCGGCTATGATCTGCGCCAGCTGTTCATCGGTGCCGAAGGCACCCTGGGTTTCGTGGTCGAGGCGACCATGCGTCTGGATCGTGCGCCGAAGAACCTCACGGCGATGGTGCTCGGCACGTCGGACTTCGACTCGATCATGCCGGTGCTGCACGCTTTCCAGAGCAAGCTCGACCTGACTGCCTTCGAATTCTTCTCCGACAAGGCCCTGGCCAAGGTGCTTGGTCGCGGCGACGTGCCTGCGCCGTTCGAGAGCGAGTGCCCCTTCTACGCGCTGCTGGAGTTCGAAGCCAGTACCGAGGAAGTTGCCAACCAGGCGCTGGAAACCTTCGAGCACTGCGTCGAGCAGGGCTGGGTGGTCGACGGTGTGATGAGCCAGAGCGAGCAACAGTTGCAGAACCTGTGGAAGCTGCGCGAATACATCTCCGAAACCATCAGCCACTGGACGCCATACAAGAACGACATCTCGGTCACCGTCAGCCAGGTGCCTGCCTTCCTCAAGGACATCGATGCCATCGTCGAAGCCAACTATCCGGACTTCGAGGTGGTGTGGTTCGGCCATATCGGCGACGGCAACCTGCACCTGAACATCCTCAAGCCCGAGAACCTGTCCAAGGACGAGTTCTTCGCCAAGTGTGCGGTGGTCAACAAGTGGGTGTTCGAGACCGTGCAGAAGTACAACGGCTCGATCAGTGCCGAGCACGGTGTCGGCATGACCAAGCGCGACTATCTGCACTACAGCCGCAGCGAGGCGGAGATCGCCTGCATGAAGGCGGTAAAGGCGGTATTCGATCCCAACGGAATCATGAACCCCGGCAAGATCTTCGCCTGACGAAACGCCCATCCGACCGATGGGCGTTTTCGTACGCACCGATGGGCGTTTTCGTATGCGGTGCATGATGACGCTGCCTCGTTTAAGGTAGGGCCTCCGGTCACGAGCCGGGGCACTCGGGGGGGCACCTCCGGTAACCTCTCGGCTTTCGTCATGCACCCATGCCGAGAACGGGCCTGCCGAGGTGAGCCCCATACACGAACGACACAGGAGTCGGTGATGAGCTATCAGCACCAATACGTCGACGGTACCACCGTCCACTTTCCCATCGGCAAGGTGGTCTGCATCGGCCGCAACTACGCCGAGCACGCCAGGGAACTGAACAATCCGGTGCCCACGGAGCCGTTGCTGTTCATCAAGCCGGGCTCCTGCGTGGTGCCGCTCGAGGGCGGCTTCGCCATTCCCGATGATCGCGGCTCGGTGCACTACGAGGCCGAGATCGCCGTGTTGATCGGCAAGCCGCTGTCGAAGAAGCCGGATGCCGAAGAGGTGCGTGACGCCATCAGCGGCTTCGCCCCGGCACTCGATCTGACCCTGCGTGATGTGCAGGCCAGGCTCAAGGAAAAGGGTTATCCCTGGGAAATCGCCAAGAGCTTCGATGGCGCCTGCGTGCTGTCGCCCTTCGTGCCAGGTGACGCGGTCGCTGATCTGGGGGATATCGGCATTCGCCTGGTGATCAATGGCGAAACCCGTCAGGACGGCAACAGCCGCGATATGCTCAATCCCATCCTGCCGATGATCCAGCACATGGCCGGGCATTTTGCCTTGCAGCCGGGCGACGTGATTCTTACCGGTACGCCGGTGGGCGTCGGGGTGCTTGGCAAGGGTGATGAGGTGGTGCTTGAACTGGTCGGTCACAGCAGCTTCACCAGTCGCGTGCTATAAGATCACCGCCGCCTCGCAGGCGGCGGAACTCCCCACGACAGCGGATGTCGGATTGCCATTACGCAGCCGAGCATTCGTCGATGCCTTTCCTGAAAAGATACCTTCCTCGTCCGCGTTTCTGGATGGCCGGTTTCACCCTGATGACCGGCGCCGTTCTGGCACACACGCAGCACTGGGATGATCGCGCTCTGCTCTGGTGGCAGGAGGGGCGTACGCCGCTGGTCGAGCGTCTGGCCAGCGTCTGGTTGCCCGGCTACCGCGCGGTGATCCAGGCCAAGGTGCTGACGGGGCTGGAAAAGGACGAGACCTCGGGGCTGACCTACAATGCGCTGACCGGCACCCTGTTCACCGTGACCGGCAAGAATCCGCTGCTGGTGGAGCTGTCGCGCAAGGGCGAAGTGCTGCGCCGCATCGAACTCAAGGGTTTCGCCGATCCCGAAGGGGTCGAGATGATGGACAACGGTCGCATGGCCATCGTCGACGAGCGCCGCCGCCAGCTCACCACCTTTATCCTGGGCGACGATGACCTGGAGCTGGACGCCGCCAACTTCCCCGGCTTCGACCTGGGTTTCGCCGATGCCGGCAACAAGGGCTTCGAGGGTCTGGGCTGGGATTCGCGTAGCCAAAGCCTGCTGCTGGGCAAGGAGCGTGGGCCGCTGGGGCTGTTCAGTTTGCCCTTTTCCGATGAGGACGGCGGCGGCGTTGGCGTTCTTCAGCCGCTGAGTCTCGACAGCCTGGGCATACGTGACATTTCATCACTGAGCGTCGACGAGCGCAGTGGCCATACCCTGGTACTGTCGGACGAGTCGCGTCTGCTGCTGGAGCTCGATCGTGCTGGCCAGCCGGTCAGCTTCCTCAGCCTCAACGCCGGCCTCAATGGCCTGGATAGCGGCATCGAGCAGGCCGAGGGCGTCGCCATGGATGAGGACGGCAATATCTACATCGTCGCCGAGCCCAACCTCTTCTACGTATTCAGCAAGCCGGTGCCGGACGCCGGTTGAGCCTCTGTGACGGATTCAGCTTGGCTTAAGCGAGGATTCAGTCTGGATTCAGCTAGCCACACTAATCTGACCCCGTCACTTACGAACAACGAGGTTCACACCATGAAACGTACCGCTCTCGCTCTGATGGTTCTGCCGCTGCTCAGCACCGCTGCCTTCGCTACCGGTTATACCGGCCCGGGTGCTACCCCGCAGGTCACCACCGTGGCCGCCGCACTGGAAGCCGCCGACGATACCCATGTCGTGCTGGAGGGTCAGATCGTCAAGCGTCTGCAGGACGAACTCTATGAGTTCAAGGACGCCACCGGCACCATCCAGGTGGAAATCGATGACGAAGACTGGCCTGCCCAGCAAATCTCGGAAACCGCCAAGGTGCGTCTGACCGGTGAAGTCGACAAGGACTTCAACAGCCGCGAGATCGATGTCGATCGTGTCGAGCTGATCAACTGATCGAAATGATCTGCACACCCGCCGCACCTTAACGGTGCGGCGGTTTTTTTCGTGGTCGTCAGAGAAAACATCATGCGTCGTCTGCTCTCCATCAACCCCTGGCTCTATCTGCTGTTCTTCCTGCTTCTGGTCGGCGTGGTTCTGGCTCAGCAGTATCGCCTGTTCGAGCGAGCCTGGTTTGCCGTGGAGGAGTGGCAGCACGGCGCACAGTGGCGTGATCGATCGCTGTGGCTGGGTGACTACCGGGTGGTGATCGATGCCAAGGCGATCGAAGGGATTCGCGATGTGTCGGCGCTGACCTACGATCCGGATCGGCGCAGCCTGTTCAGTGTCACCAACAAGCCGGCCCAGGTGATCGAGCTGAGCCTGCACGGCGATCTCAAGCGCGTCATCGACCTGCAAGGCTTCGGTGATCCTGAAGCCATCGAATACATCGCGCCTGGCATCTATGTGATTGCCGATGAGCGCGAGCAGCGCCTGGTCAAGGTGCGTATCGACGATGACAGTCGTGTGCTCGATGCTGCCGACTTCCAGCAGCTGTCACTGGGGATCGGCCTCAACGGCAACAAGGGGTTCGAGGGGCTGGCCTATGACGCGCAGCGTCAGCGGCTGCTGGTGGCCAAGGAGCGCGATCCGGTGCGCATCTTCGAAGTGCTTGGTTTCCCGCATGTCGATGAGGGCAAGCCCCTGGCGTTGCAGGTCAATACCGATCCCAAGCGCGATGCCCGCCTGTTCGTGCGCGATCTCTCCAGCCTGGATTTCGACACGGCGACCGGCCATCTGCTGGCGCTGTCGGACGAGTCGCGTCTGGTGATCGAGCTGAATGCCGAGGGCAAACCGATCAGTACCCTGTCGCTCCTGCGCGGGCAACATGGCCTGCGGCGCAGCGTGCCGCAAGCCGAGGGAGTGGCGACCGACGATAACGGCAACCTGTACCTGATCAGCGAACCGAACCTGTTCTACATGTTCAGGAAACAGGGCGGCTAGCGAGTCGTTTGCAGCGGCCTGCCAGCGGTCACTCCCGCGAAGGCGGGAGTCCAGGCGTTCGTGGTCTGTGGGTGAGCCCGACGCAAGCGCTGCTCAGCGATCAGGCTGCGGGAATGACGACCATTTCAGACCCTAGCCTGTCTGATCATCGAGGTTGGCGGTGGGTGCATTCTTTTGCACCGATTCGATGCCGTTCCTGCAACTGGCGGCGCTGGCGTACATCTGGCTTTGCCCGACCACCTGGCCGTTGGTGGCCTTGAGCAGGAAATAGTGCTTGTCGTTGCTCGAGGTTCTGGTCTCGAAGGCGCCTTCACGCTGTGCGTTCTTCTTCACCGATTCGATACCGTTGAGCGCGGAATCCCTGGCCTTGTACATCTCGCTGGCAAGAATGACCTGGCCATTGGTTGCCAGCAGATTGAAATGGAACTGGCCGTCTTTGGCCTTTTTCAGCTCGAACTTTGCAGACATGCTCATCTCTCCTTGGAAGCCGGTACATGCCGGGGCGTTTCGCCTGGCAGGACAAGCCTAGTCCAGTTCAATGCACTTCGAGAGCGATCGAGACAGCGCACCTCAGTGCGAGTGGCTCTTGCCCACATGGGTATGGCTGTCGTCCGGCAGCGGTTGCACGCCGCCACTGGCATTGAGCTGGCGCAGAATGCCGCAGTCCTCTGCTTCCTGGGGGCCATTGCAGCGGTCGCGCAGTTCGGCCAGTTGCTCGCGCAATGCCAGCAGGCTGTTGATGCGTGCCTCCACGTGCTCGATATGCTCGTCCACCAGGCTGTTGATGCCGGCGCAGCTTTCATTGGGCAGGTCGCGCAGGGCCAGTAGTCGCTGAATTTCTTCCAGGGTCATGTCCAGCGTCCGGCAATTGCGGATGAACACCAGGCGTTCCAGGTGCAGGCTGCCGTACAGGCGGTAATTGCCTTCGGTTCGAGCGGGCGCGGGCAGCAGGCCTTCGCGCTCGTAATAACGGATGGTTTCGACCTGGCAGCCGGCCTTTTTCGCCAATTCACCGATTTTCATGAGATCGCTCCATGGGTGCTTGACCCTATAGTGACTACAGGGTGTGTACTGCGCAACAGATACCTGACGGAGACATGCCATGAGCCGTTGCTGCGACCACTCGCACCCACAGCCACCTGCTCACAACGATGATGCCCACGACCATGCCGGGCATGATCACGGTTCTGCTGTGCAGGCCACTGACGAGCAACTGACCGGGGCACTGAATACCCGCATCCGCATCGAGCAGATGGACTGCCCCACGGAAGAGCGCCTGATCCGCGACGCACTGGGCCGGCTGCCGGGGGTGGCGGGCCTGCACTTCAATCTGTTGCAGCGCATGCTCACCGTCAGTCATGACGAAGGGGCGCTGGCGCAGGTGGTGCCCGCCATTCGTGCACTGGGTTTCACCCCGCAGGTGGAGGATGGCAGCGCCGCGCAGCAGCCAGCCGCCGCGCCCGCGAAAAAGCCCTGGTGGCCGCTGGCGCTGGCAGGTGGGGTGGCGACCGCATCGGAGGTCGTGCATTTCGCCACGCTGGGCCCGGACTGGGTCGTGGCGCTACTGGCCATTGCGGCCATCGGCCTGTGTGGGCTCAATACCTACAAGAAGGGCTGGATCGCCCTGAAGAACCGCAACCTCAATATCAATGCGCTGATGAGCATTGCCGTGACCGGTGCGGTGCTGATCGGTCAGTGGCCGGAGGCGGCCATGGTGATGGTGCTGTTCACCCTGGCCGAGTTGATCGAGGCGCGCTCGCTGGATCGGGCGCGCAACGCCATACGCGGCCTGATGGATCTGGCGCCGCCCCGCGCGACGGTGCAACAGGCCGATGGCAGCTGGCAGGACATCGACGTGCAGGCCATCGGTCTCGGCGCGCTGGTGCGGGTACGCCCGGGTGAGCGCATCAGCCTCGATGGCGAGGTGGTCGCAGGTTCGTCGACGGTCAACCAGGCGCCGATCACTGGGGAAAGCCTGCCGGTGGAGAAGCGCACGGGTGACCCGGTATTCGCCGGCACCATCAACGAGGCCGGATCGCTGGAGTTCCGTGTAACGGCGGCCGCACGCGACACGACGCTGGCGCGCATCATCCATGCGGTGGAAGAGGCACAGGGCTCGCGTGCGCCGACCCAGCGTTTCGTCGACCAGTTCTCGCGCATCTATACCCCGGCGGTCTTCGCCTTTGCCCTGGCGGTTGCCGTGCTGCCGCCGCTGATCGTTGGTGGTGCCTGGCTCGACTGGGTCTATCGTGCCCTGGTGCTGTTGGTGGTGGCCTGCCCCTGTGCGCTGGTGATCTCCACGCCGGTGACCATCGTCAGCGGCCTGGCGGCAGCGGCGCGCAAGGGCATCCTGATCAAGGGGGGCGTCTACCTGGAGAACGGTCGCCATCTGGCTCTGCTGGCGCTGGACAAGACCGGCACCCTGACCCATGGCAAGCCGGTGCAGACCGACAGCCTCCATCTGCTGGAACCGCAGGAGCCTGAGCATGCCATCTGGGCCGCGAGCCTGGCCGCACGCTCCGATCACCCGGTGTCCAGAGCCCTGGCCATGCGTGCCGAGGAACAGGGACAAGTGCTGCACGAGGTCGAGGACTTCGAGGCGCTGCCGGGACGAGGCACACGGGGGCGGGTCGATGGCAGGCTGCTGTACATGGGCAATCACCGTCTGGTCGAAGACCTCGGGCTCTGCTCGGCGCAACTTGAAGAGCGCCTGGAGGCGCTGGAGCGTCAGGGCAAGAGTGTGGTGGTGCTGTGCGACGAGCAGCGTGCACTGATGCTCTTCGCCGTGGCCGACACCGTGCGTCAGACCAGTCGCGAGGCGGTCGCCGAACTTCACCGGCTGGGTGTGCGCACCTGCATGCTGACCGGCGACAACGCCCACACCGCAGCGGCCATCGCCGAACAGGTCGGTGTCGATGAGGCGCGCGGTGATCTGTTGCCGGCGGACAAGCTGGCCTGGGTCGAGGCGCGCCAGGCGCAGGGCAAGGTGGTGGGCATGGTTGGTGACGGCATCAACGATGCCCCGGCGCTCGCCAGGGCAGAGATCGGTTTCGCCATGGGCGCCGCCGGTACCGACACGGCCATCGAGACGGCGGACGTTGCACTGATGGACGACGATCTACGCAAGATTCCGGCGTTCGTCCGCCTTTCCCGGCAGACTCACGCGATTCTGGTGCAGAACATCGTGCTGGCGCTGGGCATCAAGGCGATCTTCCTGGCCATGACCCTGGCAGGCGAGGCGACCATGTGGATGGCCGTGTTCGCCGATATGGGGGTGAGCCTGATGGTGGTATTCAACGGTCTGCGTCTGCTGCGCAAATGAAGGAGTCGGTCATGAAGGTGAAACTACAGGAAGCCATTGACGAGGCCTTTGCCAAGGCGCAGCAGGCACTGCGCGCCGGTCGTAGTGGCGAGGCGCTGGCCTGGCTGGAGCGTGCTCACATCCTCACCCAGCGTCGCCCATGGCTGCATGCGCGTTCGCACTGGCTGATGCTGCTGGCCGGTTGGCAACAGGGCGATGTGCGCGAGGTGCTTGGGCAGATTCCGCGCATTCTGGCGGCGCTGCTGTTCTCGCGCCTCTGGGTGCCCATCGGCAACACCGGAAGGGCGCGTGTCAGTGCCTTCCAGCCGATGCCGATGAGTGAGGAGCTGCGTCGGTTGCTCGAGTAGGCGCGTTGCTCTGGCAGAGACCGGGCGGCTGACGCTTGTGGTCTCTGCATGGCGGACAACCTAGAACCTGTATTGCAGACTCAGGTTGTAACCGGCCTGTTTGCCATCCTTGTGTTTCAGGCGGCCGCCTGCCTGGGCATCCAGGTTGAGTTGCCTGCCAAGGGCCAACTGGGTGCCGAGGTGGGCCTGGGCGAAGTGCTTGTCGACACGGCGTGGGTTATCGATGCGGCGCAGCGAGCCATCCGCCTGGCTGTGCAGGTTGAATCCATCGCCGGAGCCATGCCCCAACTCCCGAACCCAGGTCAGGTTGGCATAGGGCAGCAGGGTGTGGCCGTCAGGCAGCACGAACTGGCTCTGCAACTGCCAGCCAAGGTTGACCTGTCGGGAGTCGAAGCGCTGGCCTTCGAAGCGTAGCGCGGTGCGCCGATCCGGCTTTTCACGAAAGCCGTTGATCGTGTGGCGCTGGTAGTCGAAGCCGATGACCGGGCCTGTACGTACCCCGCCAACGAGAAAGTCATAACCACTTTGCAGGCGCGTGCCCCAGAAGCGGCCATGAGTGTCACTGGGCAGCTTTTGGTTCAGCAGCACGGAGCCGCTTTGGCTCTGGATGAACACCGAGCGATCCGCGTCCAGGCGTGCGCGCCCGATCCGCAGGTCGGCGCTCAACCATTGCGGCCGGCCATTACCGAGCAGGGCATAGGTGCCGGCCTGCCAGGTATCGCTGGCGATTTCGCCGGAATGCTCCAGCCTGTCCTTGCCACGGGTGAAGCTCAGGCTGACACCATGAATCAGCCACTCGTTGTGTTGCCGGTCGCCGAACAGGTAGACGGTCGCCTGGCGTGAACGCTGATTCGGTGAATCATCGAAACCATGGCGGGGCTGAAGCTGACCCTCCACGCCAAGACCGCCGTCGAAACTGCCCTCTTCACGCACGCTGCTGCGCAAGGCCAGTCGGCGTCGCTCGTGCAGGCGCTGCAGGGTTCGCTGCTGGCGCGCCAGGGTGTCTTCCAGGCTGGCCATCAGTTTGGCGCCGGAGAAGGACGAATAGCGCAAGTCGGTGCTGGTCGCCTCCAGTATGAGGCGCGTGAGCAGGCGCGAGTAAACCTCAAGGCGCTGTGTGATGCGCTCCTTGCCGAATGCCGTGGTGAGTGCGGTTTCGTTGTCCCGTTCCGGTACGTGCCAGGTGAAGCCCTCGGGGATGGCCGGGTTGTCGGTCTGGGTATAGCCGTCCCTGTCGCCGATGTTCCAGTTGGTGGCCTCGACATAGAGCACCGGAATGTCCAGCGCGCGGAAGCTGTCGCCGTCGCTGCAACAGCCGGTACCTTCCGGATAGTTGGGATGAAGGCCGGGGTTGATATGCAGTTCGATACCCATCTCCCTGGCGATGCGCAGGCTGTGCTCACGCAGCGCGGCCAGGGCCGGATCGTTCTCGATGTTGGTAGCGGCATTGGCGTACAGCAGATCGCCGGTGACCAGGCTGTCGAGGTTGATCATGCCGGTCAGGCGCGAGCGGGCGGCAGCGTCCAGCGAGTGGACATAGGCCTTCGAGCCATACATGCCTTCCTCCTCGGCGCCGAATCCGATGAAGGTCACGCCATCCTCGAACGACAGCCCGGAGAGGTTATGGGCGAGCTCGGTCAGTACGCCGGCGCCGGAGGCATTGTCATCCAGCCCCTGCAGGGTGGGGCGGTCGAAGTAGGTGTCGAAGTGTGCGCCGACTATCAGCTTTCTGCCGCTGCTGCCGGTGGCTTCTGCCAGAACGTTCTGCGAACTGCGATTCTCGCCATCAGCGTTCCAGCTGAAGTTCTGGCGCGAGACGCTGTAGCCGGTGCCCATGCGTCGCTCCATCCAGTCGGCCGCGTCGGCGAAATTGGCAGTGTCACGGTAGCGTCCGGGGTAGTCGTTGATCAGGGTGTCGAGGGTTTCCCGGGCGTAATCACCGTAAGGTGAGGCCAACGCCCATGAGGACATTAGGAGCCCGGCCATGCTCAGGGTAAAGGGTTTGATCACGTTGTTTCTCCTGACATCTTTATTGTTGGTAGAGAAGTCGGCACGGGATGCACGCACCCGGTGAGCACGAGGATGGTGTTTGGTGCCGGGGCGTGTTGATGCGAGAGGTGCTGCCGCGCGTTCACCAGAGAGCCATGAGCAGGCCGCCTGCTCATGGGCAATGAATCTTCAAACCAACTGGCACGACCCGTTGCACCAGCTGGTTTGCGCATTGCAGATGCTGATCAGGACGTATCGGCGCTGTACTCGCCGGTATGGATATCTCGCGATATACGAGAACCTGACAGGCGCGCGCCAATCAGGACTTGCGAAGAAGCTGGAGAGGAGTCGTCATTCATTCGCCGTCATTCTTTTTGTTGGTGAGACGGAGCAGATGCAGAGGTCGAACGCCTTGTGGACAAGGCCTGTTCAACTACTGCTTCTGTGAACTGCCTTCCTTAAATAGTCCCGTGCGGCTGAATGAAGCCTTAACGAAGCAGGATCGGAAGAGGTGCTGGAGAGGCGCCATACGGTTCGCGTCGAGCATGTGGCTGCTGGTTGACGGGTGCATCGGCTCGTGGCCGGGGGAGGTGGTGCTGCGCAAGGCGTTACGTGCCGGTGATTGTGCTGGGTGGGTATCGGCCGCCGAATCGGCTCGGTGAGGGCTGGGCGCTATGGCAAGCGTGGTCTGTGGGTGTTGGCGGGGGCTGTTGGGCTGGCTGGCCCCGGTATGGTCGGGGCAGCGCCGTGATGGGGGCGCTGTGAGCGCCCCCAGGGGTGGTCAGCGTTTGAGCGTTTTCACCCCTTCGGTGGTGCCGAGCAGCAGCAGATCGGCCGGGCGGGCGGCGAACAGGCCATTGGTGACTACGCCGACGATGGCATTGATGTTCGCTTCCAGTTTCACCGGGTCGGTGATCGACATGTTGTGCACGTCGAGGATGATGTTGCCGTTATCGGTCAGCACACCTTCGCGGTACACCGGGTCGCCACCCAGTTTCACCAGCTCGCGCGCCACGTGGCTGCGGGCCATGGGGATGACTTCCACCGGCAGCGGGAAAGCGCCCAGCACCGGCACCAGCTTGCTGGCGTCGGCGATGCAGATGAAGGTCTTGGCAACGGCCGCGACGATCTTCTCGCGGGTCAGCGCGGCGCCACCGCCCTTGATCAGGTTCAGGTGCTCGTCGCTCTCGTCGGCGCCGTCTACGTAGAACTCCAGGTCGCTGACGCTGTTGAGGTCGTACACCGGAATGCCGTGGCCTTTCAGACGTGCGGCGGTAGCCTCGGAGCTGGCCACGGCGCCGTCGAATTCCATCTTGTGCCTGGCCAGCGCATCGATGAAGAAGTTGGCGGTGGAGCCGGTACCGACGCCGACGATGCTCTTGCTGTCGAGGCGGGGAAGAATGTGGTCGACGGCGGCCTGGGCCACGGCCTGTTTCAGCTGATCCTGGTTCATCGCGGGGGAATGCCTGGAAAGGTGTGGGGACAAGGCGCGAATTATAGCCGCAAGTGACTTGCTGTAGCCGTAAGTGGCTTGCCGACGGGGCATCGATCCCCCCAAAACCGCGCGTTTCGTATGGTCGCCCGGCGTGGCGCTGGGGTAGACTCGGCAGTCCTCTCTCCAGCCTGAACGCCTGCGAAATCGCCATGCTCGAACAGTACGTGAAGAAGATCCTCACCTCGCGCGTCTACGACGTCGCGGTGGAAACCCCGCTGCAACCCGCCCGTCAGCTCAGCGAGCGACTGGGCAACCAGATTCTGCTCAAGCGCGAGGATCTGCAGCCGGTGTACTCGTTCAAGATTCGTGGCGCCTACAACAAACTGGCGCAGCTCTCCCCCGAAGAACTGGCCCGTGGCGTGGTCACCGCCTCGGCCGGCAACCATGCGCAGGGCCTGGCCCTGGCCGCCAAACACCTGGGGGTGAAGGCCACCATCGTCATGCCGCGTACCACGCCTGAGCTGAAGGTGCAGGGCGTGCGCTCGCGTGGTGGCAAGGCGGTGCTGCACGGTGATGCCTTCCCCGAGGCGCTGGCGCACTCGCTGAAACTGGTGGAGGAGAAGGGTTACACCTACATCCACCCCTACGACGATCCGCTGGTGATCGCAGGACAGGGCACGGTGGCGATGGAGATCCTCCGTCAGCACCAGGGGCGTCTCGATGCGGTGTTCGTGCCGGTCGGCGGCGGCGGCCTGATCTCGGGTATCGCGGCCTACATCAAATACCTGCGTCCCGAAGTGAAGGTGATCGGCGTGGAGCCGGACGATTCCAACTGCCTGCAGGCCGCCATGGTCGCCGGCGAGCGTGTCGTGCTGCCGACCGTTGGGCTGTTCGCCGATGGCGTGGCAGTGGCGCAGATCGGCCAGCACACCTTCGACATCTGCAAGCGGTACGTCGATGAGGTGATCACCGTCAGCACCGACGAAATCTGTGCGGCGATCAAGGACATCTACGACGATACCCGCTCGATCACCGAACCGGCCGGCGCCCTGGCCGTGGCCGGGATCAAGAAGTACGTCGAGCGCGAAGGCATCAGCGAGCAGGTGCTGGTGGGTATCGACTCCGGCGCCAACGTCAACTTCGACCGCCTGCGCCATGTCGCCGAGCGTGCCGAGTTGGGCGAGCGCCGCGAAGCGATCATCGCCGTGACCATCCCCGAGCAGCCGGGCAGCTTCAAGGCCTTCTGCGAGGCGCTCGGCAAGCGCCAGATCACCGAATTCAACTACCGCTACAACACTGGCCGCGAGGCCCACATCTTCGTGGGGGTGCAGACCCATCCGGAGAGCGACCCGCGTCAGGCGCTGGTCGAGGGGTTGCGGGCTCAGGGCTTCCCGGTGCTGGATCTGACCGACAACGAGCTGGCCAAGCTGCACATCCGCCATATGGTCGGCGGCCATGCGGCGGGCGTCAGCGACGAGATGGTGTTTCGCTTCGAGTTCCCGGAGCGACCGGGGGCCCTGTTCAACTTCCTGCAGAAGTTGGGTGGGCGCTGGAACATCTCGATGTTCCACTACCGCAACCATGGCGCCGCCGACGGGCGCGTGGTCGCCGGGTTGCAGGTGCCGGACGACGAGCGCCACCTGGTGCCGGCGGCGCTGGACGCCATCGGCTATCCCTACTGGGATGAGAGCGAGAACCCCGCCTACCGACTCTTTCTGGGCTGAACAAGGAGCGTTCGATGGAACACTATCTGCTGATTCGCATTCTCCACAGCGCTCCGGGTGTGTTGCTGCTGCTCGGGTTGATTGCTCACACCTTCATGCTGTTCAAGGCGCAGCGTGGTGCTGATGCCGCCGTGCTGGCGCGCAAGCTGCGCGTGACCCTGCGCTACAGTCTGCCGGCGTTCGCCGTGCTGGCGCTGAGTTTGCCACTGAGCGGCTTCTGGCTGGTGAATACGGCGGGCTGGCCGCTGGGGCAGACCTGGCTGCTGCTGGGCAACATCCTTTATATGGTGATGATGCTGCTCGGCCTGCTGCTGGCGGGGCGCCTGTCGGCCTGGCGGGCGCTGGGGGATACGCCTGCACCCTTGGGGCTGAAGCGCCTGTGCCTTGTCTACGCCGGGCTGATCCTGATTCTGCTGATCGCCATCATGGCGCTGATGGGCGCCAAGCCGGCCTGATTGCCGACAGCGAGGCGATGTGCGGCAAGCCCGGCAGGGTGTGCTGCGTGCGCCTGCATCCCTGTCGTCCTTGCGCAGCAGTACGTCGTCAGGCGGCGACGCTGCAGGTCGGCGGGTCGCCGCCTGCATCTGCTGGCGGTCTGAGGGCTCAACGCAGCGAAATGACCGGCCAGCCGCGTTCGACGGCGGTGGTGCGCAGCACGTCGTCCGGGTCTACCGCCACCGGGTTGGCCACGGCTTCGAGCAGCGGCAGGTCGTTGCGCGAGTCGCTGTAGAAATAGGCGCCTTCGAGGTTGTGCCCCGTCTCGGCCAGCCACGCGTTCAAGCGGGTCACCTTGCCGCCCTGGTAGCATGGCGTGCCGGTCATCAGGCCGGTGTAGCGGCCATCCTGCATGCCGCATTCGGTGGCGATCAGTGTCTCCACGCCAAGGCGCTCGGCGATGGGGGCGGTGATGAAGCGGTTGGTGGCGGTGATGATCACCAGCTTGTCGCCCGCGGCGCGGTGTTCGGCGAGCAGTGCTTCGCCCCTGGGCAGGATGATCGGCTCGATGACTTCGGCCATGAACTCACGGTGCCATTGCGCCAGCTGCGCCAGGTCGCTGCGGCCGAGGATGGCCTGGCTGAAGTTCTGGTAGGCCACCACGTCCAGCTTGCCGGCGCAGTAGTCGGCATAGAAGGCATCGTTGCGCGCCAGGTATTCGGCCGCATCGACCAGGCCGCGCTGGCAGACGAATTCGCCCCAGCTGTGATCGCTGTCGCCGGCGAGCAGGGTGTTATCGAGGTCGAAAAGGGCCAAGCGCACGGTTCTTCACCTGTTCTGTCTGGAGTGGGAGGCGCGCCAGAATAGCGGCTTTGGCAAGGCTTTCAAACCCGCGTTGCTGCTGTCGCAGGCTTTGTGGAACAATGCCGGAACTTGCGTCTACGAGGTTGTGTGCCGTGATCGATTCTGATGGTTTCCGCCCGAATGTCGGCATCATCCTGACCAATGATGTCGGTCAGGTGCTGTGGGCCAGGCGTATCAATCAGGATGCCTGGCAGTTTCCTCAGGGCGGGATCAATGATCATGAGTCGCCGGAGGAGGCGCTGTACCGCGAGCTCAACGAGGAAGTCGGGCTCGAGGAACGGGATGTGAGGATTCTCGCCTGTACGCGTGGCTGGTTGCGTTATCGTCTGCCCCAGCGCCTGGTGCGCACCCACAGTCAGCCGCTGTGCATCGGGCAGAAGCAGAAGTGGTTCCTGTTGCGCCTGACCGGTTCGGAAGACCGGGTGCGCATGGATCTCACTGGAAAACCCGAATTCGATGGCTGGCGCTGGGTCAGTTACTGGTACCCGCTAGGCCAGGTGGTTACATTCAAGCGTGAGGTCTATCGTCGCGCGCTCAAGGAACTTGCCCCGCGTCTGTTAGCACGCGACTGATTACGGATCCCACTCGAGCATGCTCAATACGCTGCGCAAGATCGTCCAGGAAGTGAACGCCGCCAAGGATCTCAAGGCGGCGTTGACGATCATCGTGCAGCGGGTGAAGGAGGCCATGGGCAGCCAGGTCTGCTCGGTCTACCTCCTCGATCCGGATACCAACCGTTTTGTCCTGATGGCCACCGATGGCCTCAACAAGCGCTCGATCGGCAAGGTCAGCATGGCCCCGAGCGAAGGTCTGGTCGGTCTGGTCGGTAGTCGTGAGGAGCCGCTCAATCTCGAAGACGCCGCCAGTCACCCGCGTTACCGCTACTTCGCCGAAACCGGTGAGGAGCGCTACGCCTCGTTTCTCGGTGCGCCGATCATCCACCACCGTCGGGTGATGGGCGTGCTGGTGGTGCAGCAGAAGGAGCGCCGCCAGTTCGACGAAGGTGAGGAAGCCTTCCTGATCACCATGAGTGCACAGCTCGCCGGAGTCATCGCCCACGCCGAGGCTACCGGCACCATCCGTGGCCTGGGCCGCCAGGGCAAGGGCGTGCAGGAAGCCAAGTTCGTCGGTGTGCCGGGAGCTCCGGGCGCTGCTGTGGGGACTGCCGTGGTGGTTCTGCCGCCGGCCGACCTCAACGTGGTGCCGGATCGCAGCGTCGATGACATCGAGGCCGAGCTGGCTCTGTTCGACAAGGCGCTCGGCTGGGTGCGCGAGGACATGCAGGAGCTGTCCGAGAAGCTCACCACGCAATTGCGCAAGGAAGAGCTGGCGCTGTTCGACGTCTACCTGATGATGCTCGACGATGCCGCCCTGGGTAACGAGGTGCGCAAGATCATCCGTACCGGTCAGTGGGCTCAGGGGGCGTTGCGCCAGGTGGTATTCGACCATGTCGGCCGTTTCGAGCTGATGGACGATGCCTACCTGCGTGAGCGTGCCTCCGATGTGCGTGATCTCGGTCGGCGCCTGCTCGCCTACCTGCAGGAAGAGCGCAAGACTTCCCTGGTCTACCCGGACAACACCATTCTGGTCAGTGAGGAGCTGTCGCCTGCGATGCTCGGCGAGGTGCCCGAAGGCAAGCTCGCAGGCCTGATCTCGGTAACGGGATCAGGCAACTCCCATGTGGCGATCTTCGCGCGTGCCATGGGTATTCCCACGGTAATGGGCGTGGTCGACCTGCCGTACTCGAAGATCGACGGTATCAAGCTGATCGTCGATGGTTACCACGGCGAAGTCTTTACCAACCCCAGCGACCTGCTGAGCAAGCAGTACGCCGATGTGGTCGAGGAGGAGCGTCAGCTCACCGAGGGACTCGATGCCCTGCGTGAGCTGCCCTGCGAGACGCTCGACGGCCAGCGCATGCCGCTGTGGGTCAACACCGGTCTGCTCGCCGACGTGGCGCGTGCGCAGCAGCGTGGCGCCGAGGGCGTGGGCCTGTATCGCACCGAAGTGCCGTTCATGATCAATGAGCGCTTCCCCAGCGAGAAGGAGCAACTGGCCACCTACCGTGAGCAGTTGCAGGCCTTCCATCCGCTGCCGGTGACCATGCGTACCCTGGATATCGGTGGCGACAAGGCGCTCTCCTATTTCCCGATCAAGGAAGAGAACCCCTTCCTGGGCTGGCGTGGCATTCGCGTGACGCTCGATCACCCGGAAATCTTCCTGGTGCAGGTGCGGGCGATGCTCAAGGCCAGCGAAGGACTGAACAACCTGCGCATCCTGATGCCGATGATCTCCGGCATCCAGGAGCTGGAAGAGGCGCTGCACCTGATTCACCGGGCCTGGGGCGAAGTGCGCGACGAAGGCACCGACGTGCCGTTGCCGCCGATCGGCGTGATGATCGAGATTCCCGCTGCGGTCTATCAGACTCGCGAACTGGCGCGTCAGGTGGACTTCCTCTCGGTCGGCTCCAACGACCTGACGCAATATCTGCTGGCGGTGGATCGCAACAATCCCCGAGTGGCCGATCTCTACGACTTCCTCCATCCGGCGGTGCTGCAGGCGCTACAGAAAGTGGTCAACGATGCGCATGCCGAAGGCAAGCCGGTGAGCATCTGCGGCGAGATGGCCGGTGACCCGGCGGCAGCCGTGCTGCTGCTGGCCATGGGCTTCGACTCCCTGTCGATGAACGCCACCAACCTGCCCAAGGTGAAGTGGCTGCTGCGTCAGATCACCCAGAGCAAGGCCAGCGAGCTGCTCGGCCAGGTGATGACCATTGACAACCCGCACCTGATCTACAGCACCCTGCACCTGGCGTTGCGCAACCTCGGCCTGGGCCGGGTAATCAACCCCGCATCCAATATCCAGGCCTGAACGGCCCCGGATTGGTGCGCATGGCGCGCCCTACCTGGTCTCCAGGTTTATCTCGCCGAGCAGGGCTGCATGGGGGCCGAAGCTTCTTTCACTGATCCGCCAACGGCCGTCCTGGCGCAGGGCCAGCGTGGTGCTGGCGCGGGTGCCATACGCAGCACTGCTGATGAATACGCTGGACAGCAGGCGTTCGGTAGCCAGGCCGACGCCGGTATCCGGTAGCAGATGATCGGCGGCTTGCCGGTTGTCGGCCATGATCGCCATCAGCGTTTCGTCATCGGTTTCGACATCGGCCTGCAAGGCGTTTCTGGCCTGCACCAGCTTTGGCCAGGGGGTGTCGAGGCTGGCGTTGGACAGGCCGTAGACGCCGCTTTCGAGCTGTCTTGCCTCCCCTTCGCACGAGTTGAAGTGCCAGAGCTGCGTGGGGTCGCCGATCAGCAGGTTGAAGCCGGCGTACTGCGCGGCGCTGGTGCTGACCCGTTGCAGATAGGCGTGTGGCGACATATCGCTACACAGAAAGTCCGCAGTCAGTTCACCGCGCGAGCGTGCGCGCGTTGGCTGGCGCGGATCGCGAATGTTGGTCAGTGCGGCGAAGCGACCGCTGGCGCTGATACCCAGCCAGGTGCCTCCTGCCTCCAGGTCACGCCCGGCGAACACCTCCGGCGCATCCTGCCACTGACCCAGTGGCGCGCTGGGGCGGGCGTAGAATTCGTCGCGATTGGCGGCCAGGCGCAGCACCAGCGGGCTGTTCGGGCGCCAGGCAAAAACGATCAGGCACATGGGGCTCACCGAGCAAGGATATCCACGCAGGCTAACGGGGTAGCGCCGCCTGGGCAACCGTCGGCTTCGGCTGCCGCTGACCAGGCTTTTCCGCTACCATGCCGCTTTGTTTTCGGGGGTGTCGATGGAACTGCTGCTGTACCTGCTGCTGGGGGCGGCGGCTGGCGTGCTGGCCGGCCTGTTCGGTGTCGGTGGCGGAATCATCATCGTCCCGGTGCTGGTGCTGAGCTTCACCTCGCACGGTATCGCCCCCGAAATCCTGACCCATCTGGCAGTGGGTACGTCCTTGGCCACCATCGTCTTCACCTCGATCAACTCCACGCTCGAGCATCATCGCCGAGGCGCCGTGCGCTGGCCGCTGTTTCGCTGGCTGACGCTGGGTATCGTGCTCGGCACCGTGCTGGGGGCGCTGACAGCGGCGGCGATCAAGGGCGAATGGTTGCAGAAGATCATCGGCACCTTTGCCGTGATCATCGCCATCCAGCTGGCACTGGATCTGAAACCTCGTGCCAGCCGTGATGTCCCAGGCAAGCCAGGACTGACCGCTGCCGGCGGCGTGATCGGCTGGGCCTCGGCGATCTTCGGTATCGGCGGCGGCTCGCTGACCGTGCCGTTCCTGGTCTGGCGCAGCGTGCCGATGCAGCAGGCGGTCGCTACCTCGGCCGCCTGTGGCTTGCCCATCGCCATTGCCGGTGCCCTGAGCTTCATCTGGACGGGGTGGGACAATCCGCAGTTGCCGGAGTGGAGTCTGGGGTTCGTCTATCTGCCGGGGTTGCTGGGTATTGCGCTGACCAGCATGTTCTTCGCCCGTATTGGCGCGCGCCTGGCTCATCGCCTGCCGCCGCGCCTGCTCAAGCGTCTGTTCGCCCTGCTGTTGTTCAGCGTGGGTTTGAGTTTCCTCGTTTAAGGAGTTTCCGATGCTGCCTTATCCGCAGATCGACCCGGTGGCCCTGGCACTCGGGCCTTTGAAGATTCACTGGTATGGCCTGATGTACCTGGTCGGTATCGGTGGTGCCTGGTGGTTGGCCTCGCGTCGGCTCAATCGCTTCGACGCGACCTGGAACAAGGAAAAGCTCTCCGACCTGGTGTTCTGGGTGGCCATGGGGGTGATTCTCGGCGGACGCCTGGGCTACGTGTTGTTCTACGATCTGGCGGCCTACATCGCCGAACCGGCGAAGATCCTGCGCATATGGGAAGGTGGCATGTCCTTCCATGGCGGCCTGATCGGCGTGATGCTGGCCACCTGGTGGTTCGGCAAGCGCAACGGCAAGAGCTTCTTCGAGCTGATGGACTTCATCGCGCCACTGGTGCCGATCGGCCTGGGGGCCGGACGCATCGGCAACTTCATCAATGCCGAGCTGTGGGGCAAGGCCACCGACGTGCCCTGGGCAATGGTCTTCCCGACCGACCCGCAGCAACTGGCGCGCCACCCATCGCAGCTGTACCAGTTCGCCCTGGAGGGCGTGGCGCTGTTCACCATCCTCTGGTTCTACTCGCGCAAGCCCCGTCCGACCATGGCCGTTTCCGGCATGTTCGCCGTGTGCTATGGCATCTTCCGCTTCATTGTCGAGTTCGTCCGCGTGCCGGATGCCCAGCTCGGCTACCTGGCCTTCGGCTGGGTCACCATGGGTCAGATTCTCTGCATACCGATGATCCTCGCCGGCCTGGGCCTGATCGCCTATGCCTACAAACGCCAGGCTGCTCAGGGAGTCGCGCCATGAAACAGTACCTCGACCTGATGCGCCACGTGCGCGAGCATGGCACCTTCAAGGAAGACCGCACCGGCACCGGCACCTACAGCGTGTTCGGTTACCAGATGCGCTTCGATCTGGCCGATGGCTTTCCCATCGTCACCACCAAGAAGTGCCACCTGCGCTCGATCATCCACGAGCTGCTGTGGTTCCTGCAGGGCGATACCAACATCAGGTACCTCAAGGACAATGGCGTCAGCATCTGGGACGAGTGGGCCGACGAGAACGGTGACCTCGATCCGGTGTACGGCTATCAGTGGCGCAGTTGGCCGGCGCCCAATGGCGAATCCATCGACCAGATCGCCAAGCTGATCGAGATGATCAAGAAGAACCCGGATTCGCGCCGCCTGATCGTCTCGGCCTGGAACCCGGCGCTGGTCGAGCAGATGGCGCTGCCGCCGTGTCACGCCTTGTTCCAGTTCTACGTGGCCGACGGCAAGCTGAGCTGCCAGCTCTATCAGCGCTCGGCCGACATCTTCCTCGGTGTGCCCTTCAACATCGCCAGCTATGCGCTGCTGACGCTGATGGTGGCGCAGGTCTGCGGTTTGCAGCCGGGCGAGTTCATCTGGACGGGCGGCGACTGCCACCTGTACGCCAATCATATCGAGCAGACGGATTTGCAATTGACCCGCCAGCCGCTGCCGCTGCCGACCATGAAGCTCAATCCGCAAGTGAAGGATCTGTTCGCCTTCAAATTCGAGGATTTCGAACTGGTGGGTTACGAAGCGCACCCGCATATCAAAGCGCCGGTGGCGGTTTGAGAGCGGGCTAGTGCGAGCGTTCGTCAGATGAGCTCTGGTGGGCTGAAGCGGAGCGCCGCCCGGCCCATCCTGCGGTCTGGAGGCTCTACCAGGATGCAGGGTGGGCTATTGTAGGGTGGGCTTCAGCCCGCCCTGCGAGTTATACCGGCAGGCTGACATCCAGCACCTGCGGATGCAGGTGAACAGCCAGCCACAGCGCGCCCTCCGAGGCGGACTCGACGCGGTGGGTCACCCTGGCAGGGACGAACAGGTAGTCGCCGGCAACCAGGTCGATTACCTCGCCAGCCAGGTTCAGGCGTGCCTCGCCACGAACCAGCATTACCCACTCATCCTGCTCCTGCACGTAGTCCACTGCCTCCTGGCGGCCAGAGCTGAGGATGCGCTCGACCACCAAGTTGCGCTGCTTGAGCAATGTCTCGAAGCGTTCGCCTGTGGCGGGTGGTTCGCTGTCGGCGAAGAGGTTGCCGATGGGGGGATTGATCATCTGCAGATGCCTCTTATGGCGTAATTCACAGCCTTATATATCAGTTCAGCCGGCGGAGATTTCGCTGCGCAGGCGTTCGACCTGTTCGCCGCGCTCGGCGTCTTCCAGGCGGGCGCCGGGGTTCAGAGATGACCACTCCGGGTGAGCGCGGGCCACGTTCAGTGGCGCCGGCAACTTGCCCTGGCGCCACAGCGCTTCCTGCGGGGCATTGAGCGCGATAGCGTCCATGGCGGCGTGGCCGCGTACGTCCAGTGCCGCCAACAACTGCTGCTGGCGCAGGGCAAGCAGGCGTAGCACGGCATCGTCGACGGTCAGCTCGCGCTGGCCTTTCAATTTTCCCTTCAGTCTTTCCCCGTAGTTGCGCAGGGTCTGTGCGCTGCCGCCGATCACCGCGCCCAGTGCTGCTGCCGCGCCGAGGGTGAGACCGCCGACCAGCAGGTCGACGCCGACACCGGTGGCGGCGCCAGCGGCCATGCCGCCGCCGACCTTGATGCCGAGCTGCCTGAGGGTCTCCGGATTGAACAGGTCGTCGCCCCAGCGGCCGTCGAGCAGTGGCAGGTCGGTGGCTATGGCATCGCCGCGGCGAAAGGCATACAGGCGCAGCAGGGCTTCGACGCAGCGTTGCTCGCGTTGGCGGATGGCGGCACGCAATTCGGTGATGGCGCCTTGCTCCAGCACGGGTTGGGCGGCGACGCTGCGACGGCAGGCCGCGCAGTCGATCAGCAGCTCGGCGATCAGCCGATTACCGGCCTGGCGCCTCGTCTGGCGTTGCGCTTCGTGATCTTCGATCAGTCGTTGCAGTTGCGGACGTGCGCGCTCCAGCAGCAGTGCCAGGCTTTCATACAGGCGCCGCTCGCCATCGTCGGGCGGCGCCACGCTGTCGAAGGCCACCAGGGCATGCAGGCCGAGGCGTGCCAGGGCCTCGCGCCACTCTCCCTCACGGTGGCTGCCGCTGGCGACGAAGTTGAGCACCGGCAGCAGCGGCCGGCCGCACATGTTGAGTACCGCCAGTTCGTCGCGGTATTTGGCCAGCACCGGTTCGCGCACGTCGATCACGTACAGCCCGGCATCGGAGGCCAGCAACTGGCGCAGTACCTTGGCTTCCTGCTCGTAACGCTGGCGTGCCTCGCTGCCCTCGAGAAAACGCGCCAGGCGTGCCGGGCCATCCAGGCGCTCGCCGGGGCGGTCGAGGCATTCCAGGTAGTCGAGCAAGGCGATGGCGTCTTCCAGGCCGGGGGTGTCGTACAGCTCCAGCAGCGCCTGGCCATCCACCGACAGGCGTGCGCCTTCGACATGGCGGGTGGTGCTGGCGCGCGGCGAGACCTCGCCGAAATCGATGTCGCGGGTCAGAGTACGCAGCAGCGAGGTCTTGCCGACATTGGTGTGGCCGACCAGGGCGAGTTTCAATGGCTCAGTCATGGCCGGTCTCCAGCCAGGTCAGGGGCGAGCTGTCGCGATGCGTGAGCTGTAGCTGATCCAGCGCCTGGTGCCAGTCGGCCAGGCGTGCGCTGTCCAGGGTCTCGCCGGGCATTGGCGGCAACAGCCAGATGCGTGTGGCGGAGGCCGAGCGCGCCAGTTCGCCGAGCAGGGCCAGGGTGCCGCGATCCGGTGAGCGGCGCGGGTCGCAGGCAATGGCCAGACGCTCGGGCGGGAAACGGGTCAGTTGTTCCAGCAGCTGTCGGCGCTGTTCCCGGCTGTCGATCACCCCGGCATCCGCCACGCCTTTGGGCAGCGGTGCCGGTGGCCAGGGGCGGCGGTCGTCCAGCTCCAGGCCGAGCAGCAGGGCGCCGCTGCCGGGTTGTGCGCTGGCGCCGCCTTGTGGTTGGTGCAGTGCGGCGGGCGCGAGGTCGCAGATGCCGAGGCGTTCGCTGTCCGGTTGCAGGCGCTGGCGCAGCAGGCCGTAGCCGGGCAGGTCGAGATCCAGGCGCAGCGCGCCCTTGCCTGCATGCCAGCGCCACAGGCACAGCAGTGTCAACAGCAGGCGCGGCAGCAGACCATGGATCAGCACCACGCCGACCAGCCAGCCGGCCCAGCTCTGCCGCGCGCTTTCGCTGGTCAGGGCGACATCGCCACTGGCGCGGATCAGCTCGACATCGGGCAGGCTGAAACCGAGCAGGGCGGGCAGGGCGCCGATGGCCTGGGTCAGGGCGATGAAGGTGTCGCCGCCGAGGATGGTGGTCTCCCAGACGAAGCCGTAGCGGCGTGTGGCGAGCAGCAGCAACAGGGTGCTCAGGGCGGCGAGCATGGCCAGTGTCCACAGACCGTTGACCATCAGGCCCAGCCCCCAGCGGGTCAGGCGCTGGCGTTGCAGCATCAGCAGCAGGGCCGGAGCCAACTGCGCAGCGTTGGCGTCGCGTGCCAGCTTTTCGCTGAGCCAGAGCCACAGGCGACCGAGTGCTCCGGGGTGGTCGCGGCTCAGCAGCAGGCCGAAGAGCCAGCCGGCCAGCGTCAGCAGGTTGAGCCCCAGCAGGCTGCCCAGGGCCCAGAACACGTTGACCGGCTGGCGCCCGTCACCCAGTGCGGCCAGCGCCAGGCCGGCACCGCTGAGCAGGGCCAGCAGCGCCAGCAGCAGGCCGGCCAGGCGTGCGCCCTGCAATCCGTGCAGCAAGGCCTGCCACTGGCCGTCGCGACGGGCCAGGGACAGCGCGCGATGCTGGATGCGTTCACTCAGTCCGCCACCCTCTGCGCGGGCCAGGCGGTTGGCCTCGGCGTCGTCGAGCAGGCCGGCGTGTTCCTCGCGCAGGCGAATCGTCTCGCTGAGCCAGAGGCGTTGGAAGGCAGTGGGGGAGGAGGCGTCTGTCACGCGGCGTCTCGTCGTTCGGATCAGGGGTTGAGAATAACCCCTGATCCGCCCGGGTGCGAATCAGCGCGTCTCGCGCAGGCGCACGGCAATGTCCGGCTGATCGATGAACAGCCCGTCGATGCCGGTAGCGAGGAAGGCGCGCAGCTCGGCGTCGATGTCGCCAGGCGTCGCCGGGCCGCTGCCGGTGCGCAGGTTGCCGGGCAGGAAGCTGTTCTCGGCACGAAAGGTGTAGGGGTGAACGGTGAGCCCTGCGGCGTGGGCATCGCCTACCAGGGCGGTTGGCGCGGCCAGGTTGCCGGCGGCATCGCGAGCAATGACCAGGCTCTTCTCCGGGCCGATGCCTGTCGCGTAGGTGGCGATGTCGCGCAGCCCCGCCGGGGTGCTCATCTGCGCGTAGGACAACGCCTTGCCATGCGCCTGCTGATCGTACGGCTGACCCTCGATCCAGAGCAGTTGCACCAGGCGGATCGAGGTCAGTTCGCTCAGCATCCGGAGGTTCTCCACCTCGAAGGACTGGATGAAAACAGGGGCTTCGGCGCTGTCGTAGCCGTTGCCTTCGAGTACCGTCAGCAGCGGTTTTTCCATGGCCAGGCCGAGTCGCTGGAAGTGCGTGGGGTGCTTGGTCTCCGGGTACAGGCCGATCACCCGCTGCTGGCTGGCTTCCAGCCTTCTGACCAGGTCGATGATTTCCTGCAGGGTAGGAATCTCGAACTGGCCGTCGAAGCGCGTGTTGGCCGGGCGCACCTGTGGGATACGCTCGATGGCGCGCAGGGTCTTCAGTTCGGCGAGGGTGAAGTCTTCGCTGAACCAGCCTTCCAGACTGCGGCCGTCCACCGTCTGGGTGCGCTTGCGCGCGGCGAATTCCGGGTGCTGTGCGACGTCGGTGGTCAGCCCCAGTTCGTTGTCGTGACGCGCCACCAGTTGGCCGTCGCGCGTCATCACCAGATCCGGCTCGATATAGTCGGCCCCCTGCAGCACAGCCAGGGCGTAGGCGGCCAGGGTATGCTCGGGGACGTAACCACTGGCGCCGCGGTGGGCGATGATCAGCGCCGTCTGCTCGCCTTGCGGGCGATATGGCTGCACACCGGGTTGGTTCTGGGCCCAGTCGATGGCAGCTTGTACGCTGTCGGCCTGTGCTGGCGCTGCGCCAATCAGCAGGCCAGCGTAGAGCAGCATCCAGGGGCGAAAGAAAGTCGCGGTCATCAGGTCGTTTCCTCGTTCATCGTGAGCGACAAGCCTGCCTTATCTGCTGTGACGATTCTGCGACCGAACCAGGATCGGCCATGCCAAAGGTGGCTGCTCGTGCATCCGGCGCTCTGTTATGCTCGCCGCCATGAACAAGACTCTACCCCTTTCCCTGATCGCCGCGCTCGCGCACAACCGCGTGATCGGCCGCGATAACCAACTGCCCTGGCACCTGCCGGCGGATCTCAAGCACTTCAAGGCGATGACCCTGGGCAAGCCGATCATCATGGGGCGCAAGACCTGGGATTCGCTGGGGCGCCCGTTGCCCGGCCGACTCAATCTGGTGGTGAGCCGCCAGGTTGGACTGACGCTGGAGGGCGCCGAAGTGTTCGCCACCTTGCAGGAGGCCATCGAGCGGGCCGATGCCTGGGCGCGTGAAGAAGATGCTGAAGAGTTGATGCTGATCGGCGGCGCCCAGCTTTATGCCCAGGGGCTGGAGCTGGCGCAGCGTCTGTACCTGACCCGTGTCGGCCTCGATCCGGAGGGCGATGCGTTCTTCCCTGAAGTGAACGAAGCTGATTGGCGCATGACTTCCAGCGTCGAGCATCCGGCTTCCGCTGAAACACCGTTCTACGCCTTCGAGGTGTGGGAACGCCGCGACACATAATCCTAACGATCTTTCCGGCCGTCTCGGCCAGCGCCTTTTCCGGGTGCTGAGCGGCGGCCAGTGTCTTGCCTCTGCCTCGCCGTGCTTTCGTACACTTTGCTGCGGGTTCTTCCATGACTGAACAACCGACCGCCGACGAGCAGCCGAATGCCGTTGCCGCACTCTTCATTCGCCATCCACTTTGGGAGGATGCCCTGGCGATGCTGTTCGGCACTGCGCTGGTGGCGTTGGGGATCGCGTTCTATACCCATGCCGGGTTGCTCACGGGCGGCACTGTCGGCATCGCCTTTCTCGCCAACTATCAGGCGGGCTGGTCGTTTGGCCTGGTGTTCTGCCTGGTCAATCTGCCGTTCTACCTGCTGGGTATCTGGCGCCTGGGCTGGGGTTTCATCGTGCGCACGGGCTGCGCCGTGCTGCTGGTGTCGTTGCTGGCCGAGCTGACGCCGCAGTGGGTCGCGTTCGCCCATCTCAGCAGCGTCTATGCCGCGCTGTTCGGTGGCGCCGCCATGGGCCTGGGGTTGCTGATGCTGTTCCGCCACCGCGCCAGCCTGGGTGGGGTGAACATTCTCGCGCTATACATGCAGGAGCGTTTCGGCCTGCGTGCGGGCGGGGTGCAGATGGGCATCGATGCGGCCATCGTGCTGGCGGCGGTGTTCGTGGTGACACCGGACAAGGTGCTGCTCTCGGTGCTCGGCGCGGTGGTGCTGAACCTGGTGCTGGCCATCAACCACCGTGCCGATCGTTATGTCGGCGTGAGCTGAACCTCAGTCACCCTGCTTTGGCGTTTCCGGCAGGAACCAGTTCATCGCCAGGGCACAGATACCGCCGGTGGCAACGCCGGACTCCAGCACGCTGCGCAGCCCGGCCGGCAGGTGGGCGAGGAACTCCGGCACCTGCGAGAAGCCCAGGCCGAGGGCCAGCGATACCGAGATGATCAGCAGCGCGCGACGATCCAGCTGGATGCCGGCGAGGATGTTGATGCCAGCCGCTGCGACTGCGCCGAACATCACCAGCGCCGCGCCGCCGAGTACCGGTTCCGGCACTGCCTGGAGCACCCCGGCCACCGCCGGGAAGAGGCCGAGCACTACCAGCATTGCGGCAATCCACAGGCCGACGTGACGGCTGGCGATGCCGGTCAGCTGGATGATGCCGTTGTTCTGCGCGAACACCGAGCTGGGGAAGGTATTGAACAGACCGGCCAGCAGCGAGTTGGCGCCATTGACCAGTACGCCGCCCCTGATGCGCTGCATCCACAGCGGGCCTTCCACCGGCTGGCGTGACAGCTTGCTGGTGGCGGTGACATCGCCGATGGCTTCCAGCGAGGTCACCAGGTAGATCACCACCATCGGAATGAACAGGCTCCAGGAGAAGCCGAGGCCGAAGTGCAGCGGCATCGGAACCTGGAACAGTTCGGCTTCGCGCATGCCGGTGAAGTCCAGGCGGCCCAGGTAGGCGGCCAGCGCATAGCCGATGGCCAGGGCGATGATGATCGCGCAACTGCGCAGCCACACCAGCGGCAGGCGGTTGAGCACGATGATGGCGGCCAGCACCACGCCTGAGAGCAGCAGGTTCTCGCCGTTGGCGAAGGTGCCATTGCCCATTGCCGCATAGCCGCCGCCCATGCTGATCAGGCCGACCTTGATCAGGGTCAGGCCGATCATCAGCACCACGATGCCGGTGACCAGCGGGCTGATCAGGCGCTTGATGAACGGCAGGATGCGCGAGACGCCCATCTCGATGAACGAACCGGCGATGACCACGCCGAAGATCGCCGCCATTACCGCTTCCACCGCCATGCCCTGATCGACCAGCAGCACGCCGCCAGCGATCAGCGGATCGACGAAGTTGAAACTGGTGCCCTGGACGATCAGCAGGCCGGCGCCGAACGGGCCGAAGCGCCTGCACTGCACGAAGGTAGCGATGCCGGAGATGACCAGGCTCATCGACACGATGATGTTGGTGTCGCGCGCCGACACGCCGATGGCCTGGCAGATCAGCAGGCCGGGGGTGACGATGGGGACGATGATGGCGAGCAGGTGCTGCAGAGCGGCAAGCAGAGCGGCCAGCGGGCGTGGCTTGTCGTCCAGGCCGTAGAGCAACTCGTTGCGTGCTTCGGTTCTTTCGGGATTGTTCATGGCAGGTGACCGCGAAAAAGCGGCGATTCTACCTGAGAGCCCGTCGCTTCTGCAGGGCATGGTCTTGCGGCGCGGTTCAGGGCCGCCTGACGATGGGCGGCCCTTCCTGGGTCACGGCGGGAGAATCAGTTCACCTCGGTGAACTGGATGATCTCCACCCAATAGCCGTCCGGATCCTTGATGAAGGCAATGTCGCGCATGCGGCCGTCGCTCAGGCGCTTCTGGAAGGTCACGCCGAGGTCTTCGAAGCGCTGGCAGGCGGCCTTGATGTCCGGCACTGCCACGCACAGGTGGCCGAAGCCGCGCGGGTCGCTGTTGCCGCTGTGATAAGCGAATTCCGGGTCTTTCTCGGTGCCGTAGTTGTAGGTCAGCTCCAGCACGCCGGGGATGGACTTGCGCCATTGATGGCGGGCTACCGGATCGGCCGGGATCTGCGACTTGTCAGCGATCAGCGCAAGGAAGTACAGGCTGAACTCGGCCTCGGGGAATTCCTTCTTCTCCAGCAGGGTGAAGCCCAGCACGCGGGTGTAGAAATCCAGCGACTTCTGCAGATCCTTCACGCGGATCATGGTGTGGTTGTAGACGAAGTCGGCGGTGGCGACGTCGGGCTTGGCGGTCACGCCGGGAATGGCGTTGAGCTCGTCGAGGGTCATGGGGGTCTCCATCAGGCGGGAAAAAGGCTGTATCTGCCTAGATGGACTCGGCGGATACGTTTTTCAAGGGGCTGGGGGCGTCGTGCGCACCTGAACCATCACAGGAGACGGGAGAGATGATAGCCAAGGTGCAGAGGGGGCGTTCATGGTGGGCGGTGCGCATGGCGCACCCTGCGACGCTCGGCATCGGAGTGTCTGGAGCGCTAGCCGGCATCAGACGGCTAGCGTGATCGGTTCGGCCCGCACCTGCCGACCTTCGATATGCAGGATGCCCACGCCAACGGGCAGCTTGAAGCGCCGCGGCCCGGCGCTGCCGGGGTTGAGGTAGAGCACGCCGTTGCGTTCTTCGTGCAGTGGCTTGTGCGAATGGCCGGCTACCACCACGTCGATGCCCTGCGCGACCGGATCGATGTTCAGTTGCTTGAGGTCATGCAGCACGTAGAGCGTGATGGCGCCGAAGCGCAGCGTCAGGTGCTCGGGGATGTCATCGGCCCACGGCTCCTGATCGTTGTTGCCGCGTACCACTGAAAGCGGAGCGATACGTTCGAGCTGTTCGAGGATATGTAGTCCGCCGATGTCACCGGCATGGATCAGGTGATCGACACCGCGCAGCGCCGCCAGCGCTTCGGGGCGCAGCAGGTTGTGGGTGTCGGCGATCAGACCGATGCGCATGCACTTCTCCCGTGCGTGACCGAGTTGCCAGCTTGCGGGTGATCATTGGCAGATGCAAAACCTGGAGACAGAAAAAGCCCGACTCCGAGCCGGGCTCCTTCCATGCCGCAGGGCTGAAGATCAGCCGTCCAGCAGCGCCTTGTTGCGCACGGCGCCCTTGTCGGCGCTGGTGGCGAGCAGGGCGTAGGCCTTGAGGGCGGTGGTCACCTTGCGCGCGCGTGGTGCGGCAGGTTTCCAGCCCTTCTTGTCCTGCTCGGCGCGGCGGGTGGCCAGTTCTTCATCGCTGACCAGCAGGTTGATGCTGCGGTTGGGGATGTCGATGAGCACCTTGTCGCCGTCCTTGACCAGGCCGATGGCGCCGCCCGAGGCGGCTTCCGGCGAGGCGTGGCCGATGGACAGGCCGCTGGTGCCGCCGGAGAAGCGACCGTCGGTGAGCAGGGCGCACGCCTTGCCCAGGCCCTTGGACTTCAGGTAGCTGGTCGGATAGAGCATTTCCTGCATGCCCGGGCCGCCTTTCGACCTTCGTAGCGGATGATGACGATGTCACCTTCCTTCACTTCGTCGGCGAGGATGCCTTTTACCGCGCTGTCCTGGCTCTCGAACACCTTGGCGGTGCCTTCGAACACATGGATGGACTCATCCACGCCGGCGGTCTTCACCACGCAGCCGTCGAGGGCGATGTTGCCGTACAGCACCGCAAGTCCGCCCTCTTGGGAATAAGCATGCTCGACGCTACGAATACAACCATTCTCGCGGTCGTCGTCCAGGCTCGGCCAGCGGGTGCTCTGGCTGAACGCGGTCTGGCTGGGGATGCCGGCAGGACCGGCCTTGAAGAAGTGGTGAACCGCTTCGTCCCGGGTCTGGGTGATGTCCCACTGGGCGATGGCTTCGGCCATGTTCGGGCTGTGCACGGTGTGCACGTCGGTGTGCAGCAGGCCGCCACGGGCCAGCTCGCCGAGGATGGAGAAGATACCACCGGCGCGGTGCACGTCTTCCATGTGGTACTTCTGGATGTTCGGCGCCACCTTGCACAGCTGCGGCACCTTGCGTGACAGGCGATCGATGTCGCGCAGGTCGAAGTCGATCTCGGCTTCCTGGGCCGCGGCCAGCAGGTGCAGGATGGTGTTGGTCGAACCGCCCATGGCGATGTCGAGCATCATGGCGTTCTCGAACGCCTTGAAGTTGGCGATGTTGCGCGGCAGCACCGACTCGTCGCCTTCGCCGTAGTAGCGCTGGCACAGCTCGACGGCCAGGCGGCCGGCACGCAGGAACAGCTGCTCGCGGTCGCTGTGGGTGGCCAGGGTCGAACCGTTGCCCGGCAGGGACAGGCCCAGTGCTTCGGTCAGGCAGTTCATCGAGTTGGCGGTGAACATCCCGGAACAGCTGCCGCAGGTCGGGCAGGCGCTGCGCTCGTACTCGGCGACCTTCTCGTCGGAGGCGCTGGAGTCGGCGGCGATGACCATGGCGTCGACCAGGTCCAGGCCATGGCTGGCCAGCTTGGTCTTGCCGGCTTCCATCGGGCCGCCGGAGACGAAGACCACCGGGATGTTCAGGCGCAGGGCGGCCATCAGCATGCCGGGGGTGATCTTGTCGCAGTTGGAGATGCAGACGATGGCGTCGGCGCAGTGGGCGTTGACCATGTACTCCACGGAGTCGGCGATGATCTCGCGGCTCGGCAGCGAATAGAGCATGCCGTCATGGCCCATGGCGATGCCGTCGTCAACGGCGATGGTGTTGAATTCCTTCGCCACGCCACCGTGCTTCTCGATCTCGCGGGCGACCAATTGGCCCAGATCCTTCAGGTGCACGTGGCCCGGTACGAACTGGGTGAAGGAGTTGGCGATGGCGATGATCGGCTTCTTGAAGTCTTCGTCCTTCATCCCGGTGGCGCGCCACAGGGCGCGGGCGCCAGCCATGTTGCGACCGTGGGTGGAGGTTTTCGAGCGGTAATCAGGCATGACGGATTCCTGCGGCTAATCAGGTAAGCATTTATGTGGGTGAGCGATTCGGCGGTAGATGGCCGCAACGCAAGGTGGCATGGCGCGCAACGGGATCTCCGTCGGCCTGCCCGGGCTCACAGGTCCGCCGAAGGGTGGCTGGCGGAAAATGCCTCGATTCTACGCCGCCGTAGGCGCCAAGGGAAAGGCTGGCAGGCGGACGTAGCGTGTGGAGCCGCGACAGCGGCCGCGGCCTCGAGGTGGACGATGTATGGGGCGCCGGTAGCAGAGCCGCTATGAGCAGCATGCGCATCGGCGGGCACTCACGGATCGGGTCTCGTCCGGGTGAAACCGTGCTGACAGCCATCATTCATGGCGAGCCTGTGGTCGCTTCGCACGAATGACCTGAAGATTTTCCGCTGGCAGTCGCACCTGAAGGCAAGGTGCGACTGCCGGCGATCAGGCTAGCTGCGCAGGATGGCAGCGGGAATCTGCTCCAGTGGTATCTCGCGACTGACCGCGCCGAGCTTCTTCGCTTCCTTGGGCATGCCGTAGACCACGCAACTGGCCTCGTCCTGGCCGATGGTCTGGGCGCCGGCCTCGAACATCTCGCGCAGGCCGCGTGCCCCGTCGTCGCCCATGCCGGTCATGATGATGCCGGTGGCGTTGGCGCCGGCGGCGCGGGCGGTGGAGCGAAACAGCACATCCACCGAGGGCTTGTGGCGGCTGACAGGGGGGCCATCGACCACTTCCACCATGTATTGCGCACCACTGCGCTTGAGCAGCATGTGGCGGCCGCCCGGGGCGATGAGGGCGCGGCCTGGAACGACCCGATCCCCATGGCGCGCTTCGAGCACCTCGATCTGGCACAGGCCGTTGAGGCGTTCGGCGAAGGCGGCGGTGAAGCGCTCGGGCATGTGCTGGACGATGACGATGCCGGGGCATACGCGCGGCAGGGCGGTGAGCACATGCTCCAGTGCCTGGGTACCGCCGGTGGAGGTGCCGATGGCGACCACCCGCTCGGTGGTGCGCGCCATGGCCGGCTGCCCGGCAGGGATGATGGCGTCGGCACCCAGTCTGGGCGGCGCGCTCTTGCCGAGCTGGCGCATGTTGGCACGTGCTGCGGCCTTCACCGCGCCGAGCAGGTCGTCGCTGGCATTGACCAGGAACTTGCGCAGGCTCATCTGCGGCTTGGTGACGATGCTCACAGCGCCGGCGGCGAGCGCCTGCATGGTGGTGCTGGCGCCCTTCTCTGTGAGGGTCGAGCAGATCACCACCGGTGTCGGCCGTTCAGCCATGAGTTTCTTCAGGAAGGTGATGCCGTCCATACGCGGCATTTCCACGTCGAGGACGATCACATCCGGCCATTCACGCTCCATCTTGCTCAGGGCGAACAGCGGATCGGCGGCGGTGCCCAGAACCTCGATCGCCGGGTCGGCTGCCAGCACCGAGGCCAGCACCTGGCGGACGACGGCAGAGTCGTCGACGATCATGACTTTGATGGGTTTCATGCAGGTTGTACTCCAGTGGGACATCCACTGTCAGATACGAGGGGGATTGCTTCAGGGCCAACTGGCCGCTCCAGATATCGAAGATCAGGTGCCGGTGACCGGTACCGCCGACGTGTTCGCCATGACTCACGAGTCCATGCCTGGCAATCAGCTCATGCGCCATGTCGATGTTCTGCTGGCCAACGTGGCGCGTGGCACGCGCGCCGACATTGGGAAACATGTTGCCACCGCCGAAGATGCGCAGGTGATACTCGCTGGCCCGTGTTCCTCTGGCGCTGATGGCGTCCAGCAGCAGGAGCATGGCTTCGTCGCCGTAGCGGCCATCGAGCTTCGGGCCCGGATTGCCACGCGTCGGCAACATGTAGTGGCACATCCCGCCCAGCCGGTGGCGTGGATGCCAGAACACCAGAGAGACGCATGAACCGAGCAACGTGCGGATGCGCGTGCCGACGCCTGCGAAGTGCAGATCGCCGGGTTGCAGATAGACGTCACGCGGTGCAACGGGCCTAGGCATCGGGTTTGCGGTAGATCGACGGCTTCACGACCTTGAGCGTGTCATCGATGCCATTGAGGCTTTCCGAGTGGCTGATCAGAAAATAACCACCTGGCCGCAGGCGGCTCAGCAGGCGTTTCACGACCTGACGCTTGGTGTCACCGTCGAAGTAGATCATGACGTTACGCAGGAAAATCACGTCGAATTGACCGACTTCCGGCAATGAGTTGTTCAGGTTGATCTGCTCGAAGCGGACGCGCCGGCGCAGAGCAGGGTCGATCAGCAGGTTGCCCTCGTTGGCACCGACACCGCGAAAACAATGGCGAACCAGCATCCGGCGCGGGATGTCTTCGCTGTCCTGCACACGATAGACCCCGGCGCGGGCACGATCCAGCACCCGCTGGCTGATATCCGACGCAAGGATCTCCCATGGTTTGTCGCCGAGCACATCGGCCAGCAGCAGGGCGATGCTGTAAGGCTCTTCGCCGCTGGAGCAGGCACCGCTCCAGATACGTAGCGGACGTCCGCCGGGGATCAGGCCCGGCTGCTGCAGGCGCTCGCGGAGGAAGTCGAAGTGCTTGGGCTCGCGAAAGAAATAGGTTTCATTGGTGGTCAGCAGGTCGACGCAGGTTTGCAGCTCGGCAGGGCTCTGGCTCAGGCGACGGAAATACTCGCCATAGCTGTCGAGCTCGAACTCGCGCAGGCGCTTGCTCAGGCGTCCGGCTACCAGCGGCTTCTTTGCGTCGGACAGGCTGATCCCGGCGATCTCGTGGATCAACTGACGAAACCTGCTGAACTCCTGATCGCTCAGGGCGATGGCGGTGTTGCTGTTCATGGGCCTTCCTGTGCCGTGGCGCCATGTGTGCCAGCCTGCTCGAGCAGAGCGATTTCATCGTCGGACAGCACCCGCCCGACGTCGAGCAGAACCACCAGACGATCATCCAGCTTGCCCATGCCGCGAATGAAGTCGGCGCGGATGCGATTGCCGAAGCTGGGCGGCGGCTCGACCTGCCCGCTGCCCAGCTCCAGCACTTCGTTGACGGCGTCGACCACCATGCCGATCACGCGCAGGCCATCGCGCGAGGCGATCTCCAGAATGACGATGCAGGTGCGCGGGCCGATCACGGTGGCGCTGCCACCGAAACGCAGGCCGAGGTCTATGACGGGCACCACGGCCCCGCGCAGGTTGATGACGCCGAGGATGCTCGGCGGCATCATCGGCACGCTGGTCAGCCGGCCGTACTCGATGATCTCGCGCACGGCATGGATATCGACGGCGAACAACTCCTGCGCCAGGGTGAAGGTCAGGTACTGGCCGGCAGCATTGCTGATTGCGGCAGCCATCGGCTACTCCTGAAAGCGCACGTAACCGGCTGGCAGGCCGCCGGCCATGGACATCGCCGCATCGTCGTCACTCTGCTGTGCGCGGGCCGAATGGCTCGGACGCTGTGCCTGGACATGGCGTTGCTGGACGCGCCCGGTGGCCATACTGTTGAGTTTGAAGAAGTCCATCAGCTGTTGCAGCTGTTCGGCCTGGCCGCTCATTTCCTCGGCAGTGGCCGCCAACTCCTCGGACGACGAGGCGTTCTGCTGAGTGATCTCGTTGAGCTGGTTCATCGCAGTGCTGATCTGACCGACACCGGAGCTCTGCTCCTCGGAGGCGGCAGAGATTTCCTGCACCAGATCCGAGGTCTTGGCGATGGAGGGCACGATCTCGTCGAGCAGGGTGCCCGCTCGTTCGGCCAGTTGTACGCTGGACTTGGCCACTTCGCCGATTTCTTGCGCGGCAACCTGGCTGCGCTCGGCCAGTTTGCGCACTTCGGCGGCGACAACGGCGAAGCCCTTGCCATGCTCGCCGGCACGTGCTGCTTCGATGGCGGCGTTGAGCGCCAGCAGGTTGGTCTGGTAGGCGATGTCGTCGACGATGCCGATCTTGTCGGCAATGGTCTTCATCGCGCTGACGGTTTCCTTGACTGCCTGACCGCCCTCGCGGGCCTCGCCGTTGGCCTTGCTGGCCATGCCGTCGGTGATGCGCGCGTTCTCGGTATTTTGCGCGATGGACGCCGACATCTGCTCCATCGAGGCGCTGGTTTCCTCCACCGACGCAGCCTGTTCGGACGCTGCCTGGCTCATGCTCTGGGCCGTGGCGGATATTTCCTCGGACGCGCTGGTCAGGGCATCGGCCGAACTACGTACTTCGGAAATGATCTGGGCCAGGCGTTGCGACATGCTCTTGATGGCGGCGAGCATGCTGGTGGTGTCGCCATTACGGGTGGTGACCTCGACCCGCAGATCACCTTCGGCGATGCGGGTGACCACTTCGGCGGCGTAACCCGGCTCGCCACCCAGTTGGCGCAGCAGACTGTGGGTAATCAGCCAGGCGAGCAGAACCGAGATCAGCACGGCCACGCCACCGATGATCATCAGTTGCATGCGCGACTCTTCGTAGAGCTCCGTCGCTTCGTCCGCGCTCTTGTCCATCAGGTCGCTCTGGAAGTCCACCATGGCCTGGGCAGCGGCCAGCAATTCATTGTTGGCCGGGATCACCTGGTCGTAGAGGTAAACCAGTGCGCGCTCTCTGTCGTCGACGAAGGTGAACAGTTCTTCATAGCGTTGTCCGACCAGCACGCGAGCGGCATTGATGCGTGCCAGGATCTCGCGACCCTGAGGCGTGTTCACGGTCTTCTGCAGCTCTTCGTAGGCACCGGCGCGGCGTTCACGGCTGACGGTGATGCCTTCCATGTTCTTCGCGTCGGCCGCCGGGTCGTCACGGATGATGAGATCGCGAACCAGGCGTGCCTGGTTGAGGGTTTCTTCCTTGATGGTGTTGGACTGAACGGTCTTGGGGTAGCGATCAGACACGATGAAATCATTGGCCGCGTTGATCGCGCTCATGCGCATGATCCCGAGCAGGGTTGCCAGCACCAGCAGGGCCACGACCGAGCCAAAGCCCAGGCCAAGCTTGGTCGCCACTTTCATATTCTTGAACATGGTTACTTCTCTCCGTATTACCTGGTCGGGCGCTCAGGCGCTTGTCGGGCGGGGGTGCTGCTGCCGGAAGCCGCGATTTCGGCAACCGCCAGGGTGTTGTCGATGGTCAGCAGAACGATGAATTCATCACCTTGGCGGACCATGCCATGTATGAAGTCGGCCCGGACGGGGTTGCCGAAGGCAGGAGCCGGGCGCACCTGACCGGTGGACACTTCGAGCACTTCGCTGACGGCATCGACGATGATGCCCAGTACGTGGGCGTCCTCATCGTCCGTCACCTCCACGATGATGATGCAGGTGCGTTTGTCGATCCGGCTTGCGCCCTGGCCAAAGCGCAGGCTCAGGTCGATCACCGGTACCACGGCACCGCGCAGATTGATGACGCCGTGGATGCACGTTGCAGCCATGGGCACTCGGGTCAGCTGTGGGTATTCGATGATCTCGCGCACGCACAGGCCGTCCAGTGCGTAGCGGCGCGCATTGAGTTCAAAGGTCAGGTACTGCTGGGGCGCGCTCTGTTCCGGCGCTATGGGGGCGAGCGCAGTGACGCTGTTGGCTGGCGGAGGTTGCTCGACACGGGGCGGGCTACTGGGGAGGCTCATGGCGGTGGGGACTCTGTCGTTGAGTTCAGGCTTCGCTAGCCAGCGCAGTGACGCTGCTGGTCGGATGGGCGAGATCAGTCAGCAGGCTGGGGATGTCCAGGATCAGGGCGACGGCTCCGCTGCCCAGAATGGTGAATCCACCGATCCCTCGACAGGTGCCGAACAGCTTGCCCAGGGGTTTGATCACGGTCTGGAATTCGCCCATCAGGTGATCCACCACCAGTCCGGCGCGCTGGCCGGCATAGCTGACCACCACCACGTTCTCGCGCCGTGGCGGTTGGCCTTGCTCATCGAAGAGCTCGCGCAGGCGGATGAATGGCAGCACCTCGCCGCGCAGGGAGATATGTCCACGGTCATGGCATGTGCCCGCTTCGAGCTCGATGCACTCCTCGACCAGATCCAGCGGGATCACGTAGCCCGCCTGGCCTACACCGACCAGGAAGCCGTCGATGATCGCCAGGGTCAGTGGCAGGCGAATGCGCACGCAGGTGCCTTCGCCCAGGATGCTGTCCAGTTCGATGTTGCCGCGCAGCGCAGAAATGTTGCGCTTGACCACATCCATACCGACGCCGCGTCCGGAGAGGTTGCTGACCTGGTCTGCCGTGGAGAAGCCGGGCTCGAAGATGAGGTTGAAGGTTTCCTTCTCGGTCAGCACCTGCCCTTCGCTGATCAGTCCGCGCTCACGTGCCTTGGCGAGAATGCGCTGCGGATCCAGCCCGCCGCCATCGTCGGTGACCTCCAGCACGATACTGCCTGCGTCATGGTAGGCATTCAGGCGCACGTTGCCCTGTCCCGGCTTGCCGCGTGCCTGGCGTACGGCGAGGGGCTCGATGCCATGATCCATGGCGTTGCGTACCAGGTGGGTGAGCGGGTCGGTGATGCGTTCGACGACGGTCTTGTCCAGCTCGGTTTCGCCGCCGCTGATCGACAGAGCGATGTCCTTGCCGATCTCGCGTGATACGTCGCGCACCACGCGCTGGAAGCGGTTGAAGGTGGCACCGATCTGCACCATGCGCAGGGTCAGAGCCGAGTCGCGAACCTCTTCGACGAGACGTGAAAGCTGCTCGGTGGACTCCAGCATCTCGGCATGCCCACACTGCTGGGCGGTCATGCGTGCGCCAGCACCCGCGATGATCAGTTCCCCGACCAGGTTGATCAGTTGGTCGAGTTTGCCGGCGTCGACGCGGATCAGGTTGTTCTCGTTGTTACGGTTTTCCTTGACCTGTTGCTGTTTCTGCAACGCCGCGGCGATCACTGGAGGTTGCACCAGGCTTTCCTCCATCAGCACCTGGCCAATGGGGCGTGCCTCGGCCTCCTGTTGCCCCTGAACCTGGGCGTGTAGCACATCCTGCAGCTCGGCGGCGGTCAGGGTGCCGCAACGCATGAGGATTTCACCCAGGCGCATGTCTTCTTCGGGAAGGGCGCGGATCAGTTCGAGGTATTCGTTGGATTTGCTGTGGGGCGGCAGGATGCGGATCAGGCTGTCCTCGCGCACGAATTCGAAGGCACCTTCGATGGTGGCCTTGTCGGCTTCGCTGGCGAAGGCCACCTCGAAGCTGAGATAGCAGGTCTCGGGATCCATCTCGGCCGCTGGCGGTACGCGGTCGAGCAACGGAACGATATTGACGATACGTCCAAAGGTATTGAGATAGCGCAGCAACGATAGCGGATCCATGCCGTTGCGCAGGGTGTCCGGGCCGAAGCGCAAGGAGAGGTGCCAGTGGTCGGCACTGAGCCCGTCCTGGGTGCTGCGCTCGATCCGCTCATGATGGGCCGGCATTGCACCGGTATTTCTCGAGGGCGCCATGTAGGCGCTCAGGCGTTCTCCAAGCTGCTGGTTCTGCGCCAGGCTCTCGGCGTCGAGCTGTTCGAGGTCATGGCCTTCGTCAAGGTGGGTGATGAGCTTGCCAAGGTGGTCGCCGACCTCCAGGAACAACGCCGTGAGCGTTTCGTCGAAGTGCAGCTCACCGTTGCGTATGCGGTCGAGCACGCTTTCGGCGATATGGGTGAAGTCGACGATCAGATCGAGGCCGAACAACCCCGCCGAGCCCTTGATCGTGTGGGCGGCTCGAAAGATGGCATTGATGATATCGGTGTCTTCGGGGGCACTTTCCAACAGGAGCAGTGCTTCCTCCATCAGTTCGAGCAGTTCCCGGCTTTCAGCGATGAAGATCTTGAGTACTTCGTCCATATCCATACCGAGTTACTCGTCGCTGGGTTTGATCAGGATGGGGTCGCCGAAGAACGAGGCGAGTCCGCTGAGCTCGAACGCCTCGATCACCGCCGGGCTGTGGTGGCTCAGGCGCAGCAGGCAGCCCTGGCGGCTGGCCTCCTGCTTGGCCAGCACCAGCAACTGAAGGCCTGCACAATCCAGCTCGTCGAGTGCCGAGAGATCCAGTTCTACTTCCGCGCCGGGCGCCAGCGCGCGCAGGAGCAACTCCATGTGCTCGCTGACGCTATAGATGGTCAACCCGCCCTCCAGGGGCAGGATGCGATACAGGTTCTCGCCCGACGCTTCTGTCATGGCGTGGGCCTCACGGCAGGATCAGCTTGGAGACGGCCGTGAGCATCTGCGCGGGCTGGAACGGCTTGACCACCCAGGCCTTGGCCCCGGCGGCGCGACCCTCTTCCTTTTTCGCTTCGCCGGCCTCGGTGGTGAGCATGATCACCGGGGTGAACTTGTAGGCAGGTAGCTGCTTGACGTTCCTGAGGAAGGTGATGCCGTCCATGTTCGGCATGTTCACGTCACTGATGATCAGGTGCACCTTGCGCCCGTCCAGTTTGCCCAGTGCGTCCTTGCCGTCGCAGCCTTCGATCACGTCGTAGCCAGCGCCCTTGAGCGTGATGCTGACCACCTGCCGAATGGAGGCGGAGTCGTCGACGATGAGTACGGTCTTGGCCATGGAGAACCTCAGAAGAAAGTGATTTCGGAATCGTTGCGCTTGCCGGGTGCTTCGCCCCGGTGGATGTCATGCTGCTCGGGCATGGTGTAGGTCTGGGCCAGTTCGTCCAGCCAGCGGGAGATGTCCAGCACCGGTGGTTCGTGGCCGAGACGGCGCAGTTCGTTGCGCGAGTCGATCTGTTCGAGCAGCTTGTCGATGTCGCCGCTGACATGTCCCAGCATCTGGCTGATGCGATCCTGGAACTGCAGGGATACCAGCACGTCGGCAATGTCCTGAGCTACGGCTTCGCTCTGGCTGCGCATCGCTTCGTTATGGCTGACGATGCCGCCGGCGCTCTGGTGGAAACGCGTGATCACGCCCTTGATGACGTCGCTGGCGTTGTTCAGGGTGATGGCATCGGTCTTGGCGTATTCGCGGGAGATGTTCAGAGTCTTGTGGATCGCGGTGTTGACGATGCTCACCGTCTCGCCGATACGCTGGCCGGTACTGCCGGACATGGTGGACAGCTTGCGCACTTCGTCGGCGACCACGGCGAAGCCTCGACCACTCTCGCCTGCGCGCGCGGCCTCGATCGCGGCATTGAGCGCCAGCAGGTTGGTCTGCTTGGCGATGTCGGCCACGTCCTGGGCCATCTCCTGCAACTGATCGGTGAAGCTCGACAGCTCCATGACTTCCTTGAGCAGGGACTCCTTGCTGGCCAGCGCTTCGCGCAGGGCCATGATGATCATGTCCAGCTCATGCTGGCTGGTGGAAAGAAGCGCGACGAGGCGGTTGCCCGCTTCGCGCTCGGGCCCGTTGCCCAGGCTCTGCTGGATGCGCACGGCGAGGTTGGCGAAACGCTCGCTCAGTGCACTGATGGATTCCTCGGTGTGCGATCGTGCCGAATGGATCTGTTGCGACCACAATGGCAGCGTCTGTTCGCACAACTCTTCTACATCCCGCGGCGGCTGTTTTTCTTCCGTCGCCGGGATGTCGGTTGCCTGCGACAGCGGCTGGCGCCTCCGTTGCTGCCAGAGGAGTGCGCCTCCGGCCAAGGCCAGACCCAGTAGTGTAGGAGTGATGCCAAGCCCGCCAGGCCCGACCAGAAGAACGGCAACGATGCCGGCCAGCAGCGTCAGCGATGAGATAACCAGGGGGAGGTTTGGATCGCGCACTTCTTGGCTCCGCGACGTCTGGGATCAGGTGATCGCGGAACAATTGCCAGGCTTGAGGGGGGAATTCCTGCAGGGTGCCTGTCATCGTTCCATCGACATTTGGAGCATGCATGAGGCACTTTGGCGGGGGGCATCGGGATGTGCTGGATTTGTGCGTGAATTTCCCCCGATCGAGGCTAGGGAAATCCTCAGTCGGGTTCGGACGTGCTGAGTTTGCTGGCGAACTTGATCAGGTCGGCATTGCTGGAAAAGCCCATCTTCTCCATCAGATTTATCTTATGCGTGCTGACGGTCTTGTTGCTGATCATCAACTGCTCGGCGATCTGGTTGACACTAAGGCCATCTGCCAGCAGTCGCATGATCTGGAACTCTCGGTTGGTCAGGCTGTCCAGGCCGCTCGGCGGGTTGGGCTTGAGGCTGTTGAGCGCGATCTGTTCGAGCAGATCCGGATCTATGTAGCGTGCGCCGGTGCTGACCTTCTTCACCGCTGCGATCAGTGTTTCGGGCGACTGGGTCTTGGTCAGGTAGCCGGTGGCGCCCGAGCGCAACACGCGCATTGCCACGTGTGGGTCTCGGTGCATGCTCAGAACCAGGATGGGCAGGTTCGGGTGTTGGTGGATGACGCGTGATATCAGAGCTTCGCCGCTCAGGCCGGGCATGCTGATATCGAGCAGCAGGAGGTCTACGTGGGTCGTTCTCAGACGCTCGAGGGCCTGTAGACCGTTGGCCGCCTCTTCAGCGATATGGATGTCCTTGTCCAGTTCGAACAGCCGCTTCAGGCCTTCGCGCATGATCGTGTGATCGTCGACGATCATCAGGTTGATCATAGGCATTCCTTATGGATTGATTGTGACGGGGAATATGGCTTGGACGATGGTGCCCTGGCCCGGGTGACTGAATATGATCACCGGGCCGCCGAGCTGCTTGCCGCGTTCGCGCATGCCCGACAGTCCTGTGGAGTCGGGCAGGATGTCGCTGAGGATGAAGCCCTGGCCGTCATCGAATATCTCAAGGACATAGTCATTCTCGCGACGTTCCAGGCTGACCTCGGCACGACTGGCATTGGCGTGGCGCAGGATATTGGTCAATGACTCCTGAACGATGCGATAGAGGTGCGCTGCACGGCCAGGCTCCAGATCGATGCCTTGCTTGGGCAGGTTGTAGCGGCAGTCGATTTCCGACAGTTGCCTGAACTCGTCTATCAGCCCCTCCAGCGTGCTGGTCAGGTTCTGTTGCAGTTGCCGGGTGGGAGTACCGTTGTGGATTTCGCGGATCACATCGATGGCACTGTGGGCGATGGTCGTCAGGCGCTCGATATGAGCCAGCATGTCAGGGCGATCCTGACCGAGATGAATCCGAAGTACGCCCAACCCCTGTTGAAGGGAGGTCAGCTGTTGTCCCAATTCGTCGTGCAGCTCCCGGGCGATGCGTTTTCGTTCATGGGCACGGGCGAGCGCGCATAGTCGGGCCTGCTGCGATTGGCAGCGAAGGCAGATGCTTTCGGTGCCTTCGGTTGGTTGCTTGCGAGGAGGGAGGTCGTGGCGGGAGAGCGTCGTTGTCGTGTTCACGTTAGCTCTATCTCTTCTTTGCGCGGGGAGGGCAATCCACCGCGGTGCGGGCACGGGTGTTGGGGATTCTTCGTAGTGTGCGAGCAGCAGGGAAGGAAGGATGCCCAACGTCGATAGAAGTGACCGAGTGAGTCTTCGCTCGTTTGGGACAGGCCCCGGAACCGGGATATCGTCTGCCTCTGTTCTGGTCGCTTCATGTGTGAACCGGTGCCGCTTAGAGACAGTCAGGGGCAGTCCAGCGTCTTAACTGCACCTGAGGTTGGTCTGTCCTCGTAAGCGTCTTTCTACCGGTCTGAGGATTGGCGAGGGCGGAGCGAGGGCGTCGGCCACAAGATGGCTGATGCCTTCATGAGAAGGAGTGATCATGGTACGAGCTCTGCATGTATGACGACCTAGCATATCGTCCGTGCAGCTCGTGAGGACAGCGGGAAATTAGCCTGACGCTGGGATATTGGCGTTACTGATCGAGATTGGTCGCCCCTGGATATGTGCCGGGGCGACGACAGGGGGAGATGTTCAGCCCGACGGACTCATTGCGGAATCTCGATGCCACGCATCCGCTCGGCGCGGCGGCGCAGCAGTTCGATTGTCATCAGCAGGGCGATGGACATCAGAATCAGGAGCGTGGCAATGGCCAGGATGCTCGGGTTGATCTGCTCGCGCAGGCCCGAGAACATCTGCCGGGGAATGGTGCGTTGCTGCGGGCCGGCCATGAACAGGATCACCACCACTTCGTCGAACGAGGTGATGAAGGCGAACAGCGCGCCGGAGACCACCCCGGGGCGGATCAACGGCATTATCACGTCGAAGAACACGCGTATCGGCGTGGCGCCGAGATTCAGTGCCGCGCGTGCCAGGCTGTAGTCGAAGCCGATTAGCGTGGCGGTGACGGTGATGATGACGAAGGGCGTGCCCAGCGCCGCGTGCGCCAGGATCACGCCCAGATAGCCACCGGCCAGGTTCAGGTTGGAGTAGAAGAAAAACATGCCGGCGGCGGTAATGATCAGCGGCACGATCATCGGCGACAGCAGCAGGGCGGTGATGAAACGGCGAAACGGCATCTCGTCGCGCGCCAGGCCCACGGCGGCGCAGGTGCCCAATACTGTGGCGAGGAGGGTGGAGAGGATGCCGATGAGGAAGCTGTTCTTGATCGCCAGTACCCATTTCGGATCCGCGAGGATTTCCCGGTACCAGCGTAACGAGTAGGCCTCGGGGTTGAGGGTGAGCATGCCTTCGGTGAAGCTGAAGAACGGCTCGGCGTTGAACGACAGCGGCACGATGACCAGGATCGGCAGGATCAGGAACAGCAGCACCAGCCAGGATGTGCCACGTAGCAGCCAATTGCCGAGGTGGTGCCAGAAACCGTAATAGGCGGGGATCTTCATGATGGTCTCATCCCAACTTGATATTGCTGGCGCCGACGAAACGGTCGTACACCCAGTACAGCAGCAGGATCAGGCCCAGCAGCAGCGAGCCCAGTGCGGCGGCCAGCTCCCAGTTGTTCGAGCGCTGCATGTGGAAGGCGATGATGTTGCTGATCATCTGCCCATCGGTACCGCCGACCAGCGCCGGGGTGATGTAGTAACCCACCGAGATGATGAACACCAGCAATGTGCCGGCGCTGAGACCGGGCAGGGTCATCGGGAAGTGGATGCGGACGAAGGCTGGGATCGGTTTGTCGCCCAGGCTCAGGGCGGCGCGCATGTAACTGGGGTCGATGCCGCGCATCACGCTGTACAGGGGCAGCACCATGAAGGGCAGCAGGATATGGGTCATCGCCACGACGGTGGCGAACGAGGTATAGAGCATCTCGAAGGGCTGCTCGATCAGGCCGATGCCCATCAGGAAGGCATTGATCACGCCGTTGCTTTGCAGCAGGGCGATCCATGACGTGGTGCGCACCAGCAGTGAGGTCCAGAACGGTAGCAGCACCAGCACCAGCAGAAGATTGGCGCGGCTCGACGGTAGCCTGGCGAGGTAGTACGCCAGTGGGTAGCCGAGCAGGGCGCAGAGCAGAGTGATGACCAGCGCCATGTTCAGCGTCTTGGAATACAGCTGCAGATAGACCTGCGTGTCCTGGCGTATCTGTACCCCTTCATTGGCGTGTAGCTCCAGGTCGAGGGCGGTCAGGTAGTAGTCGTAGGTATAGATCTTGCCGGCGCGCTCGATGGCGTACCACAACTCCGGCTTGTGCCAGTTTTTGTGGGCGTCGAGCAGAGTCTGTACGCCCTGGGTTTGTAGCTCCTGCGCGTCCAGTTGACCGATGCGCCGGGCGCTGGATTTGACCACGCTGGACATGCCGGTATAGGCGCGGTTGAGCTCCTCGGACAGTTTGCCGGACAGGCGCTGCTCGTTGAGCGCGTGCAATTCGGAGACGAAGACCTGCAGAGTCCTGTCGTCCGGCAACTGGTGATGATTGTCCCGGTGTTCGAGTTTGGCCAGGGTCAAGGGAATCAGTTCGGCTACCGTCGGGTGATACACGCTGCGCCACAGCATGGTGCCGATCGGGGCGACGAAGGTCACGATGATGAACAGCAGCAGCGGTACCACGAAGAGAAAGGCGGCAAGGCGTTTCTTGCGACGGGCGCTGGCGGCTTGGCCGGCTTCGCTGGCGGTCAGGAAGGACAAGGTATTTCTCCGTCAGACAGGCCCCTCTTCCAGAGGAGGAAGGGCCATCGCGAGTTACTTCAACAGCCACTCGTTGAATTTCTCGCCCAGCGACTCGCCATAGTCGGCCCAGAACTTGGAGTCAGCCTGAATGCCTTTCTTCAGGTGCGCTGTCGGCAGGTGTGGTGTGGCTTTCGGATCTGCCAGCGGTGTGGACGACTTGCGGGTCGAGCCGTAGGCCACGTCCGGCATGCCTGCCAATGGTTTGGAGCCGGAGGCGAATTTGATGAACTCCATTGCCAGGTCTTTCTTCTTCGAGCCCTTGACGATGGCCCAGGCATCGAGGTCGTAGATATGGCTGTCCCAGATGATCTCGAATGGCTTCTTCTCCTGCACGATGGCGTCGTAGAAACGGCCATTGGCAGACTGCACCAGCACTGCTCCACCATCGTTGAGCAGTTGCGGCGCCTGCGACCAGGAGTCGAACCAGACGATGTCTTTCTTGATGCTGGCCAGTTTGTCGAAGGCGCGCTTCTGACCTTGCTCGGTGGCGAGTACCTCATAGACTTTTTCCGGTGCTACGCCATCAGCCAGCAGGGCCCATTCCATGTTCACCTGTGGGCGTTTGCGCATGGCGCGCTTGCCCGGAATCTTGGCAGTGTCGAAGAAGTCACCGATGGTCGCAGCCTTGGTCTTGCCAATGGTCTTGTCGTTGAAGGCGAACACCACGGACCAGACCATGTTGCCAATGGCGCATTCGCTGGCCAGGGCTTCGGGGATGAAGTCCTCGGCGGCCGGAGTGCCATCGATGCCAGGCGGCAAAGCGCTGTGGTCGAAGGTTTCCAGCAGACCTTCGGAGCAGGCGCGCTCCAGATCGATCACCTCGAAGTCGACTACGTCCCACTGGACATTGCCTGACTCGACCTGGGCCTTGATCTCGGCAATGCCGCCGGAATAGTCCTCGAACAGCACCTTGACTCCGGTTTCCTTCTGGTAGGGGTCGATGACGTGTTTCTTCTGTGCCGCCCCGTAGGCGCCGCCCCAGGAAACTACCGTGAGACTGTCCTGGGCTACGGCTTTGCTTGCTGTCAGCCCCAATGCCGCCATCAGAGCGAAGGTGGAAACGCATGCATGCAGTGATCTAGTCATTGTTTTGCTCCATTTGCTTCTGGGTGAGTGAAGGATGAATTACGGTCGTTCCAAGGCCTGGCTGTCGTCCGGGCGCCAGGTCAGGGCAACTGTTTGCCGAAAATCGAGGTGAGGGGCTGAACTGTCATTCAGGCTCTTCACCACGAGCTCGTTGCCATCAGGGGTCTTGAAGTGGTAGCGGATGCATTCGCCAACGTAGTGACGGGTGACGAAGTAGGCGATGACCAGATTGCCGTTACCGTCGATTCGGCCGGCGATGTTGAGCTTCTCCGGACGTACCGAAACGATGGTGGGCTGGCCGATTTGCGTGCAGTTGGCCTTCAGCGCACTGACCAGGCCACCGTCATCCAGACGCACTTCGACATGTTCGTCCCCCACACTCTCGATCACGCCGGGCAGCTTGTTGCTCTCACCGATGAAGTCGGCGACGAAAAGGTTGGCCGGGCGTTCATAAAGCACGTGAGGGGGCGCGCACTGCTGTACCACGCCATCGTTGAACACGGCGATACGATCGCTCATGGTCAGTGCTTCGGTCTGATCATGGGTCACGTAGATGACAGTGAATCCGAGCTGTTCGTGCAGGCGCTTGATCTCGAACTGCATCTGCTCGCGCAGCTTCTTGTCCAGTGCGCCCAGGGGTTCGTCCATCAGCACGATGTCCGGCGCGAAGATCAGCGCTCGCGCCAGGGCCACCCTCTGGCGCTGGCCGCCGGACAACTGCCCCGGATAGCGACCACCGAACGCCTGCAATTCGACCAGGGTGAGGTACTGCTCGACCTTGGCGCGAATCTCGTCCCCTGGCATCTTGCGAACCTTCAGCGGATAAGCGAGGTTCTCGCTAATGGTCATGTGCGGGAACAGGGCGTACTGCTGGAACACCATGCCGATGTTGCGCGCATAGGGAGCGATGCTGGTAACGTCGCGGCCGTTGATCAGGATCTTGCCGCTGGTCACGTCTTCGAAGCCGGCGAGCATCATCAGGCAGGTGGTCTTGCCGGAGCCGGAAGGGCCGAGCAAGGTGATGAATTCACCCTTGCTCACATTAAGGTTGAAGTTCTCGACCACAAGCGTCTTGTGGTCGTAGGTCTTCTTCACGTTGGTAAATAGCAGGAACGCGTCGTTCTCAGCTGTCTCAGTCATAGCCCTCCCTAATCAGTGTCTCAAGTGCCGAGCGCTCAAGGCAGGCGCTTCAGGGCTTTGGTTGAGTTCATTGAATCCCTGGATTTGGAACTGATGATGATCAAGCGCATTTGCGTGAACCTCTCCGACTAGCGGCCAAAGGCGCGACAATCCGGCAACTGCTCAATTCATCTGGAAGGAAGAAACTAGCGAGCGGTTGCTGAACGAATCATGAATGAGAATCGATTTCATTGATTGGCTCGCTGTGCCGTGGGACAGCGAGTCAGGTTCCCGGCGGTGCGAAGAACGGGACGGCAAGCGTGAATCCGAAAAACACCGGGCCGCGAAGGGCAGTGCGCACTGCATTCGGAGGGAAGGCACATGCCTGGTAGGGACGGCGGATCTGGCCTGATGCAAGGCGCAGGTACGTGCCAGGCTCGAGCAGCCGCTCAGGGTGCTCAAGCGCCTGTACGCCTACGCGGAAATGCGTTTCCCAGGGCTGATCAAGGGTGCTGCTCCGGTGATTGCACGGGGGTGCTTGACCAGCCTGTGGGGGGCTGCCGACTATTGTCGGCAGATACGGGAGAGGGCGCCGAGTCCTGGTACGCATGGACGCAGTCCGGGTGGCGGAGCGCGTCATGTTCAGTCTTTCGACTCAAGGTCGGCGCGCGCCGTCGATATTGAGCCGTGAGTTCGTACCGCTCGGAGCCGCGCTGCACAAGACTGTCCGCTGCGAAGTCATGCCTGTTCCGCAGTCATGGGGGCACGTGGCGCGCCCCTCTGATCAACTGTTGGGCAGCAGGCGAACGGTCAGGCTCTTGATGTAGCGCGTTTCATTGATGGCCGGGTGCACGGGGTGATCCGGGCCCTGGGCGCCGCGCTCGAGCAACTGGATGTTGCGATCCAGATGGCGAGCGCTGGTCAACAGGATGTTCTGCAGGTTGTCTTCTTCCAGGTGCATGGAACAGCTGGCGCTGACCAGGATGCCGTCCTTGTTCAGCAGGCGCATGGCGGTTTCGTTGAGACGGCGATAGGCCGCCTCGCCGTTCTTGATGTCCTTCTTGCGTTTGATGAACGCGGGTGGGTCTGCGATCACCACGTCGAAGCGCTCTTCGCCAGCCTTGAGTTCGCGCAGCGCGGCGAACACATCGCCTTCCACGCAGGTGACCTTCTCGGCGAAACCGTTGAGCGTGGCGTTGCGCTCCACGCCGTCGAGGGCGAAGCCGGAGGCGTCGACGCAGAACACTTCGCTGGCGCCGAAGGCGGCGGCCTGTACGCCCCAGCCACCGATGTAGCTGAACAGGTCGAGCACGCGCTTGCCTTTGACATAGGGGGCCAGGCGCGCGCGGTTCATGCGATGGTCATAGAACCAGCCGGTCTTCTGGCCTTCGATCACCGGCGCCTCGAACTTCACGCCGTTCTCTTCCAGCGCTACCCACTCCGGTACCACCCCGTAGGCGGTGTCTACGTAGCGTTGCAGCCCTTCGGCGTCGCGCGCGCTGGAATCGTTCTTGAACAGGATGCCGCTGGGCTTGAGCACCTGGATCAGTGCGGCGAGCACGTCGTCCTTGTGGCGCTCCATGGTGGCCGATGCCAGTTGCACGACGAGGATGTCGAAGAAGCGGTCGACCACCAGACCCGGCAGCAGGTCGGAGTCGCCGTACACCAGGCGGTAGCAGGGCTTGTCGAACAGGCGTTCGCGCAGGCTCAGGGCAACGTTCAACCGGTGTACCAGCAGGGACTTGTCCAGCACGTGCCTGACGTCGCGCGACAGCAGGCGGGCGCAGATCAGGTTGTTCGGGCTGATGGCGACGATGCCCAGCGGCTTGCCGCCAGCGGCTTCGAGAATCGCCTGGTCGCCGGCCTCGAATGCGTGCAGCGGCGTGGTGGTGACGTCTATCTCGTTGCTGTATACCCACAGGTGGCCGGCGCGCAGGCGTCGGTCGGCATTGGCTTTCAGGCGCAGGCTGGGCAGGGACATGGTGGGCTCCGTCGGGCAAAAACGCGCATTCTAAACGAGCCGCTCGACGGCTGCTTGCAGAGTGGCGCAAGGCGCGTTGCCGTCGGTCTGTTCGGGCATGCATATTTCCCGTCACTGGGCTGGGCAAAAGTCACCGCGTGCAGGGTAGACTGTGCGCTCCATCACCCTTTCCTTTCGCTCCCATGGACAAAGAACTTTCCGCCGAGCAGATCCAGAAGTTTCTGCAGGGAATCAGTGTGCCACCGCAGCCGCAGATCATGGTCGACCTGCAGTTCGAACAGGTCATGCCCAATCCGGATCTCAAGGCCATTTCGCGTCTGATCAGTCAGGATCCAGGCCTGTCCGGGGCGTTGTTGAAGATCGTCAATTCGCCGTATTTCGGTCTGGTCAACAAGGTCAGTTCGATTCAGCGTGCCGTCAACCTGCTGGGCAGCCGCTCGGTGATCAACATGGTCAACGCTCTGTCGATCCGTGGGGAGATGAGCGACGAGACCATCGTCACCCTGAACCGCTTCTGGGATACCGCCCAGGACGTGGCCATGACCTGCATGACGCTGGCCAAGCGCATCGGCTGCGAGTCGATGGACGAGGCCTACACCCTGGGGCTGTTCCACAACTGCGGCATCCCGCTGATGCTCAAGCGCTTCCCCAACTACATGGATGTCCTCGAGGAGTCCTACGCCAGTGCCAGCCGTGATCGGCGCGTGGTCGATACCGAGAACCGTCTGCTCAATACCAACCATGCCGTGGTCGGCTATTTCACCGCCAAGTCGTGGAACCTGCCGATGCACCTGTGCGAGGCGATCGCCAATCACCACAATGCCCTGGCAATATTCAGCGACGACAATAGCCGTGATGCGCAACTGAAGAATCTCCTGGCCATCCTGAAGATGGCCGAGCACATCTGTCGCAGTTATCAGGTGCTGGGCAACCAGGCCGAAGACCACGAGTGGAACGGCATCGAAGCACTGGTGCTGGATTATGTCGGCCTGTCGGAGTACGACTTCGAGAACCTGCGCGAGAGCATCCGCGACCTGGGTGCGGCCTGATGCAGTCGAGTGACCGGCCCTTCAAACGTTGTTATCGGTAGGCACGAACTCATTCGCGAATGAAGCGCCGCGTCGTTCCTGCAACCGCAAAGCCTCCACTGATCAGCCCTGGTTATATATGCCCGAATTGCCTGAAGTCGAAACCACTCGCCGCGGTATAGCGCCTTACCTGGAGGGGCAGCGTGTCAGCCGCGTGATCGTGCGTGAGCGTCGTTTGCGCTGGCCGATTCCGGAAGATCTGGACATTCGCCTCTCCGGTCAGCGTATCGAGTGCGTGGAGCGGCGCGCCAAGTACCTGTTGATCAAGGCCGAGGCCGGCAGTCTGATCGGCCACCTGGGCATGTCCGGTAGCCTGCGCCTGGTGGAGTGCGGTCTGGCTGCGGCCAAGCACGAGCATGTGGATATCGAGCTGGAATCGGGGCTGGCGCTGCGCTACACCGATCCTCGTCGGTTCGGCGCGCTGTTGTGGAGCGGAGATCCGTTGCGCCATGAATTGCTCAGCAAGCTCGATCCGGAGCCGTTGGGCGGGCTGTTCGATGGCGAGCGTCTGTTCCAGCTATCGCGTGGACGCAGCATGGCGGTCAAACCCTTCATCATGGATAACGCCGTGGTGGTGGGGGTGGGCAACATCTACGCCACCGAGGCGCTGTTCGCCGCCGGTATCGACCCACGCCGCGAGGCCGGTTCGATTTCGCGGGCGCGCTACCTGCGCCTGGCCGAGGAGATCAAACGCATTCTCGCCCATGCCATCGAGCGCGGTGGCACGACGCTGCGTGACTTCGTCGGCGGCGATGGTCAGCCCGGCTACTTCCAGCAGGAGCTGTACGCTTACGGGCGTGGCGGTGAGTTCTGCAAGGTATGCGGCAGTACGCTGCGCGAGGTCAAGCTGGGACAGCGCGCCAGTGTCTACTGCCCGAAGTGCCAGCGCTGAGCGGATTGCGATCCGCCGGATGGGCGAGCCGTAGGGCGGGTGAAACCCGCCAGGATGCCAATGGCGTGCGGCATGAAAACAAGAAAAATCGAAGGTGTTAGATGTCCGGTAACTTCTTACCGCGCAACCCGGCTGCCGAATGGCTGGGCCGTAGCGTGTTGAAACTCATGGGCTGGCGCATCGAGGGGCAGTTGCCGAAGCTCGACAAGTTCGTCGCCATCGGTGCCCACCATACCTCCAACTGGGATTTCGTGATCTTCATCGCGCTGAAGTTCGTGCTGCGCCTGAATGCGCGCTGGTTCGGCAAGCACAGTATCTTCCAGTGGCCATTCGGCGGTCTGATGCGTGCATGGGGCGGTATTGCGATTCGCCGCGATCGTCAGGGCAATACCGTGGAGCAGGCGGTGCAGGCCTTCCGCGAGCATGACGAATTCATCCTGGTGCTGTCGCCCGAAGGCACGCGCAAGAAGGTCGAGCGCTGGAAAATGGGCTTCTACCATATTGCCCTGGGCGCGGGCGTACCCATCGTGCTCGGTGCGCTGGATTACCAGAACCGCCGCGTGGTGATCGGTCCCACCTTCGAGCCCAGTGGCGATGAGAAGGCCGATCTGGCCACCATGCTGGCGTTCTTTCGCCCTTACGTCCCGAAAAAGCCGGAATATGCCTTTCATGGCGATTGATGTCCGTCACGCTGACAATTGCCAATGCGCTGTTATAGTTACTGGCACTTTTCCGAATAATCTGAAGGATCGATCCATGAATGCGTTCCGTACCTCCGCTGCTGTCCTGGCGCTGACTTCTGGCCTGCTGGCGCTACCGGCGCAGGCGCAGCAGAACGTCAGTGGCGATCCGCTCTATACCGTGGAAGCCCCCAAGGCCTTCTCCATGGTGGGCGATCTGGTCGTCGCTCGCCCTCTGCTGATCGGCGCAACCGCCGTCGGCGCCGTGGCATTCGTCGTCAGCCTGCCTTTCACCGCACTGGGTGGAAATGTCGGTGAAGCCGCTCAGGCTCTGGTGGTCGAGCCCGGTCGCGAAGCTTTCGTGCGTTGCCTGGGTTGCACCAGCAGCGGCTACAAACAAGACTGATCCGCTACAATCCGATCTTCAGCGGCCTCTCGCCTCGTTAAGTCGAGGCGAGAGGCCGTTTGCATTCGAACACCGAAAAAGGAAGAAACGGTGCTAATGAAGTACCTGCGCTGGGTGATGTTGCTGCTGGTCGTGCTGGGGCTGGTCGCCTCGTTCTGGTTCAGCCAGGGCTGGCTGCAACTGTGTGCCGGTCTGGCGATCTTCCTGTTCGGCATGCAGTGCCTGGAGGAAGGTCTGCGCCAACTGGCGGGCAGCAAGCTGGAGCAGATACTCGGGCGCAGCACCTCGACGCCTTTCAAGAGTCTGTTGTTCGGAGTTGGCGGCACGCTGTTGCTGCAATCCAGCACGCTGGTGTCCCTGCTGACCATCGCCTTCATCAGTACCGGCCTGATCCAGCTGGCCGGTGGTATCGCCATTCTGTTCGGTGCCAACCTCGGCGCTACCAGCGGTATCTGGTTGCTGGCGCTGGCCGGGCAGAATCTCAGTCTCAGCCCGCTGGCGTTGCCCTTGCTGGTGTTCGGTGTACTGGCCGGTTTCTTCGGGGCCAGGAGCAAGGCGGCCGGGCGCATCGTCCTGGGCATCGCCTTCATCTTCCTGGGTATCGATCAGATCAAGGAAGGTTTCGCCAGTTTCGGCGATGGCCTGGACATGAGCGGTTATCAGGAAGGCGGGCTGCGTGGTGCGCTGCTGTTCACTGCGATCGGCATGGGCATCACCGTGGTGCTGCAATCCAGCCACGCGACCCTGATGCTGACCCTGGCCGCGCTGGCGGGCGGTCAACTGGAACTGGGGCAGAGCCTGGCGATCGCCATCGGCTCCAATATCGGCAGTAGCGTGACCACCGGCTTCGTCGGTTCGCTGGGCGGCAACCGCAGCGGTCAGCGGCTTGCCCTGGCCCATGTGCTGTTCAACGTGGTCACCGGCATACTGGCGTTCATCCTGCTCGAACCCTTGACCTGGCTGGTGCACGCCCTGGCCGAACCCTTGGGGCTGGGTGGGAACAGTCTGATCCAGCTGGCGATGTTCCACACCCTGTTCAACGCCATGGGGGTAGCGCTGTTCTGGCCGCTGCAGGGGCGTCTGGCGCAGTACCTGATCCGCTGGCTGCCGGAGCGTAGCGAGCCGCAGGTGCTGATCACCGAGCTGGCGACGGCCGCGGTCAGCGAGCCGGAGCGCACTCAGGCCCGTTACCTCAACGAGCGGGCACTGGATTCGGTGGAGTCGGCCTCCGTGGCTGTGGTGCAGGAACTGGGGCACCTCGGGCGCCTGAGCCTGGAAGTGATCTGCCATGCGTTGTACCTGCCGGTGGATCAACTGGCGCGGGCGCGGGCCGATGAGCAGTTGTTGCAGGCCAGGCCGACGCATGGCGGCTTCGATGCCGAGCATCTGTACCAGTTTCATATCAAGGGCGTATATGGCGATCTGCTCAGCTTCATGGGGCGCATGGAGCTGCCCATGGACGAGGCGCACCAGCAGTTCTGGGTCAGTTGCCAGCTGGCTGCGCTGCAACTGGTGGATGCAGTCAAGGACGCCAAGCACCTGCAGAAGAACCTCGGGCACTACCTCGACGCGCCAGCCTCGGGGGTGCGTGATGCCTATGTGGAGTTGCGCCGTCACCTGCTGTTCAGCCTGCACGAGATTCGCGAGCTGGCGCGTTCCGAACTACCGCAAGAAGCCTGGCAGTCACGCTTGCGCTGGCTGGACGAGCAGGCGGCGAACTTCGATGCGCAGTTCCGCCAGCGTCTGTTCGCCGAGGTGCGCAACGGACGCCTGGATGGTTTGCAGACCAGCTCGCTGATGAATGACCTGGGCTATGTCAGTCGCATCTTTCAGAGTCTGCGCAACGTGCTGATGCTCGGCGACGAGCAGGCGCTGTTCCGTGAGCTGCGGCGCCTGGGGGAAGAGAGCGAGCCGCTGATCCTGTCGCCCTGAGTCCAACGGCAAGACACGTGTCCATCGTATGCCGATAGCGCACGGGACTGGTAGCAGTGGCATCCGCCACGCATGGCGGTGCCGCTATTCTTGCGGCTGAAACCGCCCCTGCAATTGTCCTGATCTCTACTCGGCGGGTGACACCAATGCCTGGCCGATTCCGCGTGGGTCGCTGGCGGCCTTTACCTCGCCGCTGACCTTGTCCCAGAACAGCACCTGCTGATTGCCGTATTGCCGATCCAGACGCTTGAGCGCATAGCCGCGCCCTTGCAGTTCGGTGATCTGCTGCTCGCTGAAGGTGTTCGGTTCGTGCTCGATCACGTCGGGCAGGAACTGATGGTGATAGCGCGCCACGCTCGGCCAACGCTCGATGGGTTGATCATCGAGGTATTCGAGCATCGACAGCAGCACCATGCTCGGAATGCGGCTACCGCCCGGTGTACCGAAGGCAGCGAATTCGTCGCTGCTCTCGATGAAGCTCGGACTCATGGAGGACAGCGGGCGTTTGCCACCGGCGATGGCATTGGCCTGGCTGCCCGCCAGACCGTAGGCATTGGCGCCCTGCACGTCGGCGGCGAAGTCGTCCATCTCGTCGTTGAGCAGCACGCCGGTACCGGGCACGGTGAAGGCGGCGCCGAACGGCAGGTTGATCGACAGGGTGGCGGCCACCGCGTTGCCTTCGGCATCGAGTACGGAGAAGTGGGTGGTATGGTCGCCTTCATGCCAGGTGCCTGCGGGCGGCAGGCTGGCGCTGGGCGTGGCCTGCTCGGGATCGATACTGCCGACGAGCACGGCCAGATGCCCTGGGGAGAGCAACTGCTCCAGCGGGTTCTGGACGAAGTCCGGGTCACCCAGCAGGCCACGATCCCGGTAGGCACGGCGCAGTGCTTCGACCACGTAATGCACGCGCTGCACCGGTTCGGCATCGCGCCAGGGGAGCTGTTCGAGCATCGCCAGGCTCTGCGCCAGGGCCACGCCGCCGGCCGACGGGGGCGGTGCGCTGACCAGCTCTCGACCATCCTCCAGGGCAAAGCGCAGCGGTTCGCGGCGGGCAATGCGATATTCGCGCAGATCATCCAGCGTCCAGATACCGCCGGCATGGCGAACGCCATTGACCAGGCGTTCGGCCACCGGGCCGGTATAGAAGCCCTCACGTCCATGTTCGGCCAGCGCCTGCAGGGTCGCTGCAAGATCCGCCTGGCGCAGCAGGTGGCCTTCGCCCGGTATTTCGCCCTGGTCGAGGAACAGCCTGGCGCTTTCGGCGTCATCGCGCAGTGCCGACAGGCGCCAGGCTGCACGCTCGCGGTAGACGCGATCCACGGCAAAGCCCTCGTTGGCCAGGCGAATTGCGGGGGCCAGGGTGGTTTTCAATGACAGGCGACCGTGGTGTTCGGCCAGCTCCACCAGTGCCGCCGGCAGGCCCGGAATGGCCGCGGCCAGGGCGCCATTGAGCGACAGTTCGCGCTGTACCTTGCCTTCGCGTACGTAGAGCGTCGGTCTGGCCTCCAGTGGGGCGCGCTCGCGTGCGTCGAGAAAATCGTAGCCAGGCGTTTCACCCGCGCTGCGCAGCAGGAAGAAACCGCCGCCGCCCATGCCCGAGCCGTAGGGTTCGACCACTGCAAGGGCTGCGCTGGCCGCAACAGCGGCATCGAACGCGTTGCCGCCAGCATCCAGTATTTGCTGCGCTGCAGCGGTGGCGGCAGGGTGGGCAGTGGCAATGGCTGTCTGGTGGGGGGCGGCCTGAGCCAGCAGGCTGGCGCCGAGCAGCAGGGCTGATAGCAGGAGTTTGCGCAGCATGCGATACACCGGGACGACTGAAGGGTGCTGCAAGCTTAGCAGTCCTGCCCTGGCGAGGGGCTGGCAGTGGGCGTACAGGTGGCCGGCAGCCCCTGCACAAGGGGGGTCAGGCCTTGCCGGTGATCAGGCGATACTTCTGCATCAGTTGATCCTTGCTCTCGACGTTGTTCTCGTCGAGCGGGATGCAGTCCACGGGGCAGACCTGCTGGCACTGGGGTTCGTCATAGTGGCCGACGCACTCGGTGCACAGGTTGGGGTCGATCACGTAGATCTCCTCACCCTGGGAAATGGCTCCGTTGGGGCACTCGGGTTCGCAGACGTCGCAGTTGATGCAATCGTCGGTGATGATCAGGGACATGGAACGACTCCTGTCGAGGCGCTGGCTTCGACACTTTACGGACAACGATGCTGCGAATTGTGCCGGATTACCGGCAGGGGCGCCATGTGGCCTTGTCGTGCACTGTCAGACCGCTGCTGCCATCAGGTGCGCATGGCGCACCCTGCGGTGGTGGCCTCAGCGCTTGCGAAAGCGCTCGTTCAGGGCATCGGCTACGGCCGGGTGAACGAACTTGGAAATGTCGCCGCCGAGTGCCGCGATTTCGCGCACCAGGGTCGAGGAGATGAAGGAGTACTTCTCCGAAGGAGTGAGGAACAGGCTCTCGACGTCGGGTGCCAGCTGACGGTTCATGTTGGCCAGCTGGAATTCGTACTCGAAGTCCGATACCGCGCGCAGGCCGCGAAGAAACACGTTGGCGTTCTGTTCCTTGACGAAGTGCGCGAGCAGCGTGGAGAACCCCACCACTTCGACGTTGGGCAGATGCCTGGTCACCTCGCGGGCCAGTTCGACGCGTTGTTCCAGCGGAAACAGCGGGTTCTTCTTGGGGCTGGCGGCAACGGCGATGATGACGTGATCGAACAGCCGAGAGGCGCGTTCGACCAGATCGCCATGGCCTTTGGTGATGGGGTCGAAGGTACCCGGGTACAACACTCGATTCATCGCTTCGTCCTGTTCGAGGCGGGAAGAGTCGCGGATGGTAGCGCAGCGCATCTGCGGCGGCCAAGTCGATATCGCGGCGCGAATGACTGGCAGACCGGTGCAAGATGGGCTCTGGCGCTCTAGGACGGGCTCGCTGTCAGGAGTCGCAGCCCCAGGATCTGACGATGCACTCGCTGCCGCCACGCGCCGAGCACTCGCTGAGCGCGCGCGACTGTGCTGCGCTACCGGTCTCGTCCTTGCCCCAGCCGTAGAGGGTCGAGCCGCTGCTCTGGTCGGCAGCGTAGGCCGCACATTCGTTCTCGAAGAAGTCCACGATCTGGCAGTCGAGGCCACATTCTTCCATCGCCCGGATGGACGCCTGGGACACATCCGGGTAGCCGTAGGCGAAACCCCACTGATCACCCTGATTGCTGTCGATGGCCAGAGCACCGACGGCGCCAGCGGAGGTGGAAAGCAGGGTCGCCAAGAGTGCTGCGATTGCTGTCATGGATGAACGCATGGGATGTCTCCTGATCGGAATGGCCGGGCCAATGAGGAAGGCATATTGCCATTATTTGCGATGATTGAGGTATCCCATGGTCTGGAGAGGCGTTCATGCTTTCAGGCGTTCGGCCAGCAGGGTAGCGAGTTTCGAGGTGAGTCCGTAGATCGACAGCTGCGGGTTGGCACCGATGCTGGTGGGGAACAGCGAGCCGTCGTGGATCGACAGGTTCTCCAGTTGATGGTGCCGGCCGAGGCTGTCTGTCACCGCCTGCTGCGGGTCTTCGCCCATGGCGCAGCCGCCCATTACGTGAGCGCTGCCCAGGCGGGTGCGATACAGCGCCAGATCGAGACTTTCGATCATCTCCCTGGCCTCGCGCCAGGTGCTGACGAAGCGCGCGTCGGCGTGGGTCGGCATCACCGCCCGGGCACCGGCGGCGAACTGGACTTCGGCCATGGTCAGGAAGGCGCGGCGTACGCCATCCCAGGTGTAGTCGGTCATCTGGTAGTCGAGTACGGGACTGCCGTCACCACGGAGTTCCACACGGCCTTCGGCACTGTCCGGGTGGAAGCCGTCGCGCAGCAGGGCGAGCATCACGTTGGTGTGTGGCAATTGCTCCATGCGCAGGGCGTTCTCGCGGCCGAAATCGCCGAGCAGGGTGGCGGTCAGCGCGGGTTGCAGTGGTGGGACTTCCAGCTTGTAGGAGAGTCGCCCGGTGGTGCCGTCGTCCCACTGGAAATGATCCGAATAGAGCGATTGTGGCGCGCCGTAGAATGGGTTGATCACCTGCTCGAACTGTGCCGCGGAGAAGTTCACCAGGTGCAGGTAGGTGCGTCGGCCAACGCGTTTGTGCGGATCGGGCGCATCGGAACGCAGCAGAATACCGGGAGTGTTGATGCCTCCGCCGGCCAGCACGTAGTGCCGCGCCCTGACGCGGATGCGTCTGCCATTGGGCGCGACGCAGCGCGCGTCCATGCCCAGGCAGTCGATTCCGACCACCTTGTCGCCTTCGATCAGCAGCTTGTCGGCGCGTGCCAGGTAGAGCAACTCGCCGCCCGCGTCCAGAGTGGCGGGAATGGTGGTCACCAGCATCGACTGCTTGGCGTTGGTCGGGCAGCCCATGCCGCAGTATCCGAGGTTCCAGCAGCCGCGCACGTTGCGCGGGATCACCGCCCAGTGATAGCCGAGTTTGTCGCAGCCGGTGCGAATCACCTCGTTGTTGGCGTTCGGCGGCACGGGCCAGGGAGCCACGCCCAGGCGTTGCTCCATCTTCTCGAACCAGGGCGCCATGGATGCTGGGTCATGGCCCTTCACGTCATGGGCTTGCGCCCAGTGCGCCAGAGTCTGCGGCGGAGTACGGAAGCTGCTGGTCCAGTTGATCAGCGTGGTGCCGCCCACCGCCCGGCCCTGCAGGATGGTGATGGCGCCATCCTTGCTCATGCGGCCGATGCCTTCCTGATAGAGATTCGGATAGGCCTCAGCCTCCTGCATCTTGAAGTCGTCGCTGGTCTTGAGCGGACCTTCTTCGATCAGCAGCACCTTGTAACCGGCAGCACTGAGGATTTCCGCCGTGGTACCGCCACCCGCACCGCTGCCGACGATGGCAACGTCGGCTTCCAGTGTCAGGTCGTTTTCCAGGCGCGAACCGTCGTAGGTCTTCCAACCTTTGGCCAGGCCTTGCTTGAACAGATCGGGTACAGGCATTTCAGGTTCTCTTCTTGTCATTCACCGCCAGCGAGGCAGGGCGGGTAGGGTGCGCCGCGCGCACCGAGGCTCAACCCCGCTTTGTGGTGCGCACGGCGCACCCTACGGGATCCGCGGCACGTCTTCAGACGGTGGGTGAACCGGGATAGCCGCAATGCGCCCAGGCCTCCTGGCGGCTGTACCAGGCCATCATCACCAGTTGCAGCAGCGAGGCATGGCCCATGCGCAGCAGGCTAAGGCTGCTGTTCTGCCAGCGGCTGAGGAACCGCCGCACGTCATCCGCGCTGGCGTTGTCCCAACTGCCCCAGATACCGGTCAGCGGGCCACGGGTGATCGGCAGGGCCAGTACATCGAACAGCTGTACGGTGAGTTTCAGCATCTCCGGCGACAGGTGCGCCAGGCTGTTATCGAGGCTCTTGAGGGTGCCTTCGACAGCCTGAGGCATCTGCGCGGCGCTGACGGCGCCGTCGAGCATCACCGGCGTCAGTGCACGCAGAAACGGCAGGTCGCTGCTGCGCAGGATCAGATAGCCATTGGCCGGCGTGCTGGCCGAGCAACCGCTGAGCGTTGCGGTAAGCCCGGCGCTGCCGAGCAGCGCGGTGCCCATCAGGCCGACCTTGAGCAGGCTGCGCCGCGAGAGTTGCGGCGTGTGCAGGGTGGTGTCGTTCATTGTTGTTATCACCAGGCGTATACGGGCCATGCCCGCGTGGTTCAGCGTACGAACAATTTGTAGACCAGCTTCTGGATCGACTTGCCGTAAGGGGGTAGATCAGCCGCGCGGCGTTGAAGCGCTGCTTGATGAACACGCCCTTGGCCTTGCTGAAGGTCAGAAAACCCTCGTGGCCGTGGTAGTGGCCCATGCCGGAAGGGCCGATGCCGCCGAACGGCATGTCGTCCTGAGCCACGTGCAGCAGGGTGTCGTTCAGGCACACGCCGCCGGAGTGGGTTTCATGCAGCACGCGCTGCTGCTCGCGCCTGTCATAGCCGAAGTAGTACAGCGCCAGCGGACGTGGTCGGGCGTTGACGTAGGCGAAGGCGTCTTCGATACGGTCGTAGGGCACTACCGGCAGCAGCGGGCCGAAGATCTCATCCTGCATCAGCTTCATGTCGTCGTTGACGTCGAGCACCAGGCTCTGTGGCAGGCGCCGGCCTTGCGCTTCAGGGTAGAGCGCAACGATGCGCGCGCCCTTGGCCTGGGCGTCCTGCAGGTAGCCTTTGAGGCGTGCCAGCTGGCGCTCGTTGATGATCGCCGTGTAATCCGGATTGTCCCTGAGTTGCGGATAGAAGCGCTGCACCACCTCGCGGTAGGCGCTGACGAAGCCGTCGATGCGGTCACGCGGCACCAGCACGTAGTCCGGTGCCACGCAGGTCTGTCCGGCATTGAGGGTCTTGCCGAAGGCGATGCGTTCGGCGGCATCCGCCAGCGGCACATCGGCCGAAACGATGGCCGGCGACTTGCCGCCCAGCTCCAGGGTCACCGGGGTCAGGTTCTCGGCGGCGGCACGCATCACGTGTTTGCCGATGCTGGTGGCGCCGGTGAACAGCAGGTGGTCGAACGGCAGCCTGGAGAAGGCCATGCCGACTTCCGCCTCGCCCAGGACGACGCTGACCAGATCCTCGGGAAAGATGCGCGCCAGCAGATCCTTGACCAGTTGCGAGGTGGCCGGGGTCGACTCGCTCATCTTGATCATCACCCGGTTGCCGGCGGCCAGTGCGCCGGTCAGTGGGCCGATGGCGAGAAACAGCGGGTAGTTCCACGGCACGATGATGCCGACCACCCCCAACGGCTGGTAGATGACCTTGGCCGAGGCGGGCATGAACTGCATGCCGACGCTGCGCCGCGACGGTTTCATCCATTTCCTGATGCGCTTGCTCGCGTAATGGATGCCATGCAGGCTGGGCATCAGCTCGGCGAGCAGGGTCTCGTCGGCCGAGCGGTTGCTGAAGTCTTCGGAGATCGCCGCCACCAGTGCGTCCTGCTGCTCGGTCAAAAGCTCGCGCAGGGACTTCAGCCACTGGATGCGCTGCTCGGCCGCTGGCATCGGGTTGCTGGCAAAGGCCGCACGCTGCCGGGCGAAGGTGCTGTCCAGCTGGCTGATCTGCTGTTGATTCTGCTGCAGGTAGGCGATGTCGGCGACCATTGGGTTTCTCCTCGACGTTCCAGCGGGGTGCTAGGAAAAGACAGTGCTGGATTTTTAGAGCAATTACTCTAATGTGTCAAACAGGATGCCGCGTCGCTGCCGTCCTCGCACCCTAACCAAAGCACAGCGACGGTGCCCGTCCTGCCCCCGGGGGTAACACTTCGGCCGTTTCGCCTGTACCTTTGCCACTTTTGAAGTCGAGATCGAGCTGCGTCATGGCGCCACCCAAGACCCGCGACCGCATCGTTGTCGAGAGCCTGGCTCTGTTCAACAGCCAGGGCGAGCGCAACGTCACCACCAACCACATTGCCGCGCACCTGGGCATCTCACCGGGCAATCTGTATTACCACTTCCGCAACAAGCAGGTGATCATCGCCGAGCTGTTCGCTCAATACGAAGCGCAGGTCGACAGCTTTCTGCGCCTGCCCGAAGGTCGCGCGCTGACGGTGGAAGACAAGACCTTCTATCTGGAAGCCCTGCTGGCAGCGATGTGGCACTACCGCTTCCTGCACCGCGACCTGGAGCACCTGCTCGACTCCGACGCCGAGCTGGCCGAGCGCTACCGCGCATTCGCCCGGCGCTGTCTGGTGGGCGCGCAATCGATCTACCAGGGCTTCGTCGAGGCCGGCATCCTCCTGATGAACCCGGCGCAGATCGAGGCGCTGACGCTCAACGCCTGGATCATCATGACCTCATGGGTGCGCTTTCTCTGCACCGCCGGGGCCAACCCGGACAACCTGAGCCAGGACATGCTGCGTCGAGGTATCTACCAGGTGCTGGCGCTGGAAGGTGGTTACCTGGCGCCCGCAGCGCGCGCGGCGGTCGAGGCCCTGTACCGCCGCCTGCATGTGCCGCTGGAGCAGGTGCTGTGACCACCGCCCTTCAGAAGGGTAACGACTGGCAATAACCCTGAACCCGCCAGGGGAGATTGTTGGACTAGCTTCTTTTGCCTGTTGATCACGTGAGCCGCCCACATGGCGTGTCATGTGTCATGACATTCAGCAAAGAGGCCTGATTCGTGCCTGATCCTTCGAGTGATGCAACGCTACCTCTTTTTCGCCATGAGGCCCTGACTGCCAGAGGAACTGAGAGGTTGGGTTCTATTCTCATCCAGCAGCCCTGGAGCCACAGCGTGGCTTCAGCGCTTGCAGTAGCACTCATTCTGCTGGTCGTTGCGTTCGGTTATTGGGGGGCTTATACCCGCAAGTCAACGGTACCGGGTCTGCTGATGCCTGAGCATGGTGTTCTGCGTCTGACTGCACCAAGTGCTGGGGTGCTCAAGGACGTGCGGGCCATGGAAGGGGAGCGGGTGGAAAGTGGGGCCACTCTATTTGTCTTGTCTGGGGAGCGCCTGTCAGGCACAGGAGCCACTCAGGCCCTGATTGCCGAACAACTGCGTCAACGTGATGCTTTGCTGGAGCGCAATCGGGCTTTGGCGGATGAGCGCCTGCATACCCAATTACGTACTCTCGATAGCCGCCTGGCGGCACTGGCCGACGAGTTGGCGCGTGTCGCCGAGGAAGCTCGCCTGCTGTCCAGGCGTGAGGTCTTGGCCGTGGCCCATCTACAGCGGCAGCAGGAGCTGGTCGATGCGGGTTTCATCGCCATCGTCCAGTTGCAACAGAGTGAGGCTGAGCTGCTAACTCTACAGGGGCAGCAGCAAGCGACTGAGCGTGTTCGCGCCAACCTCGAGCGCGAGCGGGTCGAGTTGCGTGCTCAGTGTGAGGAGGCTGAGTTGCGCCATCGTGCCGAGATAACGGAACTCGATAACGGCCTGGCCCTGGTGCGGCAGGAACAGGCGGAAAACGATGTCCGTGCCGAACAGATCAGTGTGGCGCCCTTTGCCGGGACTTTGACCGGACTCAATGTCCAGCCTGGTCAGCAGGTGGCAGCCGGCGCTTTGCTCGCCAGCCTGATTCCAGAGAATACGTCGTTATCCGCCCATCTTTATGCCGAGTCGCGTCAGGCCGGCTTCATTGAGCCCGGACAGCGTGTATTGATGCGTTACGCAGCCTATCCCTATCAGAAATTCGGCATGGCCAGCGGTACGGTGCTTGAGGTGGCAAAAAGCCCTTATGCGATGCAGGAGTTGCCCCCGCATATCGGCAGTGCCGTGCAGGCAGCAGCACCGAGCCCGGCAGAGCTTTTCTATCGCGTCACTGTGACGCTCGATTCGCCGAGTATCGAGGTTTATGGCCAGAGCCAGGCGCTCAAGGCTGGCATGTTACTGGAAGCTGACATTATTCAGGATCGACGACGTCTTTATGAGTGGGCGCTGGAGCCGCTGTATTCCGTGACCGGAAAGATGACTGAGTGAGTGGCGCTCGTGTGGGGCGATAACAAGAAGAAAAGGTATTGCCATGGACATGACGAAACGGGAAGGCGACGTTCTGCTGTTACTCATGGAAGGAAAGAGCAACAAGCAGATTGCCCTGGCGCTGGGTATCAGTGACTACACGGTGAGGGATCATGTGTCCTCACTGTTGCGCAAACAGGGCGTCGGTTCGCGGATGGAGCTGATTGCCAGGCAGGCTAGGAGCCTCCCACACCTGTCGGGTTCCTAGCCTGCCCGCGGTTGTCCATGGACGAGGCCCACGATGCACTTATCGAGCAAGTTGAAGGGCTGGCTCCATGGTGTTCTAACGCCCACGGATCCCTACATCTGTAGGGTGTTTTGAGTGTTGGGTAGTTAGTATTATTTTTCAATCGTAAGAGACAGTAGTGCCTGCGCTCCGTTTTATAGGCTTGCCTTTGTCATCAGGGGGCAGATGTTTGATGCGAAGCCAGTCATGAATGGGGTGTGAGGGTGTCTTATTTAAGACTTTCGCTGGTTCGAGTTGCGGATTTTTAGAATTGCAAGAAGGATCCGGAATGTCCATGTGCAAAGGTGGCTGGCAAATGGAGGAAATGGAGGCGTTCCTGAGAGCATTTTGATGATGAACTCCGGTTGGGGTGCGGGTTTGCTTTTTTGTTTGTTTTTTCATGGGAAGCTGGTGCTGGCACCGTATTTGCCTGCAATCGCTGATAATGTAATGACTGTTCTGTCAATCACGTTCTTTCTATTGTTTATTCAGTTCGCTGGAATGATAAAGGTTTTGTCGGATGAGCAGGGTGGAGGCCCAGCCAGAAATAGTCACCCCGGCCGTGTATTGGTTGGCTCGTTGTTGGGTGTGGCTATTGGATTGTTTGGCGTATTTTGCTTCGTATTCGTGCCCGGTGTATATGGTGAGCTGAGAACAGCGGTGGTGTTGGGAGCGCGTCTGGCTGCTTCGGGCGTCATGGTTGTTTATGCAGGCGTTGCTCAATACTGAAAAGGAGACTCTGATGAGAGTACTTGATGTTTGCGAGCTTAATCATGTATGTGAGGGTGATGTTGGCCAGGTTACCGCTGGCGGTGTTGAGGGACTGTTGGCGCGAGTGCAAATCAAATTGTAAAAGCGATCTGGGTACGGTTGTGGGTGTTTGTTTCTTTGCAATCAAGGCGCTCGATTGGTCGATGTGTTTATTGGTGGTTTTATTTTGGTCATAACCTTTTCTGTCATGACTTTTCTCCTTGCAAATAAAATCATCATGGGTCGTTAGGGTGAAGTGCGGGTCAGGAGAGGGTGGGGTCTGTCTCAGGGTTTTATTGTTGATGTTTCACGGGGAGGAAGCGTGAATTGACTTGAAGTTTTTATGAGGAATTTCGCTGTGTGGATGACGGCTTTGGTGCGTTCGATTTTTATCAAGAATTACTCTTTTGATAACGGCTTGGTGCTTGCGGCTGGCGCTGATGCCTGATATTGCATTCGGCTTTAGGGAGGGGAGATGCGTTTGCTTCTGTCAATGGTGATGTTGATTCTCACGGTTGGGCTTGCTTATTTTCTTGCAACCAAGGTGCTCAATTGGCCGATGTTTTTATCAGTGGTTTTTGTTGTGGTCATAACCTTTTTTGTCATGGCTTTTCTCCTTGCGAATAGAAGCATCATTGGGCGTTAGAGTGAAATGCGGGTGAGAAGAAAGCGTGGTCTATTTCTGGGTTTTACCTCCTGCGTTTTATTCTGGGGCGTTGGGTGCTGTAAGAAGGAGGTGTGAGGCATGAGCGAAGAGGTTTTGGTAATGATATCGGCGCTTGTGGTTGTTGGTATGCTTGGGGGGATTGTAACTATTGTTCTTATGCTGCTGCTCAGTGTTTTTACTGATGTGAGAAAATTTACATGGTTTGAGGAGAGGAGCGCCTTTCTGAAGCATTCTCGGAGAATGCTGGTGGTCTATACGGTGCTGTTCGCTCTATTTTTGATCCCGTTCATTTGTCTGAATGGGCACGTGATTTATTACCCTAAATATTTCTCTTGAGCACCGCACTGGAGATGCTCGAGCGACATAATCCATGATGTAGACCGGCATGATGATCTAGGAGGATGGCATGAGGGTGTTGTCTATTTGTGACGTAGAGTTGGTGAGTGGCGCGGGTGTGCCGGCATTTGTTGTTGCAGCCAAGGCTGTAGGTGGCGGGGCGTTGGTTGGAGGCGCAAGCGCTACTGTAAATCATGGAATCGGTCAGGTGGCTTCTGGAGGAGATCACAATTTTAATGGGTATGTAGCTGCAGCAGGTGGCGGTATTATTTCAGGTGCTATTGCCGGTGCAGCAGGTGCGGGAGCAGCAACTGTCGCCATTATAAGCGGAGCCATGGGGACTATGGCTGAGGAAATTCTCAAGTTTGGCCTTGGTGTCACCAGTAGCAAAGCTGTAGTCGGGGACAGTTCTCCTGATCTTGCTGGTACTAACTATAACTAAGTTCATGTGCGTGGTTTGTGTTCTTGGAGCTACTGCGCGTCTATTGAGTTTGGTGCCTCCAGGGAGTCCTTCAATGCTGCCTTTGAGGAGAATAAACCGATTCCTCTCAACGGTGCCGTGACACCGGGGAATTTTTCTGGCGCGACGCCAACGAAATCTTCGAACACGTCGATGTTGTTGTCAATGACTTCAAGTTGCCCTTTGACGGCATCCGCTCCAAATATGAATGCGTAGGTTTGGGCGCTTGTTTCTTTACAGTCAAGGTGCTCGATTGGTCGACGTTTTTATTGCGGTCATGATCCTTTCTGTCATGGCTTTTCTCCTTGCGAATAAAAGCATCATTGGGCGTTAGAGTGAAATGCGGGTGAGAAGAAAGCGTGGTCTGTCTCGGAGGTTTATAGGTTGCTCATAAAATATTGAGGTGTTCGTATGGCTGGGGGAGATGGCCGGTTCTATAAGCTGTTCGGAGTCGAGCTGGTCGCGGGTACAACGTACAGTGCGTTTTTTTTATTCTTGTTGATGGCTTTTTATCTGGGTTTTTTGTTTACAGGTTGATTCTGTGTGTAAAAGGGCGGAGGTACGACAAGAAAGGTTTTTTTACTTCATTTGTGTTGCTTCATCTTGCCGTGATATTGGGGAATGTAACATTTACTCTGTTGGTTGGTCGTTAACGTGAAATTTCAATTGGCGGTGGCGATGCTATCGCCACAGTTGATCCAGTTGATGGTGCGTGTCACGTTGGAGCAGGTCAATGATACTATTCGCAAACACCTAAGACTGAAAGGATTTGTCGAGGTGTTGGCGGATGCGGGCGGGCATAAATGAAAGTGTGTTGGCTGGATAACTATATGTGTTCATTTAAATTTATCTTCTGCTTTGGTCGATGACGATGCAGTAAGGTTAAATGTAAGGGCGTCACTGGCTGCTATGGTGGTGTTGTGTTTGATTGCTGCCGTTTTCTGAGGGTGTATTCGGGATAGCGGAAGTGGATGTTTGGTCAGGTAATGTTGTGGAGGGGTGGCTTGTCTATAGGGTATCTCTTTGAGGTCTTATTGGTTGTGTTTTTAGGGCTTCTGTTTTATGGCGTTTTGTGTGTTGCGTATAGAGCGCTATTGCACGCAAGAGGAGTGGAGTATGACAGAAAAAGCGTCGTGCATTTAATCATTCTTCTTCCGCTGGCGTTGTTATTGGCAAATATAACGGAATCGCTATTTTTTAACCGGCTGACTACACAAAAAGGGGAAGTGAAAATGCGCGAGCTATCAATGCATGAAATGGCTGTGGTGTCCGGCGCTGTGGGGCCCGTGGGCGCTGCTATCGGTGCTGTCAGTGCAGCGTCGATGTATGTGGGCTATGAGAACAGTTGATGCTGCTGGTACCAATTACAATTAATAAATATGTGAGCTTGGTAAAATTGCCAAGCTCTTCGAGTTACTGTCAAAATGTCTATTCTGTTTGATTTCTCCAGTGAGGTTTTTAGGTCTGTTTGTCAGGGGAATAGGCCTTTTCTTTTCAAGGCCTCTGTGAGAGTGAATGATTTTTCCTGGCGCGACGCCAACGAAATCTTCAACCGCGCCAATGTGGCCTCCGAAGACTTCAAACTGTCCTTCGAAGGTATCCGGCCCAAACACGAATACGTCGAAAGCTATCTGGATATTGGCACGCTGCGCCATCGTCTGATCAAACCGGTGGTCTACGACTACCTGCGCAAAGGCGCCACGCTGATCGCCAACAAGATCGCCAACGAACCCAGGGTGGATGCACTGGTTCGGCAGATCGCCGAGTTTACCGGCCGGCAGACGGTAACCAGCGCCTATGCCGCTTTCGGCGAGCGGGATTCGTTCCGTGCTCACTGGGACACTCGCGATGTGTTCGCCATCCAGTTGATCGGGCGCAAGCGTTGGATCGTTTACGAGCCGTCTATGGAGTCGCCGCTGTATATGCAGCAGAGCAAGGATTTCGAGCAGCAGTATCCTTGTCCGGAAAAGCCTTATATGGATTTCATCCTGGAGGCTGGCGATATCTTCTATCTGCCGCGTGGCTGGTGGCATAACCCTTTACCGATTGGCGAAGAAACCTTCCATCTGGCTGTTGGCACTTTTCCAGCTTACGCCATCGACTACGCGCAGTGGGCATTGCAGCAGTTGCCGGGTTTCGTCGGCGCGAGAAAGTCGCTGCATGACTGGGAGCGGGATCGGCAAACCGTCGCTTCGCTGGGGCAGCATCTCGATGCCTTCCTCAACGATCCGGACAACTATCGGCGCTTCATGGACGAGTTCATGGGGGCGATACGAGTCGAGTCGCCACTGGCCCTCGATCTGTTTGGTAATCCTGCTGGCGGACAGCTGGCGGATGACGTGCCCCTGCGCTTGAGCGCCAACCGTCCTCATGGACTTGCCGATGGCTATGTCATTGCCAACGGCACCAGACTCAATCTGGACGCAACGGGGGCTCGACTGATTGCCTGTATCGCCGCGTCTCCGGGTATCCGTTTGGGCGAGGTACTCGGCCGACTAAGCGAACTGGACAGCGGCAAGCTACGTAGCCTGATCCAGCAACTGTGCCATCAGGATGTGCTCGAACTGGCGCGTCACTGAGCCTTTATCCCAAGCGAGTTTCTCCCATGCGTGTAACGCTCCAAGTGGAAAGCCAGGAGTGCGCTCTGGCCTGCCTGGTGATGGTGGCCGCCGCCCATGGGCTGCACCTGGATCTGGCCAGCCTGCGTCGACGTTTCTCCATATCCATCAAGGGCACCAACCTGGCCCAGCTGATGCGCTATGCGCAGGTGCTGGAGTTCTCCTGTCGGCCGTTACGTCTGGAGCTGGAGGAGATTGGCCAGTTACGCATGCCTTGCATCCTGCACTGGAACCTCAACCACTTCGTGGTGCTGGAAAAGGTGCGTGGCAAGCGTCTGGTAATTCTCGACCCTGCCGTAGGGCGCCGGCAGATGAGCCTGGAGGAAGTTTCCCCGCATTTTACCGGGGTGGCACTGGAGCTGACGCCGAATGCCGTCTTCCGCCCGGCACAGCAGAAGCCGCGCCTGCGCTTGCGCGAGCTGACAGGCCGAGTGCTGGGGCTCAAGCGTGCCCTGACCAATATCTTCGTACTGGCTTTGGCGTTGGAAGTGGTGGCGCTGCTATCGCCACAGGTGACCCAGTGGGTGGTGGATGATGCGTTGGTGTCGGCCGATCGCCACTTGCTGCTGTTGGCGGTGCTGGGCGGTAGCCTGCTGCTGTTGATCGATTTCGTGCTGCGTATGGCCCGTGGCTGGATGAACCTGCGCCTGAACCAGCAACTGGCTCTGCAATGGTCGGGCAACCTGTTCAGTCATCTGCTGCGCTTGCCGTTCCCCTTTTTCGAGAAGCGCCAACTGGGGGATATCACAGCGCGCTTCCAGTCGCTCGCGGCCATTCGCCATGTGCTGACCAATGGCGCCATCATGGCCGTACTCGATGGCCTGGTGACTTTGATCACCCTGGGCATGATGCTGCTCTACAGCGCCACTCTGACCGCTATCGTGCTGCTGGCCCTGGGGCTTTATGGTTTGTTGCGCCTGGCGTTCTACCAGCCGCTGCGCAACGCTTCCGAGGAGCGCATCGTGCTGGCCGCGCGTGAGAATTCCTATTTCCTGGAAACCATCCGCGCGGTGCTGCCACTCAAGCTGTTCAATGCCATGCCCTTGCGTCAGGCCACCTGGCAGAACCTGATATCCGACGTGCAGAACCGCGACGTAGCCACGCAGAAACTGCTGCTGGTGTTCGCCAGTTGCAACGCGCTGATCTTCGGTCTGGAGGGCATGTTGCTGCTCTTTATCGGTGGCATGGCGGTGCTGGATGGCGGTCTGTCGCTGGGTATGCTGCTGGCGTTCATCGCTTACAAAGGCCAGTTCACCGGGCGCGCCAGTCAGCTGATCGACCTGGGTATCGAGATTCGCATGCTTTCGCTGCACGCCGAGCGTCTGGCCGATATCGCCCTGGAGGAACCGGAGCCGCAAGTCCAGCTGGAAACCGATCTGAGTCGGATTGCGCCACGCATCGAACTCAAGGATGTGTCCTTCCGCTATGCCGAAGGCGAGCCCTGGGTGCTGCGCAACCTGTCGCTAATTATCGAGGCTGGTGACGCGGTGGCTATCGTCGGACGTTCGGGGTGTGGCAAGTCCACCCTGTTCAAGCTGATGCTCGGTCTGTTGCAGCCGACCGAGGGGGAAATTCGCATCGGCGGCGTTCCGTTGCGCCAGCTCGGTCCGGAGGCGCTACGCAGCCTGGTCGGCACAGTGATGCAGGACGACCAATTGCTGGCTGGATCCTTGGCGGAAAATATCGCTTGTTTCGACCCCCAGGCCAGCCAGGAGTGGATCGAGCAGGCGGCGCGCCAGGCTCATATCCACAAGTCCATCGATCGCATGCCGATGGGCTACCAGACCCTGGTGGCGGAAATGGGCAGCGGTCTTTCCGGCGGGCAGAAGCAAAGGGTGCTGCTGGCGCGGGCCTTGTATAAGCAGCCGAAGATCCTGGCGCTGGACGAGGCAACCAGCCATCTCGATCTGCACAGCGAACATCATGTGGTACAGGCGCTGGAACGATCGTCGGCGACGCGGATCAGCATTGCTCACCGCCGCGAAACCATTGCCTTCGCCAGGCGTCTGGTCTGTCTGGACAAGGGCGTGATCGTCGAGGACGTGCGTCTCGATGAGGCGAAGCAGGTCAGCGCCTGATGCCACTGCTACGTTTCTGCCTGCTTTGCCTGTGTACTCTGGCTGGCCCTCTGCATGCAACTGATCTATTGCAGGCCTATCGCTCGGCCTTGCAGTACGATGCCCAATTCGCCGCGGCGCAGGCGCAGTATCAGGCAGCGATGGAGCAGGTATCCGGGCGTCGCGCCGGTTTGTTGCCACAGCTGTCGCTGGAGGCGCAGAACAGCTGGAACCAGACGCGCTACGAGGCGGCTGGCGGCGAGGTCGAATCCCGTCAGCAGAATCGCACCTACACCCTACAATTGGCGCAGCCACTGCTTCGCTGGCAGAACTGGTTGCATTATCGACAAGGCGGTGAATTAGGCCTGCTGGCCGCAAGTCGCCTGGCGAGTGCTCGTCAGGCTCTGCTATTGCGGGTGGCTGAGGCCTACTTCTCTGCTCTGCATGCCGAGGATGTGCGCCAGGCCGTTTGGCGGCAAAAGGTCGCCGATGCTGAAGTATTGACGAGGGCGCGCAAGAACTTCGAATTGGGCAACGTCAGCATCGCCGATGTCCATGAGGCTCAAGCGAGTCTCGATCGGGTCACGGCGCAACTGATCGAGGCCGAGAACGATCTGCAACTGGCCGGCCATGCATTGGCCCGAATTACCGGCAGGCAGCCTGGCAGGCTGTGCGGTGTACGTGAGGGGGTAATGCTCCAGCGGCCGCAACCCGAGACCATGGAGGCATGGATAGAAGCCGCTAGACGGGGAAATCTTGCGACCCAGGAACAGGCTCTGTTGCTGGAGGTAGCGCGTTATGAGGTCGGTAGCCGCAAGGCGGAACATTTGCCGACCCTCGACTTGGTGGCCAGTCAGAGCATGCAGGAGCGTCCCAACAGCGCTACTGACCGCAGCGAATCAGCCAGTTTGGGGTTACGTTTAAGCATGCCGTTATATGCCGGTGGAAGGACAAGTGCCGCTGTACGTGAGGCCCAGGCGTTGCTTATGCAGGCAGAGGCGGAGCTGGATGATGCCAGGCGTGCCGCCGAGCTTGATGCGCGCCAGGCCTGGCTCGGCGTTGTTGGCGGCCTGGAGCGCGTTGGCGCACTGGAGGCGGCTACGCTGTCCGCCGACTCTGCACTCGCGGCCAATCGTCTGGGCTACCGGGTGGGTATGCGCACCAGCATCGATGTTCTGGAGGTGCAGAGCCAGTACAGCGAAACCGTGCAGCAACTGTCTCGGGCGCGTTACGACACGCTGTTGGCGCAACTGCGGCTCAAAGCGGCGGTTGGCAGCCTCGATGAGAGGGATCTGCAAATGCTCAACGATCTGTTGGAGTCACTTGAGGAGCCTTCTCGCTCTTGAGTGGTTTGCTCTCCACCAGCCATTGCGGGATGCGCCGCTCCAGGTAATACAACGGGCGGCGCGGGCTGCCCTCGACGAAGCCGACATGGCCGCCCTTCGCATGCAGCTCCAGCTCGGTGCCGGGTGCCAGCTCGCCAGCTTCGGGCAAGCTGTGGCGGAAGATGAAGGGGTCGTCTTCGGCCTGGATGATCAGCGTCCGCGTACGGATTTCACCCAGATAGAAGCGGCTGGAGGCGCGCCGATAGTAGTCGTGGGCATCGGTGAAGCCGTGCAGCGGTGCGGTGATGCGGCCATCGAAGTCCCAGAAGGTACGCATGCCGTCCAGCGGGCCGAGGCGTTCCAGCACCGACAGGCGTTCGCCCTGGCCGCTTTGCGCGAACAGACGCTGCTTGTTGTTCACGTAGGCGACCATCTCGCGCATGAAGTGCGCCTGGTACACCCGTGAAAATCCCAGGCCGATGCGATCGGCGCACTGATCCAGGCGAAACGGCACCGATACCGCCACGGCCGCCTGCAATTGGCTCTGTGCGCCGCTTTCGCCCAGGTACTTGAGCAGCACGTTGCCGCCCAGCGAATAACCCACTGCATGAAGGGGGGCCATCGGCCGTTTCGTACGCAGGTGGGCCACGGCCGAGGCCAGATCCTCGCTGGCGCCGGAGTGGTAGCCGCGCGGCAGCAGATTGGGCTCGCCCGAGCAACCGCGCCAGTTCAACGCCGCGCTGGCCCAGCCGCGCGCTGCCAGAGCCTGTTGCAGTCCGAGCACGTAGAGCGAACTGGAACTACCGGTCAGGCCGTGCAGCACCAGCACCAGCGGCGCGTGGGCGTCGTGTGGGCCATGCCAGTCGAGGTCGAGAAAGTCACCATCGTCCAGCCATAGCCGCTCGCGCTGCCGTTCGAGTTGCGGCGGCTTGCGACAGAAGGGGTTCCACAGCGTCTGTAGGTGCGGATAGGGGAGCCACCAGGCGGGTTGGAAGGGCGTCATGGGCATGTCCTGTAGGGATGGATGGCGCTGCACCATCCACCTGTTACGCCGTCATGGTGGATGTAAAAGGCGACATCCACCCTACGCCCGGCAGGTCACTTTGCGTTGCGTTGCCACAGCGCGTAATGCACCTGGCCGGTATGTTTCTCGCGGTGCAGCCGCCAGTTGCCCGGCAGGCCCAGCGTAGAAGGCGACGTCTCGCTTTCGGTATAGACCCAGGCGTCGTCGGCCAGCCAGCCCTGCGTTTCCAGCAGGTTGCAGGCACCTTGCAACAGATCCTTGTGGAATGGCGGGTCGAGCAGAACGATGTCGAAGTGGCGCGGGGCCGGGCGCGCCAGCAGTTGCAGGGCATCGCCCAGCCGTACGTCGCCCCTGCTGCATTGCAAGGTCGTCAGGTGCCCGCGCAACGTGGCGACCGACGCCGGGTTGAGGTCGCAGGCCAGGCCGCTGGCCGCGCCACGCGACAGGGCTTCGAGCAGCAGCGCGCCGCTGCCGGCGAAGGGGTCGAGCACATGGGCGCCCTCGACATGGGGCGCCAACCAGTTGAACAGCGTCTCGCGTACCCGATCCGGGGTCGGGCGCAGGCCCGGCCCGTCGGGGAAGGCGAAACGCCGCGAGCGCCACTCACCGCCGATGATGCGCAACTGGCCCAGGCCGCCATGTGCCTTGCCGGGGGCTTTCTGAGGCGAGCGTCCGCGCATCAGTGCGGCACCGTGCTGGGCAGCTCGGCTGGCCGATCGGTCGGTGGCGGCAGCTCTTTCTGCGCCACCGTCGGGCCGGCGGTCACCACTACCAGCGCCTCGGGATCGAGGTGTCTGGCCATGGCCGCTTTCACTTCTTCGGTAGTCAGGTTCTGCACGTCACGCATGAAGTCGTCCAGGTAGCTCAGGGGCAGGTCGTAGAAGCCCATGGAAGCCAGTTGGCCGACGATGTCGGCATTGCTCGCGGTGGACAGCGGGAAGCTGCCGGCCAGCTCGCGCTTGGCGTTGTCCAGCTCCTGCTGGGTGGGGCCTTCGCGCAGGTAGTCGGTGAGCAACTGCCTGACCAGCGCCAGGGTGCCTTCGCTGAGTTCGGCACGGGTTTGCAGGTTGATCATGAACGGGCCGCGCGCCTGCATGGCGCTGAAGCCGGAGTAGACGCCGTAGGTCAGGCCGCGTTTCTCGCGCACTTCGCTCATCAGCCGGGTGCCGAAACCACCGCCACCGAAGATCTGGTTGCCCAGGTACAGGGCCGCGTAATCAGGGTCACGGCGATCGATACCGAGTTGGGCGATCATCAGGTGGGTCTGGTTGGACGGGTACTCGATATGGCTGGCGCCCGGCCTGGGCGTTTGCGGCTGGGCGATGCGGGGCAGTGCCGGACCTTGCGGCAGGGCGGCCGATACCTGATTGGCGATGGCTTCGGCCTCGGCGCGTGACAGGTCGCCGACCAGGGCGATGACCGCATTTTCGGCGGTATAGGCACGAGCGTGGAAGGCCTGCAGCTGCTGGCGGCTGATTGCCGGGATCGACCGTGCCGTGCCGTCGCTCGAATGGGCATAGGGATGTTGGCCATACAGGCGCTTGAACAGCTCCAGGCTGGCAAGCTTGCCCGGGTTCTGTTTCTGGAACTCGAAGCCGGCGAGCAACTGGTTCTTGATCCGTGCCAGCGAATCGGCGGGGAAGGTGGGCTTGCCCAGTACCTCGGCGAACAGCGCCAGGGCAGGCTCGCGCTGCTCCTGTGCACTCAGGCTGCGCAGGCTGGCCACGGCCATGTCGCGGTAGGCACCGTTGCCGAACTCGGCGCCGAGGCCCTCGAAACCGGCCGCGATGGCACCGACATCCTTGCCGGGCACGCCTTCGTTGAGCATGGCGTTGGTCAGGGTGGCCAGGCCCGGCACGCCGTCGTCCTGACTGCTGCCTGCGGCGAAGGTCAGGCGCAGATCGAACATCGGCAGTTCATGGGCCTGGGCGAACAGCACCCTGGCGCCTTGCGCGGTGTTCCATGTCTGGATATCCAGGGTGCGGCGGGTAGGTGCCTGGCCGTCGAGGGCGGCCAGTGATTGCAGCTTGGCGGCGTCACCCGTTGGTGCGCTACCGGACAGGTTGGCGCAGGCGCCCAGCGCCAGAGTGGTGGACAGAACCAGGCCGAGCAGGCCCAGGCGGCGCTCAGTCTTCATGGCGTGGCTCCTCATGACGGGATTCCTCGGGCAGAACGTGGGCGACGCTCAGGCGGTCGCGGACGAAGAAGGTGCGGGCAGCCTGCTGGATATCGGCCGGGGTCACGGCTTCCAGTTCGGCCAGCTCCTGGTCGGTCAACTGCCAGGACAGGCCGACGGTTTCCAGTTGACCGATGCTGGTGGCCTGGCTGGTGATCGAGTCGCGCTCGTAGACCAGGCCGGCGATGACCTGGGCGCGTACGCGCGCCAGTTCGGCGGCTGACGGCGGGGCTTTCTTCAATGCCTCGAGCTCGCGCCACAGACCGGCCTCGGCCTCTTCCAGGGTCTTGCCCTTCTGCACGTTGGGCGTGGCCGAGAGGATGAACAGGCTGTCGCCACGGGCGAAGGCGTTGTACCAGGCGCTGGCACCGGAAACGAGCTCTTCGCCACGTTCCAGGCGGGTGGACAGACGGGCACTGTAGCCGCCGTCGAGCAGCGCGGCGGCCAGGCGCAGGGCATAGACCTGGCGTGGCGTTGCTGCCGTGGCCAGGCCTGGCACGTTGAAGCCCATCAGCAGGCTGGGCAACTGCGTCTTGAGGTACAGCGTGGTACGACGCTCACCCGGCGCGGCCAGCTCCAGCGGCAGCTTGGCTGTCGGCACCTCGCGGCGCGGAATGTCGCCGAAGTAGCGCTGAACCTGGGTCTTGACCTCATCCACGGTCACGTCGCCGACCACCACCAGGGTGGCGTTGTTCGGTGCATACCACTTCCTGTACCAGGCGCGTAGTTCGTCGATATGCATGCGCTCGAGGTCGGCCATCCAGCCGATGGTGGGGATGCTGTAGCCGCTCGCCGGGTAGGCCATGGCCTTGAAGCGTTCGTAGGCCAGCGAGGAGGGCCGGTCGTCGGTGCGCAGGCGGCGTTCCTCCTTGATCACCTCGATTTCCTTGTCGAACTCGTCGGCCGGCAGTTTCAGGCCGGCGAGGCGATCGGCTTCCAGTTCCAGGGCGACCCCCAGGCGGTCGCTGGCCAGCACCTGGTAGTAGGCGGTGTAATCGTCGCTGGTGAAGGCGTTTTCCTCGGCGCCCAGCTCACGCAGGACGCGCGAGGCTTCGCCGGGGCCGAACTTGCGGCTGCCCTTGAACATCATGTGTTCCAGCGCGTGGGACAGGCCGGTGGAACCGGGCGTCTCGTAGCTGGAACCGACCTTGTACCAGAGCTGGGAAACCACCACGGGGGCACGGTGATCCTCGCGGACGACGACTTTCAGGCCGTTGTCCAGGGTGAATTCGTGGGTGGGTTGAGCGGGAGAAGCGAAGGCCGCGAGTGGCACGCAAAGGGCGCCGAACAGCAGGCCGAGGGAACGGCGGGCAATGGCATTCATCGAAAGTCTGACCTGTCGGATAGCCTGGGCGGTCGTACCGCCGACGGGCGAAGAGGTGCTAGGATACCCCATCCTTTTCCGGGGCGGCGCGACAAGGCTTTGCAGCCTGTAAGCGAACGCTCCCTTGAGATGCAAGCGACCCATGTTTGGTTCCAATGACGACAAGAAGTCGCCGGCCGACGCTGGCGCGCAGACCCCGCCTGTGACCGAAGAAAAGAAATCCCTGTTCAGCTGGTGGCGCAAGAAACCCGCAGAGACTGCTGCCGAGCCGGCTCAGCCCGCGCCTGCCGAGCAAGGCCAACAGCCTGCACCCGAACAGGTGCCCACCGTCGAGCCTGAAATCGTTGTGGCTGAAGCCACGCCCGCCGCGCAGCCTGAGCAGCCCCCGGTCGAAGTGTCGCCGGTAGCCGAGCCTGACGTCGCCGAGCAGCCTGCTGCCGAGCCCGAGCCCGAGCCCGAGCCCGAGCCCGCAGCCGTGGTGGCAGCACCGGCTGTAGCCGTACCTGCGACCCAGGACAAACCGGGCTTCTTTGCCCGTCTCAAGCAGGGGCTGTCCAAGACCAGCGCCAGTCTCGGCGAGGGCATGGCCAGTCTGTTTCTCGGCAAGAAGGCCATCGACGACGACCTGCTCGACGACCTCGAGACTCGCCTGCTGACCGCCGACGTCGGTGTCGAAGCCACCACGGCGATCATCGGCAATCTGACCCGGCGTGTGGCGCGCAAGGAGCTGGCCGACAGCGGCGCACTGTACAAGGCGTTGCAGGAGGAGCTGGTCAGCCTGCTCAAACCGGTCGAGCAGCCGCTGATCATCGACACCGCCAAGCAGCCGTACGTGATTCTCGTCGTGGGCGTCAATGGCGTGGGCAAGACCACCACCATCGGCAAACTGGCCAAGAAGCTGCAACTCGAAGGCAGGAAGGTGATGCTGGCCGCTGGCGATACCTTCCGCGCCGCTGCGGTGGAGCAATTGCAGGTCTGGGGGGAGCGCAACAATATCGCGGTCATTGCCCAGCACACCGGTGCCGACTCGGCCTCGGTGATCTTCGATGCGGTGCAGGCTGCCAAGTCGCGCGGCATCGATGTGCTGATCGCCGACACCGCCGGGCGCCTGCACACCAAGGACAACCTGATGGAAGAGCTGAAGAAGGTGCGCCGAGTGATTGGCAAGCTGGATGACAGCGCGCCGCACGAAGTGCTGCTGGTGCTCGATGCCGGCACTGGCCAGAACGCCATCAGCCAGGCCAAGCAATTCGACCAGACCGTGAACCTCACCGGCCTGGCGCTGACCAAACTCGATGGCACCGCCAAGGGCGGGGTCATCTTCGCCCTGGCCAAGCAGTTCGGTCTGCCGATTCGCTACATCGGCGTGGGCGAGGGCATCGATGACCTGCGTCCGTTCGAGGCGCAGGCTTTCGTCCAGGCACTCTTCGAGGAGCGTGAGCGCGGATGATCCGATTCGAGCAGGTCGCCAAGCGTTACCCCAATGGCCATGTCGGGCTGCACGAGCTGACTTTCCGCGTTCGCCCCGGCGAATTCCTCTTCGTCACCGGTCACTCCGGTGCCGGCAAGAGCACGTTGTTGCGCCTGCTGCTGGCCATGGAGCGCCCCACCAGCGGCAAGCTGCTGTTGGCCGGGCAGGATCTGTCGACCATCACCAACGCGCAGATTCCGTTCCTGCGCCGGCAGATCGGCGTGGTGTTCCAGAACCATCAGTTGCTGTTCGATCGCACCGTGTTCGACAACGTCGCCCTGCCGCTACAGATTCTCGGCCTGTCCAAGCCCGAGATCGCCAAGCGGGTCGGCGCCGCGCTGGAGCGGGTCAGCCTCAGCGACAAGGCCGCGCAATCACCGGGGGCCTGTCCACCGGCCAGCAGCAGCGCGTCGGCATCGCCCGAGCCATCGTGCACCGTCCAGCCCTGCTGCTGGCGGACGAACCCACCGGCAACCTCGATCCGCGTCTGGCTGCGGAGATCATGGGCGTGTTCGAAGACATCAATCAGTTGGGTACCACGGTGCTCATCGCCAGCCACGACCTGGCGCTGATCGCGCGGATGCGCCAGCGCATGCTGACCCTGCAGCGTGGTCGTCTGATCGGTGACGGGGAGGCGGCCTGATGAGCGCATCGAAGATGCCCACGCCGCAACCGGCCGAACGTGTCGGCGCGGCGCCGCGCAACAAGGTGGTGGATGGCCCGGCGGACGAGCCGGATTTTCGTACCTTGCTCAACGCCTGGCTGGAAAGCCACCGCGCCAGCCTGGTAGACAGCCTGCGCCGCCTGGCGCGTCAGCCTATCGGCAGTTTCTTCACCTGCCTGGTGATGGCTGTGGCGTTGAGCCTGCCCATGGGCCTGTCGCTGCTGCTGGACAACGTCGAGAAGCTCGGCGGCTCCTGGCAGCGTGCGGCGCAGATTTCCCTGTTCCTCGACATGTCCGCTGGCGAGCGCGATGGTCAGACACTGCGTGAGCAGATCGCGGCGATGGATGACGTATCCGAGGCAGAGTGGATCAGCCGCGAGCAGGCTCTGGAGGAATTTCAGCAGCTATCCGGCCTTGGTCAGGCGCTGAAGGAGTTGCCGGAGAATCCGCTGCCGGGCGTGGTGCTGGTGACGCCCAGGGAGGTCGACAAGGCCAAGCTCGAAGCCCTGCGTCAGCGCCTGGCAGAGTTGCCAAAGGTGGAGCAGGCACAGCTCGATCTGGTCTGGGTCGAACGTCTGACCGCGATCCTCAAACTGGGTGACCGTTTCGTCTTCGGTCTCAGCCTGTTGCTGATCCTGGCGTTGCTACTGGTGATCGGCAATACCATCCGCCTGCACATCGAGAACCGCCGTGCCGAGATCGAGGTGATAAAACTGGTGGGGGGAACCGATGGCTACGTGCGACGTCCCTTCCTTTATATGGGCGCGTTGTACGGTTTCGGTGCGGGCATCTTCGCCTGGTTGCTGTTGGCCTTCGGGCTGGATTGGCTGAACGATGCTGTAGTACGTTTGGCCGGCTTGTACGGTAGCGATTTCGCGTTGGGTGGCGTACCTTCGTCCGACGGTTTTTCGCTGCTGCTCGGCGCCGTGCTGTTGGGCTATATTGGCGCCTGGCTTGCAGTCGCTCGGCATCTGAACGAGCTGGCGCCTCGTTGAGGTGGCGCATCGGAGATGCTGAACCCAAGCTGACAAGTCATTGTTTTGGTTGATATTGACTATCAACAGGGAACTTATCCACAGGCCCTGTATCAGATAGCGCAGTGCTACACTGCACGAGTTTCGTGAATCGGAGGATTCGAATGTCCACTTCCTTGCAACCTGTTCATGCTCTGGTTCCAGGCGCCAACCTGGAAGCGTACGTGCATGCGGTCAACAGCATCCCGCTGCTGACTCCCGAGCAGGAGCGTGAACTGGCCGAAAATCTCTACTATCAGCAGGATCTCGAGGCTGCCCGCCAGATGGTGCTGGCCCACCTGCGTTTCGTGGTGCATATCGCCCGCAGCTATTCCGGTTATGGTCTGGCTCAGGCCGATCTGATCCAGGAAGGCAATGTCGGCCTGATGAAGGCGGTCAAGCGTTTCAATCCGGAGATGGGCGTGCGTCTGGTGTCCTTCGCCGTGCACTGGATTCGTGCGGAAATCCACGAGTTCATCCTGAAGAACTGGCGCATCGTCAAAGTGGCCACGACCAAGGCCCAGCGCAAGCTGTTCTTCAACCTGCGCAGCCAGAAGAAACGTCTGGCCTGGCTGAACAACGATGAAGTGACTGCCGTGGCCGAAAGCCTGGGTGTCGAGCCGCACGAAGTGCGCGAGATGGAAAGCCGCCTGACCGGCCAGGACATGGCTTTCGATCCGGCCAATGACGCCGACGATGACAGCGCCTTCCAGTCGCCCGCACACTACCTGGAAGACCACCGCTACGACCCGGCCCGCCAGCTCGAGGATGCCGACTGGAGCGACAGTTCCAGCAGCAACCTGCACGAAGCGCTGGAAAGCCTGGATGAGCGCAGCCGGGACATTCTCTACCAGCGCTGGCTGGCCGAGGAGAAAGCGACGCTGCACGACCTGGCTGCCAAGTACAATGTGTCGGCCGAGCGTATCCGCCAGCTCGAGAAGAATGCGATGAACAAGCTCAAGGGCTGTATCGCCGCCTGATCCATCGCGAAAGAAGAAGCCGCACCCTGGTGCGGCTTTTTCATGCCTGCAGAGTAGGGTGCGCTGTGCGCACCACCGGCAATCCGAATGAATATGCGGTGCGCATGGCGCACCCTGCGATCATCCTACAACCCGCGCGGCCACCAGTGTGGGCGTTGTGCCTTGAGCTGGTTGAGGTAGTGGCTGCCACCCAGTTGATTCATCTGCTGGCGAATCCAGGCGGCGCGACGAATCACGTAGCCATTCGGGTGTCCCGCGCTCCAGCGCAGCGGGTTGGGCAATACCGCCGCCAGTTGGCTGGCCTGCCGACGGTCGAGGTACGGTGCACCGATGCCGAAATGATGCTGTGCGGCGGCTTCGGCGCCGAAGATGCCATCGCCCCACTCGACGCTGTTGAGGTAGACCTCGAGGATGCGCTCCTTGGACCAGAGCAGTTCGATCAATGCGGTGAACCAGGCTTCCAGCCCCTTGCGCAGCCAGCTGCGACCGGACCAGAGGAACAGGTTCTTGGCCACCTGCTGGCTGAGGGTGCTGGCGCCACGTAGCGAGCCGCCGCTCTGGTTGTGCGCCAGTGCGGCCTGGATGGCGCCCATGTCGAAGCCCCAGTGTTCGGCGAACTTCTGATCCTCGGCGGCGATCACCGCCATCTTCAGATGATCCGGCAGCTCGTTCCACGGGCGCCACTGGCGCTTGAGCTCCAGCGATTGTCCGCTGCCCCAGGATTCGATCTTGCGTTCTATCATCAGCGCCGTGCCGGGCGGCGGCACCCAGCGCAGCGCGAGCACCAGCAGGGCGCTGGTCAGCATCAGCCAGAGCAGCAGTTTCAGCAGGCGGCGGGTCAGGGCTCGGAGCATGGAGTCTCGCAACGATTGGCGGTGGCGCTATTAAAACAAAAAATAGGCGGGGAAATTCCCGAGCCGTCGCACGATTGCGCGCAGGTGTGACAATAGCAACCATTTCGCCTTGGCTCCCAATGGTTAAACTGCGCCCATGTCGATCTCACCTGGAGGTTCCATGGCTCGTCTCTGGCTGCTGTTATCCGCTTTTGCCGGCTTTACCGGGGTGGCCCTGGGCGCTTTCGCAGCTCACGGCCTGAAGCACAGGCTCAGCCCCGAATACCTGACGGTGTTCCAGACCGGCACGCACTACCAGTTGATCCATGCCCTGGCCCTGTTCGGTGTCGGCCTGCTGGCATTGCATGCCCCCGGCCGCCTGGTCAACCTGGCCGGTGGCGCCTTCACCCTGGGTATCGTGCTGTTCTCCGGCAGCCTGTATCTGTTGACGCTCAGCGGCATTGGCAAGCTGGGCATCATCACCCCGTTCGGCGGTGTCGCCTTCCTGTTCGGCTGGGTTTGTCTGGGCCTGGCGGCCTGGAAACTGAGCTGACTCTGGCGTCAGAAATGAGGACGAATGGCGTCTTTTAGCCTTGGTCGTGGCCTGCTAACGGGCTAGAATGCCGGCCCTCTTCCTAGTTGTGACCGAGCCGTCATGCACATTCAGTTGAATGGTGAACCTTTCGAGTTGCCCGAGAAGCAGAGCGTCGCCGACCTGTTGGTTCGCCTCGATCTGACCGGGCGCCGGGTGGCGGTCGAGCTCAATCTGGACATCGTTCCACGCAGCCAGCACGAGACCACGCTGCTCGCCGAGGGCGATCAGGTGGAGGTGGTGCACGCCATCGGCGGCGGTTGATCCCTCTGAGGAGTTTCCCATGAGCCAAGTTCGCAGCGACAAGCCCTTTACCCTGGCCGGTCGTACTTACCAGTCGCGCCTGCTGGTCGGTACCGGCAAGTACAAGGATATGGACGAGACCCGCGACGCCATCGCCGCCTCCGGCGCCGAGATCGTCACCGTGGCCGTGCGTCGCACCAACATTGGCCAGAATCCGGGTGAGCCGAACCTGCTCGACGTGATCAGCCCGGACAAGTACACCATCCTGCCGAACACTGCCGGTTGCTACGACGCCGTGGAAGCCGTGCGCACCTGCCGTCTGGCCCGCGAACTGCTCGATGGCCACAACCTGGTCAAGCTGGAAGTGCTGGCCGACCAGAAGACCCTGTTCCCCAACGTCATCGAGACCATCAAGGCGGCCGAAGTACTGGTCAAGGATGGTTTCGATGTCATGGTGTACACCAGTGACGATCCGATCATCGCCCGTCAACTGGCCGAGATCGGCTGCATCGCGGTGATGCCGCTGGCCGGCCTGATCGGCTCGGGCCTGGGTATCTGCAATCCGTACAACCTGCGCATCATCCTCGAAGAGGCCAAGGTGCCGGTGCTGGTCGATGCCGGCGTGGGCACGGCCTCCGATGCCACCATCGCCATGGAGCTGGGCTGCGAAGCGGTGCTGCTCAACAGCGCCATCGCCCATGCGCAGGATCCGATTCTCATGGCCCGCGCCATGAAGCATGCGGTCGAGGCCGGTCGTCTGGCCTACCTCGCTGGCCGCATGCCGAAGAAACTCTATGCCAGTGCATCGTCGCCGCTGACGGGCCTGATCAACTAGCGATTTGCTGCGCGTCGATCCTGCTGCGTTGAAAGTAGGGCGTCCGTCCGCGAAATCCTGAGCACTCTACAAGAGCACAGCATGACCGATACCCAACAGCCCGAACTGACCGAAGACGGTCGCCAGCGCCGTACCATCAAGAGTTTCGTGATGCGCGCCGGGCGCATGACCGAAGGCCAGCAGCGCGGCCTGGACAAGGGCTGGCCGCAGTTCGGCCTGGAGCTCGAAGAAGGGCTGCGCGATTTCGATCAGGTGTTTGGCCGCAGTGCGCCGCGCACCTTCGAGATCGGTTTCGGCATGGGCCACTCCACTCTTGAAATGGCCGCTGCGGCGCCCGAGCAGGATTTCATCGGTGTCGAGGTGCACAAGCCGGGCGTGGGCGCCTTGCTCAATGGTGCGATGGCGCAGAACCTGAGCAATATCCGCGTGTACAGCTGTGATGCGCTGGAGGTGCTGCGTGACTGCGTGGCCGATGCCAGCCTGGATCGCGTGCTGCTGTTTTTCCCCGATCCCTGGCACAAGTCGCGCCATCACAAGCGCCGCATCGTTCAGCCGGCCTTTGCCGAGCTGGTGCGCAGCAAGTTGAAGGTCGGCGGTGTGCTGCACATGGCAACCGACTGGGAGAACTATGCCGAGCACATGCTCGAGGTGATGAGCGCGGCGCCGGGCTATCGTAATCTGGCGGCCGATGGCACCTATGTGCCGCGGCCCGAAGAGCGTCCCGTAACCAAGTTCGAACGCCGTGGCGAGCGCCTCGGTCACGGTGTATGGGATCTCAAGTTCCAGCGCCAGAGCTGAAGATCACTTCACGGCCCCGGGACGGGGCGGCTCGAATCAGAACCGGCAGGATGCACGATCAGATCGGGATAACCCGACGGGCCAGGACGGCACCTCACCGCAAGACACAACAACGATAAGCGCGCCTGCAAGGCGTGTAGATATTAGCGGCGCCGCTGTCATGGCGCCGCGAGGAGAGCATTGTGTTGAGATCGGTTTCCCTTTTGCTGCTGACTGCCCTGGCCTTTCAGGCCCAGGCCAAGGTCGACGCCAGCCAGGCTGCGCGCCTGGAGCAGGATCTGACCCCGCTGGGCGGCGAGCGCGCCGGTAATGCCAGCGGCACCATTCCCGCCTGGACGGGCGGCCTGGCGACCCCGCCGGCCAATTATCAGGCGGGTATGCATCACCCCGACCCCTATGCTGGCGACAAACTGCTGTATCGCGTCGACAGCCAGAACCTGGCGCAGTACGAGCAGCAATTGCCGGTGGGCCTGAAAGCCCTGTTGCAGAGCAACCCTGGTTTTTATCTGCGGGTTTTCCCGACCCGTCGTAGCGCTGCCGCACCACAGCGCATCTACGACGCCACGCGCTTCAATGCGCTCAATGCCGAGCTGATTTCCGGTGGCAACGGTGTGCAGGGGGCGGCTGCCGGCGTGCCGTTCCCGATACCGCAGAACGGCCAGGAAGCCATCTGGAACCACATCATGCGTTACCGTGGCGACCAGATCAGCATGGCGACCAACCAGGCGGCGGTGCTCGCCAACGGCAGCTACAACCTGCTCAAGCTCGAGCGTGATGTCTACTTCCTCTATGGCCGTGAAGGCGTCGCCCCGCAGGATCTGGACAACACCCTGTTCTACTACAAGTACAAGGTGGTGGCCCCGGCCAAGCTGGCCGGTTCGGCCCTGGTCGTGCAGGAGACGCTCGATCAGGTACTGGCGATCCGCAAGGCCTGGCGTTTCAACCGTGGCGAGCGCCGTGTGCGCCGCCTGCCGATGCTCGCTTACGACACCTTGCAGCCCGATACCAATGGCCTGGCCACTGCTGACCAGGTCGACTCCTACAACGGTGCGCCGGATCGCTACGAATGGCAGTTGCTGGGCAAGCGCGAGATGCTGGTGCCCTACAACAGCTACGCCGTACACCAGAAGGACATTCCCTACGCCGACATCCTGCATGCCAAGCACATCAACCCCGAGTTGCTGCGTTACGAGCTGCACCGTGTCTGGGTGGTAGAGGCGGATCTGCGTACCGGCTTCAGCCATCCTTATGGCAAGCGTCGTTTTTATCTGGACGAGGACAGCTGGCAGATTCTGGCAGTCGACCTGTATGACCGCAGCGGTGCCCTGGTCGGTCTGCAGGAAGCCCACCCGATCAGTTATTACGACGTGCCGATGTTCGGCTCCACCCTGGAAACCATCTACGACTTCAAGGGCAGCCGTTACTTCGCCGACGGTCTGGACAACAACGAGAAGATGTACGACTTCAATGCCAGGCTGAGCCCACGCGACTTCACCCCGCAGGCACTGCGCCGCGAAGGCAACTGAGCCTTGCTCAGGCGCGCGACCAGCGCATCGTCAGCTCCGGCTGGCCGGTGTGCGGGTCGCGTGTCTCGGCCACCGCCAGGAAGTCGTTGGCCCGGTAGAAGGCCATCGCGCGGTGGTTGGCGCAGTAGACGCCGAGTTCGAGGCTGTCGCGCCTGCGCTTGGCCTCGTCCAGCAACTGGCGGCCCAGGCCTCGGCCCTGGGCGTGCGGGCTGACGAACAGTGCGGCCAGGCGCGCCCCGTGCAGCGACATGAAAGCGAGTGCCTGCCCGTTCTCCTCGAGCACCCAGGTTTCGGCCTGTGGCAGGTAGTGTTCGCGCATGGCGGGCAGCTGTGCGTGCCAGAACTCTTCCGCAACGAAGTCGTGTGCCTGGATCGAAGCCTCGAGCCAGAGCGTGAGTACGGCTTCGCTGTCAGAGGAGCGGTAGGGGCGAATCATCTTGAAGTCCTGTTCGAAAAGGAGGTGAATCCATGGCGGTTCGGTTACATATCTTCGGCGCATCCGGCTCCGGCACCACCACTCTGGCCCGGGCCTTGGCCGAGCGTTGCGGTTGGCTGCACCTGGATACCGACGATTTCTACTGGCTGCCCAGTGAGCCTCCGTATCTGCACAAACGCCCGCCGCAACAGCGGGTCGAGCTGATCCGCGAGCAGGTCGCGCACGCGCCGGACTGGGTGTTGAGCGGCTCGCTGTGCAGTTGGGGCGAGGCGTTGGTTCCTTCGTTCAGCCACGCGCTGTTTCTGCGTCTGGACGATGAAGAACGCATGCGCCGCCTGCGCCTGCGTGAGGCGCAGCGCTACGGTGAGCGCATTCAGCCAGGTGGCGACATGCACGCGCAAAGCCTGGCCTTCATCGATTGGGCTGCGGCTTACGAGCAGGGTGGCCTGCAGACTCGCAGCCTGCGGATGCACGAAGCCTGGATCGAGCGGCAACTGACCTGCCCGCTGCTGCGGCTGGATTCGACGAATGAAACTCCCGATCAACTGGCCGATCACGTTCTGGCGTGGCTGCTGGACTGACCTGTTGGGGGCGCAACCCGGGCACGCCCGCTAGTTGCGGTCGGCAAGGATGCCGATGACCACGAAGATCAGGATCAGCACCGGCGCCAGGGTGAAGTTGTTGAAGTGAGCCAGGCCCTTGGCCAGCCAGGGCGTGAGGAAGACGATGGCCAGGCCGTAGCCGACCGCGCAGAACACCACGAACAGCAAGGTGCGCAGAACGAAATTGAGATTGCCGATGGTGCGTTGAACCCAGGCATTGATCGCCGGACCGAACAGCACCAGCAAGGTGGCCATGATAGCCAGGGAGATATCGCCGAGGTGGCTACGGCTCCAGCGCGAAAGGGTGACGATCAGATCCAGTATCAGATCCATTGGGACTCCTCGAGGGTCAGGCTTGTTCTACGCGGTTACGGCCTTCGCGTTTGGCGCGGTACAGGGCCGTGTCGGCCCGTTGCAGCAACTGCTCCAGGCTCTCCTGTGGGTGAGCGGTGGCATGGCCGATGCTGGTGGTGATCGGATATTCGCCTTGCGAGTGGCGGTACGGTGCTTCGGCAATGCATTGGCGCAGTCGTTCAGCGGTGCGGCGAGCCGATTCGGCGTCGACATCCTGCAGCAGGATGATGAACTCTTCGCCGCCATAGCGGCCCAGTGGCTCGTTCGCACGCAGGTTGGCAGTGAGCGTGCGCACGAAATGCTTGAGCACTTCGTCGCCAGCCTGGTGGCCGAGGTTGTCGTTGACCTGTTTGAAGTGGTCGATGTCCAGCAGCAACAGTGAGAGCGGTTGGCGCAGGGGGCTCAGCTCACGTTGGGCGAGCTCGAAGATCATCGGCCTGGAATAGGCGTTGGTCAGCGGATCGTGGCTGAGCTGGTGTTCGAGCATCGCATGCAGGCGCTCGTTGAGCATGAGAATGAAACCGACCGAGATGCAGATCGCCAGCAGGCCGTGGGTGGAGAAATACAGGGCATTGAGCGGTGTAGGCGCCAGGAAATCGCCGCCACCGCTGGGGTTGAGCACGGCATTGATGATCCGGGCCAGTGACACCAGAGCGTCGAAGAGTACCGTGATAGCCGTGAACAGGTAGGGAAAATGCGCGCGCCCGGCTTCGCGTGGGCGGTGGCGCAGCACGTCGAGGCCGAACAGGAACAGCAGCACGCCGGAGACGCTGGAGAAGATCACTACACGGATGGCGTATAGATCCTGCCCGTAGAAACAGTAGACCAGCCCCAGGTTGGCCAGCAGCAGGGCGATGATCAGCAACCGGCCGTGGCGTCGCTGGTCGAAGAAGGCGCGTCCACCGTAGTAGATCAGTGCAGTGGCGCCCATGGCCGCAGCGTTGGCCACCACTATCGAGAACGCCTCGGGCACCATGCCGCGCAGGCCGTAGAGCACGGAGGCGACCGCCACGCAGAGCATGCTGACGCTCCAGTGTCGCGCCCCCTGCTGACGATCGCGCACGGCGCTGGGCATGGCCGACAGCACGATGGCCATCAGCAGGCTCAGGGCGGCGAGAATGAAGACGATGCTGCGCGGGTCAAGCACGACTGGGTTCCCTGTCGGCGCACGATTAAGCGCCATAGACTACCGCAATAGCCTGGGCCTGTGGCCAGGAGGCTGTCGGACTGGATGCTGTTCTACTGCGAGAAAGCCGAAGTTGGACGTTTTTTCCGCATTTCCTCGTCAAATAGCGGGCTATTCTCCTCGAAAAACCGGAAAAACTGCCTAAAATCGGGCTTTCTCTCGTTACGAACGATAAAGTCCGACAGGCTCCTAGCCGAGGAACAGCTGCAGCAGATCGTTGAGAAACAGCTGACCTTTTTCAGTGGCCACCAGCCGGGCGTCGTTGGTCTGCAGCAGACCACGCTGCTCGGCTTCGCGACGGGCCTGTGCCAGTTGTTGCAACGGCAGGCCGGTGCGCTGGCTGAACAGCTCGGCTGGCGCACCCTCGGTCAGGCGCAGCACGTTCATCAGGAACTCGAAGGGTAGCTCGTCGGCATCCAGCAGGCGTTCGCCCGCCTGACAGGCCTTGGCTGGATCGAGGTAGTCCTTCGGCAGACGGGTTTTCCAGGTGCGCAGGATGCGCCCGGTGGGCGTGCTCAGCTTGGCGTGGGCGCCGGCACCGATGCCGAGAAAATCGCCGAACGTCCAGTAGTTGAGGTTGTGCCGCGCCTGCTTGCCCGGGCGCGCATAGGCGGATACCTCGTACTGCGCGTAGCCTTCTGTGGCGAGCAGCGCCTGGCCGGCTTCCTGGATGTCCCACAGGAGATCGTCTTCCGGAAGTTCTGGTGGCTGGCTCCAGAACACCGTGTTCGGCTCCATGGTCAGCTGGTACCAGGAAAGGTGCGTCGGTGCCTGGGCGATGGCGGTGCGCAGGTCGAACAGGGCGTCCTCGATGCTCTGCTCGGGCAGGCCGTGCATCAGGTCGAGGTTGAAATTGTCGAAGCCCGCCGCACGCGCCATGTCGGCTGCACGAATGGCCTCATCGCCGTTGTGGATGCGTCCCAGCGCCTTGAGCTTGGCCTCCTGGAAGCTTTGCACGCCGATGGACAGGCGGTTGATGCCCAGTGCGCGGTAGCCTTTGAACTTGGCCTGTTCGAAGGTGCCGGGATTGGCTTCCAGAGTGATCTCGATGTCGTCTGCAAAGGCGATACGGCGTTCCACGCCCTCCAGCAGACGGCCGAGGGAGCGGTCGGAAAACAGGCTGGGCGTGCCACCCCCGAAGAAGATCGAGGTCAGGGGACGGCCATGGACGTGTTGCAGGTCGACGTCGAGGTCGGCCAGCAGGGCGTCGACGTACTCGTCTTCCGGTAGCGTCGGCCCGGCGGCGTGGGAGTTGAAGTCACAGTACGGGCATTTGCGCACGCACCATGGAATGTGGATGTAGAGCGCGAGGGGCGGGAGCAGGAAGCGCCCGCCAGCGGTATCGCTCATGCCAGCCTCAGGCGCTGCTTGAGCAGGGCCATGGCGCGTGCGCGGTGGCTGAGGCGGTTCTTCTGTTCGGATGGCATCTCGGCACTGGAGCACTCGCCCTCCGGCACCCAGAACAGCGGGTCGTAGCCGAATCCGTGCTCGCCACGGGCCTCGTGCAGGATGCGCCCGTGCCAAAGGCCTTCGCAGAGGATCGGCAGCGGGTCATCGGCATGGCGCACCAGCGCCAGGGCGCAGACGAACTGGGCGCCGCGCTCGGCATCCGGTACGTCCTTGAGGGCGTCGAGCAATTTGGCGTTGTTGGCCGCATCGCCCTTGCCATCGGCATAGCGCGCCGAATAGATGCCGGGGGCGCCGCCGAGGGCATCCACCGCCAGGCCGGAGTCGTCGGCCAGCGCCGGCAGGCCGGAGATGCGCGCGGCGTTGCGAGCCTTGAGGATGGCGTTCTCGACGAACGACAGACCGGTCTCTTCCGGCTCGACCTGACTGAATTCACCGATGGAGCGCACGCGCACGGCGTCGCCGAGCATGGCTTGCAGTTCCTTGAGCTTGCCGGCGTTGTGGCTGGCCAGCACCAGTTCCTTGAAGTCAGTCATCGGGGAACATTTCCTGGTTGAAGGTGATGCGGTGCGCGTCGTCGCCCTGCCGCACGTTCAGCGTGAAACTCAGCACTTCGCGGGTCTTGAAGGGGAACTGTGCCAGGTAATAGATGGCACCGCCCTCGGTGACCTGGCGGAAGGTCAGGGCGGTGCTCTTGCCCAGCAGATCCTTCACCTCGCCGCCGACCACGGCGGTGCTGGGCTTGCCGGCCTTGAGCACGGCGACGTTGATCACGCCCTGGGTCTTGCTGCGGGTCAGGCCGGCTGCTGCGGCCACGTCCGGCTGGATGAAGCTGGAATTGAACACGCTGTAATGCACGTCGAGATCGCCGAAGCTCTGCTTGCGTTCGGCGGCGGCCGGCAGGGACAGGCACAGGGCGATCAGGAAGGGGATGATGCGGCGCATGATGTTCTCCTCGTTCAGACCGCGACGCGGTGGGCGGACAGATCCGCACCGCTGATGCGGTAGATGCCGATTTCGCCCAGCAGGTTGGGCCAGATGCGGCTTGCCAGGCCATGGCGATGGTCACGATCGACCGCCAGGCGTTCTTCCACACGAGCACCCTGGGCGTGGCAGAGACGCTCGAAGTCCTCGAAGGTGCAGAAGTGGATGTTCGGCGTGTTGTACCAGGTATAGGGCAGGAAGTCCGACACCGGCATGCGACCTTTCGTCGTCAGGTACCAGCGGCAGCGCCAGTGCCCGAAGTTGGGGAAGGTGATGATGCAGGTCTTGCCGACGCGCAGCATTTCGGCCAGCACCTTGTCCGGGTAGTGCAGTGCCTGTAGCGACTGCGTCATGACCACCACGTCGAAGCTGTTGCTGGCGAAGTTGCCGAGGCCCAGGTCGAGGTTCTGCTCGATGACGTTGACGCCACGCTCGATGCACAGGGCGATCTTGTCCGGGTCGATTTCCAGGCCGTATCCGGCAACCTGCTTGTTGTCGCGCAGCCAGGCCAGCAACTCGCCGTCGCCGCAGCCCAGGTCGAGCACGCGGCTGCCCGGGGCGATCCATTCCTGGATGATGTCCAGATCCGCTCGCATGCTCATACCTCGATTCGCTTCATGTAACTGCCGAACGCCTGCAGGTAACGCGGGATCGGCATGAGGAAGGCGTCATGACCCTGCGGCGCATCGATCTCCAGGTAGCAGACATTCTTCTTCGCCGCCGTCAGGGCGTCGACGATCTCCCGCGAGCGGGCAGGGGAGAAGCGCCAGTCGGTGGTGAAGGACATCAGACAGAAATCCGCCTTGGCCACGGCCAGGGTCTGCGCCAGGTCACCGCCATGGGCGGCGGCCGGGTCGAAGTAGTCCAGCGCCTTGGTCATCAGCAGGTAGGTGTTGGCATCGAAGCGGCCGGAGAACTCCTCGCCCTGATAACGCAGGTAGCTTTCCACCTGGAATTCGACGCTGTGGAAGTCGTAGTTGAGCTTCTCGCTCTTCAGGCCCCGGCCGAATTTCTCGCCCATGGCGTCGTCGGACAGGTAGGTGATGTGCCCGACCATGCGTGCCAGCATCAGGCCGCGTTTCGGGATCACGCCCTGCTCCTGGAAATGTCCGCCATGGAATTCGGGATCGGTGAGGATGGCCTGGCGTGCCACTTCGTTGAAGGCGATGTTCTGCGCCGACAGCTTGGGGGCCGAGGCGATGGCCAGGCAATGGCGCACGCGCTCCGGGTAGCTGATGGTCCACTGCATGGCCTGCATGCCGCCGAGGCTGCCGCCGATCACTGCCGCCCATTGCTGAATACCGAGCACATCGGCCAGGCGCGCCTGGCTGTGCACCCAGTCTTCCACGGTCATCACCGGGAAATCGGCGCCGTAGGGTTTGCCGGTCGCCGGGTTGGTGCTGCTCGGGCCGGTGGAGCCGTTGCAGCCGCCCAGGTTGTTGAGGCTGACGACGAAGAACTTGCGCGTGTCGATGGGCTTGCCGGGGCCGATGCAGCTGTCCCACCAGCCGGGTTTTCGATCGTCCGGGCTGTGATAGCCGGCAGCATGGTGGTGGCCGGACAGAGCATGGCAGATGAGTACGGCATTGCTGCGTGCGGCGTTCAGTTCGCCGTAGGTTTCGACGACCAGTTCGTAGTCGGACAGGCTGCGTCCGCAGGCCAGTGCCAGCGGTTCGCTGAAACGGAATACCTGGGGGCTGACCAGGCCGACGGAATCTTCGGGAAAGGCAGTGGGCATGGAGGCGCTGCTAATGAATCGGAGGAGGGCGCCAGTCTAAAGAGCACCGACCCGAGCAGCAAGCGAGCAGGCCCGGAAGTGGCCGGTGCCTCGACTGTCCTCAGAGGCTGCGTGGGCGCGCCACCACCGGCAGGCTCACCACCTTGCCCTGGCGTTGCACCGGCGCCGGGCGACGCAGAATGCGCAGCATGTCGGCTGCCTGGGCCAGTTGCTGCTCCAGTTCTTCGCGGTAGCGCGCCAGTTGCTGGCTGCGCTTGCGCGTCTGCTGCGTTTCCTGGGCCAGGGCCTTGAGACGCAGCATGTGGGTTTCCAGCATCTGCTTGTGTTCCAGGGTGTGCTGCATCAGCGGCATCAGGGCATCGGCGGCCCATTGCTCGGCGTCCTGGCGCAGGCGCTGGTGCAGGCCGATCACCTCCTGGGCCAGGGTGGCGAAGAAACGTCGGGTCAGGCTGCGTTGCTCGGTGAGCAGGGTCTTCACGTGCAGGCGGAACTGGTCGCCCTTGGCTTGCAGTTTCTTCAGTTCACGCAGGTAGCGCTGGATCTTGAACTGCGGCGCATCGACGCCGCCCAGCGGATTGTCTTCGTTATGTCGGCGATAGATGGCGGCGACCATCTTGTTGGCCATCTCGGCTTCGTGCTGCAGATTGTGCAGATCCTGCTCCACGGCGCGGAAGAAATGCAGGATGGCCTGGTTGATGCCCAGAGTCGTCCAACTGCCGGTGAGGTTGCGACGTACCTCGGTCAGATGTTCTTCCAGGCGCTCGGCGCGTGCGGCATGGCGCAGCAACTGACCCTGACGGAGCAGCAGGCGCTGGTTGGTCTTGAGGCCGAGCAGGCGCTTGTGATGCTGGGTGTGGTCTTCCTTGGTCTTGGCGGTCAGTTCGAACAGCAACTGGCCATTGTCCTGTTGGTGGTTGCCGAGCAGGGCCAGCTGTTCGCTGACCTTCTCCAGACGCAGATTGAGCACGTGCTGGCTGTTGTTGAGCAACGCCAGCACCTGGCGCACCACGTGGTCTTCGATCAGGCGTTCCTTCTGCGCGACGATGCGCTCGCAGAGCAGGTTCTCCAGCTCGGCCATCTGGCTTCGCGCCAGGAGTTCCTCGTCCTTGCGTACCTTGGCCAGCAGCGCCTGCTTGGCCGACAGCGGCAGCACGTCCTGCTTGGCGATGCCCAGCTGCTTGGCCGTGGCACTCTGGATCTGGTTGATGGCGTTGTGCACGAAGGTTTCGCCGGCCAGGTCGTCCCACAGCACGTCGATCTTGTTCAGCACGGCGAACAGGCTGGTCTGCGCGTCCTCGTCGAGCTGGCGGATGTGCTGCTGCCAGATGCTCATGTCGCTGGCGGTGACGCCGGTGTCGGCCGACAGCAGGAAGATGATCGCCTGGGCGTTGGGCAGCATCGACAGGGTCAGTTCCGGCTCGCTGCCCAGGGCGTTGAGGCCGGGCGTGTCGAGAATGCGCAGGCCCTGGCGCAGCAGCGGGTGGTCGAAGTTGACCATGGCATGGCGCCAGGCCGGTACCAGCACCTGGCCGCGCTTGCCGGTGCCTTCGAGCATATCCGGGTGAAAGCCGAGCTGGATCGCCTGCTCCACCGGCATGGCCTTGGTCTTGGCTACCTGGCTGAAAGCCAGGGCCATGTTGGCGGGGTCGCTGGTATCGAGCGGAATGTTCACCCAGTGCCTGGGGATGCGCTTGAATTGCGCGACGCTGGCCGAGGCCGTGCGCGTCTCGATCGGCAGCAGGCGAATGTAGGGGCGTTCCGAGCGGGGGTCGAAGAACAGCTCGGTGGGGCACATGGTGGTGCGCCCGGCATGCGAAGGCAGCATGCGCTGGCCGTATTCGGAGAAGAACAGGCTGTTGATCAGCTCGGTCTTGCCACGGGAGAACTCGCCGACGAAGGCCAGGGTGATGTGATCGGTGCGCAGAATCTTCAGTGCGCGTTCGAGCCTGGCCTGCACGGCGTCGGAGTTGAGCCGGTTGTGTTCCAGCCAGCTGCGATAGCGGGTGATCTCGCGAATCAGCTCGCGTTTCCAGGCAACGTAGGCGTCAACCTGCTGGCTGAGACGTTCCATGCTCATCCTGGCTCTCCTCTGGGCAGGATCATCCGCTTGCCGATCCTGGGTGGTGCCTCGTCGGTGGTTCGCTTCGGTTCGCCGCATGAGGCGCGGCATGCGCGAGAATGACTTGCATTATGCAAGGCGCGCGATGCACGTCAATTGGCCGCCTCGACAGACCCGCCTTATGGTCAGGGCAAGTGGCTGAACGGTCGTCAGGGGCGCTGCAGGCCGGGAATGGGAGGCAGGTCTTGCGGGGCGCGGATGCGCAGGCGCTTCTGTCGGTTGAGTTCGCCACTTTCCAGGCTCACCTGGCTCTTGGCGACACCGAAGGCCTTGGCCAGGAAGGCCTGTAGATGAGCATTGGCCTTGCCCTCGACCGGCGGGGCGGTGAGGCGAATCTTCAGCCGTTCACCATGCAGCCCGGCGAACTCGTCCTTGCTCGCTCTGGGCTGCAGATGGCAGTCGAGAATCAGATCCTCGCCGTCCCAGCGGTAGAAACTCATCTTCAGAGGAAGGGGCTGAGCATCGGTGGCAGTCCGGTGGAAGCCGCCAGGCCGCCGATGACGAAACGGTCGATCAGGTTGATGGTGATGAAGGCGAAGATCGGCGAGATATCCAGGCCGCCCAGGTTCGGCAGCAGCTTGCGAAACGGCGCCAGCAGCGGTTCGCAGATCTGGTTCACCAGTTGCGCGCCGGGGTTGTAGCTGCCCGGTGCGACCCAGGAGAGGATCACGCTGATGATCAGGGCGAAGAAGAATACCTTGAGGAACAGCGAGGTCACGCCGATCACCGACCACACCAGCAACTGCAGGATGAAGCCACCGACGTTGTAGCCCATCAGTGTCAGGGTGACCGCCATCAGCAGCAACTGCACCAGGATGGCGAGGATCAGCGAAGCCAGGTCAAGCCCGGCGAAGCCCGGAATGATGCGACGCAGCGGCGTCAGCAGCGGTTGCGTGGCCTTGACGATGAACTGGCTCAGCGGGTTGTAGAAGTCGGCGCGTACCAGTTGCAGGATGAAACGCAGCAGCACGATCAGCAGGTACAGGCTGCCGAGGGTCTGGATGATGTAGATCAGGGCTTCGATGAGTCCGGACATGCTGTCTCCTTATTGGCCCAGTTGTTCGGCCAGTTCGGCCGAGCGATTGGCGGCGGCATTCAGTGCCTGTTGTACCAGCGCTTCGAAGCCGCCGGCCTGGAAGGTTTTGATCGCCGCTTCGGTGGTTCCGTTCGGCGAGGTGACACGACGACGCAGTTCGGCCGCGTCGACATCGCTTTCACTGGCCATGCGCGCTGCGCCCAGTGCGGTCTGGATGCTCAGACGCGCGGCGGTTTCGCGTGGCAGGCCGAGTTTTTCGCCGGCCTCGGTCATGGCTTCAATCAGCAGGAAGAAATAGGCCGGGCCGCTGCCGGAGACTGCGGTAACGGCATCGAGCTGGGCCTCTTCGTCCAACCACAGGGCCAGGCCGACGGCGCTCAGCACCTGTTCGGCCTGGGCCTTCTGTGCGGCGTTGACGCGCGGGTTGGCGAACAGCCCGGACACGCCCTGGCGCAGCAGCGCCGGGGTATTGGGCATGCAGCGCACCACAGGGCGCTCGCCCAGCCAGTTTTCCAGGCTGGCACAGCTGATACCGGCGGCGATGGAGATGATCACCTGATTGGCGGCCAGGTGCGCAGCCAGATCCAGGCACACGGTCTTCATGATCTGCGGCTTGACGGCCAGCACGATCAGGTCGGCGCCCTGGATGGCTGCGGCGTTATCCGCGAAGGTGGCGATGCCGTGCTCCTGCTGCAGGCGTGCACGCTGCTCGTCACCAGGCTCGCTGGCGCGAATGGCGCTGGCCGCCACGCCCTGGGCACGCAGGCCGCCAATCAGGCTGGCGGCCATGTTGCCGGCGCCGACGAAGGCGATGATCGGGTTGCTCATTGTGGGGAGTTCCTTCATTCAGTGAATGGGCTGGCCATAGTCGCGGGCGCCGAACAGGGCGGTGCCGATGCGCACCCAGGTGGCGCCTTCGGCGATGGCGGCCTCCAGGTCATGGCTCATGCCCATGGACAGGGTGTCGAGATTCAGTGACAGCTCATCACGCAATTGGCGCAAACGGGCGAAGGCCGCATGTTGCGCGGCCACGTCGTCAGTGGGTTCGGGAATCGCCATCAGCCCGCGCAGGCGCAGATTGGGCAGGGCGCTGACGGCTCTGGCCAGCTCGGGCAACTCTTCAGGGCTGCACCCGGACTTGCTGTCTTCCCCGCTGACGTTGATCTGCAGGCAGACGTTCAGCGGCGGCAGGTGCGCGGGGCGCTGATCCGAGAGGCGTTGGGCGATTTTCAGGCGATCCACCGAATGTACCCAGTCGAAATGCTCGGCGATAGGCCGGGTCTTGTTCGACTGAATGGGGCCGATGAAGTGCCAGATCAAGGGCAGATCGTCCAGTTCGGCCTGCTTCTCCAGGGCCTCCTGCAGGTAGTTTTCGCCGAAGTCGCACAGCCCGGTTGCGTGGGCTTCGCGAATGGCCTCTGCCGGTTTGGTCTTGCTCACGGCGAGCAGGCCGATATCCGCCAAATTGCGTTGCGAGGCTTGCGCCGCCTCACGGATGCGCGCTCCGACCTTTGCAATATTCTCTGCTATCGTGGACATTACCTGCGCTCTATAAGCCCGACCATTGAAGAGGGCGTCTACAAATTGCTGCGCTCGACCATGCTGCGTTGAATTCAGCCGCAAAATGCTCATGTACAGCCTGTACACTGCGTTTGTTCGCCTGAGTTCGCCTTGCCTGACCTTCGCTCGCGGTTTTGTAAACATCCTCTCGGGGTTCGCGGCATTCTACCTGCTTGCTTGTAATTGGGGAGTCCCATGGATATCACTGAGCTGCTCGCCTTCAGCGCCAAGCAAGGTGCGTCGGATTTGCACCTTTCGGCGGGGCTGCCGCCGATGATCCGCGTCGATGGCGACGTGCGTCGCATCAACCTGCCGCCGCTGGATCACAAGCAGGTACACGCGCTGATCTACGACATCATGAACGACAAGCAGCGCAAGGATTACGAAGAGTTTCTGGAAACCGACTTCTCCTTCGAAGTGCCGGGCGTGGCACGCTTCCGGGTCAACGCCTTCAACCAGAACCGTGGTGCTGGTGCGGTGTTCCGTACCATTCCCTCGAAAGTGCTGACCATGGATGACCTGGGCATGGGTGAGGTCTTCCGCAAGATCACCGATGTGCCGCGTGGCCTGGTACTGGTCACCGGACCCACCGGTTCGGGCAAGTCGACCACCCTGGCGGCGATGCTCGACTACCTCAACAGCAACAAGTACCACCATATCCTCACCATCGAAGACCCCATCGAATTCGTTCACGAGTCGAAGAAGTGCCTGGTCAACCAGCGTGAAGTGCACCGCGACACCCACGGCTTCTCCGAAGCGCTGCGTTCGGCCCTGCGTGAAGACCCGGACATCATCCTGGTGGGTGAGATGCGTGACCTGGAAACCATCCGCCTGGCGCTGACCGCTGCGGAAACCGGTCACCTGGTATTCGGCACTCTGCACACCACCTCGGCTGCCAAGACCATCGACCGTGTGGTCGACGTGTTCCCGGCCGAGGAGAAGTCGATGGTGCGTTCGATGCTCTCCGAATCGCTGCAGGCAGTGATTTCGCAGACACTGCTGAAGAAGATTGGCGGTGGCCGGGTCGCGGCTCACGAAATCATGATCGGTACCCCAGCCATCCGTAACCTGATTCGTGAGGACAAGGTCGCGCAGATGTACTCGGCGATCCAGACCGGTGGTGCGCTGGGTATGCAGACGCTCGATGCCTGCCTGAAGACGCTGGTGACCAAGGGGCTGGTCAGTCGCGACAGTGCCCGTGAGAAGGCCAAGAGCCCGGAAAACTTCTATGGCCCTTGTCACGTTCAGCCCCGATTTTGCGTGGCTGCGTTAGCAACGGGTTCGACGGATCGGGGCGCATCGATCATTGGCGATGTCGGGTCTTTCCGGCCTGTTCTGACCGTATCGCGCGGGTTCGCGAAGGTGGGACGGGGTTCAAAACCTCAGCGACTGTGCCGCACGCTGGCAGTCGTCAGGCCCTGCCGGGGCCTTCATCGGGCGTGCAGTTGATTGGCGAGAGCGAAGATGGAATTCGAAAAACTACTGCGCCTGATGGTCGAAAAGGGCGGTTCCGATCTGTTCATCACCGCGGGTGTGCCGCCTTCGATGAAGGTCAATGGCAAGATCATGCCGGTGACCAAGAATGCCATGTCGCCGGAGCAGACTCGCGAGACCGTTCTGGGCGTGATGAACGAAGCGCAGCGCCGTGACTTCGCCGAGAATCACGAGTGCAACTTTGCCATCAGTGCGCGCGGCATCGGGCGTTTCCGCGTCAGTGCCTTCTATCAGCGCAACCTGGTAGGTATGGTGCTGCGCCGCATCGAGACCACCATTCCCACCCTCGATGAGCTCAAGTTGCCGGATATCCTCAAGAAGCTGTCGCTGACCAAGCGCGGCCTGGTGCTGTTCGTCGGCGCCACCGGCACCGGCAAGTCGACCTCGCTGGCGGCGATGATCGGCTACCGCAACCGCAACAGCAGCGGCCACATCATCTCCATCGAAGACCCGATCGAGTACATCCACCAGCACCAGAGCTGCATCGTCACGCAACGTGAGGTGGGCATCGATACCGAGTCCTTCGAGGTGGCGCTGAAGAACACCCTGCGCCAGGCGCCGGACGTGATCATGATCGGCGAGGTGCGCACCCGCGAGACCATGGATCATGCCGTGGCCTTCGCCGAAACCGGTCACCTGTGCCTGGCCACCCTGCACGCCAACAACGCCAACCAGGCATTGGATCGCATCATCAACTTCTTCCCGCCCGACCGGCAGAATCAGGTGTGGATGGATCTGTCGCTCAACCTCAAGGCCATCGTCGCTCAGCAACTGGTGCCGACCCCGGATGGCAAGGGCCGCCGCGCGGTGATCGAGGTGTTGATCAACACCCCGCTGGCTGCCGACCTGATCCGCAAGGGTGAGGTGCACGAGCTCAAGGGCCTGATGAAGCGCTCCAACGAGCAGGGCATGCAGACCTTCGACCAGGCGCTGTACAACCTCTACACCCAGGGCGAGATCACCTACGAAGACGCGTTGCTCTATGCCGACTCGGCCAACGACCTGCGCCTGATGATCAAGCTCGGTTCGGAAACCGATGGCGACCATCTGACCAGCATGGCCCAAGGGCTGGCGCTGGAGGTCAGCGAGGAAGATCCGGGGCGTCGCTTCCGCTGATCGTGCCAAGGGGACGCGATGCGTCCCCTTCGTTTGTCCGGGCAATGCGTTTGCCCTTTCTACCGGCCAGCACCCGAGCCTGGCCATCGCGTTGTGCGCCGGCGCGTGCGTCGCTCATCAACTGTGGTATCAGCGGGCCTTCCGGCAGGTGCTTCCAGAATCGTGTCGGCAGATGCTGCTGCATCACCGTGCGATTGAGCCGCGCCGGGTTGAAGGTGCTGCCGTAATAGGCGCGCCACAGGGCCTGTCCGGCATCTTCGGGCTGTTGCGCCCAGGCCTGCCATCGTTCCGGGCAGCGGCGCTCGTGCAGCAGGCGCTGGCCATCCCAGAACACCCCGTCGCGCGGTGTGGCGATCAACCAGCTGTGCTTGCCCAGGCGCTCGGCGAAATGGCCGCTGGCCGAGGCGAGGATGTCGTGCGCCGGTTCGAACCAGGCGACGAAGTCCGGCGCGCCTGCTGCCTCGCATGGCTGGAAACGCACGAAGGCATGCAGGTGATGCGCCTCGCGCCGTACCGCCTTGAGCCGGCGATGCAGTTCGCTGCCATCAGGGTCGCCCGCCAGTACGGCGCTGCGTTCACCCTGCACGAAACGCCAGAGCACGCGGTAGAGCAGGCTCCAGCGTTCCTCGCCGCGGTACTGCGCGGCGCTTTCCAGCAGGCCGAGCAATTCGGGCGAGACGCGCAGGCGGCCGCTGGGCTCCGGCGCACATTGCGCAGGCTCATCGAACAGGCTTGGTGCTGCCTCGTCGTCCAGCCACTGCAACTGATGCGGTGCCAGCCTCTGCAGCAAGGCGCGCCGCGCTGCCTGGCGCCAGGTGGCGAAGGTGCCGTCGAAACGCAGGCTGTGCATTACCACAGCGCCATCTGCGCCGGTGTATCACGCAGTTGCTGGCGCAGTACCACGGATTCGTGCTCCATCCGAGGTGGCCGGTAGTCCTGAGTGACGATGAAAGGTTTGGCCTTTTCCAGCACGCAGCGCAGGCGCGTCAGATCCTCGAAGCGGATACGACGCTCACGACGCAGCGCACCGAGACGCCTGGCGCTGAGCACGCCGATGCCGGGCACACGAGCGATCAACGACTCGTCGGCGCGGTTGAGATCGACGGGAAACTGCTCGCGATTGGTCAGCGCCCAGGCCAACTTGGGATCGATGTCCAGCGCCAGGTTGCCGGGGCCGGCGAGCAGCTCCGTGGCGCTGAAGCCATAGCCGCGCATGAGGAAATCCGCCTGGTACAGACGATGTTCGCGCAGCAGCGGCGGCGCCTCGAACGGCACCGTTTTCGGACTCTGGGGGATTGGACTGAACGCCGAGTAGTAGACGCGACGCAGGCGGTAGTCGTGATACAGGCTCTGCGCGTTGTGCAGGATGGTGCTGTCATCGGTGGCATCGGCGCCGACGATCATCTGTGTGCTCTGACCGGCCGGCGCGAAGCGCGGGGCCCGCTGTTCCTCCCGGGCCTCGCGCTCGCCGAGGTGGATGGTGTGCATGGCCTGGTGGATGCTGCCGACGTTCTTTTCCGGCGCCAGGCGCACCAGGCTGGTTTCGGTGGGCAGTTCGATATTGACGCTGAGGCGGTCGGCATACAGACCGGCCTCGGCGATCAGCTCCGGTGCGGCATCGGGGATGGTCTTGAGGTGGATGTAGCCGCGGAACTGATGCTCCTGGCGCAGCAGCTTGGCGACGCGGATCAGTTGCTCCATGGTGTAGTCGGCCGAGCGGATGATGCCGGAGCTGAGGAACAGGCCGCTGATGCAGTTGCGTTTGTAGAAGTCCAGGGTCAGGGTGACCACTTCCTCGGGGGTGAAGCGCGCACGCGGCACGTCGCTGGAGCGGCGGTTGATGCAGTACTGGCAGTCGTACAGGCAGAAATTGGTCAGCAGAATCTTCAGCAGCGCGACGCAGCGCCCGTCCGGCGTGTAGCTGTGGCAGATACCCATGCCGTTGGTAGAGCCGATGCCATCCTTGCCCTTCGAGCTGCGCTTGGGCGCACCACTGCTGGCGCAGGAGGCATCGTACTTGGCGGCGTCGGCGAGAATGGTGAGCTTTTCGATCAGTTGCATGGCGCGCATATCGATACTGTTTTTTTATACAGTATACGGGCGTCTTACGCCGATCAAGCCGTTCGTTGTGTTGCGCCGCCCTGTCGTGCATGAAACCTTATCCCGGCATGCAGCGTCTGAAGCTGTATCTCGCACAAGGAGTTCGCCATGCAACGACAGGACACGCACAGCAAGCTGATCGGCTATCTGCTGTGGATCTTCGGCTTTCTCGGTTCGCACCGTTTCTACTACGGCAAGCCGGTGACCGGCACCATCTGGTTCTTTACCCTGGGGCTTTTTTTCATCGGCTGGATCATCGATCTGTTCCTGATCCCGGCGATGGATCGCGAAGCGGATCTGCGCTTTACGGCAGGCGATACCGACTACAACGTGGCGTGGATTCTGCTGACCTTCCTCGGTGTGTTCGGCGTCCATCGCATGTATCAGGGCAAGTGGATCACCGGGATCATCTATCTGTTCACCGGCGGCCTGTTCCTCGTCGGCGTGCTTTACGACTTCTGGACGCTGAACACGCAGATCTCGATCAGGAACGCGCAGCGTGGTTGAGCCTGTCTCAACAGGCTGTGCGCGCGGCGCACCCCAGGGGCGTCGCGCTCTGGGTGGGGTGCGCTGTGTACACCACTAATGGCTGGCCACCGACTACACATAAAAAGGGCATCCCATGGGATGCCCTTTTTCGTAACGCTGACTGGATCAGTCGTCGCTGTCGTCGTCGTCCGCGCCGTCGACCTTCATGCCCAGTTCCTTGATCTTGCGGGTCAGGGTATTGCGACCCCAGCCCAGCAGCAGAGCGGCATCGCGGCGACGGCCTGCGGTGTGCTTGAGGGCGGTCTCGATCATGATGCGTTCGAAGGCCGGTACCGCGGTATCCAGCAGGTTGGACTGGCCGCGGGCCAGTGCCTGGTCGGCCCACAGGCGCAGGGCCTGCTCCCAGTTGGTGACCGGTGCGGCGTCCTGCGGCTGGGTCAGCAGCTCCGGCGGCAGGTCGTCGACATGCACCTCGCGACCGGAGGCCATGACGGTGATCCAGCGGCAGGTGTTCTCCAACTGGCGCACGTTGCCCGGCCAGGGCAGGTGCTTGAGATAATCCTCGGTCTCGCTCTTGAGCAGCTTGGGCTCTACCGCCAGCTCCTGCGCGGCGCGGGCGAGGAAGTGGTTGGCCAGGGTCGGGATGTCTTCGCGGCGGTCGGCCAGGCGCGGGATGTGGATGCGGATGACGTTGAGGCGGTGGAACAGGTCCTCGCGGAACTTGCCGGCCTGCACCAGGGTTTCCAGATTCTGGTGGGTGGCGGCGATGATGCGCACATCCACTTTCACCGGAGTGTGGCCGCCGACGCGGTAGAACTCGCCGTCGGCCAGTACGCGCAGCAGGCGCGTCTGGGTGTCGGCCGGCATGTCGCCGATCTCGTCGAGGAACAGGGTGCCGCCATCGGCCTGCTCGAAGCGACCGCGCCGCTGGTTGGCCGCGCCGGTGAAGGCACCTTTTTCGTGACCGAACAGCTCGGACTCCATCAGATCCTTCGGGATAGCGGCCATGTTCAGGGCGATGAAGGGCGCCGCTGCGCGCGGACTGTGGCGATGCAGGGCGTGGGCTACCAGCTCCTTGCCGGTACCGGACTCGCCGTTGATCAGCACGGTGATATTGGAATGCGAAAGCCGGCCGATGGCGCGGAACACCTCCTGCATCGCCGGCGCCTCGCCGATGATCTCAGGGGTGCGTGCCTGCGCAGCCGGGGCGGCCAGGCTCTGCTGCTCCTGGGCATGCTGGAAGGCACGCTTGACCAGGGACACGGCCTCGTCGACGTCGAACGGTTTGGGCAGGTATTCGAACGCGCCGCCCTGATAGCTGGCGACCGCGCTGTCCAGGTCGGAGTGCGCGGTCATGATGATCACCGGCAGGCGCGGGTACAGCTCGCGGATGCGTGCCAGCAGGTCGAGACCGCTGGCACCGGGCATGCGGATGTCGGAGATGATCACGTCCGGCTGCTGGCGGGTCAGTCGGGCGAGGACACCGTCTGCACTGTCGAAACTCTGGGTGGTCATGCCTTCCTGTTGCAGGGCCTTTTCCAGCACCCAGCGGATGGAACGATCGTCGTCGACAATCCAGACGGTTTCACTGCGGCTCATGGCGTGGGCGCTCCTTGTTCCAGCGGCAGGAAGATCGAGAACACGGTGTGGCCGGGATGGCTCTCGCATTCGATCAGGCCCTGGTGCTGGCTGATGATGTTCTGGGTAATGGCCAGGCCCAGGCCGGTGCCGTCGGCACGGCCACTGACCATGGGATAGAAGATGGTTTCCTGCAGTTCCGGCGGAATGCCGGGGCCGTTGTCGATGATTTCGACCTTGACCACCAGGCGGTGGCGCGTATGACCGATGGTGAACTGGCGCAGGGTGCGAGTACGCAGGCTGATGCGGCCCAGGCCCATGTCGTGCTTCTGCCCGGCAATGGCCTGCATGGCGTTGCGCACGATGTTGAGCACGGCCTGGATCATCTGCTCGCGGTCGATCAGCAGATCCGGAATGCTCGGGTCATAGTCACGCACCAGGGTGATGCTGCCCTGGCTTTCCGCTTCGATGAGGTTGGCGACGCGCTCCAGCACCTCGTGCACGTTGGTCATCGCCAGCGACGGCAGCTTGTTCGAGCCGAGCATGCGGTCGACCAGGTTACGCAGGCGGTCGGCCTCCTCGATGATGACGTTGGTGTAATCCTTGAGGTCTTCGTTGGGCAGCTCGCGTGAAAGCAGTTGCGCCGCGCCACGAATGCCCCCGAGCGGGTTCTTGATCTCGTGAGCCAGGCCGCGCACCAGCAGTTTGGTGGTCTCCTGCTTGGACAGCTGCGCCTCCTCCTTGGTGATGCGCAGCAGGCGGTCGCGCGGGTGCACCTCCAGCAGCAGCAGGGTCTCGCCCTTGCTGTACAGCGGGGTGACGGCGTAGTCGACGGTCAGCGTCTGGCCGGTGACGGAGGTCAGTACCGCTTCACGCTTGTTGAACGGGTGCGCCTGTTCCACCGCCTGGCGCAGCGATGACAGCGCCTCGGGCGATTCGGTGAACAGCTCGCTGATGAACTGGCCATGGCTGCGTTGGCCGCTGACGGCAAGCAGCATCTCCGCCGCCGGGTTCATGTACTCAAGGCACAGTTGGCTGTTGAGCAGCAAAGTGGCGGTGGTCAGGTTGTCGAGTAGCAGGCGGTGCAGCGCGTCGTTGATAGTCATAGGCAGTGCGTTCCGGCAATGGGCAGGAAAATGCAAGAAGCAAACCAAAGCCCCGAAAAGACGCATATTTTGTGGCCTGTCCTGCCTGGAGGCCCCCTTTGGGCCGTCGCAAGCGACGTCAGAAACGGCTCTGGGCAATTTTTCGTGCGTTTTGCCAGGTTTTGGCCGCCATGCGGCGCTGCTGCGTGATGAGCTGCGACCCAAAACAGGGACAGCTCAGGAGGTGGTGCGCCTTATTGCACCATTATGGTGCCTTTCGTTCAGAAGAAGGGCAGGATGCTGGCTTCGTCCTTGGGTTTGTCCTTCAGGGGGCATTCGAGGCGAACGCCGTATTCATCCTTCTTGCAGGGATTGATCTTGCGCTTCTGTGCCAGAGTCATGCGGTGCATGTGAAAGGGCTGTGCGGGCGTGCGCTCGACGATCAGGCCTGCGCTGTCGATGATTTCTGCCACCAACTGGTGCGTGCCGCGATCGATGTGCCGCAGAGAGAACACCGGGCTGCGGCTCGCCTCGCCCTGTATTTCACCATCGAGACGCAGGCGGTAGCTGTGTTCGGGAAGGAGGCCGGGTTCGCTGTTGAGCGTGACGATCATGTCGCCTGCACCATCATGGATGGAGGCGTCAGGCTCCGGCACGAGGATGCGCAATACCTGATAGTGCACGGTCGGTTTGGTCACCGCAGGTGGAGCCACTCGCACCGTGGGCGCGGGCTGAGCGGGATCCACGTTGTTGGTGGGCGCCAGGATCACCCGTTCGGCACTGCTGCTGCGGGGTTTGTCGGTGAAGACGCGATTACCCTCGGCGTCGATGTAGGTATAGACCTGACCCAGAGCACCCTGGGTGATGAATAACAGGCAGAGCAGCAGTGCGCGCATCGTGATCAGTTCGCAGGTCTTGGAGTGGGGCGGGGCGGTGTGACGGGCGGGCGTGCAGGGCTGTTGACGCTGATGCGCTGCACGGTGAAGGTTTCGGTCGCGCTCTGCTGGACGATGCGATCTTCGGCGACGACTGCCACTGCAAGGCTGTGTTCGCCGCGCTCGACGTTGGTCACTTGCAGACTCGGTACGTTGCTCGCCTGGCCGTAGGGCTCGCCATCGAGTATCAGGCGCAGGCGGTGGCCGGGTTGCAGACGCGGCTGGATATCCACGCCAACGATGAAGGTGCCGTTGTTGGAGCGCATGGCCTCATCGTCCGGGATGCCGGTCAGGTTCAGCACGGCATAGGGTGCCTCGTCCTGGGGCGTATCGTTGGCACTGCTGTCGATCGGTAGGCTGGGCGCCTGCGTTTCCACCGTATTGGTCGGCGGCAGGTTGACCGTCTCGGCCTGGGTGCCGTCCGGCGGCTGGTTGGTGAAGACCGTGTTGCCGTTGGAGTCGATGTACTTGTAGATCTGCGCGCTGGCCGGCAGGGCCAGGGCGAGCAGCAGGCAGGCGAGTAATGGGCGCATGGGCCGATCCTTCCTCGGATGATGCGCTAAGCCTTGCACTGCTGGTGGCTCCTGGCAAGCGCAGGGCGCCGTGGCTGTGATGTCTGGCTACAAATCGGCTCGGGCTATGGGGATCGGTTGCGTGGGGTGCGCCGTGCGCATCATCGACCCTGAGCCGATACCGCAGGTGGTGCGCATGGCGCACTCCGCCGAGAAATGAAAAAGCCCCGCCAGGCATTGCCGGGCGGGGCTTTCAACGCGCCGTCAGGCGGCGCGAGTCTGGCTTAGACGCTGTAGTACAGGTCGTATTCCAGCGGGTGTACGAAGGTACGTACCTTGATTTCTTCTTCGGACTTCAGCTCGATGTAGGCATCGATGAAGTCGTCGGAGAACACGCCGCCCTTGGTCAGGAACGCGCGGCCCTTGTCCAGCTCTTCCAGGGCTTCTTTGAGGCTGCCGCAAACCTGCGGGATCAGCTTGCCTTCTTCCGGCGGCAGGTCGTACAGGTTCTTGTCGGCAGCATCGCCCGGGTGGATCTTGTTCTGGATACCGTCTATACCGGCCATCAGCAGCGCAGCGAAGGCCAGGTACGGGTTGGCAGCCGGATCCGGGAAGCGCGCTTCGATGCGGCGGGCTTTCGGGCTGGCAACGTACGGGATACGGATCGAGGCGGAGCGGTTGCGAGCCGAGTAGGCCAGCATGACCGGAGCTTCGAAGCCCGGAACCAGACGCTTGTAGGAGTTGGTGGACGGGTTGGTGAAGCCGTTCAGGGCCTTGCCGTGCTTGATGATGCCGCCGATGAAGTACAGAGCGGTCTCGGACAGACCGGCATAACCTTCGCCTGCGAAGGTGTTCTTGCCGTCCTTGGAGATCGACATGTGCACGTGCATACCCGAGCCGTTGTCGCCGTACAGCGGCTTCGGCATGAAGGTAGCGGTCTTGCCGTAGGCGTCGGCCACGTTGTGCACGCAGTACTTCAGGGTCTGAACTTCGTCAGCCTTGGCAACCAGGGTGTTGAACTTCACGCCGATTTCGTTCTGACCGGCAGTGGCCACTTCGTGGTGGTGCACTTCGACGACCAGGCCCATTTCTTCCATGGCGTTGCACATGGCGGTACGGATTTCGTGGTCGTGGTCGCACGGCGGAACCGGGAAGTAACCGCCTTTGACGGCCGGACGATGGCCCTTGTTGCCGCCTTCCACGTCCTGGTCGGTCATCCAGGAGCCTTGCTCGGAGTAGATCTTGAACATCGAACCGGAGATGTCGGACTTGAACTTCACTTCGTCGAAGATGAAGAACTCGGGCTCCGGGCCAACGAATACGGTGTCACCGATGCCGGTGCCTTTGAGGAACTCTTCAGCGCGCTTGGCGATGGAGCGCGGGTCGCGGTCGTAGCCTTGCATGGTGCTCGGCTCGATGATGTCGCAAACCAGGATCAGGGTCGGCTCTTCGGTGAACGGATCCAGAACGGCGGTATCGTCTACCGGCATCAGGATCATGTCGGAGGCTTCGATGCCTTTCCAGCCATGGATGGACGAGCCGTCGAACATCTTGCCGTGCTCGAAGAAATCTTCGTCCAGGGCGTCACGGGCCGGCATGGTCACGTGGTGCTGCTTGCCCTTGGTGTCGGTGAAGCGCAGGTCTACCCACTTCACGTCGTGTTCTTTGATCAGTTGAACAGCCTTAGACATGTTGTCCTCCAGATGGAAAAGGCTCTTGTCGATGAGCCCCGATATGTACGGTGAAGCCCGGCGGGATAGTCCTTCAGGGCGACCTGCCTCACAAGGGAGCAAATTGCATGCCAGTGCCCTGTAATGGGCAGAGGCCGCGGAACTCAGGCACTGCGCCGCCTGCGTGGCAATTTCGCGCAGATATTTGCACCATTTGAGGGCTGCAAATTATCGGAAGGATCCATTTTGGTGCACTGGTTGGGTCGTGCAGTATTTTTGGTCAAAGCTTGAGCAATTTCCGCTATAATCCGCGCCCCTGTTTTTTCGTCCCCTCGGGTGGGCGCCTTATTCATGAAGCTGATCGTCAAAGTTTTCCCGGAAATCACCATCAAGAGTCGCCCGGTGCGCAAGCAGTTCATCCGCCAGTTGGGGAAGAACATCCGCTCCGTGCTGCGCGACCTCGACCCTGAATTGAAGGTCACGGGTGTCTGGGACAACCTCGAAGTGGAGACGCTGATCGACGATCCCAGGCTGCTCGCCGAGATGACCGAGCGTCTGCGCTGCACACCGGGCATCGGTCTGTTCCTCGAGGTCAACGAATACCCGCTGGGCGATCTGGACGACATCACCGAACACTGCAAGCGTCACTACGCCGACCAGTTGCCAGGCAGGATCTTCGCCGTGCGCTGCAAGCGCGGCGGCAAGCATGCATTCTCCTCCATCGATGTCGAGCGCCATGTCGGCAGTCGCCTGCGCCAGGAGTGCGGCGCCGCCGGCATCGACCTGAAGAAGCCGGAAGTCGAAGTGCGCATGGAGATTCGCGACCAGCGCCTGTTCGTCGTGCACCATCGCCATGAAGGCCTCGGCGGCTACCCGCTGGGCTCGCTGGAGCAGACTCTGGTACTGATGAGTGGCGGCTTCGATTCCACCGTGGCGGCCTACCAGATGATGCGCCGCGGCCTGGTCACTCACTTCTGCTTCTTCAACCTGGGTGGGCGCGCCCACGAGCTGGGCGTGATGGAAGTGGCGCACTACCTGTGGCAGAAGTTCGGCCGCTCGCAGCGCGTGTTGTTCGTCAGCGTGCCGTTCGAGGAAGTGGTCGGCGAGATTCTCGGCAAGGTCGACAACAGCCAGATGGGCGTTATCCTCAAGCGCATGATGCTGCGCGCCGCCACTCGCGTCGCCGAACGCCTGGAGATCGAAGCGCTGGTGACCGGCGAGGCGATCAGCCAGGTATCGAGCCAGACGCTGACCAACCTGACGGTGATCGATTCGGCCACCGACATGCTGGTGATGCGCCCGCTGATCGCCAGCCACAAGCAGGACATCATCGACACCGCGACGCAGATCGGTACCGCCGAGTTCGCCAAGAACATGCCCGAGTACTGCGGCGTGATCTCGGTCAACCCGACCACCCGTGCCCGGGGTTACCGCGTGGAAAAGGAAGAGGCCCAGTTCGACATGGCCATCCTCGACCGCGCGCTGGAGCGCGCCACCCAGTTGCCCATCGACCGTGTCATCGACGAGCTGGGCAAGGACGTGCAGGTCGAGGAGGTGCGCGAAGCCCTGGCCGGTCAGATCGTCATCGACATCCGTCACCCCGATGCCGCCGAAGACGAGCCGTTGCAGGTGCCGGGCGTGGAAGTCCAGGCCCTGCCGTTCTACGCACTGAACAACCGATTCAAGGAACTGGACGAGAATCGCCAGTACCTGCTGTATTGCGACAAGGGCGTCATGAGTCGCCTGCATGCCCATCACCTGCTGAGCGAGGGACATGCCAATGTGCGCGTTTATCGTCCGGCATAGAATGCCGGGGCTCAATGGCGGCAGCATCCGCCATCGCCCTCCCGACCTCGGGCGCCTCTGAAAACTGCCTGCGTTGTCATCGCCGGGTTGAAAAGAGGTTCCAGGGTCGAGCGCGACTCGGATCGTTCCTCGCCTGTTTTCGCCCTGCACCGACTGCCTCGCCAACGTTTTTAGAGACACCCTGTCTGGTTCGCTGAACCCGTTTTCTTCATATTCGTCGTCCAGGCTGGACGACACACCGAATCCTCTGATCGAGATACACACAGTGATCGAAAAACTGCGCAACATCGCCATCATCGCCCACGTCGACCATGGCAAGACCACCCTCGTCGACAAACTGCTGCGTCTGTCCGGCACCCTCGACCGCAAAGAAGCGGAAAACGAGCGTGTGATGGACTCCAATGACCAGGAGAAAGAGCGCGGCATTACCATTCTGGCCAAGAACACCGCTCTGAAGTGGGGCGACTACAACATCAACATCGTCGACACCCCCGGACACGCCGACTTCGGTGGCGAGGTCGAGCGCGTGATGAGCATGGTCGACTCCGTGCTGCTGGTGGTCGACGCCCAGGACGGCCCGATGCCGCAAACCCGCTTCGTGACCCAGAAGGCGTTCAAGGCCGGCCTGCGTCCGATCGTCGTGGTGAACAAGATCGACCGTCCGGGCGCGCGTCCTGACTGGGTCATCGACCAGATCTTCGATCTGTTCGACAACCTCGGTGCCACCGACGAGCAACTGGACTTCCCGATCGTCTATGCCTCGGCCCTGAACGGCATCGCCGGCATGGATCACGAGAAGATGGACGACAACATGGACGCCCTGTTCCAGGCCATCGTCGACCACGTACCGGCTCCGGTCGTCGACGTCACCGGCCCGTTCCAGATGCAGATCTCCCAGCTGGACTACAACAGCTTCCTCGGTGTGATCGGTATCGGCCGCATCGCCCGTGGCACCATCAAGGCCAACAGCCCGGTCACTGCCATTGGCGCCGACGGCAAGCGTCGCAACGGCCGTATCCTCAAGATCATGGGCCACTCCGGCCTGCAGCGCGTCGAAGTGCAGGAAGCCACCGCCGGCGACATCGTCTGCGTCTCGGGCATGGACGAGCTGTTCATCTCCGACACCCTGTGCGACCAGAACAACGTCGAGGCCCTGCCGCCGCTGACCGTCGACCAGCCGACCGTGAGCATGACCTTCCAGGTCAACGACTCGCCGTTCGCCGGCAAGGAAGGCAAGTTCGTCACCAGCCGCAACATCAAGGATCGTCTGGAGAAGGAGCTGCTGCACAACGTCGCCCTGCGCGTCGAGCCGGGCGAGACCCCGGAGAAATTCAAGGTTTCCGGCCGTGGCGAGCTGCACCTGTCGGTTCTGATCGAAACCATGCGCCGTGAAGGCTTCGAACTGGCCGTAGGCCGTCCGGAAGTGGTGATCATCGAGAACGAGGCCGGCGAAAAGCAGGAGCCTTACGAGAACGTCACCATCGACATCGAAGAGCAGCACCAGGGTTCGGTGATGGAGCAGATGGGCCTGCGCAAGGGCGATCTGACCAACATGGTTCCCGATGGCAAGGGCCGCATCCGTCTGGAGTACACCATCCCGGCACGCGGCCTGATCGGCTTCCGTAACAACTTCCTGACCCTGACCTCGGGCAGCGGCATCCTGACCTCGACCTTCAGCCACTATGGCGCGATCAAGGCCGGTGAAGTCAGCAACCGTCAGAACGGCGTGCTGGTCTCCATGGCCACCGGCACCGCGCTGACCTACTCGCTGGAAACCCTGCAGGCGCGTGGCAAGCTGTTCCTCGAGCCGGGCCAGGATATCTACGAAGGCCAGCTGTGCGGTATCAACAGCCGTGACAACGACCTGGTGATCAACCCCACCAAGGGCAAGAAGCTCGACAACATGCGCGCTTCCGGCAAGGACGAAGTCATCGCCCTGGTGCCGCCGATCAAGTTCACCCTCGAGCAGGCGCTGGAGTTCATCGCCGACGACGAGTTGGTGGAAGTGACACCGAAGTCGATCCGTCTGCGCAAGAAGTACCTGAACGAGAACGACCGCAAGCGCTTCGAACGCGCCAAGGTCTGAGTCTCCCCAGGCTGAAATGAAAAGCCCCGCCAGAGCGATCTGGCGGGGCTTTTTTGTTGGCTGCGGCGGCCGCTGGCCTTCGCTGCCTTTACGGACGTTCTGCGCCGGGCGTCGCGTTGCGTTCGCGCTCTTGTTGCGCGCGCTTCAGTTCGAGGTATTCGCGGTAGTGCTCATAGGCTGCCTTGGCGACGACAGCGAGGCCCAGGGTGGCAAGGATGTTCTTCAGCATGGCGATGCTCCGGAGGTGTGTGAGGTTCAGCCGTGCGCACGACGGAAGAAGTCGTTCAGGCGCGTTTTCATGATTTCGCTACGCGTTGCCAGGCGGCAGTCCAGGGCATCGTTGTGGCACCTGGGGCAGTTGCTGTGCCAGTCGATGCCTGGCACCAGGCAATCGCTCAACGGGATCGTGGTGGCCTGCCAGTTGCAGGCCGGGCAGCGAAACGTGCGTGGCTGGGGTGGTATTGGCATGTGGATATCTCCCTTGCTCGGTATGGAGATACTGTGCGGGAGAGGGGCGACAGGTGGTGTCGCGACTGGCGGGAAACCTGAAAAGGAGGCCTTGGGGCCGTAGTTTGATACTGTATGGCCATTATTCAGGGGAGGTCTCATGTCGTTCAAGGAACTCAAGCAGCGTCACCGTCAGGAGCGTGAGGCTCAGCATGCGAACTTGCGCTTGCGCATCCATCGGGCCCTGAGCTGGCTCGATCGGGCCGAGCAGGCAGAGGATCTCGATGGGCGATTCATCTTTCTCTGGATCGCTTTCAACGCCGCGTACGCCACCGACATCGACGAGCAGCAGCGGCTATCGGAACAGGCAACCTTCAAGGCTTTCCTGGAAAAGCTGTGCATGCTGGACGACAGCAAGCGCATCGACGCGCTGGTCTGGCGGGAGTTTTCGGGAAGCATTCGTGTGCTGCTGGACAACCCGTACGTGTTCCAGAGTTTCTGGGATCACCAGAGCGGCAAGATAGACGAGGATACCTGGAAGCAGCGGTTCGCCAGTGGCAGGAAGGCCGCCCAGCACGCTCTGATGAGTGGTAACACACCCACATTGCTGGGTGTCCTGTTCAATCGGCTCTATACCCTGCGCAATCAGCTGATCCATGGCGGTGCGACCTGGAATGGATCGGTCAATCGCGAACAACTGCGAGACTGCACGAGCCTGCTGGGCAAGCTCGTGCCGCTGATCATCGAGCTGATGATGGACAGCGCGGATACGCTGTGGGGCGATGCGTGTTATCCGGTCGTCACCTAGGGATGTTCTGAAACAGTCGTCTATCCTCGCTCCCGCGAAGGCGGGAGCCCGGGACGTTCGCAGTCGCGCCTACGCGGCAATGACGGCTTTCTCAGGAGTTTCCCGGCTTTTCATCATTGCACTCAGAACCAGCTCTTGAACCATCTCACGACGCTGGCAACGACCTTCGGTGCCGAGGCGATAATGATGTTCATGGACTGCTCCTTTACCGCCTCCCAGGCCTCGCCTGCGATTTCCTTGACCGACTCCCACACCCCTTTCTCGGCACTTTTACGCGCTTCTTCGCTTACGTTTTCTTCTTTTGCCTCGCGAGTGAACGAGTACTTTTTTCGTTGGGCAGCTCCTGAACGACTCGTTCGACCAGTTCTTTCAGGTTATAGGATCTGCCTTTCCTGGAGATGGCGACGGAGATGATGTGCCCGGTGGAAATGCCAAAGCGCCGGGAGACATCGTTTTCCTTCAGCGCAATGTTCGAAAGCTGGGTTCCTCCGGGTTTGTATTCCTGATGATCCCAATCTTCCATGTCATTCGTCTTGTCGGTCTGGGTGATGACAAACAGCACGGGTGGGGCTTGTTCCGCGGTGAACACGCTTTTGTAGGCATCGAGACCGGATGCGTAGTTTCGGTCGTCGGCCTTGATCGCCCACAGCACGAGATCGAGCTCCGGTGCCAGGCTCTGGTAAAGAGCCGTGTATTCCTCCTGGTGTTCGGGATCCTCGCCAATGCCCGGAACATCAACGAGAACGATACCGCCCTGTTCGCTGCCAATCAGAATCTCCTGAGGCTGGCGCGTGCAGGCTTCTACGTCGCTGATCTTGGCGACCTCCTTGCCGAACAGGGCATTGCACAGGCTCGATTTGCCGACACCGGAATTGCCGAATACACCGACTTTCGGTGTGTAGGTTCGGATCTTGTTGACCTTGGCGCTGATTTGTTCGAGCAGTTGTTCGTGGCTGATGGTTTGGGACATGGGCGTATTCGCAGGTGTATGGGAATGAGGGCGAGAAAGGGATTTCGTCGGGGCGTCGCCAGTCGCCAGGGAGGCGCGGCCCTCCACCTGGCGTCTGACGAACGACTTCCTTGAGAGCGGACTCGTTTCAGGAAGAGAAAGACAGCTTCTTCTTCAGTTCACTGGCGATCAGGTTGATGTCCAGCGGTTTGCCCGGGTGTTCTTCGATAAAGCTCGTGAGAATCGAGATGTAGGCGGTACCCAATGCCTTGGTGAGTCCGGCTGCCGTGGAGGCGGCGATGGCACCGCCAGCGACCGTGCCAACGCCGGGCACCATCTTCAGCAGGCCGGTTACCAGGGCGCGTCCGGCCAGGGTGGCTGCGCCTGCACCGAATGCCGAGGTCACCAGAGTGGTGAGCGTGGCCGTGCTCGCTTCCATGCCGAAGGTGATGCCGATCTTGGCCAGCATGCCGACCTGAATCGGCACCAGAGCGACCGCATCGGAAAACGGAATGGGTGTCGCGCCTGCGGCGGCGGCAAGCCCCGCTGCGAGAAGCACTTCTTTCTCGGCGCGTTCGATTTTCAGCTTGGTGGCAGCGGTGTGCCGGGAGTTGAGTGCGTTGGCGTAGGCGCGCTGCTTGGCCTCTGGCAACAGCAGCGCCGTTGCGTTGATCAGTTCGTTCACGCCCTTTTCCTTGAGCGTGATCGTATCGCCATCGTCTTCGATCTGCTCGGCGATCGCTCTGACCGAAATGACGTCCTTTACCGTAGGCAGTGCGTTTCTGACCTGTTCGCGGAACCCGTTGTCGGATCGTGACTTGGTGATGGCCACGACGACGGGGATGTTCTTTTCCTCGAGCATCTTGCACAGGTTCTGCTCGGCTTCTTCGATTCGCCGGCCGTCCTCGTGGATGCAGAGCCAGGCGACGTGGATGTGCTTGTTCTCGTCGTGATGCTGCGAGCGCTCGCTGATCTCTTCGCTCAGTTCGCCGATGATCTTTTCATAGTCCTTGAGCTCGAGACCCTTGGAATCGATGATGACGATAGGGTGGCCTTCCTTGGAGATTTCCTCGATCCGCTGTGTCACGGGTTGCCCCGAGCCGGTCTTGGCCAGTTCTCCACGAAACACGCTATTGATCAGCGTGCTTTTTCCCACACCGGTTTTCCCTGCGACAATTATGTTCACTTTGCCTGATCCTTTGATGGCATCTCGAATGGCATCGTCAATTTGGCTTTGAATATCGGGCGAACTCATGACGTTTACTCCTGGGGCAGTAGGGTGGCGCTGAACTTTCGACTCGGAAGTTTCATCGCCGCTGTTCAATCGGGACATATGCAAGAGCATTGAATTCTGTTTCGGGTATCGGCCTCACGGTCGGTAAAGACTCGCCACTGCCGCGGTTCTCTCCCGAATGTCCTGCACCCAGCGCTGCGGCTCATGCACGCGCACGTTCTCCCCCAAGCCAAACACCCACCACAGTGTTTCCTGGTCATCCGGTACGGTGGCGCGCAGGCGTATCCAGTCGCTGTCTGGCAAGGCCTCCAGGCTCTGCTCCGGACTCAGCGGTGTTTCGCCGAGCAGCCAGGCGATGTGGGGAGAGACGTCGGCGATCAATTCCACCTGCCGGATGGGTGTTTCGGCATTGAGCTGCTGGCTGATGTAGGCATCCACTTCGAAGTCCGGACGCAGGCGAGCGGGCTCGTTCAGGCATTCGGCAAGCCTGATGCGGTGCAGGGCGAACTGGCGCAGATCCTCATAGCCGTCGACGTTGCCGATCAGGTAGCTGGTGGAGTGTCGCGAGATGAGGCCGGCAGGGTGGATGAGCAGCGGCTTGGTGTCGGCTTTGCTGCGACTGAGGTATTCGAGGCGCAGCTGTCGGTGTTCGAGCAGTGCCGTGGAGACTGCGCTCCATGTCTCGGGAGCGATTGGCGCTGGCAGTAGCGCCTTGCCGTTGGGCAGGGCGCGAACGCTGCGAGCCCAATGGCCCAGATGGTTCTGCTCCAGCTCGCTCAGGTAGTTCCGGGCCTTGTTGAACTGTGGGCCGAGCAGGTCGAGCACGCTTTGCGGCAACAGGCTCTTGAGATGGCCTTCGGCCAGGTAGAGCGCCAGGGCAGTGGCCGGCTCCATATCGCGCAGATCCAGCGGGGCGTTCCTGGAGTGACTCCATTGCTTGCGGCCACCTTCGTCCTGGTCGAGCAGCGAGAAGGATCCGGAGAGGCGTTGCAGGTCGCGCTGCACGGTGCGCAGGTCGACGCAGAAACCGCGCTCGCGCAGTTTCTCGTGAAGTGTCGGTGCGGTGGTATAGCGGGGGTATTCGGGTATCAGGCGCAGCAGACTAAACAGTCTCAGCAGCGTGTCTTTTGCTTCGGGCATGACCAACGGCCTTGTCTCATTGATCCATTCGCCGGTAATCCGGCGTCATGCTGCTGGCACTTTAACCGCGATTGATGGCTATGTGCTAGTGGCAGTGCACGCCGCCTCATGCGGCCATGGAGGATCGGTTGATGATGGACGGATTGTGTCGCGGACGCGCGACAGCTTGTGTCGCGCGTGGGGAGGGCTGCATGGCGCGTCGAGTTGCGCAGCGTCGAATCAGGTTCTGAACACGCCCAGGCCGCTTTTCAGGTTGCGTGCGGTGTTGCCCAGTTCGGCGGCGGAATCGTTGATGGCATCGACGTCCTGACGGGTGTGTTCGAAGGCGTTGCGCATCTCGCCCAGGCGGCCGGACATGTCGGCGACGGCATGCTGAATATGCGCGCTGCTGGACAGGGCCTGTTCGACGTTGAGGTTCACTTCGTCCATCTGCCGCACCAGGGTATCGAGGGCGTCCAGGGCTTCGTCGGCATTGCCGGCCAGGACGCGCGAGCGTTCGGCGGTGCTGCCCATGCGCTGGGCGGTCTGGCGGATCGCTCCAGTGACCTGGTCGATCACCTTGTGGGCGTCTGCCAGCACGCTCTGGGTCTGGCTGGCCAGTTTGCGCACTTCATCGGCGACCACGGCGAAGCCTCTGCCGGCCTCGCCCGCCCGTGCGGCTTCGATGGCGGCGTTGAGCGCCAGCAGGTTGGTCTGCTCGGAGATGCCGGCAATCATCTGCAGCACCTGGCCGATCTGCTGCGCTTCGAGGCTGAGGCGATCGAGGTCGCCGGCCAGCTCGATGTTGGAGCGGGTACTGCCATGTACGTCGGCGATCAGTTGCTGCAACTCCCGATGGGTGCGGCTCAGTTCGGTGCTGGTGCGCTCCAGGTTCTGGCGTACCGCGCCGGCATGGCTGGAGGACTCGCCGGCCGCCTGCTGTATCGAGTGTCCATGCTGGTCGACGTCGGCCAACTGCCGGGCGGCCTGCTGGATCTGCTGGGTGATGTCGTCGGCGCGCAGCAGGAAGGTGTCGGCCAGTTGCTGGTTGCTGTCGGCCATGCCCAGGGCGCCGGAGAGTGTCTGCCGCAGATCCTGCAACAGGCCGGAAAGACGCGTGCCCATCTGGCCCAGTTCATCGTCGCTGGTCACTGCCAGCGGACGCGACAGGTCGCGGTTCTGGGCGATCTGGTTGAGTTGGCCGGTGAGGTGGCGAATGGCACGTACCAGCATCTGCGTGGCCAGCCAGGACAGCAGCAAGCCGATGCCCAGAGTGACGGCGCCGATCAGCAGGAGGCTGCGCAGGCTGTCGGTGATGGCCTGTTCGAGGCTGCTGAGTGTGACGTCGACGCCCACGACGTAGGGCTGGCCGCTGGCCGTGCGCATGGGCAGAAAAATCGAGCGGAAGGTGCCGTAGCTGTCGGTGTACTCATCGAACTGCGCCTGGCCGCTGCGTGCAGCCTGCAGCACGGCCGGGCTGGCATCGCCGTACTCTTCCAGGTGCTTGGCGTAGTCGTCGCCGGCGATTTCGCTCTGGCTGGCGCCGTCGGAGAGATAGAACACGCGCTGGGCGCTGTCGACCATCAGGGTGTAGGCGAATTTCAGCCCGACTTCGGCGGCGTATTCACCCAGGTTGCGCACCTGTGCCAGGTATTCGCCTTCCCCCAGACCGTCAGCCTTGCGGGTGCGTTCCAGATAGTCGTCGCCGAGCAGGCGCGGCACTGCGTGAGCTGCTGCCCGCAGGCGGTTGTCCATCTGCGCGCGAATGTCCTGGGATTTCACGTACTGGGCGTAGCTGATGAAGGTGGCGATGCTGATCAGGTTGACCAGGGTGAAGGCCAGCAGAATCTTCGTCTGCAGGCTCAGGGAGCGCGGCGACAGCATGAAGTCAGTTCCATCCAGAGAGGTGTCTGGCCGTCCTTGCGACAGCCCCCGATATTGTTTCGGAGCAATTTGACACAACTTGAATGGCAAGTGGCCATATGCGTGGGGATTTTGCACGCTGCACGCAGGTCCTGGATGCGCAAAGCCCCGGCGCCCTTTCGGGCACCGGGGCTTTCTGCGCTTCACTTCGCGTCAGGGCGACAGGCGATCAGCCCGTAAGCCGTCAGCCCGAGCAATACCAGCAGGCTGAACGTCATTATTCGCCCGCGACCTGGCGCAGCGGTTGTGCCGGGGTGTCGCCGAGGTTGTTGAGCATGCGCTCGCTGTACCAGTCGAGGAAGTTGATCACGCCGAACTCGTAGGTTTTCGAGTAAGGGCCGGGCTGGTAGGCGGTGGAGTTGATGCCGCGCTGGTTTTCCTCGGCCAGGCGACGATCCTGGTCGTTGGTGGCGTCCCACACCTGGCGCAGGCGGGCGACATCGTAGTCGACGCCTTCGACGGCATCCTTGTGCACCAGCCACTTGGTGGTGACCATGGTTTCCTGCGCACTGATCGGCCATACGGTGAAGACGATCATGTGATCGCCCATGCAGTGGTTCCACGAGTGCGGCAGGTGCAGGATGCGCATGGAGCCCAGATCCGGGTCGGTGATGCGGCCCATCAGTTTCTTGCAGCCCTGCTTGCCATCCATGGTCATGGACACGGTGCCCTTGAGCAGCGGCATGCGCACGATACGGTTGCGCAGGCCGAAGCTGGCATGGGCGTAGGGGATGTTGTCCTTGTCCCAGCGGGTGGTGCATTCGGCCACCTGATCCTTGAACGCCTGGCTGGCGCGCGGGTCGGTGACGTCATCCCATTCCAGCAGAGTATTGAGCAGCTCCGGGTGCGAACCGTTGCAGTGGTAGCACTCGCGGTTGTTCTCGATCACCAGCTTCCAGTTGGCCTTTTCCATCAGGGTGGTCTGCACGGCCACCTTGGTGTTCTCCATGTCGTAGGGCTCCATGTAGTGCGCCAGGGTGGCGAGGAACTCGTCGATGGCCGGCGGGTTTTCCGCCAGGGAAATGAAGATGTAGCCGCCGGCGGTCTTGCACTGCACGGGTTTCAGGCTGTAGTCCTTGAGGTCGAAGTCGGCGCCCATCTCGGTGCCGGCGAACAGCAGGCGGCCGTCGAGTTCGTAAGTCCACTGGTGGTACGGACAGACCAGTTTGGCGACCTTGCCCTTGTCGGAAACGCACAGGCGCGAGCCGCGATGGCGGCACACGTTGTGAAAGGCGTGAACCTGGCCTTCGGCGCCGCGGATGACCAGGATCGGGTTGTCGCCGATCTGCAAGGTGAGGAAGTTGCCCTTGGCCGGGATCTCGCAGGTCATGCCGGCGATCAGCCATTCCTTGTGAAAGATCTCCTGCATGTCGACCTGGAACAGGCGCTCATCGCTGTAGAAGGGCTGCGGCAGGGAGAAGCTGTGGTCGCGCTCGTGCAGCATCTGCGCGGTGGCCTTGCGGACGGGCTCCAGCGGGTCGCCCAGGCTCAGGTTTTGGGTGCAGTCCATGGTGGCTCCTCATTGGCGGGCGCGGTGCGCCTGCCGAAAAAAGTGGCTGTTACGGTATGTGCCGCAAGGTGTCGGTCGATCGCTGCCGCCTGCAAAGGGCGCACATGCTTGGTGAGGCGGAGTGTGGAGCCGGTCGCAGGGCAAACCTTATCCATGGGCGACATGGCCGGATGCGTTTCCGACGCGCCAGGCCCCGTGCTATCAGGCAGGTCGCGATAAGCATGCGGATGTCGCAGGCAGATAAATGACGGCCGGCGGCCTTTCGCACAATCCGTGACATATGGGCCGATATCCGGCCGCGTGGAGAGCCGTTCATGACCACCAACGCCTTCCTCAACCCGGTTACCACACAAACCTGGATCAACGGTCGCCATCTGGTGCGTTGCGTCAAGGTGATCCAGGAAACCTGGGATGTGCGCACCTTCTGCTTCATGGCCGATCAGCCGGTGCTGTTCTTTTTCAAGCCGGGTCAGTTCGTTACCCTGGAACTGGAGATCGACGGCCAGCCGATCATGCGTTCCTACACCATTTCCAGTTCGCCCTCGGTGCCCTACAGCTTCTCCATCACCATCAAGCGGGTGCCGGGCGGCAAGGTGTCGAACTGGCTGCACGACAACCTCAAGGAAGGCGACGAGGTGCCGGTGCACGGGCCGGTCGGTCTGTTCAATGCCATCGACTTTCCGTCCGACAAGGTGCTGTTTCTCTCCGGCGGTGTCGGTATCACGCCGGTGATGTCGATGGCGCGCTGGTTCTACGACACCAATGCCAACGTGGACATGGTCTTCGTGCACAGCGCTCGCTCGCCCAAGGACATCATCTATCAGCGCGAGCTCGAGCACATGGCCGCGCGTATCAACAACTTCAGCCTTCACGTGATCTGCGAGAAGCACGGTCTCGGTGAGGCCTGGGCCGGTTATCGCGGCTACCTGAACAAGCCGATGCTGGAGCTGATCGCGCCGGACTTCCTCGACCGTGAAATCTTCTGCTGCGGCCCGACCCCCTACATGAGCGCGGTCAAGCGCCTGCTCGAAGCGGCAGGCTACGACATGAACCGTTATCACGAAGAGGCCTTTGGCCCGACGCCGCCGGAGATTCGTGCCGAGGTCAAGGAACTGGCCGCCGAAGCCGCCGATGCGCCGGAAGTGCCGGTCGGCGAGCTCAATCAGGTGGAGTTCACCAGCACCGGCAAGAGCATCCGCGTGGCGCCCGGCGAAACCGTGCATGCCGCTGCCGCCAAGCTCGGCCTGCATATTCCCAAGGCGTGCGGCATGGGTATCTGCGGCACCTGCAAGGTGATGAAGACCGCCGGTGAAGTGGACATGGAGCACAATGGTGGCATCACCGACGAGGACGTGGCCGAGGGCTACATCCTGTCCTGCTGCAGCGTACCCAGGGGCGATGTGGCGATCGACTACTGAGTCGTTCGCCATGTGGCCTGGCGCCTTCATCAGTCTTGTCTAGTCTTGAGTCAGCTGCGAATGGCCCGGCCATTCGGATTCGCTGTTGGTGCAGCCTGCGGGCTGTCGAAAACACTCAAGGAGATAGAGATGAAACCTGTCCTGTCATTGCGTGGCGCAGGCCATGCAGCGGGTAGGGTGATCGTTCGTAGGGCCGACGCAGTTTCCGGCACACGCCACCCTGCTGCTCTGGGTTTGCTGGTTTGTGGTGTTTCCATGATGGGGTGGGCCGTCGAGGCATCGGCATCCAACCGAGAGGCGGCACTGGATGCGATCTCACGGATGGATAGCCCCAGCAATGTGTTCTGGACGCTTTATTCGTCCTCCTCGAATCCGGATCTCGATCCTCTCGATTCGGCGCAGGTTCGGGAGTTTCTCGGGAAAATATCCGGTGACGCACACGTCAGCTATAGCTCTTCCGTGATGCTCTCTGACCTGGATCTTTCCCAGGCACCGCTGGGCAACCTGCGCCGCAATCTGTCCGATCCCGAGGGCGCGCTGCCTTACTGGATAAAGGTCTACAAGGGTAAGTCGCGGATCGATGACGACGGCAATGGCGGCAAGGCCGAGCAGGTGTTCGACGGCATGATGCTCGGGGGGATCTGCCCATTCCCGGGGATTGGCGACTGGGTGGAGCCTTCGGCTTCGGTGATGAGCGGCTGGATGTCAATTCGCGTGGCGCGAAGGCCGATTCCGACAGCTATCGCTATGCGCTGTACGGGGGGCGTGACCTGAATCTGGCAAGCGGAGCCCTGAAGTTCTCGGGAGGGGCAGGCTACAGCGAGCACCAGATCGACAGCCGGCGCAGTGTCGAACTGATCACCGGCGAAGAGCGCCTGAGCAAGCGTTACGACGTGACGACCCAGCAGGCATTCGGCGAAGTGGCCTATCACCTGGAGTTCGGCAAGCCGGCCTACATCGAGCCGTTCTTCGGGCTGCTCACGCTGGAGCAGCGCAGCGACAGTTTCCGCGAGCGCGGTGGAGAAGCGGCGCTGTCTGCCGACAGCCAGCGCAATCGGTTGCTGAGCACGACCTCCGGGCTGCGTGGTCAGCAGGTATTCCAGGTGGTGGGGCGCGAGTTGCTGTTGTACGGCTCGTTCACCTGGCGCCAGCTCAGCGGCGACCTGCGTCCGGAAATGGACGTCAGCCTGGAGGGCAGCGACAGCTTCAGGGTGCGTGGCAGCGAACTGCCGCGCAACAGCTACCTGGTGGAGCTCAACGCGGATTACACCCTGGCGCCGAACATCGTGCTCGATGTCGACTACAGCGGGGTATTCAGCACCAGCAGCCGCTCCAACAGCTTTGCGGTCAATCTGCGCTGGAAGATGTAGCCGCAGCGTGCAGTGTGTACCGATTCGCCTGGGCGACAGGTTTGTCGGCTCACACGCTCATCACTTCACGGATATCGGCAGCGAGCTGGCGAACGCGGGCCTCGTCGGTATCCCAGCTGCACATGAAGCGCGCGCCTCCCGCGCCGATGAAGGTGTAGAAGCGCCAGCCGCGAGCGGTGAGGGCGGCGATGGCGGGCTCCGACAGTTGCAGGAACACGCCGTTGGCCTCTACCGGGAACATCAGGCTGACGCCGGGCACGTCTGCAACCAGCGTGGCCAGCAACTGGGCGCAGTGGTTGGCGTGATTGGCGTACCTCAGCCAGGCGTCACCCTGCAGGATGCCGACCCAGGGGGCTGACAGGTAGCGCATCTTCGAGGCCAGCTGGCCCGCCTGCTTGCAGCGGTAGTCGAAGTCTTCGGCGAGGGCCTTGTCGAAGAAAACGATCGCTTCGCCCACGGCCATGCCGTTCTTGGTGCCCCCGAAGCACAGCACGTCGACGCCGGCCTTCCAGGTCAGCTCGGCCGGGCTGCAGCCAAGGAAGGCGCAGGCGTTGGAGAAGCGTGCGCCATCCATGTGCAGGTGCAGACCCAGTTCCTCGCAGGTCTGGCTGATGGCGCGGATTTCTTCCGGGCGGTACAGGGTGCCGACTTCGGTAGCCTGGGTGAGGGTCACCACACGCGGTTTCGGGTAGTGGATGTCCTGGCGCTTGAGGGCAATTTCACGGATCGCCTGTGGCGTCAGCTTGCCGTTCTCGGTCTTGGCCAGCAGCAGCTTGGAACCGTTGGAGAAGAACTCCGGCGCACCACATTCGTCGGTTTCGACGTGGGCAGTCTCCGAGCAGATCACGCTGTGGTAGCTCTGGCACAGCGAGGCCAGGGCCAGGGAGTTGGCGGCGGTGCCATTGAAGGCGAAGAACACCTCGCAGTCGGTTTCGAACAGACGGCGGAAATGATCGGCAGCGCGTGCAGTCCACTCGTCGTCACCATAGGCGCGTTGATGGCCCTGATTGGCTTCGGCCATGGCGGCCCAGGCTTCGGGGCAGATGCCGGAGTAGTTGTCACTGGCAAATTGCTGGGCATTGTCGGGCATTGGTGCGTTCCTTCTGAAAAGCCTGCCGGCATGACCACCGGCGAAGATCGCCACTTTACTCCCCGAGTCTCGCGGCAGACGTCCGTAGCGGCGACGAGTTGTTGTGTCGATGCGTACTGCCGGGTCGAATCGTGGATAACCGTTCGGCCTGGGGAGGGAACTCGACGCTGTTCATCGGGCTCACACCCCTAGGGGGCTGGTATCCGCCCCCATCCTCCGCAATCAGAGAAGGAGTTTCATATGACCTATCGTCACCTGCTCGCCCTTGCCCTGCCGCTGGCTGTGGCGCTGCCCGTTTCCGCTGCCCAGTGGTCGGCGCAAGCCAAGAACGAGTTCGTTCAGCAGTGCGTGGCTGGCGCCCCGGCAGGCTATGAAGATGCGCAACTGAAAGCCTATTGCGATTGTGCGGCCGACAAGGTCAGTGCCGAGTTCAGTGAGGCCGAGTTGCAGGAAATGAGTCGCCAGTCTCCGCCTGATCCTGCCATGCAGCAGCGTTTGGTGAAGGCCTCCAGCAGTTGTGGCGAAAAGCTCAAGCCCTAGGGACAAGCTCTTTCTCGTCACTCCCGCGAAGGCGGGAGTCCGGGCGTTGCGTAGCCTCTGGACAGTTCCCCGGTGGGCCAGCGCTTCAGTGCGGCCCGGGCAGGGCGAGCGCGGCGAGTAATGGCGACTCTTTCAGACCTTCCCGGGTCGTGAGCAAATAACGTGCACCTGCGCCGGAGCCCCACGGGCTCCGGTCTGGCGCCGAGTTTCCACAGCCAGTGCACAGCCGTTTCCACAGCATTTGTGCACAAGACAAATCCATCTCCCTGATTCTGTTCGATTTTTAGTCGATCACCGGCAGGCCTCGCCAGCATTGGTTCGGAGCGCTCGTCGAACAGCCTATGCACAGTTTCATCCACACCTTCTGTGCATATCCCCAGACGTTCCGCACTTCCAGCTCCGGTGGCTGGTGGATAAGCCGCGGCACCGGCGTGCGTGCATGGATATCGAACAGTGCAGGTCAGCCCAGGGCCGTGGCGGTGCGCAGCGATGTGTCGACAGCTTTTCAACAGGATGATCCACGCTTTCTGTGCATGATTGGTGGTTGTTAACTGTTTGATGTCGAAAGAAAAATGCACTGATGGCTGGCGCGTGCGCCGTGCCTGGCTTTCGGCGCGGTGTGCACGTCTTGTGCACAGCTTGATCCCCTTCTGTCGTGAATGGTGGGCGGGGCGAATGTGGACACTTTGGCGTCGACTCTGAACAACTCTGTGCGCTGGTGAACCGGGACAATCGGTGGCACCGCGTCATGCGGTGCATTGCAGTCAAGGAGTCCCGTGATGGCCCATCGCGTTTTCCCTCCGCTCGCGTTCGCAGGTGGATCACTCTCCCGGGCGTGGGGCGATGCGCCTATCCGCAAGCTTCGTCGGGGGTTGGGGGTATGAGCGTAACGCAGAAGGTCGAGGCCGCCGCCGTGGAGTCCATCGGTTTTCTTCTGGAAGAGCGGTTCAGCCTGGTCGCGCTGGCTGCCGCGCTGGAGCCGCTGCGCCTGGCCAACCAGTTGGTCGGCTGCACACTCTATCGCTGGCAGACGCTCAGCCTGGAAGGGCGAGCGCTGCGCGCCAGCAATGGCATGTGGGTCACTCCCGACGGCACCCCGGACGCGGCGGGCGAACTGCATGGGCTGATCCTTTGCGGCAGCGATGTCGGGGCGCAACAGCAGGGGCTCGAACTGGAGCGCTACCTGCGTGACCAGGCACGGCCCGGGATGTTTCTCGGCGCGCTGGGCAGTGGCAGTTGCACGTTGGCACGTGCGGGGTTGCTCGAAGGCTATCAGTGCAGCACCAACTGGCGTTGTTATGGTGACTTGCAGCGGAACTTCCCCAGTGTGGCACTCAGTGCCCAGCCCTTCATCGTTGACCGTGATCGAGTGACCGCCGCTGGCGGTGCGGCGGGTCTGGAACTGATGCTGCACCTGATCGGTGGTCGGCATGGCCAGGCGCTGGTCAGGGCGATCAGCGAGAGTCTGGAATTCGAGCTGATTCGCTGCGAGCCGCTGCCGCTGCGGGTTCCCTGGCACCTGAGCGAGGGCGAACCCAGTCCCAAGCTGCGCGAGGTGATCAGCCTGATGGAAGCCAACCTCGAGGAACCCCTCGAGCTGCGGCAACTGGCGGGTTTTGTTGCGCTGTCGCGGCGTCAGCTGGAGCGCCTGTTCGAGCGCCACCTGCACTGCTCTCCGGCCCGTTATTACCTGCGTCTGCGCCTGGTGCGCGCGCGCCAGATGTTGCGCCGTACCCGGCTCAGCGTGGGCGATGTGGCGAGTGGTTGCGGCTTCGTCTCGGCGCAGACGTTTTCACGCACTTACCGCGAGCATTTCGGCCTGTCCCCCAGCGACGAGCGACCCCGTTGCCTGGTGCACCCGGCGCTGCACTGAGCGTCGATATTCCCTGCCGGGCAAAAGTCTTTCTTCGGGGCCCGTCCGTGCTGGCAGCGCGGACGGGCCTCTTTTTTTGCGCTGTGCGGGCATGTCTGGACTGGACGGACGACACAGCGGATCTGACCAATTTCGGGTCGCAGGCGTACAAAAAAGCCCGAAGGGCTTCTGGTGCAATCCACTGCAACGACCCGCCAGTTCGGTGAGTCGCGTACCCAGACAGCAAAAGGGATTCACGCCATGCAGATGCCCCAAACGCTCCGGATCCACAACGGCACAAAGGTCAAGTCGACGTTCTCGGCCGAGGAGTACGCCAACCGTCACGCCAGGCTGCGTGCCCACCTGGCGGCCGAGAACATCGATGCGGCGATATTCACCTCGTACCACAACATCAACTACTACAGCGACTTCCTCTACTGCTCCTTCGGGCGCCCCTATGCTCTGGTGGTGACCCAGGACGCCATCGTCAGCATCAGTGCCAACATCGATGGCGGTCAGCCGTGGCGCCGCACCGTGGGCACTGACAACATCGTCTACACCGACTGGCAGCGCGACAACTACTTCGTCGCCATCCATCAGGCGTTGCCACGTGCCCGCCGTATCGGCATCGAGTTCGATCATCTGAATCTGCAGAATCGCGACAAACTGGTTGCTCGTTATCCGGATGCCGAACTGGTGGATGTCGCCGCGCCCTGCATGCGCATGCGCATGATCAAGTCCGCCGAAGAGCATGTGATGATCCGGCACGGCGCACGCATCGCCGACATCGGTGGCGCGGCGGTGGTCGAGGCGTTGCGCGACCAGGCGCCGGAGTACGAGGTGGCGCTGCATGCCACCCAGGCCATGGTTCGCGCCATTGCCGATACCTTCGAGGATGTCGAGCTGATGGATACCTGGACCTGGTTCCAGTCCGGCATCAATACCGATGGGGCGCACAACCCGGTGACCACTCGCAGGGTCAGTGTGGGCGATATCCTCAGCCTCAACTGTTTCCCGATGATCGCCGGCTACTACACCGCGCTGGAGCGCACCCTGTTCCTCGGCCACTGCTCCGACGCGCACCTGCGCATGTGGCAGGCCAATGTCGAGGTGCATGAGGCAGGCCTCGAGCTGATCAGGCCGGGCGCTCGTTGCAGCGATATCGCCAAGGAACTGAACGAGATCTTCCTTCGCCACAACCTGCTGCAATACCGCACCTTCGGTTACGGCCACTCCTTCGGCACCCTCAGTCATTACTACGGTCGGGAGGCGGGCCTGGAGCTGCGCGAGGACATCGACACCGTGCTGGAGCCGGGCATGGTGGTCTCCATGGAGCCCATGATCATGCTGCCGGAAGGTCTGCCGGGCGCCGGCGGTTACCGCGAACACGACATCCTCATCGTCAACGAAAGTGGCGCCGAGAACATCACCCGTTTCCCCTACGGTCCGGAGCACAACATCATTCGCAAGTAACCAGAACCAGGGCTCGTGCGTTACCGATTGCGTGCACGAGTCCTGTCCCGATGCATTCCCAGAACAAGAATCGAAGCGCGGCATTCCCGGGGGCAGACCCGAGTACGCGCTGAGCTTTGACTACCCGCTGCCGAACATCACGACATAACAACAGAGGTAAAGGCGATGGTCAGGTTTTTTTCAGAGGTGCTCCTGTGCGGAGCGGCCGACAGTGTGTATTGCGACGACGATCAGGGTGTTTCCGTCCCTACCCCGGGCATTGTGATGCAACTCCTTGCCGAAGGAGGTGCCCGATGAGTCTTCCCAACCAGAGTCTGGTCTACGGCAAGGCCGGTCGCCCGACGGCCAGCGGCGAACGCAGCACCCTTCGCCGAGCGGCTACCGCCAGTTTCATGGGCAACTTTGTCGAATGGTTCGACTACGCCTCCTACGGTTACCTGGCGGCGATCATCGCGGTGGTTTTCTTCCCGGCAACCGACAAGACCTCGGGATTGCTGGCGGCTTTCGCGGTCTTTGCCATCTCATTTATCGTACGTCCCATCGGCGGCATCATCTGGGGGCATATCGGCGATCGCCATGGCCGGCGTAGTGCCCTGTCGTTATCGATCCTCATCATGTCCGGGGCCACGTTCTGCATTGCGTTGCTGCCTACCTACGAGCAGGTGGGGATGCTGGCACCTGCGCTGTTGCTGCTGATCCGCCTGGTGCAGGGGTTCTCCGCCTCGGGCGAATATGCAGGCGCAACGGCTTTCCTCGCCGAATACGCGCCGGATCGCAAACGTGGTTTCTACACCTGCCTGGTACCGGCCAGCACCGCAGCGGGATTGTTATTCGGCTCGTTGCTGGTGACCGTACTGTACCGAGTGCTGGATGAGCAGCAGTTGCACGACTGGGGCTGGCGCCTTCCGTTCCTGCTGGCGGCTCCGCTGGGGCTGATCGGCCGCTACATCCGCCTGCATCTGGAGGATACGCCGAGGTTTCGCGAGATGGTCGACGCCCTCGAGCAGCAGGACGGGCATCGGCCGATCCCGGTACGTGAGCTGTTCGCCCAGCACAGTGGGCGCGTGCTGGCTGCCATCAGCGCCACCAGTCTGAATGCCGTGGCCTTTTATCTGATCCTCAGCTACATGCCGACCTATCTCTCTACGGAGATGGGCATGAGCGAGACGGACTCGTTCCTGGCGTCCACGGTGTCGCTTGCCACCTACATCGGTTTCATCTTCCTGATGGGGGTACTCTCGGATCGCTACGGTCGGCGCGCCATGCTGGTACTGGCCTCTCTGGCGTTCATCAGCCTGACCTTCCCGTTGTTCGCTCTGCTGCAAGGGCAAGCCTTTCTGGTGATCCTGCTGATCCAGATCGCTTTCGGCCTGATGTTGGCCATGAACGATGGAACCCTGCCGTGCTACCTCGCCGAGATATTCCCGACACGGGTGCGCTACAGTGGCTTCGCCTTCAGCTTCAATACGGCCCAGGCGCTGTTTGGAGGCACCGCCCCTTTCGTCGCCACCTGGCTGATCAGCCTCACCGGTGACAAGATGGCCCCCTCCTGGTTGCTGATCGGCTCCGCCGTGCTTGCCCTGATAGCCGTGCTGGTGGTCAGGGGCCGCTGTGGTCAGCGTCTTGAGGACTGAGCGACCTGCACGACCTGCGAAGCCACACCCAGGGGTGTGGCTTCGTCGTTTCTGCGTCGCACATGGCCGTTGCATCGGCGTTGTGGCAGGTTGTTCAGCAACTCAGCGGGCTCTGTTTGCGCTCGCCCCGAGGCGAGTGACCGAAGACGCGTCGGTAGCACTTGGAAAAATGTGCCGGGGAGGCGAAGCCGCAGGCCAGTGCGATATCCCGAACCTGGGATTCGCTGCGTAGCAGCAGGTCGCGGGCACGCTTGAGGCGCAGCTCCAGGTAGTAGTGGCTGGGCGTGCGTTCCAGGTATTTGTGGAACAGTCGCTCCAGTTGGCGCACCGACACTTCGTTGAGCTGGGCCAGTTCCTCCAGCTCCAGCGGCTCCTCCAGGTTCGCTTCCATGATCGCCACGATCTGGCTCAGCTTGGGTTGGGCATTGCCGATCTTTTGCCGCAGGGGGATGCGTTGCTGATCGCGGGCGTTGCGAACCCGGTCGCACAGCAGCAGTTCGGCGGCGCGGCTGGCGATCTCGGCACCATCGGGTTCACGGCTGACCAGTTGCAGGGTCATGTCCATGGCCGCTGTGCCACCGGAGCAGGTGTAGCGATCCCGGTCCAGCTCGTAGAGCTGGTTGGAGATGATGATCCCCGGGAACTTCTCCTTGACCTGTTCGATGTTTTCCCAATGCAGGGTGCAACGGTAGCCTTTGAGCAGACCGGCGCTGGCCAGCAGATGGCTGCCGGTGCAGATGCCACCCAGGGGGACGCCCTGTTCGGCAAGGCGGCGCAGCCAGTTGAGCAACGCGCGGTCGTATTTCTGCGGGATCGGGTTGGCGCCGACGACGAACAGGGTGTCCAGTGCCGGCGCCTGATCGAAGCGGGTGTCGGTCAGTATGCGCATGCCATTGCTGGCCTGAACCGACTCGTTGCCGCTGGAGATCAGCACGGTTCGGTACAGGGGCCGCCCCGCTGCCAGGCCGGCAATGCGCAGTGGCTCGATGGCCGAGGCGAAGCCGATGGTGGTGAAGTTGGGGATGAGCAGGAAGCCGAAAGTCTTCAACGTGCCACAGGCGGGGGCTTGCGGTTGCAGATACTCGGCGTAGTTCATCGGTGGCTCCTGTCCGGTCATTGCCTGCGTGACGGCCACGATAGCACCGGTCGGCACCCAGGCGGGGCTGACACGATCTTACCGTCATTTGCCGGTGAGACCATGAGCGGTCAGTGACGCCACCTGTCTCTGCGCGACATGCCCGGTGCTGTGCCGCCAGGCGGCGCCATCACCGCCCGTCGCGTCGTTCGAAGCAGGTCAGTTTGAGCATTTTGACGTCGTAATTAGGCAAATGACCCCCCAGGCGATTTCGCACAATCGGCCCCAACAGACGCTTCGTCGATGGCTCCATGAGCCTCCGCGATGAGTGCCTCACCCACACAGACGCAGCCCTGATGGGTTGTCGGGAGACCGAGATGTTCAGCAAGCAGGATCAGATTCAGGGTTACGACGACGAGTTGCTCGCGGCGATCAATCAGGAAGAGCGTCGCCAGGAAGAGCATATCGAGCTGATCGCCTCGGAGAACTATTGCAGCCAGCGGGTGATGGAAGCGCAGGGCAGCGGCCTGACCAACAAGTACGCCGAAGGCTATCCGGGCAAGCGCTATTACGGTGGTTGCGAATACGTGGACAAGGTCGAGCAGCTCGCCATCGACCGCGCCAAGGCGCTGTTCGGCGCCGACTACGCCAACGTCCAGCCGCACTCCGGCTCCTCGGCCAACAGTGCCGTCTATCTGGCATTGCTCAACGCTGGCGATACCATCCTCGGCATGAGCCTGGCCCATGGCGGTCACCTGACCCACGGCGCCAGGGTCTCGTCCTCGGGCAAGCTGTACAACGCCGTGCAGTACGGACTGGATACCGCCACCGGCCTGATCGACTACGACGAGGTCGAGCGCCTGGCCGTCGAGCACAAGCCGAAGATCATCGTCGCCGGCTTCTCCGCCTACTCCAAGACCCTGGATTTCCCGCGTTTCCGTGCCATCGCCGACAAGGTCGGGGCGCTGCTGTTCGTCGACATGGCGCACGTGGCGGGCCTGGTCGCTGCCGGCCTGTATCCGAACCCGATTCCCTTCGCCGATGTGGTCACCACCACCACCCACAAGACCCTGCGCGGGCCGCGGGGTGGCCTGATCCTGGCCAGGGCCAACGAAGAGATCGAAAAAAGCTCAATTCCGCCGTGTTCCCCGGTGCCCAGGGTGGCCCGCTGATGCACGTGATCGCGGCCAAGGCTGTGTGTTTCAAGGAAGCCATGGAGCCGGAGTTCAAGGCCTATCAGCAGCAGGTCATCGACAACGCCCAGGCCATGGCCAGGGTGTTCGTCGAGCGTGGCTACGAGGTGGTTTCCGGCGGTACCGACAACCACCTGTTCCTGCTCAGCCTGATCAAGCAGGGGCTGACCGGCAAGGAGGCCGACGCGGCTCTCGGTCGTGCCGGCATCACCGTGAACAAGAACGCCGTACCGAACGATCCGCAGTCGCCATTCGTGACCTCCGGTATCCGCATCGGCACTCCGGCGGTCACCACTCGCGGTTTCAAGGTTGCCCAGTGCCAGGCGCTGGCCGGCTGGATCTGCGACATCCTCGATCACCTCGGCGATGCCGATGTCGAGGCGCAGGTGGCCAGGCTGGTATCCGGGCTCTGCGCGGACTACCCGGTCTATCGCTGATGCGTCGGGTGGAAGGCGCCGTTTCCTTCCACCGCGTATCGGTGGATCGGTAAAGCGTGATCCACCCTGCGGGCCGCCCGCCACACGGCAATACCCAGAATTCAGGAGCGCCTCCATGCAACGTTATTCCGGCTTCGGCCTGTTCAAGCACTCGTTCAGCCACCATGAGAACTGGCAGCGCATGTGGCGCAACCCGACGCCCAAACCGGTGTACGACGTGGTCATCGTCGGCGGTGGCGGCCACGGTCTGGCCACGGCCTATTACCTGGCCAAGGAGTTCGGCGTGAAGAACGTCGCCGTGGTGGAAAAGGGCTGGCTCGGCGGCGGCAACACCGCACGCAACACCACCATCGTGCGTTCCAACTACCTGTGGGACGAGTCCGCCCACCTCTACGAACACGCGATGAAACTGTGGGAAGGGTTGTCTCAGGACATCAACTACAACGTCATGTTTTCCCAGCGTGGCGTCTACAACCTCTGTCACACGCTGCAGGACATGCGTGACGCCGAGCGCCGCGTCAGCGCCAACCGCCTCAATGGCGTGGACGGTGAACTGCTCGATGCCAGGCAGGTGGCCGAGGAGATTCCCTACCTCGACTGCAGCAAGAACACCCGTTATCCGATCATGGGCTCCACCGTGCAGCGTCGCGGCGGTGTCGCCCGTCATGATGCCGTGGCCTGGGGCTACGCACGCGCCGCCGATGCGCTGGGTGTGGATCTGATCCAGAACACCGAGGTGATCGGTTTCCGCAAGCAGAACGGCGCGGTGATCGGCGTGGAGACCAACAAGGGCTTCATCGGCGCCAGGCGCGTCGGCGTGGTCACTGCCGGCAATTCAGGGCACATGGCGAGGCTTGCCGGATTTCGCCTGCCGCTGGAATCCCACCCCTTGCAGGCGCTGGTGTCCGAGCCGATCAAACCCATCATCGACAGCGTGATCATGTCCAATGCCGTGCATGGCTACATCAGCCAGTCGGACAAGGGCGATCTGGTCATCGGCGCCGGTATCGACGGTTACAACGGCTACGGCCAGCGCGGTTCCTATCCGACCATCGAGCACACCCTGCAGGCCATCGTCGAGATGTTCCCGGTGCTCTCGCGGGTGCGCATGAACCGCCAGTGGGGCGGCATCGTCGACACCTGCCCGGATGCCTGCCCGATCATCTCCAGGACGCCGGTCGACAACCTGTTCTTCAACTGCGGCTGGGGCACCGGTGGCTTCAAGGCCACACCTGGCTCGGGCCACGTGTTCGCCGCCAGCCTGGCCAAGGGTGAGATGCACCCGCTGGCCAAGCCGTTCTCCATCGACCGTTTCCATACCGGCGCACTGATCGACGAGCACGGCGCTGCTGCCGTGGCTCACTAAAAGCGCGCGTAGCGCAAGGCTGATGACCCTCTCCCGCTTGCGGGAGAGGGTGGCCCGCAGGGCCGGGAGAGGGTAGCGCGGCCAACACCGCAGCCCTTTCCCCCGACCCCTCTCCCACAAGTGGGAGAGGGGGAGACAAGAACCTTCTCCCCCAGCCCCTCTCCCGAAGGGAGAGGGGAGACAAGATAAACCCCGTTGGCATCTGCGAGCGGGGAGCGTTTCAGGAGGCCAACATGCTGCACATCTTCTGCCCCTACTGTGGCGAACTGCGCTCCGAAGAGGAATTCCACGCCAAGGGCCAGGCGCACATCGCGCGTCCGCTCGACCCTGAAGCCTGCAGTGATGCGGACTGGGGCGAGTACATGTTCTTCCGCGACAACCCTCGCGGTATCCACCATGAGCTGTGGGTGCATGCCGCTGGTTGCCGCAAGTATTTCAACGTCACCCGCCACACCGTGACCTACGAGATTCTCGAGACCTACAAGGTCGGCGAGAAACCCTCGGTCACCGCAGCCGGGGCCACCGAAAAGCAAGCCGTGGCAGAAGGAGTAACGGCATGAGCCAGGTCAATCGTCTTGCCAGGGGCGGTCGTATCGACCGCAGCCAACCTCTGAACTTCACCTTCAACGGCCAGACCTACCAGGGGTATGCCGGCGACAGCCTGGCCGCCGCGTTGCTGGCCAACGGTGTCGACATCGTCGGCCGCAGCTTCAAGTATTCGCGGCCACGCGGCATCGTCGCGGCCGGTGCGGAAGAGCCCAATGCGGTGTTGCAGATCGGTTCCACCGAGGCGGCACAGATCCCCAACGTGCGGGCCACTCAGCAGGCGCTCTATGCCGGCCTGGTGGCCAACAGCACGAACGGTTGGCCGAGCGTCAACACCGACCTCATGGGCATCCTCGGCAAGGTCGGCGGCGGCATGATGCCGCCCGGTTTCTACTACAAGACCTTCATGTATCCGCAGAACCTGTGGATGACCTACGAGAAGTACATTCGCAAGGCCGCAGGTCTGGGGCGTTCGCCCACCGAAGTCGACCCGGACGTCTACGACCAGATGAACCAGCATTGCGACGTGCTGATCGTCGGTGCCGGGCCTGCCGGCCTGGCCGCCGCGCTGGCCGCTGGTCGCAGCGGCGCGCGAGTGATCCTCGCCGATGAACAGGAGGAGTTCGGCGGTAGCCTGCTCGACAGCCGTGAAACCCTGGATGGCAAGCCTGCCGCCGAGTGGGTGGCGCAGGCCATCGCCGAGCTTGAAACGTTGCCGGAAGTGACTTTGCTGTCGCGGGCCACGGTCAATGGCTACCACGACCACAACTTCCTCACCATCCATCAGCGCCTCACCGATCATCTCGGTGAAGTCGCGCCCATGGGCCAGGCCCGTCAGCGCATGCATCGCGTCCGTGCCGGACGTGTGGTGCTGGCCAGTGGCGCCCACGAGCGCCCGCTGGTGTATGCCAACAACGACGTGCCCGGCAACATGCTGGCCGGCGCGGTGTCGACCTACGTGCGCCGCTACGGCGTGGCGCCGGGCAAGGCCCTGGTGCTGTCGACCAACAACGATTACGCCTACCGCGTGGTGCTCGACTGGCTCGATGCCGGCCGCCAGGTGGTGGCGGTGGCCGATGCGCGCAGCAACCCGCGCGGCGCCTGGGTCGAGGAGGTGCGTGCGCGTGGCGTGCGTATCCTGACCGGCAGCGCGGTGATCGAGGCGCGCGGCAGCAAGCGCGTCAGCGGTGCACGTATCTGCGCCATCGATGCCAAGGCGCACAAGGTCACCAGCCCCGGTGAAGTGCTGGACTGCGACCTGATCGTCAGTTCCGGTGGCTACAGCCCGGTGGTGCACCTGGCCTCGCACCTGGGCGGTCGTCCCGAGTGGCGTGAAGAGATCCTCGGCTTCGTGCCGGGGCCGGGCAACGGCATCCAGCAACGCATCGATGCCGGTGCGGTGAATGGCGTGTTCGCCCTCGCTGACGTGCTCGCCAATGGCTTCGAAGCCGGTGCCCAGGCGGCCGCCGAGGCTGGCTACAAGGCCGTCAGTGGCAGCCTGCCGCAGGCCGAGGCGCGCCGGGAAGAACCGATGCTGGCGCTGTTCCAGGTGCCGCACGACAAGCCCACCGCGCGCGCGCCCAAACAGTTCGTCGACCTGCAGAACGATGTCACCGCCGCCGGTATCGAACTGGCCACGCGCGAGGGCTTCGAGTCGGTCGAGCACGTCAAGCGCTATACCGCGCTGGGCTTCGGCACCGACCAGGGCAAGCTGGGCAACATCAACGGCCTGGCGATCGCCGCGCGCTCGATGGGCATCAGCATCCCGCAGATGGGCACCACCATGTTTCGCCCGAACTACACCCCGGTGACCTTCGGTGCCGTGGCCGGTCGTCACTGTGGCGCGTTGTTCGATGCCAAACGCTATACCGCCATGCAGGCCTGGCACGTGAAGAACGGCGCCGAGTTCGAGGATGTCGGGCAGTGGAAGCGCCCCTGGTACTTTCCGAAGAAGGGTGAGGATCTGCATGCCGCCGTGGCCCGCGAATGCCTGGCCGTGCGCAACAGCGTCGGCATCCTCGACGCCTCCACACTGGGCAAGATCGACATCCAGGGCCCCGATGCACGCGAGTTTCTCAACCGCGTGTACACCAACGCCTGGACCAAGCTGGACGTGGGCAAGGCGCGCTACGGCCTGATGTGCAAGGAAGATGGCATGGTCTTCGACGACGGCGTGACCGCCTGCCTGGCCGACAACCATTTCGTCATGACCACCACCACCGGCGGCGCGGCGCGCGTTCTGGAGTGGCTGGAGATCTATCACCAGACCGAATGGCCGGAGCTGAAGGTGTACTTCACCTCGGTCACCGATCACTGGGCGACCATGACCCTGTCCGGCCCCAACAGCCGCAAGCTGCTGGCCAAGGTCACCGACATCGACCTGGACAAGGACGCGTTCCCGTTCATGAGCTGGAAGGAAGGCCTGGTCGGCGGCGTCCCGGCGCGAGTGTTCCGTATCTCCTTCACCGGTGAACTCTCCTACGAGGTCAACGTGCAGGCCGACTACGCCCTGGGCGTCTGGGAGCAACTGATCGAGGCGGGCAGGGAGTTCGACCTGACCCCCTACGGTACCGAGACCATGCACGTGCTGCGTGCCGAGAAGGGGTTCATCATCGTCGGTCAGGACACCGATGCCTCCGTGACCCCGGACGACCTCAACATGGGCTGGTGCGTCGGCCGCACCAAGCCGTTCTCCTGGATCGGCAAGCGTGGCATGAACCGCGCGGACTGCCTGCGTGAAGACCGCAAGCAACTGGTCGGGCTCAAGCCCGTCGACCCGAACAAGGTGCTGCCGGAAGGCGCGCAACTGGTGTTCGACCCGAAACAGTCCATCCCGATGCAGATGGTCGGCCACGTTACCTCCAGCTACATGAGTGCGGCCATGGGCTACAGCTTCGCCATGGCGGTGGTCAAGGGCGGTCTCAAGCGCATGGGCGAGCGCGTGTTCGCACCGCTGGCCGATGGCAGTGTGATCGAAGCCGAAATCTGCAGCTCCGTGTTCTATGACCCGAAAGGGGATCGCCAGAATGTCTAACGTCAACGTCTACCAACAACGCCCCGCCGATATCGCCGGGCAGTCTCCGCTGCACCATGCCGGCCTGCACGAGCTGGTCGGCAAGGGCCGCAAGAACGCCGGCATCACCCTGCGCGAGAAAAAGCTGCGCGGGCACCTGGTGATCCGTGGCGATGCCAGGGATGCCGCCTTCTCCGGTGCTGTACACAAGGCCCTGGGCCTGGAGCTGCCGGTGGCGCTGACCCTGGTAGCCGACGGTGATACCTCGTTGCAGTGGCTGGGTCCGGATGAATGGCTGCTGATCGTGCCCGGTGGCAGTGAATTCGAGGTCGAGCGCCGACTGCGCGCGGCGCTGGATGGTCAGCATATCTCGGTGGTCAACGTCAGCGGCGGGCAGACCCTGCTGGAGTTGTCCGGGCCGAAAGTGCGCGAGCTGCTGATGAAGTCCACCAGCTATGACGTGCATCCGAGCAACTTCCCGGTCGGCAAGGCGGTGGGCAGCGTGTTCGCCAAGTCGCAGCTGGTGATTCGCCATACCGGCGAAGACACCTGGGAGCTGGTGATCCGCCGCAGCTTCTCCGACTACTTCTGGCTGTGGCTGCAGGACGCCAGCGCCGAGTACGGCCTCGCCGTCGAGGCCTGATACCCGTAGGGCGGACGACGCTGTTTTCGTCCGCCATGACGCGGGGGCCGCGAGGCGAAGCGTCATCCACCCTACGCCCGGAAGACTTAGATCACCGAGGGCCCGAGCATGAGCCGCACCCCCGATACCTGGATTCTCACCGCCCACTGCCCGAGCGTGCTCGGTACCGTGGATGCGGTGACGCGCTTTCTCTTCGAGCAGCGCTGCTACGTCACCGAGCACCACAGTTTCGATGACCGGCTGTCGTCGCGTTTCTTCATTCGCGTCGAGTTTCGCCAGCCTGACGGATTCGACGAGGCGGCCTTCCGCGTCGGCGTGGCCGAGCGCCTGGCGCCCTTCGACATGCAGGTCGAGCTGACCCCGCCAGGCTACCGCGCCAAGGTGGTGCTGATGGTGTCCAAGGCCGACCACTGCCTGCATGACCTGCTCTATCGCCAGCGCATCGGGCAACTGGCCATGGACGTGGTGGCGGTGGTCTCCAACCACCCGGATCTGGAGCCGCTGGCGCGCTGGCATGGCATCCCCTATCACCATTTTCCGCTCGACCCGGCGGACAAGCCGGCGCAGGAGCGTCGCGTGTTGCAGGTGATCGAGGACAGCGCTGCGGAACTGGTGGTGCTCGCCCGCTACATGCAGGTGCTCTCTCCCGAGCTGTGTCGCAGGCTCGATGGCTGGGCGATCAATATCCACCACTCGCTGTTGCCGGGCTTCAAGGGCGCCAAGCCCTACCACCAGGCCTACCAGAAGGGCGTCAAGCTGGTCGGTGCCACGGCGCACTACATCAACAATGACCTCGACGAAGGGCCGATCATCGCCCAGGGCGTGGAGGCGGTCGATCATGCCCACTATCCGGAAGACCTGATCGCCAAGGGCCGCGACATCGAGTGCCTGACCCTGGCCCGTGCGGTCGGTTATCACATCGAGCGTCGGGTATTTCTCAATGCCAACCGCACGGTGGTGCTCAACGCCTGATCACGTGGCTTTCCGGCCCACCCTACGTTCGCTATTCGGTGTGTGCGCACCGGCAGTCAACGCAATTACATCGGTGCGCATGGCCTGGGCGGCCCTGCGACACCCTACCGGAACCGCCCTGCCAGGCTTTACCGGCGGTGATCGGCAACAGACCAAAGAAGCTCCAGTGCAAGGCAGCGCGGCCCGTCGGTCGCGTCTTGTGTCCACAACAAGAAAGGAGAGTTACGCATGTCTGGTAATCGTGGTGTGGTTTATCTCGGTACGGGCAAGGTCGAAGTGCAGAAGATCGACTACCCGAAAATGCAGGATCCGCGCGGCAAGAAGATCGAGCACGGGGTCATCCTGAAAGTCGTTTCCACCAATATCTGCGGCTCCGACCAGCACATGGTGCGTGGCCGTACCACCGCTCAGGTCGGTCTGGTACTGGGCCACGAGATCACCGGCGAGGTGATCGAGAAGGGCCGCGACGTCGAGCGCCTGCAGATCGGTGACCTGGTGTCGGTGCCGTTCAACGTTGCCTGCGGCCGCTGCCGCTCCTGCAAGGAACAGCACACCGGTGTCTGTCTGACCGTCAACCCGGCGCGTGCCGGTGGTGCCTATGGCTACGTCGATATGGGCGACTGGACCGGTGGCCAGGCCGAATACGTGCTGGTGCCGTATGCCGACTTCAACCTGCTCAAGCTGCCGGATCGCGACAAGGCCATGGAGAAGATCCGCGACCTGACCTGCCTGTCCGACATCCTGCCCACCGGCTACCACGGTGCGGTCACCGCCGGCGTTGGCCCGGGCTCTACCGTCTACGTCGCCGGCGCCGGCCCGGTCGGTCTGGCGGCTGCCGCTTCGGCCCGTCTGCTCGGCGCCGCCGTGGTGATCGTCGGCGACGTCAACCCGGTGCGCCTGGCCCACGCCAAGGCGGTGGGTTTCGAGATCGCCGATCTGTCCAAGGACACCCCGCTGCACGAGCAGATCGCCGAGCTGCTGGGTGAGCCGGAGGTGGATTGCGCGGTCGATGCGGTGGGCTTCGAGGCCCGTGGTCACGGTCACGCCGGTGCCCAGCACGAGGCGCCGGCCACCGTGCTCAACTCGCTGATGCAGATCACCCGTGTGGCCGGCAAGATCGGTATCCCCGGCCTTTACGTGACCGAAGACCCGGGCGCGGTGGACGCGGCGGCGAAGATCGGCTCCCTGAGCATTCGCTTCGGCCTCGGCTGGGCCAAGTCGCACAGCTTCCACACCGGCCAGACCCCGGTGATGAAATACAACCGTGCACTGATGCAGGCCATCATGTGGGATCGCATCAACATCGCCGAAGTGGTGGGCGTGCAAGTGATCAGTCTGGATGACGCACCGCGTGGCTATGGCGAGTTCGATGCCGGCGTACCGAAGAAATTCGTCATCGACCCGCACAAGACCTTCAGCGCGGCCTGAGTGTACATGCGCGGCCCGGGTGGCTCCGGGGCGCGCCGGCTTCACGGCCTGGGCGCAGTGGTTTGCGCCTCTTTCAGGGGAGCCTGCGGGCTCCCCTTTTTCTTTCATTGCACGTGGGGTGCGCTGTGCGCAGCGTCCTCGAATCCGCGTCTACAGCCCGTACTTCCTTACCTTGTCGAACAGGGTGGTCTTGGCCATGCCGAGCGCCTGCGCCGCCTGGCTGAGGTTGCCGGCGTGACGCTCCAGGGCCGCGCCCAGCAGGTTGCGTTCGAAGGCTTCCACCGCTTCGTTGAAGCCCAGCGCATGGCTGTCGTCCTGGCCACTCTTCTTGAACACCGGCAGGCCGAGGGCGAAACGCTCGGCAACGTTGCGCAGCTCGCGCACGTTGCCAGGCCAGTCGTGGGCGGTCAGCGCCGCCAGGGTCTGGCGATCCAGTTCCGGTATGCCACGGTCGAAGCGCAGGGCAGCCAGTTGCAGGAAGTGTTCGAACAGCAGGGCGATGTCCTCGCGTCGCTCGCGCAAGGGCGGCAACTCCAGGGTCACCACATTGAGCCGGTAGTAGAGGTCGCTGCGAAACTCGCCGCGTTTGCCCAGCTCGTCGAGGTCAGCCTTGGTCGCGGCGATTACCCGGCAGTCGACGCTGATCGGCTGGTTGGAACCGAGACGTTCCAGGCTGTGCTCCTGCAACACACGCAGCAGCTTGATCTGCAGGTTGAGCGGCATGCTCTCGATCTCGTCGAGAAACAGGCTGCCGCCGTCGGCGTGCTCGATCTTGCCGATGCGGCGCTTGCCGGCCCCGGTGAAGGCGTGTGCCTCGTGACCGAATATCTCGCTCTCGAACAGGCTTTCCGGCAGGCCGCCGCAGTTGAGGGCGACGAACTGCCTGCTCTGCCGCCGGCTGAAGTCGTGCAGGCAGCGCGCGATCAGCTCCTTGCCGGTGCCGGTCTCGCCCTCGATCAGCACGTTGGCGTTGGTATCGGCAACGTTGGCGATCAGCTCGCGCAACTGCTGCATGGCCGGCGAACGGCCGATGATGCGCTGCTCCAGTGCCTGACGCCCGGCCAGTTGGCGGCGCAGGGCGCTGACCTCACGGGCCAGGCTGCGTTGCTCGAGGGCTCGGCGGGCGACATCCACCAGGCGCTCCGGGGAGAAGGGTTTTTCCATGAAGTCGTAGGCGCCGTCACGCATCGCGCCGACGGCCATGCCGATGTCGCCGTGGCCGGTGATCAGCACCACCGGCAGGCTCGGGTCACGTTGCTTGAGGCGTGTCAGCAGTTCCAGCCCGTCGATGCCGGGCAGGCGGATATCGCTGACGACGATGCCGGCGAAATCCTCGCCGATGCGTTCGAGGGCCTCTTCGGCGCTGCCGACGCCGCAGCTGTCGATGTCTTCCAGGGCCAGGGCCTGCTGGCAACCGAGCAGGACATGGGGGTCGTCTTCGACGATGAGGACGGTCAGGCGCTCAGTCATGGTGATTCTCGCTTGGCGCGGGGTAGGGCAGGGTGAGGACGAATGCGGTGCCGCCGTTTTCCGGATGGCGCACGCTCAGGCTGCCACCGGCAGCGGCGGCGAGGCTGGCGGAAAGGGTCAGGCCGAGCCCCAGGCCCTGCTCGCCGGGCTTGGTGGTGAAGAAGGGCTCGAACAGGTGTACACGCGCTTCGGGCGAAATACCCGGGCCGTTGTCGCGCACTTCCAGGCAGTAGCCGTCCGTCTCGACGCTGCCGCTGAGCCAGAGCTGGCGGTCGACCTGCTCGCGCATGGCGTCGAGGGCGTTGGACACCAGGTTGACCAGGATCTGCTCCAGGCGTATCTGCTCGATGGCCAGGCGCGCTTCGCTGAACTCGCGGTGAATCTTCATGTTGGTGCGTTGCAGGCGCGGATGCAGCAGCAACAGGGCGGCGTCCACCGCCTGGTTCAGGGAAGCCTCGCCGCTGTCGCCGGCGCGACGAGCGAAGGCGCGCAGGCTGCCGGTGATCTTGCCCATGCGGTCGACCAGTTCGTTGATGGTCTGCAGGTTGCTGCTGGCGATGTCCAGTGCGCCACGCTGGAGAAAACGCACGGCATTGCCGGACAGGGTGCGCAGCGCCGCCAGGGGTTGGTTGAGTTCGTGGGCGATGCTGGTGGACATCTGTCCGATCACCGCCAGCTTGCCGGCCTGTACCAGTTCGTCCTGGGCCTGGCGCAAGGTGGTCTCGGCCTGCTCGCGTTCACGTACTTCGGCTTGCAGGCGTTCGTTGCTGGCCTGCAGGTCGGCGGTGCGCTCGGCGATCTTGCGTTCCAGCTCGTCATTGGCGGCCTGCAGCGCTTCGCGGGCGGCCAGGCGGGTGGCGATGACCTTGCGCCGCTCGTTCCAGGCGATCAGCAGGAACGCCAGCAGTGCAGCCGCTACCGCCGCCAGCATGCCGTGGCTCATGGCGGCGCTGCGCTGCTCCTGCAACGGGCTGAGCAGGGTCAGGTGCCAGGGGGTGTCCTCCAGCGGCCGAGTCTGCATCAGGTAGTCGCTGGGTGCGTTGGCGGTGGCGAAACTGACCTGTTCGATGCCATCGGACAGCGGCGAGCGGTTGAGCACTTGCAGTTCCTCCAGCGCCGCCCAGTGGTATTGCAGGCTGCGCGCCAGGCGCTCCTTGGTATCGGCATCCAGCGGGCGTACGGACTTCAGGCGCACCATCGGATCGCTGGCGAGGATGATGATGCCGTTCTCGTCGCTGACGTAGGCCTCCAGCAGCGCCCGCTGCCAGCGGGCTTCGAGGGCGTCGAGACGTACCTTGACCACCGCCACGCCGATGATGCGTTTGCCGTCGCGCAGGCCGTGGGCCAGGTAGTAGCCGGGCTCACCGATGGTGCTGCCGATGCCGTAGAAGCGACCGGGGCGGCCCTTGATCGCGTCCTGGTAGTAGGCGCGGAACGACAGGTCTTCACCCAGGTAGCTGTCGGCGGCGTCCCAGTTGCTGGTGGCGACCACGCGACCGTCCGGGTCGAGCACGTAGATGGCCAGGCTGCCGCTGCGCTCGTTGAGGCCTTGCAGGTACATGTTGACGTGATGGCGGCGGTACGCCGTGGGCGCCAGCAGCAGGCGCGAAACGTTGCCTTCCAGCTCCAGCAGGCTGGGCAGGTAGGTGTATTTGGTGATTTCGCTCTCCACCGCGCGGGCGTTGAGCTCCAGCTGGCGTTCGCCATTCTCGGCCAGGGCACGGATGCCGGCGCGGTCGCTGAGGTGGTAGCCGGCGTAGCCGCAGCCGAGCACCAGCAGCAGGAACAGCAGGATCAGCAGCAGATGGCGGAACAGGCGCGGTTTCACGATCAGATCGGCGCGAGGACTGACGGACAGGCATTGCATCATAGTCGTCCCGGGCTGGCCAGTTGCTCGACGCGTAGGGTGCGCCACGCGCACCGGTTGTGGTGCGTTGGCATTGGTGCGCACAGCGCACCCTACCTGTGCGGTCAGTGCTGCAGGATTTTCGCCAGGAATTGCTGGGCGCGCTCGGAGCGGGCGTTGATGTCGCCGAAGAACTCTTCCTTGGGGCAGTCCTCGACGATCTGCCCGGCGTCCATGAAGATCACCCGGTCGGCGACCTTGCGCGCAAAGCCCATCTCGTGGGTCACGCACATCATGGTCATGCCTTCGTGGGCGAGTTGCACCATCACGTCGAGCACTTCGTTGACCATCTCCGGGTCGAGCGCCGAGGTGGGCTCGTCGAACAGCATCACCACCGGATCCATGGCCAGGGCACGGGCGATGGCCACGCGTTGCTGCTGACCACCGGAGAGCTGGCCAGGATGCTTGTGCGCATGGGCGGCGAGGCCGACGCGGTCGAGCAGGGCCAGGCCCTTGCTGGTGGCCTCTTCCTTGCTGCGGCCAAGCACCTTGATCTGGGCGATGGTCAGGTTCTCGGTGATGGTCAGGTGCGGGAACAGCTCGAAGTGCTGGAACACCATGCCCACGCGCGAGCGCAGCTTGGGCAGGTTGGTCTTCTTGTCGGCGATGGAGGTGCCGTCGACGTTGATGTCACCCTGCTGGAACGGCTCCAGCGCGTTGACGCACTTGATCAGGGTCGACTTGCCCGAGCCGGAGGGGCCGCAGACCACGACCACTTCGCCCTTCTTCACTTCGGTGCTGCAATTGGTCAGCACCTGGAAGTCCCCGTACCACTTGTTGACGTTCTGGATGGAAATCATACGGCTAACCTTTTTTGCAGGAGCTTGACCAGGCGCGAGGCGGCGAAGCTGATGGTGAAGTAGACCAGGCCGGCGAAGATCAAAAATTCATGGGGCTGGCCGATGATGTCGCCACGCGAGCGAGCGGAGTTGAGGAAGTCCATCAGGCCCACGGTGTAAACCAGCGAGGTGTCCTGGAACAGGATGATGCTCTGTTGCAGCAGCAGCGGCGTCATCTTGCGGAAAGCCTGCGGCAGGATGATCAGGCGCATGCTCTGTCCGTAGGTCATGCCCAGGGCCGACGCAGCGCCCATCTGGCCCTTGGGAATGGCCTGGATACCGGCACGCACGATCTCGCAGAAGTAGGCCGCCTCGAACATGACGAAGGCCACCAGGCACGAACTGAACGCGCCCACCGGGGTGTCCTCGCCGGTGATCCAGCGCAGGATGAACGGTACCGCGAAGTAGAACCAGGTGATTACCAGCAGCAGCGGGATCGAGCGGAAGTAATTGACATAGGTGGCGGCGATGTTGGCCAGCAGCTTGCTGTGCGACAGGCGCATCAGCGCCAGCAGGGTGCCCAGCACCACGCCGCCGAGTACGCCCAGCACCATCAGTTGCAGGGTGATCAGCATGCCGTCCCACAGGCCCGGCAGGGCGGGAATGATCTGACTGAAGTCCATCATTTACCCCCTACGGAAATCAGGCCGGGCACGGCGACCTTCTTCTCGATCATGCGCATGATCATCATCAGGCTCATGTTCAGGGTGAAGTAGATCAGGGTGGCCAGGGTGAAGGCCTCGAACAGGTTGGCGCTGAATTCGGCGGTCTGCTTGGTCTGCGCGAGCAGCTCCATCAGGCCGATCAGCGATGCCACCGAGGAGTTCTTGAAAATGTTGAGAAATTCGCTGGTCAGCGGCGGAATGATGATGCGGAAGGCCTGCGGCAGCAGCACGTTCCTGTAGATCTGCGGCAGGCGGAAGCCCATGGCATAGGCTGCGGCAGTCTGGCCCTTGGGCAGCGCCTCGATACCGGTACGCACCTGTTCGCAGACCCGCGCAGCGGTGAACAGGCCGAGACACACCACTACCGAGAGGTAGGCCGAGGTGGCCGGGTTGAGATCCTGCTTGAACCACAGCTCCAGCGGTTCGGGCAGCAGATCCGGTACCAGGAAGTACCAGAGGAACAGCTGCACCAGCAGCGGCACGTTGCGGAAGACTTCCACGTAGGCGGTGGCCAGGCCGGACAGCCAGCGGTTCGGCAGGGTACGCATCACGCCGAGCAGAGAGCCCAGCGCCAGGGCGATGATCCAGCCAGCCAGGGCGATGGCGATGGTCCAGCCCAGGCCGGTGATGAACCAGTCCAGGTAGGTCTCGCTGCCAATGCCGGTGGACTTGAAGTAGATACCCCAGTCCCAGTTGTAATTCATTGCGGGTTTCCCCTCTTTTGAGGACGGGATCTGCTGCGCGTCGGCCCTGCTGCGTTAGAAACAGGCTCGGAAGTCGTTTGCGACTAACGCACTTCAGTGCGGCCCCGAAGGGGCGAACGAAGTGAGTCATGCTCATGTACAAAAGTACACTCCGCTTCCTCGCCTCTTTCTGCCTTGCATGGCTCCAGCTCGCGAGATCCCAGGTACGGCTTTGATGACGAAGCGCGAGAACGGGCAACAGTTGCCCGTATCCGCCCGCGCGGACGGTCTCGGTTTCATCAGAAATTGGGTTGGGGAAGCCGCTGGCTTCCCCGGAGTCCCCGCACCGTCACGCCTTTTGAGCGTGACGGTGCATCACCGTCAGATCTGTTCTGCAGATTTGTCGGTCGGGTTGGCGATCAGCTTCTTCAGCTCGTCGCTCATGGGGAAATTGAGGTTCAGGCCCTTCGGCGGGACGGGCTGCTGGAACCACTTGCTGTAGATGTCGTTGATCTCGCCGGAGGCGAAGGTGTCGCTGATGGCCTTGTCGACCACTTTCTTGAAGCCGGCATCACCCTTGCGCACCATGCAGCCGTAGATTTCGAAGGATTGCGGGGTGCCGACCACGGCCCAGTCGTCCGGCTTCTTGGCCTTGGCCATTTCGCCTGCGAGCAGGGCGTCGTCCATCATGAAGGCGACGGCGCGGTTGGACTCGAGCATCAGGAAGGACTCGCCGTGATCCTTGGCGGAAATCACGTTCATGCCCATCTTCTTCTCGGCGTTCATGGCCTTGATCAGGCGCTCGGAGGTGGTGCCGGCGGTGGTCACCACGTTCTTGCCTTTCAGGTCATCGAAATCGTTGATGCCGCTGGTCTTCTTGGCCAGCAGGCGGGTGCCCACCTCGAAGATGCCAACGGAGAAATCGACCTGCTGCTGGCGCTCGACGTTGTTGGTGGTGGAGCCGCACTCCAGGTCGACGGTGCCGTTCTGCACCAGTGGGATACGGGTCTGCGAGGTGACCAGGTTGTAGCGAACCTTGAGGTCGGGCATGCCCAGTTCCTGCTTCAGCGCTTCGACCACTTTCAGTTGCAGGTCGTGCGAATAGCCGATCGGCTGACGGGAGTTGTCGCCGTAGTAGGAGAAGGGGATGGAGGAGTCGCGGTGGCCCAGGGTGATGGTGCCGGTGTCCTTGATTTTCTTCAGGGTGCCGGTCAGTTCCTCGGCGATGGCCGGAGTGGAAAGGACGGCGGTGGCAATGGCCACGCTCAGTACACGGTGGAAGGTACGCATCAATCGGATCCTCGATGTTGTTGTTGTGATGACGCAGTCGCGTCACTTTGCTCATGGAAGGTCTACTGCATTCCTGAGGAGGACGGAGCAGGATGTGTGCCAGTACTAATTTCTTGCTTAACTCATTGTATTTGAAGGATTTTATTTTCTATGGTCAAAGGCGTGTGTTCGGTTTGGCGAATGCGTTGGGGATTATCGTTCGGAAATCCGAACGAATCGTGATGTGGCCGTCGCCTGCCCCGGCAACGGCCTGCGAGCGGGCTTTCAGGCGTGTGGCGCCTACTCGCGCAATTGCGCGATGCGCGCATCCTTGTCCTGCCACAGCTGGCTCACCCAGGCTTGCAGGTACTGGCGGAATTCACCGTCGTTCTCGTAGTCGCCCTGCCACAGCGCCGGTTCCAGCTCGCGCGTCCGGATATCGACGATGACCTTGCGCACCTGGCCACTGAGCAGTGCCCAGAAGCCCGGTACCTGCTTGCCGGGGTAGACGAGGGTGACGTCCAGCACGGCATCGATCTGTTCGCCGAGCGTGGCGAGGACGAAGGCCACGCCGCCTGCCTTGGGTTTGAGCAGGTAGCGGTAGGGAGATTGCTGCTGGGCCTGCTTGGCTGGGGTGAAGCGGGTGCCCTCCAGGTAGTTGACCACGGTGACCGGCAGGCGCTTGAACTTCTCGCAGGCGGCCCTGGTGATCTCCAGATCCTTGCCCTTCATGTGTGGGTTCCTCGCCAGGAAGGCCTTGGAGTAACGCTTCATGAAGGGGTAGTCCAGCGCCCAGAAGGCCAGGCCGAGAAAGGGTACCCAGATCAGTTCCTGCTTGAGGAAGAACTTGAAATACGGCGTCTTGCGGTTGAACGCCTGTACCAGTGCCGGGATGTCGACCCATGACTGATGGTTGCTGATCACCAGGTAGGAGCGGTCGCTGCGCAGCTCGGCATTGCCGCGTATGTCCCAGGTGGTGGGGGTGAGCAGTGCGAAGATGCGCTTGCAGTTCTCGGCCCAGAACTCGGCCACCCACATCACGCCGCGCGAGCAGGCGTCGCGGGCGCGCTGCCCTGGCAGGATGAATTTGCCAAGGGCGATCAGCAGCAGCGGGCCGATCAGGATCAGGGTGTTGGCCAGTAGCAGGACGGTATTGGCGATGCCGGTCAGCAGAGGGCGCATGTCGACTCCATGGCGGGCGGTGAGCCGCCATCTTATGCAAGCACGGCGCTTTGCTCAAAACGCCCTTGACTGGCCTATTGCCAGTTAAAGGTCTATATGCCAATGATCGTCGCCACGGATACCCGTCCAGGGAAGGCGCTTTCACCTGTCGGTACTCATTCATGCTCAAGCGGATTGCCGTCGCCGATCTACGCGTCGGAATGTTCATCCAGGAATTCTGCGGTTCCTGGATGGATCATCCCTTCTGGAAGTCCAAATTTCTTCTTGAATCCGAAAAGGATCTCGCTCGTATTCGTGACAGTGCGATTCGTGAACTGTGGATCGACGTCAGCAAGGGCGGCGATGTCGCTGCCGGCGTGCAGGCCGCGAGCGAGGCCGAGGTGGAGTGCGAGGCGCAGGCACGTCTGTTGGCCGCCATCGAACCACCGAAGGTCAAGACGCTGTCGATGGAGCAGGAGTTGCAGCAGGCCGTCAAACTCTGCGCCCGTTCCAAGCAGGCGGTGATGGCCATGTTCAGTGATGCGCGCATGGGCCAGGCGCTGCAGTTCGAGCAGGCCGAGTCGCTGGTCGAGGAAATCTCCGAATCGGTGATGCGTCATCCCAACGCGCTGATCAGCCTGGCGCGACTCAAGCACGTTGACGAATACACCTATATGCACTCGGTTGCGGTTTGCGCGCTGATGATTGCCCTGGCGCGTCAGCTCGGCCTGCCGGAAGCGGCCGTGCGCGAGGCCGGACTGGCCGGGTTGCTGCACGATATCGGCAAGATGGCCGTACCTCAGGCACTGCTGGACAAGCCCGGCAAGCTCACCGATGACGAGTTCGCCAAGGTGCGCCGTCACCCGGAAGAGGGCGGCAATATCCTCATCGCCAGCAAGCAGGTCAGCGCACTGGTGCTGGATGTCTGCCTTCATCATCACGAGAAGATCGACGGCAGCGGCTATCCGCATCGTCTGCAGGGCGAACAGATCAGCCTGCTGGCGAAGATGGGCGCGGTCTGCGACGTGTACGATGCCATCACCTCCAACAGGCCCTACAAGCAGGGCTGGGATCCGGCCGAGTCGATTCGCAAGATGGCCGAATGGAAAGGCCACTTCGACGAGCTGGTGTTCCAGGCCTTCGTCAAGACCGTCGGTATCTACCCGGTCGGCGCCCTGGTGCGTCTGCAGAGCGGTCGGCTGGCGGTGGTGCTGGAGCAGAATCCGAAGGCGTTGCTGGCGCCGAGGGTCAAGGTGTTCTTTTCGGCCAAGTCGCGCATGCCCTTGCCGCAGGTGGTCGTCGACCTGAGCAAGCCCGGCATCGAGGATCGCATCGTCGGTCGCGAGCCCGTGGAGGAGTGGGGTTTCGAGCAACTCGACGAGCTGTGGAGCGGGCTGTCGCTGGACGGGCAGGGGCGCTGAGTCGCCCGGTGCGTGCAGTACCTTGCAATCCTTTTTCGGGAACATGACCGGCTCGCTACAGTCGGAGATGCGGTCAACCCGAGCAAGAGGATTCTTCCGTGAAACACGCCCTGCTTCTGCTGGTCGCCGCCGTCATCAGTACGCCGACTCTGGCCGATGAGCAGCTCGACCTGTACGGTCGCTATGAACTGATCAGGCTTCCCGCCCTGGGCCAGACGCTCAAGGCCAAGATGGACACCGGCGCGATGACCGCCTCGCTGTCGGCCAGGGACATCGAGCCCTTCAAGCGCGATGGCGAGGACTGGGTACGCTTCCGGCTCGCGGTGGAGGGTGCCGAAGACAAGGTCTACGAGCATCCGCTGGTGCGTATCGCCGAAATCAAGAAGCGCGCCGAGGAGTCGGACGATCCGGCCTTGCAGGAAGTCGCCTATTCCCAGCGCCCGGTGATCGAGATGCCGATCTGCCTGGGCGACGAGCAGCGCACCATCGAAGTCAACCTCACCGACCGCAGCACCTTCCGCTATCCGTTGCTGATCGGTGCCAGCGCGATGCGCGATCTTGGTGCGGCGGTGAACCCGGCCGAGCGCTATACCCGCGACCGTCCCCAATGCTGAGTTAATTGTCGCATTTCGGAAAAGGCTGATAGTCATTGGCCATTACACTCGACGTAAGTGTCCCGTAGCGACTTCTCTGCCCCAGGAGGCCACGGGCCTGCTTCTTGCTTCTAGCAATTCCTTGCCAGGCCGGTAGGCCCACAGGTCGCTGAGGTGTCGCTATGACGGGAGTACTCAAGCCGGGTGTGCGGCTGCTCCAGCGTTTCAGTTTTGCCCACAAGTTCCAGCTGGTGTTCCTGCTGTTCGCCTTGCCGCTCGGCTATGCGCTATGGGTGATCGGCAGCGACTACATGGCGCGGCTGCAGTCCGTCGACCAGGAGGTCGAGGGCGCGCAGGCGTTGCAACGAATGGCCCGGGTGCACCAGGAACTGATCGCCCAGCGCACGCTGCTGGCACGCTGGAAGGGAACCGAGAAAGCCGCCGAGGGTTTGCTCCGGCAGCGCGAGGAGCAACTCGACGATGCCTTGCAGAAGGCTGCCGAGCCGTTGCAGAGCGGGCTGATCAGCGAGCAGGCGCGTGAGCATTTCCGGGCGTTGCAAGGCGAGCGCGACGGTCTGCGCGCGGCCGGCCTGAGCGGGGTGGCGCTGCCTGACGCGCTGGAGCGCTACCAGAAAGCCCTGTTCGATCTGACCGCCCTGCGTGAACAGGTGGCGACCGACAGCAATCTGATCCTCGATCCGCACCTCGACACCTACCTGATGATGGAGCAGATCACCTACATCATGCCGCGCCTGCTCGAGCAGCTCGGCACCTTCGCTGCACAGGGCCACGGTGCAGTGGTTTCGCAACACTTCACCTTGCAGAGCCGCGTACTGATTCGCGACCTGCGCCGCAGCCTGGACGAGCAGCGCGCGCAACTGGTCAAGGCCCAGACCACCCTGTCACGCGAGGCGCCGCAGGCCATGCGTCAGTTGAACGCGCCGTTCGAGGTTTCGCTCAAGGCATTCGACGAGTTTCTCGCGCAGATCGACCGTGACATGTTCGAAGCCAGCCCCATGGCGCTCACGTCCGAGCAGTTCGTGCAGCGCGTCGAGGCGCAGCAAACGCAGTTGCAGTCCCTGCAACAGGCGATCTATCAGCAGTTTTCCGCCAGCCTCGGGCACTATCGGCAGCAGGCGTTGCGGTCGATGATCGAGGCGATTGGCGCATTCGCCCTGCTGGCCTTGCTGGCGATGTACCTGCTGGTGTGCCTGAACGCCTCGATTCGCCTCAGCACCAGCAACATCATCGAAGCAGCGCGTGGTCTGCGTGACGGCGATCTGCGCGTGCGCATGGAGGTCAGTGGTCGTGACGATCTGGCCGCCATCGCCCAGGCACTGAATACTGCGGTCGAGCAGATGCGCCAGTCGCTGCTGGGGGTCAATCACGAAAGCCAGCAGCTCGAGGGCACCGTGCAACTGCTCGGCGGCCAGGCGCGTAATGCACTGGATGCTGTCGAGCAGCAGCAGGCGCAGATGAGCCAGATTGCTACCGCCGCCACGCAGATGGCCGCCACCGCCCAGAGTGTGGCGCAAAGCTGCGAGCAGGCGGCCGTGGAGGCGCAGCAGACCCGCGAGGTGGCGTTGGGCAGCAACCAGCGCAGCGAGCGTACCAGTGCCAGCATGCGTCAGCTCAGCAGCCGCCTGGGTGAAAGCGCCGAGGCGTTGCAGCAGTTGCGCGAGCAGGCCCAGCAGATCAACCGGGTGGTGGACGTGATCAAGGGCATCGCCGAACAGACCAACCTGCTGGCGCTCAATGCCGCCATCGAGGCGGCACGTGCCGGCGAGGCCGGGCGTGGTTTCGCCGTGGTCGCCGATGAAGTGCGCTCGTTGTCCAGGCGCACCCAGGATTCGACCCAGGAAATCGCCCAGACCGTGGATGACCTGCAACGGGTGGTTGGCCATTCGGTGACGCTGATGGAGAGTGCCTGCAAGCAGGCCGATGGCGATATCGGCAGCGTCCTGGCGATGGGCGACGACCTGCACGCCATCGTCGACTCGGTGCAGCGCGTCAGCGACCGTCTGGCGCAGATTGCCACGGCCGCCGAGCAGCAGGCGGCTACCGCGGACGAGGTCAGCGGCAATATCCAGCAGGTGGATCAGGCGGCGGGACAACTGCTCGACGGCGCTCAGGCGGTCAGCCGTGCAGCCGAGCAGTTGCGCCTTGGCAGCGAGGGCCTGGCGCAGAACACCCGGCGCTTCAGGCTGGACTGAGAGCCAGGCAAGGCAGGCTGTGTGAAAACTGCTGCGCTCGGCCATGCGGCGTTAAAGAACGGCTAAGAATGCTCATTTACAACTCGTAAACTGCGCTTTTTCGCCGTTTTTTGCCTTGCCTGACCTTCGTTCGCTACGTTTTCACAGGGTCTGAGGGGGCGCCGTTGGCCGCTCCCACCTGCCTGATCGGCTGGTATTCGGTGCCCCCCGCAGGTCATCGCGCCATGTCCGGTTGCAACTCACCAGCCTTTGAACAGGCTCCGATGCTGACCACTTGGCGCAAGTCTGCTATAGCTCTGTCCAGCGTTCGTCCATTGATTGTCGAAGGCCTCACCTTAAAAAGAACAAGCAGGAAACACAGTATGAAGAGCGTCGCCGAGATTCTCCGCAACAAGCCAAATGCCTATGTCTACAGTGTCGATATCGACGACTCCCTGCTGGTGGGGCTGCAGGTCATGGCCGAGAAGGGGGTGGGTGCACTGGTGGTGTTATCGGGGGGCGTCTGGCGGGGATCGTCAGCGAGCGCGACTACGTGCGCAAGGTGGCGCTGGCCGAGCGTTCGATGCTCAGCGCCAAGGTCAGCGAAATCATGACCCGCGAGGTGATCAGCGTCGGTCCGCGCGACACCCTGCAAGCCTGTCTGGAACTGATGACCGAGCGACGCCTGCGTCACCTGCCGGTACTGGCCGAAGGCGAGCTGATCGGCCTGTTGTCCATCGGCGACCTGGTCAAGGAAACCATCGCGGATCAGGCTGACCTGATCCGCCAGCTGGAACAGTACATTCGCGGCGAGATTCCGTAAGGCCTGTTCTCAGTGAGTAGCCTGGATGCAATCCGGGAAATCGTGCTGCCTATTCCCCGGATTGCATCCGGGCTACGAGGCTAGCCACTGGAGAAGTGGATTTTCTCGGTGCAACTGCGAGCGACTACTGCGTGCAGGCACGCATAGGTCGGCTTGACGTCGGTATCCCGTAGGGCGGGTGAAACCCGCCAATACCTCACTGGCGGGTTTCACCCGCCCTACGCCTATCCCTCGCTTGACGCTGGCTCCCGTGCTCGGCAGTCTCCTGCCGTCGCCCCCAGGTGCAGGACGCCCGATGCCGCAGATACTCATAGTCGAAGACGAAGCCGCGATAGCCGATACGCTGGTCTATGCCTTGCAGGCCGAAGGCTTCGCCACGCATTGGTCGAGCCTCGGCGGCGAGGCGCTGACGCTGCTGGAGAACGGCGCCTTCGATCTGGCCATTCTCGATGTCGGTCTGCCCGATATCAGCGGTTTCGAAGTGTGCAAACGTCTGCGCCGTTTCTCCGAGTTGCCGGTGATCTTCCTTACTGCGCGCAGCGAGGAAATCGACCGCGTGGTGGGCCTGGAAATCGGCGCCGACGACTATGTGGTCAAGCCTTTCAGCCCGCGAGAAGTGGCCGCCAGGGTCAAGGCCATTCTCAAGCGCGTCGTGCCGCGTGAAACGCCAGCAGCCAGCGCGCCGAGCGTCTTCCAGATCGACGATGCGGCCTTTCGCATCCACTATCACGGCCAGGCCCTGGGCCTGACCCTCCACGAGTTCCGCCTGTTGCGCACTCTGCTCGGCCAACCGCGTCGGGTGTTTACCCGCGAGCAGTTGCTCGACGCCCTGGGTATCGCCAGCGAGGCTGGCTACGAGCGCAACATCGACAGCCATATCAAGAGCGTACGCGCCAAGCTGCGCACCATCGCTCCGGCCGAAGAACCGATTCAGACCCATCGTGGTCTCGGCTACAGCGCCGATCCGGAGGCCTGAGTCATGCCGCTGGGCGTACGCATCTTCCTCGTCTACTTCCTTTTCGTCGGCCTGGCCGGCTGGTTCGTGCTGAACACGGTGGTGGAGGAAATCCGCCCCGGCGTGCGCCAGAGCACCGAAGAAACGCTGGTCGACACCGCCAACCTGCTGGCTGAGATTCTGCGCGACGAGGTCAAGGCCGGTGCCCTGGAGCAGGGGCGCCTGAGCGACGCGCTGGAGGCCTATGGCCGGCGCCAGCCACAGGCGACGATCTGGGGGCTGACCAAGGCCGAGGTCAATCACCGCATCTACGTCACCGACGCCAGGGGCATCGTCCTGCTCGATTCCACCGGTCAGGCAGTCGGCCAGGACTATTCGCACTGGAACGATGTGCTGTTGACCCTGCGTGGTCAGTACGGCGCGCGCTCGACCAAGGAGGATCCCGACGATCCGGATTCATCGGTGATGTACGTCGCCGCGCCGATCAAGGATGGCGAGCAGATCATTGGCGTGGTGTCGGTGGCCAAGCCCAATCGCACCCTGCAACCCTACATCGATCGCTCGCAGACGCGCCTGGGCTGGCTGGGCGCCGGGTTGATCGGCCTTGGCCTGCTGATCGGTGCGGTGCTGTCCTGGTGGCTGAGCGCCGCGCTGAGCAAGCTCACCCGCTATGCCCAGGCCGTCAGCGAGGGGCAACGAGCCGAGGCGCCCGATGTGCGCGGTGGTGAGCTGGGCCAGTTGGCCCGGGCGGTCGAGCGCATGCGCACCGAACTGGAAGGCAAGGCCTACGTCGAGCGCTACGTGCACACCCTGACCCACGAACTGAAGAGCCCGCTGGCGGCCATTCGCGGTGCCGCAGAGTTGCTCGAAGGCGACATGCCGAGCGAGCAGCGCCAGCGTTTCGTGAGCAACATCCAGCAGGAAAGCGCGCGCTTGCAGAACCTGATCGAGCGCCTGCTGTACCTGGCCCAGGTGGAACAGCGCCAGGGGCTGGAGGAGCGCGTCGCGGTACCGCTGGGGGCGCTGATCGAGGAGCTGTTGCAGGCACAGCAGGCGCGTATCACGGCGGCTGCTCTACAGGTCGAACAGTCCTTGCCGGTCGGGCTGACGTTGCACGGCGAGCGTTTCCTGCTGCGCCAGGCGCTGGCCAACCTGCTGGACAACGCGCTGGACTTCACTCCGCCCGGCGGGTACATCCGCATTGCTGGCGAGCGTCAGGGCGAGTGGGTGACGCTGCATCTGTTCAACCAGGGCGAGGCGATTCCCGATTACGCGCTGGGGCGGCTGACCGAGCGTTTCTACTCCCTGCCGCGCCCCAACGGTGGCCGCAAGAGCACTGGCCTTGGCCTTAACTTCGTGCAGGAGGTGGTCGAACTGCACGGTGGTTCGCTGCAAATCCGTAATCTCGATGACGGTGTTGACGTGACGCTGAAATTGCCCGCCGCCTGAGTAATGGTGCGCACGGCCTGGGCGGCCCCGCGACATCCTACGAAGGGCGACGTTCCCTTGGGGGCGGTGCGCACCGCGTTTTTCAGCCTTCCGGCAAGGGTGCAGTGACCGGCAAGCGCAGCAGCTCGACCTGCCACCAGCTCGGCAGCAGCCGGCGCACTTCGGCTCGGGCGAAGCGGTCGTCGATCAGGTAGAGCACGCCTTCGTCCTCCGGTGTGCGGATCACCCGGCCGGCCGCCTGCACCACCTTCTGCATGCCGGGATAGAGGTAGGTGTAGTCGTAACCGTCACCGAACAGGGCATCCATGCGCTGGCGAATCTCTTCGTTGACCGGGTTGACCTGGGCCAGACCGAGCGTGGCGACGAAGGCGCCGATCAGGCGTTCGCCGGGCAGGTCGACACCTTCACCGAAGACCCCGCCCAGCACGGCGAAACCGATGCCGCGCCCACCCACCTGGAAGCGTTCGATGAAGCCCTGGCGTGCGGCCTCGTCCATCTGCCGGGACTGTGCCCACAGCGGAATGTGCGGGTACTCGCGATTCAGCAGATCCAGCACCTGCTCCAGATACTGATAACTGCTGAAAAAGGCCAGGTAGTTGCCGGGGCGTTCGGCGTACTGGCGCGCCATCAACTGGCAGATCGGCGCCAGCGACGCCTCGCGGTCACGGTAGCGGGTGGACAGGTTGCGTACCGCCCGGACGTGCAACTGCTCGGCGCGAAACGGCGAGGCGACATCCAGACACTGGGTCTCGAGTGGCAGGCCGAGCAGGTCGAGGTAGTAGTGGCTGGGGCTCAGGGTGGCGGAGAACAGCGTGGCGCTGTGCGCTTGCTCGAAGCGCGGGCCGAGGAAGGGCGCCGGCAGCACGTTGCGGATGCACAGGGTGGAGTAGCTGCGGCCATTGCCGGCTTCGACACGGCTGATGTCGAACAGCGAATGAGGGCCGAAGCTCTCGGCCAGACGGCAGAACAGCATGGCGTCCAGATAGAAGCTCAGCAGCTCGCCGGCATTGCCTTCGGGCTGCTCGGTGAGGTGATCGGTGATCGCACTGACCGCCTTGCCCAGGGCCGCCAGCAGCAGATCCGGTGCCAGCGGATAGACCTGATAGGGCACTTCCTGCTCGCGATGCAGCTGGTTCCAGTGACGATCGACGCGTTCCAGTACGCTTTTCAGGCGTTTCGGCGCGTCACGGCACATGCTCTTGAAGCGCGCCTGATCCAGCTCGGCGCTATACATGCCGCGCCCGCGTTCCACCAGATTGTGCGCCTCGTCCACCAGCAGGCAGATACGCCACTGGTTGACCTGGGTGAGGCTGTGCAGCAGGGCGCCGAGGTCGAAGTAGTAGTTGTAGTCGCACACCACCACGTCGCTCCAGCGGCACAGCTCCTGGCTCAGGTAGTAGGGGCACACGCCATGGGCGATGGCGATGCCGCGTACGGCCTGCTGATCCAGCCAGAGTGTCTTCAGCGCCGCGCTGCGCGCTGCCGGCAGGCGGTCGTAGAAGCCCTTGGCCAGCGGGCAGGATTCGCCATGGCAAGCCTTGCTCGGGTGTTCGCAGGCCTTGTCGCGGGCCACGTGTTCGAGCACCCGCAAGGGTATCTGCGGGTCGGGCTCGCGCAGGCGTTGCAGGGCATCGAGCGCCAGGCGCCGGCCTGGCGTCTTGGCGCTGAGAAAGAACAGGCGGTCGAGCTGCTGGCCGGGCATGGCCTTGAGCTGCGGAAACAGGGTACCGAGGGTCTTGCCGATGCCGGTGGTGGCCTGCGCCAGCAGGTAGTGGCCATCGCGTGCGGCACGGTACACGGCCTCGGCCAGTTGCCGCTGGCCATGGCGGAACTCGTCGTAGGGAAAGCGCAGGGCTGCCAGTGCCCGGTTGCGTGCCTGCTGGTGTGCCTGCTCCTGGCGCGCCCAGTCGATATAGCGGCGGCACTGCAAGGCGAAGAATTCGCGCAGGGCGCAGGCCGAGTGGCGCTCGCGAAAGACCGTTTCCTTCTGGGTGATGACGTTGAAATACACCACGGCCAGATCCAGTTCCTCTAGCTCCAGTGTCTGGCACAGCAGCCAGCCGTAGATCCTGACCTGGGCCCAGTGCAGCAGGCGGTGGTTGGCCGGGATGCGCGTCACGTCGCCGCGATGGGTCTTGATCTCCTCCAGCAGGCGAAACGCGGGATCGAAACCATCGGCGCGGCCACTGACGGTCAGCCCCTCGAACTCGCCGCAAAGTGGTAGCTCGGCAACATAGTCCGGGCCGCGTCGGGCCACCACGGTGGCGTGCCCCGCCATGCCTTCCTGGGCAGTGGGCGAGGGGGTGAAGCGCAGGTCGAGATCCCCCTCCTTGGCGGTGAACTCGCACAACTCGCGCACGGCGACGTGCAGGCTCAATCGCTCCACTCCACGTAGCAGACGCTGACCGGCATGCCATGTTCGGCGCAGAACGCCAGCCAGCGCTTCTGGTTGTCCTGCAGGCGATCACCGGGGCCCTTGACCTCGATCATCCGGTAGCGCCCCTCGTTGGGCCAGAACTGGATCAGATCGGGCATACCGGCGCGATTCTCGCGGATGTCGGCCAGCAGGCGCCGGAACCAGGCGCCCAGGTGCGCCGCCGGCAGGCAGGTCAGTGCCTGCTCCAGGCGTTCGGCATCGAGCAGTTCCCAGAACACGAACGGCGACTGGATGCCGAACTTCTCGGCATGGGTACGGCGCATGGCGTCGCGGTAACTACCGTCGTCCAGGCGTGCCAGGCAGGCGGCGAACAGCTCGGCGCGGCGGGTGTGGAAGTCGGCACGGTGCAGGTCGACCGGCCCGGTATGGAAGGGATGGAAGAAGGCACCGGGCAGCGGGGCGAAGATCGCCTCCCAGCACAGCAGGCCGAACAGCCCGCAGATCAGGGTGTTCTCCACGTAATGCACGGGAGCATCGGGGTGTGCCAGATGCGCGGCGACCGCCAGCTCGACACACGGCGCACTGCCGAGCGGCAGGCGCAGGTCGAGGCGATCCTCATTGAGCTTCGCCACTCTGGCCGGTGGTGGCAGGCCAAGGCGTTTGCTCAGCCGCGTGCGTGCCCGTTCGGCCAACTGCGCTTCCTCGGCATTGTGCGGGGTGCCGAGAACCTGCTCGGCCACGGCCAGCGCCTCGGCATCGCGTCCCAGCCGCTCCAGTACGCGAATCTGCCGCTGGCGTGAGCCGACGGCACGGGTGTCGCGGTACAGCAGCAGTGCCGAATCCAGCTCGCCAGCGCGTTCCAGATGCTGAGCCAGTTGCAGCAGCAGGCGCTGGTGGCGCTCGCCGATGTGCGTGCTGTCGCTGTTGAATGCGCCGAGCTGCTGCAACACCTCGGGCACCGTCATGCCGGCCTCGAAGGCGTCGCGGCAACTGCGCAGATGCAGGTAGTCGTCGACGTCCTGGCGGCTGCGGAAACCGCGCGAACCGGGGGTGATCGGCACCTGTTCGTAACGGAAGATGCCGAGGTCGGCCAGCACGAATTCCGACCAGTCCTGCGCCAGGTTGCCGAAGAACATCAGGCGCAGGCGGTCGCACAGCGGCCCGATGGCCAGGCTCAGCAGGCGTTCGTCCAGGTGCGGGCACCAGTCGGCCAGGGTGCGCGGCTCGGCATGCCGTTCGCACAGGTGGGCGAGCAGATCGCTTTTCTTCATTGCGCCGCCCGGCAGGTCGCTGGCGAAGTGTGCTGCCAGCTCGTCCTTGAGCAGCAGGGCGCCCAGTTCGTCGAACGTCAGCGCGGCGTGGTCGATCAACCAGCCCAGTTCCAGCAGCGGGGCCGCCGCGGCCGCTATGTTGCCGATCTCCCCGTAGCGCAGCTTGCTGGCGCGAAAGTGCACGCCCTTGCGCATCACCAGGCGCACCAGCAGCGCCTGGGATGGCAGCGGCAGTTGGCGAAATGTCGCGATGAAGTGCTGCTCGGCTTCGTCCATCAGGTCGCGATGATGGGCGTCGAGCCAGTCGAGGGCCTTGCGGAAGTTGGCCAGGTAATAGAGTTCGGGGGCTTCGAGGGTCAGCATGGTGCGGAGTGTTACTGGTTTTTTATACAGATACCAGTGCCGGCAGATCCAGGCAATGACGACTGGACGGAAGGCCGTCGCGGTTGTCCGGTTGGGTTCCAGTGATTCAACGCAGACCGATGCTCATATCCATCGTCATGATTGATAACGACTTTTACAGGTGTCAGTGGCATCGGCGTTCGCTATCGAGACATGTCCCTTTTGCCCCGCTGGAGCGTGCGTAACATGAGCCCCGTAGCCAATTACCTACCGCTCCCGGGAGAGCGAGCGTGAAAAGGCAAACCCTCGCCAGCATCGTCATTGCCGCGCTGTCCGCCAGTGCTCTTGCCCTGCCGCAGGCCACCGCCGAGTCGTCTGCTGCTTCCGTTGTAGCCGAAGGCGGTGCAGATCGCGTGGGTGCCAGTCGTATCAGCTGATCCGGTCATCCATCACGCGGGAGCAGTTTCATGTCGCACAGCCGTTAAAAAGATCGCCCAGCATCGGCGCGCTTCTTCTTTTCTCGCATTCTCCACACAATCTCCACGCTTGCTCCACGCCTCTCCCACCTTGGCTGCCCAGACTCTGCCGTACCTTCACTCGCTACGGAGAGCCGTACCATGAGCCGAACCCTGAGCTTCAAGCTGGGCGCCATTGCCCTGTTGATTCTTCTATTGATGATTCCCCTGTTGATGATCGACGGTCTGGTCGATGAGCGTCAGGGCCTGCGCTATCAGGTATTGCAGGACATCGCGCGCAGTTCCAGCTACCGCCAGCAGATCACCGGGCCGATCCTGGTGCTGCCTTACGTCAAGACCACCCACGTTTGGAAGACCCACGACAAGACCGGCGAGCGCTACACCGAGGAGCGCCAGCAGCGTGGGCGTCTGTACTTCCTGCCGGAGCGTTTCGAACTCGATGGTCAGGTCAGCACGGAGCTGCGTGCCCGTGGCATCTATGAAGCACGCCTGTACCGCAGCGATAGTCAGGTCAGCGGTCAGTTCCGTCTGCCTGCACGTTTCGGCCTGGGCGATGACCTGGGCTTCTATCAGTTCGAGACGCCCTTCCTCGCGGTGGGTATCAGCGATATCCGTGGCATCAGCAACGATCTCAAGCTGCGCCTGAACGGTCAGACGCTGAGCTTCGCCCCGGGTACCCATGACAGCCGTTTCGGCGACGGTGTACATGCGCCGCTGCCGGCCCTGGATCGCCAGGGTGGGCAGACCCTCGACTTCGCCTTCGACCTCAAGTTGCAGGGCACCGAGCAGCTCGACGTGGTGCCGGTGGGGCGTGACAGTCGCGTCAGCCTGAAGTCCGACTGGCCGCACCCGAGCTTCGTCGGCGAGTACCTGCCGAGCCGCCGCGAAGTCAGTCCCCAGGGGTTCGGCGCCGAATGGCAGACCAGCTTCTTCGCCACCAACCTGGAGGAGGCACTGCGTAGCTGTGCCAGCGAGAATCAGTGCCAGGGCCTGTTCGGCCGCAGTTTCGGGGTGAGTTTCGTCGACCCGGTGGATCAGTACCTGAAGACCGATCGCGCGATCAAGTATGCACTGCTGTTCATCGCTCTGACCTTCGCCACCTTTTTCCTCTTCGAGGTGCTCAAGCGCCTGGCCGTGCACCCGGTTCAGTACGCCCTGGTCGGCTTGTCGCTGGCGCTGTTCTACCTGTTGCTGCTGTCGCTGGCCGAGCACCTGCCATTCACCCTGGCCTATGGCATATCGGCGGGAGCCTGCGTGGGGCTGATCGGCTTCTACGTCAGCTTCGTGCTGCATAGCTGGCGGCGCGGCCTGGGCTTCGGTGCACTGCTGGCGGCGCTGTACGGGATGCTGTTCGGCCTGCTCAGTGCCGAGGACTACGCGTTGCTGATGGGCTCGCTGCTGGTGTTCGGCGTGCTCGGCAGCGTCATGGTACTGACCCGCAAACTGGACTGGTACGGCGTCGGCCGCTCCGTCCCGCAAGCCTGAACCTGACTGGCGCGGCGCAGGCCGCGCCCTCTCCTGAGGTGATTCCATGCGTCTGATCATGCAGTTTTCCGCCTGCCTGGGCCTTGGCCTGGTGGTGGCGGTGATGATTCTCGTCGGCCTGATGTTCTGTGGCTGGTTCAACCTGATCGATGGCCTGCTGCTGACCGGCAAGCCCCTCGCCAGCCTGAGTCTGCTGGTGTTGCCGGACGGTTTCTGGAGCGCCCTGACCGGCCTGCCCGATGCGGCGAACAACGGCACGCTGCGTTCCTTCCTGTCGCTCTGCGCGGCGCTTGGTCAGGTCGGGCTGCTGCTGGCGCTGGGCTTCATGCGCCTGTGGTACCGGGCATGAGCGGGCATATCGGCTTGCGTGAAGAGGCGCGCGCCGGGCGAGTGCTGGCGCTGCGCATCGACTGCCTGTTCCATGAGGCCTGGGAGCAACGGAGCGTCTCGGCAGGTGCAGCTCTGCGACAGAGTGCAGCGCAGGACTTCGAGGATGAAAGCCCTCGCCGAGCTGTCGGTGAGCGGCAGGGTACAGGCTGCCGCTGGAGGGAGCCCGCGCTCGGCATAGATGCAGATCAATGAGCCGCCTGCGCAGCCCCCTAGAATCGCCGGCTTTGCCTTGCAAGCAGGTGCCTCATGCTTTCCCGTCCTGAACTGCTGTCGCCGGCCGGCAGCCTGAAGAACATGCGTTACGCCTTCGCCTATGGCGCCGACGCGGTCTATGCCGGCCAGCCGCGCTACAGCCTGCGCGTGCGCAACAACGAGTTCGACCACGCCAACCTGGCCCTCGGCATCGCCGAGGCCCATGCGCAGGGCAGGCAGTTCTACGTGGTGGTGAACATCGCCCCGCACAACGCCAAGCTCAGGACATTCCTCAAGGATCTGGAGCCGGTGATCGCCATGGCGCCTGATGCGCTGATCATGTCCGATCCCGGCCTGATCATGCTGGTGCGTGAACACTTCCCGCACATGCCGATCCATCTGTCGGTGCAGGCCAACGCGGTGAACTGGGCCAGCGTCGAGTTCTGGCATCGCCAGGGGCTGACGCGGGTGATCCTCTCGCGTGAACTGGCTCTCGAGGAAATCGAGGAAATCCGTCAGGCGGTGCCGCAGATGGAGCTGGAAGTGTTCGTTCACGGCGCACTGTGCATGGCCTATTCCGGTCGCTGCCTGCTATCGGGCTACATCAACCGACGCGACCCCAACCAGGGCACCTGCACCAACGCCTGCCGTTGGAAATACGACGCCACGCCGGCCAGGGAGAACGAGACCGGCGATATCGTGCAGGTAATCGAGCCGACGCTGGGGCAGGGTGCACCGACCCGCCAGGCGTTCCTGCTGGAAGAGGCGAGTCGTCCAGGTGAGCAGATGGCGGCCTTCGAGGACGAACACGGCACCTACATCATGAACTCCAAGGATCTGCGCGCGTTGCAGCATGTGCCGCGCCTGGTTGCCATGGGGGTGCATTCGCTGAAGATCGAGGGGCGCACCAAGAGCCACTTCTACTGCGCACGGACGGCGCAGGCTTATCGTCGTGCCATCGATGATGCGGTGGCCGGGCGCGCGTTCGACATGAACCTGATGGGCGACCTCGAGTCACTGGCCAACCGCGGCTACACCGAAGGCTTCCTGCGCCGTCATGTGCATGACGAGTACCAGAACTACCAGCGCGGCAACTCGCAGGCCGAGCGGCAACAGTTCGTCGGTGAGCTGACGGGTGAACGGCATGGAGAACTGGCGGAAGTGCTGGTGAAGAACCGCTTCGAGGTGGGTGACGGCATCGAGCTGATGACGCCGCAGGGCAATCACCGCTTCACGCTCGAGCATATGGAAAACACCCGTGGTCAACGCAGCACTGTCGCACCTGGCGATGGCCATCGGGTCTACCTGCCTGTGCCAATAACCGGTGACCTGCGTCATGCCCTCATTTTGCGTGATCTCTAGCCCCCGACATTGGTCGTATATTTTGTTACAACTCCCTTGATAACGCTCGATAGGCCTGTTCTAGAGGTGTCCGCGTAATACTAAAGTCGTCTGTCGCGTGTGTATGGCAAGCCTAGAGTACGGCTCACCAGCCCCCTCTGTCGAGGATAAAAATAAAATGCACGACGATACTTACGCGCGGATTCAGGCGAATCCGCATTTCAAGGATCTGGTAGCCAGGCGCGATCGTTTCGCCTGGACACTGTCCGCCATCATGCTCGGCCTGTACGTGGCCTTCATCCTCATGATCGCCTTCGAGCCGCACGTGCTCGGCACACGCATCAGCCCCGAGTCGCCGATCACCTGGGGCATCCCCATGGGTGTGGGGCTTATCCTTTCCGCATTCGTGTTGACCGGTGTCTACGTGTTCCGCGCCAATGGTGAGTTCGACGCCCTCAATCAGGCCGTTCTCGAAGAGGTGCAGAAATGATCGCTCGTCTTCTCGCTTTCGCGGTTCTGCTGCTCACCAGTTCGGCCCTCTGGGCGGCCGGCGCCATCGAGGGTGACGTGCAGCGTCAGCCGATGAACACCTCGGCCATCATGATGTTCCTGGCCTTCGTTGGCGGTACCCTGTACATCACCTACTGGGCGTCCAAGCGCAACACCTCGACCTCCGACTTCTACACCGCAGGTGGCAGCATCACCGGTTTCCAGAACGGTCTGGCCATCGCCGGTGACTACATGTCCGCCGCGTCCTTCCTGGGCATTTCCGCCCTGGTATTCACCAGTGGCTACGACGGCCTGATCTACTCCATCGGCTTCCTGGTCGGCTGGCCGGTGATCCTCTTCCTGATCGCCGAGCGCCTGCGCAACCTGGGTAAATACACCTTCGCCGACGTGGCCTCCTACCGCCTCAAGCAGAAGGAAATCCGTACCCTCTCCGCCAGCGGCTCGCTGGTCGTGGTGGCCTTCTACCTGATCGCGCAGATGGTCGGTGCCGGCAAGCTGATCCAGTTGCTGTTCGGCCTGGACTATCACGTCGCCGTGATCCTGGTCGGTGTGCTGATGGTGCTCTACGTGCTGTTCGGCGGCATGCTGGCGACCACCTGGGTACAGATCATCAAGGCAGTGATCCTGCTGTCCGGCGCCTCGTTCATGGCGCTGATGGTGATGAAGCACGTCAACTTCGACTTCTCCATGCTGTTCTCCGAAGCCATCAAGGTGCATGAGAAGGGCGAGGCGATCATGAGCCCTGGCGGTCTGGTCAAGGATCCGATCTCGGCGATCTCCCTCGGCCTGGCGCTGATGTTCGGTACTGCGGGTCTGCCGCACATCCTCATGCGCTTCTTCACCGTGAGCAACGCCAAGGAAGCCCGCAAGTCGGTGTTCTACGCGACTGGCTTCATCGGTTACTTCTACATCCTGACCTTCATCATCGGCTTCGGCGCGATCCTGCTGGTCGGCACCAACCCGGACTTCCGCGATGCCGCAGGCGGTCTGATCGGTGGCAACAACATGGCGGCGGTGCACCTGGCCAATGCCGTGGGTGGCAGCATCTTCCTGGGCTTCATCTCGGCCGTGGCCTTCGCCACCATCCTGGCCGTGGTCGCCGGTCTGACCCTGGCGGGCGCCTCCGCCGTCTCGCATGACCTGTACGCCAGCGTGATCAAGAAGGGCAAGGCCAACGAGAAGGATGAGCTACGCGTTTCCAAGATCACCACCCTGTGCCTCGGTGTACTCGCGATCATCCTGGGCATTGCCTTCGAGAAGCAGAACATCGCCTTCATGGTCGGTCTGGCCTTCTCCATCGCTGCAAGCTGCAACTTCCCGGTGCTGTTCCTCTCCATGTACTGGAAGAACCTGACCACCCGTGGCGCCATGATTGGCGGCTGGCTGGGCCTGCTCACCGCGGTCACCCTGATGATCCTCGGCCCGACTGTCTGGGTATCGGTACTGGGTAACGCCAAGGCGATCTTCCCGTACGAGTACCCGGCACTGTTCTCGATCACCGTGGCCTTCATCGGTATCTGGTTCTTCTCGATCACCGACAAGTCCGCCGCTGCCAGCGACGAGCGTGCGCGCTTCCTGCCGCAGTTCGTCCGTTCGCAGACCGGCCTGGGTGCCAGTGGTGCCGTCGCCCACTGATGCCTGACGCGGTAACAACAAGGGCAGCCCTCGGGCTGCCCTTTTTCATTGTCGGTGCAAGCTGATCCTCCCTCGTCAGGATGAGCCATGTGCACACCGTTCCCGGCTCCCCTTTGTCGATCCCGTGTCGTTCTGGTTACCGAAACCCTTCTACCTCTCCGTTCAGCAGCCAGTCAGGTAGCGTTCTCTATAAGGAGCTCTAGCTCCTGTGAAAGAAGTTCGCCTCTGCGGCGGGCTATCGCTGAAGCTCCTGCTTTGCACCAGGAAGGAAGATCGACATGGGAGTCAGTAGCCGGCTATTTCAGAACATCGCATGGATTTCCGCCGGGAGGCTCCTGGAGCCCATCGCCACTGCTGCTGCGCAGGTGTGGGGTATGGCCCATGTCACCCTGGTGATCAATATCGCCCGCTCGGTGGTAGCGGCCCGTTGCGCAATGCCCACGATGTCGGCCACTCAAGGGCCGATCCTGGATGGCCGCATAAACGACCTGGCATACAGCGAAGCCCACGACAGCCGTGGCGACATGCACAGCGTAGGGGCAGGATCATCGTCAGTAGCGGCAGCATGACCTGCGGACAGAGCAACTGCTCAATACACAGAGCACCCAGGCGGCTGCCAGCGGGCGCAATATCTTCAACGGTTTTGGTTGTGAGGGGTGATACGTGGCCAGGGTGGGTTTTGTATCGTTTTCTAAATTAATACATGGAGGCATTATGAAGTGGCCTGGTTTTGCAGTGACGTCAATGTTGTTTTCTTTTTTATGTGGGGGCGCGAATGTTTACGGGTTTCCGCATGTTCATACATTGAAAGAGGTGTGTGGCAATTACCATAATACGACGGTGTACGATGTTGGTCTGCCGGTGAAAACATATGTTGAATCCGTGGGTGGGTATATGGAAATGTCTATTGTTACATTCTCCAATGACTATACGTTCCTTATCGATCCTCCAACGAATAATCTCGTGGCGTCTCAGGTAGTCGCGTACCTTCGCATGAAGGACACGTTTCGTCTTGCCTATGCAATGGGGCTCAAAGTCAAGCAGATATGCGCTTGGAATCATAGTAGCCCTAATTCAATCCTCGCTGTCTCTTTTGAAGAGTAGCTGTGGGCTTCGCCTCGGCTTCTTTTGAGCTTACTGCTTCTCTTGTGGGGAGAGGTGGATACTGTTGCAATGATTGTACTTGTCTGACTTGCGAGATTCAGAGGCGTTTCGGAAAAGAATAGAACCTGGGCCCGGCACTTGGGGCGGTATCGATGATGCCAATGAGTCATTTGGCGCAAGGGATCCTGGCATCAGTTCTTATTGCTACGCCAAGTGATACTACGAGGGTCGATGAAGACTACGTTTGCACAACACGATCCCTGACAGGGGGCATTACCGGGTGCGGGAGTTGCTGGGCAATAACCATTGGTGTCGTATTTGTGTGATTGTGCCGGCTCCGAATGTATGTGACGTCAATGCTATCGAGGGATGGTCATGAGTGCCTCACTTCAGCGTCTTTGGTTTTTCTTGTTTTGCTTGTTGGCAGGAGAGTGCTTTGCCGATGACTATTTCTACCGGGCTGACTCGCGGGAGCCTGGAGAGTTTCAGAGTAGAAGAATTCCTGGGCCAGGAATATATTCGCGCGGTGTCGATGATGCCTATGATGCAAACGGAGCAAGAATTCCAAACGTCAGTCTTTATCGGCATGCGTTAGGAACTCCGGATGGTAATACACGTTACGATGATGGTTACGTTTCCACGACTCGATCCCTGACAATGGCTCATAATATAGGGCAGCAGATGCTGGGCGCTTATTCTCGGTATTATATATATGTGATCGTGCCTGGTCCGAATCTGTATGATGTAAACGCTGTTTTGGGTAGATACAGCCCTCACCCCATGGAGGGGGAGTTTGCTGCTCTTGGGGGATTCCTTGGTCTCAGGTTGCAGGTTGGTACGTCGTTGAGTGGGGGCGCATGAATCCCGTCATGGTCAGGAATCCACGTCATCAACCCAGGATATATGCAAGCACGCGTCTGCCATTACTGGGTGAGTCCTATCGATTGGCAGGTTTTCCTGAAAATCACCGGGCGTGGCGAGAGCCTCCTTGGGCTAATTATGCCGCCCCCGGTTGTGGGGCTACACCCAGAAAAAGAAGTCTTATGCCAGTCGATGTCTGCCTGAAAAATCAGGTAGACATGGCTAACGAGAAGTTTGTGCAATTTTCGAAGTTGGTTCGTAGGCGCTTGGCTGCTCTATCGGTAACCCCTTCATCTTATTATCAGGAATAAGTGGGACTTTGCGGTCATTCTGATGAATCACACGCTTCTACGTCGTAGTACGCTTTGGCTGCATAGTTGATAAGCAAGCCACTGACACCCGCGCGGTTGGCGACAGAGCCGGGGCCGGGAACGTGCGCAGAGCTATCTGATCAATAAGGGGCGGTATCAGAGCGACATCGCCTGCTGCCGGCGACGGCGGCCGGCCAGGCGGCTGTCCAGTTCGATCAGGCTGTCGATGCCCTGGCGGCGCGCCTTGCTGAACAGCATCAGGCTCAGTTCGGCGGTGACCAGCGCATCGGCGCTGGCGTGGTGGCGTTGCTGCACCTGCAGGCCGAACTCGGTGATCCATTCATCGAGGCCGCCCTGGCGAATGCGCGACTGCGGGCAGACCAGTGGGGCGATTTCGGCCACGTCGAAGAAGCGGTGTTGCAGGCGATAGCCAAGGCTCTGCTTGAGCGCTCCAGCCAACATGCGTCGGTCGAACTCGGCATGGAATGCCAGCAGTGGGCTGCTGCCGACGAACTCCATGAAGTCCAGCAACGCCTCGACCGGCTCCGTGCCGCGAGCCACCTCGCTGGGGGCGATGCCATGAATCAGCGTGCTGGCACTGGCCTGGTGATCCGGTCGATGCAAGGTGCGCTCGAACTGCTGGCTGAGCTCGATGGCACCGTTCTCGATCACCACCGCGCCAATCGACAGTACCTGATCGCGGCGCATGTTGAGGCCGGTGGTTTCCAGGTCGAGCACGACGAATCGCTGCTCGCGCAGCGAGCGTTCATCGAGAGCGGCAGGTTCGGCCAATGCCTGACGGCGATCCAGTTGCTGCTGGGTCAGCGCCGGCCCACGACCGCTGAACCAGTTGAACTTGCTCATAACTGATACCTCAGTGCCAGGCTGCTTTGCAGGCGCTGGGCCTGGCGAAAGGATTCGCGCAGGATGCGTCGATCCAGCAGGTTCAGGCTGTCCGGATCGAGGCGGTTCGAGTAGGGGCGATCGTCACGCGCCTGCAACTGGTGCTGCTGCATGCGCGTCTGCTGGATGAAGTGATAGGCCTCTTCGAAGGCTGCACCATCCTGAGCGTCGATGATGCCTTTGGCGATCAGTGCACGCAAACGCTCCAGAGTGCCGACCGCGCCAATGCCGTTGGCCAGGGCGAGCAGACGGGCACCGTCGACGAAGGGCGTCAGGCCCTGCACCTTGAGATCCAGGGTGTCCTTGTCGGCACCGGAGCGGGCCACCACGAAGTCGCGGAAGCGCCCAACCGGTGGGCGCTGGCGCAGCGCATTCTCGGCCAGCATGCGCTGGAACAGGCTGTTGTCGCCGACGTGCTGGAGCAGTTCGTGGCGCAGTTGTTCGCAGCCGTCCAGCGGTCCCCAGATGGCTCGCAGGTCGAAGTAGATCGACGAACCCAGCAGGTTTTCCGGGGTGGCCTCCAGCACGAAGCGGCTGAAGCGGCGCGACCATTCCTGGCGTGACAGGCACAGCTCGGGGTTGCCGGCCATGATGTTGCCCTTGCACAGGGTGAAGCCGCAGCGTCCCAGACGCTGGTTGATTTCCGCGGCCAGGGGCAGCAGGCGCTCGCGGATGAGGGCTGCTTCGGCGGCGTCGGCCGCTTCGAAGAGAATGCCGTTGTCCTGATCCGTGTGCAGGGTCTGTTCGCGTCGCCCTTCGCTGCCGAAGCACAGCCAGGTGAAGGGGATGCCGGGGTCGCCCATCTCTTCCAGCGTCAGTTCGATCACCCGGCACACGGTGTGGTCGTTGAGCAGAGTGACGATGTGGGTGATCTGCGTCGAGCTGGCGCCGTGGGCCAGCATGCGGTCGACCAGCAGGCGAATGTCGCTGCGCAGTCCGGCCAGCGTCTCGATCTTGCCGGCATGACGGATGGTGCGTGCCAGGTGCACCAGATCCACCCGCTGCAGGCTGAACAGGTCACGTTCGGAAATCACCCCGCACAGTCGTTCGTTTTCCACCAGGCAGACATGGGCGATATGTCGCTCGGTCATGGCGATGGCGGCATCGAATGCGCTGGCGTCCGGCGCCAGGTAGAAGGGCGAGGGGGTCATCAGGTTGGCGATCGGCTGGGCCAGGTCGATGCCGTCGGCCACCACCCGGCGCAGGTCGCGCAGGGTGAAGATGCCCAGCGGGCGGCGCTGCGGATCGAGTATCACGATGCTGCCGACATGCTGCTCGTGCATCAGGCGCACGGCATCACGCAGCGGTGTGTCCGGCGCACAGCCGATGGGCTGACGCATGGCCAGTTCTCCCAGGCGCGTGTCCAGAGAATACTGGGCGCCCAGGGTTTCCACGGCGCGCAGCTGCACCTGCTGGTTGACCTGATCGAGCAGGCTGCTGACGCCACGCAGGGCGAAATCGCGCAAGGGGTTGGATATCGCGAACAGCTTGATGAAGGCGTGCTTGGCCAGCAGCAGGCAGAAGGTGTCTTCGGCGGCCAGGTGCTCGGTGCGCGTGGCGCGCTCGCCGATCAGCGCCGCCAGGGGGAAGCACTCGCCTGCGGTGATCTCGAAGGTGGTCTCGGTGCCGCGTCTGGCCGAATGCGGGCGTTCGCCGTGCACACGGCCCTGCTTGACGATATAGAAGTGCTCGACCACGCCGTCGCCGGGCTTGATGATCGATTCACCTTCGTCGTAGAAGCGCAGCTGGCAATTCTCGACCAGGTAGGCCAGGTGGGCGGTGTCCATCTGATTGAACGGTGGAAACTTCTGCAGAAACTCCATGGTGCCGTGGATGTTCTGCAGTACAGCCGTCCTGCCAGCCTGGGAGAGCGCATCCGCTTTGCTCATGGAGCGGCCTCGTGATTTGGGGAGGTTATCAGTGTGGCCAGGCCTGTGCGTCTTGCCCATTACACATAAGTAGTAGGGTCTTTGTCGTGGACGAAAACTCTTCTCATTTGACGAAATTTTTACGTCAGATCATGCACACTGGCAATTCCTGATGCCGTGTCACTCGTTGCGTCCGGCAGGTCAGGCTCCCCGCAGAATTGCAAGGCAGTCCCATGCGCTCATCCCCATCCGCAGGCAGACCGGCTACACCCATCAGTATCGGCAGTCATCTGGCATTCCTTCTGGGTAGCGCGCTGTGCATGCTGCTGCTCTTCGCTCTGGCCCGTGCCGGGCTACTGGCCTACAACCATGCGCTGATCGCCGATACCCCGGCGGCGACCTTCGTCGAGGCATTCCTCAATGGTGCACGCTTCGATCTGCGCCTGATCGTCTACCTGTGCATTCCGCTGAGCCTGTCTCTGCTGAGCTCGGGGGCGATGCGTGCGCGACGCCTGCACGTGGCCTGGCTGACCCTGGCCACCAGCCTGTGCCTGTTCTTTGCCGTGGCCGAGCTGAATTTCTACCGTGAATTCCACCAGCGCCTGAACAGCCTGGTGTTTCAGTACATGCAGGAAGACCTGAGCACGGTTCTCAGCATGATCTGGAACGGCTTCCCGGTGCTGCGCCTGCTTCTGGTCTGGGCTCTGGCCACGCTGCTGCTGGCCTGGCTGTTCCGCCGCATCGAGCAGGCGACCCGTGCATCGGATCATGCTGCCTTGCCACGCTGGCCAGCGCGTACCGCCGTTTTCGTCATCCTGCTGCTGATCTGCGTGGTGGCTGCTCGTGGCACCCTGCGCTCCGGGCCGCCCCTGCGCTGGGGCGATGCCTACACGACCGATTCGATGTTCGCCAACCATCTGGGGCTCAACGGCACGCTGACGCTGGTGGATGCCGCGTCGAACTACTTCTCCGATCATCGCGACAACAGTTGGAAGGCAACCTTGCCGGAGGCCGAGGCGTTGCAGATCACGCGGGACATGCTGCTGACCCCGCGCGACCGCTTGATCGATGCCGACAAGGCCGCTGTCCGTCGTGTGTACACACCTCCAGCCGAAGGCCAGTTGCCGCAGGTTCGCAATGTGGTGGTGATCCTCATGGAGAGCATGGCCGGGCGCTACATCGGCGCCATGGGCAACCGTGATGGCATCACCCCGAACTTCGATGCGCTGGCCCGTGAGGGCCTGCTGTTCCAGCGCGTGTTTTCCAACGGCACCCACACGCACCAGGGCATGTTCGCCACCATGGCCTGCTTCCCCAACCTGCCGGCGTTCGAGTACCTGATGCGCATGCCCGAGGGCAGCCACCAGTTCTCGGGCTTGCCACAACTGCTCAGTGCACGTGGTTACGACGATATCTACGTGTACAACGGCAGCTTTTCCTGGGATAACCAGTCCGGCTTCTTCGGCAATCAGGGGATGCGCAACTTCGTTGGCCGAGAGGATTTCGTCGACCCGGTGTTCATCGATCCGACCTGGGGGGTTTCCGACCAGGACATGTTTGCCCGTGGGGCGGACGAGCTGGCTCGTCTGGGACGCCAGGGCAAGCCCTTCTACGCCCTGTTGCAGACGCTGTCCAATCACACGCCCTATGCCTTGCCGGAAAACCTGCCGGTGGAGCGCGTGACCGGCCATGGCTCGCTGGACGAGCATCTGACTGCCATGCGTTACGCCGACTGGTCGCTCGGCCAGTTCTTCGCCAGGGCGCGTCAGGAACCCTATTTCAAGGACACCCTGTTCGTGGTGCTGGGCGACCACGGTTTCGGCAACGATGAGCAGATCAGCGAGATGGATCTGTCACGCTTCAGTGTCCCGCTGTTGCTGATCGGCCCCGGCGTGCAGGAAACCTTCGGCAGTGGCAGCACCACCGTGGGCAGCCAGATCGATGTGGTGCCGACCATCATGGGCCGCCTCGGCCAGCCGGTGCAGCAGCAGTGCTGGGGTCGCGATCTGCTGGCATTGCCGCCAGGCGATGAGGGAGTGGCGGTGATCAAACCGTCTGGCAGCGACCAGACCGTCGGCCTGGTGACCGGTGATCGCATCCTGGTCAAGCCGCGTGATCGCGAGGCACGCCTGTATCGCTATCAACTGGGGCACGACGCACGTGCCGAGGCCATCGATGATGAGCCTGCACGCAGCGAGCTGGAACGCAAGCTGTCGGCCTTCGTGCAGACGGCGACTTCCAGTCTGCTGGGCAACACCACCGGTGTCAGTGCGGAAAAGGCCGCCGAGGTACATTGAGCGCCGAGCCCCGACCTGTGGCAGGTTCGGGGCTGAGCGGATACCCGCGACGCCGATGCCATTCGACACCCATGAAAAAACCGCCTGCAAGGGCGGTTTTTTCATGGCGGGCACATCCGTGATGTAGTGTCCTGGCGTGCGACTTACAGACCGTTCCTGGCCTTGAACTCGCGACGACGGCGGTGCAGCACGGGCTCGGTGTAACCGTTGGGCTGTTTGCTGCCTTCGATCACCAGTTCCAGGGCGGCCTGGAAGGCGACGTTGTCGTCGAAGTCCGGAGCCATCGGGCGGTACAGCGGGTCGTTTGCGTTCTGGCGGTCGACCACTGGCGCCATGCGCTTGAGGCTTTCGACCACCTGAGCTTCGGTGACGATGCCGTGACGCAGCCAGTTGGCCAGCAGCTGGCTGGAGATACGCAGGGTCGCGCGGTCTTCCATCAGGCCGACGTCATTGATGTCCGGCACCTTGGAGCAGCCGACACCCTGGTCGATCCAGCGCACTACATAGCCGAGGATGCCCTGCGAGTTGTTGTCCAGCTCGTTGCGGATCTCTTCCTGGCTCCAGTTGGTGTTCTTGGCCAGCGGGATGGTCAGGATGTCATCCACCGACGCCGGGGTACGCTTGGCCAGTTCGGCCTGACGGGCGAACACGTCGACCTTGTGGTAGTGCAGAGCGTGCAGTGTGGCGGCGGTCGGCGAGGGTACCCAGGCAGTGTTGGCACCGGACAGCGGGTGAGCGATCTTCTGCTCGAGCATGGCGGCCATCAGATCCGGCATGGCCCACATGCCCTTGCCGATCTGGGCGCGACCCTGCAGGCCGGTGGCCAGGCCGACGTCGACGTTGTTGTTTTCGTAGGCACCGATCCAGCTCTCGCTCTTCATGGCCGCCTTGCGCACCACGGCGCCGGCCTCCATGGAGGTGTGGATTTCGTCACCGGTACGGTCGAGGAAGCCGGTGTTGATGAACACCACGCGCTCGCTGGCGGCCTTGATGCACGCCTTGAGGTTGACGGTGGTGCGGCGTTCTTCGTCCATGATGCCGACTTTCAGGGTGTTGCGCGGCAGGCTCAGGGCGTCCTCGACGCGCGAGAAGATTTCGCTGGCGAATGCCACTTCTTCCGGGCCGTGCATCTTCGGCTTGACGATGTACACGCTGCCGGTACGGGTGTTCTTGCGCGTAGTGTTGCCATTGAGGTTGTGAATGGCGATCAGACTGGTGAACAGCGCGTCCTGGATGCCTTCCGGAATCTCGTTGCCTTCGGCGTCGAGGATGGCCGGGTTGGTCATCAGGTGGCCGACGTTGCGCACGAACAGCAGCGAGCGGCCGTGCAGGGTCAGCTCGGAGCCGTCGACCCGGGTGTAGACGCGATCAGGATTCATGGTACGGGTGAAGGTCTTGCCACCCTTGGACACTTCCTCGGCCAGATCACCTTTCATCAGGCCCAGCCAGTTGCGGTAGACCACGACCTTGTCGTCGGCATCGACGGCGGCAACGGAGTCTTCGCAGTCCATGATGGTGGTCAGCGCAGCTTCCATCAGCACGTCTTTCACGCCTGCGGCGTCGGTGCTGCCGATCGGGCTGTTCGGGTCGATCTGGATTTCGAAGTGCAGGCCGTTGTGCTTGAGCAGCACGGCGATCGGCGCATTGGCATCGCCCTGGTAGCCGACCAGTTGCGCGTCGTCACGCAGGCCGCTGTTGCTGCCACCCTTGAGGGCGACGACCAGACGGCCGCCGACGATGGCGTAGCCGGTGGAGTCGACGTGCGAGCCGGCAGCCAGCGGTGCGGCTTCGTCGAGGAAGGCGCGTGCGAAGGCGATGACCTTGTCGCCACGTAGCTTGTTGTAACCCTTGCCTTTCTCGGCGCCGCCTTCTTCGCTGATCACGTCGGTGCCGTACAGGGCGTCGTACAGCGAACCCCAGCGAGCGTTGGAGGCGTTAAGGGCGAAGCGGGCGTTCATCACCGGTACCACCAGCTGCGGTGCGGCCAGGCGAGCGATCTCTTCGTCGACATTGCCGGTGGTGGCCTGGAAGTCGGCGGGCTCGGGCAGCAGGTAGCCGATCTCCTGCAGGAAGGCCTTGTAGGCGGCAGCGTCATGAGCCTGACCCTTGCGCGCCTGGTGCCAGGCGTCGATCTGCGCTTGCAGTTCGTCACGCTTGGCCAGCAGGGCACGGTTCTTCGGTGCCAGGTCCCTGATGACCGCAGCGGCACCGGCCCAGAACTTGTCGGCAGCGATGCCGGTACCGGGGATGGCTTCGTTGTTCACGAAGTCGTACAGGGCTTTGGCGACCTGCAGGCCACCGACTTGAACGCGTTCAGTCATCACTTGCCTCACTCTCTGAGCTTTACTCGATAGCCGCTTCGGGCACCTCTAAAAACCACCTCGGCTCTGGCGTTCTGCATCCATGCAGTGGTGCGCTGTCAGTGCCGCGTTGAAGGCAGTCCTGGAGCGCGCTTCGACTCCGCTTCTTCACCGTGCGCCGAGCACCTCGGAAGGCCCGTCGGAGACGGAGTCGCCGTCTTGTAGTCCGAGGCGCGGCATACTACATCAAGATTCCGGGAAAATGCAGTGGCGGGCGTCAGTCTGCGACCAAAAGACTAATGATGGTCACGGTCAGTACGCTTTGTGTGCAAATATGCATAACATTGTCCCATAAAAAATGTAAAAACGTACACGATTAATTGTGTGCGCTACTGACAACTCGCCGGATATGGCCTACGCCATCGCTCGCCTATACTGCCCTGAACCCTTTTGGAGCCTGCCATGCCCGTATCTGCCGTCGTCGCTGCCGACCTTGTCGATCTCACCCGCCTGTTCGCCGGCTATCTGCGTTTCTACGAGGTGCCGCGTGACGAGACGGATATCACCTCATTTCTCGATCAGCGCCTGCAACGCGGTGATTCGCAGTTATTCATCGCCCGCGACGAGCAGGGTGTCGCGCAGGGCTTCATTCAGCTCTATCCCTTCCAGTCTTCGCTGGCACTGGAACCGGCCTGGTTGCTCAGCGATCTGTATGTCGAGCAATCGGCACGTCGCGCTGGCGTTGGCGAGGCGTTGATGAACGCCGCCCGAGCTCATGCCGAAGCCACCGGTGCCTGTGGTCTGCAACTGGAAACGGCGAAGACCAATCTGGCCGGACAGCGTCTGTACGAGCGCCTGGGTTATGTGCGCGACGAGCAGTTCTACACCTATTGGCTGGCGCTGAGCCGCTGACCCTTTCGAACCCTGTGAACGAGTGAGGTAGTACATGGATCATCTTGTACTGACGGTGATTGCCGAGGATCAACCGGGGCTGGTCGAACGCCTGGCTGGCTGCGTCGCTGCCCATGGCGGCAACTGGCTGGAAAGCCGCATGGCGCGCATGGCCGGGCAGTTCGCCGGGATCGTGCGGGTGGACGTGCCGGCCGATGCGCATGGCAGCCTGATCAGGGAGCTCGAAGCCCTGAGCGCGCAGGGAATCCGCGTGCAACTGGCTGCCAGTGGCAGCGAACCGGGCAGGCGTTTCACCTCCATTCGCCTGGAACTGGTGGGCAACGACCGCCCTGGTATCGTTCGTGACATCACTCGCGTGCTGGCCGAGCAGGGCGTCAACCTGGAGAGTCTGCTCACCGAGGTGGCGCCGGCGCCCATGAGTGGCGAACTGCTGTTCACCGCCGAGGCGCTGCTGGCGGTTCCGGAGACCCTGGCGCTGGAGCAGTTGCAGGCACGCCTGGAAACCCTGGCCGATGACCTGATGGTGGAGCTGAATCTGCGTCAGGAAGACTGACGTGTGCGATATCCACCGCAGGCGTGGATCAGCCTGTGGATAAACTGGGGAGCCCCGGCGCACTGCCTAGTGCGCCGGGGCTTTTCATTGAACGACTAAAAAACCAGCAGGATCAATGGCTTGTGCACAAATACCGGGGATGGATCTGTGGATAAACCTTGAGCCGATGCGGCCAGCCCAGGGCAGGCGTGGCTTGCGCGGGGTTGGGTGTTTTCTGCTCAGTAGCGAACGCCGGTGTGCGCGGCGCCCGGCCGGGGCGCCGTGCAATCCAGCGTTACTCGGCCGGACGTTTGCGCAGGCTCAGCCAGATATCCAGGCTGTAGACCGCAAGGCCGGCCCAGATGAAGGTGAAGGCCATCAGCTTGGCCGGGTCGAAGTGCTCGCCGAACAGGAAGATCGCCTGCAGCATCACCAGGGTCGGCGCGATGTATTGCAGAAAACCCAGGGTGGTATAGGGCAGGTGGCGCGCGGCGGCGTTGAAGCAGACCAGCGGCACCAGGGTGATGGGGCCGGCGGCGGCCAGCCATAGCCACTGCGAGCTGTTCCAGAACTCGGGCTGGCTGCTCATGGCGGCCGGGTGCAGGGCGAGCCAGGCCAGGGCTATCGGCAACAGCAGCCAGGTTTCCACCACCAGGCCGGGCAGGGCGGCGACGGGTGCTTTCTTGCGGATCAGGCCGTAGAAGCCGAAAGTCAGTGCCAGCACCAGCGAGACCCAGGGCAGGCTGCCAACCTGCCAGACCTGCTGGGCCACGCCGATCGTGGCCAGGCCGACGGCGACCCACTGCAGACGGCGCAGCCGCTCACCGAGGATCAGCAGCCCGAGCAGCACGTTGATCAGCGGGTTGATGTAGTAGCCCAGGCTGGCCTCCAGCATGCGCTCGTTGTTCACCGCCCATACGTAGACCAGCCAGTTGCTGGCGATCAGCAGGCCGCAGCCGGCCAGTACCAGCAGGCGCTTCGGGTGCGTGCGCAGCTCGCGCCACCAGCCCGGATGCTTCCACAGCATCAGCAGGATCGCGCCGAACAGCGCGGATCACAGGGCGCGGTGGACGATGATTTCCAGTGACGGGATGTGCTGGATGGCTTTGAAGTAGATGGGGAACAGGCCCCAGATGACATAGGCGCTGAGGCCCAGAATGTACCCGCGCTGCGGGTTGGCGGTGGCCATGGAGAATCCTTGGTCAGGCAGCTAACGACAATCGCGAGATTCTAGTCCGAGGGCCTGTGGCTTGTCTGGTCGGCCTGCACTGTCGTAGGGCGTCATGCACCGATAAGCGTAAGAAAGCCTTTACGCCGAGCGGCGCAACTGTATCGGTGCCAGGGCGGCCTGCATGGCATGCGGGCCGTTCGGCTCAGAACAGTCGCAGCGGCTCCTCGTCCAGCGCCGCCCGCTGTTCGCGCAAGGCGAGAATCTGGTCGCCCCAGTAGCGCTCGCCGGCGAACCAGGGGAAGGCCAGAGGGAAGGCCGGGTCATCCCAGCGACGGGCGATCCAGGCGCTGTGATGCATCAGACGCAGGGCGCGCAGGCCTTCGATCAGTGGCAACTCGCGCGCGGCGAAATCGTGGAACTCCTGGTAACCATCGACCAGTTCGGCCAACTGGCCGAGGCGCTCGTGGCGCTCACCGGCCAGCATCATCCACAGATCCTGTACAGCCGGTCCCATGCGACAGTCATCGAGGTCGACCATGTGGAAGCTGTCGTCGCGGCACAGCAGGTTGCCGGGGTGGCAGTCGCCATGCAGGCGAATCGGCTGGTAGCGGACGCGGGCGAACAGCTCGTCGAGGCGTGCGAGCAGGTCACGCGCCACCGACTCATAGGCCGGCAGCAGGCTGCGGGGCACGAAACCGCCGTCGAGCAGGGATGCCAGGGCTGCGTGACCGAAGTTATCCACCGCCAGGGTTTCACGGTGGGCGAATGGGCGGCTGGCACCGATGGCGTGCATGCGGCCGAGCAACTGGCCGAGACGATAGAGCTGATCCAGATTGCCGGGCTCCGGCGCGCGACCGCCACGGCGCGGAAACAGGGCGAAACGGAAACCGCCGTGCTCGAACAGCGTTTCGCCATCGCGAAGCAGCGGTGCCACCACCGGAACCTCGTGCTCGACCAGCTCGAAGCTGAAACCGTGCTCCTCGCGGATTGCCGCATCGCTCCAGCGATCCGGGCGGTAGAACTTGGCGATCAGTGGCGTTTCGCCCTCGATGCCCACCTGATAGACGCGGTTCTCGTAACTGTTCAGGGCCAGTACGCGGGCATCGCTGAGATAGCCGAGACTCTCCACGGCATCGAGCACCAGATCCGGGGTGAGGGTGGAGAAGGGGTGGCTCATGAGCGGCTCCGCGTGAGTGGGCGCACAGTGTAACGGGTTATGCCGTCAGAGCTGGGTGCCGAGCAGAACCTGGCTGGCGGCGAACTGCGCGCGCACCGCATCGCCGATACCCAGACCCAGCGCAAGCAGGCGCTCGGGCTCGATCAGCGCGCACAGCGTCTGGCCGTTGCCCAGGCCGATACGCACGTCGCTGGGGCCATCGCTGGCGGGCAGGATCTGCTCGATGTGCCCCTCCAGTGCGTTGCGCTCACCGTCAGCGGCCTGAGTCGCTGGCTGCAATTCCAGCCAGCCTGCCTTGATCAATGCCACCACGCTGCTGCCAGCGCTCAGTTGCAGGTTTTCCGTGCTGTCGTGGGTGATCTGGGCGAGCAGACTCAAACCGCCGGGCAGCTCGATATCGATCAGGTCGTTGTGCCCGTGGGCTCGTATATCTCGTACCCGGCCACTGAGCTGGTTGCGGGCACTGGTACGCAGCATCAGGCGGCCGAGCAGTTGCAGGTCGTCATCGTCATCGATGGCTTGCAGCAGTTGTGCCTGTAGCGCCTGCACGCGTCGATACAGCGACAGCAGGCGTTCGCCCGCCGCTGTAAGCTGCGCACCCCCGCCGCCCTTGCCGCCGACGCTGCGGCTGACCAGGGGGCGTTCGGCGAGATTGTTCAGTTCGTCGATGGCGTCCCAGGCCGCCTTGTAGCTGAGCCCGGCAGCCTTGGCCGCCCGAGTGATGGAGCCTTGTTCGGCGATCTGCTCCAGCAGGGCCAGACGTTTCGGTCGGCGGCTGAGCAATTGGACGAGGGGATCGAGTTGCGACATGGCTTCCGAGCGGGTGATGACGATCCCGGGCACGGTGCGTGACTCCGGCTGGCGCGTCAAGTCAGCCGTCACCGGGGCGAGGCGTGCGGGCCAGGCAGTAGACGTCAACGCGCAGGGCGCCCGCTCGGCGCAGCAGGTTGGCGAGAGTGCCGGCGGTCGCGCCGGTGGTGAGCACGTCATCGACCAGCGCCAGATGACTGCCGACGATCCGTTTGTCGACGTTCAGGCTGAAGGCCTGGCGCAGGTTACGCTTGCGGGTGGCTGCGTCCAGTCCCTGCTGTGAGGGCGTATCGGCATGGCGCTGCAGCCAGTTGGCGTGAACCGGCAATTGCAGGCTGTCACCCAGCCAGTCGGCGAGCATCTGCGCCTGGTTGAAACCGCGTCGCCGCTGGCGCTGACGGGCCAGAGGCACGGGCACTAGCGCCTGCGGTCTCGGTAAACCCTCGTCATGCGCATGGCGCAGGTGTTCGGCCAGCAACTCGGCCAGCAGGCGACCGTGAGGCCACTGCGCCTGATGTTTGAAGCGAGTGATCAGGTTGTCTACCGGGAAGGCGTAGCGCCAGGGGGCTTCCACGCGGGTGAAACCCGGTGGCTTGTTCTGGCAGGCTCCGCAGATCATGCCATGGGCCGGCAGCGGCACCGCACAGACCTGGCAGTGCGCCCCGAGCCAGGGCAATTCGGTTTCGCAGGCCGTGCAGATCCTGTGCGCCGGGTGATCGGTCGGCTCGTCACAGAGTTGGCAATGGCGCCGCTGACGTAGCCAGGCAAGACGTTGCAGGAAAGAAAGGTCGAACAGGGGCATGGCAGCTCATCCATGAGCGGTGGAGCTCTGAGCCTAGAGTCTGTTGACGTTTCGGCGCAAGGCGCATTGCCGCGAGAAATGACTCCCGGTCAGACGCAGGACGCCGGAAGTCCTGCAACGACAGCGGGAGCCATTTCCCGCGCAACCCGAAGGGCCGTGCCGGTTTTAGCGCGGTGCGTCGTTACTCGACGGCTCATTTGGGTGCCCAGACTTCGCGCCTTGCGCCTGGCTCCGCGCGAAAACCGGCTACGGCGCGGTCGCGGCGAAACGTCAACGGACCCGGCAGGTCTCAGCGGATAAGCCAGCCCATCACCACCAGCCCCAGGAACAGCCAGATCACCCCGCCGAAGATCGAGCCGCGCAATAGTGAACGCACGCCGTTGAACAGAAACAGCAGGCCGATGATCAGCAGGATGACACTGAAGATCGACACGTCCATGCCGATCGCCCTGGCCAGGCCATGGAGAAAATCGTCGATGGCATCGGCCATCGCCCCCAGCACGCCGGAAAGCATGTCGACGATGAAACGGATGGCACGTCCCAGCGCCTCGCCTAGTCCTTCGAAAAAACCTTCTACCTGCATGCAGAACATCCTGTTGGAGGGATAGGCATTTGGCCTTGTGCCATGACATAAGTTCTATTGGTCAATAAATGATCTGATGTCAACTTGTGTCTCGTTTGCGGTTGACAGCATCCAACTGCAACTTATGATGGCCTGAGCCTGAATGCCCCCCATGTGGGCCTGACAACAGACGCCGCCAAGCGTCGAAGGACTTCCGATGAGTGCTACCGCCGATATCACCACCCGCCACGATTGAGCCTCGCCGAGGTTCGTGCGCTGTTCGAGCAGCCCTTCAACGATCTGCTGTTTCAGGCGCAGACCGTCCATCGCCAGCATTTCGATCCCAATCGCGTACAGGTCTCGACCCTGCTGTCGATCAAGACCGGCGCCTGCCCGGAAGACTGCAAGTACTGCCCGCAGTCCGGTCACTACAACACCGGTCTGGACAAGGAAAAACTGATGGAGGTGCAGAAGGTGCTGGAGGCGGCCGCCGAGGCCAAGGCCATCGGCTCCACGCGCTTCTGCATGGGCGCTGCGTGGAAGCATCCGTCCGCCAGGGACATGCCCTACGTGCTGGAAATGGTCAAAGGCGTGAAGAAGCTCGGCCTGGAAACCTGCATGACCCTCGGCCGCCTCGATCAGCAGCAGACCCAGGCACTGGCCGAGGCAGGGCTGGACTACTACAACCACAACCTCGACACCTCGCCGGAGTTCTACGGCAACATCATCACCACCCGCACCTACGGCGAACGCCTGCAGACCCTGGCCTACGTACGCGAGGCGGGGATGAAGATCTGCTCCGGCGGCATCCTCGGCATGGGCGAGTCGGTGGACGACCGTGCGGGGTTGCTGATCCAGCTGGCCAACCTGCCGGAACACCCGGAGAGCGTGCCGATCAACATGCTGGTCAAGGTCAAGGGCACACCGTTGGCCGAGGAAAAGGACGTCGACCCGTTCGACTTCATCCGTACCCTCGCCGTGGCGCGGATCATGATGCCGAAATCCCATGTGCGACTGTCCGCCGGTCGCGAGCAGATGAACGAGCAGATGCAGGCGCTGGCTTTCATGGCCGGTGCCAACTCGATCTTCTACGGCGAGAAGCTGCTGACCACCGCCAACCCGCAGGCGGACAAGGACATGGCCCTGTTCAGGCGCCTCGGCATCAAGCCGCAAGAGCGCCAAGAGCACGCCGACGAGGTACACCAGGCGGCCATCGAACAGGCGCTGCTCGAACAGCGTGACTCCGAGCTGTTCTACAACGCCGCCTCGGCCTGACATTCTTCATGCAGGAGCGGGCTTGCTCCTGCGGACACTGCCTATGTCTTTCGATCTTGCTGCGCGCCTGGCCGAACGCCAGGCTGCCGATCTGTTCCGTCTCCGCCCGCTGTTGCAGAGCCCGCAAGGGCCGCAGGTGCGGGCGGATGGTCAGGTGCTGCTGGCTTTCTGTTCCAACGACTACCTCGGCCTGGCCAATCATCCCGACGTGATAGAGGCGCTGCAGCAAGGCGCGCAGAAGTGGGGGTTGGTGGTGGTGCTTCGCACCTGGTGATTGGCCACAGCACACCGCACCACCAACTGGAGGAGGCACTGGCCGAGTTCACCGGGCGCCCTCGTGCGTTGCTGTTCTCCACCGGCTACATGGCCAACCTGGCTGTCGTCACCGCCTTGCTCGGGCAGGGCGACAGCGTGCTGGAAGATCGCCTCAACCACGCCTCGCTGCTGGATGCTGGGCTGCTGTCCGGTGCGCGTTTTTCACGTTATCTGCACAACGATGCGGTCAGCCTGGCCAACCGCCTGCGCAAGACCAGCGGCAACTGCCTGGTGGTCACCGACGGCGTGTTCAGCATGGATGGAGACCTGGCCGATTTGCCGGCGCTGTGTGCCGAGGCGCGGGCGAGCCGGGCCTGGGTAATGGTCGACGATGCCCATGGTTTCGGCCCACTGGGTACGACCGGTGGCGGTATCGTCGAACATTTCGGCCTGGGACCGGATGACGTGCAGGTGCTGGTCGGCACGCTGGGCAAGGCCTTCGGTACGGCGGGTGCGTTCGTGGCCGGCAGCGAGGAGCTGATCGAAACCCTGATCCAGTTCGCCCGTCCCTACATCTACACCACCAGCCAGCCGCCGGCCGTGGCATGTGCGACCCTGAAAAGCCTGGAGTTGCTGCGCAGTGAAAGCTGGCGCAGGGAGCACCTGGTTCGATTGATCACCCGCTTCCGCCAGGGCGCAGCCGAGATCGGCCTGAGCCTGATGGACAGTCCCACCCCGATTCAACCGATTCTGGTCGGCGACAGCACCCGTGCGCTGAAGCTCTCGTCGTTGCTCAAGGATCGTGGCCTGCTGGTTGGCGCCATACGTCCGCCGACCGTGCCGGCCGGCAGTGCGCGCCTGCGCGTGACCCTGTCTGCCGCACACAGCGACGCGCAGCTCGAACGCCTGCTGGACGCATTGGCCGAGTGCTGGCCACAGGTGCAGGCGAATGCGTGAGACCCTGATCCTCCTGCCAGGCTGGGGCCTGCATGGCGCGGTGCTGCATCCGTTGGCCGAGGCATTGGGCCGCGATGTCGAGGTGCAGGTGGTGCAATTGCCTGCCTTGACCTCGGCATCGGTGACGGGATGGCTCGACGAGCTGGATGCGCGCCTGCCACATGATGGCTGGCTGGCCGGCTGGTCGCTCGGCGGCATGTTGGCCGCTGCCCTGGCTGCACGGCGGGGCGAGCGCTGTCGCGGCCTGATCACCCTGGCCAGCAATGCCTGCTTCGTGGCCAGCGATTCATGGCCGCACGCGATGCCGCTCGACACCTACGCCGCCTTCCTCCAGGGCTGCGAGGCGAACGCCGCTGCCACGCTCAAGCGTTTCGCCATGCTTTGTGCTCAGGGAAGTAGGGAGGTGCGTGACCTGTCGCGGCAATTGCAAGCCGGCCTGGGTGCACCCGACAGTGCATCGCTGCTCGCCGGCCTGCATGTCCTGGCGAGCCTCGACACCCGCGCAGCCCTGTCTGCATTCGCCGGGCCGCAGTTGCACCTGCTGGCCGAGCATGATGCCCTGGTGCCTGCCTCGGTCGCCGAGTCGCTGCTGGCGCTGCTGCCGACTGGCGCAGTGGATGTGCTGGAAGCGTCCTGCCACGCCTTCGTGCTGGAGCAGGCCGATACCCTGGCGACGTTGGTGCTCGACTTCATCCGCGAGGCCAACCATGGCTGGGCGTAGGGGGCTCTGTGCGCCCTCCATTCACGCCTTCCACGGCGCACCCGGCGACGCACCTGCGGCGTTGCCGGACAAGCGCCAGGTGGCGGCGTCCTTCTCTCGCGCCGCCGAAAGCTACGATGCGGTGGCCGGATTGCAGCGCAGCGTCGGTATGCAACTGCTGGCGCGTTTGCCGGTTTCGCTGCAACCGCAGCGCTGGCTGGATCTGGGTAGCGGTACCGGTCATTTCACTCGCGCCCTGGCCGAGCGCTATGCCGCGAGCGACGGGCTGGCCGTGGATATCGCCGAAGGCATGCTGCGGCACGCCAGACCCCAGGGTGGGGCAGCGCACTTCATCGTCGGTGATGCCGAAGCGCTGCCGCTGAAGAGCGCCAGTTTCGACTTGCTGTTCTCCAGTCTCGCCCTGCAATGGTGTGCCGACTTCCCCCGAGTACTGAGCGAGGCCGTGCGGGTTCTGCGGCCAGGCGGCGTAATGGCTTTTTCCAGCCTGTGCGTAGGCACCCTGCAGGAGCTGCGCGACAGCTGGCTGGCCGTCGATGGCTTCGTCCACGTCAATCGTTTCCGTCATTTCGACGATTACCGGCAGATGTGCTCCGGCAGTGCTCTGCAGGTGCTGTCGTTGCAGCGTGAGGCCGAGACCCTGCACTTTCCCGACCTGCGCAGCCTGACCACTTCACTCAAGGATCTCGGTGCGCACAACCTCAACCCGGGGCGTCCGGGCGGGCTGACGGGGCGCTCGCGCATCCGGGCGTTGATCGAGGCTTACGAGCGTTTTCGTCAACCCGATGGGCTGCCGGCCACCTATCAGGTGGTCTATGGCGTGTTGCACAAGCCGCTTTAGGGTACCTCTAAAAACCACCTGCCTCGCCTACGCTTTCAGAGGTGCCCGCTAGTCGTTCACGCCCATCCTGCATCGCTTCGAGGAACTGCAATGGCCTACGCCTACTTCGTCACCGGAACGGATACCGAGATCGGCAAGACCACCATCGCCGCCGGCCTGCTGCATGCCGCGCGTCTGCGTGGCATGAGTACGGCGGCGGCCAAGCCGGTTGCCTCCGGTTGCGTCAGGACGGCCGAAGGTCTGCGCAATGACGACGCGCTGGCGCTGCTGGCGCAGTGCTCGCTGCCACTGCGCTACGAGGAGGTCAACCCACTGGCTTTCGAACCCGCCATCGCCCCGCACCTGGCGGCTCGCGAAGCGGGCATCACGCTGGATGTCGCCAGTCTGTACCGCCCCGTGCGGGGGATTCTGGACAAGGGCGCGGACTTTTCCCTGGTCGAGGGCGCGGGGGGCTGGCGGGTGCCGCTGGCTGGCGAAGCGAATCTCTCCGACCTGGCCGTGGCGCTGGGGTTGCCGGTGATTCTGGTGGTCGGTGTGCGCCTTGGCTGCATCAACCATGCGCTGCTGAGCGCAGAAGCCATTGCCCGTGATGGCCTGGCGTTGGCGGGGTGGGTGGCGAACATCGTCGAGCCACAGACATCGCGTCTGGAGGAAAACCTGGTGACTCTTGGCGAGCGTCTGCCGGCACCCTGCCTGGGGCGCGTGCCGCGTCTCGGCAGTGCTTCGGCCGAGGCCGTGGCCGGGTATCTGGAGCTGTCGCGGTTGGCGGGCTGGTAATAAACAGCTGCGCGACGATAGCCTTTTGTCTGTACGTTTTTTAGCCGATTTCTGCTTCAATACAGGCAATCAGGGTCTATTCCCGCTGGGAGCCATAGATGGAAATCTCCACCAATGCATTCAGTTCGGGGCTGAGCGGCATCCAGGCCGGTCAGCGTCGTGTCGATCAGGCTGCCGGTGACATTGCCAGCAACACCATCGCTCCATCGCAACAGGCCAACCAGACCTCGCAGCAGAATCAGGTCAATCCCACCTCGCAAGCCGCCGAACGCACTCGTCCCGATCTGACGGAAAGCCTCGTCGCCTTGCGCGTTGGCGAGAACGAAGTGCGTGCCAACGCGCGCGTCGTCGATACGGCCGACGAAGTGCTGGGGACGTTGATCGACACCCGCGCCTGAGCACCACTCACGCTCTATGACGTGTCGAGGCTCGCAAGCCTCTGCTCGTGGGCGCCCAGGTTAATCCCCCGGCTGCGCGGATGCGGCCAGTAGCGGGGCAGGAGGACGCTCATGCAGATCGGCAACAGTCTGCCGTCTTTCACGCCAGCGTCGCCCACTACGCCGGCGAGGCCGCTGTCATCCGACGTTTCTCCCGATATCGCTCGTGCCGATCAGGCGCCTGTCGCTGCAGCACAGGAGCAGCAGGCCGACTCCCCGGCTTCCGGTCGCGAGGAGGCTGATCGTGGGACGTCTGAAGGGCGTGGTGGCACCGGTGAGCCGAGTCCCCGGGAACTGCGCCAGGAACAGCTGGAGATCGCCGAGCTGGTGCAGCGTGATCGTGAGGTACGCACCCACGAACAGGCTCACTCCGCCGTCGGTGGGCAGTACGCCGGCGCCCCTACCTATGGCTTCAAGCGCGGCCCCGATGGTCAGCGTTATGCCGTCTCCGGCGAAGTCAGCATCGATACCGCTCCCATTCCCAATGACCCCGAAGCGACGCTGCGCAAGATGGAGATCGTCCTGCGTGCTGCGCTCGCGCCCATCGAACCCTCCCCGCAGGATTTGCGAGTGGCCGCTCTGGCCCAGGCACAAGCCGCACAGGCGCGGGTCGAACTGGCCGAGCTGCGGCGTGAAGAAGCCGCAACTGCAGTAGAGGCGCGCAAGGCGCGCGACGAGTCGCAGCAGGCGCAGGACGAACCCGCCCAGCAGACGCAGCAGCCTTTGCCGCCAGCGCCTAATCTTGATCTGTACCGGCGCCTGGGCGAATTGCCCGCGCCGCAGCCGAGCATCGATCTGGTCGCGTAGTCGGCCGATTGGCAGTGCTTGACAAGGGGTTGGCGTAAACGTATGTTTCAAACGCCTGTTTGATTGTTTTGGCCACGAGTCGATGGCCAGGCAACCGGGAGTGATCCCGAAAGCGACCGACAAGCCGGTCCCCCTAACAACTAGGAATCCACCGCAGAGGTTTACCGTTATGCCTGACTACAAGGCCCCCTTGCGTGACATTCGTTTCGTTCGCGACGAACTGCTGGGTTACGAAGCGCACTACCAGAGCCTCCCTGGCTGCCAGGACGCCACTCCAGACATGGTTGACGCCATCCTCGAGGAAGGCGCCAAGTTCTGTGAGCAGGTTCTGGCACCGCTGAACCGTGTGGGTGATACCGAGGGCTGCACCTGGAGCGAGTCCGGCGTGAAGACCCCGACCGGCTTCAAGGAGGCCTATCAGCAGTTCGTCGAAGGCGGCTGGCCGAGCCTGGCCCATGACGTCGAGCACGGTGGCCAGGGCCTGCCGGAATCTCTCGGTCTGGCCATCAGCGAAATGGTCGGTTCGGCCAACTGGTCCTGGGGCATGTACCCCGGCCTGAGCCACGGCGCGATGAACACCCTGAGCGCTCACGGCACCGATGAGCAGAAGCACACCTACCTGACCAAGCTGGTTTCCGGCGAGTGGACCGGCACCATGTGCCTGACCGAGCCGCATTGCGGCACCGACCTGGGCATGCTGCGCACCAAGGCCGAACCGCAGGCCGACGGCAGCTACAAGGTCACCGGTACCAAGATCTTCATCTCGGCGGGTGAGCACGACATGGCCGACAACATCGTCCATATCGTTCTGGCCCGTCTGCCCGATGCTCCGGCCGGTACCAAGGGTATCTCGCTGTTCATCGTGCCGAAGTTCCTGCCCAACGCCGAAGGCGGTGTGGGCGAGCGCAACGCCGTTTCCTGTGGCTCGATCGAGCACAAGATGGGCATCCACGGCAACGCCACCTGCGTGATGAACTTCGATGGCGCCACCGGCTTCCTGATCGGCCCGGCCAACAAAGGCCTGAACTGCATGTTCACCTTCATGAACACCGCTCGCCTGGGTACCGCGCTGCAAGGCCTGGCCCACGCCGAAGTCGGTTTCCAGGGTGGCATCAAGTACGCCCGTGAGCGTCTGCAGATGCGTTCGCTGACCGGCCCGAAAGCGCCGGAAAAAGCCGCCGACCCGATCATCGTGCATCCGGACGTGCGTCGCATGCTGCTGACCATGAAGGCGTTCGCCGAAGGCAACCGCGCCATGGTCTACTTCACCGCCAAGCAGGTGGATATCGTTCAGCACAGCCAGAACGAAGAAGAGAAGAAAGCGGCCGACGAGCTGCTGGCCTTCCTGACTCCGATCGCCAAGGCCTTCATGACCGAAGTGGGTTTCGAGTCCGCGTCCCATGGCATGCAGATCTACGGTGGCCACGGTTTCATCAGCGAGTGGGGCATGGAGCAGAACCTGCGTGACTGCCGCATCTCCATGATGTACGAAGGCACCACCGGTGTTCAGGCGCTGGACCTGCTGGGCCGCAAGGTGCTGATGACTCAGGGCGGCGCGCTGAAGAACTTCACCAAGATCGTGCACAAGTTCTGCCAGGCCAACGAAGGCAACGACACCGTCAAGGAGTTCGTCGAGCCGCTGGCCAGGCTGAACAAGGAGTGGGGTGACATCACCATGAAGATCGGCATGGCTGCGATGAAAGATCGCGAGGAAGTCGGTGCCGCCTCCGTGGACTACCTGATGTACTCCGGCTACGCCTGCCTGGCCTACTTCTGGGCCGACATGGCGCGCCTGGCTGCCGAGAAGCTGGCTGCCGGTACTGATGACGAGGCCTTCTACAAGGCCAAGCTGCAGACCGCTCGCTTCTACTTCGCGCGCATCCTGCCGCGTACCCGTGCGCACGTCGAAGCCATGCTGTCCGGTGCCAACAACCTGATGGAGATGGAAGAAGAGCACTTCGCGCTCGGCTTCTAAGACCCGCCTGCTGCGTGTCGGCCCTGCTGCGTCAGAAGCAGGGTCTGGCTCGCGAGATCGTAAACAGGCTCCGAGACATCTCCGTTTGCTTTAACGACAACGCCGCCCCCAGGGGCGGCGTTGTCGTTCTTGCGCGTCGCATTGAAGTGAATGTCGCATCCTGTCGCTGTTTTCAGAAGTCGAAGCAGGCAGAATGCCTTCATCTCTCGTTCGGGAGGCCAGCGTGATCCGTCCGGCCAATCTGCGCATCAGTCACTTCTCCTCCTCGCTGCCTCTGCTGGTCGGTGCGCTGGTGGCTGCACGTCTGCCGGTGCTGAGCGAGTTCTTCATTTCCCTGTTCAACGTGCTGCCGACCCTGTTGCTGCTGCTCGGTGGAGCCTTCTGTCTGGTCTATGGCCGTCAGCGCGAGGTGTTCCTGCTGCTGGCGCTCTATGTCGGCTATTTCCTGCTGGACATCCAGATCGACCATTTCCGTGACAATGGCCGGGTTCGAGACGATGCGGCGCTGGTCTTCCATCTGACCTGCCTGCTGCTGCCGCTGCTCTATGCCCTTTACGGCTGTTGGGAGGAGCGCTCGCATCTGTTGCAGGATCTCTTCGCCCGGGCTCTGGTGCTGCTGGCTGTCAGTGCGGTGGCGTTCGGCCTGGGGCGGCGCTATCCACAAGGAATCGCCGACTGGCTGGCGCAGATTCACTGGCCGTCACTGCATGGCGCCTGGATGAGTCTCGCGCAACTGGTCTATCTGGCTTTTCTGGTGGCCTTCATCGCGTTGCTGGTGCAATACCTGCGTCGGCCACGGCCACTGCATGCGGCGCAGGTGGTGGGCTTGTTCGGCCTGCTTTGGATGCTGCCGCAGGTGTTCATCCTGGCCAATGCATTGCAGGTGATGATCAGCATGGTGATGCTCATGCTGGTGGCCGCGGTGGCGCACGAGGCCTATCAGATGGCCTTCCGTGACGAGCTGACCGGGCTGCCTGGCCGGCGGGCACTGAATGAGCGTCTGCAGCGCCTGGGGCGTGACTATGTGATCGCCATGGTCGATGTCGATCACTTCAAGAAATTCAACGACACCCACGGCCATGACGTGGGCGATCAGGTCTTGCGGCTGGTTGCCAGCCAACTGCGCAAGGTCGGCGGTGGCGGCAAGGCCTATCGCTATGGCGGTGAGGAGTTCACCTTGCTGTTTCCCGGCAGGAATCTGGAGCAATGTCTGCCGCACATGGAGGCAGTGCGTCTGGCCATCGAGCAATACCGCATGCAGTTGCGCGACAGGCAGAACCGGCCACGCGATGACCATGAGGGTAGACAGCGCCGTGCCGGCAAGGCCGCCAGCGAAGTCTCGGTGACCGTGAGCATGGGGGCGGCAGAGCGGCAGGCCGAGCAGCGCAATCCGCAGGAAGTGATCAAGGAAGCGGACAAGGCGCTGTACAGCGCCAAGGCTGCCGGGCGCAATTGCATCCGCAGTGCCGGGCAGCGAAGAGGCGCCGTCAAGCTTGCGCCAGGCCACGATTGAAGCGTCGGCAGACGAATGGTCACAGGCATTCGCGCTGCCGTGGCGGAGTGGTTTTCAGATCAGATAGTTGGTGACTTTTTGTGAATTATTGGTCACAACAAGACCCTATGTGTCTATAAAGTTGTTCAAGTAAACTCGGTCATCTCACGTAAGTCCGTTTTTCGAGGATGTGTCATGGCCGATTACAAAGCCCCCCTGCGCGACATGCGCTTCGTGCTCAATGAAGTATTCGAAGTATCCAGGCTCTGGGCCGAGCTGCCGGCCCTGGCCGAGGTGGTCGATGCCGAGACCGCCAGCGCCATCCTGGAAGAGGCTGGCAAGGTCACCGCAGGCAGCATCGCCCCGCTGAATCGCAGTGGCGATGAAGAAGGCTGTTCCTGGGACAACGGTGCGGTGAAAACCCCGGCCGGTTTCCCCGAGGCCTACCAGACCTACGCCGAAGGTGGCTGGGTCGGCGTGGGGGGGCGCCTGAGTTCGGTGGCATGGGCATGCCCAAGGTGATCGGCGCCCAGGTCGAGGAGATGGTCAATTCGGCCAACCTGTCCTTCGGCCTCTACCCGATGCTGACTGCCGGTGCCTGTCTGTCGATCCTCAACCATGCCAGCGAAGAACTGAAGACACAGTACCTGCCGAACATGTATGCCGGTGTCTGGGCCGGCTCCATGTGCCTGACCGAGCCGCATGCCGGCACCGATCTGGGCATCATCCGCACCAAGGCCGAACCGCAGGCAGACGGCAGTTACCGAATCTCCGGTACCAAGATCTTCATCACCGGCGGTGAGCACGACCTGACCGAGAACATCATTCATCTCGTGCTGGCCAAGCTGCCGGACGCGCCGGCCGGCCCGAAAGGCATCTCGCTGTTCCTGGTGCCCAAGGTGATGGTGAACGCCGACGGTTCACTGGGCGAGAAGAACGCCCTGGGCTGCGGTTCCATCGAACACAAGATGGGCATCAAGGCATCGGCCACCTGCGTGATGAACTTCGACGGTGCCACCGGTTACCTGATCGGTGAAGTGAACAAGGGCCTCAACGCCATGTTCACCATGATGAACTACGAGCGCCTGGGCGTTGGCATCCAGGGCCTGGCCCTCGGTGAGCGCAGCTACCAGAGTGCCGTCGAGTATGCCCGCGAGCGTATCCAGAGCCGTGCTCCGACCGGCCCGGTGGCCAAGGACAAGGCGGCCGACCCGATCATCGTGCACCCGGACGTGCGTCGCATGCTGCTGACCATGAAGGCCCTGAACGAGGGCGGTCGTGCCTTCTCCAGCTACGTTGCCATGCAGCTGGACACTGCCAAGTACAGCGAGGATCGCGACACCGCCAGGCGTGCCGACGAGCTGGTGGCATTGCTGACCCCGGTGGCCAAGGCATTCCTCACCGACATGGCGCTGGAAACCACCGTGCACGGTCAGCAGATCTTCGGCGGCCACGGCTTCATCCGCGAGTGGGGGCAGGAGCAACTGGTGCGCGACTGCCGCATCACCCAGATCTACGAAGGTACCAACGGCATCCAGTCGCTGGATCTGATGGGGCGCAAGATCGTCGGTAGCGGCGGCAGCTTCTACAAGCACCTGTCCGACGAGATCAAGGCCTTCGTCGCCTCGGCCGATGCCGGCCTCGAGGAGTTCACCAAGCCTCTGGCTGCGGCGGTACAGAATCTCGACGAGCTGACTGCATGGGTGCTGGATCGTGCCAAGGGCAGCCCGAACGAGATCGGTGCCGCGTCGGTGGAGTACCTGCACGTGTTCGGCTACACCGCCTATGCCTACATGTGGGCATTGATGGCTCGCGCTGCGTCGGGCAAGGAAGCTCGGGATGACTTCTACGCCAGCAAGCTGGGTACCGCGCGCTTCTACTTCGCTCGCCTGCTGCCGCGCATTCATTCGCTGAGCGCGTCGGTCAAGGCTGGTAGCGAGTCGCTGTATCTGCTGGATGCCGCACAGTTCTGAGTTCGTGCGGTTGATACGCAAGCCCCGGCCATTGTGCCGGGGCTTGTGCATTTTCAGCGGTCAGAAAATCTCGTACGGGAACTCGATGATCACGCGTACCTGATCGGCATCGCCGTCCCACCCAGCGGCACCGGAGATGCGGTGGGTCGCCCAGCGCACACGGGTGGCGAGATCCTTGGCCGGGCCGCTCTGCACCACGTACTTGATGTCGACGTCGCGCTCCCAGTGTTCCTCGCCATCGGCGCTCGCGTAGAGTCCTTCATAGGCACTGCCGCTGCCGGCCAGCTTGCTGCCATCGATGTCGGTTCCCTTGATGTAGCGGATACCGAAGGACAGGCCGGGTATGCCGTAGCTGGTGAAGTCTAGATTGTAGAACGCGCCATAGGACTTCTCGTTCGGACCGTTGAAGTCCACCAGTTGCGAGGAGTTGGCCAGGTAGATGGAGTCGTGGAAAGTTCCGGGGCCGAGGCCGAGGTAGTCGAACGGCTGGTCGCCGTCGATTTCCTGATAGGTCAGTTTGAAGGTGTGCGCACCGATGGTGTAGGCCGCTGCAAGTGAGTAGGCGGTGTTATCGATCTTGCCCGCCTTCTTCTTGCCATCGTCGTCGGTCTGATAAACGTTGACGTCGAAGTTCAGCTTCTGGTCATCGCTGATCGGGTAGGTGTAGTTGAGGTTGCCGTAGTACTGACGCCAGATGTCGGTGTATTCGGAGCCATAAAGGCTCGCGGTCAGATTGTCGGTGACGGTGAAGTTGCCACCGACGAAATCGACGGTGTCGGTACTTACGCCTGCATAGGCGGCCCAGAAATCGTCGTCACTGTTGGTGCTGTTGAAGTCCTTGGCGGCGGTCAGGTGAGCGGCTTCGAAGTTCGCGCGCGAGAATTCATTGCTGGTCAGCCAGATGCCGGTCGCAGTGCCAGGCACCAGGCGAGCGTCGGCGGCGGCAAAGACCGGGTTGTATGGACGCAGATTGTTGCCGTATTTCAGTTCGGTATTGGAGAGGCGCACTTTGACATTGGCGCCAACCGAACCGGCGGTGTCCGATGCGCCCTCGCCGTCGGGAACCAGCACGCCGGCAGTGCCGGAATGGCCACGGCCGCCATCGAGTTTTATGACCCCGTAAGCACTGGCATCGACGCCGAAGCCGACGGTGCCCTGGGTATACCCCGAGGTGTAGTCCAGACGTAGACCCTGACCCCATTCACGGCGGTCAGCATCCCATTGCGAGCTGTTGTGGTAGGTGTGGTAGTCATGATGCCAGTAAAGGTTGCGCGTCATGAACGTCAGGTGGCTGTCTTCGATGAAGCCCTGGCTTTCGGCCTGACTGGCCAATGCCAGTGGTGCCCCCGTTGCGGTGCTGATGGCCAGGGCCAGTAGTGTTTTTCTGCTGAGTGACATGGCTTGCTCTCCGTATGTTCTTGGACATCGTTGGCGGCAGAGAAAGGGACGTCGCGTCCTCCCTTGATCAGGCGAGAGTGTTGAAAGGGCCGATGGGCTGGCCGTGAAGCCGCGAAATCCCCCATGGCTCGTCAGAGACGAACCTCGGCGGAGGGTACGGAGACGGCCGCGGCGAGGATGGGCGAGAGCGACAGTCAGCGGTCAGATACCGACGTGGTGGCGCGCAGATATCAGTCCGTTGTCGTTTCTGGAATCCTGCGGTGCGCGACTCAGCCTTTACGCAGCCAGCCGACATAGAGCAGAGATGGCTGACCGCTCATGATGCCCACATGACCTTGCTCGTTCTCCAGCAAGATGCCCTGATGCGGCGCCAGATGTTGTACGTCACCTCCGGGCAACTGGCAGTGCATCGCCTGGCCATCGACGTTCCACAGCAACATCGCTTCGGCGTCGTTCTCCAGCATTCGCTCTCCTTGCAGTCTCAACAGCTTCAGCTCGTGCTGCCAGGCGCCACGTCGCGTCATCAGGTTGAGGTCGGTGACCGGGCCATCTGTCAGGTAGGCGCTGATCGTTTCTTCGCCACCGAATACCGCGATGGCTCCAGTGCCATGCAAGGTCTCGATGCGGCCATCGCTGCGTTGCAGGTGCAGGCCATTGCCGGTGAGCAGCGCCAGGCTGCGGTCGATACCCGGGAAGCAGGAGAACGCGCCATCTACCGCGACCTGTGCGCTGCTGATGCGCCAGGCGAAGTCTTCCAGGCTGGCGCCGTCCGGCGCGATCGCCAGTTGCAGCGTCGAGCCGCCGCCATTCTTCCACGGCATGGCAGGAGTGGTTCTGGGGTCGAGCAGGGTACAGGGCATGGACTCACCTAATGTATATACATATTGGTTGTGCGAGGAACGACAGCGATCGCTTGCCATCCCTCTCACTTCCTCACTTTTCATCAGATTGCCGCGCTTTCAAGCCGATATCACAGGTTTCTGGTCGATAGCGCGAGTTCGATAGCGCTGGCTTGACGAAGGTTGGAACTGCTCATATTGTATATACAAAACGAATCGAGAGAATCCCATGCCGATGCATTCCACCTCCAGGCAGCTCTGGCGTGAGGTACAGGTCTTCGATGGCCTGGTGCAGCTGGACGAGGCAATGAACGTGCTGGTGGCGGGAGGGCGCATCGCCGGACTGTGGCCTGCACGTGAGTTCGATGAGGCGCTGGCACAAGACGCTGTCGAAGCCGGTCGTGGCGGTGTGATGACGCCAGGTCTGGTCGACTGCCATACCCATCTGGTGTATGCCGGCAATCGTGCCGGCGAGTTCGAGCAGCGCCTGGAGGGCGTGAGCTACGCCGAGATCGCCAAGGCCGGTGGCGGCATCCTCAGCAGCGTGCGTGCGACGCGTGCAGCCAGCGAGGATGAACTCATCGCTGCCAGCCTGCCGCGTCTCGATGCGCTGCTGACAGATGGTGTGACCACGGTGGAGATCAAGTCCGGCTACGGCCTGACGCTGGTCGATGAGCTGAAGATGTTGCGTGTGGCTCGCCGTCTCGGCCAACTGCGCCCGGTGCGTGTGGTGACCACGCTGCTGGGAGCCCATGCCCTGCCGCCGGAATATGCCGGTCGCGCCGACGATTACATCAATCTGGTCTGTGAGCAGATGATCCCGACCGCCGCTGCCGAAGGGTTGGCCGATGCGGTCGACGTGTTCTGCGAGGGCATCGCCTTTTCCCCTGCGCAGTGCCGGCGGGTGTTCGAGGCGGCCCGCGCCCATGGTCTGGCACTCAAGGCTCATGCCGAGCAACTCTCCAATCTGGGTGGCAGTGCCCTGGCTGCGCGCTACGGTGCGCTGTCGGCCGACCATGTCGAATACCTCGACGAGGCTGGCGTACGCGCCATGGCCGAGGCCGGTACCGTCGCCGTGTTACTGCCTGGTGCCTTCCAGGTATTGCGTGAAACCCAACTGCCCCCTATCGACCTGCTGCGCCAGCATGGCGTGCCCATGGCCGTGGCCAGCGATGCAAACCCCGGAACTTCGCCGATCTGCATGCCCACGCTGATGGCGCACCTGGCCTGCACCCTGTTCCGTCTCACGCCGCGCGAGGCCCTGGCCGGCATGACCGCACATGGCGCCCGCGCTCTGGGGTTGCCCGAACTGGGGCGTATTGCTGTCGGCGCTCCGGCGGATCTGTGCCTGTGGGACATCCGGCAACCGGCCGAGCTGGCCTATGCGGTGCAGGCCGGACGCCTGCGCCAGCGCGTGTTCAATGGAGTCGTCAGCCATGATCGAGGAGGCATCAGCCATGCTTACTGATCGTCATTCGATGGATGCCTGGAGCGGGCGTATCGATCCCGAACCGGGTAGTCTGCGCTGGCACCAGCGCATCCAGGCGCTGTGCGCAGCCGGCGAGCCCGGCCTGGCGCTGCTGGGATTCGCCTGCGATGAGGGCGTGCGCCGCAATCATGGCCGAGTAGGCGCTGCCGGCGGCCCCCAGGCGCTGCGCAAGGCGCTGGCCAACCTGGCCTGGCATCGCCTGGCGCCGGCTTACGATGCCGGTGACGTCTGCTGTGAGGATGGAGACCTGGAGGCGGCGCAGGCGCGCCTTGGCCGCAACGTCCATGCGCTGCTGGATGCCGGTCATCTGCCGCTGGTACTCGGCGGCGGACACGAGGTGGCGTTCGGCAGTTGGTCGGGCCTGGCTGATCACCTGAGCGGCCAGGTCGCTTCGGGGAAGGCTGCCCCCAGGATCGGCATCATCAACTTCGACGCTCATTTCGACCTGCGCGACCCGAGTCATGTGCATTCCTCCGGTACGCCCTTTGCGCAGATCGCCGAACGGAGCGCCGCACGTGGCTGGCCGTTTCGCTACGCCTGTCTGGGCATCAGCCGCGCCAGCAATACCCGCGCGTTGTTCGCCCGTGCCACCGAACTGGGCGTGCTGGTGCGCGAGGATCACGAGATTCGCGAGGCCACCCTGGCGACCATCGGTGCCGAGCTGGATGCCTTCGTCGCTGGCTGCGATGCGATCCACCTGAGTATCGATATCGACGTACTGCCGGCCTGCGAGGCGCCGGGCGTGAGCGCCCCGGCAGCGCGAGGCGTGCGCCTGGAACTGCTCGAGCCCCTGCTCGAACGCCTCAAGGCCAGCGGCAAGGTGCGCCTCGTCGACTTCGCCGAGCTCAACCCCGCGTTCGACATCGACAACCGCACCGCCAGGGCTGCGGCACGCCTGATTCATCTGCTCAGCCTATGAGCGCCGAACAACAAGAGGAAATCGCTGTGACCACCAAATTTCGTGATGTCGAAATCCGCGCGCCGCGCGGTACTCAGCTCACCGCCAAGAGCTGGCTGACCGAAGCGCCGCTGCGCATGCTGATGAACAACCTTGACCCGGACGTGGCCGAGAACCCCAGAGAGCTGGTGGTCTACGGCGGCATTGGCCGCGCCGCGCGCAACTGGGAGTGCTATGACCGGATCGTCGAGAGCCTGACCAACCTCAACGATGACGAGACCCTGCTGGTGCAGTCCGGCAAACCGGTCGGCGTGTTCAAGACCCACGCCAACGCTCCGCGCGTGCTGATCGCCAACTCCAACCTGGTGCCGCACTGGGCGAGCTGGGAGCACTTCAACGAACTGGATGCCAGGGGCCTGGCCATGTACGGCCAGATGACCGCCGGCAGCTGGATCTACATCGGCAGCCAGGGCATCGTCCAGGGCACCTATGAAACCTTCGTCGAGGCTGGTCGCCAGCACTACGGTGGCAACCTGAAGGGCCGCTGGGTGCTGACTGCGGGACTGGGCGGCATGGGCGGTGCCCAGCCTCTGGCCGCGACCCTGGCGGGTGCCTGTTCGCTGAACATCGAGTGCCAGCAGAGCAGCATCGACTTTCGCCTGCGCAGCCGTTACGTCGACGAGCAGGCCACTGACCTCGATGACGCCCTGTCGCGCATCGCCCGATACACCGGAGAGGGCAAGGCCATCTCCGTCGCGCTGCTGGGTAACGCCGCCGAAATCCTGCCGGAGCTGGTACGTCGTGGCGTACGTCCGGACATGGTCACCGACCAGACCAGCGCCCACGATCCGCTCAACGGCTATCTGCCGATCGGCTGGACCTGGGCCGAATACAAGGATCGTGCAATCACCGATCCTGCTGGCGTGGTCAAGGCCGCCAGGCAGTCCATGGCCGTGCACGTGCAGGCCATGCTCGACTTCCAGAAGATGGGTGTGCCGACCTTCGACTACGGCAACAACATCCGTCAGATGGCCAAGGAAGAGGGGGTGAGCAATGCTTTCGACTTCCCGGGTTTCGTCCCGGCCTATATCCGCCCGCTGTTCTGTCGCGGTATCGGCCCGTTCCGCTGGGCGGCGCTGTCCGGCAACCCGGAGGACATCTACAAGACCGACGCCAAGGTCAGGGAACTGATCCCCGATGATGCCCATCTGCACCGCTGGCTGGACATGGCCCGCGAGCGTATCGCCTTCCAGGGCCTGCCGGCGCGTATCTGCTGGGTGGGTCTGGGGCAGCGTGCCAGGCTCGGCCTGGCCTTCAACGAGATGGTGCGTTCGGGGGAACTGAGTGCGCCCATCGTGATCGGCCGTGACCACCTCGACTCCGGCTCGGTGGCCAGCCCCAATCGCGAGACCGAGTCGATGATCGATGGCTCGGATGCCGTGTCCGACTGGCCGCTGCTCAACGCACTGCTCAATACCGCGAGCGGTGCCACCTGGGTCTCGCTGCACCACGGTGGCGGCGTGGGCATGGGCTTCTCCCAGCATTCCGGTATGGTCATCGTCTGCGACGGTACCGACGAGGCTGCTGCACGTATCGCCCGTGTGCTGACCAACGACCCCGGTACCGGTGTGATGCGTCATGCCGACGCCGGTTATCAGATCGCCATCGATTGCGCCCGCGAGCAGGGATTGAACCTGCCGATGATTGGCAAAGGAGAGTAAACAGTGACTGCCCTGAATCTGCGCCCCGGCCACCTGACCCTGGCCAATCTGCGCGCCGCTTACCAGGCGCCCGTGCGTCTGACGCTGGATGCCGGTGCCTTCGCTGCCATCGATGCCAGCGTCGCCTGTGTCGAGAGCATCATCGCCGAGGGGCGCACCGCCTACGGCATCAATACCGGCTTCGGCCTGCTGGCTTCGACCCGTATCGCCAGCCATGACCTGGAAAAACTGCAACGTTCACTGGTGTTGTCGCATGCTGCCGGGATTGGCGAGCCGCTGGATGACGCCATGGTTCGGCTGATCATGCTGCTGAAGATCAACAGCCTGGCACGCGGTTTCTCCGGCATTCGCCGCAAGGTGATCGAGGCGCTGGTCGCGTTGGTCAATGCCGAGGTCTATCCACATATCCCGCTCAAGGGCTCGGTCGGTGCATCCGGCGATCTGGCGCCGCTGGCGCACATGTCGCTGGTGCTGCTCGGTGAAAGTCAGGCGCGTCACAAGGGGCAGTGGCTGCCGGCCGCCGAGGCACTGGCCATCGCCGGCCTGGAGCCGATGACCCTGGCGGCCAAGGAGGGCCTGGCCCTGCTCAACGGCACCCAGGTGTCTACCGCCTATGCCCTGCGCGGGCTGTTCGAGGCCGAGGATCTGTACGCGGCCGCCAGCGTCTGCGGCGCGCTGAGCGTCGAAGCGCTGCTGGGCTCGCGCTCGCCTTTCGATGCCCGCATTCATGCCGCCCGTGGCCAGCGCGGGCAGATCGATGCGGCTGCCGCCTTCCGCCACCTGCTCGGTGACAGCAGCGAAATCGGCCGCTCCCACGCCGCCTGCGACAAGGTGCAGGATCCGTACTCGTTGCGCTGCCAGCCGCAGGTCATGGGTGCCTGCCTGACCCAACTGCGTCAGGCTGCCGAGGTGCTCGGTGTCGAGGCCAACGCCGTTTCGGACAATCCGCTGGTGTTCGCCGCCGAGGGCGAGGTGATTTCCGGTGGCAACTTCCACGCCGAACCGGTGGCGATGGCGGCCGACAACATTGCCCTGGCCATCGCCGAGATCGGCTCGCTCTCCGAGCGACGCATCTCGTTGATGATGGACAAGCACATGTCGCAACTGCCGCCGTTCCTGGTGGCCAATGGCGGGGTCAATTCCGGCTTCATGATCGCCCAGGTCACCGCTGCGGCGCTGGCCAGCGACAACAAGGCGCTGGCTCATCCGCACAGCGTCGACAGCCTGCCTACTTCGGCCAACCAGGAGGATCATGTGTCCATGGCGCCGAACGCCGGCAAGCGCCTGTGGGACATGGCCGAGAACACCCGTGGCGTCCTCGCCGTGGAGTGGCTGGGTGCCTGCCAGGGGCTGGACTTCCGCGAGGGGCTCAAGAGCACACCTGCCCTGGAACAGGCGCGTCAGGCACTGCGCGCCAAGGTGCCGTACTACGTCGAGGATCGCTTCTTCGCGCCGGATATCGCCGCTGCCGATGCACTGCTGGCCGAGCGTGTGCTGAGCCCGCTGTTGCCGGCCGGGATGCTGCCTTCGGTCGAGTGAGCCCAATAGCCCGGAGGCATTCGCGGGTGGTCGATCCGGCTCCCGTGTTGCCTCCGGGCTACGGGCTGCTGCCAGTCTCTGCGAGTGGGCGTTATCATCCGCGCACCGGGTATTTCCAAGGAGCTTCCGTGACCAGCACCACCCCGCGCTACAAGGCCATCGAGGACTTCCTGCTCGAGCGCATCCATGGCGGTATCTACCCGGTCAACCACCAGATTCCGCCCGAGGAACAGTTGGCGCGCGATTTCTCGGTCAGCCGCATGACGGCCAACAAGGCGATCCAGAATCTGGTGCAGAAGGGCTATCTGATGCGCCAGGCCGGGCTTGGTACCTTCGTCACCGATCGCAAGGCCGAGTCACCCCTGCATGAGGTGATGAACATCGCCAGCGAGGTGCGCGGCCGTGGTCATGTCTATGGCAACCGGGTGGTGCGCTGCGAGGCCATCGCTGCCGATGACGAGGTGGCGTTGCGTCTGGGGCTGCGCCTGGGGGCGGAGGTCTTTCACAGCATCCTGGTGCACCTGCAGGACGGTCTGCCGATCCAGCTCGAGGATCGCTTCGTCAACCCGCGCAGGGTGCCGCATTACCTGGACAGCGACTTCACCCGACAGACGCCCAACGAGGTGTTGGTCGCCAGCTGTCCGATCTCGGATGTCGAGCACGTGGTGGAGGCGATTCTGGTGGATGCACGAACCGCCGAGCTGTTGCAGATCGACCCGGCCATGCCCTGCCTGAGCGTGATCCGTCGCACCTGGTCCGACGACCACCTGATCAGCTATGCGCGGCTGATCCACCCGGGTGAGCGTTACAAGTTGCGTTCGCTGCACAAGCGGCGGGGTTGACCGTCGCGTGGCAGCGGCGAGACGTTCGAGCCGCTGCTGGCACGCATGAAATCCTGGTGCGCGTAGCGCGCCCTGGGTCAATCGGCGATCAACTGATCCACCAGCGAAGGATCGTCGATAAAGCGGTTGCGGGTACCCTGCAACGCCTCGATCCTGTCGTTGCGCGCCTTCTCCTCGGCGTCCGGTGGATCCATCCGGTGCCAGGTCTTGTACATCGGTACCAGGCCGACGATGGGCAGAGCATATTCGATGTGCATGTAGAAGATCGCCCGCGCGATGTTGCCCTTGGCTTCGTCGCGCGGTTCCACCAGCTGGAAGCTGGTTTTCATGTCGCAGCCGATATCGGCGAACTTGCTCGGCACATCGTCGGCCAGGTCGGCGAACTGTGCATTGCGCCGTACCAGCTCCACACGTGACAGTGCCGGGTAGTAGTTGTGCAGATCCGCGACGATGTAGGGGTAGCGCGGATTCATGATCGTGCACTGGCGGTCGGTGACGCAGCGCAACGCGCTCTTGAGCTGCTTGCTGCTGTAGATCGGGCTGGCGGTGAGAGTACCGCTCTCGCGTTCGAAGGCCTGAGCGCAGTAGAGGGTCGTGCCGCCATTACCGTAGAGATCCTGCCAGAAGGCCTTTTCGATGGCCTGTTTGACGTCGCCGAGCTGGTTCTGGCCATTGGCGAGAGAAGGAAGGCTGATGCAGGTTGCCAGGCAACCGAGAAGCAGGGTGACCGCGCGCATGTTCGAGCCCCAGTGACTGCCGTTGTCGGCGTCTGTTGTTTTTGTAGGACAAGCTGGAGTCTAGCAAGACGTGCGTCACAAAAAACCATCGGGAAGGCTTTTTGATGTCACGTGCAACGGCTTACCGGGTGGAGGTCAGCGAAAAGGCGCTGCTTCGCCTGTCACGTGCGAGGCAATCACCCGTGTAAGCCATGGCTTACACGATGTCCCGATTATCACCACTGTTGGCCATTCGGGTACGAGCGTACTCTGCCGTCCATGGATTCAGCGCAGGAAGCGCATCGACGAACAGGGACACGCTGGATAGCCACCAGGATGGTGAGCAGATCAAGGATGTCAGGACAACAGTCTGCAAGGCCCCGCAATCGCGGGGTTTTCTTTTTTGGGCGTTCACCAGACTCGTGCAGGGGGCGTCATGTATCGCTCTCAAGCTGCCCGCCGCTCGATGCGCAATTGCTCGAACCAGTCCAGTGTCTCGTCCCACAGGCGCTGCGCCGCAGGGCGGAAATACCCCATATGACCGATATTGCCCAGGCCTTCGGCCTGTGAGTCGAGCGTGCGTGCCTGATAGGGCGCGTTGACGTAGGCGGCCATGAACGCATCGCGTGAGGCGGGCGGCGCCCACAGGTCATCCAGGGTGTTGAGTGCCACCACCGGGGTGCCGACCCTGGCGAAGCGCTCGGCCAGTCCCGGCATCTGCGGGTCGTCGAAGAAATAGCGTGGATAGCGGCACCAGCGTTTCCACTGTCGGTAGACACCCAATGGCAAATCTTCGCCCATGCCCAGCCTGCTCCAGGCCAGGTAGCCCTTGTAGCGCGTCATCAGTGGGCCGATCAGCCGCCACATGGCCAACACACGAACCTGCTCGGCCCTGGGCATCCAGCCGTGCCAGCCGGCGCCTGTGCCGAAGGTGTAGAACCCGGACACCTCGGCATGATTGGGCAGCAACCCGAAGGCGTGTCCGCCGAAGGAATGGCCCACCATGAACAGCGGGCGTTCCGCGTGCCGATGCTGATCCACCGCCGCCGCCAGATCGAGATGAGCCCAGTCCAGGTAATCCATCTCGAAACCCCGCAGGCTGGCTGGCCTCGACTGACCCACGCCACGATAGTCCAGGGTCAATGTCTCGAAGCCACGGGCAGCGGCATGTTCGGCGAAGCGCCGGTAAAACCCCTGGGGAACGCCGGTGGCTCCGGCGATCAGCAACTGCGCCCGTGGCTGCTCGGCGTAATAGCGCGTCGCGGTCAGTCGATAGTCGTCGAGGGCGAGCAGGGGCAGGGTTTCACTGCGTATGGGCGCGTTCATGCTGACGAGGGCTCCGTTCGGTGCTGGCGGATCAGGAGGAGGAGGGTGTGGACGGCCTGCTGCAACGGTTCGCTGCTGCCAGCGACGCGAGCCTGTAACAGACCGCCTTCGTAGAGTGCGACGAACAGCGCGGCCAGACCCTGTGGCTGTGGATAGCCTTGGCGTTGCAACTGTCGTTGCAGGGCCTGGCGGATGGCGCTGAAGGCGTCCGCCAGTGCCGCACGGATCTCGCCATCCTCGGGGCCGCTTTCCAGGGCCACGGCGGCCAGCGGGCAGCCACGCTCGAAGGCGCTGTCCTGCAATTGGCCAAGGGCGCTCTGCAACCAGGTGGCCAGGGCGTCGAGCGGATCTGGCTGGCGTTGGAAGAGGCTGACGAACGCTTGCTCGGCGCGTTGGCCGACGTGCTCGATGGCGGCGACCGCCAGTTCCGTCTTGCCGCCCGGGAAGTGGTGGTAGAGGCTGCCCTTGGGCGCTCCGGCACTGGCCAGCAGTTCGTTCAGGCCGACACCGTGCAGGCCCTTGCGTTGCAGGGCATCGATCATGGCATCGATCAGTTTGTCGCGAGTGGTCGTGGTCATGGGGTGGATTATGTAGACCGGTCGGTCTGTTTTCGAGTGATGTTTCGGTCATGAATCAGGGTATTTCGGTCATGTAGAGGCGTGGGCGTTTTTCATGGTTCAGTCCTTTCCGTCGGTGCTGGAGGTCAGGGTGTCTCCCAGGCGCCATCGAGTGCCGTGCGCAACAGTTCGATCATCGCGTGCTGGCGTTGTGCATCGCGGTACACCAGGCCGATATGCAACGGGATGCGCGGCTCGCTCAGCGGCTTCCAGAGCAGGCCGCGATGAGCGTGCATCTGTCTGGCGCGTCCGGGCAGCACGCTGGCCAGGGTGGTGTGCGAGAGGCTGTCGAGGATGCCGTTCATGTGGTTCAGCTCGGCTTGTACCTGTGGCCTGCGACCGAGCAGAGCCAGTTGTTCCTGCCAGATCTGGCGGATGCGGAATTCCTCGCCCAATAGCAGCATCGGCAGCTCCGCCGCCTGGCTCAGCGACACCTTGCGAAACTCGCGCAGCGGATGGTTTTCCGGGATCACCAGCTGCAATTCGTCCTCGTACAGCGCCAGGCTGTGCAGACCGGGCTGGCGTGGTGGCAGGAAGCCGATGCCGATGTCCAGGCCGCCGCTGAGCAGGCGCCGCTCGATATCCACCCCGGACAGCTCATAGAGCTTGACCACCAGTTGTGGCTGCGCCTGTTGCAGACGCTCCAGCAGCAGCGGCACCAGGCTGGCATTGACCGTCTGCAACACGCCGATGGACAGGCTGCGCGGCCCTGGGCCACGAAAGCTGCGCATTGCCTCGCGTGCTCGCTCCATGCCATCGAGCAGGGGCAGGGCGTGGTTGTAGAGCGTGTGCGCCGCCAGGGTCGGGAGCAGACGCCGGCCACTGCGCTGGAACAGGCCGACGTCGAGGTCGCCTTCCAACTGACGGATCTGTTGCGACAGGGCTGGTTGGGAAATGCTCAGGCGCTCGGCGGCACGGCCCACGTGGCCTTCTTCGTAGAGCGCGACGAAATAGCGAAGCTGACGAAAGTCCATAAGTTCAGATTATGAATCAAGCAGGGAAATCGAAATGTCAAAATAGCCGCAAGCTCCCTAGTCTAGCCACATGATCAACAGCCGATAAGGCCGGAGCGGTCGGTGAGTCAGGTCGAAATTGAGGGCGTTTTCATAGGTAAAGCCGAAGATATCGGTGGAGGGCTCAGCTGTGTGCTGCACAAGCAGCGTGTCGATCACCGTCTGTGGTTGTGGCCGCAGGGGCTGGGGCAGGACGAGCAGGGCGATGCACGTTTTCATGGCGGCCCGGAGCGGGCACTGCATCACTACCCGGCCGAGCACTACGAGTATTGGCAGGCGCTGTACCCAACGCTGTCATGGCCGCTGTCGAGTTTCGGTGAAAACCTCTCCAGCTTCGGTCTGACCGAGGAGCAGGTCTGCATCGGCGATATCTTTCGCTGGGGCGACGTTCTGTTGCAGGTCAGTCAGCCGCGTTCGCCGTGCTACCGCCTCAATCGACTGGGGACTCACCCCGAGCTGCCCCGGACGGTGCAGGACAGTGGTCGGTGCGGCTGGTTCTACCGGGTACTCAAGCCTGGTTTCGTCAGCGCCGAGAACCCATTCGAACTGGTGCAGCGCAGCTATCCGAGCCTGAGCGTGGCGCAGGCGCTGCAGCACTTCTATCACTTCCCCATGGAGCGAACCGGTCTGCAGCAGTTGCAGCTGTGCCCGGCGCTGTCCTCGCGTTGGCGTGAAGCCGCGGCGCAGCGTCTGAGGAGCGGACGCCTGGAGGACTGGTCGGCGCGCCTGCTGGGCCGCCCGCTGGAAGGTGCAGTAGCAGGGGAGGATCGCCGCTATGCGTGATGCCATGGCACGTTTGCACCTGATGGGCGAACACGCGGGGCCGCTGTTCACCCGTGGCCAGGGCTCCTGGTTGTGGGACGCCGAGGGGCGTGCCTACCTCGATTTCGAACAGAATCAGGGCACCAACAGCCTGGGCCACAGCCCGGCTCTGCTGCTGGATACCTTGCGGCGTCAGGCCGAGTTGTTGATCAGCCCCGGGCGTGAGCAGTGCAGCCGTGGTCAGCTCAAGCTGGCGGCGCAGCTGTGCCAGGCGGCTGGCAGCGAGCGGGTGGCTTTCTGCAGCGATGTCATGCAGGCCAATGCCCTGGCAGTGCGCCTGGCTTTGCGGTGGGTCGCCGAGCAGAACCCCGCTGCCGACAGCCTGGTGGTACCCGAGGGCAGTCACTTCGATCGTGGCATGTGTGCGGGGGCGGGGCCTGTGCTGCGTGTGCCGTTCAATGATCTGGAGGCACTGGCGGCGGCCGTCGATTCACGCTGCGCCGCCGTGTTGATCGAACCTTTGCAACTGGCTGCCGGGGTGGTGCCGGCGACCCTGGAATACCTGCAAGGCGCGCAGCGGCTATGCCGTGAGCAGGGCGCCGTACTGATCCTCGATGAAAGCAGCAGCGGCATGGGACGTTGTGGGACGCTGCTGGTCGAGGAGCTGTACGGCGTGCGCGCCGACCTATTGATCCTGGGCGGTGCGTTGGCCGGTGGTCTGCCGCTCGCTTCCGTGCTGGCCCGTGGACGCGTCGCGGCCAACGCGGATGCTCCGAGATTTCCGGGCGAAGCGCTGCTCACCGCCGCCGGTGTTGCGGTGCTTGGGGCGGTGCTCGAGGGCAGTTTTCTCGGCCAGGTGCGCGAGGTGGCCGAGCACCTGCGTGAGGGGCTGGCGCAACTGGCGCGACGCCATGGGCACGGCCCGCTGCGTGGGCATGGCCTGTTGCTCGGCCTGCCGCTGATCGGGCAGACGGCCAGTACGGTGCAACGCGCGGCACGGGAACAGGGCCTGCTGATCGGCACCGCCCGTGGCGACTGCCTGCGCCTGTCGCCCGCTCTGACGGTCAGTCATGGCAATGTCGAGGAAATGCTGCGGCGCCTGGGACGGGCACTGCAACGTGTCGAGCAACAGCGTGTGGAGGTGGCCTGATGCGTGTGGCGGTGATTCAACACAGTGCGACGTCAGGGGCCGCAGCGCTGGAGCGCTGGTTTGCCGAGCATCGTGTCAGCTGGCACCGGCTGCATGCCGGCGGCCCTCTGCCGAGTCTGGACGAGTTCGAGTTGCTGGTGCTGCTGGGCGGTTCGCTGAGTGTGCACGATGAACGCCAACACGCCTGGCTGGCGCAGGAAAAGCGTCTGATTCACCAGGCACTGCTGGCCCGCAAGCGGGTATTCGGCACCGGCTTTGGCGCTCGACTGCTCGCCGAAGCGCTGGGTGCGCGTGTCAGTCCCTGTACCGATGGCGTGCGCATTGGCTGGTGGCAGCTGGAGAAGAATCCGCAGTCGCGCCAGTCGCCGCTTGGTCGCATGTTGCCCCAGCGCCTGCTGGCGCTGCACTGGCAGCGTGAGTCCTGCAGCCTGCCGCACGGCGCCATCGCCTTGTATGGATCCAATGCCGGCGAGTTGCAGGGTTTCGTCTGGCAGGAGCGCGCCCTTGGCCTGCTGTGCCAGCTGGAGTGCGATGCGCAGAGCCTCGATGAGCGGCTGCAGCATGATGGCGCCGATCTGCTCTTGCCCGGTGAGGTTCAGGATCGGGCGAGCATTCGCGATGCGGCACCGCATTCGGCTTCGGCCAATGCAACATTGGTGCGGGTGCTCGATTACCTCTCGGGTGCCCATGCGCACATGACCTGAACACCCTTTGGCGAGCCTTTCGCAACGCCCCGCCCAGCGGGGCGTCTTTTATCGTCTGCCATCTCTGGCCGAGTGGCAGGTCAGCCCAGATGCTTGGCCACCCACGCTGCATAGGCGTCGATGAATTTCTGCAGGAAGGGTTTGATCCCGTCGCTGAGCACACCGTTCTCGTCGAAGAAGTTGCCGGCGCCGCCGAGGTAGGCCTCCGGCTGCTGCAGCACATGAACGTCGAGGAACACCAGGCACTGGCGCAGGTGATGGTTGGCACCGAAACCGCCGATTGCACCCGGCGAGGCGCTGAGCACGGCGCCGGGCTTGCCGCTGAAGCCGCTCTGGCCATAAGGGCGCGAGCCGACGTCGATGGCGTTCTTCATCGCGCCGGGGATCGAACGGTTGTACTCGGGCGTGATGAACAGCACCGCGTCGGCTGCCTTGAGCTTGCTGCGAAAGGGTGCGTAGGACGCCGGTGCGTTGTCACCATCGGCATCTTCGTTGTACAGCGGCAGATCGCCGATCTCGACGATTTCCAGATTCAGCGACGCGGGGGCCAGATCGGCCAGCGCCAGGGCCAGCTTGCGGTTGATGGAGGCCTTGCGCAGGCTACCGACCAGCACGGCGACAGTGTAGGTCTTGCTCATGTGTACTCCGGAAGGTGTGGTGAGGAAAGAATCACCACTATAGACCCCGGATGTTTCAGCGGGTGCAGTTGTTCGGCGCGCTCATCCCGGTGGCGTGATGCCGAAGGCATTCAGCAGGTCTTCGCTGAAGGCTTTCTGCGCTTCGCCGGCAGGGTGGCCGCGGTGGCTGGCCAGACGAAACTGCACGATGAAGTCCCAGTCTCCAGAGAGCGCACGCAAGCTGCCACGGGAGACCCAGGGCTGGGCGATGTGCTCGGGCAGGTAGCCCAGGTGGGCGCCGGAAAGGATGAAGGCCAGGCTGCCCTCGACCTGCTCGCAACGTGCACTGCTGATGCCGCCCTGCCAGGGTTCGTCGGCGGCGATGAAGCGGTAGGGGTGCAGCACGCGGTCGCATTCCAGCAGGTCATCGGCGGTCGCGGCATCGCGTCCGAACAGCGGATGCTGGCGAGCGCAATAGAGGCGCTGGCGCTCCTCGAACAGCGGCTGGTAGTCCAGTGCCGTCTGGCTGCCGGAGAAGTAACCGATGGCCAGTTGCAGCTGATCCTGTAGAAGGCGCCGCTCCAGCTCGGCCGGCATGGCGCTGAGCAGTTCGATCTGCACCGCCTGGTTGCGGCGGCGAAATCGTCCGATGGCTGCGCCGATGCGTTCCAGCACCTCGTCCGACAGGGCTTCGGACAAGCCGATGCGCAGTTCGCCGAGCAGCTTGTCGGCCATGCCCTGAGCCTCGCCCTTGAAGGTCTCGATGGCGGCGAACAGCTTGCGTGTCGCCGCCAGTACCTGCTCCCCCTTGGGTGTCAGGCGAAAGCCGGCCTTGCCGCGCTCGCACAGGCGAAAGCCCAGGCGGGTTTCCAGCTTGGCCATCTGCGTGCTGATGGTCGACTGGCCGATGCCCAGTTCTCCCTGGGCGGCACTGAAGCCGCCACTTTCCACCACAGTGACGAACAGCCTCAACAGTTGCAGGTCGAGGTCGCGCAGTTGGCTGAGCATGCGTGCTCCATACATTGATGGTTGTCGATGTTGGAGTAGAACACTTCGAATTTATCCGAAGCAATGCCGGGTGCAGGATGCCGGCATGCCCAGCCTCCAGCAGAGGGGCACGGTCAACCGCATCTGCCCGAGGATCGAACCATGCGTCTTGTTGCAAGCCTGCTGCTTTTGGTCATCGCCACGCCTCTGGCGGCGGAGCCCAAACAGCTCAACCTGTACAACTGGGCCGACTACGTGGCGCCGCAGGCGCTCGAGCGCTTCCAGGCCGAGAGCGGCATCCGCGTCAAGTACGACACCTTCGACAGCCCCGATGTGCTGGAGAGCAAGCTGATGACCGGCGGCAGCGGCTACGACGTCGTCTTCCCGGCATCCAGTGGCCTGTCCCGCGCCATTGAGGCAGGCGCCTTGCAGCCGGTCGGCGAGCTGAAGCATGCCGGCAACCTCGATCCCGAGCTGCTGGCGAAACTGGCCAGTGTCGATCCGGACAATCGCTACGGTGTGCCTTACACCTGGGGCACGGTAGGCCTGGCGATCAACCGGCAGGCGGTCGAACAGCGTCTGCCCGGTGTGGCGCTGGACAGCCTCGACCTGCTGTTCAGGCCCGAATATGCCAGCAGGCTGAAGGACTGCGGCATTTCCGTGCTCGATTCGCCGCAGGAGGTGATCGCCATTGCCCTCAATTACCTGGACAAGCCGCCCTACAGTACCGACGGCGCCGACCTGCAAGCCGCCAGCGCACTGCTTGCGTCGTTGCAGCCGAACCTGCGCTACATCGGCAATGCCAGGCAGATCGATGACCTGGCCAAGGGCGAAACCTGCCTGGCGCTGACCTACACCGGCGATGCCGGCATGGCTGCCGCTCGTGCCGTCGAGGCCGGGCAGCCCTTCGAGGTTCTCTACCGCATTCCGCGTGAGGGCACGCTGATCTGGTTCGACACCATGGCCATTGCCGTCGACGCACCGCATCCGCAGGCGGCGCGTGCCTTCATCGATTTCATGTTGCAGCCCGAGGCCATCGCCGAGCTGACCAACGCGTTGTTCTTCGCCAATGCCAACCGTGCCGCCACCCCACTGCTGGACGAAGCCGTGAGTGGTGACCCGGATATCTACCCGCCCGCCGAGGTGCGTCAGCGCCTGTTCCCTGAGCAGGTGCTGAGCCTGCGCGAGCAACGCCAGCGCACTCGCCTGTGGACGTCCTTCCGCAGCCAGTACTGATCGACTTTTCCGAGAGAAATCGCCATGGATCAAGCCTTCGACAACGACCAGGCCATCACCCGCGCCAGCCTGTACGGCACCGCCGCCGAACCGACTTACGCGGGCATCACCAGTTTCATGCGGCGGCGCTATAGCCGCGATCTCACCGGGGTGGATCTGGCCATCAGCGGTGTACCGTTCGATACCGCCACCACCAACCGGCCAGGCAGTCGCTTCGGCCCACGGGCCATCCGTGCTGCATCGATCCAGTCGGCCTGGGCGCGGCATTTTCCCTGGGAGTTCGACCCCTTCGATGTGCTCGCCTGCGTCGATTACGGTGACTGCCATTTCGATCACGGCACGCCGCAGGACACCCCGGCAGCGATCGAGGCGCATGCCACGCGAATTCTCGAGGCCGGTAGCGCGCTGCTGACCCTGGGCGGCGATCACTTCATCAGTTATCCGCTGCTCAGGGCGCATGCGAAGAAGCACGGCACCCTGGCGCTGATCCACTTCGATGCGCACAGCGATACCTGGCCGGACGAGGAGGTGGCGCGCATCGACCACGGCACCATGTTCTACCACGCCGCGCGTGAAGGCCTGGTCGATCCGGCGCGCTCGGTGCAGGTCGGTCTACGCACCACCAACGATGACGTGATGGGCTTTGCCGTGCTGGATGCGCGCGAGGTGCATCGCAGCACGCCGGAACAGATCGCCGAGCGGATTCGCGTGCGGGTCGGCGACCATCCTGTGTACCTGACCTTCGATATCGACTGCCTCGACCCGGCCTTCGCCCCCGGTACCGGCACGCCGGTCTGTGGTGGGCTGTCCAGCCATCAGGCACTGGAGATTCTCCGGGGGCTGCGCGGCATCAATCTGGTCGGTATGGATGTGGTCGAGGTGGCACCGCCCTATGACCACGCCGAGGTCACCGCGCTGGCCGGTGCGACCCTGGCGATGGAGATGATCTGTCTGTACGCCGCGCGGCACAAGGTCGATGCAGTGCGCTGATCCCGGTTTCAGGCCGTCGCGATCACTCGGCGCAGGGTGATCGGGATGGACTTGGCTGCCGGTACCTTGGCCTTCTTCTCATGGTGCCAGAGCGGTACCAGCGGATTGCACTCGGGGTAGTAGGCGGCGCAGCAACCCTCGGGTATGTCGTGTGGGGTGACGCGCAACGGCCCGACCGAGCGCTGCACGCCATCGTCCACGGCGGTGCTCACCTGCACCTGGTCGCCTTCGTTCAGGCCCAGCCGGGCCATGTCGTTGCGGTGCATGAAAATCACCGAACGGGTGCCGTACACACCACGGAAGCGGTCGTCGTAACCGTAGACGGTGGTGTTGAACTGGTCGTTGCTGCGTACCGTCATCAGATTCAGCACGTCACGACGCTCGCTGTTCGGCTCGACGTCATCGTTGATCGCCAGGGTGTCCGGTCGGGTGAAATTGGCCCTGCCGCTGTCGGTACTCCACTCGCGCCACGTGGCTGGCAGGGGCCGATGAAAGCCGCCCGGCTCGAGCATGCGCGTGTTGAAGTCGTGGAAGATGTCCGGGTAGGTGGTGGCGATGGCCTGGCGGATCAGGCTGTAGTCGGCCACCCAGGCATCCCAGTCCATGCGTGGATTGAGCGGCAGCGTGGCCCTGGCCAGCGCGGCGATGATCGCCGGTTCCGAGCGCAGGTGCGAGCTGGCCGGCTTGACCACGCCCTGCCAGGCGCGAATGCAGGCGGTGCTGTCCTCGGTGGTGTGATATTGCAGGCCGCTGGCCTGGTTATCCATTTCGGTTCGACCCAGGCAGGGCAGGATATAGGCCTTCTCGCCATGCACCAGGGCGCTGCGGTTGAGCTTGGTGGCGATCTGCACGGTCAGGCGCAGCTCGCTCCAGGCCGGTTCCAATCGATGCGAGTCAGGGGTGGCGCGCACGAAATTGCCGCCGAGGGCGAGGAACGCCTTGATCCTGCCGCTCAACACGCCTTCGCAGGCATCTACCGTGGTGGTGCCGTCGTGCTCCGGCACGGCGAAGCCGAACTGCTCGCGCAGACGCTCGACCGGCACCTGCGCCACCTTTTCGGTGATGCCCACGGTGCGCTGGCCCTGCACGTTGGAGTGACCGCGCACCGGGCAGATGCCTGCGCCTGGCTTGCCCATGTTGCCGCGCATCAGCAACAGGTTGACCAGCATCTGGATGCTGGTCACGCCATGGCGATGCTGGGTCAGGCCCATGCCATAGATGGCGATGACCCGCTGGCAACCGGCATAGACCCTGGCAGACCCCTCCATGGCCCCGCGACTGAGGCCACTGCGGCGTTCCAGCATCTCCCAGGAATAGCCTCGGATGGCTCGCTCGAAGGCGTCGAAGCCCAGGGTGTGCTGCTCGATGAAGGCGGTGTCCAGTACGCGATCCTGGTCGTGGTCGCGCGCGGCATCGTCCATTGCCAGCAAGGCCTTGCAGATGCCGGCGATGGCGGCTGCGTCGCCGCCGATGGTGACCTGGTGATAATGGGTGCTGACCACCTCCGAATCGCCCGTGAGCATCTGCCGCGGCGACTGCGGGTTGGTGAAACGCTCCAGACCCCGCTCACGCAGCGGATTGAAGGTCAGAATGGGGGCGCCGCGCTGCCGGGCCGCGTCCAGGTCGTGGAGCATGCGCGGGCTGTTGCTGCTGGTGTTCTGGCCGAAGATCAGCAGGCCGTCGGTCTTGGCGAAGTCCTCCAGGGTGACGGTGCCGACCGGTACGCCGATGCTCTCCGGCAGTGCCACCGAGGTGGTTTCGTGGCACATGTTGGAGCTGTCCGGCAGGTTGTTGGTGCCGAAGTTGCGGGCCAGCAGTTGCCAGAGGTAGGAGGCTTCCAGCGAGGCGCGCCCGGACGCGTAGAACACCGCCTGATTCGGATCGTCGAGGCGCTTGAGTTCGTCGCCGATCTCGGTGATCGCCTGTTCCCAGGTGGCGGGCAGGTAGCGATCGCTGGCTGCGTCCCAGCGCATCGGCTGGGTCAGTCGACCCTGTTGTTCCAACTGGTAGTCGCTCCAGTTGCGCAGTTCGCTCAAGGGATGGTGGGCGAAGAATTCGGGCGTGCATTGCAGGCTGGTGGTTTCCCAGGCCGTGGCCTTGGCACCGTTCTCGCAGAATGCCAGTGGCCTGGATGGATGCGGCTTGGCCCAGGCGCAACTGACGCAGGCGAACCCTTCGATGGGACGGTTCTGCTTGAGCAGAGTGACCGCTCCCGTCAGTGGTGCCCGTTCGCGCAGCAGAATGGTGCCCACGGCATTGGCCGAGCCCCAACCACCGGAAGGGCCGCGATAGGGTTTGAATCGGGGTTTCATGCTTCGTCTCCCTGGCTCGTCGTCTTGCAGTTACGACGAAGGGGGAGGGCGATGGTTCAGGTTGTTTGCCTGCGCACGGTCTGGCAGTCCGGGTGCTCCTGCAGGGGCACGGCACGCGCTTGATCGATGCCCCGAGCACCCCGTACGCTCCTAAAAAAAACGGGCCTGTTCGGCCCGCAAATTCACGCTCAACGCGTTTCCAGCTCCAGGGCCAGGCCGATGGGCTCGGGCCTGAATAGCCGTGCGTCCATCCGCTTCGGTTCACGCACGATGGGGGCGAAGTCCATGCGTGCGAGGATGTCACGCTCGATGTCCACGCCCGGTGCCACTTCGATCAGCTCCAGGCCTTCGACGCTCAGGCGCAGCACGCAGCGCTCGGTGACGTAGAGCACCGGTTGACCACGCTCGGCCGCCAGGCGGCCGGCGAAGGTGCGATGCTCCACGTCGCCGACGAACTTGCGCAGCGCGCCGTCCTGAACGATACGCAGCTGGCCGTCCTCGATGCGGATATCCTGCGCGCCGGCGCTGAAGGTGCCGACGAACACCACCTGCTTGGCGTTCTGGCTGATGTTGATGAACCCGCCGGCACCGGCCAGGCGCGAGCCGAACTTCGACACGTTGAGGTTGCCTGCCGCATCGGCCTGGGCCAGGCCGAGGAAGGCGATGTCCAGGCCGCCGCCGTCGTAGAAGTCGAACTGGTAGGGTTGATCGAGCAGCGCGCTGTGGTTGCTCGCCGCGCCGAAATCCAGGCCCGAGGCCGGCACCCCACCGATCACGCCGGGCTCGGCGGTCAGGGTCAGGCGGTCGATCACGCCTTCCTCGGCCGCCACGGCGGCCACGCCTTCGGGCATGCCGATGCCGAGGTTGACCACTGCGCCGCTCTTGAGCTCCAGCGCCGCACGGCGGGCGATCAGCTTGCGCACGTCCAGCGGCATCGGTGCCAGGCTGTCCACCGGCACCCGGGTTTCCGCCGCGAAAGCCGGGTTGTAGGCCGTGGCGAAGGTCTGCTGGTGATTGACCGGTTCGGCCACTACCACACAGTCCACCAGGATGCCGGGGATCTTCACCTGGCGTGGGTTGAGCGAACCGCGTTCGACCACCCGCTCGACCTGGGCGATCACCAGGCCACCGCTGTTGCGCGCGGCCATGGCGATGGCCAGGCTTTCGATGGTCAGCGCCTCGCGTTCGAAACTGAGGTTGCCGTCGGCATCGGCGCTGGTGGCGCGGACGATGCCGACGTCGATCGGGAAGGTCGGGTAGAACAGGTAGTCCTCATCGTCGATGGGCATCAGCCGCACCAGGTCGGTGGTGGTTCGCGCATTGAGTTTGCCGCCGCCGTGGCGCGGGTCGACATAGGTGCCCAGGCCGACGCGCGACAGCTGCCCCGGCTTGCCGGCGGCGATGTCGCGAAACAGCTGGGATATCACCCCTTGCGGCAGGTTGTAGGCCTCTATGCGGTTGTCCACCGCCAGCTTCTGCAAACCAGGCACCAGGCCCCAGTGGCCGCCGATGACGCGGCGCACCAGGCCTTCATGGGCCAGGTGGTTGAGGCCGCGACCCTTGCCGTCGCCTTGCCCGGCGGCGTACACCAGGGTCAGGTCGCGCGGCGCCTGGTCGGCCAGAAAGCGTTGTTCCAGGGCGATGGCGATCTGCTCGGCGAAGCCGATGCCGACGAAGCCACCGGTTGCCAGGTTGGCGTTGTCCGGGATGCGCGCCACGGCGGCGGCGGCAGTCATGATCTTGCTCATAGCGGGTACTCGTGAATACGGATGTTTGTAGGAGCGGCCGGGCGGTGTTCCGCTCCAGTCGCGAAGATCGCGGATAAATCCACTCCTACGGGGCGCATCAGAAACTGCCGAACAGGGTGCCGAGGGTGATGACGACAGCCAGTGCCATCAGCGGGAAGGCCACTGTGTTGACGAAGATGAACTTGTACGACTCGCGATGGGTGAGCTTGCAGATCGCCAGCAACGAGATCACCGCGCCGTTGTGCGGCAGGGTGTCCATGCAGCCCGAGGCCATGGCGGCGACGCGGTGCAGCAGCTCGGGGCTGATGCCTGCGGCGTTGGCCATTTCCAGGTACTGCTCGCCGAGGGTCTTCAGCGCGATGGACATGCCACCGGAGGCCGAGCCGGTGATGCCGGCCAGGATGTTCACCGCGACCGCTTCGGAGATCAGCGGGTTGCTCGATACGCCCAGCACCAGATCGCGAATGATGACGAAGCCGGCCAGGGATGCGATCACCGTGCCGTAACCCACCTCGGCTGCGGTGTTGAGGATTGGCAGCATGGAGCCGAAGGCGCCGTCGTTGACGCTTTTCTTCAGATCCATCCAGCGCTTCCAGTGCATGGCGATCAGCAGCACGATGGCGGCGCCCAGAGCAACGATGATCGACCAGATACCGATCAGCGACCTGGCATCCTGCAGGCCACCGTATTCCGGCTTGGCCAGGTAGCTGGTGTCGACGGCCGGCAGAATCTGCTTGGCCATCAGGAAGTTCAGTGCGATCACCACGAGGATCGGCAGCAGCGCCAGCCAGAAACCGGGAATGTCGCGGCGCTCTTGCGTCACCGGGTCATCGCGGTGCTCGCCGTAGCCTTCGCCGGCCGCCATCAGCTTGCGTGACTGAGCCGTGAGCCACCAGGTGCCGAGGCCGAACATGATCAGGCCGCCAATCATGCCCAGGCCTGGTGCGGCGAAGGCGTCGGTGCCGAAGAAAGGGTTGGGGATGGCGTTCTGGATCGCCGGCGTGCCGGGCAGCGCGGTCATGGTGAAGGTGAACGAGCCCAGAGCGATGGCACCGGGTATCAGGCGCTTGGGAATACCCGCTTCGCGAAACAGCGCTGCGCCGATCGGGTAGACGGCGAAGGCCACCACGAACAGCGATACCCCGCCATAGGTGAGGATGCCGCAGGCCAGCACGATGGCGAGGATGGCGCGCTCGCTGCCGACCTTGGCGACGATGCCGTGGGCGATGGCGCGCGCAGAGCCGGAGTCGTCCATCAACTTGCCGAACAGGGCGCCGAGCAGGAACAGCGGGAAGAACTGGATCACATAGCCGCCCATGGCCTTCATGAAGACCTGGGTATAGGTGGGCAGCAGCAGGGCGATGTCGCCGGCGAACAGCAACGCCAGCAGAGCCAGCAGCGGGGCGAGGATCAGGACGTTGATGCCGCGGTAGGCGAGGTACATCAACAGTGCGAGGGAAATCAGAATACCGAGGGTACCCATGGGTGGTTCCTTTTGTTGTTGTTCTAGCGGCTCGGAGCCGTTGTCTTGAAAGACGCGGATGCGGCAGCACGTCTTTGCCGGGTATAGAGCCAGAGTCGTGCCAGACCGGGGTGAGACTTTGGTCGATAGCCTCGAAAGGCATGTGCGGTGAGGGTTTCAGGCATCTATGCCGAGCACGCAGCAGTCAGGCCGGATGTAGAGGAGTGTCCATTTTTCTGGATCAAGTCCATGTTTTTGGATTTTTGTTGAGGTGAAATCCAGAAATCTGGATTCTCGGCTCGGACGCAATTGGGGACTTTTACGGGGGCTGATCTCGGATTTCATCCGGCTACGCAAGTGCGACCGGCACCGGTTCCTGTAGGAGCGGCTTTGGCCACGAAGGGTTGTGGGGAGCATCGCGGCTAAAGCGCAATGCCGCCCAGCCGCGCTTACGAAAAAGCAACGAGGGCGATCAGCCTCGGCGTCCCAGCCCATGCTGCGCCAGCTTGGCGTAGAACCCGGCGCGGGAAATACCCAGGCGTTCGGCTGCCAATTGACGATTGCCGTCCGTCGTCGCCAGCGCCGCCAGCAGCGCCTGGCGTTCGGTCTGCGCCAGTTGTTCGGCCAGCGTCTGCGTCGTGTTCGTACCCACCGGCGAAACGGGTGTCGGCGCGCTGGGGGCTACCGGGTCGACCAGCAAACCGCGCAAAGCCTCGCCATCGAGACGTCCATCGACTGCCAATTGTGCCCGCTCCAGCAGATTGCGCAGCTCACGTACATTGCCGCGCCAAGGTTGGGCGCAGAGCAATGCCAGTGCTTCGTCGCTCAGTTCCAGTGGTGCCAGACCGGAACGGTTGGCAAGGTCATCCAGCAGATGTTCGATCAGCGCGGGAATGTCGCTGGCGCGTTCGCGCAGGGGGGCACGCTCAGGGCCAGCACGTTGAGGCGGTAGTAGAGGTCGTCGCGGAACTGCCCGGCTGCGACCTTGGCCTCCAGGTCGATATGGGTGGCGGCGATTACCCGCACATTGAGCGGCTTGACCTGGTTGGAGCCGAGTGGCTCCACCTCCTGCTCCTGCAGGACGCGCAGCAGCTTGGCCTGTAGCGGCAGGGGCAGGTCGCCGATTTCATCGAGGAACAGGGTGCCGCCGTTGGCCACTTCGAACTTGCCGATGCGCGCCTTGCGTTCGGCGCCGGTAAAGGCGCCCGGCGCGGTGCCGAACAACTCGGCCTCGACCAGGGTCTCCGGGATCGCCGCGACGTTGACCGCCACGAAGGGGCCGTTGGCCCGTGGCGACAGGTTGTGAATGCCCTGGGCCAGCAATTCCTTGCCGGTACCGGTTTCGCCGCGGATCAACACAGTCGCGTCGAGTTGTGCGGCGCGGCGCGCCTGGCGCTTGACCTCGCTGGCCGCCACGCTGGCGCCGATGAAACCGGCGATGGTGTAGCGCGCCCGGCGTGCCTTGGCCAGCTCATGCTGGGTGGCGAGTAGCTGGGTCTGAAGGTTGTTGTACTTGGCCATCAAAGGCTTGAGATGGCGAGCACGGTCGAACAACACGAAACCCAGGGCGCCGACCAGGGTGCCGTCTTCATCGCGCAGCGGGATGCGGGTGACCACGAAATGCTCGTTGCCGAAGGCCATCAGGTCGAGCATGCTCGGCTGGCCGCTTTCCACCACCTCGCGCAGGCGGCTGGCCGGCAACACCTCTTCGATCTCCTTGCCCAGCGCCGTGCGTGGATCGGCAATGCCGACCTTCTGTGCGTACTTGTCATTGATCCAGACGATGCGTGCCTGGCGGTTGACCGCGATGGTGCCTTCGCACTGGGCATCGAGATGATCGAACAGCAGCGGCATGGCCACCGCGCGAAAACGCTCGGGTGACACGCCGATGATCAGGCCATGCTGGTCGAGATCGTCGCGGGAGATGGCCATGGCGAATGGGCTTCTGAGGCAGGAGGCAGAGGATTATTGGAGCGGGTCGTTCACGAAGGCAAGGTATCGGTGATGTCCGCAGGTTCGTGACGTGGGATCGGCGATTCTGCGAGCAGTTGCGATAGTCTGGAGAGGATTGCGCCAAGGATCGTTGCGGGTTTGGCCGCCACAGCCAGTGAGCGACGAGGTGGCCTTTGCACTATCTGGCGCGTCAGGATGACGAGTAGTCGCCATTCAGTATGAGTTGCGAATACCTGGCTGATAGCCTGTATTTGTCCTACCCCTGGCCGAGTGCCGGTGCCCTGCAGGCGTGTTCTCGGTTTCATAACCCACTCAGGAAGCTTGTAGATGCCAGCCAGTACCCGGTTTGCAGTTGCAGTACATATTCTCACGGGATTGACCATTCACGAGAATGAACCTCTACCCTCGGAAATCATCGCCAAGAGTGCCAGCACCAATGCTTCGGTGATTCGGCGAATTCTGTCGATGCTCAACGATGCCGGCTTCACCACCTCGCAACTTGGGCAGGGGGCGGGGCGCTGTTGGCCAAGCCCGCCGAGGACATCACGCTTCTGGATATATTCAATACGGTCGAGAGCGTGCCGCTGTTCACCCTTCATCGCTCCTCGCCTGACGAGGGCTGCGCGGTGGGTCGCTACATTCAGCCCGTGCTACAGGAGAAGATCGACGCGGCCGTTGCGGCGCTGGAGGCAGAGTTGGCGCGTGTGACGGTGGCCGATATCGCCGCCCGGATCGAGCAGAGTGCACGTGCCTGTCCTGAGCTGGATATCTACCACGGTCGCGCTTGAGGCGGGTCACGGCAGGTCTGGCAGTGGCCGGGCGGGAGTATCCGATCCGGCCAGGTGGCCGGCAAGTCGCCTGGCTTCTGCACCAGGGGCGCTGCTCCACAGGGTGAGCGTTCCCTGTTCGTCGGCGCTGTTGAGTACGCCACCGTTTGCCAGGCGACGGCGGACTTCGGCAGCCACTGCGGGGGATGGGTCGAGGATGTGCACGCCCTGTCCCGCGGTCTCGGCGATCGCATCGATCAGGAACGGGTAATGGGTGCAGCCCAGCACCAGTGTGTCTGCGCCCTGTTCGAGGGGCACTGCCAGCAGGTCGCGCAGGCGGGCCCGCAGACCGGGTGAGTGCAGGTCGCCATTTTCGACATGGTCAGCCAGACCGGGGCAGGGAACGAACAGTACGCGGCAGTCATCGCCATGGCGCTGACGCAGTTGTCGCAGGCTCTCGCTGTCCAGGGTTCGGGTGGTCGCCAGCACGGCGATGACTCGGCTACGGCTCATCGCGACGGCCGGCTTGATGGCCGGCTCGATGGCGATGATCGGGATCTCAAAGCGCTGGCGCAGCGCTGATACCGCCACGGCGGTGATGGTGTTGCAGGCGATCACCACGGCCTTGCATCCCTGTCGCTCCAGGAACTGGATGATCCTTGCCGAGCGTTCGGTGATCCAGCTGGCGCACCTGTCGCCGTAAGGGGCGTGGCCCGAGTCGGCCACGTAATGCAGGTTTTCCTGGGGCAGTTGCGTGCGCAGGGCCGGCAGCAGAGACAGGCCGCCGACTCCCGAATCGAGCACGCCAATGGGGGCTGACGAGGTCAATCGCGTGATTCCTGGACTTTGTTGCGCGGGCGCGGCAGCCACTGTGATGGAACGATCCGGGCATGGAGCAGGAGCATGGCCAGACCGCCCGCCAGCATCCCCCAGAAGGCTGAGCCGATACCCAGCAGGGTCACGCCGGACGCGGTCACCAGAAAGGTGATCAGCGCGGCTTCGCGGTGCTTCTCTTCCAACAGGGCGCTGGCCAGGCCATTGCCGATGGTGCCGATCAGTGCCAGGCCGGCGATGGCCAGGATCAGTTCGTGGGGGAAGGCCAGGAACAGCGCGCCGATGGCGCTGCCGAACAGCCCCACCAGCAGGTAGAAAAAGCCTGCGGAGACTGCCGCGGCATAGCGCCGACGCGGATCTTCGTGGGCCTCGCGGCCCGTGCAGATGGCGGCGGTGATGGTCGCCAGGTTCAATGCGTAGGCGCCGAAGGGGGCGAGCAGCGTCGTGGCGACGCCGGTCCAGCCGATCAGCGGGGAACTGGGCGTGTGATAGCCGGAGGCACGCAGCACGGTGAGGCCCGGGAGGTTCTGCGAGGCCATGGTCACGGCGAAGAGCGGCAGCGCGATGCCGATCATCGCCTGCCAGGAAAACTCCGGGGTGACCCACTCGGGGCGAGCCAGGCTGGGCTCGACCCCACTGAAATCCAGTTGGCCACGGCTGGCCGCGATGGCGATGCCGACCAGCAAGGGCGCCATGACGGCGTAGCGGGGCAGCAGGCGGCGCGCCAGCAGGTAGGCGATGAGCATGATGAACACCAGGCTGAACTCGCTCTGCAAAGCGGCGAAGGCGTCCAGGCCGAAACGCAGCAGAATGCCGGCGAGCATGCCGGAGGCGATGGCCATGGGAATGCGCTGGACGATCCGTTCGAACCAGCCGCTGAAACCGCAGAACGTGATCAGCAGGCCAGAAACGATGAAGGCGCCGGTGGCCTCTGCCAGCGAAATGCCGGAAGCACCACTGGCCAGGATCGCGGCGCCGGAGGTCGACCAGGCGATGGCGATGGGAGCCTTGTAGCGCAGTGACAGGAGGATACCGGTAAGGCCCATGCCAATGCACAGGGCGAGCATCCATGAGCCGATCTGGGCTGGTGTCGCCCCCAGGGCCTGGGCGGCCTGGAACACCAGCACCGCAGAGCTGGTGAACCCCACCAGTACGGTGACGAAGCCCGCATTGATGGCGGAGAGAGAGAGGTCGTTGAACAAGCGCATGGCTGCATCCTGTAGCTGTCGCGATGAAGCGGCGGCCAGGGGCCGCCGCCTGTCAGGGTTTCACTTCGAGGCTTCCAGCTCGTCGTTCACGGCCTTGACGTAGGCCGGGTGTGCCCGTGCTGCGGCGATCACGGCACGTACCCGATCGCTGATGATGATATCGACCGGGAAGTACTCGCCCCAACTGGCATAGACCGCCAGCATCATGTCCACCACCGTCAGACGGCTGCCGCAGACGAAGGCACTCTGCTGCAGTTGCTTGTCCACCGATTCCCAGAGGGAACTGATGATGAGGCTGGCTGCGTTGAGCGCTTGTTCCTTGGCTGGGCCATCGGGCAGGGTCTTGCCGACGAAGAACAGACGGCCATAGGCTGGATGCAGCGTGGCGTTGGCGAACATCAGCCATTCGATGAAGCGGGTCTTTTCCAGGCCGCCTTCGGGCAGCATCTGATTCTTATGCTTTTCCAGCAGGTAGAGGATGATGGCCGCACCTTCGCGAATGACCTGGCCGTTGTCGACCAGCACCGGGATCATGCCGCGCGACTCGAGCCGCTCGAAGTCCTGGGCCTTGCTGCGATCGATGATCTGCACGTCCTGCTTGAGCTCGTTGAGCAGTGCATGGATGGCCAGAGAGCAGGCGCCTGGCATGTAGTAGAGCTTGTACATGAGTTTCTCCCATCAAGGTTGCGAGCGATGTGCTCATCCTGTTGCTCGAGCCGTCGTGGCTCTACGTCGCTGTCGGGCTGCACCGCAGGTTGGCTGTGACACCGGGTGCCCCTCGACCCTGGTGTGGCATGAGCCGTTCCCGGGCTCATGCCACGTCAAGCAGTCTATGTATCCTTGGTTTCTTATGTATACCTAATGGTGATTGGTTATCTGATTTATGAGTTACCATCTGGTAACTGCAATTCAAGGAGCCCGGCCATGCTGCCCAGACGCCGTAACACCGTTTCCCGCCCACCGGAAAATTGCCCATTGAGCGAGTGCCTGAGCATCATTGGTGGTGCCTGGACGCCGAACATCATCTGGTACCTGAGTCAGCAGCCGCGCCGTTTCAGCGAGCTCAAGGCCGACATTCCGGGGATTTCGGCCAAGGTGCTGAGCGCCCGACTGAAGAAGCTGGAAGCCGATGGTGTGGTTAGCCGCGAGGTGTTGAGCACCTCGCCGCCGAGCGTGGAATACAGCCTGTCCTCTCTGGGGCTGGAACTGAAACCCGCCATCGAGGCCATCGTTGCGGTCGGCCATCGCCTCAAGGAAATCGAGTTGCAACCGGCCTGATCCTTCATGGCAGGGCATGGATGAATTTCCCCAGGGTCATCGCACACAGCAGGGCGAGCATGCCGAGCAGTACCGGCCGAATGAGCCGGGCACCGTTGCGGATCGCCGCTCTGCTGCCCAGCCAGCCGCCGAGCATGTTGGCCATGATCATCGGCACCGCCAGCTCCCATACCACCGTGCCGGCCCAGATGAAGGCGACCACGCCGCCCAGGTTGGTCAGCAGGTTCAATGGCTTGGTGGTCGCCGTGGCGACCAGCAGTCCCAGGTGCAGCCGGGCGTGCTTGACCAGCGTCATGAACAGACCGGTGCCCGGTCCGGAAAAGCCGTCGTACAGACCGACCGGTGCCAGGCTGGCGATGATCCTCAGGCGTGAGGCGGCAGGCCCGTTGCGCAGCTCCCCACCAGGTCTGACCAGCAGGGCCACCAGCAGGGCGGCGACCAGGCAGCCCAGCAGTGCCAGTTCCAGCAGCCAGCCGGGGGTATGCATGGCCAGCTGGCTGCCGAGAAAGGCCGCCAGCATGCAGGGCAGGGCCGCGACCCGAACCACTCGCCAGGCCACCTGCCCATCCATCATGTAGCGCAGGGTCGCGCTGGCCGTACCGGTCAGGGCGATGGCCTTGTTGGTCGCCAGCACGTTGAGCGGCGCAAGACCGCTCAACAGCAGCAATGGCATCTGGATCAGGCCACCACCTCCAGCAATGGCGTCCATGTACCCGGCGACCAGGGCTGTCAGCATCAGGCCGATCAGCCAGTACCAGGGAATGCCGGGTATCAGGGGGTGCATCGTCCGTTCAGCTCCCCAGGCGCTTGCGCCGTTCGCTGACCTGCTCGCCGCCGGTTCCCCAGTTGTCGGTATTGACCTCATCGATCACGACGAAGGTGCTGGCCGGATCCTTGTCCAGCACCTCTTTCAGCAATTGCGTCACACCGGCAATCAGCTCGGCTTTCTGGGCACGGGTAACGCCCAGATCGGTGACCTTGATATTCACGTAAGGCATGTCCATCTCCTGAGAATGTCGAACTCAGCCGCAGGCGCAGCTCGCCGCGTTGGCTTCAGAGGGCGTCGCTTGCTCGGTGCTGGCAAGCGGGAAACCGCTGCGTTTCCACCAGTCGAGACCGCCGATCAGCTCTTTCACGCGAAAGCCGAGGCGCGCCATCTTCAATGCGCCGGCGGTGGAGGCGTTGCAGCCGATACCGTCGCAATAGACGACATAGAGGGCATCGCGGCGCAGGTCGCCGGTGTGTTCGGCGGTCATGCGCTTGTGCGGGAAACTGATGGCGCCGGGGATGTGCGCCTGGTCGTATGCCTGTGTGGAGCGGGCATCGAACACGATGACGTCATCCTTGGCTTTCTGCGCCTCGGCGAGATCCCAGGAGTCGATTTCGTAGTCCAGCTTGTGGCTGTAATGGTCGATCTGCTGTTGTTGCATTGGCGTGTCTCCTTTCCTTGGCTGGGCAGCGGAGCCGAAGCTCCGCTGGTGGGATCAGGCGCTGATGAAGCGGCGCTCCCGGTCGGCGTCGAAGTAAGGGCTGTCGACGATCAGGCTGTCGTCTTCCTTGCAGATCTCCAGGTGAAAACGGGTCGGACCGGCGTAACCGTAGTGGTCGCGGGGAATCTCGATGCTGCGCGCGCGCTCCAGGTCATAGCGCGAGTCATCGGAGATGAAACGCAGGGAGAAGGCATCGCGGCTTTCCAGTTCGCCCTCGCCAAGCGGTACGCTGCGATGGATGACGTACTTGTCGAAGAGCAGCACATCGCCCAGTTCGAAGTCGTCCTCGACCGAGAAGTATTCCAGCAGGCGGCCGATGCCCGAGGAGTTGAGGGGTTCGTCGCGTAGCGCCACATAGTCTTCGAAGGCAATGCCACCGGACTGGATGCGTTCACCCAGGCAACGGAAGACGGCGGGGTCGATGTAGTCGTACATGAACTCGCCCGAGATCACGTCGCGCGGCACGTAGCGCATGCCGCCACCCTGCTTGCGCGTGTCGATGCGGTGCAGCGGTGCCCAGAGAGTCGTGCCGTAGTCCTCGGAACGGTTGAAGCCGAAGCTCTGCGATTCGATGTGCCAGGTGAAGCCCTTGCTCAGGTTCTTCTTCAGGCCGAAGCCGACGCCCTGGGTGAAGAACAGGCGACGCTCGGTGAGGTCGGTCATGATGCGCTTGAAGCGAGCGTCGCCGATCAGATCGAAGATCACTTCGTCATCGTTGCACAGGTCGTAGCGCAGCTTGTCGAAGCCCTTCTGGTAATGGTCGGTCGGTGTTTCCAGTTCATCGTTCACCCGCTTGCGCAGGTATTCGATCATTTCGCCGGAAAAGAACTGTTTCAGCAGGACGAAGCCGGTGCGCTTGTAGTCGGCAATCTGTGCTTCGGTGAGGCGAAAATCTTTGTTGAGGGTTTCCACAAACCTATCTCCTTGGGTTGTTTTCGGGGGACATCCGGCCACCGCGGTTCCATGTACCTGCGGTTGCAAGGCGCGGTGGCGGTGTGGCGTGTCAGGCCTGCATCCGCAATAGCCTTGGCGGGTTGATTTCCCGATTGTCGATGCGAGGCGTGAAGACCTGTTCGTCGTGCAGGGCCGTCATGAAAGCGTCCAGCCACTCGTCGGTGAGTGCCGTGAATCCCAGTCCGAGCCGTTCGAGCGTGCACAACGTCCGCTCGTTGCAGTAGGTGACGTTGCGGCTCTTGCGGTTGGCCCAGAAGCGGCCAAGTTGCAGGTCGGGGTCGCTGGAGCAGTCGATGCTGCCGAACAACTCGGCGAAGTCGCTGCAATTGGCGGATTGCAACGGCAGACCAACGCGCCCCATGGCCGCGAACAGCCTGTCCATATCGATCTCGTGCGAGCTGTCGACGTGGTAGGTGCCGGGATTGCAGGCCGCATCCAGAGAGATCGCGATGATGCCGCCGGCAACCTGATCCACGGGGGAGAGGATCACCGGCTCGCCCAGGTTTCGTGGCAGCGATCCGGCCTTGGCGCAGGAGGCGAGGAACTGCACCAGTCGGTTGTCACGCGCATTGACCTGGAAGCGGGCGTTGCGCGAGTCGGCTGAAACGTTGCCCGAGCGGTAGATGAACGCACTGTGGCCCTGCAGGCGGAAACCGTTGACCAGATGCTCCGCCTTGTACTTGCTGTGCTCGTAGGGGTTCTGGAATTCCTGACCGATATCCAGCGAGTTCTCGGAGAAGCGCACGCGCTGCTCCAGAGGGTTCACGCCGCTGACCGCCAGGGTGGACATGTAGTGCAGATCCTTGGCGCGACGAAGGCTGGCGAGCGCGATGCAGGTTTTCACCGATTGCAGGTTCTGCCGGGCAAAATCCTCTTCGACGCCGAACAGCCGAGTGTCTGCCGCGAAGTGATAAATGGCATCGAGCTGTTCGGCCAACTGCTGATAGTCCGCTTCGTTCAGGCCCAGATGGGGTTCGCCGACGTCTCCCTCGTGAAGGTGCAGGCGCTCACGGAAGCCCGCCAGGTCGAGGCTGGGGAAATACCAGGAGAACAGGCGTTGCAGCCGGGAGAAGGGCGCCTCGCCATCCTTGCGTCGTACCAGGCAGTGAATCTGTGCCGTGGAGCGAAACAGCAGCTCCTTGAGTGCGTAGATGCCGATGTAGCCGGTGGCGCCGGTGAGCAGAACGTGGCGGTAGTCGCGCTGGTGCTGCTGGTTGGTCTGCGCCAGCAGTTGACGAGGGGCGTAGTTGATCAGCCCGGTACGGGTGCCTTCCTCCAGCACGAGCTGAGCCGCGTCCGAATCGAGCCCGGCCTGGGCACTCAGCTGAGCGCCGACATCGAGCATCAGCGCATGCATGTCGGCCGCCTGTACGCTCTGTGGAAACGACAGATCGATCAGCAGTTGACCGTCCAGAACCCGGGCACTGAGCTTCAACTCGTGGCAGCGATTGTTCTGCGGGTGGCGAGCCAGGCCGTAGGCGTACCGAGCGGGCGTCAGGGCGAAACGTGGATCATGGTTGAAGTTGACGTCGCCAAGGTAGTTGAAACAGATGCCGGCACTGGGGCGGTAGTCCCGATCCTGTGCGGTGCGATGCAAACCGTGAGCGACGCCGAGATGCTCCACTTGCGCGAAGGTCGTGGCGACGCGTTGCAGGGCACTGTCGAAATCGAGTTCGGCCAGATCGAGGTGCAGCGGAAAGGTGGAGGTGTGCCAGCCCACCACGCCACTCGCGTCCGTATGCTCGTCCAGGCTCACTCGACCATGGCTTTCGACATCCACCAGCAGTGCCTGGCCGTCACGCATCCGGGCCAGACGCCGAGCAAAAATGGTCAGCAGTATCTGGTTCAGCGGCATGCTGCCGCGCAGCAGTCTCCGGCTATCCGAGGCGGAGAAACCCAGCCAGAGGGTGGACGCATTGCCTTCGGTATTGTCGGCGCAGAAGTAACCGGGCTGACCGTCGCTGGCGTACTGGCGTACCTGATCCAGCCAGGGGCCTTGCAACTGGTCCTGGACTGCTCGAGGTGCTTCACCCAGTCCCAGAAGCTATGGCGGATATCCGCGGGTGCCGCCTCGGCGCCGAAGTGCAGATCGGCGTAGTGACGCGTAAGCTCGCCGATCATGATGCGCCAGGAGATCAGATCGACCGCCAGGTGGTGAGCGACGAGCAGCAACAGGTCTTCACCCGAACTCACCTTGAACAGGTGGGCTCGGAAGATGCGCCCTTCTTCGAGTGACAGCGAGCTCTGCACACGCTCGCCGACACGCTCCACATGAGCCCGGAGTTCCGCCTCGTTGTCGCCCGACATGAACGACACGCTGAGTATGTCGTTGCCATCCTGCGGCACGTGGCTGGTGTAGGCCCCATCGCCATCCTCGGCGTAGGCCATGGCCAGCGACGGATGCCTGGCCATCAGGCGGGTCAGTGCGGCATTGAGCAGGGCTACGTCGACCTTGTTGGCGCTGCGCAGCAGCAGCGCCTGGTTGTAGTGATCCGCAACCTTCAGGCGCTGCTCCAGCAATTCGCGTTGAGCCGGCGAGAACAGGCGCAGGTTCTCCAGGGCGATGGGTTCGGATCGTTGCCGTGCCTCGTGCTGACGGCTGTCCAGAGCCTCCAGCAGCCCGCGGATGCTCGGGCATTTGAGAAAGGCATGTGCGGTGATCGGATGTCCTCGCTCCTGCAACTCGGCGATCATCTGGATCGCATCGAGCGAGTCGCCTCCCTGCTCGAAGAAACTGCTCTCGTCATCTGCCCTGGCCAGGCGCAGATGCTTGGAGAAGATCCGTCGTATTTCGTCCTGGTGGTCATCCTCGGGGAGGCTCTGCGCCGGTGGCGACATATCCTCGCCTGCCTGTGCGTTCAGTGCGTCGAGCAGGATTTCACGCAGCTCGGCAAGTTGGGTCTTGCCGTTTGCATTACGAGGGAACTCGGCCAGAAGCAGCGTTTGCGACGGCACCATGTAGGGCGGGAGCAGCTTCTGCATCCGCTCTTTCAACCAGGTATCCGGTGCGTCCTGGCGCGGTGAACGGATCGCTGCCACCAGCCGCTCGCGACCGCGTACTTCGACGATCAGCGCGGCAGCATCGTCCACCTCGGCAATGCCGCGCATGACGTTCTCGATATGCTCCAGCTCGACCCTGTGGCCATTGATCTTGACCTGTCGATCGACCCGGCCGAGAAACTGCACCAGGCCACTGGCTGCGAGGTTGACCAGATCACCGGTTCGATAGAAACGCAGGATGCCATCTGGCGATTGCAGTTCCACGAAGCGCTGCGCCGTGGCCTCTGGTGTGCCTCGATAACCGAGCGCCACCGAGGGGCCACCGATGTAGAGTTCGCCATCTCCGCTGCTGATGAAGGTTCCCGTTTCATTACGCACGAGCAGGCGGGTATCGCCAAAGGGGCGGCCGATGGGAACGGTTTCGCCCGGTAGTGCATCGAGCGCTTCGGTGTCCGTCAGGGGTAGACCGTGACCCCGACCGTGGTCTCCGTCGGACCGTAGTGATTGAACAGCCGGTCGATTCGCCCGGATTCGAGTATCCGCCGGGCCAGCGCCTTGGGCAGTGCTTCGCCGCCGAATACCAGATATTGCAGGTGTGGGTAGGTCTGGGCATCGTTGAAGATCGCTCGCCAGTGGGAGGGCGTGATCTTGAGTACATCGATCCGCTGCTCCTCCAGGTAGCGACGCAAGGCACCGGGATCCTTGCGCTGCTCGGTGCCGAGCAGGTGCAGGCAGCCTCCACGGGTCAGCGAAAGCAACAGGCAGGTGTTGCCCAGGTCAGCCGCGAGGGTGCTGACATGGGCGTAGTGCAGGCCGTCCACGATACCCAGGCAGTCGCTCACACCCTGGACATAGTGAGTGATGTTGGCATGGCTGACGGATACCCCCTTGGGCTGTCCTGTCGAGCCGGACGTGAAGAGGATGTAGGCCGGTGCTTCGGCCTCGATGCTCTGTGGGGCCAGCGCTGCCCCTTGCAGCGCCGCCTGGATATCCAGCGCGTGCAGGCCACGCTGGCGCAAGGCCGCCACGTGCCCGGCACTGCAGAGCACAGCCTCGGGTTGCATGGCGGACAAGCGTTGGTAGTTCTCTTCGGTGACCCCATCCTCCTCGACGAAGGTGAAGGAGGCACCGGCCTTGAGCACGCCAAGCAGTGCGGTGATGGCGTGAACGCCACGGTCGGTGTAGATCGCCACCAGCGCCTGAGCAGGCAGATCGGCCTGCTTCAGGTTGCCGGCCAGGCACGCGGAAAGATGTTCCAGCTCGGCATAGGTCAGTGAAGCGTCCCCGGCTACCACGGCCGGATGATCCGGTATGGATAGCGCGAACGTACGGAGTCGGCTCAGTAACATGTCATCAGGCTCCTGTCGAATCTTGTAGGAAACGTGTCGTCGTTCGACTAGAGAGCGATACCGTGCTCGACGAAGGCCTGGCGGGTCGGCTGGTGGTCGAGCACGCCGGTGCGCTGCAGCAGTTTCACCAGATTGGCCTTGGTCGTGGTGATGTAGCCATTGAGCCGGGAGGCGAACTCTTCCTGGGTCTCTTCCAGGATCGTGTTCACTTCGTCTTCGCTGAAGCCGCAGGCATGCAGGATGCGCTGGTCGACCGAGCGATCCGCGTCGCCGGCGAGGTAGTCATCCAGGTAGGCGGGCAACATGCGGCCGATGACCAGCCGGGTTTCTTCGGGGATGCGTTTCCAGTGGGTACCCATCAGCCTGGCGAAGTAGCTGGCGTGACGACCCTCGTCGGAGACGTGATCGGTCATGACCTTGGTGAAGGCTTCCGAGGCGCCTTTTTCACGGCCGATGCTGATCAGATCCTTGGTCAGGGTGTGCTCGGCCAGGGTCACCGAAATCAGCTGGAAGTCGTTGTGCATCTGTTTCGGCAGGCGTTCGAAGGCGCGTCGAACGGCATCCAGGTTGCCATTGCTCTGTGGCACTTCGAGCGGCTCTATGCCGGTGATGGCCTTCATCTGGATGATGTAATCCAGGGCCACGTGGGCGTGGTAACCCTCGTCGATAACGATGGTCAGGGCGTCCAGTTTTCTTCTTCGGTGGCCCCGGCGATCACGTTGTTGATCAGGTTGAGGCTGCAATCGATGACGAAACGGGTTTCCAGCAGACCGATCTCGTACATGTACTGGTAGGCCGACTGGGCAAGCACGAAGGCCATCCCGTCATGGCCCAGGGCCTGAATTTTCGGATGCTCGCTGAGGAGCTGGCGGGACTGGGGATAGGTGAATTCTCCCTTGGCGCTTTCCGGCACCAGGATGCGCGGGCTGTTGCGCACGGTCGCCGATGCATACCACTTGTTGACCGATTCGAAGAACTGACTGTTTTTGAACTCGACTGCAGCATTCATGTGTATTCCTCCTTGATAGAACGGTGATGGTCGGTGCCTGACTCAGAACGGCAGCAGAACGGGGAAGGCCTGACGGTGAGCGGCGAGCGCATCGCTGGCCGCTTCGCCCAGGGCGCTGGCAAAGGCACGCAGATCGTCATCGCTGTGTGCGGCGGACAGGAAAATCGGTTCTTCGAGTGACGGCGCCATCAGGAAGCCCTTGTCCAGCATCAACTGATGCACCTTGGTGTAGATCTCGTAGTGCTGAGTCTTCACGTCCTTGTAGGACTTCATCGCACGTTGGCTGTCGCGGAATGCCACACCACCGAGAGCGCCAAAGCGGGTGAACAGGAAGGGGATGTTGTGAGCGTTGAATGTGCTGCGCAGGCTCGACTCGAGCAGTTGTCCCTTGCGCTCCAGCTCCTCGTAGAACCCCGGTTGCTCCATGACGTCGAGGGCAGCGTTGGCGGCGGCCATGGTCAGCGGGTTGCCGGCGAAGGTGCCTGACTGGAATACCGTGTTGCCGATTGCCACGTGCTGCATGTAGCGGGCTTTACCGGCGTAGGCGCCAATGGGGGCCCCGCCGCCGATGATCTTGCCGAAGGTGACCAGATCAGGGTCGATGTCCATCAGGTTGCAGATCCCGCCGAAGGTAAAGCGGAACCCGGTCACCACTTCATCGAAAATGAACAGGGAGCCGAACTGATCGCACAGGCGGCGAATCTCGGCCATGAAACCCTGCTGCGGACGCACGAAGCCCATGTTGGTGGCATAGGGCTCGACGATGACGGCCGCGATGGCATCGCCGTGCTCGGCAAACAGGTTGTTGAGTTGTGCCTGGTCGTTGTACTGGCACAGCAGCACTTCGCGATTCAGGTTTTCCGGAATGCCCTTGGTCACACCCTTGGTCTTGATGCCCGAGGAGGTTGGGCTGGCCAGAAGTACGTCGGAGTGACCGTGATAGGAGCCGACGAACTTGACGAGCAGGTTGCGGCCGGTATGGGCACGGGCGATTCGGGTGGCGGTCATCACCGCTTCGGTGCCGCTGCAGACGAAGCGAATCTGCTCGATGGCTGGAGTGCTCTCGACGATACGCTGCGCCAGTCGGTGTTCCAGCGGAGAGGTCAGGCCGAGCACGGTGCCGCGACTGGCCTGCTGGCAGATCGCTTCGACCACGTGCGGATGCGCATGACCCAGCAGTTGCGCGCCGAAGGCACTGAGAAAGTCGGTGTAAGTGTTGCCATCGACGTCGGTGACCTTGGCACCGTTGCCGGAGGTGACGCAGATCGGGTTGCCACCGACCTGACGGAAGGCCCTCATCGGAGAGCTGACGCCATCGGGAATGGTTGGCAGAGCAAGATCGAACAGATGTGCGGAGGTTTTGGTGGAGCGCATTCTTGTGTTCATCCCTGGTTATGCGACGTGAACTGATCCCTGGTACTTCATTGCCCCAAGGGCGGTGTGTTTTTTTAGATTAAATGTATCTGTGTTGCAAACACATTAACAATTAATGGCGATTAGGCGGCAAGGCAATTGGTGGCCCCTTGAAATGTGACGTGGTTCTCATATTGGTTGATGGCCATGTGCCGGATCGATGCTCATGCGCTCATCGGTACAGTGCTGTCGACCGCTTGTCCGTCGGTCATCGTGCTTATCTGCGGGGACGCTGCGGCCGGCGCTCGGCATGCCGATCCGGGCCGTCTATAGTTGCGTGATGGTGCGTGGGGAGGGCTGCGCACCCACCACGGCGGTGCTGGACATGAAGATGGTCGATGGCAGTCATAACCATGACGGGGATGTGAGCGCAGGGCATTGCGAGGGGTTGCGTGAGACAGGCAAGCGCGCACTGATGCGCACCATCCTGCTCGCCACCGGACTGACCCTGGGCGGGTTTTCCATCCTGCAGGCGCTGGCCGGCAACTACCCGTTCGCCATCCTCGAAGTGCTGAGCACGGCAGTCCTGCTGTTCGGCGCCTGGCGTATCGAGCAGGCTCGCCATCTGTACCTGTGGATCTACCTCTACCTGATCCCCACCTTCGGCTTCATCCTCTACATCATCGTGATGCCGGATGCTTCGTCAGCCGCTTTCGTCTGGCTGTACATGATTCCGCTGTTGGCCTATCTGCTGCTGGGCAAGCAGCGCGGCTTTCTGCTGGCGGCCCCGTTCATGTTCGCCGGGCTCCTGCTGTATTTCGCCGACCGGCATCTGGATCTGGATACCAGAGCCCTGATCGATCTCGGCAATGCCGCCTTGTGCGGGATCCTGATCCTGGTTTTCGTGCATATCTACGATGGCTTGCGCATGCGGGCCTACGAGGAACTGGAGCGTCTGGCGCAGACCGACGCGCTGACCGGTGTGGCCAGCCGTGGCAGCTTCCAGCATGCCCTGCAACGCAGCATCCAGGAGGCCGAGCGCAGCAGCGGCAAGCTGGTGCTGGTGCTCCTCGACGTCGATCATTTCAAGCAGGTCAACGACCAGTGGGGGCATGACGCGGGAGACATGGCGCTGCGGCATATCTGTCAGATTCTGCAACAACGGCTGCGCGTCACCGATTTTCTCGGGCGCCTTGGCGGGGGAGGAGTTCGGCCTGCTGCTGCGCCACAGCGACGCGGCAGGTACCTATCCGATGGTCGAGAAGCTGCGTCAGCAGATCGCCGAAGTGCCGTTGGAGTACGACGGTCAGCAGATTCCCCTGTCGGCCACCTTCGGCCTGGCGGCCTGGCCCAGGGATGGCCGCAGTGCTGCCGAGCTCTACCGTAGCGCCGATCGTCGTCTGTACAGTGGCAAGGCGTCGGGGCGTAACCAACTGGTCAGTGCCGACCCGCCTGGGGAATTGCTGCTGGACAAGTTCGACGTGCGCCTGTGAGCGTGCCCGGAAGAGTCGATCAGCGTGCGGCGCTGGCGGGCGCCGCAGGCACGCAGGGCTGGTTGGTACCGCCGGCCAGGCTTTCCACGTTGTTCAGCACGTTGTGGCCCTGGTTGACCTTCTGGGCATTTTCCGCGACGTCCATGCGTTGGGCGTAGGTAGCGGAATTGCCGTTGAAGCTCTGTTGGGTTTCCAGCACGGTATTGGCGATATCCAGCAGGCTGCGACCGGTGGCAATGAGGTTGCTGGTCGCGCTCGGTGCGCAGGGGTCGTTGGCCAGTTGGGTGTTCTGCAACCCCTGGGCCTGGGTATTCTGTTGCAGACAGCCCGCCAGCGTGGCAAGCACCGGAGCCATGAGCAGAGCGCCTAGCGTTCCTTTGATGTTCATCTGATATTCCCTTCGATCACTGGGCTCCGACCCGGTGCCGAAGCGCTGCTCGGGATTCTAGGAATGGCCGGGGAGCGGCGAAATAGTACGGGTGTTCTAGAGGCGCATTGCCAGGCCGGCTGCGCCTTGCACCCTTGTGCAGCCAGCGCCTAAGGTGGGCGGACAACAACAGGATCAGGTTCGTCTGCAGGGAATCGTCATGTCCGCAACCGTCTCCTCCTCTTACGACACCGAGCGTGCCCAGGCCGCCGTGCGCCTGATCATCGCGCCCATCGCGATTGGCTACACAGTGCTGCTCTACCAGCAATCACTCATCGACAGCGGACTGGCCTGGAAGGTCTTCGTTCTCGAAGCGCTGTTCTGCATCGTCTCCCTGATCCTCTGGTTCGATATCGCGCGCCGCCCCGGCAAGCGGCCGCTGCGGCGTTTGTTCACCATGCTCAACGACTATGTCTGCATCACGCTGGTGATGGCGTCGGGTGGTGCGGCCATGCTGCCGGTCTACGCCATCCTGGTCTGGGTCACCGTGGGGTACGGATTGCGCTACGGTTCGGGCTATCTGCTGCTGGGAACCTTCCTGGCCACCTTGTCGCTGGCTGTCACCGCGAGCGTTTCACTTTACTGGCAGTCGCAGCCCTATCTGATCCTCACGCTGCTGCTCACCACGCTGATGGCGCCGACCTACATGCATGTCCTGCTCAAACGCTCGCGCCTGTCCGCCGAGGCCGAGCAGGCCGCCAACCAGACCAAATCGCAGTTTCTGGCGCAGGCCAGTCATGACCTGCGCCAGCCGATTCACTCCATCAGCCTGTTCACCGCCTGCCTGCGCGACAGCAACCTGGGTAGCGAACAGCGACGGCTGGTGGAGAACATCGACAAATCACTGCACAGCGTCGCCCGTCTGTTCCGCACGATCCTCGACATGTACTCGCTGGACAGCGGCAAGGTGGTGCCCCAGATGGAGGCGCTGGCGCTGCGGCCCCTGTTGCAGCAACTGATCCAGCAGAATGCCGAAGCGGCGCGCTGGGCCGGTGTGACCGTTCGCCTGCATTGCCCGCCGCTGCACGTGCGCGCGGATCCCGGATTGCTGACCACCATGCTGCAGAACCTGCTTTCCAACGCGCTGAAGTACGCTCCGGGGCGGCCCGTGCTGATCGGCTGTCGGCGCAAGGGGACGGGGTTGTCCATCGAACTCTACGACAAGGGGCGGGGTATCGCCGAGGGGCATCTGGACAGCGTCTTCGAGGAGTTCTATCGCGTGCGTCAGGCGCGTGACAGCGATGTCGAAGGGATGGGCCTTGGTCTTGCCATCGTCAGACGCCTCGGGGGATTGATGGACATGCAGGTGCGCATCCGCTCCGTCGAAGGGCGCGGCACGCTGGCGGCCATCGATGGCTTGCAGCCCGTCGCGCAGCCGCTCGCAAGCCCTGTGCCTGGCGTCGGCGGCGTGCAGCCACCGCGTATGCTCGATGGCCTTCGGGTGTGCCTGATCGAGGATGACCAGAACGTGCTGCTCGCCACCGCGACCCTGCTGCAAAAGTGGGGTTGCGACGTCGCCACCTTCCGTACGTTGCCCGATACGTCCGCCCGTTTCGACCTGGTGGTGACCGATTTCGACCTCGGTATCGAAGCCTCCGGCGCAGATTGCATCGCGCACGTACGCAAGGCCAGCGGTCATGACGTGCCGGCCATCATCATGACCGGGCATGATGTTCGTCGTGTTCAGGAGCAGGTGGGCGACAGCGACATTCCGATACTGCCAAAACCTGTGCAGCCCGCCGAGCTGCGCTCGCTGCTGGTGGCGTTCAAACTCAAGTTGCAGGCCGGTTAGTTCAGGCCGGCCTTGGCTCCCTTGGCGGCGGCTGCCGCGCGCGTGGTGACGTCCAGCGTCCGCAGCAGCGACGAAACATGGATGCGCACGGTAAAGGGCGAGATATCCAGCTGGCGGGCAATTTCCTTGTTCGACAGGCCGCGCACCACCAGTTGCAGGACTTGCTGCTGGCGCGGCGTCAGTTGCTCCAGCAACTGACGATCCTCGGCAAAGGCCGGTACGCCGGCGGGGCCCAAGGTCAGCACGAAATCGCCGGCCTGCACGGCCAGCAACGCATCGGCGATTTCATCCGGCGGGGTCGCCTTGCCGATGAAACCGTCGGCACCGGCGGCCATGACCTCATCGATCAGCTCGCGGTTGTCGACCATCGACACGACCACGATCGAACTGCGCGGAAAGCTCTGACGCAACGCGCCGATGGCCTGTGGCGATTGCCCGGGGAACAGCAGATCGAGCATGAACAGGTTGGGTGCCGTACCGGCATGAGCCAGGTTCAGCACCTCATCCATGTCACCGGCCTCGAAGATGCTGGCGTGAGGAAACACACGCTGTGCGACCCGGCGCAGACCTTCTCGGAAAACCGGGTGATCGTCGGCCACGATGATGCGTTCTTGTGGTGATCGTTCGAAAACGCCTGGTACGTCTGTCATGGCCTCAGACTAAGGTCATATCCCGAAGAGCGCCAGCGGCTGGTTCTCAGTATCGGCAGCCGATGAGCGGTGGTCGCGACGGTGTATTCGGCAAGCGGGCTTCACGCCGGTAGCGACGCATCGGGTCGAACCTATGGCCGTGCAGGGGAGTCGGAACCTGTAAGCCCGTCGATAACGGAGACACCGCCATGTACAACTGGGATCTGATCGAGCGCCTGCTCCACGAAGTCCAGAACGGCGCCGGCAAGCCGTTCGCGCCGCGCCGTTACGCCGAAGACCTGGCCGATGAGCTCGACCAGGCGGGCGAGAGCGTCGACAACCTCGACCATTTGCGCGCCGAGGCGGCGCGCTATGAAGCGCGCCTGCTGGAAAGCGGATTCATCGAACCGCGCCCGGAAAGCGAAGGTGGCAACGGCGAGAACTTCATCCTCACACCGCGCGGCGCCCAGTTGCTCAGCATGCTGGACAGCAGCATCCCCGGCAGCGAGCGCCCCCGCGACGTGCTCGACGAAGCCGGTGACGCGGCGCTCACGCCGGAAGTCTTCGAGCGGATCGCGCCCAGGGCCAATCTCAGCGAGTGAATCGGTGACAGACATGAAAAAGCCGCGCAGTGCGCGGCTTTGAAGGTGGTGGGCCCATACGGTACTCGTGCCGTGGATTAAAGGATTATGAGTTGCCTAGAAACGCTGCAAGCCCAGTCAAATCGTGCGTAGCTTAGCGTAGGCACAGCTAGCTGAAAGCAGCGTCGTAGAGCGGGTTAAGCGTAATTCGGCGAAATCTGCAAAAGCTGAGCGCTGTACCGCCAGTGTACCTTTCAAATGTACCTCGGGGCGGTATCAGCCAGTCAAGGTGATGCTCGTGCATAGCACTGAGCTTATGTCCTCGGTAGCTGTTGCCGCTTATCGCAAGGTAGCTTTGCTGCCAGGAATGGTTCTTGCCTGGGTGCGGCACACGGGTAATGGCCGGTGTCCTGTGTAGCACTGCGGTAACAGCCGGGGCTGTTTCTCAACCACGATTTCTGCGTGGTGCCGCGCTCCTCGCGCAGAATATAGGATCCATCACTGCTGCAAATGAGATGTCAAATACCTTTGCAGCGGCAATCTGGATTGTAGTTGGAGGAAAACCGCATCGTGGGGCGCTAGAAGTGGCAATATACGCCCAGCTCTGCTGATGGCGAGGGACACTGCCTAGGTTGGCCGGTAGGCCGTAGCAGAATAGTTATGGTGAGTATTGGATGAGTTCTTTCACGTCAGGCATCGTTAGAGAAAATGAGCCGACAGTAGCGGGCACAGCGGATTCTCTTCGTCTTGATTCGGGCGGTGAGGCTGATGAGATAGCCCGTCACAAATTGTCTGAGAATGTCCATCAGTCATGGTTGCGCTGTCGTACGGCTGCGGAAAGTGGCGATAAGGAAGTTATCCGTAATTTCCATCTTGCAGCGAAGCAATGGGATAAGTCTGTGGACTATTCTGCTCTCCGACTGAAGCTGAAGAAATATAGGAATTATTTTCCTAGTGGTGGGCTGATTGATCCAGGAAAAATTGATCCTGAGTTGGTTTTGGTTAATCCACGTAGTCTAGAGGAAGATTTGTTTAAAGTAACTCGTGGCTATTGGTCTATGCCTTACTCGAAGGGCTATGGCCGTCGGCTTCGTTTCCTGGTAATTGATAGATACCATGAGGCAGTTATTGGGATAATAGGGTTGCAGTCTCCTTCGGCTGATTTGTCATGCCGAGATAAGTACTTGGGGGTGGCTAAAAATAAGAAGCTAGAAATTGTAAATAATACGCTTGATGCTTACACAATCGGTGCGTCACCAGTTTATGCCTCTCTTCTTGGTGGTAAATTAGTAGCTGGTTTCTTGCACTCGACTGTTATAAGGCAGAGTTATTGGCGGAGTTATGGCCGGAAAATGACCACGCAACTTAATCAGCGCGTGCATCAGCCTTTGCTTGCGATTACGACTGCAAGTGCCTTCGGGCGTAGCTCGATTTATAATAGGCTTCGTGATGGTCATGGGGCGCTCGCTAAATCGCTTGGGTATACGAAGGGTTACGGAACTATCCACTTAGAGGAGTTGTATCCTCAGTTGGTTAGTTGGTTGAAAAGTATTGGGCGTCATGTTCCGGCAGGCTTCGGAAACGGCCCAAAAGTACGTTGGCAGAATATTGTCAGGGCTCTATTAGAGCTTGAGTTGCCGCGAGAGTATTTGTCTCATGGTATATGTAGAGAAGTCTTCATCTTTGAGCTGGTAAATAACCTCCGAGAGGTTTGTCAGCATGGTGTAACTCCAGACATAAAAGCTTTTGATGATTCGGAATGGTCAGAGTACTGGAGGGAGCGCTGGTGCCTCCCTCGGTCACTTCGTGACGAGCGTTGGAAGAATGTCGACTCATATCAGTTGATGGATGAGGCGCTAAAAGATTCCGCGCGAAGCGCTATTTCTTGATCAGTCCAAGGCTAAGGCCGAACAGTGTAAAAACGAATACGAGCACAGGGATAATTAAGTCAGTGATTTTAAATTCTCCTTGTGTGGAGAATTTATAGACAGATAGTGCTGTCGCTGCAGCAATTAAGCCTGAGGCAATCCAAGGTCTTATTTTTCCAATTTTTGTTGGAAAATCGTATCTTGCTACGGCTATCTCTATTCTCTTTCCTGCGGGCGTGACTTTTTCCCAGAAGTTTTCCTCTGATCTTTCACTCTCCTTGTGCACATCATTGTTCTCCCGGCTCTCAAGGAAAATGCTAGTCCGAACTGATAGATGTCCTTCCGTGGTTCTGAATAGCGGTGCAGTAGATACTCCGACTGATTTTACATCTCGCCTGGAGTCGATGCGGACTCTTCTTGAGCTTGTGAAGGTTGCAGAGGGATGGGATAGATCTAATAGAATTTCACCAAGAGGTGCATTAATCGCTTTAGTCACTGCTCTGCAGATTGTATGCAGCTCAATGTCGTATCGCTTACCCATCTCTAAGTTTAGAACTCCAGACGAAGTAAGGTCTGAGCTTACCTTGGGGGGTAAATTATTTATAAAGTAAAGAAATGGCATGCGATGAGTTGGAGGTGTATCTGGCTTGGTTTCAATCTCATCGATACGGAAGAATGCACCAGCGGCTTTCTCCCATCCTCTTACGCTTCTGGTTGCTGTTATCGGAAGGGATGCTGGTTTTATGGTTTGTAGATAGATGCCGGGCGAGGATCTTTCCGAAGAAAGCGACTGAGGGAGTGCTTTGCTGCAAAGCTCGAGATGTTTATAGAAATCCCGCTTTTGTGATGTTTCGTTTGCAAAGTCCTGCAGTGAAATATCCAGTATTAATAGGTCTCCCTCGCAGTGTGCTTTGAATATTTTTCCAGTACGCAATGGGGCTGCGTCAATGACCTCGTCTGAGGATGCTCCCGCCAAAACTATTAATGCGATACCACTAGGTAGATCGAAGGAGGTTGAGACTCTATGCCACAGTGTAGGGTCAACATATGGCTTTCTATACCGAAGCCTAATGTGTGCTCCATATGGCAATCCTACCGTGTGCACAATATCTTCAAGAAAACGCCTATGGTGAAGGGTGGTGAGGCAGAGCCATATAGGATTATCGGACTTTAATTCATCATTAAGATCTCTTGCTCTCATTGCCCATTCTCTACTCTAAGGCTGCCGACTTTTGTTAAGGTGCTAATTATTTCTCTCGGGTGGTCTATTTTTATATGGTAGATTTCGCCTGTTCCTTTGGAGTAACTGTCGGCGGAAAATGATAGGGGGCTGGTTTTGATTGCTGAAACTTCGCTTCTTGCGGCAAGTGCTAAGGATACTCCGATCGCTTGCAGCTTCGTTCCGGCGTGAATTATTGATATATTATGGCCGGTATGGGTATCAATCTGTGTCATAAGTGTTCGAATACATTCGATATAGTTTAATGCGTCGCAGTATGCCCATTGCCCTTCTGGTAATTTCGGTGATTGGTTGCTCTCGGAGTTTTCGCCATACATCATGGTTATTACGGAATTTTCTATCTGCTTTTGTCTCCACTGGTGCTTTGGTTCATTGGTGGAAGGCAAAATCCAGAAAACACTGTTATCTGCGCCGCTCAAATTGCCTAGTCCCAAGTAGCTGAGGCCTCTCTGTACTCGTGCAGTAAACATCGACGGGATGACGACTGCGTAACTTGGTAAGTGATCATGGTGTATTCCTGGCGTAAGTTCGTTAGTAATTACACTTCCGACACCGAATTCGCGAAGGTCTGACTCGGTCCATGTAGGTGTCTGGTTGCTATCAGAGGCGCAGCTGGGGGTGTGATATTCCTCGGCTGTTGAGTAAAAAATTGTGATGCACTTTTCATGGTTGCTTTTGAGCAGGCTTATTAGAGCGGATACGATAAATGTTGAAGAGCCTCCGCTAATATCTATTGCAATGTTAAGCTTCCCTTCCTCTTTAATGCTGGATATTGCGGCCTGGATAGATCTATGTATGTCTTCTGGGCTGTCGGCATCAAAATACGCTGCAGATGGGCCGATTGTATCGAGTATCGGGAACAGCTCCTCTTCTCTGCGCTTGTTGTCTTCTGGATTTGTGCCATACCTTCCCACTAGAGTGTGGTGTTTGATCTTGGTCCCTGCGTCCTTCAGTCTGCTGGGTACTGCTATTATTCGCTCTTCAAAGCCTGCTGCGCAGATGAATATATCGATATCTACCACCGGGAGTGTTAAAGCCTCCATGGTAGGTAGGTCTGCCAAAGCTGCATCGAGTGTGTTTTTCGCTATTGAGAATTTTTTCCTAACGTTCATTCATTATGATCCGAGAAAAGGTTCCTAAACACATCGTTGGATGCTGTTGATGCATAACGCAGGTATGCCTTGTCTGCAAAGTGCTGAGGGCTAGTTAGGAACTCTACGAAGTCTTCTACTTGCTTTACATCTATGTAATCGTCGCGAATAAGCGACGTGCCAAAGCTTGGCAAGAACGATGACCGAATCTGCCATCTCAGAGTTTGAGTGCCGGAAGATTCTTTTCCTCTGCTATTTTGGAGTTGGATAAAAATGGCTCGCCTTATTAGCTCTTCTTTTAGCTCAATAATGTTGTTTCCGTTAGGTAAGAGCCTGAGCTGTTGGTCAATATCTGAGCCGAACGGTAGGCTCATTTCTAGCCGATAGCGCCGGTGAATTTTAGTGGTGCCCTTTCTGTCAGTCTTCTCGGGCGCATCAACAAGTAGCCTTTTAGCTAATTCACCGAAGCTGGCAAGAATGGCTGCCATCTCAGTACCAAATGGATGGTAGCCGCTAACTCTCTCTCGTAGTGCGTTAGACACTTTTGTAATGGCTTTGTGCTGAACATGGTGAGGGATGGTATTTTCGCTTGCTTCTGTGACTCCACCGCGAGCGAACATTTCTCTTACCATGTGCAGTATTGTTGCGATGTCGCCGCTCCATACATTAGATAAAACATGTATACCGTGATAAAAGCTCTTCTGTCCTGAGCGATTGCCTTTTTCTGCCCGAATTGCTGCGGCAAGCTCGGGATCTCGCTTGAAGGTGCTATTGCCAATCAGCAGGGACACCTTTCCCTTGTATTCGGCGGCCTCAAGTCGTTTGTCGATTAGCTTTGTTATAAAGTCTCGCCTTTCTTTTTCTTTTTCTGCGGGTATTGAGAGCTCGCCTGCGTCGACTAAGATGTACTCACGATTAGCATCGATTCGTGCGTTGTCTATATGATTGGCTTTGAATCCATATGGTTCGCTTGATACTTTAAAGACGTGGCTGTCATCTCGCTGCCATAGCACGGAGTTCAAAATGCCTTGGATTTGAGTCGACAAACGATGTGATGTGTAGTCGTCCAGTAGAAAAGCAATGCGCCATGTTTTTAGACCGGGAATTAATTTTGCTGCCTCTCTGCAGAGGTCGCGTATAAATGTTGGTGCTAATTTTATTGTGCTTGCCTGTTGCTCCAGCATTGATCGACTTAGCTTGAGTCTTATTTTGTCGATTGAGTCCGCGCAAGATTGAAATGGGTGCATTCCGCTTACTTTTAAGTAACTTAGGCTTGATCAATTTGTTCGCAAATGAAGCCCGTAAGATTGTTTTTTGAGCTTTCTGAGATGCTAAGCTTGCTGGACATTATCGGTACTTTGGCACACATCGCTAGCGAACGAAGAAGCTCTCTTGTTAAAACTAAGTTGAAGTAGGTTATGATTTCTTCGCTGAGCAGTGCTGGGCGATCAGGTTTTCTTGAAATCCATTGAAGATCATTCTGAAGGTCGCTGGCACATCCAATATAGACACCAAAGAAACCAAGTTGCTCCAGTATCCCTGGGTCGCTTGCGATCTTGGAAACATGGGTTCTTATGCTCAAGTGTCGGAAAACCATGGATTTACCGCAGCCGCGTAGTCCTGTCAAAACAGTGGGCTCAGGTTTTTGTACAAGAGATATCCATGGTAAATGATCGACAAATAATTTTAGGAGTAATTCGTCGCTTGCTAAATGTTCTGCGCTGATTGCTTCAAAGGGATGGAACTTCTCCCTTTCTCTCGGTAGCATTGTTAGCGACTCAGTTGCTTCCCTTATTCTCTCTAAATACATTGAAGGTTCTGGAAAATGCCTCCCAGGATCCTCGTCGGCTATCGCTTCAATAAATTTTGCGAGAGCTTTAATGAAGCGTGAATGGCGTGATGCTATCGCTCTGTCGATATGGAGGTGGTTGTGAAGTTCCACTAGGCATTTTGCTAGCGCAGACCAGTCGTCATCGCTTTTGAATGTACTGCGATCAAGAGTTTTTACGCTGCCTAAGTCAATAACTTTTACATGGTATGGCGGTGTCTCTTGGTCTATTTCTAGTAGGTCGGGATCGCTTTCAACAAGCATGACGTTGCCAAGATGTAGGTCATCATGCTTGTATCCTTTTTTTCAAGGAAAAGAATGGTTCTAATAAGTGAGCTTGCAATTTCTGATACTAGTGATGGGGTTATTTTGTTTGGGTGATTCTTTAGGCAATCATCTAATGTAATTCCGCTCAGCCAACCACTCAAAAAACATATCCAAGGTCTGGAGTCCGCTGTGGTCGGTTGACTGTCGAAAGGGGCTACTCTACCAACGCCTGCCAGCAGATGGATAAGGTTTTCACCGCCTTTCAATTTTGCTGCTAGCTCGACTTCGGATAATGGAGATTTACCTTCGTAGTCGGCAGCTATACACAGCTTCGCTGCAAATTCTAAATTTGTCCGTTCTTCCAGTACTCTAAGGACAAAACCCTTCTTTCCGCAGCGGCTATTAAGATTGTTTATGTAGCCGTTAGCATCTCTGTCTAATATTTTGTAAGTCTGGCGCTCTGTTTCTGATTTAATGATCTCAAGTTTCTCAGGGAAAGGCCCTCCTAGTTCAATCCATTTGATAAGTTTTTCTTCTAGTATCGGGCCCTTGAACACGCTCTTCCCTCTTTTGCTTTAGTGGAAAATTTATGCAAACGAAATATGAGCTAGCGCTGAGCTAGGTGTTAGCGCAGCCGCCTACCTTGGCAGGGCAGGGGCTTTCCAAAATGGCTAGCGACCCAGCGAATTCTAACGGATTTGGCACGGCTCACCGAAAGCTACCGCAAGTAGCCGTAATTTAGCGGATTTTCATGTCCGCATGGTCAGCCTTGATGCAGTGAGTGCAGCTTTGCCAAGACCTCCTCCCGCCTATCGGGATAGAAAATCCAGCTCTTGTGCTTAGGGTTATATTCGCCACCAAGTTGGCTTCTCCACGCTTTGAGCAGTTCGGTGATCTGCGGGTTGAATGACCAGGAGCGGACTGCAATTGAGCCGCTGGGCAGAGTTCTGGCAGATACCCACATCTGCATGATGACGAAGCGCTGCTCTTGCCGCGCGGGTGTCGTCCGGGGCGGGGGGGATCTGCGAGTGAACGTGGATCTTGCATCTGCATTCCAAGTGCCTGCGCGATCGTCGGCGCCTCGGGGTAGATCCAGCTTTTGTGGTGTGGCTGATGAAGGATGTAGTTCTTGGCAGCCTCGGATGGTATCGGCTGAGAGCCGTGCAGCAGGTCGCTTAGGTCTAGTTCTATGGTCGGCGTGCCAGCCCCCTTGATGCGCTCCAGTTTCTCCTCATCAATGAACGAGGTGACGGCAATCTCGATGAACAGCCGTGAGCCATCTTTCAGCTCGGCGATCAGGTCGGGCTGGAAGCCCTGTTGCCGTATCTCCGGAGTGACGGTTTCGAAGTCCCACCAGCTGCTTGTGTCTTCACTGTTGGGGCAGACGCCGGGGAGGTGTGGTAACTGCATACCGAGTCCATCGCAGATGACCTCCTTGGCATAGCGGTGGAGAAGGCTTTCGCGTTGGATGTAGCAGCTCTTCTTCTGTGAAACGTGGGCAAAATGGTGCTCCCGTATTAGCCCTTTCCGGGCCACGACAGATTCACCGCAGCTTACGCAGGTGCAATTGCAAGCTATGCCACGATGGGCGTTTTCAATGGTGATCAGCCGACCGTTTGGGTCGAGTGCGACGAACATGGTCATGGTGCAGGCCTCTGGTGTGAAGACCGCTCCAAGGGTCATGATTCGAGCGGGGGCAAACATCCCCCCAACCTCCTTCAAAGGGGTTATGTGTAGGTATGGATATGGCTGCAGCCCTTTGAATTAGGGTGCTGGGAGTTTGTGTGCAGGAAGTAATGCGATGCTTACAGGATGAGTTGATCGAGGTTCCGGCCGACAACAAGGCATACCGGATTCTGCGATTCATGGTGCAAGCCAAGCTGGCTGACCTAGATAAGAACAACCATGAGCCGCAGCAGTTTTCTCGCAGCGCTCTACTGCTTAATGTCGAGGGCGAGCACAAGGGGAGGACTTTAAACGCTACTACCTGGCTGCCCCCTGGTTTGCTTGAGCAGTTCTTGGATTCTCGCCTTGCATCGCTTTGTGAACGGCTGCGTCGAGCAGGTCTAGATCAGATGCCGGTTGTGCGCGCCAATGACGGCAAGGGGGGAAGGGGAATGAGCGGACTTTCTGGCTGGATGTGTCGCCTCTGTCAGATGCTCCTGGTCCGAAAGAGCAGCAGCGCCCTTGGACGCACATCGAATACTCCCGAACGGATGCTGGCAACGTGCGGCCGAGCTGGTTGTTGCGCTTGATTTTCCGCAACGGCGAACTGAAGAACCGAAGCTGGCGAGGTCTGTCACTGTTGGCCAGCATCGTGATTGGGCTTCTGCTACTGGGGCTCTGGCTGCTTGCAGGTATGTGGACTGTGGCCGCACTCGATCAGACGTTGACGTTGCGGCAGCTTGGGAACGTAGCGCTTCTTGGGCTGGGTAGTTGGTTCATCTGGGCAAATTTCTATGCCCCCTGGTGGCGCCTAGTCGATGATCGTGTCATCAAGGCCCCCGCTGCATTCCTGTCGATCTTTGAGGACTCTGCAGAGCTGGAAATGCACCGTGATAGCGAGGGGCAACAGTGGACAAGATTTGTCCGTTTTAGTGGTGACTGCCCGATTTGCAGCGGTCGGGTGCACTTGATGCCTGGTAAGCCTGATCAGGCGTTACCCATTGTTGGGCGCTGCATCGAGAGTCCTTACGCGCACGTTTACAGTTTTGACCGGGCGAGGCTTTCAGGCACCTACATCGGGCGTGAGCTATCTTTCAGTTCGTGATAGCGCCGGAGTTAATCTTGCAAGCTGGCGGTGGTGTTGAGGTGGTATCGAGTGCTGCGTCCCCCACCCGGTAGCCGGGCCAGGCAGCCCTTTTCAAAAAGGTCGCTCAAATGGCGCGTGGCGGTAGCTTTAGAAACCTTGGCCACGGCTTGGTATTGAGCGGCACTGATGCCGTCCTCGAACCCCCTTTCGCCGCCATCGAGCAGGCGGTTAAGCACTTTGACTTGCTCCGCCGATAGGGTTTGGCTGCGGTGTGCCTGCCAGAAGCGAGCCTTCACCAGCACGCGGTCGATGCGAGCAAGGGCCTGCTCCAAGCTCTTGAGCAACGTGGCGAGGAACCATTGCAACCATGCGGTGATATCCAGGGTGCCTTTCTGGCTTGCTTCCAGGATGTGGTAATAGCTGGCGCGGTCGTCGAGGATGCTCGCTGACATGGCGTAAAAGCGGATGGCCTGTTGCTCGCCCTGAGCCAATGCCAGGTCGGTGATGGCGCGCGTGAGGCGACCGTTGCCGTCATCGAAGGGATGCAGGGTAACGAACCAGAAATGGGCGATGCCGGCGCGCAGAAAGGGATCTAGGCTGGCATGCCTGCGGCTGCTCTCGAACCATGCGAGAAAGTCCGCCAATTGCGCTTCCAGCCCTGCGCGCGGAGGCGCTTCGAAATGTACGGTCGGTTGATCGATACGCCCGGAAACCACCTGCATGGGCTCTTCGCCGCGCAACTCGCCGATATGTAATGGTCGAGTCAGCAGTTGTTCATCGGTGGGGAATAACCAACGGTGCCAGGTGAACAGTCGCTGTTCGTCTAGCGGCTCCTGATGCGCGTGGGTGGCATCGAGCAGCAGCTGCGCCAGGCCTTCGGAGCGGGAGGTGACGCGACCCTCTTCGCTCAGCCCCAGGCGTCGTGCCAGTGATAAACGCACCGAACCGACATTCAGCTGCTCACCCTCGATGGCTGAAGAGGTGACGATGTTCTGCAGCATGGCATCCAGGCTGCTCTGCACTTCGGTATCACTGCCCACCGCGCCGAGCATTCCCAACAAACGCCCCTGAGCCTGGCTGCAGGCACGTAGCAGCGGAGCAAGCGCTTCGCCTTGCCAGCTGAAGTGCGGCCAGTCTGGCTGCTGCCAGATCCAGAGCGGGTCATTCATGAGGACTTTCATCTATGAGCCGATTAGCGAGCCTATTCGGCTCATTGGGTGAGCCGATAATGCCGGCTATTCGGCTCACTGTCTAATTTTCAAGCCAGGCTGGCTGACTTGATGAGTGCGCCTGATTGGTGGGTGTTGAGCCAGTGGGAGCAGAGATGAGAGGCGAGGACTAAAGCGGGGACTAAAATGGCTGAAAACGAAAAAGCCCACCGAGGTGGTGGGCTTAAGTCGTTGTTTAATATGGTGGGCCCACACGGACTCGAACCGTGGACCAAAGGATTATGAGTCCTCTGCTCTAACCAACTGAGCTATAGGCCCCCAGAAGGCCGGCGGATTATACCGGCGCGTTCTCGCCAGCGCCAACCGCTTGACCGGGCGGGAGAAATTTTCGCGCGAAGGCTTCGGCGCAGAGCGGGCGGCTGACCACGTAGCCCTGGATTTGCAGGCAGCCTTCGGCGGCCAGGCAGAGTTCCTGGGCCTTGGTTTCCACGCCTTCGGCGATCACCGTCAGTTGCATGCTGTTGCCCAGTGCGATGATGGCGCGGGTGATCGCCAGGTCGTGAGGGTCATCTGGCAGGCCACGCACGAACGACTGGTCGATCTTCAGCACGTCCAGTGGCAGGCGCTTGAGGTAGCTGAGTGAGGAGTAGCCGGTGCCGAAGTCGTCGATGGCCAGTTGCACACCGAGCTGTTTGAGGCGGTGGAGAATCTCCAGCGCTTCACCGGACTGGTTCATGATGAAGTTCTCGGTGATCTCCAGTTGCAGCAGCTCGGGCGCCAGGGCATGGCGTTGGAGCAGTTCGCCGATACGCGGCAGCAGGCTGCTCTGGTGCAGCTGGGCGCCGGCCAGGTTGACCGACAGGGCGCCAAAGCCTCGGCCGCTTTCCTGCCATTCCTGCAACTGGCGGCAGGCTTCTTCCAGTACCCAGTCACCCAGCGGCAGGATCAGCCCGCTTTCTTCCGCAACCGGAATGAAGCGATCCGGCGGGATGTCGCCGAACACCGGGTGCGGCCAGCGCACCAGAGCCTCGGCTCCGACCAGACCCTGGCTGCGCAGGCAAAGCTTGGGCTGGTAGTACAGGCGTAGTTCATTGCGCTCCAGGGCGCGGCGCAGTTCCTGTTCCATGGCCATGCGTTCGTTGACCTGGAAGGTCAGCGAGCGGGTATAGAACTCGCTGCGGTTACGCCCCCTGGCCTTGGATTGGTACATGGCCGCGTCGGCGTTCTTGACCAGGGTGGCGACGTCCGTGCCGTCTCTGGGGTAGAGGCTGATACCGATGCTGGCGCTGATGAAGAACTCGTGGTCGTCGATCGCGAAGGGGGCGCGAAAGCCGCTCAGCAGTTTCTGCGCGACCTGCTCGGCGGCCTGCGCGTCGTGCAGGCTCGGCAGCAGAATGATGAACTCGTCGCCACCGAGGCGGGCAACCGTGTCGATGCCGCGCAGTTGCGCCTTGAGGCGGTCTGCGATGGCCTTGAGCAACTGGTCACCGACCGGATGGCCAAGGCTGTCGTTTATCTGCTTGAAGCGGTCGAGGTCGAGAAACAGCACGGCGCCCAGCTGTTCGCTCGCTCGTGCGCTGTCCAGGGCGGTGCGCAGGCGGTTCTCGAACAGCAGACGATTGGGCAGACCGGTGAGGTGGTCGTGGTGGGCCTGGTGGTCGAGTCGGGCCTGGGCGTGCTTGAGGCTGGAAATATCGGCGAACACGCCGACGAAGTGGGTGATCTGGTTGTCGCTGTTACGCACGGCGCTGATGGTCAGCCACTCGGGGTAGAGCTCGCCATTCTTGCGGCGGTTCCAGATTTCGCCCTGCCAGTGGCCGTTGGCTGTCAGGGCATGCCACATGGCGGAATAGAAGGCGTTGTCATGCTGCCCGGAGGCCAGCAGACCGGGGCGCTGACCGAGTGCCTCAGCCTCGCTGTAGCCGGTGATCTGGCTGAAGGCGCGGTTCACGGCGGTGATGCGTTGCTCGATGTCGGTGATCATCACGCCTTCGGCCGTGCTCTCGAAGACGGTCGCAGCCTGTTGCAGTTCGTCCTGCATGCGCTGGCGTTCGGTGATATCACGAGCGATGGTCAGCAGGCATTCCTCGTCACCAATGAGCAGCGTTTGAGCCGACAGCTCGCAGAGGCGCAACTGGCCTCCCTTGGTGCGCACCGGAGCGATCATTTCGCGTGCGCAGCCCTGTTGGCGAACCCTTTCGATCAGGCTCTGACGGTCGTCCGGGTTGGCCCATATATGCAGGCTGATGGTGCTTTGTCCGCTGATTTCATCGAGGCTGAAGCCGGTGATGCGGCTGAACCCCTCGTTGGCCTCGATCAGTTGGCCGTCGCGCAAGCGGGTGATCAGCAGTCCGTCGGGGGATGCGTGGAAGGCTTTGGCGAACTTTTCTTCAGAGGTTTGCAGGCGCTGCTGCGTGGTCTTCAACTGGCTGATGTCGCGTACCACGATGATCAGCGCCGGTGTGTTGTCGAGTACGAACGGGCTGGCGGAGATCAGGCCGGTGAACAGGCTGCCATCGGCCCGGCGGAAAGGCATCTCCAGGTTGCGCAGGCTCTCGTCCTGCAAGCGTAGCAACAGACTCGGGCCAATGCCCGGGACACCCCACAGGTCGAGTTCGGTCGCCGTCTTGCCGATGGCCTCTGCGCTGCTGAGGCCCGTCTGTGCGGTGAATGCGGCATTGACCTCCAGCAGCACGCCATCTCGACGGCGCGAGATGATGAGGATGTCCGGGCATTGCTGGAAGACCGAGGCAAATTTCTGTTCGGACAGGCGTAGTGCCTGTTCGGTCTGCTTGGCCTCGCTGATGTCGATCATCAGGCCGCGAATCACCTGCTGCTCGCCGCGTTGCAGGAGGGTGACGATGTCGCGCACCCAGACCGTACGACCATCGGCTGCCAGCAGCCTGTATTCCAGTGCATGGTCGTCGCCGCTGGCGCACTGTGCGAGGCAGTTGCGCAGGGTGCGCTGATGATCGTCCGGGTGCAGGTGGCGCTGCCAGAAGCCGGGCTCCAGCCAGTCCTGCAAGGGATAGCCAAGCAGTTTTTCGGCATGGGGCGAGACATAGGTGTAGTCGAGTCCGCTCGGCTCGGTTTCCCAGGTGATGGCGCAGAGGCTCTCGACCATGTCGCGGAAGTGCTGTTCGCGGCTGCGCAGCTCCTGCTCCAGCGCCTTGCGGTTGCGGATCTCGTTCTTCAGGCGGCGGTTGATGCGCAGTATCGCGGCGATCACCGCCAACAAGACGAGCAGCGCCGGCAGTGCATACAGAAGCACTTCGTGCCAGGCGCTGCGCTTGTCCAGCACGCTACCGACCCAGGGGGTATGTAGCGCGGCTATGTCGGCAGGGCCGAGTTCGGCGAACAGTTTGTCGAGGATGCCGATCAGGATGCCCTGCTCGCGTGGTGCGGCCATGGCGAGCTGGTAGCGGTAGGGCGTCTCACCGCTGATGTACAGGCCTTCCAGTTTGAGCTGGCGCAGACTCCAGACGCTGGAGGCGAGGTCGCTGACCAGGGCGTCTGCCTGGCCGGTGGCCAGTGCCTGCAGCGCAGCCGCGACACTGGGCAGGGGCAGCAGGTTGAGGTCGGGATGTTGATGCCGCAGCAGCTCGTGTGGTGCGTAACCGGCCACGACGGCGACCCTCAGGCCATACAGGTCGTTGATCGCTTTCGGCTGCGGCCCGCCGTCACGGGCGAGGATGATGATGGGGAAGTTCAGGTAGGGACGGGTGAATGCCAGGTATTGTTGCCGTTCGGGCGTCGACATGATGCTGGGCAGCAGATCGACCTGTCCCGCTCGCGCCTGTTCCAGTATCGCGTCCCAGTTGCTCGGCTCGATGGCGCGCAAGCGCACGCCGAGTCGCTCTTCTATCAGCTCGGCATATGCAGCGGTCAGCCCCTGGAGGTTGCCCCGATCATCGCGGAAGGCGAAGGGCGGCCAGGATGCATCGATGCCCAGGCGCAGCTCGGGATGGGCTGTCAGCCAGGCACGTTCGTCTTCGCTGAGTGTCAGGGCGAAAGCCGGAGGTATCCAGTAGGCCAGGCACAACAGCACAATGGCCGGCAAGCGGAACATAACGGCCTCGTTGGACAATTCGTGTGCTACGCAGTGTAGTCCGCCAGTGCAGAGCTGGCAGTTTGATTGCAGTGCCTGTCCGGGGGCGGGTGCTCGCAGAGGGATCGCAGAAAGCAGAACCCCCGGCCTGGGCCGGGGGTTCTGGTATCACTCGTCGAGGAAGGAGCGCAGGTGCTCGCTTCGCGTCGGGTGGCGCAGCTTGCGCAGCGCCTTGGCCTCAATCTGACGAATCCGCTCGCGGGTGACATCGAACTGCTTGCCCACTTCCTCGAGGGTGTGGTCGGTGTTCATGTCGATACCGAAGCGCATGCGCAGAACCTTGGCTTCACGTGCGGTGAGGCCGGCCAGCACTTCGCGAGTGGCTTCCTTGAGGCTTTCGACGGTGGCCACGTCGATCGGGGACTGCATGGTGCTGTCCTCGATGAAGTCGCCCAGATGCGAATCTTCGTCGTCGCCGATCGGGGTCTCCATGGAGATCGGCTCTTTGGCGATCTTCAATACCTTGCGGATCTTGTCCTCGGGCATTTCCATGCGCTCACCCAGCTCTTCCGGAGTGGGCTCGCGACCCATTTCCTGCAGCATCTGACGGGAGATGCGGTTGAGCTTGTTGATGGTCTCGATCATGTGCACCGGGATACGGATGGTGCGCGCCTGGTCGGCGATCGAGCGGGTGATCGCCTGGCGAATCCACCAGGTGGCGTAGGTCGAGAACTTGTAGCCGCGACGGTATTCGAACTTGTCCACCGCCTTCATCAGGCCGATGTTGCCTTCCTGGATCAGGTCGAGGAATTGCAGGCCGCGGTTGGTGTACTTCTTGGCGATGGAGATCACCAGACGCAGGTTGGCCTCGACCATTTCCTTCTTGGCGCGGCGGGCCTTGGCCTCACCGATGGACATGCGACGGTTGATGTCCTTGATTTCGGCCAGGCTCAGGCTGCACTCGGCTTCGAGGTCGGCCAGTTTCTGCTGGCAGCGCTGGATGTCGGCCTGCAGGTTGCCCAGGGCTTCGGCGTACTTGGCCTTGCCCTTGGCCAGGTCGGCGGCCCAGTCCATGTCGATTTCATTGCCCGGGAACAGGCGCAGGAAGTCGGCACGCGGCATGCGTGCATCACGCACGCACAGCTGCATGATGGCGCGCTCTTGCGCACGCAGGCGGTCGAGTGCATCACGCACCTGGGTGACCAGGGCATCGTACTGCTTGGGCACCAGCTTGATCGGCATGAACAGCTCGGCCAGCGCAGCCAGCTCGTCGGTGGCCTGCTTGCTGCCACGACCATGCTTCTTCAGGGCCTTCTGGACTTTTTCCTGCTGCTCGGCCACGGCACTGAAGCGGCGTGCCGCCTCTTCCGGATCCGGGCCGCCATCACCTTCTTCTTCCTCGTCGTCGCCGCTCTCTTCGTCTTCTTCGTCGTCGCTTTCCTCAGCGGCGGCGCCTTCCTTGACGGGAACGGGGGCGGCAGCTTCATCGGGCACACTGCCGTCATCCGGGTCGATGTAGCCGCTGAGGACTTCGGCCAGGCGGCCGCCCTCGGTGGTGACGCGGTTGTATTCGGCGAGGATGCCGTCGACAGTGCCGGGGAAGTGAGCGATGGCGCTCATGACTTCGCGGATGCCTTCCTCGATACGCTTGGCGATTTCGATCTCGCCTTCGCGGGTCAGCAGTTCCACGGTACCCATTTCACGCATGTACATGCGCACCGGGTCGGTGGTACGGCCGATATCGGTCTCAACGGCAGCGAGGGCGGCGGCGGCTTCTTCAGCTGCTGCCTCGTCGGTGTCGGCCTCGGCCAACAACAGGGCGTCCGCATCCGGAGCGCTCTCGAATACGTTGATCCCCATGTCGTTGATCATGCGGATGATGTCTTCCACCTGTTCCGGATCGGAAATATCTTCCGGCAGGTGGTCATTGACCTCCGCGTACGTCAGGTAACCCTGCTCGCGACCACGGCTGATCAATTCTTTCAAACGAGATTGCTGTTGCGCTTTTACGGACATAACACCCTATCCACTGAAGGTCTTGGCGGGCTGAAAACAAGCCGAGGATTATACCTCAGTTTGGGCTTTAGGCGCCAGTTGGGGACTTGCTGCTCTGGGAGGAGGTCAGGCTGTAGTGCTCTCTGAGCAATGTCTTTTCCTCGTCGGTGAGCTCGCTGGGGCTTTTATGAATGATGCTGCGGAGCGCCTTTTCACGCCGCCTCTGCGATTGATTGTGTGCAAGTGTAGTAATGGTGTCGAAAAACTGCTGTTCAAGGTTGTCACCTTTGATCAGCCATTCCTTCTCCGCCAGGGCCCGTAGCAGGCGGCCCTGTTCGGTGCCATGCCAGCGGGCGATCAGTTGCAGCGAGCGCAGGTTGGGCGTCTTCTGCAGGGCGCCGACCAGTGCCACCAGCAGCTGGGCGTAAGTGTCGTCTTCGTCGGCGAAGTGGCTGACATCCTCGACCTTTTGCGCCAGCTGTGGATGGTGCAGCAGGGTGCGCAGGGCGATCAGATGCGGTGATTCGACGCTCACTGCGGTGCGTGGGACACGTGGGGCGAAATCACCCTTGCCCTTCTTGTTCCACTTGCCACCTTCCTTTTTCCAGCCACCCTTGCCGCCTTCGGTGCTGCGCTCGTAGTGCGGCTGTGGCGAGGCGGGTTGTTCGTAGCCGCCGATGTCCGGTGTGGCGTCGTAGTAGGCGCTGTCGGGGATGTCGCCGTAATCCGGGTAATCGCTGCCGGGTATCTGGCTGGGGGCGCTCGGCGTGTGGCTGCGTGGGGGGCTGGCGACCTGGCTGAGGGCCTCGCCGGAAAGCCCGGTGATCTCGCTCAGGCGCTGGCGCATCAGGGCGCGCAGGTTGTTGCCGGGAATCTTGTCGATCAGCGGCGCGGCCAGGGTTACCAGGTGCGCCTTGCCCTCCAGGGAGCGCGGATCCGCTTCTTCGCTGAGTTGCTGGAAGAAATAGTCGGCCAGAGGCTGTGCATGCTGGTTGATGCGTGCGCGGAAGGCATCGGTGCCCTCGGCTCGTACCAGGGTGTCCGGGTCTTCACCTTCGGGCAGGAACAAGAAGCGCGCGCGGCGACCGTCCTGGAGGCTCGGCAGCGTTGACTCCAGGGCGCGCCACGCGGCATTGCGCCCGGCCGCGTCGCCGTCGAAGCAGAACAGCACGCTGGGTACGATGCGGAACAGGCGCTTGAGGTGTTCTTCGCTGGTCGCCGTGCCCAGGGTCGCCACGGCGTTGCGCAGGCCCTGCTGGGCGAGAGCGATGACGTCCATGTAGCCTTCGACCACCATGATTTCGTCGAGGTCGCGGTTGTGCTTGCGTGCTTCGTAAAGACCGTAGAGTTCCTGGCCCTTGTGGAACACCGGGGTTTCCGGCGAGTTGAGGTACTTGGGCTTGTCGTCGCCCAGTACCCGACCACCGAAGGCGATCACCCGGCCACGGCTATCGCGGATCGGGAACATGATGCGGTCACGGAAGCGGTCGTAGCGCCTGCCGTTCTCGGCGTTCTCGATCAGCAGGCCGGCGTCGATCATGACTTTCTGCTGCAAGGCATCGGCGCCCAGTTGCTTGAGCAGGTTGTCCCAGCCGGGCGGCGCGAAACCGATGCCGAAATCGCGGGCGATTTCACCGGTCAGGCCGCGCCCCTTGAGGTAGTCCACGGCGTACTTGCGCTGCGGGTGGCTTTTCAGGGCCTGGCGGTAATGTTCGGCGGCGGCATTGAGCAGCGGGTAGAGCGGCGAGTCGACCGGTTGTCTGGGTTTGTGGCCGCGACCGCTTTCCTCGCGAGGCACATCCATGCCGGCGCGCTTGGCCAGTTCCTCGATTGCCTGGGGAAATTCCAACTGATCGTGATCCATCACGAAGCCGAGGGCATTGCCGCCGGCGCCACAGCCAAAGCAGTAGTAGAACTGCTTGTCAGGACTGACGGTGAAGGAGGGGGTCTTTTCCTTGTGGAATGGGCAGCAGGCGCTGTAGTTCTTGCCGGTCTTCTTCAGCTGGATGCGCGAACTCACCACATCGACGATGTCGGTGCGGTTGAGCAGGTCATCGATGAAGGATTGCGGGATCAGGCCGGCCATAGACGCTCAGCATACTGTCCGGCGCACGCGCGGGACAGCGGATGGGTAGAAAAGCAAAAACTCCGCTTGCTCGCTACAGCGCGAGGCGGAGTCTTTCAAATGCAATGCCCGGCCTGAGCCGGGCATTCGAGCGTGGCGTGTACGTTATTAGTACAGGCGAACGCTGCGGCGCTGCTCGCGCTGCACTTTCTTGGCGTGACGCTTGACGGCGGCAGCGGCCTTGCGCTTACGCTCAGCGGTCGGCTTTTCGTAGAATTCGCGGCTGCGAACTTCAGCCAGTACACCGGCTTTTTCGCAGGAGCGCTTGAAACGACGCAGGGCTACGTCGAAGGGTTCGTTCTCTTTAACTTTGACGGCTGGCATCCAGGTCGTACCTATCTTTAATTACCGGTTTCAACGCGTGCCCGGCAGGTGGCTCGGGATGCGTCGGTTTTCAAGGGTTGCGGATGTTACCGCCTCGTCGCGCGGAATGCAAAGCCCTTAGGTCGAAAAGCGCTGGTCGCTCCGCCGGGCGGCGCTTATCATGCGCGCCTTCGTTCTATGCGGCAAACCAAGGCTTAAGCTCCATGCTCGTACTGGGATTGGAAACCTCCTGCGATGAAACCGGCGTTGCGCTCTACGACAGCGAGCGCGGCCTGCTGGCCGACGCGCTGTTCAGCCAGATCGATCTGCATCGTGTCTATGGCGGTGTGGTGCCGGAGTTGGCCTCGCGCGACCACGTCAAACGCATGCTGCCGTTGATTCGTCAGGTTCTGGACGAAGCCGGGCGTGTACCCGGCGACATCGATGCGCTGGCCTACACGGCTGGCCCCGGCTTGGTCGGTGCGCTGCTGGTCGGCGCGTCCTGCGCCCAGGCGCTGGCCTTTGCCTGGGGCGTGCCGGCCGTTGGTGTGCACCATATGGAAGGTCACCTGCTGGCACCGATGCTGGAAGAGCAGCCACCGGCCTTTCCGTTCGTCGCCTTGCTGGTATCCGGCGGACACACCCAACTGGTGCGGGTCGATGGCATCGGTCAGTACCAGTTGCTCGGCGAGTCGCTGGACGATGCCGCCGGCGAAGCCTTCGACAAGACCGCCAAGCTGATGGGGCTCAATTACCCGGGCGGCCCGGAGATCGCCCGGCTCGCCGCAGAGGGCGTGCCGGGGCGCTTCGTCTTCCCGCGGCCGATGACCGACAGACCCGGCCTGGACTTCAGTTTCAGCGGTCTGAAAACCTTCGCGCTCAACACCTGGCAGCAATGTCGCGACAATGGCGACGACCTCGACCAAGCCCGTCGCGACATCGCGCTGGCCTTCCAGCAGGCGGTGGTTGAGACTCTCACCATCAAGTGCAAACGCGCGCTCAAGCAATGCGGGCTGAACAGCCTGGTGATCGCGGGGGGTGAGTGCCAACAAGGCGCTGCGCGAGCACCTGGAGCGCATGCTGGGTGAGCTGAAGGGCAAGGTGTTCTACGCGCGCCCGCGTTTCTGTACCGACAACGGCGCGATGATCGCCTACGCCGGTTGCCAGCGTTTGCTGGCCGGGCAGCATGAAGACCTGGCGATCAAGGTGCAGGCGCGCTGGCCGATGGAGTCGTTGCCGGCACTTTGAGGGCGTGCATCGATCGCAGGAGCGGCCGGAGTCGCTTCTGCGGGCTGTTCAAAAGCGGCGCTCGCGACCGGCGAAAAGATCGCGCAGGTTGTTGCGATGGCGCCAGACGATCAGGCCGGTCAGTACGCAAGCTGGTAGCAAGGCCTCCGGCTGTTGCCAGGCCAGCAGTGGCAGCGTCAGGGGGTGGCGATCAGCGAGGCCAGTGAACTGGTGCGGGTCAGCAGGAAGACCAGTGCCCAGGTCGCCAGAGCCAGCAGGGCGGCAGGTGGATAGAGGCCGAGCAACATGCCGGCGGCAGTGGCCACGCCCTTGCCGCCGCGAAAACGAAAGTACAGCGGGTAGAGATGGCCGACGACGGCAGCCAGGCCGATCCAGGCCTGTTGGTGCAGGCTCAGGCCGAGCAGTTTGGCGATCAGTATCGGCAGCAGGCCTTTGAACAGGTCGCCGATCAGCGTCATGACGGCGAGCTTCTTGCCGGCCACTCGCAGCATGTTGGTGGCGCCGGGATTACCCGAGCCGCTGGCGCGCGGGTCGGGCCCGCCGGCGAGACGGCTGAGCAGGATGGCGAAGGACAACGAGCCGAGCAGGTAGGCGAGGATCGCCAGAAGCCAGAACATGGTGGCCATTCCAGGGCATGGGATGGGTCGATTCTAACGAGGTGTGGCGCCCTTGTCGTGGCGCGGAGAGCGTGGGTGGACAGAGTATTTATCGAGGGGCTGGAGGTCGACACGGTGATCGGCGCCTACGATTGGGAGCGCGAGATTCGCCAGTGCCTGATTCTCGACCTGCAGATGGCCTGGGACAATCGTCCGGCCGCAGCGGGTGACGATCTGAATCTGGCGCTCGACTACGCCAGCGTTTCCACGCGCATCCAGGCCTTCGCGGCCGACTCGCAGTTCATCCTGGTGGAAACCTTCGCCGAGCGACTGGTACAGACCTTGATGGAGGAGTTCGACATCCCCTGGATACGTCTGAAACTGACCAAGCCCGGTGCGGTGCCTGCCGCACGTGGTGGCGTGGGCGTGGAGATCGAGCGCGGATGTCTCTGACTCGGGTCTTTCTCGGCCTCGGCAGCAACATCGAGCGCGAGGCTCACCTTTGCGCCGGGCTCGATGCGCTGGCCGGTCTGCTCGGCGACATGCGTTGTTCGCCGGTCGTCGAAAGCCACGCCGTCGGCATCAAGAGCGGCAACTTCTTCAACCTTGTCGTGGTTGGCGAGACCGAGCTGCCGTTGCTGGAGCTGGATCGCCGACTGAAATTCATCGAAGCCGACAACGGTCGCTACGCGCCGGATCGCAAAGGTTTGCCGCTGGATATCGACGTGCTGCTTTACGGCGAGCAGGTCGGTAATTTCAACGGACTGATTCTGCCCCGGGCGGAAATCCTCAAGAACGCATTCGTGCTCTGGCCCCTGGCCCTGCTGGCACCCGAGGCGCGTCATCCGGTCGATGGTCGTTCGTTCGCCGACCTGTGGGCGGCGGCGCAGATCGATCAGCAGCTATGGCCGGCGGCCTTCCGGTGGCGTGGTGCCGAGCTGACGCCGCAGGCGCTGTTGACCGCACGCTAACCCATGGTGCGCATGGCGCACCCTACTTCACTTCGGGCTACGTTCCTTGTAGGCCTTGAGTGCGAGCAGGCGCTCGCGATTGAGCGCCTCGCCCAGTTCGGCTCCCTTGAAGCCCTTCTCCAGCAGCGGTTTTACCGGCACCTGCCGTGCGGCGTCGGCAGCGCCGAGCAGGTAAGCGGCCTGTGGGTACTCGCGTTGTTCCAGTCCATGGCGACCACGGGCATCCATCTCGCAGGCTGCGACGAACTCGGCGAAGCGCTGCGGACGACGGAACACGTCGAAGCGCTGCAGCAGTTCGAGCAGCGTCGAGGGGCGAAGCTCCTGCGCGCGATGGCCGTGGGTGTGAAATTCGCCGACCAGCAGCGCCAGTTCGGCGCAGTCGCGTGGAGCCTTGCAGCGTTCGTTGGCCGTCTGGATCAGGCCCAGTCCCTTGTGCTCGTGCGCGATATGGCGTGGCCACTCGTCCTCCGGCGTCAGGCCCTTGCCGACATCATGCAGCAGGCATGCCCAGCGGACATTCAGCGGCTGATCATGCTCGGCGCACTGGCGCAGCACACTCAGCACATGCACGCCGGTATCGATCTCCGGGTGGTGAGCAGGGGGCTGCGGCACACCGAACAGCTCGTCCACCTCCGGCAGCAGGGCGGCCAGTGCGCCACAGTCGCGCAGCACCTGGATGAATACGTCCGGACGCGCTTCCATCAGGGCGCGGGATATCTCCTTCCAGCTGCGTTCCGGGGTCAGTGCCGACAGTTCGCCAGACTCGGCCAACTGGTGCATCAGTGCCAGGGTTTCGGAGGCGACGCAGAAGCCTAGCGGGGCATAGCGGGCGGCGAAGCGGGCAACACGCAGTACGCGCAACGGGTCTTCGGCGAAGGCGGGGGATACGTGGCGCAGAACGCGGGCCTGGAGATCCTGCTGGCCGCCGTAAGGGTCGATCAGGTTGCCCGCGTCGTCTTCGGCCATGGCGTTGACGGTCAGGTCGCGGCGGATCAGATCCTGCTCCAGCGTGACTTCGGGGCTGGCGTGGAAGGTGAAGCCGCCATAGCCACGGCCGCTCTTGCGCTCGGTTCGAGCCAGGGCGTACTCCTCGCCCGTCTGTGGGTGCAGGAACACCGGGAAGTCGGCACCCACCGGGCGGTAGCCGCGTTCGAGCATCTGCTCGGCGCTGGCGCCCACGACGACCCAGTCTCTTTCACTGACCGGGCGACCGAGCAGGCGATCTCGCACTGCACCGCCGACTTTGTAGATTTGCATGTCTGATCCTCCGCTGAGCGCAGAGGATACCGAAGATCGCGCCAGGGTGCGCCGCGCGCACCGGCTGATCGGCTCAAGGCGTGGCCATCGGAATCTGTTCGGTCAGCACCTGAACGGCACGCTCCAGCAGCTCGGCACTGTCGCGTGCGGGGCTGAGTCCTGTGCTGATCACCCCCTCCCAGAGCACGTGCTCGTCGAGATCGGTCAGGCGCAGGCGCAAGGTGCCGGTCTCGTCGCGTAGGCGGTGAATGGCCTGATAGGGGCCAGGGGCATTGGGTGGCGGCAGGTCGACCTTGAACATCAGTGGGCTGTCCTGTACGGCCAGCCAGTAGTAGACATGCAGTTGCGGCTGCTGGCTCTCGTGGTAACCCCGAGCGGAGAGGCCGTGGAGTAGCAGTTGTGGAAGCTGGCGATAGCGTTCGGGAAAAGGCGCTTCGCCCTCCAGGCTGGCCTGCGGATCGACCAGCTCGAAACTGTGGTATCCGGCGAGCGAGGCATCGGCGGCGCGGAGTATGCGTGCCTGAGGAACATGGCTGGCGCATGTGGCCAGCCCCAGGCACAACAGAATGACCAGAAATATTCGCATGCGCGGCATCTCGCGAAGTCTGCCTGCAATGCTGAGGAACCGGGCCATGTCCGGCAACCGATCAAATGGGTGGAATGATCAGATCCAGTCTCTGGTGTTCGCTGTCGCCCTCCGAGCTGCCGCGTGGCGGCACATGCTGAGTGGTGATCAACTGATCGCCCTGGCACACCTCCAGGTGGATGTCGAAGCCCCAGAGCCGATGCAGGTGCTTGAGCACTTCGCCGGTGGAGTCACCCAGCGGTTTGCGGTCGTGCTGCTGATGGCGCAGGGTCAGCGAGCGGTCGCCACGGCGGTCGACGCTCCATATCTGCACGTTGGGCTCGCGGTTGCCCAGGTTGTACTGTGCCGCCAGTAGTTCACGAATGGTGCGATAGCCGGATTCGTCATGGATGGCTGGCACTAGCAGTTCGTCCTTCTGATCGTCGTCGAGGATGCCGAACAGCTTGAAGTCGCGAATCACCTTGGGTGAGAGGAACTGCAGTATGAAGCTCTCGTCCTTGAAGCTGGTCATGGCGAACTTGAGCGTGGTCAGCCAGTCGCTGCCGGCTATGTCCGGGAACCAGCGCTTGTCTTCCTCGGTGGGTTCTTCGCAGATCCGGCGTATGTCGCGGTACATGGCGAAGCCCAGGGCATAGGGGTTGATGCCGCTGTAGTAGGGGCTGTCGAAGGCGGGTTGGTAGACCACGCTGGTATGCGACTGGAGGAACTCCATCATGAAACCGTCGGTGACCAGGCCCTCGTCGTAGAGGTCGTTCATCAGCGTGTAGTGCCAGAAGGTGGCCCAGCCTTCGTTCATCACCTGAGTCTGACGCTGTGGATAGAAATACTGGGCGATCTTGCGCACGATGCGGATCACCTCGCGCTGCCAGGGCTCCAGCAGCGGCGCATGCTTTTCCAGGAAGTAGAGGATGTTTTCCTGCGGTTCGGCCGGGAAGCGCTTGCTGTCTTTCTCACCGCCCTTTTCCGCACTCCGCGGGATGGTGCGCCACAGGTCGTTGATCTGCTTCTGCAGGTGCTCCTCGCGATCCTTCTGGCGTCTGCGCTCTTCCTCGGCGGAGATGGGGTAGGGGCGCTTGTAGCGGTCGACACCGTAATTCATCAGGGCATGGCAGGAGTCGAGCAACTCCTCCACGGCATCGATGCCGTAGCGTTCCTCGCACTGCATGATGTACTGCTTGGCGAACACCAGGTAGTCGATGATCGAACTGGCGTCCGTCCAGGTGCGGAACAGGTAGTTGCCCTTGAAGAAACTGTTGTGGCCATAACAGGCGTGCGCTATCACCAGCGCCTGCATGCAGATGGTGTTTTCCTCCATCAGGTAGGCGATGCAGGGATCGGAGTTGATCACGATCTCGTAGGCCAGGCCCATCTGTCCGCGTTTGTAGCCTTTCTCGGTGGCCAGGAAGTGCTTGCCATACGACCAGTGGTGATAGCCCAGCGGCATGCCGACGGAGGCGTAGGCATCCATCATCTGTTCGGCAGTGATGACCTCGATCTGGTTCGGGTAGGTGTCGAGCGCATAGCGCTCGGCGATGCGAGCAATCTCGCGGTCATAGGCGCGGATCTGTTCGAAGGTCCATTCCGATCCGGTGGACAGCGGTTCGCGCTTTCTAGTGCTGGTATTCATGGCTCGATCCTCAGCTCACCAGGCGACGCTGGAACAGTTCGCGGAACACCGGGTAGATGTCCGCTGAAGACACCAGTTGCTGCTGAGCGAAGCTGTCGGCGAAGGCCTCGGCCACTTGTTCGTACTCGAACCACAGCGCCTGGTGTTCACGCGGGGTGATCTCGACGTAGGTGAAGTACTGTACGAACGGCATGATCTGGTTGATCAATATATCCCGGCATACCGGGGAGTCGTCGTTCCAGTTGTCGCCGTCCGATGCCTGAGCTGCGTAGATGTTCCACTCGTTGATCGGGTAGCGCTCGGCCATCACCTCCTGCATCAGCTTCAGTGCGCTTGAAACGATGGTGCCGCCGGTCTCTCGGGAATAGAAGAACTCTTCCTCGTCCACTTCCTTGGCACTGGTGTGGTGGCGGATGAACACCACGTCGATCTTGTCGTAGTTCCGTTTGAGGAACAGATACAGGAGGATGAAGAAACGCTTGGCCACGTCCTTGGTGGCCTGGGTCATGGAGCCGGAAACGTCCATCAGGCAGAACATCACCGCCTTTGAGCTGGGGTTGGGCTGCCTGGTCAGCAGGTTGTACTTGAGGTCGAAGGTATCGAGGAAAGGCACGCGGTGAATACGTGCGCTCAAACGCTCTATTTCTGCTTCTGTTTGCTGAATATCGCCGAAGTTGTCCGGCTCTTCTCGTCGCAGGCGCTCCAGCTCGGCCTTGGCTTCGCGCAGCTTGGCACGGCTCGAGCCGGACAGGGCGATGCGCCGTGCATGGGCCGAGCGCAGGGTTCGCACGATGTTGATGCGCGAGGGGTTGCCCTCGTTGCTGATGCCGGCGCGGACGGTCTTGAAGGTGTCGGCTCCGGTCAGGTGGCGCTTGACCAGGTTGGGCAGCTCCAGATCCTCGAACATGAAGTCGAGAAACTCCTCCTGGGTGATCTGGAAGACGAACTCGTCCATGCCTTCACCCGAGTTGCTCGCCTTGCCGCTGCCGCGGCCGCCGCCACCGCCTTGCGGGCGGGGAATACGTTCGCCGGTGGTGAACTCCTTGTTGCCGGGGTGGACGATGGTCTGCTTGCCGCCGCGGCCATGATGAAGCACCGGTTCGTCGATGTCGCGACCGGGAATGCTGATCTGCTCGCCGTGCTCCATGTCGGTGATGGAGCGCCGGCTGACGGCTTCTTCCACCGCCTTCTTGATGTGCTCACGGTAACGCCGCAGGAAGCGCTGGCGATTCACCGTGCTTTTGTTCTTGCCATTTAGGCGTCGGTCGATCACGTAGCTCATGACGTCTCCTTCGAACCCGTTCAAACTCTGCTGCGCGTCGGCCCTGCTGCGTTAAAAACAGGCTGGAGCGCCCGCCCGGTCGGACTGCTCATTTACAGCTCGTAAACTGCGCGTCCTCTCCTGTTTTTGCCTTGCATGGCTCTAGCTCGCGAGACTTTGAACAGGTTCTTGCCTGCCCGTAACACAGGCAGGCAGCGAATGACCCGGTGCGCGCCGGACAGGGCTTACTGAGACTTGCGAACCCGCAGGTACCACTCCGACAGCAGGCGCACCTGCTTCTCGGTGTAGCCGCGTTCGACCATGCGTTTGACGAAGTCGTTGTGTTTCTGCTGATCCTCCTTGCTGCCCTTGGCGTTGAAGCTGATGACCGGGAGCAGATCCTCGGTGTTGGAGAACATCTTCTTCTCGATCACCACACGCAGCTTCTCGTAGCTGAGCCAGGTGGGGTTCTTGCCGTTGTTGTTGGCGCGGGCGCGCAGCACGAAGTTGACGATCTCGTTGCGGAAATCCTTCGGATTGCTGATGCCTGCCGGTTTCTCGATTTTCTCCAGCTCCTCGTTGAGGGCGACACGGTTGAGGATTTCGCCGGTTTCCGGATCGCGATACTCCTGATCCTGAATCCAGAAGTCGGCATACAGCACGTAGCGGTCGAAGATGTTCTGCCCATACTCGCTGTAGGACTCGAGGTAGGCGGTCTGGATTTCCTTGCCGATGAACTCGATGTAGCGCGGCGCCAGGTATTCCTTGATGTAGCGCAGGTAACGCTCGCGCACCTCGGCGGGAAACTGCTCCTGCTCGATCTGCTGTTCCAGCACGTAGAGCAGGTGCACCGGGTTGGCGGCAATCTCGTGTGGATCGAAGTTGAAGACCTTGGACAGGATCTTGAAGGCGAAGCGAGTCGACAGACCGTTCATGCCTTCGTCGACACCCGCTGCGTCGCGGTATTCCTGAATGGACTTGGCCTTTGGATCGGTGTCCTTGAGATTCTCGCCATCGTAGACGCGCATCTTCGAATAGATGTTGGAGTTTTCCGGCTCCTTGAGGCGGCTCAGCACGCTGAACTGGGCAAGCATCTTCAGGGTGTCCGGCGCGCAATGGGCCTTGGACAGAGAGCTGTTGATCAGCAGTTTGTCGTAGATGCGGACTTCGTCGGTGACTCGCAGGCAATAAGGCACCTTGACGATGTAGATCCGGTCGATGAACGCCTCGTTGTTCTTGTTGTTGCGGAAGCTGTGCCACTCCGATTCGTTGGAGTGGGCCAGCAGGATGCCGCTGTAGGGAATCGCACCAAGACCCTCGGTACTGTTGTAGTTACCTTCCTGTGTCGCGGTAAGCAGCGGGTGCAGCACCTTGATCGGTGCCTTGAACATCTCGACGAACTCCATCAGGCCCTGGTTGGCCCGGCACAAGGCGCCCGAATAGCTGTAGGCATCGGCGTCGTTCTGCGGGAATTCCTCCAGCTTGCGGATATCCACCTTGCCGACCAGTGCGGAGATGTCCTGGTTGTTCTCGTCGCCCGGTTCGGTCTTGGCGACGGCGATCTGGTTGAGGATCGACGGGTAGAGCTTGACCACGCGGAACTGGCTGATGTCGCCACCGTATTCCTGCAGACGCTTGGTGGCCCAGGGCGACATGATGGAGTTCAGATAGCGGCGCGGGATGCCGTAATCCTCCTCCAGGATCGCGCCGTCTTCGGTGGCGTTGAACAATCCGAGCGGCGACTCGAAAACCGGTGAACCCTTGATGGCGTAAAAGGGCACCTTTTCCATCAGCTGCTTGAGTTTTTCGGCCAGCGATGACTTGCCGCCGCCCACCGGGCCCAGCAGATAGAGAATCTGTTTCTTCTCTTCCAGGCCCTGCGCCGCGTGGCGGAAGTAGGAGACGATCTGGTCGATGCACTCCTCCATGCCATGGAAGTCGGCGAAGGCCGGGTAACGGCGGATAACCTTGTTGGAGAAGATGCGTGACAGGCGAGAGTTGCTCGAGGTATCGAGCAACTCCGGTTCACCGATGGCCATCAGCAGGCGCTCGGCCGCAGTGGCATAGGCGCTGCGATCCTGTTTGCACAGTTCGAGGTACTCCTGCAGTGAGTACTCCTCCTGGCGAGTCGCCTCGAAACGTTGTTGGAAGTGACTGAAAATGCTCATGACTTCACCTCGCTCGATGCTGAAAGCTGGCTCGGGATCGGTCGTGCGGGTGCTGGGTGACCCCGGCTTCAGAACAAGTCGGGAAGAATCCCCCAAAACCCTAAAGGTCGTTACCGATGGCCCGATGCCGGTTGGCCGGCTCTACCTTGAGTGGGATGGCCTGAGTAACAGAATAGTTCGTTCTGCCGTGGGTCAAGGGCGTGACAACGATAACTGGATGTTACCGTGCGTCGGGAAAAGGCGGCAGGCCAGAGCGGACGCGGCTTGCCGCCCGAAGAAATTTATTCTTCGGCGCTCTGTGCGGTTTCGTCGGGATAGGTGACTCGCCACAGCTCGAAGCCGCCGTCGAGGCTGTATACCTCGGAAAATCCCTGGCCGACCAGGTAGGCCGCTGCGCCCTGGCTGGAGTTGCCGTGATAGCAGGACACGATCAATGGTGCGTCGAGATCGGCATGGGTGATGAAGTCATGCAGCGAGTGATTGTCGAGATGACGCGAGCCGCTGATATGGCCATTGGCGAAGCTCTGCGGGTCGCGAATGTCGACCACCACGGCGCCATGGGCGCGCAGCTCTTGTGCCTGTTGTGGGGATATACGCTTGAATTCGCTCATGTTCCGGGCCTTTGCGTGATTCGTGGGGCGCCTCGGGCGCTTATTCCTTGGGGCAGGTACAGCGGTAATGTTCTCCGCTGTCCACATCGAGCAGGGTCATCGCGCCGCCCCAGACACAGCCGGTATCGAGCGCGTACAGGCCTGGCTCCTGGCAATTGCCTTCGAGTGCCGCCCAGTGGCCGAAGATGATCTTCTCACCGCGCATCTTGCGCTGCGGGTGGCTGAACCACGGTGCGAAGCCGGGCGGGGCGCTGCCGACACCCTCCTTGCTCTTCAGGTCGAGAGTGCCATCGGCCTTGCAGAAGCGCATGCGGGTGAAATAGTTGGTGATCACGCGCAGGCGAGTGACGCCATGCAGATCCTTGTTCCACTTGCTTGGTTCGTTGCCGTACATGCCGTCGAGAAACAGTGGCAGCCTGGCATCGTCACGCAACGCTTCCTCGACTTCGGCCGCACGGCGCAGGGCCTTGGTCAGTGTCCACTGTGGCGGGATACCGGCATGTACCAGAGTCACCTTGCGTTCGGCATCGTGATGCACGAGTTTCTGCAGGCGCAGCCAGTCGAGCAGATCGGCGCGATCCGGCGCTTCGAGAATCTCACGCAGGGTATCGCCTTTCTTCAGGCGCTCGATGTTGTGGGCCACCGCCAGCAGGTGCAGGTCGTGGTTGCCCAGCACGCAGGTCACGGCGTGGCGTATGGAAAAGAGAAAACGCAGGGTCTCCAGTGACTGCGGGCCGCGGTTCACCAGGTCGCCAACCAGCCAGAGTCGATCCTGAGCCGGGTCGAACGACACCTGTTCGAGCAGGCACTTGAGAGGCTTCAGACAGCCCTGCAGGTCGCCAACCGCATAAACCGCCATCAGTGCAGGGCTCCCGGTACGGCCAGGCGGAATGGCGCGATGATCGCCTCGAAACGTTTGCCGTCCTCGGCGAGCATCTGATAGCTGCCCTGCATGGTGCCAACCTGAGTGACCATGACGGTACCGCTGCTGTAGGTGTGAGTGGCCCCGGGCTCGATATGTGGTTGCTGGCCGATCACGCCCGCACCACGGACTTCCTGCACGCGGCCGTCGCCGTCGGTGATGATCCAGTGGCGCGAGAGCAGTTGGGCGGTGAGTTCGCCGTTATTGATGATGGTCACGGTATAGGAGAACGCGTAGCGGTTCTGCTCCGGCTGCGATTGTGCGGCCAGATAGCGGGTGGTGACGCTGACATCGATCTGATAACGAGGGTCGGACATGCGCATGATCCGTTGAGCGTGATTGCAGTTTAGCCCTGCGTAGCCGAGGGCAGCAGGGCCAGCTGGTCGGCCAGGCGAACGAAGGCGGCCAGATCCAGCTGCTCGGGGCGCAGGCTGCCGTCGACGTTTGCCGCCTCTATGGCCTCGGCCGGCAACAATTGCTTGAGTGTGTTGCGCAGGGTCTTGCGGCGCTGGTTGAAGGCTTCGCGTACGACGCGTTCTAGCAGTCGATGATCCTTGGCCGGATGTGGCAGGGTTTCATGGGGAACCAGGCGCACGATGGCTGAATCGACCTTCGGCGGCGGATTGAAGGCGCCGGGGCCGACATTGAACAGATGTTCCACCCGGCAGTGGTACTGCACCATGATCGACAGACGGCCCCAGTCACCGCCGCCCGGGCCGGCAGCCATGCGTTCGACCACTTCCTTCTGCAGCATGAAATGCATGTCGCGAATCAGTGGCGCGTTGTCGAGCAGGTGGAAAATCAGCGGTGTCGAAATGTTGTAGGGCAGGTTGCCGACCACGCGCAGGCTGTGTGGCGCCGCTTCGAGGCGAGTGAAATCGAACTTGAGGGCATCGCCCTGATTCAGCTGAAAGCGCGGATTGTCGCCGAACCTGGCTTGCAGAATGGGGATGAGGTCGAGATCCAGCTCGATCACGTCGAGCTGCGCTCCGCTGCCCAGCAGACCCTCGGTCAGTGCCCCCTGGCCCGGGCCGATCTCCAGCAGGCGTTCACCTTCCCTGGCGCGAATGGCGCGCAGGATGCGGTCGATCACCCCGGCATCATGCAGGAAATTCTGGCCGAAGCGCTTGCGCGCGCGGTGTTGGTACTCGGACATGGGCGGCTCCGCGGAGCGCCTCGGAGCGTGAGACCCGAGGCTGGATGCAAAAAGGAAGTCGCACAGTCTACCAGCGAATGGCGTCGCGGGTGCGGCCGGTGGCGCCAGTGGCTCAATTCACGCGGCTGGTGGCCATCTGGTAGGCGGTGTCCAGTGCGACTCGCAGGCTGCCGATGTCCACTCGACCGGTGCCGGCAAGATCCAGGGCCGTGCCATGATCTACCGAGGTACGAATGATCGGCAGGCCCAGAGTGACATTCAGTGCCGCACCGAAGCCCTTGTACTTGAGCACCGGCAGCCCCTGGTCGTGGTACATGGCAAGGACGGCATCGGCATGCTCCAGGTACTTGGGGGTAAACAGGGTGTCGGCTGGCAGCGGGCCGACCAGGTTCATGCCTTCACCGCGCAGGCGTTCCAGAACCGGCTCGATGATTTCGATTTCCTCGCGGCCAAGATGCCCACCTTCGCCAGCGTGCGGGTTGAGCCCGCAAACCAGAATGCGCGGCGTGTCGATGCCGAACTTGTTGCGCAGGTCGGCATGGAGGATGCGCGTGACACGCTCCAGGCGATCGGGGGTGATGGCGGATGCGACGTCCTTCAGCGGCAGATGAGTGGTAACCAGTGCTACACGCAAACCGTGGGTCGCCAGCATCATCACCACCTGCTCTGTACGGGTCAGCTCGGCGAGAAACTCGGTGTGGCCGGAAAAGACAATGCCGGCCTCGTTGATCACGCCCTTGTGCACGGGGGCCGTGATCATCCCCGCGAAGGTGCCGTCCAGACAGCCCTTTGCGGCTCGTGTGAGGGTCTCCAGCACATAGGCTGCGTTGGCTGGTGTGAGTCTGCCAGGCTCTGCTGGCTCAGCCAGTGGCGTATCCCACACATACAGGCTGCCCGCTGCTGCGGGTTTGTCTGGCCACTGGCCTGGTTCTACGCGAAGCAGCTCGATGGTCAATCCGAGCTGGGATGCGCGCTCGGCCAGCAACCGGTGGCTGGCAATTGCCACCAGCGCTTCGGGCTGCTGTTCCCGAGCCAGTAGCAAGCAGAGATCCGGGCCGATGCCGGCGGGCTCGCCAGGAGTCAGGGCGAAGAGTCGGTGTGCGCTCATGGACAGTCTCGCTGATGTCGCTGGTAGGTCAGTTTACGCTGCCTGCATCGAGAACGAAAAAGCCCGGCGCAGGGCCGGGCTTTTCATTCGAGTCGCAGCGTTACAGCTTGGTCTCGACGTAGGCTTCGTCACGAATCTGCCGCAACCAGGCCTGCAGCTCCTCGTCGTACTTGCGATTGCGCAGCAGGTTGGCGGCCTGTTGCTCGCGGAACTGCACGCTACTGTCGGTGGCACGGCGCCCAATGACCTGCAGTACGTGCCAGCCGTATGGGCTCTTGAAGGGCTTGGACAGTTCGCCGCTGGCAGTGTTGCTCATCACTTCGCGGAACTCGGGCACCAGGGCGTTGGGGTCGATCCAGTTCAGATCGCCACCGTTGAGCGCCGAGCCCGGGTCTTCGGAGAAGCTCTTCGCCAGGTCGGCGAAGTCCTCGCCGGCAACGATGCGCTCATACAGGCGCTCGACCAGGCGGCGGGTTTCTTCTTCGCTACGGATCTCGCTGGGTTTGATCAGGATGTGGCGAACATGGACTTCGTCACGTACCTGAGTATCGCCACCGCGCTTTTCGATCAGCTTGAGAATGATGAAGCCGCCCGGCGTGCGCACGGGCTCGGTCACCTCGCCCGGGTTCAGCATGCCGATCATGCTGTCGAAGGGCGGAGGCAACTGGCCGGCCTTGCGCCAGCCCATTTCACCACCTTCCAGTGCGGTTTCGCTGGCTGAGCTGGAAATCGCCAGTTGGGCGAAGTCCGCGCCTTGTTGAAGTTGCTGATACAGCTCCTGCGCCCGGCGGTCGGCAGCCTGGATCTCGCCGGAGGCGGCGCCTTCGGATACCGGGATGAGGATGTTGGCCAGGCGGAATTCTTCCGACAGCTGCATCTTGCCCAGGTCGGAGGCGAGGAAGTTCTGCACTTCCTGGTCGGTGACCTGAATGCGCTCGGCCACGCGGCGCTGGCGTACGCGGCTGATGATCATCTCGCGACGTACCTGATCGCGGGCATCGGCGTAGGACAGGCCGTCATGCGCCAGCGCCTCGCGGAACTGCTCCAGGGACATGCCGTTGCGCTGGGCGATGGTGCCCATGGCCTGGCTGAGCTCTTCGTCGGTGATGCGAATGCCGGAGCGGTCACCGATCTGCAGCTGGATGTTCTCGATGATCAGGCGTTCGAGCACCTGCTGGCTGAGCACGTGCTCGGGGGGCAGGGCACCACCGCGCTTGCCGATGGTTTGCTGCACTTCGCGCAGGCGTGCATCGAGTTGGCTTTGCATGACCACGTCGTTGTCGACGATGGCCACGACGCGATCCAGAGGACGGACTTGGGCCTGGGCCGTCACCGCCAGCAGTGCTGCGCCCAACAGCAGGGGGCGCAGGCAATCAGAAAGCTTGGTCTTCACGTTCACGGTAACCTTGAATGCCTTGGTCGAGGAAAGTTTCCACCTTGTTGCCGACAACGCCGCCGAGGCCCTTGAGGACGATCTGCAGGAAGATGCCGCGGTCGGGCTCGTCGTTGCGCGACGGGTCGAGACTGACTTCGTCATAGTCGATCCAGTAGCGGTTGATCAGGCGCAGCTTCCAGCAGCAGCTGTCGTACTCGAAGCCGCCAAAGGCTTCCAGGGTACGGTTGCGGCCGTAGTCGTACTGCCAGCGCGAGATCAGACTCCACTGCGGAGCAAGCGGCCAGATGACGGAGAAGTCATGCTGGTCGATCTTGTAGTAGTTCTTGATGTAGTTCGGACTACCCGGTGTTCCGTAATCCGGGTCGGTCGTCCAGCGGCCGCTGTCGCGGTCATACCGCACGGTATCGTTACGATAGCGATAGCCCAGATTGACAACCTTGTTCGGGTTGGCCTCCGGTTGGTAATGGAACATCGCGCTACCCGAGCGGGTGGCGTGCTGATCCGGATCCCAGTTGAAGGTCGACGAGAAGCGCCAGTCGCGGTTGAAACGGTACAGATACTCCAGCGCATAAGGCGAGACGTCTGAGGTGGCTTCCTGGCGAGTACGGTAGTCGATGCCGGGCAACTGCACCTTGCGGTCTTCGAAATAGAAGGCCTGGCCGATGCTGAAGCGCTGGCGCTCGAAGCCGTTCGGTTCGATCCAGCGGCTGGTCACGCCCAGCGACAACTTGTTCTCGTCACCGATGCGATCCTTGCCGCTGAAGCGATTTTCACGCCACAGCGAGGCATAGCTGAAGGTCGGCTCGCCGGTGTCGAATACCGGGATATCGGTCTGGTCTTCTTCCGGCACGTAGAGGTAGAACGCACGCGGCTCCAGGGTCTGACGGAAATCCTTGCCAAACAACTGGGTATTGCGATCGAAATACAGACCGCTGTCGACGCTGAACAGGCCGACGCCACGATTGGGCGAACGCTTGTAGTCGACGCCGAACCACTGACGGTTCGGGTCGTTGAGAGCATTCGTTGCGCCGGCGATATCGGCCTTGCCCTGCGCGTCCAGATTCACCTGGTATTGCGTCTGCAGATACTTCACCTGAGGTTTGATGAACCCCCAGCTCCAGTTCAGCGGCAGGCTCATGCCTGGCTCCAGGTGTATACGCTCGCCATCGGCACGGTTGAGACCGGTCAGGCGGGCGTCATACCAGAGATCCTGTGGGCGGCCGGTGACACCGTCCTTGTCGACGAAGAAACCGGAACGCAGGTTGCGATCGAAGCGTACGTACTCGCTGCCGTAGGTGAAGTCCAGGCCGCCCGGATTGAACGGCAGCTTGCCGTCCAGGGTGATCTGCGGCAGACGGTCATAGGGCGTTACGTCGGTGATGTTGGCCAGCTCGTAGGCATGCAGGTTCAGGCGCGCGGTATAGCTGTCGCCGCGATAGGTCAGCGTGCCACGCTGGTTTACGTAACTCTGGGTTTCGATGCCCAGATCGGTGTTCAGATCCTGGAAATAGTACGGGTCGCTGATGTCGGTGTAGTCCACCTCAGCAAGCAGGCGCGAGTTCAGGCCCTGCTTGTGCTGCCAGCTGTACATCCAGCGCTGATCCTGGTACTCGGACTGCAGTTTGCGTTCGTCTTCGCTGTCTTTGAGGTAAGCCCCACCCACCTGACCTTCGCTGCTCTCGGTCAGGTAGCGGAACTCGCCTTCCATGAGCAGGCCGCGCTTGGCCATGTAGGTCGGATACAGCGTTGCGTCGTAGTTGGGCGCCAGGTTGAAGTAGTAAGGCGTTTGCAGCGAGAAGCCGTTGCTGCTCGAGGTTCCGATGCTGGGCGGCAGGAAGCCGGATTGGCGACGGTCATCGATCGGGAAATAGATGTATGGGGTGTAAAACACCGGGATGTCCTTGACCCGCAGCGTCACGTTGGTCGCGGTGCCAAAACCGGTCGCCGGGTTCAGGGTGACGTTGTTGCCCTTCAGGTACCAGGCGTTGTCGCCTGGTTCGCAGCGGGTGTAGGTACCATCCTTGAGGCGGATGATCGCGGTCTCTTCGCGTTTGGCGTAGAGCGCACTGCCGCGCACGTGAGCCTGGTGCATCACGTATTCGGCGTTGTCGATGCGGGCTTCGCCGTTGTCGAGTTGCAGGTCGGCACGGTCGCCGACGACCAGCATGCCTTTGTCGCGCAAGCGCACGTTGCCAACCAGTTCGCCACGGTTTTCCGTCTGGTGCAGGCTGGCTTCGTCGGCCTCGACCTGCATGCCGGATTGGCGTAGGACGACATCGCCAGCCAGGGTCGCAATCTGCTTTTCCTGCTCGAAGCGAGAGGCCTTGGCCGACACGAACATCGGCGATTCGTTCAGCGGCGTGCTGTCATCCATGCCGGGGCGCAGCGGTTCTACGTAAGCCCCGGCGCAGTACGGGCCGGCCTCGGCCAGCTGAGCCGCCGTCAGTTTTTCACGCGGAACCCAGTCAAGGTGGCTGTAGTCAGCACTACGCGAGGTGAGGGCGCGGCCCTTGCTCTCGGTCACCAGTACTGGAGCGGCATCCTGCTTGGCGACTGCTTCGCTGCTGGAGCCACTCGAGTTGCTGACAGCGCTGTAGCTGTGCTGCGGGCGAGGTGGCAGGGCGCTGGTGGCCGTTTTCGGCGCACAGGCCCAGCCGCCCGTGGGCGACGCCTGGCAATCGTATTGCTCGGCGGCAAAGGACTGTAGGCTGAACGCGGGCTGTAAGGCCAGGAGGCTGCCGGTGACCAGCAGCGGGAATTTTTTGCGGAACGCGGGGTATTTTACTGCCATCTTGTTAGTCCGGGCTTCCTGCGCGCTACCGGCCCAGGGGCCGCACGCCTCTCGATGGGCTGAAAAAGATGCTGGATAATAAAGCATGACCCGCGCAACGGCTAGCGCCGTCGGAGACCCCTTGATGTCCGAACACGATGTACGTCTGCAACAGTTGCAAACCTGGCTTGTCGAGCAACTGCCGATTCTCTTCGCTGCACGTGGCTGGGGGGCGGTGCCTGCCGCCGAGCTGACTCCAGCCAGCAGCGACGCCAGTTTTCGCCGCTATTTCCGTTGGCAGGCGCAGGGGCGCAGCCTGATTCTGATGGACGCTCCGCCGCCTCAGGAGAACTGCGAGCCCTTTGTCAGGATCGCTGCCTTGCTCGCCAGCGCAGGCATGCATGTGCCTGAGGTGCTGGCAGCTGATCTGTCGCAGGGCTTTCTGATTCTCGACGATCTGGGCCGGCAGACCTATCTGGATGTGATCGATGCCAACAATGCCGATGCACTGTTCGCCGATGCCATCGACGCGCTGTTGCAACAGCAGCGCTTGCCCCTTGACGCGGGTCTGCCGCATTACGATGACGCGCTGCTGCGCCGTGAGCTGCAACTGTTTCCCGAGTGGTACGTGAACCGTCATCTGGGTATCGAGTTCAGTGCCCGGCAGCAGGCGCAGTGGCAGCGCATCAGCGCCTTGTTGATAGACAGCGCCCTTGCTCAGCCGAAGGTGCTGGTGCACCGCGACTTCATGCCGCGCAATCTGATGCGCAGTATGCCCAACCCCGGCGTGCTGGATTTTCAGGATGCGGTCTACGGGCCGGTTACCTATGACATCACCTGTCTGTTCAAGGACGCTTTCCTCAGTTGGCCGCAGGAGCGGGTTCAGGGCTGGCTTCAGGGGTACTGGGAACTGGCGAGGGGAGCGGGGATTCCCGTTCAGGCGTCGCTCGAGGATTTCCTGCGCGCCAGTGATCTGATGGGGGTGCAACGTCACCTCAAGGTGATCGGCATCTTTGCCCGTATCTGTCACCGTGACGGCAAGCCCAGGTACCTGGGCGATGTGCCGCGTTTCTTCGCCTATATCCAGGCCGTCGTGGCGCGTCGGCCTGAGTTGGCGGAGTTGGGCGAGTTGCTGGCCAGCCTGCCGTGTGCCGAGGTGGCTCCCGCATGAAGGCGATGATCCTGGCTGCCGGCAAGGGCGAGCGCCTGCGCCCGTTGACACTGCATACCCCCAAGCCGCTGGTGCGTGCGGCAGGTGTGCCGCTGATCGAGTATCACGTACGCGCTCTGGCGGCTGCAGGTTTCACCGAGCTGGTGATCAACCACGCCTGGCTCGGTCAGCAGATCGAGGATTACCTTGGCGATGGCTCGCGCTTCGGCGTGAGCATTCTCTATTCCGCCGAGGGCGAACCACTGGAAACCGGTGGTGGCATCTTCAAGGCACTGCCTTTGCTGGGTGAGCAGCCTTTTCTGGTGGTCAATGGCGATATCTTCACCGACTACGCGTTCGCCGATCTGAGCAGGCCTCTGACTGGGCTGGCGCATCTGGTGCTGGTGGACAACCCCGACCACCATCCGCAGGGGGACTTTCATCTCGTCGATGGCCAGGTGACGGATGGCCGGGACAATACCGATCGACTGACCTACAGCGGCCTTGCCGTGTTGAGTCCGGCACTGTTCGACGGCTGCCGGGGTGGGGCTTTCAAACTCGCACCATTGCTGCGTACTGCCATGGCCAGCGGTCTGGTCAGTGGCGAGCGTTTCGACGGATGCTGGATCGATGTCGGCACGCACGAGCGCCTGGCTGAAGTCGAGCGCCTGCTTCAGGGGGCGCACTAGGTGTTGTGGCCTGCGACCCTGCTGGGCGCCGCCGCCGGGCTGGCCCTGGCCAGTATCCCGGGAGCGCTGCTTGGCGGGCTGCTCGGCCAGGTGCTGGATCGGCGCTTGCGTCTGCACGGTTGGGACAACTTGCGAGAGCGTCTGGGCGGGCGGCCCGCGCCGACCGATGATGACCTGCTGTTCCTGATGCTGGGGCGTCTGGCCAAGAGCAATGGGCGGGTGCTGCCGAGCCATATCCAGCAGGCCCGCTCGGAAATGCAGCGCCTGGTACTCGATGATGTGCGGCGGCGGCGCGCCATCGACGCGTTTTCCCGCGGCAAGACGGCACGCGACAACCTGCGCACGCCGCTGCTGCGCCAGCGTGATCGTGCCGAGCAGTTGCTGCGCGCCTGCTGGCGCATGGCCTGGGTCGACGGCAAGGTGGCAGCGGGTGAGCGCGAACTGATTCTGCTCTGGGGCAAGTGGCTGGGCTGGGACAGTACCCGGCTGGACAGTCTGGGCGAAGAGTACGCACCGCGTTGCAGCCGGCAACCCGCGCCCGCGGGTGGCAGTTACCAGGATGCACTGCGTTTGCTGGGCGTGGCGCAAGACAGCGAGCCGGAACAGATCAAGCGCGCCTACCGGCGTTTGCTGAGTCGGCATCACCCGGACAAGCTGGCAGGCTCCGGCGCTTCACCTGAGCGTATTCGCGAAGCCACCGAGACCACCCGGCAGTTGCATCAGGCCTATGCACTGGTTCGCCAGCGTCGTGGATTGCGCTAGAGCCGATACATCTCCAGGCGTGCCGCGCGCAGTGTCAAAGGCCTCCGATGCCTATGGTGCACTCTGCCTGGCTGCATGGATGTGCAGTTTCAGCCATCCGCGCAAACGCCGATAAAGTTGTTCCTCCTGAACATCCAGGTTACCCGGCAGGGCTTTCATGGCGACCTGTATATAGGTAGGCAACTTGGCTCGCTTGCTGGCTTGCAGGCGTTTCAGTGCCGCATTGCGGTCGTCCACCAGATCCTTGTAGTAGAAATCCCCCGTGGCGACCGGTAATTGCGCGACCAGTTCATCGAACGGTGGCGTGAATCCCGCCGGTACGTCAGCGGCTACCATCAGCAGGTTGTGGACGTTGGTCGGTTTGTGCTCGTTGAGGTAGCGCGCGGCCCAGTAGGCACCGCTGCCGTGCCCCAGCAGCACGATTTCCTTTGCCTGCTGCTGGCTGGCGAACGCAATGGCCGCATCGATGCGGGCCATGACGCGCTCGCCATGTGTCTGCCTTCTTTGCTCCGGGCTGGACGCGGACGTCGGGGGCGTTGGCGCTGCGCTGTCGTTCGTGTCTGGTGTCGCCGCTGGCGTTCCGTCCTGCGAAGGGGCTGCGGGCGCGTTTTCAGTTGCGGCGTTGCGCAATGGCAAGGGATCGCCATCCGGATCGGGCAGCGTCAGGCTCAGGCTGTGCCAGCCGGCATCGGGCAGTTTGCGCCGCAATGGGCCCACGGCCGCAGCGCCGTCGGCGTTTTCCACGTCGCCGGGGACAAGGATCACGGCCCCACTGGGTTCCCCCACATTGGCCGGTAACCAGAGTGCGAGGAAGCTTTCGTCCTTGGCTTGCAGCATCTGCTGCTCGCGTTTGTCCAGGCGTTGCTCCAGCGTTTGCGCATCGCTCACGCTACGCTCGGGCAGGACGGGGCGCTCCGTGCTGGCTGGTGCTTCACCGGTGTCGCCCTGAACAGCATCCGTACCCGTGGTTGGCTCCTGTGCCCAGGTCGATGCGCAGGTAAGCAGGCAGAGTCCGAGCATTGCATGTGAAAACGAACGCATCTGTATGGCTCCTGAGTGTCTGCTACAGAGCCTAATGCCGAGTTCCGTTTTTGTCAGGAAGTCGGATGAAGACTGGAGTAAGGTAAGGGGTCGTGTCATCGGATCTCCCCGCGCATGAAGTCCCTCCTGTCCGTTCTCTTCATCCTCGCGTCGATGCTGATCGCCTGTGCGTCCTGGGCGGAAACGACGCGGATGCCGTTGCGCCCGGTCTTCGACGGCGAGCAGCGTGCCTGGCTCGAGGCGCATCCGGCTCTGCGCGTGGGGCTCGTTCTGCAGGCTCCCTGGGTACAGCGCGGACGGGACAGGCAACTGACCGGCGCCAATGTCGAGCTGATGGAGCGCCTGCTCGAGGGCATGGGCGTCGCCCCGCAATGGCGTGTCTACCCGACGCTCGAGGCGCTCGAACAGGCCGCCCGGGCTGGCGAGGTGGATCTTGCCCCGGGTTTACAGCAGACACCGGGTGGGCTGCGCATCTGGCATTACTCCATGCCGTACCTGCGCGTTCCGCATCTGGTGGTGGGCGAGCGCAGTGGCAGCGGAGCGGTGGATGTCGACCAGCTTCCTCTGGAGCAACTGGTTGCTGTGCGCGGGGCGAGCCAGGCGGCCGAGTATCTGGAGCGCACCCATAGCAACCTGCGCCTGCGGGCTGTTTCCTCCGATCGTACGGCGTTACTGCAGGTGCTCAACCAGGAGGCCAGCTACGCGGTGCTGGATGAGGCCAGTCTCAGCCTGCTGCTGCGTGAGTCGCGTTTCTCCGTCCTCAGCATCGTCGGTGATATTGGCCTGCCACAACTGTTGCGTCTGGCGACCCGGCGTGACCAGCCCATGCTGTCTGCCATCGTCGACCAGACCCTCAAGGTGCTGCCAGCGCGTGAGCTCGAGGAGCTGCGGGAGACGTGGATGCCGCTGCGTTACCCGCAGTCCAGCGATTTCGTCGGTTTCTGGAAAACCCTGACCCTGTTCCTTGGGTTGCTGTTGCTGATCGGCGCGACCGCGCTTTATCGCCATCGCCAGCAGGCGCGCCAGTTGGAGCGCGAGTTGCTGGCCGCGCGCGGTGACTTCGATCGGCATCGCCAGGCTGAACAGTCGCTGCGTCTGAGCCAGTTCTCGATCGACAACAGCACGGTGGGCATCCTCTGGGTCAACTGGGACAGCCACCTGCGTTACGCCAATCTGGCCGCCGAGCGCATGCTGGGGTACGGCGCAGGCGAACTGGTGGACAAACCCCTGGGTTTGCTGGAGCCCGGGCTCGACATGGATCGCTGGTTGCGTCTGTGGAAACGTGTCCGCGAGCAGGACGCCGGCTCGCCGAACTTCGAGATCGACTGTCTGCGTGCCGACGGCAGTCGCATGCCGGCGGATGTCTCGCTGAGCTTCCTGCGCTACGGCCAGGCCGAATATCTGGTGGTGTTTCTCAGTGACGTCACCGAGCGCCGGCGGGCACGCGCTGCGCTGGAGGAGAGCGAGGCGCGTTTCAAGGGCATCGCCGGCAACGTGCCGGGGCTGGTCTTTCGCCTGGAGCGCGCGGGGCCCGGGCAGATCGTCAATTTCGCCTACATCAGCGAGGCCAGCCAGGAAATGGTGGGCTGGCCTGCGCGCGAGTTGCAGAGGGACGATCGCGGCATTCGCAGCCTCGTGCATGCGGACGACCTGGCCGCTTATCTCAATAGCCAGACCCTGGCCCTGGAAGGGGAAAGCGACTGGTACTGGCAGGGTCGCATCATGACCCGGCAGGGCCTTGTGCGTTGGGCCGATATCCGTTCCACCGCGCGCCCACTGGGCAATGGCCGAGTGGTGTGGGATGGCATTCTCTGGGACATCACCGAAAACAAACTGGCGGAGCTGGCGCTGGCCGATTCCCGTGCGCGCTTGCGTGAGCTGTCCGCGCATATGGAAAGCGTGCGCGAAGAGGAGAAGGCGCGTATTGCCCGTGAAGTGCATGACGAACTCGGTCAGGTGCTCACCGTACTCAAGCTGGAAACCGCGATGTGCGAGCTGGCGTGTGCCGGACGGATTCCCGAACTGGACGAACGCCTGGCCAGCATGAAGCGGCTGATTGCCCAGTTGTTCCAGCTTGTACGCGATGTGGCGACCGCTTTGCGCCCGCCGATTCTCGATGCCGGTATCGCGTCGGCCATCGAGTGGCAGGTACGGCGTTTCGAGGAGCGCACGCAGATCCCCTGCCTGGTGGAGGTGCCGGAGCATCTGCCGCGCTTGCCGGATGCTCAGGCCATCGGTCTGTTCCGCATCCTGCAGGAGGCGCTGACCAACGTCATGCGCCACGCTGGCGCGCACAGTGTCGAGGTGCGGCTCTGGCAGGAGCAGGACGCGCTGTGCCTGGCGGTTGCCGATGACGGCAAGGGGTTCGATCCGGCCCAGCGTAGACCGGGGCAGTCCTTCGGTCTGGTCGGCATGCAGGAGCGCATGCTGATGCTCGGCGGCGAGTTGCAGATTGACAGTCAGCCGGGCGAGGGCACTACCCTTTACGCACGGGTGATTCTGGGCGGGGAGGAGAGGGCGTGATTCGGGTATTGGTGGCCGAAGACCACACCATCGTGCGGGAAGGTATCAAGCAACTGATCGGCATGGCGCGCGATCTCGAAGTGGCGGGTGAAGCCTGCAATGGTGAACAACTGCTCGACGTGTTGCGCCGCATTCCATGCGATGTGGTGCTGCTGGATATCTCCATGCCTGGGGTCAATGGCCTGGAGGCCATCCCGCGCATCCGGGCACTGAATGCGCCGCCGGCGATTCTGGTGCTGTCGATGCATGACGAGGCGCAGATGGCGGCGCGGGCGCTGAAGGTCGGTGCGGCCGGCTACGCCACCAAGGACAGTGACCCGGCGCTGCTGATCACCGCGATTCGCAAGGTAGCTGCCGGTGGTCGCTACATCGACCCGGCACTGGCTGACCGGATGGTATTCGAAGTCGGTCTGACCGACTCGCGGCCGCCTCATGCACAGTTGTCCGAGCGCGAATTCTCCGTGTTCGAGCGTCTGGTGCGTGGTGAGGGCGTCAACGATATCGCCCTGCATCTGGCGATCAGCAACAAGACCGTCAGCACGCACAAGGCACGTCTGATGCAGAAGCTCGGCGTGCATTCGATGGCCGACCTGGTGCGGTACGCCATGGAGCATCGACTGCTCTGAGCCCCCTGTGGCTCGAAGTCCGGAGAGCGGCGCCCTTGTAGGTTGCGCCGCATGCACCGGGTGCTCCGTGTGTCGCGTCTCATGCGTTTCGGCTTCTGGAATGTCCGATTTTTCCGCTCGGATTTTGTAGGGCAATCCCTACGCGAGATTCTCCTCACGCCTGATATCAGCTTGTCATCCCGCCTGATTTGCCGCTTCGCCAGGCAGTTCTAATCTCTAGTCATCAGCCAGAGACAAGAACAAGGGTGCGGTGATGGCAAACGATGTACTGGTGAGCTTCCGCGGCGTGCAGAAGAGCTATGACGGTGAGACGCTGATCGTCAAGGATCTCAATCTGGATATCCGCAAGGGCGAGTTTCTGACCCTGCTCGACCGTCCGGCTCCGGCAAGACCACCAGCCTGATGATGCTGGCCGGTTTCGAAACCCCGACCGCCGGGGAAATCCTCCTCGACGGCCGTTCGCTGAACAAGCTGCCGCCGCACAAGCGCGATATCGGCATGGTGTTCCAGAACTACGCCCTGTTCCCGCACATGACCGTTGCCGAGAACCTGGCTTTTCCCCTGAGCGTTCGCGGCATGTCGCGTACCGACACCAGCGAGCGGGTCAAGCGAGCCCTGTCGATGGTTCAGCTCGACAGCTTCCGCAACCGCTATCCGGGACAGCTCTCCGGTGGTCAGCAGCAGCGTGTGGCCCTGGCCCGCGCACTGGTGTTCGAGCCGCAACTGGTGCTGATGGACGAACCTCTCGGTGCGCTGGACAAGCAACTGCGTGAACACATGCAGATGGAGATCAAGCACCTGCACCAGAGCCTGGGCGTGACCGTGGTCTACGTGACCCACGACCAGGGCGAAGCACTGACCATGTCCGACCGTGTCGCCGTTTTCCACCAGGGCGAGATCCAGCAGATCGCGCCGCCGCGTGAGCTCTACGAAGCGCCGCGCAATACCTTCGTTGCCCAGTTCATCGGCGAGAACAATCGCCTGGCCGGCGAGCTGGTCAGTCAGCAGGGCGAGGAGTGCGTGGTTCGTCTGGCGCGTGGCGAAGAGGTGCGCGCCACCGCGGTGAACGTCGGCGCCATCGGCGAGCCGGTGAGCCTGTCGATCCGCCCCGAACGCATCCGCATGAACGGTCACAGCGAAGCCTGCCCGAACCGATTCTCCGGTCGTATCGCCGAATTCATCTACCTGGGCGACCACGTGCGTATCCGCATGGAGGTCTGCGGCAAATCCGATTTCTACGTCAAGCAACCCGTGGCCGAGCTCGATCCTGGTCTGGCGGTTGGTGATCTGGTTCCGCTCGGCTGGTCTGTCGAGCATGTCCGCGCGCTGGATCCACTCCAACCCGAGTGACCGCTTCGCGCAGTGCTTCACCTTTACCACGTAACACAGAGGAGCTTACAAGAATGACGAAATCCCTGAAGCTCGCGGCTCTCGCCCTGGGCGTGAGCTGTGCCATGCCGGCACTGGCGGTGGATCTGACAGCGGTGTCCTTCGGCGGCGCGAACAAGGCGGCGCAGGTCAAGGCGTTCTACGAACCCTTCGAGAAGGAGACCGGCAACAAGGTGCTGGGCGGCGAGTACAACGGCGAAATGGCCAAGGTCAAGGCCATGGTCGACACCCGCAGCGTCAGCTGGGATCTGGTGGAAGTGGAATCGCCGGAGCTGGCTCGCGGTTGCGATGAAGGTCTGTTCGAGGAACTCGATCCGGCGCAGTTCGGCAGCGAGGACAACTTCATCGAAGGTGCCATCCAGCCCTGCGGTGTCGGTTTCTTCGTGTGGTCCACCGTGCTGGCCTACAACGCCGACAAACTGAGCACAGCGCCAGCCAGCTGGGCCGATTTCTGGGATGTGCAGAAATTCCCGGGCAAGCGCGGCCTGCGCAAGGGCGCCAAGTACACCCTGGAATTCGCCCTGATGGCCGACGGCGTACCGGTCAAGGACGTGTACAAGGTGCTGGCCACCAAGGACGGTCAGGATCGCGCGTTCAAGAAGCTCGATGAACTGAAGCCGAACATCCAGTGGTGGGAGGCCGGCGCCCAACCGCCTCAGTACCTCGCTTCCGGTGACGTGGTGATGAGCTCGGCCTACAACGGTCGTATCGCTGCGGTGCAGGGTGAAAGCAACCTGCAGGTGGTATGGAATGGCGGCATCTACGACTTCGATTCCTGGGCCATTCCGCGTGGCGCCAAGAACGCCGAGCTGGCCAAGGAATTCATTGCCTTCTCGGTCAAGCCCGAAGCGCAGAAGACCTACTCGGAGAACATCGCCTACGGTCCGGCCAACAAGCAGGCCATCGAATTGCTGGCGCCCGAGCGTCTTGATCTGATGCCGACCACGCCGGAGAACATCGCCAACCAGGTGGCCATCGACGTGACCTTCTGGGCCGACTACGGCGAGCAGCTGGAACAGCGTTTCAACGCCTGGGCAGCGCGTTAAGCAGCCTACCCGGCCCCGCCTCAGGCGGGGCCGTCGAATTCTACCTTGCTTGCGGAGTTGTCCATGGCCGCCGTACTGCCTGCCAACGATTTGCCCGGGCCGAGCCTGAAACAACGTCTGGCCCGCGCCGAGCGTTTCAATCGGCTGAAGTCCAAGGCGCTGATCCTGCCTTTGCTGCTGTTCCTTCTGCTTACCTTCCTGTTGCCCATCGGCGCGCTGCTGCTACGCAGTGTCGACAATCCGGAAGTGGTCGGCAGCCTGCCGCGCACCGTCGAGGCGATCTCTGCCTGGGACGGCCGTGGCCTGCCCGACGAGGCGGTCTATCAGGCCATCACCCTGGATATCGCCGAAGCACGGCGCAACCAGAGTCTGGGTGACCTGTCGAAGCGCCTGAACATGGAGCTGGCGGGCTTTCGCAGCCTGGTCAGCAGCACCGCTCGCAAACTGCCGCTGCGCGAGGAGCCGGCTTCCTACCAGGAGGCGTTGCAGAACATGGACGAGCGCTGGGGCGATCCTGCCTACTGGCAGGTGATCCGCCGCAATGCTTCTTCGGTGACGCCTTACTACCTGCTGGCGGCGCTCGATCACCGCATCGACGATCTGGGCGAACTGGCCAGCGCCACGCCTGATCAGGCGATCTACCTGGATATCTTCGCCCGTACCTTCTGGATGAGCCTGGTGATCACCGCCATCTGCCTGGTGCTGGCCTATCCACTGGCTTACCTGCTGGCCAACCTGCCGACCCGCCAGGGCAACCTGCTGATGATTCTGGTACTGCTGCCGTTCTGGACGTCGATCCTGGTTCGGGTAGCGGCCTGGATCGTGCTGCTGCAGTCCGGTGGTCTGATCAACAGCGCGTTGATCTCACTGGGCATCATCGAACAGCCCCTGCAACTGGTATTCAACCGTAGCGGGGTGTATGTGGCGATGGTGCACATCATGCTGCCGTTCATGATTCTGCCGATCTACAGCGTGATGAAGGGTATCTCGCCCAGCTACATGCGTGCGGCGGTATCGCTCGGTTGCCACCCGTTCGCCAGTTTCTGGCGGGTGTACTTCCCGCAGACCCTGGCCGGTGTCGGTGCTGGCTGCCTGCTGGTGTTCATCCTGTCCATTGGCTACTACATCACCCCGGCACTGCTGGGCAGCCCGAACGACCAGATGATCAGCTACTTCGTCGCCTTCTACACCAACACCACCATCAACTGGGGCATGGCCACCGCCCTTGGCGGCCTGTTGCTGGCCGCGACCCTGGTGCTTTACGTGGTGTACAGCTGGCTGGTCGGCGCGAGCAAACTGCGTCTTGGATAAAAAACTGCCTGCGCAGCAGGCCAACTGATGACCCTCTCCCATTCGTGGGAGAGGGTGCCCGAAGGGCGGGAGAGGGGGCTGAGTACGGCTCCGCAGCTCTCCGAAACTGAACGCGGGGAATGGCGCGTAACAGCACTTCCCCAGCCCCTCTCCCATTCATGGGAGAGGGGGGCTTGAAAGCTCACTGGAGTCACACCCATGCTCAGCCCCTACATGTCACCCGTCGAGCGTCTCTGGTACTACGGCCTGCGCATCATCTGCGGCCTGGTGCTGCTGTTTCTGATCCTGCCGGTGCTGGTGATCGTGCCGTTGTCGTTCAATTCCGGCACCTTTCTGGTCTACCCGCTGCAAGGTTTTTCGCTGCGTTGGTACGAGGACTTCTTCATGTCCGCCGACTGGATGCGTTCGCTGAAGAACAGCCTGATCATCGCCCCGGCTGCCACCCTGCTGGCCATGGTGTTCGGCACCCTGGCGGCCATTGGCCTGACCCGTGGCGAATTCCGGGGCAAGGCGCTGGTCATGAGCCTGCTGATTTCGCCGATGATCGTGCCGGTGGTGATCATCGGTGTGGCCAGCTACCTGTTCTTCGCCCCGCTGGGCATGGGTAACAGCTACCTGTCGCTGATCCTGGTGCATGCGGTGCTGGGCGTGCCGTTCGTCATCATCACCGTGTCGGCCACCTTGCAGGGCTTCAACCACAACCTGGTGCGTGCCGCCGCCAGTCTGGGTGCTTCGCCACTGACGGCGTTTCGTCGGGTGACGCTGCCCTTGATCGCTCCGGGCGTGATTTCCGGTGCGCTGTTCGCCTTCGCCACCTCGTTCGACGAAGTGGTGGTGACCCTGTTTCTCGCCGGCCCCGAGCAGGCGACCCTGCCCCGGCAGATGTTCAGCGGCATCCGCGAGAACCTGTCGCCAACCATCGCTGCCGCCGCCACCTTGCTGATCGGTTTCTCCGTGCTGCTCCTGCTGACCCTGGAGTGGTTGCGTGGCCGCAGCGAGCGCCTGCGTACCCAGCAAGCGGAGTAAGTACGCTGATGCGGCCACTCGGGGCCGCATGCCTTGGTCACCAACAGCGGATGCATGCCTGCATGGCCCGTGAGTGCATGCAGGCCGTTCATAGGGAGAGTGAAGGATGCTGTGGAAATGCAATCTGTGCTGGGCACTCGCCCTGTGCTGCGTGGCTTCGATCGATGCGGCCAAGGCCGCATCGCAGTTGCGGGTCGTTTCATTCGGTGGCTCCGTGCGCGATGCCCAGCGTGAGGCCTTCTATCGGCCTTTCCGCGAGGCCTCCGATGTCGTTGTGGTCAGCGGCTCCTACAACGGCGACTTCGGCAAGCTGCGCAAGATGCAGGCGATGCAACACGTCAGCTGGGACGTGATCGAGGTCGAGGCGCCCGAACTGGTGCGTGGCTGCGAGGAAGGACTGTTCCATCCGTTCGATGTCGGTGTGCTGGGCGATACCTCAAGTTATCTGCCGGGTGCGATACGGCCTTGCGGTGTGGGCATCTTCGTCTGGTCCATGGCGCTGGCCTACGACAGCCAGCGCCTCGGCCAGGCGCCGAGCGGCTGGGCCGATTTCTGGGACGTGCAGAAATTCCCGGGCAAGCGCGGCCTGCGCAAGGGCGCCAAGTACAACCTCGAATTCGCCTTGCTGGCCGATGGCGTGCCGGCGCAGCAGATCTACGCGCGCCTGGCCAGCGAAGCCGGTGTGCGGCAGGCCTTCGCCAAGCTCGATCAGATCAAGGCCGATATCCACTGGTGGGAGGCCGGAGAGGAGCCGGTGCGGCGCCTGCGCGATGGCTCCGTGGCGATGAGCACGGCCTACAGCGGACGCATCGCCGCGGCGCAGGATCAGGGCGACCCCCTACAGCTGATCTGGGCCGGCAGCATCTATGACTTCGATTACTGGGCGATTCCCAAGGGCAGCGTCAACACGCCGCAGGCGCAGGCGTTCATCCGCTTCGCCAGCCAGGCCAACGCCCAGCGTGCCTTCTCCGAGCTGATTCCCTATGGGCCGATCCGTCGGGATGCACAGGCCGGGCTCGACGCGCAGCGCCTGGTCAGGTTGCCGACCGCGCCGCAGAACCTCGAGCCGGCACTGTCGATGGGCGTGGAATTCTGGATCGAGCACGGCGCCGAGCTGGAGGCGCGCTTCGAGCAATGGGCATCACGCTGAGGCGGGCGGCGGCAGGCAGCGATAGAATTCGTGCTTTAAGCCAGCCGAGGAGGCCAGATGGACTTCGATGATCCCGGATTTCGCGAGTTGATCGATGCGCTGCACGATGGCCTCTATGTCACCGATGCCGATGGCATCACGCTGGCGATCAATAGCGCCTACGAGCGCCTGACCGGCCTGCGCAGCCAGGATGTGGTCGGCCAGCACATGCAGGCGCTGGTGGAGCAGGGGGTCATCTCGCAGTCTGTGTCGCTGCGGGTGCTCAAGGAAGGCAGGGCGCTGTCGCTCATGCAGAGCGTCAGCCAGGGCAAGCGTCTGCTGGTCAGCGGCAAGCCGATCTTCGCCGAAGACGGGCGTGTGCGTCATGTGGTCAGCACCGTGCGTGACATGACCGAGCTGCTGCGCATGAAGCACGAGCGCGACGAGTTGCAGCAGCTCAAGCAACTGCGCAGCAGCACGGCCAAACTGCATGCCGGCCAGCGCGACGATCTGCTCGATGCCTCGCCGGTGGCGAATCTGCCTGCATCGGGGCGTGTCTTCGCCCAGGCACGGCAGGTCGCCGCCAGTGATGTGAAGGTGCTGCTGCAGGGGGAGACCGGTGTCGGCAAGACGCTGATCGCCCAGTACATCCACAAGAGCAGCTTGCGTGCGGCGCAGCCGTTTCTGGCGCTGAACTGTGGCGCGCTACCTGAGAATCTGATCGAGGCCGAACTGTTCGGCTACGTGCCGGGCGCTTTTACTGGCGCTGGCAGCAAGGGCAAGCGCGGTCTGCTGGAACTGGCGCACCAGGGCACGGTATTTCTCGACGAAATCGGCGACCTGCCACTGCCGTTGCAGGTCAAGCTGCTCAAGGTCATCGAGGAGAGTCGCTTCATTCCCGTGGGCGGGCTGGAGCTCAAGGAGGTGGACGTGCGCATCATCACCGCCACCCACCATGACTTGCGTCAGATGGTCGCCGAGGGGCGTTTTCGTGCCGACCTCTACTATCGGCTCAACGTGGTGCCGATCCATATCCCGGCGCTGCGCGAGCGTCCCGAGGAAATCCAGCCGCTGCTGGAGTTCTACCTGGCCGAGTTCAATCAGCGTTATGGGCGTGAATTGAGCTGGGGGCTGGAAGCGCTCGATGCTCTGACCGATTACCCATGGCCCGGCAATATCCGCGAACTGATCAACCTGGTCGAACGCCTGGTGGTCACCTGTACCCGGGAGACCGTCGAGTTGTTCGATCTGCCCGAGGACATGCGCGCTGTCCGTAGCGACAGCGGCGATGACAGCCTGCTGCCACTGCGCAAGCAGGTGGAGAACCTCGAGCGACGATTGATCCGCAAGGCGCTGGTGCAGCACAAGACCACCCGTGAGGCGGCCAAAGTGCTTGGCCTGAGCCAGGCGACCCTGGTGCAGAAGATGAAGCGCTGGGAACAGGGCTGATTGGTAAATGGATCAAATTTTGGCTGTCTGATTGATTTTTTGATCAAAGCCGTCTTGCAATGAAGTGTGACAAAGCGCCGCAAGCCTTCTACGGCAAGGCTTTGCGCGAGCTGGCACAGGAATCGCTATGGCAGCGCCTGAACCCCACGCATAACAGGGCCTGCTGATGAGTACTGCTGCATTCAAGATCGCCAACAAACTGCTGACCGGCCAGGGGGCCGTCGAGCAACTGGCGAACGAACTGCCTCGTCTGAAGATTACCAACCCGCTCATCGTTACCGACGCCATCCTGATCAGATCCGGTACGGTCGATCATGTTCTCAAGCAACTGGGCGAGCACGCTTATGGCATCTTCGAGGGTGTTGAGCCGGAGCCGGAAATTGCCATCGTCGAAGCCTGCGCCAAGGCCTATCGGGACGGTGGCCACGACGGCCTGATCGGCGTCGGTGGCGGCAGTGCCATCGATATCGCCAAGGCGGTGGCCGGTTATGTCGGTCATGACGGCGCGCTGGAAGAATTGTTCGGCGTTGACCAGGTCAAGCGCAAGGGCCCGCCGCTGATCGCTATCCCGACCACCGCCGGTACCGGTTCGGAAGTGACCAATGTGTCGATCCTCTCCGACAAGAAGGCGCAACTGAAGAAGGGCATCGTCAGCGACTACCTGCTGCCCGACGTCGCCCTGGTCAGCCCGGTGATGACCCTGACCTGCCCGCGTGGCGTGACTGCCGCCAGCGGCGTCGATGCGCTGGTGCATGCGGTGGAGTCGTATCTGTCGGTCAATGCCTCGCCAATCACCGATGCCCTGGCCATCGGCGCCATCAGGCTGATCGCCAGGGCGCTGCCCAAGGCTTATGCCAACCCGGCCGATCTGGTCGCTCGTGAAGACATGGCCACCGCAAGCCTGATGGCCGGCATGGCCTTCGGCAACGCCGGTGTCGGCGCCGTGCATGCGCTGGCCTACCCTCTGGGGGCGTTTCAACATCGCCCACGGCGTCAGCAATGCCTTGCTGCTGCCCTACGTGATGGCCTGGAACAAACTGGCCTGCGTCGAGCGGATGGCCGAGATCGCTGCCGCCCTTGGCGTGCAGACTCACGGCCTGAGCGACAAGGCTGCCGCTGACCTGGCTGTCGAAGCCATGGCCGAGTTGTGTGCCAGTGTCGACATTCCCAAGGGCATGCGCAGCTTCGGCGTGCCGGAAGACGCCATCCCGGCCATGGCCGAGGAGGCCAGCAAGATCGACCGGCTGATGCGCAACAACCCGCGCCGCCTGACTGCTGGCGATATCGAGCAGATCTACCGAGCGGCCTACTGAGCCATCTGCAACAACGATGAAAGGCCCCGGCGTGCTGGGGCCGGCTGACATACAACTCTAATAAAGCTGGGTGATTCAAATGTCCGAACTGCATCAACAAGAACTTGGTGTAGAAGCCCCCTACTGGCCGGCGGGGCCATTCAAGGTGCGTCTGCCGTTCATTCATTACCGCTTCGAGATCTCCGACTACATGCAGGGCCTGCTCATGTGTGCGGTGGATCTGGCGGCTATCCCGTTGATGACCGAATTCCTCGGCATGCCGTTCGAGGTAGCGCTGGCTGTGGTCATGCTCAACGGTCTGCTGTACCTCATGCACCATCTGCTGGGTGACCCGGTCGTGCCAGGCTGGATCACGCCGGCCATTCCTCTGCTCATGGCTTATTGCAGCCAGTTCCCGGAGGGCCCGGAGCGGGTGCATGCGCTGATCGCCTTCCAGTTGATGCTGGGGATATTCTCCATCGGCCTGGGCATGACGGGCATGGCGCGCAAGGTGGTGTCGCTGGTGCCTTCGGCACTCAAGGCCGGCATCATCATGGGCGCCGGGCTCAGTGCGGTGGTCACGGTGTTCAAGGAGGGCGGTCGTTTCGATAGCTTCCCTGGACGATTTCGATCGCTATCGGCATCGCTTTCTACCTGGTGTTCTCCATCCACTTTCAGGAACTGAAGAAGCGCAACCGCTTCTGGTGGAATTTCGCCAAGCTGGGCATCTTCCCGATCATCCTGCTGGCCGTCTTCGTCGCGCCGATCTTTGGTGAGGCGCCCTGGCCCAGCATCGAGTGGGGTATCAGCAAGCCGGACTTCGTCACCCTGTGGAACGAGTACACCGTATTCGGCCTGGGCATGCCGCCGCTGATGATGTTCGTCACTGCCATCCCCACCGTGTTCGCTGCCTACCTCGTTGTGTTCGGTGACGTGCTGGGGGCCAATGCGATTCTCTCCGAGGCTGACCACATCCGTCGCGACGAGAAGGTCGACTTCAATCCCAACCGTTCCCACCTGATCTTCGGCGGGCGCAACGCCTTCATGAGCCTGTTCGGCCCGGACGTTGCCATGTGCGGGCCACAGTGGTCGGCGATGCAGGTGGTGATCACCGAGCGCTTCAAAGGCGGCGCCAAGGCGATGAAATCCATCTACGGCGGTGTTGGCTCGTTCCGGTGGGGTACCAACACAGGCCTGTTGCTGCTGCCGGTGGTGACTCTGGTGCAGCCGATTCTCGGTGTGGCGCTGGCGTTGACCTTGCTGATCCAGGGCTACGTGAGCGTGCGCCTGGGCATCATGGAGGCGCGCAGCCAGCGTGATCTTGGCATCGCCGGGGTGATCGGCGCGGTGCTGGCGATCAAGGGCGCCGGCTGGGCCTTTGCCATCGGTGTGGGTTTGTGCGCGCTGATTTATGGCGCGCAGATGTTCCGTGGTGAAAACGACCAGACCTTCACCAAGGATCTGCCGCCGACCGAATGATCGCTTTCGCTTGAATATGTCGGCCGGGCACCCGGTGCCCGGCAGCAGGAGTACAGCATGAAACTGAATAATCCCGATCTGCTGCGTCATCAGGCCTATATCGACGGCCAGTGGTGCGATGCACCCGATGGCCATGTCACGGAAATTTTCAACCCGGCCAACGGCGAGTCCCTTGGCCATGTGCCGAATCTGGGCGCTGGTGAAGCCCGCCGCGCCATAGAGGCCGCTCAGGCGGCCCAGCCGGCCTGGCGTGCACTGACGGCCAAGGAGCGCGCCGCGCGCCTGCGCAAATGGTACGAACTGATGCTGGACAATCAGGAAGACCTGGCGCAGATCATGACGGCCGAGCAGGGTAAGCCGCTGGCCGAGGCCCGTGGCGAGGTGCTTTACGCCGCCTCCTTTATCGAGTGGTTCGCCGAGGAAGCCAAGCGCATCTATGGCGACACCATTCCCGGCCATCAGCCGGATAAGCGCCTGATCGTCACCAAGGAGCCGGTCGGCGTCACCGCCGCGATCACGCCGTGGAACTTCCCGGCGGCGATGATCACCCGCAAGGCCGCTCCGGCCCTGGCCGCAGGTTGCGCCATGGTGCTCAAGCCGGCGCCGCAGACGCCGTTCAGTGCCCTGGCTCTGGCCGCGCTGGCCGAGCATGCCGGTATCCCGGCTGGGCTGTTCAACGTGCTGCCGGCTGACGCCGAGCGTTCCCGCGAAGTCGGTGGCGAGCTGTGTGCCAACCCCGTGGTGCGCAAGCTGTCGTTCACGGGCTCCACCGGCGTAGGCATCAGGCTGATGGAGCAGTGCGCGCCGACGTTGAAGAAGCTGTCGCTGGAGCTGGGCGGCAATGCGCCGTTCATCGTTTTCGAAGACGCCGACCTGGACGCCGCGGTCGAGGGCGCCATGGTCGCCAAGTACCGCAATGCCGGACAGACCTGCGTCTGCGCCAACCGCATCTATGTGCAGGATGGCGTGTATGACGCCTTTGCCGAGAAGCTGGCGGCGGCAGTGGCCAGGCTGAAGGTCGGGCAGGGTGTTGAGGCTGACGTGAGCATCGGCCCGCTGATCGACGGCAACGCCGTGGCCAAGGTGCAGAGCCATCTGGCCGATGCCCTGGAGAAAGGCGCCAAGGTGTTGCAGGGCGGCAAGGCGCTGGGCGGAAACTTCTTCGAGCCCACCGTGCTGGTAGGCGTGACGCCACAGATGCGTGTGGCTCGTGAGGAAACCTTCGGCCCGCTGGCGCCGTTGTTCCGCTTCAGCGACGAGGCTGAAGTGGTGCGCCAGGCCAACGACACCGAGTTCGGTCTGGCCGGCTACTTCTACACCCGTGACCTGGGCCGTGCCTTCCGTGTGGCTGAGGCGCTGGAATACGGCATGGTCGGTATCAACACAGGGCTGATCTCCAGCGAAGTCGCGCCGTTCGGCGGTATGAAGGCCTCTGGCCTGGGCCGTGAAGGCTCCAGGTACGGGCTTGATGAGTACCTGGAAATCAAATACCTCTGCCTTGGCGGTATCTGAAACCACGCGTCGCCTGGTTGCGGCACTTTGCAGCGCTGTCGTCAGGCAGCGCTGCCATCCGGCGCATCAGCCGCTACAATGCGCGCCACCGTGACCAAGCACTCAGAGGTGCGCCATGCAACCCTTCGCCATCGCTCCGTCGATCCTTTCCGCCGACTTCGCCCGTCTGGGCGAGGAAGTGGACAACGTACTCGCCGCCGGTGCGGACATCGTCCACTTCGATGTCATGGACAACCACTACGTGCCCAACCTGACCATCGGCCCTATGGTCTGCTCGGCGTTGCGCAAGTACGGCGTCACTGCGCCGATCGACGTACACCTGATGGTCAGCCCGGTGGATCGCATCATCGGCGACTTCCTCGAAGCCGGGGCCACCTACATCACCTTCCACCCCGAAGCCACTCTGCATATCGACCGCTCCCTGCAGTTGATCAAGGATGGTGGCGCCAAGTGCGGTCTGGTGTTCAACCCGGCGACCTCGCTGGAGGCGCTCAAGTACGTGATGGACAAGGTCGACATGATCCTGCTGATGAGCGTCAACCCCGGCTTCGGTGGGCAGAAGTTCATCCCCGGCACCCTCGACAAGTTGCGTGAAGCCCGCGCCCTGATCGACGCCAGCGGCCGTGATATCCGTCTGGAAATCGATGGCGGCGTCAGCGCCGGGAACATCCGCGAGATCGCCAAGGCGGGCGCAGACACCTTCGTTGCCGGCTCGGCCATCTTCAATCAGCCTGACTACAAGGCAGTGATCGATGCCATGCGTGCCGAACTGGCCCAGGTGCGTGGATGAAGCCGCTGCGCGAGCTATGCGCCGGTGAGTTGCCGCGTCTGGTGATGTTCGACCTGGACGGCACCCTGGTCGATTCGGTGCCGGATCTGGCCGCGGCCGTCGACCGCATGCTGGTGGAGCTGGGGCGCGAACCGGCGGGTATCGGGCGCGTGCGCGAGTGGGTCGGCAACGGTGCGCGTGTACTGGTACGCCGTGCGCTGGCCGGAGGCCTGGATCATGCCGGCGTCGGTGAGGCACAGACCGAAGAGGCTTTGGCGCGCTTTCTCGACATCTATGCCGAATGCCATGAGCTGACCGTGCTCTATCCTGGTGTCCACGAGCTGCTGGAGGCCCTCAGCACCGCTGCCGTCGAGCTGGCGGTGGTGACCAACAAGCCGGAGCGCTTCGTCGCACCGCTGCTGGAGCAGGTCGGCCTGGGTGGCTACTTTCGCTGGATCATCGGTGGCGACACCCTGCCGCAGCAGAAGCCGGATCCGGCAGCCCTGCTGCAGGTCATGCACCTGGCCGGCGTGAACCAGGCTCAGTCGCTGTTCGTCGGTGATTCTCGCAACGACGTACTGGCAGCTCGTGCCGCCGGCGTGCCCTGCGTTGCGGTGAGCTATGGCTACAATCATGGACGCCCCGTCGCCGAGGAGCAGCCGAGCCTGGTGGTTGATAGCCTCGCCGAATTGCTCTGATGGTTGCTTAGCCCGAGCGGCTGCGCTACCGTGGCCGCTCTCCTTATTCCCCCGCCTGTCGAGATCGCACCGTGGTGGTTAGCTGCAAACTCTGGATGAAAGTGATCAAGGCTCTGGCCCGTTGGCGCTGGCGCGCCTGATTTCGTCCTGCCGCTGCGTGCGGCCCGTTTGCACCTGACCGTTCCCCGAAGCCATGAGGCTGATCATGACCCATGAAGAATTCCTGCGTTTGGCCGCTGAAGGCTACAACCGCATTCCGCTTGCCTGCGAAACCATCGCCGACTTCGACACGCCGCTGTCGATCTATCTGAAACTGGCCGATGCCCCCAATTCCTACCTGCTCGAATCGGTGCAGGGCGGCGAGAAATGGGGTCGCTACTCGATCATCGGTCTGCCGGCGCGCACTGTGCTGCGTGTGCATGGCCACGAGGTGGTGATCACTACTGATGGCATTGAAGTCGAGCGCCACGAATGTGCCGACCCGCTGGCCTTCGTCGAGGATTTCAAGGCCCGCTACCGGGTGCCCACCATCGCGGGTCTGCCACGTTTCAATGGCGGCCTGGTCGGCTACTTCGCCTATGACAGCGTGCGCTACGTGGAGCCCAAGTTGGCCGCGGGCGTGAATCCCGATGCGCTGGGCACGCCGGACATCCTGCTCAACGTCTCCGATGCCGTGGTGGTGTTCGACAACCTGGCCGGCAAGATGCACGCCATCGTCCTGGTCGACCCGGCCGAAGCCGACGCCTTCGCGCGCGGCCAGGCGCAGTTGCAGGAAATCCTGCGCAAACTGCGTCAGCCCTTCACCCCGCGCCTGGGCGTGGATCTGAACAAACCGGCGGGAGAGGAGCCGGCGTTCCGCTCCAGCTTCAGTCGTGAGGACTACGAACGCTCGGTGGGTGCCATCAAGGATTACATCCTGGCGGGTGACTGCATGCAGGTGGTGATCTCCCAGCGCATGTCGATTCCATTCAAGGCTGCGCCCATCGACCTGTACCGCGCGCTGCGCTGCATCAACCCGACGCCTTACATGTACTTCTTCAACTTCGGCGACTTCCATGTCGTGGGCAGTTCGCCAGAGGTGCTGGTGCGTGTCGAGGACAATCTGGTCACCGTGCGCCCTATCGCCGGCACCCGGCCGCGTGGTGCGACCGAGGAGGCTGACCTGGCGCTGGAGCAAGACCTGCTCGCCGACGCCAAGGAAGTTGCCGAGCACCTGATGCTCATCGACCTGGGCCGCAACGATACCGGTCGTGTGTCGGAGGTCGGTTCGGTGAAGCTGACCGAGAAAATGGTCATCGAGCGCTACTCCAATGTCATGCACATCGTCTCCAACGTTACCGGTGAGCTGAAGAAGGGGCTGACCTCCATGGACGCCCTGCGCGCCATCCTGCCGGCCGGTACGCTCTCCGGTGCACCGAAGATCCGCGCGATGGAAATCATCGACGAGCTGGAGCCGGTCAAGCGCGGTGTATACGGCGGTGCGGTCGGTTACTACGCCTGGAACGGCAACATGGATACCGCGATTGCAATTCGCACGGCGGTGATCAAGGACGGCGAACTGCATGTACAGGCCGGCGCCGGCATCGTCGCCGACTCGGTACCCGCTCTGGAGTGGGAAGAAACCCTGAACAAGCGTCGCGCCATGTTCCGCGCCGTCGCGCTCGCCGAACAGACTGCCGAATAAGGGGCCGTGCCATGCTTTTGATGATCGACAACTACGACTCCTTCACCTACAACGTGGTGCAGTACCTGGGCGAGCTTGGGGCCGACGTGCACGTCATCCGCAACGATGAGTTGAGCGTCACCCAGATCGAGGCGCTCAAGCCCGAGCGCATTGTCGTTTCGCCCGGCCCCTGCACGCCGACCGAGGCGGGCGTTTCCATCGAGGCCATCCTGCATTTCGCCGGCAAGCTGCCGATCCTTGGCGTCTGCCTCGGCCACCAGAGTATCGGTCAGGCCTACGGCGGCGACGTGGTGCGCGCGCGCCAGGTAATGCATGGCAAGACCAGCCCCGTATTCCATGAGCACAAGGGGGTGTTCGCCGGTCTCAACAACCCGCTCACCGTGACCCGCTATCATTCCCTGGTGGTCAAGCGCGAAACCTTGCCGGACTGCCTGGAGATCACGGCCTGGACTCGGCACGAGGACGGCTCCGTCGACGAGATCATGGGCTTGCGCCACAAGACCCTGAATATCGAGGGCGTGCAGTTCCACCCCGAGTCCATCCTCACCGAACAGGGCCACGAGCTCTTCGCCAACTTCCTCAAGCAGACCGGAGGCGTGCGCGCATGAACATCAAGGAAGCCCTCAACCGGATCGTCGCCCAGCTCGACCTGACCACCGAGGAAATGCAGGCCGTCATGCGCGAGATCATGACCGGCCAGTGTACCGAGGCGCAGATCGGCGCATTCCTCATGGGCATGCGCATGAAGAGCGAGACCATCGACGAGATCGTCGGCGCCGCCAGCGTCATGCGCGAGTTGGCTTCGCCGGTGAGCATCGATGCCGAGCGTCTGGTCGACACCTGCGGCACCGGTGGCGATGGCATGAACATCTTCAACGTTTCCACGGCGGCGGCCTTCGTCGTCGCCGCGGCTGGCGGCAAGGTGGCCAAGCACGGCAACCGCGCGGTGTCCGGCAAGAGCGGCAGTGCCGATCTGCTGGAGGCGGCCGGTGTCTACCTGGGCCTCAAGCCCGAGCAGGTGGCGCGTTGCGTGGAGAGCGTTGGTGTCGGTTTCATGTTCGCACCCTCGCATCATGGTGCGATGAAACACGCCATCGGCCCACGTCGTGAACTGGGGCTGCGCACCATCTTCAACATGCTCGATCCGATGACCAACCCGGCAGGCGCCAGGCATCAGGTGATCGGTGTGTTCAGTCAGGCGCTGTGCCGACCGATGGCCGAAGTGCTTCAGCGTCTGGGCAGTACCCATGTGCTGGTGGTGCATGCGCAGGATGGCCTGGATGAGATCAGCCTGGCTGCGCCGACATTCGTTGCCGAGCTGAAGGATGGCGTGGTCAGTGAATACCGTATCCAGCCCGAGGACTTCGGCATCAAGAGTCAGAGCCTGATCGGTCTGACCGTCGACGATGCCGAGCAGTCGCTGGCGCTGATCCGTGACGCCTTGGGCCGACGCAAGACCGAAAACGGTCAGAAGGCTGCCGACATGATCGTGCTCAATGCAGGTGCCGCGCTCTACGCTGCCGACCATGCCAGTAGTCTGCGCGAAGGCATGCAACTGGCGCACGATGCACTGCACACCGGCCTGGCGCGTGAGAAGCTCGAGGAACTGGTGTCCTTTACTGCGGTATTCAAACAGGAGAATGAAGGGTGAGCGTGCCAACCGTTCTGGAAAAGATTCTCGCCCGCAAGGCCGAAGAGGTTGCCGCGCGTCGTGCGATCGTCAGCCTGGAGGAGGTCGAGCGCGAAGCCCGTCAGGCCGATGCGCCGCGTGGTTTTGCCGAGGCGCTGCTGACCCGTGCCCTGCACAAGCAGCCTGCGGTGATCGCGGAGATCAAGAAGGCGTCGCCGAGCAAGGGCGTGATCCGTGAGGACTTCGTGCCGGCCGATATAGCCCGTAGTTACGAAGCCGGCGGGGCAACCTGCCTGTCGGTGCTGACCGACATCGACTTCTTCCAGGGGGCCGATGTCTATCTGCAGCAGGCACGTGCCGCTTGCAGCCTGCCGGTGATCCGCAAGGATTTCATGATCGACCCTTACCAGATCATCGAGGCGCGGGCCCTGGGTGCCGACTGCGTGCTGTTGATCGTCGCTGCGCTGGAAGATGCGCGGATGGTCGAGCTGGCGCAGGTGGCCAAGGCTCAGGGGCTGGACGTGCTGGTTGAGGTGCATGACGGCGACGAGCTGGATCGTGCGCTGACCTTGCTGGATACGCCACTGGTGGGCATCAACAACCGCAACCTGCATACCTTCGAAGTCAGCCTGGAAACCACTCTGGATCTGCTGCCCCGTATTCCACGTGAACGCCTGGTAGTCACCGAGAGCGGCATTCTCAATCGCGCCGACGTCGAGTTGATGGAGATCAACGAGGTCTATGCCTTCCTGGTCGGCGAAGCCTTCATGCGTGCCGAAGACCCTGGTGCCGAGTTGAACAGGTTGTTCTTCCACTGAAAACGAAAAAGCCGGCTCCACAGCCGGCTTTTTCATGGCACCAGACTCAGCGAGTGCCGAACACCACCATGGTCTTGCCCTTGACGTGTACCAGGCCCTGTTCCTCCAGGGACTTGAGTACGCGACCGACCATTTCTCGTGAGCAACCGACGATACGACCGATTTCCTGACGGGTGATCTTGATCTGCATGCCATCGGGATGAGTCATCGCATCCGGCTGCTTGCACAGATCAAGCAGGGTGCGGGCGACACGTCCGGTGACATCGAGGAAAGCCAGGTCGCCAACCTTGCGCGTGGTGTTGCGCAGGCGCTCGGCCATCTGGCTGCCGAGGGCAAAGAGGATGTCCGGATCCTGCTGAGTCAGTTCACGGAATTTGGCGTAGCTGATTTCCGCGACCTCGCATTCGGTCTTGGCGCGAACCCAGGCACTGCGTTCCTTTTCCGCCCCTTCCTTTTCGAACAGCCCCATCTCGCCGAAGAAGTCTCCGGCATTGAGGTAGGCAATGATCATTTCCCGACCATCATCATCTTCGATGAGGATGGTGACCGAACCTTTGACGATGAAGAACAGTGTCTCGCAGCGATCGCCCGCATAGATGATGGTGCTTTTCGAGGTGTAGCGACGACGGTGGCAATGTGCGAGAAGTTTGTCGAGGTTCTTGATTTTAGGTGTAAGGGTAATAGCAACCATGCCCGAGTCCCGAATATGAAAAAAGTGAAGGCCTTTATCCAGCGGCGATTTCTTATTGGTTATCCGGCCAAGTGTGCCAGCAATCCGGCGTCAGCTTAACAGACGCACTATAACTAGGGCTTTTTTTGCGACCTGGATAACATAACGCAGTGGAACTTTGCAGCATGAGACTGCGCCGATTTGCCGCGTGCCTGTGCTAATCTGCGGCCCTTTTCCATCCTGGGAGCCTGGATCGATGAAAGCGCGTGTGCAGTGGGCCGGTGAGGCCCTGTTCCTCGGTGAATCCGGTAGTGGTCACGCCGTGGTGATGGATGGTCCGCCTGATGCCGGTGGCCGCAACCTTGGCATTCGTCCGATGGAGATGCTGTTGATCGGCCTGGGCGGTTGCAGCAACTTCGACGTGGTCAGCATTCTGCGCAAGGGCCGCCAGCCTGTGGAAAGCTGCGAGGTGTTCCTCGATGCCGAGCGTGCAGGTGAGGAGCCCAAGGTATTCACCAGGATTCACCTGCATTTCGTGGTCAAGGGCCGTGGTCTGAAGGAAGCACAGGTCAAGCGTGCGGTGGAGTTGTCGGCGGAGAAGTACTGCTCGGCCTCGATCATGCTGGGTCGTGCCGGTGTGGATATCACCCACGACTACGAGATCGTCGAACTGGGCTGAGCGGTTTCGCGTGATACGACGAGGGCGCCCATGGGCGCCCTCGTTCATTCAGATACGGTAGGTGCTCTTGGTCATGACCTTGGACAGCAGCGTCATGCCGAACTTGACTGGCGCTGGAAAGCGTACGCCACCGGCGGCCAGGGCGCTGTTGGCGTGCTGCTCTTCGTCGACGCGCATCTGCTCGATAATGGCGCGGGACTTGGCGTCGTGCTCGGGGATCTGTTGCAGATGCTCGTCCAGGTGTTTGCACACCTGATCTTCGGTTGCTGCGACGAAGCCCAGACTGACCTTGTCACTGACCAGGCCGGCAATCGCGCCAACGCCGAACGACAGGCCGTAGAACAGCGGGTTGAGCACGCTGGGATGGCTGCCCAGTTCACGGATACGCTGTTCGCACCAGGCCAGGTGGTCGATCTCTTCATCGGCCGCGTGTTCCATGGCGCTACGTACTTCCGGCAGTTTGGCGGTCAGAGCCTGTCCCTGATAGAGCGCCTGAGCGCAGACTTCGCCCGTGTGGTTGATGCGCATCAGCCCGGCGATATGTCGACTTTCCTCGGGATCGAGTTCGGTTTCGGCCTGCACGATGGCGGGCGAAGGGCGACTGGAGGCGCCGCTGAACGGCAGCAGCGTGCGCAGGGCGGCATCGGCCTGCAGCAGCAGGCGGTCGACGGGGGAATAGTGGCGTTCGCTGGCCATGTGGCACCTCCGAAAAACACAACGCAGCTAGTGTACTGCAAATGTGGCGGTATCGCCGAAACGCCTCGGGAGCCTCGGTAGGGCGCGCCGTGCGCAGCGAAAAACCGCCCTATCAAGGCAGCTCGCGCAATACGCGAAAACCCAGCGCGTAGTCGCGGTGATGGGGCTGCTTGAGGTCGCGCATGCTGCTGCGCAGATAGCTCGGGCCGCTGTTCCAGGCGCCGCCGCGTACTACGCGCGGGCTGTTGTCGAGCAGACCGACACTCTGTGTCTCACTGCCATCGAAACGCTGCGTGAAGCGTGAGGCCGTCCACTCCCAGACATTGCCGGCCGTGTCGTACAGGCCGAAACCATTGGCAGGGAACTGGCCGACGGTGGCCGTCTTGTTCTGCAGCAGGCGTGGGCTGGCGCAGCCGCGGCAGTGGGCACGAGGTCGGGCTTCATCACTATCCAGCTCATCACCCCACCAGTAATAGGTGCTGCTGCCGCCCCGCGCTGCGTATTCCCATTCGGCTTCGCTGGGCAGCCTATAGCGTGCACCGGTCTGCCGCGACAACCATTGTGCATAGGCATGGGCCTCGCGCCACGACACATGAATCACCGGGCGCTTTGACGAAAGTCCCCAGCCTTCGTTGTCCGGCATCTGCGCGCCGCGGGAGGCGGCATAGCGTTGCCAGTCCGCGAAGGTCACCTCATGGAGGCCGATGGCAAAAGGTGCAGCGATCTCGATGACGCGCTGCGGACGCTCGTTGTGGTTGCCACGCCCGCTGCCATCGCCCATGAGAAACTGCCCGGCAGGCACCACCACCAGCTCCGGGCCGTTGCCGCCATCGTTCAGCGCGTCATGAAATGTTTGCCCCGGTTGCAGGCTCCAGGCCGGCAGGGTCAGCAGTGTCAGGGCAAGGCCTGTCGCCAGGCGCATCATCCTGGCGGCCAATGCAGCTGGCGCTGTCCGAGTACGTGCATATGGATATGGTGGACGGTCTGTCCGCCGAGGTCGTTGCAATTCATCACCAGGCGAAAGCCTTCCGCACAACCCTGTTCAGCGGCCAGACGCTGGGCGCTGTAGAGCAGATGGCCGGCCAGCGGCTTGTCGCTTTCCTCCAGGTCATTGAGCGTGGCGATGTGCTTTTTCGGTATCAGCAGAAAGTGCACGGGTGCCTGCGGCGCGATATCGTGAAAGGCGATGATCTGATCGTCTTCATAGAGCTTGCGCGCCGGTATGTCACCAGCGACGATCTTGCAGAACAGACAGTCCATGGGGCTGGCTCCTGGCGGTGGTCGAGGTCGGGAGTTTAACAGCCCGTCATCGATGGGGCGCGCACGGCCATGGTGCCGGGTTTTCACAAGGAGCGGGTGTTGAAGAACGATATTCACGATCTGGGGCTGGTGCTGGATTCGAAGGTCAAGCTGGTGGTCATCGAATCCTGGGACGAGCTGCGGGTGCTGGAAACCCTGACCGGTCTGGCCGTCAAGCGTGGCCTCGGGTTGCATACCTGGTCGGTGACAGAGGGGTTGCAGCACCTTGGGTTTGGCGGTGCTGCCGCGGATGAATCGTCGACGCTCGATCCTGAAACTGCGCTGCGCATGATCAAGGCTGACCCGCAGCCGAATCTCTACGTCATGTGCGATCTGCATCCGTTCCTTGCCGACAATCCCCGTCTGGTGCGCCTGCTCAAGGAGATCGCCATGAGCGAGGCGGCGCACAAGCCGACCCTGGTGCTGGTTTCCCACGCGCTCAAGTTGCCGGCCGAAGTGCAGCGCTATGCGGCGCGCTTCAGCCTGGCCCTGCCTTCGGAAGACGAGCTTCTGAGCATGGTGCGCGACGAGGCCACCCGCTGGAGCGAGCGCAATCGCGGTGCGCGCGTGCGCACCGACAACCGTACCCTGCAACAGGTGGTGAAGAATCTGCGTGGTCTCAGTCATGCGGAGGCGCGTGCGCTGGCGCGTAATGTCATTTGCGACGACGGAGCGATCACCCAGGAAGATATCCCTGAGCTGAACAAGACCAAGTTCCAGTTGCTGGATCTGGAGGGCGTGCTCAGCTTCGAGTACGACACCGCGCGCTTTGCCGAGGTTGGTGGCCTGATCAACCTCAAGCGCTGGCTGGCCGAACGTCAGGCCGGTTTCATCGAAGGCAAGATGGCTGATGCGCCCAAGGGCGTGTTGCTGGTCGGTGTGCAGGGCGGTGGCAAGAGTCTGGCGGCCAAGGCCGTGGCCGGACTGTGGGGGCTGCCCTTGCTGCGTCTGGACTTCGCCTGTCTGTACAACAAGTTCTTCGGCGAGACCGAGCGCAATCTGCGCGAGGCGCTACGTCTGGCCGAGCAGATGGCGCCCTGCGTGCTGTGGATGGACGAGGTGGAGAAAGGTCTGGCCAGTGGTGAACACGACGGCGGCGTGAGTCAGCGTGTGCTCGGTACCCTGCTGACCTGGATGGCCGAGCGCAAGGCGCCGGTGTTCGTCGTCGCCACGGCCAATGCCATCGACCGTCTGCCTCCAGAGCTGGTGCGCAAGGGGCGTTTCGATGAGCTGTTCTTCGTCGACCTGCCCAGCGCCGAAGTGCGCGCCGAAATTTTCCGCATCCATCTCCAGCGCAGGGAGCTGGAGCCGGCCGGCTTCGACCTGATGCAACTGGCTGCGGCCAGCGAGGGTTTTTCCGGCGCGGAGATCGAGCAGGCGGTGGTCAGTGCGCTGTATGCCGGGCAGGCGCAGCAGCAGACGGTGGATCAGGCGCTGGTGCTGCGTGCCTTGCAGGGGACTGCGCCGTTGTCCGTGGTGATGGCGGAGCGGCTGGCCGCGCTGCGGCAATGGGCGGATGGGCGGACGGTCAACGCCGGTTAGTGGCCTGTTCAGGAACCGGTGAATGGCCGGGTCAGGCGACCACTGAGTTTACGTACCAGCCAGCGTGGCGCCAGACGCGGGCTCAGGGCCAACAGGCGATTGCGCCAGCCGGGGATGATGATGGCGCGGTTCTTCTCCAGCGCTCGCACGGTGATCAAGGCCACTTCCTCGGCACTCATCATCAGTTTGCTGCCTTCGAGACGCGTGACGTTCATCCGTGCGCCGCGGAAGAACGCACTGTGCGTTGGCCCGGGGCAGAGCACGGAAACCTTGATGCCGCGCGGGCGCAGCTCTTCGCGCAACCCCTCGGAGAAGTGCAGTACGTAGGCCTTGCTGGCGTAGTAGCTGCTCATCCAGGGGCCTGGTTGAAAGGCGGCAACCGATGCCACGTTGAGAATCTGCCCACCGCCCTGTTGAGCCATGTGCTGGCCAAGGGCGTGGCACAAGCGCGTCAGGGCCAGAACGTTGACTTCCAGCTGCTCCCGCTCGCGGCTCCAGTCCTGCTCCAGAAACGGGCCCGCGCAGCCGAGGCCGGCATTGTTCACCAGCAGGTCGATTCGCCATTGCCCCTGCTCCAGCTCATGCAGCAGGCCGGACAGCTGCAGGGGTTCGCTGAGGTCGCAGAGGCGAAACAGCACCTCGACACCGAAGCGTTGCGCCAGCTCGCAGGCGATGCTTTCCAGTGCGTCGCGTCGGCGCGCCACGAGGATCAGGTGACGACCCCGGCGTGCCAGGGCTTCGGCCATGGCCAGGCCGATACCGCTGGATGCGCCGGTGATCAATACGTAGCTGCGCATGGTAAGGGATTACTGCTCCTGAAACTCGGCGGCGCGTTCGACATAGCCTTGGTACTGGGGAATGGCAATGGCAGCAGCGATAGCGATGATGGGGATCAGCAGCGTCAGCCAGGCCAGGATCTTGACCGCCGTGCTGTTCGGCGGCGGCGGCGGGCCGAAGCGGTTCGCGCCCTGGGTGCCGGGGATGATCAGCAGCAACAGTGCGAATAGGCTGCCGATCAGTGGAACCAGGTGCAGCAGCAGGAACCAGCCGAGACCAGCCGATGTCATGCAGGCGCTGTGCGCCGATGAAGACACTGATGACGAGTGAGGCGAGCGTGATGATACCGATGAGCACAACGGCCAGTGTCGAGGAGAACGCAGCCAGACCGAGCCACGCACCCAGTACCGGAATGAAACACAGGGTCATCGCCATCAGCCAGCCCAGGTAGCGGACGCGACCGATCCTGCCGTTCACGCTGAACACCTTGAGTTCGCCGAACTCCGGCAGGGTCTCGGCGACCTCCGCCTGGGGCGGTGCGTAGGGGGAAGCGTTGCTGGTGGCGGGAGCCTGCTGCGGTTGTTCGGCCAACTGCGCCTGACGCGCCAGGTACTTCTCGATGACGATGCCGCATGCCTCGCACGCGTTCGCCCTGGCCTGCTCGTGACCGCACTTGGGGCAGTTCATGTTGGGGGCTTCGGCCTGATTGGCCTGGTCGGCTTCTTCGTCGGTCGGCACCAGGCTCAGGTTGGCAGATTGATCCAGTTCCTTGCGTACATTGGCGCCGGCCTTCTGCAAGGCGCTGAGGTACTTATCGGCCTCGCTCTCGTTCAGGTCGCGCTTGAGGGCTATCGGGCTGCCACTGAACAGGGCGTCGATGCGCGACTGATCGCTCTTGAACAGGCGGGCCAGATTTTCCTTTACGGTTTCCTGCGTGGTCTCGGGCATCAGTTGGCCGTCGAACACTATCTTGTAGCGCGGTTGATTCATGCGAGCTTCCTTGTCGGCGGGAAGTTGGGCGAGCTGACAGTCCCCATTCGGGGGCTGGCGCAACAGGGCTCTAGCCTAGAGTGCTGCAAGCCCAATGCACAAGCGTCCTGGGGCACAGTTCGTGACGGTGAGCCGTCAGTTGGGGAGCAGGCCACAACTGACGATATGTTCGCCGAACTCCAGTCGGTGGACTTCATCGAGGCTGGTCAGGAGAACCTCACTGGAGGTGCGTCTTAGAAGCCATCGGTTGCTCCTGGATCAGATCGGTACCGCTGCCAACTAACTGCGGCTTTCATGGCATGACCCGGGAAGGTTTCTGCCCGGAGGTGGCAGCGCTTCATCGCGGCCAACGTTGCCCTAGCTGTTGACTCTGCGTCAGCGCGGCTCGGTACTCGCGATCCAGTCGTGCCACCAGTTCCTCGACCGAGGGCAGATCCTCGATACCGCCGACGCCCTGGCCGGCTGACCATACGGTTTTCCAGGCCTTGGCTTCGTCATCCATGGGTTTGAGTTTTTCGCCGTAGTTGATGTCGGCCTTGTTCTGCAGTTGCTTCAAGTCGTACCCAGCCTGCTCCAGGCTCTGGCGCATGAAACTGGCCGGCACGCCGGATACGGCAGGCGTGTGGATGATGTCGGCAGCCCGCGCGCCAAGGATCATCTCCTTGTAGGCCTGCGATGCATTGTTCTCGCTGGTCGCGATGAAGCGGGTACCCATGTAGGCCAGATCGGCACCGAGCAACTGGGCGGCAAGTATTTCGTGGCCATGGTTGAGGCAGCCGGACAGCAGGACGGTCTTGTCGAAGAACTGGCGAATCTCGGCCAGCAATGCGAAAGGACTCCAGGTACCGGCGTGACCGCCGGCACCTGCGGCGACAGCGATCAGGCCATCGACGCCGGCTTCGGCGGCTTTTTCTGCATGTCGCCGAGTGGTCACATCATGGAATACCAGGCCACCATAGCTGTGCACCGCATCTACCACTTCCTTCACCGCGCCAAGGCTGGTGATCACGATGGGTACATGGCGTTCGACGCAGATAGCCAGATCCGCCTGCAGGCGAGGGTTGCTGTGATGAACGATCAGGTTGACGGCGAAGGGGGCGGCGTCGCCGTTCAGGTTCGCGGATATTTCATCGAGCCATGCGCTGAAACCGGCGCTTTCGCGCTGGTTCAATGCCGGGAAGCTACCGACGATACCGCTATTGCAGCAGGCACTCACCAGTGCTGGATTGGACACCAGAAACATCGGAGCAGCCACCAGGGGTAAACGCAGGCGTTGCTCAAGCAGGGCAGGCAGAGACATGGCGAATTCCTCAGAAAGGGCGGACGACGACCAGGATGACGATGCCGAGCAATGCCAGCACCGGTGCTTCGTTGAACCAACGGTAGAACACATGGCTGCGGCTGTTTTCACCACGAGCGAAACGTTTGAGTTGAGCGCCACACAGATGGTGATACCCCACCAGGGCGACGACGAGCGTGAGCTTGGCGTGCATCCAGCCCTGACTGAAGTAGTAACCGGGGTTGAGGCTCAGCAACCAGATGCCGAGAGCCAGGGTGAGGATCATCGACGGGATCATGATCCCGCGATAGAGCTTGCGCTCCATGACGCAGAATCGCTCATGGCTGACGGCATCGTCGCTCATGGCGTGGTAGACGAAAAGACGCGGCAGATAGAAGAGACCGGCGAACCAGCAGACCATGGCAATGATGTGCAGGGCCTTGAGCCATAGGTAGAGCATTTTCGATCCTTGCGCGAAAAAATGGCTTTGATAGTAGAGGCAGGTGACAGCCTGCGTCACCTCCGCGTTTGGAGCTTGGCCGATGCGGCTTTATCATCGGCACCTTTCCAATTGTTTTTGCAGAGGGCATGTGATGATCAAGCTCGGTATCGTCGACAGCACGGGCTACACCGGTGTCGTTCTGCAGGCCCTCTCCGAGAAGCATTACGCGGATGAACCCTCTGTTGACGTTATGCCGACCGGCCCTCATCCGCAGACCCTCGGCGTACGTGGCGGCAATGTCTGCCGTATCGCGATGAATCGCCCGCAAGTCGGAGAACCGGTCGTGGTGCTGTCGGTGATCGACAATCTGGTAGAGGTTGCGTCGGAGCCGGCTGTGCAGAACGTGAGCATCCTCTTCGGCGTTGATGAGTGGCTCGGCGCGTCGCATGCGGCGCTGCTGCCGTGACGCCGAACTGGGAGGTGCGCCTCAGCGATCCGCGCCGTGATCGCCGCCGCCGCTGGTTGCTGTTTCTGTCGTTACTGGCCGTTCCGCTGGCCTTCCTGTTGGGCATGTACTGGCCTCAGCAGCAGCTTCAGCAGGAGCAGGGCGACAGCCGTGAGCTGCTCACCCGGCTGGCCGAGCAGGATCAGGAGCTGGAGCTGTTGCGCCAGCGTCTGGCCGTGGTGGGGAGCAGTGACAAGGTCAGCCAGCAGGCCATCGAACAGAACCGTCGTACCATCAAGCTGCTCGAGGAGCAGATCTTCAAGCAGCAGCAGGATCTGGCCTTCTACAAGGGAGTGTTGGCTCCTGCCAGTCGACGCGAGGGTATTCGCGTCCGGGCCTTCGAGTTGCAAGCCACGGACGTACCGCAGCGTTTCCGCTACAAGGTACTGATGAGTCGGGTAGGGGCGAGCGACGAGCCGCTGCAGGGGCTGTTGCGCATCAGTGTCGAAGGCCGTCAGGGTGGCAAGGATGTCAGCTTCGAGCTGGCGGCGCTGTCCGAAGAGGTGAACGAAGCCACCATCCCGTTCTCCTTCAAGCATTTTCAATCTTTTCCGGAAGCTGGACGCTTCGGCGAGTTGCAGTTGCCTGACGGCTTCGAGCCCCGTCAGGTCAAGGTTCGTGCGGAAGTCGAAGGTGACAAGCCGCTGGATCGTACGTTCGATTGGATTAAATCAGGAGTGATAACCCCCATGTGGAATAAAGACAAGGCCAAGCCCGACTTGCAGCGATTCAGCGGCAAGACCAGCCTGATCGCCGCCGGTGCCGAGTTGGTGGGCGACATGCGCTTCCAGGGCGCGGTACAGGTTGATGGCCGGGTCACGGGTAATTTGCTGGCCAGCGAGGGGTTGGTGCGTGTCAGTGTCGGCGGCATGGTTGAAGGTGAGATCCGTGCCCCCCATATAGTGATCGACGGTGAGGTGAGTGGTGACGTCTACGCCAGCGGCCATCTCGAGTTGGGCGCGCGTTCGCGAGTGCGCGGCAACCTGTATTACGGTCTGATGGAAATGGCCATGGGCGCGCAGATCGAAGGCCGGTTGTTTCACCTGAAAGAAGGCGAGCGTCCTCTGGAGCTTCCGGCAATCTTGGATGTCGAGCAATAGTTGACCAATTTCGTAGGGCAAGCGGATAATGCGAGCCCAGCAGGCTGTCGATATCCGGGCCAGGTCGCCTGGTTTGGGCCGGGCAGCCAGGAGGCGCAGTACAAGCGCTTCAATTGAATATTTGAGGCTGTTTTCAGCAGCGGTCAGGTAACGCAGGTGTTTTCACAACCTGCTAACGCAGTATGGCGCATGGCGCCGGGAGTACAGCATGAGCGTCGAAACCTTCACCCCTGCCCCCTTGCACTTTACTCAAGGCGCGGCCAGCAAGGTGAAGACCCTGGTCGATGAAGAGGGCAATCCGCGCCTGAAGCTGCGCGTGTTCGTCACGGGCGGTGGTTGCTCGGGGTTTCAGTATGGTTTCACCTTCGATGAGGACGTGGCCGAAGATGACACCATCGTCGAACGTGAGGGCGTCAGCCTGGTGGTCGACGCCATGAGCTTCCAGTACCTGGCGGGCTCCGAAGTTGATTACCAGGAAGGTCTGGAAGGTTCGCGCTTCGTGATCAAGAACCCCAACGCCACCACGACCTGCGGTTGCGGTTCGTCCTTCTCGATCTAAGGTTATTCACTACCTGAACGCCGCGCCTTGTGCGCGGCGTTTTCGTTGACTGCGCCTCTAGGCCGGATAGATCGCACCGAGTATGCGCAGGCCGCGCGCTCCGGTCACGCTGGGGCGATTGCCGGGAATGCCCTCGAGAGTGCAGTGAGCGAGCCAGGCGAAAGCCATCGCTTCGACCCAATCCGGATCGACGTCACGCTCAGCCGTGCTGCTTACATGGGCGTTTGGCAGCAAGGCGCTCAAGCGCTCCATCAGATACGCGTTATGAGCACCGCCTCCACATACCAGCAGGGTATCGGTTCGTGCCTGGGCGTTGCGCAAGGCGCCGATGATGCTACGGGCGGTCAGCTCTACCAGAGTTGCCTGTACATCTTCCGTTGCTGTGGGGCCGAGTGCCCGCAAGTGGCCAAGCAGCCAATCGAGGTTGAAGAGTTCGCGACCTGTACTCTTCGGGCCCTGCGCAGCGAAGAACGGATCGCTCAGCAGGCGAGCGAGCAACCCGGTCTGCAGCTTGCCTGTGGCCGCCCAGTCGCCGCCACGATCATAGGTCAGTCCCTGGCAGTGATGAATCCAGGCATCGAGCAACACGTTGCCCGGGCCGCTGTCGAACCCCAGAACTTCCTGGCCAGGGGAAAGCAGGCTCAGATTGCTGAAGCCGCCGACATTGAGCACCGCCACATGGCGTTCGCTGTCAGCGAACAGTGCCTGGTGGAATGCCGGCACCAGCGGCGCACCCTGGCCGCCTGCTGCGACATCGCGTCTGCGAAAGTCGCCGACGACACAGATGCCGGTCAGCTCTGCCAGGAGCGCCGGGTTGCCGATCTGGACGGTGAAGCCGCGCGCGGGTTCATGGCGGACGGTCTGGCCGTGGCTACCGACTGCCCGAATCTGCTGTGGTTGCAGGCCTTGTCGTTGCAGAAGCTCGCCGATGCCCTCTGCAGCCAACTCCACCCAGCGCTGTTCCGCGAGTGCGGCTCGCGCCAACTCGTCGTATCCCGATGAGCAAAGCGCAAGCATGTCGTTGCGCAATTGCTCAGGCATCGGAAGATAAAGGGTGGCCATAAGGCGGGGCTGCTGATCATGATCGATCAGCGCGATGTCCAGTCCGTCCAGGCTGGTACCGGACATCACGCCTATATAGAGGGGCATGGCTTACTGCTGGTTGGCGGCCAGCATGGTGGCCTTTTCCTGATCCATACGTGCCATCAGCGGCTTGCTCAGCTGCATGAAGCGCTGTTTTTCGCTGGCGGCGATGGGGTCGGCCATTGGCAGCTTCTGGCTCAGTGGGTCGACGTGTACACCGTTGACCTGGAATTCATAGTGCAGGTGGGGGCCGGTGGAAAGTCCTGTTGTGCCGATGTAACCGATGATCTGCCCCTGTTTTACGTTGGTGCCGTTGCGAACGCCCTTGGCGAAGCCCTGCATGTGCGCATAGAGGGTGCGGTAACGCTGACCGTGCTGGATGATCACGGTGTTGCCATAGCCGCCGTTACGACCGGCCAGGGTTACGCGACCGTCGCCGGCCGCCTTGATCGGCGTGCCGCGTGGCGCAGCGTAGTCGACGCCCTTGTGTGCGCGAATCTTGTTCAGGATTGGATGTTTGCGACCTGTGGAGAAGCGAGAACTGATGCGAGCGAAATCCACCGGAGTACGGATGAACGCCTTGCGCATGCTCTCGCCGTTGGCGTTGTAGTAGCTGGTGGTGCCTTGCTTGCTGGTGTAACGCACGGCGGTGTAGGTCTTGCCGCGGTTGGTGAAGCGTGCCGAGAGAATGTTGCCGGTACCGACGCGCTTGCCCTCTACCACCTTCTCTTCGTAGATCACTTCGAATTCGTCGCCTTCGCGAATATCCATGGCGAAGTCGATGTCGTAGCCGAACACGTTGGCCAGATCCATGGTCAGGCTGTGGGAAAGGCCTGCGCGCTTGGCAGAGAGAAACAGGGAGCTATTGATCACACCATGGCTGTAGGTCGTGACGACCTCCGGTTTGATCATGTCGCTCTGGAAGTCGAAGCCCTTGTCGGTACGGCTAAGGCGGATGGTTTCCAGGTCACTCAGCTTGGTTTGCAGGCTTTTCAGCTTGCCGTCTTCACCCAGCTCGAAATCCAGCACCTGTCCGATCCTCAGGCGGCTGAACTGCTTGGCGTCCTTGCTACTGTTGAGTGCCTCGTGCAGATCATTGGCGTTCAGGCCGACCTTGGCGAACACGGTGGAAAGCGTGTCGCCATTGCTGACGGTGACATTGTGATGATTGGGGTCGGAAGGAGGAGTGGTTTCAGCTGTTTCAAGGATGTCTTCATCAGCGTCTTCTGCGCTGTTCTCGGCAGTGTCCGCGCTTTGCTCGATCTTGGCGAAGGGCGAGGCGGCGCCAGGTACTGGCAGTCCCGCTCGGAGGTCGTCCTTTTCCTGCAGTACCAGCTCGGCATCATTGCCGAGATCCAGGTCGAGAAAGGTTTTCTGCGCTTCGACTTCGCGCGAAGGAAACACCAGTAGAGCCAGGCTCAGCAGCGCAGCTACACCACTAGCGGCCAGGATATGGCTCTTGGGGTAGGGCGGGGCTTTGGGGGTATTTTGCGTCATGGCGTGAGGCGTTTTCTTGGAATGTGTATTAACTGTATAAAATATAACCAAAATCGGCTCGGGGCAACCCTTGACATGCCGAGTGGGCGCTCGGGGCGCTTGCCTTGGGCAAAACTTGTAATTAGTTCGCGATCTTGTATGGTTGGTTCCCTTTCAATTTCCAGTGGTTGCGGGTTTTTGTCATGAAGTCGGTCGAAGAGCAGCTGGCGCTCATCAAGCGCGGTGCGGAAGAGGTTCTGGTTGAGTCTGAGCTGGTCGAGAAGCTCAAGCGGGGTCAGCCGCTGCGGATCAAGGCCGGGTTCGACCCTACCGCCCCCGATCTGCATCTCGGTCATACCGTCCTTATTAATAAGCTGCGTCAGTTCCAGGATCTCGGTCACCAGGTGATCTTCCTGATTGGTGATTTCACCGGAATGATCGGTGACCCCAGTGGCAAGAGCGCTACCCGTCCGCCGCTGACTCGCGAGCAGGTGCTGGATAACGCCGAGACCTATAAGCAGCAGGTCTTCAAGATTCTTGATCCGGCCAAGACCGAAGTCGCTTTCAACTCTACCTGGATGGATCAGCTGAAGCCGGCCGATTTCATTCGTCTGGCTTCGCAGTACACCGTGGCGCGGATGCTCGAGCGCGATGACTTCGACAAGCGATACACCAGTAGTCAGCCCATCGCCATTCATGAGTTTCTCTACCCGCTGGTGCAGGGTTATGACTCCGTGGCGCTGAAGGCTGACGTCGAGCTGGGTGGTACCGACCAGAAGTTCAATCTGTTGATGGGGCGCGAGTTGCAGCGTTCCTATGGTCAGGAGTCCCAGTGCATCGTCACCATGCCGCTGCTCGAAGGCCTTGATGGTGTGAAGAAGATGTCCAAATCCCTGGGCAACTACGTGGGCATCCAGGAGGCGCCGGGTGTGATGTACAACAAGCTGGTGTCCATGCCTGATGCATTGATGTGGCGCTATTTCGAGTTGCTCAGCTTCCGGTTCATGGAGGAGATCGAGCAATTCAGGCGTGATGTCGAGCAGGGCGCCAATCCGCGTGACATCAAGATCAAGCTGGCCGAAGAGATCGTTGCGCGCTTCCATGGTGAGGAGGCTGCTGCCAATGCGCATCGCTCTGCCGGCAATCGCATGAAGGATGGTGAGCTGCCTGAGGATCTCCCGGAGATCGAGCTTGTGTCGGCTGAAGATATGCCGATCTCCTCCGTCCTTAATAAGGCAGGGTTGGTAAAGAACGCGGCAGTCGCTCGTGATCTGCTGGGTTCGGGTGGCGTGCGTGTCGATGGTGAGGTGGTGGATCGGGCCTTCCTGTTCAAGGTGGGTGCGATGCACGTTTGCCAGGCAGGCAAGAAGGCCTTTGCGCGAATTACGCTAAAGGCAGAGTAATAAAACTGCAATTTGTGCTTGACGCGCATTCTGCTGGCTGTAGAATGCGCGCCACTTCAGCGATGAAGCCTTTGAAAAACTTCTTGTTAATCAATAAGTTAAGTTTGAAAAGGGGTTGCAAAGCTGGAGCTGGCGTGTAGAATGCGCGCCGGTCGACAGGGTGAAGGTTTGGGCCTGTCGGTGTTTCGGTCGAATGGATCGAAAGCGATTTGAAAGAGGTGGTTGACAGCGGTTTTGAACGCTGTAGAATGCGCCTCCCGCTGGAGAGAAGAAGTTCTGATCGAAAGCGCAAGTGGTTGAGTAGAAAGAAAAAATTCTTCGAAAAACAGCTTGACAGAAAGAGAGGCTGCTGTAGAATGCGCGGCCTCGGTTGAGGCGAAAGGCTCAGCCAACTGTTCTTTAACAACTGAATCAAGCAATTCGTGTGGGTGCTTGTGAGTTAAGACTGATGGTCGACAGATTATCAGCATCACAAAGCAACACTCGTGAATTCGAGAGTTACTCTTTTAATTAAGAGATTTGCGATTGCTGAGCCAAGTTTAGGGTTTTCTCAAAACCCAAGCAGTATTGAACTGAAGAGTTTGATCATGGCTCAGATTGAACGCTGGCGGCAGGCCTAACACATGCAAGTCGAGCGGATGAGAGGAGCTTGCTCCTTGATTTAGCGGCGGACGGGTGAGTAATGCCTAGGAATCTGCCTGGTAGTGGGGGATAACGTTCCGAAAGGAACGCTAATACCGCATACGTCCTACGGGAGAAAGCAGGGGACCTTCGGGCCTTGCGCTATCGGATGAGCCTAGGTCGGATTAGCTAGTTGGTGAGGTAAAGGCTCACCAAGGCGACGATCCGTAACTGGTCTGAGAGGATGATCAGTCACACTGGAACTGAGACACGGTCCAGACTCCTACGGGAGGCAGCAGTGGGGAATATTGGACAATGGGCGAAAGCCTGATCCAGCCATGCCGCGTGTGTGAAGAAGGTCTTCGGATTGTAAAGCACTTTAAGTTGGGAGGAAGGGCAGTAAGTTAATACCTTGCTGTTTTGACGTTACCGACAGAATAAGCACCGGCTAACTTCGTGCCAGCAGCCGCGGTAATACGAAGGGTGCAAGCGTTAATCGGAATTACTGGGCGTAAAGCGCGCGTAGGTGGTTCGTTAAGTTGGATGTGAAAGCCCCGGGCTCAACCTGGGAACTGCATCCAAAACTGGCGAGCTAGAGTACGGTAGAGGGTGGTGGAATTTCCTGTGTAGCGGTGAAATGCGTAGATATAGGAAGGAACACCAGTGGCGAAGGCGACCACCTGGACTGATACTGACACTGAGGTGCGAAAGCGTGGGGAGCAAACAGGATTAGATACCCTGGTAGTCCACGCCGTAAACGATGTCAACTAGCCGTTGGAATCCTTGAGATTTTAGTGGCGCAGCTAACGCATTAAGTTGACCGCCTGGGGAGTACGGCCGCAAGGTTAAAACTCAAATGAATTGACGGGGGCCCGCACAAGCGGTGGAGCATGTGGTTTAATTCGAAGCAACGCGAAGAACCTTACCTGGCCTTGACATGCTGAGAACTTTCCAGAGATGGATTGGTGCCTTCGGGAACTCAGACACAGGTGCTGCATGGCTGTCGTCAGCTCGTGTCGTGAGATGTTGGGTTAAGTCCCGTAACGAGCGCAACCCTTGTCCTTAGTTACCAGCACGTTATGGTGGGCACTCTAAGGAGACTGCCGATGACAAACCGGAGGAAGGTGGGGATGACGTCAAGTCATCATGGCCCTTACGGCCAGGGCTACACACGTGCTACAATGGTCGGTACAAAGGGTTGCCAAGCCGCGAGGTGGAGCTAATCCCATAAAACCGATCGTAGTCCGGATCGCAGTCTGCAACTCGACTGCGTGAAGTCGGAATCGCTAGTAATCGTGAATCAGAATGTCACGGTGAATACGTTCCCGGGCCTTGTACACACCGCCCGTCACACCATGGGAGTGGGTTGCTCCAGAAGTAGCTAGTCTAACCTTCGGGGGGACGGTTACCACGGAGTGATTCATGACTGGGGTGAAGTCGTAACAAGGTAGCCGTAGGGGAACCTGCGGCTGGATCACCTCCTTAATCGAAGACTGCAGCTTGCTCATAAGCTCCCACACGAATTGCTTGATTCATAGTCGAAGACGATGCTGTAACGCGACCCTGTTATAGGTCTGTAGCTCAGTTGGTTAGAGCGCACCCCTGATAAGGGTGAGGTCGGCAGTTCAAATCTGCCCAGACCTACCAATTCAGGTGCAGATGCTTACGGGGCCATAGCTCAGCTGGGAGAGCGCCTGCTTTGCACGCAGGAGGTCAGCGGTTCGATCCCGCTTGGCTCCACCACTTACAGCGAGATTGTCGAGTGAAGAGTTCAGAAATGAGCGCTCCTGCGTAGGTAGGGGAGTGTTGATTTCTGGTCTTTGACCAGTCGAAACATCGTTCTTTAAAAATTTGGATATGTGATAGAAGTGACTAACGGCGTGTTTCACTGCACGTTGTTAATCAAGGCAAAATTTGTAGTTCTCAAGACGCAAATTTTCGGCGAATGTCGTCTTCACGATTGAGACAGTAACCAGATTGCTTGGGGTTATATGGTCAAGTGAAGAAGCGCATACGGTGGATGCCTTGGCAGTCAGAGGCGATGAAAGACGTGGTAGCCTGCGAAAAGCTTTGGGGAGTCGGCAAACAGACTGTGATCCAGAGGTGTCTGAATGGGGGAACCCACCTAGGATAACCTAGGTATCTTGTACTGAATCCATAGGTGCAAGAGGCGAACCAGGGGAACTGAAACATCTAAGTACCCTGAGGAAAAGAAATCAACCGAGATTCCCTAAGTAGTGGCGAGCGAACGGGGACTAGCCCTTAAGTTGATTTGAGTGTAGTGGAAGGCTCTGGAAAGTGCCGCCGTAGTGGGTGATAGCCCCGTACACGAAACGCTCTTATCAATGAAATCGAGTAGGACGGGGCACGAGAAACCTTGTCTGAACATGGGGGAATTCATCCTCCAAGGCTAAATACTACTGACTGACCGATAGTGAACCAGTACCGTGAGGGAAAGGCGAAAAGAACCCCGGAGAGGGGAGTGAAATAGAACCTGAAACCGTATGCGTACAAGCAGTGGGAGCCTACTTAGTTGGGTGACTGCGTACCTTTTGTATAATGGGTCAGCGACTTATATTCAGTGGCGAGCTTAACCGAATAGGGGAGGCGTAGCGAAAGCGAGTCTTAATAGGGCGCTTTAGTCGCTGGGTATAGACCCGAAACCGGGCGATCTATCCATGGGCAGGTTGAAGGTTAGGTAACACTGACTGGAGGACCGAACCGACTACCGTTGAAAAGTTAGCGGATGACCTGTGGATCGGAGTGAAAGGCTAATCAAGCTCGGAGATAGCTGGTTCTCCTCGAAAGCTATTTAGGTAGCGCCTCGTGTATCACTGCTGGGGGTAGAGCACTGTTTCGGCTAGGGGGTCATCCCGACTTACCAAACCGATGCAAACTCCGAATACCAGCAAGTGTCAGCACGGGAGACACACGGCGGGTGCTAACGTCCGTCGTGAAAAGGGAAACAACCCAGACCGTCAGCTAAGGTCCCAAAGTTATGGTTAAGTGGGAAACGATGTGGGAAGGCTTAGACAGCTAGGAGGTTGGCTTAGAAGCAGCCATCCTTTAAAGAAAGCGTAATAGCTCACTAGTCGAGTCGGCCTGCGCGGAAGATGTAACGGGGCTCAAACCATACACCGAAGCTACGGGTTCATCCTTTGGATGAGCGGTAGAGGAGCGTTCTGTAAGCCTGTGAAGGTGAGTTGAGAAGCTTGCTGGAGGTATCAGAAGTGCGAATGCTGACATGAGTAACGACAATGCGAGTGAAAAACTCGCACGCCGAAAGACCAAGGTTTCCTGCGCAACGTTAATCGACGCAGGGTTAGTCGGCCCCTAAGGCGAGGCAGAAATGCGTAGTCGATGGGAAACGGGTTAATATTCCCGTACTTCTAGTTACTGCGATGGAGGGACGGAGAAGGCTAGGCCAGCACGGCGTTGGTTGTCCGTGTTTAAGGTGGTAGGCTGATTTCTTAGGTAAATCCGGGAGATCAAGGCCGAGAGCTGATGACGAGCGTTCTTTTAGAATGCGAAGTGGTTGATGCCATGCTTCCAGGAAAAGCTTCTAAGCTTCAGGTAACTAGGAACCGTACCCCAAACCGACACAGGTGGTTAGGTAGAGAATACCAAGGCGCTTGAGAGAACTCGGGTGAAGGAACTAGGCAAAATGGCACCGTAACTTCGGGAGAAGGTGCGCCGGTGAGGGTGAAGTATTTACTGCGTAAGCCCATGCCGGTCGAAGATACCAGGCCGCTGCGACTGTTTATTAAAAACACAGCACTCTGCAAACACGAAAGTGGACGTATAGGGTGTGACGCCTGCCCGGTGCCGGAAGGTTAATTGATGGGGTTAGCGCAAGCGAAGCTCTTGATCGAAGCCCCGGTAAACGGCGGCCGTAACTATAACGGTCCTAAGGTAGCGAAATTCCTTGTCGGGTAAGTTCCGACCTGCACGAATGGCGTAACGATGGCGGCGCTGTCTCCACCCGAGACTCAGTGAAATTGAAATCGCTGTGAAGATGCAGTGTATCCGCGGCTAGACGGAAAGACCCCGTGAACCTTTACTATAGCTTTGCACTGGACTTTGAGCTTGCTTGTGTAGGATAGGTGGGAGGCTTTGAAGTGGGGACGCCAGTTCTCATGGAGCCATCCTTGAAATACCACCCTGGCAACCTTGAGGTTCTAACTCTGGTCCGTCATCCGGATCGAGGACAGTGTATGGTGGGTAGTTTGACTGGGGCGGTCTCCTCCCAAAGAGTAACGGAGGAGTACGAAGGTGCGCTCAGACCGGTCGGAAATCGGTCGCAGAGTATAAAGGCAAAAGCGCGCTTGACTGCGAGACAGACACGTCGAGCAGGTACGAAAGTAGGTCTTAGTGATCCGGTGGTTCTGTATGGAAGGGCCATCGCTCAACGGATAAAAGGTACTCCGGGGATAACAGGCTGATACCGCCCAAGAGTTCATATCGACGGCGGTGTTTGGCACCTCGATGTCGGCTCATCACATCCTGGGGCTGAAGCCGGTCCCAAGGGTATGGCTGTTCGCCATTTAAAGTGGTACGCGAGCTGGGTTTAGAACGTCGTGAGACAGTTCGGTCCCTATCTGCCGTGGACGTTTGAGATTTGAGAGGGGCTGACCTTAGTACGAGAGGACCGGGTTGGACGAACCTCTGGTGTTCCGGTTGTCACGCCAGTGGCATTGCCGGGTAGCTATGTTCGGAAAAGATAACCGCTGAAAGCATCTAAGCGGGAAACTTGCCTCAAGATGAGATCTCACTGGAGCCTTGAGCTCCCTGAAGGGCCGTCGAAGACTACGACGTTGATAGGTGGGGTGTGTAAGCGCTGTGAGGCGTTGAGCTAACCCATACTAATTGCCCGTGAGGCTTGACCATATAACACCCAAACAATCTGCCCTCGTGCAGAGGGTGTCGATGGTGAAGTCGACAGAAAGCCGAAAATTTGCGAGAACTACAAGCCTCTATCACGTATCCAAGGGGATAGCGCCCAACAGCGACATCCCAACCGAATTGCTTGACGACCATAGAGCGTTGGAACCACCTGATCCCATCCCGAACTCAGTAGTGAAACGACGCATCGCCGATGGTAGTGTGGTGCTTCACCATGTGAGAGTAGGTCATCGTCAAGCTCCTATACGAACGCCCTGATCAGGTAACTGGTCAGGGCGTTCTTCTTTGTGCGCGGAAAAAGCCGGGCGCCGTGCGCACCAGGGCGAGTCCTCGGCGCACGACTTGGTGCGCGCGGCGCACCCAGCGATTACGTGCGCGTACTGCTGTTTCTATGCAAGCCGTGGGCTCGTCGTTATCATGCCTGCCTTGTTCGTTGCGGGGCCTGGCATGCTGGCATTGTTGAAACTTCTGCAGGATGGTCGATTCCACTCCGGCGAGGCCTTGGGGGTCGAGCTGGGAGTCAGTCGTAGTGCTGTCTGGAAACAACTGCAGGGGCTGGAGAGCGAGATCGGAATCGAGGTTTTCAAGGTTCCTGGGCGAGGCTATCGGTTAGCAGCGCCTATGGCGTTGCTGGATGCCGAGCAGATTCGAGGTCATGCGGGGGAGATCGACTGGCCTGTCTTCGTCGAGGCAAGTCTTGACTCGACCAACGCCGAGATATTCCGTCGCCTGGGCTCTGGGTGGTGTGCGCCGTTCGTCCTGCTTGCCGAGCGGCAGACAGCGGGGCGAGGTCGGCGTGGGCGTGCGTGGGCAAGCCCTTTTGCAGAGAACCTCTATTGCAGTGTCGTTGTGCGTGTCGATGGCGGTATGAGCCAGGTGGAGGCGTTAAGCCTGACTGTCGGGCTGGCTGTAGCCCGTGCCCTGCAGGCTTGCGGTTTATCTGCGGCAAGCCTGAAGTGGCCGAATGACGTTCTGGTGGATGGTCGCAAGATCTCCGGAATATTGCTTGAGCTCGCAGGTGACCCGGCGGACGTGTGTCATGTGGTGGTTGGTATCGGCATCAATGTGAACATGATGGCCGCTGCGCCTGCCGTGATCGATCAGCCCTGGACTTCCGTGCGCCAATGCCTGGGAGGGATGATTGATCGTAACCGGCTGGCGGGGGAGTTGCTGCGACAGCTGCGCAGCTATTTTGCTTGCCATTGGCAGTATGGTTTCGCTGGCTTGCGCGAGGAGTGGGAGGCTTTGCACGCGTGGCGCGGGCGCTCTGTGGCCTTGACGGCGGGGCAGAACGCTACGCTCGGTGTGGTGCTGGGTGTGGATGGGCGAGGAGCTATTCGCCTTGAGGTCGACGGGATCGAGCGCTCTTTCAGTGGTGGCGAGTTGAGCCTGAGGTTGCAGCATGATTCTTGAGCTCGACTGCGGTAACAGTTTCATCAAGTGGCGCGTGATCTCTCTTGATGGTCTTCAGCGCATTGCGGCGGGTGTCGTCGACTCGGATGCGGGGTTGTTCAATGCGCTTTCCGCGTCGGCGGTTTCTATCAGTCATTGCCGGCTGGTGAGCGTGCGCAGCGATACGGAGACCGAGCAATTGGTCATGCAATTGCGGGCGACCCTGGGCGTTGGGGTGGTTTGCGCCGAGTCGGCCAGTCAGGTCGGTGTCGTTCGTAATGGTTACGAGGACTATCGGCGCCTGGGGCTGGATCGTTGGCTGGCCGTTCTGGGGGCTTATCATCTTGGGCAGCGATCCTGTCTGGTGGTTGATCTGGGAACGGCGGTGACAGCTGACTTCGTCTCCGCTGACGGCGCTCACCTGGGTGGATTCATCTGTCCTGGCCTGCCGCTGATGCGCGATCAATTGAGTACGCATACACGGCGTATTCGCTACGACCGCCAGGTTGCGTTGGCGGCGCTACAGGAGCTCAAACCGGGCCACTCGACGGCAGAGGCTGTAGAGCGTGGCTGCGTACTGATGCTGAGAGGTTTCGTCGAGCAGCAGCTCCTTCAGGCGCGTGCGCGTTTTCCTGGTGGTTTCGAAGTTTTCCTTACGGGCGGCGATGTAGAGTTGGTGCGTGATGTCGTACCGGGTGCTCAAGTCGTGCCCGATCTGGTTTTTGTCGGGCTGGCTATCGCCTGCCCATTGAGTTGAGGCAAGGCATGCGTTGGATTCTGCTGTTGCTTATCCTGCTGAACGCCTTCTATTACGTTTGGCATCAGCAGCAGGCGCCACTGCGTGCCAAGGAGGTCGCCCCGGCGGGCGCTTATCAGGCAACGCGCCAGGATATCCGTCTGCTGAGCGAGGCTGAATCGCCGCGTGTCCGTGCTCAATCCGTGGCGCCTGACGAGGTGGCGGCTCCCGAGGCGGCGGTATGTCTTTTCCTTGGTAGCTTCGATGAAGAGGTGCGTGCGAAAGTGGTCGAACAGCGCCTCCTCAGTCTCGATATACAGGCTGACGTGCGCAGTCTGGATGCGGCTGCTGGTGTGGAGTACTGGGTCTATCTGCCGCCGCTGGCTTCTCGCCAGGCGTCATTGAGGCAGCTGCGCGAGCTGCAGGCGCGGCGCATAGACAGTTACATCATTACCCAGGGTGAACTGGCAAACGGAATCTCCCTTGGCATTTTCCCGCGCAGCGACTCGGCCGATAGTGTCATGCAGCGTTTGCGTGAGGTCGGCTACGAGCCGCAGATGCGCGAATTATCCCGCGCTCATCGCAGTTTCTGGGTGCGCGTAGCGCCGGAAAGCAGGCGCTTGGCCGATGAATTCCTGCTCGGCAGGTTGGCTGGCGACTTTGCCGGCTTGCAGCATCAATTAATGCCTTGTGAAGGCGTTGCATTGCCCCAGTAGTTTGCATAGAATGGCGCCCGCTTCGCAGGGTGGTCAAAGTTGGTTCCCGGCGAAGATGTTGTCAAAGTAGCTAACCTCACGATTTTAAATGAGAAAATGCTTGACAGCAGGGTGGCGGATCTAGAAAATGCCGCCTCACTTTGGAGGGGTTCCCGAGCGGCCAAAGGGATCAGACTGTAAATCTGACGTCATCGACTTCGAAGGTTCGAATCCTTCCCCCTCCACCAGATTCAGCGTGAGCTGCAAGCTCCGCGGGCATAGTTCAGTGGTAGAACCTCAGCCTTCCAAGCTGATGATGCGGGTTCGATTCCCGCTGCCCGCTCCAGTTTGTTGCTTGTGCAAAGAGTTTGGCTCATGTAGCTCAGCTGGTAGAGCACACCCTTGGTAAGGGTGAGGTCAGCGGTTCAAATCCGCTCATGAGCTCCATCTAATGAAGGCAGATATGAAAGTATCTGCCTTTGTTTTAATGGCGGCATGGCTTGCTCAATTCTTCGTTAGGAGACGGTCAAGATGGCTAAAGAGAAATTCGAACGTAACAAACCGCACGTCAACGTAGGCACCATCGGTCACGTTGACCACGGTAAAACCACTCTGACCGCTGCTCTGACCCGCGTCTGCTCCGAAGTTTTCGGTTCGGCCAAGGTTGACTTCGACAAGATCGACAGCGCTCCGGAAGAGAAGGCTCGTGGTATCACCATCAACACTGCGCACGTGGAGTACGATTCGAACATTCGTCACTACGCGCACGTTGACTGCCCGGGTCACGCTGACTACGTGAAGAACATGATCACCGGTGCTGCCCAGATGGACGGCGCGATCCTGGTTTGCTCGGCTGCCGACGGCCCGATGCCGCAAACCCGTGAGCACATCCTGCTGTCCCGTCAGGTTGGCGTTCCGTACATCGTTGTCTTCCTGAACAAGGCTGACATGGTTGACGACGCCGAGCTGCTGGAGCTGGTCGAGATGGAAGTTCGCGACCTGCTGAGCACCTACGATTTCCCGGGTGACGACACTCCGATCATCATCGGCTCCGCGCTGATGGCTCTGAACGGTGAAGATGCCAACGAGCTGGGTACTACCGCTGTCAAGAAGCTGGTAGAGACTCTGGATAGCTACATTCCCGAGCCGGTTCGTGCCATCGATCGTCCGTTCCTGATGCCGATCGAAGACGTGTTCTCGATCTCCGGCCGCGGTACTGTGGTTACCGGTCGTGTAGAGCGCGGTATCGTCAAGATCCAGGAAGAAATCGAAATCGTTGGTCTGCGTCCGACCACCAAGACCACCTGCACCGGCGTTGAGATGTTCCGCAAGCTGCTGGATGAAGGTCGTGCTGGTGAGAACTGCGGCGTGCTGCTGCGCGGCACCAAGCGTGATGAGGTCGAGCGTGGTCAGGTTCTGGCCAAGCCGGGCACCATCAAGCCGCACACCAAGTTCGAAGCTGAAGTGTACGTTCTGTCCAAGGAAGAAGGTGGTCGTCACACCCCGTTCTTCAAGGGCTACCGTCCTCAGTTCTACTTCCGTACCACTGACGTGACCGGTTCGTGCGAACTGCCGGAAGGCGTAGAGATGGTAATGCCGGGCGACAACATCAAGATGGTTGTTACCCTGATCAAGCCGATCGCAATGGAAGACGGCCTGCGTTTCGCGATTCGCGAAGGTGGTCGTACCGTTGGCGCCGGCGTGGTTGCCAAGATCGTCGAGTAATCGGTTGATCTGTTTCTCTCGGGCCGGCATAATGGTCGGCCTGATTTTGCTTTAGGTCAGTAGCTCAATTGGCAGAGCGGCGGTCTCCAAAACCGCAGGTTGGGGGTTCGATTCCCTCCTGACCTGCCATTTTCTAACGAATCTGGCGTGTCTTTCACAGGATCCTCTCGAATGAATGCTAAGGCTGAAGCCAAAGACTCTCGCTTTGATCTGGTCAAGTGGCTCATTGTCGCTGCCCTGGTTGTGGTGGGTGTGGTCGGTAATCAGTACTTCTCCGCTGAGTCGATTCTGTATCGCGTCCTTGGCTTGGTTGTGTTGGCTGCGGTTGCGGGTGTGGTTGCCCTGCAAACTGCTCGTGGTCAGGCCTTTGCGGTACTGTTGAAGGAAGCTCGCGTCGAGATTCGCAAGGTTGTTTGGCCGACCCGCCAGGAAACCACTCAGACTACGTTGATCGTGGTTGCTGTGGTTCTGGTGATGGCGCTGCTGCTGTGGGGGCTCGATTCCCTGCTCGGTTTGCTTGTTTCCCTGATTGTTGGTTAAGGGTGTCTCGTGGCTAAGCGTTGGTACGTCGTGCATGCATACTCGGGCTACGAGAAGCATGTCATGCGCTCGCTGATCGAGCGCGTCAAGCTGGCTGGTATGGAAGATGACTTCGGCGAGATTCTCGTTCCCACTGAAGAAGTGGTCGAGATGCGCAATGGTCAGAAGCGCAAGAGTGAGCGCAAGTTCTTCCCCGGCTACGTCCTGGTGCAGATGGAAATGAACGAGGCGACTTGGCACCTGATCAAGGATACGCCACGAGTCATGGGCTTCATCGGTGGTACGGCTGACAAGCCGGCGCCCATCACCGAGAAAGAGGCTGAGGCGATTCTGCGTCGTGTTGCCGATAGCGGTGACAAGCCCAAGCCAAAAACACTGTTCGAGCCGGGTGAAATGGTTCGGGTGGTCGATGGCCCGTTCGCCGATTTTGGCGGTGTGGTCGAAGAAGTGAATTACGAAAAGAGCCGCATCCAGGTTGCTGTGACCATCTTTGGTCGCTCCACCCCGGTCGAGCTGGAGTTCAGTCAGGTCGAGAAGGCATAACTGACATAAGCATCCCACACCCCGCAGCCACAGGCTGCGGGGTTTTGTCGTCACTGGGATAAATGCGTAAGTAACCCGGGGAGCCGTCAGGCGTTCGAACCCGAAATTGGAGTAGCTAATGGCTAAGAAAATTCAGGCTTATATCAAGCTGCAGGTTAAGGCCGGTCAGGCAAACCCGTCGCCACCCGTTGGTCCGGCACTGGGTCAGCACGGTGTGAACATCATGGAATTCTGCAAGGCGTTCAACGCCAAGACTCAGGGCATGGAACCTGGTCTGCCGACTCCTGTGATCATCACTGTTTACAGCGACCGCAGCTTCACCTTTGAAACCAAGAGCACCCCGGCTTCGGTTCTGCTGAAGAAGGCCGCCGGCCTGAGCAGCGGTTCCGCTCGTCCGAACACCGTCAAAGTTGGCACCGTTACCCGTGCTCAGCTGGAGGAGATCGCCAAGACCAAGCAGGCCGATCTGACTGCCGCTGACCTGGATGCGGCCGTGCGTACCATCGCCGGCTCCGCGCGTAGCATGGGCCTGAACGTGGAGGGTGTGTAATGGCTAAGTTGACCAAGCGCCAAAAGGCCATCGCGGCCAAGGTTGAAGCCGGCAAGGCTTACTCCTTCGAAGAAGCTGCCGGCCTGCTGGCCGAGCTGTCCGCCGTCAAGTTCACCGAGTCCTTCGACATCGCCGTGAACCTGGGTGTCGATCCGCGTAAATCCGACCAGGTCGTTCGCGGTGCCACCGTTCTGCCGAACGGCACTGGCAAGACCGTTCGTGTTGCCGTGTTCACCCAGGGCCCGGGCGCTGAAGCAGCTCTGGCTGCCGGTGCCGACAAGGTCGGTATGGATGATCTGGCTGCCGAGATGAAAGCCGGCGACCTGAACTATGACGTGGTCATCGCTTCCCCGGACGCCATGCGTGTCGTCGGTCAGCTGGGCCAGGTACTCGGCCCGCGCGGCCTGATGCCGAACCCGAAAGTCGGCACCGTGACTCCGGACGTCGCTACTGCTGTCAAGAACGCCAAGGCTGGTCAGGTACGTTTCCGTACCGACAAGAACGGCATCATCCACACCTCCGTTGGCAAGGTCGGCTTCGAAGCCGCCGCGCTGAAGCAGAACGTGGAAGCCCTGCTGTCCGACCTGAAGCGTCTGAAGCCGTCGACTTCGAAAGGCATCTACGTCAAGCGCGTGACCCTGAGCACCACCATGGGTCCTGGTCTGATCATCGATCAGGCTTCGCTCGAAGCGTAATTGGAATGCGGCAGGCGACTCCGTGTCGCCTGTCCTGAAAGATTGTATCCCTGCCTGGCGGGGGCTATCCAAGACCGTAGGCGACGCAAGTCTTAAACCCGGAAGAGCGATCTTTCACAGCCTACGCAGATGGTGCTCCCGATTCGTTACCGAATCAGACACCAAAACGCCGTCGGGCCTCGGCTCGGCGAAACGGTAAAAACCAGGAGTAAACCCGTGGCAATTAAACTCGAAGACAAGAAGGCCATCGTCGCTGAAGTCAACGAGGCTGCCAAAGCCGGTCTGTCCGCTGTCGTGGCTGATGCCCGTGGCGTGACTGTCGGCGCAATGACCGGACTCCGTAAAGAGGCCCGCGAAGCTGGCGTGTACGTGAAAGTCGTGCGTAACACCCTGCTCAAGCGCGCCGTTGAAGGCACTCAGTTCGACGTGCTCAACGACGTGTTCAAAGGCCCGACCCTGATCGCTTTCTCCAACGAACACCCGGGCGCTGCTGCTCGTCTGTTCAAAGAGTTCGCCAAGGGTCAGGACAAGTTCGAGATCAAGGCAGCTGCGTTCGAGGGCAAGTTCCTCGCAGCAAACCAGATCGACGTACTGGCAAGCCTGCCGACCCGTGATGAGGGCATTGCACAGCTGATGAGCGTTATCCAAGGCGCTACCAGCAAGCTCGCTCGCACACTGGCAGCTATTCGCGACCAGAAAGAAGCTGCTGCTGCCTAAGGCGGCGTGAGCACTTTCGAAATCAAACGTTTAATTTGATGGTCGCGTAGGCCGTCACCCCAATACAGGAATTGATAGTCATGTCTCTGACTAACGAGCAAATCATCGAAGCAATCGGCCAGAAATCCGTCATGGAAATCGTTGAGCTGATCAAAGCGATGGAAGAAACCTTCGGTGTTACCGCTGCTGCCGCTGTTGCCGCTGGCCCGGCTGCTGCCGCTGCCGCTGTTGAAGAGCAGACCGAGTTCAACGTCGTTCTGGCCGAAGCTGGCGACAAGAAAGTCAACGTGATCAAGGCTGTTCGCGAGCTGACCGGTCTGGGCCTGAAAGAAGCCAAGGAGAAGGTCGACACCGCTCCTCAGGTCATCGCTGAAGGTCTGACCAAAGAAGCTGCTGAAGACGCCAAGAAGAAGCTGGAAGAAGCTGGCGCCAAAGTCGAGCTCAAGTAAGCGACGACCTTGCGTCTACAGCCCGAGCGATTCGCACAAGGCTGATGGCTGGTGGCTTTTGCCACCGGCCTTTTTCCGTTCTAGGTTGGCTGTTCGTCAGCTGGCCTGGAGCAGGAAAACCCGCTCATCGAGGCGGCCGCAAACCGAGGGTTTGCACGATTTTCTGGTCACCGCCGCCGGCGTTGGCCAAACAAGCAGGTGACCAAGCTGGGGAACGCTGATGGCTTACTCATACACTGAGAAAAAACGTATCCGCAAGGACTTTAGCAAGTTGCCGGATGTCATGGATGTGCCTTACCTCCTGGCCATCCAGCTGGATTCGTACCGCGAATTCCTGCAGCAAGGGGTGAGCAAGGAGCAGTTCCGCGACATCGGCCTGCATGCGGCCTTCAAGTCCGTATTCCCGATCATCAGCTACTCCGGCAACGCCGCTCTGGAGTACGTCGGCTATCGCCTGGGCGAGCCGGCGTTCGACGTCAAGGAGTGCGTCCTGCGTGGCGTGACCTTCGCCGTGCCGCTGCGCGTGAAAGTGCGTCTGATCATTTTCGACAAAGAATCGTCGAACAAAGCGATCAAGGATATCAAAGAGCAAGAAGTGTACATGGGCGAAATCCCGCTCATGACCGAAAACGGTACCTTCGTCATCAACGGTACCGAGCGCGTCATCGTGTCCCAGCTGCACCGTTCCCCGGGCGTGTTCTTCGATCACGACCGTGGCAAGACTCACAGCTCGGGCAAGCTGCTGTACTCCGCTCGCATCATTCCTTACCGCGGCTCCTGGCTGGACTTCGAGTTCGATCCGAAGGATGCGGTATTCGTGCGTATCGACCGTCGCCGCAAACTGCCGGCTTCCGTCCTGCTGCGCGCGTTGGGTTACAGCACCGAGGAAGTGCTGGATGCCTTCTACGACACCAATGTCTTCCACGTCAAAGGCGAGAGCCTGAACCTGGAACTGGTTCCGCAGCGTCTGCGCGGCGAAGTTGCCGTGCTCGACATCAAGGATGCCAGCGGCAAGGTCATCGTCGAGCAGGGCCGTCGTATCACTGCCCGCCACATCAACCAGCTGGACAAGGCTGGCATCAAGGAGCTTGAGGTTCCGCTCGATTACGTCATTGGCCGTACCACTGCCAAGGCGATCGTGCACCCGGCTACTGGCGAGATCATCGCCGAGTGCAACACCGAGCTGACCACCGATCTGCTGGTCAAGATGGCGAAGGCTCAGGTTGTCCGTTTCGAGACCCTGTACACCAACGACATCGACTGCGGTCCGTTCATCTCCGATACCCTGAAGATCGACAGCACCACCAACCAGTTGGAAGCGCTGGTCGAGATCTATCGCATGATGCGTCCTGGCGAGCCGCCAACCAAGGATGCTGCCGAGACCCTGTTCAACAACCTGTTCTTCAGCGCCGAGCGTTACGACCTGTCCGCCGTTGGCCGCATGAAGTTCAACCGTCGTATCGGTCGTACCGAGATCGAAGGTTCTGGCGTGCTGAGCAAAGAGGACATCGTCGAGGTTCTGAAGACCCTGGTCGATATCCGTAACGGCAAGGGCATCGTCGACGACATCGACCACCTGGGTAACCGTCGCGTGCGTTGCGTCGGCGAGATGGCCGAGAACCAGTTCCGCGTTGGCCTGGTGCGCGTAGAGCGCGCGGTCAAGGAACGTCTGTCGATGGCCGAAAGCGAAGGCCTGATGCCGCAGGATCTGATCAACGCCAAGCCGGTTGCTGCGGCTGTGAAGGAGTTCTTCGGTTCCAGCCAGCTCTCGCAGTTCATGGATCAGAACAACCCGCTCTCCGAGATCACCCACAAGCGCCGTGTTTCCGCACTCGGCCCGGGCGGTCTGACCCGTGAGCGCGCCGGCTTCGAAGTCCGCGACGTACACCCGACCCACTACGGCCGTGTATGCCCGATCGAAACCCCTGAAGGTCCGAACATCGGTCTGATCAACTCGCTGGCTGCCTACGCCCGCACCAACCAGTATGGCTTCCTGGAAAGCCCGTACCGCGTGGTCAAGGAAGGTCAGGTCACCGACGAGATCGTGTTCCTGTCTGCCATCGAAGAAGCCGATCATGTGATCGCTCAGGCGTCTGCGACCCTGAACGACAAAGGTCAGCTGATCGATGAGCTGGTTGCCGTGCGTCACCTGAACGAGTTCACCGTCAAGGCGCCGGAAGACGTCACCCTGATGGACGTCTCGCCGAAGCAGGTAGTCTCGGTTGCCGCGTCGCTGATTCCGTTCCTCGAGCACGACGACGCCAACCGTGCACTCATGGGGTCGAACATGCAGCGTCAGGCCGTACCGACCCTGCGTGCCGACAAGCCGCTGGTTGGTACCGGTATGGAGCGCAACGTCGCCCGTGACTCCGGTGTCTGCGTCGTGGCCCGTCGTGGTGGTGTGATCGACTCGGTCGATGCCAGCCGTATCGTGGTTCGCGTAAACGATGACGAAGTGGAAACTGGCGAAGCCGGCGTCGACATCTACAACCTGACCAAGTACACCCGCTCCAACCAGAACACCTGCATCAACCAGCGTCCGCTGGTGAGCAAGGGTGATCAGGTGGCGCGTGGCGACATCATGGCCGACGGCCCGTCCACCGACATGGGTGAGCTGGCACTGGGTCAGAACATGCGCGTCGCGTTCATGCCGTGGAACGGCTTCAACTTCGAAGACTCCATCTGCCTGTCCGAGCGCGTTGTTCAGGAAGACCGTTTCACCACCATCCACATCCAGGAACTGACCTGTGTGGCGCGTGACACCAAGCTCGGCCCAGAGGAAATTTCCTCGGATATTCCGAACGTTGGTGAAGCTGCACTGAACAAGCTGGACGAAGCCGGTATCGTCTACGTCGGTGCCGAAGTCGGGCCGGGCGACATCCTGGTCGGTAAGGTCACTCCGAAAGGCGAGACCCAGCTGACTCCGGAAGAGAAACTGCTGCGTGCGATCTTCGGTGAGAAGGCGTCCGACGTTAAGGACACCTCCCTGCGTGTGCCGACCGGCACCAAGGGCACCGTCATCGACGTTCAGGTCTTCACTCGCGATGGTGTCGAGCGTGACAGCCGCGCCTTGGCCATCGAGAAGCAGCAACTGGACGAGATCCGCAAGGATCTGAACGAAGAGTTCCGCATCGTCGAAGGCGCGACCTTCGAGCGTCTGCGCTCGGCTCTGGTTGGTGCTGTCGCCGAAGGCGGCGCTGGTCTGAAGAAAGGCACCGCGATTACCGACGAGTTCCTCGACGGTCTCGAGCGCGGCCAGTGGTTCAAGCTGCGCATGGCCGACGACGCTCTGAACGAGCAGTTGGAGAAGGCTCAGGCCTACATCTCCGACCGCCGTCAGATGCTCGACGACAAGTTCGAAGACAAGAAACGCAAACTGCAGCAGGGCGATGACCTGGCTCCGGGCGTGTTGAAAATCGTCAAGGTCTACCTGGCCATTCGCCGTCGCATCCAGCCGGGTGACAAGATGGCCGGTCGCCACGGTAACAAGGGTGTGGTCTCCGTGATCATGCCGGTCGAAGACATGCCGCACGATGCCAACGGTACGCCGGTCGACATCGTTCTGAACCCGCTGGGCGTGCCGTCGCGCATGAACGTCGGTCAGATCCTCGAAACCCACCTGGGCCTGGCGGCCAAGGGGCTGGGCGAGAAGATCAACCGCATGCTCGAAGAGCAGCGCAAGATCGCCGAGCTGCGCAAGTTCCTGAGCGAGATCTACAACGAAATCGGTGGTCGCCAGGAAAACCTGGACGAGTTCTCCGACAACGAGATCCTCGAGCTGGCGAAGAACCTCAAAGGCGGTGTGCCGATGGCAACTGCCGTGTTCGACGGCGCCAAGGAAACCGAGATCAAGGCCATGCTGAAGCTGGCCGATCTGCCGGAGAGCGGTCAGATGCGTCTGTTCGACGGTCGCACTGGTAACCAGTTCGAGCGTCCGACCACCGTCGGCTACATGTACATGCTCAAACTGAACCACCTGGTGGACGACAAGATGCACGCGCGTTCCACTGGTTCCTACAGCCTGGTTACCCAGCAGCCGCTGGGTGGTAAGGCGCAGTTCGGTGGTCAGCGTTTCGGGGAGATGGAGGTCTGGGCGCTGGAAGCCTACGGCGCCGCCTACACCCTGCAGGAAATGCTGACCGTGAAGTCGGACGACGTGAACGGCCGTACCAAGATGTACAAGAACATCGTGGATGGCGATCACCGTATGGAGCCGGGCATGCCCGAGTCCTTCAACGTGTTGATCAAAGAGATCCGTTCGCTCGGCATCGACATCGATCTGGAAACCGAATAACACGACGTGAATCGGCAGCGGGGCTAACTCGGCTCGCTGCCCGCTCCGCCAGGAGGAAAGGCCTTGAAAGACCTACTGAATTTGCTGAAAAACCAGGGTCAGATCGAAGAGTTCGACGCCATCCGTATCGGGTTGGCCTCGCCTGAGATGATCCGTTCGTGGTCGTTCGGTGAAGTTAAAAAGCCGGAAACCATCAACTACCGTACCTTCAAGCCAGAGCGCGACGGCCTGTTCTGCGCCAAGATCTTTGGCCCGGTCAAGGACTACGAGTGCCTGTGCGGCAAGTACAAGCGCCTCAAGCACCGCGGCGTGATCTGCGAGAAGTGCGGCGTTGAAGTGGCCCTGGCCAAGGTTCGTCGTGAGCGCATGGCGCACATCGAACTGGCCTCGCCGGTCGCTCACATCTGGTTCCTGAAGTCGCTGCCGTCCCGTATCGGCCTGCTGATGGACATGACCCTGCGTGACATCGAGCGCGTGCTCTATTTCGAGAGCTACGTGGTGATCGACCCGGGCATGACCACTCTGGAGAAGGGTCAGCTGCTGAATGACGAGCAGTACTTCGAAGCCCTCGAAGAGTTCGGTGACGACTTCGATGCGCGCATGGGCGCCGAGGCCGTTCGCGAGCTGCTGCACGCCATCGACCTGGATCACGAGATCGGCCGCCTGCGTGAAGAGATTCCGCAGACCAACTCCGAGACCAAGATCAAGAAGCTGTCCAAGCGCCTGAAGCTGATGGAAGCCTTCAAGGACTCCGGCAACCTGCCCGAGTGGATGGTGCTGACCGTTCTGCCGGTTCTGCCGCCGGATCTGCGTCCGCTGGTACCGCTGGATGGTGGCCGCTTCGCGACTTCCGATCTCAACGATCTGTATCGTCGCGTGATCAACCGCAACAACCGTCTGAAGCGCCTGCTCGACCTGTCGGCGCCGGACATCATCGTGCGCAACGAAAAGCGCATGCTGCAGGAAGCGGTCGACGCCCTGCTCGACAACGGCCGTCGCGGTCGCGCCATCACCGGCTCGAACAAGCGTCCGCTGAAGTCGCTGGCCGACATGATCAAAGGTAAGCAAGGTCGCTTCCGTCAGAACCTGCTCGGCAAGCGCGTTGACTACTCCGGTCGTTCCGTGATTACCGTGGGCCCGACCCTGCGTCTGCATCAGTGCGGTCTGCCGAAGAAGATGGCTCTGGAACTGTTCAAGCCGTTCATTTTCGGCAAGCTGGAAATGCGTGGTCTGGCGACCACCATCAAGGCGGCCAAGAAGATGGTCGAGCGTGAACTGCCGGAGGTCTGGGACGTTCTCGCCGAAGTGATTCGCGAACACCCCGTACTGCTCAACCGCGCTCCGACCCTGCACCGTCTGGGTATCCAGGCGTTCGAGCCGGTACTGATCGAGGGCAAGGCCATCCAGCTGCACCCGCTGGTCTGCGCCGCGTACAACGCCGACTTCGACGGTGACCAGATGGCCGTTCACGTGCCGCTGACGCTGGAAGCCCAGCTGGAAGCTCGTGCGCTGATGATGTCGACCAACAACATTCTGTCGCCCGCCAACGGCGAGCCGATCATCGTTCCGTCGCAGGACGTGGTACTGGGTCTGTACTACATGACCCGTGAAGCGGTGAACGCCAAGGGCGAAGGTCGCGTCTTCGCCGACCTGCAGGAAGTCGACCGCGTGTTCCGTGCGGGCGAAGCGTCCCTGCATGCCCGTGTGAAAGTGCGTATCAACGAAACCGTCAAAGAGAAAGATGGTTCGATCACCAAGAACACCCGCATCGTCGACACCACCGTCGGCCGTGCGCTGCTGTTCCAGATCGTGCCGGCCGGCCTGTCTTATGACGTGGTCAACCAGCCGATGAAGAAGAAGGCGATCTCCAAGCTGATCAACCAGTGCTACCGCACCGTTGGTCTGAAGGACACCGTCATCTTCGCTGACCAGCTGATGTACACCGGTTTCGCCTACTCGACCATCTCCGGTGTGTCGATTGGCGTGAACGACTTCGTCATCCCGGACGAGAAGGCGCGCATCATCGACGCCGCGACCGAGGAAGTGAAGGAAATCGAATCGCAGTACGCCTCCGGCCTGGTGACCCAGGGCGAGAAGTACAACAAGGTGATCGACCTGTGGTCGAAGGCCAACGATGAAGTCTCCAAGGCGATGATGGCCAACCTCTCGAAAGAGCCGGTTGTCGATCGCGAAGGCAAGACCGTCGAGCAGGAGTCCTTCAACTCCATGTACATGATGGCGGACTCCGGTGCTCGTGGTAGCGCCGCCCAGATCCGTCAGCTGGCCGGTATGCGTGGTCTGATGGCCAAGCCGGACGGCTCCATCATCGAGACGCCGATCACCGCGAACTTCCGCGAAGGTCTGTCGGTTCTGCAGTACTTCATCTCGACTCACGGTGCTCGTAAAGGTCTGGCGGATACCGCCCTGAAGACCGCGAACTCCGGTTACCTGACTCGTCGTCTGGTCGACGTGGCCCAGGATCTGGTCGTGACCGAGATCGACTGCGGTACCGAGCAGGGCCTGCTGATGACTCCGCACATCGAAGGTGGCGACGTGGTCGAGCCGCTGGGTGAGCGCGTACTGGGTCGTGTCATCGCCAAGGACGTGTTCAAGCCTGGCACCGAGGACGTCATCGTTCCGGCCGGTACCCTGATCGACGAGAAGTGGGTCGAGTTCATCGAGCTGAACAGCGTCGACGAAGTGGTCGTGCGTTCGCCGATCACCTGCGAAACCCGCTATGGCATCTGCGCCAAGTGCTACGGCCGCGATCTGGCTCGTGGTCACCAGGTCAACATCGGTGAAGCGGTCGGCGTCATCGCTGCCCAGTCCATCGGTGAGCCGGGTACCCAGCTGACCATGCGTACCTTCCACATCGGTGGTGCTGCAAGCCGTACCTCGGCTGCCGACAGCGTCCAGGTGAAGAACGGCGGTGCGATCCGTCTGCACAACCTGAAGCACGTCGAGCGTGTCGACGGCAACCTGGTAGCGGTTTCCCGCTCCGGTGAGCTGGCGGTGGCCGATGAATTCGGTCGTGAGCGTGAGCGCTACAAGCTGCCGTATGGTGCCGTGATTTCCGTGAAGGAAGGTGACAAGGTCGACGCCGGCGCCATCGTCGCCAAGTGGGATCCGCACACCCACCCGATCGTGACCGAGATGAAGGGTATCGTGACCTTCGTCGGCATGGAGGAAGGCATCACCATCAAGCGTCAGACCGATGAACTGACCGGTCTGACCAACATCGAGGTTCTCGATCCGAAGGATCGTCCGGCTGCTGGCAAGGACATTCGTCCTGCCATCAAGATGGTCGACGCCAATGGCAAGGAACTGCTGCTGCCGGGTACCGACGTTCCCGCTCAGTACTTCCTGCCTGCCAACGCCCTGGTCGGTGTTGCGGATGGTGCGCAGATCGCGGTCGGTGACGTCATCGCCCGTATCCCGCAGGAAACCTCGAAGACCCGCGACATCACCGGTGGTCTGCCGCGCGTTGCCGACCTGTTCGAAGCCCGTCGTCCGAAAGAGGCCTCGATCCTGGCGGAAATCAGCGGCACCATCAGCTTCGGTAAAGAGACCAAGGGCAAGCGTCGCCTGGTCATCACCCCGACCGATGGTAGCGATCCGTACGAGGAGCTGATTCCGAAGTGGCGTCACCTGAACGTCTTCGAAGGCGAACAAGTGAACCGCGGCGAAGTCATCTCCGACGGCCCGAGCGATCCGCACGACATCCTGCGTCTGCTGGGTGTGAGTGCACTGGCCAAGTACATCGTCAACGAGATCCAGGACGTTTACCGTCTGCAGGGCGTGAAGATCAACGACAAGCACATCGAGACCATCCTGCGTCAGATGCTGCGCAAGGTTGAAGTCACCGAGTCCGGCGATTCGTCCTTCATCAAGGGCGATCAGATGGAGCTCACCCAGGTTCTGGGCGAGAACGAGCGTCTGGCCGAAGAGGACAAGTTCATCGCCAAGTACACCCGCGTGCTGCTGGGTATCACCAAGGCGTCGCTGTCCACCGAGTCGTTCATCTCGGCGGCATCCTTCCAGGAAACCACTCGCGTCCTCACCGAGGCGGCAGTTACTGGCAAGCGCGACTACCTGCGTGGTCTGAAAGAGAACGTGGTCGTGGGTCGTCTGATCCCGGCCGGTACCGGTCTGGCCTACCACAGCGAGCGCAAGCGCAAGCGTGATGCCGACAAGCCGGTGCGTGTCAGCGCCAGTGAGGTGGAAGCCGCACTGACCGAAGCGCTGAATTCCAGCGGAAATTGAGTCGAAGCCCCGCCAGTTCGCTAGCGGGGCTTCGCCTTGACTGGGGGCTTGAGTCTCTTTAGACTCATGCACCCCTAAATTTGGCAGGGCGCCTGGCTCTGCCATCTTTATTTGTGAGCGTCGAAAGACAACAGTGGAGCTAGTAGATGGCAACTATCAACCAGCTGGTACGTCAGCCGCGTAAGCGTATCGTCGAGAAATCCGACGTGCCTGCGCTGCAGAACTGCCCGCAGCGTCGTGGCGTGTGCACCCGCGTGTACACCACCACGCCGAAAAAACCTAACTCGGCACTGCGTAAAGTGTGCCGCGTGCGTCTGACCAACGGCTACGAAGTTTCTTCGTACATCGGCGGTGAAGGCCACAACCTGCAAGAGCACAGCGTCGTGCTGATCCGTGGCGGTCGTGTAAAGGACCTTCCGGGTGTGCGCTACCACACCGTGCGTGGTTCGCTGGATACCTCCGGCGTCAAAGACCGTAAGCAGGGTCGTTCCAAGTACGGTACCAAGCGTCCGAAATAAGGCCGCTTGATCCTTTTTTATTTAGTTGAGTCGATAAGAGTAAGGTCGGGCGCGGCGTTTGCCGTTGGTTCCGAGCTAACCTGAAGACCGTTTGAGGGCTTATCAATGCCAAGACGTCGTGTAGCAGCCAAGCGTGAGATTCTGGACGATCCGAAGTACGGAAGTCAGATCCTCGCCAAATTCATGAACCACGTGATGGAAAGCGGCAAGAAGGCCGTGGCCGAGCGCATCGTTTACGGTGCTCTGGACACTGTCAAGGCGCGCAAGAACAGCGATCCCCTGGAGATCTTCGAGAAAGCTCTCGACGCCATCGCTCCGCTGGTCGAAGTCAAGTCCCGCCGTGTAGGCGGTGCTACCTACCAGGTTCCGGTCGAAGTTCGTCCGTCCCGTCGTAACGCCCTGGCTATGCGCTGGCTGGTGGACTACGCGCGCAAGCGCGGTGAGAAGTCCATGGCTCTGCGTCTGGCTGGTGAGTTGCTGGATGCTGCTGAAGGCAAAGGCGCTGCTGTCAAGAAGCGTGAAGACGTGCACCGTATGGCTGAAGCCAACAAGGCTTTCTCGCACTACCGCTTCTAATTCCGGCTCCACTAACCTTGCGAGGGCTTTATGGCTCGTAATACAGCAATTAACCGCTACCGTAACATCGGTATCTGTGCCCACGTTGATGCGGGCAAGACCACCACTACCGAGCGGATCCTGTTCTACACAGGCCTGAGCCACAAGATGGGCGAGGTGCATGATGGCGCCGCGACCACCGACTGGATGGTTCAGGAGCAGGAGCGTGGTATTACCATTACTTCTGCTGCCATTACCACGTTCTGGAAGGGTTCGGTTGGTCAGTACGACAACTACCGCGTAAACGTCATCGATACCCCCGGTCACGTTGACTTCACCATCGAAGTAGAGCGCTCGCTGCGCGTACTCGACGGCGCTGTCGTTGTATTCTGCGGTACCTCGGGCGTTGAGCCGCAGTCCGAAACCGTATGGCGTCAGGCCAACAAGTACGGTGTTCCGCGTATCGTCTACGTGAACAAGATGGACCGCGCTGGTGCCAACTTCCTGCGTGTCATCGGTCAGATCAAGAACCGTCTGGGTCACACCCCGGTTCCAATTCAGATCGCTATCGGTTCGGAAGAGAACTTCGCGGGTCAGGTCGACCTGATCAAGATGAAGGCCATCTACTGGAACGACGACGACAAGGGCACCACCTACCGCGAGGAAGAAATTCCGGCGGAGCTGGTAGACCTGGCCAACGAGTGGCGCTCCAACATGGTCGAGGCTGCTGCCGAAGCCAACGAAGAGCTGATGAACAAGTACCTTGAAGAGGGTGACCTGTCCGTCGAAGAGATCAAGGCTGGTCTGCGCGCCCGTACTCTGGCAAGCGAGATCGTTCCTGCTGTCTGCGGCTCTTCGTTCAAGAACAAGGGCGTTCCCCTGGTTCTCGATGCCGTCATCGACTTCCTGCCTGCTCCGACCGAGATCCCTGCCATTCAGGGTATCCATCCGGATCACATCGAGCAGGGCGACGAAGCTCCGAAAGACGAGCGTCACGCTGACGACAGCGAGCCGTTCTCGGCTCTGGCGTTCAAGATCGCTACCGACCCGTTCGTTGGTACGCTGACCTTCGTTCGCGTTTATTCGGGCGTTCTGGAGTCGGGCCAGTCGGTCATCAACTCCGTGAAGGGCAAGAAAGAGCGCGTTGGTCGTATGGTGCAGATGCACGCCAACCAGCGTGAAGAGATCAAGGAAGTACGTGCTGGCGACATCGCTGCTCTGATCGGCATGAAGGACGTCACCACTGGTGAAACCCTGTGCGATCCGGACAAGCCGATCATCCTCGAGCGTATGGACTTCCCGGAGCCGGTCATCTCGGTAGCTGTAGAGCCGAAGACCAAGGCTGACCAGGAAAAGATGGGTATCGCTCTGGGCAAGCTGGCCCAGGAAGACCCGTCGTTCCGCGTCAAGACCGACGAAGAGACTGGTCAGACCATCATCTCCGGTATGGGTGAGCTTCACTTGGACATCCTCGTTGACCGCATGAAGCGCGAGTTCAACGTCGAAGCCAACATCGGTAAGCCGCAGGTTTCCTATCGTGAAACCATCACCAAGGACAATGTCGAGATCGAAGGCAAGTTCGTTCGCCAGTCCGGTGGTCGCGGTCAGTTCGGTCACTGCTGGATTCGTTTCTCGACTCCGGATGTGGACGACAAGGGCAACATCACCGAAGGTCTGGTGTTCACCAACGAAGTGGTTGGTGGTGTGGTTCCGAAGGAATACATCCCGGCTATCCAGAAGGGCATCGAAGAGCAGATGAAGAACGGCGTCGTTGCCGGCTATCCGCTGATCGGCCTGAAGGCTACCGTGTTCGATGGTTCCTACCACGACGTCGACTCCAACGAGATGGCGTTCAAGATCGCTGCTTCCATGGCGACCAAGCAACTGGCCCAGAAGGGTGGCGGTAAGGTGCTTGAGCCGATCATGAAAGTAGAAGTGGTGACTCCTGAGGACTACATGGGCGACGTGATGGGTGACCTGAACCGTCGTCGTGGTCTGATCCAGGGTATGGAAGATTCGGTTTCCGGTAAGGTGATCCGTGCCGAAGTTCCGCTGGGCGAGATGTTTGGTTACGCTACCGACGTCCGTTCCATGTCCCAGGGTCGCGCCAGCTACTCCATGGAATTCTCCAAATACGCCGAAGCTCCGTCGAACATCGTCGAAGCGCTGGTTAAAAAACAAGGCTAATCCCGCCCTTTAAGTAAGAGGTTTACTGTCGTGGCTAAGGAAAAATTCGAACGTAACAAACCGCACGTCAACGTAGGCACCATCGGTCACGTTGACCACGGTAAAACCACTCTGACCGCTGCTCTGACCCGCGTCTGCTCCGAAGTTTTCGGTTCGGCCAAGGTTGACTTCGACAAGATCGACAGCGCTCCGGAAGAGAAGGCTCGTGGTATCACCATCAACACTGCGCACGTAGAGTACGATTCGAACATTCGTCACTACGCGCACGTTGACTGCCCGGGTCACGCCGACTACGTGAAGAACATGATCACCGGTGCTGCCCAGATGGACGGCGCGATCCTGGTTTGCTCGGCTGCCGACGGCCCGATGCCGCAAACCCGTGAGCACATCCTGCTGTCCCGTCAGGTTGGCGTTCCGTACATCGTTGTCTTCCTGAACAAGGCTGACATGGTTGACGACGCCGAGCTGCTGGAGCTGGTCGAGATGGAAGTTCGCGACCTGCTGAGCACCTACGATTTCCCGGGTGACGACACTCCGATCATCATCGGCTCCGCGCTGATGGCTCTGAACGGTGAAGATGCCAACGAGCTGGGTACTACCGCTGTCAAGAAGCTGGTAGAGACTCTGGATAGCTACATTCCCGAGCCGGTTCGTGCCATCGATCGTCCGTTCCTGATGCCGATCGAAGACGTGTTCTCGATCTCCGGCCGCGGTACTGTGGTTACCGGTCGTGTAGAGCGCGGTATCGTCAAGATCCAGGAAGAAATCGAAATCGTTGGTCTGCGTCCGACCACCAAGACCACCTGCACCGGCGTTGAGATGTTCCGCAAGCTGCTGGATGAAGGTCGTGCTGGTGAGAACTGCGGCGTGCTGCTGCGCGGCACCAAGCGTGATGAGGTCGAGCGTGGTCAGGTTCTGGCCAAGCCGGGCACCATCAAGCCGCACACCAAGTTCGAAGCTGAAGTGTACGTTCTGTCCAAGGAAGAAGGTGGTCGTCACACCCCGTTCTTCAAGGGCTATCGTCCTCAGTTCTACTTCCGTACCACTGACGTGACCGGTTCGTGCGAACTGCCGGAAGGCGTAGAGATGGTAATGCCGGGCGACAACATCAAGATGGTTGTTACCCTGATCAAGCCGATCGCAATGGAAGACGGCCTGCGTTTCGCGATTCGCGAAGGTGGTCGTACCGTTGGTGCCGGCGTGGTTGCCAAGATCGTCGAGTAATCGCTGATCCGGTAGTAGAGAAAAGGGCCCTTCGGGGCCCTTTTCTTTTGAACTGGTTAAAAGTTGACACCCCCAGGGGGCATCCGTACAATTGCGCCTCCCTTGAGCGGGCGTAGTCCGTCTGTGGGGATTAGCAGCTTGGAATCTGAGGTCAAAATGCAAAACCAACAAATCCGTATTCGGTTGAAGGCTTTTGACCATCGCCTGATCGATCAATCTACCCAGGAAATCGTGGAAACCGCGAAACGTACTGGTGCTCAGGTGCGTGGTCCGATTCCTCTGCCTACTCGTAAGGAGCGGTATACCGTTCTGATTTCCCCGCACGTCAACAAAGACGCGCGCGATCAGTACGAAATCCGCACTCATAAGCGTGTTCTGGACATCGTCCAGCCGACGGATAAAACCGTTGACGCGCTGATGAAGCTCGACCTTGCGGCAGGCGTGGAAGTGCAGATCAGCCTCGGCTAAAACCTGGCGGTTTTAGTCGTGTAACGCTCTGAAATGGGCGGCCATAGCGGGTGAAAGCCCCGTACACTCATGAGGTTTACAACATGACTATTGGTGTAGTCGGTCGTAAGTGCGGCATGACCCGCATTTTCACCGAAGAAGGTGTCTCCATTCCGGTTACGGTCATCGAGATCGAGCCGAATCGCGTCACCCAGTTCAAGAACGAGGAGTCGGATGGCTATCGTGCAGTGCAGGTCACTGTCGGCGAGCGTCGTGCCTCCCGTGTAAGCAAGGCTCAGGCTGGCCACTTCGCCAAGGCGAACGTCGCGGCAGGTCGTACCGTTCTGGAGTTCCGTCTTGAAGAAGGCGACTACCAGGCTGGCGATCTGATCAACGCTGAAATCTTCCAAGCTGGTCAACTGGTCGACGTGACCGGTCAGTCCAAAGGTAAAGGCTTCGCCGGTACCATCAAGCGTTGGAACTTCCGCGGTCAGGACAACACTCACGGCAACTCCGTGTCCCACCGTGTTCCGGGTTCCATTGGCCAGTGCCAGACCCCGGGTCGCGTATTCAAGGGCAAGAAGATGTCCGGCCACATGGGTGCTGAGCGCGTTACCGTGCAGTCCCTGGAAGTCGTGCGCGTAGACGCCGAGCGTAACCTGCTGCTGGTCAAGGGTGCCGTTCCCGGCGCTACTGGCGGCGACGTTATCGTTCGTCCGGCTGCCAAGGCGTAAGGGGAGTATCTGAGATGCAATTGAATGTAAATGGCGCTCAGGCGATCGAAGTGTCCGAAGCGACCTTTGGTGGCGAGTTCAACGAGACCCTGGTTCACCAAGCAGTCGTGGCCTACATGGCTGGCGGCCGTCAGGGCACCAAAGGTCAGAAGTCCCGTTCCGACGTTTCCGGTGGCGGCAAGCGCCCCTGGCGTCAGAAGGGCACTGGTCGTGCTCGTGCCGGTACCACTCGTGGTCCGATCTGGCGTGGCGGTGGTGTGACCTTCGCAGCGTCCACCCGTAACCATGATCAAAAGCTGAACAAGAAGATGTATCGCGCTGCGATCCGTTCGATTCTTGCTGAGCTGGTTCGTAGTGACCGTCTGGTAGTGGTAGAAGACTTCGCCGTCGAAGCTCCGAAAACCAAAGAGCTGCTGGCCAAACTCAACGGCCTGGGCCTGACCGACGTGCTGATCGTATCCGATGCGGTCGATCAGAACCTGTACCTGGCTGCCCGTAACCTGCCGCACGTCGACGTACGTGACGTTCAAGGTTCCGATCCGGTCAGCCTGATCGCGTACGAAAAGGTGCTGGTCACCGTTTCGGCCGTGAAGAAATTCGAGGAGCTGCTGGGATGAACCAGGAACGCGTATTCAAAGTGCTGCTTGGCCCGCACATCTCCGAGAAGGCCACGGTTCTGGCTGACAAGCAAGGTCAGTTCGTTTTCAAAGTCGCTACCGATGCGACCAAGCTGGAAATCAAGAAGGCTGTCGAAGGCCTGTTCGGCGTGAAGGTTGAGCGCGTTACTACCCAGAACGTTCTGGGCAAGAGCAAGCGCACCGCTCGCGGTCTGGGCAAGCGTAACGACTGGAAGAAGGCAGTTATCTCCCTTCAGCCGGGCCAAGAACTCGATTTCACCAGCAGTGCTGAGTAAGGAAGGGGTGCATCATGGCAATCGTTAAGTGCAAACCGACTTCCGCTGGCCGCCGTTTTGTGGTCAAGGTGGTCAACCAGGAGCTGCACAAAGGCGCTCCGTACGCTCCGCTGCTCGAGAAGAAGTCGAAGTCCGGTGGTCGTAACAACAATGGCCGTATCACCACCCGTCATATCGGTGGTGGCCATAAGCAGCATTACCGTCTGGTCGACTTCCGTCGCAACGACAAAGATGGCATTCCGGCCACTGTCGAGCGCGTGGAATACGATCCGAACCGTACTGCTCACATCGCTCTGCTGAAGTACGCTGACGGCGAACGTCGTTACATCATCGCTCCGAAAGGCGTTGTAGCCGGTGATCAGCTGGTAGCTGGCAACATGGCGCCGATCAAGCCGGGCAACAGCCTGCAGCTGCGCAACATTCCGGTAGGTTCGACCGTTCACGGTATCGAGCTGAAGCCGGGCAAGGGGGCTCAGATCGCTCGCTCCGCTGGCGCTTCCGCTCAGCTGATCGCTCGTGAAGGTGCCTATGTGACTCTGCGTCTGCGCTCCGGCGAAATGCGCAAAGTCCTGTCCGAGTGCCGTGCGACCCTGGGCGAAGTCTCGAACTCCGAGCACAGCCTGCGTTCGCTGGGTAAGGCCGGTGCCAAGCGCTGGCGTGGTGTTCGTCCGACCGTTCGTGGTGTTGCCATGAACCCGGTTGATCACCCGCACGGTGGTGGTGAGGGTCGTACCTCCGGTGGTCGTCATCCGGTGTCGCCATGGGGCTTCCCGACCAAGGGCGCGAAGACCCGTGCTAACAAGCGCACCGACAACATGATCGTCCGTCGTCGCAAGTAAATAGAGGGATACGACAGTGCCACGTTCTCTGAAAAAGGTCCCTTTTATCGATCTTCACCTACTGAAGAAGGTCGAAGCGGCGGTGGAAAAGAACGATCGCAAGCCGGTTAAAACCTGGTCGCGTCGTTCGATGATCCTGCCGCAGATGGTCGGTCTGACCATCGCTGTGCATAACGGTCGTCAACATGTACCGATCCTCGTGAACGAAGACATGGTCGGCCACAAACTGGGCGAATTTGCCGGCACCCGTACCTATCGTGGTCACGTGGCCGACAAGAAAGCCAAGCGTTAAGGGGTAAGGAAATGGAAGTAGCCGCTAAGTTGTCGGGCGCTCGCATCTCCGCCCAGAAAGCCCGCTTGGTCGCCGACCAGATCCGCGGGAAGAAGGTGGGCGAAGCGCTCAACCTCCTGGCTTTCAGCAGCAAGAAAGCCGCCGAGATCATGAAGAAAGTGCTGGAGTCGGCCGTTGCCAACGCCGAGCACAACGAAGGCGCAGACGTTGATGACCTGAAGGTCAGCACCGTTTTCGTCAACGAAGGGCGTTCGCTTAAGCGCATCATGCCGCGTGCCAAAGGCCGTGCTGATCGCATCGTCAAGCGGTCTTGCCATATCACTGTCAAGGTTGCGGACAAGTAACGGAGTCGATCAGATGGGTCAGAAAGTACATCCCGTTGGCATCCGCCTGGGAATCGTCAAGGATCACACTTCGGTATGGTATGCAGATGGTCGCAATTACGCCGACTACCTGAACGCCGACCTGAAGGTTCGTGCATACCTGCAAGACAAACTAAAAAGCGCGTCCGTTAGCCGTATCGACATCGCTCGTCCGGCTCAAACCGCACGCATCACCATCCACACCGCTCGTCCCGGCATCGTGATCGGCAAGAAAGGTGAAGATGTTGAGAAACTGCGTCAGGGCCTGACCAAGCAAATGGGTGTGCCGGTGCACATCAACATCGAAGAGATCCGCAAGCCGGAGCTCGACGGTATGCTGGTTGCGCAGAGCGTAGCTCAGCAGCTGGAGCGTCGCGTCATGTTCCGTCGCGCAATGAAGCGCGCCGTACAGAACGCCATGCGTATTGGTGCCAAGGGCATCAAGATCCAGGTGAGCGGTCGTCTCGGCGGCGCTGAAATTGCCCGTACCGAGTGGTATCGCGAAGGTCGTGTGCCCCTGCACACCCTGCGTGCCGACATCGATTATGCCACCTACGAAGCGCACACCACTTACGGTGTGATCGGCGTCAAGGTTTGGATCTTCAAGGGTGAGGTCATTGGTGGCCGCACTGAAGAGCTGAAGCCGCAAGCGCCCGCTCCTCGTAAAGCTGCTAAGAAATAAGGAGTACGCATCATGTTGCAACCAAAGCGTACGAAGTTCCGCAAGCAGATGACCGGCCACAACCGTGGTCTGGCTCAGCGCGGTAGCAAAGTCAGCTTCGGCGAATTCGCGCTGAAGTCTGTCGCCCGCGGTCGTCTCACCGCCCGCCAGATCGAGTCCGCTCGTCGTGCTCTGACTCGTCACGTAAAACGTGGCGGCAAGATCTGGATTCGCGTTTTCCCTGACAAGCCGGTTACCAAGAAGCCTCTCGAAGTGCGTATGGGTAAAGGTAAGGGTGGCGTTGAATACTGGGTAGCCCAGATCCAGCCAGGCAAGGTCCTGTACGAGATCGAAGGCGTTTCCGAAGAGCTGGCGCGTGAGGCTTTCGCCCTGGCTGCTGCAAAGCTGCCGCTCGCCACCACCTTTGTTAAGCGGACGGTGATGTGATGAAAGCGAAAGAACTTCGTGAAAAAAACGCAGAGCAGCTGAACGAGCAATTGCTCGGCCTGCTGCGCGACCAGTTCAATCTGCGCATGCAGAAGGCAACTGGCCAGTTGGGGCAGTCTCACCTGCTCTCGCAAGTTAAGCGCGACATCGCTCGTGTGAAAACTGTGCTCAACCAGCAGGCAGGTAAGTGATCATGGCCGAAGTTGAAAAAGCAGTCCGTACGCTGACCGGCCGTGTCGTCAGCGACAAGATGGACAAGACCATCACCGTTCTGATCGAGCGTCGCGTAAAGCACCCGATCTACGGTAAATACGTCAAGCGTTCGACCAAGCTGCACGCTCACGACGAAACCAATCAGTGCAAGATCGGCGACAAGGTTTCCATCCGCGAAACCCGTCCGCAGTCCAAGACCAAGTCCTGGGCTCTGGTTGAAGTCGTTGAACGCGCCGTCGAAGTCTAAGGGCTAAGGGTCGGAGATATTTTATGATTCAGACTCAATCCATGCTCGATGTGGCTGACAACAGCGGTGCACGTCGTGTTATGTGCATCAAGGTGCTGGGCGGCTCTCATCGTCGCTACGCCGGCATCGGCGACATCATCAAGGTCACCGTCAAGGAAGCAATTCCGCGCGGCAAGGTGAAGAAAGGTCAGGTCATGACCGCAGTGGTCGTTCGTACCCGCCACGGCGTTCGTCGTGCCGACGGTTCGATCATCCGCTTCGACGGCAACGCTGCTGTTCTGCTGAACAACAAGCAAGAGCCGATCGGTACCCGTATTTTCGGGCCAGTGACCCGTGAACTGCGTTCCGAGAAGTTCATGAAGATCGTCTCGCTCGCCCCTGAAGTGCTTTAAGGAGATCCGACATGCAAAAGATTCGTCGTGACGACGAGATCATCGTGATCGCCGGCAAAGACAAAGGTAAGCGCGGTAAGGTGCTGAAGGTTCTCGCTGACGACCGTCTGGTCGTCGGTGGCATCAACCTGGTCAAGCGTCATACCAAGCCGAACCCGATGTCGGGCGTTCAAGGCGGTATCGTCGAGAAAGAAGCGCCGCTGCACGCTTCCAACGTTGCCATCTTCAATACTGAAACCAACAAGGCTGACCGCGTTGGCTTCAAGGTCGAAGACGGCAAGAAAATTCGTGTCTTCAAGTCCACCCAGAAGCCGGTTGGCGCTTGAGAATCCGTAGGTAAATACCATGGCACGACTGAAAGAGATTTACCGGAAGGAAATCGCGCCCAAGCTGAAGGAAGAACTGAAGCTGGCCAACGTGATGGAAGTTCCGCGCATCACCAAGATCACCCTGAACATGGGCCTGGGCGAAGCGATCGGTGACAAGAAGGTCATCGAGAACGCTGTTGCCGACCTCGAGAAGATCACCGGTCAGAAAGTCGTTGTGACTCATGCCCGCAAGTCGATCGCGGGTTTCAAGGTTCGTGAGGGCTGGCCGATTGGCGTCAAGGTCACTCTGCGTCGCGAGCGTATGTACGAGTTCCTGGATCGTCTGCTGTCCATCTCCCTGCCGCGCGTGCGTGACTTCCGCGGCCTGAATGCCAAGTCCTTCGACGGTCGCGGCAACTACAGCATGGGCGTGAAAGAGCAGATCATCTTCCCGGAAATCGATTACGACAAGATCGATGCGCTGCGTGGTCTGGACATCACCCTGACTACCACTGCCCGTAACGATGATGAAGGCCGCGCTCTGCTGCGTGCTTTCAACTTCCCGTTCCGCAACTGATCGGAGTCTGGACAATGGCCAAGACAAGCATGAAGAACCGTGAGCTGAAGCGTCAGCAAACGGTTGCCAAGTACGCCAAGAAGCGTGCCGAGCTGAAAGCCACCATCGCTAACCCGAACACCAGTCCGGAAGCGCGTTGGGAAGCCCAGGTCGCTCTGCAGAAGCAGCCGCGTGACGCCAGCGCCTCGCGCCTGCGCAATCGCTGCCGCATCACCGGCCGCCCGCACGGCGTTTATCGCAAGTTCGGTCTGTCGCGTAACAAGCTGCGCGAAGCCGCCATGCGCGGTGACGTGCCGGGTCTGGTGAAAGCCAGCTGGTAAGTCGAAACGGAGCCGGCCTTGCGCCGGCTTTGTTTTATACGAATCAAGCCCCTTTTGGGGCTTGATTCATTTTTGATCGGTCTCTAGAATGTCCGGCTCTCCTGAGCCTGGTATTTCTGTGCCGAGCTTTTGGATGATCCCACAGCCTTCCGGCTGTTCTTTTTGTATCAGGAGCGTCTAGCCCATGAGTATGCAGGGCCCGTTAGCGGACATGCTAACTCGTATCCGTAATGCCCAGATGGCTGAAAAGTCCGTCGTAAGCATGCCGTCTTCCACTCTGAAGGTGGCTGTAGCCAAAGTTCTGAAGGACGAAGGTTACATTGCAGGTTACGAAGTCAATGGCGAAGCCAAGCCGCAGCTGTCGATCGAGCTGAAGTACTTCGAAGGCCGTCCGGTCATCGAGGAAGTCAAGCGCGTGAGCCGTCCCGGCCTTCGTCAATACAAATCCGTCGATGACCTGCCGAAGGTACGCGGCGGTCTCGGTGTTTCCATCGTCTCCACCAACAAGGGTGTGATGACGGATCGCGCTGCGCGCGCTGCCGGTGTCGGCGGCGAAGTGCTCTGCACCGTGTTCTAAGGGGGATAAGCATGTCTCGCGTTGCTAAGAACCCCGTTGTGCTGCCAGCCGGTGTCGAGATCAAACTCGCCGGTCAGCAGCTCTCGGTCAAGGGCGCCAAAGGCACCCTGGAACTGAACGTTCACTCGTCCGTGGAAGTGATCCAGGAAGGCAGCGAACTGCGTTTCGCCGCTCGTAATGGCGACCAGCAGAACCGCGCCATGGCCGGTACTACTCGCGCCCTGGTCAACAACATGGTCATCGGTGTCAGCCAAGGCTTCGAGCGTAAGCTGCAACTGGTCGGTGTGGGCTACAAAGCTCAAGCCAAAGGTCAGGTGCTGAACCTCGCACTGGGCTTCTCTCACCCGATCGACTACGAGCTGCCGGAAGGCGTCGTAGCCGAAACCCCGAACCAGACCGAAATCCTGATCAAGGGTATCGACAAGCAACTGGTGGGTCAGGTGGCTGCGGAGATCCGTGACTTCCGTCGTCCTGAGCCCTACAAGGGTAAAGGCGTTCGTTACGCGGATGAAGTTGTCCGTCGTAAAGAAGCCAAGAAGAAGTAAGGGGCTGAGAAATGACCGACAAAAAAGTTACTCGTCTGCGTCGCGCTCGCAAAGCACGCCTCAAAATGCACGAGCTCGAAGCCGTGCGTCTGTGCGTGTACCGCTCTTCGCAGCACATCTATGCCCAGGTCATCTCGGCCGACGGCAGCAAGGTTCTGGCCAGCGCCTCTACCTTGGACAAAGCACTGCGTGATGGCGCCACCGGCAACGTCGACGCGGCCAAGAAAGTTGGTGCGCTGGTTGCCGAGCGTGCGAAAGCCGCTGGTGTGACCCAGGTGGCATTCGACCGTTCTGGCTTCAAGTACCACGGCCGCGTCAAGGCGCTGGCTGATGCTGCTCGTGAAGGCGGGCTGGAGTTCTAAGTTATGGCAAATAACGACCAAAAGCGCGACGAAGGCTACATCGAGAAGCTGGTTCAGGTTAACCGCGTTGCCAAGACCGTAAAAGGCGGCCGTATCTTTACCTTCACCGCCCTGACCGTGGTTGGCGATGGCAAGGGTCGCGTTGGCTTCGGCCGTGGCAAGTCCCGCGAAGTGCCGGCTGCCATTCAGAAGGCGATGGAAGCTGCTCGTCGCAACATGATCCAGGTGGATCTGAACGGCACCACTCTGCAGTACCCGATCAAGTCCGCTCATGGCGCCTCCAAGGTGTACATGCAGCCGGCTTCGGAAGGTACCGGTATCATCGCCGGCGGCGCCATGCGTGCCGTGCTGGAAGTGGCTGGTGTACAGAACGTTCTGGCCAAGTGCTACGGCTCGACCAATCCGGTGAACGTGGTTCATGCCACTTTCAACGGTCTGAAGACCATGCAGTCTCCGGAATCCGTTGCGGCCAAGCGTGGCAAGAGCGTCGAGGAGATTCTCTAACCATGGCTAACACCGTCAAAGTGACTCTGATCAAGAGCACCAATGGCCGCCTGGCCAATCACAAAGCTTGCGTCAAGGGCCTGGGCCTGCGTCGCATTGGTCACACCGTCGAAGTTCAGGACACTCCTGAGAACCGCGGCATGATCAACAAGGCTTACTACCTGCTGAAGGTGGAGGGTTAATCATGCAACTGAACGATCTGCGTTCCGCGCCGGGTGCCCGTCGCGAGAAGCACCGTCCGGGCCGTGGCATCGGTAGCGGTCTGGGCAAGACCGGTGGCCGTGGTCACAAAGGTCAGACCTCCCGCTCCGGTGGCTCCATCGCTCCGGGCTTCGAGGGTGGTCAGCAGCCGCTGCATCGCCGCCTGCCGAAGTTCGGCTTCGTTTCCCTGAAGGCCATGGATCGTGCGGAAATCCGCACCTCCGAGCTGAACAAGGTCGAAGGCGTTGTCACTCTGCAGGCTCTGAAGGATGCCAATCTGGTTGGCCAACACGTACAGCGCGTCAAAGTCATGCTGTCCGGTGAGGTTACCCGTGCGGTCACCCTGAAAGGTATCGCTGCCACCAAAGGTGCGCGTGCGGCTATCGAAGCAGCTGGCGGTAAGTTCGAGGACTAAATGGCTAAGCAAGGTGCTCTCTCAGCGCTGGCAGGTGGCGGGTTGTCCGAACTCTGGGCTCGTCTGCGTTTCCTGTTCCTGGCGATCATCGTCTACCGGATAGGTGCGCACATCCCGGTTCCTGGCATCAACCCAGATCGGCTGGCGGATCTGTTCCGGCAGAATGAGGGGCCATTCTTAGCTTGTTCAACATGTTTTCCGGCGGCGCGCTGGAGCGGATGAGCATCTTTGCACTGGGGATCATGCCGTACATCTCGGCGTCGATCATCATGCAACTGATGACCGCCGTCAGCCCGCAGCTGGAGCAGTTGAAGAAGGAAGGTGAGGCTGGTCGTCGCAAGATCAGTCAATACACCCGCTACGGCACTCTCGTCCTGGCGTTCGTTCAGGCCATCGGCATGTCCGTGGGTCTGGCTAGTCAGGGCGTAGCGTTTTCGGGCGATTTCGGCTTCCACTTCGTAGCGGTCACCACTTTCGTGGCGGGCGCGATGTTCATGATGTGGCTGGGCGAGCAGATCACCGAGCGTGGTGTCGGCAACGGTATCTCGATGCTGATTTTCGCGGGCATCGTCGCCGGTCTGCCGTCGGCAATCGGGCAGTCTTTCGAGTCTGCTCGTCAGGGCGATATCAACATCTTCGCTCTGATCGCCATCGGCCTGCTGGCAGTAGCGATCATCGCTTTCGTGGTGTTCATCGAGCGTGGCCAGCGCCGTATTGCGGTGCACTACGCCAAGCGTCAGCAGGGCCGCAAGGTCTTCGCTGCGCAGACCAGTCACCTGCCGCTGAAGGTGAACATGGCGGGCGTAATCCCGGCCATCTTCGCCAGCAGTCTGCTGTTGTTCCCGGCTTCGCTGGGTGCCTGGTTCGGTCAGTCCGAAGGTCTGGGCTGGCTGCAGGACATTTCGCAGGCGATCGCTCCTGGTCAGCCGTTGAACATTCTGCTGTTTAGTGCAGGGATCATCTTCTTCTGCTTCTTCTACACAGCGTTGATGTTCAACCCGAAAGACGTAGCGGAAAACCTGAAGAAGTCCGGTGCCTTTATTCCGGGTATCCGTCCGGGCGAGCAGTCGGCACGCTATATCGATGGCGTTCTGACCCGTTTGACCATGTTCGGTGCTCTGTACATGACGGCCGTGTGCCTGCTGCCCCAGTTCCTGGTGGTCGCGGCCAACGTTCCGTTCTACCTTGGCGGGGCCTCGTTGCTGATCGTGGTCGTGGTTGTCATGGACTTCATGTCCCAGGTGCAATCTCACCTCGTGTCTCACCAGTACGATTCCCTGATGAAGAAAGCCAACCTGAAGGGCTATGGCAGCGGCATGCTCCGCTGATCCACCCGTAAGGTTCGAGGAGTTGGTAATGAAAGTTCGTGCATCGGTGAAAAAGCTGTGCCGTAACTGCAAAATTATCCGTCGCGAAGGTGTCGTGCGGGTGATCTGCAGCGCAGAGCCGCGTCACAAGCAGCGCCAAGGCTGAGTGTGAACCACGCGTGATAAGCCCGGCAGCTAGTGCGCTGCCGGGTTGATTATTTGTTTTTACAGCGTTAATATCTCGCGCCCTATTTCTTGGCTTCCGGGGCGTAGGTAGCTGTCAATTGGAGTTCCACTGAATGGCCCGTATTGCAGGCGTTAACATTCCGGATAACAAGCACACTGTTATCTCGCTGACCTACATCTATGGTGTTGGTCGCACCACTGCACAGAAGATCTGTGCCGCTACCGGTGTCAACCCGGCAGCAAAAATCAAGGATCTGACTGACGAGCAGATCGAGCAACTGCGTGGCGAAGTAGCCAAGGTGAACACCGAAGGCGACCTGCGTCGTGAAGTGAATATGAAGATCAAGCGCTTGATGGATCTGGGTTGCTACCGTGGCCTGCGCCACCGTCGTGGCCTGCCGGTTCGTGGTCAGCGTACCAAGACCAACGCTCGCACCCGTAAGGGCCCGCGTAAGCCGATCCGCAAGTAATCGCATTCGCGAATCGACAGGAATTTAGTCATGGCAAAACCTGCTGCTCGTACTCGTAAAAAAGTCAAAAAGACAGTGGTGGACGGCATCGCCCACATCCACGCGTCTTTCAATAACACCATCGTGACCATCACCGACCGTCAGGGCAATGCTCTGTCCTGGGCTACCTCCGGTGGTTCGGGCTTCCGCGGCTCGCGTAAGTCCACTCCGTTCGCAGCTCAGATCGCCGCCGAGCGCGCTGGTCAGGCTGCACTGGAATACGGTCTGAAGAACCTCGACGTCAACGTCAAGGGTGGATATCCGGGTCGCGAATCCGCTGTGCGTGCTCTGAACGCCTGCGGCTACAAAATCGCCAGCATCACCGACGTGACGCCGATCCCGCACAACGGGTGCCGTCCGCCGAAGAAGCGTCGCGTGTAATCAGGAGACAGTGAGAAATGGCTCGTTACATTGGTCCCAAGTGCAAACTGTCTCGTCGTGAAGGCACCGATCTCTTTCTGAAGAGTGGTGTTCGCGCGCTTGAATCGAAGTGCAACATCGAAGCAGCTCCGGGTATCCACGGCCAGCGCCGTGGCCGTCAGTCCGACTACGGCACCCAGCTGCGTGAGAAGCAGAAAGTCCGTCGTATCTACGGCGTACTGGAGCGTCAATTCAGCGGTTACTACAAGCAAGCTGCCAGCCAGAAGGGCGCCACCGGCGAAAACCTGCTGCAACTGCTGGAGTGCCGTCTGGACAACGTGGTTTACCGTATGGGCTTTGGCGCCACTCGTGCCGAATCCCGTCAGCTGGTTTCGCACAAAGCGATCAGCGTCAACGGTCAGACCGTAAACGTACCGTCCTACCAAGTTAAGGCTGGCGACGTCGTTGCTGTTCGCGAGAAATCGAAGAACCAGCTGCGCATCGCTCAGGCTCTCGAGCTCTGCGCCCAACGTGGCCGCGTTGAGTGGGTAGAAGTAGACGCCGAGAAGAAGTCTGGTGTGTTCAAGAACGTACCGGCTCGTGGCGATCTCTCCGCTGACATCAACGAGAGCCTGATTGTCGAGCTCTACTCCAAGTAAGGGCTAGAAAATAGGTGCATCCATGCAGATTTCGGTAAATGAGTTCCTGACCCCCCGCCACATTGATGTGCAGGAGGTCAGTTCGACCCGCGCCAAGATCACCCTCGAGCCTCTCGAGCGTGGTTTCGGCCATACCCTGGGCAACGCGCTGCGTCGCATCCTGTTGTCCTCCATGCCTGGCTGTGCAGTAGTCGAGGCCGAGATCGACGGCGTACTCCACGAGTACTCCGCGATCGAAGGTGTGCAGGAAGATGTGATCGAGATCCTGCTCAACCTGAAAGGTCTGGCTATCAAGCTGCACGGCCGTGACGAAGTGACCCTGACTCTGTCCAAGAAGGGCCCGGGCGTCGTTACCGCTGCCGATATTCAGCTGGATCACGATGTCGAAATCGTCAATGGCGACCACGTCATCGCCAACCTGGCCGCCAATGGCTCGCTGAACATGAAGCTCACCGTAGCTCGTGGTCGTGGCTATGAGCCGGCTGACGCTCGCCAGAGCGACGAAGATGAAAGCCGCAGCATTGGTCGCTTGCAGCTGGATGCTTCGTTCAGCCCTGTGCGTCGGGTTGCCTACGTGGTGGAAAACGCCCGTGTCGAGCAGCGCACCAACCTGGACAAACTGGTAATCGACCTGGAAACCAACGGTACTCTGGATCCTGAAGAAGCCATCCGCCGTGCCGCGACCATCCTGCAGCAGCAGCTGGCCGCGTTCGTGGATCTCAAAGGTGACAGCGAGCCTGTGGTGATCGAGCAGGAAGACGAGATCGATCCGATCCTGCTGCGTCCCGTCGACGACCTGGAGCTGACCGTACGTTCGGCCAACTGCCTGAAGGCAGAGAACATCTACTACATCGGTGACCTGATTCAGCGTACCGAAGTAGAGCTGCTCAAAACCCCGAACCTGGGCAAGAAATCCCTGACCGAAATCAAGGATGTTCTGGCTTCTCGCGGTCTGTCCCTCGGTATGCGCCTCGACAACTGGCCGCCGGCAAGTCTGAAGAAAGACGATAAGGCCACTGCCTGATCGTCATCATCACCGAACGAACTAGTTTGGTAAGGAATTGAACCATGCGTCATCGTAAAAGTGGCCGTCACCTCAGCCGCACCAGCGCTCACCGCAAGGCCATGTTCCAGAACATGGCGGTCTCGCTGTTCGAGCACGAGCTGATCAAAACTACCCTGCCGAAAGCCAAGGAACTGCGTCGCGTTGCCGAGCCGCTGATCACCCTGGCCAAGGAAGACAGCGTTGCCAACCGTCGTCTGGCCTTCGACCGTACTCGTTCGAAAGCCATCGTTGGCAAACTGTTCAACGATCTGGGCAAGCGCTACGCCACCCGTAACGGCGGCTACCTGCGCATCCTCAAGTGCGGTTTCCGCGCTGGCGACAATGCTCCGATGGCTTATGTCGAACTGGTCGACCGTCCGGTCGGTGGTTCGGTAGAAGCTGCCGAGTAAGTTGCAGGTTGTATGAAAGACCGGGCCTGGTGCCCGGTTTTTTATTGTCTGCAATTTTTAGCAGTGGTGTCGGTTTGCTTCGGTTATTTCTCCGCTGCCCATAGCCATTCCGGCCTGTGGGCTTTTCACGATTCACGAAAGAAATTAACTATCGAGTCGTTACGCTTGATGAATTGGTTCACCTGCCGAAGCGGGGCTAGGCTTGTCCCATCGTCGGCCGCAGTCGCAAGAGCCGACCGGATGAGGAGAAGGAGAGAACCATGTCGAATCAAGGTAAATGTCCGTTCAACCACGTAGCGGGTGGCGGCACGACCAACAAAGATTGGTGGCCGAACCAACTGCGTGTGGATCTGCTGAATCAACATTCCGAGCGATCCAACCCTCTGGGCGAGAAGTTCAACTACGCCGAAGCATTCAAGGCGCTCGACTACAAGGCCCTGAAGGCCGATCTGGTTCGATTGATGACCGATAGCCAGGATTGGTGGCCTGCCGATTTCGGTCACTACGGCCCACAGTTCATCCGTATGGCCTGGCACTCCGCCGGTACCTATCGCACCACCGATGGTCGTGGCGGTGGTGGTCGTGGCCAGCAGCGTTTCGCACCGCTGAATTCCTGGCCGGACAACGTCAATATCGACAAGTCGCGCCGTCTGCTGTGGCCGATCAAGCAAAAGTACGGCCAGGCGATTTCCTGGGCCGACCTGTACATCCTCGCCGGTAACGTCGCGCTGGAGTCCATGGGCTTTCGTACTTTCGGTTTCGGTGCCGGCCGCGAGGACGTGTGGGAGCCGGATCAGGATGTCAACTGGGGCGCGGAAGTCGCCTGGTTGGGCGTCGATCCCAAGCGCGTCAACGACGAGCGTGAGTTGACCGCGCCGTTCGGTGCCACGCACATGGGCCTGATCTATGTTAATCCGGAAGGTCCGAATGCCAGTGGCGACTACCTGGCTGCTGCTAAGGACATTCGCGCCACCTTCTATCGCATGGCCATGGATGACGAGGAGATCGTCGCGCTGATCGCCGGTGGTCACACCTTTGGCAAAGCCCACGGCGCTGCGCCTGAATCGCACAAGGGGCCGGAGCCTGAAGCTGCGCCGATCGAATCTCAGGGGTTGGGTTGGACGAGTAACTTTGGCAGTGGCTTTGGCAAGGACACCGTTTCCAGTGGCCTCGAGGTCACCTGGACGAAGACGCCGGCGCTGTGGAGCAACAACTTCTTCGAGAACCTGTTCAAGTTCGAGTGGGAGCTGACCAAATCGCCGGCCGGCGCCAAGCAATGGGTGGCCAAGGACGCGCCGGACATCATCCCGGATGCGCATGTCCCGGGTAAATTCCACAAGCCGACCATGCTCACCACTGACCTGACGCTGCGTTTCGATCCGGAGTTCGGCAAGATTTCCAAGCGCTTCTACGAAGATCCGCAGGCCTTCGCCGACGCCTTCGCCCGCGCCTGGTACAAACTGACTCACCGCGACATGGGGCCCAAGGCGCGTTATCTTGGCCCGGAAGTGCCGAAAGAGGATCTGATCTGGCAAGACCCGCTGCCGGCAGCCGTACACAACCCTTCTGCCGCCGATATCGCCGATCTCAAGGCCAAGATCGCTGCATCCGGGTTGTCGGTGGGTGATCTGGTGTCCGTGGCCTGGGCGTCGGCGTCGACTTTCCGTGGCGGTGACAAGCGCGGCGGCGCCAACGGTGCTCGCCTGGCACTGGCACCGCAGAAGGATTGGGCCGTGAACCAGCGTGCATTGCAGGCGCTGCCGAAGCTGGTGGAAATCCAGCGGGCGTCCGCCAAGGCATCGCTGGCCGATGTGATCGTGCTGGCGGGTAATGTGGGGGTCGAACTGGCTGCCAAGGCTGCTGGTGTCGCGGTGGACGTACCGTTCGCCGCCGGTCGTGTCGATGCGCGTCAGGATCAGACCGATGTCGAATCTTTCGACGTCATGGAGCCGGCGGCCGATGGCTTCCGCAACTACAGCAAGGGCAACCTGGGTGTGCCTACCGAAGCCATGCTGATCGACAAGGCGCAAATGCTGACCCTCACAGCGCCCGAGCTGACCGCTCTGGTCGGTGGCCTGCGTGTACTGGGCGCCAACCATGACGGCAGCCAGCATGGCGTGTTCACCGACCAGGTGGGCGTGTTGTCCAACGACTTCTTCGTCAACCTGCTGGACATGGGCACCGTATGGAAGGCTGCCGACAGCAGTAACGAGGTATTCGAAGGACGGACGCGCAAGGATGGTCAGGTGAAATACACGGCCACCCGTAACGATCTGGTGTTTGGCTCCAACTCGGTGCTGCGTGCCTACGCAGAGGTCTATGCCAGCGCCGATGGCAAGGAGAAGCTGATCAAGGACTTCGTCGCCGCCTGGGTCAAGGTGATGAACCTGGACCGTTTCGATCTGGCCTGAGCCTGAACGACTGATCCAGCGCCTGCTGCGTCAGTAAACCGCAACGCCTCCTTCGTGGAGGCGTTGTGCTTTTGCTTGACCGAACTTCGTGCCAGGCGGAGCATTGCACTCTGATCAGGCATGTAACAAGGAATACCGGCATGAAGGGCCATATCGAGGTCATCGACTATCTGAAGCATCTGCTCAAGGGTGAGCTGGCAGCTCGTGACCAGTACTTCATCCATTCGCGGCTATACGAGGACTGGGGCTTCAGCAAGCTCTACGAGCGCATCAATCACGAAATGGAAGAGGAAACCCAGCACGCCGATGCGCTGCTCAAGCGCATCATCTTCCTCGAGGGTGTGCCGGACATGGCACCCAATCCCTTCAAGTTCGGCCAGACCGTGCCCGAGGCGCTGAAGCTGGATCTGGCGCTGGAGTACGAAGTGCGCGCGGCCCTGAGCAAGGGCATCGAACTATGTGAGAAGCACCAGGATTATCAGACCCGCGACATCCTGCTGCTGCAACTGAAGGACACCGAGGAAGACCACGCCTACTGGCTGGAGATCCAGTTGCAACTGATCGACAAGCTGGGGCTGGAGAAGTACCTGCAGAGCCAGATGTGACTCGGCGTGTGCCGTACGCACCGACGCCAGGGTGGAGGAGCGCACGGTGCGCCCTACGAGATCCGCCATGAAAGAGCCCCGCTGATGCGGGGCTCTTTCATTTCAGGCGCGGTCGCGTTCCAGTAGCGGCTTGAGGAAGTGACCGGTGTGGGAGGCCGGATTGGCTGCGACTTCTTCCGGGGTGCCGGTGGCGATGATCTGGCCGCCCTTGGAACCGCCTTCCGGGCCGAGGTCGACCAGCCAGTCTGCGGTCTTGATCACATCCAGGTTGTGCTCGATCACCACCACGGTGTTGCCGTGGTCGCGCAGGCGGTGCAACACGTCGAGCAACTGCTGGATGTCGGCGAAGTGCAGGCCGGTGGTCGGCTCATCGAGGATGTACAGGGTCTTGCCGGTGTCGCGCTTGCTCAGCTCGCGGCTCAGCTTGACCCGTTGCGCCTCGCCGCCGGATAGCGTGGTCGCGCTTTGCCCCAGCTTGATGTAGGACAGGCCGACGTCCATCAGCGTCTGCAGCTTGCGGGCAATGGCCGGCACGGCATCGAAGAAGGCCCGGGCCTCCTCGATGGTCATGTCGAGCACTTCGGTGATGCTCTTGCCCTTGTACTTCACTTCCAGGGTTTCGCGGTTGTAGCGCTTGCCTTTGCACACGTCGCACGGCACGTAGATGTCTGGCAGGAAGTGCATCTCCACCTTGATCACGCCATCGCCCTGGCAGGCTTCGCAGCGCCCTCCCTTGACGTTGAAGCTGAAGCGACCCGGCCCGTAACCGCGCGAGCGCGACTCGGGGACGCCGGCGAACAGCTCGCGAATGGGGGTGAACAGGCCGGTGTAGGTCGCCGGGTTGGAGCGAGGCGTGCGGCCGATCGGGCTCTGGTCGATATCGACTACCTTGTCCAGATGCTGCAGGCCGTCGAAGGAATCGTGCGGCGCGGCTTCCAGACTGGTCGCACCGTTCAGGGCAGTAGCGGTCAGCGGGAACAGGGTGTTGTTGATCAGTGTCGACTTGCCCGAGCCGGACACCCCGGTGACGCAGGTGAGCAGGCCCACCGGAATCTCCAGGTTGACGTTCTGCAGGTTGTTGCCGCGCGCGCCCTTGAGCTTGAGCAGCTTCTTCTTGTCGCGTGCCGTGCGCTGCGCCGGATAGCGAATCTTCTCGCGACCGGACAGGTACTTGCCGGTCAGCGAATCAGGGTGATTCATAACCTCGTCCGGTGTGCCCTCGGCGACGATGCGCCCACCATGCACCCCGGCGCCCGGGCCGATATCGACCACGTAATCGGCCATTCGGATGGCGTCCTCGTCGTGCTCGACCACGATCACCGTGTTGCCCAGGTTGCGCAGGTGATTGAGGGTTGCCAGCAGGCGCTCGTTGTCTCGCTGGTGCAGGCCGATGGAGGGCTCGTCGAGGATGTACATGACGCCGACCAGGCCGGCACCGATCTGGCTGGCCAGACGAATGCGCTGTGCTTCACCGCCGGACAGGGTATCGGCGCTGCGATCGAGGGTCAGGTAGTCGAGGCCGACGTTGACCAGAAATTGCAGGCGCTCGCGGATTTCCTTGAGGATTTTCTCGGCGATCTCGCCGCGTCGGCCGGTCAGGTGCAGGCTGGCGACGTAGTCGCAGGCATCGCCCACCGGCAGGCCGGTCACGGCTGGCAGGGTCTTCTCGCCGACCCAGACGTGGCGTGCTTCACGGCGCAGGCGAGTGCCGCGGCAGTCGGGGCAGGGCTGGGTGCTGAGGAACTTGGCCAATTCCTCACGCACGCTGGTCGATTCGGTTTCGCGGTAGCGCCGTTCGAGGTTGGGGATGATGCCCTCGAAGGGGTGCGAGCGCTTGACGATGTCGCCGCGGTCGTTGAGGTACTTGAAGTCGACGCTCTGGGTGCCGCTGCCGAACAGAATGACCTTCTGGTGTTCGGCGGCCAGATCGTCGAAAGGCACTTCCAGACTGAAGCCGTAGTGCGAAGCCAGCGAGCCGAGCATCTGGAAGTAATAGACGTTGCGCCGATCCCAGCCGCGTATGGCGCCCTCGGCGAGGGTGAGTTCGCCATTGACCAGACGCTTGGTGTCGAAGAACTGTTTCACACCCAGGCCATCGCAGGTCGGGCAGGCGCCAGCCGGGTTGTTGAAGGAGAACAGCTTGGGTTCCAGCTCGCTGATCGAGTGGCCGCAGTGGGGGCAGGCGAAGCGTGCGGAGAAGATGATCTCTTCGCCTTCTTCATCGTCCATGGGCGCGATCAGTGCGATGCCGTCGGCCAGGCCGAGGGCGGTCTCGAAGGATTCGGCCAGGCGCTGCTGCAGATCTTCGCGCACCTTGAAGCGATCCACCACCACCTCGATGGAGTGCTTCTTCTGTTTGTCCAGCTTGGGTAACTCATCCAGTTCGTGCAGCTTGCCGTTGACCCGGGCGCGAACGAAGCCCTGGGCGCGCAGCTCCTCGAACACCGACAGGTGTTCGCCCTTGCGCTCGCGAACCACCGGAGCCAGCAGCATCAGCTTGCGGCCTTCCGGCAGGGCCAGCACCTGGTCGACCATCTGGCTGACGGTCTGTGCTTCCAGGGGCACGTCATGATCCGGGCAGCGCGGGATACCGACACGGGCGTAGAGCAGGCGCAGGTAGTCGTAGATTTCGGTGATGGTTCCGACGGTCGAACGCGGGTTGTGCGAGGTCGATTTCTGCTCGATGGAAATCGCTGGCGACAGGCCCTCGATGGTGTCGACGTCGGGTTTCTCCATCATCGACAGGAACTGGCGGGCGTAGGCCGACAGTGATTCCACGTAACGACGCTGCCCTTCCGCGTAGAGGGTGTCGAAGGCCAAAGAGGACTTGCCGGAGCCGGACAGGCCGGTGATCACGATCAGCTTGTCGCGCGGCAGGGTCAGGTCGATGTTCTTGAGGTTGTGGGTTCGGGCCCCACGGATCAGGATCTTGTCCACTTACAACGGGCCTCGCTGGGCGGGCGGAAAACGGTCGAGTATAGGGCCTGGCGGCACCCTGCGGCAAAGTGTGCGCCTGTGCCACGAGCGCGCTGGCTGCTAGAATCGCCGGCTGATTTTCCACGGGATTTGTTCCATGCACGATCCACACAGCGAACGCATGAGTGGCGCCGAAGCGCGCGCGGCCGGAGGGCTTGCCCTGGTGTTTGCGTTCCGCATGCTCGGCATGTTCATGGTGCTGCCGGTCCTGGCGACCTACGGGATGGATCTGGCTGGCAGCACCCCGGCGCTGATCGGTCTGGCCATCGGTGCCTATGGTTTGACTCAGGCCGTCCTGCAGATTCCCTTCGGCATCATCAGTGACCGCATTGGCCGACGACCGGTGATCTACATCGGTCTGCTGATCTTTGCGGCTGGCAGTGTCCTGGCGGCCAATGCCGACTCGATCTGGGGGTGATCGCGGGGCGCGTGCTACAGGGCGCCGGTGCGATTTCCGCAGCGGTGATGGCGTTGCTGTCGGATCTGACTCGCGAGCAGCATCGAACCAAGGCCATGGCCATGATCGGCATGAGCATCGGCCTGTCGTTCGCCGTGGCCATGGTGGTCGGGCCGCTGCTGACCCGTGCCTTCGGTCTCTCGGGCCTGTTCTGGGCGACTGCGGCGATGGCGCTGCTGGGCATTCTCATCGTTGCCGGCATCGTGCCGAAGAACGCCGGTCCCCTGCAGCACCGTGAGTCGGGCGTGGCGGCGCACGCGCTGTGGCCGACGCTGAGGAACGCCGACCTGCTGCGGCTGGACTTCGCCATCCTGGCCCTGCACGCGGTGCTGATGGCCAGTTTCGTCGCGCTGCCGCTGGCGCTGGTGGAGCAGGGGGGCTGGCCAAGGAGGAGCATTGGTGGGTCTATCTCACGGCTCTGCTGATTGGTTTCTTCGGCATGGTGCCGTTCATCATCTATGGCGAGAAGAAGCGTCAGATGAAGCGGGTACTGCTCGGCGCGGTGGCGGTGCTGCTGGCCTGCGAGTTGTACTTCGCACTGTTGGGCAGCAACCTGCGCGCATTGGTGGTGGGCACCGTGGTGTTCTTCACCGCCTTCAATCTGCTGGAAGCCTCATTGCCCTCGCTGGTCAGCAAGGTTGCACCAGCCGGTGGCAAGGGGACGGCGATGGGCGTGTATTCCACCAGCCAGTTCCTCGGTGCTGCGCTGGGGGGCATCCTGGGCGGCTGGTTGTACCAGCATGTGGGCCTGAGTGGTGTGTTCATCGGCTGTGCCGTGCTCTGTGCAATTTGGCTGGCCATTGCTGTTACTATGCGCGAACCGCCGTATGTGACCAGTTTGCGCCTGCCGCTCGACGCTGCGGCACTGGCCGAGGTTGGACTGGTCGAACGCCTCAGGGCTACGCCGGGAGTGGCGGATGCCGTGGTGGTGGTCGATGAAGCGGCCATCTATATCAAAGTGGATACCCAACAATTGGATCGCACGTCAGTGGAGCGCCTGATCGTATCGGCGCCTGCGGCGTGAGGAGCCTAGGAGAACGTTATGGCCCGTGGGGTTAACAAAGTCATTCTGGTCGGTACCTGCGGCCAGGGCCGGAAACACGCTATCTGCCCAGCGGCAACGCCGTGACCAACCTGAGCCTGGCCACCAGCGAGCAGTGGACTGACAAGCAGACCGGGCAGAAGGTCGAGAAGACCGAGTGGCACCGCGTCGCACTGTTCGGCAAGGTTGCCGAGATCGCCGGCGAGTACCTGCGCAAGGGTTCGCAGGTATACATCGAAGGCAAGTTGCAGACCCGCGAGTGGGAAAAGGACGGCATCAAGCGTTACACCACCGAGATCATCGTCGACATGCAGGGCACCATGCAGTTGCTGGGCGGTCGCCCGAGTGGTGATGAAGGCGGCGCTCCGCGTCAGTCGCGTCCGGCCCCGCAACGCGAACCGCAACAGGCTCCGCGCCAGGAACGTCCGGCTCCGCAGCAGGCCCAGCCAGCTCCTGACTACGACAGTTTCGACGACGATATCCCGTTCTGATCCGAGCGGGTTCCAGCTTATGCGAATGCGCCTGATGCTGCTGGGCGGCGGTAGTGCCCTGGGGCAAGCGCTGATCCGTCTTGGTGCCGAGGAGGACATCGGCTTCCTCGCGCCGCGCCCGCCGGAAAGCGGCTGGGATGCGGCGAGCCTGACCGAACTGCTCGACGACACTCGCCCGGATGCGCTGATCAACCTGGCTTATTACTTCGACTGGTTTCAGGCCGAGTCGGTGACCGAGGCGCGTCTGTCCACTCAGGAGCGTGCCGTCGAGCGCCTGGCCGAGCTCTGCCTGCATCACGAGATCGTGCTGGTGCAGCCGTCTAGCTATCGCGTGTTCGACGGCTCGCGCGCCACCGCCTACAGCGAGAAGGACGAGCCGGTGCCACTGGGCCTGCGTGGGCAGGCACTCTGGCGTCTGGAACAGAGCGTTCGGGCGATCTGTCCACGGCATGTGCTGCTGCGTTTCGGCTGGTTGCTCGATGACAGCCGTGAGGGCCTGCTCGGGCGTTTCCTGCAGCGTGCCGAACGCGACGAGGTACTGCACCTGGCCGATGATCGGCGTGGTAACCCAACACCGGTCGATGACGCTGCTCGGGTGATTCTGGCGGTGCTCAAGCAACTCGACTGTGCCTCGCCGCTGTGGGGTACCTATCACTATGGCGGTCACGAGGCGAGTACATCGCTTAGCCTGGGACAGGCCGTACTGAGCGAAGCGCGTCACTATCGCAGCAATCTGGTCGAGGATGTCGCGCCACAAGCGCATGCCGCTCGTCCGGATGCGGCCGACGAGCCGCAGCACGCGGTGCTGGCCTGCAAGAAAATCCTCCATACCTTCGGCATCAAGCCGCGTGCCTGGCGCTCTGGTTTGCCGGCACTTCTGGATCGTCATTACCGCCATGGCTGAAATACTCATAACCGGTGGCGCCGGCTTCATCGGCTCACATCTGGCCGATGCACTGCTGAGCGCAGGCCAGCGCGTGCGTGTGCTGGACAATCTGTCCATGGGCAAGCGCAGCAACCTGCCGCTGGATAACCCCGATCTGCAGTTCATCGAGGGCGATGTCGCCGATTCACGGCAGGTCGCGCAGGCCGTTGCCGGCTGTGATGCTGTCGTGCATCTGGCTGCGGTGGCTTCCGTGCAGGCTTCCGTCGATGACCCGGTGGCGACCCACCAGAGCAACTTCATCGGTACGCTCAACGTCTGCGAAGCAATGCGCCTGCATGGCGTGCGGCGGGTGATCTACGCCTCCAGTGCCGCGGTCTATGGCAACAATGGCGAAGGCGTGGCGATCATCGAGGAAACCGCCAAGGCGCCTTTGACGCCCTATGCGGCTGACAAGCTGGCCAGTGAGCATTACCTGGACTTCTACCGTCGCCAGCATGGTCTGGAGCCGGCGGTATTTCGTTTCTTCAACATCTTCGGCCCACGCCAGGATCCCTCTTCGCCTTACTCCGGCGTGATCAGCATCTTCACCCAGCGGGCGCAGCAGGGGTTGCCCATCAGCGTATTCGGTGATGGCGAGCAGACCCGTGATTTCTTCTACGTCGGCGATCTGGTTGCCCTGCTGGTGCAGGCGCTGAATGCCGAACGGGTGCAATCGCTGCCGGTCAACGTCGGCTGGAACCAGGCTGTCAGCCTCAACCAGTTGCTGGCCGAGATCGGCGCGCTCTGCGGTGGCCTGCCCGAAGTCAGCTATCTGGCGGCTCGTGCCGGGGATATCCGTCATTCGCGGGCAGACATTGCTCGACTCGCTGCGCAGTACCGCCTGCCGCTGCAGACTCCATTGCGCGATGGGCTAGCGCGTCTACTCGGTATATGAGCAAGCGCGCCTCGCGGGGCTGACCACCCTTGAACGAAAGAAGCCGGCATCTGCCGGCTTCTTTCATTTCGTGGTGGCTCAGAATTTGTAGCCCAGGCCAACCATGTAGATGAACGGATCGACGTCCACATCGACCTTGGCACGTACGCCGAGAGCGTTGTTGTCGACATAGGCGGTGGTGTCGATGTCGATGTAGCGCACCTGGGCGTTGACCATCAGGCTGTCGGTCAGCATGTAGTCGGCACCCACCTGCCAGGCCAGGCCCCAGCTGTTCTTGGCGCGGAAATTGTCGAAGCCGTTGGCGCTGGCAGTGCTGCCGACGTGCTCATCGAAAATCCAGGTGTAGTTGATGCCGGCACCGACGTAGGGCTGGAAGGCCGACTTGGAGTCGAGCGGGTAATACACCAGGCTCAGGGTCGGCGGCAGGTGCTTGAGGCTACCCAGCTTGCCGTTGGCTGCATCGAGGATGGTGCCCTTGATCTTCACGTCGTGCTCGAACGGGGTGGCTGCCAGGAGTTCGATGCCCAGGTTGTCGGTGAGCATGTAGGCGAAGTTCAGACCCAGCTGGGTGTCACTGCTCATGGTCGCCTTGCCGCCCAGATCGGTACCGGCCAGACCGCCACGATCGACCCTGACGCTGGAGGAGTCGGCTTCCGGGTTGACGGTGATTGCACCGGCACGGACGAGGATGTCGCCTGCCTGGTGGGCCTGGGCGATGGGGGCAGCGATGGCGAGGGCCAGCAGGGAAGCAGTGAACAGGGACTTGTACATAGCGAACTCCAGTCGAGTCGAGTGTCTTGGCTGGAATCAATGCTAAGCCATGCAACGATTTACTTTTTGACCTGGCTCAATAGTTCGGTGAGCTGATACGAGATGTTTCGCACATTGCTTCGATGAAGCTCCCAGATGATAATGTTTCTCTTTTTGAAGCAGCCGTCTGTCGAGGTTCCTCTGCGCATGAATCGCTTCCCACTTCCTTCCCTGGCCGTTGCCCTGACGCTGATCAGTGGCGCGCTGACCGCCGCGCCACTGGATGATGCGCTGGACGAAAGTCAGCGTCTGGCCGCCGAGGCCAAGGCCTCCCAGGGCCGCGTCGAGCAATTCGACGATGCCAGTCGCGAGATGCTCAACGAGTACCGCAATGCGCTTCAGCAGGCAGAGGCGCTGAAAGGTTATAACAGTCAGTTGCGCGACCTGGTGGCTGCCCAGCGCAAGGAGCTGGACGGCTATCAGCAGCAACTGGCCGGCATCGAGCGCACCCAGGAGGCGGTGAGCCCGCAGATGGTCAAGATGGTCGAGGTGCTTGGCCAGTTCGTTGCCGCTGATCTGCCGTTTCTGCCGGAGGAGCGCGAGGATCGTCTGGCGCAGTTGCAGGATTTGCTGCCGCGCGCCGATGTCAGCCTGGCCGACAAGTACCGGCGTATCCTCGAGGCCTACCAGATAGAGAGCGACTACGGTCGCACCCTTGAGGCCTGGCGTGGTGAGTTGAATCAGGCCGATGGCGCTTCGCGTAGCGTCGAGTTCCTGCGTCTGGGGCGTAGCATGCTGTATTACCAAACGCTGGATGCGCACGAGAGTGGCTGGTGGAACGCGCAAGCCCAGGCGTGGCAGGTACTGGACGGTAATGCGCGACGTCCGCTGAGCCAGGCCATCGCCATCGCTCGCCAGCAACAGGCGCCCGCCCTGTTGACCCTGCCGATCAAGACCCTGGCCAGGGAGTCTGCCCAATGACTCGTCGTATCATCGCAGCCATGGCCTTCAGCCTGCTGCCGAGCATGACCGCCCTCGCTGAAAGCCTGAGCCCCGATCAACTGCTACAACGCATTCGCAGCGAGCGCGCTGCCGAAGTCAGCGCCATGCAGGCGCGCGAGCAGGCTTTCCTCGCCAAGCGCAGCGAGCAGGCCGAATTGCTGGCCGCCGCGCAGGCATCTCTGGCCGAGCAGAAGGCCGAGGCCGAACGGCTGAAAGCCGAGTTCGATCGTCAGGAAACCGAGCTGGCCGAGCAGGAGAAATTGTTGGCGCAACGCGTCGGTCACCTCGGCGAGTTGTTCGGCGTGGTTCGCCAGAGCGCCGGCGACACCCTCGGCCAATGGCAGGACAGCCTGCTCAATGCGCAATATCCCGAGCGTCTCAAACAGCTCAAGGCACTGGCCGAGAGCCGTAGCCTGCCCTCGGCCGAAGATCTCGATGGGTACTGGATGCTGCTGCTCGAGGATCTGGCCGCCAGCGGTCGTGTCGAACGCCTGCCACTGCCGGTGGTCGCCGCCGATGGTCGTCGTAGCGAGCAGCAGGTGCTGCGTGTCGGTACCTTCGCCGTATATGGCGAGGATGCCTTCCTGCGTTACGACGCCGACGCTGGCGAGTTGATCGCGCCGTTGCGTCAGCCCTCCGGCCTGGGCCAGGTGAGGGACTACATCGACAGCAGTGCGCCGCTGGCCATGCTGCCGATCGACCCCAGTCGCGGCACCTTGCTGGCGCAGTTGCAGCAGCAACCGAGCCTGTGGGATCGCCAGCAACAGGGTGGCCTGGTCGGCTGGGTGATCGTGGCCCTGGGGGCGATCGGCCTGCTGCTGGCGGCCTGGCGCATGTTCTACCTGAGCCGTGTGGCCCGTGGGGTCAAGGCGCAGATGCATGATCTCGGTACACCGCGTGACGACAACCCGCTGGGCCGGGTGATCGGGGTGCTGGGGCCGAAGCCGCAACTGTCGGATCTGGACACCCTGGAGCTGAAGCTGGACGAGGCGATTCTGCTGGAAACCCCGCCGCTGGAGAAAGGTCATGGCCTGCTCAAACTGCTGGCAGCCGTTGCCCCGTTGCTCGGCCTGCTGGGCACCGTGACCGGCATGATCATCACCTTCCAGGCCATCACTCAAGGGGGCTCCGGTGACTCCAGGCTGATGGCCGACGGTATTTCCCAGGCGCTGGTGACCACGGTGCAGGGGTTGGTGGTGGCGATTCCGATGCTCTTCCTGCATGCGCTGTTGAGCAGCCGCAGCAAGGGCCTGATCCAGATTCTGGAGCAGCAGAGTGCTGGCCTTGTCGCCCTGCACCTGTCGGGGGCGCCGCGCCGTGACTGATCTTTACGCATTCTGGTTGCGTGCGGTCGACAGCGCCTATGCGCTGTTCGACTTCATGGCCACCGGTGGCGTGGTGATGTGGGCCCTGGCCGGCCTCTGCGTGGGGTTCTGGACGCTGATGTTCGAGCGTTTCTGGTTCCTGCGGCGGATCTTTCCGCGCTGGGTGCGTGAGCGTCGCGAGGCCTGGCACCAAGTGCTCGGCGATGACGTGGTGGGCAGTTGGCAGCGTGCGGTTCGCGAGGCCTGGCTGGCGCAGGCACGGCAGCAATTGGCTGCGCCGTTGCGCCTGGGCAAGACCCTGGTCGCGCTGTGTCCGTTGTTTGGTCTGCTCGGCACCGTGACCGGCATGGTCGCGGTGTTCGATGTACTGGCCATGAGTGGCAATGGCGACCCGCGCGGTATGGCCGCCGGCGTATGGAAGGCGATCCTGCCGACCATGGCCGGCATGGTGCTGGCGATTACCGGATTGTTCAGCCTGGCGCGTCTCGAAAGGGACTCGCGCCGGGCGCTGGAGCGGCTGGCTGACCAGCTGCGACATGACTGAGAGTCTTTGAAATGAGAATGCGCCGTCATCACCAGCAGGAAGACGACACTGGCATCGACCTGACGCCGATGCTCGATGTGGTCTTCATCATGCTGATCTTCTTCATCGTCACCAGTTCCTTCATCAAGGAAGCCGGTGTCGAAGTGCAGCGCCCGCAGGCGGAAACCGCCAACCCGCAGGACAAGGGCAATATCCTCATCGCCGTTACCGCCGATGGCCAGGTGTGGATGGACAAGAAACCGGTCGACGTGCGCAGCGTGCGCGCCCATGTCGAGCGCATGCGCGTCGAACAGCCCGATGGCGCGGTGGTGGTGCAGGCCGATCAGGATGCGCGTACCGGCCTGGTGGTGCAGGTGATGGATCAGGCTCGCCTGGCCGGTGTACGCGACGTGGCGCTGGCTGCTACCAGCGGAGCCAACTGATGCGTCTGGCGCTGTCGTTCGTCGGTGCGTGCATGATGGCCCTGGGGCTGTTCGCGCTGATGCTGTACATGGTCACCCCTCCGCGTGAGGCGCTCAATCAGGATCCGGTCAGCGTGGCCAGTTTCGTGCGTATGGACGGCAACGCCAGTGAGACGGCCAGTCGCAACCGTCAGCAGGCCCCGCAACCACCACAGCCGCAGACGCCGCAACTGCCTACGCCTCCTACACCGATGGCTGCCACGCCCAACGCGCAATTGCCGGCACTGGACATCCAGTTGCCGAGTCTGGCCAGTGGCATCGCCGTCAATGCCGCGCCAGCACCCAGCCTGGCCGGTCTCGCACCGGGTGCTGCGGCGCCGAGCACACCGAGCGATGCTGCCGAGTCAGGCGGGCAGATGGGGGGCATGGAGAGCGAGGTGATGCCGCTCAACGATGTCCGCCCGGAATATCCTCGCCACGCCTTGCAGCGCGGCATCGAAGGCTTCGTCAAACTGGCGTTCACCATCAATCGCTCCGGCAACGTGGAGAACATTCGCGTGCTGGAGGCCAATCCGCGCAATGTGTTCGAGCGCGAAGCGCGTCGTGCCGCGGCCCGCTGGCGCTTTGCACCGCGTACCGAGGGCGGCCTGGCGGTCGACCGCGAGGCGGTCAAGACCCTCTACTTCCGTCTGGAAAGGAGTTGACCATGTCTCGCTGGTTCGTGCTCGTGATGCTGGTCGCCGCGTCTGTGCCCGGCATGGCTCAACAGGCTATAGATCCCGCCGTGTTTCGCGCCCTGAATGCCGCACAGAGCGCCCAGCAGCAAGGGGATCACGCTGCTGCACGCAAGGCGCTGGAGGGCGTCAATGCGCCCGGTGGCAGCTTCGAAGAAGCACTGCTGTGGCGCAGCCAGGCTTACGTGGCCTGGTCGGCGGGCAATAACGCGCAGGCCATCGACTGGCTGGACAAGGCCGTGCACAGCGGCAAGCTGGACGAGGCAATGCTCGCCGATGAACGGCTCAACCTGGCCAGGCTCAATCTCGGCGAGCGCCGTTACGCCAGGGTCGTGGAGTTGCTGGCACCTGATCAGGCGCGGGCGTCCGAAGAGATACTACAGATGCTGGTGCAGGCCTATCAGGGCATGAACCAGCCGGCCAAGGCGCTGCCACTGGCCGAGCGTTATCTGCAGTCCAATCCGAATGCCGCAGATATCTGGTTGCAGTTTCTGGTGGGCGTCAACGCCGATCTCAGGCGTTATACCCAGGCTGAGCGCTGGCAGAGGCAGTTGCTGGCGCGCAATCAGAACGATGCCAAAGGCTGGCGACAGCTGGCCGGCTTGCAGCAGATGGCCGGCAGCAATGACAAGGCTCTGGCCACACTGCGTGCCGCTTATATCAAGGGCATGCGTTTCAGCGAGGCGGAACTGGACAATCTGGTGTTGCTAGCTGGCGCCGCCGACCAGCCCTGGCAGGGCGCCAAGCTACTCGCCGGGTTGATCGACAGCGGTCTGCTGGCCGCTACTCCCGCGCGGCAGGAACGCCTGGGGTTGTTCTGGTGGCAGGCACGCGACCGTGTCGCGGCCGTGCGAGTCTTGCGTCCACTGGCCGAGCGCAGTGGCAGCGGCAAGCACTGGTTGTACGTGGCTCAGCTGGAGCTGGAGCAGGCACGCTGGCAAGCCGGCCTGGAAGCCCTGGTGCGCGCCGAGCGCGGTGGAGCCGATCGCTCTCAGGTGCGTTCGTGGCGGCAATGGGCGGAGAGCGAGTTGCGTTTCGAGCAGGACGATCGAGTGGTCAGCCGCGACTGAGTCGCCTGTCGATGCAGGGGATAGCCCGAGGAGGTCATCCCTGATCACTGCCGCGAAGGCGGGAGTCCAGGCGTTTCGCGACCTCTGGATGATTTCCCTTCGGATCAGCGCAAGCGCTGTTCAGTGATCCAGCGGCTGTCCCGCCTTCGCGGGAATGACGGCTATTTCAGACCATTCTTGAGGAGGCCGGACGGCATCCGGCTTCTTTCCGTGTGTGTCAGCCGTTGGGCATTTCGTAGGCGTAGATCTTTTCAGCCTCCATCTGATAGCCCACTTCGGCCAGCTCGCTGCTGACATGCTCGACTTTCAGCGGGCCCTCTATCCAGAACGGCTGGTACAGCGCATCGAGCAGCACGCCCAGCTCGCTGGTTACATGGATGATCTGGTTGGAGGGCGGTGGTGGCACATGGATGCAGGCGCCGAAGTAGGGCACCAGCAGGAACTCCACCACACGACCTTCTTCGGTCACGTCCAGAGGCACGACATAGCCGGGCAACTTGATCTGCTGACCGTCCAGTTCCTTGACCACAGGGGCTGCCGGCGACTGCTGCATGGCCGCCGGGCCGGCCTCTGCGAGAGCATCGGCCAGCTGCGACAGGTCGTGGATCGGGGCCGCGTCCATCTGCTGGGGCGGGGCGTCGGCAGGTACCAGCTCGACCAGTTGAGTTCGCGCACGTCGGCAGCGGCCAGCGGCAATGCCAGGGTCAGCAGCAGGGTGGCGAGCAGGGGGCGGGACATGGGAAACCTCTTGGCGAAAACGCCTGCCGAGTGTAACAGGCGCTCCTGCCGGAATGTTCGGGCAGGAGCGTCGTGCGCACCGCCGGCGGTGCCGTTTGGATGCGCGCGGCGGCCCCCTTGAAGGTGGTCACAGCCGGATCGACAAGCCGTCCGCCAGCGACTGCCGATAGGCACGCCAGGCCGGTACACTGCCCATCAGCAGGGCAGCAGCGAGGATGGCGCCAAGCAGTTTCCATTCGTAGCTCGATGGTGCGTTCAGCGCCAGGTACAGGCCGTAGTTGGCCTGGACGAAGCCCTGGCTGCTCGCGATACCGGCGTAGAGCAGCACCAGCCCGAGCGCTACACCAGCCAGGGCCAGCGTGAATGCCTCCAGCACCAGCAGGCTGGCGATATGCCACGGACGTGCCCCCACCGAGCGCAGGATGGCCATCTCCCTGCGCCGTTCGTTGAGGCTGGTGAGAATGGCCGTGAGCATGCCGATCAGGCCGGTCAGCACGACGAACAGCGAGACGACGAACAGCGCCTGCTCGGCCGTACCCATCAGGCTCCACAGTTCCTGCAGGGCCACTCCGGGCAGGATCGCCAGCAGCGGTTCGCCGCGAAACTCGTTGATTTCGCGTTGCAGGCTGAAGGTGGCGATCTTGCTGTTGAGGCCGAGCATGAAGGCGGTGATCTGCCTGGGTTGCAGCACCTGCCCACAAGCTACTGCGCTTGACGCTGCTGCGTTGAAAGCCGGCTCGGAATGCTCATTGAGACTCGACTCAACTGCGCTTCCTCGCCCGCTTTCGCCTTGCCCCGCCTGCGCTCGCGACGCTTTTGAACAGGCGCTGGCCCATTCGCGAACCTGTTCAGCACTGACCTGCGCCGCGCCGCGTGCCGGCATGCCGTTCTGCCAGTCGATGTGCAGTGCTTCCATCCCGGCCAGGGAAATGTGCAGCGTGCGGTCGACCGGCGTACCTGTGCGTTCGAGAATGCCGACCACGGTGAAGGGCTTGTCGTCGTGCTTGACCAGGCTGATGGTGGCCACACCATGGGCCAGGACGATCTTCTCGCCCAGGCCATAGCCCAGTGCCTGGGCCACTTCTGCGCCCAGCACCACCTCGAAGGGATCATTGGCGAAGGCGCGGCCCTGGGCCAGTTGCAGGGCCTGGCTGCGGGCGTAGCGGTAGTGTTCGAAATAGGCGGTACTGGTGCCCATCACCCGGTAGCCACGGTGCGAGTCACCGAGGGAGATGGGGATGGCCCACTTCACCTGACGATGATTGGCGAAGTGCTCGAAGCTGTCCCAGCGGATGTTGTTGGTGGCGTTACCGATGCGAAACACCGAGTACAGCAGCAGATTGACGCTACCGGAACGGGCCCCGACGATCAGGTCGGTGCCGCTGATGGTGTTGGCGAAGCTGGCGCGTGCTTCAGTGCGCACCCGCTCAACGGCCAGCAGCAGGCAGACCGACAGGGCGATGGCGAATACCGTGAGCAGGGCGGTGAAGCGACGGTTGGCCAGGCTGGCCAGGGCGATACGGATCAGGTGCATCTCAGACCTCGACGGGCTTGGCGGCGCGGTTCAGCTCGCTCAGCGAGACACTGCGGTCGAACAGCGTGGCCAGGCTCTGGTCATGGCTGACGAACAGCAGGCTGGCACCGGCGGCGCGGCATTCGGCGAAGAGCAGTTGGAGGAAGGCCTCGCGGGCGTCGAAATCCAGGGCCGAGGTGGGTTCGTCGGCGATCACCAGTTCGGGCTGACCGATCAGAGCACGTGCGGCGGCGACGCGCTGCTGCTGGCCGATCGATAGTTCGTCCGCGCGGCGGCCAAGCAGTTCGGCGCGCAGGCCCAGGTGATCGAGCAGCGCGGCGGCCGCAGCGTCGATGCTGCCATGGCGCTGACGCGCACGCTCGGCGCGCGTGCGCGAGAAGCGGCAGGGCAGCTCGACGTTTTCGCGTACGGAGAGAAAGGGCAGCAGATTGAACTGCTGGAAGATGTAGCCGGTGTGATCGACGCGAAAACGGTCACGAGCCCCGGCGCAGAGCAGGCCGAGATCCTGCCCGAGCAGGCGGATATGGCCGCTCCGGGCACGTTGTACGCCGCCGAGCAGACCGAGCAGTGTGGTCTTGCCGCTGCCGCTCGGGCCTTTGAGGAACAGGGTTTCGCCGCGCGCCAGGGTGAAGTGGGGAATATCCAGCAACTGCGCCTGGCCGGGCCAGGCGAAGCCAAGATCGGCGAGTTCGATCAGAGGTTGGGTCATGGTCTGCTGCGTATCGGAAATTGCGTTATGCAGGCGCGCATTGGGCGCAGAGCAAGGCACTCACACGCTGAACGCACTCCTGCAACGGGGCGGCCTACAGGTCAGAAACTCAACCGTGGTTGTGCCGGAGTCAGTTCGACGCCCTGCTGGCCGCTTGGGCCGATCAGTTGTACCTGAATCTTCTCGGTAGCGGGGAAACGCTTGAACAACGCGCCCAGATCCAACTGTTTCAATTCGTTGGCTTTGGCGCATTCGAGGCGGTAGTGCGCCTGGATATCACTGTGCTCGCTCTCGTGAGCGGCATGGTCGTGATCGTGATCGTCATCGCCGAACAGCGGGCTTTCCAGTTCGACGTCGGTGGTTTTGCAATCGCCGCTGACCAGGGCGAACAGTTCGAGTGGCTGCTCCAGATCACGCCTGGCCGCGGCGACCTTGGCCTTGTCCGCGTCGCTGCTGGCGGCATGCTCGAAGCCCACCAGGTTCATGGCCGGGCTTTGCAGTTGCAACTCCAGCAGTTTGCCGTCCAGTGCCACATTGAGGCTGGCGACGCCATGCTCGTGGGCACCAAGGCTGTCATGAGCGTGGTCATGATCATGGCTGTGGTCGTGGGCTTGGGTTGCCAGCGGTAGGAGGGCGAAAGGAAGGGCGAGCAGCAAAGGGCGCATATGAGGTCTCCGGCATGAGCGCTATTCAAGTGTGATGTTATAACAATTTTTGTGCCGAGCTGGCCAGTATGCCGATGGCGTGGGAGCATGCGCGCATCGAACGGGAGGCAGGACATGGTGCGTATACACGGGCGGATCGGCGACTGGCCGGTGGATCTGACTGTCGAGCTGGATGCCGAGGACTGGGCGCAACTGGCCGAGCGCGTCGCCGTCACACCGGCTGTCGCCGAGCGCGCCGTGGCGCCTGCGGCCGGTACCGGCGACAGTCTGTGGGAGACCACGTTGCAACTGGTACGTGATGCCGGTTCGGTCGAAGGGCCACGCTTGCTGGCGCAACTGGCGGCATTGGCAGGTGGTGAGGCAGCGGGCAAGCGCCTGTTGGTGCGCCTGCGTCACTGCTCGCAGATTCGTATGGAAACCGGCGCGGATGCGCCGATCTATCACTGGCAGGAGAGCGGCTCAGGTCAGTAGGGTGCGCTGTGTGCACCGAAACATCAGCGCAGTCATCGCCGCTGCGCACGGCACCCTGCGGTGAGCGGGGGAAGCCGGGTCAGTAGATCGCCTGATACAGCTTGCGCCGGTAAGTGGTGACCAGCGGATGGTCGCCGCCGAGCAGGTCGAACACCTGCAGCAGGGTCTTGTGCGGCAGGCCGTCGGCGTAGCTGCGGTTGCGCACGAAGAGCCTGAGCAGGCCGTCCAGTGCGGTTTCGTACTGCTGGCGCGCCAGTTGCTGGATCGCCAGCTGATACACCGCTTCGTCATCTTCGGCATTTTGCGCCAGGCGGCTTTTCAGCGTGGCAACTTCCGGCAGGTCGGCAGCCTGGCGCAGGAAGGTCAGTTGAGCCTTGGCACCGGCCAGCGCCTGCTTGTGCTCATCGCCCTTGACCGCATCGAGCACCACTTGCGCTTCGCCCAGTTCGCCGCGCTCGGCCAGGCAGCGTGCATAGAGAATCAGCGCGGCGGCGTGTTCGTTGTTTTCCGTCAGCACCTGCTTGAGCAGCGCTTCGGCTTCGGCGAAGCGACCCTCGGCGAACAGTGCCTGGGCACTCTCCAGCGGATCGGCCGCGACAGGAGCCGGCTCGGCCACATGGGGCTTGAGCATCTCGCGGATGGCCGCTTCCGGCTGGGCGCCGGCGAAACCGTCCACAGGCTGGCCGTTCTTGAACAGCACCACGGTGGGCAGGCTGCGGATACCGAAGCGCATGACGATGTCCTGCTCGATGTCGCAGTTGACCTTGGCCAGCAGCAACTCACCGGCATAGTCCTCGGTGATCTTCGCCAGCATCGGCATCAGCGCCTTGCACGGAGCGCACCAGTCGGCCCAGAAGTCCACCAGCACCGGCTTATGGAAGGAATTCTCGACCACCAGTTGCTCGAAATTGGCGGCGCCGGATACGTCGAAGATATAGGGAGAGTCGCTCATGGTCGGTCTCTAAAGGCAGGGCAATGGTCTATTAATGCGGGCGACAGGGCGCGGTTACAAGGGGCGCGCTGCATGGTACAGGCTGACCTGGCGGAATTCTGCCGGCTCGGCCAGATCCGGCCAGGTACAGCCATCCAGCAGCGCCAGGCGCTGGTAGAGCGGATGCTGGAAATCCTTAACCCGTGAATCGGCTACCAGCGCCTGGCGCCCGCGACTGAGGAAATGATCGAGCAGCGGCAGGTTGGCGCGGTCGTAGAGTACGTCGGCCACCAGGATCAGGTCGTAGCGATCCGCTTCGGCGAAGAAGTCCTCAGAGTAGTTCAGCGTCACTCCGTTGAGTTCGGCATTGGCACGGCTGGCCGCCAGGGCCAGTGGATCGAGGTCGCAGGCAACCACTTCGGCGGCGCCCGCCCTGGCGGCTGCGATGGCGGCAACGCCCGAGCCCGCCCCGAAATCCAGCACGCGCTTGCCGCGCACCCAGTGCGGCTGCTCGGCCAGCCAGCGCGCCAGCACCAGACCGCTGGCCCAGCAGAAGCACCAGTAGGGTGGCTCTTCGAGAATGCGCCGGGTTTCCTCGGGGTTGAAGGCGCGATCCATGTTGCTGGCGTCGATCAGCCACAGTGCGATATCGGTGCCCGGCAGTGTTTCGGCGACCAGACGGGCATCGCCGAGAAGGTCGCCAAGGGCTCGTTGCAGAGAAGCGGGAGGCGTCATGGCGCCGGTACCAGGTGCAGTGTGCCGAGATCCTGATCTCCGAGTTCGGCGATGCTGCGCGCCGGCAGGCGCTGCACCAGTCGTCCCGACTGGCTGACCCTGCCACGCAGTTCGATGCGCAGATCCGGAGGCACCTGCCCGCCGTGCAGGGGCAGGTGAAAGGGCAGCGGTTGTCCATCGCCGCGCAAATGAACCTGGGCGAGCAGGGTGCGAGGGCGCCCACGCAGGTCGACGGCCAGTAACGCCAGGTCGACATCGGCGTTGGCGGCGACGCCCAGCAACCGGCCACGCAGGCCAGGGCCCTGAGGTTGTGCGGCGGCCGCTTCGGTCTGTACGGGAGCGGGCGCAGGTGGCGCTGGGGTATTCGTCGGATCGCTGGCACAGGCAGCCAGCAGGCCGCTCAGGGCGAGAGTGATCAAGGGCAGGTGGGGTCGGGTCATGGCAGGTCTGCTCGTCGAGGCGCTTGCCCATAGCTTAATTTGTCTTGCCGTCTCTATGCGCTACCATGACGCCTTTGCCGCCATCTACCCGCGCCTGCCATGCATTGTCCGTTCTGCGCTGCCAACGACACCAAGGTCATCGATTCCCGTCTGGTCGCCGAAGGTGATCAGGTACGCCGCCGCCGCGAATGTGTGGCCTGTGGTGAGCGTTTCACCACCTTCGAAACCGCCGAGCTGGTGATGCCTCGCCTGATCAAGCAGGACGGTAGCCGCCAGCCATTCGACGAAGAGAAACTGCGGGCCGGCATGCAGCGTGCGCTGGAGAAGCGCCCGGTGAGCGTCGAGCGCCTGGAAGAAGCCATTGCCCGCATCAAGCAGCAACTGCGTGCTACCGGTGAGCGGGAGGTCAAGTCGCTGGTGCTCGGCGAACTGGTGATGACCGAGCTGAGCAAGCTCGACGAGGTGGCCTACATCCGTTTCGCCTCGGTGTACCGCCGCTTTCAGGATCTCAACGAGTTCCGCGAGGAAATCGAACGGCTGGCCCGTGAGCCATCGAAAAGCCGATGAGCGAGCACGACCCGTTCTTCATGGCGCGTGCGCTCAGGCTGGCACGCAAGGGCCTGTATTCCACCCATCCCAATCCGCGTGTGGGCTGCGTCATCGTGCGTGACGGGCGCATCGTCGGCGAAGGCTGGCATGCCCGCGCCGGCGAGCCGCATGCCGAGGTGCACGCGCTGCGTCAGGCCGGCGACAAGGCGCGTGGCGCCACGGCCTACGTCACCCTGGAGCCCTGCAGCCATCACGGTCGGACTCCGCCTTGCGCCGATGCCCTGATTGCGGCGGGGGTCACCCGGGTGGTCGCGGCCATGCAGGATCCCAATCCGCAAGTGGCCGGCAATGGTCTGCTGCGTCTGGCCCAGGCCGGTATCGAGGTCAGCAGTGGGGTGCTGGAGAGCGAAGCGCGTGCGCTCAACGCCGGCTTCATCAAACGCATGGAGAAGGGCCTGCCGTTCGTACGGGTCAAGCTGGCGATGAGCCTGGATGGCCGCACGGCGATGGCCAGCGGTGAAAGCCAGTGGATCACCGGGCCGGCAGCACGCTCCGCGGTGCAGCGCCTGCGTGCGCAGGCCAGTGTGGTGCTCAGCGGCGCCGATACGGTGCTGGCCGATGACGCGCGGCTGACGGTGCGCGCCGATGAGTTGGGCCTGGGGGCGGAGATGACGGCACTGGCGCAGCGCCGTCCGCCCTTGCGCGTGCTGGTCGATGGCCGCCTGCGGGTGCCGCTGAGCAAGACCTTCTTTCAGGTCGGGCCCGCGCTGGTCGCCACCTGCGCCGCCGCTGCCGCTCGCGATCGCTATCTGGAAGATGGCCATGAGCTGCTCGCCGTGCCGGGCAGCAACGGTCATGTCGATCTGCGCAAGCTGCTGCTGGAGCTGGCCGGTCGTGGTGTCAACGAAGTGCTGGTGGAGGCCGGGCCGCGTCTGGCGGGTGCCTTCGCCCGCGCCGGGCTGGTGGACGAGTACCGTATCTTCGTCGCGCCCAAGCTGCTCGGTTCCAGCGCCCGGCCGCTGCTCGATCTGCCGCTCAATCGCATGGCCGAAGCGCCGGAGCTGGAGATCGTCGACATCCGCGCCGTCGGCGACGACTGGCAGATCACTGCCGTACCCAGGGTCAGGTAGGGTGTGCTGTGCGCGCCGCGACCACTGCGGTTCTATCTATATCCCCCTTGTCCAGCGGCAACGACTACTGCGGGCACAGCCGCTGGTCTGGTAGATCAGTGGTTAACCCTGGTGCGCATGGCGCACCCTACGCCCCATGCGTTGCGACGATAAATATGGTAAAACGCCACTCGGTCACGAGAGTGGCCGCAACGTTCTCAGGGCGGGGTGTGATTCCCCACCGGCGGTAATGGCCCTCAAGGCCTAGCCCGCGAGCGCTCGCCATGGCACCTGCCACGCGAGGTCAAGCAGACCCGGTGTGATTCCGGGGCCGACGGTATAGTCCGGATAAAGAGAGAGCGGGATTCCCTCCTCGGGCGCCTCGTGCGTGCCCGTGAAATCCCTATCGATCGGCATTTGCCCTGTTTTGACCAAAACAGGAGTTCATCCATGCTGTGCATCATCTTCAAGCGAGATTCGGAGGGCGCATGTTCACCGGCATAATCGAAGCCATCGGCAGTATCCGCGCCATGACCCCCAAGGGCGGTGACGTACGTGTCTACGTCGCCACCGGCAAGCTCGATCTGGGCGACGTCAAACTCGGCGACAGCATCGCCGTCAACGGTATCTGCCTGACTGCGGTGGAGTTGCCCGGCGACGGCTTCTGGGCCGACGTCAGCCGCGAGACGCTGGCGCGCACCGCCTTCGTCGACCTCAAACCCGGCAGTGTCGTGAACCTGGAAAAGGCCCTGACGCCTACCAGCCGTCTCGGCGGGCATCTGGTCAGTGGTCATGTCGACGGTGTCGGCGAGATCGTCTCGCGTGCCGATAACGCCCGCGCCGTGCAATTCAAGGTGCGCGCACCTCGTGAACTGGCCAGGTACATCGCGCACAAGGGCTCGATCACCGTCGATGGCACCAGTCTGACCGTCAATGCGGTCGATGGCGCGGAGTTCGAGCTGACCATCGTGCCGCACACCCTGGCCGAGACCATCATGGTCGACTACCAGCCCGGACGTAAGGTCAACCTCGAGGTGGATCTGCTGGCGCGTTACCTCGAGCGCCTGCTGCTGGGCGACAAGGCCGCAGAACCCAAGGCCTCGGGCCTGACCGAAAGCTTTCTCGCCGAACACGGCTACCTGAAGAATTGAGGAGACGCCCGATGGCGCTCAATACCGCTGAAGAACTGATCGAAGACATCCGCGCCGGCAAGATGGTCATCCTGATGGATGACGAGGATCGCGAGAACGAAGGCGACATCATCATTGCCTCCGAGTGCGTCACCGCCGAGCACATCAACTTCATGGCCCGTTTCGCCCGTGGCCTGATCTGCATGCCGATGACCCGCGAGCGCTGCGAGCTGCTCAAGCTGCCGCTGATGGCTCCGCGCAACGGCTCGGGTTTCGGCACCAAGTTCACCGTCTCCATCGAGGCGGCCGAGGGCGTGACCACCGGCATTTCCGCTGCCGACCGTGCACGCACCGTGCAGGCTGCCGTGGCACGCAGCGCGGTAGCCGAGGACATCGTCAGCCCAGGGCATATCTTCCCGCTGATGGCCCAGCCTGGCGGCGTGCTGGCCCGTGCCGGCCATACCGAAGCGGCTTGCGATCTGGCGCGCATGGGGGGTTCGAGCCGAGTGGGGTGATCTGCGAGATCATGAACGACGACGGCACCATGGCGCGTCGCCCGGAGCTGGAGGCCTTCGCCGAGTTGCACGGTCTGAAGATCGGCACCATCGCCGACCTGATCCACTACCGCCTGATCCATGAGCGCACCGTCGAGCGCATCAGCGAGCAGCCGCTGGACACCGAGTTGGGGCAGTTCAACCTGGTGACCTATCGCGATGGCGTGGAGAACACCGCGCACATGGCGCTGACCCTGGGCACCATCTGTGCCGAGGAGCCGACCCTGGTACGCGTGCACAACATGGATCCGCTGCGAGACCTGTTCATGGTCAACCAGCCGGGACGCTGGAGCATGCGCGCGGCGATGGCCGAAGTGGCCAGGGCGGGCAGCGGTGTGGTCCTGTTGCTCGGCAACCCGTTGACCGGGCCCGAGCTGCTGGCGCTGATCGCTCGTCAGCAACCGGCCAACCCGGCGACCTACAGCACCGTGGGCGCTGGTTCGCAGATTCTGCGTGACCTCGGTGTGCGCAAGATGCGCCTGATGAGTTCACCGATGAAGTTCAACGCGATATCCGGCTTCGATCTCGAGGTTGTAGAATACCTGCCGGCTGACTAAAAGCGGCCCGAAGGGCCAACGCTGATGAGCCTCTCCCATTCATGGGAGAGGGTGCCCAGAGGGCGGGAGAGGGCGTTATGGCCAACGCCGACCCTCTCCCCCGGCCCCTCTCCCACAAGTGGGGGAGGGGAGCAAAGCCCGCTCCCCAGGGAGCACGAATCTTATTTTTCGGAGCGCACGACGCTCCGGCTCTTTAACCCATGTGAGACCCGTCATGACCCTGAAGACCATCGAAGGTACCTTCATCGCCCCGAAGGGCAAATACGCCCTGGTGGTAGGCCGTTTCAACAGCTTCGTCGTCGAGAGCCTGGTCAGTGGCGCCATCGACGCCCTGGTACGCCACGGCGTGAGCGAGAGCGACATCACCATCATCCGTGCGCCGGGTGCCTTCGAGATTCCGCTGGTTACCCAGAAGGTCGCTCAGCGTGGCGAGTACGCGGCGATCATCGCCCTGGGCGCGGTCATCCGTGGCGGTACCCCGCACTTCGAATATGTCGCCGGCGAGTGCACCAAGGGCCTGGCCCAGGTGTCCATGGAGTACGGCGTACCGGTCGCTTTCGGCGTACTGACCGTCGACTCCATCGAACAAGCCATCGAGCGTTCCGGCACCAAGGCGGGTAACAAGGGTGCCGAAGCTGCGCTGTCTGCCCTGGAAATGGTCAGCCTGCTGGCGCAGTTGGAGGCCAAGTGAGCAACTCCGGTAATGGCCAGCCGGCCAAGAAGGGCCCCAGTGGCAAGATTCTCGCACGCCGCGAGGCCCGTACCCTGGCCATGCAGGCGCTGTACTCCTGGCACATCGCCGGGCAGCCGCTGAACGAGATCGAAGCGCAGTTTCGCGTCGACAACGATTTCAGCAAGGTCGATGGCGCCTATTTTCACGAGATTCTGCACGGTGTTCCGCGGCAGAAGAGCGAGCTGGACGAGGCCTTCACGCCGCTGCTGGATCGCCCGCTGGAAGAGATCGATCCGGTCGAACTGGCCATCCTGCGACTGTCCACCTACGAGCTGAAGAACCGCGTCGACGTCCCCTACAAGGTGGTGATCAACGAGGGTATCGAGCTGGCCAAGGTGTTCGGTGCCACCGATGGGCACAAGTTCGTCAACGGCATTCTCGACAAGCTCGCACCCAGGCTGCGTACCGCCGAAGTCAACGCCAACAAACGGTGAATGAGTTCGAGCTGATCCGCCATTACTTCGCCGCCGCCCGCTGTGCTCAGGGCGGCGACGGTGTGGTTCGTGGTATCGGTGATGACTGCGCCCTGCTGGTGTTGCCGGCGGGCGAGCAGTTGGCGGTGTCCACCGACACGTTGGTTGCCGGGGTGCATTTCCCCGGCGCCTGCGATGCCTTTCTTCTCGGTCAGCGTGCGCTGGCCGTGTCTGCCAGTGACCTGGCTGCCATGGGGGCCACGCCGCTGGCCTTTACCCTCGCGCTGACCTTGCCGAGCGCCAGCGAAACCTGGCTGGCCGAGTTCGCGCGTGGCCTGCAACGGATGGCAGAGAACTGCTCGCTGGCGCTGGTCGGCGGCGATACCACGCGCGGCCCGCTCAGCCTCACGCTGACCGTATTCGGCCGCGTGCCTGCCGGACAGGCGCTGCTGCGTAGTGGCGCGCAGGTCGGTGATCTGCTCTGCGTTGGTGGTGAACTCGGCGACGCGGCGGGTGCCCTGCCGCTGGTGCTGGGGCAGCGCGAGGCTGCTGCCGATATCAGCGAAGCGCTGCTGGCGCGCTACTGGTTGCCGCAGCCGCAATTGGCTCTGGGCCAGGCCTTGCGTGGAAGGGCCACGGCAGCGCTGGACATTTCCGATGGGCTGCTCGCCGACTGCGGGCATATCGCCCATTCCTCGCAGGTAGCCCTGCAGATCGAGCTGGAGCGGATTCCGCTGTCCGCGCCGTTGCGTGCATTCGCCGGTGAGGATCAGGCACGCCTGTGCGCGCTCGGTGGTGGCGACGACTACCGCCTGGCCTTTACCCTACCGCCAGCGTTACTCCCCGACGTTCAGGGCGACTGGCCCGAGGTGCGGGTCATCGGCAGGGTGTTGGCAGGCAGCGGCGTGCAGTTGCTGGATGCGAGCGGCCAGCTTATCGATCCGCCGCGGGGCGGCTATCAACACTTCTGACAGGACGGAATGCGCGTGACCGATCACCCCAACCAGGTTCCCGCCGAATACGTACCGCCCTCGGTATGGCGCAACCCCTGGCATTTCATCGCCTTCGGTTTTGGCTCCGGTACCCTGCCCAAGGCGCCCGGAACCTGGGGCTCGCTGGTGGCGCTGCCGTTCGTGCCGCTGTGGCAGATGCTGCCCGACTGGGGGTACTGGCTGATGCTCGGGGTGACCATGCTGTTCGGCTTCTGGCTGTGCGGCAAGGTCGCCGACGACCTGCGTGTGCATGACCACGAAGGCATCGTCTGGGACGAGATGGTCGGTATGTGGATAACCCTGTGGCTGGTGCCCGAGGGTTGGGTCTGGTTGCTGCTAGGCTTTCTCATGTTTCGTCTGTTCGACATCGTCAAGCCCTGGCCGATTCGCTGGATCGACCGCCATGTGCACGGCGGTGTCGGCATCATGCTCGATGACATCATTGCCGGGGTCTTTGCCTGGCTGGCCATGCAGGGGCTGGTCTGGGGCTGGGCCAGATATGGAGCAGGGCTGGGGTTTTAAGGAGCAGGCATGCGGATGATGCGTGGGTGTCTCGCCGTGCTCTGGGTCTGGAGCGTGCTCGCCAGCGCGCAGGTTCAGGGGCAGCAGCCAGGGGAGATACGCCTGGCCAGCGAGGTCTGGGATGCGTACACCGAGGCGGACGGTACCGGCCTGGGCTGGGACATCATGCGCAAGGTCTTCGAGCCGGCCGGCGTCAGCCTGAGCATCCACAGCGTGCCCTACACCCGCGCCGTCGGGCTGGTGCAGCGCGATGAGGCCGATGCCTGGGTCGGCTCCTACCGTGGCGAGGTCGAGGGCGGCGTGTTCTACCCCAGGCATCACTACGATACCGATCACATCGTGGCGCTTGGCCTCAAGGACAAGCCCGTGCCGACGCTGGACAGCCTCGCCCGGTATCGTCTGGTCTGGGTGCGTGGCTACGGTTATCAGGAATATCTGCCGAATGTGCGCGACTACCGGGAAGTCCAGCGACGCAGCGGTATCCTCGGCATGCTCGACCTGGGCCATGCCGACTTTTACATCGACGCCCGCCCGGAAGTCGATCACGTGCTGAGCGAGGCCGGCAGGCCGCAGCAATACCGCATCACGGATCTGACGCAACTGCCGCTGTATCTCGGCTTCGCCGATACGCCGCGCGGGCATGCGCTGGCCGAATTGTACGACCAGCGTATGGACGCCTTGATCCTCAGTGGCGAGCTGCGGCCGGTCTTCGCCCGCTGGCATCAGCCTTATCCCTTCGATTGAGCCGGGAGACTTCTTTAATGCAGCTTCGCCAGTGTCTCGTCGGCCTTGCCCTGTCGTTTTCGGGCTGTGCCTGGGCGGCTTCGCAGGTGCAGGTGGTCGGCCTGTTTCCCGGTGCAGCGGTGATCAACGTCGATGGCCAGCGCAAGCTGGTGCGGGTTGGCGCCAGTGGGCCGGGCGGTGTGCAGGTGGTCAGTGTCGACGGGCAGGGGGCGGTGTTGCGCGTCGACGGTGTCGAGCGAGCCTACCCGCTGAGTCGTGAATACAGCGCTGGCTTCGCCGAGCCGCAGCGAACGCGTCTTAGTATCGCCAAGGGTATTGGCGGCCACTATTGGGTCGCCGGTTCGGTCAATGGCCAGACGGTGCAGTTCCTGGTCGATACCGGTGCCACCTCCATTGCGCTCAATGACGCGCATGCCAAGCGCCTGGGCATCGATTATCGGGTCAGCGGCCGGCCTCTGCAGGTCAACACCGCCAGCGGTATCACCCGTGGCTGGCGCGTCATGCTCGATCGGGTCAAGGTCGGTGAACTGGAGGTACTCGGTGTCGAGGCCGTGGTGCTCGAAGGTGGCGGGCCGCACGAGGCGTTGCTCGGTATGAGCTTCCTGAGCCGGGTGGGGTGGCGCGAGGAGCAGGGCATGCTGGTGCTCGAATCCAGGCTTTGAAACCGCCATTGACCGTTTCGATACTGATGATCGGCAATTCTGACTGACTCGCCAGTGGGGGCTGCTGATACAATGCCGGCCCTGTTTCGTACTCATTGCTAGGAGTATCCGGTGTCCGTCGTGTTCGTCGCCGCCTCCCAACTGCCTACCCCCTTCGGTGTGTTCACCATGCACGGCTTCCTCGACGAGGAAACGGGCAAGGAGCACGTCGCTCTGACCTTCGGCAGCGTGGCCGATGGTGCGCCGGTGCTGGGGCGTCTGCATTCCGAATGTCTGACCGGTGACGCCCTGTTCAGCCTGCGCTGTGACTGCGGTGCACAATTGCAGGCGGCGCTGCAGGCCATCGCCAACGAGGGGCGCGGCGTGTTGCTGTATCTGCGCCAGGAAGGCCGTGGCATCGGCCTGCTGAACAAGATTCGCGCCTATGAGTTGCAGGACGGCGGGGCCGATACCGTGGAGGCCAACGAGCGCCTGGGTTTCGGCGCCGACCAGCGCGACTACGCCATCTGCCTGCCGATGCTCGAGCACCTGGGCATCCACAGCCTCAAACTGATGACCAACAATCCGCGCAAGGTCAAGGCTCTGGGCGACATGGGCATCGTCGTGGATCATCGTGTGCCGCTGCAGATCGCACACAACCCCTACAACAAGCGCTACCTCGCCACCAAGGCCGGCAAGCTCGGCCACATGCTGGGCAACCAGCACCAGGGTGAGACCGAGGAGAGCCTGTGACCCGTGGTCAGGTGAAACGCCGGCTGGCGCTGCTCTGGTGGCGTCATCTGGCGGTGGCCCTGGCGCCGCTGCTGGTCTTCAATCTGTTGTTCGGCGGTGGTGGCCACACGGTCATGAGCATGCCGATGTTCATTGCCGGCCTGGCTTCGATGTTCGTCAGCCTGCCGCTGTTTTCCGCCTACAAACACGCCCTGATCGCCACCCAGAAGGCGCTCGACAGCGACGCAGAGCCCGCTGCCTGGCTGGAACTGGATCGCGTACGTCTGCGCGCCCTGCTCGGTGCGGCGCTGCCTGCCTGGATCGCCGCCCTGGCGGTGCTGGCGGGCCTGGAAGCGATTCCCCTGGTGCTGCTGGGGCTGTCCAGTATCGTGTTGCACTGCCTGTACCGTATTCCCCGTCAGTTGGGCTGATGCGCGCGCTGCTGCTCGTCCTCTGCGTGCTGGCGTTGCCTCTGCCAGCCGCCGAGCGGGTGATCAGCCTGGCGCCTTCGCTCAGCGAAATCATGCTCGACCTGGACTCGGCCGACCTGCTGGTCGGTGTGCTGGAGGGGACGAGCGTCCCGCGAGCCTGGCGCATCTGCCGACGGTGGGCCGATATGGCCAGCTGGAGTTCGAGCGCCTGTTGCAGCTGTCGCCTGATCTCATCCTCATTGCTCCGGGCAGCGTGCCGCCGTTGCAGCAGACGCAATTGCAACGTTTCGGTATCCCCGTGCTGGTGGTCGAGCCGCGTCGCCTCGATCAGCTCGGCGACGCCTTCGTCAGCATTGCCGAGCATATCGGCCGAGCCGAACGGGGCAGGCAGCTGGCAGCCGAGTTCCGTGCCGAACTGGAAGTAGTGCGCCAGCGCTACAGGCGTGAGCAGCCCCTGGCGGTGTTCTATCAGATCTGGCACCAGCCGCTGTACACCATCGGTGGCGAGCAGTTGATCGGCGATGCCTTGCGGGTGTGCGGTGCGCGCAATCTGTTCGCCGACCTGCCGCAGCCAGCGCCGCAGGTCAGCATCGAGGCAGTGCTGGCGCGTGACCCGGACGTGATTCTCGGCGGTAGCAATGCCGAGCTGAGCGCCTGGCGAGCCTGGCCGCAGCTACATGCAGTACGCATGAGCCAGGTCTGGGCAGTGCCGGACAAGGGGCTGGAACGGCCCAGTCGGCAGATGCTCAGGGCCATCGAGCAGTTGTGCGAGCTGATGAAGACTGCACGATAGCCTGACGGTGGGTGCGCTGTGCGCACCGGCATCAGAGTTGCGGCGTCCAGGTTACGGCGAATAGTGCGGTGCGCCCGGCGCTGTTGTAGCCGAAACGGCCATTGGGCGTACTGTAGCTGGCTTGCGCGTAGTCCTTGTCCAGCAGGTTATCCAGCTTCAGGCTCAGCCCCAGCTCCTCGTTGACCTGCCAGGCGGCGCGCAGGCTGAGCAGGCCGTAGCCGCTCATTTCGATCTGGTTGGCCGCATCGTCGTAGCGACCACTGATCGCGCGCCAGCCGGCACCGACGGAGACATCACCGAAACGCCGGTCGAGATCCAGGCTCAGCGTACGTTTGGCACGGCGTTGCAGAGTATGGCCGCTGGCGCGGTCGCGCGGGTCGATCAGGGCCACGGCCAGATTGCCCTGCCAGCCGAACAGCTCCTGCTGCACGGCGGCCTCGAAGCCGTTGATTCTGGCCGTCTGCACGTTCTGCGGTATGAAGTTCGTGTCCAGAACGATGGCGTCCTCGATCTCGGTGCGGTACAGGGAGGCCTGCAGTGAACCGCTCTCGCTGTAGCGGCTGCGCCATTGCAGCTCGTAGCTTCTGGAACGCTCGGGGGCGAGGTTGGGGTTGGCGCTGGGCGAGCACAGACCGCCGAAGCAGAAGTCCGGGTAGTACAGGTCGTTGAAGGTGGGCGCGCGGAAGCCTTCGCTGTAGGAGGCGATCAGGTCGTTGGCGTCGTTCAGGGGCAGGGTCACTGCCGCGTTCCAGGTGTTCTCGTGGCCGAACTGCTGGTTGTCGTCATGGCGCAGGCCCAGCTCGGTAGAAAAACGCTCGCCGTTGTAGCGATGCTGAATGAAGGCGGCACGGTTCCAGCGCGAGTCCTCGATGAAGTCCGTGGTGCCCTGGGCACGGTCTTCGTACCAGTCCAGGCCGAGCAGCAGTTGCTGGTTGTTGCCGAGCGTCAGGGTATTGAGCCAGTTGGCGGCGTCGCGGTAGGTATTGAACTGGCTGACGGAGCCGCCTGGCTGGTCGTTACCGGTGTCGCGCTTGTCTTCGCTGTGGCCCAGTTCCAGGCGACTGCTCCAGGCATCGTTGATACGGGCATCGAGGAACCCGGAAACGCTGCTGAGCAGGAAGTCGGTGGTCGGTAGCGAGCCGCTGAAGGTGTCGTCGTATTCCACCTGGCCGCGCTGGTCGAGCAGACTGAAACCAAGCTGCACGTCATCGCTGAAACGATGTGACAGATTCAGGCTGAGCGAGCGATTGCGGTAGGCGTCGTCGTCGCCGTTGGCGCCGTAACCGTCACGGGTGGCATCGATGCCGGCGGTTTCGTCCAGGGCCGCACCGAGATGAAAGCGGGTGCGCCCGTCGCCGCCGGACAGGCCGAGGCTGCGCTGGTAGGTACTGTCACTGCCTGCGGCCAGCCGGGCGTAAGGCTTGAGACCCTGGCCATCGCCCTGGCGGGTGAAAATCTGGATGACCCCGCCAATGGCGTCGGAGCCGTAAAGCGCCGAGCGGGCACCGCGCACGACTTCGATCCGTTCGATCTGCTCGGGGGCGAGAAACTCCAGGCTGCTGGTGCCGCTGGAGGCGGCCGCGATGCGCTGGCCGTCGACCAGCACCAGAGTTTGCGCAGTGCTGGTGCCGCGCAGGAATACGCCGGTCTGGCTGCCAGCCCCGCCTGTGTGGGTGACGCTGAGACCGGGGACGCGCTCCAGCAGTTCAGTCACGCTGCTGACTTGCAGGCGCTCGATATCGGCACGTTCGAACACCGTGGTCGCCGCAGTGGCCTGGGCCTGTGATTCGGCCAGGCGTCCGGACGTGACCACCAGGGGGCGGTCACATAGGGTTCGGCGGCCAGTGAAAGACCTGGCATGACGGCAATGGCCAGAGCCAGACGGGACAGTTTCATTTTCTTTCCTCAACGGTCGGCAGACGTTCGAGGAGGGCAGGAGCAAGCGTATGCAGGGCAGCGCTTGACCGTGTTGCCCTCCGCAACACCAGTCGCACCGCCTTGGCCGGTCTCCGGGCTTTCGACTCCAGTCCGCCTTCCCGGGTGTTCCCAGTGGCTGTTGGACAAGGTGCTGGCACATGACCTGCTGTCGATTACCGTTGCGGGGGCAGCGTCGGTCTTGCACCGACTTCCCGTTTAACGCCGCTTGCGCAGCGCACCCTGGCGGAACATGAAGTGCGCGAACCTTAGTGCGCGCCGCCATGAATGACAAGCAAGCCCCGCTCATCCAGCGATGAGCGGGGCTCATGCTCAGGCGTGCAGCAGGCTCAGGCGTTGGCGTACCGCACGTTCGATTCCTGCTTCGTCGAGGCCGCACTCGGCAAGCATCTGGCTGGGTTTGGCGTGCTCGACGTAGTAGTCGGGCAGGCCCAGGTGCAGCATCGGCACCTGGCTGTTCTCGGCGGCGAAGAATTCGCTGACCGCGCTGCCGGCGCCGCCCATGATGCTGTTTTCTTCGATGGTCACCAGTAGCGCGTGGCTGCTTGCCAGATCGCGCAGCAGGCTTTCATCCAGTGGCTTGACGAAGCGCATGTCGACCACGGTGGCGTCCAGCGTTTCACCCACACGTAGGGCTTCGGCCAGTTGCACGCCGAAGGCCAGCAGGGCGACGCCCCTGCCCTGGCGGCGTACCACCGCCTTGCCGATTTCCAGTGGCTCCAGGCCGCCGTCGAGCGGCGCGTTGGGGCCGCTGCCGCGTGGGTAGCGCACCGCCGCAGGGCCGTCGAACAGATGGCCGGTGGTGAGCATGCGGCGCATCTCGTTCTCGTCGCTCGGGGTCATCACCAGCATGCCGGGGATGCAGCGCAGGTAGGACAGGTCGAAGCTGCCGGCATGGGTCGGGCCGTCTTCGCCGACCAGTCCGGCGCGGTCGATGGCGAACAGCACGTCGAGGTGCTGTACGGCCACATCGTGAATCAGCTGGTCATAGGCGCGCTGGAGGAAGGTGGAGTAGATCGCCACCACCGGTTTGGCGCCTTCGCAGGCCATGCCGGCCGCCAGGGTCACGGCGTGCTGTTCGGCAATGGCGACATCGAAGTAGCGCTCCGGGAAGCGCTCGCTGAAGGCCACCAGGTCGGAGCCCTCCTTCATCGCCGGGGTAATGCCGACCAGGCGTGCGTCCTGCTCGGCCATGTCGCACAGCCACTGGCCGAACACGTTGGAATACTTCGGGCCGCTGGGTTTCTTCGGTGCGGCGTCGGGCGTGACCGGTTCCAGCTTGGTGATGGCGTGATAGCCGATCGGATCGGCCTCGGCCGGGGCGAAGCCCTTGCCCTTCTTGGTTACCACGTGGAGAAACTGCGGGCCGTCCAGGTCGCGCATGTTGCGCAGAGTGGCCAGCAGGGTCGGCAGGTCGTGGCCGTCGATGGGGCCGACGTAGTTCCAGCCCAGCTCCTCGAACAGGGTGCCGGGCACCAGCATACCCTTGGCGTGCTCCTCGACCTTGCGTGCGATTTCCCAGGCGCCGGGCAGGCGCGAGAGGATCTTCTTGCTGCCCTCGCGCATGCTGGCGTAGGTACGGCTGGAGATGATCTTGGCCAGGTAGTTGGACAGGCCGCCGACATTCTTGGAGATCGACATGTCGTTGTCGTTGAGGATCACCAGCATGTTGGCGCCGACGTCGGTCGCGTGGTTGAGCGCCTCGAAGGCCATGCCGGCGGTCAGTGCGCCGTCGCCGATCACCGCCACGCTCTTGCGCTTCTCGCCCTTCAGGCGGGCGGCGATGGCCATACCCAGGGCGGCGCTGATGCTGGTGCTGGAATGGCCGACGCCGAAGGTGTCGTACTCGCTCTCGCTACGGCGCGGGAAGGCGGCCAGGCCATCCTTCTGACGCAGCGTGCCCATGCGCTCGCGACGACCGGTGAGGATCTTGTGCGGGTAGGCCTGGTGGCCGACGTCCCACACCAGGCGGTCATCGGGGGTGTCGAAGACGTAATGCAGGGCGATGGTCAGCTCGATCACGCCGAGGCCGGCGCCGAAGTGACCGCCGCTCTGGCCCACGCTGTAGAGCAGGTACTGGCGCAGTTCGTCAGCGAGGGTTTCCAGGTCCGCTTCGGCCAGGCGGCGCAGTTCGTCCGGCGTGTTGGCGCTATCGAGCAGCGGCGTCAACGGGCGCTCGCGGGGGATCTCGTGGAAAGTGGTCGGCATCAGGCGAATCGTTATAGGTGTAAAAGATGCGGCAGTTTACCTGATGCCAGGAAAACAGCCCAATCCGCTGACCATGCCGTTATGCCGCAGGCCATCACCGATGGTGTCGGGCGAGAAAATCCAGCAGCAGGTCGCTGACCCGTTCGGCGCATTCAGCCTGCAACCAGTGGCCGGCGCCGGGCAGGTCGTGGCGTTCCAGGTGCGGCACCCTGTCGGCCATGCGTTTGAGCGTCGGCGCCTCGAAGCGGCCCACCGGGTCGTGCTCGCCAAGCAGGAACAGCGTGGGTTGCTCCACGTGCCCGGTCAGTGCCTCGGTACGCTGCCAGTTGCGCTCGAAGTTGCGGTACCAGTTCAGTGCGCCACGAAAACCATGGCGCTCGAAGGTACGCAGGTAGTGGGCGAACATCGCCTCGCTGCACCAGGGGGTAATGGCAGGTCATCCGGCATACCGTCGAACAGCCGTGCATCGGCCGGTTTGTCCTGCGCCAGCAGGGCGTCGCCCAGGCCGCCGAGCAGCAGGCGCAGGCTGCGGCCGATGTCCTCGTCCAGCTCGGCTTCGGCCAGCCCCGGTTGCTGGAAATACAGGATGTAGTGGAAGCGTCCGGCGTAGGCCTCGCGCATCATCTCGATGGCCGGGCGTTTCGGCCGGCCGCCGAAAGGCACCGAAAGCGCGGCGAGCGCCCTGACCCGCTGTGGTTCCAGCAGCGCCAGGTGCCAGGCCACCGGCGCGCCCCAGTCGTGGCCGACCACCGCCACTTCACGCTGGCCGAGCAGGTTCATGGCCGCCTGGATATCGCCGCACAGGGTGATCAGGTCGTAGGCCTCGGCTTCGGCAGGGGCGCTGCTGGCGCCGTAGCCACGCATCTCGGGGGCGAACACGCGGTAGCCCGCGGCGGCCAGCGCCTCGATCTGCGGGTGCCAGGCGTACCAGCATTCGGGGAACCCATGCAGCAGCCACACCGGCTTGCCGTGCTCGGGGCCGGCGCTGTACAGGCTGAGTTCGATGCCACCTAGGGCAAGCAGGCGATGGTCGATGTGCATGGGCGCTCTACCAGGTGTCGATGAAGGGACGTTTCTTGCCGTCGCGCCGCGGTGGACGTGGCACTGCGGCGAGGCCGCGCAGCAGCCAGGCGCGGCTGTCGGCCGGGTCGATCACGGCGTCGATTTCAAGGTAGCTGGCCATGTTCAGTGCCTTGCCGTTTTCGTAGGCCCTGGCCACCAGCTTGCCGAACAGCGCCTGGCGCGCGGCATCGTCCGGTTGGGCCGCCAGCTCCTTGGCGAAGCCCAGGCGCACGGCGCCTTCGAGGCCCATGGCACCGAATTCGCCACTGGGCCAGGCCGCAGTGAACAACGGCGAGTGGAAGCTGCCGGCGGCCATGGCCTGGGCGCCGAGGCCGTAGCCCTTGCGCAGCACCAGGGTGAAGAAGGGCACCGTGAGGCTGGCGGCGGTGACGAACAGGCGCGAGACATGGCGCACCGTGGCCTGCTTCTCCGCCTCGGGTCCGACCATGAAACCGGGGGTGTCGCACAGCGAAACGATGGGCAGATCATGGGCCTCGCACAGTTGCAGGAAGCGTGCGGCCTTGTCGCCGGCCACGGCATCGATGGCACCGCCCAGGTGTGCGGGGTTGTTGGCGATCAGACCGAAGGGCCTGCCCTCGATGCGGATCAGCGCGGTGATCAGGCCGGGGGCGAACTGGCGGCGCAGCTCCAGCACGCTGCCCCGGTCGGCGAGCCGTTCGATCACCTTGCGGATGTCGTACACGCGCAGGCGGTTCTCCGGGATCATCTGGCGCAGTTCGCGGGGATCGCTGCATTGCCAGTCGCTGAGCGGCCCCTGGAAGTACCCCAGGTACCGTTTCGCCACTGCGACCGCTTCGGCTTCGTCCTCCACCAGCACGTCGATCACCCCGTTGGGGCCCTGTACCTCGGTCAGTCCGACCTGCTCGGGCGTGTAGCGGCCCAGGCCGCCGCCCTCGATCATCGCCGGGCCGGCCATGCCGATGCTGGCGCCCTGGGTGGCGATGATCACGTCGCAGCAGCCGAGCAGGGCGGCGTTGCCAGCGAAGCAGCGACCGGAGACGACTCCCACCGTCGGCACCAGAGCGGAGAGCCTGGCCATGGCGACGAAGGTATGGCAATCCAGGCCGGCCACACCGACGAAGTCGGTATCGCCCGGTCGGCCGCCACCGCCTTCGGCGAACAGCACCACCGGCAGGCGCCATTGCTCGGCCAGGGCCAGCATGCGGTCGGTCTTCTTGTGGTTCATCACGCCCTGGGTGCCGGCGAATACCGTGTAGTCGTAGGCGATGGCCATGCAGCGCGCCGCCTCGGCTCCGACGTGTGCGGCGTTCACCGTGCCGATACCGGCGACCAGACCATCGGCCGGGCTAAGCTCCAGCAGTTCCTCGGGCGAGCGTCGACGGCGCTGGGCGGCCAGGGCCATGGCGCCGTACTCGATGAAGCTGCCGTCGTCCAGCAGGTCCGCGAGGTTCTCCCGTACGGTGCGCTGGCCGGTCTTGCGCCGCCTGGCCACTGCTTCGGGGCGGCGTGCATCGGTCAGGCGCGCATGGCGTTCGAGCACTTCGGCCAGGTCGGCGCGCACGTGCGCCAGGTCGACGGCCTGCTCGCCGTGCAGGGCCGTGCCGTCTACTTCGGCCGGCTCCAGGAACAGCAGCGCCTGGCCTTCGCCGAGGGCGTCACCGGGTGCCACGGCCAGCGCCCGGACGATGCCGCTGTGCTCGGCCCTGATCTCGAATTCCATCTTCATCGCTTCCAGCACGGCGACGGGCTGGCCAGCGGCCACGGTGTCGCCTTCGGCAACCGCCAGGCTGACCAGTACGCCGGCGTTGGGCGCATTCAGCGCCAGGGTGCCAGGTGGCGCATCGACGCCGGCTTCGCTGCGTTTCACCGATGCGTTGCCGGCGAAATAACGGTGCGGATGAGCCTGCTCACGCGCTGCCAGCAATTCGCTCAGGTGCCGCTCGACGTAGGTGGTGTCGACCCGGTTGGTCATCACCGCGTCGCGTTGCAGCAGGTTCTGCTGCAGGTGCAGGTTGCTCGCCACGCCTTCCAGGCGGAACTCGCACAGCCCCCGGTAGGCACGTCGCAGGGCGCCGGGGTAGTCACTGGCGCTGGCGATCAGCTTGGCGACCAGCGAGTCGTAGGCCGGGCTCACCGCGTAGCCGGCATAGCCGCAGCCGTCCACGCGCAAACCCGGCCCCGAGGGTGGCTGGTAGGCACCGAGCACGCCGGCTGCCGGACGCGCCGAACCATCGGCGAGCAGGGTCTCCAGGTTAAGCCGTACCTGCACGGCATAGCCGTTGGTCGCGGGCGGCGTGAGCAGATTCAGTTCGGCCAGGCTCTCGCCGGCGGCCAGGCGCAGTTGCGTATGCAGCAGATCGATGCCGGTGATCTGCTCGGTGACGGTGTGCTCCACCTGCACGCGTGGGTTGGCTTCCATGAAGTAGAAGCGCCCCGGCTGGTCGAGATCGAGCAGGAACTCGAAGGTACCGATGCCACGGTACTGCACCTCGGCGGCAAGACGCAGGGCACTGGCGATGACCGCGTCGCGCAGCGCGGCGTCGAGGTCGGGGCTGGGGGCGATCTCCACCAGCTTCTGGTGACGGCGTTGCAGGCTACAGTCGCGCTCCCACAGGTGGCTGACCGCGCCGCTGCCATCGCCGAGCACCTGCACTTCGATATGCCGGGCGCGGCGCACGCGCTTTTCCACATACAGCGCGCCATTGCCGAAGGCCCCCTGCGCCTCGGAGGCACAACGGGCAAAGGCCTCGGCCAGTTGCGTCGGCTCCTCCACCGCGCGCATGCCGCGCCCACCGCCACCGGCCAGGGCCTTGAGCATCACGCTGCCGTGCTCGGCGAGGAAAGCTGCGGCCTGCTCCAGCGTCACCGGACGGTTGATGCCGGGCACCAGCGGCACGTCACAACGCTCGGCCAGGTCGCGGGCGGCGGCCTTGTCGCCGAACAATTGCAGCGTCTCCACCGCCGGGCCGACGAAGGTCAACCCGGCGTCCTGGCAGCGGCGCGCGAATTCGGCGTTCTCGGCAAGAAAACCGTAGCCGGGGTGGATGGCCGTGCAGCCCTGTTCACGGGCGATGGCGATCAGTCGATCGGCATTCAGGTAAGCCGCCACGCCGCGTCCGGCCAGTGCCACGGCGTGGTCGGCCTTGCGCACGTGCAGGCAGGCGCTGTCGTCTTCGGCGAATACCGCTACCGAGCGAATACCGAGGTCGGCGCAGGCCTGGGCGATGCGGATGGCAATCTCGCCACGGTTGGCGATCAGCAGAGCGGGAAAGGGCATGGCGGCTCCGAACGTCTTGTCGTTATGGAGCTCATCTTAGGTAACTGGCTGGCTCGGTAAAGCAAGCCTCATATGGCGATCATGCCGACATAGATTGGAGTGATGGCACGAGCGGGTCAGGTCAGCGCCATGTGGCGATGGACAGGGCGACCTGCATGTCGCTGGTGTCCGTGTCCGGATGGTCGCGGCGGTAATGACGCAGCGCACTTTCCAGCCGAGCGCCGCGAATCTCTCCCGCCGAGGCGACGTAGGCCAGGGCATCGTCACGGGCGCTCCGGTAGGGATGCAGCGAATTGCTGGTGGAAGCGGTGATGCCGGCGCTGCCGAGGCTGCTGCCCACGGTGAAGTGGTCGCTGGAGTTGCCTTGCCCGTCCATGCCCCAGGCCTGGCCGGCGTTGAGCAGGACGAGCAGAGCAACGGCGCGCTTCATGCGCCGGTCAGCTGCGCCGTTCGACGATGTAGCGCGCCAGCTCACGCAGCGGCTCGGCGCTGTTGCCGAACGGGCGCAGAACGTGCAGCGCCTGGTCGCGCAGTTCCAGGGCATAGTCCTTGGCGCTGTCGAGACCGAGCAGGGCGGGGTAGGTGGGTTTGTCGTGGGCTTCGTCCTTGCCCTGGGTCTTGCCCAGGGTGGCAGTGTCACTCTCCACGTCGAGGATGTCGTCCTGTACCTGAAAGGCCAGGCCGATGGAGCGGGCGTACTGCAGCAGAGCCTTGCGTGCGAGTTCATCGGTGTTGCCGCTGGCCAGCGCGCCGAGTGCCACGCTGGCTTCGATCAGGGCGCCAGTCTTGTGTCGGTGCATGATCTCCAGTGCCTGCTGGTCGAGTTGCAGGCCGACCGAGCCGAGGTCGATGGCCTGGCCGCCGACCATGCCCGCCGGGCCTGCGGCCTGGCTCAGCAGTTCGATCATCAGCAGGCGCGTCTCGGCATCCAGCGGGTTGCGTCGACGGTCGGCCAGTACGCCGAAGGCCAGGCTTTGCAGGGCATCGCCTGCGAGGATGGCGCTGGCTTCGTCGAAGGCCCTGTGGGTGGTCGGCTGGCCGCGACGCAGATCATCGTCGTCCATCGCCGGGAGGTCGTCATGCACCAGCGAATAGGCGTGGATCAGTTCCACTGCACAGGCTGCGCCGTCAGCTCGTTCGATATCGCCTTCGAGGGTCTCGCAGGCCGCGTAGACCAGCAGCGGACGCACGCGTTTGCCGCCATTCATCACGCTGTAGCGCATGGCCTGGTAAAGACGTTCGAGTTCTGCGCGCGGAGGCTGGAACAGGGCCTCCAGGGCGCTGTCGACACGGGTCTGGCAGCGCTTCTGGTACGCCGCGATCATGCCGGCTCGTCCGTGTCGAAGGGGGCGGCCTGCAATTCACCATCGCGCTCCAGCAGTATCTGCACCTTCTGCTCGGCCTGAGCCAGCGCGGCCTGGCATTCGCGGGTCAGGCCGATGCCCTGCTCGAAGGCGGTCAGCGAGTCCTCCAGCGACAGTTCGCCGCTCTCCAGGCGCTCGACCAGAGTCTGCAACTCGGCAAGGGAGTGTTCGAAGTCGGGGGCGGCTTTCTTGCGGGCCATGGCGCGGGTTCTCGCTGATTCTGGAACGGGCGCGACACTAGCAGAGCCGCGCCACTCGGGCAAATCAGTGGGGCCGAGGTGTAGTTCGGGATCGGACTCTGCGCAGGGTGCGCTGCGCGTATCAACAAGACCGTGATGGACACCCTGTGGCCTATCCCAGATAGGTGCTCCAGAAGTAATACAGGGTCATCGCGCTGCCGACCAGGATGACGAAGCTGCGTAGCAGTGCAGGCGGCAGTTTTTCGCCCAGTGCCCCGCCGGCATAGCCGCCGAGCGTGGCGCCGCAGAGGAGGATGGCCAACTCGTACCAGCTGACCCGCCCGGCGATGATGAAAGTCAGTGTGGCGATGCTGTAGATCACTGCCGAGATCAGGTTCTTCAGGGCATTGGCGCGGGCCAGCGGATGGCCTTCGATGGAGAAGGCGGCCAGTTGCAGAATGCCCATGCCGGCACCGAAGTAGCCGCCATAGATCGATACGCCGATATGTGCGCCCAGCGACAGCGGCGTGTGCGGCGGATGCGCGGCTTCCTTGCGGCGTGCAGCCAGCCAGCGCCCTAGCCAGGGGCTGGCGGCGAATAGTGCGGTGGCCGCCAGCAGCAGCCAGGGAATCAGGATGCGGAACACATCATCGCCACCTGCCAGCAGCAACAGACCGCCGAGCAGGCCACCGGCCAGGCCGGCCAGCAGCAGCGGAATCAGGTAGCGGCCCAGCGGTCGCAGTGAGGCGCGTGCCGCCCAGGCACCGGCCAGGCTGGCCGGCCATAGCGCCACGGCGTTGGTGGCATTGGCCGTCACCGGGGCAGGCCCGCGGCCAGCAGGGCCGGGAAGGAGAAGAAGGTGCCGCCGCCAGCCAGGGCATTCATGCCTCCAGCGGCGAAACCGGCGAGGGCCAACAGCAGCAGATCAGGCACGGACATGGGGCATGGCTCGCACAAAAAGAGTGCAGCATAAGAGCTTGACTCTCATGCAGCCAGCCTTTCGCTCGAGAGGTCGTGGTGTAGTGGGGCATCAACTATCGGCTAGCTGTGGCGAGCGCGACAGCTCGTCGACCAGCGCCAGGCAGTGCTGCAGCGCGGGCGAGGCGTCACCGACGCGGCGGCTGATGATGATCGGCGAGGTGGCTTGTGCTTCCTGCAGCGGCGCGTAGTCGATGTCGACGCGATGCAGTACCTGCACCGAGGCCGGCACCAGGGTGATGCCGATACCGGCGGCCACCAGGCCGATGGCGGTCTGCAGCTCGTTCGTCCACTGCGCCACACGGATCTGCAGGCCATGCGTGGCGAACAGCGTCAGCACGTGATCGGCGTAGCTCGGACGCGGGTTGCCCGGGTACAGCACGAACGGCTCGCGAGCCAGTTCGGCCAGGCTCACCGGCCCCGGCAGCAGCGGATGCCCGGCGGGCAGGGCGGCCACCAGCGGGTCGAGCCTCAGCACCTGCTGCGAGATGGCTGCATCGTCGATATGGATACGGCCGAAGCCGACGTCGATGCGCCCGGCCTTGAGCGCTTCCACTTGCTGCAGCGTGGTCATTTCCGACAGACCCAGCTCCAGGCCGGCATCGCTGCGCAGGCGACGGATCAGCTCCGGCAGCACGCCGTAGAGGGTGGACGGGGCGAAGCCGATGCCGAGCCAGGCTTTCTCGCCCGAGCCGATGCGTCGGGTGCTGTCGCAGACCTTGCCCAGTTGCTCGAGCAGTGCACTGGAGTGCTCGTGGAAGAAGCGCCCGGCTTCGGTCAGGCGCAATGGCCGGCCACGTTCGAGCAGGGCTACGCCAAGTTCCTCCTCGAGCTGCTGGATCTGTCGGCTCAGCGGCGGCTGGGCGATGTGCAGGCGCTCGGCGGCACGGGTGAAGTTGAGGGTTTCGGCGAGCGTCTGGAAATAGCGCAGGTGGCGAAGCTCCATGAGCGGCTGTCCTTCGAGATTGATTATACCTGTGGGGTATTGTTGCAGACAAAATCAATATTGGAACCTGACAAAGTGCAGGATCAATATCCGATTACACATATGAACAACCTTATGGGTATTGAAATGAGCCACGCCGCGATCGAGTCGCTCGAAGCGATCATCGTCGACCTGCCGACCATTCGCCCGCACAAGCTGGCGATGCACACCATGCAGAACCAGACGCTGGTGATCCTGCGCCTGCGCTGCGCCGACGGCGTCGAGGGCATCGGTGAAGCGACCACCATCGGTGGTCTGTCCTACGGCAACGAGAGCCCGGACAGCATCAAGGTCAACCTGGATCGTCACTTCGCGCCGCTGCTGATCGGCCAGGACGCCAGCAACATCAACGCCTGCATGCAGCGCATCGACCGCGTGGTGAAGGGCAACACCTTCGCCCGTTCCGCAGTGGAAACCGCGCTGCTCGACGCTCAGGGCAAGCGCCTCGGCCTGCCGGTCAGCGAGATTCTCGGCGGCCGCGTGCGCGACAGCCTGGAAGTGGCCTGGACCCTGGCCAGCGGCGATACCCGCAAGGACATCGCCGAAGGCGAGCAGATGCTCGAAGCCCGTCGCCACCGTATCTTCAAACTGAAGATCGGCGCCGGCGAGGTGAGCAAGGACCTGGCCCACGTCATCGCCATCAAGCAGGCCCTGGGTGAGCGCGCCAGTGTGCGTGTCGATGTCAACCAGGCCTGGGACGAAGCGGTGGCCCTGCGCGCCTGCCGCATCCTCGGTGACAACGGCATCGACCTGATCGAGCAGCCGATCTCGCGCCACAACCGTGGCGGCCAGGTGCGCCTGAACCAGTCCAGCCCGGCACCGATCATGGCCGACGAGTCCATCGAATGCGTGGAAGACGCCTTCAACCTGGCGCGCGACGGCGCTGCCCCGGTGTTCGCCCTGAAGATCGCCAAGAACGGCGGCCCGCGCGCTGTGCTGCGCACCGCCAGCATTGCCGAGGCGGCCGGCATCGGCCTGTACGGTGGCACCATGCTCGAAGGCAGTGTCGGCACCCTGGCTTCGGCCCATGCCTTCATCACCCTGAACAAGCTGGCCTGGGACACCGAACTGTTCGGCCCGCTGCTGCTGACCGAGGAAATCGTCACCGAGCCGCCGCTGTACCGCGACTTCCAGCTGCACGTGCCGCGCCTGCCTGGCATCGGCCTGACCCTCGACGAAGAGCGCCTGGCGCGCTTCCGCCGTTCCTGACCCTGCCCGAAGGAGGAAAGCCAACATGCTGTTCCACGTGAAGATGACCGTGAAGTTGCCGGTCGACATGGATCCCGCCCAGGCGGCCAAACTCAAGGCCGACGAGAAAGAACTGGCGCAGCGCCTGCAGCGCGAAGGCAAGTGGCGCCACTTGTGGCGTATAGCCGGACACTACGCCAATTACAGCGTCTTCGACCTGGGCAGCGTCGAGGAGCTGCATGACACCCTCATGCAGTTGCCGCTGTTCCCCTACATGGACATCGAGGTGAACGGCCTGTGCCGTCATCCTTCTTCGATCCACCAGGACGATCGCTGATCAATCTTCCAATCGATAAAAACAAGATGAGGAAATAATCATGAGCATCAAACTGTCGCATACCGAAAGCGTCCAGAACTTTTTCAAGGAAGTCAGCGGTCTCACCAACGACCAGGGCAGCCCGCGCATGAAGGCGCTGGTCAACCGCATCCTGATGGACAGCATTCGCATCATCGAGGACATGGAAGTCACCACCGAGGAATTCTGGAAGGCCGTCGACTACCTCAATCGCATGGGCGCGCGCAGCGAAGCCGGCCTGCTGGTGGCCGGCCTGGGCCTGGAGCACTACCTCGACCTGCTGCTTGACGCGCAGGACGAAGCGGCCGGACTGGTCGGCGGTACCCCGCGCACCATCGAGGGCCCGTTGTACGTGGCCGGTGCGCCGATGTCCGAAGGCGAGACGAGGATGGACGACGGTACCGATCCGGGCACGCCGATGTACCTTCACGGTCGGGTCGTCGACGCGCATGGCAAGCCTGTTGCTGGCGCCGTGGTCGACCTGTGGCACGCCAATACCAAGGGCACCTATTCCTATTTCGACTCGACTCAGAGCGAGTACAACCTGCGTCGCCGTATCGTTACCGATGCCGATGGCCGCTACCGCGCGCGCAGCATCGTGCCGTCCGGCTATGGCTGCCCACCCGATGGCACCACCCAGGAAGTGCTCGATCAGCTCGGCCGCCATGGCAACCGCCCGGCGCACATCCACTTCTTCATCTCCGCCCCCGGCTACCGTCACCTGACCACGCAGATCAACCTGGCCGGCGACGAATACCTTTGGGACGATTTCGCCTATGCCACCCGCGAAGGGCTGGTAGGGGACGTGGACTTCGTCGAGGATGAAGCGGCAGCGCGTGATCATGGCTTCCAGTGCAACCGTTTCGCCGAGGTGAAGTTCGATTTCCAACTGCAACGCGCGCCCGTGGCGGACGCCGAGCAACGCAACGCGCGCCCGCGAGCCCTGCAATAAACCGGAGGGCCGTTGCGCCGCTCCTGGTCGCAATGCCGGTCAGTCGGGCATCCGCCGCTCGTGCTCGCTTGCTTCGGGGAAGGGTGGCTGATCGCATGTCCTCGATGGACGGCATTGCGCGATCAGCAGCGGATTGTCGGCAGGGCTCGCGTATTCCGGAAAGGGGAGGATTGACAGTCAGGATACGGGGAAGCGGGCTATCGTCGGACGGGCCCCTCACCTGTCCCAGCTGCCGCCCCCATATCCGGCCGACCTGCCGTCCAGACGCAACGTCGTCGCCTCTCGCATCGTTACTGACGTCACGCAACTGATCGAGCTATCGCCTCGGTTCAGTCGCAATCTTCCGACGGGCGCTGCCAACAGGCCCGTCCGTTGATCCGCAAGCGACTCCCGCGCACATGGCCCGAGCCAACAGGTGCTGCGCCAGCTTTCCGCCCGACGCCCCGCCAGGAAAAGCCGTATCCCATGGACGGTATTCCGTGCCCGCTTCCCTAGGTACCGGTCTGTTCCTGCTGGTAACCGGATCAAGGTGGTGAGCGCATGACCCTGGCTGTCGTGGCTGGGATCACTTCCTTCTGAAGTCGAATCCTTCTTGCCTGGAAAACATGCGGTGAAGCAGTTTTCTATTGCTCGTTCAGCAACCATTCAGCCGTATCTCGTTAAACAGTCAGTCAACGCTATGGGAAGCAATCTGCCTTTCCAGCAGGCCACGCTGTGACCCTTGTTCGGCATCAGGAGGTGGATCGCATGAACGTTCGTAGCCCGCTGCTGCAGAGCATTGTGCCGATCCTCACCAGGGTGACGTTCCGCACTCCCATCGCCACTCCCGGTGTCCTCTTGAGCGACACCTTCAGCCTTGACCTCCAGAGGCTGATTTTCAACAACGCAACCGCCTCGCAGAAAACCTCCATCGAGCTGGCCGATGGTGTCGCGGGCAAATCCCACGACACTGCCTGCGATGGTTGCGACTTCATCGATAGCCCGTGCACGAATCAGAGCATCGGCATTTCTCCGACCGACACCATCAGTCTGACCAGGGCCGGCCGTGACGTGGTGATGGGCATGCCGGGCGTTGGCGTGGGCGAGCGGGTGGGCGCCACGTCCGATGAGCAGCGAAAGGAGCTGCCGGGAAGAGAGCCCGCAATTGATCGGCTTGCTCGCCGCCGGTCGCAACACCGGGATGCCCAAGCCATGCAATGGATACATATGACGCTCTGCTTATCGTCAGCGCGCCGTACATATCCACGAAGACATCCATTGATTGAAACCGAAACGCAAATTCAGGCTGATAACACCAACTGACTCCGGGGCAAGTCATCACGGCTGTAGTTAATAAAGAGTTGGTTGGGATTGAGTTGTTGTCGTTGCAGTAACGGTTTCTAAAAGGAGGGACTTCTTGCCGGGGATAGAATTTTCTGCACGTTGGGTTGCGAGGTTTTTTGGTTGACGGATGTGTAGGCGTTCTTGCGTTGAGGGAAAGTTGAGACGTTTTGGTAATTGTTCATGTGGATGACAGTCGAGCCGGCATCCATTGGCTGGGCAGGAGTGATCATGTGTTCATAGACTGAAAGGTGGTCTTATGTCTGTAAGGAAAATACTAGCGTGCATTATCGGGCTCTTGTCATTCGAGTCGATGTCAAGCCCTTACTCGGGGGATAATCTGTCACTGTATGACGACGGTTATGGCCTCAATGGCAGGTCGTCTTCAGTGTCTCGGTCAATCATGCATGAGTGGGAGTCTGAAGATATTGATGATCAACACCCTCCGTTCAAATATTACGTGGTGGACAGCTTGTCGACGAACAAGAAGTTTACAGCGACGCTTTTTTTGGATAGGGACGGTAATGAGCAGTTTACCGGTTTTTTCATCAATACGAACAGGGATGACGGTCAGATTTGCGTTGTGTCTTCAGGGCATACGGTCAGTGATGAGGAACACGATGTATCCAATGTCAGCGTAAGGTTCAATGTCGGGCTGCATTACGCAAGGACACGGGCGGATAACAATATCAAGTTCAGATTGTTCTATTCCCCAGGCGTGGATTTCAAGGTTGTAAGGTCGATCAATGGGAGTGATGGGGTCGATATTTCATTGATGTTGATGCCGTTCTCGGGTTTTCCTGTGGGTAATTACAACTATACCGAGCTGGGTTACAAGTTTTTGGATAATGATGTCGAATATGGCGATTTTTCCCTGGCCACGCATCATCACGCCAATGGATGGCCTCAGAATCAGACCACATACAGAGCCGGTACTCAGGTATTGCCTTTTAATTATGTAATAGATCTGGATGCCGGTGATGCGCCCATCAGTCATGGGAGTAGCGGAGCAGGGCTCGTTACCGACGATAATCTGGCGATAGCCACGCTCTCATCGGGTACTTCCAGTGAAGATATTTATGTATCGCTGGCCGCATTGAAAAAGGAAATTCTCCAAGAGTGTTTGTCCAATGAAGGAGAGCCGGCAAGAAGCTATTTCAACCCCCGGCGAACCTTGTTCGTCGCATCCACATCGCCGCCCGATGAAGTAAAGGCGGTTGGGCTCTCTGCGCCTGGAAACGTCCTGAGTGTTTCCGATACGCTGAATTCAGTGTTCTATACCATCTACGGGGACAATAGGGACACCGGTTTCGTCATCGGCATGGCCAATGAGTCTGAGTTGGTGGAAAAAGTATCGAACTACATTTCCAATCCCATGCACATTGGTCGCTCGATCTATGTGTACGAAGTGGTCTTGAACGATGATTTCTACAGTTTGTACGCGTCGGCCTTGTCTCATAACAAGATGAGGTTCCCCATCGGCCGGGTGGCGATCAACGGTGCATTCAGAAGCAAGATTTACGTAAATAGCCTGCCCATAGGCAGTCGTGATGTCAGAAGCTATGTCGCGGTGTCGAACAACAGGGGCAGTGTGGTCGTTTCTGAAAAGGTTAAAAACAGTGCCTACGATCCAAGCAAGAAAAAAGGTTTTGACTTTGATGCTGCGTATCCGGAGGGTGGGCGTGATGATTCTGCCAATAAGTTGATATGGAGGTCTCCGAGGTATAGCTATGATGAAGATATATTGGTTGTGCCGGACTTGTTGGGCGACAAGAAGCAATTGTCGCCGATGATGTTCAATCATATTTTTTGAAGTGTTCGATGAATTGGGATGATAACTGGACGGTGAACGTTATGAGAAGAAATATCCTTGTTGCGTTGGTTGTTTTGCTTGCTGTCGGGTCTGCGCGTGCTGAGTGGACTAATGATACTGATGCTGGCTATTACTCGAATGTGATCATTACGGACATTTCAAATGGGCAGATCGATGGGTACAGTTACTTTTGTATAAAGGTTAAAAATAAATCGACGGTGAGCATGTGTGCTGGAAATAACAAAGGTAGTGTGTGGAGCGCGTCCTATGAGACGCTGTATAAGCAGGCCTTGTTTTTTTACAGCACTGGGCAGAAGATCAGGGTTTATACCAAGGAAAATGTCTGGAAGTATGACAAGTTTGTCGCTTTCTATGGGAGTCAGTACCTGACCGGGATATCCACTTGTAATGCCGATGGTGAGTGTTTCGGTCCACGAAGTAAGGGAGCTGGCCGAAGTTCTGGTGTGGTCGTGCTCAGTGTTGGCTCAGACCTGATCTGACAGTTGCCGGCTATTCTGGCAGCTGTCAGATTGCATCTCTCGCAACCTGACTTTTCGCGAGTCTGTCTTGCAGAGCGGAGTTGTCGAACGTTCTCGAAACCCTTGGGCCTTCAACGTGCGCTCCTCCGGGGCAGGTGATGGAAGTTGGTACGCTCATGTTTGGCTCGCACTGTCGAGTGTCCCACAGAGCTGGCGTCCGATGTGTTCAATCCCCTGTCGAGCCATTGCAGGTGTTTGTTCAGGCTGTCATGTATCGAATCGATAGCCGCTTGTTCTTCGGGGTTCATCGTGATCATGGTCGAGGGATGCAATAGCTGTATTGGTGCCGTTCGCAAGCGAGGGGGCATTCAGCTGTCAGGCTGTCGTTGTCGGCGGTAGTGGGCTCGCGTCGTCTGTGTCGGCGTTGCTACGCAGTTCCGTGATGTGTCCGGCCTCTTCATCCGCGTCATGCTGGTTCATGGGAGCTCGGGCTGGGAGCCCGATATGCTTTTGCGGCATCATCGCAGGCATCCGCCTTTGGTGCTCACGATGAACATCGACACCCGAATCAAGTTCCGCCACCTGCTGTGTTTTCTCGAGATTGCCCGCCAGCGCAGTTTCGCCAAGGCTGCCGATGCGCTGGCCGTCAGCCAGCCGGCGATCTCCAAGACGCTCAAGGAACTGGAGGAAATCCTCGAGGCCAGCCTGTTCGAGCGCGGCAAAAGCGGGGTGAGTCTGACCCCGGCAGGGGTGGCCTTCATGCGTTACGCCGGGCCTTGCGTGCAGGCCCTGCGCGACGGCGTGAACAGCCTGCGTGAGGGTGAACACGAGGCGGGGCAGGTACGTGTCGGCGTGCTCTCCACCGTCGAAAGCCTGCTGATTCCCGAGGTAGTGCGGCGCCTGCATGAGCGCCCCGTGGCCCTGGTGGTCAGCGTCGCCACCGGACCTGGGGCCTATCTATTGAGCCAGTTGCGCGTCGGCGAGCTGGATCTGGTGATCGGTCGCATGACCGACAGCCCGGATATCCAGGGCCTGACCTTCGAGCATCTGTACAGCGAGTCGATGACCCTGGTGGTGCGCCCCGGCCATCCGCTGCTCGTCGGCGACGACGCGCTGGGGCGCCTCGGTGATTACCCGCTGGTGTTGCCGACGGCAGGCACCACCATTCGCAAGCATGCCGACAGCCTGTTCGTGCAGTGTGGGGTAGCGCCCTCGCGTCAGCGTCTGGAAACCCTGTCACCCGCTTTGAGCCGACGCTACGTGCTGTCCAGCGATGCCCTGTGGGTGGCACCGCAGGACTCGGTATGTCTGGACGTGCAGCGTGGTGAACTGGCCGAACTGCAATTGCACGTGCGTGAGCCGGGCGGATCGGTGGGCATATGCCGCAATGGCGCCCTCAGCCTGCCGCTGGCGGCCGAGCGCTTCTGCGATGTGCTGCGCGAGGTGGCGCAGGCCTACCGCGAGGGGGTATTTCCATAACCGTACGGTTATGTATGTGAGGCGTCTTTTCAATTTTCAGCGGGGCTGCTTTGGCCGAGACTGCGCCAACTTCTCCGGGGAACCTACCCCTCGGGATGACTCCACAATACCCACAACAGGAGTGCACCATGCCTGCCGAGGACAATCGTCGCTTTGCCATTCGCGACCGCAACTGGCATCCGAAAGCCTTCACCCCCGACTACAAGACATCCATCGCCCGCTCGCCTCGCCAGGCGCTGGTGAGCATCCCGCAGTCGATTTCCGAGACCACAGGTCCTGACTTCTCGCACCTGAAATTCGGCGAGCACGACAACGACCTGCTGCTCAACTTCAACACCGGTAGTCTGCCTATCGGTGAGCGCATCATCGTCTCCGGCCGGGTGATGGATCAGTACGGCAAGCCGATCCCGCATACTCTGGTGGAAATGTGGCAGGCCAACGCCGGTGGTCGCTACCGGCACAAGAACGACCGCTACCTGGCGCCGCTCGATCCCAACTTTGGCGGTGTCGGCCGCGCGTTGACCGACAGCGAAGGCCGCTACATCTTCCGCACCATCAAGCCGGGCCCCTATCCGTGGCGCAACAACCCCAACGACTGGCGTCCGGCGCATATCCACTTCTCGCTCAATGGCCCTTCGATTTCCACGCGTCTGATCACCCAGCTGTATTTCGAAGGTGATCCGCTGATCCCGCTGTGCCCGATCGTCAAGTCGATCGCCAACCCGGACGCGGTACAGACGCTGATCGCCAAACTCGACATGAGCACGGCCAATCCGATGGATTGCCTGGCCTACCGTTTCGATATCGTGCTGCGTGGCCAGCGTAAAACCCATTTCGAGAACAAGTGAGGAGGAAGACCATGCCTGTTGAACTACTGCCGGAAACCCCCTCGCAGACCGCCGGCCCCTACGTGCATATCGGCTTGGCCCTGGCTGCTGCTGGTAACCCGACCCGCGAGCAGGAAATCTGGAACCAGATGGCGCGCCCTGAAGCTCCAGGCGAGCACATCGTGCTGGTCGGCCATGTCTATGACGGCAATGGCCACCTGGTGCGCGACGCCTTTCTCGAGCTGTGGCAAGCCGACCATCAGGGCCATTACGACGAGGACTACGACCAGAGCAAGGTCTTCAATGGCTTCGGCCGTACCGCCACTACCTTCGATGCCGGCAGCGAGTGGTTCGCCTACACCGTCAAGCCCGGCGTGGTGAACAACGCCGCTGGCGTGCCGATGGCGCCGCATATCAACGTCGCCCTGTTCGCCCGTGGCATCAACATCCACCTCAATACCCGCTTGTATTTCGAGGACGAAGCCGAAGCCAACGGCAAGGATCCGGTACTCAACCTGATCGAGCAGCCGCAACGCCGCGAGACGTTGATAGCCAAGCGCTGCGAAGTGGACGGCAAGCCGGCCTATCGCTTCGATATCCACATCCAGGGAGAGGCTGAGACGGTCTTCTTTGACTTCTGAGTTGCATGCACAGGTCGTGCGTCTGATCGAGGCGCGCGGCCTGCATCTGGATGACTCGCAGCAACGGATGCTCGCTCGCCTGGCCGACTGGCTGCAGGCGCGCATTCGGCCGTCTGCCTGGCGCCGCCGGCCTGCTGCTGGTGCCTACCTCTGGGGTGGCGTCGGACGTGGCAAGAGCTTGCTGCTGGCGGCGCTGTTCGAGGCCGCGGTAGTAACCAGCAAGCGCCGTATGCATGTTCACGCGTTGCTGCAGGAAGTGCAGCAACGCATGCTGGCGTTTGCCGGCCATGCCGATCCGCTGCAACGGGTGGCCGACGAACTGGCCAGCGAAGCCCGACTGCTTTACCTCGACGAATTTCACGTCCATGACATTGGTGATGCGATCCTGCTTGGGCGACTGTTGCAGCCGCTGATCGAGCGCGACTGCATCCTGCTCTTCAGCTCCAACTATGCGCCGGGGCAGTTGTGTCCCAATCCGCTGTATCACAGTCGCTTCAAGCCCTTCGCTGACCTGTTGCAACGGCGGTGCCTGGTACTGCAGATGGACGCTGGCCCCGATTATCGTGCCCGCAGCTCGCAGCACTGGGGGCTTTATATGGAAGGCCCGGCGGCTCTGCTGGAGGCGCGTCTGGCGCATGTGCCGGCCACTTCGCAGTTGCTTCTGCAGCGCCGCGCTCTGACACTGCGCGGCATGGATAACCGAACGGTTTGGCTGGATTTCTCAGCACTCTGCCGGCAGCCATTGGCCAGCGGCGACTACCTGCAGCTATGCCAGCGTTTCGCGCATATCGCCATCGGCGATCTGCCGGCGCTGAGGTACTGTTCGCTGGATGAGCAGCAGCGTCTGGTCAACTTCATCGACATCGCTTACGACAGTGGTTGCGAGCTCTGGCTGCAAAGCGAGAGCTCTCTCGATGTGCTGTGCGCAGGTGTCTCGCACGGCGATTTTTCACGTACTCGCAGTCGTCTCGCGCAACTGCGCCAAGAACAAGTGGAGAGCCTGGCATGCTAGCGGTTCTGAGCATTACCGCACCGATCTTCATCCTTATCGGTCTGGGCTTTTTCTCGGCCCGAATCGCTCTGGTCAATCGTGAACAGGTGCGCGGTATGGGCACCTTCGTCATCTACTTCGCCTTGCCCTCGCTGGTATTCAAGGCATTGGCCGAGCGCAGTTTGAGCGAGGTGCTCAACTGGCCTTATCTGCTGGCCTTTGCGTTGGCATCGCTGAGCCTGTTCGGTATCGGTTTGCTGGTAGCACGGCGCTGGCGCGGGCTTGCGCTGTCGCACAGTGCCATCCTGGCAATGGGCATGTCGGTGTCCAACAGCGGTTTTGTCGGCTACCCCATCGCGGTCATGGTGATCGGGCCGACGGCGGCGCTGGCCATGGCGCTGGGCATGCTGGTGGAGAACCTGGTGATGATTCCACTGGCACTGGCCATCGCCGAAGCCGGCCGGCAGGGTGGGCAGGGCTGGACGGTAGCGCGCGAAACGGCGCTGCGCCTGCTGCGCAATCCGCTGATCATCGCCATCGTGCTGGGCCTGCTGATGTCGATGCTGGAACTGCACCTGCCGACGGTTCCTGCTCGGGTCATCGACATGCTGGCCGCCGCCTCTGCACCGGTGGCGCTGTTCGTCATCGGCGCCACGCTCAACGGCATGAAGACCGGCGGCATGGCGGCAGATCTGGCGCAGACCTCCATCGGCAAGCTGATCCTGCATCCACTGCTGATGTTCATCGCACTGAGCCTGGTACCGGGTATCGATCCGATGCTGATGGTCGCCGGCGTGCTGTTCACCAGTGCGCCGATGATGAGCGTGTTCCCCATCCTCGGTCAGCGCTTCGGCCTGGAAGAACGCTGTGCCGCCGCCCTGGTGGGCTGCACGGTGTTGGCCTTCTTCAGCGTCAGTGCGTTGCTGGTGCTGCTGCGCTGGCAGGGATTGTTGCCGGGCTGAGGGTTGGTGGTGCGCACGGCGCACCCTGCGTGATGCTTATCGTAAGCGAGTGAGACAGCCTCGTAGCCCGGATGAAATCCGGGAATGACTGACACGACGGCCCCGGATTGCATCCGGGCTACAGAAGCGTTGTTTGCTGTTTTGCTTACCCTATTTGCGATTACCGCACGACAGTTCGATAATCGCCAGGTGCTGTTCACCGCCGTTTCGGAGGCATCATGAGCGAATCCCGTCCGCCGCTTACCAGCCTTGCACCGCCGCCTTACGTGTCGCCAGCCAAGCGTATCGAAGAGTTTGCCGGCGACCCCAACTTCATGACCTCCCTGGCCCGTGGCCTGGCGGTGATCAACGCCTTTCAGGAGCGCAAGCGCCACCTGACCATCGCGCAGATCAGCCACCGCACCGAGATTCCCCGCGCGGCCGTGCGTCGCTGTCTCTACAGCCTGATGAAGCTGGGCTACGTGACCACCGACGGGCGCACCTACTCGCTGCTGCCCAAGGTGCTGACCCTGGGGCACGCCTACCTGTCGTCGACGCCGCTGGCGGTGTCCGCGCAACCCTTCCTCGACCGCCTCAGCGAGCAACTGCACGAGGCCTGCAACCTGGCCACGCTGGAAGGAGAGCAGGTGTTGTACCTGGCGCGCTCGGCGATTCCGCAGCGTCTGATCTCGGTGGACTTGAGTGTCGGCAGCCGGCTGCCGGCGTACTGCACGTCGATGGGCCGAATCCTGCTCGCCGCGCTGGATGACGATCAGTTGCAGGACTACCTGGCCCACGCCGACCTGCAACCCAAGACCAGCCGCACCCTGCACACGCCCGATGCGCTGTGGGAATGCCTGCAGCGCGTGCGTCACCAGGGCTGGTGCATCGTCGATCAGGAGCTGGAGCAGGGCCTGCGCTCGCTGGCCGTGCCGGTCTATGACTCGGCCGGTCACGTGATGGCGGCGATGAACATCAGCACCCATGCCGGCCGCGTGCCGGTGGCCGAACTGGAGAAGCGCTATCTGCCGCTGATGCTCAGCGCCAGTCGCGAGTTGAGCGGGCAACTGTTCCGTCCAGCCTGACCCAGCGAAACGGGGCGATTATCGACCGCTTCGATATTCGCCGGAGACGCGATTGCCTAAGCTTGGCGGGCCGTCGTTCCGGAATTGTTAAGCCGGCTGTCGGTAGGCTGCTAGGCAGAACGCGCGATATGCCTGTATCAATGACGTGAGCGAGGAGGGTGGCCTTGACCCGTCAGAACTCGCCAACTCGATAACAATGATAAGAGTGCCGTGAGTTATGGATCGTCTGCTGAACGAGAAGAGTCGGCTGTTCGCCAATGCCGATCCCTATGCGGTATCCGACTACGTCAACCAGCATGTGGGATCGCATTGCATCCGTCTGCCCAATAGCGGCCGCCCGGCGGCCAGCCTCAGCCATCGCAGCTTCGGCAGCGTCGACCTGTGCCGCATCAGCTATGGCGGCAGCGTGCGGGTCACCTCGCCAGCGCTGGAAACCATCTATCACCTGCAGGTGCTGCTGCAAGGCCATTGCCTCTGGCGCGGCCATGGTGAGGAGCACTACTTCACCCCTGGCGAACTGCTGCTGATCAACCCGGACGACCCGGTCGACCTGACTTACTCCGATGACTGCGAGAAGTTCATCGTCAAGCTGCCGGCTCACTTGATCGAGCGGGCCTGCAGCGACAATCACTGGCAGCGTTCGGGAGATGGCGTGCGCTTCGCTTCGCGGCACCAGTTGCAGCAGCTCGAGGGCTTCACCAACCTGCTCGGCCTGGTTTGCGAAGAAGCCGAGAGCGAGCACTCGCTGCCGTCCGTACAGGAACACTACACGCGGATCATCGCCACCAAGCTGCTGAGCCTGTTGAGCAACAACGTGAGTCGCCAGGCACTGTCGGAGAGCAGCCCGTCGTTCGAGCGTCTGGTGCAGTTCATCGAGGACAATCTCAAGCAGGATATCAGCGTCGAGCAATTGGCCCAGCTTGCGCACATGAGCCCGCGTTCGCTCTACGCCCTGTTCGAGAAGCACCTGCGCACCACCCCCAAGCACTATATCCGCCAGCGCAAGCTGGAGCGCGTGCATGCCTGTCTGAAGGATCCGACGGCCAAGGTTCGCAACGTCACCGAGGTAGCGCTGGACTACGGCTTCCTGCACCTGGGGCGCTTCTCGGAAAGCTACAGGAGTGCCTTCGGCGAATTGCCCTCCGATACCCTGCGTCGCCGCGAGGGGTAGATCCCGGATTGAATCCGGGCTACGGAGGAGGCCTGCGCAGAGGCCCTCCTCCGGCTCATGCAGAAAACGGATAAAGACCTGCACGAACTGGATATTGCCGGTGCGACCGAGTCCCTAGCCTTGGAACCGTTGAAACAATAACAACGGAGCCATGGCCATGACCCTGGGACTCGACTACCTCAACAGCCTGCTTGAAGAAGACAGGGACAAGGGCATCTTCCGCTGCAAGCGCGAGATGTTCACCGACCCGCGCCTGTTCGACCTGGAGATGCAGCACATCTTCGAAGGCAACTGGCTGTATCTGGCTCACGAGAGCCAGATCCCCAACGTCAATGACTACTACACCACCTACATGGGGCGTCAGCCGATCTTCATCGCGCGCAACAAGGATGGTGAGCTCAACGCCTTCATCAACGCATGCAGCCACCGTGGCGCCATGCTCTGCCGCTTCAAGAGCGGCAACAAGGCCAGCTACACCTGCCCGTTCCACGGCTGGACCTTCAACAACAGCGGCAAGCTGCTCAAGGTCAAGGATCCCAAGGACGCCGGCTATCCGGACAGCTTCAACTGCGACGGCTCCCACGACCTGAAGAAGGTCGCTCGCTTCGAGTCCTACCGAGGCTTCTTGTTCGGCAGCCTGCGCGAGGACGTGGCGCCGCTGGAGGATTTCCTCGGCGAATCGAAGAAGATCATCGACATGGTCTGCGACCAGTCCAGCGAAGGCCTGGAGGTGCTGCGCGGCTCCAGTACCTATGTTTACGAGGGCAACTGGAAGTTGCAGGCGGAGAACGGTGCCGACGGCTACCACGTTACCGCCGTGCACTGGAACTACGCCGCCACCCAGCAGCAGCGCAAGCTCAAGGAGGCCGGCGACGACATCCGCGCCATGAGCGCCGGTGGCTGGGGCAAGAAGGGCGGTGGCTTCTACTCCTTCGAGAATGGCCACCTGCTGCTCTGGACGCGCTGGGACAACCCCGAGGATCGTCCGCTGTTCGCCGACCGCGAGCGCCTGGCCGCCGAGTTCGGCGAGGCGCGCGCCGACTGGATGATCGGCCACTCGCGCAACCTCTGCCTGTACCCGAACCTGTACCTGATGGATCAGTTCGGCTCGCAACTGCGCGTCGCCCGGCCGCTGTCGGTGGACAAGACCGAAGTGACCATCTACTGCATCGCGCCCAAGGGCGAGAGTGCCGAAGCGCGTGCCCGGCGCATCCGCCAGTACGAGGACTTCTTCAATGTCTCCGGCATGGCCACGCCGGATGACCTGGAAGAATTCCGCGCCTGCCAGCAGGGCTTCGCCGGCCGCGCCATGGCATGGAACGACATGTCCCGCGGCGCCAAGCACTGGATCGACGGCGCCGACGATTCGGCCAGGGAAATCGACCTGCAGCCGCTGCTGTCCGGTGCGCGCACCGAGGACGAAGGCCTGTTCGTGCTGCAGCATCACTACTGGCAGCAGCAGATGGTCGAGGCGGTGAAGAAAGAACAGGAACACCTGATCCACGTGGAGGGTGCGTGAATGAGCCTTTCCCATGATGCCGTGCGCGATTTCCTCTACCGCGAGGCGCGCTACCTGGACGACAAGCAGTGGGACGAATGGCTGGAGCTGTACGCCCCGGACGCCGAGTTCTGGATGCCGGCCTGGGACGACCGTGACCAGTTGGTGGAGAACCCGCAGACCGAGATCTCGCTGATCTGGTACGGCAACCGCAGCGGCCTGGAGGATCGGGTGTTCCGCATCCGCACCGAGCGCTCCAGTGCCACCATCCCGGACACCCGGACGTCGCACAACATCAACAACATCGAGATCGTCGAGCAGGGCAAGGGCGTGACCAAGGTGCGCTTCAACTGGCACACCCTGAGCTTCCGCTACAAGACCGTCGACCACTTCTACGGCACCAGCTTCTACACCCTCGACACGCGCGGGCCTAACCCGCTGATCAAGGCCAAGAAGGTCGTGCTGAAGAACGACTACGTCAGGCAGATCATCGACGTTTATCACATCTAAAAACACGCCCTGAAGCTATTGCGCTTGCTCATGCTGCGTTGCAAGGCGGTTCGAAATGCTCATTCACAGTCGTGAACCGCGCTTTCTCACCCCCTCGCGCCTTGCCTGAGCTGCGCTCATGACGCTTCAGACCGCGTTTTGCCATTTCAGAACCGCTTAGCGAGGTGCGCCATGAGCCACAAGATCGCACTGAATTTCGAGGACGGGGTCACCCGTTTCATCGACGCCAACCTGGGCGAGACCGTCGCCGACGCCGCCTATCGCCAGGGCATCAACATTCCGCTGGACTGCCGCGACGGCGCCTGCGGTGCCTGCAAGTGCTTCGCCGAGGCGGGGCAGTACGACCTCGGCGAGGAATACATCGAGGATGCTCTGAGCGAGGCCGAGGCCGAGCAGGGTTATGTGCTGACCTGCCAGATGCGCGCCGAGAGCGACTGCGTGATCCGCGTGCCGGCCTCGTCGCAGCTGTGCAAGACCCAGCAGGCCAGTTTCGAGGCGGCCATCAGCGCCGTGCGCAAGCTCTCCGACAGCACCATCGCGCTGTCGATCAAGGGCGAGGCACTCAACCAACTGGCGTTCCTTCCGGGGCAGTACGTCAACCTCAAGGTGCCGGGCAGTGAGCAGACGCGCGCCTACTCCTTCAGCAGCCTGCCGAAGGACGGCGAGGTCAGCTTCCTGATCCGCAACGTGCCGGGCGGGCTGATGAGCAGCTTTCTCAGTAACCTGGCCAAGGCCGGCGACAGCATCAGCCTGGCCGGCCCGCTGGGCAGCTTCTACCTGCGCGAGATCAAGCGCCCGCTGCTGCTGCTGGCCGGCGGTACCGGCCTGGCGCCGTTCACCGCGATGCTGGAGAAGATCGCCGCCGAAGGCTGCGCGCACCCGCTGCACCTGATCTACGGCGTGACCCATGACCATGATCTGGTCGAGCTGGACAAGCTGGAAGCCTTCGCCGCGAACATTCCCGGTTTCACCTTCAGCGCCTGCGTGGCCAGCGAAGGCAGCAGCTACCCGCACAAGGGCTACGTGACCCAGCACATCGAACCCGGGCACCTCAACGACGGCGAGGTGGACATCTACCTGTGTGGCCCTCCGCCGATGGTCGAGGCCGTCAGTGCCTACATCCGCGAGCAGGGCATCGCCCCGGCCAACTTCTACTACGAGAAATTCGCCGCTTCGGCATGAGGTTTCCCGGATTTCATCCGGGAAAGTCCAAGAACCAGCCCCGGATCGCATCCGGGCCATGGGAGTTCGACATGATGAACAAGCGTTTCCAGGACAAGGTCGCCGTGGTCACTGGCGCCGCCCAGGGCATCGGCCGTCGCGTGGCCGAGCGGCTGCTGGAGGAGGGCGCGCAGGTGCTGGCGGTGGATCGCTCCGAGCTGGTGTTCGAGCTGGCCGAGCGCGAGGCGGTGCTGTGCCTGACCGCCGACCTGGAACAAGCCGGCGACTGCCAGCGCGTGATGCAGGCAGCGGTCGAGCGCTTCGGCCGGCTCGACATCCTCGTCAACAATGTCGGCGGCACCATCTGGGCCAAGCCATTCGAGCACTACGAAACGGCGCAGATCGAGGCCGAGGTGCGTCGCTCGCTGTTCCCTACCCTGTGGTGCTGCCATGCGGCGCTGCCGCAGATGCTGGCGCAGGGCAGTGGCGCCATCGTCAACGTCTCGTCCATCGCCACCCGTAGCGTCAACCGCGTGCCCTACGGCGCGGCCAAGGGCGGTGTCAACGCACTGACCGCCTGCCTGGCCTTCGAGACCGCCGAGTGCGGCATTCGCGTCAACGCCACCGCCCCTGGCGGCACCGAGGCGCCGCCGCGGCGTATCCCGCGCAACAGTGCCGAGCAAAGCGAGCAGGAAAAGGTCTGGTATCAGCAGATCGTCGACCAGACCGTACACAGCAGCCTGATGAAGCGCTACGGCACGCTCGACGAGCAGGTCGGCGCGATCCTCTTCCTTGCCTCGGACGAGGCCTCCTACATCACCGGCGTGACCCTGCCGGTAGGCGGTGGCGACCTGGGCTGAATCACCCTCCCGGCCGCTGCCACGGCCGTGGAACACAACGCAGTTTCGACAACAAAAACAAGAGTATCGATGCCATGCGACAGATCGACGTTCACACCGTCATAGACGGTGCCCGTTTCACCCGTTTCCACTGGATGGTCATGGCGCTGTGCGCGCTGTTGCTGATCTTCGATGGTTACGACCTGTTCATCTACGGTGTGGTGCTGCCCTCGATCATGCAGCAGTGGAACCTGACGCCACTGGAAGCCGGTGCGCTGGGTAGCTATGCGCTGTTCGGCATGATGTTCGGTGCACTGGCGTTCGGCACCCTGGCCGACCGGATCGGGCGCAAGAAGGGCATCGCCATCTGCTTCGTGCTGTTCTCCTCGGCGACCATCCTCAACGGCTTCGCCAGCAGCCCTACTGAATTCGGCATCTTCCGCTTCCTTGCCGGCCTCGGTTGCGGCGGCCTGATGCCCAATGCCGTGGCGCTGATGAACGAGTACGCGCCCAAGCGCCTGCGCAGCACGCTGGTGGCGGTGATGTTCAGCGGCTACTCGCTGGGTGGCATGCTCGCTGCCGGGGTGGGCATCTACATGTTGCCGCGCTTCGGTTGGGAATCGATGTTCTTCGCCGCTGCCATTCCCCTGCTGTTGCTGCCGCTGATCCTCTGGAAACTGCCGGAGTCGGTGGGCTTTCTGGTGCGCCAGGGTCGTCATGAACAGGCTCGCGCGATATTGGCCAAGGTCGATCCGGAGCTGCGCATCGACGCGGCCGATCAATTGCAGATGACCGATGCCAAGGGCCACGGCGTGGCGGTGCTGGAGCTGTTCCGCGAAGGCCGCGCACTGCGTACCCTGTGCCTGTGGCTGGCGTTCTTCTGCTGCCTGCTGATGGTCTATGCGCTCAGCTCCTGGCTGCCCAAGCTGATGGCCGGCGCCGGCTACAGCCTGGGTTCGAGCCTGTCGTTCCTGCTGGCGCTGAACTTCGGCGGCATGGCCGGGGCCATCCTCGGCGGCTGGCTGGGCGACCGCTTCAACCTGGGCAAGGTGATGGTGGCGTTCTTCGTCGCCGCCGCCGTGTCGATCAGCCTGCTTGGCTTCAAGAGCCCGACGCCACTGCTCTACGGCCTGATCTTCATCGCCGGGGCCACCACCATCGGCACGCAGATCCTGCTGTACGCCGGTGCTGCGCAGTTCTACGGCCTGTCGATCCGCTCCACCGGCCTGGGCTGGGCCTCCGGCATCGGCCGCAATGGCGCCATCGTCGGCCCGCTGCTCGGCGGGGCGCTCATGGCCATCAACCTGCCGCTGCAACTGAACTTCATCGCCTTTGCCGTACCGGGTGCCATCGCCGCCCTGGCCATGGCGGTGTTCACCCTCAGTGGCCAGCGGCGCCAGGCCGTCGACGCTGCGTTGCTCGCCGCCAAGGCCTGATCCGCACGCCGTGCTCCTGTCCGCTGCCGGGCAGGGGACGGCCGTTCCGACACCGAGCGCCTTCCGCTGCCGGAAGGCCACACTGACTTGCGAGGCTGACATGCACGCTTTGCTGCGCGACTGTTCGCTGCCTGCCCTGGTGGCCGGTCTGCTCGCCACCACCATCTCCTACGCCGGGCCGCTGGTGCTGATCTTCCATGCGGCGGAAAGCGCCGGCCTGTCACAGGCGTTGCTGTCGTCCTGGGTCTGGGCCATCTCCATCGGCAGCGGCGTGCTGGGCATCGTGCTCAGCCTGCGCTATCGCACGCCGGTGGTGATTGCCTGGTCGATCCCCGGCAGCGCGCTGCTGGTGGGGGCGCTGCCCGCGCTGGGGCTGAACCAGGCCATCGGCGCCTATCTGATCGCCAACCTGGTCCTGCTGCTGATCGCCCTCAGCGGCAGCTTCGACCGCTTGCTGGCGCGCCTGCCGGGCTCCATCGCGGCGGGGTTGCAGGCCGGCATCCTGTTCGCCTTCGGCATCGAGGTGTTCAAGGCGCTGCCCGAGCAGCCGCTGCTGATCGCCAGCATGTTCGTCACCTACCTGCTGCTACGTCGGGCGGCGCCGCGTTATGCGGTGGCCGGGGTGTTGCTGGTGGGTGCCGGGCTGACCCTGCTCGGCGGGCAACTGCGCAGCGAGGCATTGGTGCTGGAGCTGGCCACGCCACAGTGGATCGCCCCCGAGTTCAGCCTGGCCGCCACCCTCAACCTGGCGCTGCCGTTGGTGCTGGTGGCGCTGACCGGTCAGTTCATGCCGGGCATGGCGGTGCTGCGCAACGCCGGCTACGACACCCCGGCCAGCCCGATCATCGGCGCCAGCGCCATCGGTGGGGCGCTGCTGGCGCCCTTCGGCTGCCATGGCCTGAACCTGGCGGCGGTCACCGCCAGCCTGTGCACCGGACGCGAGGCCCATGAAGATCCACGGCGGCGCTATATCGCCGCGTTGTCCGGCAGCCTTGCCTACCTGGTGTTCGGCATTGCCGGCGCCACCCTGGTGTCGCTGTTCGCCGCCTTTCCCGCCGCGCTGATCGCCGCCCTGGCCGGGTTGGCGCTGTATGGCGCGTTCAGCGAGGCCCTGGCGCGCAGCCTGAGCGAGCCGCAGGAGCGTGATGCCGGGCTGTTCACCTTCCTGGTGGCGGCTTCCGGGGTGACCTTCCTCGGCCTCTCGGCCGCTTTCTGGGGTCTGCTGTTCGGCCTGGCCGCGCACCTGCTGCTGCGCGTTCGGCGGGCCACACCGAGCCCCGCCGGCAAAGCGGGTGTCGCCTCCGCCCGAGACTGAGCAGTCCCTTTTTCCTTCTCCCGCAACCGGCTGCCCTTGGGCTGTCGGGCGGGTTTCTGCAACCTCGATAACAACAAAGAGTACGAGAGCCATGACGCACACCCCACGCCTTTGCCTGCTATCCACCGCCATCGCCGTCTGCCTGCCGAGCCTGAGCCAGGCCGGCGAGGGCGGTTTCATCGAAGACACCACTGCCACCCTCACGGCGCGCAACTATTACTTCAGCCGCGACTTCTCCGACATCGTCGGGCCAAACCGGCAGTCCAAGGCCGAGGAGTGGGCGCAGGGCTTCATCCTCAATGTCAAATCCGGCTACACACCGGGGCCGGTGGGCTTCGGCGTCGATGCCATCGGCCTGCTCGGCATCAAGCTCGACAGCAGCCCGGATCGGGTCAACACCGGTCTGCTGCCGACCCGCGAGAGCGGCAAGGCGGCGGACGACTACAGCCGCCTGGGCGTGGCGGCCAAGGTGCGGGTGTCCAAGACCGAGCTGAAGGTGGGCGAACTGCAACCCAACCTGCCGGTGCTGACCTTCTCCGATATCCGCCTGCTGCCGCCGAGCTACCAGGGCGTGAGCCTGGTCTCCAACGAGTTCGCCGGCCTCACTCTGCAGGCGGGCCATCTCAATTCCACCAGCCTGCGCAACGAGGCTGGTGACGACAAGATGCTCGCCATGCTCGGGCACCTGCCGCAGCGCGGTGCGACCAGCGATGCCTTCAACTACGCCGGCGGCGACTATGCCTTCAATGCCGCGCGCAGCTCGCTGAGCGTCTGGTACGGCCAGCTCGAGGACATCTATCAGCAGCGTTTCCTCGGCTTCAAGCACAGTGAGCCGCTAGGCGCCTGGACGCTGGGCGCCAACCTCGGCTTCTACGATTCCAGCGAGGACGGCAAGGGTCTGCTCGGCGACATCGACAACCAGGCGCTGTTCGCCCTGCTCTCGGCCAGGCACGGCGGCCATACCTTCTATGTCGGCTACCAGGCGATGTTCGGTGACACGGCCTTTCCCCGCGTGTTCGCCAACGTCACGCCGCTGGGCAACGAGGTGCCCACCTTCGAGTTCGCCTCCGCCGACGAGCGCTCCTGGCAACTGCGCTACGACTACGACTTCGCTGCCATGGGTGTACCGGGCCTGGTGGCCGGGGTGCGCTACATCCGTGGTGACAACGTCGATGCGCAGGCCACCAATCGCAGCGGCCCGCGCTACGAGGGCAAGGACTGGGAACGTGACCTGGACATCGGCTACGTGGTGCAGAGCGGTTCGCTCAAGGGCCTCGGCGTGCGTGTGCGCAACGTCGTCGCGCGCTCCAACTACCGCAGCGATATCGACGAGAACCGGCTGATCCTCAGCTACACCTGGAACCTGCTGTAACGGCAGGCGGAGCCGGCTGTGCGGCCGGCTCCGCAACCTGTGGAGAGCCTCCATGATCGCAATTTCGTGCGCGCTGCTCGCCGCCCTCTGCTCGCTCGTGTTGCTGACCCAGGTCAGCGAGTCGCTGACGCAGGGCGCCGCCGCGCTGGCTATGCTCGCCAGCCTGGGTGCCTGCTGGCGCCGACCGGCCACGCCCACACCGCCGACCCTGAACGTCTTGCCGCCATTGCCCGAACCGATGCCGCTGGTGTCGGCCGAACCGCTGATCGAGCCCGCGCCGGCCTTGGATCTTGCCCCGGTACTGGCGCGGTTGGACGAGCTGGAACAGGCCATTGCAGCCAGCCGTGACGACATGCAGTACGCCGACCAGTTGGCGCGCGGAGCGGGGGAGAAGGTGCTGGCCAGCGCCGAGAGCATTCGCGCCGCCACGGCGACCATCGAGCGCCTGGCCGGACACATGGAGCCGGTGACGCGGGTGTTCGACAACCTCGGTGCACAGACCGAGCGCATCGGCAGCATCGTCGGCAGCATTCAGGACATCGCCAAGCAGACCAATCTGCTGGCCCTCAACGCGGCCATCGAGGCGGCGAGGGCAGGCGAGCGGGGCAGGGGCTTCGCCGTGGTCGCCGATGAGGTGCGCCAACTGGCGCAGCGGGCCAACGCGGCCAGCGAACAGATCCGCCAGATCGTCACCAGCCTGCAATTGGCCGCAGCCGATGCGCGGGGCGGCCTGGGCCAGGTGGAGGCTGACAGCCGCACCGGCCTCGGGCAGTCGGCCGACGCCCTGCAGGCCATGGCCGAGATGCGTGAAGGGGCCAGTGCGCGGCTGGTGATCGTGCAGCGCATCGTCGAGCGCCTGGCCACTCAGCAAGCGCTGGCCCTGGCCATGCGCACCGCGCTGGATGATGAACCTGTCGTCAGGAATGGTTCGATAATCGCACGATAAGGCGATTATCGGATTGTTCGGCCGAGAACCCCGCCCTAACCTCGCACTCATTCGTCACCTTTGTGCCGGTGGCGCCTGCAACCTGAAGAGAACAATACGATGGCCGACATCATCACGCTGCGCGACGCCATTTCGCGCCATGTCCAGGACGGCGATTGCGTCGCCCTCGAAGGCTTCACCCACCTGATTCCCACTGCCGCTGCTCACGAGATCATCCGCCAGGGCAAGAAAGACCTGCACCTGGTGCGCATGACCCCGGATCTGGTCTATGACCTGCTGATCGGCGCCGGTTGCGCGCGCAAGCTGACCTTCTCCTGGGGCGGCAACCCCGGCGTCGGTTCGCTGCACCGCCTGCGCGACGCGGTCGAGAAGCACTGGCCGCACAAGCTGGAAATCAGCGAGCACAGCCACGCGGCCATGGCCAACGCTTACGTGGCCGGTGCCTCCAACCTGCCGTTCGCCGTGCTGCGTGGCTACCAGGGTTCCGACCTGGTCAAGGTCAATCCGGAGATCAGGTTCATCGAATGCCCGTTCAGCGGCGAGAAGCTGGCCGCGATCCCCAGCGTGCGCCCGGACGTCACCGTGATTCACGCGCAGAAAGCCGACCGCAAGGGCAACGTGCTGATTCAGGGCATCCTTGGTGTGCAGAAGGAAGCGGCCCTGGCCGCCAGGCGCTGCATCGTCACCGTCGAAGAGATCGTCGACGACCTGCAGGCGCCGATGAATGCCTGCGTGCTGCCGACCTGGGCCATCAGCGCGGTCTGCGTGGTGCCCGGTGGCGCCCATCCGTCCTATGCCCATGGCTACTACGAGCGTGACAACCGCTTCTATCAGGACTGGGATCCGATCGCCCGCAACCGCGACACCTTCACCGCCTGGATCGACGAGTACATCCGTGACACCGAGGATTTTGCGCACTACCAGGCGAAAGTGAATGGGGAGGCCAAGTGATGAGCGACTTCAATACCAATGAAATGATGACCGTGGCCGCCGCACGCCGTCTCGGCAATGGCAGCGTCTGCTTCGTCGGCATCGGCCTGCCGTCCAAGGCTGCCAACCTGGCGCGTCTGACCCATGCCCCGGAAGTCGTGCTGATCTACGAATCCGGTCCCATTGGCGCCAAGCCGAGCGTGCTGCCGCTGTCCATCGGTGACGGCGAACTGGCCGAAACCGCCGACACCGTGGTGCCCACTGGCGAGATCTTCCGCTACTGGCTGCAGGGGGGCGCATCGATGTCGGCTTCCTTGGCGCGGCCCAGGTCGACAAGTACGGCAACATCAACACCACCGTGATCGGCGACTACCACGCGCCGAAAGTGCGCCTGCCGGGTGCCGGTGGCGCACCGGAAATCGCCGGTTCCGCCAGGAAGGTGCTGATCATCCTCAAGCAGGGCCATCGCACCTTCGTCGACAAGCTGGCCTTCATCACCTCGGTCGGCCACGGTGAGGGCGGTGATCACCGCAAGCGCCTGGGCCTGCCGGGTGACGGCCCGGTGGCGATCATCACCGACCTGTGCATCATGGAGCCGGAAGCCGGCAGCAACGAATTCATCGTCACCTCGCTGCACCCCGGCGTGACCCGCGAGCAGGTGATCGAGAACACCGGCTGGCAGATCCGTTTCGCCGACAGCGTGACCACCACCGAGGCGCCGACTGCCGTGGAACTGGCCGCGCTGCGTGACCTGGAGGCGCGCACCGCTGCCGCCCACGGCCAGGCCGGGGGTGAGGAATGAGCCGCGACGTCTTCATCTGCGACGCCATCCGCACGCCCATCGGCCGTTTCGGCGGCGCGCTGGCATCGGTACGTGCCGACGACCTGGCCGCGATCCCGCTCAAGGCCCTGATCGAGCGTAATCCGCAGCTCGACCTGGCGGCCATCGATGAAGTTTTCCTGGGCTGCGCCAACCAGGCCGGCGAGGACAACCGCAACGTGGCGCGCATGGCGCTGCTGCTGGCCGGCATTCCCGACAGCGTGCCGGGCGTGACCCTCAATCGCCTTTGCGCCTCGGGCCTGGATGCGGTGGGCAGCGCTTTTCGCGCCATCGCGTCCGGCGAGATGGAGCTGGCCATCGCCGGCGGCGTGGAGTCCATGTCGCGCGCGCCCTATGTGATGGGCAAGGCCGACAGCGCCTTTGGGCGTAGCCAGAAGATCGAGGACACCACCATCGGCTGGCGCTTCATCAATCCGCTGATGAAGGCCCGGTATGGCGTCGACGCCATGCCGCAGACCGCCGACAACGTTGCCGACGACTATCAGGTTTCCCGTGCCGACCAGGATCTGTTCGCCCTGCGCAGCCAGCAGCGTGCCGCGCGTGCTCAGGCCGAGGGCTTCTTCGCCGAGGAAATCGTGCCGGTGGTGATCAAGGGCAAGAAGGCCGACACCGTGGTCGACACCGACGAGCACCCGCGCGCCGACACCACCCTGGAGGCGCTGACCAGGCTCAAACCGGTCAATGGCGAGGGCAAGACCGTTACCGCCGGCAATGCCTCGGGTGTCAACGACGGCGCCGTGGCGCTGATCCTGGCCTCCGCCGACGCCGTCAGGAAACATGGCCTGACCCCGCGTGCCAGGGTGCTCGGCATGGCCAGCGCCGGCGTGGCGCCGCGCGTCATGGGCATCGGTCCGGTGCCGGCGGTGCGCAAACTGCTGGAGCGCCTGAACCTGGGCGTCGACCAGTTCGATGTGGTCGAGCTCAACGAAGCTTTCGCCGCCCAGGGCCTGGCGGTGATGCGCGAACTGGGTTTGCCGGACGACAGTGACAAGGTCAACCCGAACGGTGGTGCCATCGCCCTTGGCCACCCGCTGGGTGCCAGCGGGGCTCGTCTGGTACAGACCGCCCTGCACCAACTGGAGAAGTCTGGCGGCAAGCTGGGCCTGGCGACCATGTGCGTGGGGGTTGGCCAGGGGCTGGCGCTGGCCATCGAGCGGGTTTGAGGTTTATTGGTGCGCATGGCGCACTCTGCGGTCTGGCGTATGACGCGCTTCGTAGGGTGCGCCGTGCGCACCATAGGCCGACATTGATGCCACACTAGGCCGTGCGCCCATTTCCTCAGGAACCCACTGCTCGTGAGTAACCAACTCTTCGATGCCTACTTCACCGCGCCGGCCATGCGCGCGATCTTCTGCGACGCTGGTCGGGTGCAGGGCATGCTCGACTTCGAGGCCGCCCTGGCGCGGGCCGAGGCACGTGTGGGGCTGATCCCCGCCGATGCCGTGGCGCCCATCGAGGCTGCCTGCAAGGCCGAACTCTACGATTACCCGGCGCTGGCCCAGGCCATCGCCACGGCGGGTAACTCCGCCATCCCGCTGGTCAAGGCACTGGGCAAGCGCATCGCCGCCACTGACCCTGAGGCCGAGCGCTACGTACACCTCGGCGCCACCAGCCAGGATGCCATGGACAGCGGCCTGGTGCTGCAGCTGCGCGCTGCCATTGGCCTGCTGGAAAGCGATCTGGCGAAACTGGCCGATGCCCTGGCGGCGCAGGCCGAGCGTCATATCGACACTCCTCTGGCCGGGCGCACCTGGCTACAACAGGCTACGCCGGTGACCCTCGGCATGAAGCTGGCCGGCGTGCTCGGAGCGATCACCCGCCATCGCCAGCGTCTGGCCGAACTCAAGCCGCGCCTGCTGTGTCTGCAGTTCGGTGGGGCCTCGGGTAGCCTGGCTGCACTGGGCGAACAGGCCTGGCCGGTGGCCGAAGCGCTCGCCGATGAATTGCGGCTGCATCTGCCCGAGCAGCCCTGGCACACCCAGCGTGATCGTCTGGTGGAGTTCGCCGGCCTGCTGGGGATGCTAGCCGGCAGCCTGGGCAAGCTGGGCCGCGACCTCAGCCTGCTGATGCAGACCGAGGCTGGCGAAGTCTTCGAGCCGGCCGCGCCGGGCAAGGGCGGATCGTCCACCATGCCGCACAAGCGCAACCCGGTCAGCGCCGCCGTGCTGATCGGTGCCGCGACGCGCGCGCCGGGCCTGGTCGCGACGATGTTCGCCGCCATGCCGCAGGAGCACGAGCGCAGCCTCGGCTTGTGGCACGCCGAATGGGAAAGCCTGCCGGAGCTGTGCTGCCTGGTCTCCGGCGCCTTGCAACAGGCGCTGCTGGTGGTGCCGGGCCTGGAGGTGGACGCCGCGCGCATGCGCGCCAACCTGGAGCTGACCCAGGGTCTGGTGCTGGCCGAGGCGGTGAGCATCGCCCTGGCGCAGAAGATCGGTCGCGATGCTGCCCATCACCTGATCGAACAGTGCTGCAAGCAGGCTGTGCGCGAGGGCGCTCATCTGCGCGCGGTGCTCGGCGCCAACGCCGAGGTCGGCGCACAACTTTCCGCTGCCGAGCTGGATCGCCTGCTCGATGCAGCCCATTACCTGGGCCAGGCCCGCCGCTGGGTCGAGCGGGCCGTTGCCGAACACACGCAATTTTCGCGTTAGGAGTTATCCATGCCTGCCGTACGTCTCGCCGATGGCGATTTGAACTACCTGCTCGAAGGCCCGGCTGGTGCGCCGGTGCTGGTGCTGTCCAACTCACTGGGTACCGACCTGCACATGTGGGATGCACAGATCCCGGCCTTCACTCAGCACTTCCAGGTGCTGCGCTACGACACCCGTGGCCATGGCGCCTCGCTGGTCAGCGAAGGCCCGTACAGCATCGAACAGAACGGCCGCGACGTGCTGGCCCTGCTCGATGCACTGGACATCGCCAAGGCGCATTTCTGCGGCCTGTCCATGGGCGGCCTGATCGGCCAGTGGCTGGGTATCAATGCCCCTGAGCGCATCGAGCGCCTGGTGCTGTGCAACACCGCCGCCAAGATCGGTACGCCGGAGGTGTGGAATCCGCGTATCGACAGCGTGCTCGCCGGTGGTGCGCAGGCCATGCGCGATCTGCGCGATGCATCGATCTCGCGCTGGTTCACCGCCGACTTCGCCGAGGCCAATCCAGGCAAGGTCGAGCCTATCGTCGGCATGCTGGCGCAGACGTCGCCGCAAGGCTACGCCGCCAACTGTGCGGCGGTGCGCGATGCCGATTACCGCGAGCAGCTTGGCCGCATCGCCGCGCCGACGCTGATCGTCTGCGGCAGTGGCGACCCGGTCACCACGACCGAGCATGGTCGCTTCATGCAGGAGCGCATCCCGGGCGCCGAGCTGGTGGAGTTCCATGCCGCGCACCTGTCCAACGTGCAGGCTGGTGATGAATTCAGCCAGCGGGTGGTGGATTTTCTGCGCGCCTGAACCTGTCATGGTGCGCACGGCGCACCCTGCGGCTCCACGTACGCCGTAGGGTGCGCTGTGCGTACCTGTTCTTTTGCGGAGTGATGCTATGGATGAGAAACAACGCTACGAAGCCGGTATGCAGGTTCGTCGTGCAGTGCTGGGCGACGCCCATGTCGAGCGCAGCCTGCAGAACCTGACGCCATTCAACGAAGAGTTCCAGGAGATGATCACCCGTCATGCCTGGGGCGATATCTGGACTCGCCCCGGCTTGCCGCGCCACACCCGCAGCCTGATCACCATCGCCATGCTGATCGGCATGAACCGCGAGGGTGAGCTGAAACTGCACCTGCGTGCGGCGAAGAACAATGGCGTGAGCCGCGAAGAGATCAAGGAAGTGATCATGCAGAGCGCCATCTACTGCGGCATTCCGGCGGCCAATGCCACCTTCCACCTCGCCGAGGCGGTATGGGACGAGCTGGGTATCGAGTCGCAGCAGGACTGAGCGCGGCGCGGCATTGCGCCGCGCTGCTACACGTACCTGACCCTCGGCAAGCGGGGGTTCAGTTCAGCATGAACAACGCTTCGCCATTGAACTCGGCACTGATCTGCGCCGCTTGCATCGGTCTGCCCAGCAGGTAACCCTGCACTTCGTCGCAGTCGTGCTCACGCAGGAAATTCAACTGCTCCTGGGTTTCCACGCCTTCGGCGATCACTGCCAGGTTCAGGCTATGGGCCATGGCGATGATGGCTCGGGCGATCTGCGCGTCCTGCTCGCCCTCGGGCAGGCCGTCGACGAAGCTGCGGTCGATCTTCAGCACGTCGATGGGGAACTGCTTGAGGTAGTTCAGCGACGAGTAGCCGGTACCGAAATCATCTACCGCGATGCACAGCCCGAGGCGCTTGAGGTCGGCCAGCGTCTGCATGGCACTGGCCACGTCGCGCATCAGGATGCTTTCGGTCAGTTCCACTTCCAGGCAGGCCGGCGGGATGCCGGTGCGCTCGATGATGGCGGCGATGCGTGTGCTCAGGTTGCCTTCGGTGAACTGGCGGGCCGACAGATTGACCGACACCTTGGGGATGCGGATCTTCTCGCCATGCCAGGTCTTGAGCTGACGGCAGGCTTCTTCCAGCACCCATTCGCCGACCTGTACCACCAGGCCCAGTTCTTCCAGTACCGGAATGAAGTCACCGGGCGGCACCAGGCCACGTGTCGGGTGGTTCCAGCGCAGCAGGGCCTCCACGCCGGTGAGACGACTGCCATCGCCGGAAAACTGTGGCTGGTAATAGAGCACGAACTGCCCCTGCTCCTGGGCGTGGCGCAGGTCGCTCTCCAGTTCCAGGCGTTCCAGGGCGCTGGCGTTCATGTCCGCCTGATAGAACTGGAAGTTGTTCTTGCCGCGCTCCTTGGCGTGATACATGGCGGTGTCGGCGTTCTTCATCAACTGGCTCAGTTCCTCGCCGTCCTGCGGGGCGAGGGCGATGCCGATGCTGGCGGTGACGAAGAACTCGCGGCCTTCGAGGACGAAGGGGCGGGCCAGGCTGGAGAGAATCTGTTCGGCCACGTGAATGGCGCGATTCAGCGAGCCTTCACGGGTCGCACGCGGTTGCAGCAGCAGGGTGAACTCGTCGCCGCCCATGCGGGCCACGGTGTCGTCGCCGTCGACGCAGGCCGACAGGCGCACGGCCACGTCCTTGAGCATGCGGTCGCCGGCCGCGTGGCCGAGCGAGTCGTTGATCGGCTTGAAACGGTCGAGGTCGAGGAACATCAGCACGACCCATTCGTCATGCCGATCCGCATGCTGCAAGGCGCTGTGCAGGCGATCCTGGAACAGGGTGCGGTTGGGCAGGTGGGTCAGGGCGTCGTAGTAGGCCAGGCGGTGGATGCGCTGCTCGCTGGCCTTGCGCTCGCTGATGTCGCTGAAGAAGCACACGTAGCTGACCAGGTCGCCTTCTTCGTCATGCACGGCGGTAATGCCGACCCAGGCCGGGAAGTTTTCTCCGCCCTTGCGCTTGAGCCAGACCTCTCCTTCCCAACTGCCGCGCTGGTTGAGCTGGCCGAGGATGTATTGCAGGTGGCTGGCCTGCTGGCGGTCGGCGGTGAGCATGCCGGGCAACTGGTCGAGTACCTGCCCGGCCGAATAGCCGCTGACCCGGCTGAAGGCCTTGTTGACCTGGACGATGTAGCCGGCCGGGTCAGTGACCAGAATCGCCGCGGTGGAATGCTCGAATACTGTCGCCGCCATGCGCAGGTCTTTCTCCGCACGGCGCTGCTGGCTGATGTCGCGGCCCACGCCGAGAATGCCTTCGAAGCGGCCGTTCTCGTCCCACATCAGCACCAGGCGCAGCTCCACCGGAATCTTGTGGCCGTCGGCGCGCAGGCAGTCGAAGACGAACAACTGATCCGGCAGCTCTTCGCGCAGGCGTTCCAGACGGTCGCGTTCGTCCAGTGAGTCGCGGATGCGCTCGATCAGCAGGTTGAGACCGAGCAGTTGCTGCGGGTTGGCCGCCAGGCTGTAGAAGCTGTTGGCCATGACCCAGTCCACGGAGTAGCCGAGTACCGGCTCTATCGACGGGCTGACGTAATTGAGGGCCAGGCTGCAGTCGGTGGAGAAGATCACGTCGCTGATGCTCTCGGCCAGCAGGCGGTAGCGCTGCTCGCTGTCGCGCAACGACTGGTTGCGTTCGATCTGCTCGGTGATGTCCTTGGCCACGCCGATCAGGCGGCTGACCCGACCGCGCTCGTCGCGTGCCAGGGCCTGTTCGCGAATGCTGAACCAGCGCCATTGCCCGTCGCGGTGACGCCAGCGCAGCACCGACTCCAGCAGCAGGCCGTCACCGACCACTTTCTGCAGATTGCGGATGCGCCAGTAGTACTCGCTGTCGTCCGGATGCAGCACATGCTCCCAGAAGTCCTCGTGCATCGCCTTGAGCTCGGTCTTGCTGTAGCCCAGTTGCAGGCCGAGGCTGTGGTTGCTGAACAGTACCCGTCGGTTCTGCATGTCGTGCACGTAGAGCAGATCCGGCACCGAGCGCACCACCTCCGACCAGAAGCGTTCACGTTCGATCAGCGACAGCTCGATGCGCTTGCGGCTGGTGATGTCGCTGATGCTCAGGGTGACTGCCTGATAGTCCTGGATCATCTCCGGCAGGCGCAGCACCAGCCAGACGTGGCGCTGCAAGCCCTGTGCGGTGACCAGCTGGGTCTCCAGCTCCACCAGGTTGGGCCCTTCCACCACGGCGACGGCCAGGCGGTAACGCAGGTCGTCAGGCTGTATCGGGCCATTGTCGATCAGTTGCTGCCAGGCCTGGTCGGTGGACTTCACGCCAAGCAGATTCAGGGCGACCTGGTTGGCCTCGGTGACACGCATCTGCTCCATCAGCAGATCATGATGGCTGGCGTCGGCCTCCAGCCAGCGCCCAAGGCCTGCGGCATCGCGCAGCTTGTATTGCAGCAGCAGGCTGCGCAGGCCGGACAGGTCGAGCACGCACAGGGCCACACCGGTGCCTTCGAAGATGTCCTGGTAGCGGCGGCGGGTTTCCTGCAAAACGCGCATGGCCTGCTGTTCGTCGGTCACGTCGCGCAGTACCCACACGTACCCGGCCTGGCGGCCGACTTCACTGATGTCGCTGCGGGTGACGGCGAACAGACGCGCCCGGCCATCCTGCTGCACGCGCACCAGCTCCGGGCCGAGGTCGTTGACCGGCTGTGGACTGTTCAGCAGCAGTGGGTCGAGATCGGGCAGCAATTCGAGCAGGTGACGATCCCAGGCCGCCTGGCTGGTGACGCCGAACAGGGCTTCTGCCTGCGGATTGAGGTAGCGCAGCTTGCCGTCGGCCTGGGTCACCAGGATGCGTTCTTCTACCGCGCCAAGGGCGCTGGCCGCCTGCCGCAGAGAGCGCCGGGATTCGTTGTTCAGGCGATGCAGCCGGCGTTGCTCGCGTTGCAGGCCATGCAGGGCGAGCAAGGCCAGCAGACTGCACAGGACGAACAACAGGAACTTGCCGGCCAGGCGTGGCATCAGCTCGCTGCTGGCACTGTTGGCGTCGAAGAGCGAGCGCAACTGCCAATCGCTGCCTTCGAGCGGAATCAGGTACAGGCTCTGCGCCTGTTCCGCAGCGGTGACCGGGGCGACCATCCGGCCGGCCTGAGGCAGGTCGTCGGCACGGGCGATCACGCGCTGACTCTGCATGTCCTCCAGCAGCCAGCGGTATTCGCTCTGGTGCTGTTCGCGCAGCCAGGCCAGCAATGCACTGGCCCGCATGCGCAAGACCTGGTGGCTGCCGTCGCTCTGGCGCAGCAGCAGATAAAGCACGCCGCCATCATGGGCGCTGAAGGAGAAGTGATAGGCCGCCGCAGTGTTGCGTTGCTGCAGGCTGCGGATGAAGGTCAGATCCTGGGGTTCGCTGGCGGTATCACTGAGCAACTGCCCATGTTCGTCGAGCCAGGTCAGGCTGCTCAGTGTCGGAAAAAGGCTGCGCAGCGCCGGGATCAGTTCGGCCTGCCCGCCGTCGGCGCGTCGGGCTTCCAGCAGCATCGCCTGGCCAGCCTGTGCCTTGAGGCGCATGTTCAGGCTCAGGTGTTTGGCCAGTTGTTCGCCATAGCTGCGATTGAGCTGCTTCTGGTTGTTCAGCAACTGACGGTACTCCTGCGTCAGTTGCCAGGCCAGCAATCCCAGTATCGCCAGCACCAGCACCACCAGAGAGCGGCGAAGCAATTCACGGCGGCCTGGCGTGTGCGACTCACCCGATGGTAGTGAAGGCAGTGATGGGGGGCTCGACACGTTTTATGAACCTGCAGCTACTACGGATGCGGATCGACCGGGAACCTGTTCACGACCTGCTGCGCCTCGGCGATGCTGCGTCGGATGCTCATGTGCAACTGACAAGGTGGTGAACGGATTCAAGAGCGCATGAGCAGGCCTGTGCTCGTGCGGGTCGGCTAGCATGCCTGCAAATGTGGCCAAGTGCCAGCCGTGCCGACGAGCGTAGGTTTGCCCTGTACCGTACATTCCGGTAGCTTTGCGCCCGCGCGTGATCTGTCCGCGCGATACTTGGCGTTCGCCTTCGCAGGGGCTAAGGTCTCTGCACATTGCGTACGCGCAGGAGGTGTGAAAGCGACGTGCCCTGTCGGGGCGAATCCGTTCTTGCCTGTTCGCTGGCATCGAGCGAGTCGAGCACGCTGCGACCTGGCGGATTCGACATGTTTTCACACGGCCTGCATGGCGCGCCGTTTCCAGCTCCCAATTCTCTCAAGTCAGGTTATCCATGGCTCAGTACGTCTACAGCATGCATCGGGTCAGCAAGGTTGTCCCGCCGAAGCGTGAAATCCTCAAGGACATCTCCCTGTCGTTCTTCCCAGGCGCCAAGATCGGTGTGCTGGGTCTCAACGGTGCCGGTAAGTCGACCTTGCTGCGCATCATGGCTGGTGTCGATACCGAGATCGACGGCGAAGCGCGTCCGATGCCGGGAATCAAGGTCGGCTACCTGCCGCAGGAGCCGCAGCTCGACCCGAGCAAGACCGTGCGTGACATCGTCGAAGAGGCCGTAGGCGAGATCAAGCAGGCTCAGGCCCGTCTCGATGAAGTGTATGCCGCCTACGCCGAACCGGACGCCGACTTCGACGCCCTGGCTGCCGAGCAGGCCAAGCTGGAAGCCATCCTGCAGGCCGCCGATGGCCACAACCTGGAGCGCCAGCTGGACGTCGCCGCCGATGCGCTGCGCCTGCCTGCCTGGGATGCCAAGATCGAGCACCTGTCCGGTGGCGAGAAGCGCCGCGTGGCGCTGTGCCGCCTGCTGCTGTCGGCTCCCGACATGCTGCTGCTGGACGAACCGACCAACCACCTGGACGCCGACTCGGTAGCCTGGCTGGAGCGCTTCCTGCACGATTTCCCCGGCACCGTGGTGGCCATCACCCACGACCGTTACTTCCTCGACAATGTCGCCGGCTGGATTCTCGAGCTCGACCGTGGTCATGGTATTCCCTACGAGGGCAATTACTCCGGCTGGCTGGAATCCAAGGCCAACCGCCTGGCCCAGGAAGCCAAGGCCGAGGCGTCGCACGCCAAGGCCATGAAGGCTGAACTCGAGTGGGTGCGCCAGGGCGCCAAGGCGCGTCAGGCCAAGTCCAAGGCGCGTCTGCAGCGTTTCGAGGAAATGCAGTCGCAGGAGTTCCAGAAGCGCAGCGAGACCAACGAGATCTACATCCCGGCCGGCCCGCGTCTGGGTGACAAGGTCATCGACTTCCACAACGTGTCGAAGTCGTTCGGTGATCGCGTCCTGATCGATGACCTGTCCTTCAGCATCCCGAAAGGCGCCATCGTCGGCGTGATCGGCGGCAACGGTGCGGGCAAGTCGACCTTGCTGCGCATGATCACCGGCAAGGAGCAGCCGGATTCCGGCACCATCGAGATCGGTGAAACCGTACAGATCGCCAGCGTCGATCAGAGCCGTGACATGCTCGAAGGCAACAAGACCGTCTGGGAGCAGATCTCCGATGGTTTCGACATGATCAAGGTCGGCAACTACGAGGTGCCGTCGCGTGGCTACGTCGGTCGCTTCAACTTCAAGGGCGCCGACCAGCAGAAGTTCGTCAAGGATCTCTCCGGTGGTGAGCGCGGTCGCCTGCACATGGCGCTGACCCTGAAGCAGGGCGGCAACGTGCTGCTGCTCGACGAACCGTCCAACGACCTCGACGTGGAAACCCTGCGTGCGCTGGAAGAAGCGCTGCTGGACTTCCCTGGTGCCGCCATCGTGATTTCCCACGATCGCTGGTTCCTCGACCGTATCGCCACACACATCCTCTCCTACGAGGACGATGGCAAGGTCAACTTCTTCGAAGGCAACTACACCGAGTTCGAAGCCGACCGCAAGAAACGCCTGGGCGACGCCGCCGCGCAGCCGCACCGCGTGCGTTACAAGAAGCTGGCGCAATAAGCGTTCTGCAGATGAAAAACGGAGCCTTCGGGCTCCGTTTTTCGTTTCAGCATGGCAACGACGTCAGCCTGCGGGGCCCGTTTCGTAGGGTGCGCCGTGTTGCGCGGAATGTAGGTGCGCCCGGCGTACCCAACGTTCTCAGAGCTTCGCCAGCAGGTCGTCCAGCGCTGCGGCCTGGTCTTCGGCCAGGTCGATGATGTGAAAGCCTGCCCAGCAGTGCTGGCCATCGGCACCAGGACGGCTCCACAGGCAGTCGGCGCCCAGGCGTACCTCCTGAACCGCATCGCTGCCCGAGGTGCCTACCAGGCGGCATTGCAGTACGGCATCGGGTGTCTGCGGAGCATCGCTGAACAGCATGAAACCATCGGCCGACAAGTCGACGATGCGGCCCAGGCGTTGCCCGCTGTTCAGGTCGAAGACCTCCAGCTGCATCTCGGTGCCATGGCGGCTGTGTTGGCGACGCTCTTCCATGGAAACTCCTCAGCGGGGTTCGGCTGTGCGCCCGGTGAAGCGCTGCAGCACACGGTAGATGGCGGTCAGCGCGCGATCCATCAGCGGAGTCGCGCGTTCGGGAGTGACGATTCGAGCCAGCCCCTGTTCCATTTCGCTGGCCAGCAGGGTCAGCGGCTTGATCGCCACGCGCTGGCCGCTGTTGTCGACGAACATGTAGTTGTGGGTGGTGGGGCTGAACCAGGAAAGCTTGAGTACGCGGCTCTGGCTACCTTCGACGAATTCGAACCAGGTGCCGAACTCGACGTTGGCCAGTTCCCTGGCCAGCGCCTGAGCACGGCTAGAGAGTTTGGTGCGCGGTGGCGCCTGGCGTGCCAGATCGGCATCTTCGCCGAGCATGGCGCCCAGTGGGCTTTCCGGCAGGGTCGGTTTGAGTTGGGCCGCCAGCTGTGGCTGCTTGGCCTGCACGGCATGCTGGCAGGCGACCAGGTCCTGCAGCAGGCGGCGAATGCCGTCCTCGTGGTAGCCGCCGAGTAGTTCCAGGCCCTTGCGCAGGTCACTGAGCATGGGCACGCGCAGCTCCTGCAGGCGCTGCTTGTCCTGTTCGTCGAGCGGTGTGCCGCTCCACGCCAGTTGTTCGGCGACTTCGCAGTGGCGCCGCCACTCCTTGCTGGCGTCGCCATGGCGCAACAGGACGAAGACCAGCACGTCGGCCCAGGTCAGCTCGAGAAAGTTGCGGATGATCAACGGCAGGTCGCGTTGATCCACGCAGTGCCGGATCACTTCCAGCGCCTGCTCGCGAGCGCCCAGCAGGCGGTCACGACCTTTGGCGGCTTCCACCGCACGGCGTTCGCGCAGTTCCACCTTGTGGCGCAGGGTATCGACGTACTCGTTGAATTCATCGATCAGGCCGTCGAACAGCCCCTGATCACCGGTGAAACCATGGATCACCCGTTCCACCACCCACTGCATCTTCGCCAGCAGACCGCGTTCGTCGCCTTCATTGCCGTACAGCACACCGGCCTGGGCCATGGTGTTGAGCAGGCGGCGGGCAGGGTGGTGGTGCTGGGTGAACAGCGCCTTGTCCAGCAGGGCGATCTTCAGATAGGGCGTGTGCAGGTGCGACAGCGCCGTCTTGCAACTGTCCGGCAGGTTCTCGTCGTCGAGGATGAAGTCGAACAGCATGCCGACCAGATCGATCACATCGGCTTCCTGATCGGACACCTTGCTGTCGCCAGGCAGGCTGCTGTGCGATTCCAGCTGTTGTTGCAGGTCGGCCTTGAGGCCTTCCACGGCCTGCGGTTTGTGCAGGCGCTGGGCCAGCTCGTGCGCCGATTGCTGTTGCATGCGGTTGAGCGCCGACAGCAGCTCGCTGGCGCTGTAGGTGCGGCTGGCCTCGCGCGGCGAGAAGCTGACGATGCTGCGCGTGCCGCCCAGTAGCGGGGTGTCCGGGTGGCTCTGGCGGTGCTCGTCGAGCAGGCTGGACAGGCCGCTGAACAAGGCGCGTGGATCGCTCGGCGGCGGTGCACTGAGATCCAGATCGAGCAGGGGCAGTTCCCCGGCTGGCTGGCCAGGGCTCTGAGCCTGGCCATGGCCAGGTGTCTGAGTGGTCACGGGCTCTGCTCTGGGCGGCTGCGGACGATTGACGCCTGGATTGACCTGCGCGCTGTACTTGAGATTGGGCAGGACGCCGGCATCGATCAGGCGCTGGTTGAGTGCGCCATAGAGCGAGTCCAGGCTCTGCATCACGTGGCGATCGAAGAGCATGTACAGGATGGTCTTGATCTGCAGCGGGAACGGGCAGGGCGCCAGCGCATCGCGAAAGGCCTGGGCGATGGCCTGCGGGCCGAAGGGGTTGCTGTCTTCGCCGAGCTTCTGGCCATTGTTGAGCAGGGCCAGGCGTTGCTCCAGGGCGAACAGTGGCTGGGTGCAGCGGGCCTTGACCCGGCTGACCATATTGGTGACTTGCAGGGTCTCTTCGTAATCCTCGTTCTTCACCAGAGCCAGTTGTTCCGGGTCGAGTTCGGCCTGAGCCTGGTTTTGTAGCTTGCCGTCGAGGAAGTCGGAGAAGTTGCTGGCGATCGTCTGGTGGTAGCTGCGCTCGATTTGCGGACGCTGGCGACGAATTTCGCGCATGCTGTCGAAGAACAGGGTCTGCACCTTGTTGTTCTCGGCTTTTTCCGCGCACTCGAACAGGGTGTCGTCGACCTGGCCGAAGACGCCGCTCAGATGTTCTGCAAGGCGATTCATCACCAGCTTGCGACAGGCTTGCACCAGGTCGCTGAAGCGCGGCTGGATACCCCGGCTGGCGAGGCTGACCACCTTCGGATGAATGGGGGGCTTGTCCTGGCTACTCATGGACTGTCCTGGCTGGCGGCGTCGGCGATGGCGCGTCCTGCATCATGCCGCTGTGCGATGAAACATATAGTAGTCCATGCTCGCGCTGCAAAGCATTGTCGTAAAAGCAGTTTGCAGGGGTTGACAGGGAAGTTTTGCGACGTAAAATGGCGCGCCTCTGAAGCGGGAAAGCAAAAAGCCGAAACGCAACGGAGATGGAAGACCGAAGTTCCGCGATAGCTCAGTCGGTAGAGCAAATGACTGTTAATCATTGGGTCCTGGTTCGAGTCCAGGTCGCGGAGCCAACTTCCAGACGGGGTATAGCGCAGTCCGGTAGCGCGCTTGCTTTGGGAGCAAGATGTCGGGAGTTCGAATCCCCCTACCCCGACCATTTTTGGGTCGTTAGCTCAGTTGGTAGAGCAGTTGGCTTTTAACCAATTGGTCGTAGGTTCGAATCCTACACGACCCACCACCATCAACGACGAAGCCCGCCATGTGCGGGCTTCGTCGTTTCTGCGCTTCAGATTTCCACCTGAGTGCCCAGTTCGATCACCCGGTTCAGCGGCAGATTGAAGAAGCGCAGGCTGCTGTTGGCGTTCTTCAGCATGAAGGAGAACAACAGCTCTCGCCAGCGTGCCATGCCGATGCGTCGCGTCGAGACCACTGTCTCCCGGCTGAGGAAGTAGGTCGTGTGCATCGGTTCGAAACTCAGCCCCTGCACATGGCATTGGCTCAGAGCCTCCGGTACGTCGGGGCGCTCGACGAAGCCGAAATGCAGCAGCACCCGATAGAAGCCTTCACCGTGTTCCTGCACTTCCACGCGCCTGCTCAGTGCGACGCGCGGCGTGTCTTCGCTGACCACGGTCAATAGCACCACTTTCTCGTGCAGCACCTGGTTGTGCAGCAGGTTGTGCAGCAGGGCATGCGGCACCGCGTCGGTACGGGCGGTGAGAAATACCGCTGTGCCCCTGACTCGATGCGGTGGCTGGCGACGGATGCTGTCGCTGAACACGCTCAGTGGCAAGGCGTTCTCGCCCAGACGCTCGACAACGATCTCCTTGCCGCGTTTCCAGGTGGTCATCAGCACGAACAGAACGATGCCGGCCACCAGCGGGAACGCGCCTCCTGCCAGAACCTTGGGCAGGTTGGCGATGAAGAACAGGCTGTCGACCAGCAGAAAACCGCCAAGAATCGGTAGAGACAACCATTTGGGCAGTTTCCACAACAGCAGCATGACGGCTGCGGCGAGCAGCGTCGTGATCAGCATGGTGCCGGTCACGGCTACGCCGTAGGCCGAAGCGAGGGCGCTGGATGAGCCAAAACCGAGCACCAGCAGCACGACGCCGATCATCAGCATCCAGTTCACCGTGCCGATGTAGATCTGCCCCTGCTCGGTGTCGGAGGTGTGCTCGATGAACATGCGCGGGATGTAACCCAGCTGGATCGCCTGGTGGGTCAGTGAGAACGCACCGGAAATCACCGCCTGAGAGGCGATCACCGTGGCCAGGGTGGACAGCGCGACCATCGGCAGGAGCGCCCAGCCCGGTGTCAGCAGGTAGAACGGATTGTGCACGGCGGCCGGGTTGGCGAGGATCAGTGCGCCCTGACCCAGGTAGTTCAGCAGAAGGCCCGGGAGCACCAGAAAGAACCAGGCACGGGCGATCGGCTTGCGGCCGAAGTGGCCCATGTCGGCGTACAGCGCCTCGGCGCCGGTCAGGGCCAGCACCACGGCACCGAGAATGGCGACGCCGATGCCTGGGTGGGCGATGAAGAAATGGATGCACCAGTAAGGATTCAGCGCCTTGAGCACTTCGGGATACTGGCTGATGCCATGGATGCCCAGCAGGGCAAGAACACTGAACCACAGCAACATGATCGGCCCGAACAGCGTGCCGAGACGTGCGGTGCCGTGCTTCTGGATCAGGAACAGACTGACCAGGATCACCAGCGCCACGGGCACGACCCAGTGCTCGATGCCATCGAAGGCGATCTGCAGGCCCTCGACGGCCGAGAGCACCGAAATCGCCGGAGTGATCATGCTGTCTCCGAAGAACAGTGCAGCACCGAACAGGCCGATCAGCAGCAGTGCCTTGCGCAGGCGTGGGTGGTTGCGCGCGGCACGTTGCGCCAGCGTGGTCAGAGCCATGACACCACCCTCGCCGTCGTTATCGGCACGCAGGATGAACAGCACGTACTTGATCGATACCACCCAGATCAACGACCAGATGATCAGCGAGAGAATGCCCAGCACACCTTCGTGGTTGGGGGCCACGCCGTAGCTGAAGACTTCCTTCAGGGTATAGAGCGGGCTGGTGCCGATGTCGCCGTATACCACCCCGGTTGCGGTCAGCAGCAATGCCGGAGCGGAGGGTTTGGTGGCAGACGTGTCGCTTGGGTGCATCGGCGATGCTCCGGTGCAGGCGGATTCTGAAGTGGAGGTGTCAGGCAGTTGCCGAACGAGCGATTCGGTTGGGCGGCGGGCGTTGCTGGGTCATTGCGTATCCATGCGCTGAGCCTCGAAGGGGCAGATGTCGTCGAGCAGGGCGCTCGCGATCATGAGGGGCATCCGTGCCCCAGTATAGACAGCTTCAGTGCAGTTTGAGGCGCGGCTCGGTGCTGCGGCCGATGCGATCGCTGAGCATCAGCAGCAGGGTGCGTGGGACGCCATACAGCGCCATCTGGTGCATGCGGTAAAGCGATACGTAGAACACCCGCGCCAGCCAGCCTTCGAGCATGACGCTGCCGGTGAGGTTACCCATCAGGTTGCCCACAGCGGAAAAGCTCGACAGCGAGATCAGCGAACCGTAGTCGCGATAACGATATTCCGGCAGTGGCTGACCGGTGATCTTCAGGCGCAGCGACCGGGTCAGCAGGGACGCCTGCTGGTGAGCGGCCTGGGCGCGCGGTGGCACGTTGCGTCCGTCGGTGCCGGGCTGGGGGCAGGCCGCGCAGTCGCCGAAGGCGAAGATATCGTCATCCAGGGTGGTTTGCAGAGTCGGGCGAACCTGTAGCTGATTGATGCGGTTGCTCTCCAGCCCGTCCAGATCCTTGAGGAAACCAGGGGCGCGGATGCCGGCGGCCCAGACCTTGAGGCTGGCCGGGATGACGTTGCCGTCGGCGGTCTTCAGGCCATCGGCAGTGACCTCGCTGACGGCTGCACCGGTCAGCACGGTGACGCCGAGTTTCTCCAGCGTCTGGTGCACCGGGCGGGCGATGCGTTCCGGCAGCGCCGGCAGCACGCGCGGGCCCGCCTCGATCAGGGTGATGCGCATGTCTTCCGGGCGGATGCGGTTCAGGCCGTAAGCGGCCAGTTGCTGCGCTGCGTGATGCAGTTCGGCGGCCAGCTCCACGCCCGTGGCGCCCGCGCCGACGATGGCGATGTCGATCTGCGTACCCTGCTCGTGCTCGTTGGCGTGCGCGCGCAGGTAATGGCTGAGCATGCGTCGGTGGAAGCGTTCGGCCTGCTCGCGAGTATCGAGGAAGATGCAGTGCTCGGCAGCGCCCGGCGTGCCGAAATCGTTGGTGGTACTGCCGACGGCAATCACCAGGCTGTCGTAGGCGATGCGGCGTTCGGGCATCAGCACCTGGCCGTCGTCGTCCAGAGTGGGCGCGAGGGTGATGCTCTTGCCTGCACGGTCTAGACCGGACATGCGCCCGAGCTGGAATTCGAAATGATTCCACTTGGCCTGGGCCACGTAGTTCAGTTCGTCTTCCGAGGAGTTCAGCGAGCCAGCGGCCACTTCGTGCAGCAGGGGCTTCCAGATATGGGTGAGGTTGGCGTCGACCAGGATGACCCGGGCTGCGCCGCTCTTGCCCAGTTTTCTACCCAGACGGGTAGCCAGTTCCAAACCGCCGGCGCCGCCGCCGACAATCACGATGCGATGGGACATGGATGATGCTCACAAGGCTTTGAAAAAGGCGTGGTGAGTGCGACCGGGCGAGCGCGAGGCAGCTCATAGCACCAGTCGACTCAGAAAGCGGCTCAGCAGACCAAGGCCGATGACGATCACCAGTACGACCGCCAACAGGCGCCAGACGCGAAAGGGTTGGCGCTCGACCTGATGCTGCGGGGCGCTCAGGTACTGGTCGACTTTCTGCTGATCTTCGGGGCTCAGGCGGCTGGTCATCGGTAGGCCTCTGCTTGAATGCAACTATTCTAGGCCTGCCTGCCCGCCTTGGCGAGCTTGCCAGGCGGGCGCAATGGCCGCGTTATCCAGTGGCTCGACCTGCACCGTGTCGTACAGGCGAATGATGCCGCCCCGGATCACCCGTGCGGTGATGCCGCCGTGCCCGCGCATGGCCTGGAAGGTGCCAGGGCCCAGGCGTTCTTCGAGGCGGGCGCAGGGCTGGCACCAGCCGGTGGTCTCCAGCAGCGCCTGGCCGATGCGAAAGCGTCGCCCCTTGAGGCTGAACAGGTTGATTCCGGCCACCGCAATGTTGCGTCGCAGCTCGCTGGGGTGCAGCGGGGACTCACGACCGAGCAGGGCGGCGGCGACTGCCAGATGTTCCCACTGAATCAGCGTGACCTGTCGTGCATTGCGCGGGCCGGGGCGGCTGTGGTCGCCGGTCAGCCCGGCCTCGTGGCGGGCCTCGACGGCGTCGACTTCGAGCATGGCCGCGCGCGATTGCGGGCGTACGCCGATCCAGCGTACCTGGCCGATCTGCGGCACCTCGGCCAGCAGCTGTTGCAGCGGGCTCACAGGCCGATACCGATGTCGAACAGCAGGCTGCGGCCCAGATTCTGGCGCAGGAAGTCCGGCGCGTCGGGGTGGGCGAACAGCACGCGGGCGAAGCGTGGATCGACCAGTGACAGTGAACGCCAGCCCTGGCGCAGGTATTCGGTGGGAGGCGGAAAATGACTGTTGCAGTCCAGTACCGCACGCTTGAGGCTGACGAACGCGATCAGGTCGAGTTCGCCGACGTCTATACCTCGCTCGCGGTAGTTATGCGCTTTCTTGCGCAGGGTCGGGCCCAGGCGTGCCTGCATCTCGCTGGCCGGGATGCGTTTGGGGCGCGCTTCGCGCCTGACCAGTTGGCTGAGGGAAAAGGCGCTGCGGCGGCGTTCGAGTTCCGCACGCCACTCGTCGTTGAGGCGGCGCCCCTCGTCGAGGACGAAGAACACTTCGAAATTGGCGTCGCGAAACAGCACGTCCGGCGGTTCCTGACCGCTGGAGGTGAAATCGTCGGCATGATGACGCACGTTCAACGCCTGCAGCAGGCGCTGGCAGACCCAGCGCTCGCGCTCCCATTTCTTCGCGTTGGAGAGAAAGGCGTTGGCCTGTTCGGCCTGGTGCGTGAGTAGGCGCAGATAATCGGAGTCGTCCATGTGCCAAGCTTAGCCGCAGCGTCGGTCGGCATGCCAGCGCCGGGCATGCGGGCGCGTACTGGGGCCGACCAGAGTACGCATCGGCTTGCGCAGCTTTCAGGTGAACGGTATTTCCCTTGCGCGTGGCCTGCATGACGGGAAATCCCCGAGCCAGATGGCCCTGGCGCGGCAAGTGGCGGTGTAGACTGCGCGGCATGAGGGCGTGAACGAAGGAAAGGGTGTGTACGCATGATCGCTTCCAACCTGCTGACATTCGGCACCTTGTTCGCCGGCTGGCTGATCTATGGGCTGGCGCTGCTCTGGGCGGTGATGCGAGCGCCGTGGCTGGAGCTGTTCAGTGACCTGCGCCGCCAGCACCTGCTGTTCGGCACCATGCTGGCGTTGTTCCTGCTCTGGCTGGTGCGCCGTGACTTCGACTCGGGGCTGTCCTATCACTTCATCGGCATGACGGCGGTTACCCTGCTGCTGGACTGGCCATTGGCGGTGCTGGCTGGACTGGCGGCACAGTTCGGTCTGCTGGCCATGGGGCGCCTGGATCTGGCCGCGCTCGGGGTCAATGGTGTGTTGCTGGTGCTGATCCCGGTGCTGGTGACCGAGTTGTGTGCGCTTCGCGTCGAGCGTGCGCAGCCGCGCAACCTGTTCGTTTACATCTTTTTCTGTGGTTTCTTCCCGGCCGCGCTGGCCACTTTGCTGACTCTGCTCGGCGGCCTCGGATTGCTGTGGATGGACGGCCTGTTTCCCATGCCGCCCTGGCTGGACGACTTCGCCGGCTACCTGTGGCTGGTGATGTTTCCCGAAGCCTTCATCAACGGCACGGTGGTCACCGCTCTGGTGGTGTTCTATCCGGACTGGCTGGAGACCTTCAATCGCAGCCGATACCTCCAGGCGCCCTGGAAAGAGACCGACCGCAACGAGTGAATGACCCTTTATCTGCCCGCTGAATGGCGTTGCGAGATTTGATCCGGATCAAGTCCGGGTAGCTGACTGACGGCAAGCTGAGGCAAAACTCGGAGGGTATCGGCATGAGCGTTCATCAATGGGCCAGAGCTGCCGTGCAGGCTGATCTGCACAGTGCCGCAGAACAGGGTTTCGATTCACTGATGGCCTTGCGTGCCTTGCTGGCCGAGGTGGTCGAGCAGAACAGGCAGCGGCGAGAACTTCGTGAGCTGGCGCACGAACTGCAATTTCTCGCCGACAATCTCGACGAGGATCGCGACTACGCCTTCATGCGGCCCTGAGAACGCCAGGTGGGTGTGGGGCTGCGCACGAGTCGCCGCGCATTGCTTATTCTCGTGCTGTAGGAGCGGCTTCAGCCGCGATTGCTCGTCAATGCGGCCGCGTCGGCAGATCGCCGCTGAACAGCTCGTCTTCCAGGTCATTGCCGGGGATGGCATGTTCCTCGGCGGCCCAGGCGCCCAGGTCAATCAGTTTGCAGCGCTCGCAGCAGAAGGGGCGATAGGTGTTTTCCACCTTCCATTCGACGGGTGCGCCACAGGTGGGGCATTGAACGATCGTGGTCATGGCTGGCCTCCGCGCAGGGTCAGGTAGAAGTTGTGCAGGCGTTCGACCTCTGCATCCAGCCAGGCCATATCGCGATCGTTGACCAGCACATCGTGCGCATGACGCAAGCGTTCTTCGCGGCTGGCCTGAACCTGCATGATGGCGCGTACCTGCTCCTCGGAGCTCTGGTCGCGAGCGACGGTGCGCTCTAGCTGCAACTGTGCAGGTGTATCGACCACCAGCACGCGCTGGGCCATGCGGTACTGGCCGGATTCGATCAACAGCGGCGAGACCAGAATGGCATAAGGTGACTCTGCGCGCGCCAGAACCTGAACGATCTCCTGGCCAATCAGTGGATGCAGCAGGCTTTCCAGCCAGCGGCGCTGCTCGGGATCGGCAAAGATCAGCTGGCGCAGGGCTGCGCGGTCGAGCTGACCATCGGCCTGCAACACCGTCTCGCCGAAATGCTCGGCGATCCTGGCCAGCGCCGGCCGCCCGGGTTCGACGACCCAGCGAGCCGCATGATCGGCATCCACCACATGCACGCCACGCTCGATAAAGCCTTGCGCCACCGCGCTCTTGCCGCTGCCAATGCCGCCCGTCAGGCCGAGTATCCAGGGTTTCATCACGCCAATGCGGTCTCGTTGTTGCTCAAGGTCGCGATTGTAGGGGGATCGCTTGACGATGCGAACATCCGTCATCCCCGCGAAGGCGGGGATCCAGCCAGGGGAACCCTGAAAAAGTCATTGATGGTCATCCCGCGCCAGGCGTAGCGCGCATGCGGGCATCTGGGCTCCCGCCTTCGCGGGAGTGACGGGGTGCTAGGTTCAGAACCCGGCGAACTTCAGGTAGTTGCCGGTAATCACGTCGCCCCACAGCAGGGCGATCCAGCCGGCGATGGCCAGGTAGGGGCCAAAGGGGATGGGCGTGCTGGTGTCGCTGCCGCGCAGGCGCAGAATAATCACCCCAAGCACGGCGCCGACCAGGGACGACAGCAGGATGGTCAGCGGCAGAACCTGCCAGCCCCCCCAGGCGCCAAGCATGGCCAGCAACTTGAAATCGCCATAGCCCATGCCTTCCTTGCCGGTGATCAGCTTGAACAGCCAGTACACCGACCACAGGCTCAGGTAGCCGGCAATTGTTCCCCACAGAGCATCTTCCAGGCTGGTGAACAGGCCGAAGTGGTTGACGATCAGGCCCAGCCACAACAATGGCAGCACCAGTGCGTCCGGCAGGATCTGGTGATCGGCATCGATCAGGCTCATCGCCAGCAGACCCCAGCTCAGCACCAGTATCGCACCGGCCTGCCAGGTGAAGCCGAAGTGCCAGGCAACGTAGCCGGAAAGCACGCCGCAGGCCAGTTCCACCAGGGGGTAGCGTTTGCTGATCGGCATCTTGCAGCTCGAACACTTGCCGCGCAGGAGCAGGTAGCTGACGACCGGAACGTTTTCCCAGGGACGAATCTCATGGCCGCAGCATGGGCACGAGGAGTTGGGCAGCAGCAGGTTGAAGGTTTCTGCCGGTGGTGCGGGCGGCAACTCCAGCACCTCACGGGCCTGGCTCTGCCAGTCACGCTGCAGCATCAATGGCAGGCGATAGACCACCACGTTGAGGAAGCTGCCGATCAGCAAGCCAAAGATGACGCAGAGAAAAACGAAGGCCGACAGGTTGTCGGCCATAAAATCGAACACCATCGTTTTAGCCGACCACCGCGCCGAGTTGGAAGATTGGCAGGTACATCGCAATGATCAGGCCGCCAACCAGAACGCCCAGCACCGACATGATGAGCGGTTCCATCAGGGTGGTCAGGTTGTCCACCGCGTTGTCCACTTCCGCCTCGTAGTAGCTTGCGGTCTTGTCCAGCATCTCATCGAGCGAACCCGCCTCTTCACCGATGGCGGTCATCTGTACGGCCATGGTGGGGAAGATGCCGGTGTTGCGCATGGAGAAGTTGAGCTGGGAGCCGGCGGACACGTCCGTCTTGATCCGGTTGACCGCGTGGCGAAACACCACGTTGCCGGTTGCACCGGAAACCGAGTCCAGCGCATCCACCAGCGGCACGCCTGCTGCGAAGGTGGTGGCCAGTGTGCGCGCGAAACGCGCGACCACGGCCTTGTAGAGAATGTCCCCTACGATCGGGGCCTTGAGCAGTGCCCTGTCCAGCGAGTCGCGAAACTTCTCCGAGCGCTTGTAGGTCTGGCTGAAGGTATAGATGGAGCCGAAGAGAACCAGCAGTACCAGGAACCACCACTCCTGCAGCCACCTCGACATGTTGACCACCATCATGGTGAAGGCCGGCAACTGGGCGCCGAAGCCTTCGAACACGCTTTCGAACTGCGGCACCACCTTGATCAGCAGGATGGTCGTCACGATCAGCGCCACCACGATTACCGCGATGGGATAGGTCATGGCTTTCTTGATCTTGGCCTTCAGCTCTTCGGTCTTTTCCTTGTAGGTGGCGATCCGATCCAGCAGGGTCTCCAGCGCACCGGATTGCTCGCCCGAGTCCACCAGGTTGCAGTACAGGTCGTCGAAATATTCCGGCTTCTTGCGCAGCGAGGAGGCGAAGCTGTTACCGGCCGCCACTTCCTGTTTGACCTCGTCGATCAGCTTGCGCATGTTGGGGTTGTCGAAACCCTCGGCGATGATGTCGAAGGACTGCAGAAGCGGTACCCCGGCCTTCATCATGGTGGCCATCTGGCGGGTGAACAGGGCGATGTCCATCGGCTTGATCTTCTTGCCCGCACTGAACAGAGAGATCGCTTTCTTGCGCACCTTGAGCGGATTGATGCCCTGTTTGCGCAGTTGCGCCTTGACCAGCGCAGGTGACTGCCCAGAGAGCTCACCCTTGATCTTGGCACCTTTTCTATCGGTACCTTCCCAGGCGAAGACGCTGGTTTTTAGAGCTTTTTCCGCCATGGATTAATCCTTGGTCACGCGGTTGACTTCCTCCAGGCTGGTGATGCCATGCATCGCCTTGAGCAGCCCGGAAGTACGGAGATCGTTGAAGCCGTCGGCCCTCGCCTGTTCAGCGATTTCGATGGAGTTGCCTTCTTCCATGATAATGCGTTGCAGCGCGGGCGTGATTTTAACTACTTCATAAATCCCCACCCTTCCTTTATAGCCGCCTTTGCAATTGTCACAGCCGTTGGCTGCATAAAGCTTGAACGAACCGATCTTTTCTTCGGGAAAGCCTTCTTTCAGCAAGGCATCGTGGGGAATCGTCACTTCCTTCTTGCAACTGCAGAGTTTGCGCGCCAGGCGCTGGGCGATGATCAGGTTCACCGAGGTGGCGATGTTGAAGGCCGGCACACCCATGTTGCGCAGACGAGTGAGGGTTTCCGCGGCGCTGTTGGTGTGCAGGGTGGACATCACCATGTGCCCGGTCTGGGCCGCCTTGATGGCGATTTCGGCGGTTTCCAGGTCGCGGATCTCGCCCACCATGATCACGTCCGGATCCTGGCGCAGGAAGGCGCGCAGGGCCTGGGAGAAGTCCATGCCGTGCTTGGGGTTGACGTTGACCTGGTTGATGCCTTCCAGGTTGATCTCCACCGGGTCTTCGGCCGTGGAAATATTGATGTCGGGGGTGTTGAGGATATTCAGGCCGGTGTACAGCGATACCGTCTTGCCGGAACCGGTCGGGCCCGTCACCAGGATCATGCCTTGCGGCTGCTTGAGCGCCGTCAGGTAGAGTTCCTTCTGTATCTCTTCATAACCCAGGGCATCGATGCCCATCTGCGCGCTGGTAGGGTCGAGAATCCGCATCACGATCTTCTCGCCCCACAGGGTGGGCAGGGTGTTGACGCGAAAGTCGATGGCCTTGGTCTTCGACACCTTCATCTTGATCCGGCCGTCCTGCGGCCGGCGTCGCTCGGAAATGTCCAGCTGGGCCATGACCTTCAGGCGGGCTGAAAGGCGACTGGCCAACTGGATGGGTGGGCGTGCCACCTCATGCAGCATGCCATCGGTACGAAAGCGTACGCGGTAGGCCTTTTCGTAAGGCTCGAAGTGCAGGTCGGAAGAGCCGCCCTTGATGGCGTCGAGCAGCATCTTGTTGATGAAGCGCACCACCGGTGCATCGTCGGCATCACCGCCGGCGCCTGCATCGTCTGCCTCATCACTGACCGCCTCCACGTCGAGACCATCCAGGTCGACATCGGCCAGGTCTTCCATGCCGCTGGTGCCGGTGTCGAAGAACTTGTCCAGCGCGTCGCCCAGTTTGTCGTCCTCGACCAGCAGCGCTTCGGTGCTCATACCGGTGCTGAACTGCACATCGGTGATGGCCTGGTGATTGGTGGGGTCGGAGAGGGCGATGAACAGCTTGTTGCCACGGCGATAGAGCGGCAGCACACGATGCTGGCGGCACAGTTTTTCGCTGATGATCTCTCTCGGCTGATGCTCTTTGTCGATGGCGCTGAGATCGAAGTAGGGCACGCCGAACTGCTCGGCGGCGATCTCGGCCACGGCACGGCTGGAGGCCAGCTTGTTCTGTACCAGGTAGGAGACCAGGGGAATCTTGTTGCGCAGCGCCTGGGCGAAGGCCTGGCTGGCGGTGCGTTCGTCGAGAAGGCTGGCATTGACCAGTTGGCGGGCGAGGCCGGTGAGTTGGGCGGTATCGCTCATGATGCGGGCGCTTGGTCCAGGAATTGATCCTGCCTATATAGCCCATATTCTGTTTCGGCCCAAGCGCCGTTATCCGGGGTGACCAATTTCGTCACATGTTGCCGAATTCGTCGGGCGGGTTGGGTGGTTCGAGACCTGATGTGCTTGAAACGGCGGCTTTTCGGAGTTGGCACGCGACCTGCTACGTACCTGGCAGGTCACTGACCTTAACCACATAGGAGTCAATCCATGAAGTCTCTGAAGAAGCAAAAGGGTTTCACCCTGATCGAACTGATGATCGTCGTTGCGATCATCGGCATCCTGGCAGCCATCGCCATTCCGCAGTTCAACGAGTATCGCGCCAAGACGAATGACTCCACTGCGCAGGCTGACGCCAAAAACGTGCTCACCGTAATGACCGTGGCTCAGCAATAAGGGGAATGAATATGAACGTTTTTTCGAAACTGGCGCTTCTGGCTGCATTGGGTCTTGGCTTCGGTGTTTCTGCTCAGGCTGCCGTGCTGAACGTTGCAAACGGTATTACCACCGCTGATTGCGAAGTGTTGGGCGACGCTGTTAAACCCTCGCTTTCCAAAAACGTGGTGCTGGCTTACTCCTGTAATAAAGATCAAAATCTAGTTAAGGTCGCTTCCTGCCATCAGTTCGGTAGCCGTAAGATTGAAACCGTAGCATGCGCTTCGACCGGGACTGATCCTAACACTGGCGATCCTATTTGGAACAACTCTAGCTGTACTGCCACTACCGATACCTTCAAGACTGGGAACTTTGGCAAGGCCTTCGTCGGCTCCTCCAGCGGTGGTAGCGTTGCTGCAGCGGATCTGTCGGCCGCTTGTGATGCTGCTGGTGGTCCCTGAACACTCATGTTCAGTAAATGATTGCTCAGCTTGCTATAAGCATATTCGATTGATTTAAACTTTGGCCCATTCGACATTTGATTGTCGAGTGGGCTTTCTTGTATCTATATGAATATATTTAATTTCTTTTCGGCGTTTTATGCTGCGAGCATCGTGCTCTTGCGCGATGGTTTCTTTTGGCTTGTGTTTTGGGTTGCGCTTGCCGTCTTCGCTGCGAGTCTGGGGGCGTCGGAGTTCAGCGGGCGTCAGCCTGCATCTGTTGGTTTGGATGTTGGTTTGTCAGTTATTCGCCTTTTGCTGCCAGTGGTTATAGTGCTTATGGCTCAGTCTTTGTTCTTCAAAGAGTTCGAGCGACGTTATTTCTTGAGCTCGCTTACCTATCCGTGCTCTCGTGGTCGTTTCTTCTTTGCGAGATTTGGGGCGCTTTGTTTATTTTGCTTTGGGCTTCTGCTGGCGCTAGCCTGTCTACTGAAAGCTGTGGTCTGGTATGTGGCGATGGGTTATGAGCAAGAAGCGCCCGTTGATTTGGGAGGGGGGTACTGGCTCGTTATCGCGTTTATTGCTCTTGATCTGCTGGTGATCGCTTCGCTGGCGTGCCTGTTGGCGGTATTTTCTTCCTCTAGCGGTTTCATACTGGTGGGTACGTTAGGGGGCATTGGTTGCGCGCTCCTACGCAGTGGTTATTCAGTTGTTGTCGAACAATGAAACACTGGTGAGTGACGCTGAAGCGTATCGTTCTAGCGTAGGTTCACTAGGTTATTTATTTCCGGATCTGAGTGGGTTGGATATTCGTGGTGTTGCGGTCTATGGTGAGTTGCGATTCTTGCCTGCGGACTGGCCTTGGCTTGTGATTTCAGTATTGTCTTATTCGGCTATGTTGTTGTGTCTGGCTATTTGGGTTTTGCGGCGTAAGAAGGCTTCATGAATGTGAATCTACCAAGTTACCATCTTGTTTTTCTGGCTTTTTTAAGTGGTGCATTGTTCGTAGGTGCTTCGCTTTGCCGAGATAAGGATGTCGGGCTGGTTGTCGAGTCGCAATCACTTTCGCGTGTCGTGGTCAACGCGCCGACGCTCGCCATCCTCTATGGGGGTGATCGATTTTTGGCTGCGAATTTTGAGACTATACGCTTGGCGGCTACAGGGCTGGAAGGAGGGGAAGCAGATGTCGCGTACTTGATGCGGGCGCAGTTGGGCGTTTCTGAGCTGAACCCTTGTCATGAGGACAACTACTACCTGGCTAATGGTTCTTTAACTTGGGGAGGCGCAGTCAAGGAGGGGAATGAAATTGTACGGCGAGCTATGGATTGCCGCTTTTGGGACGGAGTGCCTGCTTTCTTTTACGGGGCTAACAGCTTCTTTTTCAACCGAGATATAGACGAATCCGTTCGTGCTTTGAAACTTTCCGCTGAGCGCTGGCCGGAGAACGCTGCTGCCTTGCAGAAATTGGCAGTTATGATTCGCGTCGAGAGCTTCAATGATGAGCAGCTGGCCCTGAATTATCTGATTCAGCAGCGTGATAGTAGTCGCGATCCTCAATTGCGTGAGATGCTCAATAAACGGGTGATTCGCTTGCAAGGTTTGGTAGAACTCCGCGCTGCGCAGCGTCGCTATGAGTCGCGGCATGGGGCTTTGGCTAATTTTACGCAGCTTGTCAGTTCTGGTGAGTTGGTGGCTATTCCCGAGGATCCCTTGCGTCTGGGCTATGAATTGCGTAATGGACGTATAGAGCTGCGTAAGCTGAACGTGGCAGGTTTGGAGGAACAGCCTTGAGTGCTGTATTGGAGTTCAAAGGCGTCAGCCATACCTTCCGCACCAAGGGTAAGGATGTTCGCGCACTGAATGACGTTAATTTCGCCCTCACCGAAGGCGAAGTCTTCGGCTTCGTCGGCCCCAACGGTGCCGGCAAGTCCACCACCATCAAGGTGATGCTCGACATCATCAACGACTATCAGGGGCAGGTGAGCATCTACGGTGTGGATGCGCGCAACGCCTCGGCGCGCGCCCCGCTGGCCTACGTGCCCGAGTCACCGGCCCTGTACGAACAGTTCACCCCCTTGGAAATCCTGCGCATGGGCCTGTCCATGTACGGTATCAAGCGTAAGGATGCCGATGCCTGGTGCATGCACTGGCTCGAACGTTTCTCCGTCGACATGAATGCCAGGCGGCGCATTCGCGAGCTGTCCAAGGGCAACGTCCAGCGGGTGGCGCTGGCGCATGCGATGGTCGTGCAACCCAGGCTGCTGGTGCTGGACGAACCGCTTTCCGGGCTCGATCCGGTGGGGCGCAAGGACGTGGTGGATATTCTCACCGAGTTCAAGCAGCAGGGTGGGGCGATCTTCTTCACCTCCCACGTCCTGCACGATGTCGAGCGGATCGCCGATCGCTTCGGTTTCATCAACAAGGGCGAGTTGCTGACGGTGCGCTCACCGCGTGAGCTGGCGGCGGAGCGTGCCGACGACATGCTGGTGCGTTACCACGCGGATCGACCGCTTGGCGAGCCGCTGCGCGTGCTGCGTGAGGGCGAGTTCGAGTGCGAGGTGCGGCAGGCGGATCTGCCGGCATTCATCGCACAACTGAACCAGGTGGGCGGCCACCTGCTCACGATCAAGCCGGCCGTTTCGCTGGAGACCGTGTTCTTCAACATCCTCGACGGCGCCGCCCGAAAGACAATGTCATGACGCAGGGTGCGCCGTGCGCACCGATCCTGCCGCTTTCTTCCGCTCTCCTTGCAGGAGCCTCGCCGCGGCGCGCCGCTCCTGCAAAGGTTGGGGGCTTGTTCGTGGCGCTCGTGATCGGTCGGCTTTCTACAACGCCAGTCGCATCGACAGATCCACCGCCTTCACATCCTTGGTCAGCGTGCCCAGCGAGATGTAGTCCACACCCGTTTCGGCGACCGTGCGCAAGGTGCTGTCGTCGATCCCGCCGGATGCTTCCAGTCGTGCGCGCCCGGCGGTGAGTTTCACGGCCTCGCGCATGTCCTCCAGTGACAGCTCGTCGAGCATGACGATGTCGGCGCCGGCCGCGAGGGCTTCGCGCAGTTCGTCGAGGCTTTCCACTTCCACTTCGACCGGCTTGCCGGGGGCGATCCGATGGGCGGCACTGATGGCCTGGGCGATGCCACCGCAGGCGGCGATATGGTTTTCCTTGATGAGGAAGGCGTCGTACAGACCGATGCGGTGGTTGTGGCAGCCGCCGCAGGTCACGGCGTATTTCTGCGCAAGACGCAGACCGGGCAGCGTCTTGCGGGTGTCCAGCAGTCTTACCTGAGTGCCTTCGACCAGATCGGCGTAATGGCGGCAGCGGGTGGCGACGGCGGAAAGCGTCTGCAAGAAGTTCAGGGCGCTGCGCTCGCCGCTGAGCAGCGCACGAGCCGGGCCTTCGAGGGTGAACAGGGTCTGGTCGGCGCGCACCCGCTCGCCGTCCTGCACCTGCCAGTGCACCGCCACGCGCGGATCGATCTGACGAAATACCGCATCGACCCAGGCGGTGCCGCAGACGACGGCCTCTTCGCGAGTGATCACGCGCGCGCTGGCCAGGCGCTCGGCCGGAATCAGTTGCGCAGTGATGTCGCCGCTGCCGATGTCTTCGGCCAGGGCACGGCGGACATTGGCTTCGATTTCGCTGCCGAGATCGGCGAGGGACAGGTTGGGCATGGTCGGCTCCGCTGTGGACGAGGGGCGATTATAGAGGCAGCCGACCATTGGTGCAGCGCGCTTGCGCATAGGGCGGTAGGCTTTGGGAGGCATCGCGTGGTCATGCTGCTGGTGGCCGTCGGAATATGGCGTGGTGCTATCTGTGATCTGGATCATGTCTGTAGGAAAAATTGGCTTGGTATGGCGTGCAGCCTCCCTATAATGCCTTTACATTTTTCGTTATTGACGCCAGGCCTTTGACGTTACGGACGACGCTCGGTTGACGCTGTGCAGACCAGGAGGCCCGAGTTCGGGCAGTCTGCGGGAGACTAGAATGAAGACCGACGCGAATGTGGTGCACCTGAACAAGGCCGCCACAGAGCAATCGCCAACTTCGCCGGTAGGAAGACTGCCCGTGGCGCTGATCCAGGTGCGTGACAAAGCTGCGCAACAACTCAAGCAGAGTCTGCAGAGTCTGTTCGATAACGCCGACGATACCCTCTTCGAGATGGCGGATCGGGCGACCAGCAATGCCGAACAGAATGCCTTCTTCGAAGCCATGCGCGACCTGCGTCTGAAGCGCAAGAGCATCGAGCGCGGTTTCCTGCAGAAGGTGTTCGAGGCGTTCTCCAATCTCAATCAGTATGAAATCGGCAAGCCGCAACCGGCGCTGGATGCCGTGTCGTTCGACAGCCTGAGCCTGGTGCAGAACGACGAGCTGGAAGAAACCGTGGCTCTGGACGCCATGGTGGCCAAGGTGATGAGCCGTGACGCCATGGCGCTTGGCCATCTCACGACCCGCCTCAATGCGGTGATCAGCAAGAAACTCGACGACAAGAGCAACCCGCTCGGCCCGACCCTGCTCAGCGAGTACTTCCTCGACGCGTGCAGCAGCCTGGGAGTGGAGATCAAGGTCAAGCTGATCATCCTCAAGCTGTTCGAGAAATACGTCCTGGGTGGTTGTGACAACCTGTATGCCGAGGCCAATCAGGCGCTGGTCAATGCCGGTGTGCTGCCCGAACTGAAATCGGCCCCGCCGCGTCGTCAGCAACGTGCTGCCAGCCCCACGCATACCCAGGCCTCCGGCGAGGAGGGTATCGCGCTGCTGGAAGGTGCGGATCAGGGGGTGCAGGAAGTCTTTGGCGTTTTGCAGGAGCTGCTTTCCGAGGTGCGTGGCACGGCGATGCCGCGTCGTACCCAGATGGCCGATGCCATGCCGATTTCCAGCAATGACCTGATGCGTCTGCTGTCGCACATGCAGCAGCGGGCTCCGGCACAGGTCAGCGTCGAAGACTTCGATCTGCGTCAGCAGCTGGAGCAGTTGCTGGTGCGCGCCAGTGCCAAGAGCGGCAAGACGCGCGTGGTCGGTGAAGTCGACGAAGACGTGATCAATCTGGTGTCGATGCTCTTCGAGTTCATCCTCGATGACCGCACCTTGCCGGACTCGCTCAAGGCGCTGATCGGCCGCTTGCAGATTCCCATGCTCAAGGTCGCGGTGCTGGACAAGACGTTCTTCAGCCGTGGCAGCCATCCGGCCCGTCGTCTGCTCAACGAGATCGCCTCCGCGGCCCTGGGTTGGGTCGATCAGGACGATGCGCAGCGTGACAGCCTGTACCAGAAGATCGAGCAGGTGGTTCAGCGCCTGCTGAACGACTTCGTCGACGACCCGGCGATCTTCTCCGAGTTGCTCGCCGAGTTCATGGCTTTCACCGGTGACGAGCGCCGCCGCAGCGAGCTGCTGGAGCAGCGCACGCGCGATGCCGAGGAAGGCAGCGCCAAGGCCGAACTGGCCCGCCGCCAGGTGGAGCAGGCGTTGAACGAGCGCCTGCTGGGCAAGACCCTGCCCGAAGTGGTGGTGCGTCTGTTGCAGGAAGCCTGGAGCAAGGTGCTGATGCTGACCTGCCTCAAGCACGGTGTGGATTCGGACGAATGGCAGGCCGCTTTGCAGACCATGGACGATCTGGTCTGGAGCGTTGCGCCGCACGAAGACCCCGAAGCGCGCCTGCGCCTGCTGGAGCTGGTGCCCGGTCTGCTCAAGGCGCTGCGTGAAGGCATGGCCAGCGCGGCTTTCGATCCTTTCTCCACCAGTGAATTCTTCAGCCAGCTTGAAGCGCTGCACGTGCAGGCCTTCCAGCGCTTCAAGCGCTCGGCTCCCGAGCCTGAGGCTGCCCCTGCCGAGACCGTGCAGACGGATGCGGACGAAGCCGGTATCGAGCAGCCGCTGCTGGAGCTGCCGTCTACCGAAGAAGTCGATGACGCGCCGGCGATGGTCGAGGTCGTCGAGGAAATCATCCTGTTGGCGCCCGGTCAGACCCGCCCGCAAGAGCCGGATGTGGCGCTGCCCGACGATGATGAGGCGCTGCATCACGTGGACAGCCTGCGCGTGGGAAGCTGGGTCGAGTTTCAGGAAGATGAAGAGCACAAGCTGCGCTGCAAGCTGGCTGCGATCATCAAGCCCACTGGCAAGTTCGTCTTCGTCAATCGCACCGGCATGAAAGTGCTGGAGAAAACCCGCAATGCCCTGGCCGTGGAATTCCGTCGCAATTCCATCCGCCTGCTCGATGACGCGTTGCTGTTCGATCGGGCGCTGGAGTCGGTGATCGGCAACCTGCGCAAGTTGAAGAACGGCTGATGCTCGCCGCGTAGGCAGGGGCGTCGTGCGCGCCCCTGTCTTTCGCTTCCAGGCTCACCCTTGCACATCCTGTTGCTGCCCGGCTCTTGGCCGTTGTGGCCACTCTGCTCTAGAGTGGGGGCTCGTTCAGGAGCATTCCATGCAGCTCGACCCTTCCACCGGCTGGTTTCAGGGCGTCAGCCACTGCCCTTCAGCGAATTTCAACGCCCGTCCGAGCGGCGAAATCTCGTTGTTGGTGGTGCACAACATCAGCCTGCCGCCGGGGCAGTTCGGAACCGGCAAGGTGCAGGCATTCTTCCAGAATCGTCTGCCCGTGCATGAGCATCCGTTCTTTGCCGAAATCGCTTCCTTGCAGGTTTCCGCGCATTTTTTCATCGAGCGTGATGGCGCACTGACTCAGTTCGTCTCCTGTCTCGACCGTGCCTGGCATGCCGGGGTGTCCTGGTTCGATGGGCGCGACAACTGCAACGATTTTTCTCTCGGTGTGGAGCTGGAAGGGACGGACGAGCAACCCTATACCGATGCGCAATACACCAGGCTGGTCGAGCTCACCCGTCAGTTGCTGGACGCTTATCCGGCGCTGTCGGCGCAGCGCATTCGTGGTCACAGCGACATCGCGCCGGGACGCAAGACCGACCCGGGGCCGGCGTTCGACTGGTCGCGCCTGCACGCAGAATTGAAGGAGAGGTAGTGATGAGTTTTCTGGTGATTCTGCTGGTGCTCTGGGTCGAGAAATTTTCGGCCGGCCGCCTGCGCATCCAGCAGGACGGCGTGTGGCTTGCCCAGTTGCAACGGTTGCAGTCGGGCAGCGTGCAACAGGCGCCCTGGCTGTGCCTGGCGCTGCTGGTTCTGCTGCCTGTGCTGGCGTTGGGGCTGGTGCTGCTGATTCTCGAGCCCCTGGCCTATGGCTGGCTGGCGTTGCCCGTGCACCTGCTGGTGCTGATCTACAGTCTGGGGCGAGGCGATCTGCTGGCGACCCTGGGGCCATTTCGTGATGCCTGGCGCCGTGGCGACGCCCAGGCGGCCTACCATGTGGCCGAACGCGATCTGGGCCTGCAGCCGGAAGAGGGTGTGGAACTGCTGCAACAGGTACAGGGGCATCTGCTCTGGCAGGCCTACCAGAGTTTCTTCGCGGTGATCTTCTGGTACCTCCTGCTCGGCCCGATGGCCGCTCTGGCGTATCGCCTGCTGGCGCTGAGCGCCGAGCACGCCGAACAGCCCGCGCTGCGGGAGCGTGCCGTGCAGCTGCGCCATGCCTTCGACTGGTTGCCGTCGCGCGTGCTGGCGTCCAGCTTCGCGCTGGTCGGCAACTTCGTCGCGGTCAGTCGTGCTTTGCTGCACGAGCTGCTCAGCTGGGACATCTCGGCAGCGCAACTGGTGGCCAAGGCCGGGCGAGCTGCCGGGGAAATGCCTGCGCCAGTCATGGGGGAAGAGGGCGTCGAGACGCTGGATCAGCTATGGCAACTGCTGATCCGGGCGGCCGTGGTGTGGTACGCCGGCTATGCCCTGTGGGTGCTGCTGGTCTAGGCACAACGGCTGGTGCGTCGTTGCCAGTAGGGCGGGCCAAGGCCCGCCCTGTGCTTTTCCAGGGATGTTCCGAGACGTCATGTATGAAGGCTGGAGCCCGGCAGGTTCGCAGGTTCCGGATGATCCCCCTCGGGCTGGCGCAAGCGCTGCACGCACTTCAGTGCGGCCCGAGCAGGGCGAGGGCAGCGAGTCGTGACGATTTTTCAGCGCTTCCCCGAGCGCGTGGTTCTGCAATCGATATGTCCCGCGCCCGGCCTGGCGAGGGAGCGAAGCATTAACCTTAAGTTACAGAGAAGCCAGTCGATAAGGGGTATAAGGAGGCCGTAGCCGACCTCTTTTGCTGATTTTCTTCACATTTATCTGCCTGTATTCGCTGCGTCTATTCGCATGCCACAGGTCGGGCTGCACAGGACGCCGTCGTCAGCCCGTGAGAGGCTCTGCGGTCGTCAAGGCGACACCTATAACAATAATGGCAACTGGAGACGTCTAGTGAAGACCGTGTTGTATCCGGCCATCGCGCTGATGAACCGCCTCAGCTTCGGCATGAAGTTCAGCCTGATCAGCGTTCTGTTCTTTCTGCCCATGCTGGTGACCAACTTCTATCTGGTGCGTGATTCCTATCGCCAGTTCGTGGGAACCCAGACAGCCCTGGAAAGCCTCGAACTGCTCGGTAGCAGCTTGCAGTTGCGTCGCGATCTGGAAAGCCTCAACGATCTGGTGCAGATCAATTCGATGATCGGTCAGTCCGGTCAGGCGGGGGATCTGGAGGGGCGCATCGATCAGTTGGAGAAGTCGTTGGTTGCCGGCATGCAGAACCTCGAACCGGTGACTCAGGATACCGAGCAGAGCACCGAGTTCATCGCCAAGCGTGACGAACTGCTGGCTGAGCTCAAGAGCGCGGAAGCCGAGACGTCGTTGCAGAGCAAGGCGGTGATCGTCGAGAAGCTGCTCGGCTCTTCCCAGGTGTTCATCAAACTGGTGGCCAGCCAGGCCGGCCTCAGCCAGGATCCGCAGCGCCAGGTGCGGCAGATCACCGAGCTGATCACCAACGTTACCCCGCAGATCACCGATGCGCTGAGTCATGGACGCGCCATCGGCGCCTATTCTCTGGGCCAGGGCTTCCTCAATTCCTCGGCCAGCACCAAGTTCGATGAGCTGCTGCTGTTGCTGGAGAAGCTGCATGCCGAATACGGCCTGAATCTGCAGGAAGCGATGGCTGGCAACGTCGCCGCGCAGAATGGCCTGGGCAGCCTGGCCGAGGCCAGCCGCCAGACACTCAAGGACAGCGCCGTGCTGTTCGAGGATCAGGTGATCATCGCCGACAGCCTGGATACGCCCTGGACGCAGTTCTACGACCAGGTCAGCCAGCAGATGGCCAAGACCTATGCCTTCAACGATGGTTTGCTGGCCTTCCTCGACAGCCAGTTGAGCGAGCGACTGGTCGAGAACCGCGCACAGATGGTGCTGTTGGTGGTCGCGCTGGTGGTGGTGTTCCTGTTGATCGTCTACCTCTACAGCGGTTTTTACGTTTCCACCCGTTCGACCCTGAAGAACCTGGGGCAGGTGATGGACAAGGTGGCGGCTGGCGACATGACGGTCAACTTCCAGGCGCAGAGTCGCGACGAGCTGGGCGAGCTGGGACAGGTGTTCAACCAGACCGTGGTGCGCATCCATGACCTGATCGAACGGGTCGGGCACACGGTCAGTGAGGTCGGTGGCCAGGCGGATCGCGTCGAGCTGGTCTCGGGCGAGAGTAACCAGGCTGTGGCCAGCCAGCGTGCGCAGATCGAGCAGGTGGCGACGGCGATGAACCAGATGTCCGCCACGGCGCAGGAGGTGGCACGCAGTGCCGCCGCTGCGGTAGGCAGTGCGCAGAGTGTGAATCAGGAAACCGTCAGTGGACGTGCCCTGGTCGAGTCGCAGGTCGGTGCGATCCAGCGTCTGGCCGGTGAAATCGACCAGTCGGTGGCGGTGATCAATCAACTGGCCAGTGACAGTGCGGCAATCAGCCAGGTACTCGACGTGATCAAGGGGATCGCCGAGCAGACCAATCTGTTGGCGCTCAACGCTGCCATCGAAGCGGCGCGAGCGGGTGAGCAGGGCCGTGGTTTCGCGGTGGTGGCCGATGAGGTGCGCAACCTGGCCAAACGCACGCAGCAGTCCACCGAAGAGATCGAGGCGATGATCGTCAAGCTCCAGGGTGGTGTCGGCGCGGCGGTGAAAGCGATGAACGCCAGCCATCAGATGGCTGACGGCACCGTCAGCGAATCGGCCAAGGTGCAGCTGGCGCTGGAGAACATCCTCGGTGCGGTGGGGATGATCGTCGACCAGAACCAGCAGATCGCGGCGGCTGCCGAGCAGCAGACGGCGGTGGCGCACGATATCGACCAGAACATCGTGGAGATCAACCATGCCGGTGAAAGAACGGCTACCGGCGCCAGTCAGACCGAGCAGGCCAGTCGCGAGCTGAGCGAGCTGGTTTCGCGCCTCAAGCAATTGATCAGCGCATTTCGGGTCTAGTTGCTGCGTGGGGGCTTCAGCGGCCTGCTTTTGCTGTGATCGCGGCTGAAGCACCTGCCACGAGCGCCCTGGTCGTTGCTCCCGGCGCTCCTGGGCTCCCGCCTTGGCGGGAGCGACGATGAAGGGTGCCGACACGAGTCGGACGCACTCGTGAGGTATTTGGCGATGCGTGGCCTTCGCGTCAGGCTATCCCCAGCCGAACAGCTCGTCGGCATTGCGGCTGCTGGCTGCTGCCAGTTCATCGGCCGTAATGCCTCGCAGGGTGGCCAGCGCCGTGCAGATGTCTGCCAGGTGTTCGGGGCTGTTGCGCGAGTTTGGATGCATGGCGGGCGCCATGTCCGGGGCGTCGGTTTCCAGGACGATGGCGTCCAGCGGAAGTTGCGCCACTACCTTGCGCAGTCGATTGGCCTGTGGCCAGGTGGCGGCGCCGCCGAGACCGAGGCGAAACCCCAGCCTGATGTATTCGCGTGCTTCCTCGTAGCTGCCGGCGAAGGCGTGGATGATGCCGCCTCGTGCCAGGCGAAAGCGCTTGAGGGTGGCGATGGTCGCGGCATGGGCGCGGCGTACGTGCAGCAGCGCCGGCAACCCGAACTCGGCCGCCAGTCCGAGCTGCGCCTCGAACAGCATCTGCTGGTGTTCGCGATCCAACTGCTCCAGGTAATAGTCCAGGCCGAACTCGCCGACGGCGCACAGCTTGCGCTGCCCGGCCAGCCTGCACAGCCAGTCGCGCAGTTCGTCGAGGTGCTGCGGGCGATGATCCTCCAGATAGACCGGATGCAGGCCGAACGCGGCGTACAGCCCCTCACTCGCCTCGACCAGTCGCCACAGGCGTTGCCAGTTGGCCTGGTAGACGCCGAGCACCACCATGCGCTGCACGCCCAGCGCGCGGCTGCGTGCGAGCACCTCGTCGCGATCGGCGTCGAAGTCGGGGAAGTCCAGGTGGGTGTGGGTATCGATCAGGCGCATCGGTCTGCTCACGGACAGGCGTTCAGAGTCGGCTATTTTCGTCCTTCCTGCCAGCGCCAGGGAGCGTTGGCCATTCTTTTCAGTCGTATGGACATGGACGAGTTTCACTCGGAACGTGAAATGAGGAGGTCGCCTGGTGCGCCATGTACGCAAGCTGATAGGCGCGTTGTTCGCCGTTTTTCTGCTCCTGGTGGCGGCGCTGATGCTGTTTCTGGTGCTGTTCGACTGGAACCGGGCGCGTCCCCTGATCAACGAGCAGGTGTCTGCCGCGTTGCACAGGCCGTTCGCCATCGAGGGCGACCTGCGGGTGGTCTGGCAGCGTGAGGCCGGTCAGCAGGGTGTGAGCGCCTGGGTGCCATGGCCGCATTTTTCCGCTGAAAAGCTGCGTCTGGGCAATCCCGACTGGGCTCAGGGTGACACCTTCGTCAGCCTCGACAGCGTGCGTTTGCGCCTGTCGCCCCTGCCTCTGCTGTGGAAAACCGTCAGTATTCCGAGCATCGAGCTCGGTGCGCCGGTCGTCGATCTGCAACGCCTGGCCGATGGCCGGGCCAACTGGGTTTTCGATCAGGGCAAGGAGTCGGTGGACGACGCCGACCCACCCAGCCCCTGGACGCTGGATATCGGCACCATCGGTTTCGACAAGGGGCAGGTGAAACTGGATGATCAGGGCAGTCGCACCCGCCTGGAGGCTGTCATCGAGCCGCTGGGCAAGCCGATTCCCTTCGCCGAGATCGTCGGCAGGAACGCCGCCGAGCGCCTGGCCGAGCGCAACGTCAGCGCCCAGGATTACGCGTTCGCCTGGCAGACCCGGGGGAGCTTTCGGGGGCAGCAGCTCAGTGGCAACGGCAGGGTCGGTGGTCTGCTGGCGCTGCATGATGCGTCGCAACCCTTTCCGTTGCAGGCTGACCTGCGCATCGGTGCGACCCGTATCGTGTTGGCCGGCAGCCTGACCGATCCGCAGAACCTCGGAGCGCTGGATCTGCGTCTGCGGCTGTCCGGTGCCAGCCTCGGCCATTTGTATCCGCTGACCGGCGTGACGCTGCCGGACACGCCTCCCTACAGCACCGATGGCCGCCTGCAAGCCGACCTGCGCGATGCCGACGGGGCGGTCTTTCGCTACCTCGGCTTCAACGGTCGCATCGGTGATAGCGACATCCATGGCGATCTGACCTTCGTGGCCCGCGAACCCCGACCCAAGCTCTCCGGGCGCCTGACGTCCGACCAGTTGCTGTTCAGCGACCTGGCGCCGCTGATTGGTGCCGACTCCAGCGCGGACAAGCGTGAGCGCGGCGAACGGGACGTGCAACCGGCGAACAAGGCGCTGCCGGTCTCGGCGTTTCGCACCGATCGCTGGCGCGCCATGGATGCCGATGTGCGCTTCGTCGGCAAGCGTATCGTGCACAGCGAACAGCTGCCGATCACCGACCTGGACACCCATGTGGTGCTCAACGACGGCATGCTCAGCCTGGAGCCGCTGCGCTTCGGCATGGCCGGCGGCGTGCTCGATGCACAGATTCGCCTGAACGGTGCGAACACGCCCTTGCAGGGGCAGATGCGTCTGCGTGCTCGTGATCTCAAGCTCAAGCAACTGTTCCCTGCCTTCGCACCGATGCAGACCAGCTTTGGCGAGCTAAATGGCGATGCACGCATCAGCGGCAGTGGCAACTCGGTGGCGGCATTGCTGGGCAGTGCCGATGGCGAATTGAAGATGCTGATCAACGATGGCGCGGTCAGTCGCGGGCTGATGGAGATCGCCGGGCTGAACGTCGGCAACTACCTGGTGGGGCGGCTGTTCGGCGACGAGGATGTGCAGATTCATTGCGCGGCCGCCGATCTCGGTATCAGGCAGGGGCTGATGAGTACGCGGCTGTTCGTCGTCGACACCGACAACGCGGTGATCAAGGTCGACGGCAGCGCCAACTTCTCCAGCGAGCGTCTGGATTTCACCATCACGCCGGCGACCAAGGGCTTTCGTATCTTTTCCCTGCGTTCGCCGCTCTATGTGCGCGGTACCTTCAAGGAGCCCGCCCCTGGGGTGCAGGCGACGCCGCTGGTTCTGCGGGGCGTGGGGCTGGTGGCGCTGGGTGTGGCCGTGGCGCCGGCGGCCGGGTTGCTGGCGCTGGTGGCGCCCAGCGCCGGTAACGAGCCCAGCCAGTGCGAGCCGCTGCTCAAGCAGATTCAGGGCGGTTAGCAAGGGCGTCAGGGGAGGGGGCGCTGCGTACACCGATCCTCGCTTGCAGTCGGTGCGCATGGCGCACCCTACCCCTGAGTTCGGGCCTTGAAGCTGCGGCCGATGGCTTCGATGCCGGGCTGGTAGTCGTTGTGCTCGATGGCGCGTAGCGTCCAGGCCATGACACGTTCGGCGATGCGCTCGTGCTGCTGGCTCATGGCGTTGACCCGCACCGGCAGGAAGTCCAGCAACTGGGTATCGCCGAAGGTGGCCAGGCGCACCACGGGCCACTGCTCGTTGCCCTGCTCGCGCAGGGCATCGAAGACCCCTTCGAGCAGTACGTAGGCCGTGGTCAGCAGGGCGTCGGGCGGGCCGGCCTCGGCCAGCAGTGCCTGCATCTGCCGGTAGCCGCAGGCGCGGCTGAACACGTCACCGTGATACACGCTCACGCGACCGTCGAAACCTTGCAGTGCCGAATGGAAGCCGCGCTCGCGTGCCTGGCTGATGACCAGCTCGGCACGGGCGCCTAGCAGGGCGATGTGGCGGGGGCGGGGCGTCAGCAGGCTGGCGGTCAGGGTGCGCCCGGCCTCTTCGTCATCGCTGACCACCGAGCGGATGTGCGTGGGCGACAGCGCCCGGTCGATGGCCACCACCGGCAGGCCGGAGGCGACGGTCGCGGGATAGAGCGGGTCGTCCGGCGGCAGGCAACTGGCGACGATCAGCGCCTCGCAACGGCGCGAGCGGAACAGCCCGAGCAGTTGCCGCTCGCTATCGGGGTCGTCGTCGGAGCTGGCGATCAGCAATTGATAGCCGGCTGCGCGTGCCCGCTGTTCGAGCAGTTTGGCCAGGCGTGCATAACTGGGGTTTTCCAGATCCGGCAGGATGAAACCCAGGCAGCGGCTCTGTCCACGGCGCAGGCTGGCAGCCTGCTGATCCGGGCGATAGCCATGTTCCTGCACCACCGCCAGCACCCGCTCCACGGTCGCGGGGCTGATGCGCCGTCGTTCGGCCTGGCCGTTGATCACGTAACTGGCGGTGGTCACCGAGACCTGGGCCAGGCGGGCGATGTCGCTGAGTTTCACGGGCGCACCATGCGAAGACGAGAAGACGGGGGACGAGCGCGGCGAGTCTACACCGTCGCGACGACGACCGGGCTTCAAGGATCACTCATTATCGGATAAGGTGCCAGCGCTTGATGAATCGTTTCAGCATGTCGATTCATCAGCTAGTCTTGAGGTGTCTGCACGCTACATGAACGAGCGCCGCAGCCAGTGGACACCTCTCAGTCAGAACAAGAATCCAAGCCGGAGGCACCACCATGCTCGAACTCGATGCCAGCCAGATCCAGATGGGCCGAGTGGCGGCGAACAAGGACGAGGCCCTGGCCATGCTCGCTGATGCCCTCGTCAGTGCCGGCCTGGCGACCCCGGCTTATCTCGACGGCCTGCAAGCCCGCGAAGCGCAAGGCTCGACCTTTCTCGGTCAGGGCATCGCCATCCCCCACGGTACGCCGCAGACTCGTGATCAGGTGCTGCGTACCGGTGTCAGCCTGATCCAGTTTCCTGCCGGGGTGGACTGGGGCAATGGTCAGCGGGTCTACCTGGCCATCGCCATTGCCGCCCAGTCGGACGAACACCTGCATCTGCTGCAATTGCTCACCCGTGCCCTCGGCGAGGGGGATATGAGTCAGGCGCTGCGTGAGGCCGGTGAGCCGGCACGGATTCTCGAACTGCTGCAGGGCGCACCACAGGCGCTGGCGCTGGACGGACAGCTGGTGGCGCTGGGGCAGCCGGCCGAGGACTTCGACGAACTGCTCTGGCAGGGCGCGCGCCTGTTGCGCCAGGCCGGCTGTGCCCGCAGCGGCTTCGCCCTCGGGCTGGCGCACGGCGAGCCGCTACCGCTGGGCGATGGCCTGTGGTGGCTGCACAGCGAGGCCAGCGTCGAGCGTCCCGGCCTGGCCTTCGTCACTCCGGCGCAGCCGCTGAGCTTTCGTGGTGAGGCGTTGCGCGGCCTGTTCTGTCTGGCCAGTCAGGGCGAGGCGCATCGCCAGGCGCTGGAGCGGCTCTGCGACGTGCTGATCGGTGGCCGCGCCGCTGCGTTCAGCGAGGCCAGCGACAGCCGTCAGGTGATCGAGGCACTGGGCGGCGAGGTGCCACCGGACTGGCCCAGTCTCAGTGTGCCGCTGCTCAATGCCCATGGTCTGCACGCGCGTCCGGCCAAGGCGCTGAGTGAGCTGGCCCAGGGCTTCGCTGGCGAGATTCGTGTGCGACTGCTCGGTGACAGCGGTGCCGGTGTGTCGGCCAGGAGCCTCAGCCGCCTGCTGGCACTGGGCGCACGGCGCGGGCAGATGCTCGAATTCAGCGCTGAGCCGGCGATTGCCGAAATCGCGCTGCCGGCTCTGCGTGCGGCTCTGGAAAGCGGCCTGGGCGAAGCGGTGGAGCCGCTGAGCGAGGCATTGCCGGAAGTGGCTGCGCAACTGGAGCCCGTTGCACCGGCGGCGCCGGTCGCCGGTAGTCGCCTGCAGGCCGTCGGCGCGTCGCCCGGTATTGCCATCGGGCCGGCGCTGGTACGTACGCCACCGGCCTTTGATTTTGCCGAGCAGGGCCGGGGCATCGAGCAGGAGCGTGCCCGCCTGGATCAGGCCCTGGCGGTTGTGGCTGCGCAGATCCAGCGTCTGGTCGATGGCGCCGGTGTGGCGAGCATTCGGGAAATCTTCAGTGCGCATCTGGCGATGCTCGGTGATCCGGCGCTGCGTGAGGACGTCGACAGCCGCCTCGACCAGGGGGCGAGCGCCGAAGCGGCCTGGCAGAACGAAGTCGAGGCGGCGGCCAGGCGCCAGGAAGCACTGCATGATCCGTTGCTGGCCGAGCGTGCGGCCGACCTGCGCGATATCGGCAACCGTGTCCTGGCTCACCTGTGTGGCGTGGAGCTGCCCGGCGAACCGAGCGAGCCCTACATCCTGGTGATGGCCGAGGTGGTACCGTCGGACGTAGCCGGCCTCGATCGTCAGCGCGTCGCCGGTATTCTCACCGCCCGGGGTGGCGCTACCGCGCATAGCGCGATCATTGCCCGTGCCCTGGGCATTCCCGCGGTGGTCGGTGCCGGGGACGGCGTGCTGGCCCTGGCGCAGGGCACGCCGCTGCTGCTCGATGGTGACAGCGGCCTGCTGCGGGTCGCGCCGGATATGGCCGAACGCGACCGGGCGCTGCATGAGCGTGAGGTGGCGCAGCAACGTCAGGAGCAGGCGCATGCCCAGCGCTTTGTCGCCGCGCAGACCCGTGATGGCGTGCGTGTGGAGGTGGCGGCCAACATCGGTGCCAGCACGGAAACCGCCGACGCGGTGGCGCTGGGCGCGGAGGCGGTGGGCCTGCTGCGCACCGAACTGCTGTTCATGGAGCACGCCCAGGCGCCGGATCAGGCCGCGCAGGAGCGCGAGTACCGGCGCGTGCTCGACGCTTTGGAGGGCCGCCCGCTGGTCGTGCGGACACTGGATGTCGGCGGCGACAAACCCCTGCCTTACTGGCCGATGCCGACAGAGGAAAACCCCTTTCTCGGGGTGCGTGGCATTCGCCTGAGCCTGCAACGCCCGGAGATTCTTGAAACCCAGTTGCGCGCCTTGCTCGCCTCGGCCGATGGCCGCCCATTGCGGATCATGTTCCCCATGGTCGGCTCGGTGGAGGAGTGGCGTGCGGCGCGTGACATGGTGCAGCGCCTGCGCGAACGGCTGGATATTCGCGACTTGCAGGTCGGCATCATGATCGAGGTGCCCTCGGCGGCACTGCTGGCGCCGGTGCTGGCGCGCGAGGTGGACTTCTTCAGCATAGGTACCAATGACCTGACCCAGTATTGCCTGGCCATCGACCGTGGCCATCCGCAGTTGTCGGCGCAGGCCGATGGCCTGCATCCGGCGGTGTTGCGCCTGATCGAGATGACCGTGACCGCTGCCCACGCCCAGGGCAAGTGGGTCGGTGTCTGTGGCGAACTGGCCAGCGACCGCCTTGCCGTGCCGCTGCTGGTCGGCCTGGGCGTGGACGAACTGAGTGTCACGCCGCGCTCGATCGCCCTGGTCAAGGCGCGCGTGCGCGAGCTGGACAGCCGCCAGGCGCGAACCCTGGCTGATCGCGCCCTGGCGCTGGACAGTGCCAGCGCGGTGCGCGCGCTGGTCGCGGAGATGCACTGATGGCCCGAATCCTGACCCTGACCCTGAACCCGGCGCTGGATCTGACCCTGCGCCTCGACCGCCTGCAACCCGGTGCGATCAACCGCTGCCATGAACTGCGCAGCCACGCTGCCGGCAAGGGCCTGAACGTCGCTCAGGTGCTTTCCGACCTTGGCCATAGCCTGAGCGTCGGTGGGTTTCTCGGCCGCGCCAATGCCGCGCCGTTCGAGAGTCTCATGCACCGGCGCGGCTTTCACGACCTGTTCGTCCGCGTGCCGGGCGAGACGCGCAGCAACATCAAGCTGGCCGAGGCCGACGGCTGTATCACCGACCTCAACGGCCCCGGCCCGCAGGTCGAGGCCGAGCACCTGGCGCGCCTGGAGGACGAGTTGCAACCCTTGCTCGCCGGACATGACGCCGTGGTGGTCGCCGGCAGCCTGCCGCGTGGAGTCACCGCGCAGTGGTTCGCCGGCCTGCTGCGGCGCATCAAGGCCAGCGGCGTGCCCCTGGCCGTGGACAGCAGCGGTGTGGCCCTGCAGGCCGCTCTGGGCGTGCTGCCCTGGCTGGTCAAGCCCAACGAGCAGGAGCTGGTCGAAGTCTGCGGCAGTGATCTGTCCGCTGCCGTGCAGGGGCTGCGCGCTCAGGGAATCGAGCATGTACTGCTGTCACGCGGCGCCGATGGCGTCGACTGGCATGGCCCGAACATCGCCCTGCGCGCCTTGCCGCCGAAGGTCGAAGTCGCCAGCACGGTCGGTGCCGGCGACTCGTTGCTGGCGGCAAGCCTGCACGGTCTGCTCGAAGGCTGGCCAGCCGAGCGCACGCTGCGTCTGGCCACGGCGGTGGCAGCGCAGGCGGTCACCCAGATCGGTTTCGGCATCCATGACCGCGAGCAACTGGCTCGCTTCGAAGCGGCCGTGCAATTGCACCGTATGGAACAATAGGGGGCACCCACCATGAATCTGCTGATCGTCACCGCCTGCCCCAATGGCCAGGTTACCAGCGTGCTGTGCTCGCGCCTGTTGCAGGCCGCAGCCGAGCGCCTGGGCTGGCAAACCCGTGTCGAGGTGCACGACGCCCGCGCCATCGGCGCGCCATTGAGCGAGGCCGAGATTGCCGCTGCCGACTGGGTGCTGGTGGTCAAGACTGGCGAGTTGCCGCTGGGTCGTTTTGCCGGCAAGCGTCTGTTGCAGGCCACGCCGGCCGAGGCGCTGGCCGACCCGCAGCGTTTCCTGCGTGATGCTGCCGAACGTGCCCGGCCTCATGTCGAAAGCCGCGAGGTTGCGCCGGGTGGCCGCCGCCGTCTGGTCGCGGTGACGGCCTGCCCGACCGGCGTGGCGCATACCTTCATGGCGGCCGAAGCGCTGCAACAGGCGGCGATGCGCATGGGCATCGAGTTGCAGGTGGAAACCCGCGGCTCGGTCGGGGCGCGCAACCAGCTCGACGATGCCGTCATCGCTGCGGCCGATGCCGTGCTGCTGGCCACCGATATCGAAGTGGACACCAGCCGTTTCGCCGGCAAGAAGGTCTACCGCTGCGGTACCGGCGTGGCACTCAAGCAGCCGCAGCAGACGCTGGAGCGGGCACTGAGCGAGGCGCGCCCGCTGGCCGAGGCGACACCAGCCGAGGGGCGTGCCGCTGTCGGCAGCGGCGAGAAGAGCGGCCCCTACAAGCACCTGCTCACCGGGGTTTCCTACATGCTGCCGATGGTGGTGGCGGGTGGGCTGCTGATTGCCCTGTCGTTCGTCTTCGGGATCGAGGCGTTCAAGGAGCAGGGGACTTTCGCCGCTGCGCTGATGCAGATCGGTGGCGATGCCGCGTTCAAGCTGATGGTGCCGTTGCTGGCCGGCTACATCGCCTATTCCATCGCCGACCGTCCGGGGCTGGCGCCGGGCATGATCGGCGGGCTGCTGGCCAGCTCGCTGGGCGCCGGTTTCATCGGTGGCATCGTCGCCGGTTTCATCGCCGGTTATTCGGCCTGGGCCATCGCCCGCTGGGTGCGCCTGCCGCAGAGTCTGGAAGCCCTCAAACCGATCCTGATCATCCCGCTGCTGGCCAGTCTGATTACCGGCCTGGCGATGATCTACATCGTCGGCAGCCCGGTGGCCGACATGCTGAACGCGCTGACCCGCTTTCTCGATGGCATGGGCAGCACCAACGCCATCCTGCTCGGTGCGCTGCTTGGCGGCATGATGTGCGTCGATCTTGGCGGCCCGATCAACAAGGCGGCCTATGCCTTTTCGGTCGGCCTGCTGGCTTCGAGCAGTTACGCGCCGATGGCCGCAACGATGGCGGGAGGCATGGTGCCGCCCATCGCCATGGCCATCGCCACCGTGCTGGCGCGGCGCAAGTTTTCCCAGAGCGAGCGGCAGGCCGGCAAGGCGGCAGGGGTGCTGGGGCTGTGTTTCATCTCCGAGGGGGCGATTCCCTTTGCGGCCAGGGATCCGCTGCGGGTGATTCCGGCCAGCATCGCCGGGGGCGCGCTGACCGGGGCGCTGTCGATGTACTTCGGTTGCAAGCTGATGGCGCCGCACGGTGGCCTGTTCGTGCTGCTGATCCCCAACGCCATCAACCACGCGCTGGCGTACCTGCTGGCCATCGTCGCCGGCAGCCTGCTCAGCGGCGTGCTCTATGCGTTGATCAGGCAGCCAGAGGCGCAGCCGCTGGCGGTCGAGGCGCAATGAGCGCGCGAGGCCACTGCTCGGTTACACTGGATCGAACCGCGCCCGGGAAGCAGGAGTCTGTTGCAGGGTTCATGCGCCGCTGCGCAACGATGGATCATTGTCGACTCCCAGGCGCAGTCGCCCTCACAAAGAAAGGATCTTTTGCCGATGACTCAAGCTCTTGCGCATCGCTGGCGCTTCTTCCGTGCCGGTGGCTTCGATCAGGTGCAACTGGAAACCCCCGCCGACCTCGCCGCCCTGCGCGGTCTGGATCAGAAACTCTGGGCCAGCCTGGCCTGCCCGGTGAACAACCTGGAACTGGATCGGCGCATGCTGCAATACATCGACCTGAACAAGGACGGTCGTATTCGTGCTCCGGAAGTGCTCGACGTCATCGACTGGACGCTGGCGCGCCTGCGTGACCCGGCCGTGCTGTTCCAGGATGGCCCGCTGCACCTGTCGTCGCTCACCGACGATGCCGATGGTGCGCGCCTGCGCCTGGCGGCCGGGCGCCTGCTGGGTGTGCTCGGGCGCCCCGAGGCCGACAGCCTGGCGCCGGCCGATACCGCCGACCTGGCGCTGCTGTTCCCGCCCCACGCGTCCAATGGCGACGGCCTGGTGCCGGCCAGCCTGACCGACGATACCGAACTCAAGGCCGCGATCGCCGACATCATCGCCTGCCTGGGTGCCCAGACCGACCGCAGTGGCGAGCCTGCCGTCGGCGCCGAACAGATCACCGCCTTCTTCGACCAGGCGCGTCAGCTGCACGCCTGGCATGCGCGTGCGGCCGAACAGGGGTTGGACGTGTTCGGTGAAGGCACCGTGGCGGCGGTCGAAGCCCTGAGCGCCGTGCGCGCCAAGATCGACGACTACTTCACCCGTGTGGCCATGGCCGAGTTCGACCCGCGCGCCGCTGCTCTGATGAATGCGCAGGAAGAAGAGCTGGTGCGTCTGGCGGCGCGCTCGCTGGCCGATGCCGGAGAGGTGTCCGGTCTGCCCCTGGCGGTGGTGCAGCATGGCGACGAGCTGCCGCTGAACAAGGGCCTGAACCCGGCCTGGCAGAGCGCCATTGGCGAGTTCCGCCAGCGCGTGGTGGTGCCGGTGCATGGCGAGCTGGACAGCCTGTCACGCGAGCAGTGGCAGAATCTGGTGGCGCTGTGCGGCAACTATCTGGCCTGGCGCGCCGAGACGCCGGCCGTGGCGATTGCCGAGGTGCTGGAGCGTGGGCGCATTCTCGAACTGGTGGAGCAGGGCGCCGAGGCCCGCCTGCTGGCGCTGGTCGAGCAAGACAAGTCCGTGGCCGAGGCCGCCGATGGCCTGGTCGAGCTGGACAAGCTGATTCGTCTGCGCCATGGCCTGGTCAAGCTGCTACGCAACTTCGTGTCCTTCCAGTGCTTCTATGCGCGTCAGGAGAAGGCGGTGTTCCAGGCCGGGGTTCTCTACATCGACGGCAAGAGCTGCGAGCTGGCAGTGGAAGTCGGCGATGTCGAAGCCCATGCCAAGGTGGCCGCTGCCAGTGACTGCTTCCTGCTCTATTGCGCCTGCACCCGCCGGGGTGAGCCGGTGCGCGGCAAGGAGGCGCTGAACATCGTGGTGGCGGTGACTGCCGGCAATGAAGGCGATCTGCAAGCCGGTCGTCATGGTCTGTTCTACGACCGCGATGGCAACGACTGGGATGCCGTCGTGGTCAAGGTGGTACAGAACGCCATCAGCATCCGCGAGGCCTTCTGGTCGCCGTACCGACGCATCTCCAACCTGGTTTCCGATCAGGTACAGAAACTGGCGGCCAGCCGCGACGCCGACATGGTCAGCAAGACCGCGGCCAAGGTGGGTGAAACCGGCGCAGCGCCTGCGACCGCTCCGGCACCGGCTTTCGATATCGCCAAGTTCGCCGGTATCTTCGCGGCCATCGGTCTGGCAGTCGGTGCCTTGGGCACTGCGCTGGCGGCGGTGGTCACGGGGATTCTGTCGCTGGCCTGGTGGCAGGTGCCGCTGCTGTTGCTCGGCGTGCTGCTGGCCATTTCCGGGCCGGCCATGCTGCTGGCCTGGTTCAAGCTGCGGCGCCGCAGTCTCGGGCCGATCCTCGACGGCAACGGCTGGGCGGTGAATGCCCAGGCACGGATCAGCATTCCGTTCGGTACCGCGCTCACGCAGATGGCCGAGCTGCCCAAGGGCAGTGACCGCGCCCTGCGCGATCCCTATGCGGAAAAACCGCTGGTATGGCCGTGGATACTGGCGCTGCTGCTGGCGCTGGGGCTGGGTTACTACGCCTGGAGCAACGGCGTGTTCAGTCCGCAACCGGAGGCCCCGGCCGAAGCGGCAGCGCCCGCTCAGGACGCTGCGCAGTAGGTGCTTGTCTCCCTCTCCCGCTTGCGGGAGAGGGGCCGTCAACTGATAAGCGTAGGGCGGGTGAAACCCGCCGGCTCGACCATTGGCGGGTTTCACCCGCCCTACGTTCCCTCTCGGTTGGCCAACAGCTCCGCCACCCAGCGGGGCAATTGCTCGGTGGCCGGGCCGTAGCGTTTCTCTGTGAACAGCGAATGGCCCTGGCTGGGCTCCAGGTTGATCTCCAGCGTATGGGCGCCCGCGCGACGTGCCTGCTCGACGAAACCGGCCGCCGGGTAGACGTGGCCCGAGGTGCCGATGCTGACGAACAGCTCGCACTGCTCCAGCGCGTCGTAGATGCGCTCCATGTGATAGGGCATCTCGCCGAACCAGACGATATCCGGACGCAACGTGCCGTGCAGGCCACAGCAGGCGCATGGCTGGTCGACCGGCATGTCATCGAGCAGCGCAAAGCGCTGCCGGCTATTGCTGCACAGCATCGATTGCAACTCGCCGTGCATGTGCAGCAGGCGTCTGGAGCCGGCGCGTTCGTGCAGGTTGTCGACGTTCTGCGTGACCAGCAGGAACTCGCCCTGCCAGCCGGCCTCCAGTTCGGCCAGGGCCAGATGCCCGGCGTTGGGGGCGATGGCCGGGTCGCGCAACTGGGCGCGGCGCATGTCGTAGAAGCGCTGCACCAGGGCCGGATTGCGGGCGAAGCCTTCGGGCGTGGCCACCTCTTCGATACGGTGCTCCTCCCACAGCCCGTCTGCGGCGCGGAAGGTGCGGATGCCGCTCTCGGCGGAGATACCGGCGCCGGTGAGAATGACGATATCGGGATGGGGCATGCTGGCTCCGAGGCGGGTCTGCGTTGCGCTAGCTTTAGGGACGTATTCACGAGCTCGCGAGCTAGAGCCATAGAAGGCAAAAACAGGCGAGGATGCGGAGTGTACGAGTTGTACATGAGCAGTCCGAGTCTGTTTTTAACGCAGTAGGGCCGGCGCGCACCAGCACCTTTGCCCAGGTGCGCAAAGCGCACCCTACGGGCGTTAGCTCGTCGGTGAAAACCGCCGGCTCGGCAACGGAGGGTTGCACCCGCTCTACGCGAGGATCAGGCGCGTGCGCTCATCGCCGCCAGCGCCACCGAGGTTGCGGCGGTGCGGGTCTCAACACCGAGCTTCACGTACACATGCTCCAGATGCTTGTTCACCGTGCGCGGGCTGAGGCCGAGGATGTCGCCGATGTCGCGGTTGGTCTTGCCGCAGGCCACCCAGCGCAGTACCTGCACCTCGCGCTCGGTGAGCTGAAAGCGCGCCGACAGCCGCGCATGGGCCGGGGCGTCGTCGAGGCTGAGGCTGAGCGGCTGCGATGCCGCGCGCGCGGCTTGCAGGATACGCGCGGTTCGCAGGTGCGAGGCCACGCGGGCGAGCACTTCATCGGGGTTGATCGGCTTGGTCACGTAGTCGATGCCGCCCGCTTCGAAGCCTTGTACCACGTGCTCACTGTCGGTCAGTGCGGTCATGAACAGCACCGGGATGTCGGCACTGCTCGGCTCGGCCTTGATACGACGACAGGTCTCGAAGCCATCCAGCCCCGGCATCATCGCGTCGAGCAGGATCAGGTCGGGGCGCCGCCGCTGAATGCGCCCCAGCGCGCTGGCCCCGTCCAGTGCCACCAGCACCATGTAGCCGGCATCGTCGAGCGCGTCGGAAAGCAGCGCAAGGTTGTCCGGCGTGTCGTCGACGATGAGGATGATGCCGCGCTCGGCCGGCAGGTTGGCGGTCAGCCTCGATTCAGGCTGGGGGAGCGGCGCATTCATGTTCGGCCTCCTTCAGTTGGCGGTTGAATTCGTCGAGCTGGAAGCTCTTCACCAGCAGGCGCAGGGTGCTGGTGAACGCAGCGCAGGCCGGAGTGCGTCGGTCGATGTCATCCAGGCGTTGCTGAATGCCGCGCACGTAGCCCAGGGCGCCCAGTTCGCGCAGGGCGCGCAGGTCGTCGCTGTTCGGCAGCACCACGTCCCGCGCCGGGGGTTGCTCCCGGGTGCGACGCAGCCAGCTCAGGCCGAGCTGCTGCTGGATACGCTCGAGCAGTTGCGGGGTGTACACCGGTTTGGCCAGGTAGTCGTTGCAGGCGGCGGCGACACTGCGCTCGCGGTCGTCGGTGAAGGCGTTGGCGGAGATCACGATGATCGGCGCCTGGCAGCGGGTATTGCGACGGATCAGCCGGCTGGTTTCCCAGCCATCCATCTGCGGCATGGACAGATCCATGAGGATCAGCGCCGGGTTGTGCAACGCCACCTGGCGAATCGCCTCCTGGCCGCTGGCTGCCTGGATCACGCTGAAGCCCAGTGGTTCGAGCATGCCGGCCAGCACGCGACGGTGTTCGAGGTGATCATCCACCACCAGGATCAGCAGGCGTTCGCCCTGATAGCCGATTATGTCGTGCTCGACATGCACCACCGCCTGCGGCACGCGTACTTCGGAGAGGAACAGGCGCACCTGGAAGCGCGTACCCTGACCCGGCTCGCTGTGCACCGACAGCTCGCCGCCCATCAGCGAGGTAAGCATGCGAGTGATGGTCAGGCCGAGGCCGACGCCGTTGTCCTGGCGCATCAGGTCGCCACGCTCGAAGGGCTGGAAGATGCGCTCGATCTGCTCGGCAGCGATGCCGACACCGGTATCGATGATCTCGAAGGTGGCCGTCTCGCGCATGTAGCCGACGCGCAGGCGCACCTCGCCACGCTCGGTGAAACGCACGGCGTTGCCCAGCAGGTTGATCAGTATCTGCCTGACGCGCTTCTCGTCGCCCCGCACCACCGTCGGCATGCGGCCGATGCACTCGAGGCGAAAGCGCAGGCCCTTCTCGGCCGCCTGTGGCGTGAACATGCGTTCGAGCTGGTCGATGAACTCCGGGAAGGGGATTTCCGCCAGCTCCAGGTGCAGCTTGCCGGCTTCGATCCTGGCCACGTCGAGCAGGCCGTCGATCAGTGACAGCAGGTGCGAGCCGCTGCGCAGGATGGTGGCCAGGGCATCCTGATGCTGCGCTGGCATGGCCGTGTCGCGTTGCAGTATCTGGGTGTAGCCGAGGATGCTGTTGAGCGGTGTGCGCAGCTCGTGCGACAGCCCGGTGACGTAGCGGCTCTTCGCCGCGTTGGCAGACTCCGCGGCTTCCTTGGCCTGTTGCAGGGCTTCGTCGGTCTTGCGGTGGGCTTCGATCTCCTGCATCAGCAGCAGGGTCTGGCGATCCGATTCCTCCTGCGCCACGCGGCGGCTTTCGCGGGTCAGCACCAGCCACCAGGCGAGCATGGCGGCGAACAGCGAGAGCGTCAGGAAGGCCTTGAGGAAGGCCTGGAACAGTGTCTGGCGGACTTCCGGTTGCTGCGTCAGCAGGCTCAGTGACACCTGGCTGTAGATCAGTGCCAGCGCGCCGAACAGCATCAGCACCAGCAGGCTCAGCAGACCCAGGTACTGCGCCAGACGGCTGTGCAGGCGCGGGATGGAGACCCGTGGAAAGATCCAGCCGACGAAGTCGTCGAGCTGGTCGGCCAGGCGCGCACGGGGTTTGCAGCGATCTTCGCAGCGGGCGTCGAGCGAGCAGCACAGCGAACAGATGGGCGCGCCGTAGGCGGGGCAATGCGCGGTGTCCGGCTCCTCGAAACGGTTGTTGCACAGGCCGCACTGCACGACGCCGGCTTCGGTATGGGGGTAGAGCAGCTGGGGCTGGCGTTCGCGGGCGAGGTAGTAGCGTCCGCCGGTGAGCCAGGCCAGCAGTGGCGCCAGGAGGAATGCCGAACCCAGTGCCACTGCTGGTGAGGCTGCCTGCGCCAGGGCACCGAACAGGCCGCCATGGGCGAGCACCGAGAGCAGGGAGGCGATCAGCATGGCGCCGACGCCCACCGGGTTGATGTCGTAGAGGTGCGCGCGCTTGAACTCGATGTACTTCGGCGACAGGCCAAGCGGCTTGTTGATCACCAGGTCGGCCACCAGCGCGCCGATCCAGGCGATGGCGATATTGGCGTAGAGACCGAGCACTTCCTCGATGGCCTCGAACACGCCCAGCTCCATCAGCATCAGGGCGATGGCCACGTTGAACACCAGCCACACCACGCGACCGGGATGGCTGTGGGTGATGCGGGCGAAGAAGTTCGACCAGGCCAGCGAACCGGCATAGGCGTTGGTGACGTTTATCTTCACCTGGCTGACGATGACGAACAGCACCATGGCCGCCAGTGCCCATTGCGGCGAGGCGAACACGTAGTTGAAGGCCACCAGGTACATCTGCGTCGGTTCGGCGGCGCGTTCCATGGGGATTTCGTGCTGCAGGGCGAGAAAGGCGAGGAAGGCGCCGGCGAGCATCTTCAGGGCGCCGGGGATGATCCACCCGGGCCCTGCCAGCAGCAGCGCCGTCCACCAGCGCACACGATTGGCGCGGGTTTTCTCCGGCAGGAAGCGCAGGTAGTCGACCTGCTCGCCGATCTGCGTGACCAGTGCCAGGGCCACGGTGCAGGCGGCGCCGAAATGCAGCAGGTTGAAGCTGCCGGGTTCGCCTTCGCGGCCGGCGAAGCTGGTCCAATCCGAGAGCGCCTCGGGGTTCCTGGCGATGACGAACAGGTAGGGCAGCACCAGCAGGAACAGCCACAGTGGCTGCGTCCACATCTGCAGGCGATTGATCAGGGTGATGCCATAGGCCACCAGCGGGATGATGATGATCGAGCAGATCACGTAGGCCAGGGCCAGCGGGATGTTGAAGTACAGCTCCAGGGCCAGCGCCATGATCGCCGCCTCCAGGGCGAAGAACAGGAAGGTGAAGCTGGCGTAGATCAGCGAGGTGATGGTCGAGCCGATGTAGCCGAAGCCGGCGCCACGGGTCAGCAGATCCATGTCCAGGCCGGAGCGGGCGGCGTAGTAGCTGATCGGCAGGCCGGTGAGGAAGATCACCAGGCTGACCGCGAGGATCGCCCACAGGGTGTTGGTGAAGCCATAGGACAGCGCCAGGGCGCCACCGATGGCTTCCAGGGCAAGGAACGACACGGCACCGAGCGCGGTGTTGGCGATGCGCAGCTCCGACCATTTTCGAAACGACCTGGGCGTGAAACGCAGGGCGTAGTCCTCCATGGTCTCGTCGGCGACCCAGGCGTTGTAGTCGCGACGAATCTTGATGATGCGCTGGGTGCCGGTTGGCTGCACGGGCGGAGTCCTGATGGTGGTGCGACTGGGGCGAGGCGTTTTCCGCGGCTCAGGCGCAATACCGCCCAGCCGCTCCTTCAGGGGGATGTCAGCAACTTCCATGCCCCACTGCGGCAGTGGCTCTACCGCGCGCGCGGGCTGCTGTCCGCCTGCCTTTCCTGCGTTCAGCTTGCACCAGGCTGGCGCGTAGCGCTGTACGTCAGATGACGTATGCCATTACGTCATGCTGCGTATACCCCGGCTGGCGGGGGCGAACGCATCCTAGCTGCGAAGCCGGCGTCGTTCGGCACGAATAACCAGCTCAGGAGCACAGCGATGGATTCTCAACCGATTCGACTTCTACCTCGCCGCTTGGCGGTGGGCGCCGCAGCGCTCTCGCTGCTGGCTGCGAGCCTGTTCAGCCACGTGGCCAGCGCCGAGGTGAACAGCACCGGCCTGGCCGTGACCGACACCGAGGTGACGGTTGGCATTCTGCATTCGGCCACCGGCACCATGGCCATCTCCGAGACCGGGTCGATCCAGGCCGAGCGCCTGGCCATCGAGCAGATCAACGCCAGCGGTGGCGTACTCGGCCGGCAGATCAAGGTCGTTCAGGAGGACGGGGCTTCCGACTGGCCGACCTTCGCCGAGAAGGCACGCAAACTGCTGGTCGGCGACAAGGTCGCCACCGTGTTCGGCTGCTGGACCTCGGCCTCGCGCAAGGCCGTGCTGCCGGTGTTCGAGAAGGAGAACGGCCTGCTCTACTACCCGACCTTCTACGAGGGTCTGGAGCAGTCGAAGAACGTCATCTACACCGGTCAGGAGGCGACCCAGCAGATTCTCGCCGGCCTCGACTGGGTGGCCAGGGAGAAGGGCGCCAAGACCTTCTACCTGATCGGCTCCGACTACATCTGGCCGCGCACCTCGATGAAGATCGCCCGCAAGCACATCGAGAACGTGCTCGGCGGCAAGGTCGTCGGTGAAGAGTACTACCCGCTGGGCAACACCCAGTTCGGCTCGCTGATCAACAAGATCAAGCTGCGCAAGCCTGACGTGGTCTTTGCCGCCGTGGTCGGTGGCTCCAACGTCGCCTTCTACAAGCAGATGAAGGCCGCTGGCGTCACCGCCGACAAGCAGACCCTGCTGACCCTCTCGGTGACCGAGGATGAGTTGCTGGGCATCGGCGGCGAGAACATGGCGGGTTTCTACGCCTCGATGAAGTACTTCCAGAGCCTGGACAACCCGAACAACACCGCCTTCGTCGAAGCCTTCAAGGCCAAGTACGGCAAGGACGCGGTGATTGGCGACGTGACCCAGGCCGCCTACCTCGGCCCGTGGCTGTGGAAGGCCGCCGTGGAGAAGGCCGGCAGCTTCGACATCGACAAGGTGGTCGCCGCGTCGCCGGGCATCGAGCTGAACACTGCGCCGGAAGGCTACGTCAAGGTGCACGACAACCATCACCTGTGGAGCAAGACCCGCATCGGTGAAGTGCAGAAGGATGGCCAGTTCAAGGTGGTGTTCGAGTCCGACCTGATCGAGCCGAATCCCTTCCCGGAAGGCTACCAGTAAGTCGCAATGCTGCTCACACAGTAATGACCTCGCACGATCAGCTCCCCTCACCCCTGCGGGGAGAGGGGAGCTGATCGCGTATGCCTTAAGTGAACAACATCAGGCTCCTAAAGGGCTTTTCTCTTTTCTTCTGGAGACCATCGACATGGAATGGCTATCGGAATTCGGCGCCATCGCGGCCATGCAGGGGTTCAACGGCTTGTCCGTGTTCTGCGTTCTGCTGCTGATGGCTCTGGGGCTGGCGATCATCTTCGGCCAGATGGGCGTGATCAACATGGCGCATGGCGAGTTCCTCACCATCGGCGCCTACACCACCTTCGTGGTGTCTTCGCTCACCTCGCAATACGCACCGGCCTTCGGGCCTTACTACTTCTTTCTGGCGATCATCCTCTCGTTCTTTCTCGCCGGGGCCATCGGCTGGCTGGTGGAGTGGGCGATGATCAGCAAGCTCTACCAGCGCCCGCTGGATACCCTGCTGGCCACCTGGGGCCTGTCGCTGGTGATGCAGCAGGGCTTTCGTTCGATCTTCGGCGCCCGCGAGGTCAGCGCCACATTGCCGGATTGGCTGATGGGCTCGTGGAACCCCACCGAAGCCATCGACATTCCGCGCAACGGCCTGTTCGTCATGGGCCTGACCCTGCTGCTGACCGCACTGCTGTTCCTGATGATCTACCGTTCGCGCTGGGGCTTGCAGGTGCGCGCCACCATGCAGAACCGGGTGATGGCGCGTGCCGTGGGGATCAACACCAAACGCGTCGACCGCATGACCTTCGCCCTCGGCTGCGGCGTGGCCGGTGTTGCCGGCGCGGCCTTCACCACCATCGGTTCGACCGGGCCGACCGCGGGTTCCCTGTACATCGTCGACACCTTCCTGGTGGTGGTCTTCGGTGGCGCGTCCAGCCTGCTGGGCACCATCGCCTCGGCCTTCAGCATCGCCCAGGCGCAATCGCTGCTGGAGTTCTTCACCAGTGGCTCGATGGCCAAGGTGCTGACCCTGTCCGCCGTGGTGCTGATCCTGATGATGCGTCCGCAGGGGCTGTTCTCCATCAAGGTGCGCAAATGAAACGTCACGTTCAACCTGCTGCGCGTTCCCTCGGTGGTATCGCGCGCCGCTCGTCACTGTACTCCGGGCTTCTTGCCGCTGGAGCCGCTCGCCACGGTTCAACGCGATGGAGGTTTTGCTGATGAATCCGACACTCGACAAACTGCTCGGCGGCAAGCAGGGTGCCATCGGTCTGGCGCTGCTCGCCGCACTGATTCTGCTGGTATTCCCGCTGGCGCTCGATGCCTTTCGCCTGAACATGGTGGGCAAGTACCTGACCTACGCCTTCGTCGCCGTCGGCCTGGTGCTGTGCTGGGGCTATGGCGGCATCCTCAGCCTTGGCCAGGGCATCTTCTTCGGCCTGGGGGGCTATTGCATGGCGATGTTCCTCAAGCTCGAGGCATCCGACCCGCAGAGCACCAGAATCCAGTCCACGCCCGGTATCCCGGACTTCATGGACTGGAACCAGCTCACCGAGCTGCCGCTGTTCTGGGAGCCCTTCCACAGCCTGGGCTTCACCCTGGTCGCGGTGGTCGCGGTACCGGTGCTGCTGGCGCTGGTGATCGGCCTGGCAATGTTCAAGCGCCGCGTGGGTGATGTGTACTTCTCCATCGTCACCCAGGCCATCGCGCTGATTCTCACCGTGCTGATCATCGGCCAGCAGGGACTGACCGGCGGGGTCAACGGCATCACCGACCTGCGCACGCTCAAGGGCTGGGATATCCGTAGCGACGAGGCCAGGCTGATCCTCTACTTCGTCAGCGCGGTGCTGTTGCTCGGCTGCATCCTCATCGCCCGCTTCATCATCGCCTCCAAGCTCGGGCGTCTGCTGCTGGCGATGCGCGACAAGGAAGAGCGGGTGCGTTTCTCCGGTTACGACGTGGCCAGCTTCAAGGTCTTCGTGTTCTGCGTCGGTGCCGCGTTCGCCGGTATCGGTGGGGCGATGTTCACTTTGCAGGTGGGCTTCATGTCGCCGAGCTTCGTCGGCATCGTGCCGTCGATCGAGATGGTGATCTTCGCAGCCGTCGGCGGTCGCCTGTCGCTGCTCGGCGCGGTGTACGGCGCGCTGCTGGTGAACTTCGGCAAGACCTATTTTTCCGAGAGCTTCCCCGAGCTGTGGCTGTACCTGATGGGGGGCCTGTTCATCGTCGTGGTCATGTACTTCCCCAATGGTCTGGCCGGCCTGTGGGACAGCCACGGCAAGCGCTGGCTGACACGCCTGCGGCGCAAGCCGGCGGTGGTCGTCACGCCAGCGCCCGCTGTCGTCGTCAGCAGCAAACGCCCAACCCCCGAACTGGAGACCACGCCATGAGCCAACCCAGCGGTTTTCAGATGCCCAAACCGGTGCTGGCCATCGAGGGGCTGACCGTGTCATTCGACGGCTTCAAGGCGGTCGATGACCTCAACCTGTACATCGACCGCAACGAGGTTCGGGTGGTGATCGGTCCCAACGGGGCCGGCAAGACCACGGTGCTCGATCTGATCTGTGGCAAGACCCGCGCCACCGCCGGCAGCATCCAGTTCGAGAATCGCGAGCTGACCAGAATGCGCGAGTACGACATCGTCCGCGCGGGTGTCGGGCGCAAGTTCCAGAACCCGTCGATCTACGAAAACCTCACGGTGTTCGAGAACCTTGAGATGTCCTACCCGGCCGGCCGCAAGGTGTTCGGCGCGCTGTTCTTCAAGCGTTCGCGCGAAGTGATCGAGCGGGTCGAGCAGGTGGCGCAGGAGATCATGCTCGGCGAGCACCTGCATCGCCAGGCCGACCTGCTCTCGCATGGGCAGAAGCAGTGGCTGGAGATCGGCATGCTGCTGATGCAGGACCCGCAACTGTTGATGCTCGACGAGCCGGTGGCCGGCATGAGCGTCAGCGAACGGGTGGCCACGGCCGAGTTGCTCAGGCGCATCAGTCAGGGGCGCTCGGTGCTGGTGATCGAGCACGACATGGAGTTCGTCAAGAGCATCGCTCATCGCGTCACCGTACTGCACCAGGGCAAGGTGCTGGCCGAGGGCAGCATGGAGGCGGTGCAGAGCAATCCCAAGGTCATCGAGGTGTACCTGGGGCATTGATGGTCATGGCTACGAAACGGTGCGCGCGGCGCACCCTACACCCAGGTATCAGACCGTAGGGTGCGCCGTGCGCACCGTCTATGTTGGAGTGACAAGCATGTTCCAGATCAGCAACCTCGCCTCCGGCTATGGCCAGAGCCAGATTCTCCACGAGCTCGACCTCGACGTGGCGAAGAAGGAAATCGTCGCGGTGATGGGCCGCAACGGCATGGGCAAGACCACGCTGTTCAAGAGCCTCATGGGCATCCTGCCGCAATGGGGCGGGCAGATTCGTGTGGATGGCCAGGACGTGTCGAAGCTGGAGACTCACCAGCGTGTGGAAAGCGGCATCGCCTACGTGCCGCAGGGGCGGATGATCTTCTCGCACATGACCGTGCTGGAGAACATCCAGACCGGCCTGCCCGCGCAGGCGCACGGCAAGGTGCCGGACGATCTCTACTCGCTGTTCCCTGTGCTGCACGACATGCGCCATCGCAAGGGCGGCAACCTCTCCGGAGGTCAGCAGCAACAGCTGGCCATCGCCCGTGCGCTGGCCACCAATCCCAAGGTATTGCTGCTCGACGAGCCGACCGAGGGCATCCAGCCCTCGATCATCAAGGACATTGCTCGCAGCCTGAAGGAGATTCGCAACATGCGTGATCTGACCATCGTCGTTTCCGAGCAGGTGCTGTCGTTCACCATGGAAATCGCCGACCGCTTCCTGGTCATCGAAAAGGGCCGGTTCGTGGTCGAGGAAAGCCGCGACAACGTCGACGAGGCGAGCATCAGCCGTTATCTGTCGGTGTGAGGCTTTTGCCCTCTCCCCCAACCCCTCTCCGCCAGGCATGCCCCCAATGAATGGGGGAGCAGAACGCAGCCAGACCTAGAGGCAGCGCCAATCAGTCCCCTCTCCCGCTTGCGGGAGAGGGTTAGGAGAGAGGGCAGTGGTTCCCGCTTTATGGCCGGTGTGTTCTCCATGCGCCGGCCGCTTTTTCGTGTCCGCGAGAAAGGCCGCAGGCCCCGTGGAATCTGGTGTCTGGACATACGTCATCCAACGTATTGGCCGAATTCACCACTCGTTCGAGACTGGCTCCGTACTCCGGCACACACAGGCCGGCACCCCTAACAGGTCTTATGGAGCTCTGTCATGACCGATACCCTGATCAAGGTCGACCTCAACCAGGCTGCTACCGATAACGAACAGGTGCACAACCGCTGGCACCCGGACATTCCCATGGCCTGCTGGGTAAAGCCGGGTGATGACTTCATCCTCGAGACCTACGACTGGACGGGTGGTGCGATCAAGAACGATGACGACGCCAGCGATGTGCGCGATGTCGACCTGTCCACCGTGCACTATCTGTCCGGCCCGGTGGGCGTGAAAGGCGCCGAGCCGGGCGACCTGCTGATCGTCGAACTGCTCGACATCGGTGCCAAGCAGGACATGCTCTGGGGCTTCAACGGCTTCTTCTCGAAGAACAACGGCGGTGGTTTTCTCACCGACCATTTCCCATCCGCACAGAAATCGATCTGGGACTTCGAGGGCATGTTCACCAGGAGCCGGCACATTCCCGGCGTGCGCTTCGCCGGCCTGATCCACCCGGGGCTGATCGGCTGCCTGCCGGATCACAAGATGCTCGCCGACTGGAACAAGCGCGAGCAGGCGCTGATCGACACCAACCCGACCCGTGTACCGCCGTTGGCCAACCCGCCGTTCGCCAGCACTGCGCACATGGGCAAGATGAAGGGCGAGGCCCGCGACCTGGCGGCGGCCACCGGCGCGCGCACCGTGCCGCCGCGTGAGCATGGCGGCAACTGCGACATCAAGGATCTGTCGCGCGGTTCGAAGATCTTCTTCCCGGTCTATGTCGAAGGTGCCGGCCTGTCGGTGGGCGACCTGCACTTCAGCCAGGGCGATGGCGAGATCACCTTCTGCGGTGCCATCGAGATGGCCGGCTGGGTGCACATGAAGGTCGAGCTGATCAAGGGCGGCATGGCCAAGTACGGCATCAGGAACCCGATCTTCAAACCCAGCCCGATCGTGCCCACCTACAACAACTACCTGATCTTCGAAGGCATCTCGGTGGATGACGACGGCAAGCAGCACTACCTGGACGTCAATCTGGCGTACAAGCAGGCCTGCCTGAATGCCATCAACTACCTGACCAAGTTCGGTTACTCGCCGGCCCAGGGCTATTCGCTGCTCGGCTCGGCGCCGGTACAGGGGCATATCAGCGGCGTGGTCGACATTCCCAACGCCTGCGCCACGCTGTGGCTGCCGACCGACATCTTCGAGTTCGACATCAACCCCGGCGCCAACGGCCCGACCCGCTTCCTCGACGGCAGCATCGACCTGCCCATCGCCTACGACAAGTGAGGCCTTGACCCCTCTCCCGCTTGCGGGAGAGGGGTAGGGGAGAGGGGCCTTTTATCTTTTCGAGGAATGCGCCATGCCCATCTACGAATACGACTGCCCGAGCTGTGGCGATTTCACCGTGCTGCGGCCGATGGCCGAGCGTGACACCGCCTGTGCCTGCCCGTACTGCGATACGCCCAGCGAGCGGGTGATCCTCAGCGCGCCGGGCCTGGCCACCCTGGCCGGCAGCCAGCGCCGTGCCCATGAAACCAACGAGCGCAGCGCCCACGCGCCGCAGAGCCTCGAAGAGTACAAGGCCAACCGCAGGCACCCGGCCGGTTGCAGTTGCTGCGGCCCGAGCAAGCCGGTCGAGCGCACCCGAGCCAACCCCCACGGCCTCAAGGCCAGCCCCTCGGCGCGGCCGTGGATGATCAGCCACTGAGGCGGTTCATTGGATTCCCGCCTGCGCGGGAATCCAGTTGGCAGAACGTTCCTGCAGGGGCGGTTGGGCGGCATTGCGTTTCAGCCGCGATAAACGGCGACACATAGAGCATTTCGCGGCTAAGGCCGCTCCTGCGACAGACATCTCGAACGGAGGTTTTCCATGCGCCACGGCGATATTTCCAGCAGCCCCGATACCGTCGGCGTCGCCGTCGTCAACTACAGGATGCCGCGCCTGCACAGCAAGGCCGAAGTGCTCGACAACGCGCGGCAGATCGCCGAGATGATCAAGGGCATGAAGCTTGGCCTGCCCGGCATGGATCTGGTGGTGTTTCCCGAGTACAGCACCATGGGCATCATGTACGACAAGGACGAGATGATGGCCACCGCCGCGACCATCCCCGGTGAGGAAACGGCGATCTTCTCCGCTGCCTGCCGGGAGGCCAGAACCTGGGGCATTTTCTCGCTCACCGGTGAGCGCCATGAAGAGCACCCGCACAAGGCACCGTACAACACGCTCATCCTCATCAACGACCAGGGCGAGATCGTCCAGCGCTACCGCAAATGCATTCCCTGGTGCCCCATCGAGGGCTGGTATCCGGGCGACCGCACGTACGTCAGCGAAGGCCCCAAGGGCATGAAGATCAGCCTGATCATCTGCGACGATGGCAACTACCCGGAAATCTGGCGCGACTGCGCGATGAAGGGCGCCGAGCTGATCGTGCGTTGCCAGGGCTACATGTACCCGGCCAAGGATCAGCAGGTGTTGATGGCCAAAACCATGGCCTGGGCCAACAACTGCTACGTGGCGGTGGCCAACGCCACCGGCTTCGACGGCGTGTACAGCTACTTCGGCCACTCCGCCCTGATCGGTTTCGACGGGCGCACGCTGGGCGAGTGCGGTGAAGAAGAGATGGGCATCCAGTACGCCCAGTTGTCGGTGTCGCAGATTCGCGATGCGCGCGCCTTTGATCAGTCGCAGAACCACCTGTTCAAGCTGCTTCATCGTGGCTACACCGGCGTGTACGACTCCGGTGACGGCGACAAGGGCGTGGCCGACTGTCCGTTCGAGTTCTACCGCACCTGGGTGCTGGATGCGCAGAAGGCTCGGGAGGATGTGGAGAAACTCACCCGCTCGACCATCGGGGTGGCCGATTGCCCCGTGGGAGAACTGCCGCACTCCGGCAAGGAGCGTTTCGCGTAGGGTGCGCCGTGCGCACCATGAAAATGTGCGGTGCGCATGGCCTCCGCGGCCCCGCGACACCCTACCGGTGATCGTCATGCCCTTTGCCAACGACCTGATCGACAGCAACCGCGAGCGCCTGGAGGAACAGGGCGTTACCCGGCTGCAATCGCGCTTTCTCTTCGAGCCGGCGGCGGTGATGGCCCTGCTGCGTTCGCGCATCGTCGGCCAGGACGCCGTGCTGGCGCAGGTCGAGGCCATGCTCAAGGTGATCAAGGCCGATATCGGCGAGCGCGAGCGGCCATTGGCGGTCAGCCTGTTCATGGGCCCCACCGGCGTCGGCAAGACCGAGATCGTGCGCCTGCTGGCCCAGGCCATCCACGGCCGTGCCGATGCCCTGTGCCGCATCGACATGCACACCCTGGCTCAGGAGCATTACGCCGCTGCGCTGACCGGGGCGCCGCCCGGCTACGTCGGCAGCAAGGAAGGCACCACGCTGTTCGATGCCGAGGCCATCGCCGGCAGTTTCGGTCGGCCCGGCATCGTCCTGTTCGATGAACTGGAAAAGGCCAGTCCCGAAGTCCTGCGCAGCCTGCTCGGCATTCTCGAACATGGGCGTCTGACCCTGACCGCCGGTAGCCGCACCCTGGACTTTCGCAACAGCCTGATCTTCATGACCAGCAATGTCGGTGCACAGCAGGCGCAGCGTTACCGCGAGCGCTTCTCGCGTGGCTGGCGGCGCTGGCTGGGGCTGGCGCCGAAAGGCGAGGCCGTGCTGCTGGAACAGGTGCTGCACGAGCGTTTCGAGCCGGAATGGCTCAATCGCATCGACCGCATTCTGGTGTTCGAACGTGTCGCCGAGCAGTGGCTCGATGCGCTGCTGGACATCGAACTGGACAGGCTGAACCAGCGTCTGGGGCGTCAGGGCCGTTCGTTGCAGGTTGAGCAGAGCGCCCGCGCCTGGCTTCGTCGCGAGCACGACGTTCGCTTCGGTGCTCGCGCGCTGGCGCGCCGCCTGCGTACCGAACTGGAGCCGGTACTCGCCGAGTACCTGTTGCAGGTGCCCGAGGCGAGCCAACTGACATGCCGTTGCGAGCAAGGCGTTCTGTCGGTGCGCCAAGCGCCCTGAACTGGGCGGGGGGATGTTCAGGTAAACTGCGCGCCTGTCTTTCTCTGATTCGGTTGCCCCATGACCTTCGCCTCCCTTGGCCTGATCGAGCCACTGCTGCGCACCCTCGCCGATCTCGACTACCTGACGCCGACTCCGGTGCAGAGCCAGGCGATTCCCGCCGTGCTCAAGGGCCGCGACCTGATGGCTGCGGCGCAGACCGGCACCGGCAAGACGGCGGGTTTCGCCTTGCCGCTGTTGCAGCGCCTGACCCTGGAGGGCCCGCAGGTCGCCGGCAATTCGGTGCGTGCGCTGGTGCTGGTGCCGACCCGCGAACTGGCCGAGCAGGTCTTGCAGAGCTTCCAGGCCTATGGCCGGAACCTGCCGCTGGTGAGTTATGCGGTGTACGGCGGGGTCAGCATCAACCCGCAGATGATGAAGCTGCGCAAGGGTGTCGACGTACTGGTGGCCACACCGGGGCGGCTGCTCGACCTGTACCGGCAGAACGCGGTGAAGTTCGCCCAGTTGCAGAGCCTGATACTGGACGAGGCTGACCGCATGCTCGACCTGGGCTTCGCCCGTGAGCTGGACGAGCTGTTCAGCGCGCTGCCGAAAAAGCGCCAGACCCTGTTGTTCTCCGCCACCTTCTCCGAGGCCATCCGGCAGATGGCCGGGGAGCTGCTGCGCGACCCGCTGTCGGTGGAGGTCAGCCCGCGCAACGCTGCCGCCAAGAGCGTCAGGCAATGGTTGATCCCGGTGGACAAGAAGCGCAAGAGTGAACTCTTCCTGCATCTGTTGCAGGTCAGGCGCTGGGGGCAGGTGCTGGTGTTCGCCAAGACCCGCAAGGGCGTCGATCAGCTGGAGCAGGAACTGCTGGCCATGGGCGTGCCTGCCGACTCGATCCACGGTGACAAGCCGCAACCGAGCCGCCTGCGTGCGCTGGAGCGCTTCAAGGCCGGCGAGGTGCAGGTGCTGGTGGCCACCGACGTGGCCGCACGCGGTCTGGATATCGACGACCTGCCGCTGGTGGTCAACCTCGACCTGCCGATCAACGCCGAGGACTACGTGCACCGTATCGGCCGCACCGGTCGCGCGGGCAGCACGGGCGAGGCGATCTCGCTGGTCTGCGCCGACGAGGTCGATCAACTGGCGGCTATCGAGAATCTCACCCGGCAGTTGATCAGGCGTGTCGACGAGCCCGATTTCATTCCGGATCACCGCGTACCACTGACAGCGGTCGGTGGTCAGGTACTGAAAAAACCGAAGAAGCCCAAGCAGAAGCTGATCCCCGGTGCGGGCAAGGCGGGCGGCAAGGGCAATATCCACCTCGGTCGCTGGTTCGAGGAAGAGGACGCCAAGCCCAGGGCCAAGGCGGTACGCAAGGTACCGAGCTTCGGCAGCAAGCCCGGGGGCGGCAAGAAGTAGGGGGGCGCCATGGGCACCTAACTCAGAAGAGGTTGGCTGCGCGCGGCACACCCTGAGGCTTGGCGGATCAAGCCTGTGCCGCCACCGCCGCTGCGGTCATGTCGTAGATCACCAGGCACACATGTTCCACCGGCTGGCCAGCCAGCGGCAGCAGGGTGACGTTCTGGTACATGAAGTCGGCCTGGCCGGTGATCGGCTGATAGCTCTTGAAGCGCATCAGATACGGACGCTGCTGCCACAGGCTGAACGCGCGCGTGCCCAGTTGCACGACGCTTTCCACCTTGCGCTCCAGCCAGGGCCGGTCGATGTCCGGAAACAGTTCGAACAGCGAACGCCCCTGCACCTGATCCGGCCCCAGCCCCGAGTGGTTCTCCATGAATGCGTTCCACACCTCGACGCGGTACTGGCGGTCGAGCACCACCACGCCGACGTCGATGCACTGCACGATGTCGAGCAGCCAGTGCACTTCCTTGATATCGATCTGCGCAGGCATGGCCTCACTCCATCAGGTAGCCGATCTTGCCGGTCAGGCGTTTGATCGAGTCTTCGGTGAACAGCAACAGCAGGTCGAAATGGATGGCGTGGCCCTCCAGGCTGTAGCTGATCTCCACGGCCAGGGTCTTGCGCCAGCGCTGGCGGTTGACCTGGATGAGCTGGTCGAGGCTGGCGTGCTGACCGAGCAGTTGCGGATGGCCCTGGGAGAAACGCAGATCGAGTTGCTCGGCGATGCCCGCCAGGCAGGCGCCGATCAGAATGCTGGCCAGATCCAGCAGCATCTCCGAGGTCTGCGCTTCGTTCTTCGGCTGCCAGCCGAGCAGGCGCGCCATGTCGCCCACTTCCGAATCATGGAACAGCAACAGGGCCTCGCCGGCGATGGCCTCGCCGATGAAGCCCTGGCAGATGGCGCTGAAGCGCTCGCCGCGCTGGGCGTCGAGCAGGGTCATGTGCAGTTCGCTGACTTCGAAGATGTTCACCTGCGGTACCGGCAACTGCACGAACACCCCCAGCACCTTGGCCAGCAGCGCGGCCGCGCGGCCCATGGCGACGTTGCTCACTTCGCGCAGGGCATCGCGGAAGCTCACCTTCAGTTCCGCCAGCGCGGCGGCCTGAGCCTGCGCCGCCGGCGTGCCCTGTGGATCGAACAGGCCCAGCTCGATCAGCGTTCGGCGCAGCACATCGGGGTTGGCGGGCTTCTTCAGGAAGGCCAGGGCGCCGAGCTCGTGGACGCGGCGCACGGCTTCCTCCTGGACGTCGCCGGAAACCACGATGACCTGGCTCGTGAGCCCTTCGGCGCGCAGCGCGGCCAGCGTCTGGTAGCCATCGAGCACCGGCATGGTCAGGTCGAGCAGCATGACCTGGCCATGGCCCTGACGAATCAGCGCCAGCGCCTCTTCGCCGTTGCCGGCCTGGCTGAGGAGACCGGCCATTCGGCCGGCAGGGCGCGGATCAGTTGCTTGCGCGCCATGTTGGAGTCGTCGCAGACCAGCAAAGGGATCACGGCGGGAGATTACCTGTGTGGGGAGCGCTGAGACTGAGCATAGCCTTAGCCTGCGCGGCGTCACAGCGGTTTCAGGTTTTTCAGGTGTAGGGCGGGTGCAACCCGTCAACCGGATGTGGCGGGTTGCCCCCTACGATCCTAGCCAGCCCACCAACAGCGACCAACCTTGGTGGGCTGAAACGGAGCGCCTCCCGGCCCACCCTACAACTACACGGCATGTAACCAGTCGAGGACGCCCTGCGCCGCGACCCGACCGCTGGCAAAACAGGCGGTGAGCAGGTAGCCGCCGGTGGGCGCCTCCCAGTCGAGCATTTCGCCTGCACAGAACACACCGGGCAGGGTCTTGAGCATCAGCCTCTGGTCGAGCGCCTCGAAGGGTACGCCGCCGGCGCTGCTGATCGCTTCGTCCAGTGCTCGGGCGCGCAGCAGGATGATCGGTAGCGCCTTGATCCAGCGCGCCAGCGCGGTTGGCTCGGTGAAGGCTTCGGCGGGTGCCAGTTCGCGCAGCAGCGCGGCCTTCACCCCATCGAGGCCGGCCTGGCGATGCAGGTGCTTGGCCATCGAGTGCTTGCCGCGCGGCTTGGCCAGCGCCTCTTGCAGCCTGGCCAGCGGCATCTGCGGCAGCAGATCCAGGGTGAGCGGCGCCTGGCCGTTGGTCTCGATGGCGCGGCGGATATCGGCGGAAAATGCATACACCAGGCTGCCTTCGATACCGACTGTGGTCAGCACGAACTCACCGATGCGGGCGGGCTGCCCGGGCAGGCTCAGGGCGACGTTCTTCAGCGGCGCGCCGGAGAACTTCTCTCGGAGATGCTCGCTCCAGCCGGCCACTTCGAAGCCGCAGTTGCTCGGCTTCAGTGCCGCCACCTCGATGCCGCGTGCCTGCAACAGAGGAACCCAGGAGCCGTCGGAGCCCAGTCGCGCCCAACTGCCGCCGCCCAGCGCCAGCAGGCAGGCACCGGTCGCCAGTGCGCGTTCGCCGTCCACGCTGGCGATACGCAGGCTGCCGTCATCGTTCCAGCCCAGCCAGCGGCTGCGCGTATGGATCACCACGCCCAGTTCGCGCAAGCGCCGCAGCCAGGCGCGCAACAGCGGCGCGGCCTTCATGTCGGTGGGGAACACGCGGCCGGAGGTGCCGACGAAGGTATCGATGCCCAGACCCTGAATCCAGCTACGCAGGGCATCGGCGTCGAAATCCTGCAGCAGCGCCGTGATCTCGGCCTGGCGCTCGCGGTAGCGACCGACGAAGGCGTCCTTGGGCTCGGAGTGGGTGATGTTCATGCCGCCGACGCCGGCCAGCAGGAACTTGCGCCCGACCGAGGGCATGGCGTCGAACAGCTCCACGCGCACACCACCTTGCGCCAGCACTTCGGCAGCCATCAACCCGGCAGGGCCGCCGCCAATGATGGCGACGTGAGGAGCGATGGGCGGCTTGGCAGTGGTCATGGCGGCAGGACGGTCGGGGCACGGCTGCGCATTCTACCCGAGAGCTTCATGGCCTTGTCATTTGCACGGGCTTCGGGCAGGTTCTGCTCGAACCTTTTCGGCTGGAGCCCGTTATGTCCCATATCTGCCCCGACATCGATCCCGATGGCCTGATCGAATATTCGGTGGTCTACACCGACCGCTCGCTGAACCATATGTCGCAGTCGTTCCAGGGCGTGATGCGCGATATCTCCGCGACCCTGAAGCAGGTCTACAACGCCCATGCCGTGGCTGTGGTGCCGGGCAGCGGCACCTACGGCATGGAGGCGGTGGCGCGGCAGTTGGCGACCGATCAGACGTGCCTGGTGATCCGCAACGGCTGGTTCAGCTACCGCTGGACGCAGATCTTCGAGATGGGGCGGATTCCTGCCAAAGCCCTGGTGCTCAAGGCGCGCCCGGTCACCGATGGTGCCCAGGCCGCCTTCGCTCCGGCGCCGCTGGACGAAGTGCTGGCGACCATTGCCGCCGAGAGGCCGCAAGTGGTGTTCGCCCCCCATGTGGAAACCTCCTCGGGCATGATCCTGCCGGACGATTACCTGCGCGCAGTGAGCGACGCCGTACATGCGGTGGGCGGCCTGTTCGTGCTCGACTGCATCGCCTCCGGCACCCTCTGGGTGGACATGCAGGCCTGTGGCATCGATGTGCTGATCAGCGCCCCGCAGAAGGGCTGGAGCGCCTCGCCCTGCTGCGCCCTGGTGATGATGAGCGAGGCCGCCCAGACGCGCGTCGAGGCCACCCAGAGCACCAGCTTCGCCTGTGACCTGAAGAAGTGGTTGCAGATCATGCAGGCCTACGAGCAGGGCGGCCACGCCTACCACGCCACCATGCCCAGCGATGCGCTGGCGCGTTTCCGTGATGCCATGTTCGAGGCCAAGGCCATCGGTTTCGACCGTGTGCGCCAGCAACAGCAGGAGCTCGGCGAGCGGGTGCGTGCACTGCTGGCGGCACGCGGCTTCAGGAGCGTCGCGGCCAAGGGCTTCGAGGCGCCGGGCGTGGTGGTCTGCTACACCGACGACGCGCAGATCAAGACCGGTGCCAAATTTGCCGCCATCGGCCTGCAGATCGCCGCTGGCGTACCGCTGCAATGCGACGAACCGGCGGACTTCCAGACCTTCCGCCTCGGCCTGTTCGGGTTGGACAAGCTGGGCGACATCGAGCGAACCGTGGCGACCCTGGAGCAGGCGCTGGACAAGGTGCTGGCGTCTTGAGGCCCGGTGGAGGACAGCGCGGGCTGTCCTCCCGGGTTCAGGGGCGTTTCACGGCCTGTAGCGTGTAGCTCAACGGCAGGCGCTCCGGTCGCGTATGCAGGCGCCACTCGCCGTCATCGCCGCGCGCCATCTGCCCTGGCAACGCCTCCCAGGGCACGCTGTCGTGCTCTTGCAGTGCGCTCAGCAGCATGCCGTGGCGCAGCAGGGCCGAGATGATCTCGCCCAGACCGTGGTTCCACTCGTGGGTCACGGTCGCCGTCAGCGGCGCAGTGGTCTGCACATAGGTCTGCGCGTCGTCCCAGACCAGCGGCTCGCGGTGTTCGAAGTACGGATGGACGATGCGCAGCTCACCCTCGCAGGTCTCATCGAGGCTCAGCAGTATGGGGTGCGCCTCGCGCAGGAAGAGTCGTCCACCCGGCTTGAGCAGCGCGGCCACGTTGGCAGCCCAGTCGTCGATGCGTGGCAGCCAGTTGAGCGCCCCGATGCCCGTGTAGACCAGGTCGTAGCGCTGCTCACCGAGCACCTGCGCGGCGTCGTAGACCGAGGCCTCGACGAAGCGGATACGCTGGTCGCAGGCACTGGCCAGCCGCCGCGCCTGCGCCAGCGACGCATCGGAAAAGTCCAGGCCGGTGAGCTCGGCGCCCAGGCGCGCCAGTGACAGGGTGTCGGTGCCGATGTGGCATTGCAGGTGAACCGCCTGCAGCCCGCTGATGTCGCCGAGGCGAGGACGGTCGAAGCGCACGACGTCGGACAGGTGCTCGGCCATGTCGATGAACTGCTGAGCCCGGTACTCGGGGGATGCCGCATGCAGGGCGGCGCGGTCGTTCCAGTTGGCCTTGTTCAGCGCGAATGAATCATCCATGACGTGATCCTCCTGAGGGCGATGGCGGATTATGCCGATGCCATGAGCGAATCGATAGCGCCGTTCGCGTTTGCCGGTCAGCCCAACCCTCGCGCCGCCCACACCTTTGCCGCGCTGTGATGCAGGATGCCGTGGCGGCGGGCGAGGGCTGCGTGATCCCTGGAGTAGCCGCCGCCGATCACCCCCAGCACCGGGATGTCGCGCCCCAGGCAGTGGTGCAGCACGGCTTCGTCACGGGCGGCGATGCCGGCGTCGGTGAGTTGCAGATAACCCAGGGCGTCGTCCTTGTGCACGTCGACGCCGGCGTCGTAGAGCAGCAGATCCGGCTGGTAGATCGGTAGCAGGTAGTTCAGCGTGTCGTCCACCAGCCTGAGGTAGTCCTCGTCGCCCATGCCGCGTGGCAGGGGGATGTCCCAGTCGCTCCGGGCCTTGCGCGCCGGGAAATTCTGCTCGCAATGCAGCGACACGGTGATCGCATCCGGCTCGTTTTCCAGCAGTCGCGCGGTACCATCGCCCTGGTGCACGTCGCAGTCGAAGACCAGCACCCGATGCACACGCCCGGCCGCCAGCAGGTAGCGGGCGATCACTGCCAGGTCGTTGAAGATGCAGAAGCCGGAGGGAAAGTCGTAATGCGCATGGTGCGTGCCGCCGGCCAGGTGACAGGCCAGGCCATGGCGCAGCGCCAGTTCGGCGGTCAGCAGCGAGCCGCCCACGGCGCGCACGGTACGCCTCGCCAGTGCGTCGCTCCAAGGCAGGCCGAGACGGCGCTGATCCTCGTATGAAAGCTCGCCCGCCATGTAGCGGGCGATGTAGTCCGGGCAGTGAACCAGGGCGAGAATCTCCGCCGGGCACAGTTCGGGGCGGTGCAGCTCGGCATCGGTGGTCAGGCCGCTGTCGATAAGGTGATCGCGCAGCAGGCGGAATTTCTCCATGGGGAAACGGTGCCCGGCTGGAAAGGGTGGGCTGTAATCCTCGTGGTAGACCAGCGGTAAGGACATACAATGAGCGCTCATCGAATCGAAGCATCATGGTCGCAGCCAATCGAGATTATCGCCATGCCCCTTATCGAAACCTGCACCGAACGCCTCTTGCTGCGTGCCTGGCGTGACAGTGACCTGCCGGCGCTGGCCGCGCTCAACGCCGATGCCGAAGTGATGCGCCATTTCCCCGCACCACTGGATGCCGAGCAGAGCGCGCAACTGCTGACGCGCATACGTGCGCATTTCGATCAGCACGGCTTTGGTTTCTGGGCGCTGGAGCGGCGTGACAGCGGCGAGCTGATCGGTGTCACCGGCCTGGCGCATGTAGGTTTCGACGCGCCGTTCGTGCCTGCCGTTGAAATCGGCTGGCGCCTGGCGCGGGCCCATTGGCGTCGGGGGTATGCCCGCGAGGCGGCGCGTGCCGCACTGGCGGTGGCTTTCGAGCGTCTTGCGCTGGATGAGGTATTGAGCTTTACCGTGCCGGCCAATCTGCCGTCGCAGGCGGTGATGAGCGCCATCGGCATGCGCCGGGACGAGGCTGGCGACTTTCTGCATCCGAAACTGCCCGCCGGGCATCCGCTGCAGCCGCATGTGCTTTATCGCATCCAGCGGGAAGAATGGCAGCAGGGGCTTTACTGACCATTGGCCGGTAATGGCGCGTCAATGCCGACAGCCGCGCGCAAATTCTTTACCATCGCACTCCTTCCCAGCCCGATTACCCCCCTGCACGAGGAGAGACTCCATGACCCAGGTGCTCGACGATCTGGCGGCGCTGCTCAGTCTTGAGCAGATCGAGGAAAACCTGTTCCGTGGCCGCAGCCAGGATCTGGGTTTCCGCCAGCTGTTCGGTGGCCAGGTGCTTGGCCAGTGCATATCCGCGGCCAGCCAGACGGTCGAGGAGGCGCGTCATGTGCACTCCATGCACGGCTACTTCCTGCGCCCCGGCGATGCCAGCCTGCCGGTGGTCTACCAGGTCGAGCGTACCCGTGATGGCGGCAGCTTCAGCACCCGTCGTGTGGTGGCGGTGCAGAAGGGCCAGCCGATCTTCTTCTGTAGCGCTTCCTTCCAATACGACGAGGACGGCTTTCACCACCAGAGCCAGATGCCCGATGTGCCAGGCCCGGAGAACCTGAAGTCGGAAACCGAGCTGGCGCGGTTGGTCGCGCCGATGATTCCAGAGCGTCTGCGCGAGCGTGCGATCAGCGACAAGCCCATCGAGATCCGCCCGGTCACTCTGATCAATCCGTTCGCCCCACAACCCTGCGAGCCGGTCAAGTACGTGTGGTTCCGCGCCGCCGGCGAGCTGCCGGACGACCCACAGCTGCACAAGTACCTGCTGGCCTACGCCAGCGACTTCAACCTGCTGACCACGTCGATGCAGCCCCACGGCGTATCGGTGTTCCAGAAGTTCATGCAGGTGGCCAGCCTCGACCATTCGCTGTGGTTCCACCGCAACCTGCGCATGGACGACTGGCTGCTGTACGCCATGGACAGCCCGTGGGCCGGCAATGCCCGGGGGTTCTCCCGCGCCAGCATCTACAACCGCCAGGGTGAACTGGTGGCCTCGGTCGCCCAGGAAGGCCTGACCCGCGTCCGTGAGGACTGGAAATGAGTCGTGAGGACTGGACGTGAAGGCATTGCGTGAGGCGCGCCACTGGGTGTTCGACATGGACGGCACCCTGACCCTGGCGGTGCATGACTTTCCGGCGATCAAGCGGGCGCTGGGCATTCCCCAGGAGGACGACATCCTCCATCACCTGGCGGCGCTACCCGCAGACGAGGCCGCGCAGAAGCATGCCTGGCTGCTGGAGCATGAGCGCGAGCTGGCGCTGGCCTCGCGCCCGGCGCCTGGCGCCATCGAACTGGTGCGCGCCCTGTGCGAGCGCGGCTGCCAGCTCGGCATCCTCACGCGCAATGCCCACGCACTGGCCTTGCTGACGCTACAGGCCATCGGTCTGGATGACTGCTTCGCCACGGCTGACATCCTCGGTCGCGACGAAGCGCCGCCCAAGCCGCATCCGGGCGGTCTGCTGCACCTGGCCGAGCGCTGGGCCGTGGCGCCGCAGGCGCTGGTGATGGTGGGTGACTACCGCTTCGACCTGGAGTGCGCCCAGGCTGCGGGGGCGCGTGGGGTGCTGGTCAATCTGCCGGACAACCCCTGGCCGGAGCTGGCCGAGCTGCATGCGCGTGACTGCGGGGAGCTGCTCGCGCTTCTGTAGGGCGTACCGGCCACAGGCAGTACGCCGTGGGGGCGCAGGCGGGCTGTGCGCGTCACCACGAGCAGTCGTGCGGTTACAGTCGGGTGGCCTTGAAGGTGTCGCAACGCCCTGGCTGGCCGCTTTCGAAACCGCTGCTGAACCAGCGTACGCGTTGCTGCGAGGTGCCGTGGGTGAAGGCGTCCGGCACCACCTGGCCGCGCGCCTGCTTTTGCAGACGGTCGTCGCCGATGGCGCTGGCGGCGTTCAGGGCTTCTTCCAGATCGCCGGCTTCCAGCCAGTCGTGGCGGCGCTGGGCGTGGTGGGCCCAGACTCCGGCCAGGCAGTCGGCCTGCAATTCCTGACGCACCAGCAGGCCGCCGTCGCCTTCGACCCGCTCGCCGCGCTGGCGGGCGGCATTGACCTTGGCCGATACGCCGAGCAGCGTCTGCACGTGGTGGCCGACCTCATGGGCAATCACATAGGCCTGAGCGAAATCACCTGCGGCCGAGAAGCGCTGCTCCATCTCGCGAAAGAACGCCATGTCCAGGTACACACGCTGGTCGCCGGGGCAGTAGAAGGGGCCGACCGCCGAACTGGCGAAGCCACAGGCCGAGTTGACTCCACCGGAGAACAGCACCAGTTGCGGGTCGCGGTATTGCTGGCCGGCTTGCCGGAACAGCTCGCGCCAGGTGTCCTCGGTATCACCGAGGATGGCCCGGACGAATTCGCTCTGTTCATCGTTGGCCGGTGGCGCGCTCTGCGTCTGGCTGACCTGGGGCTGGGTGGCCTGGCCGGCGATCTGCCCGAGAATCTGCAACGGATCCTGGCCCATCAACAGGCCGACGATGACGATCACCGCCACCCCGCCCAGGCTCAGACCACCACCAATGCGCATGCCTGAGCGGCCGCGCGCATCCACCACATTGTCACTGCGTCTGCCACGTTGCCAGCGCATGGCTTCACTCCCGGGGTTGATATCTGTGCAGTGTAGCCGTGCTGGCGTGGCGATCAGTTGCCCGGATAGTCGGCGAGCACCTGATCCTGACGGTCGCGACTCAGGCCGATGACCTGGTAGGGATCGACGCGGTCGCCGTATTCCATGCCGGGCGAGCCGACTGGCATGCCGGGCACGGCGGCACCCAGCAGGTCGGGACGTTCACGCAACTTGAGCACATCGGCGGCTGGTACATGGCCTTCGACGAACTTGCCGTCGATCACGCCCGTGTGACAGGAAGCCAGGCGTGGCGGCACGCCCAGGCGTTGCTTGACGGCGACCATGTCGGCTTCGACATGGTCATTGACGGTGAAGCCATTGTCTTGCAGATGGCTGATCCAGGCCTTGCAGCAACTGCAATTGGCATCGCGGTGCACGTCGATGGTCAGAGCTTCGCTGGCCTGGGCCAGGCCGGTGAAAAGGCAGAGAGCGAGTAGTGAGTGGCGCATGACGGGACTCCTGAAGGCTATGGCGTAAAGGATAACGTCGCATTCGAGGATGCCCAAACAGACCTGATGCGACCCCGGGACGCACCCGGGGTCGCAGCGGGTTCACTCCAGCTCGGTCAGGTTCGGGTCACGCTGTACGGGTTGGATCTGCTCAGGTGCCACATTGCTCTTGAGCATCAGCTTCAACTGGCCGGCTTTCTGGCACGCATTCTTGCCGTCGGCGAAGACACCGCCCTGGTTGCACTTCCAGTCATAGAAGTTGGCCAGGCCTCCAGCCAGTTGCAGGCTGTAGTCGGTGCTCTTGGTTTCAGGACTGAAGGGTTGGCCGGCAGGAATATTCTGGAACCAGCGCATCCATTCGGGCGAGCCGACTGCCGGAGGATTGGCCTGGAAGGTCGGATTCATGATCGCCAGTTGCGGGTATTCGCCGGTCATGTGGCAGCTCAGGCAGGAGCTTACCGGGTTGTCCACCGGGCCATTGAGTCGACCGTTCCAGCCCAGGTGGGTCGGCGGCAGTTCAGCGGTGTTGGCGTTGATCGCCGTCTCCTTGAGGTTGGGGTTGATGCGGGTCTGGCTCGGTTGCGGGTTGCTGTAGTCGTTGTCGTTATTCTCCGGGTCGTTGCCCCACATGATGCCTACCGGCACCAGATTGTCCCAATCGGCTTTTCCGGTGACGGCGCCGTTGTACTGGAAGGTGCCGAAGATCCAGCCGGTTTCGCTGATGCGGGTATCGCGTACGGCGATATCCATCTGGATCAGCGCGACTTCCTTCACCTCGCGGTCAGCCGAATCGAAGCTCTTGGTGATATAGCCCTGCCAGAGAATGGGGTTCTGCAGGAAGGGAACCTGGCTACGGTCGACATCGGCGAACAGTGCCTTGCACACGACGGTACCGTTGGCGAAGCTGTTGGGCTTGGAAGTGAACTCCGGATTGGGGTTCTGCGGATCCTTCCAGACCTGGCCGATGGTGTAGGCGCCGATGTCGTTGTAGATACCGACCGCATAGGTCTGGCCGGTGGTGGTCTGGGTCGGGGCCAGTTGCTTGGCCTGGATCTGCGCTTCCTTGGTCAGGCCATGGATACCCTCACGGCCCAGCGGTCCGTAGTGTTGCCAGGGCATGTGGTACCACTGGCGCAGGGTGTTCTTCTGCACGTCCCAGTCATTTTCCACGTTGCCTTCCAGGCAGTAGTCCTTGACCGCCGCCATGTACTCGCGCCAGGTCTCGAAGTCGTTGCTTCGCGAATCCGGCAGCAGTTTGAAGAAGGCCGGCAGAGCGGATGCCGTCGGGGCGGAAGCGGGGTAGGACTGACTGAGTTGAAAGAGCGGGCCGCTGTATTCGCTGGTAGGCGGCTTGTAGCCAAAGTCGGGAAAGGTGCCCGCCTGAGCCACTGCGGTGAGCAGGGGAGCGGCAAGCGCCAGTGTGCAGATCAGGGTTCCTTGTGACTTACGCATGGATCATCTCCTTATGGGGCTACGCCTGCCAGGCGATGGATTCGTTCTGCGGCAGGGTGTCCGTTATGGTTCTTCGGCTTTTTGGGCGCGGCATCCGGCGCGCCAGTTCACGGTACGGCGGGATCAGGCTCCTGGGGGAGGGTTGGGGAAAAGCACTCGGACACGCGTTTGTCGTCGTAACGGCGAGCGTTGTGGCGAAAGTGGCGCAGGTGGGCATGGCGGGCATGTCGACCTCCTTGTCGAGTACGGTGGGGTGTTGCAACGATAGGTGTAGATCATCCTGGCAAAAGTGCCACTGTTCTGATGGCATCGATTTGCATGAGGGTTGTCCATGAGCATGGACAGGCTTTCGGTGCTGAAATGACCGGGGGATGTCTGCCAATCACCGAGCGAGGAGTCATGCGATGCTGTTTGCCCGCACTGTTCTGCTGATCCAGATCGCGGCGCTGAGTTTCCTGGGCCTGGCCTATTTCATCCGCCCGGAGGAAATGGCCAGTTTCAGTGGCGCCCTGCTCATGGGCAATGCCGCAGTGACCGAGGTACGAGCCTATTACGGCGGCCTGCAATTGGGGCTGGCGGCTTATCTGGCGATGGCACTGACGCGCCTGGATCTGTTGCGCCCGGCGCTGATGCTGTTGGTGTTGCTCTACGCCGCGCTGGCCCTGGCGCGTATCGCCGGGCTGTGGCTGGACGGCGGCGCGCAGCAGACCTTCAATCTCTATGCGCTGCTGCTGGAGGTCGTGTCGGCCGGGTTGGCCTGGTGGGCGCTACGTGGTCTGTCCCGCTGAGCCGTCGCCCGGATTGCATTCGGGCGACGGCGAACGGTGATTCAGCGTCTTTCCAGCAACACGCCCGCTTCCATGTGGTGGGTGTAGGGGAACTGGTCGAACAGTGCGCAGCGCGTGACCTTGTGGGTGTCTGCCAACTGGGCGATGTTGGCGGCCAGGGTCTGCGGATTGCAGGAGATGTACAGGATGCGCTCGAAGCGCCGGGTAAGTTCGCAGGTATCCGGATCCATGCCGGCCCGCGGCGGGTCGACGAACACGCTGCCGAAGTCGTAGCCTTTCAGGTCGATGCCGGCCAGGCGGCGGAACGGGCGCACCTCGTTCAGCGCCTGGGTCAGTTCCTCGGCAGACAGGCGCACCAGCTCGACGTTGTCCACGCCGTTGTCTGCCAGGTTGGCCAGGGCCGCGTTCACCGACGTCTTGCTGATCTCGGTGGCCAGCACCTTGTGCACACGTGTGGCCAGCGGCAGGGTGAAGTTGCCGTTGCCGCAGTACAGTTCCAGCAGGTCATCCTCGCGCTCGCCGAGCACGTCGTAGGCCCAGCCCAGCATCTTCTCGCACACCCTGCCGTTGGGCTGGGTGAAGGCCCCCTCCGGCTGGCGGTAGCGGAAACTGCGCCCGGCCACGCTCAGTTCCTCTTCCACGTAATCGCGGCCGATGACCAGGCGCTGGCCACGCGAGCGACCGACCAGGCTGACGCCCAGGTCGGCGGCCAGGCGCTCGGCCTCGGCTTGCCAGGCTTCGTCCAGTGGGCGGTGGTAAGCCAGGGTGATCAGCGCATCGCCGGCCAGGGTGGTGAGGAACTCCACCTGGAACAGCTTGTGCGACAGCGCCTCGCTGGCCTGCCAGGCGGCACGCAGGCGCGGCATCAGTTCGTTGATGCGCAGGCTGGCGATGGGAAAGTCGTCGAGCAGGATCGGTGTGTGCTTGTCGCCTGGTGCGAACATCGCATAGTGGCGTTGCCCCCCTCACGCCACAGGCGGAACTCGGCGCGCATGCGATAGTGCTCGCGCGGCGAGTCGAACACCTCGGGCTCCGGCGCGGCGAAGGGCGCCAGCAACTCGACCAGGCGGGCCTTCTTCTCGGCGAGTTGGGCATCGTAGCTGGCGGGGTCGAATGCGGGGCGGCTCATCGGTCACTCATGGGGCAGGAAAGCGGGGCGCCATTGTAGCGATTCCGTGGCCGGCGTGCCTTGGGTCGCTCGTCGGCGCGTGTGGTGGGCTGAAGCCCACCCTACAAGCAGCCGCCGTTAACCGTAGGGTGGGCTTCAGCCCACCAGGGGGCGAGGCGCTTAGAACAGCGCCAGCTTGATGACGCAGAAGACGGCCAGCGCCACCAGCATGCCGTTCAGTTCGCGCAAGCGCCCCGCCAGGGTCTTGGCCGCCACCCAGGTGATGAAACCGAAGGCGATACCGGTGGCGATCGAGTAGGTCAGTGGCATGGCCAGCGCGGTGACCACCACCGGCGCGGCAACGGTGATGTCGTCCCAGTCGATCTCGGCCATGCCCGAGGCCATCAGCACGGCCACGAACAGCAGCGCCGGGGCGGTGGCGAAGGCCGGCACGCTACCGGCCAGGGGGGCGAAGAACAGGGCGAAGAGGAACAGCACGGCGACCACGATGGCGGTCAGGCCGGTGCGGCCGCCCGCGCTGACGCCGGCCGCCGACTCGATGTAGCTGGTGGTGGTGCTGGTGCCCAGCAGCGAGCCGCCGAGCGCGGCGGTGCTGTCGGCGATCAGGGCGCGGCCCATCTTCGGCAGGTGGCCGTCCTTGCGCATCAGGCCGGCTTTCTTGGCGACCGCGATCAGGGTGCCGGAGTTGTCGAACAGGTCGACGAACAGGAAGGCGAAGATCACGCTGATCAGGCCCACGTCCAGTGCGCCGGCGATGTCCAGTTGCAGGAAGGTCGGGGCCAGCGACGGCGGCATCGACACCACGCCGCCGAACTCGCTGACGCCCAGCAGGATGCTCAGACCGGTGACCACCAGGATGCTGATCAGCACCGCGCCGGTCACGCGCATGGCCTCCAGGCCGATGATCAGAAAGAAGCCGAGAATTGCCAGCAGTACCTGCGGCGAGCCCATGTCGCCCATGCCGACCATGGTGGCCGGGTTGGCGACCACGATGCCGGCGTTCTGCAGGGCGATCAGCGCCAGGAACAGGCCGATCCCGGCGGCGATGGCCGAGCGCAGTTCCAGCGGGATGCTGTTGATGATCCATTCGCGAATCTTGAAGATCGACAGCAGGAAGAACAGGCACGCCGAGAGAAACACCGCGCCGAGGGCCACCTGCCAGGTGTGGCCCATGCCCAGTACCACGGTGTAGGTGAAGAAGGCGTTCAGGCCCATGCCCGGTGCCAGAGCGATGGGGTAGTTGGCGATCAGGCCCATGACCACCGAACCGAAGGCGGCCGCCAGGCAGGTGGCGACGAAGATCGCGCCCTTGTCCATGCCGGTCTCGCCGAGGATGCTCGGGTTGACGAAGAGGATGTAGGCCATGGTCAGGAAAGTGGTGATCCCGGCCAGTATCTCTGTACGCACATTGGTGTTGTGGGCTTGGAGTTGGAACAGTCTTTCCAGCATGGCGGGGCTCCCCAGAGGCGCAAGCGGCGCCGGCAATGTTCAGCAAAGCACATCTGCCCGAGTTGGCAGATAAAGTGCTGGATTGTGCGAAAGGGGCGCATCATAGCAGCAAGGTTTTACCGGGTGAATTGATGACCTTTTGGTCAGTTTCTGGTCATTTCAGCGAGGATTTCAGACATGAGTAAACGCGCCCTGATCGCCGTCGCCGACGGCAGTGAAGACCTCGAATGCGTCACCTTGATCGACGTGCTGCGTCGTGCCGATATCGAGGTGCTGCTGGCCAGCGTCGAGGATCGCCGGATGATCACCTGTGCCCGCGGTACCCGGCTGACTGCCGATGTCATGTTGCTCGATGTTCTGGCACAGGATTTCGACCTCATCGCATTGCCCGGCGGCATGCCGGGTGCGCAGCGTCTGGCGGACTTCGAGCCGCTGGCCGAGCGGGTGCGCAAACAGGCCAGGGCCGGCGAGTTGTTCGCTGCCATCTGCGCTGCGCCAGCTGTCGCGCTGCAGCAGTATGGCGTGTTGCGGCAGCGACGGATGACCTGCTACCCGAGCTTCAGTGACCGGCTGAGTGGTTGCAGCTTCGTCGACGAGCCCGTCGTGGTGGACGGCAATTGCATCACCAGCCAGGGGCCGGGCACGGCTCTGGCCTTTGCCCTGACTCTGGTCGAGCAACTGGTGGGCCGCAACACGCGCAACGAAGTGGCCAAGGCGATGTTGGTGTAGGGCGGCGAGCAGGGGGAGCGATTGGTGCGAACGGCGCGCCCTACCCGTGTGCCCGTAGGCTGAACACCGTGCGCACCGGACAACCGCGATGGCTCATGACTGTTCCCGTTCCAGCAGCTGCCGCTTGCGCGCCAGCCCCCAGCGATAGCCGCTGAGGTTTCCATCGCTGGCGACCACGCGGTGGCACGGCAGCAGCAGGCCGATGGCATTGCTGGCGCAGGCGCGGGCAACCGCCCGCGGATGACTGTCCAACTGCCCGGCCAACTGAGCGTAGCTGCGCGTTTCGCCGCTGGGGATGTTCTGCAGGGCCCGCCACACGCGCTGCTGGAAGGCCGTGCCGCGAATGTCCAGTGGCAGATGGGCGGCTCGCTGCGGTTCTTCCAGTTGCGTCAGCACCTGGCGCAAGCCGCTTTGCAGTCCTTCTTCGTCCTCTTCGAGGCGGGCGGCGGCGAAGCGCTGTCGCAACTCTTCGAGCAATGCCGCCGGCTCGTCGCCGAACAGCAAGGCGCAGATCCCCTTGTCGCTGCTGGCCATCAGCACATGGCCTAGCGGGCAGGGCGCGATGGCATACCGCAGGTGCTCGCCAGCGCCATGTAGGCGACGTTGGCCGGGACTCATCGCCTGCGGCTTTTCATAGAGCGCACGGGTGCCCGAGTAACCGGCGGCCAGGGCGGCATCCAGCACGCTGTCGGCTTGCGGCAGATGATCGTCCAGGCGCTGACGGCGCTCGGCGGCGGCCCAGGCGTTGGGGGTCATCCCGGTGCGGAGCTTGAAGGCGCGCGCCAGATGGGAAGGGGACAGGCCTATGCGCGCAGCCAGTTGCGACAGGGTCAGGCGTTGCGATCCGCGCAGCAGTTCGCAGGCTGCGACGACCAGTGCGTCGAGCTGTTGCGCTGGGCTCTGCCCCTGCGGCGAGCAGCGTTTGCACGGACGAAAGCCGGCCGCTTCGGCACTGTTCGCGTCATTGTGGAAGCTGACGTTATCGCGCCTCGGGCGTCGGGCCGGACAGCTCGGTCGGCAGTAGATGCCGGTGCTGCGCACGGCGAAGACGAAACGCCCGTCCTGCGTCGCGTCACGCTCACACACGGCCTGCCAGCAGCGTTCATGGTCGAGCATCGGTTGTGTGCCTCCGAGCGGGATTCTGCTGACGATTGTCGGCTGGTGCCGCCGCGCTGCCAATCCGCATCGCACTTTCAAACCCCTGGAGCGGTCACTTGTATGAGCGCAAATGCAGTCCAGCGCCTTTAATCATCTGTAGGCGGCAGCCAAGGGAGATTGCCATGCGGGGAATGCTCGACAGACCGGAACAGGAACTGATTCTGGTGGTGGATGATGCGCTGGACGCTCGCCAGCGACTCGGCGCGCTGTTGCTCGATCGCTATCAGGTAAAGCTGGTCGGCACCGACGAGGCGCTGCATGTGGCGAGGATGAAGCCGCAGCCTGATCTGATCCTGCTTGGCTGGCAGGATGACTATGCGCTCTGTCGTCAGCTCAAGATCGATGCCCGCACCCGGCATATTCCGCTGATCCTGGTGACTGCCAGAAGCGAGGTCGCCGACGAGCAACTGGGCTTCGATCTGGGCGCTGCCGATTACATCACCAAACCGGTCAGCCCGCCCATCGTCCTCGCTCGGGTCAAGGCGCAGTTGCAGCTCAAGGCTGCCACCGACTACCTGCGTGACAAGAGCGAGTACCTGGAGCTCGAGGTCAAGCGCCGCACCCGCGACATCCAGAACCTGCAGGAGGTCACCATCGAGGCCTTGGCCTGCCTGGCGGTGATGCGTGACAACCCCTGCAGTCGCCGTCTGTTGCGCATCGAACGCTACATGACCAGTCTGGCCGCAGCGCTGGCGCGCCAGCAACCGGCGCTTGCGCCGGAGTTGGGCGAGGATCGCATCGCCCAGTTGGGCAAGTCGGCCATGTTGCACGTCATCGACCGGCTGAGCTTGCCCGACCGCATCCTGCTCCGCCACGGCGAGCCGGATGAAGCCGATCGGAGACTGCTCAGAGACGGGGTGATCGCTGCGCGCGATGCACTGGAGCGTGCCGAGCGCAGGCTGGGTAGCAGCACCGACTTTCTTTCCGACGCCAAGGATATCGTCTACGGCCAGCATGAGCGCTGGGATGGCAAGGGCTATCCCCAGGGGCTGCATGGCGAGCAGATCCCTCTGTCGGCACGACTGATGGCGCTGATCGGCCATTTCGAGGAGTTGACCTGCCCGCACCCCTACCTGCCACCGATCAGCATGGATCAGGCCGTGGCGCAGATCAGCGCAGCCAGCGGCACGCGCTTCGATCCGATGGTGGTGCTGGCTTTCGTCGAAGCGACGCCGGAGTTCATCGACATTGCCCAAGCCCTCGCCGACGACGCCGCAGCCGTGGGTTGCGAGCTACAACGGTTGGAGGATTCGCTGGCGGAAAGCATCGAGCTGACGCTGCCGCCAGCGCCCTGAAGGTTGAGGGCGTCAGTCGACGATACGCTCCACGTGATGGCAGGCCACCTGCCGGGCATCGATCAGGCGCAGTGCCGGACGCTCTTGCCGGCAGTGCTGATCGGCATGCGGACAGCGTTTGTGGAAGGCACAGCCCGAGGGGGGATCGAGCGGGTTGGGCAGTTCACCGCTGATGCTCACTCGTGGCTTGTCCGGATCGCGATGGATGGCCGGCGTTGCCGACAGCAAGGCGCGCGTGTAGGGATGCAGTGGGCGGCTGTAGAGGGCTTCGGCCGGGCCCATTTCCACCGGGCGACCGAGGTACATCACCAGGACTTCGTCGGCGACATGGCGCACCACCGCCAGGTTGTGCGAGATGAACACGTAGCCGGTGTCGAACTGCTCCTGCAAATCCATGAACAGGTTGAGCACCTGGGCCTGGATCGACACATCCAGAGCCGAGGTCGGCTCGTCCGCCACCAGCACCCGTGGTTGCAGCATCATCGCCCGGGCCAGGGCGATGCGCTGGCGCTGTCCGCCAGAGAACATGTGCGGGTAGCGCTGGTAATGCTCGGGACGCAAGCCTACCTGCTGCATCATCGCCTGCACCTTCTCGCGACGTTCGATGCGGCTCAGACGGGTATTGATCAAAAGCGGTTCGGCCAGTTGGTCGCCGACCTTGTGTCGCGGGTTGAGCGAGGCGTAGGGGTTCTGGAACACCATCTGCACGTCGCGGCGCAGCTGCTTGCGCTCGGCCTTGCTGGCGCCGGCCACTTCACGCCCGGCGATCTGCAGGCTGCCTGAGCTGGGCTGCTCGATCAGTGTCAGTGCCCGGGCCAGGGTGGACTTGCCGCAGCCGGATTCTCCTACCACGGCCAGGGTCTTGCCGGCCTGCAGGCTGAACGACACGCCGTTGAGCGCCTGTACCCATGCCGCGGGTTTGAACAGGCCGCGCGAGACGCTGTAATGACGGGTCAGCTCATGGGCTTGGAGCACGGTACTCATCAGGCCACCTCCAGGGGAAAGAAGCAGCGCGCAGCGCCACGGGCGTGTTCGTCCAGTGTCGGACGCTGCTGGCGGCAGCGCTCCTGCACATAGGGGCAGCGTGGTGACAACAGGCAGCCCTGGGGGCGGTCGTAGCGGCCGGGGACGATGCCGGGCAGGGTAGCCAGGCGACGGGCTCCTTCGCTGTGTTCGGGGATGGCCTTGAGCAGGGCTTCGGTATAGGGATGGCTGGGCGCATCGAACAGCGCCGGTACCTGCCCCAGCTCCACGGCCTGGCCAGCGTACATCACGCAGACGCGCTGGGCGGTTTCGGCGACCACCGCCAGATCGTGGGTGATCAGTACCAGTGCCATGCCCTGGTCGCGTTGCAGGTTGAGCAGCAACTCCATGATCTGCGCCTGGATGGTCACGTCCAGCGCTGTGGTCGGCTCATCGGCGATCAACAGCTTGGGTTCGGCGGCAATCGCCATGGCGATTGCCACGCGCTGGCTCATACCTCCGGAAAGCTGGTGCGGGTAAGCCTCCAGGCGACTGGCGGCGCCGGGGATTTCAACGCGCTCCAGCAGCTCCAGCGCACGTGTGCGCGCCGCCTTGCCTTTCAGCCCCATGTGCTGGCGCAGCACTTCCTCGATCTGAAAGCCCACCGTGTAGCTGGGGTTGAGGGCGGTCATCGGATCCTGGAAGACCATGGCCAGATCCTTGCCGACGATATGTCGGCGTTGCCGGCCTTTCAGCCGCAGCATGTCGGTGCCGTCGAATTGCAGGCAGTCGGCGTGGACGATACCGGGAGCGTCGATCAGCCCCATCAGGGCCATCATGGTCACCGACTTGCCTGAGCCGGACTCGCCGACGATGGCCAGCACTTCGCCCTTCTCCACCGACAGATCGAGGCCATCGACCACCGGTACGGCATCGGCGGTGCCGAAGCGTACGGAGAGATTGTGGATATTCAGCAGGCTCATGAGCGGGCCCTCGGCAGAAGGCACAGTGCATGGCGCATCCTGTCGGCTGCAGGGTGCGCCATGCGCACCGGCGCGGGCTCGAATGCCCCGGATTGCATCCGGGCTACGCGGTTGCTCATTCCAGGCTCCTTATTGCGCATTCTTCAGTTTCGGGTCGAGCGCATCACGCAGACCGTCGCCCATCAGGTTGATCGCCAGCACGCTGAGCAGGATGGTCAGTCCGGGCAGGGTGACCACCCACCAGGCGCGTTCGATGTAGTCGCGGGCAGATGCCAGCATGGTGCCCCACTCGGGGGTTGGCGGCTGTACGCCCAGCCCCAGGAAGCCCAGTGCAGCGGCGTCGAGAACCGCCGAGGAAAAACTCAGGGTCGCGGTTACGATCAGCGGCGCCATGCAGTTGGGCAGCACGGTGACGAACATCAGCCGTGGCAGGCTGGCGCCAGCCAGTTGTGCGGCGGTGACGTAGTCGCGATTCAGCTCGCCCATCACCGCTGCGCGGGTCAGGCGCACGTAGGACGGCAGCGAGACGATGGCGATGGCGAAGATGGTGTTGATCAGCCCCGGGCCGAGGATGGCGACGATGGCCACGGCCAGCAGCAGCGACGGCAGTGCCAGCATGATGTCCATCAGGCGCATGATGCCGGGGCCGAGCAATCGTGGGAAAAAGCCGGCACAGAGTCCCAGCAGGATGCCGGGAATCAGCGACAGCACCACCGAGGCCAGGCCGATCATCAGCGACAGTCGCGCGCCATGGATGAGCCGCGAGAGCAGGTCGCGGCCCAACTCGTCGGTGCCAAGCAGGAATTGCCACTGGCCGCCCTCCAGCCACACTGGTGGTGTGAGCAGAAAGTCGCGGTATTGCTCGCTGGGATGGTGCGGGGCTATCCAGGGTGCGAGCAACGCGCAGAACACCATCAGCAGCATGAAGGCCAGGCCACAGACGGCCCCCTTGTTGTGCCTGAACGCGTGCCAGAACTCCTTCAATGGCGAGGGGTAGAGCAGGCTCTGGTCAAGGTGGGTGGAGGTGGTCATCGGTATGTCGCCTCCAGGGTGGGGTGCGCCGTGCGCACCGATCGTTCGTCGCCAATGGTGGTGCGCATGGCGCACCCTACGGGGCGGTTCATGTCGCTCTCCTTAGCGCTGGTGGCGAATGCGTGGATTGGCCAGGCCATAGAGAATGTCCACGATGAAGTTGACCAGGATCACCAGGCAGGCGATCAGCAGGATGCCGTTCTGCACCACCGGATAGTCACGGGCGCCGATGGCCTCGATCAGCCACTTGCCGATGCCGGGCCAGGCGAAGATGGTTTCGGTCAGTACTGCACCGGCCAGCAGTGCGCCGACCTGTAGGCCGAACACGGTCAGTACCGGGATCAGCGCGTTACGCAGGCCGTGGACGAACACCACGCGTGCCGGCGAGAGCCCCTTGGCCCGTGCGGTGCGGATGTAGTCTTCGCGCAGTACTTCGAGCATGGCCGAGCGGGTCATCCGAGCGATCACCGCCAGCGGTATGGTGCCGAGCACGATGGCCGGCAGGATCAGATGATGCAGCGCATCGACGAAAGCACCTTCCTCGTCGGAAAGCAGGGTGTCGATCAGCATGAATCCGGTTACTGGCGGTATGTCGAAGAGCAGGTCGATACGCCCGGACACTGGCATCCAGCCCAGCCATACCGAAAAGAACATGATCAGCAGCAAGCCCCACCAGAAGATCGGCATCGAGAAGCCGGTCAGCGAAATGCCCATCACCCCGTGGTCGAACAGCGAGCCGCGCTTGAGGGCAGCGATGACCCCGGCAATGACCCCCAGGGTACCGGCGAACAGCAGGGCTGCCAGGGCGAGTTCGACCGTGGCCGGGAACAGTGTGGTGAATTCGTCCCACACCGGCGTGCGGGTGCGTAGCGACTCACCCAGCTCGCCCTGGGCCAACTGACCGACATAGTTCAGGTACTGGACATGCATCGGTTTGTTGAGACCCAGGCGCTCCATCGCTTCGGCATGCATCTGGGGGTCGACCCGTCGCTCACCCATCATTACCTCCACGGGATCACCGGGGATCAGACGGATCAGAGCGAAGGTCAGCAGGGTAACGCCGAAGAACGTGGGGATTAGCAAGCCCAGGCGGCGTGCAATGAACATCAGCATTCGGTTGTAGGCTCCTCAGGCATCGATTCGCTAGCCGCCGTGTTGGCTGGCGAGTTCTTGTTGTTATCAGGGCCGTGACTGTCATGGGACAGCCACGGCACGGCGTTTACTGCACCTCTACGTTGGCATAGTTGCTGCCCCCCAATGGGCTGATCACATAGCCCTGTACGTTGCTGCGGCGAGCTACCCGGTGTCGGGGATGGGACAGTGGCACCCAGGGCGCCTGCTGGTGGAACACCTCCTGTGCCCGTTCGTAGCGTTCGGCCCTCTGTTCAGGGTCTTCGAGGGTACGGGCTTCGCGGATCAGTCGCTCGAACTCAGGGTGACACCAGCGCGCCTGGTTTTCCCCGGTTTCCGCTGCCGAGCACGACAGGTTGGGGGTGAGGAAATTGTCCGGATCGCCGTTGTCGCCAATCCAGCTGATCGTCATCATGTGGTGCTCTCCTGACTTGGTGCGCTTGAGCATTTCTCCCCATTCGTAGGCGCGGATATTGACCTTGATGCCGACCTTGTTCAGGTCTTCCTGCACGAACTGCGCCACCGTAGCCGGATTGATGGTGCCGCTGCCCTTGGAAATGAACAGGTCGAGTTGCAGGTCGCTGACGCCTGCCTCGTCCAGCAGGGCGCGGGCGCGAGCCGGATCGTAGGGCCATTCCTCAATGGCATGGTTGTATCCCAGCAGGGTGGGCGGGTAGGGGTTCACCGCCACGGTAACCTGATTTTCACCGTAGAGGGTGCGAATCAGGGCGTGCTTGTCCACCGCCATGTTGATGGCCTGGCGAACGCGCACATCGTCGAGGGGTTTGCGCTGAGTATTGATGACCATGTAACTGGTAATCATGGCATCGATCTCGTCCAGCGCCAGGGCGGGGTTGGCACGAATCACCGACAAGTCTTCCACCTTGGGGTTGTCGGCGACATGGCACTCCCCGGCGCGGAGCTTCTGCAGGCGTGTGTTCGCGTCGGTGGTGATGGCGAATATCAGGGTGTCGATCTTCGGTGATCCGCGGAAGTAGTCCGGATTGGCGCGGTAGCGTATCTGGGTATCCTTCGCATAGCGCTCGAAGATGAACGGGCCGGTGCCGATGGGCTGATGGTTGAGCTGGTTGGTCTTGCCGGCGGCCAGCAACTGATCACCGTACTCGGCCGAATAGATGGAGGCGAAGGCCATCGCCATGTTGGCGAGGAACGGTGTTTCCGGGCGAGTCAGGGTGAAACGTACCGTCATGTCGTCGACCTTCTCCACGGACTGGATCAGTTCGCGCATGCTCATCCCTTCGAAATAGGCGTAGCCCCGCGTGGCGGTATCGTGCCAGGGGTGTTTGCGGTCGTGGGCACGCAGGAAACTCCACACCACGTCGTCGGCGTTGAATTCACGGCTGGGGGTGAACCAGGCGGTGCTGTGGAACTTCACGCCGGGACGCAGGTTGAAGGTATAGGTCAGCCCGTCATCGCTTATTTTCCAGTCCTCGGCGAGGCCGGGTATCAGGTCGGTGGTGCCCGGTGCGAATTCGACCAGGCGATTGAACAGGGGTTCGGCGCTGGCGTCGGCGGTATAGGCCGAGGCGTATTGCACGATGTCGAAGCCCTCGGGGGCTGCCTGGGTGCACACCACCAGGCGCTGATTACCAGCCAGAGCCTCGGTGGCAACCAGGCTGAACAGCAAAGGCAGATACATTCGTTTCATGACACTTCCTCCAGGCACCGGCAGCAGCCGGTGCCAGCACGTCAGAGCAGATTGATGGGAAAGTTGCTGACCAGGCGCAGCTCCTTGACCTGAGTCCCCCTATGTTCCTTGTTGACATAAAAAATGGTGGCTATGCTGCTGTCCTTGAGCGTGCCGCTGGCGATCCGGTAACGCACCGACAGTCCATGCTCCACACGACTCATGCCGGCGATCCCTCGCACGTCATAGCCAGCGAAGGCATCATGGCGATCACCGCGATAGCGGGTGCCGTTCATGCCCCATCCCCTGATCCGCCACAACGTACTGGTAAGACCCGGCATGTCCATATAGCCCCAGTCGGTCTGATAGGTCAGGCCCAGACTCTTTTCGCTGGGGGCAACGTTATCGTCGTTGCTGAGGTAAATAGCGGCGGTTTCCGCCACGAAGTCCTGATAGGTGTCGCCTTGAATCTTCTGTCCGGCAACGCCCAGGGTATGGGCCTGATGACCCAGGCTCAGACCCAGGCTGTAGGCCGAGGTGTCGATGTAGCCGGCCTTGCGGGAGCCCGTGTCGCGGGTGTGATAGCCATTGAACGAGGCGCGAAACCATAGCTCCTCGCGCTGCCCCAATTCCTGGGCGGCTCCCAGGTAGTACTGGTTCCACACGTTCTCGAATCGGCTGGTGTACAGGCTGAGGGTTCCGCCATCGTCGCGCCCATAGGTGCCTCCCAGATAATGGAGGGCGCCGCCGGGTCGGCTGGGGGAGCCATAAGTCAGGCCGAGTTTGCGTTCACCAGCAGTGGTGCGTGGATTGCTGCGTTGGAAACTGCCCGCCTGCAGGTTGAGGTTTTCGATGTCATCGCTGATGAGCGAGAGGCCGGTAAAGGTCGGTGGCAGCGCACGGTTGTCCAGAATGTTGAAGACGGGAGTTTCTGGCTGGTGGCGACCGACCTGCAGTTGAGTTTCCGAGACCTTCAGGCGCAGGGCTGCACTGTGCAATTTCGACCATTGATCCAGGGCTTCGCCGTTGCTGTGGGTCAGAGTGCGGTTACCACCGCCAGCAATGCGTCCCTTGCCGCGCTCCAGATTGACCACGTTGGCGGCACCAAGGTCGAAGCCGAAGCCGACCGTGCCTGACGTGTAGCCCGACTGGTAGCGCACCTGGTGCGACTGCACCCAGGTGTTGCGTGAGCGTGTCGCCTGTGTTGTGCCATCAGATTTCTGGATGGAGAACTTTGCGCCTTTCATCTGCTCCCTGGACGCGAAGTTGCGCACGTGCAGTGTCAGACGGTGGTCTTGGAACAGCCCGCTCGACAGCTCCTGGTCGGTGATCAAGTCGTCGAGGTCTTCGATCAGGGGTTGGTCGACCGGCGCCAGGTGGTCGTCGCTATGGACGTCGGTACCGTCCTGTGCATTGGCAAAGGCCGTCAGCGAGGCGGCCAACAGGGCGATGCCTGCCTTGGTTGCATGATTCATGGTTGAAGTTCCTTGCTTGTTGTTATGGGGGTGGACTCAAGGAAGGATCAAGCGGACTGCTGCCAGGCCCGGTTATTCCGGGGATGGTGCTCGCAAAGTATCCTGGTGATACTCGTTGGCATTGGTGGTGAGGGGATGAAGAGTTGAAGTCGGGGACTTCACAGGGCGGGTGATGAGGATGTTCGCGTGTACTCGAGCGAGTACAGACGCTGCTGCGTAGACTGTTTGAGATTCGTTGCGGCAGGTATGGGCTAACGCGGAACGCTGATGCAGGCAGGCGTTCGCTGTTCGCTGAGACTTGAACAGATGGAAGTAGAGGCATGTGAACCCCTTTAATTATTGTCGTTATGATCCGGCCCCGCACTCGACGCTTTTGGCTGGGGCATGCCTTGCTGGATACCCGTTCATTTATGCAGGGTAAGACTGAATGAGGGCTGAATGCGCTGCCTGCCCTGAGTGGAAAACCGTCCGTGTCGTACGGTCAGCTTGGCTGAGGCGGAGACGACTCATTTGCGTGATATGGAGTGACAGGTAGTCCGGAACGCGTACAACGGTCTCAAGCCCGATGGGCTTGCGGTAGACGTTATCCGGTGCTCGACTTGGAGAGGACTGCCCGTGCGATTGGACTGACGCCCAGATTCTTCACTTCGGCAGGTGTCGTCTGACGCGGGGGGGAGTGTGCAGGCGCGGGCTTGCAGCGTTTGATGATTTCGCCCGCGTTGACCGTGCGCGAGGTTCTCCTGAAGGGCCTGGCACCGTGCTCGACGCGCGGCTTGGGAAGGTCGCTGTCGTCGACCTTGCTGTCGCAACGTGGTCAAAGGGCATGGGTGACATGAGTAACTCCTGACCAGGGTAGAAGCGGCGTGCCGGGGGACACGCCGCCTGCCATCACTTGGCTATACCTACACCATAAAAGGAGTTGAGTGCGAACGGACTGATGCGGAAGTCCTGCACTTCCCTGCGCATCGGCTGATACACGGTGGAGTGTGCCAGCGGAGTGATCGGCACTTCGCGCTTGAGGATCACCTGCGCCTGCCTGTACAGCTCGGTGCGTTTGGCCACGTCGGTGGTGCGCTTGGCGGCCTTGACCAGCTTGTCGTAGTCCTCGAAGCACCACTTGGAGAAGTTGTTGCCGTCTACCGCGTCGCAGCCGTACAGGGTTCCGAGCCAGTTGTCCGGGTCGCCGTTGTCGCCGCTCCAGCCGATCAGCATGGCATCGTGCTCGCCGGCCTTGGCGCGCTTGAGGTACTCGCCCCATTCGTAGCTGACGATACGCGCCTTGATACCGATCTTCGCCCAGTCGGCCTGCAGCATCTCGGCGATCAGCTTGGCGTTGGGGTTGTACGGACGCTGTACCGGCATGGCCCACAGGGTGATTTCGGTGCCGTCCCTGACGCCGGCAGTCTTGAGCAGTTCCCTGGCCTTTTCCGGGTCGAAGGCCGGATCCCGGATGTCCTCGTTATACGACCACTGTGTCGGCGGCATGCCGTTGACCGCCAGTTGACCCGCCTTCTGATAGACCGCATCGAGGATCGCCTGCTTGTTCACCGCCATGTCCAGTGCCTGGCGCACTTCCAGCTTGTCGAATGGGGGGTGGGTGACGTTGTAGGCGATGTAGCCGACGTTGAAGCCGGCCTGTTCGGGCATCTGCAGCTTGGAGTCTTTCTGCAGCGTTTCGATGTCGGCCGGACGCGGGAACAGGGTCACGTGGCATTCACCGGCGCGGAGTTTCTGCATGCGCACCGAGGCGTCGGTGTTGATGGCGAAGATCAGGTTGTCGATCTTCACGTCTTCAGGCTTCCAGTAGTCGGTATTGCCCTTGTAGCGGATCACCGCATCCTTCTGGTAGCGGCTGAACACGAAGGGGCCGGTACCGATGGGTTTCTGGTTGATGTCGGCGGCCTTGCCGGCCTCGAGCAACTGGTTGGCGTACTCGGCGGACTGGATCGAGGCGAAGCTCATCGCCAGATTCTGCACGAAGGCCGCGTCCACTTCGTTGAGGGTGAAGCGCACGCTGTGATCGTCCAGCTTCTCCAGCCTGGCGATGTTCTTGTCCATGCCCATGTCGGTGAAGTAGGGGAATTCGGTGGGGTACGCCTTGCGGAACGGGTGATCCTTGTCGAGCATGCGCTGGAAGGTGAACATCACGTCGTCGGCGTTGAATTCGCGGCTGGGCTTGAAGTAGTCGGTGCTGTGGAACTTCACTCCTTCACGCAGCCTGAAGGTGTAGGTCAGCCCATCGTCGGACACTTCCCAGCTTTCGGCCAGGCCGGGCTCTACCTGGGTACCACCTCGCTCGAACTGGGTCAGGCGGTTGAAGATGGTTTCCGCCGCAGCGTCGAAATCGGTACCGGTGGTGTACAGGCCCGGGTCGAAGCCGGCGGGGCTGCCTTCGGAACAGAACACCAGGTTGGCGGCGCTGGCGAGAGGGGCGCCGGCGATCAGCCCAGCGGTAAGCAAAGCCTGGATAAGGGCGTTCTTGCGCATCGTGACCTCTTCGTTGTTGTGCTTGTTGTCGAGGAGCTCCTTGTGGGAGCCTCCTGGCAAGCTATGCAGGGCATGTGCCTGAGGCAAGTGCGTTTTCCAGGTAAACAGGGTCAGTGCTACAGCGGTATAAGTCGCTGTCGCATTTATGAAAAATGTCGTGAAAAGATGGCAAAACGCCGTTATTTGTCGATAACGGCGCTGCTTTGTATCGGGGCGTGAATCAGGGCATCTGCACTTCGATGACCCCATCGGCGCTCACCGTCACCTGGCTGGTGCCCGCTTCGATCTGCGGTGTGGGCGCAGCATCCATCATTGCCATGCCCTTGGCTTCGAAATTGCGCATGGCCATTTGCGGTTGGAAACCACCGGTGTTGAGGCTCAGGCTGACCAGCTTGTAACCCTTGCCACCGAGTGCTTCCGTAGCCAGCTGTGCGCGTGCCTTGAAGGCATTCACGGCGTCCTTGAGCATGGCGTCTTCGCGGCTCTTGCGGGTATCGGTGGCGATACTGAAGTCCATGCCACCCATCTTCATCTTCTGCAGCAGCTCGCCGGTCAGCGAGGACAGGCGCGCGAAGTCGGCGCTTTCCAGGCGCACTTCGGCACGTTCACGCCAGGCAGTGATCTTCTGGCCCTTGTCGTCATACACCGGGTAGCTGTGACGGCTGCCCAGCTTGACCGATACGCCGCGCACCTGACGAACCTGCTCCAGCGTCTGGTTCAGGGTGTTGGTGATTTCTGCGGCCAGCTTGGCCGGGTCGGCGTTCTGCGATTCGGTATAGAGCGTCACGTGCATCAGGTCATGGGCGACTTCCTGATTGACCTCGGCGCGCAGGGCAATCTGGTTGTAGCGCGCCTCCTCGGCCAGCAAACCGGTGCTGGCCAGGCTGGCGATGGTCAGAGCGAGGGCGGAGGCGATACGGGGCATGGTGCGCATGTGCGGTTCCTTTTTCGATGGCCTTGTGGCCGTTTCCCGAGGGTAGACGAAGCCTAGTGACCATTCGGGTTAAATGCGGTTCATCTTTTTGCAGGGCCGCGCTCGAATGACGATGACTCGCGTGACGGTTGCGATCGTGCGTCCGGTTGACGCAGCGGCGGAAGGCCGCGCCGGGCTTGGTTATACTCGCCCTCAGCCAAGGGAGTCTTCATGCTCGAACCCGTGCAGTTATTGTCCGCCAGCCGTCAGAACCTCTGGCGCCTCACCCTGATCCGCATTCTCGTGCTGGCTGCCCAGGCCGGTTCGGTCGGGCTCGCTTACAAGTCGGGGCTGCTGCCGTTGCCCTGGATGCAGTTGTCGGTGACGCTCGGCATTTCCCTGCTGCTGTGTCTGGGCACGGCGCTGCGCCTACGCGGTCCATGGCCGGTCACCGAGGTGGAATACGCGGTGCAACTGGGCTGCGACCTGATCATCCACAGCGTGCTGCTGTATTACTCGGGCGGCTCGACCAACCCCTTCGTGTCCTATTACCTGGTACCGCTGACCATCGCGGCGGCGACCCTGCCCTGGATGTTCACCATCGTCCTTTCGGGTCTGGCGCTGACCGGCTATACCCTGCTGCTGGTCTGGACGCACCCCATGGAGCTGCCGGCAGCGCGCGAGAGCCTGCTGGTCTACGGTATGTGGCTGAGCTTCGCCCTGGCCGCGTCGCTGATCACCTTCTTCGTCGCCAAGATGGCCGAGGAGCTGCGCCGCCAGGATGAATTGCGCGCCGAGCGCCGCGAAGAGAGCCTGCGTGACCAGCAACTGCTGGCCGTGGCCACCCAGGCCGCCGGTGCCGCCCACGAGCTGGGGACGCCGCTGGGCACCATGAGCGTGCTGCTCAAGGAGTTGCGCCAGGAATACCGCGACAAGCCGGCGCTGCAGGACGACCTGGCGCTGCTGCAGGAGCAGGTCAAGCTGTGCAAGTACACCCTGCAGCAACTGGTGCGCGCCGCCGAGAACGACCGGCGCCAGGCGGTGGTGGAGCAGTCCTGCGTCGAATGGTTGGAAACGACGCTGAATCGGTGGCATCTCATGCGCCCCGAGGCCAGCTATCGTTACCAGTGTCTGGGGCGCGGCACGCCACCCAAGCTGATGCCGCCGGCCGATCTCACCCAGGCATTGCTGAACCTGTTGAACAATGCTGCCGACGCCTGTCCGGACAAGCTCGACATTCGTCTCGACTGGGATCATCAGTGGGTGCGCCTGAGCATTCGCGACCATGGTGCCGGCGTACCCTTGGCCATCGCCGAACAGCTTGGCCGGCCGTTCTTCACCACCAAGGGCAAGGGTTTCGGCCTGGGGCTGTTCCTCAGCCAGGCCAGCGTGACCCGCGCCGGTGGTACGGTTAAGTTGTATAACCATGAAGAAGGCGGCACCCTCACAGAATTGAAGTTGCCGCGAGCCTATGGCGTGGCCTGAGAAGGAAAAACCAGCATGAGCGAAGAATCCCTGTTCGAAGGCGAAGAGCAGCCCCACCTGTTGCTGGTGGATGACGACCCGACCTTTACCCGTGTCATGGCGCGTGCCATGAGCCGTCGCGGCCTGCGCGTGTCCACCGCGTCCAGCGCCGAAGAGGGCCTGGCGCTGGCCAGGGACGACCTGCCCGATTACGCGGTGGTCGATCTGAAGATGGAGGGTGATTCCGGTCTGGTGCTGCTGCCCAAGTTGCTGGAGCTGGACGCCGAGATGCGTGTGGTGATCCTCACCGGTTATTCCAGCATCGCCACGGCCGTGGAGGCGATCAAGCGCGGTGCAGCCAACTACCTGTGCAAACCGGCCGATGCCGACGACGTACTGACCGCATTGCTCTCCGAGCATGCCGACCTGGACAGCCTGGTGCCGGAAAACCCGATGTCGGTGGATCGCCTGCAATGGGAGCATATCCAGCGTGTGCTGGCCGAGCACGAAGGCAATATTTCCGCCACTGCCCGTGCTTTGGGAATGCACCGGCGTACCCTGCAGCGCAAGCTGCAGAAGCGCCCGGTGCGTCGCTGAACCTGTTGGAGGGGCTTGTGGCCGCGATGGACACAAGCCCCGGCGCGCACCGTGCTTTGCCCATAGCCGGAAAATCCTTAGCCGGCTAACATAGGTTGTCAGACGACCTTTCGGTGCCGTGATGTTCGCCGTCATCCAGCAAACCCTCGCCATTACCGCACCCGTTTTCGCCATGCTGTTTCTCGGCGTGGCCCTCAAGCGCCTGCACTGGATCGACGCTGCCTTCATCGAAACGGCGTCCAGCCTGGTGTTTCGCGGCACCATGCCGACGCTGCTGTTTCTCGGTATCGTCAAGGCCGATCTGAGTGCGGCCATGCAGCCAACGTTGCTGCTGTTCTTCGTTATCGCCACGCTTGCGTGCTTCGCCCTGGCCTGGGCCTGGGCCGTATGGCGCGTGCCGTTCGAGGATCGCGGCATCTATACGCAGGGTGCCTTTCGCGGCAACAACGGCATCATCGGCCTGGCACTGGCTACCAGCATGTACGGTGATTACGGCCTGTCCCTGGGGGCGGTGCTCGGGGGCGTGGTGATCCTTTGCTACAACGTGCTGTCGGCCATCGTCCTGGCCATCTACAGCCCGGGTGCCAAGACCGGTGTGCTGGCCATCGGCAAGAGCATCGTGACCAACCCCCTGATCATCGGCGTGCTGACGGCGATTCCCTTTGCCTACTGGCAGATTCCGCTGCCGGCCTGGCTGATGACCTCGGGCGAGTACTTTGCGCAGATGACCCTGCCACTGGCGCTGATCTGCATCGGTGGCACCCTCAGCCTGAACTCGTTGCGCCGCAGCAGCGGCGTGGCCATCGGTTCGAGTCTGATGAAGATGGTCTGGCTGCCGCTGCTGTCCACCCTGGGGGCCTGGCTGTGGGGCTTTCGCGGCGCCGACCTGGCGATTCTCTTTCTCTATTTCGCCAGCCCCACGGCGGCTGCCAGCTTCGTCATGGCGCGCGCCGTCGGTGCCAATCACGAGCTGGCGGCGGCGATCATCGTGATCACTACCCTGGCGGCGGTGGTCACCACCAACATCGGTCTGCTGATCCTGCAATGGGGTGGGTGGATCTAGTCGGTCGCGCTGACGTCGATCCGCAGGGTGCGCGGGGCGCACCAGCGGCTCTCATTGCGCCTGCGGCGTTTGCGTCTGCCAGGCGTCGATGACCTCCTGCGCGGCGCGAAATGCGTCGATGCTGGCGGGTACACCGGCATAGACCGCACAGTGCAGCAGGGTTTCGCGAATCTCCTCGACGGTGCAGCCATTGTTCAGTGCGCCGCGTACATGCCCCTTGAGCTCCTGCGGGCATTTCAATGCGGTCAGCGCCGCCAGGGTGATCAGGCTGCGGGTCGCACGTGGCAGGCCACTGCGCGTCCATACGCCGCCCCAGGCATGTTCGTTGACGAAGTCCTGCAACGGTTGGGTGAATTCGGTGGCGTTACCCAGGGCGCGGTCGACGAAGGCATCGCCCATCACTTCACGACGTACCCGCAAGCCGCGGTCATGGTTCTCGTTCATGCTCGGATCTCCAGTCATCTCTGTTTGTGCCAGGCCCGCACGGTGATGACCGCCAGGGTGACGGCGGTCAGTGGCAGCGCGTAGCCGATCATCGCGTGGCCGAAGGCCTGGGCGAACGGTCGCCCGGTGGCGAACAGCACCAGATAGAGGGTGTAGGCCGCGTAATAGGCGAGAAACAGCGCGCCTTCCCAGCGGTTGATACGGTAACCGGCAAAGAAGATCGGCAGGCAGGCGACGGCCACCGCGATCATCACCGGGAAATCGAAGGCCAGTGCATTGGGCGATACGGCAATGGCCGTCGGCGCGACCAGCGATGCCAGCCCCAGCACGCAGAGCAGGTTGAATATGTTGCTGCCGACGATATTGCCCACCGCGATATCGCGCTCGCCCTTGATGGCGGCAAGGATGGAGGTGGCCAGTTCCGGCAGCGATGTGCCCACGGCGACCACCGTCAGGCCGATCACCAGCTCCGACAGGCCCAGGGCACGGGCCAGTTGCACGGCACCCTCGACCAGCAGGTTGGAACCCCTACCAGCAGCACGAGGCCGGCGATGATCAGCCCGAGGTTGATGACCCAGGCATGGGGGCTGGCAGGTTCGTCGGGGCTGAACTCCCTGGTGAATTCATCATCCTGGGCACTCTTGTCCTTGCGTGCGCCGTAAATGAGAAAGCCGGTGTAGGCCAGTACGCCGGAGAACAGCAGGGCGCCATCGAGGCGGCTCAGTTCACCATCCCAGGCCAGGCCGAATGTCAGCAGGCTGGCGCCGATCATGATCGGCACATCGAGACGGATCAACTGACGCGAGACGATCAGCGGGGCGATCAGGGCTGTCATGCCGAGAATCAGCAAGATGTTGGCAATGTTGCTGCCGACCACGTTGCCGATGGCCAGGTCGCCACTGCCGCTGAGCGCCGACTGTACGCTCACCGCCGTTTCCGGTGCGCTGGTGCCGAAGGCCACGACGGTCAGGCCGATCACCAGTGGCGGGATGCCGAACTGTGCGGCCAGCCTGGCCGCGCCGCGTACCAGAACCTCGGCACCGGCAACCAGCAGTATCAGGCCGGCGATCAGGTAGAGGTAGGTCATCATGGTCATTGTGCGGATGCTCCCGGAAAAATGCGGCCAGTGTGGTCACGCATGCCTGCTCGTCGGAGCAGGCTCGTACGGCTTCGTCGGTCATGCGATTCATTCCAGTGCTTCTATGCGTACGGGCACGACACCGGCGCGAAGCATGTCGAGGCGTTCGGCAGCGGCACGAGAGACATCGATGATGCGTCCGCGCACGAATGGTCCGCGGTCGTTGATGCGCACGATCACGCTGCGCTCGTTGTTCAGATTGGTGACGCGAACACGGGTACCGAATGGCAGGCTGCGGTGCGCGGCGGTCAGTGCTTTCTGGTCGAAGCGCTCGCCGCTGGCAGTTCTCTGCCCATGGTGGCGATCGCCATAGTAGGAGGCCTTGCCGCTTTCGCTGGCGCCACTGCCGCTGCCGAAGGTCGAGCAGCCTGCCATGACGCTCAGGGCGCCAAGCAGTGCAACGCTGCGTAGCCCGGATGCAAACCGGGGCAGTAGCGGTTTCCGGATCGCATCCGGGCCACGGATAGTCATGTTCGCTGTCTCCATGAAAAACGCCGGGCGAGCCCGGCGTCATTGCAACAGATGCAAGCGAGCCGGCTCGGCTCAGCCTTCGAGCTTCTTCTTCAGCAGTTCGTTCACTTGCCCCGGGTTGGCCTTGCCCTTCGAGGCCTTCATGGCCTGCCCGACGAAGAAGCCGAACATCTTGCCGCGCTTGGCTTCGTCGCTGGCGCGGTACTGTTCGACCTGTTCGGCGTTGGCTGCCAGCACCTCATCGAGCATCTTCTCGATGGCGCCGGAGTCGGTGACCTGCTTGAGGCCCTTCTTCTCGATGATTTCGTCGGCACTGGCGCCTTCACCGGCGGCCAGGGCTTCGAAGACCATCTTGGCGATCTTGCCGCTGATGGTGTTGTCCTTGATGCGCAGAATCATGCCGCCCAGTTGCTCGGCGGAAACCGGCGACTGCTCGATCTCCAGGTTGTCCTTGTTGAGCAGGCTGGACAGCTCGCCCATGACCCAGTTGGCCGACAGCTTGGCATCGCCGCAGGTCTGGCAGACCGCTTCGAAGTAATCGGCCATCTCGCGGCTGGCGCTCAATACGCTGGCGTCGTAGGTGGACAGGCCGAACTGGCTCTCGAAACGCTCGCGCTTCTGTGGCGGCAGTTCCGGCAGGCCGGCGCGCAGCTCGTCGAGGAAGGCGTGCTCGATCACCACCGGCAGCAGATCGGGGCAGGGAAAGTAACGGTAGTCGTTGGCTTCTTCCTTGCTGCGCATCGAGCGGGTCTGATCCTTGCTCGGATCGTACAGGCGGGTTTCCTGCACCACCTTGCCGCCATCCTCGATCAGGTCGATCTGGCGCTGCACTTCGTGGTTGATCGCCTTCTCGATGAAGCGGAACGAGTTGACGTTCTTGATCTCGGCGCGGGTGCCGAATTCGGCCTGGCCCTTGGGGCGTACCGATACGTTGCAGTCGCAGCGCAGCGAGCCTTCGGCCATGTTGCCATCGCAGATGCCCAGGTAGCGCACCAGAGCGTGGATCGCCTTGACGTAGGCCACGGCTTCCTTGGCCGAACGGATGTCCGGCTCGGAAACGATCTCCAGCAGCGGCGTGCCGGCGCGGTTCAGGTCGATGCCGCTCATGCCGTGGAAGTCTTCGTGCAGGCTCTTGCCGGCGTCTTCTTCCAGGTGCGCACGGGTGATGCCGATGCGCTTGACGGTACCGTCGTCCAGGGTGATGTCGAGGAAGCCCTTGCCGACGATGGGGTGATCCATCTGGCTGGTCTGGTAGCCCTTGGGCAGATCCGGATAGAAATAGTTCTTGCGCGCGAAGACGTTGCGCTCGGCAATCTCGGCGTTGATCGCCAGGCCGAACTGGCAGGCCATGCGCACGGCTTCGGCATTGAGCACCGGCAGGGTGCCGGGCATGCCGAGGTCGATCAGGCTGGCCTGGGTATTGGGTTCGGCGCCGAAGGTGGTGGCGCTGGCCGAGAAAATCTTCGACCGAGTGCTGAGCTGAGCGTGGATCTCGAGCCCGATGACTGTTTCCCATTGCATCTCTTGATCCTTCCTCAGAAGCCGCTCGGTGCTTGTTTGTGCCAGTCGCTGACCTGCTGGTACTGGTGGGCGACGTTGAGCAGGCGAGCTTCCTGAAAATAGTTGCCGAGAAGCTGTACGCCCACCGGCAGGCCATCGACGAAGCCGGCCGGCATCGACAGGCCGGGGATACCGGCCAGGTTGGCGGTGATGGTGTAGATGTCTTCCAGATAGGCGGATACCGGGTCGGCGTTCTTCTCGCCGAGTTTCCAGGCCAGGTTTGGCGTGGTCGGGCCGAGGATCACGTCGACATCCTCGAAGGCGGCGACGAAGTCGTTCTTGATCAGGCGGCGGATCTGCTGGGCCTTGATGTAGTAGGCATCGTAGTAACCGGCGGACAGCGCGTAGGTGCCGACCATGATGCGGCGTTTGACCTCGGCACCGAAGCCTTCACCGCGCGAGCGCTTGTACAGATCCTGCAGGTCTTTCGGGTTCTCGCAGCGGTAGCCGAAACGCACGCCATCGAAACGCGACAGGTTGGAGCTGGCTTCGGCCGGGGCGATCACGTAGTAGGCCGGGATGGCGTGCTGCATGTTCGGCAGGCTGATGTCCTTGACGGTGGCGCCGAGCTTTTTCAATGTCTCGACTACGGCCAGCACCTTCTCGCCGATGCGTGCGTCGAGGCCGGCACCGAAGTATTCCTTCGGCAGGCCGATGCGCAGGCCGGCCAGCGGTCGGCTCAGGGCTGCGAGGTAGTCATCGACCGGCTGGTCGACGCTGGTCGAGTCTTTCGTATCGAAACCGGCCATGGCGCCGAGCAGCAGGGCGCAGTCTTCGGCGGTGCGGGCCAGAGGACCGCCCTGATCGAGGCTGGAGGCATAGGCGATCATGCCCCAGCGCGACACGCGGCCGTAGGTGGGCTTGATGCCGGTGAGGTTGGTCAGCGCGGCAGGCTGGCGGATCGAGCCGCCGGTGTCGGTGCCGGTGGCGGCCGGCAGCAGGCGCGCGGCGACGGCAGCAGCGGAACCACCGGAGGAACCGCCTGGTACGCGGGTCTGATCCCAGGGGTTCTTCACCGGGCCGTAGTGGCTGGATTCGTTGGCCGAGCCCATGGCGAATTCGTCCATGTTCAGCTTGCCGAGGGTGACGGTGCCGGCAGCTGCGAGCTTTTCCACCACGGTGGCGTCATAGGGCGCCTTGAAACCGGTGAGGATCTTCGAACCGCAGCTGGTCAGCACGCCCTGGGTGCAGAACAGATCCTTGTGGGCGATCGGGGCGCCGAGCAGCGCGCCGTTCTCGCCAGCGGCGCGGCGGGCATCGGCGGCCCTGGCCTGGTCGATGGCCAGGTCGTCGGTGACGGTGATGAAGCTGTTGAGTTGCGGGTCGAATTGCCTGATGCGTGCCAGCAGGGCACGGCTCAGCTCTTCGGCGGAGAACTGCTTGGTGTCGAGGCCCTTGGCGATCTCGGCGAGGGTCAGTTGATGCATGGGAACCCTTTTCCTTTTATTCGATGACTTTCGGCACGAGGTACAGGCCGCTTTCCACGGCCGGGGCGATGGCCTGATAGGCGTCGCGCTGGTTGCTTTCTGCAACCACGTCGGCGCGCAGGCGCTGGGTGGCTTCCAGCGGGTGAGCCAGGGGGCGATGCCCTGGGTGTCGACGGCCTGCATCTGGTCGATCAGGCCGAGGATGTTGTTCAAGGTCTCGGTGGTCTGCGGAATATCGCTTTCATTCAGGCCCAGGCGGGCCAGGTGGGCGATTTTTTCCACCTCGGAGCGTTCAAGCGCCATCGGGGTTTCTCCAGTGGAAGTGTGATCGGGGTCGCCGTGCGCGTGTCGAGTGCAGGGAACGGATGTCGCGAGCTGGCGGTCAAAGGCCGCGATGTGCGGCTGCAAGGCCCGGAAAAGCAGGCAATCTACCATATTGCCGCCTTGCTCAAAATCCCTGCCGTTGTTAGAGTTTGCCGCACTTTTTACCTGCGCGTTTTGCGCGCCTGGCCTTCACCCACGCGTTGCCTAGGGTCCCTTCCTAATGTTCAAGAAACTGCGTGGCATGTTTTCCAGCGATCTGTCGATCGACCTGGGCACTGCCAATACCCTTATTTATGTGCGCGAGCGCGGTATCGTTCTGAATGAGCCGTCCGTGGTCGCCATCCGTACCCACGGCAACCAGAAGAGCGTCGTGGCCGTCGGCACCGAAGCCAAGCGCATGCTCGGTCGTACCCCTGGCAACATCTCGGCCATCCGCCCGATGAAGGACGGCGTGATCGCCGACTTCAGCGTCTGCGAGAAGATGCTGCAGTACTTCATCAACAAGGTTCACGAGAACAGCTTCCTGCAGCCGTCTCCACGCGTGCTGATCTGCGTGCCGTGCAAATCGACTCAGGTCGAGCGTCGCGCCATCCGTGAATCCGCTCTGGGTGCCGGTGCCCGTGAGGTGTTCCTGATCGAAGAGCCGATGGCCGCTGCCATCGGTGCCGGCCTGCCGGTCGAGGAAGCCCGTGGCTCGATGGTCGTCGATATCGGCGGCGGTACCACCGAGATCGCCCTGATCTCCCTAAATGGCGTGGTCTATGCGGAGTCCGTCCGTGTCGGCGGTGATCGTTTCGACGAAGCCATCATTACCTACGTGCGCCGCAACTACGGTTCGCTGATCGGTGAAGGAACCGCCGAGCGCATCAAGCAGGAAATCGGCACGGCCTACCCGGGTGGCGAGATTCGTGAGGTCGATGTGCGCGGCCGCAACCTGGCCGAGGGCGTACCGCGCAGCTTCACCCTGAACTCCAACGAAGTGCTCGAAGCGCTGCAGGAATCCCTGGCGACCATCGTCCAGGCGGTCAAGAGCGCACTGGAGCAGTCGCCGCCGGAACTGGCCTCGGACATCGCCGAACGCGGCCTGGTGCTGACCGGTGGTGGTGCGCTGCTGCGCGACCTGGACAAGCTGCTGTCGCAGGAGACCGGTCTGCCGGTGATCGTCGCCGAAGACCCGCTGACCTGCGTCGCCCGTGGCGGCGGCAAGGCACTGGAAATGATGGATCGCCATGCGATGGATCTGCTCTCCACCGAGTAAGCCTTCCGTCCGTGGCTCGCCGTCGTGCCGCCTCCGGGCGGCACGCGCATATTCGAGCATTGCAGTACACTCGGCCCAACCTTCGCCTGACCGGTTTGCCTTTCGCATGAACTCGCGCGCTTTCCGCCCTTGCGGCACACAAGGAGCAGGCCATTAAGCCGCTCTTCGCCAAGGTCCCTCGCTGGGCATCCGCCTGCTGGTTCTGGCCGTGCTTTCGGCCGTGCTGATGGTGGTGGATGCGCGTTTCGATGCGCTCAAGTCCGCGCGCAGCCAGATGGGCCTGGTACTCACGCCTTTCTACTGGCTGGCCGACCTGCCGGTACGCGCCTGGGATGGCGCCACGCAGCAGATATCCTCGCGCAGCGAACTGATGGCCGAAAACGAAAAGCTCAAGGCCGAGGCGCTGCTGTTGCAACGTCGTCTGCAGAAGCTGGCCACTCTCACCGAGCAGAACGTGCGCCTGCGCGAGTTGCTCAACTCGGCAGCGCTGGTGGACGAGGAAGTGCTGGTTGGCGAACTGATCGGTGTCGATCCCAACCCCTATACCCATCGTATTCTCATCGACAAGGGTGAGAAGGATGGCGTGTTCCTCGGTCAGCCGGTGCTCGATGCACGCGGCCTGATGGGCCAGGTGGTGGAGATCATGCCTTACACCTCGCGGGTGCTGCTGCTGACCGATACGACCCACAGCATTCCGGTGCAGGTCAACCGTAATGGCTTGCGCGCCATCGCTGTCGGTACCGGCAACCCGGAGCGCCTGGAGCTGCGTCACGTGGCTGATACCGCTGATATCAAGGAGGGCGATCTGCTGGTCAGCTCCGGTATGGGCCAGCGCTTCCCGGCGGGCTATCCGGTGGCCACGGTCAAGGAAGTGATCCACGACTCCGGGCAGCCTTTCGCCATCGTGCGTGCGGTGCCGACTGCCGCGTTGAACCGTAGCCGCTATCTGCTCCTGGTGTTTTCCGACAGACGTACCCCGGAGCAACGTGCCAACGACTCGGCCGAGGCCCAGGAAGCGGCAGATCGTGAAGCTGAACAGGTTCAGCAGGGTGAGCAGCCATCCGTCGAAACGCCGGCGCCCGCCGCTCCGGCTGCCCCGGCCCCCGTACAGGAGGCCAACTGATGGTCGGTATACAGCCGCGTAATGGTTGGGTGATCTGGCTGACCCTGGCCTTTGGCCTGTTGCTCAGCGTTTCGCCCATGCCCGAGTTCATGCAGATCGGCCGCCCGCTATGGGTTGCTCTGATCCTGACCTACTGGGTGCTGGCGCTGCCGCATCGAGTCGGCATGACCACCGCCTGGGTGCTGGGCCTGGCGCAGGATGTGCTGTTCGGCACGCTGCTCGGGCAGCATGCGCTTATCCTTACTCTGATCACCTTCCTCGTGCTGAGTCTGCACCAGCGCCTGCGCATGTTCCCCATGTGGCAGCAGAGCATGGTGCTGATGGTGGTGTTCGGCCTGGCCCAGCTGGTGCAGCTGTGGCTCAATGCGCTGACCGGCAGCCGTCCGCCGACGCTGGCCTTCGTCCTGCCGGCGCTGGTAAGCGCATTGCTCTGGCCGTGGATTTGCGGCTTCCTGCGTGGGCTGCATCGCCGTCTGAACGTCAACTGAGGTCGGCCACGCGTCACGCCTGGCCAAGACTCATCCGATAGGGAGAATTCTAATGGCCACGCTATTCCTGGCCTCCGCCTCGCCCCGTCGTCGTGAACTGTTGGCCCAGATCGCCGTACCTTGTGCCAGGCAAATCGCCTCGATAGATGAAACCCCCTTGCCCGATGAGCCGGCCGCCGCCTATGTAGAGCGTCTGGCGCGTGAAAAGGCCCGAGCCGGGCTGGCCGCGCTGCGCGAGGTCAGTGATGCGGTGGTGCTGGGCGCTGATACGGCCGTTGTGCTCGATGGGCGGATTCTCGGAAAACCGCTGGATTTCGACGACTTTCGCCGCACACTGAGCGCGCTTTCCGGTCGTAGTCACCAGGTGATGACTGCCGTGGCGCTGGTCAGCCGCAAGGCCGAGGCCGCGCAGGTGGTATGCAGCGATGTCACTTTCCGCACCCTGAGCGAGGCGGAGATTGCGGCCTACTGGGCCAGCGGAGAACCCTGCGACAAGGCGGGCGGTTATGGTATTCAGGGACTGGCGGCGGTTTTCGTCAGTCGCATCGAGGGCAGCTACTCGGCAGTCGTCGGGCTGCCTCTGTGTGAAACGGCGCAGATGCTGGGCGATTTCGGTATTGCCTGCTGGCAGTCGGACGTCGCGGATTAAATCGAAGTTGCCGCCTTGAGCCGGCAGCGAATCCATCAGGACGGATGCATGAGCGAAGAGATTCTGATCAATATCACGCCGATGGAGTCGCGTGTGGCGGTGGTGGAAAACGGCGTGCTGCAGGAAGTGCACGTCGAGCGCACGCAGAAGCGTGGCATCGTCGGCAATATCTACAAGGGCAAGGTGGTTCGCGTACTGCCCGGCATGCAGGCGGCGTTCGTCGACATTGGTCTGGAACGGGCGGCCTTCATCCATGCGTCGGAAATCTCCACGCGTGAAGGGGCTGCGGTCGAGCCGATCAGCGCGTTGGTGCACGAAGGGCAAAGCCTGGTGGTGCAGGTGACCAAGGATCCGATCGGCAGCAAGGGTGCGCGGCTGACGACCCAGTTGTCGATTCCTTCGCGGTATCTGGTGTACATGCCGCGCACCAGTCATGTCGGCATATCGCTGAAGATCGAGGAAGAGGCCGAGCGCGAGCGCCTCAAGCAGGTCGTGGCCGATTGCGTGGCGGCCGAGGGTATCGAAGAGACCGGTGGCTTCATCCTGCGTACCGCGGCCGAAGGCGCTGGTGCCGACGAGATTCTCATCGACATCCGTTATCTGCGCCGCCTGTGGGATCAGATCGCCGCGCAGATCCAGAATGCCAAGGCGCCCGTGGTGATCTACGAGGATCTCTCGCTGGCGCTGCGTACCCTGCGTGATCTGGTCAGCCCGCGCACCGAGAAGATTCGTGTGGATTCGCGCGAGACCTTCCAGAAGATCACGCAGTTCGTCGCCGAACTGATGCCGGAAATCGCCGACCGTCTGGAGCACTACCCGGGGGAGCGGCCGATCTTCGACCTGTATGGCGTCGAGGATGAAATCCAGCGTGCACTGGAGCGCAAGGTGCCGCTCAAGTCCGGGGGCTACCTGGTGGTCGACCCGGCCGAAGCGATGACCACCATCGACGTCAATACTGGCGCCTTCGTTGGCCATCGCACCCTGGAAGAGACCATTTTCAAGACCAATCTGGAGGCGGCCACGGCCATCGCCCGGCAGATGCGTCTGCGCAACCTGGGTGGCATCATCATCATCGATTTCATCGACATGGAAGACGAGGAGCACCAGCGCCAGGTGTTGCGCACCCTGGAGAAGCAGCTCGAGCGTGACCATGCCAAGACCAACATCATCGGCATCACCGAACTGGGCCTGGTGCAGATGACCCGCAAGCGCACCCGTGAAAGCCTCGAACAGATTCTCTGCGAGCCCTGCAGTGCCTGTCAGGGGCGTGGCAAGCTGAAGACCCCGGAAACCATCTGCTACGAGATCTTTCGCGAGATTTTGCGCGAGGCCCGCGCCTATCAGGCCGAGAGTTATCGGGTGCTGGCCAACCAGAAGGTGGTCGATCGTCTGCTCGATGAAGAGTCAGGTAACGTCGCCGATCTCGAAGCCTTCATTGGCCGTACCATCAAGTTCCAGGTGGAAAGCATGTACTCCCAGGAACAGTACGATGTGGTGCTGCTCTGAGTGCGGGAAGCCCTGACATGGGCGTGATCGGTCGTTTTGCCCTGGGGCTGCTGCGCTGGGGGCTGGGACTCTGTGCGGGGGGCTGGTACTGGCGGCGCTTTACGTCAGTCTGGGGCGAGAGCTGGTACCGCTGGTCGCCGAGTACCGGCTCGAACTGGAGGATCGTGCCAGCGCCGCGTTGGGTATGCAGGTACGCATCGGTCGGCTGGAAGGACGCTGGCAGGGCTTTGCCCCTTTGCTGGTGGCGCATGACGTCCGGGTCGGTACGGAAGACGAAGGGCTTAGCCTGGAGCGCGTGCAGTTGATGCCGGACATGCTCGGTAGCCTGATGCAGTGGCAGCCGCGCATCGCCCATCTGCAGTTCGATGGCCTGCAACTGAATCTGCAGGAGAGCGACGATGGCGCCTGGCATCTGCAAGGTTGGCCGCAGCGCAGCAGCGTCGAAATGGATGTCGCGAAGGTGCTTGAGCAGGCACGGGTGGTGCAGCAGATCAGCCTGCTCGACAGCCGTGTGGTGCTGCAGCCGCATGACCGCGAGCCGCTGTTGCTCAGCTACGTGAACCTGAGCCTGACTTATGGCGCCAGTCGCCAGCGTCTGGATGGTCGCCTGCTGCTGCCCGATGGTCAGCCGGTGGCCCTGCGCCTGCGAACCCGGATGACCCCGAAAACCTGGCGCGAGGCCGAGTCAGAGCTGTACCTCAGCCTGCCGCAGAGCGACTGGGCAACCTGGCTGCCACAACGGCTGCTGGGCGACTGGCGGTTGCAGCGCCTGCAGGCGGGTGGCGAACTCTGGCTCGAAGGCCGGGGGTTGGCGCTGAACAGGGGCGCGCTGCGTTTGCATGCTCCCGAGCTGATTGCTGGGCAAGCCGCGCATGAGGCTGTGACGCTCAAGGATCTGGCCTTCAATGCCTATTTCAGCCAGAACGACCAAGGGGCACACGCACAGATCGATTCCCTGGCGCTGACGCATGCTGAGCAGCGCATCGGTGAGCTGCACCTGAGTCTGCAACAGAAAGACAAAGACAGTGCCGATGAGCGTTGGGCGCTGGCGGCCGATCGTATCGATCTGGGCGCCTGGGCACCTCTGGTGCGGGCGTTGGCACCGATGCCGGAAAAGGGCCGGGAGGTGCTGGCCGCGCTGGCGCCGGTCGGGGCAGTGAACAACCTGCTGCTCGACTATTACCCGCAGCGTGAAGGCGCCGAGCGTCTGCAGTTCGCTGCCAATCTGGACAAGGTCGGAATACGGGCCTATCGCGGTGCCCCAGCGGCGGAGAATGTCACGGGTAGCGCATCGGGCAATCTGTTTCAGGGTGAGCTGCGTCTGAATACCGAGGATTTCGCCCTGCATCTGGATCAGCTGTTTCCTCAGCCATGGCGCTACCGCCATGCCCAGGCTCGTCTGAGCTGGGCGTGGAGCGACGAAGGGCTGACCCTGGCCAGCCCTTACATGCGTCTGGACGGCGAGGAAGGTCAGATTGCCGGTGACATGCTGATCCGCCTGCTGCATGACCCCGAGGCCGAGGACTACATGGACTTGCGTGTCGGCCTGCGTGATGGCGATGCGTCCTACACAGAGAAATACCTGCCGAGTCGCTCGCCCGGCATGAGCGCCGAACTCGATCATTGGCTGAAGACGGCGATTCGCGCTGGTCAGGTCGAGGAAGGCTACTTTCAATACCAGGGTTCGTTGAACAAGGGGGCCCCCTTGGTGCGCGCAGTCTCAGCCTGTTCTTCCTGGTTCGGGATGCCGAGCTGGCTTTCCAGCCGGGTTGGCCTGCGCTGCGTGAGGGGCGCGGCGAAGTATTGATCGAGGACGATGCCGTCCGCGTGCGTCTCGAGCAGGGGCGTCTGCTGGATAGCCAGGTCAATGACGTCACGGCGAATATCCCGCTGTTGCACGATGGCAAGCCTCCGCGCCTGCACCTCGATGGCAAGGTACAAAGCAGCCTGGGCGATGCCATCAAGCTGCTGCAGGAGGCGCCGCTGGGGACTGCCGATATCTTCGCCGGCTGGCAGGGGCAGGGACCGCTGACTGGCCGGCTGCAACTGGATATCCCGCTGCAGAAAGGCCAGGCGCCGGGCGTGGTGGTGGATTTCGCCACCGAAGGCGCCAACCTCGAACTGGCCAACCCCGATCTGCAACTGAGTCAGGTGCAGGGGGCGTTTCGTTTCGACAGTGCCTCAGGCCTGAGCGCTCCGGATGTGCGTGCTCAGGTCTTCGGGCATCAGGTGCGCGGCAAGATCAGCGCCGAGGGTTCACGCGGGCGGGCACGTACCCTGTTCGATTTGCGCGGGCGGGTTCAGGTCGAGACGCTCAGCCAGTGGCTGGGCGGCCCGCAGACGTTACCGGCCAGCGGCTTGCTGCCCTATCGCTTGCGCATGACCCTCGAGGGTGACGACAGCCAGTTGCGTGTCGACTCGAACCTGAGCGGTGTCGCCATCGATCTGCCGGCACCGTTCGGCAAGGTGGCGGCCCAGGAGCGCTCCGCCGACTGGCGCATGACGCTCTCCGGACGTGAGCGCCGCTATTGGGCGAACTATGGCGCTCTGGCCAGCCTGAATCTGGCCGCACCGGCCGGGGCGCTGGCCGATGGGCGTGGCGAACTGGTGCTGGGTGGTGGTGCGGCAGGCCTGCCACCTGGGCAGGGCCTGCGACTACGTGGGCGGCTGGACGAGCTGGACGTCGATGCCTGGCAGCAGGTTGGCAAGCGCTACAAGGTGAGTGTGGATGCCGACAGCCAGCGTCTGTTCAGAGGTGGGCAACTCGATATCGGACGGTTCCGTGGCTTCGGTCAGGAGGTCGAGCAGGTGAGCGTTGCGCTGGCCCGCGAGGGGCAGGCCTGGGCGCTGCAACTCGACAGTTCGCTGGCCGCCGGTCGAGTGGTGTTGGCCGATGCCGAGGGGGTACCGATTCGCGTCGATCTGCGGCATGTAAGGCTGCCGGCTCCCGACCCCGACGCAGAAAAAACCGCCAATGCGCCCGACCCTCTGGCTGATGTCGATCCCCGCCAGATTCCCCCGCTGGATATTCGCATCGAGCGCGTACAGCGTGGTGACAAGGTACTTGGCGCCTGGTCGCTGAAGGTTCGTCCACAGCAGGGTGGCGTGCGTTTCGATGAGCTCGATCTGGACCTGCAGGGGCTGAAGATAGGCGGTTCTGCCGGCTGGTCGGGTGAGCCTGGCAGTACCCGTAGTTGGTACAAGGGGCGTCTGCAGGGCGAGGATCTGGGGGAGGTGCTCAAGGCCTGGGGCTATGCGCCCAGTGTCACCAGCGAAAGCTTCCGCCTGGATGCCGACGGCAACTGGCCGGGGTCGCCAGCCTGGTTCTCGCTCAAGCGCTTCAGTGGCAACCTCGATCCTGCGCTGCGCAATGGTCAGTTCGTCGAGGTTCAGGGGTCGGCGCAGGCGCTGCGGGTATTTGGCGTGCTCAACTTCAACTCCATCGGTCGCCGTCTGCGCCTGGATTTCTCCGACTTGCTGGGCAAGGGCCTGAGCTACGATCGGGTCAAAGGCAATTTGCAGGCTAGCAATGGTCTGCTGGTCACCAACGAGCCGATCACCCTGACCGGGCCATCGAGCAATCTCGAGCTCAAGGGCAATCTGGACGTGCGTAACGAGCGGATAGACGCCAAGCTGCTGGTTACGCTGCCGGTGACCAACAACTTGCCACTGGCCGCGCTGATCGTCGGCGCGCCAGCCATTGGGGAGCGCTTTTCGTCGTCGACAAGCTGCTGGGTGACAAGGTGGCGCGTTTCGCCAGCGTGCAGTACGACGTGACCGGCTCGATGCAGGATCCGGAGATCAGCTTCGACAAACCGTTCGAAAAACCGCAATGAGTCATCGCCCTGGCGTACTCTGTCGCAAGGAAAACCTACAGAGCCCGAGAGCGTATTCATGAATCTCGCCGTGATTCAGATGGTCAGCCAGGATGATGTGCTGACCAACCTCAGGCTGGCCCGTCGCATGCTGGAGCGTGCAGCCCAGGGCGGTGCGCGCCTCGCCGTGCTGCCGGAAAACTTCGCCGCGATGGGACGCCGCGATCTGGCCGCCATCGGTCGTGCCGAGGCGCAGGGTGAAGGCCCCATCCTGCCCTGGTTGAAACAGGCGGCCCGCGACCTCAGTTTATGGATCGTGGCGGGTACGTTGCCCCTGCCTCCCGATGACGATGCCGAAGGCAAGCCACGGGCCTGTTCCCTGCTGATCGATGAGCAGGGCGAGCGTGCGGCGCGTTACGACAAGCTGCACCTGTTCGACGTGGATGTCAGCGACAATCGTGGCCGCTACCGCGAGTCCGATGACTTCGCGCATGGTGAGCGGGTGGTGGTGGTCGATACCCCGGTCGGACGCCTGGGGCTGACCGTGTGCTACGACCTGCGTTTTCCCGAGTTGTACTCGGCGTTGCGCCAGGCAGGGGCTGAACTGATCAGTGCGCCCTCGGCGTTCACGGCCGTCACGGGGGCGGCGCACTGGCAGGTGCTGATTCGGGCTCGCGCCATCGAGACTCAGTGCTACCTGTTGGCGGCCGGTCAGGGTGGCGAGCATCCGGGGCCGCGTCAGACCTTCGGCCATTCGGCCATTGTCGACCCCTGGGGGACGATACTGGCTGAGCAGGATCAGGGCGAGGCTGCCTTGCTGGCTTCTCGCGATGCCGCCGAGCAGGCGGCCATACGTCAACGCATGCCGGTGCAACAACACCGTCGATTCTTTCCATCGGACGTGGCGTGTCCGATCCAGGGAGCCTGTCGGAGTTGATGCCGTTCTACTGCGAGAAAGCCGAATGTGGACATTTTTTCCGCTTTTCCTCGTCAGATGGCGGGCTATTCTCCTCGAAAAACCGAAAAACTGCCTCAAGTCGGGCTTCCTCTCGTTACGAACGATCAAACCCGACAGGCTCCTAGTGGAGTGAACATGAATACGATGTTGCAATCCGTCAGCGAACATCTGCTGGCCCCCGGTAACCTGACCCTCGACAGCCTGGGCTCCGTGCTGGGCGAAGTCGCGGGGCCTGGTATCGATGCGGCCGACCTGTATTTCCAGAGCCAGGTTTCGGAAACCTGGGTACTGGAAGATGGCATCGTCAAGGAGGGCAGTTTCAATCTCGACCAGGGTGTCGGCGTGCGTGCCCAGTCGGGTGAGAAGACCGGCTTCGCCTACAGCAATGCGATTACCCTCGATGCACTGAGCCAGGCCGCCCGCGCCGCCCGCTCGATTTCCCGTGCCGGCCAGCAGGGCCGTGTGCAGGCCTTCGTCAGCCCGCAGGTAACCCAACTGTATGCCGAAGGCAATCCGCTGGATGTCATGAGCCGTGCCGAGAAGGTGGAGTTGCTGCAGCGCATCGACCGCGCTACGCGTGCGCTGGATCCGCGCATCAAGCAGGTGACCGTGAGCCTGGCCGGTGTCTGGGATCGTGTTCTGGTTGCAGCCCATGATGGCAGCCTCAGCGCGGATATCCGTCCGCTGGTGCGTTTCAATGTGAGTGTCATCGTCGAGCAGAACGGCCGTCGTGAGCGTGGTGGTCATGGTGGTGGCGGTCGTACCGACTACCGCTATTTCCTGGATGAAGACCGTGCCATGGGGTATGCCCGTGAGGCGCTGCGCCAGGCCCTGGTCAACCTGGAAGCCGTCCCGGCTCCTGCCGGCACGCTGCCGGTGGTGATGGGAGCAGGCTGGTCCGGTGTCTTGCTGCACGAAGCCGTCGGTCACGGCCTGGAGGGCGACTTCAACCGCAAGGGCAGCTCGGCCTACAGCGGCAAGGTTGGTCAGAAGGTCGCTTCCAGCCTGTGCACCATCGTCGACGATGGCACCCTGACCGGTCGTCGTGGCTCGCTCAGTGTCGATGATGAAGGCACGCCGACCCAGTGCACCACGCTGATCGAGAACGGTGTGCTCAAGGGCTACATGCAGGACAAGCTCAACGCGCGCCTGATGGGCGTGGCCGCCACCGGCAACGGTCGTCGCGAGTCCTATGCGCATCTGCCGATGCCGCGCATGACCAACACCTACATGCTGGCCGGCGAGAGCGAACCGGAAGAGATCATTCGCTCGGTGAAGAAGGGCATCTACTGCGCCAACCTCGGTGGCGGTCAGGTGGATATCACCAGCGGCAAGTTCGTGTTCTCCACCAGCGAGGCCTACCTGATCGAGGACGGCAAAATTACCGCGCCGGTCAAGGGCGCCACGTTGATCGGCAACGGCCCGGAGGCGATGAGCCGCGTGTCCATGGTCGGCAACGACCTGGCGCTGGACAGCGGTGTTGGCACCTGTGGCAAGGACGGTCAGTCGGTACCCGTGGGTGTGGGGCAGCCGACGTTGAAGATCGATGCGATCACGGTCGGCGGCACCGGCGCCTGATCGCCGGAGGCGCCGCCTGCCGACGAAGAGTCGGCGCGCGAGCCCTGAACGGGTTCGCGCGCGTAGACGTTCAGCGCAGTCCGCGCTGGACTTCGTCCAGTTCGCGAATGTACTTGAACACCTTGCGAGCGGCGGCAGGTGGCTTGTTGTGCGCCGCTTCGTGCTGGGCATGACGAACCAGCCCGCGCAGATGCTGGCGGTCGGCGTCGGGGTAGCTCTCGACGAAGCTTTCCAGGGCACTGTCGCCTTCGCCTATCAGGCGATCGCGCCAGCGCTCGAGGGCGTGGAAGCGCTCGTTGTATTCGCGGGTGGAGCTGTCCACCTGGTCGATCATGGCGTTGATCGCCTCGATGTCCTGTTCACGCATCAGTTTGCCGATGAACTGGACATGGCGCTTGCGGGCGGCGTTCGCGGTGTGTTTCGGTGCTTCGGCGAGGGCGCGGCGCAGCGCGTCGGTCAGCGGCATCCTGGCCAGCAGATCCGGCTTGAGCGTGGTCAGTCGCTCGCCGAGTTCCTGCAGGGCATGCAGTTCGCGTTTGACCTGGGATTTGCTCTTCTCCAGCGAGAAGTCGTCATAGGAATCAGACATGGGGTGGGTCCAGAGGGAAACGCCGCCATGATAGCAGCAACCGTGGCTGCCGGCCCGTGGGCGGGGAGTCGAGAGCAGGCCCTGGGCTCCTTGCGAGGGTGCCTGTGCCAGAAGAATCGGGAGTGATTATGAGTGAAGTAGAACGGATCGGGCCGCAGGCTCTGCCAGTGCTGCAGCAACAGGTCGAGGCGATTCTCGCCGAGGCCGCTCGCCAGGGGGCCAGCGCCTGCGAGGTGGCCGTCTCGGCTGGTCAGGGCCTGTCCACCACGGTACGCCAGGGTGAGGTGGAAACCGTCGAGTTCAATCGCGATCAGGGCTTCGGCATCACCCTTTATCTCGGGCAGCGCAAGGGCTCGGCGAGTACCTCGGCAACCGGTGAGGCGGCTATCCGCGAGACGGTTGCGGCAGCTTTGGCCATCGCCAGGCATGCCAGCGAGGACGACTGCGCGGGGTTGGCCGATGCCGCCCTGATGGCGCGGGACTTGCCGGAGCTGGATCTCTATCACCCCTGGTCGATCACCCCCGAGCAGGCAGTCGAACAGGCGCTGACCTGCGAGGCGTCGGCTTTCGCGGCGGATCAGCGTATCAGCAATGCCGATGGCACCAGTCTCAACACCCACCAGGGCTGCCGCGTGTACGGTAACAGCCATGGTTTCATCGGTGGTTACGCCAGCACCCGGCACAGCCTGAGTTGCGTGATGATCGCCGAGGGTGAAGGGCAGATGCAGCGCGATTACTGGTACGACGTCAACCGTCAGGGTGAGTTGCTGGCCGATGCAGCCGATATCGGCCATCGCGCCGCTGTCCGTGCGGTCAGTCGCCTCGGCGCTCGTCCCGTTCCAACTTGCGAAGTGCCTGTGCTGTTCGCAGCCGAGCTTGCAGGTGGATTGTTCAGTCACCTGCTGGCGGCCATTTCCGGTGGCAATCTGTATCGCCATTCGTCCTTCCTCGAGGGCGCACTCGGCCAGCGTCTGTTCCCGGAGTGGCTGAGCCTCGACGAGCGTCCCCATCTGCCGCGCGCACTGGGTAGCGCGACGTTCGATGGTGATGGTCTGGCAACCTACGCCAAGTCCTTCGTGGAGAAGGGGGAGCTGGTGTCCTATGTGCTCGGTACCTATTCCGGGCGCAAGCTGGGTCTGCCGAGCACGGCCAACTCGGGAGGCGTGCACAACCTGTTCGTCACTCATGGCGACGAGGATCAGCAGGCGCTGATTCGCCGCATGGGCCGAGGTCTGCTGGTCACCGAGCTGATGGGGCAGGGCCTGAATCTGGTGACTGGCGACTACTCGCGTGGCGCGGCCGGCTTCTGGGTGGAGAATGGCGAGATCCGGTTCCCGGTGCAGGAGGTGACGATCGCCGGCAACCTGCGTGACATGTTCCGCCAGATCGTCGCGGTCGGCCGTGATCTGGAGCGCAGGGGCAATGTGTGCACGGGCTCGGTTCTGATCGAGAGAATGACCGTCGCGGGGAGCTGAGTGCCCCTTCCATTCGATGACGATCGTTGATGCGCGGTCTTCAGGGCCGCGTGCATCCTGCTCGTCATGATTCGCCATGGTGAGGGCGAATCGACTGCAACATGAGAACCCACACATTTTGTGTATTGATTATTTTTCTCAAAGGAGAATAAATATCATTTCACGAATAGGTGGGTGTCCATGTTCTATCCCTTCTTCACGCCTTGTTTGAACTGCTGGCATTGGCAGGGTTTTCTCGTGCGCTGCGCCCTGCGACCCGATGAGCCGCGTCTGCTCGACTTCCACGAGTGGCACGGTCGGCAATTGGTGGAGCGTGGGCTGCTGGATGCCTGGCGCGTTTCGCGCCTCACACTCGAACTGTTGCTCGATACGGCCTGCGATCCAGCGTTGCCCTGGCATTGGCGCGCCCTCTGCCTGGATCGCGCTTATCGGCCTTTGCGGGTCATGCAGCAACAAGCCAATGACCTTCCTCGTCAACGCAGTCTGAACGTTCTGCTCAATCGCCTGGCGACGCTGCGCCTGGAACCCTCCCTCTCTTTCAATGAATCGGCACAAGGACATCCCTATGAGTGACTCCCATGATGACACCCGGATCGAACGCGACAGCATGGGCGAACTGGAGGTACCGAGCGCGGCACTCTACGGCGCGCAGACCCAGCGTGCGGTGAACAATTTCCCGGTATCCGGGCAGCGCATGCCGGCGCCTTTCATTCGTGCGCTGATCCTGGCCAAGGCGGCGGCTGCGCGGGCCAACGTGGAGTTGCAGCAGATCGACCCAGCCCTGGGCGATGCCATCGTCACGGCCTGTCAGCAGTTGCTCGAAGGCGATTTCATGGCGCATTTCCCGGTGGATGTGTTCCAGACGGGCTCCGGTACCAGTTCCAACATGAACGCCAACGAGGTGATCGCTACCCTGGCCAGCCGTATCCTCGGAGACAAGGTCAGTGCCAACGATCACGTCAACTGTGGTCAGAGCAGCAATGACATCATCCCCACCACTATCCATGTCAGTGCTGCCATCGAACTGCACGAGCGTCTCTTGCCTGCGCTCGGTCATCTGCTCAAGGTGCTGTGCGACAAGTCGCTGGAAGTACAGCCCTACGTCAAGACCGGTCGCACTCATCTGATGGACGCCATGCCGGTGCGCATGAGCCAGGTGCTGGACGGCTGGGGACAACAGATCCAGGCCAACATCGGGCATCTGCGTGGCTTGCAGCCCAGCCTGCAGGCGCTGGCGCAGGGCGGCACGGCAGTCGGTACCGGAGTCAATGCCCATTCCCGTTTCGCCGAGCAGTTCTGCCAGGAACTGACTGGCCTGACCGGTGTGAATTTCACCACCGGTAGCAACTTCTTTGCACTGATCGGCTCGCAGGACACTGCCGTGGCCGTTTCCGGTCAGCTCAAGACGACGGCGGTATCGCTGATGAAGATCGCCAACGACCTGCGCTGGATGAATTCGGGCCCCCTGGCAGGACTGGCGGAAATCGAGCTGGAGGCACTTCAGCCCGGTTCGTCGATCATGCCGGGCAAGGTCAACCCGGTGATTCCGGAGGCGGCGGCCATGGTTGCCGCCCAGGTGATCGGCAACGACTCGGTCATCTCCATCGCCGGGCAGTCCGGCAATTTCGAACTCAATGTCATGTTGCCGGTGATCGCCGACAACCTGCTCTACAGCCTGCAACTGCTGACCAATGTCAGCCGCCTGCTGGCCGATCGCGCCATCGCCAGCTTCAAGGTCAACCAACCCAAGCTCAGGGAAGCGCTGGAACGCAATCCGATTCTGGTCACGGCTCTGAATCCGATCATTGGCTATCTCAAGGCGGCCGAAATCGCCAAGCAGGCTTATCGCGAGGGGCGGCCGATCATCGAGGTGGCGCTGGAGCATACCGACCTGCCACGGGCACAGCTCGAGCAACTGCTAGATCCGGAAAAACTCACCGAAGGCGGTCTCTGAGCCGCTTTTCTTACGGAGTCCGTTCACGCGCCTGTGAGCCGAGTGGCTGAGGCACGTCATAGGCAAGCGTATTCAACTGCGCGGGGCGATTTGTGGACGGATTCTCACCAGGAGGCCTGTCATGGAACACTGGAAAATCATCATCGAATCCGGCAACCGCTGCTTTTCCGAGGGCGACTGGGTGCGGGCCCGTGAGCTCTACCTGCAAGCCCTGGCGGAGGCCCAGGTGATGTTCGATCGCTGGCCCGATCGCAACCTGGCCGTGGCGGCTTTCGTGATCTCCCATCACAACCTGGCCGATCTGCATCTCACGCTGGGACAGCCGGAGGAGGCAGCGGAGAACCTCTGCGCCAGTCACGAGCGCTTGTTGCAGACGCTCGCCGATACCCGGCAACCACAGGCATTGCGCGAGATCGCCTTGCACCACAGTCGCCGCACTTACGTGGAACTGTTGCAGTTCATCGGCGAGCACGGTGCCTTTCCGCGACCGATCGCCTGCTTGGCGCATCGCGACGTCATGCCTGGCAGCGTCCCGCTGCCAATCCAGTCAGCCATGGTCGCTACTACCACTGAAGGAGATCGCTCATGCCTCATAGCCTGCCGGCTCTGCCTTACGCCTACGACGCCCTGGAACCGCATATCGATGCGCAGACCATGGAGATCCACCACAGCAAGCATCATCAGACTTATATCAACAACCTGAACGCAGCACTGGAGGGGACGTCCTATGCAGAGATTCCGGTGGAAGATCTTCTGAGTCGGCTGGACGACCTGCCTCAAAGCCTGCACGGAGCATTGATCAACCAGGGGGAGGGCATGCCAATCATGCGCTGTTCTGGACGGTGATGTCGCCCTCGGGAGGTGGTGAACCCGATGGAGAGCTGGCGACAGCGATCGATTCCGAGCTGGGCGGCTTTACGGCCTTCAAGGACGCTTTCACCAAGGCCGCGTTGACCCGTTTCGGCAGTGGTTGGGCCTGGCTCAGTCTGACTCCGGAGAAAAATCTGGTGGTTGAGAGCAGTGCCAATCAGGACAGCCCGTTGATCCACGGCAATACCCCGATTCTTGGCCTGGACGTGTGGGAGCACGCATATTACCTGCGTTACCAGAACCGTCGTCCGGAATACATCGGCGCATTCTTCCATGTCATCGACTGGGCGGAAGTGGCGCGTCGATACCGACAGGCCCTGAGCTGAACAGGCGGATTGTGAACACGATGCGAACCTTGCTGACCTCCCTGCCCGGCGTGAATAGCCGGGTTTTACGCTATCTGCTGGGTGGCGTGATTCTGCTCTGCGGCAGTCTGCTGCTGTTCATTCAGGCTGCCGTCATGGTCGATCAGACAATCGAGCCTCAGTTGCTTCGGGCGCTGCAAGGCGGCCTGTTGTGTGCCACCGGTACGGCTGTCGGTGCCCTGCCGGTGCTGTTCATGGGGGACTTGTCGCAACGCTGGCACGACAGGCTAATGGGCTTCGGTGGGGGGGTTATGCTGGCTGCCACGGTGTTTTCCTTGCTGGTGCCGACACTCGAAGTCGCTGGCGAACAGGGTTTCACACCCTGGGGGGCAGGTGGCTTGGCCAGTATCGGCCTGCTGCTGGGGGCCGCTGCGCTGATGGGATTGGGGCGGGTGCTGGCGCAACGTCAGGACATTGGTGTCGTTGGGGCGCAGCAGGATGGGCTGGCGCCCGGCGTGCTTCTGTTCGTCATCGCCATCATGCTGCATAACGTTCCTGAAGGCATGGCGGTGGGGGTCGCAGCAGGTGCTGGATTGAGTGGTGCCGATGGCCTGGCGATCGGTATCGCCTTGCAGGACGTACCGGAGGGGCTGATTGTCGCTCTGGTGCTGGCCAGCGCTGGAGTAGGGCGTGGCAAGGCGGTATTGATCGGAGCGGCATCAGGTCTGGTCGAGCCGGTTTTTGCGGTGCTCTGCGCCTGGCTGGTCGGGGTCTCGCACATGTTGCTGCCCTGGGGGCTGGCGCTGGCAGCAGGGGCCATGCTGTTCGCCGTGGTGCATGAGATCATTCCCGAGTCGCATGGCAATGGCCATGCTGGCGATGCCAGTATGGCGCTGGCGGCGGGCTTCTGTCTGATGATGGTGCTGGATACTGCCCTGGGCTAGGAGTATCCGGCCTGCGACGCAACAGGGCGCAGTGGGGGTAGGCTTCTACTCCCCTTCGTCGAAGTAATTTTCGATCAGCCCGACCAGGGCGTCCATGGCTTCCTGCTCCTGCGCGCCTTCGGTGTGCAGGTGAACCTGAGTACCTTTGCCGGCAGCGAGCATCATCACGGCCATGATGCTCTTGCCGTCCACCAGGCTTTCCGGAGAGCGGCCAATACGCACCTGGCATGGATAGGTGCTCGCAACGCCGACGAACTTGGCCGCCGCGCGGGCATGCAGGCCGAGCTTGTTGATGATGGTGATTTCACGGGCTGGCATCGCGGCTGTGGTTCCTTAACTGAGGTCGCGGTGACGGACCTGGACGTTCTGCAATGACTGTTTCAGGGCTTCGCTCAGGCGGCTTGCCAGGTAGACCGAGCGGTGATGGCCTCCCGTGCAGCCAATGGCGATAGTCACGTAGGCGCGGTTGCTGGCAGCGAAACGCGGCAGCCACTTGTCCAGATAGGCGTGGATATCCTGGTACATCTCCTCCACTTCCGGCTGCGCGGCGAGGTAGTCGATGACCGGTTGATCGAGCCCGGAAAAATCCCGTAGCTCGGGTTTCCAGTATGGGTTGGGCAGGCAGCGCGCATCGAATACCAGGTCGGCGTCTACCGGCATGCCACGTTTGAAACCGAAGGATTCGACGAGAAAGGCAGTGCCTGTCTGGGTCTGGCCGAGCAGGCGCAATTTCAATGTATCGCGCAACTGGTAGAGGTTCAGGCGGGTGGTATCGATCTTCAGGTCGGCACGATCGGTGATCGGCGCCAGCAACTGGCTTTCGTAGGCGATGGCTTCGGCCAATGAGCGATTGTCATTGGTCAGCGGGTGGCGACGGCGGGTTTCCGAGAAGCGCTTGAGCAGGGTTTCGTCTTCGGCGTCCAGGTACAGTACGTCGCAACGGATGTTGCGTTTGCGTACTTCATCGAGCAGTTCGGGGAAGCGGCGCAACTGGCTCAGCAGGTTGCGAGCATCGATGGAGACCGCTACCTGCGGCAGCAGCATGTCGCTGTGCGGGAGAAAGCGTTCGGCCAGATCCGGCAGGAGGCCGGCCGGCAGGTTGTCTATGCAGTAAAAGCCATTGTCCTCGAGCACATCGAGGGCAGTGCTCTTGCCCGAGCCGGATCGACCGCTGACGATGATCAGGCGCATGCTCATTGACCGTTCTGAATTTCGACTATTACCCGGTAGAGTTCCTCGCCGCTTGCCGCCTGGCGCAGGCGTTCGCAGGCTTCCTGATGTTCGAGCATGCTGGCGATCTGGCGTAGCAGTTCGAGGTGAGCATCGGTCGCCGCCTGCGGTACCAGCAGAACGAACAGCAGATCGACCGGTGCCCCGTCGATCGCGTCGAAGTCCACGGCGGTATCGAGGTGCAGTACTGCGCTGATTGGTGCACTGCAACCTTCGATGCGACAGTGGGGAATGGCGATGCCGTTGCCGAAGCCGGTCGAGCCAAGCTTCTCGCGGGCAATCAGGCTTTCGAAGATATCCTGGGCATCCAGGTCTGGCAGGTCGCGCGCGATCAGGTTGGCGATCTGTTCGAGCACACGTTTCTTGCTGCCTCCCGGCACGTTCACCAGGGAACGGCCGGGGGTCAGGATGTTTTCAAGTCGGATCATGAAAGGGGAGTGTCAGCGGGCTGCGGCGCCTTGCAGGCGGTCGAGCTGCTTTTCCTTGTGCTTGATGAGTTGGCGGTCGAGCTTGTCGGCCAGCAGGTCGATGGCCGCGTACATGTCCGTGTGCTCTGCGTTGGCGACGACTTCGCCGCCAGCGATGTGCAGGGTAGCTTCGATTTTTTGCTTGAGTTTTTCGACCTCCATGATCACCTGAACATTGGTGATCTTGTCGAAGTGACGTTCCAGTCGGCCGAGTTTCTCGCCGATGTAGTCACGCAGGGCGTCGGTCACATCCAGCTGATGTCCACTGATGTTGACTTGCATACCGCTTTCTCCTTGTTGCCTTGTGTAAGTGATGGGCCAGAAAACGGCCCACCGCCGGAACACCTTGGCCTGATCGCTTGCGCAATCAGTCGACCGGGCTTACATCAGTCGCTTGCGTTCGCTGGAGGGCGCTATACCGAGGGATTCACGGTATTTGGCAACCGTCCGGCGGGCGACTTGGATGCCTTGTGCCTCCAGTAAACCAGCGATCTTGCTGTCGCTCAACGGCTTTTTCGCGTTTTCTGCTGCAACCAGTTTTTTGATGATCGCGCGGATCGCGGTGGACGAGCATTCACCGCCCTCGGAGGTGCTGACGTGGCTGGAGAAGAAATATTTCAGCTCGTAAATACCACGCGGGGTATGCATGAATTTCTGCGTGGTAACGCGCGAAATGGTCGATTCATGCATGCCTACCGCTTCGGCGATGTCATGCAGCACCAGCGGCTTCATCGCTTCGTCACCGTAATCGAGAAAGCCGCGTTGATGTTCGACGATCTGCGTAGCGACCTTCATCAAGGTTTCATTGCGGCTCTGCAGGCTCTTGATGAACCAGCGTGCTTCCTGCAGTTGGTTACGCATGAAGGTGTTGTCCGCGCTGGAGTCGGCGCGTTTGACGAAACCTGCGTATTGCGGATTCACGCGCAGGCGCGGCATGGCTTCCTGGTTCAGCTCAACCAGCCAGCGGTCGTTGTGCTTGCGTACGATGACGTCCGGTACCACGTATTCCGGTTCGCTGGATTCGATTTGCGAACCCGGGCGCGGGTTGAGGCGCTGGATCAGGTCGATGATCTGCTTGAGCTCGTCTTCCTTGAGCTTCATGCGCCGCAGTAGCTGAGCGTAGTCGCGGCTGCCGAGTACCTCCAGGTAATCGTTGACCACCCGCTGGGTTTCGTTCAGCCATGGTGTATTGGCAGGTAGCTGGCGCAGTTGCAGCAGCAGGCACTCGCGCAGGTCACGGGCGCCGATCCCGGCTGGCTCGAACTGCTGGATGCGGTGCAGAACCACTTCCACTTCGTCGAGTTCGATGTCGAGTTCGGGGTCGAAGGACTCGGTGACTTCCTCGAGGGTTTCCTCCAGATAGCCATCGTTGTTGATGCAGTCGATCAGGGTAGCCGCGATCAGTCGATCCTTGTCCGACATTGGGGCCAGGTTCAACTGCCAGAGCAGGTGGCTCTGCAAACTCTCGCCGCTGGACGTGCGGGTGGTGAAATCCCACTCGTCATCATCGTTGCTTGGCAGGCTGCTGGCGCTGGTCTGGTAGACGTCTTCCCAGGCGGTGTCGACCGGCAGCTCGTTGGGGATGCGTTCGCCCCATTCGCCGTCTTCCAGGTTGTCCACCGTCGGGGTGGTTTCCTGGTAGCTGTCTTCCTTGTTCTGCGCAGCGGGCGCGGCGCTTTCGGCTCCGTCCGCCATCGGGTCGCTGTTGTCGAAGTCGTCGCCGTCTTCCTGGCGCTCGAGCATGGGATTGGACTCCAGCGCCTCCTGGATTTCCTGTTGCAGATCCAGTGTGGACAGTTGGAGGAGGCGGATAGCCTGTTGCAGCTGCGGGGTCATCGTCAGCTGCTGGCCCATCTTGAGGACTAGCGATGGTTTCATTGCAGACCTTAATTTACCGGCGAGTTACGCCTTCCACATCAGGGCGCCGAAGCGCCGCCAGGAAGCAAATTATATGCCTGATTTTCTCGATTTTGCCTAGAGGTTGCCATGTTTCTGTAGTGAAATGTCTGGCGTCCTACAGGCGGAACTCGTGCCCCAGGTAGACCTCTTTCACCGTCTGATTGGCGAGGATGGTCTCGGCATCGCCTTCGGCTATCAGCTGTCCATCGTTGACGATGTAGGCGGTTTCACAGATGTCCAGCGTTTCACGCACGTTGTGATCGGTGATCAGAATGCCGATGCCCTTGGCCTTCAGGTGGTGGATGATCTGCTTGATGTCGCCCACGGAGATCGGATCCACGCCGGCGAAGGGTTCGTCGAGCAGGATGAACTTGGGGTTGGTCGCCAGTGCACGGGCGATTTCCACGCGGCGTCGCTCGCCGCCGGACAGGCTCATGCCAAGGCTGTCGGCGATGTGGTGGATGTGGAATTCCTGCAGCAGGTTTTCCAGCTCCGCCTGACGACCGGCGCGGTCGAGATCCTTGCGGGTCTCGAGAATGGCCATGATGTTGTCGGCTACCGAGAGCTTGCGGAAGATCGAGGCTTCCTGCGGCAGATAGCCGATACCGGCACGAGCGCGACCGTGCATCGGCTGATGGCTGACGTCGAGGTCGTCGATCAGTACGCGTCCCTGATCGGCGCGCACCAGGCCGACGATCATGTAGAAGCATGTGGTCTTGCCAGCGCCGTTGGGGCCGAGCAGGCCGACGATCTGGCCGCTCTCGATGCTCAGGCTGACGTCGCGCACGACCTGGCGGCTTTTATAGCTCTTGGCCAGGTGTTGGGCTTTGAGTATGGCCATTACTGCTGTTGATCCGCAGGTTTGTTCTTCGGTTGGATGACCATGTCGATGCGGGGACGCGGCGTGCCGACATTGGTACCTGTGGCGCGGCCGGCATTGACGATCTGGCGGCGGGTGTCATAGACGATCTTCTCGCCTTCGAAGGTATTGCCTTCCTGGATCACCTTGGCCTGGTCGATCAGTACGATGCGTTCGTTGCTGGCGAAGTACTGGATGGTGCGGCCGTAGGCCTTGACGATGTCCTTGTCCACGGCGGGCTTCTGCTCGTAATAGGCCAGATTGCCTACCGAGGTGAACACGTCGATGTCGCCACTGTTGGTCTGGGTGATGGTCACGGTATCGCCGGTGATCTTCAGGGTGCCCTGGGTAATGATCACATCGCCGCGATAGACCGCCACGCCCTGCTTGTCATCCAGTTCGGCGCTGTCGGCCTGGATGCGGATGGGTTGGTCGCGATCCGATGGCAGGGCCCAGGCAGCCGCGCTTCCCAATGCGGCGCCAAGGCTGAGAATCAGGGGGAGGGTATTAACGAACCTCATGCTGGCCTCTTACGTTGGACGGCAGGATCATCCGGCCGTCATTCAAGTACGCTTTCATTCCTTGTGCCGTGGTCACCCCGTTGGCGGCCTCGATTCTAACGGCTTGCTCGGTCTGCGCATATTCCTTGTCAGGAATCACGGTCATGCGGCTGCTGGTAATGACGGTGGGGCGTCCCTTGGCATCGGTACGGGCGATGCGCACGTCGTCGATCAGTTCCACTTCGACACCGCCAGGGGAAACCTCGGCGCGTTGGCTGGTCACTTTCCAGGGCTGCTCGGTGCCGCGGTACAGATCCAGCTTCGGGGTGTCGATCAGGGTGATGTCGGTGCTCTTGATGTGTTCGAGCTTGTCTGCGGTCATGCGGTAGTGGATCTTGCCGTCATCCTGGTATTGCACGGTGTGCGCGCCGACCACGTAGAAGTCCACGGCATTGTCTTCGCCGGCCTGTTGAGGTTGGCGAGCGCTGTCCGGTGCGATGTTCCAGTAGCCGAGCGCCGCTACCACGGCCGCGATCAGGGCGAAGATCAGTATGTTGAAGGCTTTACGCAGCATGCTGTGCTCTACAGGTAGGCGGCCTGGGCCGCATCCAGCGTGCCCTGGGCACGCATGATCAGTTCGCAGAATTCCCGTGCTGCACCATTGCCACCGCTCGCCTGGGTCACGCCATGGGCGTGCTGACGCACGAAGCTGTCGGCGCTGGCCACGGCCATGCCCAGTCCGACCCGTCGAATAACTGGAAGGTCAGGCAGATCATCGCCAAGGTAGGCGACCTGTTCATAGCTTAGGCCGAGTTCGACGAGCAGGCCGTCGAGAACGACGAGTTTGTCTTCGCGGCCCTGGAACAGATGCTGGATGCCCAGGTTGTTGGCGCGCCGCTCGACCACCGGGGTCTTGCGCCCGCTGATGATGGCCGTGCGTACGCCCGAATTGATGAGCATCTTGATACCGTGGCCATCCAGTGTGTTGAAGGTCTTGAACTCACTGCCGTCTTCGAGGAAATACAGGCGGCCGTCAGTCAGTACGCCGTCGACGTCGAAGATGGCCAGTTTCACCGCTCGGGCGCGTTGCAGCAGGTCGTTCATCACATCACTCCAGCGCGCAGCAGGTCGTGCATGTTCAGCGCGCCGACCGGGCTATCCTGATCGTCGACCACCACCAGGGCGTTGATCTTGTGATCTTCCATTATCTTCAAGGCTTCGGCTGCGAGCATTTCGGCGCGGGCGGTCTTGCCGTGGGGCGTCATCACGTCGTCGATCAGGGCCTGGCGGACGTCGATACCCTTGTCCAGGGTGCGGCGCAGGTCGCCGTCGGTGAAGATGCCGGCCAGGCGGCCGTCCTCTTCCAGAACCACGGTCATGCCCAGGCCTTTCTGGGTCATTTCCAGCAGCGCATCGCGCAGGCTGGTGCCGCGACGCACGTGGGGCAGGGCGTCACCCTTGTGCATGACGTTCTCCACCTTGAGCAGCAGGCGCCGACCGAGCGCGCCGCCAGGATGGGAGAATGCGAAGTCTTCTGCGGTAAAACCGCGGGCCTCCAGCAGGGCTATGGCCAGGGCGTCGCCGAGTACCAGGCTGGCCGTGGTCGAGGAGGTCGGCGCCAGATTCAGCGGGCAGGCTTCCTGCGAGACGCGGGCATCCAGGTTCACCTCTGCCGCTTTGGCCAGCGGCGAATCCGGGTTGCCGGTCATGCTGATCAACTGGATGCCGAGGCGCTTGATCAGTGGCAGCAGGGTGACGATTTCGGCGGTAGAACCCGAGTTGGACAGGGCAAGGACGATATCGTCCCGGGTGATCATGCCCATGTCACCGTGACTGGCTTCGGCCGGGTGCACGAAAAAAGCCGTGGTCCCCGTGCTGGCCAGCGTGGCGGCGATCTTGTTGCCGATATGCCCGGATTTGCCCATGCCAACGACGACGACGCGGCCCTTGCAGCTCAGGATCAGCTCGCAGGCCTTGACGAAGTCGGCGTCGATGCGAGGCAGAAGCTCCTGCACCGCTTCGAGTTCAAGGCGGATGGTGCGTTGCGCGGAATCAATCAGGTCGCGGGTCTGGTTCATGCTGGCTGGAGCTGCCGTGCGAAAAAAGACGGGGATTATAACGGGAAAAGCCCGCCGCGAGCATCTGTGCTCAGCCAGACTAATCGTCGAAGCTGTCGCAAGTCTGAACGCTGCCGTGGGGTGCTATTGGGTGGGATGTCCAGCAAATGCTATAGTCCGCGGCCATTTCGGCCCCTCTACTGGTGCGTGTCCTCGCTTCTGGAGACGGCGTCTGCCAGGAGGGCCTGTTTTCAAGGAGTTCAGATGAGCGCCGAGCACGACTACGCAATCGAGTTGCAGGGCGTCAGCTTCCTGCGTGGCGCGCGAGCGATTTTCGACAAGGTCGATATCCGCATTCCGCGCGGCAAGGTGACCGGCATCATGGGGCCGTCCGGTTGCGGCAAGACCACCCTGCTACGTCTGATCGCCGCCGAGTTGCGTCCGAGCCAGGGCAATGTCCTCGTCAATGGCATCAACCTGCCTCGGTTGTCGCGCGACGCGCTGTTCGACATGCGCAAGCAGATGGGCGTGCTGTTTCAGAGTGGTGCGTTGTTCACCGATCTCGACGTGTTCGAGAACGTGGCCTTCCCCTTGCGTGTGCACACTCAGCTGCCGGAAGAAATGATTCGTGACATTGTTCTGCTCAAACTCCAGGCCGTGGGCTTGCGGGGTGCCATCGAGCTGATGCCCGATGAGCTGTCCGGTGGCATGAAGCGCCGTGTGGCGCTGGCGCGGGCGATCGCGCTGGATCCGCAGATACTGCTGTATGACGAGCCGTTCGTCGGCCAGGATCCGATTGCCATGGGCGTCCTGGTTCGTCTGATTCGCTTGCTCAATGATGCCCTGGGCATTACCAGCGTGGTGGTGTCCCATGACCTGGCGGAAACCGCCAGCATTGCCGATTACATCTATGTCGTGGGAGATGCGCAGGTGTTGGGGCAAGGTACGCCTGCCGAGTTGATGGAGTCGGATAACCCGCGCATTCGCCAGTTCATGAAAGGGGCGCCGGATGGCCCGGTTCCCTTCCATTATCCAGCGCCGGATTACCGCGAAGATCTGTTGGGGAGAGGTTGATGCGCAGGATTTCACCGCTCGAACGGCTGCGTCTGTTCGGTCGTGCGGGTATCGATGTGGTGGCAACGTTGGGGCGCTCCGTGCTCTTTCTGCTGGGGGCCCTGTTCGGCCGCAGCCGTGCCGGAAAACCTTTGCAGCTGTTGATCAAGCAGTTGTTCGCCGTCGGGGTGATGTCGCTGGCGATCATCGTCGTGTCCGGCATATTCATCGGCATGGTGCTGGCGCTGCAGGGCTACAACATCCTGGTCAGCTACGGTTCCGAGCAGGCGGTGGGGCAGATGGTCGCCCTGACCCTGTTGCGCGAACTGGGCCCGGTCGTTACCGCGCTGCTGTTTGCCGGGCGTGCCGGTTCGGCCCTGACTGCCGAGATCGGCAACATGAAATCCACCGAGCAGCTTTCCAGTCTGGAGATGATCGGTGTCGATCCGCTCAAGTACATCGTTGCACCACGCCTGTGGGCCGGTTTCATCTCGATGCCCCTGCTGTCGATGATCTTCTGCGTGGTCGGTATCTGGGGCGGAGCCATGGTCGCGGTCGACTGGCTGGGGGTCTACGAGGGCTCGTTCTGGGCCAATATGCAGAACAGTGTTTCCTTTTACGATGATGTGCTCAATGGTGTGATCAAGAGCATCGTCTTCGCCTTCGTGGTGACCTGGATAGCCGTGTTCCAGGGTTATGACTGCGAGCCGACGTCCGAAGGCATCAGCCGGGCGACCACGCGTACAGTGGTGTACGCCTCGCTGGCCGTTCTTGGCCTCGATTTCATTCTGACCGCTTTGATGTTTGGAGACTTCTGATGCAAAACCGCACGCTGGAGATTGGTGTCGGCCTGTTCATGATGGCAGGTGTGCTGGCCCTGCTGTTGCTGGCCCTGCGTGTCAGTGGCCTGAGCGTCGGAAGCTCGGGCGACACGTACAAGGTCTATGCCTACTTCGATAACATCGCCGGCCTGACCGTGCGCTCGAAGGTGACGATGGCCGGTGTGACCATCGGCAAGGTCACCGCCATCGACCTGGATCGTGACAGCTACATGGGGCGGGTGACCCTGGAGCTCGATGGTGGCGTCAATAACCTGCCCGATGATTCCACTGCGTCGATCCTGACCGCAGGCCTGCTCGGCGAGAAATACATCGGCATCAGCGTTGGGGGTGACGAGGCGGTGCTCAAGGATGGCAGCACTATCCACGACACGCAGTCCTCGCTGGTGCTGGAAGACCTGATTGGCAAATTCCTGCTCAATTCGGTCAATAAAGATGAAGCCAATTGATGAGGGCTCCTGACATGTTCAAGACCGTGCGTAATTCCCTGCTGGCACTTCTGGCAAGCATGCCATTGCTGGCCCTGGCGGCGCCGAGCGCGCATGAGGTGGTACAGCAGACCACTGACACCCTGCTGGCCGACCTCAAGGCCAACAAGGATCGCTACCGCAGTGATCCGAACGCGTTCTACCAGTCGCTCAACGACATCCTCGGCCCGGCGGTCGATGTCGATGGCATTTCCCGTGGCGTCATGACCGTGCGTTACTCGCGCCAGGCATCGCCCGAGCAGATGAGCCGCTTCCAGGAAAACTTCAAGCGTAGCCTGATGCAGTTCTACGGCAACGCCCTGCTCGAATACAACAACCAGGATATTCGCGTATTGCCGGGCAGCGGCAAGGCAGAAGGCGATCGTACCTCGGTCGGTATGGAGATTCGTGACGGCAAGGGCGTGGTTTACCCGCTGTCCTACACCATGGTGTCGGTGGACGGTACCTGGAAGCTGCGCAACGTCGTGATCAACGGGATCAACGTCGGCAAGCTGTTCCGTGACCAGTTCGCCCAGTCGATGCAGAACAACCGCAATGATCTGGACAAGGTCATCGACACCTGGGCGGACACCGTGGCCAGGGCGCGTCAGGCTCGAGGCGACTCGTGAGCAAGGCGAGCATCACGGAGCGCGCGCCGGGACAATTGCAGCTTGCCGGTGTGCTGGATTACAGCACCGGCCCACTGTTGCGCGAGCAGGGCGCACGTCTGATTGCATCCAGCCGCGTGGCACGCCTGTCGCTCGATTGCAGCACCGTGGAAAAATCCAGCAGCGTCGGCCTGGCACTGCTTCTGGCGTTCATCCGTGATGCGCAGAAGGCCGGGCAGGAGCTGTCGGTCAAGGCGATGCCCGAGGACATGCGGCAGATCGCCCAGGTCAGCGGTTTGCTGGAGTTGCTGCCGCTGGAATAGGCACGCGGCTGACGCGCTGTGCACCCCGTCGCCGTTCCGTCAGCGGGGCCTCTCGCGGGGTTCGCAGGCGGGAGGCTTTTTTGTATGATGGCCGGCCCGCGGGCGCAGGTAGCCCGAATGCGTCAGTCGAGGTCGAGCATGCAGGCTGCAGAAGTAAAAAGCCTCCTAGAGGAAAAACTCCCGAATACCCAGGTGGAAGTCGAAGGCGAAGGCTGCAACTTCCAACTCAACCTGATCAGCGACGAACTGGCCGCTCTCAGCCCGGTCAAGCGTCAGCAGCAGATCTATGCCCACCTCAATGCCTGGATCGCCGATGGCAGCATCCATGCCGTGACCATGAAATTCTTCAGCCAGGCCGATTGGGCCGCGCGTTCCTGAGCCTGCGGGCGACGAGATTCCTATGGATAAACTGATCATTACCGGTGGCACTCGCCTCGATGGCGAAATTCGCATTTCCGGGGCGAAGAACTCTGCTCTGCCGATTCTCGCCGCGACCCTGCTGGGCGATGCCCCGGTCACCATCTGCAACCTGCCGCACCTGCACGACATCACCACCATGATCGAGCTGTTCGGGCGCATGGGCATCGAGCCTGTGATCGACGAGAAGCTGGCGGTCGAAGTCGACGCGCGTGCGATCAAGACCCTGGTTGCCCCCTACGAGCTGGTGAAGACCATGCGCGCCTCGATCCTGGTTCTCGGCCCGATGGTCGCTCGCTTCGGTGAAGCCGAAGTGGCGCTGCCCGGCGGCTGCGCCATCGGTTCGCGTCCGGTCGACCTGCACATCCGTGGCCTCGAGGCGATGGGCGCGATCATCGACGTCGAAGGCGGCTACATCAAGGCCAAGGCGCCGGAGGGCGGCCTGCGTGGCGCGCACTTCTTCTTCGACGTGGTCAGCGTGACCGGTACCGAGAACATCATGATGGCCGCGACCCTGGCCAAGGGGCGCAGCGTGCTGGAAAACGCCGCGCGTGAGCCGGAGGTGGTCGACCTGGCCAACTGCCTGATCGCCATGGGCGCGAAGATTCAGGGTGCCGGCACCGATACCATCATCATCGACGGTGTCGAGCGTCTGCACGGTGCTCGCTTCAATGTCATGCCCGACCGTATCGAAACCGGTACCTATCTGGTGGCGGCTGCCGTTACCGGTGGTCGGGTCAAGGTCAAGGACGCCGATCCGTCGACCCTGGAGGCCGTGCTGGCCAAGCTTCAGGAAGCGGGTGCCGAGATCACCACCGGCCCCGACTGGATCGAGCTGGACATGAAGGGCAAGCGTCCCAAGGCCGTCAACCTGCGCACCGCGCCCTACCCGGCGTTCCCCACCGACATGCAGGCGCAGTTCATCGCCCTCAATGCGGTGGCCGAAGGCACCGGCACCATCATCGAGACCGTTTTCGAGAACCGCTTCATGCATGTCTACGAGATGCTGCGCATGGGTGCCAACATTCTCGTCGAAGGCAATACGGCCGTGGTCACCGGTGTCGAAAAGCTCAAGGGCGCGCCCGTGATGGCCACCGACCTGCGCGCGTCGGCGAGCCTGGTGCTGGCTGCGCTGGTGGCCGAGGGCGACACGCTGATCGACCGCATCTACCACATCGACCGTGGTTACGAGTGCATCGAGGAGAAGCTGCAACTGCTCGGCGCCAAAATTCGTCGCGTTCCGGGCTGACTGCCCGCGTCCGTTGTCGTAGGGCCGCTCCCTGTCGGAGCGGTCGCTTCCGTTCAAGGAAACCGTTCCATGCTGACCATCGCCCTGTCCAAAGGCCGTATTCTCGATGACACCCTGCCGCTGCTGGCGGCTGCCGGTATCGAGCCGACCGAGAACCCGGACAAGAGCCGCAAGCTGATCATCCCGACCACTCAGGATGATGTGCGCCTGCTGATCGTACGGGCCACCGACGTGCCCACCTACGTGGAGCATGGCGCCGCCGACCTGGGGGTGGCCGGCAAGGACGTGCTGATGGAATACGGCGGCCAGGGCCTGTATGAGCCACTGGATCTGCAGATCGCCAGGTGCAAGCTGATGACCGCCGGCAAGGTCGGGGCTGCGGAGCCGAAAGGTCGCCTGCGCGTGGCCACCAAGTTCGTCAACGTCGCCAAACGCTACTATGCCGAGCAGGGCCGCCAGGTCGACATCATCAAGCTCTACGGTTCCATGGAGCTGGCACCGCTGGTTGGGTTGGCCGACAAGATCATCGACGTGGTCGACACCGGCAACACGTTGCGTGCCAACGGGCTGGAACCGCAGGAGCTGATCGCCACCATCAGTTCTCGGCTGATCGTCAACAAGGCTTCGATGAAGATGCAGCACGCCCGCATCCAGGCCCTGATCGAAACCCTGCGCGGTGCCGTCGAGGCGCGACACCAAGGCTGACCTATTACCGCGACCACAGGTCGCGGCTGCCTATCCGTGTCATAGCCATTTTTCTCGGGTGCCCGCACGGTGGCCTTGCTACATTACGGGCGCCCGAGAAAACGCCATTCAGATGAGGCTTTCGCTATGACCGCACCCGTTGCCATCCGCCGACTCGACGCCGCCGATACGGACTTCGCACGTCATCTGGATCATCTGCTGTCCTGGGAGAGCGTTTCCGACGATGGCGTCAACCAGCGCGTGCTGGAAATCATTCAGGCCGTGCGTGAGCGCGGCGATGCGGCGCTGGTCGAGTACACGCAGCGCTTCGATGGCCTGGAGGTCGCTTCCATGGCCGACCTGATCCTGCCGCGCGAGCGTCTGGAGCTGGCCCTGACGCGTATCAGCACCGCGCAACGCCAGGCACTGGAAGTTGCCGCCGAGCGCGTGCGCAGCTACCACGAGAAACAGAAGCAGGACTCCTGGCGCTACACCGAGGCCGATGGCACCGTGCTGGGCCAGAAGGTCACTCCGCTGGATCGTGCCGGTCTCTACGTGCCGGGTGGCAAGGCGTCCTATCCGTCCTCGGTTCTCATGAATGCCATCCCGGCCAAGGTCGCTGGCGTGCCCGAGGTGGTGATGGTCGTGCCGACACCGCGCGGCGAGATCAACGAGATCGTCCTGGCTGCCGCCGCCATCGCAGGTGTCGACCGCGTATTCACCATCGGGGGCGCCCAGGCCGTGGCTGCACTGGCCTACGGCACCGAAAGCGTGCCGCCGGTGGACAAGATCGTCGGCCCCGGCAACATCTACGTTGCCACTGCCAAGCGCCATGTGTTCGGCAAGGTCGGCATCGACATGATCGCCGGGCCTTCGGAAATCCTCGTGGTCTGCGATGGTGAGACCGACCCGGACTGGATCGCCATGGATCTGTTCTCGCAGGCCGAGCACGACGAGGATGCCCAGTCGATCCTGGTCAGCCCGGACGCCGCTTTCCTCGACCGGGTCGCCGAAAGCATTGTCCGGCTGCTGCCGACCATGGAGCGTGCCGAGATCATTCGTACGTCGCTGGAGGGCCGTGGCGCATTGATCCAGGTGGCCGACATGGCGCAGGCCATCGAGGTGGCCAACCGCATCGCGCCGGAGCACCTGGAGCTGTCGGTGGCCGATCCGGAAGCCTGGTTGCCGCAGATTCGCCATGCTGGTGCGATCTTCATGGGGCGTTACACCGCCGAGGCACTGGGTGATTACGTGGCCGGTCCCAACCACGTGCTGCCGACGTCCGGTACTGCGCGCTTTTCCTCGCCGCTGGGGGTGTATGACTTCCAGAAGCGTTCGTCGATCATCTTCTGCTCGCCGGATGGCGCGTCGGAGCTGGGCAAGAGCGCTTCGGTGCTGGCCCGTGGCGAGTCGCTGACCGCGCACGCACGCAGTGCCGAATACCGTATCAAGTGATGCAGGGTGCGCCGTGCGCACCCATTGATTATCCGCGGTGCGCACAGCGCACCCAGCATTGAGGAGAGAAGGGCAGATGAGCAAATTCTGGAGCCCCTTCGTCAGAGACCTGGTGCCTTACGTGCCGGGCGAGCAGCCCAAGTTGAGCAAGCTGGTAAAGCTCAACACCAACGAGAACCCCTACGGGCCTTCACCGAAGGCCATTGCGGCGATGCAGGCCGAACTGAACGACAGCCTGCGCCTGTATCCCGATCCCAACAGTGACCGCCTGAAGCACGCGGTGGCCGATTACTATGGCGTGCAGACCAACCAGGTGTTCGTCGGCAATGGCTCCGACGAGGTGTTGGCGCACGCGTTCCACGGTCTGTTCCAGCACGGCAAGCCGCTGCTGTTCCCGGATGTGACCTATAGCTTCTATCCGGTCTATTGCGGCCTGTACGGCATCGACTACACGGCGTTACCCCTGGACGAAGCGTTCCAGATTCGAGTCGAGGACTATGCTCAGCCGAACGCGGGCATCATTTTCCCCAACCCCAATGCGCCGACCGGCTGCCTGCTGCCGCTCGATGCCGTCGAGCGCTTGCTGCAAGGCAGCCCGGACTCGGTGGTGCTGGTGGATGAGGCCTACATCGACTTCGGTGGCGAGACGGCCATCAGCCTGGTCGATCGCTACCCGAACCTGCTGGTGACCCAGACGCTGTCCAAGTCGCGTTCGCTGGCTGGCCTGCGTGTTGGTATCGCCGTCGGGCATCGGGCCTGATCGAGGCGCTGGAGCGGATCAAGAACAGCTTCAACTCCTATCCGCTCGATCGCATGGCCATTGCCGGTGCGGCAGTTGCCTTCGAAGATCGCGCCTATTTCGAGGAGACTTGTCAGCGGGTGATCGAAAGCCGCGAGGTGGTAGTGGCCGGCCTGCAGGGGTTGGGTTTCGAGGTGCTGCCGTCAGCGGCGAACTTCGTCTTCGCGCGGCACCCGGGCAAGGATGCGGCCACCCTGGCAGCTGGCCTGCGTGAGCAGGGCGTGATCGTGCGCCACTTCAAGCAGCAGCGTATCGCCCAGTTCCTGCGCATCACCATCGGTACGCCGGAGCAGAACCAGGCGTTGCTGGAGGCCTTGCAGGGACTCTGAAGAGAGCCCCCACGCATCGGCTTCGACCGGTGCGTGGGGGTCAGGCTACGTCATTCGTGGTGCGGCTCGCCGAGAAAGGTCAACGAGGCGAACAGGCCACGACGCTCGATGTCCGGGTCGTTTTCCACCGGCAGGTAGACCGAGGTACTGATGATGTTCAGGCCTTCGTTGCGTACCAGCACCTGGGCACGACCCTGGGCGTCGGTCTTTGCGCTGACCTGATGCGGTGCACCACGATAATCCCCCACAAGCTCTGCGCCGGCGAGCGGCTTGCCGTCTGCCAGTACCCGCACGGGCAGAGGTTTGCCCGGGCCGACCTTGAGTGGATCGGTTTCCGGCACGATGACCAGTTTCAGGGGCGCCAGGTCGGGTAGCCTGGCGCCTTCGCGATGGATCGCCAGGCTGTACTTGTAGGTGTGCAGTGACTCGGTGGAGTTCGGCACCTGGGTACGCCCCTGATTGATCCACTTCCCATCCGGGGTTTTCGACCAGGCACCGTTGTCCAGTGCCACGGCCACTATCGCCGGCTTCTTGAGCGGCTTCAGGCGAGCATGGTCGTCGAGGCGCTCGACCGTGACCGGAATCATCTTGCCGGCAGCATCGAAGGCCCAGGCACCGCTGATCTTTTTCGCATCGAAGGCATCGTCTTCGGCACCATGGCCATATACGGTTTCGATGTTGCCGCGGCGTTGCTCTGTCCACAGACCATGAGCAAGGGTATTGCTGCTGGCGAACAGGCCGGCGAGGAGGAGGTAGGCAGGAATACGCATGTGAATCTCCGTTTCAGAGGTTGAGGGTCAGGCTGAGGCTGAGGTTGCGTGGATCGCCGGGCAGCACCCAGACGCTGTTGAACGAGCGCTCGTAGTAGGTGCGGTCGAAGAGGTTGTTGAGGTTCAGGCCCAGGCTCAGATCTCTGCTGGCCTGCCAGCGGGCGAGCAGGTCGACCGTGGTGTAGGCCGGCAGCTCGAAGTCGCTGCCGGTCTGCCCGGAGCGGTCGCCTACGTAGGTGATCGCTGCACCCAGTTCGGAGCCTTGCAAGACGCCGTCCTGAAACCGATACACGCTCATCAGGCTGGCGCTGTTGCGGGCGATTCCGAGCAGGTCGCTGCCCTTGGGAATGCTGTTGTCGCGGGTTACTTCGGCATCGATGTAGGCGTAGGCGCCGATCAGGCGCAGGGCTTCCGTGAGCTGGCCGCTGACCTGCAGATCCAGCCCCTGGCTACGGGCCTTGCCGGCTGCGATGCTGTCCCCGGGATTGTTCGGATCGGCGGTCAGCACGTTTTCCTTGTCGATGTGAAACAGTGCAACGGTGGCGCCGAGCCGGCTATCGAGCAGGTCGAGCTTGAGGCCGGTTTCGTAACCGATGCCTTTCTCCGGCTTGAACACGTGCCCCTGCGCGCCCACCGCGTTGGGCTTGAATGACATCGAGGCGTTGGCGAATACCCCGACCTGCGGGGTCAGTTGATAAAGGATGCCTGCACGCGGAGTGGCCACATCCTTGCTCTGTTCGTTGCTGGCACGGGTGCTGCGGTTCCGCGCAGTCTGTTCGAAGCGCTCCAGGCGCATGCCGAACAGGCCGCTCCAGCGCTCGCTGAAGCTGATCTGATCCTGCAGGTTGAGGGCGTAGCTCTGCGTGTGCTCGTGGAAATCGTTGGGGTTGACGATGGTTGGTTTGGGCTGACCGTAGATGGGGGTGTAGATATCCTGGCCATAGCCAAGACCGGTGACGCTCTGGGGATACTTCTGACTGTTGCGGTAGTTTTCGTACTCCAGCCCCAGCAGCGTCTGGTGCTGCCAGCCGGCGAGCTGGAACTGGCCATGCAGTTCGGCCTGGGTGATGCTGTCGTTCCATTCGAAGCTACGCTCGCGATAGAAGCGCGTCACCTGATCGCCGATCAGTCGCGAAGGTTCCGAGCTCTTGCCGTCCAGCGTGCCCTGGCTGTAATGGCTGGCCAGGCGCAGTTTCCAGGCATCGTTCAAATAGTGCTCGAGGCTGACCTGCAACAGCTGGTTGTCATTGCGAATCCTGCCGTCGTTGGGTTCGCCCAGGAAGGTCGAGGGGGCGACTGCACCCATCTTGCCGTTGACCGCCGGGATACCTCGGTCGAAGACCGAATCGGTACGGGAGAACTCGCTGTCGATCATCAGCAGGGTGTCGGGAGACAGCTGCCAGCTGAAGGTGGGATTGATGATCTGCCGCTGATTGCCGACATGGTCGCGGAAGCTGCCGTTGTCTTCGAGCGCCAGGTTGACCCGCGATAGCAACGTACCGTCGTCGTTCAGTGGCGTGTTGACGTCGAGGCTGCTGCGGTAGCGATCCCAACGTCCGGCACTGACCTTGAGCTGGCTGAATGCATCCAGCTGCGGGCGCTTGGTGACGATATTCACCAGGCCGCCAGGATCACCTCGGCCATAGAGGGCGGCTGCCGGTCCTTCAGCACTTCCAGGCGCTCGATGGCCGAGCTGTCCGGCGAGCTGTAGCTGCCGCGGTTGATGGCGAAGCCGTTGCGATACAACTCGCCGGTGGTGAAACCGCGCACGCTGTAGTTGAGAAAGGTCAGGCCACCGAAGTTGTTCTGCCTCGACACGCCGCCGGCGAAATCCAGAGCGCGGTCGATGCGGGTGCTGCCGAGGTCATCCAGTACCTGTGCGGGTACCACGCTTATGGTCTGGGGAATGTCTTCGATGCGGGTGTCGGTGCGGGTGGCGCTGGCCGAGCGAGTGGCGCGGTAGCCCTGCACGGGGCCGTTGGCCTGCTCGTGATCGGTATTGGCGCTGACGACGCTATCGGCCAGGTAGACAGGCGACTCTGCAGCGAGGGTGCATGGCGCCAGCAGGCTGGCGAGCAGGGCGGGGACGACACGCAAGGTGGAAGCTCCATTGACTGAATTTAATGTAATAACATAACAATAAATTCAATCGAGAAGAATTCCCACCTGAAAATGGCGCTGTCAGTTACCGCTGACGGGGGGCGAATGCCGATTTCGGCAGTCAGTTGCAACTGCTTGCCATTGCGCAGCACTTCGATGCGGATCTTGTCGCCCGGCTTGGTACGTGCCACCTGGTTCATCGAGCGGCGGCCGTCGCTGGCGGGTTCTCCGTCGATGCTGAGGATCAGGTCGCCCGGCTGCAGGCCCGCACGTTGTGCCGGCCCGTCGCGGTAGACGCCTGCGACGACGATGCCGGGGCGCCCGTCGAGGCCGAAAGACTCGGCCAGTTCGGGCGTCAGTGGCTGCACTTCGACGCCCAGGTAGCCACGGATCACCTGGCCATGCTCGATGATCGCCTGCATCACTTCCATGGCCAGCTTGACCGGAATGGCGAAGCCGATGCCTTGCGACCCCCCGGACTTGGAGAAGATGGCGGTATTGATGCCGACCAGATTGCCGTGCGCGTCGACCAGTGCGCCGCCGGAGTTTCCCGGGTTGATCGCGGCGTCGGTCTGGATGAAGTCTTCGTAGGTATTGAGCCCCAGCTGGTTGCGCCCGGTGGCGCTGATGATGCCCATGGTCACGGTCTGGCCGACGCCGAAGGGGTTGCCGATGGCCAGCGTCACGTCACCGATGCGAATGCTGTCGGAGCGACCCAGGGTGATCGCCGGAAGAGCAGGCAGGTCGATCTTCAGTACCGCGAGGTCGGTTTCCGGATCGTTGCCGATCACCCGCGCCAGGGTTTCACGACCATCCTTGAGCGCCACGACAATCTGGTCGGCACCGCTGACCACATGGTTGTTGGTCAGCAGATAGCCTTCGCGGCTCATCAGTACGGCCGAACCGAGGCTGGACTCCATGCGCTGCTGGCGCGGCAGGTTGTCGCCGAAGAAGCGGCGGAAGGTGGGGTCTTCGAACAAGGGGTGAGCGGGTTTGCTCACCAGCTTGGTGGTGTACAGGTTGGCGACCGCTGGTGAGGCGGTGTCGACTGCTTCGGCGTAGGACACCGGGCCTTCCTGCAGGCGACTGTAGACTGGGGCCTGCACCAGTTGCACTTCCTGCCGTGGCAGGCCGACCCATTCCGGGTATTGCTGAATCAGCAACAGGGCCAGCAGCACGCCGACCAGCAAGGGCCAACCGAGAAAACGCAGTGCCTGGGGCATCGAGACAATCCTGAGGGTTGCGAGGGCCAAAGGTGACCCTTAAGGTGGCGCATTATAGTGAGGTGCTCGCCAATAAGGCAGCGGCCCGCAACAGCTTGAGAGGAATCTTCATGGCCATTGCTCTGACCACGTTAGTGCAAGAAGCTGACGCTTTTCTGAACGCGTCGCGCATCAGTGATTACTGCCCCAATGGCCTGCAGGTCGAGGGTCGTCCGCAGGTCAGTCGGATCGTCAGTGGTGTCACCGCCAGCCAGGCGCTGATCGACGCCGCCATCGAAGCCGAGGCCGATGTGCTGCTGGTGCATCACGGTTATTTCTGGAAGGGCGAAAGCCCTTGCGTCACGGGCATGAAGCAGCGTCGTCTCAAGGCTCTGCTGGCCAATGACATCAGTCTGCTGGCCTATCACCTGCCGCTGGACGTGCATCCCGAAGTGGGCAACAACGTCCAGCTGGCCCGTCAGCTCGGCATCGTCGTCGAGGGCCCTCTGGAGCCGGAGAATCCGCGCACCGTTGGCCTGGTAGGGTCGCTGGAGGAGCCGATGAATGCAGCCGATTTCGCGCGCCATGTACAACAGGTGCTGGGACGCGAGCCGCTACTGGTCGAAGGCGAGGGGCTGATTCGTCGTGTCGGGTGGTGTACCGGCGGTGGTCAGGGCTATATCGACACGGCCATTGCAGCAGGCGTCGACCTGTACCTGACCGGCGAGGCGTCGGAGCAGACCGTCCACAGTGCCCGCGAGAACGGCGTCAGTTTCATCGCCGCAGGCCATCACGCTACCGAGTGCTACGGTGTCCAGGCGCTGGGCGATCATCTCGCGCGTCGCTTCGCCCTGGAGCATCTGTTCATCGATTGCCCGAATCCGGTCTGATCCGGGCTTTGCTCCTGATATAACACTAGATCGTTTCGATCTAACCGACGTCCTGAGTATAAGCAGGCGCTGTGATAGAGTGCGCGCTCGTCCACGGCCCGCCGGCCCTATAGAAAACGTGATCCGTGAGTAGCCATGCTCGATAAACTGACCCACCTGAAGCAGCTGGAGGCGGAGAGTATCCACATCATCCGCGAAGTGGCTGCTGAATTCGACAACCCGGTAATGCTCTATTCCATCGGCAAGGACTCCGCCGTGATGCTGCATCTGGCACGCAAGGCGTTCTTTCCCGGCAAGCTGCCGTTCCCGGTGATGCATGTCGATACGCGCTGGAAGTTCCAGGAGATGTATCGCTTCCGCGACAAGATGGTCAGCGAGATGGGCCTGGATCTGATCACGCACATCAACCCCGATGGCGTGGCGCAGGACATGAACCCCTTCACCTACGGCAGTGCCAAGCACACCGATGTGATGAAGACCGAGGGGCTCAAGCAGGCACTGGACAAGTACGGCTTCGATGCCGCCTTCGGGGGGGCGCGCCGCGACGAAGAGAAGTCGCGGGCCAAGGAGCGCGTCTACTCCTTCCGTGACAGCAAGCACCGCTGGGATCCGAAGAACCAGCGTCCCGAGCTGTGGAACGTGTACAACGGCAAGGTGAAGAAGGGCGAGTCGATCCGCGTCTTCCCGCTGTCCAACTGGATCGAACTGGATATCTGGCAGTACATCTATCTGGAGCAGATTCCAATCGTGCCGCTGTATTTCGCCGCCGAGCGCGAAGTGATCGAGAAGAACGGTACGCTGATCATGATCGACGACGAGCGCATCCTCGAGCATCTGTCCGATGAGGAGAAGGCGCGCATCACCAGGAAGATGGTGCGTTTCCGCACCCTGGGCTGCTACCCGCTGACCGGAGCGGTGGAATCCACGGCGGCGACGCTGCCGGACATCATCCAGGAAATGCTCCTGACCCGTACTTCCGAACGCCAGGGCCGCGTGATCGATCACGATGCCGCCGGGTCGATGGAAGAAAAGAAACGTCAGGGCTATTTCTAAGGATCGCGCACCATGAGTCATCAATCCGATTTGATCAGCGAAGACATCCTCGCTTATCTGGCCCAGCACGAACGCAAGGAACTGCTGCGCTTTCTCACCTGCGGCAACGTCGACGACGGCAAGAGCACGCTGATCGGCCGCCTGCTGCACGACTCCAAGATGATCTACGAAGACCATCTGGAAGCCATTACCAAGGATTCCAAGAAGGTCGGCACCACCGGTGACGAAGTGGATCTGGCGCTGCTGGTAGACGGCCTGCAGGCCGAGCGTGAGCAGGGCATCACCATCGATGTGGCCTACCGCTACTTCTCCACCGCCAAGCGCAAGTTCATCATTGCCGATACCCCCGGTCATGAGCAGTACACGCGCAACATGGCCACCGGCGCTTCGACCTGCGACCTGGCGATCATCCTGATCGACGCCCGCTATGGTGTGCAGACCCAGACTCGTCGGCACAGCTTCATCGCCTCGCTGCTGGGCATCAAGCACATCGTCGTTGCCATCAACAAGATGGATCTGAAGGACTTCGACCAGGGCGTGTTCGAGCAGATCAAGGCCGATTACCTGGCGTTCGCCGAGAAGATCAACCTGCGCCCGACCACCCTGGAGTTCGTACCGATGTCGGCGCTCAAGGGTGACAACGTGGTCAACCGATCCGAGCGCTCGCCCTGGTACACCGGCCAGTCGCTGATGGAAATCCTCGAAACCGTCGAGGTTTCCGGTGACCGCAATTTCGATGACCTGCGCTTCCCGGTGCAGTACGTCAACCGTCCGAACCTGAACTTCCGTGGCTTCGCCGGCACCCTGGCCAGCGGCATCGTGCGCAAGGGTGATGAGGTCGTGGCGCTGCCGTCGGGCAAGAGCAGCCGGGTCAAGTCCATCGTCACCTTCGAGGGCGAGCTGGAGCAGGCCGGCCCGGGGCAGGCGATCACCCTGACGCTGGAGGACGAGATCGACGTGTCGCGTGGCGACATGCTGGTGCATGCCGACAATCGTCCGCAGGTCACCGAGGGCTTCGAGGCGATGCTGGTGTGGATGGGCGAAGAGCCGATGCTGCCGGGCAAGAAATACGATATCAAGCGGGCCACCAGCTACGTGCCGGGCTCGATTCCCAGCATCGTTCATCGCGTCGACGTGAACACTCTGGAGCAAGGCGCTGCCAGCGAACTGAAGCTCAACGAGATTGGTCGGGTCAGGGTCGCGCTGGATGCGCCTATCGCCCTGGATGGTTATGAATACAACCGCACCACGGGCGCCTTCATCGTCATCGATCGCCTGACCAACGGCACCGTCGGTGCCGGCATGATCATCGCCGACCCGGTCGCACATGGCAGTGGTCAGCATGGTCGCCTGGCTCATGTGTCCACCGAGGAGCGCTCCCTGCGCTTTGGTCAGCAGCCGGCTACCGTGCTGTTCTCCGGGCTCTCCGGTGCGGGCAAGAGCACTCTGGCCTATGCCGTCGAGCGCAAGCTGTTCGACATGGGCCGTGCCGTATACGTGCTAGATGGTCAGAACCTGCGCCATGACCTGAACAAGGGGCTGCCGCAGGATCGCGCCGGCCGTGCCGAGAACTGGCGCCGTGCCGCGCATGTGGCGCGTCAGTTCAACGAGGCCGGTCTGCTGGCCCTGGCTGCCTTCGTCGCGCCGGATGCCGAGGGGCGTGAGCAGGCCAGGGTGCTGATCGGTCGCGAGCGGCTGATCACCGTCTACGTCCAGGCTTCGCCGCAGATCTGCCGCGAGCGTGATCCGCAGGGCCTGTATGCGGCGGGTGGCGACAATATCCCGGGTGAGGGTTTCCCTTACGATGTGCCGCTGGATGCCGATCTGGTGATCGATACCCAGTCGCAGTCGGTCGAGGACGGCGTCAAGGCCGTGCTGGATCTGCTGCGCCAGCGCGGCGCGATCTGAGGTGCTGCAATGCCGTTCTTGCCAGCCAGCTCTGGTGAGAGCGGCGAACGAAAAAACGGGGCATATGCCCCGTTTTTTTGTGCCTGACGGTGAGCGTCAGTTCAGGTTCAGCGCCGGGATCAGGCTGGCGTTGATCTCCTGGCCGGGCACCGGTACCGGCGCCGCCAGGCCCAGGTTGTTCTTCTCGAAAACGCGGTCGGCACGGTAGCTGGAACGCACCAGCGGGCCGGCGGCGACTTCCATGAAGCCCTTTTCCAGACCGATGTCGCGCAGGCGGTTGAACTCTTCCGGGCTTACCCAGCGCTGCACCTTCAGGTGGTTGCGCGTCGGTTGCAGGTACTGGCCGAGGGTGAGGATGTCCACGCCGATGGCGCGCAGGTCATCCATGGTTTCCAGGATTTCTTCGTCGGTTTCGCCCAGGCCCAGCATCAGGCTGGTCTTGGTCAGCACATCCGGGCGATGACGCTTGGCGTGGGCCAGCACGTTCAGTGTCTTCTCGTAGCCGGCGCGTGGATCGCGCACGATGTGGGTCAGGCGTTTCACGGTTTCGACGTTCTGCGCGAACACTTCGAGGCCGGAGTCCACCACCCGCTCGATGGCCTGATGGTCGCCGTCGAAATCCGGAGTCAGGGCCTCGACCACCACCTGCGGGGTGTTTTCCTTGATCGCTCGAACGCAGGCGGCATAGTGGCTGGCGCCACCATCATCGAGGTCGTCGCGATCCACCGAGGTCAGCACGATGTAGCGCAGCGCCATCAGTTCTACCGACTTGGCGGTGTTCTGCGGCTCTTCCAGATCCAGCCAGCCATTGGGGTTACCGGTATCCACCGCGCAGAAACGGCAGGCACGGGTACACACCGAGCCCATCAGCATGATGGTCGCCGTGCCGTTGGACCAGCACTCGCCCATGTTCGGGCAATGCGACTCCTGGCACACGGTGCTCAGGCGGTGTTCGCCGACGTTGCGCTTGACCGCCTCGAAGCGGCTGCCGCCCGGTGCCTTGACCCGCAGCCATTTGGGCTTGGGCTCGAAGACCTGGGGTTCGGCCGAGGCGCGACGCTTCTGGCCATCCTTGATCGCGGTGATGCCCTGTGCGGTGCGGAATTTTCGCCGCTGGCAACGGTTTTGGGCGAGGACGTGTCTGACATCGGAAATCTGGACTCCGGTAGAGGCTCCATTACAGGCCGTATGAAAACGCAGCGAGCGAAGGTTAGGCAAGGCAAAAACAGGCGAAGAACGGTAGGAGTCGCGTTCGACTTTACGAGTTGTAAATGAACATGACTCGCTTCGCTCGCCCCTTTGGGGCCGCACTGAGGTGCGTTAGCCGCAATCGGCTTTCCGAGCCTGTTTTTAACGCCGCATGACCGAGCGTAGTAGTTTTCACACCGTCTGATTGGCAGGGGCTTGTGGCCGCCCGGCAGTCTATCACAGAAGCTGTATGCAGACGCCGGGGCCGCTTGTCGACAAAGGCTGGCCCCAGAGTGCCGCGGTGCGCACGGCGCACCGTACGGCAGAGTGCTCAGCGGCCGCGCAGTTGCTGCAGCAGTTGTGGGGTGGGATAGCCGTCCGCCGGCCAGTTCAGTTGCAACTGCACGGCACGAATGGCCTTGCGCGTATTGGCGCCGATGATGCCGTCGGCAGGCCCTGGATCGAAACCGTTCACCGCAAGCAGCTCCTGCAACTCGATGCGTTCGCTGCGACCCAGCTGGCGTTCATCGCGTGGCCAGCTTCCCTGTACAGTGGTCGGTCGTACCAGATTGTCGGCGAGCAGTCCGATGGCCAGGGCGTAGGACGTGGAGTTGTTGTACTTGAGGATGCTGCGGAAATTGTCGAGCAGCAGGAAGGCCGGGCCGCGGTGGCCGGCAGGCAGCGACAGGTTTGCACGAGCGTTGGCGGCTGCGCCGGTTGGTGCCAGCGGACGCACGCCAAGCTCGGCCCACTCGGTCAGGGTGCGGCGTTGCTCGGGGTCGGCCAGGGAGTAATCGAAACCTGCCGGCAGGCGTACCTCGAAGCCCCAGGGCTGGCCGCGCTGCCAGCCCGACGATTGCAGATAGTGGGCAGCTGAAGCCAAGGCGTCGCTGGAGGAATTCCACAGATCGCGTTTGCCATCGCCATCGAAATCGACGGCGTGCTGGTTGTAGGTGGTGGGCATGAACTGGGTCTGGCCCATGGCACCGGCCCAGGAGCCGATCATGCGCTCGCTGGGAATATCGCCATGCTGCAGGATCTGCAGGGCAGCGAGCAGTTGGGTGCGCCAGAAGGCCTGGCGACGGCCCTCGAATGCCAGTGTGGACAGCGAGCGGATCACGCTGTGACTGCCGATATTGCTGCCGAAGTTGCTCTCCAGGCCCCAGATTGCGACCAGTATCCGGGCTTCGACACCGTATTGCTGTTCGGCGCGTTGCAGCACGCTGTTGTGCTGGGCCAGCAGCACACGACCGCGACCGATGCGGCTGGAGGATACCGCGCCATCGAGGTATTCCCAGACCGGGCGAGTGAACTCCGGCTGGCTGCTGTCTGCCTTGATTACGGCTGGATCCGGGGTGATCCCGGCGAATGCTCGGTCGAATACGGCGCTATCGATACCGTTGTTCAGTGCTTCGTTGCGCAATTCCTGCAGCCATTGAGCGAAGCTTGGCGCGGGGGCCTCTGGTGTCACCTGCGCGACGACGGGGCTGGGTACCGTCGGCAGACTTTCAGCGGGAGCCTGGGCGCAGGCAGCCAGCAGGAGGATGGGGAGCAGGGCCAGAGTGCGGCGAGGTAGCTGAGGTGGCATGTCTATCTCAAGGCGTTTAGCAGGTCGCTACCTTAGCATGCCCGAGCCACGGACAGGGCTATCAGCGTATTCACACCCCCATGAAGCAAGAAGCCTCCCAGTTGTGGGAGGCTTCGCGGCGGTAGCTGCCTTTGCCTTTCTGTGGTCGTTCCTGGCGGGAGCGGAACAGTGGCTGGGCGATGATCGATTTGGCCTTGTTCGGCCGCTTCGCGGCTTTCTTGCTCATGCGGGTTTCTCCGTTGGGCCTGCTCCCATTGCAGGCGCGCGGACTATGCGCTGCTGTGCGGAAAATGTCCAGATCGTCTGGACGCCAGGAATGACTCTAAGCCAGGCGCAGTCGTTGGCCGGCCAGTTGCAGGGTCAGCAGAGCCAGGTCGCTCCAGGGGTCGCCAGCGGCCTGGCCTTTGATCTGGGCGTCTATCAGTTGTGCCTGTTGCAGCAACTGTCCCCAGCGCTTGCCGCTGTGTCGCTGCAGGGCTTTGGAAAGCAGGGGGCGACGCTTGTCCCAGACAGGAGGGCGAGCGCTGGCAAAGGCCTTGTCCAGTGGGATGCCCTGACTCGTCTGGTGGGCGATCGAAGCCAGCAGGCGAATCTCCCGGGCCAGCGCCCAGAGGATCACCGGGGTTTCCACGCCCTCGCCACGCAGACCTTCGAGCATGCGCAGGGCATGGGCTGCGTCGCCGCCGAGCGCGCAGTCGATCAGCCCGAATACATCGAAGCGGGCACTGTCGGCCACGGCTGCCTGGACGGTTTCGGCGTCCACCTGGTTGCCTTCGGCGAGCAGTTTGAGTTTTTCCACTTCCTGGGCGGCGGCCAGCAGGTTGCCTTCCACCCGTGCAGCGATCATTTCCACCGCATCGGCGCTGGCGCTCAGACCGGCCTGGGCCAGGCGCTGACGAATCCACTGCGGCAACTGATGGGCGTCGACCGGCCAGATCTGGATGAACTGGCTGGCCTGGCCGTCGATCAGCGCCTTGGCCCACTTGGATTTCTGCGTACTGCCGTCCAGCTTGGGCAGACTCAGCAGCAGTACGGTGTCTTCCGGGGGCGGGAAAGGTATTCGAGCAGGGCGGCGGCGCCCTTGTCGCCTGGCTTGCCGGAGGGCAGGCGCAGTTCCAGCAGGCGTTTTTCGGCAAACAGCGAAAGGCTGGCACCGGCTTGCAACAGGTTGCCCCAGTCGAAATTGGCTTCGGCGTTGAATACCTGGCGTTCGCTGAAGCCCTGCTGGCGGCAGGACTGGCGAATGGCGTCGGCGGTTTCCTGGCACAGCAGCGGTTCATCGCCGCTGATGGCGTAGACCGGGGCGAGCGAACCTTGCAGGTGTTTACCGAGTTGCGCGGGTGCGAGCTTCATCGGGGAGGAGGGCGTCGGGCCACCTGGGCGGCCCGTGAGCCTTACTGGATCGGCAGTTCGATGGGCGATTGCTGTGGCGCGACCTGGGTTTCGCGCGCACGGCGTGCCGCTTCCAGTGCCTCGGCTTCGGCCTTGGCGCGCGCTTCGGCTGTCTGTTGCAATTGATCGAGCTGAGCAGGAGTGACCTGCTGCAGATTGAGCGTCAGTTGCTGGATCATTTCACGGCGCAGTTCGCCACGTAGCTGGCTGGCTTCCTGATCCGATCCGGCCAGGTTGTTGTCATCCTGCTGGTAATAGTTCTGCACTTCGACCTTGTTGCTGGTCAGCAGAAGGTTCTTCGCGCCGCGGATCTCGTACTCCAGAGCCATGGTCAGTTCGTACTCGACAGTACGGGAGCCGCCGCTGAAGCTCGCGCCACGGCGATCTTCAGTCTCTCTGCTGATCACCAGTTTGTAGGGGGCGCCAGCGTAGACGCGAACATCGTTGTTCTCCAGTTCTTGACGCAACTGCTGCACGGTTTCGCCGTAGGCGTCGCGTGCGCTGACGTCAAGCTCCTTGAGGGCGAACTGCGCATCACCAGTACCGCGCAGCTGGAAGCCGCATGCGCTGAGCAGGCCGGCCAGGCCGATCACCAGCAGATTCCGTTTCATCATTCTCATATCCCCTTGGCGGATCACGGCGCCACGTTTCCGTGGCGCCGAGCTTAATCAGTTGGCGACTATGTTGACCAGCTTGCCCGGTACCACGATGACCTTGCGAATGCTCAGGCCCTCGGTGAAGCGCAACACATTCTCGTTGGCGCGGGCGGCGGCCTCGACTTCCTCGCGGCTGGCGCTGGCCGGAACTTCGATCTGGCCGCGCAACTTGCCGTTGACCTGTACCACCAGGGTCAGGCTGTCCTGCACCAGTGCCGATTCGTCGACCTGCGGCCAGCTGGCATCGATGATCGTGCCGTCCTTGCCCAGCTCGCGCCACAGTTCATGGCTGATGTGCGGGGTGATCGGAGACAGGATCAGGGCCACGGTTTCCAGGCCTTCCTGAATCAGCGCACGATCCTGTTCGGTCGCGGTGGCGGCTTTTTCCAGCACGTTCATCAGGGTCATTACCTGGGCGACGGCGGTGTTGAACTTGTGATGCAGGCCGATATCGTTGCTGGCCTGCTTGATCGCCAGGTGAATGGCGCGGCGCACGGCTTTCTGTTCGTCATTCAGGCTGGCGACATCCAGCTTGCCCGGCAGGCCGGCGCTGATGTGGCTGTGAGCCAGACGCCAGACGCGGCGCAGGAAGCGGTTGGCACCCTCGACGCCGGCATCCGACCATTCGCAGCTCTGATCGGGCGGTGAGGCGAACATCATGAACAGGCGGCAGGTATCGGCGCCGTACTGGTCGATCATGTCCTGCGGGTCGACACCGTTGTTCTTCGACTTGGACATCTTCTCGGTGCCGCCGATTTCCACCGGCAGGCCGTCGCTCTTGAGCTTGGCACCGATGACCTTGGCCTTGGCATCACGTTCGACTTCCACGTCGGCCGGGTTGAACCAGTCCTTGCCGCCGTTTTCCAGGGTGCGGTAGTACGTCTCGGCGACCACCATGCCCTGGGTCAGCAGGTTCTTGAACGGCTCGTTGGAGGACACCAGCCCTTCGTCGCGCATCAGCTTGTGGAAGAAGCGCGCGTACAGGAGGTGCAGGATGGCGTGTTCGATGCCGCCGATGTACTGATCCACCGGCAGCCAGTGGTTGGCCGCTTGCGGGTCGACCATGCCCTTGTCGTAGTGCGGGCTGGCGTAGCGGGCGAAGTACCAGGACGACTCGACGAAGGTGTCCATGGTGTCGGTTTCGCGCTTGGCCGGAGCGCCACATTTTGGGCAGCTGCATTCGTAGAACTCGGGCATCTTCGCCAACGGCGAGCCCGCGCCGTCCGGTACCACGTCTTCAGGCAGCACCACCGGCAGCTGGTCTTGCGGCACCGGCACGTCGCCACAGGCGTCGCAGTGGATGATCGGGATCGGGCAGCCCCAGTAGCGCTGGCGGCTGATGCCCCAGTCGCGCAGGCGGAACTGGGTCTTGCGTGCGCCATGTTCGCTGGCTTCCAGGTCGCCGACGATGGCGTCGAAGGCGGCGCTGAAGTCCAGGCCGTCATACTTGCCGGAGTTGATGGTGGTCAGGCCGGCCTTGTCGCCGTACCAGTCCTGCCAGGTACTGGCGTCGTAGTCCCTGCCTTCGCCGGCATAGACCTGCCGGATCGGCAGGTCGTACTTGTTGGCGAACTCGAAGTCGCGCTCGTCGTGCGCCGGTACGGCCATTACCGCGCCTTCGCCATAGCCCCACAGTACGTAGTTGGCGACGAACACCGGCAGCTTGTCGCCGGTCAGCGGATGAATGACGAACTGGCCGGTGGCCAGGCCTTTCTTCTCCATGGTGGCCATGTCGGCCTCGGCCACGGAGCCGGCCTTGCACTCGGCGATGAAGGCGGCGATGGCCGGGTTGCCCTCGGCAGCGCGCTGGGCCAGCGGATGCTCGGCGGCCACGGCGACGTAGGTGGCACCCATCAGGGTGTCGGGGCGGGTCGAGTAGACCTTGAGCTGGCCGTCGATGCCGATGCTGGCGACGTCGTAGTCGAACACGATGTCGGCACCGAAGCTCTTGCCGATCCAGTTGCGCTGCATGGTCTTGACCTGCTCGGGCCAGCCATCCAGCTCATCCAGGCTGCTCAGCAGCTCTTCGGCATAGGCGGTGATCTTGAAGTAGTACATCGGGATTTCGCGCTTCTCGATCAGCGCACCCGAGCGCCAGCCACGGCCGTCGATGACCTGCTCGTTGGCCAGTACGGTCTGATCCACCGGATCCCAGTTGACGGTGCCGTTCTTGCGGTAGATCACGCCCTTCTCGAACAGGCGGGTAAACAGCCACTGCTCCCAGCGGTAGTAGTCCGGCTTGCAGGTGGTGACTTCGCGCGTCCAGTCGATGGCCAGGCCCAGCGATTTGAGCTGGGACTTCATGTAGGCGATGTTCTCGTAGGTCCACTTGGCCGGCGCTACCTGATTCTTCATCGCGGCGTTTTCCGCCGGCATGCCGAAGGCGTCCCAGCCCATCGGCTGCAGGACGTTCTTGCCGAGCATGCGCTGGTAGCGGGCGATCACGTCGCCGATGGTGTAGTTGCGCACGTGCCCCATGTGTAGCTTGCCGCTGGGGTAGGGGAACATCGACAGGCAGTAGAAGGTGTCCTTGCCGGGCTGTTCGCTGACGACGAAGGATTTCTGCGCGTCCCAGTGGGACTGCGCGGCGGCTTCTATTTCACGGGGCGAGTACTGTTCGTGCATGGCTCTGGCGCTGGAAAAGGGGGGCTTGCGGAAAACGTCGTAGCATACATGAGCGCCATCTATCGAGGGAAACCCAGATTGCTCCCTGTCCGCCGTTTGTCGCGGCGGCCACTTGCTGGCGAGGCCTTCGCTAAGCTTTCCTGCAGGGCTACAAGCGATGGGCTCCGCGAGGTGTTTAATGGGTGATGCGCGGCAGGTGGAACGAGGTGGCGGTCTGTATGAGCGCTTGCTGCAGCGGCTTGCCCTGGCGCTGGAGGAAGCCGATACCGCCAGCAGGCTGCATGCGGAGCCGCTGCACGAGCTGGAGCTCGATGGCCTGAGCCCGGCCGAACTTGAGCTGATACGCGCCTACCTCAAGCGTGACCTGAACTGGCTGCGTGGCTGGCATGCGGCCGCGGAAGAGCTGGCGCTCATCCAGCGTCAGCCGCTGCGTAGCGGCAGGCCGGCTGGAAACAGGGCGGCAGGAAAGGTCAAACCCTTGTTGAAGCGGCGCCAGGCCCTCTGCTGTGCGCTGTGCGGTGCACCGGTGAGTTGGCATCGTGGGCAGGATGCACAGGCCTGCCAGGCGTGTGGATCGAAACTGTTTCGTAGCGGCCATTTGCGTTAGCTGTCTGCCGGAGCATTGTTCCGGTGCCGAGTCGTGTCGGGGGTGGACTGCCTCACCTGGGTTTTCGGCAACCTGTTAGGCTTGGGCCCCCTCGGAGGTGCTCGATGCCGATTCGCTACATCCTCAAACAGTTGTTGATGCCGCCGGGCATTCTGCTGCTGCTTGTCCTGCTTGCCTGGTGGCTGCGCCGCTCCTTCCCGCGTCTGGCCGCCGCCTGTTTCGCCACCGGTTTCGGTGGCCTGTGGCTGATGAGTCTGCCTGCGGTGATGCAATGGAGCGCCAGTCTGCTCGAGCGCGAGCCGGTGCTGCTCGAAGCGGACTGGCCGACGCTGGCGCAGCGCGCCGATGCCATCGTCATTCTCGGCGCGGGACGCGAGCAGCATGATCCGGGCTGGGGTAACGTCGATCAGCCCGGATTGATGGCGTTGGAGCGGCTGCGCTATGCGGCCCGTCTGGCGCGGGCATCCGGTCTGCCATTGGCTGCGACTGGCGGTCTGCATTACGGGCAGCCGCCGAGTGAGGCGGCACTTATGGCGGATGCGATGCAGCGTGATTACGGTCTGTCTATTCGCTGGCTGGAAGAGCAAAGCCGCACCACATGGGAAAACGCCGTACTCAGCGCCGAGCTGCTGCAGGCACAGGGCGTACGTCGCGTGGTGCTGGTGACCCAGGCCTGGCACATGCCGCGGGCGCGCTGGAGCTTCGAGCAGGCTGGCTTCGAGGTAGTGACGGCACCGATGGGCTATCTCAGTGCCGGCTATGACCGGCCTCTCGGTGGTTGGCTGCCGGAGTCTCGGGTGATATGGCAGAGCAGCATGCTGCTCAACGAGGCCATTGGCCTGGTGGCCTATCCCTTGGCGTATGGCGGTGATTGATACGTTCAGCCACGCGCCCTGTCGTTGGTTCGAGGTGGTGCGCGCGGTGCACCCTGCGTATAGCTGTTGGAGCGGCTTCAGCTGCGAGGGCTGTTGGCGGTTGAAGCGCAATGCCGCCCAACCGCTTCCATGATTCCGCCGAGGCAGGCTGCACCCGCCACAGCGTCTCGCTCTCTTGTACTTACAGCGTCTTGGCCATCCGGCTGGCCAGCAGAGCCCAACCCAGGATCAGGCCGCAGAGAATCGCCAGCGGCCAGATGCGCCATTGCAGGTAAGGCGTCAGGCCCTGCATCGGCACCACCTCGCCATACAGCACCGCCTGTTGGAACTGTGGCAGCCACTGCTGTACGCGGCCATGCGGATCGATGGTCACGGTCACGCCGTTGTTGGTGGCGCGGATCATCCAGCGGCCTGCTTCCAGCGCGCGCATCTGCGCCATCTGAAGGTGTTGTAGCGGGCCGATGGAGGTACCGAACCAGGCATCGTTGCTCACCGTCAGCAGGATGTCGCTGTCAGCCGCCAGGTTGGCCGCGAACTCCGGGTAGACCACTTCGTAACAGATGAACGGTGCGATCCGATAACCCTTGGCCAGCAGTGGCGGTTGATCGGCCGGGCCCCGGGCGAAGTCGGACATCGGCAGGTCGAAGAAGGCGATCAGACCGCGCAGCAGATCCTGCAATGGCACGTACTCGCCGAACGGCACCAGCTTCTGTTTCAGGTAGGTGCCCTGGCCATCACCGAAGCTGGTGATCGCGTTGTAGTAGCGCACTTCGCCTGCCGCATTGCCCTGGCGCACCGGAACACCAGTGATCAGTGCGCTCTGGCGGTCACGGGCGAAGCGATCCATCACGCCGATGTAACCCTGCGCCATGTCCTTGAGCACGGGAATGGCGGTTTCCGGCCAGACCAGGATGTCCACCGGTTTCGCGCTGAAGCTCAGATCGCGGTACAGCGCGAGCTGGGCGTTGAGCTGCGCCGGATCCCACTTCATGTTCTGTTCTACGTTGCCCTGGACGGCCGCGACCTTGAGCGGCTCGCCGGTAGCCTGTGTCCAGTCGTGATCCTGCAGTGCCAGACCTAGGGCCCAGGGGCCGACCAGCAGCACGATCGCAGCGATGTAGCGCGGCTTGTGCGGGCGCAACTGGTTGAGATTGACGATCAGTGCGGCGGCCAGAGCCAGCACGAAGGAGATCAGCCAGACGCCGCCGACCGGCGCCAGGCCGGCCAGGGGGCCGCTCAGTTGGCTGTAGCCGGCGTAGAGCCAGGGGAAGCCGGTGAGAAACCAGCCGCGAAATACTTCCTGGGCCAGCCACAGTGCGGCGAATGCCAGCGAGTCGGCCAGCGGCGCTTCGCTACGGCGTATCCAGCGTGCCCAGAGGGCTGTCATCAGTGCGAAGAACAGGCCCAGGCCGGCGACGAACCCCAGGGTCAGCAGGCCGGCGAGGGCCGGCGAGGCAGCGCCATAGTCATGGATGCTGACGTAAACCCAGCTGGTGCCGGCGGCGAACAGGCCGAAGCCATAACACCAGCCGCGCAAGGCGGCCTGACCGGGGCGCAGTTCGCGCAAGCCGAAATACAACAGGGCGATGGACAGGACGGCCAGTGGCCAGATATCGAAGGGAGCGAAGGCCAGTGGCGCGATGGCGCCAGCAACCAGGGCGACGAGATGGCCGGGCCAGCCCGAACGGGTCATCCACTGCAGCATGGGCAAGTCCTAGGAAAGCGGTGGCGCAAGGGTAGAGCGGAAATGCCGCCTCGGGAAGGCGGGGGCGGGGAAAATCGTGGCAGTGTCTTACAGGCGAGCAGTTCGCCATGGTCGCGGTTGCGGCCATGGCGAGGTTTCAGGTTCAGCGGTTCAGCGGCGTCAGACGCAGCAGGTGGATGCGACGGCTATCGGCGTTGAGCACGCGGAAGCGGAACTCGCCGATCTCGGTCACTTCGTTGCGCTTGGGCAGGTGATCGAATGCATTCATCACCAGGCCGCCGACGGTGTCGTACTCATCGTCGGGGAATTCGCTGCCGAAGGTCTCGTTGAAGCTGTCGATGGGCGTGAGCGCCTTGATCAGGAAGTCGCCGGATGGCAGCGGCTTGATGTAGCCGTCTTCCTCGACGTCATGTTCGTCCTCGATGTCGCCGACGATCTGTTCGAGCACATCCTCGATGGTCACCAGTCCGGCGACGCCGCCGTACTCGTCGATGACCACGGCCATGTGGTTGTGATTGGCGCGAAACTCGCGCAGCAGCACGTTCAGGCGCTTGGATTCGGGCACGAAGGTGGCCGGACGCAGCATGTCCTTGAGGTTGAAGTCCGGTTGCTCGCCGGACAGGATCAGTGGCAGCAGATCCTTGGCCAGCAGGATGCCGATCACGTCGTCCAGGCTTTCACCGATCACCGGGTAGCGCGAGTGGGCGGCCTCGATGATGGCAGGCAGGAAATCCTGAGGCGTCTGGGTGGACTTGATGCTGATCATCTGTGAACGCGGCACCATGATGTCGCGTACTTGCAGGTCGGCGACCTGAATTGCACCTTCGACGATGGTCAGCGCTTCACTGTCCAGAAGCTTGTTCTGGTGGGCATCGCGCAGGACTTCCAGCAGTTCCTGGCGGTTTCTCGGCTCATGAGCAAAAGCCTGGGTCAGCTTGTTGAACCAGGACTTCTGCTCGTTGCTCGATCGGTCTTCGCTCATGGCGTTTTACTCGGGGTTCCTTAAAAGGATAGAGAGGTCATTCGTCGCCGGCATACGGGTCGGGATGACCCAGTTCGGCGAGCAATTGTCGTTCCAGTTCTTCCATCTCGAGGGCTTCTTCTTCCTCGATATGGTCGTAGCCCAGCAAATGCAGACAGCCATGGATCACCAGGTGTGCCCAGTGTGCCTCCAGTGCCTTGCCTTGCTCGGCTGCCTCGCGCTCGACGACCGGCACGCAGATCACCAGGTCGCCCAGCAGCGGGATGTCGAGAATGCCGTCGGGGATTTCGGCGGGGAAGGACAGCACGTTGGTGGCGTAATCCTTGTGCCGCCAGGTGTGGTTCAGCTCGCGGCCTTCGGCCTCGTCGACCAGGCGAATGGTCAGTTCGGAGTCGGCCGTGCGCTGGCGCAGAGCCAGTTCGCACCAGCGGCGTAGTTGCGCCTCGTCCGGGTGCTGACCATCACTGGCCGGTTGCAGGTCGAGCTCAAGCATCGTTGTCGTCGACCTTGCCATGCAGACGGTTGTCGTGGCGCTCGTAGGCCTCGACGATGCGCTGTACTAGCGGGTGGCGCACGACATCCTTGGGCTTGAAGTGGGTGAAGCTGATGCCCGGCACGTCACGCAGCACGTCGATGACGTGGGTCAGGCCGCTCTTGGTGCCGCGTGGCAGGTCGACCTGGGTGATGTCGCCGGTGATCACGGCGGTGGAACCGAAACCGATACGGGTGAGGAACATCTTCATCTGCTCGACAGTGGTGTTCTGACTCTCGTCGAGAATGATGAAACTGTTATTAAGGGTGCGCCCGCGCATGTAGGCCAGCGGTGCGACCTCGATCACCTGCTTCTCGATCAGCTTGGCCACATGGTCGAAACCGAGCATTTCGTAGAGCGCGTCGTACAGCGGGCGCAGGTAGGGGTCGATCTTCTGCGCCAGGTCACCGGGCAGGAAGCCGAGCTTCTCGCCAGCCTCGACTGCCGGGCGCACCAGCAGGATGCGGCGCACCTGTTCGCGTTCCAGTGCGTCCACCGCACAGGCCACCGCCAGATAGGTCTTGCCGGTGCCGGCCGGGCCGATGCCGAAATTGATGTCGTGATCGAGGATCGATTTGACGTAGCGCTGCTGGTTGGCGCCGCGCGGCTTGATCACGCCCTTGCGCGTGCGCAGGGTGACCTGTGGCAGGTTGCTGGGGTTGACCAGTTCCTCCACGCCTGACTCTTGCAGGTACAGGTGCACCAGGTCGGGTGACAGCTCGCTGGCCTTGGTCTCGCGGTACAGCTTGCGCAGCAACTGTTCGGCGGCTGTGGCTTTTTCGGCGTCGCCCAGCAGCTCGAACTGGTTGCCGCGGTTGCGGATTTCCAGGCCGAGGCGCTCTTCGATCAGACGCAGATGTTCGTCGAACTGGCCGCAGAGGTTGGCGAAACGGCGGGCCTCGAAAGGTTCGAGGGTGAAACGATGGGGTTCTAGGGAAGCGTTCAAGGTCTTGTGTTGACTGCCATTCGGCTGGGAGTGGAGAGCAAGCATAACGCTGTCCGCCTACCTGGGAAAGCGCAGGCGGATCAGGCTTTGGTCGGGGTGTCAGTGCAGGGACGACTCGGCGAGCAGGGTGCCGCGCAGGGAGTGGGGCAAGGCATCGTCGATGTGGACGTCGACGAACTGGCCGATCAGGCGCGGATTGTCACAGCGGAAGTTGACGATGCGGTTCTGCTCGGTACGGCCCTGGAGCATGCCCGGATCCTTTTTCGAGTAGTCGCTGACCAGAATGCGCTGCACCGTGCCGACCATGCGTCGGCTGTTCTCGAAACCGTTCTGGTTGATGCGGTGCTGCAGCAGGGCCAGACGCTGCTTTTTCACCTCTTCCGGGGTGTCGTCGATCAGGTCGGCGGCAGGGGTGCCGGGGCGCGAGCTATAGATGAAGGAGAAAGAGAAGTCGAAGCCGACGTCCTCGATCAGCTTCATGGTCTGCTCGAAGTCCTTCTCGCTCTCGCCGGGGAAACCGACGATGAAGTCCGAGCTGATCAGGATATCCGGCACGGCGGCGCGCAGCTTGCGGATGCGCGACTTGTACTCCAGTGCGGTGTGGTTGCGCTTCATGGCCGCGAGGATGCGATCCGAGCCGGATTGCACCGGCAGGTGCAGGTATTTCACCAACTGCGGGATCTCGGCATGGGCCTGGATGATTGCGTCGGAGAACTCCAGCGGATGGCTGGTGGTGTAACGGATGCGCTCGACACCGTCGAGGGTCGCCACGGCGTGCAGCAGTTCGGCGAAGTCGGCGATGCGGCCGTCCGGCGTCTCGCCACGGTAGCCATTGACGTTCTGCCCGAGCAGGGTGATTTCCTTCACGCCTTTCTCGGTCAGCTGGGTGATTTCCATCAGCACGTCGATCAGCGGACGACTGACTTCCTCGCCGCGGGTGTAGGGCACCACGCAGAAGGTGCAGTACTTGCTGCAACCTTCCATCACCGAGACGAAGGCACTGGGGCCGTCGACGCGTGGCTCGGGCAGGCGGTCGAACTTCTCGATCTCGGGGAAGCTGATGTCGACCTGCGCGGTTCGGGTCGTGCGTGCGGCGTCGATCATCTCCGGCAGGCGGTGCAGGGTCTGCGGGCCGAATACCACGTCGACATAGGGCGCGCGATCACGAATCGCCGCGCCTTCCTGGCTGGCCACGCAGCCGCCGACGCCGATCACCAGATCCGGGTTGGCCTGCTTCAGCTCGCGCCAGCGGCCGAGCTGGGAGAAGACCTTGTCCTGGGCCTTTTCGCGGATCGAGCAGGTATTGAGCAGGATGACGTCGGCTTCTTCCGGTCGCTCGGTGACTTCCAGGGCCTGATGCTCGCCCAGCAGGTCGACCATGCGCGAGCTGTCGTACTCGTTCATCTGGCAACCGTGGGTTTCGATATAGAGCTTCTTGGTCATGGCAGTGTCTGAGGTGGTTAAAAAATGACCGCGCATTATAGGCGTGTGCCACAGGCTGCGCCACCGCTCAGCGGGTGCGCGAGTAATCCTGTTCCAGCAGCAGTTCGTCGCCGTTCACGTGGTACAGGGCGTCGAGCAGGTCATAAGCGCTGCCACCCCTGGGGCTGTTGGCGTTTCGGCGCAACCCGAAGGGCCGGGCCGGTTTTAGTGCGGCGCGTCGTTACTCGACGGCTCATTTGGGCGACCAGACTTCGCGTCTCGCGCCTGGCTCCGCGCTAAAACCGGCTACGGCGCGGTCGCGGCGAAACGTCAGCAGACCCTGGCAGTCACGTCCTTCACCGAGCAGGCGCAGGCTCAACTGATCGCCGTCCTGGGCCATGAGCAGGTTCCGGATGCTGCAGCTGCGCGAGGTATCGACCAGCGGGCTGTCCGTGTCGTCTGTCGGGACAGCCACTGACGCAGGCGCCTGCCGTCTCGCCATTCTTCCAGCCGGGGGCAGGTGCGCGCCTCGGTGGCAGGTTGCAATGCCAGACAATTGCCGGAGGGAACCGCGATGCTATCCAGGGCATTCTCGACAGGCTGTGGGCAAGGCGTTGCCCGGTAGCGTTCGAGGCGTCGTTCGTGAGCCGTATGGCACAGCCGCTGGTTGGTTCGTAATGCATGTTGCAGATGATCGTCCTGCTCCAGGTGATGCTGAACGTCGAGCGGGCTGGCGGGGTTGTCGATCAGGCGCCCCAGCAAGACGAGGCAGTCTTGCTCTCGTCCTGCCTTTAGGTAGGCGAGTGACAGGTCACTGCGCAGCCAGTACCCGTTGGCATCGAGTTCGTCGTAGGGGCAGGCGTCCTGTCGGCGCTGCACCTGTTCCAGGCGTGTGATGGCTTCGGTGTGGTCGCCGCGAGCGATGAGTGCGTCTACCAGGGGGGCGGCGCAGTGCGCTCTGCGAGCAATCCTCTTGCGCTGCCTGGGCGGGCAGTGTCGGCAGTGTGATCAGAAGCGTGGTGCTGAGTGCGCGCAATGCAGGCATGGCGATTCATCCCTGAGTTCTATCCGCTTGGCGGGGAACGGCTTTGCAATGACGCCCTGTGCTATCCTGCGCGCCCCGTTTTTCCTGACTTCGAGTCTTCATGAGCAAGCGCGATCCCATCTACAAGGTGATTTTTCTCAATCAGGGCCAGGTGTATGAAATGTATGCCAAGCAGATCTACCAGAGCGATCTGTGGGGGTTTCTGGAAGTGGAGGAGTTCGTCTTCGGGGAGCGCAGCCAACTGGTGGTCGATCCCAGCGAGGAAAAGCTCAAGGCGCAGTTCGAAGGCGTGGTGCGCAGTTTCGTGCCGATGCACGCGATCATCCGTATCGACGAGGTGGAGCGCCTGGGCACCGCGAAGATCAGCGAGGCCAAGGGCGGCGGCAACGTGATGCCGTTTCCGATGCCGATGCCCGACAAGTAGGCGGCTTCCGCAAGAGGCGCGCCGTCAAGGGGTGGCAGCGATCAGGGCCGCGGCGAGAAGGGCGAGCGGCCTTCGGCGGTCTGTAGCTCCAGCAGGTAGCTGCGGAATATCTGCCCCAGCACCTGGCTGGCAATCTCCAGCTCGTCGCGTCGCATCTGCGCCGATACCAGGTCGGCGCTGTCCATTGCCTCGTCCGAACCATTGACCGAGGCCATCTTCAGCACGATGTAGGCCTGTACGTTGTTGGCCGGTACGCCTTCGCCACGGAAGAACATGGTGCCCAGGCGCAGTTGCGCTTCGGCGTGTCCCTGCAACGAGGCGCGTTCGAACCAGGCCAGCGCCTGCTTGAGGTCTCGCGGGGTGCGCTTGCCGTCGTAGTAGTACTCGCCCAGCTCGTAGGCTGCCTGCATGTTGCCGGCACGCGCCATTTCCTGGCAGCTGGCGAGGGCGTCGGGCATGTCTTCTGGCGGGGCGTTCAAGGCACAGCTACCGCTGGCAGGGATCAGCAGGGAATTGCCGCCTGCGAATGCAAACAGCGGGAGGAAAAGCAACAGGCAGCCCAGAGACAGGGTGCGGCCGGTGCGGTTCATCTGGATAGCGGTGCCTCAACGGTTCGGGGCGGATTACGGGCGCAGTCGGCGCAAAAGCGTGCCGGCCTTCGCATTATGGAATAAGTCGGCAGCATCTTACAAAGCCTTTACCCTGACTGGCAGGCTGCGGGAGGCTCCCTGTGAGGGGGGCAGGATCGGAAGCCGATTCGATCCCTGGTTTTCGCCTCATGCTGGCTGCTTCGGCTTTGCTCGGCCTTCCTGCATTCATGCCGTCGCCTGGCCGGCTGGAGGCGCTTGGGCCTCCAGCCGGTGCACGGTTCAGCCTTTCTTCAGCTCGGCGAAGGCGCGTTCGGCGGCAGCGAAGGTGATTTCCAGCTCCTTGTCGCCATGGGCGATGGAGGTGAAGCCGGCCTCGAAGGCGCTGGGTGCCAGGTACACGCCGCCGTCCAGCATCAGGTGGAAGAAGCGGTTGAAGCGGGCGCTGTCGCTGGCCATCACGTCGGCGAAGGTGACGATGTCGTCGGCACCGCTGAAGTACAGGCCGAACATGGCGCCAGCCTGGGTGGTGACGAAGGGGACGCCAGCGGCATCGGCGCGCTGCTGCAGGCCGTCGAGCATGCGCGTGGTGTAGTCGGTCAGCTCGGCGTGGAAGCCGGGGCGGCTGATCAGCTTCAGGGTGGTCAGGCCGGCGGCCATGGCCAGCGGGTTACCCGACAGGGTGCCTGCCTGGTAGACCGGGCCGAGCGGGGCGATGCATTCCATGATGGTGCGCTTGCCGCCGAAGCAGCCCACCGGCATGCCGCCGCCGATGATCTTGCCGAAGGTGGTCAGATCCGGGGTGATGCCATAGTGTGCCTGGGCGCCGCCGAGAGCGACGCGAAAGCCGGTCATCACTTCATCGAAGATCAGCACCACACCGTGCTTGTCGCACTGCTCGCGCAGGCCTTCGAGGAAGCCCGGGGCCGGTGGTACGCAGTTCATGTTGCCGGCCACCGGTTCGACGATGATGCACGCGACCTCGCTGCCTACCTGCGCCAGGCACTCGGCCACGGCGTCGATGTCATTGAACGGCAGGGTCAGGGTGTGCCTGGCGAAGGCCGCCGGTACGCCTGCGGAGTTCGGTACGCCCTGGGTCAGAGCGCCGGAGCCTGCCTTGACCAGCAGGCTGTCGGAGTGGCCGTGGTAGCAGCCTTCGAACTTGATGATGCTGTCGCGGCCGGTATAGCCGCGTGCCAGACGGATGGCGCTCATGGTCGCTTCGGTGCCGGAGCTGACCATGCGCACCATGTCCATCGACGGCACCAGCGCGCATACCCGTTCGGCCATCTCGGTTTCCAGTGCGGTCGGAGCACCATAGGACAGGCCGTGTTCCAGTTGACGGCGCACCGAGTCGAGCACTTCGGGGTGGCTGTGACCGAGGATCATCGGGCCCCATGATCCCACGTAGTCGACATAGCGCTTGTCGTCCTCGTCGACCACGTAGGCGCCTTCGGCATGCTTGAAGAACAGCGGGGTGCCGCCGACGCTGCGGAAGGCGCGAACCGGCGAGTTGACGCCGCCAGGGATATGTTTCTGGGCGTTGGCGAAGAGGATCTCGGAGCGGGACATGGCAAGTTCTCTCTGAAAGGGGATCAATCGAACAGCGCGGCGAAGGCGCGGGCGCGGTCTTCCACCTCGGTGGCGGAGTCCGCGGCGAACAGGGCGTGAATCACTGCGATCAGGCTGGCGCCTCGGGCGATCAGGTCGGGAGCGTTTTCCCGGGTCACGCCGCCGATGGCGACGATGGGGCGCTCGAAGCGCTGGCGCGCCTGATCCAGCAACTCCACGGTGGCGGCAGGGGCGCCGGGTTTGGTGTTGGAGTTGAAGAAGCGGCCGAAGGCGACGTAGCTGGCACCTTCGGCGACGGCGCGCTCGGCCAGTTCCAGCTGTGCGTGGCAGGTTCCACCGATCACGGCATCGTTGCCGAGGCGAGCGCGTGCCGAGGACAGTGAACCATCGCCCTGGCCCAGGTGCAGGCCCACGTTCAGGCGGGCGGCCAGCTCCAGGTCATCGTTGATGATCAGGGTGGCGTCGTGATTTCTGCACAGCTCGGCCAGCGCCTGGGCCTCATCGAAGCGACGCATGGCGTCGCCCGATTTGTCGCGATATTGCAGCAGGCGTGCGCCACCGCGCAGTGCGGCGGCCGCATAGGGCAGCAGCTTGCCGCCGGCCAGCAGCGGCGTGTCGGTGATCGCATAGAGTCCGCGCAGGCTCACGAGCAGAAGTCCAGCGGCAGGCGACGAGGAATGAACTGGCCGCGACCCGGCTGCTCGGCGTCGCGCAGGGTGCGCCAGGTGTAGTCGAGGGCACTGCGCACGGCGCTGACCAGTTCTTCGCCCAGGGCCAGGCGGCCGGCGAGGGTACTGGCCAGGGTACAGCCGGAGCCGTGGTAGCTGCCCGGCAGGCGTGGGCAGGTGAAGTCGTGGCGGCTGCCATCGCGGCAGTACAGGCGGTTGTGCACGTCGGCTTCGTCGCCGTGGCCGCCGGTGATCAGCAGGTACTCGATATGAGGCAGCAGCTTCTCGGCGCACTCGTCGGCACTGCCTTCGGACAGCTCGGCGAGGATGCGGGCTTCCGGCAGGTTCGGCGTGGCGATGGTGGCGACGGCGAACAGGCGCTCACGCATCGCATAGCCGACATCGTCCTTGCCCAGCGAGCCGCCACCGCCGGCGCGCAGCACCGGGTCGCAGACCAGTGGCACACCAGGCAGCTGGCTCATGACGTCGAGCACGGTATCGACCATTTCGACCGAACCGAGCATGCCCAGTTTGACGGCCGCCACGGGCAGGTCGGCGATCACGGCGCGAGCCTGGGCCAGCACCCAGTCGCGGTCGAGCACACGGAAGTCGGAGACGTCGACGGTATCCTGCACGGTCAGGGCGGTCACCGTCGGGGCGGCGTGACAGCCTTGGGCCAGCAGGGCTTCGATATCGGCTTGCAGACCGGCACCACCACTTGGGTCGTGACCAGACAGGCAGAGCACTACGGGGCGGGAATGGGTCATGTTCATGGCGGGCGAGCTTACCACCAAATCGATCCGACGAGACCGCCCGGTCGGCTGCGGCAGGGCGCCACGCGATGAAAAACGGTCAGCCGGATCAGGCTCGGCCATGCGCTGGTTTTCAGCGCCTGTGCTAGAGTGCGGCGCTAACGATAACTCTGCCCCAGGACGGCGTGCGAAGTGGTGAGCGGGCGGCTCCCGGCACGTCGTAGAGGGTTTGGTCGGGCTGCATGCGCTACCTCTTCATCTGTTTCTTTTGCTTGATACCTGGTCTGGCCAGCGCCCTGGTGTTCGACGAGCACAGCCGCAGCCTGCCCCTGGGTCAGGCGATGTACGTGTTCGAGGACGTGCGCGGCGACGCGAGCATCGATGACGTTGCTTCGCCCGCACTGCAAGGCAGTTTCCGCCTGCACGACAAGGCGGTGCTCAATGCCGGTTACTCGCACTCGGTGTTCTGGCTGCGTCTGGATCTGGAATACTGGCCAATGGAGGCCACCGGCGACCGCAACTGGTTGCTGGAGCTCAGCTACCCACCGCTCGATCACATCGAACTCTACCTGCCGGATGCCGATGGCCGTTTCCAGTTGGCCCAGCGCACCGGGGACGCGCTGCCATTCGACAGCCGGCAGATCAGGCAGAACAACTACCTCTTCGAGCTGAACCTGCAGCCCGGTCAGGCCCAGCGCCTTTACCTGCGCCTGGAGAGCCAGGGCTCGATCCAGGCTCCGCTGACGTTGTGGGCGCCAAATGCCTATCTGGAAGAGCAGCCCGGGCGCATCTATGTGCTTGGCATCATCTACGGCGTGCTGCTGGTGATGCTGGTGTACAACCTGTTCATCTTTCTCAGCGTGCGTGACACCAGCTACCTCTATTACATTTTCTATATCGCTTCGTTCGGCCTGTATCAGGTGTCGGTCAACGGTGCCGGTATCGAGTATTTCTGGCCAGACAGCCCCTGGTGGGCCAATGCTGCCACCCCGTTCATGATCGGTTCGGCGGCGCTGTTCGGCTGTCAGTTCGCTCGCAGCTTTCTGCATACCCAAGAGCACAGTCCGTGGATCGACCGCAGCCTGATGCTGTTGATGGGGTGCGGAGCGCTGGTGATGATTCTGTCGTTGACCATCAGCTATGGCTCGGCGTTACGCCTGGCGACCTACCTGGCGCTGGGTTTCACCATACTGATCTTCTCCGCCGGTATCCTTGCCTGGCTGCGCGGCATGCGTGTGGCGCGCTACTTCATCTTTGCCTGGACTGCGTTTCTTGCTGGCGGCGTCGTCAATACGTTGATGGTGCTTGGCTATCTGCCCAACGTCTTTCTCACCATGTACGCCAGCCAGATCGGTTCGGCGCTGGAAGTAGGCCTGTTGTCGCTGGCGTTGGCCGACCGTATCAACGCCATGAAGGAAGAGCGTACGCGCATCCTGCAGGACGCCGGGCGCAAGCTCGAGTCGCTCAACCAGGAACTGGCCGACAGCAACCGCTTCAAGGACGAGTTCCTGGCCACCGTCACTCATGAGCTGCGTACGCCCATGAATGGTGTCATCGGCTCGCTGGAGCTGATGCAGACGGTGAAGATGGACGTCGAGCTGGAGCAGTACCAGAAGACCGCCGCTGCCTCGGCACGCGACATGATGCGTATGGTCAACGACATTCTCGCCCTGACCGAGCTGCAGGCCGGCAAGCTCTATCCGCGGCGCGAGGCATTCAGTCTGCGCGGCCTGTTCGATGGCTTGCGTGCCCAGTACGCTCCGCGCGCCGAGGAGAAAGGGCTGACCTTTGTCCTGGAGCTGGACGAGGGACTGCCCGATACCCTGGAGGGCGATGCCGCCAAGTTGGCCCAGGCGCTGGGATACCTGCTGGACAACGCAATCAAGTTCACCAGCGAGGGGCGTGTGACGGTGCAGGTCGTGCCGGGCGGCCATGTCGGCAACACCTTTCCGCTGACCGTGGTTGTCAGCGATACCGGTATAGGCTTTGAGCTCAGTGATCGTGATCTCTATCAGCGCTTTCATCAGTTCGATGGCTCCATGACCCGCAAGTACGGTGGTCTGGGCATCGGCCTGGCGATTTGCCGGCAACTGGTCGACCTGCTGGGTGGCGCGCTGGAGCATGAGTCCGTGCCCGATGTCGGTAGTCGCTTCCGTCTCGACGTTCCCTTGAGTCTGCCGTTGCAGCAACCGCAGGGGGCTCTGCCCGTCCGGTACGGCGAGCCGGTAGCGTGGTGTATCGCCAGGCTCAGCAGTGCACCGTATTGATCGTCGAGGACAATGCCATCAACCAGTTGGTGACGCGCGGCATGCTGCTCAAGCTCGGCTATCGGGTTCGCACGGCCGACAATGGCGCCGAAGCACTGGAACTGCTGCGCCAGGAGAGCGTCGACGCCGTGCTGCTGGATTGCCAGATGCCGGTGATGGACGGTTTTGCCACCTGCCGGGCACTGCGTGCGCTGCCCGGTTGCAGTGACATTCCGGTGTTGGCGATCACGGCTCACAGCCACAGTGGCGATCGCGAGCGTTGCCTGGCTGCCGGCATGAGCGATTACCTGGCCAAGCCGGTGAAGTTCGACGAGTTGCGCGTGTTGCTGCATGACTGGGTGCTGTGTCAGCCGGTTGCCGTTTCACCTGTGCCTGGATCAGCCTGATTCGTCTTGTAGTGATTTCCTGCTCACGCTTCTTCGGCCGCAGTTTTGGCCGGATCGTCCCTTTAGTCATGGTCTGAATCCTGATTCACTGAGTGCGAGTGAATCAGGATTCAGACCATGGCCTACCGCACCACCGAAGCTCGACTCGACCGCGATCAGGCACTGCGTGAGCGGATTCTCGCCTGCGCCTTGCAGCGTGTCAGCGCGGGTGGTTTCGCGGCGCTGACCATGCAGGCGCTGGCCGATGACGTTGGCATCGCCACCGGCAGCCTGTATCGCCACTTCCGCAGCAAGGGGGAACTGGCTGCCGAGGTCTTTGCCGCTGCCAGCCAGCGTGAGGTCGATGCGTTGGCCACGGCGTTGCGGGGATCGGGTAGCGCCGCGCACCGCTTGCGCATCGGTCTGGAGCAGTTCGCTGCCCGTGCCTGGCATAGCCGCCGTCTGGCCTTCGCCCTGATCGCCGAACCGGTCGATCCGGAGGTCGATGAACAGCGTCTGCTCTATCGCGAAGCCTACGCCGAGCTGTTCATCGAGTTGCTCGAAGAGGGCATCCAGGCCGGCGAGTTTCATCTCGAGCAGGTCGGCCTGGTCGCTGCCTGCCTGGTTGGCGCTATTGCCGAGTCCCTGATCGGGCCGCTATCACCACCTGCTCGCGCCGCCCGCGAAGCCGGTCAACCGACCCTGGAGCTGGCTCAGGTCAGCGCCAGCCTTGCCACCTTCTGCCTGCGCGCCGTTGGCGCCGAGGATTGCACGCGATGAAACCGAGTCTGCACGCCGAAACTCATGAGGTGTTCAACCAGGTGCCGAGCCTGGATGGTGCCAACCTGTACCGCCTCGATCTTCCCCTGCAGGAGTGGATTCGCCGCTACGATGGCGGCTGGGCGGACGAGCGCCTGAGCAGCTATGGTGCACTCGCTGGCGGTGCGCTGATGCAGGCGGGCTTTCTCGCCAACGAGAACAAACCGGTGTTCAAGAGCCATGATCGCTATGGCAATCGCATCGATCTGGTGGAGTTTCACCCCGCCTATCACGAGCTGATGCGCAAGGCCGTCGAGCACGGTCTGCCGTCGTTGCCCTGGGTCGATCCGCGTGCTGGCGCCCATGTCGCCCGTGCTGGTCTCACCTACCTGCACAGCCAGGCCGAGGCCGCCAGCGGTTGCCCGCTGACCATGACCTTTGCCGCCGTGCCGGCCATCCGCCTGCAGCCCAACGTGGCCGAGCAGTGGCTGCCGAAGATACTTTCCAGCGAATACGATCCGCGCAACCTGCCGATGGAACAGAAGGCCGGGGTGACCATCGGCATGGCCATGACCGAGAAGCAGGGCGGTACCGACGTGCGTGCCAACACCACCCGTGCCTACCCCATCGGTCTCGGCGGGCCGGGGCAGGCCTACGAGCTGGTCGGCCACAAGTGGTTCTGCTCGGCGCCGATGTGCGACGCCTTCCTCACCCTGGCCTACACCGACAAGGGCCTGTCCTGCTTCCTGCTGCCGCGCCACCGACCGGATGGCTCGCGCAACCAGTTCTACGTCCAGCGCCTGAAGAACAAGCTGGGCAACTGGGCCAATGCTTCCAGCGAGGTGGAATACCGTGGCGCCTTCGCCTGGATGCTTGGCGAGGAAGGACGTGGCGTGCCGACCATCATCGAGATGGTGGCCATGACCCGTTTCGATTGCATGGTCGGCTCCAGCAGCCTGATGCGTCAGGCGCTGACCCAGGCCGCACACCACTGCGCGCATCGCCAGGTGGGTGGCAAGCTGCTGGCCGACCAGCCACTGATGCAGAACGTGCTCGCCGACCTGGCGCTGGAGAGCGAGGCCGCGCTGGCGCTGTGCATGCGCATGGGGCGTGCGCTCGACCACCTGCATGACGAGCAGGAGGACAAGTTCGCGCGCCTGGTCACCGCGGTGGGTAAATACTGGATCTGCAAGCGTGCTCCGGAAATGATCTACGAGGCCAGCGAATGCATGGGCGGCGCTGGCTACGTCGAGGAAACCATCATGCCGAGGCTGTATCGCGAGGCGCCGGTCAACTCGATCTGGGAAGGCTCGGGCAACGTGCAGTGCCTGGACGTGCTGCGTGCGTTGTCCAAGGAGCCGGGCGTGCTCGATGCGCTGTTCGCCGAGTTGGGCGACGGCCATGGTGATGCGCGCCTGAAGGCGCACATCCAGCGGCTGAAGGCCGACTTCAGTGACACCACCGACATCCAGTACCGCGCCCGCCAGCTCACCGAGGACATGGCCGTGGCGCTGCAGGCCAAGCTGCTGCTGGAGGCGGGCAATGCCACCGTCTCCGATGCCTTCATCGCAAGCCGTCTGGAAGGGCGTGGCCGGGTCTATGGAACCCTGCCGCGCGGTGCCGACGTCGAGGCGCTGCTGGCACGCAGCACACCGCATCTGGCCTGACCGGAGGACACGCCATGCAGGCTCATCCACGCTATCGCGAGCTGGTCGAACGAGGCTTCGCCGATGCCAACTTCATCAGGGATCTGGGCATTCGTGCCAGCGACTGTGGGCCGGGCTGGGTCGAGGCGGAGCTGGATATCCTGCCACGTCACCTGCAGCAGAACGGCTTCATCCATGCCGGTGTGCAGACAACCCTGGCCGATCACGCCGCAGGTGCCGCGGCCGCCACGCTGGTGGCCGAAGGGCAGACGGTGCTGACCCTGGAGTTCAAGGTCAACCTGCTGCGTCCGGCGCGCAGTGCACGACTCCACTGCCGCGCCGAAGTGCTCAAGGCCGGGCGCCAGGCCACCGTGGTCGAGGCCGAGGTATTCGGTGAGGAGAACGGCCAGAAGCGTCTCTACAGCAAGGCGTCGGTGACCATGGCAGTGGTGACGTTGCCGACCTGAACGACAGCTGAGAGCGGATCGCCTGGCCCGCTGTTTTTTAGCTGGTCAGGCGAGTAATCTTGCGCTCGATGGTTCTGCGTGCGCTTGCGTCACGCGGATGAAAAGGGAACAGGGTGCGGCGAATCTCGCCAATGCCCTGGCTGCCCCCGCAACTGTAAGCGGCGAACGATGCCCTCATGCCACTGACTCCGGTCGGGAAGGCGGGCGGAGTGCCAAGCCGTGAGCCAGGAGACCTGCCATCGACAACGGGCGTTTCGCCCAACCTTCATCCGAATCGTCGCGCGGTGGGCGCGAACAAGGAACTCGCATGCATATCGAACCCGGTGTCGTCGAAGGCGCCAAGATCCTCCTCAGCTACGCAACGGCCGTTACCGCTTTCGGTCTGACCGCCAAGCTCGCCCTGGACAGCGTACGCCACAATGGCGGCGTCACCGCCCTGGCACTACGCAGCCTGCTGACCACCGCACTGGTGTTCTGCTTCTTCGAGGTTTTTCCGCATCATCCGGTGGGCGTTTCCGAGGTTCACCTGATCCTCGGCTCGACCCTGCTGCTGCTCTTTGGCGCCGGTGCCGCAGCCATTGGCCTGGCCGCCGGCCTGCTGTTGCAGGGGCTGCTGTTCGCTCAGTTCGATTTGCCGCAATACGGTATGAACGTCACCACCTTGTTGGTGCCGCTCTGGGGGATCAGCCTGCTGGCCAAACGCATCGTCGCGCCGGGTACCGCCTACGTCGATCTTTCCTACAGGCAGGCGTTGGCGCTGTCGACTGCCTATCAGGGCGGTATCGTCGCGTGGGTCGCCTTCTGGGCCTTCTACGGTCATGGCTTCTCCAGCGAGAACCTGGCGGCCGTGGGCAGCTTTGGCCTGGCTTACATGAGCGTGATCCTGATCGAGCCGCTGATCGACCTTGGCGTGCTGGCCGCCGCCAAGGCACTGTCACGCTTCAGCCAGGGGCCTCTGTTCAACGTGCGTCTGCACCAGACTGCCTGATCGAGCCACTCAACTGCGGTGCAGCCAGATCATCCTGCGCACCGCAGCCTGGCACGTCATCGGTGCGCGTAGCACACCCTGCGGGCGGTGCTCATGCGATGCGTGGGGTGCGCCACGCGACACCCCCGGGATGACCGGGGCATTACTCAGCGGCGGCGCTGCCAGATCATCTTGCCTGTGTTGCTTTCGGTGACCAGATACTGGTCGCTGAAGCGGTAGTGGGCGGCAGGTTGATAGTCGGCAGTGCCAGCCAGGCGCACCATCAGCATGCCGTCCTGGCTGCGCCAGTGGCCGCTGTACTGCACCTTGCCGGGGCTGTCGTAGCTCCAGTCGCTGCCGCCGCCGACCGAGCGACTCCACTGCGTGACGCTGCCGTCGGCATTCAGTTGCAGGGTCATCACGGTGTTGAATGAGGCGAAGCTGGCGCCGCCGCTGTTGATGATCTTCTCGTGCACCCAGGTGCCGACCAGTGCCGGATCCTGGACGCCTGACGAGGGCTGCGGTGTGGGGGGCGTCCCGGCCTCGCGCTTGAACAGCGCCTCGCGTTCCAGTACCTGTCCATTGCGTGGGTCACGTGCGGCAATGCGGGTATTGAGCATGGCGTTGGCGTAGGTGGCGTTCATGTTGGCCAGCAACAGGCCGGATTGCGGATCGCTGATCTCCGCGCGCAGCACCTGACCATCGTAGTGACCCTTGAGGTTCAGGCGCAGGCTCTGGTTTTCCACGTACTGTCCTTCGACCCGACCACCCTGCTGGCGCAGGATCAGCTCGGTCGGCTGGCCGTCGAGCGTGGCCCGGTAGTGGCCATCGAGCTCACCGGCCCGAGCGCTGAAGCATGAGATGGCAGCCAACAGCAGAACAATGGCGTGACGCATGGCGAGAACCTCCGACGGATTGCTCCCAAGTCTAGCCTCAGGCATCGGGGGTGATGGCTTTCGTGCGCTATGTTTTCGTCACCGTATGCAGGCAAGATAGGCGCGTACGTTCAGTCAGGAAGATGCACAGTGAAAGCCTGCTCAGATGATTTCGTCATTGCCCACACTCCCGAAGAGGCGGTCGATCGCCTCGCCGCCCTGCACCAGGAAGCCACCGGTGCCCTGAGTCAGGCGCTCAAGCGTTACCTCAAGGAGCGCATCCACCCGGATGCCAGCGAGCACTGCCTGTTCCGTTATCCCGAGCTGCGCCTGACCTACCTGTGCCAGGGCGAGGTGCCGACCACCGTGCGTGCCTACGCCAAGGTGCAGGTGCCGGGCACCTATGCCATCACCGTGACCCAGCCGGCGGCCTTCCGCAAATACCTGCTGGAGCAGCTGCGTCCGCTGATGAGCGACTTCACTCTGCGTGTGGAGGTCGGTCGCAGCCAGCAGAACATCCCCTATCCCTACGTGGTCGAGGGCGGCGACGAGCTGGCCGGCAGTGGGGTGACCGCCGCCGAGCTGGCGCGGGTATTTCCCAGTACCGACCTGTCCGCCGCCACCGATGGTACCGCCGACGGCCTGTATGACTGGGAGAACATCGATCCGCTGCCATTGGCGCTGTTCGATGCCGCGCGCACCGACTTCTCGCTCAAACGCATCCAGCACTACACCGGCAGCGACTGGCGCCACGTGCAGCCATGGATCCTGTTGACCAACTATCACCGTTACGTCGACCAGTTCATCCGCCATGGTCTGGACATGCTGGTGGGCGACTCGCGTTTCACCCGCATGGTGCTGCCGGGCAACGTGGTAATCGAGCGCGGCATGGCCGAAGGCGAGATGCAGGCGATCATCGAGAACGTGGTCTGGCACCGCTACCAGATGCCGGCTTATCACTTGCAGGCGGCGGACGGCCATGGCATCACCCTGGTCAACATTGGCGTCGGCCCGTCCAACGCCAAGAACATCACCGACCACCTGGCCGTGCTGCGTCCGCACTGCTGGCTGATGATCGGCCACTGCGGCGGCCTGCGCCAATCGCAGACCATCGGCGACTACGTGCTGGCCCACGCCTACATGCGCCGTGATGGAATCCTGGATCGCGTGCTGCCGCCGCACATTCCGCTGCCGGCGCTGGCCGAAGTGCAGCAGGCGCTGCAGGAGGCCGCCAAGCTGGTAACCGGCGAGCAGGGCGACGAATTGAAGAAGCGCCTGCGCACCGGCACCGTGCTCACCTACGACGACCGCAACTGGGAGCTGCGCTGGGCTCAGGAGCGGCCGTTGATCAACCTGTCACGCGCAGTGGCGGTGGACATGGAGAGCGGCACCATCGCGGCCCAGGGCTATCGTCTGCGGGTTCCCTACGGCACCCTGCTGTGCGTGTCGGACAAGCCCCTGCACAGCGAGATCAAGCTGCCCGGCGCGGCGGGGGCCTTCTACGAGCGTGCGGTCACCCAGCACCTGCACATCGGCATCGCCGCCCTGGAACTGATGCGCAGCCAGCTCAATTCGCTGCATTCGCGCAAGTTGCGTAGTTTCGACGAGCCGCCGTTCCGCTAAGCGCTCGACAGTTCGTCGCGTGGCCTGGCGCACAGTCTGGCCACGGCCTTGCGCTATCAGGCGGTACGCAGCCGTTTCGCGTCGAGTTCCTTCTCGGCCTGCTCAAGCGGCAGATCGGCCATGTCTTCAAGCTGCTCTGCATCGCGTTGCTGATCCAGCTTTGCCTGCTGCTGGCGATGCTCGCAGCGCAAGGGGGCGCGCGCTGGTTGCGACGGGCGCCCGCGCCTGCCGAGCGGCTTGCCACGGCCTGAGTTCAGGCGGCGACAGGTGCCTCGTCGCGCAGCAGCTCGGCCAGCGTCAGACGGTCGATATTGGCGCCGCTGAGTACCACGGCCACACGCTGGCCGGCATTGAGTTCGCGCTCCTGCATCAGTGCCGCCAGCGCCGCAGCGCCTGCACCTTCGGCCAGGTTGTGGGTGGCCTCGTGGTAGGTGCGGATGGCGCTGCGGATTTCCCCGTCGTCGACCCGCACGACGCGTTTGGCACCGGCACGGATCATGTCCAGTGCCAGCTGCTGTGGCTGACGGCAGGCCATGCCGTCGGCCAGCGTGTCGGCCCGCTCGGTCTGCACCAGGCGACCCTGTTCGAAACTCTGCGCATAGGCATCGGCGCCACTGGCGACCACGCCGATGATCTCGGTGTCGAGGCCGAGCAGGTCACGGGTGCGGATCATGCCGCAGATGCCCGAACCTAGGCCAATGGGCACGTACACCCGGCTTAGGCCGGGCACCGCTTCCAGCAGCTCCAGGGCATAGGTGGCCACGCCGCGCACCAGATCCTCGTGCAGTGACGGCACCCAGTGCAGGCCATCGCGTTCGGCCAGACGCGCGGCCTCGGCACGGGCTTCGTCGAAGTCGCGGCCATGCTCGATCACTTCGGCCCCCAGGGCGCGCATCGCCGCGTTCTTCTCGCGGGCGTTGCCGTGCGGCACCAGGATACGAATCGGCAGCCCCGCCATGCGTGCTGCCAGTGCCAGACTCTGGCCGTGGTTGCCACGGGTCGCGGTGATCAGCCCACACACCTGTGGCTCGCGGCGCAGCAGTGCTTCGATGTACACCAGCCCACCGCGAACCTTGAAGGCGGCAGTGGGAGCGTGGTTTTCGTGCTTGACCCACACCTCGCAGCCCAGGCGCTGGGCCAGCAATGGCCAGGCCAGTTGCGGCGTGGGGGCCATATGGCTGTGAACCAGTTCAGCGCTCTGGCGCAGTTGGGCGAGATCGAACATGAGGGGCGCTCCGAGTGGTGTTGACCCGGATGCTAGTGCGGCTCATTGTATGGGTAAATCTTTATATTGCATGGCAAACAATGTGGCTTCCTGACCTGCACGCCAGTTCCCTTCCGACTTACCTCGCCCTGGTCGAGGCCATTGCCACGGCCATCGGCCGCGGTGAACTGAAGCCCGGTGAGCGCCTGCCGCCGCAGCGTCGCCTGGCCTGGACGCTGGGCATCAACCCGAGCACGGTAATGCTCGCCTACCGCGAGGCGGCGCGCCGGCACCTGGTGTCAGGTGAGGTCGGGCGTGGTACCTACGTGCTCGCCGGCAGCCGCGAGGCGAGCCTGTTTCGCCTCAGGCAACCCACCGAGCAGGGCGATCTGATCGACCTGTCGACCAATGTGCCAGTGCATGATCCGGACAACCATGATCTTTCCGTCAGCCTCGCCGCGCTGGCAGCGCGCGGTGAGCTGGATGCGTTGCAGGCCTACCCCTCGGCCGCGTTGGTCGAACGCGCACACCTGGCTGGCGCCACCTGGCTACAGCGGCGTGGCCTGCGGCTGGCGCCGGACGGCCTGTTGCTTTGTGCGGGGGCCCAGCAGGGCGTGTCGGCGGCGTTGCTGGCGTTGTGCGAAGCAGGCGAGCCGACTCTGGTGGAGCGCTACACCGCGCCGGGCATCAAGGCTGCTGCCCGCCAGTTGCGTCTGCCACTGCACGGCGTGGCGATGGATGAGCGTGGCATCCTCCCCGATGACCTCGACCGTCAGGCGCGTGCCACCGGTGCCCGTGTGGCAGTGTTCACGTCCTGTCTGCAGAACCCTACCGGTGCCAGCCTGGACGCCGAGCGTCGGGCAGCCATCGCCGACGTGGCGCGGCGGCGCGGGTTATGGATCGTCGAGGATGACGTTTATGGCGTACTCGGTAGCGAGGCGCCGCTGACGGTGCAGGTTCCCGAGCGCTGCCTGTTGATCAGCAGCCTGTCCAAGAGCGTCGCGCCCGGCTTGCGCCTGGGCTTCATCGCCGGTGCGCCGCAGTTGCTCGAACGCATCGACCGTGAGGCGCAGGCCACGCGCTGGGCCGTGGCGCCGCTGAGCCTGGCGCTGGCCTGTGAATGGGTCGAAAGCGGCATTGCCGAGCAGCGTCTGGCCTGGCAGATCGAGGAGTTGCAACAGCGCTGGCGCCTGGCCGCGCGCGTGCTTGGGCCGCGTATGCCGCAGGGCAGGGCCGTGGCACCGCACCTGTGGCTGGATGGTGAAGCCCCTGTCGGCCTCGCCGATGCCTGTCGGCAGCGCGGCGTGAAAGTGGTGCCGGCCGAGGTGTTCGCAGTCGATGCCAATCCGGGGCAGGCCGTGCGTGTCAGTCTCGCGGCGGCGGCCACGCGTGCCGAACTCAAGCGGGCACTGGAGGGGATCGCTGCGGCCTGGCCCGTTTAGCCAAGAGACATATGCAGAATCGGAAACGGTCGGCCGCCGCCATCCAGGCGTGAGCGATCGGTCACGACGAAGCCCAACTGCTGGTAGAAGCCGACGGCCTGCGGATTCTGCTCGTTGACGTCGACTCGCGTCGCGCCCAGCTCGTCGATGGCATGGCGCATCAGGCGCGTGCCCACGCCCTGGCCGTGGCAGGCCGGGTCGACGAAAAGCATTTCCACCATGCCGCCGGCATAGCCGAGAAAACCCAGTATCCGTCCCGAGTCGTCGCGCGCGCAGGTCAGTTGCACGGCAGGGAAATACTGCTCGCGCAACAGCGGCTTGATCACCTGCAGATCGCTTTCCGGCAGGAAGTGATGGGTGGCGCGCACTGCGGCTTCCCAGATTTCCACCAGGGTGGGCAGTTCGGCATGGGTGGGTGCATCGAGAATCAGCGGCATGGCGGCGGGTATCTTGGGTAAAGCGGGGCGCGCAGCATGCCAGCTTCGCGCCCCTGCTGTCATCGACTGGCGTCCAGCACCACGCGATAGCGCGCCTTGCCGCCGCGCAGATGGTCGATGGCCTCGTTCACCTGGCTCATGGGGAACTGCTCGACTTGCGGCAGAATCTGGTGGCGGGCGCAGAACTCCAGCATGGTCGCCATGGTTTTGGGCGAGCCGACCGGCGAGCCGGACAGGCTCTTCTGCTGCGGGATCAGGTTGAACACATGCACCGGAATGGCACTGGGCACGATACCGACGAAGTGCAGGCGGCCCTTGCCACGCAGGGTGCCGAGCAGTGCCACCCAGTCGAGGTCGGCACTGGCGGTCACCAGCAGGAAATCCAGCGTGCCGGCAATTGCCTTCATCGCCGCGCTGTCGGTGGAGGCCACCACCTTGTGCGCACCCAGGCGCCTGGCCTCGTCCTGCTTGCTCAACGACGAGGTGAAGGCTGTCACCTCGCAGCCCCAGGCGTTGAGGAAACGCAGCGCCAGATGACCAAGACCGCCGATGCCGACCACGCCGACGCGGTCGGTGGGTTTGATGTCGAACTCCAGCAGCGGGCTGAACACGGTGGAGCCCGCGCAGAACAGCGGGCCGACCAGCGCCGGATCGAGGCCGTCGGGCAGTGGCACGGCCCAGGCCCAGTGCGAGCGCAGGCGATCGGCGAAACCGCCGTGACTGCCGACGATGGTCGGTTTCACCGAACGGCACAACTGGTGCGAGCCTTCCATGCACGAGCCGCAATGCATGCAACTGCCCTTGTACCAGCCGATACCGACGCGCTGGCCCAGCTTCAGGCCGCGCGCCTGATCGCCCAGGCGGACGATGGTGCCAACCACCTCATGGCCGGGTATGAAGGGGTAGCGGGCATTGCCCCATTCGTTGTCGATCATCGACTGGTCGGAATGGCAGATACCGCAATATTCCACCGCCACTTCGACCTCCTCGGCTCCCAGTGGGCCGGGGTCGTAACTCAGGCGCTCCAGGGGCGCCCCGGGGGCGGTGGCGGCCCAGCCGGTGAAGTTGGCGAGTTCGGCGCTGTTGCTCATGGACGGCTCCTGAATGCAGAGAATGAATCAGCAGCTTAGCTGTCGTTGCGGATCAGGGAAGCACCATCAGCGCCGCTGATCGTGGGTTACACTGCGCAGCCCAGTTTCACCGAAGCCCGTTGCATGTCTCGCCCTCGTTCGCCTGCCAATCGCCACTCCCCCTCTTTGCGCCGCGTAGCCAAGGCGCCACCTGCGCAACCGCGTCTGCTGGTGCTGAACAAGCCGTTCGACGTGCTCACCCAGTTCAACGACGACCAGGGGCGTGCCACGCTCAAGGATTTCGTCGACGTGCCCGGCGTCTATCCGGCCGGTCGCCTGGATCGTGACAGCGAAGGCCTGTTGCTGCTGACCAATGACGGTCGCCTTCAGGCGCGTATCGCCGACCCCAGGCACAAACTGCCGAAGACCTACTGGGTACAGGTGGAGGGTGAGCCGAGCGAGGCGCAATTGCAGCAGCTACGTGAGGGGGTGACGCTCAATGATGGCCCGACCTTGCCGGCCGAGGCGCGCCGGCTGGATGAGCCCGCGTTGTGGGAGCGCAACCCGCCGGTGCGTTTTCGCAAGAGCGTGCCGACGAGCTGGCTGGAACTGGTGATCCGCGAGGGACGCAACCGCCAGGTGCGACGCATGACCGCCGCCGTCGGCTTGCCCACGCTGCGCCTGGTGCGCGTAGCCATCGGCCCCTGGCGGCTGGACGGCTTGCAGCCCGGTCAGTGGTGTGAGGTTCCCGCGCAGTTGCCGTAGGCGCGCGAGCCAGCACTGAAAAGCCATTTGCCGTCATTCCCGCGAAGGCGGGAGCCCGGTTTCTGCGTAGTCTTCGGGTTCCCGCCTTCGCGGGAATGACGATTGACTCAATGTGTCCCCAGGATACGTAGCGCTCGGTGATCCAGATGCGTACCGGGCGATTTGTCGCAGTCGCAGGGTGCTGGCAAACATGACCTGGATCAATAACCGGCCTTGATCACGGCGATACCTTTGTTCAGCACTTCACGCCAGGCCTGGCGGACGTCGGCGTCGCACTCCCTGTCATGCTCGCTGATGGTCAGCAGCAGGGCGTCGAGCCACAGGTCGTAGAGTTCGGGGCGGATGTCCAGGCGCTGACGCGAATGCGATTCGCCCAGCGCGCGCAGTTTGGTGTCGGGCATGCCCCGGGCGTGCATCACCAGATTGAGGATGCCCTGGCGCAGCAACTGCTTCTGGGCGCTCATGTCGGTGCTGACGAACTTTTCGCGAATCAGCGGCGAGCTGGCAAGGAAGTGGCGGTAGAAGCTGTCGAAGAAATCGGGGCTGGCGCAGCAGCGTCCATAGCTCTGCATCACCAGGTTGGCGGCGCTCATGTGAGTCTCCTTGAGTGGTCAGAAGGCCGCGTCGAGGCGGCCTGGTGACGATCGGACGTGTCGCGTCGGCTTGGCGATACTTCAGCCGTGAATGCCGCGTGCGGTCTCGATGATGTAAGTGATGATCGGCTTGGCGAGGAAGGCGAACAGGCACAGGCCCAGGCCCAGGAATAGAATGGCGGTACCCAGGCGGCCTGCCTTGGACTTCTTCGCGAGGTCCCAGATGATGAAGAACATGAACAGCATCAGGCCGCCCACCAGGACATACATCATCAGGGCTTCGAATTGTTCGGTTTCCATGGTGCCTCGTGAGTCAGACGGAAAACGCAGGGCGGGAATTATACGCGCCCTGACTCAGAGCGCGGCATGATCCACTTCACCCTGCGACTTTCAGTCGCGCAGGTGCTGCAACGGCAACTGTGTGCTGGAGAGAATCTGTTGCAGTACGAAGCTCGAGCGCACGCTGGAAACCCCGTCGATACGCGTCAGCGTACCGAGCAGTAGCTTCTGGTAATGATCCATGTCCGGCACCACCACCTTCAACTGGTAGTCGGCATCCATCCCGGTAACCAGGCAGCACTCCAGCACCTCCGGGCATTTGCGTATTTCATCCTGAAAGTGTTCGAAGCGCTCCGGCGTGTGGCGATCCATGCCGATCAGTACGTAGGCGGTCAGGCTCAGGCCAAGCTTCTTGCGGTCCAGCAGGGCGACCTGGCCAAGGATATAGCCGTCGTCCTCCAGTTGCTTGACGCGGCGTGAGCAGGGTGAGGGTGACAGGCCGATACGCTCGGCCAGTTCCTGATTGGACAGCGCAGCGTTGCGCTGCAATTCGGCGAGAATGTTCAGGTCATAACGGTCGAGTTTGTCCATTTTTCTTTTTGCTCATAATTCGATTGCGGAGAATATTGCTACTTTAGCTATAAATTGCGCAATTGGTAAATTTGTAAGCAATATTAGCAATCTTATTTCAAGGCGGTGGGCGTAAGCTTTACCTCAGTTTCACGGCCCGGACGACAAGTCCTACCGGCTTCGCCCAACCAGGTGAGTCGGCGCCGACGATCCTACCGGATCGCACCGGCACCCGGCCCGCACTGCCCAACCAGGCGGGCGACGAAAGCGGCGACAACACCGCCAGCACCGGACAGCGTTCCCCGAGGGGAGGTCGAGAGACCTCCCCTTTTTCTTGTCTGCGCTTTTTCGCCATGATCAGAGGCAAGAGCGATCTGGCAGCCAGGCAATCGTCAGGATCGCTGCTCGCCACGCTTCGTAACCCGGCACGTCCTACCGCAGCCGAACTTCTCTACCTCTCGTCCAGCGTCCGTAGGGTGCGCCACGCGCACCGCCCCGACCTCTCGCCGCCCCCCGAGCAGTTCTGGTCACCCAGCTTTTCTACCTCTCCATTCAGCAACCAGTCAGGTAGTGCCCCCTATGGTGCGTTTTGTACATGCAAAAGCAGGCCGTTTGCTCGGCACGATGGAGGGAAGATCGACATGGACGTCCGCAGCCCGCTGTTCCGCAACATCGCGCTGATCCTCGCCGGGGTGATGTTCCTCGACCCCATCGTCGCCGCTGCCGCCCAGGTGCAGGGCGCGGCCCAACTGAGCCAGGCCGGCAACGGCGTAGCGCTGGTCAACATCGCCACCCCCAGTGACGGCGGCCTCTCGCACAACCGCTTCAACACCTACAACGTCGGCCCCCAGGGGCTGATCCTCAACAACGCCACGGCCTCGCAGAAGCCTTCCACCGAACTGGCCGGCAGCATCGCCGGTAATCCCAACCTGACCGGGTCGAGCGCCCAGGTCATCCTCAACGAAGTCACCGGCAGCCAGCGCAGCCTGCTGCAGGGCTACACCGAAGTGGCCGGCCAGGCGGCGCGGGTGATCGTCGCCAATCCTCATGGCATCACCTGCGACGGTTGCGGCTTCCTCAACACCCCGCACGCGACGCTGAGCAGCGGCGCGCCGCTGATCGACAGCGGCCGCCTGAAAGGCTTCGAGGTCAAGGGTGGCGACATCGCCATCCAGGGCGCCGGGCTCGATGCGCGCTCTGTGGATCGCTTCGACCTGATCACCCGCAGTGCGCGGATCAATGCCGAGCTGCATGCCGGTCAGCAGCTGAACCTGATCACCGGGGTTGGCCAGGTCGACGCCGATGACCTGCGGATCAGCGCGAAAACGCCCGCAGGCAGCAAGCCTGACCTGTCCATCGACAGCAGTGCCCTGGGCGGCATGTACGCCGGGGCGATTCGCCTGCGGGCCAACGAGGCGGGTGTGGGCGTCAGGCTGGCCGGTGACATGGCCGCCAGCGCCCGGGACATTCGCCTCGACGCCTCCGGCAAGCTGACCCTGAGCGGCACCCTGCAGGCGCAGCAGGATCTGCACGTGCAGGGCGCTGGCGACATCCAGGCCGGCGCCACCTTGGTGGCCAGGCGTGACATCCAGCTGCAAACCCCAAAGGCGCTGGACAGCCGCAACGCCAGGGTGCTGGCCGGGCGTGATCTGAAACTGGACAGCGAGCGCCTGGACAACAGCCAGGGCACGCTGTATGCCGACGGCCGCGTGACCATCGGCACTGGCCAGGCCCTCAACGACGCCGGGCAGATCGTTGCGCACAAGGGCCTGGAGCTCAAAGCCGGGAGCCTGGAGCAGACCCGGGGCACGCTGCTCAGCCAGGGTGCACTCGACCTCGATCTACAGGGTGGTCGGCTGGGCAACGACCAGGGTGTGATCAGCGCCAAGGGCCCCTTGAGTGTCAAGGCCGTGGCCGAGGCCAGCAACGTCAAGGGCGAAATCTCCAGCCAGGGCGACGCCCGCCTGACAGCCAAGCGCCTCGACAACCGCGACGGCAAGCTGCTGGCGCAGGGCGCCCTGAGCCTGAGCAGTCGGCAACTGGAGAATCGCGGGCAGATTCGCAGTGGCAAGGGCACCCTGGAAATCGTTGCCGGGCGCCTCGACAACCATGGGTCGCTGTCCAGTGGCGAGAACGTTCACCTGTATCAGAAGCGCTTCATCAACCGGGGCAGCCTGTACAGCCAGGGCGACACGGTCATCAAGGCGGAAGCCGACAAGCGCACGAACGCCAAGCGTGTCCAGAACCATGGCGAGATTCACAGCGGCGGCAACCTGATCGTGCATGCCGAGCAGATCGACAACCACGGTAAGGCGTCCATCGGCAAGGTGCTCAACCTGTTTCAGGATCGCCTGAACAATCACGGCGTACTGCACAGCCAGGACTACATCGTCATCAGCGCCGACTTCGACAAGGCGCGGGCCCAGTCCCTGACCAACCGGGGCCGCATCCACGGCGGCGGCAACCTGGCCGTCCATGCCGACCACACCGACAATCACGGAACGCTCTCCAGCGGCAAAGACCTGCTGCTGTTTCAACAGCACCTCGACAACCGTGGCAGCCTGCACAGCCAGGGCAACACGGTCATCAAGGCGGAAGCCGACAAGCGCACGAACGCCAAGCGTGTCCAGAACCATGGCGAGATTCACAGCGGCGGCAACCTGATCGTGCATGCCGAGCAGATCGACAACCACGGTCAGGCGTCCATCGGCAAGGTGCTCAACCTGTTCCAGGATCGCCTGAACAATCACGGCGTACTGCAGAGCCAGGGCGACATCGTCATCAGCGCCGACTTCGACAAGGCGCGGGCCCAGTCCCTGACCAACCGGGGCCGCATCCAGAGTGTGAGCAGCCACCTGAGTGCCCATGCCGAGCGGATCGACAACCACCGCAGCATCGGTGCCCTGGGCAAGCTCTGGCTGCATGCCGACACCCTGCATAACCACCCGGCCGCCGATGCCGGGCAAGCGGCGGCGCAGATCCATGGTGGTGCGCTGCTGGAGATCGAAGGCCGGCACATCGGCAATCAGGGCCACCTGCTCAGCCAGGGCGAGCTGCGGCTCAAGGCGCCGACGCTGAACAACCGGCAGGGGCGGATTGGCGGCCAACAGATACGCATCACCCAGGGTACGGGTAGCGCCAGCCTGGACAACCACAAGGGGCTGATCGAAAGCCACGGCGACCTGTCCATCACCGGCCATGACCTGAGCAACGCGCACGGCCAGCTGCGCGCGCTGGGCAGCAAGGGCGAGACCCTGCTGAGCCTGAGCGGCACCCTGAACAACCGCGCCGGCCGTTTCGACGCCAGCACCCCGAGCCTGAACCTCAAGGCCGGCGGCCTGGACAATGCCGATGGGCAGGTGCGCCACAGCGGTAGCGGTGCCTTCAGCCTTGGCGTGCCGCTGATCAGCGTCAAGGGCGGCAGCCTGGGTACCGCCGGCAGCCTGAGCCTCAAGGCCGAGCGCTGGCATAACGACAGCCAGATCCAGGCGGGGCAACTGACCCTGGATATCGGCAGCTTCAGCCAGGATCGTGCCGGCAGCCTGGTGGCGCGCAGCAAACTGAGCGGCCAGGGCGGCAGTTGGCGCAACGACGGCCTGATCGGCAGCGACGGAGCATTGAGCCTGACGTTGAGCGGCGGCTACCGCGGCGCAGGCCAGCTCAGCAGCCTGGGCGCGCTCAGCCTGGATGCCCAGTCGCTCGAGCTGCAAGCCGCCGGCCTTCTGCTGGGCAGCGATACGGCCCGCATCACCCTGCGTGATCAGCTGAGCAACCGTGGCCGCCTGTCCAGCAGCAAGGCCCTGACGCTCACGGCCAGCCGCGTCGACAACCACGGCACCCTGGCCAGCAGCCAGGGCGCCATCCTCACCGGCGCACGGCTGGACAACCACGGTCTGCTGCTCAGTGGCGGCAACCTGGCGCTCAACCTGGATCGGCTGGACAACCATGCCGACCTGTACAGCCAGGGTTTCATCGACCTGAATGGGCAGGGCAAGAGCGGAACCCGCAGCCAGCAGGTGAACAACCATGGCAGCCTCGAAGCCCAGGGCAAGCTCTGGCTCAATACCGAGCGCCTGCTCAACCAGCTCACGGCCAGCAGTACCCGGCAGCATCCCGACCCACAGATTCGTGCAGGCGACACCCTGAGCCTGCGCGGCAAGCGCCTGGACAACCATGGTCTGTTCAGCAGCAGCGGTTCGCTCGAACTGGAAGGCGAGCAACTGGACAACCACGGCACCCTGGCCAGCCGACAGCATGCTCGCCTCAGCGCCGGCCAGTTGAACAACCATGGGCTGCTCGGCACGGGTGGCGATCTCAACCTGCAGGTCGACGGGATCGACAACCCGGGCGACATCTTCAGCCTCGGCCATCTCACGCTGAAGGGCGACGGCAAGGCCCGTGCGCAGCAGCTGGACAACCGCTCCGGCACGCTTGAAGCCACAGGCGACCTGAAGCTTGCGGTCGAGGCCCTGCGCAACGTACGCAGCACCCTCGAACACCAGGGCGGCCCCTATGCCGCGCGGATCAGCAGAGGCGCCTGTCGTGGAGGTGACTGCAAGGGGAGTGGGCAAAACGCCTGGTTCGATATCACCCAGCGCGACCGTCACGCCGTCAGCCAGGCCAGCCCCATGGCGCAACTGCTGGCCGGCGGCAACCTGACGCTGCAAGGCAACAGCCTGGACAACCACAGCAGCCTGATCAGTGCCGGGGGCCACCTGAAAGCCGATCTCGTACGCCTGGACAACCAGGGCATCGAGACCGGCGACAGCGAGACCCAGCAGAGCGTGATGCTCAAGCACATGAATCAGAAGTACATCGTGCGTCATGAGCAGAAAGCCCATCAGATCACGCGTGATTACTGGAGCCCCGATGCAGTAAAACCTACAAACCAAGTCAGCCGTCCTCCCAAGGAGAGAACTCGCCAACCGCACAAGCACCGCTGGATCGACCCTGCCAGCGTTGCACCGAACACCACCACCTACAGCCCCGAGCGCGCCGCCGCCATCACCGCCGCACTCAATGGCTTCATCCACAACGGCGAAAGCCTCGGCGTACAACCGGCCTACACCCGACATACCCGTTTAACCCAGGGCGACCAGCACTACGCCGGCATCATCCAGGCCGCAGGCGAGCTCAGCGTGCGGGCCAGGGACAGCATCGGCAACGGCGTACAGCGCCCCGGTCAGAGCCACCTGCCGGCCCCGGCCAAACACGACCCCCAGCGCCGTGCCGTCGACCCCCTGGCACTGCCCGGCGTGAGCCTGCCCGAAGGCCAGCATGGCCTGTTCCGCCCCAGCCTGGTCGCCAGCAGCCCCTACCTGATCGAAACCCACCCCCAACTGAGCGAGCTCAGCCCGGCCCTGGGCGCCGAGTACCTGCTCGACACGCTCGGCAAGCCCCCAGGCACGCCCGACAAGCGTCTGGGTGATGGCCTCTACGAACAGAAGCTGCTGCGTGACGCCCTCGTCAGCCGCACCGGGCAACGCTTCATTCCCGGCCACGCCAGCGATGCCAGCCATTACCGGCTGCTGATGGACAACGCCCGCGCCAGCCACCAGAGCCTCAAGCTCACCCCCGGCAAAGCCCTGACCCCGGCGCAGATCGCCGCTCTGCCGCACGACATCGTCTGGCTGGAACGACAGCAGCACCGTGGGCAACAGGTGCTGGCCCCGGTGTTCTACCTGGGCCAGACGCAGAGCGCCAACGGTGCGCTGATCCAGGGCAATGACCTCGACCTCTACACGGGCGGCACGCTGAAGAACGCAGGCACCCTGCGAGCCCACGACAGCCTCGACCTGCAGGCCCGCAAGCTGAACAACGCCGGCCCCCTCGAAGCCCGCCGCCTGCACCTCAAGGCGCTGGAGCACATCCATCTTCTGCAAGGCAGCAGCCTCAGCGGCCAACAGATCGACCTGAAGGCCGGGCAAGACCTGCTCAGCGTCGGCAGCCGCCTGCACAGCCAGGGCGACCTGTCACTCAGCGCCGGGCGCAACCTGCTGCTGACCACCGCCGCGCCGCAACCCGGCGGCCCCACCCAGGTCAGCGACCTCAAGGCCGGGCACAGCCTGCGCCTCGACGCCGGCCAGGATCTGACCCTGAACGCCAGTCGCCTGCGGGCCGACCACGACCTGGCCCTGTACGCCGGCAACGACCTGTACAGCGGCGTCATCAGCGAAGAAAGCCACCGCCAGCACGGCGGCAGGAAGAGCAGCAGCCAGCACAGCATCCAGTCGCTGGGCAGCCAGCTCAGCGCCGGGCACGCCCTGACACTGGATGCAGGCAACCACCTGACCCTGAGCGCCGCCCACCTGGACAGCGGCCAGCACAGCAGCCTGAAAGCCGGCGGTCAGCTGGCCCTGCTGGCGGCGGAAAACCTCGAACGCATCCGCCATGAACGCCGCAAGAAAGGCAGCTTCGGTGGCAGCAGCAGGAAAACCAGCGAAACCACCCGCATCACCCATATCGGCACCTCGATCCAGGCCGGGGGCAATCTGAGCCTGGAAAGCGCAGGCAGCCAGCTGTACCAGCGCGTCTACCTGCACAGTGGTGCCGACCTGAGCCTGGCCAGTGGCGGCTCGATCGCCTTTGAAGGCGTGAAAGACCTGGAGCAACACAGCAAGAGCCACAACAAGAGCAGCGCGCTGTGGCAGAGCAACAAGGCCAGGGGTGGCAGCGACGAAACCCTGCAACAGAGCCGCCTGATCGCCCAGGGCGAACTCAGCATCAAGGCCGTGGAAGGGCTGAGCATCGACTTCAAACAGGTCGACGGGAAGACCGTCAGCCAGGCCATCGACGCCATGGTCAAGACCGACCCCGAGCTGGCCTGGCTCAAGGCCATGCAGCAGCGCGGCGACGTGGACTGGCGCAAGGTCAAGGAGACGCATGACAGCGTCAAGCACAAGCACTCGGGGTTGAGTGGTGCCGCGGCGATCGTCATCGCCATCGTGGTGACGTACTTCACTGCCGGGGCGGCCAGTGGAGTGGCCGGCAGCGTGGGATCATCAGCAGCCGGTGCCGCCAGTTCGGCGGGCGCCAGTGCGGCCACCTCCGCCGCCGTGGGAGCCGCTGCCAAAGCGGCCACCACGGCCGTCATCACCTCGGCCGCCAGCAACGCCGCCATCAGTGCCATCAACAACCAGGGCGACCTGGGGGCGGTGGCCAGGGATGTCACGTCCAAGGATGCCATCAAAGGCTACGCCATCAGCGGCATCACCGCCGGCCTGACCTCAGGGCTGTATGACGGCTGGACGGGTACCGAAACGGCGTCTCATGCAACAACCACGACAACGAACACCGGCGCCCTGACCAACAGCGCCACGGTTGCCACGGCCGAGCGCCTGTCCACCTGGAGTGGCATCGGCCAGTTCGCCGCCAACCAGGCGTTGCAGAACACCACCTCTGCGGCGCTCGGCAAACTGCTGGGGCAGGGCGACAGCTTCAGCGATGCGCTGCAACGCACCCTGGCCAACACCTTCATGGCGGCGGGCTTCAACTGGGTGGGTGACGTCAGTCATGGCCAGCTCGACAACGGCAGCCTGACCAAGGCCGGCCTGCACGCGGTGATGGGCGGGCTGGCCGCCGAAGCCATGGGCGGCGACTTCAAGACCGGCGCACTGGCAGCGGGTGTGAACGAGCTGGTGGTCGCCGAACTCGATGCCCAGTACAAGAAAATGGGCGTGGAAGACCGCAAGAACCTGCTGCACATGAGCTCGCAGGTACTCGGCGTGCTGACTGCAAGCCTGCAAGGCGGGGATGCCAAGGCCATGCAGGTGGGCGCGGCGGTGGCAGGTGGTGCGACGGCGTATAACTTCCTCAATCATCAAGATGTGGCGGATCTGGAGGCGGCAGAGCAGCAATGCAAGACACAGGGTAACTGCGATGCAGTCAGGCGGGAGTTCGACAGCCGTAGTGACGCCAACCGCGAGCGGTTGCGTAACTGCCAAGTGGCAGGGAATTGTGCGGAAATCCGCTCAGAGATCGACCGAGGCTCGAAGGCGCTGAACGCTTTGGTCGAGCGCTACGAGCTTGCCAACCCCGGTGGCAGCGACAGCGATCTGGCAGATAGTTATTTGATGAAGCGTAACGTTGGTGACTGGATCGAGGCAGGCCAACTTCATGTTGATCAGACTGCCAAGATGGCGCTGGCGGGTGATCCTGACTGGGGCAAATCCCTTGGTCAATACTTGGATCAGACGGGGTTCAATCCCTTTGGGATCAGTGCAGCGGGCTTGGTTGGATTGGCGGGTGGTCAGTCATCTGTCGGCACGACGAAGGTCGTGGAGCCGGCGAAGACTAGAATCGAGACTGGCGAAAAACAGCCGAAGTGGGACAATGCCGTTTCGCGAGCTGATGGGGATTTTGGGCCACTTAATCAGTCTGTGCAGGCAAAAGCAACAGGCGAGGTGGTTTCCATTGGCGGCAAGACTTGCGTCTACAGTTGCGTAGTTGATGGCGTGACCCGCTATGTAGGTATTACCAACGACATAGTGACGCGAGGTCAGGCGCACCTGCGCGAGAAGGGAATCGTGATTACGAAAATTAGGGGGCTTGAAGGATTGTCACGTGCGGATGCTCGTGCGGTTGAGCAAACGCTAATTGACTTTCATGGCCTCGGAAAAGGTGGCGGCACGCTCATCAACAAAATCAACTCCATCTCCAAGATTAAGAACCCGACCCAATATGAGCAGGAGCTGATTCGCGGTGCCGATCTGTTGAGGAGAGCCGGGTATGAAGGATTCTAAATGGCAAAGAAAGTGAAGCTGGGTGATGTCCTGCAAATTCTGACATCGCAAGGGGTTGCATATGCACAGGTCACGCATAAGCATCCTGAGTTCGGTTATTTAATTCGCGTGTTCTCCGGTTTTTATGACTCGCAGCCAGAAGATTTCTCAGCTGTAGTAAGTAGCCCTGTTCAGTTCTCTGCATTTTTTGTGGTTCAGGCTGCTGTTAGTCAAGGGCTGCTATCCGTGGTTGCAAACGCTCCTATTCATGAGAGTTTGCAAGCATTTCCTACCTTCCGTTCTAGGAATGGCGGCCTAGGTGGTTCTATCTGGTTGTGGAATGGAGGTGATGCTGTCCGATTGGAGAGATGTCTGCTCTCAGAGGAATTGGCGTATCCAACAGAAGGAATCATCAGCGCACCGGTACTTGTTGAGCGAATTGAAAGCAACTATAGAGCAGAGACGCATGAAATTTGGTAAGACCTTCTGTATGGCGACAACACCGGCCCTACGCCAGTGTTCTTTATCTATGCTTAGCAAGTAAGCAAGTAGGGTGGATAACGCTCTACTTATCCACCGCTCTTTAAAAGCACAACCGAATGCATCAGCAGGCCACTATTGACCCCTGATCATGCTCTTGCCGTTATTCAAATTGTTCATTTGGGACGGTGATTATCTCGCCCTGGCGCAAGGTCAGGGAGCTGCACGACAGCTTCAAGCACAGCCAGTCTGGGTTGGGCGTCGCGGCGCAACTGATCATCGCGATCCTGATGTCAGCCGTGGTGGGCCCGATGGCCATGGGTGCCATGGGCGGTGCGGCTACCAGCGCGGCAGCCACCAGCCTGGCCACCACCGGAGCGATCAGCACCATCAACAACAAAGGCAACCTCGGGGCGGTGGCCAGGGACGTCACGTCCAAGGATGCCATCAAAGGCTACGCCATCAGCGGCATCACCGCCGGCCTGACCTCAGGGCTGTATGACGGCTGGACGGGTACCGAAACGGCGTCCAACACGGTTGCTGCAAACACCGGCGCCCTGACCAACAGCGCCACGGTTGCCACGACCGAGGGCCTGTCCACCTGGAGTGGCATCGGCCAGTTCGCCGCCAACCAGGCGTTGCAGAACACCACCTCTGCGGCGCTCGGCAAACTGCTGGGGCAGGGCGACAGCTTCAGCGATGCGCTGCAACGCACCCTGGCCAACACCTTCATGGCGGCGGGCTTCAACTGGGTGGGTGACGTCAGCCATGGCCAGTTGGACAACGGCAGCCTGACCAAGGCCGGCCTGCACGCGGTGATGGGCGGGCTGGCCGCCGAAGCCATGGGCGGCGACTTCAAGACTGGGGCACTGGCAGCGGGTGTGAACGAGCTGGTGGTCGCCAAACTCGATGCCCAGTACAAGAAAATGGGCGTGGAAGACCGCAAGAACCTGCTGTACATGAGCTCGCAGGTACTCGGCGTGCTGACTGCAAGCCTGCAAGGCGGGGATGCCAAGGCCATGCAGGTGGGCGCGGCGGTGGCAGGTGGTGCGACGGCGTATAACTACCTCTTCCATTCGGAAGTCGAGCAGATGCTCGCAGAGCAGGACGCCTGCACGAGCAGCCATTGCAAAAACGAGGTGAGAGAGCGTTTCGCCGAGTTGGATGAGGCACGAAACGCTGAACTGACGTCTCTCTGTAAGCAGTCGCCTGACAAGTGTGATGCGCTTCTGAAGCGGCTTGCACTCGAAGAGCCAGACATCTTTGCACTTGCCAAGAAGAGGGCCGGAGACGGCGATACCGCTTCGGCATTGATGATCGGTTTCTCGATAGCGCAGAGCAATTCCACGGCGATGGGGACAATCGTTCGGGAGCTGAGCGGAGCGTCAGAGTTCGGCTTGGCTTTTGCCGACACTCTACTGGTCGGCGCCTCGGGAGGATTTGGAAGAGCCTCCGTTACGGTCAACAAGAACGGCGGCAAGAGCACAGCAGATCGCGAACGCAAGAGCGATAAACAGCCGGAGCTTCCCGCCCACTATCAGGAAGGGACGGAGACAGGTGCGGCCTTCAACCGAACTGCTGGTTTGCCGGATGGCCATCGCCGAGTCATCAATACCAAGACTGGCCGTACAGAGGTTGTGGCCCCGGATGGAAGCTTCCATTATGAGACGCCGAGCGGGTTGCAACCGAAGGCGGGTGGGAACCTGGCGACGCTGGTCGAGGCGGAGCGGAGGGGGTGGGGGCGAAAGGGGGCGGATTCGCTGGGGGAATCGCCAGTATTACTCAGAAGCAGCTTGATAAGAAATTCAAGCACGCATCTGACTTTGGTGTCGTAACAACGAAGAAAAACCCTGAAACACTTGCTCAATTTGAGTCGGCAATCAAGGCTCATATGAGTTCTACAACCACTGTTCAGCAAGGTACGTATGGTTTTGTAAAAAATTCTAAGGTTTTCTTTAACTCGACCACGAATAATGCGGTTGTTGTTGATGGGGTGGGAAATTTCGTTACGGGTTTCAAACTTGCTCCAGGGACTCAACAATTTGAAAACTTTATCAAGAACGGTGTTCTGCGATGAGCCTTATTCTGCTGGACTTTGCCAAGTCCTTTGTGTTGGAGCGACTGTCTGCATCAGTGTTTTCAGATGCATATATTGAACTTTGGAAGATAGAGAGGGATAAAGGGCTGCTTCTTGGGGACGCATCTGCGCTGAGTGAGTGCCTATCTGGCATTTTTTGTGCGGCAGATATGTATTGTGCGGATGATGAGTCGCGAGAAGAATATGAGTTTAATGGCGATCAGCTAAGAGATGAGGTTCTAAGGATTATCAAGAAATTAGAGCCTGATTAGCAAGTAGGGTGGATAACGCTTTGCTTATCCACCGCTCTTTAAAAGCACAACTGAATTCCTCAGCAGGCCACTATTGACCCCTGATCGTGCTCTTGCCGTTATTCAAATTGTTCATTTGGGACGGTGATTATCTCGCCCTGGCGCAAGGTCAGGGAGCTGCATGACAGCTTCAAGCACAGCCAGTCTGGGTTGGGCGTCGCGGCGCAACTGATCATCGCGATCCTGATGTCAGCCGTGGTGGGCCCGATGGCCATGGGTGCCATGGGCGGCGCGGCTACCAGCGGGGCGGTGGCCAGGGACGTCACGTGCACATGAGTTCGCAGGTACTCGGCGTGCTGACTGCAAGCCTGCAAGCCTGCAAGGCGGGGATGCCAAGGCCATGCAGGTGGGCGCGGCGGTGGCAGGTGGTGCGACGGCGTATAACTACCTACAGCATCAGGAGCCTGAGCAGCTTGCCAAAGCGCTTGTTGAGTGCCGGGGCGCATCGAATCCAGCAGAGTGTCGCGCTGAGGTTCAAGGTCATTACTGGGCGCTCAGCGATTCACGTCACGGCAGCAAAATCTACAGATGCGTCGAGCATGGGGTGCAAGCTTGCAGCCAGCAACTGATAGACGCGCTTGGAGGATCAGCATCCCTCGATGGGCTGGTTCAGCAGACTCGCTTTACCGACGAAGAGCGGAATATCCTGCTCGACTTCCAAAGCCGTAATTATGATGATGACTTCACTGCTCGCGTGGCTGAAATGCAGGCGGTGGGGGCGATTGCAACCTCAGTGATAATCCCGGCAGGGGCCGCGTTACGGCGGCCGTCTGGGACTACTGAGAATGTTCCAAGAGCGGCAGTAGGCAGGAAGCCCACCGTTGAGCTGTTCGGCGGGAAGAATGCGCAGACTCCCGGCGCAATAAATGTAGATATCCGTGCCGATATTCAATCAGGCATCCGTGCCGATGCGATGAAATTACCTTTCAAAGATGGATCGTTAGGCGAGGTAATCGCTACAAACCCATATATGGGCCCAGGCGGGAAGATGATGAATTTTCTGCCAGAGGCTACTCGCGTAGTGGAACCTGGAGGGAAAATTTATATTAATGCGAATTCTGCGAATCCTTACGGTAAATTGCCTAGTCAGGCGGAGCTGGACTCTTTAGGATTAAGGATCGTACAAAATAATGGAGCTTTAGATTCACGTTTTGCTGGTCAGACGTTCATGCAATCGGATGGATTGACGCCGATTAAAGATATTTCAAGCATGAGGACGATAGTCTTGGAGCGAATTAAATGAGGTTGGATGCTGACTTTGATTCACTGGATACATATATGGCTGTGTATGGGGCTCATGTTTTTTCAAAAACATACTGAAGATTTATTTAAAAGATGGGCTTGGCGTGTCTTTAGACTTAAGAGACATATTCCCTCGAAGGTATTTCTACGACCCGTGGAGTGGAGATAAATATAGTGAGGCCAGAAAAATCGGCGGGCTTCTTATTGGGCGACTGGAAAACTCCGGGGAGTGGGTAAAGTATGAGGACAAGACAATAGGTACGGAGGTTCTAAAGTATGAATACGTTGGAGATTGTTGGTTTGTTTTTGAGGGGGTTTCTTTCTCGATCAGAAAGATAGGCAAATATATCAAGGAGGGGGAAGGAACGGGAGGTGGCGAGCTCATAGAGAAGTTTGATCCACCAAAAACTATGGGGTCAAAAATAAAAGAGTATTTCTTGGAAGGCGTTCTTGACGTTCCCCCTGGGCCTGGATGGATGTTTTGGGAAATTCATGCGGAATCATTTTACTTGGAAATACCTGATCGTCCAACGCCCCCCGGCGTTTAATCTGGGTGCCTGCTTCCTCACTCCGTCGTAATAACCAAGAAGCAAGTACGGTGTAAAACGCTCTGCTTATCCACCGCTCTTTAAAAACAATCGTATTCATAGGCAGGCCACAATTGCTCCGTGCTCGTGGTCTTCCTTCCATCTTTCTCTGTGCATTCAGGCCACGTAACGTCTAAGCACTGCGGGTGGATCACGACACCACTGCCAACCGGGCGAACGCAGACCGCGACCTGCCGAAGACCGGTTCAGCCTGAGCCATATCGGCACCTCGATCCAGGCCGGCGGCAATCTGAGCCTGGAAAGCGCAGGCAGCCAGCTGTACCAGCGCGCCCACCTGCACAGTGGCGCCGACCTGAGCCTGGACAGTGGCGGCTCGATCGCCTTTGAAGGCGTGAAAGACCTGGAGCAACACAGCAAGAGCCACAACAAGAGCGGCGCGCTGTGGCAAAGCAACAAGGCCAGGGGTGGCACCGACGAAACCCTGCAACAGAGCCGCCTGACCGCCCAGGGCGAACTCAGCATCAAGGCCGTGGAAGGGCTGAGCATCGACTTCAAACAGGTCGACGGGAAAACCGTCAGCCAGGCCATCGACGCCATGGTCAAGGCCGACCCGGAACTGGCCTGGCTCAAGGCCATGCAGCAACGCGGCGACGTGGACTGGCGCAAGGTCAAGGAGACGCATGACAGCTTCAAGCACAAGCACTCGGGGTTGAGTGGTGCCGCGGCGATCGTCATCGCCATCGTGGTGACGTACTTCACTGCCGGGGCGGCCAGTGGAGTGGCCGGCAGCGTGGGGTCATCAGCCGCCGGTGCCGCCAGTTCGGCGGGCGCCAGTGCGGCCACCTCCGCCGCCGTGGGAGCCGCCGCCAAAGCGGCCACCACGGCCGTCATCACCTCGGCCGCCAGCAACGCCGCCATCAGTGCCATCAACAACCAGGGCGACCTCGGGGCGGTGGCCAGGGACGTCACGTCGAGCGATGCCATCAAGGGCTATGCCACCTCAGCGATCACCGCCGCCTTCACCTCGGGGATTCTCGACAATGCCTTCGGGGTCGAAGGCGACAACGTCAACAAGGTCACCAAAGGCTTCGACCTGAGCCAGGCCAGTGAGGTCGTCAAGTTCGGCTCCTACCTGGGCCTGCAAGGCGGGATGCACGCCATGACCCGAGCTGCCCTGGAGGGTGGCAGCCTGGAAGACCACCTGCGCAGCGCCCTGACCGGCCAGGTCGAGCACCTGTTGCAGGCCGTCGGTTTCAACCTCGCCGGGGACGTTGCCAATGGCAAATGGCTGGAGAGCATTCACTGGGCGGAAGGCAGCCCGCAGAAAATCGTCTTGCACGCAGCGGTTGGCGGCTTGCTCAGCAAGGCCACGGGCGGTGACTTCAGAACCGGTGCGTTGGCCGCAGGGGCCAATGAACTGCTGATCGAACGCCTGTCCGGCGTGATCGGCGAAGACAAGGAGCTGGAGCTGACCGTATCGCAACTCATCGGTGCCGCCACATCCATGGCCACGAAGGGCGATGCGGCCAAGGCAGCAGCGCTGACGAAGAATGCGGCGGCCTATAACCGGCAGTTGCACAGTGATGAAGCGAAGCTGCTCAAGGAGTTGGCGCAACTCGATCCTGCACGCGCCAGGGAATGGGATGCAGCCGCCTGTGCACTGGTGGCTTGCAGTGAGGGCGTGCCGCCGAGCGACCCTCGCCACGCATCCCTGGTCGCGCTGCAAGCCGAAGGTGCCAAGTATCCGGACTTGCGGGCCAGCCTCGCAGAAAGCGGCCTGTTCAAGTACGCAGGTGGCGAGCGGCTACTCGACGCGATTGCCAGGCGGGGCGAGGCACTTCACTACGCAGGGGCTGCGGGTAGCATCATTGGCGGCGCGGTGGGCGCCGTGGCTTCGGGCGTGGCCGGTGCCTCCACCTGCGCTGTGTCAGTGGGCCTGGGCTGTGCTCTGGGGGCGGCCGGTGTCGCGGGCAGTGTTGCGCAATACAGCGACGGCCTTGAACGCCTGAACACGGGCTTCGTCTCCAGCGAAGGGCAGCACGTTCTCGACTCGTTCAGGCCGGGCACTCATCCGGGAGACGTGAGTCTCGGCAGCCGCATCGGTGGCTATGTCGTATCGAGCGCAGCGGAGCTGGTGCTTGAGCGGGTTGGGGGCAAAGCGATTGGAGCGGCCGTTCATGCGGTTGATGGAAGGAAGGGTGGGGGGAATGTAGGATCGGGGGGAAAGCGACAGTCAGTTCTCCGTTAAAGCTTGGCGAAACCAAGGTCATCAACGATGTCAGTATGACTCGTGTAGGAAGGTGGATGTCTCCTGATGAGCTGGCGCAGATGCAAAATGCAAATAAAGTAGTGCAAGGCGGTGGAGGACAAACCTTTATCTCGACTAATGGCATCGCAGACTTTAAAGGGGCTGCACCTAAAGGCTCTGTCTATGTTGAGTTTGATGTTCCAGTCAATAGCTTGCTGCAAGGCGGGAAAGAGGGCTGGTTTAAAATGATTGGCCCTGATGCAAGTAGGTCTCAGCAGTTCTTGCTTGATAAACAGGGCGGTGAGTATCTTCCGATGATCAAGAACCTTGAAATTCTAGATAGGAAGTGAGAGTTCTTATGGATAGCTCTTGGTTTGATGAAAGCGTAAAACCATTTTTGAAGGGGTATTCTCTAGAGTACTCATTATTTTCTAATGGGGATTTTGGTGATCTTGAAAGGATAGAGTTGGAAGGTTTTAACAAGGTGGGGGCTGTAGAATTTTGGTCTAAAGGTTGGGTGAGTATTGATATATATGACCGTGCTCTTGATGATCAGGTTATGAATGTGTTGCTTTCTCCAGAAGAGAAAGAGTCTGCTCATCAAGAGTTTGAGAGGTTTATAAAGATATTAACGCGGGATATTTGATGGTGCAAAGGGATTGGGAAGGTGGCTGATGCAGGTTTTGATACTGCAAATCTGCAAATCTGCAAATCTGCAAATCTGCAAATCTGCAAATCTGCAAATCAAATTGGAAGGCTACCTCCTTGAGGTTGTACACCCTCAAAATCTGACCAAAGCGACTTAGTTCCAGCAAGCTCTAGGCTTCGACAAGAGCAAGTAGGGTGAATAACGCTTTGCTTATCCACCTCTCTTTAAAGCACAACCGAATGCATCAGCAGACCACTATTGATCCTTGATGGTGCTCTTGCCGCTATTCAAATTGTTCATTTGGGACGGTGCGGCTGCCAACGCGGCAGCTACCAGCCTGGCTTCCACCGGCGTGATCAGCACCAACAACAAGGGCAACCTGAGTGCGGTCGCCAAGTACGCCACTTCCAGGAACGCCATTAGGGAAACTCTGAGGAAACCGTCACTCCTGCGCAGGTGGGAATCCGGAACCTGCGAACTTCCTGGGCTGCCGCCTTCGCGGGCGTGACGATGAATGGCTCTTTCAGCGTTTCCCTAGAGTGGCGTACGGGCGTGGTGTTCGACCACTTCCTGTGGGTCGGCGTGCACCAGCACTTCGGCTCGCGGGTAGTGTTCATGAATCGCTTTCTCCACCGCCACGCAGTGGTTGTGCGCCTCTGACAGGCTCATCTTGCCGGGTAGTTCCAGGTGCAACTGGACGAACCAGCGCGTGCCGGAAATACGGGTGCGCAGATCGTGTGAGCCCAGCACGCCGGGTACGGCGTTGGCCAGGTCGTACATGTGCTGCGAGGTTTCGCTGGGCAGTTCCTCGTCCATCAGCACGGCTATAGCGCCGCGTACGATGCTGATGGCGCTCCAGAAGATGTAGAAGGCGATGCCGATCGCGAAGATCGCGTCCATCTGTTGCAGGCCGAAGGCCGTCAACGAAAGGGCCAGGAGGATGCTGCCGTTGAGCAGGATGTCGGAGCGGTAGTGCAGGGAGTCGGCGTGGATGGCCGTGGAACCTGTTTCGCGTACCACCCGGCGCTGAAATGTCAGCAGGGCGATAGTCAGTGCCAGCGACAGCAGCATGACGGCGATACCGACGCCTTCTGCTTCCAGCGGTTGCGGCGATTGCAGGCGTTCGATGCCTTGCAGGCCGATGAGAATGGCGCTGACGCCGATGAACAGCGCCTGGCCCAGCCCGGCCAGGGCCTCGGCCTTGCCGTGGCCGTAGCGGTGATCCTCGTCGGCCGGGCGTAGAGCGAAGTGCACGGCGATCAGGTTGATCAGCGAGGCGGCGCTGTCGAGCAGCGAATCGGTGAGGCCGGCCAGCAGGCTGACCGAGCCACTCAGCCACCAGGCGACTGCCTTGGCCAGTACCAGCGTCAGCGCTACCGTCAGTGCTGCGCGGGTGGCCAGGCGCATCAGCCTGGCATGCTGCGAGTCGTGCATGGCTTCAGGCGGCCGGGCGCAGGCCGTAGGCTGCCAGTTGTTCGACGCTGCCGCTGTGCTGGATCAGGCGCGGGTCGTCGAGTGGCAACTGGTGGCCGGTACTGGTTTCGATCAGGGTCTTGAGTGCGTACTGGTCGACCTTGCCGTCTTCGCCGATCAGCTTTTTGAGCTGCTGCGGGTCGACCTGGACGGTCTGGCCTTCGGGCAGGTAGATGGCGCCGGTGGCGAAGTCCACGGCGAAGGCGATCAGGCCGGGAATCACGTAGAACAGCAGGCCGACGGCGTTTGCCACGGCAATCGCCGGATCGATGCGTCCTTCGATCTGGCCACGCCGATCCGGATAGAAGATGCTGCCGCAGGCCGTCAGCTGAGTGAGCAGGGTCGCGGCGACAACGCCGGCGATGATGCGGGATCTCGTGCGCATGAGCACCTCCAGAAAAATTGGCGCAACTATAGCAGTTCGCCATTGCAAAGCCGCGACTTGAAGGCGGTTGCCAATAAGACCGGGCGGAGCGCTGGCGGTTCGTCGCTATAATCGCGGCCTTGTTGTGGAGATACGATGAACACCCTGCCGATCGATTCGCTTCTGCCAGACCTGCGCGCCGCTCTGAACAGCCGTCATGAAGTGGTGCTGGAGGCGCCGCCTGGCGCTGGCAAGACCACTCGCGTACCGCTGGCGCTGCTTGATGCACCCTGGTTGGCCGGGCAGCGCATTCTCATGTTGGAACCGCGTCGCCTGGCTGCCCGTGCCGCCGCCGAGCGTTTGGCCAGCGAGCTGGGTGAGCGGGTTGGCGAGACGGTCGGTTATCGTATCCGGCTGGACAGCAAGGTCGGGCCGGGCACGCGTATCGAGGTGGTCACCGAGGGTATCCTGGCCCGCCGTCTACAGGATGACCCGGCGCTGGACGGCGTCGGCCTGGTGATCTTCGACGAGTTCCACGAACGCAGCCTGGATGCCGACCTGGCCCTGGCGTTGACGCTCAATGGCCGCGCCATGTTCCGTGGTGCGGACAGTGGCGAGGCGCCGCTCAAGGTGCTGCTGATGTCGGCCACCCTGGAGGGTGAGCGCCTGGCTACATTGCTCGGCGATGCCCCGGTGCTGCGCAGCGAAGGGCGCATGTTCCCGGTGGATATCCGCTGGGGCGCACCCTTCCAGCCTGGCGAGTGGATCGAGCCGCGCGTGGTGCAGACGGTGCAGCAGGCCCTGGCCGATGAGCCTGGCAGTCTGTTGGTGTTTCTGCCGGGGCAGGCCGAGATTCGCCGGGTGGCCGAGCAACTGGGCGAGGTGCTGAGCGGTCGTGACGACATCCTGCTTTGCCCGCTGCATGGCGAGCTGGAACTGTCCGCTCAGCGCGCGGCTATCGAGCCGGCTCCGGCAGGCAGGCGCAAGGTGGTGTTGGCCACCAACATCGCCGAGACCAGCCTGACCATCGATGGTGTGCGCGTGGTGGTCGATGCCGGGCTGGCGCGGGTGCCGCGTTTCGACCCGGCCAGCGGCATGACGCGTCTCGACACCCAGCGCATTTCCCGTGCTTCGGCCACCCAGCGTGCCGGTCGTGCTGGCCGCCTGGAGCCGGGAGCCTGTTATCGGTTGTGGTCGCAATCGCAGCACGAGCAGCTCAGCGCCTACTCCAGCGCGGAAATCCTCGCAGCGGATCTCGCCGGGCTGGCTCTGCAATTGCTGCGCTGGGGCGTGACGCCGCAGGAGCTGAGCTGGCTCGATGTACCGCCGCCGGCCGCCTATGCCCAGGCGCTCGATCTGCTCGGCCGCCTGGGTGCGCTGGATGCGCGTGGCGCGTTGAATGCTCATGGCCTGGCCATGGCCGAACTGCCGAGCCACCCGCGCATCGCCCACCTGCTGCTGCGCGGTCAGGCGCTGGGGCTGGGCCGTCTGGCCTGCGATCTGGCGGCTCTGCTGTCGGAGCGCGACATTCTTCGCGGTGGCGGTGCCGATCTGCACAGCCGCCTGGTCTTGCTCAGCGGCGAAAGCCGCGCTGGTCGCTCGGCGCAAGGTGGTGTGCAGCGGGCTCGGCAACTGGCACGACAATTCCAGGGGCTGCTCAGGGGGCGACAGGTGACTCAGGTGGTGAGCGATCCGGAGCATCCGCGCTGGCTGGGCTGCCTGCTGGCGTTTGCCTACCCCGACCGCATCGCCCGGCAGCGTCGTGCGGGTGGTGCCGACTACCGCCTGGCCAATGGCCGCGCCGCACAGTTCGCCGAGAGCGATGCGCTGATGAAGCACGAGTGGCTGGTGGTGGCCGATCTGGGCAGTCGCCAGGGCCAGCGCGAGGAGCGCATCTACCTGGCGGCCGAGCTCGACCCGGCATTGTTCACCGCTGAACTGGCCGAGCAGGTCACGCAACTGGAGGTGCTCGACTGGGATGAGCGCGAAGGCGTGCTGCGCGCCGAGCGGCAGCACAAGGTGGGCGAGCTGGTGCTGGAGCGCCAGGCGCTGGCTGCGCTGGACGAACAGGCACGCAGTCGCGCACTGGTCGGCCTGGTGCGGCGCAAGGGCCTGGAACTGTTGCCCTGGACGCCGGAGCTGCGCCAGTGGCAGGCACGGCTGGCACTGCTGCGTGAGCTGGACATGCAGCAGGGGCAGAGCGAATGGCCGGACTTGTCCGACGCCGCGCTGCTGGACAGTCTCGATCAGTGGCTGACGCCGTTTCTGGGCAAGGTCAACCGCCTCAGTCACTTCGCCGGCCTCGATCTGCCGGCGATCCTGCAGACCCTGTTGCCCTGGCCGCTGCCACAGCGTCTCGATGAGCTGGCGCCGCGCGCATTGACCGTGCCTTCCGGCTCGCGCATCGCCATCGACTATACGGAAAAACCGCCGGTGCTCGCGGTGCGGCTGCAAGAGTTGTTCGGCCTGGCCGCCACGCCGCGCATCGCCGGTGGTCGCCTGGGCCTCAAGCTGCACCTGCTGTCGCCAGCGCGCCGTCCGGTACAGGTGACTCAGGATCTGGCGAGCTTCTGGGCCAACACCTACCAGGACGTGAAAAAGGATCTCAAGGGGCGCTATCCCAAGCACTACTGGCCCGATGATCCACTGATCGCAGAGCCGACCGCCCGCGCCAAGCCCAGAAAGTGAGAAGACGATGCTGACCCTGGATATCGGGCCATTGGCCCTCGGTGTTTCCCATGTGCTGCTGTTCGGCAGCCTGCTGCTGGCCACCGTGGTTGGCTGGCTGATCGGTCGGGGTCATGGCTGCAATCCGGAAGGCCAGTTGTTCCGGATGCTCCTGGTGGGGCTGGTGGTGGCAAGGCTGGCCTTCGTGCTGGTGTATGCCGAGTTCTACCGTGATGAACCCTGGCGCGTGGTGGACATCCGCGATGGTGGTTTCATCGCCTGGCCCGGCATCCTCGCCGCGCTGGCACTGGGGGCCTGGTATCTCTGGCGTCAGGCACGCTTGCGCCGGTCTCTGGGCATTGCAATGAGCGTCGGTCTGGCCCTGTGGCTCGGTGGCAGTCTGCTGCTGCAAGCGCTGGAGCAGGGTACCCGACTGCCCGACCTGCAGGTGCAGGATGCCCAGGGACGTACGGTGAACTTGCGCGACTACGCCGGCCAGCCGCTGGTGGTGAACCTGTGGGCCACCTGGTGCCCGCCCTGTCGGCGCGAAATGCCGGTGCTGATGCAGGCTCAGCAGCGTGAGGCGGGGGTGATCTTCCTGTTCGTCAACCAGGGTGAGAGTGCTCAACAGGTCGCCGACTTCCTCTCCAGTCAGAACCTGGAACTGGACAACCTGTTGCTCGATGGCTCGGTGCAGTTGGGGCAGATGGTGGGTTCGCGGGCCTTGCCGACCACGCTGTTCTACGATGCCGATGGACGGCAGGTCGGTAGCCACCTGGGTGAGCTGTCGCATGCCAGCCTCGAGCGCATGCTCGCTGCACTGAGGCCTGAGTGAGCGGTCAGTGCAGCCACAGATCCTCACCGGCCTCTACCAGCGCCTGGTAGGCGCGATCCAGATCGTCGCGCAGGCGTTCGGCATCCGGCGCATGGCGGGAGAAGATCAGCCTCAGCGGCAGACGCTGCACCTCGACGAACGGCAGGGCCTCCTGATTCAGTATGCGCCGTGCCTGATCCACGGGGGCCTGGTAGTCCAGCAGGTAGTCGCCGCGTCGGCGCTGAAGCATTTCCAGGGCGGACGTGTGGTTGGACGTACGGTGGCGGGTGATGCGCCGGGCCGGGTCTTCCAGCCACTGGTTGACCTCCTGCCAATAGCTGTATCCGGTAATCAGGATCACGCCGCGCCCTTGCAGGTCGTCCGGTAGACGCGGTGGCGGGGTATCGGGGCGGAAATACAGGTTCAGGGTGATTTCACCCAGCAGATGCCGACCTTCGATGGTGTGATCGGCCAATTCCTGCTTGCCGGGTGCCCCCGGCCAGATTTGCACGCTGCCATCCTGCAGGCCGCTGTACAGACGGGCGCCGGGGTAGGAGCGGAACTCGGCCTGGTAACCCGCTTCTTCGAGCAGGCGTGCGGTCAGTTCCAGCCCCGAGCCGCTGGGCTGGCCCTGGGCGTCGGTGTAGGAGTAGGGGGGAATTCGTAATACCCGACATGAATGCGTGGCCTGGCATCTGCCGTGTGGGCGACGACGGGCAGCCATAGCAGGGTGATGAGTATCAGGCAGAAACGTCTTGGCATCGGGTATTGCGGCTCTTCGCCGTCTTGTCTTTATGAGCAATGCACCCCGAGCATGGACAAGTCCTGGCGGGCTTGTCCAGTCCGGTTCCGCTTATTCGTGGCTGGGCAGGAAGAAACGGCCAATGACCGGCAGGTGGTCGGAAATACCCAGGGTGTCGTGCTGGCGCACCTGGCTGGCGAGCGGGGTCAGGCTCGGGCTGTAGAACAGATAGTCGAGGGTGCGATCCGGGCCTCTGGCAGCCGGATCGTTGGGGTAGTGGGTGTACCACTCGGCCTGCTGTGCCCCACTCGATTGCTGCAGGCTGGGGATCATCGGGTAGCGCCTGGCCAGATCCTGCAATTCGCTGTTGGCGGCGTACCAGCCACGCTGATCCTCGGGCAGGTGCCTGAACTGGCCTGGTGGCAGCAGGTTGAGGTCGCCGCCCAGTACCCAGGGCGTTCCTGCGCTTTGCAACTGCTGCAACAGGCCGTCGGTCATGGCTACCTGGCGCTGCATGGTGTCATCACCCTGGGCGAAGGCATCGAAATGGGTGTTGATCATCACCAGTTCGCCGTTGCCGCGTATCGGCAGGTAGCTGACCAGCAGAGCGCGCTTGAGTTGGAACTGGCGGCTCAGTGGATCGCTGCCGGGGATGGGCAATTGCAGGCGTTCGGCGCGGGCGATCTGGAAGCGGCTGAGGGTGCCGAGCTTCATGCCGACGCTGCCGAGGATACGTGGATGCGGCACGAAGCCGGCTTTCCAGTAGAAGGCCTGACTGGTGCAAGGGTAGAGATCGGCCAGACGCTCCTGCAACAGCGCCAACTGATCCTGATAGTCGCTGGCCCTGGCGCCGTCATGCAGCTCCTGCAGCAAGACCACGTCGGGTTGCTCGTCACGCAGGACGCGCACGACCTCGTCGAGCGTGCTTGCCAGGTCTTCGCTGCTGGGGCGTTCGTCCGGGCCGTCACCGCCGGGCAGGTCGTACCAGAACACATAGCGCTTGCCGGCCAGGTATTGCACGTTCCAGGTCATTACCTTCAGTGCCTGACCGGGTTGCAGCTTGGCGGTCTGGGCATTGCAGGTCAGGGGCGCATCTTCACGTGCTTCCGGGCGCCACGTCAGCGCGTAGAGCAGGGCGAGAAGGATGCCGAACAGCACCATCAGGGTGATCAGGAACAGGCGCAGCGAGCGAGACAGGGACATGGCGAAGCGGGCGACTATGCTGAGAGGACGCGAGGATACCCCAGTGCGTCGCATCGGCCCAGGCATGCAGGCTCTCGGTTTCGAAGGGCCGGCGAAGCTGAAGTAACATGCCGCAACAGGCCGTACAGGGGCATGCGCAGCGTGCAGGCGTGCATGCAGGTCGACGGCTCGGGAATTGCCGCGAGATGCGGGGAGAATCTGATGCGTGTCTGGCTGGTGATATTGCTCATGCTCGCGCCCTTGTGCCGCGCTGGCGAAGGTGAGCCGTTGAAGGTGATGACGGATCTGTGGCCGCCGTTTCGCATGACTGACGAGTCCGATCGGTTGAGTGGGCTGGACATCGACCTGCTGAACGAGCTGTCGCGCCGTACCGGCCTGCACTTCGAGGTACAGCGTGCGCCCTGGGCGCGTGGCCTGGCGGCGCTGGAGCAGGGTACGGCCGATCTGATGACCGGCCTGGCCAGGACGCCGGAGCGTGAGCGTTACATCCAGTATCTGGCCATGCCGTATTTCGCGTGTTCGCCACGCTTCTACGCAAGCCCGGCGGTAGCGGCGCATCTCGATGACTATTCGACGCTACGCGGCTTGCGTATCGGCCATGTGCTGGAGTCTGTCTATTTTCAGCCGTTCGACGGCGACGAGACGCTGAGCAAGGTCGGCGTGAGCAACGAAAGCCAGTTGCTCGAGATGTTGGCGCGAGGCCGGATCGATGCGCTGGTGGGCACCGATTGCCAGGTCGACTACGCCCTGCTCGACCCCGCGCTGGCCGGGCGCATCGTCAAGGCGGCCTATCGGCCGGATGCGCGTACCGATCTGTACATCGGCTTCTCGCGCCAGCGTCTGGAGCGCATGCCGCAGTTGGCTACCGCCCTCGAAGCGCTGCTACGCGAGGGCTGGGTCACCCGGGCTGCGGTGCGTTACCAGGCGGTGGTGGCTGGCCAGTAGCGGCGTGCTACGAATGATCGTGCGATTCGCCGTACAGCGTTTGTGCCAGATTCATGTCCCAGTAGGACGCCTCGATCTTGTGGCCATCGAGGTCTCGAACGAAGCAGCCGTAATAGGGTTCGCCGTAATCCGGACGCGGGCCTGGCTGGCCTTCGTCGGTCGCACCGGCTTCGAGTGCCGCCTGATGGAAGGCGTGTACCGAGGCCTTGTCAGGCGCGACGAAACCGAAATGACTGCCGTTGCCCAGCGTGGCAGGCTGGCCGTCGATCGGGGTCTGCACCCAGAACTCCGGGTATTCGCGGCCGAAGGCCACGGCACCGGGGTGGCGCATGATCTCCCTGCAGCCCAGCGTCGCCAGCACCCTGGCATAGAAGGCGCTGGCCTCCTCGAAGCGGTTGGTGCCGATGGACACGTGAGACAGGATGCTCGGGTTGTAGTCACTCATCGTAGTCGTTCCTCGTTGGCAGGATCAGCAAGCGTAGCAGCTGTTTTCCAGCGCTCTGTCAGTCGTTGCGGTCACTCTGGACGGCCTGCGGGGCGATCAGCATGAACAGGCGAAACAGCACCACTACGGCAAACAGCTGGAGGAAGCCGTTGCCGACCTGATGCAGCACCCAGAGCAGGGTGTCGCTCTGTCCGGGCAGCGTCCACCAGTCCAGCAGCCAGAGCGGCAGCAGTACGTTGATCAGGCAGGTGAACACCGGCCAGAAGCGCCCGTTGGTCAGTTCGAAGCTGCTCTGCAGGGCTCGCAGCGGCGGTTCCTGGCGCAGTACCAGAATCAGTTCGGAGAATGCCAGGCGGATCATGATCCAGATTCCCGGCACGATGAACAGCGACAGGCCGAGCATGATCGCCAGCGTGCTCAGGGCCGTCATCAGTGCGAAGGCCGGCCACAGTTGCAGTCCGGCGGCAAACAGCTGGGCGTTGCCGGGAGTCTGTCCGTTGCTGCGCGCATGCAGGAAGAGAATCAGCGGCGCGGCATACAGGGGTAGAACAGCACGCCGAGCAGGATGGCGTAGGCCGGGTTGGCCCCCTGGCCGAGCTGAGCGGCCAGCAGCGCCTGGCAGATCGCTTCTAGCAGCAACAGCGGCAGGCACAGGCGGGCAATGGCTACCAGGTTGTGGCTGGAGAAGAACCAGGCGTCGCGCAGGACGGACAAAGGACTCATCGGCAGGCTACCAGGTGTCGTGGCGCGGGCTCTCATGGCCGCTCGCCAGGGTGGTCGGAAGACTCAAGGGTACTCCAGCTGCGTATTGGGCAGGGCGGCGAGCAGGCGTGGCAAATGATCGCCCGGTACTTCCAGGGTCTGTTGTGGCGAACCGGGTGAATACAGCAGGAAGTCGCAGGCGAGCACGGCGCGATCGATCACCAGGGTGATCCGTGCATCATGGCCGAACGGACAGGCGCACATCGGTACGCATCCCGTGAGTTCGCTCAGCTCATGGTCGCTGGCGATGCGAGGCCGGCTACCGAGCAGGTGTTTCAGGCGTGCCCAGTCGGCGCGAACCCCTTCCAGGGTGATCAGCATGGCGTAACGCCGAGCCCCCAGGTGCAGGAACAGGCTCTTGCTTTCCACGCCGCGCAGGGCGAAGCGCTGGCGTACGGCATGGGCGGTCGGATAGTCCAGTACCGCTTCGTGTTCGACCAGCCGATGTGGGATGTCCAGGCACTCGAGCAGGTCGAGATTGCGCTGACAGAGGCGTTCCAGAGGTGTCATGGCGGCAAGGATAGGGGCTGTGGATCGGCCATGCCAGCGCTGCGCGAGCGCGCATGCCAGCGCCTCTGGCATACTGGCGCGCTCATGAGCCCGGAGGACACCCGGTGAAGAAGATCGCTGTATTCGCCGATGTGCAGAACCTCTACTACACGGTGCGCCAGGTCTATGGCTGCCATTTCGACTACAGCGTGCTGTGGGCGGAGGTCAGTCGTCGTGGCGTGATCGTCGAGGCATACGCCTATGCCATCGACCGTGGTGATGCGAAGCAGCAGCAGTTCCAGCAGATCCTGCGCAAGCTGGGCTTCACCGTGAGGCTCAAACCCTATATCCAGCGCGCGGACGGCTCGGCCAAGGGCGATTGGGACGTGGGCATCACCATCGATGTGCTCGATGCCGCAGCGCGGGTCGACGAAATCGTTCTGGCCTCTGGTGACGGCGACTTCGACCTGTTGCTCGAGCGTGTGCGCAGCCTCGGTGTCGAGGCGATCACCTACGGTGTACCGGGGCTGACGGCGCAGTCGCTGATTCGCTCCGCCAGCCTTTACGTGCCCATCGAGGGCGATCTTCTGCTTCGCAAGCACTGAGGTCAGTTTGGAATCCATCGCTGTCATCGACTTCGAAACCACCGGCGTCTCGCCGAGTCAGGCCCGTGCCACCGAGATCGGCGTGGCGATCATCGAGGACGGGCGCATCGTCGAGCGTTATCAGAGCCTCATGAACAGTGGCGCCTGGGTGCCGCCGTTCATCGAGCAACTGACGGGGATCAGCAATGCCATGCTGCGCAGTGCGCCGCCGTCGGATCAGGTGATGAACGAGGTCGCCGACTTCATTGGCGAGCGCCCTTTGCTGGCGCACAACGCCGCGTTCGACCAGAAGTTCTGGGATGCCGAGCTGGCGCGCGTGCGTCGCCGTCGCACGCAGCCGTTCGCCTGTTCGCTGTTGCTGTCACGCCGCCTGCTACCCGATGCGCCGAGCCACAAGCTGGGTAACCTCAATGCCTGGGCCGGGCTGCCGCAGACGGGGCGCGCCCACCGGGCCCTGGCCGATGCCGAGATGGCGGCCAACCTGACGTTGCACTTGCAGCGTCTGTTGTTCGAGCGTCATGCCATTCGTGCCGACCATGACTACCTGTGCGGCCTGCAGAAGCTGTCGGCGGCCAAAGTGCGGGCGTTGTTGCGTGCCGGGTAGGGTGCGCTGCGCGCGCCGCTTTGGCCAAGATCAGGGCAACGCTGTAGCTGGGGTATCCCCGGTGCGCACGGCGCACCCTACATATGGGACGGGCGACTGAGTGCTCGTCCAGTCTGAGGCGTCAGCAAGGCCGAGCGTTTTTCTCGATCGAGCTGTTGGCGTCCGGTTGCACGCATACCGGCTCGTTGATCTGCTGGATCTGCGGATTCTTGTCGCGAATGCTGCCGGTGAAGCTTTCGACGAAGCGTGATGCCTGCACCGAGTCGGTGAAGCGGCGTGCGCCATTGAGGCTGCCGGTATAGGAGCCGTTGCTCGATGCATAGCACTGCTTGTAGCCATCGCATTGCAGGGCGACCACCCAGACCGGTGAATTGACCAGTACACCGGCTCGAGCGATGCCAGCGGTGAGCAGCAGGGCGAAAAGTGCAAGGCGCATGTCGATAACTCCTGTAGTCGAGCGCATGAGCTTAGCTGTCGCTCGTGCGACAAACCAGAAGACGCTGGCGGATGCCAGCGTCTCATCGACCATCAGTGATGCTCGCGGGTCGCGCGGAACCTGATGTCCGGCCAGCGCTCTTCCATCAGGCTGAGGTTGACGCGGGTCGGGGCCAGGTAGGTGAGGTGACCACCGCCATCCACGGCGAGGTTCTCGTAGGCCTTGTCCTTGAACTCCTTGAGTTTCTTCTCGTCGCTGCACTCGATCCAGCGCGCCGACCAGACGTTGATCGCCTCGTAGGCGCATTCCACCTTGTATTCCTCTTTCAGGCGGCTGGCGACCACGTCGAACTGCAGCACACCGACGGCGCCAAGGACGATGTCGTTGTTGCGCTCGGGGAAGAACACCTGGGTTGCGCCTTCCTCGGCCAGCTCTTGCAGACCCTGGCGCAGTTGCTTGGATTTCAGCGGGTCTTTCAGACGCACGCGGCGGAACAGTTCCGGGGCGAAGTGCGGGATACCGGTGAAACCCAGGTTCTCACCTTCGGTGAAGGTGTCGCCGATCTGGATGGTGCCGTGGTTGTGCAGGCCGATGATGTCGCCGGCGTAGGCTTCTTCCAGGTGTTCACGCTCGCTGGAGAAGAAGGTCAGCGCGTCGCCGACACGCACGTCCTTGCCCAGGCGCGCGTGGCGCATCTTCATGCCTTGGGTGTACTTGCCCGAGCAGATGCGCATGAAGGCGATGCGGTCGCGGTGTTTCGGATCCATGTTCGCCTGGATCTTGAACACGAAGCCTGTGAACTTCTCCTCGGTCGGCTCCACGCTACGCTCGTTGGCTGCGCGTGGCAGTGGGCGCGGCGCCCAATCGACCACGGCGTCGAGCACATGGTCGACACCGAAGTTGCCCAGTGCGGTGCCGAAGAACACCGGGGTCATCGTGCCCTTGAGGAAGGCTTCGGGTTCGAACGCGTGGCAGGCGCCCTGCACCAGTTCCAGCTCTTCGACGAAGCGCTCGTACATGTCGCCGAGGTGGTTGCGAGCTTCGTCGGAATCCAGCTTCCGGATGATCCTGGCTTCGGTGCGTTCGTGGCCGTGACCTGGGGTGTAGACGATGATGTAGTCGCCGGTCAGGTGGTAGACGCCCTTGAAATCCTTGTAGCAGCCGATCGGCCAGGTGATCGGTGCGGCCTTGATGTTGAGTACCGCCTCGATCTCGTCGAGCAGCTCGATGGGGTCGCGGATATCGCGGTCGAGCTTGTTGATGAAGCTGACGATAGGCGTGTCGCGCAGGCGGCACACGTCCATCAGGGCGATGGTGCGTGGCTCGACGCCCTTGCCGCCGTCGAGCACCATCAATGCGCTGTCCACCGCGGTCAGGGTGCGGTAGGTGTCTTCGGAGAAGTCTTCGTGGCCGGGGGTGTCGAGCAGGTTGATCATGTGCTCGCGGTAGGGGAACTGCATCACCGAGGTGGTGATGGAGATGCCGCGCTGCTTCTCCATTTCCATCCAGTCGGAGGTGGCGTGGCGGTCGGATTTACGCGACTTCACGGTTCCTGCGACTTCGATCGCCTTGCCCATCAGCAGCAGCTTTTCGGTGATGGTGGTCTTGCCGGCGTCCGGGTGGGAAATGATGGCGAAGGTACGGCGCTTGGCGACTTCGGCGGCCTGGGTGGTCATGAATGCGTGCCTGGATGGAATCGTTGAGGACGCGATGGCGCCCCTGGAAAACCGCCGATTATACCGATAACTGCAGGCTCTGGCCGAGAGTCGCTTATCGGCTTCAAGCTCCGTATGGAGGAGGCGGTTGACTCATCGACGGGCCGCGTCGAATGACGCGTAAATATCTCGTAAATGAATGGTTATGAAAATTATTCCCATATAGAGTAGCCGCCCGTCGCAGAGGGTCAGGGTAAGGGTGGCTCCGTCGTGTTCAAGAAAATCATCTTTCAGCTGCACTGGTTCTTCGGCATCAGCGCCGGTCTGGTGCTGGCCATCATGGGCATCACCGGTGCCCTCTACAGCTTCGAGGGCGAGATAACCCGCGCGCTCAATGCCGAGCGCTGGCAGATCCAGCCCAGCGAGCAAGGGCACCTCACGCCGGCCGAGCTGGCGTCGCGGATCGAGGCGGCCACCTCCGATCGTGTCACCGGGCTGTGGGTCGATGGCCGACACGATGGGCCGGGCATGGCCTTTCTCGCACCGCCTCCGGGTGAGCGGCGCGGGCCACGTATCGTCTTCGACCCCTACACCGGTGAAGTGCTGGCCGAACCCATTGGCCAGGACTTCTTTCACCTGATGCTGATGCTGCACCGGTTCCTGTCCATGGGCGAGGTCGGCAAGCAGATCACGGCCGCCAGCACCGTGGCGCTGATTTTCTTCTGCCTGTCCGGCATCTACCTGCGCTGGCCGCGCAAGGCATCGAGCTGGCGCACCTGGCTGACCCTGGACTGGAAGAAGAAAGGGCGCAGCTTCAACTGGGATCTGCACGCAGTCGCCGGCACCTGGGCGTTGCTGTTCTACCTGTGTGCCGGCCTCACCGGCCTGTACTGGTCCTATGACTGGTACCGCGAGGGGCTGACGCGCATGCTCTCCGACACGCCGCCCGAGCAGCGAGGGGAGGGGCGTGGCCGAGGGGGCGCCAGGCGCCCAGCGGCCCGGCTCCCGAGGTCGACTACGACGTCGTCTGGCAGAGCATCCGGCAGGCAGCCGGGCCCAGGCTGGTTGCCTGGAACCTGCGCCTGCCGCCCGTGGCCGGGCAGCCGGCGACGGTCTTCTACATGCTCGACGATGCCGACCATGTGCGCGCCTTCAACCAGTTCCAGATCGATCCGAAAAGCGGCGAAGTCAGCCGCCATGAGCGTTACGCCGACAAAAGCTTCAAGGCGCAGTTGCTGACCAGCGTCTACGCGCTGCACGTTGGCGAGTACTTCGGTATGCCGGGACGCATCCTGATGATGCTGGCGACCGGCGCCATGCCTTTGTTCTTCATCACCGGCTGGCTGCTGTATCTCGATCGTCGTCGCAAGAAGCGCGCGGCACTGGCGGCACGCGGAGCGCTCAAGGCGGACGATGCGGGCGAGGGCTGGCTGGTCGGCTTCGCCAGCCAGAGCGGCTTCGCCGAGCAACTGGCCTGGCAAAGCGCCGGGCAGTTGCAGGCGGCCGGTATCCCGGTGCGCGTCGAGCCGCTCTCGCGCGTCGACGCCGACAGCCTGCGCCAGACGCAGAAAGCGCTGTTCGTGGTCAGCACCTTTGGTGACGGCGAGGCGCCGGATGCCGCGCAGGGCTTCGAGCGCAAGGTTCTGGGTGGTTCCGTGCCGCTCGGCCAGCTGAGTTATGCCGTGCTGGCACTGGGCGATCGGCAGTACGAACACTTCTGCGGTTTTGCCCGACGTATCAACGACTGGCTGGGGCTGCAGGGGGCGCATCGCCTGTTCGACAGCGTCGAGGTCGATGGTGCCGACCAGGCCGCGCTGCAACGCTGGCAGCAGAATCTCAGCGAGCTGACCGGTGCCGCGCCGATTCGCTTCGAGGAGGCGCCCTGGCAGAGCTGGACGCTGGTCGAGCGGCGTCTGCTCAATCCTGAAAGCCAGGGCGCTGCGGTGTTCTTCATCGGCCTGACGCCGCCTGCGCGGAGCACCTGGCAGGCGGGCGACATCCTGGAGATTCGCCCGCGTCATGCACCTGCGCGGGTGCAGGCCTGGCTGCAGCACTCCGGGTTCGCCGGTAGCGAGACGGTTATGCTGGACGGCCGCTCGACCAGCCTGCTCGACGTATTGGCCGAACGGCAGTTGCCGGACAGTTTCGCCCACCTGGTCGGCCTGCACGCCCAGGCGCTGGTCGATGCGCTGGTGCCGTTGGGTTCGCGTGAATACTCCATCGCCTCGGTCGCGGCCGATGGCGTGCTGCAACTGATCGTGCGTCAGGCCGTGCAGGCCGATGGCAGCCTTGGCCTGGGTTCCGGCTGGCTGACCGAGCACCTGCCCGAAGGCGGTCAACTGCTGGCGCGGGTACGGCGCAACAGCGGTTTCCATCTGTCGGATGATGATCGCCCGGTGATCCTGATCGGCAATGGCACCGGCCTGGCTGGCCTGCGCTCGCTGTTGCGGGCGCGCACACTGGCGGGACAGGCGCGCAACTGGCTGCTGTTCGGCGAGCGCAACCGTGCTCAGGACTTCTTCTGTGGCGAGGAGCTGCAAGCGGCGCTGAGCGCTGGCGATCTGCAGCATCTGGATCTGGCCTTCTCCCGTGATCAGGCCGAGAAACGCTACGTGCAGGATCTGTTGCGCGAGCAGCATGAGCGTCTCCATGCCTGGCTGGCCGAGGGGGCTGCCATTTATGTATGCGGCAGCCTGCAGGGAATGGCCGGTGGTGTCGATGCGGTGCTGCGCGAGCTGCTCGGTGACGAGGCGGTGCAGGCGCTGGTCGAGGAGGGGCGTTACCGGCGCGACGTTTATTGAGTGGGTAGGTAGGTGAGCGGCGCATACCGCTCACCTCGAAGCGCTGCAATGGTGCTGAAACATGCCCCGTTCAAACTGCCTGGAGGCCGCGCCTGTTCAGCATTTCCGGGCATTTTGTGTGATATCCGGAACGATGAAATTTCCGGTTGATCTGAGCGGCGCATGGTCTTAAAGTCCGCGCCCGAACGTCCATGCTGGAAACGATCCATCCGGCTCAAGTACTGACGACGAGAGGTTGCCGGCCGGCGAGAGGTCGGTACCGGTAATGCTCGGCGACATGCCTTGGGAAGTAGGCGAACCAAAGTGGGGAAACTGTCAGACGTTCAGGTCAGCGCGATGCGCTGCCAGCCCCGACACGTGGCGGAACCTGCAAACGGTTCTGCTGCCCGAATCAATGTGTTCCCGGTTTTGCCATTGGAGTCCCCAGCATGTCGATCAAGGTCGAAGACTACTACGCACCCGCCACTTTCCAACGCATGAAGGCATTCGCCGATCAGCACGAAACCCCGTTCGTGGTGATCGACCGGCAGATCATTGCCGATGCCTATGACCAACTGGGCAACTGCTTCCCGTTCGCCAAGGTCTACTACGCGGTCAAGGCCAACCCGGCCATCGAGATCATCGAGCTGCTGCGCGACAAGGGCTCGAGCTTCGACATCGCCTCGATCTACGAGCTGGACAAGGTGATGAGCGCCGGCGTCGGTCCGAGCGCATCAGCTACGGCAACACCATCAAGAAATCCCGTGATATCCGTTACTTCTTCGACAAGGGCGTGCGCCTGTTCGCTACCGACTCCGAGGCGGATCTGCGCAACATCGCCAAGGCGGCGCCGGGTTCGAAGATCTATGTGCGTATCCTCACCGAGGGTTCCACCAGCGCCGACTGGCCGCTGTCGCGCAAGTTCGGCTGCCAGCCTGACATGGCCCTGGATCTGCTGATCCTGGCCAAGCAACTGGGCCTGGTGCCTTACGGCATCTCCTTCCACGTCGGCTCGCAGCAGCGCGACATCGATGTATGGGATGCGGCCATCGCCAAGGTCAAGGTGATCTTCGAGCGTCTGAAGGAAGAAGACGGCATCACCCTGCAGATGATCAACATGGGCGGCGGCTTCCCGGCCAACTACATCCAGCGCACCAACGACCTGGAAACCTACGCCGAGGAAATCACCCGCTTCCTCAAGGAAGACTTCGGCGAGGAGTTGCCGGAAATCATCCTCGAGCCGGGCCGTTCGCTGATCGCCAACGCCGGTGTGCTGGTTTCGGAAGTGGTGCTGGTGGCACGCAAGTCGCGCACCGCCGTGGAGCGCTGGGTCTATGCCGATGTGGGCAAGTTCAGCGGCCTGATCGAAACCATGGATGAAGCCATCAAGTTCCCCATCTGGACCGAGAAGAAGGGCGAGATGGAGGAGGTGGTGATCGCCGGCCCGACCTGCGACAGCGCCGACATCATGTACGAGAACTACAAGTACGGCCTGCCGCTGAACCTTTCCAGCGGTGATCGCCTGTACTGGCTGTCCACCGGCGCCTACACCACCAGCTACAGCGCGGTGGAGTTCAATGGCTTCCCGCCGCTGAAATCCTACTACCTGTAAGCCGCTCTGCTCGCCCCGGGGCAATCCGGGGCGAAGACGTGCATGCGGGACAGGGTGCACAGCGTACCCTGTGTGCTTCGCACAACAAGACGCCCACCTCGTGTGGGCGTCTTTGTTTGTCGTCAAAATAGAGCTGTCATAGCGCTTTGTATTTGAAGGGTATTTTTTAAGCGATGCGGTATGGCGAGCGTTCGGCATGCCGCGATGACATTTTTGTTACAAAGAAGTTCATGTAAATCATTCGTAAAGATTGATTGAGATTGCGTCTCAACTAGTATGTCGCGCAGTCTCAATCAGGAGTGATTCTCGTGAGCAAGAACGATAACAAGCGTGCCGCCCTCCCACCGCGTCGCCTGCTGGCCTCGGCCGTCAGTCTGGCCCTGCTGTCCGGCTTTGCCGTCGCCCAGGAGTCGTCCGTGGAACTGGACGACATCACCGTTCAGGGGCAGCAGGACAAGGGGTACAAGGTCGACAAGGCTTCTTCGCCGAAGCAGACTGCTGCGTTGCTCGATACACCGCAGACAATCAACGTGATTCCCGAGCGGCTATATCGCGAGCAGGGCGCGCGCAATCTCACGGATGTCCTGCGCAATACCCCCGGCATCAGTTTCGAGGCCGGCGAGAACGGTTTCTCCACCAACTCCAACAACTTCAGCCTGCGCGGCTTCGATACCAGCGGCAATATCTTCGTCGATGGTTCGCGTGACTCTGGCAGCTACAGTCGCGATGTGTTCAACATCGAGCAGGTGGAGGTGGTCAAGGGGCCGGCTGCCGACAATGGCCGTGGTGGCGCGGGTGGTTACATCAACATGGTGACCAAGACGCCGGGGCTGGAGGAGTTCATCAACGGCAGCGTCAGTTACGGCTTCGATGGGTACGACTCCGAGGCCCGTAAACGCACGACCCTGGATACCAACCAGGTGATCAACGAGAGCACGGCTCTGCGTCTGAATCTGCTACTGGAGGACAGTGGCGTGGCGGGGCGTGAGCATGCCGAGAAGAACGGTTGGGGGATCGCGCCATCACTGGCCTTTGGCCTGGGTACCGACACCCGGGCGATCTTCGCCTACGAGCATCTGGAGCACAATGATCGTCCGGACTTCGGTGTACCGGCCGCCATGGTGCATGGCATGAAAGGGAGCCAGCCCTACAATCCAGCGACCTCGGGCGCTGATCGCGACAACTTCTACGGGCTGAAATCGGACTACGACGACACGACCGTCGATTCGCTGCTGGCGCGTTTCGAGCACGATCTCTCCGATGGCGTCACCCTCAGCAACCAGACCCGCTGGGCTCGTGTGGATCGTCAGGCGCGCTTCACGGTACCGACCGGGTTCACGGCGCCGCGTACGGTTAACACGCAGACACAGCTCTATGACCGAACCAACACCAGTCTGACCAACCTGACCAACCTGTCGGCCACCTTCATGGCCGGTTCGGTCAAGCACAGCCTGGCGACCGGCCTGGAGCTGACGCGAGAAGTCCGAGGCCAACCGCTACGGCACCAGCAATGGCTCTACCGATCTGTTCGACCCGAATGACGACCGTACGGGGGCGTTCAGCCCGGCGGCGACTCAGACCAACGACGTCAGGATCGATACCGTAGCGCTCTATCTCTACGACACCGTCGAGTTCAACGAGCAATGGCAGATGACGGCCGGCATGCGCCTGGAAAACTACCGCGTGCGTATCGACAGCAAGACCGCTGTCGGTGCTCCTGTCGGCGCCATCGATGGTTACGATGACACCGAATTCACCGTAGGTGGCAAGGTAGGCCTGGTCTACAAACCGGCCGAGAACGGCAGTATCTACGCGGCGGCGGGCGTTTCGACGATGCCGCCGGGTTCGTACCTGTCTGATTCGGATATCTCGCGCACGGGTGATAACGCGTTCCCCGGTTTCGTTCAGGGTGCCGATCCGCTCAGGATCGTCGGCTACGAGCTGGGCACCAAGTGGGAGTTCTTCGAGGGGCGTATGGGAACCACTGCCGCGCTGTTCTACACCGAGAAGCGTAATGTGCCGATCGTAGGCCGTGATGTCGCTGCCGGTGATCCGGCTGGCACCAATGAGCTCAAGGGCTATGGCAAGCAGATCGTCAAAGGGCTCGAACTGGGGGTTACCGGCAAGATCACCGACGCCTGGGATATCTATGGCGGCATCGTGTTCATGGACAGCGAACGTCAACACAGCGCTTATCTGGACGCGGTTCGCCGGGCAGGCGCCAGTGGGGCGGGGGACTATGGTACGGCGCTGCGTACCGATGGTGACGAACTGGCTTTCACCCCCAGGATGACCGCGAATCTGTGGACGACCTATCGCCTGCCGATCGGGTTGACGCTGGGCGGTGGCTTGCAGCATAGCGATTCGAGCTATCTGGGGCGCCCGGACAATGCCAGTCGCATCATCCCCAACGGCAACTTTGGCAAATTGCCCAGCTACACCATTTTCAACGCCATGGCGTCCTACGCGGTCAACGAGAACCTCGATCTGCGTCTGAACATCGAGAACCTCACCGATGAGGAATATGCCAGCTCTTCGAACTGGAATGGCTCTCGGGTGTTCCTGGGGAACCCGCGTACGTACCTGCTCAGCGCCGATTTCCGTTTCTGATCGGTTGCGTCGAGTCGCTGTTCCCGCCCCGGTCGTGCAAGCGCCCGGGGCGTTCTGCTTTCATGTGCGCATTGGCCTCTGAACCTATGCCTGAATTCACTCTAGTGTTACGACACAGGTCAACTATCGGTCTGATGGCTTTTTCGTTGGGTGCGCCGTGCGCACCAGCCACGCACCGTGGTCTTCGCGGTGCGCATGGCGCACTCGACCACATGTCGACATGTGATACCTGTTGTGACGTTAGAATGCCCTGAGCCTGAGGCTGGAGATCGATCACCATGATGCTGGAAATTCCCGATGTGCTGAGCGCCGAGCAGCTGCAGCAGTGCCGCACGGCGCTGGAGGCGGGCAACTGGCAGGACGGGCGGCTCACCGCCGGGCACATGGCGGTGAACGCCAAGGCCAACCAGCAACTCGCTCAGGATGATCCGCTGACGCAGCAGCTGGGCGATTTCATTCTTGCGCGTCTCGCCCAGCACCCGCGCTTCATGGCGGCTGCGCTACCACTCAAGGTGGTGCCGCCGCGATTCAACCGTTACGCCGAGGGTGGCACCTATGGCGACCACATCGACAATGCCGTGTTCAGCGTGCCAGGCACGCCTCATCGGATTCGTGCCGACCTTTCGGCCACCTTGTTCTTCAGTGAGCCGGATGAATATGAAGGCGGCGAACTGGTGGTGCAGGACAAACGCATCAAGCTACCGGCCGGCCACCTTATTCTCTACTCCAGCGGCAGCCTGCACCGGGTCGAGCCGGTGACACGCGGTGCGCGTCTGGCTTCGTTCTTCTGGGTACAGAGCCTGGTGCGTCAGGACGACCGGCGCGGCGTGTTGCTGGAGCTCGATGACAGCATCCAGGCGTTGCGCCAGCAGGTGCCGGACAGCCCCGAGCTGGTGCGGTTGACCGGCATCTATCACAACCTGTTGCGGCAGTGGACGCAGACCTGAGCCTTGAGGCTGTACACCCCGGATTTCATCCGGGCCACGAATGTACGATCCGTTCCTGACTACGTGCCGAGAAACGCCATGTCCTTGCCCAAGCTGCAGCAGATTCCCTCGACCATCGCCGCCGTCGCCGACTACGAGCCGTATGCCCGCGAGCGCATGAGCGATCAGGCCTGGGCTTACCTGGCGGGTGGCGCGGCCGATGAGCTGACTCTGGCCGACAACCGTGCGGCCTTCGAGCGCCTGCGTCTGCGTGGCCGAGTGCTGCAGGATCTGCGTGGTGGCAATACGCGCCTGCGCCTGTTCGGTCAGGACTTCGATCATCCGGTCTTTCTCGCCCCGGTGGCCTACCAGAAACTTGCCCACCCCGAGGGCGAGCTGGCCAGCGTTCTGGCGGCTTCTGCGCTGCGCGCCGGCATGCTGGTCAGCACCCAGGCCAGCGTCGAGCTGGAGGCCATCGCCGCGCAGGCGCAATCGCCCTTGTGGTTCCAGCTGTACATCCAGCCGGATCGCGATTTCACCGTGGCGCTGATTCGTCGCGCGGAAAGTGCGGGGTATCAGGCACTGGTGCTGACCGTGGATGCGCCGGTGAACGGGGTGCGCAATCGCGAGCAGCGTGCGGGCTTCGCCCTGCCTGCCGGCGTCGAGGCCGTCAATCTGCGCGGGATGCGGCCATTGCAGGCACAGGCCGATCCGGACGCCGGCAGTCTGCTGCTGGGCGGGCCTCTGCTGGCCGTCGCCCCCACCTGGTCCGACCTGGCCTGGCTGCGCGAGCAGACGCGCCTGCCGATTCTGCTCAAGGGCATCATGAGCGCTGCCGATGCCGAACGGGCCATGGTGGCGGGAGTGGATGGGCTGATCGTCTCCAACCATGGCGGGCGTACCCTCGACGGTCTGCCAGCGACCATCGAGGTGCTGCCGGAAGTGGCTGCCGTGGTACAGGGGCGTGCGCCACTGTTGCTCGACGGCGGCATCCGGCGCGGCAGCGACATTCTCAAGGCGCTGGCCCTTGGCGCGAACGCCGTGCTGGTGGGCAGGCCCTATGTATTCGGCCTGGCCACGGCCGGAGCGGTCGGAGTGGCCCACGTGCTGCAGTTGCTGCGCGCCGAACTGGAAGTGGCCATGGCCCTGACCGGATGCGCCGATCTGGCCAGCATCGGCCCGGATGTCATCTGGCATTCCACGACCCGGTAGACAGCTTCTTCCGCAGGCCACCGTTTCGATCAGTGAGTGCCTGATTCGGGCTGCCCGGTTGGAAGCGCTTCCATCGCTAATGGTTGTGATAATTCATAGCTAATGATATTGATTATCATTAAGGTTTAGGTGGTGCCTTCCACCATGCCTGTATGGTCAGACTCACTGCCCTCGATATCAGGTGGGGAGGCGAGTCCTGAATAAACAATATCAATCGTCTCGGGTGTAAATTATCAAATGCGTGCCAACAACTTCCAACGATCCTTGCCTCCCAAGCGTCTGCTAGTTACTGCCGTCGGCCTGGCGGTCGCGTCTCTGACGTTGCCGGTACTGGCTGACAATGCCGTGCAGCTGGACAGCCTGACCGTCAAGGGGCAGCAGGACAGTGGTTACAAGACAGAGAAGTCCTCATCGGCCAAGTACGTCAAACCGCTGCTCGATACCCCGCAGACCATCAGCGTGGTGCCTGCCGAGATGATCAGGGAACAGCAGGCACTGAGCCTGCGTCAGGTTCTGTCCAATGTCTCCGGCATCACCTTCAACGCCGGGGAGGGCGGTGGCGGTCTGGGTGACAACATCAACATCCGAGGTTTCTCCGCCAACGCCAACATGCAGATCGATGGCCTGCGTGACAGCGTACAGACCAGCCGCACCGACACCTTCAACATCGAGCAGGTCGAGGTCATCAAGGGCCCCAACTCGGTGTTTGGTGGCGCCGGTACCACCGGTGGCAGCATCAACATCATCAGCAAGCAGCCGCAGCAGCGTGATTTCACCGAGATCGGCGCCGGCCTCGGCACCGACAATTACCATCGCCTGACGCTCGATACCAACCAGACGCTGACAGGCGTCGGGGTCGACAGCGCCGTGCGCCTGAACCTGATGGCCCATGAGAACGACGTGCCGGGGCGTGATCAGATCGGTCGTGAGCGCTGGGGCATCGCACCGTCTCTGGCGCTGGGGCTGAGCGAGGCGACTCGCCTGACCCTGAGCTATTTTCACCAGGCCGATGACAATCTGCCCGACTACGGTGTGCCCGCGCGGGATGGCAAGAAACTTGCCGTCGTCAGCCGCGAGGATTATTTCGGGTGGAAGAACCTGGACAAGGAACGCATCGAGCAGAACGTTTTTACCGTCAATCTGGAACACGATTTCAGTGACGCACTGAGCCTGCAGAACCTGACTCGCTACAGTCGCGTCAATCGCGAGACCGTGGTTTCCGCGTCGCATGTGAACCTGGCCGGCGTACCGGCGGGCAACTATCGCCCGGCAGGCCCGCAGGGCTATGGCCGTGACGTGACCACCGAGATGTGGATCAACCAGACCAACCTGCGTGCCGGTTTCGACACCGCCGGGCTGGGTCATGAGCTGCTCACCGGGGTCGAGGTCTCGCGCGAGAACCTCGACCTGAGAACCTTCAACCATGGCCTGGGCAATACGCTGTATCCGGGCACCGGTTTCGACCTGTCCAACCCGCCTGGTCGCTGGCGTGGTTCTATCAACAAGACCACCACTGGCTATAAAAAGAACAAGTTGGGCAACCGTGCACTGTATGTTTTCGACAGCATCGCCTTGACGCCGCTGTGGGATCTCAACCTCGGCCTGCGCTACGACCAGCTTGACGCACGAAGCGCGGGGTTCTCCGGGGCACGGATAAGAACGGAGCGTTTATCTTCCCACGATGAAGTGCTCAGCAGCCGTGCTGGCTTGGTCTACAAGCCGGCTGACAACGGTCGTGTCTACGTGGCCAGGGGAACCTCGTTCAACCCGAGCGCGGAGAACGCAGTCTCCAATACTGGAGGCCTGACGAAATCAACCCAGAAACTGAAGCCGGAAAAGAACGAGATTTGGGAGCTGGGTAGCAAGTGGGAGCTTCTCAGCGGTCGCCTGATGCTCGACAGTGCGCTGTTTCGCGTGAGCAAGGGCAATGCGCGCGAACGACTTTCCGACGGCAGCTATATCCTGGCGGGTGAGCAGCGCGTGCAGGGTGTCGAGCTGGGGGCGACCGGTAAACTGAGCGACCACTGGAAGGTGTATGCCAACTACACCTTCCTCGACAGCGAAACCCTCAAGTCCAAAGTCGATCCCAGGCGCAAAGGCCAGGCGCTGGGCAACACCCCGCCACGTTCGTTCAACCTGTGGACGACCTATGAGATCATGCAGGGCTTGACCCTTGGCTACGGCGGTAACTATGTCAGTAAGCGCAACGTCACGTCGAGTACCCAGGCCAAGCTGGGCGAATACTGGCGGCATAACGCGATGCTCGGCTACACGGTCAACCGCAACCTCGACCTGCAACTGAACGTCAATAACCTGTTCGACAAGGATTATGTCGAGCGTGTACGGCAGAACATCGGTACCAATGCCCGTTCTTCGGCCATCGAGTATGGCGATGCGCGCTCGGCGATGCTCTCGGCTACCTACAGCTTCTGAGTGCCGTGCAGCGGTTTCCGCCTGACGATGGAAACCACCAGAAAGCAAAACGCCAGCCCCGGGGCTGGCGTTTTGCGTGGTGTGGCAGGGGTCAGAATTCGATGACCGTGGACAGCCACAGGCGGCGACCTTCCTCGACGGTACCGGTGGTCGACTGTGCAATCTGCGTGTAGTCGGAGGCCCAGCCGGTGGTGCCGGTGTTGGTGGTGTAGTAGCTGCCGCTGGTGAAGTCCTTGTCGAACAGGTTGTAGATCGTGGCGCTGAACGTCACGTTCTCCGACGCCTTGAACGAACCGCCCAGGTGGAAGACCTCATAAGCCTTCAGATCACCCGCTGCGTCGTAAAGTGCCCTGTTCGCGGCAGTCAGATTTTCGTAGCGATCGGTAAAGCGCGCGCGCTCACCACGGTATTCACCCTTGAACCACAACGTCAGGCGGTCATTGGCTGCCCAGCTCAGACGCGCATGAGCCATGTGCTCGGGTGTATTGGTGAGCGGCGCGCCCTTGTTGATGCCGCTTTTCTGCTCGCTGTCGGTGTAGGTGTAGTTGACGGCCAGCGCCCAGGCGGGAGCGAACTCCCAGCGACCCGCTACCTCGACGCCCCTGGTCATGGCTTCGCCGATGTTGACGCTCTGCGCGAAGTTTTCCTGAGTGAAGCCCGAACCATAACTCACGCAGCCTGGCTGGTTCGGATTGGCGGTGTAGAAACAGTTGGCCAGCGGTGTGCCGTCGTCGATCTTGTCCTTGAACTTGTTGTGGAACAGGGTGACGTTGGCGTTGAAGCCGGAAAGGTTGTCGTAGTACGCGCCAATCTCGGTATTGGTGGTGATTTCCGGGTCGAGATCCGGGCTGCCGATGGTGATGGTCGCGCCCTGGCCGGTCACGCCGTTGATGCCATCGTGCAGTTGATTGAGCGTCGGCGTCTTGTAGCCACGGCTCACACCGCCCTTGAGCGTCCAGGTGTCGGTGGTATTCCACACCAGGTAAGCGCGTGGGCTGACATGACCGCCAAAGGCTTCGTGATCCTCGTAGCGAGCACCCAGAGTCAGTGCCAGATCATCGCGCAGGCGCCATTCATCCTCGGCGAACAACGCCCAGGAGGTTTGTTGGAAATCTTCGTCGGCGATGCCGTCGGTGACCTTGGCGTCCCACCATTGCGCGCCGACGGTCGCGATGTGCGACTCGCCCAGCGGAGCGATGAATTTGCTGTCGACGACCAGGTCGGTGGACTTCAGCTTGCGATCATCGCCAATGATGATCGAGGGGAAACCGGTATAGGCATTGCCGATTGGCGTGCCAGGAATGGTTCGGCCCAAGGTTTCCGTGGTGTTGTGGGTGATGCTGCTTTCCAGGGTACCCAGGCTGAAGCGCCCGGTGTGGCTGAGGGCGAACTGATCGCGTTCGAAACGCAACTCATCCTTGTAGCCGTTGGCGCGCAGAGGGGCGTTGGTGGTGCAACCGTCGGTGGCGCTGCCGCCATTCTTGCCATCCAGATTGCCGAGCTGGCAGTCGTCATTGTTATAGACCTGGCGGCCACGTTCGAAGTCGAATGCGAAGTCATGATCTTCGTTCGGGGTCAGGGTCAGTCGGGTTCCGAAGTTGGTGTTGCGGCCCTCTACCGGCGATGCGCCTCGTTTGCTGACGGTGCTGTCGTTGTCGAACTGCAGATCGGACTCGCCGCGGTCATAGAGGCTGCCGCGTACGGCCAGACCCAGGAGGCCATCGATCAACGGGCCGCTGGCGTAGAGACTGGTGTTGCTGCTTTCGCCATAGTCACGGTTTTCCTGGAACGTGTGATCCAGGCTCAGGCTGGCGCCCCATTCCCTGGCGACCTTGCGGGTGATGATGTTGATCACCCCGCCCATGGCATCGGATCCATAGAGCGTCGACATCGGGCCACGAATCACTTCGATGCGCTCGATGGCAGACATTGGCGGCATGAAGCTGGTGGATGTCTCGTTGAAGCCATTGGGCGTCACGTTGCCAGCCGTGTTCTGGCGACGACCGTCGATCAGAACCAGGGTGTAGTCGCTTGGCAGGCCGCGAATGCTGATATTCAGGCCGCCAGTCTTGCCTGTGCCCTGGCGTACGTCGATGCCTTCCACATCGTCCAGTGCCTGGCCCAGGTTGCTGTAGCGCTTGTGCTGCAATTCTTCGCGGCTGATTACGCTGATGCTGGCGGGGGCTTCGGTGATCTTCTGTTCGAAGCCGGAGGCACTGACAACCACGTCGCCGAGGGCGATGGGCTCGTTGGCCTGGGCGCCAAAACTGGCGGCCAGGGCAATGGCGCTGGCCAAGGCGGTACGGGAATTGAGGGCGGACATCGATCTACTCCTGGCGGTAAGAGGGTGCAGGCGCAATGGTTGTAAACGGCCGGGATGATAGTGATTTGCATATAAGGTTCAATTGCGGATGATATGAGCACCCATGTCATGGGGCTGGAGAGGGCGTGGCGACTGGGCTGGAGCCAGGTGTAAATTTTGTAAGTGCGACTGATTCTCGAATGTGCGGCGGACTTTGCGGATGCTTTCCAGGCGCTCTAAGCTGCCGAGATGAACCGTATTCTTCTCAACTGCGACATGGGTGAAGGCTTCGGCGCCTGGCGCATGGGTAACGATGAGCTGACCATGCCGCTGATCGATCAGGCCAACCTGGCCTGTGGATTCCATGCGGGTGACCCGTTGATCATGGCGCGCAGCGTCGAACTGGCCGTGGCGCATGGCGTGAGCATTGGCGCGCATCCTTCCTACCCGGATCTACAGGGTTTCGGGCGGCGCCATCTGCAGTGCTCGCCCGAGGAGGTTCGTGCCCTGGTGCTGTATCAGGTGGGAGCTCTGGATGCCTTCTGTCGCGCCAGCGGAGGTCGACTGGCTTACGTCAAGCCGCATGGCGCGCTGTATAACGACCTGGTTCGAGATGATGCGCTGCTGATGGCGGTGCTCGACGCCTGTGCCAGTTATCGCAAGGGGCTAGCGCTGATGGTGCTGGCGCTGGCTGACAACGAGCGAGAACTGCGTCTGGCCGACGAGGCGGATGTGCCGCTGATGTTCGAGGCGTTCGCCGACAGGGCTTACCTCGCTGATGGACAGCTGGCACCACGCCGGCTCAGTGGGGCCGTGCACCACGATCCGCAGCGGATTGTGGCGCAGGCGCTGGCCATCGCCCGTGGTGAGGCCTTTGCCGATATCGATGGCAAGCCGTTGCGCCTGCGGGCTGACAGCCTCTGCGTGCATGGCGACAACCCCGAGTCGCTGGCGGTCTTGCGCCGCCTGCGCGCAGGGCTGGATGCGCTCTAGCCCGTCAGACGGGCTGCCAGTCCAGCGTCAGTGCCTCCTGCCAGGCAAAGCGCTCGAAGTGGCTGGCGACGACATCCTGCAGGCGTTGCAGGTCATCGTTGCTGGCACTTTCCACTTGCAGACGTAGCCCGTGGTTTTCTGCCTTCAAGGTGGCCAGCCCGGCATTGAACTCGATGCGGCCCCGGGCATCGTCGAAACTGACCGGAATCTTGTGCGCGAAGTGTTTGCATAGCCGGCTGATGTAGCGAGCCGGCGTATCGGTTGCAACGAAGGCGCTGCTGCTGAATGTATTCATGAAGGGTTCTCTCGGATGGGGTGTATACCGCCGCCCGGGGGGCAGCGGCGAGGTTCAGTAGGCCAGCGTGAAGCGTTGGCGGACATGCTGCGGTTGCTCCGCTTCGTCGATCAGCGCTACGGCCAGATCGGCGACCGAGATGCTGCCCGGCTCATCACCGTTCATCAGCAGTTCATCCCGGCCCAGGCGGAATTTGCCGGTACGTGGCCCCGGAACGAGCTGGGCGGCAGGCGAAAGAAAAGTCCATTCCAGATCCTGCTCGTCGCGCAGCATGTCCAGCGCCTGGCGTGCACCTTCTGCGCCTTCCCTGTACTCGGCAGGGAAGTCCGGTGTGTCGATCAGTTGCACGCCGGGGGCGACGTACAGGCTGCCGGCACCACCCACCACCAGCAGGCGCCTGACGTTCGCCTGCTTGCTGGCGGCGATGATCGAACGGCTACCGGCGATGAACTGTTGGCGAATGTCCGCGACGCCCCAGCCCGGGTTGAAGGCGCTGATCACCACAGCATGTCCGCGCAACTGCTCGGCCAGTGCACTGCTGTCCTGCACGTCAGCCTGAACCGCGGTGAGCCGGGGGTGGGCGGCCAGCTTCTGCGGGTGGCGTACCAGCGCAGTGACCTGATGGCCGCGATTCAATGCTTCTTCCAGCAGTGAGGCGCCGACATAACCAGTGGCGCCGATCAGAGCGATTTTCATGGGGGAACCTCGAACAGTGACGGTGAATACATGATCGCTGCTGGATAAACGTCGGAAAAAGTGGCTTGATGAACTTTGATAATTAAGCAGGGCTTCATAATGGAGCAGCTCAAGCGTATGGCACTGTTCGCCACGGTCGTGGAGCGGGGGTCGATGGTCGGTGCTGCCGAGGCCCTGGGCATGACGGCTTCGGCGATCAGTCAGCAGATTCGGCGACTGGAGGACGCTACCGGCGTCACGTTGCTGCATCGCACCACGCGCAAGCTGACTCTGACCGAAGCCGGCACGACGTTCTACGAGAGTTGTCGGCAGATCGTCGAGCTGGCACGGCAGGCCGAGCAGCGTCTGGCCGAACAGCGTGATGCTCCAGTGGGGGAGTTGCGCGTCGCCGCACCGGTTGGCTTCTCCGGGCCGCTGTTGTGTGAGGCGCTGGCGCCGCTGCTCGGTGCTCATCCGGGGTTGAGCCTGAGCCTGTTCCTTCAGGATGAGCAGATCGATCTGATCGAATCACGCATCGACCTGGCCATTCGGGTCGGTCGTCTGGAGGATTCCAGCCTGGTGGCGCGTCATGTGGCCGACTGGCGCATGCTGCTTTGCGCCGCACCGGCTTATCTGGCACGGGCAGGCTGGCCGAGTGAACCGCAGCAGTTGCTCAGGCTCGACTGGATAGGCCTGCACCTGGAGCGCAGCCAGCACCTGACCCTGCATGGCCCCGGCGGGACGCAGCAGCGTCTGCGCCTGGAGACGCGCATCAGCTGCAACAACATTCTCGCGGCGCGTCAGTTCACCCTGGCGGGCATGGGCGTGTCGTTGCAGCCCGAGCCGGAAATCCGTGAGCTGCTGGCCACTGGCGAGTTGCTGCCGCTGCTGCCGGATTGGCAACTGGAGCCCATCGGCCTGCATATTGTGACGCCTCGTCGCGATGCGCAACCGGCCAAGGTGCGCTATGCCATCGAGGCGCTCAGGCGTCATCTGCTCGATGCGTGACGATCAAGCAGCGGTAACCGGTTCATATTGCGTCTGACTCCAGCGCGTGAACCTTTGAACGGCCTCTCGCCTGTGCGAGGATGGGCCGGCAATCATTCCCCTTGGCCAGAAAGGTTCCGTGATCCCCACCGATGAAGACGCCCAAACGTATTGAACCCCTGGTCGAGGACGGCCTGGTGGACGAGGTGCTGCGACCGCTGATGAGCGGCAAGGAAGCAGCGGTCTATGTGGTGCGATGTGGCGATGAGCTGCGTTGCGCCAAGGTCTACAAGGAGGCCAACAAACGCAGCTTCCGTCAGGCATCCGAATATCAGGAAGGGCGCAAGGTACGTGGCAGCCGACAGGCGCGGGCCATGGCCAAGGGCAGCAAGTATGGACGCAAGGAGCAGGAGCAGGCCTGGCAGAACGCCGAGGTCGCCGCCCTGTTCCGCCTGGCCAGCGCCGGTGTGCGAGTGCCCAAGCCCTATGACTTTCTCGATGGCGTGCTGCTGATGGAGCTGGTGGGCGACGGGCAGGGCGATGTCGCACCGCGGCTCAATGATGTCGACCTGCACCCGGACGATGCCCGCGAGTTCCACGCCTTCATGATCCGGGAAATCGTCAAGATGCTCTGCGCCGGCCTGGTGCATGGCGACCTGTCGGAGTTCAACGTGCTGCTTGGCCCGGATGGTCCGGTGATCATCGACCTGCCGCAAGCGGTGGACGCAGCCGCCAACAACCATGCCTTCAGCATGCTCGAGCGCGATGTGCGCAACATGGCCGAATACTTCGGTCAGTTCGCCCCCGAGCTGAAATACACCAAGTACGCCAAGGAAATGTGGGCACTCTACGAGGCCGGCAAGCTCACGCCGCATACCCAACTGACCGGCGAGTTCGCCGAGCCGCAGGACGCCGCCGATATCGATGCGGTGATGCGCGAGATCAAGGCCGCCCTCGCCGAAGAGGCGAAGAAACAGGCACTGCGCAACGCCGAAGACGAGCCCAGGGACGTGGAGCCGACACCTCCCTGGATGCGTTGACAGACCCTGGTGTTACGCTACAGGTCAACTGTCGGTCGGACGGCTTTTCCCAGGGGGCGCCGTGCGCACGGCGCACGCGACCACATGCCGACATGTGATCCCTGTTGTGGCCCAGGGTGCGCACTGGGGCTGGCGCAAGGTGAGCCCGTGGCGTCAGGCCGTACTCTGCAGCCGCGCTACGTGGCGGATTCACCTCGATGCGAGCATGCCGGTGTGCCGCAGCCCACGCCCTGTTCGATCCCTTTCAGGATCGGGCAATCGGGTCGATTGTCACCCTGGCAACTGGCGGCCAGCTCCACCAGCGTATCGCGTAGCGCGCTCATCTCGGTGATCTTGCGCGAAAGCGTGGCGATATGTTCCTCGGCCAGCGCCTTCACATCGGCACTGGCGCGTTGTTTGTCCTGCCACAGCGCCAGCAGCCTGCCCACCTCCTCCAGGGAAAACCCCAGATCCCGTGCACGCTTGATGAATGTCAGGCGATGCAGGTCATTGGCGTCGTACTGCCGATAGCCACTTTCCGAGCGCCCGGCATGGGGTAGCAGGTCGATGGACTCGTAATAGCGAATCATCTTGGCGCTCAGGCCGGTATGCCTGGCAGCCTGGCCGATATTCATGCCTGTGGCCTCCAGCGGTTGAGCAGCAGGGCGTTGCTCACCACGCTGACGCTGGACAGCGCCATGGCGGCGCCCGCGAACATGGGGTTGAGCAGCCCGGCGGCAGCCAGCGGAATCCCGACCAGGTTGTAGATGAAGGCCCAGAACAGGTTCTGACGAATCTTGGCGTAGGTACGTCTGCTGATCTCCAGCGCGGCCGGTACCAGGCGCGGGTCACCACGCATCAGCGTGATGCCGGCGGCATGCATGGCGGCGTCGGTACCGCCGCCCATGGCGATGCCGACATCCGCTGCGGCCAGCGCCGGTGCGTCGTTGATGCCGTCGCCGACCATGGCCACGGTGCCATGCTGGCGCAGTTCGCCAACCAGGCGTGCCTTGTCCGCCGGCAGTACCTGAGCGTGCGGTTCGTCGATACCCAGCACCCCGGCCACGGCGGCGACACTGCCCTGGTTGTCGCCGCTGATCAGGTGGCTGGTGATGCCCTGTTCACGCAGTTCGGCGATGGCAGCGGCGGCTCCGTCCTTGAGCTGGTCGCCGAAGGCCAGCAGGCCGAGCAGGCGCGGCGCGCTGCCGGTTTCGATCAGCCAGGACAGGGTGCGACCCTCTGCTTCCCAGGCTTGCGCGGATGCGGCCAGCGCGCCGGCCTGCAACCGGTTCTCTTCCAGCAGGCGGCTGCTGCCCAGTTGCAGGGCGTGGCCTTCGACATCGCCGGCGATACCGCGTCCTGCCAGCGCACGGCTTGCGCTCAGCGCCGGCAGGGCGATGTGCCGTTCGGCGCAGCGCTGCAGCACGGCCTTGGCCAGCGGATGTTCGCTACCCTGTTGCAGGCCGCCGGCCAGGCGCAGCAGCTCCTCTTCGCCGGCTTCGCCCAGACCGATATGGACGATGCGCGGTTTGCCTTCGGTGAGGGTGCCGGTCTTGTCGAAAGCGATGTGCTGCACGGCGTGCGCCACTTCCAGTGCTTCGGCGTCCTTGATCAGGATGCCGTGCCGCGCAGCGACACCGGTGCCGGCCATGATCGCGGTCGGAGTGGCCAGTCCCAGTGCGCAGGGGCAGGCGATCACCAGTACGGCCACGGCGTTGAGCAGGGCACTCTCCAGCGACGCGCCGAGCAGCAGCCAGCCCAGTAGCGTAGCCAGTGCGATCAGCAACACTGTCGGGACGAACACCTGGCTGACCCTGTCCACCAGCTTCTGGATCGGAGCCTTGGCCGCCTGGGCGTCTTCCACCAGGCGGATGATGCGTGACAGCACGGTTTCCGCCCCCAGGGCGGTGGTTTCCACCAGCAGGCGACCTTCGCCGTTGATGGCGCCTGCCGTCACCTTGTCGCCCGGCTGCTTGGCCACTGGCAGGCTTTCTCCGCTGATCAGCGCTTCATCGGCGTGGCTGTTGCCTTCCAGCACCTGGCCGTCGACCGGGAAGCGCTCGCCGGGCTTGACCAGGATTCGGTCGCCCAACACCAGCGAATCGATGCCGACGCGTTCCTCGCGCCCATCCACGAGACGTACCGCGTGATCCGGGCGCAATGCCTGCAACGCTCGAATGGCACTGGCGGTCTGGCGCTTGGCACGGCTTTCCAGGTACTTGCCGAGCAGGATCAGGCTGATGATGACCGCCGAGGCTTCGAAGTACAGATGCGGCATGTGCCCGGCAGGCGTCATGGCCCATTGATACAGACTCAGGCCGTAGCCGGCGCTGGTGCCGATGGCCACCAGTTGATCCATGTTGCCGGCACCGGCCTTCAGCGCCTGCCAGGCGGCGCGATAGAAGCGTGCTCCGAAGATGAACTGCACCGGCGTGGCCAGCAGGAACTGCGTCCAGGCCGGCAGCATCCAGTGCAGGCCGAAGGGTTCGACCAGCATCGGCACCACCAGCGGCAGGGTCAGGGCGATGGCTGCCAGCAGGGTCAGGCGCTCACGCTGCAAGCGGCGCTGCGCCTCATCCCTGGTCGGCTGGCCGTCGAGCAGGGTGGCCTTGTAGCCGGCGGCGGCAACTGCCTTCAGCGCCAGTTGCGAATCGAAGCCGGCGAGCACCTGCAGGCGTGCTTTTTCGTCGGCGAGGTTGACGGCGACCTGGCTGACACCTGGCAGTTTGCCCAGTGCGCGCTCGATACGGCCGACGCAGCTGGCACAGGTCATGCCTTCGATGTTCAGTTCCAGGGGCTGGCTGGGAACGCTGTAGCCGGCGCCCTCGATGGCGCTGATCAGTTGCGTCAGGCTGTCGCCAGGCGCTTCGACGCGTGCCTGCTCACTGGCCAGGTTGACGCTGGCGCTGGTCACCTCCGGCAGCTTGCGCAACGCGCGTTCGACACGGCCGGCGCAACTGGCGCAGGTCATGCCCTGGATGGGTAGATCGAAGGTGGTCATGGGCGGGCTCCCTGTAGCATCGTGGTTACAGGATCAACCTTGACCCCATGGCAAGGTCAAGCCTTCAGTTCAGTGCGGGCGCGGCATGCAGTCGCAGGCCGTCGCTGCCCATGGCGATGCGGTAGCGGCGTACTTCGCCTGCCTGGAGTTCCAGCGACTGGCCAGCCAACTGGTTGATGCCGTCCTGGCATGGGCCGGTACCGGTCAGGCCGAGGCGCAGCGAGACGCTGCCTGGCGGCAGGTTGAAGGACACCGACTGGCCCTGATGCAGGCGTGCGGCCATCTGGTCGTGCAGGTACAGCGCGACCTCGCAGGTGGTGGCCACTTCCAGGCGCTCGCGCGAAACGATCAGCACCGCGTAGCCCTCGCCCTGAGTGGTGGCGGGCAGGGGCGCGAGTGGCTGGGCGACGACCGGGGAGGCCAGTAGCGGGGCGAGCATCAGGTAGGACAGGCGCATGGTGATGATCCTCATGCCGAAAGCGGATGACATGACGCAAGGGCTTGACCTTGCCATCGTGGCAAGGTCGAGACTACACCCATCGTCCACAGGTTCAAGGAGTCGTCAGATGCAGCAGTTCAAGGTTGGTGGAATGTCTTGCGGTCATTGCGTACGGGCCATTACCCGGGCGATCCAGGCACTGGATCAGGCCGCCAGGGTCGAGGTCGATCTCGCGGCCGGGCTGGTGCGTGTCGATGCCCGCCTGGATGCCGCGCAGGTACAGGCGGCGATCCGCGAGGAGGGATATGAGGTCCGCCTGCCTAGCGCGCCGCGCATACCGAACGATCAGCCTACGGCCATTGCCGCAGCAGGCCGCGGAAGCAACTGTCGATCATCGCCGGAGTGTCGGTCTGGGCGTCGAACAGATTCGGGTCGCGCAGCCAGTCGCTGAACAGACCTACGATCAGCGCGTGCAGCGTACGTGAGGCCAGGCGCGGGGTGATGCCCGGTTGCAGGTGGGGTTGCACCGCCGGCAGCGCGAACTGCTGTTCGCACAGGTCGATGAACTGGTTGACGAAGGTTTCGTGGCGCTCTTCGGCCTCGCGCAGATCTTCGGTGAACTCGCAACGACGCAGCAGCACGGTCAGGATGCGCCGTCGCTGTTCATCCAGTACCAGATTGGCCATGGCCTCGATGCACAGGTCGCGCAGCAGTTGCAGGGACGACAGGCCGTCGACCGCTGCCAGTTGCTGGGCCAGCGGCTCCAGCGGCAGGCGCACCTGGTTGAGCATCTCGTGGAACAGGTGCGCCTTGTTCTGGAAGTGCCAGTAGACCGCACCGCGCGTGACCCCCGCATGGCGAGCGATATGCTCCAGGCTGGTGTGGGCGACCCCGCGCTCGAGGAACAGCTGCTCGGCGGCGGCGAGGATGGCGCAGCGGGTCTTCTCCGCGTCTTCTTTGGTTCTACGCATGGCGATCCGGTCAATTGGAGCTAGGCTCGATTGTACTGATTATGCCCTGCCTGCTGGTGGCGTGCTTCGTTGCGCCGCCTCTGCGATGCGTTTGCCAAGGAGAGGAATGCCTCATGCCGTTCGTTCGCCTGGATCGTTTCTGCCTGTCTGCGAGCCTGTTTCTGGCGCTTGGTGCGCATGCCGCCGAGGCGCCGCCCACGGCGGTCACCGTCGAGCGGGTCAAGGCAGGCGAATTGCCTGTCGTGCTGGAATACCCGGCTCGAACCGCAGGCTATCGTGAGGTGCAGGTGCGCGCGCAGGTCGGCGGCATCCTGCAGGAACGTACCTACCAGGAAGGCAGCCGGGTACAAAAGGATCAGGTGCTGTTTCGCATCGATTCGCGCCCCTATGAGGCCGCTCTGGCACGAGCCAAGGGGGCTCTGGCCCAGGAGCAGGCCCGTTACCGGCAGACCGAACGCGACCTGCGGCGCATCCGCGAATTGCAGAACAAGGGGTTCGCCAGCGAGAGCGAGCTGGACAACGCCATCTCCAACTTCGAACAGAGCAAGGCCAACATCGAGGCGGCCCAGGCCGAGGTGCAGTCGCGCCAGATCGACCTCGACTACACCACGGTGAAGGCGCCGATCACCGGCATGACCAGCAAGGAAAGCGTCTCCGAAGGCAGTCTGATCGTGGCCGGCGACCCCAGTGCCAGCCTGCTCACGCAGATCACCCAGCTCGACCCGATCTTCGTCAACTTCGCCTACCCGGACGCCGAGGCCGAGCGTCTGCGCCGGGAGCTGTCCGAGGGCAGCCTGGTGCCGCCGGCCAGCGGCAAGCTGAGCGTGGAGGTCTATTTCGGTGATGGCTCGGCCTATCCGACGGCGGGCGAGGTGGATTTCACCGACAGCCTGATCGACCGTGGCACCGGCACGGTCAGCGCCCGTGGCGTGGTGCCCAACCCTGAGCAGAAGCTGCTGCCGGGTCAGTTCGTGCGGGTGCAGGTCAAGGGCCTGACGCGTCCACGGGCGATCACCGTGCCGGAGCGTGCCGTGGCCCAGGGGCCGCGCGGCACCTTCGTCTATGTGGTGGATGAGCAGAATGTCGCGCGCATGCGCCAGGTCAGCACGGGGGATACCGCAGGCGGTCGCTGGCTGATCCTGTCCGGTGTCAGCGATGGCGAACGGGTGATCGTCGACGGGCTGGCCAAGGTGCGACCCGACAGCCCGGTACAGGCCGAGGAGGCGAAGGCAGCCGCGCCTGCAACCCCGGCGCAGGAGTAACGGCCATGATCTCGCGCTTCTTCATCGACCGTCCGGTATTCGCCACCGTCATCTCCATCGTCATCGTGCTCGCCGGGCTGGCCGCCATGCGTGCGCTGCCCATCGCCCAGTACCCGGAAATCCTGCCGCCACAGGTGTCGGTCAGCGCGGCCTACCCGGGCGCCAGCTCGCAGGTGATCGCCGAAACCGTGGCGGCGCCGCTGGAGCAGGAGATCAACGGCGTCGAGAACATGATCTACCAGTTGTCCAACTCCTCCAGCAGCGGGGCGATGAGCCTGACGGTGTACTTCGAGGTTGGCACCGACCCGGATCAGGCCACCATCAACGTCAACAACAAGGTGCAGGCGGCGCTGGCCAAGCTGCCGGAAGAGGTACGCCGACAGGGCGTGAAGGTGGAGAAGAAATCCTCGGACATCCTCCAGGTCATCACCCTGTATTCGCCGGATGGTTCGCGTGACCCGATCTTCATCAGCAACTACGCACTGATCAACGTCATCGACGAACTCAAGCGTCTCAAGGGCGTGGGGGATGCCAGCCAGTTCGGCTCCAAGGATTACTCCATGCGCATCTGGCTGCGTCCGGACAAGCTGGCGCAGTACGGCCTCACACCCACCGATGTGGTCAACGCCATTCGCGAGCAGAACTCGCAGTTCGCCGCCGGCAGCTTCGGCCAGCAGCCGCTCAAGGAGCCGCAGGACTTCACCTATACCGTCACCACCCAGGGCCGCTTCACCGATCCGAAGGAATTCGAGAGCGTCATCCTGCGCACCGATGCCACTGGTGCCAGCCTGCTGCTCAAGGACGTGGCACGAGTCGAGCTGGGGGCGCAGGACTATTCGCTGGTCACCACCCTCAACGGCCAGCAGAACGCCGCCTTCGGCATCTACCTGCAACCCGGTGCCAACGCCCTGGATACCGCCGAGGCGGTCGAGCGCACCATGCAGCGGCTGAGCAAGCGCTTCCCCGAAGGCATCGCCTACAAGATCCCCTACGACACCACCAAGTTCGTGCAGGTCTCCATCGACGAGGTGATCAAGACCTTCTTCGAGGCGCTGCTGCTGGTGGTGCTGGTGGTCTTCGTGTTCCTGCAGAACTGGCGCGCCACGCTGATTCCCGTGCTGGCGATCCCGGTGTCGCTGGTAGGCACCTTCGCCGGCATGTACCTGCTGGGGTTCTCCATCAACCTGCTGACGCTGTTCGGCATGGTGCTGGCCATCGGTATCGTGGTGGATGACGCCATCGTGGTGATCGAGAACGTCGAGCGGGTGATGCGTACCCAGGGGCTGAATGCGCGGGATGCCTCGATCAAGGCGATGGAGGAGGTCACCGGGCCGATCATCGCCATCGTCCTGGTGCTCTGCGCGGTATTCGTGCCGGTGGGTTTCCTGGGCGGTCTGGCGGGGCAGATGTACAAGCAGTTCGCGATCACCATCGCGGTGTCCGTGGTGATTTCCGGCATCGTCGCCCTGACGCTGTCGCCCGCGCTCTGTGCACTGCTGCTCAAGCCCGGCCATCACGAGCCTGCCGCGCCATTTCGCGTCTTCAACCGTTTCTTCGACAAGGCCACTGCCGGCTATGGCGCCGGCGTGCGTTTCTTCCTCAAGCGTTCGCTGGTCGGCATGCTGCTGTTCGGCGGAATGATCGCGCTGATCATGCTGTTGTTCGCTCGGGTGCCCGGATCGCTGGTGCCCGACGAGGATCAGGGCTACGTGATCAACGCCTACTACCTGCCACCTGCGGCTTCGCTCAATCGCACCGAGGCATTGAGCGGGGCGGTGAGCCAGCAGTTGATGGAGCACCCGGCGGTGCAGGACGTGGTGACCTTCGCCGGTTTCGATGTGCTCACCTTCGGCGTGCGCAGCAATGCCGGGGTGTCCTTCGTGCCGCTCAAGGACTGGAGCGAGCGCACCACCGACGAGCTGGACGCACGCAACCTGACGCGTACCTTCATGGGCATGGGCGCCGCGCAGAAGGATGGCCTGGTGTTGTCGTTCAACCCACCGCCGATCACCGGCATGAGTACCACGGGCGGTTTCGAGTCCTATATCCAGGATCGCTCCGGCGGCAGCGTCGAGCAGCTCGGCGAGAAGGTACAGGCCTTCGTCGAGGCCGCCAGCAAACGGCCGGAGCTGGCCGGTGTGCAGAGCACCTTCAGTGCCAACGTGCCGCAGTACTACATCGACCTGGATCGCACCAAGACCCGTGCCCTGGGCGTCGGTGTCAGCGACGTGTTCACCGCGATGCAGGCGACCTTCGGCAGCTACTACGTCAACGACTTCACCCTTTACGGGCGCACCTGGCAGGTCAGTCTGCAATCGGAACCGGAGTTTCGTCGCAAGCCGGAGGATCTCGGCCAGGTCTACGTGCGCTCCAGCAGCGGTGACCTGGTGCCGCTGTCGACGCTGTTGCGCGTGCGGCGCATCCTCGGGCCGGACTCCTACGACCGCTTCAACGTCTATCCCTCGGCCAAGGTGCTCGGCGGTCCTGCTCCCGGCTACAGCTCCGGGCAGGCGCTGGCGGCGATGCAGCAAGTGGCCGACGAGGTGCTCGGCGAGGATTACAGCCTCGGCTGGATCGGTTCGGCCTATCAGGAGCTGGTCACGCAGGGTTCGGGGGCTCAGGCCTTCGTCTTCGGCCTGATTCTGGTGTTCCTGATCCTTGCCGCGCAGTACGAGCGCTGGACGCTGCCCCTGGCGGTGGTCACGGCCGTGCCTTTCGCGGTGTTCGGGGCGATTCTCGCGGTGTGGCTGCGCGGGATCCAGAACGATGTGTACTTCCAGGTGGGGCTGGTCACCCTGATCGGCCTGGCGGCGAAGAACGCCATCCTCATCGTCGAGTTCGCCGTGCTGTTGCGTGCCGAGGGCAAGGGCATCTTCGATTCCGCGCTGGAGGCGGCCAAACTGCGCTTCCGTCCCATCGTGATGACTTCGCTGGCCTTCATCCTAGGCTGCGTGCCGTTGGCCATCAGCTCGGGCGCCGGTTCGGCCAGTCGCCACTCCATCGGTACCGGGGTGATCGGCGGCATGCTCGCGGCCACGCTGCTGGCGACCTTCCTGATTCCCATGTTCTACCTGCTGGTGGAGTCGGCCGCGCAGCGTTTCGGTCGGCGCAAGCATGAGCCCGAGACGCAGGAACCCGGGCAGGGAGGCTGATGCCGTGACCCTGGCGCCGACCGCAGCCCCGTCGCGTGGATGCAATCGGGGAGTCATCCAGAACCTGCGAAATTCCTGAGCTCCCGCCTTCGCGGGAGTGACGATGAATGGCTTTTTCGGAATATCCTTGGCACGCCAATACAAGTCCGGACTGCCCATGCCCCTGCGTATTCTGCTGATCCTCGGCGCCCTCAGCGCCTTCGGCCCGCTCGCCATCGATTTCTACCTGCCCAGCTTTCCGACACTGGCGCGTCAGTTCGCTACCGACGTGGAGCACGTGCAGCTGTCGCTGGCCGCCTATTTCGTCGGTATCGCCCTCGGCCAGCTGTTCTATGGCCCGCTGGCCGATCGTTTCGGCCGGCGTGTGCCGCTGTTGCTCGGGGTGACCCTGTTCACCGGCGCATCGCTGGCCTGCGCCCTGGCGCCGAGCCTGGAGTGGCTGATCGGTGCGCGTTTCGTGCAGGCTCTCGGCGGTTGCGCCGGCATGGTGATCACCCGCGCGGTGGTGCGTGACCTGTGCGATCCGCTGGCCTCGGCCAAGGTGTTCTCGCAACTGGTGCTGGTGATGGGGCTGGCGCCCATCCTCGCGCCGCTGGGTGGGGGGCTGCTGCTCAATACGCTGGGCTGGCCGTGGATATTCTACAGCCTGGCCCTGTTCGCCGGCCTGTGCCTGCTGGCCGTGGTGCTGTGGCTGCCGGAGACGCGCCCGCAGCACCTGCAACCGGCGCCGCTCGGTGGCGCCTTCGGTCAGTACCGGGCATTGCTGGGCAATGCCCCCTTCATGGGCTACAGCCTGGCCGGTGGCGTGGCCATGGCCGGCATGTTCGCCTATATCGCCGGTTCGCCTTTCGTTTTCATCGAGCTCTACGCTGTACCGGCCGAGCACTACGGCTGGCTGTTCGGCAGCAATGCGCTGGGTTTCGTGATCATGGCGCAGATCAATGCGCGGCTGGTGCGCATGGGCGGGCCGGCCTTGTGGTTGCGGCGCATGGTGCTGGTGTACCTGATCAGCGGTCTGTGTCTGCTGGCGCTGGCGGCGTGGCAACCGGCGAATCTCTGGCCGTTGCTGATTCCGCTGTTCATCTGCGTGGCCAGCCTGGGCTGCGTGCTGCCCAACGCCACCGCCTGCGCGATGGCAGGACAGGGGCGGCATGCCGGCAGCGCCTCAGGCTTTCTGGGCAGCCTGCAATTCACCGTGGCCGCTGGTGCCTCGGCGCTGGTGGCGTCTCTTCACGACGGCTCGGCACTGCCCATGGCACTGGTGATCGCGCTGTGCGGTGCGGCGGCCTGCGCCTTCGCCTGGGGCAGTCGCCGCTTCACTGTCTGAGCATCACTGGCCGCGTTGCGCCTGGCGATACTGGCCAGGCAGGAGCAGACAGGCCGGTGGCCGGTTTCCTCGACGCGGCGCTCGAGGTGCTCAAGTCCGGGCTTCGATCCCGTGGCCAGGTGAGCGTCGCGCCAGCCGGGGGCTTGCGACTCACGCTCGGCGGCTACACGGGTGTCGAGCAGCCATTGACGATCCAGTCTTCCAGCCCGTCAGCGGTGAGTGGGCGGGCCAGCAGAAACCCCTGGGCCACGTGGTAGCCCTGCCGGGCGAGCACGCCATACTGGGAAAGCGTTTCGATACCTTCGGCCACCACTGTCAGGTCGAGGCTCTCGCCGAGGCGAATGACCGCTTCGCTGAGGGCCTGGTTGGTGCGGTCGTGCTCCAGGTCGTAAACGAAGCTGCGGTCGAGCTTCAACTCCTGGATGGGTAGCCTGCGCAAGTAACTGAGGCTGGAGTAGCCCGTGCCGAAGTCATCCATGGACAGGCGTACGCCCAGCCTGTGGATGGCGTCGAGCGTGGTCAGGCTGACGGGGTTTTCATCCATCAGCACGCCTTCGGTTATTTCCAGCGTGAGTGCCTGCGCCGGTAACCGGTTGGCTTCGAGTGCCTGGCTGATCAGGCTCGGCAGCAGGGGATTGTGAAAGTTGCTGGGCGACAGGTTTACCGAAATGCAGGGCACGTCGATGCCGCCCTGGCGCCAGGCAGCAAGCTGCCTGCACGACTCGGCGACGACCCACTGGCCGATTTCTTCGATCAGGCCACAGTCTTCGGCCAGGGGAATGAAGGTGCAGGGGGACACGCTGCCCAGTTGGGGCGAGTGCCAGCGTAGCAGCGCTTCGACGCCGTAGAGGCCCTGTTTGCCGATGTGCATCTGTGGCTGGTAAACCAGGCTTAGCCCCTGCTGCTGGAGGGCTTCGCGCAGGGCTTTCTCCAGCTCCAGGCGCTGTTGCAGTGCCTGGGTCAGTTCGTGATTGAACAGACGAAAACGGCCCCGCTCCTGAGCCTTGGCCTGGTACATGGCCATGTCTGCGTGACGGATGAGGGTGGCGATGTCGCCGCCATCTTCCGGGAACAGGCTGATGCCGACGCTGGCCGAAGGGGTGATCGAGGTGCCCGCGATCATGCAGGGGGTACGCAGGGCTTGCAGCAGGCGCTCGGCGAAGGGGGCAGCCTGTTCCCGTTCACAGCCGGGCACTACCATGACGAATTCGTCTCCGGACTGACGGGCGACGATGTCGGTACTTCGCCTCTGTTGATTCAAGCGGTGGGCGACCACCTGCAGCAAGCGGTCTCCCGCCGAGTGCCCCAACGAGTCGTTGACCTGCTTGAAGCGATCCAGATCGATGAAGAGCACCGCAACGGGTTGCCTGGCGCGATTGGCGTCAGCCAGCGCCTGCGCGGCCCGGGTAAGCAGCTGGGAACGATTGGCCAGCCCCGTCAGCGTGTCATAGAGCGCCAGTTGACGGATACGCGAGCGGCTCTCCTCGCGCTCCAGGGCCAGCACGCACAGGTGGCGACAGGCCTCCAGCAACTGCATGTGCTGCGCGCTGGGTTTCTGGCGTTCGCGGTAATACAGGGCAAAGGTGCCGAGCACCCGGCCGTCGCTACCCATCATCGGTGTCGACCAGCAACTGCGCAGCCCCAGGGGCAACAGCAGATCCCTGAATCCATCCCAGTGCGGGTCGTTCTCGATGTCGTCGCTGAACACGGGCCTTCTCAGGTAGGCCGCACTGCCGCAGGCCCCGACCCTCGGGCCGATGGCCACGCCATCGATGGCGCTGGAATAGGCGATGGGCAGTCTGGGGGCTGCGAGGGGACGAAGCAGGCCCTGTTCTGTCACTTGCAGGATCGACACGACCAGATCGGGATCGATGCGTTCGACCTCCAGGCAGGCCTGTTCCATCAGGACTTCCAGCGATTCGTCGTGGAGCATGGCCTCGAGCATGCGCCGTTGCAGCATCTCGTGCACCTTGGCGCCGGTGATGTCGGTGAGCACGCTGACGCTATGAGACAGCTGTCCATGCAGGTGCACCGGGTTGGTGGTGATGCTGCACCACAGGCGCTGTCCATCCTGTCGTTGCACGATCTCTTCACCCTGGTAAGCCGTGCCCTGCGCCAGGCATTCGGTTATGCGCCGGATGTATCGTCTGTCCGGATGAGGGCAGAGGAGGGTGATCGGATTGCACGCTCGTACGGCCTCTGGCGGATAGCCGAACAAGCGCTGGAAACCGGTGTTGACGTAGATGATCCGCGCCTTTGCATCGGTGATGATGACGGCATTGTTGGAGTGGTCGGCCACCAGTGAGAGCAAGCGCAGTTTCTCCTGCTGCGCGTGGCGCTCGGTGACATCCTTGACGAAGGCGGTATAGAGCGTTTCGTTCTCCAGTTCGATGCGCGAGATCGACATGGCGCCCCAGCGCTGGCTGCCGTCGGCGAGGGTGATGGGGACATCGCGGCTGGTGCCGACGATGCGGTCGAGACGGGTGCGACGGTTGCGTTCGACATAGCCATCGTGCAGATGGCGTATTTCTTCCGGTACCAGCAGATTGACGTTGCGTCCCAGGACTCCGCTTCTGGAGCGGCCCCAGAGCCGTTCGGCAGCCGCATTGAACAGCAGCACATCGTTGTTGGCGTCGATGACGATGACCGCATCGACGGCCTGCTCCAGTGTCTGGGTGAACAGCTCCGAGAGATCATGAGCGGCCGCTATGGCGCGTATCTTGGTGAGCATCGGGGACGCGCCTCTCAGAGTCTGAACCTGGCGACCAATGTGTTGAGTTCGACGGCCAGGCGAGACAGATCGTTGCTGGCCGCGCTGGTCTGGTTGGCGCCGGTGGCGGCCTGGGTCGAGAGATCGCGGATGTTCAGCAGGTTGCGATCCACCTCGCGCGCCACGTGCGCCTGTTGCTCGGCCGCGCTGGCGATCAGCAGGTTGCGGTCGTTGATCTGGTTGATCGCCTGGAAGATTTCCTCCAGCGACTGGCCGGCCGTTCGTGTGGTATCGAGCGTGAGCCGGGCGCGCTGGGCATTGTTGAGCATTGAGGCCACGGCCTGGCTGGTGCCGTTCTGAATGCCGCTGGTCATCTGCTCGATTTCCTGGGTCGAGGTCTGAGTGCGGTGCGCCAGGTTGCGTACTTCGTCCGCCACCACGGCGAAGCCCCGTCCGGCTTCACCGGCACGCGCCGCTTCGATAGCGGCATTGAGTGCGAGCAGGTTGGTCTGTTCCGACAGCGTGCGGATCACGTCCAGCACCTTGCCGATGCCGTCGGCCTGCTGCGCCAGGTTTTCGATGATCCGCGAGGTACCCTGGATATCGCTTTCCATGGCGGTGATTTCACGCAGGGTTTCCTGTACCTGGGTGCGGCTGCTCTGCGCCAGCTGGTTGGACGCATTCGACGCTTCAGCGGTGGAAACGGCATTGCGGGCGACGTCTTCGACGGCCGTGGTCATTTCCGTGACGGCGGTGGCGGCCTGTTCCAGTTCCTGATGCTGACGATGCAGTCCGCGATTGCTTTCATCCGTGACGACACTGAGCTCTTCCGCCGCCGAGGCCAGTTGCGTGGCCGAGCTGCTGATCTGGCCTATCGTCTCTCTCTGGCTCTCCTGCATGCGCTGCAAGGCCGCGAAAAGCGCACCGATCTCGTTGTTCGAGGTTACGGCTATCTCGCCGCTGAGGTCGCCGCTGGCGATCTGCTCGAAGTGTTCGCCGGCTACGCGCAAGGGTTTGAGCAGGCCGCTGTGGATGAACCACAGACAACCCAGGGTGACGAGGCCGGCGAAGACGAGAAACAGCACGGCTTCGATCTGCGCCAGGGCATAGCGACCGTTGGCGTCGTCGATGGTCTCGGCGACATGAGCGGCGATCCGCTCTTCGAACTTGCGCACGCTCTGGTCGAAGGCGTCGTTGGCCTTGCGTACCAGAAGGTTGGCGGCGGTGTATTGGTCGATGGCGTGCTGGCCGGTGAAGTCGGCGGCTTGCAGCGTCGTCTTCTGCTCATCCAGCGGTGTACGGAAAGCGACGAACGTCTGTTCCAGTTCGGTGCGCAATGCCTGCCACTCGGCCCCCGTCAGCCGTTCTTTGAACACGGCGAAATAATGATCGGCTTCTGCCAGCAGTTGCTGGGTTCTCTGCAGGCTGATGCGTGCTGCATCGTAGTTGCCGGCCTGTCGCTCGAGCAAGGCACCAGCAATGCCGATGCGGGCGCGAGCCAGGCGGATGTAGGTCTTCTGCAGCTCGGTGTTGCGCTCTACTCCCAGCGCATGCAGAACCATGATGTCTTCATCGCTGTTGCGGGCACTCCACCAGCCGGTCAGCGTGGAAGTCAGTAGCGAACCACTCAGAAGGGCGATCACGCAAAGAATACCGGTGCGAATCTTCATGTCTTTCAGCATGAGGCGGGCCTTCCTTCTGGCCGATGAGGCGTCTGGCGAGTGGGAGTGTTGGAATGGCTAGATGCCATTATTTGGGGGATTATTCTTGATGGGTTTGATATGAGTCAATTAGTCAATGACTTATTGCGTTAATATATGATTCGTTAAAAGTCATTCGCCAACTGTCCTGACACGCGGAAAATGTCACCTGACGTTATGTCTTGATGACATGAGAGGAATTTTCCGATGCAGGGCAAAGGTTTGGTTCTCGAGGTGGGTGCACGCATCGCGGCCCGCCGCAAAGCCGCAGGATTAACTCAGGCCCAGGTGGCGGAGGCGATAGGGGTGGAGAAGGAAACCATCAGTCGGATGGAAAATGGTGTCATATCCCCGACGCTGCCTCGCCTGCAGCAGATAGCCGATATTCTCGATTGCAGTCTGAGCGAGCTGTTTCGCTGCGAGGACTCGCTCGATTCCGAGCATTCGGTGGTCATTGGCGAATTGATCCAGACACTTCCGGAGAGCGAGCGGGCCATCGTGGTCAAGTTCGTCGTCGAAGTGGTCAAGGTGTTGCGAACGCGCTGATCGCGCGTGATGGGGGAAGGGGCGATGAAAAAACGCCCCCGCAAAGGCTGCGGGGGCGGCGATAAGGTCGTCCTTGAAGCGGGTTACGCGCGATCAACCTTGTGGAGCATTGCTCCCGGTATTCGTCCAGCCACCCCCCAGCGCCTTGTACAGCTCCACTTCGCTGCTGAGCTGGGCCAGGCGGTCGGCGATCAGTTGCTGGCGCACGCTGAACAGCTGACGCTGAGCGTCGAGCAGCGTCAGGTAGCTGTCCACGCCGGTGCGGTAGCGACGTTCGGCCAGTTCATAGTAGGTCTCGGTGGTTTCCAGCAGGGCGCGCTGAGCGTCCAGTTGCTGGCGATAGGTGGTGCGTGCGGCCAGGCGGTCGGCCACCTCCTGGAAGGCCACCTGAATGGCTTTCTCGTATTGCGCGACGCGGATGTCGCTTTGCAGCTCGGCATAGTCGAGGTTGGCGCGCAGGCGGCCGGCGTTGAAGATCGGCAGGCTGATCTGCGGCTGGAACAGCCAGGTGCCCGAGCCGCCGTCGAACAGACCGGACAGCTGGCTGCTGGCGGTGCCGGCATTGGCGGTCAGGCTGACGCTGGGGAAGAATGCCGCGCGCGCAGCGCCGATATTGGCGTTGGCGGCCTTGAGCTGGTATTCGGCTTCGAGCAGATCAGGGCGACGTTGCAGCAGGTCGGCGGGCAGGCCGGCAGGCACCTGTTCCAGCAGTTCGGCATTCAGCGCCAGGCCTTCGGGCAGATCGGCAGGCAGACCGGTGCCGACCAGCTGGATCAGCGCATTGCGATCCTGTGCGACCAGGCGCTGGTACTGCGCCAGGCTCACCCGCGCACTGTCCACCGCGCTGCGCGCCTGACTCAGGGCCAGGGCGTCGGCCACACCGACGTCGAAGCTGCGCTGGGTCAGCTGGTAGCTTTGCTCGAAGGTCTTCAGGGTGTCCTGGGTCAGTTGCAGCAGCGCCTGATCCGCCTGCCATTGCAGGTAGGCGGTGGCGACACTGGCCACCAGGCTGATCTGCGTGCTGCGTTCGGCCTGCTCGGTCGCCAGGTACTGCTGCAATGCCTGCTCGCTGAGGCTGCGCAGGCGGCCGAAGAAGTCCAGCTCCCAGGCATTGACGCCCAGGGTTGCGCTGTACTGGCCGCTGGTACGGGCTTCGCCAGTCTGACTCAGATCGCCCGGCAGACGTTGGCGGGTGCCGGAGCCATTGGCGGAAACCGAGGGCAGCAGGTCGGCGCGCTGGATACGGTACAGCGCTCGATAGGCTTCGACGTTCAGTGCGGCGACGCGCAGGTCGCGGTTGTTCTCCAGCGCCAGTTGCACCAGGCGTTGCAGCGCCGGATCACGGAAGAACTCGCGCCACTGCACGTCGGCCGCAGCACGGCTGCCCTCGCTGGCGGCGCTGCCGTAGGCCTCGCCTTGCGGCCAGTCGGCCGCTACCGGTGCATCCGGTCGCTCATAGTCGGGAATCAGGCTGCAGCCGCTGAGCAGAGCGGCGGCCACGGCCAGGGACAACAGGGACTGCCTCATTGCAGTACCTCCTTCTCTTTTTCACTGGCCTGCTCGGGACGTTTTCTCTCGAACAGCGAGCAGACCACCACGTAGAACAATGGAATCCAGAAGATCGCCAGGATCATGGCGCTGAGCATGCCGCCGATCACCCCGGTGCCGATGGCGTGCTTGCTGCCCGCGCCGGCACCGCTGGCGATGGCCAGCGGCAGACAGCCGAGGATGAAGGCCAGTGAGGTCATGATGATCGGGCGCAAGCGCATGCGGCAGGCTTCGATGGCCGCTTCTGCGAAGGTCATGCCCTGTTCGTACTGCGCCTTGGCGAACTCGACGATGAGAATCGCGTTACGCGCCGACAGACCGATGGTGGTGAGCAGGCCGACCTTGAAGAACACGTCGTTGGACAGCCCGCGCAGCTCGGTGAACAGCAGGGCGCCGATGATTCCCAGCGGTACCACCAGCATCACCGAGAACGGGATCGACCAGCTCTCGTACAGGGCTGCCAGGCACAGGAACACGACGATCGCCGAGATCACGAACAGTGCGGTGGTCTGCGAACCGGCCAGGCGTTCCTCATAGGACAGGCCGGTCCAGGAGTAGCCGACGCCCTGTGGCAACTGCGAGGCGATTTCCTCGACGGCGGCCATGGCATCGCCGGTGCTGTAGCCGGGGGCTGGCGCACCGAGGATTTCCACGGCCGAGACGCCGTTGTAGCGCGCCAGCTTGGGTGCACCATAGGTCCACTCGCCACTGGCGAAGGCACTGAACGGCACCATCTGACCCTGGTCGTTGCGCACATACCACTTGTTCAGATCCTCCGGGCTCATGCGCGCTTCGGATACGCCTTGCAGGTAGACCTTCTTCACCCGACCGCGATCGATGAAGTCGTTGACGTAGCTGGCGCCCCAGGCGATCGACAGGGTGCTGTTGATGTCCGACAGCGACAGGCCCAGGGCGCGGGCGCGTTCGTCATCGATCAGCAGTTGGTACTGCGCTTCATCGCGCAGGCCGTTGGCCCTTACGCTGTCGAGCACCGGGTGCTCGTTGGCCAGTTTGAGGAACTTGTCTCGCGCCTCGTTCATCACCTGGTGGCCGACGCCTGCCTGATCCTGCAGGAAGAAGTTGAAGCCGGTGGCATTACCCATCTCCATTACCGCCGGTGGGGCGAAGGCGAACACCATCGCATCGCGGAAGCTGAAGAAGTGCATCTGCGCACGTTGTGCCAGCGCGGCTACGCCATTCTCTTCACCCGGACGTTCGCCCCAGGGCTTGAGCATGATGAAGGCCATACCGGAGCTCTGGCCGCGGCCGGCGAAGTTGAAGCCGGTGACGGTGAATACCGATTTGACCGTGCTTGCCTCGTCTTCCAGCAGGTATTGGCGCATCTCGTCGACCACCACCTGAGTGCGCTCGGCACTGGAGCCCGATGGCGTTTGCACCTGGGCGAAGAGGACGCCCTGGTCTTCCTCGGGGAGGAAGGCGGTGGGGATGCGGGTGAACATCCAGGCCATGATCGCGACGATTACCAGGTACAGCAGCAGGTAAGGCGTCTTGCGTTTGATCATGCCGGCCACGCCGCGCTGGTAGGCGTTGCTGCTGCGCTCGAACGTGCGGTTGAACCAGCCGAAGAAGCCGCGCTTGGCTTCGTGGTGGTCGCCATCGATCGGCTTGAGCAGCGTGGCGCACAGCGCTGGCGTGAAGATCAGCGCCACCAGTACCGACAGGGCCATGGCCGAGACGATGGTGATGGAGAACTGCCGGTAGATCACTCCGGTGGAGCCGCCGAAGAAGGCCATCGGCAGGAACACCGCCGACAGCACCAGGGCGATACCCACCAGCGCGCCCTGGATCTGCCCCATGGACTTGCGGGTCGCCTCCTTGGGCGAAAGACCGTCTTCGCGCATCACCCGCTCGACGTTCTCCACCACCACGATGGCGTCGTCCACCAGCAGACCGATGGCCAGCACCATGGCGAACATGGTCAGGGTGTTGATGGAGAAACCGAACGCTGCCAGCACGCCGAAGGTACCGAGCAGAACCACCGGCACCGCCATGGTCGGAATGATGGTGGCGCGCAGGTTCTGCAGGAACAGGAACATCACCAGGAACACCAGCACGATGGCCTCGAACAGGGTTTGCACGACCCCCTCGATGGAGGCCGAGATCACCGGTGTGGTGTCATAGGGGAAGACCACCTCCATGCCGGCCGGGAAGAACGGCTCCAGGTTGGAAATGGTTTCGCGGACTGCCTTGGCGGTATCCAGAGCGTTGGCGCCAGTGGCCAGACGAATCGCCAGACCGGAGGCCGGCAGGCCATTGAACTGCGCGTTGATGGCGTAGTTCTCGCCGCCCAGTTCGACCTTGGCGATATCGCCCAGGCGCACCTGGGAACCATCGGCCTGAACCTTGAGCAGGATGTTGCGGAATTCTTCAGGTGTTTGCAGGCGGGTCTTGCCGATGATGGTGGCGTTGAGCTGGTTGCCCGGTGCCGCCGGCAGGCCGCCGAACTGGCCGGAGGAAATCTGCACGTTCTGCGCCTGGATGGCGCTGCGCACGTCAACCGGCGTCAGCTGGAAGCTGTTGAGCTTGCCCGGGTCGAGCCAGATGCGCATGGCGTACTGCGCACCGAACACCTGGAAGTCGCCGACCCCCTTGGTTCGCGAGATCGGATCCTGCAGGTTGGAGACGATGTAGTCCGACAGATCCTCGCGGGTCATGCTGCCGTCTTTCGACACCACGCCGATGACCATGAGGAAGTTGCGTACCGACTTGGTCACGCGGATGCCCTGCTGCTGGACTTCCTGCGGCAGCAGCGGTGTCGCCAGTTGCAGCTTGTTCTGCACCTGAACCTGGGCGATATCCGGGTTCACCCCCTGTTCGAAGGTCACGATGATTTCCATGCTGCCGTCGGAGTTGCTCGACGAGCTGACGTAGCGAAGGCCGTCGATACCATTGAGCTGCTGTTCGATCACCTGAACCACGGTGTCCTGTACCGTCTGCGCCGACGCGCCCGGGTAGCTGACCTGGATGGCGACGGCGGGGGCGCGATGCTCGGGTACTGGTTGATCGGCAGCTTGAGGATGGAAAGGCCGCCGGCCAGCATGATCACCAGGGCGATCACCCAGGCGAAGATCGGCCGGTCGATAAAGAATCTGGACATTCAGTACTTCTCCGTTAGTCCTGGCCGTTGGCGGGGGCGGCGTCCTGGGCAGGCTGCTCGGTCTTGACGTTGCTTGCCGGCACGGCCTTGACCTCGGCGCCAGGCTGGACGAACTGCAGGCCTTCGGTGATCAGGCGGTCGCCTTCCTGCAGGCCGTCCTCCACCAGCCAGGCACTGCCGGCGGTGCGATCTGCCTTGAGCACACGCTGTTCGACCTTGTTCTCGGCGTTGACCACCATCGCGGTGGGTTCACCACGCGGGTTGCGGGTCACACCCTGCTGGGGGGCGAGAATGGCGTTCTGCTTGACCCCGGCGAGCAGCTCGGCATGTACGAACATGCCGGGCAGCAGCAGATGATCCGGGTTGGGGAACACGGCGCGCAGGGTCACGGAACCGGTGCCCTCGTCCACGGCCACCTCGGAGAACTCCAGGGTGCCTTCGTGGGCATAGCGGCTGCCGTCTTCCAGTTTCAGGGCGACCTTGGCGGAACTGTCACCGGCCTTCTGCAGGCGTCCGTCGGCCAGGTCGCGGCGCAGGCGCAGCAATTCCTTGCTCGACTGGGTGACGTCGACATAGATCGGGTCGAGTTGCTGGATGATGGCCATGGCGCCGGCCTGGCCGTTGCTCACCAGTGCGCCCTCGGTCACGGCGGAGCGACCGATGCGACCGCTGATCGGCGCCAGTACCCTGGTGTAGCGCAGGTCGATGCGGGCCTGCTCCAGGCTGGCATCGGCCTGCAGACCGGCGGCGCGGGCTTCATCATAGGCCTGCTGGCTGACGGCCTTGTCGGCCACCAGCAGCTTGTAGCGATCGGCCAGCGCCTTGGCCGAAATCTGCGTGGCCTGAGCGCTCTTGAACGCGGCTTCGTAGGTTGCCGGGTCAATCTGATACAGCTGCTGGCCGGCCTTGACTTCACTGCCTTCGGTGAACAGGCGCTTCTGGATGATGCCGTTGACCTGCGGGCGAACCTCGGCGATGCGGTAGGCGCTGGTGCGGCCCGGTACTTCGGTGGTCAGGGTGTAGGGCTGTGCCTGCAGTGTCACGACTCCGACCTGGGGGGCCTGTTGAGTCTGCGGGGCACTGTCTTCCTTGCAGCCGCCAAGGCTGAGGAGCGCCACGGCAACGGCAGAAACCAAGGCGGCGGAGGCTGGCTTCGAATGCATCTGAGAACCTCGTTTTATCGAATCTGGGCCCGATGGGCGAAGGGAGCTGGAGCAGAGGAAAAAATGATGGCCGAATATACTTACGTACGTGAATGTTTGTAAATGCCTAAACCTGCCTTCATCTCTCGCTCCGACTCCCTTGCTGGAGGGTTACAGGCAACGCGCAAACGGGGAACCAGATGGCCAGACGAACCAAAGAGGAGGCCCAGGCGACGCGAGTACAGATACTCGATGCCGCCGAGCAGGTGTTCCATTCCCAGGGCGTCTCCCGCGCCTCCCTGGCTGAGGTGGCCAAAGAGGCTGGTGTCAGTCGTGGCGCCATTTACTGGCACTTCGAGAACAAGATAGACCTGTTCCAGGCCATGCTCGACCGCCTGCGCCTGCCGCTGGAGGAATTGGCACGTGCCAGCGAGAGCGAGGACGAGCCTGATCCGCTCGGCTGCATGCGTGAATTGCTGGTCAAGGCCCTGACCCGTCTGGCGCAGGATTCGCAAAGCCGCCGTATCCACGACATCCTGCGTTACAAATGTGAATACACCGGTGAGCTGTTGGGCCTGCGCGAGCGCATGCAGGAACTCAGCATCGATTGCGATCAGCGTATCGCCAAGGCGCTGGGCAACGCCGTCAGCAAGGGGCAACTGCCGAGCGATCTCGATTGCCCTCGGGCTGCCGTTTGTCTGCATGCCTACATGGAAGGCATCGAGACCAACTGGCTGCTGGTGCCCAACTTCGACCTGGCGCAGCAGGCATCGGCGCTGGTCGATACGGCGCTGGACATGCTGCGCAGCCCGGCGTTACGCCTGATGCCGACCAGCGAGGCCTGATGTTACGCCACAGGTCAACTGTCGGTCTGAGGGCCTGTCGTAGGGGGCGCCGTGCTGCACTGCGGTCTTCGCGGTGCTCACGGCGTACCCTACCCCAAAGCACTCGACCACATGCCGATGTGACACTCGTTCTCTGTGCAGCGCACCCTAGCGCATTGCCGTGACTCAGCCCGCCTTGCGTTGCGCAGACCAGTCGGGCAGTTTGTGTGGCGCGCGCAAGCGGGCTTCCAGTCTGGCAACGAACTGGCGCGCCTCTTCTTCGCTGCGAAAACTCACGCAATGCTGATCCAGTCGAACCTGCCATAGGTATTCGCCGCCCTGATTGCGCGGCTGGACGAGAATTTTCATGCTGACCACCTCCTGAGCTGCGACGGTTCGTCGGCGCTTGTTGGGGACAGTCAGGATAGTCCGCCTGCATGACCTTTTTCTGACGTGGGTCAAACAGCTGACCAGCATCCGCAGCGCTTTGCGATGAACGGTGCAACCAGGACGGGGAGGTGGGCGATCCGCCGTGCCGAAGCCCACCATCGCGTCTCAGAACCCTTCCAGCACGATCTTTCCTTTCGCCTTGCCGCTTTCCAGCAATGCGTGAGCACGACGCAGGTTGGCGGCGTCGATACGGCCGAAATGCTCACCCATGGTGGTCTTCAGCACGCCGCTGTCGACCAGCCCCGAGACCCGATCCAGCAGGCGATGCTGTTCGATCATGTCCGCCGTCTGGTACAGCGAGCGGGTGAACATCAGCTCCCAGTGCAGCGACAGACTCTTGCGCTTGAGCTTCATCACGTCCAGCGGTTGCAGCGGGTCGTCGATCAGCGCCAGACGCCCTTGTGGTTGCAGCGCTTCGATCAGTTGCGTGTAGTGCTGGTCGGTCTGCGTCAGGCTGGCGACGTGGGTGACCTGGCCGATGCCGATGCGCGCCAGTTCCTCGTTCAGTGGCTTGCTGTGATCGATCACGTGGTGAGCGCCCAGCTCGCGAACCCAGGCCTGGGTTTCCGGGCGCGAGGCCGTGCCGATCACCGTCAGCCCGGTCAGCCGGCGTGCCAGCTGGATCAGGATCGAACCGACCCCGCCAGCGGCGCCAACGACCAGCAGGCTCTGGCCCAGATCAGCGGAGCCTTCGGCGATCTGCAGACGTTCGAAGAGCAGCTCCCAGGCGGTGATGGCGGTCAGTGGCAGGGCAGCGGCTTCGGCGAACGACAGTTGCTTCGGCATGTGGCCGACGATGCGCTCATCGACCAGGTGCAATTCGCTGTTGGCCCCGGCCCGGTCGATGGCGCCGGCATAGAAGACCCTGTCGCCCGGCTTGAACAGTCTGACCTCGCTGCCAACGGCCTTGACGATGCCGGCAGCGTCCCAGCCGAGCACCTTGGCGGCGCCGTTCTCCGGGGACACGCCGAGGCGGATCTTGGTGTCGACCGGATTGACCGAGATGGCCCGCACCATGACCAGCAGATCGTGCGGGCCCGGAATCGGGTCGGCCAGTTGCACGTCCTGCAAGGCTTCAGGGTGGTCGGCGGGCAGGGATTGGTAGTAGGCGATGGCTTTCATCTCGGTGCTCCTCGTCTGGGTAGTCAGGCGATACCTGTGATGAGGCGCATGTTCGTTTGTTCATGTGGTTGAAAAAAGCGCCTGGAGGTAGAGTCTCTTTCATCATTTTTTTGAAAGTGAACCTGGAATGCTGCGTTTCGACGACCTGCAACTGTTCGTACGTACCGCCGAAACCGGCAGTCTCTCCGCTGCCGCCCGTTTGCTGGATGTGTCGCCGGCGGTGGCCAGCGCGGCGCTCAAACGTCTGGAGCAGCAGTTGCAGGTGCGCTTGCTGGCACGCTCCACCCGGAGCCTGCGCCTGACGCCCGAGGGCGAGTTGTATCTGGTGCACGCACGCCTCGCCCTGCAAAGCCTCGAGGAAGGGCGTCAGCAACTGGCCGGCAGCCAGGAGGGCATTCGTGGCGCCTTGCAGCTATCGGCGCCGTCGGACTTCGGACGCAACACGTTGCTGCCCTGGCTCGACGACTTCCAGAATGAACATCCGCAACTGCAGCTACGCCTGCTGCTGGCTGATCGAGTCGCCGATCTGTTTCGTGAGCCGGTGGATATCGCCCTGCGTTACGGTGCGCCCGAAGACTCCAGCCTGGTGGCTCTGCCGGTGGCCCCGGGCAATCGCCGCGTGCTCTGCGCATCGCCCGCCTACCTGGCTCGCCACGGGGCGCCCCGCACGGTGGACGATCTCACCCGGCACAACTGCCTGCTCTACATGCTGCATGGTCGTGTACATGACCGCTGGCGCTTTCAGGACGGCAAGCGCGAGCTGGTGATGAACGTTTCCGGCGACCGGGTTTGCGACGATGCCGATGTCACCCGGCGTTGGGCCGTGGCAGGGCAGGGCGTGGTGTACAAGTCCTGGCTGGACGTGGCCGAGGATGTACGTGAAGGAAGGCTGCGCGTGCTGCTGCCCGACTGGCTGGGCGAGCCGACGCCGCTGTATCTGGTGTGTGCGCACCGCGCCCAGTTGAGCAAGGCGGTGCATCTGTTGCGCGAGTTCGTGCAACTGCGTTGTCAGCGTTTGCTGTCTGGCGCTCACTGGGAGGTGGATCAGCGGTTGTCGCGATAAGGCCCGGCGCCTCTGCTAGACTCCTGCGTCAAATGACTGCGGCAACGCACCGCAGTGTCGCGCCGCCATCCTCTGTTTAGAGTCGCGCCTCATGAAACTGGCTCGCAAAGACCGCCCGCTGATTCCCTGGTTGCTGTACTTCAGCATCCTGTTCAGCGCGTTCGTCTGCGCGATCGGCCACGGACAGATGGCCGGTATGCAGCTCAGTGGTCTGGACGGCCAGTACTGTTCGTTCGAAGGTAACTTCGGCGCTGGCGCTGATCTCGACGGTTCCGGCATCGTCGCGCCGAACCCGGCCACGGGCTCCAACTGCGCCCTGGCCAGTCTGTTCAGTGCGATCATTCTGGCGGCGTTCTTCGGTCTTCTCGGTTTGCTCGCCGCAGAGCGCACGCTCCCGCTGCCCGCGCTGCACATCCCGCGTCTCGCGCGCTATCGCTGGCCTCCCGCCAATCCGCGCGCTTCTCCCTCCCAGCTTCCTGCGCTCTGAAGTCGCCCGTTCAGCCTGGTTCCGATGCCAGGTCGCATGCGGGCTTGTCGAATAAAAGCCTGGAAGTCTTACATGTTCCGCATGACCACCCTGGCACTGCTCGTGGGCAGTGCTTCCCTTGCCTGGGCGCAAGATGACGCCCTGACACTGCCTGCCAGCACCGTATCCGCCACTGCGCACGAGCAGGACACTGCGCCCTCTGGCGTGGAGCTGGATCAACCGATCACGACTGGCTCGCGCCTCGGGCTGACAGCCCGTCAGACGCCAGCATCGGTCAGTGTTGCCGACCGTGACGTGATCGAGGCGCGTGGTGCCAGGGACACTCAGGAGGTGATCAATGGCATGACCGGCATCAACGCCTCGGCCAACCCGGGTTACGGCGGTTTCGTCGCGTACCGCGGTTTTGCGCAGAACCAGATCACCCAGCTATTCAACGGAATCAACCTTGGTTACAGCAGCGCCTCGCGCCCGGTTGACGCCTGGGTCATCGATCGCGTCGAGCTGATCGGTGGGCCCTCCACGTTTCTTTACGGAGCCGGAGCGGTGGGTGGTTCGATCAACTACATCAGCAAGCTGGCCAGCCGTGATGAACGGATTCTCGAAGGGCGCGTGCGTTACGGCAGCTTCGATGCCTCGGAGGTGGCCGTCGGTTTCAACCAGGCGTTGGGCGGAGCTGATGCCCGTCATTTCATGCGCCTGGATTTCAGCCGTGGCAACGGTAAGGGTTACATCGATCGCAACGAGCGGGAAACCAGCAGCCTTGCATTTTCCCTGCTCAGCGATCTGACGCCCGACCTCAGCCACACCCTGGCCGTGGAGTATCTGGAGGACAGGGACGACAGCCCATACTGGGGATCGCCGGTGCTGAACGATGGCAGCCGCACGATGAAAATCGACAAGAGCCGTCGCTTCGAGAACTACAACGCCGCCGATGGGCGTTATGAGCAGCGGGTACGCTGGCTGCGCTCGATCATCGACTATCAGTTGAGCGCAGACACCAGCGTGCAGAACACGCTGTACCACTACAGCGCACAGCGTGACTACCGCAACATCGAGACCTATCGCTACACCCCGGACAACAGCCAGGTGGTGCGCTCGGGTGTTCTCTTGCAGCGACACGATCAGAATGTCCTGGGCAATCGCCTCGAATTGCGTCACGACAGCCAACTGTTCGGTCTGGCCAGTCAGTGGTCGCTGGGGCTGGACGTTTCGCGCATGCGCCAGACCCTGCATCCGCAATCTGTCTCATGGAGCGATACGGTAGATGCCGATCACTTCGAGCCGGGAAGTTTTTACGGCATTCCCGGAGTCAACGCCGGGCTGAAAAAGCAGCGCCGCCATGAGATCGATACCCGGGCGCTGTTCCTGGAAAACCACTTGCAGTTGACCGAGCGTCTGGCGCTGCTTACCGGCCTGCGCTACGACCATCTGGAAATGCAGGTGCGCAACTACGGGACGGTGAGCGCCACCAGCCCTGCCTATTTCGAGCGCACCTGGGAACCCCTCAGCGGTCGTGTGGGCCTGGTCTATGACCTGACGCCAGCGGCCAATGTCTACCTGCAATACAGTACTTCCGCCGACCTGCCGGCAGGTTCGCTGGCTTCGGCCACGTACTCCAACGTGGGCCTTTTCGACCTGTCCAAGGGCGAGCAGTGGGAGGCTGGAAGCAAATTCGACTTCCTCGACGGACGTGGCTCGGCGACCGTTGCCGTGTACCAGATCGTGCGCCGCGACTTCGCGGTACGCGACTCGCAGAATCCCAATCTGACCGTCCAGGCCGGGCAACAGACCTCGCGGGGGATCGAGTTGTCCGGCAAGCTGCAGGTCACCTCGCGTCTGCTGGCCGAGGCCAACTACACCTATGTCGATGCCGAGTACGACGCGTTCAACGAGGCGGTTGGGGGTGTCTCGGTATCGCGCAAGGGCAATACCCCGGTCAACATTCCGGACAGTGTCGCCAACCTGTGGCTGACCTACAGCCTGACGCCGGCGTTACAGATCGGCGGTGACATGCGTCATGTCGACTCGGTCTATGCGGACAACGCCAATAGCATCAAGGCGCCGTCCTACACGCTGTTCGGCGCGTTCGCCCGTTACCGTTTCGATGAGCACACGGCGATTACCGCGCGGGTTCGCAACCTGACCGACGAGATCTATGCCAGGCAGGCTTACGGCAGCCAGTACTACATGGGGGCGCCGCGAACCTTCGATGTGGCGCTGGACCTGCGGTTCTGACCGTGAAGCGCTATCTCTACCTGTGGCATCGCTGGCTGGGCATCGGTCTGTGCCTGCTGATGGTGCTGTGGTTCGTCTCCGGCCTGGTGATGCTGTATGTCGGCTATCCCAAGCTGACTCAGCGTGAACACCTGGCACAGTTGCCAGCCCTGAGCGCGCAGGGCTGCTGTGTGCCCCTGGCGCAAGCGCTGGCGGCTACGGGGGCGTTGCGAGCGCCCGGCAGCGTACGCCTGACCACGGTGGCGGGGCAGCCGCGCTACCTGCTGCGTTACGGCCGGCAAGTGCTGGCTGTCGACGCGCTTGGTGGTGAGCGGGTGTCGTCATTCGCAGAGCAGGATGCGCTGGCCTCCGCACGACAGTTCGCTGCGGGACGTGATGTGAGCTATCAGGGGCTGGTGGATGAGGATGCCTGGAGCCATTCGCGCGCGCTGGATGCCGATCGCCCATTGCATCGCGTCGGGCTGGATGATGGCACGCTACTCTACATTTCCAGCCAGAGTGGTGAGGTGGTGCGTGATGCCACTGCGACCGAGCGTACCTGGAACTGGCTGGGCGCCTGGTTGCACTGGCTGTACCCACTGCGTGGTGGCGTGATGGATCGCTGGTGGAGCGGTATCGTGATCTACCTGTCGCTGGCCGCCACCCTGATGACGGTGCTGGGTATCGTCGTCGGCCTGTTGCGCTGGCGTTTTGGCAAACCCTATCGCAGCGGCTCGCACAGTCCCTACCAGGGGATTGCGCGTTGGCACCATGTCGGCGGCCTGCTGTTCGGTGCACTGACGCTGACCTGGATTTTCAGTGGCCTGATGTCCATGAATCCCTGGCGCCTGTTCGACCATCACATGCCGCTCGACACGGCGGCCTACCTGGGTGGGGAGCTGCGTGCCGAGGCATTTCCGCTTGCGCCGCAGCAGGCCTTGCAGCGTTTCGAGCGGCACGGTCTGGCCGTGCGTGAACTGCACTGGCGCCTGATTGGCGGTCAGGGCTATGTGCTGGGTGTGGATGGCAGGGGGGCCAGCGCATTGCTGGCGGCAGATGGCAGTGGCGGTGTGCTGTCTGGCCTGGACGACGAGGCGTTGATGCGTGCCTCCCAGGCAATTCGTCCACAAGGCAGGATGCAGGTCGAGCGACTGGTGGCCTACGATTTCTACTACTACGCACGTGCCGAGCACAGCATGCTCGGGCATCTGGAGCGACCCTTGCCAGTCTTGCGCGTGCGTTTTGACGACCCCGCGCAAACCTGGCTGCATCTCGACCCACGGACAGGGGCTGTGTTGGGGCAACTGGATGAAGGTCAACGCGCTTCACGCTGGCTGTTCGCCCTGCTGCACAGCTGGGACTGGTTGCCGCTTCTACGCAGCCGACCGCTGTGGGATGGCTGGATGTGGCTGGGCAGCCTCGGGGGCCTGGTCATTTGCCTCAGTGGCACCGTACTGGGCTGGCGCCGCCTGCAACGGGGGCGCAGTCGTCGGCGCAAGAAGGCCGTGCACCAGGTGCTGGAGTCATGAGATGCGCTGTGCGGGTTCATGACACCCACCAGACAGGACATTCACCCATAGCCATTTTTCAATGGTGTATCGAGACGCCAATGGCGGGCGGCACACCGCGATGTTTCACAACCAGGAGGTTCACCATGACCCTGAAGAAAACCCTGCTCGGCCTGACCCTGTTGCTGCCGTCGCTGTTCGCTCACGCCCACGAGTATGAGGCCGGCCAACTGCATATCGACCACCCCTGGTCGCGCGAGATGCCGCCGGTGGCACCGACTGCCGCCGCTTATTTCGTCATCCACAACAAGGGCAGCGCAGCCGATCGCCTGCTCTCCGTCAGCACCCCGGTGGCCGGCAAGGCCGAGTTGCACGAGCATGTGCATGCAGATGGCGTGATGAAGATGCAGCAGGTGCAGGACGTGGCCATCCCCGCCGGCGGTGAGGTGAAGTTCGAGCCCATGGGTTACCACGTCATGCTGTTCAACCTGAAGCAGCAGGCCAGGGATGGTGAGCGCTTCCCGCTGACCCTTGACTTCGAGAAGGCCGGCAAGGTCGAGGTCGAAGTCGCGGTGCAGAAAGAGGCACCGGCTGGCCATGATCATGCCGCCGGTCATGACGCAGGCAAGCACCAGCACTGATGATGTTCACGGCACGCAGACGCGCCTTCGCTGCCCGGCTGGGGCTGCTGGCGTTCGTCCTCATCGTTGTGGCGCCAGTGGCGTCGCAACTGCGTGCCGAGCCGGCCGACTGGCGCTGGCTGAGCGAACTCGCCTGTCATGATGGGGCTGGCGGTACGCCGCCCGCTCTCGATGGCCGCGGGCCGGTGTTGCAGGTGGATGCCTGCGGCTACTGTTCGCTGCTCTCGCATTGCCCGGCGCTGGCGGCCAACGACTGGGCGGTCGAGAGGCGTCTGACAGCGTCCCGCGAAATCGCCGTGGTGTTACCGGTTCAGCCGCTGGCTGGCGCCCATTTCCCGCATGCGCTGTCACGCGCGCCGCCGATGCCCTGAAGTCATCGCTACTTGTGAGGCACTTGCCAGGCCTCTTCACACATCGACATTTCAGGTATCCGCATGTCCGTTTCCTTCGTTTCGGGCGCCGCTTGCGTGCGCGCTCATTTTCCCCTGTCTGCCCTGGCCATCGCCTGTGGGCTGTGTTCCATCGCTCCGGCTCAGGCCGAGGAACATGTGCACGAACTGCCGCCCAGCGTGATCACGGCGATCCAGCAAAGCTCGCCACTGACCGTGCTGGCCGATCCCAAGGATCCACGCCAGCCCGTGCCCGCCAGCGATGCCGCCGACTACCTCAAGACCATTCCCGGTTTTTCCGCCATTCGCAGCGGCGGCAGCAACAGCGATCCGGTGTTGCGTGGCCTGTTCGGCTCGCGCCTGCTGCTGCTCACCGACGGTGGCCAGATGATCGGCGCCTGCCCCGGGCGGATGGACGCGCCAAGTTCCTATATCTCGCCGCAAACCTATGACCTGCTGACCGTGACCAAAGGCCCGCAGACGGTGATCTGGGGGCCGGGCGCCTCGGCGGGTGTGGTGCGTTTCGACCGCGAACCGGAGCGTTTCGGCGAGCTGGGCGCGCGCCTGCATGCCAGCGTGCTGGCGGGTTCCAATGGCCGCTTCGATCAGGTGCTCGACGGTGCCGTCGGCGCTGAGCAGGGCTACCTGCGGGTGATGGGCAACCGCTCGCACTCGGACGATTACGACAACGGTGATGGCGACACCATCGCCTCGCGCTGGGACAAATGGAACGGCGACGTGGCCCTGGGCTGGACGCCGGATGCCGATACCCTGATCGAGCTCAGCGCCGGCCGCGGCGATGGCGAAGCGCGCTATGGCGGCCGCGGCATGGACGGCACCCAGTTCAAGCGCGAAAGCCTCGGGCTGCGTATCGAACGCAGCAACCTCGGTGGCGTGCTGGATAAGGTCGAAGCCAAGGTCTACTACAACTACGCCGACCACATCATGGACAACTTCCGCCTGCGCGTACCGGATCCGACCAGCATGATGAGCGGGCCGATGGCTGCACAGGTCGACCGCCGCACCCTGGGGGCACGTCTGGCTGCCACCTGGCAGTGGGAGGATGTCGAGCTGATCACCGGCATCGATGCGCAGCGCAGCGAACACCGCCAGCGCAGCTCCAGCGGCGGCATGATGGGCATGCCCTACGTCGACGCCGATCGCTACCCCTGGAACAAGGACGCACTGATGCACAACTACGGCGTCTTTGCCGAAGCTACCTGGCACCTGGCCGAACGTGACCGGCTGATTTCCGGGGCGCGCCTGGATCGTGCCTCCGCCAAGGATTTTCGGCAGAACTTTCGCAGCATGATGGGCATGCCCAGAGCCAACCCGACTGCGGGCGAAACTCGTGCCGATACACTGCCCAGCGGTTTCGTGCGCTACGAGCATGACCTGTCCGGCTCGCCGACTACCGTCTATGCCGGCATTGGCCACGTGCAACGTTTCCCCGACTACTGGGAGCTGTTCTCCGCTGGCCTCAATGGCCCGGCTGGCGCAGACAACGCGTTCGACGGCATCAAGCCGGAGAAGACCACCCAGCTCGATATCGGCATCCAGTATCAGGACGACAAGCTGCAGGCATGGGTCTCGGCCTATGCCGGGCAGATTCGCGACTACATCCTGTTCGACTACCGTGGCATGAGTACGCAGGCGGACAATGTCGACGCGCGCATCATGGGCGGCGAGTTGGGCGTGGCCTACACCTTCGCGTCCAACTGGAAGGCCGACGCCACGCTGGCCTACGCCTGGGGCAAGAACAGCAGCGATGGCGAGGCACTGCCGCAGATGCCGCCACTGGAGGCGCGTCTGGGACTGACCTACCAGCGCGACGACTGGAGCATCGGCGCCCTGTGGCGTGTGGTCGATGGCCAGGGGCGTACGGCGGATGGGCGTGGCAACGTCGTGGGGCAGGACTTCGGCGACAGCGCCGGCTTCGGCGTGCTCTCGCTCAATGGTGCCTACCGCGTCAGCCAGCAGGTCAGGCTCAGCGCCGGTGTGGATAACCTGCTCGACAAGAACTACGCCGAGCACCTCAACCTGGCTGGCGACGCGGGCTTCGGCTTCCCTGCCGAAACCCGTATCGACGAGCCGGGCCGTACCTTCTGGGCCAAGGTCGATTTCGACTTCTGAAGCTTCAGTGCTTTTGCTCCCCTCTCCCATTCATTGGGGGAGAGGGGCGCCCTGACCCTCTCTCCAACGGTGCGAGGGAACTACGATTTTGCGTGCGCTAATGGAACCTTAAGGTTCGCGCGTGAGAGTAGTCCTCGCAGACACACTTCCCTGCACCGAAGAGGATTCGAACATGCGCAAACTGCTTCTGCTGTCCCTGGTTCTGGCCAGCCCGCTGACCTTCGCCGCTACCCAATGCACCACCGCCGACAAGTCGCAGTGGCAGGATCAGGACAAATTCCAGGCCGATCTCAAGGCCCAGGGCTACGAGATCAGGAAGTTCAAGATCACCGACGGCAACTGCTACGAAATCTACGGCCACAACAAGGACGGCAAGAAGGTCGAGATCTACTTCGACCCGGTCACTGGTGATGCCGTCAAGAGCAACGTGGAAAACTGATGAGCGCCCCGACCATACGCCTGTGGGATCCAGTGGTACGGCTGTTCCACTGGTCCCTGGCCGGCGCTTTCCTGGCCAACTACTTCTTCACCGAAGAGGGTGAGAACTGGCATCGCTGGTTCGGTTACTACGCGCTGGCCTGGCTGACGGTTCGCCTGGTGTGGGGCTTCGTCGGCACGCCGGCGGCGCGCTGGGCGGACTTCTGGCCGACTCCGGCGCGCTTGCGTGAGCACCTGCGGGCACTGGTCAGCGGGCAGCCGTATCACCGCCTTGGACATTCACCGCTGGGCGCGCTGGTGATGATCCTGATGATGGGGCTGATGCTCGGTCTGGGCGTGACCGGCTTTCTCATGGAGGAGGTCGATTATTTCTGGGGCGCGGACCTGCCGCTGGAGATTCATGAGCTGTGCGCCAACGCCCTGATGGCGCTGGTGGGGCTGCATGTCGTGGCCGCACTGTTCGAGAGCTATCGGCTGCGCGAGAACCTGCCGTTGTCGATGATCACTGGCAGGCGACGCAAGCTGGAGCATTGAGGCGGCACCGCCCACGCGGCTGTGGGCGGTGGCTGGCCAGGTCAGGCCAGGCGGGCGTCCAGGCTGTTCTGCGCCAGGCGTCTGGCTTGCGCCTCGGTCATGCCCAGGTGCTCGTGCAGGGCGGCGAAGTTCTCGCCGACGTAACCGCCGAAATAGGCCGGATCGTCCGAGTTGACCGTCACCTTCACGCCGCGTTCGAGCATCTCCAGGATGTTGTGCTGGCCCATGTGCTCGAACACGCAGAGCTTGATGTTGGACAGCGGGCAGACGGTCAGCGGAACCTGCTCGTCGATGATGCGTTGCATCAGGCGCTCGTCTTCGATGGCGCGTACGCCGTGGTCGATGCGTTTGATCTTGAGCAGATCCAGCGCTTCCCAGATGTATTCGGGCGGGCCTTCTTCGCCGGCATGCGCGACCGCATGCAGACCTTCGCTGCGCGCCTTGGCGAATACCCGCTCGAACAGCCGTGGCGGGAAGCCCTTCTCCGAACTGTCGAGACCGACGCCGATGAAGGCATCGCGCAATGGCATGGCCTGCTCCAGAGTCTGGAACGCTGCTTCCTCGGGCAGGTGACGCAGGAAGCTGAGAATCAGGCCATGGCTGATGCCCAACTGCTTTTCACCGTCGAGCAGTGCCTGCTTGATGCCGCGCAGTACCACCTCGAAGGGAATGCCCCGGTCGGTATGGGTCTGCGGATCGAAGAAGGGTTCGACGTGGATGACGTTCTGCGCCTTGCAGCGTTGCAGATAGGCCCAGGTCAGGTCATAGAAGTCCTGCTCGCTGCGCAGCACGTTGGCGCCCTGGTAATACAGGTCGAGGAACTCCTGCAGGTTGTTGAAGGCGTAGGCGGCGCGCAGGGTTTCGACATCTGCCCAAGGCAGGGCGATGCGGTTGCGTTCGGCCAGGGCGAACAGCAACTCCGGCTCCAGCGAGCCCTCCAGATGCAGGTGCAGTTCCGCCTTGGGCAGGGCGTTGAGCCATTCGGGCATGGTGGTTTCTCGTGATCAGGCTTCGGTGAGGCAAAGTCTAACCTCTGGGACAGGAATCTGCTGTCCCGTCCGCGTTCTTCATAGCTAGCGTGATCCACCCGACGTGAGGCATCCGCAGGGTGGGTGTGTTGCTCCGTAGGGCGGGTGCAACCCGAGATGGCGGGTTACACCCGCCCTACGGCTTCGCGCTTCACTCGCGCTCGATGGCCAGCGCCACGCCCTGACCGCCGCCGATGCACAGGGTGGCCAGGCCCTTCTTCGCATCGCGGCGGATCATCTCGTGGAGCAGGCTGACCAGCACGCGGCAGCCCGAGGCGCCGATGGGGTGGCCAAGGGCGATGGCGCCGCCGTTGACGTTGACCTTGTCGGCATCCCAGCCCAGTTCCTGGCCGACCGACAGCGCCTGGGCGGCGAAGGCCTCGTTGGCTTCGATCAGATCCAGCTCGGCCAGGTTCCAGCCGGCTTTCTCCAGGCAGCGACGGGTGGCCGATACCGGGCCGATGCCCATGATCGCCGGATCGACGCCGGCATTGGCGTAGGCGGCAATTCTTGCCAGCACCGGCAGGCCCAGCGCCCGGGCCTTGGCCGCGCTCATCAGCATTACGGCGGCGGCGCCGTCGTTGAGGCTGGAGGCGTTGCCGGCGGTGACGCTGCCGTCTTTGCTGAACGCCGGTTTGAGCTTGGCCAGGGATTCTGCGGTGGTGCCGGCACGCGGCTGCTCGTCACGGGCGAAGGCGATGGGGTCGCCCTTGCGCTGGGGGATTGGCACCGGGGTGATCTCGGCGTCGAAGCGCCCGGCCTCGATGGCGGCCACGGCCTTCTGCTGCGAGGCGGCGGCGAAGGCGTCCTGGGCTTGGCGGCTGATGCCGTATTTGGCCACCAGGTTCTCGGCGGTGATGCCCATGTGGTAGTCGTTGAAGGCATCCCAGAGGCCGTCGGTGATCATGCTGTCGAGCATCTGTGCGTGGCCCATGCGCAGGCCGGTGCGCGCCTTGGGCAGGACGTAGGGCGCGAGGCTCATGTTCTCCATGCCGCCGGCGATGATCACTTCGGCATCGCCGCAGCGAATGGCCTGGGCGGCGAGGTGCAGGGCCTTGAGTCCGGAGCCGCAGACCTTGTTCAGGGTCATGGCCGGCACGACGTGAGGCAGGCCGGCGCGGATCACGGCCTGGCGTGCGGGGTTCTGCCCGGAGCCTGCGGTGAGCACCTGGCCGAGGATGACTTCATCGACCAGGGCGCCGTCGATAGCGGTCTGCTCCAGCAGGCGTTTGATGACGATGGCGCCGAGTTCGGGTGCGGGAATCTCGGCCAGGCTGCCCTGGAAGCTGCCGATGGCGGTGCGGGTGGCGGCAACGATGACGACGTCTTGCATGTACATGTCCTCGGTTCGGTTCAGAGAGTGACCGCAAAGGCGCTCATCGTCGCATAGCCAATACTGACCGGCCAGCCACGCTCGGTCAGGGGATCAGGCGACGACGGGCGCGCTGCGCCGCGCTGTTGCGGATGGCCCAGCGTAGCAGCGCGGCGGTGCGCTGCACGCTGGCGCGAATCAACGGGCGGCGCCAGGCGGCCTGATGCTCACCGAGCAGATCGCTGGCCCAATCCGGCAGCAGGTCGATGCCTGCCTGCATGACCAGGCTGCCGAACGGCTTGGCCAGGACGCTCGGCATGGGCGCGGCATGCAGCAGCCTTACTACCTCGCGGGTACGCTCGTCGCAGAGCAGTTGTGGGCGCATGCGCTGGAGATATTCGGCGATCGCCTGGCTTGAGCTGGGCACTTCCTGTGCCCCCAGGCGCTCGGCGATCAATGCGACTTCGCGGTAGTAGCGATCCTGCTCGCTCAGCGGCAACTGCGGGTCGACGTAACGCAGGTAGCCGGCGAGGAACTGGCTGACCTCGGATACGTGCACCCAGGTCAGCAAGTCGGGATCGCTGGCGGCGTAGGGGCGGCCATCCGGTGCCTGGCCGACCACCTGCAGGTGGATGTTGCGCACCTTCTCGAGCAACCGCTCTGCGTCATGCGTGCCGCCATAAGTGGTTCCGGCGATGAACAGGCTGGTGCGGCGCAGACGGCCGAGCATGTCCTGGCGGAAGCTGGAGTGATCCCATACGCCGGCCAATGCCAGCGGATGCAGCATCTGCAGGAGCAGGGCGGAAATGCCGCCAACCATCATCGAGGTAAAGTCGGCGTGCACCTCCCATACCATCGACTCGGGGCCGAACAGGCCGGCGTCGCCGCGTGGCTGGTCGAGGTCGAGCACGCCGAGCGAGGCGCCGGTGAGGCTGTGAACCTGGAGTTCGATCTGTCTGCGTAAGGATTCCATGGCGCGCAGTTTCGGCGCTTGGCTGGCGCAAGACAAGATCAGCCCGGCCCTTTCGGGCCGGGCGCGAGGGTCAGCGGTTGAGGCGCTGGTCGATCAGGCTGTCGACCACGCTGGGGTCGGCCAGGGTGGAGGTGTCGCCCATGTTCTCCAGCTCGTTGCAGGCGATCTTGCGCAGGATACGCCGCATGATCTTGCCCGAGCGGGTTTTCGGCAGGCCGGGAGCCCACTGCACCAGCTCCGGCTTGGCGAAACTGCCAATCTCCTTGCCGACGAGGGTGAGCAGCTCCTTCTTCAGCTCATCCGACGGTTCCTGATCTTTCATCAGGGTGACGTAGGCATAGATGCCCTGACCCTTGAGGTCGTGCGGATAGCCGACTACAGCTGCCTCGGCGACGGCGTCGTGCAGCACCAGTGCGCTCTCCACCTCCGCCGTGCCGATGCGGTGGCCGGAGACGTTGATCACGTCGTCGACGCGGCCGGTGATCCACCAGTAGCCGTCCTCGTCGCGGCGTGCGCCGTCGCCGGTGAAGTAATAGCCGGGGTAGGGCTTGAAGTAGGTTTCGATCATGCGCTGGTGATCGCCGTAGACGCTGCGGATCTGGCTTGGCCAGCTCGACTTGATGGCGAGCACGCCAGCGCCGGGGCCGTCGATCTCCTTGCCCTGTTCATCCAGCAGCACTGGCTGCACGCCGAAAAATGGGCGGGTGGCCGAGCCAGGCTTGAGATCGGTGGCACCGGGCAGCGGGGTGATGAGGACGGAGCCGGTTTCGGTCTGCCACCAGGTGTCGACGATCGGGCAGCGGCATTCGCCGACCACATTGAAGTACCACTCCCAGGCTTCCGGGTTGATCGGCTCGCCTACCGAGCCGAGCAGGCGCAGGCTGCTGCGCGAAGTGGCCTTGACCGGGCCTTCGCCTTCGCGCATCAGCGCGCGCAGGGCGGTCGGCGCGGTGTAGAAGATGTTTACCTGGTGCTTGTCCACCACCTGCCAGAAGCGCGAGGCGTTCGGGTAGTTGGGCACACCTTCGAACATCAGGGTAATGGCGCCGTTGGCCAGCGGGCCATAGACGATGTAGCTGTGCCCGGTGACCCAGCCGACATCGGCGGTGCACCAGTAGACGTCGCCCTCGTGGTAGTCGAACACGTACTTGTGGGTCATCGCGGCGCCGAGCAGGTAGCCGCCGGTGGTGTGCAGCACGCCCTTGGGTTTGCCGGTGGAGCCGGAGGTGTAGAGGATGAACAGCGGATCTTCGGCGTCCATCGGTTCGGCCGGGCAGTCCGCGCTGGCTTCCTTGAGCGCCTGGTGATACCAGATGTCGCGACCTTCGACCCAGGCGACATTGCCTTGCGTGCGCTCGACCACCACCACGGTGGAGACGTTCGGGCAGCTCTGCAGCGCCTTGTCGACATTGTTCTTCAGCGGGATGTACTTGCCGCCGCGCACGCCTTCGTCGGCGGTGATCACGGTGCGGCAGTCGGCATCGAGTATGCGATCGCGCAGGGCATCGGGAGAGAAGCCGCCGAATACCACCGAGTGCACGGCACCGATGCGCGTGCAGGCGAGCATGGCGTAGGCCGCTTCGGGAATCATCGGCATGTAGATGCACACCCGGTCGCCTTTCTTCACGCCACGGCTCTTGAGCACGTTGGCCAGGCGGCTGACATTGCTGTGCAACTTGTTGTAGGTGATGTGCGCCGACTCGGCAGGGTTGTCGCCTTCCCAGATGATGGCGATCTGTTCGCCGCGCTTTTCCAGATGACGGTCGATGCAGTTGTAGGCGACGTTGAGCTGGCCCCCCTTGAACCATTCGGCGCGGCCCTGTTTCAGGTCACTGGCATGCACCTGATCCCAGGGTTTGAACCAGTCGAGAAAGGCCTTGGCCTGTTCCGCCCAGAAGGTTTCGGGCTGCTCGATGGACTGCTGGTAGAGGCGCAGATAGGCGTCGTTGTCCAGGTGCGCGCGCTGGCGCACCGCGTCTGGCACGGGGTGGCGAGTGATCTCGAACATGGCGGGGCTTGTAATTGTTTGTCCGCAACGATCACAAGGGTGCACCCGGGCGGGGGCAGGGTTCAAGCCCGAACTGTGCCGCCATGTCTCTTAACAGGGCGGCACAGACAGCATCAGCCGCGATGCTGGGAGCGGAAATGCTCGATCAGGCCCTGAGTGGACGCATCTCCGGCCGGCGCGTCACTGGCACCGGTCAGGCGCTGGTAGACCTCCTTGCCCATCTCCTTGCCGAGTTCGACACCCCACTGGTCGAAGGCGTTGATACCCCAGATGGCACTCTGTACGAACACCTTGTGCTCATACAACGCCACCAGCGCACCGAGGTTGAACGGTGCGATGCGGTTCATCACCAGGATATTGCTCGGGCGGTTGCCGGGAATGACCTTGTGCGGCGCCAGGCTCTGCACGTCGGCCTCCGGCAGGCCCCTGGCGCGCAGCTCGGCCTCGGCCTCCTCGCGGCTCTTGCCCTGCATGAGTGCCTGAGCCTGCGACAGGCAGTTGGCGAACAGCCACTGGTGATGGTCGGAGAGCGGGTTGTAGCTGTTGACCGGGACGATGAAGTCCGCCGGTACCAGCAGGCGGCCCTGGTGCAGCAACTGGTGGTAGGCGTGCTGACCGTTGCAGCCGACGCCGCCCCAGATCACCGGGCCGGTGGCGATGTCCAGTGCGCTACCGTCCTGGCGCACGCTCTTGCCGTTGGACTCCATGTCCAGCTGCTGCAGGTGCTTGGTGAAGTTACGCAGGTAGTGGTCGTAGGGCAGGATCGCGTGGCTTTGCGAGTCCCAGAAATTGGTGTACCAGATGCCCAGCAGGGCCATCAGTACCGGCATGTTCTCGGCCAGTGGCGCCTGGGTGAAATGCTGATCCATGGCATAGGCGCCGGCCAGCAGCTCCTTGAAGTTGGACACGCCGATGGCCAGGGCGATGGGCAGGCCGATGGCGGATCACAGCGAGTAGCGACCGCCAACCCAGTCCCACATGGGAAAGATGTTCTCTTCGCGGATGCCGAATTCGATGGCTGCCTTGCGATTGCTGGTCACGGCGATGAAGTGTCGATGCAGCTCCTCTTCCGGGCCGCCCATGGCCAGGTACCAGTCGCGTGCGGCCAGGGTGTTCTTCAGGGTTTCGAGCGTACCGAAGGACTTGCTGGAAACGATGAACAGCGTGGTTTCCGGATTCAGGCGTGCGGTGAGCTCGCGGAATTCGCTTCCGTCGATATTGGCCAGGTAGTGGCAACGCACGCCGCGCTGGGTGAAGGGGCGCAGGGCTTCGGAAACCAGCTGCGGATCGAGGAAGGAGCCGCCGATGCCGATGTTGACCACTTCCTTGATCGGTTTCTCGCTGTAACCGCGCCACAGGCCGCTGTGCACGCGGCTGACCAGCTCGGTCAGTTGATGCAGCACGCGGTGCACCTGAGGAATGATGTCGACACCGTCGAGCACCAGGCGCCGGCCGATCGGGCTGCGCAGGGCTGTGTGCAGTGCGGCGCGATGCTCCGAGGCGTTGACCTGTTCACCCTTGTACAGCGCTTCGATGGAGCGCGGCAGGCCGGCCTGCTCGGCCAGCTGGATCAGCAGTGCGAGGCTGTCGTCGTTGATCAGGTTCTTCGAGTAGTCCAGCAGCAGGCCGCAGCTGTCCAGGGAAAAGCGTTGAAAGCGAGTGGCATCGTCGGCGAAAGCCTCGCGCATGCTGAACCCGGCCATGTCATGGCGGTGTTGGCGCAGAGCCTGCCAGGCGGGCAGGCTGGTAACGTCGTGAGGCTGCTGGTAATAGGCCATCGGAGCTCCTGATCCGCAAAAGCAAAGGCCCGGAAATGATCCGGGCCTCGAGAGTGTAACCGTCCGCGTTTGGACGCTGCTACTGGTCAGGCAGTTCCACCAGCAGATTGTCGATCAGGCGGGTATTGCCCAACTGAGCCGCCGTCAGCACCACCAGGTGGCGGTCGTCTATGGCGGCGGGGCGCAAGGTGAGCGCATTGCGGATTTCCAGGTAGTCAGGCACGAAGCCCGCCTCACGCTGCCGGGCCTGGGCGGCTTCGATCAGGCGTGTGTAATCGCGCGCGCCGCGTTTCAGCTCGTCGGCGATGCCGCGCAGACTGCTGTAGAGCGCGGGAGCGGTGGCGCGCTGTACGGCGCTGAGATAGCCATTGCGCGAGGACAGCGCCAGGCCATCCTCGGCGCGTTGGGTGGGGGCGCCGATGACCTGGATCGGCATGTTGAGGTCGCGCACCAGGGTGCGGATGACCGCCAGTTGCTGGTAATCCTTCTCGCCGAATACGGCCAGATCCGGTTGCACCATCTGGAACAGCTTGGTGACCACCGTGGCCACGCCCTCGAAATGGCCTGGACGGCTGGCACCGCAGAGCCCTTCGGATACGCCCTGGACGATGACGCGCGTCTGGTTCTCCATGCCGTGTGGATACATCTCCGTGACATCGGGGTGGAACAGCAGGTGACAGCCAGCGGCGAAGAGCTTCTCCTGGTCGGCCACCAGGGTGCGTGGATACTTGTCCAGATCCTCGCCGGCGCCAAACTGCAGCGGGTTGACGAAGATGCTGGCAACCACGAAATCGGCGCGCTGAGCAGCGATTTCCACCAGGGAGACATGACCGGCATGCAGGTTGCCCATGGTCGGCACGAAGCCGATCTGCTTGCCCTCGGCACGCGCCTGGGCTACTGCGGCGCGCAGCTCGCGCAGGGTCTTGACCGTGTTCATGCCGAGAAACCGTGTTCGGCAGCCGGGAAGCTGCCGTCCTTGACGGCCCGGACATAGGCGTTGAGTGCTGCCTGGATGCTGTCCTGGCCTTCCATGAAATTGCGCACGAACTTGGGCGAGCGGCCGCTGAGCGACAGACCGAGCATATCGTGCAGCACCAGCACCTGGCCGTCGGTTCCCGAACCGGCACCGATGCCGATGACCGGGATCTTCACTGCCTGAGCGATCTCGGCTGCCAGCTCGCTGGGGACGCACTCGAGCAGCAGCATGGCCGCACCGGCTTGTTCCAGAGCCATGGCATCGGCGCGCATCTGGCGCGCCTGTGCCTCCTGGCGGCCCTGAACCTTGTAGCCTCCGAGGATGTTCACGGCCTGGGGCGTGAGCCCGAGGTGGGCACAGACCGGTACACCGCGCTCGGCCAGCAGGCGGATCGGTTCGGCCAGCCAGCCTGCGCCTTCCAGCTTGACCATGTGAGCGCCGGCCTGCATCAGTCTGGCGCTGTTGAGCAGGGTCTGTTCGATGGTGGCATAGGCCATGAACGGCAGGTCGGTGATGATCAGCGCGCCGTTGTTACCGCGTTTGACGCTGGCGGTGTGGTAGGCCATCTCTTCGATGGTCACCGGCAGGGTACTGTCGTGCCCCTGCAACACCATGCCCAGGGAGTCGCCGACCAGTAGCACCTCGGCACCGGCCTGGCTGCAGGCATGGGCGAAGGTGGCGTCATAAGCGGTCAGCATGGCGATCTTTTCACCGTTCTGCTTCAGGCTTTGCAGGGTGGTCAGGGTAACGTCAGGCATTTCAAGGATCCTCGCTCAGGCTCGGTATACGGCTTCTATCCGGCTGCAATCCGGCCTGGATTGGCATAAAGGTGCGCCCGTCGCCGGGCGACGGGACGCCTATAGTCCTGATGGGGGGGCTTGAAGTCAATTGCAGGTGTTACCGCTCTGTTACTGGCGTTACCGCCAATGTGAGGGCTGAAGCGTCAGGCTAGAGCAGTTGCGCCATGGCGCCAAGGGATCACTCGGGCAGACGCTCCAGCCCGGTGAAGGGGCAGGCGGCGAGCAATTCGGACAGGCGACGCCCATCGGGCAATTCCAGCTCGGGGGCGAGCTCGGCCAGCGGATAGAGCACGAAGGGGCGTGCGTGCATATGGTAGTGCGGGACGGTCAGACGCTCGTCGGCAATCACCCTGCTACCGAACAGCAGAATGTCCAGATCCAGTGTGCGCGGCCCCCAGCGCTCGGCCTTGCGTACGCGGCCCTGCTCCAACTCGATGCGTTGCAGGGCGTCGAGCAGTTGCCACGGCTCCAGTGCGGTATCCAGCGCGGCCACGGCATTGACGTAACGCGGTTGATCCGGCGGGCCCAGTGGATCGCTGGCGTACAGCGAGGAGCGGCCTGCCAGTTGGCTTTTTGACAGGCAGGCGAGTGCGCCGAGTGCGTCCTGCAACTGCTGGCGGGGGTTGCCAGGTTGCTGCCCAGACCGATGTAGACCCGTTCCATCATTCTGCGGCGGCGCTGCCGTCGTCACCGCGCTTGCGCCGGTTGTTGTTGCGGCGGCGCTTGCGTGGGGCACTGCCGGCCGCTTCGGGCTTGCCGGCCAGGTCGCGAATCATCTGTCGGCGCTGGCTGTCATTGGCGTCCTGGTAATCCGTCCACCAGTCGCCCAGACCGCCGGTGTCTTCGCCCGCGAGTTCACGCAGCAGGAGGAAGTCGTAACCGGCGCGGAAGCGCGGATTTTCCAGCAGCAGGTCGGCGCGTTTACCACTGCGGCGCGGGAGGCGCTCCTGCATGTCCCAGATCTCGCGGATCGGGATGGTGAAGCGCTTGGGCACGGCAATGCGTTGGCACTGCTCGGCGATCAGTTCGTGAGCGGCTTCCTGCATCGCCGGAATCGGCGGCATGCCTTTGCTCTGCAATTGCAATACGCGAGCGGGCAGAGCGGGCCAGAGCAGCGCCGCGAAGAGGAAGGCCGGGGTGACCGACTTGCCGTCGTGGATACGGTCGTCGGTGTTGATCAGCGCCTGGCGGATCAGCTTCTCGGTGTATTCGGGGTTGTGCTTGAGCGCTTCACCCGTGGCCGGGAACAACTGGGCGAACAGGTCGTGTTCCAGCAGCAGGTCGAAGGTGTACTCGGCATAGCCGGCGAGGAACAGCTTGAGCACCTCGTCGAACAGGCGAGCCGACGGAATGTCACGCAACATCGGCGCCAGCCGGCGCATCGGCGCGGCACTGTGCTTCTCGATATCGAAGTCGAGCTTGGCGGCAAAGCGCACGGCCCGCAGCATGCGCACCGGGTCTTCCAGGTAGCGCTGCTCGGGGTCGCCGATCAGCCGCACCAGATGATTGCGCACATCGTGCATGCCGCGGGCGTAGTCGAGAATGTGTTCCTGGGTCGGGTCGTAGTACAGCGCGTTGATGGTGAAGTCGCGGCGCTGTGCGTCGTCTTCCAGCGTGCCGTAGACGTTGTCGCGCAGGATGCGTCCGCTTTCGTGGCGGGCAGCCTGGTTGCTGTTTTCTTCTTCCTCGCCCTGCGGGTGGTTGGCGCGGAAGGTGGCGACTTCGATGATCTCGCGACCGAAGTGCACATGAACCAGCTTGAAGCGGCGACCGATCACCCGTGCGTTACGGAATTCGGCACGTACCTGTTCGGGCGTGGCACTGGTGGCTACATCGAAATCCTTCGGATCGATATCCAGCAGCAGGTCACGTACGCAACCACCGACCAGATAGGCCTGGTAGCCCGCTCGCTGCAGGCGCTCGACCACGCTGATGGCATGACGACTGATCTCGTTGCGATTGAGCGGATGTTGTCGACTGCCGAGCACTTCAGGCGTGCTGCGTGGACGTGGTGCGCGGCGCAGAGGTGAGCGAAAGGACTTGAACAGCTTTTTCAGCATGGGATGCACTGTTTGGAGTAGTGGCCGGCCAGCCCCGTATGCTGTTGAAACATTACCTGCGCGGGCATCACGGCGTTATGGCGGCCGACCTGGGCAAGGTTTTTCAACTGCATGCGAAACGATGGCCGCATGATTGCTGCCGATTCTAGCATCGTGATGGGAGAAGGTGTGTAGAGAGGCGGCAGGCGGGGATCCGGGAACCGGAAGCTACTGGGGGAGCCGAAGCTCCCCCCAAGTTGGTGCGTGCTTTGTTTTTATTGTTATTGAGGGCCTGTTGTTTTTGTTGTTGGCCCTTCCCGGCTTGCCGTGGCTTACCGGGTGCTCCCTAGAGCGGGGAGCCAATAGCAAACGGATTTCTTTGGACGCTGATGTTGCCTATTCCAACCAGTTTCTGGCGCTGCCTTGAGGCAGTTTTATTGTTCTCGGCCTGGTCGTATGGGGCGAACCCCTGAGGCAACTCCTCTCCAAAAGAATCAGTTAGCTGCGCCTCCGTCCTTGTTGTTCTTGTTGTTCTGGAGTCGTTACGTCTTGTTCTTATTGTGTAGGGCATTGCTTGTTATTGTTGTTGTGCCAGAGATAAAGCAGATGCCGTGCCAGTTTTTGCGAATCCTTGTAAATCAAGGGCTTGCGGATATCTGGGGGTGGCTTGGGGGAGGGGAGGCCGGTTTTTCGTTACCGTTAGACCCGGCCTTTGTTACGAGATATTGAATCGGTAACAACCTGTGGAACCTGTGCGCAGGTCGGTTGTCACCGGGGCGAGACGTCAAGAGCCGCTGGTCACACCGGATTTGCGTCGTGGAATACCCAGGCGCTGACGGCGTTCCCACAGGCATTTGCGGCTGATGCCCAGCTTGCGTGCCAGTTCGGTCTCGGTCATGTGATCCTGGTGCTCGAGCACGAAGTGCTGAAAGTAATCTTCCAGCGACAGATCCTCGGTCGGCTCGTGACTGTTGTTGGCTGACGGGTTGGGCAGACCGGGCAGGCCAAAGACCTCGTCGTCCAGGTCGTCCAGTTCGATATCGATACCCAGCAGGTCGGCGGAAATCTCCGAGCCCTCGCACAGGATCACGGCGCGCTCGATGGCGTTTTCCAGCTCGCGAACGTTACCGGGCCATGAATAGTGACGTATCGCCTGCTCGGCATCGTGGCCGAAATGCAGGGGCTCGCGGCCCATGCGGGTGTACTGGCGAACCAGGAAGGACTGGGCGATCTCGCTCACGTCGCTACCACGCTCGCGCAGTGCCGGCAGCTTGAGGGCGATCACGTGCAGGCGGTAATAAAGGTCTTCGCGGAACTGGCCGGTCTTGGCCAGCGTCTTGAGGTCGCGGTGGGTCGCGGCAATCAGGCGTACGTCCACCTTCTGCGACTGCACCGAGCCAACCCGGCGAATCTCGCCTTCCTGCAGGACGCGCAGCAGGCGAGCCTGGGCCTCCAGTGGCAGCTCGCCGATTTCATCGAGAAACAGCGTGCCACCATCTGCCGCTTCCACCAGGCCTGCGCGGCCAGCGCTGGCCCCGGTGAAAGCGCCTTTCTCGTGGCCGAAGAGTTCGGACTCGATCAGGGTTTCCGGGATCGCTGCGCAGTTCACCGAAATCAGCGGTGCCTTGGCGCGGCGTGACAGGTTGTGCAGGGCGCGTGCGACCAGTTCCTTGCCGGTACCGGACTCGCCCTGAACCAGCACATTGGAGTCGGTTGGCGCGACCTTGCGAATCTTGCTGTACAGCTCCTGCATGGCGGCGCAGGAACCGATGATGCCTATCTCGCCGTTGGCGCTTTCCACGACCTTGTCGGCGCCGCCTGCGCGTGGAGTGCTTGCGCTGGCAACGGGTTGGGCATTCCTGGCGTCCTGATGATCGCGCAGGATGCGCGCGACGGCCTGCAGCATTTCGTCATGGTCGAAGGGTTTGGCGATGTAGTCGACCGCCCCCATCTTCATCGAGTCCACCGCCGAGCGCAGACTGGCGTAGCTGGTCATGATCAGCACCGGCGTGCCTTCGGCCAGTTTGATCAGTTCGGTGCCGGGCGCGCCGGGCAGGCGCAGGTCACTGACGACCAGGTCGAAGGTGGGAATGCTGTAACGCTCCTGGGCTTCCTGTACCGAACCAGCCTCGCTGACCTGGTACTGATTGCGTTCGAGCAGGCGGCGCAAGGCAGATCGGATAATGGTTTCGTCTTCGACGATAAGAATATGTGGCATCAATTCGGTCTCTCGGCGGTCACGGAGGTGCCGCAGGCACCCACTGTCGCTGTTTACATCGCTACGGACGTCGCCTCGACATGTCTCGGCAGGGTGACCCGAATTCGAGTGCCCAATTGGCGCTCGGGGTCGGCCGGGCTGTCGATTGTTATCTGTCCATAATGCTCTTCCACGATCGAATAGACCAGCGCAAGGCCCAGGCCGGTCCTTCTCCAGGATCCTTGGTGGTGAAGAACGGTTCGAACAGACGGTCGATGATCGCCTTCGGGATGCCGCTGCCTTCGTCCTCGACGATCAGGTCGACGGTATGCTCGCTGGCTTCGCTGCGTACGCGTATGGCACCTCCGGGTGGTGAAGCATCGCGCGCATTGGACAGCAGGTTGATCAGTACCTGAGCCAGGCGCTGCGGATCACCTTCGGCCCAGTGCTCCGGATCGCAGAGGTTGTAGAACTGAATGTCGAAGTTGCGTTTGTTCAGCGACAGCAGGCCAATGGCGTCCTGCGCCACGTCGGCCAGGCACACCGGTTCGTCGCTGCGCTGATGGCTGCCGGAGTGGGCAAAGCTCATCAGTGACTGGACGATGCGCGATACACGCTTGGTCTGTTCGAGGATCTGGCCGCTGATTTCGGTCAGCTCGCCATCGTTCTCCCGCTCTTCGCGCAGGTTCTGCGCCAGGCAGGCGATACCGGTGATCGGGTTGCCGATCTCGTGGGCCACGCCTGCAGCCAGGCGACCGATGGAGGCCAGGCGTTCGGAGTGCACCAGTTTGTCTTCGAGCATCTGGGTTTCGGTCTGATCCTCGACCAGCAGTACCAGGCCACTATTGCCGGGCGCCAGGGGTTCGTCGATGGCCGCCTTGTGCAGGTTGAGCCAGCGTATCTGTCCATCCAGGGCCAGATGTTGCTTGTGCAGGTGCTGGTCGGGGCGTTCGATGAAGTCCTGCAGCAGGCTTTGCCAGGGTTCGGCCAGGGTGCTCAGGCGTGAGCCGACGATGCGCTGGGCGGGAATATCGGTGAGCTCCTCCATGGCCCGGTTCCACATCAGGATCTCCTGATCCTTGGCCAGTGAACACACGCCCATTGGCAGCTCCTGCAGAGTCTGGCGGTGGTAACGCCGTAGTGCGTCGAGTTCGGCTGCCAGGCCGGTGAGGCGTGACTGGTAATCTTCCAGGCGGCTCTCGATGAAGTGGATGTCCTCGGTGACATAGCCCTCGCTACCTGATTTGTAAGGCAGGAAGGTTTCCACGATGTCCTGGGCCACGCTCGGCCCCATCAGGCCGGACAGGTTGGCCTCGATGCGATCGCGCAGGCGGCGCAGGGCATAGGGGCGACCTTCGTCGAATGGCAGATGCAGGTCGCGCAGGGCCTGTTCCACTTCGCGTTGCGCGGTCTTGGCGCCGAGCGGCTTGGCCAGTTGCGCCGCGAAGTCCTGCGGCGAGACGGCAACCAGCTCACGCCGTTGCGGGCGCCGCACGTTATCCACTGCGCAGGCCTCCGCGGCGCTCCTTTCCTCGGGACTGGCTTCGGTGAACAGCGATACCAGCGTGAATACCATAACGTTGGCCGCCAGCGAGGCGATGGCCGCCAGGTGCCAGCTGGCATCGTCGAGTACATAGATGACGTTGAACAGCGGCAGGTAGAAGCCTTCCAGGTTGCCCAGCAGCGGTAACAGCATGGTCAGCGCCCAGACACTGATGCCGGCCAGGAGCCCGGCCAGGAAGCCACGGCGATTGGCCGTCTGCCAATACAGTACGGAGAGCACGCCAGGCAGGAACTGCAGGGTGGCGACGAAGGCGACGATGCCCAGGTTGGCCAGATCCTGCTGAGCACCGAGCAACAGGTAGAAGCCGTAGCCGGCCATGATGATGAAGGCGATCAGCGCCCGGCGCGTCCATTTCAGCCAGCGATAGATGTTGCCTTCGGCCGGGGGCTGGTACAGCGGCAGCACCAGGTGGTTGAGCGCCATGCCTGACAGCGCCAGGGTCGAGACGATGATCAGGCCGCTGGAGGCCGATAGCCCGCCAATATAGGCAAGCAGCGCCAGGGTTTCGCTGTTGACCGCGATGCCCAGGCCAAGGGTGAAGTACTCGGGATTGGTAGTGGCGCCGAGCTTGAGGCCGGCCCAGAGAATCAGCGGCACGGCCAGGCTCATCAGCAGCAGGAACAGTGGCAGGCCCCAGCTGGCGCTGACCATGGCGCGTGGATTGAGGTTCTCGGTGAAGGTCATGTGGTACATGTGCGGCATGACGATGGCCGAAGCGAAGAACACCAGCAGCAGCGTGCGCCACGGGCCTTCCTGGAGTGGCGTGTGCAGGGTGGAAAGCGCCGCCTGGTTCTGCACCAGCCACAGCTCCAGATCGCGTGGCCCGCCGAATACGCCATACAGGGCGTACAGACCGATGGCGCCGAGGGCGACCAGTTTTACCAGCGATTCGAAGGCGATGGCGAATACCAGGCCCTCGTGCTTTTCGCGCGTGGCGATATGGCGGGCGCCGAACAGAATGGTGAAGAGGATGATCAGTCCGCAGTAACTCAGCGCCACCTTCTCTTGCAGTGGCTCGCGGCTGAGTATGCCGATGGAGTCGGCCACCGCCTGGATCTGCAGGGCGAGCAGTGGCAGCACGCCGATCAGCATGAACAGCGTGGTCAGTGCCCCGGCCCAGGTGCTGCGAAAGCGGAAGGCGAACAGATCCGCCAGGGACGACAGCTGATAGGTGCGGGTGATGCGCAGTATCGGGTAGAGCAGCACCGGGGCCAGCAGGAAGGCGCCGGAAACGCCCAGGTAGCTGGCGAGGAAGCCGTAGCCGTATTGATAGGCCAGGCCTACGGTGCCATAGAAGGCCCAGGCGCTGGCATAGACGCCCAGCGACAAGGTGTAGGTCAGCGGGTGACGGATGACCCGGCGAGGAATCAGGCCATGTTCACTGATCCAGGCAACACCGAACAGAACCAGAAGATAGCCGGCACTGATCAGGGTCAGCTCGCTCAGGCTAAAGCTCGTCAGCATCGCGTTGGCTCTGAAGAATGAACGTGACGACGATCAGGATCAGCCACAGCAGATAAGGCCGGTACCAGGCACCATTGGGGTCGATCCACCAGTCCATGATGGCCGGTGAGAACAGGTAGATCCCCACTACCAGGATCAGAACCAGTCGGTAGATATACATGTGGCATCTCGTCGAACGATGCCGCGATGGTAAAGGAAGCCGCGCATCTCAAGCCACAAACTTGAGGCCTGCCCGTAGGGTGCGTTGTGCGCAGTGAGACCTTGCAAGTTTCCAGAACAGCGGGCTTGGCGGTCATCGGTGCGCGCGGCGCACCTTACCTCAATTGCGCTTCGGCCAGGGTGCGGCTGCGCGGAATGCGAGTGGCGTCCCAGTTGGCGATACCCCAGGCAAGCAGCTCGCCGGGCGTGGCACCTTGCAGTTCGCTCGGAGGCTGCTGACCCAGTGCGCGCAAGGCACGCAGCAGCAATGGGCTGGCCTGGTCGGCAGGCAAGGGCGGCGAACGGTAACTTTTGCCCAGTTTGTGCCCGTCCGGCTGGATGATCAGTGGCACATGCAGGTAGCGCGGCTGCGGCAGTCCGAGCAGCTCCTGCAGATAGAGCTGGCGTGGCGTGGAGTCGAGCAGGTCGGCGCCGCGCACCACGTCGGTAACACCTTGCCAGGCGTCATCCAGCACCACCGCGAGCTGATAGGCGAACAGCCCGTCGCGACGGCGAATCACGAAATCGCCGACCTCGCGCCCCAGGTGCTGGCGGTATTCACCCTGTACGCGGTCGATGAAGTGATAGTCCAGCTCCGGTACGCGCAGGCGGATGGCCGTGTCGTGATCGGGATGGCAGGCATTACGGCAGAACCCAGGATAGATGCCGGCGTAGCCCTCCAGCTGTTTGCGTGAGCAGATGCAGGCATAGGCCAGGCCCTGGCTGAACAGGCGGGCAATCACTGCGGCGTATTGTGCATGTCGCTCGCTCTGGCGTACCAGTTCGCCGTCCCATTCGAAGCCGTAGCTGTCCAGTGTCCGCAGGATCGCATCCTGGGCGCCGGGGACTTCTCTTGGCGGATCGAGATCCTCCATGCGCAACAGCCAGAGGCCGCCAGCGGCGCGGGCATCGAGGTAAGAGGCGAGGGCGGCGACCAGCGAGCCGAAATGCAGATAGCCGCTGGGGGTGGGGGCGAAACGCCCGATGTAGGCAGTGTTCATCAAGGCGAGGCTAACGAGAGCAGCGTCAGGATGGAAGGGCAGAAACAGAGCGGGGCGCCTGAGCGCCCCGTCGTCAGATCAGGAACCGATCTGCTTTTCCTTGATTTCCGCCAGCGTCTTGCAGTCGATGCACAGCGTGGCAGTGGGACGGGCTTCGAGACGGCGGATGCCGATTTCGACACCGCAGGAGTCACACCAGCCGTAATCGTTGTCTTCGATCAGCTGAAGGGTCTCGTCGATTTTCTTGATCAGCTTGCGCTCGCGGTCACGGGCGCGCAGCTCCAGGCTGAATTCTTCTTCCTGGCTGGCACGGTCTGCCGGGTCGGGGAAGTTGGCCGCTTCGTCCTGCATGTGGTGCACGGTGCGGTCGACTTCCTGCATCAGCTCCAGCTTCCACTTATTGAGAATGCTGGTGAAGTGAGCGCGCATCGGCTCGCTCATGTATTCCTCGCCCTTCTTCTCTGGATAAGGCTCGAAACCACGAATCAGCTGGCTGGTGCTTTTGGCTTTTTCTTTTGTGGGCATGGATGACGCCTCTCACTCTTTCGAATCCATCGCGCAGGTTATTCCATTGCCAGTCATTTGTCCGGCCCTGCGACTGCAAGCGGGCGAACTTACCAGATCGAATCGGGGCGCGCTACTCCCGGTTGTCTCTGCCTGGTTCGGGGTGTGAACGAAATCTGCATGGGACTGGGTAGCAAGCGTAGCGGGACTTCGAGCGCTTGCCGCGGCCTGAAGCAGCCCTGCTAGAATCCGCGCCTCGCAACCCTGAAGAAAGACCCCATGGCTCAGCTCTACAGCGGGCGCAGTCGCGCCATCGAACCCTTTCATGTGATGGCCTTGCTGGCTCGTGCCAACGAACTTCAGGCCGCCGGTCATGACGTCATTCATCTGGAAATCGGTGAGCCGGATTTCACCACTGCCGAGCTGATCGTTCGCGCCGGTCAGGCTGCGCTTGCCGCTGGGCATACGCGTTACACCGCGGCGCGTGGCTTGCCGCAACTGCGCGAGGCCATTGCCGGCTTTTACGCCGAACGCTACCGCCTGAGCGTCGATCCGCAGCGCATTCTGGTCACTCCAGGGGGCTCTGGCGCCTTGTTGCTGGCGTCCAGCCTGCTGGTCGATCCCGGCAAGCACTGGTTGCTGGCCGACCCCGGTTATCCCTGCAATCGCCATTTCCTGCGTTTGGTGGAGGGGGCTGCACAGCTGGTTCCCGTTGGCCCGGACGTGCGCTACCAACTGACGCCGCAGTTGGTCGAACGACACTGGGATGGCGACAGCGTCGGAGCCCTGGTCGCTTCGCCTGCCAACCCGACGGGCACCTTGCTGCACAAGGACGAGCTCGCGGCGCTGGCCGAATGCATCAGGCAGCGTGGCGGCCACCTGGTGGTAGACGAGATCTACCACGGGCTGACCTACGGTTGCGATGCAGCCAGTGTCCTTGAGGTGGATGACGACGCCTTCGTGCTCAACAGTTTCTCCAAATATTTCGGTATGACCGGCTGGCGTCTGGGCTGGCTGGTGGCGCCCGAGAATGCCGTGCCTGAGCTGGAGAAACTGGCGCAGAATCTTTACATCAGTGCTCCGAGCATGGCTCAGCATGCTGCATTGGCCTGTTTCGAGCCTGCTACGCTGGCGATCCTCGAGGAGCGCCGCCACGAATTTCAGCGTCGTCGCGATTATCTGCTGCCGGCACTGCGTGATCTGGGCTTCGGTATCGCCGTGGAGCCGGAGGGTGCCTTCTATCTATATGCGGACATCACCGCCTTCGGTGGCGATGCCTTCGCCTTCTGTCGCCACTTCATCGAAACCGAGCATGTGGCCTTCACGCCAGGCCTGGACTTTGGTCGTTATCAGGCCGGACATCATGTGCGTTTCGCCTACACGCAGAACGTCGAGCGTCTGGAACAGGCGGTCGAACGTATCGCCCGCGGGCTGAAGAGCTGGAAGTCCGATGCGCTTTGATCCGCCGCTGGAAGAAGGCCGTCTGCTGCGCCGCTACAAACGCTTTCTCGCCGATATCGAGACGGCCAGCGGCGAGGCCCTGACCATCCACTGCGCCAACACCGGTTCGATGCTCAACTGCATGAACGAAGGTTGCCGCCTGTGGTTCAGTCGCAACAACGACCCCAGGCGCAAGCTGCCAGGTAGCTGGGAAATCAGCGAAACGCCTCAGGGGCGACTGGCCTGCATCAATACCGCAAGGGCCAATGCGCTGGTGGAAGAAGCGCTGCGTGCCGGGCTGATCGGTGAGTTGGTCGGCTTTACCGCGCTCAAGCGCGAGGTGGCCTACGGCGTGGAGAACAGCCGGGCGGATTTTCGTCTGGATTATCCGAGCGGGCCGGTCTATGTCGAGGTCAAGAGCGTGACGCTCGGCTTCGATGGCACCGATGTGGCGGCTTTCCCGGATGCCGTGACGCTGCGTGGCGCCAAGCACCTGCGTGAGCTGGCTGCTCTGGCGCGAGCCGGTGTGCGCACCGTGCAACTGTATTGCGTGAACCTGTCCGGTATCCGTGCCGTGCGTGCCGCCGAGGAAATCGACCCGGCCTACGCAGCCAGCCTGCGTGAGGCCAGGGCGGCCGGTGTGGAGATCCTGGCTTATGGCGCCGAGCTCAGCCCGGAAGGGATCGCTCTGGTACGCCGACTGGATGTACTCGCGTAGGGTGCGCTGCGCGCACCGGCCACCGCTCTGATGCTGCCCTGGTGTCACAACGGGTATCACCTGTCGGCATGTGGTCGAGTGCGTTGGGGTAGGGTGCGCCGTGCGCACCGCGAAGACCGCAGTGCGTGCCTGGTGCGCACGACGCACCCTAGGAAAAACCGTCCGACCAGCAGTCGACCTGTGGCGCAACGCCAGGGACGTTCTGAAAAAGCCATTTATCGTCGCTCCCGCGAAGGCGGGAGCCCAGGAATTTTGCTGGTTCTGGATGATTCCCCTTCGGGACGGCGCTTGCGCTGAACGCACGTCAGTGCGGCCCGAATAGGGCGAGCGCAGCGAGTCATGACGGCTTTTCGGCGTTGCCCAAGGGACGAACCCAGATTCCGTTCTCGTCTTCCCGGCACTCCAGCATCTGTAGGGCTTGCCCCTCACAGGGGCCAGCCACGCATTCGCCGCTGTCGATCAGAAACAGCGCGCCATGGGTCGCGCAGCGTATCAGGCTGCCACTGTCGTCGAGAAATGCGTCCTCCTGCCATTCCAGTGCGATACCACGGTGTGGGCAACGGTTGAGGTAGGCATGTACCTGGCCATGTTTGCGCACGGCGAGCAGGTTCAACTGGTCGATCAGAAAGCCCCGGCTCTGACCTTCGGTCAGTTCCTGCGGGGCGCAAAGGCGAATCATCGCGGTCTCCGTTTCTGCTGCCGCGATTATCCCGCAGTAGATAGGAGGGCGCATCCATGCGCCAAGTGGAACGTTGAAACTGGATGCCGATTGGCGGACTGCCAATTGATCGTCGAACCCGGCGAGCGCTTGAACAGAGTGCGGCCAGATGACGGAGGAGTACGCTAACAATACCATTTGTCTGATGCAAATAGTTATCAATTGAATTATGTTCTCCCACATTGCACTGCCATGTGGGCATGTGTCCGCATCCTCGACAGGGGTGGTGGCTGCCCTTGATCAGAGGACGTTCCGATGAGTACTTTGCCCACCGCTGCCGCGCCGGCCACCGAGCTGTATCAGGCCTGGCAGGCACTACGCCTCGAGCAGCCGCGTCTGCGTGCCCGTGAAGCCGCTGCGCGGCTGGGGGTTAGCGAAGCCGAACTGACTGCCAGCCGTCTGGGCGTCGACAGCTGGCGTCTACGTCCTGATTGGGCTGAACTGCTGCGTGCGTTTGGCACGCTGGGTCATGTGATGGTGCTGACTCGCAACGAGCATTGCGTCCACGAGCGCAAAGGGCTGTATCGCGAGGTCAGTGTCTCCGCTTCGGGACAGATGGGGCTGGTGGTTTCCGCCGATATCGATCTGCGTCTGTTTCTCGGCGGCTGGGCCAGCGTGTTCGCGGTAGCGGAAGAGATCGTCAACGGCACGCAACGCAGCATTCAGGTTTTCGATCAGCAGGGTGTCGCCGTGCACAAGGTCTACCTGACCGAGCATAGTGAACTTGCTGCCTGGCAGCCTTTGCTAGAGCGCTTCGCCGGTGAACAGCGTCGTGAGTTGCAGATGCAGCCAGCACCTGCTGCACCGCAGCGCAAGGCCGACGCCGATATCGACAGCCAGGCGCTGCGAGAGGGCTGGGCGGCGCTGCAGGACACCCACCACTTCTTCGCCCTGCTGAAAAAGCACGAAGTTGCCCGCACTCAGGCGCTGCGCCTGGCCGGCGAGTGCTGGGCGCAGCCGCTGGCTCCGCTCGCGCTGACGATTCTGATGGAACAGGCCGCTGCCTGTGAGGTGCCGCTCATGGTGTTCGTCGGCAATCGTCACTGCATCCAGATTCATACCGGATCGGTGCATAACCTGCGCTGGATGGATACCTGGTTCAACGTGCTCGATCCCGAATTCAACCTGCACCTGCAAACTGCCGGTGTGGTCGAACTGTGGCGCGTGCGCAAGCCCAGCGTGGATGGCGTGATCACCAGTCTGGAAGCCTTCGATGCCGATGGTGAACTGGTTATCCAGCTGTTCGGGGCACGCAAGCCGGGAATGGCCGAGCGCGATGACTGGCGTGAGCTGGCAGAGTCGCTGCCCGTTCTTGCCTGATAAGTGTGCCGGCCAGTCGGTGCGCCTGGCCGGTCGATGTCACCTTCTGGGAGTGGAAATCATGCGTCTTGCAAATATCCTGGGCGGCCTGGCGGCCGTTCTGTTGTTTCCCAACCTGGCATTGGCGGATGAGTCGCTGCCGCAGCGCTGGGTCAGTGCCGGCGGTGCGCTCAGCGAGTGGGTGGTGGTGTTGGGGGGCGAGAGCAGGCTGGTGGGCGTCGATACCACCAGTCGCTACCCGGTGTCTCTGGCCAGGCTGCCCAGCATCGGTTATCAACGGCAACTGGCTGCCGAGGGCATTCTCGCATTGCGTCCCGATCTGTTGCTTGGCAGCGAAGAAATGGGGCCGCCGCCGGTGCTCGAGCAACTTGCTGCCGCCGGGGTACGCATCGAGCGACTGGCTTCACGAGCCGAGCTGGACAGCCTGCAGGCCAATCTTCGGCGTCTGGGGCAGTTGCTCGGTGATGAGGCCGCAGCGCAGCGTACCTTCGCCGACTACCAGGCTCAGTTGCAAAGACAGCAACAGTGGGTCGAGCAGGCGCAGCAAGAGCAGGCGGCTCCTGGTGTGCTGCTGTTGCTCGGGCATGCTGGCGGCAGTCCGCTGGTTGGTGGCCTCGAGACGGCAGCCGATTGGCTGATCACCCGTGCTGGCGGGCGTAATCTGGCCAGTCACCGCGGTTACAAGGCACTGTCCGGCGAGGCGCTGCTGGCGCTCGACCCACAGGTCGTGGTGTTCGCTGATCGGACACTGGAAGGTGAGGCAGCCAGGCAGGCATTGTTGCAGCAGAATCCGGCATTGGCTGGTACGCGTGCGGCGCGCGAGGGGCGTCTGCTGGCTCTCGATCCGACTCTGCTGGTCGGTGGTCTCGGGCCACGTGTGCCGGATGGGCTGGCGATGCTCGCCAAGGGCTTTTATCCTGCCAGCCACTCACGGATCGTCGAAACCAAGCCGCAGCCATGACCCAACCGCTCCAGAGGCGCCCGCTGTTCATCGTACTGGGCCTGTTGCTCCTGCTCGTGTTGTGGCTTTCGCTGGCACTCGGCCCTGTCAGCCTACCCTTGGGCGACACCCTGCGCGCGGCTCTGCGTATGCTTGGTCTGCCGCTCGATGGCAATGCCTCGGTGCAACAGGCCGAGTTGATCCTGTCGCAGATTCGCATGCCGCGCACCTTGCTCGGTCTTGCGGTGGGGATGGTTCTCGCTCTCTGTGGTGTGGCGATGCAGGGCCTGTTTCGCAACCCTCTGGCCGATCCAGGTCTGGTTGGTGTTTCCAGTGGTGCCGCGCTTGGAGCGGCGGTGGCCATCGTTGGCGGTGCCGCGTTCGGCGGCTTGCCCGAAGCTTTCGCGCCCTATCTGCTGTCGGCCTTTGCCTTCGTCGGCGGCCTGCTGGTGACGGCGCTGGTCTATCGCCTGGGCCGGCGTGACGGGCAAACCAGCGTGGCGACCATGCTGCTCGCCGGCATCGCGCTGACCGCCCTGGCTGGCGCGGCCATCGGGCTGTTCACTTACCTGGCTGACGACGCGACGCTGCGGACGCTGACCTTCTGGAACCTGGGTAGCCTCAACGGCGCCAGTTATGCCCGCCTGTGGCCGTTGCTGCTGGCCACTCTGGCCGTGGCGTTGTGGTTGCCGAGGCGTGCGCGTGCCCTGAATGCATTGCTTCTGGGCGAGTCTGAAGCGCGCCATCTCGGCTTCGATGTGGAAAGACTCAAGCGTGAACTGGTGTTCTGCACGGCGCTGGGGGTTGGCGCTGCGGTGGCCGCTGCCGGCCTGATCGGCTTCATCGGGCTGGTGGTGCCGCACCTGATGCGCTTGCTGGTGGGGCCTGATCATCGGCTGTTGCTGCCGGCCTCGGCACTGGCCGGGGCGAGCCTGTTGTTGCTGGCTGATCTGGTCGCACGGCTGGCGCTGGCTCCGGCCGAATTGCCGATCGGTATCGTCACGGCACTGATCGGCGCCCCTTTCTTCCTCTACCTGCTGGTGCGGGGGCGAAGTTGATGCTGCGGGTCGAACAGCTGGAAATTCGTCGCGGTCAGGGCGTCGTGCTCAGTGGCGTCGATCTGCAACTGCAGGCGGGCGAAGTCCTGGGCGTGCTGGGGCCAAACGGTGCAGGCAAGAGCACGTTGCTCGCCGCAATGGCGGGCGAGCTGCCGGCCAGTGCCGGAAAGGTGACGCTCGACCATCGTCTGCTCGATGACTGGGCCGGCCCGGAGCGCGCCAGGCGCCTGGCGGTGCTGCCGCAGAGTTCGAGCCTCAACTTCGCCTTTCGTGTAGAGGAGGTGGTCGCCATGGGACGTCTGCCTCATGACAGTGGCCGTGTTCGTGATGCGCAGATCGTGCAGGAGGCGCTACTGGCTGCGGATGCGGCGCACCTGGCAGGGCGCAGCTACCTGGCGCTGTCTGGCGGCGAGCGTCAGCGCGTGCATCTGGCGCGGGTGTTGGCGCAGCTCTGGCCGGGAGGGGAAGGGCAGATTCTGCTGCTCGACGAGCCAACGTCCATGCTCGATCCGCTGCACCAGCACACCTGCCTGCAGGCGATTCGACGCCTGGCCGAGTCGGGAGCGGCAGTTCTGGTTATCCTCCATGATCTCAATCTGGCGGCGCGTTACTGCGATCGCCTGCTGTTGCTGGAGCAGGGCAGGGCGCATGCTCTGGGTTCGCCGGCAGACGTCTTGTGCGCCGAAGCGCTTCAGGCCGTGTTCGGTCTGGAGGTACTGGTGCATACCCATCCCGAACGTGGTCACCCTCTGATCATTGCGCGCTGAGTGCTGGAGCCTTCGATGCGAGTCGTTCTACTGAGCTGTCTGGTCATGCTTGCCGCCTGTCAGAGCCGCGAGGCGCTGCCGCCGCCTGCACCCCTTGCGCCGCTGGGGCGTGAGCATGCGGACTTCGGTCGTATCGTCGATCTTTCCAGTGCAGAGACGATCAGCCCGCAGCAACTGCTGGAGCGACTGGCACGGGCGGAGCGGGTGCTGGTCGGCGAGCAGCACGACAATCCCGATCACCATGCCTTGCAACTGTGGCTGTCGCGCGAGTTGGGCAGGCAGCGCTCGCAGGGCAGCGTCCTGATGGAAATGCTCGAACCCGCTCAACAGCCCGAGGTCGACCAGGCCCGGACGCTCGTTCGCCGGGGGCAGGTGGTGGCCGATCCATTCGGCGCGCTGGGCTGGCAGCCAGGCTGGGACTGGTCGCTTTACGGGCCGCTGGTATTGCATCAGCTGAGCCAGCCATACCCCTTGCTGGCTGCCAATCTGGATCGTGCCGAGATCATGCAGATATATCGTGAGCGGCCGCGTCTGTCGGGGCCGCGCTCCACTGCGACCGAGGTGCAGGAGCGATTGCGGGATGACATCCGTGATTCGCATTGCGGCCTGCTGCCGGACAGCCAGTTGCCGGCGATGCTCGCCGTGCAGCAACAGCGTGACCGGCGCATGGCCGAGGCATTGCTGGCGGCACCGCAGCCCAGCCTGCTGCTGGTTGGTGCCTTCCATGCGCGCAAGGATCTCGGTGTGCCGCTGCATCTGGCCGACCTCGGCATGCCGACCGGAAACGCAGTGTTGATCCTCGCCGAAGTGGGGCGCTCGGTGGATGCGTCCATGGCCGACTATGTCTGGTTCACCGCCGCACAGCCGGAGCAGGATCACTGCGCCAAACTGCGACCCTAGCCGCCTTTCGCGGTCAGCCTGCGAGGTATCCTCGGCGCTTTGCCGATCCGGAGCCTGTGCCATGCCTGTCGACGTTCGCGACCTGTTGCAGCGTTACTTCAATGCCCTCAATGACCGAGATATCCGCACCTGCCTGGCGCTGGTCAGCGATGACCTGATCCTGGAGCCCAATCAGGGCTTCGCCGAGCACGGACGTGATGCGTTCGCAGCCCATCTCGAGCGGCAATTGCGCTGCTACCGTGAAGCAGTCGAGCCACGGGTGATTCTGGTCGAGCCGCAAGGTGGTCATGCCGCTTGCGAGTACCGTGTCGTGGGCGAGTATCTGAGTACCGACGACGGATTGCCGGAGGCTTGCGGTCAAGGTTACGAATTGCGTGCAGGCGCTTTCTTCGAGATTCGCGATGGGCTGATCAGTCGCATCAGCCTGCATTTCAATCTGCCTGACTGGTTGGCTCAGGTCGACGACTGACGTGTACAGGACGGACTTTCGTACAGGCAAAAAAAGACCCGGCAAAAGCCGGGTCAATAACCGTGATTAGCCTGATGAGGAGATAATCTGAAGAGTCCGACTGAATGGTCTCTTTAGCTTATCGGCTGATCTCGCGACCAGTTGAGGTAATAATAACAATTCTCATTTCATAGTCAACGCCCTTTTGAGAATTTTTCTCAGAAAGTTATGTGCATGTCGCAAAAATGCAAAACCCCGGCGTTTGCCGGGGTTCGTCGAGCCGCTTGCGCCTTCAGGAAAGGTTCGGCATGCGCAGTTGAGTGACTTCCTTGTTCAGCAGATCGATGCGCCGCGCCATGCTCTCGATGAGGCTGTGGGCGATGCGTGGGTTGCTCTGCATCAGGCTGAGGAACTGTTCCTTGGGAATCACCATGACGGTACATGGCTCGCTGGCGACCACCGTGGCACTGCGCTTCTCGCGGGTGAACACCGCCATGGCGCCGAAAATCTCGTCTTTCTGTACGTCTCCGACCTTCTGTCCATCGACCAGCGCTTCGGCATGGCCCTCGATGATGATGAACACGTGATCGGCTTCGTCGCCCTGGTGGATCAGCTCCTCGCCGGCGGCAAAGTGCTGAAAACCGGTGGCCGGCCGGATTTCCGGCTGTTTCAGGCGGGCGAGTGCGTCGGATAGCAGGGCGGTATGCCCGATCAGGTAATGAATGAACTGTTCCTGGCGCTGTTCGCTGGCATAGATGTGCTGGAACACCTCGCTGCGTGAATAGGGCACCAGGCTGATGGGCTCTTCGCTGCTGTAGCGGCAACTGGGCAGATCGATACCCTGGCGCAGGCCGACCATGTCGCCTTCCTGCAGGTAGAACAGCGGGCGTTCGTCGACCACGGCGTGCAGCAAACCGTTCTCGATGATGAACAACTGGTTGCTCGGCAGTACTTGAGCGAGATCATCGACACGTTCCAGGCGCAGCGGAGCCCCGGCCGGTTGCAGCCCTTCGAGCAACTGAGTGGGGATACTTTGCAGGCGATTGATCAACTGATCGGCGTAGGCCGGTTGCTCCCCGAGTAAATACATGAGCGTAATTCCTTGAACTGGCTGGGCTGACTGACCGCACGAACGTCCCTGAAACAATAGGCTGCGACGTTCGCCGAGTAAATCTCCATGCGCTGGTGTTGTGAGCTATCTCTTGTTGTAGTTCTGAGCTTCGTCCAGTTTGCCGTTCAGTTCCGCCTTGTGTGACTCCGGCAGCTCGCTCCAGTGCACGCCGAGCAGGGCGCCTTCTATGGCGTACAGCAGCACCTTGGAAGCGCGAAAGCCTCGTGCCCGCACGGCGCGATAGGCGCCGACGGCGCCGTAACGACGCAGGTCGTTGGCGCTGTGGATGCCCACGGCATGCAGCCATTGGGCTGAGGTTTTTCCCAGATTCTTCAGGTGTTGCAGCTCGTCGTTCATTGGGCCTCCATGCGTACGAGTGAATGGTTCACGGTTGGCGTGCCTGCCAGGAAACGTAGCGCTCAGTAGAGTCGTATCGCTTCCGTCCGTTCGGTTATTTGGTTCGATAACGTAGGCGCGTGCCGAAATTCACCGACATCAGAATCTCGTCGGCAGTCAGTTCGACTGGAAAATAGGCGCCGGAAATCTGCGCGTGGGCCAGGCTGGCCCCTTCGATCTTGGCTGTGCGGAAATCCAGGCCGCGCAGGTCGGCACCGCGGAAGTAGGCGTCGGTGAAGTTGACGGCCTCCGTGTCCATGTTGCGCAGATCGAGACCGCGGAAATCACCGCCGGAAAGGTCGACCTCGACGCCCTTGGGTTTCTGTGCATTGAAACCCTTCACGTCGTCCTTGTGCAGCAGGTGGTAGAGCGGATTATCTAGCTGGCGCGGCTGGCTCATGACAGATACCGGTGGTGGTCTCACCGGCAGTATAGAAGCCCTGTCAGGCTTTGCCTGACAGGGGGAGGCCAACCTGTGATGGTGATCAGATTCCCGGCAGGCGTTGACGGATTCTTTCCACCAGACTGTCCAGGCTTGCACTGTCATGGGTATCGACATGCTTGCTCTGGGCCAACTCCTCGGCATCGAGTGGTTCGCGAGCGGCCTGTTGTGCCCGGATCACCTCAAGCGTTGCGTCGGACGGATCCCGGCCTTCGTTCTGGCGTTGTTCCAGCCAGCCGGCGATCACCGCTTGCGGGGCATGGCAGTCGAGTATCAGGAAGGGAGCGCCCGTCTGCTCGGCGACTTCGCTGGCGGCCTTGCGCTGATTGGCCTTGAGATAGGTGGCGTCGATCACGACCGGGAAACCGGCCAGTAGTGCTTCACGTGCCAACCGATGCAGGCAGTCGTAGGTTGCCTGGCTGGCCTCGGCGCTATAGATGCCGTTGGCCAATTGCCCTTTGACGTCCTCCGCCTGCTCGCCGAACAGGCGCTTGCGCTCGATATCGGAGCGTAGGCGGATGGCGCCGAGAGCCTCCACCAGGCGCATGGCGACATGGCTTTTGCCAACGGCGGACACGCCATGGGTAATGGCCAGAAAGGGGGAGGGAATGGCGCTGTAGCTTTCCGCCAGGGCGGCATAGCCGCGATATTGACGCAGAATGACGGCACGCTGCACCGGATCCTGCTCCTGGCCGAGGCGAAACAGCGCGACCTTGCCGCGCACCATCGCCCGGTAGGCCTTGTAGAAGTTCAACAGTTGTAGCGCGGCATAGTCGCCGGTGCGCTCCAGCCAGCCGCTGATGAAACGTCGCGCCAGGCACTTGAGGCCGCGATCTTCCAGATCCATCGCAAGGAACGCGATATCGGCGGTGACGTCGGTGAGGCGGAAGGGTTCATTGAACTCGATGCAATCGAACAGCACCACGCGGCCATCGATCTGCGCGGCATTGCCCAGGTGGATGTCGCCATGGCACTCGCGGATGAAGCCTTGCTTCTTGCGTTCACTCAACAGTGCATGCAGGCGCTCGTAGCTGGAGCGAGCCCAGCTCTCGAGGGCTTCGAGCTGTTGCAGATCCGCCTTGTCGCTGAGCATCGGACGAATCTGGTCGAAGTTCTGCTGCACTGGCGTCATGACCGCCTCTGCGGTGCCCAGCGGATGCTCCAGTGGCACCCGTGGCGCGCTCAGGTGGAAGGCTGCGATCTGCTCCGCCAGGGCATCGATGTGCGTATTGCCCAGTTCGCCCCGTGTCTGAATGGCGCTGAGCAACTGCTCCTGGGGGAACTGACGCATTTTCAGCGCGTACTCGATGGCTGGCGTGCTGCCGTCGAAGCTGGGAGCGTCTTCACTGCCACTGATCGGCAGCACTTCCAGGTACAAATCCTGGGTCAGGCGCTGGTTTAGACGCAGCTCTTGCGCACAGAAATGTCGGCGAGCGTCGAGCTCGGTGAAGTCGAGAAAACCGAAATTGACCGGTTTCTTGATCTTGTAGGCGTATGGGCCAGTGAGCAAAACCCACGAAATGTGGGTCTCAATGACCTGAAACCCTTCCACAGGATGCGGATACAGGGCCGGGTTCTGCAGTGCGGCAATCAGGGCTTGGCTCACGTTCGATCCTTGTTCTAGACGCTGTTCGAGCCCGGCATTATGGCCGCTGTGAGCCGCTCTGCAAACCATTCGGACGGCGCTGCTGGCCCTCATGTAAAGTGCGTATAATCCCGCCATGACTCGAAAACGCTCCCCCCGCTCAAGCAAGAAATCCCGTTCGTCCGGTATGCGTCCCTGGCTCGCCTGGGGGCTCAAGCTCGGCCTTGTTGGCCTGGTGATCCTTGCCGGTTTCGCCGTTTATCTCGACGCCGTGGTGCAGGAGAAATTCTCCGGCAAGCGCTGGACGGTGCCGGCCAAGGTCTATGCCAGGCCGCTGGAACTGTTCGTCGGGCAGAAGCTGGCCAAGGATGATTTCCTGCGCGAACTCGATGCCCTGGGCTATCGCCGTGAAAGTGTGGTCAACGGGCCTGGTGCGGTATCGGTGGCCGGCAACAATATCGAGTTGCACAGCCGCGGCTTTCAGTTCTACGAGGGCATCGAGCCTTCGCAGAAGGTGCGGGTGCGCTTCTCCGGTGATTATGTGGCGGGGCTGACCCAGGCCAATGGCGGCAACCTGGCCGTGGCGCGGCTCGAGCCGCTGCTGATCGGTGGTCTGTATCCGGCTCATCAGGAAGATCGCATCCTGATCAAGCTGGATCAGGTGCCGGCCTACCTGATCGATGCGCTGGTGGCGGTAGAGGATCGAGACTACTTCGACCATTTTGGTGTCTCGCCCAAGGGCATCGCCCGCGCGTTGTGGATCAACGCCACATCCGGACGCCTGGTTCAGGGCGGCAGTACCCTGACTCAGCAGTTGGTGAAGAACTTCTATCTGACCAACGAACGTACTCTGGTGCGCAAGGCCACCGAGGCCATGATGGCGGTGCTGCTCGAACTGCACTATGACAAGCGCGAAATTCTCGAGGCCTACATGAACGAGGTGTTCCTCGGTCAGGATGGTCAGCGCGCGGTTCACGGCTTCGGCCTGGCCAGCCAGTATTTCTTCAGTCAGCCGGTTTCCGAGTTGAAGCTGGAGCAGGTCGCGCTGCTGGTGGGCATGGTCAAGGGGCCGACCTACTTCAATCCACGGCGCAACCCCGAGCGGGCACTGGCTCGTCGCAACCTGGTCATCGACCTGCTGGCCGAACAGGGATCGATCACGCCGGAAGAAGCCGCCGCCGCGAAGCAGAAGCCGCTGGGCGTCACCTCGCGTGGGAGCATGGCCGACAGTTCCTTCCCGGCGTTCCTCGATCTGGTCAAGCGCCAGTTGCGCGAGGACTACCGCGAGCAGGATCTGACCGAGGAAGGCCTGCGAATCTTCACCAGCTTCGATCCGGTCATGCAGCTCAAGGCCGAAGAGGCGCTGGCCGAGACCCTCAAGCGCCTGGCCGGGCGCAAGGGAGTGGACGAGGTTCAGGCGGGAATGGTTGTAACCAACCCGGAAACCGGTGAAATCCAGGCGCTGATCGGCAGCCGCCAGCCTCGTTTCGCCGGTTTCAACCGGGCGCTGGACGCCGTCCGGCCGATTGGCTCGCTGATCAAGCCGGCGATCTACCTGTCGGCTCTGGAGCGCCCGAGTCAATACACCCTGACCAGTTGGCTGGAAGACGAGCCCTTCTCCATCAAGGGGCAGGATGGTCAGGTCTGGACGCCGCAGAACTACGACCGCAAGGCTCACGGCACCATTTACCTCTACCAGGGGCTGGCGCAGTCCTACAACCTCTCCACCGCCAAGCTCGGTCTGGAAATCGGTGTGCCCAACGTGCTCAAGACCCTGGAACGACTGGGTGTCGAGCGCAAGTGGCCGGCCTATCCGTCGATGCTGCTCGGTGCCGGAGCGTTGACCCCGATGGAGGTGGCTGGCATGTACCAGACCCTGGCCAACGGTGGCTTCAATACGCCATTGCGTGGGATTCGCAGCGTCCTCACCGCTGATGGCGAACCACTGGGGCGTTATCCATTCCAGATCCAGCAGCGTTTCGATCCGGGCGCCATCTATCTGGTGCAGAACGCCATGCAGCGCACCATGCGCGAGGGCACCGGACGCTCGGTGTACAGCCAGCTGCCCGGCTCGCTGAACCTGGCCGGCAAGACCGGTACCAGTAACGACTCGCGTGACAGCTGGTTCGCCGGTTTCAGCCAGGATCTGCTGGCAGTGGTCTGGCTCGGGCGAGATGACAATGGCCCGACTCCGCTCACCGGCGCGACCGGTGCGTTGCAGGTATGGACCGGTTTCATGCGCAAGGCCGATCCGCTGCCCCTGGACATGCCCATGCCGGACAACGTAACCCAGGCCTGGGTGGATCGTCAGACCGGTCTCGGCTCGGCGTCGGGCTGCCCGAATGCGGTACAGATGCCTTATATTCGCGGCAGTGAACCTGCCCCTGGCGCCGCGTGCGGTATCCAGGCACCAGTCGAGTCCGTGATGGATTGGGTGCGCGGCTGGTTGGAATGACGGCCGGGTCGAATGCCCCGGTGCTACCTGAAGAGGATTGGATGTGAACAAGAAGTGGCTTGCCACGATGCTGGCAACGGCGGTTCTGGGTGGTTGCAGTACGGTGCCGCAGGGTTCGATTCCGGTGATCGATGCCGGTTCACCGCTGTCGTCGGGTGGTTCCGGTGCGACGACTACGCCTGGCCCGGCTGCTGCGCCGCAGCGTATCGAGGAAGATTCAGGTGTGGTCGTGATGGTGCCACAAGGCGCTGTGTCCACGCCCTTGCAGACTGCGCCTCAGCCGATCACCTCCAGTGGCGGCCTGACCTTCGACCCGCCCGTGAGCAGTCAGCCGTCGGCGCCGACTCAAGGCGGCTACAGCGTGCCTGCTCCGAGCATGCCCAGCGGTATTCCCAGTGGCGGTGGCCTGGCGGCCGATGAGCAACTGGATGGCCCGGTGCTGGCGCTGCTGACGACGGCGCAGCAACAGCAGGGTGGTGGCGACCTCAATGGCGCTGCATCCAGTCTCGAACGCGCTCAGCGCATCGCGCCGCGTGAGCCGCAAGTGCTCTATCGTCTGGCCGAAGTGCGTCTGGCCCAGGGGGATGCCGCTCAGGCAGAACAGTTCGCCCGTCGCGGTCTGACCTATGCGTCCGGTCGTCCGGCTCTGCAGGCCAGTCTGTGGAATCTGATCGCCCAGGCGCGTGAACGTCAGGGCGACCCTGCCGGCGCCGCTCAGGCGCGTGAACGCGCCAGAGTCAACCTGTAATGGATAATCGGGTTGTCCTGCTGGCTGAGCAGTTGCTGCTGATCGAGCGCGAGTTGCGTGCGCTCGGTTGGTGGCAGGACGAGGCGCCTGGCGCCGAGGCACTGGCCAGTCAGGAGCCGTTCTGTGTCGACACGCTAAGGTTCGAGCAGTGGCTGCAGTGGATCTTTCTACCGCGCATGAAGCAGTTGCTGGAGGCGGATGCGCAACTGCCATCGGTATCGGGCATCCAGGCGATGGCGGAAATGGTCTATCAGCAGCAGCCGGAGGTAGCGCGCCGGCTACAGGCGCTGCTGGGGGAGTTCGATCGCCTGATCATGCGCACGCTCTGACAGCGTGCGCATTTCGCATCACTTGCAGTTTTCCGCGATGGATTTCTTCAGGTCGGTAATGCGTTTCTGACGTTCGTTCTCGTCTACGCGACGAACCTCGCCACCTTCTTCTTCGATGCGCAGGCGCGGGTTGTTCTCCAGCTGTGCCAGGTTGGTGCGTGCAGTCTCGCAATATTGCTTGCGCTCGGCTTCCTGCTTCGCCACCTCTTCCTTGACCTTCTTGTCGATTGCGGCCTGCTCGGGGTCAAGCTGTTCCTCGACGGTGGGGGGCGGCTCGCTGGCGGTAGCACGGGGAGGCGGGGCCGACGTGTTGATCGTCGTCGCCTGCTGGCCCTGAGGAGGCTGTGCGCCGAAGTGAGTAATGCCCTGCTCGTCTACCCACTTGTAAATCTGGCTGGCCATGGCGGTCGTGCTCAGGGCGAGCATCAAGGTGCCAGTAAGGATCATGTGGCGCATGCTGTTTCCTTTATCGAGAGCTGCGGTGCTGCTGGTTACTATAACCAAAAGCCGACAATCTTCATCCTGCGCTGCGTCACAGCGGAAGATCGAATAATAGGTTACACATCTCTTGACTTGCCCCCGCCGAACCCGAACAATCCAGCCTTCCCCCGTAGTGGAGTCCGCCGCAAGCGTCCTCCAGCTCGGGGAAAAGAGGCGCTACCCGCGCCGAACCGTGACACCCGCAACGCGTTACCTCGCGCTGGGAGGGCCAGCCCCGCAAGACCATGGGCTGCTCCGTTACTCGTCAAGCTGATGTTCCGAATCCACGATCACCGTCGTGCAAGTCTGCTGACAGTAAGAACCTACTTAGGGCTGCCCGTTGGCGGGTGGCATTCTGGCGTTCAAGAGGTGAAAAACGTGGAGCTTTTATCCGGCGCTGAAATGGTCGTCCGCTTCCTGCGTGACGAAGGCGTTAAGTACATTTACGGGTACCCGGGCGGTGCCCTCCTGCATATCTACGATGCCCTGTTCAAAGAGCCGGAAGTGACTCACATCCTGGTTCGTCACGAGCAGGCGGCTACCCACATGGCAGATGGTTATGCGCGTGCGACCGGCAAGGCCGGCGTCGTGCTGGTGACCTCCGGCCCGGGCGCGACCAACGCCATCACCGGCATTGCCACGGCCTACATGGACTCCATCCCGATGGTGGTGATCTCCGGTCAGGTGCCGAGCGGCATGGTGGGTACCGATGCCTTCCAGGAAACCGACATGGTCGGCATCTCCCGTCCGATCGTGAAGCACAGCTTCATCATCAAGCATCCGTCGGAAATCCCCGAGGTGCTGAAGAAGGCGTTCTATCTCGCTGAGTCCGGCCGTCCAGGCCCGGTTGTGGTCGACATTCCGAAGGACATGGGCGACCCGACGCAGAAATTCGAATACGTCTATCCGAAGAAGGTCAAGCTGCGTTCCTACAGCCCGGCCGTGCGTGGTCATTCCGGCCAGATCCGCAAGGCTGCCGAGATGCTCCTGGCCGCCAAGCGTCCGGTCATGTATTCCGGCGGTGGCGTGATCATGGGCGGCGCTTCGGCACCGCTGACCGAGCTGGCGCAGATGCTCAACCTGCCGGTGACCAATACCCTGATGGGGCTGGGTGGCTATCCGGGTACCGACCGCCAGTTCATCGGCATGCTCGGCATGCACGGCAGCTACACCGCCAACCTGGCCATGCACCATGCCGACGTGATCCTGGCTGTCGGTGCGCGTTTCGATGACCGTGTGATCAATGGTGCGGCCAAGTTCTGCCCGAATGCCAAGATCATCCATATCGACATCGATCCGGCCTCGATTTCCAAGACCATCAAGGCTGACATCCCGATCGTTGGCCCGGTGGACAGCGTGCTGACCGAGATGGTCGCCATCCTCAAGGAAATCGGTGAAACCCCGAACAAGGACACCGTTGCCAGCTGGTGGAAGCAGATAGACGAGTGGCGCGGTAGTGGCCGCCTGTTCCCCTATGGTGAGGGCGACGGTTCGATCATCAAGCCGCAGACCGTTATCGAAACCCTGTGCGAAGTGACCCGGGGCGATGCCTACGTCACATCCGACGTGGGTCAGCACCAGATGTTCGCCGCGCAGTACTACCGATTCAACAAACCCAATCGCTGGATCAACTCCGGTGGTCTGGGCACCATGGGCTTCGGTTTCCCTGCCGCGATGGGCATCAAGCTGAACTTCCCGGAGGCCGACGTGGCCTGCGTGACCGGCGAAGGCAGCATCCAGATGAACATCCAGGAACTGTCGACCTGCCTGCAGTACGACCTGCCGGTGAAGATCGTCAACCTCAACAACGGTGCGTTGGGCATGGTTCGCCAGTGGCAGGACATGCAGTACAACAGCCGTTACTCGCACTCCTACATGGAGTCGCTGCCGGACTTCGTCAAGCTGGCCGAGGCCTACGGGCACGTCGGTATGCGCATCACCTCGCTGAAGGATCTCAAGCCCAAGCTCGAGGAAGCCTTCGCCATGAAGAACCGCCTGGTGTTCCTCGACATCGCGGTGGATTCCAGCGAGCACGTCTACCCGATGCAGATCAGAGACGGTGCGATGCGTGACATGTGGCTGAGCAAGACGGAGCGGACCTAACATGCGACACATCATTTCCCTGCTGCTGGAAAACGAGCCGGGCGCACTGTCCCGCGTGGTCGGTCTGTTCTCCCAGCGCAACTACAACATCGAAAGCCTCACCGTTGCACCTACCGAGGATCCGACGCTGTCGCGCCTGACCCTCACGACGGTTGGTCAGGATGAAGTGATCGAACAGATCACCAAGAACCTCAACAAGCTGGTCGAGGTGGTCAAGCTGGTCAATCTGTCGGAAAGCGCTCACATCGAGCGCGAGCTGATGCTGGTGAAGATCAAGGCCACTGGTGCTCAGCGTGCCGAAGTCAAGCGCACCACCGACATCTTCCGCGGCCAGATCGTCGATGTGACCAGCAGCGTCTACACCGTGCAGCTGGCCGGTACCAGCGACAAACTGGACAGCTTCATTCAGGCCATCGGCACCGCGTCGATCCTGGAGACTGTACGCAGTGGTGTCACCGGTATCGCACGTGGCGACAAGGTGCTGAGCATCTGATCGTCATTGGCGAAGAAGAGCCCCGCCAGGTGCGGGGCTTTTTTTCGCCGACAGGATTAGCGCTGCCGGTTCCAGAAGGCCGCGATGAGCGGATCCTTGAGGCGCTTTTGCAGTGCGAAAAGTCCGATGTCATAAGGCGCCAGGGGCGGCTGTATGTCGTAGAGGCGGATACGCGCGGTCAGGGGGCTGTTGTCCAGGACGATCTGTGGCACCACGCCAATGCCGAATCCCAGGCTCACCATGCTGACGATGGCTTCGTTACCGCTCACCTGGGCATAGATGCGTGGCTTGATGTTATGGCTCTTCAGCCAGCGGTCTGTACGGACACGTGCTAGCCCCTCTTCCGAAAGAATCAGCGGTACGTCCTTCCAGCTTTGCGCGTCAGGGGCTTTCAGTTGCTCTTCACTCAGCAGTTGGGGGGACTGTGGGCCAATGAAACGCAGCTCCGAGCGGGTGATCGACTGAAAGTCGATACCGGCAGGCAGGTGGTCGGGGCGTGCGCCGATGGCCAGGTCTTCCAGCCCCTGCTGGACGCGTTCGACGGCCTTTGCCGGATCGCCGGTGTGCAGTTTCATTTCGATACGCGGGTAGTCCTGGCGAAAGCTGCTCAGGATGTCGTAAAGAAAGCTGTAGCTCGCCGTTACCGAGCAGTACAGGGACAGCTCGCCATGCAGGCTCAACTGATCCTGCATGAAGGTCTGGCGAATGGTCTGCCAGCCGCTCAGAACCTCGCTCGCGTACTCGCGGAATTTCAGGCCTTCGCGAGTCAGGCGAACCGAACGATTGTCGCGCACGAACAAGGGGGCACCGAGTTCATCTTCTAGCTGCTTGATGCTGCGACTGAGCGCGGAAGGGCTGACGTGTTGCTCACGGCTGGTTTTGCCGAAATGCAGGTTGTCGGCTAGAGAAAGAAAGAGCCTGAGTGCGTGACTGTCCATTGGTATTTCATTTATCGGCACGTTGTATTGCAAATATATCATTTTACGCAACGGAGCTGATCACTTAAGGTGCCTGTGTCGCGGTGCTAGCACCCCATCCATTTCGATTGAAAAGAGCCAGAAACATGAAAGTTTATTACGACAAAGATTGCGACCTCTCCATCATCCAGGGCAAGAAAGTCGCCATCATCGGTTACGGCTCCCAGGGCCATGCCCAGGCCTGCAACCTGAAGGATTCCGGTGTTGACGTGACCATCGGTCTGCGTAAAGGCTCTGCTACCGTTGCCAAGGCCGAAGCCCATGGCCTGAAGGTGACCGACGTCGCTACCGCCGTTGCTGCCGCCGACCTGGTCATGATCCTGACTCCGGACGAATTCCAGGGCCAGCTGTACAGGAACGAGATCGAGCCGAACATCAAGAAAGGCGCTACCCTGGCCTTCTCCCATGGCTTCGCCATCCACTACAACCAGGTCGTTCCGCGTGCCGACCTCGACGTGATCATGATCGCGCCGAAGGCTCCGGGCCACACCGTACGTACCGAGTTCGTCAAGGGCGGCGGTATCCCTGACCTGATCGCCGTTTACCAGGACGCTTCCGGCAATGCCAAGAACGTTGCCCTGTCCTACGCTTCGGGCGTTGGCGGCGGCCGTACCGGCATCATCGAAACCACCTTCAAGGACGAGACCGAAACCGACCTGTTCGGTGAGCAGGCCGTTCTGTGCGGTGGTACCGTCGAGCTGGTCAAGGCCGGTTTCGAAACCCTGGTCGAAGCTGGCTACGCGCCGGAAATGGCCTACTTCGAGTGCCTGCACGAGTTGAAGCTGATTGTCGACCTGATGTACGAAGGCGGCATCGCCAACATGAACTACTCGATCTCCAACAACGCCGAGTACGGCGAGTACGTGACCGGCCCGGAAGTGATCAACGCCGAGTCCCGTCAGGCCATGCGCAACGCTCTGAAGCGCATCCAGGACGGCGAATACGCCAAGATGTTCATCAGCGAAGGCGCCACTGGCTACCCGTCGATGACCGCCAAGCGTCGTAACAACGCCGCCCACGGTATCGAAGTGATCGGTGAGCAACTGCGTGCGATGATGCCGTGGATCGCTGCCAACAAGATCGTCGACAAGACCAAGAACTAAGGTCTGCGATGTGAGAAAGAACGCGGCTCTATGCCGCGTTTTTTCATTCTGGAGCAAGGGTTCTGGTATAAAGCCAGCTCGCTGGCTGGCGAACTGAGCTCAGTCGTCCCGGTCGAAATCTGTCAAACCCGTTGCAAGGTGCTGTTCATGAGTCAAGGTCCGAGGATCAAAAGCCCGCAGGCGAAAACACCGAAAGCCTGCTGCCGATCGATGAGCATGTAGAAGAAGGGCAGGACGCAGAGGGGCGCAAGGTTCGTCACCGTGGCATCTACCTGCTGCCTAACCTGTTCACCACGGCCAACCTGTTCGCCGGTTTCTACTCCATCATCAACGCGATGAACGGCAACTTCTACGTCGCTGCCGCTGCGGTCTTCGTGGCCATGGTGCTCGACAGTCTGGATGGTCGCGTCGCGCGCCTGACCAATACGCAAAGTGCCTTCGGCGCCGAGTACGATTCGCTCTCCGATATGGTCGCCTTCGGCGTCGCGCCGGCCCTGCTGGCCTTCGAATGGGCGCTGGGCAGCATGGGCAAGGTCGGCTGGATGGTCGCCTTCATCTATGTGGCGGGTGCCGCATTACGTCTGGCCCGTTTCAACACGCAGATCGGCAGCGTCGACAAGCGTTACTTCATCGGCCTGGCCAGTCCGGCTGCGGCAGGTGTGGTGGCGGGCGTCGTCTGGGCGTTCAGTGATTTCGGCATCAAGGGTTCGAACATGGCGTTCGCCGTGGCCCTGCTCGTCGCCGCTGCGGGTTGCCTGATGGTCAGCAATATCAAGTACTACAGCTTCAAGGATCTGGATCTGAAGGGGCGTGTGCCGTTCGTGGCCATTCTGGCGGTGGTACTGGTCTTTGCGGTCGTGTTCAGCGATCCGCCCCGTATCCTGCTGCTGATCTTCCTGGCTTACGCGGCTTCCGGCCCGATCCAGTACCTGCTGCAACTGCGTCGTCGCAAATCTGCGTGACCCTGTAATTTCTTTCCTGCTCCGTGGTCTACAGTTCGTTTCTCGAACTGTAGTCGCGGAGTCGCCATGCTCATCCGAGTTCCCCCTTCCTCTCGGGCTCACGAGTCCGAAGTCACCCCCGAGTCCGTTTACCTTTCCCGGCGCAAGCTGATGCAGGGCTCCCTGGCCCTGGCCGCGCTGAGCGTCATGCCTGGCTGGGCGCATGCCGAGCCGGGGGGCTATGCCGATGTAGAGCCGGCCAAGGCGCCGGCTTGGTTCGAAGAGAAGCTGCCGGGAACCCGCTGGCAGGCGATTACCGCTGAAGGTGAGAGCATCACGCCCTTCAGGGACGCGACGCACTACAACAACTTCTACGAATTCGGTACCGGCAAGGGGGATCCGGCTGCCAAGGCGGACAAGCTGCCGGTCGAGCCCTGGAGTGTAGTGGTCGATGGCGAAGTCGCCAGGCCGGGGCGCTACGCCATCGAGGATCTGATCAGGCCGCACGCCTTCGAAGAGCGTATTTACCGGCTGCGCTGCGTCGAGGCCTGGTCGATGGTCATTCCCTGGCTCGGCTTTCCACTGGCCGATCTACTCAAGCAGGTCGAACCGACATCGGCGGCTCGCTATGTCCGTTTCGAGACCCTGGTCGATTCCGAGCACATGCCGGGGCAGCGTTCGGGCTTCTCCCTTATCGACTGGCCTTATGTGGAAGGGCTGCGCATGGATGAAGCCATGCATCCGCTGGCATTCATGGCGGTGGGCATGTACGGGCGCGTTTTACCCGGCCAGAACGGTGCACCGCTGCGCCTGGTTGTGCCATGGAAATACGGGTTCAAGAGCATCAAGTCCATCGTGCGCATCAGTCTCGTCGCGGAGGCGCCGCAAACTACCTGGGAGCGGATTGCGCCGAACGAGTATGGCTTCTACGCCAACGTCAATCCGCAGGTCGATCACCCGCGTTGGTCACAGGCGACCGAGCGCCGTCTGCCGAGTGGGTTGTTCAGCCCCAATGTGATCGATACCCGGATGTTCAATGGCTATGACGAAGTGGCCGGGCTCTATGCCGGTATGGATCTTGGGAAGTACTACTGATGCGTTATCGCTTGTGGCGCACTGTCCTGTTCGTGGCGGCAACGGTACCGCCGCTGTATTGGTTGTATTGCGCGTCATCCGGGCTTCTCGGGCCTGACCCAGGCAAGACACTGGTAGACAACCTGGGTTTGGGGGGCTTGATCCTGCTACTGCTCACCTTGACGATGACGCCTTTGCA
>CP152345.1:2835000-4875000 GCA_045291465.1 Ectopseudomonas oleovorans | reverse complement strand
TAGCCGTAGGGGAACCTGCGGCTGGATCACCTCCTTAATCGAAGACTGCAGCTTGCTCATAAGCTCCCACACGAATTGCTTGATTCATAGTCGAAGACGATGCTGTAACGCGACCCTGTTATAGGTCTGTAGCTCAGTTGGTTAGAGCGCACCCCTGATAAGGGTGAGGTCGGCAGTTCAAATCTGCCCAGACCTACCAATTCAGGTGCAGATGCTTACGGGGCCATAGCTCAGCTGGGAGAGCGCCTGCTTTGCACGCAGGAGGTCAGCGGTTCGATCCCGCTTGGCTCCACCACTTACAGCGAGATTGTCGAGTGAAGAGTTCAGAAATGAGCGCTCCTACGTAGGTAGGGGAGTGTTGATTTCTGGTCTTTGATCAGTCGAAACATCGTTCTTTAAAAATTTGGATATGTGATAGAAGTGACTAACAGCGTGTTTCACTGCACGTTGTTAATCAAGGCAAAATTTGTAGTTCTCAAGACGCAAATTTTCGGCGAATGTCGTCTTCACGATTGAGACAGTAACCAGATTGCTTGGGGTTATATGGTCAAGTGAAGAAGCGCATACGGTGGATGCCTTGGCAGTCAGAGGCGATGAAAGACGTGGTAGCCTGCGAAAAGCTTTGGGGAGTCGGCAAACAGACTGTGATCCAGAGGTGTCTGAATGGGGGAACCCACCTAGGATAACCTAGGTATCTTGTACTGAATCCATAGGTGCAAGAGGCGAACCAGGGGAACTGAAACATCTAAGTACCCTGAGGAAAAGAAATCAACCGAGATTCCCTAAGTAGTGGCGAGCGAACGGGGACTAGCCCTTAAGTTGATTTGAGTGTAGTGGAAGGCTCTGGAAAGTGCCGCCGTAGTGGGTGATAGCCCCGTACACGAAACGCTCTTATCAATGAAATCGAGTAGGACGGGGCACGAGAAACCTTGTCTGAACATGGGGGAATTCATCCTCCAAGGCTAAATACTACTGACTGACCGATAGTGAACCAGTACCGTGAGGGAAAGGCGAAAAGAACCCCGGAGAGGGGAGTGAAATAGAACCTGAAACCGTATGCGTACAAGCAGTGGGAGCCTACTTAGTTGGGTGACTGCGTACCTTTTGTATAATGGGTCAGCGACTTATATTCAGTGGCGAGCTTAACCGAATAGGGGAGGCGTAGCGAAAGCGAGTCTTAATAGGGCGCTTTAGTCGCTGGGTATAGACCCGAAACCGGGCGATCTATCCATGGGCAGGTTGAAGGTTAGGTAACACTGACTGGAGGACCGAACCGACTACCGTTGAAAAGTTAGCGGATGACCTGTGGATCGGAGTGAAAGGCTAATCAAGCTCGGAGATAGCTGGTTCTCCTCGAAAGCTATTTAGGTAGCGCCTCGTGTATCACTGCTGGGGGTAGAGCACTGTTTCGGCTAGGGGGTCATCCCGACTTACCAAACCGATGCAAACTCCGAATACCAGCAAGTGTCAGCACGGGAGACACACGGCGGGTGCTAACGTCCGTCGTGAAAAGGGAAACAACCCAGACCGTCAGCTAAGGTCCCAAAGTTATGGTTAAGTGGGAAACGATGTGGGAAGGCTTAGACAGCTAGGAGGTTGGCTTAGAAGCAGCCATCCTTTAAAGAAAGCGTAATAGCTCACTAGTCGAGTCGGCCTGCGCGGAAGATGTAACGGGGCTCAAACCATACACCGAAGCTACGGGTTCATCCTTTGGATGAGCGGTAGAGGAGCGTTCTGTAAGCCTGTGAAGGTGAGTTGAGAAGCTTGCTGGAGGTATCAGAAGTGCGAATGCTGACATGAGTAACGACAATGCGAGTGAAAAACTCGCACGCCGAAAGACCAAGGTTTCCTGCGCAACGTTAATCGACGCAGGGTTAGTCGGCCCCTAAGGCGAGGCAGAAATGCGTAGTCGATGGGAAACGGGTTAATATTCCCGTACTTCTAGTTACTGCGATGGAGGGACGGAGAAGGCTAGGCCAGCACGGCGTTGGTTGTCCGTGTTTAAGGTGGTAGGCTGATTTTTTAGGTAAATCCGGGAGATCAAGGCCGAGAGCTGATGACGAGCGTTCTTTTAGAATGCGAAGTGGTTGATGCCATGCTTCCAGGAAAAGCTTCTAAGCTTCAGGTAACTAGGAACCGTACCCCAAACCGACACAGGTGGTTAGGTAGAGAATACCAAGGCGCTTGAGAGAACTCGGGTGAAGGAACTAGGCAAAATGGCACCGTAACTTCGGGAGAAGGTGCGCCGGTGAGGGTGAAGTATTTACTGCGTAAGCCCATGCCGGTCGAAGATACCAGGCCGCTGCGACTGTTTATTAAAAACACAGCACTCTGCAAACACGAAAGTGGACGTATAGGGTGTGACGCCTGCCCGGTGCCGGAAGGTTAATTGATGGGGTTAGCGCAAGCGAAGCTCTTGATCGAAGCCCCGGTAAACGGCGGCCGTAACTATAACGATCCTAAGGTAGCGAAATTCCTTGTCGGGTAAGTTCCGACCTGCACGAATGGCGTAACGATGGCGGCGCTGTCTCCACCCGAGACTCAGTGAAATTGAAATCGCTGTGAAGATGCAGTGTATCCGCGGCTAGACGGAAAGACCCCGTGAACCTTTACTATAGCTTTGCACTGGACTTTGAGCTTGCTTGTGTAGGATAGGTGGGAGGCTTTGAAGTGGGGACGCCAGTTCTCATGGAGCCATCCTTGAAATACCACCCTGGCAACCTTGAGGTTCTAACTCTGGTCCGTCATCCGGATCGAGGACAGTGTATGGTGGGTAGTTTGACTGGGGCGGTCTCCTCCCAAAGAGTAACGGAGGAGTACGAAGGTGCGCTCAGACCGGTCGGAAATCGGTCGCAGAGTATAAAGGCAAAAGCGCGCTTGACTGCGAGACAGACACGTCGAGCAGGTACGAAAGTAGGTCTTAGTGATCCGGTGGTTCTGTATGGAAGGGCCATCGCTCAACGGATAAAAGGTACTCCGGGGATAACAGGCTGATACCGCCCAAGAGTTCATATCGACGGCGGTGTTTGGCACCTCGATGTCGGCTCATCACATCCTGGGGCTGAAGCCGGTTCCAAGGGTATGGCTGTTCGCCATTTAAAGTGGTACGCGAGCTGGGTTTAGAACGTCGTGAGACAGTTCGATCCCTATCTGCCGTGGACGTTTGAGATTTGAGAGGGGCTGACCTTAGTACGAGAGGACCGGGTTGGACGAACCTCTGGTGTTCCGGTTGTCACGCCAGTGGCATTGCCGGGTAGCTATGTTCGGAAAAGATAACCGCTGAAAGCATCTAAGCGGGAAACTTGCCTCAAGATGAGATCTCACTGGAGCCTTGAGCTCCCTGAAGGGCCGTCGAAGACTACGACGTTGATAGGTGGGGTGTGTAAGCGCTGTGAGGCGTTGAGCTAACCCATACTAATTGCCCGTGAGGCTTGACCATATAACACCCAAACAATCTGCCCTCGCGCAGAGGGTGTCGATGGTGAAGTCGACAGAAAGCCGAAAATTTGCGAGAACTACAAGCCTCTATCACGTATCCAGGGGATGACGCCCAACAGCGACATCCCAACCGAATTGCTTGACGACCATAGAGCGTTGGAACCACCTGATCCCATCCCGAACTCAGTAGTGAAACGACGCATCGCCGATGGTAGTGTGGTGCTTCACCATGTGAGAGTAGGTCATCGTCAAGCTCCTATACGAACGCCCTGATCAGGTAACTGGTCAGGGCGTTCTTCTTTGTGCGCGGAAAAAGCCGGGCGCCTTGCGCACCAGGGCGAGTCCTCGGCGCACGACTTGGTGCGCGCGGCGCACCCAGCGGTGCTGAAACTTCATAGCTGCGCATGGCGCACCCTGTGAGGTTGAAGGCGCGCCCCACGATGACGTGTCGGCGTTTGGTACGGCTCGGGTAGAATGCGCGAATTCTGCAGGGGACTTTCATGCCTGACTCTCCGTCCGAACCCTCCTTGTCATCTTTACCGCTCGAGCAATTGATCGCCTGTCATGAGTGCGATCTGTTGATGCGCAAGCCGGTCTTGCAGGATGGTGAAAGTGCCGAGTGTCCGCGGTGCGGTTATGAGTTGTTCAGCCATCGTCATCATGTGGTGCGACGCAGCCTGGCCCTGGTGCTGACAGCCCTGCTGCTTTATATCCCCGCGAACTTCCTGCCGATCATGCAGCTCAACCTGCTGGGCCAGACTTCCCAGGACACTGTCTGGAGTGGCGTGATCGGTCTGTATGAAAGCGGTATGCAGGGTATCGCCGTGGTGGTGTTCCTGTGCAGCATGGCGGTGCCGTTGCTCAAGCTGCTCTGCCAGTTGCTGGTGCTGCTCAGCATTCGCCTCGATCTGGGGCGCAGCTACGGCCTGCTGCTCTATCGCGTCTACCACCATCTGCGCGAATGGGGGATGCTCGAGGTCTACCTGATGGGCATCCTGGTGGCGATGGTGAAGCTGATGGATCTGGCTGATCTGAGTCTTGGCCTGGGTTTGTTCTGTTTCATCGCACTGCTGCTGGTGCAGGTATGGCTGGAGGTCACCATGTCCCCCCATCAGATCTGGGCAGCCTTGTCCGGGGAGAATATTCATGCGGGCGATTGAGGCTGGCTTGCTGATCTGCCATGAGTGCCATCAGCTCAACCCTGTCGATGCTGATGCCAAGCATCAGTATTGCAGCCGCTGTGGTGGGCAGATACACGAGCGTAGACCAGGCAGCCTCGTGCGCACCTGGGCTCTGTTGCTCACCTCTGCGATTCTCTACATTCCGGCCAACCTGCTGCCGATCATGACGGTCAACAGCCTGGGCAAAGGCTCGCCTGCGACCATCATGGGCGGGGTGCTGGAGCTCATTCACCTGGGCATGCTGCCGATTGCGGCGGTGGTGTTCATCGCCAGCATTCTGGTGCCGACGTTCAAATTGGTGGGCATCGCGTTGTTGCTGTATTCGGTACAGCGCCATCAGCCGATGTCGGCGCGTCAGCGTATTCTGATGTACCGCTTCATCGAATGGATTGGCCGCTGGTCGATGCTGGACATATTCGTCATCGCCATTCTGGTGGCGATAGTGAATTTTGGCAGCCTGGCCAGTATCGAAGCTGGAGCAGGAGCGGCCGCCTTTGCCAGCGTGGTGATCCTGACCATGCTCGCTGCACTGACTTTCGACCCTCGCCTTATCTGGGACAACACGGAAACCGACCATGACTGACCTTCCTCTGGCCAAGACGCGCCCCGCTTCGAACTGGTCGGCCATCTGGGTTCTGCCCCTGATCGCACTGATGATCGGCGGCTGGCTGGCCTGGCGCGCATACAGTGATGCCGGTATTCAGGTGGAGCTGGTATTCGCCAGCGGCGAGGGCATCCAGGCCGGCAAGACCGAGCTGATGTACAAAGGCATGGCCGTGGGCAAGGTGACGGCCATCAGCCTGGATGACAGCGAGAAGAACAGAGGTGTCATCGCCACGCTGGAGGTCAACAAGGAGCTCCAGCAATACCTGCGCAGCGGCACGCGTTTCTGGCTGGTCAAGCCGAACGTCAGCCTGGCCGGGATCAGCGGTCTGGAGACGCTGGTTTCAGGCAACTACATCACCTTCAGCCCGGGCGAAGGTGATCCGAGCAGGAGTTTCACCGCTCTGACTCAGGAGCCGCCGATGGGCGATGACGTCCCGGGTTTGCACCTGACCCTGAAGGCGGAGCGACTCGGCTCGCTCAATCGCGACAGCCCGGTCTTCTACCGGCAGATTCAGGTTGGCCGGGTAAAGAGTTACACCCTGGGTGAGGATCAGAGCACCGTCGAAGTGAAGGTGTTCATCGAGCCGGCCTATGCCAGTCTGGTGCGTAAACATACGCGCTTCTGGAATGCCAGCGGGATCAGCGTCGATGCCGACCTCTCCGGTTTCAAGCTGCGCAGCGAGTCGCTGGCCAGCATTGTCGCCGGCGGCATCGCCTTTGCCACGCCCGAACACCGCAAGGACAGCCCGCCCACCGACCCCGCGCTGCCATTTCGGCTTTATCAGGACTATGACGAAGCGCAGGCCGGGATCAAGGTCGTGGTGACCCTCACCGATTTCGAGGGGCTACAGGAAGGCCGTACGCCGGTGATGTACAAGGGCATCCAGGTCGGCTCGCTGAAAACCATGAAGGTCGACCGCGATCTCAATAGCGCTACCGCAGAGCTGACCATCAACCCACTGGCCGAGGAGTACCTGGTCGAGGGCTCGGAGTTCTGGGTGGTCAAGCCGTCCATCTCGCTGGCCGGCATCACCGGCCTCGAGGCCCTGGTCAAGGGTAACTACATCGCCGTGCGACCGGGCGAAAAGGGCAAGCCGCCGGCGCGCAGCTTCGTCGCGCGTAGCAAGGCGCCGCCTCTGGATCTGGGGGCGCCGGGCCTGCACCTGGTACTGTTTACCGATCAGCTCGGTTCCATCGAAGTCGGCAGCCCGGTGCTCTACCGGCAGATCAAGGTGGGATCGGTGCAGAGCTACCAGTTGGGGCGCGACAACAACCAGGTCGTGCTCGGTGTACATATCGAACCGGACTACGTGCACCTGGTGAATACCACCACGCGCTTCTGGAACGCCAGTGGCATTACCCTCAAGGGCGGGTTGTCCGGTGTCGAGGTCAAGAGCGAGTCGTTGCAGACCTTGCTGGCTGGCGGCATCGCTTTCGAAACGCCTGATCTACAGGCGGTCAGGTCGGATCGCCAGGTGCAGCGTTTCGCCCTGCATACCGATCGCGAAAGCGCCTTGCAACTGGGGCAACAGATCACGATACGCGTTGCCGATGGCGATGGCCTGCAACCGGGGACGCTGGTGCGCTACAAGGGGCTGGAGGTCGGCAAGGTCGAGAACCTCAGCCTGACCGATGACCTGCAGGCGGTGATCCTGAATGTGCGCATCACCCAGGCTGGCGAGCAGATCGCGCGTGAGGGGACGCGCTTCTGGGTGGTGAAGCCGGAACTGAGCCTGACCCGTGCGGCGAACCTCGGGACGCTGGTCAGCGGTCAGTATCTTGAGGTGCAGCCCTCGGCGCAGAAGGGGGCGCGTCGCACCGAGTTCACTGCCCTGGCCAGTGCGCCGAATCAGGCCGTGCGCGAGGAAGGCTTGCGCCTGGTATTGAGCGCGCCGCGGCGTGGTTCGATCAAGCCGGGTGTGCTGGTCAGCTACCGCGAGGTGCCGGTGGGCAAGGTGGTGGATTTCGAGCTGGATCGACTTCCGATCGTGTGCTGATCCATGTATTGATCGAGCCACGTTATGCGCCGCTGGTGCGTTCAGGCAGCCGCTTCTGGAACGCCAGCGGCATTGGTGTGGATGCGGGGCTGTTCAAGGGCCTGAAGGTGCGCACCGAGTCGCTGGAGGCGTTGATCGAGGGGGGAATCGCCTTCGCCACGCCGAACAATCCGGAAATGGGCGGGCCGGCGCAGCCGGGGCAGACGTTCGCGCTGTTCGATGAGCCGCAGGAGCCCTGGATGCAGTGGGCGCCGAAGATCGTGCTGGAGCAGTGAACAAACTATAGAAATGAAAGGGGCCGCATTGCGCGGCCCTTTTCATTTTTGCGGCCATAAAGCCGCTACAGGAGCGGCTTCAGGCAGCGATGGGGTCAGGCCGGTTCGGCCGTTTCCTCCTGCTGGGGAGCCTGGGCCTTGGTGTTCTCGCGCGGTTTGATGAACTTCCAGTCCGCTTCGTCGATATAGATGCCGTTGGGGCCGCTGCCGCCTTCCAGATCGATGGCCACGTGGGCCGAGACCTGTGGCTTCACCGAGGCCAGGATCGGTACGAAGCCGAGCTGCAGGCTGGTTTCGATCAGCGCCTGCTGGTTGCGTTCGTCGATGTCCGCCGCCTCGTCGAGGTAGTAGGGCAGGCGTACGCGGCCGGCCTGTTCACGATCCATCAGGTGCAGCAGCAGGTACATGTTGGTCAGCGCCTTGATGGTCATGGTGGTGCCGTTGGAAGCGGCGCCATCGATGTCGGTATGGATGATCGGCTGGCCATGCACCTTGGTGATCTCGAAGGCCAGTTCGAACAGATCCTTCAGGCCCAATTGGTTGCCGTTGGCCGCCACCAGGCGCGACAGGTAGTCCTTGGCTTCCTCGTTCTTCGCATCCTGCTCGGCCGATTGCGACAGGTCGAACACCGACAGGGTTTCGCCTTCTTCGTACTGGCCGGCGCTGTGGATGATCTGGTCGATGTGGCGCAGGGCTTCCTTGTTCGGCGCCAGGACAATGCGAAAGCTTTGCAGGTTGGAGACCTGGCGCTTGTTGATCTCGCGGTTGAACAACGCCAACTGGTGTTCCAGGTTGTCGTAGTCGCTGCGGATGTTGCGCAGGGTACGGGCGATATCGGTGACTGCTGCGCGGCGCGCCTTGGCCAGGGTGAGGGCTTCGTCCTGGCGGTGGGCGTAGGCGTTGACCAGCAGTTGCAGACGGCGCTCGACGTCGTCTTCGCTGTCGAACTTGGCCACGCCCTTCAGGCGTACCTGGGCATAGAGTGCCTCGATCTGGCCGTCGATGCGTTGCAGCGCCTGCCAGGTGTCCTGGTAGTCATTGAGCAACGGCAGCAGGTTGTCCAGCGAATCGTCCACCGGTTCCATGAAGGGGGTGCCGAAGGGCAGGTCGGCCGGCAACAACTGGCGACGGCGCAGGGCGTCTTCCAGCGTGCGCTCCTTGGCTTCCAGATCGGCCAGTTGGCGGCCGACCAGTTGCAGCTTGGCTGACAGTTGCTGCACGCGCTCGGCGAAGGCGTCACTGGCGCGCTTGAGTTCATCCTGGGCACCTTCCAGCTCGGCCAGGCGCTCCAGCTTCTGCGGTTCTTCGGCGGTCAGAGTCTGGCTCTTGCGGAAGTCTTCCAGGGCCTTCTGCGCATCCAGGACGGCCTGGTAGAGCGTCTCGGCCTGGGCCTTGCTGGCCGCGCGGTCAGCGGCCACCGACTGCTGGGTCTTGAGCTGTTTGAGTTCGCGTTCCAGGCGATCCTTCTGGTCACGCAGGGCGGCACGGTCGGCCAGTGCTTGCAGGGCCGGGGGCTCGATATGGCTGAGGTCGATGGACAGGCCCGGTACGGCGAAGGTATCGCCCTTGAAGCGGTCGAGCACGGCCTCGACGGCCTTGACCCAGTCGTCGCCCTCGGCCTGGATGCCTTTCTCACCCAGCGGCAGGCTGAACAGCTGAGCATTGAACAGGCGCATCAGGCGATCGACGTCCTGCTGGCTGAATTCCTCGCGCAGGCGCGAGTAGCTGTTGTTGTCGGCGTGGTCGAGCTGTTGCCTGACCGACTTGAGGCGTTTTTCCAGGTCGCGCAGGCGCTCGTCCAGGTCTTCGCTGGAGAACTGGCGGGACTGCGCCAGGGCGCCGGCCAGTTCGTCGTGGGCGTCCTTGGCGGCCAGCAACTGTTCTTCCAGCACCTTGGCGTTTTCCACCAGGGCGAAGCGGTTCTTCAATACCGCCAGTTCCCCCAGCCAGCGCTGGATTTCGCTGATCTCGCGTTCCAGACGCATCAGCTCGGCGGTACCACCACGCTGCTCGTTCTGCAGGCCATCCTGCTCATTGCGGTAGTGCTCGGCCTGGATCACCAGCTCTTCCTTGCGCGCATCGGCGTAGTCGTGCCAGGTGCCCAGCAGGTTGTCGAGCAGAGGCGAGAGACGGTGCAGCTTGCCGCGCAGCACTTCGCGCTGGGTCACGCCGGAGGCTAACGCCTCGATCAGCGGGCCTGCGGTCACCAGGGCCTGGTAGTCCTGCTCCATGCGGCGCACGTCGCGAAACGCCTCTTCCGTCGCGGCGATATAGTCGACGCTGCCCGAGCGCAGGCTGTGCTCGAAGGCATCGAGGAACAGCTGCTTGAGCTTGGCTGCGGTGATTTCGCGCATGTGCAGCAGGTTGATGAACAGGGCGCGGAAGGTCTTCAGGCTCTGTTCGCTGGTCGAGCGCAGCGGGATCAGGGTCAGATCCAGCGGGATGCTGGTATGACCGCCGACCAGCAGGCGACGCAGTTCGTCGGGCTTGAGCTCGTAGGCGGTGATGCCGGCCTGGCCGAGGTTCTTGAACAGTTCGCGCTGACGCAGACAGGTGCCGTTCTGCTGGTAATGCTCCAGATCCAGCTCACCGGCATAGGCAAAGAACTGGTGGCCGAAACCACCGCCCGGGCCGCGTCCGGCCACACCGATCACGTGCGGGCCGTGGGGCAGGGCGACTTCGACGAGGATGTAGCTGGTGTCACTGGCGAAGTAGAACTTGCGCGAGGCTTCCAGGCTGTACTTGCCGAAGCTCATGTCGGACATGCGCGCCAGGATGGGGAACTGCAAGGCGTTGATCGAGGCGGATTTGCCCAGGTTGTTGGCGCCATAGACCGACAGCGGGTTTTCCAGTGGGAACAGGCCGAGGCTGTAGCCGGCGGTGTTCAGCAGGGCGAAGCGGCGGATGCCGTAGCGTTCCTGGCTCATGCGTCCATCTCCTGTGCGGCACGTTCTTCGGCCATGGCGCGGGCCAGGGCATCTTCCTCGGATTCTTCGGTCTCGATGGCATCTGCACCATCGGCATCGCCGTCGTCGTCCAGCAGCACCGGTGCCGGCAGCGGCAGGTCACTGCTGTGCAGGCTGGCGGCCAGGTCGCGGTCGTGCTGCACCGACAGGCAGACGTCGAGGAAGCGGTGCATGGGGGGCAGGAAGCGGTACACGCCGTTGCTGTCCTCGGCAAAGCCAAGCTGGACGAGGCGGCGGATGATCTTGTCTTCCAGCTCTTCGAAGGTGGTGACCTCGGCCTGCAGGAACAGGTCGCGGTACTTGTCCAGCAGCGCCGGCAGCTCATCGCGGCCAATGCTGCCGCCGTCGAGCACGGAGAGTGGGTCACGCCCCTGGTCGGCCAGGTGCTCCACGAGGATGAAGGTGAACAGCGCCAGGCGCTGGGCGGTCTTGTTCACCTGCGGGGCGACCTGCTCGGGGACGAAGTAGTAGAAGCCGCGCGGGTCGCATACCAGTTCGAAGCCCAAGGCCCTGAACAGGGCGCGATACTGATCCTGCATGCTGGACAGCTGGGCGTAACACTCCGGCTCGCTGCGCGAGATGTGGTAGCCCTTGAACAGGTCGCGGAAGGCGGCTGCGAGCTGGGTCATTTCTTTCAAATCAATGTTCATACGTCGTGCTCACGGGCAAGCGTAGGGTGGACGACGCTTTATCCGTCCACCGCATGGCAATCAACAAGGTGGACAAGAAAAACGTTGTCCACCCTACGTTAGGGTCATGCATTGGGGCGGCCCACCAGGGCATAGGAGGCGAGGCTGACCTCGTGCTCGCGGGTCAGGTACTCACGGCGATCCAGGCGTTCGCGCTGGAAGCGCGACTCGCGCGACAGGCGCGAGAACCAGTAGAGCAACTCGTCGGTGGCGCCTTCCGGTTCCTGTTCCAGCAGCCAGGCCATCAGATCCGGCAACGGCAGGGCCTGTTCGCAGCGTTCGATCATTTCCCGCGCGGTTTTCGGCGCCCTGGGCGTTCCGCCCTTGCGGCTGCCGCTGGCCTTGGGGAAATGCGCCGGCTTGGCTTCGAAGCGCGCCAGGGCGTAGACGTAGGCCTCGACCTGGCTGGCACTGCCGAGGAAGTTGCTCTGCGGTCGGGTGAACAGCGGCATGGCGGCTTGCGGTACGGCGTCGATGCCCTTCTTGCGGATCACCGACAGCGCCAGCGCCGCGCCACGGGTCACGGCATTGTGCCGACGCGCTTCCTCGCGCAGCGGCAGCAGCAGTTCGCGGGCCTTGCGCAGGGTCAGCTGGGCGGTGGTCTGCATCTCCAGGATGCGGGCATGGGTGCGCAGCAGCAGGTCGTCGTCGACCAGTTGGCCAAGGCGCTGCTGATCGCCGAGCAGGCGCAGCAGCACCTGTTCGACACGGCGCACGCCTTGCTCGAAGGCGCCGTCGGCAGCGACCAGCTGGATCATCGGCTCGACGTATTCGTCCCAGGTGGCCAGCACTTCGGCATAGCGCTGGCGCAGGGGAATCTGTCGGTCACTGGTCTTGGCCCGATCGGCCACGCCGACCAGCGCCTGTTCGTCGTTGGCCAGCTTCTTCAGGACGTCGCGTACGCGCATGTCGAGCAGGCGCAACTGGCGCGCCAGGTCGTTGGCGTCGCGCACTTCGAAGGCGTCCTGGATGTAGCCGGCCAGGCGCTCCAGATGACGCAGGTAGGCTTCGATCTCCAGGCACAGGCCGAGGCGGTGCTCGCGACGCAGGTAGGCGAGGAAGTCATGGATCTGTGCATTGAGCTCGAAGCGGTTGGGGCTCTTGGCCACCGGCACGAGGATGTCCAGGCGTATCCAGGTGTCGAGCAGGGCGGTGGTGTCACCGGGCGTTGCGTCGGGCAGTTGCGCGGCGAGCTGACTGCGCAGTTCGACCAGACTCAGGGTGCCGGCGTCGAAACGCTCGCAGAGCGGCTCGAGCAACGTCCAGTGTTCGGCGAGGGCGCGCAAAACGCGCTTGGGATCGATCATCGAGGCGCCGTGTTCCTGGCAAGTTAAAAGAGGCGATTGTACTGCAAGGCGGATGCCGGGTTTGAGTCCCAATCGATCAGAGGCAGGCGAGTCGATGCACGTGCCGCTCGGGCAGAGGCTGGCGTGGTTCCGTCGCGGGAGGGGCGGCAGTGTTACGCCCCTGTTGCCAGGGGTAACACCCGCCGCATTTCAACGAGTCGACTGACGGCCATTTGCCGGCCCTTTCTCGACTATGGGTCGGGCCGTTCTGGCGCTGGTGTCCCTATAGTGGCCATAAGGATTCGAGTCGGAGTGCTCGACACCACTATAAGAAAAGGGGTTTCGCCATGCGCCAGTCCTTTCGCTTCGCCAAACGTGTCCTGGCTCCGATCTTCGTCGGGCTGATGGGTGTCCAGGCCCAGGCCAGCATGGTCGAGCTGGAGGACAACGAACTGTCGGACATCACCGGCCAGGCATTCATCAATCTCAGCACCGACTCCCATTCGGGGTTGAACTTCACCAAGATCGATTTCGGGGTGAAGGTGGAGACCCAGATGAACATCAAGAAGCTGGAGCTGGGTAACTACGCGCGTAGCGGAGAGACGATGCCGGCTGATCTGTCGATCAACAACTTCGCGCTTGGCACCGTCGGTCCCAACGACAGCATCAATCCTTTCCTGATCAACAACCCCTACATCGAACTGGCCTACAACGGTAACCGGGTGGTGGGTGTGCGAGTCGGGTTCGGCGAGGCGCAGGGTTTTCTGTCCGGCGACATCAACAGTTTCACCGGCAACCTGGCCATCGACATCTACGGCAAGGGTAGCTATCTCGGCGACAAGATCACCTGTGGCTGGGATTTCATCGTCTGCCTGCCCGCCAAGGGCCTGGTCAGCGGTGCCTGGGGTGACGAGGAGTTCAAGGCGCAGGCGACCCTGGTGAACGGCCAGGGCGGGGCCGATCCGGTACGTGCGACCCAGGCCGGGCTGGTCAACGGAACCCAGTTGGCGATGCCGAGCAACAGTCAGTTCGCCAATTTTCTGCTTGGCCTGTTCACCTCGCAGAACTGCAATCTGCTCGGGGTGACCACCTGCTTCAACCTGGCGGATTACAAATCCCTGCCGGTGGGCAAGTTCGATACCAATACCAATCAGTTCCTCGATCCGGCCAAGGGTGTGTTCATTTCCCTGCAAACGGAAAACGTGCCCTGGCGCGATCAGCAGAATTCAGGGCAGTTCATCAACGCACTGGCCGGCGCCTTCATGAACATGCCGCGCAACGCCGATGGTTCGGGCGCCGTGACCCTGTCCTTCCAGCAGGCGCTGGAGGGCATTCTGCGTCAGGACACCTGCCTCGGTAGCGCTGTCTCGGGGTGCTGATCATGCATGCTCGCGTGCTTTACCTGCTGCTTGGCGTGTTGTTCGTTGCTTCGGCTCAGGCCATGGAGCCACTGAGCGACGAGGAAATGTCCGATGTCCAGGGCGCAGGCCTCGGTTTCGTGCTGGATCAGGTGCTGCTGGACGGTTCCGGTGCGCAGATCGTGATCAACGACATCACCGACAGCCAGGGGCGCAACGTGCCCATCTCGCTGAAGAACCTCTATCTCGGGGCCGCCGGCAGCAACAAGGGCACCAATCTCAACCCGGTGACCATCGGCAGCCTCGACCATCCGTTCGAACTGGAACTGGCGAAAGGCGAGGAGTTGCGCACCCTGCGCGACGACGGGCAATGGGTGCAGACCACCCCGAGCAACATCACGGTGCTGTCGTTCAAGTTTCCCGAGCGCCTGACCTCCGCTGGCAACCCTTGCATCGCCAGTTATGCCGGCGCCGGTTCCAACTGCTCCACGGCGGCCAGCGGGCGTGCCGACCTGGGCATGCGCTTCGATTTCCAGGTGGCGGCCGGGCGTACCGAGATGCTGGCCCTGGATTTCCACCAACTGGTCATGGACGGCTCCTACCTGCGCCTGTGGGGCGACCGTGGGCAGAACGGCAATGGTGAGCTGGTCGGCGAGGCACGGATCAACATCTTCGCCAAGACCCTGGAAGTGATGTCCTGCGCCCAGGCCAACTGCAACACGGCGGGTGAGACGGCGGCCCAGCGTGGCGCCCGCACGCTCTACATCACCAACGGCTACGCCAATGTCGCGCTGGGCTACGGCAAGTCGCAGCCTTTGCGCCTGCGCTCCAGCGCTGACGGCCAGTTCGTCCTGGAGCTGCAGAGTCCCACCGCTGGCGGCACCACGGCGGCGCAACGCCAGGCCCTGGCCAGTGACTTCTATGCCAATGCGCCGCGTACCAATCTGGTGTTCGAGAACCTGACCGTGGGCGGCACCCGCAGCAGCCCGACAGCCGTTCCCACTGGCGGTTACAACTTTGGCCGCAACGAGATTTCCGGGCTGAGCTTCAACTACCTCAAGGTGAGCAGCTATGACCTGCGCTAGAACGGCTGTAGTGCTGCTGTCGCTGCTGCCGGCGCTGGCGCTGGCGGAAATGCAGGCGCTGGACGACAGCGCCCTCGGCGAGATGAGCGGGCAGGGCGGGGTCTACCTGTCCGGCGAGTTCAGCATCAACAAAAATGGCGGTGTGCTCTGGGATACCCCCGCCACCAACAATCCGGCGCAGTGGGCGGCCAATCAGCGCAGCTGCGCCTGGCCGGCGCGGCCAGCCCGGAGAGTTGCGGCATGCGCGTGGCCGTGCGCTCAGGCGCCAATGCCGGCTGGTACGTACTGGACAACATCAAGGGCATCTTCAGTTTCGAAGGCCTGACCCTGAATACCCGAACCCTCACCAGTGCAGGGGGAGAGCGTGACGTGCTGGTGCTGGGGCTACCCAATGAAATCCGCTTCAAGGATGGCAACTTCGCCTTTGGCGTGGCCAGTCAGGGTGGCTGGAAGAACAAGGCGCTGAGCGCCGCCAACGGTGGTGACCCGGGTTATCAGCAAACCAATATCTTCTCGGCCAGGATCGACGGCAGCATCCGCATGCAAGGCAGCGTGCTGGTGTTTCCCACGAACTGAGGGGGCGGATCATGCGGCGTTACGGATGGCTTTCGGCGCTCGTTCTCGGCAGTGCGCCGGCGTGGGCGATGCAGGCGCTGGATGATGACGGCCTGGCCAGCGTCAGTGGTCGTGGCGGCATCAGCATCGAGACCACCGGGGGTTGGTCGGCCGCCAGCGTCGAGTATCGCGAGGACGGCAGGAGTCTGCGTCTGGAGGGCGTTTCCAGCCGTCCACAGCAACCTGGCAGCAGCTCCAGCACGACGATCGATGTGGTCGACGAACGCCTGCATGTCGAACATCAGGGCCGGCCGAACGAACTGGCGGTGAACAACATCGGCTTCGCCGGCAGCGACAGGAGTTTTGGTGCCTTTCGAGCCTTCTATACCCTGGGTGCCAGTCTGCGGCTGAGTGGGGGCGGCGCCAGCGGTGTGGCCGGGTTCAGCGTCGATGGCAGTCGCCTGAGCCTGGACGCCGTGACCTTCTATTACCGCGACAACGGTTTCGATCTGATCGTGCGCAATGCCTCGTTCGATGCCTACCTGAACAATGCCTATCTGGATATCGTCAGCGGCGGCAACGGCTCTGCGGTGCGTCTCGACCTGGGGGATACCCGGTTCGTTGCGCATGTCGGCGGCATCGGCCTGGATCTGGCTCATGGCGATCCCGTGGCCGGTGTCGCGGTGACGCCGGGGATGGCGGATACTCGTCACCCGGAGCACGCACGCAGCTTCGGTCAACTGGACATGGATCTGCGGCTTGGCGGCAGCATTCGCATCGCCGGTGGCGGCGCGAGTGGCCAGGGACTGCGCCTGATTCCGCAGATCACCATCGCCAACAGCCTGTTCCAGTACAAGGATGACGGCGTGCTGCGTGCCGAGAATTTTGCCGGTGTGCTCAGCAGCCAGAACGGCATCACCCTCGATCTGGGCGAGGACGGTAGCGGGCGTTACGCCCAACTGGCCTTTCAGGATCTCAAGCTCAACGCCAGCCTGGGTGGCCTGATCATCGGCAACCCCGGTAACCAGAAGATCGGCAGCCTGGCGCTGGATCTCAACTTCCAGGATCAGGGGGCGCGACAGAACGGGGTCAAGCTGCGTCCCGGCGGCGATCCCAACTCCGGGCTCAAGGGCATCACGGCCGATCTGTCGTGGAACATGATCAGCAGCTCGGTCTCGCTGACCGATAACGGCAACAGCATGTGGTTCAGTGGGCTGCGCACCCACGGCAGTGGCCAGCTCAGCGTCGATCTGACGCGCAGCTGTGCCGCAGGTGTCAGCACTGGTTGTTATGCCGGCAGTGCCAACACCCAGCCCGGCAGCAGTGGCTATGACGGTCATTTCGATGGCCTGCGCCTGGGCCTGAAGAACCTCAGTGGTGGCTACAGCTTCGATGGCCTGCGGGTTGGCCGCGCCGATGCGCCCTTGCAGGGCGGTACCGAGTTGCTGGTGTTGCTGGAAATCTTCCCGGCCTACGACTTCACCCTCAACGGCCAGCTGACCCTGCGCGCGGGTGGCGCCAGCGGCGATGGGTTGCGCTACGACGCCGATTTCTTCGTCACCGATGCCAATGCCGCGATCACCGTCGACGAGAGTGGCAAAGGCCTGTGGCTGGCAGGTACCCGCTACGACATGCACTTTCGCGAAGGCTCGCTGGACGTGACGCACAACGGCGTGCAACTGAACAAGGGCACCTACTGGTCGACTCTGGACGTGCATGACGTGCGCTGGGGGGATCGCGCCGCCGGGCAGAGCCTCGGCCGTATCGTGCTGCGTCGCTACGAGCAGGGTTCGACCCTCAGCCTCAGCTCCGGTGGCGCGGGCGCGCTGTGCGTCGGTGGCAGTGGCGCCAGCTCAGCGGCCTGTACCGCCAGTGGCGGGCGCTGGGAGGATCGTGGCAATGAAGGGCTGACGGCGGGGCTGAAGAACGTCTTCGTGCGTGATACCTCGGGCAATCCGGCCGGCAGCGTGTCGACCAGCGAGAAGCGCAACCAGCTGATCATCGAGACGGATCGGGTGAACGGTGTCAACGGCACGGGCGCGCAGCTGGTGGTGGACAACTTCCACACCTCCGATGCCAACCCGAGCGATGCCAACGCCAACAGTTATGGCGTGCGCGTCGATCTCAATCTCGACGTGGCGCCGACGCGGGTCTGCAACAAGGGCGCCAGCGGATGCCCGCCGGTATCGCCCGACCCGCTGGGTTTTGCCGTCAACGGACGGGTGCACTTCAAGGAAATCAACGTCGACCGCATCCAGAACGTCCACCCCACGGGCGGGGCGGTCACTTCCATGTACGGTATGAAACTGCAGAATGCCGATATCCGCGCCAACCTGACTGCCACGCCGATCAACTGACCACCCTGGTCACGCGGTTGTCATCACGGCACGTTAGCGTGCTGTTCCAGTCCTGGTGTGATTCGTAGGGTGCGCCACTGGCGAACCGACTGGTAATCACCCGTTGTACAAAAATCCCCAATGCCCTTTCGATATGCGTCGGTTATCGGCACAATTCGCGTCCACTTTTTCCGGGGGCCCGTGAGGCACCCATTGGCTGACCTTGCTGGGGCGACGAGATGATCCAGACGCCGTACTACCTCATCGACAAACAGAAGCTTCTGGTCAACCTGGAGAAGATCGCCTACGTGCGCGAGAACTCCGGTGCCAAGGCGCTGCTGGCGCTGAAATGCTTCGCCACCTGGTCGGTGTTCGACCTGATGCAGCAGTACATGGACGGCACCACGTCGTCTTCGCTGTATGAACTGAAACTGGGCCGCCAGAAGTTCGCCGGCGAAACCCATGCCTACAGCGTGGCCTGGGCCGACGACGAGATCGAAGAGATGGTCGCCAACTGCGACAAGATCATCTTCAACTCCATCGGCCAGCTCGAACGCTTCGCCGAGCGTACCGAGGGCACCATCCGTGGCCTGCGCGTCAACCCGCAGGTGAGCAGCTCCGACTACCTGCTGGCCGACCCGGCGCGTCCGTTCAGTCGCCTCGGTGAGTGGGGCCCCGCGAAGATCGAGAAGGTCATGGGGCAGATTTCCGGCTTCATGTTCCACAACAACTGCGAGAACGGCAGCTTCGAGCTGTTCGACAGGATGCTCACCACCATCGAGGAGCGCTTCGGCCATCTGATCGCCCAGGTCGAGTGGGTCAGCCTCGGCGGCGGCATCCACTTCACCGGTGAGGGCTATCCGCTCGACGCCTTCTGCGCACGTCTGAAAGCCTTCTCCGAGAAGTATGGCGTGCAGGTATACCTGGAGCCGGGCGAAGCGGCGATCACCCTCAGCGCCTCGCTGGAAGTCACCGTGCTCGACACCCTGTACAACGGCAAGAACCTGGCAGTGGTCGACAGCTCCATCGAAGCGCACATGCTCGACCTGCTGATCTACCGTCTCAACGCCAAGATGGCACCCAACGATGGCGAACACACCTACATGGTGTGCGGCAAGTCCTGTCTGGCCGGCGATATCTTCGGCGAGTACCAGTTCGACAAGCCGCTGCAGATCGGTGATCGCCTGTCGTTCATCGACGCTGCCGGTTACACCATGGTCAAGAAGAACTGGTTCAATGGCCTGAAAATGCCGTCCATCGTGGTGAAGCAGCTCGACGGCAGCGTCGAGGTGGCGCGCAAGTTCGAGTTCGACGACTACCTGTCCAGCCTGTCGTGATTCTCGCCGGCGCAGGGGGGATGGTGCGTCTTTCATCCACCACGGCGAAGGTCTTCGGTGGACGGGGAAGCATCGTCCACCCTACGGCTCATCAAGTGCTTTCAACAACGCAGTACCCTGGAGGTGAAACAATTGAAGAAGAATGTTCTGATCATTGGTGCAGGAGGTGTTGCCAAGGTGGTGGCCCACAAGTGTGCGCAGCATAACGACGAGCTGGGTCGTATTGCGATTGCGTCACGGAACATCTCCAAATGCCAGGCCATCATCGACAGCGTGCAGGCAAAGGGCGGCCTCAAGCAGCCCGGCGAGATCAAGGCCTATGCGCTGAACGCCCTGGACGTGGAAGCGACCAAGGCACTGATCCGCGAAACCGAATCGCAGATCGTCATCAACGTCGGTTCGGCGTTCCTCAACATGTCCGTGCTGCGCGCCTGCATCGACACCGGCGTCGCCTATCTGGACACCGCCATCCACGAAGATCCGAGCAAGATCTGTGAAACCCCGCCGTGGTACGGCAACTACGAGTGGAAGCACCTGGCCGAATGCCAGGAGAAGGGCGTGACTGCCATCCTCGGTGTCGGCTTCGACCCGGGCGTGGTCAACGCCTATGCCGCTCTGGCGCAACAACAGTACTTCGACAAGATCGAGTCGATCGACATCCTCGACGTCAACGCTGGCTCGCACGGCAAGTACTTCGCCACCAATTTCGACCCGGAAATCAATTTCCGTGAATTCACCGGGACGGTCTACAGCTGGCAGAACAGCCAGTGGACCAGCAATACCATGTTCGAGGTCAAGCGCACCGACGATCTGCCGGTGGTGGGCGTGCAGAATCTGTACCTGACCGGGCATGACGAGGTGCACTCGCTGTCCAGGCACCTCGACGTACCGAACGTGCGCTTCTGGATGAGCTTCGGCGACCACTACATCAACGTGTTCACCGTGCTGAAGAACCTCGGCCTGCTCTCCGAGCAGCCGGTCAAGACCGCGGAGGGGGTGGAAGTGGTGCCGCTCAAGGTGGTCAAGGCCGTGTTGCCCGATCCCGCCTCGCTGGCACCGGGCTACACCGGCAAGACCTGCATCGGCGACCTGGTCAAGGGCACCCGGGATGGTCAGCCGCGCGAGCTGTTCATCTACAACGTGGCCGATCACGAAGAAGCGTTCGCCGAGACCGACAGCCAGGGCATCTCCTACACCGCCGGCGTGCCGCCGGTCGCCGCTGCCCTGCTGGTTGCACGCGGCGAGTGGGACGCGCAGCGCATGGTCAACGTCGAGGAACTGCCGGCCGAACCGTTCCTCAAGCTCCTGGATGGGATGGGCCTGCCCACCCGCATCAAGGACGAGCACGGTGATCGTCCCTGGGATCAGGCACTCTGACCCCGAACGAGGCCCGCCAATCGGCGGGCCTTGTCTTTGTACTAGGTGCCGGGTATCAGCCTCTGCCTGAAGAAGGCGAGAATCTCGTCGCGCGCGACGCGGGTCGGTTGTCCGGCCTCGTCGATCAGGTGCACGGTCACCACGCTGTGCGGCGTCTGCACCACCTTCTCGAAGAACTCCGGTACCTCCTGATTGGCCGCGTCGTCGGGCAACTCGCGGGCGATGAAGCGCTCGCCCAGCGCGCGTTGGTAAGCGGCGAAACGCTGCGCCTGGCAGATGCGGTCGCCGGCGAAACGATAGGCCAGCACGTCCAGCCCTTCGCGGTCGAGACGGGTCTTGATCCTGGCGAGCTCCTCGTCGCTGCTCTCCAGACTGGCCGGATCGTCGATCGGCAGCGACGGCTGGGCCAGAACCGGAGCCAGCATGACCGGTTCGAGCATCATGCTCAGGGCGAAGTTGCCGGAGAAGCACATGCCGATCGCGCCCACGCCCGGCCCGCCGCATTGCGCATGGGCCAGTCGTGCCAGCGCGCGCAACCACTGCGTCACGGGGCTCGAGCCGGCGCCGGCGAAGGCGTGGAACTCGGCGCTGACGCAGATCTTGCGGAAGGTGGCCTGGGTGCCCTCCAGGCTGGAAGGTTCACCATCGCGTCCATACAGCGAAGGCATGTACACCGTGAAGCCGGCTTCGCGAACCCAGCGCGCGAAACGCGCCACATGCGGGCTGATACCGGGCAGCTCCGGCATGACGATCACTGCCGGGCCGCTGCCACTGACCTGCACCACCTTGGTGATGCCATCGAGGGTGATGGTGTGCGGCGTGAAGTCTTCGAGCGGGTCGAACTCATCGAGCTTTCTGGAGGACATGGAGGATTCCTGTAGTGGGCGGTTCACTTGCATTTGGCGGTGAAAAGGCGCTTGCTTGAAGTGTCTGGTTAGACATCTTTCGAGCTTGATCGGTCAATGTACGATTTCACCCTCATCGTCCTGCCGGGCGCCTTCGCCTCGGCGGTCAGCGGCACTCTGGACATTCTGGCCTGCGCCGCCCGCCTGGCGCGCCAGGTCGGTTGTGCCGCTCCGCGCTGGCGCGTGTGTTCCAGCGTAGCCTGCGTCACCCTGAGCAGCGGTTTGCGCATCGAGGCACAGGCCTTGCCCGACGCCAGGCAGGCCGACGCTTCGGTCTGGTTGCTGCCGGGCCTCGGCATGACCGACGCCCGGAGCATCACCGCGCGTCTGGCGCAGGCGGACGCCGTGGCGCTCGGCCAAAGCCTGCGTGCCCATGTCGCGGGCGGTGGCAGCATCGCAGCTGCCTGCTCGTCGGTGTTCCTGCTGCAGGAGGCCGGATTGCTGGCCGGGCGCCGAGTGACCACCACCTGGTGGCTGGGCGGCCTCTTGCAGAGCCGAGAGCCTGATTGCCAGGTGGAGGTTGCCCGGGTACTGGTGGCCGATGGTGACCTGCTGACTGCCGGTGCGGCCTTCGCTTATGTGGATCTGGTCATGCACCTGCTGCGCAGCCGCTTCAGTCCGGCGCTGGCCGAGGCTGTCTCGCGCATGCTGCTGATCGATGGCCGACAATCGCAGGCGCGCTACATCGATCCCGCATTGCTGGCCGGGGGCAATGAGCTGGTGGCGGGCCTGGTGGCGCGTTTCGAGGCAGCCCTGCCCAACCCGCCGAGCGTCGCGGAGCTTGCGGCGGAGCGGGCGATGTCCACCCGTACGCTGGCGCGGCATGTACGCAAGGCTACCGGGGGTAGCGTTTCCGCGTTGTTGCAGGGCGTTCGGATCAACCGGGCGCGGCTGTTGCTGGAGAGCTCCCGGCTGTCGGTCGAACAGGTGGCGGAGCAGGTCGGTTATGCCGACACCTCGGCGTTGCGCCGGCTGATGCGCAAGCTGGCGCGTGGCACGCCGAGCCAGTTCCGCCAGGCTGTCGGTCAGGTGCCGGAGCGCGAAGGACGCTAGAGGTCGTCCGTTCGTGCTTCCCGCGCCGGGTATTTCACGCGACAATTGCCGCCATCATGCGACGCCCCCAGGGGCAGAGGTCGCGGTTCCGATCACGTTGCCGTACCCGATACCGTCGGGACGGCATGCATTTGCAAGTTGGAGGGCGTGTGATCCCCGAGCTACGCCGACGTGCCTACCTCGATGCCATGCAGGTCGCCAGCTGGCTGCCGCGCACCGTGCTGCCGTTCGCGGCCCCGTCGCGGCCTGAGTCGATCGAACCTGTGCAGGCCGAAACGCAGATGCCGGCCGAGCAGGCGGCGCCGGCGGCGCTCGTCGTGCGCGAGGCGCCTGCGGCACCGGTTGCCGAGCGGCCGAAGATCGAGATTCCACGTCCGGGGACGCCGTCGCGTCCGCCGGTCGAGCCAGTGGCCGAAACGCTGGTCGAGGAAAAACCAGCGCGCGTCAGCGTGCCGCCACCGCGTTTCGCCTTGCAGCTGCTGCGTGCCGGCGATTGCGCGCTGCTGGTGGAGCTACCCACCGGCGAGCCCTTCCAGAGCCGCGACCCGGCCTACATCCTGCTCAAGGATCTGCTGCGTGCCGCCGGCCTGCCGGACAGCCCGCAACTGCTCGGCGAGCCGGTGCGCTGGCCACTGCTGGTGCGCGGCAATATGGATCAGGGGCCGGAAGCCGCGCTGGAGTACGTGCAGAGTTTCGTCGCCGCACGTATGGAAGAGCAGCCCAGCGCCTGCCTGTGGCTGGTCGGCCTGCCGGCCATCCGCTTCGCGGGCGAGGGCGACGAGAACAGCTACAACCGCGAACTGCAGGTCGAAGGTCTCGGCGCCTGCTGGGCCCTGCCGGGTCTGGAGATGCTGATGGAAGAGCCGGCGCGCAAGCGCGAGCTGTGGCAGGCCATGCGGCGTACCCGTCAGCGCTGGCTAGCTCCGTGAAACGATCAGCTGCGCGTCGGCCCTGCTGCGTTGAAAACAATCTGGAACGTCAGCCCGGTCGAAATGCTCATGTACAACAGTACAGTCGCCCGCGACTCCGACCGTTTCTCACTTGCTTTCGCGGGACAGCCATCGGTATCGCATGGCTCCAGCTCGCAAGATCGTAGATATTTTTGAGTATTCCAATGAGCGATGCGATTTCCTTCCGCCCGATGACCGAGGCGGATCTCGATGCCGTGCTGAAGATCGAATACGCTGCCTTCAGCCACCCCTGGACACGCGGCATCTTCACCGACAGCCTCAAGTCCTATAACTGCTGGCTGATGTTCGAAGGGGGCAGCAGGTCGGCCACGGCGTGATCAACCTGATTCTCGACGAAGCGCACCTGCTCAATATCACCATCAAGCCGGAAAGCCAGGGGCGCGGCCTCGGCCTGCGCCTGCTCGAGCACCTGATGAAAGAAGCCCATGAGCTGGGCGGGCGCGAGTGCTTTCTGGAGGTGCGCGCCAGCAACCAGAGCGCTTACCGCCTGTATGAGCGTTTCGGTTTCAACGAGGTGGGACGCCGCCGTGATTACTACCCGGCGGTGGGCGGGCGCGAGGATGCGCTGGTGATGGCCTGCACCCTGGTCGATTGATCGCGCTTGATGCGCGTATCCGTCGGGTGCGCCGTGCGCATCGAAATTTTCGTCACTCACCCCGGATGTCCGTCGACTCGCGGCTGGCACAGCATCGGTGTGTAATGCCAGGCGAACAGGGCGAAGGCCGCGCCCCAGCATGCCGCTGCCAGCCCTAGCCACTCGCCACTTGCCGTGATCCGAATCAGTGCGCCCAGGTTGAGCAAGGCGAAGGCCCAGGCCATCGCCCTGGGTGGCTGCAAGGCTCGCCCGGTATGGCCGAGGCTGACCCGCGCCATCATTGCCAGGATCAACCCGCCCATCGCCCCCACCGCCAGCGCGTGGCTGGCCAGGCTGGGGCGTCCCGGCCAGCCCAGGTGCCAGGCCGTCATGCCGAGGCTGGCGACCAGCAGCCAGGCGTAGGCCAGGTGCAGTGACCACAGCAGCGGTACGCCCCAGATACCGGGCAGGTACCAGCGCCACAGGCGCAGGCCGTGCAGCACCGCCAAGACGATGAAGGGCATCGCCTGCCATGGGCTGGCCTGCAGGCTGTGACCGCTGGCATGCAGCGCCGCCACCAGCAGGCCGCTGACCAGCAACAGGCGATCCAGCCAGGGATGCGCGGCGAACGCCTCGGGCCGTCCCAGACCGCGCTGGGTGAAGAAGGGGATCACGCGCCCGCCGATCAGGCTCAGCAGCACGGCGATCAGCCACAGGGCGGCGAGCGTGCCTCGACGTTGCAGCTCGTCGTCGCCCTGCGCCAGGCCGGTGAGGGTGAGTGACTGGCACAGGGCGAGCAGGCTCAGCACCAGCAGGATCGGGTAGTTGTTGCGCTGGCGGGCGGCGATCAACTGATGCGCCATCTGCGCGATGAACAGCCCGATGAAGGCCAGTTGCAGAGCGATCAGCGCTACCAGAGGTACCGGCGCGAACCAGGCCAGGCGTGCCGCCAGCCACACGCCGAACAGGGTGATCAGCCGCCAACCGCTCAGGCCGGGGCGGCCCGTCCAGTTCTGCACGGCGGTGAGCAGGAAACCGGCGATGATCGCCAGGCCGAAGCCGAAGAGCATCTCGTGGCGATGCCAGGCCAGCATGCCGCCGGGCACCGCCGCAAGGCTTGCCCACCCCAGCAGCACCGCCGCCCAGAGGGCGACGGCGAGCAGGGCGAACAAAGCTCCGGCGAGGAAGAACGGGCGAAAGCCCAGGCGCCACACTGGCGGGATGCTCAGTGCCTGTTTGCGATCAAGCAATTGCATGAGTGCAGGCTCGCTCGTTCAGTCGTGCCTGCGCCACCAGGCGCAGCACGTAGCCGATCTTCAGCACGCTCGGGCCGAGCAGCGTCAGGCTGTGGGCCAGCACCAGCGTCGGCACGTCCAACTGCTTCTCCAGGCCATAGGCGGCCATCAGCCCCACGAGCAGCAGGGCAAGGCCGGCCCAGAGCAACTGGCTGGACAGATGCAGAATGTGCGCGGGTGGAAGATTGAGCGGGTACATGGTTCACCTCCTCATCGATCAGTTATCCAGGGCCGACGCCGGCCCGAAGAACTCGTAACGGCTCTGTTCTTCGGGGACGCCCAGCGCTTGCAGATGGCGCCTGACCTGAGCCATGAAGGGTTTCGGTCTCGAGGAAGTAGGCGTCCAGGTCACGTTCGGCCGGTAGCCATTGCGCCAGCAGGTCGCGGCTCAGCAAGCCGGTAGCGTCGGCCACGTCGCCCGCGCGCGGTTCGCTGTAGCAGACGTAGTGACGAATCTGCGGGTGCTCGGCGGCATGGGCATCGACCCAGTCACGGAAGGCGTGCACCTCGGCATTGCGCGCACAGTGGATGAAGTGGATCGGTCGGCCCGAATGCCGCGCTGCGTCAAGCATGGCCAGCGCCGGCGTGATGCCGACGCCGGCGCTGATCAGGGCCAGCGGTTTGTCCGACTCGCTCAAGGTGAATTCGCCAGCCGGCGGAAACAGTTGCAGTTCGTCGCCAACCTGAACCACGTCGTGCAGGTGGCTGGATACGCGGCCGCCGGGCTCGCGCTTGACGCTGATGCGGTACTCGCGACCGTTGGCCTGGGCCGACAGCGAGTAATTGCGGCGCACCTCTTCGCCGTCCAGCAGCAGGCGCATGCCGATGTACTGGCCGGGTTGGTAGTCGAGCAGGGGGCCGCCATCGACTGGCGCCAGGTGGAAGGAGGTGATCTCGGCGCTCTCGACGACCTTGCGCACCACGCGGAAGGCCCGTGCGCCGCGCCAGCCTCCAGGTGCCGTGGCGTTCTCCCGATACAGCCGCTCCTCGGCACCGATGAGGATATCGGCCAGCTGCTGGTAGGCCACGGCCCAGGCTTCGATCACCGCGTCGGTGGCGATCTCGCTGCCCAGTACCTCGCGGATCGCGCGCAGCAGGCAACTGCCGACGATGGGGTAATGTTCGGGGAGAATCTGCAGGGCGACGTGTTTGTTCACCACCTGGCGCACCAGCGGGCCCAGGGCTTCGAGGCGGTCGATATGGCGGGCATACATCAGTACGCCGTTGGCCAGGGCGCGTGGCTGGTCTCCGCTGGCCTGGTGCGCCTGGTTGAACAGTGGGCGCACTTCGGGGTACTCGCTGAGCATCATCCGATAGAAATGCGTGGTCAGCGCTTCGCCGCCGCTTTCCAGCAGGGGCACGGTAGCTTTGATCAGGTCGCGTTGAGCGTTGCTCAGCATGAAGGTATCTCCGCAAGGCAAATGAGGAGCACCTCTAAAAACGATCTGCGTTGTCATCACTGCGTTAAAAACAAGCTCGTGCGCGAGTCCGATCAGATGCTCATTTACAGCGCGTAAAGTCGAGCGCGACTCCGACCGCTTTCCGCTTGTTTTTGCCTTGTGCTGACTGTCTCACCCAGGTTTTTAGAGGCGCTCTGAAAGCGCCGGTATGGCTCGTCTGGCCAGTTGTGGCGTGTTAGCGTTAGCGCGAGATACCTATCAGTAAGCGTGCCAAATAAATATTCCTTCAATATCAATAACTTATTTTGTTTGTTGTGTTTATGACTCGCTTTGTGCGCGAGTCATAAGGACACTGAGTAGTCGAAATGACCGCTAATCCTCTGTTGGAAAGCCTGATTCCCCTGGTGGCCGATCTGTCCCGCGAGCTGGACGACGGCGAACGTTACCGTCGCCTGCTCGCTGCTTTGCGCCGGTTGTTTCCCTGCGATGCCGTGGCGCTGCTGCGGCTCGATGGCGAGGTGCTGGTGCCGCTGGCGGTGGAGGGCTTGAGCGACGACACCCTGGGGCGCCGCTTCAGGGTCAGCGAGCACCCGCGTCTGGCGGCGTTGCTGGAGCATGCCGGGCCGACCCGTTTTGCCGCCGACTGCGGGCTGCCCGACCCCTACGATGGCCTCGTCGAGGGCCTGCATGGCCACCTGGAAGTGCATGATTGCCTGGGTTGCCCGCTGTATCTGGACGAGCAGCTCTGGGGGCTGCTGACCCTGGATTCGCTCGATCCGGCCAGCTTTGGTCGGGTCGACCTGGACAGCCTGGACGCGTTCGCCAGCCTGGCGGCTGCCACGGTCAAGGTGAGCGAGCGCATCAGCGGGCTGGCGCAGCGGGTGGAGGCCGAGCGTCAGCTCACCGAACTGTACAGGCAGGCCCGCCAGCAGCCGCGCGAGCTGGTGGGGCAGAGCGCCGCACTGCGCAAGTTGCAGGAAGAGATCCGCCTGGTCGGCGACAGCCCGCTGACCGTGCTGATCACCGGCGAAACCGGGGTCGGCAAGGAGTTGGTCGCCGAGGCCATCCATGCGGCTTCGCCACGCGCACAGCGCCCGCTGGTCAGCATCAACTGTGCGGCATTGCCCGATGCGCTGGTGGAGAGTGAGCTGTTCGGTCATGTGCGCGGCGCTTTCTCCGGGGCGATGAGCGAGCGCAGCGGCAAGTTCGAGCTGGCCGATGGCGGTAGCCTGTTCCTCGACGAGGTGGGTGAGCTGCCGCTGGCGATCCAGGCCAAGCTGCTGCGTGTATTGCAGAGTGGGCAGTTGCAACGGGTCGGCTCGGATCGTGAGCATCGCGTCGACGTGCGGGTGATTGCCGCCACCAACCGCGATCTGGCTGCGGAGGTGCGCGCCGGGCGTTTTCGCGCCGATCTGTATCACCGTCTGAGCGTGTACCCGTTACCGGTGCCGCCGCTGCGCGAGCGCGGACGCGACGTGCTGTTGCTGGCCGGCTATTTCCTCGAAGAGAACCGTGCGCGGCTCGGGCTGCGCAGCCTGCGTCTGAGTCCCGAGGCGCAGAAGACTCTGCTCGGACACGACTGGCCGGGCAACGTGCGCGAGCTGGAACACCTGATCGGCCGTGCGGCGATCAAGGCGTTGGCACGTCATGGCGAGCGTCCGCGCATCCTCAGCCTCGACGCGCAGGATCTGGACTTGCCGGCTGGCGAGACGAATGCTGCCGTCGAGGCGGTGCAGGCATCCGGCGAGGCGCTGCCGGAAGGTGTGGAACTGCGCACGGCTGTGGACGTCTTCCAGCGTCAGCTGATCGAGCAGTGTCTGGCGCGCCATCGTGGCAAGTGGGCCGATGCAGCGCGTGAACTGGGCGTGGATCGCGCCAACCTCAGCCGTTTGGCCAGGCGCCTGGGCATCAAGTAGGGGGCGCTGCGCGCACCGGGTTTGATGACGTTGGCAGGCGGTGCGCACGGCGCACCGCACGACGAGCAAGGCATCTGCCCGTCGCCCTGATGCAATCCGGGGCCAGCAATTCCCGGATTTCACCCAGGCTACAGTTGGAACACCAGTGCTTTCAGACCGCTCTCTGGCGAGATGTCGGGAAACTCCGGCGGGTTGTCCAGGCGTCGTTCGAAGCGCAACTGCGGCGCCTCTTCGGCCATGCCGTCGATGATGAAGTCCGGGCCGATATCCGGGTCGTTGACGCACGCCAGCACCGTGCCGCGTTCGTCGAGCAGCTCGGGCAGGCGGCGGAGGATCTTGCGGTAGTCCTGGGTGAGGGCGAAGCTGCCTTTCTGAAAGCTCGGCGGGTCGATGATCACCAGATCGTATGGCCCGCTCTTGCGCACCTTGCCCCAGGACTTGAACAACTCGTGGCCGAGAAACTCCACGCGGCTCAGGTCATGGCCGTTCAGGCGATGGTTCTCGCGCCCACGCGACAGTGCTGCGCGCGCCATGTCCAGGTTGACCACATGCGCGGCGCCGCCGGCGATGGCTGCGACGGAGAAACCGCAGGTGTAGGCGAACAGATTGAGCACGCGCTTGCCGGCGGCCTGTTCGCGCACCCACTGGCGGCCCAGGCGCATGTCGAGGAACAGGCCGCTGTTCTGCTTGCTGCCCAGGTCGAGCAGGTAATGCAGGCCGTCTTCGATGATCGGCCATTGCGCCCGGGCTTCACCTGTCAGCCATTCGCTCTCGCTACCCTGCACGTAGCGATGCTGCAGGAGCAGGCCGCGCGCGCCGCTGGCCTGCCATTGCGGCGTTTCCAGCAACGCCATGAGCAGCGCTCGCAGTGCCGCCGGGGGCTCGCGGAACAGCATCACCAGCACGATGCCGGAAAGCCAGTCGACGGTGATCTGCTCCAGCCCCGGCCAGCAGCGCCCGCGGCCATGGAACAGGCGACGCGTCTCGTTACCGGGGTGTTTTTCCAGCGCCTGCAACAGGTGTTCGTGCAGGGTGGCGAGGGCGGTATCAGTCATCGCGGGTCAGCACTTCCAGCAGCTCGATCTCGAAGATCAGGTTGGAGTTGGACGGAATCGCGCCCATGCTGCGCTCGCCATAGCCCAGGTGTGCCGGAACCTTCAGCTTGCGCTTGCCTCCGACCTGCATGCCCATCAGGCCCTGATCCCAGCCCTTGATTACCCGGCCTGTGCCGATCACGCACTGGAACGGCTTGCCGCGCGCCCAGGACGAGTCGAACTCGCTGCCGTCCTCCAGCCAGCCACGGTACTGGGTGGTGATCAGGGCGCCCTTGACCACGGTCTTGCCGTCGCCAGGTTGCAGGTCTTCGATGATCAGTTCGTCGCTCATGTCGGGGTTTCCTTGCGGTGACGGTTTTGGCTGGCCTGCACGGAGCGCTCGGCGGGTACGCGTAGCTGGGTCAGCAGGTAGTCGGCGAAGGTCGGCGCATAACTCTGCAGGGCGATGGCGCCGGCCATGCAGCTCAGCCAGCTTTCGGCCAGCGCCTGGTCGATCGGCCACTGTGCATGAAAGGCCGGGATGCTGATGCTGCCGTATTTTTCGGCGAACAGGCGCGGCCCGCCCAGCCAGCCGCTGAGAAAGCACGCCAGCTTGTCGCGTGAGGCGCTCAGGTCGGCCGGGTGCAGCGCGCGCAGGGCGGCGGCCTCGGGGCGCTCGTCCATCAGCCGGTAGAAATCGTCGACGAGGCGGTGCAGGCCGTCGATGCCACCGGCGGCCTGGTAGGAGGCATCGCCGGTGCCGTAGGGAGGTGTAGTGCTCATCGCCCACTGTCCGAAAAAGGCGCCATTGTAACCGCTGGCGTAGAATGGCCGGCCAGTTTGAAGCACATGCTCCTGTGGGAGGGGGCTTTGGCGGCGACTATCGCGGCTGAAGCCGCTCCTACAGGTGCCCATGGCCTTTCGTGCAACCCGTGACCCAATCCCGATGACGCAACCCCAGCAAGGCTTCGTGCTCAGCCGCCATTGGCGCGATACGCCGGAGGGCACCGAGGTGGCCTTCTGGCTGGCGACCGATGCCGGCTCGCGCCAGATACGCCTGCCGTGCCAGGAGTCGGTGGCCTTTATCCCGGTCGAGCAGCGTGCCTGGGCCGAGCCGTTGTTGCGTAATGAAAAGGGTGTCGAGTTGCGTGAGCTGGCCTTGCGCGACTTCAGGCGTCGCCCGGTGCTGGGCCTGTATTGCCGTCAGTACCGCCAGTTGCTGCAGATGGAGAAGAAGCTGCGTCAGGTCGGTGTCGATGTGTACGAGGCCGATATTCGCCCGCCGGATCGCTACCTGATGGAGCGCTTCATCACCGCCTCCGTCAGCTTCGAGGGGGCCGTGCAGGAAGACGGCAGCCTGCTGTGCAAGTCGCTCAAGCCGGCTCCCGATTACCGCCCGAGCTTGCGCCTGGTGTCGCTGGATATCGAGACCAGCGCTCGCGGCGAGCTGTATTCCATCGCTCTGGAGGGCTGTGGCCAGCGCCAGGTGTACATGCTCGGGCCAGGCAATGGTGACGCCAGCGGCGTGGATTTCGACCTGGAGTACTGCGACAGCCGCAAGGCGCTGCTCGAGCGCCTGAATGCCTGGCTTCAGCGGCATGATCCGGACGCCATCATCGGTTGGAACCTGGTGCAGTTCGATCTGCGCGTGCTGCGCGATCACGCCGAGCAACTCAAGGTGCCGCTGCTGCTGGGGCGCGGTGGCGACGTGATGGGTTGGCGCCAGCACAACAGCAGCCAGCACTACTTCGCCGAGGCGGCGGGGCGATTGATCATCGATGGCATCGAGGCGCTGCGCTCGGCCACCTGGAGCTTTCCCTCGTTCAGCCTGGAGTCGGTGGCGCAGACGCTGCTGGGTGAAGGCAAGGCGATCGACACGCCCTATGCGCGGATGGACGAGATCCAGCGCATGTTCGACGAGGACAAGCCGGCGCTGGCCCTCTACAACCTCAAGGACTGCGAGCTGGTCACGCGCATCTTCGCCCACACCGACCTGCTCGCCTTCCTCCTGGAGCGCTCCAGCGTCACGGGCCTGGCGGCCGATCGCAGTGGCGGCTCGGTGGCGGCCTTCACCCACCTGTACCTGCCGCCGATGCATCGCCTGGGCTTCGTCGCGCCGAACCTCGGCGATATCCGCGGGGAGAACAGTCCCGGCGGCTTCGTCATGGATTCGCGACCCGGCCTCTACGATTCGGTGCTGGTGCTCGATTACAAGAGCCTGTATCCGTCGATCATCCGCAGTTTTCTGATCGACCCGCTGGGCCTGGTCGAAGGCCTGCACCAGCCGGACGACGAGCACTCGGTGGAGGGTTTTCGCGGCGCGCGCTTCTCACGTACCCGGCACTGCCTGCCTGCTATCGTCGAGCGTGTCTGGCAGGGGCGCGAGGCGGCCAAGCGCGAAGGCAATGCGGCGTTGTCGCAGGCGCTGAAGATCATCATGAACGCCTTCTACGGGGTACTCGGCTCCAGCGGCTGCCGCTTCTTCGACCCGCGCCTGGCCTCGTCGATCACCCTGCGCGGGCACCAGATCATGAAGCGCACGCGCGAGCTGATCGAGGCCGAGGGGCATGCGGTGATCTATGGCGACACCGACTCCACCTTCGTCTGGCTCGGGCGTGCGCATGGCGAGGAAGACGCCGCGCGGATCGGTCGTGGTTTGGTGCGCAAGGTCAACGCCTGGTGGTGCGAACATCTGCAGCGTGAATACGGCCTGAGCAGCGCGCTGGAGTTGCAGTACGAAACCCACTACCGACGCTTTCTCATGCCGACCATCCGTGGCACCGAGGAGGGCAGCAAGAAACGCTACGCCGGCCTGGTACGCGCTGCCGATGGCAGCGAACGCATGGTGTTCAAGGGGCTGGAGACGGTGCGCACCGACTGGTCGCCGCTGGCCCAGCGTTTTCAGCAGGAGCTTTACCGTCTGGTGTTCGCCGGGCAACCCCATGAGGACTACGTGCGCGACTACGTGAAGCGCACCCTGGCCGGCGAGCTGGACGAGTTGCTGGTCTATCGCAAACGCCTGCGCCGACGTCTCGACGACTACCAGCGCAATGTGCCGCCCCACGTTCGCGCAGCGCGTCTGGCCGACGAGCACAATCAGCGTCTAGGCCGGCCGCTGCAATACCAGCGGGGCGGCTGGATCAGCTATCTGATCACCACCGCCGGGCCGCAACCGCTGGAACGTCTGCTGTCTCCCCTCGATTACGAGCACTACATCAGTCGCCAGTTGAAGCCGGTGGCCGATGCCATCCTGCCGTTCGTCGGCGGCGACTTCGAGCGGTTGCTGGACGGGCAGCTCGGGCTGTTCTGAAAGCGCCTGGCGGCGGCTCTGGACAGGCCCTCAGGGCCAGCGATGCGGCCTGCCGATACGAAATACTTTGCAAAATTCGCCCCGTTGAGCGGCGCTCGCGGCCTGAGTATCTTTGCGCCCGTGATGCCGGGCCCCTCTGGCGGTTAACACCGCGATGTCGGAATCACAGTCTGTTCAATCTGACTGTAGGAGGGGCTCATGACTGCCCTCGAACCGTTTCTCTTCGCCGACTTCCTCGGCACGGCCACCTGGTTGTGGCTGGTCTTCATCGCTGTCGTCATCTCCCTGCTGGCCTTCGACCTTGGCGTACTGCATCGCGATAACCGTGAAATCGGTGTGCGCGAGAGTCTGCTGCTGTCCGCCGGCTACATCAGCGCAGGCCTGCTGTTTGGCGTCTGGGTGTTCTTCCAGAAAGGCGGCGACGCCAGCATGGATTACGTCACCGGCTTTCTGATCGAGAAATCGTTGTCGATGGACAACGTGTTTCTCATGGCCATGATCTTCAGCTTCCTGGCGATTCCACGGCAGTACCAGCACAAGGTGCTGTTCTGGGGAATCATGGGCGTGCTGGTACTGCGGGCGATCATGATCGGCCTGGGTGCGGCGCTGATCCACGAGTTCGCCTGGATTCTCTACGTGTTCGGTGCGTTCCTGTTCTTCACCGGCGTGAAGATGCTGTTCTCCAAGCTGGATTCGACCCCCGACCTGGAAAGCAACGTGCTGGTGAGGTTCCTGCGCAAGCACCTGCGCGTGACCGACGAGCTGCACGGCGAGCGTTTCTTCGTACGCCAGGACGATGGCAAGGGGCATCGCGTGCTGTGGGTGACGCCGCTGTTCCTGGCGCTGATCCTGATCGAGTGCGCCGACCTGATGTTCGCCATCGACAGCGTGCCGGCGATCTTCGCCATCACCCAGGATCCGTTCATCGTCTACACCTCGAACATCTTCGCCATCCTTGGCTTGCGCGCCCTGTACTTCGCCCTGGCCGCGCTGATTCACCGCTTCGCCTACCTCAAGTACGCGCTGGCTCTGGTGCTGGTGTTCATTGGCGCGAAGATCTTCCTGGTGGGCTTCATCGGCAAGATCCCGCCCGTGGTGTCCCTGAGCGTGACCCTGGGTCTGCTGATCGGCGGCGTGCTGCTGTCGCTGTACAAGACTCGCGGCCAGTCGCCGACTTCGGTCTGAACCGCTCGCAAGCCTGCCGCCGGATGGCGGCAGGCTCATTCTCATTCACTCAACGAACGCTGGAGAACCCGGATATGAAACGATCCTGGCAAGGCCTCGCGCCTGTGGCACTTGGCATGGCGCTGCTGGCTCTGGTCGGCTGCGACGCCGCCGAGCAGTCTGCACAGAAGCTCGCCGAGGAGGCGAAGAAGGAAGCACAGGCACTGATCAACGAATCGGTCGGTGAGGTGGTCGACGAGGTCAATCGCCAGGTGGACTCCCTGCAGGAGTCCACCAACCGTGCGCTGGGCAAGGAGCAGCAGGAGCAGCAGGAGCCGCCCGAGAAGGACGAGGAAGGTGAAACGCGCAAGGCGGATCGGCTCGAGTCGCAGGGCGTCGAAACCTGAGGCCGCAACGACTCTGGAGCCTGAGCCGCAGACGGGTCAGTCGCGCGTCCGCGCCACTTCCTGCATCACCAGTGCACGCAGCGGGCCGGGACCGGAACTCGCGCAGCGGCTGGCCATTGACGAAGAAGGTCGGTGTGCCGCGCACGCCCACGGTCTGCACGTCCTGCATGTCGGTTTTCAGGATGGCGTCGATGGCCGGTGAATGCATTTCTTCGCGTGCCCTGGCGACGTCCAGACCGACCTGTTCTGCCGCTTCCCAGGCCCTGGCGGCGCTGGGGTCGTCATGCCACTGCGGCTGCGCCTGGAGAATGGCGTCCATCACCGGCAGATAGAGCTCCTGCCTGCGCGCAGCCTCGAGCAGGCGTGCCGCTTCTTCCGAGGCCTGGTGGAAGAGGGTGTAGCGGATCACCAGGCGCACGTTTTGCGGGTTCTCCGCGAGGATCTGCTTGACGTAGGGATGAAAGGCCCGACACGCCTCGCAGGACGGGTCGAAGAACTCGACGATGGTCACCGGTGCGGTGGCCGGACCGACCACCGGAGAATGGAAGCGCACCAGGCTGCTGCTGTCCTGAACCGGGTGAATCGATTCGGCATGCTGCTCGGATGGCGCCAGGCCCCGATAGAGCAGGGCTGCGCCGGCGAACAGAGCGAGAATCAGCAGGCTGATGGTGACGACCAGGGTTTTGCGGGTCATTGCAGGGTTCTCCGGCGAACGATGAGCAGCAGGATGCTGATCAGGGCGAAGGTGGCCAGAGCCAGAAGGGGTAGCGGCAGGCCGAGGATGGTCATGTTGGCGTCGGTACAGGACGGGCCGCTGGCGCTGCACGGCTGGATACGCTGCGAAATGATGTCGAAATACAGCAGGCTGTGGCCGAGGGCGATCAGGCCTCCGATGATCGACAGCGGCAGGGCGTAATGCCAGACGGTGAAGTCCGCGCGGTAGCAGGCCACGGCGAGGATCAGCGCCAGCGGGAACATGAAGATGCGCTGGAACCAGCACAGCACGCAGGGCGCCTGTCCCATTATCTCGCCGATGAACAGGGCGGCCAGCGTGGCGAACAGGGCCAGCAGCCAGGCCAGCAGCAGAGGTGTCCAGGCGGGAGAGTGGTGACTGGTGCTCATCGGCAGGGCTCGTGATTGAGGTCGTAGGGCGCGCCCGGGGGGCGGTAGCAGGGGCGGCAGAGTGAACACCCTGAAGCCGCTACAGGGTCAAGCAACTGCGCCTGAACGTGGCTGACCGTCGGTATGCCGAGGAGGATTTTCCAGCTTCAGGCTTCTGTTATTCTGCATGCCTCTTTGGGGAGCAGCCTGCCGTCGCATCAGCGTCGGCGTGTTGGTCAACATCCTCGGCAACCTGCCGTGGCCAGCGCATCCGCCGGGATTGGTGAGAGCAACGACAGTGCTGTGCCAGGTCGGGCGCGCAGTGGCTCGTCGACTCAGGCCCGGCTGGAGTTTCCCTCGGGCCCTCTTTCGCTGATTCTCCTGTCCTTCGTCGACGCATGCCTTTGCGGCTGCCATCGGCAAAGGGGCGAGGCTGCACATGATCCATGCCGGGCTGAGTGCCGACGGTGAGTGCGTCGAACGTCCTTCGCGGCATGGCTTCTGGGCACTGGCGCTGGCTGCCATGGCCACCAGCATCGACGTCCTGGCAGTCGGGGTGAGCCTGGCCTACGTCGAGGTGCACATCCTGCTTGCAGCACTTTGTATCGGTCTGGCGACGACCCTGCTGGTGACATTGGGTATGTTGCTGGGTCGTATGCTCGGTCAACTGCTTGGCAAGCCTGCCGAGATACTCGGTGGCATGTTGCTGATCCTGGTTGGCGCAACCATCGTCTACGAACATCTTGCGAGTCTGTGAACATGATCATGCCCCTGCGTTTGCTGAGGAACACGCTCCTGGCGGTTGCCGCACTGGTCGCTGCCGCCCTGACGTTCTTCGCCTGGCAGTATTTCTTTCCGGTGCAGGCCGCCAGTGGCTGGTCGTACCGCGTCGCCTACGACAGCGTGCAGAAGGCTGCCGGGCTGGCGCGGGCACCGGGTGGCGGCATCCTGGTCAGCCAGGAGTTGCAGGACGGTCGCGGCAATATCCTGTTGATGCAGCCAGATGGTGGTCGCGAGGTCGTGGTGGACGGTCTGTCCAAGCCCGATGGCCTGATCGCCACGCGTGGCGGATTGGTGTTCAGCCAGGAGTGGAGCGACAAACCGGTGAGCTTTCTCCAGGGGGGCTGGTCTCCGAACTGTTCGAGGGGGACAAGGTGCAGGGGCTGTGGGACGACGGCCACTACCTGTATGCCATCGAGGATCGCAAGGGCGATGGGCGTTTGTGGCGCTATCGCTGGGATGACCGGCAACTGAGCGTGGTGCGCGACAACCTGTCGGAGACCGAGTCGATCACGCGTTGCGCCGATGGCCGCATGCTCTACAGCGAGAAGGAAGCCGGGGTGATTCGCGAGTTGCGCGAGGACGGCCGCGATCCGGTGGTACTCGATGGCCTGCGCAACCCGACGTTCCTGCTGTGCGACGAGCAGGGCCTGTGGATCAGCGAGGACTCGACCCACCGCGCCCGCCTGCTGCTGGTCGATGCCCGGGGCGAGCAGACCACCGTGCTGTCCTTCCTCAAGGCGCCGCAGGCGATCCTGCCACTGGACAATGGTCGCTACCTGATCGCCGAAGGTGGACGCGATCGCGTGCTGGAGTTGAGCCTGGTCAAGGATGAGCCCACCCATCGCCTGCTCGACGATCTGCGTGGCGAGGACGCGGATGATCGCGTGCTGGACGTGCCCGAGGGCGCGGGCGGCTGAGGCGTTCGAGCAATGCCCCGGCTACCTGATCAGGGCATGCATGGCATCGACCGCGCGGGAGGCATTGGGGCGATGAAATGAAAAAGGCGAAGCCATGGGCTTCGCCTTTTTGCTGTCACCGGCTCAGTGCTTGCGCGGCACCGGCTTGAGCAGTTCGTCCGGTGGCATTTCGCACTGGATCTTGCGGCCGATCAGCGCTTCGATCGGTGGCAGGGCGAAGGCGTCGTCCTCGCCGGCGAAGCTGATCGAGGTGCCGCTGGTGCCGGCGCGGCCGGTACGACCGATGCGGTGCACGTAGTCGTCCGGGTCTTCCGGCAAGGTGAAGTTGATCACGTGGCTGATGCCGTCGACATGGATGCCGCGGCCTGCCACGTCAGTGGCCACCAGCACGCGGATATGCCCGGCGCGGAAGCCTTCGAGTACCTTGATGCGCTTGTGCTGCGGCACGTCGCCGGACATCTGCGCGGCGCTGACGCCGTCGCGGGTCAGGCGTTCCTCGATGCGCCGCACTTCGTCCTTGCGGTTGGCGAAGACCATCACCCGATCCCAGGCGTTCTGCGTCACCAGGTTGTACAGCAGCTTGTACTTGTCGCTGGAGGCCACCGCGTAGACGTGCTGTTCGACGGTATCGCTGGCGACGTTCTCCGGCTCGATCTCGACGATGGCCGGGTTGACCGTCCACTGTTTGGCCAGGTTCATCACGTCTTCGGTGAAGGTGGCGGAGAACAGCAGGGTCTGGCGCTCGCCCTTCATTGGCGTCTGGCGGATGATCTGGCGCACCTGCGGGATGAAGCCCATGTCGAGCATGCGATCGGCTTCGTCGAGCACCATCACCTCGACCATGTCCAGGTGCACCTCGCCGCGCTGGTTGAAGTCCAGCAAACGGCCCGGCGTGGCGACCAGAATGTCGCAGAAGCGCGACTCCAGCTGCTTGAGCTGCTTGTCGAAGTCCATGCCGCCAACGAAGCTCATGACGTTGAGTCGGGTGTACTTGGTCAGCTCGGCGGCGTCCTTGGCGATCTGCACCACCAGTTCACGCGTTGGCGCGATGATCAGTGCGCGCGGCTCGCCCATGTAGCGCTCTTTCGGCGGTGGCGTCTGCAGCAACTGGGTGATGATCGAGATGAGGAAGGCCGCGGTCTTGCCGGTGCCGGTCTGGGCACGGCCGATGGCGTCCTGACCCTTGAGGGTGTAACCCAGTACGCCCGCCTGGATCGGCGTGCAGTAGGGGAAACCGAGGTCGTGAATGGCGTGCATCAGCTCGGGCGCGAGCTTGAAGTCGTGGAAGCGGGTCTTGCCCTCGGCAGGCTCGACCACGAAGTCTTCCAGTTTCCAGGTGTCCACCGGTTTGGCCGGGCGCTCGCGGCGCGGCTTGTCGGCCCTGGGGGGCGTGAGGTGCCTTCCTGAGCGGCGGCGCCTGCCTCGGGCTTGCGTGGAGGTTTGCCTTTGCGAGCGGGCTTTTCCTGTTCGCCGGCCTGGGGCGCAGCGGATGTCACGGGCGCAGGCGTTGGCTGAGGCTGTTCGCCTTCGGCCTTGCCGAACATTTTCTTGAGTGCTTCGAGCACGGGCTTCTCATCGATTGGTTAAGGAGTGAACGCCCGCCAGTGTAATGCAAGACGCGGGCGTGGCGAAGTGCTTCGCTCGCGTCTGTCAAGGGGCGGCGCGCCGCGTCTCATTTCTCCGGCAGGCTGGCCATCAGCAGGCGCTGCACGTTGCCACCCATGATCGCGGCGATGGCGGTGTCGTCGAAGCCTGCTTGCTGCAGAGCTTCGGTGATCTGCGCCAGGCCGGTGACATCGAAGGGGGTGTGCACGGTGCCGTTGAAGTCCGAGCCGAGGGCGACATGCTCGACGCCGACCTTGTCGGCGGTGTAGCGGATGGCCTTGACGATGGCGGCGACCGAGGTGTCGCACACGGCGGTGCTCCAGTAGCCGATGCCGATCACTCCACCCGTGGCGGCGATGGCCTGCATGTGCCTGTCGCTGAGGTTGCGCGTGCCGGCGCAGGTGCCTTCCACACCGGTGTGAGAGACCAGTACCGGGCGCTTGGCCATGGCCAGCACGTCGTCGATCAGCGGACGCGAGGCGTGAGCCAGATCCACCAGCATGGATTTCTCTTCCAGGCGGGCGATGACCTGGCGGCCCAGCGGGGTCAGACCGCCCTTTTCCCGGCCGTGGGCAGAGCCACCCACTTCATTGTCGAAGAAGTGCGTCAGACCGGCGATGCGGAAACCTGCGTCATACAGCACGTCGAGGTTTTCCAGCTTGCCTTCGATGGGTTGCAGGCCCTCGGTGGCGAGCAGGGCGGCGACGCGGCGCGGATCCTGCCGCCAGGCTTCGATGAAGCGGGACAGGTCGTCGCGGTTGCGGATCAGCACCAGTCGACCATCGCTGCCGGCGGCTGCCTCTTGCAGCTTGTGCGCCTGGTAGAGCGCGCGTTGCAACAGGCTGCTCCAGGTTTCTCGTGGCCAGCGCTGAGCCATCGCCAGCAAGGTGATGTTGTCGCTGTCTGCACCATTGCTCTCCATGTTCAGACCGCGTGGGGTCTTGGTCACGGTGGAGAACACCTGCAGGCCGAGGCGGCCTTCGAGCATGCGCGGCAGATCGGAGTGGCCATAGTCATAGCGCTTGAGCAGGTCACGTTCCCAGAGCAGGGCGTCGTCGTGCAGGTCGGCGACGAACAGGCCCTGATGCAGCTTCCGCGCGCTGTCGCTGGTGGTGTAGGGCGGTGGATTGGCGACGCTGTTCATCTGCGCGTCGAGCACCTGGGGCAGCGCCAGGAAGGCCAGGGCGGAAAGGGGAGCGAGCAGCAGCACAGCGATCAGCAGTTTGCGCATGAGGAGCCATCCGGGCGTGTTGTTGTGTGCGGCACTCTAGCAGAGGCAAGCGGCAGACGAGGGATCAGCCACAGAGGCAGTTGCGTCCCCGCTGCTTGGCCTGGTACAGCGCGGCATCGGCACGGGCGATCAGGCTTTGCAGGCTGTCCTGATGCTGCATCTGCGCCAGACCGATGGAGATGGTCACCCCGGGCAGGACGCCGACCGGCGAATAGAAGGACGCGATCTGCTCCAGGCCATGACGCAGGCGTTCGCCGATGTTGCGTGCCTCCTGGTCGGCGATTCCCGGCAGCAGGATGACGAACTCCTCGCCGCCAAAACGGATCAGGCTGTCCTTGGGGCGCAACTGGCTACGCAGCGTGTGTGCCACCAGGCACAGGGCGTAGTCACCGGCCAGATGGCCGTGCTGGTCGTTGTAGGCCTTGAAGTGATCGACATCCAGCATCAGCAGCGACATCGGCTCGTCGTTGAAGGCGCAGCGGGTGCTCTCGCGCTCGAACACATGCTCCAGCCAGCGCCGGTTGAAGCAATGGGTGAGGGTGTCGATGTTGGCGTTCTGCTCGCTGTCGAGAATCTGTCGATTGCCCTGGCGCACACGCTCGCACAGCAGCTCCAGCAGGTTCTGCATCAGCTGTGGCGATTGCTGGAACAGTGCGACCAGCGACTCACGGTGCAGGCGCAGCACGGTGGACGGGCGCTCGGCCACCACGTAGGCGGATGGGTGTTCATTGTCGATGAAGCTGATCTCGCCCGCGCAATCACCGACCTCCAGCGTGCTGACGGCCTGGTTGTCCAGTGAGCCGAGATAGACGCGCAACTGCCCTTCGATCAGCAGGTAGAGGTGCTGGTTGCGATTGAAGGGGGAGAGCAGGACTTCGCCGGCCTCCAGTTCACAGGCGCGGAACTCCAGCAGCAACTGATCCAGGCTGCTGGATGCGACTTTCTGGAACAGTCGCAATTGTCGAACTTGTTGCAGGTCTGCCTGCCAGTGCGCCGGTTTCATCGCGGTCTTCTCGGGCCTGGTTGGGGGGCGAGGCCGGATGGCATCACAAACGCTCCTTGTCGTGGTCGCGAACAACGCTCGACATTATTCCTGCCCCTGAGGCGTGGCAATGCTTGCCCAAAGTTGGGCCGACCAATGGCGGTGCGTCGTTGCGAAGCTGTTAACTGGCGCGCGTCCTTGCGCGCACGGCGTCACGAAACGAGGTGGATGCGATGTCCGACCGCGTAGCCTGCAAGGCGCTCGGCGATGATGCCGACCAGTGCCTGCTCCTGGCTGGGCAGGTGGATGTGGGCCAGTTGCCCGGCCCTGTCGTCACTCAGCACCTCGACCTCGATGGCCGGATGCAGGTCGCTGAGCGCCGCTCGGTAGACACGGGTGATGGCATCGAAGCGCAGCGCCGGTTTGAACGTCTTGCCCACGGCGGTGAGCGGAATGGCATCGATGATCCAGGCATCCTTGGGCACGGCGGCGCGTTCGGGTATGTGCGCGGCGGCATGCTCCAGCAGCTCGGCCTCGCTGACCTGGCTGCCGGGTTTGAGCTGTATGTAGACCACCGGCAGTTCGCCGGCCTTCTCGTCGGGTTTGCCCACGGCAGCGGCCATGGCCACGGCGGGATGCCTGTGCAGGGCCTCCTCGATCATCTGCGGGTCGATGTTGTGGCCGCCGCGGATGATCAGATCCTTGCTGCGCCCGGTCAGCCAGATGTAACCCTCGGCATCGATACGACCCAGGTCTCCGGTGTTGAACCAGTCGCCGTCGACCCAGATGCCGGCGTTCTTGCTCGCTTGCAGATAGCCCTTGAACACGGTGGCGCCGCGGATGCACAGGTTGCCGATTTCGTTGGGTGCGGCCTCGCGCAGGTACTGTCCCTGTTCGTCGAGTACCTTGATGCTGACTTCGCAGTAAGGCATCGGCAGGCCGATGGAGCCGGGGCGACGCTCGCCCGCCGGCGGGTTGGCGCAACTGCCGCAGGTGCCTTCGGTCAGGCCGTAGCCCTCGAGTAGAGCCAGGCCGGTCTTGGCCTCGAACTGGCGGATCAGTTCCACCGGCATCGGCGCGGCGCCGCACAGGGCGTATTTCAGCGAGGACAGGTCGTAGCCCTCGCTGGGAATCTGTAGCAGACCGGCATAGATGGTCGGTACGCCGCTGAAGAAACTCACCTTGTGGCGCTCGATCACTTTCCAGAAGTTGCTGATCAGCGTGGTGTTGCGATAGCCCTGCGGTGTGGCCAGCAGCACTTCGGCACCGCCGATGAAGGCGGTCAGGCCGGTGACCACCACGCCGTTGACATGGAACAGCGGCAGGCCGCAGAGCGTCACGTCGCCTGGGCCGAAGCGGGTGACAAGGTTCATGCTGTAGGCCATCGCCACTTCGTTGCCGTGACTGTGTGGCGCCAGTTTCGGCGTGCCGGTGGTGCCGCCGGTGTGGAAGTAGCTGGCGATGTCATCGGCGGTGATGACACGGCCGCTTTCCAGATGATCCGCCGGGCAGGCGGCAATGGTTTCGTCGAAATCCAGCACGCCTTCGGGCAATGGCCCGCGCTGGGCCTTTACCGCGCTGCGTTGAGGTTCAGGCAGCAGGTTGGCCAGATCCACGCAGAGAATCGCCTTGAGTTCCGGCAGGCGATCACGCAGGGCATCGACCTTGTCCCACAGATCGGTGCCGGGGAACGGGGCGAGCGTGACCAGCAACTGCGAGTCGGACGCGTGAATCAATTCGGCGATGTGTTCGGGGTCGAGCAGCGGGTTGATCGCATTGACGATGCCGGCCGCTTCACCACCCCAGATGGTGTAGTGAGTCTGCGGCAGGTTGGGCAGCAGGAACGACACGGCCTTGCCTGGCCGCAGGCCGAGGCGGTGGAAGGCGTTGGCGGTCTGGGTGATTCTGCCCAGCAGCTCGGTGTAGGTCAGGCGCAGCGGGGTTTCCTCGCCGTTGCCCTGGAGAATGAACGACAGCGCCGCAGCGTCGGGGTTGGCCTGTGCCGTGCGCTGAATCAGCTCATAGGTGCTGGACGGCAGGTCGCGCTCGGCGAGCGGGGTGCGCTCGATCGCTTCGATGTCCTGCCGTGTGCGGATCAGGGGCGCTGTATTCATCGTCGTGCTTTTCTCCGGGGCGGGTTGCAAGCAGGTAGGGTGCTGCGCTGTTCAGCTGGCGAGCAGTTGGCCCAGCCATTCACCGATGTCGCGAATCTCTTCCGGGATCACCTCGTGGGCCATCGGATAGTCGCGCCACTGTACCGGTACAGATCGGGCCTGCAGGCGGTCAAAGGCGGCGCGCCCCATGTCGGGTGTCACCACGTCGTCGAATCTGCCATGCAAACAAAGCACCGGCAGTTGTCTTTTTGTATCCGCCAGGTTCATGTCATCGCTGAACGTAGGGGCGTAGGTGGATAGCGCCAGCACACCGCCGAGCGCCTCGGTGCAGCGCAGGAAGGCGGTATGCAGCACCACGGCGCCGCCCTGGGAAAAGCCCGCCAGCACGATGCGTCGGGCTTCGATGCCACTGTCCAGTTCGGTCTGGATCAGATCCAGAACCTGCTGCGCCGACTCCTCCATCTGTCGTTCGTCGATGGCACGGGCCGGGGTCATGGCCAGGATGTCGTACCAGCTCGGCATGCTCCAGCCGCCATTGATGGTCACCGGACGGGTCGGCGCCTGCGGCAGCACGAAACGCGTGCCGGGCAGGCGCTCCTGCAGGGCCTCTGCCACCGGCAGGAAATCATAACGGTCGGCGCCCAGGCCATGCAGCCAGATCACGCAGGCATCAGCGGTGTGGGGAGGCTGCAGAATCATGGGTGGGGTCATTGGTAGCTCCAGTGTGGTGCGCCTGCTCGAAAATGGGGCGACGCCATTTTTCAGGCTTGGCTAATCTGTGAATAAGTTGTCGCACGGGTGCAACTTTTGCTCTTGACCGGCAGCTAAGCTGAATTTTGCATGACGCTGGTACGGCGCTTGCTATGGCTGACTCGGACTGACGACGTAGCGCGGTAACGGTAACACTGTGCCATTACCCGTTGCTCAACAGGCAGGAATCTGCTGTGTGGGGTTCCTTGACTCAAGCCATCGGGGCTACTGCCCTGGTGGTCGACGATCCGTCTCTGGCCCGTTCAACCAATGGGCAGGGTGAGAGTCGGTTGGCCAGCAGAGGGCATCGCCGACTAGACTCATGCCTGACGTCCGATCTTCTCGTCGTTGCCGTTGCTGCCAGCGGCACGCAGGCCTCAAAAGGGTGGGGAAGCAGGACGGAGACTCCAACACAACAAGAGCAACTGGAGGTTTTTGATGAAGATGGTGAAATCCACCCTGGCTATGCTGACCACCGCAGCTGTGCTTGGTATCAGCGGCTTCGCGCAAGCCGGTGCCACCCTGGACGCGGTACAGAAGAAAGGCTTCGTGCAGTGCGGCATCAGCGATGGTCTGCCGGGCTTCTCCTACGCCGATGAAAAGGGCAACTACCTGGGTCTGGACGTCGATGTCTGCCGCGCTGTCGCAGCCGCGGTATTCGGTGACGCCACCAAGGTCAAGTACAGCCCGCTGACCGCCAAGGAGCGCTTCACCGCGCTGCAGTCCGGCGAAGTCGACATCCTGTCGCGCAACACCACCTGGACCAGCTCGCGCGACGCGGCTCTGGGCCTGAACTTCACCGGTGTGACCTACTATGACGGCCAGGGCTTCCTGGTGAACAAGAAGCTGGGCGTTTCCAGCGCCAAGGAACTGGATGGCGCCACCGTGTGCATCCAGGCCGGTACCACCACCGAGCTGAACCTCTCCGACTACTTCCGTGCCAATGGCATGAAGTACACCCCCATCACCTACGATACCTCCGACGAGAGCGCCAAGTCGGTCGAAGCCGGCCGTTGCGACGTGCTGACCTCCGACCAGTCGCAGCTTTACGCACAGCGCATCAAGCTGGCCAAGCCGGATGACTACGTCGTACTGCCGGAAGTCATCTCCAAGGAGCCGCTCGGCCCGTCCGTTCGTCAGGGTGACGAGGAGTGGTTCGATATCGTGCGCTGGACTCTGTTCGCCATGCTCAACGCCGAAGAACTGGGCGTGACCTCGGCCAACGTCGAAGAAACCGCCAAGACCACCAAGAACCCGGATGTCGCGCGTCTGCTGGGTACCGAAGGTGAGTTCGGCAAGGATCTGAAACTGCCGAAAGACTGGGCCGTTCAGATCGTCAAGCAAGTGGGTAACTACGGCGAGTCCTTCGATCGCAACGTCGGTGCCGGCAGCGAGCTGAAGATCGAGCGTGGCCTCAACGCCCTGTGGAACAAGGGTGGTCTGCAATACGCGCCGCCAGTGCGCTGACCATCCACAACGGCAGGCGAGAACCTGTTCAAGGGCTCGCGAGCCAGAGGCATGCAAGGAAAAACAGGCGAAGAACGCTCGGACGTACGACTTCACATGAGCACGACGCGCTTCGCTCGCCCCTTCGGGGCCGCGCTGAAGTGCGTTAGCCGCAAGCGGCTTTCCGAACCTGTTTTTTGATACAGCAGGCCCGACGCGCAGCAGACTCTGGATGGGTTCTCCAGGCCTGCCGTTGTCGTTTCCGACTACATGAGTCCCCGGTTCGCTGCAGCGAGCCGGAGATTCAACGAGGGCTGTTATGCAAACGACCGCTAATGCCCCGCGCCCACGTGGATCGCTATTGACCGATCCGCAGGTGCGCGCGTGGCTGTTCCAGATCATTGCCGTAGTCGCCGTCGTGGCGCTCGGCTGGTTCCTATTCCAGAACACCCAGGCCAACCTGGAGAAGCGCGGAATCATTTCCGGCTTCAGTTTCCTCAACAACAGTGCCGGCTTCGGCATCGCCCAGCATCTGATCGATTATTCCGAGAGCAACTCCTACGGGCGGGTGTTCATCATCGGTCTGCTCAATACCTTGCTGGTATCGGTCATCGGCATCGTGCTGGCCTCCATTCTGGGCTTCTTGCTCGGCGTGGCGCGTCTCTCGCCGAACTGGCTGATCAGCAAGCTGGCCACCGTCTACATCGAAATCTTCCGCAACATTCCACCGTTGCTGCAGATTCTCTTCTGGTACTTCGCGGTGTTTCTCGCCCTGCCCGGACCGCGGCAGAGCCTGGACGTCGGCGAGATCTTCTTCCTCAACAGCCGTGGCCTGTACATGCCGGCACCGGCGCCGTCGGAGAGCTTCGGCCTTTTCGCCGTGGTATTGCTGGCGACCATCGTCGCCATCATCGTGCTCGGTCGCTGGGCCAGGAAACGGCGTGAGGCCACCGGCAAGATCTTCCCGCTGCTGTGGACATCGCTGGCGATGATCGTCGGCATCCCGGCGCTTGCCGTGCTGATCGCTGGCAATCCGCTGGTGTGGAGCGTGCCGGAACTGACCGGCTTCAACTTCCGCGGCGGCTGGGTGCTGATCCCCGAGCTGATGGCGTTGACCCTGGCGCTGACCATCTACACGGCGGCGTTCATCGCCGAGAACGTGCGTTCCGGAATCATGGCGGTGAGCCACGGCCAGACCGAAGCCGCTCGTTCGCTTGGCCTGCGCCCCGGCATCACCCTGCGTCTGGTGATCATCCCGCAGTCGTTGCGCGTGATCATTCCGCCGCTGACCAGCCAGTACCTGAACCTGACCAAGAACTCGTCCCTGGCCGCCGGTATCGGTTACCCGGACATGGTTTCGCTGTTCGCGGGCACGGTGCTCAACCAGACCGGCCAGGCCATCGAGGTGATCGCCATCACCATGAGCGTTTACCTCGCCATCAGCATCAGCATTTCCCTGCTGATGAACTGGTACAACAAGCGCATCGCGCTGACCGAGCGGTAAGGAGCAGCCATGCAGACTCATACTTTCAAACCGGATCTGCCACCGCCGCGCATGAGCGTCGGGGTGCTGGGCTGGCTCCGGGCCAATCTGTTCTCCAACTGGTTCAACAGCCTGTTGACCGTCTTCGCCATCTACCTGCTCTGGCTGGTGGTGCCGCCGCTGTTGCAGTGGGCGATCATCGATGCCAACTGGGTTGGCAGCACACGCGCCGACTGCACCAAGGAGGGCGCCTGCTGGGTGTTCATCCAGCAGCGCTTCGGTCAGTTCATGTATGGCTTCTACCCCAGCGAACTGCGCTGGCGCGTGGATAGCACGCTGTGGCTGGCGATCATCGGTGCCGCGCCGCTGTTCGTTCCGCAGATGCCGCGCAAGGCGCTGTACGGCCTGGCGTTCCTGGTGATCTACCCGGTCATCGCGTGGTGCCTGCTGCATGGTGGTGTGTTTGGCCTGAGCGTGGTCTCCACCAGCCAGTGGGGCGGTCTGATGCTGACTCTGGTGATCGCCTCCGTCGGTATCACCGGCGCCTTGCCGCTGGGCATCCTGCTGGCGTTGGGGCGTCGCTCCAACCTGCCGGCGATCAAGGTCATCTGCGTCACCTTCATCGAGTTCTGGCGTGGTGTGCCGCTGATCACCGTGCTGTTCATGTCCTCGGTGATGCTGCCGCTGTTTCTGCCCGAGGGCATGCACTTCGACAAGCTGATGCGTGCCCTGATCGGGGTGATCCTGTTCCAGTCCGCCTACATCGCCGAAGTGGTGCGTGGTGGCTTGCAGGCCATTCCCAAGGGGCAGTACGAAGCGGCGGCGGCCATGGGCCTGGGGTACTGGCGGATGATGGGGCTGGTGATCCTGCCGCAGGCGCTCAAGCTGGTGATCCCGGGCATCGTCAACGTGTTCATCGCCCTGTTCAAGGACACCAGTCTGGTGATCATCATCGGTCTGTTCGACCTGCTCAACAGTATCAAGCAGGCGACCACCGACCCGGCCTGGCTGGGCATGGCGACAGAGGGTTACGTGTTCGCCGCGCTGGTCTTCTGGATTTTCTGTTTTGGTATGTCCCGCTACTCCCTGCATCTGGAGAGGAAGCTGGACACCGGCCACAAGCGTTAGGAGTGAGTCATGAGTGAAGCAATCAAGCAACCCAGCGCCGAGCCGATGATCCTGCTGCAGGGCGTGAACAAATGGTACGGCCAGTTCCACGTGCTCAAGGACATCAACCTCAGCGTGCAGCAGGGTGAGCGTATCGTCCTGTGTGGCCCGTCCGGCTCGGGCAAGTCCACCACCATCCGCTGCATCAATCGCCTGGAGGAGCACCAGCAGGGGCGCATCGTGGTCGATGGCACCGAGCTGACCAGTGACCTCAAGCATATCGAGGCGATTCGCCGCGAAGTGGGCATGGTGTTCCAGCACTTCAACCTGTTCCCGCACCTGACCGTGTTGCAGAACTGCACCCTGGCGCCGATGTGGGTACGCAAGATGCCCAAGCGTCAGGCCGAGGAAATCGCCATGCATTTTCTCGAGCGCGTGCGTATCCCGGAGCAGGCCAACAAGTTTCCGGGGCAGCTCTCCGGCGGTCAGCAGCAGCGCGTGGCGATCGCCCGTGCGCTGTGCATGAAGCCGAAGATCATGCTGTTCGACGAACCGACCTCGGCACTCGATCCGGAAATGGTGAAAGAGGTTCTGGATACCATGATCGGCCTCGCCGAAGACGGCATGACCATGCTCTGCGTGACCCACGAGATGGGCTTCGCCCGTACCGTGGCGAACCGCGTGATCTTCATGGACAAGGGGGAGATCGTCGAGCAGGCCGAGCCCAACACCTTCTTCACCAACCCGCAGAACGAGCGCACCAGGCTGTTCCTCAGTCAGATCCTGCACTGACCGGCCAGGGCCAGGTCATCGCGCAATGCGATGCCTGGCCGTCGCGCCGCGCCGAGGAGGCACCTGTGTGTTTCCCCGGCAGTCTGCCTTCGATCACGCCGAAAGACGAACCTCAGCGTTTGCCGAGCGAGTCTGCCTCCTGCTCGCGCAGATAGCATTTGATGATCGCCGAGAAATCCAGCTCACCGTTCCCCTCGCAACTGAAGCTCTGGTAGAGCTGCTGAGCGAGTGCCCCGAGAATGACCGGTTGCCTGACCTGGCGTGCCGCTTCGGTGGCCAGCCCCAGATCCTTGAGCATCAGGTCGACGCCGAAGCCGCCGCTGTAACCACGTGAAGCCGGCACATTATCGAGCACCCCTGGGTAGGGGTTGTAGGTGTCGGAACTCCAGCAGCGCCCGCTGGAGGTGTTGATGACACCCGCCAGCACCTTGGCGTCGATGCCCAGCGAGACGCCCAACGCCATGGCTTCGGCGGCCCCGATCATGGAGATGCCGAGCAGCATGTTGTTGGCCACCTTGGCGACCTGGCCGTTGCCGCTGCCGCCGCAATGGACGATGTTTCGCCCCATGGTCGCGAGAATCGGCTTCGCCCTGGCGAAGTCCGCCTCTGCACCGCCGACCATGAAGGTCAGGGTGCCGGCGGCGGCTCCGCCCGTACCACCCGAAACGGGCGCATCGAGCATGGGGTTGCCCTGTGCGGCCGCAGCCTGGGCAACCGCACGGGCACTGAGCGGATCGATGGTGGACGAGTCGATCAGCAGCACGCCGGGGGCCACCCTGGACAGCAGGCCGTCGTCGCCCAGGTAGACTGCCTTCACATGAGGCGATGCCGGCAGCATGGTGATGACGATCTCGACGTCCGGCAGCACGTCGCCGGCCGTGTCTGCCTGTTTGGCGCCTGCTTGAACCAGCGTGGCCACGGCCGTTGCGGACAGATCGAAGACGCGCAGGTTGTGGCCGGCCTTGAGCAGGTTGAGCGCCATTGGTCCGCCCATGTTGCCGAGCCCGATGAAGCCGATGTTCATGCTCGTGCCCTCACTTCAGGTTGATGGTGGTGTTGACTGCGCCGCCGACGTCGTTCTCGTCGAACCAGCGTTCTGTGACCGTTTTGGTCTGGGTGTAGAACTGCACCACCTGTTTGCCATACGGCCCCAGGTCGCCGAGCTTGGAGGCGCGCGATCCGGTGAACGAGAAGGTGGGCACGGGAACCGGGATCGGTACGTTGATACCCACCTGACCGACGTCGATTTCTTCCTGGAAATGCCGGGCTGCGGCGCCGGAGCGGGTGAAGATCGCGGTGCCGTTGCCATTGGGGTTGGCGTTGATCAGCTCGATGGCGTCGTCGAGCGTCGCGGCGTGCATCACGCAGAGCACCGGGCCGAAGATTTCCTCGCGGTAGATGGTCATTTCCGGGGTGACCCCATCGAACAGGGTCGGGCCGACGAAGTTGCCCTGCTCGTAACCGTCGACCGAGGACCGCGACCATCCAGCACGAGGCTGGCGCCTTCGCTGACGCCACGCTCGATCAGGGCATGGACACGATCCCGGGCTGCGCAGGAAATCAGCGGGCCGACATCGGTACCGCTTTCCACGCCGGCATTGACCTTGAGCGTCCTGGCCTTGGCCACCAGATCGGATAGCCAGCTCTGCGACTCGCCGACCAGGATCACCACCGACAGGGCCATGCAGCGCTGTCCCGCCGCGCCGAACGCCGCGCCCACCAGGTTGTTGAGGGTTTGCTCGCGGTGTGCGTCGGGCATGACGATGGCGTGGTTCTTCGCGCCCATCATGCATTGCACGCGCTTGCCGGCCAGGCTGGCGCGGTTGTAGACGTGGGTGCCGACGCGGGTCGAGCCGACGAAGGACACTGCCTTGATCTGCGGGTGATCGCAGAGCGCATTGACTGCCGCCTCGCCCCCGTGCACGACGTTTAGCACGCCCGGCGGCACGCCGGCCTCCAGCGCCAGCTCGCACAGACGCATGGTGACCATCGGATCCTGTTCCGAGGGCTTGAGCACGAAGGTATTACCGGTTGCGATGGCCATCGGAAACATCCACAGGGGAATCATCGCCGGGAAGTTGAACGGGGTGATGCCGGCGCAGACGCCCAGCGGCTGTAGCAGCGTGTAGGTGTCGACGCCCGTGGCGACATTGTTGGCCAGCTCGCCCAGTTGCAGGTTGCCAATGGCGGCGGCATGTTCGACCACCTCCAGGCCGCGGAACACGTCGCCTTCGGCGTCGGCGAGGGTCTTGCCCTGCTCGGCGGTGAGGATGGCGGCCAGCTCCTTCATGTGTTCGCGGATCAGTTGCTGGTACTTGAGGAAGATGCGTGCGCGGGCGCCGACCGGTGTCTTGCGCCAGGTCTTGAATGCCTGGCTGGCGCTGGTCACCGCCGCCTCGATTTCCTCGGGCGTGGCGAAGGGCACGCGCGCCAGCACCTCCTGGGTCGCCGGGTTGACGACGTCGCGCCACTGCCGGGTGCGTGACTCGACGAACTCGCCATTGATGAGCAGTTTGACGGTAGCGGTCATGGTTCGATCCTTGGTTGGGAATGGGACAAGCTTAGTCAGCGCGCACGCAGTGGCCGCGCGGCGGCATGTCGGAGGCACGGTTTTCTCTGGGCAGGCGGGAAGGGTCACTGCGCATCAGCGCGGTGCAGAGCAGGGCGACTACGCCCATGGCGATCAGATAGACGATGACGTAGCGTGGGCTGCCATCGGCGGCGCCAAGCAGGCTGGTGGCGATCATCGGCGCGAAGCCTCCGCCGAGTACCCCAGCCAGTTGCACGGACAGCGAGATGCCGCTATAGCGGATTTCTGCCGGAAACTGACGGGCGAACAGCAGGGATTCCGGCGCATAGAGAATCGGGAAGACCACGCCGACGGCCAGCACCATGGCCCACCACACCAGCACCGGCTCGCGGGTGCCGAGCATGGCGAAGAAGGGGTAGACGAACGCGCACAACAGAAGCAGGCCAGTGAAGTACAGACGCCTCTGCCCGACCTTGTCCGACAGCCAGCCGCAGAGCGGCATGGTCAGCAGCGACAGCGCGGCCCCGGCCGTGATTGCATGCAGTACCTCGCCACGGGGTATCTGCAACTGGTTGGCGGCGTAGGCCAGGGCAAAGGTGACTGCCATGTAGAACCAGGCGTTCTCGGCGGTGCGCGCGCCGATGATGGTCAGCGTGGCGCGCGGATGCTTGTGCAGCACCTCCATCAGGGGCAGGCGGACACGGCGGTTCTGTTGCTTGAGTTTCTCGAAGTCGGGAGACTCGGCGACCTTGACGCGGATCAGCCAGCCCACCGCCAGCAGCACCACGCTGGCCAGGAAGGGCAGGCGCCAGCCCCAACTGAGCATCTGCTCTTCGGGTAACGAGGCAACCGCGCTCATGGCCAGGGTCGAAAGCACCAGGCCCGCGCCAACGCCCGTCTGTGGCAGGCTGCCGTAGAAACCTTTCTTGCCTTCGGGAGCATGCTCGACGGCCATCAGTACCGCGCCGCCCCATTCGCCACCCACCGCCATGCCCTGCAGGAAGCGCATGATCACCAGCAACAGGGCTGCCCAGTAACCGACCTGCTCGTAGGTGGGCATCAGGCCGATGGCGATGGTCGGGATGCCCATCATCAGCAGCGTGAGCAGCAGCATCGACTTGCGGCCGATACGGTCGCCGAAGTGACCGAAGACGATGCCGCCCAGTGGCCGGCCGATGAAACCCACCGCATAGGTGGCGAAAGCGGCCATCACACCGGTGATCGGGTCGAGGGCGGGGAAGAACAGTTTGTTGAAGACCAGCGCCGCCGCGGTGCCGTAGAGAAAGAAGTCGTACCACTCGATGGTGGTGCCCGCCATGCTGGCCAGGCCCGCGATGCGGTAGTGCTTGCGACCGGACGCCGGCCCGAGAGAACTGGAATCGCTCATGAGTTGCCCCCACTCTTGTTCTTGTCATGGGAATCTGCAATCGACAGGGCACTGGTGTGCGCTGCGCCCCTCGAGTATAGATATGCAAACTTTCTGATATGGCGCTTATAAATACAGGTTCGTTATGCAAAAAAGCATGATGTCGGCCAGCCAGATGAACTGGGATGACCTGAAGTTCTTCCTTGAAGTGGCGCGTACCGGTACCGCGAGTAGCGCCGCCAGGCGCCTGGGGGTGGACTACACCACGGTGTCGCGCCGCCTCGGCACGCTGGAAAAGGCGCTTGGTACCTTGCTGTTCGAGCGTTCACGGGCCAGCGGTTTCGTGCTGACGGCCGAGGGGCAGCATCTGCTGGGTTATGCAGAGGCGCTGGAAAGCACCCTGCAGACGGCCTGCGAGCAGGTGTCCGGTGCCAGCCTGGCGCTCTCCGGTCACGTGCGCATCGGCTCCACGGAGGGCTTCGGCAGTTATTTCGTGGCCCCGCAGCTCGGTGGTTTCCAGGCCATCTACCCGAACATCGCCATCGATCTGTTGCCGGTGCCGCACTTCATCAGCCTGTCCCGTCGCGAGGCCGACATCGCCATCACCCTGGAGCGTCCCGAGCGTGGGCCCTACGTGTGCTCACGGCTGTGCGATTACGCACTGAAGCTCTATGCGACACCTGAGTACCTGCAGAGCCATCCGGCGATTCGCGGCGTGGACGACCTGAGCCAGCACTCGTTCATCACCTATGTCGACGATCTCGCCTTCAGCCCGGAGCTGCTCTACCTCGAGTGCATCGTGCCGAACGCCAGCAGTTCCCTGCGCAGCACCAGCATCGTCGCCCAGTACATGGCCGCGCTACAGGGGCGGGCGCTGGCCATCCTGCCCTGTTTCCTGGCGGCTCCCGATACGCGTCTGGTGGAGGTTCTGCCGGATCAGGTGAAGGTCATACGGCAGTTCTGGCTCTACTACCGGGAAGATTTGCGCAAGCTCAAGCGTGTCACTCTGGTCGCCGACTACCTGCGCGGCTGCGCAGAGCGCAATCGTGGTTTCCTGCTGGGGGAGACCGCGCAGATGGTGATCGTCTGACGCCGGTGCGTCAGGGGCCTAGGCGCCGCGTTGCGTGCGCTTGCGAAAGGCGCCTGGTGTTTCACCACACAATTGCTTGAAGCGCTTGGCGAAGCTGGCACGGTCGGCGAAGCCGACCTGGCTGGCGATCTGTTCCAGTGATTGCCCCGAATCCGCCAGTGCCTGTTGCGCCCTGCTGATACGCAGGCGTTGCAGGTAGTCGCCAGGCGTGAGCCCCGTGGCCTGCCTGAAGCGGCGCAGCAGGGTACGCACGGAGCAGTGGGCCTGCTGCGCGAGCCGGTCGAGGTCGATTGCCTCGGCATGGTGTTCGCGCAACCAGGTCAGTACCGGCAGCAGTGTCGAGTCATCGGTCGCAGGTAACAGGGGCGCGAAACGTGTCTGCGTGCCGCGCTGGCGCTCGATCACCATGGCGCTGGCCACCTGCTGCGCCAGCCATTCTCCAGCATGCAGGGCGATCAGGTGCAGACACAGATCGAGCCCGGCCTGTGCGCCGCCGGAACAGAACAGCGGGCCATCCTCGGTCAGCAGCAGGTCGCTGCGCAGGTGAACCTTGGGAAAATGCCGGGAGAAGGCGTCGGCCAGTGCCCAGTGAGTGGTTGCCTGACGGCCGTCGAGCAGGCCGGCGGCGGCCAGCAGAAAAGCACTGCTGCACAGACTCGCCAGTTGCTGACCGCTGCGTTGCGCCAGCCAGGGCAGGAGCCTGGCGTTGCTCTCCAGGGTGCGACCGATGGCGCTGCCGGTAGCGGGCACGATCAGCAGGTCGGCCTGCTCGGCCAGTGCCAGCCCGCCATCGACCTGTATCTGGGCGAACTCCAGGTGCACCGGTTCGCCATCCAGGCTGAAACGCTGCAGCACGAAGCGGGGGGCGCCGGCCAGACGGTTGGCGAGGCTGAAGGCGTCCTGCGCCATGCTCAGGCTGGAGCAGACGGTTTGCGGGCAGACGTACAAGGCGATGCGCAGCATGAAGACGGTCTCGGGCAGGGTTGGCGATTATTGACACAAAGTTGGCGTTATAGCCAATCGCCGTGGCGGCCAGAGCTGCACAGACTAGGTTCTGTACGAAAAGTCGTCGAGCGAAGGTCAGGCGAGGCAAAAACAGGTGAGGAAGCGGAGTTTACGAGCTGTAAATGAGCATTCCGAACCTGTTTTTAACGAAGCATCACCGAGCGCAGGCACTTTTCGTACAGAACCTAGGCTGCATTCAGCATCGGGCCGCAGGGGGCGCCGCTGAACCCGACCCGCAACGCACGCAGGAGCGCACCAATGACTCATCCCAATGCCGATCTGATCCAGCGCTTCTACAGCGCTTTCCAGAAGCTCGATGCCGAGACCATGGCGGCCTGCTATGCGGTAGACGTGCGCTTCTCCGATCCGGTGTTCGTCGGCCTGAGCGGCGCGGAGGCAGGCGACATGTGGCGCATGCTGTGCAGCCGCGCCGAGGACTTTTCGCTGACCTTCGATGCGGTGCATGCCGATGACCATGCCGGCAGCGCCCGCTGGGTCGCCACCTACCGTTTCAGTGCCACCGGTCGCCAGGTGGTCAACCACATTCAGGCACGCTTCGTGTTTCGCGACGGGCTGATCGTCGAGCACCGCGATCATTTCGATCTGTGGCGCTGGGCTCGCCAGGCGCTGGGTGGCAAGGGGCTGTTGCTGGGCTGGGCACCACCGGTTCAGGCTGCCATTCGTCGGCAGGCGGCACGTGGATTGGCCCAGTTTCGGACGGCGCGCTAAGGCAGGCGAAGGAACGCAGTGGTAGGCTATCCGGTCATAGCCTTCAATAAGAGAGTGCGCACATGGGGTGCCGCATCTCCACTGCCCATCGAGATCTGCCGTGACCGAACTGATCGTAGCCGTAAAACAGGCCAAGGCCTGGGGGGTGCATGCCGTCACTGCCAGTGGTGTGATCCTTGCCCTGCTTGCGCTGCTGGCCGTGCTTGACGGCCAGCCCAAGCAGTGCCTGATGTGGCTGGGGCTGGCGCTGCTGGTCGACGGTCTGGATGGCTCCCTCGCGCGCCGTTATGACGTCAAGGGCGTTCTGCCGCACTTCGATGGCTCGACCCTGGATCTGGTCATCGATTACCTCACCTATGTGTTCATTCCGGCGATCTTTCTCTATCGCTTCATTCCGCTTCCCGAATACACCCCGCTGTTCGCCGTCGGGCTGATCCTGGTCTCTTCGCTGTTCTGCTTCTGCAACCTGAACATGAAGAGCAAGGACAACTATTTCGTAGGCTTTCCGGCAGCCTGGAACGTCGTGGTGCTGTATTTCTACATCCTCGACATCCATCCCTGGGTGACGCTCGGGGTGATCGTATTGCTGGCGGGGCTGACCCTGACCCGGATGAAGTTCCTGCACCCGTTCCGCGTTCGCCAGTTCATGCCGCTGAACATTGTCGTGACGTTCGTCTGGATGCTCAGCAGTGCCCTGCTGATTCTCCAGTACCCCGCCAACCAGCCCTGGCTGCTGGCGCTCTGGTGGCTGGCGTCGGCCTATTTCGTCGGCATGTGCCTGTGGCGTTCGGCGCGCGAGTGGTTTCCGGCTCGCGGATGACGGCAGTACTCGACAAGCCCTGGTTCGTTTATCTGGTGCGTGCCGCCAACGGCGCGCTTTACTGCGGCATCAGCGATGACCCGCAGCGGCGTTTCACTCAGCACCAGAGTGGCAAGGGCGCGCGTTTCTTCCACACCAGCCCGGCGTTGGCACTGGCCTATGTCGAGGCCTGTGCGGGCAAGGGCGATGCCCTGCGCCGCGAGCGGGCGATCAAGCGCCTGAGCAAGGCCGCCAAGGAAGCGCTCATTCTGGCCGTTGATGGCGATTCATCAGCCTGAGGCAGTGTGCGCCTGCGGGGCTCAGGGGTAAGCTGGGCGCTTTCGAACCGACGCGGAGCGCGCCATGCACGAGCTGATCCTGCACCACTACCCAACCTCGCCGTTCGCTGAGAAGGCCCGTCTGCTACTGGGTTTCAAGCAACTGTCCTGGCGGTCGGTGATGATTCCGCCGGTGATGCCCAAGCCCGATCTGACCGCGCTGACCGGTGGTTACCGCAAGACGCCGGTATTGCAGGTGGGGGCTGATGTCTACTGCGATACCGCGCTTATCGCACGGCGTCTGGAGGCGGAAAAGAGCACGCCGCCGCTGTTCCCGGAAGGGCAGGGCTTCAATGTGGCGACCCTCGCGCAGTGGGCCGATTCGGTGCTGTTCCAGCATGCGGTGTCGCTGGTGTTCGCGCCGGAATCCATGGCCGTGCGCTTCGCCAGGGTGCCGGCGGAATTCGCCAAGGCCTTCGCCGCCGATCGCGCCGCCCTGTTTTCCGGCGGGACGGCCAGCCGCCTGCCGCTGGAGCAGGCACGTCACCAATGGCCGGCGTTGATGGGGCGCCTGCAGCAGCAACTGCAACAGGGCGGTGGCGACTTCCTGTTCGGCGAACCCTCGATTGCCGACTTCGCCGTCGCCCATCCGCTGTGGTTCCTGCGCGCTACGCCGGTCACCGCACCGCTGGTCGACGATTACCCGGACGTGGCGGCATGGCTGGCGCGGGTACTGGGCTTCGGTCATGGTGCGCTCAGCGAGATGAGCAGCGAGCAGGCCATCGCCGTGGCGCGCGACGCGACTCCGGCGGCGTTGCCGGACGAGGCGTTCAGCGAGCCCAACGCTTTCAGCGCGGGTCAGCGCGTGGCCATTGCGGCTATCGACTATGGCGTCGATCCGGTGGAGGGCGAATTGCTATTCGCCGGTCGTGAAGAGTTGATCCTGCGGCGCGAGGACGAGCGTGCCGGCGTGGTGCATGTGCATTTCCCACGCCTGGGCTTTCGCATCGAGGCGCGCTGAGCGGTCGGCCGTTCGCCACGAGTCGCGGCTGAAGCCAAGCCTGCAAGGCGGGTGAGGGGGATGAGGTTTTTCATCCCCCTCCCTGGTGTTACACCCCATGCCGACACGTGATCCCTGTTGTGACACCAGGAGTCTGTCGGACTGGATGCTGTTCTACTGCGAGAAAGCCGAGTTTGGACATTTTTCCGCTTTTCCTCGTCAAATAGCGGGCTCGAAAAACTGCCTCAAATCGGGCTTCCTCTCGTTACCAACGATCAAGTCCGACAGGCTACTGGCGCTGATCCGGCAGCAGGAAATTCCCCGGGCCGCTGCCCTCCAGGCTGGGGACTTCGGCTTCGTCCTTGAGGTCGACGCCGGACAGTTGCCGGCGGCAGGCCTCGCGCATCAGGTACATCAGGCGGAAGGTGGCCATGCCGTAGCTCAGGCCTTCCAGACGCACGTTGGAGATGCAGTTGCGGTAGGCGTCGTTGAGCCCGACCCGTGGCGCATAGGTGAAGTACAGACCGAGGCTGTCCGGCGAGCTCAGGCCCGGGCGTTCGCCGATCAGGATCACGCTCATCTTCGCTCCCAGGCGTTCGCCGACTTCGTCCGCCACCGCCACTCGACCCTGTTCGACCAGGGTGATGGGAGCCAGCGACCAGCCTTCTTCCAGCACCTGATCCAGCAGGCGATCGAGAAACGGCAGGCTGTGCCGTTGCACTGCCAGCGAGGACAGGCCGTCGGCGATGACGATCGCCAGGTCGTAGCCATGGCCGTGCTCCCGGGCGTAGTCGTCGAGCAGGCGCGCGGCATCTTCGTGCAGACGCCGACCCAGGTCGGGGCGTTGCAGGTAGGTGTGGCGGTCGGTGGCAGCGCTGCGCAGCAGCAGGGTGGGCAACTGGCGGTCGTGCAGTGCCTCGCGCAGCGGCGTGTGGTCGAACGGCAGGTGCACGGCGTCGCGGGCCTGGGCATGGGCGAACTGGAAGTCCAGCTGGGCGGCGGTCGGCAGGCTGGTGCCGGCGCGGCCCAGGGCGATGCGTGCCGGTGTCAGCTGGCGCAGCTGCTGCCAGGGGTTCTCGGTGGCGGGGGATCTGGACATCGGTACCTCGGTTCAGGCGTAGGGTGCGCCACGCGCACCAGGAACATTCGCGTCAGGACAACTGGGCCAGGGCCTGGCGAAAGGCTGGGGGCAGTTCCTCGCCCATGCGCAGATGGCCACCCTGTTGCTGGAAGATGCCCATGCGCGCCAGCCAGGCTTCGAATTCCGGCGCGGCGTGCAGGCCGAGCACCTTGCGTGCGTAGAGCGCGTCATGGAACGAGGTGGTCTGGTAGTTGAGCATCACGTCGTCGGAGCCGGGTATGCCCATGATGAAATTGATACCCGCCGCGCCGAGCAGGGTCAGGAGCATGTCCATGTCGTCCTGATCGGCCTCGGCGTGGTTGGTGTAGCAGATGTCGCAGCCCATGGGCACGCCCAGCAGCTTGCCGCAGAAGTGATCCTCCAGGCCGGCGCGGATGATCTGCTTGCCGTTGTACAGGTATTCGGGGCCGATGAAGCCGACCACGGTATTGACCAGGAAGGGGTTGAAGCGGCGAGCCACGGCGTAGGCGCGCGCCTCGCAGGTCTGCTGATCGACGCCATGGTGGGCGTTGGCCGAGAGCGCGCTGCCCTGACCGGTCTCGAAGTACATCAGGTTGTTGCCAAGGGTGCCGCGTCCCAGGCTCAGCCCGGCTTCGTAGCCCTCCTGCAGCACTTTGAGGCTGACGCCGAAGCTGGCGTTGGCTGCCTCGGTGCCGGCGATGGACTGGAAGACCAGATCCAGCGGCGCGCCGCGCTCGATGGCTGCGATGGAGTTGGTGACGTGCGTCAGCACGCAGGACTGGGTGGGGATCTCGTAGCGCTGGATCACGGCGTCGAGCATGTCCAGCAGGGTGCAGATGGCACTCATGCTGTCGGTAGCCGGATTGATGCCGATCATGGCATCGCCGTTACCGTAGAGCAGGCCGTCGACCACGCTGGCGGCGATGCCGGCCGGGTCGTCGGTGGGGTGATTGGGTTGCAGGCGCGTGGACATGCGCCCGCGCAGCCCCTGGGTGTTGCGAAAGCGGGTGACCACGCGAATCTTCTGCGCCACCAGCACCAGATCCTGCACGCGCATGATCTTCGAGACCGCCGCCGCCATCTCCGGAGTCAGGCCGGGAGCCAGTGTCCGCAGGCTGGCCTCGTCGGCTGCGTCACTGAGCAGCCAGTCGCGCAACCCGCCAACGGTCAGGTGGCTGACCGGCGCGAAGGCCTGGGCATCGTGCGTATCGATGATCAGGCGAGTGACTTCGTCGCTCTCGTACGGAATCAGCGCTTCGTTGAGGAAGTTCTTCAGCGGCACGTCGGCCAGGGTCATCTGCGCCGCTGCCCGCTCGGCATCGCTGCCGGCGGCGACACCGGCCAGGTAGTCGCCGGAGCGTGCCGGCGTGGCCTTGGCCATCAGCTCGCGCAAGTCGTCGAAGCGCCAGGTCTGGCCGCCGATGCTGTGGGAGTAGCTTGCCATGTAGTTCTCCTGAACCAGTCTTTCATGTTCGCCCCCGGTGCCCGCCAGGGCAGGCTCCGGGGGGACGGCAGGTGTCAGGCCGGGCTGACCTGCGGTTTGCCGGCGATCGGGTACTCGTCCTGGTCGATGATGCCCTGGGCGCGGTCGAGCTGTTCCAGCTGCAGAGCCTTGGGCACCGACAACCAGTAGGCCAGACCGATGGCGACGAAACCGGCGATCAGCTTGCCAACCAGTACCGGCAGGATGATGGTCGGCTGGAAGTTGGCAGTGAAGGACAGGTGATCCCCGAGCAGGAAGGCCGCGCAGACGGCGAAGGCAATGTTGATCACCTTGTCTTTCGGCGGCATGAAGCGCACCAGACGGAACATTGCCAGGATGTTGGCGATGGTGGCGAGCATGCCGGCACTGCCGACGGCGCTCAGGCCGATCTTGCTGCCCAGGCGCTCCAGCGGGCCACCGAAGTATTTGCGCAGCAGGTAGACCATCGGGAAGGCGCCAGCCAGCATGATGCCGATGTAGCCGGCCGTCTCGAGGGCGCGGGTCTGATCCTCGGCGTCGGCGATGATCGGGTGAAAGCCCCAGCCGCCAAAGACCGCGGTGAACACGCCGGTGAAGTATTCGACGATGGAGAACACCAGCACCAGCTTGATCATTGCATCCAGGCCACGACCGAAACCGATGAAGCCCTTGATCATCAGATCCGGCAGAAAACGCAGGCCGGCTGCCAGTGCCACGACGAAGACGAGAATCGGCAGCAGGTTGGCGAAGATGCTGCCCAGGCCCAGTGCCAACTGGTAGGTGGCCTCGCCATTGGTGGCGACCACTTCACGCACCATCGGATCGCTGATCACCAGCAGCACGCTGGCGATCAGCACGCCGACCGGAATGGTCAGGATGCCGGACATGATGCCCAGCGCCATGTATTTGTGATCGCGCTTGTCGAGCATCGCCAGCCCCATCGGAATGGAGAAGACGATGGTGGCGCCGCCCATGAAGCCGGTGATCAGCGCCATGATCAGCGCTTCCTTGCTGGAGGCCAGGGCCGAGGCCAGGTGATAGCCGCCCATGTCCGAGGCGATGATCATCGTCGCGGCCAGTGCCGGGTCGGCGCCCAAGGCATCGAAGAACGGCCCGCAGGCTTTCTCGATGAGTACGGTGAGATAGGGGATGGAGGCCATGATGCCGGCCGCCGGTACGAAGATGTAACCGGTGGCGTGGATGCCTTCCATGAACTCCTTGCCCAGGCCTTTCTCGCTGTCGTAGATGGCGGCGAAAGCGCCCGCCACGGCGCAGGCCATGATGATGTAGAGAACGTAATTGCCTATCTGATCCATTGCTGTGCCCTGACTGTTTTATTGGATGGCGGGGCGGCAGGGGCACGCTCGAACCGAGTGCTGCCCAGCCACTCTCCCGAAGGGGGAAAGGGCGGGCATGTAGACTGTTCGATGGCGCGCGGGCCGCTCCTTATGCATGGCAGACCGTTGAAAACGGCGGGTTAAAAGAAGCCCAGCGGATTGATGTCGTAGCTGACCAGCAGGTTCTTGGTCTGCTGGTAGTGGTCGAGCATCATCTTGTGGGTTTCGCGCCCGACCCCGGACTTCTTGTAGCCGCCGAAGGCAGCGTGCGCCGGGTACAGGTGGTAGCAGTTGGTCCATACGCGGCCCGCCTTGATCGCGCGGCCCATGCGGTAGGCGACGTTCATGTCGCGGCTCCACACGCCGGCACCCAGGCCGAACTCGGTGTCGTTGGCGATGGCCAGCGCTTCGGCTTCGTCCTTGAAGGTGGTCACGCCGATCACCGGGCCGAAGATTTCTTCCTGGAACACGCGCATCTTGTTGGTGCCCTTGAGCAGGGTCGGCTGGATGTAGTAACCGCTGGCCAGATCCCCCTCCAGACGCTCGGCCGCACCGCCGGTGAGCACCTGGGCACCTTCCTGCTGGGCGATCTCCAGGTAGCTGAGGATCTTGTCGAACTGCTGCTGCGAGGCCTGGGCACCGACCATGGTCTCGGTGTCCAGCGGGTTGCCGCGCTTGATCTGCTTGACCTTCTTCATCACCTCGACCATGAAGGCGTCGTAGATCGACTCCTGCACCAGTGCGCGCGACGGGCAGGTGCACACCTCACCCTGGTTGAAGAAGCCCAGCACCAGGCCTTCGGCGGCCTTCTCGATGAACGCCGGCTCGGCATTCATGATGTCGGCGAAGAAGATGTTCGGGCTCTTGCCGCCCAGCTCGACGGTGCTCGGGATGATGTTCTCGGCAGCGCACTTGAGGATGTGCGAGCCCACCGGGGTGGAACCGGTGAAGGCGATCTTGGCGATGCGCTTGCTGGTGGCCAGGGCTTCGCCGGCTTCACGGCCAAAGCCCTGGACGATGTTGAGCACGCCCGGCGGCAGCAGGTCACCGATGATTTCCGCCAGCAGGGTGATCGACAGCGGGGTCTGCTCGGCGGGCTTGAGCACGATGGCGTTGCCGGCAGCCAGGGCCGGGGCGAGTTTCCAGGCGGCCATCAGCAGCGGGAAGTTCCACGGGATGATCTGCCCGACCACGCCCAGCGGTTCGTGGAAGTGATAGGCCACGGTGCCTTCGTTGATCTCGGCAGTGCTGCCTTCCTGGGCGCGGATGCAGCCGGCGAAGTAGCGGAAGTGATCGGCGGCCAGCGGCACGTCGGCATTGAGGGTTTCGCGCACGGCCTTGCCGTTGTCCCAGGTTTCGGCGACGGCCAGCAGCTCGAGGTTGGCCTCGATGCGGTCGGCGATCTTCAGCAGGATGTGCGAACGCTCCTGCACCGAGGTCTTGCCCCAGGCATCGGTGGCGGCATGGGCGGCGTCCAGCGCCTTGTCGATGTCGGCGGCGCTGGAGCGGGGAATTCGGCGATCACCGAGCCATCGACCGGGCTGGTGTTGCTGAAGTACTGGCCGCTGAGCGGGGCGACGAATTCGCCACCGATGTAATTGCCGTAGCGCGGCTTGAGGGTGACGACGGCGCCTGCGGAACCGGGTTTGGCATAGAGCATGAGCGTTCTCCGAAACGATGTTGTTGTAGTTGTGCGTAGCAGGTGAGCTGGTATTTCAGCTGGGACTCGAGACGATCATGAGCCGATTTCATGAGCGCAACTTGACTGCGGATGTGCTGCGCTGTCCTGCAAGGTCAACTCGGCGGGAGCGTGTGTCGTCTGTGTCGTAATGGGTCAAGTCGCACGCATCGTTGTGGTGCGGGTGTTTCAAAATGACTCACGTCGTCCGCTTTCGCTGCTCGCTCATGCGGCGGCGCACGCGTGGCTGACGGGTTTTGCGCCTCAGGACGGTGCGGGCGTGTTTCTTGCTTTCCGAAACGGACTGTCACGAAGGAGAACCTGATGAGTTCCTTGCTCTCTCAGGCCGGCGGCGCGCTCGGCGCTTCGCTCCTGTCCGGTGCGCCGACCAACGCCGGTGTGCTGGCGGCGGCGGCGAGCGGCCTGTGCGGTTTCATCGAAAAGCATGGCGGCGATGCCGACCGCATCCTCGGGGTGTCCGGCATCGACCCCGAGTGCCTGCGCCACCCGACTCTGAGCCTGGCGTTGCCCAACTATTGCCAGGTGCTCGAAGAGGCTGCGCATCAGTCCGGTTGCGGCAACTTCGGCCTGTACTACGGTCAGCAGTTCAAGCCCCAGGCGCTTGGTCTGCTGGGTTACATCGGGCTATGTTCGGCCACCCTCGAACAGGCACTGATCAACTTCTCCCGCGCCTTTCCGCTGCACCAGCGCAACAGCCTGATCCGTCTGGTCGACGAGGGCGAGTGCTACCGCTTCGATTACCAGGTACGCCATGGCGCCATCCTCAGCCGACGGCAGGATGCCGAGCTGACCCTGGGCATGGTGCTCAACCTGGTGCGCCATGTGCTCGGCAGCCAGTGGGCGCCACGTGCGGTGCACTTCGAACACCCACGACCGGAGCACTGGCACGAGCACTGCAAGGTGTTCGATGCGCCGGTGTATTTCGAGCAGCCGTTCAACTCCCTGCTGATTCCCAAGCGCGGCCTGCACCGTGCGATGCCGGAAAGCGACCCGGTGCTGCTGATGGTGATGCAGGACTCGCTGAACCAGATCAGCAGCCTGTGTGGCCGTGGTGAGCGCGACATGGTCAATGACGTGCGCGAGCAGATTCGCCAGCGCCTGCTCTATGGCGAGCCGGCCCTGGAGGAGGTGGCGGAACTGCTGGGCATGGCCAGTTGGTCGTTGCAGCGGCGCCTGCGCGAGCAGGGCCTGAGCTTCTCGCAACTGGTGGACAACGTGCGCCGCGAGTTGGCCAACCGTTACCTGCGCCAGCCGCAATTGCCCATCTCGCACCTGGCGCCGCTGCTCGGCTATTCGGAAACCAGCGCCTTCTCGCGCGCCTTCCGCCGCTGGTTCGGTGTGAGCCCGAGGCAATGGCGGCGCGACGGTGGTTCGCTGAACTGAGAGCGTGAAGGCCAGGCTGCGTATCGTTTGCCGAGCGCAGGCGCCTGCTTGCCGTGCCTAGGTTCTGTACGAAAAGTTGTCGAGCGAAGGTCAGGCGAGGCAAAAACAGGTGAGGAAGCGGAGTTTACGAGCTGTAAATGAGCATTCCGAACCTGTTTTTAACGAAGCATCACCGAGCGCAGGCACTTTTCGTACAGAACCTAGTAAGCGGCACGGATCGCGCGCACGTCATAGCCGTGGATGACCTGTCCGCGCATGTCGATCACCGGCACGCCGCGCCCGCCCAGAGCCTGGTAGGTCGCGCGACCGGCGCTGTCCTTCTCGATATCCACTTCACGGTAGGGGATGCCATCCGCGGCGAACAGCTCGCGGGTCTTGGCGCAGTAACCGCACCAGGTAGTGGCATACAGCACGATTTCGCCGCTGGCGTTGCCGGCCTGCGGCGGGTTCAGCCAGCGCTCGACCTTGTCCCAGTGCTGGAACAGCGCCAGGGCGGCGAGAAGTAGCAATATCGTCTTCACTGATCCACTCCTGCGCGAGCCTGGTGTCCGTCAGTCCTGACGGCGCTTGAGCTGATCCTTCAGTTGGGTCGGCAACTGGCGGATGATCAGCATGTCGCGGCCTTCGTCGTACTCGACCTTCGAGCCCAGCAGGTGCGCCTCGAAGCTGATCGACAGGCCCTCGGCGCGACCGGTGAAGCGCTGGAACTGGTTGAGGGTGCGTTTGTCCGCCGGAAATTCCGGGGCCATGCCGTAATCCTTGTTGCGGATGTGTTCGTAGAAGGCACGCGGGCGCTCTTCGTCGATCAGGCCGGACAGTTCGTCGAGGGTGATCGGCTCGCCCAGCTTGGCCTGGCTGGTGGCGTAGCCGACCAGTGTCTTGGTCTTCTCGCGGGCCTGTTCCTCGGGCAGGTCCTCGCTTTCGACGAAGTCGCTGAAGGCCTTGAGCAGGGTGCGGGTTTCGCCGGGGCCGTCGACGCCTTCCTGGCAGCCGATGAAATCGCGGAAGTAGTCCGAGACCTTCTTGCCGTTCTTGCCCTTGATGAAGGAGATGTACTGCTTGGACTGCTTGTTGTTCTGCCACTCGCTGATGTTGATGCGTGCGGCCAGGTGCAGCTGGCCGAGATCCAGATGCTTGGCCGGGGTCACGTCCAGCGCCTCGGTTACCGCCACACCTTCACTGTGGTGCAGCAGGGCGATGGCCAGGTAATCGGTCATGCCCTGCTGGTAATGGGCGAACAGGACATGGCCGCCGGTGGAGAGGTTGGATTCCTCCATCAGCTTCTGCAACTGCTCGACGGCCTGGCGGCTGAACGCGGTGAAGTCCTGCTCGCCGTCGAGGTAGGCCTTGAGCCAGCCGCTGAAGGGGTAGGCGCCGGACTCCTCGTGGAACAGACCCCAGGCCTTGCCCTGCTTGGCGTTGTAGCTTTCGTTGAGATCGGCCAGCAGGTTTTCCATGGCCTGCGAGCTGCTCAGCTCGCTGTCGCGGGCGTGCAGCACGGCTGGGCTGCCGTCGGGCTTCTTGTCGATCAGGTGGACGATGCAGTGGCGGATCGGCATGGCGGTCTCGTGAGCAAATGAAACAGGGGCGCAGTTTAACCGATGCGTATGCGTGATGAGGTGTTGCGTGCATGGCCCGTGTCCGACCGGTACGTGCGATCCGCTCAGGCCTGCGTCGGACGTGCAGGGTGTTCGTCATTCCTCACGGCGCCGTAGGGCGGATAGATGAAGCGTGACCTACCCTAAGGCGCCAACTCAGTTCGGAATAGATAGGTTTCGGCTTATGTCGTGCGTTCCCAATGGGCGCTGTACTTGCACCGCTGGAGTGGTGGATAAAAAGCGTTATCCGTCCTACTTGCTGAGCTCAATCCACATTACCATCTATTGGATTGCGCTAATTGCCGCCAATATTCAGCTAAAGCTACATCTTTCTCGACAATGCCTCCGTTTTCAAAAGAAGCAGAAATTTCTTTGAATACAGTCTCCGGATGCTTGTTCGAAGAAATTATAAAGTCCTTGGCCTTCTCTTTATCCATTCCTACTCCTTGGCCATAGGCAAAAGAAAGCCCAATTATCACTCCGGCCACATCATTTCCAAGCACCGCCAGAGGATAGAGCCTCTCGAAAGATTCGTTGTATTTTTCCTGCTTGTAGGCAACGACCCCATCGTCCAAGCGAGCAGAAATCCATAGCTGAAAGAAAATCACGCTACCTAATAAGAAGGCTATGATGGTAACGATTTTCTTCATATCAAAGTCCAGGGCTTGGATTGTTTGGGTAAACAATGAGCGTATTGGGCGCATCATTCTGCAAGAGGTTCGAAATGCTCGAAAAATCCTTAACGCCTTGTGGGGTGTTTATGTCGAAGGTCATGCAGCCTAAAGAGTAGCTGCCTAAATGTATATTGAATCCGCATCGACTATAGCCGAGCCTACAGCTTAGACCAGATAGTGAATTCCACTCGGTAGACTGAGCGGCCCACCATCCTGCTCGGCCGGGTAAGTTGTTCGGCTCTAAATTATATGTTCCTGCTGGTATGGGGCCATTATCTTTATTTGATGTGCACTCGGTTGATGGGTTGTTTTTGCATTGTTCTCGGCCTGAGTGAACGGCTGTCGAAGAGGCCCCACCCTTACCGCCATTGTTTGGGAAGCAATACATGGTGTGCTCGGCAATAAGGTATGTGCAGCGAGCTAAACCAAATGGATCTGTCCAGGACACGGGGTTAGCGCTCACATACCCATAGGTATTCAGCCCCCCATCCAACCCAATCGGATCACTCTCGACGTACCGACCGGTCTGCGGATCGTAATCGCGGAAGTAGTTGTAGTGCAGCCCGGTTTCCTGATCGAAGTACTGGCCGGGGAAGCGCAGGTTGATCGTTGCACTGCCCACGGCTTCGCCGACACCGAAGGCATCCGATTTCCATCGCCACAGGATTTTCCGATTCTGGTCGGTGGCCTGGCGTGGGGTATCGAGGTGGTCGCTGTGCAGGTAGTGGAGGGTGCGCTTGGCGATGCCACCCTGGGGGTTGAAGGTCACGTGGATGCTGGCGATGGGCAGGCGGTCGAGCCATATATGGAACTGGCCGCTGAGTTTGACGCCCTGGGGGCTTAGCAGCTGTTCACCCAGCAGTTGCCCATCGGGCCCATAGAGGAAGGTGGTGATGCCCTGGGCGCTGATCTTGTGGGTGCGCTGGCCCAGGGCGTTGTAGCGGAAGTCCGCCACACTCTTGCCGCCGATCTTCACGCGGGCCAGGCGGTTCTGGGCGTCGTACAGCAGTTGCCGATCGGCCCTGTCCTGGATCAGGTTGCCGGCCGCGTCATGGCTGACGGCCTGGCTGCCGATGCGGGTCAGGCGGTTGCTGTCGCTCGCGTACTGGTAGGTGACCGAGGTAGCGGCCCGCACCTTGCCCCTGACGACCGGGGCATCGCTCCTGGACGTACGATTGCCCACGGCGTCATAGCTGTAGGTCTTCTGCCGGTCTGCTTTCTGCTCTGCGGTGAGGCGGTCAAGGCGGTCGTAGGTGTAATCGAGTACGCCCAGCAGGCTGCTGTTGAGGTGGGTGATGTTGCGGTTGGAGTCGTAGCGGTAGGTGCTGCGCCTGCCAGCCACCTGCTGTTCGGTCAGGCGGTAATCCTGGTCGTAGCTGCGGCTCAGTCTGACGCCGTTGCCCCAGGTCAGGCTTTTCAGCGGGCCAAAGGGCAGGTAGGTGATGCCGCTGGCCAGGTTGCTGGGTGGGTTGTCACTCACCTGGAGCTGGACGTTCGTGACCTGGCCAGCGGCATTGCGCGGGTAGAGCACGCTCAGCCCTAACGGGTAGTCGATACGTGTCAGTTGATCGGCCCCGTCATAGGCAAAGCCCAGGCGGTCGAGCTGATCACGGCCGTTGACGTCCACCGAGCGCAGTTGCTCGGTCAGATTGCCTCGGGCGTCGTAGGTGTAGCCGAGTACACCGCTGGCGTCCTGAATGGCCGTCAGCCGCCCCACGCCGTGATTACCATCGGCCGTCATGTCGTGGTGGTACTGGACGTTCAGGGCTGGCGTTGCAGGGTACTGGCGGCCGGTCAGGCGATTGAGGGCGTCGTAGGTGTAGGTGGTGACCACGCCACGGGCATCGGTCTTGCTGATGACGTTGCCGGCCGCATCGTGGTCATAGGTGGTGGTGCCGCTGTCCGGGCTGATCAGCCGGGTCAGGTTGCCGAGGCCGTCGTACTCGTAGCGGGTGGTCACCCCGCGAGGGTCTTGCAGCCGGGTCAGGTTGTCCTGGGCATCGTAGTCCCGCAGGGTGATGCCATCGAGCGGGTCGCTGCTGGCGACCAGGCGGTCGAGGGCATCGTAGGGCCATGTCGATCGGAGATAGCGCGGGTTGTGCATGCCCGTCAGGTTGTCGTTGAGGTCGTATTGATAGCGGCTGTTCTGGCCCTTGGCGCCCTGCGCGCTCATCGAGCGGATCAGGCGCCCCAGTTCGTCGTACACCCATTGCTGCTGGCGAGTGAGGGTGTTGGAGGCATCCTTGAGACGCTGGGTGGTGCGGTTGCCCATGGCATCGAGTTCGTACTCGACCGTATCGCCCAGGCTGTTGCTGATCGCGGTGAGGCGCCGAGCGCCGTCCCAGGTGTAGGCCAGCCAACTGCCGTCGCCTCGGGTGATGCGGGTGATGAGCCCTACGGCGTTGTGCTCGAACAGGGTGGTGCTGCCTGCGGTACTGATCGAAGCCAGCCAGCCTTGTGCGGTGTAGTTCAGTGACGTCGTTACACCGTTGGCATCCACCACCGTCTGGGGATTGCCGTAGTTGTCGAAGTTCGACAGCCGGGTGGTGTGGCCCAGAGCGTTGGTCACGCTGGTCAGGCGATCCTGGGCATCGTAGGCGTAGGTGGTGACGTCGGTACGCGGGCCGGTGACGGTTTCGATCAGCCCCTGGGGGTTATAGGTGTAGGCCCAGCTCCGTTCGGCCGCCTGGATGGACGACCAAGCCGCAGCGCTCGCGAGTGCCAGCAGCACGCCGAGCGGATGGAAGACGCTGCTCATACCCATTCCTCGTGATCAGCGTGCAGACGGTCGTGATTGCCAGAGGCATCGATCGGGCTGGAAGGCGACTGTCCGCATCCGTTACCGGTTGCTCCCAGCCCATGCGGGCAAGAGCGGCCAACAGGCGAGCGGAACGGCACGTCGATGTCGCGAACAGATGGTCACGGGAAGTCACGGTGAGTGCCTCAGGTGATTGACATGCGCTGTTCAGAGCCTGTCTTCCCGAAGTACTCCTGCTCGGCTGAACTGACGCTGAACGCAGGGCACGTTCAGGCGGTGGGGGGTGGCCAGCCGAGCGAGTGGGGAGCGCCGCTGGATGGCAGTCTCCACGGCGCCGATGTTATTGCACTCGCCGCTTCTGCAGGGTTCGCAGTCGCTCGATCACATAGCGCAGGTGCATGTGCAGCTCGTACAGCTCGTGGGAATAGGACAGCGGCACTTCGACCGCCGCGAGTTCGTCCTCCAGGTGCTCCAGGCGCTGGATTTCGCTGTCCAGCTCGGCGGGCAGGGAGCCTGCGTGCAGCTTGCGGTCGATTTCGCGCAGGTATTTGTACCAGCGATAGATACGTGCGCGGATACGCCACTGGTAGATGGGGCCGACGGCCTTGAACAGCGGGATCATCACCACGATCAGCGGGATCAGCAGGATGATGTAGCGGTCGGCCAGCGAGGCGATGCGAAACGGCAGGTAGCGCTGCAGGAACGGCAGGCCGTTGCTGTAGTAGTGCTCGGCGTCCGTGTGCAGTTCGAAGGTACGCGGTTCGGCGCTGGGGTAGGCGCCGGCGGGGTCGAGCAGGTTGCCGTTCTTCATCACTTCACGGGTAGCCGCGAGGAACAGCGGTACCAGGCCGGGATTGAATTCGTCGTTGACCACCAGCGTGGCCACTGGCGAGAGGGTGACGATATCGCGATCCGGTGCATTGCTGGCCAGGTCGAGCAGGCCTTCGCCGACGCGAACCTGGGTGAAGAACGGCAATCTCGCTTCGTAGGCCGCTGCACGGCGGAAGTGCGCGAGGGTGATCTCCGGGTGGGTGGCCAGCTGTTGCACCAGGGTGTTCTCGGCCGGGCCGACGAAGAAGCCGGCATCCAGTTCGCCGGCCATCAGCGCCCGTGCGGCCTTGCCGCCACCCAGGCTCTGCCAGGTCGGTGGGTACTGTTCGGGGGGATGCCATTGGCGCCGAGCACGGCATCGCTGGCGGCGCGAGTGCCGCTGCCGTCGCCGCCGAGTGCCAGGCGCAGGGGGGACAGGTCGGTGATGCGGTCGATGCTGACGTCACGCCGGTAGAACAGCCAGAGGGGTTCCTGGTAAATGGCGCCGAGGGTTTGCAGGCGTTCGCGCTGGGCCTCGTTCAACTGGCGCTCCAGGCCACTCTGCACCAGGGCGATCTGCACTTGAGGCTCATCGGCCAGCAATTGCTGGAGGTTGTCACGCGAGCCCGAGGTGGGCACCAGCGTCAGTCTGAAGCCCTCCCTGGCCAACTCTTCTCTGAGCTGCTCGGCGAACTGCTGATAGGCGCCGCCCTGGCTGCCGGTGGCCATGCTGGCGCTCATCGGCGGTGGCGGCGGGACGAACTGGAACAGGGCCCAGACCAATCCGGCCACCACCGGGACTATCCACAGGTTGGCCAGAATCATGATTTTCAGGTCGTTGAGTACGCGGCGCATTGGGCATCCTTTCGCTGGTGTCGATTCAAGGATAGAACTCCTGAGCGATGACGGTCACGCCTTGGCTGCGATGCCGCTCGGGTTACGCCGTTTTCGACTTCCCGCTGATCGGAAGGTGCAGGTTGCCGACGGTGCCTTTTGCGCATGGGCAGGCACCGCTCGCCAAATCGGGCGCCGCTCAGGCGGGGGCCTTGTGCATCACGCGCAAGCGGTCGAGCAGCAGTAAGGCACCGAGCAGCGCCACGGCATACAGCGCGTCGCTGCCGAGCATCACCAGCACCAGCGCGCAGAGCACCGCGCTGACACCGGCCAGCAGACGCCAGATACCACGCAGCAGTACCCAGCCGGCGGCCATGCTGAGCAGGTAGATGAGCACGAAATTGCCATTGGCGTAGCGGATCAGATCATCCACCGACAGGGTCAGCGCTGCGGCCACCACGGCGCACAGGGCGCAGCTGGCAACCACCAGCAGCAGGGCGCGTCCCGGCACACCGTGGCGGTTGCGCACGGCCAGCGAGGCGGGCAGACGGCCTTCGTCGGCCAGGCTCCAGATCAGCCGGGCGAAGCCCTGCACGTAGACGTTCATCGAGGCGAAGCAGGCCAGGTAGCCGAGTACCGTCACCAGTACCCGGGCGTTTTCGCCCAGCAGCAGTTCGAACAGGCGGGGCAGGGCCGTGGTGTCGCTGTGTACGTCGCCGTAGGTGGAAAAACTCAGCACCGCCACCGAGCAGGCCCAGTAAACCAGGCCGGCCAGCAGGACGCCGAGTAGCAGCGCGAGGGGAAAGTCGCGTTCGGGATTTTTGAACTCCTCGCCCAGGTGGGTGAAGGCCTCGATGCCGACGAAGCACCAGAACATCACCCCTAGAGCCGCCGGCAGCAGATGCCACTGCTCGCCCGGTGGCGGCAGCAGCGGCTGGCTGGCCTGCGGCAGATCGCCGGCCCACCAGATCAGCGCCACGCTGGCGACGATGGCCACGGCGATCAGCCCTTGCAGCATGCCGGAAGCCCTGGCCGGGCGTTGGCCCAGCAGGAGCATGGCGACCAGGGTGAGCAGTTGGATCGCCAGCAGGCCGGTACTGCTCAGGTCGAACAGGGCCAGCCAGAAGCCGCTGGCAATGTGCAGTGCGGCGGGCAGGCCCACGGGCAGTACGGCGAGGAACAGCAGCGCGCTGATGCCCTCCATGCGTGCTCCGAAGGCGCGGCCGATCAGATGCGGCGCACCGCCGGCGTGGGGAAAGCGCTTGCCCAGCTGGGCGAAGGTGAAGGCCACCGGCAGCACCAGAGCGATGAGGATCAGCCAGGCCCAGAGCGAGGTGTCGCCGGCTGCCGTGGCGGCGAGGGCCGGTACCACGAAAATGCCGGTGCCGAGCAGCGAGGTGCTGAGCAGGGCGACGCCCTGCAGCAGGCCCAGTTCCTTGTTCAGTCGACTCATGGGGTATGCTCATCCTTTTTCAGATGCCGCCATGGTAGGGCGTCGGCCGTTTTCAGGCTGCCGCCTTTTGCCGACGAAATGGCGGTTTTCACCGTCAACCTGATTGCCACCCCCGAGAGCCCCGTGGACAAGTTCGATCGTCAGATCCTCGCCTTGCTGCGCAGCGACGCGCGCACCTCCGTCAGCCAGATCGCCCGCGAAATCAACCTGTCACGTTCGGCGGTCAGCGAGCGGATTCGTCATCTGGAAGAGAGCGGGGTGATTCGCGGCTATCACGCTCAGGTGGCAGACCCTGGCGCGGGCGGGGTCAGGGCGTTTCTGGAGCTGTTCTATCAGGGCCGGCGTTGCGAGGACTATGTCGAGCGCATGCGCGCCTTTCCCGAGGTACGCCACTGCAACGGCATCAGCGGCGAGACCGACATGCTGGTGCTGATCGAGGCGCCCAGCATGGCTCGTCTGAGCGAGGTGCGTGGCGCCATCGAAGCGTTCCCCGGCATCCAGAAGGTCAAGACCCATGTGGTGGTCAAGGACTGGGCGATGTAACGCCGGCAGTCGGCGACCGTGGCCTGGACGCCAGGAAGACCGAGGATGGCATTGCCTCCGGGCGGGGGCGCAGGCACTGTGAGTGGGTTTTCGTCTGGGGAGTCTTTCAATGCGCATCCTGCACACCTCCGACTGGCATCTGGGCCAGCACTTCATGGGCAAGACCCGCCAGGCCGAGCACCAGGCCTTCTGTGCCTGGTTGCTGGAGCAGGTGCGCGAGCAGGCGGTGGACGTGCTGCTGATCGCCGGTGATCTGTTCGATACGGGGTCGCCCCCCAGCTATGCCCGTGAGCAGTACTACCGCCTGGTGGTGGAACTGCGCGACGCCGGTTGCACCCTGGTGGTGCTCGGTGGCAACCACGACTCGCCGGCCATGCTGGGCGAGAGCCGCAGTCTGCTGGCGCAACTGGGTACCCAGGTGGTGCCCGGCGTCGGTGTCGATCCGGACGAGCAGGTGCTGGTACTGCATGGACGCAACGGTCTGCCGGGCGCCATCCTCTGCGCGATCCCCTTCATTCGTCCACGCGATGTCATCGCCAGCCAGGCCGGACAGAGCGCGCAGGACAAGCAGCAGTCGCTGCAACAGGCCATCGCCGAGCATTACCGAGCGCTATACGACCTGGCGTTGAGCAGGCGTACCGAGCTGGGGCTGGCGTTGCCGATCATCGCCACCGGTCACCTCACCACCGTCGGTGCCAGTGCCAGCGAATCGGTGCGCGAGATCTACGTCGGCAGCCTGGAGGCCTTCCCCGCCAGCGCCTTCCCGCCTGCCGACTACATCGCCCTGGGCCATATCCACCGCCCGCAGAAGGTCGGCGGCCTGGAGCATATCCGCTACAGCGGCTCGCCCATCGCGCTGTCCTTCGACGAGGCGCGTCAGCAGAAGGAAGTGCTGCTGCTGGCGTTCGGCGACAGCGCGTTGCAGTCGATCACCCCGTTGCCCGTGCCGGTGTTCCAGCCCATGGCCAGCCTGCGTGGCTCGCTGGGTGAACTGGCGCAGGCCATCGCCGACGCGGCGGCAATGGGCAGTCCCGAGCACCCTGTCTGGCTGGAAGTGCAGGTCAGCACCGATGACTACCTGAGCGACCTGCAAGGCCGTATCAACGCCCTGTGCGAAGGGCTTCCGGTCGAGGTGCTGCGCATCCGTCGTGAACGCGGCAATGCGGCCGCCAGCCTGAGTCGTGACGCATGCGAGACGCTGGACGAGTTGTCGGTGGAGGATGTCTTCGCGCGGCGCCTGCAACTGGAGGCATTGGCGCAGGAGGATGCCCGACGCTTGCAGGGGTTGTACCGGCAGGTGCTGGAGACGGTTCGCAGCGGTGCCGACTGATCGCTCCCAGGCCGCCGCGGAGCTCGCCTGTGCCTGACTCGCGGTCAGAACCCATCGCCTTATTCGACGCGATGGCCTGAAACCCACTTCTCGAGCCGATATCACCCATGACCCGGACGCAACGCCTCGCCACCTCCTGGGACACTGCCTGGTTCGATCTGGAGCTGCGACCTCCGGCAGGTCTGTTCGAGCAACTCGTCAGTGCCTACCAGGAGTCTCAGCGGCACTACCACACCCTGCAGCACCTGGCCGAGTGTCTTGCCCACTTCGAGCAGGCCCGACACCTGGCGCAGCAGCCGGGAGAAGTCGCCATCGCGCTCTGGTTTCACGATGCGATCTACGACGTGCGTGGCAAGGACAACGAACGCCGCAGTGCGGACTGGGCCGTGCGTACACTCGCTGCCAGCCAGGCCGGTCAGGCAACGCTGGATCGTGTCGAGCGACTGATCATGGCCACCCGGCATGACGCGACGCCCGATGAGCCGGATGAGCAGCTGCTGGTCGATATCGACCTGGCCATACTCGGGGCTGCGCCCGAGCGTTTCGCCGAGTACGACGCGCAGGTGCGGGCCGAGTACGCCTGGGTGCCGGGGTTCGTATACCGAATGAAGCGGCGCAGCGTGCTCAAGGCATTTCTGACGCGCCCTCGTCTTTACGGCACCGATCATTTCAGGGCGCGCCATGAGGCGCAGGCGCGGCGTAACCTGGCCTCGATCCTGTGACGCGATGACCCTTGTCGGCCTGCGTCCGGGCGTGCCTGGCGTGAGCGTCACGGGCGACTGGATGAACCGCCGGGCGAGGTGCCAGTCAGAACACCTGATCTCAATCCGCTCCTGTGATGAGGACATTTTCATGGCTGACATCCGTATGAACCTGCCACTGGCTTTCGGCGCTCTGCTGCTCGCCGGGTGTACCGGCAACTCCGCTGGCGATGCTGCCGTCACCGAACAGTGGCTCGGCCGCTGGAACGGGCCGGAGGGCACTTACCTGGAGATTACCGGCACGCCTGCCGACTACCGCCTGACCATCGCCAACCTGGACGGCCCTCGGCGCTTCGTCGGGCGCGCGCAGGGCGAACGGATCGTCTTCGTGCGTGACGGTGTGGTGGAAACCCTCACCGCCACCGACGGCGAAGCCACCGGCATGAAGTGGCTGCTGGACAAGCACAATTGTCTGACCGTGCGCGGCGGCGAGGGCTATTGCCGCGACTGAGAGCCTGCACGGGGCGACGGACAATGCCAGAATGACAGCCTTCAACGGCCTACGACCTGTGCATGAAAATCCTCAGCCTGCGCCTCAAGAACCTCAACTCCCTCAAGGGTGAGTGGAAGATCGACTTCGCCGCCGAGCCTTTCGCCGGTAGCGGCCTGTTCGCCATCACCGGGCCGACCGGTGCGGGCAAGACCACCCTGCTCGACGCCATCTGCCTGGCCCTGTATCACCGCACTCCGCGCATGAGCACGCTGTCGGCCAGTGGCAACGAACTGATGACCCGGCACACGGCCGACTGCCTGGCCGAGGTCGAGTTCGAGGTGAAGGGGCGGGGCTACCGCGCCTTCTGGAGCCAGCGCCGCGCACGGGACAAGGTCGATGGCGCGCTACAGGCGCCCAAGGTGGAACTGGCGCGTATCGCCGATGGCGAAATCCTCACCGACAAGATCCGCGAGAAGGAGAGCCTGACCGCCGATCTGACCGGTCTGGACTTCGAGCGTTTCACCAAGTCCATGTTGCTCGCCCAGGGCGGCTTCGCGGCGTTTCTCGAGGCCAATGCCAATCAGCGTGCCGAGCTGTTGGAGGAGCTGACCGGCACCGAGGTCTACGGGCAGATTTCCCAGCAGGTCTATGAGCGCACCAAGGCCGCCGAGCAGTCGCTCAACCTGTTGAAAAGCCGTGCCCAGGGCATGGAACTGCTGGACGAGGCGCAGCGTACCGAACTGCGAGCCGAAGCCGAGCGTCTGGCCCTCGACCAGGCACCGCTGCACAACGAGCAACAAGCGCTGCTGGCCGGGCAGCGCTGGCGTGAGGCCTTGCAGCGTGCCGAGCAGCAGGCGGATGCAGCGGTGCAGGGGCTGGAGCAGGTGCGGCTGCGTCAGGTCGCTGCGGTCGATGATCTGCAGCGCCTGGCCGCCAGTGAGCCTGCTGCGCGGTTGCAGCCGTTGCATCTGGCTTGGCAACAGGCGCAGCAGGAAGCTCAGCAGGCTGAGCAAGGGCTGCTCGCACTACGCCAGCAGATGCAGGCATGCGCAGAGCGTGAACGACAGGCGCTGTGGCAGGCCTGCCGTCATGCGTCGTACTGGCGTGATGAGCGGCAGGTTGCGCTGACGCAGTTGCAGCACCAGCACGCAGAGGTACAGGCTCTGCTGGCTGAGCGCAGTCAGCACTCACGCCTGGGCGAGTTGCTCGGGGGCTGGGGCGCGCGTTTCGTGCAGCGGGCACAGGGTGAGCAGGCGCTACAGGCCGCTCAGGCGCGCTTGAGCGAGTCGAGTGGGCAGCTTGCCGCGATGCAGCGCCAGCGCGAGGAACAAGGGGCGCGCCTGGCCGCCATGCAACAGCAGGTGCAGCAGGCACGTGACGCCGAAGCTCGGCAGCAGGACACCGTGCAAGCCTTGCTTGGCGAAGCAGGGGAAGCCGGTCTGCGCCAGGACTGGCAACGCCTGCAAGCACGCAGCCGAGTGTTCGACCGTTTGCAGCAACTGATGCAAAGCCGTGAAGCGCTGGGTACGCAACTCGCCGAGCTGCCGCCGCGCCTGGCCGAGTTGCAGCGTCTACAGGCGGGCAGGCATGCAGAGATCAGCGCCCTGCGCGAACGCTACAAGACGCTCAAGCAGCAGGTCGCCGACAAGGAAAAATTGCTGGAGCAGGAAAAACGCATCCAGGATCTGGAGGCCCATCGTGCTCGTTTGCAGCCTGGTGAGGCTTGCCCGCTGTGCGGCTCGCACGAGCACCCGGCGATCACTCAATACCAGGCGTTGAATGTCTCGGCGACCGAGCAGGCACTGCTGCAGTGTCGCAGCGCGTTGAGCGACCTGGAGAGCCGGGGCGCCAACCTGCGCGATGAATTGACTCGTCTGGCCGCGCAGATCGAGCAGGTGCAGGCGCAACAGAACCAGGCCCAGGCGCAATTGCAACCGCTGGATCAGCAGTGGCAGCAGCAACTGAGCGAGCATGGCATCCACCTGCCGGACGCCGCCGAGCTGGAGCCCTTGCAACAGCAGCACGAGCACGAGCTGGCAGTGCTACAAGAGCGCCTGGAGGCGCTGCAAACCCAGCAGGCCGAATGGCAGCGTCTGCGCGAGCTGCGCGAAAAAGCCGAGCGCGAACAGACCGAGGCCGAAAGGCAGCAGGCGCTGCTGAGCCGTGATCTCGACAACACCCAGGCGCGTCTGGCCGAGCAACAGACTCACTTCAGCCAGTTGCAGGTCGAGCAGGCGCAGCAGGCCGGGGAGCTGCTGGCCAGCCTGGAGGGATTCGCCAGTGAGCTGCCTGTCGATGCGGAGCTTTGGCTGGCGCAGCAGAAAGCGGCCTGGCTGGGCTGGCAGGAGGCGCAAGCACGCGAGCAGCAACTGCGCGAACGCCAACGCGAGGCGCAGCGGCAACTCGACGAGGCTCGGACGCAGGCCGAGCACTGGCAGCAGCGCTGGCAGGAAACAGGCGTGCAGAGTCCGGCCGAGCCGGCACCCGCAGTGAACCCACAGCAGGCCTTGCACGAAGCGGTCGAGCGGCTGGCCACCACGCAGCGCGAACGCGATGGCCTGGCTGGCAGCGAACAGGCCCAGGTCGCGTTGCAGGCACGCATGCAGGCGCGCCAGGCTGAATGTCACCAGGCCTGGCAGCAGGCGCTGGCGAGCAGTCCTTTCACCGATCAGGCGGCATTCGAGGCTGCCGTACTGGCCGACGACGAACGTCAGCGACTGACGCAGCTCAAGGCCGACCTCGAGCGCGCTCACACCCAGGCCACGACCCTGCTGGCCGCAGCCCGGGCCGAGGTGCAGCATTTGCAGGCCGAACCGCAGACCGCCCTGAGCCTGGATGAACTGGCCGAGCGGATCCAGGCCGTGCAGGAGCGTCTGCGCGCCTTGAGCGAGCGCCAGGGGGAACTGCGCGCACAACTGCAGGCAGACGACACGCGGCGCAGCAGCCAGCAGGCGTTGTTCGCCGAGATCGCCGCACAGGAAAGCGACCACGTTCTGTGGCAGCAGCTCAACGGCCTGATCGGTTCAGCCGATGGTGCCAAGTTCCGCAAGTTCGCCCAGGGGTTGACGCTCGATCACCTGATTCATCTGGCCAACCACCAACTGACGCGTCTGCATGGCCGCTATCAACTGGCGCGCAAGGGCAGTGGCGAGCTGGAGCTGGAAGTACGCGACACCTGGCAGGCCGACGTGGCGCGCGACTGCCGCACGCTGTCCGGCGGCGAGAGCTTCCTGGTCAGCCTGGCGTTGGCCCTGGCGCTGTCGGATCTGGTCAGCCACAAGACCAGCATCGATTCGCTGTTTCTCGACGAGGGCTTCGGTACTCTCGATGGCGAGACCCTGGAGGTGGCGCTGGATGCGCTGGACAACCTCAATGCCAGCGGCAAGACCATCGGTGTGATCAGTCATGTCGAGGCGATGAAGGAGCGTATTCCCGTGCAACTGCGGGTGCACAAGGGCGTCGGCCTGGGCTACAGCCGGCTCGACGCACGTTTCGCGGTGAAGGAAGGAGCGTAGCGATGCTGATGCGAGCGAAGGATTCCACCCTGCTGGTGATCGATCTGCAGGAGCGGTTGTTACCGGCCATCGATGGTGGTGCGACGGTGGTCGAGCAGGCCGCCTGGCTGGTGCGCGTGGCGCAGCGGCTCGATGTGCCGGTGATCGCCACCGAGCAGTACCCCAAGGGGTTGGGCGTTACCGGCGCCGAGCTGCGTGAGTTGCTGCCGGTCGAAGGGCTGCGCGAAAAAGATTCACTTCTCGGCGACCGCTGGCGCCGGGCTGTTCGATCTGCCGGGTGGCGAACGCCGGCAGTTCATCGTCTGTGGCACGGAAACCCATGTCTGCGTCCTGCAAACCGTGCTCGGACTGCTGGCAGCCGGCCGCGAGGTATTCGTGGTGGACGAGGCGGTGGGCTCGCGCCGGCCGCGCGACAAGGCCCTGGGGCTGGCGCGCATGGAAGGTGCCGGCGCGGTCATCGTCTCGCGTGAGATGGTCGCCTTCGAATGGCTGGAACAGGCGGGCACCGATGTGTTTCGCGACGTCAGCCGCGGTTTCATCCGCTGAGCCATGGCCCGGATTGCATCCGGGCTATGGGGTGGCAGGCTCTGGCTCGAGTCGGTAGTGGCCGGCTTGCAGGTCGTTGAAATACTGCTGGTAGCGGCCCGTCTCGCGGAACTGCTGCAAGCGGGCGTTGAAGCGCTCGCGCAGCGTCTCGCTCTGTTCCAGACGCCTGGGCAGCATCAGGTAGCTGAGGTTGACCAGTAGCGGCCTGGGGTGATGAGTGATGCGATCCCTGTCTTCCCTGGAAAACTCGCTGTGCAGTGCGGCATAGCCGACATTGCGCTCCTGCGGGTAGAGCACCACGCGTTCCTTGAGCAGCTTCTCGAAGTTCTGACGATCGCTGGGCACGCGCTCGATGCGTACCTTGCCTTCGGCGAGAAACGCGTCGAAGTCCGCGCCGTAGCTGTATTCCAGGCCGCCGCCCAGGGTCATGCCACTGAGGTCATCGAAGGTCTGCCAGTCGAACGGCTGACTCTTGAGGTGAAAGAATACGAACTGCTCGTCCAGCAACGGCTCGCTGAAGAGGAAGTCTGCCTCACGCTCGTTCTTGTGCATCCACACCGCCGTGGCGTCATAGCGTCCCGAGGCGGCCTCGGCATAGGCGCGTGACCAGGGCAGGAAGCTGAATTCGACGCGGTAGCCTTCTTCGCTCAGCAGGTCGCGGATCAGGTGAGCCAGCGGCCCCTGATGTTCCAGCCTGGCGGACAGATAGGGCGGCCATTCTCCCACGCTGATGCGCAGCAGAGGCTTGTCAGCGGCGTTCGGCGCGCCGCTGCAAAGCAGACCAAGGAACAGAATCAGCAAGCCGCGACGCATCTGTGATCCTCGACAGGAGGGCAGCAGGATGATGGCAATTTAGATGCTTTGTATCGTTGATCCCAGTCATCGCTGAGGTTGGTTCGTTGCAAGGCATGTGACAAGCCTGGCGAAGGCGCTTGCCCGCTGCCGTGGCCTGATGTGCATTGCCGCACAACGAACGGCACTTCCCGGCAACAGGTCGGGCTTCGCCATTGGTCGATGCTGACCGGATCGGCCGAATCCGCCTATGCTTGCATGCAGAAGAGCGGTCGCCAGGCTCTGTTGTCATTTCGCGCAGCAACGCGGCTCGCGTCGAAACGGCAACAGACCCAGGCCATGGATCGCATGTGCGCCGGCCTGCGTTCGGGTATGGAGTCTGGTTTTTGCATAGAGCGCTGCTTTACTGCCTGCTCGGGTTGCTGAGCGGTGTCTGTCATGGCGCCCTGCAGCCATTGACGCTCTGCTATGAGGATCAGGACTCCTACCCCTGGGTGATGACCGATGGCACAGGGCTCAACCTGGAGTTGCTGGGCTTGGTGGAGCAGGCGCTGGGGTTGCGCTTCATCTACGTTCCGGTGCCCTGGAAGCGTTGCCTGGCCGGTCTCCAGCAAGGGCTGTATGACGGTGCCTTCGCCGCCAGTTTCAAGCCGGAGCGTCTGCGCATGGGGCATTACCCCGTGGATGTCGAAGGGCTGCCGGATGTGCATAGACGCCTGCATACCTCGCGTTACACGCTCTATCGCCGGGTCGGCGGCACGGTGTCCTGGGATGGCCAGCGTTTCGAAGGGCTCACCGGACGCGTCGGTTCGCTCAGTGGCTTTTCCATTCGTGATCTGCTGCTGGCGCAAGGCGCTGAGGTCGACGAGTCCAGCCGTGACCCACTGGCGCTGTTGCAGATGCTGATCCATGGCCGGGTCGAGGCAGTGGCGCTACAGACGCAGCGCGGTGATTTCCTCCTGCAGGGCAATCTGCAACTGGCGCGGCAGGTGGAGAAACTGCCGCACCTGCTGGAAGAGAAACCCTATTACCTGATGTTGTCCGGTGCATTGCTCGCACGTGATCCGGCGCTGGCCGAGAAGGTCTGGGCCGAAGTGCAGCGGCAACGCGAGTCGCCGGCCTATCAGGCGCGTGTGGCGGCTTATCTGGCGCGACCGTAAGTGACGTAAAAAATGTGCCGTGGCCTATTTCCGTCAGGCGTGCGCGTCGCTAGAGTCCGCTGCTTGTTTCGTGCATCCGTTCGGGTGGATACCGCATGACCTTCACCGCCTGGCTGACCATCGGCCTGTTCATCCTGACTTATCTGGGCATGGCTGCCGGCGGCATTCGCGGGTTGCGCATCGACCGCAGCTGGATCGCCTGCTTCGCGGCGGTCGTGCTGCTGGTCAGCGGCGCGCTGAGCATGAACGACGCGGCGCATCATCTCGATCCGGGGGCGCTGTTGTTGCTGCTGGCGCTGATGCTGGTGTCCGCGCAGTTCGATTTCTCCGGCGTATACGCCCGGCTCAACCGCTATCTCACCGAACACGCCGAGCGGCCGGCGGTGCTGCTGGCCGGGGTGGTGATGCTCGGCGGCTTTCTCTCCGCCATTCTGGTCAACGACATCGTCGCCTTCGCCCTGACTCCCTTGCTGTGCCGCAGCCTGCACCTGCGCGGGCTGGAGCCACGTCCGTTCCTGCTGGCTCTGGCGCTGTCATGCAATGCCGGTTCGGCCGCCAGCCTGATCGGCAACCCGCAGAACATCCTGATCGGCCAGGCGGGTGGCCTGGACTTCTGGGGCTACGTCGCGGTTGCCGGCCCTCCCGCGCTGGCGGCCATGGCCATCGTCTATGCGGTCATCTGGTTGCAGTGGCACCGCCATTGGGGCGAGGCCAGCCCGCTGACCGTGGATGACACGCCGGTTGAGCACATCTACGGCGCGCGCAGTTACCTCAAGCCGCTGCTGGCCAGCCTGGCCCTGCTGGTACTGTTCGCCACCACGTTGCCACGCGAGCTGTCGGCACTGCTGGTGGCGGTACTGGTGATGGTGTCGCGCCGGGTGGACAGTCGCGACTACGTGAACAAGGTGGACTGGAACCTGCTGCTGTTGTTCGTCGGGCTGTTTCTGGTCAGCGGGGCGGCGCTGCAATTGCCACAGCTGGCGCAGGGCGCTGTCTGGCTGGCCGAGCATGGCCTGCTGCCGCAGGGCGTGTGGTCGCTGGCATCGTCGGCGCTGGTGGCGGGCAACCTGATCGGCAACGTGCCTTTCGTGGTGCTACTGCTGGGATTGATGCCGGAGTTGCCTCATTCGGTGCTGATCGGCCTGGCCGTGATGTCGACCCTGGCCGGCAACCTGCTGCTGATCGGCAGCGTGGTCAACCTGATCGTTGCCGAAGGGGCAAAGCGCCAGGGCGTCAGCCTGGGTTTCGTCGACTATGCACGCAGCGGTGTGCCGGTAACGCTGCTGAGCATGACGGTGGCGGGGCTCTGGCTGGGACTGGGCGGCTGGTTGCCCTGGTAACGGTCGAAGTCGTGCTCAGCCAGGGCGGGCCAGGGCGCCGGCCGCTCGTAGCGCCAGCGAACAGCCCGCCATGGGGGCCCGCCACGGGGGCGGTGCCGGATCAGCGCCAGCGCTTGTCGCGCCAGGCGCTACGCTGCTGCGCATCCTTGAACGTCCAGGCCACCAGGCGGCTCTGCTTCTGCCCCTGAGCCATGCCGAGCACCCGCACCTCGTTCACACCGGCTCTGGCCAGCCAGCCTTGCAACAACTCGACGTTGCTGCCCTTGGACACCAGGCTGCTGAACCACAGCACCTGCTCCGCCACCTGCGCACTCTCGCTGGCCATGCGTTTTAGGAACGCCGCCTCGCCACCCGGGCACCACAATTCGGCCGCCTGGCCACCGAAGTTGAGTACCGGCAGTCTGCGCCTGGGGTCGAGCTTGCCGAGGTTGCGCCATTTGCGCGTACTGCCGCTGCTGGCCTCGGCAGCGCAGGTGTGGAAAGGCGGGTTGCACAAGGTCAGGTCGAAGCGTTCGTCGGGCAGCAGCACGCCGACGAAGATGTGCTCGGCAATGGCCTGCTGGCGCAGTTCGATGGCGTCCCGCAACTGCCTGTTGCCCTGGACGATTGCACGCGCCGACTCCAGGGCCGGTGCAGCGATGTCCGCGCCGAGAAAGTGCCAGCCGTATTCGCAGTGACCGATCAATGGATAGATGCAGTTGGCGCCAACGCCGATATCCACCGCGCGCAGATTTTCGCCGCGCGGAATCTGCCCCTCGTTATCGCTCGCCAGCAGGTCGGCGAGGTTGTGCAGGTAGTCGGCGCGCCCGGGAATCGGCGGGCACAGATAGCCTTCGGGGATGTCCCAGTGCTCGATGCCGTAGTACTGGCGCAGCAGGGCGCGATTGAACACCTTGACCGCAGCCGGATCGGCGAAGTCGATGCTCGGCTTGCCGTAGGGGTTGGTGATGACGAAGCGTCCCAGTTCGGGGCTGATTTCGATCAGTGCGGGGAAATCGTAGCGCCCCTGATGGCGGTTGCGCGGATGCAACTGACCTTTGCCCGGTACCGTCCTGACGGCAGGAGGTGTTGTTTTGCGTGGGCGTGGGGGAGCTTGGGCATGGTGAACATCTGTGAGTATCGGGCGCGGGATTTTCCCATGCTTTGCTCGCTGCCCGTAACCCATGGCAGGGGGAAACGAACCGTGCGGCAGTTAACGAAAGCTGGCAAGTGGCCATAAAACAGCGGGTCTTGTGTTGATCCAGATCAATGGCGCGCTCGCCTGCGGCCTTAGACTGCGCGCCTCACCGATCAGCAGCAAGGAGGCACCATGGCATACCTGGAATGGAGCGACGACCTCGATACCGGCATCGCGGTAATCGACGATCAGCACAAGCGCATCGTGGTCATGATCAATCGGCTGGATGATGCACAACGTAGCGCTGGCAAGGTGCAGACCGGTGCGGTGATCGACGAGCTGATCGATTACACCGTTTCGCATTTCGCCTTCGAGGAGGCGATGATCGAAGAGGCCGGTTATGTCTTCACCAAGGCGCACAAGCGGGTGCACGCGCTGTTCATCAGACGTGTGGAGGATTACCGCGTGCGCTTCGGTGCCGGCGAGGACATCGCCGACGAACTCAAGAGCATGCTGGGGCGCTGGCTGTTCAGCCATATCCGCAGCGACGATCGCAATTATGTCGCGGCGGTCAACGAGAACCTGCGCCGCTTGAGCACCGATGTGTCCGAGGGCGGTTGGCTGCGCCGTGCCGGTCGGCGTTTCTTCCGTGGTGCCGCCTGAGCTGATTCACAGCGGAAAGATCAGCGGCACCAGCAGCACGCTGACGATCATCACCAGAATCGTGAAAGGCACACCGACCCTGACGAAGTCGCCGAAGCGGTACTGTCCCGGCCCCAGTACCAGGGTGTTGACCGGTGATGAAATGGGCGTCATGAAGGCGGCCGAGGCGGCCAGTGCCACCGTCAGGGCGAAGGGGTAGGGCGATACGCCCAGGGTCTGCGCCGTGGCGATGGCCACCGGTCCCATCAGCACGGCGGTCGCCGTATTGGAAATGAACAGACCGATCAACGCCGTGGCGGCGAACAGGCTGGCGAGAATGGCGTAGGGGCCGGCATCGCCGAGCAGGGCGACCAGGCCATGTACGGCGAGGTCGATGCCACCGGTCTGTTGCAGTGCCTGGGCGAAGGGCAGCATGCCGACGATGAGGATCAGAGTCGGCCAGTGGATGGAGCGGTAGGCGCTGTCCAGGTCGATGCAGCGGAAGGCCCCCATCAGCAGGCAGGCGATCAGCGCCGCCAACACGTTGGACACGACGCCACTGACCATCAGCACGATCATCACGGCCAGGCTGAGCAGGGCATAGGGCGCCTTGCGTGCGGCTGGCGCCACTTCATCCACTTCGGCCGGCAGGCTGAGTACCAGGAAATCACGGCTCAGCCCTTGCAGGCGGCGGATGGCCTTCCACTCACCGGCAACCAGCAGGGTATCCGAGGCTTTCAGGCGCTCATCCACCAGCACGCCCTCCAGCGCCTCGCCGTGGCGGCGCAGGCCGACCACGTTGAGCTTGTGCTGGCTGCGAAAGCCCAGCTCCTGGATGGTCTTGCCGATCAGTTGCGACTCCGGCGGCATCGCCACTTCAGCCAGGCCCAGCTCATGGGCATGCACGCTGTAGTAGGAGTGCGGCAGGGGCATCGGCTCCAGGCCCAGTGTCTGGTAGATGCCCAGCAGAGCGATGGACGGGCTGATCAGATCCACCAGCAACACGTCGCCGGGTTGCAACTGGGTATTGCCGGTCGCCATCAGCAGCAGAGTGCGAAACTTGCCCTGACGCTCCACTGCGATCACATTGATGCCGTACTGTCGGCGCAACTCCAGCTCGTTCAGGGGTTGATTGGCCAGGGGCGAGTTGCCCTGTACGCGCAGACGCCGCTCACGCTCTTCGAGGTTGTAGGCCTGTGCCAGGTCGGTCAGGGTCAGGCGGGGGGCGGCGGACTCGCCCTGTGCATCGCCGTGTTGCAGCCAGCGGCGGGTCAGCAGCATGTAGCCGATGCCGAGTACGAGAATCGCCAGACCGACGGGCGTCATGCTGAAGAAGCCGAAGCCCTCCAGGCCTGCCCGGCGCAGTTCGGCGTGAATCACCAGGTTGGGGGCCGTGGCGACCAGGGTCAGCATGCCGCTGATCAGCCCGGCGAAGGCCAGCGGCATCATCAGACGCGCGGGCGATATCCGCAGGCGTGCCGCCACGCCGAGTGCCACGGGAATGAAGATCGCCACCACGCCGGTGGAACTCATCACCGAACCGAGGCCTGCCGCTGCCAGCATCAGCAGGATCAGCAGGCGGGTTTCACTGCTGCCGGCCTTCTTCACCAGCCAGTCGCCAAGTCGATAGGCGATGCCCGTACGCACCAGCCCCATGCCGATGACGAACAGCGCAGCGATCAGCACCACGTTGGGATCGCTGAAACCGGACAGTGAGTCCTGCACGCTGAGCACTCCCGTCAGCGGCAGGGCGACCAGCACCAGCAGGGCAACCACGTCCATGCGTGGTTTGCCGATGATGAAGAGCGTGACGGCACCGGCGAGCAGGGCCAGGGTGCAGAGCAGATCGGGATTCATGCGGACTCCTTGAAGAACCGGCCGAAGGATCTCAGGGATAGCCCAGGGTGGTCTTGATCTGTTGCAGGTTGGCGGCTATCCAGTTCCTGTCGATGGGGCCCCAGTCGCGAATCCGGTAATGGCCGGCGTTGTTGCGCTCGCCGTCGGCCTGCTGGAACTGGCAGTCGATGTCCAGCTCGGCCAGCGCTGCAAGGGTGTCCTGGGCGGTGCGTCGCGGCATGTCGGTGGCGGCCATCAGTGCGGGTACGCTGTTGGCGGCGCCGCTGTCGATCAGCCAGGCGACATACAGGCGGCGGTAGAAGCTGGTCTTGGTCTTGCTCACATCCATTTGTGCGGTATCCGGCAGGGCAGAGGAACCCGGAGAATACCGCCTGCACACCGGCTGTGCCATGAGCCGGGCTTGTCGGATGGCAAGCCCGTCAGGTTCTCAGGCCAGTTCGCGCAGCGCCAGGTAGCGCTCGGGCGCACGCCCCTTGAGCAACAGAGCCGAGAGGCTGCCAATAGCGAAGGCGCAGGCGACGCCCAGGCCCATGAGCTTGGCGATATCGCCGGCATCGTCACCGCCGATCAGCATGGGCAGGTTGGCAATGGCAATGCCCAGGCAGGCAAGGATGCCGATCAGGCCACCCAGCGGGGCGATACGTGTCTGCCACAGGCGGGTATCGCTGCCACTGCGCTTGAAGTAGACCAGAACGGCCAGGCTGGTCAGGGCGAGAATCACCATGTAACCGATGGTGCCCGCGGTGGCGCCCCAGGCGTAGATCTGCGTGACCGGATCGAGGCCGGCCAGGGTCAGCAGCAGGATACCGAGCAGGGCAAAGGCGCTCTGCTGCAGCGAGGCGATATAGGGCGAGCCATGTCGTTCGTGGATGCGTGAGCAACGCGCCGGCAGTACCGAGTACTTGCCGAGAATGTACTGGTAGCGCACGACGATGTTGTGCAGCGACAGCATGCAGGCGAACAGGCTGGTGATCAGCAGCACCTGGATCACATCGCTGAAGGCTTTGCCCAGGTGCTGTTCGGCCAGAAGCAGGTACATGTCGCCGGGGTGTTCGTTGGCGAAGGCGACGATCTGCTCGACACCGATGCCGGCGACTGCGCACCACATCGACAGCACATAGAAGATGCCGACACTGAACACGGCTGTGTAGGTGGCGATGGGAATGGTGCGTTCCGGGTCTCGTGCTTCCTCGCGGTAGATCACCGTGGATTCGAAACCGATGAACGAATAGATCGCGAACAGAATCCCCAGGCCCGGCGAGCCGGAGAGGATGTGTTCGGGCTGGAAGGACTCCAGTGGCAGACCAGTGAGGCCCTTGTCGGTCACGACCAGCAGGTCGATCAGCAGCACCACGGCGATTTCCAGGATCAGGGCGACACCGAGGAATTTCGAGCTCATTTCGATACGCCGATAGCCCAGTACACCGATCACCACGATGGCCGCCAGGGTCAGCAGCCACCAGGGTGGCGCGATGCCGAACAGGCTGTCGAGCAGCTCGCTCGAGGCGTAGCCGACGTAGGTGCCGATGGCGAGCATGAACAGTGAATAGGAAATCATTGCCAGGGTCGCCGCGCCGAGGCCGACCACGCGGCCCAGGCCTTTCTGGATGCAGGCATAGAAGGCTCCGGCATTGCCGATATGGCGTGACAGGGCGACGAAGCCGACGGCGAACATGAACATGATCAGCATGGCGGCGAGGGCGTCGAAGGGGCGGCGGCGCCGTTGCCCAGGCCGATCATCAGCGGCGTGTTGGCCACCATCACGGTCAGCGGGGCGGCGGTGGCAACGACCATCATGACGATGGGCACGATGCCCAGGCTGCCACTGAGGGCATGGGGTTTCGCTGCGCTCTGCGCAGCGGTCGAGTCATTCATGTGTGCGAGTCCCGTTATCTGTTCTGTTGTCCCCGGCGCCAGGCGCACGTGGGCGGGAGAGGTTTGCGCCAGTGGCGCGGCACGCAAGGTGTCACGGCTCAAGGTGTGGCCATGGCGATTGCGGTGACCTCGAGCTGTTGGGCGGGGTGGATCATTCCCTGAATTTCCAGGGTCGTGCTGCTGGGGCGATGCGCACCGACCCAGGGCCCGAGACGGGCGGGGATGACCGCCGAGAGTGCCTGGATATCGGTGGTGTAGAACGTCCAGGTCACCAGATGGCGACGTTCCAGCCCCTCTGCCAGCAGGCAGCGGTCGAGAATATCCAGCACGAAGTCCAGCTGCGCGCCGATGTCGCCTTCACCCACCAGCTCCAGGCCGCTCAGGTTGCCACGCAGTGGTGCGATGCCGGACAGGTAGAGCGTGTCGCCGGCCCGTACCGACTGGTGGAAGGCAAAGGCCTCGAAGACGTCCTGGCCCAGATAGCCGATCTCGGGTGTGTTGCGCGTGATCATGGCGTGCTCTCCTCAGGCGCTTTCGCTTTGCAGGTTATGGCGGAAGCTGCCGCCGTTGTCCGCGCGCTGCGCATCGACCAGCTCGATGCTCATGTCCACGGTGGCGACGTCGTCACGCAGGGCGGTCAACGGATCCTCGAAGTCGCGGGTGTAGCCAAGGGCGAAGCAGCCGTACTGGTAGCCCATGACCTTGAGCAGGTCGTCGGGCAGGGTCTGGGCGATTTCGCGCGGACAGGACAGGTACTGGTTTTCTTCCTGGCGTACCCAGCCCACGGCATAGGTGATGTTGATGGCCTGGCGGATGGCGTCCGAGCGGTTGCTGCCAGCGCCGTGATAGATCTTGCCGGTGTAGAACAGCGCCGAGCCGCGTTTCATCACGGCCGCAATGCTCTGCTCCTCGCTGTATTTTTGCTTGCGTCCGACGAACTGGCTGCCGGGTACGATGCGAGTGGCGCCGTTTTCCTCGGTGTAGTCGGTCATGGCCCAGAGCAGATTGCATTGCACCTGATAGTCGTCAGGGAAGGGGAAGAAGTCCCACGCCAGTTCGTCCTGGTGCAGCATTTGCGCGGGCGATCCGGGAAAGACGCTGATGATCTGCGTCAGGTGTAGCTGGAAGGCCGAGGCATGTGCCAGGAACAATTCGGTGGCGCCCAGCACGCAAGGGTGCATGACCAGCTCGCGCGCCGCCGGTGAGCGGGCGATGAGCGATCCGGTGCGCTTGGTCCGATGGCCGATGAAGTTGTCCTTTCCGTAGGCCGTGTCCTGGATGTAGGGCGCCATTTCGGCGGCGATGCGATCCATCTGCTCGGCGCTGGCCAGTTCATCGACGATCACGTAGCCGTGTTCGCGCAGTGACTGGCTGATCTGCTCGGCGGTGGCGGTATTGGGCAGGCGGTTGAGTGTCATCAGGGGTACCTCGACGGTCGTGGCTAACAGGTCGAGGCGAGAGTAGGCAGCCCGTGAAAACCCAACAATCCATCCGAAGATGGACAAAATTTCGCGATTTCGGTGTTTTTCACGCTCTTGGTGCAATGGTCGTGGCGAGGCTCCGTTGTGGTGCTTGCAGATTGCCCCAAGGGCCTCTGGGGCGCCTCTCGGACGCGGCATGTCGATTGCTTGCAGGTGATGGCATCCACGCCTGTTTTCAATAATCCCGAGAGTGCCTGTCATGAGTACGATGCAAACGGCCAAGGGTGATCTGCTGGTCAGGGAGGCCATGTACTTCAGTCGCGACTTTCTCGGAGTCAGCGGCGCCCTGTTCTACTGGGTGGATCGTCGGCGTCAGGAGATGCAGGTGCTCGACACGCTGGGCGTCCCGCCCGGATTTCTCGAACAGTACCGCCGTGGCATGCAGCCGTTCGACCCGATGTGCGTCAGCCGCATGCTGGAACGACACGACAGTGTTGGCGTGCTGAGCATCGCCCGCGAATCGCAGAGCCGCGCCGAGATGCGCCACTATCAGGGCTATCTCGATACCTATGGCGTGCTCGATACCGTTGATCTGATGTTCTGGGGGGAGCATGCGGCTTTTGGCGGCATCGGTTTTCTGCGAACGTTGGGCGACCCCCCGATCAAGGTCGATACGACAGGCCTGGCGGCATTGCAGCGCCTGCTGCAGGCCAGTTTCAGCGCTCATCCTCATGTTCGCCAGTTGCAACTGGAGCAGCGCCTCGATGCCTGCGGCCTGAGCGTGCGTGAAAGGCAGGTCGCGGCGCTGATCGGTGCTGGAGCCTCCAATCGCGAGATCGCCGAGTCGATGAACATCACCCTGGCGACTGCCAAGACCTATGTCGTGCGTATCTTCGAGAAGCTCGGCATCGATAGCCGTACCGCGCTGGTGGCGTTCATGGGGCAGCTCAATTGAGCGCTCAGTGAGCCTGGCGTGCTGCGCGGCGGCGCAGGGTGCGGTGGCGGCTGCCGAAGAAGAGTTGCAGAAAGGGTTCCACCAGCACGGCCGGCAGGATCGGGTCGATGGTCAGGTCGTCGACCACCCGGGTGCCGCCGTCCACGGCTTCGATGCGGCGGGCATGGCGCCAGCGACGCATACCGGTCATCGGCGACTGCTCGACGAAGCCGCTGCCGGGAGTCAGCGATTGCAGGGTCAGGCGCGAGATGCCGATGGGCAGGATGCCGAACAGCCACAACCAACTGATGAACAGCGGCTTGCCGGGCTCCACGGACAGGTCTTCGAGGTTGCGCACCCCTTTGGGTATGCTCATCCACAGCCAGGGGTGCATTTCGGCGCGCAGGCTGCGTACGTCGGTGATCCAGCGCCAGACACATTCCGGCTCGACGGGCAGGGTAGAGGTGAAACTCAGGTGCAGGGTCATGGGCACAGCGAGCGTGAGCGGCTCCGGTTGCACCGCCTGTGGGCGGCTGGCAGAGGGTCATCCTGCCAGCCTGTGCGCCCGAGGTGAAGAGGCGATCGCTCACGATCCCGTGCAATCGCTCTTTGGCACCTAACGCAATGGACGTTGAGGGAGGAGGATCACCCTACGTGGGGATCAGCCCAGCAGAAGGGCGTCGTCGGCCAGCTTCTCGCCGCGTACCTTCTCGAACATCTGCAACAGGTCGGGCACGTCCAGGCCCTTGCGTTGCTCACCGGAAACGTCCAGCACCACCTGACCCTGGTGCAGCATGACCGTGCGATCCCCCACGTCCAGCGCCTGGCGCATGCTGTGGGTGACCATCATGGTGGTCAGCTGCTTCTCGGCGACGATGCGCGCGGTCAGTTGCAGAACGAAGTCGGCGGTGCGCGGGTCGAGCGCCGCGGTATGTTCGTCGAGCAGCAGGATGCGCGAGGGTTGCAGCGCCGCCATCAGCAGGCTGACGGCCTGGCGCTGACCGCCGGAAAGCAGGCCGATACGGTCGCTCAGGCGGTTTTCCAGGCCCAGGCCGAGGGTCGCCAGGCTCTCGCGAAAGCCCTCGCGCATCGAGGCGCGCACTGCACGGCCGAGGCCACGACGCTGGCCGCGCTGCTGGGCCAGGGCCATGTTCTCCTCGATGGTGAGGTCTTCGCAGGTGCCTGCCATCGGATCCTGGAACACCCGGGCGACGCGCTGGGCGCGACCCCAGACCGGCAGGCGGGTGACATCTGCGTCGTCGATCATGATGGTGCCGCTGTCCACTGCCAGGTCGCCGGAAACGGCGTTGAGGAAGGTGGACTTGCCGGCACCGTTGGTGCCGATCACGGTGACGAACTGGCCGCTGGGAATGTCCAGCGACAGGCCCTGCAACGCGCGGGTTTCGATCGGCGTGCCGGGGTTGAAGGTGATCCTGAGGTTCTGTGCGCTGAGCATCAGACGTTCCTCCTGCGAGCCAGGCGTTTCTTCGCCAGCGGGATGACCAGGGCGACGACCACCAGCACGGCGGTGACCAGATTCAGATCCTGTGCCTGCAGACCGATGAAATCGCTGTTCAGCGCCAGGGCGATGAAGAAGCGGTAGACGATGGCGCCGAGGATGACCGCCAGGGTGAGGTAGAACAGGCGGCGTGCCGGCAGGATGCTTTCACCGACGATCACCGCAGCCAGGCCGATGACGATGGTGCCGATGCCCATGGAAATGTCGGCACCGCCCTGGGTCTGGGCGAACAGCGAGCCGGCCAGGGCGACCAGCGCATTGGAAATGGCCATGCCGAGGATGACCATGGCGCCAGTGTTGACGCCCTGTGCGCGGGCCATGCGCGGGTTGGAGCCGGTGGCGCGAATGGCCAGGCCCTGCTGGGTGGCGAAGTAGCTGTCGAGCGCCAGCTTGGCGCCGATCACCACCACCAGCAGGATCAGCGGGCGAGCGATGTAGTCGACCAGCCACTCGGGTTGCAGCACGGTGAACAGGGTCGGCTCCATGATCAGTGGGATGTTCGGCCGGCCCATGATGCGCAGGTTGATCGAGTACAGCGCGATCATCATCAGGATACTGGCCAGCAGATCCATGATCTTCAGGTGCACGTTGAGCACCGCGGTGAGCACACCGGCGAGGGCGCCGGCGGCGGTGGCGATCAGTGTGGCCAGGAAAGGGTCGGTGCCATTGGCGATGAGTACCGCGCAGACGGCGCCACCCAGCGGGAAGCTGCCGTCGACGGTGAGGTCGGGAAAGCGCAGCAGGCGGAAGGAAATGAATACGCCAAGCGCCACCAGACTGAAGATCAGGCCGATCTCGAGGGCGCCGAACAGGGAAAACAGGGACATAGGATTGACCTGGTGGATGGGCGGAAGCGAAGCGGCCGCGATCTGGCTCAGCCCGTCGTCATCGACGCCGGGCGGCCTGTCGCGGCGCGCTCAATTGCACCCGTACAGCTTACTCGATGATTTCAGCGGCCGAGTCCAGCAGCTCCTGGCTCAGGGTGACCCCCTGACGCTTGGCAGCCGCGGGGTTGAGGTACAGGCTGAGGTTCTCGCTGGTTTCCGGCTTGATGTCGCCGGGCTTCTCGCCGTTCAGCACGCGCAGCACCATGCGGCCCGCCTGCTTGCCATGCTCGAAGTAGTCCAGGCCCAACGCCGCGATGGCGCCGCGCTTGACGCTGTCGGTGTCGGAGGCGATCAGCGGGGTGCGGGTGTCATTGCCGACCTTGACCAGCGACTCGTACGCCGAGACCACGTTGTTGTCGGTGTTGGTGTAGATCACGTCGACCTTGCCGACCAGGCTGCGCGCAGCGGAGCCAACGTCGACCGAGCGCGGTGCCGCGGCTTCGACCAGGGTCATGCCCATGCTCGGCAGCAGTTCCTTGAGATGGCGAACCACGACAGCCGAGTTGGCTTCGCCGGGGTTGTAGACCATGCCGACGCGCTTGGCGTCCGGCAGCACGCGCTTGATCAGCGCCATCTGCTTGTCCAGTTCGAGCAGGTCGGAAACGCCGCTGACATTGCTGCCGGAGGCTTCCCAGTTACGCACCAGTTGCGCTTCGACCGGATCGGTGACGGCGCTGAAGATGATGGGAGTGCTGCGGGTGGAGGCCACCAGCGCCTGGGCCGAAGGGGTGGCGATGCCGACGATCACGTCCGGACGGTCACCGACGAACTTGCGTGCGATCTGCGCGGCGGTGCCGGTGTTGCCCTGGGCACTCTGGTATTGCCACTTGAGGTTTTCGCCTTCGCGGTAGCCGCCCTCTTCGAGGGCCGCCTTGATGCCGTCGCGCACCGAGTCCAGCGCCGGGTGTTCGACGATGGCGGTGACCGCCACGGATTTCTGTTCGGCAGCCAGTGCCGGGGTGGTGCCTAGCGCCAGGGCCAGGGCAGCGACGGGCAGCAGTTTGTGCAGTTGCAGCATTGACGAGGTCTCCTGCCGGGCCGGTAGGCCCGGTCATCTGCTCGGCGCCGTGCTCTGTGGAGCGCTGGCGCCTGGTGCCCCCTGCCGTTTGCGGTCGCGGGGGCCTGTTGGCTTGGTATGTCGACTCTGGAACCTGTTCGCGCGCCTCCGCGCATGGACAGGCCAGCGCTCGGGCGATCGCCAACGGGGTTTCAGAGGTTGGCGATCTTCTCGCGTTGCTCCGCCAGTTTGCCCAGCGCCTGTTCGGCTTCGTTCAGCTTGGCTCGTTCCTTCTCCAGCACCTCGGCCGGAGCCTTGGCGACGAAGCCTTCATTGGCCAGCTTGCCGCCGACGCGCTGTACTTCGCCTTGCAGGCGGGTGATTTCCTTGTCCAGGCGCGCCAGTTCGGCGTCCTTGTCGATCAGACCGGCCATCGGCACCAGCACCTGCATCTCGCCGACCAGAGCGGTTGCGGACATCGGAGCCTCTTCGCCAGCGGCCAGTACACGCACCGACTCGAACTTGGCCAGCTTGTTCAGCAGCGGCTCGAAATCGGCCAGACGACGCAGATCCGCGTCGTTGGCGTTGGCAACGATGATGTCGATGCGCCTGGCCATGGAGATCTTCATTTCGCCACGGATCTGGCGCACACCGAGCATCAGTTGCTTGACCCACTCGATGTCGTCTTCGGCGGCAGGATCGATGCGGCTCTCGTTGGCCACTGGCCAGGGCTGCAGCATGATGGTTTCGCCATTGACACCGGCCTGGGCTCTGATGCGTTGCCAGATTTCCTCGGTGATGAACGGCATGAACGGGTGAGCCAGGCGCAGGATCACCTCCAGCACGCGCACCAGGGTGCGGCGGGTGCCACGCTGGCGCTCCACCGGGGCGTTCTCGTCCCACAGCACCGGCTTGACCAGTTCCAGGTACCAGGCGCAGTACTCGTCCCAGATGAATTCATAGAGCGCCTGGGCAGCCATGTCGAAGCGGAAGGCGTCGAGGTGGCGGGTCACGTCCTGTTCGCAGCGCTGCAGAGCGGAAATGATCCAGCGGTCGACCGGCGACAGGTCGACCGGCTCGCCGCCCACGCCGGTGTCCTGGTCATCGGTGTTCTCGATGACGAAGTTGGCGGCGTTCCACAGCTTGTTGCAGAAGTTGCGATAACCCTCGACCCGGCCCATGTCGAACTTGATGTCGCGGCCGGTGGAGGCCAGCGCCAGGTTGGTGAAGCGCAGGGCGTCGGTGCCGTAGGCGGCGATGCCGTCGGGGAACTCGGCGCGGGTCTGCTTGGCGATCTTCTCGGCCAGCTTGGGCTGCATCATGCCGCTGGTGCGCTTGGCCACCAGGGATTCGAGGTCGATGCCGTCGACGATGTCCAGCGGGTCGAGCACGTTGCCCTTGGACTTGGACATCTTCTGCCCCTGGCCATCACGCACCAGACCGTGCACGTAGACGGTCTTGAACGGAATCTGCCCGGTCAGGTGGGTCGACAGCATGATCATGCGGGCGACCCAGAAGAAAATGATGTCGAAGCCGGTGACCAGCACGTCGGTGGGGTGGAAGGTCTTGAGGAAGTCGGTCTGTTGCGGCCAGCCCAGGGTGGAGAAGGTCCACAGGCCCGAGCTGAACCAGGTGTCCAGCACGTCTTCGTCCTGGCGCAGGTTGGCGTCGCCGAGGTTATGCCTGGCGCGTACTTCGGCCTCGTCGCGACCCACGTAGACATTGCCGGCATCGTCGTACCAGGCCGGGATGCGGTGGCCCCACCACAGCTGACGGCTGATGCACCAGTCCTGGATGTCGCGCATCCAGCTGAAGTACATGTTCTCGTACTGCTTGGGCACGAACTGGATTTCACCGCTCTCGACCACGGCGATGGCCTTTTCGGCCAGCGGCTTGGTGGAGACATACCACTGGTCGGTCAGCCAGGGCTCGATCACGGTGCCGGAACGGTCGCCTTTCGGCACCTTCAGGGCGTGATCCTCGATTTTCTCCAGGAGACCTGCGGCCTCGAAGGCCGCGACGATCTGCTTGCGCGCCTCGAAGCGATCCAGCCCGGCGAACTGCGCCGGCAGGCTGCCATCGACCTTGGCGTTGACGCTGCCGTCGAGGTTGAATACCTGGGCGGTGGCCAGTACGGCGGCGTTCTTGTCGAAGATGTTGATCAACGGCAGGTCGTGGCGTTTGCCGACTTCGTAGTCGTTGAAGTCGTGTGCCGGCGTGATCTTCACGCAGCCGGTGCCGAACTCGGGGTCACAGTAATCGTCGGCGATGATCGGGATGCGACGGCCCAGCAGTGGCAGTTCGACGTAACTGCCGATCAGCGCCTTGTAGCGCTCGTCTTCCGGGTGCACGGCCACGGCGGCGTCGCCGAGCATGGTTTCCGGGCGGGTGGTGGCGACGATCAGGTAATCCTTGCCGTCAGCGGTCTTGCGGCCATCGGCCAGCGGGTAGCGCAGGTTCCACAGCGAGCCTTTCTCGTCGTGGTTTTCCACTTCCAGGTCGGAGATGGCGGTGTGGAACTTGGTATCCCAGTTCACCAGGCGCTTGCCGCGGTAGATCAGGCCATCCTCATGCAGGCGCACGAAGGCTTCCTTGACCGCTTCGGACAGCCCGTCGTCCATGGTGAAGCGCTCGCGCGACCAGTCCACCGAGCTGCCCAGGCGGCGAATCTGACGGGTGATGGTGCCGCCGGACTGCTCCTTCCATTCCCAGACCTTTTCCAGGAATTTCTCGCGACCCAGGTCATGACGGCCAATGCCCTCGGCGGCCAGCTGGCGCTCGACCACCATCTGCGTAGCGATGCCCGCATGGTCGGTGCCCGGCTGCCACAGGGTGTTGCGGCCCTGCATGCGGCGGAAGCGAATCAGCGCATCCATGATCGAGTTGTTGAAGCCGTGGCCCATGTGCAGGCTGCCGGTGACGTTCGGCGGCGGGATCATGATGGTGTAGGGCTCGCCCGAGCCTTGCGGGGCGAAATAGCCCTTGGCTTCCCAGTTCTGGTACAGGGCAGTTTCAATGGCGTGCGGCTGGTAGGTCTTGTCCATGCGCGGCGGGACCGCTTTGACGGCTGATCGGAAAAGCCGGCAAGTATAGCGGGGATAGGGCTGCTGGCGTAAGGGTGAGGGCGCGGCATTCGCAGGGTGCGCCGCGCGCACCCGCGGTTCGTTGGTTGCCTTGGTGCGTCGTACCCTGCGTTCAGGTTTTGCGCGTTGGCAGCAGGCGCGACAGGCGGGCTTCCAGGCGGCGCTTGAGTTCGGCCTCGATCTGCGGCACGAAGTCGTCGATCACATCCTGCAGAATCAGCTGCGCTGCGGCACGCAACTCGCCATCGAGCTGCTGCAACTGACGGGCGCTATCGTGCAGGCGTGACTGCACGCTGGCGTGCACGGAACCCGGTGCCGGCTGGCTGACTGGCGGGGTGGCGGGCGCCGCCGGTGGCGCGACGTTGAACGGTGGGGGAGAGCCTGGAGGGGCGCTGACGATGTCGGAAAGCACGGGAATGCTGTCAGGGTCGAGCGAGTCGATCAGCAGCGGCGGCTCGTGGCCGTCATCGCCCAGCAGTTCGCGGATCGACTCCAGGTCGTGCAGCAACTGAGCGGGTTTTTGCGGAGGCTTCGGGGTGTCCATGGCGGTCGGCGCAGCGAGAAGAAGGGCAGGGGTGGCCTGTGTTGTGAGCGCAGGTGGGCGCTAAAGTTCGACGCGCTTGGGATCATACCCGCGCTGGCGATAGGTGCGGAAATTCTCGCGACAGGCGTTGAGCAGTTCGGGCTGCTGGTTGACGATTTCGATGATGCGGGCGAAACGTTCGACATGGGGCGAGAGGCTGCTGCCGAGGTTGACCAGTACGCCCTGCTCGGTGCTGGGTACCTCGTCGGTTCCCAGGGTCACCGGTGACAATGGTGCGTCGCGATGCAGGTCGTGGGGCACGAAGCGCTCTGCCTTGAACTGCCAGAGCAACGCGTCGAGTTCACCGCACTGCGCCTCGTCGCTGCCGCGCACGAACACCGGCAGGCCGGCGCTCCAGGCTTTCAGGGCCAGTTGGCAGGCAGCGCGCAGGCGCGATTGCGCATCGCTGGAGGAGAGGACGTAGAACTCGATTCTGGGCATTGCAATTCCGCGTTATGGAAAGCCGTAGCCCGGAGGTAATCCGGGCTACCGGGTCAGGCCTTGGCACGATCCAGCAGGTACTGGGTCAGCAGCGGTACCGGTCGACCGGTGCCGCCCTTGTCCTTGCCGCCACTGATCCACGCGGTGCCGGCGATGTCCAGGTGAGCCCAGTGGAACGCCTTGGCGAAGCGCGACAGGAAGCAGCCGGCGGTGATGGTACCGGCCTTGGGCCCGCCGATATTGGCGATGTCGGCGAACGGGCTGTCCAGTTGCTCCTGGTACTCGTCATGCAGCGGCAGTTGCCAGGCGCGGTCGTCGGCGCTTTCGCCAGCCTTGAGAATCTGTCTGATCAGTGTGTCGTTGTTGCCCATCAGGCCGGAAACGTTGCTGCCCAGCGCGACGATGCAGGCGCCGGTGAGGGTGGCGATATCGATCACCGCCTGCGGCTTGAAGCGCTCGGCATAGGTCAGGGTATCGCACAGCACCAGGCGGCCTTCGGCGTCGGTGTTGAGGATTTCCACGGTCTGTCCGCTCATGGTGGTGACGATGTCGCCAGGACGGGTGGCACGCCCACTGGGCATGTTTTCGGCGCAGGCCAGCAGGCACACCAGGTTGATTGGCAGTTGCAGTTCGAGGACGGCCTTGAGGGTACCGAACACGCTGGCGGCACCGCACATGTCGTACTTCATCTCGTCCATGCCGGCCGCCGGCTTGATGCTGATCCCGCCGGTATCGAAGGTGATGCCCTTGCCGACCAGGGCGAAGGGCTTGTCGTCCTTCCTGCCGCCCTGATAGTGCATGACGATCATCCGTGGCGGTTGTTCGCTGCCCTGGGCCACGGCAAGGAAGGCGCCGGCGCCTAGTTCCCTGAGTTTCTTCTCGTCGAGGATCTCGACCTTGAGGTTCTTGTGTGCCTTGCCCAGAGCCTTGGCTTCTTCGGCCAGGAAGCTGGGGTGGCAGAGGTTCGGCGGCAGGTTGCCGAGATCCTTGGTGAACGCCACGCCGGTGGCGATGGCGCGGGCGTGCAGTAGGCCGCGCTCGGCGTCGGCCAGTTCGGTCTTGTCGACGGCCAGGGTGATTTTCTTCAGGGCGCGTGGATCCGCCTTCTTGCTCTTGAACTGCTCGAACAGGTAGTTGCCGTCGGCCAGGGTCTCGATGATCAGGCGGGTCTTGCCGTAGGCATCACGCCCCTTGACCTTGAGTTCGCTCAGTGCCAGCAGGGCATCGCTGCCGCCGAGCCCCTTGAGCACACCCTGCACGCCTGCAACCAGTTTGCGCAGTTGACGGTCGGACAGGTCGCCCTTGCCGCTGCCAACCAGCAGCACGCGCTCGGCCTTGAGTCCCGGCAGGCTGTGCAGGAGCAGGGTCTGGCCCAGCTTGCCAGAGATGTCGCCACGCTTGAGAACGGACGACAGGGCTCCGCCACTGGTCGTGTCCACGGCCTTGGCCACATCGCCCAACTTGCGGCCTTCGCCGATGGTGACGACCAGGGTGGCGGTCTTCAGGGTTTCCGGGCGGGTAGTTTTGACGAGGAATTCCATGTGAGCTGTCCCCAAGACAAAGAGTCGGGTTTGACGGATAATGGCCGCCATTTTCGAGGGCCCACCTGTGGGTGGGCAAGCAGGTGTGGCTAGTTTGAGCGCTCGTGCCTGAGCCTGACAACCCTGGAGCGTCCGGTTTGATCGTCTTCCGTTATCTTTCCCGCGAAGTGCTGGTAACCCTCAGTGCGGTGAGCGCCGTGCTGCTGGTCATCATCATGAGCGGTCGTTTCATCAAGTACCTGGCTCAGGCTGCACAGGGCGCGCTCGATCCCGGCGTGCTGTTTCTGATCATGGGGTATCGGATTCCCGGCTTTTTGCAGCTGATTCTGCCGCTGGGGCTGTTCCTTGGTTTCCTGTTGGCCTATGGCCGCCTGTATCTGGACAGCGAGATGACCGTGCTGTCGGCCACGGGTGTCAGCCAGCAGCGTCTGACCGTCTACAGCATGGCGCCGGCGCTGATCGTCGCGCTACTGGTTGGCTGGCTCAGCCTTGGTCTGGCCCCGCAAGGTGTGGCGAGTGTGGCGCGTATCCTGAGCGAGCAGGATGCGCTCACCGAGCTCGATACCCTGGCGCCGGGACGCTTTCAGTCAATGAGGGATGGTTCACGGGTCACCTATTCCCAGGAGCTTTCGGCGGATCGCAGCGAGCTGCGGGGCGTGTTCATGTCCGAGAAACGCCTCGATGCCGGTAACGGCTCCAAGACTGGCATCACCGTGCTGGTTGCCGAAAGCGGACGTCAGGAAATCCAGGCCGATGGCAGCCGTTACCTGATCCTGGAGAACGGTTACCGTTATGATGGCGAGCCAGGCGAGGCGGACTACCGCGCCATTCGCTACGACACCTACGGGGTGCTGCTGCCCAAGCCGGAAGTGGCCATCGAAACCAGCGAGCGCGAAGCCATGCCGACTCGCGAGTTGTTCGGTAGCGGCGACCCGCGCATGCAGGCCGAGCTGCAATGGCGCCTGTCGATCCCGCTGCTGGTGTTCATCGTTACCCTGCTGGCCGTACCTCTGTCCAAGGTCAATCCGCGGCAAGGGCGGTTCCTCAAGCTGCTGCCGGCCATCTTCCTCTACATGGCCTATCTGGGCCTGCTGATCGCAGCCCGTGGTGCGCTCGACAAGGGGCAACTACCACCGGCGTTGGGGTTGTGGTGGGTGCATGGCATATTTCTGGGGATAGGCCTGTTATTGCTTTACTGGGAGCGCTTGAGCCTGTGGCGAGCGAGTCGTCGTGCGCCGGAGGTGGCCCATGGCTAAGCTGGATCGCTATATCGGCGCCCAGGTGTTCTTCGCCATTCTTGCGGTACTGGGCATCATTCTGGGGCTGGCACTGCTGTTCGCCTTCATCGATGAGCTGGGCGACCTGAACAAGGGAGATTACGGTCTGCCCCAGGCACTCTGGTATATCCTGCTGACCGCGCCGCGCCGCGCCTATGAAATGCTGCCGATGGCGGCGTTGATCGGCTGTCTGATCGGTCTCGGTACGCTGGCCAGCAACAGTGAGCTGACCATCATGCGTGCAGCGGGTGTCTCCATTGGGCGCATCGTCTGGGCCGTGATGAAGCCCATGCTGGTACTGATGATGGCCGGCATCCTGATCGGTGAGTACGTCGCCCCGATGACCGAGAATCAGGCTCAGGCGGATCGTGCGCTGGCTCAGGGGGCGGTGCCGCGCAGAGTTCCAGGCATGGTATGTGGCATCGTCAGGGGCAGGAGTACGTACACATCAACGCCGTGCAACCCAACGGCGTGCTGCTGGGGGTGACGCGCTACCGTTTCGATGACGAGCGTCGCATGCTCTCCGCCAGCTTCGCGCGTCGCGCCGAGTTCCGTGAGGGGCAGTGGACGCTGCGTAACGTGAAGACCACCTATCTGCATGACGACCGCTCCGAAGTGATCGCGCAGCCCGAGGAGCGCTGGGACATCGAGCTCAACCCCGAGCTGCTCGGCACCCTGGTGATGGAGCCGGAGGCGCTTTCGGTTACCGGGTTGTGGCAATACATCCACTACCTGAGCGAGCAGGGGCTGAACAACGCCCGCTACTGGCTGGCATTCTGGAACAAGCTGTTACAGCCGCTGGTAACGGGTGCGCTGGTGCTCATGGCCATCTCCTTCATCTTCGGTCCATTGCGCTCGGTGACGCTGGGGCAGCGGGTATTCACCGGTGTACTGGTGGGCTTCGTGTTCCGTATCGCCCAGGACCTGCTCGATCCATCCAGCCTGGTATTTGGCTTCTCGCCGCTGCTGGCGGTACTGGTGCCGGCAGGCATCTGCGCCCTGGCCGGGGTTTTGTTGCTGCGCCGCGCGGGTTGATCGCTGCGTAAAAAAGCCGGCTGAGAAGCCGGCTTTCTTGTCACTGAGAAAAGGCGAGGGCTGGCCCCGGAAGTTTCGCGGGAATCACTTCTTGTGAATGTTCTTCGGTAGTTGAACCACCCGGCTATCGGAGTAGATGTCATGCCAGGTGCGCCCCTGCCTGTCCCACAACTGCCAGAGAAAACCGAGGCCGGCGAACAGCCAGGAGCCGATGGCGACCACGAAGCGCAGCAGGGCCTGCCACAGGTCGATGGCGCTACCGTCGGCGTTCTGGATGCGCAGTCCCCATGCCTGCATGCCCAGAGTCTGGCCGTTGTGCGTCCAGAACTTGGCAAAGAAACCGAACAGACTCAGCAATACCAGGCTGGCCAGTACCGGGTCATTGTCCAGTGCACCGGCTTCGGACATCGCCATCAGGGTGTCGCCGCCGTGGATCAGTCGCAGGATGCCTTGCTGGTAGACCAGAGTGACCACCATGATCAGGGCTACGCAGAGCAGAAAGTCGTAGAAGATTGCCGCCAGGCGACGGATCGGTCCGGCAGTGGGAAAGTCTCCCTGCGGGCGTAGCTGATGTTTCGGCATGATGGACTCGCTATGAGGTTGGGGCGCGCCATTCTAACCGCGACTTTCCAGCAGCCATAAAAAAATGGCCAACAGCCATTTTCTGTGTCACTCGTGACAGCCTGAAAGAGGCATCAGGAATGACGGGCAATAAAAAACCCCTGATGGATATCAGGGGTTCTTCAAAGCAGCGGCAATCAGCCCAGGATCTGAACCTGGTCGGCCTGCATGCCTTTTTGACCTTGCACAGCGATGAAGCTGACTTTCTGGCCTTCTTTCAGGCTCTTGAAGCCGTTGCCTTCGATCGCGCGGAAGTGCACGAACAGATCCGGACCGCTTTCGGGAGTGATAAAACCAAAACCTTTCTCGTCGTTAAACCACTTGACGGTACCGTTCTGACGATTCGACATGTCTTTTTCCTTGAAACTAGAGTTGATGACAGCCTCTAGCGCTTATTGTTAGAGGGCTGAGACTGGTTGCAAGGAGTAATAGAAGTCGAGCGGGATGTAGCGGATCTAGATGATCTGCTGCACCAGAGTCACGATTCACAGCGACCCATGCAAACAGTCCGATCACTCTACGCTAACTTTTGCGCAATTGCCAACCCCCGCCAGCACCGTTGCCGGCCAGGTATTTCGGGGCCTGCCGAGGCGCCGAGAATGTGTACCGGCCACAAAGTTGCAACAATCGCCCAAGTTGTTCTGGCACATACGAAAAAGCCCGCGAGACATGATGTCTCGCGGGCTTCGGATCGTGGTGCCCCGGGGGAGACTCGAACTCCCACTCCTTTCGAAAACGGATTTTGAATCCGCCGCGTCTACCGATTCCGCCACCGGGGCACGATGGCGGCGCAGTATAGGGATCGACCCCGCGTCGGTCAATCGGCGTTGGCATCGTGCTCGACCATTGATGGGCTATATCAGTCACCGGTGGCACGGATGGCTAGTGCGCTTTTCATGATGACGCGGGCTCGGGTGGTTGAGGCTAGAATCGAGCCTGTCATCAGGTGTGCGGAATCTGATGGGATAAAGGTGGCCTTGGGTGCAGTCTTGTCTTGGGAGGCAGTGTGGTCAAAGTCTTGTGCAGGGCGATCATGGTCGGTTTGCTGCTGGCGCCAGCCGCCCGGGCGGACACCTTCACTTACGCCGTTACCGACGAGACCTGGGCCCCCTACTGGATCGTCGAGGGCGACAAGGTCGGCGGGATTCTGCATGAGTTCATGCTCGCTCTGGACGAGCGTTTGCCGGAAGTTCTGCAGGCGAGTCATCCTTTGCCGCCGTTGCGCACTCAGAAACTGTTCCGTGAAGGTCTGCTGCAGATCGAGTGTTGCGTGAGCAAGAGCTGGCGCAGTGCTGCTGGGCAGGCGGAGGTCTCGTTGTGGATCATCCCCGTGCTGGATACGGAGGAAGTTCTGATCTTCGCGCCGGGCCACGGTTTTCCATACCAGCGCCTCGAGGATTTGCGCGGTCGTGCCATTGCCACGGTGCGTGGCTATGGCTATGTCGGCAGCGACTACTTTCAGCGCATCGACGGGGCCGACGTGCGTGCCCTGATCTATCGCGTCGCTCAGGGGCGCAGCGAGGCCGGCATTCTCGATCGCCTGCAATGGCGCTACCTGCAGCATGAATATGCGCAGCTGAAGGCTCCGGGCTGGCGCGTCGAGGAGGGGCCGGTAATCAATCGCTCTCGGTTGCGTCTGCGTTTGCACCGGAATCTGTCTACGCGGCTGGAGTCGTTCAATGCCGCCATAAGGGCGTTGCAGCGCGACGGTACCCTGGCACGTATCGTCGCCCGGTACACCCCGCAGGCTCACGTGGCCGGGCAGGAGGAAATCCGGTAAGCTTTGCCACCCTGCAGAAATACCCCCTCCGAATCATGCGTGTTGCCGATTTTCACTTCGATCTCCCTGAGTCGTCGATCGCCCGTCACCCCCTGGCCGAACGTCGTGCCAGTCGCCTGTTGCAGCTCGACGGCCCGAGTGGCGATCTGCGTCATGGGCAGTTCACCGATCTGCTGGAACGACTGCGTCCCGGTGATCTCATGGTGTTCAACAACACGCGAGTGATACCGGCACGGCTGTTCGGGCAGAAAGCCTCCGGTGGCAAGCTGGAAGTGCTGGTCGAGCGTGTGCTCGATCAGCACCGGGTATTGGCGCACGTGCGTTCGAGCAAGTCGCCCAAGCCCGGCTCGCAGATTCTCATCGAGGGTGGCGGTGAGGCCGAGATGGTCGCGCGCCACGATGCGCTGTTCGAGCTGCGTTTTGCCGAGCCTGTGCTGGCCTTGCTCGATCGCGTCGGGCACATGCCATTGCCTCCTTATATAGATCGGCCCGATGACGAGGCCGATCGTGAGCGCTACCAGACCGTCTATGCCGAAAAGGCCGGCGCGGTGGCTGCACCTACTGCCGGGCTGCACTTCGATGATGAATTGCTGGCGGCCATTGCCGCCAAGGGCGTGGAGACCGCGTTCGTGACCCTGCATGTCGGTGCTGGCACCTTCCAGCCCGTGCGGGTCGAGCGGATCGAGGATCACCATATGCACAGCGAATGGCTGGAGGTCGGCCAGGATGTGGTCGATGCCGTTGCCGCATGCCGGGCGCGGGGTGGGCGAGTGGTCGCGGTGGGAACCACCAGCGTGCGCTCGCTGGAAACCGCTGCGCGTGATGGCCAGTTGAAGCCCTTCAGCGGCGACACCGATATCTTCATCTACCCGGGGCGGCCGTTTCACGTGGTCGATGCCCTGGTCACCAACTTTCACCTGCCCGAGTCGACCCTGCTGATGCTGGTGTCGGCCTTCGCCGGTTATCGCGAAACCATGGCGGCCTACCGCGAGGCCGTGGCGCAGGGGTATCGCTTCTTCAGTTACGGTGATGCCATGTTCATCACCCGCAATCCCGCCGCGCGCGGGCCCGAGGTTTGAGCATGTCGCGCACCTGTCGTATGTCCTTCGAATTGCTCGCCACCGACGGCAAGGCCCGTCGTGGCCGGCTGACCTTTCCGCGCGGTGTGGTGGAAACGCCCGCCTTCATGCCGGTGGGCACTTATGGAACGGTCAAGGGTATGCTGCCGCGCGATGTCGAAGGTATCGGTGCGCAGATCATCCTCGGCAATACCTTCCACCTGTGGTTGCGTCCGGGTATGGAGGTGATCAGGAAGCACGGCGACCTGCACGATTTCATGCAGTGGCAGGGCCCGATTCTCACCGACTCCGGTGGGTTTCAGGTATTCAGCCTGGGCGCAATGCGCAAGATCAAGGAGGAGGGCGTGTACTTCGCCTCCCCGGTCGATGGCGCCAAGGTGTTCATGGGGCCCGAGGAGTCGATGCAGGTGCAGCGCGACCTGGGCTCCGACATCGTGATGATCTTCGACGAGTGCACGCCCTATCCGGCCGAGTTCGATGTGGCCAAGCGTTCCATGGAACTGTCGCTGCGCTGGGCCAGGCGCTCCAGGGTCGCCCACGGCGAAAGCACCGCGGCGCTGTTCGGTATCGTTCAGGGTGGCATGCATGAAGAGTTGCGCATGCGCTCGCTCGAAGGTCTCTGCGAGATCGGTTTCGATGGTCTGGCCATCGGCGGTCTCTCGGTCGGCGAGCCGAAGGAAGAGATGATCCGTGTACTGGACTTCCTTCCGCCACAGATGCCGGCCGACAAGCCACGTTACCTCATGGGGGTGGGCAAGCCGGAAGATCTGGTCGAGGGCGTGCGTCGTGGTGTGGACATGTTCGACTGCGTGATGCCGACGCGTAACGCACGCAACGGCCACCTGTTCGTCGACACCGGAGTGGTGAAGATACGCAATGCGGTGCACAAGCTCGACGATTCGCCGCTGGATCCGACCTGCGACTGTTACACCTGCAAACACTTCTCCCGGGCTTATCTGCACCACCTGGACAAGTGTGGGGAAATGCTCGGCAGTATGCTCAATACCATCCATAACTTGCGCCATTATCAGCGGGTTATGGCTGGTTTGCGCGAGGCTATCCAACAGGGTAAATTGGCCGCCTTCGTCGAATCCTTCTATGCCAAACGCGGTCTTCCCGTGCCGCCGCTGGACTGAAAGGGCACCTGAAAGCGGAGCGAGAGATGGTCTGGCGGGGCGAAATCGGTCGAAGGCTGATTTCGGCGCAAGATGATCGAACGCATGGGTTTGCAGGTGCCCTCCGGGCAACCTCTCTTAATTCGAGATTTTCAACAGGAGTGTTACATGAGCTTTTTCATCCCAGCTGCCTACGCTGATACCGCCGCAGCGGCCGGCCCTGCCGGTAGTGGTTTCGAGTGGATCTTCCTGATCGGCTTCCTGGTCATCTTCTATCTGATGATCTGGCGTCCTCAGGCCAAGCGCGCCAAGGAACACAAGAACCTGATCGGCGGCCTGCAGAAGGGCGATGAAGTGGTGACCAGCGGTGGCATCGCCGGCAAGGTGACCAAAGTGACCGACGATTTCATCGTGGTCGAGGTTTCCGACAACGTGGAACTGAAATTCCAGAAGCAGGCTGTTGCTGCCGCTCTGCCCAAGGGCACGCTGAAAGCCATCTGATCTGGCTCTTGGTTCTTACATCGGCGGGGCGCATTTAGCGCCCCGCGTCATAAGCGGGTGGCTTGATTCATGCTCAACAAATACCCCCTTTGGAAATACCTGCTGATTCTGGCCGTTCTGGCCATTGGCCTGGTTTATTCCATTCCCAACCTCTACCCGGACGATCCGGCTGTACAGATCAGTGGTGCGAGTTCCGCTCTGACCATCGAGCAGGCTGATCTGGATCGCGCCGCCAAGGCGCTGCAGGACGCGGACATCCAGGTCAAGGAAACCAGTGTCGACGAACGTGGCCGTGGTGGCCTGATCCGTCTGACCCGCCAGGATGATCAGCTGCCGGCCAAGGACATTGTCCGCCGTGCGCTGGGCGACGACTACGTGGTGGCGCTGAACCTTGCGCAGACCACGCCGCAGTGGCTGCGCAACGTCGGCGCCAGCCCGATGAAACTGGGCCTCGATCTTTCCGGCGGTGTGCACTTCCTGCTGGAAGTGGACATGGACAAGGCGCTGGACGTGCGCCGCAAGGTCTATGAAGGCGAGATCAAGACGCTGCTGCGCAAGGAGCGCGTGCGCTATCGCAGCATGCCGGAGCAGGGTGGTCGCATCCAGCTGGGCTTCGCCGATACCGAAAGTCTGGAAAAGGCGCAGGGCCTGATCCGCAAGGACTTCACCGATTTCGAAATGTTCACCGCCACGCGCGGTGGCCAGCAGGTACTGCAACTGGCGCTGACCCAGGCGAAGATCAGCGAGATTCGTGAATATTCGATCCGTCAGAACCTGACGACCGTGCGTAACCGTGTCAACGAACTGGGCGTCGCCGAGCCGCTGGTGCAGCGTCAGGGCGCCAACCGCATCGTGGTAGAACTGCCAGGCGTACAGGACACTGCCGAAGCCAAGCGTATTCTCGGCAAGACCGCCAACCTCGAGTTCCGTCTGCAGGCCGACTTCGACGCGCCGCGCGGTGCCACCGAGGCCTTCGGTTTCCGTGAGGAAGGCCGTCCGCCGGTTCAGCTCGAGCGTGAGCTGATCATCACCGGTGACCAGGTCACCGACGCCCAGGCCAGTTTCGACGAGAACGGTCGCCCGCAGGTGAATATCCGCCTCGACGGTCATGGCGGTGAGCTGATGAACCGTGCCACCCGCAATAACGTCGGCCGCAGCATGGCGGTGATCTTCATCGAGCAGAAACCGGTCACCCGCTACGAGCGTCAGACCGTCGACGGCGTCGAGCAGGACGTGGCGGTGCCTTCGTTCGTCGAAGAGAAGAAGATCATCAGCCTGGCGACCATCCAGTCGCCATTGGGCAGTCAGTTCCGCATCACCGGCCTCAACGGTCAGGGGGAGTCGTCCGAACTGGCGCTGCTGCTGCGTGCCGGTGGTCTGGCCGCACCGATGTACTTCGCCGAAGAACGCACCATCGGCCCGAGCCTGGGGGCGGAAAACATCGCCAAGGGTATCGAATCGACCGAATGGGCGATGATCTTCGTGACCCTGTTCATCGTGGCCATCTACCGCTTCTTTGGCGTGCTGGCGGCGGTCGCACTGGCGTTCAACCTGGTGCTGCTGGTAGGTCTGATGTCGGCCATCGGCGCCACGCTGACCCTGCCGGGGATTGCCGGTATCGTGCTGACCCTGGGTATGGCGGTTGACGCCAACGTGCTGATCTTCTCGCGGATACGCGAGGAACTGAACAATGGCCTGTCGACGCAGCGTGCCATCCACGAGGGCTTCGATCGCGCCTTCTCGGCGATTCTCGACAGTAACCTGACCACGCTGCTGGTCGGCGGCATCCTGTTCGCCATGGGTTCCGGGCCGGTCAAGGGCTTCGCGGTGACCATGTCTCTCGGGATCATCACCTCGATGTTCACAGCCATCATGTTCACCCGCGGCATGGTCAACCTGATCTTCGGTGGCCGTGACTTCAAGAAGCTGTGGATCTGAGGTAAGCCATGATCAAGTCGACTATTCGTTTCATGGCGATCCGCAACGTTGCGTTCGCCATTACCCTGCTGCTGACCCTCATCGGTCTCGGCGCGCTGTTCTCCAAGGGGCTGAACTACGGCCTCGATTTCACCGGTGGTACGCTCATCGAGCTGCAGTACGAGCAGCCGGCGAACCTCGAGGAAATCAAGCATGAGCTGGGGCAGGCCGGTTACAACGATGCCATCGTGCAGAGTTTCGGTGCCACCACCGACGTGCTGATCCGTCTGTCCGGCGATGACCCGCAACTGGGGTCGCAGGTCGCCGACGCACTGCGCAAGGTCGATGCGGATACCAGTTTCGAGCTCAAGCGTGTGGAGTTCGTGGGGCCGCAGGTGGGTGAGGAACTGCGTGATCAGGGTGGCCTGGCCATGCTGCTGGCACTCGCCGGTATCCTGCTGTACCTGGCGTTCCGCTTCCAGTGGAAGTTCGGTGTCGGTGCCGTCGCGTCGCTCGCGCACGACGTGGTGATCACTCTGGGCGTCCTTGCCTTCTTCCAGATTCCTTTCGACCTGACGGTGCTGGCTGCGGTGCTGGCGATGATTGGTTACTCGCTCAACGACACCATCATCATCTACGACCGTATCCGCGAGAACTTCCGCATGCTGCGCAAGACCGGGCTGGAGGAGAACATCGATATCTCCGTGACCCAGACCCTGTTACGTACCATCGCCACGTCGTTGTCCACGGCCCTGGCCCTGGTCGCACTGCTGTTCTTCGGTGGTGACGTTCTGGCAGCCTTCGCCCTGACCCTGCTGGTCGGTGTGGTGGTGGGTACCTACTCGTCGGTCTATATCGGCGCGACCGTGCTGATCTGGCTGAAGCTGGGCGTGGAAGACCTGATTCCGCCGGCAGTCGATGCCGAGGCAGATGACGGCCGCCCATGAGGGTGTGACGCGCTTCATGAATGTATGCAAAAGCCGGGGCAGGGAGAACTTGCCCCGGCTTTTTGCTGTCCTAGGCAGGGAGAAAGGCGCGAGTCGCCGAGCCTGGGAGACACAAGAATGAACAAGTCAATGTTGGTAGGTGCCGTGCTGGGTGCCGTGGGTGTGACTGCTGGCGGTGCTGTTGCCACTTACAGCCTGGTCGACCGTGGGCCGGATTATGCCGAGGTGCTGGCCGTAACCCCGATCAATGAAACCGTGAAAACCCCGCGCGAAGTGTGCAAGGACGTGACTGTCACCCGTCAGCGTCCGGTGCAGGATCAGCATCAGATCGCCGGCACCGCTATCGGTGCCATCGCCGGTGGTTTGCTGGGCAATCAGGTTGGTGGTGGTACCGGCAAGAAGATCGCCACCGTGGCGGGGGCGGTGGGCGGTGGTTATGCCGGTAACAAGATTCAGGAAGGCATGCAGCAGCGCGACACCTACACCACGACAGAAACCCGCTGCAACACCGTGACCGATACCAGCGAGAAGTTGGTGGGTTATGACGTGAAGTACCAGTTGGGCGAGAAGGTCGGTACCGTGCGCATGGATCGTGATCCGGGCAGTCGTATCCCGGTCAACAAGCAGGGTGAGCTGGTGCTGGTGCAGCAGACCCAGTGAGCATTTCGAGCAATAAAAAACGCCCTTCGGGGCGTTTTTTATTTGGCGGTCGTCACTCGGAGCGTCGCCGCGTGACTCATGACTCGGTGGAGGCTCAGCGCTTCATCGAGGGCGCCAGGTGCGGCTGGATCGCGGTCAGCACGGCCTTGAAGCACTTGGTGTTGCCGGCAACGATCTGGCCCTTCTCGAGGAATTCATGGCCACCGCTGAAATCGCTGACGAGGCCACCGGCCTCCTGGATCAGCAGGGCACCAGCGGCCATGTCCCACTCGGACAGGCCGAATTCCCAGAATGCGTCGAAGCGACCTGCCGCCACATAGGCGAGATCCAGGCTGGCTGCGCCGGCACGGCGTACGCCGGCGGTCTGGCCGACCAGGCTGCGGAACATGCCCAGGTAGTTTTCCAGGTTGTCCAGCTGATCGTTACGGAACGGGAAACCGGTGCCCAGCAGGGCGCCATCCAGGCTCTTGCGGTTGCTCACGCGCAGGCGGCGACCGTTGAGTGCAGCGCCGCGGCCACGGCTGGCGGTGAACTCTTCCTGGCGAACCGGATCGAGAACGATGGCGTGCTCCAGGCGGCCGCGGTATTTGCAGGCGATGCTGATGGCGAAGTGCGGTACACCACGAATGAAGTTGGTGGTGCCGTCGAGCGGGTCGATGATCCACTGGTAGTCGGCGCCTTCGCCGCTGCCCTCCAGCACGCCGCCTTCCTCGCCGAGGAAGCTGTGGGTCGGATAGGCCTTGCGGATGGCCTGGACGATCATCAGTTCGGCGGCCTTGTCGACCTCGGTGACGTAGTCCTTGGCATCCTTCTCGTCGACCGAGATGACATCCAGGCGCTCAATGGAGCGAAAGATCATTTCACCGGCGCTGCGAGCGGCGCGCAGGGCGATATTCAGCATGGGCTGCATGGGTGGTTCACCTGGGGCGTTAAAGAAAGCCGGCCATGTTAGCAGAAAACCGTTGTCGATGAAGAGCCGTCTGTACCCCGCATGGCAATCGTGCAAGGGCTTGGGTAAGATCGTTGCCCCCTAATCGTTTCTGAGAGTGTCTGCGTTGCTGGACAATATTCGCGTCGTTCTGGTGGGTACCAGTCATCCGGGCAATATCGGTGGTGCCGCGCGGGCGATGAAAAACATGGGGCTGTCGCGCCTGGTGCTGGTCGCTCCCGAGGATTTTCCCAGTGGCGACGCCGTGGCGCGCGCTTCCGGTGCGACCGATGTGCTGGATGCGGCGCGTGTGGTGGGGACGCTGGAAGAGGCGCTGGTCGGTTGCAGCCTGGTGATTGGCACCAGTGCGCGTGATCGACGCATTCCCTGGCCTTTGCTCGATCCGCGTGAATGCGGTGTGACCAGTTGTGAGCAGGCGGCCGCTGGTGGCGAGGTGGCGCTGGTCTTTGGTCGTGAATATGCCGGCCTGACCAACGAAGAGCTGCAGCGATGTCAATACCACGTGCACATCCCGTCCAACCCGGAATTCAGCTCGCTGAACCTGGCGGCGGCGGTTCAGGTGCTGGCCTACGAAGTGCGCATGGCCTGGCTGACGGCGCAGAATCTGCCAACCAAGGTAGAGAAGCTGGAAACCACGGCGATGCTCAACTCCCAGGCGGCGACGGCCGATGAGATGGAGTCCTTCTATGGCCACTTGCGACGCGTGCTGGTGATGATCGGATTCCTCGATCCGCAGAAGCCGCGGCACCTGATGACTCGTCTGCGTCGCCTGTACGGGCGCAGTGCGGTAAGCAAGTTGGAAATGAATATCCTGCGCGGCATTCTCACCGAGACCGAGAAGGCCGTGCGCGGAGAGCCTCACAAGCAGGGGAAGTCTGATGTTTGAACGCATGCGAGAAGATATCCAGAGCGTATTTCACCGTGATCCGGCAGCGCGCAATGCCTTCGAGGTGGTGACCTGCTATCCGGGTCTGCATGCCATCTGGCTGCATCGTGTCGCACATGCCCTGTGGCGTTCGGGCTGGAAGTGGCTGGCGCGCGTGGTGTCCAATTTCGGGCGCTGGCTGACCGGTATCGAGATCCACCCGGGGGCGAAGATCGGGCGGCGTTTTTTCATCGACCACGGCATGGGCATCGTCATCGGTGAAACCGCCGAGATCGGCAATGACGTGACGCTGTACCAGGGCGTCACGCTCGGTGGCACCAGTTGGAACAAGGGCAAGCGCCATCCGACGCTGGAGGATGGCGTGGTGGTTGGGGCGGGCGCCAAGGTGCTGGGGCCGTTCACGGTCGGTGCCGGTGCCAAGATCGGTTCCAACGCCGTGGTTACCAAGGCGGTTCCGGCTGGGGCGACGGCGGTGGGCATTCCCGGCAAGATCATCGTCAAGTCCAGTGACGAGCAGGAGGCCAAGCGTCAGGCCATGGCCGAGAAGATTGGCTTCGATGCCTATGGTGTCGGGCAGGACATGCCGGATCCGGTGGCTCGTGCGATCGGTCAGTTGCTCGATCACCTGCAGGCGGTCGATGGGCGTCTGGAGGATGTCAGCAAGGCGCTGGCCTCGATGGATTGCGATTATCGCGCCAGGGCTCTGCCGGCACTGCGCGACGAGGACTTCGCCGAGGTCTGCAAGGGGCAGGGCGACAAGCCGGCAGCCTGATGCGTGGCGGGGTGGTCTCTGCTATCATCCCGCCTCCCTTCGCGGTCAATCCCGAGTAAAATGATAGGTCTTATAGTTGACTTAAATACTCGGAAATTGCATACTTCGCCGCAATTCAGTGATTCGTGGTAGAGCCATGCGACTGACCACCAAAGGCCGTTACGCCGTTACCGCCATGCTCGATCTGGCGTTGCATGCGCAGCATGGGCCGGTCTCCCTAGCCGACATTTCAGAGCGACAAGGCATCTCCTTGTCTTATCTGGAGCAGCTGTTCGCCAAGTTGCGCCGTGGCAACCTGGTGTCCAGCGTGCGTGGGCCGGGAGGTGGCTATCAGTTGTCGCGTGACATGGGCGGCATCCAGGTGGCTCAAGTGATCGATGCGGTCAATGAGTCCGTGGACGCCACTCGTTGCCAGGGCCAGGGCGACTGCCACTCTGGCGATACCTGTCTGACCCATCACCTGTGGTGCGATCTCAGTCAGCAAATTCATGAATTCCTCAGTGGCATCAGCCTGGCCGATCTGGTCGCGCGTCGTGAGGTTCAAGAGGTCGCGTTGCGCCAGGATCAGCGCCGCTGCAATGGCAGGACGCCGCGCCTGGATAAGATTGAAGCGTCTGCCATCGAGTGAGCAGGGCGTTTGCCTGATAGGAGAAACCCAATGAAATTGCCCATTTACCTCGATTATTCCGCAACCACGCCGGTAGATCCGCGTGTTGCGCAGAAAATGAGCGAGTGCCTGCTGGTCGACGGTAACTTTGGCAACCCGGCTTCGCGCTCCCATGTCTTTGGCTGGAAAGCCGAAGAGGCCGTGGAAAATGCCCGTCGCCAGGTCGCCGAGCTGGTCAATGCCGACCCCCGCGAGATCGTCTGGACCAGTGGTGCCACCGAGTCCGACAACCTTGCCATCAAGGGTGTTGCGCACTTCTACGCCAGCAAGGGCAAGCACATCATCACTTCGAAGATCGAGCACAAGGCGGTGTTGGATACCACTCGCCAACTCGAGCGCGAGGGCTTCGAAGTCACCTACCTGGAGCCGGGCGAAGACGGTCTGATCACGCCTGCCATGGTCGAGGCTGCGTTGCGCGAGGACACCGTTCTGGTGTCGGTCATGCACGTCAACAACGAAATCGGCACCATCAATGACATCGCTGCCATTGGCGAGCTGACCCGCTCGCGCGGCGTGCTCCTGCATGTCGATGCGGCGCAGTCCACCGGCAAGGTGGAAATCGATCTGGAGAAGATGAAGGTCGATCTGATGTCCTTCTCGGCTCACAAGACCTATGGCCCCAAAGGTGTCGGTGCCCTGTACGTGCGCCGCAAGCCGCGCGTGCGCCTGGAGGCACAGACCCATGGTGGCGGTCACGAGCGTGGCATGCGTTCGGGCACCCTGGCCACTCACCAGTGCGTCGGCATGGGGGAGGCCTTCCGTATCGCCAAGGAAGAAATGGCTGCAGAAAATCAGCGTATCGCTGCTCTGCGCGATCGTTTCTACCGTCAGCTCGAGAGCATGGAAGAGCTTTACGTGAACGGCAGCCTGACTGCCCGCGTGCCGCACAATCTCAATCTGAGTTTCAACTACGTCGAGGGCGAGTCGCTGATCATGGCGCTCACGACCTCGCCGTATCGTCCGGTTCCGCCTGCACTTCGGCTTCCCTGGAGCCGTCCTACGTGCTGCGCGCCCTGGGCCGTAACGATGAGCTGGCACATAGCTCGATTCGCTTCACCTTCGGTCGTTTTACCACCGAAGAGGAAGTCGACTACGCCGCTGCCAAGGTTCGCGAGGCCGTGGACAAGCTGCGTGAATTGTCGCCCCTGTGGGACATGTTCAAAGAAGGTGTCGACCTTTCCACCGTGGAATGGGCAGCACACTGAAAGCTGCCGAGGCGAGTCGTCGTTTTTTCTGCGGCTCGCCGGAGAGCGGCACCTGATGAGAGAGGAAGTACACCATGGCATACAGTGACAAGGTCATCGACCACTACGAGAACCCGCGCAACGTCGGCAAGCTGAATGCCGAAGATCCGGATGTCGGCACCGGCATGGTCGGCGCACCGGCGTGCGGAGACGTCATGCGTCTGCAGATCAAGGTCAGCGAGAATGGCGTGATCGAAGACGCCAAGTTCAAGACCTATGGTTGCGGTTCCGCCATCGCTTCCAGCTCCCTCGCTACCGAGTGGATGAAGGGCAAGACCCTGGACGAAGCTGAAAGCATCAAGAACACCCAGCTGGCCGAAGAACTGGCGCTGCCGCCGGTGAAGATCCACTGCTCGGTACTCGCCGAGGACGCCATCAAGGCGGCCGTGCGCGACTACAAGCAGAAGAAAGGCTTGCTCTGATACGAGGTTTGCAATGGCCATCACGATGTCTGAAGCTGCTGCCCGCCACGTGCAGCGCTCCCTCGAGGGGCGCGGCAAGGGTGAGGGTATTCGTCTCGGCGTGCGCACTACCGGTTGCTCCGGTCTGGCCTACGTGCTCGAGTTCGTCGATGAGCTGGCGGCCGAGGATCAGGTGTTCGAGAGCCATGGCGTCAAGGTGATCATCGATCCCAAGAGTCTGGTCTATCTCGATGGCACCGAGTTGGACTTCGTCAAGGAAGGCCTCAATGAGGGCTTCAAGTTCAACAATCCCAATGTGCGTGGCGAATGCGGCTGCGGCGAGAGCTTCAACGTCTGATGGGGAGCCCTTGCCATTTCGCCCTGTTCGATCTGCAGCCGAGTTTCCGCATCGATCTCGACCAGTTGGCGGCGCGTTATCGCGAGCTCGCGCGACAGGTTCATCCGGATCGCTTCGCTGATGCCGCTGAGCGTGAACAGCGGCTGGCGCTGGAGCGCTCGGCCTGTCTCAATGAGGCCTATCAGGTACTGAAGACGCCCTCGCAGCGCGCGCGTTATCTACTGGCGCTTCGTGGCCCCGAACTGCCGCTGGAAGTGACGGTGCAGGATCCGGACTTCCTGTTGCAGCAGATGGCGTTGCGCGAGGAACTCGAGGAGTTGCAGGACGATGCCGATCTGGCTGGTGTTGCCGCCTTCAAGCGTCGTCTCAAGTCCGCGCAGGAACAGCTCAACGAGAGCTTTGCCGCTTGCTGGGATGATGATGCCCGGCGCGAGGAAGCAGAGCGCCTGATGCGCCGCATGCAGTTCCTCGACAAGCTCTCTCATGAAGTGCGCCAGTTGGAAGAGCGCCTCGACGATTAACCTGCGGGTTGCTCCGGCGGCCCGCCTGATGATTTCAAGACGACCATGGCCTTATTGCAGATCGCCGAGCCAGGACAGAGCCCGCAACCTCACCAGCGTCGGTTGGCGGTGGGCATTGATCTGGGTACCACCAATTCTCTGGTCGCTGCAGTGCGTAGCGGGCTGGCCGAGCCGCTTCCCGACGAGGCGGGCAGGGTCATCCTGCCTTCGGCCGTTCGCTATCACCCGGAGCGTGTCGAGGTGGGCGAATCGGCCAAGCTGGCCGCTGCCAGCGACCCGCTCAATACCGTGCTGTCGGTCAAGCGCCTGATGGGGCGTGGCATTGCCGACGTGCATCAGTTGGGTGAGCAGTTGCCTTACCGGTTTGCGGTTGGCGAGTCTCACATGCCTTTCATCGAGACGGTGCAGGGCGCGAAGAGTCCGGTCGAGGTGTCGGCCGAGATTCTCAAGGCGCTGCGTCTGCGCGCCGAGCAGGTTCTGGGTGGCGAACTGGTCGGGGCGGTGATCACCGTGCCTGCCTATTTCGACGATGCCCAGCGGCAGGCCACCAAGGACGCGGCGCGTCTGGCCGGCCTCACGGTTCTGCGCCTGCTCAACGAACCTACCGCTGCGGCGGTCGCCTACGGTCTGGATCAGAAGGCCGAGGGTGTGGTCGCCATCTATGACCTGGGTGGCGGTACTTTCGATATTTCCATCCTGCGCCTGACTGGCGGTGTATTCGAGGTGCTGGCTACCGGCGGCGACAGCGCGCTGGGCGGCGACGATTTCGATCATGCCGTGGCGGACTGGATCATTCGGCAGGCCGGTCTCTCCAGCGATCTCGATCCGGCGGCTCAGCGCAGCCTGTTGCAGGCTGCCTGTGCGGCCAAGGAAGCGTTGACGGCTACAGACAGCGTCGAGATTCGTCATGGGGCGTGGCAGGGTGTGCTTTCGCGCGAGCAGTTCGAGGCGCTGATAGAGCCCATGGTGGCGCGCAGCCTCAAGGCCTGTCGGCGCGCCGTGCGTGATTCCGGTGTCGAGCTGGAAGACGTCAGTGCGGTGGTCATGGTGGGTGGTTCCACCCGTGTGCCGCGTGTGCGCGAGGCAGTGGGCGAGTTGTTCGGTCGTGCGCCCCTGACCAATATCGACCCGGATCAGGTGGTGGCCATCGGCGCCTCCATCCAGGCCGATACGCTGGCCGGCAATCAGCGTGGTGCTGGTGAAGAATTGCTGTTGCTGGATGTGATTCCACTGTCGCTCGGTCTGGAGACCATGGGGGGGCTGATGGAGAAGGTGATTCCGCGCAACACCACCATTCCGGTGGCGCGCGCGCAGGAGTTCACCACCTACAAGGATGGCCAGACGGCCATGATGATCCACGTGTTGCAGGGAGAGCGTGAGCTGATCACCGACTGCCGCTCGCTGGCTCGCTTCGAGTTGCGCGGTATTCCACCGATGGTGGCGGGCGCTGCGAAGATTCGCGTGACCTTCCAGGTGGATGCCGACGGCCTGCTCAGTGTCGCTGCCCGCGAACTGGGTTCAGGGGTCGAGGCGACCATTCAGGTCAAGCCGTCTTACGGACTGACCGATGGTGAAATCGCCCGCATGCTCCAGGACTCCTTCCAGAATGCGGGGGGCGACAAGGCGGCGCGTGCTTTGCGCGAGCAGCAGGTCGATGCGCAGCGTCTGATCGAGGCGGTCGAGGGGGCTTTGCAGGCCGATGGCGAGCGTTTGCTGGATGCCGAGGAGCGCGAGGTCATCGATTTGCAGGTGCAGCAACTGCGTGACCTGCTCGCCGGCACCGATGGGGTGGCGATCGAGCGTCAGACCAAGCGTCTGTCGCAGGTTACCGATGCCTTTGCCGCCCGTCGTCTGGATTCCACAGTGAAAGCCGCGCTGGCCGGGCGCAATCTGAACGAGATCGAGGATTAACTGATGCCGCAGGTGATTTTTCTGCCCCACGAGAGATTTTGTCCGGAGGGTCTGGTGGTCGAAGCGGAGCCGGGCATCTCCATTCTGGAACTGGCGCACGAGCACCATATCGAGATGGAAAGTGCCTGCGGTGGCGTGTGTGCCTGCACCACCTGCCACTGCATCGTCCGTGAAGGTTTCGATTCGTTGAACGAGGCGGACGAGCTGGAAGAGGACTACCTGGACAAGGCCTGGGGACTCGAAGCTCAGTCTCGTCTGGCGTGCCAGGCTATCGTCGGTGAGCAAGACCTTACCGTCGAGATTCCCAAGTATTCGCTGAACCACGCGGCCGAAGCGCCGCACTGATCCAGGAAGCATCATCATGAGTCTGAAATGGGCCGATGTACTGGATATCGCCATCGAGCTGAGTGAGCAGAAGCCGGATGTCGATCCGCGTTATGTCAATTTCGTCGATCTGCACCGCTGGGTCGTGTCCCTGCCGGAGTTCTCCGATGACCCGCAGCGCGGGGGAGAGAAAGTGCTGGAGGCGATACAGGCTGCCTGGATCGAAGAGCTCGATTGAAACAGGCGCTTACGGCGCCTGCCCTACGCTTTTGACCGGAACCCGCGTATAATTCGCGGGTTTAATTTTTCGCTTTAACCCTAAAGTTTCTGGAGCTTCACATGGCTGTTCAACGTACCTTCTCCATCATCAAGCCGGATGCCGTTGCCAAGAACGTCATCGGTGAGATCACCACCCGTTTCGAAAAGGCCGGTCTGCGCGTCGTCGCTTCGAAGATGCTGCAACTGTCCGAGCGTGAAGCCGCTGGTTTCTACGCCGAGCACAGCGAGCGTGGCTTCTTCAAGGATCTGGTCGCTTTCATGACGTCCGGCCCGGTCATCGTTCAGGTTCTGGAAGGCGAGAATGCCGTTGCCAAGAACCGTGAGCTGATGGGCGCCACCAACCCGAAAGAAGCCGCAGCAGGCACCATCCGCGCCGATTTCGCCGTTTCCATCGACGAGAACGCCGTTCACGGTTCGGATTCCGAAGCTTCTGCCGCTCGCGAGATCGCTTACTTCTTCTCCGCTACCGAGCAGTGCGCGCGCATTCGCTGATCGAAGCGAATGATGCGAGGGTGAAGCCATGACCAATACCACCGGCAAGATCAACCTGCTGGGCCTGACCCAGCCGGAAATGGAGCAGTTCTTCGAGTCCATCGGCGAGAAGCGCTTCCGTGCCGGCCAGGTAATGAAGTGGATTCACCACTTTGGCGTCGATGATTTCGCCGCCATGACCAATGTCGGCAAGGCCTTGCGCGAGAAGCTCGAGGCCTCTGCCGAGATTCGCGGGCCGGAAGTGGTCAGCGAAAACATTTCCGCCGACGGTACGCGCAAGTGGGTGGTGCGTGTGGCGTCCGGCAGCTGCGTGGAGACTGTCTACATCCCGCAGAATGGCCGCGGCACCCTGTGTGTGTCGTCACAGGCCGGTTGTGCTCTGGACTGCAGCTTCTGCTCCACTGGCAAACAGGGCTTCAACAGCGACCTGACCAGCGCCGAGATCATCGGCCAGGTGTGGATCGCCAACAAATCCTTCGGCACCGTGCCGGCGAAGATCGATCGCGCCATCACCAACGTGGTGATGATGGGCATGGGCGAGCCGCTGCTGAATTTCGACAATGTCGTTTCCGCGATGCAGATCATGATGGACGATCTTGGTTACGGCATCTCCAAGCGCAAGGTAACGCTGTCCACCTCCGGCGTGGTGCCGATGATCGACAAGCTGGCCGAGGTGATCGACGTTTCCCTGGCCCTGTCGCTGCACGCGCCCAACGACGAGCTGCGCAACCAACTGGTACCGATCAACAAGAAGTATCCGCTGGATATGCTCCTGGCGGCGTGCAGGCGCTACATCTCCAAACTTGGCGAAAAGCGGGTGCTGACGATCGAGTACACCTTGCTCAAGGGGGTCAACGATCAGCCCGAGCACGCTGAGCAGATGGTCGCACTTCTGGCCGATGTGCCTTGCAAGATCAATCTGATTCCGTTTAATCCCTTCCCTTTCTCGGGGTACGAGCGGCCGAGCAATAATGCCATTCGCCGCTTCCAGGATCTGCTGCACAAGGCTGGCCACAACGTCACGGTACGTACCACGCGTGGTGACGATATCGATGCAGCCTGTGGTCAACTGGTTGGCCAGGTCATGGATCGCACTCGGCGCAGCGAGCGTTACATCGCCGTGCGTCAATTGGGCAGCGAGGCGCAGGAGCCTCGTGCTGTCGGCAATCGAAACTGAAGAGGATGCCCATGACCTTGCGCCCGGCGCTGTTGTTGCTCGTTGTCAGTGTACTTGGTGGCTGTGTGACCACCGGTGACGTCGACCCCATGAGTACGGCGAAAGGGCGTGATGAGGCGCGCGATGCTTACGTTCAACTGGGCATCGCCTACATCCAGCAGGGCGACACCCAGCGTGCCAAGGTGCCCCTGAAGAATGCGCTGGATCTGGACTCCTCCAATGCTGATGCCCACGCCGCCCTGGCCATGGCTTTCCAGCTGGAGATGGAGCCCAAGCTGGCCGACGAGCATTTCCGCAGGGCACTGTCGCAGCGCCCGAAGGATGCCCGCCTGCTGAACAACTACGGTGGTTTCCTGTTCGAACAGAAACGTTATCAGGACGCCCAGGCAACCTACCTCAAGGCGGCCGAAGACAATCTTTATCCAGAGCGCTCCCGGGTTTTCGAGAACCTGGGTCTGACCGCGCTGCAACTGAATCAGCGTGAACAGGCCAAGGAGTATTTCCAGCGTGCCCTGCGACTGAGCAGTCGCCAGCCGCGTGCGTTGCTGGAAATGGCAGTACTGTCCTACGAGGACAAAGAATACGTGCCGGCTCGCAGTTACTACGACGGTTTCAGCGAGATGGCGCCGCAGAATGCCCGCAGCCTGCTGCTTGGTGCACGCCTGGCGGAGGTCTTCGATGATCGTGATCGGGCCGCCAGCCTTGTGCTGCAATTGCGACGCTTGTACCCGGCTTCTCAGGAATATCAGCAATACGTTTCGGGGCAACAATGAAAGCGGCACATAGCGAAGTGACCCAGCCAATGCCGAACAACCCGGGTGAAAGCCTGCGTCAGGCCCGCGAAATCAGGGGGTGGAGCGTCGCCGACGTGGCGGCACAGCTCAATCTCACCCCGCAGCGTCTTGCTCAGCTCGAAGCCGGTGCCTTCGACAAGCTGCCCGGCACTACCTTCGCGCGCGGTTACATCCGGGCGTATGCCAAGCTGCTGGAGCTGGATCAGAATCGTCTGGTGGTGGAGTTCGACCAGTTTACCGGTACCGACTCGGCGGGCAGCAGTGTGCACAGCCTGGGCCGTATCGAGGAGCCGGTGCGGTATTCGCAGAGCATTCTGCGTCTGGTGAGCTTCCTGCTGCTTCTGGCACTGGTCGGTGCCGGCTTTCTCTGGTGGCAGGATCAGGGGCGTCCCGGCGCCAGCCTGGCGGATCTGGGCCTGGAGCATGTGGAAGTGGAGGGTGCCGACGGCACCACTCAGGTTCACTCGCTGGCCGAGCCGGAAGACCAGGCGGTGGTCGCCGCCCAGGGCGAAGAACAGGCGGCGCCTCTGCTGTTGCCTGTAGAGCCTGGCGAGACTCCGGAGGAAGCGAGCGGCGGCGAGCCGTCTGCCAGCGAGTCGGCTGCTGCTGGCAATGCTGTCGCTGCTGCGCCGGAAAGCCCCGCAGCCCCGGCAACTGGCCAACCGACTGCTACCGTTCCTGCCGCGCCGCAGGCGCCTGCCACCACTGCCGAGCCTGCGGTGGTCGCAGCAGGGCATGGTGCGTTGACCATCCAATTTACCGCCGATTGCTGGACGCAGGTCACCGATGCCGATGGCAAGGTGCTGCTCAGTGCGCTCAAGCGCAGTGGCGAGCGTATCGAACTGACCGGCAAGGCTCCGATGGAGCTGCGTCTGGGCTTCGCACGTGGTGCTCAGGTCAGCTACAACGGCGAGAGCGTCAACGTTGCGCCACACATGACAGGCGAAACCGCGCGCCTGAAACTGGGGTTGTAAAGCATGCATTGCGAATCGCCGATCAAGCGTCGTCCGTCGCGCAAGATCTGGGTAGGCTCGGTACCGGTGGGCGGTGATGCGCCCATCGCGGTGCAGAGCATGACCAACACCGACACCAACGATGTGGGCGCTACCGTCGCGCAGATCCGCCGCCTGGAAGATGCCGGTGCCGATATCGTCCGCGTTTCGGTACCGGACATGGACGCGGCCGAGGCCTTCGGTCGGATCAAGCAGCAGGTACGCGTGCCGCTGGTGGCCGATATCCACTTCGATTATCAGATCGCCCTGCGTGTGGCCGAACTGGGCGTCGACTGCCTGCGTATCAACCCAGGCAACATCGGTCGTGAGGATCGCGTCAGGGCCGTGGTCGAGGCGGCTCGGGACAAGGGCATCCCGATCCGTATCGGGGTCAACGCCGGTTCTCTGGAAAAGGACCTGCAGAAGAAGTACGGTGAGCCGACTCCCGAGGCGCTGGTCGAATCCGCACTGCGCCATGTCGAGCACCTGGATCGCCTGAACTTCCCGGACTTCAAGGTCAGCGTGAAGGCTTCGGATGTGTTCATGGCGGTGGAGGCCTATCGTCTGCTGGCCAGGCAGATCGAACAGCCACTGCACCTGGGGATCACCGAAGCGGGTGGCCTGCGCTCCGGCACCGTCAAATCGGCCGTGGGTCTTGGCATGCTGCTGGCCGATGGCATTGGCGATACCATCCGTATCTCGCTGGCCGCCGACCCGGTGGAAGAAATCAAGGTCGGCTTCGATATCCTCAAGTCCCTGCGTCTGCGTTCGCGTGGCATCAACTTCATCGCCTGCCCGAGCTGCTCGCGGCAGAACTTCGATGTGGTCAAGACCATGAACGAGCTGGAAGCCCGTGTCGAGGATCTGCTGGTGCCGCTGGACGTCGCCGTGATCGGCTGCGTGGTCAATGGCCCTGGTGAAGCCAAGGAGGCTCATATCGGCCTTACCGGTGGTACGCCGAACAACCTGGTCTACATCGATGGCAAGCCGGCCTCGAAACTGACCAACGAGAATCTGGTGGATGAGCTGGAAAAGCTCATTCGCGACAAGGCGGCCGAGAAGGTCGCCGCCGATGCTGCCGTGATCGTTCGCGGCTGAATCAAACCGGGCTCGGTACCTTGCAAGTGCGAGGCGGGCAAGAAAGAAACAGGCGAAAAAGCGCAGTTTGCGACTGTAAATGAGCATTTCGAGCCTGTTTTCGACGCTGCATGGGCACGCGCAGCAGTGTTGAAAGCAGGTTTAAGGATTATTTGTGAGCAAATCCCTACAAGCCATTCGTGGCATGAACGATATCCTGCCGGAGCAGACGCCTGCCTGGCGCTACCTGGAAAACACTCTGGTCAGCCTGCTCGATGGCTATGGCTACAAGGAAATCCGCCTGCCCATCGTCGAGTACACCGAGCTGTTCGCTCGTGGTATCGGTGAAGGCACGGACGTGGTCGACAAGGAGATGTACACCTTCCTCGACCGCAATGAAGAGTCTCTGACCCTGCGTCCCGAGGGCACTGCCGGTTGCGTGCGGGCCGTGCTCGAGCATGGTCTTTCGGGCGGCGGTCAGGTGCAGAAACTGTGGTATGCCGGCCCCATGTTCCGCTACGAGAAGCCACAGAAGGGACGCTATCGCCAGTTCCACCAGGTGGGCGTGGAAGCCTTCAACCTGCCTGGGCCGGATGTCGATGCCGAACTCATCGTACTCACCTGGCGCCTGTGGAAACAGCTCGGTCTGGCCGATGCCGTCACCCTGCAGCTCAACAGCCTGGGCTCCAGCGAGGCGCGTGCCGCCTACCGTGATGCCCTGGTGGCCTACCTGCAGGAGCGCTTCGATCAGCTCGACGAAGACAGCCAGCGCCGCCTGACCACCAACCCGTTACGCATTCTCGACAGCAAGAGCGAGAGCACCCAGGCCGTGCTGGTCGGTGCGCCGACTCTGGGCGATTACCTGGACGAGGAGTCGCTGCAGCATTTCGAAGGTGTCAAGGCACGTCTGGACGCCGCTGGCATTCGCTATCAGATCAACCACAAGCTGGTACGTGGCCTGGACTACTACAACCGCACCGTTTTCGAATGGGTCACCGACAAGCTGGGTTCGCAAGGCACCGTCTGTGCAGGTGGCCGCTATGACGGCCTGATCGGACAGCTTGGCGGCAAGCCCACACCGGGTGTGGGGTTCGCCATGGGGGTGGAACGCCTCATCCTGCTGCTGGAAACGCTCGAACTGCTGCCGGCCGAGCTGAACCGCGCCGCGGACGTCTACATCTGTGCATTCGGCGAGCCGGCCGAGCTGGCTGCGCTGTCGCTGGCCGAGCGGATTCGTGATGCGATTCCCGGCATTCGTCTGTTGGTCAACGCCGGTGCCGGCAGTTTCAAGAGCCAGTTCAAGAAGGCCGACAAGAGCGGTGCACGCTATGCGCTGATTCTGGGGGACGACGAATTGGCAGGGCGCGTGGTAGGTTTCAAACCGCTGCGCGACGACAGTGAACAACAAAGCGTTGCCTGGGATGCTCTAGCCGAGCATCTGGCCGCCTGCATCAAGCGGGCTTGAGCATCCGAATAGCTGAACAACAGGGTTAAACATGCAGACCGAAGACGAACAGATCGCGCAACTGAAGGACTGGTGGGAACGCAACGGCAAGCCTCTGCTGGCCGGTGGCGTATTGGCGCTGGTGGCGGTATTCGGCTGGCAGGCCTGGCAGAAGTATCAGGTCAATCAGTCCCAGGGCGCCTCGATGCTCTATCAGCAGTTGCTGGAAACCGCTCTGGATCCGGCTGGCAAGCCTGATGCAGCCAAGGTTGCCGATCTCGCCGGCAAGCTCAACAGCGAGTATGGCGGCAGCCATTACGCCCAGTACGGCAACCTGTTCGTCGCCAAGGTCGCTGTCGAGGCGGATCGCCTGGATGATGCCGCTACCGCTCTGCAGGCTGTGGTCGACAAGCCGGCCGATGCCACCCTGGGCGAGATGGCGCGCCAGCGTCTGGCCCGTGTACTGGCTGCGCAGGACAAGGCCGATGCCGCACTGAAACTGCTCGATGGCAAGGTCGAGGATGCCTTCCTCGCCAGCCGTGAAGAACTCAAGGGCGACCTGCTGGTACAGCTGGGTCGCAGCGATGATGCGCATGCCGCCTATCAGAAGGCCAAGGATGCGCTGGCCGACGATGCCGCTGTCGGAGGCCTGCAGATGAAGCTGGACGACCTGGCAAAAGGGGATGCGTGACGTGATGCGTTGGAAGAATGCCGCACTGCTGGCCCTGGCCGTTCTGGCCGTGGGTTGCAGCAGCAATAGCAAGAAGGAACTGCCGCCTGCCGAACTCACCAAGTTCGACGCCGAAGTCGAACTGCGCACCGAGTGGAGTCGCTCCGTCGGTGACGGCCAGGGTGAAACCTTCAACATGCTGGTTCCGGCCATCGACGGCGAGGTGATCTATGCTGCCGACGTCGAAGGACTGGTCATGGCCATGGATCGCACCAGCGGCAAGGTCATCTGGCGCAAGAAGCTCGACATTCCGGTGTCCGGCGCCATCGGTGTCGGCTACGGCCAGGTATTGCTGGGTACGCTCAAGGGCGAAGTGATTGCGCTGGATTCCAGCGATGGCGAGGAACAATGGCGTTCTCGTGTGACCAGCGAAGTGCTGGCTGCGCCTGCCAGCAATGGCGACATCGTCGTGGTTCAGACTCAGGACGACCGCCTGATCGCTTTCGATGCCAGCACCGGTAGCCAGCGCTGGATCGTCGAGAACACCCCGGCTGTGCTGACCCTGCGTGGCACGGGTGCTCCTCTGGTGACCAATCGCCTGGTAGTCGCTGGCCTGTCGAGCGGCAAGGTGGTCGCGGTCGATGCGCAGCGCGGCCTGCCGGTCTGGGAGCAGCGCGTAGCCATTCCGCAGGGCCGCTCCGAGCTGGAGCGCGTCGTGGACATCGATGGTGGTCTGCTGCTGTCCGGCGGTACCGTCTACGCGGTGAGCTATCAGGGCCGAGTCGCGGCAATGGATCTGGAGTCCGGCCGTGTGCTGTGGCAGCGCGAAGCCTCCAGTTCGGTGGGCGTTGCCCAGGGTTTCGGCAACGTCTACGTCAGCCTGGCCAGCGGTACCGTGGAAGGTATCGACGAACGCAGCGCTTCGGCGCTGTGGAGCAACGACTCCCTGGCTCGTCGTCAGCTGTCGGCGCCGGAAGTGTTCTCCAGTTATGTCGCAGTGGGTGACCTGGAGGGCTATCTGCACCTGCTGAGTCAGGTCGATGGTCGTTTCGTCGGTCGTACCCGTATCGACAGCGACGGCCTGCGCGCCCGTCCGCTGGTGGTCGGCGACTGGCTGTACGTCTACGGCAACAGCGGCAAGCTGGTGGCACTGACCATCAAGTGAACCGACTATGCTGCATCCTGACCTGAGTGTCGGGGGCAGCAGCGCAACAGATTTCGGCCGCTGCCCGTGCAGCGGCCTTTGCATTTTCTGAATCAACCGAGTGGAGAGCCTGATGGTTCCCGTAATTGCCCTGGTGGGCCGGCCGAACGTCGGCAAGTCCACGCTCTTCAACCGCCTGACCCGCAGCCGCGATGCCATCGTCGGCGACCTGTCCGGTCTGACCCGCGACCGCCAGTACGGCGAGGCGAAGTGGCAGGGGCGCACCTATATCGTGATCGACACCGGTGGTATTTCCGGTGACGAGGAAGGCATCGACGCGAAGATGGCCGAGCAGTCGCTGCAGGCCATCGAGGAGGCCGATGCCGTGCTGTTCCTGGTGGATGCGCGTGCCGGCATGACCGCCTCCGACCAGATGATCGGCGAGCACCTGCGCCGTCGCAACAAGCAGAGCTTCCTGGTGGTGAACAAGGTCGACAACCTCGATGTCGACCTGGCTCGTGCCGAGTTCAGCCCGATGGGCATGGGCGAGCCGCTGGCGATTGCCGGTGCCCACGGTCGCGGCATCACCCAGATGCTCGAAGTCGTGCTCGGTGCCTTCCCCAAGGATGCCGGCGAGCCGCAAGAGGGCGCCGAAGAAGAGGAAGAAGTGCTGGAAGGCCAGGAGGCCAGGCGCATCCCCGGCCCGAGCGAGAAGGATGGCATCAAGCTGGCCATCATCGGCCGCCCCAATGTCGGCAAGTCGACGCTGGTCAACCGCATGCTCGGCGAGGAGCGGGTCATCGTCTATGACCAGGCCGGTACCACGCGTGACAGCATCTACATCCCCTTCGAGCGTGACGACGAGAAGTACACCCTGATCGACACCGCCGGTGTACGCCGTCGCGGCAAGATCTTCGAAGCGGTGGAAAAGTTCTCGGTGGTCAAGACGCTACAGGCGATCCAGGATTCCAACGTCGTGGTGTTCGTCATGGATGCCCGCGAAGGCGTTGTCGATCACGACCTCAACCTGCTCGGCTTCGTGCTGGAAAGCGGCCGTGCCCTGGTCATTGCCCTGAACAAGTGGGATGGCATGGATCAGGGGCAGAAGGATTACGTGAAGACCGAGCTGGAGCGTCGGCTGTTCTTCGTCGACTTCGCCGATATCCATTTCATCTCCGCATTGCACGGTACCGGCGTCGGTCATCTGTACAAGTCGGTTCAGGCCTCGTTCAAATCGGCCATCACCCGCTGGCCGACCAGCCGACTCACGCAGATTCTCGAAGATGCCATCAGCGATCATGCGCCGCCTCTGGTCAATGGCCGTCGCATCAAGCTGCGCTACGCCCACCTCGGTGGCGCCAACCCGCCGCTTATCGTCATCCATGGCAACCAGGTCGATGCCGTACCGCGTGCCTACACCCGTTACCTGGAAAACACGTTCCGCCGAGTGCTCAAACTGGTCGGTACGCCGATCCGCATCGAGTACAAGGGGGGGGAGAACCCCTACGAGGGCAACAAGAACAAGCTCACCGACCGTCAGGTGAACAAGAAGCGCCGCTTGATGAGCCATCACAAGAAGGCCGAGAAGAAGCGCAAGGACAAGCGCAAGTAAGTGTCGCGGCAGCCATTTGCGTCGGAGCCTCCGCGGCAAATGGCATAGGCACCCAGCTTTTTTTCATAAGCGCCGCAGGTGCCGCTTGCGTTGCCCTTCGGCTATCCTCGCGACTTGCCTTGTTCTTCCAGGAAGTCGCGATGCTCGTCAGCAAACTGCCCAACGTCGGCACCACCATCTTCACCCGGATGTCCCAGCTTGCGGCGGACGTCGGTGCGATCAACCTGTCCCAGGGGTTCCCCGATTTCGACGGGCCTCAGGCGCTGCGCGAGGCGGTGGCGCGTCATGTGCTGGAAGGGCGCAACCAGTATTCGCCGATGACCGGTCTGCCGGGCCTGCGCCAGCAAGTGGCGGCCAAGATCGCGCGCAGCTATGGCGTGCAGCGCGATGCCGACAGCGAGATCACCATCACGCCGGGTGCTACCGAGGCGATCTTCTGCGCGGTGCAGGCGTTGATTCGCGCAGGCGATGAGGCCATCGTCCTCGACCCCTGCTACGACAGTTACGAGCCCTCGGTGGAACTGGCCGGTGGACGCTGCGTGCACGTGCCGCTGGCGCTGGCGGATTTCTCCGTGGACTGGCAGCGCCTGAGTGACGCCATTGGCCCACGTACCCGTCTGATCTTCCTCAACTCGCCGCACAACCCCAGCGGCGCGCTGTTGACTCGCGCCGACCTGGACAGGCTGGCCGAGCTGATCCGTGGCCGCGACATCCATGTGATCAGCGATGAGGTCTACGAGCACCTGATCTACGACGGCCAGCTCCATGCCAGCGTGCTGGCGCACGATGAGCTGTATCAGCGAGCTTTCGTGGTCAGCTCCTTCGGCAAGACCTATCACGTCACGGGCTGGAAGACGGGCTACGTGGTGGCCCCCCCTGCGTTGTCCGCCGAGCTGCGCAAGATACATCAGTACGTCAACTTCTGCGGCGTGACGCCTCTGCAGCATGGCCTGGCCGAGTTCATGGCCAGTCACCCCGAGCATGTCGAGGAGTTGCCGGCCTTCTACCAGGCCAAGCGTGATCTGTTCTGCGACTTGCTGGCCGGTTCGCGCTTCACCTTCACCCGTGCACCGGGAACCTATTTCCAACTGGCTGACTACTCGGCCATTCGACCCGATCTGGATGACGTGGCCATGGCCGAGTGGCTGACCCGTGAGCATGGCGTGGCGACGATTCCGGTATCGGTCTTCTATCAGTCGGCACCGCAGGATCTGCGCCTGGTGCGCTTCTGCTTCGCCAAGCGCGAGGAAACCCTGCGCCAGGCCGCCGAAAAGCTGTGCATGGTGTGATGGGCAGGGCGGGTGCAACCCGCCTCTGAGGTTTTGGCGGGTTGCACCCGCCCTACGCTGAGCGAGGCCCCAATGAACAACAAACCCGATCTTGAACTGGTGTTGATCCAGACCACGCTGGCCTGGCACGATCCGGCCGCCAATCGCGAACACTTTCAGTCATTGCTGGAGCAGGCGCTTGGCGCCGATCTGATCATCCTGCCGGAAATGTTCAGCACCGGTTTCTCCATGGAGTCGGCCGAGCTGGCCGAGCCCGAGGACGGCCCGAGCAGTGCCTGGCTGCGCGAGCAGGCGCAGCGTATCGGCGCTGTCATCTGCGGCAGCCTGATCATCCAGGCGGATGACGGCAGCTATCGCAACCGTCTGCTCTGGGCGCGTCCGGATGGCTCGCTGGCGCATTACGACAAGCGTCACCTGTTTCGCATGGCCGGCGAGCACAAGCACTACAGCGCCGGTAACGAGCAGGTGGTGCTGGAACTCAAGGGCTGGCGGGTGCGCCCGCTGATCTGCTACGACCTGCGCTTTCCGGTGTGGAGCCGTGATGCTGGTGGTACCGACCTGTTGCTCTACACGGCCAACTGGCCCGGCGCGCGTCGGCAGCACTGGAATCGCCTGCTGCCGGCACGTGCCATCGAGAATCTGTGCTACGTCGCGGCTGTGAACCGTGTCGGCGAGGATGGCAAGGGGCATGCCTATACTGGCGACTCTCAGGTATTGGATTTCCAGGGCGAGGCACTGCTGATGGCTGGCGATGGCAATGGTGTATTCCGCACCTGGCTATCGAATGAGGCCTTGAGTGCCTATCGCGAGCGCTTCCCGGCACACCTGGATGCCGATGCCTTCACGCTGAGCTGATCTGGAGCCGGATGACATGGACGTACAGCAGGACAACCCTTTCCAGGCGCCGCAGGCGGAGCTGCAACCGGCGCTCGGCAACATGCCGCCGCTCTACAGCATCGCGGCCGTGGGACTGGCCACTTTCCTGGGTACGACACTGGCGGGTGCCTGGCTGATGGCGCACAACCTGAAACTGCTGGGCAAGGCGGATCGTGTAACGATGGTCTGGGGCATTGCCGTCGCGCTGTTTCTGCTGACGCTGGTACTGGCTTTCGTGCTGCCGGAGGACGTGCCGGCCCTGCCTTTCGCCATCGCGCAACTGATCGGGATGATCCTGCTGGCCAGGAACCTGATGGAGGCCGAGCTCAAGCAGCATGCCGAGGCGGGCGGTGCGTTCCTCTCCAACTGGCGGGCAGCAGGGATTGGCATCCTGTTCACCCTCGCCGTGGTAGCGTTGATGTTTGCGGTGCTGATGATCGTCTATATCTGAGCCGCACTGCTGCGCAATTCATATGAAAACGCCGGGCAATGCCCGGCGTTTTCATGTGCGGCATCGATGATCAGGCCGCTTGCGACTCGGTCTGGCTCAACGCGCGGTTCAGTGCACTGAACAGGGCACGAAAGCTCGCCGTGGTCAGGTTTTCATCGATACCGATGCCATGCAGGGCACGCCCGCCGTTGACGCGCAGCTCGATGTAGGCCGCGGCCTTGGCATTGGCACCTGCACCAATGGCGTGTTCGCTATAGTCCATGACTTCGACCGCCACTGGCAGGGCTGCTGCCAGCGCCTCCAGCGGGCCTTTGCCGATGCCGCGCCAGTGGTGGTTCTCGCCGCCTTCGACGATTTCCACGTCCACTGCGCTGGTGCCGTTCTCTTCCTGCAGGCGATGGCCTTTCAGGGCGTAGGGGCTGCGGGCTTGCAGGTACTCGGTTTCGAGCAGCTTGTATATCTGAGCCGCAGTCATCTCCAGGCCGAGACGGTCGGTTTCACGCTGCACCACCTGGCTGAATTCGATCTGCATGCGGCGTGGCAGGCTGATGCCGTACTCCTGTTCGAGCAGGAAGGTGATGCCACCCTTGCCGGACTGGCTGTTCACACGAATCACTGCCTCGTAGTCGCGGCCGATATCGGCCGGGTCGATCGGCAGGTACGGCACTTCCCACAGGGCGTCTTCCTTCTGCTGGGCGAAGCCCTTGCGGATGGCGTCCTGGTGCGAGCCGGAGAAGGCGGTGTGAACCAGGTCGCCGACGTACGGATGACGCGGGTGCACCGGGATCTGGTTGCAGTCCTCGACAACCTTGCGCACGGCATCGATGTCGGAGAAGTCCAGCTCCGGGTCGACGCCCTGGGTGTAGAGGTTCAGCGCCAGGGTTACCAGGCAGACGTTGCCGGTACGCTCGCCGTTGCCGAACAGGCAGCCTTCGACGCGATCGGCGCCGGCCATCACTGCCAGTTCCGACGCAGCCACGCCGGTGCCGCGGTCATTGTGGGTGTGCACGCTGATCAACACGCTGTCGCGCTTGTCGACATGGCGACCGAACCATTCGATCTGGTCGGCGTAGTTGTTTGGCGTGGCGCACTCGATGGTGGCGGGAAGATTGAGGATCAGCTTGTTCGCCGGGGTTGGCTGGAATACGTCGATCACCGCGTTGCACACCTCGACGGCGAAGTCGATCTCGGTGCTGCTGAACACTTCCGGCGAGTATTCGAAGCCCCAGCGGGTTTCCGGCGCGGCGTCGGCCAGACGCTTGATGGTCTTGCCGGCCGCGACGGCGATGGCTTTCACACCGGCCTTGTCCTGGTTGAAGACGATCTTGCGGAAGCTCGGCGCGCAGGCGTTGTAGTAGTGGACGATGGCCTGCCTGGCACCCTTGAGTGACTCGAAGGTACGCTCGATGAGGTCGTCGCGGGCCTGGGTCAGCACCTGGATGGTGACGTCGTCGGGAATATGGCCGCCTTCGATCAACTCGCGGACGAAGTCGAAGTCGGTCTGCGAGGCGGACGGGAAGCCCACTTCGATTTCCTTCAGCCCCACGGCGACCAGGCACTTGAAGAAGCGCATCTTCTTCTCGGCATCCATCGGCTCGATCAGCGACTGATTGCCGTCGCGCAGGTCGGTGGAGAGCCAGATCGGCGCCTTGTCGATGATCTTGTCCGGCCAGGTGCGATCCGGGATCTGGATCTGGGTGAACGGGCGGTACTTCTTCGACGGGTCTTTGAGCATGGTCATGGTGAAAATCCTTGTGTCCAGACGTATGCCTGGAGAAAAACGAATAGGGCAGTCGACGGTGGCCGCGAGATGGCCTGAGGAATTCAGCCCCGCAGTCGCGGGCTGACCAGGCGCAGGCAGCGATGTTGCCTTAGCAGAATGAGGGTATGTGCGGTTTTCATGCTGCTAACCCTACGTTCGGGAGAGAATGATGGCAATGCTTTGCGATAAAACGCTGGAATTTTTCGCTGCAAAAGCAATGTTGGGAAATTATTGCGATTTGCCGATAAAGGTTTGAGTTGGATTGCGCAGATATCAGGCCAGCAGGCTGAGCACTGCCTGGGGGCGCTGGTTGGCCTGGGCCAGAATGCTCTGGGCCGCTTGCTGGACGATCTGCCGTGAGGCGAGGTTGGAGGTTTCGGCGGCGAAATCGGTATCGACGATGCGCGAGCGGCTGGCCGACGTGTTCTCGACCATGTTCTGCAGGTTGCTGACGGTGGATTCCAGGCGATTCTGCACGGCCCCCATGTAGGCCCGCTGTCGATCAATGTAGGCCAGCGCGTCGTCGATGTCCATCACGGCCAGGCCAGGAGTGTCCTGCAAGCTCAGGCGGCCGAGGGCGAGGGTGTCGGCATTGAACGAGCCGATACCGATCTGGATCGTTTCGTAGGCTTCGGAACCGACCTGGAACTGGGTCAGGGTGTTGCCGCCAACGGCCGTGTCATCGAACAGGGTCGGCTCGGTCAGGCGAAATCCCTGTGAGCCGGGGCTGCCGGTGCCCTGATCGAGCAGCACGTTCCTGGCTGTCATGACCGGGCCGCCATCGGCGTCCAGCCCGCCAAGGGCACCGGTGTCGTCGTTGCTCAGGTCGAGGCCCGCCACGTAGTTGGCTGCATCGGCGGCGAACCGGGTCTGGAAATCGGCAAGCCCGGTGAAAGCCCCTTTGCTGCCATTGGTCAGGGCCTGGTCGAGTGTCGAGCCCGGATGGCTCTGCAGGTAGCCCATGACGTCCTTGATGCCTTTGCCGCCGGCGGCCTTGATGCTGTCGTGCATGTAGCGCACCGCCGCGTAGCCGCCGGAATAGCCGGGCGAGGCACTGACGTCATCGGCAGTGAAGGCCGCGACGATGGCCGTGGTATCGGTACCACCGGCGGTGTCGGCCGCCAGGCGTTCATCTGCACCCTGCACGGCTTCGGCGGTGCCCTCGATGAACCAGGAGGGCAGGCCGCCGGAGAAGTTCATGGTACGTCCCATCACCGCGTGGGCCATTTCGTGGGCAATCACCCGGTCGGTGTACTGCGGATAGCTGCCGCCGTCGGGCAGGCTGCTGGAATCGAAGTAGGCCAGGTTGACGTTGAGTACCTGATTGAGAACGCGACCATTGCCATCGGCTCCGGTATAGGACACCGAAGCCAGCGCCTGGCTGCTGCTGTCGTTGCTGAAGGTGATTTCCAGTTCGGCGCCGTCGGCCCGCAGTCCGAGGGCATCGAACACGCGTTGTTCGCCTTCACTGATCCAGAAGCCTTTCAGCGAGTTGAGCACGGCGCGTTGATCCAGATCGCCCAGCACGGAGAACTGGCCCTGGTCGAACACCTTGCGTCCGGCGAAGGTGGTGGTCTCGTTGACCCGGTTGATTTCCTGCAGCAATTGCTGCGCTTCCTGGTCGAGTGCCTGGCGCTCGCTGACACCGTTGGAGCCGTTCATTGCCTGAAGGCCGAGTGCACGAATGCGCTGCAGGGCGTCGGTCACGCTTTGTAGCGCGCCTTCGGCGACCTGCAGCAGCGAAATGCCGTCGTTGGCGTTACGTATCGCCACGCCCAGCCCCCGTGCTTGCGAGTTCAGGCGGTTGGAGATCTGCAAGCCGGCGGCATCGTCCCTGGCACTGTTGATGCGCTGTCCGGTGGACAGGCGCTGCAGTGATGTATCGAGGCGGGTGCCGTTGCTCTCCAGTTGGCGACGCGTGAACGACGAGGCGATGTTGGTATTGACCGTCAGCACCATTCGCTCACCCGCAGCGGCCAGGCGATGGCCTGGCGCTACATGGAGATCGGCCGCGTCGCCAGGAACTTAAGTTCGTTCGGTTTCCGCGGCGGCAATGGCAGCGGGCTTTTCTTTCAGCGCCTGGAAGTCTCCGCCGCTTGGATGCTGGAAGACGCGCAGACCGAACTCGGGAAGGATGGCCAGCAGGTGGTCGAAGATGTCCGACTGGATACCCTCGTAGGCATTCCACGCCGTGGTGTTGGTGAAGCAGTAGATCTCCAGCGGCAGGCCATCGGCGGTCGGATTGAGCTGGCGTACCAGCAGCGTCATGTTCTGATGGATGTTCGGGTTGTGTCGCAGGTAATGCTCGACATAGGCGCGGAAGCTGCCGATGTTGGTGATGCGCCGGGTGTTGACTGCTTCCTTGCCGTGTTCGGCAAGTTTCAGGTTCCACTCGCGCAGTTCCTCATCCTTGCGGTCGAGGTACTCGTCGAGCAGCATGAAGCGGCGCAGGCGGGCGATTTCCTCGTCGCTGAGAAAATGTACGCTGGTCTGATCCAGGTAAAGCGCGCGCTTGATGCGGCGGCCGCCGGATTCCTGCATGCCGCGCCAGTTCTTGAACGGGTCGGTGATGAAGCGTTTGGTCGGGATGGTGGTGATGGTCTTGTCCCAGTTCTGCACTTTCACCGTATGCAGGGCGATGTCGATCACATCGCCGTCGGCATTGAGCTGGGGCATTTCCACCCAGTCACCGACTCGGATGATGTCGCTGGAGGAAATCTGCACGCTGGCCACCAGCGACAGCAGGGTGTCCTGGAAGATCAACATCAGCACGGCGGCCATGGCGCCGAGGCCGGACAGCAGGATCAGCGGCGAGCGGTCGATCAGCGTCGCCACCATGAGGATGGTGGCGATGGCGAAGATCGCGATCTTGATCACCTGCAGGTAGCCCTTGATCGGCTTCAGGTGGGCGTTGGGGCGACGCTGATAGAGGGTGTTGAGAATGTCCAGCAGCGCGCCGATGGCCAGTGCAATGGTCAGCACGATGAAGGCGCCACAGACGTTCCGCGTCACCGTGACCACGGCTTCCGGCATGCCTGGCACTATGGCCACGCCGGAGGACAGCACCAGCGCAGGCACGATGTTGGACAGGCGCTTGATGATGCCGCTTTCCTTGATCTGGCCGTGGCGGCCAAGGGCGGTTGCGCCCACCACGCGGTAGATGGCACGCACCAGGATGCGTTTGACGATCCAGTTCGACAGCCAGGCGGCAACGATCAGGGCGAGGGTGGCGGTGAGGGTGAGCAGTTCAGGCTGTTCGTTCAGCCAACCCATCCAGGTCTTGAGCTCATTCGGCATTTCCGACTCCGAAGCAGGCAGGAGGAAAGGCCGACGCTACAGGGCCGGCCATCTGAGCCGCCGTACCCTAGCAAAAATACGCCGTTAACCCAAACGGCAGGTGTTGCGCGTTGCGTCGGTTCAGGGCTTGAACGCGCCGATAAAGATCGCCGGATCGACCCGTGCATCGTTGAGGCTGACGTTCCAGTGCAGGTGCGGGCCGGTGGCGCGACCGGTCGCGCCGACCTTGCCGACATGGCCGCCTCGGGCGATTTCATCACCCAGTTTCACGTCGATTTCCGAGAGGTGGCAGAACATGCTGATCAGCCCCTGGCCGTGGTCGAGGAACACCGTCTTGCCGTTGAAGAAGTAATCACCGATGAGGATTACCTTGCCGGCTGCCGGTGCCTTGATCGACGTGCCGCGGTTGGCCGCAAAGTCCAGGCCCGAGTGCGGGTTGCGCTCCTCGCCGTTGAAGAAGCGACGCAAGCCGAACGGGCTGGACAGCGGGCCGTTGACCGGTCTGTCGAACATCAGGTTGCTCGGCTGGCGTGCACTGAACTGCTGGTAGGCACGGGTCTGTTCGGCCAACTCGCGTTCGATACGTTTCAGGTTGGCGGCGTTGGGCGTCACCTGTTGCTGGTTCTTGATGGTGATGCGCTGCTCGGTGTAGTGCTTGGCGCCGACCTGAAAGGCGCGTGGTTTACCCGCTACCTGCAACTGCTCGGTGCCGGGTTTCACACTCAGAGGAATTCCGACTATGGCGATCCAGCGCTGGCCGTCTTCGTGCACGGTGAGTACCGGCTTGCCCTGGTAGCGTACTTTCGGAGCCTGCGCCGGGTTACCCAGATCGATCACCGCCACGCCACCGGGTACCGGTTTGTTCAGCAGGCGGGTGATGAAGCCCTCGGCGTGGGCGGGGATGGCAAGGCACAGGGCCAGCAGGCCGGCGAACAGTTGCGTGCGGTCAAGGCTGTACATCGGTTCTCAATCCAGGAGCGACAGGGTCGCCGGTTGTATGTGGTTGTCTTCGACCCGCACATCCAGTTCGCCTTCGCTGAGACGCGCCTTGAGGCGCTGACCGGGACGGGTCTGCGCTGCGCTGCGCACGGCCTGGCCACGTTCGTCGAGCAGGATGCTGTAGCCCCGGCCGAGGGTGGCCAGCGGGCTGACGATCTGCAGTTGCGCGGCCAGTGCCCCCAGTTGCTGGCGTTGGCTGCGTAGCTGGCCTTGCATGGCACGTGGCAGGCGCGTGGCCAGGCCGTCGAGGCGCTGGCGCAGCAGTGCCAGGTTGCGCCCCGGATGCTGGGCGGCGAGGCGAGCGTCGAGGCGGGCCAGGTGTTCTCGCTGATTGGCGAGTTGCTGGTTGAAGGCGCGGCGCAGGCGCATGTCGAGGTCATCCAGGCGCTGTGCCTGCTGGCGCAGGCGTTCGCCAGGGTGACGCAGGCGCCGGCTCGTGCCCTCCAGGCGCAGGCGTTCACGGGCCAGACGGCCCTGCATCTGCAGTACCAGGCGCCGCTGCAGGTCGTGCAGGCGCTGCGCCAGTTCACTGCTGTCCGGGGCCAGCAGTTCGGCGGCGGCCGAGGGCGTCGGTGCGCGCACGTCGGCGACGAAGTCGGCGATGGAAACGTCCGTTTCGTGACCCACGGCGCTGACGATGGGCGTCACACAGGCCGCGACGGCACGGGCCACGGCCTCTTCGTTGAAGCACCAGAGGTCTTCCAGCGAGCCGCCGCCACGGGCCAGGATCAGCGCGTCGAAACCTTGCGCATCGGCGCGTTGCAGGGCGCGGACGATTTGTGCCGTGGCCTCGCGTCCCTGTACGGCAGTGGGGATCAGGTTAAGCTCCACCTGCGGTGCGCGGCGGCGGAAAACGCTGATGATGTCGCGAATCACCGCACCGGTGGGCGAGGTGACGATGCCGATCCGCTGCGGATGGGCGGGCAGGGCTATCTTGCGTTCGGTGGCGAACAGGCCTTCGGCTCCGAGCTTTTCCTTCAGCGCCTCGAAGGCCAGGCGCAGGGCGCCATCACCGGCCGGCTCGACGGTATCGAGAATCAGCTGATAGTCGCCGCGCCCCTCGAACAGTGAAACCTTGCCTCGAACCTTCACCGCCAGGCCATCACGCAGTGCCTGACGCACACGCGCCGCGTTCTGCCGGAACAGTGCGCAGCGCACCTGGGCCTGGTTGTCCTTGAGGGTGAAATAGACGTGGCCGGAAGCCGGGCGGGCGAGGTTGGAGATTTCTCCTTCGACCCAGATGGCGGAGAACACGTCCTCCAGCAGCAGGCGGGCGCGGTTGTTGAGCTGGCTGACGCTGAGGATCTCGCGGTCGAGGTTCAGGCGAGCAAAGGGATCGTTGATCATGGGGCGGCATGATAAGTCGAGAGTGGCATCGGCGCGACCTTCATCAGGTGTCTTGCAGCAGGCGTTCGAGCAGCCAGGCCGCGACCGGGCCAAGTGTCCGTTGCCGTGACCAGATGGCGTCCACCGTCGCCCGCCGTGGCCAGCCGCTGCAAGGCAGTTCGTGCAGACTACCAAAGCCGTAGGCCTCGACCAGTTGCCGTGGCAGTTCGGCCCAGCCGAAGCCCAGGCGCGCCATCTCCAGCAGCATCAGATAGTCCGGCGCGGCCCAGCAGCGCCCGCCGCTGCCGGGCAGATCGTCCGTATTGGCATCGTCATGGGCGACGCTGCTCAGGCGTAGCAGGCGCCAATGCGACAAGTCTTCCTCGCGTACCTGGGTGAGCCTGCTCAGTGGATGATCCTTGGCGACGAACAGGCCGAACTCGCTGCTCATTTCCAGGCGGGCGTGGGCGATATGCGGCGGGTAGGACGGTTGTGCAGCGAGCAGGCCCAGTTGTGCGCGGCCCTGGGTGACCAGATCGAGCACATCGGCCTGTTCGGCGATCAGGCTTTCGAACTGCAGGTCGGGGAAACGCTGATCCAGCTCCTGTAGACGTACTTCGTATCGTTTCGGCTGGTAGGCGTCGGACAGCGCCAGGGTCAGGCGCGCTTCCTGGCCTCTGGCCAAACCGGCCGCATGTCGCGCCAGGCGGTCGCTGGCACACAGGACTTCTTCTGCGTGGGCGAGCAGGCTGGCGCCGGCTTCGGTCAGTTGCAGATGGCGTGGGCCGCGTTCGAACAGAGCCACGCCCAGGTCGATTTCCAGGCGGGCGACAGCCTCACTGACAGTCGACTGACTCTTGCCCAGGCGCCTGGCGGCAGCGCTGAGCGAGCCGCAACTGGCAGCCTGGGCGAAAGCTTGAAGCGATTCGGGGGAAATATTCATATCGGTTTGGCCGATGGCTGCTGCTTTTTGGTTGGCTGGTTTTCCGATGATCATAGCGTCCATCGCATCCCTTCACGAGGCTTCATTCCATGACACAGTCCCTGCAACGTTCCCTGGGTGAGCGTGTCGGCCATGCCCTGGCCTTCGAGTTCATCGCGATCGGTATCTGCGCGCCGGCCCTGGCCTGGCTGATGGACAAACCGCTGGGGCAGATGGGCGTCCTGACATTGATGTTCGCCACCACCGCCATGTTGTGGAACATGCTGTTCAACTATCTGTTCGACCGGGCGCAGCGGCGCATGGGCTTTCACCGCGGTTTCAAGGCGCGCCTGTGCCATGCGCTGTTGTTCGAATTTGGCCTGATCCTGGTGCTGGTACCGCTGGCGGCCTGGTGGCTGTCGATCAGCCTGTGGACGGCGTTCTGGCTGGATATCGGGCTGATCCTGTTCTTCCTGCCCTACACCATGGCATTCAACTGGATTTACGACGTGCTGCGTGCCCGCTTGCTGGTGCGGCGTGAGGCGCAGGCCAATGCTGCGATCTGTCGCGGGGCTTGATTTGCCGGCGGCAGCGCCTAAGCTGCCGCCCTTTACTTGCCAGCCGCTTGAGCACCATGACCGCGCAACTGATCCTCGTCCCGCAGATATCCACCGTTCCTGCCCATGAGGAGAAGGCACGCGCGCTGCTGCGCTGGCTGGCCAGGCGCGAGATCGTCGAGGCGTTGCCGACCACCTGCGGGCAGGGTGGTAACGGTATGGCCTATGCCATCGGGCCTGGCGCCCGGCGAATCGCCCTGCGTCCCGAGTTGCTGCCCTATGGCCAGCCGCACAATGGCCTGGAAATCATCACCAACCGCTGCATCTATGTGCCGACGCGCGGCTTTCTCGAAGAGGCGGGTTGCCCCGAGTGCCGCCGGGAAGTGGGCGTGCCGCTGTTCGATAGCCTGGAGGTGTGGTGGCCAGGGGAAACCGACAACTTCACCTGCCCGGAATGCGGACACGAGGATGACATCAACGGTTTCCTGTTCCTGCAGCCCTGCGGCTTTTCCAACCTGGGCTTCATCTTCAACGGCTGGGTGGATGCCGGCCTGCGCCCGGCGTTCGTCGAGGAGTTCGGCGAACGCCTGGGTTTTGCGGTGAGGCAGGTGCAGGTCGACGATCCGACCTGAGTCAGAACTCGATGCTGGCAGAAAGGCGTACCTCGCGCGGCTCGCCGACTGCGACACGCAGATTGCCGCCGCTGGACGGGTAGTAACGCTCGTCGAACAGGTTGCGTACGTTCAGTTGCAGGCGAGTCTTCTCGCCGAGCAATTGACTGTCCCAACTGATGAAGGCATCAGCCACCGTGTAGCTGTCCAGCCAGAATGTGTTGGCGTTGTCGCCGGCGCGCTCGCCGACGTAGCGTGCGCCGCCCCCAGCCGCCACTCACCGAATTGCTGTGGCAGGTCGAGGTGGTGGGTGAGGTAGAGGCTGGCAATGTTGCGTGCGGCGTTTTGCAGCTCGTTGCCTTCGTTGGCCGGGTCATCGAGGATTTCCGTATCGGTGTAGGCATAGCTGCCGAGCAGCTCCCAGCGCTCGCTGAGGCGGCCGCTGATATCCAGCTCCACGCCGCGCGAGCCGACCTTGCCGGCCGCTTCGGAGACGTTGTTGTTGCTGACGACCACGTTTTCCTTCTCGATATCGAATAGCGCCAGACTGGCGCCGATACCCTGGGGCAGATCCAGTTTTACGCCCAACTCGTAGCTGCGACCTTCTTCGGGATCGAATGCCTGGCCGGTAGTGGCGTCCGAAGCATTGGGTACGAAGGAGCGGCTGTAGTTGCCGTAGAAGGCCACCTGGTCGTTCAACTGGAATACCAGGCCGCCGAACGGCAGGAAGGTCGTGTCGTGGCGATCGGTGGGGCGGATGTAGTTGGCTCCGCGCCCTTGCTCGACGAGTTGCTCGAAGCGCTGATAACGGCCGCCGAGCACCAGAATCCACTGATCGTTCAGGTGCCAGTTGTCCTTCGCATAGATCGAGCGCGAATGCAGTTCGTCGCTGCGGTCGCTCTGTGCCAGGCTGAGTACGGAAGGTGCGGCGAGGTTGCCGTACACCGGGTTGTAGATGTTGAAACCACCCACTGCCGAACCGCGCCAGGTATCGCCACGGAAGTTGTCGACGCGCTCGGTGTCGGCGCCGATCAGCAGGTCATGGCGCTGGCCGAACGGACTGGGGGTGCCGATCCAGTCCCAGGCCAGGTACTGGGTCTGGTTGTCGTGCTCGCTACCATCGGAACGACGACTCATGGCGCCTGTATTGGCATTGAGCGTATTGGGCCTTGCTTCGGCATAGTCGTAGCGTTCGTTGTTCCAGCCGTAGGTGAGGCGGGTCGACCAGTCGTCGCCGAGCTGGTACTCGGCAGTGGCGGTAAGCAGTTCATCGATGCCTTCGGCCTTCGACCAGCTCTCGCCGAAGCGGTCGTTGTAGGACACCTTGGCCGGCTTGCCGTTGATGATCACCGTGCCGCGATCCACCGGGGTGCTGTATTCCTTGTATTCGTAGGCGATGTTGAGGCGCAGGCGTTCGCCTTCCCAGCTCAGCGAGGGTGCAATCAGGCTGTGTTCTTCGTCACCGAAGTTACGCCAGTAATCTTCGTGCTGGCGCTCGGCGATCAGGCGAAACGCCAGCCCGCTGTCGGCAATCGGGCCGGTGACGTCGACCGCCAGGCTGCCACCACCGAAGCTTGAGCTGCCGGCGTCTATGCGCGTGCCCCATTGGTACTGCGGCTTCTTGCTGATGACGTTGATCAGGCCGCCCGGTTCCAACGCACCGTACAGCAGCGAGGCCGGCCCCTTGAGCACCTCCACGCGTTCGCTGGTGGCGCTGAAGTTGCGCGAGAGGCTGGAACGGATGCCGTCACGCAGGATCGATCCATCGGCGTTGGTACCAAAGCCACGTTTCACGAAACCGTCCTGGGTTCCACCCAGTGTATTGCTCTGGCTGACGCCACTGACGAACTTCATCGCGTCATCCAGCGAACGCACCCGATAATCTTCAATGGTCTTTGGCGTAACCACTTGTACTGACTGAGCCTCATCCCTGAGTGCAACGGAGGACTTGCTTGCCGTGCCGGCACGCTTGGCCTGGTAGCCGTCGTCTTCCTGTGTGGGGGCTGCGACGATTTCCTGGTTGGGCAGCTCCAGTTCCTGAGCCAGCAGGTGGCCTGCCGGGAGCAGGCAAAGGGTAAGCAGAGCGGCACGGCGGCGGCTCGAGAGGGACGGGTAAGGTTTCATTTGGCACTCAAGTGCAAGCGTTTTTGAGAATCATTATTTTATGCATTTCAAGGCATGACTGCCTAGAGACACACTTTGCGTTGAGTGAAATGAGGTCGCTGGGTATAATGCCGCGCTTCTTATTTTCCCGCTCGGGAGCCCGCCATGCTGCGCATCAGCCAAGAAGCACTCACTTTCGACGACGTCCTGCTCATCCCCGGTTACTCCGAGGTACTGCCCAAGGACGTCAGCCTCAAGACCCGCCTCACCCGTGGCATCGAACTGAACATCCCGCTGCTGTCAGCCGCCATGGATACGGTCACCGAGGCACGCCTGGCCATCGCCATGGCGCAGGAAGGCGGCATCGGCATCATCCACAAGAACATGACCATCGAGCAGCAGGCCGCCGAAGTGCGTAAGGTCAAGCGCTTCGAGTCCGGTGTGGTCAAGGATCCGATCACCATCGAGGCCGATGCCAGCCTGCGCGATCTCTTCGAGCTCACTCGTCAGCACAACATTTCCGGTGTGCCGGTGCTGCACCATGGCGACCTGGTGGGCATCATCACCTCCCGTGACGTGCGCTTCGAAAGCCGCATGGACGCCAAGGTGCGTGAGGTGATGACGCCGAAAGAGCGTCTGGTCACCGTGAAGGAAGGCGAAGACAAGGAAACCGTGCGCAAGCTGCTGCACAAGCACCGCATCGAGCGTGTGCTGATCGTCGATGATCAATACCGCCTCAAGGGCATGATGACCGTCAACGACATCGAGAAGGCCAAGGCCTACCCGCTGGCGAGCAAGGACGATCAGGGCCGCCTGCGCGTCGGCGCGGCCGTCGGCACGGGTGCCGACACCGGTGACCGTGTGGCCGCGCTGGTCAATGCCGGTGTCGATGTGATCATCGTCGATACCGCGCATGGTCACTCCAAGGGGGTGATCGACCGTGTGCGCTGGGTGAAGGAGAACTTCCCGGAAGTCCAGGTCATCGGCGGCAACATCGCTACGGGCGCAGCAGCCAAGGCGCTGGTCGAAGCTGGCGCCGACGGCGTCAAGGTCGGCATCGGCCCGGGTTCGATCTGCACCACCCGTATCGTCGCGGGTGTCGGTGTACCGCAGATCAGCGCCGTGGCCAACGTCGCCGCCGCGCTGGCCGGTACCGGTGTACCGCTGATCGCCGATGGCGGCATTCGCTTCTCCGGCGACCTGTCCAAGGCCATCGTCGCCGGTGCTTCCGCCGTGATGATCGGTTCCATGCTGGCTGGTACCGAAGAGGCGCCGGGCGAAGTCGAGCTGTTCCAGGGCCGCTCCTACAAGGCCTACCGCGGCATGGGCTCGCTGGGTGCCATGGCCCAGGCACAAGGTTCGAGCGACCGTTACTTCCAGGACTCCTCGGCCGGTGCCGAAAAGCTGGTGCCGGAAGGCATCGAAGGCCGCGTGCCGTACAAGGGCGCGATGGCTGCCATCGTTCACCAACTGATGGGCGGTCTGCGGGCCTCCATGGGCTACACCGGCTGCGCCACCATCGAAGAGATGCGCACCAGGCCGGAGTTCGTGCGCATCACCGGCGCCGGCATGGCCGAGTCGCACGTCCATGACGTGCAGATCACCAAGGAAGCCCCGAACTACCGGGTCGGCTAAGAAAGCGATCTGACGCTGCTGCGCTTGAGCATGCGGTGTTGGAGAAAAAACTGAAACCGGCACGTCCGAAAGGACGGCCCGGAGGGCGAACGAAGTGAGTCAATGCGTGCTTCAGCAAACTCCGCTTTCTCGTTGCTCTCCGCCTTGCCTGCTCGTCGCTCGCGACGCGGCAAATCGATTTTTACAATCCATGAATAACGGGGCTGTTCGATCAGCCCCGTGTCATTTGTGAATACCTACGAGAGATGGCCATGGCCCACGACATTCACGCCCACCGCATCCTCATTCTGGACTTCGGTTCCCAGTACACTCAACTGATCGCTCGCCGCGTGCGCGAGATCGGCGTCTATTGCGAACTGCACCCCTGGGACATGAGCGACGAGGACATCCGTGCCTTCGCGCCGCGCGGCATCATCCTCGCCGGTGGCCCGGAGTCGGTGCACGAAGCCGACAGCCCGCGCGCGCCGCAGGCCGTGTTCGACCTGAATGTGCCAGTGCTGGGCATCTGCTACGGCATGCAGACCATGGCCGAGCAACTCGGCGGCAAGGTCGAAGGCTCCGACCTGCGTGAATTCGGTTACGCCCGTGTCGATGTGGTCGGCAAGAGCCAACTGCTGGCCGGTATCGAAGATCATGTCGACGCCGATGGCGTGCTCGGCCTGGATGTGTGGATGAGCCACGGCGACAAGGTGACCCGCCTGCCGGAAGGTTTCCACATTCTTGCCAGCACGCCGAGCTGCCCGATCGCCGCCATGTGCGACGACACCCGCCACTACTACGGCGTGCAGTTCCACCCGGAGGTGACCCACACCAAGCAGGGCGGTCGTATCCTGTCGCGCTTCGTGCTGGAAATCAGCGGCTGCCAGGCCCTGTGGACACCGGCCAACATCGTCGAAGACGCCATCGCGGCCGTCCGCGCCCAGGTGGGCGACGCCAACGTGCTGCTCGGCCTGTCCGGCGGCGTGGATTCCTCGGTGGTCGCGGCGCTGCTGCACAAGGCCATCGGCGACCAGCTGACCTGCGTATTCGTTGACAACGGCCTGCTGCGCCTGCACGAAGGTGATCAGGTCATGGCCATGTTCGCCGAGAACATGGGCGTCAAGGTGATCCGCGCCAACGCCGAAGAGCAGTTCCTCGGTAACCTGGCCGGTGAAGCCGACCCCGAGAAGAAGCGCAAGATCATCGGCCGCACCTTCATCGACGTGTTCGATGCCGAGGCCAGCCGGCTTCCCAACATCCAGTTCCTCGCCCAGGGCACCATCTACCCGGACGTGATCGAGTCGGCTGGCGCCAAGAGCGGCAAGGCCCACGTGATCAAGAGTCACCACAACGTTGGCGGCCTGCCGGAGGAAATGAACCTCAAGCTGGTCGAGCCGCTGCGTGAACTGTTCAAGGACGAAGTGCGCAAGATCGGCCTGGAGTTGGGCCTGCCCTACGACATGGTCTACCGCCACCCGTTCCCGGGCCCGGGTCTGGGTGTGCGCATCCTCGGCGAGGTGAAGAAGGAGTACGCCGACCTGCTGCGTCGTGCCGACCACATCTTCATCGAAGAACTGCGCAAGGCCGACTGGTACCACAAGACCAGCCAGGCCTTCGTGGTGTTCCAGCCGGTGAAGTCGGTGGGTGTGGTGGGTGATGGTCGCCGCTACGCCTGGGTCGTTGCCCTGCGCGCCGTGGAAACCGTGGACTTCATGACCGCTCGCTGGGCGCACCTGCCCTACGAGTTGCTGGAGACCGTCAGTGGCCGCATCATCAACGAGATCGAAGGCATCTCCCGCGTCACCTACGACGTATCGAGCAAGCCGCCGGCGACCATCGAGTGGGAATGATCCCGCGTCCGGCACTGCCCGGCACGATCTAGCAGAAAATGCCCTGAAGCCCGCGTAATTGCGGGCTTTCGGCTTTCTGGGGGCAAATTCGGGTGGCGTTCTGTCCAGGGCAGGCGGAAGCCCGGGACGTTCGCCGACCATGGATGATTCCCCTTCGGGCCAGTGCAGGTATTGTTCAGCGATGAAGCTGCTGTCCTGCCTTCGCGGGAATGACACTATGTCAGACCATCCTTGAGGTCTGTAGTCCTGAAGCGGAGCGCTTGATCTTCTCTTTGACGTCCTTCAGTCCGATGTCATGCTCGTGTTGCTTGGCAAGCATTTCATCGGTGCGGCGCATACGGGTTGTTCTATGCTGCCACTCCAGTGAGTGGTCATTGCACGCAGGTACTTGTGTTTAATGGGCTTGGACTGAAATCGCGTAGGAAGATGCCATGATTCTCGAACCTCTCGATAAACGAACGATAAGTTGGGATTCATCTTGCTTCGAAGCGAGAGCATGTCCTTTCTGTGGCACAAGGAACATTGAGCCTTCGTATATCCGTCCTGATAAATGTTCTGTCTTGAAGTGTTCCAGTTGCACCTCCTATTACGTATCTCCATCGCCGTCAGAGGAGGCACTCAATGCGTTTTATAGCGCTTATCATGAGACGTATTTCGGAGGAGATGCGACTGGAAATATCGAGGTCTTGAAGTCTGAATTGGAGGGGCTGAATCCTGATGCTGATCCGAGATTGATTTTTCTTAAAAAGGATATGTCTTCCAGTAATGCCGGTGCATATCGAGTCCTGGATTTTGGCTGTGGGACGGGCTCTTTTCTATATCAGGCTAAAAGATTGGGGGCTTCGGTAACGGGTGTTGAGCTTGATGGCTCTGCGGTGTCAACTTGTCACAAGCTTGGTATTGACTCTGTTTTTTCAGGTGGCTTCGATGTCTTGAAAACCCTGGATGAACAGTATGATCTTGTCGTGTTGAACGATGTCATTGAACATCCGTTGGATCCCGCTCGTCTCGTCACTGAGTTATGTGGCTTGCTTAGTGAAACCGGCAAGATTCTGATATGGACTCCCAATGGCGACGCCATTGATTCGGATCGTCAGAAAATTGCGCTTCGTGTTGACTTGGAGCATATGCAGTACTTGACCAGTGGCGCTGTATCGGCGCTGTGTCGCGAAAATGATCTTGCAGTTTGGCATTACCAGCAACTTGGTTTTCCATCGCACAGTCATTTTATAGCCCATGCAGCCGAGGGCGGATGGAGTTCAAGGCTCAAGCGTGGATTGGTGGCCCTTTTAAGACGGTTGAAGTTGGCCGGTTTTGTTAAGGTTTTATTGTCACGTCTTGGCGTGATGGGAGACGCTTACTCGATTCACGGGAATTATCATCTGTTTTGCGTATTGTGTAGGCGCCAATAAGCGCTGGGAAATGCAGAAAAAGCCGTCATTCCCACGCAGGCGGGAGTGACGATGAATGGCTTTTTCAGAACCTGCTCGGGTTTCAGTGGCATGTTGTATTTTTACACGATGCATTAGACCGGTTTTTCAGGTGGACAGGTTGGCGCTGCGGCAACCCGTCTCTGCTCGTGGGCTCGTTTTCCGGTCAGTGAAAATGAGAAGATACCGCAATTGAGTATGCCGGCAGATTGCCGAGGATGAAGATGTCTTTTACCCGCAGACAAGTGCTCGCCGGCCTGGCCGGTCTCGGTATCGCCGGCCTGGGTGCCGGTGGTGTGCGCTATTGGCTGGGACGCCCCGAGAATGTGGCGACCCATGATTACGAGTTGATCGCCGCCCCGCTGGATCTGGAGCTGGTTCCGGGGCACAAGACTCCGGCCTGGGCTTATGGCGGCCAGGCGCCAGGCGTGGAGCTGCGTTGCCGTCAGGGCGAGCGTCTGCGGGTGCGCTTCATCAACAAGCTGGATGTGCAGAGCACCATCCACTGGCATGGCATCCGTCTGCCGCTGGAGATGGACGGTGTGCCCTATGTGTCCCAGGCGCCGGTGCTGCCGGGTGAGTACTTCGACTACGACTTCATCTGTCACGATGCCGGCAGTTTCTGGTACCACCCGCACACCACCAGCGCCGAGCAGTTGGGGCGCGGTCTGGTCGGGCCTCTCATCGTCGAAGAGCGCGAGCCGACCGGCTTTCGTCACGAACGCACGCTGAGCCTGAAGACCTGGCATATCGACGAGCAGGGCGCCTTCACAGAGTTCCTGGTGCCGCGTCAGGCGGCGCGCGAGGGCACTCGCGGGCGGTTGACGACCATCAATGGCGAGCCGAACCCGACCCTCGAATTGCCGGCTGGGCAGGTGGTGCGGCTGCGTCTGATCAATGTCGACAACACCATCACCTATCGCCTCAACCTGCCGGGCGGGGAGGCACGTATCTATGCCCTGGATGGCAATCCGGTGCAGCCACGTCCGCTGGGCAGGGAATACTGGCTTGGTCCGGGCATGCGTATCGATCTGGCCCTGAAGGTACCCGCGGCCGGGCAAGAGCTGTCGCTGCGCAATGGGCCGCTGCGCCTGGCGACCCTCAAGGGGGCGGCCAGTACGGAGGCTGCCGGTGACTGGCCGCCAGCCCTGCCCGCCAACCCCATCGCCGAGCCGGAACTGGCCCGCGCCGAGACGCTGCGTTTCAACTTCGAATGGGCGGCCATGCTGTCCGGCGATGTCGAGCGCGGTGGCAGCTACAGGTACTGGCAGATCAACGGCCAGGCCTGGGACATCAACGACAAGACCTGTGCGGATCGCCCGATCGCGACCTTGAAGAAGGATGGTCACTACATCTTCGTGCTGCGCAACATGGCGCAGTACCAGCATCCGATCCACCTGCACGGCATGACCTTCAAGGTGCTGGATTCCGACCGGCGCAAGATCATCCCGTATTTCACCGATACCTACCTGTTGGGTAAGAACGAGACGGCGCGCATCGCTTTCGTCGCCGATAATCCCGGGGTCTGGATGTTCCATTGCCACGTGATCGACCATATGGAAACGGGGCTGATGGCCGCCATCGAAGTGGTGTAGGGTAGGCGCCGTTTTCGGCCAGCCCGGCTGGCCGCCCTACGGATTGATGCATGAGAAGACCGCAGATCATCGACCGCTCGCGTGACGAGCATTTCATGCGCCTGGCGCTGGATCAGGCGCGGCTTGGCGCCGAGCAGGGCGAGGTGCCGGTGGGCGCGGTACTGGTGCAGGGCGACGAGGTGGTGGGTCAGGGCTTCAATTGCCCGATTCTGCGTCACGATCCCAGCGCGCATGCCGAGATGGTGGCGATTCGTGCTGCGGCGGAAAGCGTACAGAACTATCGGCTACCCGGCAGCACGCTCTATGTCACGCTGGAGCCCTGCAGCATGTGCGCCGGCCTGATCGTGCACGCCCGTATCGCCCGTGTGGTGTTCGCCGCCAGTGAACCGCGTGCGGGGGTGGCGATCAGCCAGGGGCAGTTCTTCGATCAGGGTTTTCTCAATCACCGCGTGCGTGTGGAAGGCGGGCTGCTGGCCGAGGAGAGCGGGGCGATGCTGCGCGAGTTCTTCAGGGCTCGGCGCGGCTGAGTGGCGTAGCCCGGATGCAATCCGGTACGAATGCGGGCTGTCAAGCCTCTGCCAGGATTGCGTGATTGTCACTTGGTGCGCGCGGCGCACCCTACAATGGCGGGGTTTCTTCTTCGGGTTTGCGTTTGTCGATACCCGGCAGGTGGATGCCACTCTCGGCCACCTGTGTGCCTTCCAGTTGCGGCTGGGTCACCCAGGTGAGGATGTCGTAGTAGCGACGGATGTTGCGCACGAAGTGCACCGGTTCGCCGCCGCGCGCATAGCCGTAGCGCGTCTTGCTGTACCACTGCTTCTGCGCCAGGCGTGGCAGGATCTTCTGCACATCGGCCCATTTGTTCGGATCCAGCCCTTCGGCCTCGGTCAGCTTGCGGGCGTCTTCCAGGTGGCCGCCACCGACGTTGTAGGCGGCGAGGGCGAACCAGGTGCGATCCGGCTCGGCGATGCTCTCCGGCAGTTGCTGATGCACCTGGATGAAATAGCGCGCGCCGCCCTCGATGCTCTGCCTGGGATCCAGGCGATTGGAGACGCCGACCGATTGCGCGGTGCGCTGGGTCAGCATCATCAGGCCGCGTACACCGGTCTTCGAGGTGGCGTTGGGTTGCCACAGCGATTCCTGGTAGCCCATGGCGGCGAGCAGTCGCCAGTCCACCTGATGGCTGTGGCCGGCCTGGCGGAACATCTTCTCGTAGCGCGGCAGGCGCTGCTGCAGGTGCTGTGCGAAGGTATAGGCGCCGACGTAGCCGAGTACGTCGACATGGCCGTAATAGCGTTCCTTCAGGCGTTGCAGGGTGCCATTGGCCTCCGAGCGTTTGAGGAACGCGTCGATTTCCAGCAGCAGGCTGTCGTCTTCCCCGGCTGCCACCGCCCAGCGCATGTGGTTGGTCTCGCCGAGGTCGAAGCCGACCCGCACGTTGGGGAAGTACACCTGATTCATCGCCAGTTCGTTGGAGTCCACCAGGGTCAGGTCGATCTGGCCCTCGTCGACCATGCGCAGCAGGTCGACCACCTCCACGGCGTCGGAGACTTCGAACTGCAGTTCCGGCAGCTCCAGCTTGAGAGCGGCCAACTGTTCGGCATGGCTGCTGCCAGCCAGCACCAGGATGCGCTTGCCGACCAGGTCTTCGGCCTTGGTCGGGCGTGGTTCACCCTGGCGATAGATGATCTGCGGGGTGACTTCCAGGTAGGGGATGGAGAAGCGCGCCTGGCGCTGGCGCTGCGGTGTGTCCACCAGGCCGGCGGCGGCCAGTACCGGGCCATTGGCGCGATCCAGGCTGGCGAACAGGCTGTCGAGGTTGTCGGCGGTTTCGATCTTGAGTTCGAGGCCCAGGTCGGTGGCGAAGCGCTTGGCCAGCTCGTACTCGAAACCGGTCGCGCCGTTGCGATCCTGGAAGTAAGTGGCGGGGCTGTTGCGAGTGACCACGCGCAACTCACCCTCCGCCTTTACCTGCTCGAGTACGCTGGGCTTGGGGTCTTCGCCGCAGCCAGCGAGCATCAGGAGGGTTCCAATCGCCAACAGCCCTGTGGCGCAACGCATGCGTATCGCAGGTCGTGCAAACATCGGCGCAGTATACGCAAAGCCGCTGCGGCGCCATATCTCGACAGCGCTTCGCTTCTCTGTTAGTGCGCGTTCGTCCTTTTCAGGCTTTTAAAAACGTAGGCGAGGCAGTCAGTGCAATACCGATGGCAGCTCCGCAAACAGGCGAGAAAGCGCAGTTCACAAGTTGTAGATGAGCACTTGATTCGCTTTGCTCACCCCTTCGGGGCCGCGCCAAAGCGCGTTCAGCCTGTGGCTGTGAGTCTGTTTTCAACGCAGCAATGGCAACGCAGGCAGTTTCAATCGCCTGTTAAAGCGCCTGGCTACAGGTGCCGCAGGCCGCCACTTTAGGGTAGAATGCCCGGCCTCCAGCACACCCCTTCCCAGAGGCTGTTCCGACGATGTTGATTCTGCGCGGCGCTCCCGCCCTTTCCGCTTTCCGCCATGGCAAATTGCTCGAGCAACTGACCAGCAAAGTGCCGGCCGTGACCGGGCTGTACGCCGAGTTCGCGCATTTCGCCGATGTCACAGGTGTTCTTGGCACCGACGAGGAACAGGTACTGGCGCGTCTGCTCAAGTACGGCCCGAGCGTGCCGGTGCAGGAGCCCAGCGGCAAGCTGTTTCTGACCATTCCGCGCTTCGGCACCATCTCGCCGTGGTCGAGCAAGGCCAGCGATATTGCGCGCAACTGTGGCCTGGCCAAGATCCAGCGTCTGGAGCGTGGCATCGCCTATTACGTCACGGGCGAACTGTCGGCGGATGATCAGGCCGCCGTCGCTGCTGCCCTGCACGACCGCATGACCCAGCTCGTGCTGAGCAGCCTGGAAGAGGCGTCAGCACTGTTTAGCCATGCCCAGCCCAAGCCGCTGACTGCGGTGGACGTGCTTGGCGGCGGTCGCGCGGCACTGGAGCAGGCCAACCAGGATCTGGGTCTGGCCCTGGCCGAGGACGAGATCGACTACCTGGTGAAGAGCTTCAACGAGCTGGGTCGCAACCCCCACGACATCGAACTGATGATGTTCGCCCAGGCCAACTCCGAGCACTGCCGCCACAAGATCTTCAATGCCAGCTGGGACATCGACGGCGAGAGCCAGGACAAGTCGCTGTTCGGCATGATCAAGAACACCTACCAGATGCACGGTGAAGGCGTGCTGAGCGCCTACAAGGACAACGCTTCGGTCATCGAAGGTTTCACCGCCGGACGTTTCTTCCCCAATCCTGAAACCCGCCAGTACGGTGCTGTGCAGGAGCCGGTGCACATTCTGATGAAGGTGGAGACCCACAACCACCCCACCGCCATCGCCCCCTTCCCGGGCGCTTCCACCGGCTCCGGTGGCGAGATTCGCGACGAAGGCGCGACCGGCCGTGGCGCCAAGCCCAAGGCCGGCCTGACCGGTTTCTCGGTTTCCAACCTGAATATCCCCGGCTTCGTGCAGCCCTGGGAAAAGCCTTACGGCAAGCCCGAGCGCATCGTCAGCGCGCTGGACATCATGATCGAAGGCCCGCTGGGCGGCGCGGCGTTCAATAACGAATTCGGGCGTCCGGCGCTCAACGGCTACTTCCGTACTTTCGAACAGGCGGTCGACAGCCCGCGTGGCGAGGAAGTGCGCGGCTACCACAAGCCGATCATGCTTGCTGGCGGTCTCGGCAACATCCGTGAAAACCACGTGCAGAAGGGCGAGATTTCGGTCGGCGCCAAGCTGATCGTGCTCGGCGGTCCGGCCATGCTCATCGGCCTGGGCGGTGGCGCCGCGTCGTCGATGGCCACCGGTGCCAGTTCGGCTGACCTGGACTTCGCCTCGGTGCAGCGCGAGAACCCGGAAATGGAGCGTCGCTGCCAGGAGGTCATCGACCGCTGCTGGCAACTGGGTGAAGCCAACCCGATCAAGTTCATCCACGACGTCGGTGCCGGCGGCATCTCCAACGCCCTGCCGGAATTGATCAACGACGGTGGCCGCGGTGGCCGTTTCGAACTGCGCAACGTGCCCAACGACGAGCCGGGCATGGCCCCGCACGAAATCTGGTGCAACGAGTCCCAGGAGCGCTACGTGCTGTCGGTGGATGCCGCCGACTTCGAGCGCTTCCAGGCCATCTGCGAGCGCGAGCGCTGCCCGTTCGCGGTGGTGGGCGAGGCCACGGCCGAGCCGCACCTGACCGTGACCGACAGTCATTTCGGCAACACCCCGGTGGACATGCCGCTGGAAGTGCTGCTGGGCAAACCGCCGCGCATGCACCGCAGCGTGGCTCGCGAAGCAGAGCAGGGCGATGACTTCACTGCCAGCGACGTGGCCATCGACGAAGCTCTCGGCCGCGTGCTGCGTCACCCGGCCGTGGCCAGCAAGAGCTTCCTGATCACCATTGGCGACCGCACCATCACCGGTCTGGTGGCGCGCGACCAGATGGTCGGCCCCTGGCAGGTGCCGGTGGCCGACTGTGCCGTGACCGCGACCAGCTTCGACGTCTACACCGGTGAAGCCATGGCCATGGGTGAGCGCACCCCGTTGGCACTGCTCGATGCCCCGGCTTCCGGGCGTATGGCTGTCGGCGAAACCATCACCAACCTGGCCTCGGCACGTATTGGCAAACTGTCCGACATCAAACTGTCGGCCAACTGGATGGCCGCTGCCGGCCATCCGGGTGAAGACGCCCGTCTGTACGACACCGTCAAGGCCGTGGGCATGGAGTTGTGCCCCGCCCTGGGCATCACCATCCCGGTGGGCAAGGACTCCATGTCCATGAAGACCCGCTGGCAGGACGAGGGTGTCGACAAGAGCGTCACCGCGCCGCTGTCGCTGGTGATCTCCGGTTTCGCCCCGGTGCAGGACATCCGCCAGACCCTCACTCCGCAATTGCGCATGGACAAGGGCATCACCGATCTGGTGCTGATCGATCTCGGCCGTGGCCAGAACCGTATGGGTGGCTCGATCCTCGCCCAGGTCTACGCGAAGATCGGTCAGCAGGTACCGGACGTTGATGACGCCGAAGACCTCAAGGCTTTCTTCGCCGTGATCCAGGGCCTCAACGCCGATGGTCACCTGCTGGCATACCACGATCGTTCCGACGGAGGTCTGCTGACCACCGTGCTGGAGATGGCCTTCGCCGGTCATTGCGGCCTGAGCCTCAGTCTCGACGCGCTGGCCGATGACGCCAGCGAGCTGCCGGCCGTGCTGTTCAACGAAGAGCTGGGTGCGGTCATCCAGGTGCGCCAGGACGCCACGGCCGAGGTGTTGGCCCAGTTCAGCGCTGCCGGTCTCGGCGATTGCGTGGCCGTGATCGGCCAGGCCGTGAACAACGGTGAGGTCAGCATCAGCTTCAACGGCGAGCCGGTATTCGTCGGCGAGCGTCGCCTGCTGCAGCGCCAGTGGGCGGAAACCAGCTACCAGATCCAGCGTCTGCGCGACAACGCCGAGTGCGCCGATCAGGAATTCGACGTGCTGCTGGAGGAGGACAACCCCGGCCTGAGCGTCAGGCTCGGCTTCGACGTCAACCAGGATGTTGCTGCGCCCTACATCAGGAAAGGCGTGCGCCCGCAGGTGGCGATTCTGCGCGAGCAGGGCGTCAACGGCCAGGTGGAAATGGCTGCGGCCTTCGATCGCGCCGGTTTCTCCGCCATCGATGTGCACATGAGCGACATCCTCGCGGGCCGCGTCAGCCTGGACGAGTTCAAGGGGCTGGTAGCCTGTGGCGGCTTCTCCTACGGTGATGTGCTTGGCGCCGGTGAGGGCTGGGCCAAGTCTGTGCTGTTCAACGCTCGTGCCCGCGATGCCTTCCAGGGCTTCTTCGAGCGCAAGGACAGCTTCGCCCTCGGTGTGTGCAATGGCTGCCAGATGATGAGCAACCTGCACGAGCTGATTCCGGGCACCGAGTTCTGGCCGCACTTCGTGCGTAACCGCTCCGAGCAGTTCGAAGCGCGCGTGGCCATGGTGCAGATCCAGGAATCTGCATCGATCTTCCTGCAGGGCATGGCGGGTTCGCGCATGCCGATCGCCATCGCCCACGGTGAAGGTCATGCCGAGTTCGAGAGCGAGGAAGCTCTGCTGGAAGCCGATCTGTCCGGCTCCGTGGCCCTGCGTTTCGTCGACAACCATGGCAAGGTCACCGAAACCTATCCGGCCAACCCCAATGGTTCGCCGCGCGGGATCACCGGCCTGACCAGTCGTGACGGGCGCGTGACCATCATGATGCCGCACCCGGAGCGGGTGTTCCGTGCCGTGCAGAACTCCTGGCGTCCGGACGAGTGGCAGGAAGACGGCGGCTGGATGCGCATGTTCCGTAATGCCCGCGTCTGGGTGGATTAACAGCGGCCGCGCTCCGATCCAGCTTGAGCTGGCGCCGGTGTAGATCGAACGCCGAGCCCTCTCCCGCAAGCGGGAGAGGGGAGCACGACCGTGCAGTCTGGATGAAATCCCGGTAAACCTGTGCCATACCTTCCCTGGATTTCATCCGGTTTACGCAGGCCCTGCCATGGCCGATTGCCCTTCTTCCATCCTCCCCGAAGTACGCCTGGTCAAACCTGGTGAAATCCACCAGTTGTGCCGCTGTGGTCGTTCGGCTTCCCTGCCCGATTGCCAGGGCTCATGCGACCGTTCTCTGATATTGCGTCCCGAGCGTGAGCGGCGATTGCTGCTTTGTCGCTGTGGTCGCTCGGCAAGCTTGCCCTATTGCGACGGTAGCCACAGCCCAGCGGCGCCGAGGCTGGCCGACAAGTGGCAGCGCTTTTTTAATGGTTGATGAGAACGCTTATCGTGCGGAACGAGTCCAAGGCAGCGGAGTCTCTCATGTCTTAAATGGATTTTTGTGGGCGTGCCTCAAGACAGAGTGATGCCAAAGTGCCATCATATTGGCGTCAGAACTTGTCTGTTCTTTGGTTGCCCATCTGCGGAGAACTTGATGTACAAACTGTGCTTCTACGTGCCGGAAACCCATCTGGATCCGGTTAAAAAAGCGGTATTCGCTGCTGGTGGCGGGCGTGTTGGTCTCTACGACAGTTGCTGCTGGCAGGTACTGGGGCAAGGGCAGTTTCGTGCCCTGGACGGTAGTCAGCCATTTCTTGGCCAGGTTGGCCGCATCGAGCAGGTCGCGGAATGGAAGGTGGAGATGGTCGTCGCGGACGAGTTGATTCACGATGCGGTCAAGGCACTGAAGAAGAACCACCCCTACGAAACCCCGGCCTTCGATGTCTGGCGCCTATCCGACCTGCAATTCTGAGTCGTGCGCATGGCTTGGGTGATCTCGCGACACCCTATGGGCGGATCTCGATCAGCGTCCCATCCCTGACCAGGCTCCACACCTCGCGCATGTCGGCGTTCTTCATGGCGATGCAGCCCTCGGTCCAATCCAGGGTGTGGAAGAACCACTCCGGGTACTCTTCGTCCAGCGGTGTGCCATGGATCATGATCATGCTGCCTGGTGGCACGCCAGTTTCCTTGGCCTTTGCCAGGTCGCGAGCGTTGGGGTAGGAAATGTGCAGCGACAGCTGATACTTGTCGCTGGGCTTGCGCCAATCGATCCAGTAGAAGCCTTCCGGAGTGCGCAGGTCGCCTTCGCGCTGCTTGGCGCCATTGGGCTGCTTGCCCAGGGAGATGCGGTAGGACTTGATGGTTTCACCGCGTTGTTGCAGGTACAGCTTGCGCTCGGACTTGAGCACCAGCACCTTGTCCACCGTTCGGCTGCCGGTCACGGGTGTGGTGCTGGCCAGGGCGTTCAGGCTGAAGGCGAGACAGAGGAGGGGCAGCAACCAGCGCATCGGGTGATATCCGCAAAGATCAACGGGGCGTGTAATGGGCGTGCAACGCGGCGAGCGGCTCGTTGCGTACCGGGAAGAGGTTCTGCCGACGGTCGGCGAAAAAGCATTCTAAAGTACGCCCTATGGTTGGGAAAGCCAGCTCCGACCAGGGAATCTGCGATTCTTCGAACAGGCGTACTTCCAGGCTCTCTTCACCCACGGCGAAATCCAGATCGACCAGCTCGGCGCGGAACAGCATGTACACCTGACTGATGTGCGGCAGGTCGAAGAGGGTATAGAGGCTGAGGTCGCGCACGCGTGCGCAGGCTTCCTCGAGGGTTTCGCGGGCGGCGGCCTGTTCGATGGTTTCGCCGTTTTCCATGAAGCCGGCTGGTAGCGTCCAGTAGCCGCGGCGCGGTTCGATGGCGCGGCGACACAGCAGTACCTGTTCGCCCCATACCGGCAGGCAGCCGGCCACGATGCGCGGGTTTTCGTAATGCACAGTGGCGCAATGCCCGCACACATGGCGCATGCGATTGTCGCCAGCGGGAATCATGCGGGTAACGGCGTTGCCGCATTGGCTGCAGAATTTCATGCACTGTCCTCTGTTGCTGGCGCTATCTTGGCGGTCGGCGTGATGGCCGGCAAGCCCGCTATCGAGGCCGCCCAGCCCTATGCTCGGGGTTGGGCGAGGGGATGCTTTCATGCCATGATGCCGGGCAAAACAAGATTCCGAGTATGCCCATGCTGGACGAGTTGCTCCATCGCGTGCGCGGTTATTCACCGCGCGCTCTGGAGACCGAGCGCAGCTTCCCCGAGGCCGCAGTGCTGGTCCCCATCACCCGCAGTGACGAACCCGAACTGGTGTTGACCCTGCGCGCCAGCAGTCTGTCGACCCACGGCGGTGAAGTCGCGTTCCCCGGTGGTCGGCGTGATCCGGAAGATCGTGATCTGATCGAGACCGCGCTGCGCGAGGCCGAAGAGGAAATCGGTCTGCCACCGGGCCTGGTCGAGGTCATCGGGCCGCTCAGCAGCCTGGTTTCGCGCCACGGTATTCAGGTCACGCCCTATGTCGGACTGGTGCCGGATTACGTGGAGTACAAGGCCAACGACGCCGAGATCGCCTCGGTGTTCTCGGTGCCGCTGGAGTTCTTCCGCACCGACCCGCGTGAGATGACCCACCGTATCGATTATCTCGGTCGCAGCTGGTACGTGCCGTCCTACACCTATGGCGAGTACCGCATCTGGGGTTTGACGGCGATCATGGTGGTGGAACTGGTCAATCTGGTCTACGACGCCGGCATTGCCCTGAACCAGCCGCCCGAACACTTCATCCATCTGCGCTGAGGACTGACGAGCATGAAATACCGCCTGGGAAGCTCCCGTGTCGACGCCCATCCCGACAGCTGGGTCGCGCCTAGCGCCGACCTGATCGGCAAGGTACGCCTGGAGGCTGGCGCCAGCGTCTGGTTCGGTGCCGTGCTGCGCGGCGACAATGAACTGATCCACATCGGCGAGAACAGCAATGTGCAGGACGGCAGTGTCATGCATACCGACATGGGCTTTCCGTTGACCCTGGGCAAGGGGGTCACCGTTGGCCACAACGTGATGATGCATGGCTGCAGCGTGGACGATTACAGCCTGATCGGTATCAATTCGGTGATCCTCAACGGCGCGAAGATCGGCAAGTACTGCATCATCGGCGCCAACAGCCTGATCCCCGAGGGCAAGGTCATCCCCGACGGCAGTCTGGTGATGGGCAGCCCTGGCAAGGTGGTGCGCGAGCTGACCGAACAGCAGAAGAAGATGCTGGAAGCCAGTGCCGCTCATTACGTCCATAATGCGCAGCGCTACGCCCGCGAGCTGGTGCCTGACGATGAATGATGTGGAAAAGCCGGTGCGTTCGCCCTGCGTGCATGTCTGTGCGCTGGACGAGCAGGATGTCTGCATCGGTTGTCAGCGCACTGCTGCCGAGATCACTCGCTGGGGCCGCATGGACAATGTCGAGCGCCGCGCCGTGCTGCAACTCTGTCAGGAGCGCGCCCGCGCTTCTGGTCTTTTACTCACGCCTTCCTGATTCACTGTTCGAGGAATACTCATGCCCCGTATTGGAACCCCTCTTTCGCCGAGCGCGACCCGTGTACTGCTGTGTGGTTGCGGCGAGCTTGGCAAGGAAGTGGTGATCGAGCTGCAGCGTCTGGGCTGCGAGGTCATCGGTGTCGACCGTTATGCCAATGCCCCGGCCATGCAGGTCGCGCACCGCAGCCATGTGATCGACATGCTCGATGGTGCAGCCCTGCGCGCGGTGATCGAAAAGGAGCAGCCGCACTACATCGTGCCCGAAATCGAGGCCATCGCCACTGCCACTCTGGTCGAGCTGGAATCCGAAGGTTTCAACGTGGTGCCGACCGCACGTGCCGCGCAGTTGACCATGAACCGTGAGGGCATCCGTCGTCTGGCGGCCGAGGAGCTGGGCCTGCCTACCTCGCCGTATCACTTCTCCGACAGCTTCGATGATTACGTGGCTGCGGTGAAGTCCGTCGGTTATCCCTGCGTGGTCAAGCCGATCATGAGCTCCTCCGGCAAGGGCCAGAGCGTGCTGAAGAGCGATGCCGACCTGCAGAAATCCTGGGATTACGCCCAGGAAGGCGGTCGTGCCGGCAAGGGGCGGGTGATCGTCGAGGGGTTCATCGATTTCGATTACGAAATCACCCTGCTGACCGTGCGTCATGCCAGTGGCACCAGCTTCTGCGCACCGATCGGCCATCGCCAGGAGAACGGCGACTACCAGGAGTCCTGGCAGCCGCAGGCGATGAGTCCCAAGGCGCTGGCCGAGTCCGAGCGCGTTGCCCTGGCGGTGACCGAGGCGCTCGGTGGTCGTGGGCTGTTCGGCGTCGAGCTGTTCGTCAAGGGCGACCAGGTCTGGTTCAGCGAAGTGTCGCCGCGTCCGCATGACACCGGTCTGGTGACCCTGATTTCTCAGGATCTGTCCGAGTTCGCCCTGCATGCACGGGCCATTCTCGGTCTGCCTATTCCAGCCATCCGCCAGATGGGGCCGTCGGCTTCGGCGGTGATTCTGGTGGAGGGCAACTCCCAGCAGGCCAGCTTCTCCAACCTGGGCGCTGCCCTGAGCGAGCCTGACACCGCGCTACGCCTGTTCGGCAAGCCGGAGGTCAAGGGCCAGCGGCGCATGGGTGTGGCACTGGCGCGCGACGAGTCCATCGACGCGGCGCGTGCCAAGGCCCTGCGCAGTGCCAGGGCGGTACGTGTTCAGTTGTGAACCGGCACGCGCTCTGGTGGCTGACGACGCTTGTACTGTCGCCGCTTGCCGTGCCCCTGGCATTGCGCACGCGGCGTACGGCATTGCGTTTGCCGCCCGCGCGGGGTGATGTTCGCGGCGTCGCGGGTGCCGGTCTGCCGGGCGAGGCCTTTCGCCTGCTGCTGATCGGAGAGTCGACGGTTGCCGGTGTTGGGGTGAAGACGTTCGATCAGGCGCTTGTCGTCTGCCTGGCCGAAGCGCTTGCCGAACGCATGCAGCGGCCGGTGCGCTGGCATGCCTGTGGCGAAAATGGCATCACTGCCGAGCAGGCGCGCCAGCGTCTGTTACCTGAAGCCCTGAGCGAGCCGGCCGATCTGGCCTTGCTGGTTTTCGGCGTCAACGACACCACTCATCTCACTACCTGCAAACGTTGGCATGCGGCCTTGCGCGGCATGGCCGTGGCGTTGCGTGAGCAGAGGATGGTGGTGGCGTTCAGCGCCGTACCGCCCTTGCAGCACTTTCGGGCCTTGCCCTGGCTGTTGCGGCAACTGCTCGGCTGGCGGGCGAGTCTGTTGGATCGCGAGCTGCGTGCGGTGGCGCGGGAGCAGCAGGCGCAATATTGCGAGTTGAGCCTGGCGTTCGAGGCGCACTACCTGGCGGAGGATGGCTACCATCCATCCGCGCTGGGTTACAGGGTTTGGGCGCAAGGCCTGGCTGAGCAGCTGGCGAGGGCTTGTTGAGCTCCGGCTGGGTGCCGCTGAATGCGTAGCCCGGATGCAACCCGGGAAGGTCGGTAAGTAGGGCGGTTGAACCCCGCCATTGGTGTCGGTGGCGGGTTGCACCCGCCCTACTGTCAGACGTGCAGGATGAATTCGCGAACCAGCTTGCTGCCGAAGTAGGCCAGCATCAGCAGGCAGAAGCCGGCCAGTGTCCAGCGAATGGCCTTGTGACCACGCCAGCCCATCTGATGACGTCCCCATAGCAGAACGGCGAATACCACCCAGGCGAAGCAGGAGAGGATGGTCTTGTGTGCCAGGTGCTGAGCGAACAGGTCGTCGAGGAACAGTGCGCCGGACAGCAGCGACAGCGACAGGGCGACCCAGCCTGCCAGCAGGAAGCCGAACAGAAGGCTTTCCATGGTCTGTAGCGGAGGGAAGTTCCTGATCAGCCCGGACGGGTGCTTGTGCTTGAGCTGGTAGTCCTGCACCAGCAGCAGGATCGACTGGAACACGGCGATGGTCAGCAGGCCATACGCGAGGATCGACAGCAGGATATGCGCCAGGATTCCGGGGTGAGCCTGAACCGGGCTGATGGTGCCGGACGGCATGAATTCGGCGAGCAGTACCGTCAGCGCTCCCAGGGGGAACAGCAGTAGCAGCAGGTTCTGCACCGGTATGCGCAGGCAGGCCAGCAGGATCAGGGCGATCACCGCGCAGGCGATCAGGCTGGCCGCATTGAAGAAGTCCAGGTTGAGGGCGCCGTCGTGGTTCAACTGGAAAAACAGGCTGACGCCGTGCAGCAGCAGGGCGAGGGCGCCGAAGGCGACGAGCAGGCGTTTGTCGGGGGGGCTGCGCTTTTTCAGGTGCAGACCTTGGTAGGCGGCAGCGCCGGCATATAGAAAGGCAGCGGCTAGGCTGGGCAGCAGAGGGTGCATAAGTCCGTGTAAGGCGAGCCCGAAAGGCGCTGAGTGTGGCACAGAAGGCCGGTCACACGAAAGACCGCAGGCGGTGTCGGTGGCGCGGTGAGTCCGCTATAATCCGCCGCCTGTTGCATGCCTGGCCCAGTCTGGGCGCTCTTCAAAGGAACGCGCATGTTCGAAAATCTTACCGATCGCCTTTCCCAGACGCTGCGTAGCGTCACTGGCAAGGCCAAGCTCACCGAAGACAACATCAAGGACACGCTGCGCGAAGTGCGCATGGCGCTGCTCGAGGCCGACGTGGCCTTGCCGGTGGTCAAGGACTTCGTCAACCGGGTCAAGGAGCGTGCGGTCGGCACCGAGGTGTCCAAGAGCCTGACGCCTGGCCAGGCCTTCGTGAAGATCGTGCGCGCCGAGCTGGAAGAGCTGATGGGCGCGGCCAACGAAGATCTGGCGCTCAATGCGGCACCGCCGGCCGTGGTGCTGATGGCGGGTCTGCAGGGGGCGGGCAAGACCACCACCGCAGGCAAGCTGGCGAAGTTCCTCAAGGAGCGCAAGAAGAAGTCCGTGCTGCTGGTGTCCGCCGACGTCTACCGTCCTGCGGCGATCAAGCAGCTGGAGACCCTGGCGGGCGACCTCGGGGTGGCGTTCTTCCCTTCCGATGCCAGCCAGAAGCCGGTGGATATCGCCAATGCCGCGATCCGCGAGGCCAGGCTGAAATTCATCGATGTGGTCATCCTCGATACCGCCGGCCGTCTGGCCGTGGACGCCGAGATGATGGCCGAGATCCAGGCTCTGCATGCGGCGGTCAAGCCGGTCGAGACCCTGTTCGTGGTCGATGCCATGACCGGTCAGGATGCGGCCAATACCGCCAAGGCCTTTGGCGAGGCGCTGCCGCTGACCGGCGTGGTGCTGACCAAGGTCGATGGTGATGCGCGTGGCGGTGCTGCGCTGTCGGTGCGCCATGTCACCGGCAAGCCGATCAAGTTCATCGGCATGGGCGAGAAAAGCGATGCGCTGGAGCCTTTCCATCCGGATCGTATCGCCTCGCGCATCCTCGGCATGGGCGATGTGCTCAGCCTGATCGAGCAGGCCGAGCAGACCCTCGACCGCGAGAAGGCCGAGAAGCTCACCAAGAAGCTGAAGAAGGGCAAGGGCTTCGATCTCGAAGACTTCCGTGATCAGTTGCAACAGATGAAGAACATGGGCGGCCTCGGGGGCCTCATGGACAAGCTGCCGTCCATCGGCGGCGTCAACCTGTCGCAGATGGGCAACGCTCAGGGCGCGGCGGAGAAGCAGTTCAAGCAGATGGAGGCGATCATCAACTCCATGACGCCTGCCGAGCGTCGTGATCCGGACATCATCAGTGGTTCACGCAAGCGTCGCATCGCGCTGGGTTCCGGTACTCAGGTGCAGGACATCGGCCGGCTGATCAAGCAGCACAAGCAGATGCAGAAGATGATGAAGAAATTCACCGCCAAGGGCGGCATGGCCAAGATGATGCGCGGCATGGGGGGCATGTTCCCCGGTGGCGGCATGCCGAAATTCTGAGTCCTGTGCCCGGCTCGATGGCCGGTCGGAAAAAGAGATTTGCAAACCGCCGCATAATCCTTAAAATGTGCGGCCTTTCGGGCCTAGGCCCATTTTTGATGTGTGCCTCAAGTTAGCACCGACTACAGGAACGATGTTCTCATGGTAACTATTCGTCTCGCTCGCGGCGGCTCCAAAAAGCGCCCCTTCTACCACCTGACCGTGACCAACAGCCGCAATGCGCGCGACGGTCGCTTCGTAGAGCGTATCGGCTTCTTCAATCCGATCGCCTCGGGTGCTGAAGTCAAGCTGTCCGTCAATCAAGAGCGCGCTACCTACTGGCTGAGCCAGGGTGCACAGCCGTCTGAGCGTGTTGCTCAGCTGCTCAAGGAAGCTGCCAAGGCTGCTGCCTAAGCACTTCTATGAGTACGACGCCGGCCGTCGCCGAGGATCTGGTGGTTCTCGGCAAGATCGTTTCGGTGCACGGCGTCCGGGGTGAGGTAAAGGTCTATTCCTTCACCGATCCTATCGATAACGTGCTCGATTACCGACGCTGGACGCTCAGGCGTGATGGCGAGGTAAAACAGGTGGAACTGGCCAGTGGCCGCCTTCAGGGCAAGGTGCTGGTTGCCAGGTTGAAAGGTCTGGATGATCGCGAAATCGCGCGTACCTACGCCGGCTTCGAGATCTGCGTGCCGCGCAGCGAGCTGCCGGATCTGGATGATGGCGAGTTCTACTGGTACCAGTTGCAGGGACTGAAGGTCATCGATCAGGCGGGGCAGTTGCTCGGTGTGGTCGACCATCTGTTCGAGACCGGTGCCAATGATGTGATGGTGGTCAAGCCCGTTGCGGGTAGCCTGGATGATCGCGAGCGTCTGTTGCCCTACACGGAGCAATGCGTGCTGACGGTGGATCTGGCTGCTGGCGAAATGCGGGTCGACTGGGATGCGGATTTCTAAGGCTCATGCGCGTAGAAGTCATCACGCTGTTCCCGGAAATGTTTGCCGCCATTGGCGAGTATGGCATCACCAGTCGTGCGGTGAAGCAGGAGCTGCTGAAGCTCAACTGCTGGAATCCGCGGGACTACACGACCGATCGACATCATACGGTGGATGATCGCCCCTTCGGTGGCGGTCCCGGCATGGTGATGAAGATCAAGCCTCTCGAGGATGCCCTGGCAAGTGCCAGGCAGGCCGCAGGGGCGGCGGCCAGGGTGATCTACCTGTCGCCTCAGGGCCGTCAGCTCAATCAGGCTGCGGTTCGCGAGTTGGCGCAGGAGGAGGCACTGATCCTGATCGCCGGTCGTTATGAAGGTATCGACGAGCGCTTCATCGAGGCGCATGTCGACGAGGAATGGTCGATTGGCGACTACGTCCTGTCCGGCGGTGAGCTGCCGGCCATGGTGCTGATCGATGCGGTGACGCGCCTTTTGCCTGGTGCATTGGGTCATGCCGATTCGGCCGAGGAGGACTCCTTTACGGATGGCCTGCTCGACTGCCCGCACTACACCCGCCCGGAGGTGTATGCGGATAAACGTGTTCCTGAGGTGTTGCTGAGTGGCAACCACGAACACATCCGGCGCTGGCGTTTGCAGCAGTCCCTTGGTCGGACCTGGGAACGCCGCGCCGATCTTCTGGATAGCCGCTCGCTTTCTGGAGAAGAGAAGAAGCTGCTGGAGGAATACATCCGCCAGCGGGACGATAGTTAACGTATCGATGGCAGGCCGGGAGGCTTGTCTTAGGAGCGCAGCATGACCAACAAGATTATCCAGATGCTCGAAGCCGAGCAGATGAACAAGGAAATCCCGGCTTTCGCCCCGGGCGACACCGTTATCGTTCAGGTGAAGGTGAAGGAAGGCGACCGTCAGCGTCTGCAGGCTTTCGAAGGCGTCGTCATCGCCAAGCGTAACCGCGGCCTGAACAGCGCGTTCACCGTTCGCAAGATTTCCAGCGGTGTGGGTGTCGAGCGTACTTTCCAGACCTACTCTCCGCTGGTCGACAGCCTGAGCGTCAAGCGTCGTGGTGACGTGCGCAAGGCCAAGCTGTACTACCTGCGCGACCTGTCCGGCAAAGCCGCACGCATCAAGGAAAAGCTGTCCTAAGTTCGGACGCTTCTCTGAAAAAAGCAGCCCTCGGGCTGCTTTTTTCGTTTCTGCTACCCGTAATCGTGAGTGGCAGTGGCATGAGGGGGCTGTCAGTGGTCGTTTGCGCTCGAGCGCCGACGCAATCCCGGTCCGATATGGCCGGGCTTTGCCGAATGGTGCTCAGGGGCGCAGGCTGATTTTCAGGCTGGCTTGCGACAGGTCGATGTTGTGCAGGCTGAGGTTGCCGAAGCTCTGCCCGGCGGGCGCGTCCTTGACGCGAATATTGTCGAAGCGCAGTTCGCCGATCGAGCTGGGAAGGTTGACGTTGAACGAGCCGTCGGTGTTCAGGGTGGAGCGCAGCTTGCCGGTGTCATAGCGCACGTCGCGCAGCCTGGTTTCGGCGTCAAGGTTGTCGAGCACCGGCATCACCAGCCTGGCCAACTGCTTGACCGTGCCAAGTCCGTCGCCACTTTCCGCGCGCAGCAGCAGCCCCTGCAGGGCATCGTCCAGGCCCTGTGCGCTGACGGCGCTCATTTCGCTGTCGCTCAGCGACTGCATGCCGCGTGGTGTTTCGTCCTGGCTGATGGTGATCGGGGGTTGCAACCGCTGAATGTCGGCGCTGGCCATCTGGAATGGCGTCATCAGGGCTGCCACCAGGGTGGCCGCCAGGCGCAGGTTGGTCTGCTTCTTGAGTGCCTTGCCCAGTTGTTTCCGGGTCAGCAGTCCCTGCTCGATGAGTACCTCGCCGAGTCGCTTGCGACTGGTGAGTTGTGCCTTGATGGCGGCATCGAGTTGCGTGCTGCTGATCAGTCCCTTGTTGATGAGTATCTGGCCGAGTCGCGAGTGAACGTGTTGGGACATGAAGAGACTACCGATGGATGATGGCAGGTTGGAATCATCGTCCCGGGTATGGCTGCTGTCACCCAACCAAGGATAGGCTCCATTCGTGCGGGCTCATGTGGCTGCGGGGTCTTCCTCTACAGCTTTGTAGGGGGTGTTTCTTCTGTTTCGATAAGTGCCACCAGCGTCCAGCCGGTGCCGGGAATGAACGACAAGGGCTGGGTGGCCAGGTGCAGCCAGCCGTTGGGCGCGCGGGCCAGCAGCACGGTGGCGCGTTTGCCGTGCAGGGTCGTGTAGGCATTCCAGTCGAAGGCCTGGGTCAATGTGGTGCAGCGCACTTCATCGCCGCGCGCCAGACGGCTGGCGAACTGGGGATAGCTGAGGGCATGGTCGCCCAGTGGCAGGCCACGCACTTCGTCACGGCTGCGGTGCTTGTCGCTGCGCTTGCCATCGGTGCCGGTGGGCAGGGTGAAACGCCGGTTGCCTGGAAAGTCGTGGCGAAAGTGCATGCAGGCCAGGGCGTTGAGTTCTGCCGAGGGGGTCAGTGCCAGCAGATGGCCGAGCCCGACCAGGTCGAGGTGAGCCTCGGCATGCTGAGAGGTCGGGTTGCCGAAGTAGGTGGGCAGGCCTGCCATGCGTGCCGCTCGGATGTTCTCCCAGCTGGAGTCGGTCAACAGTACCTGGCTGCCCAGGCCCTGAATGGCCTTGCCGACGGCTCGGGCCACCGGGTTGGCGCCGACGATCAGGAAGCCGCTCGGCGAGGGTTCGGTCACCTTGAGTAGTCGCGCCAGTGGTCGCGCGGTGGCGCTCTGCAGTACCACGGTGCCGATGATCACCAGGAACGTGAGGGGACCAGCAGATGAGCCTGCTCGTTGCCCTGCTGTTCCAGGCGCAGGGCGAAGATTGCCGAGACGGCCGCCGCGACGATGCCGCGTGGCGCGATCCAGGCCAGTAGCGCACGTTCCCGCCAGCCGAGGCTGGAGCCGAGGGTACAGAGGGCGATATTGAGTGGGCGGGCGACGAACTGGATGACTGCCAGCAAGGCCAGCGTCGCAGGCCCGAGTGCCAGCAGTGCCTGTACGTCCAGGCGTGCGGCAAGAATGATGAACAGGCCGGAAATCAGCAGTACGCTGAGGTTTTCCTTGAAATGCAGGATGGGGCGTATGTCCACGCCGCGCATGTTGGCCAGCCACATGCCCATGACCGTGACGGCTAGCAGGCCTGATTCGTGCACCAGCAGGTTGGCGGTGATGAAAATACCCAGTACCGCGGCGAGCGAGGCGAAGTTGTGCAGGTACTCCGGCAGCCAGCGCCGCCGCAGGACGATGCCGAAGGCCCAGCCGGCGCCCGCCCCAAGCAGGCTTCCGGTGACGATTACCGAGGCGAAGGTGGTCAGGCTCTCGCCCCAGGCATTGCCGTCGCCGTGGCTTACGATGAAGGCGAAGGTCACCACGGCCAGCAGGGCGCCGATGGGATCGATGACGATGCCTTCCCAGCGCAGTATGTTGGCCACGGCAGAGGTGGGGCGAACCACGCGCAGCATGGGTGCGATCACGGTCGGGCCGGTGACCAGGGTCAGGGTGCCGAACAGTAGCGCCAGATCCCAGGAAAAGCCCAGCAGGTAATGGCTGGCCAGGCTGATCACTGCCCAGGTCAGGAGTGCGCCGAGCGTTACCAGGCGATGAACCACCTTGCCTATCTCGCGCCATTCGGAAAGGTGCAGGGTCAGGCTGCCCTCGAACAGGATCAGTGCCACGGCCAGTGAGATGAAGGGGAACAGCAACGGGCCGAACAGCTCCTGAGGATCGAGAAGACCCAGTAGCGGCCCGGCAAGAATGCCGCCGAACAGCAGGAACAGGATGGCGGGCAGGCGCAGTCGCCACGCCAGCCACTGGCTGGCCAGTGCCAGCATGCCGATGCCGCCAATGCTCAGCAGAATCTGCGTTTCGCTCATCGGATCTCCCTATCGCGGTTGGCCTGTGGAAAACTAGCGGCTCATTTCTTCATGAGTCATCGATGTCAACATTAACCCATCCACTGATCGAGCGCTTCCTGGAGACCCTGTGGCTGGAGAAGGGGTTGTCCGCCCATACCCGCGCCGCCTATCGCAGTGACCTGGAGCATTTCAATGCCTGGCTCGATGAGCGAGGGCTCGCGCTGCAACACATTGGCCGTGACGTGATCCTCGATCACCTGGCCTGGCGTCTGGAGCAGCGCTATCAGGCGCGTTCCACGGCGCGCTTCCTCTCCGGGCTGCGTGGTTTCTACCGCTTTCTACTGCGCGAGACGCTGATCGGTGAGGATCCGACCCTGCGGGTCGAGCTGCCGCAGATTGGCAGGCCGCTGCCCAAGTCGCTGTCGGAGGCCGATGTCGAGGCTTTGTTGCAGGCGCCGGATCTGCAAGACCCCATCGGCCTGCGTGATCGCGCCATGCTCGAAGTGCTGTATGCCTGTGGCCTGCGGGTCAGCGAACTGGTCGGCTTGACGCTGGAGCAGGTGAACCTGCGTCAGGGGGTGGTGCGGGTATTCGGCAAGGGCAGCAAGGAGCGTCTGGTGCCGCTGGGGGAAGAGGCCATCGCCTGGCTCGAGCGCTACAGTCGGGAGGCGCGTCCGCTGCTGCTTGGCGGCAAGCCCAGTGATGTGCTGTTTCCCAGCCTGCGTGGCGAGCAGATGACCCGGCAGACCTTCTGGCATCGGATCAAGCATCAGGCTCAGGTCGCCGGCATCGACAAGTCACTGTCGCCGCATACCCTGCGTCATGCCTTCGCTACCCATCTGCTCAATCATGGTGCCGATCTGCGTGTGGTGCAGATGCTGCTGGGGCATAGCGACCTGTCTACCACGCAGATCTACACCCATATCGCGCGTGCGCGCTTGCAGGAGTTGCATGCCAGGCACCATCCGCGTGGCTGAGTGTGCCGTCTGGTAGCTGGTTCGCTGTCTGGCGGGGCATCTGTGGTAGTCTGTGCCGATATTTGCTCGTCCGTCATTCGACAGGAGTATTCATGTCCCTCACCCGTATTTCCGTTGCCCTGGCGCTCGTTCTGGGCAGTAGCGTCACTCTGGCTGCCGATCCCGATCAGGTGATCCGTCAGAGCCTGAAGTCTCTGGATGCCAGCCTGCCGATCGAAGCCATCGCCGAAAGCCCGATGACGGGTGTCTATCAGGTGCAGTTGCAGGGCGGCCGTCAGCTCTACACCAGCGCCGATGGTCAGTTCCTGCTGCAGGGCTATCTGTTCCAGGTGAAGGACGGCAAGGCGGTCAACCTCACCGAGATCGAGGAAAGCCGGGCGATCGCCAAGCAGATCAACTCCATTCCGGCCAAGGAAATGGTGGTGTTCGCGCCGAAGGATCCGAAGACCCATATCACCGTATTCACCGATACCGACTGTGGCTACTGCCAGAAGCTGCACAGCGAGGTGCCGGAACTCAATCGTCTGGGCGTCGAAGTGCGTTATGTGGCCTTTCCGCGTCAGGGCCTGAACAGTCCGGCGGCCAAGGAACTGGTCAGCGTCTGGTGCGCCAAGGATCAGCAGGAGGCGATGAATCGCGCCAAGACCCGTCAGGACGTCGCCGAGGCGACCTGTGACAACCCGGTGGCCAAGCAATACCAGCTCGGCCAGATGATCGGTGTCAACGGTACGCCGGCCATCGTGCTGGCCAATGGCAAGCTGATTCCGGGGTATCAGCCGGCGCCACAACTGGCCAAGACTGCGCTGGAAGCCAACGACTGACGCGCCGATTGACTAACAAACAGCCGCTTCGTAATGTGCGGCTCTTTATCTGCGGCCGGGCATGCCCCGGCCGTTTTACGCAGTGCTGATGGGGAATTGAGTGTGAAGCCGGTCAAAGTGGGCATCTGTGGGCTGGGTACTGTCGGTGGCGGTACCTTCAACGTTCTGCAACGTAACGCCGAGGAGATTGCCCGCCGTGCCGGGCGCGGAATTACCGTTGCGCAGATTGCCATGCGTTCGACCAACCCCCAGTGCGACATTACCGGTATCGCGACCACCAGCGACGTCTTCACTGTTGCCACCAATCCCGAGATCGAAATCGTCATCGAGTTGATCGGTGGCTACACCCTGGCCCGTGACCTGGTGCTCAAGGCCATCGATAACGGCAAGCATGTGGTGACCGCCAACAAGGCGCTGATCGCCGTGCACGGCAATGAAATCTTCGCCCGTGCCCGCGAGAAGGGTGTGATCGTTGCCTTCGAAGCGGCGGTCGCGGGTGGTATCCCGGTGATCAAGGCGATCCGTGAGGGGCTGTCGGCCAACCGCATCAACTGGCTGGCCGGAATCATCAACGGCACCGGCAACTTCATCCTCACCGAGATGCGCGAGAAAGGGCGTGCCTTCGAGGACGTGCTCAAGGAAGCACAGGCGCTCGGTTATGCCGAAGCCGATCCGACCTTCGATGTCGAAGGCATCGACGCCGCGCACAAGCTGACCATCCTGGCATCCATCGCCTTCGGCATCCCGCTGCAGTTCGACAAGGCCTACACCGAAGGCATCACCCGGCTGACCACTGCCGACGTGAACTACGCCGAGGCGTTGGGCTATCGCATCAAGCACCTGGGTGTGGCCCGTCGTACCGATGCCGGCATCGAGCTGCGCGTGCATCCGACGCTGATCCCGGCCGACCGCCTGATCGCCAACGTCAACGGCGTGATGAATGCGGTGATGGTCAATGGCGATGCCGTCGGCAGCACGCTTTATTACGGTGCCGGTGCCGGCATGGAGCCGACCGCGTCGGCCGTGGTGGCCGACCTGGTGGACGTGGTGCGTGCGCTGACCACCGATCCGACCAATCGCGTGCCGCACCTGGCCTTCCAGCCGGACTCGCTGTCCGACCACCCGATCCTGCCCATCGAGCAGTGCGAGAGTGCCTACTACCTGCGCATCCAGGCCAAGGATCACCCGGGCGTGCTGGCGCAGGTGGCGAGCATTCTTTCCGAGCGTGGCATCAACATCGAGTCGATCATGCAGAAGGAAGCCGAGGAGCAGGACGGCCTGGTGCCGATGATCCTCGTGACCCATCGTGTGGTCGAGGCGCGTATCATCGAGGCCATCGCCGCCATGGAGGCGCTGGATGGCGTGACCTCGCCGGTCATGCGTCTGCGCGTCGAGCAGCTCAACTAATCCCGTGTCCGCCCGCAGGTGCCGACCTGCGGGTGCAGCAGAACGAAGGTTTATCCCATGCGCTATATCAGTACCCGTGGCCAGGCGCCGGCCCTGAATTTCGAAGACGTGCTGCTGGCCGGTCTGGCCAGCGATGGCGGTCTCTACGTGCCGGAGAATCTGCCGCGCTTCACCGTCGAGGAAATCGCTTCCTGGGCGGGGCTGCCCTATCACGAGCTGGCATTTCGGGTCATGCGCCCGTTCGTTGCCGGCAGCATCAGCGATGCCGATTTCAAGAAGATTCTCGAAGAAACCTACGGCGTGTTCGCTCACAACGCCGTTGCGCCGCTGCGTCAGTTGAACGGCAACGAATGGGTACTGGAGCTGTTCCACGGCCCGACCCTGGCGTTCAAGGATTTTGCTCTGCAACTGCTCGGTCGCCTGCTCGATCACGTGCTGGCCAAGCGCGGTGAGCGCGTGGTGATCATGGGGGCTACGTCCGGTGATACCGGTTCGGCGGCCATCGAGGGTTGCAAGGCCTGCGACAACGTCGACATCTTCATCATGCACCCGCACAACCGTGTGTCCGAGGTGCAGCGCCGGCAGATGACCACGATCCTCGGCGACAACATCCACAACATCGCCATCGAAGGCAACTTCGACGACTGCCAGGAGATGGTCAAGGCCAGCTTCGCCGACCAGAGCTTCCTCAAGGGTACGCGCCTGGTGGCGGTCAACTCGATCAACTGGGCGCGGATCATGGCCCAGATCGTCTACTACTTCCACGCCGCGCTGCAGCTCGGTGCGCCGGCGCGCTCCATTGCCTTCTCGGTGCCGACCGGCAACTTCGGCGACATCTTCGCCGGCTACCTGGCGCGCAACATGGGCCTGCCGGTCAGCCAGCTGATCGTCGCGACCAATCGCAACGACATCCTGCACCGCTTCATGAGTGGCAATCAGTACGTCAAGGATACGCTGCATCCGACTCTGTCGCCGTCGATGGACATCATGGTTTCGTCCAACTTCGAGCGTCTGCTGTTCGACCTGCATGGCCGCAATGGCGCCGCTATCGCCAGCCTGATGGACAGCTTCAGGCAGGGCGGCGGTTTCAGTGTCGAGGAAGATCGCTGGGTCGAGGCACGCAAGCTGTTCGATTCGCTGGCAGTCAACGACGAGCAGACCTGCGAAACCATCACCGAGGTGTACAGAGAGTGCGGCGAGCTGCTCGACCCGCACACTGCCATCGGTGTGCGTGCTGCGCGTGAGTGCCGCCGCAGTCTGGCCACACCGATGGTGGTGCTGGGTACGGCGCACCCGGTCAAGTTCCCCGAAGCGGTGGAGAAGGCCGGTATCGATGCCGTGCCGGCATTGCCAGCACACCTGACCGATCTGTTCCAGCGTGAGGAGCGTTGCACCGTGCTGGTCAATGACCTCAAGGCGGTTCAGGCTTTTGTCGCGGCGCATGGCAATCGCGGCAAGCCGCTCTGATGCCGTAGAGGGCTGCAAGTGGAAGGCCGCGGGGGAAGCTCCTGCGGCCTTTTCGTATGCGGGGCGCTAGAGTGCGCCGTCTGCGCGCAGTGCGGCGATCTGCTCGGCGCTGTAGCCGAGCTCGCCGAGTACTTCTTCGTTGTGCTCGCCCAGTTCCGGTCCGACCCAGTCGACGCTACCCGGGGTTTCCGAAAGCTTGGGTACGATGCCGGGCATCCTGAAGGCCTTGCCGTCCGGCAGCCTGGCTGAAAGAAACATCTCGCGAGCCAGGTATTGTGGGTCGTTGAACATGTCTTCGGCCGAGTAGATGCGGCTGGCCGGTACCTCCGCCTGTCGCAGCAGGTTCTCCACTTCGCTCAATGGCAGGCTGGCGGCCCAGCGATCGATCACTTCGTAGAGTTCGCCGCGGCGAGCATCGCGACCGTCATTGCTGGCCAGAGCCGGGTCGCTGGCGAGGTCGTCGCGGCCAATGGCCTGCATGAAGCGCCTGAAGATCGCATCGCCGTTGGCGCCGATCTGGATGTGCTTGTTGTCGGCCGTGGTGTGGATCGAGGAGGGCGTGATACCGGGCATGATGTTGCCGCTGCGTTCGCGTATGAAGCCGAACACGTCGAACTCCGGCACCATCGACTCCATCATGGCGAACACCGCCTCGTACAGTGCCACGTCCACTACCTGACCGCTGCCGCCGTTGACCTCGCGCTGCCGCAGCGCCATCAGTGCGCCGATCACGCCCCACAGGGCGGCGATGGAATCGCCGATGCTGATCCCGGTGCGTACCGGTGGGCGATCCTCGAAGCCGGTGATATAGCGCAATCCCCCCATGGACTCGCCCACGGCACCGAAGCCGGGCTGTTCCTTCATGGGGCCGCTCTGGCCGAAGCCGGAAAGGCGCACCATCACCAGTCCGGGGTTCAGTTCGTGCAGGGTCTGCCAGTCGAAGCCGAGTTTTTCCAGGACGCCTGGACGAAAGTTCTCGATCAGGATGTCCGCCTCTGCCAGCAGTTTGCGCAGGACTTCGCGGCCGGCCTGATGCTTGAGGTTGAGGGTGATCGAGCGCTTGTTGCGCGCCTGCACGAACCACCACAACGAAGTGCCTTCGTAGAGCTTGCGCCATTTGCGCAGCGGGTCGCCGCCGTCGGGCGATTCCACCTTGGTCACCTCGGCGCCGAATTCGGCGCAGATGCGTGAGGCGAACGGGCCGGCGATCAGGCTGCCGAGTTCGACCACTTTCAGGCCGGCGAGAGGTTTGCTGGGCGTGCTCATGGTGGCTCCTGTAGCTGCGGACGGCAGCAAGCCTATGCTTTTTCCGTTGTGCAGGCCAATCAGTCCAAGTGCGAAAAGGTTGGCGCTTTTCACCGTGCATACTCCGGCATGCTGCGGTTTAATCTGTCCAGGCGAATGGATGCGTATGGTCAGATCGCATGGATGGCTGTCCCTTTCTTGTCTTTTTCCTTCGAAGCCCCTCTTTTTCGCCGGTCGTCTCGTTGCCGTGGATGATGCCTGTCCGGTATTTCGATGAATGGTATGAAGTTAATCACATGTGATGTGTTGCGTTATTACATGTGAGGTTCTAGTCTGCGCCTCATGGACACCAAATCATCAGCCCATTACCAGCGTCTTTATCGTCAGCGCCTGCGCGAGCAGGGTTGGTCAAGAAAGAAGTCTGGATCTTGCCCGAGCACGCGCCGCTGTTGCTCGCGTTCGAGCGCAAACTGCGCCAGCCTCAGTTGTCGCTGGCTTCGATGGAAAAGGAGGAAGGTATGAGCATGCCGCAGGTTTGGACCGCCCAGGCGCTATTCGATGCGCTGGCGGCTACGGAGCTGTTCCAGAGCGGGCAGGCCGGCATCGAATTGCTGCAGGGTGCCGACGCCAGTTTGCACGTGACCATGCGCGAATACGGTGAGCTGCCGTTGTTCATCGCCGTGTTCGGCGAGCAGATCGTCGTCGAGGCGCTGCTGTGGCCCGCCGCCGATGTCAGGGACATCGCCGCGTTCAATGAAGAAGTACTGCGTACCCACAAGCTGTTCCCGCTGTCGTCCATCGGCCTGGAGAAAATCGCCGATGGCAGCGACAGCTACATCATGTTCGGTGCGCTGAGCTCGTCGTCGACCCTGACTGATGTGGTGTTCGAGATCGAGCTGCTGGCGGACAACGTGATCAAGGCCACCGAAGCCTACGAAGGCTTCCTCAAGACCAGTGCCTGAGAGGAGAGAAGCGATGAATGTCTGGAGCAAATTGCTGACGGCGCTGCGCGGCGGGGCCAACGAAGTGGGTGAGGCGGTGGTCGACAGCCAGGCCCTGCGTATTCTCGATCAGGAAATCCGCGACGCCGATGTCGAGTTGCGCAAGTCCAAGGAGGCCCTGGCCGAGATCATGGCCAGGCACAAGCTGGCCAGTGACAAGGTGACCAGGAGCACGGCGAGCATCGCCGAGTACGAGCAGTACGCGCTCAAGGCGCTGGAGGCCGGTAACGAAACCCTGGCCAAGGAAGTCGCGGAGAAGATCGCCAACCTGGAGATCGAGCAGGCCAGCGAGCGCGAGCAGGCGGAGGGTTTTGCCGCCAGCGTGGCGCAACTGCGCAAGGCCGTGACTCAGGCCGAAGGCAACATCAAGCGCCTCAAGCAGCAGGTGGATACGGTCAAGGCCACCGAGAGCGTGCAGAAGGCACAGATGGCCGTGGCCCAGCGTTACGGCGGTTCGCAGGCCAAGTTGCAGACGGCGGTCGAGTCGCTCGAGCGCATCAAGCAGAAGCAGGCCGAGCGTGCGGCGAAGATGGAGGCCTCGGCCGAACTCGCCGCCACCAGTGCCCCGGACGATTCGCTGGAGGCCAAACTGCGCGCGGCCGGCATCAAGGCTGACGGGGCCAGTGCCGACAGCGTGCTGGCGCGGCTGAAGGACAAGTCCAGGGCTTGACGCCGGCGTGATGGACACGAGGCGTTTGCGCCCCGTGTCCCTGATTCGGGAAAGGAATAAATGGAACTCTTCCTGCAAACAGCGCTGTCATTTCCCACCGCCATCTACAGCTTTCTGTTGTGCGTGGCGGTCATCTATTGGCTGGTGGTCGCAGCCGGTCTGCTCGAGGTCGACCTGCTCGACGTCGAGGTCGACTCGATGATGGAAGGCTCTGGCCAGACCGAAGGGCTCGCCGGCCTGCTCTACAAGTTCAAGCTCGACGGTGTGCCGGTTACTCTGGTGCTGACGCTGCTGTTCTTCTTTGGCTGGTTCATCTGCTACTTCATCGAGCTCTGGCTGCTACGCCATCTGCCGCTGGGCATCCTGCGCTACCCGCTGGGGCTGGTGGTGATCGTCGGTGCCTTCGTCCTCGCTGCACCGCTGTGCGCAGCGATCTGCCGGCCGTTGCGTCCGTTGTTTCACAAAATAGAGGCTATCAGCAGCAAATCGGTGCTGGGTCAGGTGGCTGTGGTGCGCAGTGGTCGGGTCACGGCCAGTCATGGCGAAGCGGTGCTGGAAGATGGCGGCGCCGGCCTGATCCTGAGGGTGCGTGCCGACGAGGCCCTGGGGTTCAAGCGCGGTGATCGTGTGGTGCTGCTGGAGTACCTGAGCGCCGAGCATGCCTATCGGGTCATCACTGAAGAAGAGTTTCGAGGCGTCTAGCCGCTTTCGGCAATCCGCTGGTAACAGAGGGCTGACAGGGTAGGGATCGCCGACCCCGTCTGCACAATTAGCAAAGGAGTAGAGCTGTAATGGAAAACCTCATCCCCTTCATCATCGGGGCCATGCTGGTCGTTCTCTTCGTGATCGCCCTGATCGCCCTGTTCAAGGCCTTCTACATCAAGGTTCCGCAAGGCACGGCGCTGATCGTCAACGACATGAGCTCGACGCCCAAGGTGCACTTTACCGGCTCGCTGGTGTACCCGGTAATCCACCTCAAGGAGTTCATGAAGATCTCCCTGATCACCCTCGAAGTCGATCGTCGAGCCAAGGATGGTCTGATCTGCCGCGACAACATGCGCGCCGACATCACCGTGGCGTTCTACCTGCGCGTCAACGAGACCCAGGAAGACGTGCTCAAGGTGGCCAAGGCCATCGGCGTGGAACGTGCCTCCGATCGTGGCGCGGTCAACGAGCTGTTCAACGCCAAGTTCTCCGAAGCGCTGAAGACCGTCGGCAAGCAGTTCGATTTCGTCGAGCTGTTCGAGAATCGCCAGGACTTCCGTGACCGTATCGTCGAAGTGATCGGCAACGATCTCAACGGCTACGTGCTGGAAGACGTGGCCATCGACTACCTGGAGCAGACCTCCAAGGCCTCCCTGGATCCGAGCAACATTCTCGACGCCGAAGGCATCCGCAAGATCACCGAGCTGACCGCTGCGCAGAACGTCATCACCAACGAGCTGGAGCGCAACGAAGAACTGGCGATCAAGAAGAAGAACGTCGAAACCCGCGAGGCGACGCTGTCGCTGGAGCGCCAGCAGGCCGATGCCGAGGCGCGTCAGAAGCGTGAAATCGAGACCATCCGCGCCCGCGAGGAAGCGGAAACCCTGAAGGTGCGCGAGGAAGAGCGCCTCAAGGCCGAGCAGGCTCGCATCCAGACTCAGCAGGAACTGGATATCCGTGCCGAGAACCACCAGCGTGAGGTGGAAGTGGCTCAGCAGAACCGTCAGCGTGCCGTGGTCATCGAGGTCGAGAAGGTCACCCGCGCCAAGGAGCTGGAAGTGGTTTCGCGCGAGCGCGAGGTCGAGCTGCAGCGCATCGAGAAGGAAAAGGCGCTGGAGGAAGAGCGCAAGAACATTGCAGCCGTGGTGCGCGAGCGTGTCGCCGTCGAGAAGACCGTGGCGCAGGAAGAAGAGCGCATCAAGGAAGTGCGTGAAGTGTCCGAGGCCGAGCGTCTCAAGCAGGTCACCGTGCTCAATGCTCAGGCCGAGGCCGAGCAGGAACTGGTGCGCCAGGTCAAACAGGCCGAAGCCGACGAGACCCGTTCCAAGCACAAGGCCATCGAGATCAACACCCTGGCCCAGGCCGAGCTGGAAGCTGCGGCCAAGAGCGCCGAGGCCAAGAAGAAACTGGCCGAAGGTATCGAGGCCGAGCGCGCTGCGCCTGGCCTGGCCGATGCGCGCGTGCGTGAAGTCACCGCTGCGGCCAAGGAGAAGGAAGGTCTGGCCGAGGCTCGCGTACAGGCCGAGCGCCTGATCGCCGAAGCCAAGGGCGAGCAGGAGAAGGGGCTGGCGCAGGCACGTGTCATCGAGGCGCAGGCCGCAGCCAAGGAGAAGGATGGCCTGGCCGACGCCAAGGTGCTGGAAGAGAAACTCGGCGCCCAGGCGCGCGGCGAAGAGCAGCTCGGCACCGCCAAGGCCAAGGCGACCCAGGATCTGGGCCTGGCCGAGGCCCAGGTGTTGCTGGAGCGCCTGAACGCCGAAGCGGAAGGTCTGGGCAAGAAATTCGGTGCCCTCGATTCGCTCAGCGACAGCGCACGTGCTCACGAAGAGTTCCGCATGCAGCTGGAGAAGAGCTTCGAGGAGGCCATGGCCGCCATCGCCGCGAACAAGGACATCGCCAAGGATCAGGCCGAGGTACTGGCCACCGCACTGGCCAAGGCGAAGATCGAAATCGTTGGCGGAGAAGGCGACTTCTTCAACTCCTTCGCCAAGTCGCTGTCGGTGGGCAAGGCCATCGAAGGTGTGGTGGGCAAGAGCCCGGTGGTGCAGGACGTGCTGTCGCGTCTGCTGGCTGGCAAGGCGGCGCCGGTGGTCGCCCCGAACGCCGGCTCGGAGCCGGCCTGAGTCAAGGCTGAGCACCCGGGTAGATAGCCCGTAGGGTGGGCTTCAGCCCACCAAGTGGACAACGCACTTTTTGCCCACCACTGGCGACACGAGCGGTGGACAAAAAGTGCGTTGTCCACCCTACCGGATGTGGGAGGGGCTTTAGCCGCGACCTCCCACGCATTTTCCAGAACCCTCGCCCTGTTGATCGGGCGGGGTGCCTGATGCCGCATATCCAGGAAGAACACGATGTCGGACGCACAAACACAGGACGTACTGGACAAGGCCGTCGCCGAGGGGGCGCCTACGAGGTGCTGCACCGGCGCCTGCAGGAGCAGGGCCAGCGGCTGCGCCAACTGACCGAAACGCTCAACGGCCAGCGCCTGGCCGAGTTCGGCAGCAGCGCGATGGAGGCTATCGGTCGGGTGCGTATCCGCACCGAGCACAACTGCATCGCCCGTGACATCGTCCAGGTCGGCGAATGCCTGCTGTTCGGCTACAACGTGTTCATCGGCCTGAAGAAGGAAACCTCGGTCGCCGACGTGTTCTCCCTCTACCGCCTGGTGGAAGGCAGTGACGGCTACGAAGCCGAGGCGGTGCCGCTGGACGGCAGTTTCCTGGCCCAGGCCAGTTTCGTCGCCGATTTCAACGAGCTGTACACCTACTACAAGAACACCCGCCTGCTGCAACTGGCCATCCGCGACGGCAAGCTGCTGGCGAGTTTCCAGATTGGCGAGCGGATCAGCGACATCCGTGTGTTCCGCTGGTCGATCTCCAGCGACGGCCAGGACGTTCGCTACATCGACAACCGCGGCGAGCGCGACATTGCGCTGCCGGCGCCCTTCGACTTCGAATGGCAGAAGACTTCCCGCGAGATGGTGGTCAGCGGCCGCCATCCGCACCTGAACATCCTCGATACCGTGTTCGTCGAGACCGTCGGGGGCGATCTCACCATCAAGGTCGAGAACAACACCCAGGACGGCCTGGGCATCTACCGCGAAGCCGTGCTGGACAAGACCCAGTCGCTCGACGACGCGCAGGTCGAATACGCTCGCCTGGGTAGCCTGATCCTGCTCAAGGTGCTGCCATACCGCGAGGAGCAGTGGCGCTACCTGGTGTTCAACAGCCTGACTCGCCAGGTCGAGCGCATCGACGCCATCGGCCTGGCCTGCGTACAACTGCCGGAAGACCACGGGATCATCTTTCCCGGTGGCTATTACCTGCAAAGCGGCGAGTACAAGACCTTCGAACAACCCATGGGCGGCATGCGTTTCAAGCGCTCGGTACGCTCGCCCAATGGCGAAGACGTGCAGTACATCTTCTACCACCCCGAAGAAGGTCGCGCGGCACTGTTCACCTACAACATGATCAACCGCCAGTTGCAGAGCCCGATCTTCGGTCACGGCTACGCCCGCCTGGAAGACGGACGCATGGTGATCTTCTCGGCCGAGGGCAGCGAGCCGACCCGCATTCATCCGATGCAGATCTGGCAGACGCCGTTCGAGAGTGACGACTACGCTGCCCGCCAACCGGCGCGCAGCGGCTTCTTCGGGCGTATCGGCAACGCCGAACTGGTGCGTGGCGTATCCGACCTGCTCAATCTGAGCCGCGAGATCGACAGCCGCGAAGTGTCGGTGGCGCGCTACACCCAGCTGTGCCAGAACACCCGGCGTCTGTTCGACGTCTACCACTGGCTGGGCGACGCCCAGTGTGCGGAGCTTGCGCCGCTGCTGCGCGAGGTGGCCGCCACCTCCGAGCTGGTACTCGACGAGTTCGAGAAGGTCGAGAGCATTCGCCAGCAGTCCAGCCGGGCCATGGCCGAGGCCGAGACCCGGCAGAAGAGTCTGCTTTCCGGCCTGCTGGTCGACAGCTGGGACGAGGTGCAGCACTTCGTCGAAGCGCTCAATGCCATCACCGTGCAGCGTGGCCAGTTGCTGACCATCCGCGATTACCGCTACATCGACGTCGCGCGCATCGACGCCATGGAGACCGAGCTGCTCGCAGCGCAGGAGCGCGTGGCTGGCGCCACCTCCGCCTTCCTCGCCAGCGACGCCGCGCTGCAACCCTACGTGCAGCGCCTGGGTGAGCTCGATACGCTGGCGCAGAAGGCAGAGAGCGTCACCCAGCTGGGTGAGCCGCTGGCCGAGATGCAGACCATGGCCGGCAATCTGGACATGCTCTCCAGCCTGATGGCCTCGCTGAAAATCGACGATGCCACCCAGCGCACGCGTATCGTCGAGTCGATTTCCGAGGTTTATGCCCACCTCAACCAGGCCAAGGCCCGTGCCGAGCAGCGGCGCAAGGGGCTGGGTTCGGCCGAGACCGTCGCGCAGTTCGGCGCCCAGTTCAAACTGTTCAGCCAGGGCATTACCAATGCCCTGGCGCTGGCCCAGGATCCGGAGAAATGCGACGAGCAGCTGTCGCGCCTGCTGGTGCAGCTCGAAGAGCTGGAGAGCCAGTTCGGCGATCACGAGCAGTTTCTCGGCGACATCCTGGCCAAGCGCGAGGAACTGCTGGAAACCTTCGAGTCGCACAAGCAGAGCCTGCTCGACGACCGCCAGCGCCGTGCCCAGGCCGTGCTCGACGCCGCCCGGCGTATTCTCGACAGCCTGAGCCGGCGCACCGCGCGGCTGACCCAGATGGAAGAACTCAACGCGTTCTTCGCGGCCGACCCGCTGATTCTCAAGTTGCGCGAGATGGCCGAGCGCCTGCGCGAGCTCAGGGACAGCGTCAAGGCCGATGACGTCGAGGCGCGCCTGAAGGCGGCCCGCGACCAGGCCGTGCGCGCCCTGCGCGACAAGAGCGAGCTGTTCGAAGAGGGCGGCAACGTCATCAGGCTCGGCCCGCGTCACCGTTTCAGCGTCAACACCCAGGAACTCGATCTGACCCTGATGCCGCGCGGCGACGGCCTCTACCTGCACCTGACCGGCACGGATTTTCTCGAACCGCTGCACGACGAGACGCTGGACGCTTTGCGTGACTACTGGCAGGTGTCGCTGGAGTCCGAATCCCCTTCGCTGTACCGCGCCGAATACCTCGCCGGGCTGGTGCTCGATGCTGCCGTGGCGGGGCGTGAAGGGCTGAGCCTGGATCTGCTCAAGACCCACCTGGCGCAGCCGGAAACCCTGACCCGGCTGATCCGCGACTTTGCCGCGCCGCGTTACAAGGACGCCTACGAGAAGGGCATCCATGACCACGATGCGGCGCTGATCCTCACTCAACTGCTGCCGCTGCGCGAAGCGCCGGGCTGCTGCGCTACGCGCCGGCCGCACGGGGCTTCGCCGCGCTGTTCTGGAACCGCTGGGGCCAGGACATCGAGGCCGAGCTGTGGCCGGAGCGGGCGCGCAGCAGCCTGCATCTGCGCCAACTGTTCGGCAGCGAGGACGGTGTGCTGCGCCTGCGTGAAGAAGTCGACGCGGCCATGCAGCGCTTCCTCGCTCAACACCCGCTGCCGGTCGACGCCGCGCAGCGCCAGGCGGCTGCGGCCTATCTGGTGGAGGAGTTGGCGGCCAAGCCGGTCGAATTCAGTTTCAGCAAGTACGCCCGGCAACTGCTCGACACCCTGCAGCAACGCATGCAGGCCAGCCACGTGTGGGACGATTACCGTACCGCGCTGGACAATCTGCGTGGCCGTCCGGCGCAGCGCTGGGCGCTGGCGCAGACCTGGTTCGACGGCCTGTGCGCGCAGGACGCCAGCATGGCCGAGCTGGTCGACTACGTGCCCGAGGCGATCGCGGTCAGTCTGCTCGACGACGAATTCGCGCGGCGCTTCACCGAGGTTGATTTGCGCTTCACCGTCAATGGCCTGCTTGGCGATCATCCGCGTCTGCAGAACGGTACGCTGCTGCTGGCCATCGACGATTACTTCACCCGCCTGCAACGGCACCAGGACATCTTCGTGCCGCAGTTGCAGCGCTACCAGACGCTGCGCCAGGAGGTCATCAACCGCGAGCGCCAGGCGCTGCGTCTGTCGGAATTCAAGCCCAGGCCGCTGTCGTCGTTCGTGCGCAACAAGCTGATCAACGATGTCTACCTGGGCTTCATCGGTGACAACCTGGCCAAGCAGATGGGCACCGCCGGCGAGAACAAGCGCACCGACCTGATGGGCCTGCTGATGCTCATTTCGCCGCCCGGCTACGGCAAGACCACGCTGATGGAGTACGTGGCGCATCGCCTGGGGCTGATCTTCATGAAGGTCAACGGTCCGGCACTGGGCCACGAAGTGCGCTCCATCGATCCGGCACAGGCGCCGGACGCCACCTCGCGTCAGGAGCTGGAGAAGCTCAATCTGGCCCTGGAGATGGGCAACAACGTGATGCTGTACGTCGATGACATCCAGCACACTCACCCGGAATTCCTGCAGAAATTCATCTCGCTGTGCGACGGTACCCGGCGTATCGAAGGCGTGTGGAAGGGCAAGACCAAGACCTACGACATGCGCGGCAAGAAGTTCTGCGTGGTGATGAGCGGCAACCCGTACACCGAGTCCGGCGACGTGTTCAAGATTCCCGACATGCTCGCCAACCGCGCCGACATCTATAACCTGGGTGACACCCTGGGCGGCATGCAGGAAGCCTTCGCGCTGTCCTACATCGAGAACGGGCTGACCTCCAACCCGGTGCTGGCGCCGCTGGCCACCCGCGACATGGCCGACGTCTACCGTTTCGTCGCCAGGGCCGAGGGCAAGCCGTTCTCGGCCAACGAACTGTCGCACACCTACAGCGCTGCCGAGATCAACGAGATCACCACCACCTTGCAGCGCCTGATGCAGGTGCGCGACGTGGTCGGCCGGGTCAACCAGCAGTACATCGTCAGTGCCGCCCAGGCCGACAGCTACCGCACCGAGCCGCCGTTCAAGTTGCAGGGCAGCTACCGCAACATGAACAAGATGGCCGAGAAGATCAGTGCGGTGATGAACGACGCCGAATTGCTGCAACTGATCGCCGACCACTACCAGGGCGAGTCGCAGTTGCTGACCACCGGTGCCGAGGAGAACCTGCTCAAGCTCGCCGAACTGCGTGGCAACATGACGCCCGAGCAGGCCGAGCGCTGGGCGCAGATCAAGCGTGACTTCATGCGCAACAAGGCCATGGGCGGCAGCGACAGCGATGTCGGTGGGCGTGTGGTGGCGCAGCTCAACGATCTGGTCGAGAGCGTGCGTGGCCTGGGCACCGGCAAGCCGGCCGCTGAGGCGCCGAGCATTCCCTGGGAGCAGTTGCTGGCCGGTCTGGACAACCTCGGCAAGCTGCGCCCGCAGGTGGAGGTAGTCACGCCGCCACAGCCGGGCACGCAGAAGCTGCTGGAGAGCCTGGCCGACAGTTTGCAGAACAGCTTCCTGCCGCTGCTCAAGGTGATGGACAAGAAGATCGACATCGACCTTGGTACCCACAATCGCATGCGCGATATTTCCGGCCAGTTGCGCGAACTGAGCGAACAGCTGGGCCATGAGCAGCGTCGCAGCGAGCCGGGCGACGAGGCGCCGTGAGAGCCGGAGCCCTGGCAGACCTGCGCCTGCTGCTGGCCCTGGCCGGCAGCATGCTGCTGGTGCAGGTGGGCAATAGCCTCAGCGGTGGCGCCCTCAACGTCTGGGGCCTGGTGCCGCGTCATGTCGAGGCGTTGCCGGGCATCGTCCTGTCACCCTGGCTGCATGGCAGCTGGGCACACCTGCTGAGCAACCTCAGCGGCCTGCTGATTCTCGGTGCCCTGGTGCTGTTGCGTTCGCGTCGCGACTTTCTGCGGGCCAGCGCCTTCATCATCGTCGTCAGCGGTGTCCTGGTGTGGCTGTTCGGTCGCACCGGTCTGCATATCGGCGCCAGCGGCTGGCTGTTCGGTTTCTGGGGGCTGCTGCTGGCGCGTGCCTGGTTCGAGCGCAGCCTGCTCGATCTTCTGCTCGCGGCACTGGTATTCGTGCTGTATGGCGGCTGGTTCTTCGGCCTGCTGCCGCGCGCCGGTGTCTCCTTCGAGTACCATCTGGCCGGTGCCTTCAGTGGCGTGCTCTACGCTGCCCTGAGTCGCCGCCGCAATCAATGACGAAAGGGAGTTTGCATGGATTTCAACCGGCTCGACCAACACCTGCGTGACAGCCTCGTCGACCTGCGCCTGAGCAATGAGGAGCGCGATGAGCTGCGCGAACTGGGTGACGACCTGTCACCGGATCAGGTGCGTTACATGCGCAACCGCGCCTTCGCCCTGGTGCGCGAGCTGATCGTCAATCCCGAAGATGCGCTGCCGGCACTGAAGTGGCTGGAGCAGGTGATCAAGACCCTGGAGGTGCGCTGCTCGCCGGTTCGCGGCCACAGCAGTGCGCACTTCAGCCCCGGCGAGAGCTGCCGCCAGCGCATCCGTGACCTGTGCCGCCAGGCCCGCGAGTCGGTGGACGTCTGTGTCTACACCATCTCCGACGACCAGCTCAGTGACGAACTGATCGCCGTGCACCGCCGTGGGGTCGCCGTGCGCATCATCAGCGACAGCGAGAAGCGCTTCGACGTGGGCAGCGACATCCAGCATCTGGTCGATTCCGGTGTTCCCCTGCGCATCGACAACAGCCCCTTCCACATGCATCACAAGTTCGCCCTGTTCGACGGGCGCCTGTTGCTCAACGGCAGTTTCAACTGGACACGCAGCGCCAGCACCAGCAACGAGGAAAACCTGCTGGTGACCGACGACCCGTATCTGGTCGCCGAGTACCGGCGTGAGTTCGACAAGCTCTGGACACGTTACGCGGGCAACTGATGAACGACGCGCACGCCCGCCGACTGATCGGCTTCTACCGCAGTTGTTATCTGGCCGACAGCCGCGACCTGGATCTGGACAACCTGACGCGGTTGCCCGCCCAGCGCTGGGCCTGGCTGGACGGCCGCGAGGAGCTGGCCAGCGGTGGCATGCCGCTGCTGCCGCTGTCGGCCGAGCTGGGCCGCGCCCTGGCCGAGGCGCAGACCCTGTACCAGCGCGAGCTGCAACTGGTGTACGGCGTATTGCCGGTATGTGGCCGTGTGCAACTGGAGACCGGTGCCTCGCAGGCGATCTGCGGCCCGCTGTTCTACTACGAGGCGAGCCTGCAACCGACGACAGACGGGCAGAGCCAGCTGCTCGCCATCGATCCGCAGCAGGTGCATGGCAACTGGCGCCTGCTGCGCCGCCTGTTCGACGAGGACGGCGCGGACGGTCTCGACACGTTGCCGCTGCCTTCGGGGCCACTCGATGCGGCGGCGCTGGGGCAGTTGCTCGCCTGGATACAGCGCAATACCCGGATCGACGAGGTGGCCGATGCGGCCGGTTTTCCGTTGCTGGTCGATGCCGAGGCCATGGCCACGGCCCTGCGCCGACGGAGTCTGTCCGTGCAGGCGGGAGCCTGCGTCGCGCTGGTGCCACGCGGCAGCGGCAGCCGTGGTATTGCCCACGAACTGCAACTGCTGCTGGAGGCTGAGCAACTGTCGCCGGCCCTGTTGCAACTGCTGGGCGAGGCGCCGACCGCTCCGCTGGCCGGCTCGACCACTACCCCGCAGCGCCTGCCGGCGCAGCTCAGTGCGGCCCAGTGCCGGGCGCTGGAAAATGCCGCACGCCATCCGCTGAGCCAGATTTCCGGGCCACCCGGCACCGGCAAGAGCTACAGCCTGGCGGCGCTGGCACTGGATCGCTACCTGCAAGGCGAGAGCGTGCTGCTGGTCAGCCGCAGTGCGCAGGCGGTAAGGGTCATCGCGCAAAAGCTGCGCGAGGATTTCGGCCTGCGCGACGGTGTGCTCGAAGGGGATGGGCAGAGCTTGCGACAGACCCTGCGCGAGCGCCTGGAACGCTTGCTTCAGGGTGAGTTCGAGAACGTTTCGGAACAGCTCGAGGCCGACCAGCGCAGCGAGTTGCAGGTGCTCACCCGGGCCGAGCGGCGTCTGTCGGCGGACTTTCGCGTGCGTTGCGAGCAGGCGGTGCGCTGGAGTCGCCTGCTGCTTCGTGCCGAACGTGGCAGCCTGGCTTTCTGGCAGCGCTGGTTGCAGGTGCCCTGGGTGCGCAGGCGCATCGGCGGCAGTGTGCGGCCCTGGGGGCTGCTGGACGAGTTGCGCGACTGCCAGCAGCGCCGCCAGCGCATCAGCCGTGAACACCTAAACAGCCACCGGGCACTGAATCTCAAGCGCCTGCTGCTCAGCGACCGCTCGCTGTTCGTGCGCTACAACCAGGCCATTCGTGCGCGCAGCTCGCAGCGCCAGCTGGCGCTGTTCGAAGATATCGACCCGGCGCGCCTGCTGGCCGCCTTCCCGATCTGGGTGGTGACCCTGGACGAGCTGCACCGCCTGTTGCCGTTGCGCCCGGAACTGTTCGACGTGATGGTGATGGACGAGGCGACCCAGTGCGACATCGCCTCGGCGCTGCCGGCCTTCCAGCGCTGCAAGCGCGCCGTGGTGACCGGCGACGTGCGTCAGCTGCGGCACATCTCCTTCCTCTCTCGTGTGCGGGAGGTGCAGTTGCTGCAACGCGCCGGCCTGCATGCCGAAGAGCGCGAGGCCTGGAGCTACCGCGACAACAGTGTCCTCGACCTGGTTGGTCAGCAATTGGCCAGTCAGGAGGCTGTGGTGTTTCTCGACGAGCATTTTCGCAGTCGCCCGGCGCTGATCCGCTTCAGCAACGAGCTGTTCTACGACCGGCGTCTGCGGGTGATGAAGGAGCGTCCCGGTACCCAGGGCTGCGACAGCCTGCACCTGCAGCGTCTGGATGGTCAGCGCGGACGCAACGGCGCCAACGAGGTGGAAGTGGAGCGGGTGCTGGCGCTGCTGCAGACGCATCTGGCCGAATACCATGACAGCCCGCTCAAGCCCAGCGTCGGTGTGCTGTCACCCTTTCGTGATCAGGTCGAGCTGATCCGCAAGCGCATCGGCGAGAGTCTGCCGCTGGAGCCGTTGCGCGAGTTCCGTCTGCTGGTGGACACGCCTTATGGCTTCCAGGGCGAAGAGCGCGATCTGATGATCCTCAGCTTCGCCATCGATCACGACTCCAGCCAGGCGGCCACCTACCTCAATCGCGCCGACCTGTTCAATGTCGCCATCACCCGTGCCCGTGAGCGCCAGGTGCTGCTGTTCAGTGGCGACGAGCGCCAGTTGCCGGCCACGCACCTGTTGCGTCGCTACCTGGAGTCGCTGGACGTCCCGGTTTCGGACTGGCAGCCGGGTGCTACCGACGCCGCACGTCTGCAACTGTGCGAGGCCTTGCAGGCACGGGGTGTGAGCACCTGGAACCACTATCCGTTGGCCGGGCTGGTGCTGGACATCTTCTGCCGACGTGGCGACAAGTGCCTGGCCGTCGATCTGATCGGGTTTCCCGGGCAGGGTGAGGGCTTCCTCGAACTGGAGCGCTACCTGGTGCTGGCGCGTGCCGGTCTGGAGACCCTGCCGCTGAGCTATGGCCTCTGGCGCGAGGCGCCGGAGCAGGTATTGGAGGCGTTGTTGGCACGGCTTTAGGGCCGCAGCGCCAGATTCGCGGTAGACTTGCTGCCTTTCGACCAGCCAAGAAGCCCGCCATGGCCCTGCCATCGACCACTTACAAGATCGAACTGAACCTCACCGACATGGATCGCAGCGTCTACGAGAACCTGCGCTTCACCGTCGCCCGTCATCCCTCGGAGACCGAAGAGCGCCTGGCCGCACGGCTGATCGCCTACGCGCTGTTCCATCATGAGCAACTGGCCTTCGGTCGTGGCCTGTCGGATGTCGATGAGCCGGCGCTGTGGGAGAAGAGCCTGGACGACCGCGTGCTGCACTGGATCGAGGTCGGTCAGCCCGATAGCGAGCGCATCACCTGGTGCTCGCGGCGTACCGAGAAATTCAGCCTGGTGGCCTATGGCAACCTGCGCGTGTGGCAGGGCAAATGCCTCGACCCGGTACGCAGCCTGAAGAACATCAACGTGGTCGCCCTCGGCCAGGAGGCGCTGGCCGAGCTGTCGCTGGACATGCCGCGTTCGCTGAGCTGGAGCGTGATGATCAGCGATGGCGAACTGTTCGTCACCGACGAGCGTGGCCAGCACGAGATCCCGATGGAGTGGCTGGTCGGCCAGCGTTGAAGCCGTAGGGCGGGTGCAACCCGCCAGATCACCTGTGGCGGGTTGCACCCGCCCTACATGAAAAAGACCCAAGATGCGTATCGAAGCCCGTCCCTTGCCCGCACAATTGCCTGATCTGGGCAACCTGCCGCCCCTGTTGACTCGCCTCTACGCCGCGCGTGGCGTGCAGTCCGTCGAAGAGCTGGACAAGGGCCTGGCTCGGTTGATTCCGTACCAGCAGCTCAAGGGCATCGATGCGGCGGTCGAATTGCTGGTCGAGGCACTCGAACAGCGTCGGCGCATTCTCATCGTCGGTGATTTCGATGCTGATGGCGCCACCGCCAGTTCGGTCGGGGTACTCGGTCTGCGGCTGCTCGGTGCGGCGCATGTGGATTATCTGGTGCCGAACCGCTTCGAATACGGCTACGGCCTGACTCCGGAAATCGTCGCCGTGGCACTGGAGCGCCAACCTGACCTGCTGCTCACCGTGGACAACGGCATCTCCAGTGTCGATGGTGTTGCAGCGGCCAAGGCCGCCGGGCTAAGGGTTCTGGTCACCGATCACCACCTGCCGGGGCCGGAACTGCCGGCCGCCGATGCCATCGTCAATCCCAACCAGCCTGGCTGCGGTTTCCCCAGCAAGGCCATGGCGGGTGTCGGCGTGATGTTCTATGTGCTGCTGGCGCTGCGTGCACGTCTGCGGGAAAGCGGCTGGTTCGCCAACCGCCAGGAGCCCAACCTGGGCGAGCTGCTCGATCTGGTTGCGCTGGGCAGCGTGGCCGATGTGGTGCCACTGGATGCCAACAACCGCATTCTGGTGCACCAGGGCCTCGCACGCATTCGCGCCGGTCGGGCGCGGCCGGGGTTGCGGGCGATTCTCGAAGTTGCCGGGCGCGACCACCGGCGTATCACGTCCACCGACCTTGGCTTCATCCTCGATCCACGGCTCAACGCCGCTGGCCGTCTGGACGACATGAGCCTGGGCATCGAATGCCTGCTCTGCGATGACGAGGCGCTGGCCCGTGACATGGCCGTGCAGCTCGACCAGCTCAATCAGGATCGCAAGGCCATTGAACAGGGCATGCAGCGTGAGGCGCTGGCCCAGCTCAGGGATCTGTCCCTGGACGACATGCCGTTCGGCCTCTGCCTGTTCGAGCCGGACTGGCACCAGGGGGTGATCGGTATCCTCGCCTCGCGGCTGAAGGAGCGTTATCACCGCCCGGCCATCGCCTTCGCCGACGCGGGCGAGGGCATGCTCAAGGGCTCGGCGCGTTCGGTGGCGGGGCTGCATATCCGCGATGCGCTGGACGCTGTGGCGGCGCGCCATCCGGGGTTGATCAGCAAGTTCGGCGGGCATGCCATGGCCGCCGGCCTGTCGCTCCCGCAGACCAACTTCGGCGCTTTCGCCCAGGCCTTCGACGCCGAGGTGCGCCGCCAGCTGTGCGAGGAGGATCTGACCGGACGCCTGCTTTCCGACGGCCAGCTCGACGCCACCGAATTTCACCTGGAACTGGCCCGCGCCCTGCGCAACGCCGGCCCCTGGGGGCAGCATTTCCCCGAGCCGCTGTTCCATGGCGTGTTCCAGATCGTCAACCAGCGCATCGTGGGCGAACGCCATCTGAAACTGGTGCTCAAGACCGAGTGCGGCAGCGTGCAGCTCGACGGCATCGCCTTCAACATCGACCGCGATGTCTGGCCCAACCCCACGCTGCGCTGGGCCGAGCTGGCGTACAAGCTCGACCTCAACGAGTTTCGCGGCAACGAAAGCGTGCAGCTGATGGTGGCGCATATCGCCCCGCGTTAACGCGCAAGGCGTGCCAGCACCTCTTTCAACTGCTGGCGCGTCGCTGCCGTGCAGGGCAGCAGCGGTGCTCTGGTTTCTTCTTCGAGCAGTCCCAGCAGCGCCAGTGCGGCCTTGATCGCCGACGGATTGGCCTCGGCGAAGGCGGCCTGCATCCACGGCAGCAACTGATAGTGCAACTGGCGCGCGCCTGCCAGGTCGCCTGCCGTCACTCGCTGATGCAGGCGCACGTAGAGGTCGGCTCGAATGTGCGCCGAAGCGGAGATGGCACCTGCGCCCCCCAGGCACAGGGTGTTGAATATCTGCGTGTCCTCGCCGGCCAGCACCTGCACCTGGCCGTCGGCGATCAGCGCCATGGTGGTTTCGGCGTCACCTGCGCAATCCTTGATGGCCTGGATATTGGGATGGCGGACGATGCGTCGCAGCGTCTCGCGTTCTATGCGTACCCCCGTGCGGTAGGGGATGTCGTACAGCACCAGCGGTACTTCGGCGGCATCGGCCAGCGTGGCGAAGAAGTGCTCCAGCCCGGCCTGGGACGGGCGGATGTAGTAGGGCGCCGGTACCAGCAGGCCGGCCAGGGGGCGGCGCTGGATTTCCCGTTGCAGGTCGAGCAGGGCGCTCAGCTGGTTGCCGGCCAGCCCCATGATCACGCGCTGCGCCGGCACACGCTGGAGCACGGCATCCAGCACGGCGAGCTGCTCCTCCTGGCTCAGCGCGGCCGCTTCTCCCGTGGTGCCGCAGACCACCAGGCCGGCGACGCCATCGTCCAGCAGGCTGCCTGCCAGACGATCGAGGCTGGCGAAATCGATCTCGCCGTTACGAAAAGGGGTGACCAGTGCCACCCAGATACCCTGAAAACCGGACATGCGAAAACTCCTTGCGACTGACCGTCTGGTCGCCGTCAGGGAGGGTGCGGGATGCGAGCGGGAGGGGGATGTAACCTGGCGCCTGTCCTGTCAGCCCATCTGACGGGACAGCACGCCCCGGTCAAATGAGCGACTGTTTCTTGGATTTCTTGGCAACGACGACGCACGCGCACTGGCAGGCAATCAAGCCTGGAGGCAGTGGCAGTGAGTCGAAGGTGGCGTACATGGAGAGCCCGTTGCGTGAATCGTTCGGCGATGGTGCTTGGCAGGGTGAGAGGCTGTCAAGCGCGATGAGGTGAGCGCCGCTTGCCTGCAATGCCTGGCCCGCAACCGAGGCCGGGCCGATAGCTGTTGTGCGTGTCATGCGCCACGTGGTGAATGGGCAGGGGCACTGCCTGGCGTGAAGCACTGCGCCCACGCCAGGTCGCTCGTGATCAGTGCTTGAACATCACGTGGCGAATGACGGTGTAGTCCTCCAGGCCATACATGGACATGTCCTTGCCGTAGCCGGAGAGTTTCACGCCGCCGTGAGGCATCTCGCTGACCAGCATGAAATGGGTATTGACCCAGGTGCAGCCGTACTGAAGGCGAGCAGACAGGCGATGGGCACGGCCCACATCCCGAGTCCATACCGAAGAGGCGAGTCCGTAGTCGGAGTCGTTGGCCCAGGACAGCACCTGTGCTTCGTCCTCGAAACGGGTAACCGATACGACCGGGCCGAACACTTCCCGCTGGACGATTTCGTCGTCCTGATGCGCTCCAGCCAGAACCGTCGGTTCGAAAAAGTAACCTGCACGATTGGCGCGCTTGCCTCCGGTGATGACTTCAATATGGGGCTGAGCCTTGGCGCGTTCGACGAAGCCCTCCACGCGTTGCAGGTGCTGCTCGGTGATCAGCGGGCCAAGCTCGACGCCGTCCTCGTCCTGCTGGCCCAGCTTGAGCGTGCTGACGGCCTCGCCGAGCTTGCTCACGAAGCGTTCGTAGATATCGCGGTGGGCGTAGATACGGCAGGCAGCGGTGCAGTCCTGCCCGGCATTGTAGAAACCGAAGCTGCGGATACCCTCTACCGCAGCGTCTATATCGGCATCGTCGAAGATGATGACCGGCGCTTTGCCGCCCAGCTCCATGTGCATCCGTTTAACGCTGTCAGCGGTGCCGGCGATGATGCGGCTGCCGGTGTTGACCGAGCCGGTAAGGGAAACCATGCGCACCTTCGGGTGACTGGTCAGCGGCTCGCCGACAGTGGCTCCACGGCCGAACACGATATTGGTGACGCCGGCGGGAAAGATCTCTGCCATCAGTTTTCCCAGGTGCAACGCGGTCAATGGTGTCTGCTCCGAGGGCTTGAGCACCACCGTGTTGCCGGCAGCCAGGGCGGGAGCGAGCTTCCAGGCGAGCATCATCAGGGGTAGTTCCAGGGCGCGATGGAGGCGACCACGCCGACCGGGTCACGGCGGATCATCGAGGTGTGCCCCGGCAGGTATTCACCGGCGGCCGAACCTTGCAGGCAACGCGCTGCGCCCGCGAAGAAGCGAAACACATCCGCTACTGCCGGGAGTTCATCGTTGAGTGCGGCGCTGTAGGGTTTGCCGCAATTTCGTGACTCCAGATAGGCAAGCTGCTCAGCCTGGCTGTCGATGGCATCTGCCAGCTTCAGAAGTAGCGCCGAGCGTTGGCCAGGCGTGGTTTGCGACCAGTGTTCGAACGCGGCGTCGGCAGCGAGGACGGCGGCATCGACCTGGGCGATGCTGGCCTCGGGGATTTCCACCAGAACACTGCCCAGCGAGGGATTGAAGATGGCCTGAACGTCGCCTTCTCCAGCGACCAGTTGGCCATTTATCAGAAGTTTGACTTGCATGGGGTTGACCTCGTTGCAGGGACGGCAATGTCAGGATCAATTGCCGACCGGATGTTCATCGGTAAAGTGGCTGTGGGCGCGATCAGCACCTGGCGTGTAACAGCGCGGGCAGCGCCGAGATCAGCGCCACCTCGTTTTCCTTCATGCGCACGAAGTAGTGCATGGGGGGTAGCAGCGTCCACACGAAGCAACCTGGCAGCGGTCGTACGTGCAGCTTCACCTGCCCCTCTTCGCTGATCAGTTCGACCCGCTCGGTATCCAGGTTGCGCAAGTTCTCGTTCAGTTCGCAGGGCTGGTTCAGCCAGCTTTCCAGCGCTGCCTGAGGGCTTTTCCAGCGGCGTCCATCGATCCAGTGAGCGTGGCCTTCAGGTACCGTCTGCATGTCCAGCGCATAACGCACATCCAGCTTGTAGATGCGGCTGAAGAACTGGCGCCGGACGTAGTAGTCCAGGCGCCGTTCGAGACCCGGCTGTTCGTCCTGCGCCTGCAGGGGGGCCTCTGGAGACGGGGCATGCCCGAACTGCCCGCACAGATGCCGGAAGGCATGCTCTGCGCGCCGTTCGACGTTTGCGAAGATGTTCATCTCAGCCTTGTTCCAGTGGTTTTACTGGTAGTGCCGGGGCAGGTGATCGATCGACTTCGCTCCTGCTCAGCCCGTAGAGCTGCTCCAACGGCACGGGGCGGAACAGCGCAATGCGCTTGTACCGCAGCCAGCAGATGGCATACACGACGATCAGCAGCATGAAGCCACCGGAGATGGCATAGATGCGCAGTTTCATCTCGGTATCCGGATGAATGGTCAGGATCATGTACAGGCATGCCGCAATACCAATGACCTGCGGTATCGGGAACAGCGGGGTACGGAACGGCCGTCTGATCTCGGGGTAGCGGCGACGCAGGATGATCACGTTGATCTGGGCAATGACATAGGACAGCAGCCAAGTCACGCAGGAGGCCAGGATCAGGGTGGCGATCAGATCCATGTCGATGCTCAGCAGGAACGGAATGCACAGCAGCATGAAGACCACGATGATGCCGACCCAGGGCGTACGGAATTGCGGGTGTACGTAGGTGAACGCCTTGGGCAGCATGCCTTCCCGGGCCAGGCCATAGAGCATGCGCGGAACGGCTGCAAGGTGCGAGCTGACGGAGCTGGCGCTGGCCAGAACGGTGATGAGTACGATCACGACCGCACCGGTGTGACCGAACATGGCCTGAGCGCCTTCGACCTGCGGCGCGGTGGAGCTTTCGAGGATGTTGAGCGGCACGTAGTGGGCAATCGCCTGGCCAAACAGCATATCCGCCACGAAGATGGTCAGCAGGCCGAAGATCATGGCCTTGGGGATGGTCTTCTCGGGCTCGACCACTTCCTCGGCCATGGGCGCGACATACTCGATGCCGACGAACAGCCAGATACCCAGCGCGAGCGACTGGAGTACCACCTCCCAGCCTTTGGGGTTGAAGGGCACGGCCTGAATCTCGTTCACGGTGCCGATGCTCAGCAGGCCGAGCAGCCCCATGATCGAGGTGCCGATGATCATCGATCCGGTAATGAAGACCTGAACCGACCCGAATACGCCAACACCCACCAGGTTGACCACCAGGAAGAGCACCAGCATGGTGATGGCCACGAAGGTGGCGCTGATGGACGGGAACAGGCTCTGCACGGCGAGTCCGGCGGTGATGGACTCCATCGCTCCGGCCGCGGAGACCAGCACGATGTAACCGCCCAGCACACTGACGATGGCCATGAATGGCCCCATGGCGATCAATGTGTAGTCACCGATCATGCCGGCGCCTGGCATGAATGACGACAGCTCGGCATAGGAGAAGGAAACCAGGATGCTGACGAACATCGCGATCAGCGCGCTGACCATGAATGCCGGGCCGACCAGGCCCATGCTGTAGCCGAGCGACACCATGGTGGTGCCGGCAACGACAAGCCCGGTGCAGGTGGCAAAGGCCCGCCAGAAACCGAGGGTTCTGTTCAGTGAAGTAGATGTCATGTCCGTGCCTCGATCAGTATTGGTAAGCCTGACGAATGATCGCCAGGTAGCTATCGACGCTCATGGGCTTGGCGTTGCTGCTGTCGGAAATGTTGTTCTTGGATTTCTCGGCGATGGTCGGGAAATCCTCTTCACGTACACCGGCAACCTCCTTGAAGCGAGGGATATTCAGCTCACGGCTCATCGCGAACAGGTGTTCTACTGCCGCTTCGGCGGCAGCCGCTGGAGCCAGTGTCGGATCGATGCCAAGGGCATAGGCGACATCGGCATGGCGACGCAGATCGGCATCGCGGTTATGGGCGAAGACGAACGGCAGGAAGATGGCGTTGCCGACACCGTGGGGGGTGTCGTACATGCCGCCGATGGCTTCGGAAATGCAGTGCACGCTGGCGATGTCGGCGTTACCGAACGCCATGCCGGCGATCAGGCTGGCGACCAGCATCTGCTCGCGGGCTTCGAGATTGTCCGGCTCCTGCACGGCGGGCTTGAGGTAGCGCGCTATGAGGCGGATGGCATGCAGGGCCAGCCCGTCACTGATGGGGTTCGCCGGCTTGCCGGTATAGGCTTCGATGGCGTGCGTCAGGGCATCCATGCCGGTCGCGGCGGCGATAGCCGGCGGCAGCGTCGTGGTGATGTCCGAGTCCAGCAGAGCCAGCACCGGGCCGATGCGATAATCCAGCAGGCTCATCTTGAACTGGCGTCTGGTATCGGTGATGACCGAAAAGAACGTGACTTCGCTGCCTGTTCCGGCAGTGGTCGCAATGGCCACTACAGGCAGGGCCGGGCCTTGCAGCTTGAACGCCCCCTCGTAGTCTTCGACCTTGCCGGGGTGGGTGAGCAGCACCGCGATGGCTTTGGCGGCATCCATGGCACTGCCACCGCCGACTGCCAGCAGGCCGTCGATACCCTGACCGCGGAACCGCTCGGCAACCAGGTTGACATCCTCGGCACGCGGATTGGGTTTGACGTCGGCCACTTCGGCATAGCGGATACTGGCTGCATCCAGGCTCCGGTAAATGTTTTCCAGCAGGCCGGCCCGTTTGACCCCCGGATCGGTGATCAGCAGAACATGGCGTAGGCCAAGTTCGGCCAGATGCTCGCCGGTGCGAGCACGTAGGCCGGGCTCCATGACTATTCGGGTGGGTAACAGGAACTGGAACTGCATGTTGGATACCTCTTGCTCGCAGATGCGCTGACGATTTTTGTTGGTGGCAGGTCTGTCAGTGGCCAGCTCGGTTGGCTGGCCTTGTTGTGCCTGTTTTGCGGGCCGATCCCTGAGCCTCAGAGTGGTTTGTGACGGGCCATGATGTGGCGCACCACGCTGTAGTCTTGCAGTGAGTCGCTGGAGAGGTCCTTGCCATAGCCGGAGCGCTTGAGCCCGCCATGAGGCATTTCGCTGGCCAGCATGAAATGCGTGTTGATCCAGGTGCAGCCGTACTGCAGCCGATTGGCCAGTTGGAAGGCCTTGTCCAGATCCCGGTCCAGACCGAACTGGCCAGGGCGTATTCGGAGTCGTTGGCCCATTCCAGAGCCTGGCTCGGGTCTTCCACCCGGGTAATGGTCACCACCGGGCCGAACACTTCGCGCTGGACGATCTCGTCTTGTTGCCGGCAACCGGCGAGCAGCGTTGGCTGATAGTAGAAGCCGGGGCCCGAATGCATGGCCGCGCCGGTAACCCTTTCGATATGTGGCAGGCCCAGAGCCCGTTCGACGAAGCTGGCCACGCGGTCACGCTGACGGGTGCTGATCAGTGGCCCCATCTCGTTGTCGCTGTCCTTCTTGCGAGCGAAACGGATATTGCCTATCGCATCACCCAGCGCTGCGGTCAGACGATCATGTATGCCTTTCTCGGCATAGATGCGGCAAGCCGAGGTGCAGTCCTGGCCTGCGTTGTAGAAACCATGGGTGCGGATACCTTCGACCACGGCGTCGAGATCGGCGTCGTCACAGACGATGACGGGAGCCTTGCCGCCCAGTTCCAGGTGGGTTCGCTTGAGTGTGCGTGATGCGCTCTGGAGAATCTTCTGGCCGGTGATGATATCGCCGGTCAATGACACCATGCGCACCTTGGGATGGCCGACCAGATGGCTGCCGACGCCCTCACCGCTGCCGCAGACGATGTTCAGCACGCCAGCCGGGAGGATCTGCGCCAGTACCGGCGCCAGCGCGAGAATGGACAGCGGCGTATGTTCGGACGGCTTGAAAACCAGGGTATTGCCGGCAGCGAGGGCGGGCGCGATCTTCCAGGCCGCCATCATCAGCGGGTAGTTCCAGGGCGCTATGGACGCAATGACCCCGACCGGGTCACGTCTGACCATGCTGGTGTGACCCGGGATGTATTCACCGGCGAGCTGGCCCTGCTGGCAGCGTACGGCACCCGCGAAAAAGCGAAAGACATCGACGGTGGCGGGGATATCGTCTCGACGTGCCAGATGCAGTGGCTTGCCGCAATTGAGCGATTCCAGGCGGGCGAGCAGTTCGCCATTGCTCTCGATGGCCTCGGCAATCGCCAGCAGGAGGCCGGAGCGTTGTGCCGGTGTGGTGCGCGACCAGGCGGGAAAGGCGTTGTGAGCAGACACTACCGCCAGTTCCAGCTGTTCCAGCGAGGCCTCGGCGATGCTGATCAGAACGTCGCCGGTGGCCGGGTTGATGATCGGTTCGACGAAGCCCTCACCGCTGACCAGTTGGCCATCGATCAGTTGAGCACTGTGCAGGGGCGGGAGGCTCGCGGACATTCTCGGACTTCTTCTTTTTCTCGTGTCGTTGTGCATGACGTCTCCTGATGTGTCGGAGCGCCTGTATTCACGGAAAGCGAGACTAGAGTCCGACAGCTATCTTCACAAATTCTAAATATTGAAAGCGGCGTTCGATTAAATCGAAACCTTGCGGTTCGCCGGCTGCGCTCGTGCCAGCGTCAGGAATGGGTCGACCAGTGTCGGTCTTGCAGTGCCTCTGCGCCAGGCCAGCCCTACCTCGAGTGGCTCGTTCAGATCCGCCAGTGGGCGGGCCTCGATGATGTCGCCCTCCAATGACCAGGGGCGGTAGGTCATGTCGGGCTGAATGGACAGGCCGAGGCCGGCCGCCACCAGGCTGCGTACGGCCTCCACCGAGGCGGTACGCAGGCTGACTCGTGGGGTGAGGCTTGCGCGATGCCAGATGCGCTGGGTGTGCAGGCCCATTTCATCGGCGTTGAGCTGTATCAGCGGTTCGCTGGCGACGTCGGCCAGGGTGATGCTGTCTCGCTCCAGCAGCGGGTGACGCGGCGGCAGCCAGAGGCGGTGCGGAGAGTGTGTCAGCACTTCGGTCTGCAAGGCATGGCGATCTTCCAGGTTGGACAGGATCAGTACGCCGACATCGATTTCCCCTGCTACCAGCAGGTGCTCGATATAGGGGCGTTCGTCTTCGATCACTCGTGTCTGCACATTGGGATAGGCGTGCTGGAACCGCGTGATCAGGTCGGCCAGGTAGTAGCCTGCCACCAGGCTGGTTACGCCTATGGTGAGCTGACCTTTCACTTGCGAGGTGCTTTGCTGCAGGCTGCGCTTGGCGTTTTCTACCGTGGCGAGGATCAGGTGCGCCTGGCGCAGGAACTGGTGGCCTTGGTGCGTCAGGCTCATGCCCTTGGCATGGCGATTGAAGAGGGTGACGCTGATTTCTTCCTCCAGTTGCTGAATCGCTTGCGTCAGTGTCGACTGGGAAATGAATACGGCTTGAGCAGCGGCCGAGATCGAGCCCGTCTCGGCAACGGCGATGAAATGGCGAATCTGGCGCAGGGTCATCATGGCATTGGCGGCTCTGACAGTTTTCCCCATTATGGTTTATCGAATGCTTTGTTCATCGTTCTTTTTCATCGAACGCTTGGCTGTGTTGATACAGGCAACATCTGGAATTGATCTGCTTGCCACCACCCTGCGGGGGCAAGCATAGAATCGGTCACATTTGCCCCAGAGGAATTCCTTATGAACACCCGTGGCCTGCTCGATCAACTGCTCAAATCCGGACAGGAGTTGTTGCAACAGAAGGGTGCTGGCGGCGCTTCTTCCGGGTTGGGGGCGCGCTGGGTGGGCTGCTCGGCGGTGGTGCGGGCAAGGACAAGGGCAGTGGCAGCGATCTCGGTGCGATGCTCAAGGGCGCCGGTGGCGGTGCGGCGCTGGCCATGCTGCTGGGCAACAAGCGTGTGCGCAAGGTCGGTGGCAAGGTGGCCGTTTATGGTGGCCTGGCCGCGTTGGGTGTCCTCGCCTACAAGGCCTATGGCAACTGGCAGGCGCAACAGGCCCGGCAGGGACAGGGACAGCCGGTCGAACCGCAGACGCTGGATCGCCTGCCGGCACCCCAGGCCGAGCAGCACAGCCGGGCGATTCTCAAGGCGCTGGTCGCGGCGGCCAAGGCCGATGGCCATGTCGATGATCGTGAGCGTCAGTTGATCGAGGAAGAGCTGGGCAAGCTGGCGCAGGACGCCGAGTTGCAGGCCTGGTTGCACACCGAGCTGAACAAGCCGCTGGATCCGGCTGATGTGGCGCGTGCGGCCACGACTCCGGAGATGGCAGCCGAGATGTACCTGGCCAGTGTGCTGATGGTGGACGAGGAGCACTTCATGGAGCGGGCCTACCTCGAAGAGCTGGCGCGTCAGTTGCAACTGCCGCCCGCTCTCAAGTCCGAGCTGGAGGCCCAGGTGCGTTCGCTGCCGGCCGGTATCTGAGCGACCTGCTCGCGACGTCGCGAGCCAGCGACTCCCTGAAAACAGCCATTCATGGTCGCTCCCGCGAAGGCGGGAGCCCAGGCCTTTCGTGGCCGCGGGTCGGCGCAAGCGCTGTTCAGCGATGAAGCCGCTGTCCCTTCCTGGCGGTAATCACGACGATTTCAGGCCATCCCCCATGCCTGCCGAGTCCTCCCGTCTCAATCCGCATGCCAGGCCTTGCCAGGCATCGCTTCCCCGCCATGATCGCTCAGGTAGGCATCCACGGCGGCGCCCACCGTGGGCTGGTGATGGCGTTCGCGCTCATCATGCAGCAGGCCGAAACGCCGCAGCTTGTCCTTGACCGGGCCCTTGACCTCGGCGAAGTGCAGCTCGATGCCGGCATCGGCCAGCATCCGTTCCAGTTCGCCGAGCATGTCGGCGGAGGTCACATCGATACTGGTGACCGGTTCGGCCGCAACCACCACCCGCCGCACGGGCGTGGGTGACCGTGCGACGGCCTGCGACAGGCACTGCTGGAACAGCTCGGCATTGGCGAAGAACAGCGGAGCATCCCAGCGAAACAGCAGCAGGCCCGGTATCTGCCGCGCATCGGGATGGCGCTCGATGTCATGGAAGCCTCGGATGCCGTCGACCTGGCCGAGGATGGCGTAATACGGGCGCCAGCCGTCCCAGAGAAACTCGATCACCGCCAGTACCACGGCAATGCCGATGCCGGGGATGACGCCGAAGGTCACCACCCCGGCGAAGCAGGCCATCGACAACCAGAACTCCCATTGCTGCACGCGGAAGATGCGGCGCAGATCGCTGACCACGAACAGGCCGATGACGGCGGCAATCACCACGGCGGCCAGCGCGCTGGTGGGCAGGTACTGCATCAGATCGGGGGCCAGCACCAGCAGCAGGGCGACGCTCGAGGCGCCGACGACGCCGGCGAGCTGAGTCCTGGCACCTGCCGCTTCGGCGACGGGCGTGCGCGACGAGCTGCTGCTGATGGGAAAACCCTGGAACAGCCCGCCGGCCAGGTTGGCGGCGCCGAGGCCGATCAGTTCCTGGTTGGGGTCGACATGGCGGCCGGTGCGCGCCGCATAGGTGCGTGACAGCACGCTGGTGTCGGCGAAGGCCACCAGGGCGATGGCGATGCCGCCAAACACCACGCTGGCCAGATCGACGCCGCTGAGCCAGGGCAGGGCGAAGCTGGGTAGCCCCTGCGGCAGTTCGCCAAGCACCTGCACGCCCTGGGCATCGAGATCCAGCCAGGCCACGGCCAGCGTCGCCAGGGTCACGGCGATGAGGATGCCGGGAAGCTGCCTGAAGCGGCCCAGCAGCAGGATCAGCGCCAGCGTGCCGGCGCCGACGGCCAGGCTGTAGAGGTTGGCCTGGCCATCCAGCAGCGCGGCACCGATCGCCCGGATGTCGCTGAGCGGGCCCTGGCTGTCGATGGAAAAGCCGAACAGCTTGGGCGTCTGACTGATCAGCACGCTCAGGGCGATACCGTTCATGTAGCCATAGCGGATGGGCTTGGACAGCAGCTCGGTGATGAACCCCAGGCGCAGCAGGCCGGCGATCACGCAGGTCAGTCCGGCCACCACGGCCATCATGCTGGCCAGGGTTACCGCGCGCATCGGGTCACCGCCGGAGAGCGGCAGCACCACCGCGAGAATCAGCGCCGCCAGGGCCGAGTCCGGACCGAGCACGAGGATGCGACTGGGGCCGAACAGCGCATAGGCCAGCAGCGGCACGATGGTCGCGTACAGCCCATAGATGCCCGGTACGCCGGAGGCTTCGGCGTAGGCGATGCCCACCGGCACCAGCATGGTGGTCAGCACCAGGCCGGCGGCGATGTCCCTGGGCAGCCACGCCAGACGATAGTCCCTGAGGACTTGCAGGCCGGGAAGCCAGCGCAGCCAGCCTCTGTGTCGTTGCACGGCGGGAAGCGGGTTGCGTGGAGGATTCGGTGGGGCTGGTGGCATCGCTTGACGGGCTCGGACGGGACTGGCTGCAAGTAAAGCGCAGAGCGCAGGTGTTTCACCATAGGCGCCGGTGGATGGGCGAGCATTCATCCAGCGGATCAGAGCAGAGGATCATTCTGTTCGGCTCGCCCGGCAGCCAGGGGCTGTTGATGTTTCGCGGCAGCGCGGCTTGCGCCGAACGGCCAACAGACCCTAGCCTCAGGGCTTCGATCCGCTGCTCTTGCGAGGACGCCAATGGCGCAGCCGCTCCTGGAACGTTACGACTACCTGATCGTCGGTGCCGGCCCGGCCGGTTGCCTGTTGGCCAATCGGCTGTCTGCCGACCCGGGCGTCAGCGTGCTGCTGATCGAGGCGGGAGGTCGTGACGACTATCCCTGGATCCATATCCCGGTCGGTTACCTCTATTGCATCGGCAATCCGCGTACCGACTGGTGCTTCAGCACCGAGGCCGATCCGGGCCTGCACGGACGCTCGCTGAAATATCCGCGCGGTCGCGTGCTCGGCGGCAGCTCCTCGATCAACGGCATGATCTACATGCGCGGGCAGGCCGCCGATTACGATGGCTGGGCGGCGGCTGGCAATCCGGGCTGGGCCTGGGGCGATGTGTTGCCACTGTTCAAACGCTCGGAGAACCATTTCGCCGGTGCCAGTGACCTGCACGGCGGCGATGGCGAATGGCGGGTCGAGCGCCAGCGGCTTTCCTGGGAGATTCTCGAAGCCTTTCGCCAGGCTGCGGCGCAGAGCGGCATCGCCAGCATCGATGACTTCAACGGCGGCGACAATGAAGGGTGCAGCTACTTTCAGGTCAACCAGAAGCGCGGCGTGCGCTGGAATGCGTCCAAGGCGTTTCTGCGCGACATTCGCCAGCGCCCCAATCTGCAGGTGCTGACCGCTGCCGAAGCCGAGCGCCTGGAACTGGAGGGCGGCCGCGCCAGCGCCCTGCACCTGCGCTGGCAGGGGCATGCGCTGCGAGTCGGTGCGCGCCGCGAGATCGTCCTCTGCGCGGGGGCCATCGGCTCACCCGCCTTGCTGCAACGCTCGGGCATCGGCCCGCGCCCCTTGCTCGAGCGCCTGGGCATCGGTGTCAGGCACGAGCTGCCTGGTGTCGGCAGGAATCTGCAGGATCACCTGCAACTGCGCCTGATCTACCGGGTCAGCGGGGTGAAGACGCTCAACCGCATGGCCGCCAGCACCTGGGGAAAACTGGGCATGGGCCTGGAGTACCTGTTCAACCGCAGCGGGCCGCTGGCCATGGCGCCCAGTCAGTTGGGCGCGTTCGCCAAATCCGACCCCGGCCAGGCGCGCGCCAATCTGCAATACCACGTGCAACCTCTGTCGCTGGAGCGCTTTGGCGAGCCGTTGCATGATTTCCCGGCGTTCACGGCGTCGGTGTGCAACCTGCGCCCGCACAGTCGCGGGCATGTCGCAATCACCTCAATGGATGCCAGCGTGGCGCCATCGATCCAGCCGAATTACCTGAGCGACGAGCGTGACCTGCGGGTGGCGGCCGATGCCATTCGCCTGACCCGGCGCATCGTCTCCGCGCCTGCCCTGGCCGGCTACCGGCCGGAGGAGTACAAGCCGGGGCCAGGGTACCGAAGCGAAGAGGATCTGCAGCGCGCCGCGGGCGAGATCGGCACCACCATCTTCCATCCGGTGGGCACCTGTGCGATGGGGCAGGGGGCCGAGGCCGTGGTCGATGCCCGCCTGCGTGTGCATGGCATCGCCGGCTTGCGCGTGGTCGATGCGTCGATCATGCCGACCATCACGTCGGGCAACACCTGCTCGCCGGTGCTGATGATCGCCGAGAAGGCCGCGCAGATGATCGGCGAGGATGCGCGACGCCAGGTACAGGCCTCCCCGGTGCGTGAACTCGAACCCGGTTGAGGCCGCATCCCGCTGCCAGCCTGCGCCGTTGATCCAGAGATCGCTGATTGGCCACCCGCAACGGGCTGCCAGCCTGCGTCAGCTCGGGTATAATCGCCGGCTTTTCCGTCCGATTTGCCGCGAGCGCCGACTACCATGGAAATCAATCCGATCCTCAACGCCATCAGGACCTGTCCGAGCGAACCCAGTCCATTCGGGGGTATCTTTGACTACGATCACAAGCATGATCGTCTCGTCGAAGTAAACCGCGAGCTGGAAGACGCCAGCGTCTGGAACAAGCCCGAGTACGCGCAAAGCCTGGGCCGCGAGCGCGCCATGCTGGCGCAGATCGTCGAAACCATCGATGACCTCACCGGCAGCCTGAGCGATTCCAGGACCTGCTGGAAATGGCCGCCGAAGAAAACGACGAAGGCGCGGTGAACGACATCGTCGCCGAAGTCGAGCGCCTGCGCGAAATCCTCGAGAAGCTGGAGTTCCGCCGCATGTTCAGCGGCGAGATGGATGCCAACAACTGCTACCTGGACATCCAGGCCGGTTCCGGCGGCACCGAGGCCCAGGACTGGGCCAACATCCTGCTGCGCATGTACCTGCGCTGGGCCGACAAGCGCGGCTTCAGTGCCGAGATCGTCGAACTGTCCGAGGGGGAAGTCGCCGGCATCAAGGGCGCCACCGTGCACATCAAGGGCGAGTACGCCTTCGGTTGGCTGCGCACCGAGATCGGCGTGCACCGCCTGGTGCGCAAGAGCCCGTTCGACTCCGGCGCCCGCCGTCACACTTCGTTCTCGGCGGTGTTCGTGTCCCCCGAGATCGACGACAAGGTCGAGATCGAGATCAACCCGGCCGACTTGCGCGTCGACACCTACCGCTCCTCCGGTGCCGGTGGTCAGCACGTCAACACCACCGATTCGGCCGTGCGTATCACCCACGTGCCGACCAACACCGTGGTGGCCTGCCAGAACGAACGCTCCCAGCACGCCAACAAGGACACCGCGATGAAGATGCTGCGGGCCAAGTTGTACGAGCTGGAGATGCAGAAGCGCAACGCTGCCTCGCAGGCGCTGGAAGACAGCAAGTCGGACATCGGCTGGGGGCACCAGATTCGCTCCTACGTGCTCGATGATTCGCGTATCAAGGACCTGCGTACCGGTGTCGAGCGTAGTGACTGCCAGAAGGTGCTCGATGGCGACCTCGACGGCTATCTCGAGGCCAGCCTCAAGCAGGGCCTGTAAGCCCAGTAATCCATCCGCAGGCGCCGATCAGTCGGCGCCTGCTCAAATTTTGTACGACACGCCAGGCAGATGAAGCGACCATGAGCGACCAACAACTCGACCACAACGAACTGCAACAGGAAGAAAACAAGCTGATTGCCCAGCGCAAGGAAAAGCTTGCTGCCGTCCGTGAGCAGGGCATTGCCTTCCCCAACGATTTCCGCCGTGACAGCCTGTGTGCCGAGCTGCAGAAACAGTACGAGGGCAAGAGCAAGGAAGAGCTGGAAGCCGCAGCCATCGAAGTGAAGATCGCCGGTCGCATCATGCTCAACCGGGGCGCCTTCATGGTGCTGCAGGACACCTCCGGTCGCCTGCAGGTGTACGTCGACCGCAAGGGCCTGCCGGCCGAGACCCTGGAAGCGATCAAGACCTGGGACCTGGGCGACATCATCGCCGCCGAAGGCACCCTGGCGCGCTCCGGCAAGGGCGACCTGTACGTGCACATGACCAACGTGCGCCTGCTGACCAAGTCGCTGCGCCCGCTGCCGGACAAGCACCACGGCCTGACCGATACCGAGCAGCGCTACCGCCAGCGCTACGTCGACCTGATCGTCAACGAGGAAACCCGCCACACCTTCCGCGTGCGCTCGCAGGTGATCGCGCACATCCGTCGTTTCCTCAACGACCGCGGTTTCCTCGAAGTGGAAACCCCGATGCTGCAGACCATCCCCGGTGGCGCGGCGGCCAAACCGTTCGAGACTCATCACAACGCGCTGGACATGGCCATGTTCCTGCGTATCGCCCCGGAGCTGTACCTCAAGCGGCTTGTCGTCGGCGGTTTCGAGAAAGTGTTCGAGATCAACCGCAACTTCCGTAACGAAGGCGTTTCGACCCGGCACAACCCCGAGTTCACCATGCTCGAGTTCTACCAGGCCTACGCCGACTACCGCGACAACATGGACCTGACCGAGGAGCTGTTCCGCGAACTGGCCCTGGCCGTGCTGGGCACCACCGACGTGCCGTATGGCGACAAGGTATTCCACTTCGGCGAGCCCTTCGTGCGTCTGTCGGTCTACGACTCCATCCTCAAGTACAACCCGGACATCACCGAGGCTGACCTGAACGACGTCGAGAAGGCCCGTGCCATCGCCAGGAAGGCCGGCGCCAAGGTGCTTGGCCACGAAGGCCTGGGCAAGCTGCAGGTGATGATTTTCGAGGAGCTGGTGGAGAGCAAGCTGGAGCAGCCGCACTTCATTACCGAGTACCCCTTCGAGGTGTCGCCGCTGGCCCGTCGCAACGACCAGAACCCCAGCGTCACCGACCGCTTCGAGCTGTTCATCGGTGGCCGCGAGATCGCCAACGCCTATTCCGAGCTCAACGATGCCGAAGATCAGGCCGAGCGCTTCCTCGCTCAGGTGGCCGAGAAGGACGCCGGTGACGACGAAGCCATGCACTACGATGCCGACTTCGTCCGTGCCCTGGAGTACGGCATGCCGCCCACCGCCGGTGAAGGCATCGGCATCGACCGTCTGGTGATGCTGCTGACCAATTCGCCGTCGATCCGCGACGTCATCCTGTTCCCGCACATGCGCCCGCAGGCCTGACGCCTCACGCAAAGCCGCCTTCGGGCGGCTTTTTGCTATCTATCGTTCCATTACGCGGGGCGCGTTCATGGTTTCTCAACGGCCTCTCGACCCATTACTCTTCCTTGTCATAACCAGAACGTAGAGGATCGACCCGCCGTGAGTCCCGTGTCTGCGTCCCCCAGCGCTACCAAGGCTGCTACCGCTGTCGCCGAGAGCGTCCAGTACCAGGGCCGCAAGGCCAGTCGCCAGGGCAGCGAACAACGCCGCCAGGCGATCCTCGATGCCGCCATGCGCATCATCGTGCGTGATGGTGTGCGCGCCGTGCGTCACCGTGCGGTGGCTGCCGAGGCACAGGTTCCGTTGTCGGCCACTACCTACTACTTCAAGGATATTGATGACCTGATTACCGACACCTTCGCCCTGTTCGTCGAGCGCAGTGCTGCGCAGATGGCGGCCTTCTGGGCCGGCACCCAGGGTGCGCTGGAGGAAATGGTCGGTCGCCTCGACGGCAGCGAGGCCGCACGTCGACAGCTGGCCGACGAGATCGCCGAGCTGGCCGTGCAGTATGTGCAGCGTCAGTTGCGCGAGCGGCGCGAGCACCTGATCGCCGAGCAGGCATTCCAGCAGGAGGCGCTGCTCAATCCACGCCTGAGTGACCTGGTTCGTGCGCACCGGCAGATTCTTCAGCAGGGTGTGACGCACTTCTTCGAAGTGCTCGGTTCGCGCCAGCCGGAGCAGGATGCCGTGCTGTTGACGGCTACCATCGTGCGGATGGAGTATCAGGGTCTGCTCGATGGTGTCGAGAATCTGGACAGCCAGGGAATGCTGGCCATCCTTAAACGCTACATGAACCTGGTTCTCGGGCTTTGACGCCGAACCGGCTGATGGTTTTCACAAGGAGAGAGAGATGAAAGCCTGGCGCGTACTGCTCGCCTTGTCCTTCCTGCTGTTGAGTGGCTGCCTGGTCACGTTCAAGGATCCGATTCCGGCCAATGAGGCGGCTCCCATCCCGCTGCTGGGCGAATGGATGCGGCAGGACGAGTGGGGCGATCAGCTCTTTCTGGAAATCACCCGCGCCGGCTCCAACCTCTACGAAGCGCGCATCTACGAAGGCAGCGCGGACAATCTCGAGAGCCTCGAAGAGTTCGGCTTCACCGTCGCTCACCATGGGCGGCGCTGGTACCTGTCGGCCGGGTTGCCGAAGAGCCTCGGCGCCAATTTTGCCATTGCCGGTTTCGAGTTGACCCGTGACAACGAACTGGTGGTGTACAACCTCGATACCGACCGCATTCTCCAGGACATGGACAAGGGGCTGCTGGAAGGGCAGACCGTCTCCATGCCCGAAGCCGACGGTGCACTGATCACCAGTCCGCTGGACAAGGTGCTTGCCTACCTCGATGACCCGGCCAACGCCGACCTGTTCGTCGAGGTGGCGCGTTACCAGCGGGTGGGCGATTAGGAAAAACGATGAACAGCCAGCAAAAACTGGACGATTACCAACTCTGCATTCGTGCTCTCAGCGACCGCATCGTCGAGGCGCAGACTCCGATTCGCGTGCTCGACGCGGTGAAGTGGGACGACAGCATTCGCGATGGCTTTCTCAAGGCCGGGGGCAAGCAGCCGCCTGCGGTGGATCGCGACTACTACCTGAGTCGGCCGCTGGCCTTCGATGCTGCCGCGAAGAAACTGGAATTCCAGAACATCGAACGCGACATCACCCGCCAGCTCGGCCAGTTCAACCCGGTCGGGCAGATCATGCGGCGCATGTGCAAGGAATACCGCATGGTGATCCGCATGCTCGAAGCGCGTGGTACCGAAGACTTCGGCCTGATCAGCCAGGAACTCTACGGCGCCGCTTCCGATGCCTTCCATGCAGGGGATCCGACCCTGGCCGATCTTGGCCTGATGCTCTCGGACTACCTCAACAACATCGCAGCACGCGGTGATCTGGAAGACGAGCCCAAGGTGCTCGGCGCCGCCGATGCGGTCAGCATCCTGCAGCAGCGCCTGGCGGGAGTGTTCGGTGACGACACCATCCGCGTGTTCGAGTCCGACGGCATTCTCGCCGACGCGGCAGCCGGTGCCGATTACATCAAGATTCGCAGCGACGCGCGTTTCAACGAACGTGACGTCAAGGCGCTGGAGGTGCATGAAGGCCTGGTGCATGTCGGTACCACGCTCAACGGCCTGAACCAGCCGATCTGCACCTTCCTGGCCAAGGGCCCACCTTCCTCGACGGTGACTCAGGAAGGCCTGGCGATCCTGATGGAAGTGATCGCCTTCGCCTCCTACCCGACGCGCCTGCGCAAGTTGACCAACCGTACTCGTGCCATCCACATGGCGGAGGAGGGAGCGGATTTCCTCGAGGTGTTCGAGTTCTTCCGCGAGCAGGGCTATGGCCTGGAGGGCGGCTACAGCAATGCCAGTCGGGTGTTCCGTGGCTCCTTGCCGAACGGACTGCCGTTCACCAAGGATCTGTCGTATCTCAAGGGCTTCATCCTGATCTACAACTACATCCAGCTGGCGGTACGCAAGGGCAAGCTGGAGCAGATTCCGCTGCTGTTCTGCGGCAAGACCACCCTGGAAGACATGCGCACCCTGCGCAAACTGGTGGACGAAGGGCTGGTGCTGCCGCCCAAGTACCTGCCGCCGCAATTCCAGGACATGAACGCGTTGTCGGCCTGGATGTGCTTTTCCAACTTCCTCAATCATCTGAGCCTGGATCGCATCGAGGCGGACTACGCCAACATCCTCTGAGGCTCACACTCCGCACGGTGCGCCACGCGCCCCGTTGCGAGCGTACAGGAGTACGACATGGAACATTCGGTTTTCCAGCGCCAGGCACAGCTCACCGACCGGATCATCAGCCCGGCGGCCTATAACCTGGTCATCGGTCTGACCCTGCTGTGGGGCTTCGCGGTCAACTGGTGGATGGTCGAGACGATCAGCGCCGAGTGGATTCTCGCGCTCAATCCCTGGGTGTTCTATGGGGGCTATTTCGCCTCCTGCCTGCTTGGTATCCATCTGTTCAGCAGTTCCGCCAACCCGGGGTTGAGCTTTCTCGGCTACAACCTGGTCGTCGTGCCTTTCGGGCTGGTCGTCAATGTGGTGGTCAGCCGCTACGACCCGGGCCTGGTACTGGAGGCGATCCGTATCACGGCGCTGGTGACGGCGGGGATGATGCTGCTCGGCTCGCTGTTTCCGGCGTTCTTCGAGCGGATCGCGTCGGCGCTCACCGTGGCGCTGCTGCTGGTGATCATCGTCGAACTGGTGGAAATCTTCGTGTTCGGCATCCACCATGGCATCCTCGACTGGATCGTGGTGCTGATCTTCTGCGGCTACATCGGTTACGACTGGGGTCGGGCCAACCAGATTCCGAAGACGCTGGACAACGCGGTCGACAGCGCGGCTGCGTTGTACATGGACATCATCAACCTGTTCCTGCGCATTGTGCGAATACTCGGTCGCAAATGATCGGCTGATCGCGTGGTCTGTTTGCAGGGGCGGGAAACCTCATGCCCCTTCGGCGCCCAAGTCGTATGAGCGTCGTGCCCTCACAGACCCAGGAGACTCGCAAGTGCCCAGCCATCAACTCGAATACGAAATCCTCGGTGCTTTGGCGCAGTCGGTGGAGATCATCCTCGATCCCGGCGAAACGGTGATCGCCGAGGCCGGGGCGATGAACTACATGACCGACGGCGTGCGTTTCGAAACGCGCATGGGTGATGGCTCGTCCAGCGGTCTGCTGGGCAAGCTGTGGAGTGCCGGCAAGCGCATGCTCACCGGTGAATCGCTGTTCATGACGCACTTCAGCAATGCCGGCAAGAGCCAGGCCCGGGTCGCCTTCGCCGCGCCCTATCCCGGCACCGTGGTGCCCATCGATCTGGCCCGCATCGGCGGCCGGCTGATCTGCCAGAAAGACGCCTTTCTCTGCGCCGCGCACGGCACAAGCATCGGCATCAGCTTTGCCAAACGGCTGGGCGCCGGCTTCTTCGGCGGTGAAGGTTTCATCCTGCAGAGGCTCGAAGGTGATGGCCTGGCCTTCGTGCATGCCGGCGGCACGGTGATCCGCAAGGAGCTGAACAACGAGACCCTGCGGCTCGATACCGGCTGTCTGGTGGCCTTCAGCAGTGGTATCGATTACGACATCGCTCTGGCTGGCGGCCTGAAGAGCATGCTGTTCGGTGGTGAAGGTATCCTTCTGACCACCCTCAAGGGTACCGGGACGGTGTGGATTCAGAGCCTGCCGTTCTCGCGCCTGGCCGAGCGCGTGTATGCCGCGACCGTTCAGGCGCGTGAAGAGGTTCGCGCCGGTGGCAAGTAGCCTTCGGGCACTGATCCTGATGCTGGCCGGCTGCTGGCTGGCCGGTTGCAGCAGTCTGCTGTTCTATCCGGAGCCTGGGCTGCCGATCACCCCCGAGCGCGCCGCTCTGGAATACCGCGATATCGAACTGCATGCCGCCGATGGCACGCGTCTGCACGCCTGGTGGCTGCCAGCCAAGTCCGGGGTGAGGGTCAAGGGTACGGTACTGCATCTGCATGGCAATGGCGGCAACCTGGCGTGGCACCTGGGTGGCGTGTACTGGCTGCCGGAGCAGGGCTACCAGGTGCTGATGCTGGATTACCGGGGTTATGGCCTGTCGGCAGGCAAGCCGCGCTTACCCGAGGTGTATCAGGATATCGATGCGGCGTTCGCCTGGCTTGAACAGGCGCCGCAGGTGCAGGGTGCGCCGCTTTTCGTGCTGGGGCAGAGCCTGGGCGGCGCCCTGGCCGTGCATTACCTGGCGCAGCATCCCGAGCGCCTGTCGGCTGTGCGAGCCATGGCGCTGGATGGCGTACCGGCCAGTTATCGCGGCGTCGCTCGCCATGCCCTGAGCAGATCCTGGCTGACCTGGCCCTTGCAGATACCGTTGTCGTGGCTGGTGCCGGATGCCGACAGCGCGATCGGCAGCATCGAGCGGCTCGAGGGGTTGCCCCTGCTGATCTATCACAGTGTTGACGACACCATCGTGCCGCTTTCCAATGGCCGCCGTTTGTATCAAGCTTCGCGCCCGCCACATGCCTTTCAGGCGACCCGTGGGCAGCACGTGCAAACTTTCGCCGAACCCGTATGGCGTCAATCGTTGCTGGCGTTTTTCAGCGCGCCGCAGGCGTTTGTCGACCACCAGGTTCCGGCTACCGAATCCGCAACAGAGAGTCCGCCATGACCGAACGCAATCCCATCCCTCTGATCCTCACTGGTGTCGCCAGCATCGTCGGTACCGTTGGCGTGCTCTGGTATTACGGTTATGTGCACTTCGCCAAGCCGGAAGATGCGCTGCTGCTGTCCGACTTCACCATGCTCAAGACCATCCCCGGTGAGGACTACAAGGTTTCGCTGAAACCGGCCGACCAGGTGGCGCAGTGCATCGACGGCGTGCTGGTGCTGTTCGACCTGCAACAGAAGGGCCTGACCGGGGTGCTGGTGGACAAGAAGAAGCAGGCCGTACGCTGCATGGGCCAGGAAACCCCGGCGCTGGAGCAGTAAGCCAAGCGCGCCGGCGCGGTCTACGCGATACTCTGCAGGCGCATAGCCAAAAAGAAACCCGCCTGATGGCGGGTTTCTTCATTTCAGCGTGGCGATCAGGCGCCGCTGGCCGAACGAGGTGCGACCGGCTGGTTGTCGTTGGAGATGGTTACCTCCACGCGACGGTTCTGCGCACGACCGGAGTCGCTGGAGTTGTCCGCAACCGGATACTCCTTGCCGTAACCCTGGGCGACGATACGCGTCGGCTCGACGCCAGCGCGAATCAGCGCGCGACGCACGGACTCGGCGCGACGCTCGGACAGGCCCTGATTGTAGGACGCCGAGCCGACGCTATCGGTGTAGCCCTCCACGATCACCTGGCGCTCCGGGTTTTCCTGGAGGAAGCGCGCCAGCTGCGTGACGTTGGGCAGCGCGCTGCTCTTGAGTTCGGCCTTGTTGAAGTCGAACAGCACGTCACCGAAGGTCACCAGGGTGCCACGCTCGGTCTGCTTGGCATTGAGGCTGTCCTGCAACTTGCGGATCTGCGCATCGCGAGCGTCCAGCAGCGCCTGAGCGCGTTGTGCCGAGGCGTTCTTCAGTTCGGCTTCGGCGTTACGCAGGGCGATGGTCTGCTTGGCCACCTCGACGCGCTGGTTGGTCAGATAGGCCAGCTGGTCGACCTTTTCTCGTCTTCCTTTTCCATGTAGGCCTTGTCGGCCTTGTTCAGCCATTCCTGGGCTTCCTTGGTCTCCAGCGCGGCGACCTTGCTCGCCTGCGGGTCGCTCTGCAGCGAAGAGAAGTTGCTGCGCGCCGACTCCAGGTTGGCGTTGGGCTGGTGCGAGCAGGCGGCCAGGCCGACGCTCAGAGCCAGAATGGCGGGAATCATTACGTGTTTACGCATGGCGTTCATCCTTTGATCTGTCAGCGAATGGGTGGGTGACATGCCGCTCACTGAGCGTTGCGCATGCCTTCCTCACGCAGTTCCTGAACGCCCTGGCGGGCGTCCTGCAGCGCTTGTTCGGCCTTGGCGGCCTGCGCCTTGCGCTCGGCGACTCGGGCGTCCCACTCGGCCTGCTCAGCCAGGCGACGGGCTTTCTCGTAGTCCTCCTCGTGCATGGCCAGCTCGGCCTCCTTGAGCTTGTCCTGCGCCGATTTCATCTCCACGGCAGCGAATTCGGTGCCGCCTGCGCTGATCGCCGAGTTCACGGCAGATTGCGTCACGGCGTATTGCTCGGTCGGCGGATTACCGGCACAGCCCGCCAGCACCAGGCTGCTGCCCAGTACCAGTGCAGCCAGCTTGACTCCATGCAGACGAGTGCGTTGGGTTTTTTCGGTATGGGTCTTCATGGCGGCTAACTCCATTTGAAACACTCCTATGAATGACGATATCCGTGACATCGGGTCCATCGCGGCAGCCGTCCACGCAGGGTGTCCATGGCGTCGGCATTGCTCGATGGCCTATCGGATGGACAGGTATTTTTTTGGATAGTTCAGAAAAAAAGACAGTCAGCTCATGTTTCATGGGATGACCGGTTGGTCATCTTCGTGTTCGTCGAGCGCCTTTTTTGCTCGTGATTGGCCGATTCTGTTGGGGGTTTCATGCTTTGGAAGATGGCCTCACGCACCCTGAACCCGTTGTGTCCCAGCGATGCTTGGGCGACTTGTTACCTTTTCTTGAATGAAATATCGAACATCTGGGCAGCGTGAGTCGCTGCACCATCCATGTCGGCAGAGGAGGGAGTCGCCGCAGCCTTGTAAGAAACCGGAGGGCTGTGCACTCTGTTGACCCTGGTCAGCGGAAGGAGTGCGACATGGCGGAAATCGATGCGCGCCTGCGTGAGGAAGTGCACCTGCTCGGCGAACTGCTCGGGCAGACCATCAGAACCCAGCGCGGTGATGGTTTTCTCGACAAGATCGAGCGCATTCGCAAGAGTGCCAAGGCGGGGCGGCGAGGCTCCGCGGCAGGTGCCGAGCAGTTGACCAGCACCCTCGGCGACCTTGAAGACGACGAGCTGCTGCCCGTGGCGCGGGCCTTCAACCAGTTTCTCAACCTGGCCAATATCGCCGAGCAGCAGCATCGGGTTCGCCGTCGGCGCGCGAACGAGCCCGAGCCTTTCGAGCTGCGGGTACTCGATGAGTTGCTCGAGCGCCTGCTCGCCGCCGGCCAGAGGGGCGATGACCTGGCGCGTCAGCTTGGGCGCCTGGACATCGAGCTGGTGTTGACCGCACACCCCACCGAAGTGGCGCGCCGAACTCTGATCCAGAAATACGACGCGATTGCCGCACAGCTGACGGCGCTGGATCACGGCGACCTGCTGCCGGCAGAGCGCGAGCGCATCATCGAGCGCTTGCAGCGGCTGATCGCCGAAGCCTGGCACACCGAGGAAATCCGGCGCAGTCGGCCCAGCCCGGTGGATGAGGCGAAATGGGGCTTCGCGGTCATCGAGCATTCGCTGTGGCAGGCCGTGCCGCGTTTTTTGCGCAAGACCGACCTGAGCCTGCAAGCCGCCACGGGACTGCGCCTGCCGTTGGAGGCTGCGCCGATCCGCTTCGCCTCATGGATGGGCGGCGATCGTGATGGCAACCCCAATGTCACGGCGAAGGTCACCCGTGAGGTGCTGCTGCTGGCGCGCTGGATGGCTGCCGACCTGTATTTGCGTGATGTCGACCAGTTGGCCGCCGAGCTTTCCATGCAGCAGGCCAGCGAGGCGCTGATCGCCCAGGCCGGCGACAGTGCAGAACCCTATCGGGCGCTGCTCAAGCAACTGCGCGAGCGCCTGCGTGAAACCCGCAGTTGGGCCCAGCAGGCGCTGACCTCGAGCATCGCGCCCAGTGCGGCGGTGTTGCAGGACAACCACGACCTGCTGGCACCGCTGCAACTGTGCTACCAGTCGCTGCACGATTGCGGCATGGGTGTGATTGCCGACGGCCCGTTGCTCGACTGCCTGCGCCGTGCGGCGACGTTCGGCCTGTTCCTGGTACGCCTCGATGTGCGTCAGGACTCGACGCGACACGCCGCGGCGCTCTCGGAGATCACCGATTATCTCGGGCTGGGGCGCTATGCCGACTGGGACGAAGAGGCGCGCCTGAGCTTTCTGCACCGCGAACTGGACAACCGCAGGCCGTTGCTGCCGAGCGACTACCGGCCCTCCGCCGATACCGCCGAAGTGCTTGCGACCTGCCGTGAAGTGGCGGCCGCGCCTGCCGCGTCCCTGGGTTCCTATGTGATCTCCATGGCGGGAGCCGCCTCCGACGTGCTGGCGGTGCAACTGCTGCTCAAGGAGGCCGGGTTGCGCCGGCCGATGCGTGTGGTGCCACTGTTCGAAACCCTGGCCGACCTGGACAACGCCGGTCCGGTCATCGACCGCCTGCTTGGCCTGCCCGGCTACCGTGCCCGTCTGCACGGGCCGCAGGAAGTGATGATCGGCTACTCCGACTCGGCCAAGGATGCCGGCACCACGGCTGCTGCCTGGGCGCAGTACCGCGCTCAGGAAGAGCTGGTGCGCCTGTGTCGCGAACACCAGGTGGAGTTGCTCCTGTTCCATGGTCGCGGTGGCACCGTCGGTCGTGGCGGTGGCCCAGCGCATGCGGCCATCCTGTCGCAACCACCGGGGTCGGTGGCGGGGCGCTTCCGTACCACCGAGCAGGGTGAAATGATTCGTTTCAAATTCGGCCTGCCGGATATCGCCGAGCAGAACCTCAACCTCTATCTCGCGGCCGTGCTGGAGGCCACGCTGCTGCCGCCCCCTGCACCCGAGCCCGGCTGGAGAGCGATGATGGATCGCCTCGCCAGTGTCGGTGTGGCGGCCTACCGGGCCGTGGTGCGCGAGCATCCGCAGTTCGTCGAGTACTTCCGCCAGGCCACCCCCGAACAGGAACTGGGCCGACTGCCACTGGGCAGCCGCCCGGCCAAGCGGCGCGAGGGCGGGGTGGAAAGCCTGCGGGCGATTCCCTGGATCTTCGCCTGGACGCAGACACGGCTGATGCTCCCGGCCTGGCTGGGTTGGGAGCAGGCGCTGGGGCAGGCCCTGGCGGATGGCGACGGCGAACTGCTCAAGCAGATGCGTGAGCGCTGGCCGTTCTTCCGCACCCGCATCGACATGCTGGAGATGGTGCTGGCCAAGGCCGACGCCAGCATCGCTGCGCTCTACGATGAACGTCTGGTCGAGCCAGCGTTGCGCCCATTGGGTGCGCAGTTACGCGACCTATTGTCGCAGGCGTGCGCTGCGGTGCTGGAATTGACCGGGCAGTCGCAGTTGCTCGCGCACAGCGTCGAAACCCTCGAATCCATCAGTGTGCGCAATACCTATCTCGATCCGCTGCACGTGCTGCAAGCCGAGCTTCTGGCGCGCTGCCGGCTGCGTGAACAGGCGCCGGAGAGCCCTCTGGAGCAGGCGTTGCTGGTCAGCGTGGCAGGTATCGCGGCGGGTTTGCGCAACACCGGTTGAGGTGGCCGAACGCGTTGCCGGAGGCAGGTTGCGCTGCTGCCAAAAGCACCACACGAGTCGCCGGAAGGAGGTTTTTTATCCGACTTTCGGCGGCTTGTGCGCCTGGGGTGCGCTGTGTATCTTGAGCAGCCTTTTGGCCGCTACAGCTGCCGCATACACTTAAGAGATTGGCCCCACGAGGCGAGTCCGACCGATTACTACATAACTCTTGAGGAGCACATCGATGCGCGTGATTCTGCTGGGGGCGCCCGGTGCCGGCAAAGGTACCCAGGCTCGCTACATCACCGAGAAATTCGGTATTCCGCAAATCTCCACTGGCGACATGCTGCGTGCTGCGGTCAAGGCCGGTACCGAACTCGGCCTGAAGGCCAAGAGCGTGATGGATGCCGGTGGCCTGGTTTCCGATGACCTGATCATCAACCTGGTCAAGGAGCGCATCGCCCAGGCCGATTGTGCCAAGGGTTTCCTGTTCGACGGCTTCCCGCGCACCATCCCGCAGGCCGAAGCGCTGCGTGACGCTGGTGTTGCCCTCGATCACGTCGTGGAAATCGCCGTCGATGACGAAGAGATCGTCAAGCGTTTGTCCGGCCGCCGCGTGCACCCGGCATCCGGCCGTGTCTACCACACCGAGTACAACCCGCCGAAGGTCGCCGGTCAGGACGACGTGACCGGTGAAGAGCTGGTTCAGCGTGAAGACGACAAGGAAGAGACCGTGCGTCATCGCCTGTCCGTCTATCACTCGCAGACCAAGCCGCTGGTGGACTTCTACCAGAAGCTTTCCGCCGCGACCGGCACGCCGAAGTACAGCCATATCCCGGGTGTCGGCAGCGTCGAGCAGATCACTGCCAAGACCCTGGCCGCGCTGGACTGAGTTCGTACTGCCAGCCGTCGACGACAAAGGCTCCTTCGGGAGCCTTTGTCATTCATGGAACATGGATACGTTCTGGTCGCTCTCAAGCATGGCCGCGCAATGCGGGCCGACTAGTATCGACGATGCGAGCCTCGGGCCGGCGCCAGGGGCATGTCGATACGTGAACCAATAAGGAAGAGGGCATTCAATGACCGAGAAACGCATCTGGCTGGGCCTAGTGGTATCGCTGCTGGCCACGCCGCCGGCGTTCGCCGACTCCGCTGCACCAGGCAAGACCGACTGTTCCGTTGCCGAGTTCACCATGGGCTTGCGCTTTCAGCAGCAGTCGGCGGAAATCCAGGCGTTGCAGCTGCAGGCCTACAACATCGCGACGGAAAAACTCGACAAGGCCGTGGCCGCCGCCAAGGATCCCTCGAAGCTGGCGATCGTCACCGACCTCGATGAAACCGTGATCGACAACAGTGCCCTGCTGGCGCGCGACCTCGCCAACTGTCATCAGTACGACGCCTGGGACACCTGGCTGCCCTGGGAGCGTGACGGCACACCGGAACTGATTCCCGGCGCGAAGAAGTTCCTCGAACACGCCGACGAGCTCGGTGTGACCATTCGCTACATTTCCGACCGCGCCGACGAGCAGAAGAAATACACCCTGGCCACCCTGAGCAAGCTGGGCCTGCCGCAGGTCTCCGAGGAAAGCGTGCTGCTGCTCGGGCCGCCGAAGGTCGAGCGCCGGGCCATCGTCAGCGCCGATCATCAGATCATCATGTTGCTGGGGGATACCCTGCATGACTTCGACGCGCGTTTTCGCAAGACGCCGCTCGATGCGCAGCGCAGGACCGTTGCCGAGGAGGCCGGCAAGTGGGGCGTGGAATGGATCGTGTTCCCCAATGCCGGCTACGGCACCTGGTCCAAGGCGCCGCTGAAGGGCTGGGACGCCGAGCCGGTGGTCGAGCCCTGGTAAGGTGCACGGAAGTCCACCGGTCGTTTGGCGGATCTCAGACGCCGTCATGACGCTGGAAAAAAACTCGTCGAGCCGGTCTAATGCCGGCTCTTTTTTCTTCAGCTGTGCGAATGCAATGACCACTCTCCTGGCCCTGGATACCGCCACCGAAGCCTGCTCCGTTGCGCTGTTGCATGAGGGGCGTGTGCTCAGTCACTACGAAGTGGCGCCGCGCCTGCATGCCCAGCGTTTGCTGCCGATGATTCAGCAACTGTTGGCCGAGGCGGGGATCGCGGCCTCGCAACTGGATGCGATCGCCTTCGGCCGTGGGCCGGGTGCCTTCACCGGCGTGCGTATCGCCATCGGTGTGGTTCAGGGCCTGGCCTTTGCGCTGGAGCGACCGGTGCTGCCGATCTCGAACCTGGCCGTGCTGGCGCAACGGGCGCTGCGTGAGCAGGGCGCGACTCGGGTAGCGGCGGCCATCGATGCACGGATGGACGAGGTCTACTGGGGTTGCTACCGCGCCGAGGCCGGCGAGATGCGCCTGCTCGGGCAGGAGGCGGTATTGCCGCCCGAACAGGCCGAAGCACCACGTGGCAGCGGTGGCGAGTGGTTCGGCGCCGGTACCGGCTGGGGTACCTTCGCGACGCGTATCGCCCTCGAGCCCGTGGCCATGGACGGCAGCTTGCTGCCGCATGCCGAAGACCTGCTGAGCCTGGCCCGTTTTGCCTGGGCACGTGGCGAGGCGCTGCCGGCCGATCAGGCGCAGCCGGTGTACCTGCGTGATCAGGTCGCCACGCCCAAGGCGCCGCCAGCATGACAACTGGTCGGATGCCCGCTGCCGTGAAGCCCGCCGAATTTGCCAAGGGCGGTGAGCGCCGCTACATTGCCAGCATTGTCACTTGTTCAGCCGAGCCCACCGAGCAGCTCTAGATGCGGATCGACGGTTACCTACCTCCCTACTCGCCAGATCGCGGCCCCCGTTCGGGGACTGCGGTCACGCCCTATCGCGAGGCGCAGCGGGAGGTCGAGGCTCAGCGTGAGCAACCGGCGGCACCCGCCAACAGCCAGGGGCTGGAGCAGGCGCCGCAGATTCGTCGGGTACAGGCCAGCAGCGCAGGCACCGACAGCCTGCCGACACGTGCGCAGGACGTGACCTACGCCCAGCCCGCGCCAGGTAGCCGCGCCGCGCAAGCGCTCGCCAGCTACAGCAGCACGGCGGCCTATGCCAATGATTACGATGCCCAGGAAGTGCTCGGGCTCGACCTCTACGCGTAAGCGCGTATCGCCGCTACCGAGCCGATGACTTCAGCGCTTCCCTATTTTCTTGGTTGCCCCTCCTGGAGCGAAGCGGCCTGGCGTTCGACGCTCTATCCGGAGGACACCCGCTCGGGCGAATTTCTCGCCTGCTATGGCCGGGTGTTCAATGCCGTGGAGGGCAATACCACCTTCTATGCCCGGCCCTCGGCGCAGACCGTCGCGCGCTGGGCCGAGCAGATGCCTGTGGATTTTCGCTTCTGCGCCAAGTTGCCCCGCGATATCAGCCATGGTGGCGACCTTTGCCAGCAACTAGACGAGGTCGCGCTGTTCCGTCAATTGCTGGCGCCGCTGGGTGCGCGTGTCGCGCCGTACTGGTTGCAACTGCCGGCCAGCTTCGGCCCCTCGCGGCTGGCCGAGCTCGCTGCGTTCATCGAGCAATGGGGCGATTGGCCGCTGGCCATCGAGGTACGTCACCCCGAGTTCTTCGCCAAGGGCGACGCCGAGCGTGCGCTCAACCGTCTGTTGCATGACCAGGGTGTCGAGCGCATCTGCCTGGACTCGCGTGCGTTGTTCAGTTGCGACTCCCAGGCGCCTGCCGTGCTCCACGCACAGTCCAGGAAGCCGCGCCTGCCAACGCGGCCAACGGCGTTCAGTCAGAGCCCGCAACTGCGTTTCATCGGTCACCCCGAGTTGCTGGCCAACGACCCCTTCATGACTCCCTGGCTGGACAAGGTCGCGGGCTGGATCGAGCAGGGACTGCGCCCCTGTGTCTTCGCTCACACCTCGGACAATCGACTGGCGCCTGAGCTGGCGCGGCGTTTTCACGAGCAGTTGATGCAGCGGTTGCCAGGTCTGCCTGAGCTGGCGGTATTGAAGACGGAGCCGGAACTGGAGCAGCTCGGCCTGCTCTGATGGAGGATGGAAATGCTGATACGGATGATCGGCCGTCTGCTCCTTGTCTCCCTGCTGCTGGGGGCGGCGCTGCTGGTGGCGTTGTGGCGTGGCTGGCTGGATGTGGCGCCGCGCTTCAACCCCTGGGCGCCGCTGGACGTGCGAGAGACGCCGAACCTGCTGACCCCTTTCAAGCTATGGCGCCTGAGCGAGGATCGCACGTTGTGCGACCTGGCCCTGGCGACGTCCGAGCTGCGCTTCACGCGTCTTGCCGATAGCACGCCGCATCCCGGTTGCCCGGTGGAGAACGCGGTGCGTATCCAGGGCGCCAGCGTCGGCCTGAGCAGCAGCTTCATGGCCACCTGTCCTCTGGCAGTGAGCTTTGCCCTGTTCGAACGCCATGGTTTGCAACCGGCGGCGCAGGCCGTGTTCGGTCAGCCAGTCAGTCGCGTCGAACACGTCGGCAGTTTTGCCTGTCGCAGCATTGCCGGTAGTCAAAGGCCCAGCCAGCATTCCTATGCCAATGCGCTGGATATGGTCGGTTTTCGATTGCGCGACGGCCAGCACATCAGCGTGCTGCGAGACTGGTCGGGGCAGGGTGACAAGGCGCGCTTCCTGCTTCTCGTGCAGGAGGCTGCCTGCGAACGTTTTAACGTGACCCTGGGGCCCGAATACAACGCTGCCCACCGCGATCATTTTCACGTGGACATGGGGCTGTGGCGCATGTGCCGCTGAGGTGCTTGTGATCGCTGGGGCGGGTGCAACCCGCGATTGGTACTGCGACGGGTTGTACCCTCCCTGCGGCTGTCTGTAGGACGGCTTTACGCAGGGTGTGCCGTGCGCATCTGGCAGGCACCGCATTACTGCGGGTGAGCACGGCGCACCCTACCCGAATTCTGGCGCGGCGCGACTAGCGCTTGGCCAGCAGCAGATCGGCCGCCTGACCGCTGCGCCCATCGGCGAATTCGAACTGCCCCAGTTGCGCGATCTTGTCGTAAGCACCCAGCGCGATGCTGACGTCGCGAGCGCGCAGGTCGATGGCGCTGACACCGGCTTCGCCGAGCGTTTGCAGATGCTGCCGGCCTTGCGCATCGAAGCGCAGCAGGCGCAACTGGTCGAATACCGCATCGGCAGCATCGATACGCCCGTCGCCGTTGTCGTCGAAGCGAGCCAGTTCGGCGAAACCATTGGCAGCGCCGTGCTGATCACCGAACAGTTCGCGGCCGTCGTCGATGCGTCCGTTGCCATTGCGATCCAGCGCCAGCAACGCATCGTCGCCAGTGGGGGCACTGATCGAGTCCAGAAGTCCGTCGGCATCCAGATCGAACTTCACCGGTCGTCCGAGGCCGCTGGTGGAAAAACCGTTACCCGCCAGATCCAGCACCAGCGGGTCGACCTGCTGGGGCGCCTGGCCTACGGTGACGTTCAATTCCAGGCCGCGTTGCTCGATCACGGCCTGGCTGACGGTGACTGCGCTGCTGCTCACGGCAGGTGGCGCTGTCGGTTGCTGCAGCTCGCGGGCAACGCTGCCGGGTTCTTCGATGCCCAGAGTACGGCGCAGGATCTGGTAATCGAGGGATTCGTGCGCGGCGCCATCCAACTCATCATCGAGCGGGCGCGGGCTCGTCGGGACGCTGCTGGCTGGGCGTGGAGCGGAAAGGGCGTCGAACATGATCGAACTCGATGCGGCTGTCGGGGGCCGGGTCTGGCAGAATGCCGCTTCTTCGATATCGGCCAAGTGGCCGGTGCTTTGAGTGAATTTTGAGCAGAAACAGCCAATGACCGACGAGCGGCACAACGCCAGCATCCGTGTAGAAGCCTTGCATTCCCAGTACGCCGAAGCGGCCAGTCAGTGGGCGACGCGCCTTGGTTTGCCGCTGGGCGGCGAAACCGACTTTGCCCTGCAATTGGGTGACGACGGGTTGCAACTGGTCGAGCTGGGAGACAAGGCGCCGGGGCCGGTGCGGGTGGATTTCGTCGAGGGTGCAGTGGCCCACCGGCGCCAGTTTGGCGGTGGCAGTGGGCAGATGATCGCCAAGGCGGTGGGCGTGCAGTCGGGTATCCGTCCGCGGATTCTCGATGCGACCGCCGGTCTGGGGCGCGACGCGTTCGTGCTGGCCAGCCTGGGTTGTGACATGACCCTGATCGAACGTCAGCCGCTGGTCGCTGCGCTGCTGGAGGACGGCCTGCAACGCGCCGCGCCCGATCTCGAGGTGGGCCCGATCGTTGCGCGCATGCAACTGCTCACCGGCAACGCCATCGAGCTGATGCACAACTGGCAGGGTGAGGCGCCGCAGGTGATCTACCTCGACCCCATGTTCCCGCATCGCGACAAGAGCGCGCTGGTGAAGAAGGAGATGCGCCTGTTCCGTCCCTTCGTCGGCGATGACCTGGATGCTCCCGCGTTGCTTCAGGCCGCCCTGGCGCTGGCAACTCATCGTGTGGTGGTCAAGCGCCCGCGCAAGGCGCCGGCGATCGAGGGTGGCAAGCCAGGCTACGTGCTGGAAGGCAAGTCCAGCCGTTACGACATCTACCCGAAGAAGAAACTGGAAGCGGGTTCATAGGGGAGCAGCCAGGCTGCCCCGCATCACGGCCTGTAGGCGCGCAGGAACAGCGCTATGGCGTCCTGCACATGCAGCTCTGCGGCTTCTCCTTCCAGTGGCTCGCCGCAGCCGATCAGCAGACGAAAATGCGCACCGCCCTTGAGCAGGCTGAAGAAATGATCGGCCGCACGATGCGGATCGTCCAGGTTCAGCAGTCCACGCCTGGCGGCCTTGTGCAACAGCACTTCCATCTCTTCCTGCACCCGTTTCGGGCCTGCCTCGTAGAACAGTTGCGACAGCTTCGAACCCTGGCTGGCCAGGTTCACCATCATCCGGTGCATTTCCACCGACTCGCGGCTGTTGATCAGCGCCAGGAAACCCCGCGCGATACCCACCAGCTGGCTTTCCAGCGGGACGTCATCCGGCAGTTCGAACAGCAGCTCGGGGAGCTGTTCCTCGCATTTGGCCTTGATGGCTGCGGAGAACAGGGTCTCCTTGTCGGTGAAATGGCTATACACCGTGAGCTTGGATACCCCGGCCTCGGCGGCGATGGCGTCCATGCTGCTGCCGTCGTAGCCATTGCGCAGGAACAGGTCTTTCGCCGCGTCGAGAATGGCGCGGCGTTTGGCGAGATCCTTGGGACGGCCGGGGCCGGAAGACTGTAACAACTTGTCAGGCATTGTCGGATTTTAATACTGGACTGGTGAGTTTGCTATTTTTACTATACCCGGCAGTACAAATATTCCAAAGGTCATCTCCCGAAGCGTCGTCGAGACAACGCCGGTCGCTTCAGATGGTCGCCCCAAACCTTCTCCGAAAGGTCTTCGACATGTCCCGCCACGTTCTCCCTCTTGTTGCGTCTCTGGGTCTTGCATTCATGTTGTCTGCCTGCGGTAACGGCGAGCAGCTCGAACAGCCGATCCGCCCGGCCATGGTGGTGCAGCCACAGCCGGCTACTGCCCTGGTCGACAGCTATCCGGGCGAGGTGCGCGCACGGTACGAGCCGGAACTGGCCTTCCGTATCGCCGGCAAGGTGAGCAAGCGCATGGTGGACGTCGGTGACCGGGTGAAGAAGGATCAGGCGCTGGCCGAGCTTGATCCGCAGGACGTTCGACTGCAACTGGAGGCCACCCGCGCGCAGATGGCGGCGGCGGAGGCCAATCTGCAGACCGTGCGTGCCGAGCGTGAGCGCTACAAGGCGCTGCTCGAGCGCAACCTGGTCAGCCGCTCGCAGTTCGACAACATCGAAAACCAGTACCGCTCCGGCGAAGCCCGCCTGAAACAGGTGAAGGCCGAGTACGACGTTGCGCGCAACCAGACCGACTATGCCGTGCTGCGAGCCTCGCAGGATGGCGTGATTGCACGGCGCTCGGTCGAGGTCGGGCAGGTGGTGGCGGCCGGTCAGACGGTATTCACCCTGGCAGCCGATGGTGAGCGCGAGGTGTCGATCAGCCTGCCGGAGCAGAGCTTTGGTCGTTTCGAGATCGGTCAGCCGGTCGAAGTGGAACTGTGGTCGCAGCCTGATCAACGCTTCCCCGGACGTATTCGCGAGATGGCGCCTGCGGCCGACCCGCAATCGCGCACCTTCGCCGCTCGCGTTGCCTTCATCGAGGGCAAGGTGCCGGCCGAGCTGGGACAGAGCGCGCGGGTATTCATCGCCAGCCATGGCGAAGTACCGCTGGCGGTACCGCTGTCGGCACTCAGCGCCGAGCAGAATCAGCCATTCGTCTGGGTCGTCGATCCCGAGGCGCATACCGTGCAGCGCCGCCTGGTGCGTGTCGGCGCCTACGGCGATGATCGCGTGCCGGTGCTGGAAGGGCTGTCCGCCTCCGACTGGGTCGTGGCGGCAGGCGTCCAGGTGCTGCGCGAAGGCCAGCAGGTACGCCCGGTCGATCGTGACAATCGCAACGTCGAACTGGCCGCCAAGGAGTAAGCCGCATGAGCTTCAACCTGTCTGCCTGGGCGTTGCGTCATCGCCAGATCGTCCTGTACATCATGCTGCTGTTCGCCGTGGTGGGGGCGCTGTCCTACACCAAGCTGGGGCAGAGCGAAGACCCGCCGTTCACCTTCAAGGCCATGGTGATCCGCACCAACTGGCCCGGCGCCAGCGCCGAAGAGGTGTCACGCCAGGTCACCGAACGCATCGAGAAGAAGCTGATGGAGACCGGCGAGTACGACCGCATCACCAGCTTCTCCCGTCCCGGCGAGTCGCAGGTCACCTTCATGGCGCGCGACTCCATGCGCAGCGCGCAGATTCCCGAGCTGTGGTACCAGGTGCGCAAGAAGATCAGCGACATTCGCCACACCCTGCCGCCCGGTATCCAGGGGCCGTTCTTCAACGATGAATTCGGCACCACCTTCGGCAATATCTATGCGCTGACCGGCAGTGGCTTCGATTACGCCGTGCTCAAGGACTATGCCGACCGCCTGCAACTGCAACTGCAACGGGTCAAGGATGTCGGCAAGGTCGAACTGGTCGGTCTGCAGGACGAGAAGATCTGGATCGAGCTGTCCAACACCAAGCTGGCGACGCTCGGCCTGCCGCTTTCTGCCGTACAGCAGGCACTGGAGGCGCAGAATGCGGTGGCCGCCGCCGGCTTCTTCGAGACGGCCAGCGAGCGTATCCAGTTGCGCGTGACCGGGCGCTTCGAATCGGTGGAAGAGATTCGTGATTTTCCCATTCGTGTCGGTGACCGTACCTTCCGCATCGCCGATGTGGCCGAGGTCAAGCGCGGCTTCAACGATCCACCCGCGCCGCGCATGCGTTTCATGGGCGAGGATGCCATTGGTATCGCCGTGTCGATGAAGGACGGCGGCGACATCCTGGTGTTGGGCAAGGCACTGGAAGGCGAATTCGCCCGCTTGCAGCAGACGCTGCCGCTGGGGATGGAGCTGCGCAAGGTCTCGGATCAGCCGGCGGCGGTGAAAACCGGCGTGGGCGAGTTCGTCAAGGTGCTGGTGGAAGCCCTGGTGATCGTGCTAGCGGTCAGCTTCTTCTCCCTCGGTGTGCGCACAGGGCTGGTGGTGGCGCTGGTGATTCCGCTGGTGCTGGCGATGACGTTCGCCACCATGTATTACCTCGGCATCGGTCTGCACAAGATTTCTCTCGGTGCGCTGGTGCTGGGGCTCGGCCTGCTGGTGGACGACGCGATCATCGCGGTGGAGATGATGGCGATCAAGATGGAGCAGGGCTATGACCGCTTCAAGGCGGCCAGTTTCGCCTGGACCAGCACCGCCTTCCCCATGCTGACCGGCACGTTGATCACGGCTGCCGGCTTCCTGCCCATTGCCACGGCGCAGTCCGGCACGGGCGAGTACACCCGTTCGATCTTCCAGGTGGTGGCCATTTCGCTGATCGCCTCGTGGATCGCCGCGGTGATGTTCGTGCCTTACCTGGGCGACAAGCTGCTGCCTGATCTGGCCAAGCTGCATGCTGCCAAGCATGGGGGCAGTGATGCCGGGCACGACCCCTATTCGACGCCTTTCTATCGTCGGGTGCGAGCCACGGTCGAATGGTGCGTGCGCCGTCGTGGCATCGTGATCCTGCTGACCATCGGCCTTTTCGTCGCCTCCGTGCTGCTGTTTCGTTTCGTGCCGCAGCAGTTCTTCCCGGCATCCGGCCGCCTTGAACTGATGGTCGATATCAAGCTGGAGGAGGGCGCTTCGCTGAGCGCCACCGAGGCCGAAGTGCGGCGCCTGGAGGAGATGCTGGAGAAGCAGACGGGCGTCGACAATTACGTGGCCTATGTCGGCACCGGTTCACCGCGTTTCTATCTGCCGCTGGATCAGCAGTTGCCGGCGGCCAGCTTCGCCCAGTTCGTGGTGCTGGCGTCGAGCATCGAGGAGCGTGAGCGCCTGCGTAGCTGGCTGATCCAGGTAATGAACGACGAGTTCCCGGCCCTGCGCAGTCGTGTCAGCCGCCTGGAGAACGGACCACCCGTGGGCTATCCGATCCAGTTCCGCGTCAGTGGCGAGCATATCGACGAGGTGCGTGCCCTGGCCCGTCAGGTGGCTGACAAGGTGCGCGAGAACCCGCATGTGGTGAACGTGCACCTGGACTGGGAAGAGCCCAGCAAGGTGGTGATCCTCAATATCGATCAGGAGCGTGCGCGGGCGCTGGGGGTCAACACGGCCGAACTGTCGCGCTTCCTGCAGGGCTCGCTGTCCGGTACCAGTGTCAGCCAGTACCGTGAGGGCAACGAGCTGATCGAGATACTTCAGCGCGGTACACCACAGGAGCGCCAGGCGCTGAGCCTGCTGCCGAGCCTGGCGGTACCGACCGACAGTGGCCGCAGCGTGGCGCTGTCGCAGGTGGCGACGCTGGAGTACGGCTTCGAGGAAGGCATCATCTGGCACCGCAACCGGTTGCCCAACGTCACCGTGCGTGCCGATGTGTACGGCAAGCAGCAGCCGGCCAGCCTGACGCAGCAGATTCTGCCGACTCTGGAGCCTATCCGTGCCGAACTGCCCGATGGCTATCTGCTGGAGGTCGGTGGCACGGTGGAAGACTCGCAGCGTGGACAGAAGTCGGTGAATGCCGGTATCCCGTTGTTCATCGTGGTGGTGCTGACGCTGCTGATGTTGCAGCTCAAGAGCTTCTCGCGCTCGGCGATGGTGTTCCTCACCGCGCCGCTGGGGCTGATCGGCGTCACGCTGTTCCTGCTGATCTTCCGTCAACCCTTCGGCTTCGTCGCCATGCTCGGCACCATCGCGCTGGCCGGCATGATCATGCGCAACTCGGTGATCCTGGTCGATCAGATCGAGCAGGACATCAGCCACGGCCTGGATCGCTGGCACGCCATCATCGAAGCCACGGTGCGGCGTTTCCGCCCCATCGTGCTGACCGCTCTGGCCGCGGTACTGGCGATGATTCCGCTGTCGCGCAGCGTGTTCTTCGGGCCGATGGCGGTGGCCATCATGGGCGGTCTGGTGGTGGCTACGGCGCTGACCCTGCTGTTCCTGCCGGCGCTTTATGCGGCGTGGTTCCGGGTCAGGGAGAACGAGGTACGAGCGAACTGACGCGATAGTCCGCAAAGGGGCGCGGTGCGCACCCCTTGGGGCTTGCGCAGTTTTTTCCAGGCATGAAAAAACGGGAGCCATTGGCTCCCGTTTTTCATTCAGCGCATCCGGATCATTCGTCCATCTGCGATTGCAGATAGTTCTGCAGGCCAACGGCTTCGATCAGGCTGAGTTGGGTTTCCAGCCAGTCGATGTGCTCTTCTTCGACTCCAGAATGTCTTCCAGCAGTTCACGGCTGGCGTAGTCGCCAACGCTCTCGCAATAGGCAATGGCCGCCTTGAGATCGCCATGCGCCTTGTGCTCGATCTTCAGATCGCACTCGAGCATTTCCTTGGTGTTTTCACCGATCAGAATCTTGCCCAGATCCTGGAGATTGGGAATGCCTTCGAGGAACAGGATGCGTTTGATCAGCTTGTCGGCATGCTTCATCTCGTCGATGGACTCGTGATACTCGTGCTCGCCAAGCTTCTTCAGGCCCCAGTCTTCGTACATGCGTGCATGCAGGAAGTACTGGTTGATGGCGACCAGTTCGTTACCAAGAATCTTGTTCAGATGTTGAATGACCTTCTTGTCGCCTTTCATGTTCGCTCCTGTTGTTGCAATGACCGTGACGGCCTTGGATTTTCGGCTTCGTTTTTCTTTATGTCAAACCTAAGTTCTTGAAACATAAGTGAAAATAAAACTGAATAAGAATGTTTTTATTCCGCATCATGGCGGCAACTTATTGAATTGCCGTAATAAAAAGTTGGCGGAAAGTTCTGCCGTGGTTACCCCGCTTGTTGGGGGCGTCGATATATTTTTTTGAACGCATAAAAAAGCCCCGCAGGGCGGGGCATGAGCACGCGGAATTTCAGGCGGCGTGAGCCGAGTGCGGGTCGTGGCTGTTCAGGTAGTCCTGCAGGCGAGCTTGCTGCGCCGGGGTCATGAACAGGCCCAGCTTGCTGCGACGCCAGAGAATGTCGGCACTGCTGCGGGCCCACTCTTCGCGTCGCAGGTAATCCACTTCGCGGGTGTATAGCCCGGCGCCGAGATGTTCGCCGAGATCGGTGAGGTTGTTCACGCCCTCGAGCAGACGCCAGGTTCGGTTGCCATAGCTGCTGGCCCAGCGTCTGGCCAGGGTGGTGGGGAGCCAGCCATGGCGCTCGCAGAGCGTTTCGGCCAGGGTTGCCTGGCTGTCCAGGTCCTCGCCGCCAGGAAGCGGGGCGCTGGCTGTCCAGCTGGGGCCCAGATCGGGGAAGCAGGGCTTCAGTTGCTGCATGGCGGACTCGGCCAGTTTGCGGTAGGTGGTCAGCTTGCCGCCGAATACCGAAAGCAGGGGGCTTCGCCGGGAGCGCCGGACAGCGACAGGGTGTAGTCACGGGTGATGGCCGAGGGCTCGTCGGATTCGTCGTCGCACAGCGGGCGCACGCCGGCGAAACTGTACAGTACATCGGCGCGGGTCAGTTGCTGTTTGAAGTGGTCGTTGACCACCTTGAGCAGGTAGTCGGTTTCCTCGGCGGTGATCGCGACCTGAGCGGGGTCGCCCTGGTATTCGCGGTCGGTGGTACCGATCAGGGTGAAGCGTTCCAGATAGGGGATGGCGAAGACGATGCGACGGTCTTCGTTCTGCAGGATGTACGCCTGTTCGCCGTCGTGAAGGCGTGGCACGACGATATGGCTGCCCTGGATCAGGCGAATGCCGTAAGGCGACTGCTGCTTGAGGTCTTCACGGATGAAGCGGGCCACCCATGGGCCTGCCGCATTGACCAGCGCACGGGAACGGATGGACAGCAGGCTGCCATCGCTGCGCTCGAGGTGGATGTGCCACAGCCCCTTGCTGCGCCGGGCGCTGACGCAGCGTGTGCGCGGATGAATGTGCGCACCCTTTTCCCGTGCTGCCATGGCATTGAGCACGACCAGGCGGGCATCGTCCACCCAGCAATCGGAGTACTCGAAGCCGCGGCTGATTTCCGCTTTCAGCGGACTGCCGGCGCCGAAGCGCAAGCCGCGCGATGCCGGCAGGCGCTCGCGCTTGCCCAGATGGTCATAGAGGAACAGGCCGGCGCGAATCATCCAGGCCGGACGCAGGTGCGGGCGGTGCGGCAGGACGAAGCGCATCGGCTTGACGATATGCGGTGCCTTGGCCAGCAGAATCTCACGCTCGGCCAGGGCTTCGCGTACCAGGCGAAATTCATGGTGCTCCAGGTAGCGCAACCCTCCATGAATCAGCTTGCTGCTGGCCGAGGAGGTATGGCTGGCCAGATCGTCCTTTTCGCAAAGGAACACGGAAAGACCACGGCCGGCGGCGTCGGCTGCGATGCCCACGCCATTGATACCACCGCCGACGACGGCGAGGTCATAGACTTCCGCAACAGGGCTGGTGAATGGGTCGTGGGGCATGTGGCACGCTCGGCTATGAAATTCGAATGCGTTTATGTTCACTTTCGAAAATATGCTAGACGAAGATGCGCAGCTCCGCTACCCCGGCGCGCGTTTGCGCGCCAGGCGGTCGCCGGGGTAGGTCAGACGAGATCGAGCTGGACTTTGTGGCTGTGCAGCAGGCGGGTGATGGCGGCCGACGGCGCGCTGTCGGTGAACACGCGGTCGACCAGGGCGAGGGAGCCCAGGCGCACCACGGCGTTGCGGCCGAACTTGCTGGAGTCGGCGGCGAGAAATACCTGGCGGGCGTTGTCGATGATCGCCTGGGAAACGCGTACTTCCTGGTAGTCGAAGTCGAGCAGGCTGCCGTCCTCGTCGATGCCACTGATACCGACGATGGCGTAATCGACCTTGAACTGCTGGATGAAATCCACGGCCGCCTGGCCGACGATGCCGCCGTCGCTACGTACCGTGCCGCCGGCTACCAGTACTTCGAAGTCAGCCTTGGCGCTGAGTTGGGCAGCGACGTGCAGGTTGTTGGTGATGACCTTCAGACCCTTGTGGCTCTGCAATTCGCGGGCGATGGCCTCGGTGGTGGTGCCGATGTTGATGAACAGCGAGGCATGATCCGGAATCTGTGCGGCCACGGCCTCGGCGATGCGCTGTTTCTCGTCGCGCATCTGCCCGGCGCGCATGCCATAGGCGGTGTTCTGGATGCTCGACGATTCACAGGCGGCGCCACCATGGGTGCGGCGCAACAGGCCATGCTCGGCCAGTTGGTTGATGTCGCGGCGAATGGTCTGCGGGGTCACGGCGAACGCCTGCGCCAGCTCGTCGATGCTGACGTAGCCGCGCTCACGGGCGAGGTTGAGAATGTCGTGTTGGCGAGGGGCCAGGTTCATGGCGGCGTCCTTTGATGAGAGGCCATTATAGGCTGTCGCATGCTTTGCGCGCAGGTGTACGCGGCCCGGGTGAACTTCCGATCGGATCGCGCCTGCATTGGTCGTGCCGAAGATTTTCGGCTAATGTAGCCCCTCCATCAGTCCGTTTTCACATTCGAACATGACGCCCGCCATCGATCTGCTGAAAAAGGCCAAGGCCGAACACCGTGTGCACAGCTACCCGCATGACCCCAAGGCGCCTTCCTATGGGCTGGAGGCAGCAGAAAAACTCGGGCTGGCACCCGAGCGCGTGTTCAAGACACTGCTCGCCGCCACCGAGAAGGGCGAGCTGCTGGTGGCGGTGGTGCCGGTAGCCGGCAGTCTCGATCTCAAGGCGCTTGCCGCGGCGGCCGGAGTGAAGAAGACCGACATGGCCGACCCTGCTGCCGCCCAGCGCGCCACCGGTTATCTGGTCGGTGGCATCAGTCCGTTGGGGCAGAAGAAGCGCCTGCGTACCTTCATCGACGAGTCGGCGCGCCAGTACCCGAGCATTCATGTCAGCGGCGGGCGGCGAGGGCTCGAGCTGGAGCTTTCGGCCGAGACCCTGGCGCAGCATACCCAGGGGCTCTTTGCCGCTATCGGCAAGGCTTGAACCACGGGGTATTCTGCGGGCCGATGAGGCATTCTGCGGTCAACAGCAGCGAACGTTACCGATAACAACAAGGAATCTTGCATGTCCCGATACCTGCTAGCCATCGACCAGGGGACCACCAGTTCCCGCGCCATCATCTTCAGTGCCCAGGGATTGCCGGTCGCACGTGCCCAGCAGGAGTTCAAGCAGTACTTTCCGCAGGATGGCTGGGTCGAGCACGACGGCCAGGAAATCTGGCTGTCCACGCTCAAGGTGTGCCGTGACGCGATTTCCGGCAGTGGCCTGCAGCCCGAGGCGATTGCCGCCATCGGCATCACCAACCAGCGTGAAACCACGCTGGTCTGGGATGCCGCGAGCGGTACGCCTATCCATCCTGCCATCGTCTGGCAGGATCGACGTACCGCCGATTACTGCGCAGGGCTCAAGGACGCCGGTCACGAGGCGATGGTCTCGGCCAGGACCGGTCTGCTGATCGACCCTTATTTCTCGGCCACCAAGCTGCGCTGGATTCTGCAGAACGTTCCAGGCGCCCGCGAGCGTGCCGAGCGCGGCGAATTGCGCTTCGGCACGGTGGACAGTTTCCTGCTGTGGCGCCTGACCGGCGGCAAGGTGCATCGCACCGATGCCAGCAACGCCTCGCGTACCCTGATGTTCAACATTCATACCCAGCAGTGGGACGAGGAACTGCTCGAGCTCTTCGAGATTCCCGCCAGCCTGCTGCCCGAGGTGCTCGACTGCGCGGCGGAGTTCGGTGATACCGACAGTGAACTGCTCGGTGCCAGCATCCCGGTGCTGGGCATGGCCGGAGACCAGCAGGCCGCTCTGATCGGCCAGGCATGCTTCGAGCCCGGCATGGTCAAGAGCACCTATGGCACCGGCTGTTTCATGATCCAGAATACCGGCGACCAGCCGGTGAGTTCGAAGAATCGCCTGCTCACTACGGTTGGTTATCGTCTCGATGGCAAGGTGACCTATGCCGTGGAGGGCAGCATCTTCGTTGCCGGCGCTGCGGTGCAATGGCTACGTGACGGTATCAAGCTGATCAGCCATGCGCGCGAGAGCGAGGCGCTGGCCGAAGCCACTGGTGAAGCCTGCGGTGTCTATCTGGTGCCGGCCTTCACCGGGTTGGGGGCACCTTACTGGGATCCGAAGGCAAGAGGCGCCATATTCGGTCTGACCCGCGATACCGGGATCAAGGAGATCGTCACCGCAGGTTTGCAATCGGTGTGCTACCAGACCCGCGACCTGCTCGAGGCCATGCGTCAGGACGGCGCGGCGGCGCCCAGTGCGCTGCGGGTGGATGGCGGCATGGTGGAAAACAACTGGGTCATGCAGTTTCTCGCCGATATCCTCGGCGTCAGCGTCGAGCGTCCCGAGGTCACCGAGACCACTGCACTCGGTGTTGCCTATCTGGCCGGTCTGAAACTCGGGCTGTACCCCGACCTGTCGGCTATCGCCAGTCACTGGCATCGTCAGCAACGTTTCGAGCCGCACATGGCCGATGCGCATCGGGAGCGTCTTTACGCCGGTTGGCTGGATGCGGTGAAACGGGTGCGTAGCGAAGCGTGAGAGTACTGGCGGCGGGTGTGGCGGCACTGCTCAAGGGCAGTGTCGGCGTACTGCTCGCCTTATTGCTCGGCACGGGTTTGGCTCGGGCGGAAACGCTGGTGATCGCGGGAGACCTGTGGTGCCCGGTCAACTGTGCCATCGACGCGAAGAACCGTGGCATTTTCGTCGAACTGGCCGAGCAGATCTTTGCCGAATCCGGGATCGAGGTCGAATATCGCGTGGTCAATTGGGCGCGAGCCGTGCACGACGCCCGGCGTGGCAAGTTGGGTGCATTGATCGGTGCCGGGGTGCAGGACGCGCCGGATTTCATCTTCACGGCCAGTGCCCCCGGCGTCTCGCGCATGTGTTTCTACGCCCTGCGTGGCGGGAGCTGGCGCTATCAGGGATTGGAGTCGTTGCAGGGCGTGCGTCTCGGCGCGATCAATGGCTACAGTTATGGCGCCGAGCTGGATCTCTATCTACGCACCCACCATGACCTTGCCCAGGTGCAACTGATGACTGGCGATCATGCGCTGCTCAGCAATCTGCGCAAACTGCGCCACGGTCGCATCGACGTGCTGGTGGAGAACGCCTGGGTGATGCAGGCGCTGCTCAGTGCGCGCTACCTTCATGGCGAAATCGCCGAAGTCGGTTGTCGTCGACCGGATATTCCCATCTACCTGGCCTTCGCACCGGGGCTGGCCGACAGCGCTCGTTATGCGCAACTGTTCGAGCAGGGGCTGCAGCGCTTCCTTGAGGACGGGCGCATGGATGAACTGTTACGGCGCTATGGCGTTCGCTGAGGCGTACTGTGCAGGAAAAATAACGCTCGGCTGTATGGGGTTCGCTTCTGGCGAACTGGGCATGCTCTGCTCTCCAGGAAACGGCCAGGAAAGCCCCATGCCTCTCGAATTTCACCAGATCGACGCCTTCACCGACCAGCCCTTCGCCGGTAACCCGGCCATCGTCTATCGTCTCGACCGCTGGCTCGACGAGGCGCTGATGCAGCGCATCGCCGCCGAGCACAACCTGGCGGAGACCGCATTCATGGTGAAGGAGGGCAATGCCTGGCATATCCGCTGGTTCACGCCCGCGAGTGAGGTGCCGCTCTGTGGACATGCCACTCTGGCTGCTGCCAAGGTGCTGTTCGACATCTATCGTGAGCCAGCCGAGGTGCTGGATTTCACCTGCCTGTCCGGTGCGCTGCAAGTGTCGAGACAGGGCGAGCGTCTGGAGCTGGACTTTCCGGTGCGTCGCGCGGCGGTGGCGGGGCAGGCACTGCGCGAGCAGGCCGAGCACGCCCTGGGACGCGAGGTGGAGCAGGTGCTGGCGCTGGGCAACCCCGATGGCAGCGTGCAGGAAATGATGCTGGTGCTTGGCTCGGAGGCCGAGGTGCGTGAGCTGAAACCGAATCTGCCGGCGCTGGCCACGTTGCCGGGGCTTGGCGTGCTGGTCACCGCCGCCGGGCAGGGGCACGACTTCGTTTCGCGCTACTTCGCGCCGAGCATCGGTATCGATGAAGACCCGGTCACCGGTTCGACGCACTGCATCCTGATGCCGTATTGGGTCGAGCGCCTGGGGCGCACCACGCTGAGCGCTTTCCAGTGTTCGGCGCGAGGCGGTGAGCTGCTGTGCAGCCTGCATGGTGAGCGGGTGAAGATCGCGGGCCATGCACGGCATATTGCCACAGGCCAGCTCATGCTCTGATCAGTTGCTGCTGACCCGGCGCACGCCGCCGGATTCGCTCAGCTGCAGTTGAGCCGCAACGCTGCCGAGCGCGGGGAAGGCCACCAGATGATCGGCGGCGACGCGGATACCCACTTCGTCGCCGTGCTGGTGGTCGGCATGGCTGGGGAAGATCGATTCCAGCTGGCTGCCGGTAGGTAGTTGCAAGCGATAGAGGGTGGCTGCACCGAGGAAGGTCTTGCCGACGATACGTGCCTTCAGCTCACTGCTCTCGTCCGGGACGATGTCGTCGGGACGCAGCAGTACGTCCACCGCGCTGCCTTGAGCCCAGGTGTAGGCACGATTGCCGCGGATCGGGCCCAGTTCGGTCTGCACCACGTCCGGATTGAGCAACTGGCCGCGAATGAAATAGCCCTGGCCGATGAAGCTGGCGACGAATGGCGTGAGCGGTTCGTGGTACAGGTTGTAGGGCGTGTCCCATTGCTCCAGGCGCCCCGTCTTGAACACGCCGACGTGATCGCTGACGGCGAATGCTTCTTCCTGATCGTGGGTCACCAGAATGGCACTGGTGCCACGTGCCTTGAGGATTTCGCGTACCTCGTGGCTCAGGCGTCGGCGTAGCTCGCCATCGAGGTTGGAGAAGGGTTCGTCGAGCAGCAGCAATTGCGGTTCGGGCGCCAGAGCCCTTGCCAGGGCGACACGCTGTTGCTGGCCACCGGACAGCTCGTGCGGGTAGCGCCTGGCCAGGTGGCCGAGCTTGACCAGCTCCAGCAACTCCTTGGTTACACGCTCGGCGTTGGGCTGTTTGCGAATGCCGAAGGCGATGTTTTCCGCCACGCTCAGGTGGGGGAACAGGGCGTAGTCCTGAAACACCATGCCGATGTGACGCTTCTCTGGTGCCAGGGTGAAACCGGCCCTGGAGATGACCTGGCCGGCCAGTTCGATTTCACCTTCGAGTACCGGCTCGAAACCGGCAATGGCGCGTAGCGTGGTGGTCTTGCCGCAACCGGACGGGCCGAGCAGGCAGCCGATATCTCCGGCATTGAGATGCAGGTCGAGATCCTGCACCACCTTGTGTGCGTGGTAGCCGCAGTTGAGGCCGCGTAGCTGCAGCAGAGGCTGGCTCATGCGTGGTGGTACGCCGGTTCGACCAGCATTTCCAGCAGCGCCTTTTGGGCGTGCAGGCGGTTTTCGGCCTGATCCCAGGCGACCGAGCGAGGGTCGTCGAGCAGGTCGAAGCTGATTTCCTCGCCACGGTGGGCAGGCAGGCAATGCATGAACAGGACGTCCGCGGCGGCCAGGTCGAGCAGCTCGCGGGTGACCTGATAGGGCTTGAACGTCTGCAGACGCTGTTCGGCTTCGTCTTCCTGTCCCATCGAGGCCCACACGTCGGTGCTCACCAGGTGGGCACCAGCCACCGCTTCGCGCGGGTCACGCAGCACCTGCACACGGCTACCTGCCTGGGCGAGGAAGCGGGCGTCCGGCTCGTAACCTTCGGGGCAGGCAACCTTCAACTGGAAGTCGAACTGGATCGCCGCTTCGATGTAGGAGTTGCACATGTTGTTGCCGTCACCGATCCAGGCCACCGTCTTGCCGGCGATGCTGCCGCGGTGCTCGAGGAAGGTCTGCATGTCGGCCAGCAGTTGGCAGGGATGCAGGTCATCGGACAGGCCGTTGATCACCGGTACCCTGGACTTGGCGGAGAACTCGGTGAGGTTGCTGTGGGCGAAGGTGCGGATCATCACCGCATCGAGCATGCTCGACATGACGATGGCGGCATCGCCGATCGGCTCGCCACGGCCCAGTTGGGTGTCGCGTGGTGACAGGAAGATGGCCTGGCCGCCGAGCTGGATCATGCCTGCTTCGAAAGACAGGCGGGTGCGGGTCGAGGCTTTCTCGAAGATCATGCCCAGCACGCGATTCTTCAGCGGCTCGAAGAGCACCCCGCGGTTGCGCAGATTCTTCAGCTCGATGCCTCGGCGGATCAGCCCCACCAGCTCGTCCGGTGTGTAATCCATCATCGAGAGAAAGTGTCTGACGCTCATCGTTAACTACCTTTATCACTACATTTCGCAAGCCTGTGGTCGAAGATAAAACCGACAAAAACAGCAGAGCTTGCGGCAGGAGGCCGCAGAATGCGACGAAACAGGGGAGGCGCGATCTTATAAGGAAATGTCGCCGCCTGCCAACGAATGGCAGAATCGGCGAGTGTTTCAGGCTATGAGCGTTTTGGCTCGCGCCATTCATGTACCGGGCGCCGGTTGATCCAGCTTCTGCAATTGAGTTCAGTCGGATGCCGAGTTGAGCCCCTTTGCGTAAGTGCAAAGGAGCATTTGTACACTGTGCTCCAACGGCTTGGCAATGAACGTCGGGTTCATTCCAGCCGTGAAACACGTGGTTGCATCGGTGTGCATGGTGTATTGCTGGCGCCGCTGAATCGGCAGGCTTGATGGCTGCCGATTCATGAGACGAACGCTGCTGGCGTCGCTCCTGTGCTCGGCCCATAGTTCGAAGTCTGCGACCTGACCGGTCGTCTCGAATCAGAACAAGAGGCCAGGCCATGACCAAGTCCCTCCATTACCGTGCATGCCACCTGTGCGAGGCCATCTGCGGCCTTGCCATCGAAACCGAAGCCCAGCCTGACGGCAGCACGCAGATTCGCTCGATCAAGGGCGATGCTCAGGACAGTTTCAGCCGTGGCCACATCTGCCCCAAGGCCGTGGCGTTGCAGGATATCCAGAATGATCCGGATCGCATCCGCCAGCCCATGCGGCGCATTGGCGAACGGTGGCAGGCCATCGATTGGGATGAGGCCTTCGCGCTGGTGGCCGAGCGCCTGAGCCTGATCCAGTCCGAGCACGGGCAGAACGCCGTGGCCGTGTACCAGGGCAATCCCAGTGTGCACAACTATGGGCTGATGACCCACAGCAACTATTTTCTCGGTCAGTTGAAAACCCGCAACCGTTTCTCTGCCACCTCGGTCGACCAGCTGCCACATCACCTGACCAGTCACCTGATGTACGGCCACGGCCTGCTGATTCCGATTCCCGATATCGATCACACCGACTTCATGCTGATCCTGGGCGGCAACCCTCTGGCGTCCAACGGCAGCATCATGACCGTGCCGGATGTGGAAAAGCGTCTGAAGGCGATCCAGGCCCGTGGCGGCAAACTGGTAGTGGTCGATCCACGGCGCAGTGAGACCGCCGCCATCGCCGACCAGCACCTGTTCGTGCGCCCCGGCAGCGATGCCGCGTTGCTGCTGGCGCTGCTCAATACGCTGTTCGCCGAAGGCCTGACGCGCAGCGGTCAATTGCCGGTAGAAGGACTGGAGCAGGTGCGCGAGGCGATTGCCGGCTTCCACGCCGAAGCCATGAGCGAGCGCTGTGGGGTGCCGGCCGCCACCATTCGCCAGCTGGCGCGGGATTTCGCCGCAGCCGACAGGGCGGTCTGCTATGGCCGCATGGGGGTTTCCACCCAGGCTTTCGGCACCCTGTGCCAATGGCTGGTGCAACTGATCAACCTGGTCACCGGCAATCTCGATCGCAGTGGCGGGGCGCTTTGCACCACGCCAGCGGTGGATCTGGTGGCGAGCACTTCGGGTGGTCATTTCAATCGCTGGCAGAGTCGGGTGTCCGGGTTGCCGGAATATGGCGGCGAACTGCCGGTCTCGGCGCTGGCCGAGGAGATGCTCACGCCGGGTGAGGGGCAGGTTCGCGCGCTGGTCACGGTGGCCGGCAACCCGGTGCTGTCCACGCCCAACGGTCGCCAACTGGAGCAAGCCCTCGATGGCCTGGAATTCATGCTTTCGGTGGACTTCTACATCAACGAGACCACCCGCTATGCCGACCTGATCCTGCCGCCGACCGCGCCGCTGGAGCATGAGCACTACGACACCACCTTCAATGTGTTCGCCGTGCGTAACGTGACCCGCTTCAACGAAGCGGTTCTGCCCAGACCCGAGGGCGCGCTGCACGACTGGGAAATCTTCGTCGGCCTGGCCAAGGCCTTTGCGGCGCGCAACAACCTGGAGCTGAAACCGACCATGGCGCCGGAGCAGATGATCGACATGGGGCTGCGCTTCGGCCCCTTCGGCGATCGCAGCGAGCACAAGCTCAGCCTGGCCACCCTGCGTGAACACCCTCACGGACTCGACCTGGGGCCGTTGCAGCCGAATCTTGCCGCGCGGCTGAAAACCCCGGGCAAGACCGTGCAAGCTGCACCCGAGCAACTGCTGGCGGATCTGGCACGCTTTGCCGCGCAGGCGCAGCCGGCTGCCCATGAGTTGCTGCTGATCGGCCGTCGCCACGTGCGCAGCAACAATTCATGGATGCACAACTATCACCGTCTGGTGAAGGGCAAGCCGCGCCATCAACTGCTGATGAACCCGGCAGACCTGGCCAGTCGTGGCCTGGCCGACGGTCAGCGGGTACGAGTGCGCTCACGCGTCGGCAGCATCGAGGTCGAGGTGGCGGCCAGTGACGAGGTGATGGCCGGTGTGGTCAGTCTTCCACATGGCTGGGGCCATGCCCGACCGGGTGTGCAGATGGACATCGCCCGTGCCCAGCCCGGCGCCAGTGCCAACGACCTGACCGACGAACGCCGGCTCGATGCGTTGTCCGGCAATGCCGTGCTCAATGGTGTCCCGGTGGAGGTGGTCGCGGCGTGACCCGGATGCAATCCGGGACAGCCTCGAGTCGGGGCTCGGGTTGCATCCGGCCGGGCGACGATGGCAAGGCCGAGCATTGTGCTCGGCTTTTCGCTACAATCGCGCCACCGTGGCGACCGTCGGGTCGCGAAGTCTATGCTGAGGTGCCCCATGGATATCATCGAAACCATCAAAGAGCAGATCGCCAACAACACCGTTCTGCTGTACATGAAAGGCTCGCCCAACGCCCCGCAGTGTGGCTTCTCCGCCCGTGCTGCCCAGGTGGTGATGGGTTGCGGCGAGAAGTTCGCCTACGTCGACATCCTGCAGAACCCGGAAATCCGCGCCAACCTGCCGAAGTACGCCAACTGGCCGACCTTCCCGCAGCTGTGGGTTGCTGGTGAACTGGTCGGCGGCAGCGACATCCTCACCGAGATGTACGAGAAGGGCGAACTGCAGACCCTGATCAAGGACGCCGTGAGCAAAGCCGGCGCCTGATCGCCCGCCTCGCAAGAAAGAACCCGCCTCGGCGGGTTCTTTGCTTTCTGAGGGGGCCGTGGCGTCTCTGAAACGCTATTCACCCACACTCCCGCCAAGGCGAGAGCCCAGGCGAATCGGATTCCCCCTTAGGGCCGCAGCAATGCTGTTCAGCGATGAAGTCGCTGGCTCGCCTGCGCAGGCAAGACAGCCATTTCAGGCTCTCCCTGACAGGCCTCTATTTCTGCAACCACTGACCGTTCAGCTGGATGAACTGCCCCTTGGGCGTGCGGTCGATGGCCTTCTTGCCAGCGATGGCTTCGACATCGTTCAGGCTGATGCCGTTGTCCTTCGCCACCTTCTGGTATTCGGCGCGACGGGCCTGGTTGATCAGGCGAGCGATCTCGTCGGCCTGGCCGCCGGGTTTGACCACGCCCAGGTAGCCGTTGGGTTGCTCGCCCAGCTGGCCACTGGCCTTGGCATCGCCCAGGGCGCTCATGGCCTGGTTGAGGTTCAGCGCATAGGCCGGCAGGCTGAGGGTCAGCGCCAGGAGCAGGGTCGAAATGTATCGGGTCATCATGCTTCTCCTTGAGGAAACACTGATTTATTAGGTTTCCGTCGTTCCCGCTCAGGTGGGAACCTGGGTGCCGTGGACGTTCTGGATTCCCGCCTGCGCGGGAATGACGAACGTCCTCAGAACAGGCCGCTGTCTTCGTTGAAAACGTTGTCCAATGCCTTGTCCACCTTGATGTAGATTTCGTGCTCGACCTTCACGTTCAGGTTGATGTTGATCGGCTCGTTGGGCATGGCCAGTTGCACCGTCGGGGTACAGGCCTGGCACAGCAGCCCCAGGCTCAGGGCTGCGAGGAGGCGGTACTTGCGCATGGCGCTACTCCTTTGATTCCTGGGGGACGCGCTGGCGCATCCGTTGCTGAATCCGTTGCTGGATGATGTCGCTGACCTTGTCGGTCAGTTGCAGGCTGGCCAGCAGGGTTGGAATGTCTTCTTCCAGATTGATGTTGAAGTGGATGGGGCGGCCCTGCTCGATGGCGGGGTTCTGTCCATGTAGACGCATACCGAGGCGCAGTGTGCCGGACGGATCATAGTCGAGGCTACTGCTGAGCAGGTCGTAGTGGAAGTCTTCCAGCGCATCGGTGACCAGCTTCATGCCCGGATTGGCCTGGCCCATGGCGCGGATGCGGGGCGAGTGAAAGCGCAGGCGGCCACCTGGGGCACGCGCTTCGATCAGCCCCTGCTCGATGCTGATGCTCTCGCCCAGGCGCAGTGGCAGCGTGCCGTCGAGCAGGCCATTGCCCTCCAGCCCTTCGGCCGGATACACGCGAAACAGCTCCTGCAGATCCAGGCCGTCGAGCCGTAGCGGCAGCAACTGGCTGGGGTGATCCAGTTGCCAGGTCGCTGGCGCCAGGCTGAGGCTGCCGCCAAGGACGCCCAGTTCGGCACGCTGATGGCTGAGGCTGCCTGCCATCGGTCGTTGCAGGCTGGCCTGATAGCTGGCCTGCAACTGCAACGGCCCCAGGGGAATGCCGGGATCGATCTGCCTGGCACTCAGGTTCGGCAGCTCCAGGGTCAGGCGATCGCCGGCGAGCCGTAGTTGCAGGTCGCCGTCCATACCGCTCAGCGTGCTGCGGTCATAGATGCCGGCCAGACCCTTGCCATTCAGGCTTGCCCGCAACTGCAAGGGTTTGCCCTCAGTCACGCGCAGGCTGGCATCGCCATTGATGCGTCCGTTGTCCAGCGTCAGCAGGGCGGGCCAGGTGGCCAGGGTTTGCGCGATTGGGTTGCCGGCGCGCAGGAACAATTCATCGAGTGTGGCATTCAGATTCAGCTCATCGGCCGTCTTGCTCAGGCGCAGGGCCATGCTCAACCCCGAGTCGATCAGCAGCATGCCATCGAGCTGCTGGCTGGCGCTGTCGGCGTCGATCCGCCCCTGCCATTGCCAGCCCTGCGCCAGCAGCTGCGGGTGCGTCAGGCTTTGCATGCGCAGTGTCACGGGGCCGGACAGCCTCGGCGAATGTGGCGCTCCGGCAAGGCCGAGGCCGGCAAGGGTCAGATGCGTGCGCTGCACGTCGAGCCCGGCGCCGCGCAACCGCTGGACATCCAGGCGAGCGTCGTTGGCAAGCGTGAATTGCAACTGCTGCGCCGTGGCGTTGCCGTTGAGGCCGAGCTTCAGGTGCAGGTCATCGAGACGGTTGCCGGCCAGATCCACACGCTTGCTGCGAGCGTCCAGTTGCAACTGACGCACCTCGAGTGACCAGTCGCCGGATTGTTGCAGGGCGATATCGGCATTCGCCTTCAATTCCAGCGCGCCTTGTGCGCTGAGTTCCAATTGCAGCGCCAGCTCATGCTCGGCGCTGCCGGGCAGTGGGATGAGCTGCATCTGCAGGGGGCCGGGTCGCAGGCCGGCGGGCAGCGTTGCCAGCCAGGGAGCGTCCTGAGTATCGAGCAGAAGGTTGCCATGCAGCCGGCGAGCCTGCCACGAGCCGGTGTCATTGTGCAGGTCGAGTTTCAGTTCGCCGCTGACCAGGCCGATGCCGGGAAGCGGCCAGGGCGTTGGTAGTTGCGCATCGACACGCAGCCAGCCGGGGGCTGCCAGCAGTTCGCCGAACTGCCGGGTATCGCGCGCCAGTTGCAGCTGCCATTGCGCGATGACGCCGGCCTGCTGGGGCGTCGTGGGCAGGCTGGCGGCGTCGAGGGATGTCCACTCGCTGAGCCAGGCACCGACCCAGGCGATCTCCTGCATCGGCGCGAGGAGCAGGTCGCCACTCCATTGCAGTGCGTCGCCCTGAGCGGACAGGTCGCTGCGCAGATCCATCTGTTGCTGATCGTCGAGGTGCAGGGTCATCTGCAACTGGCGCGTGCCCTGCGCTGCGTTGTCGAGTCCCTGTAAGTGCGCTCGCAGCGTCGCGTCGTGGGTTTCGCGGGCGAGCTGTAGGCGCAGTTGCAGTGCATCATCTGCATGCAGCAGGCTGAGATTGCCGTCGAGTCCGCAACGGCCCTGGTTGCAGGGCAGTTGCGCCCGAATGCCACGGAGGTCGATCTGCCTCGGCAGCCAGGGCAGGGCGTTCAGCACCGCTCGGAGCGTGGCGTCGAGGTCGTTGTCGGGCGGACTTTCGCTGTCTATCGCAGCGGGCTGCCAATTGACCTGTAGGCCCTGCGCCACCAGGCGATAGCGAGGGGCTTCGACGGCCAGCCACTGGAGCTGCAACTGGCTGGCCTGCACCTGCAACTCACCGCTCTGATGCTGTACCAGATGGACGTCATGCAGTTGCACGCCGCGCCAGGACAGGCTGAATCGTTGCCAGTCCAGCTCGATATGGCGTTCTTCGAGCAGTTGCTGCACGCGATAGCCGGCATAGCAGGCCAGTAGCGACAGCACTGCCAGAATCGCTGCGCAGGTGCTCAGCCAGAAACGCCGGCGACTCATGAGTTCTCCTTGCCTGATGCAGTCCAGGGACGGTACCCCATGCTCGGGTGGGTGCCAAGCCGCTTTCCATGCTATTGTGCGTTTACGACTTTTATTGATTGATTTGTTCAAGACACGCGTAGGAGGACATGATGAGTGCAGTGACTCGCAGCCAGCCCGACGCCGATGCGGTGCTGGCCAAGGCCTTGCTCAATACCCGTGAACAACTGGGGCTGACCCAGCAGGAACTGGCCGATATCGTCGGCGTGCATCGCAGCGCCATCGGCCGCTGGAACGAGCAGGGCGGTTTGCGTCCGCAGAGCAAGACCGGTGAGCTGGCGCTGCTGTTGATTCGCGCCTATCGCGCCTTGTTCGCCCTGTTCGGTGGTAACCAGCAGGACATGCGTCACTTCCTGCGTACCGAAAATCGTCACCTGGCTGGTGTGCCGTTGCAGCAGATGAGCCAGGTGCAGGGCCTGGTGCGCGTCGTCGAGTATTTGGACGCCATTCGCGGCAAAGTCTGAGACCCTGCTCAAAGCCTGCTGCGCGTCGGCCCTGCTGCGTTAAAAACAGACTCGGAATGCTCATGTACAAAAGTACACTCCGCTTCCTCGCCTATTTTTGCCTTGCACGGCTCTAGCTCGCGATGCTTTGAGCAGGCTCTGCGCTTTAAGGAGGTATCGCCATGGATATCTGGCAACTATGTGACGGCGAGCGACAGGTTCGACCGTTGCGCGGCAAGCTGCTGCGCATGGTGGAAAGTCAGGCGCAGGTCGCGACCCTGCAACTGGTGGACAACCTGGCCGAGCAGGCCCTGCTCGAAGAACTGCTCGAGAGCAGCAAACCGCCGCTGCCCGAAGCCGCCGAGCCACTGCACTACCTGCTCAAGACCCCATTTCGTTATCCACCGCTGCGCTGGGGTTCGCGTTTCGGCACCGTGCACGAACCCAGCCTGTTCTACGCCGCCCAGCGTCTGGAAACCGCCATGGCCGAGGCGGCCTACTACCGCTTCGTGCTGTGGAACGGCATGGTCAGCCCGCCGCCCAGTGGCCGTATCCTCTCCGAACACTCCACCTTCGAGGCGCGTTACCGCGTCGAGCGCGGCATCCAGTTGCAGCAGCCGCCGTTCGACCAGCACAGCACGTCGTTGGCCCACCCCAGCGATTACAGCGCGCCCCAGCGCCTGGGCGCTGCGATGCGTGCAGCCGGCATCCAGGCTTTCGAATACCGCTCGGCACGTTGCCCCGACGGAGGCAGCAATGTCGCGCTCTACGTGCCGGCAGCCTTCGCGGAAAAACGTCCGCGCAACCTCACGGCCTGGCTGTGCGAAACCACCGGTGAGTACGTGGCGTTCAAGCATGCTCAGACGCCGGATCAACCCCGGCTGTTTCACTGGGAGCAATTTCTGGTCCAGGGGCGCTTGCCGCATCCGGCGTGATTGGCTGTTCGATGTTCATCGCGCCTGGTTTTGAGTGGGTTGTAGGCGCTGTGGTCTGTCCCGGAACTGGTGGACAACATCCTGCGCCCCATCCTGGTCGGCAAGGACACCCGCATGCCCGACTACCTGATCCTCATCTCCACCCTCGGCGGCCTGGCCCTGCTGGGCCTCAACGGCTTCGTGATCGGCCCGCTGGTGGCGGCGCTGTTCGTCGCCAGCTGGAATCTGTTCGGAGCGAAGAAGGCGGTGGAGTTGCCGGAGTGAGGGGGGGGGGAGTGATGGCGGTGAAGGTTGTCCGAGTGTCTGCAACCAGAATGGGGCGATGCTGCTTGTGGCTTCATTGCTGTAGGCGCTGCGCCAACTTGAACACCGTGCTGGCCTAACCTGACACCTTGAATCGAAAAGGTCTGAACACCCCGCTGGGGAATTTGATACAGCTTGTAGGGCGGGTACACCCTCGACTAACCCGCCCTACAAAGCTTTCTCACCGTCACCATGTAATTCGCGTGGAATTGACATCCTACAGGGTGTGAGTTGTGGTCTTACTCATCGGAAAAATAATTGTCGATGCTAAGAGGGATTCCGTAGCTGCCTATTTCCGTTAGCAGTTTTGGAGGCAACGTAGGGCCCCCATCAAAGCTTGATTGAAAGTGAGCGCACCACCAAAGGCCATTAAACTGATGTGCAAGGGTGATGATCTCGGCTTTTCTGGAGGTCAGATTCTTGAGAAGAAACTCTAAACCGTCCTCTAGAAGCTCCCACTCAGGTTGGAATCCAACTTCACCTTTCCCATTGTATGCCCAGTATGGGCGTCGCTTCCTTGTGGATGACTGGTTTTGCGATTGGCTAAATGAATTGCTTGGCTGCAATTTCAATCGAGTTGAAATCTCAGCTGGCTCCAACTTGTCACCTGAGAATCGCAACTCTACCGTGTAAACATGAGCCACTACTTTTTCCTCTTGAGTCATGGTATCGCCGCATTGGCTGGGATAGTTGGCCAAAGTGGCGGAAAAAGCGATGGTGCCATTCGTAGGCATCGATAAACCACATAAGCAGTACCACCGGCAATTATGAAAGTTGCTGTCGTCTCGCACCCATCGCCACAAGTTTCTGCTGGCGCCGGTGGGGGCGGCGGGCCGCCACACCCGTCCTTCCCATCTGGCTTGCCGTATTGCACCCACTGTGCGTACGCATCCGCTAGCTCTTCTCTACTAGCATCTGGATCGCCAGGTTGTTTTATGCACTGATGAAACCAACGCTGGAAATTTCTATCTGTATATTCCCACCACTGACCTGTTTTTCCACCTTGTCTGGCATGTCCCAGCGGATCGACATACTGGAGCGGATTTCCTTCCACGTATCCGTAGGTATTCAGTCCGCCGGCTAACCCAATCGGATCACTTTCGACGTATCGCCCAGTCTGCGGGTCGTAATCCCTGAAGTAGTTGTAATGCAGACCGCTTTCACTGTCGTGGTACTGGCCCGGAAAACGCAGGTTGATGGTGGTGGAGCCGGTGGCCAGGCCGACGCCAAAGGCGTCCGACTGCCAGCGCCAGATTTCCTGCCCGGCCTGGTTGGTGGCCAGCCGCGGAGTGCCCAGGTGGTCGACATGAAGGAAGAACGGCTCGCTCGATGCGACCGAACCATTGGCACCGTAGGTGACGCCAATACCGCCAAGCGGGAGGTCATCCAGCCAGACATAGAACTGACTGCTCTGCGGTTGCCCCGACGCATCGTGGAGGGTTTCGCCCAGCAGTTGACCGCTGGGGTCATACAGGAAGGTCGTGGTGCCTGTGCCGGTGATCTTGTGGGTACGCTGCCCCAATGCGTTGTAGCGGTACTGCGCAACCGTTATCCCGCCGATCTTCACCCGCTCAAGTCGATTCTGCTGATCGTATTCCATCTGCCGATCGAGGCGATCCTGAGTCAGGTTGCCTGCTGCGTCGCTGCTGACAGGAAAGCCGGTATTGACGTCGTCAGTGTAGTCCGCTCTAGCGCTTAGTATTGAAGGGAGCCTTCCATATTTTTCCTCAAGCTTATCTAGCGCTCGCATAAGCATCTTTCTTTCCAGCGAGCGCCAAGACCTAAATCTGTTTTATTAGCAACTGCAGCGGCCAGGCTAATGATCTCCTTCCAATCGCTATCTTGTATTCCGTCTGTAGTGGTCATATCCATCCTAAAGCAGTCCGGGATAAATTACGTTAGGGCTAGCGGGAGAGCCCCATTCCGGAAGTACAGGGCGCGTGTTGTTGCCCCCTTTCTCCTCGCACCATAGTCCACTGGGCTGCGGGTTGAAAATTCGGCATGCGGGCTCATCAGAGTTTGCCGCACACATCTCTTCGAACATAGGGATTCACCCAGGAAATGAAAGCTCAGACATAGGAGCTTGAATAACCTCAATAGCATCAAAATTTGAAATATTAATGTTCGAGCCTCCAGACATGCAGGGCATATAGGTGTAAATGTAGCCACCGTCCACTGCGCGAATTAGCGCATCAGTCTGAGGCAAGATATCCTCGTAACTATTCTCGTAAGAAATGGCAAGCGACTTGCTGGATATATAAATATCCATCCACTCCACTGCCGCAGGCTTGCGGAGAAAATCTAGAAAGTTATCTGGCTTGAAAAATGGGTATCCATCAGCCACTAAAAGTTCATTCAATATCGCACCTTCTACAAGGTCTACGCATACAATTTTTCCGCTCATACTAAATCTGAAATTATCAACAAATTTAGCAAGCCCTATGCCGTCAAGCATAGGGGCCCTGTATATGGACTGAGTCCAGATTTTTTGCTTGCAAGTCATTACTCTGTACTATTCGATCCAGTTGCTCTGTGGAAGTGAGGCGACGTATGGTTTTGCGGGCGCCCATGGTTTGTTATATCCCATCTTCCTTCAAATTGATTACCACTTCCAAATTGTGCTCCTTGCGTATATGTTCCGGCATTTCTACTCTGGTTATGCCCTAGAACAGTATGAGGTCTACCTTGTGCTGCACCGAGTGGGAGATAGTTCTGAGTGTATGTGTCCCGGGGCAAAGGGCAAAAGCCGCTCATTTGATATTGCTGTAGTATCTTTTGAAGCGCAACTATATCTTCCCGCCCGTAGTTTCTGCCCTGAGGTCGCATGGTTTGATAATTGAAGCCAGGGTCATACCTTTGTATGTCGCGCGTGAGACCGTTGACGCGCCCAGCAGCTGTGCCTGATAGATTTGATCCAACATTTGATCCCCCTCCGCGATTGCTTTTACTTAGCCCAAGGGGGTCGCTGAAGGTAATTGGATTCCCTTCCACATACCCATAGGTATTCAGCCCACCATCCAACCCAATCGGATCACTCTCGACATAGCGCCCGGTCTCGGGGTCGTAATCCCTGAAGTAGTTGTAATGCAGCCCAGTTTCCTGATCGAAGTACTGCCCGGGGAAGCGCAGGTTGACCGTCAGGCTGCCGCTTGCAGCCCCCACCCCGTAGGCATCCGAGACCCACGTCCAGACCGTCTGCTGGTTGGCGTTGGTGGCCAGCCGCGGAGTGCCCAGGTGGTCGACATGAAGGAAGAACGGCTCGCTCGATGCGACCGAACCATTGGCACCGTAGGTGACGCCAATACCGCCAAGCGGGAGGTCATCCAGCCAGACATAGAACTGACTGCTCTGCGGTTGCCCCGACGCATCGTGGAGGGTTTCGCCCAGCAGTTGACCGCTGGGGTCATACAGGAAAGTCGTGGTGCCTGTGCCGGTGATCTTGTGGGTACGCTGCCCCAATGCGTTGTAGCGGTACTGCGCAACCGTTACCCCGCCGATCTTCACCCGCTCAAGTCGATTCTGCTGATCGTATTCCATCTGCCGATCGAGGCGATCCTGAGTCAGGTTGCCTGCTGCGTCGCTGCTGACAGGAAAGCCGGCATTCTCGGCCAGACGGTTGCTGGCGGCGGCATAGCCGAGCGCAACCGTCGATCCGGCTTGAGGACACCCGTATGCCCGACTACCTGATCCTCATCTCCTCCCTCGGCGTCCTGGCCCTGCTGGGCCTCAACGGCTTCGTGATCGGCCCGCGGGTGGAGGCGCTGTTCGTCGCCAGCTGGAATCTGTTCGGAGCGAAGAAGGCGGTGAAGTTGCCGGAGTGAGGGGCAAGCCCGGAGTGATGGCGGTGAAGGTTGTCCGAGTGTCTGCAACCAGAATGGGGCGATGCCGCTTGTGGCTGCATTGCTGTAGGCGCTACGCCAACTTGAACGTTGTGCCGGTACAACCTGACACCTTGAACCGAAAAAGTCTGAGCGGACTGCTGGAGAGATTGATACAGGATGCAGGGCGATACCGCAGCGTCACCCATTAAGTGACGCCTCAGTATCCGCAAACACCAAGGGAAGCCAAGCTATCCGGTTAGCTCGTTATCCAGTGTATTTCTTATGTGTATCTCTGCTCTTTCCAAGTCCGCCGATGCAACAAAGAAGTGCTCCCCATATTCTCCCCAGTATTTTGGCCAAATTGTCACGAAGCCGCACAGAGGTAGTAGCGCTCTTATGGTTTTGTCGTGGCTCTTACTTAGAAACACATCTTCGATGATTTTTCTTTTGGCGTCTGCATCAGGGCCAAAACCGTATGCCATATTCCGTTGCGCGCGAAATCGGTAGGCTGGCAGCTGCTTGATTGATGCATTAAGTTCGTCGCCGCATTGATGGGCAATTATCCCATATTTACTCTGGGTTACCCTGGAGATAACGCTATTTGCATTTTCTGAGTTAATGCTTTCGGCGCTCATATCTTCAATAGAAACAGCACCTTCTAGGGTTTTGAGTAGCAGGGCCTGAGAGTGTGGTGTTTCTTGAAAACCATACTCCCTGCCCCTATAAACTACGCGGATTACATCTTGGTCGGGGATGTCATCAATTAGCTTGCCAATAGACATAATTGCCGGCATTTCTATCCCCTCTTATAAGTGATTATCGCCAAGGTCTCGCCTTTCTCTCCGTAAACATGGATGTGCGGGCAAGAGTGATGATTGTCCCCTGGCAAGTGAGGATGCCCATCTGGATGGTCCTCTATTCTATGAAGCCTATTCCATTGGCAGGAGTATCCTGCGTGAGTCGCGCCCATTTGCATAAGCATGGAGCAATTATTTCCACGGCTCGACTGATTAATGTCATCAAAACTAATGTAGTTTCGATTTTTTCTTGGTATTTGAGCTGTTTCTTGCGCAAGGCGTAATGCCTGCGATCTTGTATACGGCCCACAAGGATCATAGTCTGGACCACATTGCTCTGGATTCCCCAAACTAGGCCCCACTGGGCTACTTTGAGGTGCTGAGGTCGGTTGTACTTCAGGCCCTATCGGCGGATACATTGCCCCGATAGGGGTAATGAGCCCGCCCATGCCGGGCATAACCCCAACTCCTCGAACTCCTAATGGCTGCTGCGCAGTCCTAGCAAATAGCCCATCGGGGTCTGAAGACGCTAAAGGATTCCCGCCGACATACCCGTAAGTGTTTAGTCCCCCACCTAACCCAATCGGATCACTCTCGACATAGCGCCCGGTCTCGGGGTCGTAATCCCTGAAGTAGTTGTAATGCAGCCCAGTTTCCTGATCGAAGTACTGCCCGGGGAAGCGCAGGTTGACCGTCAGGCTGCCGCTTGCAGCCCCCACCCCGTAGGCATCCGAGACCCACGTCCAGACCGTCTGCTGGTTGGCGTTGGTGGCCAGCCGCGGAGTGCCCAGGTGGTCGACATGAAGGAAGAACGGCTCGCTCGATGCGACCGAACCATTGGCACCGTAGGTGACGCCAATACCACCAAGCGGGAGGTCATCCAGCCAGACATAGAACTGACTGCTCTGCGGTTGCCCCGACGCATCGTGGAGGGTTTCGCCCAGCAGTTGACCGCTGGGGTCATACAGGAAAGTCGTGGTGCCTGTGCCGGTGATCTTGTGGGTACGCTGCCCCAATGCGTTGTAGCGGTACTGCGCAACCGTTACCCCGCCGATCTTCACCCGCTCAAGTCGATTCTGCTGATCGTATTCCATCTGCCGATCGAGGCGATCCTGAGTCAGGTTGCCTGCTGCGTCGCTGCTGACAGGAAAGCCGGCATTCTCGGCCAGACGGTTGCTGGCGGCGGCATAGCCGAGCGCAACCGTCGATCCGGCTTGAGGGCTCCCACCGACAATCGGTGTGGAGGTCTTGCTGAGCCGGTTGCCGACGGCATCGTAGGCGTAGCTCTGCTGCAGATCGGCCTTCTGCTCGGAGGTGAGTCGATCCAGCGCGTCGTAACTGTAGGTGAGATCACCGAACAGGCTGCTTTGCAGGGACTCGATATTGCTGTTGGCATCGTAGCCATAGGCGCTTGTCCAGCTGGAAACCTGTTGCTGCGTCAGCCTGTAGTCCTGGTCGTAGCTTCGCGACAGGCTCAGGCCATTGGCCCAGGTCAGGCTCTTGAGCGGGCCGAACGGCAGGTACTCGATCTGACTCGCGAAAAGATCCGGAGGGTTGCTGCCGACCTGCAACTGCACCTGACTGACCTGGCCTGCACCGTTACGGGCATACAGGATGCTGAGCCCCAGCGGATAGTTGATCCGGGTCAACTGGTTGGCGCCATCGTATTGATAGCCGAGCGCGCTATAGCGATCCGTCCCTGCGACCTCCACCGAACGCAGTTGCCCGGTCAGATTGCCTCGGGCGTCGTAGTGGTAACCCAGTACCCCGCTGGCGTCCTGAATGGCCGTCAGCCGCCCCACGCCGTGATTACCATCGGCCGTCATGTCGTAGTGGTACTGAACGTTCAGCGCCGGGGCGGCTGGATACTGACGCCCTGTCAGGCGATTGAGGGCGTCGTAGGTGTAGGTGGTGACCACGCCCCGAGCATCCGTCTTGCCGATGACGTTGCCCGCCGCATCGTGGGTATAGGTGGTGGTGCCGCTGTCCGGACTGATCAGCCGGGTCAGGTTGCCCAGGCCGTCGTACTCGTACTGCGTCGTGATGCCGCGCGGATCCTGAACCTGAGTCAGGTTGTCCTGCGCGTCATAAGCCAGTTGGGTCACGCCATTGAGTGGGTCGGTGCTCGATACCAGACGATCCAGTGCATCGAAGCTGCTGGTGGTGCTGTGCTGTTTGGGCGTTCGACTCAACGTGGAGTTGTCATTGAGGTCGTAGCCGTACTGATACGTCTGCCCGGCGGCGCCGACGGTGCGCAGGAGGCGGCCGAGTTCGTCGTACGCCCAGCTTTGCTGCTGAGTGAGCGTGCTGCTGGCGTCCTTGAGACGCTGTGCCGTGCGGTTGCCCATGAGGTCGTAGTCGTACTCGACCGACTCGCCTAGGTTGTTGGTGATCCTGGTCAGCCGGCGTGCGCCATTCCAGGTGTATTGCAGCCAACTGCCATCGCCGCGAGTGACTTTGGTGATCTGCCCAATCGCATCGTGCTCGAAACCGGTGGTGCTGCCTGCCGTGCTGACCGAGGCCAGCCAGCCCTGGGGGTGTAGCTCAGTGAAGTCGTGACACCGTTGGCATCCACCACGGTTTGCGGATTGCCGTAACTGTCGAAATTCGACAGCTGGGTGATGTGACCGAGGGCGTTGGTGACCGACGTCAGTCGCCCCTGGAGGTCATAGGCGTAGGTGGTGATGTCGGAGACATCGGTACGAGGGAACCGTTGGCCGTTTCGATCAGCCCCTGGTTGTTGTAGGTGTAGCTCCAGCTGCGTTCGGTTGCCTGAACGCAAGAGAGGCCGAGCGCGGCAGACAGGGCCAGGCTGAGCAGGCTTGTGCGGCGGATGGTGTTCATGAGTCAGTTCCTTCTGATCAGATCCCGGTGATGGTCTGGCTGAGCGGGTTGCCCTGGCTGTCGTATTCGAAGCTGACGATGCGGTTCGGCTCCGTGATGGTGATCGGCAGGTAGAGCGTCGGGTGCCAGTCCGTCGTGATGGTGCGGGCCTGAGAGGTGCCGAAGGCTTCGGTACGGCTGATCTCCAGACCACGAGCGTTGTAGTCGTAGCGGGTGACATTGCCCTTGTTGTCGGTGCGGGTCTTGATCAGCCCTCGGCTGTCGTAGGTGAAGGTCGAGTTGCTGCTCGGGCAGTTGGCCGAGGCAATGCCTTCCAGCGCGGAGATGCGTCGGGCACCCGCGATGGTCTGGAAGGTGTAGGTGGCTTTCTTGCCCAGCGGGTTGGTTACCGTGGTAGAGCCGTTGCTGTTGTAGGTGAACAGGTACCGGCTTTGTGCACCATTGAGCTCGTTGCGGATCACCCGGCCCTGGGCGTCATAGGCCCAGGTGACGTAGCGGATGTTGCGCGCATCGGTGATGCCGGTCAGCCAGCCGCCTTCACGGGTATCTTCGTAATGGTAGGTGCGCGCGCGGCTCTGCCCGCCCTGAGTCCTGGTCGCCTTGGTGATGCGGCCGGCCGTATAGGTGTAGGCAACCTGCAGCGAGCCAGTGCTGATGCCGGTCAGGCGTTTGGCCGTGTTGAGGTTGAGCGTCAGGTTCAGGCCCAGCGAGTCGGTCACCACGATGCTATTGGCGTTGTAGACCAGCGTTTCGGAGGTGCCATTGGCGCGATCAACCTGGATCAACTGGCCTGCATTGTTGAAGTGCAGGCGTTCGTTGCGGGGACTGTCATAGCGCCACCCCGTGGGGGTTTGCTCGAGTTTGCCCAGTTCGCGTGCAGATGCGGTCACCGTCGCCCCCGAGCGGGTGAACAGGCTCTCGCGACCGTCGATGTCTCTGAGCAGTACCTTGCTTGGCGAAATCTTCAACAGGGCTGAGTAGGAGTGTGTCCAGTTGGCAGTCCGGCTGTTGTAGTGACGAGCGAAATGCATCTGACTACCCGGTTGCCCCGGGTAGTCGATTTCCACCTGATAGCTGTTGCCGTTGGATACATTGACCGGGTCGCCGACCAGCATGCCTGGGCCAGCCGGCCTTGGCAGCGTTGGCTCGGCCGATTGAGCCGGGCAGGTGCCTGGCAGGTCGGGGTTGCCCAGGCCGGGAGTATCGAGGCAGAGCAGTTCGGCGGGACGGTTGTAGAAAACCGGGCCGGCGAAGACGTCGTAATGGGTTTGCAGCCCTACGGAATAATTGGCGGACGAGGCCGAAACGCCATCGACCGAGCCGGTGAAGTTGTCGTGTAGCAGCACCAGGTGAGTTTTGCAGGTATTGGGAAAGGCGCGCTTCATGTTGGGGTTCGCGCCTCTGATCGTTTCCAGCATCTGATCCGGTGTGAGCCAGTTGCTGCTCTCGTTCCATTTGATCACCTTGCCACCGGAGCACTGCAAGCCGGCGATCTGGTAGAGGTACTGGCCCAGCCCGTTCGGGGTCTGCGGGGCGGCATAAACCTCCAGGCCGAAATAACTGACCCCGCCTGTCGTGCAGTTCGCGGCGGCATGGCTGGTTTGCTGATAGAGGGCGCAGGCGGAAAAAACGAGGGCGAGACTGAGCCCGCGAGAGGAACGATCCATGTTCAGGAACCTACCGTGGTGAGAGGTCAGGGCAGCGTAGGACGACCCTGTGCAAAGCGCCAATCGCCTATTGTGCAGCGGTGCACAAAATAGAGCGCAAGCTCAGGCCGGGCTTCACGGCTTGCGTGCTATTTCTCCTCGCAGCCGCTTCACCATGCATCGACCTTGCGCCAGTCTCGTGGTTGCCGCCCTGTTTCGGGAGCCAGGTTGGCGGTCTTGGCTTTTTCCGTCATCAACAGCAGCCACTGTCGAGATCGCTGGCACAGTCTGAAAGACATCAGCACAGCGATGACACCCGTGCATGCCATTGGTAGCCAAGAGTGGCTCCATCGCCGTGCAAGGCGAGTCGCATGTGTCGGCACGTCCGTATGCCGTGTTCGGAATTGGGGCCCGGAAGCGTCTGCATGCTCTCGCCTTGCGAGAACACCGCTATCCCCGTCACTGCTGCCTACAGCCGGTCGGGCTCACCAGGGTGAACCTGGCGAATGCACCGGCCAGGCAGCGGATATGCCCCTAAACAGAGCGCTGCGCGGATATGTCGCACGGAGTTGTGCACAATGCTGAAGCAGCCTGTCATCTCACTGTCAGAATCGTCTCTAACCGTTTGATTTTTCGTGGCTGATTTTTAAGTCAATGAAAAATATGCATTTTTTCCATTGGTGAAAAAATCGTCAGTTTGACTGTGAGCCCCATGGCACAGGGGCTCCGGGCTCTTTCGCCCAAGTTGTTCACGGAGTTATCCACAGCTTCTGTGGATTGTGCGGAACCTGTTTCGTGGAGCGCAATCCGTCTGCCCTGGCAAGCCTTTACCTTGGGGAAAAAAGGAGTAGAGTGGCGCGCCCCGGCAGTCACCCCCTCGTATTTATGCCTCGCGCTCCGTTTTCTGCATCCTCCACACCTCGTCCCAATGTGCCCATGCGCGTCGCGCTCTGGCTGCTCGACAATCCGCGTCTGGGGCAGACGGCCAGTGCCAAGCGCATCGCCGGCAACCTGCTCAAGCAACCCGCACTCAAGGGCTGCGTGCAGGCGCAGAGTCGCCTGGGCCAGTTGTTGTGCCGTGACTGCGGCAACACCCGTGATCGCCGTATCGGCTATGAGTTGCTGCGCCAGGCTGCCCGTGCGGGGGATCGTGGTGCTCAACTGGAGCTGGAGCGCCTGGCGCGCTGATTCGATGCTGCTGGCCCCCAGGACGCTTTCGGCTGGATATATTGCCGGGCATCTCCAGCAGGCTTCGTCATGGAAGCAGCCCCTGTACGAAACCAGGCCAGCGGCACACCAGGTGCTCTTGCCAGGCCGTCGAGGTCTGCTGCCGTACTTGCCGATTCCTGTGCAGCGTGCCATCGAGCCGTATCCAGGCTTTTAGAGGTACCCTCTGGCTGTCAAACATGGAGCGTCTATGCCAATCGATCCCCTATCTCTTGCCGTTGGCGCCGTTGCGGCACTGATCCCCCTGTTGGCTGGTCTCTGGTCATTGCAGCGTCGGCTGGCCCGCGAGCAGGGCGAGCAGGCGCTGCTACAGGAGCGCCTGGAACATGCTCAACTGAGCCAGGCCGGTCTGCTGGCGCAGCTCGATGCCTGCCGGGCCGAGTTGGCCGAGGTCAGCGAGATCAAGGTGGAGCAGCAGACCGAACTGGCCGGGCTGCGCCGCGAGAACGAGCTGCTGCAGCAGGAGCGGCAGATCGCTCGCGAGGCTGCGCAGTCCTGGAACCTGCAACGCGAACGCAATGAGGCCGAATTGCGCCAGCTCACCGCAGAGCGTGCGGCGCTGGCCGCCGAGTTACAGGAGAACCGCGACAACCAGCAGCAGCGCCTCGATGATCTGCAGGGTGCCCGTGACGAGCTGCGGGCCCAGTTCTCCGAGCTGGCGACGAAGATTTTCGATGAGCGCGAGCAGCGCTTTGCCGAAACCAGCCAGCAGCGGCTCGGCCAGTTGCTCGATCCGCTCAAGGAGCGCATCCAGGCGTTCGAGAAGCGCGTTGACGAGAGTTATCAACAGGAGGCGCGTGAGCGCTTTTCCCTGGGCAAGGAACTGGAGCGTCTGCAACAGCTCAACCAGCGACTCGGCGACGAGGCGACCAACCTCACCCGCGCGCTCAAGGGGCAGAAGACCCAGGGCAACTGGGGCGAGCTGATCCTGGAGCGGGTGCTGGAGCACGCGGGTCTGGAGAAAGGCCGCGAGTATCAGACCCAGGTCAGTCTCAAGGGCGCCGGCGGCGAGCGCTTTCAGCCTGACGTGCTGATTCGCCTGCCGGGTGACAAGCAGGTCATCGTCGATGCCAAGGTCAGTCTCAATGCTTATCAACAGTACGTCGCGGCGACTGACGAGCCGACGCGACAGCAGGCGCTGAAACAGCATCTGCTGTCGCTGCGCAGTCATCTCAAGGGGCTCTCGGGCAAGGACTATCAGCGCCTGGAAGGGCTGCACAGCCTGGATTTCGTCCTGCTCTTCGTGCCCATCGAGGCGGCGTTCGCTGCGGCGTTGCAGGCCGAGTCGAATCTGTTTCAGGAGGCTTTCGAACAACAGGTGGTGATCGTCAGCCCGACCACCTTGCTGGCCACGCTGCGGGTGATCGAAAGTCTCTGGCGTCAGGAGCGCCAGGGCCAGAATGCCCGCGAGATCGCCGAGCGTGCGGGGCAGCTGTACGACAAGTTCGTTGCCTTCGTTGCCGACCTGGACGAAATGGGCAGCCGCCTGCAGCAACTGGACAAGGCCTACGCCAGCGCCCGCAACAAGCTGGTGGACGGCCGCGGCAACCTGGTCGGGCGGGTGGAGAATCTCAAGCTCCTTGGCGCTCGTGCCAGCAAGAGCCTGCCGGGCGAGCTGCTGGAGCGGGCCGCCGATCTGCCTGCTCTGGATGAGCTGGGCGAGTAGGCCGCGGCCATCAGCTCGCGGCCTGCTCCGCAGCCGCCCGCTGCGCGGCAGGTGAGCAGGCCAGGTAATCCAGCGCGGCCTGCAGATCGCCTTCCACACGGGGGTGATAGGCCGGATTGAAATAACGCAGCAACGAGTGGCCGACACTGGCAGTGCTCGGCAGCAGGCCGCGCTTGCCCAGGTCATGCCACAGGCGCAGAAAACCGGGGCGGTAACGTGTCGCCGGATCCTGGCGCATCATCACCTTCATCGCATCGCTGAACAGATAGAGCAGTACCGGTGTGGCGATGAGCATGAACAGCCAGCGCATCGCCAGGCTGCCGCCCAGGTGCACGTGCAGGTCATGGGCCACGCAGCGATGTTCGACTTCCTCGGCGCCGTGCCAGCGCAGCAGATCGAGCATCACCGGATCGGCATGGTCGAGCTGGCGGCTGTTGACGACCCAGTCGCCCAGTACGCAGGTGAAATGTTCCACGGCGGCGATCAGGCCCACCCGTTGGCGCAGCCACCAGGCCGACAGGCGGCGAGTCAGGGCGTTTTCACCCAGCGGGTAGTCGCACAGCACCTTGTCGAACAGCCAGTCGACCTTGCGGGTGAAGGGCCCGGGATCGATGCCGTGGCGAACCAGATAGGGCGTCAGCGCGCTGCCATGGGCGCGTGCATGCTGGGCTTCCTGCAACACGAAACCCCGTACGTTCTCGCGCAGCTGCGGATCCGTGACCAGCGGCAATGCCTTGTTGTAGACCTTGCAGAACCAGAATTCGCCAGCCGGCAGCAGCAGGTGCAGGCCGTTCATGATATGCGAGGCTTCCGGCTCGTCCGGTACCCAGTGCAGCGGAGTGTCGCTGAAGTCGAAGCGCACCTTGCGCTGTTGCAGGGCGGGTTGGCGGGGCAGGGTCATGCGTGGGCCTCGCGAGGGTGCGCCTGTTCCAGTTTGTTCACGTAATCACGCAGCCAGCCGGCCAGGGTGGTCGGTTCGGCCAGCAGTTGCCAGTGGCCGGCACGCACCTCACGACGTGTCAGCAAGGGTGCCCAGTGCAGCAGATCGTCGAACAGCTGTGGACGCACGAAACGGTCGGCCAGAGGGACGATCAGGTGCAGGGGGACACGGGTGCTGCGGCTGCGTGGTCGCAGCAGGCTGCGGATGAAGTTGGCCCGATACAGTTGTACGCCACGCATGCCATCGGCGCGTTGCGTGCTGCTCGGCGGCAGGTTGCGCACGCCTTCGAGGCGACGCAGCAGCCAGGGCCAGGCGCGGTCAAGGCCCAGGCGCCAGCACAGTTCCGGCAGCAGCGGGGTATGGAAGAAGGCGATGTACCAGGAGCTGAGCAACTGTCCGAGCGCTTGCAGCAGCGCTGCGGGGCGACGCAGGGTCAGGCGCTCGCGCATCCAGTGGCCGACATGGTCGAGGCAGGGGCCGGAGATACTGGTATAGGACGCCAGCAATGGCTGGATACGCGGTTCGGTCACCGCTTCCCAGCTCTGGATCGAGCCCCAGTCGTGAGCGACAAGGTGCACCGGGCGACCCACGCTGGTGGCGCGTATCACGGCTTCCAGATCACGCGCCAGCTGTTCCAGGCGATAGTCGCGCAGACGCCTGGGCAGTGCGGAGGCGCCGCAACCGCGTACGTCGTAGGCAACGATGCGGTAGTCGGCGGCCAGCTCGCGTATCAGCGGCCGCCAGATTTCATGGTTGTCCGGATAGCCATGCACCAGCAACAGGGTCGGTGCGTCGGCCTTGTCCCAGACGTAGGTTCGCAGGCGCAGACCGTCACTGTGGATATCCAGCTGTTGCGGCGGCAGTTCATGGCGTGGCAGGGGCGCATTCATGATGCGAGGCCGTGGTGGGGGACAAGCGGGAACATGGCAGGCTCCGGAAACAGGTAACGATGACATTGCTCGATGTAATCGTCATTGTTGTGCCGCCGGCCGCACTTGCCTAGCCATCTTCGACCGAACCGGCCGGCTGGCGTTACAGCGTTACCTTGCCGAACGAGGCGCTCTGGGACGGGCCTTCCTGGCCCTGCTGGCGGGATCGTGCGGCGCGGTCCGAAGGCAAGTCCAGCCCTTGGTTGGGGCGGTTGTGAGGGGTATTGGCGCAGGGCTATGATCGCGCCATGACTCAAGCCTCCGTTTTTTTCCAACGCCTTCTGGGCAATGCCGCCCCCGCTGCCGAGGTCGCCGCCGAATATACGGTGGACGAACTGGCCCAGGCTGCGCAGACCACTGTGCGTAATGTGCGTGCCTATCAGGATCGCGGGCTGCTGCCGCCTCCCGAACGACGGGGGCGGGTCGGCATCTATGGCGGCGAGCACCTGGCACGGTTGCGCCTGATCGGCCAACTGCTCGAACGGGGCTATAGCATCGCCAGCATCCGCGAGTTGTTCGAAGCCTGGGCGCAAGGGCGCGACCTGGCCCATGTGCTGGGGCTCGATCAGGCCATTCGTGGCCCGGGGGAGCCGGAACAGCCAGGGCGACTGGCGTTCGACGAGTTGCAGGCGATCTTTGCCGACGATCTGGACGACGCCGTGATCGAGCGCGCTCAGGCCATGGGGTTGCTGCAGTTCGCTGGCGATCATCTGTGCGTGCCCAGTCCGCGCCTGTTCGCCGCCGGTGTCGAGTTGTACCGCGCAGGTATTCCCTTGCCCGCGCTGCTCGATGAGCTGGAGTCGATTCGCCGGCATGTCGAGCAGGTATCCACCGGCATCGTGCAGATGATCGTCGGTCACCTCGTCAATCCTCTGTTACAGACGTCCTTGCCCCGTGCCGACCAGTTGGAGGGCCTGAGCGCTCAACTGCTGCAGTTGCGTCCCCTGGTCGAACAGGTGGTGGAAGCCGAGCTGGCGCGTGGTCTGCCGGTGGCAGCCAATCGCGAATTGAGCGAGCGGGTACACCAACTGCTGCAGGGGTTCCTGCAACGCAGCTAGCGTTCGGCGCATCGGGTGTGGCTCGCCCGCGGCCAGGGGGCTACTGCTCCCGACGCCGCGCCAGGCGACGGGCATGAAATGCCTGGTCAGCCGCGCAAGGTCAGATGACGGCTCAGCAGTGCACGCAGGGCGGCGGGCTTGACCGGCTTGGGCAGGTAGTCGAGGCCTGCGGCATGTACTTGCGCCACCAGTTCCGGGCGGCCGTCGGCGCTGATCACGACGCCCGGCACGGGTTCACCCAGGCGGGTGCGCAGCCAGGCCATCAGCTCGGTGCCGGTCTCGCCTTCATCCAGGTGGTAGTCGATCAGTGCCAGTTGCGGGCGCACGTCCTCGCTCAGCAGGTGTTCACATTCCAGTCGGTTGCGCGCCGTCCATACCTGGCAGCCCCAGCGCGACAGCAGGCTGTGCATACCGGTGAGAATGCTGTCTTCGTTGTCGATGCACAGTACCTGGGTACCCTGCAGCGGTTGGCCGTGTACCACTGCCGGAGCCTGTACCGCCGGGCGTGGCGCCGGCTTCTGCACCAGCGGCACGCTGACACTGAACACGCTGCCCTTGCCCGGCCAGGAGCGCACCTCCAGGCGGTGGGCAAGCACGCGGCACAGGCCGTCGGCGATCGCCAGGCCCAGTCCCAGGCCTTTCTCGGCACGGGTCTGGTGGCTGTCGAGGCGCTTGAATTCCTCGAAGATCACCTTGCGCTTGTCTTCCGGAATGCCTGGGCCACAGTCCCAGACCTCCAGGCGCAGGTGCTGCCCTTCGCGGCGCACGCCGAGCACCACGCGGCCCTTGGCGTAGCGGAAGGCATTGGTCAGGAAGTTCTGCAGGATGCGGCGCAGCAACTTGATGTCGCTGTCGATCCACTGCCGGCTGCCGTGTACGCGCAGGTCGACCCCCTGTTCAGCGGCCAGTACACCGAATTCGGCAGCCAGCGTGTCGAACAGGCTGGACAGGGCGAAGGGGTGGCGATCGGGGGTAATGCGACCGTTTTCCAGGCGCGAGATATCCAGCAGGTCGGTGATGAGGTCTTCGGCCGAGCGCAGCGAGCTGTCGAGGTGGCGCACCAGCTCCTGGGCCTCCACGGGCAGCGCTTCGTCCTGATGGGCCAGTGCTGCGGAGAACAGGCGCGCAGCGTTGAGCGGCTGCATCAGGTCATGGCTGACCGCCGCGAGAAAACGCGTCTTCGACTGGTTGGCCGCTTCGGCGTGGGCCTTCGCTTCGCTCAGCGCCTGATTGAGCTGCGACAACTCCTGGGTTCGTTCGGCGACCCGACGCTCCAGGCTTTCGTTGGCTTCCTTGAGGGCACGCTCGGCCTGACGGAACTCGGTGATGTCGGTGAAGCTCATGACGAAGCCGCCGCCGGGCATGGGGTTGCCGATCAGTTCGATCACCCGTCCGTTGGGGAACACCCGCTCGTAGCTATGGGCGGTGCCCTGGCGCATCCAGTACAGGCGCTTGGCGACGTTCTCCTCGACATCACCGCCACCGAGCATGCCGCGTTCGGCATTGAAGCGAATGATCTCGGCAATGGGCCGCCCCACGTAGATCAGCCCCTCCGGGTACTCGAACAGCTCCAGGTAACGGTGGTTCCAGGCCACCAGACGCAGGTTCTGGTCGACCACGCTGATGCCCTGGGTGATGTTCTCGATGGCCCCTTGCAGCAGGGCGCGGTTGAACTGCAAGACTTCGCTGGCCTCGTCGACGATGCGCACCACATCCTCGACCTGCATCTCGCGACCTTCGATGGCGGCCTTGACCACCGCGCGCGTGCTCGATGCGCCCAGTACACCGGCCAGCAGGCGTTCGGTATGGGCGATCCATTCGCTGTTGGCTGGCTGATTGGGGTCGAATTCCTTGCCTTTGCTCTGGCGTTGAGCGAAACGCAGGAAGCTCTTGCGCGCACGTTCCTCGCCGACGAAGCGACTGGCGAGCATCAGCAGATCCGCCACCTGGACGGCCAGCAGGCTGCGGTTGCTGGGTTTGGTGCCCAGGTCATGACCGATGAAGCGCCCGGCCTGCCAGTGTTCGGATACCCGCGTGCGCGAGAACCAGGAAACCCAGGCGAACAGCAGGAAGTTGCCGGCCAGCGACAGCACCACGCCGCGAGTCAGCGGGTCGACATGCAGGCCGATCGGAGTGTGCAGCAGGATGCTCAGCCCGGGGAAGCTGTCCAGCGACCAACCCATGCCACGTGCGATGAGCGGCAATACCAGGGTGTAGAACCACAGCGCAGCCCCCACGATCAGGCCGGCGAACACGCCGCGGCGGTTGGCTTGCTTCCACACCAGGGCGCCGAACATCGCGGGCGCCAGTTGGCCGATGGCGGCGAACGAGACCTGGCCGATGGTCGCCAGGCTGGCGCCTTCGCCGAGCAGGCGATAGCAGACGTAGGCCAGCAACAGGATCAGCACGATGCTGACCCGGCGCGCCGTGAGCATCCAGTGGCGGAAGGCCTCGAACGGGCGTTCGGTGCTCTTGCGGCGCAACAGCCAGGGCAGCAGCATGTCGTTGGAAATCATGGTCGACAGGGCCACTGCCTCGACGATGACCATGCCGGTAGCGGCCGACGCCCCACCAATGAAGGCCAGCATGGCCAGGCTGATGGGCTTCGGCCAGTGGCAGGCTGATGACGAAGGAGTCGGTCGGTACGCCAGGCGGCAGCAGCATCTGGCCGGCCAGGGCGATGGGCACCACGAACAGAACCGCCAACACGAGGTAGGCAGGGAAGACCCAGCGTGCCAGGCGCAGGTCCTTGGGCTCGATGTTCTCCACCACGGACACGTGAAACTGCCTCGGCAGGCAGACGATGGCGATCATGGCCATACCGGTCTGCACCACCATGGCCGGCCAGTTGACGGCTTCGGCCCAGAAGGGTTCGAGTTCGGACGTGGCGCGGGCCTGGGTGAACAGGTCGCCGAAGCCGTTGAACAGGCCGAAGGTCACGAACACACCCACGGCAATGAAGGCCAGCAGCTTCACCAGCGATTCGAAGGCCACTGCCAGCACCATGCCGCGGTGGTGCTCCGTGACATCCAGATTGCGGGTGCCGAACAGGATGGTGAACAGGGCGAGCACCAGCGACACGATCAGAGCGGTGTCCTGTGCACTGGTGCCCGCGTCCTGAGCCGGCGCTCCGATCAGCAGATTCACGCCGAGCACGATGCCCTTGAGTTGCAGGGCGATGTACGGGAGTACGCCGACCAGGCAGATCAGGGCCACGGCGATTGCCAGTGGCTGCGACTTGCCATAGCGGGCGGCGATGAAGTCGGCGATGGAGGTGATGTTCTCCTGCTTGCTGATCATCACCATCTTCTGCAGTACCCAGGGCATGGTCAGCAGCAGGATGATCGGCCCGAGGTAGATCGGCAGAAATGACCATAGCTGCTCGGCCGCCTGGCCCACCGCACCGAAGAATGTCCAACTGGTGCAATAGACCGCCAGCGACAGGCTGAAGACCCAGGCACGAACTTTCGCAGGCATCGGTGCACTGCGACGGTCGCCATAGAAGGCGATGGCGAAGAGGATGGCGATGTAGATCAGGGCGACCGCAGCGATCAGCCCGGGAGACAGCGACATGCGAACTCCGGAACGCAGGAGGAAACGACAATGGCCTGCGCCACTGGGACGAGGCAGACAATGTTCAGTGTTGCACAAAGCGCCAGGCTGTCGGCTGCGACCAAGGTCGCACGACGGCGGACAGGCTTTGCGACAAGGGTCGATTGTGCCGGAGTCGGGCGCCTGTTAGCGTGATTGGTTCAGGACTCAGGAGGGATCCTAATGTTCAAGCCGCAACTGGTCACTCTGCAACGTGGTGCTCTACGCCTGGAGCCGCTTGCCGATGCCGATATTCCTGCATTGGTCGCGTTGGCCGAGGTCAACCGCGAGGAACTGCTGTACATGAGTGGCACCCAGCGTCTGGACTGGTATCGCAGCGCGCTGGCCGATCTGCGCGAGCAGCGTGCGCTGCCATTCGTCATCCGGCTCGGCGACGTGCTGGTCGGCACCACCCGCTTCGCCGACTTCATGAACACCTTGCCGGCTTGTGAAATCGGCTGGACCTGGCTCGATCGCGGTCAGCATGGCCGTGGGCTGAACATCAGCATCAAGTACCTGATGCTCAAGCATGCCTTCGACAACTGGGGCATGGTGCGCGTGCAATTGAAGACCGCGGCCAGCAATCTGCGCGCGCAGCGCGCCATCGAGAAACTCGGGGCCGAGCGTGAAGGGCTGCTGCGCAATCATCGGCGTCTGGCCGACGGCCGTCTCGATGACAGCGTGCTGTACAGCATCACCGATCAGCAATGGCCGCAGGTGCGTCAGGCACTGGAGGCGCGCTTCGGCGCCTGAGCCCCGGTGCAGAGTCGCGAGCACACGCGTTTCTGGCAAGCCTCGGCGCTATCCGGGGTCGAGCTGCTGCAGGCGCGCTATCGCGAGCAACGCTTCGCGCCCCACGTGCATGAGGGCTTCGTTTTCACGGTGATCGAACATGGCGCTCAGCGTTTCCGCCATCGTGGCTGCGACCACCTGGCGCCGCAGGGCAGCATGGTGCTGATCAACCCCGACGAGGTGCACACCGGCTCCAGGGCGCATGAAGATGGCTGGCGCTACCGGGGTTTCTACCCAGGCAATGCTCAGGTACTGGGCGCCTTGCAGGAGCTGGGGCTGGTCAGGGCCGGTATGCCGTCATTCGATTTCAGCGTGCTGCATGACCCGCAGTTGCATGCGCTCTTCCTGCAATTGCATCGCCTGCTCGAGGGCGGTGCCGACGCGTTGCAGCAGCAACTGGCCTGGCGCGAGGCGATGCTCGCGCTGTTCCAGCGTCATGCGCGAATTGCCGAACCTGCAGCGCCTGGCCGCGAGCCCTGGGCGGTTGCCTGTGCCAAGCAGATGCTCGGCGACCGGCTGATCGAGCCGCCTTCGCTCGAGGAACTGGCCAGGGCAGTCAATCTCTCGCCTTTTCACTTCGCCCGGGTCTTCCGGCGTGCCACTGGCCTGCCGCCGCATGCCTGGCTCAAGCAGCGGCGTCTGGAGCAGGCGCGTGCATTGCTCAAGGATGGCTGTTCGGCGCTGGTCGTGGCCATGCAGCTGGGGTTCGCCGACCAGAGTCATCTGTCGCGGCAGTTCAAGCAGACCTACGGCGTGACGCCCGGCGAGTACCGCAGCGCTGTGGCCCGGATGTAGGCCGTTGATTCAGGCATGCGCGGGGTGGCCAAGCCGCCCGTACATTTCCCGGCGCGCATGGCGCACCCTGCCGGACGCAGCCGCCATAAGACATTTTCGGGAGAGATCCTTAACGCCTGAAGTGACTGCCCGAAGGGTGGCTGGCAAAAATGGCGCGCAATGAAAAGCCGGCGCTCCTTGCGGATGCGCCGGCTTTTCAACCCACTTCGTCGATCAGAATTCGTGATCGGCGGTGTCCGGGTTCAGGTCGCTGATGCCCAGCTTGCCAGCGGCCTGCTCGATGGCACCGGTCTGTTTGACCAGCGCAGCGATGACGCCACGGATCAGCGCCTGACCCTCGGCGTTGTCGGCCGCGATCAGTTGATCGAAGTGCACGTTGTTCTTTTCGGCGCTGTCGACCAGCTTCTGCAGCTCGGCCTGGGTGGCGTCCAGATCGGCCTTGAGGGTGGTGTCGGCCTGGGCGTCGGCCTTGGCCACCAGCTCGGACAGGCTCGGGCCGGTCAGGGTGCTGCCGTCGACCTTCTTGTACTCGCCGAGGTAGACGTTGCGGATGCCCAGGCCGTTGTAGAAGTGCGAGTTGTGGGTGTTGTCGCTGAAGCAGTCGTGTTCGTCTTCGGTGGAGTTGGCTTCCAGCGCGACCTTCATGCGCTCGCCGGCCAGTTCGCCGAGAGACAGGCTGCCCATGCCGAACAGCATCTTGCGCAGGCCATTCTCGGCGGAGTCGGCCAGCAGTTCGCTGCGGTAGTTGCCTTCCACGCCGTCCTTCCACTGCTCGACCATTTCGTCCAGGTCGCTGACCAGCAGATCGGTGGCGGCTTTCAGGTAGGTGCGGCGACGCTCGTTGTGGTCACCGGTGGCGCCTTCGCCCACCAGGTAGTCGGTATGGGGACGCTCGCCAGCGCCCGGGTTGGTGCCGTTGAGATCCTGGCCCCAGAGCAGGAATTCGATGGCGTGGTAGCCGGTGGCGACGTTGGCTTCGGAACCGCCCAGTTCGTTCAGGCTGGCCAGCAGCTCGCCGGTGATTTCGGTGACGTCGATCTTGTCTTCGCCGACCTGGATCTCGGTGTTGGCGATGATGTTGGCCTGGGCGCCCGGGTTGCCCAGTGCATGCTGATAGTCGTCAGCCACGTAGTCGATCAGGCCTTCGTCCAGCGGCCAGGCGTTGAGCTGACCTTCCCACTCGTCCACCACCGGGTTGCCGAAACGGAACACCTCGGTCTGCATGTACGGTACGCGAGCGGCCAGCCAGGCTTCACGAGCGGCTTTCAGGGTTGCCTCGCTAGGGTCGGCGAGCAGGGCATCGATGGCGCTCTGCAGGGCCTTGCCGGTGCTGGCTGCATCGCTGAACACGGCCAGGGCCAGGTCGGCGTAGTGCTTGACCACTGCCTGGGCAGCGGCTTCGTCGGTCTTGCTTGCAGGGCTGGTGGCGGTGTTTTCGGCCGCCGGGGCCGATGCCTGGGGAGCAGCCGGGGCTGCCGCTTGGCTGGCAGGTGCTTTGTCTTCACCACAGCCGGCGAGGGAAATGGCGATGGCCAGCAGGCTGGCCGAAGCCAGGGGCATACGAATCATGGCGGGATCCTTTGCATGTACGAAATGTGGGCGGTACAGGGGTACCTGAAAAACTGCGACATAATGCAAATGTTTCGCATTATGTGTAAAGGCCATTGTTTGTCGCTGTGCGCGATATCGCTGCCGAAGCCTTACCGGTGCCGCTAGAATGCCAGCACCGATTCGCAGTTCTGCATGGAGAAAACTGCATGAGCCTGACCGCCGTGATCCTGATCGTCGTCCTCGTCCTGCTGGGCGCCTATGCGGTGTCGCTGTACAACGGCCTGGTGCGCCTCAAGCATGGCGTGAGCAAGGCGTGGTCGAACATCGACGTGCTGCTCAAGCAGCGTCACGACGAGTTGCCCAAACTGGTGGAAACCTGCAAGCAGTACATGCAGTACGAAGGCTCCACGCTGGAACGTGTGATCGCTGCGCGCAGCGCCGTGGCCAATGCGCGCGAGCAACATGATGTGGGCGCTCTGGGCAGGGCCGAAAGTGGCCTGCGGGCCGGGCTGGGGCAACTCTTCGCCCTGGCCGAGAACTATCCCGAGCTCAAGGCCAACGACAGCTTCCAGCATCTGCAGCAGCGTATCAGTGGCCTGGAGAACGGCATCGCCGACCGGCGTGAGCTGTACAACGAAGCGGTCAACCTGAACAACGTCCGCATCGAACAGTTTCCGGACGTGATCGTGGCGCGCATGTTCAACTTCCAGGCTGCCGAACTGCTGGTGTTCAGCGAGGCGGAGAAAGCCGACGTCGATATCAAGTCGCTGTTCAACTGAGATGATGCAGGGCGATCCTCTCGGTTTTCTCGTCACCCTGGCATTCACCCTTGGTGCCTGCCTGGGTGGCGGGTGGTGGTGCCTGCGGCGCTGGTCACAGGCACGTCATCTGCTGGACACCCCAACCTCGAAGATTCGTTCGGCTGCGCAGGGCTATGTCGAGCTCTATGGCCTTCTCGAAGAACTGCCGGAGATGCAACTGCGCGGGCCGCTGACCGGCAAGCCCTGCCTGTGGTGGCGCTTTCGTATCGAGGAGTACAGCTCCAATGGCAAGAAGCGCAGCTGGCGAGTAGTCGACAGCGGTACCAGCGATGCCTGGCTGCGCCTGGTCGACGGTACCGGCGAGTGCCTGATCGACCCGCGTGGCGCCGAGATCCGTACGGCGGTGCGCGAGGTCTGGGAAGGTAGCCTTCGGCATCCGCTGGGGGCGGCCAAGGCCGGTCTGTTCGGCTTTCTGACCAGTGGCAAGCGCTATCGCTACTGCGAGGAGCGTTTCCACGCCGGTCAGCCGCTGTATGCCATCGGCGACTTCCGCACCCGGGGTGCTGCGCAACAGGGATTCGACCTGCCGTCGGCCCAGGGCGAGGTGATTCGCGAGTGGAAAGGGGATTACCTCGGTCTGCTGCGGCGTTTCGACAGCGACGGCAATGGTGAACTCGACGAACAGGAGTGGAATCGCGTGCGCCTGGCGGCGCAACTGGAGGCTGAAGACCGGCACCGACGTCAGGCAGCGGAACCTGCGCAGCACCGGATGAGCAGGCCTGGCGAGCGTCAGCCGTTCATTCTGTCCAACAGTGGTGAGGATGAGCTGGCGCGCGGTTTCTACTGGCAGGCGGCGGCCGGTGCGGCGCTCTGTCTGGTGGGGGCGCTGTCCACGGCCTGGCTGTTCGGTGTGCAGAACTGGTAGCGGCTCTTTTGTCCGCGCGGCGCACCCTGGCTACAGGGTGGCCGGGTTGGCGGCCGAGCTCAGGCGTCTTGCCTGTTTCAGGAACAGCGTCAGCTCGCGTGCAGGCAGCGGTTTGCTGTACAGGTAGCCCTGACCCTCATGGCAGCCCTGGGCGATGATGTAGGCCTCCTGTTCGGCGGTTTCCACGCCTTCGGCGATCACCTGCATGCCCAGGCTCTTGCCGAGCTGGATGATGGCACGAACGATGGTGGCGTCGTCCTCGTCTTCGAGCAGATCCTGCACGAAGCTCTTGTCGATCTTGATCTTGTCCAGCGGCAGACTCTTGAGATAGCTCAGCGAGGAGTAGCCGGTACCGAAGTCGTCGATGGCGATCAGCGCGCCTGAGCGGCGCAGGCTGAGCAGGTGTTGTGCGGCGGTGCTGATGTCTTCCATCAGGCCGGTCTCGGTGACTTCCAGCTCCAGGCTCTTCGGCGGCAGGCGGTAGACCTGCAGCAGGTTGTTGACCACGCGTGGCAGCTCGGAGTGGTGCAACTGCACGGTGGACAGGTTGATGGCCATGCGCAGGTCGGTGAAGCCCTGATCGTGCCATTCGCGCAACTGGCGGCAGGTCTGGTCGAGAATCCACTCGCCAATCGGGATGATGGTGCCGTTCTGTTCGGCCAGCGGGATGAACAGATCCGGCGGCACGAAACCATGTTGCGGATGCTGCCAGCGCAGCAGCGGCTTCGACACCGACCACGCGGTGGTCGCGGTAGTCCACCTGCGGCTGGTAGACCAGGTGCAGCTGGTTCTGCGCCAGGGCATCGCGCAGATCCTTCTCCAGCTCACGGCGGCGGCGCATCTCGCTATCGACGCTGGCAATGTAGAACTGGTAGCGGTTGCGTGAGCGGCTCTTGGCCAGGGTCATGGTCTGTTCGGCTTTCTGCAGCAGCTTCTCGGTGCTGTCGCCGTCTTCCGGGAACAGGGTGATGCCGATGGTGGCGCGCAGACGCACTTCCTGATGGTCGAGCAGGAAGGGCAATTCCAGATCGTCGAGCACGCTCTGCGCCAGTTCGGCGGCCTCGTAGGGTTGCTCGATGTCCGCCTGAACCAGGGCGAACTGGTCGCCACCGAGGCGCGCCAGCGCGCCGAGGCGGCCGCTGTGGCTGCGCAGGCGGTCGGAGAGGGCGAGCAGCAACTGGTCGCCACTCTGGTAGCTGAACTGTTCGTTGATGCCCTTGAAGTCGTCGAGGCCGACGCACAGCACGGCGACGCGCCGCTGCAGGCGACCGGCGTCTTCGAGAATCTGGTCGAGTTGCTGTTGCAGTTGCTGGCGGTTGGGCAGGCCGGTGAGGAAATCGTACTGGGCCATGCGCAGCAGGCTGTTCTCGGCTTCACGGCGCAGGTGGGTGTTGCGTTCGATGGAGGCCAGGAGCTGGTTGGCGGTGTTGATCCACAGGCCCAGTTCGTTCCTCTCGTTGCCCTTGAGCATGGGCAGCTTGTGTTCGCTGGGACGATCCGGGTTGATGTGGGTCAGGTGCTCGATGATCTTCGATAGCGGCTTGGTCAGCAGCCAGTGGTAGACCAGGTACAGCACCAGGCCCATGGCCATCGCTCGGAGCACACCGGAGATGAAGATGATCACCGAGTTGGTGACGAAGCTCTCGCCGTAGGGGGCGGTGTCCAGCGTGATGTTGAGGTCGCCGTAGTACTCGCTGTAGGGGCCGCGGCCGACCAGCCTGGTGGAGAACTGTTGCTCCTGGCCGAGAATCGGGTCGGTCAGCCAGCGCGTCGGTATCTGTGCCAGGTCACGGGACTTCTCGGCCAGCATGGGCTCGTTGGGGTGGCCGATGGCGGCGTAGCGCACCGATTCGTGCTGGAACAGGCCTTCGATGACCTGCATGCCCATCTCACGATCCAGGCTGTAAACCGCCTGGGTAGACGGGTCGCGGAACATGCCCAGGATGCGTTGTGCATCGTTGGCGACCGCCTGGCGCGTCTTGTAGGCATCGAACACGATCTGCGCGCAGCTCAGCACCACTCCCACTACCAGTGCCGAAAGCAGCACTACGCGGAGCAACTTGAGTGACAAGCTGTTCTTCAATTCCAGCTTCAAAGGCAATTCCTTGTGTCGATGCTTACAGCGCCAGTCAGACGAGAGTATTGGCAATCTCGACCTAGCCGTCAAAGGGCCATCATCCGTGCTGGCACTTTTTGTTCGCCAGGTTCGGTCATGGTGCGCCGCAATCCCCGTTCCTGAATCCCCTGCTCGTTGTCGGTGCGAATTTCACCGACTTGAGCGCCAAGGGATATGGCAGATGGCTGGCACAAGAGTTGCGAAGGCTGACGAGACCATTATGAGGGGGCTCGGATGAAAACACTGTGGCTGTGGTTCGTCGTTGTCTGCTTTACCCCATACGCACATGCCGCCGATGGCGAGGCGATCGACATCGCCTGGATCGTCCTGGCCAGTGTCCTGGTGTTCTTCATGCAGGCCGGTTTCGCACTGCTGGAAAGTGGCATGTCACGGGCCAAGAACGCGGTCAACGTGATGATGAAGAACTACATGGACAGTTGTGTGGGCGGTATCGTCTTCTGGCTGGTGGGGTTCGGCCTGATGTTCGGTAGCAACCTCACCGGCTGGTTCGGCATGAGCCATTTCGGCCTGCATGAGGGCGAGCCCTGGGATTACACCTTTCTGTTGTTCCAGATGATGTTCGCCGTCACGGCGGCGACCATTGCCAGCGGTGCAATGGCCGAGCGCACGCGCTATTCGGCTTACCTGATCGGCGCCGTGCTGATCAGCGGGGTGATCTACCCGATCTTCGGCAGTTGGGTCTGGAGTGGCGTGTATGGTGGGCAGGGCTGGTTGGCCAAGCTGGGCTTCGTCGACTTCGCCGGCTCTACCGTGGTGCACAGTGTCGGTGCCTGGTGCGCGCTGGCCGGCATTCTGGTGCTGGGGCCACGGTTGGGGCGCTTCGGCAGCGATGGGCAGGCGCGGATGATTCCCGGACACAACCTCGGCATGGTCGCGCTGGGCGGTTTCATCCTCTGGTTCGGCTGGTTCGGTTTCAATGCCGGCAGCAATCTGGAGGTCGGCAGCAACCTGGGGCTGATCGCCCTGAACACGCATCTTGCTGCCGTTTCCGGGGCCATTGGTGCCTTGCTGGCGCAACGCAGCACCTCGAGCCCGATCCTGCTGACTACTACCGTCAATGGCTCGCTCGGTGGACTGGTGGGCATTACCGCCGGATGCGCGACCATGGCGCCTGGCTTCGCCGCCCTCAGCGGTCTGCTGGCCGGCTTCGTGGTGGTTTTCGGCATGCGCCTGCTCGACCGGCTGCGTATCGATGATGTCGTCGGCGCAGTCTCCGTGCATGGTTTCGCCGGCATCTGGGGCACGCTGGCGGCAGGGCTGTTCTATCAGGGCGATCTGTTCAACGGGTCGCGGGTTGCCGTCCAGGCGCTGGGCGCTGCGTCAGCCTTTCTCTGGGCCTTTCCGATGGCGCTGCTGATGTACCTGTTGCTGGCCAAGACCATAGGCTTGCGTGTGACTGCGCAGCAGGAGCAACGCGGTCTGGATTTCGCCGAGCATGCCGAAGTCGGCTACCCCGAGTTCAATCTGGCGCAGACCTTCGACAGCGAGCAGTGGTCGAGGAGGGGCTGAGATGAGACTGAGCCATCGTCGCCGTGCGATCTATACCGGTCTGGCCGGTCATTTCTCCGAAGAGGAAGTGTGGCCTTTGCTGGCCTTGTGGGAGAGCAAGTATGCCGACAAACCGCCCTTTGCCCTGAACGAGTTTCTTGCCGAGGTGGTGTTGCGCACCGAGCGCAAGCTGGAGCGTGCACGTCTTTATCGTGAGTTGGTCGGTGCGTTGACGGGGCCGCCATCGCAACTGCTGCCTGACCCGGAAGAGCAACTGATGGCCTGGCGCCAGGGGCGTAGCGAAGCGATTCGCAGCGTGGCCACGCCGGATGCGGCAGCCCAGAAGACGTTTCTGTCGCTCAGCCAGGCCTTGCTGGAGCAGTTGGAGTTGCCGCAGCAACAGGCATTGCGTCGTTTCGCGGCCGGTAACCTGGGTGGCATGGAGGTCGGCACGGAACTCGCCACTCGGCTGCGGGCCTGGCTGGAGCAAGGGGCGCAGGAGGGCATCGAGAGCCTGGGCCTGGAGCAACTGCGCAAGCTGCTCAACCTGCTCTACATCGGCTTGTGCGAGTTTCTCGGCCCGGTCAGGGCGGATCGGGTGCTGAGCCAGGCGGTCAGCCGGGTGGAGACGGAGGGGGCGGGGTTCTCTCCGCGACGTCTGCTCTAGGCGTTGTACGAAAAGTGCCTGCGCTCGGTGATACTGCGTTGAGATCGCTCTCGGAATGCTCATTTACAAGGCGTAAACGGCGCATCTTCGAGCGATTTCGCCGGGCCGCCATCGGTATTGCCTGACCTTCGCTCGACGACTTTTCGTACAGAGCCTGGAACCTGGCGGCAGAAAACGAAAAACCCGGCCGAGGCCGGGTTCTTGCGTTACGGGGTCTGGACTCAGGCCGCGTAGTTCTGGGCAACGAAGTCCCAGTTGACCAGGTTCCAGAACGCTTCGACGTACTTCGGACGCAGGTTGCGGTAGTCGATGTAATAGGCGTGTTCCCAGACGTCGCAGGTCAGCAGCGGGGTGTCGCCGCTGGTCAGCGGGCAGCCGGCGCCGATGGTGCTGGCCAGGGCCAGGGAGCCGTCGGCCTTCTTCACCAGCCAGCCCCAGCCGGAACCGAAGGTGCCGATGGAAACCTTGCTGAACTCTTCCTTGAACTTGTCGAAGGAACCGAAGGCGGCGTTGATGGCGTCAGCCAGGGCGCCGGTGGGCTGACCACCGCCGTTCGGCGACAGGCAGTTCCAGTAGAAGGTGTGGTTCCACACCTGGGCCGCGTTGTTGAAGATGCCGCCCGAGGAGGTCTTGACGATCTCTTCCAGGCTCTTGCCTTCGAACTCGGTGCCCGGCACCAGGTTGTTCAGGTTCACCACGTAGGTGTTGTGGTGCTTGTCGTGGTGGAACTCCAGGGTCTCGGCGGAAATGTGCGGCTCGAGAGCATTCTTTTCGTAAGGCAGCGGCGGCAATTCGAAAGCCATGGTCTATCTCCTACTCAGGTCGTGTGCGGTATGCGCAAGGCCGATCACGGGCGGCCTATGGGCGGCGTCGAGTTTGTACTCTTTGCGCCGCAGACTCGGGATCATAGCACCCGGCTACAGCCATAACCACGCAACATCTGTGTGGAAAAGCCGGTGCCAGGGCCTCTGCAGCATTGGCTTCGACAACCTGCTGCTCCAGCAGTTGCTTCCAAAGGTAGCCTCCAAAAACCTGGGGAACCTCTGAGAAAGCCGTCATTCCCGCGTAGGCGGGAATCCGGAACCTGCAAACTTCCCGGGCTCCCGTCTTCGCGGGGGCGACGATAAATGGCCTTTCAGAACACCCCTGGGCAAGGCAGTCGGGACAAGACGAAAACAAGCGAAAAAGCGGGGTTTATCTGCGGTAAATGAGCAGTTTGAGCTTGTTTTTAACGCAGTGATGACAACGCAGGTAGTTCTCGGAAGCTCCCTAAAGTGCCCCGGCCTTTTTCCAGGCCAGATAGCTGCTGACCAGTTCCGGACCCAGTTCGCCGGGGCGGGCGTCGAGTACCGGAATCTCGTGTGCAGCGAGACGTTCGTGCAGTTCGGCGCGGGCGTTGAGGTAATCCAGCGTGCCGCAGTAGGCCAGGGCCTGGTCGAAGTGCTCCACCGGCGTCTGACGCAGGCGGTCGAGGGCTTCTTCACGCAGGCTTGCGATCAGTACGCGATGCTGGCGCGACAGACGCCTGACGGCGGCGAGCAGATCCTGGTCGTCTTCGTCGCGCACATTGGTCACCAGCACCACCAGGGCCCGGCGGCGCTGACGGGCGAGCAGAAGGTCGGCAGCGGCGCTGAAGTCTGCCGGTTGCTGGCTGGTTTCCAGGTCGTAGACCGCGTTGAGCAGCACGTTCAGTTGCGCCGGCCCCTTTACCGGAGCCAGGTAGCGTGACTGGTTGCCGGCGAAGGTTGCCAGACCCACGGCATCGCCCTGGCGCAACGCGACGTAGCTGAGCAGCAGCGTGGCGTTGAGGGCGTGATCGAAATGCGAGAGTTCATCGTCCTGGCTGCGCATGCGACGGCCGCAGTCGAGCAGGAAGACGATCTGCTGATCCCGCTCGTCCTGGTATTCGCGAGCGATGGGCGTGCGTTTGCGCGCGGTCGCCTTCCAGTCGATCTGGCGCAGAGTGTCGCCATCGCGAAATTCGCGCAGCTGGTGAAACTCCAGACCCAGACCACGACGCGGGCGCTGACGCACACCGAGCTGGCTCAGCCAGTCATCCACGGCCTTGAGTTGGGCACCGTACAGACGAGCGAAATCGGGATAGACGCGGCTTTCGTCGGGCAGATCCACCAGGCGTCTGGCCTGCCACAGGCGCAACGGGCTGGGCAGCGCCAGTTCGCAATGAGCGAAGTGGAAGTGGCCGCGCACCAGGGGTTTGAGGCGGTAGGCAACGCGTGTCTGCTGGCCCGGACGCAGGCTGATGCGTTGCGGCAGGTGTTCGAACGCCATGCCTTCGGGAATGTGGTCGAAGACTTCGATATCCACACCCTGGGCATAGTCGTGATGAGCCGTCAGTTGCACCTCGCTCCAGCGGCCGAGCGGCAGGTTGCCCGGCAGCGTGCGTACCACGCGTGGCGAGGGCAGGCGGCGCAGCCACAGGGCGTCGACCAGAGCGACCATGACCAGGCCCAGCAGCAGGCCCCAGGCCACGGGCGTCAGGCTGCCTGCCTGGCGCAAGCCAAGCAGGGGCAGGGCGCCGAGCAGCACGCCGATGGCGAACAGGCCGCCGAGCAGCCCGAGGAGCAGGCGCGAGGGTTTCATAGGCGAGGAGCCGGCACCTGGTCGAGCAACTGTTGCAGCACCTGATCGACCGACAGGCCTTCGATATCCAGCTCTGGCGCCAGGCGTACACGGTGGCGCAGCACGGCCAGGGCGCAGCTCTTGATGTCGTCGGGGAGCACGAAGTCACCGCCGCGCAGCAGGGCGCGTGCCCGTGCGCCACGAACCAGCGCGATGGATGCGCGCGGCCCGGCCCCCATCGTCAGACCGGGCCAGCTGCGGGTGGCACGGGCCAGGCGCACGGCGTAGTCGAGTACCTGATCGTCCAGAGGCAGGTCGCTGGCGATCTTCTGCACGGCCAGCACGTCCTTGGCTTGCAGCAGGGTGCGTAGCGGGCTGACTTCGAGCATGTCGGCCTTGGCCGAACGGGTCACCTGACGCACCATGCTGAGCTCTTCGTCCTGCTCCGGATAATCCATGCGCAGCTTGAGCATGAAGCGATCCAGCTCGGCCTCCGGCAGCGGGTAGGTGCCTTCCTGCTCGATCGGGTTCATGGTCGCCAGCACCATGAATGGCAGTTGCACGGGAAGGGCGCGGCCTTCCAGGGTCACCTGGCGCTCCTGCATCACCTCCAGCAGGGCGGCCTGGGTCTTGGCCGGGGCGCGGTTGATCTCGTCGGCCAGCAGCAGATTGGTGAACACCGGCCCCTTGCGCAGCTTGAACTGCTCGCTCTGCATGTCGTACACGGCGTGGCCGGTGACGTCGCTGGGCATCAGGTCGGGGGTGAACTGGATGCGTGCGAACTCGCCGCCGAAGCAGCGTGCCAGAGCACGTACCAGCAAGGTCTTGCCGAGGCCGGGGACACCTTCTACCAGCACGTGGCCGCCCGCGATCAGGGCGGTGAGCACGTCATCGATCACCGCGTTCTGGCCGATCAACGCCTTGCGCAGTTCGGCGCGCAGGGCCTGAGCCAACTGGCTGGCACGCTGGCGCTGTTGCGCCTGCGGACTGCTGGCCGGCGTGGCAGTGGCCTCGTTGACTGGCGTGTTCTCGGCTTCTGGTGTCTGTTCGCTCGTCATAGGGCATTCCTGAGGGTTTGCAGGTGGGCGACCTGGCGGGTGAATTCGGTGGCGGAAAGACGTTTGTGTGGCAGCGGGCGCATGGCCTGGCTGATTTCCTGGCCGGCAGGCGGGTCAGACGACCCAGCACCTGCCATTGATCGGCCACGGCGAGTTTCTCGAAGCCGGGATGACGGCGTCGTGCACGACGCTGGATATCCTGCTGCAGCGCCTTGAGCAGGCTGTGCTGGCCACTGCGGCGCAGGAGGAAGTCGGCACTGCCGCGCAGGTGCTCCTCCAGTTGCCGGCGTGCGCGACTGGCCGGTGCCAGTAGCGGGCCGTGGCGGACGCCAAGGTGCCAGAGCGTGGCGATGATCAGTAGGGCGAGTACCGCCAGGGCCAGCGGGAAATGACGCAGCAGCAGGCTGGCCAGGTTGTCGCTGTCGGCGTGGTAGAGCAGGGTCACGGCACTGTCCTGACCGAGGTACCAGAGCAACCAGGCGTGGTCGTATTCGTCGATGTTGCGGTTCTGCCAGATCCACGGGTCGCTGAGTACGGTGATCAGGCCATCGCCGTGGTACAGCTGCAGCAGATGGGTGGCCAAGGCACTGTTGGCCCAGGCGTGTGCGCGGTTCTGCGAATCGTAGAGGTGGTAATCGGTGTCGAAGGCGATATAGGCCGGTTCCTGCTCGTTTTCCAGGTAGAGCTTGGTCAACTGCGGGTAGCTTTCTTCTTCTTCGTTCGCGTCGTCCGCGCTGTCCGCTTCTTCCTCGTCCAGTTCGTCGCTCATGTATTGCTGGATGCCAAGCAGGTCGAGCAGCAGGTCGCCGCTCTTGCCTTCTTCCTCGTCCCACAGCCGCTCGGCGATCAGCAGCAGGTGGCCGCCGTTGGCTGTCCATTGCAGCAGGCGTTCGGCCTGGCGTGGGGTCATGTTGCCGCGATCGGCCAGCAGCAGGAGGGTCTGGCCCTGGCTGGGCAGGGTGTCGAGCACTTCCAGGCTATCGGCGCGGGTGGCGCTGATGCCCTGCCTGCGCAGGAAATGTTCGGCGGCCAGGTAGAGGCTGCTGTCGACTTCCGGGGAAGGGCCGTGTTCGATGACTTCCTCATAGGGTTCCAGCTTGCCCAGCAGATAGCTGGCCAGCAGGCCCAGCACCAGCAACAGAACCATGCTCAGGATGAATCCGGCGCGACGGCTCATGGTGTGCGCTCCTGGCCGAACAGATTGCGCCAACCCTGGCACAGCCCCTGCCGCAGCGTTTCGGCAGGCAGGCGGTGACCATAGGCGAGTGCCTGCCAGTGACCGGTGAGCTGTCGGCTGTAGTCTTCCAGTGCCTGCTGGTGCAGGCCTTCCACCAGGTGCAGGACTTCGCCTTCGGTATGCGACTGTTTCAGCGGCAATCGATGCTCGTGCAGCAGGCGGCTGAGCAGGGCGCGATAGAGCAGGCCCAGGGCCGCTCGAGGCTGCTCGATCCAGAGTCGCTCGGCCTCGCTGGCAACGTCATCGGGCAGGCTCTCCGGGGCCAGTTCCAGGCCGAACAGCTGGTCGGGGAGCGATGCTCTGCGCCGTTTCGGCAGGCCCAGCCCCTCGCCAAAGGTCTGCAACCATTCCCGGTAGCGCCACAGGATGAATGCCAGCAGCGCGACGAGGCTGCCCCACAGCAGTGCTTCGAATACCTGGGCGAGCACGTCCAGGCTTTTCCACCATTCGTTGAGCTTGAACAGTTTGTCGAGAAGATCGCGCAGCCCTTGCGCATCCGGCTCCTCGGCCGTTTTCTCTTCGCCCAGGCGCCAGCGGGTGACGGTCTCGCGATGCTGGAACGGCGGCTCGTCCAGAAGCGATTCGATGCTGGCACGTGCGGCCTGGCTGGTCAGAGACTGCTTGAGCAGGCGTGGTGCCTCGGGGCCTTGCTCTTCGCTCTGCTCGCTGGCGCTTGCCTGCTGTTCTGCCCAGGCCTGGTTCGGCAGTTGTGTCAGCAGCAGGGCGCAGCCGAGCATTAGCGCATAGGCGCTGCCGGTCAGGCGTTGGCGCAGGCGGCGGAAGGTCAGTTCGATGTCCCAGGCTTCCAGAGCGGTGCGGCGATTGAGATAGAGGGTGAAACCGCAGGCGACGTAGACCGGCTCCCAGATGATCAGCAGCAGCACGTACAGCAGGTTGGAGAGGTGCTCCAGCCACAACCACTGGCCGCTGCTGGCCGCGACGAGGGTTTCCCAGCTCCAGCTCATTTCCACCTGCTGCGGCAGCATGAGGTAGAAGAGCGCGGCCAGGCCCATCCACAGGGCGATTTCCAGGTGCACGCCGACCAGGGTCAGCCAGGTGGCGGCCGCGCTGTCGCGCTGGCCCAGCACCACCAGACGCTGGCTGCGCGCCTGGCCTGAAAGGCCCTCCAGTTGCAGCACCGGCAGGTCGAAGCTGCGTGTCGGGCTCAGGCGGCGCCAGGTCAGGCTGGCCAGCAATTGTGGCCAAAGCAGGCGTGGCAAAGCACGCAGGGACTGCCTGAGCGACGGCGTGTTGCCGAACAGCGCCTGCGACAGGATGTACAGCGGCAGGCGCTCGTAGGCCGGTTTCAACCACCAGAAGATGAAGAGGGCCCAGGCAGGGTATTGCCAGAGCACGGCGCAGAGCAGGGCGAACAGCGGCAGGGTCAGCAGTGCCCAACTGGCCATCAGCAGACCGGCATGGCGACGAGCGAGCAGCACGCCGAGGTCGATGGCTTCCCAGGCGGTGCGCGGGCGGATGGCGACGCTGGCTTCAGTCAGGCGCATGTGCACTCCGCCCTGCCAGTAGCAGGTACATCAGAACCAGTGCCCAGAGGCCTGTGCCCACGGCATATTTGACGTTCGGGCTGGCGATGGTGGTCGACGACCAGAAGGCCTCGATGAATGCCGCCAGCAGCAGGAACAGGATCACCCCGGCGACCAGCTGGATCGCCTTTCCGGCGGCCACCCGCAGGGCCTCGCCACGTGGCAGGCGACCGGGCGCCAGCAGTGCCCAGCCGAGCTTGAAGCCGGCGGCCCCTGCCAGGGCGATGGCGGTCAGCTCGAAGGCGCCGTGGCCGATCACGAATGACCAGAACGGCTCGCCGTAGCCGATGCGCGTCAGGTGACCCGCTACTGCGCCGATCATCAGGCCGTTGAATAGCAGGAAGAACAGGCTGCCCAGGCCCAGCAGCAAGCCACTGGCGAAGGTCTGAAAGGCGATGCCGATATTGTTCATGATGTAGAAGCCGAACATCACCCAGTCATCGCCCGAACCGCGTTCGCTGAAACGGCCGAGGCGCCGCGCATCGGGATCGTACATGCGTTCCATCTCGCTGACCTGGTCAGGGCTGACCAGGCTGTAGATCAGTTCCGGGTAGAGGTAGGTGAGCAACCCCATCAGCCCCAGGCTGCCGAAGAACAGCAGGCCGGCCGCGCATACCGCGCGCCATTCGCTGCGCACCAGGCGGGGAAAACCGCCGAACAGGAAGCGGATCAGCTGTGCTCCGATATGGCTGCGATGCCGGTAGAACTGCTGGTGCCCGCGCATGGCCAGCTGTTGCAACTGATCGATCAGGTGGCTGCTGTAGCCACGCGCCTGTGCCAGGGCCAGGTGCTGGCAGAGCTGTCGGTAGTTGGCGGCGAAGTGGCTGGTCGCCTTCGCCTCGGCCTTGCCTCGTTCCAGAGTCTCCAGTTGGCTGGCGAAGTTGTCCCAGTCGGTCTGGTGGCGGCTTTCGAACAGGCTCTGTTTCATGTCGTGGTTCCCAACAGGCCACGGGCGATGCCGTTGAGACGCGCTTCTGCCTGATCGGCAGGCACCTGCAGCGGTTCGGCCAGCAGGGCAGCCAGTTCGCTACGGCGTGCGGCAGACAACTGGGCACCGCGCTCGGCGAAGCCGAGCAGGGCCCGCTGTTCGGCAAGGCTGAGCGGGAAGGGCGGGGGTAGCGGTTCGGCTTCCGGTAATTGCGGGCGCGTCAGCGGCGCGTCGCGATAGACCACCAGCGTACCGGCGGCGATGTCGCCAAGGCGCTTGAACGCCGGATGATTCAGGCAACTGATGATGCCCAGGGTGTAGCCGAACGGCAGGATATCGACGAAACGCAGCAGGTTGCGCGTCAGCGAGGCGGCCCAGCCGATGGGCGTGCCGTCATCGTGCACCACGCGCAGGCCGAGCATCTGCTTGCCGGGTGAGCGGCCCTGGTTGAGCACTTCGAACAGCACCATGTACCACCAGGTGACGAGAAACAGCAGGATGGTACCCAGGCCCGTGCCGAACTGACCGAGCAGGCCTAGGACGATGAACATGACCGCGAGGATCAGGCCACGTATCGCCAGGTCGATGGCAAAGGCGAGGGCACGCGGCACCAGCCCGGCTGGACGCAGGTGCAGGTCGATACCTTCCGGTGTCTCGACCTGATGGCGTGTATCCAGGGGCGGAGGGCTAAGCGGGGAGCTTGCGCTTGAGCGTGCGGGCATCGGCGGACTGCATCAGGGAAAGCCCGATGCTAGCGAGCAGCGGGCTGATAACGCAACCGGGCCGACAGCGTCGGCCCGGATCGGCACGGCTCTGCTTACCTGGCGGCAGGCAGTACACCGAAGATGGTGCGGTAGAGAACGCCCATGGCGATGACCATCAGCGGAATGCTCCAGACCAGGCCGATGCCCAGCGGGATGGCGCTAACGATGACGATCAGGCCGAGCAGCAGGAACAGGCCGAATACCTTGAACCAGTGCTGGGTGATGGCCCTGCGCGAGGCTTCCAGCGCTTGCCATGGCGACAGGCCACGCTCCACCACCAGCGGAATGGCCAGCAGATAGGCAACGGCCAGATAGATGCCGGGAATCAGCAACAGGAGCATGCCCAGATAGATCAGCAGCATCATTACCACGGCAGTGATGACCAGCGGCAGGGTACGGCCGAAGTGGCTGAATATCTCGTTGAAGCTGATCGGTTGGTCGGCGGCACGGCGAATACCGACCATGTTGATCCCGGCCATGAACGGATAGGCCAGGGCCGAGGCCAGCAGCGAGATCAGAATCTCGCCGATGAACATCATGAACAGGTTGTCGCTGAGTGCGCTGAAAATCCCGACGATGCCGCCGAGAATGAAGGTGGCGGCCAGCAGTACCACGTAGAACACCAGGAAACCGCCGACGATGATGCCCTTGGTGCCCTTGACCTTGCTCCAGGATTCGCTGATCAGATCACCGATGCTGAAGTCATAACCGCGCGCCAGGGCCTGCTCGATGCTGGGTACCCCGCTGTCGGCCGGCAGTTGCAGGTCGCTGGTGGGGGCGGCGTAGGGATTGGGTGCGGGACTGTCACTCATGGCGGCATCCTTGTACATGAGAGTGATGGGAAGTGGGCAATGCTAGTTGCACAAGCGTTTGCCCCACAAGAGGCGCACTGTCGGAGCATGCGACCTCTGTGCGCTGGTTCAAGCTTTGCCCGGGGCGGCGCAACTGGACACGAGTGTTAGACTCCCAGGCACCCTGCATCCAAGGAACCGCTGATGAGCTCCAGCATCTTCTGGTACGACTATGAAACCACTGGCATCAACCCGCGTAGCGATCGTCCGCTGCAGGTGGCCGGCATTCGCACCGACGAGTCGCTCAACGAGATCGGCGAGCCGCTGAACATCTACTGCCAGCCAAGCGATGACATCCTGCCCCATCCGGCTGCCTGCCTGGTGACCGGTATCGATCCGCAGCGCCTGCGCGAGCAGGGGCTGGGGGAGGGCGAGTTCGTTACCCGCGTGCATGCGGCCCTGGCGACTCCGGGCACCTGCGGCGCCGGCTACAACACCTTGCGCTTCGATGACGAGGTGACGCGTTACAGCCTCTACCGCAACTTCTTCGATCCCTATGCTCGTGAATGGCAGGGTGGCAACAGTCGCTGGGATCTCATCGACCTGGTGCGTACGGCCTATGCACTTCGTCCTGAAGGCATCGAGTGGCCGCACGAAGACGGACGGGTGACGCTCAAGCTGGAACGCCTGACCCAGGCCAACGGCATCGACCATGGCCAGGCTCACGATGCCCTGTCCGACGTGCGTGCCACCATCGGGCTGGCGCGGCTATTGCGTGAGCGCCAGCCGCGTCTGTACGACTTCCTCTATCAACTGCGCAGCAAGCAGCGGGTGATGGATCAGGTTCGCCTGCTCCAGCCGCTGCTGCATGTGTCCGGGCGTTTCTCCGCGGCGCGCCATTACCTGGCACCGGTATTGCCGCTGGCCTGGCATCCGCGCAATCGCAATGCATTGATCGTGTGCGACCTGCAGGCTGACCCGAGCGTTCTGCTGGAGCTGGATGCCGAGACGTTGCGCAGTCGTCTGTATACCCGTCGTGAAGATCTGGCCGAGGGTGAGGCACCGGTACCGCTGAAACTGCTGCATATCAACCGCTGTCCGGTGGTTGCACCTCTGTCCGTGCTGCGCGAGGCGGATCGTCAGCGTCTGGAGCTGGACTGGACGCTCTGCGAGCGTCACGCCGAGACACTCAGGACGGCTCAGACGTCGTGGCAGGACAAGTTGGCGACGATCTATCAGGAGGAGTCCTTTGCCGGCAGCAGCGATCCGGAGCAACAGCTCTACGATGGATTCATCGGCGATCGCGACCGGCGCCTGTGCGAGCAGGTGCGCAATGCGCAACCGCATGAGCTGGCTTCACGAAACTGGCCATTCGACGATGCTCGCTTGCCGGAACTGCTGTTTCGCTATCGCGCGCGCAACTTTCCGGAGAGTCTCTCGGCGGCAGACCAGCAGCGCTGGACGGATTTCTGTCGCCAGCGTCTGAGTGACCCGGAATTCGGTGCTCCAAATACACTGGAGCAGTTCCGGCAGGCGACCGAAGCGGTGCGCGGCAACTGCAATCCGAGCCAACTGCAACTGCTTCAGCAATGGCAGGCATATGCGCAGCAATTGCAGGTACGCTACGACCTTTAGCGATAGCCTGAAAAAGCTATCTGCAGTTACTCCCGCGAATGCGGGAGTCCAGGAACTTCGTGGCTCCCGGATAATTCCCCTTCAGGCCGGCGCAAGCGCTGTTCAGCGATGAAGTCGCTGTCCCGCCCCCGCGGAAGTGACAACTGTTCCAGACCCTCCATGGCTATCGAGCGTCGAACCGGGGCATGCGCAAGAGCATGAGCGCAAGGTGACTGTCTGCTGTAGTGAATTTTCTGTTCAGGTGCTTTTATCTGAGCGCTGAATTATTGACGCTTCAAAGGAACGGCTTGTTGGAAGGCGGGCGCCGAGGGCGCAGCCAGCAGTACAGGGAATTGCCTGAAACTGTTTTTCGCAAAGTTGCAGCCATAAAAAAACGCCAGCATGGCTGGCGTTTTGGGGTGTTGCGCGAGGATTAGCCCAGCAGGGTAGCCCAGCCTTCAACAACGTCGGCGCCCCATTTGGCTTTCCACTCTTTCAGCGTTTTGTGGTTGCCACCTTTGGTTTCGATGACTTCGCCGCTGTGCGGGTTCTTGTACTGCTTGACCTTGCGAGCGCGCTTGGTGGTGGCAGGCTTGCTGGCACGGGTGCCCTTGCTGGTCTTGGCTTCCGGATCGAGCAGGGCGATGATGTCGCGCAGGGACTTCTGATATTCGCCCATCAGGGTGCGCAGCTTGCCTTCGAACTCCAGTTCTTTCTTCAGCTTGTCGTCTTGCGACAGATTCTTCAGGCGCTCTTGCAGTTCTTTGATGGCTTCTTCGGTGGCGCGGTATTCATTGATCAGCGACATGGGCATTACCTTGAAGTGAATAAGTTATGGTGGTGAGCAGTGAGCCAATAATAGTCAGGCACATATAACAAGTAAACAGCGCTCAAAGAAATAGCTCATTTGCACTGCAACCCTTTGTGTCAAATCGCTTGAATTAAGTCGCTTGTTTCAACTGGTCGCAAAGTTTCACCCTGCTGACCATCCGCTGATGTGCGGCCGCGATACCGGGGCTGACGCATGGATTATTCGGGGTGCTGCTACTGCAGTTTTGCCGGCTTGTCGTTAGAATGAGCGACTTTTGCGCCGTCATTGGGGTTTTGTATATGCGCACGTTCAGATTGGTCATCGCCTGCCCGGATCGCGTCGGAATCGTCGCCAAGGTCAGTAGTTTTCTGGCGACCTACAATGGCTGGATCACCGAGGCCAGCCATCATTCCGATACACAGAGTGGCTGGTTCTTCATGCGCCATGAAATCCGTGCGGACTCGCTGCCGTTCGAACTCGAGGGTTTCAAGCAGGCATTCGCCCCGATCGCGCGCGAGTTTTCCATGGAGTGGCGCATCACCGATTCCGCGCAGAAAAAACGCGTGGTGCTGATGGCCAGCCGCGAGTCGCACTGCCTGGCCGACCTGTTGCATCGCTGGCACAGCGATGAACTCGATTGCGACATTCCCTGCGTGATTTCCAACCATGACGATCTGCGCAGCATGGTCGAGTGGCACGGTATTCCCTATTTCCACGTACCGGTCAATCCGCAGGACAAGGCCCCGGCCTTCGCCGAAGTGGAGCGCCTGGTCAGGGAGCATGGCGCCGATGTCATCGTCCTGGCGCGCTACATGCAGATTCTGCCGCCTGCCCTGTGCAACGAGTACGCCCAGCGGGTGATCAACATCCACCACAGTTTCCTGCCGTCCTTCGTTGGCGCCAAGCCTTATCACCAGGCTTCATTGCGCGGCGTCAAGTTGATCGGTGCCACTTCGCATTATGTTACCGAAGAGCTCGATGCCGGGCCGATCATCGAACAGGACGTCGTACGCGTGACCCATCGCGACGACATCGAGGAGATGGTGCGTCTCGGCAAGGACGTGGAGAAGATGGTGCTCGCACGTGGGCTACGCTATCACCTGGAAGATCGGGTTCTGGTGCATGACAACAAGACCGTCGTGTTCGACTGAGTCGACTGGCACCAGCGCTCCGGTAGGCAGTACTGCATAGGAGGTTGTTCATGCTCAATTCCATCAAGGTTCGGGATTACATGACGCGCCATCTGGTGACCTTTCGGGCCGAGACCGATCTGTTCACCGCCATTCATCGTCTGCTGGAACATCGCATTTCGGGTGCGCCGGTGGTGGATGATCAGGGGGAGCTGATTGGCCTGCTGTCGGAGGGGGATTGCCTGCGAGGCATCCTCTCCGGTGCCTACTACGAGGCGATCGGCGGTAACGTCGGTACCTACATGACCCGAGTCGTGGAGACGGTTTCACCGGAAACCGACATCATCGATGTGTCCGAACGTTTCCTGCGGGGGCGCCGTCGCCGCATGCCGGTGGTGGAGGACAATCGTCTGATTGGCCAGATCAGTCGCAGTGACGTGCTGCGAGCGGTCAAGGCGTTCGCTCAGCATGAGAAGAACGAGAACCAGGAAGCCGGCTGACAGGCAGGTGGTGACATGAACGATCCGCTGGATCGGGCGACGTCCAAGGCGCCGCCCACGCTCGGTGAGGGCTGTGTGCGGCGCTACGATCCCGATGCGCTGAGCAGCGAAGATGGCACCGAGTTTCCCGATGCTGCCGAGCTGTGGCGCACGTTGCAGGAAACCTCGGAGCAAGAGCCGCCACAAGAGACCGAGTGATTCGCAATGCAACAGGGGGCGTTGCGGGCGCCCCTGTTGCGTTGCGAGCAGTGGGATCGTCAGATACGGAAGCTGTCGACCAGGTGCTTGAGGCGGGCAGCCTGCTGTTCCAGTTCACCGCAGGCGCGCAGGGTGGCCTGCAGGTTCTCCACACCTTCCTGGTTGAGGGTGTTGATCTCGATGATGTCCATGTTCAGCGACTCGATCACCGATGTCTGCTCCTCGGTGGCGGTGGCACCGACTGGTTCATGCCGTCGATCTCGCCGATGCGCGTGGTGACGGCGCCCAGGCGTTCGCCGGCCTGATTGGCGATCTCCACGCTGTCTTCACTGTAGCGCTGGCTCTCGCTCATGGTGCTGACCGATTCACGCGAGCCGACCTGCAGTTCTTCGATCATCCTTTCGATCTCCTGCGCCGACTCCTGGGTGCGGTGCGCGAGGTTGCGCACTTCGTCGGATACCACGGCGAAGCCCCGGCCCGCCTCCCCCGCGCGAGCTGCTTCGATGGCAGCGTTGAGCGCAAGAAGGTTGGTCTGCTGGGAAATGCTCTTGATCACTTCGAGAATCTGGCCGATGTCCACCGTCTTGCCGTTGAGCATTTCGATCTTGGCGCAGGCGTCGCGGATTCTCTCGGACAGCTCGCTCATCGAGCGGATCGCCTGTTGAACCACCCTGCCGCCATCCTCTGCCTGGTGGCGGGCGTCGGACGCATGGCTGGAGGCGTCGGCTGCATTGCGGGCGATTTCCTGTGCCGCCGCGCCGAGCTGGTTGATCGCCGCGGCGACGCTGTTGGTGCGGCTGGCCTGTTCGTCGGAGTTGGCCATCGACGAGTTGGAGGCGCCCAACACCAGTCTGGCCACTTCATTGACCTTGATCGTGGCTTGCGACACCTCGCGAATGGAGCCGTGGATACGCTCCACGAAACGGTTGAACGAACTGGCCAGCGCGCCGAACTCGTCGTTGGACTGAATGGCCAGGCGCTTGGTCAGATCACCTTCGCCCTGGGCGATATCCTCCATCGCCTTGCCCATGGCGGTCAGTGGCTGCATCAGTACGCGAATCAGCAGGCCGAGCAGGGCGATGATCAGCACGACGGCGATGATCGTGGCGACGATCGCCGACGTCCGAAACTCGGCAAGCATCGAGTAGGCCTTGGCCTTGTCCACCGACAGGCCGACGTGCCATTGCACCGATGGCAGGCCGGTGACCGGTGTGAAGGTGAGCAGGCGAACCTCGCCGTTGCCAGTCGCCTCGCTCAGCTGGTTGCTGATCGGCGGGGTGTCCTGGGGATAGATGTCCTTGAGATTCTTCATCACCAGATTCTTGTCCGGATGTACCAGGATCTTGCCGTCGGCGCTGACCAGGAAGGCGTATCCGATACCGTCGAAATCCAGTGCGTTGATGATGTTCACCAGGGTCTGCAGGCTCAGATCTCCGCCCACCACACCTGCCGGTTGGGCGGGGGTGGCAATGGTGATGATCAGTTCGCCGGTCGCTGCGTCGACGTAGGGCTCCGTCAGCGTGGTGCCGCCGGCTGCCAGCGCATCCTTGTACCAGGGGCGGGTGCGAGGGTCGTAGTCGGCGGGCATCTGCTCGTCCGGTCGCATGGTGAAACCGCCTTGTGCGGTACCCAGGTAGGTGAAGGCGAACGACGAGGTCAGGGCGCGTTGTTCGAGCAGTGTGATCACCCGCTCCGGACTGCTGTCGTTGACGATCGACTGGGCGGCACTTTCCACCAGCAGGATGCGGCCGGATAGCCAGTTCTGGATGTTGCTGGCGGTGACCTGACCCATGTCCTGCACGTAGCTTTCCAGGTTCTTGCGGATGGCGTTGCGTTGCAGGTAGTCGTTGTAGAGGGTGAACAGGGAGAAGGCGACCATCACTACAAGCGAAGCGGCGAGCAAGATCTTGTGGCTGAACTGCAGATTTTTAGTCATGGTGTCTTGCGTCCGGAGGGCTCTGGAACCAGTCTTGTGCTCCACGGCTCGCCAGAACGGCGATGGTGTGGGTGTTGCGGCGAGCCCATTCGCCTTTGGCCCGTGCCGCATAGTTGCAGTAAAGCTTTAACCTCGGGGATGGCAAGATGCCTTTCAATTCACAGTTCGTATTGGGTGCCGGTAGCGATGGCCAGCCGGTGGGGCAACCGCTTCGCCTGGCCAATCGCCATGGTTTGATCGCGGGTGCTACCGGCACCGGCAAGACAGTAACGCTGCAACGCCTGATCGAGACGTTCAGTGATGCCGGCGTTGCGGTGTTCGCGGCCGATGTGAAGGGTGATCTGTGCGGATTGGGCGCAGCCGGTGCGCCGCAAGGCAAGATCGCCGAACGCATTGCCAGCATGCCCTGGCTCGAGTACCGAGCGCAGGCGTATCCGCTGACCCTGTGGGATGTGCATGGGGTCAGCGGCCATCCGCTGCGCACCACCCTCAGTGAAATGGGGCCACTTCTGCTCGGTGCCTTGCTGGAGTTGACCGACAGTCAGCAGGCTGCGCTCTATGCCGCTTTCAAGGTGGCGGATCGCGAAGGCCTGCTATTGCTCGACCTGAAGGATCTCAAGGCACTGCTGGGTTATCTCAAGGACGATCCGCAGGTGCTGGGCGAGGACGCTGCGCTGTTCACCAACACTTCGGCTCAGGCGTTGTTGAGGCGTCTGGCCAGTCTGGAGCAGCAGGGGGGCGAGGCGCTGTTCGGCGAGCCGGCATTGCAGCTCGAAGACCTGCTGCATCCCGATCGTGATGGCCGTGGTCGGGTTCACCTGCTCGATGCCAGCCGTCTCGTGCATGAGGCGCCGAAGGTTTACGCCACTTTCCTGCTGTGGTTGCTGGCAGAGCTGTTCGAGCAGTTGCCGGAGCGTGGCGATGCCGACAAACCGGTTCTGGCGCTGTTCTTCGACGAGGCCCATCTGTTGTTCCAGGGCACGCCGAAAGCGTTGCAGGATCGCCTCGAACAGGTCGTGCGCCTGATCCGTTCCAAAGGCGTCGGCGTGTACTTCGTCACCCAGTCGCCGAGCGATTTGCCGGATGATGTGCTGGCTCAGCTCGGCCTGCGCATCCAGCATGGCCTGCGTGCCTTCACCGCCAAGGAGCAGAAGGCGTTGCGCGCGGTGGCCGATGGCTTTCGTCCGAACCCGGCATTCAGCAGCCTTGGCGTGCTGACCGAGCTCGGGATTGGCGAGGCATTGGTCGGCACCCTGGAGGAGAAGGGCACGCCTGCGATGGTGCAGCGCGTTGCCATTGCACCGCCGCAGTCACGAATCGGCCCGCTGAGCGAGGCCGAGCGGGCGGCACTGGTGCGCCAGTCGCCATTGGCTGGACGTTACGACAAACCCATCGACCGAGAGTCGGCCTATGAGTTGCTCACTGCCCGTGCGGCGCAGGCCAGCGCCGAGGCGCCCGCGCCATCTGGCGGGCGACAGAAAGCCTCCGCTCAGGAGCCGGGCCTGGGACAGATGGCTGGCGAGTTACTGGGGGCGCGATGAAGTCAGCTCTGCGCCAGGCTGCCAATCAACTTGGCCGGCAACTGGTGAGAGGCCTGATGGGGTCGCTGATGGGCGGAAGAAAACGCTGACACCGAAGAGCAACAGGTGCTTCAGCCAGCATGAAGGCTGCTGAAGCACCGCCTCGATTTTACATCTCGCTGGCTGCGTCCAGCTTCTCCTGGCGTTCTTTCTCGATCTTTTCGATTTCTTTATCGAAGGCCTGATCCAGCAGGCTGGGTTTCTTGCGCCAGGGTTTGCGGTCAGGGTCCGGCTGAGCGGCGTAGGTGATGACTTCCCCGCCGTATACATCCTTGTAACGTTGCGCCTGGCGCTCGAGTTCGGCACGCAGTTCGTCTTTCGTCACGTATGTTACCTGTAGGTTCGCTGATCGATCCTCACGACGTGTGAAACGCTCCGTTTCACTGTTGCGGTCGTTGGACGATCCAGGGGTTCATGAACTTCTCGGGTGGTGCATGGGCTGTAAATTTGCAGCGCTTTGCACGACACCCGTTATCTGCAGTTACTGATGTATTGGTAACTTTTTCATGAGGAAAGTTGCAGAGGGCAACCGGTGCGTATTATCGCCAACGCCTTGCGAATGTCCAGCAATCAGGGGGCGATCGCCTGATAATGCAGGCGGTACTGCAATTGTCGACTTTCTCCGGTGGCCAACAGGTGCAGGCCCGGTCGCCCCGGCAGGTGATGGGCGTTGACCGGGTGGGTAACGGGTTCGAAACAGAAGAAGTTCTGCCCTTGTGGGCAGAACAACAGAAATACATCAGTGCCTTCTGCCTGGCAGACAAGTTGATAACCGGCATCCTGCTGAATGATGCGTGCGCGACCGGGCCAGTCGGTGAAGGCATTGTCGACGAGTTGCTCTGGTAATTGCGTCGCCTGATCGAAGTTCCAGTGTTCGGGTAGTTCGATCCATTGACTGGAAAGTTTGTCTTCGCCGCAGAGCCATACGCCTCTGGCGGGTGCCTGCAATCGGGTATTGGCGGTGCGCGTCAGGTAGGGGTGCAGGCCCAGCCCGTACCAGGTGGGATGTTCGCCCATGTGCGTCGCTTGTAACTTCAGGTGCAGGCAGCCGTCATTGAGTTGTACGTGCAGGCGAGCGCGGTAGGGGAAGGGGCGCTGGCTGTCCAGTTGCAACAGGGCGCTGTCAGATGTCGCATCCACCACCTGCCAGGGTTGTTGCCAGGCGCTGCCGTGTATGGGCAGAGGTTCGTGTTCGGTATTGGCGCTCAGTTGTTGCCAGCCGGCCGGCGTGTCGAAACCACCGCCGCCGACTCGGTTCGACCAGGGCAGTAGCGGGTAGCAGGCCAGGCGCCGTGGGTTGGCGCTGGCCAGAGCCTGTTCGTCGCTGTGGCGCAGCAACGGCCAGCCGTCGCTCAGGCGTATCCAGTTGACCAGGCTGGCACCCAGTTGCGGGGCGATGGTCAATTGCGTCAATCGGTCATGCAGCGTCAGCAGGGAAGTTGGCATTTGGCGCTCCAGAGGCGGTATTTGTCGGGAATTCATAGTGTCATCGTACAACTGCTGGGCTATCATTGCGGCAAAGTCTTGAATCGAGAACCTTCCCACCATGGAAATGCAAAACACCCAACCTCGCGCTCGTCGCAAGCACCGCAGCCTGGCTCAGGAGTTGGTGGCCGACTTGTCGCAACGCATTCGCGACGGGGTGATCAAGCGCGGTGAGAAATTGCCGACCGAGTCGGCGATCATGGAAGAGCAGGGCGTCAGTCGCACCGTGGTGCGTGAAGCGTTGTCGCGTTTGCAGGCCGCCGGCCTGGTGGAGACCCGCCACGGCATCGGCACCTTCGTGCTCGACACGCCCAGTGCCAGTGGTTTTCGCATCGATCCGGCGACCATCGTCACGCTGCGTGACGTGCTGGCCATCCTCGAGTTGCGCATCAGCCTGGAGGTCGAATCCGCCGGCCTGGCAGCGCAGCGTCGCAGCGGCGCGCAGTTGCAGGAGATTCGTCAGGCGCTGGATGCGATCAACGAGAGTGCGGCCAGCTCCAGCGATGCAGTGTCTTCGGATTTCCAGTTTCACCTGCGTATCGCCGAAGCCACCGGCAATCGATATTTCACCGACATCATGAGCCATCTGGGCACCAGCATCATTCCGCGTACCCGGGTCAATTCGGCCAGGCTGGCTCACGACGACCAGACGCATTACATGGCGCGGCTGGAGCGTGAGCATGAGCAGATTTTCGAGGCCATCGCCCGTCAGGATGCCGAAGCGGCACGGGCCGCGATGCGGCTGCACCTGACCAACAGTCGCGAACGACTGCGTCAGGCCCACGAAGAGGCCGAAGCCGAGGCGCTGCACGGCTGATTTCATCGGGGCACCGCCTTCTCCCGGCCCGGGTCGTCACCGGGCCTTCCAGGGCGTGCGTACTGGAGTGACGTCAACGTTGCACCACCGAGCGCAGGCACTTTTTGTACAAAGCCCGGGGAAACGCTGAAAAAGCCGGCGTTACTCGCCGCGCTGGCCCGACGGGCAATCATCCGGAATCTGCGAATGTCCTGGGCTCCCGCTTTCGCGGGAGTGACCATGAATGACTCTTTCAGACCCCTAGCGCCGGTAGGCCAGCGCGACGACGCCGCCAACCACGATCAGACCGCCGACGACCTGCAGACCCCCCAGCACCTGATCGAGTACCAGCCAGCCCAGCAGCATGCCGGCGACGGGTTCCATGTTCATCACCGGTGCATTGCGCGCGATGTTCAGGCGTGGCATGCAGATGAACAGGGTGGAGAAGGCCGCGCCATAGAGCAGTACCAGACAAGCCAGTGCGATCCAGCCGACGGTCGCGTTGGGCAGGCCGAGCCCGCCCGGGATCAGCCCGCTGGCGCCCAGTATCGTCGAGGCAGTGAATACCACGACCAGTGTCAGCATGCTGCGTACCGAGCCGGCCATGCTGGACAGACGATGTTCGGTGATCCATAGCGCCACGGCGAATACGGCGGCTGCGGTGAGGCTGAACAGGATACCGGCGAGCCACTCGCCATCCGGCGTATCGGCGCTGGCCAGGCGTCCGGGAACGTCGAGCACCAGCACCAGGCCGAAGAGGATCACACCCATGATGGCCAGCGCCTGGCGTGTCGGCGCCGCACCGCCGAGTGCCCAGGTGAGCAGCGCCAGCAGGATGGGAGAGAGGTTGACCACCAGCAGCGCCAGTGCCACGGGAATGCGCGCGACCGCCGAATAGATGCAGAAGCTCTGGATGGCGATCAGCAGGCCCAGCAGAATCTGCCAGCCCCAGGTGGCGCGGCCCAGTTTCAGCGATTCACGTCGCCACAGTACCAGTGCGGCCAGCACGACCAGGGTCACGCCGGCACGCGTGAGCATGGCCAGCAAAAGTCCCGTGTCGTGGTCGAAGGCGATCCGCGCGGCAATGTGGTTGCCGGCAAAGGAGCAGGCCAGCGTGGCGAGGATCAGTACGGCGATGTGACGCGGAAACGGGGTGGAACCTTGCATGACTAAAGTCCTGTTGGTCATAGCCTTCTCAGCGCCTGTCCAACGTCTGCTGCGCGTCGGCCAATGCATTGAAACCCGGCTCGGATTGCTCATTTGCGGCTCGTAAAGTCGAGGGCGACTCCGGCCGTTCTTCGCCTTGTTTCGTCTTGCCTGGCTCCAGCTCGCGGGACGTTCGACAGACGCTCGGCCCTAAAGTAAAACGCCGCCCGTTTGGGCGGCGTTCTTCGTTCAATGCCCGGATTGCTGTCAGAGCACGACGCTCGGCAGCCACAGGGAGATGGCCGGGACGTAGGTTACCAGCATCAGCACCATGAACAGCGCCAGGTAGAAGGGCAGCAGCGCTTTCACGGTGTTTTCGATGGTCACCTTGCCAATGGCCGCGCCGACGAACAGCACTGCGCCGACTGGCGGGGTGATCAGGCCAATCCCCAGGTTCACCAGCATGATCATGCCGAAGTGTACCGGGTCGACACCGAAAGAGGTGACTACCGGCAGCAGGATCGGAGTGAGGATCAGGATCAGCGGTGCCATGTCCATCAGCGTGCCGAGAGCCAGCAGCATCACGTTGACGCACATCAGGATCACGTAGCGGTTGTCCGAGATGGTCAGGAACGCGGTGGTGATCTTCGAGGGGATCTGCATCAGGGTCATGATGTAGCCGAACGCGGCAGCGAAGGCGATCAGGATCATCACGATCGACAGCGTGCGCACGGTACGGTGCAGCATCTTCGGCAGCTCATTCCACTTGTAGTCGCGGTAGATGAACATGGTGACGAAGAAGGCCCAGATCACCGCCACGGCGGCGGACTCGGTGGCGGTGAACACGCCGGAGAGGATACCGCCGAGGATGATGATCATGGTCATCAGGCCCCACAGGGCTTCCACGCAGATCTTGATCGCCTGGCGCAGCGGGATCACTTCGCCCTTCGGGTAGTTGCGCTTCTTGGCGAACCACAGGCACAGCGCGGCCATGGTGGCGCTCATCAGCAGGCCCGGGCCGATGCCGGCCATGAACAGCGCGGCGATGGACACGGTACCGCCAGCGGCCAGGGAGTAGATCACCGAATTGTGGCTGGGCGGGGTGAGCAGCGCCTGTACGGATCCGGAAACGGTCACGGCGGTGGCGAATTCACGCGGGTAGCCTTTCTTCTCCATTTCCGGGATCAGTACCGAGCCCACCGAGGCGGTGTCGGCCAGCGACGAGCCGGAGATGGCGCCGAAGAAGGTCGAGGCGGTGATGTTCACCAGCGACAGACCACCGCGAACGAAACCGACCAGCACCCCGGCGAAAGCCACCAGACGACGCGCCATGCCACCTTCGGCCATGATCGCGCCGGCCAGCACGAAGAACGGAATGGCCAGCAGGGAGAATTTGTTCACGCCGCCGGCGATCTGGATCATCACGGCGTGCAGCGGGATCTCGATCCACCAGGCCCCGATCAGGGCGGAGATACCGAGGGAGTAGGCAACGGGGACGCGTAGCAGGATCAGGACGATGAAGCTGCCTACGAGAATGGCGGCATCCATTTACGCGGCCTCCTTGGAATCTTCAGAGTGTTCGAAGTCGACGGCACGGCGCTTGCTCTGGTCGCCGTACAGCAGTTGTTCGATGACGAACAGGAGGGTGATGAAACCGCCCACCGGGATTGGCATGTAGCTGATGCCGACGCGTACCGAGGGCAGGGTGCTGAGGTACTGGTTCCAGGTCGCCACGCACAGCTTGTAACCCCAGATCAGCATGAACAGCGCGATGCCGCCCATGATCAGGCGTACGAACAGCGTGATCAGCGGTGCCAGAACGTGTGGCAGGCGATCGGTCAGTGAGGTCACGGCCATGTGGGCACCTGCGCGGTAGCCGGCAGCGGCGCCGACGAAGGTGAACAGCACCATCAATAGCACTGAAATGGGCTCGGGCCAGCCCAGTCCTTGACCCAGCACGTAACGGCTGAAGACGCCCCAGGGAATGATCGTAGCCATGATCACGATCGCCAGGCTGGCGACTGCGATGCAGGCACGGTAGATGGCGTCATTGACGCCCAGAACCAGGTTTTTCATGAGACTTCACCGGTTGCGCGGCACAGGCGAGGAGCCTGCGCCGCGCGCTTGCGCGTGGATTACTGGACGGCTTCGATGCGCTGAATCAGGTCGACGAACTGGGCGCCGTACTTCTCACGAACCGGGGCGGTGGCGTCGTAGAAAGGCTTGGTGTCGACTTCGATGAACTCGACGCCTTCAGCCTTGAGTTTTTCCACGCTGCTGGCGCTCTTCTCGTCCCACAGCTGACGCTCTTCCAGTTGGGCTTCCTTGCCCAGTTTCTTGACCAGCGCCTGCTGCTCGGGGGTGAGCTTGTTCCAGGTGGTCTTGGACATCAGCAGCGGCTCGGGCAGGATCAGGTGATGCGTCTGGGTGTAGTACTTGGCGGCGCGGAAGTGGTTGTGCTCGAGCAGGGTCGGCGGGTTGTTCTCGGCGCCGTCGATCACGCCGCTCTGCAGGGCGCTGAAGATTTCACCGGTGTCCATGGCGATACCGTTAGCGCCCATGGCATTGAGGGTATCGATGAACAGTGGGTTGCCCATCACCCGGATTTTCATGCCTTTGAGATCTTCGATGCTGCGTACCGGTTTCTTGGTGTAGAGGCTGCGGCTGCCGCCGTCCATCCAGGCCAGGCCGACCATGTTGAAGTCGGAGTTGGTGATGGCGTCGAGGATTTCCTGACCGATTTCACCGTCGATCACCTTGCGCATGTGCTGCACATCGCGGAATACGAACGGCATGTTGAAGACGTTGGTGGCCGGAACCACCGAGCCGACCGAACCGAGGCTGACGCGGGTCAGCTGGACGGCGCCGATCTGGGTTTGCTCGATGACTTCCTTCTCGGAGCCCAGTACGCCGCCTGCGAACATGCGGGACTTGATTTCTCCGTTGGTGGCAGCTTCCAGTTTCTTGCCGAGGTTTTCCATTGCGACTACGGTCGGGTAGCCGGCAGGGTGGATTTCGGCAATTTTCAGGGTCGTCTCGGCCTGAACGAAGGAAGACAGACCGAGAGCCAGCGGAAGTGTGGCGAGAAGCAACTTGCGTTTGAGGTTCATGCGGAAAACTCCGTCTTGTTGTTGTTGGTGTACAGCAGTGCGAGTCCGGTGCCGCGAGCGGCCCGGGGTGAATCGGGTCAGGGGCGGAAGACAGGCTCCTCGATACCGCACACGCCCGCTTGCAGGGCGAATACGCCACCGGCCAGCGGTTGGTCGGAGAGGTCGCCGCCAGGGCGGATCGAGGTGACGAACAGGGTGTCCAGGTTGGCGCCGCCGAAAGCGCACATGGCAGGCTTCTTCACGGGCACGGCCAGCGAGCGGTCGAGACGGCCGTCCGGGGTGAAGCGGTGGATCAGCCCTTCGTCGTTGCCGCAGATCCAGTAGCAGCCGTCGACGTCCATCGCCGCGCCGTCGGGGCGGCCCGGATACTGCTTCATGTCGATGAACAGGCGACGGTCGTGCGGCGTGCCGCTGTCGGTGTCGTAGTCGAAGGCCCAGACGCTTTGCACGGTCGGGTGCGAGTCGGAGAGGTACATCGTGCGGCCATCGGGGCTGAAGGCCAGGCCGTTGGGCACGATGAAGTCGTCCAGTATCTGCTGCAACTGGCCGTCGAAACGATACAGGGCGCCAACGCGGGCGCCGGCAGCCATATCCAGCAGCATGGTGCCGGCCCAGAAGCGGCCCTGGCGGTCGCAACGACCGTCATTGAAGCGCATTTGCGCACGGGCATGTTCAACCTGGGCCAGGCACTCGGCCTGCACGCTGCCATCGTCCTGTGGGCGCAGGTGGAAGATGCCGCTCTGCATGCCGGCGAGCCAGCCGCCTGCCGGGTGCAGGGCGATGCAGGCAAGCATCTCGTCAGCCTGCCAGCTGTGCGTCTGGCCATCGGCCAGGCGCCAGCGGTGCAGGCGACCGGCAGGAATGTCGGCCCAGTACAGAGCCTGCTCACGGGGATGCCAGACCGGGCTTTCGCCAGTGGCATTGCGCGCGTCGAGAATCAGTTCGGCAGACATGGCAGATGATCGCTCTGGTTATTGTTGTCGCGTGGTTGTGCGGCGTTTCAGTCGTCGCCAAACGGCCCGGCGGCGACGAAGGCACCGCCCTGGTAGATGCGATTCGGATCGTCCTGAGCAGGCTGCGGCTGTGCTTCTACCTTGTCGCGGAAGACTTCCGAGCTGTCCCTGGGCTTGAAGCCCAGGTGAGCGGCGTGGCGGTTGTCCCACCAGACGTCACGGTTATCGGACATGCCATAGACCACGGTATGGCCGACATCGGGGGTGAACAGGCAGCGTTCGATCAGTTGAGTGAGGTCGTCGTAGCTCAGCCAGGTGCTCATCATGCGGCGGTTGGCCGGCTCGGGGAACGACGAGCCGATGCGGATGCTGACGGTCTCGATGCCGTAGCGATCGAAATAGAAGCTGGCCATGTCTTCGCCATAGGACTTGGACAGGCCGTAGTAGCTGTCCGGGCGGCGCAGGCAATGGGCATCGATGCCTTCGGTCTGCTTGTAGAAGCCGATCACGTGGTTGGAGCTGGCGAACACCACACGCCTGATGCCATGGCGGCGGGCGGCTTCGTAGATGTGGAACACGCCGCAGATGTTCGGGCCGACGATTTCTTCGAAGGGACGTTCTACCGATACGCCGCCGAAGTGGACGATGGCGTCGACGCCTTCGAGCAGTTGGTGAACGGCCTGCTTGTCGGCCAGGTCACAGGGCACGATTTCTTCATGCGGGCCTTCGGCCGGTGCCATGTCGGCAATGTCGGAAAGGCGCAGGATGCTGGCGTAAGGGCGGAGGCGTTCGCGCAGTACCTTGCCCAGGCCGCCGGCAGCACCGGTGAGCAACAGACGATTGAACGGGCGGAAGTCGCTGGAGTTGGAGGTCATGGCAGGGCCTGGACTCTTGTCGCTTGTTGTTATTGAGTTGTCATACGTTGTCGTATGACTTGGGCCGATTATCAGCAGGCAACCCGGCAATGTCAACGCAGTGGAAAGGGAAAATTGCGAGTTTTCGCCCGGACTTCGATAGCCCGGGGCAGAGCGATAGGGTATTCGCTATCTCTGTAAATTCTGGCGTTGAGCGGCTCTATAACGCTTGTCTTGGCCGGGTTTCAGGTAGCTGGCGGAGATTCGGCGGGCTTTGCGGGCGGCGCTTGAACAAAATGGCGTGTTCGGCTTTTCGACTAATGTTGTATGACAACGTATCTCGAGGTGAATGAACGTCGAGGTAATGCCCGTTCGGGGCAGGGCAGGGTGTGCTGTGCGCACCGGGAATATCACGGTGCTTGCTTGGTGCGCATGGCGCACCCTGCTTGACTGTTGTCAGGCCAGACGCAGGTGGTTGTCCCACAGCCCGGCTGGCAGCTCCAGTGCCCTGGCGGCAATGCGTTCGCTGCGGCAGTCGTACAGGCGGCAGCGACCCTGGCCGGAACTGACCACGAAACCGTCGTTTACCGCACCCACGCCAGCGCAGTCCGGGAGTGGCACATCCAGGCGTACCTCGGCGCTGTCCAGATCCCAGATGAAGAAGCGGTTGCCGCGCGGGGCAGTCATCGCCAGCAGGCGCAGGTCGTCGTGGATGGCCACGCTGGCGGTGTACTGGTTCATCGCCACACGCTGGGGTTCGCCCAGTACGAAGGGCTGGAACGGCTGCCCTGGTCGCTTGATCGCCAACAGCGGCACGGCGTCATGCATGTCGCCCATGTACTGCTGGCCGCTGACGACAGTACCATCACGGCCGACGGCAAGATGGCGGATGCTGTTCTGCTGGTCGGCCAGGCGCTCCTGACTGACCAGGCTGCCGTCGCGGCGCATCAGCACCAGGCTGGCATCCATGGCGTCGAGATTCATCTCCACGCGGCTTTCCGCCTCGGTGCGAATGCCGCCGTTGGCCACTACCAGGGTTTCGCCATCGGGCATCCACAGCAACTGGTGCGGGCCGACGCCGTGGGTACCGTGTTCGCCGCCGCGCGCCAGCCGCTCACCCTCAAGGCGATAGACGCCGAGTACGCCACGACCAGGCTCGGTGGTGTCGTTCTCGGTGGCATACAGCCAGTCACCGTCCTTGTGGAACACGGCGTGGCCATTGAAGTGGCGTCCGGTTGACGAGGAGAGCGTTTGCAGCAGGCGGCCGTCACGGGTATCGATCAGGTAGCTTTCGGTGCTGGGGCGGCGGCCGACGAACAGTGCCAGCGGCAGGCTGGGGTGCGGTACGACATCATGGCAGCGCTCGCTGACCGGGGTGGCGAAAGCGCGCTCGCCGTCCAGTCGATAGCCGACGGCATAGTGACGGCCATCGCTGTCGTCGCGAGCCGACAGCAGCAGGGGCTGAGCGGATGGGCCGAACAGCGTCCAGCCGCCGAAAGCGCCCGCGGCTGCGAGGCTCGCAGCCATGGCGCCGAGACCGAGAAAGGCTCTGCGCTGCATACTCAATCTCCGTCGTGGGCGTTGAAGCCGATCTGTACGCCGAGCGCTTTGGCCAGCTCGCTTTCCTGGAGGCGATGCAAGCGGTTGAGGCTGTCATAGAGCGCGTTCAGGCTGGTGCGCCCGGCTTCGTCGGCGAGCAGTTCACCCAGCGGGCGATCCAGTGCGGCCAGGCGTTGACGGGTGTCCTGGTAGGCGGCATCGATGCGTTGACCCAGTTCGGCCTGATCCTTGTCCAGCAGCGACTGGATACCATCATGATTGGTGCCGTGCCAGAGCAGTTCGGCGTTGGCCAGCGCGGCGCCGAGATTGGCCAGGCTGGCCGCGCTGCGCCAGGCTTCGGCCTGGTAGGGCTGGGGAATGCCCTTGCTCTGGCGACCCATGGGCGCACCCAGCTTCTTCTTCAGGCCATCCAGGGCGCTGACCTGCACGCGCAGCAGTTCGGCGATGGCTTCGTTGGAGTCGGCGTAACGCTCGTTGGGGTAGGTCTTGAGCTGTGCGGCGGTTCCGTCCTTGGCCTGCCACTGAGCGAGAATGTCGGCAGCGAGCACTTCCTGGTGCTTGCCGATGGCCTCCAGCAGCGGGCAGTAACGGGCTTTCTGCTCGGCCTGGTTGAGATCCAGGTTCGGGTCGAACAGCAGATATTCGTAAGCGGTCAGCCCCTGCACCACGACGCTGGCACTGGCCAGGTCGGCGGCGTTCAGTTGCGGCTTGCCGTTGAGCAGTGCTTCGACCTGACGCTGCACCAGGTTCTTCTTGTCCGGCCAGAACTGGATCTGCCAGGCGCGGTTGCCTTCGGCGAGCGGGCCGAGCATCACTGGCTGCAGGCCGGACCAGGCACTCTGGGCGCTCAGGAAGGCCTGGCGTGCGGCAGGCAGATCGGCGTTGCCGGCACAGAATGCCGCGGCGCTGCCGGCCAGTTGACGGTCTGCTTCCTGCCAGCTGTTGTAGGCTGGCAGGATCACGCCGTCGGTCAGTGCGGCGCTGACCTTGGCCTTGGGATCCTGCTGGCCGCAGCCGACCAGGGCCAGGCCGAGCAGTGAGGCGATCAGGGTTTTGTGCAACATCGCAGGCTCCTTACAGGGAATTGAGGAAGGCGAGCAGGGCGGCTCGCTCATCGCCATCGAAACGCAGCACATGCTGCCTGGCGGCTTCGGCTTCGCCACCGTGCCAGAGAATCGCCTCCAGCAGGTTACGCGCGCGGCCGTCATGGAGGAACTGAGTATGGCCGTTGACTGCTTCCGTCAGACCGATCCCCACAAAGGCGCCGTGCGCCATTCGCGGCCGTTGGCCAGAAACTCGTCGCGACCATCGGCCAGCCCATCGCCCATGTCGTGCAGCAGCAGGTCTGTATAAGGACGGATCGACTGGCTGGCCAGTTCCGGCTCCGCTGCGTCTGCCGACGTGGTGAAGCTCGGTGTATGGCATTTCTGGCAACCGGCCTGGTGGAACAGGTTCTTGCCCTTGAGCACCTCCGGCGAGTCGACGTCACGACGTGCCGGTACACCCAGGTTACGACTGTAGAACAGGACGCTGGCGAGGATGTTGTCGCTGACCTCCGGTTTGCCGCCATGCGGTGCGGCCAGGCAATCGGTCTGCGCCGCGGTGCAGTTGTCGTGCGGAATCAGCGAGGTGGTCAGGCCCATGTCGTTGGCGAAGGCGTCGGCGTTCTGCTGATTGAGGTTGGGCTGGCCGGCCTTCCAGCCGAAGCGGCCGAGCACGCTGCGTTGCTGCTGACGATCCCAGACGATATTGGGGCGACCGGAAATACCGTCGCCATCGGCGTCATCCGGGTCGGCGGCCGCCAGGATGTCCTCTTCGGCAATGGCTTCGAGCAGGCCCAGGCCGATCATCGGCGGGGCAACGCGCACGGAGAACAGGGTGTCGGGGTGCATGTCGCCGTAACCGAGCTGGCTGATGAGCAGTTGCGGCTTGCGCAGCTCCACCAGCGTGCCGTCGGCGAAGCGAACCGGCACGCTGGTGTAGGCCACGCGTACCCTGCCCTCGGGGGCCACGCCGGGGTTGGCCATGTCCTGCAGCTGGGTACCGTAGGTGGGTTCGGCGACCACGCCCTGGCGCAGCAGCAACTCGGCATGTTCCGCCCCGGCCGGCAGCGACAGGCGTACCAGCATCGAGGCGGCGCTGACGGCATCCGGGCCCGGCGGGTGGCCACGGCCGTCCTTGAGATGGCAATTCTGACAGGCGTTGGTATTGAACAGCGGCCCCAGGCCGTCGCGGGCGGTGGTGGTGGCCGGCGCGGTGACCCAGGGATTGCGAAAGAAGCTGTTGCCGACCGAGAAGTCCAGACGACGGCTCGGCGCCAGGTTGGCCGAGGGCTGGGAAAAGGCGTTGTGATCGAACTTGCGTACCGTCGCCGCACCGGCTGAGAGGGCCTCGCCGGGTTCTGCCCGGGTGAATTCAGGCTGTTCGCAAGCGATCAGGGACAGGGCCAGAAAGGGCAGCAGGCAGCGCTGGAGCGGCGACATCGAGGAACTATCCGAACAGGCAAGAAAACGGGGGGCCAAGATTAGCAGGCTAACGTAATTTAAATAAGATGGATTAGCGTTATCCGGACGTGGCCAGAGGTCGCGGGGCGGCTGCGCAGCATGCAGCCGCAGGCGCTGTCAGGCGCGGGATCTGCTCACGGCGATGAACCACTTCGGCTGCATGGCCGCAAAGTCGGTGCGTACGTTGCCGGGCAGGTAACTGGCGGAGTCGAGAACCCGCATCTGATCGGCCGAGCGCTCGAACACCACCCAGTGCCAGAAGTCGCGGCCGTTTTCCTGGTGGTGCTTGATGGCCAGCAGTGCCAGATTCGGCAGGCTTTGCCAGGACTCGAAGGGTGTCTCGCCTGCCGCCGCTGTCGCTCCCCCGCTGGCCAACAGGCGCCTGACGTATTGGGTGTCGGACCACAGCGATTCGTCTTCGGCGTGGATACCCATGGCGTTGGCGATCGTTTTCATCTGGGCATAGGTCTTGCCGAGAATATTGGCGGAGGCGGCGATACCACAGCCGCTGACTTCTTCCTGGATGACGCAGTGCGGGGCATGTTCGGCGAGATTGGCCTGGGGCACCCAGCCCGACTCCGTCGTGCCTTCGCGCGTGCACCAGAACCAGCCATTGAGGCTTCGCGAGGCAATCAGCCGCTCACCGACGCATACCTCGAGTTCGCGGGCGGTATAGGCCTCGCGGGCGCGGGCCTGCTGGCCGTCGAGTCGTTCGATCACTTGTGCGGGCACCCAGCCGCCGTCCTGGCCCGGGGTGGTGCAGAAGAACCAGTTCTCCCAGCCCTCGCTGCCCTGATACTCATCTCTGACGGTGAGTCGTGCACCTTCGGTGAAGGTGATCGGATTGGGAAACTCGCTGGTGTGGGCGGTGGTGACGATGAGGGCGCGCGCGATCATGTGCATCCTGCCAATACCTGTCCTTGGCCTGAGTGGCCCGACAGGGTATCGGCAGAGCGGTCGCTCGGGAATAGTGCAGTGACTCAGTTGCGAGCTCGCGCACCCAGTTCGAGAGAGATCGCATCCGCGCACTGTTGCAGGTTTTCTCTGTAGCGCTCACGGGCCACGGGGCTGTCCATCACTGCCTCGGGGCCGGACAGGTTGATCGCCGCCGCCACGTTCCCGCGGTGGTCGCGCACGGCGCAGGCGATGGCGGTGGAGTAGTCGGAGCGATGCATGACCCAGCCGCGCTCGCGGTCGCGTTCGAGCAGTTGTTGCAGCTCGGGCAGGGTCTTCGGTGCGGGCGGCGGATAGTCGTCCAGGCGCACGTGCTGGTAGAGCTTGTCCAGCTCCATCGGCGTCAGCCCGCTGAGCAGCATGCGGCCCATGGCGGTGCAGTGGCAGGGGATGCGCGTGCCGATGGGGATGTTAACCGACAGCCGCTGGGCGGCGAAGGCGCGGGCGATGTAGAGGCTGTCGGTCTGCTCGCGGATGGACAGGTGGCACGACAGCGAGGTGCGGTCGCGCAGGGCGTTGAGGTGCGGCATGGCGATGTCCACCAGGTCGCGGCTGGCCAGGTAGGCGAAGCCGTCGCAGAGCACCTGCGGGCCCAGCTCGTAGCTGTTCTTGCCGAGCTTGCGCAGGTAGCCCATGTCGGTGAGCGTCACCAGGATGCGGTAGATGGCCGAGACGCTGACGCCGAGGCGTTCGGCGATGGCATTGCTGCTCAGGCTGCGCTCGCTGGCGTTGAACATCTGCAGGATGCTCAGGCCGCGTTGCAGGGCGGGGACGCGGTAGTCCAGCTCGTCTTCGTGGATGCCCATGGTCGTGACCTCCTGACCGTTAAGGGCGGTGGATGTGAAAGGCAACATCCACCCTACGGTCGCTCATGGTCGCGTAGGGTGGATCACGCTTCATCGATCCACCGTGGGGTTATGGCAGGGCGTCGATCCCGACCGGCTGTCCGCCGAACTCCTGCATGGCGTCGAGCAGCGCGCCCCAGAAGTAATGCACCGAGGCACGGTCGCAGAGGAGGTGCAGGCACGGAACCTCGCCCAGCGGCAGGTTGGCGACGATGACGTTGACCCGCGCCGCCGAGGTCTGCGCCACCTGGCCGACGGCGAAGGCCTGCGGGCCGAGATCGACGCCGCAGAGCTTGGCCATCACCTCGGCCTGGCAGGTGCCGGTGAGCACCAGCCAGGCGTGGCTGTCCTGGCGCGGCAGCAGGTACTGGCCGTCGCTGGCCTGCCACTGGCTTTCCTCGCGCTGGGCACGGGCACCGGCGTCATGCAGGCTGCCGAGCAGCAGGTACTCGGTCTGCGACAGGCGCAGCACATGGCCGCCATCGGCCTGGCTCAACGCCTGGTTGGGCGCCTGTGGCAACTGGTAGCCCAGCGTGCTCAGGTACCCGGCGGCAGCCGGCCCGCGCAGGCCGAAGCGCGCCAGATTGGTCAGGTCGAGCAGGGCGCAGTGAGCCAGCAGGGCGCTTTCGTCGCCCTGGCCGTAGTGGGTGACGATGCAGCTCTCGCCGAAGTGCGCGAGGTGGGCGTCGGCCTGCAGGCGGTAGAGCGGGCTGCGCGCCGCGAATTGATTGGCTTGGAGGGTCATCTCACTGCTCCTGGCGCTGGCTTTTGGGATCGTAGAAGGGCAACTGCACCACCTCGGCCTGTACCACCTCGCCGCCTTCGACGCGGATCGGGATGCGTTGGCCGGGCGTCGCCTGGTCGGGCGCGCAGTAGGCCAGACCGATGATCTGGCCGAGGGTCTGCGAGTACTCGCAGGAGGTGACGTTGCCGCTGATGTCCGGCCCCTTGAGCACCAGATGTCCCTCCAGCGGCTGGCTGCTGCCCCTGGGCAGGGTGAAGCCGACCAGCTTGCGGATCGGTGGCTGCGCTTCGAGTATCTGCACCGAGCGCTTGCCGACGAAGAACGGCTTGCCGCGGGCGATGGCCCAGCCCATGTCGATCTCCGCGGGACTGGTCATGCCGTCGGTGTCCTGGCTGATGATCACGTGGCCCTTTTCCAGGCGCAGCAGGCGTTGGGTCTCGACGCCGAAGGGGCGCAGGTCGAACTCCCGACCGGCCTCCATCAGGGCATCCCACAGGGCTTCGCCGTAGCGCGCCGGGACGTGGATCTCGTAGCCCAGTTCACCGACGAAACCGACTCGCAGCAGGCGTGCCGGGATGCCTGCGACCGTGCCCTGACGCACCGCCAGGTAGGGGAAACCTTCGCTGGACAGGTCGACATCACCGCACAGCTTGTTCAGCACCTTGCGTGAGTCAGGCCCGGCCAGGTTGACCGCGGCCAGCGCGGCGGTGACGTTGGTGATGTCGACGTTCAGCCGCCACTGCGCGTTCCACTTGAGCATCTGCTGGTAGACGCGGTCGACGCCGCTGGTGGTGGCGGTGACGTAGAAGTGCTGCTCGGCGAAGCGTGCGCAGACGCCATCGTCGATCACCACGCCGTGTTCGTTGGTCATCAGCGCGTAGCGCGAACGGCCCACCGGCTGCTTGGCGAAGGCGAAGGTGTAGAGGCGGTTGAGCAGTTCGGCGGCGTCCGGGCCGCGCACGTCGAGGCCGCCCAGGGTGGACACGTCGATCAGGCCGACCTTCTCGCGCACGTGGCGCGCTTCGGCCTGCATGCAGGCCTCGCGCTGCTCGGGTTGGCCGTAGTAGGCCGGGCGCTGCCAGATGCCGGCGGGCATCATCTTCGCCCCCAGCTCCAGGTGGCGCTGGTGCATGGCCGTCTGCCGGTACGGATCGAAGCCACGTCCGGCGACCTGCGCCAGGGTTTCCGGGCAGAACGGCGGGCGGGCCGTGGTCACACCGGTTTCGCTGACGCTGCGGCCGGTGGCCTGGGCTACCAGGCGTGCGGTGGGCAGGGCCGAGTGGCGACCTTGCGAGGGCCCCATGCCGACGGTGGAGAAACGCTTGACCAGTTGCACGTCGCGGTAGCCGTGGCGGGTGGCGTTGACGATATCGCGCACCTGCAGGTCTTCGTCGAAGTCGACGAAATCCTTGCCTTTCGGGTGTGGGAAGATCGGCCAGGGGAAGTTGGCCCGGGGTTCGGCCGGCAGCTCGCGCAGCGTCTGCCCGGCTTCCACGCCGAGGGCGGCGAGCGCGCGCACGGCGCCGTTGGCGGCGTCGGCCAGCAGGGTGTCGAGGGCGTTGCGACCGTTGACCGAGCCTACTGCCTGCAACCCGGCCGGCAGACCGGACAGGCTGAACGCCGCACTGGCGTCGTCGTAGGCGAGCTTGCCGCCGGCCTGACACAGCAACTGGTACACCGGCATGTAGCCGGCGGACATGCACAGCAGGTCGCAGTCGATGCGCAGGCCGCTGTCCGCAACCTGGCCTTCGCCGGTGATGCGGCGCACATCGACGGCACTCAGGTGGTGGCTGCCGAGCGCTTCGAAGACGGTGCTGCCGACATGGCAGGCGACGCCCCGGGTTTGCAAGGCGGTGATCAGGCTGCCGTCGGCGGCGCGCTCGCGCATGTCCACCAGGGCGGCGACTTCGACGCCGGCATCGAGCAGGTCGAGGGCGGCCAGGTAGCCGTCGTCGTTGCCGGTCAGCACCACCGCGCGGCGCCCCGGTTTGACCGCATAGAGTCTGATCAGGCGCTGGGCGGCACTGGTCAGCAGCACGCCGGGCAGGTCGTTGTTGCGAAACACCACCGGCTGGTCGAAGGCGCCGGCGGCATTGATGCACTGACGGGCGCGTACCTTGTACATGCGCGTGCCCTGGATCACCGGCAGGTAGTGGTCGGTGAACCAGGCGTTGCAGGTGGCTTCCTTGAGGATGCGGATATTGGCGTGGCCCTCCACCGCGCTCAGCAGCTCGGCGCGCAGCTCGGCGGCGCGTTTGCCATCGACGTCGAAGCGGGCCCAGGCCAGTGCGCCGCCGAGGTAGTTCTGCTGTTCGATCAGCAGTACCCGGGCGCCGGCATTGGCGGCGGTCAGCGCGGCGCACAGGCCGGCGGGACCTGCGCCGATCACCGCGACGTCGGTGAACAGGAAGGCCTTGTCGTGATAGCTCGGCTGCAACTTCAGGTTGAGCACGCCGAGGCCGGCTTTCTTGCGGATCAGCGGCTCCCAGACTTTCCACATGCCCCTGGGCTTGTAGAAGGAGCGGTAATAGAAGCCCACCGGCATGAACCTGGAGAAGTGCCCGAGCAGGGCATCGCGATCCTTGTCCAGGCTGCCGTTGCAGTTCTGCGCGGTGACGTTCAGGCCAGCAGCCAGCGGCTGCATGTCGGCCAGCACGTTGGGTTCGTCCGGCAGTTGTACCAGGGTATTGGCATCCTGCCCGGCCATCGACAACGGGCCGCGCGGGCGGTGGTACTTGAACGAGCGCGACAGCAGCCAGCGCTGGTTGGCAAGCAGGGCACTGGCGATGCTGTCGCCGGCCAGACCCTGGTAGGTGGTGCCCTCGAAGTCGAAGCTGACGGGGCGGTTGCGGTCGATCAGCAGGCCCAGCGGGGCCGGCAGGCGGACGTCGGCACTCATGCGCTCACCTCCTCGGGCTTGCTGGCGGGGACGACGAAATCGACGCGGCGGTCGAACAGTTCCTTCGGGTCGAAGGTGCGCACAATCTCGTCACTGACGGTGTGGCGCTCGGCCAGGAACCAGTAGCTGGAGGCGTTGTGCATCCACCACTCGGTGACGACGCCGGCGAGGTTCTCGCTGTTGAACACGTAGTCCGCCCATTCGGCATCCGAGCAGGTGTTCGGATCGGGCATGCGCTTGAGTTCGCCGCCGTAGGTGAATTCGTTGATGTTGCGAGGCCCGTTGAGCGGGCAGGGCATGATCTTCATGGTGCGAACCTCAGTGACTGGCAGCCGTGGCGCCCATCTCGTTGACCTGGCGCAAGGTCGAGAAGCGCTCGAGGGCGAAGGGTTGGATCAGCGCCGGGGCCTTGCCGGTGGCGACCAGCTCGGCCATGGTCCAGCCGCAGATCGGCGTGGCCTTGAAGCCCCAGGTGCCCCAACCGGCGTCCAGGTAGTAGTTGTCCAGCGGCGAGTGCCCCATGATCGGGCTGTAGTCCGGGGTCATGTCGGTGCTGCCGGCCCACTGGCGCATCAGCTTGGCACCGGCCATGAAGGGGAACATCTCGATGGCATGAGCCAGCAGGCTTTCCTTCAGATCCAGGGTCGAGCGCGTGTTGTACAGCGGGTAGGGATCGGAGCCGCCGCCGAAGACGATCTCGCCACGGCTGGTCTGCTGCACGTAGCAGTGCAGGGCCGAGGAGCTCACCAGCGGATCGAGGAAGGGCTTGAACGGCTGGGTGACCATGGCCTGTAGCGGGTAGGTGTGGATCGGCGCCCTGATCCCCAGTTTGTTCATCAGCAGTGAGCTGGCGCCGGCCACCGCCTGCACCACGCAGCCGCAGCGCACGTCGCCACGGTTGGTGCGCACGGTGGTGACGCGGCCGTTCTCGACGATGAAGTCCTGCACTTCGGTGAGTGGGTGGATTTCCACGCCGCGCTTGGCCGCCTGCTTGGCGTAGCCCCAGGCCACGGCGTCGTGGCGGGCGGTGGCGCCGTCGATATGCCAGAGCCCGGCGAGCACCGGGATATGGCCAGGGTCGAGGTTCAGGCAGGGCACCAGTTCGCGAATCTGCTGACGGTCGATCATCTCGGTGCGGCCACCGAAATGCCTGTTCACCTCGGCACGCTGGCGGAAGGCGCGTACGGTGGCGTCGGTGTGCGCCAGAGTGAGCTGGCCACGCTCGGAATACATGATGTTGAAGTCGAACTCGTTGGACAGATCCTTGAACATCCGCACCGACTCGGCGTAGAAGCGCACGCCTTCGCTGGTGAGGTAGTTGGAGCGGATCACCGCCGTGTTGCGGGCGGTGTTGCCGCCGCCCAGGTAGGACTTCTCCAGCACCGCGACGTTGGTCACGCCGTGGTACCTGGCCAGGTAATAGGCGGTGGCCAGTCCATGGCCGCCGCCGCCGATGATGACCACGTCGTACGCCGGCTTGAGTTCCTTCGGCGCAGGCAGATCGACCTCCACGGGGTATTCCGAGGACAGGCCGTACTTGAGCAGGGCAAGGGGCATTGCGGTTACTCCTGGGCTGTCAGGCCGTGTTGCTGACGGGCGGCGGTCAGGGTGTTGTGCATCAGCATGGCGATGGTCATCGGGCCGACCCCGCCAGGTACCGGGGTGATGGCCGAGGCGACCGGCAGCACGGCGTCGAAGTCGACGTCACCGACCAGGCGCGAACGGCCATCCTCGTCGATGCGGTTGATGCCGACGTCGATCACCACCGCGCCGGGCTTGATCCACTCGGCGCCGATCATGCGTGGCCGGCCGACGGCAGCGACCACGATGTCGGCCTGGCCACAGAGCCTTTCCGGCTTGACGCTGCGCGAATGCAGTACGGTGACGCTGCAATTGGCCGCCAGCAGCAGGGCGGCCATCGGCTTGCCGACGATGTTCGAGCGGCCGACCACCACGGCGTGTTTTCCCGACAGATCACCCAGGGTGTCGCGCAGCAGACGCATGCAACCGGCCGGCGTGCAGGGGACGAGCACCGAGCGGCCCTGGCTGAGGCCGCCGACGTTCTCGCTGTGAAAACCGTCCACGTCCTTGGCCGGGTCGATGGTTTGCAGCACGCGGGTTTCATCGATGTGCGCCGGCAGTGGCAGCTGCACCAGGATGCCGTTCACCGAGGTGTCGGCATTGAGCCCGGCCACCACCTCCAGCACCGCCTCGGCGCTGGCGTCGGCGGGCAGGCGATATTCCAGCGAGCGGATGCCCACTTCGTTCGCGCGCAGCACCTTGTTGCGCACGTAGACGTGGCTGGCCGGGTCGTCGCCGACCAGCACCACGGCCAGCGCCGGCTCGATGCCTCGGGCCTTGATCGCGGCCACGTCGGTGGCGACCTCGGCTAGCACGCGGGCGGCGGCGGTCTTGCCGTCGATCAGTTTCGCGCTCATCGGAAGATCACCGTCTTGTCGTGGTTGAGGAACACGCGGTGTTCGAGGTGGTACTTCACCGCCCTGGACAGGGCCACCGTCTCGGTGTCGCGGCCCACCGCCACCAGGGCGTCGGGGGTGTAGTTGTGATCCACGCGCTGCACTTCCTGCTCGATGATCGGGCCTTCGTCGAGGTCGCTGGTGACGTAGTGCGCGGTGGCGCCGATCAGCTTCACGCCACGGTCATGGGCCTGGTGGTAGGGCTTGGCGCCCTTGAAGCCGGGGAGGAAGGAATGGTGGATGTTGATGGCGCGACCGGACAGCTGCTTGCACAGGTCGTCGGAGAGAATCTGCATGTAGCGCGCCAGCACCACCAGTTCGGTGCGGGTTTCGTCGACGATCTTCAGCAGTTCGGCCTCCTGCTGGGCCTTGGTGTCCTTGGTCACCGGCAGGTAGATGAAGCGAATGCCCTCGCGCTCGGCCATCGGCCGCAGGTCGAGGTGGTTGGAGACGATGGCGGTGATCTGCATCTGCAACTCGCCCTTCTGATGGCGATAGAGCAGGTCGGCCAGGCAGTGGTCGTACTTGCTGACCATCAGCAATACGCGCATCGGTTCAGTGGTGTCGTACAGCTCCCAGGTCATCTCGAAGCGCTCGGCGACATCGGCGAAGCCGTCCTGGATCTGCTGGATGTCACCCGCGAAACCGCTGTTGAAACGGAATACCGCACGCATGAAGAACGAGCCGCTGACCTCGTCGTCGAACTGCGCCATTTCGCTGATATAGCAACCATGGTCGGCGAGGAAGGACGTTACGGCGGCGACGATGCCGGATGTGGCCGGGCAACTGATCTTGATCACGTACGGGTGCTTGGCGTGCTGCATGGCGAATCCTCTGCTGGGGGCGGCGGCAGGAAAATCTTCATGGGTGAGAGGGATGTTCGTCTGTGAATAAAAATTACTGTGACGAATCTATTTTTCGTGCTGGTGATTTTTATAAGTGAATGAAGAGAGCCTGTCCATGCTTCGTGGGAATTTTTTTATCCTCTTGGGAAATAAGGGACGGATGGCATCACAGCACCTGCTCGCGCTGTCATCCACAACGACCGGCATGCCCATGAGGGGGAAGGTGCGCGCAGCGCACCCTGCGAGGGGGCTGGTGCGGAGAAGGCCAGGCAGACATGCGCGTAGGGGGCGCCGTGCGCACCGTGGAAGCGCGGCCATCAGGCGGTGTGTAGCGCGTGTCCTCCAGTGCTCAACCCCGGCGCGGCAGGTCGGGCACCGCCACCAGGCCGCCGTCCTCGTGCGGGCGCTTGCAGGTGTTGGTGGATCGTGCCCTGGCCCCGGCTCATAGACGCGAGTAGGCGAACGGCGCGGGGTCGACCAGCGGCGCGCTGCCATCGATCAGATCCGCCAGCAGGTGGCCGGCCCCCGGGGCGATGCCGAAGCCGTGGCCGGAGTAACCAGTGGACAGGAACAGCCCCGGCAAGCGTTCGACCGGGCCGATCACCGGAATGGCGTCCGGGGTGACATCCATGACCCCGGCCCAGCTCTGTTCCACCCTGATCCGGCGAAAGAAGGGGAAGGCGCTGGCCAGCGCCTCGCGGGCCTCAGCCAGGATGCCAGGGGAGGGGCGTGGGTCGAGTACCCGGCAGCGCTCGAAGGGGCTCTCGCCGTCCATGTCCCAGCGCCTGGGCTGGCGCAATTCTTCGAGAAAACGGCCATCCAGGCGCAGCCTGACTTCGCGAAACTGTTTGCTCAGGGCCGGGAGAAAGTCGCCTAGGTAACGAAAGCTGTCCGGTGTGATCGGCGCCAGGTTGCCGTTGCGCTGAGCGATGCTGTAGCCGCCGTCGGCACGCTTGCGAAAGGCGTATCGGCTGGCGCCCACGGCCAGCTCCGGGCCTCCGGCCAGCGGCGCGGTACGCAGCACCGAGGCCACCACCTTCAGTTGCGGCAGGCGCAGACCGAGGTTGGCGCAGAACAGCGTCGACCAGGCGCCGCCGGCCAGCACCACGCAGGAGCAGCGCAGCCGCCCCTGTTCGCTGTACAGGCCGCTGACTCTTCCCGCTGCGACATCCAGGCCGCGTACCGCGCAACCGGTGACGATACGCGCCCCCAGGCGCTGTGCGGCGCGGGCGATCACTGCACTGGCGCGGTGCGGTTCGGCGCGGCCATCGCTCGGTGTGTGCAGCGCGCCGCTCCAGCCGGCGGCGGCGCCTTCGGGCATCACCCGCAGCAGCTCGGCACCCTCCAGCAGGTGCGCCCGCACGCCGTGAGCGCGGGCCGCCTGCAACCAGTCCGCCTGCTGCTGCAATTGGCCTGCACTTTCGCAGGCATAGAGCACGCCACTGCGGCGAAAACCGAGGTCTTCGCCGAGCTGCGCCTGCCAGCCGTCCCACAGGTTCAGGCTGGCCATGGCCAGAGGGATTTCCGCCAGATCACGGCCCATGCTGCGGCACCAGCCCCAGTTGCGCGACGACTGCTCGGCGCCGATCAGGCCCTTTTCCAGCAGGGTTACGGCGATGCCTCGACGTGCCAGCCAATAGGCCGTGCTGACGCCGATGATGCCGCCTCCGATGATGGCCACCTCGGTGCTCTCCGGCGGCCTGTCACTGACCACCTGTTCGATCTGCGGGTACATGCACAGCCTCCGGTAGGGTGCGCCCTGCGCACCGAAAGAACGTAACGGCGAGCATGCCCTGGCCGGCAGGGCGTGCAATTTGCATCGCACTCGCCAGCCTCCCTTTATCAACATGTGAGAAATGCCATGAGCGGCACCCAGACCCTGGAGCGGGCGTTCCTGCTGTTGCGCGTCATCGCCGCCGCCGGCCAGCAGGGCGCCGGCCTGGACGAACTGCGTGCGGCGAGCGCTTGCTCGCAGGCGACCACCTACCGTTTGCTGCAGTACCTGCGCCGTCAGGGCTTCGTACGTGGTGCGGTGCAGCGCGGGCGCTACGTGCTTGGCTACGAACTGTTCGCACTCGGCGCGCAGGCCGGCAACGCCAGCGCCCTGCGTGACCGGGCACGGCCGGTGTTGTTGCGTCTGGCGCAGCGCTTCGGTGACAGCTTCTTTCTTCTGGTGGCGGACGGTCACCAGGTGTTGTGCCTGGACATGCTGACCGGGGCACTTCCCGTGCAGAGCTACAGCGGTGCGGTGGGTGGACGCATTCCCATGGGCGTCGGCCAGGCTTCGCAGGTCTTGCTGGCCTGGCTCGGCCGCGCCGAGCGCAACGAGATTCTTGCCCACAACGCCGCGACCCTGCGTCTGGACTATGGACTTGAGGTTCGGCAGATCGCCGCCAGCCTGCCCAGTGTCAGGCGCCTTGGCTACGCCAGTGGCCTGGTGGACAAGCGCTTGCCGGGCTACACCGGGCTGGCGGTGCCCATCCTCGGTGACGACGGTGAGCCGCTGGGCGCCCTCAGTTGCGCCCTGGCTCGACCGCGCATGACCGATGCCAGGCGTCTGGCGCTGGCGCAGACGATGAAGGATGAAGCGCAGCGGCTGCTGACCGCGAAGCCCGGCTGAAGCGCTGGGCCGAGCATATGGCGAGGGCGTACCCTCGCCAGCCCCCGCGCCGCTAGATCCTCTGCACGTCGCCGTCCTGGCGGATTTCCGCTCTCTGCGCCTGTTCTTCCTGCCACTGATCCTGTGCCTTGGGCGCGAAGCGCAGAATCAGGCAGGCAGCGATGGCCGACAGCAGCGAGCCGAGCATGATGCCGATCTTGGCCTCTTCGACCAGCTCCGGGGCGCCGGGGAAGGCCAGACCGCTGATGAACAGGCTCATGGTGAAGCCGATACCGCAGAGCATGGAGATCGCATAGATCTGCAACCAGGTGCAGCCACGTGGCTTGGCGGCCAGCCCGGATTTCACCGCCAGCAGCACCCCGCCGAATACGCCGAGCTGCTTGCCGAGGAACAGACCCGCAGCGATGCCCAGCGGCAGTGGCGCCAGGATATCTGCCATTGAGATGCCGTCGAAGGAAACCCCGGCATTGGCGAAACCGAACGCGGGCACGATCAGGAACCCGACCCAGGGGGCGATGCCGTGCTCGAGTCGGTGCAGGGGGGAGTCTGGCGAATCCGGCTCGCCCGGAGTCGGAATGTAGGGAATCAGGAAGGCACCCACGACACCGGCGATGGTGGCGTGAACACCCGACAGCAACGTCGCGTACCACAGCAGGGCCAGGCCGATCAGATAGGGCCACAGCGCCATCACGCGCAGGCGGTTGAGCGTGAACAGCACGGCGATGATGGCCGCCGCCGCGAGCAGGGCAATGAGGTCGATCGAGGCGGTGTAGAAGATCGCGATGATCGCCACGGCGCCCATGTCGTCGATGATGGCCACCGAGACCAGCATCAACTTGAGTGACAGTGGCGCATGACGGCCCAGCAGGGCCAGCGCACCGACGGCGAACGCAATGTCGGTCGCCGCGGGAATCGCCCAGCCGTTGGCGAGTTGCGTCTGCCCCTGGGTCATCGTCAGGAAGATCATCGCCGGTACCACCATCCCCATCAGTGCGGGCAGGGCCGGCAGGCGTCGCTGTTCCCAGGACGAGAGACGACCGTCCACCAGTTCGCGCTTGATCTCCAGGCCCACCAGCAGGAAGAAGATCGCCATGAGGCCATCGTTGATCCACAGGTGCAGCGTCATGGGGCCGAGCTTTTCACTCAGCGTCGGGCCGGTCTGGGCGTGAAACAGGTGCAGGTAGCTGCTGGCCAGCGGGCTGTTGGCGACGATCACCGCCACTGCGGCAGCGATCATCAGCAGTACGCCACCGGCCGCTTCGCTGGCGAGAAAGCGCTTGAGCGCGGAGGGCTGGGGGATCGATGACGAATAGGTCATGCAAGGTTCTCCTCGGACGAGTGAAAGCAGGTGCTGCGTCGGGCGGCCGATGACCGTGTCGGCGAGCGACGGACACAGCGAAGCGCTGGCCGGAACGGGGTCTGGTCAGGGGCTGGGGAAGGGCAGGTAGGGCTGGCGGAAAAGACCCGGCAGGGATTCGACGAATCGGGTCGTCGCCAAGGAAAGCTGGACGGCTGCATGTTTCGGAAACGCCTCACGGAAAACGACTGATCGTTCTCCGTATACGGGGCTTGCCCCGGGCGCACGCAGCACACGCCAAAGTGGGCGGATCTTATAGCGGGTTACTGGCGTGCTTCAACACCATGGCGTTGCAGGTTGTTTCATGACGCCGCGGGTGGAGCCGTACCCGAGGGCATCAGGGGGACAGCTCAGTCGGTTCCGTAGTTCATGATCGACAGCAGTCTGATCGGCACCTTCACCAGCTTCTCCGGGCCGTGCGGCACTTCGCCGTCGAAGGTCAGGCTGTCTCCGGCCTGCATCGGGTAGAGCTGGTTGCCGTGGCGGTACACCAGTTCCCCTTCAAGCAGATGAAGGAACTCGGTGCCGGGGTGGGCGAAGGTGGGGAACTCCTCGCTGGCGTCATCCATGCTCACCATGTAGGCCTCGAAGCTCTTCTTCGGCCCTCGGGTGTGGTTGAGCAGGCGATAGGTATGGCCCTTGTCGGTGCCACGGCGCACCACTTCGAGGCCTTCACCGGCCTTGACCAGCAGGGCGCTGCCGCCTTGCTGGTCGTACTGGCTGAACAGCTTGGACATGGGCATGCCCAGCACGTCGCAGAGGCGGCTCAGGGTGTCGAGGCTGGTGGAGACCTGGGCGTTCTCGATCTTGCTCAACATGCCCTGGCTGATGCCGGCGATGCGCGCCACGTCGGCGATCTTCAGTTCCTGTGCCTGGCGCTGGCGGCGAATCTGCATGCCCAGGTATTGCTCGAGCTTGAGGCGGGGTGGGGTTTCCGGAGTGGTCGTCATACAGGCTTATTTCTTCTATGAATAAAAAATTCGCACCAGGAATGTGCGGAATGCCTTGCTTCGGTGCGTTTTTCGTTCGTGACTTTCCTCGTATGAAAGCATTTTTCCTCGTCAGATAGAAGAAAGACGCGGGCTTCGGGGCTGATGCGCGTTGGCATACCCAGTTGGCAAGCTGCTTGCATTTCTTTTGGGGAAATTAAAATTCCCCAGCGGAATAATGGCGACGCCACCGGAGGCCCTACCCATGTTGCCCAGTGAAACCCAGAAAATCATCGACCAGCACGGCATCAGATACGTGCTGGCCCAGTTCGTCGATATCCACGGTGCGGCCAAGACCAAGTCGGTTCCGGTCTCGGGCCTCAAGGCGGTGGCCGAGGAGGGCGCCGGCTTCGCCGGGTTCGCCATCTGGGGCATGGGCATGGAACCGCACGGCCCCGACTTCATGGCGCGTGGCGATCTCTCCACGCTGATGCCGGTGCCCTGGCAGCCGGGTTATGGCCGCGTGGTCTGCGTTGGTCATGTCAATGGCCAGCCCTGGCCCTACGACACCCGTTACGTCCTGCAGCAGCAGGTGGCGCGTCTGAGCGAGCGCGGCTGGACGCTCAATACCGGCCTGGAGCCGGAGTTCAGCCTGTTCCGTCGCGACGCCGACGGCAAGCTGACCACGGTCGATGCCAGCGACAAGCTGGAGAAGCCCTGTTACGACTACAAGGGCCTGTCGCGTTCACGCGCCTTCCTGGAAAAACTCACCGAGTCGCTGCAGCCGGTCGGCTTCGACATCTACCAGATCGACCACGAGGACGCCTGCGGCCAGTTCGAGATCAACTACACCTACAGCGATGCCATGGAGTCGGCGGATCGTTTCACCTTCTTCCGCATGGCCGCTGGCGAGATCGCCAACGACCTCGGCATGATCTGCTCGTTCATGCCCAAACCTGACCCGCGCCGCGCCGGCAACGGCATGCACTTCCACCTGTCGATCGGCAACGCCACCAGCAAGAACCTGTTCCATGATGCGAGCGACCCCAGCGGCATGGGCCTGTCCAGGCTGGCCTATCACTTCCTCGCCGGCCTGCTGACCCATGGCCCGGCGCTGTGCGCCTTCGCTGCGCCGACGGTGAACTCCTACAAGCGCCTGGTGGTGGGGCGCTCGCTGTCCGGCGCGACCTGGGCACCGGCCTTCATCGCCTACGGCGACAACAACCGCTCGGCGATGCTGCGCATCCCTTATGGCCGCATCGAGTTCCGCCTGCCGGACGCCGGCTGCAACCCCTACCTGGTGACCGCCGCGATCATCGCCGCCGGTCTCGACGGCATCGACCGTCAGCTCGACCCGGGCACCGCCTGCAACGAGAACCTCTACAACCTGAGCCTGGAGGCGATCGCTGCGCGCGGCATCAAGACCCTGCCGCAGTCGCTCAAGGAAGCCTGCGATGCGCTGGAGGCCGACCCGCTGTTCCGTGAGGTGCTGGGCGCGGAAGTCGTCGACGAGTTCCTCAAGCTCAAGCGCATGGAGTGGGTCGAGTACAGCCGCCATGTCTCCGACTGGGAGATCGAGCGCTACACCGAATTCTTCTAGCCGAACGCCCGCCTGCGCGGGCACACGCCAACGCCCCCGAACGAGCCTCCCCAAAGGGAGGTGATGAGGACTTTTTTATGTGTGGAATCGTAGGTCTGTACCTGAAGAACCCGGCGCTGGAGAACCAGCTCGGCGCCCTGTTCGAACCCATGTTGCTGGCCATGACCGACCGTGGCCCGGACAGCGCCGGCTTCGCCATCTACGGCGACGAGGTGAAGGACGGCTGGATCAAGCTGACCCTGCAGAGCACCGCAGCCGGCTATGACTTCAAGGCCCTGATGGGCGAGCTGGAAGGCCGCCTGGGCTGCTCGCTGGACTGGTTCCAGAACGCCAGCGCCGCCGTGCTCAAGACCAATGCCGACGAGGCGGCGGTACGTGCCGTGCTCGCCGAACTGGCGCCGGCCGTGCGCGTGATGAGCGTTGGCCAGAGCATCGAGATTCTCAAGGGCATGGGGTTGCCGAAGGACATCTCCGAGCGTTTCTCGCTGGCGAAGATGAAGGGCAGCCACATCATCGGCCACACCCGCATGGCCACCGAGAGCGCGGTGACCATGGAGGGCAGCCACCCATTCTCCACCGGCCAGGATCTTTGCCTGGTGCATAACGGCTCGCTGTCCAACCACTTCCGCCTGCGCCAGGAGTTGCGTCGCCACGGTATCGAGTTCGAGACCGAGAACGACACCGAGGTGGCCGCCGGCTACCTGACCTGGCGCCTGCGCCAGGGCGACTCGCTCAAGGAAGCGCTCGACCATTCGCTGGAAGACCTCGATGGCTTCTTCACCTTCGCCATCGGCACCCGCGACGGTTTCGCGGTGATCCGCGACCCCATCGCCTGCAAGCCGGCGATCCTCGCCGAGACCGACGACTACGTGGCCATGGCCTCCGAATACCAGGCCCTGTCGACCCTGCCGGGCATCGACAAGGCCAAGGTGTGGGAGCCGGAGCCGGCCACCATGTACATCTGGGAACGCAGCGCCTGATTTCGCGAGTTGGAGACCACATCATGAAAACCATCGACCTTTCCAGCGCCACCGTGCGCGATCTGAACCAGGCCCTGCATGACCAGGCCAAGACCCTCACCGAGCGCGAGTGGGTGGTGAGCAACCCAGGCGGCAAGCACAACCTGGCCGTGGGCCTTAACGAAGCGCTGAGCGTGGAGATCGACGGCCACGCCGGCTATTACTGCGCCGGTATGAACCAGAAGGCCAGCGTCACCATCCACGGCAACGTCGGTGTCGGCGTCGCCGAGAACATGATGAGCGGCATGGTGCGCATCAAGGGCAGCGCCTCGCAGGCGGCCGGCGCCACCGCCCATGGCGGCCTGCTGGTGATCGAAGGCGACGCCGGCGCGCGCTGTGGCATCTCGATGAAGGGCGTCGACATCGTCGTCGGCGGCAATATCGGCCACATGAGCTGCTTCATGGGCCAGGCCGGGCGCTTGGTGGTGTGCGGCGATGCCGGTGACGCGCTGGGCGATTCGCTCTACGAGACGCGCATCTACATCAAGGGCACGGTCAAGTCGCTGGGTTCGGACTGCATCGAGAAGGAGATGCGCGCCGAGCATCTGGAGGAGCTCGCCGAGCTGCTGGGGCGCGCCGGTTTCGATGAAGATCCGGCCAGCTTCAAGCGCTACGGCTCGGCCCGTCAGTTGTACAACTTCAAGGTCGACAACGCCTCGGCGTACTGATCGCGCACCCTGCCCGAAGAGGAATTTGCAATGAGCGAAAAAATCACCCCGGTGCTGCGCGAGTCCGCCACCTTCGATCGCCTGTCCATCCAGGAAATCCAGCGCGCCGCGGAAACCGGCATCTACGACATCCGTGGCGGTGGTACCAAGCGCAAGCTGCCGCACTTCGATGACCTGCTGCTGCTCGGCGCCTCCATGTCGCGCTACCCGCTGGAAGGCTACCGCGAGAAGTGCGGCACCGACGTGGTGCTGGGCAACCGCTTCGCCAAGAAGCCGATTTACCTGAAGATCCCGGTAACCATCGCCGGCATGAGTTTCGGTGCATTGTCGGCCCAAGCCAAGGAAGCCCTCGGCCGTGGCGCCACCATCGCCGGCACCAGCACCACCACCGGCGACGGCGGCATGACCCCGGAAGAGCGCGGTCAGTCGCAGCACCTGGTCTATCAGTACCTGCCGTCGCGCTACGGCATGAACCCCGATGACCTGCGCAAGGCCGACGCCATCGAAATCGTCCTCGGCCAGGGCGCCAAGCCGGGCGGCGGCGGCATGCTGCTGGGCATGAAGGTCACCGAGCGTGTGGCCGGCATGCGGACCCTGCCGATTGGCGTCGACCAGCGCAGCGCCTGCCGTCACCCGGACTGGACGGGGCCGGACGACCTGGCGATCAAGATCGCCGAGATCCGCGAGATCACCGACTGGGAAAAACCCATCTACGTGAAGATCGGTGCCAGCCGCCCGTACTACGACGTCAAGCTGGCAGTGAAGGCTGGCGCCGACGTGATCGTCCTCGATGGAATGCAGGGCGGCACCGCCGCCACCCAGGAAGTGTTCATCGAGCACGTCGGCATCCCGATTCTCTCGGCCATCCCGCAGGCCGTGCAGGCGCTGCAGGAGATGGACATGCACCGCAAGGTGCAACTGATCGTCTCCGGCGGTATTCGTACCGGCGCCGACGTGGCCAAGGCCATGGCCATGGGCGCGGATGCGGTCGCCATCGGTACTGCTGCGCTGATCGCCCTCGGTGACAACCACCCGCGCCTGGACGAGGAGTTGAAGAAGATCGACTCGGCCGCCGGCTACTACGACGACTGGCAGAACGGCCGCGACCCGGCCGGCATCACCACCCAGGATCCGGAGTTGTCCAAACGCCTCGACCCGGTCGCCGCTGGCCGGCGTCTGGCCAACTACCTGCGCGTGCTGGTGCTGGAGGCGCAGACCATGGCCCGCGCCTGCGGCAAGTCGCACCTGCACAACCTCGACCCCGAGGATCTGGTGGCGCTGACCGTTGAAGCCGCAGCGATGGCCCGCGTGCCGCTGGCCGGCACCAACTGGGTACCGGGACAATTGCAGTACTGAGCCCGACAGTGAAACTGAAAAGGGCCACAACGCTTGGCGTTGCGGCCCTTTTTCATTGCCTTAGAACCTGTTCACGATCTGAAGCAACTACAAGGCAAAAGCGGTCGGTGAGCATGTAGGAGGGGCTTCAGCCCCGAGCTTTATTGGGGCGCAAAGAGCTCGCGGCTAAAGCCGCTCCTACAAGATTGCGAGCGGCTGCTTTCGCCAATTGCTTGTCAAAATCTACGAACCTGTGCTGAAAAATTATGAACAGGTTCTTAGCGGCTGTTGAAGGCGGGGGAGACCAGGCTCAGGGCGGCCAGGCGCTTGGCGCAATCCTGCAGCAGCGGGGTGATCGCTTCGATCTTCTCGGCGGCCATCCAGACCAGGCCGTTGGCAGTTGCCGACAGGTAGACATCGGAGCCGGCACCTGGGTCGTTGACATCATCATGAAGCCGGCGCGAAACGCGCCTGCTCAGGCTGGCCGCCGAACGCGGGCTGCCGGTGCAGCCGGGGATCAGCATGCTCAACGAACAGATCGACTGCTACCGCGCGTTCTTTTCGCTCTGAAGGGGCTGGCTTTTCGCTCGTCTGCCAGTTGAGCAGTCAGCCGCGCGGCTTCTCGTACCTGACATCGCGTTCATCGACGGCTTCCGCCAACTGCCAGCCATGGCGACAATAGAAACCATTGGCGCGGATGCTCTCGTGGCCATCGGTGATCAGCCAGATCGACTCGTGCTGCTCGAACAGTGCAGCCTCCGCGGCATTCAGCAGCAGGCGCCCGAGGCCATGGCCTTCGGCGTGCGGGCGGATGAACAGGGCGAACAGCTCGCCTGCTTCGAAATCCACCATGGCGAAGCCCGCCGCCGCGCCATCGAGTTCCGCGATCCAGGCACAGGGTGCCTGGTCGATTGCCTCGGCCAAGGCGGCCGGCGTAATGCCGAGTTCCTCCATCTCCTGGCGGGACAGGTGGTTCTCGATCACGCTGGTGCGGATGTCGAACAGGGTTTCGATATCGGCCGTCGTGGCCAGGCGAAGTGTTGCACTCATTGCCGGGGCTCCGTGCAAAAGGGGCGACCATAGCCCGGAGTAGCGCGACGGGCAAATATGAGTGGCACGATGAGGTCTTCAGTTTTTCGTGTGTGACCCTGCAGGGCGCGGCATTTCACTCAGACAGCCGACGCACCATGACCAGGGTGCGCTCTTCGCCCTCGATGACTTCACGTAGCAGGGTGAAGCCAAGTTGCCGGTAGAAGCCCTGCGCCGTCAGCGATGACGGTACGCGCAATTCGCTGGCGCCTCGTTCCTGTGCGAGCCGTTCGATGGCGGCCATCAGTCTGCGTCCGATGCCCTTGCCCTGCTGGGCCGGGTCAACGAAAACCGTACGGATCACCTGTCCATCAAGGCTGGCAGTGCCGAGCAATTGCTGACCCTGCAGGGCAACCAGAACCAGACGTGTCTCGATCAGTTTGCCGATGTGTTCGGCGGTGAAGTTGCTCTCCACGCGCTGAATCACCTCGGGTGAGTAGTCCCTGGCGTTGCTGATGCGCAAGGCATCGATGATTACCCGGCTTATCGCGGGGGCGTCGTGTGGCTGTGCAGCGCGGATTTCGATGCTCATTCCGGAGGCTCAGGCTTGCTGTTTGGTTGTTCGATACCGATAGCACAGATGGACGGGCTGGTGGCAATGCTTTAACTGAAAAGAATTCTCACTTATATTCGCGCTCACTCGATCGGTAGCGAAGCGCCCACTTGCCTCATTCCTCCGCCAATACCTCTCTGCTCGCCGTGCTGGCTCGTCATTATGAGGAGCTGGTCGACTCGGTGCGTCGGCGCTTCGGTGACCGCCATGCCGCGCGCGAAGTGGTGCACGACGTCTGCGTCCAGCTTCTGGAGGCGCCGGAGAAGGAGGGTGTGCGCGTGCCCTTGGCGCTGCTGCGCAAGATCGCCCATGATCGCGCCGTCAGTCACTATCGCAGCGAGCGGCGACGTCGGGCCTGGGTGGATGAGCAGGCGCAGTTGCCGGAGCTGACCTGCGCGGCGCCTGGCCCGGAGCGCTGTCTGGAGGCCGCCGATGAGCTGGATCGCCTGTGCGCGGCCATCGCCGAATTGCCGCCGCGTTGTCAGCAGGTGTTCATCATGCACAAGATTCATGAATTGCCCCAGCAGGAAGTGGCCGCGCAGTTGGGGATTTCCCTCAAGGCCGTGGAAAAGCACCTGCGTGTGGGCATGAGCAAGTGCCTGGCCGGGCTGGAGCGGGCAGCGTCATGAGCCGTCCGCAGCCGAACGAGGACGACCTCGCCCCCACGGACGATGCCATCGCCCGCAACCGCGAGGCGCTGAAGGCACGTTTCCCGTTGCCCGCTCCGGGCAAGCGCAGCCGGCGTGCGCCGGGCACGACACTGGGATTGTTCGCTGCCGCGCTGGCCCTGGCCGGTGGCCTGGTCTGGCTCGACCCCGCCTATCGCAGCGAGGACTACGCCAGCGCGGCGGGGCAGGTGCAGACGATCGCCCTGGCCGATGGCAGCCAGGTCACGCTCGATGGTGCCAGTCGCATCCGCGTGAGCTGGCACCTGCGCAGCCGCCAGGTGCAGTTGCAGGCCGGCCAGGCCCTCTTCGCCGTGGCGCCGATGCACTACCGACCCTTCCTCACCGAAGCGGGCTCCACGCGGATTGCCGTGGTCGGTACGCGCTACAACGTCAGTCGCCTGGGTGACGACGTGCGGGTCACGGTCACCGAGGGGCGGGTGGCGGTGCATGGTCATGGCGATGCCTTGCTGCTCACACCGGGCGATCAGGTACGCGTGCGCGACGGCCAGGTCGGTACGCCGACACGCGTCGATACCGACGCGGTTGCCGCCTGGGTCGAGGGGCGCCTGGTGTTCGAGCGCACACCGCTGGGCGAGGTGCTCGATGCCTTGCAACGCCAGGGCGGTATCCAGGTGCGTCTGGCGGATGCCACGCTGGCGGAGCTGCCGGTATCCGGTCGTTTCGAACGCACGCGCCTGGATGACCTGCCGGCCCTGCTGCCGAAGATCCTGCCGCTGAACCTGAAGCCGGGCGCCGATGGTGTGCCGACCCTCAGCCGGCGCGAGGCGAAAAAATAATTCCGCCGCGAGGTAGGGTTTTGCCCGCGCCGTGGCGGCTATCTCCAGGAACGTCCTTTTTCATTCCCGGAGACCCCACGTGAGAACCCCGACACTGCGCCTTACCCTGTTGGCCAGCAGCCTGCTGCTGGGCCTGTCGTCGATGGTGCAGGCCGCCAGCGAAGTCGACTTCGACCTGCCTGCCGCGCCGCTCGAACAGTCGCTCAATGCCCTGGCCGGTCAGTCTGCCGTGCAGATACTTTTCTCCAGCGACATTGCCGGCGGCAAGCAGGCAGCTGAACTGCGTGGCCGTTACAGCACCGGTGAGGCCCTGCAACGCCTGCTCGAGGGCAGTGGCCTGGAGGTTCGTCAGCAGGACGAGCAGACCTACATCGTCGTCGCCCGCGAGCCGGAATCGGCGCAGGCCACGGTCGCTGCACCGCTGGAACTGGGGCCGCTGGACGTGACCGCTTCGCGCACCTCCAGCGACCTGATCGCGCAGGTACGCCAGGTCGATGTCATCGAACGCGAGAAACTGGAGCAACTGCGCCAGGGCTCCGACAGCCTGGCCACCCTGCTGGCCAAGGTCACGCCCGGCATGTCCGACTCCAGCCGCACCATCACCGACTATGGCCAGACATTGCGTGGCCGCACCATGCTGATCCTGGTCGACGGCGTACCGCTGAACACCAACCGTGATTCCTCGCGCAACCTGGCCAGCATCGACCCGGCTCTGATCGAGCGGGTCGAGGTGGTGCATGGCAGCAGCGCCATCTACGGCGCCGGCGCCACCGGTGGCATCGTCAACATCACCACCCGACCGGCCGGTGGTGAGAGCCGCGCCGAGACCACCCTGCGCGGCACCTCCTCGCTGACCCAGCTGGACAGCGACAGCCTCGGTGGCGAGTTGCAGCACCACCTGTCCGGAGCACAGGGGCAGGTCGACTACGCCTTCGACCTCGGTGTACGCCATGTCGGTGGCTCGTTCGACGCGAACGGCAAGCGCATTGCGCCGGAGCCGAGCCAGGGTGATCTGTTCGATTCCAATGCCTTCAACATCGGCGGCAAGCTGGGGCTGCGCATCGACGACGATCAGCGTATCCAGCTCGGCCTCAGCCATTACGACGCCAGGCAGGACAGCGATTACACCGCCGATCCCTCGGTTGCCGCGCTGCCGGCCGGCTCGGTGCCGGCGCAGCCGCTCGAAGGCCTGAAGCTGGACACGCAGAACCGCATCAGGAACACCCTGGCCAACCTCGAGTACAGCCACGAAGACCTGCTGGGTAGCCGCTTGTCCGCGCAGCTCTACTACCGTGACTACTTCACCCGGTTCACCCCCTTCGATGCACGCGGTGTGGCCACCCGTGGCCGCTTCGTCGACCAGGTGATGCAGAACAGCGAAATCCTCGGCAGCCGCCTTACCCTGCGCACCCCGCTGGGGGAGAGCACCGAGCTGGTCTGGGGGGGCGACTTCAACCACGAGCGCAGCGACATGCCGCTCGACATCTTCGATGCGGCGCGCTACGACGCCAGTGGCGGTCGGGTCTTCGAGAAGGTCGGCAAGCTGACCTACATGCCCGAGCTGACCACCATCAGCACCGGTGCCTTCGCCCAGTTGCGCCACCGCATCAACGAGAAGTGGTCGGTCGACGGTGGCCTGCGCTACGAGTACGCCACCGCCGAGTTCGATGACTTCGTGCCGCTGTCGGAGATCCGCAACGCCAACCCGGCGACCGTCAGTGGCGGCAAGGTGCGCTACGACGATGTGCTCGGCAACCTCGGCGTGGTCTATTCGCCGGTGGCCGGCCAGGAGATCTACGCCGCCTTCAGCCAGGGCTTCCAACTGCCGGACATCGGCGTGCAACTGCGCAATGCGCGAAGCGGCTTCGATATCGGTTCTTCCGATCTGGAGCCGGTGAAGACCAACAACTACGAGCTGGGCTGGCGCGGTGCGCTGGGCGAGCAGACGCTGGGTTCGCTGGCGCTGTTCTACACCACCTCCAGGTTGGGTGACGTGCAAAGCTTCAACAACGGCCTGATCCTGACCCGCACCGAGGAGCGCATCCACGGTGTCGAAGGCAGCCTCGACTGGCTGAATCTGGAAGAAACCTGGGGCCTGGGCACTACCTTCACCTGGATGAAGGGCCGTGAGAAGCCGGACAACGGTGAATGGCGCGACATGACCGGTTTCCGCGTGCCGCCGCTGAAACTGACTGCCTACGTGCAGTACAACCCCAGCGAGGCCTGGAGCAACCGTCTGCAGGCGACCTACTTCGCCAGCAAGGACTATCGACTCGATGGCCAGGCCAGCTTCGGTCGCCGCGATGTGGACGGCTACACCACGGTCGATCTGATCAGCGACTACCGCCTGAGCGAGGCGGACAAGGTCAGCCTAGGTATCCAGAACCTGTTCAACCGCGACTATTACCCGCTCTACAGTCAGTTGCTGCGCAGCAACAACAACACCAGCCACCTGCCGGCGCCCGGCACCACACTGACGGTGAGCTACAGCCACCAGTGGTGATCGGCGGATGACGCGACCGCCAGGCTACCGGTTCATTGCGGCAGCCGTGCACGATAATGGCCCGGGGTTGGCCCGCCCCGGGGCCTGGTGCGCAGGCGAATGATCGGCTGACTCCGCAAGCGCCAGCCACAGCGCCATGCGGGGTGGCGGAGTGCCCGTCGAACGGGCTCCCGGAAACACTTCCTGCCGAGCACGTCGTCGTGCTTTGGCAGCCCCTGACTCCTGCTTCGTGCAGCAGCTTCTTCATCCCTCAAATCCTCTCTTCAGAAATCGCCCCGATGCGCTCTGGCGGCGCGCATTGCCCTGCCGTTGTGCAGGTTGGCCCGTGGCGTGTGGTCACCGGCCCAGTGATTGCGCGCAGCGGAGAAATGGCACAGTCCGTGCTTTCCTTGTGAGAACAAAAAGTTCTCCGAGAGAATTTTCTCCGGAGCCAATCGACCATCGCCTTGCTCTCACCCGGAGGTTTCCGATGACAGCATCCAGTGCCGAACCCCTGTTCAGTACCCCGCGTTACGCCACCGAGGCCTCGACGCATCCTGCCAGCCGCCGCATCGTGGTTGCCCAGCAGGCGAGGGCGGCCGTTGCGCTGCTCGATCACCCGGCGCCGACCCTGCTGCTGTGCCTGGGCGAAACGCTGGCGGCGAGTCCCGATCAGGAGGGGCTGCCCAGCATCGAGGCGCTGTACCTGCGCCTGCAAATGCTGCTGGAGCAGGCACAGGCCGGTACCCGGATGTACGTCTGCGGTGACGAAAGCTTTCTCTGGCATGTCTACCGCCTGGCACGCCACGCCGGTCTGCTCGGTGACGAGATCGAACTGATCAGGCAGGGCGCACGGCGTCGCCTGTACTGCGTGCACTGCGCCAACTTTCAGGACATCGGCAGTGAAACCCGATGCACCTGCGAGCGCTGCGGAGTGAAGCTGTTCGTGCGCGAGCATTTCTCCCAGCGGCTCGGTGCCTACATGGGCGTCTGCATCGATCCGGACAGCCCCTATGCGCGGGAGGCTCGGGCATGAGCGCGATGATCGAGGTACGGGTCACCGAGGTGCGCCAACTGACGCCGGTGGTGCGCGAGTTCACCTTTGCCGCACTCGACGGCGACCTGCCGGGATTTTCCTGTGGCAGCCATGTGCAGGTGGTGTTGCCCGCCGAAGGGCGCACCTTGCGCAATGCCTATTCGCTGCTGAGCGATCCACGCGAGAGCGGCGTCTATCGCATCGCCGTGCGCTTGCAGGAGGCATCACGCGGTGGTTCGCGCTACCTGCACGAGCAGGTTCGGGTCGGCGATCACCTGTGCATCGGCACGCCGAGCAACCTGTTCGCGCTGCACTCGCAGGCGCGCCATCACATCCTGGTGGCCGGTGGTATCGGCATCACGCCATTCATGGCCTATCTCGCTGAGCTGGAGGCGTGCGATGCGTCCTTCGAGCTGCACTACGCCTACCGCAGCGGGCTGACCGATGCCTACGCCAGCGAGTTGCGCGAGCGCCTGGGCGAGCGCTTTCACGGGTATGACGCGGCCGCCGGCCAGCGCCTGGACTGCGCCAGCCTGTTCGCCGGCAAGCCGCTCGGCAGTCATCTCTACGTCTGTGGTCCGCAGCGTCTGCTCGACGAGCTCAAGGCGCGTGCCGACGCGCATGGCTGGTCGGCCGGTCGTCTGCATTGGGAGGCCTTCGCCGCGCCCGAAGCGGGCCTGCCCTTCACCGTCGAGCTGGCGCGTAGTGGCCAGCGCCTGCAGGTGCCGGGTGATCACAGCCTGCTCGAAGCGCTGGAGGCAGCGGGGGTCGAGGTGGCCAACCTGTGTCGTGGCGGCGTGTGTGGCCAGTGCACCACGCGCTACCTGAGCGGCGAGGTGGAGCATCGCGACCACTACCTGGACGAACAGCAGCGCGGCGAAGCGCTGATGCCCTGTGTCTCCCGTGGCGGTTGCAGCGGCACGCTGCTGCTCGATTTGTAGGGTGTCGCGGCCGCCAGGGCCGCGCACACCACGATGACTGGAAACGGTGCGCACGGCGCACCTTACTGAGGATTGCGTCATGCCCGTTGTGATGAAGCCCCTGGAAACCTATCGGGACGATTTCACCTTCAGCAACAGCCCGGAGGCCATCGCCCGTTTTCCCTTCCCATTTCCCGAAGACAGCTACATGTACTCGGTCAATATCGAGCCGGCCACCCCGCGTGAGCCGGGCTCGGTGTTCGAGCACTGGTTCGACATCGACGAGCACTACGTCTCGGAGATGGCCGAGCGCGCCTGCGTGCTGGAAAAGGATCCGCAGCGTTGCCTGGTGATGCCGCACATGGCCCAGGCGGCGTGGGACACCCTGGAGATGCTGATGCAGCACCTGGCCACCGACTATCCCGAGCATTTCTCGCTGCAGCGCGATGGCCTGCAATGGCTGTGGATCAACCGCCCGTTGGGCATCGAGCAGCGTTTCACCTTCGGTGAAGCAAGCACGCTGCCGTATGAGCCGCTGGAATACATCACCCGACAGGCGCAGGGCGATTTCGCCGTGCTCGATCAGCGCGATGGCGATCTGTTCATGGATGCCGGCATGGTCACCTGCCCGGCGGACTGGTCGATCAAGTTCGACGCCGGCATGAGCTTCAAGCAGTGGCATGCGCCGGTGCCGGGCGTGGCACATCAGCTCGGCGTGTTCGACCGTGCGTTGAAGTACCTGCTGAACATCCAGGTGGGGCACCCGGTTCGCCGCCTGAACTGGATCATGACCATCAACCCGCGCATGGACACCTCTTCGGAAACCTTCCACGAATGGGGTCATGAGCGCGGGCTGGTCACGGCGCAGAACGTCGCGCGTCTGGTGCATCTGCGCGTCGAGCTGCAGTTCATGCCGCGCCTGCCGCGCAGCAATGCGCTGTTGTTCGGCATCCGCACTTATCTGATCAGCCTCGAGGAACTGGCCAGCAACCCGGCCTGGGCCTGTCGCCTGCATCGCGTGCTGCGCGATCTGCCGGACGAGATAGCCGACTACAAGGGCCTGACCCGCTACCGGCAGACGGTGGTGGACTGGTTGCGCCAGTTCGACCCGCAGGCGCAGGCCGCCTGAATCCATTACCTGCATGCGCAGGCTTCATGACGAACAACAGGAGACACTGACATGGCCAATTCCTGGCGTATTTCCGCCCTTGCCGAGCGTCATCGGGCACTGGGTTCCCAGCTCGAAGACTGGAGCGGCATGGGTACCGCGTGGACCTATGCCAGCGACCTGGCCGACGAGCACGAGGCGATCCGCACCCGCGCCGGCCTGATGGACGTGTCCGGGCTGAAGAAGGTGCACTACGTCGGCCCGCATGCCGAGAGCCTGCTGGAGTACGCCACCAGCCGCGACATTTCCAAGGTCTATCCGGGCAAGAGCGTGTACGCCACGATGCTCAACGAGGCCGGCAAATTCGTCGACGATTGCGTGATCTATCGCACCGGCCCCAACGCCTTCATGGTGGTGCACGGCTCCGGCAACGGTCATGAAATGCTGGTGCGCTCGGCTCAGGGCAGGCAGGTGGCGGTGCTGTTCGACGACGACCTGCACGACCTGTCGCTGCAGGGGCCGTTGGCAGTGGATTTTCTCGCCGAGCATGTGCCTGGCATTCGCGACCTGCCGTACTTCCATCATGTGCAGACCAGGCTGTTCGACCGACCGGTGATGATCTCGCGCACCGGCTACACCGGTGAGCGCGGCTACGAGATCTTCTGCAAGGCGGCCGATGCGCCGGCGATCTGGGACGGCATCCTGGAGAAGGGCAGGGCAATGGGCATCATTCCCTGTGCCTTCACCGCGCTGGACTGGTTGCGGGTGGAGAGCTACCTGCTGTTCTTCCCCTACGACAATTCGCAAATGTACCCCTTCGCCGACCAGGCGGCTGGCGACACCCTGTGGGAGCTGGGGCTGGATTTCACGGTGTCGCCGACCAAGGGGGATTTTCGCGGCGCCGACGAACATCGCCGCCTGCACGGCAAGGAACGTTTCAGGATCTTCGGCGTGCTGCTCGAGGGCGACAAGGCGGCCGAGGCCGGCGACACCCTGTGGGCCGATGGCAGACAGGTGGGCGTGATCACCTGCGCCATGTATTCGCGGCTTTCCGGCAAGTCCATGGCCATCGCGCGGATGGACGTGCCTTACGCCGAGCAGGGCGCGCCACTGGAAGTCAAAGGCAGCCTGGCGGTGAAGGCCATCGCCCATACCCTGCCGTTCGATGATCCGGAGAAGAAGAAACGCACCGCCAAGGGCTGAGCACGATAGCGCGATCCGCAGTGGTTGCGGCCAATGGGTTCCTGGGGCAAGGGAACAGGGCCATAGGGACATGGCCCGACTTGCATCGATCAAGGAGAAGGCAATGGCCTGGTTGAATGGCTGGGGGTTTCTGCTGCTGGCCGGTATTTGTGAGGTGTTCTATGCCTCGATCATTCCGCGTACCGACGGCTTCACCCGTCTGTGGCCGAGCCTGTATTGCGGTTTCTTCCTGCTGCTCAGCATCTACCTGCTGAGCCTGTCGGTGCGCGAGTTGCCGCTGGGCCTGGCCTACGCGGTCTGGGTCGGTATCGGTACCCTCGGCACGGTGGCCTATGGCGCGATGTTTCTCGGTGAAAGCCTGAATCTGCTGCGCAGCCTGTGCCTGCTGATGATCGTCGCCGGTATCGTCGGCCTGAAAATGGCCAGCCACGAGACCGTATGAGGAGAGCGCAGATGCGTGTACAGGTATTGCAGCACGTGCCCTTCGAGGATGTCGGCAGCATGGCCGACTGGTTCCAGGCGCGAGGTTGCGCACTGCACTACACCCGCTTCTTCGAGGCGGATGCCGTCTTGCCGCCCGTGCAGGACTGCGACCTGATCGTCGCCATGGGCGGGCCGATGAGCGTCAATGACGAGGCCGAGTTGCCCTGGCTGGTTGCGGAGAAGGCGTTCCTGCGTCACGCCATGGAAGCCGGCATACCGGTGCTCGGGGTGTGCCTGGGGGCACAACTGATCGCCAGTGCGCTGGGGGCACGGGTGCATCCCAACCCGGTGGCGGAGATCGGCTGGTTCCCGGTGTGGCGTGCCGAGGCGGTCGTCGAGGATTGCTTCGTCTTTCCCGACCGGGTCGAGCTGCTGCATTGGCACGGTGAAACCTTCGAGTTGCCTGAAGGGGCCACGCTTCTGGCGTCGAGCGAAGCCTGTCGGCATCAGGCATTCCAGATCGGCCGACGGGTAATCGGCCTGCAATGCCACCCGGAGATGACACAGCAGATCGTTGCCGGCCTGCTGGACGAATGCGCCGATGAGCTGAGGCCCGGTCCTGGGTGCAGCCCCCCGGACGACTGGCAGCCGAGCCGCGAGCCTATCTGCCGGGTAACGTGCTGATGGCGCGAGTGCTGGATTATCTGCTCGGCTGAGCATCCGCGCGGCCTGCATCAGGCCGCGCTTCAGGTCGCACGGTCACAACTGGAAGCGTGCGATGTTCTCACGCAGGGCTTCGCTGGTGCGTGCCAGGCTTTCGCTTTCCTGCTGGGCGCTGCGGAATGCCGTGGCTGACTGCTCGGCACTGTCGCGTACCGAGAGGATGCCCTGGCTGATGTGCTCGGCCACCGTGCTCTGCTGTTCCGCCGCTGTTGCGATCTGCTGGTTCATGCCGTTGATGCGCTCGATCATGTCAACGATTCGTGCGACTGCTTCGCCTGCTTGCGAAACCCCGGAAACCGATTGTTCGCTGGAGTTCTGGCAGCGTTCCATGTAGCGGGCGGTTTCGTCGGCGATTTTCTGCAGACTGGCGATCAGCCCTTCGATTTCCGTGGTCGCCTCCTGAGTGCGTCGCGCCAGGTTACGCACCTCGTCGGCCACCACGGCGAAGCCTCGCCCGGCTTCGCCGGCACGGGCGGCCTCGATGGCGGCGTTGAGCGCCAGCAGGTTGGTCTGGTCGGCCACCGCCTTGATCACGTCGAGCACGCTGCCGATATTGCTGCTCTCGGTCTTCAGGCGGCCCATGGCTTCGCTGGAATGATCGATCACTTCGGCCAGTTCGCCGATCAGACTCACTGCCTGGCTTGCCTTGTGCTGGCTTTGCAAGGCTGCTTCGTCGGCTTCACTGGCGGCCTGCGCGGCCGATTCGGCGCTGCGTGCCACGTCCTGCACGGTCGCCGCCATTTCGTGTACGGCGGTGACGATCTGTTCCACCTCGCGCTGGGCATTGGCGACGCTTTCGGCATTGCGCAGGCTCGACTCGCTCAGTTCCTGGCTGGAGTGCGCCACGGTACGCGACGAACTGTCGATGCCCTGAGTGACCTGACGCAGGTTCAGCTGCATGCGTTGCAACGCTGCGAGCACGCTGTTCTCGGCACTGTTCACGGCCTTTTCCATGATGCGCAGGTCGCCTTCGGCCACGCGTTGGGCGATCCGGTTGAGGTCGTTGGGTTCGGCGCCCAGGGCACTGAGCAGGTAGCGGCTGATCCAGTGACCGAGAACGATGGCCAGCAGCAGCGCGATGCCGCCTATGGAGAGAAGCACGATGCGCTGGCGTTCGTATTTGGTATCAGCTTCGGTGACGCGCCGCTGCGCGACATCGGTGGAGTATTGCAGGTAGGCCTCGATGGCCTGGGTGAGTTCCTCGAGGAGCGGGGTGCATTGTTCGGCGACCAGCTTCAGGGCATCGCTATCCTCGCCCTTGAACAGGTGGTCGGCGATGGTACGAGCGATGGGAGCGTAGCGCATCTCGACGTTTTCGATACGCGAGAACAGCTCGTGGGCTTTCGGCGAGACATCGGCATGGCTGGCGATGGCCTGGCGCAGTTCGGCGAGCTTGTTGCTCACGGCCTTGTCATAGTTCTCGATGGCGGCACGGCGTTGGGTTCGTGCCGCAATATCCGGAGTCAGGGCCATGTTGCGCAGGGCGATGGCACGCTCCTTGGCATTGTCATTCAACTGATTGGCCAGACGAGTTCGGTTGTCGATGCCGTTGATATAACCGGTGAAGTCATCGCTGACATCGGCCAGACCATATAACGAAACGGCGGTGATCAGCAGCATCAGCGCGAGGATGGCTGCATAGCTGGCATAGATCAGGGTACGGGTGGAAAAACGGATGGTTTGCGACGACATATGACACCTTCGGCATGAGTGACGGGCACAAGCTTGCTCGGAACGTCTACCGCTGCGCTGGGCGCTCGGTGCCGCATCCTGCGTCGTCCGAGGAAAAGGTATTGCCGGTGAAGGAGAACACGGAGTGGCCCGCAGGGCCGCTACCGATCACAGTCTAGTCGCCCTGTGACATCAGGATGATAGTTGCAAGCATGGATACCGTGGATGGTCGCTGGCGAATATACCGATGACCGGTAGGGCGGTTCCGATGACGGCGTGCCTGATCGTTGCATCAACGCTTGAGGTACCAGCCCCACGCCTCGCTGCTTTCATGGCGCGTGATCTGTTTGGTTTCCAGGTAGTTGTCCAGGCCCCACTCGCCCAGTTCGCGACCGATGCCACTGCGTTTCACGCCACCCCAGGGCAGTTCGCTGAAGGTCGGTTGCGAGCAGTTGATCCAGACGATCCCGGCCTGCAGCCTGCGGGCGACACGTTCGCAGCGTTCGAGATCGGTGGACATCACCGCTGCTGCCAGGCCGAATTCGCTGTCGTTGGCCTGTTCGATGGCCTCGGCCTCGTTGTCGAACGGATTGACGCACACCACCGGGCCGAAGATTTCCTCACGCCACAGGGCGCTGTGCAGCGGTACATCGGCGAATACCGTCGGCTGCATGAACCAGCCCTTGTCGTGCTCGGCGGGCCGTTTGCCGCCGCAGAGCAGGCGTGCGCCATCGGCGATGCCCCGGGCGATGGCCGCGCTGACCCTGGCATGCTGGCCGGCACTGACCAGCGGGCCGAGCAGCACGCCTTCGTCCAGGCCGTTGCCGATACGAATCTTCTGCGCTTCGTCGCTCAGACGCTGCAACAGGGCAGGGTAGAGCGAGCGTTCCACCAGCACGCGTGAGGTGGCGGAACAGACCTGGCCCTGGTTCCAGAAGATGCCGAACATGATCCACTCCACCGCCGCTTCGATGTCGCTGTCGGCAAAGACGATGAAAGGCGATTTGCCGCCCAGCTCCAGGCTGATGTTCTTCACCTCGCGGGCGGCAGCCTGCATGATCCGGCTACCGGTGGCGACGCTGCCGGTGAAGGCCACCTTGTCCACACCCGGATGCTCCACCAGGGCGGCGCCCGCCTGCGTGCCGAGGCCGGGCAGCACGTTGAGTACGCCCGGCGGCAGGCCGGCTTCGGCGGCAATGGTCGCCAGTTCCAGAGCGGTCAGCGGTGTCAGTTCCGAGGGTTTGAGCACCAGGCAGCAGCCGGCAGCCAGGGCGGGGGCGACTTTCCAGGCGGCCATCAGCAGCGGGTAATTCCAGGGAATCACCGCAGCGGCCACGCCTACCGGTTCGCGCACCACGCTGGCGCGAAAGCGGGGATCGGCCAGGGCTACCGGACGTTCGTCGCCATCCAGACGTTCGGCCAGATCGGCATAGAAATCGAAGCAGCCGGCGGCATCGCCGATATCCCACTGCGCTTCGGGCAGCGGCTTGCCGTTGTCGCGCACTTCCAGCACCGCCAGTTCGTCCAGGCGGGCACGGATACCGCCAGCGATGCCCCGCAGCACCGCCGCCCGAGCGGCGCCGGACAGGCGTGGCCACGGCCCCTGATCGAACGCCCGCCGTGCTGCGGCCACGGCCAGATCGACATCCGCAGGGCCGGCTGCGGCAACGCGCGCCAGCAGGCTCTCGTCGCTGGGGTCGAATACGTCGAAGCGCTCGTCATGGCGCGGGGCAAGCCACTGGCCGTCGATGAACAGGTACGGGCGGTCGAGCATGGGGGCTCCTTGCGGGGATCGTGCTGGAAGGAAGTGGCGCGGGGAGGTTAGCGCATCCTGACCCAGCAGGGGGCAGGATGGAATGGCCGGCGGCGAGTGCCGCCGGCCAGGGCCTTACTTGAGCTTGGGCAGCTTTTCGTCCGGCAGTGCGTAGCTGTGTTTCTCGTGGATCATGGTGGCGATCAGTGCATAGAGGCTGACACCCGCTACCAGCAGGCTGATGAAGACCAGGATGGCCGGCTTGTCGGCGAAGGTGAATACGGCGCTGGCGCCATCGTAAGTGGTGATGCTCATGGCATTGCTCCTCTGCGATGGCCGACCACTGCGGTGGTCGGCCTGGGGGTCAGGCGGATTTGGGTTCTGTGGCGATCAGCACAGGCTTTTCGCCACCGACGCTGGTGCTTTCGCCGTACATCGAGCTCCATTCCGGGTAGGCCTGGGCGGGGACTTCGGTCAGATCCAGGCCACGTTCTTCGGCATGTGGCGGAACGCGCAGCAGACCCGCCTTGTTCAGGGCGTAGGAGATGACGTAGCCGGGGATGAAACCCAGTGCCGCCATGACCACGGCACCGCCCAGCTGGCCGAAGAAGCTGATCGGCGCCATGCCGTTCATGTTCGGGTAGCCCGCGAGGAAGATGCCACTGATCACCAGGCCGGCGAAGCCGCCGAAACCGTGCACGGCGAAGGCGCCGACGGCGTCATCCAGCTTGAACTTGAGCAGCAGGTTGTTGACCAGCGGCGCAGTGGCCGCCACACCCATGCCGATCAGGTAGGCCAGGCCGGGGTGGTAGAGATCCAGGCCGGGGGCCACGGAGATGATGCCCACCAGGCCGCCGGACATCATCCAGAACGGCTCGCGGGTGGTCAGGTAGGCACCGATCAGACCGCCGGCGAAGCCCATCAGGGTGTTGAAGGCGAAGGCCGAGAGGTTGGTCGGCTGGCCGTAGATGTTGATCCACTGCGCACCCGAGTTGTAGATGATGCAGCCGCCGAGAAAGCCGAAGAAGCCGACGATGATCAGCATCAGGCCGACCACGCTCATCGGCATGCTGTGACCGACGATGGCGTTGGCGCTGCCGTCCTCGTTGAAGCGGCCGATACGCGCACCGAGGTTCATGACCACGGCCAGGGCGAAGAAGCCGGCGATCATGTGCACCACGCCCGCAGCGCCGACGTCATGGTAGCCCCATTTGACGGTGAGCCAGCCTTCCGGGTGCCAGCCCCATGCTGCGGCGAGCAGCCAGAGGAAACCGCCGAGCACGATGGTGAGGATGATGAAGGCGCTCATGCGGGCGCGCTCGATGATCGCCCCGGACATGATCGAGCCGGTGGTGGCGGCGAACATGGCAAAGGCGGCCCAGAAGATGCCGGTGGCGTTGTCCTGGACGTTCGGCCCCATGACGTCGCTCCACGGCATGCCGGCGAGGAAGGCGTCCATGCGCGGCACCAGGCCGTCCGGGAAGGCGTTGTAAACGGCCCAGCCGAGCAGGAACACGCTGGGGACGATGAAGCCGAAGGCGAGGATGTTCTTCACGCCGGCGGCGAGGGCATTCTTCAGTCGCGACGCACCGATCTCGTAGGACAGGAAGCCTGCGTGAATGCAGATCATCAGCGCGATACACCACCAGTAGAATATTTCCATATTCAGGGTGTTGGTCATCTCTATCAGAGCCTGCAGCTCTTCCAGAGTGGGTGTCTTTTGCTCTTCCATCAATCAATCCTCGATGCTGTTCTTAGAAGGTTCGTCGGTATTGGCAGTGGAACTGAAGGTGTGGCGCCCTGGGTATTAATTTATCTGTAGTTATAAAAAGTTCTTTCAATGAATAAGCAATGGCTGTGCCAGAAGTCTCTTGCGTGGAGCGCCCGCCGCGTGCGGCGGGGCTGAAATCACTGGTCAAAAAATGCCCTGTTTGTGCTCATCTGGCCGCTTTCACGCCTGAAAATGGGTCGTACTTCAGGTGTTCTTCTGCAACATGCCCTGTATCTGCTGCACGGATTCCTGGGTGCGCCGTGCCAAGTTGCGCACCTCGTCGGCGACCACCGCGAAACCGCGTCCCTGCTCCCCGGCACGCGCGGCCTCGATGGCGGCGTTGAGCGCCAGCAGGTTGGTCTGCTCGGCGATCCCCTTGATCACGCCGGCGACCTGGGCGATCTGCCCATAGGTGGCCTGGATGCTGGCCTGCTCGCGCTCGTGCATGCTGGCGGCGGCCTTCTCGTCGCTGATCTCGCGCACCGCGCCGGTGACGTACAGCAGCTTGCCCTGTGCATCGCGCAGGCAGCGGCCGCGCTCGCGGTACCAGACTTCGCCACGGGTCTTGTGGCGCATGCGGTACTCCACGGCGTAGAAGCCATCGCCGCTGCTGTCCACCATGGAGGCATTGAAGGCCTGCATCACCGCCTTGAGGTCGTCAGTGTTGACCACCTGGAAGTAGCTGTCCCAGCCATCGGGGAATTCCGCGCGGCTGTAGCCGATCAGTTCGCGGAACTGCTCGACCAGCGGATCAGGTTCTGCGGATGATCGGGGTCACCGTTCACCACGTTCATTGCCCAGCAGCCTTCGGTCAGGGTGCGTTTGGTCAGTTCCCAGACCTGGCGCTCCTCGTCCCATTGCGCACGTTCGGCGGCGACGCTCTGGTTCTGCGCGTGGCTGGCGCGCAGTTCGTCTTCGAGCAGGGCGCATTGCTGCTCGGCCTGGGCCAGACGCTGTTGCAGTGCCGCATACTCCTCGGCGGAGCAGGGCGCGGGTGGCTGTCGTTCGCTGTGCTGACGAATGCGCTGCAACTCCTCCCAGTCGCGTTGCAGACGCTCCAGGCTGCCGAGCAACTGCGGTTGCCGTTGCAGGTGCGGGCGAGCCGCTGCCGGTTGGCGGTGGCTGAGCAGGTGCTCGAGCCACTGGTTGAGTTCATTGGCCAGGTTTCCGGTCGTATTGCTGAACCACATCGGCCGATCCTCCTCGGGAGTCGTTGAGGGCTGCCCTCCTGACTGGCAGCCGCTACCTGGTTCCCTAGCAATTCTCTTTCCAGAAGCGGCGCCCGCATTTGGGGGCCCAATCCGTAGGGTGCGCCGTAAGACCCCTCCGGGCTCGACGCTGCCTGGTTCGGTGCGCACGGCGCGCCCTACGGTGATGGCATGCCGGCGTCAGGCCCGCACCCGGCTCTTGTCCGGGTCATAGGCCACGGTGCCGGCCGCGACCGTGGCACCGATACGTTTCTGCTGGCCATCGAGCTTGCCGATCTCCACGCGGGTGCCGGGTTCGCAGTAGTCGACCGCCAGGCGGCACAGGGCGATGTTCCTGCCCAGCGTCGGCGAGCGCGTGGCGCTGGTGATCACCCCGACCTGGGCGCGACCGACATGCACGCAGTCGCCATGTGCGGCCGGCTCGTTGCCCTCCAGCTCCAGGCCTACCAGTTGCTGCTGCGGGTGTTCCTTGCGCCGCAGCAATGCCTCGCGACCGATGAAGTCGTCCTGCTTGCTCTTGAGCGGCACACAGAAGCCGATGCCGGCTTCGAACGGATCGGTCTGGTCGCTGAATTCGTAGCCGGCGAAGATCAGTCCGGCCTCGATGCGCAGCATGTCCAGCGCGTGCAGGCCGAGCGGTGCCAGGCCCAGCGGTTCGCCAAGCTGCCAGAGGCGCCGCCAGACCGTCATCGCATCGTCCGGATGGCACCAGATCTCGTAGCCCAGCTCGCCGGTGTAGCCGGTGCGCGAGACCATCAGCGGCACGCCGTCATAATCATCCAGGCGACCGATGAGGAAGCGGAACCAGCCCAACTCTTCCAGTTTCGGCTGGGTGCCGGGTGTCCAGATCATCCGTTTGAGCAGTTCGCGGGCGAGCGGGCCCTGCACGGCGATGTTGTGGATCTGTTCGGAGGCGGACTTGATCCACACCTTCATGCCCAGTTTCTCGGCCTGCTGGCGCAGCCAGTCGCCGCCGAAGTCCTCACCGCCGATCCAGCGGAAGGCATCCGCGCCAAGGCGCAGCAGCGTGCCGTCGTCGAGCATGCCGCCGTGATCGAAGCACATGGCGCTGTACACCACCTGACCGACCGCCAGCTTGCGCACGTCGCGGGTCAGGCAATGGTTGAGCAAGGCTTCTGCGTCCGGGCCGAGCACCTCGAACTTGCGCAGGGCGGACAGGTCCATCACTGCCACCCGTTCGCGACAGGCGTGGTACTCCTCCAGCGTGCCGTAGCCGTCGAAGTGAGTCGGTGTCCACCAGCCGCGATAGTCGACGAACTGGCGGGTGAGGCTGGAGGTGCCCGGATGGAAGCCGCTTTCGCGGGTCAGCACCGGGTCGGCGTCGGGCGTCTTGCGGTTGGCCATGGCGATACTGAAGCGCTCCTTGTCGCTATACACACGGATATGGATGTCGGTCGGCTGCCAGCCGTTGGCCGGATCGATGTCGTCCGGACAGGAACTGCTGGCGCAGACCAGGTCGGTCATCGTCTTGAGCAGCACGTAGTCGCCGGGGCGCGACCAGGGCTCATCGAGCGTCAGTTGCTGGTGCGCATCGACCCCGGTGTTGAAGAAGAAGTTGATCGCCGGCCAGCCGCGACGGCTCTGCACGCCATGGGCGGCGAGCGCGCGGCTGAGGTTGTCGCTGCAGTTGGCGTGGCCGAAGTAACCCTGCGCTTCGTAGTAGCGTGCGGTGCAGGCCAGGGCGAAGGTGTCGTGACGGCCGACGGTATCGCGCACCACCTCCAGCATCGGTTGCAGGTTGCGATCGAAGAAGCGGCTGAAGAGACCCGGGCCGGGGTAGGCATTGCCATTCAGGGTGCGGGTGACGGTGGGGTCGAGATCGATCTCGCGACCTGCGTCCAGGCCACGGCGGTCGAAGGCCACGAAGTCCGAGCATTGCCGACCGGCCACGTCGATCACCTGAATGTACTGGCCGGCGCCGACCACATAGTCGCGCGCCGTGCCGGGGCGGATGGTGAACTCGTCGATCACCTCGCCCAGCGGTGTCGGCAGCGCCGGAATCAGCAGGCTCGACGGGTTGGCTCGCTGGATCAGCAGGCGCAGTTCGCTGGCGCGCCGCTGGCTGTCTACCGGCACCGCGCCGCCGGGCGCGGCGACGATCACCCGGAGTGCCGCGCTGGCGGTGAGGCAGCGGCTGAAGCCGGCTGGCGTGCCGGGCTGCCACAGACGTGCGGCCATGGGCAGGTGGCGAGAATCGATATGGCGTTTGAGCAGGCCGTTGGCGATGTGTTGCGACTCGCGGCTGCCATCGCCCAGCAGGCGGCCGATGAAGTCGGCGCCAGGGCTGGTCAGCAGCCCGAGGGCAGCGAGCGCTTCGCGCCCCGTTTCGTCGAAGGCCAGCAATTCGGCACTCTGATCGCCTTCGATATCGATGACCTCGATCCGGTCGCCGGGCTCCAGAGCCACCACCGTCAGGCCACCAGCGGCGACGCGGTGGCGTTCCATGCCGGGGGTACGAGCGAACAGCGCCGGCTCGTGTGGCCGGGAAATCACGGGCATCTGCATGCAAGGCACCTTGGTTCTCGTGATGGCTGCCGGTGCGCACGGCCACCCTGCGGGGCGTGCACACTGCGGCGTAGGGTGTCGCGGGGCCGCCTAGGCCGTGCGCACCGTTTCCTTCAGCCCACGGCCTTGATGGCCGTTTGCGGCGAATCGGAAAGGTAGGCTTCGAGCGAGTCGTCCAGCGCCTCCAGCCAGGAGGTGTGGTGTGGCGTGGCCAGGGTGCCGGTCATCAGCGAGCGGTGGCACTTGTTGCGGTAGCCCATGATGTCCTCGTACTTGTCGTGCTTCCAGTCGAGGAAGGTCTGGTTCACTGCGGCGATGTCGAAGCTCGGGTAGTCGGTGGCGTCGATCAGGGTCTGGATGTACTTGCCCTGGAACTCGAACATTTCCTGGGCGTTCTTCAGGGTCAGCTCTTCCTCGCGCCAGGCCAGATCCTCGGCATGCATGCTGGCCTGGTCGGGCAGGGCGATGCGCCCGAGGATCACGTCGCGGGCATACCAGGCCTGGGCGTCGAACATGTTGAAGCTGTACCACTGATCCTGCATGCCGAGGTAGACCAGCTTCGGGTTGTCCTCCCAGAACACGCCCTTGTACAGGTTCAGCGGCCACAGGCGGTTGTCGGTCTTGAGCCGCAGGTTCTCGGCGAGGAAGGGGAAGTGATGTTTGTAACCGGTGCACAGGACGATGGCGTCGACGTGCTTGCTGGTACCGTCGGCGAAGAACGCGGTGCTGCCCTTGACGTGAGTCAGCAAGGGCTTCTCTTCCCAGTTCTCCGGCCACTTGTAGCCCATCGGCGCGGTGCGGTAGCAACTGGTGATCGAGCGTGCGCCGTACTTGTAGCACTGCGAGCCGATGTCCTCGGCCGAGTAGCTGGCACCGACGATCAGCACGTCCTTGCCTTTGAATTCCAGCGCGTCGCGGAAGTCGTGGGCATGCAGCACGCGTCCGGCGAAGCTCTCGAAACCCTCGAAGCAGGGCACATTGGGAGTGGAAAAGTGGCCGCTGGCAACCACCACGTAGTCGAAGCGCTCGGTGCGGGTCAGGTCATGGTCGTAACTGTGCACGGTGACGTCGAACTGGCCACTGGCCTCGTCGAAGCTGACGCCACGCACGGCCGTGTTGAACTGGATGTACTTGCGTACGCCGGCTTTCTCGACGCGGCCCCTGATGTAGTCCCACAGCACTTCGCGCGGTGGGTAGGAGCCCATGGGGCGACCGAAATGCTCGTCGAAGGTGTAATCGGCGAACTCCAGGCATTCCTTCGGCCCATTCGACCACAGGTAGCGGTACATGCTGCCGTGCACCGGCTCGCCATGTTCGTCGAGGCCGGTACGCCAGGTGTAGTTCCACATGCCGCCCCAGTCGCTCTGCTTCTCGTAGCAGACCAGCTCGGGAATTTGCGCACCCCTGGCCGCGGCGGACTGGAAGGCACGAAGCTGAGCCAGGCCGCAGGGGCCGGCGCCGATGATGGCGATGCGAGTGGTCATGGAAGGTCTCCCGTGCGAATCGATCTAGTGAATTTCAGGAATTAAAATTTCCTTATGGGAATTACCTTACGGACTTGCTCCTCAGTCGCAATTCGCTCGTTGGGGATACCTCCTTGGGGGTAGTCTCCACGCCCGGCGTGCGCTCACGCGGGGCGGGGCGGCCTCCTGTTGGTGCGAGAAGGGGTTGGCACTTATTTCCCTTTGGGAAAATTTCTTTCTTATCAGTGCTTTCTACATTTGCCGCTGCGGGGCATGGAACTTGCTGAACCGATCGACGATATCGATCGACGATTCCCTGTCCGTGGAGGCCGGATGATCCAGTTGCTACTGCGCACCCTGCTGGTCGAGCGACAGCCGCAACCGGTTGCGTCGCCAGCCTACCGGCAGACCCTGCTGGAGCTGCCGTTGCGTCTGTTGCAGCAGGGCGGCGACGACCCTTTCTGGAGCTGTTGCCACAACTGGCGCAGGCACTGCGGGCCGATCGGGCCGGCCTGCTGTTGCCCTGCAGCACGGGGCCGGGTTGGCGCATGCTGGGGGCGATGGTGGCGGATGCTCCGGGCTGCGCCGAACATGCCGGGGAACTGCCTGCCGCCGGGGAGGTGCAGCTCTGCCGTGATTGCCTGGAGCGTGGGCGCTTCCAGGCGCTGTGCGGTCTGCACCAGGAGGAAGGGCGCAGCGCGCTGCTGCTGGTGAGCTTCGCCAGCCGTCCCGGCATCGGGCAGCGCAACCAGTTGCGCGACATCGCTCGGCGCCTGGCCGAGGTACTGCAAGCCTTCGCCGAGGATCGACGCCTGCGCCGCCGCGAACTGAGTGCCGAGCGCGGTGTGCTGGCCCGTGAACTGCACGATTCGGTGGCGCAACAGCTGGGTTATCTGCAGATTCGCAGTGCGCGCCTGCAAAGCCTTCTGGACGACCCCGCGCAACGTGAGCAGGCCTCCAGCATGCTCGACGACCTGCGCGATACGCTGCGCAGCCTGCATCGTCAGGTGCGCGAGCTGATCAGCAGTGCGCGCCTGACCATGGACGGCCGCACCTTGCGTCAGGCACTGGAGGCCTCGGTGGAGGAATTCTCCCGCAGCAGTCGTTGCGTGTTCAGCCTGGACAACCGATTGCCCGGCAACGACCTGCCTGCCGAGAGCGAGCTGCAAGTGTTGCAGATCGTTCGCGAGGCACTGGCCAACGTGGTGCGTCACTCCCATGCGCGGCAGGTGCATATTCGTCTGTGGCCGACCTGCAGCGGCTTCGAGGTGGAGGTTCGCGACGACGGCGTCGGGTTGCCCGAAGACCTGCCCGGCAGCGGTCACTTCGGTTTGAGCATCATGCGTGAGCGGGCTGCCGCCATCGCTGCCGAACTGAGCATCGCACGCTCGGGCGAGCAGGGCGGCACGCGCGTGCATCTGCGCTGGAGACGGCCATGAGCACGCCCTTCGACCTGCTGCTGATCGACGATCACCCGCTGCTGCGCCGGGGGCTTGCCGAACTGTTCGAAGCTGGCGGTGAGTTTCGCGTGGTCGGCAGCGTATCCAGCGGCAGCGAAGGCATCGCCCTGGCGCGTGAGTTGAGTCCGGCGCTGGTGATTCTGGATCTGCACATGCCGGGGCTCGATGGTCTGGCCACCCTGGAATGGTTCAAGCGTGATCTGCCGGACGTGAGCGTGGTGGTGCTGACGGCTTCGGCCGCTCGCGAGGACGTGCTGGCGGCCCTGCGCGCGGGGGCCGACGGCTACCTGCTCAAGGACAGCGAACCCGAGGCGTTGCTGGCTGCTGTCAGTGCTTGCGTCCACGGTCAGGCGCGCCTCGATCCGGCGCTTTCGGTTCTGCTCGCCAGCAGCCTGCGGGAACGGGAAACGACGCTCGATCGCGAGCGCGTGGAGCTGACCGAGCGCGAGCGGCAGACCCTGGCGCTGATCGCCGAGGGATTCAGCAACAAGCTGATCGCGCGGCAGCTGGGCATCAGTGACGGCACGGTGAAGGTCTACGTCAAGCACCTGCTGAGCAAGCTCAACCTGCGCTCGCGGCTGGAGCTGGCGGCCTGGGCGCATCGCAGCGGTCTTCCCGAAAACCATGGAGTCTGCCGATGAACTGGCTACGACGGGTGCGCGATGCCCTGCTGAGCAATCGCGCCGTGGACTTCGATGCGCTGCCAATTGCCCTGATCCATCTGGATGACGGCGGATTGATGCGTCAGGCCAATCGCGGCTGGGAGCAGCTCAGTGGTTACAGGCTGCGTGAGTGCCGGCTGGTCGATCACAGCCGGTTCCTGCATATCGAGGATCGCTCCTCGTGGCAGCAGGGGCTGCACAGCCTGCGTCAGGGCCGTACGTCATGGATTGGCAGCCTGCGCTACCTGAATCGCAATGGCGAGCTGCGCTGGGTCGAGGCGCGCCTGGTACGGCACCAGGATGGCTTCATCGCCAGCCTGGCCGACATCAGCGCGCAGGTGCCGGAGCATCAGCAATTGCAGGCTCGCCATCGCAGCCTGAGCAACCTGCTCGATGGCCTGCCGCTGATGGTCTATCGCTGCCGCAACAACCGTAACTGGAGCATGGAATACGTCAGTGCGGGATGTCTGGAGCTGACCGGGCATGCCGCGCACTGTCTGGTCGATAGCCATAGCCTGAGTTACAACAGCCTGATTCATCCCGGCGACCGTGAGCGCGTCTGGCGCGGCGTGCAGGAGGCGTTGCGCGAAGCGCGTCCGTTCGCCTTCGACTACCGCCTGCTGTGCGCCGACGGTAGCGAGAAGCGCGTCAGCGAACGCGGCCGGGGCATCTATTCGGATCTGGGGGATCTGTTGGGGCTCGAGGGTATCGTGATGGAACTGGGTGTCGTGCCGGCCCTGCTCCAGGACGTTGCAGCCGGCTTCTGAGCAAGAACGTTCAAGACCTGCCTGGGAGAGTCTGGCTAAGCTCGTCTCCCCAAGGAGGTTCCATGTCCCGTCATCACGAATTCACCCAAGGCGCCCGCGACATGCTGCCGATGCTGCTCGGCGCCATTCCCTTCGGCATCATCTTCGGCAGTCTGGCGGGCGCCGCCGGGCTCGATCCCTGGCAGACGCTGGGCATGTCGGCGCTGGTGTTCGCCGGTTCGGCGCAGTTCATCGCCATCAGCCTGCTGGCCGGTGGTGCCGGCATCGCCGTGGTGCTGCTGACCACTTTCGTGGTCAACCTGCGCCATGCCCTGTACAGCGCCAGCATGCAGCCCCATGTGCGTCACCTGCCCAAGCGCTGGCGCGTGCCGCTGGCTTTCGGTCTGACCGACGAAGCCTATGCGGTGGTGGTGCAGCGCTATGCACGCGCTGATACCGAGCCCTATCGCCATTGGTACTTCCTCGGCGCGGCACTGGCGATGTACTGCAACTGGCAGCTGTGCACGCTGGTCGGCGTCCTGTTCGGCCAGGCGGTGCCCGATATCGGCGCCTGGGGGCTGGACTTCGCCATGCTGGCGACCTTCATCGGCATCGTCGTGCCAATGTTGCGCAACCAGCCGCAAATCGTCGCAGCACTGGTTGCGGCAGCGGTCGCGCTGGCCTGTCACGGACTGCCGTACAAACTCGGGCTGATGGCAGCAGCAGCCAGTGGCATCGTGGTCGGGGTATGGCTGGAACGACGCAGGCCGGCATTGCAGGAGGAACTGGTCTGATGGATATCTGGTTGCTGATCCTGGGCATGCTGGCGATCACCTTCGTTACTCGCTACAGCCTGTTTGCCTTCCCCGACCTGCGTTTTCCAGCGCTGGTTCGACAGGGGTTGCACTACGTACCGACAGCGGTGCTGACGGCCATCGTGGTACCTGGCATGTTGCTGCCCGATGGGCACGATTGGGCATTGCGCTGGGACAACGCCTACCTGCTGGCTGGCCTGGCCACCATTGCCATCGCCGCACTGTCCCGGCATCTGCTGGCGAGCATCGGCGGTGGCCTGCTGGTGTTCTTTCTGCTGCGCTGGGCATTCGGCCAGTTGCCCATTTGAGTGGCGTATGCCTGGCTTTGCGTAGGGGGCGCTGCGCGCACCAGGCAGGTTCGGCCGTATTCGCGGTTCGCACGGCGCGCCCTGCCGGGCGGACAGGCGATGCGTGTTACACCAGCGCGCTGACCTTCAGCTCGCGCTGGCTCAGGCGCAGGTACTGCTCGTTGGCCTTGAGCAGCAGTGCCTGATCATCGACGCTCAACTCCTGCTGCGGGCGACCTTCTGCGTGACTGCGATAGGAGGTCTCACCAGGTTGACGACGCAGGCACTGGTAGCGCTGTCGGCGTGGCTCGACCTTCAGACTGAGCATGTCGACGTAGGCGACCTGCATCTCGTCGCTCTGCCCGGTTTCCAGGGCGCTACGTTGCAATGGTGGGGTGTGAGTAAAGGGGGTGGCCGACAGCATGACGTGCTGGCAGTCCTGCAGATCGGGGCGCGGCTGGCCGTCGAGCAGCCAGTTGCCGCGCAGGTCGCGATGCAGGCACAGGCTGCGCTGGCCGTGGTTGTCCACCTTGAGCCAGAGGCGGCGGAAGCGCCAGCGCGCATCGCAGTCGATGAGGTAATTGGCAACGATGCTGTTGCCCTTGATGACCTGCATGAGGTGACTTGTCGCGTGGATGCCACTGGCATCCTGACTCAGTCGCAGTGTTTCCACACCGGCGGTGTACCAGGGTTTCCATACCAGGGTCTGCTGCATCGGACGACTCCGTGTCGAGCGCAAAACAGGAGGGAAGGGCGGCAACTGCGCGCAGAACACGTTCCCCCCGTGTTCCATGTCTGTTGAAGCGCGCAGCATAGCGTGATGGCGAAATGATGTCTTTCAGGCTTTTCCGATAGTTGCGCAGGCTTTTGCGCCAACCAACTCGGCATGCATGCGCGTTCTCAGGCTTTGCGCTTGAGCGGCTGCTGCTCGAACTTCACGCCTTCCAGCCCATGGGCCATCAGAGCTCGGATGTTGCCATGGTCGCTACCCTGCGGCGTGGCCAGCACGCTACGGTAATGCTCACCGAAGGCACGCAGGGCCTCGTCGTGGGTGAAGCCTTCCAGCAGCGCCAGGCCCAGCGTCTTGCACGAGCCTTCATTCTGGCCAGCGGCGTTTTCCACTTCGCCATTGCGGAAGGCGCTGGGCTGGTAGTCGTAGTGTTCGGCGACGAAGGCCAGGGTTTCGCTGAAGGCGAAGTCGTCCTGCTGCAAACGGCTGCGCAGGTCGGTGAGGGCGGTCATGCGTGTTTTCCTTTTTCGAATGCGGCTTTCTGCTCGGCCGATGCTTCTTTCTGATACTTGGCCTTCCAGTCGGCATAGGGCATGCCGTACACGGTCTCGCGGGCCTGGTCGGCACTCACGTCGACGCCCAGGTCATCGGCAGCGGCCTTGTACCACTTGGACAGGCAATTGCGGCAGAAGCCGGCCAGGTTCATCAGGTCGATGTTCTGCACGTCGGGGCGCGTACGCAGGTGTTGTACCAGGGCGCGGAAGGCGGCGGCTTCCAGTTCCAGGCGTTCTTGCTCGGTCATGCTGGGCTCTCCTGGGCAGGGTTTGGCGGGGCGATGATAAGAGTGCGATTCGGGGCCGGCAAGCCGTCAGCGGTGGCCGGCCAGGGTGATCGACACCGATTCGGCGAAACGCAGTGCATGCGGTTTGTCCACTTCCACCTCGGCGTAGCGCACGGCCTGGTTGGCCATCACCAGATCGAGAATTTCCTGGGTCAGACGTTCGAGCAGGGCGAAACGATGGCCCTCGACGTGGGCGATGATCGCCTTGGTGATGGTGCGGTAGTTCAGGGCATGATCGATATCGTTGACCTGTACGGCGTCGACGGCCGGATAGAGGATGGTCAGGTTGATCAACACATCCTGCTTGTTGTTGATCTCCTCTTCCTTGATGCCGATGTAGGTGCGCAGGCGCAGATCCTTGACGCGGATGCGCGCCATTCCGGGTTCCAGTCGCGGCATTAGTTGCTCCGTCCGATCAGTTGCAGGAATTCATGGCGGGTATTGTAGGACTCGCGGAAGGCACCGAGCATCACCGAGCTGCTCATCACCGAGTTCTGCTTCTCCACCCCGCGCATCATCATGCACATGTGCTTGGCTTCGATCACCACCGCAACGCCTGCGGCATTGGTCACGCTCTGCACGGCGTCGGCGATCTGCTTGGTGAGGTTTTCCTGAATCTGCAGGCGACGGGCGAACATATCGACGATACGCGCCACCTTCGACAGACCCAGCACCTTGCCCGTGGGGATGTAGGCGACGTGCGCCTTGCCGATGAAGGGCAGCAGATGGTGTTCGCACAGCGAGTACAGCTCGATGTCCTTGACGATCACCATCTCGTCGTTGTCCGACTCGAAGAGCGCGCCGTTGACGATCTCTTCCAGCGACTGCTGGTAGCCATGACAGAGGTACTGCATGGCCTTGGCTGCACGTTTCGGGGTGTCGAGCAGACCCTCGCGCTCGGGGTTTTCACCGAGGCCTACGAGAATCTCGCGGTACTGCTGGGAGAGGGGTTCGCTCATGGCTATGTCCTGGGGCCTGCCTCACTTGAGGTGGCGGCCGCCGTTGAGGGTGAGGGTGGTGCCGGTCAGGTAGGGGGTGTCCAGCAGATAGCGCAGGCTCTGGTAGAAAACCTGCGGGCCGGGCTCGATGCCGAGTGCCGACTTGGCCAGGGCCTTGTTGCGGTATGCCTCGTCGTCGTCGGTGTTGAACATCAGCAGCGCCGGGGCGATGCCATTGACCTTGATACGTGGCGCCAGGCGGGCGGCGAACGACAGGGTCAGGCTTTCCAGCCCGGCCTTGCTGGCGCAATAGGCCGGTCGGTTGGCACTGCCCTTGCGCACCACGTCGTCACTGACGTGGACGATGTCCGCCTGCTCGGAGCGCAGCAGCAATTCGCTGCAATGCAGGTTGATCAGATAGGGCGCGAGCATGTGCACGTTGAACAGCTGGCGGAAGGCATCGGCCTGCGCGCCGGGTGTTTCGGCCAGCCACTGCGACGCGTTGTGAACGATGGCGCGAAGTCCCGAACAATGATTCTTCAAATGTTCGATGAAGGCGAGAATGCCTGCCTCGTCGCTGAAGTCCGCCTGCAGGGCGATGGCGCCGCGTTCGCGCAGGCGAGTGATGCTGTCGCGCTCCTGGCGGTAACTGAGGATTACCGCATGACCCTCGTCGAGCAGGCGTTCGGCACAGTACAGGCCGATGCGCTGGCCGGCACCGGTGATCAGGATGGGAAAGCTGGCAGCGCTCATGGGCCACTCATACCGGGGAAGTTGGGGGCCAGGCGGCAGATGCGGCGGCGTTGGCCTGGCAGATCGCCAATAAAGCTATACCAGAGCCAGCACTTGTACAACCATGTGAAGCGTGAGGATTTGCTTCAGAAAAGCACGTGAAGCGCTATTTTGCTGACTTTAAAAGAATTTTGATGCGTTTCGTGAGGCGGCTTGCTTGTACTTTTGTTGTACGAAGTTGGTGTTTTGTATAGATGTTGCTGAGAGAGAATCGGCCAGCACGAGGCTGACCGATCGGGTTGCCAAGGGTCAGGATTTACCGACGCTGGCTGCGCGCCTGTCCAGGCGAGGTCTGGAAGAGCCTTGCAGCCACGGTTCCAGCAGCCGGGTGGACAGTGGAATGAAGAGGTAGGTCATCAGCGGCGTCAGAGCCAGGGTGGAGAGCAGGACACGGGTCACCAGCGACAGGTCGCTCAGCCAGGAACCGAACAGCAGGTTGAAGGCCAGTGAAACCGGAAAGAATGCCAGCCAGATGGCCACGCTCTGCTTCCAGCGTGGTGGTTGGCGATGAGCGCTGCCGAACCAGGCGTCGAGGCCCACGGCCCGTTTTTCCTGCGGCTGAGCGAACAGGCCGGTGCCACGTTGCAGCCAGGCCTGGCGAGAAGCCGAATGCTCCCAGGACGCCATGGTCTGCTCGTCGCTGAAACGGAACACGATCTGGAATTCGTCGTCATCGGGCGGCGGAGCCAGTACGCCGGAGCCGAGATAGCCGGGGAAGTCGGTGGCCAGGTGCTCGCCTTCACGGAGCCAGGCGATGAAGTCGTGATAACGACCACTGGCGACGCGGCGCGCCACCATGAGCGTAACGGGGGACATTGTGTATCTCCTCGATGATTGCCCGGGGCAGGGGTGGTGCCGTGGGCGGTACTGAGCGCGGGGTGATGCGCCCAGTGCAAATGCAGCAAGGATTATTCCCATTTTTCGCGACAGCGCCAGTGCCGCGTGACGACCAGCGTGTGAGCGAGGCGGCCGCTGGCCCGTAGCGAAGCCGATGCTCCCCGAGCGTGCGTTGCGCCCGCAAGTGGTGCGAAGTTGGCAGCCTGTACACCTGCTGTACAATGCAACGATTCCCGTTTGCCGTGATGCTCATGCCATGTCCGAATTTGCCGGTGCCCGATCACCCATTTCCAGTGCGCTGAAGCAGGAGGAGCTGTTCCCGATTCGTGAGGTGTCGCGGCTGACAGGTGTCAATCCCGTCACCCTGCGTGCCTGGGAGAGGCGCTATGGTCTGATCCAGCCGACCCGCACCGACAGTGGCCATCGCCTCTACTCGCAAGCCGATATCGATGCCGTACGCAGTATCCTTGCCTGGATCGAACGGGGGGTAGCCGTCAGCAAGGTCGGTTCGATCCTGGCCAAGAGCGTCAGCAGCCGCAGCGTTGCCACACCGGCTTACAACGAAGTCAGCAGCGATGACTGGAGCCAGTGGCAGGAACAACTCCGGCGTGCCTTGCAGAACTTCGACGAGAGTCGGCTGGAGCGTCTGTATGGCCAGATCTTTTCCTGTTATCCCCTGGAGGTGGTGTTCCAGGAGATTCTGATGCCGCTGTGGCAGGAACTGTTGCTGCGTCAGGATGAAGTCGGCCAGCGTGGCGAATGGTTGCTGCTCGACGGTTTCCTCAGAGGGCGTTGCTGGCAGCGTCTGCAACTGGGGCGTGACGATTCGCGTGATCGCATCCTGCTCGCGTCGTTACCCGGACATTGTCGCGAGCTGGAGCTGCTGGTGGCGGCCCTGCTGCTCGGCAGCCAGGGTATCGATGTGGCATTGATCGGCCCCGGGGTTCCTCTGCGGGATCTGCCGTTGATCTGCGAGCGCATGCAGCCTCAGGCGCTGGTGCTGTTCAGCAATCAGCCGCCAGGTGAGGATTTCCCACGTCAGTTGTCGCGTCTGGCACTCGCTCTGGAGTGTCCGTTGCTGCTGGCTGGCGACAGTGCCGATCTGGCCGAGGAAAGCCTGGCGGGTTCGCCCATCGCCTGTCTGGGCAATGAGGGACGACTGATGCAGCGACGCCTGCAGCAGTTCCTTGCGGGACACCTCGATACCTGATTCGGAGGGGATGATCCTTCCCTTCAAGGGCACTCGGTCGAGTGCTTCGGTTCGGCCTGCCGTCTCGCCTCGCTTCCTGCATCCATGCCGTCGTGAAGCTCGCTGTGCTGCTCGAAAAGATACCGACGCAAGGTTTGTTCGTCTTCGGCGTGCAGAGTTTCCAGGCTGTAGGCGTAGCGTGTCTGGCCGATGCGTCGCACCAGGCGGGCGCGCAGCTGTACGCGGCGCTCCTGCGGTAGCAGAAGCTGCAACAACTGATCCTTGGCCGGGCTGCCCGGCTTGTCATGGTCAAGCAGCATGCCGTTGTGGGACAACTCCACGGCCTTCAGACCGCTGGGGTGTTCGCGGCTGTCGAGCAAGGGCAGGGGGGCAGTTGGCGTCAGGCGCCAGGGGCGCTCGTTGATGCCGTGTTCGAAGATCAGCGGTGCGCCCAGTTCCAGACGTGAACGACTCTGCTCGTCCTGAATCAGATGCAGCGGAAAACTCAGGTGCTGGTGGTCGCGGTAGGTGTCCAGGCTCAGTTTTTCTTCACTGCCCAGACGGCTCAGCAGTTCGCTCAACTGTTCACCGAGGGCCAGTTGCGGCGCCGTGTGATGGCGCTTGCGTGGCGGTCTGGAGAGAATCTTCTGAATGTAGTCCAGTTCGTCCTTGGTCAGCAGCGGGTCGCTTTGCATGATGAGTACTGCATGGAGGTTCAAACCTTTTCGACACCACGGCGTGACGAAGGTTTTGTACGTTCGTCAGCTTTTCAGGCGTGCCAGCTCGGCATTCAGTGCCGCGACCTCTGCTTCCAGTTCACGCACCCGTTGCTGCGCCTCCATCTGCTCGGTGACGTCTTTCTGGATGCCGATGAAATAGGTCAGCTGGTCGCCTTCGTTGAACACCGGGGTGATCGACAGTTCGTTCCAGAAGGCACTGCCGTCCTTGCGGTAGTTGCGGATGACCTGGCGGCAGGGCTTTTGCTCCCTGACCGCCTCGCGAATGGCCTGCAAGCCGATCTGGGCACGGTCGGCAGCCTGCAGGAAGCGACAGTCCTGGTAGAGAATCTCGTCGCAGGGATAACCGGTCAGGCGTTCGAATGCGGCATTGGCGTAGATCAGGATGTTGTCTTCACCTTCCTGCTCGGCCACCACGATTCCGTCGTTGGAGGCTTCGATTACCAGTTGCAACAGCTTGGCATTGATCATGGGGGACGATTCCGCAGGAGTTGTGCGCTGCATTCTAAAACATCGGGTCGGGCTGTCCACTTGCGGCATAATGCCCGGCGCTTTTCCCTGTTTCCGGAGTTTTCATGAAAATCGCTATCCTCTCGGGTTCGGTCTACGGTACCGCGGAAGAAGTCGCTCGCCACGCCGAGCGAGAACTCAAGGCTGCCGGCCTGGACGCCTGGCACAAGTCGAACATGAGCCTGGACGAGTTGCTGGCCTTCGCTCCCGATGCATTCCTCACCGTGACCTCGACCACGGGCATGGGCGAGTTGCCCGATAACCTGCTGCCGCTGTACAGCGAAATCCGCGACCGGTTGCCAGCCTGGAACGGTCTGCCGGGGGCGGTGCTGGCACTGGGTGACTCCAGCTACGACACCTTCTGCGGCGGTGGCGAACTGATCCGCGAGCTTTATGCCGAGCTGGGGCTGCGCGAGGTGGTCGAGATGCTGCGCCTGGACTCCAGCGAAACCGTCACGCCCGAAAGCGATGCCGAGCCATGGCTGCGAGCACTCGCGGCTGCCTTGCAGAGTTGAGCCGTCAAGAGCAGGCAGGGCGCGCCGTACGCACCTTGCCTGAGCTTCGCTCGCTACGTTCATACAGGGGCTGCAATGCCGGCCTGTCGCGCCACCAGCCATCGGTCTCGTGACTCGCAGGGCCATCAAGATGGCTGCCAGGGCGACTATCGCCCGCCAGCGGCACGGCTAGACTGCGGACACCACCGATCAACAAGAACATCGAGGTGACCGCCGTGAACGCTCCGCTCAAGCTCCCCGCCGTGAAGAACCAGGTGTCCGAGGCCGAATGGCGCGCCCGTGTCGATCTGGCCGCCTGTTACCGCCTGATCGCGATGTATGGCTGGGACGACCTGATCTTCACCCACATCTCCGCCAAGGTACCGGGAACCGAGGACTTCCTGATCAATCCCTACGGACTGATGTTCCATGAAATCACCGCATCGAGCCTGGTCAAGGTCGATCTTGCGGGCAACAAGCTGATGGACAGTCCCTTCGACATCAACCCGGCCGGCTACACCATTCACAGCGCGGTACACGAGGTGCGTCACGACGTCGGCTGCGTGCTGCATATCCACACCACGGCGGGCATCGCCGTGTCGGCACAGAGGCAAGGGCTGCTGCCACTCTCGCAGCAGTCGTTGTTCGTGCTCGCCAGCCTGGCCTATCACGGCTATGAGGGCGTGGCGCTGAACCATGACGAGAAAGCGCGCCTGCAGGCTGATCTGGGCGAGAAGAACTTCATGATTCTGCCCAATCATGGCCTGCTCACGGCCTTCGGCAGCATCGCCGATGCCTTCCTCGGCATGTTCATCCTGCAACGCGCTTGCGAGATTCAAGTGATGGCGCAAAGCGGCGGCTCCGAACTCATCCATATTCCACAGCAGATTCTCGATGGCGCCCGGGCGATGATTGCCGGGGTGATGAAGAGTCCGCAGGGTATGGGCGGCGCGTTGCCCTGGCCGGCGCTACTGCGCAAGCTTGACCAGCAGATGCCAGGCTACGACCAATGAGCGAGTTGCCAGGTATCGCCCTGGATCGATGGCATGGCCAGAGCCGTTCGCTGGACTTTCGTGGCCACGCGATCCGCTACTGGGTGGCCGGGGCCAATGACGCCGAGCCGTTGCTGCTGATCCACGGCTTTCCCAGCGCGAGCTGGGATTGGCATCGTCTGTGGGCGCCGCTGGCCGAGCGTTATCGGGTGATCGCCTGCGACATGCTCGGTTTCGGTTACTCCGCCAAACCCCGTGGTCATGATTACAGCCTGCTGGAGCAGGCGGATCTGCAGCAGGCATTGCTGGCGAATCTGGGCGAGCAGCGCCCTGTGCATGTGCTCGCGCACGATTATGGCGACAGCGTGGCCCAGGAGCTGATCGCCCGGCACCAGGAGGGCCGTGTGCAACTGGCGAGCTGCGTGTTTCTCAATGGCGGCCTGTTTCCGGAAACGCACCATCCGGTGCGCGTGCAGAAACTGTTGCTCGGCCCCCTTGGGCCACTGATCGGGCGTCTGTTCTCGCGAAGCACGCTGGCGCAGAGTTTTGCGCGTATCTTCGGCCCGCATACCCAGCCGAGCGAGGCGGAACTGGACGCCCTCTGGCAACTGGTGGCGTACAACAACGGGCCTGCGGTGATGCACCGGCTGATCCGCTACATGCCCGAGCGGCGTCGGCAGCGCGAGCGCTGGGTCGCGGCCATGCAGGCGACGGCGGTGCCGATGCGAGTGATCGACGGTGCCTTCGATCCGATTTCCGGTGCGCACATGGTGGCGCGCTACTGTGAGCTGATTGCAGCTGCCGACACGGTACTGCTGGACGGGATCGGCCATTATCCACAGCTCGAAGCACCGCAGCAGGTGCTGGAGCACTACCTGTACTTTCGCCAGCGAGCAAGGAGCCGGGATGCGTAGACGAACCGTATTGAAGGGGGCAGGACTGGGCATTGTGGCGGCTCTGGGTGCCGGATTCTGGGCGCTGCCAACCAGTCCGCGCCCGGCGGCCATCAGCCTGGAAGGGGCGCGCCAGGTACTCGATGACCTGCGGGGCCGGGCGCTGGCGAGCATCAGCGGCTGGAGCCCGGGCGAGGTGTTCAATCACTGTGCGCAGAGCATCGAGTACTCCATGGATGGCTACCCCGAGCTGAAGCCCGCCTGGTTTCGGCACAGCCTGGGGCCGGCGGCGTTCGCCGTGTTCAGCGCCCGAGGTGGCATGCGTCATCCGCTGAATGAGGCCATTCCCGGAGCGTCACCGCTGACCGAACCTGCCAGCGAGGCTCAGGCGTTGCAGCGCTTGCAGGCGGCCTTCGAGCGCTTTGCCCGGCATCAGGGGGAACTGCAGCCACACTTCGCCTATGGCGAACTCGATCATGCCGAGTATGCCGAAGCGCATGTGATGCATCTGTACAACCACCTGAGCCTGATCCGCCTGGCCTGAACCTTCGTTCGTGCCGAACAGAATGCTGAAAAAGCAGTCATTACTCGCTGCGCTCGCCCTGGTTGGGCCGCACTGAAGTGCGTTCAGCGCAAGCGCTGTCCCGCTTCGGAACCTGTGAACGTCCTGGGCTCCCGCCTTCGCGGGAGTTACGATCAATGGCTTTTTCAGGGTATCCCGAGGGGAATCATTTTTTCTTCGAACCTTCGGCGACCCGGGGGACTCACTGACTGTGTCACTCACAGAAAAGTCGAGGTCACTCATGAACGACATGAACAAGAAGTTATCCGCACTCCTGTTGAGCGGGATTCTGGGCGCGATGGCGCTGCCAGCTTTCGCTGACAATGACACCGATACTCCTGGCTCTCCTGGCCCCACCACGCCGTCGACACCAATGAATCCGGGCGACGATGATGACGGCATTCCCCCTGTTCAGGACCGGGCACCGATGGCAGTCCGAGTGATGAGGGCAGTGGCAACAATGGAGCCGGTGAAGGCTCCGGCTCCGGTTCTGGTTCTGGTTCTGGTTCGGGCAACTGACGGCTCATAACGTCGCATTATCAGTCGTCATTCAGGCAGGTCGCGCGCCCTTGTGGAGCGCGTGACGCTGCCCGACACTCGTGGACATTGCCAATCTGCCCCGAGGAGCCTGTCGATGAGTGATGCCATCCGTTTCGAAGATCAAGTGGTGATAGTCACCGGAGCTGGCGGCGGCCTCGGTCGAGCCCACGCGCTGCTGTTCGCTCGTCATGGCGCGAGGGTGGTGGTCAATGACCTGGGCGGCAGCACCCACGGCGAGGGCGCCAGCGCATCGGCGGCGGACAAGGTGGTAGAAGAGATCAGGGCTTTCGGCGGCACTGCCGTGGCCAATCACGACTCGGTGACCGACGGCGACAGGATCGTGCAGACCGCACTGGACAACTTCGGTCGTATCGACGTGCTGGTGAACAACGCCGGCATCCTGCGCGACAAGAGCTTTCACAAGATGGAAGACGCCGATTGGGATCTGGTCTACAAGGTGCATGTCGAGGGGGCCTACAAGACCACCCATGCGGCCTGGTCCCATCTGCGCGAGCAGAACTATGGCCGGGTGATCTTCACCTCGTCCACCTCCGGAATCTACGGCAATTTTGGCCAGAGCAACTACGGTATGGCCAAGCTCGGCCTCTATGGCCTGACTCGCACGCTGGCCATCGAAGGCCGCAAGAACAACATCCTGGTGAACGCCATCGCCCCTACCGGTGCCACGCGCATGACCGAAGGGCTGATCCCGCCTCAGGTATTCGAACAGCTCAAGCCCGAGCTGATCAGCCCGCTTGTGGTCTATCTGGGGAGTGACGCCTGTCAGGACACCGGTGGCCTGTTCGAAGTCGGCGGTGGCTGGGTCGGCAAGGTGCGCTGGGAACGCAGCCTGGGCGCCGGCTTCGACCCCAGGGCCGGTTTTTCGCCACAGGACGTTGCCGAGCAATGGCAGCGCATCTGCGATTTCGACGGGGCCGCGCATCCGGCCGACAACGTCGAGGCGCTCAAGGAAATGATGGCGAATCTGCAGAAGTACGCCCTCTGATCTGCCAGCAGGGCTGACGCGGCGTCAGCGACGCAATAGGGTAAAGGGCCGGCAGTGATGCCGGCCTTTTTCACTCTTTCAGCGGAGGCAGTGACATGTCCGTGATCGTCGAGCAGCATGGCCCGGTAACCACCCTGATCATCGATCGGCCGCAAGTGCGCAACGCGGTGGATCGTCCCACCGCTCAGGCCCTGGCCGAGGCCCTGCGTGCGTTCGAGATGGACGGGCAGGCACGCGTCGCCGTGCTCACTGGCTCTGGCGGTACCTTTTGCGCCGGGGCCGACCTGGCTGCGGTGGCCGAAGGCGGCGAGCGCGCCAATCGTCTCGACCCGGATGGTGACGGGCCGATGGGGCCAAGTCGCATGGTACTGGGCAAACCGCTGATTGCCGCCATCGAGGGGCATGCAGTAGCGGGTGGGCTGGAACTGGCCTTGCTTGCCGACCTGCGAGTGATGGCCGAGGATGCCGTGCTCGGTGTGTTCTGCCGGCGTTTCGGCGTGCCCCTGATCGACGGTGGCACGGTACGCTTGCCGCGCATCGTCGGTCAGGGGCGAGCGCTGGATCTGATTCTCACCGGCCGCCCGGTTGGTGCCGAAGAGGCCTTGCAGATGGGCCTTGTCAATCGGCTCAGCAGGCCTGGACAGGCGTTGCAGATGGCGCAGGAACTGGCAGCGCAGATCGCCGCCTTTCCCCAGCGCTGCATGTTGGCCGATCGCGCCAGCGTTCATGGCCAGTGGCAACTGCCGTTGCACGAGGCACTGCGGGGCGAGTTCCTGGGTGGGATGGCGGTGATCTCCAGCGGTGAAACCCTGGAAGGCGCCCGCCATTTCCAGGCAGGCAAGGGGCGCCACGGCAGATTCTGAGTGAGCCGCACTTTCGTCGGGTGCCGTTCTCGCCGGGGCCGACTAAGCTCGGCTGATGATCTGCTAAGGACGACTCGATGCGCCGTTTGCTGCTGCCGTTCTCCCTCGCCCTGCTGGTTGGTTGCTCCACCCCTGGCGCGTTCTTCGGTGCCGTGGAGGGGGAGCCTTTCGTCGCCCATTCGCTGAGCGACGAGAACCATGCCCTGGTCTACCTCTATCGCCCACGCAACGATTGGGCGGATCAGGAGCTCGAAGCGCCGGGGCTGTTTCTCGACAATCGGCTGATCGGCAGCCTGCCGAGCAATGGCTATCTGGTGCTGGAATTCGATGCGGCCAACTACAAGTTGGAGATGCGCCGTCCGCTGGTGGGCAGTTTCTGGACGCTGCTGGCTGACGGGCCGCTGGATTTCACCCTGATATCCAGTTTCACCCTCGATGCGGCGGTAGGCGCCATCTACTACCTGCGTTACGACGAGGATGGCCCGCCGCCGCTGAGTGCCGCCCTGGAGGGCGGGGCGGATGGGCCGCTGCAACTGGTAACGGCCGAGCTGGCCGAACAGGAGCTGGGTGCGACGCGCAGGGTGCAGCCGATGACCCGAATCGCCGCCAGCCATGCAGACGTGGAGCGGCCGCAGCGTGGTTTCTGGCGCTCGATCGGCGAGTCGCTGGACAAGATCGGCATCTGACCTCAGGACGTTTCAACGCCCGGCCAGCGTATCCGACGTCTGGCATTGCTGGGCGGCCAGTTCGCCATGCAGACCATCGAGGCGTTTGCGGGCACGCTCCAGTTGGCTCTCGTCGGCCTGTTCGATGAGCGCGACGATCAGTTCGGCCATGGCCTGCCGGTTGGCTTCGTAGCGGGCCTGGTAGGCACCGGTGTAGAAGCGTTCGCGCTCTTGCAGCAGGGCCGTCATGCGCGCTGCGAAGTCTTCTCCACGACGAACCTCCAGCGCCTCGCGCAAGGCCGCTTGCCAGGCCAGGCGGTTGTCCAGCCAGATCTGGTTCTGTGCACCCAGGCCATGCGCCCAGTGCTCCACCTCTTGGTTCTGCTGCGCATTCAGCTTGCCGAACCAGGGGTGCAGACGCTCGCTCATGCGTTCGGCGCGCCTGGTGATCTGTTGCTCCAGTGGTGGCGTGAGGAATTCCTCGCGCAAGGTGTCGTTCTGTTTTTCCAGCGCTTCGAACAGCTGCTCCACCTGGCGTGGGCTGAGGCCGCGCAGCAGTTCGATGGAACTGGGGGTTATCTCCACGGCGATGCGCTGCATGGCCTCGTCGAAGGCCGCGAACTGAGCGGCCAGGCGCTCGCTGTCACGACTGCTCAAGGCCGCCTGGCTGCTTTCCAGCCATTGCAGATAGCGGGGCAGTTCCACGCTGCAATGCCAGGCCAGGTGTTCCTGCAACCGGGGCTTGAGCCAGGCGCTCTGCTCGCTGCTGAGGGTGACGTAGTCGCCCAGTTTCCAGGGGATCAGCCAGTCGAGGTTGCGATAGGCCAGGCCGACGCGACTGCACGCGCCAAGCAGCAGGGTAAGCGTCAGTAGCAGGATCAGGGATTTGCGCATGACCACTGTTTCGCACAGGCGGATGGGGTGAGCCTAATACCAGCCAGAGTAGACGCAATAGGCTGGAAATATCCGCTTAACAGTTCGTGCAGCGCGGGCTCCGTTGGCGATGCCGCAACCATCTGCGGGCGATGCGCCGTGACGATAAAGAAGAACCGCCCCGAAGGGCGGTTCCGGCTACATCGCAAAGGGTGCGTTCAGCCCCCGAGGTAGGCGTCGCGCACCTTCGGATCGTTCAGCAACTCTTCGCCGCTGCCACGCATGACGATGTGGCCGTTCTCCAGCACGTAGCCGCGATCAGCCAGCTTCAGAGCCTGGTTGGCGTTCTGCTCGACCAGGAACACGGTCACGCCGTCCTCGCGCAGTTGCTCGATGATGTCGAAGATCTGCTGGATGATGATCGGCGCCAGCCCCAGCGACGGTTCGTCGAGCAACAGCAGCTTGGGCTTGCTCATCAGCGCACGGCCGATGGCGAGCATCTGCTGCTCACCACCGGACATGGTGCCGGCCCGCTGGGCGAAGCGCTCCTTCAGGCGCGGGAACAGGTGCAGCACCTTGTCGATCTGTTGCTGATTGTCGGCCTTGCTGCCGAAGAAGCCGCCCATGGCCAGGTTCTCCTCGACGGTCAGGCGGGCGAACACGCGACGGCCTTCCGGCACGATGGCGATGCTCTTGCGCATGATCTCCGGCGTGTCCATGCCGACCAGCTCTTCGCCCATGTAGCGGATGCTGCCGCTGGTGGCGCGCGGGTTGCCACAGAGGGTCATCAGCAGGGTCGACTTGCCGGCGCCGTTGGCCCCGATCAGGGTGACGATCTCGCCTTGCTCCACATCGATGCTGACATCGTGCAGCGCCTGGATCTTGCCGTAGAAGGTGGAGACGTTGTTGAAACTCAGCATGGATTACGCCTCCCCCAGATAGGCTTTGATCACGTCCGGGTTGTTGCGGATCTGCTCCGGCGTACCATCGGCCAGGGGCGTGCCCTGGTTGATCACGTAGATGTGGTCGGAAATGCTCATCACCAGCTTCATGTCGTGCTCGATCAGCAGCACGGTGACGCCGTGCTGGTCGCGCAGCATGGCGATCAGCGCCTTGAGGTCTTCGGTCTCGCGCGGGTTGAGGCCGGCGGCCGGCTCGTCGAGCATCAGGATGCTCGGACGGGTCATCATGCAGCGGGCGATTTCCAGGCGGCGCTGCTGACCGTAGGCCAGGGTGCCGGCGCTGCGGTTGGCAAAATCCACCAGGTTGACCTGCTCCAGCCAGTGCGCGGCGAAATCCATCGCCTCGCGCTCGCTGCGGCGGAAGGCCGGCGTCTTGAACAGGCCGGCCAGGTAGCCGGTGTTCAGGTGACGGTGCTGGGCCACCAGCAGGTTTTCCACCGCCGTCATGTCCTTGAACAGGCGCACGTTCTGGAAGGTACGCACCACGCCCTTGCGGGCGATCCTGTGGCCCGGCAGGCCTTCGATCGCCTCGCCATTGAGGCGAATGCTGCCGGACGTCGGCTGGTAGAAGCCGGTCAGGCAGTTGAACACGGTGGTCTTGCCGGCACCGTTCGGGCCGATCATCGAGACCACCTGCTTTTCGTTCACTTTGAGGGCCACCTCGTTGACGGCCAGCAGGCCGCCGAAACGCATGGTCAGGCCGCTTACTTCGAGAATCGTGCGGCTCATCGCTTCAGCTCCAGGTGGGGACGTTGCATCGGCAGCAGACCTTGCGGGCGCCAGATCATCATGAAGATCATGACCAGACCGAAGATCAGCATGCGGTACTCGCTCAGTTCACGCATCTCCTGCAGCATCACCATCACCACGGCAGCGAGGATCACGCCCAACTGCGAGCCCATGCCCCCCAGCACCACGATGGCGAGAATCATCGCCGACTCGATGAAGGTGAAGGACTCCGGCGTCACCAGACCCTGGCGGGCGGCGAAGAAGCTGCCGGCGAAACCGGCCAGGCTGGCACCGATGGTGAAGGCCGAGAGCTTGATCACGGTGGGGTTCAGACCCAGTGCGCGGCAGGCGATCTCGTCTTCGCGCAATGCTTCCCAGGCACGGCCGATCGGCATGCGCAGCAGGCGATTGACCAGGAACAGGGTCAGCAGCACCAGCAGCAGGGCGATCAGGTAGAGGAAAATCACCTTGTACTGCGAGCTGTAGGCAATGTCGAAGAAGCCGTGGAAGGTCGGCATGTCGGCCGGCACGCGGCGCTCGAAGGACAGGCCGAACAGGGTCGGCTTGTTCTCGTTGGCGATGCTCAGACCGTTCGGGCCGCCGGTGTACTCGGTCATGTTGCGCAGCATGATGCGGATGATCTCGCCGAACCCTAGGGTCACGATGGCCAGGTAGTCACCGCGCAGGCGCAGCACCGGGAAGCCCAGCAGGAAGCCGAACAGCGCGGCCATCATCCCCGCCAGCGGCAGGCAGATCCAGAAGCCGAAGCCGAAGTAGTGAGCGAGGATCGCGTAGCTGTAGGCGCCGACGGCGTAGAAGCCGACATAACCGAGGTCGAGCAGACCCGCCAGACCGACGACGATGTTCAGGCCGAGGCCGAGCATCACGTAGATCAGGATCAGCGTGGCGATGTCCACCGAACCACGACTGGCGAAGAACGGCCAGACCAGGGCGAAGGCGATCAGCGCCAGGATCACCCAGCGCTGGGTGGAGGGCAGCGTGAGGAAGTTGCTCGCCTGGTTCGGGAGGCCCGGTAGCGACACCTTGGCCCAGGCCGGAAGGATCCGATCACGCAGCAGTTGCCAGACGAAGATCAGCGCCGCGGCGGCTCCAATGCACCACAACTCGAAGGCGCTGGCGCCTTCCACGCGCAGACTGATGCCGACGGTGGTCAGCTTCAGGCCCAGTACCGGATAGGAGATGATCAGCACCAGCAGGGCGCTGAATATCGCCGACTTGAGGTTTTTCGTGATAGCGGTGCTCATACCTTCTCCACCTCTGGACGACCGAGAATGCCAGTGGGGCGGAACAGCAGAACCAGAACCAGCAGGGTGAAGGCCACGACGTCCTTGTACTGGTCGCCGAAGATATCGGCGCCAAAGGCTTCGGCCACACCCAGCAGCAGACCGCCGAGAACGGCGCCTGGAATACTGCCAATGCCGCCGAGCACCGCTGCGGTGAATGCCTTGATACCGGCGAGGAACCCCAGGTGCGGGTTGATCACGCCGTATTGCATGCCCAGCAGCACCGAGGCGACGGCTGCGAGGGCCGCGCCGATGACGAAGGTCAGGGCGATGATGTTGTTGGTGTTGATACCCAGCAGGTTGGCCATCTTCAGATCTTCGGCGCAGGCACGGCAGGCGCGACCCAGGCGTGAACGGGAGATGAACAGGGTCAGGCCGATCATCGCGACGAAAGTGACGATGAAGATCAGCACCTGCATATAGGAAATCACCACGCCATTGTTGACGCTTTCTCCGAGGAGGAAATTGCCCGGCAGCAGGCTGGGGATGGATTTGTCCTTGGAGTCTTGCGAAAGCAGCACGGCGTTCTGCAGGAAGATCGACATGCCGATCGCGGAGATCAGCGGGATGAGGCGGTTACCGCCGCGCAGAGGGCGGTAGGCGACCCGTTCGATGCTGTAACCGTAGGCACTGGTGACGATCATGGTGGCGGCAAAGGCCGCGATCATCACGAATGGCACGGCTTCCAGGCCGAACATGGCAAGACCGGCGATCACGGTGAAGGCTACGTACGAGCCAATCATGTAGACCTCGCCATGGGCGAAGTTGATCATGCCGATGATGCCGTAGACCATGGTGTAGCCGATGGCGATCAAGGCATAGGTGCTGCCAATGGTCAGGCCATTGATCAGTTGTTGTAGGTAATGATAAAGCTCAGGCATTGCCTAACTCCTGGGCCTGCGTGAAGCGGCGCTTGTGGCGCAGCGCAAGGCCGGAATTCTTCTAATAGACAAAGCCCACTGCATGAGCAGTGGGCTTTGGGTTCAGGCGGGAAGCTTACTTGGCTTCGGACTTGGAACCGTCCTGGTGCCATTCGTAGACCACGAAGTTGAAGTTCTTCAGGTCGCCTTTCTCGTCGAAGGCCAGGTCGCCGGTCGGCGTTTTGAAGGTGTTGGCGCGCAGTGCTTCGGCCACCTTGGCGGTGTCGGTGTCGCCAGCTTTCTCGATGCCCTCGGCAATGACCTGAACGGCCGCGTAGGCCGGGAACACGAACGGACCGCTCGGGTCTTCGTTCTTGGCCTTGAAGGCATCAACCAGCGCCTTGTTGGCCGGATCCTGGTCGAAGGACTTCGGCAGGGTGACCAGCAGGCCTTCGGAGGCCGGGCCGGCGATGGCCGAGATTTCCTTGTTGCCCACACCTTCCGGGCCCATGAACTTGACGTTCAGGCCACGCTCCTTGGTCTGGCGCAGCAGCAGGCCCAGTTCCGGGTGGTAGCCGCCGTAGTAGACGAAGTCGACGCCGGCCTGGTTCAGCTTGGCGATCAGAGCGGAGAAGTCCTTGTCGCCGGCGTTGATGCCTTCGAACATGGAGACTTTCACGCCTTTGCCTTCCAGGGTCTGCTTGACCGCAGTGGCGATGCCTTCACCGTACTGCTGCTTGTCGTGGATCACGGCGACGTTCTTCGGCTTGATGTGGTCAGCGATGAAGTTGCCGGCGGTCGGGCCTTGCAGGCTGTCCAGACCGATGGTGCGGAATACCAGCTCGTAGCCGCGAGCGGTGATGTCCGGGCTGGTGGAAGCCGCGGTGATCATCAGGATGCCTTCGTCTTCATAGATGTCGGAGGCCGGCTGAGTGGAGCTGGAACACAGGTGACCGACCACGAACTTGACGCCGTCGTTGACGATCTTGTTGGCTACTGCCACGGCCTGCTTCGGATCACAGGCGTCGTCGTAGACCACGCCTTCGAGCTGGGCGCCATTGACGCCACCGGCCTTGTTGATCTGCTCGATGGCCATCTTGGCACCGATGAATTGCATCTCACCGTACTGGGCGACGGCACCGGTCACAGGACCGGCCAGACCGATCTTGATGGTGTCGGCTGCCATCGAATAGCTGGCCGCCCCTGCCAGTGCCATTGCCGCGAACAGCTTGGAAATCTGCTTAGTAGCCTTGTTCATGAGTGCTCCACTCGTCGTTGTGTCTCATTGTTGTAGTTCTTGCTGCCTAAGCTGCAGAACCGGGTTCCATACCCCGGCCACGCCCCCGGCAACTGTACCGGAACAGTGTAGAGCGCCGATTTGTGCCTTGAAAAGCCGGCATTGGGAGGCGAAACGCGGGGTTGTCGCTAAATTGCAAGGAATGTATAGAAATACGGCGTGCCCCCTTGCGGCTACAGAGCGTCCCGCGATTTGTCAGCTCAAGCGCCGGCGCTATCATGCGCGCCTGCAATTACAGCCATCGATACGGGGCACACCATGACGAATGAATCTAGCACCCTCTATGCCAAGCTGCTTGGCGAGACCGCACCTATTCGCTGGCAGGAGCTGCAACCCTTCTTTGCTCGCGGCGCGCTGCTCTGGGTCGCTGGCAGCGCGGATCTGATCGCCGTGGCGCAAGCCGTGGCCAGCGACGATCAGGCCCGTGTCGCCGAGTGGATGAGCCAGGGGGTGCTGGGCAAGCTCGAAGACGACCGTGCCGAAGACCTCCTGACCCGCGACCCGCAGCTCTGGGCCGTTGTGGTCGCCCCCTGGGTGCTGGTGCAGGAAAGGGCAGGGGATTCGACCCTGCACTGAAAGGGTGCAATGCAGAGGCGCAAGTAGCGGTCTAGACTGTCCTGGCGCTCCTGTCAGGAGCCTTGAAGCACCATATCGAAGGAGTCGACTCATGTTCGAGCCTGGTCACCTGCATCGCAGCAACCCACCTGGCGTGGCCGGTCAACCCGGTTACAGCATCGATTTCTACTACGAGGTTCGTCAGGATCCTCGGGAGGGTGCGATGCTGCATGGGCGCCTGGTGGGTGAGATCGATGGCAAGGCCTTCGAGGAAGTGTTCGAAATGCACCGCGACACGGCCTTCAATTTCGCCAGTGTGATTTCCCGGCTGGTGGCCAAGCACGGCCTGCACCCCAATGCCAGTCCGATCATGCGGGCGCATCAGGAGTACGACGCCATTTTCGAGGATATTCGCGCCAAGCTGCACGCCAAGCCGGGTGAGGCGGTCAATCTCGATCACCTGGAGAGCGATGGTCTGTAGTCGCGCTTGGCGCGATTCAGGGTCTGCCGAGGTCTCGCCGTGACCTCGGCAGACCCCCAAAGGATGGGCGAAAAAAAACCGGATCGACTGATCCGGTTTTTTCTTGCAGTTGGTTTCAGGCGGCGACGAAGCCTGCGGGATAGGCCAGGGCTACCTGGCTGCTCTGCACCTCGGAGATGGTCTCGCGAACCACCTGCTTGGCCAGGCAGGCACATTTGCCGCACTGGCTGGCGATGCCCAGGTTGTTGCGTACTTCACGATAGCTGCAGCAGCCTTCATAGACTGCATCACGAATCTGGGTATCGGTAACACCTTCACAGAGGCAGACGTACATATCAGCAAGGCTCGTCTTGGTGGTTCTGTTTGATGCGACGGATACTAATGTTAATGAGAATGCTTGTCAAAGCTGTGAGGGAAATATCCGAGTCCCGTACTGGGGCGTCTGACGAACGGTATTGATCGATACAGAAATAAAAAGCCCCGGCATTTGCCGTAATGCCGTTCAGCCTCAGGTTGGCGCTTGCCCTCTCTCATTCATGGAGAGCAACGCGAAACGCCCAGCCGACAACCTCTTGTGTCCTTGCAGGCAAGAACCCTGGGGGCCGCCCCCACGCGCATGCGTCGCCTGTGAGCGACGCCGCGACTGGCGGCCACTGCCGGGCGTTTCGTGTCAGTGGTCGAACTCGTCCCAACCGCCCATTTCCTTCCAGCGGTTGACGATGCCGCAGAACAGCTCGGCGGTTTTCTCGGTGTCGTAGCGTGCCGAATGCGCTTCCTTGCCATCGAACTCGATGCCGGCTGCCTGGCAGGCCTTGGCCAGGACGGTCTGGCCATAGGCCAGGCCCGCCAGTGTGGCGGTGTCGAAGCTGGAGAAGGGATGGAAGGGGTTGCGCTTGATACCGCAGCGCGCCACTGCGGCATTGAGAAAACCCAGATCGAAGTTGCTGTTGTGTCCGACCAGAATGGCGCGCTTGCAGCCAGCCGATTTGATCGACTTGCGCAGGCCCTTGAAGATCTCGCCCAATGCGTGCTCTTCGCTCACCGCCATGCGCAGCGGGTGATCGAGTTTGATGCCGGTGAATTCCAGCGCCGCCTGTTCGATGTTGGCGCCTTCGAACGGCTCGATGCGGAAGAAGTGGGTGTGATCCGGGTAGAGAAAACCACCCTCGTCCATGGCAATGGTGGTGGCGGCGATCTCCAGCAGCGCATCGGTGGCGCAGTTGAAACCGCCGGTCTCCACGTCCACCACCACCGGCAGGTAGCCACGAAAGCGCGCCGCCATCGGCGTGCGTGGGCCGGCCGGCAGGCTGGTTTCCAGCTCGTCGTCGTAGTTGTCTTCGCTCACGCCTGATCCTCCAGCAGCTTCCAGCGCAAGGTTTCACCAGCGCGCAGTGGCACCACGCTGTTCTCGCCCAGCGGAAGGGTGGCTGGCACGCTCCACTCTTCGCGTACCAGGGTGATGCTGTCGGTGTTGCGCGGCAGACCGTAGAAGTCGGGGCCATGATGGCTGGCGAAGGCTTCCAGCTTGTCCAGCGCATTGCGTTGTTCGAAGGCTTCGGCATACAGCTCGATGGCGGCATAGGCTGTATAGCAGCCGGCGCAGCCGCAGGCAGCTTCCTTGGCGTGCCGGGCGTGAGGGGCCGAGTCGGTGCCGAGGAAGAAGCGTGCGTCACCGCTGGTTGCGGCATCGAGCAGGGCTTCCTGATGCACGTTGCGCTTGAGGATCGGCAGGCAATAGAAATGTGGACGAATGCCGCCGACCAGCATGTGGTTGCGGTTGTACAGCAGATGATGGGCGGTGATGGTGGCGCCGAGATTGTTCGGGCGGCTCTGCACGAACTGCACGGCATCGCCGGTGGTGATGTGCTCGAACACCACTTTCAGTGTCGGGAAGCGTTCGACCACGCGCACCAGGTGTTCATCGATGAAGGTCTTCTCGCGATCGAACACGTCGATCTCGGCGCGAGTCACTTCGCCATGCACCAGCAGCAGCATGCCGACTTCCGCCATGGCTTCCAGTGCCGGGAATATCTTGTCGATGCTGGTTACGCCGGAGTCCGAGTTGGTGGTGGCGCCGGCCGGGTAAAGCTTGGCCGCGTGGACGAAGCCGCTGGCCTTGGCATTGCGCACGTCTTCGGCGCTGGTCTTGTCGGTGAGATAGAGCACCATCAGCGGTTCGAAGCTGCTGCCGGCCGGGCGCGCCGCCAGGATGCGCTGGCGATAGGCGTCGGCTTCGTCGGCGTTGCGCACCGGGGGTACCAGGTTAGGCATGATGATGGCGCGGGCGAAGGTTCGGGCGGCGTCGCCAACGGTGTGCGGTAGCACCGCGCCATCGCGCAGGTGTATGTGCCAATCGTCGGGGCGCAGGAGGGTCAGGCGGTCGGACATGGGGGGTTCCAGGCGGGTAAAACGTGGGGCGAATGCTACCGGAAACGGGCGAAAAATGCGCTGCAGGCTACGCGTTTCCTGCGTCCCGCCGTGCGAGGCAGCAGATTGCGACCCGTTTTGTCCGGAGTACGCGCCGCTGTTGGGGAGGTGCAAAGCCCGATCAGGAGGCTATCAAGTTTCCCCGCATCCGACCGATACAGCTTGCGAGTGCCGTGAATCGCCCTGGAGCCAACCGTGCGTCCGTCTTTCCTCACCCTGTTCGGCCTGCTGGCCGGATTGCCATTGTGCCTGCCGGCGCACGCCATCAGCTTCCAGACGCGTCTGGAGAACGTGGAGTGGAAGGTCGAGGGTGACAAGTTCGAATGCCGCCTCAGCCAGACGATCAGCAATTTCGGCAGCGGCGAGTTCGTGCGGCGCGCCGGTGAGCAGGTCACCTTCCGTCTCAATGCCCGAGAGCGCTGGATGGGCGCCGGTGCCGCCACCTTGCTGGCGGCGGCGGCCCCCTGGCAGCCAGGGCGGGGCGACATCAACCTCGGTGTGGTCAGCGTTGGCAGCGGCGAGGTGCCGTTCAACAGCTCGCAGGAGCAGGGGGCTAGGCTGCTTACCGGCCTGCTCGAAGGGCGTAGCCCGGTGGTGCGCCATCGTACCCTCAATGGTGGCGACAACCTCGAAGTGCGCCTGCTGCCGGTGAAGTTTCACAAGGCTTACGACGATTACCAGGCCTGTACCGCCAAGTTGCTGCCGGTCAACTTCGATCAGATTCGCCAGGCGCAGATCGGCTTTCCGGGAGGCGGTATCGATCTCGATCCGATGGCCAGGGCCAAGCTCGACATCATCCTCGACTTCGTCAAGGCCGACCCCAGCATCAACAGCTTCCAGATCGACGGGCATGCCGACAACAGCGGCAATCGCCTGACCAATCGCGACCTTTCACGGCGTCGCGCACTGGCCGTGCAGGAATATCTGGTAGCCGGTGGCATCCCGGCCCAGCAGATCACCATGCGCTTCCATGGTGAGCGTTATCCCCTGGTGCCGAACAGCAACGAAGCCAATCGCGCCAAGAACCGCCGTGCCACCCTGCGCCTGGATCGTGTTCCGCCGGCAGAGGTGCAGCAACCGAGCACTCCCCAGCAGGAGGCGCCTGCCGTACCCGCCGATCCGGCCGGCAGCAAGCCCTCCTGATCGATAAAGCCGTCGCCTCGTCGTCACAAGCTGTCGCGCCCCTGTAAATTGGCTTGAAGGGCCAGTAGAATCACCGGTTTTACCGTACAACCCGTGGAGTGATGGCATGGCGGACGTCAAAAAGGTAGTTCTGGCCTATTCCGGTGGCCTGGACACCTCGGTGATCCTCAAATGGCTGCAAGATACCTACAACTGCGAAGTGGTGACCTTCACCGCTGACCTCGGCCAGGGCGAGGAGGTCGAGCCGGCCCGTGCCAAGGCTCAGGCCCTGGGGGTCAAGGAAATCTACATCGATGACCTGCGCGAAGAGTTCGTCCGCGACTTCGTCTACCCGATGTTCCGCGCCAACACCATCTATGAAGGCGAGTACCTGCTGGGTACCTCCATCGCTCGTCCGCTGATCGCCAAGCGTCTGATCGAGATCGCCAACGAGACCGGCGCCGACGCCATCTCCCATGGCGCCACCGGCAAGGGTAACGATCAGGTGCGCTTCGAACTGGGCGCCTACGCACTCAAGCCGGGCGTGAAGGTCATCGCGCCGTGGCGTGAGTGGGATCTGCTGTCGCGCGAGAAACTGATGGACTACGCCGAGAAGCACGCCATCCCGATCGAGCGTCACGGCAAGAAGAAGTCGCCGTATTCCATGGATGCCAACCTGCTGCACATCTCCTACGAGGGTGGTGTGCTGGAAGACACCTGGACCGAGCACGAAGAAGACATGTGGCGTTGGACCAAGTCGCCGGAAGCGGCGCCGGACACCCCCACCTACATCGAGCTGAGCTACAAGGCCGGCGACATCGTCGCCATCGATGGCAAGGCCATGAGCCCGGCTCAGGTGCTGGCCGAGCTGAACCGCATCGGCGGTGAGAACGGCATCGGTCGTCTGGACATCGTCGAGAACCGCTTCGTCGGCATGAAGTCCCGTGGCTGCTACGAGACTCCCGGCGGCACCATCATGCTCAAGGCCCACCGCGCCATCGAGTCGATCACCCTCGACCGCGAAGTTGCTCACCTGAAAGACGAACTGATGCCGAAATACGCCAGCCTGATCTACAACGGTTTCTGGTGGAGCCCGGAGCGTCTGATGTTGCAACAGATGATCGACGCCTCCCAGGCCAGCGTGAATGGTGTGGTACGCCTGAAGCTGTACAAGGGCAACGTCATCGTCACCGGCCGCAAGTCCGACGACTCGCTGTTCGACGCCAACATCGCGACCTTCGAGGAAGACGGTGGCGCCTACAACCAGCAGGATGCGGCGGGCTTCATCAAGCTCAACGCCCTGCGCATGCGCATCGCCGCCGGCAAGGGCCGCAAGCTGGTCTGATAGACTGCCTGCTGCATGTCAACGAACCCCGGCCATGTGCCGGGGTTCGTCGTTCAGGGTTCCTGAAAATACCGAGCCGCTGAGGAGAGCTTCCATGAGACTGCTGCATACCATGCTGCGTGTCGGCGATCTGGACAAATCCATCGCCTTCTATACCGAAGTGCTGGGCATGACCCTGCTGCGACGCAAGGACTATCCGGATGGCCAGTTCACCCTGGCGTTCGTGGGCTATGGAGACGAAGCGCACAACAGCGTGATCGAGCTGACCCACAACTGGGGTGTGGATGGCTACGAGCTGGGCACCGGCTACGGGCACATCGCGCTGGAGGTGGAGGATGTCTACAAGGCGTGTGCGGACATTCGCAGTCGCGGCGGCAGGATTACCCGCGAGCCAGGGCCGATGAAGCACGGCACGCGCGTCCTGGCCTTCGTCGAAGACCCGGACGGCTACAGGATCGAACTGCTATCGCCCTGATAATTCGCTCTCGGGGCTAGCATGCGCGTGGCACCGTGTCAGGGAACCAGCGGCAGCTCGCGCTTGTGGCGCGTGACGTCATAGGTGCGCACGATGGTGGCGTAGGCCTCGTCGCTGACCTTCTCGCCATGCAGGAAGGCGTCGATCTCGGCGTAGGTCACGCCATGCGCTTCCTCGTCCGGTTTGCCCGGGCGCAGTTCTTCCAGGTCGGCGGTCGGCGTCTTCTGCACCAGGTGCTGCGGCGCACCGAGGTGCCTGGCGATGGCGCGAACCTGATTCTTCACCAGGCCGGAGAGTGGGGCGAGGTCGCAGGCGCCGTCACCGAACTTGGTGAAGAAACCCATTACCGCTTCGGCAGCGTGGTCGGTGCCGATCACCAGACCGTTGTTGGCGTTGGCGATGGCGAATTGCGCGACCATGCGGATGCGTGCCTTGATGTTGCCGACCACGAAGTCACGGCGTGCATCGCTGAGCTTCTGCAGATGCGTGACCTGTTCGCCGAGGCCATTGACGCTGCCGGCGATGTTGACCGTGTCGTTCTCGTCGGCACGGATGAATTTCAACGAGTCCTGCGCGTCGTGCTCGTCATGCTGCGCGTTGTGCGGCAGGCGCACGGCGATGAAGCGATAGCCCGTATCGCCGGTCTCGCTGCGCAGCTCCTCGACCGACAACTGGGCGAGACGCCCTGCGGTGGTGGAATCCACGCCGCCGCTGATACCCAGCACCAGCACTTTCAGGCCGGATTGTCTGAGGGTGTTCTTGATGAAAGCCTTGCGTCGTTCGATTTCCGCCACCAGGGCGGCTTCATCGGCGAAGGGCGGCACCACGTCGAGGGCGGCGGCGATTTCGGCTTGGCGGTTGCTCATGTCTGGAGTCCTCACTGGGTGACGCGAAAGACGTGTTTCAGGTAGCTGACGAAGTTCTCGTCGCGGCATTGGGTCTTGCCCGGCGTGTCGGAGATCTTCGCTACGGGGTGGCCATTGCAGGCGACCATCTTGATCACGATATTCATCGGTTCGACGCCGGGGATGTCGCAGGTCAGGTTGGTGCCGATGCCGAAGCTTACGTGGATTCGCCCGCAAAGTGCACGGTAGAGCCGTAGCGACTTCTGCAGGTCGAGGCCGTCGGAGAACACCAGCGTCTTGCTCATGGGATCGATGCCCAGCTTTTCATAGTGGGCAATGGCTTTTTCCGCCCATTGCAGCGGGTCGCCGGAGTCGTGACGCAGGCCGTCGAACAGCTTGGCGAAGTACAGATCGAAGTCACCCAGGAAGGCATCCATGGTGATGCAGTCGGTCAGGGCGATACCCAGTTGGCCGCGATATTCGCGCACCCAGCAATCCAGCGCGGCGATCTGGCTGTCGATCAGTCTTGGGCCGAGCTGCTGGTGGGCCATCAGCCATTCGTGAGCCATGGTGCCGATCGGCTTGAGCTCGAACTCGCGGGCCAGGTGCACGTTGCTGGTGCCGACGAAGCGCCCCGGGAAGTCGCGTTTGAGGATGCGTACGGCCTGCTCCTGAACCCGATAGGAAAAGCGTCGGCGGGTGCCGAAATCCGCCAGTTGGAAACCGGCCAGCTCGTCGTCAGTGGCTTCGGCGCGCAGCCAGTCGAGTTTCTCGTACAGGCGCTCGGCAGCCTGTTCCAGCAGCACTTCGCGATAACGGTAACGGTTGCGCACCTCGCTGATGATGGCCAGTAGCGGGACTTCGAAGAGGATCACGTGTAGCCAGGGGCCACGCAGGCGGATATTCAACTGGCCGTCTTCGATGCTGGTGTGCACATAGCGCATGTTGAAGCGGAACAGACTGAGGAAGCGGATGAAGTCCGGCTTGATGAACGGAATGCGCTCAAGGAAGGCGAGTTGGTCGACGGTCAGGCTCAACTCGCTCAGACGCTCGATCTGGTAGCGAATTTCGGCCAGGTAAGGCGTCAGATCCTCGGTGTTGCGGCAGCGGAACTCCCATTCGACTTCGGCGTTGGGGTAGTTGTGCAGCACCGCCTGCATCATGGTCAGCTTGTAGAAATCGGTATCGAGCAGGTTTTGCACGATGCGCTCGGCGAATATGCTGTCGCTCATCCTCGGGTCTCCTTGGCCAGGGCCGTATCCAGCTGTTCCAGGCTGGCGGTCAGGGTAATGCCGCTGTCCTGCATCTCGCGACAGGCTGTTTGGGCGGTGTCATCGGCGATGGCGCGACAGGCTGGCAGGTGAACGATCACCTCGAAACCGGCGCGGCGCAATTGCAGGGCGGTGGTCTTGACGCAGTAGTCCAATGCCAGGCCGCCAACCAGTATCAGGTCGACGTCATTCTGCCGGAGAAATTCGATCGCGCCCGTGCTGCGTTTCTCGGCCAGGTCGTGATAGCAGGCGCCGTAGGGGTGAAGATCAGGCTCCACACCTTTCCACACGAAGTAGTCGTAATCCAGCGGCGCCGGCAGCCCTTCGAGCAGCTCGAAGCCTGGCGTACCGGGCACGCAGTGGCTGACCCAGGTCAGGTCGGCATTGGCCATGGGCAGAAACTGCAGCATGTCGGCATGCTTGTCGACCACCCAGGGAGCCTTCGGGCTGTGCGCGTCCTTGCTACCGATGCGCAGGCTGGTGCGGGCGGCCAACTGGTTGAGTGCCGGTACGATGGCATCGCCGTCGGGCACGGGCAACTCGTTGGGGCACAGCGGGGTGAAGCCTTTCTGCGCGTCGACGTCGAAGCTGGCGATCTTCATGGTGCGCCTCCATCTCGTGGGTGAGTGACTACATATTTCATCTGATGAAATATGTAGTCAAGCGTTTTTCGCCATCAATGCGTGAAAGGCAGAGAATTATTGGTCAAGATGAAATAAGTCCATGGAGTGATGAGAGCCATTTATGAGTACAGCCGAGGTTCTGGCCGGGGTGGATATCGTGGCGCTGCGTCTGAGCGAGGAGGGGACGTTGCAGGTGTTGCTGATTCGTCGCCAGCGAGAGCCTTATGCCGGGCAGTGGGCGCTGCCGGGCGTGCTGGTCAACGGCCGTTGTGCCGACGCCAGCCTGGACGCCGCCGCATCGAGAGCCCTGGCGGACAAGGCACGACTGCAACCGCAATATCTGGAGCAGGTGGTGACGGTAGGCAACGCTGTACGCGACCCGCGAGGCTGGTCGCTGAGCACCTGCTACCTGGCGCTGCTGGCGCCCGATACCGCGCCGCAGGACGGCAGTCTGTGCTTCGTCGAGTTACAGGCACTGATGGCAGGTCAGCAGGCCTTGCCTTTCGATCACCAGCAACTGATTCGCCTGGCGGTCGAGCGCTTGCAGGGCAAGTCGGTGTACAGCTCGTTGCCACTCTACCTGTTGGCGCCACGCTTTACCGTCACCGAAGCGTTATGCGCATTCCAGGCGTGCCTGGGGGAGCCGGTACAGCACACCACGCTGCGCGGACGTCTGGAGCGGATGAAGGCGCAGGGTTGGATCAGCGAGACCGGTGAGAAGAACTATCCCAGAATGGGGCGACCGCAGAACCTGCTGGAGCATCGGCCAGTGGCGGCAGGAGCTTTCACCTTCGACCGCAGCCTGCTGGCCTGACAAGCCTGGGTAAATGGCTGCCTGGCGATGGAGCAATGAGCACTGCAAGAATCCGCAGGTAAAAAAATAGGCGCCAGAGGCGCCAGGGGAGCATTTCAATCGATGCACGGTTTCTGAGTCTGCATCGACCGGGAAGTTCAATTCGGTGATGGGTAAATGCCTTGTTTCTTCGCAGGCAAAAGAAAAGGCGCCAGGAGCGCCTTAAACGATGATCTATGGAGTAAGTCGATTATTCAGAGCGAGGCGCTGGGCTAAAGGTTCAGCACCACCCGACGAACGGTCATCGTTTTCCCGGCATCAGCAGAAGGCGCTGACTGCCGTAGACCTTGTCCAGATTCTCCGACTTGAACGGGAAGCTCATGTAGCCGCCCTTCAGCCACGCCTCTATGCCGTCGGCATAGTGCGGGCTGGCCGGGTTACCCGATTGCCCCGAGCTGTTCACGCCTACCAGCGGTTCGTCGGCGGCGAAGTCGACCACGATGCGCATGGCCGGAATCAGGAAGGTATTGAAATCCTGTCCCCAGGCGTAGGCCGAAACGTTCAGCGTGCCGTGATCACCACCGGCCGGGTAGGGGCCGCGATCCAGATACCCCTTGAGTGCGTTGATGCTGGTGCGCTGGCTGGCGCTCATGTACGGCGCCATGCGCGTGGTATCGGTCACCCATTCGTAGGTGTGCAGTTTGCCCCATTGCCAGTTGCGTCGCTCGTTGCCCAGGCGGCTCTCCAGCAGTTCGATGCTGGCAGCCAGGCTGCGCGCGAGAATCGTCGGCTTGTCTTCCTTCTGCGGGGTGCGCACGTCGTCCCAGAATGGGCTGTCCGGGCGACCAAGCAGGTGGTCGGCCTGTGCCGAGTACGAGGTATTGGCGGTTTCCACCAGTGCCTTCCAGGCCGGACTGTCTTCCGGGCCGAGCTCGTCGAGGAAGATCTGTCGCGCGCTTTCATGCAGGAAGGCGCCATAGATGGCTGCGTCGGCCGAACTGGCGGCGAGCTTGCCGTCGAAGGCCAGCAGGCGTTGCAGGGCTTCGCCGGCGCGCTCGCGCTGACCCGCTGGTAGAGCGGCCATGGCCTTGTGCAGCGGGTCATGCATGGCCGGTTCATTGAACATGGCCTGCAGTTTGGCGACGAAGGGCGAAGTCTGGTCATACTGCATGGCGATCATGCTGCGGCCATCGTGACGGCCGTTGCCGGCCAGCTCGGCGATGCGTTCGGCGCGTTCCGGATAGAACCAGGAGCTGGACAGCTGCATGCCATAACCGGGTGGTACGCTGCGTTCGTTGGCGGTTCCCAGCCAGCCCTGCGGCGGATCCTGATCATAGGGGTGCAGCATCGGATCGGCGAAGCCATCCCAGGCGTAGCGCTCCTCCCATCCGGGCGATGGCAGCAGACCACGGCCTTCACGGCGATTCGGATAGCGGCCGGTGACCTGCCAGCCGATGTGCTGCGCGTCGGCGAAGACAATGTTGAGCGGCATGGCGCGGATTTCACGTGCGGCCTCGAAGGCTTCGTCCACCGACTGCGCACGGGACAGATCGAAGAATGCGTCGAGGCTCTTGTCGCGTTCGAACTGGGTGGTCTTCAATGCCAGACCGTAGCCACTGTGCAACGACAGCGGCTGCAACAGGTGCTTGCGCTCGCCCAGAACCGAATTGAGCAGCGGACCGTTGCGCGTTTCGTAGAGCGTTTCGCGGATGGGACGCTGCCCGCGAATGAAGAAGGTTTCCTGGCGTTCGCCGACTGGCAGCCATTTGCCGTCCGCCTGGTACATCAGCCTGCCACCTTCGCGCCTGATGCGCTCCAGATAGATGTCCTGGTTGTCGCCCATGACCATGGTCATGCCCCAGGCCAGTTTGCCGTTGAAGCCCGCGACCACGGCGGGTACGCCCGCCAGGGAAACGCCGGCCGCCTGGTATTTGGGTGAACGGATCTGCACGAAATTCCACAGCGAGGGCATGCTCAGCGGCAGATGCGTGTCATTGGCCAGCAAGCTCTTGCCACCACGACTGCGTTGAGGGGCTATGGCCCAGTTGTTCGAGGCGGCGACCCCCAGCATGTGCTGCTCGGCGATCTGTGCAGCCGTACGAGAAATCGTTTGTAGCCCCGGCAACTGCCCCTTGAGGTCGAGACCGACGAGTTTTTCCGCCTCGGCGAAAGGCAGCGGCTCGTCGGGATAGATCGGCAGCAGCCAGGGCAGCTTGTCGACACCCACCTGCTGAGCCATGGTCAATGCGGCGATCTCTTCCTGCAGGTTTACCGCCAGGCCGAAATTGAGCAGGCAGAACAGCAGTACCGAGTCCTCGGGCTTCCAGTATTCGGGACGATAGCCTGCTTCGGCCAGATCCATCGGCAGGCGTTCGCGATAGCGGAAGATGTAAGCGTTGACGCCGCGTGCGTAGACTTCGAAGAAGCGTTTCAGGCGTGGCGAGGCGTCAGCGTAGAGGATCTCCGCGCTTTTCTTCAGATTTACTGCGCGCATGAATCTGTCCATTTCCAGCACGCCCGGCCCGGCCAGCTCTGCCAGACGTCCCTGCGCCAGCAGGCGCATGCCGACCATCTGACTGAGGCGGTCACCGGCATGTACGTAGCCGAGGGTGAACAGGGCGTCGTGGAAGGTGCCTGACTCGATCAGCGGCATGCCAAGTGCGTTGCGTCTGACCGATGCGCTTTCGCCGATGCCCTGCACGCGCTCCACGCCGTGGGTCGGCGGCACGCTGTCGGCATAGCGGCTATTGAGCAGGGACTGACAGCCGGCAAGGCCGGCCAGCGAAGCGGCAAGGGTCAGGCAGGCCAGCGTGCGCATGGCGAAATTCCTTGGAGTAGGATCGGGACGGTGCGTCACGGCCGGTCAATGGTTGGCGGGCCGTGAAGCCGCCAAGGTAAAGAGGCAATGCGGGACTGGCAAGAGGTGCTCAGGCGTTTGCCGGCGTACGCCTGAGACCTTCATCCAGCAGCCAGCGTGCTGCTGTGCGAGCCGCGGCCTTGTGCTGCAGTTCCAGCTCGTCGAAGCGTTTCTCGAAGCGGCGCTTGTCGAGCCTGTCCAGCGCCTTCCAGGCAGCATGGGTCGGTACGTCGGCCGTTGCCTCGTAGAGCTGGTGAAACACCTGGCAGCGCGCATCGTTGCTCAGGGCGCTGTCGTAGTTGTCGAGCAGCACCTTGATGCGGATGGCGCCCTCGATCAGCGGTAACTGATCATCCAGCAGACTGCCGGCGAGGATGCCGATGTCTCCGCCGAGCCGCTGTTGGCGCGTCCGGATGGCTTCGTTGCGAGCACGTTGCTGCGCCCAGACACGGCGCCAGAGATGCACGGCATAGAGGGCCAGCGCGGCAACCAGCGTCAGACCGAGCAACAGCGAAAGGAGGAGAGTCTTCATCGCCCGATCAGGCGCCGTGACACTTCTTGAATTTCTTCTGGCTGCCGCAAGGACAGGGGTCGTTGCGGCCGACGTCCTTCAGTGCGTTGCGCACAGGTTCCTGATGAGCGTGATTGCAATGCGGATCATGGACATGACCGTGGTCGTGATGATCGTGGTCGTGGTTGCAGTCAGGGCCGTGGACGTGAGGTTGGTTGGTCATGGTGGGTTACTCCGGGATGAAATCGCCGGGAATTATCTCGCCATTGCGCGACATGTGCACGCTCCGCCCGAACAACATGCCGGTCTTGACTTCACCCTTGAGTGTGTAGCGGATGGGCGTTTCCGGTTTTTCCAGCATCTTCACCACCTGGCGAGCATGGCGCCAGAGGTTGGTGCGTACCGGAACCTCGAAGGTGTGGTGTCCGTGTGCCGGAACGGTGAACCACTCGCTGGACTGACCATCAGCCAGCAGAATGCCGTTTAGGTGGACATTGTAGTCCAGCCCGCGCACGGGCAGGCTGACCCCATTGGGGTTGTCGATACGAAAACGCAGGCGGAACTCCTGTTCGAGCAGCCTGGCCTTGATGACATCAACTTTGATGAGTTGGACATCCGGGTCTGAACCCACCCGTCATCCAGGTGGAGCATCCTGCAAGGCCGAAAGACAGGCCAAAAAACATCAATAGGCTGATAATTCTTATCATTTGCGCCTGAGAAAACATTTCATACCCCCATTGCGCCCCAGTGTAACAAGCAAGCGCTTGGCTGCAACTGGAAAGACGCCATTATTTTCAAGGCGATACTGCCGTCATCCGGAAGCGGGGAACGTTGCACGACCGGGATGAGACGCCGACGGTGTCAGCGCAAAAAAACCTGCGCCATACTGAGTGCCGAATAGGACAGGAGTGTGACCATGAGCCGCTATGAGATCGCCTTTTCCGGGCAACTGGTGCCGGGAGCCCAGTTGGATCTGGTCAAGGCCAATCTGGCCAAGTTGTTCCAGGCCGATGCCCAGCGCATCACCCAGCTGTTTTCCGGGCGCCGCATCGTGATCAAGAACAATCTGGATGCCGCCTCCGCCGAGAAGTACCGGGTCACGCTGGAGCGAGCCGGTGCGCGGGTCGAGGTGGTCGATATGGATATGCTGATCGAAGAAGTCGAGCTGGCGCCGCCACCTTCTGTCGAGCCAGTGCCCGCACCCGCCACGCCAGCGGCGCAGCCGGCGCGTCCTGGCCGTTTGCAGGTGGCACCGCGGGACGAGTACATGGCTGCATTCAGTGAGGTGGATGCGCCGGATTTCGGCATCGCGCCAGTTGGTAGCGATCTTCAGGATGCCAGACCGCCGGCTCAGGCACCCAGCGTCGACCTTTCCCAGTTCAGTCTGGCACCGGTAGGGAGCGACATGGGGCAGGCCAAGGCCGATCCGGCTGCGCCACCGCCCGATACCTCGCACCTGAAACTGCAGGAGTGAGCACGTCTGTACAGGCGTAGTGCATGCCTGGACGGTTTCTGGATGACCATCTTCCTGCCCCTATCCCGTTAAAGGACGAGGGGCAGGAAGAGTGGGCAGCATGGCAGGCGTAACCCGGAGGCTATTCCGAGGCAGTGGTGCGTTGGCTTCGGATTTCATCCGGGCTACGAGGTGAGGCTAGCCCGCCTGGCTCTTGCACTTGGCCTCGGCTTCCTCTGGCTTGAGCTTGCGCACTGTCACGAAGAACAGCTCGCAAGTCTGCAGCTTGTCCGTCACCTGCCATTTCTGTGTGCAGCCATCGAGGGTCTGTTTGGGGTCGCGTGAGGGCTGCTGACCCATGCCGGCCTGCCAGCATGCCGCGCTCAGATCCTGTCCCATGACCTTGATGCCCGTTGCGTTGGCCTTGTCCTCGCTGCCCTGGTTGTTGGCCGGATCGGCTGCGTACCAGATGTAGCTGGGATGGTTGGCGCCGAGCACCGACACCTGCTGGCCAGGCGCCACGGTGATCTGACCCAGGCCCAGCACCGCCAGCGATACGCCGTACTGCTGCTTGACCCAATTGCGTACCGGGCTGCCGAACGCCACCATCGGCAGCGTGCCTTCGCCTTCGCCTTTGCCGGCGCTCAGCTCTCCGACCATGCGTTGCTGGTAGCGGTTGAAGTAGCCATAGACGCCTTCGAGTGCGCTCCCTGCATTGGCCGGGGCGGCGATCGGGGCGATATCGACGATGGTCTGGTAGGCCGGGGTCTGGTCAGGTGCCACGCCGTTGGTACTGAGCAGGGCGGCCCAGCGGTCGGTGGTGCTGGAGCGCAGGTAGTCCTGAGCCTGGGTCAGAGAGTAATCCGGCGGGAAGTGCAGCAACTCCACGCTCTTGCGGTTTTCCAGGGCCATGCCCAGTGGCAGGAAGAAGTACCAGTTGTATTGCCACTTGCCATCCGCGTTCAACTGCCTGGCGCCCTGGTAGGCGATATCACCGGCATCCAGTAGTTGCTGCAAGGGCTTGCCGTAGCCCGGTGGCGTGCCGTCGAAATAGGCATGAATGCGTTCGCCGTCGCGCACCACTTTCACGCTTGCCTGGGGATAGCCGTCGCGTTTCAGGCTCTGATCCAGATAGTGCTGCACGGTCTTCTCCAGCGTCCAGTCGCGATAACAGATGACGCTGCAATTGTTCGGGTAGGCGAACAGCCGGCTGACGCGCTGGCTGTCACCCAGATCGATACGCTCCCCTTGGGGCCCAGTGGGCTGACCGGCGCAGCCTGCGAGCAGGACGGCCAGAATGATCGCGATACCACTTTTTCTTGTGCATGGCTTTCTCCTTGTTGAATTGTCCGGGTGGACGTTTCAACTCAAGCAGAAAGCGATGCAAGTGCCAGTCACTTTTCAGGTTCTGTCGACATAGGCGCAACAGCATTTCTTGAACTTCTGTCCGCTCTGGCAGGGGCAGGGGTCGTTGCGCCCGGCTCTCAGCGGCACGGTGGGATCGAGGAAGTACCAGCGTGCATCCACCTGCACGAATGCCGAGCGTTCGCGATGGCTGTGTTCGCCCTGCTGGTCATGCCAGCGGGCGGTGAAGGTGACCAGCGCGTGTTCGGGACGACCGCCGAACAGCTCGCTGCTTTCCACTTCCAGGCCCAGCCACGTGCTTTGCGCGCTCCAGGCGGTCATCGCGGCCCGATCCAGTGAGCGCTGCTGTGCGGGCAGGGTCGTTGCGACCAGGTAATCAACCTGGCCCAGAACGTAGGCGCTATAGCGAGAGCGCATCAGCAACTCGGCGCTTGGTGCGAAGGCACCGCCGTGGTACTGGCCGCAGCATTGGCTCAGCGGGCTACCACTGCCGCAGGGGCAAGCGGGATCGAGTGGGGTCATCGTGTTACCACCAATACTTGCCGAAATTTTCCGGGTTGGCCCAGAACTTTGCGTTCAACCAGTCGGGAACTTGCTTGTAATCGAGCAGATCATAGGTGAACAGATGCAGGGTCTGTCCGTCGCGCTGAAATTGCTCGCTGGCCTGCATGGCCAGGGCGAAGAAGTCGGTTTCCTGCCACTCTCCTGCCTGCAGATCGACCAGTGCGGCGACTCGGCTGGCATTGAGGTTGCGGATGCCGCCGAGCAGTTGGAGACCCTCGCGTTTGGGCAGATGCTCCAGGCAGTCGACCAGAAGTGCCAGGTCGAAGCGTTGTGCGGCCAGTTCGGGCGCCAGGGGAGCAGCGGGTGCAGTGGTGACCCGACACTGTGGATGAGCATTCTGGAACGCATTGAGTGCAGGTAGTTCGCTCGCTCCGAGCAACAGCAGTTTCTCGGGTGCATAACGGGCTAGCAGTGCGGCCAGGGCCTGCTGTGGTGTACGGGAACTTGGGCTGGCAGTCATCGAATGTCCTCGGAAAGTCGTTAAAGACTAACGTGGTGTCGATAGTTGGCCTAGAGTTGGAAAAGATCAAACGTAGTACTTGCTATAACTGGCGGATTGGAAAACTCCTGTCTTTACTACTATGGAGTCGGTTACGGGCCGATGAACATTGGAGACCTAAAGTATGAGTATCACAAGGAACGCTGTACCCCTGATTCTGGCTAGCACCCTATTGACCGGTTGTGCCGGTCTGCAGAAAACCGACTGGCCCACCTGTGCTGCCGTAGGCGGTGTCGGCGGCGCGGCACTTGGCGCGATCGAGAGTTCTACCTGGGCGGGCGGCGGCGCCGTTGCCGGTGCAGGCCTTGCGGCTGCGTACTGCTGGGTACATGGTGCCGACGCGCAGCAGGTCGCTGTGGTCGAGGAAGAAGTCGTGGTCGAAGAGGTCGCGGTAGCCGAGCCGGTCGAGGCCGTGCGTGTCGAGCTCGACGTCAAGTTCGACTTCGACAAGGCTCAGGTCAAGCAGGAAAGCTACGGCGACATCAAGGCCCTGGCCGATTTCATGAAGCAGTATCCGCAGACCAGCACCGTGGTCGAAGGTCACACCGACTCGGTGGGTAGCGATACCTACAACCAGGGGTTGTCGGAGCGTCGTGCCAACGCGGTTCGTGACGTATTGGTCAACCAGTATGGAGTCGAGTCCGGTCGCGTGCAGGCCGTGGGCTACGGCGAGAGCCGCCCGGTTGCCGACAACGCCACTGCCGATGGCCGTGCCATCAACCGTCGCGTAGAGGCCGAGGTCGAAGCTCAGCCGTAAGATTCGCTACGCCCACCGTCAGCCCGCTTGGCCGTCAGGCCAGGCGGGCTGGGTTCTTGTGCAACATCACGGTGCCGTCTTTACTCCTGTGATACTGGCAACATGCCGGTATCACAGGAGACACCGCCATGAGAAACAGCCTTTCAAGGTTTTTCCCTCTTCTCTTGGTCAGTAGTGTTCTCTCCGGTTGTGCCACGACTTCCAGTACGGGAGACGCGCCGCTCAACCAGGGGAACTGGCCCCTGTGCAGTGCGATTGGAGCTCTGGCCGGTGGCGGTCTGGGCGCAATCGAAAGTTCCACGTGGGCAGCAGGCGGCGCAGTCGCCGGCGCGCTGCTCGGTACCATCATCTGTTACGCGCAGGACGGCGATGAGGACTCGGACGGCGTCTTCGACCGTCGTGATCGTTGCCCCGGCACCCCGGCTGGTACATCTGTCGGCCATAACGGCTGCCCTTTGCCGCAATACCCCGCAGCGGTTGCAGAAGCGCCCGCGATGCCTGTGGTGGCGCAGGACGAGGTCATCGTTCTCAGCGATCTTGGCAACGTGCTGTTCGCCTTCGACTCGGCGCAGTTGACGGCCGAGGCTCGTGCGCTGCTCGCCGATGTCAGTACGCGTCTGACGGGGGCGAACCTGGTCAGTGTGAAGGTCGTCGGCCACACCGACAGTGTGGGTTCGGATGCCTATAACCAGGGATTGTCCGAGCGTCGGGCGCGCAGCGTGGCGGATTTCCTCATCGCGCAGGGCGTTCCGGCTGCCAAGGTGTCAATCGAGGGGCGTGGTGAAACGCAGCCTGTGGCCGACAATGGCAACGACGCCGGTCGGGCGCAGAATCGGCGTGTGGAGTTGCACGTGTCTCGTTGAGTGGAGCGGTCGTGCCTCCGTTCTGGCCGAGCGGAGGCACACCGAACGATACGCAATGTCATGGAAAAGGATATGCCGCTCTGGTGGTCGATGCCGTGACCGGTTAACGTGCTGCGCTATTGGAAAAAGTGCGTACGAGGGCGGGGATGAAAGCGTTGATGATCACTGGCAAGGCGCTGACCTTGTCGTTCTGGCTGGTGTTTGGCGCCGCCCTGGCCAAGTGGCTGGGTAGCCCCTTCGAGCAATTGATCTATCTGTTGGCGGCGTTCCTGCTGTCACTGCATGGCCTGCAGCTGTGGCTGTTCTCGTCCTTGCTGGTCGGTCGGGCCAGTCCCTGGCTGGATCGTATCCAGGTGCTGCTGTTCGGCATCTTCCATCTTTATCCGCTGAAGGCCGGCAAGCCGGCAGACGAGCCGCTTGCCCTCGCTGTGGAGGATACGGCCCATGCGTAAGCTGGCGTTTCTGCTGTGCCTGTGCACGGCTACTGCGGCACTGGCCGAGTCGCAGATCAGGGTTTCACCCAATGCTTTGATGCGCCTGCCGGCGGCCACCAGCAGTCTGCAGCTGGATAGGCTGGAGGTGGCTGACCACGCGACCTTGCTGATTCCGGCGACCGTCACGGACTTGCACATCGCCGAGTTGAGGATGGGCCGTGAGGCGCGCATCGGCGTAGCCCCGGGCGAGCAGCCCCTGCGTCTGGAGGTGCTGGATGCCGATGTCGGCGACGGTGCCTGGATCAGTGCCAAGGGGGCGGCCGGCTCGTACACCAAACCTGCCACACCGGGGCGGGAGATCAGACTCAAGCTGCATCGCATTACCTTCGAGTCGCTGACTCTGGATGTCCGCGGCGGGCGTGGTACGCCGGGGTACGCCGGACTGGATGGAGCCCATGGGCAACCGGGCGGTTGCACCTGGGGGACTGCCAGCAACGGCTATGACGGCCAGGACGGTACCGACGGGCATGAAGGGGCGCCGGGCGGCAACGTCGTTCTGGAAATTTCTCAGGCGGTCGAGGTGGAGCGCCTTCAGGTGCTGCTCGATGGCGGTGCTGGCGGTGAGGCAGGCAGGGGCGGTAGCGGCGGTCGTGGCGGGGCCGCCAAGGGGTGCCTGCTCTATGGGGTCGATGGCGCGAGTGATGGCAACCCGGGGCGGCCGGGGCGCGAGGGTGGCATAGGCCGTAGTGGTGAGATGCAGGTTTTCCGTTTCTGACGGCGCCCGCCTACGACCTGGTTTGCACGCTACGCGCGAGATGGTGCGGCTGATTCTCGACTCGGTGTCGGTGCGCCATGCGCATCGACACCCTTGACGCTGGTGGGTTTTTGCTCAGAACGGAGGGCGCATGGCCACCAGCGTGGTCAGCGCCAGGCCGATCAGCAGGTTGAAACCCACCACCTTGCGAATCCTGCCCAGAACCTCGCCGCCCGCCGGCCAGTTCTCCGCTTCCACCGCGCGGCGCAGTTCCGGCAGTTGCAGGGCCTGTACGCGCAGGAACAGGGCGAGCATCACCAGGTAGAGTCCCATCATGATATGGACGTAGCGCGGCGCGCCCTGCATGCCGCCGAAGCCCATGTGCAGCATACCCACGCCGCTGACCGGCAGCAGTATCACCGCGCCCCAGACCCAGACGAAGAAGCGCTTGAACACGTTCAGCCAGAGACGTAGTCGAGCTGGGGCTTCCAGTGCCTCGACGGCGGCCGGGCGCAGGATCATCCAGGCGAAGAACATGCCGCCCACCCAGATCAGGGCAGCAAGCAGATGCAGGGCGTAGAGCGGGGCGTAGGGCGTCATCGGGCGTCTCCGTTGGATTCTTGTAACGATCCTTCGACACAGGGTTCTGCGCGGGATCGATTGGCGCGTTATGATAGCGACCGCTTCAGGAATACTGAAAATTTATCCAGCCTTTTTCGTTTCAGAATACATGCTCAGCACCGAACTCAAGTCCCAGATCCAGGGCGCCTATTCCCGCTTCCTCGAGGCCAAGTCGCTCAAGCCTCGTTATGGCCAGCGCCTGATGATCGCCGAAGTGGCCAAGGTGCTCGGCGCGATCAAGACCGACGATGAAGGCAAGCGCCTCGGTGATCCGGCCGTGGTCGCGGTGGAGGCAGGTACCGGTACCGGCAAGACAGTGGCCTACAGCCTGGCCACCATTCCCACGGCCAAGGCCGCAGGCAAGCGCCTGGTGATTGCCACCGCCACCGTGGCATTGCAGGAGCAGATCGTGCACAAGGATCTGCCGGATCTGCTGCGTAACAGCGGGCTGAACTTCAGTTTCGCCCTGGCCAAGGGGCGTGGCCGCTATCTGTGCCTGTCCAAGCTCGATCACCTGTTGCAGGATGGCGCCGCGCAAAGTGCCACCGCGCAGCTGTTCGAAGAGGAAGGCTTTCGCATCGACGTCGACGAACAGGGGCAGAAACTGTTCACCGCGATGATCGAGAAGCTTGCCGGCAACAAGTGGGACGGCGACCGTGACAGCTGGCCGCAGGAACTGGAAGACAGCCGCTGGGCGCAACTGACCACCGATCACAGCCAGTGCACCAACCGCCATTGTCCGAATTTTCAGCAGTGCGCCTTCTACAAGGCGCGTGAGGGCATGGGCAAGGTCGATGTGATCGTCACCAATCACGACATGGTGCTGGCTGACCTTGCTCTCGGCGGGGGAGCCGTGCTGCCCGATCCGCGCGAAACCATCTACGTGTTCGACGAGGGCCACCATCTACCGGACAAGGCCATCGGCCACTTCGCTCATTTCACCCGCTTGCGCTCCACCGCCGACTGGTTGACGCAGATCGACAAGAACCTGACCAAGCTGCTGGCGCAGAATCCGCTGCCGGGTGATCTCGGCCGGCTGATCGAGCAGGTACCGGAACTGGCGCGTGATCTGAAGGGCCACCAGCAGTTCATGTTCAGCGCCTGCGAGGAAGTTGCCGACTTCAAGCCCGGTGAGGACATGGAAGGGCGCGAGCGCCCGCGTCATCGCTTCGTCGGAGGCGTGGTGCCCGAGCACATTCGTGAACTGGGACTGGAGTTGAAGAAGGGCTTCTCCAGGCTCAACGACCTGTTCACCAGTGTTACCGAGCTGCTCAAGGAGGCGATGGACGGCGAGGGGGCGGTGGGTATCGCCAGCCACCAGGCCGAGGAGTGGTACCCGCTGTTCGGCAGTCTGATGGCGCGTGCCAAGGGCAACTGGGAGCTGTGGCTGGCCTTCACCGCCGAAGACCCGGAAGAGAGCCCTCCCATGGCGCGCTGGCTGACCCTGGCCGAGAGCGGTGCGCTGTTCGACATCGAGGTCAACGCCAGTCCCATCCTGGCGGCCGAAACCCTGCGGCGCAATCTGTGGAGCGTCGCCCACGGTGCGTTGGTGACGTCCGCCACGCTCACCGCGCTGGGCACGTTCGACCGTTACCGCATGCGCGCCGGCCTGCCCAGGGTGGCGGTCACCGCCGTGGTGCCGAGTCCCTTTCACCATGCCGATGCGGGCGTGCTGCGAGTACCCGATCTCAAGGCCGACCCGCGTGATGCGGCGGAGCATACGGCGGCGATCATCCGTGATCTGCCGGCGCTGGTAGCCGGCAGTCGAGGTTCGCTGGTGCTGTTCTCTTCGCGCCGGCAGATGCAGGACGTCTTCGATGGTCTGGATCGCGACTGGCGCAAGCGTGTGTTCATCCAGGGCAACCTGTCCAAGCAGGAAACCCTGAACAAGCACAAGGCGCGCGTCGATTCCGGCGAGGAGAGCGTGCTGTTCGGCCTGGCCAGCTTCGCCGAAGGGGTCGACCTGCCCGGCGCCTATTGCGAACACGTGGTGATCGCCAAGATTCCTTTCGCGGTGCCGGATGACCCGGTCGAGGCTGCGCTGGCCGAGTGGATCGAGGCACGAGGCGGCAACCCCTTCATGGAAATCGCCGTGCCGGACGCTTCGCTGCGTCTGGTACAGGCCTGTGGTCGCCTGCTGCGTACCGAGGCCGACCGCGGCACCATCACGCTGCTGGATCGACGCGTGGTCACGCAGCGTTACGGCAAGGCGATTCTCAACGCTTTGCCGCCCTTTCGTCGGGAAATCCACTGAAGCGCCCGAGGCTCGGGCGCTTTGTCGCTGCTCGACGGTTCCCAACGGGCGCATAGGCTGGAACAATGCGCGCAATTTGATCAAAGGAGTCAACTGTGCAGGTTCAGGGGTATTTCGACTTGCGCTTCGAGGCGGTGAAGGATGCCTTCGCCAGCCTGTTCGATGATCCGCAGGAACGCGGTGCCGCGCTCTGTGTCCAGGTCGGCGGGGAAACCGTGCTGGATATCTGGGCTGGCGTGATGGACAAGGACGGCCAGCAGGCCTGGCACAGCGACACCATCGCCAACCTGTTCTCCTGCACCAAACCCTTTGCCGCTGTCGTCGCCCTGCAACTGGTGGGCGAGGGCAAGCTCGAACTCGACGCGCCCGTGGCCCGCTACTGGCCTGAATTCGCTGCCGCAGGCAAGGAACGCATCACCCTCCGCCAGCTGCTCAGTCATCAGGCTGGTCTGCCGGCGCTGCATGAGCTGCTGCCGGCCGAAGCCCTCTACGACTGGCAGACCATGACCCGTGCACTGGCCGCCGAGAAACCCTGGTGGGCGCTCGGTGAAGGGCATGGCTATGCGCCGATCACCTATGGCTGGCTGATCGGTGAACTGATCCGCCGTGTCGAAGGGCGCGGCCCAGGCGACAGCATCGCTGCGCGCATCGCCAGGCCCTTGAACCTGGATTTCCATGTGGGTCTGGCCGACAGCGAGTTCGAACGTGTCGCGCACATCGCCCGAGGCAAGGGCAACCTTGGCGATGCCGCGGCGCAGCGCCTGCTCAAGGTGATGATGAGCGACGCTGCGGCCATGAGCACGCGCTCGTTCACCAATCCGCCGTCGATCATGACCAGTACCAACAAGCCCGAATGGCGCCGCATGCAGCAGCCTGCCGCGAATGGTCATGGCAATGCCCGCAGCCTGGCGGGTTTCTACGCTGCATTGCTCGATGGTCGTCTGCTGGAGAGCGAGTTGCTCGCCGAGATGACTCGCGAGCATGCCGTCGGTGAAGACCGGACGTTGCTGACCCGGACCCGCTTCGGCCTCGGCTGCATGCTCGACCAGGCGCAGGTGGCCAATGCCACCTACGGCCTTGGTGGCCATGCCTTCGGCCATCCGGGGGCGGGTGGTTCCAGCGGTTTCGCCGACCCTGAGCGCGATGTGGCATTCGGTTTCGTGATCAACAACCTGGGGCCGTTCGTCCTGATGGATCCGCGCGCGCAGAAATTGGCGCGGGTATTGGCCCAATGCCTGTAACTGCCGGTCTACACTGCCTGGCAGTCGTACTTTGAATAATACGAATCGACTGAGACCCTGGGGGGCTTCATGCGCAACAAGATCTTCGCTTTCACCTGCTGCCTGCTGATCGCGGGCTGTTCCAGCCCGGAGAAGAAAGAGGTGGCCAAGCCAGCGGTGATGCCGCCGCCGCAAGTGACCCGTGCCTGGCTCGACGAGTACGAGCCGAAGTTGCGTGAAGCGGTCAAGGGCAGCCATTTCGAGTTCGAGCGTCGCGAGAACCTGCTGGTGGTCACTGCGCCGGTACAGAGCTCGTTCAACCCGGATCGCCCGCAGATGCTTCTGCCCGCCAGCCTGGGGCCGATCACTCGCGTGGCCAAACTGCTGGAAACCGACGAGGACATCGCCGTGGTCGTGCTCGGCCATGCGGACAGCAGCGGTGACGATGCGAAGAATCGCGATCTCAGCCAGCAACGTGCGCGTGCCGTGACTTCGATCTTCCGTCTCAGCGGTCTCAAGCAGAACCGTCTGCAGGTCATGGGGCTGGGTTCGGATGCGCCGCGCGCTGCCAATGACAGCGCTGCCGGTCGTGCCCTCAACCGCCGCGTGGAGATTCTGCTGACCTCGCGCGATACCATGCAGGGTCTGATCGCCAAGTACAGTCAGCCGGCCAAGGCGGAACTGAAGGACGCGCCCAAGGTAGCTGCCGTAGATCAAGGAAAACAGGGCAAGTCGGAGTAAGCTTGGTGGCATTTCTCACTTGCTGAGGGTGGCTCTGGGAACGCAGGTGGTTTTCAGAGGTGCCCCGAGGAACTGCCATGACCCAGACACTGGCCGATATGCGCCGCGATTACACCCGCGACGGCCTGAGCGAAACTCAGGCCCCGCTGGAGCCTTTCTCCCTGTTCCGCCAATGGTTCGATGATGCGGTGAAGACCGAGCAGTTGCCGGTAGAACCCAATGCCATGACCCTGGCGACCGTCGACGAAGAGGGCCGGCCGCACTGCCGAGTGCTGTTGCTCAAGGGCCTCGACGAACACGGTTTCACCTTCTTCAGCAATTACGAAAGTGCCAAGGGCCGCCATCTTGCCGCGCGTCCGTTCGCGGCCATGACCTTCTTCTGGCCCAGCCTGGAGCGCCAGGTGCGCATCGAAGGGCGTGTGGAGCGGGTCACTGCGGCCGAATCCGATGGCTATTTCCAGGTGCGCCCGCTGGGCAGTCGCATCGGTGCCTGGGCGTCGCCGCAGAGCCGGGTGATTCGCGATCGTGCCGAGCTGGAAGATCTGCTCGCGGAAACCGAGAAGCGTTTCCTCAACCAGGCGCCGCATTGTCCTGCGCACTGGGGCGGTTACCGCCTGCTGCCGGAGCGCATCGAGTTCTGGCAGGGGCGGCCAAGCCGCCTGCACGACCGGCTCAACTACCGCCTGCAGGGCGAAGCCTGGCTGCGAGAGCGCCTGGCGCCCTGACCTCCCGTACGCTGCAATGACGGTTGGGGGCGCGCTCGTGCGCACGACCCGGACGGCTCCGTGCCCTCAGCCTGTTCGTCGTCCGGATGAAATCCGGGGCGATTTCCCGAACTGGCCTACAATGCCGGCTCCCATCGTGGAGCCACCCAGATGCTCGAACTCGATTCCAACCTGGCGCAGCACATCGTCGACCGTGCCATGGCCATCCTGCCGCACAACATCAACGTGATGGATGCCCAGGGCATGATCATCGGCAGTGGTGATCGCAGCCGTCTGCATACCCGCCACGAAGGCGCGCAACTGGTACTGGCCAATCGGCGCGTGGTGGAGATCGACGCACAGGCTGCGGCCTGCCTGCGCGGCGTCAAACCAGGCGTCAATCTGCCGCTGCGCCATGCCGAACACCTGATCGGGGTGCTTGGTATCACCGGGGATCCGGAACTGGTGCGTCCGTACGCCGAGTTGGTGCGCATGGCTGCCGAGATGCTGGTCGAGCACCGCGTGTTGCAGGCCGAGCGTCATTGGCAACGGCATCAGCAGGAGGCGTGGCTACGCCAGTTGCTCGATCCGCAGCATGCGTTGGCCAGCCTGGAGGCGGAGGCCGAGCGTCTGGGGCTGAATCTGGGCTGGCCCCGGCAGATGTGCCTGGTGCGTCTGGTAGAGCAGGGCGATCCCCTGCCGCGCCAGGCTCGGCTGCTGGCTGCGCTTGGAGGCAAGAGCGAACATCTGGTCGCGCCATTGGGGCGCCATGAGTTGCTCTGGTGTCGTCCTTATCATGCCGGGCGCGATGATCAGGCCTGGTTGAATCAGGCCGATGAGCGTGAATGGGGCGTCGGTTCGCTGGCCTTGAGCGACCCTCTGGGCGATCTCGCCGAGTTACGCCAGGCCAGTCTGGTGTTGCGTGATCTGCAAGCATACGGCCAGGCGCGGTTTCCTCAGCGCCGGTTGTTGCCACTGGAGGAATTGCGTCTGCCCACCTTGCTCCACGCGCAGCGCCACAGCTGGCTGTTGCAGGGGTGGCTGGCACCCTTGCGTCAGGTTCTGGCGCAGGACGCGCAGGGAACATTGCGGGCCACGCTGGAGGCCTGGTGCGCACATGATGGTCAGATCCAGACCTGTGCCCAGGCTCTGGGCATTCACCGCAATACCCTGCGTTATCGCCTGGAGCGCATCGCCGAGCTGAGCGGGCTCGATCTCAATCGCTTCGATCAGCGCCTGCAGCTGTCTCTCGGTCTGGGCCTGCTGGGTATGGAGGGCGACGATGAGCGCTGAATGGAGGTTGTGCATCTGAACGAAAGCTGTCGTTCAGGCTTCTGATGTTTTGGTGCGTATGCACAGGGTCTGTTGGCCGAGGCTGAGCCACAATTGCCTGCCTGTCGGCATTCCCAGCCGGATCTCGTATCCGGTCATAACAACAATGAGGAGACTGGTCATGGGCCTGGTCCTGATCCTGGTGGCGCTCATCGCGTTCATCGTACTGTCCACTACACGCTTGAAGCTGCATCCCTTTCTCGCTCTGCTGGGCGCCGCGATCATCGCCGGTTTCGCCTATCAGCTTCCCGCTCCCGAGATTCTCAAGACCGTCGCCTCCGGCTTTGGCGGCATTCTCGGCTACATCGGTATCGTCATCGCGCTGGGCACCATCATCGGTGTGATCCTGGAGCGTAGCGGTGCAGCCATCACCATGGCCGAAACCGTGATTCGTCTGCTGGGGCAGAGGTTTCCCACACTGACCATGTCGATCATCGGTTATCTGGTGTCGATCCCGGTGTTCTGCGACTCCGGTTACGTCATCCTCAATTCGCTGAAGAACGCGCTGGCGGCGCGGATGAAAGTATCCGTGGTGGCCATGAGCGTGGCCCTGGCTACCGGCCTCTACGCCACCCATACCTTCGTGCCGCCGACCCCGGGGCCGATTGCCGCAGCCGGCAACCTGGGGCTGGAGTCCTCGCTCGGACTGGTGATCGCCGTGGGCCTTCTGGTGTCGCTGGTCACTGCACTGGCCGGTATGCTCTGGGCCAATCGTTTCCTCAGGCAGAACGACAAGGAACTGCTGGAGGAGGCGCCGAGCGAGCTGCTCGATGACGCGATCGACTTCGAGGCACTCAAGGCCCGCTACGGCAAGCTGCCCAGCGCCTTCCAGGCCTTCGCGCCGATCTTCGTGCCCATCGTGCTGATCTGCCTGGGCTCCATCGCCGTGTTCCCCAGCAAGCCGTTCGGTGATGGTGTGCTGTTCAGCCTGCTGAACTTCTTCGGCCAGCCGATCGCTGCGCTGCTGGTCGGTCTGGCGCTGGCCTGCACGCTGCTCAAGAGCAACGACAAGCGTCAGGAGTTCCATGACTTCGTTGCCGAGGGTCTGGTGTCGGCGGCGCCGATCCTGCTGATCACCGGTGCCGGTGGTGCCTTCGGTGCGATTCTCAAGGTCACTCCGCTGGGCGACTACCTGGGTACCACGCTCTCGGCCCTGGGTATCGGTCTGTTCATGCCGTTCGTGGTCGCTGCGGCGCTCAAGAGCGCTCAGGGCTCGACCACCGTCGCGCTGGTCACCACCTCCGCACTGGTCGCGCCGTTGCTCGGTCAGTTGGGCCTCGACAGCGAGATGGGCCGCGTGCTCACCGTGATGGCCATCGGTGCCGGTGCGATGACCGTCTCCCACGCCAACGACAGCTTCTTCTGGGTCGTCACCCAGTTCAGCCGCATGAAGGTTTCCACTGCCTACCGCGCGCAAACGGTTGCTACCCTGATTCAGGGTATCGCCGGCATCATCACCGTCTGGCTGCTCAGCCTGGTTCTGCTGTAATTCGCTCCAGCGGCGGGCGGCCCTCAGGCCGTCCGCCCCTTCCGAGGTACCCATCATGAAGATCGTCATCGCTCCCGACTCGTTCAAGGAGAGTCTCAGCGCGCCCGATGTGGCCGCCGCCATCGCCAGTGGCTGGCAGCAGGTATTTCCCGAGGCCGAGTGCCTGCTTCGGCCCATGGCCGACGGCGGCGAAGGTACGGTCGACGCCGTGCTGGCCGCCGTCGGGGGAGAGCGGCGCGAGTGCCGTGTGCGCGGTCCCAGGGGGAGCCGGTCATGGCGCACTGGGGCTGGCTTGGGCAGGGCACTGCGGTCATTGAAATGGCCGCAGCCAGTGGATTGCACTGTGTACCGCGCGAGCAGCGTGATGCGCGCCTGGCCAGCAGCTTCGGTACTGGCGAGCTGATCGCCGAAGCGCTCGAGGCGGGGGCCACGAGGATTATCCTGGGGCTCGGTGGTAGCGCCACCAATGACGGCGGTACAGGCCTTCTGCAGGCACTGGGTGTACGCTTTCTCGACGAACGGGGGCACGAGCTGCCTCCCGGGGGCGGCACTGGCGGCACTCGATCGGATCGAGCTGAGTGGCCTGGATGCGCGGCTGTTGCAGGTGCAGATCGAAGTCGCCGCCGACGTCGACAATCCGCTTTGCGGGCCACGAGGTGCTTCGGCGGTCTTCGGGCCGCAGAAGGGCGCGACGACTGAGCAGGTCGCCGAGCTGGATGCCGCTCTGGGGCGCTATGCGCAGATTGCTGCTGCAACCCTTGGCGAGGATCACGCGCTGTTTCCGGGTGTGGGCGCTGCCGGTGGTCTGGGCTTCGCTGCGCGTGCGTTCCTCAAGGCCAGCTTCCGCCCGGGGATCGAGCTGGTCGCCGAGCTATCCGGCCTGGCTTCGGCAGTGCAGGGGGCCGATCTGGTCATTACCGGTGAGGGGCGCATGGATGCTCAGACCCTGCACGGCAAAACGCCGATGGGGGTGGCGCGCGTCGCACGGGCCGCTGGTACTCCGGTGATCGCGCTGGCAGGCAGTTTGGGTGAGGATTACCAGGCGCTCTATGCGGCAGGCATCGACGCGGCCTTCAGTCTGGCTCCCGGGCCGCTTTCGCTGGAACAGGCGATGGCCGGTGCTGCTGCGGAGCTGCAGGCTCGCACAGTGGATATCGCCCGGCTATGGCGTCTGGGGCGTTCGGCGAAAGCCGAGGCGCCATGCTGACGAGCGGTCAATTCTGTCGAACCTAGCTGAACTCTGTCTGTCTGAATCTACTATTGTTGAGGCACGTGCGTGACAGCTGACTGGACGCGGCGTCTAATGGATTCGGATATCTCTGGAGGAATTGCTATGCGTAAACCCACTCTGCTCATCACTTCGCTGGCAGCGCTGTTGGCTCTTGGCGGTTGTGCGTCCAGCCTGACCGGCGATACCTACAGCCGCGACGAAGCTCGGGCCGTGCAGACGGTGCGCATGGGAACCATCGAATCGCTGCGCCCGGTGAAGATCGAGGGTACCAAGACCCCGATCGGTGCCGGTGCCGGCGCAGTGATCGGTGGCGTTGGTGGCAGTGGCCTCGGCGGTGGTCGTGGCAGTGCCGTCATGGCGGTGATCGGTGCCGTTGCCGGCGGCTTGCTGGGTGCGGCTGCCGAGGAGGGTCTGACGCGTACCCAGGGTGTCGAGATCACCGTACGTGAAGACGACGGCACCATGCGTGCCTACGTGCAGGAAGTCGAACCGAATCAGGTGTTCCGGGTCGGCGAGCGCGTTCGCATCATGACGGTCAACGGCACCAGCCGCGTCACTCACTGAATCAGCCCGCAACAGAGCCGGAGTGGCGTCAAGCCGCTCCGGCTTTTTCATGTCCGCCACCAGGCATCGGCTGTTCGGGTGGCTCGATGCGTGTTTTGTCAGCGTTGGACGATGGAGCCGGCCAACGTGGGAGGTCAGTGCTTTTAGTAATAATTCAATGCATGACGCTAATTCGATAGTTATGGATAATCGCTGGCTATTCTGGTTCTGACGACGGTATGGCCGTTTTCGGGGGCGGGGACTACCGCCGCCAGTGACTTCCGACTCCAGTTCATGCCGCCGGGTCGCGCCGGCCGTTTCGCATAGAGGGGGTGCCGATGGTACTTGCGCTGATTATCGCCTTGCCGTTTCTCGGGCTGATCCTGCCCGTGCTGGCCGACCGTTTCGGCCGTCTGGCCTGTGCCCTGGCGACTGCCATTGCGCCACTCGCGGCCCTGGTTCTGCTGCTGTTGCAACAGCCACGGGTATTCGCCGGCGAAGTGTTGCGCGTGCAGTACGAATGGCTGCCGCAACTGGGCCTGAACCTCAGCCTGCGTCTCGATGGCCTGGGTTTCCTGTTCGCCCTGCTGATTCTCGGCATCGGCCTGCTGGTGATTCTCTACGCACGCTATTACCTGTCGAAGCGCGACTCGATGGGGCAGTTCTTCGCGTTCCTGCTGCTGTTCATGGGTGCCATGCTCGGAGTGGTGCTGTCGGAGAATCTGTTGCTGATGATGGTGTTCTGGGAACTGACCAGTCTGTCTTCGTTCCTGCTCATCGGCTTTTGGGGGTGGCGCTCGGAGGCGCGCAAGGGCGCGCGCATGGCGCTGACCGTCACGGGGGGCGGTGGTCTGGCGCTGCTCGCCGGGATCCTGCTGATCGGCAATATCGTCGGCAGTTTCGAACTGACCGATGTGCTGGCCTCGGGCGACCTGATCCGCGCCCATGCCCTCTATCCACTGGCGCTGATCCTGATTCTGCTTGGCGTGTTCACCAAGTCGGCGCAGTTTCCCTTCCACTTCTGGCTGCCGCATGCGATGGCGGCACCTACGCCGGTTTCGGCCTATCTGCACTCGGCGACCATGGTCAAGGCAGGGGTCTTCCTGCTGGCGCGCCTGTACCCGGCGCTGGCCGATTCGGACTGGTGGTTCTATCTGGTCAGTCTGACCGGCCTGACCACCCTGGTGGTGGGCGCCTGCATGGCGCTGTTCCAGCATGACCTGAAGGGACTGCTGGCCTATTCGACCATCAGCCACCTGGGCCTGATCACTCTGCTGTTCGGCCTGGATACCCGTCTGGCAGCAGTGGCAGCGGTGTTCCACATCATCAACCACGCTACCTTCAAGGCCTCGCTGTTCATGGCCGCCGGGATCATCGATCACGAGACCGGCAGCCGCGACATGCGCAAGCTCGCCGGCCTGTGGAAGTACATGCCGCATACGGCAGTGCTGGCGATGGTGGCCGCTTCGGCGATGGCGGGTGTGCCGCTGCTCAACGGTTTCCTGAGCAAGGAGATGTTCTTCGGTGAAACCCTCAACCAGCATCTTCTGGGTAGCTTCAACTGGGTGATTCCTGCTGCGGCGACGGTCGCGGGGGTGTTCGCCGTGGCCTATTCGCTGCGCTTCATTCATGACGTGTTCTTCAACGGCGAGCCACATGACTTGCCGAAGTACCCACCGCACGAGCCGCCACGCTACATGAAAGTGCCGGTGGAGATTCTGGTCTTCCTCTGCCTGCTGGTGGGCATCGTGCCGGCCTATACCGTGGCACCGCTGCTGGCCAGTGCCGCTGGCGCGACCCTCGGTGGGGAGCTGCCGCAATACAGCCTGGCGATCTGGCATGGCTTCAATCTGCCGCTGCTGATGAGCGTCGTCGCGCTGTTCGGGGGTATTGCCGTCTACGTCCTGCGCAAGCCGTTGTTCCAGTGGTACGAAGGTTTGCCCAGCGTCGATGCCAAACTGGTGTTCGACAATGCGCTGATCGGCCTGATCAAGGCGGCGCGGCGCGTCACCGGGTTGCTGGAGAGCGGGTCGTTGCAGAGTTACCTCGGCTGGATGCTGGGTGCTACGTTGCTGCTGCTGATCGTCGCGCTGAGTCCGCTGCGCGACCTCACCGGTTCGGTGGAGCTGACGCCGCTGGATGGCATCACGGTGCTGGGCATGATCCTGTTGATGGGCAGTGCACTGCTCACCGTGTATTTCCATCGCCGACGTCTGGTGGCGCTGATGCTGTTGAGTCTGGCGGGACTGATGGTGGCGCTGGCGTTCGCCCGTTTCTCCGCACCGGATCTGGCGCTGACTCAGGTGTCGGTGGAAGTGGTGACCATCATCCTGCTGATGCTGACGCTGTACTTCATGCCGGATCGCACGCCGGTCGAATCCAGCAGTCTGCGGGCGTTGCGCGACTTCATCCTGGCCGGTGGTGTCGGTGCGGTGGTGGCGATGCTCGCCTATGCGGTGCTGACCCGTCCCTACCAGAGCATCTCCTCGTTCTTCCTCGACAACAGCGTGTCCGGTGGTGGCGGCACCAATGTGGTCAACGTGATCCTGGTGGACTTCCGCGGTTTCGATACCCTTGGCGAGATCACCGTGCTGGCGATTGCCGCCATCGGTATCTACGCGCTGCTGTACGGTCTGCACCTGCCACACCCGACCCATGACAAGAACGGCCGCCTGTGGTCGACCGACAGCCATCCGATGATTCTCGACAATCTGGCACGAGCGCTGTTGCCGCTGGCGCTGCTGATTGCCGTGTTCATTTTCATCCGGGGCCACAACCTGCCGGGCGGCGGCTTCATCGCCGGCCTGATCACCGCTGTCGCGCTGATCCTGCAATACATCTCCCATGGCGTGACCTGGACGCAGCAGCGCCTGCGCTTCAGCTACCACGGCGTGGCTGGCTGGGGTGTGCTGATTGCCGCGTTTACCGGGCTCGGCAGTTGGGCGTTCGGTGTGCCGTTCCTGACGTCGGCCTTCGATCATTTCCATATCCCGCTGATCGGCGAGATCGAGCTGGCCACGGCCATCCTCTTCGACCTGGGGGTCTACCTCGCGGTAGTCGGGGCCACGTTGCTGATCCTGTCCAACCTCGGGCACGTCGGCCAGGACGAATCCTGCAAGGAGGTCATCTAAATGGAGGTGTTGTTCGCCATCACCCTTGGCGTGCTCACGGCTGCCGGTGTCTATCTGCTGCTGCGAGCGCGGATCTTTCCGGTGGTCATGGGGCTGACCCTGATTTCCTATGCGGTCAACCTGTTCATCTTCGCCATGGGAAGGCTCGGTACCGGTGTGCCAGCGGTGATCGGACGCAGCCCGGCCTACGGTGACCCACTGCCGCAGGCGCTGGTGCTGACCGCCATCGTCATCGGTTTCGCCATGACCGCCTTCGTCGTGGTGCTGGCGCTGCGTGGCCTGGGGGAACTGAAGACCGACCACGTCGACGGCGAGGAGCCGCGCGTATGAAGCATGCCCTGATCCTGCCGATCCTGTTGCCGATGCTGGCGGGCGCCTTGCTGCTGGTCGGCCATGACCTGAGCAAGCCCTTGAAGCGCATGCTGTCGCTGGTCGCCACCTGGGCGCTGGTGCCATTGGGGCTCTATCTGGTGTTGCTGGCCGACGATGGCCAGTTGCGTGCCTATGCCCTGGGGAACTGGCAGGCGCCGTTCGGCATCATGCTGCTGCTCGACCGCCTCAGTGCGCTGATGCTGCTGCTGACTGCGCTGCTGGCCGGCTTCACCCTGCTCTATGCCAGTCGGGGGGATGACGAGCGTGGGCAGAACTTTCACGCGCTGTTCCAGTTCCAGTTGCTCGGCATCAACGGTGCCTTTCTCACCGCCGACCTGTTCAACCTGTTCGTTTTCTTCGAGATTCTGCTGATCTCGTCCTATTCGCTGCTGGTGCACGGCAATGGCAAGGATCAGATCAAGGCTGGCGTTCACTATGTGGTGCTCAATCTGCTCGGTTCGTCGTTCTTTCTGATCGGTGTGAGCATCCTCTACGGTCTGACCGGTACGTTGAACATGCCGGATCTGGCGCAGAAGGTGGCCGAAGCCGACCCGGAGCTGGCACCGTTGCTGAGTGCGGCCGCCTATCTGCTGCTGGTGGTGTTCGCCCTCAAGGCAGCGGTGCTGCCGCTGTATTTCTGGTTGCCGAAGGCCTACGCCTCGGCGCCTGCGCCGGTGGCGGCGCTGTTCGCGATCATGACCAAGGTCGGCCTGTATTCGATCTTCCGGGTGTTCACCATGATCTTTGGCGAGGGTGCCGGATCGCTGGCCAACATGGCCCACGAGATGCTCTGGTGGCTGGCGTTGCTGACGCTGGCGGCGGGCGCCATCGGTGCACTGGCCGCGGAGCGCCTGCAAGTGTTGCTGGGCTATCTGGTGGTGGTATCGGTCGGTACGCTGCTGGCGGGGTTCTCCCTCGGCACGCCTCAGGCGTTGAGCGCCGCCCTGTATTACCTGGTGCACAGCACCCTGATCAGCGCGGCGCTGTTCCTGCTGGCTGGACTGATCGTGCGCCAGCGCGGCCCGGCGGGGGATGACCTGCACCTGTTGCAGGCCCTGCATCAGCCCTTGCTGCTGGGGGCGCTGTTCTTCGCCGCGACCATTTCGGTGGCTGGTTTGCCGCCGTTCTCCGGCTTCCTCGGCAAGCTGCTGTTGCTGCGTTCGGTGGAGCCCGGCAGCCAGGCTCTCTGGTTGTGGTCGGTGGTGTTGCTTTGCGGTCTGGTGACACTGGTGGCGTTGAGCCGCGCCGGTAGCCAGATGTTCTGGCACAGTCATGGTCGACCGCTGGAGAACACCGAGCCTGCCGATCGGACGCGTCTCGGTGCGACCCTGGGGCTACTGCTGGCCAGCCCGTTACTGCTGGTACTGGCGCAACCGCTGCTGATCTACATGCAGGCCACTGCCGAACAGTTGCTGGATCTGCAGCCCTACCTTTCGCTGATCGATGGAGGTGAGGCATGAGACGTCTGTTTCCCCATCCCCACCTGACGCTGCTGCTGGCGGTCATCTGGCTGGCGCTGGTCAACAGCGTCGCGCTCGGTCACGTGCTGCTCGGCCTGTTTCTCGGCTGGGCTATCGTCTGGCTGACGCGCGACTTCCTGCTCAACGTGCCGCACTTGCGTCGGCCGCTGAAGCTCGCCGTGTTCCTGGCCAAGGTGTTCTACGACATCGTGCTGGCCAACCTGCATGTCGCACGCCTGGTGCTGGGCCCCAAGGATCGCCTGCAACCGGCGTTCGTCGAGGTGCCGATGGACATCGAGGACGAGTTCCTGCTGTCGCTGCTGGCCTGCGTGGTCTCGCTGACGCCGGGTACCGTGTCGGCGGGCTTGAGCAATGACCACAAGACGCTGCTCCTGCATGGTCTGAATGTGCCCGATACCGATGCCATGATCGCCGAGATCAAGAGCCGTTACGAAGCGCCGCTGCTGGAGATATTCGAATGCTCGCCTACGTGATTCCCCTGTGCCTGTTCATCATCGGCGTGGCCATGGTGCTCAATGTGCTGCGTCTGGTACAGGGGCCGAGCATGCCCGATCGCGTGCTGGCCCTGGATACCCTGTACATCAATGCGCTGGCGCTGATCGTGCTGTTCGGGATCTGGCTGGATTCCGATCTGTTCTTCGAGATTGCCTTGCTGATCGCGGTAATGGGCTTCGTCAGTACCGTGGCGGTGGGCAAGCACATGATGCACGGCGACATCATCGACTGAACCTGTCGAAAGTCTGCTGCGCGTCGGGCCTGCCACGTTAGAAACAGGCTCACAGCGTGAAGCTGAACGTGCTTTGGCACGGCCCCGAAGGGGCGAACGAAGTGAGTCAAATTGCTCATTTGCGTTTGTAAACCGCGGTTTTTTGCCTGTTTCTGCCTTGCATGCCTCCAGCTCGCGAGACGTTGATCCAGGTTCCAGGAGGTTTTTTCCATGCCAATGTGGGTCGAAATACTGGTCTCCCTGTTCCTGCTGGTCGGCAGCCTGTTTGCGCTGATTGGCGCCATCGGCCTGTATCGCCTGCCGGATTTCTTCATGCGTCTGCACGGGCCGACCAAGGCCACCACCCTTGGTGTGGGCGGCATGGTCATCGCCTCGCTGATCTTCTTCGGCAGCCGCGGCGAAGGGCTGAGCCTGCATGAATTGTTGATCACCCTGTTCCTGTTCATCACCGCGCCGGTGAGTGCGCACATGCTGTCCAAGGCGGCGATGCAGCAGAAGGTCGAGCTGGTCGAGCGCACCCGTGGACGCCCCTGGGAAGACGACCGTTAACAGGCACAGTTCTCGTCTCTTGCTGTACCTGTGTCTGTACGAGGCCAGTCTCTAGACTGGCCTTTTCCTTGGGGAACCCGATCATGAACGAAGCCCGCATTCGCCAGGCGCAGCCGGCCGATATCCAGATCATGTGCGAACTGTTGCTCGAACACGGCCCCAACCCCTGGAACTACCTGCCCGAGGTCGAGGTGCGTGCTCATTTGCAGGCCATCGCAAGTGGCGAAACATTGGCCGTGCTGGCCGAGGGCGACAGTGGCTTGCTCGGTTTCGTCAGCTATCGACTGACCCGGGATTTTTCCGCTCATCAGCCCACGGGGCGGGAGGCGCAACAGCACGCGTATATCTGCGAGGCGGTCGTGCATCGCGGCTGTGCGGGGCAGGGGCTGGGTTCACGACTGCTGGAGGCGGCTATCGAGCGCATCGTCGCGCTGGGTGTTCAGGATATCTACATCGACCGCCACGAAGAGAACGCCGCCTCGGCAGGGATGATGCGCAAGGCCGGTTTCAGCGAGCTATCGAGCTACGACGACCCTGCACGGCGTAGCCATGGCTCGCGTCGCTCGACCTTGTGCTGCTGGCGCCTTGGTGACCGGTAGGGGCGCTGTGCGCACCAATGATTTTACGCAGGCCGTGGTGCGCAGGGCGCCCCCTACTGGAGGCTCATTCCCGGCCCAGCATGGAACGGGTCACGGCCTCGGCGACGCGAATGCCGTCCACCCCGGCGGAAAGAATGCCGCCGGCATAGCCAGCGCCTTCGCCGGCCGGGTACAGACCCTTGAGGTTGAGGCTCTGCAGGTCATCGCCACGGGTGATGCGCACCGGCGAGGAGGTGCGCGTCTCGATGCCGGTGAGCACCGCATCCGCCAGGTCGAAACCCTTGATCTGTTTGCCGAAGGCCGGCAGTGCTTCACGGATGGCCTCGATGGCGAAGTCCGGCAGTGATGGCGCCAGATCGCCCAGCTTCACACCCGGTTTGTAGGAGGGTTGCACTTCGCCCAGTGCACTCGACGGCTTGCCGGCGATGAAGTCGCCGACCAGTTGCCCCGGTGCTTCGTAGTTGCGTCCGCCGAGCACATAGGCGTGCGATTCCAGGCGCTCCTGCAGTTCCACGCCGGCCAGCGGGCCGTCCGGGTAATCCTGCTCGGGGGTGATACCGACGACGATGCCGGCATTGGCGTTGCGCTCGTTGCGCGAGTACTGGCTCATGCCGTTGGTGACCACGCGCTCCGGCTCGGAGGTGGCGGCGACCACGGTACCGCCAGGGCACATGCAGAAGCTGTACACCGAACGGCCATTGCTGGCGTGGTGCACCAGTTTGTAGTCGGCGGCACCGAGTTTCGGGTGGCCGGCGTACTTGCCCAGGCGTGCGCGGTCGATCAGTGATTGCGGATGCTCGATGCGGAACCCCACCGAGAACGGCTTGGCCTCCAGGAACACGCCGCGCGCATGCAGCATGCGGAAGGTGTCGCGCGAGCTGTGGCCGAGCGCGAGGATGACGTGGCGGCTGGCGATCTGTTCGCCACTTTCCAGCACCACCCCGCAGAGTTGATCACCCTCGATCAGCAGGTCGCTGACACGCTCCTGGAAGCGCACTTCGCCACCGAGGGCCTTGATCTCTTCGCGCATGGTGGCGACCACGCCGGTGAGGCGGAAAGTGCCGATGTGCGGCTTGCTGACGTAGAGGATTTCTTCCGGTGCTCCAGCCTTGACGAACTCTTGCAGCACCTTGCGGCCATGGTGGTTGGGATCCTTGATCTGGCTGTACAGCTTGCCGTCGGAGAAGGTGCCGGCACCGCCTTCGCCGAACTGCACGTTGGACTCCGGGTTGAGCACGTTCTTGCGCCACAGGCCCCAGGTGTCCCTGGTGCGTTCGCGTACTTCCTTGCCGCGCTCCAGCACGATGGGGCGCAGGCCGGCCTGGGCCAGAATCAGCGCGGCAAAGATGCCGCAGGGGCCGAAGCCCACCACGATCGGGCGTTCGTCCAGCGGCGTTGCGGCCTTGCCGACCGGCTTGTAGCTGATGTCCGGTGCCGGGCCGACATGCTTGTCGTCGTGCAGGCGAGCGAGCAGCGCTGCCTCGTCCTTTACCTCGCAATCGATGGTATAGATGAATGGCATGTCGCCGAACTTCTTGCGTGCATCGTAGCTGCGCTTGAACACGCTGAAGGCGAGCAGGTCGGCGTCAGGGATACCCAGGCGTTGGACGATGGCCGGGCGCAGGGCTTCATCGGGATGGTCGAGGGGCAGTTTCAGTTCGGTCAGGCGAAGCATGTGCGATGTCCTGTTTGGCCGGTGGTGATCCGGCAGGGTGAAGAGGGTCGCGATTGTACGGGATTCGCTGCCCGGATGGAGAAGGCCGGTGCTGACGGCTTGGCTCCGTTGAGCGTAGGTGAACGTTGCGCGATTACACACTCAGCCACGTTGGCGTTCGATTGCGCGACCCCGGATGAACATCAGAGCAGCGCCCGCGAAGGCTGCTGTCGCGGCATAGACGATCACGGCTTGCGAGTCGAGGCTGTCGATGATCAGTCCCCCCAGAACCGCACCCGCTGCAATGGCGACCTGGAAGGTCGATGACAGCAGGGCGCCAGCGCTTTCCGCATGATCGGTGGCTGCGCGCGCGTTCCAGATGGAGATCGATACCGGGAAGGCACCGAAGGCGAAGCCCCAGAGCGCAAGTGCGGTGATGGCGACGCGGGCCTGCGTACCGAACAGGATCAGCGTCAGAGCAACCGCAGCGATCAGGAACGAACAACTGGCCACTGCCCAGGCCGGACTGCGCGCGGCGACGGCGCCGCCGGCAAGGTTGCCGAAAAAGCCGCTGATACCGAAGGCCAGCAGGGCAAGCGAGACGGTCGCGACATCCAGGCGCGGAACCTCCTCGAGGAAAGGGCGGATGAAGGTCAGCGCGGCGAAGTGCCCGGAAATGACCAGAAGCCCGGTGCCGATGCCGACGACGACCGCGCGCCGCGTCAGGGCCGCCCTGAAGGACGCCAGGCCCGGTGCTGCGGCGGCCGGCAGTTTGGGCAGGGTCAGCATCTGGATCGCCAGCGCGACCACGCCAATGCCGGACGCGGCCAGGAAGGTGGCCTGCCAGCCCCACAGTTCTCCCAGGTAGGCACCCAGCGGGGCAGCGAAGATGGTTGCGAGCGAGATGCCCATCATGATGATCGAAAGGGCACGTGGCACCTTGTCCGGGGGCACCAGGCGCAGGGCGAGCGCTGCCATCATGGCCCAGAAGCTGCCGAGGGCGAAGCCCAGCAGCCCACGCGCGATCAGCAGCACCGTGATGTTCGAGGCATAGGCCGAAAGGATGCAGGAGCACACCAGCATGCCCATCAACCCCCAGACGATCTTCTGCCGATCCAGGCGGCCCGAGAACAGCACCACCAGCGGCCCGGCGAATGCGGCGACCACGGCGGTGGCGGTAATGGCCTGGCCCACCGCGCCGTTGGAGACGCCCAGGTCGGCGGCCATCGGCGTCAGCAGGCTGATCGGCAGGAATTCCGCCGTGACCAGACCGAAGGCGCCCAGGGCAAGAGAGATGACGGCCCACCAGGCAGCAGACATGGAACGGGTGTCTGCAGCAGGTGAATCGATATGGGGCATGATGGAATCCTTCATTTTCGTCTCCCGGTCGCTCAACCGAACTGCACCAGTTCGAGCGAGGGCAATGGCCCTCCGGGGAATTGCGTCAGGCGCCCACCTTGGGCCAGCCCGCCAAGGTCGATGGCAGCGAAGCCCAGCTCATCGATCAGTGCGCTGACCTGGTTCTTCGCGCGATTGTCGTCACCCGCCAGGAACAGCACACGCCGGCCGCCGCGCTCGGCGGGATCGGCGATGAGCAGTCTGGCGTTCAGATGATTGAACGCCTTCACGACATGGGCGCCCGGCACCAGGTCGGCAAACACCTCGCTCGAGGTGCGACCATGCAGATCGATGGGGTTGAACAGCGGCGCTTCGATCGGGTTGTTGCTGTCGATGACGATACGCCCGGCGAAGTCCGCAAGCCCGGACAGCGCGGCTGGCAGCTTCGACCAGTTCACTGCGACCAGCACGATGGACTGCGCTGCCGCCTGCTCGCGGGTGCCGGCACGGATGCTCGGGCCGATGGATTGTACCAGGCCTTGCAGGCTCTCTGGCCCACGGCTGTTGGCGAGGATTGCCGGAATGTTCCGACGCGCCAGGGCGCGTGCGAAGGTTGCACCGATGTGGCCGGCACCGATGATGCCGATGGAGGGCGATTTGCTCATGCCGGGACTCCTGATAGCCGAGGTGTCGGAAACCATGGGGCAGGCTGACTGGCCTGCCCCGGCGTGCTCAGGAGGTCAACCCGCCATCAGCGAGGATGTCCGCACCGGTGATGAACGAAGCTTGCGGGCTGGCGATGAATGCCACCAGGCTGGCAATTTCGTGCGGCTCTCCATAGCGCCCCACTGCCATGCGAGGCGTCAGGAGCTGGGCAACCTCGCTATCGGCCGGGTTCATGTCGGTGTTCACCGGGCCTGGGTGGATGCTGTTGACCGTGATGCCGCGGGGCCCCAGATCATGTGCCAGGCTGCGGTTGAAACCGGCGACGGCACCTTTGGTCAGGCTGTATGCGGCAAGTCCGGGCACACCTGCGGACTTGGTGACCGAGCTGGCTATGTGGATGACGCGACCGCCTGCCTGCATGTGCCTTACCGCTTCCTGGGTGGCGACGAATACACCGGTCACGTTGACCGCGAGCATCTTCTGGTAATCCTCGAAACTGGTTTCTTCGAACTGACTGAACACGCCGACACCGGCGTTATTCACCAGAATGTCGAGGCCGCCGAACGCTTCTAGCGTGTTCGCGACGGCGGCACGCACGGCCTCGGGATCGGCTGCGTCGGCCTGGATCGCCAGCACGCGACCGCCTGCCGACTCGATGGCCGCTGCGGTTTCCTTGGCCTGTTGGGGCGAGCCGTTGTAGGTGAAGGCAACCTGGGCGCCGTCGGCGGCCAGGCGTTTGGCGATGGCTGCGCCGATGGAACGAGAGCCGCCTGTTACGAGCGCCGTCTTGCCGGCCAGAGGAAGGGGTTGGGAAGAAATCACGTTGCTCATGGTTCACTCCGTTTGATTGCCGAGACATTCGGTGGAGTGACTATGGTGTTTTCATTGCCCTTTGATTAGCGGCTAATCATTTGGATTATCTTCAAGCATCCATTTAAGATCGCGCCATGGAAACGCTCACCAATCTTGAATCCTTCGTACGTAGTGCCGAGAGCGGCAGCTTCTCGGCGGCAGCACGCCGCCTCGCCCTGACGCCGGCAGCGGTGAGCCGCAACGTCGCCATGCTGGAGCGCAACCTGGGCGTGCGGCTATTCCAGCGCTCGACTCGCAAGCTGACGCTGACCGAGGCCGGAGAGACGTTCCTCAATGCCATTGGCGACAACCTGGAGTCCCTGCACAATGCCATCGCCGCCGTATCAGCCGATGATGGCCAGCCGGCCGGTGTGCTCAAGATCAGCGTGGCGCCATCCTTCGGGCTCGACTACCTGCTGCCGCTATTGCCTGAGTTTCTCCAGCGCTATCCCCGCGTACGGCCCGAGTGGCACTTCGAGAACCGTGCGGTCGATCTGATTGCCGAAGGCTACGATGCGGCCATTGGCGGAGGCTTCGAACTGGCGCCTGGCGTGGTTGCCCGAGCGCTGGCTTCGCTGCATGTCATCGCCTTCGCTTCGCCCGCTTATCTGGCCCGTCATCCGCTGCCAGCCGATCCTTCGGGGTTGATCGAGCTGGATGGCATCGTCATGCGCTCACTCTCTTCGGGGCGTATCCGCACCTGGAACATGCGCACCGTCCAGGGCGATGAGGTGGCCGCAGCGATGCGAGAAACCATTGTGGTCAATGATCCGGCGGCTGTGCGAGAAGCGGCGCTGCTGGGCCTGGGGGTGGCGATGCTTGCCGTGCCCGATGTATTGCCCTGGCTGGAGTCGGGCGAGCTGGTACGGGTGCTACCGCGCTGGTGGGCGGATGCTGGCGCGTTGTCGCTGTATTACCCCAGCCGTCAGTTGATGCCGGGCAAGACGCGTAGCTTCATCGACTTCGTGGTCGAGGCCTTCGAGCGGGAAGATTATGCGCGGCGTTTCGCCGGCAGTCTGGGCTAGCGGTTAGCGCGCTCGCACGCTGCGAACGGGTGACCCTGCGCAGGATCACCCGCAGTTCGACGGTCAGTTGCGTGCGCCGCCGAAGTGCGCGCAGCCACGCAGCACCTGGCCGTCGAGACGCAACTCGGCGCGGAGGTGATTGACTGCGCCACTCATGCCGTCGACGCAACGCTGCGGGGCTACCCACAGATCGAGGCGCTGGCCGTTGGCTTCGCTGCTGAAGCTGAGACGACCTTCCGGCAACTGCTCCTCCAGATAGGGCAGGGCCAGCGGCTCATGATCCGGGCGATTGAGCACCAGTCCCTTGCTGCCGACCTCTACCTGCCAGAACGGCTCGTTGCCGCTGGCGCGCAGGGTCAGGCGCTTGAAGTTGAGATCGTCGCAGCCATGGCCTTCGTTCTGCAGGCGATAGATTTGGCTGATCTCGAAGCGCCCGTCGTTGTCTTTGCCCTGACTGCCACCCAGGCGGCCTGCCAGGTCGGCGAACAGGCCGCTCTGGCCATCGCTGCCGAGTTGCGCAGCTTCGCGCTCGATATCGGTGTTGCCGCCGTCGGTCAGCACGAAGCGGCGTTGCTCCTGACAGGGGATGAAGGTCAACTGACCGTTCTCGACCTGCACCTGGCCTTGCAGGCGGGTGGCCGGAGGCGGGCCTTCCGGCTTGCCGGTGTAGACCTGGCAGGCGGCCAGGAGCGGGAGTAGGGCGATGCTGGTGAGCAGGGAACGGGTGACGGACATGGGACTCTCCAAATACGAGCGGCCACCATAGCCACAGCCGGACGCCCGCTCAAGCCGTTTGCTTTGACTGAGTGCAACGACTGCGGCCTAATTCGCCCCTCCGGATTCGTCGAGTGTTTCCCGCAATGCCCAGCCCCATGATGCGCCCCAGTACCCTTCACTTGCCCCAGGGGGACTGGGCGACGGTGCTCGATTGCCTGTGCGATCACTTTCCCGCCATCGACCGTGCTACCTGGCTGCAGCGCATGGCGACGGGCAAGGTGCTGGATGGTGCGGGTGTTCCTATCGGCCCCGAGCATTGTTACCGCGTCGGGCTCAAGGTGCGTTACTTCCGCGAAGTGCCGAACGAAACGCCGATTCCCTTCGAGGAGCAGGTGCTGTGGCAGGACGAACACCTGCTGGTTGCAGACAAGCCGCATTTCCTGCCGGTCATGCCGGCTGGTGAATACGTCGAGCAGACCCTGCTGGCGCGGCTGATACGACGTACCGGCAATGCCGACCTGGTGCCGATCCATCGCATCGACCGACTGACTGCCGGGCTGGTGCTGTTTTCGGTGAACCCGAGCAGTCGCGGCCAGTATCAGGCGCTGTTTCGCGAGCGGCGGGTGGAAAAGCGCTATGAGGCCATCGCCCCGGCATTGTCGCAGTTGCAGTTTCCCTACCGGCATCGTTCGCGCATGGTGGATGGCGAGCCGTTCTTCCGCATGCAGGAGGTGCCTGGCGAGGCCAATAGCGAAACGCTGATCGAGGTGCTGGAGCAGCGGGGCGCATTGTGGCGTTACGGCCTGTCACCCGTGACGGGCAGAAAGCACCAGTTGCGGGTGCATCTGGCCGGGCTTGGTGCGCCCATCGTGGGTGATGATTTCTACCCCGAGTTGCAGGCGTCACGGAACCAGCCGGACGACTACGGCAAACCGCTCAAACTGCTGGCGCGGGGGTTGCGTTTCGTCGACCCCGTGAGCGGTCAGTCACGTGAGTTCGGCAGTGCCCTGCAATTGCAGTGGTGACGCATGAAAAAGCCCGCACGGGGCGGGCTGAGCGTGGTTCTTGCGTCGGCGCCGGATAGCGCCCGAGTGTTATTGGAGCAGGCCGAACTCGTTCGCCAGCACCTTGTACTCGGCCACCTGTTCGTGGACGAACTGCTCCAGCTCTTTGCCCGTCTTGGAAAAGGGCATCAGGTCGAACTGCGCGCGGGTCTTGTCGAAGCCTTCCTCGGCAAGCAGGGTTTCGAAGCGCTCCTGCCACCAGGCGAAGTCCTCGTCGCTGACCTCGGGCCCCATGTAGAAACCGCGTACGATAGGCCAGACGACGTCATAGCCCTGTTCTTTCGCGGTGGGAATATTCGCGAGTTTTCCCGGCAGTCGTTCTTCGGCCATCACCGCGAGGATGCGCACATTGCCCGCTTCCAACTGCGCCGTGGCTTCGCCAAAACCGCTGACGATGGCCTGCACGTGGCCACCGAGCAGCGCCGTCATGGGCTCGCCGCCGCCCTCGAAGGCCACGTAGCGCAGCGCCTGCGGGTCGATATGCGCGTTACGGGCGACGAGTGCCGCCTGCATCCAGTCCTGGCTGCCAACGGTGCCGCCCGCGCCGATGACCAGTTCCGATGGCGCCTTTTCCAGCTGTTTGATCAGGTCATCGAAGGTTTGCAGGGGCGAGTCGCGGTGCACGGTAATCGCGCCGTAATCGGTGCCGATGGCTGCGAGCCAGCGCACGGCCTTTTCGTCATAGCGACCGAACTTGCCTTGCGCCAGATTCAACAGCGAACCGCTCGACCAGGCGGTGATGACGCCGGGTTCTTTCGGCCGCAGTGCGACCACTGCGTTGTAGGCGACGGCGCCGATGCCTCCGGGCATGTAGGTGACGCGCATGGGCGCCTTGAGCAGACCGCTGTCTTTCAGACCGCTCTGGGCGATCTTGCAGGTGATGTCGAAACCGCCACCGGGCTTTGCTGGCGCGATGCATTCGGGGCGTTTGGGTTCGGCGAGTGCCGTGCCGGCGGCAAGCAGACCGGAGGTCAGCAGCGCGGCGCAGATGAGGCGGTTTTTCATGTGTTCTCCTGTGGAGTTTTATTGTGGTTCAGGCTTGACGCCGCTGGCGGCGTCGGGACAACGGGCGGGATGCACGGTGCATCCCGCCGGTATGGGTTCGGGGCTCAGTCGCTGCCGAGCTTGAGGTTGTCCGGCTGGCGCTTCTCGATCGCGTGCTTGAGCAGCGCCGCGCTACGGAAGATGCCGTGGGCGAACTTGCCGTACGGCATGGTCAGGAAGAACGCCATCACCATGCCCAGGTGGATCGCCAGCAACAGCGCCATCGCGCCGGTATCACGCCAGGCCAGCAAGGCCAGGCCGGTCAGACTGATCAGCAATAGCAGCACGATGAAGCCACGATCCATGGGCGCCTGGGCGCGGTCACCGTGTTCCGGGTCACGGCGGTAGTTGAGCCACAGCAGCCCGGCAGGCCCGATGAGCAGGCCGATGCCGCCCAGCGTGCCGAGCACCACCGGCAGGCTGAGCAGTGGATAGGGCGCCTGCAAACCGAGCAGGTAGTGGTAAAGCGTGGCCACGCTGGTGGAGGCCAGGCACAGCATGAAGCCGTAGAAGGTGAAGTGGTGGAAGCGGCGGCGCCAGAGGGTGAAGCGGTCGCTTTCGTTGTTGCAGCCCTCGCCATGGCCGCCGTCGAGGTACTTGAGCTTGAGCACCGCGCCGGAGGCTTCCGCAACGGCGGCGCCACTGGCGAGCGCTTGTGTGTCGGTGGGGCTGATCGCCCGCCAGAAGCGCGTGACGCCGATGGCCAGGGCGAGGATGGCGAAGCCGAAGGCGCCACCGAACATCAAAGCCAGGGTGTTGTGCGGGAAGATCGCGTAGAAGTTACCGGCCAGGGGGCCGGGAAACAGCGTGCCTTTGACCAGCAGGGTCAGCAGCAGGAACAGCGCCAGCGAGCCTGCCAGGGCCAGCGACAGCGTCAGGCCGTTACGCTCGTAGAGGGTGCCGAGCTTGCCTGGCCAGGCGTACTCGACATAGGTATTGAGACGAACCTTGGCCATGGCCTGCGGCACGTTCACGGCGAACTCGTGCGGTGCGGCGTACTGGCACGCATGCAGGCAGGCGCCGCAGTTGTGGCAGAGGTTGGCCAGGTAATGGACGTCGGCCTTGGCGAAATCCAGTCGACGGGTCATGGCCGGGAACACGGCGCAGAACCCTTCGCAGTAACGGCAGGCGTTGCAGATGTGCATCTGCCGGTCGACTTCGGCTTCGTGAACGTTCAGCAGGGGAATCAGGCTTTGCTGCTCCGTGCTATTGCCTGGAGAGGCGATTTGTATGATTTCAGGCGATTGCACGGGATTCTCCGTCGCTTGCTGCATGGGGGCGATGACCGGCTGCCGCTGCGGCCTGGGTTCCGGCGATACGGCCGAAGGCCGTACCGATGGACATGCCGACGCCGGCCGTATAACCCTTGCCGAGGACATTGCCTGCCATCATTTCTCCGGCGACGAACAGGTTTGCGCTGGGCTTGCCGGCGAAGTGCACGGCGGCGGTGTCGTCGGTCTTCAGGCCGAGGTAGGTGAAGGTCACCCCCGGCTTGAGGGGGTAGCCGTAGAAGGGTGGGGTATCGATGGGGCGAGCCCAGTTGGTCTTGGCCGGCGTCACGCCTGCGGTGTGGCAGCCGTCGAGGCGGGTATGGTCGAAGTCATCGCCCACGCAGGCACTGTTGTAGGCCTGCAAGGTTGTTACGAAGGTTTCGACCGGCAGGCCGAGTTTGCTGGCGAGCTCTTCCAGGCTGTTGGCCGTGGTGCCGGGAAAGACCGGCGGCATGAAACGTCCGATGGCCTTCTGATCGATGATCGAAAAGCCCACTTGCCTGGGTTGCTGAGCGACCAGTCGACCCCAGATGGCGTAACGCTTGGGCCAGAAGTCCTCGCCTTCGTCGTAGAAGCGTTCACCCTCGCAGTTGACCACCACACCGAGCGATACGCAGTCGATACGGGTGCAGATACCTCCATCGTAGAGCGGCGCACGAGCGTCGATGGCCACCATGTGTGCCTGGGTCGGATCGCCGATGGTCTCGGCGCCGGCATCGATCAGCTTGCGCAGCAGCACGCCGTTGTTGAAGCGGGTGCCGCGAATCAGAAAGTTGTCTGCCGGCCACTCGCCGCGTTCGTTGACGCCCCAGGCCTCGCGCAACCATTCACGATTGGACTCGAAGCCGCCGGCTGCCAGTACGCAGGTGCGCGCTTCGATGCGTTCGGCCGGATACTGCTTGCCATCGACTTCCCGCGCGGGAATGTGCGCCGCGACGAAGCGGTCACCCTGCAGCTCGATGTCGTCGACCGGCGCGTCGTAGCGGATCTGCACGCCCAGTCGTTCGGCGCTGCGGTAGTAGGCGTTGACCAGCGCTTTGCCGCCGCCCATGAAGAAGGCGTTGGTGCGTGCGACGTGCAGGGCACCGGACAGCGGAGGTTGAAAGTGCACGCCGTGGCTGCGCATCCAGTCGCGGCAGGACGATGAGGCGCGGATGACGAGACGCGCCAGGTGCTCGTCGGTCTGCCCTCCGGTGACCTTGAGCAGGTCTTGCCAGAATTCTTCTTCGGGGTAGGCATCGACCAGAACGTCCTGCGGGGCCTCGTGCATGCAGCGCAGGTTGCGGGTGTGCTGCGAGTTGCCACCACGCCACTGGCGTGGCGAGCCTTCCAGCAGCAGTACGCTGGCCCCGGCCTCTCGGGCCATCAGGGCGGCGCATAACGCGGCGTTGCCGCCGCCTATAACCAGAACATCGATCATCGTGTCTCCTCGTTGGCAGAGGAGCGCTACACGATAGGGCTCCCCGTCTGGCGAGGAACTTTAGGAGGGGGGCAGTGGCCCGAAAGGCCAGGAATGGCGTGGGGTGTTCAGTATTTCTAAACACCCGTGCCGGGGTCAGGCGTCATGCTCATCCAGCAGGTGAGCACCGGGCCAGCGGGCGCTGCCGACCAACTCTCGGTCGTATCCAGGATCGCTACGCGTGCGGCCAGGGCCGCGGGGGACAGTTCATCGTCGGGGAGGGACACCAGCAGGTTGCGCCGGCCTGCGTGGGCATCGCTGATCTGCACCACGTGCAGCCCCTGCTCGCGGGCTCTGGCTGCAACCGAGCCCGGCTGGATGGTGGCGGCATAACCGGCCTTGACCGTGTCCATCAGTAGCGCCAGGCCATCGACGTCCATCACTACGGTGGGTTCGCAGCGCGAATGGGCGAAGGCATTGCTGATGGTGGTGCGCAGGCCATGCTGGACGCTGGGCAGCACCAGTGGCAACTGCGCAAGCTCATCGAGCTTCACGTTGTCGCCAGTGGGCATGCCGGGCAGGTTGGGGGCTGCGATCACGAAGAGCTTTTCATCGAGCAGGGGCCTGACGCGGCAGCGCCTGCCCGGATCGCTGTGGAAAAGTATCGCCAGATCCAGCTGGCGCGCGTGCAGTTGGCTGGTCAGATAGCCGGAGAGCATTTCCACCAGGTGCAGCTGGATGTTCGGGTAACGCTGGCGCATCACCGCGATCAGCGGCAGCGCCAGCACCGATGACGTGCTCGGGGCGAAGCCGACGCTCACGTAGCCGCTCATGCGTTCTCGCTGGGCGGCCTGGGCGGCGTTCTCCGCCTGGCGCAGGGTGAGTTGGGCATGGTGCTGGAAGGCAATGCCCGCCGGGGTGGGTGAGACACCGGTGCTGCTGCGTGTCAGCAGGCGGGTGCTGAGCTCGTTCTCCAGCTTGCTGATCTGCTGGCTCAGGGCCGAGGTTCCCACGTTCAGCTCCAGGGCCGCACGGCCGAGGCTGCCGTGCTCGACCACCTTGAGGAAGTAACGCAGTTGTCTCAGTTCCATCGCCTATCCGCCGTGTGTGGAAGGTAAAAAGGCCTGTCGAGGATAGTGATGTGGTGGGAGAAGAAAAGAGCCTTTTGCGCCATCGTTTTCTTGCATGTATCCGCCAGCATAAAAAAAGCCCGCACGAGGCGGGCTAAGCGTGGCGCTTGCACCAGAGTTTGAACAGGGGCTCGGCGAGGAACATCACCAGAAACAGCCTGAGCACCTGGAGTGCGGTGACCAGGGCCACCGAAAGCTGCAAGGCCTCGGCCGTCAGACTGAGTTCGGCGATGCCACCGGGCATGATGCCGAGGATCAGCGACAGGTGATCCTGGCCGGACAGCCAGGCGAGTATTTCGCCCAGTGCCACCGCACCCAGCATGGCCAGCAGCGTCGACAGCAGCACGCGGCCGAGAAAGCCCGGTGCGCTACGGAAGAAGGCGCGATTGAAGTGGCAACCCAGGGCGCTGCCGATCAGCCACTGGCCGAACTGGCCAAGCTCAGCCGGCAATGCCAGGTGCAGGTCGAACATCGCGCTGGCCACCGCGCAAACGGTCAATGGCCCGAGCATCCAGGGGTTGGGCTGGTTCAGCCTGTTCCACAGCACGCCCAGAGCGACCCCTGCCAGCAGCAACGGCACCAGCCAGCTCCAGTCCACCGGAAAGCGCTCAGGTGCCGGCACATTCGGCAGGCTCCAGGTGAACAGCGCCGGAATCAGCAGCACCACCAGCAGCAGGCGCATGCTGTGCGCCGCTGCCACTCGGGCTGATTGGGCATCGTGACGCAGGCCGAGGTTGACCATCTCGCTGGCGCCGCCCGGCATGCTGGCGAAGAAGGCCGTGGCGCGGTCGACGCCTGCCCGGCGCAGCAGGGCGATACCGGTCACGCTCACCAGTAGCGGGCACAACGCTCCCATGAGAATGACCCACCAATGAATGAGCACCTGCTCCAGCACTTCGCTGGTGAAGTGCAGACCGATGCCGGAAGCGATCAGCCATTGGCCGACACGGCGGCCACCTGGCACTTCGCTGAAGGGGCGATCCGTGATGCAGCGCAGCAGGATCACTGCCAGCAGCGAGCCGACCATCCACGGCAAAGGCCAGTCTGCAAGACTGGCCAGGTAACCACCCAACGCGCCGGCCAGTGGCGTAGGCCACCAGCCGCGTGGGTTAAAGGAAGTGATGCTTAGGGGCACGCATCATCCTCAGGCGGCGTCAGCCACTTCAGCCTGACGCTGACTGCGCTTGCGCCAGTTGCGGTAGAAGGGCAGGGCGATCATGCCGACTATCAGCGTCCACACGCCCCAGGTGATCGGGCTGGAGAACAGAATGCCGAGTTCGCCGTTGGAGATCGACAGGGCACGGCGCAGGTTCTGTTCCATCAGTCCACCGAGGATGAAGCCCAGCAGGATGGCCGACAGCGGGAAATCCATCTTGCGCAGGATGTAGCCGGCGACGCCGATGGCGATCATCAGGAACAGATCGAAGGTGGTGGCGTGCACTGCGTAGACACCGATCGAGGTGATGATGGCGATGGCCGGCACCAGGGCCCAGTAGGGCACGGCAAGAATCCTGGTGAAGATCTTGATCATCGGTACGTTCATCACGATCAGCATGACGTTGGCGACGAACAGCGAGGCGATCAGGCCCCAGACGATGTCCGGCTGGTTCTGGAACAGCAGCGGGCCGGGGGTGATGTTGTACAGGGTCAGAGCACCGAGCATCACTGCGGTGGTTCCCGAGCCTGGGACGCCCAGCGTCAGCATCGGCACCATGGAGCCACAGGCCGAGGCGCTGTTGGCGGTTTCCGGTGCGGCCAGGCCGCGCAGGTCACCGTCGCCGAACCTGTTGTTCTTGTGCGCCAGGCGTTTTTCGCTCATGTAGGCCACGGCGCTGGCCAGGGTGGCACCGGCGCCCGGCAGGATACCGAGGACGAAGCCCAGTGCGCCGCTGCGCAGGTTGGTACCGAGGACGAAGGCGCCTTCCTTCAGGTTGAACAGCATGCGGCCGCTGGCTTCGATGGCCTTCTGGCCGTGATGGGTGCGTTCGAGCAGCACGAGGATCTCGCTGACCGAGAACAGGCCGAGCACCAGCACGACGAACTGGATGCCGTCAGCCAGGCCCAGGCTGCCAAAGGTGAAGCGATACACGCCGCTGTTGGAGTCGATGCCAACGCACGACAGGAACAGGCCCATGCAGCAGGCGATGGCGGTCTTCATCGGCTTGTTGCCGGCCATGCCGGCCAGGCAGACGATGGCGAACACCATCAGCACGAAGTATTCCGCAGGTCGAAGGCCACGGCCCACTTGGCCAGCAACGGAGCGAAGATCACCACGCCGCAGGTGGCGATCAGGCCGCCGACGAACGAACTCCAAGCGGAGATCGACAGAGCGATGCCGGCCTTGCCCTGGCGAGCCAGCGGGTAACCGTCGAGGGTGGTCATCACGGCCGAGGCTTCACCCGGGATGTTCAGCAGAATGGAGGAGATACGGCCGCCATATTCGCAGCCCAGGTACACCGCGGCCAGCAGGATCAATGCGGTTTCCGGCGGCAGGCCGAGGGCGAAGGCGATGGGGATCAGCAGTGCCACCCCGTTGATCGGGCCCAGGCCCGGCAGCAGGCCGACGACGGTACCGATCAGGGTGCCGCACAGGGCGGTCAGCAGGTTATAGGGGCTGAGGGCGACACCGAAGCCCTGGCCAAGGTAGCTGAGAGTATCCATGGATCAATTCTCCAGTCCGGCGAGGATGCCGAGCGGTAGCGGTACGTCTAGGGCCTTGTCGAAGAGGACATACAGGCCGATGGCCAGGATCAGTCCGGTGATCGCGCTGATCGACCAGGAGCCGCCATACAGGCGAGCCATGGCGATGCCGAAGAGGGCACTGGCCGGAATGAAACCGAGCATTTCGAACAGCGCGGCATAGATGGTGAGTATCGCCACGCAGCCGGCCACTTTGCGCAGCACGTGGCGATCCAGCGGCGGCTCGTCGTGATCGGTGGTGGCGCTGGTCGGCCTGGCGATCAGGTAGATGGCGCCCAGTCCCATCAGTGCCAGCAACAGCAGCGGATAGGCACGGGGGCCGACAGGTTCATAGGAGAACGGCGCGTGGTAGCCCCAGGCGGTGGCGGCCAGGCTCAGGCAGCAGAGCAACAGCACGATGCCGAAGATGCGTTGGTACATGAGGAAATCCTCGTGGTGTTGTGTTGCCTGCCGGGTTTCCTGGCGTGAACGACGCCAGCCCGTGAGCACGAAGCGCCAGGCGGTTGGGGATTTGCGGGTTGCGGAAACTGCCGGAGCGCCAACACCGCAGGGTGTTGGCGCCCTGGCGGGTTACTGCTGGATCAGGCCGAATTCCTGAGCCAGTTGCTTGTACTGAACGACCTGCTTCTTGACGTAGGCGTCCAGTTCATCGCCGGTCATGGCGAAGGGGTAGAGCTCGCGCTGTTCACGCAGCTTGGCGAAGTCGTCCGAGGCCAGCAGCTGGTCGAAGGCGTTCTTCCACCAGGCGTAGGCTTCGTCACTGACTTTCGGGCCGACGTAGAAACCGCGGATCACCGGCCAGGTCACGTCGTAGCCTTGCTCTCTGGCGGTTGGAATCTTCGACACCACGTCGCCCGGCAGGCGCTGCTCGGAGAACACCGCGAGGATGCGCATGTCGCCACTTTCGATGTGCGGTACGGAGTCGGAGATGTCGGTACTGGCGACCTGGATGTGACCACCGAGCAGAGCGGTGGCCAGTTCGCCGCCACCTTCCATGGCCACGTAGCGCAACTGACGTGGATCGATGCCGGCAGCACGGGCGATCAGTGCGGTCTGCATCCAGTCCTGGCTGCCGACGGTGCCACCGGAGCCGATCACCACCTTGCCTGGTTCTGCCTTGATGGCGGCGACCAGATCATCGAGGGTCTTGTACGGCGAGTCGCTGCGCACGGCCAGGGCTCCGTAGCTGGTGCCGACGCCCGCCAGCCACTTCACGGCGTTCTCGTCGAAACGACCGAACTTGCCTTGTGCCAGGTTCAGCAGCGAGCCGCTGGAGAACGCGGTGATGGTGCCGGCCTCAGCCGGGCGCTGAGCGACCACGGCGTTGTAGGCCACGGCGCCCACGCCGCCGGGCATGTAGGTAACACGCATAGGCGAAGACAGCAGCTTGCTGTCCACCAGCGCGCTTTGCGCCAGCTTGCAGGTCAGGTCGAAGCCACCGCCCGGCGCGGCCGGGGCGATGCATTCCGGACGTTTCGGTTCAGCGGCCATCAGTTGGCCGGCGAAGGCCAGGCAGGAGGCGGCGATTGCGGCACGGATCAGGGCAGGTTTCATGATGGTTCTCCTCGCTAATCTTATTGTGTCTTACCAGATGGGCAGGCTGTAGCCGACGATGACGCGATTTTCGTCGGCGTCGCGGGCGAAGTCGGAGCGGAAGCTGGCGTTGCGCAAGCGCACGTAGAGATCCTTGAGCGGGCCGCTCTGCACCACGTACTTGAGTTCGATGTCGCGCTCCCATTCGCCGCCACGTTCGCTGCTACCGGCAACGCGCGCGTCGTCACTGGTGATGTAGCGGGTCATGAAACTCAGGCCGGGCAGGCCGAAGCTGGCGAAGCTGTAATCGTAGCGGGCTTGCCAGGAGCGCTGGTCGGCGTTGGCGAAGTCGTTGATCTGCACGAAGTTGATCAGGAACGGATCACTGCCGTCGATGTAGGCGAAACCGGTGTCACCGCTCATGTCCTGGAAGCCCAGGCCGAATTTGTGGCCGCTGATACCGTAGCTGAGCATGGCGTTGATCGCACGGTTATCCACTTTGCCAGCCTTGGACGCACCGCTGTCCTTGCTGAGGATCAGGCGCAGATCGCTGCTCAGGGTGCCGGCGCCTACCTTGTGGCTGCTCAGCAGGCCGAAGAAGTGCTGGCGGTAGATGTCATCGAGATCGGCGAAGTAATAACGACCGGTGAAACCTGGGGCGAACTTGTAGTCGACACCGGCCAGATCCAGGTGGTCGGCGCTGATGCCACCGGCGAAGCGGCGGTTCTTGCTATTGAGTACGAGGTCTTCCTCGTCGGTCGAGGCGCGGTCGATCACCTTGTCCAGGCGACCGCCGGTGAAGGTCAGGCCTTCCAGCTCGGAGGAGGTCAACAGGCCGCCCTCGAATACCTGAGGCAGCAGGCGGCTGTCGCTGGCCTTGACCACGGGCAATTCGGGAACGTGCGAGCCATAGCGAAATTCGGTTTCGGAGACCTTGACCTTGGCGGTCATGCCGATGCGGCCGAACTCGTCGGCGGAGCGGCCATCGTCGTGCACGGGTAGCAGATCGGTGCCCGTGCGGCCCTTGCCCGAGTCGAGCTTGATACCCAGCAGGCCCATGGCGTCGAGACCAAAACCTACGGTGCCGTCGGTGTAGCCGGACTGGATGTCCAGGCGAAAGCCCTGACCCCATTCCTCGCGCTTGTTCTGCCCGTCACCTTCACGGAAGTCGCGATTGAAATAGATGTTGGTGGCGGTGAGGGTGGCCGAGCTGTCTTCGATGAAAGCGGCTTGGGCGAGGGGGGCGGCGAGGCTGGCGGCGATGGCCAGGCAGAGCGGGTGTGCAGGCGCAAAAGCCTGACGCGAGGCAGCGAACATGGTGTGGTCTCCGTTCTTGTTCTTGTCGCGGCACTGCTCCACTGCAGGCCGCTCAGGCAGGTGGATCGAGCCACCTGATTGGCGATCCTAGGTGGGCAAGCTTTCACCAGCCTTTCAGTGCTGAAAAAAATGCCGGGAGCGATTTTTGTGGCCTGCGCGTGTAGGGTGCGCCGTGCACACCGAAGTGCCAGTGCGAGTGTCAGCGGTGTGCATGGCGCACCCTACCTATCCCTCTCCTGGCGCCTGACGGACTGACATTCCCCTACGAGGGCTGCGTTCTGTAGCAGAGGCTTTCGACTCGTTCGGCACTTCGGCAATTCACAGCGCCGAGGGTGGCGCTACACTGCGCGCCTCGAACGATCTTGCGGCGGAGGTTTAGGGTGCGAATTCTGCTGGTCGAAGACCACCTGCAACTGGCGGAAAGCGTGGCACAGGCCCTCAAGGGAGCGGGCTGGACGGTAGACGTGCTGCATGATGGCGTGGCTGCCGACCTGGCGCTTTCCAGCGAGGATTACGCGCTGGCGATCCTCGATATCGGCCTGCCGCGGCTCGATGGCTTTGCCGTGCTGGCGCGTTTGCGCGATCGCGGCCAGACCCTGCCGGTGCTGATGCTGACCGCGCGCGGCGAGGTAAAGGATCGGGTACACGGCCTCAACCTGGGGGCAGACGATTATCTGGCCAAGCCCTTCGAACTGTCCGAGCTGGAGGCGCGGGTCAAGGCATTGCTACGTCGCAGCGTGCTCGGCGGTGAGCAACTGCAGCGCTGCGGCGAACTGGTCTACGACCTCGGCACCCGCCGCTTCACCCTGGCCGGCGAGTCGCTGACCCTGACTGCGCGCGAGCAGGCGGTACTGGAGGCGATGATCGCCCGCCTCGGTCGGGTGATGAGCAAGGAACAGCTGGCTGCGCAGGTCTTCGGCTTCGACGAGGAAGCCAGTTCCGATGCCATCGAGATCTATATCCATCGATTGCGCAAGAAGCTCGAGGGGCACGCGGTGCGTATCGTCACCTTCCGTGGGTTGGGCTATCTGCTGGAGGCGATGGAGGCATGACCCGTCTCGGCAGTCTGCGCGGGCGACTGCTGCGCCGACTGGCGCTGCCGCTGTCGCTGATCCTGCTGGCCAGCAGCCTGAGTGCCTACTGGAGTGCCCGCCATGCGGCGGATACCGCCTACGACCGTACCCTGCTGGCATCGGCACGGGCGATTTCCGATGGTCTGTACAGCGCCGATGGAGGGTTGCAGGCCAACGTGCCCTACATGGCGCTGGATGCCTTCGCCTACGACAGCGCCGGACGCATCTACTACCAGGTACTGGGGTTCGACGGTGGCCTGGTGTCCGGTTACGAGGATTTGCCCGCAGCCCCGCCGGATACGCCGCGTACCGAGGATTACCCGGCACTGGCGCGTTTCTACGATGGGGTCTATCGCGGTCAGGGCGTGCGCGTGGTCAGCCTGCTGCAACCGGTCAGCGAACTGACGCTGCAAGGTGTGGCGGAGATACGCGTGGCCGAGACGCAAGGTGCGCGCGAACGCATGGCTCGCGAACTGCTGATCGGTACCCTGTGGCGCATCGGCCTGTTGGTGGTGGTGGCGCTGCTGTTGATCTGGGTGGCGGTCAGCCTGGCGTTGCGCCCGCTGGAAACCTTGCGTCGAGCGGTAGCCGAGCGGGCCAGCGACGATCTGCGGCCGCTGCCCGACGCCGAGTTGCCACGCGAGATTGGCCCTCTGGTGGAGGCGCTGAACCAGTTCAACGAACGGTTGCAGACCCTGTTCGAGCGCCAGTCGGCCTTCATCGCCGATGCCGCGCACGAGCTGCGTACCCCCCTGGCTGCGCTCAAGGCGCGAATTGCCCTGGGCCTGCGCGCCGAGCGCCCCCAGGACTGGCGCCAGACGCTGGAGCAGGCCGCCGAGCAGAGCGATCGATTGACCATCCTGGCCAATCAGTTGCTGTCACTGGCGCGTATCGAGAGTGGTGCGCGGGCCATCACCGAGGGTGGGGCGCAGCGCATCGATCTCAGTCTGCTGGCTCGCGAGCTCGGCCTGGCCATGGCGCCACTGGCTCATGCGCGCGGTGTCGCACTGGCACTCGAAGCCGAGCAGCCGGTCTGGGTCGATGGTGAGCCGACGCTGCTCAACGAGTTGCTCAGCAACCTCATCGACAACGCCCTGGCGCATACGCCGGCGGGCGGCAACCTGGTGTTGCGGGCATTGGCGCCGGCAGTGCTGGAGGTGGAAGACGACGGGCCAGGTATTCCCGAGGACGAGCATGACAGGGTGTTCGAGCGCTTCTATCGGCGCGGTGCTCAGGGCAGTGGCGCGGGCCTGGGGTTGGCCATCGTAGGGGAAATCTGCCGTGCGCATCGTGCACAGATCAGCCTGCATCAGGTGGTGCCGCATGGCTTGCGGGTGAGGGTGGTGTTTCCGGTTTCAGTGCCCGAGGCTTAACGGCTGCTGGATCTCCAGCAGGTACTGGGAAATTCTGCCGCTCTCGCGCAGTTGCGCCAGGCCCTGGTTGAAACGCTGCATCAGTTCGGCATTGCCCGGCACTTCACGTGATAGCAGCAGGTGCAGACTGTCGCTGCGCAAGGGCTGCGGATGGAAGCTCAATTGGCGGCGTTCAGCTGCACTGAATTTCTGGTAGAGCAGGTCGAAGCCCACGACCTTGTCGACCGGGAACAGGTCTATACGTCCCGCCAGCAACTGGCGCAGCCCCTGCTCGTCGCCGGTCAGGCGCGTCACCTCGAGTTCACCGGCGGCTTCCGCTCGCTGGAAGGCCGCACCGTAGTCATAGCCACGTATACCGGCAATGCGTAGCCCCCGTAGATCCTCGACACCGCTCCAGTCGAAGCTGCGATTCTTGCGGTGGAACAGGTAGTAGCTGCTTTCCACCACCGGATCGCTGACATGGAAGCGTTGTTCGCGCTCGGGGTTGGACAGCCATACCGCACTGCCATCGCGCTGACCCTGTTCGGCCATTTTCAGTGAGCGTGCCCAGGGGTGGAATTCCCACTGCACCTCGACGTTCTGCAGGGCAAAGGCTTCGGCGACGATGCGTGACGCGACGCCATGGTACGGCAGGTTCTCGCCCAGATAGGGGGGCCACTCGCCATTGGTCAGACGCACTCGATCCGCAGCATGGGCGCTGCCGAGCAGGAGAATGAGCAAAAGAAGCGTGAGACGCATGGCTCTACTTCCTCAGGCGAGTGGCTCGAGTGTAGAGGCATTTTGCCATCCGTGGCGAGACGCTTTTATTGCAGCATGCTCATCGCCGCTTCCATGGCGGCGGAGAGGTCTTCGTCGGCCTGCATGTCGACGTTCGGGTCGAGACCGAGCTTGGCGAAAGCGGGAATCCTGCTCCAGTCCAGCTGGGTGTAGGGGTGTTCGCTGCCCAGGTAGCTCTGCAGGGTGGCGACCTGGACGATATCGACGTAATCGACCTTGGCCGAATTGCGGCTGAAGTCCAGGTACTGGCTGGGCACGACGGCTATGGGCTCCGGGAACTCCCAGGTACGCAGGATCTTGTCGCCGATGATCGGGTGAATCTGCTCGATCACGTGGTTGAGGCTGATGGAGTCTGCCAGCAGCTCGTTGTGCTCTTCGGCGTAGGTAAGGATCGGCAGTACGCCGATCTGATGCACCAGGCCGGCAAGCGTGGCCTGATCCGGCATCAGGCGGGTGTAGTGGCGACACAGCACGTGGCAGATACCGGCGATTTCGGTGCTCTTGTTCCACACTTCGCGCATCTTGCGGTCGACCACATCGCTGGTGGCCTGGAACATCTGCTCCATGGCCAGGCCGGTGGCCAGGTTGCAGGTGTAGTTGATGCCCAGGCGGCTGACCGCCATTTGCAGATCCGTGATTTCCTTGTTGCTGCGCAGCAACGGGCTGTTGACCACCTTGATGATGCGGGCGGTGAGCGCGGCGTCGTTGCCGATCACCTTGCTGATCTGCGGGATGCCCACGTCCGGGTCTTCCGCCGCTTCACGAACCTTCAGCGCCACCTCGGGCAGGGTGGGCAGCACCAGCTCATCGTTCTCGATGGCATGGATCAGTTCCTGTTGGACTTTTTCGGCAAGCTTGCTCATGAAGTGGCTCTCTTAGGCGATCCGGTGCGGCGCCAGGGAAGTTTAGTCAGCGCTGGATTTCCTTGTCGGCATCCAGCTGATAGGGCAGATCGAGCAGGGTCAGTGTCGGGCCTTCGCTGCTGCCAAGATGAATGCGGCCGTCGGCGACGGCGTCTTCCTGCAACACCGCGAGCAACTCGGCGGCGTCACCGTCCTGGGCAGCCAGCACCACTTCACCGACGCTGGAGCCATGAACGGGAGAGAACAATTCGACACCGACGGCCGGCAGCGCAGAGCCGACCAGGCGCAGGCGATGCAGGCGGCGCTTGAGCTTGCCCAGATACTGCATGCGCGCGACGATTTCCTGGCCGGTGTAGCAGCCCTTCTTGAAGCTCACGCCGCCCAGTGCCTGCAAGTTGATCATCTGCGGGATGAACAACTCGCGGGTGGCGGCAAAGACCTGGCCGACGCCTGCGCGAACCTGGGCCAGCAGCCAGGCGTTCAGCGGCGCCTGCGGCAGATGGGCAGACAGACTGCTTTGCAGGCGCGTGGCTTCGGCGGCGGGTGCCCACAGTTCGGCGCGGCCATCGCTCAGGCGCACGGCGAGCAGATGCCCTGCACTTGCCAGCGAATCACTGGCATCACTCAATTGCAGGCCAAGTTCGTTCAGCGCGGCGTCGCCACCGGCAAGGCCGAAACGCACCCAGTCCTGGCTTTCGTCGCCGAGCCTGGACTTGGAGAATACGGCGTATTTCTGCAGATCGGCCTGTTGCGGCGCGATCAGTTCGCGATCCATGGCCAGCAGGTAACCGTCCTCCACCGCAACGATACGAAAGCTCGACAGCATGCGCCCCTTGGGCGTGCAGCGAGCGCCAAGACTCGACTGCGTGGAGGAGAGGTAGTTGAGGTTGCAGGTCAACTGGCCCTGCAGGAATTTGGCAGCGTCTGCGCCGCGTACGGCGAGCAGACCTTCGTGGTCGAGGAGGGTGAAGTACGCGCTATCGGCCATGGTGAAAATCGGATCGCTGGAAAAAGGTCAGGGGCGTCATCATAGAGGGCGTGATAGGGCCTTGTCAGCGCAATTGCATTGCGTCTCGGTGAACAGCGAAGCAATTCACCGTTATACTGCCGCCCTCGTTCGAGGAGTGCGTTGCATGGTTGAGCAAAGTGAACTGAATCGTCTGTTCTGGCATAGCCGCCGCGGCATGCTGGAGCTGGATGTCCTGCTGGTGCCTTTCGTTCAGGAGGTTTACCCGACCCTGGATGGCGAGAACCAGGCGCGCTACCGCAAACTGCTGGAGTGCGAGGATCAGGACATGTTCGGCTGGTTCATGCAACGCGGCGAACCCGAGGACGCCGATCTTCGCCACATCGTGCGCATGATCCTGGATCGTGTCCAACCCAAGTGATGCCTTCGAGTGCCGCTGGCAGCCGTCGCGCACGCTGCTGAGGCTCTATCTGGCGGTTCTGGCGCTGGCCTTGCTGGCGCCCTGGCTGGCCGACATTCCCCTCTGGTCGAAACTGTGGTGCGTTGCCCTGTGTCTGGCTCACGCCGCCTGGGTGTTGCCACGACATATTCGCCTGTCTTCAGCGCAAGCATTTACCGGCTTGCGTCGCGATGCGTCGGGTTGGCATCTGTGGAGCGTGGCCCACGGTTGGCAGGCAGTGCAATTGCGTCCCGATAGCCTGGCTTTGCCGCAGGTGGTGGTGGTGCGTTTTCGTTTGCCGGGGCAGCGCTTCACGCGCGGGCTGTGCATCGTCCGTGATGCGTTGCCGGCCGAGCAGCATCGGCGCCTGCGTTTGCGGCTGAAGTTCAGCCGGCGACGCTGGGCTGCGCCGCAGGTGTCGGCGTCAGAATAGTATCGCGGGCTTCGGCCAGCTGGTCGGGGTAGTCCAGGGTATAGTGCAGACCCCGGCTTTCATGGCGCTGCATGGCTGAGCTGATCATCAGTTCGGCGACCAGGGCGAGGTTGCGCAACTCGATCAGATCGCGGCTGACCTTGTAGTTCGAGTAGAACTCGTCGATCTCGTCCAGCAGCAGGCGTACGCGGTGCTGGGCACGTTGCAGGCGTTTGTTGGTACGTACGATGCCGACGTAGTCCCACATGAAACGGCGCAGTTCGTCCCAGTTGTGGGCGATGATCACGTCTTCGTCCGAGTCGGTCACCTGGCTGGCATCCCAGGCTGGCAGAGCGCTGGGCATGCCGATGTGTTGCAACTGCCCGACGATATCGGCACAGGCCGAGCGCGCGTAGACGAAACATTCGAGCAGGGAGTTGCTGGCCATGCGATTGGCGCCATGCAGGCCGGTGAAGCTGGTTTCGCCGATGGCGTACAGGCCGGGCACATCGGTGCGACCGTGCTGATCGACCGCCACGCCACCACAGGTGTAGTGGGCGGCCGGAACCACCGGGATCGGCTGCCGGGTGATGTCGATGCCGAAACTCAGGCAGCGCTCGTAGACGGTGGGAAAGTGGCTCTTGATGAAGTCGGCCGGCTTGTGGCTGATATCCAGGTAGACGCAATCGATACCCAGGCGCTTCATTTCATGGTCGATGGCGCGGGCCACGATGTCGCGCGGGGCCAGCTCGGCACGCTCATCGAAACGCTGCATGAAGCGTTCACCGTTCGGCAACCTGAGCAGACCGCCCTCGCCACGTACCGCCTCGGTTACCAGAAAACTCTTGGCCTGCGGGTGATACAGGCAGGTGGGGTGGAACTGATTGAACTCCAGGTTGCCCACGCGGCACCCGGCGCGCCAGGCCATGGCGATACCATCGCCACAGGCACCATCCGGATTACTGGTGTAGAGGTAGACCTTGGCGGCGCCGCCGGTGGCGAGAATCACGAAACGAGCGCCGAATGTGTCCACCTCGCCACGGGCCCGATCCAGTACGTAAGCGCCCAGGCAGCGTTCTCCGTCCAGGCCGAGCTTGCGCTCGGTGATCAGATCCACTGCCACGCGCTGTTCCAGCAGCTCGATGTTCGAGCGTTGGCGAGCCTGTTCCAGCAAGGTATTGAAGATCGCTGCACCGGTGGCGTCGGCAGCATGAATGATGCGCCGATGACTGTGACCGCCCTCGCGGGTCAGGTGGAACTCGAAACCGCCGTCCTCACGCGCCGTTTCGTCGTCGCGGGTGAAGGGCACGCCCTGATCGATCAGCCACTGGATGGCCTCGCGGCTGTGCTCCACGGTGAAGCGCACGGCATCTTCGCGGCACAGTCCGGCACCGGCATCGAGGGTGTCGGCGACGTGGGACTCGACCGTATCGGTATCGTCCAGTACGGCAGCAACGCCACCTTGCGCCCAATAGGTAGAGCCATTGGCCAGGTTGCCTTTGCTCAGTACCGCGATGCGCAGATGGTGGGGGAGGGTGAGGGCGAGGGTCAGGCCGGCTGCGCCGCTGCCGATGACCAGAACGTCGTGCTGGAAGTGTTGGCTCATGTCCGAGTTCCGCGTGAAAGCGAGCCCTAGTATATAGAGAGGGGCAGCGGCACAATAGCCAGCCGGAGCCTGATCAGGATCTGCTGTGCATCGACCTCTGCTGCGTTGAGACAATCTCGGACGGCTCATTCACGACGCGTGAGAGACGCATCCCTTGTCTTCGCCTTGCAGGGCTCTAGCTCGCGAATCCTCATGAGACTCTTATGTCCGACCGTGGTGCTCGGGAACTTTCTTAGTCTTTAAGGTTCCATAGAAGGTCGCCCATATAAGGGAGAGCGCTTGCGCGTGCCTGCATCTGAAGTCAACGGAGGGTGTGGAAAATGAGCAGCGATAAGATTATTTGCGCGAGCGGAAATGTTTCGCTGGCGCCGTTCCAGGCAGAGGCAAGAAAACTCTGCGGGAAGCTTGCTTGGAGGGGAGAACTTTTGCGTAAGGCCCGAGTCTATCTTGGCAAGCTGATTCGCTTACGGGCGCAAGCCTCCTCCAAGCGTAACGAGGAGAATGCATGCTAACCCAGGAAGATGATCAGCAGCTGGTCGAGCGAGTGCAGCGTGGTGACAAGCGTGCCTTCGATCTGTTGGTGCTGAAGTATCAGCACAAGATCCTCGGTCTGATCGTGCGATTCGTGCACGACACTCACGAGGCTCAGGATGTCGCTCAGGAGGCGTTTGTAAAAGCCTACCGAGCGCTTGGAAACTTTCGCGGTGACAGCGCGTTCTATACATGGCTGTACCGCATCGCCATCAATACGGCGAAGAATTATCTGGTATCCCGCGGTCGGCGGCCGCCAGATAGTGATGTCAGTAGCGATGACGCGGAGTTCTACGATGGCGACCACGCCCTCAAGGACATCGAGTCACCGGAACGGGCACTGCTGCGCGACGAGATCGAAGCCACCGTGCATCGAACCATCGCCCAGCTACCGGACGATCTGCGCACGGCGCTGACCTTGCGTGAATTCGAAGGTCTGAGTTACGAGGACATCGCGAGTGTCATGCAATGTCCGGTTGGTACGGTACGTTCGCGGATTTTTCGTGCGCGTGAGGCAATTGACAAGTCCCTGCAACCTCTGTTGCAGGAAGCCTAAGGCAGCGGCGACAGCCAAGAGAGGAACACCATGAGTCGTGAAACCCTGCAGGAATCGCTGTCCGCGGTGATGGATAACGAAGCGGACGAACTGGAGCTGCGGCGTGTGCTCGCAGCCAGTGAGAATGGCGAGCTGCGTGGCACCTGGTCGCGTTATCAGGTCGCCCGTGCAGCCATGCACCGCGAGTTGCTGGTGCCGCAACTGGACATCGCTTCTGCGGTTTCTGCGGCACTGGCCGATGAGGCCGCGCCTGCTCGCAAGGCACCGTTGTGGCGCAGTGTCGGCCGCGTGGCGGTCGCAGCGTCGGTGACGGTCGCCGTGCTGGCAGGTGTGCGCCTGTACAACCAGGATGATCTGGAGGGCGCGCAACTGGCTCAGCAGGACGCCGCTCCGGTACTCTCCGTACCGCAAGTGCAGGGGCCTGCACTGCTCGCCGGCTACAACAGCAGCGAAGAGGTCGGCGAACCCGCCGAGATCGGTACCGCCAGCTGGCACGAACAACGTCTGCCTACCTACCTGCGCCAGCATGCACAGCAAGCGGTGATGGGTACCGGTGAGACCGCTCTGCCCTATGCACGAGCTGCCAGTCTGGAAAATCGCTAAGGAATCACATGCGCGCGATCCCTCTCTGTTTGCTCAGTGGCTTGCTGGCATTGCCGGTGCAAGCCTCTGAGGTGCAGGACTGGCTCCAGCGCCTCGCAGAAGCGGAGCGCCAACAGAGCTTTCAGGGCACTTTCATCTACGAGCGTAATGGCAGTTTCTCCACCCATGGCATCTGGCATCGGGTGGAGGAAGGGGGCGAAATTCGCGAGCGCCTTCTGCAACTCGACGGCCCTGCTCAGGAAGTGCTCAAGGTCAATGGTCAGGCGCAGTGCGTCAGTGGCGCACTGGCTGATCAGGTCAGTGAGGGGCAGGCCTGGTCTGCGCGTCAGCTTGATGCCGATCAATTGAGCAACTGGTATGACATTCGTGTCGCAGGGCAGTCTCGTATAGCCGGGCGTGCGGCAACCGTACTGGTTCTGGCGCCAAGGGATCAGCATCGCTACGGTTTCGAGTTGCATCTTGATCGTGAGACCGGCCTGCCGCTGAAGTCCCTATTGCTCAACGAGCGAGGCCAGCTTCTCGAGCGTTTTCAGTTCGCACAATTGAATACCGTGGTGCCGGATTCTGCAGTCATGCAACCGAGTTCGCGTTGCCGCCCCGTGCGTCTACACACTGTCGACAGCATGGCTGAGGGCAGTTGGCGCTCCGAGTGGTTGCCGCCGGGCTTCACGCTCACCACTGCGCAGTTGAGGCAGCTTCCGTCCTCCGATGCCAAGGTCGCCTACCTCCTGTATGGCGATGGTCTGGCGCGTTTCTCGGTTTTTCTCGAGCCTTTGAATGATACCGTCGTGGACGATGCGCGCAGCCAGCTGGGTCTCGACCGTCGCGGTTTCGCGACGCATGAGCACCGACTCGGGTGACGTCATGGTAACCGTGGTCGGCGAGATTCCGTTGGGCACCGCCGAGCGTATCGCCCTTTCCATGCGTGCAGGAGCGCCTGTACAGGCCAGCAAATGAGCGAAAAGGCAGGTGTCGTGCGGCATTGCTTGAGGTACCTGTTGCACTCGAACGAGCAATGCCGTTCTGGTCGTGATTCTTCTGATGTCTTGCCTCGTCATCTGTGTGACGGGGCTTTTCTCGTCGTGGTGAGAAACCCGTTTTCCAACCCGTTGTCCTACGTACGCTGCTGGTGACGATAACCAGTGGCGGATCGAGAGTGTCCGCGTTTCACAGGGGAGTCGTAGTTCGATGAAAAATCTCAAGTCCGTCGCACCGCTGCTTGTTGCCGCGTTGCTGTGGGGGCAGAGTCTTTTGGCGCAAGCCAGCCTGCCTGACTTCACCGAGTTGGTGGAGGAGGCCTCGCCAGCAGTGGTCAATATCAGTACGCGACAGAAAGTCCCGGAGCGCAATGTCGCCGGGCAGTCCGGACTGCCTGACCTGGAAGGTCTGCCTCCGATGTTTCGCGAGTTCTTCGAGCGCAGCATTCCGCAGATGCCGCGTAATCCGGAGGGGCGCCAGCGCGAGGCGCAGTCGCTTGGTTCCGGTTTCATCATTTCCCCTGATGGCTACGTGCTGACCAATAACCACGTGGTTGCCGATGCCGATGAGATCATCGTCCGTCTTTCCGATCGCAGTGAGCTTGAAGCCAAGCTGATAGGTGCAGACCCGCGTAGCGACGTCGCACTGCTCAAGGTCGAGGGTTCGGGCCTGCCGACCGTTCCGCTGGGCAAGGCTGACGATCTGAAGGTCGGCGAGTGGGTGCTGGCCATCGGTTCGCCGTTCGGCTTCGATCATTCGGTGACCGCCGGTATCGTCAGCGCCAAGGGCCGTAACCTGCCGAGCGACAGCTACGTGCCATTCATTCAGACCGATGTGGCGATCAATCCCGGCAACTCCGGTGGCCCGCTGTTCAACCTCAAGGGTGAAGTGGTCGGTATCAACTCGCAGATCTTCACGCGTTCCGGCGGTTTCATGGGCTTGTCCTTCGCCATTCCCATGGAAGTGGCCATGCAGGTTGCCGATCAGCTCAAGGCCGAGGGCAAGGTTACCCGAGGTTGGTTGGGGGTAGTGATTCAGGAGGTGAACAAGGATCTCGCAGAGTCCTTCGGTCTCGACAAGCCGGCCGGGGCGCTGGTTGCACAGGTGCTCGAAGGTGGTCGGCGGACAAGGGTGGTCTGCAGGTAGGCGACGTCATCCTCAGCCTCAATGACAAGCCGATCATCATGTCGGCTGACCTGCCGCATCTGGTTGGTGGCCTCAAGCCGGGCGAAAAAGCCAGGATGGATGTGGTGCGTGGTGGTTCGCGCAAGAAGCTCGACGTCACCATCGGCACCCTGCCGGAAGAAGGGCAGGAGCTGGCTTCCACGGGCTCGGCCGAGGGCGGCGAGCGCAGCAACAATCGCCTGGGTGTGACGGTCGTCGAGTTGACCGCCGAGCAGAAGAAAGGGCTCGACCTCAAGGGCGGCGTGGTGGTCAAGGACGTGCTCAACGGCCCGGCGGCGATGATCGGTCTGCGTCCGGGGGATGTGATCACTCACCTGAACAATCAGGCCATCGACTCCACCGGCACCTTCACCAAGGTGGCACAGGAGTTGCCGAAGAACCGCTCCGTGTCCATGCGGGTGCTGCGTCAGGGGCGTGCCAGCTTCATTACCTTCAAGTTGGCGGAATAAGGCTCGTACATGACGTTGGAAGGGCGCTTTCGAGCGCCCTTTTAGTATGTTTGCGCCTGGGTGCCAGACGTGACGCGGCTATCGGGGATCAGGTACAATCCGCGGCTATTTTCGGCAAGCGTCTTGCCCGTGCCTTATTCGAGTGTTGATCTGTGAGTGACCTGAGTCATATCCGCAATTTTTCCATCATTGCCCACATTGACCACGGCAAGTCCACCCTGGCTGACCGTTTCATCCAGATGTGCGGTGGTCTCACCGCGCGTGAGATGGAGGCCCAGGTGCTGGATTCCATGGATCTGGAGCGTGAGCGCGGCATCACCATCAAGGCCCACAGTGTCACGCTTCACTACAAGGCGCGAGACGGCAAGACCTATCAGCTGAACTTCATCGACACCCCCGGTCACGTCGACTTCACCTACGAAGTCAGCCGCTCGCTGGCGGCCTGCGAGGGTGCGCTGCTGGTGGTCGATGCCGGTCAGGGCGTCGAAGCGCAGTCGGTTGCCAACTGCTACACCGCCATCGAGCAGGGCCTCGAGGTCATGCCGGTGCTTAACAAGATGGATCTGCCGCAGGCCGACCCGGATCGCGTCAAGGACGAGATCGAGAAGATCATCGGCCTCGACGCCACCGATGCCGTGGCTTGCAGCGCCAAGAGCGGTATGGGCGTGGACGAGGTGCTCGAACGCCTGGTGCACACCATTCCGGCCCCGGAGGGGGATATCGATGCGCCCCTGCAGGCGCTGATCATCGACTCCTGGTTCGACAACTACCTCGGTGTGGTGTCCCTGGTGCGTGTGCGCCATGGTCGCGTCAAGAAAGGCGACAAGATTCTGGTCAAGTCCACCGGCAAGGTGCACCTGGTCGACAGCGTCGGTGTCTTCACCCCGAAACATACTCAGACTGCTGATCTGAAAGCCGGTGAAGTAGGCTTCATCATTGCCAGCATCAAGGACATTCACGGTGCGCCGGTGGGCGATACCCTGACCCTGTCCTCGACCCCCGAGGTCGAGGTTCTGCCAGGCTTCAAGAAGATCCAGCCGCAAGTCTACGCCGGTCTGTTCCCGGTCAGCTCCGACGATTTCGAGGACTTCCGCGATGCCCTGCAGAAGCTGACCCTCAACGATTCGTCGCTGCAGTACATGCCGGAGAGCTCCGATGCGCTGGGCTTCGGCTTCCGTTGCGGTTTCCTCGGCATGCTGCACATGGAGATCATCCAGGAGCGTCTGGAGCGCGAATACGACCTGGATCTGATCACCACAGCCCCGAGCGTGATCTACGAGCTCGAACTCAAGACGGGGAAACCATCACCGTCGACAACCCGTCCAAACTGCCGGACGCTTCGTCCGTTGCCGATTTCCGCGAGCCCATCGTCACTGCGACCATCCTGGTACCGCAGGAACACCTGGGTAACGTCATCACCCTGTGCATCGAGAAGCGTGGTGTGCAGCGTGACATGCAATTCCTCGGTTCTCAGGTTCAGGTTCGTTATGACCTGCCGATGAATGAAGTGGTGCTCGACTTCTTCGACCGTCTGAAGTCGACCAGTCGCGGCTACGCGTCGCTGGACTATCATTTCGATCGCTACCAGTCCGCCAACCTGGTCAAGCTGGATGTACTGATCAACGGCGACAAGGTCGATGCCCTGGCCCTGATCGTGCACCGTGACAACGCGGCCTATAAAGGTCGTGCGTTGACCGAGAAGATGAAGGAACTGATTCCTCGGCAGATGTTCGATGTGGCGATCCAGGCAGCCATTGGCGGCCAGATCATCGCGCGAACCACTGTCAAGGCGCTCAGAAAGAACGTATTGGCCAAGTGCTACGGCGGTGACGTGAGCCGTAAGAAAAAGCTGCTGGAGAAGCAGAAGGCCGGTAAGAAACGCATGAAGCAGGTGGGTAACGTGGAAATTCCACAAGAAGCCTTCCTCGCTGTGCTCAGGTTGGATAGCTAAGGCTCTATGTCGATCAATTTCCCGCTCCTGTTGGTTATCGCGGTTGCCGTTTGCGGCTTCCTGGCACTGATCGATCTGATTCTCCTGGCTCCGCGCCGCCGTGCGGCGATTGCGGCGTATCAGGGGCGGGTCGACGATCCGGACGACAGGGTGCTGGAGCGCCTGAGCAAGGAACCCTTGCTGGTCGAGTACGGCAAGTCGTTCTTTCCGGTTCTTGCCATCGTATTGGTGCTGCGCTCGTTTCTGGTCGAACCCTTCCAGATTCCCTCGGGATCGATGAAGCCGACTCTGGAAGTGGGCGATTTCATCCTGGTCAACAAGTTCGCCTATGGCATTCGCCTGCCGGTGGTCGATACCAAGGTCATCGAGGTAGACAACCCTCAGCGCGGTGATGTGATGGTGTTTCGCTACCCCAGCGATCCGACTGTCAACTACATCAAGCGCGTGGTGGGGCTACCGGGCGACCGGATCGAGTACACCCAGGGCAAGCGCCTGCTGATCAATGGCGAGCCGGTTGCCGAGAAGCTGATCGGTGAAGAAGCCGGCAGTCTTGGCAGTGCGACGCTCTATCAGGAGCGCCTGGGTCAGGTCGAGCACACCATCCGCAAGGAAATGACGCGCATGCGCCGCGAGCCGGGTGGCCAGTGGGTGGTGCCGCAAGGGCACTACTTCATGATGGGTGACAACCGCGACAACTCCAACGACAGCCGTTACTGGCGTGATCGTCATATTCCTCAGGAGCTGTGGGGCATGGTTCCCGACGACCATATCGTCGGCAAGGCCTTCGCCATCTGGATGAGCTGGCCGGAGCCCAAGCTCGGCAATCTGCCCAACTTCTCTCGTGTCGGCCTGATTCATTGAGCACTGGGGCGCTGTTCAAGGCAGCGCCGCAGGCTATTCTAGCCGTCAGGCTTTCCAACAAGACCGTTCATTGGGGATACACATGACTTTCGCGCGTTCGCAGCACGGGCTTTCCATTCTGGGGTGGCTGGTGGTTCTGGCCGTGGTGGCGTTCTTCGCCAGTACCGCGTTCAAGGTGCTGCCGCACTACCTGGACTATATGTCCATGGAAAAGATCATCAAGTCGGTGGAGACCGACAGGGCGGCTGACGTGCGCACCCTCAACGACTTCTACACCCACGTCAACAAGGGCATGCAGGTCAACAACATTCGTGATCTGAACATGGATGACATCCTGGAGGTCAAGGTGGAGAACAACGAGTTCAGAGTCCACCTCAAGTATGAAAGACGCGAGCCGCTGATCGAGAACATCGATCTGGTGGTGAATTTCGACAAAGAATTTCGTGTACGGATGCCGTGAGTCCCAATCTGTCCCGCCTCGAGCGCAAGCTCGGATATAGCTTCAAGGATCAGGATCTGATGATCCTGGCTCTGACCCATCGCAGTTTCGCCGGCCGCAATAACGAGCGCCTGGAATTTCTCGGTGATGCCATTCTCAATTTCGTCGCTGGCGAGGCGCTGTTCGAGCGCTTCCCCCAGGCCCGTGAAGGCCAGTTGTCGCGCCTGCGCGCGCGTCTGGTCAAGGGGGAGACGCTGGCCGTGCTGGCCCGTGGCTTCGAGCTGGGCGAGTACCTGCGACTGGGCTCCGGTGAGCTGAAAAGCGGCGGTTTTCGTCGTGAATCGATTCTTGCCGATGCGCTCGAAGCGCTGATCGGCGCCATCTATCTGGATGCCGGCATGGATGCGGCGCGCGAGCGCGTGCTGGCCTGGCTGAGCACCGAGCTCGATGGGTTGACCCTGGTCGACACCAACAAGGATCCGAAGACGCGGCTGCAGGAATTCCTCCAGTCGCGCGCCTGCGAGCTGCCTCGTTACGAGGTGGTGGACATCCAGGGCGAGCCGCACTGCCGTACCTTCATGGTCGAGTGTCAGGTGGCCCTGCTCAATGAAAAGACCCTGGGCCAGGGCGGCAGCCGGCGTATCGCCGAGCAGGTCGCTGCGGCTGCGGCGCTGATCGCCCTCGGGGTGGAGAATGGCAATGACTGATGCACCTGTGACCCGTTGCGGCTATGTCGCCATCGTCGGCCGCCCCAACGTGGGCAAGTCGACGCTGCTCAACCACATCCTCGGGCAGAAGCTGGCGATCACTTCGCGCAAGCCGCAGACCACCCGCCACAATATGCTCGGGATCAAGACCGAGGGCGAGATTCAGGCCGTCTACGTCGATACGCCGGGTCTGCACAAACACAACGACAAGGCGCTCAATCGCTACATGAACCGCAGTGCCACCACTGCGCTGAAGGATGTCGACGTGGTGGTGTTCGTGGTCGACCGCATGCGTTGACCGACGAGGATCAACTGGTGCTGGAGAAGGTGCAGCACGTCCAATGTCCGATTCTGCTGGCGGTGAACAAGGCTGACCGCCTGGAAGACAAGAGCGAACTGCTGCCGCATCTGAACTGGCTGGCCGAGCAACTGCCGCAGGCCGAGATCGTGCCGATTTCCGCGTTGCAGGGACAGAACCTCGATACCCTGGAAAAACTGGTGGGCGAGCGTCTGCCGGAGTCCGAGCACTTCTATCCGGAAGACCAGATCACCGATCGCTCCAGCCGTTTCCTGGCTGCCGAGCTGATTCGCGAGAAGATCATGCGCCAGCTCGGTGCCGAGCTGCCGTACCAGATCACCGTGGAGATCGAGGAGTTCAAGCAGGAGGGTCGCATCCTGCATATCCATGGCCTGATCCTGGTGGAGCGCGACGGACAGAAGAAGATCATCATCGGCGACAAGGGCGAGCGCATCAAACGCATCGGCCAGGAGGCGCGCAAGGACATGGAAACCATGTTCGACTCCAAGGTGATGCTCAACCTCTGGGTCAAGGTCAAGGGCGGCTGGTCCGACGACGAGCGCGCTCTGCGTTCCCTGGGTTATCTGGATCTCTAGGGCGCGCAGTGCGCCCCTTTCCCTGGTCTTCTCCAGGCGGTGCCCTCCCGATGACCAACACCGCCTACGTCCTGCACAGCCGCCCCTACAAGGAAAGCAGCGCCCTGGTGGATTTCTTCACCGCCCAGGGACGCGTCCGGGCGGTTTTGCGGGCCGCCCGTGGCAAGGTCGGCAGCATCGCCCGACCTTTCGCCGCGCTGGAACTGGAACTGCGTGGACGCGGTGAGCTGAAGACCGTCGGCCGTCTGGAAAGCGCCGGCATCCCGCTGCTGCTGACCGGCGAGGCGCTGTTTTCAGGCCTCTATCTCAATGAGTTGCTGATTCGCCTGCTGCCGGCCGAAGACCCGCACCCCTCGATGCTCGAACACTATGGGCTGACGCTGCATGCGCTGGCCGCAGGACGGCCGCTGGAGCCATTGCTGCGTGCCTTCGAATGGCGTCTGCTGGACGAGCTGGGCTATGGTTTCGCCCTGGATCGTGATCAGCACGACCAACCCATCGATCCGACGGCGTTGTACCGTTGGCAGCAGGACATCGGCCTGGTGTCGGTGGTACAACTGCAACCCGGCGTGTTCCAGGGGCGCGAACTGCTGGCCATGGCCGAGGCCGACTGGCAGACGCCCGGCGCGCTGGCTGCTGCCAAACGCCTGATGCGTCAGGCGTTGGCCCCCCATCTTGGCGGCAGGCCGCTGGTCAGCCGCGAACTTTTCATGACGCTCAAGGAGTCCAAGCGTGACTGAGGCCAATCGTATTCTGCTCGGCGTGAACATCGACCACGTCGCCACCCTGCGCCAGGCTCGTGGTACGCGCTACCCGGATCCGGTCAAGGCTGCGCTGGACGCCGAGGAGGCCGGTGCCGACGGTATCACCGTGCACCTGCGCGAAGACCGCCGGCATATCCAGGATCGCGATGTGCGCGTGCTCGCCGACGTGTTGCAGACGCGGATGAACTTCGAGATGGGGGTGACCGACTTCATGCTCGGATTCGCCGAGCAGATCCGCCCGGCGCACGTGTGCCTGGTACCGGAAACCCGCCAGGAACTGACCACCGAAGGTGGCCTCGACGTGGCCGGCCAGGAAGCGCGTATCGCGGCGGCGGTCGAGCGTCTGACCCTGGCTGGCTGCGAAGTGTCGCTGTTCATCGATGCCGAAGAGCGGCAGATCGAGGCAGCCATGCGTGTCGGGGCGCCGGCCATCGAACTGCATACCGGTCGCTATGCCGATGCCCACACGGCGGAGGAGGCGGCCCAGGAGCTGTCGCGTATCCGTGATGGTGTCATCTGCGGCCTGAACCATGGCTTGATCGTCAATGCCGGTCACGGCCTGCACTACCACAATGCGGAGGCCGTGGCGGCGATTCCCGGCATCAACGAGCTGAACATCGGTCACGCCATCGTCGCTCACGCGCTGTTCGTCGGCTTCAAGCAGGCCGTCGCCGAGATGAAGGCGCTGATCGTGGCTGCGGCCTATCGCGGCTAAGCGTGGGCGCGCTGGCTGACGGTTGGCCAGTCGGCTGCTCGTAGGGTGCACTGAGCACCAGGCAGGCACTGCGATATTCCCGGTGCGCAGGGCGCACCCTGCTCAATCTTGCGCGAACGCCTGGATCATCTGCATGGCGAGCGCCTCGATGGCGTCGTTGCGCTGATGGCCGCGAATCAGCTTGATGTGGTACTCGCCAAGTGCCGGCAAACCCTGTTGCGCCCCGAGTCGGCGCAGGGGGCTTGACCAGGCTGCGCGGAAAGGGCGCGATGGCCAGATCGGCTGTCATCGCCGCTTCCTGGCCGGCGCACTGCTCGCAGGAGTAGGCGATACGGTAGACCACGCCCTGTCGATCCAGCGCATCGAGCGCGGTTCTGCGCCAGGCACAGCCGGGGTTGGCCAGTGCCAGGGGCAGCGGCGAGCGCTGCATGGCCAGGCCACCCTCACGTCCCGCCCAGACCAGTTCCTCGGAATAGATCACTTCACCGCGTGAGTCATCCAGGCCGTCGTTGCCGGCGTTGATCAGTGTCAGATCCAGTTCACCGGCATCGAGCTTCGCCACCAGATCGACGCTGCGTCCAACGTTCACTTCGACCTCCACGGCCGGGTGACTGCGGGCGAACAGGGTCAGCACGCCGGGCAGTACCCGATCGCCGATGTCGTTCGGTGTGCCGAAGCGCACGCGACCGCTCAGTGTCGGGCTCAGGAAGCACGCTACCGCCTCCTCGTTGAGCTTGAGCAGGCGTCTGGCATAACCCAGCAGCAATTCGCCTTCGGCGGTCAGTCGCACGCGCCTGGCCTCGCGGATGAACAGGCGCTGGCCGAGGGTTTCCTCCAGGCGTTTGATCTGCAGGCTGACGGCTGCCGTACTGCGAAACACCTGTGTAGCGGTGCGGGTGAAGCTGCCACTGTCGGCGATGGCGACGAAGGTGCGCAGTACATCGCTTTCCAGCAGTGGCAGGGGCGTGGGGGCTGTTGCATTCATTTCGGTTAAATATTTCTTAACTGTGAGTTTGATATTTGTCGTTTGTTTGAACGATAGGTGCGTTTCATCCTGCTCGCAAGCCCGGCATCTGTCGGTAGTGAAACGGAGGAAAGGCCATGAAAGGTTCGAGCCATTGCGACAAGTCACGCCCTGCCATGCCCGAGTTCTACATGCCGGCCATGTGGCCGGTCGGGCTGCACGATGCCATCGCTGACTGGGTGGGAGCCTGGTTCTGGCGCCGACGCATGCGGCGCCTGCTGGCGCAGGACGCTCTGGGCGAGATTCGCCTGGGCGGTGCCCGTGCCGTGGTGGAGCTGGGCGCCGGTGAGCCGCTGCGGTTGATCGCTCAGCGGCGGGCGTGCTGGTTGCGCGGTGAATGCTGAGGTCGAGCGTGTAGGGCGTACCGAGCGGCGATCCGTCCGCGAAGCAGTACGCCGCAGCGAAGTGCGGTTCAATGCGCTGATGGCGGATTGTTCGCTGACGCTACGAGCGGCCGGCGCCCCGGGCCGTCCTACGGCTTGCGCGCGATCAGTACGGCACGGGTCGGTGCCGGCAGACCCTCGACGGTACGGCTGTGGTCGGCCGGGTCGAGGAACTCGGGCAGCGACTGGAAGCGCATCCACTCGGTGGCGCGCTGTTCCTGCACCGAGGTGGTACTGACGTCGACGCAGCGAACGTCCTCGAATCCGGCGCGGCGCAGCCAGCGCTCCAGTGCCGGCACCGAGGGCAGGAACCAGACGTTGCGCATCTGCGCGTAGCGATCCTCGGGCACCAGCACCTGTTCGCTGTCACCCTCGACCACCAGGGTTTCCAGAACCAGTTCGCCACCCTTGACCAGCGTGTCCTTGAGGTCGAGCAGATGGTCGATGGGGGAGCGGCGGTGGTACAGCACGCCCATGGAGAAGACCGTGTCGAAGCCTTGCAGCCTGGCAGGCAGCTCCTCGAAGGCCAGCGGCAGGTGCCATACCGGGTGCTCCGGCAGGTAGCGCTTCATGGCCAGGAACTGGCAGAGGAACAGCCAGTTGGGATCGATGCCGACCACGCTGTCGGCGCCTGCGCCGAGCATGCGCCACATGTAGTAGCCGTTGCCGCACCCGACGTCGAGGATGCGCTTGCCGGCCAGGTTCAGATGCGGGGCGACGCGTTGCCATTTCCAGTCCGAGCGCCATTCGGTGTCGATGTGCACGCCGAACAGCTCGAACGGCCCCTTGCGCCAGGGAATCAGCCCCTGCAAGGCCGTTTTCAGCCGTGCGCGAGTGGCCTCGTCGCAGGCGCCGCCGAAGGCGAAGCGCTGGGTGAGCTCCATTTCGCTCACCGGCAGGTTGGGCAGCGCCTGCACCGCACCGTACCAGCGCGCCAGGTCGCCGTGACCGATGGCCAGCTTGGCATCGAGTTGTCCGGGCAGGTCGGCCGCCCAGTCCTGCAACGAGGTGCCGGCCAGTTGTGCCTGCAAGGCATCGAGATCCAGGTCGCGCATCATGGCAGAGCCACCAGGGATGCGAAGTTCAGGCACTGGAACCAGGGCACCACCTTGCTGAAGCCGGCGGCCAGCAGGCGTTCACGGTGCTGTTCGAGGCTGTCCGGCAGCATCACCTTCTCGATGGCACTGCGCTTCTGCGCGATTTCCAGTTCGCTGTAGCCATTGGCGCGCTTGAACGCCACATGCAACTCGGTGAGCAGTTCGTGCTCGGCTGCGTCGGTGAAGTGCAGCTTCTCCGATAGGATCAGCGCGCCACCCGGCAGCAGCGCCCGGCGGATGCGGGTGAGCAGCTCCAGGCGGCGCTCCGGCGGGATGAACTGCAGGGTGAAGTTGAGCGTGACCAGTGAGGTGGGTTGCAAGTCGAGGGCGAGAATGTCGGCCTCGATCACGCAGGCTGGCAGCAGCTCCTGGAACATGGCGTCCTGGGCATGCAGGTACTCGCTGCAACGCGCGACCATGGCCGGGGAGTTGTCCACGGCAATCACCTTGCAGCCATCGACACGCACGTGGCGACGCAGGGCCTGGGTCACCGCGCCGAGCGAGGCGCCAAGGTCGTACAGGGTCGTCTGTGGCTGGGCGAACCGGCCGGCGAGCACGCCGATGTTCTCGACGATGGTGGGATAGCCGGGTACCGAGCGCTTGATCATGTCGGGGAACACCCGAACTACGTCCTCGTTGAAGACGAAGTCGGGCACCTCGGCCAGGGGCTGGGCGAATAGACGATCGGGTTCTTGGCTCACGGCAGTCGCAACGGGTAGCAGAAAAGGCCGGCATTTTAGCCAAGTGCGGGCAAACAGTCAGGGCTTTCCCGACTATTCGCCCCTGTGCATCAGGCTTTGCTGCGTGCGAACGCGGAGGCGGTGATACCCCACTGGCCGAGCCAGTAGGTGAGGATGATGGCGTAGGGCGCTGCGTCGTAGCTGGCGACGAAACGGTCGATGCCGATCAGGCTGTCGGAGAGCACGAAGAGCACGGCGCCGCCTGCGGCCAGCCAGGTTGAACGTGGTTGCAGGTCGGGGTGGCCGAGGCGGGCCAGGGCGCGCCAGAGCATCAGGCAGATCGCCGTGGCATAGCAGGCCACCGGGATCAGCAACTCGCCCAGACCACTGCTGGCCAGCAGGCCGAACATCGAGCCCCCGGCGAGCAACGCCAGCAGCAGGGCGGGCAAGGCGGGTTGCCGGCTGTCTGAGAAATAGGCGCGCAGATAGGCGAGGTGGCCAAGCAGGAAGGCGCCGAGGCCGAATACGAACAGATCGCCAGGCCAGTCCAGCAGGATATCGCCGGCCAGGGAGAACAGCAGGCCGACGCCGATCCAGCGGCGGTAGGTGCCCGCCGGAGCCTGGCGCAGCCAGAGCAGCAGGGCGATCACCGGAATGCCTTTGGCCAGCAGGCCGAGTTGCATATCGCCGGTGATCCGACCGTAAAGAAATACTGCGGCACCCGCCAGACCGAGTAGCAACCAGCGCATGAAAAGGCTCCCTTCGTTATTGCAATGGCGCGACTATGCCCAGCGACCGGACGGCTGCCAATGCGAGGGGTGCCAAATCGAGTGGCGGATCGTGCCGCCACTCGACGCCAACGGCCGTATTGGGCAACGTATGCGTTCGTTCAGGAGAAGCGCATGTCGATATCGCCACCTGTCACCGAGCTGATCGAGCGGCTGTACCGCGAAGAATCGCGTCGGGTGCTCGCCACTCTGATCCGCCTGCTGGGTGACTTCGACCTGGCCGAAGAGGCGCTGCATGAGGCGTTTCGCCGTGCGGTCGAGCAGTGGCCGCACGAGGGTATACCGGACAATCCAAGGGCCTGGCTGGTGTCTGTCGGGCGTTTTCGCGCCATCGACAACCTGCGTCGGCAGCGTCGTTTTCAGCCGCTGGATGATCAGGTCGAGCTGCCAGACGAGCGCGGTGTCGAAGAGGGCGAGCTACTCGAAGACGATCGCCTGCGTCTGATCTTCACCTGTTGTCACCCCGCGCTGCCCAGCGATGCCCAGGTGGCGCTGACCCTGCGCGAGGTGTGCGATCTGACCACCGAGGAGATCGCCCGTGCCTTTCTTTCCAGCCCCTCGACCCTGGCGCAGCGTATCGTGCGCGCCAAGGCGAAGATTCGCGATGCGCGCATCCCTTACGAGGTGCCGGGGCGCAGCGAGCTGCCCGAACGCCTGGAGGCGGTGCTGCGTGTGGTCTATCTGGTGTTCAACGAAGGGTATTTCGCCAGCTCCGGTGATTCTCTGACCCGCAGTCCGTTATCCGACGAGGCCATCCGTCTTGGGCGTCTGCTCCTGGAGTTGCTGCCCGAGCCCGAGGTGCAGGGGCTGTTGGCGCTGATGCTGTTGCACGAGTCGCGACGTACTGCCCGCAGCGGTGTCGAGGGTGAGGTGATTCTGCTGGATGCCCAGGATCGCGGTCTGTGGGATCGCGAGCTGATTGCCGAGGGCGAGGCTTTGGTGTTGCAGGCGCTGCATTCGCGCCGCTTCGGTTCCTATGGCCTGCAGGCGGCGATTGCCGCCGTGCATGCCGAGGCGCCGAGTCTGGAGGCGACCGACTGGGTACAGATCGTCGGCCTGTATGACGAGCTGCTGCGCCTGAGCCCATCGCCGGTGATCGAACTCAACCGTGCCGTGGCATTGGCCATGCGTGACGGCGAGCAGGCGGGGCTGGCGGAGATCGACCGCCTGCTGGCCACGGGCGAGCTGGACGCTTACCACCTGGCGCATGCTGCGCGGGCCGACCTGTTGCGTCGGCTGGGTTGGTACGAACAGGCAATGGATGCCTACCGGCAGGCCCTGGAGCTGGCGCAACAGGGGCCGGATCGGCGGTTTCTGCAAAAACGCCTGGACGAGCTGGCCGCACGCGAGGCGGGGGCCTCTCGGCTGTGAAGCGCGCATACGCAGGGTGCGCTGCGCGCACCAGAATCCTTTGGCGGCCAGCGGTCGGTGCGCATGGCGCACCCCACGCAACGGGCGTGCTTAGCCGGCCACCAGGACGCGAATCGCTTCCAGGCGCAGGGCGGCCTTGTCGAACATCGCCAGGCTCTGCTCGCGTTGCTCGCGCAGGGCATCGATCTCGCTGTCACGTACGCTCGGGTTGACCGCCCGCAGGGCGACCAGGCGTGCCAGCTCCTCGTCCAGTTCGGCGAGCAGACGACGCTTGGCCTCGGCAACGCGTTCGACATGGCGTGGCATGACCTTGGCTTCGGCGTCGTTGATCTGCTTGGCCAGCACGTCACGCTGGGCCTGGACGAACTTGTTGGCGCTGGCACGCGGCACGCTTTCCAACTGGTCGTTGAGCGTTTCGAAACCGACCTTGGGCGCCAGGTCGTTGCCGTTGGCATCGAGCAGGCAGCGCAGTGCCGCTGGCGGCAGGAAACGGCCCAGTTGCAGCTTGCGTGGGCCGACCACTTCGCTGACGTAGAGCAGCTCCAGCAGCACGGTACCGGGCTTGAGCGCCTTGTTCTTGATCAGTGCGACGGCGGTATTGCCCATCGAGCCGGACAGCACCAGATCCATGCCACCCTGCACCATGGGGTGTTCCCAGGTGAGAAACTGCATGTCCTCGCGGGCCAGGGCCTGCTCACGGTCGTAGGTGATGGTCACGGCCTCGTCGTCGCCCAGGGGGAAGCTGGCGTCCAGCATCTTCTCGCTGGGGCGCAGAATCAGGGCGTTGTCGGAGTGATCCTCGCTGTCGATGCCGAAGGCGTTGAACAGCTCTTCCATGTAGATCGGCAGGGTGAACTGGTCGTCCTGCTCGATGATCGCTTCCACCAGCGCCTCGCCTTCGCCGGCGCCGCCGGAGTTCAGCTCCAGCAGGCGGTCGCGGCCGCTGTGCAGTTCACCTTCCAGACGCATGCGCTCGGCGGTGGCTTCGTCCACCAGTTGTTGCCACTGGCCGTCGTCGCCACTTTCCAGCAGCGGCAGCAGGCGCGGGCCGAACTGATGTTGCAGGGCGTTGCCGGTGGGGCAGGTGGCAAGGAAGGCGTTCAGTGCCTGGTGATACCACTGGAACAGGCGCTCCTGCGGGCTGTTCTCCAGGTAGGGCACGTGCAACTGGATACGGTGTTTCTGGCCGATGCGGTCGAGACGACCGATACGTTGTTCGAGCAGATCCGGGTGGGCCGGCAGGTCGAACAGCACCAGGTGATGAGCGAACTGGAAGTTGCGGCCTTCGGAGCCGATCTCCGAGCAGATCAGCACCTGGGCACCGAACTCCTCGTCGGCGAAGTAGGCCGCCGCGCGGTCGCGCTCGAGGATGCTCATGCCTTCATGGAAGACGGTGGCCGGGATGCCGGAGCGCACGCGCAGGGCGTCTTCCAGATCCAGTGCGGTCTCGGCATGGGCGCAGATCACCAGCACCTTGAATTTCTTGAGCATCTTCAGGGTGTCGATCAGCCATTCGACCCGCGGATCGAAGCGCCACCAGCGCTGCTCTTCGTCCACGTCGTCCTGGGCCTGATAGCTGACCTCCGGATACAGCTCGGCGTGCTCGCCCAGCGGCAGCTCCAGGTACTCGACCGGGCTCGGCAGCGGGTAGGGGTGCAGTTCGCGTTCGGGGAACCCCTGCACGGCGGCGCGAGTGTTGCGAAACAGCAGGCGGCCGGTACCGTGACGGTCGAGCAGTTCGCGCACCAGGCGCGCACGGGCCTCGTCGTCACCACTGTCGACGGCATCGAGCAGTTCGCGCCCTTCATCGCCAAGGAAGCCGCCGATGGCGTCACGTGCCTGGGCGCTGAGCTTGCCCTGGTCGAGCAGCTCCTGCACCGCCTCGGCGACCGGACGATACTGGCTGCTTTCCGCGCGGAAGGCTTCCAGATCGTGGAAGCGGGCCGGATCGAGCAGGCGCAGACGGGCGAAGTGGCTGTCCTGGCCGAGTTGTTCGGGGGTTGCGGTGAGCAGCAGTACGCCGGGGATCACCTCGGCCAGCTGTTCGACCAGCGCGTACTCGGCGCTGGCCTGTTCCGGGTGCCAGACCAGGTGGTGGGCTTCGTCGACCACCAGCAGATCCCAGCCGGCGGCGAACAGCGCGTCCTGGGCCTTCTCGTCTTCCTTCAGCCACTCCAGCGCGACCAGGGCCAGCTGGCAGTCTTCGAAGGGGTTGCTGGCGTCGCTTTCCATGAAGCGTTCGGCATCGAACAGGGCGACGTCCAGGTTGAAGCGGCGGCGCATTTCCACCAGCCACTGGTGCTGCAGGTTCTCCGGTACCAGGATCAGTACGCGGCTGGCGCGGCCGGAGAGCAACTGGCGATGGATCACCAGGCCGGCTTCGATGGTCTTGCCCAGGCCCACTTCGTCGGCCAGCAATACGCGCGGGGCGATGCGGTCGGCCACTTCGCGGGCGATGTGCAACTGGTGGGCGATGGGTTGGGCGCGGGCACCACCCAGGCCCCAGAGGGACGATTGCAGCAGGCGGCTGTTGTGTTCGAGGCTGTGGTAGCGCAGGGCGAACCAGGCCAACGGATCGATCTGGCCGGCGAACAGGCGGTCGCTGGCCAGACGGAACTGGATGAAGTTCGACAGCTGGGTTTCCGGCATGCTGACCGGCTGATGCTGGGCGTTGAGGCCGTGATAGACCAGCAGGCCGTCGATGTCCTCGACCTCCTGCACGGTGAGCTTCCAGCCCTCGAAATGGGTGATTTCGTCACCCGGGGCGAAGCGCACGCGGGTCAGCGGGGCATTGCGCGTGGCGTACTGGCGGGTTTCGCCGGTTGCCGGGTAGAGCACGGTGAGCAGGCGGCCGTCCTCGGCGAGGATGGTTCCCAGACCCAATTCCGCTTCGCTGTCACTGATCCAGCGTTGCCCCGGTTGATACTGCGCCATGCCTGTCTCCCGCGTGAAAAAGCCGGCTATGTTAACGGATGCCGCGCCACGGCCAAAGCGGTCGTGGCACTATCGATGCGTCCGTCAGTCGAAAGTGTAGCGAGCGCGCCCTCAAGTCGCGTTTCCCGGCGCCGACACCCTGACCAAAGGAGGTGCTGTTGCATGCTGCCACCGATCCCCCATAGCCTGGTGCCGGTCACTGCCACGCAGGACGTGATCAAGCCCAAGCCCGAGATTCCTCCGGTGACTCCGGCCGAGGAGAGCGCCAGGGAAAGCGCGCTGGGCCTGGACAGGCGGCACCCGCAGGAAACCGAGGAACTGCTGCGCGAGGAGCAGCGTCGGCGTCAGCGGCGTGGCTATACCCCCGAGCAACTGGCCGAGGCCGAGCCGCAAGAGGTGGAGCAGGCTCTGGGTGACCTGCCTCGGCAGGGGTTGTGGGTAGACGTGGAGGTCTGACGTTCCTCACCCGTTTGGCCTCGTCTGACCTTCGCTCGACGACTTTTCGTACAGAACCTGACTTCGGAGTTTTGCCGTGCTGTTCTCCGACCCCTTGCCCACGCTCGCCGATGCCGAACTGGACTACCTGCCCGCCTGGATCGATGGCGACCTCGCCGATCGCTGGCTGCATGCCCTGGTGACCGAGACGCCCTGGCAGCAGCCGGAGCTGTTCATCCATGGCCGTTATCACCGGACGCCACGCCTGACGGCCTGGTATGGCGAGCCCGAGGCGCTCTATCGCTACTCCGGGAAGATTCACCGGCCGCTGCCGTGGACGCCCCTGCTCGACGAGATTCGCCAGCGGGTCGTGGAGGAGGTCGGACAGCCGCTCAATGCCGTGTTGCTCAATCATTACCGCGACGGCCAGGATTCCATGGGCTGGCACAGCGATGCCGAACCCGAGCTGGGCCGCAATCCGCTGATCGCCTCGCTCAACCTGGGGGGCAGCCGGCGTTTCGATCTGCGGCGGACAGGCAGCACCCGCATCGAGCACTCCCTGACGCTGGAACATGCTTCGCTACTGGTCATGCGCGGGCCGACCCAGCATCATTGGCAACATCAAGTGGCGAAGACGCGCCAAGCCTGCGCGCCACGCCTGAACCTGACCTTTCGCCTGATCCGGTTTCCGCTATGAGCAATGACGACAAGCTGATCGATTTCGCTGCCGAGCGCGGCAAGCGCATCCATGACCTCAATGACAAGCGTCTCGACGAGATGCGTCAGGTCTTCGAGCAGGTGCTGCCGCTGGGCAAGGGCAAGAAGAAGCCCAGGAGCAAGCCCGGGAAGCGCTGAACAACCCTGCCGTTCCCTGCTCCATGCGGCCGCTGCGCCGCGTTTCCCGCCTCGCCACCCCTCGATTTCTTGACCTGGGTCAGTATTCCCCATGACCTGGGCGCGGCTGCTCGCCAGCCATTGATCCAGATCAATTTTCCAGTCGCCAGCGCTGATAACGTGAAGCCATCCCAGACAGACAGGCACAACAGGAGGCAGCCATGTTCGTCGATACAGTGGTTCTCGCCGGAGTCGGCACCGTACTTCTGATGGTCGCTTTCTTCGGGGGTGTTGGTTATTTCATCTGGAAGGATGCGCACAAGCGCAAGCAGAGCTGATCCTTCCAGTTCACTGGGCACGCAAGGCAATTCGGGCGACTTCGGTCGCCCCTTTTTTGCCTGCTTGTTGGCTATCGAGACTGATCACGCCCTCTGGACAGATATAGTTAGCTAGCTAATAATTGGGTTTCGCATGGAGGCGCAACCCTATCGCTGCAGCTATGTTCAGAGCTGAGATTTCCTTCAGGTAGCCATCGTGCGTGATACCTTGCTGGCGTTTCTCGCGCCAAGCTCGCAAGCCGTTCAATTCGCCATCAAGACCCTGCTCGGCGGTGGTCTGGCGCTGTGGTGTGCGCTGCGTTTTGGTCTGGAGCAACCGCAGTGGGCGCTGATGACCGCTTTCATCGTCGCCCAGCCGCTGTCCGGCATGGTGGTGCAGAAGGGGCTGGCGCGGTTGCTGGGTACGTTGATCGGAACCTTCATGGCGGTGGTGATGATGGGGCTGTTCGCCCAGGCTCCGCTGCTCTTTCTGCTGGCGTTCGCGTTGTGGCTGGCGCTTTGTACGGCCTCTTCGACCATGTTGCGCAGCGCCTGGTCGTACTCTTTCGTGCTGGCTGGCTACACCGTGGCGATCATCGCCTTGCCAGCCATCGGCAAGCCGCAAGTGGTGTTCGACGAGGCCATCGCCCGTTGCACCGAAATCTGCCTGGGCATCATCTGTGCGACGCTGAGCAGCGCCTTGCTCTGGCCTCAGCGCGTCGAGCGGCAACTGGCCCAGCAGGCGCGTAACGCCTGGCAAGCGGGTGTGGCCGCGGCGCGCCAGGCGCTGGCTGGCGAGGCCGACGCACGGCAGGGCTTGCTGGAGGTGCTGGCGCGTATCGTCGCCGTGGATGCCCAGCGTGAGCACGCCTGGTTCGAGGGCGCGCAGGGGCGTCAGCGTGCCGTGGCATTGCGCGTCTTGAGCCGCGATCTGCTCGGCATGTTGCGTCTGGCCCGTGGCGTTGCGCGCCAGTGGCGGCAGTTGAGCAGTGCCGAGGCACAGGCAGTGGCGCCCTGGCTGCAGCTGGTGGATGAACGCTTGCAGCAGGCGCAACCGGCAGGCTTGCCGGAGCTCGTCGAGCAACTTCGTCAGGCTGCGCAGGATGAGGAACTGAGCAGTGGCCAGCAGTTGTGCCTGGAGCGGCTGATGGTGCTGCTGTTGCGTGTCGAGGACGCCAGCCGCGCCTTGATCGCGGTCGAGGAGGGCAGAGCTCCAGCCGATGCACCGCGCGCCTTGTCCTGGCATCACGACTGGCAGAGCGCGTTGCTGTATGGCTCGCGCAGCGCCCTGACGTTTCTGGTTCTGGCGGCGTTCTGGCTGGCCACTGGCTGGACCCACGCCACCGGTGCGTTGCTTCTGGCCTGCGTGGTTTGCAGCCTGTTCGCCCGGCTCGAGGCGGCGCCGCAGATCGGCATGATGTTTCTGCGCGGCATCTTCTATGCGTTACCGGTGGCGTTCTTCGTCGGCCAGATTCTGATGCCGCAGATCGATGGCTTCGTGATGCTCTGTCTGGTGCTGGGCGTGCCGCTGTTCCTTGGCGTGCTGGGCATGGCCAGGCCGGCGACGGCGGCTACCTCGACCTCGTTCTGCCTGCACTTCATCGTGCTGTGTCTGCCGGCACCGGGTGTCGGCTACAACGTCGAGTTCTTCCTCAATGAAGCTCCCGGCATGCTGATGGGCGTGGGCTGTGCGGTGCTGGCTTTCAAACTGGTGGTGCTGCGCAATCCGGTCTGGCATGGCCGCCGACTGATGCAGGCGATCCTGACCGACCTCGGGCGGCTGACCCGGCGTGACCTGGGGCGTGCCGAGAACTGGTTCGGCGGGCGCATGGCCGACCGCCTGATCCAGCTGGCCCGGCACTATCCGGCGCGGCCCGATCAGTCGCGCAGTCGCTGGGACGATGGCGTGGCCGGACTCGACCTCGGGGATGAGCTGTTGCATCTGCGCAAGTGTCTGGCCAATGCCGATGTGGCTTTGCAGCGAGCCCAGGCGCGTTTTCTGCGTCATCTGGATGATGTGCTGGAGGAGGGGCCGGCAGCGGCGCGCGAGCAGGCCCTCGACGAGCCGGTGAGTGAGCTGCTTGAGGCGCTGCGAGCCTCCAGCCAGAGCGTGGATCGCCGCCTGGCCCAGGCGGCGCTGCTGCAATTGCAGAACGGCTGGCGCCACTGGTGCCAACTGAGAGGAGAAGCCCATGGGCTTGCATGAATGGTCGCTGGGCGGGGTGCTGTTGAGTCCCATGGCGGCCTACGCGGTATTGGCGCTGCTGCTGACCGGCGTGTTGCGCCTGGGGCTGCAGCGCGTGGGGCTGACGCGCTGGATCTGGCACGAAGCCCTGTTCGATTGTGCCTTGTACGTGTGCGTCCTGGCGGCGGTGATTGCCGTGCTGGGGCGCTGAGGAGATAGACAACATGCGTTCGACCATCCGTGTCGGCATCACCCTGGCCATGGTGGCGGCGGCGATCTTCGCCGGTTCCTGGATCTGGCAGCACTACATGTATTCGCCCTGGACGCGCGACGCCCGGGTGCGCGCCGATGTGGTGACCATCGCTCCGGACGTGTCCGGCTGGGTCGTCGAACTCAACGTGCGCGACAACCAGCAGGTCAAGGCGGGCGACCTGCTGATGAGCGTCGATCACGACCGCTATCAGGCTGCGGTGGAGAAGGCCAGGGCAGTGGTGGACATTCGTCGTCAGCAACTCAGCCTGCGCGAGCATGAAGCCTCCCGCCGCTCCCGGCTCGGTGCTCAGGCGATCAGTGCCGAACTGCTGGAGAACGCGCAGATCAACGCCGAGATGGCGCGTGGCGAATACCGCGAGGCTCAGGCCGACCTGCGGATGGCCGAGCTGAACCTGGCGCGCAGCGAAGTGCACGCCCCACGGGATGGCCAGATCACCAACCTGGTGCTGGCCCAGGGCAACTACGTGAATGCCGGCCAGCCGGTGATGGCGCTGGTCGACACCCGGTCGTTCTACGTGCAGGCGTATTTCGAGGAGACCAAACTGCCGCGCATTCAGGTCGGCGCTCCCGTGGAAGTCTGGCTGATGGGCGGTGATCAGGGCATTCGCGGCGAGGTGGAGAGCATCAGTCGCGGCATCACCGACCGCAACGCCAGCCCGGATGGGCAACTGCTGGCCGATGTCGAGCCGACGTTCAGCTGGGTGCGCCTGGCGCAACGGATTCCGGTACGCATTCGGCTCGACGACATACCCGAGGGGCTGGTGCTGAGCGCAGGCATGACCGCCAGCGTACGAGTGGCTGCCGACTGACGGGCCCGCTCGCGAAAGCCTCTCAAAGGAGGTGACGTGAGCGCGATAGTGGCCGAAACTACGCCCCCTGCATTTTTCGTTCACCGTTAGGGGCGTGCCACACGCCTGCTCCGTCGAGAGGTCATGTCATGTCGTTCAAAGTGTTTGTCGATGGCCAGGAAGGCACCACCGGTCTGCGCCTGCTGGATTACCTTACCGGTCGCCCGGATATCGAGTTGTTGCGTATCGACGAAGCCAAGCGCAAGGACAGCGCCGAACGTGCCCGTTTCCTCAATGCCGCTGACGTGGCCTTCCTGTGCCTGCCCGATGCCGCCTCGCGCGAAGCGGTCAGCCTGGTGACCAACCCCGACACCTGCATCATCGACGCCAGCACCGCGTTTCGCACCGATACCAGCTGGACGTTCGGCCTGCCGGAGCTGGCTGCCGGCCAGCGCGAAGCCATCCGCAACAGCAAGCGCATCGCCAACCCCGGCTGCCATGCCAGCGCCTTCATCCTGCTGGTGCGTCCGCTGGTGGATGCCGGCCTGCTGCCGAAGGACTACCCGCTCAGTGCCTTCTCCCTGACCGGCTACAGCGGCGGTGGCAAGTCGATGATCGCCGAGTACGAGGCCGGTGCTGACGCCCGCCTGAAGAGCCCGCGCCCGTATGCCATGACGCAGGTGCACAAGCACCTGCCGGAAATGCGCGTACAGACCGGCATCGCCGCTGCCCCGGTGTTCAGCCCGATCGTGGGTGATTTCCTCAAGGGCCTGTCGGTGACCGTGCCGCTGCACATGGATCGCCTGGCACCCGGTGCCACACTCGAGAAGCTGCACGAGGCGCTGGTGCGTCACTACGCCGGTGAGCGTTTCGTGCGGGTGATGCCGCTGGAGGGAGCCGACAACCTGGACGGTGGTTTCCTCGACGTGCAGGCCTGCAACGATACCAACCGTGCCGACCTGTTCGTGTTCGGCAATGCCGAGCGCGTAACGCTGGTCGCGCGTCTGGACAACCTCGGCAAGGGCGCGGCCGGTGCGGCCGTGCAGTGCATGAACGTGCACATCGGTGCGGCCGAAGATACCGGGCTCGACAGCGGCCTGTGAGGCAGTCGGGTGTTGAACGGAAAAGCCAGGCTGAACGCCTGGCTTTTCCGTTTGTTCGCCGGGTGGACAGCGCGAAGCGTGTCCACCGCTTTGACCCATGACGCAGTGGTGGATGAAGAATGCGTCATCCACCACTGCGACCAACCGAACGTGATCAGCTGCGTTCGATGCTGGCCGGCGTGCGCCGCATCAGCACCTTGCCATGGCGTACCGACACCAGCGCGTGACCCTGGCTGCGTACCATCTCGTAATCGTCCGGCGCCGAGAGAATCAGCATGTTGGCCGGGCGACCCACCTCCAGACCATAACGTTCGCCGAGTGCCAGCGCGCGTGCCGAGTTGTCGGTGATCAGATCCAGGCTGCGCTTGAGATCCTCGTAGCCGAGCATGTGGCAGATGTGCAGGCCCGCTTCGAGGATGCGCAGGATGTTGCCGTTGCCCAGCGGATACCAGGGGTCGACGATGGAGTCCTGGCCGAAGCAGACGTTCATGCCGGCGCGGTCGATCTCCGCCACGCGGGTCAGGCCACGGCGCTTCGGGTAGGTGTCGAAACGGCCCTGCAGGTGGATGCTCTCGGTCGGGCAGGAAACGAAGCTGATGCCGCTCATCTTCAGCAGGCGGAACAGCTTGGAGCAGTAGGCGTTGTCGTAGGAGCCCATGGCCGTGGTGTGGCTGGCGGTCACGCGCGCACCCATGCCACGTACGCGGGCTTCCTCGGCCAGCACCTCGAGAAAGCGCGACTGCGGGTCGTCGGTTTCGTCGCAGTGCACGTCCACCAGGCAGCCGCTGCGCTCGGCCAGATCCATCAGAAACCTGATCGAACTGACGCCCTGATCGCGGGTGTTCTCGAAGTGCGGGATGCCGCCGACCACATCGGCGCCCAGGGCCACGGCCTGCTCCATCAGCGCACGACCGCCCGCGTACGACTCGATGCCTTCCTGCGGGAAGGCGACGATCTGCAGGTCGATCAGGTGGCGGGTTTCTTCGCGCACTTCGAGCATGGCCTTGAGTGCGGCCAGGGTCGGGTCGGTGACGTCGACGTGGGTGCGCACGTGCTGGATGCCGTGGTCGACCAGCATGTCGATGGTTTTTCTGGCGCGGCGCTTGGTGTCTTCGTGAGTGACCAGTGCCTTGCGTTCGGCCCAGCGTTCGATGCCCTCGAACAGCGTGCCGCTCATGTTCCAGGCCGGCTCGCCAGCGGTGAGGGTGGCATCGAGGTGGATGTGCGGTTCGACGAAGGGCGGCACGACGAGATTGCCGGCGGCGTCCAGATCGCCCTCGGCCATTGGATGCAGGGCATGCTGGACGTCGACGGCGGCGATGCGTTCGCCGTCCAGGGTGATGCGGTGCAAGCCGTCGCGGCCACGCAGGCGGGCATTGTGGATGATCATCAGGGTTCCTCTCAGGCAGGCGACGACAGGCGCCGGATCAGCAGTGCAATGCTGATGTTCAGGCGGTCGTGCGGGTCTTCGAACGAGCAGCCGGTCAGCGCTTCGATGCGTTGTAGACGGTAGCTCAGGGTATTGCGGTGGACGTTCAGGCGCTGTGCGGCCAGGGCCAGGTTGCCGTTCTCCTGGAACCAGGCTTCCAGCGTCGGCATCAGCACCGGCTGGTGGCGCGAGTCGTCGCCGATCAGCGCGCCGAGCACGCGCTCGACGAAGCGATCGAGCAGGCTGCGGTCGCGAATCGCACCGAGCAGTTCCAGTACGCCCAGCTCATTGAAACTGCACAGGCCCAGGCGTTCGGGGAAGCACTGCGCCACGCTCAGGGCCTGACGGGCTTCGCCCAGGCCCTGAGCGAAGCGGGGCGCATCGCAGCCCGCGCTGCCGAGGCCGAGGAACAGGCGCATCGGGCCCAGCAGTGGGTGCAGTTCATCGAGCAACTGGGTCATGGCCTGGCGGTTGCGAGCTTCGTCACGGGCGTCTGGGCAGGGCAGCAGGGCGATCCAGTGACGGCCCTGGCTGACCAGGGGCAGGGCATCGCCGAGTTCGCCGAGGCACTGTTCCAGGCATCGTTGCAGCAGTTGCTGGCGGCTCTGCAACTGACGCTCGGCGTCCTCGCCTGCCAGGTCGCCGAACAGTTGCTCACTGCCATCGAGACGCAGCAGCGCTACCTGACGTGGCACATGCAGCTTCAGGCCGAGGCTGTCGCCGCGTTGCAGCAGCACGTCGAGTGACTGATAGTCGCCGTCGAGCACCTGTTCCAGCACATGCTGGCGCGAGCGGCCGAGTTGCTGCGCCTGAACCAGTGCCGTGCCGATGGCCTGGGTGACCACCACCATCTTCAGGGCGTAGGGCTGCTCGATCAGCGGCAGGTTCAGACGCTCGGCCTCTGCGATGACGCTGGGTGGAATGGCCTGGATGAACTCGGCGCCGGTGAGGATGACCATGCCGGCGACGACGCGCTCATGGCCCTCGCGCACCAGGCGCAGCAGGTTGGCCTCGTCGCGTGGGTGATTGATGCCGGTGACGAAGATCAGCTCGCCACCCATTACCCAGTCGGCGATGCCTTCGTTCTCGGCCACGTAGGGCCAGCGCACGGCGTTGTCGCGCCCGGCCTGGCCGGCACGCAGGTGCATGCTGGCCAGGCCGGGCAGGGCCAGTACGTCGGCGATGGTCAGGCTCACGCGCCGGCGACCTGCTGGCGGCCGACCAGCGCCTTGTTCAGTTCGAACAGCACGAGGTAGGCCGCGGCAGCCACCGCGATACCCACCAGCGGCGCGACCCAGGGCGAGAAGTAGGCGCTCAGCGCACCGATCAGGTAGGCACCCAGGCCGACCCGGTTGAACGCCGGCAGACGCACGTCGGCCAGTTTCGGGTAGCGCGCACGGTGGCCGTAGAAAAAGTCGGCCATGATCACGCCACCGATCGGCGGAATGATCGAGCCGAGCAGGATCAGGAAGGGAATCAGCATCTCGTACATGCCACCAATGGCCAGCAGTGTACCGATGCCGGCACCGACCAGGGTGACGGTCTTGCGCTTGCCGGTGCGCAGCAGGTTGCAGCCGGCGGCGGCGAAGTTGTAGATGGTGTTGTCCTGGGTGGTGCACAGGTTGAGAAACAGCATGACCACGGCAGCCATGGACAGGCCCTGCAACACCAGGACTTCGACCACGTCCGGTTGCTGATAGACGATGGCGCCGTAGGCCCGGCGACGATCATCAGGCCATTGCCGATGAAGAAGCCGAACAGGCTGGCCAGTACCGCGACGCGGCCGCTCTTGGCGAAACGCGTCCAGTTGGTGGCCTGGGTGGCGCCACTGACGAAGGTACCGAACACCAGGGTGATGGCCACGCTCAGGCTCATGCTCTCCTTGGGTTCGACCGCCAGCAGTCCGCTCAGCCCGCCGATATCACGGGTGGCGATCCATAGCGAGACCACCAGCAGCACCAGCATGGCTGGTACGGCAATGCGCGAGAGCAGATCCAGGCCCTTGTAGCCGACGAAGGCCGTGAGGCAGAAACCGAAGCCGAACAGCACCATCAGTGGAATGGTCAGGCTTTCGGGCAGGCCGAGAATCTTCACCAGGACGATGGCGATGGTCGCGGTGCCCCAGGCGTACCAGCCTATCTGGGTGAAGCCCAGGAGCACGTCGGACAGCTTGCTGCCCACTTCGCCGAAGCAGAAACGCCCCATCAGCACCGAATTCAGCCCGCTGCGGCAGGCGATCAGGCCCAGCACGGCGGCGTACAGGCCGAGCAGCAGGTTGCCGATCACGGCAGCCCACAGCAGGGTGGTGAAATCGAAGGCCATGCCGATCTTGCCGCCGGCGAACATGGTGGCGGTGAAGAAGGTGAAACCGAACAGCAGGATGGCGGTGGAGAACAACCCCTTGCGGGCTCCGTTGGGCACCTCGCTGAGAGGGTAGTCGCTATCGGGGGTGGCATTGCTCATGGACCTGGCTCCGGTAAGAGGATGAGGCCTTGGCGATAGCAGGGGGCGTGCCAGAGTCAGCGCAGCGGGCGGCTTGGCAGGGTGGTCAAAGGGTTTTGTGCGAAGTGCACAATGAAACGCACTTGTGCAGTGCCAGAACGCTCAAGGTTTGTGAGTGTAGAACAAAAGTGGTGCGCGACGCTGCGCTCGCGCACCAGCTTGCGGCGAATCAGTCGACGGTGACTTGCGGCATCGGCGGCATGGTCACGGTCTGCTCGCTGCCCGGGGCGAGCACTTCGGCTTCGCCGTCGACCACCTGCTTGTCGTCCTGGTTGAACACGCGGGTGGCGATGCGCACACGGTTCTTCGGCAGCTTCTCCAGCACTTCCAGCTTCACCGTCAGGGTATCGCCGAGCTTCACCGGGCGGGTGAACTTGAGCTGCTGGCCGAGGTAGATGGTGCCCGGGCCGGGCAGGCGGCAGGCGATGGCGGCGCTGATCAGCGCGCCGGTGAACATGCCATGGGCGATACGCTCCTTGAACATCGTCTCGGCAGCGAAGGCAGCGTCCAGGTGCACCGGGTTGTTGTCGCCGGAAACCGCAGCGAAGAGTTTCACGTCGCGTTCTTCCACGGTTTTTTCGAAGCTGGCCTGCTGGCCGACGCTGAGTGCTTCGTAAGGGATGTTGGTGACCTGACTCATGAATGCTCCTTGATGGGGTTACGGCTGTGGTGCAGCGCTTGCTGCAGCCACTCGATCAGGTGGGTGGTGACCTCGTCGCGGTTGCTCTCGTTGAGCAACTCGTGGCGGGCCTCGGGATAGACCTTCAGCTGTACGTCGCGCACACCGGCTTCGCGCAGTGCGCCGGCCAGATCGTTCAGACGCTTGCCCGCGCTGATCGGGTCGTGGCTGCCGCCGATCACCAGCAGTGGCAGGTCGGCATCGATCTGCGCCAGGTTGGCCGTCGGCGTGATGTGTTGCAGGCCTTCGAGCAGGTCGCACCACAGCTGCGTGGTGCAGACGAAGCCGCACAGCGGGTCGGTCACGTACTTGTCCACTTCCGCCGGGTCACGGCTGAGCCAGTCGAATGCCGTGCGATTGGGCTTGAAGGCCTTGTTGAACGAGCCGAAGGAGAGGAAGTCGATGACCTTGCTGCGGCCCTTGGGGCCCAGGCGCCAACGTTCGAAACCGGCGATCAGCCGCGCAGCCCTGTACAGCGCCACTGGCTGGTAGTTGGAGCCCGAGAGCACGGCACCCTGCAGGCTGCAGCTGTGCCCCAGCAGGTAGGCCATGCCGATGTAACTGCCCATGCTGTGACCGAGAAGGAAGATCGGCGTGCGCGGATGCTGCTGGCGAATGTGATGGTTGAGGGTCGACAGATCGCCAACCACCTTGCTCCAGCCGTCTTCGTCGGCGTAGTGGCCGAGCGTGCCGCGCTCGGCGGTACGACCATGGCCGCGCTGATCCAGTGCATACAGGGCAAAGCCGGCCGCCACCAGGGCTTCGGCCAGGCGCGCATAGCGCAGGCTGTGCTCGGCCATGCCATGCGCGAGCATGACCATTGCCCGTGGCGGCTCTTCGCCGTACCAGTGGTTGACGTGCAGCGGCAGGCCATCGCTGGCGTTGAGGGTGAAGCTGTCGTGGCGCATGGCGAATCCTTGTGCCGGAAGTTGGCGGCATTGTGCACCCTGGCCGGCAACAGGCAAAGCGCCGGCGTTTTTCACAGAGCGCAAAGATCGGTTACGAATCACTACATTTATTGCGAAATTCAGCCCATCAATGACGCCTTCGAGCTATTTGCGGCGCGGCGCCGAACTGCTACTTTCCGGGCAGTCCCTCAGGGTGCCGGCAAACACGGCCTGCGTTGTCAGCGCGGCGTTGCAGGGTACCCGATGCGGGCCAGATCACTTCAGGGGAAGAGGACAAGAACAATGCAACCTGATTTCTGGAACGACAAACGCCCGGCCGGCGTGCCTGATGATATCGATATGGCCAGCTACAAGTCGGTGATCGAGGTGTTCGAGCGTTCGTGCAAGAAGTTCGCGGATCGCCCGGCCTTCAGCAACCTGGGCGTGACCCTGACCTACGCCGAACTGGATCGCCTGTCCGCGGCCTTCGCCGCTTATCTGCAGAAACACACCGATCTCAAGCCGGGCGAGCGCATCGCCGTGCAGATGCCCAACGTGTTGCAGTACCCGATCGCCGTGTTCGGTGCCATGCGCGCCGGGCTCATCGTGGTCAACACCAACCCCCTGTACACCGCCCGCGAGATGCGCCACCAGTTCAAGGATGCCGGCGTGCGTGCGCTGGTGTACCTGAACATGTTCGGCAAGCTGGTGCAGGAGGTGCTGCCGGATACCGAGATCGACTACCTGATCGAAGCCAGGATGGGAGACCTGCTGCCGAGCCTCAAGGGCTGGCTGGTCAACACCGTGGTGAAGAAGGTCAAGAAGATGGTGCCCGACTACCATCTGCCCCAGGCCATCCCTTTCAAGCAGGTGCTCAGGCAGGGCCATGGCCAGGCGCTGGCGCCGGTCAAGGCCGGTCACGACGACATCGCCGTGCTGCAATACACCGGCGGCACCACCGGCGTGGCCAAGGGCGCGATGCTGACCCACGGCAACCTGGTGGCCAACATGCTGCAGGTCGATGCCTGCCTGTCGCAGCTGGGCGACGACGGTACGCCGCTGATGAAGCAGGGCCAGGAGATCATGATCGCGCCGCTGCCGCTGTACCACATCTATGCCTTCACCGCGAACTGCATGTGCATGATGGTCAACGGCAACCACAACGTGCTGATCACCAACCCGCGCGACATCCCCGGTTTCGTCAAGGAACTGGGCAAATGGAAGTTTTCCGCACTGCTGGGGTTGAACACCCTGTTCGTCGCGCTGATGGATCACCCCGACTTCAAGAACCTCGATTTCTCCAATCTCAAGGTCACCAACTCCGGCGGTACCGCGCTGGTCAAGGCGACCGCCGAGCGCTGGCAGCAGATGACCGGCTGCACCGTGGTGGAAGGTTATGGCCTGACCGAAACTTCGCCGGTCGCCAGCACCAACCCCTACGGCGACAAGGCGCGCCTCGGCACCGTGGGCATTCCGGTGCCGGGCACGGCGTTCAAGGTGATCGACGATGACGGCAACGAGCTGCCGCTGGGCGAGCGTGGCGAGCTGTGCATCAAGGGCCCGCAGGTGATGAAGGGCTACTGGCAGCGCGAAGAGGCCACGGCCGAAGTGCTCGATGCCGAGGGTTGGTTCAAGACCGGCGACATCGCGGTGATCGATCCGGACGGCTTCGTGCGCATCGTCGACCGCAAGAAGGACATGATCATCGTCTCCGGTTTCAACGTGTACCCCAACGAGATCGAAGATGTGGTCATGGCCCATCCGAAAGTCGCCAGTTGCGCCGCCATCGGCGTGCCGGACGAGAAGTCCGGGGAAGCGGTCAAGCTGTTCGTGGTGCCGCGTGACGGCGGCGTCACCGCGGAAGAGCTCAAGGCCTACTGCAAGGAAAACTTCACCGGCTACAAGGTGCCCAAGCACATCGTGTTCAAGGATGCCCTGCCGATGACCCCGGTCGGCAAGATCCTGCGTCGCGAGCTGCGCGACATCGCCTGAGGCAAGTGGGCCGCAGGTGCGCCACCGTGCGGCGATGCGGCCCGCTGTACATGATGCAACACGCCTGCGCGGGGCGGGGTTCTCCTGCCTCGTCTGCCATCTGGTTGCCCAATTGTTGTGATTTGGTAACTGTCGATGTGCGTTTCATCGATCACCGCACTGCATTCCCGGTTGAGACGAGCTAGGCTCAAGACGCTGCAATACGCGAGCTAGAGGCTTTTACCAGTTTATTGGTGGGAAGAAAGGTTTGTGACTTTTAGGTCTTTTTTGGTCATTTTTGCGACTATGAAGGCCATGTTTGGTGCTGGTGAGCCTCTGGCAAAGCTGCTACTCTCGGCGCGCTTCCGGGCCCTGGGCCAGGGGAAAAGCGAGCTAAACACACAACAAACAACCGCCTTCGCGCGGTGAAGATCAGCTGTTGCTTAGGAGTGGGCTTCCATGACCGAAAACTTCTGGAAGGACAAGTATCCCGTTGGGGTCGCTGCCGAAATCAATCCCGACCAGTACCCGAACATCCTTGCGGTACTGAAGGAGTCCTGCCAACGCTTCGCCGACAAGCCTGCTTTCAGCAACCTGGGCAAGACCCTCACCTACGGCGAGATCTACACGCTCTCCGGTGACTTCGCCGCCTACCTGCAGAAACATACCGATCTCAAGCCTGGCGATCGCATCGCCGTGCAACTGCCCAACGTGCTGCAGTACCCCGTCGTGGTGTTCGGTGCCATGCGCGCGGGCCTGGTGGTGGTCAACACCAACCCGCTGTACACCGCGCGGGAAATGGAGCACCAGTTCAACGACTCCGGCGCCAAGGCGCTGATCTGCCTGGCCAACATGGCCCACCTGGCCGAGCAGGTCGTGCCCAAGACCGGCGTCAAGACCGTGATCGTCACCGAAGTCGGTGACATGCTGCCGACCTTCAAGCGCCTGCTGGTCAATGCCGTGATCAGGCACGTGAAGAAGATGGTGCCGGCCTACAACCTGCCGCAGGCCGTCAAACTCAATGACGCCCTGGCCAAGGGCCGCGGCCAGAGCTTCGACGAAGCCAATCCGGACAACGGCGATGTCGCCGTGCTGCAGTACACCGGTGGCACCACCGGCGTAGCCAAGGGTGCCATGCTCACTCATCGCAACCTGGTGGCCAACATGCTGCAGGTCAAGGAGCTGATGGGCGCCAACCTCGATGAAGGTTGCGAGGTGCTGATCGCGCCGCTGCCGCTTTACCACATCTACGCCTTCACCTTCCATTGCATGGCGATGATGCTGATCGGCGGCCACAACATCCTGCTGACCAACCCGCGCGACCTGCCGGCAGTGATCAAGGATCTGGCCAAGTACCGTTTCACCGGCTTCGTCGGACTCAACACCCTGTTCGTGGCCCTGTGCAACAACGAGGACTTCCGCAAGCTGGATTTCTCCAGCCTGAAGCTCACCGTATCCGGCGGCATGGCCCTGCAGCTGGCCACCGCCGAGCGCTGGAAGGACGTCACCGGCTGCGCCATCTGCGAAGGGTTCGGCATGACCGAGACCAGCCCGGTGGCCACGGTCAACCCGTTCAGCGCCATTCAGCTCGGAACCATCGGCATCCCGGTTCCCTCGACCCTGTGCAAGATCATCAACGACGACGGCCAGGAGCTGGCCATCGGCGAGATCGGCGAACTGTGCGTGAAAGGCCCGCAGGTGATGAAGGGGTACTGGCAGCGCCAGGAAGCCACCGACGAAATCCTCGATGCCGAGGGCTGGCTGAAGACCGGTGACATCGGCCTGATCCAGGAGGACGGCTACCTGCGTATCGTCGACCGCAAGAAGGACATGATTCTGGTGTCCGGCTTCAACGTTTACCCGAACGAGCTGGAAGACGTGCTGGCGACCCTGCCGGGCGTGTTGCAGTGCGCCGCCATTGGCGTGCCGGACGAGAAGTCAGGCGAGGCGATCAAGGTATTCGTGGTGGTCAAGCCGGGCGAGAGCCTGACCAGGGAGCAGGTGATGGAGCACATGCGCGCCAACCTCACCGGCTACAAGGTGCCCAAGGCCGTGGAGTTCCGCGATGCGCTGCCGACCACCAACGTCGGCAAGATCCTGCGTCGTGAACTGCGCGACGAAGAGCTGAAGAAGCTGGGCAAGAAGTAGGTTGCCCACCGCGACAACCCGCTCTGACGTTCGATGTCTGGCGGGCGCTCGAGAAAAACCGATGCCGGCCCAGGCGTCGGTTTTTTCATTGCGATGATGGCGGAACAGCGTTGCCGGTGTGGATGACCTTACGCCGTAACCCGTGTCGTCGATGGCAGGCGCGGGGCCGTGCTCTGTCTGGACGGTGCGAGAGGTTTCAGCAGCCTCGCCAGCTCCAGGGCCACGTTCTTGTCGACAAGCCCGCTGGACTGCATCCATTCGTCGTTGAAGACGGTATCGAGATACTTCTCGCCGCCGTCGCACACCAGTACGACGGTCGTGCTTTGCGTGGGGGCGCTTCTGGCATGGTGCAGCGCCTTGTAGATCACGCCACCGGCTGACCCACCCACCAGCAGCGCGTGATGGCGAGCCAGATAGCGTGCGGTTTCGAATGCCTGCGCGTCACTGACTTTCAGCCCGAGATCGATCAAGGGGTAATCGATCAGTGCGCCGATTGCCGCTCCGGCCGGGGTACCGGTACCTGACTGGTAGTAGTCGGCACCGTCGCCGCCGAAGATGATCGAGCCCTCGGGTTCTACGCCGATGATCTGCACGTTGGGAATGCGCTCCCTGAGTGCGCGGCCCGTACCGCACAGCGAACCACCGGTGCCGACGGCACCGAACAGGAAGTGGATGTCGTCTCCAAGCGCCTGGCACAACTCGTCGGCCAGAACCCGATACGCGTTGGCGTTGCCGGGATTGTTGTGCTGCTGCGTCCAGTAGGCATCGTGCTCGGCGGCGATACGCGCTGCCGTTGCGTCACGGTCGGCCGTGGCCAACCCACCGTCAGGGCTTCCGACACGTATCAACTGGGCCCCATAGGCCTGCATGCCGCGCAGTTTTTCGGCGCTCGAGTGGTGATCGACGACAGCCGTGAAGCGATAGCCGCGTTCCGCAGCGATCAGGGCGAGACCGAGTCCGGTGTTGCCCGATGTGGATTCTACGATCCAGCCGCCGGGCTTGAGTTTGCCCTGGGCTTCGGCCTCGTCGACCATCTGCCGTGCCATGCGGATCTTGGCGGTACCCGTGGGGTTGAACTGTTCGAGCTTGAGCAGGACGCGGCCGCTGCCAGGGGCAACCGGCAGTTCCAGTAGCGGGGCGCCGCCAATCAGATCAGACACCCGGTGTTTGATGGAGAACTCGACTGAACGCATAACGAATGCCTCGGCAGATGGATGGAAAGGTAGCAGTGGCCATTCAGGTCGGGAGAACATGCGGGGGGAGATCGCATGCAGTTGCATGCACGCGCGACAGGGCTTGCAGGAAGAGGTCGTTGTCCGCTGGCAGCGACAGCGATGTGCGGATGAAGGTCTCGTAGCCGGGTTCGCGCCAGGCCTTTACGATGATGCCTTCTCGCAACAGCGCCCGGACGAGAGCCGACGCATCGGTCGCGGTGTCGATGAAGAGAAAATTGGCCAGGGACGGGGCGACGCGAAAGCCGGCCTTGCGTAGCACCAGGGTCAGCCGCGCACGTTCCTCGCCGATCAGTGAAACGCTGCGCTCGAGATGCTGCGTGTCTTCGAGTGCCGCCATGGCGGCTTCCTGAGCCAACTGGTTGACGTTGTAGGGTGGGCGGATGCGATGCAGGGCATCGATCAGATCGTCATGCGATGCGATGCCGTAGCCCACCCGCAGGCTTGCCAGTCCGTAGGCCTTGGAGAAGGTTCTGAGCACGATCCAGGGACGGTTTTGCGTGCGCAGCATCTGCAGGGCGTCGGGATAGAGTGGGTCGCCGATTGCATACTCGTAGTAGGCCTCGTCGATCACCAGCAGGCAGTCCTGTGGGGCCGCCCGGACAATGGTCTGCAGCTCGTTCCGGGAGAACGCTGTGCCGACGGGGTTGCAGGGGTTGCTGATGAACAGCAGCTTGGCCGGTGTTGCCAGAGCGTTCTGCCAGGCCTCTGCATCGAACCCGAATACCGGGGTCAGGGCCACTTTGCTGACCTGCGCCCCCATCATCAAGGGAAAGATTTCATGCAGGCCAAAGCATGGCGCCTGGGTCACCACCCGATCCCCCGGACTGAGAAAGGCCTGGCACAACAGCTCCAGAATGTTCTCGGAGCCGTTGCCGAGGATGAAGCGTGAGCGGGGCAGGTCGTGCCGACGCGCCAGAGCCTCGCACAAGCTATTGCCGACAGGATCGGGATAACGGCCCAGACCCTGGGCAAGGCGCCTTTCAAGAGCCTGGGCTGCCAGGGGGAGATACCGTAGGGGTTTTCGTTGTTCGACAGCTTCACGACCCGCGGCACGCTGTATTGACGTGCGACCTGCTCCGGGTCGGCGCCTGGATCATAAGTCGGCAGGTTCATCAGTTGCGGGCGCAACAGTTGCTGTATCGCCGTGGAATATCCCTTGCCGTGCATCATGACGGTTCTCCGGTGCTGCGAATGCTGGCCGGGGGCGCCAGCCTTCCGATGCGCAGGTGGAAGGAGGCCACCAGCAAGGCCGCGGTAGCGGCCAGTCCTATCGTTTGAGCGACCCATATGCCGTAGATGCCGTAGTTCGCGGTGACGCCGAGCAGGTAGGCCAGGGGCAGTCCGATCAGCCAGTAGCCCAGCAGCGATATCCGCAAAGGTCCCGGCCGTATCACCGGTACCGCGCAGGATGCCGTTACCGATGTTCTGGCTGGCATCGAATATCTGCAGTACTGCCGCGATCAGCAGACCTGACGTGGCGAGCGCCAGGGCAGTGGCATTGCTGCGCTGGTCGGCGGAGATGAACAGCGTGACGATGAGATCCGGCACCAGCACGTAGGGAATCGCCACGACGAGCATGGCTGCCACGCCCAGAGCCAGGCTCAGCAGGCCGAGTCTTCGGGCTTGAGGATAATCGTCTACGCCACAGGCCTCGCTGATGTGGATGGAGGCGGCGTGAGAGATGCCTGCCGAGATCATGAAGACGATGTAGATGATCTGGTTGAGTACCGTTTGCGCCGCCAGCGCTTCCACGCCGAGGGTACCGATCAGCAGCGTCAGCACGGTGAAGAATCCGGCTTCAGAGGCGTAGGTACCGGCAATCGGCAGGCCCAGCCGCCAGACGTCATGTACCGCCTCGGGCGACCAGCGCAGCGCCGAGAGAGTGATGTAGGGCGCCAGTCGCTTGTTGCTGACCACCACGTACAGGAACATCAGAAAGGAGATCAGGAAGACCAGCGAGGTCGTCAGTGCGACGCCTGGAAAACCCAATGCCGGGACGCCGAACCTGCCATGAACCACGATGTAGTTCAGCCCCGCCGTCAGCACGATGGCGACCAGCGTGATCGCCAGCAGCGGGCCGGGGTATTTCAGGCCCACGGTGAAGTGTCGCAGGGTCTGAAACCACAGGCACGGCAGCAGACCGGGAGCTGCCAGCAACAGGTACTGGAAGGTCATGGCCGCTACGGTCGACTCCTGTCCGAGCCAGACCAGTGGGCGTTCGAGCAGCAATAGCAGGGCGATGAAGGCCAACCCCGACACCGTGGCCCAGAAGAACCCGGCCATCAGCAGCTCGCTGACGCGCTTGTGTTCGCCGCGGGCATTGGCCTCGGCCACCAGGTTGCTGACGCTGGTTACCAGCCCTGTGCCCATGGTGCGCAACTGATTGAACAGTGCGATGGCCAGGCCGCCGGCAGCCAACTCCCGGGCGCCGAGCGTGCCAAGCACCAGGATGTCGATGGTGGTCACCGCCACATGGGCGAAGTTGGTCAGGATCAGCGGCAGCGCCAGCAGCACGATGGCCTGGACGTCGCCACGCCACCCATGCGTTCGAGTCTTGTTCACCATAGTTCGATTCTCACCCCACGGCTGCCGGCGAGGGCCAGGTCGGCCAGATAGCGGCCCAGCGCGACATCGGTGACGACCATGCCGCTGTTGTAGGCGAACACCACGTCTCGCGCATCGCCTCGGGCTGCCGCCTGACCCAGGAGAATGTCCGGCAGTTGCGCGTCGATGGGCGGGATGCTGCCGTCGGGCGCGGCCAAGTCGCCGCAGGTGACCTTCATCTGCTCGGTATCGGTGGCGATGCGATAGTCCGCTCCGTGCAGCACGTCGGCATCGATGCCATAACCCAGCAATATCGCGACCGCGCCTGGCTTGAGCCAGTCGCGTCGAACCTGCTGCCTGGCCGTCAGGCCCGCTGCACCGATCACGACATCCGCCTGCCTGGCTGCTGACTGAAGATCGCTGATGATCTCGACGTCACGTCCCGGATGCAGGCGTCCGACTTCGTTCCGTACGGCTTCGAGACCTGCCTGGTGCTGGCCGTAGACCATCAGGCGCTCCAGACCAGGTAGCGCGCTCAGCAGCATCGGCAGTGCGATCTGCCCCTGCACGCCGGTACCGATGACCAGCGCTGTGCGGGCTTGCGGAGCGGCTGCGCGTGCCATCAGTGCAGAGGTGGCCGACGTGCGCAGCGGCCCCAGCTTGGCCACATCCATCAGGGCGATGGGTTCTCCCGTCGTGTCATCGCAAAGAAAGATGAAGGAGTGGAAGCGATAGGCGTCTCGATTGCGCTGTGGATCGAACTCGTAAACGACCTTGAAACCCAGCGTGTCACTGGCGCCGTCGCGGCCGACCATCGAGTAGCCAATGGAGCGTTGATCGCCTGGCTGGACGATGGTCTTGAGCGGGTTGTGCGAGTCGCCCCGACGCAAGGCGATGAATGCCTGCTCGACAACCTGGAGCACCTGCTCGTGACTGACATCCAGTGTTTCCATGTCCGGCTGCGACAGCAGCCAAAGCTCGCCGGGTTTTCCATAGCGCCGCAAGGGCTGACTCATTTCACACCTCTGCTTTCCTGTCGAAACATGTTCATATCCCGTCCAGGCGCCAATGTGGCACCGTCGCGCCGTCGTGCAGTTCCACCACGACCTTTCGAGGGAGTTCGGCTTCATGGAAGGGGGACTCGTTGGAGTCCATCTGGTAGCCGGCGGTATTCAGGTACACGAGCCAGTCGCCCAGCCCGATGGGGCGTGGGAACGCGATCTTGCGCCAGGTGACCATGTCGCTTTCCAGGCAGGTCGCTCCGCCGACGCAGGCCAGGAAGTCCTGTGCGTCCACTCCAGCCTGACCGAGCAACTGTGGATCCGGCAGGTACTCGCTGTTGAACCATTGTTCGGAGAGGTTGAGGCTGCTGCCTCGAACCGTGACGATGGCGTGGCCGTCGCTGGCGTGGCGATCCTTGATCCCCTGGACTTCGAAGAGGGTGATGCCGGCCTGATCCAGCAGTGCGCGGCCGGGTTCGATGATCAGGCCGATACCGTGGCAGCGCAGTCTGTGTGACAGGTTGCTGCCGTCGTCCAGCCTGTGCTCCAGCAGATCACGCAGCGCCTCGGCGCCACATCGGTCTGCACCATAGGGGTAGAAGCCCGCGAAGGATTTGCCGGCGTGGTAGTGCTCGCGCTCATCCTGTTGCAGAAACGCCTGCCATTGCCCTGGGGCAACGTACTGCACAGGTAGACCGCCGCCGATATCGATCTGGCGACAGGTTTTCAGGCCTCGCCCCTGCGCTTGCAGGCAGAGGTCGATCATCGCGCTGGCCATACGCGCACGCTGCTCCATCGAATAGCCGCCAAGGTGGAAGGAGAAACCTTCGAGATCGATGGCTTGCGTCCGGTCTGTGCACAGCTCCAGGGCCGTCTCATGCTCGGCAGGGGTCAATCCGAAGCGACTGTGCGGCTGACTTGCAGGGCGGCTGCGCAGCAGCACCCGTGCACGTGTTCCGTACCTGGCTGCCAGTGGCACGATACGCCGTAGTTCGCTCAGCGAATCGATGGCTATCAGACTGCGGTGATGCAGCGCGAGCGTCAGCAGGCTGTCGGTCTTTTCCGGGCCGGAGACGCCGATGTTTTCACCGATGACACCTGCGGCCAGAGCCTTGGCCAACTCGCCGCAGCTGGCCACGTCAACGCCCACGCCAAGCCGGGCACAGACGCGGGCGAACGCATCGGCCTTGTTCGCCTTCTTGGCGTAGAGGAGGGTTGCGTCTATTCCATGCTCCACGAATAGTCGCTGCAGCCTCCCGACGTTCTCGGCGAAGAGCTGCGGCAGGACGACGTGCAGCGGGGAGCCCAGGCCGTTGCCGAGCTCACGTAGCGTTTGGAAGTGAGTGTCGAGCAGGGTCGCGACCAGGGCGTGGCGGTGCGGCGGCAGCTTGAACGCCTTGCGCATAGGGCCGTGAGATTCGTACGCATCCATGGCAGTGCTGTCCGTGCTAGAAACTGAACCTGGTCGAGAGGGATACTTCCCGGCCTCGGCCGACTTCCAGGCCACCGCTGTAGACCCCGGCGTAGTAGTACTTGTCGGTCAGGTTCCTGGCATACAGGCGCAAGGTGGTTGGCGTACTGCCGAGGCGGGTGTCGTAGCTCACCCCGGCGTCCCACAGCGTGTAGCCGGAGATGAAACCGCTGTTTTGCGCATCCACTGCGCGGCTGCCGACATGGCTGAGCATGCTGTCGACCGACAGACCAGGCACGGCAGCGATGGTGTAGCGCGCGCCCACTGCACCCTTCCAGCGCGGTACGCCTTCATTGCGCCGGCCCTTCGTGGTGGGGTCGGTCACGCCCTGCAAGCGGGTATCCAGATAGGCGGCATTGCCGAGCAGGGTCAGGTTGGGCGTGACGCGTGCCGTGACATTGGTCTCGATGCCCCGGTTGCGGAAGCGACCGTTGCTGACGTAGTCATTGCGGATGTTCAGGTAACTGGCATCGCGGCGGATCTCGAACGCTGCCACGCCCAGGTTGACGTTCTGGTCGATGTCGGCCTTCAGGCCGATCTCGTACTGTTCGGACTCGATGGCGGCGGTCGGCTGGTTGGCGTTGTTGGCATTCTGCGGCGCGTAGTCACCTTTCTCGAAGCCGCGTGAATAGCTCAGGTAAGTCATCACGCTGGCGTTGGGGCGGTAGATCAGCGCGCCGGTCGGCACGAATGTGGTTTCGTTCTGTGGCAGGGCCGTGGCGGAGAGCCTGCGCGCCTCGTACCAGATGTAGCGCCCACCCAGCAGTACCTGGAACTGTTCGTTCAGGCTGATCAGGTCGCTGGCGAAGACCGAGCGTTCCCTGATGCTGGAGCGGAATTCGGTTTTCTGTTCCGGGCCGAAATGCCAGCGTCGCGGCTGTACCGGGTTGCGGATGTTGCCCACGGAAATATCACCGACACTGACGTTGCCGCCGACTTCCACGAGATCCCAGTACGGGCTCTTGTCGTGGAACTGACGGTACGAGGCGCCCACGAACAGGTCATGGAACGTCTCGCCGCTCATGACCTTGCCGGCGAGGTAGGACTGCACGGACCAGGTGCTGAATACCTCACCGCGTGACAGGTACAGGCTGGCGTCGCCGATATCGCCGTTGGGCTGGATATTGAACAGGTCGGCATAGCCGCCATGACGCTCGACGCGCGAATAGTTGCCCTGAGTGATGGACGTCCAATCATCGTTGAGGCTGTAGTCGAACTTGGCTTCGAGGTTGTATGCCTCGGTCTTGTGTCGGTACCACGAGGGTGACAGTGCGTCGCGTCTGTCGAATCTGGGCGGCCGCACGTAGCTGGACGGATCAAGCGGGTCGGCTCGCCCGCTCTGGTCGGCGCGTAGCAATGGGTCGGACATGGTGCTCTTCCAGTTCCAGTCCATGTTGAGCTGCAGCAATGCGTGCTGATTGATGCGCAGGTCGGTGGCCAATCCGACGAACTTGCGTTCCAGATCGCCGAAGTGGTTGAAGTCGCCGATCTTCTCCTGGCCGGCATTGAGTCGATAACCCAGCGCACCATCGGCCAGCGAATCGCTGGTATCCACCGCGATGTAGCGCCCGAGCAACGAGGTACCTTGCAGGCTCAGGGTGGTGAACGGCTCCAGGGTCGGGCGTTTGGGGAGGTAGTTGATGGTGCCGCCGGGCGAGTTGAAGCCGTACAGGAAACCGGACGGCCCCTTGAGCACATCCACACGCTCGACCAGTTCCATCGGCACGTCATAGTGCGGCGCCAGGGCCAGGCCATCGCGGCGGATGGTGTTGAAATTGTCCATGGCGAAACCGCGCAGGCGGAAATTGTCGAAACCACCGCCGTAGGATGAGCTGAGTACCGAGGGGTCGATCGCCAGTACGTCACGCACCGTACGGGGTGCCATGTCGGTGATGGTTCTGGCGTCGTAGCTCTGGATCGCCAGCGGTACCTCCATCGTGTCCTTGGCACCGAATGCCCCGGCATTGATCTCGAAAGCATTGTTCAGCGGCTGGGCCGTGATGGTCACGGCATCGAGCTCCTGGGCGTCTCCTGGGTTTGCCTCCTGGGCGAGGGCAGAGGCGCCGACGACGGCTGAAACGACACTCGTCAGCAGCGTCTTGCGCCAGGTGCGGTTCATCGATCCGTGAAGCGGCATGGTTCAGTCGTCTCTCGTTGAAATGTTGGGCGATGGCATGAACGCCTTGTGCGTATGATTATCATTAGCACTAAAAGGTTATAACATATCACATTGAGGTAGCAACGAGTCGTTTCAGATAAGCCACTGTCTCGGCAACACTGCGCGCGGTGGCCTGGTTGGAGACTGGCTTCGCCTCAGGCCGCTGGCAGTGGTCGATGATCCCGAGTCATGTCGAACCGGATGCGCTCGGGCAGCAGCGGCTGATCGCTCTCTATTTCAGGCGTTGCTCCAGCCAGCGGCAGAAACTCTGCGCCAACGGGTCGTGCTCGCTGTCGCGGTGAACCCGCCAGGCCCAACGCGGGCCACGTACCTGGCGTGAACTCAAGGGCGCCAGTGGCTCCTGGCTGGCGGCGTCCAGCAGCAGTCCGGGGTCGGAGAAGTTGAGCCTCTGGTTGCGCTGGTCGACGTCTTCGCCACCCTCAACCTGCCAATGGCTCCAATCAATTTCCCGCTCGCCATGCAGGGTGGTGCGCTCGCTTGCAGGTAGCGCCAGCAGTCGCGTGTGTGAATCGGGTTCGCGATCGAGTCGTTGCCGCTGAAGGGAGCCAGGGTGCGTGCTGGAGGTGATGCGAGCCCCTGAACGCTCAGCCGCTTGGGGCGGATGAGCCCGTTCAGCGGCACAGGTCATGTAGCAGGCTGGCCAGCTTCTTCACGGCAGGTTCCAGCTCATGCGGTGCATGGGCGGCGAAGCCCATCAGGAAGCCGGGTGTACGCCGCTCGGAGGCATGCAGGGCGCTGAGCCCCAGCAGGTCGATGCCGGCCTGTCGGGCGGCGGCCACCAGTTCGTCTTCGTCGATGTCGCGGATGAGGGTGCAGGGCATCTGCATGCCGCCGCCGGGTACCTGCGTTTCGACGAACTCACCGAGATGCTCACGCACCAGGCGTGCCAGCACGTCGCGGCGCTGGGCATACACGGCGCGCATGGTTCGTATGTGCGCGCCGAAATGGCCACCCTCGATGAAGCGGGCGAGGGTGAGTTGCGGGATCGGGGCGCTGTGCCCATCCAGCAGGGTGCGCGCCACGGTCATGGGGGCGACCAGCGCCGATGGCAGCACCATGTAGCCGATGCGCAGGCCGGGAAACAGGGATTTGGTGAAGGTGCCGATGTAGATCGTCCGCTCGTACGGATCGAGCCCCTGAACGCAGGCGGTGGGTTTGCCGGCGTAGTGGAACTCGCTGTCGTAGTCGTCCTCGATGATCCAGCCCTGGCGACGCTGCGCCCATTCGATGATGGCCAGGCGTCGCTCCAGTGCCAGCGTCGCTCCGGTAGGGAACTGGTGCGAGGGGGTGAGGAAAACGGCTCGGGTGGATTCCTCATCGCTTGCCAGTCGCTCCACCTGCATGCCGTGCTCGTCCAGCGGCACGGGTACGCATTGCAGGCCGGCAGCCTCGAATGCCTTGCGGGCACCATGGTAGGCCGGATCTTCGATGAAGATTCGTTCACCGGCATCGAGCAGCACGGTGGCGCACAGGGTCAGCGCCTGCTGCGAGCTGGTGAGTATCAGCACCCGCTCCGCCGTGGCACGGGCACCCCGTTCGAGGTTGATGTAGTCGGCGATGGCGCGGCGCAGCGACTCCATGCCCTGTGGCGGGCTGTGCAGCAGGGCGCGGTGGCCGTGCTCCTTGAGTACCTGACGTTGCAGGCGCTCCCAGGTCTGCAGCGCAAAACTGCGGGTTTCCGGTACACCAGGGGCGAAGGGGCGCGGCATCAGAAAATCACGCACGCCCCCGTTCTCGAACATGGCGTCGCCGCGCTGGCTCAGACGTGGCGGTACCTGGCGTGAGGGCGTGCGTCCGGCCTTGCCCCGTCCGGGCAGGCGCTGTGTGCGTTCGGAGACGAAGCTGCCGCTGCCCACGCGGCGTTCGATGAAGCCTTCGGCATGCAACTGACCGTAGGCCGCTTCGACCGTATCGCGCGACACCTCCAGCGATCTGGCCAGGGCGCGGGAGGCCGGCAGAGGTTTGCCGACGTCGAGCACGCCATCGAGGATCAACTGACGAATCGCTCGCTGCACGCGCACGTGCAGGGGCTGGCCACTATGCACGGGGTCGCCGATCCAGGCTTTGACGGATTCGAGTTGGGCGTGTTTGAACAATTGGCCGGTATCTCTTTAAGTAAATGGCAGGATAAATCAGGCCATTCTAGGCCTATAACGGTGCCTCGCAAGCTTTCTCCCTCTCAGTCAGGAGCCCTTGTCAGGCCATGTCCGCCAACCCTGCATCCTCGCCCATCCGCCTCGGCGACCTCCCCCATCCCATCGTGGCGGGGCTGATCTCGGTCATCGTCAACTACGGCGGTACCTTCATCCTGGTGTTCCAGGCTGCCAGGGTGGCCGGTCTCAGCCCCGAGCTGACGGCTTCCTGGGTATGGTCGATCTCCATCGGCGTGGGTGTCACCGGCATCCTCCTGAGCTGGAAGGCGCGAGCTCCGATCATCACCGCCTGGTCGACACCGGCGGCAGCGTTTCTGGTGACGGCGCTGAGCCACCACACCTTATGCCGAAGCCGTCGGGGCCTATCTGATCTCGGCAGCGGCCTTCGTGTTGCTGGGGGTGTCAGGCTGGTTCGAACGGGTCATCCGCCTGATTCCCGCAGGCGTTGCGGCCGGGCTGCTGGCCGGCATTCTGTTGCAGTTCGGCATCGGCGCATTCGCCGGCGTGAGCATCGATCCGCTGCTGGCCGGGCTGCTCATCGGCGTTTACCTGGTGCTAAAGCGTTTCAGTGCGCGCTATGCGGTGGTCGGTATCCTGCTGCTGGGGCTGGCCTTTCTGCTGCTGCACGCGCGTGTCGACCTGTCGGCGGTGAGCCTGGCGCTGGCGGCACCGGTATTCACCGCGCCGGCGTTTTCGCTCAACGCCCTGCTGAGCGTCGCCCTGCCGCTGTTCTTGATCACCCTGACCGGGCAGTACATGCCCGGCATGCTGGTGCTGCGCAACGATGGCTTTGGCACCAGCGCCAACCCCATCGTGACCCTTACCGGACTCGGTTCTCTGCTGATGGCGCCGTTCGGTTCGCATGCCTTCAACATCGCCGCCATCACTGCCGCCATCTGCACCGGACGCGAGGCCCACGAAGACCCCAGCAAACGCTGGATCGCCGGTATCGCCGCCGGGGTGCTGTACATCCTGGTCGGCGTATTCGGCGTCACCCTGGCGGCGGTGTTCATGGCGTTTCCGGCGACCTTCATCAGCACGCTGGCCGGTCTGGCGCTGCTCGGCACCATTGGCGGCAGCCTGGCCAGCGCCATGGCCGATGCGAGAACCCGCGAGGCTTCGCTGATCACCTTTCTGGCGGCGGCCGCCAACATCAGCCTGCTGGGCATCGGTGGCGCGTTCTGGGGGCTGCTGATCGGGCTGCTGGCCCACGCCGTGCTCAACGCCCGGTGGTCGTCCTCAGCAGCCAATCAGCCACTGAACAAGGGGACGAACTGATGCCGTTACCTGACACGACTACCACTCGCCATGACCGTCATGGCCGCTACCCCCAGGCCGCCTCGGTCGAGGATTTTCGCCACAACCTGGCCGAGATCCGGCGGCGTATCGAGGCCGCCTGTCTGCGCAACGGTCGCGACCCGGCCACGGTGCGCCTGCTGCCGGTCAGCAAGACCAAGGCCGAGGCCAGCCTGCGCATGGCTTATGCGGCCGGCTGCCGGATGTTCGGCGAGAACAAGGTGCAGGAGGCACATGGCAAGTGGCAGGCCATGCAGGAGTTGAGTGATCTGCAATGGTCGGTCATCGGCCACCTGCAAACCAACAAGGCCAGACTGGTGGCGCGTTTCGCCACGGAATTCCAGGCACTCGACAGCCTGCGCCTGGCCGAGGCCCTGGATCGCCGCTTGCAGGCCGAAGGCCGCTCGCTGGACGTGTTCGTGCAGGTCAACACCTCCGGCGAGGCCAGCAAGTACGGGTTGGCGCCTGCCGAGGTGGCGGCCTTCATCCAGGCGCTGCCGACGTTCTCCGCGTTGCGCGTGCGCGGGCTGATGACGCTGGCGCTGTTCTCCAGCGAAGCCGAACGGGTGCGCCAGTGCTTCGTGCGCCTGCGCACCCTGCGTGACCAGTTGCGCCAGATCGCCCCGCCCGGCGTCGAGCTGGATGCGCTGTCGATGGGCATGTCCGGCGACTTCGAGATCGCCATCGAGGAGGGCGCCACGGTGGTGCGCGTCGGCCAGGCGATTTTCGGCGCCCGCCCGTTGCCGGACAGCCACTACTGGCCTGGCGCTGCATCCGATGAACAGCCATGACGCTTTCCCCATTCTTCCACCGTCCCGAATCGAGGTTCGATCCATGCCCGTTGCCCATTCTCATCTGATGCGCGCCTATGCCCGCCAACCGGTGTCCTTCGTTCGCGGCAGCGGGGCGCTGCTGTGGGACGAGCAGGGCGTGGAGTATCTGGATGCCATCGCTGGCGTGGCAGTCACCAGCCTGGGCCACGCACATCCGGAGATCACGGCCGTGATCGCCGAGCAGGCCGGAATGTTGCTGCATACCTCCAACGTCTTTCGCATCGACTGGCAGGAACGCCTGGGCGAGCGGCTGTGTGCGCTGAGCGGGATGCAACGGGCGTTCTTCTGCAACTCCGGCGCCGAGGCCAACGAGGCTGCTCTCAAGCTGGCGCGGCTGCATGGGCAGCGCAGGGGGATTGCCCGACCGACCGTCCTGGTAATGGAGAACGGTTTCCACGGGCGTACCCTCGGCACGCTCTCCGCTTCAGGCAACCCGGCCAAGCAGGCCGGCTTCGAGCCCTTGCTGGACGGCTTCGTGCGCGTGCCCTACGACGACATCGACGCGGTGCGTCAGGCGGCCGAACGCTGCCCGGACATCGTCGCGGTGCTGCTCGAGCCGGTGCAGGGCGAGGGCGGCATCCGCGTCGCCAGTGCCTCTTGCCTGCGAGCGCTGCGGGTCTTGTGCGACCAGCATGGATGGTTGCTGATGCTCGATGAGATCCAGGCCGGAATGGGCCGTACCGGCACCTGGTTCGGCCATCAGCATGCGGGTATCAGCGTTGACGTGATGACCCTGGCGAAGGCCCTGGGCAATGGTTTGCCCATCGGTGCCTGTCTGGCGCGAGGGGCCGCGGCCGATCTGTTCTCTCCGGGGCAGCACGGCTCCACGTTCGGTGGCAACCCCCTGGCCTGCCGGGTGGCGTGCCAAGTGCTCGAGATCATGCAGCGCGAGTGTCTGCCGCTGCACGCGGCGGTGCTCGGGGAGCGTCTGCTCGGGCGCTTGCAGCAGGCGCTGGGCGATCACCCCGGGGTCATCGCCATCCGCGGACGCGGGCTGATGATCGGAATCGAACTGAACCGGCCCTGCAAGGAACTGGTGGGGCGAGCGCTGGCCGAGCAGCGCCTGCTGATCACCGTAACCCGCGACAACACCATACGGCTGCTTCCGCCGCTGATCTGCAGCGAAGCGCAGATCGACGACATCGCGCTGCGTATTACCCGGCTGTTGGCTGAGCTGGTGTAGGGCGTGCCGGGCGGCGGCCCGCTTGTGTGGCCGTACGTCTTGGATATGAAGTGGCGCGCTTGTAGCGCCACCCTTTTTTTCAATCCGCACAGGAAATGCTCCCCATGTATGACACCGCCCTGAGCCTGGCCGACTTCGACCCTGAACTGGCCGATGCTGTGCGCCAGGAAGAAGGCCGCCAGGAGGATCACGTCGAACTGATCGCCTCCGAGAACTACGCCAGTCCGCTGGTGATGGCGATGCAGAACTCGGTGTTCACCAACAAGTACGCCGAGGGCTACCCCGGCAAGCGCTATTACAGTGGTTGCACGCATGTGGACGTGGCCGAGCGTCTGGCCATCGAGCGGCTCAAGGCGTTGTTCGATTGCGACTACGCCAATGTCCAGCCGCATGCCGGCGCTCAGGCCAATGCCGCGGTTTTCCTGGCGCTGACCAACCCTGGCGATACCGTGATGGGCATGAACCTGGCGCAGGGCGGCCACCTCACCCATGGTAATCCGTCCAACTTCTCCGGGCGCCACTACCGCATCGTGCCCTATGGCCTCGACCCCGAGACCGGTCTGATCGACTACGACGAGATGGAGCGCATCGCCCTGGAGACCCGGCCGAAGATGTTGATCGGCGGTTTCTCCGCCTATTCGCGCTACAAGGACTGGGCGCGCATGCGCGCCATTGCCGACAAGGTCGGGGCGGTCTTCTGGGTGGACATGGCGCATGTCGCCGGTCTGGTGGCCGCCGGTGAATATCCCAGCCCGTTGCCGTATGCCCATGTCGTGACCAGCACTACCCACAAGACCCTGCGTGGTCCGCGTGGCGGCGTCATTTTGGCCAAGGGGCAGGGCGATGACTTCTACAGGCGGCTCGATTCCGCGGTATTCCCCGGTATCCAGGGTGGGCCGCTGATGCACGTCATCGCTGCCAAGGCCGTGGCCTTCAGGGAGGCGCTGCAACCCGAGTTCAAGGTCTATCAGCGCCAGGTGGTGAACAACGCCCGGGCCATGGCCGCCGTGCTGCAGCAGCGTGGCTATCGCATCGTCTCGGGTGGCACCGACAACCACCTGATGCTGATCGACCTGTCCGACAAGCCTTATACCGGCAAGGAGGCGGATGCGGCGTTGAGCGATGCTCATATCACTGCCAACAAGAACTCGGTTCCCAATGACCCGCGTTCACCGTTCGTGACCTCGGGGCTGCGCATCGGCACCCCGGCCGTGACCACGCGGGGGTTCGGCGTTGCCGAATGCGGACGTCTGGCCGGCTGGTTATGCGATGTGCTGGATGCTCTGGAAGTGGGCGGTGAAACGCAGATGGTCGTGCGTGACCGGGTGCGGGAGCAGGTAACGGAGCTGTGCCAGCGCTTCCCGGTGTATCGCTAGCCACTCGGAGCATGTGCAGGGCGTTCAGCGCGCAGGGCGTACCGGGCGGCGATCCGTTCGCCATGCAGTCCGCCTTGCGCCGTTATGGCGGACTGTTCGCTTCGCTCCAGAGTCCGCCCTGCGTTCTAGGCGGGTTCGGCGTCGGTTGGGCTGGGCCGAGTATGGAAGCGTCCGCTACCCGGCTTGAACCGCGTTGCCATGGCCATCAGTGCCAGGGTGGCGACGGCCATTGCCAGCCAGCTCAGGCGCAGATCCGCGGTGTACTGGCGCAGCAGCCCGGCCAGCAATGGCGCCGTGGCGGCGATCAGGTAGCCGCCACCCTGCACGAAGGCCAGCAGGTCACCGGTCTGGCGTGGGTCGTCCAGGTGATCCTGGGCCACCACCAATGACAGCGGGAACAGCGCACCGATGCCGATGCCCAGCAGCATGCAGATCGGGATCACCAGTTGCAGCGGCGCGAGCATCAGGCCGAGCAGGCCGGCCAGCAGGGACAGCAGTACCACCGCCAGCAGCACGCGCCGATCCGGGTAGCGTGGCAGCAGGCTCGATGCCAGCAGGCCGGCGACCACCTCGCAGAGCGTCAGTGCGGCCAGCAGCAGGCCGCTGGACTGCGCGCTCCAGCCCAGCGCGGTGTAGTAGGGCGGCAGCCAGGCCAGTACCAGGGTGTAGCCGGCGGTGCCGATGCCGAAGAAGCTCATCAGCAACCAGGCCCTGGGCGAGCGCCAGACATCCAGGTGTGGCAGTTCGTTTGACGCCATCGTCATCTGCCCCGGCGCAGCGTGGTGCCAGAACGCGGCCGCGAGCAGGGCGGGCAATGCCCAGCACGCCAGCGCCCAGGGCCAGCCCAGTGACTGCGCCAGCCAGGGCGTCAGCGCAGCGCCGAAAGCCGCGCCGCCCATGATCGCGCAACTGTAGAAACCGATCAGACGACCGCTGTCGGCAGCAAAGCGCGACTTGATCAGGCCCGGCAAAAGCGCCTGCACGAAGGCGATCCCGGCGCCGGCCAGCAGTGCGCTGACGATCAGGGTGCCGGAGTCGGGCAGCACGCCGCGCGCCAGGCAGGCGAGGGCGATCAGCTGCACGCCGACGAGAATCCCGTTGCGCTCGCCCAGGCGCTGGCGCAGCAGGACGGCGGTCAGAGCGCCAAGGCCCATGATCACCACGGGCAGGCTGGTCAGCAGGCTGGCGCCGACATGATCCAGGCCGGTATCGAGCTGGATACGGTCGAGCAACGGGCCAATGGCCGCCAGCACCGGTCGCAGGTTCAGGCCGAGCAGGACGATGGCGATCAGCAGCAGGGTCTGGCGTTTCATGCTTGTGCCTCCTGTGCGCCGCGCCAGGCCACCAGCAGTACGCCGACGACGATACACAACGCTGCCAGCAGCAGGCTCAGGCTGCCCTGTTCACCGAGCAGGCCGATGGCGATGACCGCACCGGTGATCGCCGCCACCGAGCCGATCTGGCTGAGGAACACCGTGCCGGCCAGGTTCTGCAGAACGAAGAACAGCGCGTAGACCGTCGCGAACAGCAGCATCTGCGCCAGCAGCAGGCCGACGGCCACGGCACTGTTCAGGTGGAGGGAAAAGTCGACACCGAACGGGGCGCTGGGCACCAGCAACACGGCGCCACCGAGCAACATGCCGGGAGCCAGCGACAGCGGGCTGGCGCCACTCGGCCAGTAGCGGGCCCGATAGATATTGCCCAGCGCCAGGAACACCGGCACGCACAGCGCTGCCATCACCCACAGAACCGGACTGTTGCCGCCGTGCAACTTGCCCAGCGCCAGCAGCAGGCTGCCGGACAGGCCGATGCAGATGCCCAGCAGGCGGATGCGGCTGAGCGCCTCCATGCGCAGCGCCAGGGCCAGCAGGTAGGTGAACAAAGGGGGAAAGGCCAGGCACATCGAGGCGAAACCGGCGCCCACATGACCGATGGAGCTGAACAGCAGGGCGTTCGGCACGGCAATGCTGAGCAGGCCGGAGGCGAGGTAGTAGCGCAGTTGCGCCGGGCTCATGCCAGGCCGCTCGCCACGCCACCAGGCGAACAGCAACAGCAGCAGACCACCACCGAGCAGGCTCCACAGCAGATAGGCCATCGGCTGCCAGCCCGCATTGCCGGCAAGCTTGACCAGGATGCTGGTCAGCCCCATCAGCGCGCCGACCGTGAACAGCAAGGCCAGTGCCAGAAGTGGTCGATAATGATTGCCCGACATGCAGGTGCCTCCTTGGTGTGGATACGCTACGATGGCAACATTCTTTTTGAAAAGTATCTTGATGGCAAGATAAATCGAGGGCGACATGCAAGACCGTGCGCAACTGGCTGCCGAACAATGGCAGCAACAACGACCCGATCTGGATGGTTTTTCCATGGCGGTGATCGGGCGTCTGGGCGAGCTGAGCCAGGTGATCAGCCGTGATCATCTGCTGCCGTTCTTCGCCGAGCACGGGTTGCAGGCGGGCGAGTTCGACCTGCTTGCTACCCTGCGCCGCTCGGGCGAACCCTATGCCTTGATGCCGACCGCGTTGTACGAAAGCGCGATGATCTCCTCGGGCGGCATGACCAGCCGTATCGACCGCCTGGAAAAGGCCGGGTTGATCGAACGGCGCAAGCACCCCAGCGACCGCCGTGGCGTGCTGGTGGCGTTGACGCCGGCTGGTTTCGAACTGATCGACAACATGCTCGCTGCTCATGTAGCCAATCTGCAGCGGGTGCTCTCGGGATTGACGGCCGAGCAGCAGCAGAAGTTGCATGAATTGACCGGCAAACTGTTGGCGGGGCTGCCGCCGAAAGCCCCTGAGTGATCGCCATTGCCCAGGGCGCTCCGGTGGGCTCCGTAACGCCGCGCAGGGGCATTTGCACACCGCCAGATATGAATCCTTCGGGACGTTCTGAATAAAGTCATTCAACGTCACTCCCGCGAAGGCGGGAGCCCAGGTTCTTTGTGACGGCTTCATGATGAAAGCTGCCCGAAAGCTTCCTCGCCTATGTTCTCGTTCACGGTGGGCTCAGACCTGCCACAGCGTCGTGACCGTCATTGCGATCGACCACTACCAACAAGAACAAAACGGTAAACATCTCATGTATCGACCAGGCCTCGTGCTCCCTCTCTCCGTTCGTTCGCCCCACAGCCCGCGCTGATCGCCCATTCGCCTTCCAGCCGAATCACGTCCGGAGAATCCCCATGCTGACTTTCCTTGGCTTCGCCATGGTCACGACTTTCATGTACCTGATCATGAGCAAGCGCCTGTCGGCGCTGATTGCGCTGATCATCATTCCGATCCTGTTCGCGCTGATCGGTGGCTTCGCCAACCAGATCGGCCCGATGATGCTCGAAGGCATCAGCAAGCTTGCCCCCACCGGCGTGATGCTGATGTTCGCCATTCTCTACTTCGCCATCATGATCGACTCCGGGCTGTTCGATCCGCCCGTGCGCCTGATCCTCAGGATGGTCAAGGGCGACCCGTTGAAGGTCGCGGTCGGCACCGTGGCCCTGGCGTTGATCGTCTCGCTCGATGGCGACGGCTCGACCACCTACATGATCTGCGTCGGCGCCATGCTGCCGCTGTACAGCCGCCTGAAGATGAGCCCGACCATCATGGCGGGGCTGATCATCATGGCCGGCGGCATCATGAACATGACCCCCTGGGGCGGCCCGACCGCACGGGCTGCCAGCGCCCTGCACGTCGATCCTTCGGACGTCTTCGTGCCGATGATTCCGGGCATGATCGTCGGTGCCATCGCGCTGTTCGGCGTGGCCTATCTCTATGGCCTGCGTGAGCGCAAGCGCCTGGGCGTTCTGCAACTGCCGGACGATCAGCTCGCCCAGGGGGAAATCAGCGTGTCGCAGTTTCCCGAAGCGCGCCGGCCGAAACTGCTGTGGATCAACGCCGCGCTCACCGTGGCGCTGATGACCACCCTGATCGCCGGCCTGCTGCCGATGCCGGTGCTGTTCATGATCGCCTTCAGCATCGCCATGATCATCAACTACCCCTGCCTGCAGCAGCAGAAGGAGCGTATCGCGGCCCATGCCGGCAACGTTCTGGCGGTGGTGGGGCTGATCTTCGCGGCAGGTATCTTCACCGGCATTCTCAGCGGTACCGGCATGGTCGAAGCCATGTCCAGGAGCTTGCTGGCGGTGATTCCCGATGCGCTTGGCCCCTACCTGGCGGTGATCACCGCGCTGGTGAGCATGCCGTTCACCTTCTTCATGTCCAACGACGCCTTCTACTACGGCATCCTGCCGGTACTGAACCAGGCCGCCTCCACCTATGGCATCAGTGCCGTGGAAATGGCCCGTGCGTCGATCGTCGGTCAGCCGGTGCACCTGCTCAGTCCGCTGGTGCCGTCCACCTACCTGCTGATCGGCCTGGCCAGGATCGAGTTCGGCGACCTGCAGCGCTTTACCCTCAAATGGGCAGTGATGGTGTGCATGGCGATTCTGGCGGCGGCCCTGCTGCTGGGCGTGTTTCCCTTCATCAGCGGCTGATCGAGCTGCCGCGCCCCGGCGGCACCCTGAGGAGTCGGGGCAGTGGATGAACCGACTGATTCGGTTCATCCTGCGCGGCAGACGATGCCCCAGGCTGGAAACATGCCCTCAACGCTGCTCGAGGTTCTTCATGCTTTCACTGACCCCGAAAACGAGGCGCAGCTTCACGCGCTGGATGTCGCCATCCAGGCACTGGCGCCTGCCTCATGCGGGCAGGCCGAGTTGCAGGTGCTGTTCGATGTTTTCGAGCGGTTTGCGGAACACGATGGTTACGGTGTCTTCTGGAGCATTCTCCACATGCTGGAAGTCTGTGATGGCTGCACGTCAGCGCTTTTGGCTTCGGTACGACGCAAGCCATGCGAGTTCAATGTGCTGATGATCAATCGATTGCTCAATGCCGGCCTGTCCGACATCGACGGTCAGTCACTGGAGAACGTGCTTCAGTCCGTCCTGCTGCATCCCGATGCAACCGCTCAGGCGCTGGACGATGCGGCGTGCTACCTGGCGTTGCGCAACGTTCGCCCCGTGTCGAACTGATCGAGCGTTCGCGCGGTGGCGGCTGCCGCTCACATCCGGTGATGTTCCAGCAGAAAATCCACGAACACCCGCACCCGTGCCGGCATCGCCGAGCCGCCGACGAACACCGCATGAATCGGTTCCCGGTCACCGGGGTTGAAGGCTTGCAGCAGCGGTACCAGGTCGCCACGCTGGATGTCCTCGGCCACGCTGAATTCGCCGATGCGCGCGATGCCGGCGCCGACCCGGGCGAACTGCGCCAGCGCCTCGCCGCTGCTGCATTCGATGTTGCCGCAGACCTTGAGCGATAACGCCTGGCCGTCGCGGATGAACGGCCAGTTGGGTTCGGCGCGGCGGAAGTTGAAGCGCAGGCAATTGTGCCGCAGCAGGTCTTCCGGCTGCTGCGGCGTGCCATGGCGTTGCAGGTAGTCGGGGGAAGCCACCACCACCTGGCCGGTTTCGCCGACCTTGCGGGCGGTCAACGGGCTGTCCGGCAGATGGCCGAAACGCACGGCCACGTCCGCCTGGCCGCCGAGAATGTCGACCACTTCATCGCCCAGGCCGAGGTCGACGGTGATGTTCGGGTAACGCGCGCTGAACGCCGCCACCAGCGGCACGATGGTCATCCGGCCATGGCCGAGCGCGGCACTCACGCGCAATCGGCCCCGTGGCATGCCCTGATCGGCGATGGCTTCCTCGACTTCCGCCATATCGGCAAGGATGCGCCGGGCGCCGCGCAGGTACGCCTCGCCCTCGGCGGTAAAGGTGATCGCGCGAGTGGTGCGCAGCAGCAGGCGGGTACCGAGGCGCTGCTCGGTGCGCGCGATGATCCGGCTGACCGCCGAGGGCGTCAGCCCCAGCGCACGCGCGGCGGCCGACAGGCTGCCTGCCTCCGCCACGGTGGCGAACACCACCATGTCACCTGATCGGCCGCCTATGTCCATTTGTGCTCCGTAAGCAAAGGTGTTTGCCAGAAAAGCCATCTACCGCCGGTAAAAACGGGATCGTAGCATTCACGGCATAGATAAGGAGCCTTTCCATGCGCATCAATCCACCCCTCGTTGCACTCGCCATCGGCGCCTTCGGCATCGGTGTCACCGAGTTCGCCCCCATGGGCATGTTGCCGGGTATCGCCAGCGATCTCGGCGTTTCCATCCCGGCTGCCGGCCTGTTGGTCAGCGCCTACGCCCTCGGTGTGCTGCTCGGCGCGCCACTGATGACCCTGACCACCGGGCGGATTCCCCGGCGCTACCTGCTGATCGGCCTGATGGCCATCTTCACCCTGGGCAACCTGATGTCGGCCCTGGCCACCGACTACTACAGCCTGCTGATCGCCCGGGTGGTGACCTCGCTGAACCACGGTGCCTTCTTCGGCGTCGGCTCCATCGTCGCCGCCAGCGTGGTTGCGCCGGACAAGCGTGCAGGGGCGGTAGCAGCCATGTTCATGGGCCTGACATTGGCAACTATTGGCGGCGTGCCGCTGGCAGCCTGGTTCGGTGAGGTATTCGGCTGGCGTACGGCATTCTGGGGTATCACCGGACTCGGTGTGTTGGCGATGGTCTCGCTGTGGTTCGCGCTGCCCAACGTGCCGCTGCCGAAAAGCGACGGCGTACTGGCTGAAATCCGTGTGCTGGGCCGTGGCCCGGTACTGGCAGCGTTGGCCCTGACGGTGGTGGGTTCGAGTGCGATGTTCACCGTATTCACCTACATCGCACCAATTCTCGCCAGCGAGACCCACGCGTCCGCCGCCTTCATCACTGCCATGCTGGTGCTCTACGGCGTGGGCCTGACCCTGGGCAACATCTGGGGCGGCAAGGCGGCGGATCGTTCCGTAGACCGCACCCTGATCGTCTCGCTGAGCGCGCTGATTCTCGTCCTGCTGGCGTTCACCGTGCTGATGCGCTGGCCGTTGCCGGCGGCCGTGGCCATCCTGATCTGGGGCATTGCCAGCTTCGCCATCGTGCCGCCGCTGCAAATGCGCGTGATGGAGGCCGCCAAGGACGCCCCCAACCTGGCCTCGGCAGTAAATATCGGCGCCTTCAACCTGGGCAACGCCATTGGCGCGGCGCTGGGCGGCGCGGTGATCAAGGTGGGGTTGGGCTACCCGGCGATCTCCCTGGCCGGTGCGGCGATGGCCGGGTTGGGGCTGCTGATGGTGCTGGGGTTTGCCTGGCGTTCCAGGGCGGTGGCGGCTGCTGTGGTATGCCGGTGACTTGGGGGCGGGGTCGCCAGGGCGTACCGGTGCGCCCTCCATGCTAGTGAATTGTTTGTTGGCTCCAGGCGTTCCGATTCATCCGTTCGACCTGGGGCTGTTCTGAACAAGCCACTCATCGTCACTCCCGCGAAGGCGGGAGCCCAGGTGGGCGCCGGTTCTGGATGATGCCCCTTCGGGCCGGCTCAGCGAGGCATGACGGGTTTTTCAGCGTTTTCCCGGGCGCAGGGTCTCGCTGAGGCTACGAGCGGTCGGCGTACCGATTCAACTTACACGCTATTGGCCTGCAACGGACACTCGTCCGCGACAAAGCTGTGCAAGGGATTACGTGGCGTGGGGAAGGGGATAACGATGGATTCAGACTTGGCCATGAGAGGGTTGTGCAGAACCATTGGTGCTGCGTCTGGTTCTACTCCTCTGCCCCAATTGCCAGATCATCACTCCAAAGTCTGTCGAGATCCACGTCCTCGCTGGCAGGTTGCTTACCGTCTAGCAGCCGGTCGATCTGGATCACCATTGGCAGCTCAAAAGCGGTACCAGTGACCACACAACACCCTTGTGAGAGTCCTGGGATGAGGCTTCGAGACAAAGAGTCCAGCGTAGAGATCGTATTGTCGATCAGGTACAGATCACGATCATTCACTAAGCGGTGAATGAAGAAGTTGTGCAGCTGCGAGACGATTGTGGGCGAGATGTCAGCCGGACGCTGGCTAGCGATGGTGATGAACATCCCGAATTTGCGCCCTTCCTTGATGATCTCCTCGAACTGTTCGAGCCGATAATCCTTCCAGGTTTCGCTTTCTCTCGCGGATTGGTCGGACAGGATATTGTGTGCCTCGTCAACGATGAGATGGATTGTGCTGTCGGGTGGATTAGCGACTGTGGCCTTGTGGCTGTTGTAGTAATGCTTGGCGAAGAGCAGCGGCAGAACCTTCTTGATCTCATTGTTGCAGCGGCGCATCGAGATGATCGTGAGCAGGCGTTCATCCTGCGGCAAATCCGAAACCAACAGCACTTTACGCAGGTTGGCGAGTGAGGATTCGACGCGCTTCAGAAGCGGCTGGATATGCTCAAACTGAACATATCCAGCGTTCAAGTCTGACAGCAGCTGCAAGTTGACACGCAGCACAAGCTGGTCGAACTCATCAAGCCCAGCGGCGTCCAGTGTTCCTAAGATTGGCGCGATATCCGCCGCGTATTGTGCGCCATCGGTACCTATGAACCTCCCTTCGTATGTGAAGCGCCCACTAACACGGTGCCAGGCTACGTCTGCCAGCATGTCCTCCACCTGCTGGTTTCCCATGAGCCTCGATACGGTGCGCATCAAATCCAGCGTCGCCGTCTTGACCTCTCCGGCGCAGAACGACGTTCGGAACATCAGCCTCACATAATTCGCGAGTGAGCCAGGAATGGCTCTATTACGTTCCCAACCTGCGATGACGCGGTTGAGAAAAGGCCTTTGCGTGTTCGGGGTAGCCTGAAAGAGCAGAGCCATAGTCTCGAGCTGCCAGAACTCCTGTTTTGCCAGCGGAAACCGGGAAGCGGGATCGTTCAGGTCTGGAGCGGTAAGCGTTGACAAGTGGTAGACGGTTTTGTGATCCGCAGCCGCGAGCTGCTCGCCGCCGTACTCACCATTAAAATCCAAGATAATGAAGCGGCTCTTACCTGTAATGAGAGGCAGCTTTTGATCGAAAAGAACAGTGTATAGCTTTGCCAGAGTATTCGACTTGCCGCTTCCGGTATTGCCGAAAATGCCGATATGACTGTTGAAGAGTCGCTTCCACGGCAACCCAACCACAATTTCCTCTTTCAGCATGGTCCCAACTCTGAAATCGCTGTCCGCATTGCGATCGAAGATGGACCTTATTTTCTCCTCGGGAAGCAGGTAAGCCGCATCCTGGATCATCGGTAGATACTTGATGCCCTGAGTAAAGCCAGAACGGTCGAAGTATCCAATCGGCCTAGCCTCTACCTTCCGCACAAACGTCTGCCGGCCGTCATGCATCTCAGTGCGGCTTTCGTCTAGATACTCGCCCTCGACGATGCAGATGATGTCGCGGAAGCCGCGCTGGATGGATAGGTATTCGCGGATTGAGACTCCCTTGTATTTCTCACCTTCATAGAACAGGGTTTCCTTGCTCGACTGTTCGTCGATCTTCAGAATCAATTTTGTTCCATGGACGGCGATGACCTCACCAACGCGAATACTCATATCAGGCCTCAAGGTCTGCATCGGCCGCAGGAAGAGCTGCTGGAACTATGGGGGTAGTCGGTGCAAGAGTCGCAGCCTCCGGCCAAGCCAATACCTGCTCATTAAATGCGGTGAAGTCCATCATCCCACTCTGTAGCATCAGGCACTTGACGTTACGGTTCCCCTTGAATTTGTTTTCCATTTCGGTGTGCCCGGACTGGCTGTAACAGCAAACAAACACCTGAAGACCCGGGTTGGAAAGAGAGCGCATGACGAGGTTGAAGATGTGCTCGTCAGCAAACGAGAACCCGAAGGTTATGAGCACGGCGTTGGGCTTCTCAAGCTCATAACTGAGCAGCCGCAGCATTTGATAGTAATGCTCCTCGTAGACTGTCTCGTGGAACTTCCACTTGGTCGGGTTCACGATTGGAATCCGCTTGTATTTGTCCCAAAAGGCGTCCAGTTCATCATCGGTGAAATCTGGGACTGGGACGTCGGCAAGTGTCGATGCAGGGTTATTAAGCGCAGCCGAAAATGGCTGCAGCAACGCTATAGCGCCAGCATCCAGCAGTTCTTCGCGGTTAGACAGGTCGTAGCTGACCTGAATGGCGGCATCCAACTTGCTCCAATAGACCGACCCATGCAAATGGATCAGATTGATTTGAGGGATGCTGCTCTGATGACGGCCGAAGACACCGGCCTGGCAAAGATAAGACCCGAAGTTTCGAGCCTGTAGGATGCGCCGCGTGAAACCCCGTGCACCATCATTTAATACGAAGTCAGTGTGGCCTTCCTTGATAAGCGCGTCGGCGACGATCGGGAAGCAACCGTCGTAGTTCGTCGTGAACACATTGCAACGACGATCCAGAGCTTTGCGGCGTTTTACCATTTCGAGCGCTGTCGTTAGGAAGGTGCGGTAGTTCTTGATAACCATGGCGCCTGCCTCTACGGCCCCTGCCTGTTCCAGGCTAAGCTCCTCAGCCGGACGGATACAGCTGGCGTAGTAATGCATGAACAGCGGAATTAGGCGCTTGTCGCCCTCATGCTCAAATTTTGTGGCTAGATCTTCCAGCGTATAGCGCGAGTTGCCCTCACCAGTCTGGACTTGCAATTGGAGGGTCGGGAGCAGGCCGAACGATGCTCCTGATCCGAAGAGGAAATTGATGTCTTGGTTGTAGATATCACCGATAGAAATCACTGGCTGTCCTCCCTGGCTGCGCAGAATGGCGCAAGGAGACGATACATCTCTCAGTGGGCAGAGTGCCACTAAGGGGCTTGAATGACGACGGCGCGAAAGACGTCGGCTTCTGCCCGGCTGACATTAAGCGCTAAGCTCGAGCGACAGTTAATGGCCGAAAACTGCCGTCTCGCACGCTCTTCCGCTGCTGTACAGCCTGCCCCCCATAGATCGTAATCTGCGACAATCCCGCCTTTGCCCTGATTGCCCCGATCCAGATGACTGACCTCGCCACCCTGCACAAAAAACTCGACCACGTCATGATCGCCGAGCGCCATCGTTTGCGCCGGCAGTTGCATGAGCTGCAGAAAACCGCGGGCACGCCCGCGTGGGACGAGGCCAAACTGGCGCAGTGGCTGGAGCGTTTTCAGGCGTCCAGCAACAAGGTGGCGGCGCGCCGCACGAGCATCCCGGTGATGCGCTACGACGATGTGCTGCCGATCGCCGCCAAGCGCGACGAGATCAAGGCCGCGCTGGAGAAGAGCCAGGTGGTGGTGATCGCCGGTGAGACCGGCTCGGGCAAGACCACCCAGTTGCCGAAGATCTGCCTGGAGATCGGTCGGGGCGTGCATGGGCTGATCGGCCATACCCAGCCGCGCCGCCTGGCCGCGCGCAGTGTGGCCACAAGGGTGGCCGAGGAAATCGGTACGCCGCTGGGCGAACTGGTCGGTTATCAGGTGCGTTTCGAGGATCAGAGCAAGGACGGCACACTGATCAAGCTGATGACCGACGGCATCCTGCTCGCCGAAACCCAGCACGACCGCTTTCTGGAAAAGTACGACACGATCATCGTCGACGAGGCGCACGAGCGCAGCCTCAATATCGACTTCCTGCTCGGCTACCTGAAGACCCTGCTACCGCGTCGCCCGGATCTGAAGCTGATCATCACCTCGGCGACCATCGATCTGGAGCGCTTCTCCAGGCATTTCAACGACGCACCGATCATCGAGGTGTCCGGGCGCACCTACCCGGTGGAGACCTGGTACCGCCCGCTGGCTGCCGAAGTGGACGAGGAGGGCGAGCGTCTGCTCGATGACCTGACCATCGATCAGGGCATTCTCGCGGCGCTGGACGAGATCGCCGAGCACGAGCGCAGCGTGGGCAAGCGCCCCGGCGACGTGCTGGTGTTTCTGCCCGGCGAGCGCGAGATTCGCGAGGCAGCCGAGGTGCTGCGCAAGGCCAACCTGCGCCACACCGAGGTGTTGCCGCTGTATGCGCGGTTGACGCCGGCCGAGCAGCAGAAGATTTTCGCGCCCATGCCGGGGCGCAAGATCGTGCTCGCCACCAACGTCGCGGAAACCTCGCTGACCGTGCCGGGCATCCGCTACGTGATCGACAGCGGTACGGCGCGCATCAGCCGCTACAGCTACCGTGCCAAGGTGCAGCGCCTGCCCATCGAGCCGGTGTCGCAGGCCAGCGCCAACCAGCGCAAGGGCCGTTGCGGGCGGGTCGAGCCGGGCATCTGCATTCGCCTGTACAGCGAGGAGGATTTCCTCGGTCGACCCGAGTTCACCGACCCGGAGATTCTGCGTACCAACCTCGCGGCGGTGATCCTGCAGATGCTGCACCTGCGCCTGGGCAGCATCGAGGACTTTCCCTTTATCGAGCCACCAGACGGCAAGGCCATCAGCGACGGCTTCAACCTGTTGCAGGAACTGTCGGCGGTCAACCGCGAAAGCCAGCTCACGCCCATCGGCCGGCAACTGGCGCGCCTGCCCATCGACCCGCGCCTGGGGCGCATGGTGCTGGAAGGCGCCAGGCAGGGCAGTCTGGAGGAAATTCTCATCGTCGCCGCCGCGCTGTCGGTGCAGGATCCGCGTGAGCGGCCGATGGATCGCCAGCAGGCCGCCGACCAGGCGCACGCGCAGTGGAAGGATGTGGACTCGGACTTTGCTGTGCTGATCAACCTGTGGCGCGGCTTCGAGGAAAAACGCCAGGAGCTGGGTTCAAACCCGCTGCGCACCTGGTGCAAGAAGAACTTCCTCAACTACATGCGCCTGCGCGAATGGCGCGACGCGCATCGGCAACTGGTGCTGATCGCCCGTGATCTGCAACTGATGGGAAAGGGCGGGCAGAACCGCTCGGAGGCGCAGGGCGAGCAAGCAACCAACACGCCGCAGCCGACCAAGGATACCCGCGTCAACGCCATCGCCCGCCAGCAGGCCGAGGCCAGCGAGGCAGCGGTGCGGGCGAAGAACTACGCCGCCGTGCACAAGGCGATTCTCGCCGGCCTGCTCAGCCAGATTGGCCAGAAGACCGAGGAGGGCGACTACCTCGGCGCGCGTCAGCGGCGTTTCTGGATTCACCCGTCGAGCGTGATCGGGCGCAAGAAGCCCAACTGGGTGATGGCTGCCGAGCTGGTGGAAACCACCAAGCTGTTCGCCCGTATGGTGGCGAAGATCGAGCCGGACTGGATCGAACCGCTGGCCGGCCACCTGGTGAAGAAGAACCACCTGGAACCGCACTGGGAGAAGAAACGCGGCCAGGTCGTGGCGTACGAGCAGGTCACCCTGTACGGCATGATCATCGTCGGCCGTCGCCCAGTGCATTACGGCCCCATCGACCCGCCGGTTTCCCGCGAGATGTTCATTCGCGAGGGGCTGGTGCGTGGCGAGATCAACAGCCGCGTGCGCTGCCTGACCGCCAACCGTCAGCTGCTCGAACGCCTCGACGAGCTGGAGGCCAAGTCGCGTCGCCGCGACATTCTCGCGGACGAGGAAACCCTGTTCGGTTATTACGAGGCGCGTATCCCGCAGGACATCTACCAGGCTGCGAGTTTCGAGAGCTGGTACAAGAAGGGCAGCGCCGCCGACGCGCAGTTGCTGATCATGCGCGAGGAAGACGCCCTGGCCCGCGATGCCAGGGAGGTCACCGCCGCGCAGTACCCGGACACCTTGCGTATCGGCGAGCTGCAACTGCCGCTGAGCTACCACTTCGAGCCCAACCACCCGCGTGACGGTGTGACCCTGCGCGTGCCGGCGCCGCTGCTGCCGCAATTGCAACCCGAACGCCTGGAATGGCTGGTGCCGGGCCTGCTGGAGGCCAAGTGCATCGCCCTGGTGCGTGGCCTGCCCAAGGCGCTGCGCAAGAACTTCGTGCCGGTGCCCGACTTCGTCGGCGCCGCGCTGGGCAAGCTGGTGTTCGGCCAGGGTTCGCTGCCGCAGGCGCTGGGACATGAGCTGCTACGCATGACTGGCGCTCGGGTGTCGGACGAGGCCTGGGCGCAAGCGGCTGAAAGCATCGAAAGCCACCTGAAGATGAATATCGAGGTGGTGGATGCGCGCGGCAAGTTCCTCGGTGAAGGCCGCGACCTGGCCGAGCTGACTGCGCGTTTCGCCGAAGCCAGCCAGGCTGCGCTGGCCATCCCACAGCAGAGCGACAAGCCGAAAGCGGTTGAGGCCAAGGCCTTCGCCGAGGTGGCCGAGAAGGCCCAGCAGAAGATCGCCGGGCTCTCCATGACGGTCTACCCGGCATTGGTGGAAGAGGGCGGGGTAGTGAAGGAAGGGCGCTTCCCGACCCAGGCCGAGGCCGACTTCCAGCATCGCCGTGCGTTGCAGCGTCTGCTGCTGCAACAACTGGCCGAGCAGGCCAAGTTCCTGCGTGGCAAGCTGCCGGGGCTGACCGAGCTGGGCCTGCTGTACCGCGACATCGGCCGCGTCGAGGCGCTGGTCGAGGACATCCTGCTGGCCAGCCTGGATGCCTGCATCCTCGACGGCGAGGCCACGCTGCCACGCGACGGTACGGCCCTGGCGCAACTGGCCGAGCGCAAGCGCGGCGACTGGACGGCGCACGCCGAACGTATCGCCCGCCAGGTGCTGGACATTCTCAAGCTGCACCACGGCCTGCAGAAGCGCTTCAAGGGCAAGATCGACCTGGCCCAGGCCATGGCGCTCAACGACATCAAGCAGCAGCTCGCGGGCCTGGTCTATGCCGGTTTCGTGCGCGAGACGCCGGGTGAGTGGCTCAAGGAAATCCCGCGTTATCTGAAGGCCATCGAACAGCGCCTGGACAAGGTTGGCGCGCAGGTTCAGCGCGATCGCGTATGGACCGGTGAACTGAGCGGTTATTGGGAGCAGTACCAGGCCCGTGTCGCCAAGCATGCCCAGGAAGGCAAGCGCGACCCGCAACTGACCCTGTATCGCTGGATGCTGGAGGAGTACCGCGTGTCGCTGTTCGCCCAGCAACTGGGGACGAAGATGGCGGTGTCGGACAAGCGCCTGAGCAAGCAGTGGAGCCAGGTGGAGGCCTGATCGCGCGGTGGCGTGACGCGATCAGCTGACCCGGGCGGCGACGTCCTGACGCTGGTCAAGGCGCACGCGGCTGTGTAATGTAGCCGCCGGGTGCCACGCGCATGGTGCGTGTGGCAGGTTTAATCGTGTTGGTCGGGCCGCCGCACATCGTTCACGCGTGCGTCCATGAATCAGCATCCTTCCCCCAAGGTCGTGCCTGCTGCACGGCGCCTGGCCGACAAGGCCTTCGCCAGCCTGGAAAAATTCCTCCATATCGAAGCGGTCAGCGGCATCGTGCTGCTGGTCGCCGCTGCCATGGCCCTGATCTGGGCCAACTCGCCCTACGCGGCCAGCTACCAGCACCTCTGGCACACGCCGCTGTATTTCGGCATCGGTGATTTCAGCCTGTCCTACTCGCTGCACTTCTGGATCAACGATGCGCTGATGACTGTGTTCTTCCTGGTCGTGGGCATGGAAATCCGCCGCGAGATCCATGACGGTTCGCTGTCCACGCCCGGCCAGGTGGCCTTGCCGATGGTTGCCGCCATCGGCGGTGTACTGGTGCCGGCACTGGTCTATCTGTCGTTCAATGGCGCCGAGGGCGTACGCAATGGCTGGGCCGTGCCGACTGCGACCGACATCGCCTTTGCCGTGGGTGTGCTGGCCATTCTCGGTCGGTCGATTCCGTCGTCGGTACGTATCTTTCTGCTGACCCTGGCGATCATCGACGACATCATTGCTGTGCTGATCATTGCGCTGTTCTATTCCGATGGCCTGGCGCTGGAGGGTTTCGCCATCGCCGGCGCAGGCATGCTGATGGTGCTTGCGCTGCAACGGATTGGCGTCGGCAGCGCCTGGCTCTATCTGCTGCCGGGAGCCCTGCTGTGGTTCGGTCTGCTCAAGACCGGCGCGCACCCGACTCTGGCCGGTGTGGTGCTGGGGCTGATGACGCCGGTGCGCCCCGTGCGTTTCGAGGATCGACCACTGGAGCTGGCTCGCGACGCGTTGCAGGCGCTCGATGGCCGTTCCACGCCTGAGGCCATGGCCCATTCGGTGCGGCGTCTGCGCTATGCCCAGCGCGAGCTGATGCCGCCAGCCGTGCGCGTGCAGATGGCGCTGCACCCCTGGGTGGCCTATGGCGTGATGCCGCTGTTCGCGCTGGCCAATGCCGGCGTGGCGTTGAGCGACGTGAATCTCGCCGACGGCCGTGGCATGAGCGTCATGCTCGGCGTGATGCTGGCATTGGTGGCCGGCAAACCGACGGGCATCATGCTGTCGAGCTGGCTGTTGATCCGCCTCGGTGGTTGCCGCATGCCGGAGGGCATGAGCTGGAACTGGTTGTGGCTGGTAGGCTGCCTGGCCGGTATCGGTTTCACCATGTCGATCTTCATCGCCAACCTGGCCTTCGCCTCACCGGAGCTGCTCAGTGCAGCGAAGCTGGGCGTGCTGCTGGCCTCGGTGGCGGCTGCCGTGATCGGCCTAGCATTGGGCTATGGGCTGGTGCGTCGGGCGCGCGTATCTGCCATCTGAATCCTTCGGGCCTGCATCCGGCCAGCGCTTCTGGTTCAATGGCACGTTCGGGATCGGCGCCAGGTGATCTGGCTGGCCGATTCGAGGGAGCCTGTGAGCCGATGAAGGAGACGCCCGATGAGTCTGTCACGCCTGCGCAATGTCCTCGCCTGGGTGCTGGTGTTGGTGCTGCTGGTTGCCGTGGTGCTGCTGGGCGTGCGCATTGCCGGGTTGTCATCGTTGCCGGAGTTGCAGCCCTGGCATAGGGTGATCCTCGAAGAGCCGAGCGTCGCCGAACTCGATGCCATGGATTGGGCGGCTTACCAGGCCGCCGAAGAGCAGGTGTTCGAGGCGCTGCACCGCAAGATCATCGAGCCTTTCAGTGACGGTGATGAACACAGCTACAACCGCTACTCCAGTGCCAGCCCGGTGTATCCGGGCAACCTGCCGCGCGACTGGAACCGCTCCTTCATCCTGCAACCGCCCGGCGAGATACGTGGCGTCGTGGTGCTGTTGCACGGCCTGACCGATTCGCCCTACAGCCTGCGGCACATCGCCCGGCACCTGAGCGAGCAGGGCCTGCTAAGCCTGGTGCCGCGCATGCCGGGCCACGGTACGCTGCCATCCGGTCTGGCCGACGTGCGCTGGGAGCAGTGGCTGGCAACCACCCGCATGGCGATACGCGAGGCCCGTGACAAGGTACCGGACGGGCCGCTGTATCTCGTCGGCTATTCCAACGGAGGCGCCCTGGCTCTGCGTTACAGTCTGGCCGCGCTGGAGGACGAGAGCCTGGCGATGCCGCAGCGGCTGGTGCTGATTTCCCCCATGGTCGGCGTCACCCGCTATGCCCGCTACGCAGGCCTGGCCGCATTGCCGGCGGTGCTGCCGGCGTTCGCCAAATCGGCCTGGATGAACGTGCTGCCAGAGTTCAACCCCTTCAAGTACAACTCCTTTCCGGTGCATGCCGCACGGCAGACCTACGAGTTGACCCATGAGGTGCAGGGCGCCTTCGACCGTGCCGCCAGCGCCGGGCGGCTGGCGCAGTTGCCGCCGGTGCTGGCGTTCCAGTCACTGGCCGACAGCACGGTGAGCACGCCGGCGGTGGTGCACGATCTGTTCGAACGCCTGCCTGCCAATGGCAGCGAGCTGGTGATCTTCGACATCAACCGTTCGCAGGCCATCGGCGCGCTGCTGCGTCCGGACATGAGCGTTCTGCTGGAACAGTTGCTGCCGCCAGCACAGCGTGACTACGACCTGACGGTGGTGGGTGTGGCGGAAGGTGGCGGTGGTCAGGTCGAGGCGCGGCGAATCGCTGCCGGCCAGCGTGACGCAGTGGCCACACCGCTGAATGTCGAATACCCGAGCCAGCTGTTCTCGCTGTCGCACGTTGCGCTGCCGTTTCCGCCGGACGATCCGCTGTATGGCAGCGAGCCTGGCTCCGCGGAGTTCTACGGCGTGGCCCTGGGTACGCTGGCGCCACGCGGTGAGCGGGGCGTGCTGGTGGTGGGGCTCGCCGGTTTGCAGCGCGTGACCTCCAACCCCTTCTACGCCTATCTGCGCGAGCGGATCGACGAAGACCTGTAGGACGGTGACGGGCTCGCGGCGCACAGTGCTCAGCTGCGCAGCCTGTCGTTGTACGGGCGGTGCGCACGGCGCACCCCGCGCAATCCGAAGGCTTCAGCCGCGAAGCCTTCGTTTCATGGCCGCGGGCACATCACCCGCGTGGCCGGGGACAGCGGCTCATGTCCACCTTGCCCACATAGGGGTTGCCCCATCCCATCACGCAGGCCACCTGCTGGTTACGCTGCCGTTCCCATGTCTTGGGCGGGTAGGCCTTGTGCCAGGCTTCATAGAGCTGACGATCCTGTTTCGACAGGCGCAGCCTGTAGCGGTCGGCCATGTAGAAATAGGTGCGTGCGACCATGCCGCGCACGGCCTGGCGCGGCATCACCTTGCGTGCCTTGAAGTCCACTACCGTTTCGCAGCGCCCGTACTGGTGCGGTTTCTGCGGCAACCAGGCGAAGGCGAAGTTGCTGCGGTCGCCATTCACCTCGCCGATGCTCGGTACCAGGTTGTGCAGGTCTGCCTCGGCCTTGCGGAACTGCGCATCGCTGGCCGCGCAGTGTTTGCGCCCACCCTGTTGCCAGCACTGGCGTTGATGGCCGATCACCCAGGCCGGGACGATGTGCTCCCACTCGATGCGCTTGGCGCGCTCGGCGTTCTTGCGCGGGGTGTAGCCACAGGAGCGCAGGTCGACACGGTTGTCGCTGTATTTGCAGCCACAGTAGAACTCGGTGGACTGTTGGGCATACAGGGGCCGGGCAAGGCGCTTGGCCTCGTTGAAATCACGTGGCGCCGCGTTGAGCGAGAGGGCGAGCAAGCAGCAGAGCAGGGGCAGTAGGCATCGAATCATGGGATCGCAGCGTAACGGCGCTTCGTGGCGAAGTGAAGGAGAAAATTCTCAGTTTTTCAATCACTTGGATAGTGGCCGGAAGCCTTGATCACATGGCTTCCGAGCACCGTTGCCAGCCGTGAAGCGCTGCTCAGGTCGCTGTCTCGATACGTTCGAGCAGTGCATCTGCGCCCGAGTAGAGCGCCTGCCCGGCGAGTACTTCGGTGTGACCCTTCACCCGCAACAGCAATTGCGGTACGCCAGTGGACGCGAGGTTGTGCATGGCTCGCCTGGCATCCGACACGCGCCGCTGGGTAATGGCCGCCAGCGTCTCGTCGTCGTGCAGGCGGGCGGCGAAATCATCGGCATCGAGTGCCAGGCCTGCGCTGGCCGCCACCGTCACGGCAATGCCGGCGACCACGTCGGCGCGGCAGGTATCCACCCCGTCGACGTAGCGCGCCAGTTGCGTGACATGCAGCAGGCGCGGCTCCAGCGCGGCATCGTGCTCGCCCAGGGCAACCAGTGCACGCGTCAGTGCTGTCGAGTCGAATACGCCCTGTGGCGCCAGCAGCACCTGGGTGCGGTAGCTGTCGCTGAAGCGCTGCCCGGTCAGCATCGGCGATGCGCTGGTCGTTGTGCCAGGCGTGCTCGGCGATCGCCGCGATGGGGCGAGGCTGCATGAACAGACCCACCGGCATCATCCGCAGCGCCGCGCCATGACGCTCGGCCAGGCCTTGCAGGGCTGGCGCGCCGGCATAGCACCAGCCGCACAGCGGATCGAAGAAATACAGCAGTTCGAGCGATTCGGTGGTCATGGGCGAAGTCTCCTTTTCGCCCACTCTATCGTTGCGTCATGCGGGGATATACCGCGTGGTGGTGGCAGGTTTGTTGCGCCAGGCGAGCGAGTCCGTCGTTCAACTGAACTTCGGCAGTCGCTGGTCGGTCGTGTCCGTCTCGCTCGTTACCTGCTGTGGCAGGCCGGCGACCTTGAGTACCGGCATCTTCTCGCCAACCAGGCGCAGGTCGCGGCGGGGCAGGGCGAAACGCACGTCCATCTCGCGCAGGGCGTCGAGCAGTTGCAGGTTGATCTCCTGCTGGATGTCCATGTACTGGTTGTAATCCGAGGTCAGGACGATATACACGACCTCGAAGGTCAGTTGGCTCTCGTCGAAGCCGAGAAAGTGTGCGCGGTCGAAGCGGGTTCTGGGCGTGGCGCGGATGATCTCGCCGACCTTTTCCGCTACCTGGCGCACCTTCTCGCTCGGGGTGTCGTAGGTGATGCCGAACTTGAAGACGATGCGCCGGGTGTCCATACGCTTGTAGTTGTGCACGATCTGCCGCAGCAGGTCGGCGTTGGCGCACACCACCTGCTCGCCGCTGAGGCTGCGGATGCGTGTGGTCTTCAGGCCGATGTGCTCGATGCTGCCGGCTACCTCGCCGAATACCACGAAGTCGCCGATCTCGAAGGGCTTGTCGACGCCGATCGATAGCGAGGCGAACACGTCGCTGAGCACCGTCTGCACCGCCAGCGCCACGGCGATACCCCCGACCCCCAGGCTGGCCACCAGCGCGGTGATGTCCACACCGAGGTTGGCCAGGATCGACAACAGCATCACCGACCACACCACGATCAGGATCATGATGCTGATGATGGTGGTCATCACCGGGTTGTAATGGCCACCGCTCTTGCCCATCACCAGGCTGCGCGACCACAGGCGTACGCCGGTATCGACCCACAACGCCATCTGCAAGGCCAGGGCGACGAACCAGGTATGGCTCAGGGCGCTTTGCCAGGTAAGCGGTAAATCCGCGAGGCGCAACGCCAGCAGCAGGGAGAAAGCCAGCAGTAACAGACGGTTGGTGCGACCGATCACCATGGCAATGAAGTGCGGCCAACTGCCGTCCTGATCCTTCGACCAGGCCTTGAGCCGCTTGTGCAGGGTATTGACCAGGGCACGCAACACGCTGTAGATCAGCGCCGTGGCGACCAGAACAATCGCCATGTTCAGCCAGAGATCACGTTCGAGCCAGATGTTCCACTGTTCCATCTCCAGGGGCCTCCAGAAAAAGACATACAGGGTTCTGGTGGCGCGCAGAGGTAGAAGTTCCGGGGAAATGATTGGTGCGGATGGCTTCAACACCTGGAAGAAAGGCCGCCGCAGCAAGTAGGGTTCTTGACCGGATAGCGAAGCCGTGAGGTATGGGGCCAGTTCTATTCGGTACTTCACGTTGACCCGAACTCGGGCCCTGCACTTCAGCGATTACGGCGCTTTCTGCTGGCTTCCGAGCGTTGTCACTCTTTTTCGGCGCAGTGGACAGGCATGCCTGGTCATGGAGGGTGGCTTCTGGCTACTATCCGGGGGGATAAATGGTGATGTCAGTTTTTCAAGCTGAGAATTTCATGTGGGCGATGCTTTGGCGCGTTGAACGTAAAAGCTTATCCATTCGTCATGGATGGGCTGACATCACCGGGATGGTTATACAACAGTACTGTCGCCTACTTTTATGGTTAGGCGGGTCAGAGAAAGTATCTGAAAACAACAAGGAGGTTTTTGATGCGTCATCTGCTTTGTCTTGTCGTGGCTCTCGCTTTAGCCGGTTGTACAACTAACTCACCCTCTGTCCCGGAAAACTACAGTGGCCCGCTGGCACAACTCAACGACTCGGCCAGGACGTACAGCACGATGAGAGCTGACTTGTTCTTCGTCGAGGAACTCAACGGTGTAAAGATAGACAACAGCCTGGAAGCAACACGTCTGTCCAATCAAGGCAGAGGCATGGTAATGACACCTGCCATTATTAGTCGACCGGTGGTTGCTGAGGAAACACTCAAAGTGGGAGTGAAGGGCCGAACGCATTTCGCAGCGCCCATTCTGGCAATGGCCGGTACGGTGTATCAGGTGAAAGGTGTCGTGGCGTTCACTCCTAGGGCGAACGGTAAATACACCGTTCGCGGGGAGTTTGGGGAGAAGTACTCGTCGATCTGGATTGAAGATGCCGTCACAGGGCAACCTGTTGGAAACAAGGTCGAATTCAACGGCTCAGCCAAGCTCGGCTTGCTTGAGAAGTAGGATGAAAAAGAGGAACAAATTCTTTTTCTATGCGCAGCCCTGTCTGCTTGATTGCAAAGCCCCGTGCGCCAGACCTTTGCCTCGGTGGCCAAGCCCTTCAAACGCCATGTCTGATCCTGAAATAGGTTTACACCTGTTCAGGTAGATCGATAGGTCTCAAAGCGCCCAATGCACTGCATCGGGCGTTTTGTTCTTGAGGGCCATATGCGGCCGCTCCGTGTTGTAGATCTGCACGGCCTCGTCAACCATTTTCCCTGCTTCAGATTTTTCGGGCGGCTCAACAGCAACTCTGCTTTGAGAATTCCATTGATGCGCCTGGCTCGTGCATTCTGGTAGCAGTCATATCCATCAGTCATCGAGCACTGAACGCCTTGTCGTTCATGCCGTGACGGGTAAAGCCGAAGCGGTTCTTGATATGCGGGTAATGTGTTTTCGCTGGCAATTTCTGAAATGTACAGGGAGCAGTCATCTGGACGCCTGCTTCTGTCAGCGTGTGGGGGCGGATGGCTTTTTGGTGTGGCTGAGCATTTCTTCCAGGATCAGTACGACACCAGGGAAATGATGACGGTCGTTGGAATAGGCCTTGCCAAGCTTCGGAAAAACCCAGGCATAGGAGGTTCGGCGGTTACTGCGACTGGAGAAACCGTTGCATTTCTCCAGCCAGGCCGCTACCCGTTCGGAGACTGTCTTGGCACAGATCTGGCCTTTGTCCAGCTCGCCCCTGGCTTCGTTCAGCGTAATGGTCGGCACGACGAATGTCGCGGCGAACCGACGGTCTGCCTCGTCCTTCAGGTACCAGCAGTCATACCATGCCGCTCGCTGGGCCCGATGCATGGCTTTGGTGCCCGACCCTCTCTGGCCAATACGCTGCCAGGCCTGCTTGGCCTCGATTGCATAGGATCTGTTTCTGTTCGAGATGAACAGGTCGCAGCGGCCAGGGCGTAATTCACCCTCGTCCATCTCGCCATCCGGAATTTTGCCGCGTTTCTGCGTGCTGAACTCTTCCAGCGCCACCCAGTTCGGCAGACTCCAGGCCGCGCCGGCGAGGCTGCTCAAGGTCGCCCTTTCGTTGTACCACCAGCAATTGTCATGCGGAAAAAGACTCTGATAGCGCAACACCGCATCGACCCAGGCGGTCAGCAGTTTCGTGAGGTCGCGATCCTTTTCATATGCCACGACTTTCGAGCGTTCGATCATCCATCGATCCTTGATACCATCACAGCGAGGCCCGGTATGGTATGCGCAAAGGCCACAACGAAAAAGCCCTGCATCAGCAGGTTTGTCCTTTGAGGCGTGCGGCTGATGGGCTCGCGTTCGTTTCAGCCAGCATTGTTATTTCTGCCTTGCTTTGCCCTCTTGCCAATGGCCGCCTTGGGGCCGTTCGGCGTATGACAAATCGCTGCCAGCATTCTTTGAACGAGGCTGAGCCTCAAACACAGGTACCCACTAATGCCCCGTCTACGCATACCGCCAAACCTGGGAGAGTGCGAAATCATCAGGGCCAAGGCAGGGAACTATGCGGTGTGGAACGGAAAGACCGGGAAGAACAAATTCTGGGTTGTTTGCAACAGTCGCGAACAAGCCAACGAGGTTCTCAACAGGCTAAAAAGTAACGACCATGATGGTGAGCTTTGGCTTTGATCATGGATCGATTCTGGTGAACGCTCAATAACGAGGCCACAGCGTTTGCGCCATCGCTCGCGATGGCGACTGGTTGGCCCTTGATCAATGGTTATGCCTCACAGGGAATGTGCCAATGCCCCAATATTCCGGAGGGCCCTATCGTTTCAGAACCTGGCTCAGAAGCCACCTGCCCTGGCTATTGATCGATCTGGGTGTCGCCAACAAGGGATCTGACTGCGAGCAGGCGGGAGGTGCCCACGAGTGGTACAACGTCGATGACAGACAGAGTGGTTGCTACCACTGCAAGGTGGTGCGCGAAGGTCGGTTCTGGGGGCGAGAGGGGGATGCGTAAGCAGTCAGTTGCCGGAGATCGAAAACGAAAAAGCCCTGCTGATGCAGGGCTTTTTTCGTTGTGACCTGGAGCGGGTGATGGGAATCGAACCCACGGCTCTAGCTTGGGAAGCTAGGGTATTACCATTATACGACACCCGCAGCGGGTGCCTTTATACCGGAACTCGACGCAGAAATGAAGCGCGGAGCATGGCGATGGACGCATCCGCTCCGCGCTCGCTGCCCGTCATACCGCCATTGCCTGGAGGTCGCGCAGGTCGCCCCTGGCCGGCAGTTGCAGGCGTTTGCTGGGGGCGTTGAAGAATTCCAGGAGTACGCGCTGGGTCTGCAACCAGGCGGCCTTGTGCTCCATGTCGAGGAAGTGCCCGGCATCGTCGATCACGGCGAACTGGGCGCTGTCGATGTGCTGGGCGAACAGGCAGGCATCTTCCACCGAGGTGTATTCGTCGCGGTCGCCGTTGACGAACAGCAGCGGGATTTCGATGCTTTGCAGGCATTCCATGCGGCAGTGCGCTTCCATGTTCAGCACCTGTTTGATGTGGGCGTACATCTGCCGGTATTCGTGTTCGTCCAGGGTGCTGACGTGCTTGTGGTTGAAGCGCTTGAACAGCGACGGCAGGTGCTTGCCGATGGTGCTGTTGACCAGCAGGGCGATGTTGTCGCGATCCACCGCGTTGAGAAAGCGCAGACCCTTGTGCAGGTAGTCGAGCATCGGCACGTTGAGGATCGGCGAGAAGGAGCAGATGGCTGCCTTCTCCAGCGTGGCCGGGCGCTGCGCCAGGGCGAGCATGGAGGCGACACCGCCCCAGGAGAAGGACATCAGGTAGTTGGCGCCGTAGTGGTCGATCAGCTTGAGCAGGATCGCCGCTTCGTCTTCCTTGCTGATGGGGGTGAAGTCGCTGTTGTGCGGCTTCGACTGACCGGCATAGGGCAGGTCGAAGGCCACCACGTTGAACTGCGGTTGCAGGTACTTGACCGTTTGCGCGAACGAGGCGGTGGTCGCCAGAGAGCCATTGACCAGGATGATGGTCTTGCTTGCTGCCGGATTGGCGTAAAACTCCGTGTGTACCTTGTGCTTCCTGTTGATCTCGACGACTGCGGTTTCTGGCCTCATGTCGTTTCCTCCTGGCGCAAATGGGTCAAGGCGAGCGGTAGGCCGTTCGCATTTGATTGAGCAGTCAGAAAAGCGCCTGAGCGTGACAGCTTGATGTCAGGCAGGAGATTTTTATAAGTATAGGAATTTCAATCAGTTAGGATCGAAACAGACGACCGCTCCAGGCGTTTTCAGGGCCGGGAGAGAGCGGTGTTACCAGGCAGGAATCCAGTCGGTGCGAAGCACCAGTAACCGAAGAACATACAGATTTGTCCCGCTGTGACCATATGGTCACGCAAAGACTTACGGTTCGATTCAAGCAGCTGCCTTGCAGCCATGCAAGGGCGAGTCACATCTTTATCAGGGTTTATGGATACCGTTGGTCGGGTCGTCAGGTTTCGTGCGGTGGGGCAGGAGCAGGTGATCAGACGCTGGCGATTTCCGCCTCCGTCAGTGCGCGGTACTGGCCGGGCGCCAGGTGCGGATCGAGGATGATCTCGCCCATGCGCTCGCGGTGCAGGGTGACGACGCGGTTGCGGAAGTGGCCGAACATGCGCTTGACCTGGTGGTAGCGGCCCTCGAACAGGGTCAGGCGGGCGCTGTGGCTGCCCAGCGGTTCGAGCTGGGCAGGCAGGGTGGTGAGGTCTTCGAAGGCGAAGTACAGGCCACGGGCGAAGACTTCGGCATATTCGGCGCCGATCGGTTGTTCGGTGGTGACGTGGTAGACCTTGGGCTTGCGCGCTTGCGGTTGGGTGATACGGCGTGACCAGCGCCCGTCGTTGGTGATCAGCAGCAGGCCACTGGTATTGAGGTCGAGGCGCCCGGCCAGGTGCAGGTCGTGTTTGTCCGGCTCGGCGAGCAGGTCGAGTACGGTGCGGTGCTCGTCGTGTACGGTGGCGCTGACCACGCCGACCGGTTTGTGCAGCATCCAGTAGCGCGCGCTGCGTCCGGCTTGCAGCAGTTCGTCGTCCAGCTCCACACGCTGGAAGTCGCGCACCTCGTGGCGCGGATCGCGCACGGTCTGGCCATCGACGCGCAGGCGCCCGGCGCTGATCAGCAGGCGGCTGTCCTGGCGGCTGAAGCGGGGGAAGTTGCTGAGGAAGCGATCCAGGCGCATGGTTCAGCTCCGCTGGCTGCGTTCGGCGGCTTCCAGTGCGCCGGCGCAGGTCGGGCAGAGGCAGGCCTGGTCACGCTGCTCGGGGGACAGGCGCTCAAGCGCCGCCGGGTCGATCTGCGCGTCGAAGCACCAGCAGGGTTCGTCGTTGCGGCCTGCCGCGACGCTGCACTGGTTGGCCTTGCCGCACAGGGGGCAGCGTTGGCTGTCCATCAGTGATCGACGCAGACGCGGTCGCGCCCGGCCTGTTTGGCGCGGTACAGGGCGCGGTCGGTTCGGGCCAGCAGGGCGTGCAGGCTTTCGCCCGTCTGCCACTGGCTGAGGCCGAGGCTGGCGGTGACTTGCAGCGTCTCGCCTTCGACCGTGTAGCGCTGTTCGGCGCAATGCTGGCGCAGTTTGTCGGCCAGGTCATGGGCGGTCTGACGATCCGTGTTCTTCAGCAGCAGGATGAACTCCTCGCCACCCCAGCGGCAGAGGATGTCGGACTGGCGCAGCCGCTCGCGCAGTTGCTGGGCGAAGCGCTGCAGCACGTCGTCCCCCGCCAGGTGGCCATGCTGATCATTGATCTGCTTGAAGTTGTCCAGATCCAGCAACACCGCGCACAACGGGCTGCTGTCGCGCTGCGCCTCTTGCAGGGCCTGCTCGGCGAGTATGTCGAAGCCACGGCGATTGGGCAGATCAGTGAGGCTGTCGGTGGTGGCCAGGGCGGCGATGCGCTGCTGGTAGCGACGAATTGCCAGGCTCACCAGGGTGAGGACGATGGCGGTGACCAGCAGGCACAACAGGAGGTTGATGTAGAGCCCCTGGCGGATGCCGGCCAGGGCCTTGTCCTGTTTGTCGACGAACAGGTACCACTCCAGTTCGGGGATGTAGCGCACATTGAGGAAGTGCTCGCGGCCCTGTTCCTGGTATTCGAACTGGCCGCTCTGCGGTGTCGGCAGTTTCTCCATCAGGCCATCCAGGCCTGGAACGTCAGCCAGCGAATCGCCGACCTGGGCGCCCATCGGCCCGCCCTGGGCGCCGGTGAGGGTGATGCGCCCGGTGGTGTCGACGAAGTAGACGCTGCGTTCGTAGCGCGCCTGGTATTCGTCGATCAGCTTGACCACGGCATCGACCGCCAGGCCGACGCCGGTGGCGCCGATGAAGCTGCCGTCGTAGTCGAACACCTTGTAGTTGATGAAGATGGTTAGGCGGTCGGCGTTGGCCATGTCGACGTCGACGTTGATCTCGTAGGGCTCCTCGAGGCCGCGTACGCGGTAGTACCAGACGTCGCGCGGCTCGTCCGGCCTGACCTGCTTGAGCACGCCTTTGGCCTGGTAGTAGGTGCCGGTCTTGTCGGAGACGAAGAAGCTGGTGAAGGCGCCGTAGTGCTCCTGCACTTCACGCAGGTAGCGGGTCATCTGTTGATTGTCCTGTTCGCCGGCCAGCACCCAGTCACGCAGGAAGGTGTCGCGGGCCATCATCGAGGAGATGAGGATGGGGCGCACCAGGTCTTTCTGGATTTCCGAGTAGACGGTATCGGACGTCAGCGGCAGCTCGGTGTTGACGATGCTGTCGCGAATGGAGTCGCGCGAGGCGTAGTAGCTCAGTAGCGAGGTAGTGAGAAAACCGCTGCCAAGCAGGAACAGGAGCAATAACACCAGCGAGGTTTGCGTGTGCCGTTTGGGGCGCAGGGACATGGGTGAATCCGGGAGCGGGTTGATGGCGTGATGCTAGCTTGCTGGACGGGGATAGCGCCAGTTGTGATCACAACTGCTGGTGTTGCAGGGGGGATTCATCCGCGATCGGGGCGCGGGTTTCGCGGCAGAGGCCGCTCCTGTGGGGGCGTGTGGGCGTTCCCGGATTGCATCCGGGCTACGCGGTGGCGTTTGCAGGAGCGGGTTCATCCGCGATCGGGGCGCGGTTTTTCGCGGCTGAAGCCGCTCCTGCGGGATGGGGTGCGATGGACTCAGGCTTCTTCCAGCACCACCACGCGTTGCCCCGCACGCACGGGGGAGCCGGGCTGTACACGTACTTCGCGCACGATGCCGGCCATTGGTGCGGTGAGCGGGATTTCCATCTTCATCGACTCGAGGATCACCAGTACGTCTCCGGCCTGCACCTGGGCGCCTGTCTCGACCTGTACCTGCCAGAGGTTGCCGGCAACATGGCTTTCGATGGCGTGCTGGCCGGCGACGAGCGGGGCGTCTTCGCCCTGTTCGGGCAGCGCTTCCTCGACCTCGAAATGGGCCTGGCCGCTGTCGATCCAGCGCTGGCGCTCGGCGTCGAAGGCAGCGCGCTGCTGCTGGCGGAAGGCGGCGATGCCTTCGGCTTCGTCATCGAGCAAGCGCTGGTAGTCGGCCAGGGCCAGCTCGCTTTCCTCGATGCGCAGCGGATAGCGACCCAGCGGGAAGTCGCGGCGGATGCGCAGCAGTTCGGAGGCGCTGACCGGGTAGAAGCGGATCTGATCGAAGAAGCGCAGCAGCCAGGGCTTGCCGTCGAAGGCCTCGACCTCGCGGTAGCGGTTCCACATCTGCAGGGTGCGGCCGACGAACTGGTAGCCGCCAGGGCCCTCCATGCCATACACGCACATGTAGGCGCCGCCGATGCCCACCGAGTTTTCCGCCGTCCAGGTGCGCGCCGGGTTGTACTTGGTGGTGACCAGGCGGTGGCGCGGGTCGAGCGGCGTGGCCACCGGCGCGCCGAGGTAGACGTCGCCCAGGCCCATCACCAGGTAGCTGGCGTCGAACACCGTGCGATAGACCTCATCGAGGTTCGGCAGGTCGTTGATGCGGCGGATGAACTCCAGGTTGCTCGGGCACCAGGGGGCGTCCTTGCGTACGGTGGTCATGTATTTGTCGATGGCCAGCTGGCAGGCCGGGTCATCCCAGGACAGCGGCAGATGGACGATGCGCGATGGTACCTTGAGGCCGCGCGCGGCGCACACGGCGTCCCACTCGCCAGCGACGACGTCGAGCAGCATCTGCAATGACAGGGTTTCCGGCTGGTAATGCACTTGCAGCGAGCGGATGCCGGGGGTGAGGTCGATCACGCCGTCCAGCCGCTTGGCCTCCAGCGCCTGCATCAGCGCGTGACCCCGGAAGCGCAGCACCAGGTCGAGCTCAGGCTGGCCGATCTCCAGCAGCAGGTGGGTATCGCCGGACAGGCGCGCGACCAGGCGGGTGTCGTCCTGGCCGAGGTCGAGGACGATGGGGCAAGCCAACACCGAACGGCTCCCTCTCCCGCTTGCGGCAGCGGGCTGGGGAGAGGGGCTTTGGGTGTTCTCAAGAACCCTCTCCCCCGACCCCTCGGCTTTAGCGCCCTGGGTCGCCCTACCTCCTGCATCCCAGCAGTCGTCTCCCATGAATGGGGGAGGGGAGACAAGCGTGAGCTCTGCGTATTCGCGTGCATTGTTCTGCGCCAATACCCGCGCGGTGGCGATATCCACCGGCACGAAGCGCACCTTGTCACCGGCCTTGAGCTGGCCGAGCTGCCACAGATCTGCCTCGATGAGGGTCACCGGGCAGACGAAACCGCCCAGACTGGGACCGTCCGGGCCGAGGATCACCGGCATGTCGCCGGTGAAGTCCACCGCGCCGATGGCATAGGGGTTGTCGTGGATGTTCGAGGGGTGCAGGCCGGCTTCGCCGCCGCTGTCGCGCACCCATTCCGGTTTCGGCCCGATCAGGCGCACGCCGGTACGGCTGGAGTTGAAGTGCACTTCCCAGTCGGTGGCGAAGAAGGTGTCTATGTAGCGATCGCTAAAGTATTCGGGCGCGCCGTGCGGGCCATAGATCACGCGCAGTTCGCGCACGGCAGACAGGATCGGGCAGAGTTCGGCGGGCAGTTGCGCGCCAGCGCTGCGCTCGCGCAGGGCCGGGATGTGCAGCACGTCGCCGGCACGCAGGGCACGGCCGGCATGGCCGCCGAACTGGCCGAGTGTGAAGGTGCTCTTGCTGCCCAGGTAGTCCGGCACCTGGATGCCGCCGCGAATGCTCAGGTAGCTGCGCGCGCCGCTACCTGCGATGGTGCCAAGTGCCAGGCTGCTGCCGGCGGTGATCAGCAGGGCGGTGTTGAGCGGCTGAGCGATGCCATCGATGCTCAGTGGAATCTCGGCGCCGGTGACGGCGACCACGGCATCGCAGTTGAAGCGCAGGGTCGGGCCGCTCATGGTGATTTCCAGACCGGCGGCATCCTCGGCGTTGCCCAGCAGGCGGTTGCCCAGGCGCAGGGCGCGGTCATCCATCGGCCCGGACGGTGGGACGCCCACGGCCCAGTAGCCGAGGCGTCCGGGGTAGTCCTGAACGCTGGTCTGGGTGCCGGCGCTGAGCACTTCGAAGGTGCAGGCCTGGTACGTCAGGTTTTCCAGGCAGCGCGTCCAGGGTTGCCGCTGGCGAAGGGGGCGTCTTCGATGATCTGGCGCAGGTAGTTGCGGTTGCATTCCACGCCGTACAGCCGGGTGTCGGCCAGGGCCTGATCCAGCGCCGCGCTGGCGGCCTCGCGGGTCTCTGCCCAGGTGATGAGCTTGGCGATCATCGGGTCGAAGTAGGGGGAATCTCGCAGCCGGCCTCGACCCAGGTGTCGATGCGCAGCCGCTGGCCGTCGGCAGGTGGGAAGGCCACGGCGGTGAGCAGGCCGGGGCTGGGCTGGAAGTCGCGGCCCGGGTCTTCGGCGTACAGCCGCGCCTGGATGGCATGGCCGCCGGGTTGCAGCCCGGCGGCCAGTTCGTTCAGTGGCGGCAGGTCGCCGGCGGCCAGTTCGATCATCCAGCGCACCAGGTCGACGCCCCACACCTGTTCGGTGACGCCGTGCTCGACCTGCAGGCGGGTATTCACTTCGAGGAAGTAGAAGCGCTCGGCCTCGCTGTCGTAGACGAATTCGACGGTGCCGGCGCTGCGGTAATCAACGGCCTTGGCCAGTTTGATGGCAGCGGCGCAGAGTTCGTCAGCCATGCCGGCCGGCAGGTTGGGGGCCGGGGTTTCTTCCAGCACCTTCTGGTTGCGGCGCTGCACCGAGCAGTCGCGCACGCCCAGGGCGAGCACTTCACCTTGGCCGTCGCCGAATACCTGAACCTCCAGGTGGCGGGCGCGCTGGATGTATTTCTCGATGAACACGCCGCTGTCGCTGAAGTTGTTCTGCCCCAGGCGTTTGACCGCTTCGAAGGCATCGCTCAGTTCGGCGGCCGAGCGGCACACGCGCATGCCGATGCCGCCGCCGCCGGCGGTACTCTTCAGCATCACCGGGTAGCCGACGGTTTCGCCTGCGGCGAGCGCGGCATCGAGGTTTTCCAGCAGTTCGGTGCCTTCGAGCATGGGCACGCCATGCTGCCTGGCCAGGGCGCGGGCGGTGTGCTTGAGGCCGAACACGCGCAGTTGTTCGGGTGTCGGGCCGACGAAGGTGATGCCGGCCGCCTCGCAGGCTTCGGCGAAGGCTGCGTTCTCGGAGAGGAACCCGTAGCCCGGGTGGATGGCCCCGGCGCCGCTGGCCCTGGCCGCGGCGAGAATCTTGTCGACCACCAGATAGGTCTGCGCGGCCGGGCCGTCGCCGAGAGAGAAGGCTTCATCAGCCTGCTGGATATGCAGGCTGGCGGCGTCGGCTTCGGCGTACACGGCCACGCCGCCGACGTTCAGCTCACGCAGGGTGCGCAGGATGCGGCAGGCGATGGCGCCACGGTTGGCGATCAGGAGTTTGTCGAACATCTTCGTTGACCCTCGAAGGGCGTGGCGGGCCGTCCCGCCGTCATTCGTTATGTGCCACGGTCGTCCGTGGCGAAAAGTCCGGTGATACGTGCCGCGCGTGCTGGGGACAAATGCTGTAGGGCGGGTTTCACCCGCCCTACGTCAGTTCCAGACCAGCACCTCGGCGGGCGTCGGGTTCCAGCCATTGCACGGGTTGTTCAGTTGCGGGCAATTGGAGATCAGCACGATGACGTCGGTCTCGGCCTTGAGCTCCACGTACTTGCCGGGCGCGGAGATGCCGTCCTCGAAGGTCAGGCTGCCTTCGGGGGTGACCGGCACGTTCATGAAGAAGTTGATGTTGGCGCCGATGTCGCGCTTGCTCAGGCGGCCGTCGTGCAGGCTGGCGCGCAGGAAGTTGTCGCGGCAGCTGTGCATGTAGCGCTTGTCCAGCGCGTAGCGCACGGTGTTGCTCTCCTGGGCACAGGCGCCGCCGAGGGTGTCGTGGCGGCCACAGGTGTCGGCAACGAGGGTCAGCAGCGGGTTGCCGAGGTTGGAGTAGAGCACCGTGCCGGTGGTCAGGTAGACGTTGTTCTGCTTGCGCAGGGTGCGCTGAGGGTCGAAGCGCTCGCGCGGGTTGCGTGCGGCGAAGAACAGGGTGTCGATCGCCTGGTTGCCTTCCAGGTCGTGCAGGCGCAGGGTCTGCCCAGCCTTGACCTCGAACAGGTAGGGTTCGCCCGCCGGGATGGTGTGGCGGAACACGGCGGTTTCGGGGTGCTTGTTGCTGGTAATCAGAGCACTGGCGGTAAGGCTCATCGCACTATCCTCGGTAGCGTTCTACTGGGCTCCCGCCTCCGCGGGAGTGACGAGGTAGACGTCATCCCCGCGCAGGCTGGGAACCATTCAGATGTACTGGCGTTCGGTGTTGTGGAAGCCTCGGCCGTTCTCCGGGCGCGAGGTGCGGCAGAGCACGGTGATGCCGTCGCTATCGACCTTGCTCCAGCGCAGTTGCACCGGTTTTGGCGCGTACTGCGGGGCGGGATCCATCGGGTGTTGCAGGGCGGTGAGCACCACCAGTGTGTCCATCGGTGCGTAGAGTTCGATGTAGTCGCCAGCCTGGCTGTTGCCGGCCTGGAAGCGGAAGGCGCCGTCGGCGTCGACGTCCACGCGGCTGAACAGGTTGAGGTTCATCAGCAGGTCGAGCAGGTTCAGATCCCACTTGCCCATTTCCACCAGCAGGTTGTCCATGCCGTTGCGGAAGAAGCCGTTGCGCAGTTCCTGGTAGCGGCCCTGGCCGTACTTCTCCAGCACCTCGTCGGCATTCAGCACGCCGCCGAAGCTGTCATGCCAGCCGCAGGTATCGGCAGTGATGGCGGCCAGTACCTTGCCCATGTCCGAGTACAGGCAGTGGCCGGCGGTGAGCTTGGCGGTGTGCTGGCACTTGAGGGTGTCGGGCAGGTTCAGGCGCTCGCTTTTCTCGAGGGCGTTGAACAGCAGCAGGCTGACGTTGGCGCCGCCTTCGATATCGGTGATGCGCAGCAGCTGGCCACGCTTGAGGACGAAGGAGGTGTGGCCGCCGCCAGGGACGAGTTCTTCGTACAGGGTCGGGCGCAGGGTAAGGGCAGTGTTCATGGGTACCTCGGGTCGGAGCCGGATCGTCAGGCGCCGCCGGGGCGCCTGATCATCATTGCGATACGTTTGGTTCAGGGCGGCTCTAAAAACGTTGGCGAGGCAGTCAGCACAAGGCAAAAAACAGGCGAAAAACGATCGGAGTCGCGCTCGACTTAACGAGTAGTCAATGAGCATTTTGATCGGACTCGCGCACGAGCCTGTTTTTAACGCAGTGATGGCAACGCAGGTGGTTTTTAGAGTTGCCCTTCAGAGCGTGCCGTCGACGGCCATCTGTATGTAGGTCGGGTCGAAGCGCAGCTTGATGTTGGCGCTGTCGCCGGTGGTCACGTCGCCGGCGAAGGTCATGCCGATGGCGTCGGCGCTGCGTGCGCCTTCACCGAGGATGCCGTGCTCGAAGCTGAAGCCGGCGACCTTGGTCATGGTCTCCGGCAGTGCCGGGCTGGTGACGAAGTCCAGGGTTTCCTTCGGCGTGTAGAACAGTTTGGTGGTCGCCAGTTGCGACTGGTAGCCAGCCAGGTCGGTGCCGGAGGCCTTGGCCATTTCGGTCAGGGCTTCGCTGGCTTCGGCGCTGCCGGACTGCATCAGGTCGAGAATCTCGAACCAGGCGCCGACCAGGGCCTTGCCGAAGTCCGGGTTGTCTTTCAGGGTCTGGGTGTTGACCACCATCATGTCGAGGATCTCACCGGGAATCTTCGAGGAGTCGAAGACCTGGGTGCTGCCGGGTTGGGCGATGATCTCCGCGAGCATCGGGTTCCAGGTGGCGGCGGCCTGCACGCTGGGGGTGGAGAAGGCGGCGATGATGTCGGCGTCGGAGGTGTTCACCACTTTCACGTCGCGCTCGCTCATGCCGGCGGTTTCCAGGGCACGGGCGAGAAAGTAGTGGGATACGGACAGCTCGACCAGGTTGACCTGCATGCCCTTGAGGTCGGCCAGGGTCTTGCCTTCGCCCTTGATCAGCAGGCCGTCGTTGCCGTTGGAGTAGTCGCCGACGATCAGCGCAGTGCTGTCCACGCCACCGGCAGCGGGAATGGTCAGCGCATCCATGTTGGTCATGGTGCAGCCGTCGAACTGGCCGACGCTGTACTGGTTGATCGATTCGACGTAGTCGTTGAGCTGCACGACATCGATCTCGATGCCGTATTTCTTCGCCCATTTGTCGATGATGCCGGAGGTGCTGGAGTAGCCCCAGGGCATCCAGCCGGCGTAGAGCGTCCAGCAGACGCTGAAGCTGTCTTTCTTCTCGGCATGGGCGCTGAGGCTGAGCACCGCGGCCAGACCGGCAGCGGCGAAGGAGAGCAGACGGTACTTGCGCATTGGAACCTCCAGTCTTGATGAGTACGGGCAGGAGTCGCGGCACGTTTCGAAGCGTTCGAAAGGCGCGTTCTCCCGGGCTTTTATCCCGCCGTGTAACCTCACTGGAGGTCGATGGCTCTCGGACCAGTCACCCGCCTGCGCGGATCGGAACCCTAGTCATCCATTTCGCAAATTGTGGTGCCGCGATTCCGGGTAAACCCGGTTTTAACCTGCACACCCGAGCTATAGCGAATAGCGTGCCAGCTCGCCGAAGCCCGTGATTGGGGGCGCTGGCGGCCGTGTCGTGCATTCGCGTGCTACCTGATGGGGCCTGTGGGGTGTGCGTTGCACCGTTCGGGGGCGATTCGGGTGCTGCAGGAGCCTTCGCCGGCCCTGTGGCGGTGGCATGGAAATCGCTATCGACCCTGTCGCAGGGGCGGCGGTGTCGCCCTCGGGACGACCCGACCCGCTGCTTGTCTGGACGACCAGGTAACTCACTTGTTCAAGGGAGATTGCCATGGCGCATACCCATTTCACGTCCATTCCTCTGATCGACGTTTCCGGCCTGTACGCCGAGAGCCTCGCCGAACGCCAGCGCGTTGCCGATGAGCTGGGGCGTGCCGCGCGCGACGTCGGCTTCCTGCAGATCACCGGGCACGGTATTTCCCGTGAGCTGCGTGACGGGCTGATCGAGCAGGCGCGCGGTTTCTTCGCCCGCCCGCTGCAAGAGAAGATGCGCTTCTACATCGGCCAGTCGAGCAATCACAGCGGTTACGTGCCGGAAGGCGAGGAGCAGTTCGCCGGTGGCAGCAAGGATCTCAAGGAAGCCTACGACGTCAATTACGACTACACCGAGGCGCCTCAGGTCTACCCGCTGCTGGGGCCGACGCAGTGGCCGGACTCGGCGGATTTCAAGCGCGAGGTCAGCGCTTACTATCGGGCGGCGCTGGCTTTGGGCGACACACTGTTTCGCGGCTTTGCCCTGGCATTGGGGCTGGCCGAGGACACCTTTGCCGGCATTACCCGGCAGCCCACCAGCCAGTTGCGCATGATCCATTACCCACTCGATCCCGATCCGGTGGCCGACCGCCCCGGTATCGGTGCGCACACCGACTACGAGTGCTTCACCATCCTCTTGCCCACCGCCGAAGGCTTGCAGGTGCTCAATGGCGATGGCCAGTGGATCGATGTGCCGCTGGTGGACGACGCCTTCGTGATCAACATCGGCGACATGCTCGAAGTGCTCAGCAACGGTCACTTCGTCGCCACCTCGCACCGCGTGCGCAAGGTCAGCGAGGAGCGCTTCGCCTTTCCGCTGTTCTGCGCCTGCGATTACCCGACGCGCATCGCTCCGATCACCGGCCTGCCGCCGCGCGGCGAGCGCGTGTACGAGCCTGTGAGCTGCGGCGATCACCTGTTCGCGCAGACCGCGCAGACCTTCCGTTATCTGCGTGAACGGCTGGAGGACGGTTCGCTGCAACTGCCCAAGGGCTCGGCAGGTTTGTCCAGCTTTGGCCTCGGGCGTCAGGAGGTGACGGCATGAACCTGCTGGAACTGGCCAGGGTTTATCCGCAGCGACCCGAGGGCGGCGTGCCGGACTGGATGCTCGGGCACTTTCGTCGGCGCACCATCAGCTTCGCCGATGGCCGCAGCGACGAGCGTACCCAGGTGCACTGGCTGCAAAGCCGCACCTTCACCATCGACCTGCGCCTGCCGGATGCGCCCGCTTTGCCGGTACGGGAGTGGCAGGATTACGCCGCTGCCGAGCTGCGCCTGCTCGCCAACCACGAGGGCTGGATGGCCGACAGCATCTGGGCGGACGGCATGCTCAGCTGGCGCGGCGGGGTGTCCCTGCAACTGCACAATCGCTGGCCGGAGCCGGCGCGCCTGCAACGCATCGGCAACTGCATGATCGAGTTCGGCACTACCGGCGCCTATGTCGAGGACTGGCGCTTGCAGGCCGGCAGCGGGCCGTTGATCGGCCTGCGTCTGCTGGAGGAATGCGATGCCGAAAGCGCTGAGGTGTTGCGGCGTGGCGGTGGCCTGATTCTCTGTGGCGAGCGACTCGGTTGGGTGCATGGCCGGGCAGTCGAGCCGAGTGAATCAGCGCTGCAATTGCGTGAGCGAGCCGAGCTGGCACACGGGAGTGCCGAGGCCCTGGCCGCGCTGTTCGACTGCGAGACCTCGCTGGCCTGTGTCGATCAGCAGGGGCGTTATCAGGTGGCGTTGTCCACCGTCCCGGCACAGGTGGGGCAGAGCGTCTCGCTGGAAGGCTTCGAGTTGTTGGGCGCGGGGCGTGTCTGTCAGCGCCTGCAACGCCCGGACGGCCGTGCGGTGGTGCGTACCTTCCTCATCGATACGCTGGAGCCGGACTGGCATGCCGACCTCGCCACGCCAAGCACCGAGCAGGCGCAACGCTGGTTCGCCAGCGAGGGCGAAACGTTGTCGCGTTATCTCGAGGTGCTGAGCTAGGGAAGGCTGTGCCTCTTTCACCGGGGCGCCGGCGGTGCGCATGGCGCACCCTGCGGTCTGGCGCACGGTTTGCGCTTCGCAGGGTGCACTGTGCGCACCGACATGGCGGGGCTCAGCGCGTGGCAATGCGCTCGGCCAGTTCGCTGGGCAATTGCGCCTGTGCCCGGCGCGTTTCGTTCAGCGGGATGTCGTAGGTGATCCGCGCGCCATAGGCGCTCGGTGCCTGCGGGTCGTGGCGCACCTTGTCGAACACCATCAGACGCGTGCCGAGACTGAAACCTTCGGACAGGTCGTGGGTGACCATGAACACTGTCAGGCGGGTTTCCTGCCACAGCTCCAGCAACAGCGCGTGCATGTCCTTGCGGATGCCGGGATCGAGGGCGCCGAAGGGCTCGTCGAGCAGCAGCATGCGCGGCTGCATCACCAGCGCCTGGGCGATGGCCAGGCGTTGCTGCATGCCGCCGGAGAGGGCGCTCGGGTATCTGTTCAGGGCATGGCCGAGGCCAACCCGGGTGAGGATGTCGGCGGCGCGCTCGCGGGCCTCGCGCCTGGCGGCGCCGAACAGCCGGCCAAGCAGCTTGGACTTCGGCAGCTCCAGGCCGAGTGCGACGTTGTCCAGCACGCTCAGATGAGGGAATACCGAGTAGCGCTGGAACACCACGCCACGGCTCGGATCGGGCTCGTTGGGCAGCGCCTGGCCGCCGAGCAGGAGTTCGCCACGGCTCGGGCGTTCCTGGCCGAGCAGCATGCGCAGGAAGGTCGACTTGCCGCAGCCGGATGCGCCCACCAGGGTGCAGAACTCGCCCTCGTCGACCTTCAGGTTGAGGCGTTCGAGCACGACCTGGTCGCCGTATTCCTGCCACAGGTTGCGCGCTTCGATGAAGGCGGCTTTCGGCTGACTGGCAGGCACAGTGGCGGGGTGGTTCATGGCAGGTTCACTCAGCGGGACGACATGTTGGCTGAAAAGGGTCATCACCTTGCCTCCCTGGTGCCAGGGGAAGCACAGGCGCAGCATCTGACGCAGGCCCAGATCCATCAGCCAGGCCAGCAGGGTGATCCAGACGACGTAGGGCAGGATCACGTCCATGGCCATGTAGCGGCGTACCAGGAAGATGCGGTAGCCGAGGCCGTCGGTCGAGGCGATGGCTTCGGCGGCGATGAGAAACAGCCAGGCCGAGCCGAGCATCAGGCGCAGCGAGATCAGCAGGCGTGGCATCAGTTGCGGCAGCACCAGGCGCAGGATCAGCGTCCAGGAGTTGGCACCCAGGGTTTGCGCCTTGATCAGCAGTTCGCCGGGAATCTCGCGGGCGCGCTGCTCGATGTCGCGGGCAATGCACGGGGTGATGCCGATGACGATCAGCATCACCTTGGACAGCTCGCCCAGGCCGAAGACGATGAACAGGATCGGCAGAATGGCCAGTGGCGGAATCATCGACAGCACCGTGAGCATCGGTGACAACGGCGCGCCGAACAGCGGGATGCTGCCGGCGGCGATACCCAGCACCAGCCCCAGCAGCGCGGCGATACCGAGGCCCAGCCCCAGGCGTTGCAGGCTGGAAGTGGTGTCCTGCCAGAACAGGTACTGGCCGCTGCGTTTGTCTTCGCTGAAGGCCAGGCGGTCGACGGCATCGATCATCTGGCTGGCGCTGGGCAGCAGCTTGTCGTTGGGGTTTTCGGCCAGGCGGGTGGCCGAGGCGCTGAAGTAGACGAACAGCAGCAGCGCGAAGGGCAGCAGAATCAGCAGCAGGCGGCCGCTGCGATCCGGGTGGCGGTTGATCAGGCGCATGGCGAGTCCTCGTCGGGCCTTGGGCGGAATGCGTGCGTGGCTAGCGTGCGCAAGGGGCGAAGTGCACGGACGTCGGGACGTTCCGGTAGGCGGCTGGTTGTCGCTGATGCGAGTGGGACGTACCCATGGTGAACCTCCGGTTTGACAGGGGCGGGCAGGAGTTCGCGGCGGTTCCTCTCATGAGGGCGCGCGTTCTCCCGGGCTTTTGTCCCGCCGTGTAACCTCGCTGGAGGTCGCCAGCTCTCGACCAGTCGCTCGCCCGTGGCGAGCCGGAACCCTAGCCGGCTATTGGCAAATTGTGGTGCCGCGATCCCGGCGAGCCGGGGGTGTTCCTGCACGACCAGTTCTTAGCGAACATCGTGCCATGCTCGATGTAGCGCCCCAGGCGGTGCTCCGATCACGCTTTGCGGGCATTCGATGCGCCGTGCTGGTGCGTGCGGGAGGCGGCGTGCTGCCTGCTGGGGCGTCAGAGCTTGCCGTCAGCGGCCAACTGCATGTAGTCATGGTTGAAGCGCAGCAGGATGCGCTGCGGATTGCCCAGGGTCTGCTCGCCGCTGAAGGCGATGCCCAGGTTGGTCAGGCCCCGGCTGCTCTGGCCCAGCAGGCCGTGCGCATCGGCGAAGCGAGCGACGCGCTGCATCAGATCCGGCAGCTTGCCGGTACGGGTGAAGTTCAGTGCGGTGCGCGGCGAATAGAACGAGCGCAGGGTGCTGAGCTGGGCCTCGAAGTCTTCGGGAGTGGTTTCGGCGGCGGCAGCCATTTTCGTCCTGGCTTCTCGCCCTGTCGCGGTGGGCAGGCCCAGCAGACGCTGGGTTTCGAACCAGGCGCCGGTGAGCGCGCGGCCGAATTGCGGATACTGCGCCAGGGTCTGGCTGTCGACCACGGTCAGGTCGAGAATCTCGCCGGGAATCAGGTTGGAGGTGAATACCTGGCTGACCTCGGCCTTGCGCCGGATCTCGGCCAGGATGGGATTCCAGGTGATCACCGCATCGCCCTGTCCGGCGAGGAAGGCGTCGGCGATCCGGGTGTCGGAGACGTGCTGGATGGTCACGTCGCTTTCTTCCAGCAGCGCCCATTCCAGTGCCCGGCTGAGCAGGTAATGAGACACCGAGTTCTCCACCAGCAGCACGGTCTTGCCCTTGAGATCCTGGATGCGTTTGCCGCTGCCGCGCAGCAGTACGCCGTCTGCACCGTTGGAGAAGTCGCCGATGATCAGCGCGGTGCTGTCCTTGCCGGCGGCGGCGGGAATGGTCAGGGCGTCCATGTTGGTCATGGTGCAGGCGTCGAACTGGCCGGCCGTGTATTGCTCGATGGAGCCGACGTAATCCGGCACCTGCTGCACCTGGATGTCGATGCCGTATTTGTCTGCCCACTTCTTCACGATGCCCTGTTCGGCGGCGTAGCCCCAGGGCATCCAGCCGGCAAAGATCGACCAGCACAGCTTGAAGGATTTCGGCGCGGCCTGGGCCGTCGGGGCACCGAGCAGGCAGGCGCAGAGCAGCGCGGTAAGCAGAGAACGCATGGGCATGACCTCGAATTATCAACGGGAAGGGAAAGCGGGCAGCCGTGCTGCGCGTTCTCCCGGGCTTTTGTCCCGCCGTGTAACCCCGCGACTTCCCGCCGCTGCATGAGGTCGCCGACTCTCAGACCAGTCACTCGCCTTGCGGCAAGCCGGAACCCTAGTTGGCCATTGCGATTCGCTACCACCTGCGACCCGTCGTGCGGATCGGCTTTCCGCTGCGGCTGCAAGCGAATGGCGTGCCAGCCGATTGGCGGATGAGGGGGCAGGTTGCGCTTTTGCGGCCCTCATCACAGCCGACGAAGTGAATCGCACCTGTTCATTTCGCCGTTGTCTGATGCGTCAGGGATCGCCATCCCGGAGGCCGACATCGGTCGGCGTCGTCCCAGCGGTCACAGGAGGCCGCCATGCCCTACAAGATGCTGTTTTCCGCTCTGCTCTTGCTTCTTTCCGGTTGTGCCGTCTACGGCGGCGGTTACGACCGTGGTTATCACAATGGCCATGCCTACCGTCACGTGGACGGCTACCGGCGTGACTATTACGCGCCGCCGGTCTACGTGACGCCACGCTACTACTACGAAGATCGCCGCCAGCATTACTACTCGGCTCCGCCGCGCTACGTGCCGGCGCCGCCGCCGCGTCACCAGTACGGTCATGATCAGCGTCAGCGTGATGGCTACAAGCACTATGACCAGCCGCGGCATGACTATCGCCGTGACTCGCGTCGCCAGGAATATCACGGTGGCCAGAACCAGCGCGGCTGGAGCAGCGGTCGCAACACCCAGCCGCGCTATTCCAATGGATCGAACCACAGGGAGCAGCGACGCGCCGAGGGGCGCTGGTAAGTCTTCCCTCAGTCCTCCGCGCGCCTGGCGCGCGGAGTCTCTTCATCCACCCGCCTGATCGCCTCGACCATGGCCTGCGCCGCCGGTGACAGGCTGTGGCCGGCGCGGCTGACCAGGCCGTAGGCCGAATGCTGATGCAGGCTCTGTGGCCGCAGCGGCAGCAGGGCGAGCTGGCCGCCGGCGACCTCGCTGGCGATCACGTCCCAGGGCGCCATGCTCAGCACGTCGCTGTCGGCCACCAGGCGCTTGAGCACCAGGAAGTTGTCGCACTGCACGCTCAACGGCTGCGTGCGCCCGCTGGCCTGGCCCAGGCTGCGTTCGACCACCTGCGGCAATTGCGTGCCGGCCAGGGGGAAGTCGAGCAGGTCGCGCAGTTGCAGGTCGTGCCGCTGCAGCAGCGGGTGAGCCGGGCGACAGAACAGCACGCCTTCATGCACGCGCAGGGGTTCGATGTGCAGTTGGGCGTCGTCCTGCAACTCGCGGATATCGGCGACGAACAGTTCGATGGCCGAATCCAGCAGGCTGTCGCGCAGCTCCAGCCAGTTGGCGATATCCAGCTTCACCTGCACTCGCGGGTAACGTTGCAGCAACTGCCCGAGCGCCTGCGGAATCAGCCGCGCGGCCGGGTAAGGGCCGGCGCCCAGGCGCAGCTCGCCGGCTTGCAGATTGCCCAACTGGTTGACCGCATTGCTCAGCGCCAGGCTGCCGGCCAGCAGGCGACGGGCGTGTTCCAGCACCAACCGGCCGTGGGCGGTCAGGCTCACGCCACGGCTGTGGCGGTCGACCAGGGTGCAACCCAGCTGGCTCTCCAGCGCCTGGATACTGCGACTCAGCGCCGGCTGGCTGAGGTGCACGGCCGCGGCGGCGCGGGCGAAGTGCTCGTGCTCGGCGAGGGCGACGAAGTGGCGGAGTTGGCGTAGATCGTTCATGCGCTTCCTGCATTGATTGGTCTATTCGAATGCATTGGAATTATCAGGCAGGCTTTGCCAACCTGCCAGCACTCCAACAACAAGACCTTCCATCGCCATGAGCACATTCTCTCGCTTCAGCGGCCTGCTGCTGGCCGCCACCCTGCCATTGAACGCCTATGCCGAGCTGCCGGCCGAGCGCATCGAACCCGCTATCAACGCCGAGCTGGCTGCCCACACCCGGGTATTCGCCCAGCAGGTCTATCGCATCGCCGACAACGTCTATTCGGCGGTCGGCTGGCAACTGGGCAACGTGGTGATGATCGAGGCGCCGCAGGGGCTGATCATCGTCGACACTGGCGAGTCGGTCAGCGAGTCGCGCAAGATCATGGCCGAGTTCCGCAAGCTCACCGACAAGCCGGTCAAGGCGGTCGTCTACACCCACTTCCATCCGGATCACATCAACGGTGTGCAGGCGTTCGTCAGCCGCGAGCAGGTGGAGCGTGGCGAGGTACAGATCTACGCTCACGACAGCCTGCTGGAAAACGTGGTGGCGCAGGGGGCGCTGGTCGGGCCGATCCTCGGCGTGCGTTCGGCGTACAGCTTCGGCTCGTTCCTGCCGGCCAGCGACCAGGAGGGCATGAATGCGGGCATCGGCCCACTGGCCCAGCCCGAGGCGTCGTCCTTCATCGCCCCGACCATCACCTTCGGCGAGCGTCTGGACACCCAGATCGCCGGCCTGGACGTGCAGTTCCTTCACGTGCCCAGCGAAGCGCCGGACGAGATCACTCTGTACCTGCCGGCCAATCGTGTGCTGATCAGCGCCGAGGTGGAGCAGGGCCCGACGCTGCCGAATATCCATACCCTGCGCGGCACCCGATTCCGCGACCCGGTGCAGTGGGTCGAGAGTCTGGACAAGCTGCGCGCCTACCAGGCCGAGTACATGGTGCCGCTGCATGGTCGTCCGGTCAGTGGCCAGGACAAGGTCGAGGAGGTGCTGCGCATGACCCGCGATGGCATCGCCTACATCCACGACCAGACCGTGCGCTGGATGAACAAGGGCCTGACGCCGGACGAGCTGGTGGAAAAGGTCAGGCTGCCGCCACACCTGGCCGGCTACACCCCTTACCTGCGTGAGTACTACGGCACGGTGAAGCACAGCGTGCGGCAGATCTATAACGGTTATCTGGGCTGGTTCCAGGGCGATCCGGTGGCGCTCGACCCGACCCCGCCACGGCAACAGGCCGAGCGCCTGATGGCCCTGGCCGGTGGTCGCGAGAAGATGTTGCTGGAGGCCGGCAATGCCTACCTCAAGGGCGATTACCAGTGGGCCGCCGAGTTGGCCGGCTACGCCATCCGTGTCGACCACGAAGACACGTTGGCGCGCGACATCAAGGCGCGCAGCTTCCGCAAGCTGGGTTACGCCAGCATGAACATCAACTGGCGCAACTGGTACCTGATGAGCGCCATGGAGCTGGAAGGCAAGCTAGATGGCGATGCCATTCGCCAGCGTTCGGTGGAGATGCGCAAGGTGTTCCTCTCGCCGGACATGGTGCGCAGCTTCACCCCGCAGAGCTTCCTGCAGAACTGGGTGACGCGTATCGACCCGGAAAAGGCCGGTGATCTGGAACTGACCCTGGGTTTCAGCTTCCCCGATGTGAACGAGCAGTGGGCACTGGAGGTGCGACGCGGCGTGGCGCAGCTGCACGAGGGCATACCCGAAGGCACCGCTCTGCGCCTGAGCATGGACAAGCGTTTCATGGAAACCCTGCTGACCGGCGAGGGCGGCCTGGTCAAGGGTGCGCTGCTGGGGGATGTGAAGGTCGACGGCAACCTGCTGGAGATTCGCCGCTTCCTCAACTGCTTCGACTTCAGCGACGAGGCGTTCGGGCTGACGCTGCGCTAGGCATGAAAAGGTCGTCACGACTCGCTGCGCCGGCCCGCCAGGGGGGCGCTGAGCGCCTCCTCCCTCTGAACGCTGCACGCTCGCTGCGATAACGGCGAAGGGCAGTTGTCTTTTTTCGCCTCAGCCCGCACCACTCCCGCCGTGTTCCAGGGGACGTCAGCCCCGAGACGAATTGCCGATGTTTCGAGGTTGCGCAGGCGCAACTCGATCGTTGGCGCGTCATGCTGGAGCTGGGCTACCCACCGAGGGAGCAGGAGGCCAGGATCATCCAGGTGCGGCTGCCGGCACTGACGCAGGAGCACTATCAGGAACGGCGTCGTAGGTCGTGATGCGGTTCACTTGAACGGTGCGGCCGGTGCGGCCGGTGCCGATCATGAGCGTGACTGACGAAACTTCACGCTAGGGCTTGATTGTCTGGGGGGCCGAGGATGGCTGGGGCAGCAACCCGATCAGGATCCCGGCCGGGAGCCAGAACAATACCCAGTAGTGGTTCGGGCGCAGGAGTAGCGAGTGAACGTCCGTCAGCATCGCTATCATGGCCAGAATCAGCAGCGCCAGCCCCAGGCGGGCCAAAGGCTGCTGGCGCAGGCGCCAGCCCTTTTCTAGCAGGCAGCCCAGAAAAATGATGAACAGGGCGATGCCGGGCAGCCCAAGCTGATACCAGAGCTGGAGGTAGAGGTTGTGAGCATGTCTGACCGAGCCGCCCCAGGGATAGGTGAATTCGAATGGTGCTCCCGGTCCTGCACCCCATAACCAGAAGTCCGGCAGACGCGCCAGCCAGCTCAACCAGATCAGGTCACGCCTGCTGGCGCCCCTGACCAGCCATTCGTTACGCACTTCTGGCCAGAACATGGCCAGCATGCCCAGGAGTAGAATGGCGCCACTGATCAACAGCGTTCTGGAGGTGCGTCCGGGAAACAGCAACAACAGGCACAGACCTGCCACCAGCGTGGAAATCCAGGCTCCCCGGGAAAATGTCAACAGGACATAGATGCTCAGGCCTGCGATGCCGAGCAGTATCAGGGCTGATCGCCAGGCACGGGGAGGGACTGCGACCAGGCGCTGGCTTAGGACAATGATGAAAATGCCATAGTAAAGTCCGGCGACGACCGGATGCTTGAGATTGGCCAGGCCTTGCCAGTCCAGCGTATGAAGGCGGGCGTTTTCGCGGATCGTGGCATAGTCCAGTGCAATCGCCTTGATGCCGAACTGATTTATCACTGTCAGCCAGGCAAACACAGCCGCCAGCGCTGCACACAATGTAAGCACTGCAAACAGGGTTCGCGGATGCAATGCCAGACGCCCTACTGCGTGAATGTAGAGAAGCACGAACAGGATGATTTTCAGCCAACCGCCCGTGCTTTTGTCACCGGCCTCTGTGCGCCAGAGGGCATTCAGCATCAGGCAGATCAGCAGGCTTGCCAGGGCAAGCACTACGGGTTGCTTCCACAGCCGGAAGTCCGGGCGCATGAGCAGCAAGATGAGGCTCGGCAGCATCAGCAACAGGTGCACCTGGGTGGAGTAGCGGCTGCCGTCGGCGATCAGCAGTATTCCCGCTATCTGTATGAAAAGCCCCAGGCTGAGCACTGCCTGCCAAACGGGTGAAAGTGCCGTATGCCCGGCTCTACAGGATGGCACTTGACTGGCCAGCCTCCTTACGCTGTGGAACAATCCCATGCTTTAGTCGTTCCCTTCGGCCCTTCTGGATAAGGCATTGGCCACCATTTATGTCGCGCATTCTGCATAAAGCCTATGGCTTGTCCATCGACTCCGATTTGCCATTGCCCGAGTTATCGTCCATGTCTCCTAATGCTGTGGAGGACGTCGACGTCGAGATTCGGCAAATGACGCTGGAGGCTCCCGAACATTATGGGGCGTTACGGCAGGTGGGACCTTTTCTGTGGGCTTCCACAACCTGCTTGTGGTTGCAGGTACCCGGTGTCGTCACCTTTCTCGTGCGTGAGGGGCGGCAGATTCTTTTCGAGCCGGCTGCTGGTGTCGACGAGGACAGCATCCGCTTATTCCTTCTGGGTTCGGCCATCGGCGCATTGCTGATGCAGCGAGGGTTGCTCGTATTGCATGGCAATGCAGTGCGCATTGGTGACCGTTGCATGGTCTGTCTAGGTCATTCGGGGGCCGGCAAATCCACCCTGGCAACGGCGTTCTCTCAGCGTGGATACGAAATATTGGCCGACGATGTAGTGCCCGTTACGGCAGATGGATGGGTGCTGCCGGGCATTGCCCGAGCCAAACTGTGGGCCGACAGCATCAAGCATCTGGGTATCGAGACGACAGGTCTGCAGCGAATCAGGCCTATGCTGGAGAAGTTCAGCTTGCCGCTGGATCGTTCGCCGGCGCTGGAGCCTCTTGCGCTGGGCGGTTTATACATTTTGGACAAGCACAATCTGCCTGACTCCACCATCGAGCCACTACAGGGTATCCAGCGTTTCGGGTGGCTCTGTGAGCACAATTACCGGCCGCGTTTCATCGATGCGATGGGGTTGCAGGCTCAGCGGTTCTCGCTCTGCGTTGCGATAGCCGGCAAGGTGAAGGTCAAGCAAATCATGCGCAACTCTACAGTCTTCGATGTCGACAGTCTGGTCGACAAGATTCTCGCTGACATGGGCGTGGTTGCATGAGTGAAGGTATCTACTGGCTGGCGTCTTATCCCAAGAGCGGAAATACCTGGCTACGTACCTTCATCAGCAATCTATTGAGCGATGCCGATAAGCCGGTGGATATCAACAGCCTGCTGGGTGATCATGCTGCCGATCGGCTTTGGCTGGATGATGTGTTGGGTTTTTCCAGTGCGGATCTCAGTGATGACGAGTTGCAGCAATTACGGCCTGCCGTTTATCAATGGGGCGAGCGGGTATCTCGCTACGTCAAGATCCATGATGCCTATAGCTATTGCGCCGACGGTTCACCGCTGATTGGCCGTCATGGTACGGCGGGTGCTGTATATCTGGTACGCAATCCCCTGGATGTCGTGCCCTCGCTGGCCAATCACTTTGGCTGTAATCTCGAGCAGGCTTTGGCCATCGCGCTCGACAGCGAGTATGTCCTGAGTCGCAACCCAAAGCTTTACCTCGCGCAGACTGGCCAGTGGTTGTCATGCTGGTCGGGGCATGTGCGCAGTTGGCTCGAGCAAACGGATGTACCCGTACATGTCATGCGTTATGAAGACATGCTCGATAAGCCTCTTCAGACATTCGCGTCGGTCGCTCGCTTCCTGGGATTGCCCCATGATTCGCAAGCTGTCGCCAAAGCATTGCGCTTCAGTGACTTCGAGGTACTGGTCGAGCAGGAAAAGCGTGGTGGTTTTCGCGAGCGTCTTTCCAACCAACCCTTCTTCAACAAGGGCAAGAGCGGCTATGGTCGTTCCATGCTGAGCACTCAGCAGATCCAGCGTATCCTGCAAGCTCATGCGCCGATGATGGAGCGTTTCGGTTATTTGGACAGTGGAGCTTTTGATGAGCAAGGCCGGTAGCGAGTCTCCCGATACTTTATGTGACCCTCTGGCTACTTTCGGTTGCCAGCTACCCTGGTCGGTGCCAGCTTTTGCTCAGAGCAGCGATCATGTGCCGATGGCCGATCCTGCCTTCCAGTTCGACCCGCATGTCTGCCGCGCCATTCTTCTGGGCTTTGCCCATGCCCGCCGTGTTTATCTGTACGGGCCGCATGGCAGTGGCAAGTCGACGCATATCGAGCAGGTCGCTGCCCGGCTGAACTGGCCCTGCCTGCGCATCAATCTCGACGGCCATGTCAGCCGGGCCGATCTGATCGGTCGTGACATGCTGGTCGTGCGTGAGGGGCGACAGGTCACCGAATTTGTACCTGGTCTGCTGGTCTGGGCATTGCAACGCCCCATGGCGCTGGTGCTCGATGAGTACGATGCCGGTCGTCCCGAGGTGATGTTCGTCATTCAGCGTCTGTTGGAGGCTGACGGACGGCTTACGCTGCTGAATCAGAATCAGGTCATCACGCCACATCCGGCATTTCGTCTGTTCGCCACCGGCAACACGGCCGGCAGCGGTGATAGTGCCGGGCTGTATGCCGGTACGCAGGTGCTCAATCAGGCGCAGCTCGACCGTTGGAACGTCATGCTGGAGCTGGGATATCCGGCCAAGGAACAGGAAGCCAGAATCATCCACGCGCGCCTGCCAACGCTGGAGCAGGAGCAGGTTCGGGGCATGCTCGAACTGGCATGGCTCTGCCGTCAGGCGCATGAACAGGGCGAGCTGTCTGTGCTGCTGTCGTTGCGCACACTGTTGGCTTGGGGCGAGAACCTGGTGTTGCTCGAAGACATGGCCCATGCGTTCTGTCTGTCGTTTCTCAACCGCTGTGACGTTGCCGAGCGACCGCTGGTTGCTGAGCTTTATCAGCGTTGCTTCGCGCGTGAACTGCCTGACGTCGGACGATGAGTGGCGATCCTGAGTTCGGAGCATTGCAGGTCTGGCCGGCCATCTATGCCGGCACGCCTGGGGCATCCGTCGCTCATTCGGATCGAACCCGTAGTGATGCTGACGCTGCCTGGCAGCGCTGGCATGAGGTACAGACTGAGGCGCTGTTCTCCGTACTTGAACGACCCTGGTACAGGGTGATCGAACAGGCGCGGGTGGAAACGCTGGCCAGCCAGCACCTGCCAGGCATGGCCCATAACCTGGCGTTTCAACTCTCGTCGTCCAGCGCCTTGTCGCCTGCTGCGCATCTTTACCACTGCGCCCGCTCCGCCCTGTCCGGTGTGGCGCCGAGTGATGAGCAATGGCAGGTTCCCGATCAGACGGCTGGCCGCTGGTTGGGGCGTCTTTTCGAGCGTGGCCGCCAGCGTCAGTTGCAGCAACTGAGTGCGCTTTTGCCCGTGCGGTTGTCCGAGGCGCGTATGCAGTTGGCCGATGCCCAGGGCTTCGCTCGGGTGATCAAACCTCTGGTTGAGGCGTATGCCCGTGCATTTGCTTCCGCGCAGCCATTACCCTCGCAACCCATGGCTGCCAGCGCGACAGCCGGGGGACGGAAGAACCTACCTTCACGTTCGGCTGAACGCCAGGCTGAGCAACAGGAGGAGTCTTATCGGGTTTTCTCCCAGGCTTGGGACGAGGTGCTGGGCGTGCGCGAACTGAGGGCGCTGGCGCAACAGCCGCATACCGCTCTGAGCGACGAGATCCAGGCACAGGCCAGGCGCCTGGCCCAGCAGCTACGCAAGCGTCTGCAAAGCCTGCAGCAGCAACGCTGGAGCTTCGATCAGCCACAAGGCATGCTCGATGCTCGTCGCCTGACATCGGTGGTGACCAGCGCCAACACGGCCATATTTCGCCAACCGCAACAGGCGCCGCTTACCGAGGCCAGCATTTCCCTGTTACTCGATCTGTCCGGTTCGATGCGTGGTCTGCCGCAGCAGATGACCTTGCTGGCGGTCGATCTGGCGGTGCGCGCACTCGAAGCAGCCGGAGTCTCGTGCGAGGTGCTGGGTTACGGTACACGCTATGCCAGCCAGGAAAACCCTGTATTCGAGGCCTGGCAGGCCGCAGGCCAGCCCGCGTCTCCCGGGAGGCTCAATGCTACGCGTTACCTCGTCTACAAGAGCGTGCGGCAACCCTGGCGCGCCGGCCGTGGGTTATTGATGCGTCAGGCACCGCTCGCGGGGGAAAACATCGATGGTGAGGCGCTGCTCTGGGCCGCCAGGCGTTTGCTCAAGCAGCCGCAGCGACGCAAGATTCTTCTGGTGTTCTGCGACGGGGCTCCGCATGACGAGGCGACGATCACGGTCAATGGTTCTGACTACCTGCGCAGGCACCTGCACCAGAGCATCGCCATGATCGAGCGTGGGCCGATCCACCTGGCGGCCATTGGCATGGGCCAGGGCATCGCTCATTACTATCGCCACAACCTGAGGCTGCAAGGCCCTGAGGCGGTCTTTAGCGTATTGTTCGAGCAGCTGCCACAACTGCTCGATAGCTCGTACGGGGATAGGTTCGCATGAGTGCCATTGCCGGTATCGTTCGCTTTGACGGTCAAGCGCTGGAGCGCAACGTATTGCAGCGCATGAGCAGCATACTGGCGCCATACGGGCGTGATGCCCAGGACACCTGGCTGGGCGCTGGAGCCGGCCTGGTGCGTACCTTGTTGCGCACGACACCGGAGGATCAACAGGACCGCCAGCCTGTCGCGCTCGGCGACTGCCAGGTGGTATTCGCTGGGCGCCTGGACAATCGCGACGAACTGATCGCTCGGTTGGCGCTGGACGAACGCCTGGCCAGCCGCATGGCCGACTCCGAGTTGATGGCGCAGGCTTGTCAGCGCTGGGATACCCAGGCCCTCGAGCGCGTCGAAGGCAGTTACGCCCTGGCCTGCTGGCAACCGCAGCGCAGGCGGCTGTGGCTTGCGCGTGATGTCATGGGTGGGCAGCCGTTGTTCTGGCACCGGCAGTCCGGATTCCTGGCCTTTGCCTCCTGGCCCAAGGCGCTGTTCTGCATCCCTGGTGTCCCGCGCAGTGTCGACGAGCAGAGCGTGCTCGAACACCTGGCGCTGTTGCCCGGGGCGGGCTGCGTATTCAAGGATATTCATCGACTGAATCCGGGCGAGCTCATGCTGGTGGAAGGCGATAAGGTTTCCACGCATGTCCATCGGCGCCTGGGCAGCGGCCCGCAGGTGCGCTTCAAGCGTGACGAGGAGTATGTCGAGGCGCTGCACGAGCATCTTCAGCGGGCGGTGTCGGCCTGTTTACGCAGCAGCGGGCCTGTGGCTTCGCACCTCAGTTCCGGCTTCGACAGTTCCACCGTGACGGCCTACGCCGCGCGCCAACTGGCGCACAGGGGCGAGCGCCTGATCGCCTACACGGCAGCGCCCAGAGAGGGTTTTGCAGGGCCGGTACCGCGTGATCGTCATGGCGACGAGAGCCAGTTGGCTGCCCAGTTGGCAGGGCGTTTCGACAATGTCGATCATGTGATCCTGCGTTCCTCTGGCCAGTCGCCGCTGGAATCCCTGGAGCAGGAGATCGACGAACTGGATCAATCTCCGGTCAATCCTTGCAATACCCTGTGGATGCGGGCCATCGAGCGAGATGCACAAGCGCGTGGTTGCAAGGTGATGCTCACCGGACAGATGGGCAATATGTCCATTTCCTATGACGGCTATCCCTACATGGCCTCGCTCTGGCGCAAGGGCCGTTGGCTGCAATGGTGGCACGAGCTGTGCGCCTACCAGCGTACACATCCGCAATGGCGCAAGCGCGGCCTCGTGCTGCGTACGGTTGGCGCATCGATGCCTGCATGGTTGTGGAAACGGATTGCTATCAGGCGCGGGGAATTTGGTGGGGAGCTGGATCAATATACGGCTGTGAACCCGCAGCAGCTCACCGCTGGCTGGCTGCAGCAGCGCGCGGCTGCCAAAGACTGGGATCTCAGTTATCGGCCCTGGCACGATGGCAGGGCCATGCGCCTGGCCGTGTTCGGTCGCCTTGACATCGGTTCGGCGCTTGTCTCGGCGAATTTGCGCGGGCTGGAAATGCGCGATCCTACCTGTGACAGGCGGCTGGTGGAGTTTTGCCTGGGCATGCCGGATTCGCAGTTTCTGCGCGACGGGCAGCCGCGCTGGCTGTTGCGTCGGCTGATGGCTGACGTGCTACCCGAGGAGATACTCGAGGGACGCGGCAAGGGTTATCAATTCGCCGACTGGTATGAGGGGCTTAGCGCTGATCGTGAGCGTCTGCGCGAGCAATTGCAGCAGTTGCGTCAACATCGTCGGGCAGCGCAATTGCTTGATCTAACTGCTCTGGAAGAGCTGCTTGAAAACTGGCCGGAGGAGGGCTGGAACAACATGGCGACCATTCAGCGCTATCGTCTGAAACTGCTCAGGGGTGTCGCAATGGGGAGCTTCATCCGCTATGCCGAGCCGGATAATCGCTGACAGCGATATATACGCCTTTTCAGAATAGTCAAAAGCTGGTGGTGGGTGAGGCCTGTCAGGACACAATACTGCCATCGGGGACGACAACGGTACTGGCCAGTGTTTCTGCGAGATCCAGCTTTACAAACTGTGGTGTCTGCTAGGGCTGGCGTTCGTGTGTATCAGTTTGCTCGTTCAGCTCGGCAGGGGGACGGTTTCAATTTCTTGGGATTGCATGTCAAGAATTTCCTGTTAGGTTCATAAGCCAATACGGCTCAGCAGTTTACTCACTGGCTGTGGGGATGCGCAGATAAAGATCCGACGCTGACACTAGCCAGAAATTGCAAAGGCTCTACAAAGGTACTCAGGACTGAGTAATCCCATCACTGACAACACCGGTGGAACCTTGTGTCTCTGAAAGATCCAGTCGGACAAGGCTGGGAACCTGATAGGGCTGGCGTTCACAGGTGTCGACCTGCTCGTTTTGCTCGCTGGTGGTAACGTTTTCAGAGGCTTGTGTTTGCATGCTACTGCCCTCGTGGCGGGTGCTGATCAGCGATGATCTTCGGTGTGGTAGTGCTGGGGGAATAGCGCTGACAGGGGTCAGGAAAATATACCCGCGTCGGTTGTACCAGCTGGGCCAGCCTCGGTGTTCTTGAATTCCAGTCGGACAAGGCTGGGCGCCTGGTAGGGCTGGCGTTCGTGGATATCAGTTTGTTCGTGCGACTTGGCTGGGGTGACGGTTTCAAGGTCTTGGGTTTGCATGCTACTGCTCTCGTTGCGGAAACTGGTCAGCGATGATCTTCGGTCTGGTAGTGCTGGGGGAATAGCGCTGACAGGGGGTCAGGAAAATATACCCGCGTCGGTTGTACCAGCTGGGCCAGCCTCGGTGTTCTTGAATTCAAGTCGGACAAGGTTGGGCGCCTGGTAGGGTTGGCGTTCGCGGGCGTCGATCTGCTCGTTTTGTTCTGTGCTGGTAACGGTTTCAGGCTCTTTTGGTTGCATGTCGGATATCCCGTTGGTTGCAGTTATCTGATCGTATCGCGTTATCTGTTGAGCAAACACTCAGGGTGCCGTGATGGCTTTGGATAAAGTGCCTGCTGGCGGACGTCTGATTGAACGTTGTCCTAACCCGAGCGTTCTAGCACGATGATTGCTCGCCTGCCAGATGGCAGAGCGAAATACCTCTACCAGTTGCTGCCCCGCCAACGCGCACTTATGCCTAATACGCTTCGCGGGCTTGAGTAGGGGGAGGGCATACGGCATTCTTGGCGGAGCCTAGGACTGGCGGTGGATGGGATTTCGCTGGCGTATGGCCTCATTTACCTGCCCGAGTCGTTTCATGCACATCGCCTTTGTTCTGGGCACGCGCCCCGAAATCATCAAGCTGTCTTCCCTGATCAAGGCCTGCCAGGTTCAACGGATCGATTACACCCTGATCCATACCAATCAGCATTATTCCTCCAGTATGGATGCATGTTTCTTCGAGGAGCTGGCGTTGCCGGCCGCCCATTTCAATCTGGGGGTCGGGGCCTGTCCTCCCGCCTCTCAGGTCGGACGTATGCTGGTGGCTCTGGAGCCGTTGCTCAACGACCTGAAACCTGATCATGTGGTGGTGCAAGGTGATACCAACAGTGCTCTGGCCGGTGGGCTGGCCGCGAGCAAGGCGGGCTTCAGCGTGGCGCACGTCGAGGCGGGCTTGCGCAGTTTCGACCGCAGCATGCCTGAGGAAAACAACAGGGTGCTGCTCGACCATCTGGCCAGTCACTGGTTCTGCCCGGCCGAGCGTCAGGTTCAACTCCTGGCTCGGGAAGGTATCGCCGGACCGGGTGTGCAGGTGACCGGTAACACAGGCGTGGATGCCACCTTGCTCTATGCCGCACGTGCAATCAGACACTCTCAGGTGCTCGAGCTGTTCGGGTTGCAGCCGGGCAATTACCTGCTGCTGACCTGCCACCGCCCCTCCAATACCGATGACCTGTCGCATTTTTCTCGGCTCATGAGCGCTATCGAACACCTTGCCCAGCAGCGTGGGCAGGTGGTGATCTTTCCCTGTCACCCTCGGCTGTCAGCCGCACATCACGCGATACTCGCTACCTTGCCATCGATTCGCTGCTGCGAGCCGCAGGGCTATCTGGATACCTTGGCGTTACTGCAGCAGTCATCTCTGCTGCTCACCGACAGCGGTGGTTTGCAGGAGGAGGCCTATGTGTTGGGTTTGCCTTGCATGGTGCTGCGCAACAATACCGAACGCCCTGAAACCCTGGAAAACGGCGGGGCCTGCCTGGTACAGAATATCTCGCCAGAAGTGCTTTGCCGGCTGGCTGCCGAACTGGAGGGGGTAAGGATCCCCAGGGGCGGTGCCCTTGGCGATGGCCTTGCCTATCAACATATTCTCGGTGCCTTGCTCGAATCCTGAGGCTGTCAGGGTTAGCCAAAGAGGCGCTTGGCTAGCCAAGCCGGCAGCCATAGCATGAGCAGGCGGCTGTTGCTGGTTACATAGCGTTTGAGCAGCCGCCTGGGTTCCTGGGCAAGGCGAAACATCCACTCGCAACCGGCACGCTGCATCCACATCGGAGCACGACGCAGGCGCCCGGCAAGGACATCGAACGAGCCGCCAACCCCCATCAGAAAGGGTATATCGAGCTTGGCCTGGACGCGGCTCAGAAAGAGATCCTGATGAGGGGTAGGGAGTCCGACTATCAGGCAGTCGGCTCTGCTGTCGCGCAGTGTATCGAAGAGCTGCGGCTCCTGTTCTGGGCTGAAATAGCCATGGTGCCAGCCTGCCAGTTGCAGTGTGGGGTAACGTTGTTGCAGCTTCCTCACGGCCTCTTCGATGACGTCGGTCGTTGCACCCAGCAAATAGGGGCGCAAGCCCTGGGTGGCACAGGTTTGCAGCAGAGCATGCATCGTATCGATACCGGTTATCCGCTGCGCAACGGGGATACCCAGGCTGCGAGCCGCCCATACGACGCCCATGCCATCTGCGACGCAAAGCTCTGCACGAAATAGCGCCTGGCGCAGTCGAGCATCCTCTTGCAGGTCGATCAGCTTGGCGGTGTTGACATCTGCCAGCCTCAGCGTCTGGCGTGTCTTCATGCTGACCAGTGCGCGCTGCATGACCTGCTCCCGCGTCACCAGGCTGACGGGGGCGCCGAGCACGATGGCTTGCGTCGGACTTGAGAGCGCCTGATCCAATGCCCTCTCGTGTCGCCAGCGGGAGAGCCTTCCAACCCTGTCGGTACCGAGTACGGATTGAAGGGCTTTCAGGCGCATGCGCCGGATTGGCGAGACAGGGGTTCGCTGGGCTTCTCGTGCCTGTTGCAGAAAAGCTTCGCGTTGGGCAGGTGTCACGGGGGCAATGCCCGAGTCTTTCTCGGCAAGGCGTGCCTCTTGATACAGATTGCCCGCCGTACAGTTTGTGGGGGCTACGGGTTCCCAGCCTCCCAGGCGTATGACGCGCTGTAGGCCGTCTGCACTGAAATAGCAGGTGTGCGCTGGATGTACTGCCGTCCAGGTGGTACCCGAGATGAACGCATCAGGTACTTCGATGGCCAGGCGGCTATCGGGTGTACTGACTGCGGCAAGCTGCCGGAGCACACCCACGGGGTCGACCAGATGTTCGAAGGTATGAAAGAGTGCGATCAGATCAAGCGTACCAACCTGGTCGATCTGCTCGAGTTCAATGAAACGAACGGGGGCGCCATCGAGCGCCAGGGTTCGCTCGGCATGACCTGGCTCGACTGCGAACAGTTGCAGGTCATCGCGTAAGGCATGCAGGCTGCCAAGGAACGCGCCATGGCCGGAACCAATCTCCAGAACTCTGGCATGTCGGGGCAGTAATCGAGCCAGTCGTCTGGCTCTGTGCAGGGCCAGTTCACGGCTGCGCATCTGCAACAGCAGGCGTTCGTCCGGCGTGTCACTGGCCATGAAGGGAAACAGCTGGCGATAGTGTTCCCGGTAGAAGTGATCCAGGGTGGTGGCTGGCAGATCCGGGCACAGATAGGCCGAGGCGCAATGGCCACAGCAGTAGAGCGTCTGGCCGCTATCGAGCAATTGCTCCCGGTCGATGGCGTGCTGGTCTTCCGTCATGCCGCAGAACCGACAGATGGCTGCTCCATAATTCGGTCGCATCAGGCTCATGCGTTGGCCTTATGCTTTTGCCACTCGCTCACGATCTCCTGAAGGCTGTCATCGAGCGGTGTCGCTGCATGCCAGCCCGTGGCTTCTTTGGTCTTTTCCGGCGCTCCCCACTGGCTGGGGCGGTCGACCTTGCGCCGCAGCACGGGGTCGCTGTGAATCTCGACGGTCAGGCCCAGGCATCGAGCCAGCCCATTCACGATATCGGTAATCGCTGTTTCGCGGCCACTGCACAGGTTGTAGGCACTGGCTTTTTGCTCGGGCCATGGCGCATGGTTGGCCAGTGCGGCCAGACCGGTGGCGAGATCCTTGACATCGACGAAGTCGCGACGGGTGTGCAGGTTGCCCATTGCCAGGCGTATATGCGAACCCGCTGGTGCACCTTCCATCCGTCTCAAGACCTCAGGGATCAGATGGCCGTTGGGGTCGCCCCAGCCGATGGCATTGAACAGTCGGGCAATGATGCCGCTGGCCGCAGTGCGCTCGGCCCACAGTGCCAGTTGGTGCTCGTTGCTCAGCTTGGTTGCCGCATATACATCGCAGGGGTGCAGTTGCATGTCTTCCTGAAGCGGTTGATCCGCGACGGCGTAAACAGCGCCGCTGGAGGCCAGTAGGACGCGTTTGCAGCCTTGTTTTGCACAGGCATCCAGAACGGTTTGCAGACCCAGGACATTGACCTCCACGGCCAGCCTGGGATCGGCTTCGCAGCTGGGGATATGATGCAGCGCCGCCAGGTGGATCAACGTATCCGGCTCGAACTCGCGCAATGCCTGTTGAACGCGCTCTGGGTCACGTATGTCGCCAAGGAAAGTGGTGAGGCCGGGGCGAGCATCAGGCATGGGCAAACCGACGGACAAATTGTCGAAAACGGCGACATGCGCTTCTGGTAGTAATACCTCCAGCAGGCGGCGGCCAATGAATCCGGCGCCACCTGTGATGAAAACCCGCGTCTTGTTCCCTGATGCTGCGAATTGTGAAGACAACTTCCGCACTCCCTGGCTGGCAGATCAGGCACCGAATTCAGTGCCATTGATGGTGCCGCCTATTGTAGGGAGGTTTTGGCAGAACAACAGGTGTACAGACGCAGAATCCGATGGTGATTGTTGTTAGGATGCCGCGTTGATTTCTAGGGCGTATGTCGCTCGTCCAACGGGATGTTCGGACTGTATGGAGGCTGTCTATGTGTGGTCTGGTGGTACTGGCGCGTTGGCCTGAGCAGGCGAGCAGGCTGGCGATGCGTGCTGCGTTGGACTGTCTGGCTCATCGCGGGCCGGATGCTGAGGGCATGCATGCGGCCTGGGGTGGGCGGTTGCTGCTGGGGCATCGGCGTCTTGCGATTCTCGACACCAATACGACGGCCTCCCAGCCCATGATCGACCCGCTGACGGCAACCGCGCTGGTCTTCAATGGCGCGATCTACAACTATCGTGAGTTGCGCGCTGAGTTGCAGGCACTAGGTGCCGTTTTCAGTACCGGTTCCGATACGGAGGTCATTCTGCTGGCCTGGCGTCATTGGGGAACGGCGTGCTTCCAACGCTTCAATGGCATGTGGGCTTTGGCGATACATGATGGGCCTTCCGGGAAGCTGTACCTGAGTCGCGATCGCCTTGGCGTCAAACCCCTGTATTGCCGGCGATCGGCGGATTGCCTGGCGGTGGCCAGCGAACTCAAGGCTGTACTGGCAGCGAGCCGGGCTCCGGTAAGGGTCGACCCAGCCGCGGCATTGGACTATCTGAGCATGGGCTTACTGGATCATCGTCCGTCCAGTTTTCTCCAGGACATCATCGAGGTACCACCCGGGGCTCTCTGGTGCGTCACGCCGGATGGCTTCATCGAGCAACGCCGTTTTCATGACTGGCCCGAAGTCGATCCGGACTTGCAATGCGAAACGGTCGCCAAGGTGCTGCCCGAGCTTCTCGAGGATGCCGTCGGCTTGCGTCTGCGGTCAGATGTCGCGCTTGCTGCGCAGCTTTCCGGCGGCATGGATTCGGGTAGCGTGGCCTGGGCTATCGGCCAGCAACGCCGGGCGCTGGAGCATTTTCAGGGCTTTTTTCCTATGGTTACGATGGCGAGACGGGTCAGGAACACGACGAAACGGCAGCAGCCTTGCGCACACTGGAGCATGTCGCGCCTGGGCTGCCGTATTACCGGGTAGCGGCTGCTGCCTGTCCGCAACTGGCGGAGCTTGAGCAATTGATCTCGGTGCAGGAGTTGCCAGTGGCGACGCCAAGCATTCTGGCGGGGTGGCGCCTGTTCCGGGCTATCGCGGCAACCGGGGCGAAGGTGGTGCTGACGGGAGACGGCAGTGATGAGCTGTTTGCCGGTTATACCCGGCGCTATTTGCCGCTGGCACTGCGCCGAGCGCTCGGTCGATTGGAGTTTGCTCAGGCTGGTGCGCTTCTGGCGAGCGATGAGCTGTCATACGGTATTGCACTGCGCCGATTGGTCTGGAGTCTGCCCGCTTCGGCCTTGCATGGCCTGTTTCGCCGGCAACCGCATATGCGCGTGATCCGCGAGGACTTCCTGACTGCTCAGCGAGAGGCATTGCAGGGTGTGATCGCTTTGCAGCGCCAGAACCTCGATGTGCAGGGCGTCGATGATGTGAGGCGGGTGCTGCTGCCGCAGATTCTGCGTTATGGCGACCGCAATGCCATGGCCTGGGGCATCGAGTCACGGTCACCATTCCTGGACTACCGCATCGCCGAGCTGGCCATGCGCCTGCCGGCATCGCGCAAGGTTGGGCCAACGGGGGCAAGCTGCCGCTGCGCATGGCGATGACTGGCCGTCTGCCGGATGCCGTGGTGCGTGGACACAAGAATCGCGGGTTGGGCAATGCCGAACAGTACCAGGTTGGCCATATGAACCTGACCGAACTGCTCGAGGCGCCTCCGCAGGCCGCAGCGGATTTCATCGACATAGCGCCGCTACGCGAGCAACTACGTCGGCAGCCTGGCAACCCCAGATTGTGGTGGCCGGTCTGTTTCCTGCTGTGGCTGCGTTGGTTGGAGACAGGCCCTGGCCGGCTCTAACAGGCCGTTGAAAAAACTATCTACGTTGCCATTGCTGCGTTAAAAAAGCCTCAAAATGCTCATTTACAGCACGTAAACTGCGCTTTTTCGGCTGTTTTTGCCTTGCACTGGCTGCCTCGCCTACGTTTTTCAACGGCCTGCTAATGTGCTGACACGTCTTCGTAGAGGACTTTGACGCGTTGACGAATACCTTCCCAGGTGAAGGTATTCATCGTGCGTCGATGATGTTCGTCGCCGATCCTGCCTCGAGACTGCCGCATGATGCATTGCCCCAGTCGGCTGATATCCGCGAGTGGGTAAAGAGCATCTTCCAGGCCGACTGGGGCGAGGATCGCCCTGTTGCCTGGAATGTCGCTGGCGACCACCGGGCAACGGTGCAACAGCATTTCGATGATCACCGTCGGCATGCCTTCCATTTCCGACGGAAGCAGGAATGCATCGGCTGCGGCCGACATCTCGGCGACATCGCTGTCGCTGACGAAGCCGTGGAACTGTACCCGTTCATTCAGTCCCTGGCTGGCGGCCAGATGTTCCAGGCGTGAGCGGTCAGGGCCTGTGCCGACCAGGTGCAGCACGGCCTGCTCGAGCCCAGGTTGGGTAAGCGCTGCGATGGCGTCTTCGAGGCGTTTGACGCAGTCGAGTCGTCCTACCGACAGCAAGGCCGGCGAGCCCTTGAGTTCTGTGCCCATGGCGCCCTGAGGCAGGCTCTTGCGCAGCACACAGTTTGGGATGAATACGGGACGTGTGACGTGCAGATTCCGAGCTTGCAGATATTCCAGCCAGAACTCAGCCAGTAACACGGTGGCATCCGCCCGCTTCAGGAGCCAGCGTTCGCCCAGTCGATCCCATAGCCACTTGGCCGCACGTTTACCGATGCTGCTGTCATGATCGTAGTAACAATGCGGTGTGTAGACGACTTTCTTGTTCAAGCGATGGGCCATGTACGCCGTACGTAGACTGATCGGTGTCCGTGAGCCATGGACATGCACGATATCCGCCCAGCGAACGTCAGCCAGCAGGTTGGTCTTGCTTGCATGGTGGACTTCATAGCGGCCTGCACCCGCGTCAGGGTCTACAGCCTGAGCGATCACGCGTATCGAATGTCCCTCTTGCAATGCCAAATCGGCCAGGCCGGCGATATGGCGCGAAACGCCACCACCGCCAGTATGAGGTTGGAAGTTTTTGTAGACGTGCAGGATGCGTGCAGGGGTCATGTCGAGACTTATCTAAGGGCCTGTGTAGGGTTAACGGCGCTGCGTGCATCAGGTGCACCGAATGCGCGTACGGCGCCACCGAGCATCAGCCAGAGCGCCGCTGAGCCTGACACCGAAAGGATGTGTTCGGAGGTTATCAGTGTGATGGTCATGCCGGCCGCCAGGTAGAATATTGCCAAACCAAGCGTCTCCTGATGCTGTCGGTATCCATTCAGCGCCAGGAGCATGGCTCGGCCATAAAAATACAGGAACACCAGTGCGCCGGGGACGCCGATCTGGAACGCGATACTGAATATTGCCCCTTCGCCGCCGCCGAGACTGCTCAGGAAAAGTGTTCCGGCTACGGCGCCCTGTCGCCCCAGGCCGCCGCCCAGCAGTAAAACCTGTGGCAGGTCTTGCAGGTTCTTTTGCAGGGCTGTCCAGTGCCCGATGCTGGAGCCATCGAGGAAGAAGATGGTTTTGATGATCAAGGAGGCCGAGGCCGCGAGAAAGCCCGTCAGCACGACGCCGGCGAGCATGAGCCGAACCCAGGGCGGGCCGGATAGCTGGCGTGCGCTGAGTGCGTAGCCGAGCAGAGCGATCCCTACCATCAGCATCGCGCCGCGGGTTCCCGACATCCACACGCCAGCGAGCAGCACGGTGCACAGCAGCAAGCGTAGGCAGAGACCTGCACGATCACGCAGATACCTGTGGTTCATCGCCAGCGCCAGCAGCGCTGCAATGGCCAGAAAGCTACCTTGAGCCAGGGGGGCGGCGAGCAGTCCGGCAGCGCGCCGTTGCAGGTTTTCCATGGTGCCCATGTAGAAGTTCCAGGGCAGGGCGGTTTCCGGGTGAGTCGATCTGGGGAGAACGCCCTTGATCTGTGCGCTGTACTCAGGAAAGCGCAGGGTGTGTGTCCAGAATTCGGTGTGGCCGATATCCCAGGCACCGAGGGCGGTACTGGTCAGTGCGATGAGGACGATGAACGATGCGCTGCGCTGCAGCTCTGCGGTATTGCGAATGCAGTAGTAACCGACCAGGAACAGCAGCGGGGGGATCATCAGGCTGCCGAACGAACCGATGATTATCGGCATTGAAACCCCGTAGGCGAGGCCGACCGGAATGTGCACGAGCGCCAGGGCGCCATATAGCACGATCGCGATGAGTATATCCCTGGGCAGTCGGCAGACCAGCAGGCACAGGGCCGCCGTGATGATGATGGTGGCGTCGCGGCTGGGGCGCAGCATCGAGGCCGCCGGGAAATTTCCACCGTCATAGAGCCAGGCCGTGAACAGATCACCGCAGTGAATCCAGAGGATCAGCAGCAGCAGGTAATAGCGTCTCATTGCGTGGGGCTCACCCATTCCAGCCATTGGTCATTCGCTCTGAATGTGTCCTCCAGCCAATCGCGTTGGCGTTTCAGGAAGACCTGACGCCGTTCTTCATGCTGCACCAGTTCATCCAGGAGCTGCTTCAGCGTCTGGTAATCGGCCACACGGATCAGTGGCTGTCCAACCTTTCTGGCGGCTATCGAGCCGGGTGCCTGCCAGTCGAGGCCGATGACCAGATGCCCGTAGCGTGCGGCATCCAGTAATGCCGTGGAGCAAAAGCCCAGCACGATGCCGGGGGTGCTTCCCGGCTGCAGGATGTCATGTGGCGGGCGTCGACACAGGTGGGCCAGTGTTGCGGGGTAGGGATTCGCCTGCCGACATTCCTCGGGGTGCAGGAGGATTTGCAGGCGTTGCCCGTAGTGAGCGTCAGCATGCAGGTGTTGCGCGACTTGAATGAAGTCGGCCTTCAGCGAGCGACCGAAGATAGGTGTGTGCGTCTGGGAAATGATGCATATCGCCGCTGGGCTGGGCACCAGCTCCGTAGGAGGCGGCAGCGGTTTGCTCGGGCCGCGAAGCAGGTTGGCGGGGGGAAACCCAGCGCCAGGTAGGCTTCCTGGCTGCTGTCTCCCCAGACCAGTTGTCGATCGGCTCTTGGTGGCGCGAATTCGTCTGTTGGCAGCCCGTGCTGTACACAGAGGCTGCGCCATGTGCCCCGGCCGGCTTCTATGGCGGCAACGGCGAACAGGTCGAAGTCGTTATGCAGTAGCAGTGTTCCGCCCGCAGCCTGCTGCGCCAGGGTGCGTCGCCATGCTTGCAGCCAGAGGCGATGACGAAACAGCGTGCAGCGTACCGGCCAGGCCTCGATGGGAGCCTGATGTGTTGCGGGAAGCGGCATGATCCAGGCGTGCAGTGCACTGATCCAGCCCTTGAAGGATGGGCGTGCCGGGCAGAATCCGCTGACTGTCGAGCGCAGGCGCGGGTGGATCACGATGGCAGTGGAGCGTCCCTGTGCTTGCAGGCTTTGCAGGCAGGGCTCCAATGCCTCGCGACCGCTGCTACCGGGCAGTGACGCCACCCCGAGGATTGTGGGTAAGCGATCCGATTGGCGAGGCAGTGACAGGCAGTATCCGGCGTCCCGCATGGCTGCCAGGAAGCAACGTAGATTGCGTTTGTAGCCTGTGCGCTGCCGGATGAAGAAAAGCTCATGGCGCAGGCGGCTGACTTCCGCGCCGTAGTGATCGGCGAGGGCTTGCTGGAATGCTGCTGGCGATTGGGTCTTGGCGGCATGTGGCGTTCCTGTCTCCCGCAATGCCCGAGGCTGTCGATAAACCGACAGCAGAACCAGTGGCATCAGTGCCGCGTTCAACAGCCAGGCAGCCGGGAGATCGATGATCAGTGCGCTGACGAAGATGGAGGTCAGAAGCAGATAGCCACTTGAAGTGAGCCCAAGGCGGCACAAGTGAAGTGTGGCCAGGGTTAGGCTCAGCATGACCAGTGCGCGGCTCCACAACAGTCCGGCGGCGGATTCCAGCGCAAAGGCCATGAGTTGCCCCAGCGCGCTAGTGAGCAGCCCGAAGAACATGATGTGCAGGAGTTGGCGCTCGTGCCCATGACCAATGGCCAGTGCGCTGCCCAGGCCTCCCAGGGTGATGAAGGTCCAGCCCAACATGATCGGGATGAGCAGGTCCAGCCTTTGCAGCAAGGGCGTTGCAGGCCATCGTGTCCAGAAGGTCAGTACCAGCAGCAGGCCGATCGCCAATCCTGCCAGTAGCAATGCGCCCAGGTAGCCTGCCCAGCTTGAGCCCGATCCTTTGACTTCGACCAGCAAGAGGCGATTGAACTGGTTGAAGATTCCGGATGCGCCATTGAGCGCATGGCTCAACAGGAGGTAGGTGGCGGTGAAGCTGGGGGCCAGTTGGGCAATCAGGAAGGGTGTCAGACGCTCATGCAGGGTTCCGGCAATGCCGATCATCGATAGCTGCAGGGCTGAAGCGAGCATGTTGCTTTCCCGCTTCTCCAGGCTGGGCAACAGCAGATGGGGGCGGCCGAACGTGTACAGGTTGACCGCTGCCTGAGCGCCGAAACCCAGGCTGACCAGTGCACCAGCCGTACTGGCGGAAAGGGGGGTATTGCTCAGCAGCACGATCAGACAGGCCATCAGGGCTGTGGGCCAGGCAACCTGCTGAAGCAGAAAACCCGTATGCCGTCGCCCCTGGGCGAGCAGCGGTGCTGAATAATTGATCAGGCCCAGTAGCGTGGCCGGCAAGGCGCTGAGCAGGTAGGCAAAACCATCGCTTTGCGCTCCGCGTATCAGTAGCCAGCCAAGCAAGAGCAGTGCATCGAGCAACAGCGTCAGGGTCAGACGGTGTAGGAGCGCCTTGCGCCAGCGCGTGCTCCAGCCTGGCGCATCTGGTGATTCACGCAGGAATAGAGAGTTGTAGCCCAGGTCGGCAATGAACAGGGTGCTGAGAATCAGCAGGTGAGCCAGGCCGACTTCGGCGTACAACGATTGGCCAAGCTGCTGCAGCAGGAGTAGCTGAAGGGCGAAGTTGGTGATCTGGCCAGTGGCGTAGATGGCTGCGCCACTGGCAAAGCTGAGGCCGGAGTGTGCCATCTATCGTGCGGCCGTCTGTCCGTCTCGATTCGGCACATGGCACAAGTAGGCACGCGATGCCGCGCCATAGGCAAACCAGGGCTCCAGTTCGATCCGGCTTTGCGCCAGGAACTCACGCAATGCCCTGCGCTGGCCCTTGTCATTGCTGGCCCGGAACAGGTCATGGTCGTCGCACAGCAAGACGCTGCCCTGTACCAGTCGGGGGCCGATCATGTTCAGCGCATCCCGCGTGGAGAGATAAAGATCGCAATCCAGGTGCACGATGGCGGCGGGTGCAGAACCGATGGCCTGAGCGTTGTCACTGAAAAGTCCAGGCACCAAGCGCAGGCGCGGAGCCTTCAGGCCGGCAACGGCACAGAGCGCCCTCGTACTTTGTTCAGTGGCCATGAATGTGCCTGTGGCAAGGGTGTCTTCGCCCTCATCATTTTCCGGCATGCCTGAGAAACTGTCGAAACCATAGAACATGCTCTGATGGGCCATGAAGTCTGCAACGCTTCCCTTGCGCTCATAGGGAAGATCCCTGGCGTTCAGGATTCGTCCGTTGCAGCGCTGGTAAGACAACCATGAGCTGATCAGGCTGTGCCCGCGATAAACGCCAAATTCGTAGTAGTCGCCACCGAGTTGTGTCGCATGTACGTAAGCCCAGGCACGGTGCAGCGCACCGTGAACATCATTGCGGTTGAAGTGCGCGCGCGCGCGTAGCCGCCAGTAAAGCAGGCGTGCTCGATCCTTGAAACTGGGCATCCGTGTACTCCCGGTGTGTATGAAGGTATGCGCGGGGTCATGCTTGATCGGCGACGGTGCTTCAGGGGTTGCACGCCCTTGTCTGGCCGTCACCTCAAACGCATGGCCTGTGTGCCGGTCGTCAGGTGGTACCGAGCGGTAATGTCTGACGCCGGATCAACTGATACAGGGCAAGCAATACTGAACTGGTGAAAAATACCAAGGCGAATATGCCGACACCGACGATCAGCGGGCGCCTGCTAATGATCGGTGTTGTCGGTAGGTCGGTGGTCGCCTTGAGTTGAAGCAGTTGTGGCTTGCTGAGCAGAGACTGAACCTGGTTGAGCACGTCCGACCTGACTTCCGTTGCGGCCGATGACGAGGCACTGGATTGTTGGAGCAGGTTGGCCCGCTTTATCAACTGTTGAGCCAGATCATGACCCGAATGAAGGGGCGGCAGCGACTCATCGATATTGCTGATGACCTGCTCGTAGAATCCAAGCCGTTCGAGTTCGTACTCGGTTTGCCTGATCAGGCTGGTGTCCTCCGAAATCGTCGATTCCAGGGCGACGATCTGTGTCAGTGGTGACATATAACGGCCGCCACCATCTCGCACTGAAACCACGGTATTGCGCTCTACCTGGCGAAGTTCGGGGTACTGGGCAAGCAGTCGTTGCATGTCTTCGATGCGGCTGCGATTGAGTCGCATGGCGAGCTGCTTGTCGAAAAGCTGGAGTTGCAACTCCGGTCGCTTGTCGATGATGAGGGTGTGCCAATCGTTTATGAGGCTGCGTGCACCCTCTAGCACCATTGCTTCACGAATCTGGCTGATCATGAGCTGTTGAAGCAGTTTGGATTGATCCTCGCTGCTGGCTTTGATGGACAACTCCAGCCCCAGGGTGCTGGCTTTTTGCAGATCGGCGTTGGGGGTGTCCTGGATATCGTCCCGGCGCAGTGCCGAGCGATAGTGGATGCTGTTTTTCCAGAAGGCAGGATTGCTGAAGCGGTTGGCCAGTCGCTGATGCTCGGCCTTGTCGCTGTCTGCCAGATTTTTCTCAAAGGTGTTCTGAATGAGGGTTTTATCTGGAAGGATGGGTTCTATCTGGCGCCATCTGTCCAGTGACAGAGCCGGGGCATCAAGCAGTGCGGTGAGGTGATAGATCGGATGATTCGCTACCCATAACACGATGGGTACCGTGCACAGCAGCGCTATCAACAGTACCCGGCGCCCCTGCTTCAGATAGAAGTTCAATATGCCGATGAACAGGTCGCCCAGCGAAGCTTCATCTGTTCGAGTGGGTGCATCGGCTCGTATCGACATGGTTTGGCTCGTCTTGGGGAATCAGGGGTGTTGGGGGCGTTCGTTAAAGTCGGGCACTGTGCCATAGGCCTTTGCGGGCGGGCAAACCTAGGAATTGAGCCAACGCTCGAAGTCTCCCAGTAGGCGGGTCTGTTCGCCCAGTTGCGGATCACGTCTGGCTCTCAGGTGTTCCGGCAGGCGCTGTGTGAAGAAACGCTGCCAACGTATCCAGTAGCTGAGCAGGGCTGAATCTGGCGTGCCCTGCATGCTGAGTAGTTTCTTGCGTGAGGGAAACAGCGCCTGGGCGTATATCCGTAGCTTGCCCGAAAGAGTCTGTTGTCTGTCCAGCAGCATGAGGTAATAGGCGTCCCGGTGCGACTGTGGGCCGTTCAGAAGCAACTGTTTGCTGACATGCATGACTTCTCTGCTGGGTTGATGTTCTGCGGCCATTGGCGGCAGTGCCAGCTGGGGCCACGCCTGGCGAGCCATTTCCAGCAATAGGTAACACCCCTTGCTGTAACCGCCGTGCTCGGCAAGGCGCCAGAAGAGTGGCCAATCGACGTCGTGTTTCTCCAGCAGCATGGCAATGTCGCTGATGATCAGAGGGCCGTTATCGAGTTGATGCTGGTAGGCCGCATGCACAATCAGATGCAGCAGCTGATCCGTGGGTGAAAGCACTCGCATGGCCGGAGCACCGGGGGCTTGAGCCTCGATGGCACGAGCACGCAACTGGGCGTGACTCAGGTAAGCGTCATGTTCATCCGTCGTGTAGACACTGGTGTGCACTTCGACGCAAACCCCGTTGCCATCGATCAGCGGGGGTAGGTGTCGGTGCTTGTCCAGCCAGTCCCTGGCATGCCCTTTGGACTGCTCGGGCTGGACGAAACCGGCTTGCTGCAAGCATTCGAACGCACGCAAGGCCTGCGCATGGGGCACGAGGATATCCAGATCCCGCATTGGGCGCAGACCTGCCGCAGGATAAACATAGAACGCCAGGTAAGCGCCCTTGAGCACCAGGCTGTCAATTCCGACTTCATCCAGCAACCGGGTCACCTGTCGAAGCACCGCGCCTTGTCTGAGGCACCTGAGCGTCGAGCGATGGCAGGCTGCGGCCAGGCGTTCATGGATTGATGCGGGTATCGACTCGCGTACGCCTTCATGTTTCAACTGCCATTGCAGCAGTGGCAGCAAGCGATGCTGGTTGGCCATGTCCAACAGCGTCGTCCATTCCTGCTCGGTAATTTCAGGCAAGGTAACGGGAGGCTGTCCCAGCAGTGTCAGTAGCTGTTGCCGGGCTAGCTGCTGGGGCATGCCGTGCACTCCTGAGTGACGTCGAGAGGGGGATTGCTGCTGCATCTAACCAGGCGGCCTCGATCCAGTTCGATCATCTGTGTGGCACGTTCCAGTGTTGTCGGTTTGTGGCTGATGATCAGGATGGTCACCGTTCCTTGCAGTTTGCCAATCGCGTCGCGAATACGCAGCTCGTTGTCCTGATCCAGTGCGCTGGTGGCTTCGTCGAGAATCAGCAGCAGAGGCTTGCGCAGGAGTGCGCGGGCCAGGGCAAGCCGCTGCCGCTCGCCTCCGGAGAGGCAGACCCCCGCATCGCCAATCTGGGTATCGAGCCCTTGCGGCAGGTCGAAGACGAAGCCGGCTGCTGCCTGATGCAGTGCCTCTTTCAGGGCATCCTCGCTGGCGTCTTCATGGCCACACAGCAGGTTGTGGCGAATGCTGTCGTTGAACAGGAATACGTCCTGGGTCATGTAGGCCACGTTATGACGCCAGGAGATGCGATTGCTCGCATCTATCGGTACGCCGTCGACGGCAATCGTGCCCGTATCCGGAGCCAGCAGGCCGGCGATGACATCGGCGAGCGTACTCTTGCCAGAGCCCGATGGCCCAACGACGGCGGTCGTGCTCAGATAGGGAAGCTCGAGGGTCAGCGAATCCAGGGCTACCTGCTCGCGCTCTGCATAACTCACACCAATGCCACTCAGGCTGATTGCATGGCGCAATTGCCAGGTCGAGTTGTCCTGGCTCACCTGCTCGCTTGCCGCCAGACTCTGTTGTAGCAGGGCTTCACCCGCGAGCAGCGCCGGCAAGGCATGCAGCCACTGGTGTAGCTGCTGCTGGAGCGTTGCAAACAGCGGAATCAGGCGGGCGAAGATGAGCACCAGTGTCAGCAGTTGGGCCGTCGCGACCGACCAGAACTCAAGTCCCATGTAGAGATAAAACGCCAGCAGCGCGACCCCTGAGCATTGGAACAGTGCTTTGGTCTTGCCGCTTGTGGCCGAGAAGCGTTCTTGCTGCACGCGCATGTCGTGCATGGCCTGCTCGAACTGCTCCAGATGAATATCCTCACGCCCCAGTGTCTTGCTCAGGCGTATGCCCGTCAGACTGTCCTGCACGTTGGCATGCATCGTTTTGAATGCGGTGGACAAGCCTTGGCCGAGAGACAGCGCATGATGGCGTTGTCCATTGAGCGCGACCAACAGCAGCGTTGCACTCAGCAGCACCAGCAACGTCATCTGCCAGGACAGCAATAGGGCGGCGATCAGGTACACGGTCATGGTCATCAGCGTGGCGAGTGCCGCGAGTCCGAAGTTGAGGCCATTGCCAATTCGATTGATGTCGTTGAGTAGCAGGCTGGCCAGATCACTTCGACGGCGCTTGATGAGCCAGCGCCATTCGGCATGCAGCAGCGCTGAAAAACACTCGCGGCGCAGGTTGTCGACGAGGATGTGCTGCAGGTGTGCGGCTTTTTGCTCGCGGCCGTATTGAATGAGGCTACGCAAACCGACCAGCAGCACGAAGAGGGTCAGTAACGGCCCAGGCGTCAACCAGTCGCCAAACCCGTCTGCTGCTGACAGGAGAGTGCTCGTAAGGTTGACAGACGTATCAGGTGAGGGCTGCAAAACGTGCAGCAGGGGAATGACAATCGCGATGCCAAGCCCCTCTGTCAGGCCACACAACACCATCAGAACGAAGAGGCTCGCGACCTTTCTCGCCGGGGCTCGTCGGAGCAGGCGCATGAAGGCGTTGGCGGCAACTGCGAGGGTCATGGTGTTTTACGCCCGGAAGTGACGAAACAGCCTACGACCGTGTAGCCGGCAAAGCCATTGCCACCGCAGACGCGAGTCGGTCCGACGGTTACCCAGGCATGCGCAGTCAGTGCCTTCTGATCGCCGCGAGACAAACCAAAGCAGGTCACGCAGGGAATGCCCGCTGCTCCCAATAGCATCCGAGCGGTGAGGGCCTGGGCGAAACAGTTGGAGTTCCAGGGCGTATGGCATGCGGCCCAGCGAACGGTACGACCGATATCGAGTGCTCGCCTGGTCTGTTGCGGCGTCGCCAGGCATGAGCGTGGATGCGGGCCGTGATCTACGCCGAGTAGTTTGCTCAAGTGGCGAAAGGGCAACAGCAGAACCATCGCTCGGCTCAAACCGAGCAATGGCCAGACAATGGGCAGCGCGTAACGCTGAGCGCGCGGCTTGCGCAGGAAGTTATGCAGTCGACAGCATATTTGTGCGTACATGTTGAGCGACTTCAGATGATCTGGGCTGCGCCCTGATCCAGAAGGGCTTGCACGAATATCAGAATATCCCCGCGGCAGGTCTGTTCGTCGACCCTGTACTCGCTGACGATGGTGTTGGTCATTTGCTCAACGGTCATTGGACGTTCGAGCAATGCCCAGATGCGCGGGCCTACTCCGCTGATGCCGAAGTATTGGCCACTGCTGACATGCATCATGACAATGTCGCCATCCATTTCGGTTGCAATGAGATCAGGTGAGCGTACTACGCGGCGGTCGGCGGTTAGAGGGAGCATGATGATTCAGAGTCCGAAGAGATGGCGAAGCCTTGTGGTTCGCTGGCGTGATTTAAGGCACCCCCCATGGCAGACTGGCGAGGCACGACTGATGCTTCGTATGCAGTCATGTCATGGGTCACCAAGCATACATGCTCCACCGGCTGGCCGGCCACTCGGCCGGTTGCGCGCTGCGCGCCATGTTGGAGTCGTCACAGACCCGCAAAGGGATTACGGCGGGGAGCGATCTATGCTGGGAGCGCTGAACGTGAACATGGCCGCATGTCGTATGGCATCACGGGTTCTTGCACGCTTGGGCGCGGCTCGCGGCGCGATCTCGTTCGCGATATCCACGCCCCCATTCCTTTGCGATGAGTGCTTGCCACGCAGACCGGATGCCGTCCGGGAAGGATCGGCGTGATACTCCGGATTACATCCTGACCTGGGTCGCCAGGCGAGCATGCATGTCGCCGCCGCATGGCTGCTGGCGAAGCAGGTGGTGAGCAGGCAGCCGGCTGAAATGAACGGCATTGCCGCTGGCAATGCCTTACCCATCCAAAGAGTGGCGGCATGGCTGCTACTTCTCGGCAGACTCGGAGCCTCATTTTGTTGGAGGCTGACGATGAACCTGCTGTCTTTCGCCAAAGGCGCCCTGGCCATGTTCTGGCTGGTGGCGCTGCTCAATCTGTTCTATCCCTTCGCCGCGCCGCTGGGCGGCTGGGTCAACTGGGCGGCCTTGCTGGTGCTGCTGGCGCATGTCGGCGAGCTGCTGCTGTTTCGTTCGCGCCTGCGCGGTTTGCCGGGGCAGGGCTGGCAGCGCTTGCAGGTGCTGCTGTTCGGCCTGTTGCATCTGCAAGGTTTGCGCTGAGCGCCTCCTCCCTCTGAACGCTGTGCACGCTCGCCGCGATAACGGCGAAGTGCCATTGTCTTTTTTCGCCTCAGCCCGCACCATTCCCGCCGTGTTCCAGGGGCCGTCAGCCCCGAGACGGATGGCCGATGTTTCGAGGTTGCGCAGGCGCAGGTCGATTGGGGCGGGGCCGGCGCAAGTCGTTCCTGGCTGCGCCGTTGCTGCTGCTTTTGCTCGCTGGCGTCCTGCACGCGGACTGGGATTTCGATCTGATCAGCCAGCGTGCCGAGCAGCTCTATGGGCCGCTCGGCGAGGGCAAGGCGCGCATCGATGAATGGCAGGCGTTGCTCGAACGCTTGCCGACGCTGGACGAGCCCGCCCAACTGGAGGCGGTGAACCGGTTCTTCAACGCCCGCCTGCGTTTTCGCGATGACATCGAGATCTGGCGCCAGAACGACTACTGGGCGACGCCGGTCGAGGCCCTGCGCAAGGGCGCGGGCGACTGCGAAGACTTTGCCATTGCCAAGTACTTCACCCTGCGCGAGGCCGGTGTCGCCAGCGAGAAGCTGCGCATTACCTACGTCAAGGCACTGCGCCTGAACCAGGCGCACATGGTGCTGACCTATTACGCCACGCCGGATGCCATGCCCCTGGTGCTGGACAACCTGGTGAATGTGATTCGCCCCGCCAGCGAGCGCTCCGATCTGTTGCCGGTGTATGCCTTCAATGCCGAAGGCATGTGGCTGGCCGGCAAGGGGGGTGGCAAGCAGGTGGGGGATGCCAAGCGTCTGTCGCGCTGGCAGGAACTGTTGAAGAAGATGACCGCCGAGGGGTTCCCGGTGGAGTCGGGTCGATAGGAGTCGAGATGTCGCTGTTCAAACAATTGCTGATTGCCATCTGCCTGTTTCTGGTGGTCGCCTTCACCGGCAGCTTCATGGTCGGTCTGGAAAGCTCCCGCGAGCAGTACGTCAACCAGTTGCGCTCGCATGCGCAGGACGCCGCCACGGCGCTGGGGTTGTCGCTGACGCCGCATGTCGACGATCCGGCGATGATGGAGCTGATGGTCAGCTCGATCTTCGACAGCGGCTATTTCCAGAGCATCCGCGTGATCGACATCGCCAGTGGCAATACCCTGGTCGAGCGCAGCGGTGTGCCGACGCGGCGGATGCCGCAGCACCGCAATGGTTCGTCGAGCTGATCGGCCTGAATGCCGAGGTGGGTGACGCCATCGTCAGCCGTGGCTGGGAGCAGGCCGCGCGGGTGGAAGTGCAGAGCCACCCGATGTTCGCCATCGCCCGGCTCTGGCGCAGCGCCCTGGGCAGTCTCGGCTGGTTGCTGCTGTGCGGCCTGCTCAGCGCCGGCGTGGGCGCGTTCGTGCTGCGTCGCCAGCTCAAACCGCTGGATTACATGGTCGAGCAATCCCATGCCATTGCCCGCCGCGAATTCCTCAGCCTGCCGATGTTGCCGCGTACGCCCGAACTGCGCCGGGTGGTGGAGGCGATGAACCAGATGGTGGAAAAGCTCAAGGCATTGTTTCAGGAGCAGGCCGAGCGTAGCGAACGGCTGCGCGACGAAGCCTACAGGGACAGCCTGACCGGTCTGGCCAATCGTCGTTACTTCGAGATGCAGTTGCAGGTACGTCTGGGCGCCGAAGATCAGGCCAATGTGGGCTACCTGCTGATGGCCAGGGTGCGTGATCTGGCCGGACTCAACCAGCGTCTGGGCGGGCAGCGCACCGATCAGTTGCTGCTGGCAGTGGCCGAAATGCTGTCGCGTGAGGGCGCCACGCTGGGCGCCGGATGCCTGCTGGCCCGCAGCCGCGGCGGTGATTTCGCCATGCTGGCGCCGGGTCTGGTTGCCGAGGAGGCCGAGCAGTTGGCCATGCGCCTGGAGGTGGCTTTCGCCAACCTGGCCGTCACCTGCGGCAGCGACCTGGTGCCGATGGCGCACATCGGCCTGGCACCGTTTCGGCCGGGTGACGAACATGGCGAGCTGTTGCGCCTGGTCGATGAGGCTCTGGCCAGGGCCGAGGGCCTGAGCGAGCAGTGCTGGGCCCTGGCCTCGCGTGACGAGCTCGCGAGCGTGGGCGATGAGCGCCATGTCTGGCGTTCACTGCTGGATCAGGCCTTGAGCCGGCGCCAGATCGAGTTGTATTTCCAGCCGGTGGTCAGTGCTCGCGAGCCCGGCCAGGTGCTGCACTACAAGGTGCTCTCGCGCATCCGTGACGAGATGGGCGCGACCATCCCCGCCGGGCGCTTCCTGCCCTGGTTGCAGCGCTTTGGCTGGTCGTCGCGTCTCGACCTGCTGATGCTGGAGACGGTGCTGCAGCACCTGGCGAGCCATGCGCAGCCTCTGGCGCTGAACCTCTCCGGCGCGTTGCTGCGCGAACCCAGGGCACTGGAAAAGGCCTTCGAACTGCTCAAGCGGCATGCCGAGTTCGCCCCGCGCCTGGTGCTGGAGCTGGAGGAGGATCAGTTGCCCGACCAGGCGGTGCTGGAGCAACTGACCCGGCGCCTGCGCAGTCTGGGTTTCAGCCTCAGCCTGCAGCACTTCGGTGGCCGTTTCAGCATGATCGGCAACCTGGCGCGTCTGGGGCTGGCTTACCTGAAAGTCGATGGCAGCTATATCCGTGCCATCGATCAGGAGGCCGACAAGCGCCTGTTCATCGATGCCATGCAACGTGCCGCGAACAGCATCGACCTGCCATTGATCGCCGAACGGGTGGAAACCGAAGGCGAATTGCAGGTGCTGCGCGATATGGGGATTCAGGGCGTGCAGGGGCAACTGGTCGGTGCTCCCGTGCCATGGCCACCGGTCTGAGCCGGATGCTGCGTGCCGGGTGATGCCCGGTACGCAGGCGACAGGTCTCAGAACCTGTTCACGCTCTGCTGCGCGTCGGCCTGGCGTCGTTAAGCGCCAGCCCGGTCGAAAGCTGCTTGCAGCTAACGCGCTTCAGCGCGGCCCGCAGGGCGAGCGAAGTGAGTAATGCTCATTACCGCTCGTAAACTGCGCTTTTTCGCCGTTTCTTGCCTCGCCTGACCTTCGCTCGCCAGGTTTTCACACGGTCTGTTTCTCAGGTGTCTGACTCGCTGGCGCTCACCCTTGGGGCCAGCCTGCGGCTGGTCGTTGCGCCTGGCCAGGCTCTGGCTCGCAAGATCGTGAACAGGTTCTCAGATCAGGCCGGTACTCACTTCTTCCTGGATCAGTCGGGACAGGCTGCCGAGCGCTTCGCGTGCCTGGTTGCGGCTGAGCAGCTTGGACTGCGCTGCCGGCGGCAGGTCGGTGATGCGGATGATGCCCTTGGCGATCAGCACGCTGATCAGGTCTTCCAGTACGCGAACCATTTCCTGATCGCTCTGGCGCAGTTGCAGCAGGCTGGTCTCGATGGCCTGGTTGGAATACCAGGCCAGTATGTCTTGGTCATCGGCGGGGAGCTGCTGGGTAAAACCCTCGAACTCGGCCGCTTCGACGCGAATCAGGTTGCCCTGGTCGTCGCGCTGCACGTAAAGCATGGATGCCTCCTGATGAGACGTCGATCACCGGACATACACCTATACGCGCCGGACGACGCACAGACAAGATCGGACGGTCAGGCACGACTTCCCACCGCGCGCCAGGCGCGGTGGGAAGGGGCCATCAGTGGTGCTCGGTCTTCACCAGCGGATCGGCGCCGGCCACCAGCGAGTTGACGATCTGCGAGGAGGTGGAACCGTACTGGCTGAGGTTCACGCCTTCGAGCTTGATGGTCACATCGACGCTGTTGGCTACATCGCCCGTGGTGCTGACCTGCAGAGTGTTGGTGGCGGTATCGACCTTGAGGTAATCGAGGAGATTGTTGGCGTTGGCGGTATCGGGCAGCAGATCGCTGATATCGATACGGTCGCCTTCGGTAGCATTGAAATCCTTGATCACGTCGTTGCCGAAGTCACCGGCCTTCCACATGAAGGTATCGGCACCTGCCCCCCGGTGAGGGTGTCGTTGCCGAGACCACCGATCAGCAGGTCATTGCCGTCACCGCCATTGAGCAGGTCGTGGCCCGCGTTGCCGTAGAGCACGTCGTGGCCATTGCCGCCATTGAGGATGTCGGAGTACTTGCTGCCGTTGATCAGGTCGCTGGCGTCACCACCGTTGGTGGTGCCGATGGTGTGCAGTGCCCAGCCGGTGTCGGTCTGCACCAGTTCCTGGCCCGCGCCCGGAGCCTGGAAGATATCCAGACCGCTGCCGGCAGCGCCCAGTACCTTGTAGGCGGAATCCGCGCTGCCGCTGAGCTTGAACTCCACCTTCAGGCTGGCCGCACCACCCTGATCCCAGTACAGCAGTTCCAGCGCCTGCAGGTCGCCGCTCAGGCCAACATTGCTGAACACCTTGGTGGTGGTGCTCTGGATGTAGTCCGCTTCGGCTACCACCTGGCCACCGATCATCAGGCGATAGCCATCATCGGCCGTGACGCGGATGTCGTAGGTACCGCCCTGGGCCAGGTCGAGGAAACCGTGGGCGCGGATGATCGCGTCCGAGGTGTCACCCAGGCCAGCGCCTCCGGCCCTGAGGTTGGACACGTTGCCGGTACCGGCTGCCGTGAGGAAGTCGTACAGGTTGTTCTGGCTGTTGCCGGAACTGCCGATGGCAGTGCCATTGGACAGGTTGCGGTTGTCGCCCAGGTCATCGCTGAACACCGTGCTGCCGTTGCGCAGACCGTAGTCGATCTGGTTGGCGACGAAGGTGGCGTTGACCGAGGAGGCCGCCGCGTTGTCGTTGGAGCCGACCAGGCTGCTGCTGTTGCCGGTGCGCGACTCGATGTAGTCCTCCACCAGCTTGAGGCTGGTGAGGTTCGGTCGGACGCTGCCGCTCTCGGCGTAGCCCCAGTATTCGCCGGTCAGTCCCGAGGACAGTGCTGTGGCGGTATCGGCGACGTTGATGGTGTTGGTGGTCAGGCTTTCATGGCTGACCCCGCCCTCGACGATCTTCAGCGACAGGTGCTGGCTGGCGGTGCTGGCAGTACTGCCGTTGGGCTCGATCGATACGGCCTTGATATCCAGACCGATCTCGCCGCGCACGCTGCTGCCGACCTGCAGCTTGGCGGTGGCCAGTTGTGCGGCTGTCAGCGAGACCACGCCGCCTACGGCCGCCAGGGTGCTGTTGCCGACCACGATGCTGGCGCCGGCAGGCAGGCTGGACAGGTCGTAACGCAGGGTTTCCGAACCGTCGGTATCGGTCAGTGCGCCGCTGATGTAGTTGGCCAGGGAGATGCTGGTCTTGCCGCTGACGCCGCCATCACCGGCCACCACGCCCTGGGACGAGGTCAGGGTGACGTTGTCGATCAGCGCACCACGGCCACTGGCATGGGTGGATGTCCCGGCCAGCTTGATGGTCAGGGCTTCGGTGCTGCCGGTGCCGACGAAGCTGAAGTGGATGTTCTCCCAGTTCAGGCTGGTCTGACTGCTGCTGGAACCGTACTCGCCGACCAGGGTGTTGCCCAGGTAGACGGCGATCTTGGTGTAGGTCGTGTCGAAGCCGAGGCGACCGGCGTAGTCCATGGACAGCTCGTAGACCTTGCCGGACTCAGTGGCCACGTTACGGGTGATGCCCAGAGTCTGCGACATGCTGCCACCGGCGTCGTTGAGCTCCAGGGCATCGTTGTTGCCGGTGCCCGGCAGCCTGACGGTGATCATGTCGCCGGCCTGGTTCTGCATGCTGTCGTTGTTGGCCCAGACTTCGAACACGTTGGTGCCGCCGCTGCGTACGTCGCCGCTGGTAACCAGCGTCCAGTTCTCGAAGGTCGGACCGCTGACGTCCTGCGAGGTGGTGTCGCTGTTCGGCGCCGACTCCCAGGTGGTGGTGAACAGCGTGCTGGCCGCAGCCGACTTGACACTGAGCGTCGGTGTGTCGGCGACTGGCGTGATGTCGATGCTCATGGTGCTGCTGGTGGTGCTCAGGCTGCCATCGCTGCCGCTGTACTTGAACTCGGCATAGGTCTGCTTGTTCATCCCCACACCGGTGCTGCTGAAGCTGTCGTGACCGGACTCGTTGGTATCCGGTACGAAGCGCAGACCGCCGGCGTCGATCACAGATTTGGTGACGCTGGTGTTGGCCGCGACGTTGCTCCAGCTGCCATTGACCAGTTGCTGCAACTTGCCTTCTCCCGGCAGGCTTTCGACCCTGATCGAGAGACTGCTGTTGGCGTCGACGTCGCTGACCCTGAAGTCGCTCCAGGTGAAGACGTAGTTGTTGTCTTCGGTACCGGTCACGTTGGCGCCGGCGACCACCGCCGGGGCTTCGTTGACGTTGCTGACCTGGATGGTGAACGACTGGGTATTGGTACTGCCGTCGGAGCTGGTGGCCCTGACCACGATGTTGTGGCTGGTGGCGGCCTCGTAGTCGAGCTTGCTGCCATCGGCCACGGTCACCACGCCGGTGGTGGCGTTGATGGCGAAGCGGCCGCCGGCATTGTCGGTCAGCTCGTACTGAGTGATGGTCGCGCCGACATCGGCATCGGTGCCCTGGACGGTGAGGCCGACGGCAGTGCCGTTGGCTGCGTTCTCGGCCACGGTGTTGACGGCCGGGTTGGCATCGGTGATGACCACGCCGTTGTCGTTGACGTTGCTCAGGTTGATGGTGAACACCTGGGTATTGGTGCTGCCATCGGAGCTGGTCACCTTGACGGTAATGTTGTGGCTGGTGGCGGCCTCGTAGTCGAGCTTGCTGCCATCGGCCACGGTCACCACGCCGGTGGTGGCGTTGATGGCGAAGCGGCCGCCGGCATTGTCGGTCAGCTCGTACTGGGTGATGGTCGCGCCGACATCGGCATCGGTGCCGCGCACGGTGAGACCGACGGCGGTGCCGTTGGCCGCGTTCTCGGCCACGGTGTTGGCGGCCGGGTTGGCATCGGTGATGACCACGCCGTTATCGTTGACGTTGCTCAGGTTGATGGTGAACACCTGGGTATTGGTGCTGCCATCGGAGCTGGTCGCCCTGACGGTGACGTTGTGGCTGGTGGCGGCCTCGTAGTCGAGCTTGCTGCCATCGGCCACGGTCACCACGCCGGTGGTGGCGTTGATGGCGAAGCGGCCGCCGGCGTTGTCGATCAGCTCGTACTGGGTGACGGTCGCGCCGACGTCGGCATCGGTGCCCTGAGCGGTGAGGCCGACGGCAGTGCCGTTGGCTGCGTTCTCGGCCACGGTGTTGGCGGCCGGGTTGGCATCGGTGATGACCACGCCGTTGTCGTTGACGTTGCTCAGGTTGATGGTGAACACCTGGGTATTGGTGCTGCCATCGGAGCTGGTCACCTTGACGGTAATGTTGTGGCTGGTGGCGGCCTCGTAGTCGAGCTTGCTGCCATCGGCCACGGTCACCACGCCGGTGGTGGCGTTGATGGCGAAGCGGCCGCCGGCATTGTCGGTCAGCTCGTACTGGGTGATGGTCGCGCCGACATCGGCATCGGTGCCGCGCACGGTGAGACCGACGGCGGTGCCGTTGGCCGCGTTCTCGGCCACGGTGTTGGCGGCCGGGTTGGCATCGGTGATGACCACGCCGTTGTCGTTGACGTTGCTCAGGTTGATGGTGAACACCTGGGTACTGGTGCTGCCATCGGAGCTGGTCGCCCTGACGGTGACGTTGTGGCTGGTGGCGGCCTCGTAGTCGAGCTTGCTGCCATCGGCCACGGTCACCACGCCGGTGGTGGCGTTGATGGCGAAGCGGCCGCCGGCATTGTCGATCAGCTCGTACTGGGTGACGGTCGCGCCGACATCGGCATCGGTGCCCTGAGCGGTGAGGCCGACGGCAGTGCCGTTGGCTGCGTTCTCGGCCACGGTGTTGGCGGCCGGATTGGCATCGGTGATGACCACGCCATTGTCGTTGACGTTGCTCAGGTTGATGGTGAACACCTGGGTATTGGTGCTGCCATCGGAGCTGGTCACCTTGACGGTAATGTTGTGGCTGGTGGCGGCCTCGTAGTCGAGCTTGCTGCCATCGGCCACGGTCACCACGCCGGTGGTGGCGTTGATGGCGAAGCGGCCGCCGGCATTGTCGGTCAGCTCGTACTGGGTGATGGTCGCGCCGACATCGGCATCGGTGCCGCGCACGGTGAGGCCGACGGCGGTGCCGTTGGCCGCGTTCTCGGCCACGGTGTTGGCGGCCGGGTTGGCGTCGGTGATGACCACGCCGTTATCGTTGACGTTGGTGACGTTGATGGTCACGGTCGCGCTAGTCGGGGTCTTGCCGTCGGTGGCGCTGACCTGCAACTGGTGCTGGGTGGCAGTCTCGTAGTCCAGGGACTTGCCACTGGCCAGGGTGATCACGCCGGTACTGGAGTTGATCGCGAACAGGCCCGCATCGTTGCCGCCGGTGATGCTGTAGAACAGCGGCTCGCCATCACGATCCTGGTCGGTGCCGGTGAAGCGATCGTTGAGGTCGGCGATGGTGCTGCCGGAGGCGATGTTCTCGGCGAAGCTGACAGTGCTGTTGGCCAGGGCAGGGGCATCGTCCACGGCCGCGACCTGGACGGTCATGGTGTTCGGCGTGGTGGAGAAGGCGCCACTCTGATCCTGCACCGAGAAGCTGAAGCTGCTGTTGCCGCTGGCGTTGGCCGCCGGGGTGTAGACCAGGGAAGCGATCTGCGCCGCGGTGATGATCATGCCGATGGTCACGGCCTCGTTGCCCAGCTTCAGGTTGCCGCTGGCCGGCAGGCTGTTGATGCGGATGGCCTTGAGGCTGTCGCCAGTGTCGACGTCATGGAAGGCGAAGTCGGCGCTGCTGAAGCTGCGCGGCGTGTTTTCGTCGGTGGCGACGGTCTTGTCCGCGCTGGTCGGGGCATCGTTCAGTGCATGCACGGTCACCGGCAGATCCAGGCTGGTGCTGGCATGGTCACCATTGGCGCCTTCGGTGGCCGTGGCGGTGACCTTCAGGGTGAAGGTGCCATTGGCGTTGGCTGCCGGGGTGAAGCTCAGGTTGCCCAGGTTCCAGCCACTGACGTCGGCGGTACTGGTACCGGCCGTTGCGGTGAAGCTGTGCACACCATCACTGAGGGTCGCGCCTTCCGGAATCTGCGAGATCGAAACCGAGAGGCTCTCCGAACCATCGGTGTCGCTCAGCGATGCAGCCAGGTGCGACAGCGGGATGCTGCTGTCTTCGTCACCTTCGTTGTAGCCATAGACCTGGTAGTAGCCCTTGCCCTCGCTGCCGTGCAGTTGCGAGACGCGCACGCCATCCTGGTTCAGGTCGCTGGTGTCACGATAGAGCAGCACGTTGGCGCTGGAGAGATCCTGCACCGCACCGTTGCCAACCTTGATGTTGACGTCCAGGTTGCCCGGGCCGCTCTGGTTGTGCTGGTAGACATCCAGGGTGTAGTAGCCGCTCTGCTGGGCGGTGAAGCTGCCGCTGAATTGCCCGCTGTTGCCACTCCAGGTAGCGCTGGCCACGGTAGTGCCGCCCACGGAAACCAGCACGCTGTCGTCACCCACGCCGCTGAAGGTGTAGGTCTCGCCGGCTTGCAGGTAGATCAGGCCGGAGAATTTGTTGGCCACGCCGGCATTGACGTTGTCCAGGTGGGCGTCATTGGCGGTGGCGCTGCTGGCAGGGGTACCGGCGGCGTCTATGACGGCTTTCAGCGTGGTGGGGTTGGCACCACTGCCGCTGTTGCCCAGCGCCAGCCCATTCCAGCTCTGCAGGGTCAGGCCGGTCGCATGCGGAGTGCCCGCGGGCGTCTGGGCGCTGAGGTTCGGTGCATCGGCCACCGCCTGGATGGACACCTGCACGGTGGCGCTGCTGTTGCCGCCTTTGCCGTCGGTGATGTTGTAGGTGATGGTGTCGGCGCCGCTGTAGTTGCCGGTGGGGGTGTAAACCAGCTTGCCGTCGACGACGCTGACGCTGCCGTGCTGTGCACTGGCACCGGTGATGCTCAACGTGTCGCCATCGACGTCGCTGTCGTTGGCCAGGACGTCGATGGTGACCGAGTTGTCCTCAAGGGGGCTGGCACTGTCGTTGGCAGCAACCGGTGCATCGTTGACCGGGTTGACGGTAACGGTCACCACACTGGTGGTAGTGCCGCCGTTGCCATCGTCGATGGTGACGGTGAAGGAGTCGCTGCCGTTGAAGTCCTTGCCCGGCTGGTAGGTATAGGTGCCGTTGGCGTTCATCACCACGGTGCCGTGCTTCGGCTCGTCGCCGCTGACGATGCTGTAGGTGAGGGTGTCGCCGTCGGCGTCCTGGCCGACCACGCTGCCGTTGACCGCGGTGTCCTCGTCGGTGCTGATGCTCGACGGGCTGGCGGTCGGTGCATCGTTGACCGGGTTGACGGTAACGGTCACCACGCTGGTGGTGGTACCGCCGTTGCCATCGTCGATGGTGACGGTGAAGGAGTCGCTGCCGTTGAAGTCCTTGCCCGGCTGGTAGGTGTAGGTGCCGTTGGCGTTCATCACCACGGTGCCGTGCTTCGGCTCGTCGCCGCTGACGATGCTGTAGGTGAGGGTGTCGCCGTCGACGTCCTGGCCGACCACGCTGCCGTTGACCGCGGTGTCCTCGTCGGTGCTGATGCTCGACGGGCTGGCGGTCGGAGCATCGTTGACCGGGTTGATCGTTACCGTCACCACGGAGTCGGCATAGCCGCCCTTCGGATCGTAGACCCGGATGGTGAAGGAGTCGGTGCCGTTGTAGTCCTTGTTCGGCGTGTAGGTGTACGCGCCGGTGGCGGTGTTGAGCAGGATCGAGCCGTGGGCAACGCCGGACTGGATGACGTAGGTCAGCTTGTCACCGTCCACGTCGCTGGCGACGATCTGGCCGCTGACGCTCTGGTCTTCGTCGGTTTCCTTGCTCTGGTCGGCAGTGACCGGCAGGTCGTTGACCGGCGTGACATCAAGGCTGATCAGGCTGGTGGTGGTGCCGCCGTTGCCGTCATCGATGGTGACGGTGAAGCTGTCGGTGCCGTTGTAGTCCTTGCTCGGCACATAGGTGAAGGTACCGTCGGCACGCAGGGTCACGGTGCCGTGTTTCGGCTCGTCGCCATTGGCGATGCTGTAGGTGAGGCTATCGCCGTCCACGTCGGTGGCGTTGATCGTGCCGTCGATCGCGGTTTCTTCTGCGGTGGTCAGGCTTTGCGGGGCGGAAACCGGAGCATCGTTGACCGGGTTGATCGTTACCGTCACCACGGAGTCGGCATAGCCGCCCTTCGGATCGTAGACCCGGATGGTGAAGGAGTCGGTGCCGTTGTAGTCCTTGTTCGGCGTGTAGGTGTACGTGCCGGTGGCAGTGTTGAGCAGGATCGAGCCGTGGGCAACGCCGGACTGGATGACGTAGGTCAGCTTGTCACCGTCCACGTCGCTGGCGACGATCTGGCCGCTGACGCTCTGGTCTTCGTCGGTTTCCTTGCTCTGGTCGGCAGTGACCGGCAGGTCGTTGACCGGCGTGACATCAAGGCTGATGAGGCTGGTGGTGGTGCCGCCGTTGCCGTCATCGATGGTGACGGTGAAGCTGTCGGTGCCGTTGTAGTCCTTGCTCGGCACATAGGTGAAGGTACCGTCGGCACGCAGGGTCACGGTGCCGTGCTTCGGCTCGTCGCCGCTGGCGATGCTGTAGGTGAGGCTATCGCCGTCCACGTCGGTGGCGTTGATCGTGCCGTCGATCGCGGTTTCTTCTGCGGTGGTCAGGCTTTGCGGGGCGGAAACCGGAGCATCGTTGATCGGATTGACGGTGATCGTCACTACGCTGTCTACCACACCGCCCTTGCCGTCATCGAGGCTGACGATGAAGCTGTCGGGGCCGTGGTAGTTGGCGTTCGGCGTGTAGGTGTACTGGCCGGTGGCGGCGTCGAACACCAGGGTGCCGTTGGTCGTCCCCGACTTGAGGGTGTAGCTGACGGTGTCGCCATCGACGTCGGTGACGTTCAACTGGCTGGCCAGGCTCTGGTCTTCGTCGACGCTGACGCTGGGGTTGTTCAGCACCGGCAGGTCGTTGATCGGATTCACCGCGAGGCTGACGCTGCCGGTCACGCTGGCAGTGCCGTCGTTGACGCTGTAGGTGAAGCTGCCGACGGCATCGCCGGCCTGGTAGTCGGCCGGAGCGTTGTACTTGAGGCCTTCGAGCTGGGCGCTGGTCAGGCTCTGGCCGTTGTTCACCGGGGTGCCGTCGGCCAGGGTGATCACGCCGACGCTGGGCAGGCCGCTGACGGTGATGGTGAGGGTATCGCCATCGACATCGGTCGGGGCCGTCAGGCCCAGCGGGGTACCGACGCTTTCTTCGTCCACGGTGAGGGACGTGCTGTCGACCACCGGCAGGTCATTCACCGGGTTGACGCCGAGCGACACGCTGCCTACCACGGTAACGCTGCCGTCGAAGACGCTGTAGGTGAAGTTGCCCACGTTCTGGCCGGCGTTGTAGTCAGCCGGAGCCACGTACCTGAGGCCTTCGAGCTGGGCGCTGGTGAGGCTCTGGCCGTTGGCGACCGGAGTACCGTTGGCCAGGGTGACGGTGCCCATGGTGGGCAGGCCCGTGACCGTGATGGTCAGGGCATCGCCGTCCACGTCGGTGGGCGCCTGGATGTTGATCGCGGTGCTGCCGCTTTCCTCGTTCACGGTCAGTGAGGTGTCGTAGGCCACCGGCGCGTCGTTGATCGGGGTGACGCTCAGGCTGACGCTGCCGTTAACCGTGACGCTGCCGTCATTGACGCTGTAGGTGAAGCTGCCGACGGGGTCGCCGTTGTTGTAGTCGGCCGGCGCGTTGTACTTCAGACCTTCGAGCTGGGCGCTGGTCAGGGTCTGGCCGTTGGCGACCGGGGTGCCGTTGGCCAGGGTGACGAGGCCGACGCTGGGCAGGCCGCTGACGGTGATGGTCAGGGGGTTGCCATCGACGTCGGTCGGAGCCTTCAGGCCCAGCGCGGTACCGACGCTGTCCTCGGCCACGGTCAGGGACGTGCTGTCCACGACAGGGGAGTCGTTGACCGGCTTGACGCCCACGGTGACGGTGGCGGTGTCGAACTTGCCGTTGCCATCGCTGATGGTATAGGTGAATGAGCCGGTGCCGTTGAAGTTCGGTGCCGGGGTGAACACCACCTTGCCATCCACCAGCGCCACGCTGCCGTTCTGGGCGTTCTGCACGCTGACGATGCTGAGGGTGTCGCCGTCGACATCGGTGTCGTTGCCCAGCAGGGTAGCGGGCGCGATCACCAGCGGCTGGTCTTCGTCGGTGGTCAGCAGGTCATTGCCAGCCTGGGTCAGCTGGGCACCGCCGACCACGCTGTAGCTGCCGCCCTCGGGGCGCAGTTCGACCCGCAACTGGGCCTGGCCGCCCTGATCCCAGTAGATGATCTGGATATCGTGCGCGCCGCTTTCGGTGATGGTGAAGGTGGCCGACTCACGCGCGGTGGGGCCCTGGTTGCCGTTGAATTCGGCAACCACCTTGCCGTCGATGACGATGCTGTAGCCGTCGTCCGCCGTCACGCGGAACTGGTAGGTGCCGGCATTCAGGCTGATCTGGCCGCTCATCTCGATGATGGCGTCCGAGGTGTTGGCCGGGTCGGTGTTCAGCGAGCCGGCATCGGCGCCCAGGAACTTCTGCAGTTGCTGGTCGTTGCCCAGATCGTTGCTGACGCCATTGCCGTAGTTCAGCGTGGTGGCGGTGAAGGTGGCGCTGGGGGTGCGACCGGCGATGAAGGCGGTCACGCCGGCCAGGTTCTGCAGGTTGCCGCCGTCTACGCCTTCACGGTAGCCGTAGTAATTGCCCTTGAGGCCGGCGATGACGCCGAAGTCGTCGTTGGCGTCCGGGGCGTCGTTGACCGGGGTCACACCCAGGGTGACCTTGCCTTCGACGCTGGTGGTGCCGTCGTTGACGCTGTAGGTGAACTCACCCACGGGGTCGCCGGCCTTGTAGTCGTCCGGGCCGTTGTATTTCAGTCCCTGCAGCTCGGCGCTGGTCAGGGTCTGGCCATTGTTCACCGGGGTGCCATTGGCCAGGGTCACGGTGCCCACGGTGGGCAGACCGGTGACGGTGATGGTCAGCACATCGCTGCTGTCGACGTCGGTCGGCGCGGCGATGTTCAGCGGGGTACCGACGCTTTCTTCGGCAACGGTAACGCTGGTGTCGGTGACGACCGGCGCGTCATTGCGGCCTTCGATGGTGACCGAGGCACTGGCGTTGACCACACCGCCATTGCCGTCACTGACTTCGTAGCTGTAGTTGAGGACGACCTTCTCGCCGACGGCCAGGTAGTCGTACCTGGAGGGGTCGATCCGCAGGCTGTTGCTGGCGGCGTCGAAGCTGACGCCGGAGGTGTCGCCGGTACCGACCAGGGTGACGTTGCCGACGCTGAGGACATCGTTGGCATCTTCGTCGGAGACGTGCTGCAACAGGTCGAGGCTGTAGGCGGATGCGTCTTCGTTGGTCAGGGTGGTGGCGACGCCGGTCACCACCGGCACGTCGTTGCTGCCGGTGAGGGTGATGGTGACATCACGCGAGACCGGGGCGCCGCTGCTGTCGGTGACGGTGACGCGGTAGACCAGGGTCAGGGTCTCGCCCGCGCCGAGGTAGTCCAGCGCGCCGGCGGCGACGCTGTAGTTCCACTGTACGCTGCCCTGGCCATCGCCCGTGGCGGCATCGCTGATGAGCGCGCTGAGATTGCCCAGGGCACTGACGTCGTTGTCGTTGCCGTCCCTGGCGCTGACCAGTTGCGTGGTCACGCTGTGCGTGTTGCTCAGATCGGCATCGCTGAAGCCGATGCTGCCGCTGGTGGTCAGGTTGCCGCTGTTCTCGTCCGCGGCGCCATCGGCACGTTCGGCGAGGGTGCCGCTCTGCACGCTGGCATCGAATACCGGTGCATCGTTGCGGCCTTCGATGGTGATCGTGGCGGTGGTGGGGGTGACACCGCCGTTGCCGTCGATCACGTCGTAGCTGTAGGTGAGTACCACTTTCTCGCCGACGGCGAGGTAGTCGTAGGCATTCGGGTTGACCTGCAGGCCGTTGCCCACACGGGTCACGCCCGAGGCGTCCGCACCCGTGGTTTCCTGCAGATTGGTGATGCCCAGCACGTCGCTGAGGTCGGCATCGCTGGCGTTGCCCAGCAGGTCGACGTCGAAGGCGGTGGCGTCTTCGTGGGTGGTCTGGCTGATGGCGCTGCTGACTACCGGCGCATCGTTGACCCCGTCGATGGTGAGGGTCGCGCTGGTGGCGACCAGGCCGCCCTGGCCATCGCTGACCTGGTACTGGTAGACGAGGGTCACGCTTTCGCCCACGGCCAGGTAGTTGTACCGGGACGGGTCGACCACCAGGGTGTTGCCCTGCAGGGTGACGCCGGAGGCATCGTTGCCGGTGGTTTCAACGACGGACACCGCGCTGAGCACGTCCTTGCCATCGGCGTCGCTGGCGTTGGCCAGCAGGTCGATCACCTGGCCGGCGGCGTCTTCGTCGGTGCCGACGCTGATGGCGCCGGTGACTACCGGCTGGTCATTCACGCCGGTGACGGTGATGGTCAGGGTGTTGCTGCTCGACAGCGCGCCGTCGGTGGCGGTGAAGGGCACCTGAATGACCAGCACTTCATCCTGGCCGAGCGACTGGTACGCAGCGTTGCTCGGGTCGAAGGTCCAACTGCCATCCGGGTTCAGGGCGAAGCCAGCCGGAGCGGTGCCATTCAGGCTGAAGCTCAGCGTGTCGCCGTCGACATCGCTGGCGGCCAGTTGGCCACCGATGGCCGGTGCATCCTCGACGGTGGCGGCGCTGGTGGGCGCGGCAATCGGGGCATCGTTCACCGGGGTGATGTTGAGGGTGATGCGGTCGGTGTCGCTCAGCTGGCCGTCGCTGGTGGTGATGGTCAGGGTGTCCTGGCCGTTGTAATTGGGCGCCGGAACGTATTTCAGTCCTTGCAGGGCAGCGCTGATGGCGGCCTGGGAGCCGGACAGGGTGATGCTGCCGGTGCCGTTGCCACTGAAGGTCACGCCGCCTTGCAGCGGGCCGAGGGTCAGTACGCCGTGCTCGACGCTCAGGGTGGTGGTCAGGCGGTCGCCATCGACATCGCTGACGGCGATGCTGTTGCCATTGAACAGGCTGAAGGTCTTGCTGCCGTCCTCGGCCAGGGTCTGGCTGCCCGGTGTGGCGTTGACCGGGGCGTCGTTGACCGGGGTGATGTCGAAGCGAAGCACGGCGGTGCTGGTGAGGCTGCCGTCGCTCAGGGTGTAGGTGACGGCCGGTACCGGGCCGTTGTAGTTCTTCGCCGGTTCGAAGGTGAAGTCGCCGTTGGCCTTGATGGTCAGCTTGCCGACGCCCAGATCCAGGGTTTCGCCAGCGCGGGCGCTGACCAGCGGGAACGCGGTGAGGCTGAAGCGGGTGACGCTCAGGGCATCGCCATCCACATCGGTGTCGTTGCTCAGTACGTTGCCGGTAGCGACGCTGTCCTCGTTCAGGGTGATGCTGTCGTTGACACCGACCGGGCGATCGTTGACCGCCGCGACGGTGATGGTCGCGGTCGCCTTGTCCACCGAGGTGGCGCCGTCGTTGTCCACGGCGCTGTATTCGAAGGTGGTGGTACCGTTCCAGTCCCTGGCCGGAACGAAGTACACCGGGCCGGTGACATGGTCACCCGCCTGCAGGGCGGTACCGCCGTTGGCGCTGGCGTACAGGGTGCCGTTGGCCGGTACCGAGTCGAGGGTGAAGCCGGTGACGCTGCCGTCGACATCGCTGCCGGACAGGTTCACCTGGATGCGCGCAGCCTGATCTTCATTGCCGGTCGCGCTCACGGCATTGGCCACCGGGGCGTCATTGGTGCCGGTCAGGGTGATGGTCAGCGTGCTGTCGGCGCTGGCACCGTGTTCATCGGTGACGGTAATCGGTACGTCGAGCACCAGTTGCTCGCCGGCCTTGAGGTAGTCGTAGGCCGTGTGGCCGGGGTCGAACGTCCACTGGCCATCGCTGCCCAGGGTCAGGCCGGCGATGTTGGCAGTGGTGGCGAAGCTGAGCACGGCGCCGTCGTCGATGTCGCTGGCGTCGATCTGGCCGCCGATCTGGCCGTCACCTTCGTTGGCCTGTGCGGTGGCCGCCGTGATCACCGGCTTGTCGTTGACCCCGGTCACGGTGATGGTCAGCGTGCTGCTGCTCGACAGCGTGCCGTCGCTGGCGGTGAAGTTGATGATCAGGGTCGTCGTCTGGCCTTCGGCCAGGTGCTGGTAGGCCGCGTGGCTCGGGTCGAGAGTCCAGCTGCCGTTGCCGTTCAGGGTGAAGCCGCCGGGCAGGGTGCCCTGGGCGCTGTAGGTCAGCACGTCACCGTCGACATCGCTGGCGGCGAGTTGTCCGCCGAGCACCGGTGCGTCCTCGGTGGTCGCCTCGGTGGTCGGGGTGGCAACCGGCGCGTCGTTCACCGGGGTGATGTTGAGGGTGACGCTGTCACTGTCGCTCAACTTGCCATCGGTGGTGTTGATGGTCAGGGTGTCCTGGCCGTTGTAATTGGGCGCCGGAACGTATTTCAGCCCTTGCAGAGCCAGGCTGATGGCGGCCTGCGAACCGACCAGGGTGATGCTGCCGGTGCCGTTGCCGCTGAAGGTCACGCCGCCTTGCAGCGGGCCGAGGGTCAGTACGCCGTGCTCGACGCTCAGGGTGGTGGTCAGGCGGTCGCCGTCGATGTCGCTGACGGCGATGCTGTTGCCATTGAGCAGGCTGAAGGTCTTGCTGCCGTCCTCGGCCAGGGTCTGGGCGCCCGGCGTGGTGTTGACCGGGGCGTCGTTGACCGGGGTGATGTCGAAGCGAAGCACGGCGGTGCTGGTGAGGCTGCCGTCGCTCAGGGTATAGGTGACGGACGGAACCGGGCCGTTGTAGTCCTTGGCCGGTACGAAGGTGAAGTCACCATTGGCCTGGATGGTCAGCCTGCCGATGCCGAGATCGAGGGTTTCGCCCGCGTTTGCGCTGACGAAGGGCAGGTTGGTCAGGCTGAAGCGGGTGACGCTGAGGCTGCTGTTGTCGACATCGGTGTCGTTGCTCAGCACGTTGCCGGTGGCGGTGGTGTCTTCGTCCAGGGTGATGCGGTCGGCCACGCCCACGGGGCGGTCATTGCTGCCGTTGATGGTGACGGTGACGCTGCTTTTGGTACCGTCGGCGGCAAAGACGTCGAACGATTCGCTGTAGGCGCTGCCGACATTCAGCTCGTTGAAGGCGGAGTGGGCGACGAAGGTCCAGTTGCCGGTCGCGTCGATGCTGAAGGTGCCGTAGGTGCCGGCGACATTGGTCTGGGCGACGAAGGTTGCCGGGCTGTCGACATCGCTGATGGTCAGGCTGCCATTGGCCGTCAGCGGCGCGTTGGTTTCGGTCAGCTGCACGTTGGCACTGCTGAGCACGGCGGCATCGTTGGTGCCGTTGATGGTGATGGTGACGCTGCTCTCGGTGCCGTCGGCACTGCTGACCTTGAAAGACTCGCTGTAGGCGCTGCCGACATTCAGCTCGTTGAAGGCGGAGTGGGCGACGAAGGTCCAGTTGCCGGTCGCGTCGATGCTGAAGGTGCCGTAGGTGCCGGCGACATTGGTCTGGGCGACGAAGGTTTCCGGGCTGTCGACATCACTGATGGACAGGGTGCCGGTGGTGCTCAGCGGCGCATCGGTCTCGGTCAGTTGCACGTCGGCACTGCCGAGAATGGCAGCATCGTTCACGCCGGTGACGTTGATGGTCAGGGTGCTGCTGGTCCTGGCGCCGAACTGGTCGGTGACTTCGTACGGTACGCTCAGGGTGAGTATCTGCCCGGCGGCCAGGTACTGATAGGCCGCGTTGCCGGCGTCCAGCGTCCAGGCGCCGGTCTGTGCGTTCAGGGTGAAGCCTGCCGGCGTGCTGCCGGTCAGCGCATAGCCGAGCACGGCACCGTTGTCGGCATCGCTGGCCTGCAGGGTGCCGCTGACGCTCTGGTCTTCATCGACGTCGGCGCTGCTGGCGGTGGCGATGGGGGTGTCATTGGCGCCATTGAAGTTGATGGTGATGACGCGAGTGTCACTGGCGCCGGATGTATCCCTGACGGTCACCACGAAGCTGTCGCTGACTTTCTCGCCATCCTGCAGGCCATTGACCGCGTTGGCGTCCACCACATAGGTGTAGCTGCCATCGGGGTTGACCGTCAGTTCGCCATAGGCGCCCTTGGCGCTGCCGCTCCAGGTCAGCACGGTGTCGTCTACGTCGGTGGCGGTCAACTGGCCCTTGATGTCGGCGAAGGTGTCGGCAGCGGCGCTGTCGTCGACCGTGGCGTCGTAGGTGCCGCTGGCAACCGGCGCGTCGTTGACCGGGGTGACGTCAAGGTTGACCGTCAGCGGCGTGGAGGCGCCACGGCCGTCGGTGGCGGTCACTTCGAAGCTGTCATTGCCGTTGTAGTCCTGCGCCGGCGTGTAGGTCCAGGTGCCGTTGGCATTGAGTACCAGGGTGCCGTTGCCGGGTGCACGGGTGACGGTCAGTGTCACGAGGTCGCCATTCGCGTCACGAATGGTGAAGGCGCCGCTGATCGGCGTGTCTTCGGCGGTTTGCAGATTGAGGGGGCCACCCTGTGTCGCGCCGGTGGCGTCGAGGAATTCGGGGGCCAGGTTTGGCAGTGCCTCCAGCGTCTGCTCGTCCGCGCGGGCGAAATCACCCAGGCCGCTGGTTTCGAAACCGATCGTGGCTTGCAGCACTTCGCCGGTGGCATCGAGCATCACGAAGCTGTGGCCGCCGCCAGCGCCACCGCTGCTGCCGCCGCCGCCTGCGCTCGGGCCCGCCGCGGTGGCCTCGAAGGCTTCGGTGGGGTGCATGCCGGCTTCGATCGCCTGTTGCAGTTGCGCAACTTCATCGCCAGGGCTCACGACTTGCTGAGCGGGTTGTGCCTCTTGCGCCGCAAGGCGGGTGTCGGACTCGCTCCATTGGCTGTCACGACCCAGATCCAGGGTACGGCCGTCTGCCAGCTTCAGCGTGACCATACCGCTATCGCCAGTGAGAACCTCCTCGCCCTTGAAGAGTCGGTCACCTTCTACCAGAAGGCGGCGGGCGCCATCCGGAGAAACGGCAAAGACCTGGCCAACAATGCTTTGGACGGTCGCAATGACACTGCTCATCGTATGACTCTCCTTGAGATGAATCTCAACGTGCCTTTCGTCGTGTTGGCCTGTTCGATTCGTGGCCCGGCGCTAGGCTGGCAAATATATGTGTAAAGATATTGAAACAGGGTTCGCCAATTTTTTGGCTATAATGTTTTTGACTCGGCGTTTCGCGTCAGAGTATTGACCTATTGGTCCGCATCCTAAACAATTGCTTCGTTGATGTCACTTTGATATTTGCTCTTCGTCTGGTGTTTTTCAATGTGATCCGAGTCACATTATTGGTGCCCTTGGCGACTCGTTCCGTCCGGGCGCTCTAGGACGCCCAAAACCTCTGTTAAGGAAGCCCAGTTTATGCGTTTGCGCCTGTTCCACGTTCTGCCGCTTACCTTGGCGATCAGCCTGCCTGCCTACTCCCAAACCCTCTCTGAAGCCATGCAACATGCAATGGGCGTACACCCGGAAATCCAGGCGGGTGTGAACGGTCGTCTGGCCGCCGACAAACAGCTCGATGCTGCGCGTGGGGGTTACCTGCCTTCCGTGGATCTGCTCGCGGGTTATGGTCGTGAGGGCACCGACAATACCTCGACCCGTGCAACGGGGCGCCACGGTTACGAAACCCTGAGCCGCGGCGAGTCCAGTCTGCGCCTGAGCCAGATGGTGTTCGACGGTTTTGCCACCCAGAACGAAGTGGGGCGCCAGCAGGCCACGGTCAATTCCCGTGCCTATGCATTGCTGGGTACCTCCGAGCGCACCGCGCTGGATGTGGCCGAGGTCTACATCGACGTGCTGCGTCGTCGGGAGATGGTGCGTCTGGCCGAGGACAACCTGCGCAGCCACGAGCGTATCTACGATCAGATCAGCTTGCGCAGTCAGCGTGGCGTCGGTCGCCTGGCCGACCAGGATCAGGCCGAGGCGCGTCTGGCCCAGGCCCGCAACAACCTGATCACCGAGCAGACCAACCTGGCCGATGCGCGCACCAATTTCTACAGCGTCGTCGGTATTGACCCGGCCGAACTGGTCGAGCCAGCCGGCCTGCCGGGGCAGTTGCCGGAGAGCTTGCAGGATGCGCGCCAGGCGCTGATGGCCAACAGCCCGATCCTGCGTTCGGCAGAGTCCGACGTAGTGGCCACCGAGAAGCAGTACGAAGCGGCCAAGTCGCTGTTCTACCCGCGCTTCGATGCAGAGTTGTCGCGTAACGCCGACAGCGACATCGACGGCGTCAACGGTCACTCCAATGAATGGCAGGCCATGCTGCGCATGCGCTACAACCTGTTCGCCGGCGGCAGCCACAAGGCCGACCTGGAATCCAAGTCCTATCAGGTGAACCAGGCGCTGGATATCCGCAACAATGCCATGCGCGTATTGAACGAAGACCTGGGCCTGTCCTGGAACGCCCTGAACAACGCCCGCGAGCAGTTGCCCATCGCTCGCGAATACGTGGAATACAGCACCCGTGTGCGTGAGTCGTACCAGAAGCAGTTCAGCATCGGCGAGCGCACCCTGCTGGATCTGCTCGACAGCGAGAACGAACTGTTCACCGCTTCGCGCCGCCTGGCCGATCTGCGTTACAGCGAGCTGTTTACTCAGTACCGCATCAAGGCCACCATGGGCGAATTGTTGAAGAGTCAGGGCGTCGTGGCACCGATGGCCACCGTTGTCCAGTCGGACATCAAGCCGAAGGCGACGCTGCCCGGTCTCAACTGATCGACCCGTTGCACTGTGAATCGCCCGCCGAGGATGCGTCTATCCTTTGCGGGCGTTCCCGTTTGCGGGGTATGAAGGCGTATCCGAAGAATCACTGAAGAGAGTCCTGGTGTGGAGCCACAAGCCAGTCGTGTCGAAAGCAACTCCGATCCTCGCGGGCAGCACGATGATCCGTTGCTGGATTCGCTCCTTTCTCTGCGTCCTGCATCGCAAACCGGCCAATCGGGCCATGCTCACCAGTGGTCTGCCGCTGCCCAGGCAACGCCTGACGGCAGAACTGTTGCCGCGCGTGCCGCGGCCCGTGCGGGATTGCAGGGGCGCCTGCTGCGCCGGAGCCTGGAACAGATTCCGAAGATCGCCCTGCCGGCTCTGCTGCTGCTCAGGGAGGGGCGTTGCGCGGTACTGCTGGGCTGGAGCGAGCAGGGCGAAGCACGCCTGCTGCTCAGCGAAAGCGATGGCGGCGAGGTGAAGGTCGCCCGTGACCTGCTGCAGGAGGACTTCAGTGGCCAGGTGTTCTTCGCCCAGCCCCAGCACAAGTACGATCTGGATCAGGGCAGCCTGATCCCGCGTACCCGATCCTGGTTCCGCGATACCCTCAAGCGTTCGCGCTGGCTTTACATGGATGCGGTGGCGGCCAGTCTGCTGATCAACCTCATCGGCCTGGGCGCGCCTCTGTTCGTGATGAACGTCTATGACCGTGTCGTGCCCAACCAGGCGGCTGCCACGCTGTGGGTGCTGGCCATCGGCATTTCCGGGGCCTACATCTTCGACCTGCTGCTCAAGACCATGCGCGGCCTGTGCCTCGACCTGGCCGGCAAGAAGACCGACCTGATCATCTCCGCCACGCTGTTCGAACGCATCGTCGGCATGGCGATGAAGTTCCGTCCGCAGCGGGTCGGCAGCTTCGCCCAGAACATCCACGAGTTCCAGACGCTGCGCGACTTCCTCGCCTCGCTGACGCTGACCAGCGTCATCGACCTGCCGTTCACCCTGCTGATCCTGCTGGTGATCGGTCTGCTCGGCGGTCATCTGGTGTGGATTCCGCTGCTGGCCTTCCCGTTGGCCATGGGCATCAGCTGGCTGCTGCAAAAACCGCTGGTGGCCACCATGGATCGCACCATGGCCCTGGCCGCCGAGCGCCAGTCCAGCCTGATCGAGACCCTGGCCGGCCTCGACGCGGTGAAGGTCAACAACGCCGAAAGCGACCGCCAGTACCTGTGGGAGCAGACCATCGGCACGCTGGGGCGCCTGGAGCTGCGGGTGAAGATGCTGTCGAGCCTGGCGATGAACCTCACCATGCTGATCCAGCAACTGGCCGGTGTGATCATGATCGTCGCCGGTGTCTACCTGATCATGGCCGGCAACCTCAGCATGGGCGGTCTGATCGCCTGCTACATGCTCAATGGGCGTGCCCTCGGCCCGCTGAGCCAGCTGTCCGGCCTGTTCACCCGCTACCAGCAGGCCCGCCTGACCATGATCAACGTCGATCAGATGATGGATCTGCCGCAGGAGCGCCACGAGGGCGAGCAGCCGCTGGTGCGTTCCAAGCTGCAAGGCAGCCTGGAACTGCGCCAGGTCAGCTTCACCTATCCGGATCAGCAGAGCCCTGCGCTGAGCGAGATCAACCTGATCGTCCGGCCGGGCGAGAAGATCGGCATCATCGGGCGCAGTGGCTCCGGCAAGAGTTCGCTGGCCAAGCTGGTCGTCGGGCTGTACCAGGCCGACTCGGGCAGCCTGCTGGTCGATGGCACCGACATCCGCCAACTGGACATCAGCGAACTGCGCCACAACGTCGGCTACGTGCCGCAGGATATCCAGCTGTTCAGCGGCACCCTGCGCGACAACCTCATGGCCGGTGCCCGCTACGTCGAGGACGAACTGGTGTTGCAGGCGTCGGAGCTTGCCGGTGTTCACGAGTTCGCCCGCCTGCATCCGAAGGGCTATGAACTGCAAGTCGGCGAGCGTGGGCAGAACCTGTCCGGCGGCCAGCGGCAGAACGTGGCGCTGGCGCGAGCCCTGTTGCTCGACCCGCCGATCCTGCTGCTCGACGAACCCACCAGCTCCATGGACAACCCGGGTGAGGAGCGCCTGAAGGAACGCATCGGCGCGGTGATCGCCAACAAGACGTTGCTGCTGGTGACTCACCGGGCATCGATGCTGTCGCTGGTCGACCGCCTGTTGATCGTCGATCGTGGACGCATCATCGCCGACGGCCCCAAGGAGTCGGTCATGGAAGCACTGAAAAAGGGGCAGATCAGTGTCGCTTAAGGCATTCGCTATGTTGGGTCAGTACTTCAAGGGCGGCGAGCAGTTGTCTGGCGAGCCGCTGCCCGAGGTCGACAAGGCGCTGGTGGAGGATGCACCGCGCGTGGTGCGCCTGACCATCTGGACGCTGCTGGGGTTCGTCGTCTTCCTGGGCGTCTGGGCCCACTTCGCCGAGATCGACGAGGTGACGCGCGGCGAGGGCAAGGCGATTCCCTCGTCCAAGTTGCAGAAGGTGCAGAACCTCGAGGGCGGTATCGTTTCCGAGCTGTTCATCCACGAGGGGCAGGTGGTGGAGGTGGGCGCGCCCCTGCTGCGTCTCGACCCCACGCGCTTCGAGTCCAACGTCGGCGAGACCGAGGCGGATCGCACGGCCATGCAACTGCGCGTGGAACGCCTCAGCGCCGAAGTGGATGATCGTCCGCTGGCCATTGCCGATGACTTGCGCGCTCTGGCGCCGGAGCAGGCCGCCAGCGAAGAGGCGCTGTACCTCAGCCGCCGCCAGCAACTGAACGACGAACTGGGTGGCCTCGAGCAGCAGATGGTGCAGCGGCGCCAGGAGCTGCAGGAGTTCATCTCCAAACAGGCGCAGTTCCGCAACAGCCTGCAATTGCTGCGTCAGGAAATCTCCATTTCCGAACCCCTGGTCGCCGAAGGCGCCATCTCGCGGGTGGAAGTGCTGCGCCTGCGTCGCGCCGAGGTGGAGACCCGTGGCCAGCTGGACGCCACCAGCCTGGCCATTCCCCGTGCGGAATCGGCAATCAAGGAAGCGGAGAACAAGCTCGCCGAAACCCGCTCGCGTTTTCGCAGCGAGGCGCTCGGGCAACTGAACGAGGCGCGCACCGAACTGAACAAGGCCAACGCTACGGGCAAGGCGCTCGAAGATCGGGTCAAGCGCACCCTGGTCACTTCGCCGGTGCGTGGCATCGTCAAGCAGTTGCTGGTCAATACCATCGGTGGCGTGATCCAGCCGGGCAGCGACCTGGTGGAAATCGTGCCGCTGGACGACACCCTGCTGGTGGAGGCACGCATTCGGCCTCAGGACATCGCCTTCCTCCATCCGGGGCAGAAGGCCATGGTCAAGTTCACCGCCTACGACTTCACCATCTATGGCGGGCTGGAAGCCGACCTCGAACAGATCGGTGCCGATACCGTCACCGACGAGGATGGCAACAGCTTCTACCTGATCAAGCTGCGTACCCGCAAGAGCCACCTGGGCAGCGAGGAGGATCCGTTGCTGATCATCCCCGGCATGGTCGCCTCGGTGGACATCATGACCGGCAAGAAGAGCATTCTCAGTTACCTGCTCAAGCCCATCATCCGGGCCCGTGCCGAGGCCCTGCGCGAGCGCTGATCGAGCGGCCGTCAGTTGCCTGCCCTGAACAGGGCATTGAGTTCGGCGAAGGGGATCGCGTCGCTGGCGTAAGCGACGCTGCCGCCACGCAGCTCACGTGCGGCCCGCAGGAAACCGCCGAGGGCCGCGCGGGCCAGGCTGGAGCCGACGCTGACGCGGCGCACGCCCAGCTCGTTCAGGTCATCCAGGGTCAGGGCGCTGCTGGACAGCCCCAGCAGCACGTTGACCGGGCGTGGTGCCACGGCGCGTACCACGGCGTCGATCTGCGCGCGGGTGGTCAGGCCGGGGGCGTAGAGCACATCGGCTCCGGCTTCGGCATAAGCCTCCAGGCGGCGCAGGGTGTCGGCCAGGTCTTCACGCCCGTGCAGGAAGTTTTCCGCGCGGGCGCAGAGGGTGAAGGGGAAGGGCAGGCTACGCACGGCCGCCACCGAGGCGCGGATACGCTCCACCGCCAGCTCCAGCGGATAGATGGGCGCGTCCGGGTTGCCGCTGGCATCCTCGATGGAGCCACCGACCAGCCCGCAGGAAGCGGCCTGCAGCAGGGTGTCGGCGCAGCCTTGCGGCTCGTCGGCGAAGCCGTTTTCCAGATCGGCCGCGACCGGCAGTGGCGTGGCTTCGACGATGGCGCGGGCGTTGCTCAGGGTGTCTTCTCGGCTGATCAGGCCTTCGCCATCGGCGCGCCCGAGGCTGAAGGCCAGGCCTGCGCTGGTGGTGGCCAGCGCCTCGAAACCCAGCGCGGCGAGAGCTTTCGCCGAGCCGGCATCCCAGGGATTGGGCAGCACCAGCAATTGCTCGCGCTGGTGCAGGGCCCGGAAGGCCAGGGCTTTTTGCTGCTGCGTGTCGGCCATGCCGTCGCTCCTTGGTAAGTGTTTGCAGCTCTTCAGGTCGCGGCTAGGTTCTGTACGAAAAGTGCCTGCGCTCGGTGATGCTTCGTTAAAAACAGGTTCGGAATGCTCATTTACAGCTCGTAAACTCCGCTTCCTCACCTGTTTTTGCCTCGCCTGACCTTCGCTCGACGACTTTTCGTACAGAACCTAAAGCCCCTCCCACAAAAGCCCTGCTATAGGGGCTGAGGCATCACAAATCTGCCAATGGATGCTCGCCGTCCCAGGCCGGCGCGAAATGCGCGTCGATCACCTCGCGCGGGATCGCGGCCACGTCCGGCCAGTGCCAGTGTGGCGTCTGATCCTTGTCGATCAGGCGAGCGCGCACGCCTTCGGGGAATTCCGGGTGACGGCAGCAGTTCAGGCTCATGGCGTATTCCATGCGAAATACCTCGGCCAGCGACAGGTGCCGGGCGCGGCGAATCTGTTCCCAGACCAGGTGCGCGGTCAATGGGCACCCCTGGGCCAGGGTCTTCGCGGCGCGGGCGATCAGGGCGTCATCATCCTGTTGCAGGGCGCCGATGGCCTGCACCGCAGTTGGCAGGTCGGCCACGTCGAGCAACTCATCGATGCGCTCACGGCGGGGCAACCACTGCGCGGCGGGCTGTTCAGGCCTGGCTTCATTTTCCAGGGCCCGCAGCAGGCTGTGCAGTTGTGCATGCGGCCGCTCGCGCCAGTTCAACTGCACCAGACCTTCGAGCAGGGCACCTTGCTGGTCGTCGCGCAGGAAACGGTCGGCCAGGTTCAGATCCAGTGCGTCGCGGGCATTGATGCTGGCGGCCGTGAGGCCGAGGAACAGCCCGAGACGACCCGGCAGGCGGGCCAGGAACCAGCTGCCGCCGACATCCGGGTACAGGCCGATGTTGATTTCCGGCATGCCCAGACGGCTGCTCGGCGTGACGATGCGAATGCCGGCGCCCTGCATCAGGCCCATGCCGCCGCCCAGCACATGGCCGTGCGCCCAGCAGATGAACGGCTTGGGATAGGTGTGGATGCGGTGATCCAGGCGGTATTCGTCGGCGAAGAAGCGCCGCGCCAGGGGCGGTACCTCTCCGGGGTGCTCGCGGCACCGATTGACCAGTTGCACCACGTCGCCGCCGGCGCAGAAGGCTTTCGTGCCGTTGCCACGCAGCACCACGCAGGCGATGTCCGGGTCGCTGGCCCAGCTCTTGAGGTGCTCGTCGAGTGCCTCGATCATCGGCAATGACAGGGCATTGAGGCTTTTCTCGGCATCCAGGCTGGCGATGCCGATGCGGTAGCCGTGCAGGCTTGGGCGTTCTTCGAATTGCAGGTTCATGCGTGTTTCCCGCGTAGGGTGGATGGCGCTTTATCCATCCACCGCGTGTGTTGTGGTGGACGTTAAAGGCGACGTCCACCCTACGAGCGTGCAACTGCTGGGCTTACTTGTTGCGCCACTGCGGGTCACGTTTTTCCAGGAAGGCGTTGACGCCTTCGCGGGTGTCGTCGGCGTCGAACAGGTCGACGAAGCGCTCACGCTCTTCCGGCAGCCAGCTGTTCGATCCGCGTTCACGTGCCCCCTGGATCAGCGGTTTGATGGTACGAACCGCCACCGGGCTCTGCCGCGCGACCTTGGCGGCCAGCAGCAGCGCGGTGCCACGCGCTTCCCCCGTATCGACCACCTGCTCGACCAGGCCGATGCGCAGGGCGGTTTCGGCGTCCACCCGCTCGCCGCAGAGGATCATGCGCTTGGCCCAGCCTTCGCCCACCAGCCAGGGCAGGGCCTGGGTGCCGCCGGCGCAGGGCAGCAGGCCCACGGCCGCTTCCGGCAGGGCCATCTGCGCCTGGCGTTCGGCAATTCGGATGTCGCAGGCCAGCGCGCACTCCAGGCCACCGCCCATGGCGTAGCCGTTGATCGCGGCGATGGATACGCCACGGAAATCGCGCAAGGTCTCGAAGGCCTCGCCGAAGCGCCGCGCCATCTCGCGGGCGCGCGCCTTGTCACCGTCGGCGAACATGTTCAGGTCGGCGCCGGCGGAAAAGAACTTGGGGCCCTGACCGGTCACCACCAGGGCATATACCTCGTCGTCGCGGTTGAGGTGCTCGACCACCTGCTTGAGACCGATCAGCGAGTCGCGATCCCAGGTGTTGGCCGGCGGGTGGTTGATGGTGATCAGCGCCGTGTGACCGTGCTTTTCCACCGTGAGTTTGTGGGTCAGGTCGAAGATGCCGGATTTGTAGGTTTCGATTGCTGTGCTCATGACGTTTCCCATGTCGTTGACTGCGCGCAGGGTGAGGCCGTGCGCATCTTGGCGGGTTACAACAGGCGATCGAGCATGCCGCCTTGCAGGAGCAGGCGGCGGGCGATGATCACCCGCATGATTTCGTTGGTGCCTTCGAGAATCTGGTGCACGCGGGCGTCGCGTACCCAGCGCTCCAGTGGATAGTCATTCAGATAGCCGTAACCACCGTGGAGTTGCAGGGCCTCGTTGCAGACATCGAAGCAGTGATCGGTGGCAAAGCGCTTGGCCATGGCGCAGTACAGGCTGGCTTCGCCATGGCCATGGTCGAGCTTGTGCGCGGCCAGGCGCACCATCTGCCGGCTGGCGGTGAGAGCGGTGAGCATGTCGGCCAGCTTGAATTGCAGTGCCTGGAACTGACTCAGCGGCTTGCCGAACTGTTTGCGCTCCTCGACGTAGCGCAGGCTCTGCTCCAATGCCGCCTGGGCTGCACCGAGCGAGCAACTGGCGATGTTCAGGCGTCCGCCGTCGAGGCCTTTCATGGCGTAGACGAAGCCTTCGCCTTCCGGGCCGATGCGGTTGCCGGCAGGTATGCGTACGCCCTCGAAGGTGATGGTGCGGGTCGGCTGCGCCTTCCAGCCCATCTTGTCCTCGTTGCGCCCGTAGCGCACACCGGGGGCGTCGGCCGGCACCAGGAAGCAGGAAATGCCTTTGGCACCGTCCTCGCCACTGCGTGCCATGACGATCAGTACGTCCGTACTGCCGGCGCCGGAGATGAAGCACTTGCTGCCATCGATCACGTAGTCGTCGCCATCGCGTCGTGCCCGGGTGCGCAGGTTGGCGGCGTCGGAGCCGGCATCCGGTTCGGTCAGGCAGTAGGACGCCAGCGCCTGGCCGCCGATCAGCCCCGGCAGCCAGGTATCCTTCAGGGCCTGGTCGGCGAAGCTGGCGAGCATCCAGGTGGCCATGTTGTGGATGGTCAGGTAGGCGGTGGTAGCCACGCAGCCGGCCGCCAGCTGTTCGAATATCAGTGAGCTGGACAGGCGTGACAGGCCCAGGCCGCCATCTTCCTCGCGCAGATACAGGGCCAGGTAGCCCTGTTGCGCGGCGCGACGAATCACTTCCAGGGGGAAATGATGGTCGCGATCCCAGTTCGCCGCGTGCGGCGCCAGTTCGCGGCTGGCGAAGGCGCGGGCGCTGTCGGTGAGCAGGCGTTGTTCATCACTGAGTTCGAAGTCCATGGCATCTCATTGCAGGGTCGGGGGTTGGCCGCCGGCTCGGCGCTCTTCCTGCCACTGCACGAGACTGGGCAGTGCGCTGCTGGCATCGAGGCGGTCGACGATTTCGAAGTAGTCCTGCTTGAGCGGATCCTTGAGCACCTCGTCACGCGTTTTCACCCGCACGGCGTAGACCGTCTGCAGGTTCTGGTGATCGAAGGCGCGCCATTGCTGCTCATCTTTCAGCAGGGTGTAGCGATGGCCCTCCAGGGCCTTGATCAGCGCTTCGCTGTCGAGGCTGCCGGCACGTTTGGCGGCATCGGCCCACTGCTGGACGATGCTGTAGGCCGAGGCGGCCGAACTGGAGGGATACATCTCGTAGCGGGTCTTGAACGACTGGACGAAGGCTTCGCCACGGGCGGACTTTTCCAGCGCCGGTACCCGCCATGTCCAGGGTTCGGTGCCGATCACGCCCTGCATCAGGTCGGGGCCGGCCTGTTCGACCATGCTCTGGGTCAGGTTGGGGGCGATGATCTGCATGCGCTCGGTCAGCCCCAGATCCTTGGCGATGCGCATGGCGCGTACCAGGTCTTCGCCGAACAGCACCAGGGCAAGCACGTCGGCATTGCTCGATCCGGCCTGGGTCAGCGCATCCTGATAATCGGCCAGGCGTGCACCGGGGAAGGGCACGCGCACGCCCGCATGCTGCGCGGTATTGTCGGTGGCCGTGGCCTGCCGCAGCGACGCCTCGGTGGTATGCCCCCAGGTGTAATCGGCCGTGACGTAGAAATAGCGTTTGTTCGGCAAGGTCTTGCTCAGGTACTGGCCCAGCACCTTGGCGCTCATCCAGGCGTTGTTGCACTCGCGGAACATGTAGCGTTGGCCGTCCTTGCCGGTGGTGTCGTTGGAGTAGGTGAGGGTACCGAAATACAGCAGGCCATGTTCCCGGGCGCGTTTGCCGGCGGCGATGGCCACTGCGCTGGACGCGCCGCCGAAGAGCATCACCGCGCCCTCGGCAGCGAGCTTGTCGACGTTCTTCTCGGCCTTGGCCGGACGCGAGGCGCTGTCCTTGCTGGACAGGCGCAATGGCCGTCCCAGCACGCCGCCCTGAGCGTTCAGTTCGTCGATGGCCAGCAGGGCTCCACGCATCTGCGCCAACCCCTCCTCTTTGTACGGGCCGGTGCGCGGGTAGTTGAGGCCGAGGGTGATCGGCTCGGCAGCCTGCGCACAGGCGGTGATTGCGGCCCATAGGGCCAGGATGGCAGACAGTCGGCGCATTGCAGCTCTCCTTGTTGTTGTTCTGCAAAGAAGCCTTTTTACGCCGCTTGTCCGGTTCGGGTGATCGTCTTTTCGTCTAACAGCTATCCCGTTCTCGTTTTTGTCGGTGCTGCGGCCGCTTTCGGAGCACGATTGCCGAACGTTTCTGCATGGGCTCTTTTATAGCGACTCGTTGCCAGCTTGTGGATTGACGATCTTGGTCTGGGGATGGACGATCTTGTCATTCAGTCTGCCGTGACAGGGAGCCACGAACATGGGACTGCGAGTGGAAACCTCCAACTGGCCGTTGCCCGTCGGCGGGCAGCGCTTCATCACGCCGCCGCGCCTGCGCCGCCTGTTGGCGCGACATCCATTGAGTGCAGGGTGCTATCCGCTGGCCATCGGCTTCTACCCGGATGCGGTCGGGCATCAGATGCTTCGCGTACAGCCGGACGATCACCTGCTGATCTACTGCCGCTCCGGCAAGGGCTGGCTGGAAACGCTGGATGGACGATTCGACGTCGCTGCTGGTGATCTGTTGCTCCTGCCCAGGGATGTGAGGCATGCCTATGGCGCCGACCCTCAGGTGCCCTGGACCATCTACTGGGTGCATTTCGACGGCAGCGTCAGTGAAGACTTCCTGCGCCTGCTGGGCACGCAGTCGCTGAGGCGCATCGGTGTGCAGCCGCGCCTGCTCGGTGACTTCGAAGCGCTGCTGGGCTTGCAGCGCCAGAGCCTCAATGCCTTGCCCTTCATCCATGCCGCGCACCGCTTGCAGGCGATGCTCAGCTCGCTGGCCGTGCTGCCGGCGCGGGTCAATCTGAAATCCGGGCGGGTGCTGGACATCGAGGCGGTACAGGCGGTGATGCGTGAGCATCTTCACGGCAGCCTCAACCTCGATGAGCTGGCCGCCCAGTTCAAGCTCTCACGCTTTCACTTCGCCAAGACCTACCGGGCGCTGACCGGGCATGCGCCGATCCAGGATTTCATCCAGTTGAAGATGGCCCTGGCCTGCCGCCTGCTCGACCGTGGCGACATCGAAGTGCGCCAGGTGGCCGAGCAACTGGGTTATGACGACCCTTATTACTTCTCGCGGCTGTTTCGCAAGGTGGTGGGCATGGCCCCCAGTCACTACCGGGCGTTGCACCAGGGGTAGGGGCTGCACGGCGCATCTCGCTTGGGCGGAGGGTGCGCCACGGGAGCGTGGCGCACCCTACGCGCACAGGATTGCGAGGTGTGGCGGCGTTCAGGCCAGCATGCGCAGCCACAGCTGCTGCTCGTCCTGCAATTCTTCCCGCAGGCTGGCCAGCGGATGCTCCAGGCCCAGGCGGCGCTGCGCCGGCAGCGGCTCCGGGAGGCTCGCCGACTGTATCTGCAACGCGCTGGCCAGCAGCACCAGATCGATCAGGTCGGCTTCACCCTCGTGCTCGTGCTGCCACTTGTTGAGTTGCCTGGCGCATTCGATCAGGGTGTTCGGCACCTGCCAGCGGGTCAGTACCAGGGCGCCGATGTCGGCCGACAGATAGTCGCACAGGGCTTCCAGCGACTGCGCATCGCGTGGGTAGTCCGGCCAGTGCTCCAGTTCGGCCAGCAACGGCAGGCTGCCGATATCCTGCAGCAGGCCGGCAAGCATCGCTTCGTCGAGCGATTGATTGCAGCGCTGCGCCAGTACGGCGCAGAACGCCGCGCGTTCGCGGGCCTTGCGCCAGCGCTGACGAAACACCTGCTGCAAGGCCTTTTCCGTGCTTGTGAACAGGTTGCGCGCGGTGAAGCCCAGCACCAGTGTGCCGAGCTGGCGAGTGCCGAGGCGGGCGAGCAGGTCGCGCATCGATACGCAGGGGCGGGCGCCGCGAATCAGCGGGCTTTCGGCGAACTGCATGAGGTAGGCGGCCAGTGGCGGATCGCTGTTGATCACACGCGCCAGTTGTTCCAGCGATGTGCGAGGGTCTTCCAGCAGTTGCCGGATGCGCATCGCCGCCTCCGGCATCTGTGGCACCTTGGCCTGTCCTTTGAGAAAGCGGCTGAGCAGGGCGAAGCGAATGGCTTCGGGGGACGACGACATGATGGTGAGGACTTCCGTGGAACCGCAGCGGCGTAATGAAATGCTAGCAGAGCCTTTGCCGAAAGCCGATGCAGAGCTGCTGCCTTGACTTGACCGGCACCCTTCTCTAGCGTGCCTGCTTCATCGTTTTACAGTCGCGCAGGAAATTCGGATGACCGACGACCGCATCAAACTCGAAGCCAGCTGGAAAGACGCGCTGCGCGAGGAGTTCGACAAGCCCTACATGAAAGAGCTGGGCGATTTCCTGCGTGCGGAGAAGGCAGCCGGCAAGGAAATCTACCCGCCGGGGCCGCTGATCTTCAACGCGCTCAATTCGACACCGCTGGATCAGGTCAAGGTGGTGATCATCGGCCAGGATCCCTACCACGGCCCGGGCCAGGCCCATGGCCTGTGCTTCTCGGTGCAACCCGGGGTACAGACGCCGCCGTCGCTGGTGAACATCTACAAGGAACTCAAGCGCGACCTGAACATCGACATCCCCTCGCACGGCTACCTGCAAAGCTGGGCCGATCAGGGCGTGCTGCTGCTCAACACCTCGCTGACCGTCGAACGCGCCAATGCCGGCTCGCACGCCGGCAAGGGCTGGCAGTTCTTCACCGACCGGGTGATCGAAGTGGTCAGCGAGCACCAGCCCAGGCTGGTGTTCCTGCTCTGGGGCAGCCATGCGCAGAGCAAGCAGCGCCTGATCGATCCGACCAAGCACCTGGTGCTGCGTTCGCCACACCCGTCGCCGCTGTCGGCGCACCGGGGTTTCCTCGGCAACGGCCACTTCAGCCGCTGCAACCAGTTCCTCGTGCAGAACGGCATGGCGCCCATCGAGTGGCAGGTGCCGGCGCTGTAGCGCTGCGGCGAGCGGCAACGTAGTACCCGGTTGTTACCCGAGGGCCGGCAGGGCGGCGAATAATGATTTCGCTCCCCCCTACCTTCAGGAGACGATCATGGCTGCCAAGAAGATCCTCATGCTGGTCGGCGACTACGCCGAAGATTACGAAACCATGGTGCCGTTCCAGGCACTGCTGATGGTCGGTCACACGGTGCATGCGGTGTGTCCGGGCAAGACCGCCGGGCAGACGGTGCGCACCGCCATCCACGATTTCGAGGGCGACCAGACCTACAGCGAGAAGCCGGGGCACAATTTCGCCCTCAACTTCGACTTCGCCCAGGTGCGTGCCGACGACTACGACGCCTTGCTGGTACCCGGTGGCCGTGCCCCGGAGTACCTGCGCCTGAATGCCGAAGTGGTCGCCCTGGTCAAGGCCTTCGCCCAGGCTGACAAACCCATCGCTGCGGTCTGCCACGGCCCGCAACTGCTGGCTGCCGCTGGCGTGCTCGAAGGCCGCGAGTGCAGTGCCTACCCGGCGTGTGCCCCGGAAGTGAGCCTGTCTGGTGGGCGCTACGTGGACATTCCGGTGGATCAGGCCCATGTGCAGGGCAATCTGGTCACGGCACCGGCATGGCCTGCGCATCCGGCCTGGTTGGCTGCGTTTCTCAAGGTGCTGGGCACGGAAATCCGTTTGTAAGCCGGTGTAGCCCGGGGGCGATCCTCGGCGCATCATGCAGCAGGTTTCCCGGATAGCATCCGGGCTACGGCGCGGGTAAGACGTAGGGCGGGTGCAACCCGCCAGTCCGCATATGGCGGGTTGCACCCGCTCTACCGTTCAGAACCTGTTCACGATCTGCTGCGCGTCGGCCTTACTGCGTTAAAAACAGGCTCGGAATGCTCATTTACAGCTCGTAAACTCCGCTTCCTCGCCTGTTTTTACCTTGTATGACTCTAGCTCGCGAGATCGTGAACAGGTTCTCAGGAGCACGACCGATGTGCGAACTCTATGTAAAGGCCGACCCCATCCTCTATGAATCGCGCTCGCGCTCGCTGCGTATTCGCGGCGTGGTGACCACCCTGCGTCTGGAGAACCAGTTCTGGGACATCCTGCGCGAGATCGCCGAGGTCGACGGCATGACCACCAACCAGTTGATCGCCAAGCTGTATGAAGAGGTGATGGATTTTCGCGGCGAAGTGGTCAACTTCGCCTCCTTCCTGCGTGTGAGCTGCACCCGCTACCTGGCGCAGAAGGCCGGGCGCCAGGTGCCGTTGCGGGTGGTCGGCGCCGCCGGTTAGGCGCTGCGTTCGATGGCGGCGCGCTGGCGCGGCAGCCTGACGCTGACGCGTAATCCGCCCAACGGCGAGTCATCGAGGGCGATGCTGCCCTGATGCAGCTCCACCACGCGGCGCACGATGGACAGACCCAGTCCGGCACCCTGGCCTTCGCCTATACGGAAGAACCGCTCGAACAGACGCTCGCGTAACTCCGGCGGCACGCCGGGGCCACTGTCGAGTACTTGCAGCAGCAGATCCTGCGTATTGGCTTGCAGGTGCACCTGGATGCAGCCGCCGGCCGGGGTGTACTGCACGGCATTGCTCACCAGGTTCTGCAGCAGGATGCCCAGGCTGGGGGCATCGGCCGGCAACTGGTAGTTGGCGGGCTCCTGGGCGTCGAGAATCAGCTCCTGCTGACGGTTGAGCGCCAGTGGCGTGAGCTCGGCCAGTTCGCTGCGCAGAAAGGCCAGCAGATCCAGGTCGCTCATGTTCAGGCGGATGCCATTGGGATCCAGCCGAGCCAGGGTCAGCAACTGCGCGACCACCCGGGTGGCCCGGTCGACACCGCTGCTCAACTGCCGTAGCGCTTCCTCGCGGTCGCCGGCATCCGGTGCTTCCAGCGCGTTCTGGGCGTGGATGCGCAACACCGCCAGGGGAGTGCGCAGCTCGTGTGCGGCATCGGCGATGAAGCGTTTTTCCTGCTCCAGAAGCTGGTTGACCTGCATCAGCAGGCGATTGAGCGCCGCGGCCATCGGCTCCAGCTCGTTGGGCAGCGGTGGAAAGACCAGTGGCGCCAGGTTGTCCGGCGCACGGCCGCGAATGGCGTCGGCCATGCGCTTGAGCGGATACAGACCCCAGCCTACGGTCAGCCACAGCAGCAGCCCGACGATGGGCAGGCCGATCAGCACGGGTTGCAGGCTGCGCCGGGCGATCTTGCCGATCAGCTCGCCGCGCACGTCCTCGCGCTCGCCGGCCAGCACCCAGTGATAATCACGGCTGTCATGCAGCACGAACACCCGCCAGTTGTGCTCGCCGATGGTCAGGGTGTGGTAGCCGATCAGGTAGCGGGCCAGCTGCGCCAGGCGCTGCTGCATCGGCAGGTCGTTGTCTGGCAGTACCAGGCCGAGCTGCTCGATCATGTCGTTGAGCAGGCCGGGCGGGGCGCTGGCGGACTGGAACAGCAGCTCGCCGTCGTCGTCGAGCATCTGGAAGGCCAGCTTGCTCTCGTACTCGTGGCCGAGCAGGTTGTCCGGGTTGCGCGCGCCGTGCAGGAGCAGGGCTTCGTCGAGCACGGCCTGCATCTCGCGCCGCTCGTTTTCGCTGAGGTCATGGCGCACCAGGCCCATGAGCAGGCGCGCGGTCTGCGATAGCTGGGCGTCGAACAACTCGCGCACTTCGTGCACCGAGTCGTTGTAGATCTTGTGGCTGATCAGCCCGAAGCTGCCGGCGACCAGCAGCAGAAGCAGGGCCAGCAGACGGGTGCGGATGGAGCCGAAGGTTTTCAGCAGCCTCATTTGTCCACCAGATAACCGACGCCGCGCACGGTGCGGATCAGCTCCGGGAAGAATTTCTTGCGCAGGTGGTGCACGTGCACCTCCAGGGCGTTGCTCTCCACTTCCTCGTCCCAGCCATAGAGCGCCTGTTGCAGCTTGTCGCGGGTCAGCACGCGACCGGGCTGGATCAGCAACTCGTGCAGCAGGAGGAACTCCTTGCGCGGCAGGTTGATGACCTGGCCCTGGTACTCGACCACCTGGCTCGCCGGATCGAGGCGGATGCCTCGGTATTCCAGCGCCGGTTGCGGACGCTGGAAGCTACGCCGCAACAGGGCGCGCAGGCGCGCCTTGAGTTCGGCGACATCGAAGGGCTTGATCAGGTAGTCGTCGGCGCCGGCATCCAGTCCGGCGATGCGATCGCTGGTGGCGTCGCGCGCGGTGAGCACCAGCACCGGTACCGGGTTGGCATTGGCGCGCAGGTGCTTGAGCACCTGCAGGCCATCCATGCGCGGCAGACCGAGGTCGAGAATGGCCAGCTCGAAACTCTCGTGGCTCAGTGCATGCAGCGCACTGGCGCCGTCCTGCAACCAGTCCACGGTGTAGCCTTCGGGTTTCAGCGCGGTGCGAATGCCTTCGCCCAGGGCCTGATCGTCTTCGACGAGAAGAATGCGCATGGCAACTCCTGTAGGGGGCGTCCGAGTTACTGGAGTTTACTCTCGACCTGTTGCAAAAGCGCTCTGGCTTCCTCGCGGCGGCCCTTGTCGGCCAGTTCGCGACCAGGACGATCCTTGGCGGCCAGGGCTTTCTCCAGTGCGGCGCGGGCTTCTTCGTAGCGCTTCTGGCGTTGCAGGAAGTCGCCATGGAAGTAGTTCGGATCGAGCCCGTCCGGGTTGATCGCCAGCGCCTGCCCGAGCATCTTCTCGGCCTGTTTGTCGTCGCCGAAGCCGATCGGCCAGCCCGGTACCTGGTAGTACAGACTGCCGAGGCTGGTGTAGGCAGAGCCGGCCAGGGCCTGCGGGTCGATGGCCAGCGCCTGTTCCAGGCTGGCCTTGGCTTGCTTGACCAGGCCCAGGGCGCCGAGACCACCTTTGGCACCGGCCTGGGTACTGAGGATGATGCCGCGCCAGATCAGCAGTTCCGGCGCCTTGGGTTCGCTGGCCAGGGCCGCATCGGCTTGCGTGACGAGCTTGGCGAAGGCCTCTTCGCGCTGCTTTTCCGGCGTCTGATAGTTGATCTCGGCCCAGCGCGTCTGCAACTGCTGCAACCGAACCTGGCCGTTGTCGCTGAGGGCGAAGGCGGGCAGGGCGGCGCAGCCGAGGGTGGCGATGATCAAAGTACGAAATGCGTTCACGGGGATATCCTCAGTGCTTGTGGCGGGCAAAGCGTTGAATGATCGGCAACTGCTTGCGCAGCGCCTGATCGACCACGCGGGGCAGCAGACCGTTGAGGCGCACGAACAGACGCTCGGGCCAGCCCAGGTGACGTTCCTCCTGCTCGCGGCGGATGCTATCGAGCAACTCCTCGGCCACCTGTTCGGGGTCGTCCATGGCCACACCCAGTTCATCGTTCATCGCCACCACGCTGGGGGCGTTCATCGCGGTACGGGTGGCACGCGGTGCGAAGTACAGGACGCGCACGTTGGTGTCGGCCAGCTCGCGGCGCAGCGCCTCGGAAAAACCGCGCAGGGCGAACTTGCTGGCGCAGTAGGCGGTGAAACCGGGATAGCCGATGGCGCCGAACGTGGAGCCAACGTTGATCACCAGGGCGCGGCGCTGTGCGCGCAGCAGTGGCAGCAGACGCTGGGTCAGTTGCAGCGTGGCGGTGACGTTGAGGCCGATCAGCTCGGCGATCTGCTGTTCGTCCTGCTGGTCGAGCAGGCCGAAGCGGTTGACCCCGGCTCCGTTGATCAGGCAGTTCAGCCCGCCGAAGTTCTGCGCGGCCGCCAACAGTGCATCACGCCCGGCGCGAGTTGCGATGTCGGCCTGCACCAGTTGCACGTGCTGGGGAAAGCGTTGCAGCAGCGGCTGCAGAGGTTCCAGGCGCCGGGCCACCAGCAGCAGGTGCGCGCCTTCGCTGGCCAGACGATGCGCCAGGGCCAGGCCGATGCCGCCACTGGCACCGGTAAGCAGGGCACGGCAATCCGTCGGTTGCATGACCTTACTCCTCGCTAGGCAGCGGCAGGCTGCGGAACATGTCGCCATAGAGGCGGTAGACCACTTTGGCCGTGTGTACCACGGCGGCCTTGTCATCATCGTTGTCCAGGCGGTTCATCAGTTTCTTGAAGAACTCGATGTGCTCAAGGTCCAGGCTGCCGTGGGAGTTGAGGTAGCTGAAGGCCTTGTTCGGCAATCGCAGCTTGTCCTGGATGATGCCGGCGGCCTGGGTGGCCAGGGCGATGCTGGTGCCTTCGAGCACGTTGACCATGCCGAAGAAGCTCACCGGGTTGTGCCGGGCGATACGGTCGTAGACGTAGGCCACCATCAGTTCGGTGGGCAGGCGCGGCGTGCCATGGCGCACGGCTTCCTTGTCGGCGCCACAGGCGGCGATGTCGTTGAGTACCCACTCCTGGTGGCCGGTTTCTTCCTCGATGTACTCGGCGATGGCTTCGCGCAGCCATTCCAGGCGTTCCGGCAGGCGTGCACCGCAGGCCATCAGCAGCGGTACGGTGTGCTTGACGTGGTGGTAAGCCTCGGTGAGAAAGGCGATGTAGCTGGGCAGGGCGACCTGGCCGGTCATGGCCTGCCGGATGATCGGTGCGCCGAGCAGGTAGTCGCGTTCGGTCTGGGTCTGGGCCAGCAGGGATTCGTAGAAACTCATGCGTGTACTCCTTTTGCCATCAGGTCATGGATGGCGGCCTGGTAATGGGTGAACAGGGCGGCGCGACGCAGGCGACCATTGGCGGTGGCCAGGTCGTTGCTCGCATTGAAAGGGGCGTCGGCGCGCAGCCAGTGGTGCACGCGGGCGTAGTCCGGCAGGCCTTGATTGACTGCGTCCACGGCGGCCTGCAACTGTGCGTCGGGGGTATTGGCGAAGCGCGGCACCAATACCGCAACGTTGGCTGGCAGCGCTTCGCCGTGCAGCCAGGCCTGGGCGATGGGCAACTGCTGTACCAGTTCGGACTCGACCCATTCCGGGTTGACGTTGCGTCCGTAGGCGGTGATGAACTGGTGCTTCTTGCGCCCGTGCAGCACCAGGAAACCCTGCTCGAAATGACCGAGGTCGCCGGTGCCCAGCCACTCGCCTTGCGGCGCGGGCTCGCCGAGGTAACCGAGCATGCGTGCGCCCTTGACCAGTACCTCTGCGTCGTCGGCCAACTTGACCTGGAGGTGGCCGAGCGGTTTGCCAGTGCTGCCGATACGCCGCTGTTCAGGGGTGTTCAGGCACACCACCGAGGCGCACTCGGACAGGCCGTAGCCTTCGAAAATGGGCAGATCGAGCGCATCGGCCCGCTCCAGCAACTGCGCGGAAACCCGGCCGCCACCGACGGCGACGAAACGCAGCGAGTCCGGCACCGGCAACTTGCGCTCGCCGGCGCTGACCAGCGCCAGCAGCAATTGCGGCAGCAGGATCAGGCTGTGTGGCTGGGCGCTCTGCAGGGCCTGGAGAAAGCGTGGCAGGTCGAAGCCGCTGGCACCGCTCAGGCCGATCTGCGCCATGGGCATCAGCTCCACGCGAGCACCGGCCAGCAGCGGTGCGTAAACGCCGGCGATGTTCTCCAGCAGCGTCGCCAGCGGCAGGATGCACAGGTGCCGCTTCACCTCGCGGCTGGCGCTGGCCTTGACCAGGCTGTCGGCCACCGCCAGTTGCGTGTCCAGATCCAGGCACACGCCCTTGGGCTGGCCGGTGGTGCCGGAGGTGTAGGTGATCTTGCAGGTATTGGCATGCAGCGCACCGGGGTGTGCCAGCGCACGGCGATGGATATCGGCCTCCACGGTCGCGAAGCCCGGGGCGCCAGCGCCGATCAGGCAATCGATGGCGGCACTGTCGAGCACGTGACGTTGCTGGGCGGCGGAGAAGAATGCGGGCACCGGCACGCAGACCAGGCCGGCGTGCAGCGCCGCCAGATCCCACAGCACCCAGTCGATGCCGTTGTCCAGCGCCAGCGCCACACGATGAGCGCCAAGCGCGCGCAGGTGCCTGCCACGCGCCGCGACCGCGCCGAGCAGTTCGGCATAGGTCAGCGTGCGTTCGCCTTCGGCCAGTGCGACCCGTGGGCCGAACTCGGCCAGGCGGGCGAACAAGGATTCAGCTGCAGACCACATCGGGCATGTCCTCCAGCGCGTAGAGCGGTTGATGACCCAGGCGCGGATAGGCGCCCAGTTGCAGCAGACGCTGGTGGCCGCCATGAATGTCGCCGGCCATGACCAGCGGACGGTTGTCGTAGTAGCTACCCCAGTCGGCCAGCTCATCGCCCATGCGCGCCGGATCGGCTTCGCCAAGGGCGATGGGAGTCAGGCCCAGGCGCTGGAAGCTGTTGAGCAGGGTAGGGGTGCCGGTGAACGTGACCCAGCGAAAGCCCAGCGCGACCAGCAGATCGGTGAGTGCGACGATCAGCAGGCGTGCCGCGCCGGGGCTGTCGGCCGCCAGATTGCCCACTTCCACCAGCTCGCCACGGGCTGGCTCGGCCAGGCCCAGGCGTGCACCGATGGCGTGCTGGATCGGCTCGTCCAGATAACGCTCGATGAACAGCGGGCCGCTGTTGCCGCTACGCACACCCACAGCGCCGAGCAACTGCCCGGCCTGGTTTTCCAGGCCGAACAGGCAGGGCATGAAATGACGGATGCGGGCGCTGTGCTGCTGCTCGAAGCGCTGGCGGATGAACTGCTCCAGAGCGGCGCGACGTGCGCTGTCGGGTGCGGCCAGGTGAAGTTCGTAACTGTCGCCGCGCCCGATACGGGCCACGGGACGATCATGATGTGCCCAGGGTAGTTCCATGCTCGGAACCTCGGTGATGAACCTGGGGCGATTGTGTGGGGCGTTGGCTTAACGCTGTATTAAGCCTTTGCGCAATGTCTCGCCGGACGTCATGCCGTCATTTTCGCGAATCCACGTGTGGATATCGTCTCGACCCTGGCGCTGAGCCGAGCGAAGCATTACCGGGCTTCGGCTCGCAGAAATGGGCGTTGGCGGGATACTCCTGCCCGGATAGCTCGATGAGCCATCGACTGGACGGGGCATATGCTGACCGGCCCGCGCAGCAAGCTGACCGATATGAAAGCCTGCTGGCCAGCCAGGATCGTGTTGCGGTCGAGCAGGAGGCGGCGAGCAACAGGGGCTGTATGACGTTCACCGAGCATTGACCGAGCGAACTGCAATCGTGCCGGCGCTCGGAGCATCTGACCTGGACAAATCAGCCGACCTGCGCAACCCAGTCATTGAGGTTGTAGTAGTTGCTGATGCGCGCCACCTTGCCGTCCCTGATCGCGAAGAAAGCGCCGGCCGGCAGCACGTAGGTCTGGCCATTGGCGGGCGGCAGGCCGTCATCGTCGGCGAGGTACTCGCCGTGCACCACGAACTCGGCGGCGGCGCGGCTGCCATCGGCGTTTTGCATCACCACGATGTCGGCGAGGCGTTCGCGGTAGCAGCGGTTCATCTTGTCCATGAACGCGGCGAAGGTGGCCTTGCCGACCTGGCGTTCGCCCTGGTTGATGTCGTGCACCACGTCCTCGGCCAGCAGGTCGAGGAAGGCGGGCATGTCGCCGGCATTGAAGGCGGCGTAGTAGGCCTGAACCAGTTCGGTGGCGGTCATGGGGCGGCTCCTGTCGTAGTCCGTTTAGTCGTTTGCCGGCCCGCATGATAAGTTCGCCGTTCACCGCTGGTATAGCCACTGGCGTCACCCTGTTGCTGGCGAGCGACTGCAATGGACATCCGACTGCTGCGGGGCACGGAGATCGAGCCCCATATCGACGACCTCGCGCGCTTGCGCATCGAGGTGTTTCGCGAGTTTCCCTACCTCTACGACGGCAACCTCGCCTACGAGGCCGAGTACCTGGCCACCTACGTGCGCAGCGCCGGCAGCCTGTGCGTGCTGGTGCTTGACGACGGGCAGGTGGTCGGCGCTTCCACGGCGCTGCCGCTGACCGACGAAACCGAGGAATTCCAGCAGCCGTTCATTGCTGCCGGCTGGAGCCCGGCGCGAGTCTTCTACTGCGCCGAGTCGGTGGTCTTGCCGGCCTGGCGCGGGCGTGGCCTGGGCGTGCGCTTCTTCGTCGAACGTGAAGCCCATGCACGACGTCTGGGCCGTTTCGACTGGTGCGCCTTCTGCGCCGTGCAGCGTCCGGGCGATCACCCGCGAAGACCTGCCGATTATCAGCCACTGGACGATTTCTGGATGCGACGTGGCTATCGCCATCACCCCCAATTGCACACCCATTATCACTGGCGCGATCTGGACGAGGCCGAGGAGTCGGCCAAACCCATGTCGTTCTGGTTGAAGGAACTCACCTCATGATCAAGGTTGCCGCCTGCCAATATCACATCGATCTGTTCACCACCTGGGATGCCTATGCCGAGCACCTGACGGCGTTGTGCGAGGAGGCGGCCGGGCAGGGCGCTGAACTGTTGCTGCTGCCGGAGTACGCCGGCCTGGTGCTCACCGGGCAACTGCCGGAGGCCGAGCGGGGTGACCTGCACGCCTCCATCGCCGGCATCCAGCCACTGCTGCCGCGCTGGCTGGCGCTGTGCGTGAGTCTGGCACGCCGGCTGAATCTGTACCTGCAACCCGGTTCGGTGGCCGTGCTGGATGACGACGGCATCTACCGCAACCGCGCCTGGCTGTTCGGCCCGGACGGCAGCCTGGGCAGCCAGGACAAGCTGATCATGACCCGCTTCGAACTGGAACAGTGGCACATCGCGGCGGGCAACGGCCTCAAGGTATTCGATACGGCGCTGGGCAAGCTGGGCATCCTGATCTGCTACGACAACGAGTTCCCGTTGCTGGCGCGTACCCTGGCCGAGGCCGGTGTCGACCTGATCCTGGCGCCGAGTTGCACCGACACCGTGGCCGGCTTTCACCGTGTGCGCATCGGGGCCCAGGCCCGTGCGCTGGAGAACCAGATCGCCGTGCTGCATTCGCCCACCGTCGGTCTGGCACCCTGGTCGCCGTCGCTCGACGAAGGCTACGGTCGCGCTTCGCTGTACGTGCCCTCGGACTACGGCATGCCGGCCAGCGGCATCGTCGCCGAGAGCGAGGAGCTTTGCCCCACGCGTAGCCACTGGCTGATCTGCGAACTGGATCTGGATGAGGTGCGTCGCGTGCGCGAGCAGGGTCAGGTATTCACCCGCCGCGACTGGCCACGGCAGTTCGACGACGGCCGGCTGGTGCTGCGTTGACCGCGATGCAGGCGCCGCTCGATTCGCCGCAGGCCGCCTACGAACGGGCGCTGGCCGCAGGCTTCGTCGTCGATGCTGCACAGCGCCATGCAGTCGAGGCGTTGCAGCGCTGCCACGAGGCCGTGCAGCGCGGCGCACGCCCGCTCGGCGTTTACCTCTGGGGGCCGGTCGGGCGCGGCAAGACCTGGCTCATGGACAGCTTCCACAACGCATTGCGGGTGCCGGCACGGCGGCAGCATTTCCACCACTTCATGCAGTGGGTGCATCGTCGCCAGTTCCAACTGACCGGCAACGCCGACCCATTGCGCCTGCTGGCCGAAGAGCTGGGGCGCGAGGTACGCGTGCTGTGTTTCGACGAGCTGTTCGTCAGCGACATCGGCGATGCCATGTTGCTCGGGCGCCTGCTCAGTCTGGTGGTGGAGCAGGGCGTGGTGCTGGTGGCAACTTCCAACCAGCCGCCGGATCAGTTGTACGCCGGTGGTTACAACCGCGAGCGTTTCCTGCCGGCCATCGCCGCGCTGGAGCAGCACATGCAGGTGGTGGCCGTGGACGGCGCGCAGGATCACCGCCTGCACCCGGGTGCGCAGGTGCAGCGTTACTGGGTGCAGCAGCCGCAAGCCCTGGGCGAGCTGTTCAGCCGGTTGAGCGAGGGGCAGGCCATTGGTCGTGAATCTGTGGAACTGGCCCATCGCCGTGTGACGGTTCTCGCCCACAGCCCGGCAGCGTTGTGGTGCCGTTTCGATGATCTGTGCGAGCAACCGCTGGCGGCGCCCGATTTCATCGAGCTGTGCCAGCGTTTCCCGGCCATCCTGCTCGATGGCGTGCCGCGTCTGGGTGGAGTGCCGCGCGAAGGGCGCATCGCCCGTGGCACCGAAGATGGTGCCGAACGGGTCGATGCCGGCGACAGGCAGTTGCCGGCACTGTCGCGCAACGACGACGCCGTGCGCCGCTTCATCGCCCTGGTCGACGAGTGCTACGACCGGCGCGTGCCGCTGTACATCGAGGCCGAGGTGACGCTGGATGAGCTCTATACCGAGGGCTACCTCGGCTTCGCCTTCCAGCGCACCCTGAGCCGCCTGCGCGAGATGCAATTGCAGCGATTTGGCTCATAGCACCAGCATCTGCAGCTCGCGCGTGACGTTGATGGTCATTCCAGCGCCATTGGAGTTGACGCTCTGGCTGGTGCCCTGGAGGGGGTTGTGGAGTGTGCCGCTGCCATTACGTTGCAACTGCACCGTTCCATCCTCCTGCGCCCAGAACATCCAGAGCCAGCGGCCGTCGGCGCGCTGCCAGGCAATGCTGATCATGCCCTCGGGCGCGTTTGCAAATGCAGGCGGATCCAGGGGCGTCATGCTCGCGCTGGTAACCTGCAAGAAGCGTTTCAACGCCTGGTATGCAGGTTTTTCGCTGCCATCGAGGCGCAGCAGTCCGTAGAACTGATCGCGCACGGTGGCGCGAGCGTCCAGGTCGTTGAGGGTGAACAGGAAGATGCGGTCGTAATCCATGGCGCTCATCAGTGCCAGGCGGCGGAGCATGTGGTCGGCCTGGCCTTGTTCGCCAATGATGGGTTGCAACTCCACAGGGCCCGGGTAGCTGGACCAGCCAAACTCGGTCGCCCAGATGGGCCCACCGCTGAGCAGTCGCAGATTCTGGTTGAGCGCGCTGGCATTGATGATGAAATCGCCGGCACCTGAATAGTCGCCTTCCGCCTCCTGCGAATAGGGGTGGTAGGCATTCACGCGATCGGGTTTGAGGCTGCCAAGGTGGTACAGGGCTTCGAACATGTAGCCGCCGAGGACGGGCATCTGGCTGTAGTAGGCATGGCCACCGATTACCTGCGTGGCATCCGGCCTGACGACGGCCAGGGTCGTCAGGGTGCTTTCCAGCAACTGCTGGTATTGCCACGGATTTTCCATCGGCTGCCAGAAAGGCGGGATGTTTTGCTCGTTCCATACCTGCCAGGCGGTCACGTAGGGATAGCGGCTGGCGAGGGTCGCGAAACTGTTGGCGAACAACTGCGGGTTGGTTGGCGGGTACTGGTCGGGATTGCTTACACCCGCTGGTGCGGATGTCGCATGAGGGGCAGACCCCACCATGTAGATCAGCGGCTTGAGTTCCTCCTCCTCGACGACCTGCATCAGCCGGTCAAAGTCTGTCCATTGCCACTGCCCTGCCTGCGGCTCCATGCGATCCCAGTTCAGGCCGATACGAATCCATTGCAGCTCCAGCTCCTTGAGCTTGGCGATCTGATACCGGTAGGACTGCTCGGGGAACCATTGCAACTGGACGTTCAAGCCGAGAAAGTCCGCCCATGTCACGTCGCGGGGGGCTTTCATCGAGTGCGAGGGGGCGGCGTAAGTGACCTGGCATGTCAGGAAGATGCCGGCGATGGAACTGATGAGAAGTGATTGCCTGGATAGAGCTCTCGTGAACATGGCCGATCTCCTTGGCCGTGAGTGAAGCACGCAGCATAGTGATGTCGATGAAGAAAGCCAGTTCATTGTGAAGGGCTGGCCTGAGTCGTCGGCGGGGTCTGTTGCATTCCGCGTCCGCAGGGCTACTGGCGAGGACGCCATAGGCCATGCGGATGGCCTATGCGCCCGTTCGCTATCTAGTGGGAATCGGGCGTGCCCGCCAGGTACTGCTCGGTAGAGACCAGGCTGGCATAGGCGAAGGCCAGCGAAGCCATGTAGGCGGCATGTACCTGAGCGGCTGCAATCGATTGCCCCTCGAACACCTGATCGCGCGTTGCACAGGCGTCGTGCACCACGCAGGTGGCGTAACCGAAGTCGCTGCTGGCGCGGGCTGCCGCGTCGATGCACATGTGACTCATGGCGCCGACCAGGGTGACCTGCTCGATACCTGCCGCATCGAGCAGCGCCTTGAGGTCGGTGCCGAGGAAGGCGTTCACCTGATGCTTGAGCACCACGGCCTCGTCCGCTTGCGGCTGCACGCTGGCGTGAATGCGTGCGCCTTCGGAAGCCGGGGTGAAGAAGGGCGCGTCGTCGCTCTGGAACTCGTGGCGCACGTGCACCACCTTGTCGCCAGCCTTGCGTGCAGCGGCGAGGACGCGCGCCGCATTGCTCGCGGCTGCATCCATGCCGTGCAACGGCCATTTGCCGCCTTCGAAATAGTCGTTCTGGATGTCGATCAGTACCAAAGCACGCTTGCTCATGCTGCTCTCCGTGGGATGATGTGGGGCAAACCTTATCGCTCCGGCTGACGTTCGAGGATGGGCGAGGCCGACAATCTGCGGGGAAAAACTGACAATGAGCGGGCGCTGCCTGGAAATCGGGCTGTTGCTGTATCCCGGTGTGCAACTGGCTGCGGTGTATGGTCTGGGCGATCTGTTCACGGTGGCCAACCGCATGGCCGCCAGTCAGCAGCGCGAGGGGGTGGATAGGCTGCGTGTCAGTCACTGGCAGGTGGATGATGCAGGCCGGATACGGCGCGTGTTCGACAGCGAGCCGCAAACCGCTGGTGCGCCGCAGGTCGTGATCCTGCCGCCCTGTCTGGACGCCGTTGCCGACTACGCGCTGGAAACCGCTTACTGCACATGGCTGACGAGCCTGCATGCCTCGGGCGTGACGCTGGCGTCGGTCTGTGCCGGCGCCTTTGCACTGGCTGAAGCCGGTCTGCTCGACGGCCGCTCGGTGACCACCCACTGGGCGCTGGCTGGCGAACTGGCGGAGCGCTATCCCGATGTCCGCGTGCTGCCCGAACGAATGGTGGTCGATGACGGCGACCTGATCACCGCCGGAGGCCTGATGGCCTGGACGGACCTGGGCCTGGCACTGGTGACGCGCCTGCTGGGGCCGACCATCGCGACGGAAACCGCGCGCTTTCTGGTGGTCGATCTCAACCGTGAGTCGCAGCGTCAGTTCAGCAGCTTCGTGCCCGGTTTCGATCACGGTGATGCAGCGGTGCTGGCCGTGCAGCACTGGTTGCAGGGCTCGGCGATGGCTGATGCCACTCTGGCCGGGATGGCTGCCCGCGCCGGCCTGGGCGAGCGCACCTTCCTGCGCCGCTTTCGCGCCGCCACCGGCATGAAGCCTACCGAGTACTGCCAGCAGTTGCGTGTGACCAAGGCCCGCGAACTGCTCGAGTTCACCCGTCAGAGCATCGATCAGGTGGCATGGCAGGTCGGCTATCGCGACGGTGGCGCCTTTCGCAAGGTGTTCGCCCGCCTGGTGGGGGTGTCGCCGGGGGATTACCGGCGACGCTTCGGCACGACGGCTCGTTAGACGGCATCTTCCGCTGCCTTGCCGGCCGGATTCTCGCGGGTGGGCATGGCGAGAATCTCGGGCAGCACCTCGCGGGCGAAGACACCATGCAGCCGACGCAATTCCGCCACCGGGTCGAGGTGATGGTCGACGCGGATGTCCCACAGCGGATACTGCTCGCGGTCGACCACGTAGATGACCGCCGAGGACTCGCCATGGCGGTCGCCACCACGCTCGTCACCGGCTGCCAGGGCTTCGATCAGGCGCTCGATCAGTGGGCGTTGCGCCGTCTGCTCAAAGGTCTCGGCGACGGCTTCCAGTACCTGCGGGCCGACCAGCCGATTGCCCTGCACGGAGAACTGCTCGCCGCACCGCGAGCCGGCCCAGGGAATGCACTGGTCGCCGGTCCAGCAGACGCTGTCGCCCCGGGCATCGATCAGCGCGCACTGGCGCAGCGCCATGCACGGGTCGGTGCCTTTCAGTCGTTGCAGCGCTTCGTGGGCAGCATGGCCCTGGCGCAACAGCTCCAGGCCATCGAGCCCCAGATAAGGGTTGACCTGGGCTTGCGTGGCCACGGCGCCGATGCCGGCTGCCGCATGGCTGAGCAGCTTGCCGACCGCCGGCATGGCGGTGGCCGCTGCGACCCCGAACTGTCCGCTGCGCGGACAACGGGCGATGATGGAAAAGGTCATGGCGCCTCCTCTGCGACTGGGAGGTTAGGCCATGCATGGGCGCGCATCGTTCCGTTTGGCCCATAAACGCGAAAGCCCGGCACTGGGCCGGGCTTGCGTTTACCGCGAGGGTGCTTACTTCACTTCCACCGCCAGGCTTTCGGCGATCTTCCTGTTCCAGATCGCAGGTCCCGTGATGTGTACCGACTCGCCGTTGGTATCCACCGCGACGGTGACCGGCATGTCCTTGACCTCGAACTCGTAGATGGCTTCCATTCCGAGCTCGGGGAAGGCCAGCACCTTGGACTTCTTGATCGCCTGGGCCACCAGGTAGGCAGCGCCGCCGACGGCCATCAGGTAGACGGCCTTGTTGTCCTTGATCGCGTCGATGGCGATGGGGCCGCGCTCGGACTTGCCGATCATGCCCAGCAGGCCGGTCTGTTCGAGAATCTGGCGGGTGAACTTGTCCATGCGGGTGGCGGTGGTCGGGCCCGCCGGGCCAACCACTTCGTCACCGACCGGATCGACCGGGCCGACGTAGTAGATGAAGCGGCCCTTGAGATCCACAGGCAGCGCTTCGCCCTTGTTCAGCATGTCGACCATGCGCTTGTGCGCAGCGTCGCGGCCGGTGAGCATCTTGCCGTTGAGCAGCACGGTTTCGCCCGGCTTCCAGCTCTGCACGTCTTCCGGGGTCAGGGTGTCGAGGTCGACGCGACGGGCACTGGGGCCTGCTTCCCAGACGATTTCCGGGTAGGCGTCCAGATCCGGGGCCTCCAGTGCGGCAGGTCCGGAGCCGTCGAGCACGAAGTGGGCGTGGCGGGTGGCGGCGCAGTTGGGGATCATGCACACCGGCAGGCTTGCCGCGTGGGTCGGGTAGTCCATGATCTTCACGTCGAGCACGGTGGTCAGGCCGCCCAGGCCCTGGGCGCCGATGCCCAGCTGGTTGACCTTCTCGAACAGCTCCAGGCGCAGCTCTTCGATGCGGTTCTGCGGGCCACGGGCCTGCAGTTCGTGGATGTCGATGTGCTCCATCAGCACTTCCTTGGCCATCACCGCGGCCTTCTCGGCGGTACCGCCGATGCCGATGCCGAGCATGCCCGGCGGGCACCAGCCGGCGCCCATGGTCGGCACGGTCTTGAGCACCCAGTCGACGATGGAGTCGGACGGGTTGAGCATGGCCATCTTCGACTTGTTCTCGGAGCCGCCGCCCTTGGCCGCGACGTCCACTTCCACCTTGTCACCGGGGACGATGGAGTAGTGGATCACCGCCGGGGTGTTGTCCTTGGTGTTCTTGCGGGCACCGGCCGGGTCGGCCAGGATCGAGGCACGCAGGACGTTTTCCGGCAGGTTGTAGGCGCGGCGCACGCCTTCGTTGATCATGTCGTCGACGCTCATGGTGGCGCCGTCCCAGCGCACGTCCATGCCGACCTTGATGAATACGGTGACGATACCGGTGTCCTGGCAGATCGGGCGGTGGCCGGTGGCACACATGCGCGAGTTGATCAGGATCTGCGCCATGGAGTCCTTGGCGGCCGGCGACTCTTCCTTCAGGTAGGCCTCGTGCATGGCCTGGATGAAATCGACGGGGTGGTAATAGGAGATGAACTGCAGGGCGTCGGCGACGCTCTGAATCAGGTCGTCCTGCTTGATCACGGTCATTGGGGCGCTCCTCTATCAGGGAACATCTACAAGGAAGCGCCGAATCATGACCCGGCGCAACGGCGAAAAGGGTGTCGGGAATGGCTGTTGAGCGTGCTCCGCGACGGCCTGCAGGGTGGCTGCCAGCGATGACGGGCCACGAAAAAGGCGCGGCAGTATAACCCGCTGACCGCGACGGGCACAGCCGCCGAAGGTCGATGACAAAGGCTTTGGGCGGTTATCGGCGAACCAGCGATGCCCTGATGAACCTATTTGCAGTCACTCCCGCGAAGGTGGGAGTCCAGGCGCTTCGTGGCCCCTGGATGATTCCCCTGCGGGCCGGCGCAAGTGCTGCTCAGCGATGAAGCCGCTGTCCGCCTTCGCGGATGACGACTGCATCGACCATCCCTAGGTTTTTTGTGATCACGGCGGTAGAGTACGGCAAGATGCCAGTATGGGACGGAGCCCATGAGCTCAACGACTCGCCGGGGAACGCAACGCAGCTTGCAGGGCCTCCTGCTCAAACGCTTCGCCATGGCCTTCGCTACCTACGCGATGATGGCGCTCGTCTGCTGGTTCGCCGTTTTCAATGGCCTCTTTCTCGGTTCGATCAGTACCGCAGCCTGGCTGACGCTCGGCGTGTTCGGCAGCCAGCTGGTGTTTCTCTGGCTGTTTCTCTCCGGGCGCAATCTGCGTTTCGACGACCCCAGCCTGACCGAAGCCCAGGTGCTGGTCGCCTTGGCCTGGCAGCCACCGGTACTGGCGTTCTTCGACAGTGCGCGTGGCAGCATGATGGTCTTCTACGTGCTCATTCTCCTGTTCGGCGTGTTCCAACTGCCGCCACGGGTATTCGTGCGTTGTGCCGTTTTCGCCTTCTTCGGTTTCACCGCGATGGTGCTGATCGAGGCTTATCGCATGCAGTTGGTCGATCCGGGCATCGCCTGGCTGCAAGTCTGGGTGCTGTTCATCCTGCTGGTCTGGCTGTGCCTGTTCTCCAGTTACGTGCAGGCCATGCGCAAGCGCATGCGTCAACGCCGCTTCGCGTTGCAGGCGCATCAGGACACCCTGCGCGGGATGATGCGCCAGCTCGAGGATCTGGTCGCCACCGACGAGTTGACCGGTCTGTTCAATCGCCGCCACTTCCTGCGCCTGGCCAGTCGTGAGTTGCAGCACATGAGCCACAGCCGGCAACATGGCCTGGCGCTGATCGACCTGGATCATTTCAAGCAGATCAACGATGCTCATGGCCATGCCGCCGGCGATCGTGTCCTGCAGACCTTCGCCGCCGTGGCTCGCGCCTGTCTGCGAGACGGCGACGTCATTGCCCGCTATGGCGGCGAGGAGTTCGTCCTGTTGTTGCCCAATACCGATGCCGACCAGTTCACCGCCTGTTGCGAGCGCTTGCGCGAGGCCTTCGCCAGAGCCGAACCGGTGGGTGTGCACGTGGAAAACCTCAGTCTCTCGGTCGGCATGACCCTGCTGTGCCCTGGTGATGATCTTGACGATGCCCTGCAGCGTGCCGACCAGGCGCTTTATCAGGCCAAGCGCGGTGGGCGTAACCGCTGTGAGGCCAGCTGGGAGGGCGCTGATGCCTGAGTTGCGGGTGGGGGCCCGGCACGTGCAGGTAGCCAGCCAGAGCAATCTGCTCGATGCCCTGCTAGCCGCTGGTATCGAGGTTCCCTACAGCTGTCGTGCCGGCAGCTGTCATGCCTGCCTGGTGCGTTGCGTGGCCGGAGAGCCACAGGATCGCCTGCCCGATGCGCTTGCGCCCGACAAGCGCGCCGAGGGTTGGCGCCTGGCCTGCCAGTGCCAGATGGTCGATGACCTCGAAGTGGAGCCCTTCGATCCGCAGCGCGACGGCATCGGCGCCCAGGTCGTCGCCCTCGACTGGCCCGGCGCGCATGTGTTGCGTCTGCGCCTGCAAGCGGCGCGCGCGCTGCGTTATCGCGCCGGGCAGCACCTCGTGCTGTGGAGCGCAGGTGGTGTGGCGCGCCCCTATTCGCTGGCCAGCCTGCCGGGCGAGGATGACTGGCTGGAGTTTCATATCGATTGCCGCCAGAGTGGCGCCTTCAGCGATGCTGCGCGCCATCTTAAGGTCGGCGACAGCCTGCGTCTGGGCGAGCTGCGCGGTGGTGCGCTGCACTACGACCCCGACTGGCAGACCCGGCCACTCTGGCTGCTGGCCGCCGGCACCGGTCTGGCGCCGCTGTACGGCGTGCTGCGCGAAGCCTTGCGCCAGGAGCATCGTGGTGCGATTCGCCTGCTGCATGTTGCCCATGACTCTGCCGATCACTACCTGAGCAGCGAGCTTCAGACGCTGGCCAGCGAACATGGCCACCTGCAGGTCGATCTGGTGACGGCGGCGCAGTTGCCGGCTGCTTTGGCCGAACTGCGCCTTGTTTCGCGCCAGACCCTCGCCTTACTCTGCGGCCACCCGAAGACGCTCGACAGCTTCGCGCGACGCCTCTACATGGCGGGTTTGCCGCGTGGCCAGATGCTCGCCGACGTCTTTCTGACCCGCGCATAGCAGTGGTGCGCGTGGCGCACCCTACTGGAGTCTCGGCATGAGCGAACACCTGCATATCGAACGTGATCGCGGTCTACTGACCCTGCGCATGCAGCGGCCGGACAAGAAGAACGCACTGACCCGCGCCATGTACGCCGGCATGGCCGACGTGCTGGACGAGGCGGATCGTGACGGGTCGATACGTGCGGTGTTGCTGACCGGTGGCGAGGACTGCTTCACCAGCGGCAATGATGTCGCCGACTTTCTCCAGGCGCCGCCCAGCGGACTGAACAGTGAAGTGTTCCACTTCATGCGTGCGCTGTTCGAGTTCTCCAGGCCGGTGGTCGCTGCGGTGGCGGGGCCCGCTGTCGGGATCGGCACCACGCTGTTGCTGCATTGCGACCTGGTCTACGTCAGCCGCAGCGCGCAGTTGAAGATGCCCTTCGTCAATCTCGGTCTGTGCCCTGAGTACGGTTCCAGCCTGATTCTGCCGCGTCTGCTCGGTCATGTGCGGGCAGCGGAGCTGTTGCTGCTTGGCGAAAGCTTCTCGGGGGCGCAGGCTGCCGAGTGGGGTATCGCCAACCAGGTGCTGGACGATGGTGCCGCGACCCTGGCGATGGCCCGGGAGATGGCCGAGCGTTTCCTTGAGCTGCCACCGTCGGCGGTGCTCGACAGCAAGCGTCTGATGCGTGCGCCGGGGCGGGAGGAGTTGCGCAGGGTGATCGAAGAGGAAGGAGCCCTGTTCGGTCAGCGGCTGCGTTCCCCCGAGGCCATCGAGGCGCTGACGGCCTTCATGCAGCGTAGAAAACCGGACTTTTCCAGCTTCGCCTGAGCGCATCCATGTCGGGTGCGTCGCTCGGTGCAGGAGCCATCTGCGCGGGCCCCAGAGAGAAACGCCGCGTTCTCTGGTGGGAGAACGCGGCGTTTTCCGATGAGGGCAAGCAAGGCTCGCTCGGACGAGGGTACGTCTGCGCGTCTTGCCGGGCCCTGCCTTCAGATGTCGAAGTCGTATTCGGCCAGTTGCTTGTGCAGGCGACGCTCTTCGAGGAAATTGTCGATGATGCGACGCTTGGTCAGATTGGTCTTGGCGACTTCCACCGCAGGCTCGGCATCGTCTGCATCGTCCGCGACAAAGTCTTCGTCCAGTTCGAGATCTTCTTTGTCAGTGCTCATCTATTTCACTCCAGGCCAGCTAGCGGGGCCATTTGCGCACCTTATAGCGGCAAATATAGAGCGGGTAAAAAAGATTTTTTCAATCAGAAGATCGTCGGATTCTATAGCCGATCAATCGTCGGAGGTCTTGGCCTTGTACTCGCACAGATCCTCGATGCGGCAGGCGCCACAGCGCGGTTTGCGTGCGGTGCAGACGTAGCGTCCGTGCAGGATCAGCCAGTGGTGTGCATCGAGCAGATAATCCCTGGGCACGAACCTGAGCAGTTTCTTCTCCACTTCCACCACGTTCTTGCCCGGTGCGATGCCGGTGCGGTTGCTGACCCGGAAGATGTGCGTGTCCACGGCCATGGCCAGTTGGCGGAAGGCGGTGTTGAGCACCACGTTGGCAGTCTTGCGGCCGACGCCGGGCAGGGCTTCGAGATCCTCGCGGTTGTCGGGCACCTGGCTGCCGTGTTTTTCGATGAGCAGGCGGCAGGCCTCGATGACGTTCTTCGCCTTGCTGTTGTACAGACCGATGGTCTTGATGTACTCGGAGAGGCCTTCGACGCCCAGGGCGTAGATCGCTTCCGGGGTGTTGGCCACCGGGAACAGCCTGGCCGTGGCCTTGTTGACGCTGACGTCGGTGGCCTGGGCTGACAAGGTCACCGCCACCAGCAACTCGAAGGGCGTGGTGTAGGCAAGCTCGGTCTTGGGTTCGGGGTTGTCTTCGTGCAGGCGACGGAAGATCTCGAGGCGTTTGGCGGCGTTCATCGGGCTTTTTCTGATGTGTAGTGACGGAGCAGGGCGAGCAGCACACCGAGCAGGATAAACACCCCGGCCGCCTGCGTCAGCAACGGCAGGCCGGTCAGCAGTTGCCAGCCGGTGAAAGCCGGGCCGAACAGCCAGTCGCCATGAGCCAGCAGGCTGCCCTGGCCGAGTGATTCACGCAGGCTACCGAGCAACAGTGCCAGCCCGAGCAGTGCCAGGCCGGGGCGCAGGCCGATCCAAGGGCCGGGCGATGGCTGATGCGCCAGGGCCAGGCAGGGCAGCACCAGCAGGGCCAGACTCAGGCTCAGCGCATCGGCCAGTTCGGCGCTGAGCAGTTGCAGCAGCATGTCGCCAATCCCTACGCACAGGGCACCGATCATCAGCGCTGCCAGGGCCAGCTGAATGGCATCGAGGCGGTTGCGCAACGGCATCAGGCCCAGGCCACATAAAAGCAGCGTCAGCAGGCCGAACAAGCCCAGCGTGACGGCCTTGATCAGCAGATCGGTGGCGACCAGCAGAGGCGCCAGGGCAAGCACGAGCGGCAAACGTTTCAGGGTCGACCTCCCAGCAGGCGTTCACGCTCCGCCGTGTAGAAAAGCAGGGCAGCCTGTAGCGCATCGCGAACCGAGCGAGAGGTGATGGTCGCTCCGGCGATCTGGTCGATAGCCCCACCGTCAGCCTTCAGCGCCCAGTCGTCGCCGACTCGCAGGCCATCGAACGCTTTCAGCCAGGTTCGTCGTTGCGGCGCGCCGAGGTCGGCCAGGCCAGGTGTTTCGCGTTGCTCCAGCACCTTGCTGGCGATCAGGCTGCCGTCCACGGCGATGGCTACCAGCAGGCGAATCGGCCCTTCGTAGCCGCGCACGCTGACCGTCAGCAGCACGGCGCTCGGTGTGCCATTCAGGCGTGCCAGGTAACCCGGTTCGGCGTGAGGGTTACCCAGCAGGCCGCCGGCGGGCAGGGTGATGGGCTCCTGCAACGGGTGGTTGTCGTAGCTTCCAGCCGGGAGCAGGTCGAGCAGCTGTCTTTCCGCTGCCAGCTGGCGTTGCCGTTCGATACCCGGTGTGGCCAATTGGTGAAGTGCGCCGAGCAGCCCGGCGATGCCGAGGGCGAGGGCTGCGAGCAGCAGGCCGGGCTTCATCGCCGTGCTCCCAGTGCGTCGAGGCGGGTGACGCACAGATTCATCAGCAGCACGGCGAAGGCAACGCCGTCGGGGTAGCCGCCCCAGGTACGGATCGCATAGGTGAGCAGGCCGACGCCGATGCCGAAACAGAGCTGGCCGCGCGGCGTACTGGCGCCGCTCACCGGCTCGCTGGCGATGAAGAAGGCGCCGAGCATGGTCGCGCCGCTGAACAGGTGCAGCAGCGGCGAGCCGTTGGAGTCCGAGCCGCTACCGTTCCAGCACAGCAGGCTGATGACGAACAGTGCGCCGAGCATGCCCAGCGGAGCCTGCCAGCGAATCACCCGCTGTTGCAGGAGGAATGCGCCACCGGCAAGAAACGCCAGGTTGACCCACTCCGCGCCATGGCCGCCGATCCCGCCGAAGGCCGGGTGGTTGGCGAACAGTTCGTCGATGGTCAGGCGATCGTTGTGGCGCAGCGTGTCGAGTACCGTGGCCTGGCTCCAGCCATCGGGCAGGCCGCTGCCGAAGGTGAAGACCTGGCCCAGCGCTGCCGGCAGGTCATGGCCGGTACCGGACGCCGGCCATTGGCTCATGTAGGCGGGGAAGGCGATCAGGGCGAAGGCGTAGCCGAGCATGGCCGGGTTGAACGGGTTGCGCCCGAAACCGCCGAACAGTGCCTTGCCGAACAGGCTGGCGAATGCCGCGCTGAGCATGGTCAGCCACCAGGGTGCGTAACCCGGCAGTGCCAGGGCAAGCAGGGTGGCGCTGACCAGGCCGCTGCCTTCGCCCAGCCAGGGGCGCTCGAACAGCTGATAGGTAGGCTGCGGCTGACGGCGCAGGTGGCGTACCAGCCAGTCGCAGGTGCAGCCGGTCAGGCAGGCGAGCGACAGCTGTATCAGTACGCCCCAGCCGTTGAACCACGACAGCACCAGTGCAGCGGGCAGGCAGGCGAGCAATACCCGTTGCATGGCAGGGCGTGGGTCGAAGCTGGCAGGCGGTTGAAAAACTACCTGCGTGGCCGCGACTTCGTTAACGGCAGGCTGGGACGCCAGCCCGGTCAAAAGCTCATTTACAGCTCGTAAATTCCGCTTTCTCGCCTGCTTTCGCCTCATATCGACTGCCTCGCTTACGTTCTCTAACGGCCTGCCGGTTCAGCCGCGCTGGTAGTCATCGAGGCGTTGCTCGGCCGTGGCCAGACGCTGGCGTGCGGCCTCCATCGTCGTGGCGTCGAGTGCGTTCGGGTCGGCTGCCAGGCGGCGCTCCAGGCGATGCACTTCGGCGCGGGCATAGGCCAGCGTGGTTTTCAGATCGCGCAGTTGCCTGTCCACCGGCTGCTTGTCGATCCGTACCAGATCCGGTACCGGCTTGCCGCTGTTGTCTTCGGCGGCATGCAGCGCCCGTTCGGCATCGGCCAGTTTCTGACGCAAGGTGTGCAGGGTTTCATCGTTCGCGCCTTCGCGCTCGGCCTTGGCCAGGGCGGTACGGCTCATGGCCAGGTGAACCTTGGCCTGCTTCAGGGCTGCGATACCCGGCGTCTGAGCGGCCGGGGGCGGTGCAGGCAGGGCATCCAGAGCGTTTTGCGCCTTGTCGGCGGCCGCACGCAATTCCTCAACCTGGCGTTGCAGTTCGGCGCTGCCATGCTGGGCGAACTGTTTCTCGGCCTTGGCCAGCACCACCCTGGCCATGGTCGCTTCCATCTTCAGACGTTTGTAGGTCTCGTCGCTGCCGGCCACGGGCTGAACCAGCGGTGCCGCCACCGCGACTGCCCGCTCTGCCGGTGCGCGTGCGCTGCGCTCGGCCTGGCGTTGCTTCTCGTTCTCCAGCAGACGCGCCTGGCGGGCGTCGTGACGCTGACGGAACTGATCGGCGCGCTCGCGCTGCTGGCGAGCCTCCCCTTCGGCCAGGGGCAGGATGTCGATGCAGTCGACCGGACAGGGAGCTACGCACAGTTCGCAGCCGCTGCACTCGTCACGGATCACCGTGTGCATCAACTTGGCTGCGCCGACGATGGCGTCCACCGGGCAGGCCTGGATGCACTTGGTGCAGCCGATGCATTCGGCCTCGCGGATGAAGGCGATCTGCGGCGCAACCTCCGGCAGCTCGAGCGGCAGATAGGGGCGCTGCAACAGCTGCGCCAGGGCATGGACGGTCGCGCTGCCACCGGGTGGGCACTTGTTGATCGCTTCGCCCTGGGCGATGCCCTGGGCGTAGGGCAGGCAACCGGGGTGCCCGCATTTGCCGCACTGGGTCTGCGGTAGCAGGGCGTCGATGGCGCGAATGCGGGCATCGTTGCGCAGGGCCGGGTTCATAGCGCCCCCATGCCGTTGAATCCGAGCAGGGCCAGACTCATCAGGCCGGCACCGATCAGCATGATCGGCGTGCCGCGAAAGGCCGCCGGCACGTCGCACGCTTCGACGCGTGCCCGCAGGTCATCCAGCAGTTGCAGCGCCAGCCAGAAGCCCAACCCACCAGCCAGCCCCAGCGCCATCGCCGTGGTGAAGCTTTCCAGCGAGCGGGCCAGCAGCATGGCGCCCAGCCCGTTGCCGAGCAGGATCATCCACAGACCCGGTTGCGCCAGCTCGGTTCGCCAGCGGGCCAGCAGTCGGGGCACGATCCCGGCCAGCGCCGCGAGCGCCGCAAGACCGACGAGCAGGAACAGGTCAGGCAGGGCGAGTGTCTGCAACAGGCGCTCGATCAGCCAGGCGAGGGGAACTGCCAGCAGGATCAGCGTGGCGGCGCAAGGGCCGAGTGCCTGCATGCGCGCAGGGCGCAGAGCCTCGGCGGCCAGCGGCAGGCCGAGTGACAGGTGGCTGATCAGCGCGGCGCCCATCAGGGCGAAAAGAAAATCGGTCATGCGGATCGCGTATGGGGCTGATGACGGCCGCGTATTATCCGGGGCGCGGCGCGGGGGTACAACCACGCCGGTTGTCGCGGGCTTCAGCCCTTTGGCCGCGTCAGGCGGCGCCAGAGCTTGCGCAGCAGCAGGGCGACGGGGAACAGCACGAGCAGGAACGGCAGGCTGTAGCCGATGAATTCGATCAGGTTGGCGGTGCCTTCGGCGAGGTTGTCCTCGAGGCGCGAGATGGCTTCCCCGATACGGCCCAGCGCCGAGCGTTCGTAGGGGCTACTGAGGTTCAGGGTCAGCAGGTTGGTGTCCAGACGGCGTTGCTGCTGGGCAGCTTCCTGGGCGATGGCCTGCAACTGCACCGCCACGGCGGCCTGTTCGCGAGCCAGGGCCAGCAGGTCTGCAACGGCGAGGTCGTCGCGTTTCTCGAACTGTTGCAGGGTCTGTTGCTGGCGCAGCAACTGCTCGTGCTGGCGACGGTTGTCGCTCACGGCCTGGGCCAGATCCTCGGCGCGGGTGGTGCGGCTGGTCAGTTGGCCGCCTTCGCTGGCGAGGCGGGTGATGGCTTCGACGCCATCCGGGACGATGCGCAGGGTCAGTTCGCCGCGGGGAGCATGACCGCTGCTCTGCTGGGCGGCGATCAGGCTGCAGGCGCCGAAACGCTCGCTCAGGCAGGCTTGGCGGGTGACTTCCAGGCGTTCGCCAATGCGCTCGGCCGGCAGCTCGATGTCGACATGATGCTCATAGGCCAGATAGCTGTCGGCCTTGTTGCGTTCGCCTTGCAGAGCGCCGCCGAGTGGCATGCCCGACGGGTCGGAGCAACCCGCCAGGAGCAGCAGAAAAGGTGCAACCTTCCATGGTTTCATCGTCGCCTCCCTGGCTCGCTGATCACTTGACGCGTTGACCCGGCCTGGCGCCGCTGTCCGGGCTGAGCAGGTAGATTTCCTCACCGCCCGGGCCGGCAGCCAGCACCATGCCTTCGCTGATGCCGAACTTCATCTTGCGCGGTGCCAGGTTGGCCACGTACAGGGTCAGACGGCCTTCCAGCTTGCTCGGATCCGGGTAGGCGGACTTGATGCCGGAGAACACGTTGCGCTTCTCGTCACCGATATCCAGCGACAGGCGCAGCAGCTTGTCGGCGCCTTCGACGAACTCGCACTTCTCGATCAGCGCGATGCGCAGGTCGACGGCGGCGAAGGCGTCGAAGTTGATCTCGGCGGCCAGCGGGTCTTTTTCAAGCTCGCCATTGCCCCGGTGGGCGCTCCCGTTGGGCGTGGCGGCTTCGGCGGCCAGGTCTTCCCTGGAGGCTTCGACCATGGCGTCGATCTTCGCCGGCTCGATACGGGTCAGCAGCGGGTTGAACGGATTGAGCTGATGATCGGCCAGCGGCGTGCTCAGGTCGTTCCAGGTCAGCGCCGGGACGTTGAGGAAGGTCTCGGCGTCGGCCGCCAGTTTCGGCAGCACCGGCTTGAGCATGATTACCAGCTGACGGAACAGGTTGATGCCCAGGGCGCAGATTTCCTGCACCTCGGCCTGCTTGCCCTCGACCTTGTTCAGCGCCCACGGTGCCTTGTCGGCGATCCAGGCGTTGGCGCGGTCGGCCAGAGCCATGATCTCGCGCATGGCGCGGGAGAAATCACGCGCTTCGTAGGCTTCGGCGATGCCGGGGGCGGCTGCCTGGAACGCCTCCCACAGAGCGGGCTCGGGGTTGGCGGTGACCAGCACGCCGTTGTTGCCCTTGTGGATGAAGCCGGCGCAGCGGCTGGCGATGTTCACCACCTTGCCGACCAGATCCGAGTTGACCTTCTGCACGAAGTCCTCGAGGTTCAGGTCGAGGTCGTCCACGCCACGGCCCAGCTTGGACGCGTAGTAGTAGCGCAGGTATTCCGGGTTCAGGTGCTGCAGGTAGGTGCGCGCCTTGATGAAGGTGCCGCGCGACTTGGACATCTTCTGCCCGTTCACCGTCAGGTAGCCATGCACGTTCACCGCGCTCGGCTTGCGGTAGCCGGCGCCTTCGAGCATGGCCGGCCAGAACAGGGCGTGGAAGTTGACGATGTCCTTGCCGATGAAGTGGTACAGCTCGGCCGTCGAGTCCTTGCCCCAGAACGCATCGAAGTCGAGATCCGGGCGGCGTGCGCAGAGGTTCTTGAAACTGGCCATGTAGCCGATCGGTGCGTCCAGCCAGACGTAGAAGTACTTGCCCGGCTCGCCGGGAATCTCGAAGCCGAAGTAGGGCGCATCGCGGGAGATGTCCCACTCCTGCAGGCCGCCATCGAGCCATTCGGCGATCTTGTTGGCTACCGCTTCCTGGAGCGCGCCGGAACGCGTCCACTGCTTGAGCATGGCCTCGAAGTCCGGCAGCTTGAAGAAGAAGTGCTGAGACTCCTTGAGCACCGGAGTGGCGCCGGAGATTGCCGATTTCGGGTTCTTCAGCTCGGTGGGCGAATAGGTGGCGCCGCACTTCTCGCAGTTGTCGCCGTACTGGTCGTCGGTGCCGCATTTCGGGCAGGTGCCCTTGATGAAGCGGTCGGCGAGGAACATGCCCTTCTCGGGGTCGAAGTACTGGGTCACCGCACGTGTGGCGATATGGCCCTTGTCGCGCAGCGCCAGGTAGATGGCGGCAGACAGCTCGCGGTTTTCGTCCGAGTGGGTCGAATGGTAGTTGTCGAAATCCACGCCGAAATCGGCGAAATCGGCCATGTGCTCGGCGCGCACGCCATCGATCAACTGCTCCGGGGTGATGCCTTCCTTCTCGGCGCGCAGCATGATCGCCGAACCGTGCGCATCGTCGGCGCAGACGTAGATGGCCTGGTTGCCCCGCAGCTTCTGGAAGCGCACCCACATGTCGGTCTGCACGTACTCGAGCATGTGCCCGAGGTGAATCGAACCGTTGGCATAGGGGAGGGCGCTGGTAACGAGAATCTTGCGGGCTTCGCTCATGGTGGTCGGCTGCACTGGTAAAACAAAGGGAGTCGGCAACTATAAAGCAGCGGGCAGTTGCAAGCCACCTGCGCCGAGGCTGCCGTGCGCGGCGGATGAGTCGATGCAGACGGGGCCGCTCGCGGCAGCCTGCGGTATCATGCCCGCCTGTTTCACTCAACCTTTCGGAGCCATCCATGAGTGCCGTTACCCGCGAAGCGGTGGAAGCCTGCCTGCGTCAGCTTGTCGATCCCCATCTCGATCAGGATCCGGTCAGTGCCGGCTGCCTGCGCGAAGTGGACATCCAGGGCGGCAAGGTACGGGTGCGTCTGCAACTGGGTTATGCGGCCGGCCTGTTCAAGAGCGGCTGGGCGCAGATGCTGCAAATGGCGCTGGAGAACCTCGATGGCGTGGCGTCGGCGCAGGTACAGATCGATTGCGTGATCGAGTCGCACCAGGGCCAGGCCCAGGTTCCGGCGTTGGGCAACGTGAAGAACGTCATCGCCGTGGCTTCGGGCAAGGGCGGCGTGGGCAAGTCCACCACCGCCGCCAACCTGGCCCTGGCGCTGGCGCGTGAAGGTGCGCGGGTGGGCATCCTCGATGCCGATATCTACGGCCCCAGCCAGGGCATCATGTTCGGTATCCCCGCGGGCACCCGGCCGCAGGTTCGCGATCAGAAATGGTTCGTGCCGCTCGAGGCCCACGGCGTGCAGGTGATGTCGATGGCCTTTCTCACCGACGACAATACGCCGATGGTCTGGCGCGGGCCGATGGTCAGCGGCGCGCTGCTGCAACTGATCACCCAGACCGCCTGGGACAACCTCGACTACCTGGTGGTGGACATGCCGCCGGGCACCGGTGACATCCAGCTGACTCTGGCGCAGAAGGTGCCGGTGGCAGGCAGCGTGATCGTCACGACCCCGCAGGATCTGGCCCTGCTGGATGCCAAAAAGGGCGTGGAAATGTTCCGCAAGGTGCATATCCCGGTACTGGGCGTGGTGGAGAACATGGCCGTGCACATCTGCTCCAACTGTGGCCATGCCGAGCACCTGTTCGGCGAAGGCGGCGGCGAGAAGCTGGCGGCGCAGTATGGCGTCGAACTGCTGGCTTCATTGCCACTGTCGATGGCCATTCGCATGCAGGCCGATGATGGCAAGCCGACCACGGTGGCCGATCCGGAGAGCCAGATTGCCATGATCTATCAGGATCTGGCGCGCAAGGTCGGTGCGCGGATCGCCATGGCGGGCCGGGTGGCCATGCCGAACATCGAGATCAGTGACGACTGACAGCGGCTGCGAAGCGGCCATCCGATGACCCTCTCCCATTCATGGCAGAGGGCGCCCGAAGGGCGGCAGAGGGCGATGCAGGCGACTCGGTACTGATGACCCTCTCCTGCGCCCCTCGTTCTGGATATCCCGGCGTCGCTCGACCGCCTCCATGCAGCCGTCTCCCATTCATGAAAGAGGGGGACGTCTGGATGCGTGACTTTCTCGCGCCCATGAAAAAGCCCCGCACTGGGCGGGGCTCTCTCGAAGCAGGGGCAGAACAGGTTAGATAACCTGAACTTCCTCAGCTTGCATGCCTTTCTGACCACGGGTGGCCACGAAGGAAACCTGCTGACCTTCTTTCAGGGTCTTGAAGCCGTCGCTCTGGATGGCTTTGAAGTGTACGAACAGGTCGTCACCGGATTGCGGGGTGATGAAGCCGTAGCCTTTCTCATCGTTGAACCACTTGACGGTGCCAGTCTGACGATTGGACATGTGATGTCTCCTAACAAAAGTAATAACAGCCCTGGAAAAGCCCAGGCCGGGACTGAGTGCAACGAGTACTAGGAGTCGGACGATGTTTGGATCGAAATCTGGGCATCTAGTAGCGATTCGCGGTGACACATGCAGCACAGTGGGGACACCATACGTGTTTTTATCGCCAAGTGCGATGCTCCGTTCAGCTTTTTTGCAAAATATCACCGTAGCCAGAGGCCGCAATCTTTGATGCGTGGCGCCGGCCTCGGTAAGATGCGCTCACTTTTTTCGCAATAGCCCAATTCAGGACTCCCCGCCATGAGCATCAAATCGGACAAGTGGATTCGCCGCATGGCCCAGGAACACGGGATGATCGAGCCGTTCGTCGAGCGCCAGGTGCGAGGTGCCGATGCCAGTCGCGTCATCTCCTACGGCGTTTCCAGCTACGGCTACGACGTGCGCTGCGCCGATGAATTCAAGGTCTTCACCAACATTCACTCGGCTGTGGTCGACCCGAAGAATTTCGACGAGAAGAGCTTCGTCGACATCAAGAGCGACGTCTGCATCATTCCGCCGAACTCCTTCGCCCTGGCTCGTACCGTCGAATACTTTCGTATCCCGCGTGACGTGCTGACCATCTGCCTGGGCAAGAGCACCTATGCGCGCTGCGGCATCATCGTCAACGTCACCCCGCTGGAGCCGGAGTGGGAAGGCCATGTGACCCTGGAGTTCTCCAACACCACCAACCTGCCGGCGAAGATCTATGCCAACGAAGGCGTGGCGCAGATGCTGTTCCTGCAATCCGACGAAGCCTGCGAGGTGTCGTACCGTGATCGCGGCGGCAAGTATCAGGGCCAGACCGGCGTGACGCTGCCCAAGGCCTGAGTCCCGGTTCGTTCGAAAAATCCGCTGCCAGGTAACTGGCAGCGGATTTTTTTATGCCTGGGAAAAGGTGCGGGTTGCGTGAACCGGCCAGGTGCCACTGCCATTGTCATTGCCGGTGAAGCAGAGGTTGTCGGCGCAACTGTGCGATGCCGCGACCCTGTGTGTGGTGAAAGTGCGCATCGACTCATCCTGTGGATCGCTGGGCCCGGCGCATTCATCGACCGGTCGATCGGGACGGTCTGAAAAAGTCTTCATTCCTGCGAATGTGCGACAGCAGCTTCATCGCTGAACAGCGCTTGCGCTGTCCTTGAGGATGTTCTGAAAAAGCCATTTATCGTCGCTCCCGCGAAGGCGGGAGCCCAGGAATTTTGCAGGTTCTGGATTCCCGCCTACGCGGGAATGACGGCTTTTTCAGAGTTTCCTTGAGGGGAATCATCCAGAGGCCACGAAGCGCCCGGGCCCCCGCCTTGGCGGGACTGACCAGGAATGACTTTTCAGGGTATTTCTCGCTTCGCAACGAGAGCAGGTGTCAGCGAATACCCCTCACCCACTGTGCACGTCGACGAGAGTGCAGGTGCCAGTTGAATGATCCGCATGTAACGAATGTATATAACCAGCTGAAGTTCATGCATGGGCATTAAGTAGGCGTGCGGAGGTTATGAAAAGGAGCATCTACACGTTCGAATGTTTCATGGGGCGGTCAGTTACCCGGCTTCCGAATTAAATGGGTTTGCGCCATTTCTTATCGGTATTACAGGTAAATAACAGGCAGGTTTTCATTGCCTGTTCAGTGTTCATTCAGCGCTTGTTCGGCATTTTTCTTGGGGCCTTGGGGCCTTGGGGCCTTGGGGCCTTGGGGCCTTGGGGCCTAAACGATAATTTCGTACAGGGCTGGGACATGAAGAAGAGCAAGAACGCTGTTGCCCGTAATCTGGGTTTATCGATCTGTGTCGCGATGGGAGGGGTGGGGGCGGTTCCTCTTATCCTTGCTGCCAGCAGTGCCGCGAGTTTTGTTCAGGCATCCGAGCAAGGCAGTGAAGAAACAAAAGCGTCAGAGAAAAAAACGGATACTGCAAAATCAGAAGGCAACGCGAGCACCGAGCATGCCGAGGAAGGCTCTTCGTTGAAGAGTGATATCCAGGAAGGCGTAGATGTGGTGCAGGACGTAGCCCACACGGCGATCAAGACGGTGACCGATGTGCTGGATCATATTCCGGTCTTGGATAATCTTGCCGAAGGTCTCGACCTCGAGGGTCTCGCTCACGAGATCACTGAAGGTGTAGGTGACATCGTCGATGGCGTGATTGACACCGCTCTCGGTGGCGTGACCGAGGACGAAGAGGGCGACAAGACTACAGGTGATGGCATTTTGGCAGGCACCGCGGGTTTTGTTGCAGGTGTCATCAGCAATGTGCTTGGTGCTGGCTCGGATACTTCGGAACCTGAAGAGGGCGGTGAAAAAACGTCAGAAAAAAAGCGGATACTGCAAAAGTAGAAAGTTCTGACAACACGAGCACCGAGCAGGTCGATGAAGGCTCTTCGTTGAAGACTACTATCCAGGAAAGTGTAGATGTGGTGCAGGAGGTAGCCCACACGGCGATCAATACGGTGGTCAATGTGCTGGATAATGTTCCGGTCTTGGAGACTATTACCGAAGAGCTCGGCCTCGACGATATCGCTCACGGGCTCACTGAAGATGTAGGTGGCGTCGTCGAAGGCGTGGTTGACACCGCTCTCGGTAAAGTGATCAAGGACGAAGAAAACGTCGGGACGACTGCGGGTGGAGGCGTGCTTGCAGGCATCGTGGATTTTGGCACAGATGTCATCGGCAAGGTGTTTAGTGCTGGCTCGGATACTGAAGGGGAAGGCGAAAAATCGTCAGAAAAAAATACGGATAATGTGAAAGAAGAAGTTTCTGGCAACACGGGCACCGAACAAGCCTCTTCGTTGAAGAGTGATATCCAGGAAGGCGTAGGTGTGGTGCAGGAAGTCACCCACACGGTGATCGAAAAGGTGGGCGACGTGCTGGAAAATGTTCCGGCCGTAGATGATCTTGCCGACGGTCTCGGCCTCAAGGGGCTCGCTCACGGGCTCACTGAAGATGTAGGTGACATCGTCGATGGCGTGATTGACACCGCTCTCGGTGGCGTGACCGAGGACGAAGAGGGCGACAAGACTACAGGTGATGGCGTTTTGGCAGGCGCCGCGGGTTTTGTTGCAGGTGTCATCAGCAATGTGCTTGGTACTGGCTCGGATACTTCGGCCCCTGAAGAGGGCGGCGAAAAATCGTCAGAGAAAAAACGGATACTGCAAAGGTAGAAGTTTCTGACAACACGAACACCGAGCAGGTCGAGGAAGTCTCTTCGTTGAAGAGTACTATCCAGGAAGGCGTAGGTGTGGTGCAGGAAGTCACCCACACGGTGATCGAAAAGGTGGCCGACGTGCTGGAAAATGTTCCGGCCGTAGATGATCTTGCCGACGGTCTCGGCCTCAAGGAGCTCGCTCACGGGCTCACTGAAGATGCAGGTGACATCGTCGAAGGCGTGGTTGACAGCGCTCTCGGTAAAGTGATCAAGGACGAAGAAAACGGCGGGACGACTGCGGGTGGAGGCGTGCTTGCAGGCATCGTGGGCGTCCTCAACAAAGTGCTGAGCACGGGCACAGAGGGTGATGAGCTACCGAAGGCGCAGGAGGCGGGGGGAGCGTAACGAAGGAAGAAAAAACACCAGAAACAACCTCGGGAACTACGACTGCAAGTACCGATGCTGTGCCGTCAGCGCCTGTAACGACTTCTGAAAGTCCGAACACCGTTCAGAGCGATGTTTCGACGGACAATAATGCGGTGGTACTCGACACCTCTTCGTCGAAGAGCGACACCCAGAAAAGTGCTGCTACGACTAGCGAGTCAACGACCACTCAGACCCCGGAGCAAGTCACGAACAGCGCCCCTGTCACGAGTACGGCGCAATCGAACGAGGAGGGAGGGCAAACCAGCACCGCCGATGCCGCCAAGGAACAGGGCACTACCGGTACCACTGTCACCAGCACCACGACAGCCGATCCGAGTACAAGCGAACTACCGAGCACCACAACAACAGGTGCCGGTGGTGAAGCTCCTCCCGCACAGGCAACTGGGACCAAAGGCACTACCGCTACGGCGGACACCTCTGCAATGCCGCATGGCAACACCGGGAGTGCCGGGCATACGCTCGACGAAGCGCCCCAGCTCAAGGCAGTTACCCAGGTGGGCGGCCCGGCTGTCGTCGGCACCGGCAATGGCATCGACAGCGGTTCGGGCGCGCCCGAAGTCGTGGACACCGGTAGCGGCGGTTCGAACCTCGACGTCAACGACCCGCAAACGACAGGGCAGCCGTCAGGGCTGACTGGCGTGGGGCCGAAAGGAGACGGTTCCTCCTCCGGTGCTTTGTCGGAGCCGAAGGTTGAGAACTACCGCCAGGCCGTTGCCAAGCTGTTCAAGGACGGCGGCGAGCTGCTGGGCAAGGCGGGGACGGCGAGCAAGGGCCTCGAGTCGCTGATCCAGAGCAGCAAGGCGCCGCTCCAGGTGGCCAGGCTCGATGTCGGCGGCCAGGTGCCCGAGAACATCCGCGACTATGTCGTGGTGATCGAGAAGCCGGACGGCAACACCCTGCTGCAGCGCCTGCAACGCACGGAGGAGGGTGGGCTGAAACTGTTCAGCCCCACGCAAGCGCGAAGCCTGCTGGACATGACCAAGGCCGGAGCCAAGGGCACGCTGGGCGGCGAGACGGTCAATGCCCTGCTGACCCAGGCCGATGCCGCCGGCTGGAAGGTCAAGGCCATCTACGGTCTGCAACCTGACGCCACAGCCGAAGGCGGTCTCAGCGTCGTGCGCTACCTGCCTGAGGAGGCATTCGCCAAGGTCGAGGCCGCACTGAAGGCCGGCAAGGAGGTGATCGCCGCCATTGCCGAGGTCGAAGCCGATGCCGTGAAAGCCGCGGGCGACAAGGTACCCGCTGTCGAGGTCGCGAAGGTCGATGGCGACAAGGTGCCCGCTGTCGAGCTGGCGAAGGTCGATGCTGATTCGGCCGCGGATGCCGCAGCCGCCGAACCGGCCGCAGTCGCCGAAGAGGCCGAGCAGGCGCTCGCCATGCTGGAGGCGGCGCAGGTTCCGGGGCTGAACAATCCGGCGCTGCGCCGCCAGGCCTACGCCGATGCCCTGGCCTACATGGGGCGTGCCGCGAGCCGTTTCGACGGTCAGTTGCTCGACGAGCTGGGTCAGGATCATGGGCTGGCCGCCGGTGATTCGCGCCTCTGGGCCGGTCTCATCGGTTCCAGCGAGAGCATCGCGGGCAGTGGCGATCGCGAAGACAGCAAGGAGCGTAGCCAGGGCGTTGCCGCCGGGGTGGTGTTCCAGCTGCGCGACGATCTGACCCTGGGCGTGGCGCTCGGCCAGACTGTCGGCAAGGTCAGCAGTGACGGCAAGGCCAAACTCGACCTGACCCAGGTGGCTGTGGCCGGGCTGCATCGCCTCAATGGCCAGGACAGCGGTCCCGTACCTGGGCGGTGGTCTGGGGGCGGCGCATGCCGGCATCCAGGCCAAGCGCAGTCATGAGGGCGAGACCGCCAGGGGCAAGACCTCGGCCACGCAGTTCCATGCCTCGGTGAAGCTGGGCAGCGACATCGACGCGGGCGACTGGACCTTCGAGCCGAGTCTCGGGCTGATGGGTGTGCAGACCCATCTCAAGGGCACCCGGGAGAAGAACGAGGGCCTGCGCATCAAGAGTCAGGTGCACAACAGTGCATTCGCCCAGACCGGCCTGAACCTGAGTCGCAACTTCCAGCTGGAGGGCTGGATGCTCAAGCCGGAGCTGTCGGCCCAGTACCAGTACCGTCTGAGCAGTCCCGAGTCGGTGAAGGTGGCGTACGACGACACGAGCTGGCGTCAGCCGGGGGCGACCGACAAGCGCGGCGGTGCCGGTTTCGGTCTGGGCCTGGAGGTTCGCAAGAGCCTGATGCGGGCCAAGGCGGAGGTCGCTGACGACGGCGCGGTGAACCTCAGCCTGGGCGTGAGCTGGTAATGCTCGGCGCCTGATCCGATCCACCTGAAAAAGAAACGCCCGGTGCATGGCACCGGGCGTTTTTCATTGCGTGATCAGGCTGGCAGAGCGGGTATCACACCATCTGATCGCCGACGTGCAGGATCTTCATGGTGTTGGTGCCACCGGTGCCATGGTAGCTGTCGCCCTTGGTCAGGATGACCCAGTCACCCGGTTCTACCACGCCACGCTTGAGCAACTCGTCCACCGCCGCCTGGCTGACCTTGTTGGCCGGTAGAGAGGCCGGGTCAAACGGGATGGTATAGACGCCACGGAACAGCGCCACGCGGGCCTGGGTCTCGCGGTGCGGGGTGAAGGCGAAGATCGGGATGTGCGAGCGGATACGCGACATGATCAGCGGGCTGTAACCGCTCTCGGTCAGGCTGATGATGGCCTTGACGCCGGGGAAGTGGTTGGCGGTGTACATGGTCGCCAGGGCCACGCTCTCGTCGCAGCGCTGGAAGGTACGACCCAGGCGGTGGCTGGACTTCTGGCTGGTCGGGTGTTTCTCCGCGCCCAGGCATACGCGAGCCATGGCCTGCACGGCTTCGACCGGGTACTCGCCGGCCGCGCTCTCGGCCGACAGCATCACCGCATCGGTATAGTCCAGCGCGGCGTTGGCCACGTCGGACACTTCGGCGCGGGTCGGCATCGGGCTGTGGATCATCGACTCCATCATCTGGGTGGCGGTGATCACGGCTTTGTTCAGGCGGCGGGCGTGGGCGATGATCTTCTTCTGGATACCGACCAGCTCGGCGTCGCCGATTTCCACGGCGAGGTCGCCACGGGCCACCATCACTGCGTCACTGGCGCGGATCAGGCCGTCCAGCGCTTCGTCGTCGGCCACGGCCTCGGCGCGTTCGATCTTGGCCACCAGCCAGGCGCTGCCGCCGGCTTCGGTGAGCAGGCGACGGGCGTAGTCCATGTCGGCGGCATCGCGCGGGAAGGAAACGGCGACGTAGTCCAGATCCATCTCGGCGGCGACCTTGATGTCGGCCTTGTCCTTGTCGGTCAGGGCCGGAGCGGTCAGGCCACCACCACGGCGGTTGATGCCCTTGTTGTCGGACAGCGGGCCGCCGATCAGGACACGGCAGTGCAGTTCGTCGGCGCCCTTGAGTTCGACGCGCATGACCACGCGGCCATCATCGAGCAGCAGTTCATCGCCCACGTCGCAGTCCTGGATCAGTGCCGGGTAATCGATACCCACCACTTCCTGGGTGCCTGCGGTGCGCGAGTGGCTGGAGGAAAGACGGAACAGGTCGCCGTCCTTGAGTTCGATGCGCTTGTTCTCGAATTTGGCGATGCGAATCTTCGGGCCTTGCAGGTCGCCGAGCAGCGCCACGTGGCGGCCGTGCTTGGCCGCGAGTTCGCGTACCAGCCGGGCACGAGCCTTGTGATCGTCGGGCGTGCCGTGGGAGAAGTTCAGGCGGGCCACGTCCAGGCCCGCGAGAATCAGTTGCTCGAGCACTTCCGGCGAGCTGCTGGCCGGGCCCAGGGTGGCGACGATTTTGGTACGACGAAAGGTCATGCACGAACTCCCTAGTGAACTGTGCCGGGGAGGCTACTACGGCCTTGCGCTGTAGTCATTGTTCCTGTGCACTACTCTTTGCCGCCCGGTTTGATTACCAGCAGGTCGCACTCGACCCGTTCCAGCACCCGTTCGGCGGTGTGGCCGATCAGCAGGTTGTCCAGATGGCCGCGGGCGATGGCGCCCATCACCAGCAGGTCGATATTGTGCTTGCGCACGAAGCGCGGGATGACTTCCTCGGCAAAACCCTCCAGCAGGTGGGCCTGTGCCTTGTCGATGGCATGCTGGGTGATCAGCGTGTCGAAGGCCTGGCGATGCTCGCGGGTGCTGGTGGTCACGTAGTCTTCATATTCCTGCGCTACTTCGGCGTCGAACATCAGCGAACGTGGCAGTGGCGCCTGGGCGTGCAGGTAGTGGGTTTGCAGGCCGAACTGCGTCTGCAGGGCCTGGCTGGTGCGAATCAGCAGGTGATCCAGGGCTGCGGGCTTGTCGGCGCTGTGCAGCGGGTCGAGTGCGGCGCACAGGCGTTGGCCGTTCCATTGTGCGTCGTGCACCAGCCACAGCGGTACCGGGCTGCGGCGGATCAGTTGCCAGCTGGTGTCGCTGAGCAGCAGGCGGCGCAGAGCGCTGCTGGGATGGGTCGACTTGAACAGGATGTCCGGTTGCAGCACGTTGACGCGTGCGAGGATTTCCTCGTGCCGGCGTTTGCCCCAGCGCACGTCCACCTCGACCTTGAGTCCCTCTTCGCGCAGAGGGGCGGCGTTGGCGTTCAGCTCCTCGTGGCGTTGCAGCAGCATGGCTTCGCGGGCACGGGTGAGCAGGCGGTTGTCGAGCAACCCGGCCTCAAGACTCGGGTGGTAGTCGACTTGCAGCAGGTGCAGTTCGGCGCCGGTCTTGCGCGCCAGTTCGGCCGCGCGATGCAGGGCGGGTTGTTGATCGTGCTCGGGGTCTATGACGACCAGCAGTCGTTCGAGTTTCATGGCAACGGCCTCGTCCGGGAGTCTGTGGCGTGACGCTGTACGAAAAGCCATCGAGCGCAGACACTTTTCGTACAGAGCCCAGGAAAACTCTGAAGAAGCCGTCATTGCTCGCTGCGCTGGTGGCCCGAAGGGGAATCATCCGGAACCTGCCAACTTCCTGGGCTCCCGCCTTCGCGGGAGTAGCGATAAATGGCTTTTTCAGAGCACTTCTGGATTACAGACCAGGATGGCGGGGACGACCTTGATATGCGTCAGCGTATTGCCGGGTTGAGCGCCACATCGAGGTGCCGGGCTGCCTTGGCGTTGAGCGCGCCATCCGGGAACTGCACCAGCAGGCGGCGCAGGTAGGCGATGGCCTTGTCGCGGTTGACGTTGGGGTTGTCTGGCGCCATGTGCATCAGGGCCAGTTGGTACAGCGCCTTTTCCTTGATGTCGGCAGGTACGTGCGGGTCGGCCAGGCCCAGCAGGTAGAGCTGCTCGGCTTCATCGACGCGGCCCTTGAGCACGGCGCGACGCGACAGCAGGGTCATGTCCGGGTCGAGGCTGGGCTTGTACAGATCCAGATTCTGGCTCGGTTGCCAGTGCGCCAGCAGTTCACGCGAGGTCTTGTGGATCGGCTCGTCGCCCCGCTGGCGAATCAGTGCGATGCGTTCCTCCGCGCGGCTGGCAGCCTGGCTGGCGGGAAACTCGTTGAGCACCTTGTAGAAGTAGTTGAGCGCCTTCGGGTCGTCGCGCTGGTCGTTGAAGCGGTTCATGTAGATCAGACCTATCTGGTACAGGGCGATGGCACGTACCTCGCCACTCAACTGGCGGTCGCGGTAGCCGTCCAGGTACAGGGCCTCGGCCTTGTCGCTGTGGGCGTCGCGGATGGCCATGGCGCTGTAGGTCAGCAGGTCGCCTTCCTCCTCGATGGCCGCAGTCATGCGTTTGGTCTTCAGCGCCTTGTACTCGACCACTTCGTTGGTGGTCACCTGAGCGATGAACAGCGGGGTGGTCGGGGCGCAGGCGCTCAGCACGGCAGCGCCGATGACCAGGGTAAGCAGACGGACGAGCGGCATGCGGGCTCCTTGGCCGGATGGGCCGGTGTCGCGCAGTCTAGTCAGCGTGCCCGGCATGGCCAAGGCATGGCCGGCAAAACCCATCGGAGGTTTGTCGATGTTCAGTTTTTCCTCAGGCTGTCGATACACTGCTCATTGGAGGAATTGCCCATGCGAACCCTGATCATCCTGGCCGTGGCACTGGTTGCCGCGGGTTGCACCCGTGTCTCGCTCGACCATCACTTGAACAATGCCTATCGCGCCTATAACGAAGGGGACTGCGCACGTGTCGCGCTGGAGCTTTCGCAGGCCGAGCGGCAGAGCCGCTCGCGCAGCTACGTGCAGCCGGAGATCTCCCTGCTGCGCGGCCAGTGCCTGGAGCGTGAAAGCCTGTTCGTAGACGCGGCGCAGACCTATCAGTTCATCATCACGCGCTATCCGGCCAGTGAATACGCCTATCGCGCCCGTGCGCGCCTGCAGACGCTCGAGCAATTGGGACATCATGTTCCGGCTCCGGCAGCCAAGGTCAGCCCGGCGACTCTGTAAGTCACCGGTCGAGCCCGTTTATCGGCGCCGCGTCGCGGTATAAGCTGGCGCATGTCTTTCATGGAGGATGAACATGCGCTGCCTGTTGCTGATCGCCACCCTGTTGCCAGCCCTGGCGACGGCGGAAATCTATCGCTGGACGGATGAACAGGGGCGTGTGCATTTCGGCCAGCGCCCTGTGGCGGGTGCCGAGACGGTGGAGGTGAAGCCGCAGGTGGTCGAGCGCGACGAGTACACCCGTGAGCGCGAGGCCCGTAGCCAGCGCCTGCATGACGCGCGGCTCGAGGAGCGGCAGCAGGCCGAGGCCACGGCAGCCGCGCAACTCGAAGCGCGCGCCAGTGAGTGCCGTGATTTGCGTCGGCGTCTGACGCAGATCGCCGAAGGGGTCAAATATTACCGCCCCGGTGCCAATGGTGAACGCATTTACTACAGTGATGAAGAAACCGACACCGCTCGTCGCCAGTTGCGGGAAAGAATTGCCGAGCGTTGTCGCTGAGGCTGGTTAAGCGGTTGCTGTAGGGTCATACTCAACCCCCTTTGTAGCGATTTGCCATTATGCGTAGCCAACGTCGAATCGAGCGCCATCAGTTGCCTTACTACCTGAAGGTGTTCAATCGCATCACCGACAAACCGATGGGGTTCATCGGCAATGTCTCGCTGGACGGTCTGATGCTGATCAGCCAGTTGCCGATGCTGGTGGGTGCTCGCTTCGACATGCGTCTGAAGATTCCCGGCCAGCAGGGCATGCATTTCATCGACTTTTCCGGCAACTGCCAGTGGTGCCGTGAAGATGTCACGCCCGGCAGCTACGATTCCGGTTTTGCCTTGGTGGCGCCGCCTGCCGACTACGTCGAGATGATCGACGCCCTGCGTTATTACTTCAGCTTCCATACCCAGTCGGCCTCGGCCTGAGGTTGCGCGTCCTCGCCCAGGTTCAATGCATCGCCGGGGCTCTGGCCAGGCTGTGCAGACGCTGGCTCAGCTCCAGGCGCAGGCAGGGGTCATCGCAGAACAGCAAGGCATGTTCGAGGTCGTAGCGTTCGCCCTGAGGGCAGTCGAGATTCCGGTACACATCCGCACGAGCCAGGTGATCGACCAGATTCGCTGGCCCGAGCAGCAGAACACGCTCGGCGTCCTTGAGCGCGGCCATGGGGTTGTCGTGCTGCATGTGCAGCAGGCGCAGATTGCGTGACAGGCGGCGCAGCATGTCGCGGGCATCGGCCGTCTGCAGGTGCACGCCGCTGAGTTCCACACCTGGCCCCAGCTGGCGATAGAGCTGCTCGCGGCAGTCGGGGGTATACAGGCGGCGCCCGCCGCAGGGGTCGAGCAGATGGTCGGCGCCAGGCACGCGCAGCAGGAAGTGACCGGGGAAATTCACCCCCTGTAGCGGGATATCCAGGCGCCGCGCCAGTTCCAGTGCGATTATTGCCAGTGCCAGCGGCTGGCCGCGCCGGCGCCGCAGCACTTCATGCAGCAGCGAATGGTAGGGGCGCGTGACGCCTTCATCGTCTTCCTGAAAGTCGAGTTCGGCGAGTCGGCGCAACAGCGGCTGAGCCAGCTCGCGGGCGGGCAGAGCCGGCAATCCCGCGCTGACCTGCATGAGCAGGCCGTGCAGTTCGGCCAGCACCTGTGCGGGCTGAAACTGATCGTCGTGTTCGGCGGCGATCCACAGCGCTGCTTCCAGCAGGGCGGGTGGGTCGCGTTGCAGACACTGCATGCAGGTTTGACGTGGGCTCATCGCATTCTCCACTGGACTCCTGCTTTTGTAGCCGCTGACGAAGCCGTCGTCCAGCGAGGCTCTCCTATACTGAGCCCAGACGTCCGAACGGGAGCTCACCCATGTTCAGCATGATGGAGGCCGCCCGCCTCGAGGCCCTGCACCTGGCCGCCGATCCGGCCAGCGGTCTCAAGGCCGTTATCGCCATTCACAACACCCGCTTCGGGCCGGCACTCGGCGGTTGCCGTTACCTGGCCTATCCCGATGAACGCAGCGCCATTGCCGACGCCATCCGTCTGGCCCAGGGCATGAGCTACAAGGCGGTGCTGGCCGGCATCGATCAGGGCGGTGGCAAGGCGGTGATCATCCGCCCCGCGCACCTGCCAAGCCGTGCGGCTCTGTTCGAAGCGTTCGGACGTTTCATCGAGACCCTGAACGGGCGCTATATCACTGCCATCGACAGCGGTACCTCCAGCGCCGACATGGACTGCATCGCCCAACACACCCGTCACGCGACCAGCACATCCAGCGAGGGCGATCCGTCGCCGCACACCGCGATGGGCGTTTTTGCCGGCATTCGCGCCACCGCCCAGGCACGTCTTGGCAGCGATGACCTGGAGGGATTGAGGGTCGCGGTGCAGGGGCTGGGCAACGTCGGCTTCGCCCTGGCCGAGGCGTTGCACGCGGCAGGCGCCGAGTTGCTGGTCAGCGATCTCGACGCCGGGCGGGTGCAACTGGCGGTCGAGCAGCTCGGCGCGCACCCCATCGCCAGTGAGGCGCTGCTCACCACGCCATGCGACATCCTCGCGCCCTGTGGCCTGGGCGGTGTGTTGAATGCGCAGACGGTGGCCCACTTGCGCTGTGCGGCGGTGGCCGGTGCCGCCAACAATCAGCTGGCCGGCACCGAGGTTGCCGATCAGCTGGAAGCACGCGGCATTCTGTACGCGCCGGACTACGTGCTCAATGCTGGCGGGCTGATCTACGTGGCCCTGCGTCATCGCGGCGAGGAACTTCCGGCGATCACCGCTCACCTGGCGCAGATCAGTCGGCGTCTGACGGAAATCTATGCCCATGCCCAGGCTGAAAAGCGTTCGCCCGCGCGAGTCGCCGACCACCTGGCCGAGCGACTGCTTTACGGGGCCTGAGGCTATTGCGTTGGCGCTGTTTTCGGCGCGAAGCGAAACACCAGCGCGAGGCCGACCAGAATCGCCCCCATGCCGAGCAACGCCCGCAGTGAAAGCCGGTTGCCCAGCAGCAGGTAATCGAGCAGAGCAGTGCTCACCGGCACCAGGTAGAACAGGCTGGTGACATTGACCAGGTTGCCGGCCTGGATCAGCCGATACAGCAGCAACTGCGCGCCGACCGAGATTACCAGGCCCATCCACAGCAGCGGCACGATCAGCCCGATGTCGTACTGCACCTGCCAGCGCTGGCTGGGCAGCAGCGCGAGGCTGCCCAGCAGGCAGAGTCCGTATTGCAGGGGCAGTGCCCGCATGGGGGCCTGCTGCAGGTTCTTCTGGGCGATGGTGCCGACCGTGATGCAGAGCAGGGCGGCGAGGGCGAACAGCATGCCAGGGATCGACATGGCGCTGTACAGCAGGCTGTCGGCGACGATCATCGCCAGGCCGGCCAGTGCCAGCAGCAGGCCGAGCAGGCGCAGCGGCGAGGCGCTCCGCTCCAGGAGCATCAGGGTGAGAATGGGCTGCACACCCAGGATCGTGGCCAGTACGCCGGGTGTGATGCCTTCGGCCAATGCCAGCAGGTAACAGAGGCTGTAGCCGCCGATCATCAGCAAGCCGGCCCTTGCGGTTGGCCAGCGCAGGCCGCGTTCGGGGAGCCAGACGCCGGAGTGACCCGCAATCAGTGCCAGGGCGATGAAGGCGAGGGCAAACCGCAGGACGAGAAAGGCGAAGGGGGAGGCATGATCCAGGCCGAGGCGGGCGAAGATCGCGCCACCGGACCAGAGCAGAACGAACAGCGCGGTCGCGCCGAAGGAGGACAACGAAGTCGAATCGAGACGCATGATGAAGCACCTGTCGAAAATCCGCATGAGCTCCGCAGGCGCATCTCGGCAAGGCCGAGGGCAGGCAGAGCGGGGAAAGAGGCGGGAAGAGCCCGATCAGGGCCGTTCTGAAAAAGTCATTCAGCGCACTCGCGGAGGCGGTAGCCCAGGACGTTCGCAGCCTTTGGGTGGTTCCCCTTCAGGCCGGCGCGGCGAGCAATGACGGCTTTTTCAGCGTTTCCCTAGAGGGAGGCCGGTGGCGGCGGTGGCGTGCCGACGTGACGGGCAGGAGGTGGCGCACAGCCTTCGGCCGCGACGCGGTAGGCGGCGCTGGCGAGTTCGTCGAGGCGATGTGCGAAGATCATCATGAACAGAGAATCGAATCTGTGGAGCACGAAGGCTAGCGCGCCGAATCAGGGCGGTCAATCGGCATCGAAGTCGCCCAGGTAACACACGGGAGAGCTGGGCGACGCCTGTCGTTCCAGTTCGTCTTCGAGAAACTCCGCCAGTACCTGAGCGTTGTTGCAGCGCTCGTCGCGCGCCGCGTAGAGCAGCGTCAACCAGCCCTGCGCTGCCCATGGCAGCAGCGTTTGCCAGTATTCGGGATGGCCTGCGAGTTCCTGGCGATAGGCTATGCGGAACGCGTCGAAGGCTTCTGGCCGGTGGCCGAATGCCTTGCGCAGCGTGGTCGAGGGCGCCACATCGGGCAGCCAGTCATGCAGGTCGAGCGCGTCCCTGGCGATGCCGCGTGGCCACAAACGGTCGACCAGCACGCGGCGACCGTCATCCGCTTCGGCCGCCAGATAAACCCGTTTGCATCGAATCATTGGGCTGACTCCCTGCCCTGCGGCAACGCTGCACTTGGCGGCGAAGGCGGGCTGGATTAGCGTGTTGCGACAGGGGGATTGCCATGGATTACTTCATTATCGTCGTTACCACCGCTGCCGGTCTGTATTTCCACTGGTGGCTGTTTCGACGCATCCGTCAGTGGAGCGATCGCGACCTGGCGCTGTCTCTGGCCGAGGGCGATGCCGACAAGCGTCGGTACATGCTGGAGCAACTGGCGCGTGCGCAGCGCGAAGGGGTCAGGCGGCGTGACCTGCCCAAGTACCTGGAGCAGGCCGCAGTGCAATATCCTGCGCCGTGACGGGCATGCATCAGAATTGAAGAACCCCCGCCACCCATCAGGATGGCGAGGGGCATCGCTCACTCGCTGGCCGCGTTCTCTTCCAGCTCGTCCAGGGCGTCGGGCTGGCTCTTGAAAGCCTTGGCGAAGACCTCGCGGTGCTTGGCCATGAAGATGCCCAGCTCTTCACCCTGTTCTTCGCTCAGGGACGGAACCGCCTTGTGCAACACCGTGCTCAAGCGTTCGGCCAGCTCCAGCATCTTGTCGTAACGGTCGGCTTCAGCCTTATCCATAAACAGGTGCTCCGGATCGCGGCTGCTGCGATACACCACTTCGACGGCCATTCATCACCTCGTCTGCCTTCATGCGTGTCGTTGATTGACTGGTTATTTGTACAGTATTGGCGAGGATAAAGGACTCGCTGCCGTTTGGCCAGTATTGCACTCAAAACAGTTCGGCACCTTCGCTGCTGGGGCTGACTGTGTCTTTTCGTCACATCCCCGCATCATTCTGGGGTTGGTGTTTTTCCTGCATGATCATCGCTGGCGACCGCCTATCCTGGGCGTTCGGGCCGTCATGCCGGTATGGGGAGAGAAGTACGCAATGAATTGGGTGGAGCGTCTGCGCGCGAGCATGCATGGTCTGGCCGAGTCCCTGGGCAACCTGTTGATGGAAGCTTTCCATTACCTGGCCCTGTTCGCCATTGGTGCGATCACGGCCTGGGCCGGGGTCATGGCGTTCATCGGCATGCTGGAAAAGGGTCACATCACGGTCGATGACATCCTGTTGTTGTTCATCTACCTGGAATTGGCGGCGATGGTGGGCATCTATTTCAAGACCAACCACATGCCGATCCGCTTCATGATCTATGTGGCGATCACCGCGCTGACCCGTTTGCTGATTTCCGACATTTCCCACACGCACAAACCGAGCTGGGGAGTGGTGATGGTGTCGGGGGCGATTCTGCTGCTGGCCCTGGCGATTCTGGTGGTGCGTTATGCCTCGTCGCGTTTCCCCGCCGTGGCCGGGCCTGGCCCGCGTGGCACGGCGCGCAATCGCGAGGATGCCGAGTCCGAGCGCGACGATACGTCTGACTGAGCGCGCCACATGTGACGGTGGTGCGCGAGGCGCACCCTATGGCTCTGTGCCCTGTGCCCGGTGCGGGCAGCGTGCAGGTATCAGTCGAGCGGAGCGAATAGCGCCGCCAGGTCGGCCTCGTCCAGTTGCCACTGACCCTGGCTGCCACCGTCCAGCACGCCCCTGGCCAGACTGGCCTTGGCCTGCTGCAACTGCTGGATCTTTTCTTCGACGCTGCCCCGGGCGATCAGCTTGTAGACGAATACCGGCTTGTCCTGGCCGATGCGGTAGGCGCGGTCGCTGGCCTGGGCTTCGGCTGCCGGGTTCCACCAGGGGTCGAAGTGGATCACGGTATCGGCGGCGGTCAGGTTCAGGCCGCTGCCGCCCGCCTTGAGGCTGATCAGGAACACCGGGAATTCGCCGGCCTGGAAGCGCTCGACCGGTGTGCGCCGATCCTGGGTGCTGCCGGTCAGCTTGGCGTAGGCGATCTTGCGTGTCTGCAGTTCCGCCTCGATCAGCGCCAGCATCGAGGTGAACTGGGAGAACAGCAGGACGCGGCGACCTTCGTCCACCAGCTCCTGGAGCATGTCCAGCAGGGCGCTGAGCTTGCCCGAGTCGCTGGCGTTCAGCGCGCTGCCATCCTCACCCAGCAGGCGCAGGTCGCAGCAGCTCTGACGCAGGCGCAGCAACGCTTCGAGGATGACGATTCGGCTGCGCGCCAGGCCCTGGCGGGCGATCTCGTCGCGCACCTTCTGATCCATGGCCAGGCGCAGGGTTTCGTAGCGGTCGCGTTGTATCTGGCTCAGCTCGACCCACTGGATGATCTCGGTCTTCGGCGGCAGTTCGCTGGCTACCTGTTCCTTGGTACGACGCAGCAGGAAGGGACGGATGCGCCCATTGAGATGGGCCAGGCGATGGCCGTCGCCGTGCTTTTCGATAGGGGTGCGGTAATCACGGGTAAACGCCTTGGCGTCACCCAGCCAGCCGGGCATGAGGAAATGGAACAGTGACCACAGTTCGCCCAGGTGATTTTCCAGTGGTGTGCCGGTCAGGCACAGACGCAGGTCGGCGTGCACCTGTGCCGCGGCGTTGGCCGCCTTGCTGCGCGGGTTCTTGATGTTCTGCGCTTCGTCGAGGATCAGCAGGCGATATCTGTGTTGGTTGAGTGCCTTGAGGTCGCGCGGCAATAGCGCGTAGGTGGTGAGGATCAGGTCGTGCGCCGTGATGTCCTCGAACAGCGCCTTGCGCTTGCTGCCATGCAGGGCGAGGACGCGTAGCTGCGGGGTGAAACGCGCAGCTTCGTCCTGCCAGTTGGGAATCAGGCTGGTGGGCATGACGATCAGAGCAGGCTTGTCGAGACGACCGGCCTGTTTCTCGCAGAGGATATGCGCCAGGGTCTGCAGAGTCTTGCCCAGGCCCATGTCGTCGGCCAGTACGCCTCCCACGCGCAGTTCGGCAAGGGTCTGCATCCAGTTCAGCCCCTGCAACTGGTAAGCGCGCAGCTCGGCCTGCAAGCCGGGCGGCGCAGCGATTTCGCGGATGGAAAGATGTTGCAGGCGCTCGGCGAAGCCGCGCAGTTCGTCGCCGCCCTGCCAGCTCAGCGTGGGGCCGGCCGCCAGCTCGGCCAGGCGGGCCGCATCGGCGCGTCCGAGGCGCAGCGGCAGGTGGTCTTCGCCCGGGTCGCGGAAATACAGCTCACCGAGCGTCGCCAGCAGCGGCTTGAGGCGGGCGAAGGGCAGGGCGATACGTTTGCCGCCCTGTGGCAGGCTGACCAGCAGGCGGTCTTCATCCGAGCGCTGCGCCAGCGTTTCGGGCGCCAGCAGCCAGGGTGTACGGCGGATCGCCTGGAGCAGGATCGGCAGCAGGCTCAGGCGCTGGCCTTCGACCTCGATGCCCAGTTCCAGATCGAACCAGTTCTGCTGCGGGTCTTCCTCGACCGCGGCGTACCAGTCGTCGACTTCGGCCAGGTTGTACTGGAAGTCCGGGCGCATCTGTATCTGCCAGCCCTCGGCACGCAGCTGCGGCAGCCACTGCTGGACGAAATCCAGCCAGTCGCGTTCGCGCTCCAGCTCGAACGGTTCACCGGCTTCGGCCGGCAGCGCTTCGCTCTGTCGCAGTGCGACTTGCAGTCCGGAGCTTTCCAGACGCTTGCGCAGGGCTGTTTCGGCCGCGGCATCACGGATCAGGCGCAGGTTGGTTGTGCTATCCAGACGTTTGACCAGATCCTTGGCAGGCTTGCCGAAGACCTTGTGCCCGGCATAGTCGAAGGCCAGCGCGGCACGATGCTGGGTCTGTTCCTGCATGCGGCCCTTGCGTGCGTCGAAATGCACGCGCACCTGGCTGCCCAGGCTGAGGATGGCAGTCGGAATGATGCCTTCGAGGCGCGTTTCCGCCAGTTCCCTGTTCTCCACGATGATGTCCGAGAGATCGCTTCCGGCGCGTTGCTGGGCTTCCAGCGTGAGCAATGCGGCGACCACGTGCTTGCAGTTGAAGCCGACCGGGCAGTTGCAATGACCGGTCACGCTCCATTTGCGTCCGTAAGGGTGCAGGGTGATGCGCTGCTGATAGGTCAGCCCGCCGGAGCCCCGGCAGTTGGCGAGCAGGCTGTTGTCCTTGATGCTGATGAGTTTGCTGCGTCTTTCCGCTGCGTAGGCGACTCCCCGGTGCAGATCGCCAGCGCCGAACTCGGAGCGCCAGTCTTCCTGACGCAACTGATGGATATCCAGGGGCATCAACGAAGCCCCGTGGCGAAAAGGAGTGTGTGCATGACTCGGTCGTGGCAATGCAAAGCCGCAGATTTTCGCATAGCCACGCACGGATTAGCAGGCTCCGTGCGAGATTACCGACGTGCAGTCGCGTCAGGCTGGACGGTTCAGGATGCGAACGTTGCGCGATATTGCCCCGGCGTCGCGCCCAGTGCCTGACGGAAACGGTTGCTGAAATGGCTGGAGCTGGCGAAGCCACAGGCCAGAGCGACCTCGCTCAGGGAACGCGAGGACTGGCGCAGCAACTGGCAGGCACGGGCCAGGCGGCGGGCCAGTACGTAGCGGTGTGGCGGCAGGCCGAAGCTGGTCTGGAACATGCGCGCGAAGTGGTATTCCGACAGGGCGCAGAGTGACGCCAGCTGGCTCAGTGGCAGCGGCGCGTCCAGATGCTGCTCGATGAAGTCGCGCACACGCCGGCGCTGCATCGGTGCCAGGCCACCTTTCAGACGCAGGCCCTGGCGCAGGCCAACCTGGGTCAGCAACGTGTGATCGAGCAGGGCGTGCGCCAGGCTGCTGGCCAGCAGGCGCTCGCCGGGCTCCTGCCAGTCCAGGGCACAGAGCTGGCGAAAGCGCGCGGCCTGTTCGGCATCTTCGAGAAAGGTCGCCTCTTCCAGTTGCAGGCTGCGCGGCTCACGGTCGAGCAGGGCGACCGCGCCAAGCGCGAACTGCTCCTGTTCTATATAAAGGTGGGCGAGCTGAATCTCGCCATTGATGATCCAGGCCGACTGGTGTTCGGCGGGCAGGATGCACAGTCTGTCTGGCGCGCCCTTGTCGCCGGGGCGTTCGCGGCGGAAGGTGCCGGTGCCTCCACTGAGGTAGCACGACAATGTGTGGTGGCTGGGGGCGAGATAGTCGCGGGCGTCGTGGGCGTTGCTCCAGCGTGCCACGGCCATGTCATTGCCCAGTTCGGCCATCGCGTGCAGCCGCGCGTTGGGCGAGCGGCTCATGCTCTGGAATACCTGCAGGTTGTCGAATTGCGCCATCACCGTCTCCTGATGCGAGCATGCTACGCCTGTCAGGAAGCAAAACCAGTGGCTGCGGGAAAAATGCGCAAGTTTGCGCAAGACTGTCGTTGAAACACTGCCGACTGGCGCGCATTTTTTTGCGCTGACACGCGGCGCCGCGTGCGGACTCGGAGTATCGTGGCGAGCATTCAAACAATGACCCGCAGCCCGGATGCCGCTCTCGATGAAATGTCTGCGCCAGTTCGCCCTCGCTTCTCTGCTCGTTACTCCCAATCTGTTGCTCGCTGCCCCGTCCCTCGATGACAAGTCGGCCTTCATCGCCGACCTGGTCAGTCGCATGACCCTGGAGGAAAAGGTCGGCCAGCTTCGTCTGATCAGCATTGGCGGCGACATGCCGCGTGAGCGCATCCGTGAGGAGATGGCGGCTGGTCGTATCGGCGCCACCTTCAATTCGGTGGTGCGCCCGGAGAATCGCCCGATGCAGGAGGCCGCGCTGCGCAGCCGCCTGGGGATTCCGGTATTTTTCGCCTACGACATCATCCACGGCCACCGCACCACGTTCCCCATCGGCCTGGGCTTGGCGTCGAGCTGGGACATCCCGGCCATCGAGAACAGCGCTCGGGTTGCGGCTTTCGAGGCCAGTGCCGATGGCCTGGACATGACCTTCGCACCAACCGTGGATATTTCCCGCGATCCGCGCTGGGGACGCACGTCCGAGGGGTTCGGTGAGGACCCTATCTGGTCTCGCGCATCGCGGCGGCCATGGTGCGTGGTTTCCAGGGGGATGACCCCAGCGATTCGCAACGCATCATGGCCAGCGTCAAGCACTTCGCCCTGTACGGCGCAGTGGAGGGGGACGCGACTACAACGTGGTCGACATGAGCCCGATGCGCATGTACCAGGATTACCTGCCGCCATACCGCGCGGCCATCGATGCCGGCGCCGGTGGGGTGATGGTGGCGCTGAATGCCATCAATGGCGTGCCCGCGTCGGCCAACAGCTGGCTGCTGCGTGATCTGCTGCGCCGCGACTGGGGCTTCAAGGGCGTGGCATTGAGTGACCATGGTGCGATCACCGAGCTGATGCGTCACGGCGTGGCCGCCGACGGCCGCGAGGCTGCGCGCCTGGCGATCAGCGCGGGGGTGGGCATGAGCATGGCCGACACGCTTTACGATCAGGAACTGCCTGCTCTGGTACGCAGCGGCACGGTAGCGCAGAGCGTGCTGGATGAAGCCGTCACCCACGTGCTCAACACCAAGTACGACCTGGGCCTGTTCCACGATCCGTTCCGCCGTATCGGCCGTGCCGAAGACGATCCGGCCGATGTGAATGCCGAAAGCCGTCTGCACCGTGCGGATGCTCGGGCCATGGCCCGCGATTCGCTGGTTCTGCTGGAAAACCACGGCGATACCCTGCCGCTTGACAGGAAGGCCACCGTCGCCCTGATCGGTCCGCTGGCCGACTCGCCGGTGGACATGCTCGGCAGTTGGTCGCCGTGGGCGTCGCCGAACAGGCGGTGACCCTGCGCAAGGGCATGGAAGCGGCGCTCGATGGCCACGGCAAGCTGCTCTACGCCGTGGGCGCCAACGTCACCGACGATGCCCATGTGATCAATTACCTCAACCAGCTCAACTGGGATCGCCCGGAAGTGGTGCTGGACAAGCGCACGCCGCAGGCGATGCTGGAGGAGGCCGTGCGCGTTGCGGCGCAGGCCGATGTCATCGTCGCCGCCGTGGGCGAGGCGCGCGGCATGTCCCACGAATCCTCCAGCCGTACCCGCCTGGATCTGCCCGACAGCCAGCAGGCTTTGCTGCGAGCGCTCAAGGCCACCGGCAAGCCGCTGGTACTGGTGCTGATGAACGGTCGTCCGCTGGCACTGGGCTGGGAGAAAGACAACGCCGACGCCATCCTGGAGACCTGGTACAGCGGCATCGAAGGCGGCAATGCCATCGCCGATGTGCTGTTCGGCGAGCACAACCCATCGGGCAAGCTGCCGATCACCTTCCCTCGTTCGGTCGGACAGATTCCCACCTACTACAATCACCTGCGTCTGGGACGTCCGTACACGCCGGGCACGCCGGGCAACTACACTTCCCAGTACTTCGAGGAGCCCAACGGCCCGTTGTATCCGTTCGGCTATGGTTTGAGCTACAGCGACTTCCAGCTTTCGGCGCCGAAGTTGTCCGCCGAGCGCATGACGCCGGATGAGAAAATTCGTGTCAGCGTCACGCTGAAGAACGCCGGGCCACGTGCCGGAGCTACCGTGGTACAGCTGTACCTTCACGACGAGGCCGCTTCGGTGATCCGTCCGGTGAAGGAACTCAAGGATTTCCGCAGGGTCAAGCTTGAGGCAGGCGAGGAGCGTGAACTGAGCTTCGAGATCGATGAAGGCATGCTGCGTTTCTTCGATGCCAGCCTGCGCCATGCAAGCGAGCCAGGTGCCTTCCGTGTTCAGCTCGGGCTGGATTCGGAGAGCGTGCAGGAGGCGCGTTTCGAATTGTTGCCACGCCAATGAGGGTGTGGCTCTAGGAGGCGAAAATATACTCGCGCGAGCACCTGTGCCGGACTTCACGGTCCGGTAATAATGCGCAGAAAGAATTCGCGCGTGCGGAGACGTCGCCGTTCGGTTGGCTGTCCGCATTGCGCTCGCGTTGTCGTTGCACCATTCGCCTGATTTCAATTCCGTGTAGCGGCTGCCCGTGGGGTGGCCGCTGCCTGTCAATACGTGTTGCCCTGGAGGCTGTGTGTCGATGAGTCGTTGTTCTGGAGCCCGTGTGGGCAAGGCCGGCAAGCTGGCCCTCTGTGTGCTCCCTCTGCTGTTCGCTGCCCAGAGTTGGGCCTTCGATCTGGACGATGTGGCCGTCAAGGCCAAGGCCCTTGCCGCAGAAGGCTACAGCGCACCGCAAAGCCGTTTGCCGGCTGCGTTGCGCGAGCTGCCGTTCGCGGGCTACCAGAAGGTTCGTTTTATCGAGGACAAGGCGCACTGGCGTGACGGCAAGACGCCGTTCCAGCTGTATTTCTTCCACCCCGGCATGCACTTCGATGTGCCGGTGAAGATCAACGAAGTGACCGCCGATGGCACCCGCGAGATCAAGTATGACCCGTCGATGTTCGACTTCGGCGACCTCAACCTGAACCCGGACGATCTCAAGGATGTCGGTTTCGCCGGCTTCAAGGTCATTCATGAAATCAACGCCGATGGCCGCCATGACGAAGTGATGAGCGTGCTGGGGGCCAGCTACTTCCGCATCGTCGGCAAGGGCCAGGTGTTCGGCCTGTCCGCGCGCGGTCTGGCGATCGACACGGCACTGCCGTCCGGCGAGGAATTCCCGCGGTTCAGCGAGTTCTGGATCGAGAAACCGCAGCCGGATCGCCGTACTCTGGTGATCTACGCGTTGCTCGACTCACCGCGTGCCACCGGCGCCTACCGCATGGAAATCAAACCGGGCCGCGACAGCGTGCTCGACGTGCAGTCGAAGGTCTACCTGCGCGAGAACGTCGAGAAGCTCGGCATCGCACCGTTGACCAGCATGTACCTGTTCGGCGCCAACCAGCCCTGGCCGCGCCCGAACTATCGCCCGCAACTGCATGACTCCGATGGTCTGGCCATCCACGCCGGCAACGGCGAGTGGATCTGGCGTCCGCTGAACAACCCGCAGCGCCTCAACGTCAGCAGTTACCGTATCGACAACCCGCGTGGCTTTGGCCTGATGCAGCGTGGTCGCGATTTCAACCAGTATCAGGATCTCGATGACCATTACGAGCTGCGTCCGAGCGGCTGGGTGGAAACCGTCGGCGACTGGGGCGCAGGCCATGTCGAACTGGTGGAGATCCCCACACCGGACGAAACCAACGACAACATCGTCGCCCTGTGGCGTCCGGAAAAGCTGCCGGCACCGGGCGAGTCGCTGGATGTGGCCTATCGCCTACACTTCAGTCGTGACGACGCCAGGCTGCATGATCCGCAACTGGCCATGGTCAGCCAGACCCGTCTTTCCGAGGGTGATATCAAGCAGGCCAACCTGATCCGTCAGGCCGATGGCAGTACCGCGCTGGTGGTCGATTTCGTCGGTGCCGAGCTGGCCAAGCGTTCGCCTGACGCGGCGCCGACCGTGCAGGTCAGCGTCGATGGCAATGGCGAGTTGCTGGAAGACAGCCTGCGTTACAACCCGGTGAGCAAGGGTTGGCGTCTGACCTTGCGGATCAAGGTCAAGAACCCGGCGCAGCCGGTGGAGATGCGCGCCGCCCTGGTAGAGGACGGCAAGCCTTTGTCGGAAACATGGAGCTATCAGCTGCCCTCTCATGAATAACTCCCTAGACGCTACACCGATCCAGGATTATCTCGACGAGTTGCCGCTCGATCAGGAGCGGCAGCAGGCGCTGGCCCATCGTCTGGAAGAGGAGGGCGGTGATCTCGCCACGTTGCACCGGGCTCTGCAGGAGCCGCAGGAGAACGCCGCGACCGAACCGCTGGAGGAAACCCGCGAGATGCTCGACTCGGTGCCCGCCCGCCTGGCACTGGGTTGGCCGGACGCCATCGAGCGTGGCTGCCGTATCGTGCAGGATCACCAGGGGCGTCCCACCATCGATTCGACGCCGCCGATCACGCGCACGCGCATGGTGCCGGAGCCCTGGCAGACCAACATCCTGCAACGCGGCTGGCGACGTCTCAAGGGTGAAAAGCCAGAGCCGCGTCCACGTACCCGCGAGAGCGAGGACTTCGCCGAGGAACGCTGGCGACACGTCGCGGCGGTGCGTCGCGCGGCGTTGCTGGTACTGATGATCACGCAGACCGTGGTTGCGACCTGGTACATGAAGTCGGTTCTGCCTTATCAGGGCTGGTCGCTGGTCGATCTTGGCCTGGTATTCGAGCAGCCTGTGCGCGAGTCGGCGCGGCAGATTCTGCCGTATGTGGTGCAGACCAGCATCCTGGCGCTGTTCGCGCTGCTGTTCTGCTGGGTGTCGATGGGCTTCTGGACTGCGCTGATGGGGTTCTTCCAGCTGCTCAAGGGGCGTGATCGCTACAGCATCTCCGCCAGCAGCTGCGGCGACGAGCCGATCTCGCCACGGGCACGTACCGCGCTGGTCATGCCGATCGCCAACGAGCACGTACCACGTGTGTTCGCCGGCCTGCGCGCGACCTTCGAGTCGCTCAAGGCCACCGGGCAGCTCGAGCACTTCGATTTCTTCGTCCTCAGCGACAGCAACGACCCCGACATCTGCGTGGCCGAGCAACAGGCCTGGATGGAGCTGTGCCGTGAGGTGGAGGGCTTTGGCCACATCTTCTACCGCCGCCGTCGGCGTCGGGTGAAGCGCAAGAGTGGCAACATCGACGACTTCTGCCGTCGCTGGGGCAGCAACTACCGTTACATGGTGGTGCTCGATGCCGACAGCGTGATGAGCGGTGAGTGCCTGACCCGCCTGGTGCGGCTGATGGAAGCCAATCCTGGCGCCGGCATCATCCAGACTGCGCCCAAGGCCTCGGGCATGGACACCCTGTATGCGCGCCTGCAGCAGTTCGCTACCAGTGTGTACGGGCCACTGTTCACCGCCGGCCTCAATTTCTGGCAACTGGGTGAGTCGCATTACTGGGGGCACAACGCGATCATCCGCGTCAAACCCTTCATCGAGCACTGCGCCCTGGCACCTCTGCCGGGCACCGGCTCTTTCGCCGGTGCGATCCTTTCCCATGACTTCGTCGAAGCTGCGCTGATGCGCCGTGCCGGCTGGGGCGTGTGGATCGCCTACGACCTGCCGGGCAGTTACGAGGAATTGCCGCCTAACCTGCTCGACGAGCTCAAGCGCGATCGTCGCTGGTGCCATGGCAACCTGATGAACTTCCGTCTGTTCCTCGTGCGCGGCATGCACGCGGTGCACCGCGTGGTGTTCCTCACCGGTGTCATGTCCTACCTGTCTGCACCGTTGTGGCTGCTGTTCCTGGTGCTGTCGACCAGCCTGCTGGCGATCCATACGCTGATGGTGCCGGAGTACTTCCTGCAACCCAACCAGCTCTACCCCCTGTGGCCGCGCTGGCAACCGCAGGAGGCTGTGGCGCTGTTCTCCGCCACCATGACCCTGCTGTTCCTGCCCAAGCTGCTCAGTGTGCTGCTGATCTGGATCAAGGGCGCCGAGGCTTATGGCGGCCGCATGCGCGTGCTGCTGTCGATGCTGCTGGAGGCGTCCTGTTCGGTGTTGCTGGCACCGGTGCGCATGCTGTTCCACAGCCTGTTCGTCACCGCGGCGTTCCTTGGCTGGTCGGTGCAGTGGAACTCACCGCAGCGCGTGGATGATTCCACCCCCTGGAGCGAGGCTTTCCGTCGTCACGGCACCCAGGTGCTGATCGGTATCAGCTGGACGGCACTGGTGGCCTGGCTCAACCCGGACTTCCTCTGGTGGCTGGCGCCTATCGTGGTATCGCTGGTGCTTTCGCCGGTGGTCTCGGTGCTGACCAGTCGCACCGCGCCAGGATTGGCCGCGCGGCGCAGCAGGCTGTTCCTGATTCCGGAAGAGCACAAGGTGCCGGTCGAGCTGAGCAACACCTCCGAGTACGAGCAACTGAACAGCTCACGAGCGCTGCGCAAGGGCTTCCTGCGTGCAGTGGTCGATCCGCTGTACAACGCCCTGGTCTGCGCCATGGCCCGTGCCCGTCACGCCAAGGTGGTGTCTGCCGCCGAAGCGCTGCGCGACGAGCGTATCAATGAGATCCTCGATGCCGGGCCTGAAGGCAAGGTCGAGGCGACTCGCTGGCGTCTGCTCAACGACCCTGACGGCATGGCGCGGCTGCATGCGCGTATCTGGCAGGAGCCGCAATATCACGCCTGGCGCGAAGCGCTGCGCGATGCCTGATCATCCCGCACGCTCCGGCTTCATCTGGAGCGTGCGATGATGTCTCTCTGACATCCCTGCTAACATCTCTCCCTATCATGGCGTGCGCCGGCGCGGCACCATTGGCTCTGGAGCGGGTCTTTCGCTCCGGTGGCGGCATGAGGTCGCCATAGATTTCATCGTGACATTGGAGAGGACGCACCATGTCGAACCTGCATGATTCCACGCAGCGCTATGGCACTGTTACACGTTGGCTGCACTGGGGTATGGCCGTTTTGCTGGGGTGGCAGTTCGTCACCGTACTGGCCAGCGCGTTTCTGGAAGACAGCGCTCTGGACAAGTTTGCCTGGGGCACGCACAAAGCCACCGGTTTGCTGCTCATGGTGCTGGTGGTGATCCGGCTGCTCTGGGCCTTGTACAACCGTGGCCGTCGTCCGGCATCGGTCAGTGCTCTGGCGCGTTACGGTCATCTGGCCCTGTACGGATTGCTGTTCGTGATTCCCTTCATCGCCTTGCTGCGCCAGTACGGGTCGGGGCGGGAGTTCGTGGCCTTCGGCATGACCATCATGCCTGGCTTCAGCGATGGCAAGATCGAATGGATGATCGCCCCGGCCAGTCTGCTGCATGGCAACCTTGGCTGGTTGCTGCTGTTCATGGTGATTGGCCACGCGCTCATGGCCTTCGTTCATCGTCGCCAGGGCGGTGAGGACGTGCTGGCGCGGATGATCGGCCGCTGACCGACACTATGGCAAATGTCTTACACGTTCTGGCGCCAACCAGCGCTTTTGCCATTCCGGCTGAGTCATTAATCTACACACATCCCCTGCAGCGATGGATCGCTGAGGATCAAGGACGATGACCAGGCCATGAATGGCCACCGACAGGGTGTTGGATGGTTGGGAAGAAACCCGCTTCGGCGGGTTTTTTGTTGCCTGCGGTTTTATTGCCTGCCATCTGTGGCGGTGAGCCAGCGGGCCGTCGGGGAGACAGGGTGCCGCAAATCGGGCGCGCTATGGCAAATGTCTTACACGTGCTGGCGCCAACCTGCGCTTTTGTCGTCCTGGCCGGGTCAGTAATCTGGACACATCCCCTGCAGCGACGGATCGCTGAGGATCAAGGATGATGACCAGGCCATGAATGGCCACCGACAGGGTGTTGGATGGTTGGGAAGAAACCCGCTTCGGCGGGTTTTTTGTTGCCTGCGAGAAAGTGGCAGAGATGACCCGATGGCCCTTCATTCACGTAGCAGGCACTGCGCAGCGCCCTGGGCCTTGCGCGTGTACCACAGCACCCGGCTCACGCCGCGGGTGATCGCCACGTAGGCCAGGCGCCGGGCTTCATCCTGCATGGCCTGGTCGTAGCCATGGCTGAAAAAGCCGCAGTGGGCATACAGCGCATTACGCAACGGGTGCCGTTCCACTGGCAGACAATCGTCGAGGATGATCGCTACTTCGGCTTGCAGGCCCTTGGCACGGTGGATGGTCATGGTCTTGACCGGCAACTGCCTGTCGAGCTGCGCGCGCACCTGCTGCAACGGCTCGTTGCGCCGGCTGAGCAACAGCACGGCGGTACGGTCGGCGCCGGGACGACTGGCAACATGGGCACATTGTGCGCGGATGTCATCGAGCAGGCGTGGCAGACCGCTGGCCAGGTCGAAACGCTGGACCAGCTTCACGCCATGATCGCCCGGCTGCATCGCCCTGGCCGCGACGCAGGTCTTGACCTGTTTGTTCTGCACCTCGGCCAGCACCTTTTCGCCATCGCGGATTACCGGCTCGATGCTGCGGTAGTTGGTGCTCAGCACCAGGGTGGTGCTCTTGCCGCGTCCACGGCTGGGGAAGTGCCGGTCGAAATCGATGAACAGCTCGGGCGAACTGCCGCGCCAGCCATAGATCGACTGCCAGTCGTCGCCGATGGCCATCAGGCTGATCCGCTCGCCAGCCCCCTGCAACCGGCGGTGCACGGCCTGTAGCCACTGCACGATCTGCGGCGAGACGTCCTGGAATTCGTCGATCAACAGGTGGCTCAGGGCGAGCAGGGCGGGGCTGGGCTTGTCGTCGGCGGTGCCTTGCAGGTGTTCGCTCAGTTGCGCGAAGGCGCCGTTGAATCCGATCAATCCCTGGCTGCGCAGCAGGGTGGTGAAGTGCTGATGAAAGCGCTGCATGGCCTCGATGAAGTCCCGCTCGCGCGCGGCACAGGCCAGGGTTTTCACGTCCAGACGGTCGAGGCGAATGCCGAGGCTCTCGGCGAAGTCGATTTGTCCGTGCAGCAACTCGAACAGTGGCAGAGCAATGAATTCGCCGGGCAGCTTGCAGGCGTCCAGCGGTGCCTTGGCCTTGCCTGTTGGTAGCTCCTCGGGGGCGGGCAATCCCAGCAGACGATGGCTCAGGGTACGAAAGCGCGCATCCTCGGCGTAGGCGTTCTGGTAGGCCTGCCTGAGCAGACGCTGTTGTGCGGGGCGCAGACGTCCACCGGCGAGCGGGTTGTCCGGTTCTTCACCGGGGTCGTCGAGTTGCTCGAACCAGCGCGGGTTGTCCAGGCGCTCCTTGATCAGGGTGGCCATGGCCGCGTGGAAGGTGCGTACGCACTGGCGGGCATCGTGTGGGTAGTGCCAGAAGTCGAGCAGGCGCTGCAGACGCTCGCGCAGCTCCATGCAGGAGGCGTTGGTGAAGGAGATCACGGTCAGGCGCCCGGGCTCGATGTCCAGGTGGCAGAGCAGGAACACCACTCGCAGCACCAGCGTACTCGACTTGCCGGAACCGGCACCGGCGAAGATGCGTGCCAGTGGCGCGCGGCAAAGGATCATCGCCCACTGTTCGTCCGACGGTGCGCCGATCAGTCCGGCGCTCACCGCCCGGGCCACGCGCTCGCGCATGGCCTGCACCTGGGCGTCTTCGATCTTCAACCGAGCAGCGGGGTAGATGCCGCCGGGGCCAGGCTTGCCGCTGGCGGCCTTGCGGCTGCCGGTTTTCCCGTTGCCGGCGGGCTTCTTCCTGCTTTGCTTGCGCACGGGGTTGCGTGGCTGCGCGGCTTCGCGCTCGGCGCGCAGGTAGGCGGTGGTACGGGGGAAATAACGGGCGAGGGCGCTGGACAGCAACTGCTTGTAGCGCGCGACGGCAGAAAGCATGCGATGAGAATGACCTGGCTGGCAAAACCGGCATGATAAAGCCTGTGGCGCAATGGCAGGCAGTGATGGCGCAGCGACAAATGCGCAATTTCATGCAAGCGCGAAGCGCGTGTCGGTTCCAGACTGTGCTCAGCCTTGGGAGAACTGTCGATGAATCTGTCGCTATACCTGCTTACCGTGTTGATCTGGGGAACGACCTGGATCGCCATCAAATTCCAGATGGGCGAGGTGGCTGTCGCCGCTTCCATCGCCTATCGCTTCGCCCTGGCTTCGGTGGTGCTGTTCGCCATGCTCTGGTTCAGTGGCCGCCTGCAACGGCTGGATCGCCGTGGTCAGGGCATCTGCCTGGTACAGGGTCTGTGCCTGTTCTGCCTCAACTTCCTGTGCTTCTACACCGCCAGCCAGTGGATTCCCAGTGGCCTGATCGCGGTGATCTTTTCCACCGCCACGCTGTGGAATGCGATCAATGCACGGCTGTTCTTCAAGCAGCGTATCGCCGCCAATGTATTGCTCGGCGGTGCGCTGGGGCTGGCGGGGTTGGGGTTGTTGTTCTGGCCGGAGCTGGCCGGTCACGAGGCCAGTCGTGAAAGCTTGCTGGGCATCGGCCTGGCATTGTGCGGCACGCTGTTCTTCTCCGCCGGCAACATGCTCTCCAGCCTGCAACAGAAGGCCGGGCTCAAGCCGCTGACCACCAACGCCTGGGGCATGCTCTATGGCGCTCTGATGCTGGTGGGTATCTGCCTGCTCAGCGGTACGCCGTTCGCCTTCGAGTGGAACACGCGCTACATCGGCTCGTTGCTGTACCTGGCGATTCCCGGCTCGGTGATCGGTTTCACCGCTTACCTGACCCTGGTCGGGCGCATGGGGCCGGAGCGTGCGGCCTACTGCACGGTGCTGTTCCCGGTGGTGGCGCTGAACATCTCGGTGTTTGTCGAAGGCTACCAGTGGACGATCCCGGCACTGTTCGGCCTGGGCCTGGTGATGCTGGGCAACGTGCTGGTGTTTCGCAAGCCGAAGGTCGCTTCAGCGCAGGCGCGCACGGCCTGAGCTCGCGACTAGTCGGGCGCAGTATTGCCGGAAACCTTGCGTTCGATCTGTTCGGCTGTGTGCTGCAGTGCCGGCAGGTAGCGTTTGACGGCTTGTTCAATGGACATCGCCTTGGCCACGTAAACGAGATTCAGGCAGCCCAGCAGGCGCTGCTCACCACGGATGGGAACGGCGATAGCGGCGATCTTTTCCTCGCGATTCCAGTTCATGAAGTTTTCGCCGTAGCCGCGATGACGAACGCGTCGCAACAGGTTGTCGAGTGCGATGGGGTCGCGTGCCAGGCGGCTTTCCTCATCGTCTCGGGTTGCCAGCAGGGCGAGGATCTGTTCGCGTTCAGCGTCGTCGCAGAAGGCCATGTAGGCCAGTCCCGTGGCGGTCTGCAGCAGCGGCAGACGGCGGCCGACCATGGCACGGTGAAACGACAGGCGACTGAAGCGATGGGTGGTTTCACGTACCACCATCGCATCGACATCCAGGGTGCAGATGTCGGTGGGCCACACCACTTCCTGCAACAACTCGGCCAGCAAGGGGGTGGCGACGGCCGAGACCCACTGCTCGTCGCGAAATCCCTCGCTCAGCTCACGTACCTTGATGCACAGGCGAAAGCTGTCATCCGATTCGCTGCGGCGTACGTAGCCCTCGCCCTGCAGGGTTTCCAGCAGGCGCCGCACGGTGGTGCGGTGCAAGCCGCTGAGTTCGGCCAGCTGCGCCACACTGGCGCCGCCATCAAGGCGGTTGAGGGTATTGAGCAGCAGCAGGCCACGTGTCAGCCCCCGCACGGTGGTGTAGTCCGAACCTCGATCTTTTGCCATGGATACTCAATAAAATCTTTATTAATCAATGATGTGCATATAGTGCACATCGAGCTTGATTTTCATTGTAGGACAAAGAGGGCGATTCCTATACTCCTCGCCAACAACGACAAAGCCCTGCCTACAGGGGAATCGACATGAGCCAAGCGTACCTTTCTGCCTGCCGGGCGAGTGCCGTCCCGCATCCCTGTCGTCATGGGCGAACACCGAGTTCGCCTGTGCTGCCGTGTCACCTTCACGCTGCGCGTGATGGATCGACACCGAGCTGATTCCTTCCTGCTGACACGCTGATACCTCCCCGAATGTTTTCTGGCGCTCGTGCGCCGGAGCGATACCGGCTTGCCCGCGTCCAGCGGCAGGCCAGGGTTCACCTGAGATGAGGACATGAAAACAATGACCACCCATCGAATCGAATCTGTCTCCCAGCCTGATTATCGCGCCCAGGTCGTGGTGCTGGGCGCTGGCCCGGTTGGTCTGGCCATTGCCAACTACCTGGGCCTGAGCGGTGTCGAGGTGCTGGTGGTGGAGAAGCTGGACAAGCTGATCGACTATCCCCGCGCCATCGGTATCGATGATGAGGCACTACGAACCATCCAGTCCCTGGGGCTGGTCGAGCAGGTGTTGCCACATACCACCCCCTGGCATGCCATGCGCTTTCTCACGCCGAAGGGCCGTTGCTTTGCCGATATCCAGCCAATGACCGATGAGTTCGGCTGGTCACGGCGCAATGCGTTCATCCAGCCGCAGGTGGACGCGGTACTGCATGACGGGCTGGCGCGCTTTGCCAATGTCCGCGTGCTGTTCTCGCGCGACATGTACGAGTTTTCCCAGGATGCCAGCGGCGTCGAACTGCACCTGCGGACACCGGAGGGCAAGGAGGAGCGCGTCCGCGCCGACTATCTGGTGGCGTGCGATGGCGGCAACAGTTACGTGCGCCGCGCCCTGGATATCAGTTTCGAGGGCAAGACCGCACCGAACCAGTGGATCGTCATCGACATCGCCAACGACCCGCTTGGCACGCCCAATGTCTATCTGTGTTGCGACCCGGTTCGCCCCTACGTATCCGCAGCGTTGCCGCATGCGGTGCGTCGCTTCGAGTTCATGGTGATGCCCGGCGAGACCGAGGCAGAGTTGAGCAAGCCGGAGAACATGCGCAAGTTGCTGGCCAAGGTATTGCCAGAGCCTGACCGCGTCGAGCTGATCCGCCAACGGGTGTACACCCACAACGCGCGTCTGGCCGGACAGTTCCGCAAGGGGCGCATCCTGCTTGCCGGCGATGCGGCCCATATCATGCCGGTGTGGCAGGGGCAGGGCTACAACAGCGGCATGCGTGATGCCTGCAACCTGGCCTGGAAACTGGCGATGGTCTGTCATGGCCAGGCCGGCGAGTCCCTGCTCGACAGTTACGAGCAGGAGCGCCGTGACCATGCCAGGGCGATGATCGATCTGTCGGTGCTCGCCGGCCATGTGCTGGCGCCGCCCAAACGCTGGCAGGGCGTACTGCGCGATGGTGTGTCCTGGCTGCTCAATTACCTGCCGCCGATCAAGCGCTACTTCCTGGAAATGCGCTTCAAGCCGATGCCCAAGTACCTCAGTGGTGCGCTGGTCGGGGCCGGGGATACGCCTGAAAGCCCGGTCGGTCGCATGTTCATCCAGCCGAGCGTGACGACCGAGGACGGCCAGGTACGTCTGCTCGACGACCTGATCGGACCGAATTTCGCGTTCGTGGTGTGGGGCACCGACCCTCACTGGGGGCTTTGCGCTACGCAGATCGCCTTCTGGCAGGCGCTGGGTGCCCGCTTCATTCAGGTTTTGCCGAACCCGCAGCTCAAGGGGGTACGCGAGGCCGGTGATGGTGTGATTCGTGTCGGCGACAGCAGTGGTCGGTTGAAGACCTGGTTCGCTGCCCAGCCTCATTCCGTTGCCGTCCTGCGGCCGGATCGCTTTGTCGCGGGGATGGCCATTCCACAGACACTCGGCGCCTTGAGCGACAAGCTGGTGCGAACTCTGGATCTGCGCTTGCCTGCCACCCAGGCCGATGCGCAGAGCAAGGTGGCCTGAGATGAGCGTGCTGCTGCAATGTCTGTCGCATACGCCGCTGATCGGGCACGTCGACCCCGAGACGGCGGTGCTGGCCGAAGTCGCCGAGTTGGTCGAGACCGCCCGGCAGCGCATCGAGGCGTTCGACCCGGAGCTGGTGATCCTGTTTTCGCCGGATCATTACAACGGCTTCTTCTACGACGTGATGCCGTCGTTCTGCATCGGTATGGCGGCGCATGCCATTGGGGACTTCGGCACGGCTGCCGGGGTTCTCAGCGTGCCTCAGGAGCTGGCCGAACAATGTGCCGAAGCGGTTCTGGCCGATGGGGTCGATGCAGCGGTGTCCTATCGCATGCAGGTCGACCACGGCTTTGCCCAACCACTGGAGCAACTGCTCGGCGGTTTGCAGTGTCGGCCGACCATTCCGGTGTTCATCAATTCGGTGGCGGCACCTCTGCCCGGTTTTCAGCGTGCGCGCCTGCTTGGCGAGGCAATCGGGCGTTTCGCCTGCTCGACCGGCAAGCGTGTGCTGCTGCTCGGTTCTGGTGGTCTCTCGCACCAGCCTCCGGTACCCGAGTTGGCCAGGGTCGAGGGGCTGATGGCCGATCGACTCAAGGGCAGTGGTCGCCATTTGCCCGCCGACGAGCGCGATGCGCGTCAGCAGCGGGTGATCAATGCCGCACGGCGTTTCGTCGAGGATCAGAACAGCCTGCATCCGCTCAATCCCGAGTGGGATCTGCATTTTCTCGAACTGCTCGGCACACAGCGTCTTGCCGAGCTGGACGGCCTGGGCAATGCCGAACTGTCGGCCATCGCCGGCAAATCCACGCATGAGGTCAAGACCTGGGTCGCGGCGTTTGCCGCGCTCTCGGCCTTCGGTCCGTACCAGGTCACGCAACGTTACTACCGCCCGATCCCCGAATGGATCGCCGGCTTCGGCGCCATTTGCGCCGAGCCTGTCACCCCCTGACTGGAGAATGAACATGAGTGCTTTCAGCGAAGCCACCACCAGCCGGTTCGCCCAGGTCGCCCTTGGCGAGCAGACGCTGAACATCCACTACAACGATTGCGGCAGTGGCAGCGAAGTGGTCGTCATGCTGCACGGTTCCGGACCGGGGGCCAGTGGTTGGGCCAATTTCAACCGCAACATCGATCCCCTGGTCGATGCGGGCTATCGAGTGATCCTCATGGACTGCCCCGGCTGGAGCAAGAGTGACAGCATCGTCTGCACGGGCTCGCGTTCGGATCTCAACGCCCAGGTGCTGGCCGGTTTGCTGGAACGGCTGGATATCGCACGGGTGCATATTCTCGGCAATTCCATGGGTGGGCATAGCGCCGTGGCCTTCGCCCTGAGCAACCCAGACCGGGTCGGCAAACTGGTTCTGATGGGCGGTGGCACGGGTGGCGCCAGCCCGTTCGCGCCGATGCCCACCGAGGGGATCAAGCTGCTGCAGGGGCTGTATCGAGAGCCGACCATCGACAACCTGAAGAAGATGATGAACATCTTCGTCTATGACCCCAGCGACCTCACCGAGGCATTGTTCCAGGCCCGTCTGGACAACATGCTGGCCCGTCGGGATCACCTGGAGAACTTCGTCAGGAGCCTGGAAGCCAATCCCAGGCAGTTCCCCGATTTCGGCCCGCGTCTGGCTCAGGTCACGGCGCAGACACTGGTCATCTGGGGCCGTAACGATCGCTTCGTGCCGATGGACACCGGCCTGCGCCTGATCGCCGGCATGCCCAATGCCGACCTGCACATCTTCAATCGTTGTGGCCACTGGGCCCAATGGGAACACGCGGAGCGCTTCAACCGCCTGGTTCTCGACTTTCTTCAGCACGCCTGAGCCAAACCGGGAGCCCGAGCATGAGCATCGATACGAATCTTGTAGAAAACCTTGCCGGCCGTCTGCGTCTGGCCGAGCAGCGTGGCGTTGCGATCGAGCCGTTGCGCGACGACATCGGCGACGAGGCGCAGGTGGCCTACGCCATTCAGCGCCTCAACGTCGCCCATGGTGTGGCGCAGGGGCGGCGTGTGGTGGGGCGCAAGATCGGCCTCACCAACCCCCGCGTCCAGGTGCAGTTGGGGGTCGATCAGCCGGATTTCGGCACCCTGTTCGCCGACATGGAGTACGGCGACAACCAGTGCATTGCCATCGGCAGCGTGCTGCAACCGAAGATCGAGGCCGAGATTGCCCTGGTGCTCGAGCGTGACCTGCCCAATCCCGATACCACCCTGGTGGAACTGACAGGTGCCATCGGTGGGGTGCTGCCGGCCCTGGAGGTGGTCGGTAGCCGCATCGCCGGCTGGAACATCCGTTTCGTCGATACCGTGGCCGACAACGCCTCCAGTGCCTGTTACGTGCTCGGTGGTCGCTGCGGCCGGTGCAGGGCCTCGACCTGCGCAATGCGCAAATGAACATGACGCGCAATGGCGAGGTGGTCTCCAGCGGCAGCGGTGCCGAGTGCCTGGGCAACCCTCTCAATGCCGCCGTCTGGCTGGCGCGCACCATGGCGCGCCTGGGCGAGCCGCTGCGGGCGGGTGATCTGATCCTCACGGGGGCGCTTGGCCCTATGGCAACGGTGGCTGCGGGTGATCGCTTCGAAGCGGTGATCGAGGGTATCGGTCAGGTCGCCGTCGAATTCAGTGCCGAGTGATCGGCCACAGGAGAGTGTTTCCATGAAGAAACTGAAAGTCGCCATCGTCGGCTCGGGCAATATCGGCACCGACCTGATGATCAAGGTGATGCGCAACGCCAAGCACCTGGAAATGGGCGCGATGGTCGGCATCGACGCCAACTCCGACGGCCTGGCCCGTGCCGCTCGTTTGGGCGTGGCCACCACCCATGAAGGCGTCGAAGGCCTGACCCGTCTGCCGGTATTTGCCGATATCGACTTCGTCTTCGATGCCACCAGTGCGGGCGCGCACGTGAAGAACGATGCCTTTCTGCGCGGCATCAAGCCGGGCATCCGCCTGATCGACCTGACTCCGGCGGCCATCGGCCCGTACTGCGTGCCGGTGGTGAACCTGGAGCAGAACCTGAGCCGGCTCAACGTCAACATGGTCACCTGTGGCGGCCAGGCGACGATTCCGATGGTCGCGGCCGTGTCGCGGGTGGCCAGGGTGCACTACGCCGAGATCATCGCTTCGATCGCCAGCAAATCCGCCGGCCCCGGTACCCGCGCCAATATCGACGAATTCACCGAGACCACCTCCAGGGCCATCGAAGTGATCGGCGGTGCGGCGAAGGGCAAGGCGATCATCATCATGAACCCGGCCGAGCCGCCGCTGATGATGCGCGACACCGTGTTCGTGCTCAGCGAAGCCGCCGACCAGGCCAGGATCGAAGCCAGCGTCGAGGAAATGGCCGCCGCCGTGCAGGCCTACGTGCCGGGCTACCGCCTCAAGCAGAAGGTGCAGTTCGACGTGATTCCCGAGTCTGCGCCGCTGAACATTCCCGGCCACGGTCGTTTCAGCGGCCTGAAGACTTCGATCTTCCTCGAAGTCGAAGGCGCCGCCCATTACCTGCCGGCCTACGCCGGCAATCTGGACATCATGACCTCCGCCGCGCTGGCCACCGCCGAGCGCATGGCTCTGTCGATGATCAACGGCTGAGGACTCCGACATGAACGGCAAGAAACTCTTTATCTCCGACGTCACCCTGCGCGACGGCAGCCACGCCATCCGCCACCAGTACTCGATCCGCCATGTGCAGGACATCGCCCGTGCGCTGGACAAGGCCAGGGTCGATTCCATCGAAGTCACCCACGGCGACGGCTTGCAGGGTTCCAGTTTCAACTACGGCTTTGGCGCACACAGCGATCTGGAATGGATCGAAGCGGCGGCCGACGTCATCGAGCACGCGCGCATCGCCGTGCTGCTGCTGCCGGGCATCGGCACGGTGCATGACCTCAAGGCTGCTTATGACGCGGGTGCGCGTACCGTGCGCGTGGCCACCCATTGCACCGAGGCGGATGTCTCCAGGCAGCACATCGAATACGCACGCAGCCTGGGCATGGACACCGTCGGCTTTCTGATGATGAGCCACATGATTCCGGCCGAGGAGCTGGCCCGTCAGGGCAAGCTGATGGAGAGCTACGGCGCGCAGTGCATCTACATGGCCGACTCCGGTGGCGCGATGAACATGAACGATATCCGCGACCGCATGCGTGCCTTCAAGGCCACGCTGAATCCGGAAACCCAGACCGGCATGCATGCCCACCACAATCTCAGCCTGGGGGTGGCCAACTCCATCGTTGCGGTGGAGGAGGGCTGTGATCGCGTCGATGCGAGTCTGGCCGGCATGGGCGCCGGTGCCGGCAACGCGCCGCTGGAGGTGTTCATCGCCGCTGCCGAACGCATGGGCTGGAACCATGGCACCGACCTGTACGCGCTGATGGACGCCGCCGACGACCTGGTGCGCCCGCTGCAGGATCGCCCGGTGCGGGTCGACCGCGAAACCCTCGGCCTGGGCTACGCCGGCGTCTACTCCAGCTTCCTGCGCCATGCCGAAGTGGCGGCCGAGAAGTACGGGTTGAAGACCCTGGACATCCTCGTCGAGCTGGGCAAGCGGCGCATGGTCGGCGGTCAGGAAGACATGATCGTCGATGTGGCGCTGGATCTGCTCAAACGCTGAAGCCTTGCTGCCCGCTGCTTGGCAGCGGGCAAATTCATAACAAAAACAACAGGTACCGATAGATGAAAACAACGCAAAGCGCGGCCTTCGTGCAGGCCGATCAGGCGAGTCATGTCTCGCAACGTGGGGCCTGGCTGACGATCTTTCTCTGTTTTATCGTCGCCGTGCTGGAGGGGATCGATTTCCAGGCGCCCGGCATTGCCGCACCTGGAATGGCGCAGGCCTTCGGTCTGGACAAGTTGCAGATGGGCTGGGTGTTCAGTGCCGGCATTCTCGGGCTGTTGCCGGGGGCTCTGCTGGGCGGCTGGCTGGCTGATCGCATTGGTCGCAAGTGGGTTCTGATTGCCTCGGTGGGCACCTTTGGCCTGTTCTCCATCGCGACGGCGCATGCCTGGAGCCTGCCCAGTCTGCTGCTGGCGCGTCTGTTGACGGGCGCCGGTCTGGGCGCGGCCCTGCCCAATCTGATAGCGCTGTGCTCGGAGGCCGCCGGTGAACGGCTGCGCGGTACGGCTGTAAGCATGATGTATTGCGGCGTGCCGCTGGGCGCCGCTCTGGCGGCTCTGGTCGGAGTGGCCGGGGTGAATGCCGAATGGACGCTGGTCTATTACATCGGCGGTGTACTGCCATTGTTGGTGGTGCCGCTGCTGGCGCTGTGGTTGCCCGAATCATCTGCCTTCCAGGCTCGTCAGGCTGCGCCGCAGCAGGCGCGGTTATCGGTGACCGATGGCTTGTTCCAGCAGGGGGCGGCCGTTTCCACCCTGCAACTGTGGCTGGCTTACTTCTTCACCCTGATGGTGGTGTACATGCTGATCAGCTGGTTGCCCAGCCTGCTGGTCGGGCAGGGGTTCAGCCGGGTCGAGGCGAGTTGGGTGATGTTCGCCCTGCAGATCGGCGCGCTGGTCGGGACGCTGGCTCTGGGTGTGCTGATGAATCTGCTGAGCCCCCTGCGGATGTCGCTGCTGATCTACCTGGGCCTGCTCCTGGCCCTGGCGGCACTGGGTTTTGCCGAGAGCTTTGGCACCATGCTGGTGGCCGGGTTCGCCGCCGGCACCTTCGCTACCGGTGGCCAGGGCGTGCTGTACGCCCTGGCGCCACTGTTCTATCGCACCGAGGTACGTGCCACTGGCGTTGGCGCTGCCGTGGCAGTGGGCCGTCTCGGGGCGATGAGCGGGCCGTTGGTCGCCGGCAAGATGCTCGCACTGGGAACCGGCGCCGCTGGTGTGATGCTGGCTTCTGCCCCCGGCCTGGTGGCTGCGGGCATCGCAATCTATTGCCTGTTCCGCCGTAGCCATCAGATGGCTGACTGAACCCGTCGATCCCCGGTCATGGCGCCTGTCTGCGACAGGTGCCTGGCCTGTCGTGCCTGGCACAACAACAACAACAGGAATGCTTCGATGCGATACATTGCTCCTTTCATGGCGGGCACGCTGCTCTGTGCCTGGGTGTCTCTGGTGCAGGCCGATCTGCTCCGCGACAGTTCGGCAAGCCTGCAACTGCGCAACTTCTATTTCGATCGTGATTTTGATGAAGGGCCGGGCCAGTCCCAGGCTCAGGAGTGGGCGCAGGGCTTCATCCTGCGGATGAACTCCGGGTACACCGAGGGATCGGTAGGCTTCGGCCTGGATGCACTCGGTATGTTCGGGGTGAAACTGGACTCGAGCCCGGATCGTGTCGGCAGCGGATTGTTGCCGTTCGACCCGATCAGCCACGAACCGGCCAACGAGTACGGCAAGCTGGGGCTGACTGCCAAGGCACGGATGTCAGCCAGCGAACTCAAGGTGGGAACCCTGCAACCTTTGCTACCGGTCATTCTGGCCGTACCGTCGAGGCTTTTCCTCCGACTTTCCGGGGCGGTCACCTCATTTCTCGCGAGTTGGACGGACTCGACCTGCACCTGGGACATATCGACCGTATCAACCTGCGCAACTCCACCAACTACGAGCCCATGCGTATCAGCAGCCCCAACGGTCGCTTCGATGCCGGCGCCGAGTCCAATGCTTTCAGCTTCGCCGGGGGCGAGTACGCCTTCACCGAGCGGCTCAAGGGGAGCTACTTCTACGGGCAACTCGACGGTCTCTATCAGCAGCACTATCTGTCGCTGCTGCACCAGTTGCCGCTGGGCGAGGGCAGTCTGAAGAGCGATCTGCGCTTCTTCGACAGCCGCGAGGACGGTGCCGGGCGTGCCGGCAAGGTGGATAACCGTACCTACAACGCGATGTTCACCTACCAGTGGCAAGGCCACGCGTTCGGTCTTGGCCATATGCACCTGAGTGGTGACACGGCCTTGCCCTATCTGGCCGGGACGGACGTCAACGTCAACACCGAAGGCGCCCTGACCTCGGAGTTCGTCAACCCGGGCGAGCGTACCTGGCAGGTGCGCTATGACTACGACTTCGCTGCCATCGGCATTCCCGGACTGAAAGCCATGTGGCGCTATATCAAGGGTGACCATATCGATCTTCCGGGTGGCAGTGGCGACTCCAGAGAGCGAGAGCGAGGCATCGAACTGGCCTATGTGGTTCAGGCCGGCGCATTCAAGGGGCTGGGCCTGCGTGTGCGTCAGGCCGCGTATCGCAATGATTTCTCGCGCGACTTCGACGAGACCCGGGTCAATCTCGACTATACCCTGGCACTCTGGTGAGCCAGGGCACCGCCATTGTCAGGTCTTGTCGCCGCGGATCAGCCTGCGCAGCATGAAGCGATTGGGGTGGCTGGCTTCGGCCACGTCGCGCGGTACCGGCAGCGGCTCGTCATCCAGCCAGGCGGCGATCAGTTCGCCCGACAGCGGCGCGGTGATCAGCCCGCGTGAGCCGTGGCCACTGTTGATATACAGCCCTTCCAGCCAGGGGCAGGGGGTATCCGGCACCTGGCGTGCGTCCCTGGCCAACACGGCATAGGCCTCGGCGAAGGCCTGTTGCTCGGCCAGCAGACCAACCAGTGGCAGGTAGTCCGGGCTGGTGCAGCGAAAGGCGGCGCGGCCCTCCAGCACGGCCGGGTCGAGTGCCTGCGAGTCGAGTCGCTCGGCCAGGTCGAGGGAAATCTCGCGCAGCAGCTGCAGATTGCCGGCGTGTTCGGCCACGCTGGGCGTCAGATCGTCGCTGTGGAAGTCGAAGCTGGCGCCCAGGGTATGCTCGCCACCACGTGCCGGGGCGACATAGCCCTCGGCGCAGACCACGGTACGCAGCGTGCGGCTCGCTTCGCTGGCCGGCAGGCGCGTGATCTGCCCGCGAATACGCTTGAGCGGCAGGTTCGCCTGCGGCAGCAGGCGGCCGATCTCGGCAGCGCAGGCCAGCACCAGTACCGGGGCTTCGGCCAGCGGGCCGCTCGATCCGTCGATGCGCCAGCGATCATCCTGTCGGCTCAGGTTCAGCGCCTCCTGGTAGGGGCGCAGTTCGATCGAGGGATGTTGTACCAGGTGCCGGCACAGCGCCGGCGGGTGCACCCAGCCGGCGTCGGGGTAGAACAGGCCGCCGGCCGGCAGGCCGATGCCGGCGCGATCCTCGGCGTCGCTCCGCGGCAGCGCTTGCAGCAGGTCGCCGGGGAAGGCCGCGGCCAGTTTGCTCTGACGCTCGGCTTCCCTGGTATCGAAGGCCAGTTGCAGTACACCGCAGGCATCCCACTCGGTGCCGCGTTGCAGGTGTTCGAGGAGGCGGCGGGTATGGCCGAAACCGGCGACGATCAGCCGGGACAAGGCCGTGCCGTGGGCCGACAGTTTCAGGTAGAGCACGCCCTGAGGGTTGCCGGAGGCCTCGCGGGCGACGTCGTCGTGGCGTTCCAGCAGGGTCACGCGCCAGCCGCGTGCGGCCAGGCTGGCGGCCGTGGCACAACCGGCCAGGCCGGCGCCGATCACCACGGCATGGCGTTCGCCGACCGGCAGCGCCGGGCGCGCGAACCAGGGGATCTGGCGCTGCGTCCGCTCAGCCTGGAAGGGGCCGGCGAGCATCTCGCGTTTGTGTCCGAAGCCCTTGACCCGCTGCACGGCGAAGCCCGCGGCGATCAGCCCGCGACGCACGAACCCGGCACTGGTGAAGGTGGCCAGGGTCGCGTCGGGCGCCGACAGCCTTGCCAGCTCGGCGAACAGGGTATCTGTCCACATCTCCGGGTTCTTCGACGGCGCGAAGCCGTCGAGGAACCAGGCATCGACCCGTGCGTCCAGTTGCGGCAGGCACTCCAGCACATCGCCGATCATCAGTGTCAGCACCACGCGGCCACCGTCGAGCAGCAGGCGCTGGAAGCCGGGATGGATGGCACGGTACTGCGCCAGCAACTGCCCGGCCCAGGGCGCCAGCTCCGGCCACAGGGCCAGCGCACGTTGCAGATCCGCCTGGGTCAGGGGGAATTTCTCCACGCTGACGAAGTGCAGCCGCGCATCGCTCGGGGCGTGTTCGGCGAAGGCCTGCCAGGCACAGAGGAAATTCAGCCCGGTGCCGAAGCCGGTTTCGCCGACCACCAGTCGCCCGTCGGCCGGCAGTGCCTGGCAACGCTCGGCGAAGCGGTTGTGGGCGAGGAAGACGTGGCGGGTTTCCTCCAGGCCGCTGGCGCGGGAGAAGTACACGTCGCCATAGCTGCGTGACAGCGGCTGGCCCTGTTCGTCCCAGTCGAGCTGGGCGTTATGTACGTCGGACATGGCGGTGTTCCAGGTAAAACAGGCGGCGATTCTAACCGCTGGACGTGCGCTTTACCCGGCGCAGATCAATCGCTGCGCCATGTCCGTCAGGCAAAGTCGCGGCCGATCCATTACGCTTTAGCGATCATTCCAGGGAGGTTTTTGCATGTTCGAATCCGCCGAAATCGGCCGCAGCATCGACAAGGCCACGTTCGAGGCCGAAGAGCCGGCGCTGCGCGAGGCGCTGCTGGAGGCGCAGTACGAGCTCAAGCAACAGGCGCGCTTTCCGGTGATCGTGCTGATCAACGGTGTCGAAGGCGCCGGCAAGGGCGAGACGGTGAAGCTGCTCAACGAGTGGATGGATCCACGGCTGATTCAGGTCAGCACCTTCGACGTGCAGACCGACGAAGAACTGGCGCGGCCACCGGCCTGGCGCTATTGGCGACAGTTGCCGCCGAAGGGGCGCATGGGCGTGTTCTTCGGCAACTGGTACAGCCAGATGCTGCAGGGCCGCGTGCATGGCAAGTTCAAGGATGCCGTGCTGGATCAGGCCATCGACGGTGCCGAACGGCTGGAACGCATGCTCTGCGACGAAGGCGCGCTGATCTTCAAGTTCTGGTTCCACCTGTCCAAGAAGCACATGAAGGCGCGGCTCGAAGCGCTCAAGGACGATCCGTTGCACAGCTGGCGCATCAGCCCGCTGGACTGGCAGCAATCGAAGACCTACGACAAGTTCGTGCGTTACGGCGAGCGCGTGCTGCGCCGCACCAGCCGTGACTATGCACCCTGGTACGTGGTCGAGGGGGTCGATCACTACTACCGCAGCCTGACCGTCGGGCGCATTCTGCTCGAAGGCTTGCAGGCGGCATTGGCCAATCCGCAGCGAGCCACGTTGCAGCCGCATGCCGCGCCGCTGGTGTCGAGCCTGGACAATCGCGGTCTGCTGGCCAGCCTCGACATGACCCAGGCGCTGGACAAGGACGACTACAAGGAGCAACTGGCCACCGAGCAGGCGCGGCTGTCGGGCCTGATGCGCGACAAACGCATGCGCAAGCATGCACTGATCGCCGTCTTCGAAGGCAACGACGCGGCCGGCAAGGGCGGTGCCATTCGCCGCGTGACCGGCGCACTCGATCCGCGTCAGTACCGCATCGTGCCGGTCGCGGCGCCGACCGAGGAAGAGCGCGCCCAGCCCTATCTCTGGCGCTTCTGGCGGCATATCCCGGCCCGCGGGCATTTCACCATCTTCGACCGCAGCTGGTATGGGCGGGTACTGGTGGAGCGTGTCGAGGGTTTCTGCAGTCAGGCCGACTGGCTGCGCGCCTATGGCGAAATCAACGACTTCGAGGAGCAACTGGCCAATGCCGGAGTGATCCTGGTGAAGTTCTGGCTGGCCATCGATCAGCAGACCCAGCTGGAGCGGTTCAAGGAGCGTGAGCAGATTCCCTTCAAGCGCTTCAAGATCACCGAGGAGGACTGGCGCAACCGCGAGAAGTGGAACGACTACGGCGACGCGGTGGGCGACATGGTCGACCGTACCAGCACCGAGATCGCACCCTGGACGATGATCGAGGCCAACGACAAGCGTTTTGCCCGGGTCAAGGTGTTGCGCACCATCAACGAAGCCATCGAAGCCGCCTTCACCAGGGATTGATACATACCGAAACCGCTGCGGACATCCGTAGCGGTGGGGTGGCAGCGATGCCGTTTGCTGTGCGCCGGATCGTCTCGTATACGCCAGATCAATGATGGTCGCATCCCGGGATCGGCTGGCTTTATCTTCACGCCATTCGCCATCCAATAACAACGAGGTGCGTCATGCGTGAAGTGGTGATCGTCGACAGCGTCCGGACCGGTCTGGCCAAGTCCTTTCGCGGCAAGTTCAATATGACCCGGCCGGATGACATGGCCGCTCATTGCGTCGATGCGCTGCTGGTGCGCAACGGCATCGATCCGGCACGGGTGGACGACTGCATCGTCGGCGCCGGTTCCAACGAGGGCGCCCAGGGCATGAACATCGGCCGCAATGTTGCGGTGCTCTCGCGCCTGGGCAATCCGGTGGCGGGCATGACCCTCAACCGCTTCTGCTCCTCGGGTCTGCAAGCCATTGCCATCGCAGCCAACCAGGTGGCGTCCGGTTGCAGCGACATCATCGTCGCCGGCGGCGTCGAGTCCATCACCATGACCCTGAAAAGCATGAACATGGACAACCTGTTCAACCCGCTGCTGCAAAAGGAAAACCCCGGCATCTACTACCCCATGGGCAAGACCGCCGAGATCGTTGCCAACCGCTACGGCATCACCCGTGAAGCCCAGGATGCCTATGCCCTGCAAAGTCAGCAGCGCACCGCGCGGGCCCAGGCCGAAGGCCTGTTCGCTGACGAAATCGTGCCGATGTCGGTGAAGTATCAGGTCGAAGACAAGGCCACCGGCGAGAAGAAGATCGTCGATGGCGTGGTCGAGGCTGATGACTGCAACCGCCCGGACACCACCCTGGAGTCCCTGGCCAGGCTGCAACCGGCATTCGACCCGGCCGGCAGCGTGACCGCGGGCAACGCTTCGCAACTCTCCGATGGTGCCTCCATGACCCTGGTGATGAGCCTGGAGAAAGCGCTGGAGCTGGGCCTCGAGCCCAAGGCCTACTTCCGTGGTTTTACCGTCGCCGGCTGCGAGCCGGACGAAATGGGCATCGGCCCGGTGTTCTCGGTGCCCAGGCTGCTCAAGGCCAAGGGCCTGAGCGTGGCCGACATCGACCTGTGGGAACTCAACGAAGCCTTCGCCTCGCAGTGCCTGTACTGCCGTGACACGCTCGAAATCGACAACGCCAGGTACAACGTCAACGGCGGCTCCATTTCCATTGGCCACCCCTTCGGCATGACCGGCTCGCGCCAGGTCGGTCACCTGGTGCGCGAGTTGCAGCGCCGCGAGCTGCGCTACGGCATCGTCACCATGTGCGTCGGTGGCGGCATGGGCGCCAGCGGATTGTTCGAGGCCTATCGGTAGGGGGCGCTGTGCGCACGGCGCAGCCTAGGGTTTGAACCGTGCGCTGTTTATACTCGCGCTCTGCCCTGCGGACGGAGCGCCTGCCCATGCCCTTTGCCGAAAACCTCATCGCCTTCACCCTGGCGGCCACGTTGCTGACCCTGACACCAGGCATCGACACCGCGTTGGTACTGCGCACTGCCGCCGTTGAAGGCCGGCGACAGGCTTTTCACGCCGCCCTCGGCATCAATGCCGGCTGCCTGCTCTGGGGCGCAGCGGTGGCTTTCGGCCTCGGCGCGCTGCTGGCGGTTTCAGAGTTCGGCTACAACCTGCTCAAGTATTGCGGTGCGGCGTATCTGGCCTGGCTCGGGCTGAACATGCTGTTGCGCCCTCGCACCTCTCTGAAGCCTGCCCAGGCGAGCGCTACACCCGGGGCCAACTGGTTCCTGCGCGGCCTGCTGGGCAACGTGCTCAACCCCAAGGTGGGTATCTTCTATGTGTCTTTCCTGCCTCAGTTCATTCCACCTGGGCAGCCGCTGATCGCCTGGACATTCGCCCTGGTGGGCATTCATGTGGCGCTCAGCCTGATCTGGGCGCTGCTGCTGATCGGCGCCACCCAGCCGCTCGGTCACTGGCTGCGGCGCGAGGGGGTGATCAAGTGGATGGATCGCGGCACGGGCCTGCTCTTCGTGCTGTTCGCCGCGCGCCTGGCCTTGAGCCGGCGCTGATTCCGGACGAGGCCGGGTCATGAGGTACGCTGCGTCGGTGCAACAGAAAAGCAGGCGGTGACGATGGATCGGTTTCAGGAAATGAGGGTGCTGCTGGCGGTGACCGAGGCCGAGAGCTTCGCCGGTGGCGCCAAGCTGCTGGGTATCTCGCCGCCCAGCGTGACCCGTGCCGTCGCGGCGCTGGAGGCGCGTCTCGGCACACTGTTGCTGGCCCGCAGTACGCGCAGCCTGCGTCTGACCGAGGCCGGCCAGCGTTATGTCGAAGACTGTCGGCGCATCCTGCTGGAACTGGAGGAGGCCGAGGAACTGGCCGCCGGTGGCAGCGTGCGTCCGCGTGGTCGGCTCACCGTGACCGCGCCGGTGATGTTCGGCGAGCTGTTCCTGATTCCGCGCATCGCTCAGTACCTCGACAGCTATCCGGACGTGGAGATCAACGCCCTGCTGGTCGACCGCGTGGTGAACATGATGGAGGAGGGCATCGACGTCGCGGTACGCATCGGCTCGCTGCCCGAAGGCGATCACCCAGCGTTGCAGGTCGGCCAGATCCGCCCTGTGGTCTGTGCCGCACCGGCCTTTCTCGACCGTGTCGGGCGCCCACGTCACCCGGGAGATGTACGCGATGCGCCCATCGTCATGTCCAGCACCAGTGGCCTGATGACCCACTGGAACTTCGTCGGTGCCGAGGGCGTGTTCGGCTTCACCCCGGCGCCGCGCTTCACCGTCAGTTCCAATCAGGCGGCAATCGGTGCCGCGCGTCTGGGCTGGGGTTACACCCGCGTGTTGTCTTACCAGGTAGCCGAGGCAGTGGCGCGTGGTGAGATCGAACTGGTGCTCGAAGCCTTCGAACCTCCGGCCTTGCCGGTGCATATCATTCACCAGGGCGGGCGGCAGGTATCGGCCAAGGTGCGCACCTTCGTCGATCACTGCGCCGCGAGCTTTCGTGCCGATCCGGCCTTGCGTGCAGCCGGCACATCGCCCGTAGCATGAGCCACTACCGTGAAATGCAGGTGTTCCTTGCCGTGGCACAGGCAGGCAGCCTGGCGGCCGCGGGCAGGGCGCTGCAACTGTCGCAGGCCACCGTGATGCGCACCGTGGCCGCGCTGGAGCGCCGCCTGGACAGCATCCTGCTGTTGCGCGGGCCCCGTGGGGTGAGCCTGAGCCCGGCTGGTGCGCGTTTTGCCGACAGCTGCCAGCGCATTCTGCAACGGGTCGAGGAGGCCGAGCAGTCGGTGACGGGGCTGCATGCCCGCCCGGCCGGACAGCTGACTCTGGCCCTGCCGCTGTTGATGACGCATCAGATACTGGCGCCCATCGCCGTCGATTACCTGGCGGCATTTCCCGAGGTAAGCCTGGCTACCCTGGCGCGCGAAGAGCTGCCGAGGTTGCTGGAGGAGGGGATCGACCTGGTCGTGGTGGTCGGCCATCTGCCCAGTTCGTCCGGCTTCGCCGTGCCACTGGGACAGGTTCGCCCGCTGGTGTGTGCAGCGCCGTCCTACCTCCAGCGCTGGGGCTCACCTGCCAGCCCGCAGGCCCTGCAGGCCCATCGCACCATTGGCACGTCGTCGACCGGCCATGCCGGCGAATGGCGCTTCGCCGACGCGGCGGTGAAGCTCGCGCCGCGCCTGACCTGCAGCACCCCCCAGGCGGCCATCCGCGCGGCGCTGGCCGGCTTCGGGCTGACCCGTTGCCTGAGTTACGAGGCCTACCAGGAGCTGCGCAGCGGTCAGTTGCAGGTGGTGCTGGAAGACTTCGCCGCAGCGCCCGTGCCGGTGCAGCTGTATTACCGCGAAGGACGTCGAGCGGCCGCGCGGGTGCGCAGCTTTCTCGATTTTGCCGTGCCGCGCCTGCGCGCCCATCCGGCCTTTCAGGTATGAATCGCGGCAATTGCAGAAAATGAAATAGTGGATTGTTTCGTTTGGTGATTCTTATCGCAGTTGGATATGGCGAACATGGCCCCATCGTCGCGAAGACACATCGTCTCGCGGTGACCCAGGTCAACCTCAGAGGAATCATCGCCATGTCTCGTCCCGCCATCAAGCTGTACAACTTTCCCCCGTTCCGGCCACGCCCACCGTGCCGAGCTGATGCTCTCGCTGCTGCAACTGCCCACCGAGCTGATCTTCGTCGACCTGGCCAAGGGCGCGCACAAGACGCCGGAGTTCCTTGCCCTCAACCCCTTCGGCCAGGTACCGGTGATCGATGATGGCGGTGTCATCGTCAGCGACTCCAACGCCATCCTCGTCTACCTGGCCAAGCGTTACGGCAATGACGACTGGCTGCCGCAGGAGCCGGCTGCTGCCGCCCGCGTGCAGCGCTGGTTGTCCGTGGCCGCCGGGCCGGTGGCCTTCGATCCTGCCGCTGCTCGTCTGGTCACCGTATTCGGCTACTCGTTCAACACCGAGGAGGTGATCAACCGCGCCCATGCGCTGTTCACCGTGATGGAGGGCGAACTCGGCGAGACCCCGTTCCTGACCGGCGACAAGCCGAGCATCGCCGACGTCGCCAACTACTCCTACATCGCCCATGCGCCGGAGGGCAACGTCTCGCTGGAGCCCTACCCGAACATCCGTGCCTGGCTGGCCCGTATCGAGGCGCTGCCGGGTTTCGTGCCGATGCCGCGTACCGCCATTGGCCTGCAAGCCTGATACACCGCCGCTGCCGGGCCACCGGCAGCACCTCTGAAGGAGGGCGCAGCATGCAACAGCTCCCCAGCCATCGGCAGTCGCCCTGGCACGCCGGTGAACGGCGACTGCAGGAAAAGGTCGGTGTCGCCGAGCGCATGGAAGTACTCGGGCAGAAGGTGATCCGCGACTACATGCCGGATCAGCATCGCGAGTTCTATCACCAGCTACCGTTCATGGTCGCCGGTGCTGTGGATGGCGCAGGTCAGCCCTGGGCCACCCTGATCGAGGGCGAGGAGGGCTTCGTCAGCTCGCCCGATCCGCGCCGGCTGTCCTTCGATCTCGCCGCCATGGCGCTCGATCCGCTCGATCCGGCCACATCCGGCCTGGTTGGCGGCGAGGCCATCGGCCTGCTTGGCATCGAGTTGCATACGCGGCGGCGCAATCGCATCAACGGGCATATCCGCCACGCTTCGGCGCAGCGCCTGGAGATTGCCGTGGAGCATTCTTTCGGCAACTGCCCGCAGTACATCCAGCTGCGCCGGTATCGTCGCGTCTCCGAGCGGGGCGTCGAGCGCGTCGATGCGGCCGAACTGGATGCGCGCAGTGCCGAGATGATTCGCAGCGCCGACACCTTCTTCGTCGCCAGTTACGTCGAGCACGACGATGGCCGCCGCTCGGTGGACGTTTCGCACCGTGGCGGGCGCGCCGGCTTCGTGCGGGTGGAGGGCAATCGGCTGACCATTCCCGACTACGCCGGCAACCTGCATTTCAATACCCTGGGCAACCTCAGCATCAATCCGCGCGCCGGCCTGCTGTTCGTCGACTTCACCACGGGCGACGTGCTGCAACTCGCCGGCCGTGCCGAGATCATCCTCGACAGCCCGCTGATCAAGGCTTTCGAAGGTGCCGAGCGGCTGTGGACGTTCGATGTCGAACAGGCGGTGCTGCGCCCGGCGGCGGCCTCACTGCGCTGGGCCTTCGAAGAATATGCACCGACCAGCCTGATGACCGGCACCTGGGCGGAAACCGACGCCCGCCTGCGCGAACGTGAGCAGCGCAACCCGTGGCAGCGCTGGCGCGTGCAGCACCAGCAGCAGGAGAGCGCCGATATCCGCTCGTTCGTGCTGGCGCCGGAGCAGGGCGCTGCACCGCGCTTCGCCGCCGGTCAGCACCTGCCCATTCGCATCACCACTGCCGCGGGTGAAACCCTGCTGCGCACCTACAGCCTGTCCAGTGCGCCGTCGGATGGCTACCTGCGCATCAGCGTCAAGGCGCAGGGTCGTGTCTCGCGGCATCTGCACGAACAGGTTCAGGTAGGGGATGTGCTGGAAGTCCGTGCGCCGCTGGGCAGCTTCATCCTCGACAGCCAAACCACTCGACCGCTGGTGCTGATCGGCGCAGGTGTCGGTATCACACCGCTGCTGTCGATGCTGCGCGAACAGGTGGCGTTGCAGCAGGGCCGGCGTATCCATTTCTTCCAGGGGGCACGGGCGTTGGCAGACCTGCCGTTCCAGGCAGAACTGCGGGAGCTGGTGCAGCGCGCCGGTGGCTTGCTGCATGTTCATCGCGTCCTCAGTGCGCCGGGCAGCGATGCGCTGCTCGGACAGGACTACGAGCAGCACGGTCGCATCGACATGGCACAGATCAAGGCGGCGTTGTCGTTCGATGACTACGACTTCTACCTGTGCGGCCCGGCAGCCTTCACTCAGGCGATCTACGACGGCTTGAACGATCTCAACGTCGCCGACGAGCGCATTCACGCCGAGGCCTTCGGCCCCTCGACGCTCAAGCGTCGCACGCAAGGGCAGGGCACCGCGCTGGTTCAACCTCCGGCAGCGCGCGAGCCGGTGCCGGTGTACTTCACCCTCTCGTCCAGGGAGGCGCGCTGGACGCCAGACAGTGGCAGCCTGCTGGAACTGGCGGAAAGCCGTGGCCTGACACCCGAGTTCAGTTGCCGTGGAGGCTCCTGCGGCACCTGCAAGACGCGCCTGGTCAGCGGCCAGGTGCATTACCCGAACCCGCCGACCGAGTTGCCGCCAGATGACAGTGTGCTGATCTGCTGCGCCGTGCCGGCGCAGAGCGAGCCATTGCAGTTGGAGCTGTAGACGATCCGGTAGTCGCCTCAGGTGTTGGCAAGGCTGTCGCCAGCACCGTAGGCCTGGGCGCAGATGCGATCACGCCCTTCGCTCTTGGCGCGATAGAGCTGTTCGTCAGCCCAGTGCAGGTGCTGTTCGAGGCTGGCCGGCGAACCCGGCAGCAGGGTCGCAACCCCGATGGAAAGGGTCACCGTGTCAGCCACCTCGGATGCCCGGTGTTCGATACCGAGCTGGCGGACGGTCGTCTGCACGTGCTCGGCGACGCTGAGCGCACCGACCTCATCGGTATCCGGCAGCAGCACTGCGAACTCCTCGCCGCCGAAGCGCCCCACCAGGTCGTGGGGGCGGTTCACCGCGCCTTTCAGTGCCTGGGCCACGTCACGCAGGCACTGGTCGCCGTGCAGGTGGCCGTAGACGTCGTTGTACTTCTTGAAGTAGTCGACATCGATCATCAGCAATGACAGGGGGCGCTGCTCGCGCAGTGCCTGGGCGCGGGCCATCTCGAAGCGCTCGTCGAAACTGCGGCGATTGGGAATGCCGGTCAGCCCGTCGAGCATGGCCATCGCGCGCAGCACGTCGCCCTGGATCTTCAGGCGCAGGTGATTCATCACCCGGGCGCGTACCACCACCGAATGAAAGGGCTTGCGGATGTAGTCCACCGCGCCCAGTTCGAACCCGGCGGCTTCGTCGTTCTCGTGATCCTTGCCCGTCACGAAGATCACCGGAATCTGGCTGGTCTCGCTGCTTGCCTTCAGGCGCCGGCAGACTTCGTGGCCGTCCATGTCCGTCATCACCACGTCGAGCAGGATCAGATCCGGCAGCAGGTCACTGCTCATGCTCAAGGCCTGTTCGCCGGTGGTGGCCATGTACACGTCGCACTCGCTGCGAAACAGCTCGTGCAGCATGCGAATGTTGATCGTCTGGTCGTCGACGATCAGCAATTTCGGGCGCCCATGGATATAGCGTTTCAGCCGTTCCAATTCAATTCCCTTCTACCGCGTTCAGTAAGGCCTGGAGCGAGCGCCGTGCGCGTTCGAAATCGAGTGCTTCGACCGCATGGAGAATCTCCTCGAAATCGGCACGCAGTGCCTGCGGAACCTGCGTCGCCAGGTCTCTCATGGAGTCGAGGGCAGCCAGGTTGCCCTGTTCCAGTTGCAAGTTAAGCCTTTGCATGGACGTCGTCCATTCACCTTGCGTAGCAGGTTCCGGGTCGTTCACCTGATCGGTAGCAGGGGTTGCGAACAGCGCCCGAAGGCGCTCGCAGCTCTCGTTCAGTTGTCGGCGCAGATCGATCAGCCAGTCGGTCTTGTCGAAGACGGCGTCGGCATCCTGCGCAACCTGCTTTTCCAGGTCGGCGAAATGCGCCGAGAGTTGTCGGGCACCGATGGTGCCGGAGCTTCCCTTGAGGGTATGCAGGCTCTTCAACGTGGCCTGGCTGTCACGCTCGAGCAGATGCCCGTGCAACTGATCGAGTTGCCGGTGCAGGTCATCGGGGAAGAGCTCCAGCATCGTGCGCAGCAGCGTCAGGTTGCCGCCGAAACGCTTGACAATGGCCTCCCGGTCTTCCAGCGTCTCGTCCTGCTGCTCCATCGTTTCACTGGCATCGATCAGCCCGCACCACTGCCTGATCACCGCCACCAGTTTCTCGATGTCGATCGGCTTGCCGACATGATCGTTCATGCCGGCTGCCAGGCAGTGGTCGCGGTCGGCATGGGAGGCGTTGGCGGTCATGGCGATGATCGGCTGACTCTGGTGCGCCGGATGCTGGCGAATGCGCCGTGTGGCTTCGAACCCATCGATATCCGGCATCTGGATATCCATCAGAATGGCGTCGAAGGCCGGTATCGCATCCAGCGTCAGTTGCACGCCTTCCAGCCCGCCCTCGGCGAGGCTGACCTGCGCGCCTTCGCCAGCCAGCAGTTCGCGGGCGACCTGGCGGTTCAGTGCGTTGTCCTCGACCACCAGCAGGCGCAGGCCGAGCAGCCGCTGGATCAGCCTGTAGTCGTGTAGCGGCGGCGCGTTGTCCTGGCCATGCAGCGCCTGGCGGATGCAGGCGAGCAATTGGCGTGGTGTCACCGGCTTGGTCAGGAACCCGGCGAATGGCGCATCGGCTTCGCCGTAGTGCTCGGCCATTACTTCACGGTCATGGGCCGTGATCATGATCACCGTCGGTGCCTGCTGCCCTTTCCGGCCGTTCTGGCGCATGCGCTTCGCCAGCTCCAGCCCATCCATCGCGGGCATGCGCCAGTCCAGCAGTACGATGTCGAAGGCACTCTGCGCCTGCTGCAGTCGCGCCAGGGCCGCCTCGCCGCTTTCCACTGTCTCGGCGTCCCAGCCCAGATCCAGGGCGGTCTGTTGCAGCAACTGTCGTGCTATCGGGTTGTCGTCGACGATCAGCAGGCGCAGATGCTCCGGCATGCCGTGGGCCTGTACCCGCAGATCGGCACCGCCACTGGCGCCCAGTTCCAGCTCGAACCAGAAGCAACTGCCCACGCCAGGCTGGCTTTCCACGTGCAGGGTGCCACCCATCAGTTCGACCAGCCGCTTGCAGATAACCAGCCCCAGCCCGGTGCCGCCGTAACGGCGTGTGGTGGAGGCTTCAGCCTGGGTGAAACCGTCGAAGATGCGCTGCAACTGGTGCTCGCTGATGCCGATGCCCGTGTCGCTCACCGCCACGCGCAAGCGCACATGGCTGTTGCTGCGCCGAAGCTGGCGCAGGCTGATCACCACCTGACCGCGTTCGGTGAACTTCAGAGCATTGCCGGCCAGGTTGATCAGCACCTGCTGCAGGCGCAGGCTGTCGCCCAGCAGCGTGTCGGGCAGTGCGGTATCGATATCGAACATGACCTCGATGTCCTTGTCGCCCTGATTGCCTGCCAGCACCACCGCCAGGTCGCGCAGCACGGGTTCCAACTCGAAATCATGCAGATCCAGCTGAAGCTTGCCGGCCTCGATCTTCGAGTAGTCGAGAATGTCGTTGAGCAGGCCGAGCAGCGATTGGGCCGCGCTTCGGGCCTTGAGTACGTAGTCGAGCTGGCGTGGGGCGAGTTCGGTGTTCTGCACCAGTTGCAACATGCCCAGTACGGCATTCATCGGCGTGCGGATTTCATGGCTCATGTTGGCCAGGAAGGCACTCTTGGCCGCACTGGCTGCATCGGCCTGTTCCTTGGCGTGGCGCAGACTGGCTTCCAGTTGCAGTTGGGCGGTGATGTCGCGGTTGATGCCCGTGACCTTGAGTGGGTGGCCCAGGTCGTCGCGTTCGACATGGGCGGCTGGCTGGATATGTCGTTGCGTGCCGTCGGGCCTGACGATGCGGAACACGCGGTCGAAGGCCGTCCTGCCAGCCAGCGCCTCCTGCATGTTCGCCTCGGTGGCAGGCAGATCGTCGGGGTGCAGGCGGTTGCGCCAGTGCTGGTAGTCGAGTCCTCGCTCGCGCAACTCGAGCGGATAGCCGTAGAGCTCGAACATGCGCTCGTTCCACTGCAAGCGGCCGTCGTCTGGCGTCCATGACCAGATACCGAGCTCGGCGACCTTGGCCGCCAGCGCCACCTGATCATGGGCGGCGAGCGCCTCGCGGCGCAGTTGCACTTCCTTGGAGAGATCCAGCGCGATGCCCAGATAGCCCACCAGGCTGCCGCCGGCATCGCGCATGGCAGTAACCAGCAGGGTGACCGACAGGCGCGAACCGTCCTTGCGCACGTAGGTGCCATTCGCGGCTTTGCGCTCCCTCCAGCTCGGACTTGTGCACGAACACGCGAAACCCGCTGATCGGCTGGCCGTATTCCCGGCTCAACTCCTCCCCCCGGGCCTGCACTTCTTCGGGGAGGTGGAAGATCGCCGGGGAGTGCTTGCCCACGACTTCATTGGCGTCATAGCCCAGCAGGCGTTCTGCGCCCCGGTTGAACACGCGAATCGTGCCGTCCAGGTCGGTGGCGATGATCGACACTTCGGACGCTGACTGCATCACGGTATTGAGCAGCAGATTGAGCTCGCGCAGCTCCCGTGTACGCTGGCTGACCTGCTCCTCCAGGCTGGCATTGAGTTCGCGTATTCGTGCTTCGGCGGCCTTCTGTGCCGAGATGTCGCGAACGGTCTTCGACAGGCCGATCAGCGTGCCATCGTCGCTGAAGATGGGCGATACCGAGATGGAAACGTCCAGCAGGTGCCCGCCCTTGCAGCGATAGCGGGTGTCGAAGTTGGCGACCGGTTCCTGTGCCGCTATCCGTTGCAGGGCCGAACGCTCCTCGTCGACGAGATGTTCGGCGATGGTCAGGTCGAACAACTGGCGGCCGACGGCGTATGCCGTGCTGTAGCCCAGGATTCGCTCGGCGCCCCGGTTCCAGCTGAGCACCGTGCCATCGATGCCCTGGCCGATGATGCCGTCGTTGGAGCTCTCCACGATGGCGGCGGATCTGGCCTGCTCGGCGAGTATCTGGCGTTGCCGCTTGCGGCTGACCAGGATCATCCCCGTCAGTGCTGTCAGCAGCAGGCTGAGCAGCGTGCCGATCAGCGCTGCCAGTCGCGGTGCGAAGAGGTTCAGTTGCTCTTCGAATGCCGGTTGGGCATGCAGCTCTATCTGCCACAGCCGGCCGTACACCTGCCGCGAAACCCCCTGGCTGGCGATATCCTGTGCGGTGTCCGAGGTCGTGTGCTGGCCGAAGAAATGCACTGGGCGGTCGGCGTCCGTGATGTCGCTCAATTGCAGATGCAGGCCCTCTCGGTCGAGCTTCAGGCCGTGCAGCACCTCCTCGGTGAGCAGAGGCGCGTAGCTCCAGCCGATGCCCTCGGCCATGCGTTCATCCAGGGTGGCCGGAGTGACCGAACCTCGGTAGATGGGCAACAGGATCAGAAAGGACTGCAGTGGATTGCCAGTCGCCTGTACCAGGGTGATGGGGCCGGTGATGCGTACCTCGCCAGTGGCCATGGCCTCCAGCGCTGCATGGCGGCGGCTGTGCTCCGAGGCGATGTCGAGCCCGATGGCAGGCCGGTTGCGTTCCAGCGGCTCGATGTACTGGATGACGAAGCGTTCGCCATCCTGTGGTGTGAGCTGGCGTATCTCGAAGTCGGGCATGCCGTCGGCGCGGGCCTGGGCGAGAAACCGCTCCTGCTGCTCCCGTGGTACTCGGCGGATGAAGCCGAAACCGCGCGCGCCCGGAAATTCCCTGTCGATATCACGGGTCTTGCTGTAGCTGAGAAAGCGCTCGCGGGTGATCCCGTTCTCACCGCTCGCCAGCACGGCGCCCCGTGTGCCACGCAGTCCGTACTGGTAAAGCTCGATGCGCTTGGCGACGTTGTCCGCGGCCCGTTCCGTGGCATTGGCGAGGGCGTCGTGCATCTGCCGCTGGTTGGCTTGTTGCAGCAGACCGACAGCCAGGGCGGTGGTGGCCATGCCGGCGGCGAAAGTGAGCAGGACGATCAGCCGCACCGTTGCGTTTCCTTCTGCTCAGTGATGTTCCCGGATTGCCGTGATGCCCAGGCTTTCGCACAACTGCTTGAACGGCATGGGACGGCAATAGTGAAAACCCTGCATCAGCTCGCAACCCAGAGCGAGCAGCTTCTGTGCCTGCGCCTGGCACTCCACGCCTTCGGCCACCAGCTCCAGGCCCAGTGCCTGCCCCATGCGGACGATGGCCTCGATGATCGCCGCATCGCTCTGGTCGGTCAGCATGTCGCGGACGAAGCTCTGATCGATCTTCAGCACGTCGATCGGCAGTTTCTTCAGGTAGGAAAGGCTCGAATAACCCGTTCCGAAGTCATCGATGGCGACACGCACGCCCATCTGCTTGAGCGCGTCCAGCAGGCCGCGTGCCTGATCGATGTCGCGTGCCAATACGCCTTCGGTGATTTCCAGCTCCAGCAGTTCGGGCGGCAGACCCGTTGCGGTGAGTGCTTCCTGGACCATCTCCAGAAAGGACTCCTCGCGAAACTGCACCATCGAAATGTTGACCCCCACGCACAGGCGTCGGCCCAGATCGAGCAGCGTCCTGGCATCGTGGCAGGCCTGGTGCAGCACCTGCTTGCCGATCGGCACGATCAGGCCGGTTTCCTCGGCTAGTGGAATGAAGGCTGCCGGAGACACCAGCTCGCCGTTTTCGCGCCGCCAGCGGATCAGCGCCTCCATGCCGCAGCTCTGCTCGCGGCGCACGTCGAAGCGCAACTGATAGAACACCTCGAACACGCCCGATTCCAGGGCGCTGCGCAAATGCCGCTCGAGCAGGTGACGGGCGCGGGCGTTGCTTTCGATGCTGTGGGAGACGAAGCGGTAGCGATGCCGGCCCTCCTGCTTGGCCTGATACATCGCCGCGTCCGCCTGGCGATAGAGTGCTTCGAGGTCCTCGCCGTCATCGGGAAACACACTGATGCCGATGCAGGCGGAGAGGTCGTAGCGGTTGCCGCCGATGGTCATCGGCAGGGCGATGACGCTCAGCAGGCGCTGCACGTAGTCACTGATGGTTTCCGTGCGCTGGATGTCGGTCACCAGGATGACGAACTCGTCGCCGCCCTGGCGACTGACTGTATCCACGTTGCGCGAGGTTTCGCTCAGACGTCGGCCGATTTCCTTGAGGATCAGGTCGCCCGTGGAGTGCCCGAGGGAATCGTTGATGCCCTTGAAGTTGTCCAGATCCAGCAGCAGCAGGGCCAGGCGCGAACCATTGCGCCGGGCCTTTTGCAGCATCTGTTCGGCTCGATCGCGCAGCAGCATGCGGTTGGGCAGGCCGGTCAGCGCGTCGAAATAGGCCAGGCGCTTGGCCTCGGCGCGAAGGTTGAGGTGAGCCCGCACATGAGCGCGGGCCACCGGAATGCTCAGCGGCTTCTGAATGAAGTCGATGCCACCGTGATCCAGCGCGAGGATCTCGTTCTCCGTCCGGGTATGGGCGGTCACGAAGATAATCGCCGCATCGCACAGCTTGGGATCGGCCTTGATCAGGCGGCACAGCTCGAAACCACCCATGCCGGGCATCTAGATGTCCAGAAGCACGACATCCGGTCGGCAGAAGCGGGCGACCTCCAGTGCCATGGTGCCGCCGTGGGCGACATGCACCTGCGCCAGTTCGCCAACCGCTTCCTGCAGAATTCTGACGTCATTGGGCTGATCATCGACGATCAGGATGACAGGGGTGGGATCGAATCGATTCTCGGCCATCTCGGCACTCCGGAAATCCTCTTTCCTGAGGCTGAGACTAGCCCAGCCTGAGCGATGCGCCCGGGATTTGGAATACCTTTTGGGGTGGCCTCGCGCGGCGTGGTGGAGCGCACTATCGACAGAAGGCCTTGGGGGGCACGGTATGGCTGCGCCTGGTGGATGCAGGGCGTCTGCGAAGCGGTTGCCGTTTCGCCGGAAACGGCAACCGCCTCCGCTCAACCAGGCGTGTGGGTTTGTTCCAGGGCCTGGCGGTAGGCATCGGCTTCATCCCGGGACGGGAAGATGCCGACCAGCTCGCCATTCTGGATCACATCCCAGACCACGATCCCCATGGCACGGGCTTCACGGGAAAGATGCTCGTTGTCACGCTCATGCACGATCACGTTCATGCTTGTCTCCTCGAAATGCGGATGCGGCGAAATGTCGCATTTCGGTTATACGCTTCGTTAGCAAGCTCATTAAACCGCCCATTCGGCAAAGGACTGTTGCATCAGTGCAACGAGCGAAACGGCTGCGCGGTTGTCGTCGGGCCCGGATGGCCGACACGCAGACGGTGAATGACGGACTCAGTTGCGTCCGTACTGCTGGCGATACTGCGCGGGCGTCAGGCCGGTCAGAGCCTTGAACATGCGTCGCAGATTGGCCGCGCTGCTGAAGCCCAGCTCGGCACTGAGGGTGCTCAGCGGTGACGAGGTCATGGCCAGGCGCTCGCTCAGTTGGTAGAGCTTGACGCGTCGCGCGTAGCCGGCCACCGGCTCGCCGGTTTCGCTGCGCACCTTGCGCGCCAGGGTGCGTTCGGACATCGCCAGCCTGCTGGCCAGTACCTGCACGGTCAACTGCTCGGCGGGCGTCTGTTCGATCAGGGTGTGCAGACGGCGCAGCAGCCCCACCGGCTGCTGCATCAGGCTGGCACCCTGAAACGCACTGTGGGGCACGGCCGGGCGAGGCAGCACCATCAACTGGCTGAGGTCTCTGAAGGCGTCTTCGCTGACATGCCGTTCGATCACCCCCTGGGCGATGGGCAGGTAGCCGTTCACCCCGGAGGCCGTGGCCACGCCCTGGGCGAACACGCAACTGCTCTCGCTCTGCCAGCGAACCTGGGCGAAACGTTCGCGCATGACGTCTGCCAGCCACCAGGTCACCGTTGCCGCCTGGCCGTTCAGACGACCGCTGGCCGCGAGCAGGCAGACGCCGGTGCAGTAACTCCATAGTTGCAGGTGCTTGCCGGCGGATGACAGCGCCTTGATCAGCGCGGCATTGCTCGCCAGCAGCGTATCGGCCTGCTCCGCCGACTCGGCCCAGAAGCCTGGAATCAGCAGGGCATCCAGCGTGCGCGGGGCGAGATCGGCGGTCGCCTGCAGGATGACCCCATGGGCGCACTCCACCGGCCCGGCCTGCCGGGCGACATGCCGCACCTCGAACAACGGACGTCCGCTTCGGCGATTGGCGGCATGCAGCAGATCGGCGAAGGCGAGCAGCCCGGCAGGCATGCAGTCGGGATACAGCAGCAAACCAATGCGCATGGAGAGATGGCCTGAAATGAATCGAAGATGTCCAATACTGCCATTATTGTCCGGGCGCCGGATAGGCAGCATGGAGCCCTCAGAACCCGAGGGCTTCTCATGAAGATTCAGCAACTGCGCAATGCCACCATCCTTCTAGAACTGGGCCAGCATCGCATCCTGGTCGACCCCATGCTCGCCCGGCAGGGCGCCTTGCCACCGTTGCGCCTGTTCGGCGCCCGCCAACGCAACCCGCTGGTGGAGCTGCCGGTGGAGGCCGGGGCCGCGCTGGAGTCGGTCACTCACTGCCTGATCACCCATTGCCGCAAAGGCCACTTCGATCACCTGGATCGCGCTGGCGCCAAGTGGCTGCGCGAACGGCAGATTCCGGTGATCTGCACACCGCATGACGCCGAGTACCTGGCCAGGCGTGGCCTGAACGTCCAGCCGCTGCTGACTGATCATGAGCGTCCCGGCCCGTTTCTCGGCGGCCGTATCCGCACCATCCGCTGCACCCATGGCCGTGGGCTGGTGGGGCGTCTGATGGAGCACGGTGTGGGCTTTCTGATCGAGATGCCGGGCGAGCCTAGCCTGTACCTGGCAGGCGATACCCTGCTCACCGACGCCGTGCGCGCCTGCGTGCGCGAGCACCGGCCCGAGGTCAGCGTGATCCCGGCAGGGGGCGCTCGTTTCGACCTGGGCGGCGACATCATCATGGGCATCGACGAGGTGATCGAGTTCGCCCGGCTGAGCGGCGAGACAGTGGTGGCCAACCACCTGGAAGCCATCAGCCATTGCCCGGTCAGTCGCGTGGCATTGGCCGAGGCCGCGGCCCGCGCGAAGGTCGAACTGCTGATTCCGCTGGACGGCGAGGTGTTGAGTTTCTGACGGGCTTGAGAACACTCTGAAAAAGCCGTCCTTCCCGCGCAGGCGGGAATCCAGATACTGTGAAGTTCCTGGGCTCCCGCCTTCGCGGGAGTGACGATCAATGACTCCTTAACGGAACGTGCGCTGCTCGATCCAGCGCCGGTACCGGCGAGTGCGCAGCAGGTCGATCACCTGCTGCGACAGCAGTGCCCACAAGGGGGATACGTCGGGTTGGGGCTTTCGGCCCTGACTGAGCATGCGCAAGTGATGCTTGACCACCGCCATGTTCGCCAGTGAGGCCAGCACCTTGTTCCGCCAGGTGATCGCAGGCAACTGCGGGGCGCTGCCATGGCCACGCTGCCAGTCGCGTGGCAGGTTCGGGTCGATGGCCAGGGCCGTGCCGATGCCGACCATCTCGATGCCGCTGGCCAGCACCTGCTCGGCGACCGGGGCACGGCGGATGCCGCCGGTGACCATGACCGGCATGCGCGCCACCGCGCGAATCTCGCGGGCGAACTCCAGGAAGTAGGCTTCGCGCGCCAGGGTGCGACCGTCGCGGGCCTGACCCTGCATGGCCGGTGCTTCGTAGCTGCCGCCGGACAGCTCGACCAGATCCACGCCCAGTTCACCGAGCAGGCGCACCACCTGCTGCGCGTCATCGGCGCTGAAGCCGCCACGCTGAAAGTCCGCCGAGTTGAGCTTGACGGCCACGGCAAAGCCCGGCGACACCACGGCGCGCACCGCCTTGACGATCTCCAGCAGCAGGCGCGCACGGTTTTCCAGCGAGCCGCCCCACTGATCGCTGCGCTGGTTGCTCAGTGGCGACAGGAACTGGCTGAGCAGGTAGCCATGCGCCGCATGGATCTCCACGCCGCTGAAGCCGGCCTGCTCGCCCAGGTACGCAGTGCGGGCGAAGCGCTCGATCACGTCCTGGATGACCTGCGGCGTCATCGCCTGCGGTGTGGCGAAACGCCTGGACAGGTTGCCCAGCTCCAGCGGCACGGCCGAGGGTGCCCAGGTCGGCTGGCCCAGGTTCGCCTGCATCTGCCGTCCCGGATGATTGATCTGCAGCCAGAACTGCGCCCCCTGGCGCGGCCGGTACGGGCCCAGTGCGCGAACCGGGCCAGTTGCCCGTCATCTTCCAGCACCACGCCGCCCGGCCCGGTCATGGCGCGGCTGTCGACCATCACGTTGCCGGTGATCAGCAGGCCGGCGCCGCCCTCGGCCCAGGCCTGGTAAAGACGTATCAGCTGTGCGGACGGCGCGTGCTCGGCGTCCGCCATGTTCTCTTCCATCGCCGCCTTGGCGATGCGGTTGGGCAGGGTCGAACCATTGGGCAGGACAAGGGGATCGAACAGGTTCATGGGGCGCTTCCTCGGCTGAAGGTGAGGCGACCTTAACCTTAAAGTTCACTTTAATGTCAATGGGGCGCGAGCTGCTTCGAAGCGTTACCGCGTGGAAACGAAATTCTGGCTTCGACCGCCTGACCTCGGGGGGCCGCGTCTGTCTCTCAGGGCGCCTTCCGGCGGACAGAAGACATCGACACTCCTCAACGCGGATGCCAACCATGAAGCAGCATGTCGAACTGACCAGACACCTGTCGACCTACGTCCAGTCGCTGAAACGGGGCCGGGTGATGAAGCACGAGTACGTGCCGGGCTCGCTCTACGCGCCCGAGCCGCTGGCGCTGACGGGCAGGCTGCGCCGTGCGTGCTGCGCACCCCGCGAGGTTTCAACCGCGCCTGTTCGCCTTGCCTGTGCGCCTGGGCGCCTCGGGCGTGTCCGGCCCACCCAGGTTCATCTTCGACAGCACCCGCCTGGCGTTGGCGGCGCAATCGAGGTCGTCCGGCTTGCTTTCGATCTCCTCGATCAGCGCGCGCAGATGCGTCTTGCTCTGCGCCAGGCGCTGCTCCAGTGCCTCGATGTCGTTCACCTTGGCGTGCAGGGTATCGAGCAGCTTGCCGTGCTCCCACTGCGACAGATCCTGCGGCAGCAACGTGCGCAGTTCATCCAGACTGAAGCCTGCCTGCTGGGCCGTGGTGATCAGGTTGAGCACCAGCACGGCTTCTTCCGGGTAGTTGCGATAGCCATTGGTCTGGCGCTCCACCAGTCTGAGCAGGCCGATGCTTTCGTAGAAACGAATACGCGAGGCTGCAAGGCCCGTACGTTGCGCCAGTTCGCCGATCTTCATTGCGCTTGTGCCTCTGTCACGATGGATGACCACAGGTTGAAGCGCCACTTTAACCTTCGTTTTCGCTCAAGCAACTGCTGCGTTTTCCCGACACGAGCGGCAGCGCGATGCAGGCGGCAGCGGCTATGATTGCCTGATTCTACGAATTGCCAGGCAGGATGCGTGAAGCCGTCGATATTCCCCCTAGCGCTGCTATGCCTGTTATCGGGTGCCCTGGCCCGAGCCGAGCCGTATCGGGTCGTCACCGAAGAATGGGCACCCTACAACTACCGGGAAAACGGCCAGCTCACCGGCATGGCCACCGAGGTCGTACGAGCCATCATGGCGCTTACCGGCGACGACTTCGAGATCGTCCTGTTGCCCAGCATGCGCACCGTGCACACCCTGCAGAACCGCCCCGGAACCCTCATGTACTCGATCTTTCGCACCCCGGAGCGCGAGCCGCTGTACAAGTGGGTCGGGCCCATCGTGGAAGAGTCCATCCACCCCTACCAACTGGCCAGCGCCTCACCGCCGATCACCTCCCTGGAACGATTGCTGAACGCGCCACGGATCACCACGCGGCACGCCGGCCTGGTGCCGAACATGCTGCAATCGCTGGGGTTCGACAACCTCGACAGAAGCGCGGCCGAGAGCCATCAGCTCTACCGCATGCTGCTCGCCGGCCGCACCGAGATCATCGTGGGCGATACCGACGCCGGGGTGGCCTACTACAGCCGCCAGTTGAACATCGCCCCCGGCACTCTGCGGCGAATTCCCGTCGAACTGTTCCGTTCCTCGCTGTACATCGCCTTCAGTCGCGACAGCGACGATGCGCTCGTCGCTGCCTGGGCCGAAGCTCTGGAACAGCTGCGTCGCTCGGGAGAGCTGGAGCGCATCCGGCGCCGCTACGAAGGGGCGGAGGTTCAATGACCGGCTGAAACCCCCTGATCGATCGCCATGTCGGCCCCGGTGATCGAACGGGCGCCAGGCTGGCAGAGGAAGAACGCCAGTTCCGCCACTTCCTGCGGCTGTATGAAGCGCGCCCGTGGGCCCTGCGGGTACTTGGCCAGCAGATCCCGGTAATAGGCTTGCGGGTCGCCATTGCCGTAACGTTCTGCCTGGAACCTGAGCATGGGCGTTTCGATGTCGCCGGGCGAGACGGCATTGCAGCGCACCCCATGGGGCGCCAGATCGAGTGCCAATGCCTTGGTGAACAGGCTGACGCCACCCTTGCTGGCGCAATAGGCCGCCGCATTCGGGTTGCCCTGGCGCCCGGCGTCGCTGGAGATGTTGACGATGGCGCCCCGCGTTTGCCGCAAGTGAGCAATCGCGGCGGCGCACATGAAGAAGCTGGCCTTGAGATTGACGTTCAGCACCAGATCGAAGTCCTCCTCGCTGAACGACTCCACAGGTCCCTCGCGCCATACGCCTGCGGCGTTGATCACGGCATCCAGCCGGCCGGCTGCCTCGATTGCCGATGCCACCACCGCATTGCAGGCAGCCGGCGTGCGGATATCCGCCGCCAGACTGCCGACCAGCGCATGACGCTGGTTCAGCTCGGCCAGTCCAGCCGCGTTGGCGTCCGTGGCGAAGACGTCCCAGCCGCCTTCCAGGAATCGGCTCGCCAGCGCACTGCCCACACCGCCGGCCGCGCCGGTGATCAGCACCACGGGTTTCATTGTCCGGCCCTCTGGTTCGTTCGATACGTCATCCGGCTTCACGGTGCCTTGTCCTCGATCAGGCAGTTGCCACCATCGACGACCAGAAGCTCACCGGTGATATAGCTCGCCTCGGGAGAGGCAAGAAAGGCCACGGCCGCCGCCACTTCCTCGGGACGACCGGCCCGACCCACCGGTACGTAGGTAGCGGCGCGTTGTTCGTGCGGCGTGCTCGATCCTGTCGCGATCCAGCCGGGCGCCACCGCGTTCACCGTGATCCCGTGGCGCGCCACCTCCAGCGCCAGCCCCATGTTCATGCCCACCATGCCGGCCTTGGCCGCGCTGTAGGCTGCCTCCCCCGGATTCCCGGCGCGGGTGCCGGTAGTCGAGCTGATGTTGACGATCCGACCGTAGCTGCGCTTCTGCATGCCGGGCAGCAGCGCACGGGTGAGCAGGAAGGCGCTGGTCAGGTTGCGAGCGATCGACAGGTTCCAGATATCCAGGCTCATGCTGGAGATCTCCGCGAACGGCTCGGGGCTGCCCTGCATCGCCATCCCGGCATTGTTGACCAGGATATCGACGTGTCCCCACCGTTCTTCGGCCCAGGTGGCGAAAGCCTGTACGCCGGCTTCGTCGGTCAGATCCAGCGCCTTGCCATCGACGTCGTAACCTTCGGCGCGCAGCTCGGCGACACGTGCCTCGATGCGCGCACTGCTGGCGGTGACGATCAGCTTCGCTCCGGCCGCGCCCAGGCGCCTGGCGATTGCCATGCCAATGCCGTTGGCGCTGCCGGCGCCACTGACCAGTGCGACCTGGTCGTTCCATTGCTGTTTCATGCCAGGTACCAGTCCTGTTGTCGATGGCTGGAAATTAGGGGTGTCGAGCTGATAAATAAAGACGATAGTCATCAGGAAAATTGACAACTGTCATGGCCTTCAACAGCGAATCCCTGCGTGTGTTCCTCGCGGTACTGGATGCCGGTTCATTTTCCGCTGCCGCTCGTCATCTGGGGCGTGTGCCCTCGGCTGTAAGCATGGCCGTCGCTCAGCTCGAGGCAGAGCTGGATCTGCAACTGTTCGACCGCAGCACCCGCAAGGCTCTGCCGACCCAGGCGGCACTGGCGCTGGAGCCGCAGGCGCGACAGGCGGCCAGCCAGCTCAACCGGCTCGATGCCCAGGCGCTGCAACTGCATCAGGGGCTGGAGCGGCGCCTGGTCATTGCCATGGCGCCGGAGTTGCAGAGCGGCATGTGGAGCCAGCCGCTGGTCGACCTGGCAGACGAGTTCCCGCTGCTGGAAATCGAGGTGCGCTCCGCTTCCCAGGCCGAAGCCGTGCGCCTGATGCACGAGGGCAGCGTTCACCTTGCGCTGGTGTTCGAACGACCGGGTATCGACGAACGTGAACGTTTTCTCGAAGCCGGCAGCCAGTTGCTGGTGGCCGTAGCCGCGCCGGATTACCTCAGAGACATGGACGCGCAGCGGATGGTCGATGCAAGGCAGATCATCGTCGCGGCGGGTTCGCCATCGGCTACCGATCCGCAGATGATCCTGTCCCATCGGGTGTGGCTGACCGACAGCCACCTGGCCACGCTCAACCTGGTTCAGGCGGGACTGGGCTGGGCGTATCTACCGCATCCGCTGGTTGCCACGCTGCTGGAGGCCAACGCGCTGCAGGTGGTGAAGTTCGACAACATGGCCAGCCAGTTGCGGCTGTGGGTGGACATCGTCTGGAGCAGCAGCCGGCCGCTCGGGCTGGGCGCGCGGCGTTATCTCGAGCGGATACGCCAGCGTATCGCGCAGCATCCGCCACGCGGCTAGAGCACGTGGCGCGACCTGCGCGTGGCTATTCCTGCGACCGGGATGCCCGGCCGTGGGGGCTTCGATCAGATCGCCTGGCCGCCGGATACCTCGATGCGTTGAGCATTGACCCAGCGATTCTGCTCGCCGAGCAGGCTGGCGATCATCGGGCCGATATCGTCCGTTACACCGACCCGGCCAAGCGCCGTCATGTCCGCGAACACCCTGTTCAGATCCGGCATGTCACGGACGGCACCGCCGAGGACATCGGTCTCGATGGCACCGGGTGCCACGGTATTGACCGCGATACCCCGGCTGCCCAGTTCCTTGGCCATGTACAGGCTCAGCACCTCGACCGCGCCCTTGACCGCCGCGTAGGCGGAGAAGCCGGGATAGGAAACGCGTGTAAGCCCCGAAGAGATATTGACGATACGACCGCCGTCGGCCATCAGCGGCAGCAGTGCCTGAGTGAGAAAGAACACCCCTTTGAAATGCACGTTCACCAGGGCATCGAACTGCGCCTCGGTGGTTTCGGCAATCGAGGCCATGTCCCCGTGGCCGGCGTTGTTGACCAGATGATCGAAGCTCTCGCGTTGCCAGGTTTCGCGCAACGCCTGGCGCACGCGCTGCACGAAGCTCGCGAAGGTGGCGACGTTGCCGGCATCGAGTTGCAGGGCGACAGCCTTGCGCCCCAGCGCTTCGATTTCGGCGACCACGGCCAGGGCAGCTTCGGCCTGGCTGTGATAGGTGATGACGATATCGCTGCCCTGACGCGCGATGTTCAACGCGGTGTTGCGGCCGAGTCCACGGCTGGAGCCGGTTACGATGGCGATCCTGGTCATGGTAAAAAACCTCTGGTTGGGTGAACGGGATTTCATTGTGTGACTCGTGGTGCAATCCCGTCCTTACCGAAACCTCGACGCTTTTTGCCTATTTCTCCAAAGGTGAATCCCGTGCCCACGATCAGCATCAGAACACCACGATGAGCGCAGCGCTGCTGGAGGTCGTCCGCGACTACCTGAACAGACATGCAGGCCCCGAGAGCCTTGCCCAGACGCCCATTGCGAGCCTGACCATCATTCGCACGCTCGAACCCAGCGGGCTGGATTACGCCATTACTCGGCCACTGGCCTGCCTGGTGCTGCAGGGCCGCAAGCTGGTGATGACGGGAAACCGAACCTTCACCTTCAGCGCAGGCGACTCGCTGCTGATCAGCGCCGATGTGCCGACGGTCAGCCAGATCATCCAGGCCAGCCATGAGGCGCCGTACATCTCGCTGGTAATCGATCTCGATCCTGCATTGCTCACCGAGCTGATGGCCGAAATGAAGGTGGTTCCGAGTGCAGAGGCAGAGCCGATCCGAATCGAACCGACCGACACCGAGGTTGCCGAAGCCACACTTCGGCTGATGCGCCTGCTCGATCGCCCGGCGTCGGCTGCGGTGCTGCATGCCTCCCTGATGCGTGAGCTGCACCACTGGTTGCTGGTTGGGCGGCATGGCGCCGCGATCAGTCGTCTGGGTTGGCCGGATGGTCATGCGCAACGTATCGCCCGGGCGGTGAAGGTGTTGCGCACCGAGTTCACCCGCCCCCTGCCGGTCGAGCACCTGGCCTGCGTGGCCGGCATGAGCACCTCGTCCTTCCATCAGCACTTTTGCAACCAGACATCGCTGACACCGCTGCAATTTCAGAAGCAGTTGCGCCTGATCGAAGCGCGTCGCCTGATGACGGGGGAGGGCGCATCTGCCAGCAGTGCGGCGTTCGCCGTGGGTTACGAGAGCGTCTCGCAGTTCAGGCGCGAGTATCGCCGCCTGTTCGGCCAGCCCCCGGCCAGAGACAGCCGTGTCGCCTGTTGAGGCAAGTACAGCGTGGCGGTGCAAGGTGGCTGATGGCCACAGCTTTTCTCTTGCAGCCAGAGCGGCGACCATCTCGCGGATCCGGACATGACAAGTGGAAACGGCATGGGCATCACACTGCGCAACGAACGAAGCGAAGACATCGAGGCGATCGCCCGATTGACCAGGATCGCTTTCGAAGAAGAACGGCACTCGAGTCACACCGAGCATTTCATCGTCGACGCGTTGCGTCGCAGCGGGCAGCTCAGCGTCTCCCTGGTGGCGCAGGAGCACGGCGCCATACTCGGTCACGTGGCCATCTCCCCGGTACGGATATCGTCCGGCGCAATGGGCTGGTTCGGGCTCGGCCCGATTTCCGTGTGCCCGGATCGCCAGGGGCAGGGCATTGGCTCGGCGCTCATGAAAGCCGCCTTGAGCGAGTTGCAGCGCATCGGCGGCGTGGGGTGCGTGGTGCTGGGCGATCCGGGGTACTACGCCCGCTTCGGCTTCTGTTGCCACCCCGGTCTGGAATTGCCGAGCGTACCCCAGGAGTACTTCCAGGCGCTGGCCTTCACAGGGGCGGTGCCGACGGGCATCGTGCAGTATCACCCGGCGTTCGACGCGACCGAGTAACGGGCAGGCGCAGAGCCCTGTGCTGATCGCTGCCAGTCATCAGTGTCTGCTATCAGCCGATGGCAGCCACTACAAGGCATAGCGCGGCCCGACCCGGCACCTCCAGGAAAATCGACACGCTCATCGCCTTGTACGAGGCCAGGGATTGCAGAGGGAGTCAGGGGGCGTGGTCGTTGCGAAGCCACATCCAGATTAACGGGCCGCTGGGTGAATGCAGAAGGAGGGTGGCTGTAAACGCAGAAGCCCGGAAAGCGCCGTCGTGTTGAGCAGCGATACTCTGCATTCAATCAGGGTTTGGGAGCTTCCTCTTCCTGGCAATGAGTGGGCGCATATTTGTAGATCGATTTATCTGCCCGGCACGTCCATAAACCGTCGTCGCTGCGGGTGAGAGTCAGGGTGCCATTATGGATTTTTTGTGTTGCCATGGCTTGGCCGATTTTGCATTTGAGTCCGTTGGGCTCCTTATCCTTGCCAAACACAACGCTGATGACGCAATAGCGGACTTTGGAAGCGCCTATATAGCCTGGCTCTTTTGAATTTGTGCTGGGTTTATAGCCCTGATTTCGAGCCAGTTCGAATTGCGTCTTGTAGGGGGCCAGTTCCGAGAAGGCGGCCATGGCTTGAGCCTTGGCGGAGTAATCCTGATATTGCGGGATGGCGATGGCTGCCAACACGCCCATGATCGCTACGACGATCATCAGTTCGATCAGAGTAAATCCGTGCTGTTTGTTCATTCAGTACACTCTTTCGGTCGGTGTGCCATCGGTGGTTGGCATCGTTACTTGAGGTGTACGTGCTGTATGGCGTCCGTCACGCTCGCCATGAGTATTCCAAGCCCATGCTGAACAAAGGCTGTATGGCTTCATGGATGGGCGTTGGACGATGCGAATGGCGCGGTGGCGGCCTCGGCGAGCGAGGTGCCGCTTCTGTTTTCGGCCTCCCGAGCCTGGCGCTGCAGGGCGTGCCGCTGCCAGGAGTGGAAGGCAATGGATGGTACCGAGGGGTAAGAGGGGGGATTCCGAGGCGTTGCCACAGGTCTGTTCCCCCCTATGGATCAGCCGTCTCAAGGGACTGTCATGACCACGTCAGGGGCGCTGTGCTGATCGACCTCCTCGATGTGGTAGACCTTGGGCTCCTGCGAAAAGTATTGCTCCATGCCCATCATGAACATCCGGTGATCTTCGCTTTCCTCGAAGCCCGGTGTGTGATCCTCGAGGGTTTTCCAGCGGACTATCAGGTTGAACAGCTCGGGGTTTTCGATACCTTGCGCAAGCAGGTGCCCTTCGTAACCCTTCGCTCGGACGAGCAAAGGGGCGACTTCGGTGAATGCACGCTTGAAGGGTTCGATGTGTTCCCTGAGCACGGGAAGCTGAGCGATTTCATAAACCATGGGACTTCTCCTCAGTGTCGGTTCAGCGTTCGAGATGGCACGCTGACGAGATGAGCCTGCGGCTCGACGGCAATCGCGACTTTTCCCTGAAGTCCGTTATTGGGGCTTTCCAGCAGGGCGTGGGCGAGTGAAATGTCGGCAAGCGAGTAGACCGCACCGACATGCGGGCGCAACTGGCCGCGCTCCACCAATGCGCTGAGTTCATCGAGCTTGCCGCGGTTCTGGCGGGTGAACACGAAGTGATAGCTGGCGTTCCTGCCCCAGGCCTGGATCAGGTTCTGCGGCTGAGCAATGTCCACGATCGAGACCACGCGGCCGAGCTGTGCGAGCGCATCCGGGCTACGGGACAAGGTGTCGCCACCGATGGTATCGAGCACCACATCGACTCCCTTGCCAGCGGTTTCTCGCAGCACGGCATCGACGTAGTCTTCCTTCTCATAGTCGATGGTCACGTCTGCTCCCAGATTGCGCACGAACTCGACGTTCGCTTCGCGCACGGTCGTGAATACGCGGGCCCCCATGGCTTTTGCCAGCTGAATGGCCACGTGGCCAACGCCTCCTGCACCGCCGTGGATCAGGATGCTTTCCCCGACTCGCAGTGCAGCGCGTACGACCAGCGCTTCCCATGCCGTCCCCCCAACGAGGGTCAGGCTCGCCGCTTCGAGGTGGCTCAACGCTGCCGGCTTCCTGGCAACGATGCCTTCGGCTGCCACGTGGTATTCGGCATAGCTGCCAGGGCCATCGAAGATCTGCGGGGTGTACCAGACTTCGTCTCCCGGCACGAAGCTCGTCACTCCAGGCCCGACGGCCTCGACGACACCGGATACGTCATGCCCGGTAATGGCCGGCAGGGGCACCAGATCGGCATAGTCGCCACGGCGAACCTGATAATCCAGCGGGTTGATGGACGTTGCGTGCACGCGCACCAGAACCTGTCCTGCTTGCGGTACGGGTTTGGCAACCTCGCCAATTTCGAACGATTCCGGGCCGCCAAATGATTTGAGTATTGCTGCTTTCATTGATGAGTCCTTGTTTCGGTAAAAAGGGATATCGAGAAATTTCGATATATATTTTGAAGAATCAACCGTGTTTCTCGTGATCTCAGGCCATTGCATTTCCTCGTTTCGTTAAATTTGGATATCGAGATTTATCGATTTAATAGGTGGAAAAAATTACAGCTCTTTGCCGATCAGCTCGGCCAGAGCGCTGATGGCTGCTTCGTTGCGCTTGTAATAGGTCCACTGCCCGATGCGCCTGACCTCGACCAGGCCCGCGCGTTGCAGCGTTGCAAGATAGTCAGACACCGTAGACTGCGACAGCCCGACGCCTTCCTGAATGCTACTGACGCAGACACCCACCGTATGCACATCCCCTTCATCCTGCGGTGGGAAGTTCTTCACGGGATCCTTCAGCCCCTTCAGGATTTGAAGGCGCGTACGGTTCGAGAGGGCTTTGAATACTTCGATCAGTTCCATGGCGGCGATGATATCGGTATTTTCCGATATGTCAATGAGTGCCCCGGCAATTCACGAGGGAGCTGACGAACCAGCCGCTTACGGAGCTGCACCTGCTGCTCATCGTTCCTTCACGCTTCTGCCGATCCCAGGCAGGCGCCTGCTGTCCTGTCTGCGCTGCCCCAGGCAAAGTCATCCGGCTCGAACCGCTCGCTCGCATCCATTCGAATCCCTCGCAGGCTGCGCGTCGGCAAATAGGATGCATACAGCGTTTCGGCGCAGTAGCTGATCAGGGTCGAACGGCGGCGCGTGCCAAGTCGGTTCAGGCTGCCGGCGTGCACCAGGTCGACATCGAACACCAGAATGTCGCCTGCCGAGCCGCACAACTGCACGGTGTCCGATTCGTCGTCGAGGTCGAAGGGCGGTTCGTCCGGTTTCGGTCGATGGCTGGCCGGGACGATACGCGTGGCGCCGTTCTCCGGGCCATAGTCGTCGAAGTAGGCCATGACGTGGGCGATATCGCCCGGGCGCTGCTCCGAGAGGTCACGGTGCAGGCGCTGATGGCCCGCACCCGCCAGAGGCTCTCGCCCCTCTACCTGGGCGAGAAAGAAGCGCTCGCCGATCAGCTCGCCCACCACCGCCAGCACCTGCGGCAGGCGGCACACGGCCTGGATCATCGGCTCCTCGTCCAGCAGCGAGTGGCGCCAGCCCGCACCGCGCGGCACCGGCCACTGATCCGATGGCCTGACGCCGGCATCGAACGCGGCACGCAGCTCAGCCAGCCACGCCATGGGAATCGCCTGGCGCAGCAGGGCGTAGCCATCTCGATGAAGTTGCTCGCGGGCGCTCATGGTATTGCGGATATCCTTGTCAGCCACGTGGAAGGGAGCCGGAATCCTCAGGCACGTGCTCCTTGCACGTGCAGGCATCATCCTAGTCGCTGCGGCAACCTCGCGCCGCTTCGACTGCATCATGGCGCGCAGTTCGGTGGCTGCGCCCGTCATGGCTGACCATGCTGACCACCTGGCGTTCGTCGCCATGGCGGCAGATGGCGAACTCGCAGTAGGTGTCCTGCGCAAGGTCGGCCGCATTGTGAGCACCGCCAGGTTTTCGGTGAGCAGCCGGCCGTGAGGGTCGCTGTAACGCTCGTGCAGGGTTTGCCGGAGGGAGGCTCGGCCGCGGACATGCGCAAACGCACAGCGAAGAGTGCGTCTCAAATGTCAGTTGACAGTATTCGCGTTACAGCGATTCGCCGGCTTGCATTGCAACGGCCACATCGGCAGCCCCATGATCGCAGTGGATACCCTTGTCACGGCGACAGCCCCTACAATGGACGCCTGATCACTGCGCGCCATGAACATGGCTGCCCGCACAAGGAATCCGTTCATGGCCTCTCCAGAGAAACAGAAGAAGCGCGCCCAGCGAGCCAAGACCAAGGCCCGGCAGAACCGCATGGGCAAGCCCAAGGCCCGCTCCGGAATCACCCTCGTCCATCCGATTCTGGCCAACCCGCTGATCGACGAGCCCTTCGACGATGTTGCGATCGACCTCAGCGCCTTCGACTTCAAGGACATCGAACAGAACGGCTTCGACCCGGCGCATTTCGATGACCTGTTCCAGGCCATGAAAGCCGCGGAGGGCATCAGTCTGCTCGCTCAGTGCCTGGTCTTCCTGCAATACCCGGTGCTGGAACTGGTGGTTGCCGAGGAGTCGCAGGAGGCTGCCACCGATTTCATGATGGGACTGCTGATCGTCTACCGTGCGATCTTCCACGAGGAAGACGAAGACGCCGCCGTGGCCTGGATCGCCAGCGAGGCCTTCCAGAGTGCCTACAACGAAGCCTCGGACATCCTGCAGAAGAAGAACGCGCGCGCCTGAACGCCGTGGTGCTCAGCCCTTCAGCGCCGCTTCGATCCGGGCGATGTCGATCTTGCCCATGCCCATCATCGCCTCGAAGGCGCGTTTGGCGGCTGCGCGGTCGGGGCTGGCGATGGCAGCGCTGAGGATGCGTGGCGTGATCTGCCACGAGATACCCCACTTGTCCTTGCACCAGCCGCATTCGCCGGCCTGGCCGCCATTGTCGATGATTGCGTTCCACAAGTGATCCGTCTCGGCCTGATCGTCGGTCGCGACCTGGAACGAGAAGGCCTCGTTGTGCTGGAACAGCGGGCCGCCATTGAGGCCCAGGCAGGGGATGCCCATCACGTTGAACTCGACCGTCAGCACATCGCCCTGCTGGCCGCTGGGGTAGTCACCGGGGGCGTGGTGCACGGCCAGCACGGCGCTGTCCGGGAAGGTGTCGGCATAGAAGGTTGCGGCCTCCAGCGCGTCGCGGTCGTACCAGAGGCAGATGGTGTTCTTGCGGTTCATCACGAATCTCTAGGGTGGGGTATGGGCTCAGGAGTCCAGGGGATGCTCTGAAATAGGCGCCATTCCCGCGCAGGCGGGAAACCAGAGGCCACGAAACTTCGCGGATTGACCCGTTCAGGGTACTTCCACGCCAGCAGCCTGTCTGGCGCTGCCGGTGATCCGTTCGCTGGGCATCGCCGCCAGATCTGCTTCAACCTGGCCGACTCGGTTGAGCCGCCGGTGATGCATGGTCGCCAGGCTGTGCCTGGCTCACTCCTCACGTGAAGGCCCCGCCGTCGCCCATCTCGATTCTGGCCCGTACCAGCGTCCTGCGCACTTCGAATCCGAGGTTGCAATCACTGCCTCTGCTCACGCCCGCAACGGGCACTGCATTCAGCCATGGCGATCACTGCCACGCACCCGGAGATGCCTGATCGTCAGGGCGGCGCCTGGCCGAGAGGCATCGATGCAGGGCCTGTGTTGCGGGGGGTGCAAGAGGCGGGTGAGACGAACCTGCAAGCCAGGCTGAAGGAGAGAGGCGATGCCGGCGTTCAGCAAGCATACAGCATGTGTCTGCGTTAATAGTCGCCAGCATTTAGATGCTGAAACTTCGATTTAATGGAGGTGCTTAATTATGCAGATGCAAAAAGGTTTCACCCTGATCGAACTGATGATCGTGGTGGCCATTATGGGTGTGCTGGCGGCCATTGCGCTGCCGCAATATCAGGATTATTCGGCCAAGGCGCAGGCGATGTCTGCATACTCCGAGTTGGCGGCTTATCGGATGCAGTATGAGGTGGCCATGAATGAGGGGATTGGACATAGACAAATTGTCATTAGTGATACAGAAAGTGAAAAAAATAAAAGAGGCTATATCGGGAAGGCTACAACAAATGGTTACTGTGTAATGAGTGTTGTTGGCTCGGGAACGGGAACAGGTGCTGATGATGGTATCAAATGTTCAGTCAAGGAGGGTAAGGGTAACGCGAAGCTCAAGGGCAAGTATTTTGAAGTGAAGAGAAATGCTGCTAGCGGTGCTTGGTTGTGCGCAACAAATTTGGAGGAGAGCCTGGCTCCGGCAGATTGCGGCTCTGGCACAACTGGCGATACTAAAGCTGCAAGTTAAGTGGTCTGGGTTTGTGGTGGATTTCGCAACCTCTGATCCGAGGTTGTAATCGCTGTCTCTTTTCCCCGCAGGGGTGCTGCATTCAGTTGCGGTGCTGCTCGCATCCGGCTGCCCGCTCGTCAGGGTGGCGGTCGGTCGAGAAGTTGAGGCGAGGCCTCTGTTTCGGGGTGGGAGGCGAATGAGGTCTCTATATCAATAAGCATGCAGCATGTGTCTGTGTTGATGGTCGCCAGCGTTTAGGTGCTGAAACTTCAATTAATGGGATACTTAATTATGCAGGTGCAAAAAGGTTTCACCCTGATCGAGCTGATGATCGTGGTGGCCATTATGGGTGTGCTGGCGGCCATTGCGCTGCCGCAATATCAGGATTATTCGGCCAAGGCGCAGGCGATGTCTGCGTACTCCGAGTTGGCGGCTTATCGAATGCAGTATGAGGTGGCCATGAATGAGGGGATTGAACATAGACAAATTGTCATTAGTGATACAGAAAGTGAAAAAAATAAAAGAGGCTATATCGGGAAGGCTACAACAAATGGTTACTGTGTAATGAGTGTTGTTGGTACGGGAACAGGTACAACTGCTGATAATGGTATCAGGTGTACAGTCAAGGAGGATAAGGGTAACGCCAAGCTTCAGAAGAGGTATTTTGAAGTGAAGAGAAATGCTGGTAGCGGTGCTTGGTCATGCACAACAGATTTGGCGGAGAGCCTGGCTCCGGCAGATTGCAGCAAGGCCTCTTCTGACGGCAGTTCCACCAGTGGTAGTGGCGATAAAAAATGAGGGTTGAGTCCTTCTTCGAGTGAGTGCAGGGGCAGGGTATGGGGCAGAGGGGCTTTACGCTGATTGAGTTGATGATAGTGCTCGCGATCCTGTCGGTACTGGCCTCCATTGTACTGCCACGCTATCAGGACTATGCACGAGCGGCGCAGCTTTCTTCTGCACTCTCCGAGTTGTCGGCTTACCGAGTTCAATATGAATCGGTCAGGCACAGGAAAGTCGACTCGCACAGTATTGGAGTCGGCGATGCCTATCTCGACAAACCTGGGTATCTGGGAGCGGACGCTACTGCCCACTGTAAGGTCAGCTTCTTTGTCGAGGCGGAGACGCTGTCCTGCACTCTGCGGGGAGTGGGTGAATGGGCCAATGGTAACGAGATCTCTCTGTATCGTGAATCGGACGGCAAGTGGATGTGTACCTTCGGGGAGAACATTGAATTTCGATATGTGCCGGAGCCTTGTCATGACTCCGTCGTTCTCAAAGGTTGGTAGTGGGGAGAGAGTCAGGTGGGCTTGAAAGAAGAAGTGGGGTGTACGGTAATGGTATTGCCTGCATTGAGAAACGTTTGTGGCACGGGTGGCGAGCTGGGTATCGATGTCGTAGACAGTGTGTGTAAGAGTGTTTTCCATCTGCTTCTGTCCGAAGTGGATAGAGGGGCTATAGAAAAGGACATTTCTTCTCTGGTTTCGTCGCGCCTGGGCGATTGCCTCGATGGTACGCGTTTATCCTTCCTGGTCAGGAGAATGGCTTCCAAGGTGTCCTTGAAGGCCTACTTCATCATGTCGGAGAAGGTCGAGCTGGACGGTATCGAGTTTCTCTATCAGGAGGTGAATGAACTCGACTTCAAGCTTCGCAAGGTGTTTTCCTCGTTCCTGGTACGGGTGGTCTTGAACAATCCCGATGGAGAAACACGACGACCTTCTTCGTTGATTGTCGATGAAGTCGTGGGCGATGTGATCAATCTGTTTTCCAAGACTTTTTGTGAAGAATTCTTTGATCATGATCAATTCGCATTCTTCATGACGGACATCGTGCTGGATGCTTGCGCGACGGTGTTCATCGTCGATGCGTATTTTGAAGTGTTTTCTCTCGTCAGGGCGGGGATTTTTTACTCTGCGACCACCGGCCCTTGCCTGGATAGGGCGGTCGAGCGCATCTGTAATGACGTAACGGCCAGGTTCGGGATGGTCGGGAGCCGTTTGGAATTGAAGGATCTGATCGTGACGGCTATCGCTCAGACCATTCTCGTGGGTTCGGATCTTGGGCTGAGAAAAGCATAGGGTGTAGAGGGCGCTATACTCATTGCTTCAGTGTAAATTGGAGATTGATTCATGAGGCTGCTTGTTGTTGAAGATGAGCCCCTGTTACGGCATTTCATAGGTGTGAAACTGAAGGAAAGCGGCTATCTGGTAGATGCGGCGCGTGATGCCAAAGAGGCTTTATATTATATGGAGTCGTACGTCTATGACGCAGCTGTCGTGGATCTCGGTCTTCCTGATGTGTCCGGAATGGAGTTGATAGATGGACTTCGCGGGCGCGGTTTCAAGACTCCTGTACTCATTCTGACCTCCCGCGGCGGTTGGAGAGATAAGGTCGCCGGTTTGTCTATTGGCGGGGATGATTACATGGTCAAGCCGTTTCAGTTTGAAGAGCTGGAGGCGCGATTGAAATCCCTGGTAAGACGGTCTCTCGGTTTTGCACATTTTCGGGTGAGCTCAGGGCCTATGGTGCTTGATTTCGACAAGAAGGAAGTCTGTGTCGAGGGTGAGCCTGTCAGTCTGACTGCCTATGAGTATCGCATTCTGGAGTTTCTCGTTAGAAATAAACAAAGGGTCGTTTCCAAGGAGGAGTTGCTGGAAGCCGTTCGTGGTGATCGTGACGATGGTGATCCGAATGTGATTGAAGTGCTGATTGGGCGCTTGAGAAAGAAAATATCGGCAAACGGTAGGTTCAAACCAATTGAAACCGTTCGGGCCCAGGGCTACGTCTATAACTTTGAGTGTGATTGATCGAGATGATCTATAACTCCCTGCGGTTACGTTGCTTACTGGGTGGTGCCTGTATTTCCATATGCGTCATGGCTTTTCTTATGCCTGGTTTGCATGCGGCCTTCGACTTCGTTCTGGAGCGTTCTGTAAAAAAGACACTGCGTGCCGAAGTGTCGGCCATCTACTCTTCGCTGTCATTTGTCGATGGTTCGGTGAGCATTCCGCGCTTCATGCTTAATAACGAATATAATGAATTGGAGTTCGGTCAGTATTCTTTTGTTCATTCCAAGCGGCTCGGTATGATCTGGAAGTCTTTTTTTGACGGGAATGTCGCGGTAGACCCTTTGAGTTGTCTAACTGTTGATCAGGGGTTTTCACAGGTCTTCGTACAGGGTGCCGAGTTCGTTTGTTATAAAAGGATTTTAAAGGATAGTGCTGGAGATGTGAGTATCGTTTCCTTGCAGCCAATGGAGGAGTTTCGTGACTTGCATGATGACTTCATTTTTCAGCTGTACTTGTGGGTGGGTATCGCCATCGTACTTCTTTTACTGTTCCTGTACTGGTCTCTTTCCCTGGGCTTCAGATCGATGGAGCGATTGAGTGTTGAGCTGGATGCACTCGAGTCGGGGCGTATCGAAAAGCTGGGCGGGCGCTTCCCCACAGAGGTGAGTCGCTTGGTGCTCTCTTTGAATCGACTGCTTGATAGTGAGAGTAAACAAAGGGAGCGCTTCAGGAACTCGCTGGATGACTTGGCGCACAGTTTACGAACACCACTCATGGTGCTTCAGGGGGCTGTTAGTCTCATGGTTGGGCAACGGCTTTCTTCCGACATGGCGGACACTATAAAGAAACAGATAGATCGAATGTCGAGCCAGATCGAATATCAACTGCAACGCGCGTCCAGAAGACGAACAGGGCTCATCCGCTACCGGGTGCCTTTTGCACCTGTTGTGCATGATCTGGTTGCGGCACTGGATCGACTTTTTGCTGACAAGAATGTTTATCTCGAATCGTCGTTTGATTCGGATGTACTGGTTCCGATGGAGCCGGGTGACTTGCTGGAAGTCATGGGTAATCTGCTGGATAACGCGTTCCGTCTTTGTTTCTCTCGTGTTCGAATCAGTGTGAAGTTTGCCGAGGGTGTGTGCAATATTCTCGTTGAAGACGATGGCCCTGGTGTACCTGTGGAGGCGCGAGAACGAATATTGCTTCGGGGGGAGCGTTTGGATGTCAGGGATCTGGGATGTGGTATTGGTATGGCTGTAGTAAACGATATTGTTGATTCTTATGGAGGGAAAATATTGGTAGGTGAATCAGATCTTGGCGGCGCTCAGTTCATAGTCGAGCTGCCGGTTTTTTGAATTTTTGCTTGAGGGTGTATTTATGGCTGACGCCACTGTTTTGAAAAGTATTTCCAACTCTTCCAATAATACGGAGCGTGCCCTGTCCGAGTTGATGGGGGTAAGAGGCGCTCTGGGTGTGGCAATCGTGGATTATGACTCGGGCATGATGCTCGCTTCTCAGGGAACGGCAGGTGTGCTGGAAGTCGCCGCCGCCGCCAACAGCGAGGTGATCAACGCCAAGCAGCGTGCGATCAAGTTGCTGGGGCTGGATGACAGTATTGACGACATCCTGGTGAGTTTGACCAAGCAGTATCACCTGTTGCGTCCGGTGAAGGCGGAGAAAGGGTTGTTCATCTACTACATGCTGGATGCGGCCAACGCTAATTTGGCGCTTGCACGCTTGAAATTGAAAACCATCGAAAGCGAGATGTTGTTCATTTAAGTAGTTGTGCAACCTTCTGTGCGAAAGAAGTGTTTGTAAATGGCCTTATGCTGTCTTGGACGGCAATCGGTTCACTCTGCAGTTGCCTTCTACATATGACCACCTCGGGTGTGAGTGCTTTCTATTGTAGAGGGCATAGACTGCGCTTGTCGCATGTTGTGTATGACCGATAAACCTGCATGGATGATGGTTTTCGGTTTGCACTTGGAGTGGTGCAATGCGGCAATTCGTATGAGCGTTCTGCTCAATTGAAGTGTTCAGTAATGACGTGCACCGAAATTTCAAGGCAAGTGAATGTTGCACTCAACGGGTAGGGCTCGGCCTTGCTCATGTTCAGTCACCTGTCAATTCTCTCTTCAGCAGATCAGAGCGCTGTTGTGTCGGCAGCATGGCTTTGAAAGCCTGCACTGTTCGTAACAGAAGGACGACGGGGTACGCAGCTCTTTTAAAATGTCAGTCGTGAGGGAACTATGCAGGACAGTGCAAGAATCTATAGTTCTATGGTTCTGAAGTTGTACGACTCCTGGGTACTGGGTTTTTCCAATTCATACGTGTGGCAATGTCGAACGCAAGAGGCATTGCTGCCATTTTTCCAAAGTTATTTCAGCACGGATCATCTGGATGTCGGTGCTGGCACAGGGTTCTATCTGACCAAGACCCCGATGCGTGCACACCAGAGAATAACGCTGCTCGATCTCAATCAGAATTCCCTCAGGGCCGCCAGGGCGCGGGTCTCGAGGACGCATCCCAAGGTGCTGCTGCAAACGTTCTGTGATGATGTCGTAAATCCACGGGGTGTGCTGGGGGATCGCAAGTTTCAGTCGATATCCCTGTTCTATCTGCTTCACTGCCTGCCAGGCTCGATGATTGACAAGTCCAACGTCGTTGAATACCTGAAGCGTCATCTTCGAAACTCTGGCGTGTTGTATGGCGCCACGATCATAGGTTCTGCCTACCCGCATAACAGTCTCGGGCGACGGCTGCTTGATATCTATAACCGTAAAGGCATATTCGGAAATTATTTCGATACCGTTTCGGGGCTGAGGGTTGGGTTGCAGCGCCATTTCTATGATGTGGAGATAACGCAACACGGCGCGGTTGCCATGTTTGTAGCGATCGGCCCCAAGTGACGCGCGCTGCCGGGGCGTTCGCCATTTTCGCCTGCGCTTGGCAGCCATTCTGGATGGAGCGGTACACGGGGTTGTCCGAGCTTTCGCTCAGCCACTGACCCAACGTTGCCTTGCCCAGCCACTCAGGCCATCCACGGCCAGCACCAGCAGCAACATGGCCAGGATGACCGTGGCGGCCTGCGCCTCCTGAAACAGGCTCAACGACATGTACAGCATCTGCCCCAGCCCGCCGGCACCAACGAAGCCGAGCACGCTGGCCATGCGGATATTGTTCTCCCAGCGGTACAGGGTGTAAGCCACCAGTTGTGGCCAGACGCCCGGTAAGGTGCCGTAGCAGAAGGCGACCACGCGTCCGCCGCCATGCTCGCGGATGGCGGCGGACGGTTCGCCTGGAGTGTTTTCCAGGGCTTCGGCGAACAGGCGGCCGAGCACGCCAGCGGTGTGCAGGGCCAAAGCCAGGGTGCCGGCGTTGGGGCCGAGACCCGCGGCCAGCACCATCAGTGCGGCCCATACCAGTTCCGGAATGGCGCGCAGGACGTTTAGCAGCAGGCGCGCGCCGAAACGCCTTGCGGCCGGCAATGCCAGGGTCAGGCCGAGGAGGGCGGCGAGCAGGGTGCCGATGGCGGACATGGCCAGGGTTTCCAGTGCCCCCGGGCGATGGCCAGCAGGTGCGCATTGGAAAAGTCCGGGTGCAGGAAGCCGCTGGCGTACTGCCTCATCTGTGCCAGGCTGTCACCTGCGACCAGCGCGCCGAGGTCGATGCCCAGATAGACGAACGAGGCGACTACCGCGACCAGCATGGCGGCGAGCAGGATCAGGTTGCCGACTCTCACAGCAGCCTCGCGCGCAGCAGACGGCTGAGCTGGTCGGCCAGCAGCACCAGCAGCAGGAAGGTGATCAGCATGCTGGCCACTTCGCCGCCAGCGAACATGCGCAGCGACAGGTCGATCTGCTGGCCAAGTCCACCCGCACCGACGAAACCCATCACTACCGACGCGCGGATGGCGCATTCCCAGCGGTATACGGTGTAGGAGAGCATCTCTGCCGCCGCATTGGGCAGTACGCCGTAGGCGAACGCGCTCAGGCGGCCGCTGCCGGCACCCAGCAGTGCGCGGGCGGGACGGGCGTCGACAGACTCGAAGATTTCCGCATAGACCTTGCCGAGCATGCCGGCGTAAGTGATGGCGATGGCCAGTACCCCGGCCGTGGGGCCGAGGCCGACGGCGCGCACGAACAGCAGTGCCCAGACGATCTCCGGCACGCTGCGCAGGAAGATCAGCAGACCTCGAACCGGCCAGCGCGCCAGCAGCGCCCACCAGGCCGGACGGCCGCCACGGTGTACGGCCGACAATGACAGGGCTCGGCTGGCCAGCAGCGAGGCAGGTATGGCGATGAGCAGCGCCAGGCTCATGCCTGCCGTGGCGATGGCCAGAGTCTCCAGGGTGGAGCGGCCGAGCAGGGCGAGGAACTGCGCATCATGCGCAGGTGGCCAGAAACCGGCGAGGAAGTTGCCCATGGTGCGGGTGTTGTCGCCATCCACCAGTACGGTCAGATCCAGCTCGCTGAGGTTGATGCCCGGCCACAACAGCAACAGCGCCAGCGCAGTCATGAGCAGGCGGGGCAGGGCAGCAGGGTCTCGTGGGGCAGCGGTCAGCATCGTGGAATATGCGTTGGTTGCGGCTGTATGGGCGAGTTGGGCACGGCCTGCAATTGTTCGTTGGCGTACAGGGCTTCCAGCTGTATGGGCTGCACCTGGCTGGTCGGCAGGTCGAAGGCGATGCGTCCGTCGCGGATACCTATCACCCGTGGAAAGTGCGTCAGGGCCAGGTCGACCGCATGCAGGCTGGCGAGCAGGGTCATGCCGCGTTCTGCGGCCTCGCGGTTGAGCACGGCCAGGGTATGCCCGGCCAGCACCGGATCCATGGCCGACACGGGCTCGTCGGCGAGTATCAGTTCCGGCGCCTGGTACAGCACGCGGGCGATACCGACGCGTTGCAACTGGCCGCCAGAAAGTTGGTCGCAGCGCTGGTAGAGCTTGTCGGCGATGTCCAGGCGCGCCAGGGCGGTCTGGGCGCCAGCCGCATCCAGTGGATAGAGCAGGTTGAGCAGCCCCTTGGCCCATGACCATTGGCCGAGCCTGCCGGCCAGCACGGCGGTGACCACCCGCTGGCGCGGTGGCAACGGTGGCGCCTGGTGGATCAGGCCGATGCGTGCGCGCAGGCGTTGGCGCTGGCGTGCGGGCAGGCTCCAGGGATCGAGTTGCAGCAGGTCGATCTCGCCATGCGTGGGTTGCAGGGCGGTGGCCAGCAGACGCAGCAGGGTGGTCTTGCCGGCGCCGGACGGGCCGATGATGGCCACCCGTTCACCGGCAGCCAGGTTCAGATCGATCCCTGCGAGCGCGACCTTGCCGGTGGCGTGGATCAGGCCCACGCCACGCAGGGCGATGCTCACTTCAGCAGGCCGGCGGCGCGAGCGGCTTCCTCGATGCCTGCATAGTTCGCCGGCGGCTGGGTCTCGATGAAGCGGCTGGCGGCCTGCAGGTCGAGAATGGCCTTGTGCTCGGGCCGGGTCGGGTCGAGGGCGAGGAAGGCGGTCTTGATCTTCTCTTGCAATGCGGCGTCGAGGTTGCCGCGCACGGTCCAGTTGTAGTCGTAGTAGGTCGGGGTGGTGGCGATCACTCTGACCTTGTCGGTGTCGACCTTCTTGCTGTCGACCAGTTTCTGCCATACCGAGGCATTGAGCACGCCGCCGTCGGCCTTGCCGGCCTGCACCCAGGCAACGGTGGCATCGTGGGCGCCGGAGTAGGCCACGCGGCTGAAGAAATCTTCGGGCTTGATGCCGTCCTGCAGCATGAAGTAGCGCGGCATCAGGCTGCCGGAGGTGGAGGACACCGAGCCGAAGGCGAAGGTTCTGCCTTTGAGATCCTGCAGCGACTTCACCGCCGGGTCGGAGGTGATGAACTTGCTGGTGAACTCGGCGTCCTGCTCACGCTGTACCAGGGGTAAGGCGTTACCGGTCTTCAGGCGCGCCTGGACGAAGGTGAAACCGCCCAGCCAGGCCATGTCGATGCGGTTGGCAGCCAGTGCCTCGACCACGGCGGCGTAGTCGGCCACCGGCACGAACTCCACCTTCATGCCCAGTTCCTGTTCGAGGTAGGCGCCCAGCGGTTTGAACTTGCGCAGCAGCTCGGTGGGCGCTTCATCGGGGATGGCCGAAACCTTGAGGACGTCGGCAGCTTGCGCGAAAACGGCGGATACGGACAGGACAAGGCCGGCGGCGAGCGCCAGGGTGTGCTTGAGCATGAAGATTCTCCGGTTCAATAGCGGAAAAGGTTCGCATGGCGCGTGGGCGCCTGCTGAGGGTAGTCGAATCGCCGGCGATTATAGGGGCGCGCTGTACAAAGAACAGCTTTGCTAGAATCCGCGACCTGTTTCCGATTTGCCGAGAAGGTTGCCGATGAGCGAGCCGATCCGTTTGACCCAGTACAGCCACGGCGCCGGTTGTGGCTGCAAGATTTCTCCCAAGGTGCTGGACGTGATCCTCGCCGGCAGTGGTGCGCAGAACCTCGACCCGAGATTGTGGGTCGGCAATGCGTCGCGTGACGATGCTGCCGTTTACGCGCTCGACGAGGAGCGCGGCGTGGTTTCCACCACCGATTTCTTCATGCCCATCGTCGATGACCCTTTCGACTTCGGCCGTATCGCCGCGACCAACGCCATCAGCGACATCTATGCCATGGGCGGCGAGCCGCTGATGGCTATCGCCATCCTCGGCTGGCCGGTCAACGTGCTGCCTGCCGAAGTGGCCCGCGAGGTGATCCGTGGCGGTCGCGCAGTGTGCGATGCCGCCGGCATTCCGCTGGCTGGCGGGCACTCCATCGACGCACCGGAGCCGATCTTCGGGCTGGCCGTGACCGGTGTGGTCGACAAGCGGCACATGAAGCGCAATGACACTGCCACGGCCGGTTGCAGGCTGTACCTGACCAAGCCGCTGGGCATCGGCATCCTCACCACCGCCGAGAAGAAGTCCAGACTGCGTGAGCAGGACGTGGGGCTGGCCCGTGACTGGATGTGCACCCTGAACAAGCCGGGCAGCCGCTTCGGCAAGCTGAGCGGCGTGCGTGCGATGACCGACGTGACCGGTTTCGGTCTGCTCGGCCACCTGGTGGAGATGGCCGAAGGCGCCGGTCTGACCGCACAACTGGATTATGCGGCCGTGCCTTGCCTGCCGGGTGTGGAGCATTACCTGGCCGAGGGTTGCGTACCGGGCGGCACGTTGCGCAACTTCGACAGCTATGGCGAGAAGATCGCGCCGATCAGCGATACGCAGCGCAACCTGTTGTGCGACCCGCAGACCAGCGGCGGTCTGCTGGTGGCGGTGGCGCCCGAAGGCGAGGACGAGTTCCTGGCCGTGGCGACCGAACTGGGCCTGAAGCTGTCGCCCATCGGCCAACTGGTCGAGCGACAGCGCTACGCGGTAGAGGTGGCCTGATGCGTGACAACACCACCGACTACCGCGAACTGTTCCTCGATGACCGGCCGATGATGGATATGCGTGCCCCGGTCGAATTCACCAAGGGCGCCTTCCCCAACACCGTCAGCCTGCCGCTGATGACCGATATCGAGCGGCAGAAGGTCGGCACCTGCTACAAGCAGAAGGGCCAGCAGGCTGCCATCGAGCTGGGCCATCAGCTGGTTTCCGGCAAGGTCAAGGCGCAGCGAATCGAAGCCTGGGCCGCGTTCGCCAGGGCCAACCCCGATGGCTATCTGTACTGCTTCCGCGGCGGCCTGCGCTCGCAGATCGTCCAGCAGTGGCTCAAGGATGCCGGCATCGACTACCCGCGGGTGATCGGCGGCTACAAGGCGATGCGCACCTTCCTGATCGAAACCCTGGAGCAGGCCGTGGCCGAGTGCGACTTCGTCATCGTCGGCGGCATGACCGGCACCGGCAAGACCGAAGTGGTGGCGCGCCTGGCCAATAGCATCGACCTGGAAGGTCACGCCAATCACCGGGGTTCCAGCTTCGGCAAGCGTGCAACGGGCCAGCCGTCGCAGATCGACTTCGAGAACCGCCTGGCCGTGGATCTGCTCAAGCGCCGTGCGCGCGGCCAGCAGCAGTTCGTGCTGGAGGACGAGAGCCGCCTGATCGGCAGTTGCTCGCTGCCCTTGCCCTTGCACCAGGGCATGCAGCAATACCCGATGGTCTGGCTGGAGGACAGCTTCGAGGGGCGCGTGGAACGTATCCTCGGCGACTACGTGATCGACCTGGCGGCGGAGTTCCTCGCCGTGCATGGCCAGGAACAGGGCTTCGAGCGCTTCGCCGAGCGCCTGTTGCAGAGCCTGGACAATATCCAGCGGCGTCTGGGCGGCGAGCGCCATACCCGGCTGCGCAGCCTCATGCAGGAGGCCCTGGAGGAGCAGCGGCGCAGCTCCGCGGTGGACATGCACCGCGGCTGGATCGAGGGCCTGCTGCGCGAGTACTACGACCCGATGTACGTCTACCAGCGTGAAAGCAAGGCTTCGCGCGTGGAGTTCAGCGGCGACGCGCAGGCGGTCATCGCTTACCTGAGCGAGCGCCAGCCGAGTCGCTGACATCCGGCAGGGGCCGGGCAAGGCCGCTTTGGCGGTTTCGGCCCCCGCAGGATGCCATCGTCAACAGCCTCTACAGAATGGAGTTCGATATGAGCACTTCGCTTCCCGCCCTGGCCTTCGCCGGCATCGGCCTGATGGGCTTGCCCATGACTCGCCGCCTGCTGGCTGCCGGCTATCCATTGACCGTCTGGAACCGCACGCCGGACAAATGCGCGCCCGTGCTGGAGCAGGGGGCGCATCGTGTGGAGACGCCGGCCGAGTTGTGCCGCGATGCCAACGTGGTGATGCTCTGCCTGGCCAATACCGACGTGGTGCGTGAGGTGGTGTTCGGTGACGGCGGTATCGTCGAGGGCGCGCGGCCGGGGCAGTTGCTGGTGGATTTCTCCAGCCTGGAGCCGGCAGCCACGCGTGAGATGGCGGCGGAGCTGGAGGCTCGCACCGGTATGCGCTGGGTCGATGCGCCCGTTTCTGGCGGTACGCCCGGCGCCGAGGCGGGTACCCTGGCGATCATGGCGGGCGGGCGCGAGGACGATGTGGAGCGGGTGCGTCCGCTACTCGCGCACCTGGGCCAGCGCCTGACGCGCATGGGCGAGGTGGGCGCCGGCCAGGTGACCAAGGTGTGCAACCAGATGATCGTTGCCTGCAATGCGCTGGTGATCGCCGAAGTGGTGGCGCTGGCTGAACGTGCCGGTGTCGATGCCAGTCTGATCGCACCGGCATTGGCCGGTGGCTTCGCCGATTCCAGGCCCCTGCAGATTCTCGCGCCGCAGATGGCGACCAGCCAGTTCGAGCCGGTCAAGTGGCACGTGCGTACGTTGCTCAAGGATCTCGATACGGCGGTCAAGCTTTCGCGTGAGCAGGGCAGTGCGACCCCCATGAGCGGCCTGGCCGCGCAACTGATGCGTCTGCATGGCAGCCAGGGCAACCTGGAGCGTGATCCGGCCACGCTGGTGCAGATGCTGCGGGAGCAACGCTCATGAAGATTGCCGCCAACCTGTCCATGCTGTTCACCGAACTGCCGTTGCGCCAGCGTGTGCAGGCTGCCGCCGCTGCCGGTTTCGACGGCGTGGAAATCCAGTTTCCCTACGAGCTGCCAGCCATCAGCCTGAAGGACGCGCTCGAGCGTGCTGGTCTGCCACTGGTGTTGATCAACGTGCCGGCCGGTGACCTGATGACAGGGGGCGGGACTGGCTGGCGTTCCGGCGCGCCAGGCCGACTTCGATGCCGCGCTGCAGGAGGCCCTGACCTACGCCACCATGGTGCGCCCGGCCTGTGTCAACGTGCTGCCGGGGCGCCTGGCCGAAGGCGTGACGCGTGAACAGGCGCTCGATTGCCTCATCGCCAACTTGCGCAAGAGTGCAGACGCGTTCGACGTGCTGGGCATCCAGGTGCTGGTCGAGGCGATCAATCCCATCGACATGCCTGGGTTTCTGATCAATACGCCGGAGCAACTGGATGACCTGCTGCGCCAGGTCGATCACTCCAATCTGGCGGCGCAGTACGATCTCTACCACATGGCTCGTCAGGGCCTGGACGTGGCGGCGGGCATGCGCCTGCTGGCCGGGCGTATTGGCCATGTGCAATTCGCCGACGTGCCGGGGCGCGGCGCGCCAGGTACAGGTGAGCTGGCCTTCCCGGCCTTGCTCGGCGCGCTGCGTGACAGTGGCTATAGCGGTTGGCTGGGTGCCGAGTACAAACCAGGTGAAGCGGGTACTCAGGCCAGCCTTGGCTGGCTGACGCAGTGGCAGCAGCGCATCTAGGGTGAGCTGTGCGCACCGCGATTTGCATGGTTTTCGGTCGTATCGGTCTGACCCGGTGCGCTTGGCGCATCCCCCGGGGCCAATGGCGGTTGGTGACGAGGGTCAGAAGCGCGTGCCCATGCGTTCCAGCGGGCGGTAATGCGGGGGGAACAGCGTGATGATCTCTTCCAGGGGCACGGGTTTGCTGAACAGGTAGCCCTGCACCTGATCGCAGCCGCGCTCCTGCAGGAAGGCCAGTTGTTCGGTGGTTTCCACACCTTCGGCCACCACTCTCAGGTGCAGCGCATGGGCCATCGCGATGATGGCATGGACGATTTCACGATCCTGGTTCGAGGTGACGATGTCCTGGATGAAGGAGCGGTCGATCTTCAGTGTGTCCAGCGGCAGGCGGCGCAGGTAGGCGAGGGACGAATAGCCGGTGCCGAAGTCATCGATGGACAGGCTCACGCCCAGCGCGCGAATGTTTTCCAGCAGGCCGATGGCGCGGTTGATGTTGCTCAGCAGCGCGCTTTCGGTCACTTCCAGTTCCAGGCAGTGGGCGGGGCAATGGGTGGCGTTCAGCAGATACTCGATGCGGCCGGGCAACTGGTCGTTGGCCAGATTCAGCGCCGAGCAGTTGACCGCGATCTTCAGGCCCGGATAGCCCAGTCTATCCAGGCTGTTCAGGTCGAGGCAGGCACGGCGCAACACCCAGTTGTCGAGCTGGTCGATGAAGCCGTTGGCTTCGGCGATGGCGATGAAGCGCTCAGGTGTCAGCAGCCCATGTTGTGGGTGATGCCAGCGCACCAGGGCTTCGAGCTTGCTCAGCGCTCCGCTGCTCAGATCGATGATCGGTTGATAAAACAGGGTCAGGCCGTTTTCCTGTTGCAGTGCCTGGCGCAGATCTTCTTCCAGTTGCAGTTCGAACGAGGCTTTCTGCTTGAGGTGCGGATTGAAGAAGTGCACCACGTTGCGCCCGCTGCCCTTGGACTGATAGAGCGCCAGATCCGCATGCTTGAGCAGTTCGTCTGCGCTGGTGCCATCCTGCGGGAACAGGCTGATGCCGACGCTGGTGGTCATGACGATCTTGCGTCCGGCCAGGCTCATCGGCTCCTTCATCTGTTCCAGCATGCGGTTGGCCAGGGCGCGCGGGTCGGCGTTGCTGTCGAGGCTGGCGACCACGCAGAACTCGTCGCCGCCGAAGCGGGCGATGATGTCGCGCTCGCGCAGCGCGGTACGAATGCGTTGCGCCACCACGCGCAGCAGCACGTCGCCGGCGTCGTGGCCGAGGGTGTCGTTGATCCGCTTGAAGTGATCGATGTCGAGAAACATCACCGCCAGGGAGCGGCCGGTCACGGCATGTTCCTCCAGGGTGGCGGCGAACACCCGGTTGAAGCCACGGCGGTTGAGCAGCTCGGTCAGCGGGTCGAAATGCGCGACCTGCTCCAGTGAGGCCCTGGCCTGATCGAGCTGCACCAGCAGGGTGTTGACCCGCTGCAGGTCGCGCTCCTTGTCGTCCAGTTTACGTCCGGTCCAGGCGGCGGCCAGGCTCAGGCTGAGGATCAGCAGGGTGATGGAGGCGACGATCAGGACCAGTTGCACGCTGTTGTCGGCGCTGCGCAGTTGCAGCGGCGTTCCCTCCGGCACCACCAGATGGAGCGCTGCCATACCGGTGTAGTGCATCGAGGCAATGGCGGCGCCCATCACCATGGCGGCCGAGCCCCTCATCCACAGCTGCCGGCGTGGCGAGCCGTAGCGCACGTAGCGGTTGAGCAGCAGTGCGGCGAAGCTGGCGCTGACGGCAATCACGATGGACAGGGTGAACAGGCCGCCATGGTAGTAGGCCTGGGCATGCGAGCGGATCGCCGCCATGCCGCTGTAGTGCATGGCGGTGATGCCCAGGCCGATGATGATCGCCGCCAGCAGTTGCAGGCCCGGCCCGGGGCGTGGCATGGCCATGCAGTACAGGGCGAGCAGGGCAGCGGCCAGGGCCACCAGCAATGACAGCACGGTGGTGGCCAGGTCGTAGCGAATGGCGACCGGGGCCTGGAACGCCAGCATGCCGATGAAGTGCATGGACCAGATCGCGCCGGCCAGGCACAGGGCGCCGACCATCCCCCAGACCAGGCGCATGCTGCGCAACTGCACATGATCGAGGTGCTTGGCGATGGTCAGCGTGCTGAGGCTGCCGACGGTGGCGAGGATATACGAGAGCAGAACCAGCCAGGGATCGTGGCGGCATTCGAGCAGCAGTTGCCCCTGTTCGGGCAGTTCCGCGAGAAAACGGATCGAGAGTCCTTCCATAGCCGTCCCCCGCCTTGCGGCGGTGTGAGTGCCAGGTTCAGTGAAGCACAGGTGCTTCTTTCTTACCTATTTGCCGTAGTCATTGAGCGAGATCACCCGCGTCTTGCCGATACGATGGCGGTAGATTTCACGCAGGTACTTGATGGCCTGCTTGACGCTTTCGCGTGACAGGCGGATGTCGTTGATGGACACGAACTTCTCGGCATCGTGGATCAGCTCGCGGTACTTCTTCTCGTACATCGGCTTGATCGCGTACCAGTTGGTGTCGAGGATCTTCGCCGGGTCTTCGTGTTCGTTGAGCATGGTGTCTAGCTTCGCTTCGTCGAAGTGCTCGGCGACGATGAAGTCGAGCATGGCGTCGTCCAGGCTGTCGTCGAAGCGGTACTGGTCGCGGGCGAAGCAGCGCTTGATGTAGGCGACTATCAAGGTCAGGAAGTCGTCCGACAGGCACGGGCTCTTGACGATCAGGGTGGTCAGCGAGAGGTTCGCCGAGGCGCCGATCACCAGTGCGTAGCGCTTGAGGGTGGTGTTGGGGAAGAGGTTGTTGAGGTGGGTCTTGAGGCGATTCAGATCCATGTAGGACAGCTTGTAGTCCTTGGGCAGCGAAACGATGGATACCACCGAGGAGCAGTTCTTGAAGAAATGCAGGTCGCTCAGCTGGGTGGCGTCGTAGCCGCTGGACTTGTACTGCTCCAGCGCCTGGCGGTAGCGCTTGGATTCGATCGGCAGCAGGCTGATGCCTTCGATGGCCTGGGTGACCTTATTGAAGTGCGGCAGGTCGATGGAACGGAAGAACAGGTCGTCGATGTTCAGCCGCGGCGGGTGCTGCTCCTTGTCCAGCACACGGAATTTCTCCGAGAGCTGGGCCGGCTGTTCGGGCACCACGGACTCGGCGTAGGCCACCGCCACCGGGCCGGCCAGGCTCATGAACAGGTCGTTGGCGTCGAGGCGGATGGTTTCGCCGATGTCGATGCCGGCGCGGCGGAAGTAGTTCTGGTCGTAGTCGCTGGTCACGGCCTGGGCGGTGAGGATGTTGAATATCTGCTGCGAGATGTACTGGTTGGCGTGGCGCTCCATGGCGGTCACGTCGATGTTGTGGATACTGCCGTCACCGCTTTCTTCGGCGTAGCGCATGATGTCGTTGGAGATCAGCATCATGGCGTTCCACGGGCGGATGCGGCGCATCACGCTTTCGGCGCTGCTCTGCTCGTTGTCGAAGTTGTAGGAGAAGTCCCATTCCTCGGCCAGGTACTTGCACAGCAGGCGACCGGCGTTGATGTGCAGGGCTTCGGACATTTCGCTGCGCTGGTCGGAGATGTTCGGCAGGATGCAGATGCCGCTGGTGAAGATCGGCTCGAAGACGAAGCCACGGTCGCGCTCGCCTTCGCTGTCGTCCGGTGCCTTGATGTCGAAGGTCTTGCTCATGTAGGCGAACTGCTGCGCCAGGCCGAATTCCGAGGCCATGCCCGAGCCGGTGCCACCGCCGGCACTGAAGATGTAGAAGTACAGGCGCGACTGGTTGGCCTTGATCCCGCAGGAGTCGATCAGGTAGCTGTGGATGAACTTCCAGTCTTCGTTGGTGAAGCGCTGGGTATCCTTGTTGAGGATGATCTTGGCCAGGTACTGGCCGAGTATCGGCGCATTGCCTGCACCACCGGCATGCACCTCGGACAGGTGCATGATCTTCATCTTGCTGTAGTCGTTGAGGAAGCCGCTCATCTCGCCCTTGCGCGAGAAACGGATGCGCCCCTCGATGTCCTTGTCCAGGTCGCCGAGCATGACCAGCGGCTCGATCAGGAACACGGGTTTGCTGCTCTTGTGTGGGGTGCGCAGCAGGTTGCTGCGAATCCAGCGACTGGGGCGTGAAGCCTGCTCGAGGGTTGCGGTGGCTTCGCTGTGAAACTCTTCGAGGTAGAACTGGCGGGCGTTGTAGACCAGGGATGCGACGTCGAGGGCGATGTTCGAGCCGCAGCGGCCAAGGCCGATCAGGCACACCGAGGGGAATTGCTGGATGCGGCTGGATTCGTTTTCGTCCAGCGGCTCTCCAAGGGGAAACACCAGGTTGCGCAGGCCGTCGAGGTTATCGAGGATGCGTTCGATGTCGCGCTCGGTGAAATACAGGTACTGCTCGCCAGCCTCACTCGGCACCGGCAGCGCGCTTGGCGCCAGCAGGGTGTCGGCGAGATCGGCCAGGGTGGCTTCCTTGGCGGGGGCTACGGCGTCTTTTCTAGTTTTCATCAGTGACAGTCCGGGCGAGTCAGTGGGGTATTGGCCATTGGCCATGAAATGACCAACCCCATTGGTTCTAGCACGAAAAAAAGCACTGCGCGTTATTCCGGTCGGATATGAGGCGATTTGGCATCCGCTTCCATCGACCTGCATAAACCAAGCGAATGTTCGCAGACAAGCCATGGCAAAGCCCCTAGATTGCTTCGTCCCAGCGTTTGGCCGGTATTGCCAGGGTAGGCGCCACCGTTGCAGTCCATACGCCGACAATAAAAAGAGACATTGCCATGCAGTCCAATCAGCAAGCCACGAATGCCTGGCGCATTCTGTTTCTGCTTTTCCTTGCCAACCTGTTCAACTTCTTCGACCGCACCATCCCTGCCATCATCATCGAGCCGATACGCCTGGAGTGGGGGCTGAGCGATCTGCAACTGGGCCTGATCGGCACCGCCTTCACCATTGTCTATGCCCTGGCAGGCATTCCACTCGGGCGGATGGCCGATACCGGTGCGCGCCGCAAGATCATGGGCTGGGGACTGGCGGCCTGGAGTGGTCTGACGGCGCTCAACGGCATGGCGTGGAATTTCTGGAGCTTCCTGCTGATTCGCATGGGCGTGGGCATTGGCGAGGCCAGCTACGCTCCTGCGGCCAATTCGCTGATCGGCGATCTGTTCCCGGCGCACAAGCGCTCGCGGGCCATGGGTTTCTTCATGCTCGGTCTGCCGCTGGGGCTGCTGCTGGCGTTCTTCACCATCGGCGCCATGGTGCAGGCGTTCGGCAGCTGGCGTGCGCCGTTTCTGATCGCTGCGGTGCCGGGGCTGATTCTGGCGCTGTTTCTGTTCTTCATCCGCGAGCCTGAGCGCGGTGCGGCGGAGGCGACCCGGGGCAGCCGCGAGCCAGTGGACAAGCCGCTGCGCAAGGTGCTGGCGATCCGTACCTTCTGGTGGCTGGTGCTGGCGGGGCTGGCGTTCAACTTCGCCGCCTATGCCTGCAACTCGTTCATGGTGCCGATGCTGCAACGCTATTTCGGCCTGGGTCTGCAGGATGCGGCCATGGCCACCGGGGTGATCGTCGGGCTTACCGGCCTGGTCGGTCTGACGGCTGGTGGCTGGATTGCCGACAAGGTGCACCAGCGCTGGCACAACGGCCGTCTGCTGTTCGCCGCCCTCAGCATGCTGGTGGCCTGCGCCTGTACCGCCTGGGCACTGAGTGCAGGGCGGATCGACACGGCGCTGTTCATCGGCGCGTTCAGCCTGGGCTGGCTGTTTTCCTACAACTTCTATACCTGCGTCTACACGGCGATCCAGGATGTGATCGAGCCGCGCCTGCGTGCCACGGCCATGGCGCTGTTCTTCGCCGGGCTGTACCTGCTTGGTGGTGGCCTTGGCCCACTGGCGGTGGGCTGGCTGTCGGATCACTACGCCAAGGCCGCCATGCAGGCGGCCGGTGCCAGCGAGATGAGCGAGGCGTTCAAGGCCGTCGGCCTGCATGACGCGATGATCCTGATTCCGGTTGCGCTGTTCCTCACCCTGTTGGCGCTGTTGCAGGCGGCGCGTTGCTTCCAGCTCGACGCGCTGCGTATGCGCGAGGGGATGGCGGCAGTTGCCGTGGCTTGATGGTGAGAGAGAGGCGGTGCGCACGGCGCCCCGGCAGGAGCAGGGGCGCGTTTTGGCGGTAGGGTGCATGCGCACCCGTTGCGGTAGTCCTAAGTTGCAGGGGATTCGGAATTGGCCTATCGGTCGTCGGCATTGGCGCGCGCAGCGCACCCTACGGTTTCAGTGTGAAGCCGGTAGGGCAGTGCGCAGTTGTTGTGCGCAGCAATTGCTGCAACCCTCAGGGCACCAGCAGAATCTTGCCGTCACGCTCGCCGCTGGCGGCTGCCGCCACGGCATCCTTGATGTGTTCCAGGTCGTAGGTCGCGGCGACGCGGGTCTTCAGTTTGCCGCTGGCGATCAGTTGCACCAGTTCGCCGAATACCTTCATCTGCTGGGCCGGGCTGGCCTGCTGGAACCACTTGGCCAGCCAGAAGCCGCGCAGGGTGACGTCGCGGAACACGAACGAGGCCGGCGATACCTGGCAGGCCTGGCCGCTCATCATGCCGTAGTTGACCAGAACGCCGCCGTTGGCCAGGGTCGCCGCCAGGTTGTCGGTGCTGATCCCGCCGACTGCATCGATGCCCAGGCGCACTTCGGCGCCACCCGTGGCTGCACGTACGCGCTTGGCCAGATCGGGCCCGTCCACCAGTACCAGGTCACCCCCTTCGGCTTCGACAGCGGCGATGGCCGACTCGCGGCGCACCACGTTGATGGTCTTGAAACCGCGCAGCCTGGCGAGCTGGATCAGGTAGCTGCCAACCCCTGAGTTGGCGGCGTTCTGGATTACCCAGTCGCCCGGCTTGAGGTCGACGAACTCGCTGAGCAGCAGCGAGGCGGTCGGCGGGTTGACGGTGAGCATGGCCAGTTGCAGCGGGTCGGCATCCGGCAACGGGATGAGTTTGTCCGCTGGCGCATTCAGAGCCGTGACCCAGGTACCGCAACCCACCGGCAGCAGTACGGTCTGGCCGACCTTGAAATTGCTCACGCCTGCGCCGAGCGCCTCGACCCTGCCAACGCCTTCGTTGCCGCCGACAGCGGGCAGCGGCGGCAGCATGCCGTAGGCGCCGGTCAGGGTCAGAACGTCGGACGGGTTGATCGGCGCAGCCAGTACCCTGACCCGCACCTGCCCTGCTGCGGGATCCGGCAATTGCAGTTGCACAGCACTGATGACGTCCTGCGGTACCGGACCGCGTTGTTGGTATTGGGCTTTGAGCATGGCTTTGGTCTCCAGAAGGCAGGCGCGAATCGCGTGGAGCCAGTCTAGCCGCGATAGGGCAAAACGGAGTGAATCGGCCGGCATCCACTCTGGTTATGACTGCCATGAGCCGTCTATGCTCTGGCGGGATGGATAACGGGGTAGGCAATGTTCAGATGGTGGCTGGGAGGGGTGTTGACGTGCCTGACCGTGACGGCTGCGGCAGAGGTGCTGCATGTCGGCTTCGGCACGCACAAGCCGCCTTATGTGTTCGAGGGGGAACCACGCGGGCTGGAGTACGAACTGGTGGATCGTGCGGCGCACCTTGCCGGTTTCGAGGTGACGGCCTACTACGCGCCGATCGAGCGCCTGCACCTGATGTTGCGTCGCGGCGAGATCGATGCCATCACCACCACCCATGAGCGCAGCGGTGTAGAGGCGTTCTATTCGGACGTTTACATTCATTACCACAACGTCGCGGTAGCGCTGGCCAGCCGTGGTTATCGCATCGAGCGCATCGCCGATCTCGGGCAGTACTCGGTAAGTGCCTTCCAGCGTGCTCGCGTGCTGTTGGGGGCGGAGTTCGAGCGCATGGCCATGAATAACCCGCGCTATCGCGAGGAGGCGCTGCAGATCAATCGCAACCGCCTGCTCTACAGTGGCCGTGCCGATGTCGTGGTCGGGGACAAACGCATCATCCTCCAGCTCAATCGGGAGGTGGCCGACCAGGTCGACGTGACCCAGCCGTTGTCCTGGTTCGAACTCTTCCCGCCGACGCCTTACCGCGTCGGCTTTCGTCTGGACGAGCAGAGGCGGCGTTTCGACCAGGGGCTGCGCCTGCTGCGCGAGTCGGGTGAGTACCAGCGTATCGAGCAGCGCTACCTGATGGACTGAAACCTGAGGAAACTTTTGCGGGGCTGCGAGTGCCTGGGCGCTGTTGCACCATAGCCGCTTGTTCGAGCCATGGAGATGCCCCGATGCCACGCCTCAAGCCACTCGCTGCTCTTGGTCTGGCGGCCCTGTTCGTTTGTCAGTATGGCGTTGCCGACGATCGGCAGCTGCCCTCCGAGCTGGGAACGCTGAACGTTCACACCGTCGCCGATGGCCTGGCCAACCCCTGGGCCGTTGCCTTTCTGCCGGACGGGCAGGGCTACCTGGTCAGCGAGCGGCCAGGTGCGTTGCGCCGGGTAAGCGCCGAGGGCGAGGTGTCGCAGCCGCTGGGTGGCGTGCCCGAGGTGTTCGCCGTCGGCCAGGGCGGTCTGCTCGATGTGGTGCTGTCGCCTGATTTCGCCACGGATCGTCTGGTCTATCTGTCCTTTGCCGAGGCGGGTGATGGCGCGGCAGGAACCGCTGTCGGGCGCGGCAAGCTGTCGGCCGATGCCTCGGCGCTGGAGGGCTTCGAGGTGATCTTCCGGCAGCAGCCGAAGCTGTCCAGCGGGACGCACTTCGGTTCGCGCCTGGTGTTCGACCGCGACGGCCATCTGTTCATCGCCCTGGGCGACAACAACGACCGCCCCACCGCACAGGAACTCGACAAGTTGCAGGGCAAGCTGGTGCGCATCTTGCCGGATGGGCGGATTCCCGAGGACAACCCTTTCGTTTCCCACGATGGCGCGCGGGACGAGATCTGGTCCTATGGGCATCGCAACCAGCAGGGCGCTGCGCTCAACCCCTGGAGCGGCCGTTTGTGGACGCACGAGCACGGCCCGCGTGGCGGCGATGAAATCAACATCCCCGAGGCGGGCAAGAATTATGGCTGGCCGCTGGCGACCCACGGGGTGAACTACTCGATGCTGGCCATCCCCGAGGCCAGGGGCAAGACGCTGGAAGGCACCGAGCCGCCGCATCATGTCTGGGAAAAGTCGCCGGCCATCAGTGGCATGGCGTTCTACGAGGGTGAGCGTTTCCCGGTCTGGCAGCACAACCTGTTCATCGGTGCGTTGTCCGGTCAGGCGCTGATTCGCCTGCAACTCGATGGTGACAGGATCGTGCACGAGGAGCGGTTGCTGGAGCCACTGAAGGCACGGATACGCGATGTGCGGCAGGGGCCGGACGGTTATGTCTACGTGCTGACGGATGCGCCGAAAGGGCAGTTGCTGCGCCTGGGGCTGGCGAGCGAATAAGGCGGGGTAGCCGGGTGCGCCGGGCGCACCCGAGGCGATCACTTCTTGCTGATGGTGATCTGGCGGGTACCGCCGTAGGTCTGGCCGCTGACGCCCTTGGCAATCTGCTGGATCTCGCCACCACCTTGCAGGAAGGCAGCGATCTGCGCCTCGATGGACTCGCGGGTTTCCACGGCTGGGGCGGGTTTGCTGACTTTGCTGGAGGACGATTTCACGCGCAGGGTGGCCATGACCTTGATCTCTTTCAGATGGGCGGCCGGCCATTATGCCTGATCGGGCCCCTTTCTGCTTGGTTAATCGCCCCGTTTCCGCTGATCCGCCACTTTTACGCCGTTTTTCCCAGCCGTTTATGGCTTGTTTCCCAGGCACTTATGCGGTTCTGCGACCGGTCGTCGATTCACCACCGGGCGAGCCCGGACGCGGCCGAACTCGGGTAGAATGGCCGGCTGTTTGGGTGAGGTGGAACACGATGGCCTTGATTGGGCGGATGAATTCTTTGCAGGTGGTCAAGCACACCGACTTCGGTCTGTATCTGGACGGTGGTGCGGACGGCGAAATCCTCCTGCCCAAGCGCTACATCCCCAAGGACACGCCGAGCGAAGTCGACGACTGGCTCAACGTGTTCATCTATCTCGACAGCGAAGACAAGCTGATCGCCACCACGCTGAAGCCGAAGATCCAGCTGGGTGAGTTCGCCAGCCTCAAGGTGGTGGATATCAACCGCGTCGGCCTGTTCTTCGACTGGGGCCTGCCCAAGGATCTGCTGCTGCCGCATTCCGAAGAGAAGCGCCCGTTGCAGATCGGCGATTACTGCGTGGTCTACCTTTATCTCGACAAGCGCACCCGCCGTCTTACCGCGACCGCACGCCTGGATCGCTACCTGGACAAGGAGCCAGCCCGCTATCAGGCCGGTCAGGAAGTCGACCTGCTGGTGGCCGAGCGTACCGACCTGGGCTTCAAGGCCATCATCGACGGCAGGCACTGGGGCCTTATCCACAAGAACGAGCTGTTCAAGTTCATTCGCAGCGGCATGCGCGAGAAGGGCTACATCAAGGAACTGCGTGACGACGGCAAGATCAGCCTGAGTCTGCAACCCATCGGCCGTGAAGCCGCCAGCGGCCTGGCCGAGCAGATCATCGAGCGCCTGCGTGCGCAGGACGGCGTGCTGGCGCTGGGCGACAAGAGCCCACCCGAGCAGATCGCCGAGCAGTTCCGGGTCAGCAAGGGCAACTTCAAGAAGGCCATAGGTGGTCTCTACAAGCAGGGCCTGATCCGCATCCACGACGACCGCATCGAGCTGCTCGAGGGCTGATGCATCAGTGACTTGAGCGCGAGCGCGGCAACTCGCATAATGCGCGCTTCTTGTCGCCGGTGTAGCTCAGTCGGTAGAGCAGCGCACTCGTAACGCGAAGGTCGTAGGTTCGATTCCTATCTCCGGCACCAGTAAAATCAAGGCCAGCAGCGATGCTGGCCTTTTTTGTTGGCCTCGTTTTCGATTTTTTGTCCAAATCCGATTCATCTGGCTTTACTCTGTCCATCTGATCTAGAGGGCAGTCGATGGCGTCTTTCCGTAAGCGTGGCGAGCTGCAATGGCAGGCTCGTATCAACCGCAAGGGTTTTCCTGCGCAAGTCAAAACCTTTTCTACCCGTGCTCAGGCTGAGGCTTGGGCGCGCCAGGTCGAGTCAGAGATTGATCGTGGTGTCTTCGTCAGTCGTGTTGAGGCTGAAGCCACATCGCTATCGGAGGCTCTTGAGCGTTACGAGCGGGAGATATCTGCATTCAAAAAGGGTGCTGTCCAGGAGCGCTCAGTGATTGTGGTCTGGAAGGGCACCGACTTAGCCCGTAGGTCGCTAGCTGCGGTGCGCAGCGCTGACGTGGCCAAGCTGCGGGATGATTGGTTGAAAACCCATAAGTCAGCCACGGTATTGCGTCGCCTGGCCGTGCTGTCGCACGTGTTTACTATCGCCCGTAAGGAATGGGGGATGGAAGGTCTACTCAATCCTGTTGAGTTGATTCGTAAACCCCAGGTCAGCAATGCCAGAACTCGGCGTATCTCCACCCAGGCGCCTTCTCCGGCTGCTCCCAGCACCGAGCGCCGCTTGGGGGATGAGGTCGAAAGGATTCTGGCCGCTACAGGGTCAGACATTCTGCCGGCGATCGTTTGCCTGGCTATTGAGACAGCTATGCGCCGTGGCGAGATTGTGTCGCTACGCTGGGAGCACGTCGACCTCAAGCGGAGGGTGGCTCACCTGCCCAGTACCAAAAATGGCAATTCGCGTGATGTTCCGCTCTCATCCAAGGCCGTTGCGGCGCTGGAGTCTGTTCGTAGGGATACGGGTACTGCGGTAGGAAAGGTCTTTGAGGTTCGCGAAGACACTGTGACTCAGGCTTTTGATCGTGCCCTTAAGCGCGCTCGCTCGATTTACCTGGATGAGTGCAAAAGAGCAGGGGAGGAGCCAGACGGGCGCTATCTGACAGACCTTCGTTTCCATGATTTGCGCCACGAGGCCACATCAAGGCTGGCCGACATCTTTCCGCTTCATGAGCTGACTAAAATCACTGGCCATAAGGACACTCGCATGCTGATGCGTTACTACCATCCTCGAGCAGAGGACTTGGCGAAGAAGCTTGCTTAAGGATTATGAATTGCCTAGAAACGCTGCAATACCAAGGAACGCATGATTCGGGCTTGCAGTGGAGGCTCTAGCCGCTTGCCCTGAGGCACATGCTGTGGCGTTTGGCGCCGTTGCGGGCCCGGGGCTTGCAGTCAGCCAGTATAGTGAAAAATAAATTGAATAAGATAATAACTTTCATGTAAGATGCTAGAGCTCTTTAGCTTAAGACGACTTCGTCTAGTCGGGTGTTTAGCCAGACTCTAAGTTATTGAACGACATTGTGGTTGCGATAGGCTCGCAACCTGATCTCGTTCCTCAATCAGGTTGCGAGCCTATCGCTTCCTCTAGTAAAGAGCTAAGCCCAAGAGTAATGCTCTTGGGCTTTTTTATGGAATCAATAATGAATTTGATTCAACAGCTAGCGCAAAGACTTAATAAAAGTGATGACGATGTCGCTCGCTTTTTGGTTAATGCGCCAAAGAAATATAAAGTTTACACCATCCCCAAGCGCACATCAGGGCATAGGGTTATTGCTCAGCCATCAAGAGAGTTGAAGACCTATCAACGTAAGTACTTAGAGTTACAAGAGTTGCCCATCCATGATGCGGCAATGGCGTATCGCGAAGGTCTCAGTATCAAAGATAACGCAATAGCACACAAAAATAATCGTTATTTACTTAAGCTGGATTTAGAGAATTTTTTCAATTCTATAAATAACCATCTTTTTTGGCGTGTGTGGGGGACTATAGTCCCGTTGCCATCCGCAATAGACAGAGAATTTCTCGAAAAATTAATATTCTGGTGCCCAAGCAAAAAAAACGGCGGGAGTTTAGTTTTAAGTATTGGGGCTCCGAGTTCTCCGTTAGTATCAAATTTCTTTATGTACAAGTTTGATTGCGTTATTAGCGAGCTGAGTCGCGAAAAGAATATTATCTATACTAGATACGCTGATGACTTAACGTTTTCTACAAATCAGCGAGATGTTTTGTTCGAGATGCCTCTTCTTGTTGAGAAAGAGTTGGCATCTCTTTTTGGAGGCTCGATAAGGATTAATAAGAAGAAAACAAAATTCTCATCGAAAGCTCACAACAGACACGTTACGGGCATTACAATTTCTAATAACGGAAAGCTATCACTTGGGCGAGACCGTAAAAGATATATAAAGCATATGATTCACCAGTTCAGTTTGAATAAGCTGAATAAGGATAATTACCTGCACCTTAAGGGGTTAATAGCTTTTGCTAAGCATGTGGAGCCAACTTTTCTTCAGTCGTTGACAAAAAAATACTCAGCTAAGGTTATCTCCGAAATAATTGAGGGGAAAAATGACTAGACAATACAATGGCCGTAAAAAGACTATTAAGTCTTTAGTTAGCAAGGCTGAGAAAGGGATTTTGGAGGCGCAGTTTCAACTGCACGAATACTACGAAAAGGGAAAGTATGTCGAAAGAGACGAAGTGCAGTCTCAGAAGTATCTTAAGATGCTAGAGAGCTCCCTTGCAGGCAAAAAGATCCGCCTCAAATCGTTAAGTCTCTCAAATTTTAGGCGCTTCCATTCTTTGGATATAGATTTTGATGAAAAGATAACAGTGATTATTGGCGATAATGGTGCAGGGAAAACTAGCTTTGCAGATGCAGTGTCGAAAATATTTTCTTGGTTTAATAATAACCTGGAAAAAGACGATGTGAACGGAAGGCCGATAACCGTCACTGATATAAATGTTAGTGCTAACGATTATGCAGAGGTAACGGGCAGGCTTCAGCTCGACAAATTTAATATGTTCGACGCTTCACTTGTTCGAACCGTTCCTGGCTTTGTGGGAAGCCATTCAAGCGAAGTTAGTATAATTAAGCAGTTTGGTGCGATGTATAGAAAGGCCGCAAGCAACTCTCAGGTAATGATTCCGCTTTTGGCCTTTTACTCTGTTGAGCGTTCGTTTTTTTCATTGAAGCAGGAAGTTTCTGAAAAAGTTGTAGGTGAAACGACAAATAATCGTTTTTCGGCTCTAAAAGATGCTCTAGAGGGCAGTGGTCGGCTCGATAGCTTCTCTGAACTATATATTGAGCTAGTTAATTTGGCAGAGGGTGAAGAAACGAAAGAGGTAAAAAGTCTTAGAGCTCAGGTCGCCATGCTTGAGAAGTCCATTGCTGAGGTATATGAAGGAAATTCTCCTCCCGCAGGGGATCCTTTTCTGGCTAAGCTGAACTCTAAAAGAGAAGAGTTGGAGAGCACGTTGAATTCAGTGCGGTCAGCAAAACACCAAAGGCACTTGAATCTTGTGAATCATGCCATCGAAACTCTCGTTCCAGGTGTGAGAAATTTGGAGATCGACAGAAGTTCAGGTAAATCAAGACTTCTAGTAGAAAACTGTGGATGCAGGGTAAATATTACACAGTTATCACAGGGGCAGAAAATGCTAGTCGCATTAGCTGGTGATTTAGCTAGGCGCCTAGTTACTCTGAACCCTGAATCAGATCACCCATTACAGTGTCATGGTGTCGTCATTATTGATGAGGTAGAGCTACATCTGCATCCTAAATGGCAGCAGGAAATACTGCTCGGAATTCAGCGAACATTTCCAAATCTTCAATTTATTGTTACTACTCACAGTCCACAAGTACTTTCAACAGTAGATAATAAATGTATTCGTCAGATTGGTCTTGATGAAGAGGGGCGTCCTACCATCAAAACTCCTTCTTTTCAAACTAAAGGAGTTACGAGTGCTGATATTTTGGCTCGTATTATGAATACAAACTCTGTTCCAGAGAAATTAGAAGAGGCTATTTGGATAAGTAAGTATTATGAGTGCCTAAGTAATAATGATGAAGAAGGTGCGGGGCGATATTTAGATCTGGTCTCGTCTCATTTTGGTGTTGACCATCCTGTGGTTCTTGAATGTGAAAGCCAGCGTCGCATAATTGAAATGAGAGCAAGGTTGGCAAAAAATAAATCTTAGCGCTAGGTTAGGGGCGCGTTCTTAGTTAATGATAATGAGTTCAAATATGTGACGCCGAAGTCAGCCTTTTTATGGGGCGTTCATAGGGGTTTACAATGAGATATTTGCAAAGACCTCAGCCATCGCCGACATGTTTAGCCAAGTACAACCATCAAACTCATAACTGGTCTACCAGAACACCGAGCTCACAAGATCGTAGAGCTATATGGGGGAAATTGGCGCAGATGCAAGGTGGCTTTTGCTGTTATTGCGAGTCAGTTGCGGTAAAAGGAAATGGACATATTGAGCATTTCTTTCATAAGGGGCTGAATATTAGTGGGTATGCACCATATAAGCATCTAATGTTTGAGTGGGGTAATCTATTTGGATCGTGTGGGGTGGGCAGTGGTAATACTTGCGGGCACTACAAAGATAGGAAAGGGCCGCTAGGTATCCGGGTGGGTATGATCCAAATCATATAATAAAACCTGACGTTGACAATCCTAGTGACTACTTAAGTTTTTTGCCTACGGGCGTTATTAGCGTAAAGTCAGGCCTGAGCCCCGAATCTGAGAATAGGGCAAAGGAAACGCTGAGAGTATTAAATCTTGGTGCTCTTAATGGAGTGAGAAAAAGGCAGATAGATATTTTTAAGAATGAAATTGATGCTTTGCTTCAGCTTACTTCTGATGAAGGCCTTCTTAAGGAGGAGATTGATAAAATTAAGGAGAAAATTGTAGTTTCAGAATACCAGACAGCAGTTCTGTGTGCACTCTTTGGATAAGGAGTAGCTATTACATGCGGAATTGGATGTTGGGCTGACCTACGTAGTTCTGTGGTTGACGGAGTTTACAAGGGCTAAGAGTTCTAACGAGTCAAGCCATGCGGGGCTTTCCTCGACACTGTGATTTTCGCGTCCGCGAAAATCACACAGGATGATGCTTGTGCTTTGAGCTGAGGCCGCTTCTACTTGTTTCAAATCGCCCCTTCCGAGCGCAGGTCCCTTAGGGCCTGCTTGTAGAGCTCGTCTACGTACCGTGAAAACTCAAGCGGGCTCATTTGGGTAAGGCAAGACAGATAGTCATCTCCTTCAGACGGAGTTTTTCCGGCAGACCAACTGACACTCACACTGGCTGCTGTGTTACGAAGCTCGGCGATGGTGCGCTGCTCCGTCAATGCACACGGTAGGGACTCCAACGCAGCAGCGATGGCCAATAGCTTGGTCTTGTAGCGTTCCATCGCCTCATCAGTACTTTCCCCTGATTCGACGATCAATGACATCAGCTCATTCTCTTCGTTAGCTGCAAACCAGAGCGCCCGATTCAGTTCGTCCATGTCTGCCAATAGCTCTCGGTACTCGGATAGCAGCTGGGTAAAGAGGCGATTTTTATCTTCTTGGGTCATTGGTTCTCCTCCTTGAAGGTTGCTTAGCGAGCATCTACCTGGGGCTAGGTTAGCTCTCGAGGTCATTTTCGCGTCCGCGAAAAATCAAAAATATATGGAGATTTTCGCGTCCGCGAAAATTTTATCAACTGGCAAATGCGGCCCGTTTTGTAAGCAGATGCCAGATGCGATTCTGGCAATTATGTCAGGATTGCCGCTCGCCGGCCTATCCTGCACTAGTAAAATTAATCCGCTCCGGTACTTGGCTGTTTTGTTGCGTTAGTAAACAGATCGGATATAAGAAGTAAGCGTTTTGGACACCGCTGGTGACCAGTAGGCTAGCGATAGAGATCAGTTCGATAGCACTTCGGATACATTTAGTGAGCAATAACGCTCTATTTATGATTATTTATATGTGCGTTAAAGTATTCGGGGTTAATGGTTGCGCGTTTACTGTTCTAGGTGTCTGCTATGCGTAATATGACTTTTGAATTGGCGAGGGGCTATGACTGCTTGTACTAAAGTACTGCCGAGGTTTTTCGGGGCATGGTTGGTGGTTGCTGTGCTAACTGCGCATCAGGAGGCCCGCGCAGGGATACCAGTAATAGATGGTGTATCCAACGGAATGCGTGTTGCGGAGTTTGCACAAACCGTCGTGCAGTGGGGGAAGGAAATTGCTGAAATGCAGGCGCAATATGAGCAGCTGGTTCAGCAATACCAGCAGATGCGAGATACGCATGACAGCATGAATGGCAGTCGGGGAATGGGTGGTTTGTCTAGAAGCGATTACGGATATCTAGCAGGTGATTGGCAATCTGTAATGGGGGAAACAGATTACAGCGCTGTGCTTGATGCGGCGCATATTTGGGGTGCTGAGCAAACTGGATTGTCCATCGATGGTGATGCTATGCGCGTGTATCAGGACTCACAGCATCAGAATGCTTTGAGTCTTTCGCTGAGCGAGCAAGGGTACAACCAGGTAAGCGCTAGGTTTAGGTCTTTGAATGATCTGTTGGAAAGAGTAAACAGTGCTGTGGAGCTGAAAGATATCCAGGATTTGCAAGCCAGGATACAGGGGGAGCAAATGCTACTCCAGAACGAACAGAACAAAATAGCTTTGTTGGCGCAGCTACAGTCTGGTCAACGTGAAGTGCTTGACCAGCAGTCGCGAGAAATCGCAATTAAAGCCGGTGGGTTTGTTAAGCGTGAGGGCTGGTAGGCATGAAAGGAATTACGCCTCTAGTAGTGGTGACTTTGTTGCTCATGGGTTGCAAAGAGGGCGCTCCATACGTGGAGAATCCCTCAAGAATCATCTTGGATGGAAGGGCATACACTCAGCAAGAGTATCTGGAGCGCTTCTGTACAGAAGCGCCTAGCGATCCAGAGTGCTTGAAAGTGTCAGCAGCAATGAACAGGGATTCTGCTGAATTCGTCAAGCGTAAAGGGTGGTAAAGCAATGGAAGCCGCTGAATTTGGATTTTTCAATAGAATATTCTCTGAGCTAGATACTGCCCTGGGTGTGTATATCAGTGACGTTGTAGCTGAGGTAATAGGTTCCCTTGGCGCAGTGACCGCACAATTGTTAGTGCTCTATTTTATTATCCATGGGTTCATGATGATGCGAGGGATGATTGAAGAGCCGGTCACGGACTTCGCGTGGCGAGTAGTTCGTCTTTCTATCATCACTGGAGTGGCACTGCACTTAGGTTACTACAATAGTGCCGTGGTCGACTTCATTTGGCGCTTTCCCGAAGCACTTGCTGCGATTGTCGTTCAAGGTGATGCTGGTTCGGGATCTGCGTCATACCTAGATAGCTTAATGTCGCAAATGTACTCGCTTGGTAGTGCGTTCTGGACCAAAGGTACTGCCTCCACTATCCCGCATGTTGGACTGATTCTTTGTGCGGTTGCAGTTTGGGGTGTGGGTTTGCTTCTGACGGCTTACGCTGCATTTCTCTTGTGTCTATCTAAATTTATGTTGGCTATCCTGCTTGCTCTTGGGCCGATATTTATAGTTTTGCTGATGTTCGATTCAACGAAACGTTTTTTTGAGAGCTGGTTGGGGCAGGCGCTAAATTACGGTTTTTTAGTGGTGCTTGCAGGTGCGTGCATAAAGCTAGTTATGAGCGTGCTTGAAATGTACCTTCTGGAAGGTGGCGCAGCGATAAGACTTGATCCTCAAGTAAGTGATATAGTACCAGCTGCTGGTATTTGTATTATCGGCTCGCTCTTGCTTGCACAGGTTAACTCTGTTGCGTCTGCTTTAGGTGGTGGTGTAGCAATAAGTACTTTAGGTGCTGCAGGTGCAGTTTATAGCAAGGCTAAAGGTGGCGTAATTGGTGCAAAAGATATTGCTTCCGGAAAAACTCTCTCTGATATGCGCTCTGCTCGCCGTCAAAGGGAAAGTAATGCCAGGTGGGCGAGTCAGAATCCCGGTAAAACCGCTCGAGCTGCTGGTATTCCTATGGCAGCGTTTAGGCAGCTAACGGCACCGCGTTTTAACAAGGTGTCACGGAGTTAATGCACGATGTTATTAGAGGTTTCTGTCGCCTTAGTGGCAACGCTTGTAATGGCAGTTTTGTCAGGAAAATGCATCAGCTTTTTCGTGCCGTACTTGGTTCTGAGAAGATAGCGGTAGAAACAGCAAACTGCTTTGTATTGAGCGTTTGCTTACTAGTAACCTGGATAACTGTCTTGCAGGCTTGTGTCGACGTGTTAAATGGGGAGCCGATAGGCGGATTGCTAGGTGTTTTTGCATTCTATATCGCGCTGGCTTTCCTCCTATTTAACAGGCTGCGTCGTTCTCGTGTTGGAGGCGCGATCTGACGTCCATTGAGACCGGATACGGACTAATTAAAGCCCTCGCTTTTGAGGGCTTTTTTGTTGCTCCTGCCAATGGTCATAAGCTGCTTGTTGGGCCATCCAGTGCCCAGCTCTGCCCAGGCCCGCCAATTCGAGCTGTGTAGCGAGTTCAATGGTTATAGGCGCAAGGCACTGTAGGACAGGCCTGAGCTGGCTCAATGGATAGCTCAGGCGCTTAGCAAAGTCCTGCGTTGATAGTTTCAAAGCTGGCACGATGTCCTCACGTAGCGCTTCTCCGGGGTGCGGGGGGTTGTGCATAGGTGGCATTGGTTTAGCTCCAGCGGCTGCTGTAGATATAAATTACTCCTTAGTGCAGAGCAGGGTTAGCAACTTTTCTGTTGAGGGTGAGACGCATCAAGAACTGGAGTGAGAACGGTTTGCCTCATAATTTTGTTGTCTGAATTACTGAGTTTGTAGATTGTTAATGTTGGTGGGCAGTTTTTTCTTGTCTTTTGAGTTGCCAGGAAGGTAAAGCGGCTATCTGCTAGGATGAGCTTACCTACTAATTTTTGTTTGTTGGAAGTAATAATAATTTGTTCCGCTTTGTATTCTCCTCCTTCCTCGTTGCCGATGAATTTTTTTAGATCTGCTTGACCTATATCTGACCCAAGCTTTATTCCTTTGGCCGGAGTGATGACGATAAATACCAGGGGTATGAAGATAGAAAATAATACACTGGCTCGCGTGCCGGCTTTAGCTTTATTGGTTAGTGCGAATACGAAAATTGCGCTAACGATTAAGCACAGCATTAATAGTGCTGTGCCTCCGGCATTAGGTATCCCTTTGCTTAACTCAAAGATGGTCGAGAGTGCGTGTATATAACCATATAAAAGAAGCGTGGGCTTTCCAATGTCTAATTCGTTTATGTCGATTCCGTAATAATCGTAGTTGCCTACTAGTACCGAGTAGCCGTATATCAGTAGCGCGCCTTGGGTGACAATAAATATAAGAGTGGCTAGTTTTATTGCAAGCCCCACGTCTATCGGAGGCTGTTCAGGTTCCATTGGAGTCGCATCTGGGGCTGGTAAGAAGATTGGGTCAGCTAGTTTGACTCGAACAGTGTTTCCTCTTCTTTTTAACATTAATATTCCTGTGGGTTCTGGCTAGTGGTCAATTGAGTCACTGAGTGTGATTTGCAGCACCACCTTGTTAACCTGGGGAGGGGGCTGGGGTTTGGTTTTATGGCATGGGTAGAATAAATCTATTTTTTGATTTTCTGTATATTTAGGCGCTCTGTTTCTAGACCGTTGAAAGGCCAGTTATTACCAGGAACTGTGTATTACTGGCGGACTGTCTGTTCTGTTCTTATAGTGGTCTTCTTAGATGGACGGGTTATTCTGATGTAGGTACTTCTGAGAACCAATCGCCACCAACCTCTAGTGTTCCTGTTATTTTGCCTGCCTGCTCTCGAAGAAACGCACTTGCGAACCTCTCTTTTTTCTGACCCTCGTAGTGGCCTACGACATATTCGTGGCCATCGTATTCAACTTGCTTGGAGTTAATTTCATGGTAATTAGAAGAGTAGTGCATTAAAAATCTTATTGCCCCCGGGTAAACGACGGTTCCGTTACTATCTCTGAATTCGATTTTTTCCTTAAATGCGAACTCTATATCGACCCAAGGGTTTCCTGATCCATTTATTTCATTGTCTCTCAGCTCTTTTCCGTGGCGAAGTCCAGCTTCGCTGGAGTGCCAAATTTCCCCGCAGAATTTGCTAAGATTAATCAAATTTCCATTCCAGTCTACTAGTACTTTATCGTCAAGTATGAAGGGTTGCTCGTTGCTTTGCTGTATTGCATGTATTTGTACTTTCTTGATTTTGTAAGTTCGCCCCATTATAGTAAGCTTCTTAAAAGGGGCGAAAACCTCATTCCACTTTGTTTTTTGTGCTGCGTCAAAGGTCAATAGCTGTATATGATTTTTTCGAGCGTAGTCCTTGGCAGTCTTTGTGAATCCGCTTCTTGATACTACTACTGTTTTATTTATTCCTACTTTTCTATGTTTTTCTTTTAATCCTTCAAGTCGTACTAGATCTACAGGGTTTTTTACTGATGTGCACTCTATGCCGATAAGTATTTCATGCCCAGAAATTTTGCTTTTTAAAAGTATATCTATTTCTCTGTCGGTCTGTGCTTCTGAGTCATATAGCATTGCAGATTCAATTATTTGTGCCTCCGACTGTGCGAGAGCCCTATTTATAAGATACACGAGTCTTTGATATTCATTTGATCTAGCAGGCATGGTGCGCTCTCAATTTATTACCATATTAAGTTTTACGTCGGATATGTCAAACACGCTTCGCCATGTGTAAGTTAACTTTAAAGGTTAGGTGGCTCATTTCCTGTACACCCTTAACGGTAGTTATCTCCGCGAGATGCTGAAAAGCCTAGCGCGCACACGCGCCCGGTTGAGCGGTCGGCCGGCTTTTTGGCCGAGCGTGATTTATCCGGGTCTTAGCGCCCGTAGGGTGACCGTAGGCCAGGGCAGGCCAGCTTCACCGGCCTGCGCCGCTTAGACAGGCTTCCACACTGACCTTACGGGCGCTGCGTTGTGTTTGACAAGGCGTGGCCCACTTTCGGTCTTTGGGGCTGACCTGAACAGAGGGTAGATTGAAGATAAAGAGAAGGTAGAGGGCGTTTAACCTCTCTGCCGCCGTGGTCTTCCGGTGCTTCTGGAGAGTGGAGCGGAATGCTATGCCGATAAGGCGGAACGCAACGCCGATACCCCGGAATGCTATGCCGATGTAGGCGGAACGCTATGCCGATGATTTTTGCGACTTATGCACAAGCTTTTGCCATCGGGCCTGCTCTTTTCCCTTGGTGCTATGTTCTATTCGAGAGTCGGCAATGATTTCGAGACGTTCGAGCTCTTTCAAGGCCGACGTTAGTGCACCCCTGAATTTTCGGATAGGGCTCGCATACAGCAGTTTGGCCTTAAGCCAGTCGAGTGCGTAACGTTGTTCTATGTCTGCCGATGTTGCGACTAGCCGTTGAATCGCTTTGGCCATATCTTGACCTTGGGGAATCTGTAAGCGCTTTTCCCAATTAACTAGGGCAAATTCTCTGTTGCCATATAGCTCACCCCATCTAGGATCAATCCGGTACGTATAGGCCTCCAGGTCATCGTCGTAATCGAAACCGTCGATTAGGTGTAAAGCTCTTGTGCGGCCAATCTGTAGTTTGTGTACTCCAGCTTTCGTTGCTTCGATGGTGATCATCCCAAAGCTGAGCTCCAACATTGCTTGATGTAACCAGGTGTATTGCGATGAGCCGGTGTCCCGGCCAATGGCGCGTAGAAACGCAGCTCTGTTTAGCGTTACGGTTTTTCCTAGTAATCCCTTCTTAATTGCCTCGTGCATGGCGTGGAGCCATACATCAGCCTTGGCTTCATCCAGTTGATTGCCCCAGTATTTGATGAGCGCATCTGATCGGCTGATGAGGACAGCGCTCTTGTGTTGTATTTTTCTGCCGCGTGCTACAGGCGCGAACAAGCTAGAGCGGGCGATATGATTTGGCATCGCTCGCATGAAGTCCTCCAGTCCAGGCAAGAATAGGGAGGCTGATTTCTCCGGCGTTCTGTTTTTTTGTGTTGGCGGTTCATCTTTGCTCTGGGCGTGGCTTGCCGCAGAGCATTTCTCTTCGAGTATCCGAATGCCCTGGCTCAATGTCGCTATGCGTGGGCGCCGAGCCTGTGCTGGCTGATCTAGGGGCATGGCTCACCCCTGGTTGCTAGCGTGATTACCGGGCCCTTTGGTGGGCATGCGGCTCAGCAGCGTGGCCTGCTGTTGTACTTTTGTTGGTCGACCCCGCTTACGTCTGCGGTTGAGCGGGTTGCTGGGGTCTATGGCGCACAATCCGTCGATATACGTCGCTACATCAAGTAGGCGAAAGAGGCGCTTACTACCGAGTTTGAAAGATGGAATTGGGTACTTGCCCTGACTGATCGCATTGCGAATCGTTTGTTCGTTCTCGCTGGTGATTTCACTCACTTGCCGAACGGTCAGTGTTGGCGGGTAGAGAGAGGCCAAAAAATTGATAAGGGAAAGCTCGGCCAGTGCCATGATCGTTACACCTCTTAAAAGCGACCGCAGCACTGCTGCTGCTGATCGCGTCTGAGAGAGGTGTGTGATCCGGTTTCTGCCTTCCCTTCGGTTGCGGGATGGTTCACGGCTGTTCGTATTTTTTACGAAGAGGCCGGCGTAGCTGGGAGTGGCTGATACAACATCCTAATCCCAGCCCAGGCAGCAGAGGTTTCTCGATACTCTGCCTTGGCTCTTCTCCACGGGGGCTAGCCCGCGCTACATCTCAGGTCGCTTTTGCTTGCCTTATCCACACGGTTTCAGTGGCAAACTCAACCGTCATGCTCGCTCTGAAATCCTCTAGGCCCGCTCCCCATGACGGATTTCTCGGGTTCGCGCCACTCTGCGAGGTTTTCAGTTGGCCGATTATAATTGGCCTTAACAAGGCGGTGTCAACGCAAGCAAAATCGCTTGTCATGGCGGGAATCTTGTCCAAATCTTGTCCATCTGAGGGCATGTTTTTATCGGTAGAGCTGCCTATAATTGCTTCTAATCGATGCTACTGAAAATCGTGTAACTTGCTGATTTATAAGTCCTTATTCTTGATTTTATTGTTTTAAATCAATGGCTTGGGAAGGCCTGTTGGTGCACTCGTAACGCGAAGGTCGCAGGTTCGATTCCTGTCTCCGGCACCATCACATGTTCCGAGCAGTTCCACGAACTGCCGGCATGGCCCATGAAACCGCCGTTTGGCGGTTTTCTTCTTTCCGATACCTTCCGCTTTCGTCCAGTACGTTCCGGACATTTTCAGTCCATTGCACAGCACATCGTGGATTCGGGTGCAGAGGCGATGTACCGAAGATGGTCTGGGATAGTCGTCATGACTCGCTGCGATGGCCCGCAGGGGAATCATCCAGAGCCTGCGCACGCCCTGGGCTCCCGCCTTCGCGGGAGTGACGAGGAGGGCTGGAGTAGGGGCGCCGTGCGCACCGGGTGATGACAGGGTGTTAGAGGAACGCTGAAAAAGCCGTCACTTTTCCGTGCGCTGCTGTCCAATCCCGTGTCGTGATAGTGTGCCGGCTCAAGGCGTGCGTCGCCTGGCCTTTGCAGTGGAGGTGCCCATGTTCATTCGTTCGCTCGTGTTGATCCTGGCGGTGTCCGTGGCCGGTGTCGCGTTCGCCGATCAGCCGCAGACCATCCGCGTCATTCCCAAGAGCTACGTCAGCCCCGGCGCCAGTGGCAGCGTCTCCGGTTCGGCGCACTACGAGCAATACAACCTGTATGGCGGGCAGCGTCTGCCGCAGGGCAGCGTGCGTCAGGAAAGCAGCTACGGCAGCCAGTCCGTCGAGACGCGCGGTGGCATCCGACAAAGCATCGAGTATCCGGGTGGGCTGATCATCGAACGTCAGCCCGGTAGCGGCAGTTACCAGCAACAGCGCAGCCGCTGAGTCTTCAGGGGTGAGCGGCTGCCTTGTCCGCTGTCGGGGGCTCGGCGATCACCGCGCGATTGCGCCCCTCGCTCTTGGCCCGGTAGAGGCTGGCGTCGGCACGCTGTAGCCAGCTTTCCCAGTGTTCGCCGCTGTGCAGAATGGCGCCGCCGATGGACACGGTCACCGCGCCGCCCGGGCTTTCCAGTTCCTGTTCGACACGCATCAGCAGGTTGTTCGCAGCGGCGCGCAGGCCGTCGATTTCGGTGTTGGGCAGCAGCAGGAGAAATTCCTCGCCGCCGAAGCGGAACAGCCGATCCTGCTTGCGCGAACAGCGCTTGATCAACTCGACGAAGGCCACCAGCACCTGATCGCCGACATGATGACCGAAGCGGTCGTTGATCTGCTTGAAGTGATCCAGGTCATCACCAGCAGGCCGTAGCTGTCGCTGTGGCGGCGATGGCTGGCCATGGCGATCTTCAGCTCCTCGTTCATCGCCCGGCGGTTGCGGGCCCCGGTGAGCGGGTCGTGGATCGCCAGCAGTTGCAACTGATCGCGCTGGGTGCGGGTGCGGAAGGCGAAGATGAAGCTGAGCACGCTGGCCATCATGCAGGTGACCAGGAACGAGACCATCTGGTAGTGGCTTTCGAATACGCTGCCAGGCACCAGCAGGGCGTGGCTGACCAGGCTGACCAGCACCAGGGCGGTAGCCAGCAGGGCCTTGCCCGGGGTGACCATGAAGAAGTTGAAGAGAATCAGCGGATAGATCCAGAACAGCCCGTTGACACCCAGGTTGATGGCGATCAGCGTGGCGCCGACGGAGAACACGGCGGCCAGGTAGATACCGGGTTTGACCGTGTCACGGGTGAACCAGGCATAGAGCACGGCGAACAGGGTGGAAAAGACGATGATGGTATCGGCGAGGCCGACCAGGTAGTTGCCGGTCATCAGGCGGTAGACGGCGTAGGGGGAAATGCCGATGACCCCGAACAACCCCATCAGGGTGATGATCGACAACTGGAAATCGTTGCGCAGGCGCTTCAGCAAACGAGCGGTCTGGGTAGCCATAGCGTTTCTTTTCGTTGTTATGAATCAAGCATGCAGAGCTTTGACTGCATATGGCAAGGGGCATTCCTGAGCAAAGTGCCAGTATTTTTGCCTGAGGCGACAGGTTGCCCGGCGATACTCTGAAATAGTCGTCATTACTCGCTGCTCCGGCCCTGTTCGGGCTGCACTGAAGTGCGTTCAGCGCAAGCGGCGTGCCGCGCAGACGGGCCAGCGGCTTCATTGCCGAAACAGGCCACGAAATACCTGGACTCGCGCCTTCGCGGGCGTGACGAGAATGGCTATCTCTGGTGGAACCGCAACGATACTAACGGCTTGCTGCGCCGATAGCGGGCCAGTCGTTCGGCTAGTTCGGGCGCAAGCGCCTGGCAGTCGACGCAGCCCAGGCGTAGATAGAAGGTGCGCAGATCGGGGTGACAGAACAGCCAGACCGCTTCGCGATGCCGTGCCAGGCTGTGACCCAGCAGTTCGGCGGCTACGCCCTGACGTCGCTGCGCAGGGGCGACGAACAGGCCCGTGAGCCAGTGTCCGCCGGTGACCGCACGCAGGCAGAGGGCGGCGATGATTTCACCATCGCGCTCGCCGACCCACAGTTCATCGCCCGCCTGACTGCGCATGGGCGAGCGATGGCTGCGGTAGAACTTGTCGACGAGGGGGCGCAGCAGGTGCGGCAGGCAGCGGTAGTGGACTGGGCTCATCGGCGTACGCAAGCGGGGCGGTCGGCCATTAAAGCAGAAACATGCGGTGACGCGCTCAACGGTAGGGCGACCTGCGCAGCCTCGATGGGCGTGCGGTGCAAGCCATCGGCTTCGGTGCGCGTGGCGCACCCTACCGGTATGGTTCGCCGGGGGAATTCAGGCCGGTGCCAGGCGGCGTCGTTCGGCGCGGATTTCCGGCAGGTCGCTGCGACGCAGGTAGACGCGCAGGGGCTCGCTGAGGTTCACCCGGTCGTCGATGCGCTGCTGCTGCAACCAGGCCAGGCGCTGGCGATCCAGGCGCATCAGCACGCCTTCGTCGGCATCCCAGACGTATTCGCAGGTGGGGGTGATGGTCTCGGCCGGCACATCGAGGCCGAAGCTGTCTTCGGAGAAACGCAACAGGTACTGGCCGGTCTTGGCGTTGTAGCCGACGAACCCCTGCAACTGGTCGGCGGCCTGGCAGATCTGGGCGGACGTGATACTCATGGCAAACCTCGCTTTCTATGGGGTTTGCAGGCAAGGCGAATGGTTCTGTTTATCGGCGCAGCCTAACGCCAAAGAGGGCGCTCAGGCGTTGCCGTGGATCAAGAAACTGCCGGGAGCAGCTTTTGACGTCGCAGGGCCGGCAGCACTTGTTCGCGCAGCAGGGGGGCGAGGTCATCGGGCAGTGGCTGGGCGGTGTCCAGCCAGCGCAGTTCTTCCAGCTCGGCGGCGGGCTGCACGCTGTGGGGCAGGGCGGCATGGAAGAGGTTCGCCTGCAGCCAGGTGTCGGCCTCGTTGGCCGCGGGCGCCTGGAACTGACCGAGTGGCTGCAGCGCCGCATCGTCCAGTTGCAGCTCCAGTTCTTCGAGCAGTTCGCGTTTGAGTGCGGTTCGTGCGTCTTCGCCCGGCTCGCGCTTGCCGCCTGGCAGCATGAAGAAGCGGGTGTTGCGCTTGCGCACGAGCAGCAGATGGCCTCGTTCGTCGAACAGGCAGGCCGCAGCGATATGCAGGGTGGTGGTCTTCATGGGCAAGACAGCGGGCGCCCCGCTCAGGGCGCCCTCCGCGTCAGCCGGCCAGGCCGACGTAGACGTTCTGCACGTCGTCGTGGCCGTCGATGGCCTCGAGGAAGGCTTCGACCTCTTCCATCTGCTCCGGCGTCAGGCTGCTCACCGGGTTCTTCGGACGGTAGCCGAGCTTGGCCGAGTTGACGGTGAAACCCTGCTCCGGCAGCGCCTTGCACACGGTGTCGAGGTCGGTCGGGTCGGTAATGAACAGGGTGGCGCCTTCGTCATCCGGGACGAAGTCCTGGGCGCCGGCCTCGATGGCGGCCAGCTCCGGGTCGGAGCCGTCTTCGCTGCTGGCTTCGATCAGGCCAACGTGGTCGAAGTCCCAGCTCACCGAGCCGGACGCACCGAGCTGGCCCTTGCGAAACAGCACGCGGATTTCGGCGACGGTGCGGTTGACGTTGTCGGTCAGGCACTCGACGATCAGCGGCACCTGATGCGGGGCGAAACCTTCGTAGAGGGTGCGCTCGTAGTTGACCACCTCACCGGACAGGCCGGCGCCTTTCTTGATGGCGCGATCGAGGGTGTCCTTGGGCATCGAGGCTTTCTTGGCCTGATGGATGGCCAGGCGCAGCTTGGGGTTCATGTCCGGGTCGGCGCCGTTGCGAGCGGCGATCATGATTTCCTTCACCAGCTTGCCGAAGATCTTGCCTCGGGCATTGGCGGCTGCTTCTTTGGGTTTGGCTTTCCACTGGGCGCCCATCTGGGGTCTCCTGGCCGATAGGTGAAACGGCGTCGGCGCGCACGCGCGGCCTGACGATCGGATAGGTTGCGGATTCTAGTGCGTTGCGCGGCCGTCGGCACCTGCAATTTCCCAATGATGCGATCGTCGGCCTTGCCTGCCTGCGGTGGGCCCCGCAACATGGCGGCCCTGCGCATTCGTCAAAGGGAGTTGCCCATGTCGCGTTGGACGCTGGTCGCCGGGTCGATGCTGATCACGGGGATCGTTCAGGCGGCGCCTGAACAGGTGCCGTTGTACCGGGAAATCAGGGACTGGGTGGTGGCCTGCGACAACCTGCGCGGTTGCCAGGCGCTGAGCGCCGCCGAAGGTTTCGAATACACCCCGCTGGCCCTGCATCTGCACCGCGATGCCGGTGCGCAGGCGCCTCTGCAACTGTATGTGCGGGATGTCGAGCAGGGCGGGTTCTCGGCGCTGCTGCTCGATGGCAAACCCCTGGCGAGCGCCGATGCCCTGCGCCGCGTGGAGCGGGACGGGGAAACCCTGCTGATGGCCGAGGGTGATGCTGCCCTGGCGTTGCTGGCCGAATTGCGCAATGGCGAGCAGTTGCGCATGGCAGGGGCGCGTGAGCCGGAGGCGCTGGTGTCGCTCAGCGGGCTTGCCGCCGCCTTGCTGCTGATCGATGCGGTGCAGGGGCGGGTGGATACCCGCAGCGCCCTCTATCGTCCCGGTACGCGCGCCGACAGTGCGGTACCGGCTGCGCCGCAGGCGCCGCGTCTGCGCGCCTATCCGCAGACTGTGCCGCTGACGCAAGCCGAGAGCCAGGCGATCGCCGCAGCGGTGATGGCGCAAACGCGCAGCCAGTGGGTGGAAGAGGACATGGACAGCGAGCCGGAGGCTGAAGCCTTCGCCCTCGACGAGCGGGAGGCACTGGTCATCATCCGTACCTGGTGCGCAGCCTACAATTGCGACTTCGCCGTCTTTCGCGTTGACCGCCGGCCGCCCCATGCCGAGCTGGAACTGCGGCTCGACGAGTTGCCGCTGGGACATGGCGGTTTGTCGGGCTGGGTCAGCTACGCGCCGGAAACCGGCGAGCTGGGTTATCTGTACAAGGGCCGGGGTATTGGCGATTGCGGCGAGGCAGGGGCCTGGCGCTTCGATGGCGAGCGCTTTCAGCTGGCCTCGTTCAGTTACATGGGCCGTTGTGCGGGCGGCAACCCCGGCGAGTGGCCTGAACTCTGGCGAGTGGCCGAGCCCTGATCGCGCGTGCTGCGGCGTCAGAGGTAGCGCCAGATCAGCTGTACGCCTGCCAGCAGGATGCCCAGTCGTGCGATGCGGTAGAACCACAGGTGGTTGACCCGTGATTGCAGCCACAGGCCGCTCCAGACGCCCAGCGGCACGATGGGCGCGAGCATCAGGCTGAGCAGCAGATTTTCCCGGGTGAACTGGCCCAGCGCCGCGTAGGGGAAGAGCTTCGCGGCGTTGGTCAGCAGGAAGAACAGGTTGATGGTGGCGACGAAGCGCACCTTCTCCAGTTGCTGTGGCAGCAGGTGCATCATCACCGGTGGGCCGCCGGCGTGGGCAACGAAGCTGGTGAAGCCGGCCAGGCTCGACAGCAGCGTCCCGCGGCCCTTGTGCAGCGGGCGTGGCGCCTGGTTGCCGACCACCAGGCCAAGCCCGACGAAAAGAATGGCGATGGTGCCGATCAGCAGGCCGATGGCGCGCTCGTCGAAGAAGCCGAAGGTCAGCGAACCGATGGCGATGCCGATCACGGCGCCAGGCAGCATGACCTTGAGGTTGGCTGTGTCCCATTTGCGCCAGTAGGCCTTCAGACCCACCACGTCGGCCAGGCAGAGAATCGGCAGCATCACCGCTACTGCCTGTTTCGGCGAAGTGGCCAGCGCCAGCAGCGGTACGGCGATGCCACCCAGGGCACCGCCGAAGCCGCCCTTGGACAGCCCGGTGAGAAAGACCGCCGGCAGGGCGAACAGCAGAAAGTCGTGCAGAGTCATGAGGCGTTGCCGGCGAGGAGGAGGGCGCAGGGTAACAAAGGCCGGCAGGCGACAGAACGCCCGGATGACGATGAAGGGCGATCAGCGCACTGTGTGAGGCTTTTCTTCGGGCACTGTGTCTGCCACGGGTACGTCGGCCCTGCTCTAATGCCCCTTCACTTCGTTCGAGGACATGTCTGCATGTCACCCAAGGATCTGCTGCTGGCGTTGCTGGTGATCGTCGTCTGGGGGCTGAACTTCGTGGTGATCAAGGTCGGCCTGCACGGCATGCCGCCGATGCTGATGGGAGCACTGCGCTTCATGCTCGCCGCGTTTCCCGCGATCCTCTTCGTGCGCCGGCCGCAGGTGCCGCTGCGCTGGATGCTGGCGTACGGCCTGATCATTTCGTTCGCACAGTTCGCCTTCCTGTTCTATGCCATGCATGTCGGCATGCCGGCCGGGTTGGCGTCGCTGGTGCTGCAATCGCAGGCCTTCTTCACCCTGTTCTTCGCCGCGCTGTTTCTCGGTGAGCGGCTGCGTGGCAGCAACCTGTTCGGTTTGCTGGTGGCGGCCGGGGGCCTGGTGCTGATCGGCCTGCAAGGTGGGCAAACGATGACCCTGGCCGGATTCGCCCTGACCATTGCCGCTGCCTCGATGTGGGCGCTGGGCAATATCGTCACGCGCAAGCTGGGCAAGGTCAATCTGGTTGGCCTGGTGGTCTGGGGCAGCCTGATCCCGCCGCTGCCGTTCCTGGCACTGTCCCTGTGGCTGGAGGGGCCGGAACTGATCAGCCATTCGCTGCGCACGCTCGGCCTGGATTCGATGCTGGTGCTGGCCTACCTGGCATTCGGTGCGACCATCCTCGGCTATGGCCTGTGGAGCCGCCTGCTATCGCGCTATCCGGCCAGCCAGGTGGCGCCGTTCTCGCTGCTGGTGCCGGTGGTGGGGATCAGTTCGGCGGCGCTGCTGCTGGACGAGCGCCTGGGCCACTTGCAACTGATCGGCGCGGTGCTGGTGATGGCCGGGCTGCTGATCAACGTCTGGGGTGGGCGTTTGCTCGATAGTTGGCGTCAGCGCGAGCCCAGGCTGCCATAGGCTGCGCGGCGCGCACGTCTTCTGGTTTCCTTTGGGGATGTTCTTATCGTCACCCCCGCGAAGGTGGGGGCCGAGGGCGTTTGCGGGTGCCCAGGGCGTGCGCGGGTTCTGGATGATGCCCCTGCGGGGCAGCGCAGCGAGGCATGACGGCTCAGGGCTCTGGTGCGCACGGCGCACCCTACGGGGCCGGTGACGGTTCAGTCTTGCCGGCGCTGTTCCGGGATGCGTTCGAGGATCTGATCCAGGCGCTGCAGGATCTTCTGATCGATCTTCTCGTGCAGGCGCATGATTTCCAGCTCGGCACGCAGGTTCACCTCGAAATCCAGACTCGCGGCCAGGCGATCCTTCGCTGCCTGGCGGTTCTGGCTCATCATGATGATCGGCGCCTGAACCGCCGCCAGGGTCGACAGCATCAGGTTGAGGAAGATGTAAGGGTAGGGGTCGAAGGCCATGCCGAAGTGCGAGAGCACGTCGGTATTGATCAGCATCCAGCCGAGCATGGTCATCGAGAAGCAGATGATGAACGTCCAGGAACCGCCTACGGCCGCGACCTTGTCCGAGAGCCGCTCGCCGAAGGACGACTGCTCGTCCGAGGCATCGGCAGCGTCGCGGCTGATGGGCCGGCGTTTGCGGATCTGTTCGAGGACGTGGCTTTCTTCCGGCTCCAGTTCATGAACGGGTTTGCCCAGCAGGTTCTGGGCAAGTTGCTGCAGAGGGTGCGAGGTACCGTTGTTCATCGTGACCGATATTCCGTGGCTGGCAGTTCAACCTGATGCTGAACCGCTTCGAGCGACTTGTCACCTCTATGGCGTGACCTGCAACTGCGCACTTTCCAGGCGATTGCGACCGTCGGCCTTGGCCCGGTAGAGCGCCTGATCCGCGGCTTCGATCAGCTTCAGAGCCAGGCGGGCGGCGTCTTGTGCGTCAGGCGTCAGGCTGGCCACACCGACACTCGTGGTGAGCCTGGCGAAAGGGCTGTCCTGATGGGGCAGATTGCGCTGCTCCAGCGCGTCCATGAAGGCGCGGGCGACGGCCTCGGCGCCCTCGCGCGCGGTGTTCGGCAGAATCACCACCAGTTCCTCGCCGCCATAGCGCGCGGCCAGGTCACCGGGGCGGCGTACGCACTGCTTGAGTACTTCGGCCACGGTGCGCAGGCACTCGTCGCCGGCCAGGTGGCCATAGTGGTCGTTGTAGCGCTTGAACAGGTCGATATCGAGCAGCATCAGCGACAGCGATGAGCCCCGCCGCTGTGCCCGGCGAATCTCCACTTCCAGTGCCTGGTCGAAGCTGCGGCGGTTGGCCAGGCCGGTGAGTGCGTCCTGCGAGGCGAGTATCTCCAGGCGTGCATTGGCGTCGAGCAGCTCCTCCCGGGCGTTGAGCAACTGGCGCTCGGCGCGCGCGCGACGGCGGATGTCGACGATCAGGCGCTGGCCGATGATGCTGACGGCCAGCAGCAGGATCAGGATCAGCGTGGCGAACAGTTCGGCATCGCGTCGCCAGGCGGCCAGTGCCTCGTCGCGACCAAGGGCGACCACGGTGATCAGCGGCAGGTTGGTGTTGCGGCGAAAGGCGTACAGGCGTTCGACGCCATCGATACGGGAGGTCTGCTCTGCGGTGCCTGGGTTGTGTTCGCGCAGCATCTGCAGAATGGGCGAGTTCGACCAGTCCATCCCCACATCCTGCTCGCGGAAGGGTTGGCGAAACAGCAGTATGCCGTCGCTGGTGGACAGGCTCATGGCCCCTTGCCTGCCCAGATCGAGGCTGCCGAACAGGTGCAGGAAATGCTCAACGCCCAGGGTGATGGCGACGACGCCCGAGAAGTTGCCCGCGTCATCGTTCAGGCGCCTGCTGACGGTGAACACCCACTCGCCGGTCAGGCGGCTCTTGATGGTCGGGCCGATGAAGGTCTCGGCCGAGGGCGTATCGCGATGATGGATGAAGAACGCGCGGTCGGCGGCATTGGGGCTCGAGTTGAGGTCGCCCCTTGAGACCAGCAGACGGTTGCCCTGCGCATCATAGATGATGATCGCACTGGCCAGCCTGAGGGTGCGGCTCTGCTCCTGCACCAGCGCTTGCAGGCGCGCGAGGTGTGCCGGGCCCTTGCCTTCGTGCTCCAGGCGCTCGGCCAGATCCAGCAGTACCAGTTCGGATTGGCGAATGACCCCTTCGCTGTAGTTGTCCAGGGCCTGTGCCAGGTTGAGGTTGGCGACGTTCAGTTCGTGCAGAGCACGCTCGCGGGAAAACCAGATCTGCCAGGCCGTCAGCAACGCCAGCGACAGGCAGATGAATACCAGCAGGATGGACGTGAGCCGAATGCCGCGTTTCATGGGGAAACCCAGAGCCCTACTACGTGGGTGCTGAAAAAGGCTTGGGCAAGAGAAGAGCCGCAGAAACGGCTCTTCCTTTGCTGAGGATCAGTCCTGACGGCTGGTGACTTCCAGCAGGTGATAGCCGAACTGGGTCTTGACCGGGCCTTGCACCACGCCGACCGGCGCGCTGAATACGACGGTGTCGAACTCCTTGACCATCTGGCCCGGACCGAAGGAGCCCAGGTCGCCGCCGCTGCGGCCAGACGGGCAGGTGGAGTTGTCTTTGGCCAGTTGGGCGAAGTCCGCACCGCCTTCGATGGCGGCTTTCAGTTCGTTGCACTTGCCTTCGCTGGCAACCAGGATGTGACGGGCAGTGGCGCGAGCCATGAGCATATCTCCTATCGATTGAGGTGCAGAGCCTAGCGCAATCGACTCGACAAGCAAACGGTCGGACGCAGGGGGCGTCAGACGCGCTTGTGGCTAAAGCAGCTGTTTGTCGGCGGCTTGCTGCAGCGTGCTTTGCGTCAGCTCTCTGAGCAGGTTGTCGCTCCTGTCCTGGAAGGGCACGGCGAAAATCAGCAGCAGGTGCATCCAGGTCGTCAATGATTCCTGGCGTTGTGCGACGCCGCGCTTGTTCCCGTCTTCGTCGCGCACGATCATTTCCATCGTCAGCGTGTTGTCGAAGGTACCGGGTATCAGGAACAAAGTTGCCCCGGTCAGCATTGCCAGGCCCATGCTGCCGGTCTCGTGGTTGCGCAGGGTCACCGTCAGGTACAGGTCGAGGTTGGATTGTTCCTGCTCGGTGGTCACGCGTGAAAAGCGACCGCTCTCGCTGAGGGTCTTTGCGATCACCTGCTCCAGCTTGGCCACATTGGCGGAGCTCACACGCGGATGGTCATTGACCTGATATTCCGCGTAAACCTTGAGGTAGACGCTCGGCTTTTCCTGTCCGGGCGATGCGAGAGGCCATTGATCGACCTTCTGCAGTGAATGATGCGAGTAGGTCATGCAGCCCTGCAGGCTGGCTGATGCGATTAGCAGCATCAGCGCGAAGAGTTTCTTCATGGGAACATCCTTTTCAGTGAGTCAGTTGCCGTGTGCCGTCCTGTAGCAGTTGCTCGACCAGTTCGGTCAGTTGCTGCCCGCCAGACGGGAACATGTAGTCGTAGTCCCAGAGACCGGTACTCTTGTCGACCACCAGTTTCTTCTGTGAAAGGGCGAGCTGTTTGCCCGTGTTGTCGAGAATCTGCAACTCGGCGGCCAGATCGTATTTGTCCACGTAGATGGGGCCGTTGACCCAGATCCAGATCGTCAGTGTCAGCAGTGCGCCCGGAAAGTAGCCAGGATGGGGCGTGCGTTTACCTTGCAGAGAGGAAAAGTGGAACTGCAACTGGACGTCCTGCTCATCCAGCTTGACCGGGAAGCTGACCACGCGCTTGAAGTATTCACCTTTCTCGACGTGTTGGCTGATCTGGGAGGTCAGCTGGTTGCCGATATTGCGTCGGGTCTGCTCGTCGAGCCTTTGGTCGGTGACTTTCACGTCCTTGATCATGGCCCTGCCCGGCAAGGACTGCATGACGATCTGGCTGGGAGGGTGGATCGACCGGCCGGAGTGAACGAAACGCAGCCGGTAAGCGCCATGCTGGTAAGAGCAGCCGTGAGAACGTGGGCTTTGAACATCTGGAGCATCCTTGGCGTATTGCTGAAGTGGATATTCGTCGGTGGGCGCTGGTTTCCGCCTGAGCGCTATCCCTTGTGTCATCCCTGATAGATGTGGCGGGATATTAGCGTCAATTTATCGTTATTGGAATGATTGTCATAACCGTTTTCTGGCGGCAGATTGCCCCTGGCTGGCAAAGAATTGCCGCAGCGAGCGGTGAAGTCCCTTGATTACTGGCGTGCAGCGGCTGGCCCGGATTGTGCAGCGCATGGAGCAAAGGCTTTTTTGGAGGCTCCATGAACGGGATCAACAACAGCACGGCGGCCATGCTCAGCTACTACGGCAGCCAGCTCGCCAATCGCTCCAGCAGCGCCGGCGCCGAGGGTGACACTCAGACGACTCAGGATCCGCTGGCCGACCTGCGGCGCTTCGCCAAGCAGATGGTGGCGCGTAGCGAGGGTGGCCTGCTGCGGGCCATGCAGGGGGCAATGCGGCGGCCGGCAGCGTGCAGCGAAGTGTGGAAAGCAAAGCGACGGCACCTTCGGTGATCCAGTTGCCGGACGTGACCCAGCTCGATCGTGACGACGCCGCCAAGCTGCTGGCGCAAGTGCAGAAAATGGTCGATGCCGGACTGGACGGCAGCATTCGCATTGCCGGGCACAACGGCGACAAGCAGACCGACTCGCTGGAAACCTATCGTCAGTGGCTGCAGGAGAAGGGCGGCCTCAGCGTATACGCCTGAGCCGCGTTCAGCATGGCGCCGGCTCGTTGTCGCTCGAGTCTGCGGCGCTGATCACCCGGTTGCGCCCGGCGCGCTTGGCGGCGTAGGTACGTCGATCCGCTGCCAGCATCAGTTCGTCGAGCGATTGCCCATCCGCACCGAAACTGGCCACCCCGGCGCTAAGGGTCATGCTCAGCGGCCCGCTGGCCAGCGCCAGCGGCTCGGACGTCAGGCGTCCACGCAGACTCTCGGCAATCTCCCGCGCCTGGTCAGCCTTGCTGCCCGGCAGCAATACGGCGAACTCCTCACCGCCCAGGCGGCAGAACAGGTCGTTGATGCGCAGACGCTGCGCCAGCACCCTGGCGAAGTGAGCCAGGGCACGATCGCCCGCCTCATGGCCGAACTGGTCGTTGATCTGCTTGAAGTGATCGATGTCGATGAACACCAGCGAAAGCGGTGTGCCATTGCGCAAGGCATGGGCACGCTCGCGCTCGAATACCTCGGCCAGCTTCACCCGGTTCGGCAGCCCGGTCAGGGCATCGGTGGCCGCCAGTTCGGTGAGGCGCTTTTCGTTGAGGATGCGACTGCGCTCGTAGATGTGCGCGAATATCATCACCGCCAGGCTGGCCAGCCCGAGGTTGGCGATGATCTCCACGTTCTGCAGCAACTGTTCGGAAGAGAAACGTCGGCTGAAGACGAACAGGCCGATGCCGACGAACAGCAGTGAACCGTACATGCCCAGGCGCAGGCCCAGCAGCATGTAGCAGATGATCGGGATGGTCTGGATCCAGCCGAATACGGCGAATGTGGTATGGGGTTGTGCCAGCGCCACCATCATGATGCTGAAGAACGGCAGCAGGTAGACCGCGGTCAACAGTTGCAGATTGCGCGTGCGATCGAGAATGTTCAGCAGATACAGCGATACGCCGGCGTAGCCGACCTCCAGCAGGGCCAGCAGCCAGTTGCCGTGCAACAGATTGACGACCGAAAAGAACAAACCACCGCCCAGGGTGATCCATAACAGAGCCTTGAGCACGAGGCGGCGATGTTGTTCGTTCTGCGGATAGTGACCGGGCATCAGGTGTTCTCTAAAGCGGATGAGGCGACTGCCTGAGTGGATGGCACATGACTGTGAGGGCCTATGCAGGAAACCTGCCGCTGTCACGGGATGCCCGTTGCAGCGGGGCTTCGGCACGGGCGCAAAGGCGGCTATCATCGTGCGCCGGATGGTGCGTCAGAATCACGACGTTAGTGGGGAGAGCGCTGTATGACAACAGCAATGATGAACGGGGGATGGCTTCGCGGGCTGCTGGTGGCCCTCTCGCTGTTGACTGCGCCCGGCCTGCAGGCTGCCGAGGACAAGGTACTGATCGATGCGATCAATGCCTATCGCAGCGAGATACAGCGGTGTGGCGTACAGGCTTCCGAGCCATTGCCGCCACTGGCCAATGACCCGCGCCTGATACTGTCGGTGAACGGTACCGGTGACTTGCAGTCATCGCTGAGCGCTGCCGGTTATCCGCTGGTCAACGTCCAGGCGATCACCCTGTCCGGCCCGCGCAATGCCCAGGCGGCGATGCAGGCGTTGAGCGAAAGCTTCTGTCGCGTGTTGCTCGACCCGCAATTCATCGACATCGGCGTCAGCCAGCAGGATCGCGACTGGCGCATCGTGCTGGCGCGGCCGCTGCTCAGTGGTCGTCTGGGTGATTGGCAGGTTGAAGGCGAAAAGCTGCTGCAACGGATCAATGCGGCTCGCGGCCAGTCTCGCCAGTGCGGCAGTCAGACCTTCGCCGCCGCCGCGCCGCTGAACTGGAGCGTGGAGCTGGGCAGTGCCGCCGAGGCGCATAGCCGGGCGATGGCCAATGACAACTTCTTCGCCCACCAGGGACGTGATGGCCTTACGCCGGGCGACCGCGCCGAGCTGGCCGGCTACAGCGGCGGCCGGGTGGGCGAGAACATCGCCGCCGCGCTGGACTCCGCCGACAAGGTGGTCGAAGGCTGGCTGGCCAGCCCCGGCCACTGCGCCAACATCATGAACCCGCAGTTCGATGCACTGGGCGCCGCCTATGGCAGCGACCCGCAGAGCGATGCGGGCATCTACTGGACGGCGCTGTTCGGCGGGCAATGAGTCACCGAGCGGCGGCGAACACCCTGGCCAGGTGCTGCTCGTAGCGCGCCACGTCCTGCTCGATGTTCGGCACCTTCATCACGTCGTTGCAGATGAAGGTGGGCAGGGCGCTCATGCCGAGGAACTCGTTGGCCTTGTGGAAGGGGAAGTACACCGCGTCCACCCCCTTGCCTTCGAAGAAGTCGGTTGGGTCTTCGAAGGCCTGCACCGGGGCGTTCCAGGTCAGCGACAGCATGTACTGCTTGCCCTGGATCAGCCCGCCGCTGCCGTATTTTTGCGAAGCGTCGGAGCGGGTACGGCCATCGTTGGCGTAGAGGCTGCCATGGCCGGCGGTGAACACCTCGTCGAGGTACTTCTTCACCGTCCAGGGTGCGCCCATCCACCAGCCGGGCATCTGATAGATCACCACGTCGGCCCAGAGGATTTTCTGCACCTGCTCCTCCACGTCGTAGCCGCCGTCGATGAAGGTGGTCTTGACGTCGAAACCGGCGCGGTCGAGATACGCCACGGCGGCGTCGTGCAGGGTGCTGTTGTAGCGGCCTTCGGAATGGGCGAAGCGTTTGCCGCCGTTGAGTAGCAGAATCTTTTTCATGAATGACTCCCGGAAATGATGGGAGCAGGTTAGCCACCACCCCAGCCCTGAAAAAGCCGTCGGTGGGCAAAGGATTGTTGACTGACAGTCATGAATAAGGTGTCGGTGCCTGCGTTAGAGTGCAGGCATATCCCTCATGAACGGAGCCGACATGCACGCCTTCATCCTTCACGCCCATACCCGACCCGAGCAGGCCGAAGCCTTCGAGCACCTGTTTCGCGCCTACGTGGAGCCCAGCCGCGCCGAGCCGGGCTGCATCGAGTACCACATGTTGCGCGACGCGCAGGATCCGACGCTGTTCATCTTCTACGAAGTCTGGGCTTCGCCGGCAGCGCTGGCCGAGCACATGGCGTTGCCGCACATGCGCGCGTTCCACGAGCGACGCATGGACTACCTGAGACGCGATCCGGACGTGCGTGCAGTCGAGGTGATCGATCGAATGGCCTGAGTGCCGCTTCGCCATTCGCCTTCTATGCTTGAGCTGACGCCGGCCTCAATTGATGCGCAGGTCGGCCGATAACAGGAAGAGTCTCGCTTGGAGAAGGCCCATGTTCGGTGATCGGTTGAAGAAGGAACTGCAGCAGAAAGACGCCGAGCTGTCGCTGTACAAGCAGCTCTTCCAGGGTATCCAGGCGCAGAAGATCATGCTGTCGATCGACTCCCAGAGGCGGATTGTCGATTTCAATGAAAAATTCGCCCGTTTCGTCGGTTATGCGCCCGAGCAGTTGCAGGGGCGCCCGCTGAGCGACTTCGTGCCGGCCTACGTCAAGGAGCTGCCGTGCTACAAGGATCTCAGCGCGGCAATCGTTTCCGGTCATTCGGTCAGTGATCGCTATCGCTTCCTGCGCAGCGATGGCGCGCTGGTGTGGGTGCAGGCCTCCTGGATGCCGCTGGCGGATGAGCGGGGCGTCGTGCAACGCGTTCAGTGCATCGGCAGCGAGATAACCGAGAGCATGAACAAGGCTCGCGAGAACGAGGACTTCATCAACGCCCTGCTGCGCTCGACCGCCGTGATCGAATTCGATCTGCAGGGCCATGTGCTCAACGCCAACGAGCAGTTCCTCAGTGCCATGGGCTACAGCCTGGAGCGGATCAGGGGCCAGCACCACCGCATCTTCTGCGAACCGCAGGAGTCCTCCTCGGCGGAGTACGCACGCTTCTGGGAGCGCCTGAACCGCGGCGAGTTCGTTGCCGGGCGTTTCAAGCGCGTGGACAGCCATGATCGCGTGGTCTGGCTCGAAGCCACCTACAACCCGGTGCACGATACCCAGAACCGCTTGTACAAGGTGGTCAAGTTCGCCACGGTAATCACCGACCAGGTCAACCGCGAAGATGAGGTCAACGAAGCGGCCAACACCGCCTACGGCATTTCCCAGCGTACCGACAGTACCGCCCAGCGCGGTGCCCAGGTGGTGACCGAGACGGTGCAGACCATGCAGCGCATCGCTCAGCAGATGACCTCGGCCTCCGAAGGCATCGAGGCCCTCGGCAAGCAGTCGGTACTGATCAGCACCATGGTGCAGACCATCGGCGGTATCGCCCAGCAGACCAACCTGCTGGCCCTGAACGCTGCCATCGAGGCCGCGCGGGCAGGGGAGCAGGGCCGTGGCTTCGCCGTCGTCGCCGACGAAGTACGCCAACTGGCCAGCCGCACCAGCAAGGCCACCGAGGAAATCGTCGGAGTGGTGCAGGACAACCAGAAACTGGTGGACGCCGCCGTGCGCGACATGTCCAGCAGCCGCGCCCAGGCCGAAGCCGGCCTGGAGCTGGCCAATCAGGCGGGCGATGTGATCGTGGAGATTCGCCAGGGTGCCAAACAGGTGCTCGGCGCCGTGGAGCGCTTCGCCCGCCAGTTGCAATAGACCTTCACTGCCTGCTGAACCTGCCGGCGGTGCGCATGGTGCACCGCTGGATCAATGGCTGTAACCCGGCTTCTGGCGAATGGTCTTGAGCAGGTCATCCGGGCTGATGTGGCCGACCACCTGGGTGGCGGCACTGCCCGGTTGTGGCAGGTCGAGGATGTGGCCCTTCATCTTGCCGATCACGTGCATCTCGCACGGCTTGCAGTCGAACTTCAGGGTCAGCACCTCGTCGCCATGCACCAGTTGCATCGGCGCGACGCGGGTTTTCACGCCGGTGACGCCCTTGGCCTGCTTCGGACACAGGTTGAAGGAAAAGCGCAGGCAGTGCTTGGTGATCATCACCGGTACTTCGCCGGCTTCTTCGTGGGCCTCGTAGGCCGCATCGATCAGTTGCACGCCGTGGCGATGGTAGAAGTCGCGGGCCTTCTGGTTGTAGACGTTGTAGAGGAACGACAGGTGCGACTCCGGGTACACCGGCGCCGGCTCGCTCTCGGCCTTGCGCCGGCCACGTGGGTGAGCGGCGACGCGGGCTTCGGTGAGCTTGTCGATGGCCTCGCGGCGCAGTGCCTTGAGCTGCGAGTTGGGCACGAAGAACGCCTGCGCTGCATCCAGGGTGACGCCCTGGGCGTGGTAGATGGTGGTGCCGAGCTGAGTGAGCAGGTCACGCAGGCCGTCCAGTGCCTGCTCCGGTTTGTTGGCGGCGCCGAACGGGCCGGGCAGGGCGACGTCGACGCTGATGCCCTCCTCGCTGGTGGCGGTGAGCCTGACTGCGTCTTCACGCAGCTCGGCCTTCCAGCTCACGCCGATGCGGCGTTCGGCGCTGGTGCGCTGCAGGGCCTGCTGCCAGTTATGGTCGAGGTTGCGGCTCAGCGGGTGGTTGGGGCGCAGGCGCAAGAGCCCTTCGGGCATCTCGTTGGGTTCGACGCGGTAGCGGTAGCGCTTCTCGCCGTCTTCTTCGAACTCGCCTTTCAGTTCGGCGATGTTGGCGCGGAAACCGACGACTTCGCGTTTGACCAGCACGTTGAGGCCGTCGCCGTTGGACAGCGGCTCACAGGTGACGGCGATCAGGTCGCGCTTGTTCACTTTCTCGACATGGCCAACCGGCAGCCCGGTAAAGGTCGGCGAGTCGAAGGCACCGATGTCCACCTTGCGCTCGGTGACGAAGTAATCGGTGCTGCCACGGTGGAAGGTCTTGTCCGGATCCGGCACGAAGAAGTGCGCAGTACGGCCACTGGAGGCGCGGGCGAGATCCGGGCGATCTTCGAGAATGGCATCGAGCTCGCGGCGGTAGTGGGCGGTGATGTTCTTCACGTAGGCCACATCCTTGTAGCGGCCCTCGATCTTGAACGAGCGCACGCCGGCCTCGACCAGGGCGCGCAGGTTGGCGCTCTGGTTGTTGTCCTTCATCGACAGCAGGTGTTTCTCGTAGGCGATCACGCCGCCTTTTTCATCCTTGAGGGTGTAGGGCAGGCGGCAGGCCTGCGAGCAGTCGCCGCGGTTGGCGCTGCGACCGGTCTGCGCATGGGAGATGTTGCACTGCCCGGAGAAGGCTACGCACAGCGCGCCGTGGATGAAGAACTCGATGGCCGCGTCGGTGGCATCGGCAATCTGGCGGATTTCCTGCAGGTTCAGCTCGCGTGCCAGCACCAGTTGGGAGAAACCGGCCTGGTCGAGAAACCTGGCGCGGGCCAGGGTGCGGATGTCGGTCTGGGTGCTGGCATGCAGCTCGATGGGCGGAATATCCAGCTCCATCACCCCCATGTCCTGCACGATCAGTGCGTCCACACCCGCGTCGTAGAGCTGGTGGATCAGCGTGCGTGCCGGTTCCAGCTCGTCGTCGTGGAGAATGGTATTGATCGTGGTGAACACCCGCGCGTGATAGCGCCGGGCGAACTCCACCAGCCCGGCGATATCGCTCACTTCGTTGCAGGCGTTGTGCCGGGCGCCGAAGCTCGGGCCGCCGATGTACACGGCATCGGCGCCATGCAGGATGGCCTCGCGGGCGATCTCGACGTCACGCGCAGGGCTGAGCAGTTCCAGGTGGTGTTTGGGCAGGGACATGGTTTTTTCTTTATCAGGCGGCACGGGCAAGGCGCGCATTGTAGCGGGCAGAGGCGTCGAGGGCACTCGCCAGATGCCGGACGGCGCTGGCAAGTTGGCGCGATGGCTGTACAGTAGCGGCCTTTTTCAAGGGGTGTTTGCGATGGACAACAGAGGGTTGGAGAAGCTCGATCAGTGGCTGCTCAAGTACGGCAACGACGACTCGATTCTGTCCGCCAGCGAGCTGGACGGCTATTTCGCCGCCATCGTCTCCGGCCCGCGTCGTATCGCGCCTGCCGTCTGGTATGCGGCGATCTGGGCCGACCAGCCGCCGCAGTGGCCCAGCGACAAGGACGGTGAACGCTTCATGAAGCTGGCCGTCGAGCTGATGAGCGAAGCGACCTACATGCTCAGCGAGGAGCCCGACGACTACGAGGCGATCTTTCTCGCCGACGACAACGGCAAGGGCGAGAAACTGATCGTCTCCGAGTGGTGCGCCGGCTATCTGCGCGGTGCCGCAGTTGCCGGCTGGCTGGAAACGGCGTTGCCCGAGCCGGCTGCGACGGCGTTGAAGCTGATCACCCTGCACGGCGACGAAAGCGGCACGGAAACGCTCAAGGCCATGTCGGATGCCGAATACGATGCCAGCATGACGATGCTCGAGCCGGCGGCCGTGGAGCTCTACGAATACTGGCAGCAGAACCTGCAACCCCTGGAGCCGGTACGTCGCGAAGAGGCCAAGGTGGGCCGTAACGACCCGTGCCCCTGCGGCAGCGGCAGGAAGTACAAGCAGTGCTGCATGGGGAGTTGAGCGGCAGCCCGGGTCAGCTCCCGGGCTTCTTGTCCTTGCCTGGCTCTTGCGGCCGGTTGCCGAACATCTGCATTGCGTCATTCACCGACATCCACCAGTCATCGTGCCACTTGAGCACGCGCAGGCGCCTGTCCGGCGTGTCGAGCTGACAGTAGGTTGGCAGGTTGATGTCGTTGAACAGGTTGGGCAGCAGGGACTGGTATAGCCAGTCGCGCAGGCGCTCGGCTCGCTCACTGTTGTTGTACAGGCTCAGGCGCAGCAGATTTTCCATGTCGATCATGGCCAGCGGTGTCTCGTCATGGCCGAACAGGATGCCCTCGGGGCGACAATACTTGAGCAGTGTCGCGTTTTCGTTCTGCAACCTCAGCACCTGGCACACCGGCGCAGCGTTGAACCAGAGACGGCCCTCGGCAGCCCGTCGCACGATGACTGGAATCCCTTCGAAACTGAGAGTGAGTGGCATGTTCATGGCGCTCTCCCCGAGTGAAATAAATCCTGTTGAACCGAAATGAAACCATAAATTTCATTTAAAATACAACCTGGTGTTCAATCTAGCATGGAAGCGGAATTTAACGTCCGCGTCCATGACCGAAAAATCCGAGTTTGCTCAGCGCTTGCGCAACGCCATGATTGCGGCTGGTTATCCAGATCGTCCCGCTGTGCTCGAACGTGAATTCAATTCGCGCTACTGGGGACGCTCGGTGACCTTTCAGGCCGTTTCGCGCTGGTTGCGCGGCGAGGCGATCCCGTCTCAGGACAAACTGCAAGTGCTGGCCGAGTGGCTGCGTATCGAGCCGCAGGCCCTGCGCTTTGGCGAGCGCGCTGCCCTTGCGGTGCGTGAGCAGCGCGGACGTTGGGAAGATCCCAAGCTCTATCAGGAGCGCGACGTCATCGAGACGTACCTGGCGCTACCGGCCAAGCAGCGTAAGGTCGTGCGTGAGGTGGTCATGGCCCTGGCCGTCGCCGCCAGGCTGGATCCGGACGCGACGCCGGGCGAGCGCTGAGAGCCTGTTCACGATCCCGTGAGCCAGGGAAACCCTGAAAAACCGTCATGCCTCGCCGCGCCGGCCCGCAGGGGAAGCCCCGCAAACGCCCTGGATTCGCGCCTTCGCGGGAGTGACCAGGTGGGCTGGCGCAGGCTGCGCCGTGCGGCCCTGCGTCGTGCGGCGCGTTCACTTCATCCCAGCAACTCGGCGAAGGCCTTGTCTGCTTCCAATACGGCCGGCAGGGCCTGGAACAGCCTGGCCAGATCGACTTCCTCGAACAGCGGGCCCTCCAGGCTCTGCCGAGCCTGCTCGCTGATGCCGTCGAGCTCGATGGTTTCGCCGATCAGTATCGCTTGCGCCACCAGCCGCGCATAGCGACCATCGCCCGGCGCCTGGCTCGGGCGGGCCTGAAAGCCGATGGCGTTCTGGATCAGCACGGGCAACTGCCAGCGGCGTGCCAGTTCGGCGCCGACTTCCGGGTAGCCGAAGCCCAGTTGCAGGGTTTCCTCGGCGGCGTGGGCGGCGGCTTCGCGCTGCGGCTGGCGATTGAGACGGCGGGCGAAATCCGGCGCGCCGGCCTGGATCAGCAGTTCGCCGATGTTGTGCATCATCCCGCAGGTAAAGGCGGCGTCGGCATCCAGTTGCAGCTGCCGGGCCAGGGTGCGGGCGATGCTGGCCACGCGAAAGCTGTTGAGCCAGAAGCTCTTCAGATCGAAGCCGGTGTCCACCTTGAAGGCGCCGGTTACCGCCGAGGCCAGCACCAGGGTGCGCAGGGTGTTGAAGCCCAGGCGCATGGCGGCGTCTTCCACGCTGGACGCTTCGCGGGCTCCGCGAAAACGTGCCGAGTTGGCCAGGCGCAGCACCTTGGCGGCGATCACCGGATCACGTTCGATGTTGCGTGCCACGCTTTCCAGGCTGGCGCTGGGGTTGTCGAACTGCTGGATCAGTTCCTGTGCGACCTTGGGGATGCTGGGCAGGCTGTGCAATTCGGCGAAGAGGCGTTCGATATCCATGGCTGGTTCCGCTATAGATGCTGGCTGGTAGTTGTGAGCATAGCCAGTCGGGGAATGGGAGTCAGCGTGATTAAGGCGTCAGCGCGGCCTGTTTTCATAAGCCGCGCCCAGCCAGCGGTACCGATGGGCTAGCGGCGAAGGGGACGCGGCTCGTGCGAGCCGCCCGTCACTGGCGTGGCGCCGGGGTGATGTCGCTGCCGGCGACCAGATGCGATAGCGCACTTCGACGTCCGACGGCGCGTAGATCACCAGAGGCAGCCTGCTGTTGTAGCGCACCAGATGCGGCTCGCCACCGACACGCACGAACGCCGGTTTGCGGCTGTCGTCCGGGCAGGCCATGAGGGTGCTCACCGCCGGGCCGACCCGGCCCAGTTCGTAGTAGTCGTAACCCCAGCCCTGCACGGTCTTTTCCTGCCACTGGCCGCCCAGGCGCTGCTGGTTGCAGTCCACTTCCAGGGTCTTGCCGGCGATGATCTCCACCTTGTACTCGGCCTCGTTGGCCTGCGCGGGCAGTTCGATCACATGGCGTTGGTAGCCGTCGGCAGCAGCGGGGTAGGGCTTGAGCGCTTCGGGGGTGGCGGCGCAGGCTGCCAGGGGCAGGGCGCAGGCGAGGGTGAACAGCGGCAGCTTGAGTCGGTTCATGAGAAATCCTTGCTGAAAGGCCTTGTGGGCTCTGCGTGATTGGGAACCGCCCGATCGGCGGAGCAGCACTGACCCTCTGGAGATAGGCCAAGTTCCCGGGCTTTTCAAGCAGGCGTGGGATGGTCTGAAATCGTCGTAATCATTCGTTGCGCTCACCCTTTTCGGGCTGCACTGAAATGCGTTCGGCGCAGGCACGATAGCGGCTTCATCGCCGAGCGTGCTGCGCCGGTCGCTGGTGAATCATCCAGAGGCCGCGAAACGCCGCGCTCCCGCCTTCGCGGGAGCGACGATGAATGGCTTTCGGCGGTGGCCGCCATGTTCGGCGCGCCAGCGGGGACGCGGGATCAGGCGAAGACGAAGTACTTGCGCACCGTTTCGACCACTTCCCAGGTGCCCTTCATGCCGGGCTCGACCACGAAGATATCGCCGGCCCTGAGGTGGATGGGCTGCATGCCGTCCGGGGTGATGATGCAGTAGCCTTCCTGGAAGTGGCAGTACTCCCACTTCACGTACTCTACCCGCCACTTGCCGGGGGTGCAGATCCAGGTGCCCATGATCTTGCTGCCATCCTCGCAGGTGTAGGCATTGAGGTTGACGGTATGCGGGTCGCCCTCGATGCGCTCCCATTTGCAGGCATCGACGACGGGCATCGGCTGGGTGTCGCGCAGGACGGTGATCGGTTTGTTGGCCATGTCAGGTTCCTGATGGAGGCGAAAGAGCCCCCACCTTAGGCTGCAAGGCCGCACCGCGATTGTCTGGGGTCGACCTCCGATTAGTCGTATGCGCTGTCGGCCAGGCCATGCCAGTGACCGCCGGGGCGCGGTTGCAACTCGGCGGGCAGGGCTTGCAGCAGGTAATCCATGAACAGGCGCACCTTGGGCGTCAGCTCGTAGCGGTCGCGCACGCACAGGTAGTAATCCAGTGGCGCGCTGGTCGCCTGGCTGCGTGTGGGGGTAGCGGAGGAGAACAGCTCGACCAGTTCGCCGCGGGCCAGGTAAGGCTCTGCGACGAAGGAGGCCAGCCGGGTGACGCCGCCGCCAGCCGCTGCGCAGAGGGCCAGGGCGTCGATATCGTTGCTGCTCATGCTGACCCTGGCCTGGGCATCGAAGTGCACGCCGTCGCGTACGAACCCCCAGCGCAGAAAGCGCCCGTCGATGGCGATGCGAAACAGCAGGCAGTCGTGATCGCGCAGATCCTCCGGCTCGCTCGGCCGCCCGGCGCGTTGCAGGTAGGACGGGGCGGCGCAGAAGCGCGTCTGCGCCGTGGCGATACGCCGGGCGACCAGGCCATCGTGCAACTGCTGCTCGATATGGATGCTGACGTCCACGCCTTCCTGGATATGGTCGACGCTGCCATCGGTGGTCAGCAGCTCGCAGCGGATACGCGGATGGCGGGCCATGAAGCCGGGGATCAGCGGCGCCAGCACATGGCGACCGAATGCGGCGCTGGCAGCGATGCGCAGTTGGCCACGGGGCTCGTCCTGCAATTCGGCCACGGCGGCGCGGGCCAGCTCCAGTTCCTGGATCACGCTCTGCACCCGTTCGAAGTACAGCGCGCCCGCATCGGTAAGTGCCAGGCTGCGCGTGGTGCGGGTCAGCAGGCGCGTGCCCAGGCTCTGTTCAAGGCGGGCGATGTTCTGGCTGGCTGCTGCGGCGCTGATGCCCTGTAGCCTTGCACCGGCGGCGATGCTGCCGCTCTCGACGGCTTTGACGAAACTCTCCAGGCCGCGCAGGGTGTCCGTGCTTTTACTTTCCAATGCTCGATCTATCCGTAAGTTAAGCTTGGTACTCAACTTACCTTTACCCCTCTACCGCGGCAATCCCCGCTCTCGTTAGAGTGCCTCGCACTTCATCAACCCGGTAACGCGCCCATGTCCGATCTCGAACTCGCTCCATCTGCCGCACGAAGCTGGAAACTGCCTGCTCGTGCCATGCCCGTGGCTTTCGCCTTCTTCATGTCGGCGATCATGGCCATGCTCATGTGCCTGGTGATCACCGCTGCCAACAGGGGCATCGGTGACGGTTATCTGCTCGCGGTGCTGAGCGCCTACAGCCTGGCGATGCCGGTGGCGTTCGTCTGCGTGATGCTGGTCAGGCCCATCGTCTTGAAGCTGGTCAGCCTGACGGTACGCACGCCCTGAGTCGGTAGCGCCGCACGGGCGCCGGCACCTCGAAAGCATGCGCTATCGGCCCCGGGCTTGAGCTATGATGCGCGCCCTTCGACAGCCCGGTGGGTCATCATGTCCGGCAACGCCCTCTACACCGACCTGTCGGGTTACTACGACCTGATGTGCGCGGACATCGACTACCAGGCGCAGAGCCATTGCGCCCAGCGCGTGCAGCAGCTGTTCGGCAACGGTGGCCGGCGCCACCTGGATCTGGCCTGCGGCACCGGCCCGCACGTGCGGCATTTTCTCGATGCCGGCTACGCCAGTAGCGGCCTCGACATCAATCAGCCGATGCTCGACCGCGCCGCCTTGCGTTGCCCCGAGGCGCGCTTCGTGCAGCAGGACATGTGCACCTTTCGCGTGGATGCGCCGCTGGACCTGATCACCTGCTTTCTCTACTCCATCCACTACAGCGCCAGCATCGAGCGGCTCGCGGCCTGCATCGCCAGTGTGCATGGCGCGCTGGCGGCCGGTGGGGTGTTCTGTTTCAACGCCGTGGACAAGCAGCGCATCGACAACGCCTCGTTCGTTTCTCACAGTGCGCGCCATGGCGATGATCAGTTCCGCTTCAGCTCCGGCTGGTACTACCGGGGCGATGGCGAGCAGCAGGCACTGCGGCTGCGCATCGAGCGAACCGTGGCCGGGCAGAGCGAAATCTGGAACGACGAACATCCCATGGTGGCGGTGAGCTTCGCCGAGTTGCAGGCGTTACTGGAGCCGTACTTCGAGGTGCAGGTGCTGGCGCATGACTACCAGTGCCTGATGCCCTGGGACAATGCGGCGGGCAATGCGCTGTTCGCCTGTGTCAGGCGCTGAGGCGGCGCCTCACTCCGACAGCGGCTTGCCGCAGTGCAGGCAGTTGGGGGTGGCCGGGTCGTGCTGGTGGCCGGTGCGCTCGTCGATACGTTCATGGGGCGACTCCCCGCACGAGGGGCAGGCGTAGTCGGCAATCGAGCGGTGCAGGCGATAGAGATTGATCAGCACGCCGGCAATCACCACGGCCATGGCGATCAGCAACTCGCCGCCCAGGCCGAAGATGGCCAGCACGAACAGGCCGATCACCAGCACGGCGAGCATCGACTCGAGGAAATTGGACTGCATGCGCTGGCGGTCATAGTCGTGTGGCGTCATCGGCAGCATCCTTGTTTTTATCCGTGAATCCTGCCGATATAGCACTGTGCTGGCAACCGTCCGCCCGGAGAAAATCCCTCCGTACCGATCACCCTGTCAGCGTTCCTCTAACGCCTTGCCATCACCCGTTGCGCACGGCGCACCCTACGCCAGCCCACCTCGTCACGCCCGCGAAGGCGAGAGCCCAGGGTGGCAGGTTCTGGATTCCCGCCTGCGCGGGAACGACGGGGAGCCGGTCGATCGCTCTCCAGGCGCTTGAGCGTCTTGCTGGTGTTTGCCAGCGCGATTCACTCGTTACCTGCGTGTGCAAACGTACTTGCTCCAGCCTGAGCGGCAAGCATGTTGGGTTGCAATGGGGCCCTGGACGGCCTTGCGTACAGGCTTGGCCTCATTTTGCCTGCGGCCAAAGATAGTCCCGCAGGGCCTCCACGACCTGGCTCTGCTCGGGCAGCCTGCGGTCACCAAACAGCAGTTGGCCAATGCCGAGCCCAAGCTTGCGGTAGCTTTCAAACTGAGCTTCGTCGAAGAACTGGTCGGCTGTACTTTCATTGGGAAAGGCGGGGTGGTTGATGGCGTAGTTGCGTACGTCCAGGGGCAGGTCATCGAGCAGGGCGGGTTTCAGAACCAGAATGCGGCAGCAGACGGCATCTTGCTGACGCGGGTCATGGACATTGAACAGCAAGGCACAGTGTCTGGCTGGTTGCCCGTCAGCCGCGACACCCCCGGTTGCACCGGCAAAGACTGACGACAGCGCGGATATCTTGCCAATGGCCGTGTCTTCGCGGATTTCCAGCCCATGGTCGATGCGTGCCAGGCGTACCAGATTGGCCAGGTCGTCGAAGCGATAGGCGCTGTCGCAGCCGTTGTCACACAGCACGATCAATTCGATGCCGCGCTCTGGGCGCAGCAGTTCGTAGACAGCGGTATTGTCAAAGTGGCCGCCATCGGACAAGTACTGAAAGTCGCGGCGGTGGCCATGGAAGTGTGCCGTCAGCTCATAGAACAGATAGGTCTGCGTCGTCAGCATGCGGGCCATGCCCTTGTCCTTGCGGCGATAAGGGCTTTGGGCGTCTTCATCCTCGCCGAGGAGATTGGCCTGCCACCAGATACCCAAACGCACATTGGCCAGACCCAGCGCCAATGAAGTGCCCAGGGAAGTCGTGCGGCCAAGGCCTGTCGTGAACGCCGCCCCCGAGGTCGCAATCCAGTGGGCCAGCGTGACGGGCTGATTGATCTCGCTGGTTTGCCCCGTGCTTTTCGAGCGTGAGCACAGCCTGCCATCCAGGATGAAACTGACCGGCTCCATACCGGGGTGTTGATAGCCCGGAGCGATGCACAGCGGTTTGCCTTTTCGATCTCGCTGAATCAGCTGTTCTCCGGGGTCTACGGTGAGGTTCATGGTGACATTGATCAGGTGCAGCGGGGCGCATGTATGTGGGGTGTAGTACTTGCCCAGTGGGACATCGTCTTCGATGACGGCATCCGCGACCCCGGTATTGAGTCTTCCCCGTGAGCCATCCGTTCTCTTTGTGAAACGGCGTTTGTTCGAGGCGCCCAGATAGGCGCGCGCCAGCCGGCTGGCATAGAACGAGTGCAGCGACGAGAGATTGAGAAAGTCGATGAATACGGCCGAAATGGTGGTTAGCACGATGGCGGCCACCATGCTTGCCAGCAGGCGCCACTGAGCCCCCGAGGTCTCGACGAAAATGCCGGGCGCTTCGCCATTCCAGCGTAGCCACTCAACCAGCCCGCCCCACAGCACGGCAGTGCACAGAAACATGAGAACGCCCGCAGCGCCTGCCACTACGCCCAGCGGTACATGGCGTACCCAGGTGGGCAGTTGCTTGTCATCCAGCAGACCCGCAAGCACCTTGACCGCGCCAATGATCCCCGACAGCAGCACAAAAGGTGTGAGCGCCTTCGTGTCACCCGAGTGCATCCATTGGTAGAAGGCGATAGCGAGCCATTGGATAAAGGGAAAGAGCCCCAGAATCAGCAGCCCGATCAGGCTGACCGAAAGCCAGCGAGTCACCCTGACCCTGTAGCTCTTCACGGTACGGGTGCTCTCGGTACCGCCGGGCGTGGCGGGGCCTGAGCGGCCATGAACGATCAACACCAATTGGTAGCCATTGGCGAGAAAAACCACCACGGCTGCGCCCGCGAACAACCATGTTGCATGACCCAGCTGTTCGTGCATCAGCAGCGACACGGCGCTGAGGGCAACGCCCACCAGAAAGTTCACGATGCTGGCCGCGTTGAATGGATTGGCGTTCTCGTCGTGATCCCTTCGGGCGTAGATCAACCAGAACGCCAGCATCAAGGGCATCGTATGCAGTGCCAGCCAGGCCACGGGAAGCAGCCAGCCCAGATTGCTGCAGGTCGGATCCGCGTTGCACAGCACAGACCCATATGAAGAAGCCGCCAGCGTGTTCAGGGCCAAGGCGTAGAGTGCCAGCAGCACGAACAATGGCATGCCGATGACATAGTGCAGGGCCAGCAGATTGCGAAATGTCAGGCCCAGGATGTAGAACAGATCACCAGAGCCCGTTGGGGTCAGGTAGCGGCCATTCTCGCGTAGCCAGGCCAGAGGCGCCTCGCCCGGCTCGCCTTCCTTTGCGTAATCCTTGTGGCTATGGAAGCGGCCCGGTGGCTCGAATCTCAAGACGTCATAGGCGTGATCCGCCGCTTGCCGCATGGCCTGCTCGCTGATTTCCGAGTCGGCCGGTGGCGCATGGCGTGGGTCACTGCGGCCAGGGAGGAACAGGCTGCCGAAGAAGGCCCCGATATAGCCGCCCCCGCTCACGGTGGACAAATAATCGAAATGGGGCAGCAGGTAGCCGCCAAGCGTGTCCTTCTCGAAGCGGCCTTTGACCGGTGGCGCCGGTGCGCGGGCCAGTGCCTGCAATACGCCAAGGGAGAACGTTGCGCTGCGAATACCGCCGCCGGACAGCGCCAGGGCCCAGCGTCCGCTCTGGCCGAGTGCCAGGGATTCCCTGCGTTTGTCTATCCGCGCCTTCTCCGCCGCGTACTGGTTTGCTTGCGCCATGTGCACATCCTCTGAGCTGGGTAACGCTTCCGTCATGGCTAGTTAAGCAGTCAGATGGCAAATTGCCCATGTGGCCTGTGCCGAAGCCGGTTCGAGCTGAAATGGCGCTGAAAAACCGGCATTACGTGCTGCGTTGGCCCGCAGGGCAATCCCTGCCAACGTCCCGGGCTCCCGCCTGCGCGGGAATGACGACTTTTTCAGGGTTTTCTTGACTCTGCTTTTTCTTTTGATTTACCTGCACCGCCAGACCAGGCGACTCGGTCTCCGAATCCCGTCAGTTCGTAGGGTGGATGACGCTTTTTTCATCCACCGTTGATGGTGTCCGGGCTACTTGCTGCACGGGTTCAGGGTTTCCTTGGCTCTGCTTTTTCTTTTGATTTACCTGCACCGCCAGACCAGGCGGCTCGGTCTCCGAATCCCGTCAGGAGGCCGAGTGGAGGTGCTGTGGAGAGGGGCGTTTGGCATGGATGCCAAACGAGGAGTGATGGCCGGGGCCGCCTAGGTAGGGATGGCCCTTCGCGACGACCCTCGGAGCAGTGCCGGAGCGAGGGAGTTTCGCGGAGCGAAACCCGGATGCCGGGCGCGCTTTCTCTTTGGTTACTTTCTGCGCGAGTAAAGAGAAACGGAGCGCAGCGAAGTAACAGCCGCAGGCTGGCCCGAAGGGCGAGCGAAGCGAGTCAAGTGACTCGCCGTAAGGGCGAAACCAGTTCGTAGGGTGGATGACGTTCTTTTCATCCACCATCTGGCGTCTTGCCGGATAACTTACTCACCATAATCACCATCGTCCTTTTCCTGCACCCCATACCAATCCGGCGCATAAATACCCATCGTCACGGCCCGATGGAAGCTCGAATAGGGCCAATCCACTAGCTGCTGCACATGGCCGTGTTTGCGCGGGTTGTAGTGGATGTAATCGAAGTGGTGCTGGTAATCGCGCTCGTCCCGGATCAGATGTTCCCAGTAGCGTCTTTGCCAGATGCCCCGTTCGCGACGGCGTTGCTGGCTGGTACTGAGTGCTTCGGTAGCGGGCAGGCGTTTGCTGAAGGCGAACTTGATGACCTTCCAGCGCAGGGCGAAGTCGGCATCGCCTGGCGGTAGCGTCCACAGGCAGTGCATATGTTCGGGCAGCACCACCCAGGCATCGATATGAAAGGGGTGGCGTGCTTTGGTGGCGCGTACCGTTTCGCGCAGCAAGTCGATTTCGCGGATCAGCAGATCGCTGGTGCGATCGCGCAGGTTGACGGTGAAAAAGTAAGTGGCACCAGGAACGCGGGCGCGTCGGTAATTGGACATGGCGGCTCATCCTTGAGCGGTGGTGGTGCATCAACCATGGTGGACAAGCTTCGCGTTGTCCACCCTACGCGGCGGGTATCTCGGCGTAGGGTGGATGACGCTTTTTTCATCCACCGTCAGCGGTTCTCTGGTCTACTCGCTATGGAGTGAACCCGCCGCTGATGCGTAGTTCTTCATACCGGTTCCGCTCTTACAGCGGCTCACTTTTGGCAGACGCCCGGATGGCCGGCCCCGCCAAAAGTAAGCAAAAGGTCTTTGCTCCTGGCATCCGGCCCGACTTCGTCGGGTTCCCTCGCTCCATCATCGTTCCAGGGGCTCGCCGCGAAGGGCCATCCCTGGCCCATCGCGGCTCTCGCGGCATCCATGCCGCTCAACCCCTTGACTCGCTTCGCTCGCCCTTCGGGCCAGCCTGCGGCTGTTACTTCGCTGCGCTTCGTTTCACAACGATTCCACTCGGTCTCCTGACGGGGCGTTTGGCGTCGCCTGTGAGATTGATGTTCCAGAACTAAACGAAGCAAGGGCACCGCGGCGTTAGCCGTGATGCTCTTGCCAGCCTTTGCCTTTGCCTTTGCTCCGCCGTCCACAAAACGTTCAAACGCCGCGATCTTTGGATCCCGTCAGGAGGCCGAGTGGAGGTGCTGTGGAGAGGGGCGTTTGGCATGGATGCCAAACGAGGAGTGATGGCCGGGGCCGCCTAGGTAGGGATGGCCCTTCGCGACGACCCTCGGAGCAGTGCCGGAGCGAGGGGAGTTTCGCGGAGCGAAACCCGGATGCCGGGCGCGCTTTCTCTTTGGTTACTTTCTGCGCGAGTAAAGAGAAACGGAGCGCAGCGAAGTAACAGCCGCAGGCTGGCCCGAAGGGCGAGCGAAGCGAGTCAAGTGACTCGCCGTAAGGGCGAAACCAGTAGAGGAGGGGACGTAGAAAGTAAATTTATCCCCCTTTTCGCTATTCATTTATTAGCCTTCAAGACCAATCAGTTTTCTGTTCTTTATTATTTTTTTTCCGGAAAGTTTTTGTAGGCCGGTTTCCATTAAAGTTATGAAGTCGCGTGCGTCTGAGAAATAGTTCTTGTATGCGAATTTTACTTCTTCACTTGAGTCTGCGCGTACTAGAACAATATCGTGGTCGGGGAAAGATTTTTCTAGTTCGAACAGTTCTCTAAGTGCTTCTGTTGCGTCTCGATATGTTTTGACTTGGAGGTCGCCGGATTTTGAGAATAGCAAGATTGTATTGCGGTTGCTTTTTACATCTTTGTCTGCGGCATTTAGTCCTCGCAGCATGTTCATAAGTGCAAGGGTTTTATCTAGTTCTATGAATGCATTGACAAGTTCATGATTTGTAAGTCCTGGCAGAGGCCCCGTTCTGTTTTCATGGGCTCTTGCCAATATCTCGCTTGCCAGTGACATAGCGCGTTGGTAACGGTCGTCGCCTTCTTGAAACTTTGGCTGGCTTTCTGTAATGAATCCAATTACTTCGACGGCGGTGGCCCATGCGTGCTGAATGTGAGTCCTATATTGGATCTCTACATATAGTCCTCGCAAATGGTCTCCAGCATGAGAGTTTACATCATACTCATAGACATCATGGATGCCTCTGTATCCGGTGTCTTTGGGAGTCTTTATGTAATCGTATTTGTCTGTTTCGTTTCTGCGTCTGTGTTTGAAACGAGCAGTATGGAAGGCTTTTCGAAAGTCGTAGAGTTCTTCGCATGATGGGAAAATCAGGCGGCAGCCTGCAATGTCGTCCATGCGTGATAGCTCCATCTTTGGTAGACGGAACAGTTTCCCAAATATTGTATTTCGGCGTTTATGTCGCTGCGCTACTGCTATTTTGGTTCCGCGGGTACGATTTCTCAGAATGGCTTGGAAGGTGTTTAGAACCGGGCGATGAGCCGCGCGCCATGTCTCAATGGTCAGGAGGTCACTATTGTCAGCCTCCCCATTTCGAACCCGTGCTCCCGCTTTATTCACTCGGGATTTCGATCCGCCCGGGTAGCTGGAAGTTTCCTCTGCCATCTTTTGCTCCATTGACGATTAGATTGAAAAGTTAAAAGGGCGGCACTTTCGCCGCCCTCTTAATTTCACTCGATATCAATCCCAGCTCAACGCCCCACCCGTCTGATACTCGATCACTCGGGTCTCGAAGAAGTTCTTCTCCTTCTTCAGGTCATGATCTCGCTCATCCACGGGAAGGGGTTGGTAGTACCCGGGTACTCTTCCTTCAGGCCGATCTGGGTCAGGCGGCGGTTGGCGATGAATTTGAGGTAGTCCTCCATCATCGCGGCGTTCATGCCCAGTACGCCGCGCGGCATGGTGTCACGCGCGTATTCGATCTCCAGCTGGGTGCCCTGCAGGATCATCTGGGTCGCTTCGTCCTTCATCTGGGCGTCCCACAGGTGCGGGTTCTCGATCTTGATCTGGTTGATCACGTCGATGCCGAAGTTCAGGTGCATGGACTCGTCACGCAGGATGTACTGGAACTGCTCGGCGGTGCCGGTCATCTTGTTGCGGCGGCCCATGGAGAGAATCTGGGTGAAGCCGCAGTAGAAGAAGATGCCTTCCAGTACGCAGTAGTAGGCGATCAGGTTGCGCAGGAACTGGCGGTCGGTTTCCGGGGTGCCGGTCTGGAACTGCGGGTCGGAGATCGAGCGGGTGTACTTCAGACCCCAGGAGGCCTTCTTCGCGACGCTCGGAATCTCGTGGTACATGTTGAAGATCTCGCCTTCATCCATGCCCAGCGATTCGATGCAGTACTGGTAGGCGTGGGTGTGGATCGCTTCCTCGAAGGCCTGGCGCAGGATGTACTGGCGGCACTCGGGGTTGGTGATCAGGCGGTACACGGCCAGCACCAGGTTGTTGGCAACCAGGCTGTCGGCGGTGGAGAAGAAGCCGAGGTTGCGCATGACGATGCGGCGCTCGTCTTCGGAAAGGCCGTCGGTGCTCTTCCACAGCGCGATGTCGGCGTTCATGTTCACTTCCTGCGGCATCCAGTGGTTGGCGCAACCATCCAGATACTTCTGCCAGGCCCAGTCGTACTTGAAGGGTACGAGCTGGTTGAGGTCGGCGCGGGCGTTGATCATCTGCTTGTCGCCGACCTGTACGCGTGCGGAGGCGCCTTCGAGGTCGTCCAGGCCTTCCTGGATGTCGAGGTCGTTCAGGGCTTTCTTGGCACGGGCGACGGCGTCGGAGTCGTTGGCGTCAACGGCGCGGGCCTGCTCGACCGAGCCGGCGGCTTCGCTGTCGAGCTTGTCGAAGTTGGTGCCGGCGCTTTGTGCGGTGGCTTTGCTTGCGGCGACTGCTTCTGCGCCGTCTTCCTTGTCGAATTCATCCCAGCTCAGCATGGCTTGGCTCCTGCGTGAGGGCCGGTCAATGAACCGGCCTGTATGGATATACAGATAATTTGAATTATGTTCCGTTGCGTGGTGCGCGCAAGGGTAAACGGGTACCGCTGGTCAGCAGGCGCTGGATTGCCGGCTGGCCTTGCCACTCGACCCGGAGGAGGAGGGGCGGGAATTTGGTGGGGAGGAGGGCTCTGTAGGAGCGGATTTATCCGCGAATTTCGCGGCTGAAGCCGCTCCTACGGAAGAGCCTTGCCCTCTCCTAGCCCTCTCCCGCAAGCGGGAGAGGGGACTTAATGGTGCTTTGCTCTAGAACTGCATCAGACCTTCGAGCGTGTAGCTGAGCGAGTAGTCGCAAGGCACCTGCTGGAGTGGAGCCCCTGAGCGTACTTTAGTACGTGATGGGGGCCGCTCCGGCAGGTAACGCCGCGAATGCCGCTCAGATGCGCGCGACTACTTACTGACAAGCCTCGCAGTCGGGTTCATCGATGGCACAGGCCTTCGGCACTGGCGCCGGGGCCGGAGCGGCCTGCTGGGCCGGAGCCTGAGCCTTGGCCGAGAAGCCTTCGTCGCCACCGGCGGATACCGCGTTGAGCTTGCCGGTGTTGATGGTGGATTTCTCGGTGCTGGTGGCGGCCAGGGCACGGAGGTAGTAGGTGGTTTTCAGACCACGGTACCAGGCCATGCGGTAGGTCACATCCAGCTTCTTGCCCGAGGCGCCGGCGATGTACAGGTTCAGCGACTGCGCCTGGTCGATCCACTTCTGGCGACGGCTGGCGGCATCGACGATCCACTTGGTTTCCACTTCGAACGCGGTGGCGTACAGGTCTTTCAGGTCCTGCGGGATGCGCTCGATCTGCTGCACGGAGCCGTCGTAGTACTTCAGGTCGTTGACCATGACCGAGTCCCACAGGCCGCGGTTCTTCAGGTCGCGCACCAGGTAGGGGTTGATCACGGTGAATTCGCCGGAGAGGTTCGATTTCACGTACAGGTTCTGGTAGGTCGGCTCGATGGACTGCGACACGCCAATGATGTTGGAGATGGTCGCGGTCGGCGCGATGGCCATGATGTTGGAGTTGCGGATGCCTTTCTTCACGCGCTCGCGCACCGGTGCCCAGTCCAGCGACTCGGACAGGTCGACGTCGATGTATTTCTGGCCGCGGGCTTCGATGAGGATCTGCTGCGAGTCCAGCGGCAGGATGCCCTTGCTCCACAGCGAGCCTTCGAAGGTGCTGTAGCTGCCACGCTCGTCGGCCAGGTCGCAGGAGGCCTGGATGGCGTAGTAGCTGATGGCTTCCATGGAGCGGTCGGCGAACTCGATGGCCGCGTCGGAGCCGTAGGCGATGTGCTGCAGGTACAGGGCGTCCTGGAAGCCCATCAGGCCGAGGCCGACCGGACGGTGCTTGAAGTTGGAGTTACGCGCCTGATCCACGCTGTAGTAGTTGATGTCGATGACGTTATCGAGCATGCGCACGGCGGTCTTTACGGTGCGGCCGAGTTTCTCGATGTCCAGCTTGCCGTCGACGATGTGGTTGACCAGGTTGACCGAACCCAGGTTGCAGACGGCGATCTCGTCCTTGTTGGTGTTCAGGGTGATCTCGGTGCACAGGTTGGAGCTGTGTACCACGCCCACGTGCTGCTGCGGGCTGCGCAGGTTGCACGGGTCCTTGAAGGTCAGCCATGGGTGGCCGGTCTCGAACAGCATCGAGAGCATCTTGCGCCACAGGTCCTTGGCCTGGATGGTCTTGTACAGCTTGATCTTGCCGTACTCGATCAGGGCTTCGTAGTACTCGTAGCGCTCTTCGAAGGCCTTGCCGGTGAGGTCGTGCAGGTCCGGAACTTCGGACGGGCTGAACAGGGTCCACTTGCCGTCTTCGAAGACGCGCTTCATGAACAGGTCCGGAATCCAGTTGGCGGTGTTCATGTCGTGGGTACGGCGACGGTCGTCACCGGTGTTCTTGCGCAGTTCGAGGAATTCCTCGATGTCCATGTGCCAGGTTTCCAGGTAGGCGCAGACCGCGCCCTTGCGCTTGCCGCCCTGGTTGACCGCCACGGCGGTGTCGTTGACCACCTTGAGGAAGGGCACGACGCCCTGGCTCTTGCCGTTGGTGCCCTTGATGTAGGAGCCCAGTGCGCGCACCGGCGTCCAGTCGTTGCCCAGACCACCGGCGAATTTGGACAGCATGGCGTTGTCGTGGATGGCGTTGTAGATGCCCGACAGGTCGTCCGGTACGGTGGTCAGGTAGCAGGAGGACAGCTGCGGACGCAGGGTGCCGGCGTTGAACAGGGTCGGGGTCGACGCCATGTAGTCGAACGAGGACAGCAGGTTGTAGAACTCGATGGCGCGGTCTTCGCGGTTCTTCGGCTCTTCGATGGCCAGGCCCATGGCCACGCGCATGAAGAACACCTGCGGCAGTTCGAAGCGGATGCCGTCCTTGTGGATGAAGTAGCGGTCGTACAGGGTCTGCAGGCCGAGGTAGGTGAACTGCTGGTCGCGCTCGTGGTTGATGGCGCGGCCCAGTTTCTCCAGGTCGAAGTCTTTCAGCTTGGCGTCCAGCAGTTCGAACTCGACGCCCTTGTCGACGTAGGCCGGCAGGGCGCGGGCGTACAGGTCGGCCATCTCGTGGTGGGTGGCGCTGGCCGCGATGTTGAGGAAGGTCAGGGCTTCGGCGCGGATGTTGTCCATCAGCAGGCGGGCGGTGACGTAGCTGTAGTTCGGCTCACGCTCGACCAGGGTACGGGCGGTCATCACCAGGGCGGTGTTGACGTCCTTCTCGGCCACGCCGTCGTACAGGTTCTTCAGGGTTTCGCGCTCGATCAGCGAGCCATCGACTTCGGCCAGGCCTTCGCAGGCCTCCTTGATGATGGTTTGCAGGCGGCCCATGTCCAGCGGTTGCAGGTCGCCGGCGGCGGTGGTGATGCGGATGCTCGGGTGCGGCTGGGCGATGTCGCTGCCGGCGTTGGCGCTCTTGCGCTTGTTGGCCTGGGCTTCGCGGTAGATCACGTAGTCACGGGCGACCTTCTGCTCGCCGGCACGCATCAGGGCCAGTTCGACCTGATCCTGGATTTCTTCGATGTGGATGGTGCCGCCGGACGGCATGCGGCGCTTGAAGGTGGCGGTGACCTGCTCGGTCAGGCGCGCGACGGTGTCGTGGATACGCGACGAGGCGGCGGCGGTACCGCCTTCCACGGCGAGGAACGCTTTGGTGATGGCGACGGTGATCTTGTCATCGGTGTAGGGGACGACGGTGCCGTTGCGCTTGATCACGCGCAGCTGGCCGGGGGCGGTGGCGGCCAGATCCTGTGAGGAATCGGCGGCCTGCGGCGCCACGGCCTGCGGGTTCTCGCGAGTGGTGTCGGTATGCATGGGGATCTCCGTGTTCTGTAATTTTCTGGTTGGACATCACGATTGGAGATCGTGCCCTGTCCGCCGTTCATTCCATTGACAACTGACCCGCACGCGGCAGCGGGGCCGGGCACGGGGGTGTTGCAAGAGCGGGCAGGCAAGGCACGACTTCCAGTGCCGTCCTGGCGCAAAAGTCAGAGCGGGGCACCAGGCCCCGCCTACTACATATAGTGGTCGGCAGTCGAATGTGGCCGCTGCCTGACCTGTTCGCGGGCGCCTCCGGGGAAGTGCTCCGTCGTTGTAGCCCAGGCACGGCCTGGGCTTGCTTGAAGCTGTCGGTGCAACCACCGGAAAACGCTGCGAAAAGGGCTTGCGCGATGCGTCACAGTTGTATCCGGTATTTCGCTTCAACCCAATATCTGGTGGGTTGTTTGCGATGGGGATACAAGATAGTGCGCTGTTTGAGGCAATGCAAGGCGCTCGGCAAGGAACAACCTGTGGATAAGATGTGGGTGCCTTGTGGGTGTCTGCGGGCAAGCCCCCGTCATTTCTGGCTCTGCCCGTGGGTGACCGTTCGTCGCCCATGACCGATGGCTTTCGTTGCGATGGCGAAGCTGTTCGGTAGCGCACAGAGTACCACTATATATAGTGATGTTGGCATGTGCCGTGCTAGTGGCGAATCGCCCGGTTTTGCCGCTCGCGCCAAGTCGGGGCAGCCCCTAGAATGGGCGTCGTTTTCCGGCCGTGGCCTGGTTGCAGAGGGGAGTGGGTGTGGAACAAGAAGCGTGGCAGATCCTCATCGTCGAGGACGACCAGCGCCTGGCGCAGTTGACCCGAGAGTATCTGGAGGGCAATGGCCTGCGTGTGGCCATCGAGGCCGATGGCGCCAGGGCGGCGGCGCGGATTCTCGCCGACCAGCCGGATCTGGTGGTGCTCGACCTGATGCTGCCCGGTGAGGATGGCCTGACCATCTGCCGCAAGGTACGCGCCGGCTACAAGGGGCCGATCCTGATGCTGACCGCCCGCACCGACGACATGGATCAGGTGCTGGGGCTGGAGATGGGCGCCGACGACTACGTGTGCAAGCCGGTGCGCCCACGCGTGCTGCTGGCGCGCATCCGCGCCCTGCTGCGCCGCCAGGGGGGCGAGGCCGAGCGCGACGATGGCGAGCCGCGCCGCCTGCAGTTCGGCCCGCTGGCCATCGACAAGGCAATGCGCGAGGCCTGGCTGGGCGAGCAGGGCATCGAGCTGACCAGTGCCGAGTTCGACCTGCTGTGGCTGCTGGCGGTCAACGCCGGGCGCATCCTGTCGCGCGAGGAAATCTTCGGGGCCCTGCGCGGCATCGAGTACGACGGCCAGGATCGCTCCATCGATGTGCGCATTTCGCGCATCCGCCCGAAGATCGGTGACGACCCCATGCACCCGCGCCTGATCAAGACGGTACGCAGCAAGGGTTATCTGTTCGTCAGGGAGGCGGCCGAGGGGCTGCTGTGAGCGAGCGGACGGAGCGCTGCCAAGCCGTCAGTGACGCCCGGTTCCCCACGCTGGCAACCGGGCGTTTTCGTTTGCGCGAGATCGTCGAGGACGATATTCACGGTATCTTCCGCGGGCTTTCCGATCCGCAGGTGATCCGCTACTACGGCGTGTCCTACGCCACGCTGGAGGCCACCCGCGAGCAGATGGACTGGTACCGCGAGCTGCTGCTCGAGCGCACGGGTATCTGGTGGGGCATCTGCCGTCCGGACAACCCCTCGGTACTGCTCGGCGCGTGCGGCTACAACGACTGGGAGCACCGTCACCGCCGCGCCGAACTGGGCTACTGGCTGATGCCGGAACACTGGCGCGACGGGGTGATGCGCGAATGCCTGGAGGCGGTGATCGAATATGGCTTCGAGGCGATGAGCCTGCATCGCATCGAGGCCGTGGTGGACAGCGAAAACCCCGCCAGCAGCGGTCTGTTGCGGCGCCTGGGGTTCGCCCATGAGGGCGTGCGCCGCGAGTGCGAGTACCACCACGGGCGTTACATCAGCCTGGAGTGTTTCGGTCTGCTCGGCAGTCAGGGGGCGCCGCGATGAACTCGATCTTCCTGCGTATCTATGGCGGCATGCTCGCCGCGCTGGTGCTGGTGGCGCTGCTCGGTGTCGGCACCCTGCATCTGGTCAACGAGGTGCGGGGTGACCAGTACCGTGAGGGACTGGCACGCGGCACGTTCCGGTTGATGGCCGACAACCTGCTGGGCATGAGCGAGGTGGAACGTCGCCGTGCTCTGGTGGTGTGGTCGCGCCTGCTGGGCATTCCGCTGCACTTGCAGGAGATGGACGAAGTGCACCTGGAGGCGAGCGAGCGCAATCGCCTGCAACGCGGCCATGTGCTGGTGCAGCAGACCGGCCCGCATTCGGCCAAGGTCTACGGCCTGCTCGACGGCAAGCAGCCGTTGTTGCTGACCGGTGAGATCCAGCAGATCAGCGAGCAGTTGGCGCGGGCCACCAACTACCTGCTGATCGACGAACTGATCCGCTACCCGGTCGACGAGCAGCCGCAGCGCCTGGCCGAGCTGAAATCCGCCAAGCAGTTCGGCTTCGATCTGCACCTGGTGCGCCTGGACGATGCGCTGCTCGATCTCGACCAGCGCCGACGTATCGACGAGGGCGATACGGTGATGGCGCTGGGCCGTGGTGGCGACTCCATTCATGTGTTCTCCGGCATCGTCGACACTCCCTGGGTGCTGGAGATCGGCCCGCTGTACCAGATGAACCCCTATCCGCCACAACTGCTGGTGTTGATCGGTGCGCTGGGGCTGAGCCTGATCGGACTGATCGTGTACCTGCTGGTGCGTTCGCTGGAGCAGCGCTTGCGCGGGCTCGAAGGTGCTGCCACGCACATTGCCAGCGGACGCCTGGATGCACGGGTGCCGACGCGCGGCGCCGACTCGGTGGGGCGTCTGGCGAGCAGCTTCAACGCCATGGCCGAGCACTTGCAGACATCGCTGAGCACCCAGCGCGAGCTGGTGCGTGCGGTGTCGCACGAGCTGCGCACGCCGGTGGCGCGTCTGCGTTTCGGCCTGGAGATGATCGCCGACGCCGAGAGCGAAGCGTCCCGGCGCAAGTACATGGAGGGCATGGACAGCGATATCCAGGATCTCGACAAGCTGGTGGACGAGATGCTGACCTACGCGCGTCTGGAGCAGGGGTCGCCGGCGCTGAACTTCCAGCAGGTGGAGCTGAAGGCGCTGATCGATCAGGTGATCGAGGAACTGGCGCCGCTGAGCAGCAGCGTGCGTGTGGAGCGTGGCGCGATTCTCAGCGTGCAGGCCGACACCGCCTGCTGGGTCGAGGCGGAGCCGCGTTACCTGCACCGTGCGTTGCAGAACCTGGTGAGCAATGCCATGCGCTATGCCGAAGGGCGGGTGCTGATCAGTTGCCAGGTGGGCTACAAGCGCTGCCGTATCGACGTCGAGGACGACGGGCCAGGCGTGCCGGAGGCGGCCTGGGAGCGCCTGTTCAGCCCTTTCCTGCGGCTCGACGACAGCCGCACGCGCTCTTCGGGCGGGCACGGACTGGGGCTTTCCATCGTGCGTCGGATCATCTATTGGCACGGCGGGCGGGCGCAGATCAGCCACAGTGAGAGCCTGGGTGGTGCGCGTTTCAGCCTGGTGTGGCCACGGCGTCAGGGGGAGTAGGGCGCGATTCGTGTCGGGCTTGGTGCGCCGGGCGCACCGCTTGAGCGGTATCAGGCCCCTACCGCCACCAGGCTCAGCACCTTGCCGTCGAACAGGGCGAATTGCCCGTCCAGTTCGGCGCCGCTGCGCCAGTCGTGATTCAGGTCGGTCAGCAGGCGCAGGCGTGCGCCGTCGTGGTCGCAGTCCAGCAGCTCGGCGTCATGGAAGTAGAAGTGTGTCAGGGTCAGCGGGTAGAGCGCCTTGAACAGGCTTTCCTTGAGCGAGAAAGTCAGGCTGATGCGCAGGGCGCGCGCTTCGTCGTCCAGCCCGTCGAGGCGCGACAGTTCGTCCGGCGTGAGTATTTCGCCTTGCAGGCGCAGAGCGCGTTCGGTCGGCAACAGGCGCTCCACGTCCAGGCCGATGCCGCGCCACTGGTCGCTGGCGGCCACCAGGGCGGCGGCCCAGTTGTCGCCATGGGTGATGGAGCCGCTCACGCCGGATGGCCACTGCGGCGCGCGATCCGCGCCGACGGCGGGGGCGATGGCATGGCCGTTCAGGCGGCGCAGGGCTTCACGGGCGCACAGGCGGCCGGCCAGGTATTCGCTCTGGCGCTTGGCCACGCCGCGTACCGGAGGGATGTCGCAGCGCTCGCAGTCGCCCTCGGCGAAGCGCGCCGGGTCGAAGCGGGTGCTGATCAGCTGCGCGCCGGCCAGCGGGCGTGGCAGGGGATCGTGATCGTCGAGTGCGCTGCAGCAGGCGGGGTGGTAAGTGTTCATGGGGCGCGATTGTGCCGTGGCGCGGACTGCCCAGTCATCCGCCGTTTACATTTCTTTGCAGGCAGTTAACAAAGCTAAACGGACGTTGCCCCGGGCTTTTGTCACACTGCGCCGGCATTCCCTAGGGATTGCAGGTGAGGTTGTAGTCAGTGCGAGGGCACTGGCGTTTTCTCCGAGTTCGAGAACGGTAGCCCGACAGGGCTGCCGTTTTTTCGCCTGTCATATTGGGTGGCGAGGCCGATACGTTGCCCCGGTTGGGCTTCGTTGGGGGTTGGCGTCGCAGGGTGGGCCGTGCGCACCGAGGGCTCAGGGGGCGTCCTGGTGCGCGCAGCGCACCCTGCGGGCGGGTTGCGTGGATTGGGCCGGGTGTGCACCTTGAGGGTGTTCGCATTGGCGCTGTGGCTTTTGCCTGGGCAATTGCAGTCAAATGCCTGTGCGGGCAATCCGACCCCCGCGAGGACCATGGACGATGTCTCAACAATCGCAATTCGCTCTGCTCGGCAAGAAGCGCTTTCTGCCGTTTTTCGTGACGCAATTGCTCGGCGCCTTCAACGACAACATCTTCAAGCAGTCGCTGATCCTCGTCATCCTGTTCAAGCTCAACACCGACGCCGACCGCGACCTGCTGGTCAACCTGTGCGCGTTGCTGTTCATCCTGCCGTTCTTCCTGTTTTCCGCGCTCGGTGGCCAGTTCGGCGAGAAATTCGCCAAGGACGCACTGATCCGCAAGCTCAAGCTGGTGGAGGTGTTCATCCTGTTCGCCGGTGCCGCCGGTGTGTTGTTCAACAACCTCACCCTGATGCTGGCGGTGCTGTTCGCCATGGGCACGCAGTCGGCGCTGTTCGGGCCGGTGAAGTATTCGATCCTGCCGCAGCATCTCAAGGAGAAGGAGCTGGTCGGCGGTAACGCGCTGGTGGAAATGGGCACCTTCCTGGCCATTCTGGCCGGCACCATCGGCGCCGGGGTGATGATGGCGAGCAGCAATTACGCGCCCATCGTGGCCGGCTCCGTGGTGGTGGTGGCGCTGATCGGCTACCTCTCCAGCCTGGGCATTCCGCGGGCCGAGCCGGCCATGCCGACGCTGCGGATCGACTGGAACATCTTCCGCCAGACCTGGGTGACCCTGAAACTCGGCCTCGGCCAGCGCCCGGCGGTGTCGCGCTCGCTGGTGGGCAACTCGTGGTTCTGGTTTCTCGGTGCGGTGTACCTGACGCAGATTCCCGCCTACGCCAAGCAGTGGCTGTATGGCGACGAGAGCGTGGTGACGCTGATTCTCACCGTGTTTTCCCTGGGCATCGGCCTGGGTTCGATGCTCTGCGAGCGCATGAGCGGGCACAAGGTGGAAATCGGCCTGGTGCCGTTCGGCTCCATCGGCCTGACCCTGTTCGGCATGCTGCTGTGGTGGTGCTCCGGCGGGTTCCCGCAGGGCGAGGGACTGCACGACTGGCTGACGCTGCTTGGTTATGGTCAGGCCTGGTGGATACTGGGTTGCATACTCGGCATCGGTCTGTTCGGCGGCTTCTACATCGTGCCGCTGTACGCCCTGATCCAGTCGCGTACCGTCGAGCACGAGCGGGCGCGGGTGATCGCGGCCAACAACATCCTCAATGCCCTGTTCATGGTGGCCTCGGCCATCGTCGCGATTCTCTTTCTCAGCGTGGCCGGGTTGTCGATTCCGCAGCTGTTTCTGGTGGTCTCGCTGATGAACGTCGCGGTCAACAGCTACATCTTCAAGATCGTCCCCGAGTTCAGCATGCGCTTTCTCATCTGGCTGCTGGGGCATTCGATGTACCGCGTCGAGCACAAGGGTTTGCAGGCGATCCCCGAGGAGGGGCCGGCGGTGCTGGTGTGCAACCACGTGTCCTTCGTCGATGCGCTGCTGATCGGCGGCGCAGTGCGGCGGCCGGTACGCTTCGTCATGTACTACAGGATCTACGACCTGCCGGTGCTGAATTTCATCTTCCGCACGGCCGGCACCGTGCCGATCGCCGGTCGCAACGAGGATCTGCTGATCTACGACGCGGCGTTCAGGAAGATCGCCGAGTACCTGCGCAACGGCGAGCTGGTGTGCATCTTCCCTGAAGGCAAGCTGACCGCCGACGGCGAGATCAACGAGTTCAAGGCCGGGGTCGAGCGCATTCTCGAAGAGAATCCGGTACCGGTGATCCCGATGGCGTTGCAGGGGCTGTGGGGCAGTTTCTTCAGCCGCGACCCGAACAAGGGCTTCTTCAGGCGCCTGTGGTCGCGGGTCTGTCTGGTGGCGGGTGAGCCTGTCGCGCCGGAGCAGGCCAAGCGTGAGGCGCTGCAAGCGCAGGTGGCCGAGCTGCGCGGCGACTGGCGTTGACAGGGCGGCGTGCGGCGACACCCGGCGGGGTGCGCCGCGCCCCCGTGTTTCAGTGGCTCAGCTTCAGCCCGATCAGCCCGGTGACGATCAGTGCCACGCTGGCCAGGCGCATCAGTGCCATGGATTCGCCGAACAGGATGATGCCGGCGATCACCGTGCCCACGGCGCCGACGCCGGTCCAGATGGCGTAGGCGGTGCCCAGCGGCAATTCCTTCATGGCCAGGCCAAGCAGGCCGAGGCTGACCAGCATGGCGCTGATGGTCAGCAGGGTGGGCAGGGGGCGGGTGAAGCCTTCGGTGTATTTCAGGCCGATGGCCCAGCCTACTTCGAACAGGCCGGCGAGCAGCAGGATGATCCAGGACATGTCTACCTCCAGTGAATGCTGAAGGGGCCGTCCCCGGATGAGCCACCCTGGCCTCAGGGTGCGGAGGTCGTCCTCGCGTGCGCCAATATTGTGCACATTGGCGCGTTCCGGACAAGATGCCCTGGATTGGTGCGTGGCGTTGGCTCAGTCGGCGCCTTTTTCCGAACCCTGACCCATCCGGCGATAAAGGGTCGCCAGCAGCGGGCCGGACAGGTTGTGCCAGACGCTGAACAGGGCGCTGGGCACCGCCGCCAGCGGGCTGAAGTGCGCACTGGCGAGGGCGGCGCCGAGGCCGGAGTTCTGCATGCCGACCTCGATCGACAGGGTCTTGCGTTGCGCCAGCGGCATGCCGAACAGGCGTCCGGCCAGATAACCCAGGCCCAGGCCGATGCCGTTGTGCAGGATCACCACGGCCATGATCAGCAGGCCGGATTCGGCGATCTTGCCCTGGCTGGCCGCCACCACGGCGGCAACGATGGCGACGATGCTCACCACCGAGATCAGCGGCAGCACGTCCACGGCGGTTTTCACGCGCTCGCCCAGCAGGCGCTGGGCGATCAGGCCCAGGGCGATGGGCAGCAGCACCATCTTGAGGATGGAGATGAACATGGCGCTGAACGAAACCGGCAGCCATTCCGATGCCAGCAGCCAGATCAGTGCCGGCGTGACGATGGGGGCGAGCAGGGTGGTGACCGAGGTGATCGATACCGACAGCGCCAGGTCGCCCCGGGCGAACCAGGTGATCACGTTGGAGGCGGTGCCGCCCGGGCAGCAGCCGACCAGAATCACGCCGACGGCGATTTCCGGCGGCAGGGCGAAGAGCTGACACAGCAGCCAGGCGGTGCCGGGCATGATGATGAACTGGGCCAGCACACCGATCAGTACGGCCATCGGGCGACGCGCCACTTCCTTGAAGTCCTCGCCCTTGAGGGTCAGGCCCATGCCGAACATGATCAGCCCGAGCAGCGGCACGATCCAGCCGGTCAGCGGCAGGAACCAGGTGGGTTGAAGGAACGCCAGGATGGCGAACAGCAATACCCAGACGGCGAAGGTGTTGCCGATGAAACGGCTGAGGGTGATCAGTGCATGCATGGAGAGTTCCTGGCAGGTTCGCAAAAACCGGCAAGCCTACCAGAAGCCCTTCGGGATCGGCTGCGCGTCGGCCTCGGGTTCATGGCGGTGCGCACGGCGCCCCCTACCCGTATGCCTTGCGCAGCGATCTCGTGGGGTGCTCCGTGCGTACCCGTTTTTCAGTGCTTACAACGGCTCTTCGTCCGCCGGGTAGCGGCTGGCGCCGAGGCTTTCCTTGATCTTGCGCAGGTGCGGCTGGAAGTCCACGCCGCGGCGCAGGGTGACGCCGGTGGCGAGCACGTCGAGCACGGTGAGCTGGATGATGCGCGAGGTCATCGGCATGTAGATGTCGGTGTCTTCCGGCAGCGGAATGTCCAGGCTCAGGGTGCTGGCCCTGGCCAGGGGCGAGCCGGCCGCGGTGAGACCGAGCACCGAGGCGCCGTTCTCGCGGGCCAGGCGCGCGACTTCGACCAGTTCACGGGTGCGTCCGGTGTAGGAGATGATCACGAACAGGTCGCCGGTATGGGCCACCGAGGCGATCATGCGCTGCATCAGCACGTCCGAATGGGCCGATACGGCGAGGTTGAAGCGAAAGAACTTGTGCTGCGCGTCCAGCGCCACCGAGGCCGACGCGCCCAGGCCGAAGAAGTGAATCTGCCGGGCCTGGATCAGCAGGTCGACGGCGCGGCTGATGTGCTGCGGGTCGAGGCTCTGGCAGGCGCTGTCGAGCGAGGCGATGGTGCTGCCGAAGATCTTGCGGGTATAGGCTTCGGGGCCGTCGTCGGCCGCGACCGCGCGGCTGACGTAGGCGGCGCCGCTGGCCAGGCTCTGCGCCAGCTGCATCTTCAGCTCCGGGTAGCCGTTGGTGCCGAACGAGCGGCAGAAGCGGTTGACCGTCGGTTCGCTCACGCCGGCTGCCTGGGCGAGCGCCGCGATGCTCAGGCGGGTGGCCTGCTGCGGGTCGTGCAGGATCACTTCGGCCACCTTGCGCTCGGCCTTGTTCAGGTCGTCCAGGCGACTCTGGATCTGTTCCAACAGGTTGCGCACGCGGTCCATAGAGGCTCCTGGCAGGCGGTGAAGGTTCTTGCGCTGTCGCTGCAGTCGTGGCGGCGAGCGGTCATGAGGCCGGCTTATCCTACTGATCGCGCCCTGGACTCACCACTGATTATCGGTCAAAAGGCAAAATGTTGTTGCTATAACAATATTTTTTCTTGATAAAACCGTTGTCAGTCGGTATTCCTAGTTCATCTTGGTAAAAGAATAAAATCCATGACCGCGTTAACGCTTGAATCCTGCACCTTGGCCCTGTTCGGCGCGTTGGGTGACCTGGCCTTGCGCAAGCTGTTTCCCGCGCTTTACCAGCTCGATCATGCCGGCCTGCTCCACGCCGATACGCGCATCCTCGCGCTCGCCCGGGACGAAGGCGAGGCGCAGCGGCATCTGGCGGCCATCGAGCAGGCCTTGCGGCTGCATGTCCCGGCCCGGGAACTGGCCGATGGCGCAATGGCCCGCTTCATGGCGCGCCTGAGCTATCTGCGCATGGACTTTCTCGAGGCCGAAACCTATCCGGCGCTGGCCGAACAGGTCGGTCACGAGGATCAACTGATTGCCTATTTCGCCACGCCGGCCTTGGTTTACGGCGGCATCTGCGCCAACCTCGCGGCGGTGGGCCTGGCCGAACGCACGCGGGTGGTGCTGGAAAAACCCATCGGCCACGACCTGACCTCTTCACGTGCGGTCAACGATGCCGTGGCCAGGGTGTTCCCGGAGAACCGCGTCTATCGCATCGATCATTACCTGGGCAAGGAGACGGTGCAGAACCTGATCGCGCTGCGCTTCGCCAACAGCCTGTTCGAGACCCAGTGGAACCAGAACCACATCTCCCACGTGGAGATCACCGTGGCCGAGAAGGTCGGCATCGAGGGGCGCTGGGGGTACTTCGATCAGGCCGGGCAACTGCGCGACATGATCCAGAACCACCTGCTGCAACTGCTCTGCCTGATCGCCATGGATCCGCCCAGCGACCTGTCCGCCGACAGCATCCGTGACGAGAAGGTGAAAGTGCTCAAGGCGCTGGAGCCGATCTGCGCCGAGCAGCTTGGCCAGCGTGTGGTACGCGGTCAGTACGTGGCCGGCAGCAGTGATGGCCGGCCGGTGCCGGGGTATCTGGAGGAGGAGAACTCCAACACCCGCAGCGACACCGAAACCTTCGTCGCGCTGCGCGCCGATATCCGCAACTGGCGCTGGGCGGGCGTGCCGTTCTACCTGCGTACCGGCAAGCGCATGCCGCAGAAGCTGTCGCAGATCGTCATCCACTTCAAGGCACCGCCGCACTACATCTTCGCCCCGGAGCAGCGCCAGTTGATCGGCAACAAGCTGGTCATCCGCCTGCAACCGGACGAGGGCATCACCCTGCAGGTGCTGACCAAGGATCAGGGCCTGGACAAGGGCATGCAGCTACGCAATGGTCCGCTGCAGCTGAGTTTTTCCGATACCTACCGCAGTGCGCGCATTCCGGACGCCTACGAGCGTCTGCTGCTGGAGGTGATGCGCGGCAATCAGAACCTGTTCGTGCGCAAGGATGAAATCGAATACGCCTGGCAGTGGTGCGACCAGTTGATCGCTGGCTGGAAGCGCCTCGGCGAGGCGCCGAAACCCTATACGGCCGGCAGTTGGGGGCCCGTGGCCTCGGTGGCCTTGATCACTCGTGATGGGAGGAGCTGGTATGGCGATCTCTGAACTCGACCTGCCGCAGGGTGTGCTCGCGCACGAGCACGCCGATGCGCAGGCGCTTGCCGATGCCCTGGCCCGACAGGTGGCAGAGGCCTTGCGCCGGGCCGTTGCCAGCCGTGGTCAGGCGACCCTGGTGGTGTCCGGCGGGCGCAGCCCGATCGCGTTCTTCGAGGCGCTGGCACGGCTGCAGCTGCCCTGGGCGCAGGTGCGGGTGAGCCTGGCCGACGAGCGCTGGGTACCGGTCAATCATGCCGCGAGCAACGAGGCGCTGGTACGTCGCCACCTGCTGCGTGGGCCGGCTGCCGAGGCACGCTTTCTCAGCCTTTATCAGGTCGCGGGCAATCTGCAGCAGGCTGCCGAACTGGCCGATACCGCCTGCGCGGAGTTGGCGCCCATCGATGTGCTGGTGCTGGGCATGGGCGATGACGGGCACACGGCCTCGCTGTTTCCCGGCAGCCCCAATCTGGCCGAAGCCTTGCGCCCGGCCTGTGAGCGACGCGTGCTGCCGATGCAGGCGCCGAGCGAGCCGAGTCAGCGCCTGACCCTGACGTTGCCGGTGCTGGCCAGTGCGCGCCTGCCGCTGCTGGCGATCCAGGGCCAGGCCAAGCTGGCGACACTGGGCGAGGCTCTGGCGCCTGGCGACGTCGCCAGCCTGCCGATTCGTGCCTTCCTGCATTCCCCTCTCGAAATCCATTGGTGCCCCTGACATGACCCGTCTCGATCAGAGCCTGCGTGCGCGCATGGCCGAAAAAACCGCCGAGATCGACCGCATCTGCGCCCAGGCGCGGATCATGCCGGTGATCACCATCGCCCGTGAGGCGGATGTGCTGCCGCTGGCCGACGCCCTGGCTGCCGGGGGCCTGCGCGTGCTGGAGGTAACGCTGCGCTCCGAGCATGGCCTGGAGGCGATCCGCCGTTTGCGCCGCGAACGCCCGGCGCTCTGCGTTGGCGCCGGTACCGTGCTTGACGAGCAGATGCTGGCTGCGGCGACCGAGGCCGGTGCGCAGTTCATCGTCACGCCAGGCAGCACCCGCGAGCTGCTGCTGGCCGCGCGGGACAACCCGCTGCCGTTGCTGCCGGGCGTGAGCAGCGCCTCGGAACTGATGATCGGCCATGCTCTCGGTTATCGTCGTTTCAAGCTGTTCCCGGCGGAGGTGTGTGGCGGTGTCGCCGCGCTCAAGGCGCTGTCCGGCCCCTTCGGTGGCGTGCGTTTCTGCCCCACCGGTGGCATCACCGTGGACAATCTGCAGCGTTACATGGAGCAGCCCAACGTGATGTGCGTTGGCGGTACCTGGATGTTCCAGCGCGACTGGGTCGAGCGTGGCGACTGGGCGCGTATTCAGCAATGCAGTCGCGAGGCCCTGCAATTGCTGGACTGAACGTGACGGGGCATGGCGGTCGAGGGAAAAAACATTTAACGGTTGTGCCGTGTTGGTCGCCTTGCGCGTCTGCTGACCCCGTGCTGGCTTCAACAACAACAATTCTCCAGCGAAACCTGAGACACCCGCAGTTGGAGAATGTTTATGAATACCTGGTTCGCCAACCTTGGCGTTACCCGCAAGTTGGCGCTCGGCTTCGGTCTGGTGCTGGCTCTGACCCTGATCCTCGCCAGCGTTGCCTGGAATAGCATGGGCAGTCTGATACAGCGCAGCGACTGGACCGCCGACATCAGCCACCTCAACAATCTGCTCAGTGAATTGCGAGTCAATCGCCTGCGTTACATGCTCGACAACGGCGACGAGAAGATCGGCGAGCAGGTGCAGAAGTCGCTGTCCGACTACAGCAGTGCGCATGCCGATGTGCGCAGCCGTTTCCGCAGCGAGGAAAATGTCCGTCTGCTGACGCAGCAGGCCGAGCAGATCGAGCGCTATCAGCAGTCTTTCAGTCGTATGGTCGAGGCCTACCGCAATGTGCGTGCGGCGCGTGAGGCAATGGGCGTCCAGGCGCGCAAGACCTTTGCCGATCTGGAAGGGCTGTACACCGACGTGCAGCAGATGAGCGAGTACGACGAGCGTCGCCCTGATCGCTATCAGGCCGTGCGTGATGTGCGTGAGAACCTGCAATTGACGCGTTACGAAGTGCGCGGCTATACGGCCAACCCGACGCCGCAGACCGAACAACTGGTGACGGCCCAGGTCGAGCGTGCGGTGCAGAGCATCGCCGAACTGGCCAGCGCCTTCGCCGGCGAGCAGGGGGCGGCGATCGATGCCGTGCGCGGCGGCCTGGATGCCTATCGGCAGGCGGTGCAGCGTTTTCGCCAGGCGAACGACACCATCGTTGCCGCCCGCGTGGAAATGACCCAGCAGGGTTACGAGATCGTCAGGCTGAGCCAGGAGCTGGCGCAGATCCAGATCGACCGGCGTGACAGCGAGACCGCTGCCGCCCGCAGCCTGCAGCTCATCACCACGCTGCTGGCGCTGGCGCTTGGCGTGCTTTCGGCGTGGGTCATCACCCGGCAGATCACCCGACCGCTGAGCGACACCCTGGTGGTGGTCGAGCGCATCGCCTCGGGCGATCTCACTGCCATGCCGCCAACCACCCGTCACGACGAGCTGGGCGTGTTGCAGCAGGGCGTGCAGCGCATGGGCGATACCCTGCGCCAACTGATCACAGGCATTCGCGACAGCGTCAGCCAGATTGCCAGCGCGGCCGAGGAGCTGTCGGCCGTGACCGAGCAGACCAGTGCCGGGGTCAACAGCCAGAAGCTGGAGACCGACCAGGTGGCCACGGCCATGCAGGAAATGTCTGCCACGGTGCAGGAAGTGGCACGCAACGCCGAGCAGGCCTCGCTCGCGGCATCGGAGGCCGACCGTGAGGCGCTTCAGGGTGATCGGGTGGTGGCCGAGGCGATCACCAGGATCGAAGAGCTGGCGCAGGAGATGTCTCGTTCCACCGACGCCATGAGTCTGTTGCAGCAGGAGAGCGACAGGATCGGCAGCGTCATGGACGTGATCAAGGCCGTTGCCGACCAGACCAACCTGTTGGCGCTCAACGCGGCCATCGAGGCGGCCCGTGCCGGCGAGGCCGGACGTGGCTTCGCCGTGGTGGCCGATGAGGTGCGCGGCCTGGCGCGGCGCACCCAGCAGTCCACCGAGGAAATCGAAAGCCTGATCGCTGCCTTGCAGCGCGGCACCCAGCAGGTGGCCAGCGTCATGCACGAGAGCCGCAGCCTCACCGAGGGCAGCGTGGCCCTGGCGCGCAAGGCCGGTGATGCGCTGGAGGTGATCAACCACAAGGTGTCCAACATCCAGTCGATGAACCAGCAGATCGCTGCTGCTGCCGAGCAGCAGGGTGCGGTGGCCGAGGAAATCGGCCGCAGCGTACTGAACGTGCGCGATGTCGCCGAGCAGACCGCCACTGCCAGCGAGGAGACGGCCAAGTCCTCGGCCGAACTGGCGCGCCTGGGCAACCAGTTGCAATCGCTGGTCAGCCGTTTCCGCGTCTGATTCGAGTTGGCAGCGGTGCGCGCGGCGCACCCTGCGAGGATTACGGCGCACCCTGCGGATCGAACGACCTGGCGTAGGGTGCACTGTGCGCACCAGCGACTATCCTGAATCCGCCGGCAAGGATTCAGGAGACAGGAATGTCCAGTTACCGCCGCGCCCGGGATGCGGGCGCCTGCTATTTCTTCACGCTGGTCAGCCACCAGCGCCACGCGGTGTTGACCGATGCGCCCGTGCGCGCAGCCTTGCGTCACGCCATCGAAAAAGTTCGCATGTCCCACCCCTTCATCATCGAGGGTTGGGTGTTGCTGCCTGATCATCTGCATTGCCTCTGGCGCTTGCCGGAGGGGGATGCTGCCTATGGCCTGCGCTGGTCGATGATCAAGCGTCTGACCTCTCAGGCCGTTCGCCTGCCTGGGACGATCAGTCTCAGTCGTAGCCTGCGCCGTGAATCGTGCCTGTGGCAGCGGCGTTTCCGGGAGCACCGCATTCGCGATGAAGACGACTACCGTCGGCATATGGATTACCTGCATTTCAATCCGGTGAAGCATGGTCTGGTCGGTCGTGTGGCGGATTGGCCGTGGTCGAGCTTTCATCGTTTGGTGAAGAAAGGCGTGTATCCGGCGGATTGGGGCAGTGATGCCCGGATAGATGAGGGCGCATATGGCGAATGACGCGGTGCGCACGGCGCACCCTATGTGATCGCGCGGTTTCGCAGGATGCGCTGTGCGCACCGAGAATATCTCGGCGTGTCTGTCGATTCGTCCGTCGCCCGTTCGACCAATGCATAGAACCCGGCCTCGGGTTCACTGTCAGCCGTAGGGAACACCCTGCGCGCGACTTCGACTCGAACAAGGAGACAGCGATGCGTTTCATGGTGATTGTCAAGGCGACTGCGGATTCCGAAGCGGGTGTGATGCCTTCCGAGGAGCTGCTCACGGCCATGGGTCGTTACAACGAGGAACTGGCGGCCGCCGGTGTGATGCTTGCCGGTGAAGGACTGCATCCCAGCGCCAAAGGTGCGCGCGTACGGTTCTCCGGCGCACAGCGCTCGGTGATCGATGGCCCGTTCATGGAAACCAAGGAGCTGGTGGCCGGTTTCTGGATCTTTCAGTGCGAGTCGCTGCAGGCCTGCATCGACTGGGTCAAGCGCTGCCCCAACCCCATGCCTGGCGAGTCCGACATCGAGATTCGGCAGATCTTCGAGGCCGAGGATTTCGGCGCCGAGTTCACCCCCGAGTTGCGCGAGCAGGAAGACCGTATCCGTGCGCGCATCAGCAGCGACAAGCAAGGAGAGTGACACGATGAAAATTCATGCCTATCTGATGTTCGATGGCCAGTGCGAGGAAGCCTTCAACGTCTACGCCGAGCTGCTGGGCGGCAAGCTGGAACTGCTGCGCTTCGGTGAAAGCCCGGATGCCGGCGAGGTACCGCCGCAGTACCACGATCGGGTGATGCATGTGTGCCTGACGGCGGGTGACCAGATTCTGATGGCCTCCGATACCATCCCGCAGTACCCGCATCCGGGCATCAAGGGCTGTTCGATCTCTTTGCAGGTGGACAACGTGCCGGAGGCCGAGCGGCTCTATGAAGCGCTGTCGGCCGGTGGTGAGGTGCAGATGGCGTTGCAGGCCACCTTCTGGGCGACCCGCTTCGCCATGCTCACCGACCGCTTCGGGGTGCCATGGATGATCAATTGCGTGGTCGATAGCCAGCAGGGGTAAGCCCGTTGGAGCCCCCGTCATCATCCGGGGGGCAGGCGTATCCATTCGCCCACCTGGGTGCGCACCGCGCACCCTGCGAGCGGGATTACGCCTTCGCGGCTCTTCAGCTTGCCAGCGTCAGCGGTGTGGACTCCTGCTCCACCTGTACGCCGGCGAGGAAGTCCTCGCCCCAGCGGCGGATGTCGTTGTGGCAAACGATGTCGAACAGTTCGCGCAGGCGCGCCTGGGCCTCGCTCCTGGGCAGGTTCAGTGCCAGGTAGCAGGTTTGCGCCAGGTCGGCCGGATCGTGCGGGTTGGTCAGCAGCGCGCCCTTGAGTTCGGCCGCCGCGCCGGCGAACTCCGACAACACCAGTACGCCGCGCCCGCCGAGCAGGCCTTGCGCGGCGACGAACTCCTTGGCCACCAGGTTGAGGCCATCACGCAGCGGGGTGATCCACATGACGTCGGCCATGGCGTACCAGGCGCTGACTTCCTCGAACGGCAGGCTGCGGAAGAAGAACTGCAATGGCGTCCAGCCGATGCGGGCGAAGCGGCCGTTGATACGGCCCACGGCCTGCTCGATCTGCGTTTGCAGTTCGTTGTAGACGGTCATCTCCCTGGCCGCCGGCACGCAGACGGTGACCAGGGTGACCTTGCCCAGCAGCTCCGGGTTGTCGGCCAGCAGGCGCTCGTAGGCATTGAGCTTTTCCAGGATGCCCTTGGTGTAGTCGAGGCGCTCCACCGAGAGGATCAGCTTCACGCCCTGCATTTCCCTGCGCAGTTGGCCCATCAGTTCCTTGATCCTTGGCGCCTCCAGCGCGTTGCGTACCCGGTCGACATCCAGCCCGACCGGATGTGCACCGAGCCTGACCTGGCGGGTGCCGGTGTCCAGTGCGGTGGTCATGCGCTCAAGGCCCACGGCGCAGCCATAGGTGATGAAGCGCGGCGCGCAGTTCTGCCGCTCCAGGGTTTTCAGCGGGAACACGCCGCGCGCGACGTCGACGAAGTTCTCCACCTGGCGCGGGATATGGAAGCCGATGTAATCGCATTGCAGCAGGCTGCCGATGATCTGCCGGCGCCAGGGCAGCACGTTGAACACGTCCGCCGAAGGGAAGTAGGTGTGGTGGAAGAAGGCGATGCGCAGATCCGGGCGCAGCTCGCGCAGGTAGGCCGGCACCATCCACAGGTTGTAGTCGTGCAGCCAGACGATTGCGCCTTCGGCGGCTTCCAGCGCGGTGCGTTCGGCGAAGGCGCGGTTGACCCTGAGGAACACCTGCCAGTCGTCCTCGTTGAAGGTGGCGCGCTCCCAGAAGGTGTGCAGGGTCGGCCAGAAGGCTTCCTTGGAGAAGCGCTTGTAGAAGATGTCGACTTCTGCCTTGCTCAGTTTGACCCGCGCGGCGGTGAGTTTGGGGTAGCGCTCGGCGTCCACGGTGGTGTGGCTGTCGAATGCCTCGCCGTCATCCTCGTGCACGGCCCAGGCGACCCAGGAGCCGGGGCGGCCATCGCCGAAGAAGCTGAGCAGGGTGGGGATGATGCCGTTGGGCGAGGTGGGGCGGCGGCGTTGCAGTTTGCCGTTGGCGCCACGGTACTCCTCGTAGGGCAGGCGGTGATAGACCATCACCAGTTCGGCCTTGCCCGGTTGCGCGGCCTGGCGACGTTCGGCGGCGATGCCGTGTTCGCCGAGAAAGCCGAAATGGGCGAAGGCTTCGAGGATGCCGCCGCAGCCCGGTCGGTTGGCGTGCAGGGTGCGCGAGTGGCTGCGCGTGGCTTCCAGCAGCGCGGTTTCCGACTGGCCGACGCACACACCGTGGAAGCTGGCGCTGAGCATGGACAGGTCATTGAGGGTGTCGCCGGCGGCCAGCACCTGGTCGTGATCCAGCTCCAGCCAGTCGGCCAGCGCCTGCAGGCTGCTGCCCTTGTTCACGCCTCCGGGCAGGAAGTCCAGGTACAGTCCGGCGGAGTAGAGCAGGTCGCAGCCCAGCGCGTCGGCGATTTCGCGCAGCGCCGGGTTGGCCGCCTGTTCGGGCGTGCAGAAGTAGGAGCAGCGGCGCGCCTGGGGCACGTCCTGACGCTCCAGGCCGAACGGCGCGATGGCACTGGCGACCTGACTTTCCCCTGGCCAGCGGGCATCGACCGTGCCTTGCAGCGACTGGATCGGTTGCAGGCTGTCGCCATGCACCAGGGTCGCGCCGACGTCGGCGATGATGTAGTCCGGCTGCGGCAACGTCGGGTCGGCCAGCAGCGGCAGCACGGCTTCCAGGCTGCGTCCGGTGACGTAGGCGAGCTTGATTTCGGGGTGGGCGGCGATGGTCTGGTAGAGGCTCAGGCGATCTTCGGGGTCGCCGGCGAGAAAGGTTCCATCCAGGTCGGTAGCAAGTAGCATCGTTGTTTCTCCAGAAGTGGCCGGTGTGGTGCGCTCAGGTGTGAGCGGCCGCCGGGCCGGGTTTCTGGCTGCTTGGGGTAGGCTCGGGGCCTTGCCGAAACAGCCTTCAAGAACCTTTCCAATGACTGCGGCGCATGGGCCGTTCGAGCTGGGCGCCTCGGTCGAAGTGTTCATTCGCGCCAGAGGCGAACGCGACTCCGGTCGCTGCTGCGCTCGTGTTCGCGGGGCCGCCATCGGTATTGCCTGGTGCTGGCTCGCGAGTCTTTGAACAGGCTCTACGATCTTCAGGACGCCGGGTTCGGGGTGTCCTCCATTGGTTCGTGCGCCTGCGGCGGCGCGTCGGGCATCAGCTCCAGCACCGTGGGACTGGTGCGCAGCATCGGTACGAAGTGGGCGGCGTCGCCACTGACCAGGTCACTGACATGGCGCAGCCGATACAGGGTGTAGGCCGCCAGCAGGCCCAGGGTGCCGGCGAAGTACAGCGGCAGCGCCGTGGCGCCGAGGCGCTCCATCAGCAGGCCGGCCAGCAGCGGCCCGCACACCGAACCGATGCCATTGACCATCAGCAGGCTGGCGGAGCCGGAAAGGATTTCGTCGCTGCGCAACTGGTCGATCAATTGCGCCACGGCGATGGGGTAGATGGCGAAGGCCAGGCCGCCCCAGATGAAGATGGCGCCCAGCAGCAGCGGGCCTGCCGGCAGCAGGCTCATCACCAGCGCCAGGGCGACCGCGAGGATGACGACCCAGAGCAGCACCTGGCGCCGGTCGTGACGATCCGAGTACAGGCCAATGGGCCATTGCAGCAGCGCGCCGCCGAGGATGGTGGCGGTCATCAGCAGGCCGACGCCGGCCGTGTCGAAGCCGGCGAGGCTGGCATACACCGGTGCCATGCCCCAGAAGCCGCCCATGGCCAGTCCGGACAGCGCGGCTGCGACCATTGCCAGGGGCGCAATGCCCCAGAGCTGGCGCAGGTTGCTCGGTGGTGACTCGGGCAGGGCTGGCTGCGCCTGTCGGGTCAGGGTAATGGGCATCAGCGCGGCGCTGATGAGCATCGCGGCGATGGCGAACAGGGTGAACTGCACCGGGTCGGCCAGGTGCAGCAGTTGCTGGGCCAGCGCCAGTGCGCCGAGGTTGACCGCCATGTACACGGCGAACACCTGGCCACGCTTTTCGTTGGGTGCCTGGGCGTTGAGCCAGCTTTCGATGACCATGTACAGCGTCACCAGCGCAAGCCCGTAAAGCACGCGCAAACCCAGCCAGACCCAGGGGTCGATCAGCAGCAGGTGGAGCAGGGCGGCGATGGCCGCCAGGGCGGCGCAACAGGCGAACGCACGAATGTGCCCGATACGCCTGACCAGCGGTGTTGCCAGCCAGGTGCCGAGCAGGAACCCGACGAAGTACCCGGACATGATCAGGCCGAGCATCGTGGTGGAGTAACCTTCGGCGACGCCACGCAGGGTCAGCAGGGTATTGAGCAGTCCGTTGCCAAGCAGGAGTAAAGCGACCCCGCTCAGCAGCGAACTGATGGGGGCAATCAGGACCACATGCGAACTACCCTAGGGAACTATGCCGCTGAGGGCAAGCAGGAAGTACGCCAATACTTAGCTGGATAACTAATTAAGTAACTGAAAAACAAGGGATATTTTTACCGATAAACGGTCTTTGAATATCCGATGGGTATTTTTTCGCGCCCTGGCGAGGCACTGGCGGGTGCGACTGCACCGATCTTGCGCCTGGGGCGTAGGGGCTGAACGGACGAGGCTTTGTGTCTGGCGACCATGCCTCGCCAGGGTGCGCCGTGCGCAGCGAAAATCGCGCTACGCCCCGGCTACGCACGGCGTGGGCGGGCCCGCGACCCCCTACTCGCATGCCCGGCACGATTTCCCCGGTTTACCGGGTCATTCGGTGCGCCAGATGATTTCCGTTTCGCCGTCGGCATCGACCTTGATCCAGCGGTCGGCCTCTTCGTCGCTCTCGTCTTCGACCCAGGTGCCCGGTGCGCAGCGGATCTGCACGCCCAGTGCGGCGTGGGCGGCACGGGCGCAGGCCAGGTCGTCGGCCCAGGGCGTGGCGTCGCTTTCCAGGTACAGGCTGTGCCATTTGCCCACGGCTTTCGGCAGCCAGGTCACCGGCACGTCGCCAGCCTTGCACTTGAAGGTCTGGCCTTTCTGTTGCCAGTCGCTGCACGGGCCCAGGGCTGCGCCCAGCCACTGCGCCACGGCGTCGCGCTCGGCGTCTTTCAGGTAGATCTCGATATCGGGTTGGCGCATGGCTTCTAATCCTGAGAGCGTGGGCTCTGGGTTTTGACGATCCAATCGTAGCGGATGGCAACGGTAACTTCGAAGGGCTCGGCGATCACCGCTTCGCGGCGTTCGGCGCTGGCGCGCCAGCCGTGCGGGGTCATGGCCAGCAGGTCGGCGCGGGCCTGGGCAGCGGTGAGGTGCAGCGGGAACTGCAGCGTTTCGCTGTGGGCCAGGTGCATGCCCGGCGGGATCAGCGCCAGGTGTTTCTCGTCGTCGTAGTCGCGCACCTCGTCGTACAGCTTCTGGCGCAGCTCCATCAGGTGCACGCGGGTCGGCCCCATGCGCAGCAGACCGCCGCCGGGGGCGAGCAGGCGTTTGGCCTCGCTCCAGTCGAGCGGGCTGAAGACGCTGGCCAGCAGTTCGCAACTGGCGTCACTCAGCGGTACACGGGCCATGCTCGCCACCAGCCAGCTCAGTTGCGGGGCACGTTTGCAGGCGCGTTTGACCGCCTCGCGGGAGATGTCCAGGGCGTAGCCGTCGGCCGTCGGCAGGGCGCGGGCGACCTGCTCGGTGTAGTAGCCCTCGCCGCAGCCGATATCCAGCCAGCGCGCGGGCTTGTACTGCGCGGCGAGTGCGGCCAGGCGAGCAGCCAGCGGCGCGTAGTGGCCGCCGTCGAGAAAGCGCCGACGGGCTTCGACCATGGCGGCGTTGTCGCCGGGATCGCGGCTGTTCTTGTGTTGCACCGGCAGCAGGTTGTAGTAACCCTGCCGCGCGCGGTCGAAGCCATGGCGATTGTCGCAGCTCAGGCCGCTGTCGCTGCGCGTCAACGGCGTCTGGCAGAGGGGGCAGATCAGGCTCATGCCAGCAATTTCACCATCGTCTGGTAGTAAACCTCGGTGAGCAGGTCGAGGTCGCTGGCCAGTACGCGCTCGTTGATCTGGTGGATGGTGGCGTTGACCGGGCCGAGTTCGACCACCTGGGTGCCCAGGGTAGCGATGAAGCGTCCGTCGGAGGTGCCACCGCTGGTGGACGGTGTGGTGTCGCGGCCGGTGACGCCCTTGATGCTGGCCGCCACGGCATCGAGCAGGTCGCCCGGCTGGGTGAGGAACGGCAGGCCGGACAGCGCCCATTCCAGGTGGTAGTCCAGTCCGTGCCTGTCGAGGATGCTGGTGACGCGCCGTTGCAGGTCTTCGACGGTGGATTCGGTGGAGAAGCGGAAGTTGAACACCGCCTTCAGCTCGCCCGGGATGACATTGGTGGCACCGGTGCCGGCGTTGAGGTTGGACACCTGGAAGCTGGTCGGCGGGAAATAGTCGTTGCCGTGATCCCAGTGCTCGGCGGCCAGTTCGGCCAGCGCCGGTGCAGCCAGGTGAATCGGGTTCTTCGCCAGGTGCGGGTAGGCCACGTGGCCCTGCTTGCCATACACGGTCAGGGTGCAGCCGAGCGAGCCACGGCGACCATTCTTGACCACGTCGCCGAGCAGCGTGGTGCTCGACGGTTCGCCGACGATGCACCAGTCCAGGCGCTCGCCGCGTTCGCGCAGGCGTTCGACCACGGCCTTGGTACCGTGCTGCGCGGGGCCTTCTTCGTCGCTGGTGATCAGAAAGGCGATGGCGCCCTTGTGATCGGGATGATCGGCGACGAAGCGCTCGACGGCGATGATCATGCTCGCCAGGCTGCCTTTCATGTCCGCTGCGCCACGGCCACAGAGCATGCCGTCTTCGTCCACGCGCACATCGAACGGCTGGTACTGCCAGGCGTCCAGCGGGCCGGTGGGCACCACGTCGGTGTGTCCGGCGAAGCACAGCACGGGGCCTTCGCCGCCGCGCCGGGCCCAGAAGTTCTCCACCTCTTCGATGCGCATGTGCTCCACCGCGAAGCCGCAGCCGGCCAGACGGCGCATCATCAGCTCCTGGCAGCCTTCGTCGACCGGGGTCACGGACGGGCGGCGAATCAGGTCGAAGGCGAGTTCCAGAGTGGGGGTGAGGGGGGCGGTCATGGTGGCTCCGGTGCAGCGGCTGGCGTGAAAGCCGGCCATCTTAGCAGGCCGTCGGCAAAACTACCCGCCCCCGCAGGCGCCTCAGAAAACGCAGCGGGGGGCACGCGGGCCGTTTTCAGCGGTGCCCTCCGGCCGTCTGGCGGGCTTGGGTGGGCGTGGCGCTATCCCTATAATGCGCGGCTTGCGCAGGGGGTGAGATGAACACAGACGATCAGCGATTTGGCGGCATAGCCCGGCTCTATGGCCTCGAGGGGTACCAACGCCTGGCGGCGGCGCACGTGGCGGTGGTCGGCATCGGCGGCGTCGGCTCATGGGCGGCCGAGGCGTTGGCACGCTCGGGAGTGGGCGAGATTTCGCTGTTCGATCTGGATGATGTCTGCATCACCAACACCAATCGTCAGGTGCATGCCGTCGAGGGCGCGGTGGGCAAGGCCAAGGTCGACGAGATGGCGGCGCGCATCCGAGCCATCAACCCGGCCTGCGTGGTGCACGCGGTGGCGGATTTCGTCACGCGCGAGACCATGGCCGCGTACATCACCGAGCAGCTCGACGGGGTGATCGACTGCATCGACAGTGTGCCGGCCAAGGCCGCGCTGATCGCCTGGTGCAAGCGGCGCAAGATTCAGATCGTCACCACTGGCGGGGCGGGTGGACAGGTCGATCCGACGCAGATCCAGGTGACCGACCTGAACAAGACCTTCAATGACCCGCTGGCGGCCAAGGTGCGCAGCATGCTGCGCCGTGACTACGGTTTCTCCCGCACACCGGGCCGCACCTATGGCGTACCGTGCGTGTTTTCCACCGAGCAGCTGCGCTACCCCAAGCCGGACGGTACGGTATGCCAGGCCAAGGGCTTCGTCGGCGAAGGGGTGCGCCTGGACTGCGCAGGCGGCTTTGGTGCGGTGATGATGGTCACCGCCAGCTTTGGCATGGCTGCGGCTGCCAGACTGGTGGACAAGCTGGTGGCGGGTGCCCGGCGCCCGGCAGAGCGCAAGGCCACCGAGTGACAATGGCCGGGGCGGTTCCTGGCGCTGTTCGATGATGGCCCCTCAGGGATGGCAGGCCACAAAGAAGGGTCGGGTGCCTCGCACTTGACTATGCTGGGCGATAAGCAGAGGTCGCTGTCGGCGAGGCAGGAGGCCGGCCTGTTGTTGGAGAGGTGTTTCGTGTCGTACCTGTTTTTCGTTGCCCGCCATCCCTGCTGGCAACCCTGCGGGCCGCCGCAGAGCGACGTCAAAGAACGCTCCCGGCGTTTTTTTCGCGTCTTGCCTCGGAGACGTTGGGCACGGATGCTTACCTCCCTGGTGCTGCCCGTTTTGCTGGCGCTCTTCACGCCGGTACAGGCCGAGCCGCAGAAGCTGCGCATCGGTACCGGTGACTGGGCGCCCTATGTCGATCAGAAGCGTGCCGATGGCGGCGCGCTCGCCCGTCTGGTCAGCGCGGTGTTCGCCGATGCCGGCTACGAGGTCGAATACATCTTCCATCCCTGGGATCGCAACGTGCTGATGCTGCAACAAGGTCAATTGCACGCGATCATGCCGTACAGTTGCTCGCCGAGCCGGCTCAACTACGGTATCTGCAGCGACCCGCTGGTGCGTGGCGAGATCGTCCTGTTCCATCGCCGCGATCAGGCTTTCGACTGGACGACGGTCGAGGATCTGCTGAAATACCGCATCGGTACGACCCTCGGCTATTCCTACGGCCCGGCATTCGACGAGGCGCTGCAGGCCGGGCGCCTGAACGTGCAGCAGAGCGGCAAGGAGGACACGGGGTTTCGCCTGCTGGAGCTGGGCCGCGTCGATCTGCATCCGCAGGATCGCGCGGTCGGCTACGCCATGTTGCGCCGCCTGTTTCCCGAGGACAGCGGCCATATCGTCCACCACCCGCGCCAACTGAATACCGAGCCACTGCGCCTGCTGTTTCGCAAGAATGACGCCGAGAGTGCCGAGCTGCTGCAACTGTTCAATGCCGGCCTGCGGCGTTTCGCCGAGCGGGGTGATCTCGAGCGCCTGCAGCAGGCGTTGAACACCGGTAACGCCGATGACTGGCGGCCCGCCGAGTCGACTCAGGTCATGCGCGATTGATTCTTCCTTTTTCGAGTGCCTTGTCTGATGACCAACAATGATGTGCTGCGCAGCCTGCGTTACCTGCTGGATGTCAGCGATGCGAGGCTGGCGCAGTTGTGTGAGCTGGCGGACTACCCGGTGGAGCCGGGGCTGATTGCCAGTTGCCTGCTGCGCGAGGATGACGCCGGTTATCGCAATTGCAGCGATGCCCTGCTGGCGCATGTTCTGGAAGGCCTGGTGTTCCACAGGCGTGGCAAGGATGAGAGCCGACCGCCGCTGCCGGTGGCCAGGCGGCTGAGCAACAACATCGTGCTGAAGAAGCTGCGAGTGGCGTTCGAGCTGCGCGACGACGACATTCAGGCCATTTTGCAAGCGGCGGATCTGCCGATGACCCGGGCTGAACTCGGTGCATTGTTCCGCGCACCGGGGCACAAGCACTACCGGGAGTGTGGCGATCAGATTCTGCGCAATTTCCTGCGCGGTCTGACGATGCGCGAGCGGGGCCGCAGCGAGTAGGGGCTCAGCTCACCCGTTCGCGCATGCGTTGCAGCACGGCATTGAGCCCGTTGCTGCGTGAGGGGGACAGTTGGCGTTGCAGGCCCAACTGGTTGAACCAGTCGTGCAGGTCGAGCGAGGCGAGCTCTGCCGGGGCAAGGCCTTGGACGCGAACCAGCAGCACCGCCAGCAAGCCGCGCAGCAGACGGGCATCGCTGTCGGCGCGAAAGTGCAGGTGCTCGCCGCGTCGTTCGGCCACCAGCCAGACCAGGCTCTCGCAGCCATGCACGCGGTGCGCGTCGATGCGTTCGGCATCGCTCAGTGGCTGCAGGCGTTCGCCCCATTGCATCAGCAGGCGCGCGCGCTGTTCCCAGCCAGGGCAGGCGGCAAAGGCATCCAGGGCTTGCTGGGCGGCGATTGGCAGGGTCATCGAGTCGCTCTCCAGATGCCCGCAGGGCCGGCTGGATGGCATTGCGTTTCAGCCGCGAAAACCCCGGCACGGCCAATCGCGGCTGAAGCCGCTCCTACGGAGGAACGATGACGGCGGTTCACCGCAGCAGCTCCAGGGCCTTGTCCAGGGCACTGAAGAAGCGTTCCAGGTCGCGGCCGTCGTTGTACAGCCCCAGCGAGACGCGAATCGCACCGCTCAGGCCGAGGCCTTTCATCAGTGGCATGGCGCAGTGATGTCCGGCACGCACCGCGATGCCCTGTTCGCTGAGCAGGTGAGCCAGGTCGGCGCTGTGCACGCCATCGACGCAAAAGCAGGCCAGTGCCAACTGAGGTTGGCCAAGCAGGCGCATACCTTCACGCGCTTGCAGACCGGCCAGCAGTTCGGCATGCAGAGCCGCTTCGTGGCTCGCCACGGCGGCGTGATCCAGGCCGTTCAGCCAATCCAGCGCAGCGCCCAGGGCAATGACCGAGGAGACCGCAGGCGTACCGGCCTCGAACCCCAGAGGCGCGGGACGAAAGCGGGCGGCCTGGTAGTCGGCGTCCAGCACCATTTCCCCACCGAACTGCCAGGGCTGGAGCTGTTCCAGAACCTCGCGGCGGCCATAGAGCAGGCCGACGCCGTCCGGGCCGTACAGCTTGTGCGACGAGCAGACGTAGAAATCGCAGGCCAGCGCCTGCATGTCCTGGCGGCCATGCACGGCGCCCTGTGCGCCATCGACCACGGTGAACGCGCCGTGCGTGCGGGCCAGAGCCAGCAACTGCCGCAGCGGCTGCCTGCGCCCCAGCACGTTGGACAGCTGCGAGACGGCCAGCACGCGGGTACGTGGGCCGATCAGGCGCGCTGCTTCGTTCAGGTCGATGGTGCCGGCGTCATCCAGGGGCAGTACCACCAGTTCGAGCCCGCGGCGCCTGGCCAGTTGCTGCCAGGGCAGCAGGTTGGCGTGGTGTTCCAGTGCGCTGATGACGATCTGCTCGCCGGGCTGCAGCAGGTGCTCCAGGCCGTAGGCCAGCAGGTTCAGTGACTCGGTCGTGCCGCGGGTAAAGATGATCTCCTCGGCGCTGGCCGCATTCAGCCACTGCGCTGCCTGGTTGCGTGTCGCCTCGAAGGCGCGGGTGGCCCGCTCGCCCGGCAGGTGCTGGGCGCGGTGCACGTTGGCCGCGCCGCCGGCCAGGTAGGCGAGCAGGGCGTCCAGCACCACCTGCGGTTTCTGCGCGGTGGCGGCGCTGTCCAGGTAGGTCTGGCCTTCGGCTTCGAGGGCGAGAATGCCGGGGAAGTCGGCACGCCAGGGGGAGATCAGTGACATGGATGCTTCCAGAGATCATCTGGCAGTTCAAAAGTCGGGTTCAACGTGTCGCGAGCGACGGCCAGACAAGGCGCAACAAGGCGAGTAACGGTCGGAGTCGCGGGCGACTTGACCGATCCGAGCCTTGTTGCAACGCAGTATGGGCTAGCGCAGCAGCGTTAAACCAACTTTTTCAGTTGTGGGCGTGCAGGGCTTCGTTCAGCTCGATGGCCGACTTGTGGGTCTTGCACTCCACGGCACCGGTCAGCGAGTTGCGACGGAACAGCAGGTCCGGCTGGCCGGCCAGGTCGCGCGCCTTGACCACCTTGACCAGGGCGTTGCCCTCGTCGAGCAGATTCACCTTGGTGCCGGCGGTGATGTACAGGCCGGCTTCCACGGTGTTGCGGTCGCCCAGCGGGATGCCGATACCGGCGTTGGCACCGATCAGGCAGCCTTCGCCGACGCTGATGATGATGTTGCCGCCACCGGACAGGGTGCCCATGGTCGAGCAGCCGCCGCCCAGATCCGAGCCCTTGCCGACGAACACGCCAGCCGAGACACGACCTTCGATCATGCCCGGGCCTTCGGTGCCACCGTTGAAGTTGACGAAGCCTTCGTGCATCACGGTGGTGCCTTCACCGATGTAGGCACCCAGGCGCACGCGGGCGCTGTCGGCGATACGCACGCCAGCCGGTACCACGTAGTCGGTCATTTTCGGGAACTTGTCCACCGAGAACACTTCCAGCAGCTCACCCTTGAGGCGGGCTTCCAGCTGACGTTCGGCCAGCTCGCCCAGGTCGACCGCGCCCTGGCTGGTCCAGGCCACGTTGGGCAGCAGCGGGAAGATGCCCGCCAGACTCAGGCCGTGCGGCTTGACCAGGCGATGCGACAGCAGGTGCAGCTTGAGGTAGGCCTCCGGGGTGCTGGTCGGCGCGGCGTCTTCAGCCAGGAAAGTGGCGACCAGCGGGTTGTGGCTTTCGGCCAGGCGGGTCAGCAGCGCCGATTGGGCAGCGTCCACACCCTTCAGGGCTTCGGCCAGGTCGGCGGCCTGGGCATTGCTGAAGGCGATGGCCTGGTTGCCGCCCTGGTAGCCGAGTTTCTCGGCGGCTTTGGCAACCAGTTCGCTGGTCGGGTTGAGCAGCGGCAGGGCGTAGAAGACTTCCAGCCAGTTGCCCTGGCGGTTCTGGGTGCCGACGCCAAAGGCGATGCTGTAAAGGGAGGTGCTCATGAGATGGGTTCCTTGCAACGAAATCGGGTGAGATTGTCAGGCCAGCGCGGCTTGGTAGTTATCCGGTTTGAAACCGACCAGGGTCTTGTCGCCCAGGTCGAGTACCGGGCGCTTGATCATCGATGGCTGGGCCAGCATCAGATCGATGGCCCGGGTCTGATCGAGATCGGCTTTCTGCGCGTCATCCAGCTTGCGGAATGTGGTGCCGGCACGGTTGAGGACGGTTTGCCAGCCATGCTCGTTGCACCATTTTTCCAGGCTTGCACGGTCTATCCCGGCGCTCTTGTAGTCGTGAAAGGCATAGTCGACCCGGTGCTCATCGAGCCAGGTACGGGCCTTTTTCATCGTGTCGCAGGCCTTGATGCCATACAGGACGTAACTCATTGATCTTCCTCTGATGAGTGGCGTGCCGGAATGTCCGGGAAATGCGGCCGGCCATTATGCCATGGAGTGTCGTGACGTGGCGGTGGGAGTCGTACCTGCATGTTCACGGGCCTGCGACGGCTCGAAAGCACCCTGCGTGGCCCGCCCCAGCGGTTTTTGCCCTGGCCACGGGAGACGAGCTGCTAGAATCGGGACTCTTCGCCTCTTCGTTCCGGTCTCTGCGCCCATGCAGCTTCTCTACACCATTCTGATCATGCTCCTGGTGGTCAGTGGCACCCGTATCACCGCTCAGTTCATTCCCTTGCCTCTGCCACTTCTGCAGATTCTGATCGGCGCCCTGCTGGCGATCCCGGTGCTGGGGTTGCATGTGCGCCTGGAGCCGGAGCTGTTCCTGCTGCTGTTCATCCCGCCGTTGCTGTTCGTCGACGGCTGGCGCATGCCCAAGGGGCAGTTCAGCCAGTTGCGCACGCCTATCCTGTTGCTGGCCTTCGCGCTGGTGTTCTTCAGCATCCTGGGCGCCGGTTACTTCATTCACTGGCTGCTGCCGCAGGTGCCGCTGGCGGCCTGCTTCGCGCTGGCCGCAGTGCTGTCGCCCACCGATGCGGTGGCCGTGTCGGCGATCACCCACGGTCGTCTGCCCGCGACCCTGAACAATCTGTTGCAGGGCGAGGCCCTGATGAACGACGCCTCCGGCCTGGTGGCGTTCAAGTTCGCCGTTGCCGCGACCCTGACCGGGGTGTTCTCCATCGGTGACGCCAGCCTGCAATTCGTGCTGGTGGCCGTCGGCGGCCTGCTGGTCGGGATTGCGCTGAGCTACCTGCTCGGGCGCCTGCGTGCCTGGATGATCGCCCGTGGCTGGGAGGATCCGGCGCCGCACGTGCTGCTGCTTCTGCTGCTGCCGTTTGCCGCCTACGTGGCCGCCGAGCACCTGGGGCTGTCCGGCATTCTCTCGGCGGTGGCGGCCGGCATGATGCAGAGCCGCCTCGACCTGCTGCCCCGGCAGACCACCACGCGGATGCTCAACCGCAGCGTCTGGGCATTGCTGGAGTTCACCTTCAACGGTCTGATCTTCCTGTTGCTGGGCCTGCAACTGCCGGACATCGTGGGGGCGGCGCTGGAAGCCCACGCGCATTCCTGGCCTTTCGTGGCGTGGGCGCTGTTGTGCGTGCTGGCCATCTACGCGGTGATGATGGCGCTGCGTTTCATGTGGGTGTACGGCTACTGGCGCGTGTCGGGTGCCTTTCGGCGCTGGCGGGGTCTGCCGACGCGCTTTGCCGGGCAGTCACGGATGGCGCTCAGCGCGGTACTGACCCTGGGGGGTGTGCGTGGCGCCGTCACCCTTGCGGGCGTGATGTCACTGCCGCTGCTGCTCAACAGCGGCGAGGCCTTTCCCGAGCGCGATCTGCTGATTCTGATCGCCGCGGGCGTGATCCTGCTCTCGCTGCTGGTGGCCAGTGCGGCGCTGCCGCGTATCCTGCCGCTGTTGCCGCAGGACAATGCGGCGCTGCACGAACGGGAGCTGAACCGGCACCGTGGCAAGGTGCTGGAGTCGGCCATTCGCTATCTGGAGGGCGAAGACGAGCGTGCGGCGGACGCCGACGGCGCCATTGCCTCGGTGGAGATCAAGGCCAAGCTGATGAGCGAGTACCGCGACCTGCTGTCGCGTACCCGTGAGGTCGAGGAGTCGCGCGAGCAGCAGCGCGAGATGGATCGCCTGGAGTACCGCCTGCGCCTGCAGGCATTGCGTGCTCAACGGCTGGAGCTGTACCGCATGCGCAAGGACAACGAACTGGATGACGATCTGCTGACCGAGATCCTGCGTGACCTGGATATCGCCGAGGCGCGCCTGCACAAGGGCTGAGCGCTACGCCCCGGATTGCATCCGGGGCGCGGAGGGTGCGCCGCACGCACCGCGGCTTCATGCCAGCCCGCCTGTCGCCGTGCATGCGTACCGTGTCACGAAGCGCCGGTCAGTGCGTGGCCCGGATGAAATCCGCGGATGCTCGGCTCAGGCGTTACGGATGAAGCGGGCGATGCGCTCGGCGGCCTCGATGCATTCGGCCAATGGCGCGACCAGCGCCATGCGTACACGACCGGCTCCCGGATTGAGGCCATCGACCTCGCGCGACAGGTACGAGCCCGGCACCACGGTCACGTGCTCGCTGGCGAACAGGTCGCGGGTGAACAGGGTGTCGTCACCCGGTGTACGGGCCCAGAGGTAGAAGCCGCCGTCCGGGCGCTGGACGTCCATCACCGGGCCGAGAATATCCAGCACGGCATCGAACTTCTCGCGGTACAGGTCGCGGTTGGCGCGTACGTGCGCTTCGTCGTTCCAGGCGGCCACGCTGGCCAGCTGGGTTTGTACCGGCATGGCGCAACCGTGGTAGGTACGGTACAGCAAAAAGTGCTTGAGGATGCTGGCGTCGCCGGCCACGAAACCGGAGCGCAGGCCGGGCAGGTTGGAGCGCTTGGACAGGCTGTGGAACACCACGCAGCGCTTGAAGTCGCTGCGGCCCAGCTCGGCGCAGGCGCTCAGCAGGCCGGGGGGCGGGGTGTTCTCGTCGAAGTACAGTTCGCTGTAGCACTCGTCGGCGGCGATGACGAAGTCGTGCTCATCGGCCAGGGCGATCAGCTTCTTCAGCGTCTCGACCGGGATCAGCGCGCCGGTGGGGTTGCCCGGCGAGCACAGGAAGAGAATCTGGCAGCGCTGCCAGACCTCGGCCGGCACCGCGTCGAAGTCCGGGTTGAAGCCGTGCGCTTCCAGGCACGGCAGATAGTGCGGCTCGGCGCCGGCGAGAAACGCTGCACCTTCGTAGATCTGGTAGAAGGGGTTGGGGCTGACCACCAGGCCCCTGGCGTTGCGGTCGACCACGGCCTGGGTGAAGGCGAACAGGGCTTCGCGGGTGCCGTTGACCGGCAGTACATGGCGAGCGGCATCCAGCCAGCCACTGGGTACGCCGAAGCGGCGTTCGCACCAGGTGGCGATGCTCTGGCGCAGTTCCGGCAGGCCCAGGGTGGTGGGATACACCGCCAGTTTGTCGAGGTTGGCGGTCAGTGCCTGGCCGACGAAGTCCGGCGAGCGGTGCTTGGGCTCGCCGATCGACAGTGCGATCGGGCGCTTGTCGGCGGCTGGTTGCACGCTGCCGAGCAATTCGCGCAGTTTCTCGAAGGGGTAGGGCTGGAGCTGGTCGAGAGCTGGATTCATCGGTATGTCCGGAAATCAGATGGAAAATTGCGTGGGTTGAGCGCTGGGCTCGGACAGTCGGCGGACGATGGTTTCCTGCAGGCGGGCGCAGAGTTCCGGGTCGGACAGCGGCTGGTTGTTGGCGTCGGTGACGAAGAATACGTCTTCGACCCGCTCGCCGAGCGTGGCGATCTTGGCGTTCTGCAACGACAGATCGTATTCGAGGAAGATGCGCCCGATGCGCGCGAGCAGGCCGGGGCGATCCGGTGCGGTCAGCTCCAGCACGGTCACCGGGCGTTGCGCATCGTTGTGGATGGTCACCTGCGGAGCGAAGGCGAAATGCTTGAGCTGGCGCGGCACCCGGCGCTGGATGATGGTCGGGTAGTCGTCCGGATTCTTCAGAGCTTCGATCAGACCTTCGCGAATCTGCTGGATGCGCGCCGGGTTGTTGCCGATCGAGCCGCCATCGGCGTCCAGCACCACGTAGGTATCGAGGGTGAACTGGCTGGTGGAGGTGATGATTCGCGCGTCGTGAATGTTCAGGTTGAGCTGGCTCATCGCGGCCACGGTCACGGCGAAGAAATCGTGCTGATCCGGTGCGTAGATGAAAATCTGCGTGCCACCCTCGAACTCGCGCTGAGTGGTCTCCTTGATCAGCACCAGCGGGTCGCCGTCGGACGGGTGCTGGAGGATGGCGTCGGTATGCCAGGCGACGTCGCTGGCGGTATGGCGCAGGAAGTAGTCGTCGCCCAGCTGGCTCCACAGTTGCTCGGCGTCGTCCGGGTCAGTGCCGCTGCGTACCAGGATGTCCAGGGCGGCGCTTTGCGTCTGGCGGATCTGCTCTTCGCGATCGACGGGGTTTTCCAGGCCACGGCGCAGGGCGCGCTTGGTCTCGGTGTAGAGCTGGCGCAGCAGGCTGGCGCGCCAGGAGTTCCACAGGCTGGGGTTGGTGGCGTTGATGTCGGCCACGGTCAGCACGTAGAGGTAGTCCAGGCGGGTCTGGTCGCCGACGAACTGGGCGAAGTCGTGGATCACCTGCGGATCGGAGAGATCCTTGCGCTGCGCCGTGGTGGACATCACCAGGTGGTGCTGCACCAGCCAGACGATCAGCGCGCTGTCCCAGGCCGGCAGGTGATGGCGGCGGGCGAAGGCCTCGGCGTCCACCGCGCCCAGTTCGGAGTGGTCGCCGCCGCGCCCTTTGCCGATGTCGTGGTAGAGACCGGCGAGATAGATCAGCTCGGACTTGGGCAGCTTGTCGATGAGCTTGCTGGCCAGCGGGAATTTCTCCGCCAGTTCCGGCCAGCGAAACTTGCGCAGGTGTTTGATCAGGTTGAGCGTGTGTGCGTCGACCGTATAGATGTGGAACAGGTCGTGCTGCATCTGCCCGACGATATGGCCGAATTCCGGCAGGTAGCGGCCGAGGATGCCGTAGCGGTTCATCCGCCGCAGGTTGCGATGGATGCCTTCCCTGCACTTGAACAGCTCGATGAACAGGCTGGTGTTGCGGATGTCCTTGCGAAAGTCGTCGTCGATCAGCTCGCGGCTGTCGCGCAGCAGACGAATGCTGTCGGCACGAACGCCCTTGATCTCCGGGTTCTGCGCCATCAGCACGAACACTTCGATGATGGCGAAGGGGGTGCGCCTGAAGACGTTCGGGTGGGTGACCTCGATATAGCCGTCACGCACCTGGAAGCGGCTGTTAAGTGGCGTCGCCGGGCTGCTTTCACCCGCTCGCAGGATGACTTCCTCGAAGTGCTGGTTGATCAGATCCGACAGTTCGGAGATGCCCATGACCACGCGGTAGTACTTCTGCATGAAGTGCTCGATGCTGCGCTTGCCCTCGCCGTCCCTGTAGCCGAACAGTGCGGCAATCTTCGCCTGGTGGTCGAACAGCAGGCGATCCTCGGCGCGGCCGGCGAGCATGTGCAGGGCGTAGCGCACCTTCCACAGGAATTCCTGGCTGGAGGAGAGCAGGGCGTACTCGCTTTCCAGCAGAAAGCCGTGGCCGACCAGTGCCTGCAGGTTGAGCGTGCCGAACTGGCGGCGCGCGACCCAGAGCACGGTCTGGATATCGCGCAGGCCGCCTGGCGAACCCTTGACGTTGGGTTCGAGGTTGTACTCGGTGTCGTTGTACTTGCCGTGGCGCGCCTTGCGCTCTTCGCGCTTGGCCAGATAGAAGTGCTTGCTCGGCCACATGGCGTCGGTGCTGGTCACCTGCTGCATGCGCTGGCGCAGGTGCTCGGGGCCGGCGATGGTGCGGCTTTCCATCAGGTTGGTGATCACCGTCAGGTCGGCGCGCGCTTCTTCGGCGCATTCCTCTACCGAGCGCACGCTCTGGCCGACTTCCAGGCCGATGTCCCAGAGCAGGGTGAGGAAACCCTCGATGGACTCGCGGAATATCTCGTGGTCGGCGCTGTCGAGGAGGATCAGCAGGTCGATGTCGGAGTAGGGGTGCAGCTCGCCACGGCCATAGCCGCCCACGGCGAGCAGGGCGATGTCGGCGTCCTCGCTCCAGGAGAAGCGCTTCCAGGCCTCCTGCAGGATCTGGTCGACGAACCAGGCGCGGTCTTCCACCAGGCGGCGGATGTCGCGCCCGGCGCGAAAGCGTGTATCCAGCACGTCGTGTGCGCCGCGAATGGCTTTCTTGAATGCCGCGATGGGGCTGGACTTGAGGGCCAGCTCGGCCTGGAACTGACCGCGATCAAACAGTTCGGGATCCATCTGCGGCATGCAGGCGCCTTCCTTATATAGAGGTCGTAGGGTGCGCTGTGCGCACCGCTTCAGTTCAGGGTGCGCATGGCGCACCCTGCGATTCAGTGGCCAGCCGAGGTGCGTGCGATGGTGTCATCGCTGCGCAGGGTGAGAATCTCGTAACCGCCTTGCGTCACCAGCACGGTGTGCTCCCACTGCGCAGAGAGCTTGCGATCCTTGGTGATGGCGGTCCAGCCGTCGCCGAGCAGGCGGGTTTCCGGGCGACCCTGGTTGATCATTGGCTCGATGGTGAAGGTCATGCCTTCCTTGAGTTCCATGCCGGTGCCCGCCTTGCCGTAATGCAGTACCTGCGGCTCTTCATGGAAGACGGCGCCGATGCCATGGCCGCAGTATTCGCGTACCACCGAGAAACCGTTCTTTTCGGCGTGCTTCTGGATCACCTCGCCGATGTCGCCCAGGCGGGTGCCCGGCTTGACCAGCTCGATGCCCTTGTACATGCACTCCTGGGTGATCCTGGCCAGACGCTCGGCCCACTCGGCGACCTTGCCGACCATGAACATCTTGCTGGTATCGCCGTGGTAGCCGTCCTTGATCACGGTGACGTCGATGTTCAGTACATCGCCGTCCTTGAGCGGCTTGTCGTTGGGGATGCCGTGGCACACGACATGGTTGATCGAGGTGCAGATCGACTTGGGGAAACCCTTGTAGTTGAGCGGAGCGGGAATGGCTTTCTGCACGTTGACGATATAGTCGTGGCAGATACGGTCGAGCTCGTCGGTGGTGACGCCCGGTTTCACATGCTCACCGATCATCTCCAGCACTTCGGCGGCCAGGCGGCCGGCCACGCGCATTTTCTCGATTTCTTCGGGGGATTTGATGGTGACGGTCATATCGGGCTCTCGGGTGCACGCGGAAAAGTTGCTTATATTAACAGCTACGCGGCGCAAGCCCCACACGCAGTGACCAGCCTCCCGGGCCGTCGGCGCAGGGGGAGCGGCAGAGGCTCCGGTAGACAGGCTTTGGCGGTTTTCGCGGGCAAGGTTTGTAGCGTGCAGTCAGTTTCTGTGGTATAAAACGCGCCGCTTTACGGGCAGTACGTCCGAAAGCTCGAACCCACACACGTATCGACACGGTTTCCTGGGTGCCCGCAAGGGTTGGAAGCTGGGATGCGTGGAGGCCTAACCCGACTTATCAAGGAACTATCATGTCCCAAGTCAACATGCGCGATATGCTGAAGGCCGGTGTGCACTTCGGCCACCAGACCCGTTACTGGAACCCGAAAATGGGCAAGTACATTTTCGGCGCGCGCAACAAGATTCACATCATCAACCTCGAAAAAACCCTGCCGATGTTCAACGACGCCCTGTCGTTCGTTGAGAAGCTGGCTGCCGGCAAGAACAAGATCCTGTTCGTTGGCACCAAGCGTTCCGCTGGCAAGATCGTTCGCGAAGAAGCTGCTCGTTGCGGCTCGCCGTTCGTCGATCACCGCTGGTTGGGCGGCATGCTGACCAACTACAAGACCATCCGTGCTTCGATCAAGCGCCTGCGCGAGCTGGAAACCCAGTCCCAGGACGGCACCTTCGCCAAGCTGACCAAGAAAGAAGCCCTGATGCGTTCCCGTGATCTGGAAAAACTGGATCGCAGCCTGGGTGGTATCAAGGACATGGGCGGCCTGCCGGACGCGCTGTTCGTGATCGACGTCGATCACGAGCGCATCGCCATCACCGAAGCCAACAAGCTGGGCATCCCGGTCATCGGCATCGTCGATACCAACAGCAGCCCGGAAGGCGTTGACTACATCATCCCGGGTAACGACGACGCCATCCGCGCCATCCAGCTGTACATGGGTGCCATGGCCGACGCCGTGATCCGTGGTCGCAGCAACGCTGGCGGCGCCACCGAAGAGTTCGTCGAAGAAGCCCAGGCTGCCGAGAGCGCCGAAGGCTAAGCAGTAACGTCGCTCATATAGCGTTACGTGCTGAGCAAAAAGGGGGCTAGGCCCCCTTTTTGCCACTCACAGATTTTGATTTGGTTGAAGACCTACCGAGAGGATTTTCAAGATGGCAGAGATTACTGCAGCCCTGGTTAAAGAACTGCGCGAGCGTACCGGCCAAGGCATGATGGAATGCAAGAAGGCCTTGGTTGCCGCTGGTGGCGACATCGAGAAAGCCATTGATGACATGCGCGCTTCCGGTGCCATCAAGGCTGCCAAGAAGGCGGGCAACATCGCCGCTGAAGGCTCCATCGCCGTTCGCGTCGAAGGCGGTCGTGGCCTGATCATCGAAGTCAACTCGCAGACCGACTTCCTGGCCCTGCAGGAAGACTTCAAAGCCTTCGTCAAGGAAAGCATCGACGAGGCCTTCGAGAAGAACCTGACCGACGCCGCTCCGCTGATCGCCTCCCGCGAGCCGGCTCGCGAGGCGCTGGTTGCCAAGTGCGGCGAGAACGTCAACATCCGTCGTCTGACCGCTGTTGCCGGCGAGACCGTGGGTGCCTACCTGCACGGCCACCGTATCGGTGTTCTGGTCGTCCTGAAAGGCGGTAACGACGAGCTGGCCAAGCACGTTGCCATGCACGTTGCCGCTTCCAACCCGGCCGTGGTATCGCCGGATCAGGTTTCCGAAGAGCTGGTTGCCAAGGAAAAGGAAATCTTCCTGCAACTGAATGCCGAGAAGATCGCCGGCAAGCCGGAAAACATCGTCGAGAACATGGTCAAGGGCCGTATCGCCAAGTTCCTGGCCGAAGCCAGCCTGGTCGAGCAAGCCTTCATCATGGATCCGGACGTCAAGGTCGGTGACCTGGTCAAGAAAGCCGGTGCCGAAGTCGTTTCCTTCGTTCGTTACGAAGTGGGCGAGGGCATCGAGAAGGCCGAGACCGACTTCGCTGCCGAAGTTGCCGCCCAGGTTGCTGCCAGCAAGCAGTAATCGGCGGTTAGGCCAGTTGTCCCAGAGAGGCTGCCCGTTTGCGCGGGCGGCCTCTTTGCCGAATAAGGGGTGACCAATAAAATGACGGTCGTTTCAACGAACGGCTGTCGGCGCTGTCGAAGTGCCGGATAATTGCAGCGCCCATGGGTGTTGCTCACGAATTTCATATCGCCGCAGGAGAGACTTGCAATGGCTCAGCAGACGACTGGTCGCCAACCTCGCTACAAACGCATTCTGCTCAAACTTAGCGGCGAAGCCCTGATGGGCTCGGAAGATTTTGGCATCGATCCCAAGGTGCTCGATCGCATGGCGCTGGAAGTCGGCCAGCTGGTCGGCATCGGCGTGCAGGTCGGCCTGGTGATCGGTGGCGGCAACCTGTTCCGCGGAGCGGCCCTGTCCGCCGCCGGCATGGATCGTGTGACCGGTGACCACATGGGCATGCTGGCCACGGTGATGAACGCGCTGGCCATGCGTGATGCGCTGGAGCGCTCGAACATTCCCGCGATCGTCATGTCGGCGATCTCCATGGTCGGCGTGACCGATCACTACGATCGTCGCAAGGCCATGCGCCATCTGAAGACCGGTGAGGTGGTGATCTTCGCCGCCGGTACCGGCAACCCATTCTTTACCACTGACTCCGCCGCCTGCCTGCGTGCCATCGAAATCGATGCCGATGTGGTGCTGAAGGCGACCAAGGTCGATGGCGTGTACACTGCCGACCCGTTCAAGGATCCGCATGCCGAGAAGTTCGAGCGCCTGACCTATGACGAAGTGCTCGATCGCAAGCTGGGCGTGATGGATCTGACGGCCATCTGCCTGTGCCGCGATCACAACATGCCGCTGCGGGTCTTCAACATGAACAAGCCCGGCGCCCTGCTGAACGTTGTAGTGGGTGGCGCTGAAGGAACTCTGATCGAGGAGGATGCACAATGATCAACGACATCAAGAAAGACGCTCAGGAGCGCATGAGCAAGTCCCTGGAGGCGCTGGGTCGCAACCTGGCGTCCATTCGTACCGGTCGTGCCCATCCGAGCATTCTCGACAGCATCAAGGTGCCAGCCTGGGGTAGCGACATGCCGCTGAACCAGGTGGCAGCGATCACCGTCGAGGACGCCCGTACTCTGAAGATCGTCGCGCATGACAAGAACCTTGGTGCTGCCATCGAGAAGGCGATTCTGACTTCCGACCTGGGGCTGAACCCGAGCAGCGCCGGTACCACCATTCGTGTGCCGATGCCGGCTCTGACCGAAGAGACCCGCAAGGGCTACACCAAGCAGGCGCGTGGCGTGGCCGAAGATGCCAAGGTCGCCGTACGCAACGTGCGCCGCGATGCCCTGGCCGAACTGAAGAAGCTGTCCAAGGCCAAGGAAATCAGCGAGGACGAAGAGCGTCGCGCCGCTGACGAGCTGCAGAAGATCACCGACAAGTTCATCGCCGATGTGGACAAGGCTCTGGAGATCAAGGAAGCGGATCTGATGGCCGTTTGACGGCTGAGCGCCCATACATGGACAAGAACAAGCAGGGGGCGGTGCCACGGCATGTCGCCATCATCATGGATGGCAACAACCGCTGGGCGAAGAAACGTCTGTTGCCAGGCGTGGCAGGGCACAAGGCCGGGGTCGATGCGGTTCGCGCGGTGATCGAGGTCTGTGCCGAGTCCGGGGTCGAGGTGTTGACCCTGTTCGCATTCTCCAGTGAGAACTGGCAGCGCCCGGCCGAAGAGGTCGGCGCGCTGATGGAGCTGTTTCTGGGGGCGCTGCGCCGCGAGGCGAAGCGGCTGCTGGACAACGACATCAGCCTGCGCATCATCGGCGATCGTTCGCGCTTTCACCCCGAGCTGCAGGCCGCCATGCGCGAGGCCGAGATGCTGACCGCGGGCGAGCGTCGTTTCACTCTGCAGATCGCCGCCAACTATGGCGGTCAGTGGGATATCGCCCAGGCTGCCCAGCGCCTGGCGCGCGAAGTACAGGCCGGGCATCTGCAGCCGGAGGACATCACGCCGGGATTGTTGCAGGGTTGCCTGGCCACTGGCGACCTGCCGCTGCCGGATCTGTGTATCCGCACCGGTGGCGAGCATCGCATCAGCAACTTCCTGCTCTGGCAGCTGGCATACAGCGAACTGTACTTCTCCGACCTCTATTGGCCTGACTTCAAGCACGAGGCCATGCGCAGGGCGCTGGCCGATTTCGCTACCCGCCAGCGTCGTTTCGGCAAGACCAGCGAGCAGGTGGAAGCCGAGGCGCGCTAGCCGGTCGTTGAAGAACGTGTGCGAGGCAGCCAGTGCCATACCGATGGCGGCCCCGCAAGAACAGGTGGAAACGATCGGAGTCGCGCTCGGCTTTGCGTGAGCATTTCGGCGGGGCGCCCAGCCCAGGTTGGCGTTCCAGCCTGTTTTTGACGCAGCAGTGGCAACGGACGACTGCATGGACGCGGGGGTAGAGCGACGCAGGAAGCCAAAGTCGAAGTGGTTTTCAGCGGCCTGCCAGAGGGTCTGCTCCCGTTTCGTCCCCGACCGCGCCGGAGCCGGTTCTTGCGCGAGGCAAGGCATGAGGAGAGAAGTTTGGTCATTCCAGATGAACGACGTATAACGCAGCATCGCGCAAAAGCCGTCCCGGAACTCCGGGTTGCTCTGCAAATGGCGCCAGGCGACGTTGTCGGGCTTGCCAAGGGATCGCCATTGCCTGCGGCCCGCGCCTGCGGAGCGCCGCCCGGCCGTGGCGCCATTGGTCGCGGCAACGCGGTTCGCCAACGAAACGGGAACAGACCCTAATGTTGAAACAACGAATCATCACTGCTCTGGTGCTGCTGCCCATCGCGCTAGGCGGTTTCTTCCTGCTCGACGGCGCGGCCTTCGCGCTGTTCATCGGGGTGGTGGTCACGCTGGGCGCCTGGGAATGGGCGCGTCTGGCGGGTGTCTGCGCGCAGCCGGCGCGCGTGCTCTATGCGGCTGTGGTCGCCGGCCTGCTCTGTGGTCTGTATCTGCAACCGGCGTTCGCACCCTGGTTGCTCGGTGCTGCGGTTGTCTGGTGGGCGGCCGCGATCTTGCTGGTGCTCGGTTACCCCGATAGCAGCCGCTATTGGGGAGGGCTGCCAGGCAGGTTCGTGATCGGTCTGCTGATCCTGTTGCCGGCCTGGCAGGGGCTGGTGCTGCTCAAGCAGTGGCCGCAGGCCAATGGGCTGATCATCGCGGTGATGGTACTGGTGTGGGGGCGGATATCGGCGCCTACTTCGCCGGCAAGGCGTTCGGCAAGCGCAAGCTGGCGCCTCGGGTAAGTCCTGGCAAGAGTTGGGAAGGGCTCTATGGTGGTCTGGCCGCCAGCCTGCTGATCACGCTTGGGGTCGGTCTGCAGCAGGGCTGGTCCGCTTCCGGTCTGCTGTTGGCGCTCGGTGGCGCTGCACTGGTGGTGCTGATTTCCGTGGTAGGTGATCTGACCGAGAGCATGTTCAAGCGCCAGTCCGGTATCAAGGACAGCAGCAACCTGCTGCCGGGTCATGGCGGTGTGCTGGATCGCATCGACAGCCTGACGGCGGCGATTCCGCTGTTCGCGGCGCTGCTCTGGCTGGCCGGCTGGGGTGCGTCGTGAATGCGCCGCAGCGCGTCACCGTACTGGGGGCCACCGGTTCCATCGGCCTCAGTACGCTGGATGTCATTGCGCGTCATCCCGAGCGCTATAGCGTTTTCGCGCTGAGCGGCTTTTCTCGCCTGGCCGAGCTCGATGCGCTCTGCCGGCAGCATCGTCCGCGTTACGCGGTGGTGCCCGACTCGGCGGCGGCCCGGCAGTTGCAGGCCGGCCTGCGCACGGCCGGGCTGGCGACCGAGGTGCTGGTCGGTGAGGAGGGACTCTGCGCCATCGCGGCGGCAGCAGAGGTCGATTGCGTGATGGCGGCGATCGTCGGCGCTGCCGGCCTGCGGCCGACCCTGGCGGCCGTCGAGGCCGGCAAGAAGGTGTTGCTGGCCAACAAGGAAGCGCTGGTCATGTCCGGCGCGCTGTTCATGCAGGCGGTCAAGCGCCATGGTGCGGTTCTGTTGCCTATCGACAGCGAACACAATGCCATCTTCCAGTGCCTGCCGGGTGATTACGCGCGCGGCCTGCAATCGGTCGGTGTGCGGCGCGTCCTGCTGACGGCCTCCGGTATCCGTTTCGCGAGACGCCGCTGGCCGATCTGGAGCATGTCACGCCCGAACAGGCCTGCGCCCATCCGAACTGGTCGATGGGACGCAAGATTTCCGTCGACTCGGCCAGCATGATGAACAAGGGCCTGGAGATGATCGAGGCCTGCTGGTTGTTCGATGCCCGCCCCGAGCAGATCGAGGTGGTGATCCACCGGCAGAGCGTGATTCATTCCCTGGTCGATTACGTCGACGGTTCCGTGCTGGCCCAGTTGGGCAATCCGGATATGCGCACGCCCATCGCTCATGCGCTGGCGTGGCCGCAGCGCATCGACTCCGGGGTTGCGCCGCTGGATCTGTTCGCCGTCGGTCGGCTGGACTTCGAGCGCCCGGACGAGCAGCGCTTCCCCTGTCTGCGTCTGGCGCGCGAGGCTGCCCAGGCGGGTGGCAGTGCGCCGGCCATGCTCAATGCGGCCAATGAGGTGGCGGTTGAGGCCTTCCTGCAGCGACGCATCCGTTTCAGTGATATCGCGCGTATGATCGAGTCGGTGTTGAACGCGCAGCCCGTGCAGGCAGTCGAAGCGCTCGACGCGGTATTCGAGGTCGACCGCCAGGCACGTTCGCTGGCGGTTGAGTGGCTTGCCCGCCAGTGAGTGGCCAGCGCAGGGATGCGGGGAGCACAGAGCGCCGGATCGAGGCGGACGGCCCGTACGCGGCTGGGCTCCACGTGCTCCAGATGAGCGCTCCAGGGGGGCTTTCAACGTAGTATTGCCAACGCAGGCGATTGTTCGACAGCCTGCTGGAGAGAAAACATGAGTGGGTTGTACATGCTGGTCGGCACCCTGATCGCCCTGGGTGTGTTGGTCACCTTTCACGAGTACGGGCATTTCTGGGTGGCCCGCCGGTGCGGCGTGAAAGTCCTGCGTTTCTCCGTCGGTTTTGGTACGCCGCTGCTGCGCTGGCATGACCGTCAGGGCACCGAGTTCGTGGTGGCCGCGATTCCACTGGGTGGCTACGTCAAGATGCTCGATGAGCGTGAAGGCGACGTACCGCCCGAGCTGGCCGAACAGTCGTTCAACCGCAAGAGCGTGGGGCAGCGCATCGCCATCGTGGCTGCCGGCCCTGTGGCCAACTTCCTGCTGGCACTGGTGTTCTTCTGGTTCGTCGCCATGCTGGGCAGCCAGCAGGTGCGCCCCGTCATCGGCGCCGTTCAGCCGGACAGTCTGGCCGCGGCTGCCGGCCTGCAGGCCGGACAGGAAATCGTATCGGTCAACGGCGAGGCCACCAGTGGCTGGGCTGCGGTCAATCTGCAGTTGGTAAGGCGCCTGGGTGAGAGCGGTACCCTGAATCTGCGAGTGCTGGAGCCGGGGTCTACCGTTGAAACGCCCAGGCAGGTACAGCTGGACAACTGGCTGCGGGGAGCCGACGAGCCCGATCCGATCGGTTCGCTGGGTATTCGTCCGTGGCGCCCGGCTCTGCAGCCGGTGCTGGCCGAAGTCGACCCCGAGGGGCCGGCGCAGGCCGCCGGGTTGCAGGCCGGTGATCGTCTGCTGGCGCTCGATGGTGAGCCGCTGGCCGACTGGCAGGATGTGGTCGATCGTGTGCGTGCCTTGCCGGGCCGGGCGGTCACGTTGCGCGTCGAGCGTGCCGGTCAGGCTCGCGATGTCCAGCTGACGCTCGCCGAGCGAGGGGAGGGCAAGGCCCGTAGTGGCTATCTGGGCGCTGGCGTGCAGGGCGTGGAATGGCCGCCCGAGATGTTGCGCGAAGTGCGCTACGGACCGCTCGAAGGTATCGCCGAGGGCGCCCGGCAAACTTGGGCCATGAGCCTGCTGACCCTCGATTCGCTGAAGAAAATGCTGTTCGGAGAGCTCTCGGTAAAAAACTTGAGTGGGCCGATAACCATTGCTAAAGTGGCGGGCGCTTCGGCTGAGTCGGGGGTGGGGGATTTCCTGAAATTCCTTGCATATCTGAGTATTAGCCTGGGTGTGCTCAATCTGCTTCCCATCCCTGTGCTGGATGGCGGGCATCTGCTGTTTTATCTGGTCGAGTGGGTGCGTGGTCGCCCCTTGTCTGAGCGGGTTCAGGGTTGGGGGATGCAGATCGGTATAAGTCTGGTCATCGGGGTCATGTTGCTGGCTCTGGTCAACGATTTCAGCCGTCTGTGAGCATTGCCGAATACGCTCTTGAGATTTATCCAAGAAGTGTCGCCTTACGCGGCAGTTTTTATCGTCAGTTGGAATAAGAAAGGACTTCATGAAACGTCTGCTGCTACCTGCGGTTCTGTCCGCATTGATGATCGCCGAAGTTCACGCCGAGTCCTTCACCATCTCCGATATACGTGTCAACGGCCTGCAGCGGGTTTCTGCCGGTAGCGTGTTCGGTGCTCTGCCGTTGAACGTCGGCGAGCGCATCGATGACCAGCAACTGGTCGAGGCGACGCGCTCCCTGTTCCGCACCGGTTTCTTCCAGGATATCCAGCTCGGTCGCGATGGCGACGTGCTGGTCATCACCGTGGTCGAGCGTCCGTCCATCTCCGGTATCGAGATCGAGGGCAACAAGGCCATCACCACCGAAGATCTGCTCAAGGGCCTGAACCAGTCCGGTCTGGCCGAAGGCGAGATCTTCCAGCGCGCCACCCTCGAAGGTGTGCGCAACGAATTGCAGCGCCAGTACGTGGCTCAGGGCCGCTACTCGGCCGAGATCGAAGCCGAAGTGATTCCGCAGCCGCGTAACCGTGTGGCGCTGAAGATCACCATCAACGAAGGCACCGTGGCCGCCATCTCCCACATCAACGTCGTGGGCAATACCGTTTTCTCCGATGAAGATCTGGTCGACCTGTTCGAGCTGAAGACCACCAACTGGCTGTCCTTCTTCCGCAATGACGACAAGTACGCCCGTGAGAAACTGTCCGGTGACCTCGAGCGTCTGCGCTCGTACTACCTGGATCGTGGCTACATCAACATGGATATCAGCTCCACTCAGGTATCCATCACCCCGGACAAGAAGCACGTCTACATCACCGTCAACGTCGAAGAAGGCGAGAAGTACAGCGTGCGTGAGGTGAAGCTGTCCGGTGATCTCAAGGTGCCGGAAGAAGACGTCCGCTCGCTGCTGCTGGTCAAGGAGGGGCAGGTCTTCTCGCGCAAGATCATGACCACGACCAGTGAGCTGATCACTCGCCGCCTGGGTAACGAGGGCTACACCTTCGCCAACGTCAACGGCGTGCCGGAAGCCCATGACGATGACAAGAGCGTGTCGATCACCTTCTTCGTCGATCCGGGCAAGCGTGCCTACGTCAACCGCATCAACTTCCGTGGCAACACCAAGTCCGAGGACGAAGTGCTGCGCCGCGAGATGCGTCAGATGGAAGGCGGCTGGGCCTCGACCTACCTGATCGACCAGTCCAAGGTTCGCCTCGAGCGCCTGGGCTTCTTCAAGGAAGTCAACGTCGAAACCCCGCAGGTTCCGGGTACCGACGACCAGATCGACGTCAACTACAGCGTGGAAGAGCAACCGTCCGGCTCCATCACCGCCAGCGTCGGCTTCGCGCAGAACGCCGGCCTGATCCTGGGTGGCTCGATCAGCCAGAACAACTTCCTGGGTACCGGTAACCGCGTCAGCATCGGTCTGACTCGCAGCGAATACCAGACCCGCTACAGCTTCGGCTTCGTTGACCCCTACTGGACCGTCGACGGTGTCAGCCTGGGTTACAACGCCTTCTACCGCACCACCGACTACGACGAGCTCGATGTCGACGTTTCCAGCTACTCGGTGGACAGCCTGGGCGCCGGCGTGAGCATCGGTTATCCGATCAGCGAGACCTCGCGTCTGACCTACGGCCTGACCGTACAGCAGGACAGCATCGATACCGGTCGCTATACCGTTGACGAAATCTTCGATTTCATCGATGCCGAAGGCGACAACTACCTGAACCTCAAGGGTTCCATCGGCTGGTCCGAGTCGACCCTGAACCGTGGTGTGCTGGCCAACCGTGGTCACTCGCAGAGCCTGGTGCTGGAAACCACCCTGCCGGGTAGCGACCTGTCGTTCTACAAGCTCGACTACCGTGGTCAGGTCTTCACCCCGATCAGCGACAACTACACACTGCGCTTCCATACCCAACTGGGTTATGGCGACAGCTATGGCAGCACCGCGGAGCTTCCGTTCTACGAGCACTACTATGCGGGTGGCTTCAACTCGGTGCGCGGCTTCGAAGACAGCAGCCTTGGCCCGCGCAGTACGCCGAGTACAGGCACCAAGCCGGGCACTCTGCGTGATCCGGATCAGGATCCGCTGCCGTTCGGTGGTAACGTGCTGGTGCAGGGCGGCGTCGAAATGCTCTTCCCGCTGCCGTTCGTCAAGGATCAGCGCTCGCTGCGTACCGCGCTGTTCTGGGACGTGGGCAACGTGTTCGACACCAACTGCAGCTCGACGCAGAAGCGCTTGAGTGACAGCTGCAACATCGATTTCAGCAGCCTGGCCAGTTCCGTGGGCGTTGGCCTGACGTGGATCACTGCGCTCGGCCCGTTGAGCTTCAGCCTGGCGATGCCGATCAAGAAACCGAATGATGCCGATACTCAGGTGTTCCAGTTCTCCCTGGGTCAAACCTTCTAAACCCGTACCACCGAAAGCCAACAGATTGTTGCAGGAGTGCATTGTGCGTAAGTTGACTCAACTGGTTCTGTTCACCGCCGCTCTGATCGCCACTCCGGCGTTCGCTGAAATGAAGGTGGCCGTACTGAACTATCAGATGGCGCTGCTTGAGTCGGACGCAGCCAAACGTTATGCCGTCGATGCCGAGAAAAATTCGGCCCGCAGCTGAACAAGCTCAAGACGCTGGAAAGCGATGCCAAGCGTATCCAGGATCGCATGGTCAAGGATGGCGAGAAGATGCAGCAGGCCGAGCGTGAGCGTCTCGAGCTCGAATTCAAGCAGAAGGCGCGTGACTTCCAGTTCCAGTCCAAGGAGCTGAACGAGGCCAAGGCCATCGCCGACCGCGAGATGCTGGGCAAGCTCAAGCCGAACCTGGACAAGGCGGTCGAAGAAGTCATCAAGAATGGTAACTTCGACCTGGTGCTCGAGCGCGGTGCGGTGATCGATGTCAAACCTCAGTACGACATTACTCGCCAGGTCATCGAGCGCATGAATCAGATGCGCTGAGCATGAGTGTGACATTTACCCTCGGCCATTTGGCCGAGCGCCTGGGTGCCACCTTGCGTGGCGCCGAAGGCAAGGTCATCACGGGCCTGGCCACCTTGCAGGAGGCTGGGCCCGAACAGTTGAGCTTCCTGTCCAACGCCCAGTACCGCAAGTTCCTGGCTCAGACCCGAGCTGGTGCCGTGCTGCTGACCGCGGCCGATGCCGACGGTTACACGGGCGACGCCCTGGTCGTTGCCAACCCTTACCTGGCGTACGCTCAGCTCTCGCACCTGTTCGACCCCAAACCCGGAGCCGTTGCCGGCATTCATGCCACGGCACAGGTCGCGGCGGATGCGCAGGTCGATCCGAGCGCCAGCATTGGTGCCTATGCGGTCGTCGAGAGTGGTGCGCGAATCGGTGCCGAGGTCTGCGTCGGTGCGCATTGTGTGGTCGGCGCACGTAGTGTGATTGGTGAGGGTGGCTGGTTGGCCCCGCGGGTAACGCTGTATCACGATGTGAAGATCGGCAAGCGCGTGGTGATCCAGTCCGGCGCGGTGATCGGTGGTGAAGGTTTCGGTTTTGCCAACGAGAAAGGTGTCTGGCAGAAGATCGCACAGATTGGTGGGGTGACCATCGGCGATGACGTCGAGATCGGTGCCAACACCACGGTGGATCGTGGTGCGTTGTCCGACACGCTGATCGGCAATGGCGTGAAGCTGGATAATCAGATCATGATCGCGCATAACGTGCAGATCGGTGACAACACTGCCATGGCGGGTTGTTGCGGCATCTCCGGCAGCACCAGAATCGGCCGTAACTGCATGATTGCGGGCGGGGTTGGCATGGTTGGCCACATCGAGGTATGCGACAACGTGTTCGTCACCGGCATGACCATGGTCACTCGTTCGATCACCGAACCGGGGGCCTATTCTTCCGGCACCGCCATGCAGCCGGCGGGGGAGTGGAAGAAGAGCGCGGCGCGCATCCGTCAGTTGGACGAGATGGCCAAGCGTCTGCGTGAGCTGGAAAAACAGCTGGCCGCCGTGACCCAGGGCGCAGATGCCTCATCTGATGCCTGAGCGCAGTCTCACTGCGCTCTTTTCTTTTCTTACAGGCTAAACCGGACATGATGGACATCAACGAAATTCGTGAATATTTGCCGCACCGCTATCCGTTCCTGCTGGTGGATCGTGTGGTGGACCTGGACGTCGAAGGCAAGCAGATTCGCGCCTATAAGAATGTCAGCATCAACGAGCCGTTCTTCAATGGCCATTTCCCCGAACACCCGATCATGCCGGGCGTCCTGATCATCGAGGCCATGGCTCAGGCTGCCGGTATTCTCGGCTTCAAGATGATGGGCATGAAGCCGGCCGATGGCACCCTGTATTACTTCGTCGGTTCCGACAAGCTGCGTTTCCGCTCGCCAGTGTTGCCGGGTGACCAACTGACGCTGGAAGCCAAATACCTGAGCGATCGTCGCAGCATCTGGAAATTCGAGTGCCGCGCCACTGTCGATGGCAAGGAAGTGTGCTCCGCTGAAATCATCTGCGCGGAACGCAAGCTATGAGTTCGATCGACCCTCGCGCCATCATCGACCCCAGTGCCAGATTGGCCGACGACGTCGTCGTCGGCCCATGGAGCATTGTCGGGCCCGATGTGGAGATAGGCGAGGGTACCGTGATAGGCCCGCACGTGATCGTCAAAGGGCCGACCGTGATCGGCAAGCACAACCGTATCTACCAGTTCTCCTCGGTTGGCGAAGACACCCCTGATCTGAAGTACAACGGTGAGCCGACGCGCCTGGTGATCGGTGATCACAACACCATCCGTGAGGGTGTCACCATTCACCGCGGCACGGTGCAGGATCGCAGCGAAACCACGATTGGCGATCACAACCTGATCATGGCCTATGCCCATATCGGTCACGACAGTGTCATCGGCAATCACTGCATCCTGGTCAACAATACGGCGCTTGCCGGGCATGTCTGGGTCGACGATTGGGCAATCCTCTCAGGCTATACGCTGGTGCATCAGTTCTGCCGTATCGGCGCGCACAGCTTTTCCGGCATGGGGACTGCCATCGGCAAGGATGTGCCGGCCTTCGTCACCGTATTCGGTAACCCGGCCGAGGCTCGCAGCATGAACTTCGAAGGTATGCGCCGCCGTGGTTTCTCCGTAGAGGCCATCTCCGCATTGCGCAGAGGCTACAAGCTGGTCTATCGCCAGGGGCTGACTGTCGAGCAGGCGCTGGCCGAACTGGCCGAATCTGCTGCGGAGTTTCCGGAGGTGGCGTTGTTCCGCGATTCCATTCAGGCGTCCACGCGGGGCATCACCCGCTGATAATCGGCTGGCAATCTGCTGTGCGCCTGCCCGAGCGCTATGGATGCGTCGCGCGCCAGCCCGATCAAAATGCTCATTCACTCCGTGTAGACTTCGCCTGATTCGTTTCGCTGATCCGCAGGTCAGGCGGTTATTGGCTCACGGTTTTACGTTTTTCGCGGCTCCTGCCCTGTGTGGTGCGGGCGCGCACGATCTTGAACAGGTTCCAGACCCCTATGAGCAGACCTCTTCGCGTCGCCCTGGTCGCCGGTGAGACGTCCGGCGATATCCTTGGCGCCGGCCTGATGCAGGCCATCAAGGCGCGCCACCCGGACGTCGAGTTCATCGGTGTTGGTGGTGCGCGGATGGAGGCCGAGGGCCTGAAGTCCTATTTTTCGATGGAGCGCCTGGCCGTCATGGGCCTGGTCGAAGTGCTCGGCCGTCTGTTCGAGCTGCTCGGGCGCCGCCGCCAACTGGCGCGTGACCTGATTGCCGCGCAGCCGGACGTGTTCATCGGTATCGATGCACCGGATTTCAACCTGGGCCTGGAACTCAGGCTGCGCCGCGCGGGCATCAGAACCGTGCATTACGTCAGCCCTTCGGTCTGGGCCTGGCGGCAGAAGCGGGTGCTGAAAATCCGCGAAGCCTGCGACCTGATGCTGACGCTGTTTCCCTTCGAGGCGCAGTTCTACGATGAGCATCAGGTACCGGTGCGCTTCGTCGGGCACCCGCTGGCCGATGCCATTCCGCAGCAGGCCGACCGTGTGGCCGCTCGGCAGGCGCTGGATCTGCCGCAGGACGAGCCGGTGGTCGCATTGATGCCCGGTAGTCGCGGCGGTGAGGTCGCGCGTCTTGGCGAGCTGTTTCTCGATGCGGCGATTCGCCTGCGCGCACTTCGCCCTGGTATCCGTTTTCTGTTGCCATGCGCGACGCCCGAGCGACGCGAGCAACTGGAACAGATGCTGGCCGGGCGTGATCTGCCGCTGACCCTGCTCAACGGGCGTTCCCACGAGGCGCTGGCGGCCTGTGATGCGGTATTGATCGCCTCCGGCACCGCGACCCTGGAGGCGCTGCTGTACAAGCGGCCGATGGTGGTGGCCTACCGTGTGGCGCCCATGACCTACCGCATTCTCAAGCGACTGGTAAAAAGCCCCTATATCTCGCTGCCCAATCTGCTGGCCGAGCGTCTGCTGGTGCCCGAGCTGATCCAGGATGCGGCTACCGCCGAGGCGCTGGCCCAGGCCATAGCCCCGCTGATCGATGGTGGGCAGGTGCAGACTGAGGGCTTCGACGTTATTCACCGCGCCCTGCGTCGTGACGCTTCGGTGTCGGCGGCCGATGCGGTGCTCAAACTGGCGGGGTATGCCTGATGCAGATGGGGTTGGACTTCACGCTGGTCGAGGAACTGGTCGCCGGCGTCGACGAAGTCGGTCGTGGCCCGCTCTGTGGAGCGGTGGTCACGGCTGCGGTGATTCTCGATCCGGCGCGACCGATCCTCGGTCTTGACGACTCCAAGAAACTGACCGAGTTGCGCCGCGAAGCGCTGTTCGACGAGATTCGCGAAAAGGCTCTGGCCTGGTGCGTGGCCCGTGCCGAAGTGGACGAGATCGACCGCCTGAATATCCTTCACGCCACCATGCTGGCCATGCAGCGAGCCGTCGAGGGGCTTGCGGTTACCCCGCGCCTGGCGCTGATCGACGGCAACCGCTGCCCCAAACTGAGTGTGCCGAGCGCGCCGGTGGTCAAGGGCGATAGCCGAGTGCCGGCGATCGCGGCCGCCTCGATTCTGGCCAAGGTCAGCCGCGACCGCGAGATGCTGGAAATGGATCGCCTCTATCCGGGCTACGGCATCGCGGGGCACAAGGGCTACCCCACGCCCATGCATCTCGATGCGTTGCGGCGTCTGGGGCCGACGCCGATTCATCGGCGTTCCTTCGCGCCAGTGCGGGCCCTGCTGGAAGGTGCGTAGGAGCCAATTTCACGGATAAATCCGCTCCTGTAAAAACGACCCAGTCCTACCTGCTACAATCCGCGCTTTGTCGTTTTCACCTGCAAGGCCACCCATGACTCAAGCTTTCGTCCACCTGCGTCTGCACACCGAATTCTCCCTGGTCGATGGCCTGGTGCGGGTCAAGCCGCTGATCAAGGCCGTTGTCGGGGCCGGTATGCCGGCAGTGGCCGTCACCGACATGAGCAACATGTGCTCGCTGGTGAAGTTCTACAAGACGGCCATGGGGGCCGGGGTGAAGCCGATCTGCGGCGCCGACATCTGGATGGCCAGCGCCGAGGAAGACGGCCCGCTGACGCGCCTGACGCTGCTGGCGATGAATGCCAGGGGCTACCGCAATCTCACCGAGCTGATTTCCCGTGGCTGGTCCGAGGGGCAGAGCAACGATCTGGTGATCATCCAGCGCGACTGGGTCAAGGAGGCTGCCGAAGGCCTGATCGCGCTTTCCGGCGCCCGCGAGGGCGAGGTTGGCATGGCGCTGCTGGCCGGTGACGAAGTGCTGGCCGAAACGCGCCTGCGCGAATGGATGGCCGTGTTCCCGGATCGCTTCTACCTGGAGGTGCAGCGCACCAGTCGTGTCGGTGACGAGGAGTACCTGCATGCTGCCGTGGCGCTGGCCGATCGGGTCGAGGCGCCCCTGGTTGCCACCAATGATGTACGTTTCATCAAGCAGGACGATTTCGAGGCTCACGAAACCCGCGTCTGCATCGGTGAGGGGCGTACTCTGGACGACCCGCGCAGACCACGCAATTACTCCGATCAGCAGTACCTGAAGAGTGCCGAGGAGATGTGGGAGCTGTTCTGCGACCTACCCGAGGCGCTGGAGAACACCGTCGAGATCGCCAAGCGCTGCAATATCGAGGTGCAGCTCGGCAAGTACTTCCTGCCCGATTTCCCCACCCCCAATGGCATGGGTATCGACGACTACCTGCGTCACGCCTCCTTCGAAGGACTGGAAGAGCGCCTGCTGGTACTGCTGCCCAAGGACACACCGGATTACGAGGCGAAGAGGCAGGTCTACATCGACCGCCTCAACTTCGAACTCGACATCATCATCCAGATGGGTTTCCCCGGTTACTTCCTGATCGTGATGGACTTCATCCAGTGGGCCAAGAACAACGGTGTACCGGTCGGCCCCGGCCGTGGTTCGGGTGCCGGTTCGCTGGTGGCCTACGTGCTGAAGATCACCGACCTCGACCCGCTGGCCTATGACTTGCTGTTCGAACGCTTCCTCAACCCCGAGCGTGTTTCCATGCCCGACTTCGACGTCGACTTCTGCATGGACGGTCGCGACCGGGTGATCGACTACGTCGCCGAGAAATACGGGCGCAATGCGGTGAGCCAGATCATCACCTTCGGCTCGATGGCGGCCAAGGCGGTGGTGCGTGACGTGGCGCGGGCGCAGGGCAAGTCCTACGGTCTGGCCGACCGTCTGTCGAAGATGATTCCCTTCGAAGTGGGCATGACCCTGGAGAAGGCCTACGAGATGGAGGAGCCGCTGCGCGAGTTCCTCAAGAACGACGAGGAGGCCCAGGAAATCTGGGACATGTCGCTCAAGCTCGAAGGCGTGGTGCGCGGCACCGGCAAGCACGCCGGGGGTGTGGTGATTGCGCCGACCAAGCTCACCGACTTCTCGCCGATCGCCTGTGACGAGGAGGGCGGGGGGCTGGTGACCCAGTTCGACAAGGACGATGTCGAACAGGCCGGCCTGGTGAAGTTCGACTTCCTCGGTCTGCGTACGCTGACCATCATCAAGTGGGCGATGGAGACCATCCATCGGGTTCAGAAGCGCGACGGCGCAGCGGACGAGGATCTGGTCAACATCGACTTCATCCCGCTGGATGACAAGAAGACCTACGACATGTTGCAGAAGGCGGAGACCACCGCGGTCTTCCAGCTTGAATCGCGCGGCATGAAAGAGCTGATCAAGAAGCTCAAGCCCGACTGCCTGGAAGACATGATCGCACTGGTGGCACTGTTCCGCCCCGGTCGCTGCAGTCCGGCATGGTGGATGACTTCATCAACCGCAAGCACGGCCGGGCCGAGCTGGCCTACCCGCATCCGGATTACCAGTACGCCGGCCTGGAGCCGGTGCTCAAGCCCACCTACGGCATCATCCTGTACCAGGAACAGGTGATGCAGATCGCCCAGGTGATGGCCGGTTACACCCTGGGTGGGGCGGACATGCTGCGCCGCGCCATGGGCAAGAAGAAACCCGAGGAAATGGCCAAGCAGCGTGGCGGTTTCATCGAGGGCTGTGCGAGCAACGGTATCGATGCGGATCTCGCAGGCAACATCTTTGACCTGGTGGAGAAATTCGCCGGTTACGGCTTCAACAAGTCGCACTCGGCCGCCTATGGCCTGGTCTCCTACCAGACCGCCTGGCTGAAGGCTCATTACCCGGCGCCGTTCATGGCTGCGGTGCTGTCGGCGGATATGCACAACACCGACAAGGTGGTGATCCTGGTGGAAGAGTGCCGCAACATGAAGTTGCGCATCGACCCGCCGGACGTGAACGTCTCGGAATTCAAGTTCACCGTCAACGATGACGGTCGTATCGTTTACGGCCTCGGGGCGGTCAAGGGAGTGGGCGAGGGGCCGGTGGAGGCCATCGTCGAGTGCCGCGCCGAGGGTGGGCCGTTCAAGGATCTGTTCGACTTCTGCAATCGCGTCGACCTCAAACGTATCAACAAGCGCACCCTGGAAGCGCTGATTCGCAGCGGCGCGCTGGATCGTCTCGGCCCCTATTATCAGGATGAGCTGAAAGCCTACCAGGCCAGCGTGGACAAGAACCGCGCTGTGCTGCTGGCATCCATGGAAGAGGCCGTACAGTCTGCCGAACAGACCGCGCGCAGTGCCGAGAGCGGCCACATGGATCTGTTTGGCGGCCTGTTCGCCGAGCCCGAGGCGGACGTCTACGCCAACCATCGCAAGGCTCGCGAGCTGCCGATCAAGGAACGCCTCAAGGGCGAGAAGGACACCCTGGGCATTTACTTGTCCGGCCACCCCATCGACGAGTACGAAGGCGAGATTCGCCGTTTCGCCCGCCAGCGTATCGTCGAGCTGAAGCCGGCGCGCGATACCCAGACCATCGCCGGGATGATCGTCAACCTGCGGGTCATGAAGAACAAGAAGGGCGACAAGATGGGTTTCATCACCCTCGACGACCGCTCCGGGCGTATCGAGGCCTCGCTGTTCGCCGATGCCTTCGCCAGCAACCAGGCGCTGTTGCAGAACGATGCGCTGGTGGTGGTGGAAGGGAGGTCAGCAATGATGACTTCTCCGGTGGCCTGCGTCTGCGCGCCAAGCGCGTGATGAGTCTGGAGGAGGCCCGTACCGGCCTGGCCGACAGCCTGCGGGTGAAGGTCGCCAGTGAAGCGCTCAAGGGCGATCGTCTGCGCTGGCTGGCCGAGCTGTGCAGCAAGCACAAGGGTGCCTGCCCGGTGACGCTGGACTACACCGGCGAAGAGGCACGCGCCTTGCTTCAGTTCGGCGACGCCTGGCGAATCGACCCGGCCGACACTTTGATTCAGGCATTGCGTGACCAGTTCGGGCGCGACAACGTCTTTTTGCACTACCGCTGATGCGCGAGAGGAAAATTCCTCTGCGTGACAGCAAAGGCACCCGAGGGTGTCGACCCGCTGCGCCCTATCCCTTAAGGTAGGGCGCCTAATGGATACAGCTCCCCGGCCACTTGGCCGTCGACGCAAGACGGATGACTATGAACCCGAATTTCCTCGATTTCGAACAGCCGATCGCCGACCTGCAAGCCAAGATCGAAGAGCTACGCCTGGTTGGTAATGACAACGCGCTGAACATCGGCGACGAGATTGCCCGCCTGCAGGACAAGAGCAGCGCCCTGACCGAAAGCATCTTCGGCAATCTGAGCAGCTGGCAGATCGCGCAGCTCGCGCGCCATCCGCGCCGCCCTTACACCCTGGATTACATCCAGCACATCTTCACCGAGTTCGACGAGCTTCACGGCGACCGTCACTTCTCCGACGATGCCGCCATCGTCGGCGGTGTCGCTCGTCTGGGCGATCAGCCGGTAATGATCATCGGGCACCAGAAGGGCCGCGAGGTGCGTGAGAAGGTACGTCGCAACTTCGGCATGCCGCGTCCGGAAGGCTACCGCAAGGCGTGCCGCCTGATGGAAATGGCCGAACGCTTCAAGATGCCGATCCTTACCTTCATCGATACCCCTGGTGCCTACCCGGGTATCGACGCCGAGGAGCGTGGCCAGAGCGAGGCCATCGCCTGGAACCTGCGCGTGATGGCGCGCCTGAAAACCCCGATCATCGCCACCGTCATCGGTGAAGGTGGTTCCGGTGGTGCGCTGGCCATTGGTGTCTGCGACCAGTTGAACATGCTGCAGTACTCCACCTATTCGGTGATCTCGCCGGAAGGTTGCGCCTCGATCCTGTGGCGTACCGCCGAGAAGGCCCCGGACGCCGCCGAGGCCATGGGCATCACCGCCGAGCGTCTGAAGGATCTCGGGATCGTCGACCAGGTCATCGCCGAGCCGCTGGGCGGCGCCCATCGTGATCCGGCTGCTGCATCCGAATCGATCCGTCAGGAGCTGACCAGGCAACTGGCAAGCCTGCAAAAGCACGATACCGACGCGCTGCTCAAGCGTCGTTACGAGCGCCTGATGAGCTACGGCATCGCCTGAGTTCTTTCTCTGCGTATCAGACGAGTCTTCGGGCTAATGTCTGGCAGTGGTGGCTTTTGTAGGCGCGCGCGGGGCCGAGCAGGCTGTGCGCACCAATGACCGCAGCACGGGTATTTCGGTGCGCATGGCGCACCCTGCGTAATTTCATCGCACATCACCACGGGCCTTCGGGCCCGTTGTTGTTTAAGCTTGAACGATGACTGCTCTCGATCTTCGCTTGCGCCAAGCCTTGCATCCCTGGCGAGTGGCTCCTGCCTGGCGCATCGCCTTCTCTGGTGGCCTGGACTCCAGCGTGTTGCTGCACCTGCTCGCCGATTGGGCTCGGCATGAGCAATTGCCGCCACTCTCTGCGGTTCATGTCCATCATGGCCTGCAATCGGCAGCCGATGCCTGGCCTGAGCATTGTGCAAGCGTCTGCGAACAATTGGGCATTGCTCTAGAGATCGTCAGGGTTCAGGTCGCATTAGGTGCCAGCCTTGAACAGGCTGCGCGGCGTGCGCGCTATAAGGCTTTCAGCGAACGGCTGAAGCCGGGGGAGGTGTTGCTCAGCGCTCAGCATCGTGACGATCAGGCCGAGACCCTGCTGTTTCGTTTGTTGCGTGGGGCGGGTGTGCGTGGACTGGCAGCCATGCCGGCGAGCCGCTCGTTGGGGGGGGCAACCTGGTTCGGCCGCTGCTGGACTGCTCCAGGGGCGAGTTGCAGGCCTATGCGCAGCGCCAGGGCCTTTGCTGGATCGAGGATCCGAGCAATGCCAATGAGCGTTTCAGTCGCAATTTCCTACGGCGACAAGTAATGCCATTACTGGCGCAGCGCTGGCCGCAGGCGTCGAGCAGTCTGGCGCGCTGCGCAGACCATCTGTCTGAGGCGCAGCAGTTGCTCAATGAATTGGCCGAGATCGATCTTGCCGCTGCCCATGGCGGCTCAGCGTTTGCCTGGCTGCCGTTGCCATCGCTGCAACTGCCGGCTGTAACTGCGTTGAGTGAGGTGCGCCAGCGCAATTTGCTGCGCCACTGGTTGGCCCCATTGACGCGTATGCCCGACAGCGATCATTGGGCGGGTTGGTGTGGCCTGCGTGATGCGGGTGTGGATGCATCACCGATCTGGCGACTGGCCGATGGTGAGCTGCACCGTGCCGATGGTCGGCTCTGGTGGCTTGGCGGTGAGTGGCTGCAGCCGCTAGAGCCGCTCGATCTTCCATGTGGCTCGTTTTCCGAGCCTATCGAGCTGCCCGGCAACGGTTGTGCGCATTTACGGGGCGAACTGCCGCCAGGTCGCTGGCACTTGCGCTATCGCCAGGGCGGTGAGTCGTTACAGATGCCGGAGCGTGGCAGACGCGATCTCAAGCGTCTGCTCAATGAAATGCGCGTGCCGCCATTCGTCCGGCCGCGTCTGCCGTTGTTGTTCGATGGCGATGAGCTGATGGCGGTGGCGAACCTGGCGCATTCACCGCGAATCAAGGCGAGCGGGGTGCATCTGCGCTGGTCGCCGCCTATCGGTGCGCAAGGTTTGAGCTGGTAAGGCCTTTCGGGTAGACTACGCTCCCGTCTTAATACAGCTTTTGCCGACTCCCTCAGGGAGCTTGGCGAGCTTGCCATTTGTTGTTCCGATGGCGCTCCTTCGCTTTCCCCGGCGGCACTGGCCGCTTAAACGCAGACTTCTAGGGTTTTTCATGACGCGCTACATCTTCGTCACGGGTGGTGTTGTTTCTTCATTGGGGAAAGGCATCGCCTCGGCTTCACTGGCGGCCATCCTGGAGGCGCGGGGCCTGAAGGTCACCATGCTCAAGCTGGACCCCTACATCAACGTCGATCCGGGCACCATGAGCCCGTTCCAGCATGGTGAGGTGTTCGTCACTCACGACGGCGCCGAGACCGACCTCGATCTGGGCCACTACGAGCGGTTCATCCGCACCACCATGACCCAGAACAACAACTTCACCACCGGCCGCGTGTACGAGGACGTACTGCGCAAGGAGCGCCGTGGTGATTACCTGGGTGCAACCATCCAGGTCATTCCGCACATCACCGACGAGATCAAGCGTCGCATCATCAAGGGTGCCGGCGATGCCGACGTGGCCCTGGTGGAAATTGGCGGCACCGTCGGTGACATCGAGTCGCAACCCTTCCTCGAGGCGATTCGCCAACTGCGTGTGGAAGTGGGCGCCAAGCGCGCCATGCTGATGCACCTCACCCTGGTGCCCTACATCGCCACGGCTGGCGAGACCAAGACCAAGCCGACTCAGCACTCGGTCAAGGAGCTGCGCTCCATCGGCCTGCAACCGGACGTGCTGGTCTGCCGCTCCGACCATCCGATCGATGTGTCCTCGCGTCGCAAGATCGCCCTGTTCACCAACGTCGAAGAGCGTGCGGTGATCAGCCTGGAAGACGTCGACACCATCTACAAGATTCCGGGCGTGCTGCATGCTCAGGGGCTGGACGATTTCGTCGTCGAGCGTTTCGGTCTGGAGTGCGGCGGTGCCGACCTGTCCGAGTGGGATCGTGTCGTCGATGCCAAGCTCAACCCGGAAAAGGAAGTCACCATCGCCATGGTCGGCAAGTACATGGAATTGCTGGACGCGTACAAATCGCTGATCGAAGCGATGAGCCATGCCGGCATCCAGAACCGTACCAAGGTCAACCTGCGTTACATCGACTCCGAAGACATCGAGAATCAGGGCACTGCGCTGCTCGAAGGCGTTGACGCCATTCTGGTTCCGGGCGGCTTCGGTCTGCGCGGCGTGGAAGGCAAGATCAAGACCGTGCAGTACGCCCGCGAGAACAAGATCCCCTACCTGGGCATCTGCCTCGGCATGCAGGTCGCGGTCATCGAGTACGCTCGCAATGTCGTGGGCTGGGCCGACGCCAACTCCAGCGAATTCGACATGGCCAGCCAGCATCCGGTGGTCGGTCTGATCACCGAGTGGCAAGACGCCGCCGGTAGCGTCGAGACGCGCAGCGCGAACTCCGACCTGGGTGGCACCATGCGTCTCGGTGCACAGGATTGCCAGTTGCAGGCCGGTTCGCTGGTTCACGATTGCTACGGCAAGGACGTGATCGTCGAGCGCCACCGTCATCGCTACGAAGTGAACAACAACCTGCTGCCGCAACTGACCGAAGCCGGTCTCAAGGTCACCGGTCGCTCCGGCGACGGTGCGCTGGTCGAGGTGGTCGAGGCGCCGGATCATCCGTGGTTCGTCGCCTGCCAGTTCCATCCGGAATTCACTTCCACGCCGCGTGACGGTCACCCGCTGTTCAGTGGTTTCGTCAACGCCGCCCTGGCGCAGAAAGCGAAGAAGGCTTGAGCAATGGCCCAGAAGATCATCAAGGTCGGCAATATCGAGATCGCCAACGACAAGCCGTTCGTGCTGTTCGGTGGCATCAACGTGCTCGAGTCGCGCGACCTGGCCATGCAGGCCTGCGAGCAATACGTGCGGGTGACCGAGAAGCTCGGTATCCCCTACGTATTCAAGGCCAGCTTCGACAAGGCCAATCGCTCTTCCATCACCTCCTTCCGCGGCCCGGGCCTGGAAGAGGGCATGAAGATCTTCGAGGAAGTGAAAAAGACCTTCGGTGTACCGGTGATCACCGATGTGCACGAGCCACACCAGGCTGCTGCCGTGGCCGAGGTATGCGACATCATCCAGTTGCCGGCCTTCCTTTCCCGTCAGACCGACCTGGTGGTGGCCATGGCCAGGACGGGAGCGGTGATCAACATCAAGAAGGCGCAGTTCCTCGCGCCGCAGGAGATGAAGCACATCCTGCGCAAATGCGAAGAAGCCGGTAACGACCAGTTGATTCTCTGCGAGCGTGGCTCGAGCTTTGGCTACAACAACCTGGTAGTGGACATGCTCGGCTTCGGCATCATGAAGCAGTTCGAGTACCCGGTGTTCTTCGACGTGACCCACGCCCTGCAGATGCCGGGTGGTCGCGCCGACTCCGCAGGTGGCCGCCGCGCCCAGGTTACCGACCTGGCAAAGGCTGGCATGAGCCAGGGCCTGGCGGGTCTGTTCCTCGAAGCGCATCCGGATCCGGAAAACGCCAAGTGCGACGGCCCCTGTGCCTTGCGCCTGAACAAGCTGGAGCCGTTCCTCACCCAGCTCAAGCAGCTTGACGATCTGGTGAAGAGTTTTCCGCCAATCGAGACTGCCTGAGCCGGCCGTAATCCGGTAAAGTGCCGCCCCAGAAATTCCCCCTGACCCGTGAGTCAGAGTGTGCCGCCGGTCTGCCCCAAGGGCGCGGCGGTCTCGCGCAGCCCTCTGCTGCCGTCTTATCGTCAACCTTTGGAGCATTAACAACAATGGCAAAGATCGTCGACATCAAGGGTCGTGAGGTTCTCGACTCCCGCGGTAACCCCACCGTGGAAGCCGATGTGATTCTGGAAGGTGGCATCATCGGCAGCGCCTGCGCTCCGTCCGGCGCTTCCACGGGCTCGCGCGAAGCGCTGGAGCTGCGTGATGGCGACAAGAGCCGTTACCTGGGCAAGGGCGTGCTGAAAGCCGTCGCCAACATCAACGGCCCGATTCGTGACCTGCTGCTGGGCAAGGATGCGATCGATCAGAAGGCGCTGGATCGCGCGATGATCGAGCTCGACGGTACCGAGAACAAGGCGACTCTGGGCGCCAACGCCATCCTCGCCGTGTCCCTGGCTGCCGCCAAGGCTGCTGCCCAGGCCAAGGGCGTGCCGCTGTACGCGCACATCGCCGATCTGAACGGTACCCCGGGCGTCTATTCCATGCCGGTACCGATGATGAACATCATCAACGGCGGCGAGCACGCCGACAACAACGTCGATATCCAGGAGTTCATGGTGCAGCCGGTCGGCGCCAGGAACTTCGCCGATGCCCTGCGCATGGGCGCCGAGATCTTCCATCACCTCAAAGCCGTGCTCAAGGCCCGTGGCCTGAACACCGCCGTTGGTGACGAAGGTGGTTTTGCGCCGAACCTGGCCTCCAACGAAGACGCTCTGGCCGCCATCGCCGAAGCCGTTGCCAACGCCGGCTACAAGCTGGGTGACGACGTGACCCTGGCCCTGGACTGCGCCTCCAGCGAGTTCTTCAAGGACGGCAAGTACGACCTCGAAGGTGAAGGCAAGGTGTTCGACGCCGAAGGCTTCGCCGACTACCTGGCCGGTCTGACTCAGCGTTACCCGATCATCTCCATCGAAGATGGCATGGACGAGTCCGACTGGGCCGGCTGGAAAGTGCTGACCGACAAGATCGGCGCCAAGGTACAACTGGTTGGCGATGACCTGTTCGTCACCAACACCAAGATCCTCAAGCGCGGCATCGACGAGAAGATCGGCAACTCGATCCTGATCAAGTTCAACCAGATCGGCTCGCTGACCGAAACCCTGGAAGCCATCCAGATGGCCAAGGCGGCCGGCTTCACCGCGGTGATCTCGCACCGCAGTGGCGAAACCGAAGACAGCACCATCGCCGACCTGGCCGTCGGTACTGCTGCTGGTCAGATCAAGACCGGCTCGCTGTGCCGCTCCGACCGCGTATCGAAGTACAACCAGCTGCTGCGCATCGAAGAGCAACTGGGTGGCAAGGCTCCGTACAAGGGGCGCGCCGAGTTCCGCGGCTGATTGCAGCGTGGTAGAAAAGGGCGACGCAAGTCGCCCTTTTTTGTAGGCGATGGCTGCTTGGCAGGGTGCGCCGTGCGCACCCGCTTCGATGGCAGATTGCTGGTGCGCATGGCGCACCCTACCATTGCGAACCCGCAGTGCTTTTTGTCGGCCTCTGGGAACCAATGCACGGATGCAGGTACACAAACCCCATGTCACTCATCAGCCAAGTTCTTTTCAAGCATGAACGCAGCCCCTACCATGCCGATTACTCAATCTGCGAGCCGCTCAATGCGTAGTCCGTACTGGCTGTTCATCGTGCTGATCCTGTTGCTGGCCGGGCTGCAGTACCGCCTGTGGGTCGGTGAGGGCAGTCTTGCTCAGGTGAGTCGTCTGCAGCAGCAGATTGCCGAGCAGCGAGGTGAGAACGAGCGGCTGCTGGAGCGTAACCGCATCCTCGAGGCCGAGGTGATGGAGCTCAAGCGCGGGATGGAAACCGTAGAAGAGCGTGCGCGTCAGGAACTCGGGATGCTCAAAGAGGGTGAAACCCTCTACCTGTTGACCGAATGAGCACCCAATTCTGGCTGGTGATCCCGGCTGCCGGCGTCGGTGCGCGCATGGTCGCCGATCGCCCCAAGCAGTATCTGCCGGTCGGCGACCGTTGCATTCTCGAGCATACCCTGCATTGTTTTCTCGACCATCCTGGTCTGCTCGGGGTGGTGGTGTGCGTTGCGCCGGACGATCCCTTCTGGCCGCAGTTGCCAGTGGCCCACGATTCGCGCATCCGCCGCGCGCCCGGTGGGCGTGAGCGTGCCGATTCGGTTCTGGCCGGGCTGCAAATGTTGCTCGACGAGGGCGCCGATGTCGGCGACTGGGTGCTGGTGCACGATGCTGCGCGACCCAATCTCGCCAGAGAAGATCTGGATCGCCTGCTGAGCGGCTTGGCCGATGATCCGGTGGGTGGCCTGCTGGCGGTGCCGGCTCGCGATACGCTCAAGCGTGTCGGGCTCGATGGTCGTGTGCTCGAGACCGTGGATCGTAGTGTGATCTGGCAGGCCTACACGCCGCAGATGTTCCGTCTGGGCGCCTTGCGGGAGGCACTGAAGCATGCACTGGAGCAGGGTGTGGCGGTAACCGATGAAGCGTCGGCCATGGAGTGGACGGGGCAGGCGCCACGCCTGATCGAAGGCCGGGCGGACAACCTCAAGGTCACCCGTCCGGACGATATGGACTATCTGCGGCGCATCTGGCGCGAGCCTCGCTGAGCGATCCGCGGCATCAGTGCGTCCAGCGCCTGGCGTCCTTGCCCAGATTGCGATCCAGGGCGTTGGTCAGCTTGTTCATGGCGCCGTCGAGCGCCTGGTGCAGCTCGCAGGCATCATGGGAAACCGTCAATGGGTCGCGCCCCTTCATCCGGGCCTCGACCTTGCAGCGTTTGTCCTGCGGGCCGCTCTTGAGCGCGTTCTCGTCGGAGAGATGGATTTCGATCCGGGTGAGGTGATCCTCGTAGCGCTGCAGCTTGTTGCGAACGCGACTGCGGATGTCGTCCTTCAGGGCCATAGACGAGGCGACGTGCTTGCCACTGTTGACCAGAACCTGCATAACCATGTCCTCATGCTGATGAGTTCGCGAGCCCCCGGTTGCCGGGGCTCACTGGTTACGACGCGACCGCCTCGCTCAAGTTTCGCCTCGGCTTGTGACATTCCATGACCGTTCAGGTCGGCGACCAGGTTGTTGCGGGGCGTCAAGGTGGGCCGCAGTATTCGGCGCGCTGACTGAGGCCTTTGCGCAGGGCATCGATCAGTTGGCGCACCTTGGGCGACAGATGGCGTTGTTGCGGATAAAGCGCCCAGACGGCCGTGTTGGGCGGGCGATGCTGTTCCAGCAGGGAGGTCAGGCGCCCGCTGCGCAGGTGTTCGAGGACGTAGTAGTCCGGTAGCTGGCACAGACCGAAACCGCGCAGTGCCGCATCGAGCACGGCCTGGCCGCTGTTGCAGCGCCAGTTGCCCTGTACCCGCACCTGGGTCTCCCGACCATTCTCGGCGAAGCTCCAGATATCGCTGCTGCCAACCAGGCAGTTGTGGCGTGCCAGCTCCGACAGCGAATGGGGGCGGCCGTAGCGTTGCAGATACTCGGGCGCTGCGCACAGGTACATTTCCCGCGGTGCCAGGCGCGCAGCCATCAGGCGCGAGTCCTGCAGGCGCCCCAGGCGAATGGCCACATCCAGGCCTTCGTGAAGCAGGTCGAGCTGGCGGTTGGACAGCTCGATCTCCACGCGCAGTTGTGGATGCAGCGCCATGAAGTCATTGACCAGGGGCACGATGAAGCGCTCGCCGTAGGCCACCGCGCAAGTCATGCGCAACAAGCCCTTGGGCTCGGCTCCGAGATCGCCGACGGCGCGCAGCGCTTCTTCCCGCGCGTCTTGCAGGCGCTGGCAGTGTTGCAGGAAGGTCTGTCCCGCCTCGGTCAGCACCACACGCCGGGTGCTGCGGTAGAAGAGGCGACTTTGCAGGCGTTCTTCGAGCCGTGCGACCTGGCGGCTGACCTGCGACGACGACAACCCCAGGCGTTCGGCGGCAGCAGTGAACTGGCCGCATTCGGCCACGGCGACGAATTCGTCCAGTCCTTCCCAGCGATTCATGCGTGTTTCCTGTCGTGGCTTCTGTGCACAGCGGCATCCGGCGTGCGCAGTTTCCGTTGATTATCCCTGTGTAGCAATAATGTTTTGCCTTTGGGCTGATTATCTCTTTCATCAGGGTTCACTACACTGCGGCGCTATCGCTCAACCGACTGGAGAACCCGCATGATCAAGTCCCGTGCCGCCGTGGCCTTCGCCCCCAACGAGCCGCTGAAAATCGTCGAGGTGGACGTAGAGCCGCCGAAGGCCGGCGAAGTCCTGGTGCGCATCGTCGCCACCGGCGTGTGCCACACCGATGCCTACACGCTGTCCGGTGCCGACTCCGAAGGCGTCTTCCCGGCGATTCTCGGCCATGAGGGTGGCGGTATCGTCGAGGCCGTGGGCGAGGGCGTCACCTCCCTGCAGGTCGGCGACCACGTGATCCCGCTGTACACCGCCGAATGCCGCGAGTGCAAATTCTGCCTCTCCGGCAAGACCAACCTGTGCCAGAAGGTTCGAGCCACCCAGGGCAAGGGCCTGATGCCGGACGGCACCACTCGTTTCAGCTACAACGGTCAGCCGATCTACCACTACATGGGCTGTTCGACCTTCTCCGAGTACACCGTGCTGCCGGAAATCTCCCTGGCCAAGATCCCCAAGGAGGCGCCGTTGGAGAAGGTCTGCCTGCTGGGCTGCGGCGTGACCACCGGCATCGGCGCCGTGCTCAACACCGCCAAGGTGGAAGAGGGCGCCACCGTGGCCATCTTCGGCCTGGGCGGCATCGGTCTGGCGGCGATCATCGGCGCCAGGATGGCCAAGGCGTCGCGCATCATCGCCATCGACATCAATCCGGCCAAGTTCGATGTGGCCCGAGAGCTGGGCGCTACCGACTTCGTCAACCCGAAAGAGCATGACAAGCCGATCCAGGACGTGATCGTCGAACTCACCGATGGCGGTGTGGACTACAGCTTCGAATGCGTCGGCAACGTGCAACTGATGCGTGCCGCCCTGGAGTGCTGCCACAAGGGCTGGGGCGAGAGCGTGATCATCGGTGTGGCCGGTGCCGGTCAGGAGATCAGTACGCGTCCGTTCCAACTGGTTACCGGCCGTGTCTGGCGTGGTTCGGCTTTCGGTGGCGTCAAGGGCCGCACCGAGTTGCCGAGCTACGTGGCGAAGTCGCAGAGCGGCGAAATTCCGCTGGATACCTTCATCACTCACACCATGGGCCTGGACGAGATCAACGAAGCCTTCCACCTGATGCACGAAGGCAAGAGCATCCGTACCGTCATCCATTACTGACAAGGCACCGTGAGGCCTGAGAATCTGTTCACGATCAGTTGCGCGCTCTCGCCTGTTTTTGCTCTGCATGGCTCTGGCTCGCGAGATCGTGAACAGGCTCCCATGGCTGCACGGATTCTCGCAGGGTGTCGCGGGGCCGCCCCAGGCCGTGCGCACCGCAAACCCCTGGTGCGCATGGCGCACCCTACGGAGCGGGTAATGACCCTCGAAATCGTTTCCAGCAACAAGAGCTTCGGTGGCTGGCACAAGCGCTACCGCCATCGTTCCAGCACCCTCAATTGCGACATGGTGTTCGCCGTCTACCTGCCGCCGCAGGCCGAGCAGGGCGCCAGGCTGCCGGTGCTGTACTGGCTGAGCGGCCTGACCTGCACGGACGAGAACTTCATGCAGAAGGCCGGCGCCCAGCGTATGGCCGCCGAACTGGGCCTGATCATCGTCGCGCCCGACACCAGCCCGCGCGGCGAAGGGGTGGCCGATGACGCCAATGGCGCCTACGACTTCGGCCTTGGCGCCGGCTTCTACCTGAATGCGACCCAGGAGCCCTGGGCTCGGCATTACCGCATGTACGACTACGTGGTACAGGAGTTGCCGGCGCTGATCGAGGCCAACTTCCCGGTATCGGACAAGCGCGGCGTGGCTGGTCATTCCATGGGTGGGCACGGTGCGCTGATCTGCGCATTGAAGAATCCGGGGCGCTACCAGTCCGTTTCGGCGTTTTCACCGATCGGCAACCCGATGAACTGCCCGTGGGGCGAGAAGGCCTTTTCGCTGTACCTGGGCGAGGAGCGTTCGCGCTGGCGTGAGTGGGATGCCAGCGTGCTGCTGGCCGAGGCGGACGAGAAGCTGCCGATCCTGGTCGATCAGGGCGATCGCGACGATTTTCTCGAAGGCCAGCTCAAACCACAGGCACTGCAGGCTGCGGCCAAGGCGGCGAACTATCCGCTGACACTGCGCATGCAGCCGGGCTATGACCACAGTTACTACTTCATCGCCAGTTTCATCGACGATCACCTGCGTCACCACGCCGAAGCCCTGGTCTAGGGGGCGTTGGGCGGTTCAGGGCAAACGCTGGCACCTGGTTTGCACAGCGCACCCTACAGCGGTCTGTGCATGTAGAATCACGCCCTGACATTCTCAGGGCGTTGTTCTTTATGCGTATCGGTCATGGTTATGACGTACACCGCTTCGGCGAAGGCGATTTCATCACCCTCGGTGGTGTGCGGATTCCCCACAAATTCGGTCTGCTGGCGCATTCCGACGGCGATGTACTGCTGCATGCCCTGAGCGATGCGCTGCTCGGTGCGGTGGCGCTGGGCGACATCGGCAAGCACTTCCCCGATACCGATCCGACCTTCAAGGGTGCCGACAGCCGTGTGCTGTTGCGTCATGTCATGGGGCTCGTGCGGGCCAAGGGCTACAGGGTCGGCAACGTCGATGCCACCATCATCGCCCAGGCGCCGAAGATGGCCCCGCATATCCAGAGCATGCGCGAGCGTATCGCCGAGGATCTCGGCGTCGAACTGGATCAGGTCAACGTCAAGGCCACCACCACCGAGAAGCTTGGTTTCACCGGGCGTGAGGAGGGTATCGCGGTACACGCCGTAGCCCTGCTGGCCAAGGCATGAACGAGTTGCAATTGCTCGGGCCGCGTGCCCATGGCGAAGCCTGCGGGCGCGCCGTGCTCAAGGCCACGGCCGAGGATTTCCAGGTCGATGAAGTACTGGATATCCCGCTTGCCGGGCAGGGCGAGCACCTCTGGCTGTGGGTGGAGAAACGCGGCCTGAATACCGAAGAGGCGGCCCGACGCATTGCCCGCGCTGCCGGTCTGCCACTCAAGGCGGTCAGCTACGCGGGGCTGAAGGATCGTCAGGCGCTGACTCGGCAGTGGTTCAGCCTGCATCTGCCGGGCAAGGCCGATCCGGATCTGGCGGCTGCGCAGGGTGATGACCTGGTTATCCTGAGTAGCCAGCGGCATAACCGCAAACTGCAGCGCGGTGCCCATGCCGCCAATGGCTTCACCCTGCGCCTGACCGCGCTGGAGGCGGATCGCGATGTGCTGGAGCAGCGCCTGCAATGCATCGCGGCGCAGGGGGTGCCCAATTACTTCGGATTGCAGCGTTTCGGCTTCGATGGCGGCAATGTCGAACAGGCCCGTGACTTCGCTTCGCGTCAGGAGTTGCCGGTACAGCGCAACCTGCGTTCACGCCTGCTTTCGGCTGCGCGCAGCTATCTGTTCAATCGGTTACTGGCCGAGCGAGTGAGCGCTGGAACCTGGAGTCAGGCGCAGATCGGTGACCTGCTCGCCTTCACCACCAGTCGCAGCTTCTTCATGGCGGGAGAGGCCGAGTGCAGTGATCCGCGTCTGGCCATTCTCGACCTGCATCCCACCGGGCCGCTCTGGGGGGAAGGTGCCGCGCCGACGGCCGGGGAGGTGCAGAACCTGGAGCAAGGGGTGGCCGAGTCCGAGCAGAATCTGGCCAATTGGCTGGCCAAGGCGGGCATGGCGCACGAACGGCGCATTCTGCGCCTCCCCATCCAGAGCCTTACGTGGCATTATCCGGAACCCGATATTCTGCAACTTGCATTCGTCCTGCCGGCCGGGTGTTTCGCCACCGTAATGGTGCGCGAACTCGTCGATCTGGTGCCAGCAGGGCAGACGGATACTCCATGCGAATTCTGATTTCCAACGACGACGGGGTGAATGCCCCCGGGATCGCCGCGTTGCACCAGGCGCTGGCTGACCATGCCGAGTGCGTGGTGATTGCACCTGCCGAAGACAGGAGCGGCGCCAGCAGTGCGCTGACCCTGGATCGTCCGCTGCATCCGGTGGCGTTGTCCAACGGCTATATCAGCCTCAACGGCACGCCAACCGATTGCGTGCACCTGGGGCTCAACGGGCTGCTCGAGCAGGTGCCGGACATGGTCGTGTCCGGCATCAATCTGGGGGCCAATCTGGGTGATGACGTGCTCTATTCCGGTACGGTTGCCGCTGCGCTGGAGGGCCGTTTCCTGAGCAGGCCGGCCTTCGCCTTTTCGTTGTTGTCGCGCCAGGCCGATAACCTGCCGACTGCGGCCTACTTCGCCCGCAAGCTGGTCGAGGCTCACGAGCAACTGAAGCTGCCTGCGCGCACGGTGCTCAACGTCAACGTGCCGAATCTGCCTCTGGAGCACATCCGTGGCGTGCAACTGACTCGCCTGGGCCACCGTGCCCGCGCCGCAGCGCCGGTCAAGGTGGTCAACCCCCGTGGCAAGGAAGGTTACTGGATCGCCGCCGCCGGGGATGTCGAGGATGGCGGGCCGGGTACCGATTTTCATGCGGTCATGCAGGGCTACGTATCCATCACGCCCCTGCAACTCAATCGCACCTTCAATGAGGCTCTAGAGAGCATGGATGGCTGGCTGGAGGGCATCTTCTGATGCGCGGACAGGATGATCTGCAACGCCACGGCATTGGTATGACCTCGCAGCGCACCCGTGAGCGTCTGATCCAGCGCCTCTACGAAGAGGGCCTGTCGAATGCGCGGGTGCTCGAAGTGATCCGGCGTACGCCGCGTCATCTGTTCGTCGACGAAGCGCTGGCGCACCGTGCCTACGAAGACACGGCACTGCCCATCGGGCATAACCAGACCATCTCGCAGCCTTACATGGTCGGGCGCATGACCGAATTGCTGCTGGCGGCCGGCCCACTTGACAAGGTGCTGGAGATCGGCACCGGCTCGGGATACCAGACCGCTGTGCTGGCACAGTTGGTGGAACGAGTGTTTTCGGTGGAGCGGATTCAGGTGCTGCAGGAACGCGCCAAGGAACGTCTTGCCGAACTCAAGCTGCGCAACGTGGTCTTCCGCTGGGGCGACGGTTGGGAAGGCTGGAATGCGCTCGGGCCGTATAACGGCATCATCGTCACGGCGGCGGCGGCTGACGTGCCGCAGGCGTTGCTCGATCAGTTGGCGCCCGGCGGGCGTATGGTGATTCCGGTCGGTTCAGGCGACGTACAGCAGTTGTTGCTGATAGTGCGCGAGGAGAACGGTTTCTCTCGTCATGTGCTCGACGCCGTGCGTTTCGTGCCCCTGCTCAATGGCCCATTGTTGTGAGGTTTTACCAGGGACGATGAAACATAACCTGATGTTGTACTGCAAAGGTCTGGCCATGGGCGCCGTGGATGTGGTGCCGGGCTTCTCGGGCGGGACGGTGGCGCTGATCACCGGCATCTACCACCGTCTTCTCGCCGCTTTCGCAGCGATTCCCAACGCACTGCTGCTGTTTTTCCGTGGCCGCATCGTCGAGTCCTGGCAGCGTTGCGATGCGACCTTCCTGCTGGTTCTGGTGCTCGGCATCCTGACCAGCATCTTCACCCTGGCCAAGCTCATCAGCTATCTGATGGTGGCGCATCCTGTGCTGCTCTGGTCGTTCTTTTTCGGTCTGGTGATGGTCTCTGTCTATCTGGTTGGTCGTGAAGTCGCCGTCTGGCGTGCCGATCGCCTGGTGACTGCCGTGCTCGGCTTGTCTCTGGCGCTGTTCATTACCCTGGCGGCGCCACTGCAACTGGCGGCTGATCCTTTGATCCTGTTCATCGCCGGGGCCATTGCCATCAGCGCCATGCTGCTGCCTGGCATTTCCGGGAGTTTCATACTGGTATTGCTGGGGCTTTATCCGGTGGTGCTGGGCGCGGTGAAGAATTTCGACCTCCCGGTGCTGGCTGTATTCAGTGCAGGCTGTCTGCTGGGGCTGCTGGCTTTTTCCCGTCTGCTCACCTGGCTGCTGGCCAGGGTACGCGACCTGACCATGGCGTTTCTGGCGGGGCTGATGCTGGGCTCGCTGGTCAAGGTCTGGCCGTGGAAGCAGACGCTGACCTGGCAGACCAACCGCCATGGCGAGTCGTATCCCCTGCTGCAGGAGAACCTTCTGCCCCATCGTTTCTTCGAAATCACGGGGGAGGCGCATCAATTGGGGCAGGCCATTCTCCTGGCCGTGAGTGCAATCGCACTGGTCTTGCTGCTTGAATGGCTCGCACGTCGACGTGCCACGTTGGCCGAACAGCCGGTATCCGAAAGCATGGAATCGAGAAGGAGCGTTGGGTGAGTCATACGGCTAGGCAGGCATCGAACCAACTGCATGTTGTAGCGCCTGCGCTGCTGTTGGCGCTGGCTGGCATGCTGCTGGTCGGCTGTGCCAGCTCGCCGCCCGGCGGTGTGCAGGTGGTCGACCGTGGGCATAACCGGGGCAATGCCCCCGTGGTGCAGCGCCAGCCGGTGCGCAGTGGCCAGTACGTGGTGCAGCGTGGCGACACCCTCTATTCGATAGCCTTTCGCTTTGGCTGGGACTGGAAGGCACTTGCTGCCCACAACGGTTTGCGTGAGCCCTACCTGATCCGAGTCGGGCAGGTCATCCGTTTCGGTAGCGGAACCTCGACGCCCCAGCCGGTCATCGCCACAACGTCTCGCACGCCGACCACAGTGGTCACTCAACCGGCGCAGAGTCGTCCGCCGATGACGACGAGTCCGTCCACTCAACCCGCTGCTCGACCGCCTGTGGCCACCACGCCGGCGACCACTCCGGTCACGCCTGTAACTCGTTCGTCCACTGGCTGGGCCTGGCCTGCGCAGGGCTCGGTGATCAGCCGATTTTCCTCAAACGGTAGTTTGAATAAAGGCATTGATATCGCCGGGGAATTAGGACAGCCTGTTTTAGCTGCGTCTGATGGATCGGTGGTGTACGCCGGGAGTGGTTTGCGGGGCTACGGCGAGTTGATCATCATCAAGCACAGTGACACCTACGTAAGTGCCTACGGACATAACCGCAGGCTGTTGGTACGGGAGGGGCAGCAGGTCAAAGCCGGGCAAACCATTGCTGAAATGGGGTCTACAGGGGCGGATCGCGTCAAGCTGCATTTCGAGATTCGTCGTCAAGGAAAACCTGTCGATCCACTGCAATACCTGCCACGTCGTTGATCCGCGGCCAGCTCGTCCACTCGTAGGAGGGACGGGCTCCGGTATGGCCAGGACGGTTCAGCCAGAGTCTGTTGTCGAACTCAGATAGGGACAACAACAATGGCTCTCATCAAAAAAGAAGCGCCGGAGTTTGACGTCGACGATGAGCTGCTCCTCATGGAGCCAGGCATCGTTTTGGGCGAGGTTCAGAACGATGAGGTGGAAGCACCTGTCGCGCGCTCCAAGGCCAAACACGCCACCCTCTCCAAGCAGCACAAGTACATCGACTACACTCGGGCGCTCGACGCCACTCAGCTTTACCTCAACGAAATCGGCTTCTCTCCCTTGCTCACTCCCGAAGAGGAAGTGCACTTCGCGCGCCTGGCGCAGAAGGGCGATCCTGCCGGGCGCAAGCGCATGATCGAGAGCAACCTGCGTCTGGTCGTGAAGATAGCCCGCCGTTACGTCAATCGTGGCCTTTCCTGCTCGATCTGATCGAAGAGGGCAACCTGGGTCTGATTCGCGCCGTGGAGAAGTTCGATCCGGAGCGGGGTTCCGTTTTCGACCTATGCAACCTGGTGGATCCGCCAGACCATCGAACGAGCCATCATGAATCAGACGCGAACCATTCGCCTGCCCATTCATGTGGTCAAGGAACTGAACGTATATCTGCGTGCGGCTCGTGAACTGACCCAGAAGCTCGACCATGAGCCTTCTGCGGAAGAGATTGCCAACCTGCTGGAAAAACCGGTGGGAGAGGTCAAGCGTATGCTCGGCCTCAATGAACGCGTGTCCTCGGTGGACGTATCCCTCGGCCCGGATTCGGACAAGACACTTCTCGATACCCTGACCGATGATCGGCCGACCGACCCTTGCGAGTTGCTGCAGGATGACGATCTGTCACAGAGCATCGATCAGTGGTTGTCGGATCTGACCGATAAACAACGCGAAGTGGTGGTGCGTCGTTTCGGTCTGCGCGGCCATGAAAGCTGCACTCTGGAAGAGGTCGGGCAGGAGATCGGCCTGACGCGGGAGCGGGTGCGACAGATTCAGGTCGAAGCGCTCAAGCGCCTGCGTGAGATTCTGGAGAAGAACGGTCTTTCCAGCGACGCACTCTTTCAGTAGATATCGCGTCTGATCGAGAACCCGGCTTCGGCCGGGTTTTTTATTCATGCTGATGTAGTCCTTCGCTTACAGATGCTGTCAGTGTTTGTGCTGAACGATTGGCGGAATCTGTCGGTTTTTCGGGTGATTTTTTATTAAATATATGTTTTTTAAAGAATTTTTATATTCGTTTAATGTAGGGGTGAGGGGTGCGATGGCTAATTGTCATGCTTGTGCCGATCGCTGCCAGGGCTAATATCTCAAGCGTGCACAGGGACAGGCACAGGTCATCAGGATGATGATCAGGATCATCGCAAGACGCGATTCATCAGGACGATGGGTTTGGAAACAAAGGGACTAGGGAATAAAAGTGGGCGGCGCAAGCCGCCCTTTTTTGTCTGCGATTCGTGGCGGCCACCCTGCGGGTGTTCGGAGTGATACCGCTATCGCTCCCGTCGTTCGTCCCTGCAAAGCAAAAGCCCCGCACTAGGCGGGGCTTGTATTTGCGGGGCGAACTCAGCGCTCCAGATGCTGCAGCTTGTCCTTCACGCCATCCCACTCTTCGGCGTCCGGCAGGGCATCCTTTCTTTCGGTGATGTTCGGCCAGACTTCCGCCAGTTCGGCGTTCAGTTCGATGAACTCCTGCATGCCATCAGGCACTTCGTCTTCGGAGAAGATCGCTTGGGCTGGGCACTCCGGCTCGCACAGGGCACAGTCGATGCACTCGTCCGGATGGATGACCAGGAAGTTCGGGCCTTCGTAGAAGCAGTCCACCGGGCAGACTTCCACACAGTCGGTGTATTTGCACTTGATGCAGTTGTCGGTGACGACGAAGGTCATGTCTGATTCTCTCCTCGGGCGGCGGCCTGGGCTCTTTCTGCGAAGACTCACCAGGCGCTCTGTCAGTGGCCGCGGCTCAGGCTGTAAACCGGGCTGTCGTAAAAATGCGCGCGATTCTAGCAGTTTGCGAGCGGCAGCGTTAGATGCGTGTTTTCCAGCTATATAACAGCTCCAGCGCCTTGCGTGGTGTCAGATCATCCGGATTGATCTTCTGCAATTCCTCGAGCAGTGGATGTGGCACGCTGGCGAACAGGTCGCTCTGCATGGGCGCCTGCGGTTTGCCGGGCTCCTGGCGTGGCAGGTCGTGCGGCAGGCTGGTGGCTTCCAGGCGCGCCAGGTGCTCGCGCGCGCGGCTGATCACCATGCCAGGCACACCGGCCAGTTGTGCTACGGCCAGGCCGTAGCTCTGGCTCGCCGGTCCAGGCTGGACATGGTGGAGGAACACGATGCGTTCGTTGTGCTCGGTGGCCGAGAGGTGCACGTTGGCGACCACTGGCTCGCTTTCCGGCAGCACGGTCAGCTCGAAGTAGTGGGTAGCGAACAGGGTGAAGGCGCGCAGGCTTGCCAGGTGTTCGGCTGCCGACCATGCCAGCGACAGGCCGTCGAAGGTGCTGGTGCCGCGACCGACTTCATCCATCAGCACCAGGCTGCGCTCGCTGGCGTTGTGCAGGATGTTGGCGGTTTCGCTCATCTCAACCATGAAGGTCGAGCGTCCGCCTGCCAGGTCGTCGGATGAACCGATACGGGTGAAGATACGGTCGACCAGCGACAGTTCGCAGGCTGCGGCCGGGACGAAACTGCCGATATGGGCCAGTAGCACGATCAATGCGGTCTGGCGCATGTAGGTGGATTTACCGCCCATGTTCGGCCCGGTGATGATCAGCATGCGCCGGCCGTCGTCCAGGTCGAGATCGTTGGCCACGAAGGGGGTGGTCAGTACCTGTTCGACGACCGGGTGACGGCCCTGGTCGATACGCATGCACGGCTCGTCGACGAAGCGTGGGCGATTCAGGTCGAGGTTCAGTGCTCGCTCGGCCAGGTTGCTCAGCACGTCCAGTTCGGCCAGAGCAGCAGCGCTGTCCTGCAGGGGCGCCAGGTGGCCGATCAGGCGTTCGAGGAGTTCGTCGTAGAGCATCTTTTCGCGGGCCAGGGCGCGGCTTTTGGCGGAAAGCGCCTTGTCCTCGAACTCCTTCAGCTCTGGTGTGATGAAGCGCTCGGCACCCTTGAGCGTCTGCCGGCGGATGTAGTCGGCGGGCGCCGACTCGGCCTGTTTGGTCGGCAGTTCGATGAAGTAACCGTGCACGCGGTTGTAGCCGACCTTCAGATTGGCCAGGCCGGTACGGGCTTTTTCCCGCGCTTCCAGATCCATGAGGAACTGGCCGGCGTTCTCGCTCATTGCCTGCAGTTCGTCCAGTTCGGCGTCGTAGCCGGTCTTCAGTACGCCGCCGTCGCGAATTACCGCTGGAGGGTTGTCGATGATGGCTCGGGCCAGCAGCTCGGCCAACTCCGGATAGGTGGCGATACTCAGCGCCAGTTGTTGCAGATGAGGCGTATCCAGCGAGGCCATTGCCTGCTGCAGTTCGGGCAGTGCCGCCAGGGCATCACGCAGACGTGCGAGGTCGCGTGGGCGCGCGTTGCGCAGGCCGATACGGGCGAGGATGCGTTCCAGGTCGCCGATTTCCTTGAGCTGCGGTTGCAGCGTCTCGAAGCGATAGCCGTCGAGCAGACAGGCAATGGCGTCCTGGCGGGCCTCCAGCACTGCGCGATCACGCAGAGGGCGGTTCAGCCAGCGACCAAGCAGGCGGCTGGCCATGGCGGTCTGGCAGCGATCCATGACCGATTGCAGGGTGTTGTCGCGGCCACCGGAGAGGTTGATGTCCAGCTCCAGGTTGCGGCGGCTGGCACCGTCAAGGATGACCGTGTCATCCAGGCGTTCATGACGCAGGCTGCGCAGGTGAGGCAGGGCGGTACGTTGGGTTTCCCTGGCGTAGCCCAGCAGACAGCCGGCGGCACCAACGGCCAGGGTCAGGTTTTCGCAGCCGAAGCCTTTCAGATCCTGGGTGCCGAACTGCTGGCACAGCGCCTTGAAGGCGCTGTCGCGGTCGAAATCCCAGGGCGCGCGACGGCGCGAGCCCTTGCGTTTCTCGGCGGGCAGGCCCTGGGGCCAGTCGTCCGGAATCAGCAGTTCGGCGGGGTTCAGACGCTCCAGTTCGGCCAGCAGGTTTTCCCAGCCCCTGATTTCCTGAACGCTGAAGCGGCCGCTGGTGATGTCCAGCACGGCCAGGCCGAACAGGCGTTCATCGCCAAGCACGGCAGCCAGCAGGTTGTCGCGATGTTCGTCGAGCAGGGCTTCGTCGCTGATGGTGCCGGGGGTGATGATGCGAACCACCTGGCGTTCGACCGGGCCCTTGCTGGTGGCCGGGTCGCCGATCTGCTCGCAGATCACCACCGATTCGCCGAGCTTGACCAGTTTGGCCAGGTAGCCCTCGACAGAATGGAAGGGGATGCCGCACATGGGGATCGACTGTCCGGCCGACTGGCCGCGCGCGGTCAGGGTAATGTCCAGCAGCTTGGCTGCCTTCTTCGCGTCTTCGTAGAAAATCTCGTAGAAGTCACCCATGCGATAGAACATCAACTGATCCGGGTGCTGGTTCTTCAGCTTCCAGTACTGCTGCATCATCGGGGTGTGTGCGGAGAGATCGGTCATGCCGGGCCTTACGTGCGATGGTGTGACGAAGCCGGGAATCTTCCCATACTTCGTCCCTCACGTGGGCTGCGAATCCGACGCAATTACCTTTCAGTCGTTGAAGGTCACCGAAAACTGTGCAACAGCCTCGACCACGCGCTGCGATTCACCGCGTATCGCGCGGATCACCTCGCCGGCCTGGTTGGCCAGATCGACGCTATGACGAGCGCGCTCTTGCGTGGTCGCCATACTCGATACCGCGTTGCGCGTCAGGCTCTGGTTCTGCTGCACCACGCCATTGATCTCCTGGGTGGCCTGGCTGGTGCGCGAGGCGAGTTGGCGTACTTCGTCGGCCACGACGGCAAAGCCGCGGCCCTGTTCGCCTGCGCGAGCCGCCTCGATGGCCGCGTTGAGCGCCAGCAGGTTGGTCTGGTCGGCGATGCTGCGAATGACCTGCACGATACTGGTGATCTGTTCGGACTGCTTGTTCAGGTCTTCTATCTGTTCGGCCACGTTGGCCAGTTCATTGGCGATGTCGGTGACCACTGCGACAGTCTGCGCCACGGTGCGGGTGCCGTGATCGGCGGAAACGTCGGTTTCCTTGGCAATGTCATGAGCAAGCTGGGCTGCGGCGGCTTCCGAGTTGCGGCGTTCGACCTGAGCGGTGATGTCGCTGGCGAACTTCACCACGCCATAGACCCGGCCATTGGCATCGTATAGAGGGTTGTAGGTGGCGCGCAGCCAGACCTGGCGGCCATGCTTGGTGACACGGCAAAAACGGTCGGACATGAACTCGCCCCTGTTCAGGCGAGCCCAGAACTGACGATAGGCGTCGCTGTGACTTTCTTCTGTCAGGCAGAAGATCCGGTGGTGCTGGCCGATCACCTCGTCTCGGCCATAGCCCATCAGATCGAGAAAATTCTGGTTGGCGCTAACGACTTCACCGTCGAGGTTGAACTCGATCACGGCCATTGAGCGGTCGATGGCCTTGAGGTAGCTCTCATGCTTGTGCTCGGCCGTTACCTGGCGGGTGATGTCGGTGGCGATCTTCATCACCTTGACCACGGTGCCCTGATCGTTCCGGATCGGCATGTAGGTTGCCTCGAGCCAGACCTCCTTGCCGTCGCGCGTCACCCTGGGGAAGCGATCACTGAAGTGCTCACCCTGGCGCAGGCGCTGCCAGAATTGCTGATAGGCAAGGCTCTCGCCGATAGTGCGAGAGCAGAAGAGACGATGATGCTGGCCGACGACTTCTTCCAGCCGGTAGTGCACCACGGCGAGGAAGGCCGGGTTGGCGTCGAGGATGATGCCGTCAGGTGTGAATTCGATCATCGCCATGGACTGGCGAATGGCTTGCAGTTCAGCTGTTCCCTGACCAGGCGCTTCCCTGTGCTCCTTGTTCCGTGACAGCCACATGACAGTGCCTCCTCTTGCTCTATCACAAGAATTAACAGTAGACGAAGTTTGTGGTTTCCACTGGTGGCGCAAGCTGTGTAGGGTTTGCAGTTCAATGCTGGAGGAGCAGGCATGGACAGGATCAGCGAACTGGCTGGGCGATTGGGCGAGGCCTTGAGGGCTCATGCGGCTCAGGTCGCCACGGCCGAGTCATGTACGGGGGAGGGATCGCCGAGGCCATCACGCGCATTCCAGGCAGCTCGGCCTGGTTCGAAGCCGGCTACGTGACCTATTCCAACGTCCAGAAAACCAGGCAGCTGGGTGTGTGCGCCGACCTTTTCGTCAGCGTTGGCGCTGTCAGCCAGGAGGTGGTCGAGGCGATGGTTCGCGGCGCCCAGACGCATAGCGGCGCGCGTTATGCGGTCGCTGTCAGTGGCGTGGCAGGGCCGGATGGCGGTTCGCCGGAAAAGCCCGTTGGCACCGTCTGGTTGGCCTGGGGCGATGACCAGCGCCTGTTCAGTGTGCGCAAACAGTTCGCCGGGAATCGTGACGAGGTGCGCCGACAAACGGTCGAGACCGCTCTGGCGGGGCTTCTGCGCCTGCTGGCGGAGGAAAATCCGGCAATGGGGTAGGCGGGCGACTTGCCCTGTGGAATAATACTGGCTACTTATACAGTTGTTGGTGGCCTTCGAGGCCCTTCTGAATACGCGAGGATGGTAATGGACGAGAACAAGAAGCGCGCCTTGGCGGCTGCCCTGGGCCAGATCGAGAAGCAGTTTGGCAAAGGCGCGGTCATGCGCATGGGCGACCATGAGCGTCAGGCCATCCCGGCCATTTCCACCGGTTCGTTGGGGCTGGACATCGCTCTGGGCATTGGCGGTTTGCCGAAAGGTCGTATCGTCGAAATCTACGGCCCGGAGTCTTCCGGCAAGACCACGCTGACCCTGTCGGTCATCGCCGAAGCGCAGAAGCTCGGTGCGACCTGTGCGTTCGTCGATGCCGAGCACGCCCTGGATCCCGACTACGCCGGCAAGCTGGGCGTGAATGTCGACGATCTGCTGGTGTCGCAACCCGACACCGGTGAGCAGGCTCTGGAAATCACCGACATGCTGGTGCGTTCCAATGCCATCGACGTGATCATTGTCGACTCCGTTGCAGCACTGGTGCCCAAGGCGGAGATCGAAGGCGAAATGGGTGACATGCACGTAGGTCTGCAGGCTCGCCTGATGAGCCAGGCGCTGCGCAAGATTACCGGCAACATCAAGAACGCCAACTGCCTGGTGATCTTCATCAACCAGATTCGCATGAAGATCGGCGTGATGTTCGGTAGCCCGGAAACCACCACCGGTGGTAACGCCCTGAAGTTCTACTCTTCGGTTCGTCTGGACATCCGCCGTACCGGCGCGGTGAAGGAAGGCGAGGAAGTGGTGGGTAGCGAAACCCGCGTGAAGATCGTCAAGAACAAGGTGGCCCCTCCTTTCCGCCAGGCCGAGTTCCAGATCCTCTACGGCAAGGGCATCTACCGTAACGGCGAGATCATCGATCTGGGTGTGCAGCAGGGCCTGGTCGAGAAATCTGGTGCCTGGTACAGCTATCAGGGCAACAAGATCGGTCAGGGCAAGGCCAATGCCGCCAAGTTCCTGGAAGACAATCAGGACGTGGCCCGCGAGATCGAAGGCCAGATTCGCCAGAAGCTGCTGGTCAGCGGTGCTCCGGTGAAAGCTTCGGCCGATGACCTGGCCGATGCCGAAGTCGACTTCTAAGTTCTGTTGAAATGTCCGTTGTGCTGGATAACCCGCTCGCCGTAAGGCGAGCGGCCATGGATCTGCTTGCACGGCGCGAGCATGGGCGAGTGGAGCTGACGCGCAAGTTGCGCAAGCGTGGTGCCCCTGACGAGCTGATCGAGGCTGCCTTGCAGCGATTGGCACAGGAGGGGCTGTTGTCCGAAGCTCGCTATCTGGAAAGCTTCATCGCCCATCGGGCGAGCGCCGGTTACGGCCCGCAGCGCATCCGTGAGGAGCTTGGCCAGCGTGGTCTGGCGCGCAGTGATATCGATCAGGCACTGCGAGACAGTGGCATTGACTGGTTCGAGCAGCTACGCGAAACCTGGCTACGCAAGTTCGCCGGGCAATTACCGGGCGATGCCCGTGAGCACGCCCAGCAGGGGCGCTTTCTTGCCTACCGTGGTTACTCACTGGATATGATCGGGCGCCTGCTGCATGGGCGGGACGAATAGTCACTGCCTGACCGACCGAGTTCAGTCCACTATCAGTTGGCGCATATAGGCCAGGACATCGGGTGCGCCCGCTTGTCTCAGCCCTTCACCCAGCGCAGTGGCCTCGGGATGTTCCTTGGGCAATAGAAGAAACTCGGGAGAGCCCGTGGTCTTGAGTAGTGACAGTCGTGCGTAGGGCAGGCGGCTGTCCAGCAGCAGGCCCATGAAGCTCGGATCGCTCCAGGCTTCACCTGGCATGGCGAGCACGTGGTAACGCGTCTGCAGATTGTCCAGGCCGACTGGATTGAGACGGTAGCTGACCAGGTTGCCCGGTAGCAGGACTTCCAGTCCACGTATGCGGGCGTAGGCGATGGCACTGGCGAAGGCTTCGCCCTGTTGCTCTCCGGCCCAGAAAGTACGCGCACCACGCCAGTTCGCCTGACGCAGTTCGATGGCGTCGCCGGCGAGGAAACGCGGTAGGGCCAGGCTGATGGTCTTGAGAAAATCCTTGTAGCTGATGATGCGGATCTGCTTGCAGTGCACGCTTGCCGCGTACTCTTCGAAGCTGCCGTAGCCAGATGTCGTGGCGCCGCAGGCGAATCCATCGATCATGCGCAGGTCGAAGGATTGCAGTTGTTGCGTTTGTGCTTCCACCACCTGGGTGAGGGCCGAGTGCGCTTGGGCCTTGTCTTCCTGGACAGGGCCGGACAGTGCTCCGCGAGGCAGATTGAGCAGGCGCTGCAACTGCGGGGTTTCATACCAGTAGATGCTATCGACGGGGGCTGGCAGCACCTTGAAGGGAAGACGTAATGCGCTGGCTCTGGAAAATATTTGTCTCGAACCACGGCCGATCAACCCCAGGCGCTGTGCCAGGGCCGTCAGGCGATTGCTGAGAGTGGAAGGCTCGGACAGGCTCATGGCCGGCAGATCGCTCCTGAAGCATCCCTTGCAGTGTGGCAGACGCCGGTAGCCATTGCCCATAGCAAAGCGTGTGTGACGGTGCTTGCCGTGTGCTGTGGCAAAATAGCCGCATTCATTTGCGAGGATGCCTCCATGCCCAGCTTGGTGCTGGATATCGCGTTATCAGCGGAACGATTGCAGGCCATCTATCGTGGTCATGCCAACAGGATTATTGCGCAAAGCCGCGACGGGCGCCGCGTCAGTTTGCCGGCTCATCATTTGCGGCCCTATCTGACCCATGCTGGCGTCTATGGTTCCTTCGTACTGGAGTTCAGTGCAAAGGGTGAGCTTCTGAGCTTACGCCCTTTGGACTGATCTGGCGCGCTTACCTCGCGTCCAGTGCTCGCGCGCGGCTATAATCGCCGGCCTGCCCACCTTCATCTGTCGAGCTGAGCCTGCCCATGTACTCCCTGGCCCGCGAGCTGCTATTCAAACTTTCCCCGGAAACCTCCCACGAGCTGTCGATCGATCTGATTGGCGCAGGCGGTCGTCTGGGGCTCAATGGCTTGCTGACCAAGGCGCCTGCCAGTCTGCCGGTCTCGGTCATGGGCCTGGAGTTTCCCAATCCTGTCGGTTTGGCGGCCGGTCTGGACAAGAATGGCGATGCTATCGATGGCTTTGCTCAGCTTGGCTTCGGTTTCGTCGAAATCGGCACGGTCACGCCGCGACCGCAGCCGGGTAACCCCAAGCCGAGGTTGTTCCGTCTGCCGGAAGCCGAGGCGGTGATCAACCGCATGGGCTTCAACAACCAGGGGGTCGATCACCTGCTGGCTCGTGTGCAGGCCGCGAAATTCAAGGGCGTGTTGGGTATCAATATCGGCAAGAATTTCGACACGCCGGTTGAGCGTGCGGTGGATGACTACCTGACCTGTCTGGACAAGGTGTATGCCCATGCCAGCTATGTCACGGTCAACGTCAGTTCGCCCAATACCCCGGGGCTGCGCAGTCTGCAGTTTGGCGATTCGCTCAAGGAGTTGCTCGAGGCGCTGCGCCGTCGCCAGGAGGATTTGACCCAGGAGCATGGCAAACGCGTACCGCTGGCGATCAAGATTGCCCCGGACATGAGTGACGAGGAAACGGCGCTGGTCGCTTCGGCGCTATTGGGGGCCGATATGGACGCGGTCATCGCCACCAATACCACACTCAGTCGTGAGGGCGTCGAGGGTCTGGCTCATGCGGATGAAGCCGGTGGTCTGTCCGGCGCTCCCGTACGCGACAAGAGCACGCACATCGTCAAGGTACTGGCCGGTGAACTCAACGGGCGTCTGCCGATCATTGCCGTTGGTGGCATCACCGAAGGGGGGCACGCAGCGGAGAAGATCGCTGCCGGGGCGAGCCTGGTGCAGATCTATTCGGGATTCATCTACAAGGGGCCGGCGCTGATTCGTGAAGCAGTGGACGCCATTGCCGCGTTGCGCAAATAAAGAGGGCTCCCGAAGGAGCCCCTGGGCTTGCGCCCGCCGCCCGGAGGGGGTCGGCATGGTGAAGTCGGGTGTGATCCTGATCAGCCGACAGCGTGAAGTTCGTTGAGTCGATGAATACCGGCAGTGCCGGTCAGCCCGTCCCAGTTGTCGCCACGGCCCTCACGCCAGCCATTGAGCCAGGCTTGCCGAACCGAAGGCAGGGTAAAGGGGCAAAGTTCGCGGGATTTACCATTGATGCCGTACTGATAGCCGCGCAAAAAGCTCTTTCTAACGGATCACGCTTAAGTCTTCTCATAGGGTGTTGCCCTCACTGTTGACTGTTATGTCCCGTTGGCCCTGTGGCAGGGCCTGGCAGAATGTATCTGCCTGCGAAAGTTCGCTGCCGGCGTGGCGAACTTTCTGTGCCTTCACCGTTGCAGCGAAGGCCCTGACTAGTGTTCTAACGAATGCACCGGGGCCTGTGAATGATCGATTTGTCATAAGGGCGTAACCGAAATGTCGGTGAGGCCATAACGAGCCTGGTCAAATGTCCAGGCGTCTGCGGGCAGGCAGCATGAGGCCTGGTTGTGGCGGGGCGCTGCGGCGAACTGCCATTGCAAATGAGACTGCTGCTTATTCCGACGAAGGGTCGCGCTGTGACACTTTGTCACTTATTTTTAAGCCGAGGCGATGCCTGAAGCGCGCCTCCCCGAATGCCATAGGCACTGGATGATCCATGTCCGAGCGTTATGAAATCGTACTGACCTGCCCCAAGGGGCTCGAAACCTTGTTGCTGGAGGAGGCCAGATCGCTGGGGCTGGACGAGGCGCGCGAGCAGACTGCTGCCGTGCGTGGCCAGGCCGAGCTGGAAACCGCCTATCGCCTGTGTCTCTGGTCGCGCCTGGCCAATCGCGTGCTGCTGGTGCTGGCGCGTTTTCCCATGAGCAATGCCGATGAGCTCTACGAGGGCGTCAAGGCGGTGGACTGGCGTGATCACCTGGAGCCCTCGGGTAGCCTGGCAGTGGAGTTCAGTGGCCACGGCTCGGGTATCGACAACACGCATTTCGGCGCGCTCAAGGTCAAGGACGCCATTGTCGATCGCCTGCGTACCACGAGCGGCGAGCGACCGAGCATCGACAAGGTCAATCCGGACGTGCGCGTTCACCTGCGTCTGGATCGCGGCGAAGCGATTCTCTCGCTCGATCTGTCCGGGCACAGCCTGCACCAGCGTGGTTACCGCTTGCAGCAGGGTGCGGCCCCATTGAAGGAAAACCTGGCAGCAGCGGTGTTGATCCGCGCCGGTTGGCCGCGCATCGCTGCCGAGGGCGGGGCGCTGGCAGATCCCATGTGCGGCGTCGGTACCTTTCTGGTCGAAGCGGCGCTGATGGCCGCCGACATTGCGCCCAATCTCAAGCGTGAGCGCTGGGGCTTCAGCAACTGGCTCGGGCACGTTCCGGCGCTGTGGAAGAAGCTGCATGCCGAAGCCGAACAGCGTGCCGCTGCCGGTCTGGCCAGGCCGCCACTCTGGATTCGTGGTTATGAAGCCGATCCACGGCTGATCCAGCCGGGCCGCAACAACGTCGAGCGGGCAGGATTGTCCGACTGGGTGAAGATCTATCAGGGCGAGCTGGGCAGTTTCGAGCCGCGTCCGGATCACAACCAGAAGGGGTTGGTGATCAGCAACCCGCCCTACGGTGAGCGTCTGGGGGACGAAGCCAGCCTGCTGTATCTCTATCAGAACCTGGGCGAGCGCCTGCGGCAGGCCTGCCTGGGCTGGGAGGCTGCGGTGTTCACCGGAGCGCCTGAACTGGGCAAGCGCATGGGCCTGCGCAGCCATAAGCAGTACGCCTTCTGGAACGGCGCGTTACCGTGCAAGCTGCTGCTGATCAAGGTTCAGGTCGAGCAGTTCGTCACCAACGAGCGGCGTGGCCGTGTCGAGGATGAGCAGACGCCAACTGAGGCGCCGACGCAGGTTCTGCTCTCCGAAGGTGGGCAGATGTTCGCCAACCGTCTGCAGAAGAACCTCAAGCAGTTGGGCAAATGGGCGCGCCGTGAAGGCATCGAGTGCTACCGCCTGTACGATGCCGACATGCCGGAATATGCCCTGGCGATCGACTTGTATCGAGATTGGGTGCATGTGCAGGAGTACGCCGCACCCAAATCCATCGATCCGGACAAGGCCCAGGCACGACTGCTCGACGCTCTGGCGGCCATTCCCCAGGCGCTGGGGGTGGCGCAGAACCGTGTGGTGATCAAGCGCCGCGAGCGCCAGGCCGGCACCAAGCAGTACCGGCGCCAGGCCAGCCAGGGACAGTTCATGGAGGTCAGCGAAGGCGGCGTCAGGCTGCTGGTCAATCTCACCGATTACCTCGACACGGGCCTGTTCCTCGATCATCGTCCGTTGCGCCTGCGTATTCAGCGCGAGGCGGCCGGCAAGCGTTTCCTCAACCTGTTCTGCTACACCGCCACGGCCACCGTGCATGCGGCCAGGGGCGGCGCACGCAGCACCACCAGCGTCGACCTGTCGAAGACCTATCTGGACTGGGCGCGGCGCAATCTGTCGCTCAACGGCTTTTCCGACAAGCACCGCCTGGAGCAGGGGGATGTGATGGCATGGTTGGCCGAAGATCGAGGCGAGTACGACCTGATCTTCATCGATCCGCCGACCTTCTCCAACTCCAAGCGCATGGAGGGGGTGTTCGATGTGCAGCGTGATCACGTCGAGTTGATCGACCTGGCCATGGCGCGACTGGCCCGTGGCGGCGTGCTGTATTTCTCCAACAACTTCCGCAAGTTCCAGCTCGACGAAGGACTGGCTGCGCGTTACCAGGTGGAAGAGATCAGTGCGCAGACGCTCGATGCGGATTTCGCGCGCAATGCGAAGATCCACCGCGCCTGGCGTTTGACGGCGCGCTAGGCGCATAGCCCGGATTGCCTCCGGGCTGCCTGGGGGTGTGGCTGCGGGTCAACGCTTGGGCTGATTGTAGGTATCGAGCAGCACCTGATCGAGAATCGAATTGGCGCCCCAGGGTTTCGGGTCGTTGAGAATGGCGACCACGGCCCAGTCCCGACCGTTGCTGTCGCGGCTGTAACCGGCGATGGCACGAACGTTGTTCAAGGTGCCTGTCTTGATGTGGGCCTCGCCGACCAGGGGCGTGCGCTGCAGCCGTCTGCGCATGGTGCCGTCCATGGCCACCAGGGGCATGGAACTGCGGAACTCCGCCGCGTAGGGGCTGTTCCAGGCGGCCTGGAGGATGGCGGCCATCTCCCGCACGCTGATGCGCTCGGCGCGAGAAAGGCCGGAGCCGTTCTCCATCACCAGGTGTGGGGCGGTGATGCCCTTGCGGGCCAGCCAACTGCGAATCACCCGTTGCGCGGCCATGGCGTCGTCCTGGTCGGCTTCGGTACGAAACTGGGCTCCAATGCTGAGAAACAGCTGCCGAGCCATGGTGTTGTTGCTGTACTTGTTGATGTCGCGAACGATCTCCACCACGTCCGGCGAAAAGGCGCGCACCAGCAGGCGTGCATCTTCGGGCAGTGGTGCGAGGCGATCCTTGCCGAGTATCTTGCCGCCCAGCTCCTGCCAGATGCCGCGTACGGCACCAGCGGCGTAGCCGGGGTGGTCGAGCAGCGACAGGTAGGTCTGTGCGGTGCAGCCCTCGGCCAGTTGCCCGGTGACGATCAGGGTCGTGCCGTCGAACTGCTCTACGGCGTTGTAGCGCACGTCGGGCCAGGCCGGGCAGGTGCCGGCCTTGAGCAGGCGCACCTGATTGTCGATGCGTACGGTGGCGATCGGCGGATCCATGGCGATGGATACCTTGCCGCCTTCGGCGCGAGTGATGAAACGCTGCGCCTTGAGATTGACCAGCAGCGAATCCGGGGTGACCAGGAAGGGCTTGTTGGCATCGCCACCGTCATCGTTGAACGCCGGCAGGCTGGGTGCGACGAAGAAACTGCGATCCAGCACCAGATCGCCCTGCACCTGGCGCACGCCATTGATGCGCAGATCACGCAGCAGCAGCCAGAGCTTCTCCATGTTCAGCTTGGGATCACCGCCACCCTTGAGATAAAGGTTGCCATGCAGCACGCCATCCTTCACCGGGCCGTCGGCGTAGAACTCGGTTTTCCACTGATGGTTGGGGCCTAGCAGTTCCAGCGCCGCATACGTGGTCACCAGCTTCATGGTGGACGCCGGGTTGACCGATACATCGGCGTTGAACTGCAGCCCCCGCTCTGGCCGCCCAGGGGCACGGTCATCAGCGAGAGGGAGTTGCTGGAAATCTTGTTGGCTTTGAGTGCCTGATCGATCTTGGCGGGCAGCGCGCTGTTGGCGGCGTGGCAGGTCAGGGCGAGAGGGAGTAGCAGGGCGCTTAGCGCCAGTCGGCGAAACCGCTGAATCATGAACAGGAACCTTCCGCAGTCAGGCGGGAATAAACGTGGGATACCCTGAAAAAGTCATTCATAGTCACTCCCGCGAGGGCTGGAGTCCAGGCGTTTCGAGGCCTCTGGATGATTCCCTTGCGGGCCTGCGCAAGCGCTGTCCAGTGATGAAGTCGCTCTTTCGCCTTCGCGCAAATGGTGACTATTGCGGATCATCCCCGGGGACAGACAAACGACAGTCAGGGTCGTGGAAAAGTTGCGCGCATTATGCCGCAAGAGCCGGTCAATCGTCGGCCCTGTCGAGTTAAAAACGATCGCTGCGAACAGGTGCTGTCAGGCGCGCTCGGATCGTGAGCGGAGTGAGACAAGACGGGCGCTCTGCCCGCGAAACTGCTAGAGTGCCGCGCGTTATCACCTTTGAGGATTGTTTCATGGCGACCAACCGTTCCCGCCGTCTGCGCAAGAAGCTCTGTGTCGATGAATTCCAGGAGCTGGGCTTCGAGCTGACCCTGAACTTCAAGGCCGACCTGAGCGACCAGACTCTCGACGCTTTCGTCGATCAGTTCCTCGATCAGGCCATCGCTGGCAATGGCCTGGATTATGTGGGTGGCGAAGACTACGGTCTGGTCTGCCTGGCCAAGCGCGGCTCGGTCAACGAAGAACAGCGTGCTGCTGTCGAGGCTTGGCTGAAAGGCCGCGACGAACTGCAGAACTTCGAGATCAGCCAACTGCTGGACGTCTGGTACCCGGAAAACCCGATCAATCAGGCGTGACCGGCATTCGGCGTCGGGCTCGCCGGCGCCGTTTCGGCCTTGGGCATGGGGTACGCTGTTGGGCATCAGCTCGGATCGCTTGTGCGCACGACGCACCCTACCGGGCTCCCGCCTTTTCCAGTAGCGCCTGTTCGTCCACCTCATCGATCTGCTCTGCCTGCATGAAGCGTTCGGCGTAACGCCGATGAATGCCGCTGCGGATGAACAGGGCGAACAGCTGTGGATCGATGTGCGCCCCCTTGCACATGCCGACCATGATGTTCAGTGCCTCCGACAGGGTCTTGCCCTTCTTGTAGGGACGATCCACTGCCGTCAGTGCCTCGAAGATGTCGGCAATCGCCATCATGCGTGCCGGCAGACTCATCTGTTCGCGAGTCAGGCGTTTGGGATAGCCGGTGCCGTCCATTTTCTCGTGGTGACCACCGGCGATTTCGGAAACGTTCTGCAGGTGTTTGGGGAACGGTAGCCGGTCGAGCATCAGGATGGTCTGCACGATGTGGTGGTTGATGATGTAGCGTTCCTCTGCCGTCAGCGTGCCACGGGCGATACTCAGGTTATGCAGCTCGCCCCGGTTGAACTTGTATTGCGGTACGTCCAGTTTGAAGCCCCAGCGATTGTCGGCGGTGATCACCTCCTGCGTGGCGCGTTCGATCAGATGGTCTGGACGGTCTGCCAGCAGGTGTTCCTCCACCGGCAGGCTGGCGGCTGGCGACTGTTCCAGGCGCCGGGCTTCTTCCCAGGAAACCCCCAGTCGATTGTCGAGCGTGCGCAGCCAGCGTCGCTCTGCGATCTGCTGCAGGCGTGCCTGATCGTCTTCGGCCATGGCCTCGCCGCCGAGATTGATGCGGGCGATGAAGGCGAATTCGTCGTCCAGCGTGGTCAGCGCCTGCTCGCGCAGGTTGGCCAGCGCCGCTTCGTCACCGCCTTCGGCCCGGCCTTTCCAGTACGCGACCCAGGCGTCGCGCTTGAGTACTTCGAAGCGCATGCGTATTTCATGGATGCGGTCGTAGAGGGACTCCAGCTTGGTCGCCTTGTCCACCACGTACTCGGGGGTGGTGACCTTGCCACAGTCGTGCAGCCAGGCGGCAATGTGCAGCGCCTCCCATTCCTCGTCACCGGGCTTGTAGTCACGAAACTCAGGGGCATCGCTCTCGGCGGCGGCGCGGGCCAGCATCAGGGTAAGCTCCGGAACACGCTGGCAGTGGCCGCCGGTATAGGGGCTCTTGGCGTCGATGGCTCCGGCGATCAGCTGGATGAAGGCGTCGAGCAGCTGTTTCTGCCTGGCCAGCAGGCGCTGGCTCTCGATGCACAGTGCGGCACTGCCGGACACCGCGTCGACGAAGGCCACACGCTCCGGGCTGAGCATGCTTTCGCTGTTCTCGCCCGTATCGCGTTGCAACAGCACGAGAACGCCAACCGTGTCGCCCTGGCGGTTATGCAGACCGGCTGCGATCAGATGCAGGCGCGGGCTGTCGATCATCGACAGCAGGCCGCGGAAGATGCCCGCCTGGTCGAAACCGATGGACGTCGCACTGCTGGCGCCACCCGTGGCAGGTCGGCGCAGCCAGTCGGGTAGCTGTGGGTCATCGTGAACGACGCTGCGTATGTCGGCTTCGCTGAGTGGACGGGTCTGCCCATCGATCACCAGCCCCTGCGGCTCCAGGCGACCAGTGTCGCTGTCGAGCAGGTAGAGCAGGCCGCCCTGGGCCTCGCTGATGGAGACGGTGGCGTCCATGACCCGTTTCAGCAGGGTTTCGAAGCGTGTTTCCGCAGAGAGGCTGGCAGCAATATCGAGAAAGCTGGCCAATGTATCTTTCATGCGCGTCATCGAAACGGCCAACTGATCCACTTCCAGGATCGGCGAACGGCCGCTGGCCGGGTAGGCGAAGTCGAAGCGGCGGATGGCTTCCGCCTCCTGCACCAGACTGCGCAGGGGTTTGACCACCAGCCTGGAGGTCAACCAGCCCAGTGGCAGGCACAGCAGCAGAGTGGTCAGGGTGATCAGGGCGCCTTGCCAGCGAATGCGATAGGCATCGGCAAGCAGCTCCTGCTCGGGAACCAGCAGCGCCAGGCGCAGGCCTTGCGGGCCGCCTTCCTGGATATGCCGTTGGGCCATGACCCAACGCTGCCTGGCCAGCTCGACCACCCCCTCATCCTGTTCGCTCAGCTTGCCTGACAGCAGCTCGCCGAGGGCCGGGTTGAGCTCCTGCACCTTGACCAGCGAGACATTGCCGTCGACTTCCTTGATCAGGCGACTGCTGTCGGGGTAGGCCACGGCATTGCCCTCGGCATCGGCCAGCACCACTTCGCTGTTGGGGGTAACGCGATGGGTGGCCAGCGTGTCGGAGAGATCGTCGAGGGTCAGGTCGGCACCAAGCACGGTGGTCAGGCCGCTGCGTCTGGCCAGCGTGGTGCCGACCTCCTGAGTGGAGAAGAACGGGTAAGGCGCGGTGGTGATCTGTCCGCCATCGCTGCGGGCACGCTTGAACCAGTCTCGTTCGCGCGGGTCGTAGGGCTCTCTGAGTTTCTGCCTGCGGCTCAAGGGATTCAGCGAGCCGTCGTAGAACAGGTAATCGCTGGCAGTCCCGGTAGCACTGCGGTCGATCGACCAGACCTGGTAGGCCGCCTTGTCCGGCGCATCGAAACGCTGCTTGAGCCTGTCGCTGCGTAGCGGGCGAACCATGAAGAAATCGCCGTCTTCATAGCCCAGATAGATCGAAGCGAGTTTCGGGTTGTCGCGCAGGGCCTGGACGAACAGTGGTAGCAGCGCCAGGCGATCATCCAGGTTGTTGGCCTGGGTGGCGGGGTTCAGGGCCAGCAGGCTGAGCAGATGGCGGATCGGTCGGTAGGTGTTGTCCAGATCCTTCTGCACGTCGGTCTGGATGCGTTCGAACAGCGTCTCGCTACTGGAAAAGATGAGCCGGCTGGTCTGTTGGTAGTTGAACAGACCCAGGATCACGCCGGTAAACAGCAAAAGAAGGGTGAACAGGACGCTGATATGAACGTGCAGGGGAAAACGGTGTTCACGTGGAACAGCAGTGTTGGGCATCGCACTTCACTCCTTGCGAGCGCTGCAGGCTCCAACAGCATAGTGAAGAGTGAGCGAATCTGCCGAAACGTTATAAAGGCTGCTGTGAGCTGTCCTCTGTCTTGCCGGGTTTGTTCAGTTGCAGGCGCAGCCCGTGTATCAGCAGGGCTACCGTCAGGGTCAGGGCAACGCCGATCAGCGCGTTGAGCAAGCGCACCTCGGCCAGGTGCCAGTCCTGTGCGAGGCTCTCGGCCAGGAGCACGAAGCACAGGGTGGTCTGCAAGACGAACAGACCATAGTGATTGGCCTGCAATGCGCGACTGAGGATCACCAGTACCAGCAGGGTCATCACCATCAGTGGCGGGCTTTGCAGGCTATGGCCGAAGGCGATCAGCAAACCGGCAGCAGCGAGGCTGGCGAGACTGGCCTGCAGGGCGCGCACCAGGCTGCCCTGGAATTCCAGTTGCAGGGTGCTGATGACCGTCAGGGTCAGCCAGTAGCCGCGCGACAGTCCGGCGAGATTGACGATCAGCCCCGATGCGGCGAACGCCAGCATGCAGGCCAGGGCATGCAGGCGCCATTGCTGGCGTGGCAGGCGCTGCGCGTGACGTTTGAGCACCTTGAGGATGCTGATGACGCGCGGCATGTACGGCCACATGCGCAGCCCGTGGAGCCCGCGCAGCCCGAATGCCAGCAGCATCACCCAGAGCCCGCCGAGGATGAACAGCATGGCGACCGCATAGGGATTGTGCAGGTTGCCGATACCGAATTGCCCCTGGCCGAGACACAGGCAGATGCACAGACCGATGCCCAGCTTGCCGGCTTCGCTACCGAAGCGCTGCAACCAGGCCAGCAGCAGGCCGAAGGCGGCGAATATCCCCAGGCTGATCAGCGGATGACTGCCGGCCCAGAAACCAAGGCCTGCGCTACAGGCGCCCAGTCCCGTGAGCAGCAGCATGCGCAGCATGCCGAAACGGTGCAGCGGGTTGGCCTGGGCCGCCTGGAAGGCGCCGGCCGATGCCCAGAGAAAGCCGCTGTGAGCGGTGGACAGACCGAGCAGCAGCGGCAAGGCGCAGCCCAGTCCGGCGACGATTGCCGGGCCCCAGGCCGGTGGTCCGGCATGCCAGGTGAAGCTGCTGCGAATCAGATTCTTCATGCGTTCGTATCGTCAGATCGGGGTCGAGCGGCCTGTCATCTCTCTCGCCATTTCCGTAGCGTAGCTGTCGGTCATGCCGGCGATGAAGTCGATCACGCGCATGAACGAACGGTACAGCGGCCAGTCGGGTTCAGGCGCGTAGTAACTGAGCAGATCGAGAATACGGCGATGCTTGAACGAGGGCGCCCGCCCGCCATGTTGTTCCAGCACTGCGCCACAGAACGCGTTGAGCAAAATCTCCAGGGTGGTGTAAGCGCCGATTTCGTGCAGGGTCTTGCGCTTGTCGTGGAAGATTTTCTCGCGCGCCAGCAATTTCGCACTCTGTACGCAGCGCTTCGCCGCACCATGCATGTGTTCGACCAGATCGCCTTGCAGGCCGCCGGCGAGCAGGTCGTGCTGCTGTTCGACGAAGGCGCTGGCCGCGGCATTGGTCAGGTGCTCGATGGCCTTGCCGCGCAGGATCGCCAGCTTGCGCCGACGCGAATCCCGCGGGCCAAGCTGGCGGTAGGTTTCCGGCAGGTCGTCGCCGACCAGGTCGAGCAGCAGGGCTTCCACTTCGCTGTAGTCGAGCAGTTCCATCTCGACGCCGTCTTCCAGATCGATCAGGCCGTAGCAGATGTCGTCTGCCGCCTCCATCAGGTAAACCAATGGGTGACGTGCCCAGCGCTGCGCCTCCAGTTGCGGCAGTTCCAGCTTGGCAGCAATCTGTTCCAGGAGCGGCAACTCGCTCTGGTAGCAGCCGAACTTGTGTTTCTTGTAACCCAGCGCTTCGGCGTGGCGGGCTGTCCAGGGGTACTTCAGATAAGTGCCGAGGGTGGCGTAGGTCAGGCGCGTGCCGCCATCGAACTGGTGGTATTCCAGTTGGGTGAGCACACGAAAGCCCTGGGCGTTGCCTTCGAAATTGAGGAAGTCGGCACGCTCGGCATCGCTCATCGCATCCAGCCAGCCGCGTCCGGCGGCCTGCTGGAACCAGTGGCGAATGGCGTCCTCGCCGGAGTGGCCGAACGGCGGGTTGCCGATGTCATGGGCCAGGCAGGCCGACTGTACGACCATGCCCAGGTCGCTCGGTGCGCACCAGTCCGGCAGCTCGTCACGCAACATCTCGCCGACGCGCATGGCCAGCGAGCGACCGACACAGCTGACTTCCAGCGAATGGGTCAGGCGCGTATGGATATGGTCGTTGCTCGACACCGGATGCACCTGCGTCTTGCGGCCCAGGCGGCGGAAGGCTCCGGAGAAGATGATGCGATCATGATCCTTGTGGAAGGGACTGCGCCCCAGCTCTGCCGAACTGGGGGAAGGTTTGCCAAGACGTTCGCGGGTGAGCAGGGTGTGCCAATCCAAGGCCGATCCTCGCCGGGTTGATCCAGTCCCCTAGCTTGGGTGTTCGGGCAGCAGCCTGCAAGCCTGGGTTGCCTAAAGCCCCGCAGCGTCGATATCGACCAGCAGCAGGCGACGGCCGTTGTCGATGAACTGGCCGGCGGTCAGGCAGTACTGGTTGCTGGTGGCGTCGCGATAGGTGGTCGATAGCGTCAGGCGGCGTTCTTCCCAGCCTTCTGCGAGCAACTGATAGAAGTAGGGGCGCCACGACCAGTTGTGCCCGAGGTAGCGGTCGTCGGCCTGCCAGGCCTGCCTGCGCCATTCGAGGTTGGGGGTGAGCTGGGTACCGTGGCGGTCGCACTGGTAGATGCGCAGCAGCCAGGGATAGTTGTCCGGCGCCTTCAGGCTGGTGGCTGGTGCGCCGCTCTCGGCCCATTGCCTGAGTTCGGCCATCAGTTCGGCCAATTGCTGGCGCAGGTTGACCAGGCGTGCGCGTTCGGCGAGCTTCTGCTGCACGTAGCTGTCGCGCAGCCGAGCGAATCGTCCGACGAAGGCATCGCTGGCGAACAGCTCCGCTTCCGCTCTGGCGAACAGGAATCCCTGTACGTAGCGGGCACCGCACTCCAGGGCGAAGTTCAACTCGGCTTCGGTTTCCACGCCTTCTGCGATGATCCAGCAGCCGGTCTTTTCGGCCATCTGTGCCAGGGCCTTGACCACTTCGCCGCTGGGGCCGCCGCGTGCGGCTTCCTGGAACAGACGCATGTCCAGCTTGAGGATGTCCGGTTGCAGCGCCAGCACTCGATCGAGCTGCGAGTAACCTGCACCGAAATCGTCGATGGCGATGCGTGCGCCGGCCTCGCGGTAGCGCGAGACCACGTCGGGCAGGCGCTGGCTGGCGCCACCCAGTTCGGTGATCTCGAAGACGATGCGTGTCGGATCGATACCGCTGCGTTGCAACTGAATGAGGCTGGGCAGGGGCTGTGTCGGACGCAGGCGGCTGATCCAGCGCGGTGAAATATTGAGGCTGAGGAACCAGTCCGCAGGCGCCTGGTGGAATCGCTCCAGGGCATTCTCGCGCACCTGGCGGTCGAGGCGGCGCAGTGCGGCGGGTGGGGTTTTCGGGTCAGCGAACAGCGGCCCCGCCGAGTGGGCCTGACCATTGGCATCACGCAGTCGAGCCAGCGCCTCGACACCCGCGATACGACCGGTAGCGGTGTCGATGAAGGGTTGGAAGACGGCAAACGGCAGTCCGTCGAGCACCTGGAATCCTTAGCGGCAAGCGGTTGGGCCGCCAACGTGGCGGGTTGAATGCTCAATCTAGCAAGATTGCGGCCAGCCCAGGTCTAGACCAATGTTGCGTTCAGTCGCTGCCGCCATTACGGCGCCGAAGCAATGGCGCAATGATCAGGGCCAGGCGCAGCCAGCGGCGCCAGCCGCGCTTGCCACCAAGCAGACCGGCCAGGGCCAGCGCTGCGCCCGTGAGCAGAAATGGTGCGTTGCCCTGACGCAGGCGTTGCCCGTAGTCGCGCACCTGCTTGAGCGGCTGGGTGATCTGCAGCATCTCGTGGCGAAGCTCCTGGCGGTGCATCTCCAGGCGCATGCGCAGCACGGCTTTGCGCAACTCGCGCCGCGAGGCGCCGGGGGAGGGCGGGTGATGTCATGGCAGCAGTTGCTCGCGATCACGTTGCAGTTCTTCCAGGCTGGCGCTGAAAGGCGCTCTGGCGTTACGCAGGCTGATCAGCAACCAGACGCCGCATCCCAGCAGGCCGAAACCGTAGAACAGACACAGGCCGATGGCGACTGCCAGACGATGACTGTCCCAGTAGACGATCAGCAACAGTGCGGACAGGCCGATCAGCAGGAGCAGGGCGAAGGCCAGGCACAGTCCGCCGAGAAGCAGTGCCAGCAGTGCCTGGTTGCGCTGGTCTTCGAGTTCGTGGGCAAGCAGCGCCACGTGCCCCTGGAGCAGGCCAAGCAGGGCCGCTCCCAGACGCCGTGGCGATGGGCCGCTGGACATGGGGGCTGTCAACGTCGGCTGATCAGCAGGCCAAGCACGAGGCCGATCGCGGCCGAAAGACCCAGCGCCTGCCATGGGTGCTTGTGCACGTAGTCTTCGGTGGCGTCGACGGCGAGCTTGCCCTGTTCGCGCAGGCCTGCCTCGGCATTGTGCAGGGTTTCACGGGCTCGGCCCAGGCTGCTGCGGATATCGTCGCGCAGCGCTTCGGCCTGTTCGCCAGCCAGGCTGGCGGAGTGCTGGAGGAGTTTCTCGGTGTCGCTGACCAGAGCCTGGAACTCGTCCAGCAGAGCGTCCTTGGTGCTTGGAGTAGCGGCTTTACGTGGCATGGTGAGCAATCCTCTGCGTTGAGTATGTATGCCTTACGAGTGCGCTGGAGCGCCAGGGTTCCAAAATAATAGTCTGAAAGTGACCGGATTGGTGTTTGGTATAGCGCTTGCATTTTGCTGGTGCGCAAGGCCTTTCATGTGCTCTGTGACGGGGCCTTCGGGGTTGCACTCAGGATCGCCTGAATTACGTCTAACTCATTAATTAACAAGAAATAAATACCAGATTTCCGGTTTCTGGATGCGCCATTCTGGAGCTTCCTGCCGGTGCGTTCGAGGGCGCGTCGCAAATGCATGCTGCATTGCGGTGCAAGGGATTGCCTGGCTGCCTTCGTTTGGTGCTTTTTCTTCACTGCCGGAGTTTCCCTCTTCGATGGAAAACATCAACAGTGCCGTGGCCACTCTGATCCACGGTTCCAATACCCTGTTCATTCTGCTGGGGGCGATCATGGTGCTGGCCATGCACGCGGGCTTCGCCTTTCTCGAGGTCGGTACCGTGCGCCAGAAGAACCAGGTCAATGCCTTGTCGAAGATTCTGTCCGACTTCGCCATCTCGGCTCTGGCCTATTTCTTCATCGGCTACTGGATCGCTTATGGAATCAATTTCCTCGAGCCGGCTGCCGTGCTCACCGAAAACCATGGCTATGGGCTCGTCAAGTTCTTCTTCCTGCTGACCTTCGCCGCCGCCATTCCGGCGATCATCTCCGGAGGGATCGCCGAGCGCGCCAGGTTCGGCCCGCAGTTGTGTGCGACTGCCTTGATCGTGGCGTTCGTGTATCCGTTCTTCGAGGGCATGATCTGGAACGGCAACTACGGCCTGCAAGCCTGGCTCGAGGCACGTTTCGGCGCCGGTTTCCACGATTTCGCCGGTTCGGTGGTGGTGCACGCAATGGGGGGCTGGCTGGCCTTTGGCGCGGTGGTGCTGCTCGGTCGACGCAATGGCCGCTATCGCGACGGCAAGCTGGTGGCCGTGGCGCCGTCGAACATTCCCTTCCTGGCGCTGGGGTCGTGGATTCTGATCATCGGCTGGTTCGGCTTCAACGTGATGAGCGCGCAGACGCTCGAAGGCGTCAGCGGGCTGGTGGCCGTCAACTCGCTGATGGCGATGGTCGGTGGCACCGTTGCAGCGCTGCTGGTCGGGCGCAATGACCCAGGCTTCCTGCATAACGGGCCGCTGGCCGGTCTGGTCGCGATCTGCGCCGGCTCCGACCTGATGCATCCGGTGGGCGCTCTGGTGACCGGCGCCGTTGCTGGTGCGCTGTTCGTCTGGGCGTTCACTGCCACCCAGGTGAAATGGAAGATCGACGACGTCCTGGGGGTGTGGCCGTTGCACGGTTTGTGCGGCATCTGGGGCGCAATTGCCTGCGGCATATTCGGTCTGGAGGCGTTTGGCGGCCTGGGTGGGGTGAGTCTGGCCAGTCAGTTGATCGGTACTGGCCTGGGTGTTGTGGTCGCGTTGCTCGGCGGCTTTCTGGTATATGGCCTGCTCAAGGCATCGCTGGGTATTCGTCTGAGCCAGGAAGAGGAGTACAACGGCGCTGACCTGTCGATTCACAAGATAGGTGCCGTAAGTCAGGACTGAGCCCATCGGCTGCGTTGTTTGCCGGCGTCTGCAGGAGCAATAAAAAACCGGGCATTGGCCCGGTTTTTTCGTGTGCTTGCGGATCAGTCGCGACGCCCTTCCACCGACTTGCCGTTGACCGTTCCCTCCTTGAGCATGATCTGGTATTCCTTGCCGTCGGTTTCCACCTGGTGCAGGCGAACCAGCAGATGGCCCCAATCCTTGGCGAACCACAATACGGTCTTGCGGGTGCTCTGCGTGGGGTCGCGGACGCGTTCGACCTTGATCGCATCGATCAGACCGGCCTTGGTGCGTACCACTTCTTCGCCCAGCACGCGGAAGTCGTAGGTTTCGATTTCGTCACCATCGACCACCTGGTAGCTCACGCTCTTCTTGCCGGCGGCGACGTCCTGTTGCAGGGCGATCTGGTAGGTCGACTTGTCCAGCAGACCACGGTTGAGCGGGAAACGCACGGCATTGCCGCGGTCGTTGCCGATCACCTGTTTCTGTTCCCAGTCGAAATCCTGCTCGACCTTCTTGCCTTTGCCCAGGCCGCTGCGGTTGAGACGGTAGGACAGGGGCATCAGGGTACGGTTGTCGACGCGGAAGGTGCTTTCCTCGGTGAGTCCGGCAACCAGCATCGAGGCTTCGAAGCTGAGCGTCCAGCGACCGTCATCCTCGTGCTTGAGGCTGCGCTCGGCGCTGCCGCTGACCGGCAACTGCTTCCAGTCAGCGGTATAGCTGGCAGAGAAGGGCTGCAGTTCTTCGGCGAGGACGGGCAGGCTGAACAGGGTCAGGGCGAACAGCAGGGCACGACGCATAGAGTCTCCTAGGTTCGAATCGGCTGGCCGCTGGCAGGCAGCGGCTCGCCATCCAGCATTGCGCCTTGAGCGCCAAGACGCAAGCGGCCTTCGGCAAACCAGCGTACGGCCAGCGGATAGATGCGGTGTTCCTGCTGGTGTACGCGGCGGGCCAGGCTATCGACGGTGTCATCTGCCAGTACCGGCAGCACAGCTTGTACGACCAGAGGGCCTCCATCGAGTTCCTCGGTGACGAAGTGCACACTGCAGCCGTGCTCGCTGTCTCCGGCCTCCAGGGCGCGCTGGTGGGTGTGCAGGCCTTTGTGCCGGGGCAGGAGTGACGGATGGATGTTCAGCAGGCGGCCGCTGTAGTGCTGGACGAAGCCGGAGCTGAGGATGCGCATGAAACCGGCCAGTACCACCAGATCGGGCTGGTAGGCATCGATGGTCTGGATCAGCGCTGCGTCGAAGGCTTCTCGCCCCTCGAACTGCTTGTGGTCAAGCAGTTCGGTCGCGATGCCGGCCAGGCGCGCGCGCTCCAGGCCATAGGCGTCGGCGCGGTTGCAGACCACTGCCGCGATGCGCGCCGGATTGCCGTCGTGGGCGACGCTGTCGATCAGCGCCTGCAGATTACTGCCTGATCCGGAGATCAGGACGACGACGTTGCACGGCATCAGTGGGCTTTCAGGTTGTTCAACTGAACCTGGGCTGCGCCTTGCGCCGCTTCGGTGATCTGGCCGATGACCCAGGGAGCTTCGCCGCTGGCACGCAGGCTGGCCAGGGTCGCTTCGACCTGATCCTGGGCCACGCAGATGACCATGCCGACGCCGCAGTTGAGCACGCGGTGCATCTCGTGTTCGTCAACGTTGCCTTTTTCCTGCAGCCAGTCGAAAACCGCCGGGCGAGTCCAGCTGGCCACGTCGATCACCGCCTGGGCGCCTTGCGGCAGTACGCGCGGGATGTTGTCCAGCAGGCCGCCGCCGGTGATGTGGGCCATGGCCTTGACCGCACCGGTGTCCTTGATCAGCTTGAGCAGCGGTTTGACGTAGATGCGCGTCGGCGCCATCAGCAGGTCGGCCAGGGCCTTGCCATCCAGTTGCACCTGCTCGATGTCGGCGCCGGAGACTTCGATGATCTTGCGGATCAGCGAGTAGCCGTTGGAGTGCGGGCCGGAGGAAGGCAGGGCGATCAGGGCGTCGCCGGTGACGACCCTGGAGCCATCGATGATCTCGCTCTTTTCCACTACGCCGACGCAGAAACCGGCCAGGTCGTAGTCTTCGCCTTCGTACATGCCCGGCATTTCGGCAGTCTCGCCACCGACCAGGGAGCAGCCGGCCAGTTCGCAGCCGGCGCCGATACCGGTGACCACGGTGGCGGCCACGTCGACGTTGAGCTTGCCGGTGGCGTAGTAGTCGAGGAAGAACAGCGGTTCGGCACCGCAGACCACCAGGTCGTTGACGCACATGGCGACCAGGTCCTGGCCGATGCTGTCGTGCTTGTTCAGGTTCAGTGCCAGGCGCAGCTTGGTGCCGACGCCGTCGGTGCCGGACACCAGCACCGGTTGTCTGTAGCCGGCCGGGATCTCGCACAGGGCGCCGAAGCCGCCCAGGCCACCCATGACTTCCGGACGGGCAGTGCGCTTGGCCACGCCTTTGATGCGTTCGACCAGGGCCTCACCGGCATCGATGTCGACACCTGCGTCCTTGTAGCTGATGGAGGGTTGCTTGCTCATAGATCCGGGCCTTTGAATGGGGTGTTCGGGTAGGCGCCGACGTGGCGCAGGCTCTTCCAGAGAACCCGGCGCGCGTACCGGCTGGCGAAGGCGCGCGATTTTATCAGGCTTGCCCGATAGCGGCCACTCGCGTGCATGCGCTTCGTCGCTGGCACTGGCTCTGGTTGCCGGGGCTGGAGCGGCTGTTTAAGGTATAGGCCTTTGCGCACGCCAGCAGACTGTCGAAGAGCGACCTGCGTTGCCATTGCCGCGTCGAAAACAGGCCTGAAATGCTCATTTGCACTCCATGTGAGCTGTTTTCTGCCTGTTCTTGCCGTGCACTGGCCGCCTTGTCCGTGTTTTCAGCCGCCTGTGGCTCGTGCCACCATCCCTTGCGAGAGTCCGCCCCATGCGCCTGTCTGTCCGCCTGATGTTCTTCTGTCTGTCGCTTCTGAGCCTGCCGGCCCTGGCCGCGCCGGTCGCCGGCCTCTATCAGGTGCGCGAAGCCGTGGCGGATCAGCAGCCGGAAAGTCGCGATGCCGCCATGCAGCAGGCCCTGCAGACACTGGTGCAGCGTCTGACCGGCAATGCCAAGGCGTTGCAGAGCCCGGCGCTCGAAGGGCTGCGCAAGGATCCGCAGCAGATCGTCAGCCAGTTCGGTTTCGAAGGTGATGCGCTGGTGGTGGAGTTCGACCCGGCCAGTACCGACCGCCAACTGCGTGAAGCCGGTCTGGCGCTGTGGGGCGCCAATCGCCCGGCGATCCTGACCTGGTGGCTCAACGAAGCACCCGAGGGCAGCCAGTTGGTTGGCGAGAGCCAGAGTGCCGCGGCCGTGCTGCGTGAGGCTGCCCAGCATCGCGGGCTGCCCGTGCGACTGCCTTTGGCTGACCTCAGCGAGCAACTGGTGGCGACTCCGCAGGCGCTGATGGCCAATGACCCGCAGGCGCTGCGTGAGGCGTCCGAGCGCTATGCCGCCGATGCGTTGCTGGCGGTTCAGGCGAGCGAGAGTGGCGGCAGTTGGCAGGCCACCTGGCGCCTGTGGCTGGGCGACGAGCGTGAGCAGGGCAAGGCCGAGGCTGCCGATCAGGCCGCGCTGGCCGATGCGGTGATGCTGGCCGTGACTGAACGCCTGGCTCCGCGTTTTCTGGTCAAGCCCGGCGCAGCGCAAAGCCTGACGCTGGTGATCGAAGGTGCCGACCTGGGGCGTTTCGCCGCGCTGGAGCGCCTGCTCGAACCTTTCGCCGCACGCTTGCAGGAGATCGATGGTCAACGTCTGGTCTATCAGGTCAGCGCCAGCCCGGAGCAACTTCGCGCACAGTTGGCGCTGGGGCAGTTGCATGAGGTCACCGAGCCGCTCGACGCCAGTGCGCCGGTAGACGGCGTCGAGAATGCCGCGGGCGAGGCGCCACAGGTGAAGCCGCGCACCGACCAGTTGCGCTTCCGCTGGTAGACTCTCGCCACTGAGCCCTGGGCGCCTTCCTGGCGCCATCTTGCACCGAGGATGCGAGCATGACCGATTCAACCCGTTGGCTATGGATGGCTGGGCTGTTTCTGCTCGGCTGGTTGCTGTACCTGCTGCACCCGATTCTTTCTCCTTTCCTGGTTGGCATCCTGCTGGCATACCTCGGTGATCCACTGGTCGATCGCCTCGAGCGACATCGCCTTTCGCGTACCGGGGGCGTGGTCGTGGTGTTCAGCCTGTTCGCCCTGGTACTGCTGATCCTGCTGCTGGTACTGGTGCCCATGCTGGGACGGCAACTGGTGCGTCTGTATCAGCTGGCGCCGGAGATGATCGACTGGCTGCAGGGCACGGCCCTGCCCTGGTCGCAATCGCACCTCGGGTTGCAGAACGACCTGTTGCAGGTCGACCAGCTCAAGCAGGTCTTCACCGACAACATCGGCAAGACCACCGACGTGCTCAAGGTGGTACTGGCCCAGGCGACGTCGTCGGGCCTGGCGCTGCTGGCCTGGTTGGGCAACCTGCTGCTGATTCCGGTGGTGAGCTTCTACCTGATGCGCGACTGGGATGTGCTGGTCGAGCGCGTGCGCCGTTTGCTGCCGCGTCAGCGCGAAGCGCTGGTGGTCAAGCTGAGCGGCGAGTGCCACGAGGTGCTCGGTGCCTTCCTGCGTGGCCAACTGCTGGTGATGCTGGCGCTGAGCGTCATCTATTCTGCCGGCCTGATGCTGGTGGGGCTGGAACTGGGCCTGCTGATCGGTGTGCTGGCCGGTCTGGCCAGTATCGTGCCCTACATGGGATTCATCGTCGGCATCGGTGCGGCATTGAGTGCCGCGCTGTTCCAGTTCGGCCTCGACCCTTATCCGCTGATCGGTATCGGTGTGGTGTTCATGATCGGCCAACTGCTCGAAGGCATGGTGCTGACACCGATGCTGGTGGGTGATCGCATCGGCCTGCATCCGGTCGCGGTGATCTTCGCCATCCTTGCGGGCGGCCAGCTGTTTGGCTTCACCGGCGTGTTGCTGGCCTTGCCGGTCGCTGCGGTGATCATGGTTCTGCTGCGCCATGCTCATGATTTGTATAAACTTTCCGGCCTTTACGGAGAAACCAGCGGTTCCGACGAGCCCCCTGCATGAAACCCATTCAGCTTCCTCTGGGGGTGCGTCTGCGCGACGACGCCACCTTCGCCAATTACTATCCCGGCGCCAATGCTGCGGCTCTGGGCTATGTCGAGCGTCTGTGCGAAGCCGATGCCGGCTGGACGGAGAGCCTGATCTACCTGTGGGGCGCCGAAGGCGTCGGGCGCAGTCACCTGCTCCAGGCGGCCTGTCTGCGTTTCGAACAGCGGGAGAGGCGGTGGTGTACCTGCCGCTCGGCGAGGTGGTGCAGCACGGGCCGGAACTGCTCGACAACCTCGAACTGTGCGAGCTGGTCTGCCTCGATGATCTCGACGCGGTGGCCGGTCGCGGTGATTGGGAAGAGGGCTTGTTTCACCTGTTCAATCGTTTGCGTGACAGCGGTAGACGCCTGTTGCTGGCCGGCACCATGTCGCCCCGTGAGCTACCGATCCAGTTGCCTGACCTGAAGTCGCGGTTGACCCTCGCGCTGGTCTTCCAACTGCACGAGTTGTCCGATGAGGACAAGCTGCGTGCCTTGCAACTACGCGCCTCGCGCCGTGGCCTGCAACTGAGCGACGAAGTCGGTCGTTTCATCCTCACCCGTGGCGAACGCAGCATGAGCGCGTTGTTCGAGCTGCTGGAGCGCCTCGATCAGGCCTCGTTGCAGGCGCAGCGCAAGCTGACCATTCCCTTCCTCAAGGAAACGCTGGGCTGGTAGCCAGAAGCGGATGACCCGGATATGTCCGGGTCATCCGGCAGGCTTTCATTCCCCGGCCAGTTTGCGGTCGTACTGGAAGCGCCAGCGGGTGTAGAGCAGGGCGCTGCAGAACAGGCCGAAGCTGATGACGGCCTCCAGAACGCCGAACAGGGCACGTGCCGGATCGATGGCCGCGAGTACGCCCTGGATGAAGTAGATATTGACCACGAAGCAGGCCCAGGCATGCGCGCGGGCGTTGCCCATCAGCAGGCCCGGAGCGAGCAGCGCCAGTGGCACCAGCTGGATGGTCAGCACCACGCCGATGCGTGCGCCATGCAGGTCGGCAAACACCAGGTTCCATACCAGCAGAAGAGCCAGCAGGACGATGAAGCTGAGCAGGGTCAGGGCTCGGCTGAGCTTCAGTCGCGGTTGCAGCCATTGCAGGCTGGGCAAGGGTTTTTTCGCTCGGGCCACGTTCAGTGCTCCAGCTTGCTGGCGATCTGTGCCAGGCGTTGGCCGAGTGCTCGACACAGAGCGGTTTCATGCTCGTCCAGCGCGCGTTTGCCATCGCCACCGGCATGGTGGCTGGGGCCGTACGGCGTGCCGCCACCACGGGTTTCGAGCAATGCCGATTCGCTGTACGGCAGGCCGCAAAGCAGCATGCCGTGGTGCAACAGGGGCAACATCATCGACAGCAGGGTGGTTTCCTGACCACCGTGCAGGCTGGCGGTGGAGGTGAACACCCCGGCCGGCTTGCCGACCAGTTCGCCGGTCAGCCACAGGTTGCTGGTGCCGTCGAGGAAGTACTTCAACGGGGCGGCCATGTTGCCGAATCGGGTCGGGCTGCCCAGTGCCAGGCCCGAGCAGTTCTTCAGGTCGTCCAGGGTGGCGTACATCGCGCCGTCGTCCGGCACGCTCGGCGCGACGGCCTCGCATTCGCTGGATACCGCTGCAACCGTGCGCAGGCGCGCTTCCAGCCCCGCCATCTCGACGCCGCGGGCGATCTGTCTGGCCATCTGTGCGGTGGCGCCATGGCGGCTGTAATAAAGCACCAGGATATAGGGCGCGCTCATGCCAGCAGCTCCAGAACCTTTTCCGGTGGGCGGCCGACCACGGCCTTGTCGCCCGCAACCAGGATCGGGCGTTCGATCAGCTTGGGATGCCGGGTCATGGCGTCGATCAGTTGCGCTTCGCTCAGGTCGGGGTCGGCCAGGTTCAGTGCCTTGTATTCGTCTTCGCCAGTGCGCAGCAGGTCACGGGCAGCGATGCCCAGCTTGCCGAGCAGGCTCTCGAGTTCGCCAGCGCTGGGCGGCGTTTCCAGATAGCGCACGACCTTCGGTTGCAGGCCGCGGGCTTCGAGCAGTTCCAGCGCGCCACGGGATTTGGAGCAGCGCGGGTTGTGATAGAGGGTCAGGTCGGTCATGGTGACTCGCATCCGGCTTGAAGTGGCGGCTATTCTAACCGCCTGGTGCGCGGATGCACGAAAACCACCCGCCAACGCTGTGCGACCTTTTCGCACGCGGCACTGTCTGTTTGATTTTGGGCGCTAAGGAGAGGTCATGCCGCGTCGTCTCAAGGACTGGCTGGAGTTCTGGCTGAGCCTTTACCAACGCTTCGTCGAGAATCGCGGTGCAGGGAATGCCGCCGCGTTGACCTACACCACGCTGTTCGCGGTGGTGCCGATGATGACCGTGACCTTCGCCATGCTCTCGGCGATCCCGGCATTCAGGGATGTGGGTGAGGATATCCAGGGCTTCATCTTCCACAATTTCGTGCCCTCCACCGGTGAGACGGTGCAGGAGTATCTGCGCGAGTTCACCACCCAGGCGCGGCAGCTGACCTGGTTCGGCGTGGCGTTGCTGGCCGTTACCGCCATCCTCATGCTGGTTACCATCGAGAAGACTTTCAACGTGATCTGGCGGGTACGTCAGCCGCGCCGAGGCATGTCCAGCTTTCTCCTTTACTGGGCGATTCTGAGCCTTGGGCCGCTGCTGCTCGGTGCCGGTTTTGCGGTGAGTACCTATATCGCTTCGCTGTCGCTGATCTCCGGGCCGGATGCGGTGGTCGGTGCCAAGACGCTGCTCGGCTTCGCGCCGCTGCTGTCCAGCATCGCTGCCTTCACCCTGCTCTATGCCGCTGTACCCAATACCCGTGTGCCGCTGCCCCATGCGCTGCTTGGCGGAGTGTTCAGTGCCGTTCTGTTCGAGGTGGCCAAGGCACTGTTCGGCCTCTACGTGCGCTTTTTCCCAGGCTATCACCTGATCTATGGTGCCTTTGCCACGGTGCCGCTGTTTCTCGTGTGGATCTATCTGTCCTGGCTGATCGTGTTGCTTGGCGCCGAGATGGTCTATGGTCTGTCACAGCCTCGACACTGGCGCCGTCAACCCGTGCCGCGAGCGTTACTGGTGCTGGTGGTTTTGCGCCTGTTGCTCAGGCGTCAGCAGAAGGGCGAGGCCCTGCATCATGGCGATATGCAGCGGGCTGGCTGGCGCTTGCCGGAGGACGAGTGGAGCGAGGTGCTGGATTTCCTCGAACGTGAGCACCTGGCCTGCAAGGCCAGCGGTGGCGGCTGGGTGCTGTGCCGCGATCTGCATAACTTTTCCCTGCATCAGTTGTTCGAATGCAGCCCCTGGCCGCTGCCGAGCCTGTCGCAGTTGCCGGCCCGGATCGACGAGCCCTGGTATCCGGCATTGCGCGAGGCGCTGGAGCGTTTGCAGGTCGAGCGGGAGGCGCAATTCGGCGTCAGCCTGGCCGATTGGTTGCCGGGCAAGGCATGAACAGGCTCCGGACGCCGAACCGGCATATCTGGCTGCGATCTGCCGCGAGAGTGGGGACGAGTGACAAAAAGCGTCAGTTTGCGGCGCTCGAACCCGACGATGTGGCTTCGGGGGCAGGATTGACGTCAGAAAACACGTAGCAGAGGGGCTGGCACGCTTCTGGCAATTGCAGGATCAGTTGCTATCGAACTGCCAGCAGGGCAGGGATCGCTGAGGAATGAAGCAGTAATGACGGGCGATAAACGAGTGATCCACCTTCATCAGCGCGATCCGCAGGAAGCGCTGGCACGGCTCAACCGCATCACCGGGTTGCGTTTCGCGCGCTGGCCGGAGTCCTTGCTCGATCATGTCGCGCCCGAGGATCTGGGGCAGAATGCAGAGGGCACGGAGCAACAGCCTTCACCGAGCCCGGGCGTATCTTCGGGCTGAAACGAAAACCCCGCGACGATGCGCGGGGTTTCGCCTGTCCGGCTCTGCTTCAGGCCATGGCCTGACGACTTTCACTGCTGGCCAGCTCTACGGCCTGAACGAAGAATTCCTCGACGATCAGACCTTGCGTCGGCACTGCCGAGCGCAGGCGCACCTGCATGTCTTCGATCTGGTGGCGTACCGGCATGCGGGCGATGCCCGACAGCAGGATCTTGCCATGAGTGTTGATCTTGCCGTGGTCGACGGTCACCTCGCGACGCTTGTCGCCATCGCGATAGTTGATTACCAGGGATACTGGCAGATTGGCCATCCCTGGCAGTTGCAGCCAGGCGGCGACGTTGTATTCGGCCACATGGCCCTCGTAGGGCGTGACCAACAGGCGAGCGACGTCGACGATGCGCGAAGGCACGGAGCCGATCAGCTTGTCTTGCGCTTGGGACATGGTGGTATTCCAGGCTGGGTGAGACTTCGGTGCCAGGAATTATAAGCAGCCCCCTGCCGGCGAAACTGTGCGCTTGGCAGACTGTGCGTGTGACTGGAGTCGCAGTTTCGTCCAGTCGCAGACATTGCTTCGAGGGGACGAGCTTCAGGGCAGGCGCAAGCGGTGGCGCGTGACCGAAGCCGTTTCCAGGTTGCTTTCGGGCAGTGGCAGGATCACCTGGTTGTGCACGCTGGCCAGTTGCAACCAGAGATGCTCGCCCGTGCTGAACTGATCTCGAGGCAGCCATAGACCGTGGTGCCAGCCATTGCCCGGATCCGGTGTGCTCTGCAGTACGCCTGGATGGGTCTGTGCATTGGGTGCGCGCCTCAACCATACCGGGCGTGGCAGACCCTTGAGGTAACGCAGGCCGAGGTGCAGGCCTTCGCCGCCCAGATGGCGCCAGCGCACCAGCGCGAGGGTGGGGGTGCCGTTGGTCAGCAACAGCACCAGTTGCCCGACCTGCAACTGTCCGCCTTCATTGGCATTGCACAACAGGCGGGCGCCACCGGGGCTGGCATCGATGATCCGGGTTTCGGTGCGTTGTGGCAGTTTGTCCAGCAGTTGTGCATGAATGGCTGGCAGGCCCACGATCAGGCTGCATTGGCCGACGAATTCAGCGCGTTCATGACGTCGTTGCTGGCGGCCCAGCCAGTGCTGGCGTACGCGTTCGAGCAACTGACGCTCCTGCATGCTCTGCAGGGGCGCAGGCTCATGCAGGGCAATCAGCAGGGCACCGAGTTCGAAGCGACGCAGGTTTGCAGGTTCGCCTTCGATGCGCCGATCGAAGGTCAGGCAGGCCTGGGATTCGCTCAGATCGACTACCGGGCCTTCGCTGTCATCTTCTTCGTCCCAGGCCTGCAAGCGTGCCAGATCCGCGAGGGGAGCCAGGGCGCCAAACAGCGTCAGGCATTCGCCCTGGGCGAGGTGGAAGGGATTGCTCAGTGCCAGCAGCAACATCTGCTGATAGAGGCCGCGCAGCGTGCTGGCAGGCTTGGGCTGGAACGCAGCGGCGACTGGTTCGTCCAGGCACTGCTGGTGCTCGCCTATCCAGTACAGCAAGTGACTGTCGCGCCACAGGGAGGTCGGTGGCTCCTGGTACAACTGGTAGTGACGCAGCAACTGCTGGGCGAGGAAGTGCTGGGCCATGTACAGGCACCAGGCCAGATGCGGCAGCGACGGCTGGCGGCCCTGAAGAATCTGCAGCAGCAGCCGTTTGAAGCCGATCCCCAGCTCACCGCACAGTCTCAGGAACAGAGGGCTGGGCGTAGGCTCGTGACTCACCCGTGCAGCGTAGTGGCGATACTCGTCACTGAAGTTTTGCAGCGCTCGCTGTCTTTCCAGTAAGGTCAGGCCGCTACGATTGAGCGTGAACAGCAGGCCGAGCACTTGCTGCAGGCCGTTTTCGAGTTCCAGATGGCGTGCAGCGGCGAGCCGTCCGCTCATTTCCGCTGGCGTCAGGCTGCTCTCTTCGCGGATGTCCGGTACTTCCAGGCGCAGGGCATCCAGCGTCATATCAACCCCGAGTGGACGAGGATCGAGTACATGGGCTTACGGCTCCGGATTGTCTGCAAGGCTGTCTTGGGTATCTGCACCGCTTTGTTGCTGGCAGCATGCTCCGAGGATTTCGGCCCTGATCAGCATGGACGAAAGGTAACGGCTGACAGCCTGGATGGCCAGTGGCTAGTCATCAATTATTGGGCCGAATGGTGTGCGCCCTGTCGCACGGAAATTCCCGAACTGAACGTTCTGCAAGAGCAATTGCAGAAACACTCGGCGCGGGTGATCGGTGTCAACTTCGACGGGTTGCAGGGCGATGACCTCAAGCGGGCGGCAGATGGCTTCGGCATCCGTTTCACCGTGCTGGCGCAAGACCCGGCAGCGCGCTTCGAGCTGCCGCACAATGACGTGTTGCCGGTGACCTATATCGTCGATGACAAGGGCAGGTTGCGCGAGCGTCTGGTCGGCGAGCAGACATCGGCAGGTTTACTCGCCCATCTTCAGCGCCTGCGCGAAAAATGATGGGTCGATAACACCCTGCGGCAGGCAGTCGCAGCAATAGGTAGCATGCTAAGATTCTGTTCCGGCTGATCCTGTGCCGTGTTTCATGAGTTCGCCTGATGTCCGCTACCCATCTTACCCGTGGCAGTGCCGCTTACCGGCGTGCCACCCTGGCGCTGTTCTGCGCCGGTTTCGCCACCTTTGCCATGCTCTACTGCGTGCAGCCATTGCTGCCGTTGCTGGCTGCGTACTTCCGTGTTTCGGCGGCCAGCAGCAGTCTGGCGCTATCGCTGACGACCCTGAGCCTGGCGCTATGCCTGCTGGTATCCGGTGCTCTGGCCGAAAGCTGGGGGCGCAAGCCGGTGATGGCCGCAGCGCTGGGGTTGGCTGCGATCCTGGGTATCGCCTGCGCGTGGGTGGAGGACTGGGGCAGCCTGCTGATTCTGCGAGCGCTGCTCGGGTTGGCATTGAGCGGTCTGCCGGCATTGGCCATGGCCTACGTGGGCGAGGAGTTCGATCCCGAGGCGTTGCCGGCCGCCATGGGCCTGTACATCGGCGGCACAGCGCTGGGCGGCTTGCTCGGTCGTTTGCTGGCCGGTCTGCTCAGTGACCTGGGCGGCTGGCCCTGGGCTCTGGGCGGGATCGCCGGGCTCGGTCTGCTGGCACTGGGGCTGTTTCTCTGGTTGTTGCCGCCGTCACGGCATTTCACCGCTCAGCCGCTGTCGCTGAGCGGGCTGTTGCGCAATTTCGCCATGCACCTGGGCAACCCGCGCTTGCGAGTGCTGTTCTCCCTGGCCTTCCTGTTGATGGGCGGCTTCGTCGCGCTGTTCAACTATGTAGGGTTCCGTCTGGCCGGCGAGCCGTTCAATCTTTCGGCCACGGTGATCGGCCTGCTGTTCACCGTCTACCTGCTGGGCATCTTCAGTGCCGGCTGGGCCGGACGGCTGGTGCCGCGCTTCGGGGCACGCAAGGTGTTGCACGGCGGCATCGGTCTGATGCTGTCGGGCGTCGCGCTCTGCGCCGCGCCATGGCTGAGCGCGGCGGTGGTCGGGCTGGCGCTCTTCACGCTTGGTTTCTTCGCGGCGCATGCAGTCGCCAGCGGACAGGTCGGTATTCATGCACAAGGGGCCAAGGCTCAGGCATCGGCGCTCTATCTGTGTGCCTATTACCTGGGTTCCAGTCTGGTCGGCTATGTCGGCGGTTATGTCTGGGAGCATGCGGGGTGGTTGTCATTGCTCGCCGTTTTGGCAGCGCTTTTCATCATCGCAGCGACGTTTGTACGACGTTTGTAGGTTGTTTGCCGCTCGTTCAGGGCAGGTTCAAGGAAGGTTCGGTGGGAGTTCAGTAGGCTTGCCGCATACTCGTTTGTGAGTTCACCCCCACCGAAACGGGAGGAGCGAATCGATGAAAATCACCCTGAACCGCATTGCATTCGCGACCTGTATGGCCCTGGGCGCCAGCTTTGCCCGGGCCAGCGACAATTTCGTCGGCCTGATCTGGGGGCAGACCGACAACAACATCCAGAAATCCAACGGGCCGAATGCCAATCTGGGCAATCCCAGGTTGGACAATGGTCGCGGTTTCTCGCGCGACAGTAATGTCGGCTACGCGGCGGGGCTTCAGGCCGGTATCCAGCAGGAACCGAATGGCAATACTTCGATTGAAGGCGGCTATCGTTATCTGCGTACCAGTGCCAGCACGGAAATGTCCGTGCATGGGGCCGCACAGTAGTTCACAACTGTACCTTGGAGCCAACTTCGCTTTCTGAACTGCGGCTTCGTATCATCCGGCCGGGCACCTGCCCGGCCTTCGTACAACTGAGAGAGGGGAAGCGTTACATGAAATTGCTGGTGGTGGAGGATGAGGCGCTGCTGCGTCACCATCTGTTCACTCGCCTCAGTGAGAACGGGCATGTGGTGGATGCTGTTCGCACCGCTGAAGAGGCTTTGAGTCGTGCCGAATCATTCAATCATGACCTGGCACTGGTCGACCTCGGCCTGCCGGGCATGAGCGGTATCGACCTGATTCGCGAGTTGCGCAGCCAGGAAAAGAGTTTTCCGATCCTGATTCTTACCGCACGGGGTAACTGGCAGGACAAGGTCGAAGGGCTTTCCTGCGGTGCTGATGACTATGTGGTCAAACCTTTCCAGTTCGAAGAGCTGGAGGCGCGCCTGAATGCCCTGTTGCGTCGATCCTCGGGCTTCACCAAGTCGACCATCGAGGCCGGTAGCCTGGTGCTTGACCTCAATCGCAAGCAGGCGAGCGTCGCAGAACAGGCGTTGCAGCTGACGGCCTATGAATACCGGATTCTGGAATATCTCATGCTGCGTCATCAGCAGGTGGTGGCCAAGGAGCGCTTGATGGAGCAGCTTTATCCAGGTGATGGTGAGCGTGATCCCAATGTAATCGAAGTACTGGTCGGTCGCCTGCGGCGCAAACTGGAGACTGTGCTCGATGGCAAACCGATCGAAACCGTGCGTGGTCAGGGCTACATGTTCAACGAGCGCTGCAAGTGAACAGGGTGCGTTCGTGGGCAAGCTGAGGATTCGCCTGGGTTCGCTGCGGCTGCGCCTGATGTTGGCCAGTGCCGCGTTGGCGATGCTGTTCATGCTGCTGCTGATGCCGGTGTTGCAGGGAGTGTTTCTCATGGCCCTGGAACAGACGGTGGAAAAACGCCTGGCTTCCGATGCGGCCGCACTGATTTCGGCTGCGCGTATTGATGACGATCAGTTGCACATGCCGGACAAGATGCCGGACGAGGAATTCGACAACCTCGACTCGCACCTGCTGGGTTTCATCTTCGACCGCGACGGTGAAATGATCTGGCGTTCGCGATCGTCCATCGACGAACAGGTGCGTTACTTGCCGCGATACGATGGTCGCGGTCATGAGTTCGTGCGGATTCGTGACGAGAACGGTCAGGAATACTTCGTGTATGACATCGAGGTCAACCTGCTGCGCGGCGACGAGACTGCGCTGAGTATCGTCACCATGCAACCGACGCGTGAGTACCAGGCTCTTTTTGACGGTTTTGCCTGGCAGTTGCGTCTGTGGCTGGGGGTCGCATTGCTGGTGCTGCTCGGTCTGCTCTGGTTTGGCCTGACCTGGGGTTTTCGCAGCCTGCGGGGGCTCAGTGATGAGCTTGACGGTGTGGAGGCGGGAACCCGCCAGCATCTTAGTGACGATCATCCACGCGAACTGCTGCGTCTGACCAATTCGCTCAACCGTCTGCTCGACAGCGAGCGGCGTCAGCGTGAACGGTACCGCGATTCCCTGGAGGATCTCGCCCACAGTCTGAAGACGCCGCTCAGCGGGCTTCAGGGGGTCGGCGAAATGTTGGCCATTCAGCCTGAGAACCGTGAGCACGTGCAGTTGATGCAGGTACAGATCGAGCGCATGAGCCAGCAGATCGGCTACCAGTTGCAGCGTGCCAGCCTGCGCCGCAGCGGGCTTGTGCGTCACCGTGAGCGGGTGTGGCCGCTGCTTGACGGGTTATGTCGTTCCCTGGACAAGGTCTACCGCGACAAGCGGGTAGAGGTGACGCTGGATGTACCCGAGCATAGCCTGATCACCATGGAGCGCGGTGCATTGATGGAGTTGCTCGGCAACCTCCTGGAGAACGCCTATCGGCTTTGCCTGCGCCGAGTGCACATACGCCTGGAACCTCTGGCGGGAGGATGTCTGATCACTATCGAAGACGATGGTCCAGGTGTGCCGCCAGATCAGCGTGCCCGCGTGCTGCAGCGTGGCGAACGGCTCGATGAGCAGAACCCGGGGCAGGGTATCGGTCTCGCCGTGGTGGAGGACATCGTCGAAAGCTACGACGGTGAGCTGAGTCTGGATGAGTCGGAACTGGGCGGGGCGTGTTTCCGGGTGCGTTTGTACGATTGAGACTGCAGGGGGCGCATGGCGCCCCTGCCTTTGGCTTGTCGTCGTGTTCAGAGGTGCGTCGCGAAACGCTCCACCGCCTTGACCACGCGCCGCGCGCCATCCTGAATCTCCTCGATCACCTGTCCGGCCTGAGTGGACAGTTCCAGGCCCAGTTCGGCCTGACTCCTGCCGCGGTCGATGATCTCCACGGCGTGTTCGGCGAGTTGCTGGTTCTGCCCAACCACGCTGGTGATTTCTTCGGTGGCAGCGCTGGTGCGCGAAGCCAGTTGACGAACCTCGTCGGCGACCACGGCGAAGCCACGCCCCTGTTCACCGGCGCGAGCGGCTTCGATGGCGGCATTGAGTGCCAGCAGGTTGGTCTGTTCGGCGATGCTGCTGATGTTCTTGACGATGCCCCCAATCAACTGCGACTGCTTGTCCAGTGCCTCGATACCCTGCGCTGCTTCCTGCATGCGATTGGCCAGTTCGCGCATGGCATCGAGCATCTGCTGCACCACGGCGGCGCCATTGCGGGCGCTGGCGTCGGTACCTTTGGACGTGTCGAAGGCAATGCCTGCCGCTTCGGCCACTTCCGCTTCGCGGGTCACCTGATCGGTGATCACCGTGGCGAACTTGACTACCTTGTACAGTCGGTCGTGGGCATCGGTAATGGGGTTGTAGGAGGCCTCCAGCCACACGTCGCGGCCATGGCTGTCGAGACGCTTGAAACGGTCGACCACGAACTCGCCGCGGCGCAGTTTTCCCCAGAAGTTCTTGTATTGCTGGGAGTTGGCCTCGGTCGGATCGCAGAACATGCGGTGATTCTTGCCCTGTATCTGGTTCAGGCTGTAGCCCATGGCGTCGAGGAAGCGCTGGTTGGCGGTCAGCACTTCACCCTCGAGGTTGAATTCGATGACCGCGGTAGAGCGCTGCAAGGCGTTGATCAGGTTCTCATGCTCGCGGGAGTTCTCGATGGTACGGGTCAGGTCACTGGCATATATCGAGAAATGCAGAACGCGCCCGCTGCTGTCACGGATCGGTTGCAGGATCGAGCGCAGCCAGGCTTCTTCACCATCGCCACGTAGCAGGCGGATGACCCCGGCCAGGTGTTCGCCACGCTCGAGCGCCCGGCGTACACGGTGATGGAAGTCGAGCTCGCGTACGTGCGGAGGGATGACTTCCAGCAGCATGCGTCCCTGCAACTGGGCGGCGCTGTAGTGCATTTCCTTGAGGAAGTTGTCGTTGGCCGACTCGATGCGCCCCTGGGGGTCGAGTATCAGGGCCAGCATCTCTTCGTCGAGGCTGGCGCGTACCTGTTCGATGGAGGAGAGCTGCTCGCGTAGTGCCTGCATCTCCTGCTTCAGTCGAGTCGCAAACATGGATATCGGTCTCTGGAATGGGGGCTGGAAACTGTGTCGGCGGCGTGGGTCGATTGTTTAGTCGTGTGTCGCTTTCTGACAAATGAATCTGCACCCGCAACAGTAGGTGCCGCCCTGGAGGCTTTTCTCGGGCAGGTTCAGCGGGTTCAGTTTTCCTGGGCGCGGTAGGCTCCGGGGGTGAGTCCGGTCATTTCTTGAAGGCGCGGTGGAAGGCCGATGGCTCGGAGAAGCCGAGTTGTTCGGCAATGTCCTGAATCGCCCACTCGTCGCGGCCCAGGTGGTAGATGGCGAGGTCACGGCGCAAGTGATCCTTGAGCTCCTGGAAGCTGGTGCCTTCCTCGCGCAGATGACGGCGCAGCGTTTGTGGGCTGGTGTGCAGGTGCTGGGCCACGTTTTCCAGATCCGGCCAGGTGCGGCAGTCACGGCCAAGCAGACGACGAATCTGACTGGTCAGGCTGTCACCACCATCCGGGCGTGCCAGCAGGTCGGCGGGGAGTGCTGGAGAAACTGCTTGAGCGTTCGCTCGTCCTGCAACAGCGGCATGGCCAGGTAGCGCGCATGGAACAGCAGGCTGGTCTGCTTGGCGGCAAACCGCCGGTTGTTGGGGAACAGTAGCTCGTACTCAGTGGCATGTTCCGGTTCAGGGTAGGAAAACGTGGCTTCTTCGAGGCGGATGCGCTGGCCGATCAGCCAACTGCCAAGGCGGTGCCAGATCACCAGCAGGCTTTCCAGCAGAAAATGATCGGGGTCCACAGGGGGCTGTCATCCACGCTCAACCGTGCCCAGTCGCCTTCACGTTGCAGGTGGATCAGCGGCGCATCCGGGAACAGGCCATAGAACAGCGCGCCACGGCTCAGCGCCTTCTCCAGGCTGCGGCAGTGGATGATGGCGTGCCCCATCATGGCGAAGGTGCCACGTTTGCTCCGCTGGCGGCCGAAGCCGAGATACTCGTCGTCCAGCGCCTCCCACAACAGTTGCATCAGCCGGGCAAATTGTTCGGGAGCGACACGTGCGCGCGGCTCCTGAAGGATCGCAGGCTGGATACCTGCTTCACGCAGGATGGTGTCGCACGCCAGGTTCTGACGTTGGGCACCGCGCAGGGCGGCACGGACGAAATGGCTGGCGATGGTGCGTTCGCGCATGGGCAGGCCCGTCGAAGTGATCGTCGATGGTAGCCAGAGCGAGCGGCGGGCAACAAGTCGCTCGTCATGACCGGTCTGCGGATGGATATCCGCCAGGCCCTGGCACCTGCCCGTGCGGAAACCCGCCAGAGGCAAAAATATTGCTTAGCTAATTAATTATTTAACTATTTGTTTTTATTTGGTTTTTTGTTGATTTCAGGTGTGGCACGAGGCTTGCGAAAGGGGGAGCAAGGTGCGCTTCACGTGCCTCGACAATAAACCCCTCCGGATGGAGGGAAACATGCTTACAAAAGGGCCATGCAGTCTCTGAAGGATGCGCTGCGTGGTCACTGAGGAACTGCCATGACGACCGACGTCATCCGTCAACCGTTCTACAAAATGCTCTACGTTCAGGTTCTGGTCGCGATCACCATCGGCATCCTGCTCGGCCACTTCTACCCCGAGACGGGTGTGGCGCTGAAGCCGCTCGGCGATGGTTTCGTCAAACTGATCAAGATGGTCATCGCACCCATCATCTTCTGTACCGTGGTCAGCGGTATCGCGGGCATGCAGGACATGAAGGCGGTTGGCCGTACGGGTGGTTATGCGCTGTTGTACTTCGAGATCGTCTCCAGCGTTGCGCTGGTGATCGGCCTGATCGTGGTCAACGTGGTGCAGCCGGGCGCCGGCATGCATGTCGACCCGAACACTCTGGATGCCAGCAAGATCGCTGCCTACGCCTCGGCTGGCGAGCAGCAGAGCACCATCGGCTTCCTGCTCAACGTGATTCCGTCCACCGTGGTCGGTGCGTTCGCCAACGGCGACATCCTGCAAGTGTTGTTCTTCTCGGTGATCTTCGCTTTCGCCCTGCAGCGCATGGGTGAGTTCGGCAAACCGGTTCTGGAGTTCATCGATCGCATCGCCCACGTGATGTTCGGCATCATCAACATGATCATGAAGGTCGCGCCCATCGGTGCCTTCGGTGCCATGGCCTTCACCATCGGCCAGTACGGTGTCGGCTCGCTGGTGCAACTGGGCCAGTTGATGCTGTGCTTCTACATCACCTGTGTGTTCTTCGTGCTGGTGGTGCTGGGTGGCATCTGCCGCGCCCATGGTTTCAGCGTCGTTCGCCTGATCCGTTACATTCGCGAAGAGCTGATGATCGTGCTGGGAACCTCGTCGTCCGAGTCGGTACTGCCGCGCATGCTGACCAAGATGGAGAAACTGGGTGCGAAGAAATCCGTCGTCGGCCTGGTGATCCCTACCGGTTATTCCTTCAATCTCGACGGTACGTCCATCTACCTGACCATGGCGGCGGTGTTCATCGCTCAGGCCACCGATACGCCGATGGACATCACCCATCAGATCACCCTGCTGCTGGTGTTGCTGGTCGCGTCCAAGGGCGCCGCCGGTGTCACCGGTAGCGGTTTCATCGTGCTGGCCGCCACGCTGTCTGCCGTAGGCCACCTGCCGGTTGCCGGTCTGGCGCTGATCCTTGGTATCGACCGCTTCATGTCCGAGGCGCGTGCGTTGACCAACCTGGTCGGTAATGGCGTTGCCACCATCGTGGTCGCCAAGTGGTGCAAGGAGCTGGACGAAGACACCCTGCAGCGCGAGCTGGCATCCGGTGGCAAGCCCGAGGTGGCTGCGGCTCCGGCCAACCGCGAACTGGTTTGACGTGCTGCTCCTGCCACGCACAGGAGTCACCTTCGGCCCGCCTTGATGGCGGGCTTTTTTTGCCTGGTGCAGGTTGACCGAATGGGTCAACCCGGCTGAGCGCATGGGTCATTGAGCCGTGCGCCACGGCACACCTAACCTTCGCGCAATAACAGGCAGCGGAGGAACCGCACCATGCAGCGCAACCATTTCGACACCGAGCACAAACTGTTTCGCGACGCGTTCGCCACCTTCCTGGACAAGGAGGTGGTGCCACATCAGTCCGCGTGGGAAGAGGCTGGCGTGGTGGATCGCAGCGTGTGGCGCAAGGCGGGCGAGATGGGTTTTCTGCTGCCCTGGGCGGATGAGGAGTACGGCGGCGCCGGGCTTGTGGACTTTCGCTACGAACAGATCATGTGCGAGGAGCTGGCGCGGATCAACGAGCCCGGTTTCATGATCCCGCTGCATTCGGCGTTATGCGGTCCCTACATCGCCGAATACGGCAATGCCGAGCAGAAGGCGCGCCTGCTGCCGGGCATCATTCGTGGCGAGACCATCCTCGCCGTGGCAATGACCGAGCCGTCGGCAGGTTCCGATCTGGCCGGCATGCGCACCACGGCGCTGGACAAGGGCGATCACTGGGTGCTCAACGGTTCCAAGGTGTTCATCTCCAATGGCTACCTGGCCGATGTGGTGATCGTCGCGGCCAAGACCGATCCGGCCAACAAGCACGCCATGGGGCTGTTTCTGGTCGAGCGCGGCATGCCCGGTTTCGAGCGCGGCAAGAAGCTGAAGAAACTCGGCATGCACAGCCAGGACACTGCCGAACTGTTCTTCAACGAGGTCAAGGTGCCCAAGGAGAATCTGTTGGGCGATGCCAAGGGTGGATTCTTCTACCTGATGAACATGCTCGCTCAGGAGCGTCTGACCAACGCCTGCGGCGCGGTGGCTGGTGCCGAAGCAGCCTTGCAGACCACCATCGATTACGTCAGGGAGCGGCAGGCCTTCGGCCGCCCGGTCGCGCACTTTCAGAACACCCGCTTCAAACTCGCGGAAATGCGCACGCAGATCGACGTGGCGCAGGTCTTCACCGACCGCTGCGTGATGGATCACAACCAGAAGAAGCTCACGCCAGAGGTGGCTGCCGAGGCCAAGCTGTTCACCACCGAACTGCTTGGCAAGGTGGTGGACGAGGGGGTTCAGTTGCATGGTGGCTGGGGCTACATGTGGGAGTATCCGATCTGCAAGATGTACGCGAACGCCCGTATTCAGCGCATCTTCGCCGGCACCTCGGAAATCATGAAGGAGATCATCAGCCGCGGTATGAAGCTGTAGCGGCCGTTCGACGGAGAGTGGATATGAACCTTGCGATTGATGCATGGGCTCAGCCCGCCGGTGGTCGGCTGCGTGAGCGCATGCCGGAAGTGGCGCGGCTGTTCGAGAAGTCCGGCAGTGCGCATCTGCTGGATGTGCGACTCGGCCCCGAGGAGACCGTCGCGCAGATGGATGAGGCAGGTGTCGACAAGCTGATGCTGGCCGCCTGGTGCCGCCCGGAGGGCTGGGTGTTCAGTAACGACGAGATCGCCGAATTTACCCGGGCCTTTCCCGAGCGCTTCGTCGGCGTGGCCAGCGTCGACCTGAGCAAGCCCATGGCCGCCGTACGCGAGCTGGAGCGGGCCGTGCACGAGCTGGGATGCAAGGCGCTGCGCATTGTGCCCTGGCTGTGGAAGTTACCTCCGAACGACCGGCGCTATTACCCGCTGTATGTGAAGTGCATCGAACTGGACATTCCCTTCTGCACCCAGGTTGGTCATACCGGTCCGCTGATGCCGTCGGAAACCGGGCGTCCGGTGCCTTATCTGGACGAGGTGGCGCTGGACTTTCCTGAGCTGCGCATCGTCGCCGGACATATTGGCCATCCCTGGACGGACGAGATGATCGGCGTGGCCTGGAAGCACGACAACGTCTTCATCGATACCTCGGCCTATCTGCCTCGTTACTATCCCGCGCAGTTGCTGCAGTACATGCAGAGCTATGGTGCGCACAAGGTGCTGTTCGGCAGCAATTTCCCGCAGTTGGCCTTGAGCCGCTGCCTGGCCCAGGTCAAGGAACTCGGTCTGCCTGCCGAGGTGGAGGCGCAATTTCTCTACGCTAACGCCCGTCGGGTATTTGGTTTGTAATAGCCGGCTGATCGAGATGCCCCGGCGTTACGCCGGATTTAACGCAGGCCCCGCACAACAACCGATAACAGGTGCGCCGCGATGATCGAATCACTGCAATTGCCGCTGCAACGTTTCAACCACTGGCTGACCCGGCAGCCCGACGCCATCTGGCTGCGTCAACCGGTGCAGGGCGTCTGGCATGACTACAGCTGGCGCCAGGTCGACGATCAGGCGCGGCGACTGGCCAGCGCGTTGCTGGCGCTGGGCTGCGTGCCGGGCGAGCGCGTTGCCCTGCTGGCGAAGAACTGCGCCGAGTGGTTCATCAGCGATCTGGCCATCCAGCATGCCGGCCTGATCAGCGTGCCGTTGTATCCGCTACAGGCGCCGGAGCAGATCGCCTATGTACTGGAGCACGCCGGCTGCAAGGTGATTCTGGTGGGCAAGCTGGACGAGCCTGACAGGCTGGCCACAGGTATCGCGCCGCACATCACCCGCATCGCCATGCCATACCCGACCATGGCCGCCCAGCATCAATGGCAGGCGTTGCTGGCAGCGCATGAGCCTCTGCTCGGGACGCGTTCGCAGCGAGGCGAGGATCTGCTGTCGATCCTCTACACCTCCGGTACTACCGGGCAACCCAAGGGTGTGATGCTGTCGGCCCATGCCATGGCCTATTCGGCTGCCAACGCCACGGCGGAGATGAAGATGACGCCGCAGGATCGGTTCTTCTCCTATCTGCCGTTGTCGCATGCGGCCGAGCGTTTTCTGGTCGAGTTCAACAGCCTCTATTGCGGTGCGTCGGTGGCCTTCGTCGAGTCGCTGGATACCTTTGCCGATGACCTGCGCAGGGTTCGTCCGACCGTATTCTTTTCCGTGCCGCGCCTCTGGACGCGCTTTCAGCAGGGGGTGCTGGAGAGGCTGCCCGCGCAGAAGCTCGAGCGCCTACTGGGTATTCCACTGCTGGGGCGCCTGGTGGCGCACAAGGTTCGGGCAGGGCTCGGGCTGGATCGGGCGCGTATCCTGGTATCCGGCGCGGCTGCGATTTCCAGCGGTGTGCTGGCCTGGTATCAGCGCCTGGGACTGACGATCTGCGAGGGATATGGCATGACCGAGCACTTTGCCTATGGCTGTTTCAACCGGCCAGGGCAGGTTCGTTTCGGTACGGTGGGGCGAGCGATGCCGCACCTGCAACTGCGCATCGACGACAGTGGGGAAATTTTGCTGCGCAGCGAGACGCTGATGCAGGGCTATTACCGCGAGCCGGACAAGACCGAGGAAACGCTCGAGGGCGGCTGGCTGCATACCGGTGACCGGGGCGAGCTGGACGAGGCGGGCTACCTGCGCATCACCGGGAGGGTGAAGGACATCTTCAAGACCAGCAAGGGCAAGTACGTGGCACCGGCGCCCATCGAAGGTGAAATCGCCAAGAGTCACTGGGTCGAGCAAGTGTGTCTGATGGGCAGCAATATGGATCAGCCCGTGGCGCTGGTCGAACTGTCTCCGGCTGCCCGACAGCAGCCGCGGGAGGTGCTCGGGCAGGCCCTGGCCGCGCACCTGCACGCGCTCAATCGGCAACTGGCACCGCATGAGCGGGTCAGTCATTTGTATCTGATAAACGAGGCCTGGACGGTGGATAACGGCAGCATGACGCCGACCATGAAGATTCGTCGCAATGTACTGGAGGCGCGTTATGCCGGGGTCATCGAGCGACTGCCAGACGAGGTTGCCATCGTCTGGGAGGGCTGATTCGCAAGGCGGGGAAATCCGCCACTGAACCTTTCTTGCGGCCCATGTCGCATCATCAGAACTGGAGTCATCATGTCCGGCCCGTTGTCATCGCTGAAAATTCTCGATTTTTCCACCTTGCTGCCAGGGCCGTTCGCCTCCCTGCTGCTGGCCGACATGGGCGCCGAGGTGTTGCGAGTGGAGTCGCCCACGCGCATGGATCTGGTACGCGTGCTGCCGCCGCACGATGGTGGAACGTCCACCAGTCATGCCTACCTCAATCGCAACAAGCGCAGCATCGCCCTGGATCTCAAGCGTCCCGAAGCCGTGGAGGTTGTCAGGCAGCTGGTGAGCGAGTACGACATCGTGCTGGAGCAGTTTCGCCCTGGCGTGATGGACAAGCTGGGGGTGGGCTATGAGGCGCTCAAGGCGATCAACCCGCGACTGATCTATGTATCGATCACCGGATACGGCCAGAGTGGTCCTTACCGTGATCGTGCCGGCCATGACATCAACTACCTGGCGCTGGCCGGTATCGCCAGTTACACCGGTCGCCGCGATAGCGGGCCGCTGCCGCTCGGCGTGCAGCTGGCCGACCTCGCCGGCGGTTCGTTGCATGGCGTGATCGGTCTGCTTGCGGCCGTGGTGCAGCGTCAGGTCACCGGCCTGGGCCAGCAGGTCGATGTGAGCATGACCGATTGTGCCTTCAGCCTGCATGGCATGGCCGGCGCCGGTTACCTTGGGGCCGGTGTGCAGCCCGAGATGGAGAACCAGGCGCTCAATGGCGGCAGCTTTTACGACTACTACCGTACCCGTGATGGCCGCTGGTTTTCCGTCGGTAGCCTGGAGCCGCAGTTCATGCAGCAGTTCTGCGCCGCCATCGGTCGCCCGGAGCTGGCCGCCCGTGGCCTGTCGCAGAAGCCTGAGGATCAGCGTGCGCTCAAGCGCGAAATCGAAATCGAATTCGAGAAGCGCGACTTCGCCGAGTGGAGCCAGGTGTTCGCCAAACTGGACGCCTGCGTCGAGCCCATGCTGCCGCTGGCCGAGGCGCTCGAACACCCGCAGATCAGGGCGCGTGGCCTGGTGGTGGAGGTGCCGCGCGAAGGATTGCCGGCGCAGTCGCAACTGGCCTGCCCGCTGAAGTTCTCCGAAGGTTTGCCGTCGCCCAGGCATGTGGGGGCGGCAGTTGGTGCGCACACCGAGCAGGTGCTGGTGGAGTTGGGTTATGACGCCGAACAGATCGCGGCGTTGAGGGCGGCCAGGGCGCTGGGTTGAGCCGAACGGTGCCGCGCGTGGCGATTGCCGGTGCGCGTGGCGCATCCTACGGGATACAGGGTGCGCTGTGCGCACCAATGCCTTGTGGGGGGCTGCGATCATTCCCGGCGGTGTTCACCGGTAAAGTGCAGCGTCACCTTGCAGCGCCGACAATAGTAACGTCGTCCCTTGGCCACCAGGGCATGGCGCTGGGCGGAGAAGGGAAACTCGCCGTCGGGGCAATTGCAACGGTAGATGAAGCGGCTGACCTGGCGTCGCTCCACCTCGTAGCTGTGGCAGCGATGCGGTGGCAGTTCATAGACGCCGCGCATGATCAGTTGCCACTCCTCGCCATGGGGCTGGATACGAGGGCCGAACAACTGGTGAGCGATCATGTGGGCTACTTCGTGAGGCACCGTCTGGCGCAGGAAGTCCTCGTGGTTGTCCCGGTAAAGCTGCAGGTTGAAGCGCAGCTTGTTTTCCGTCAGGTGCGCGACCCCCGCCTTCTGCCCACGCAACTTGAAGCTGATCTCGGGGCGGGCAAAGGGTTGCTTGAAGAAGGCTTCCGCCTGCTGGTAGCAGGCTTCGACACGGGCGTGAATCTGTTCGGGCATCGTGAGGCGCAGGTACGGGCTGACGGCGAATTATGCCGCAAGGCGGTCGCCTGCGCAGGTATCACTCGTCTCCTGGTGCCTGCATGCGCTCCTCCTGCGTGCCGCGACTCTGATCCTGCTGCACGGTGCGCTGATAGTCCGGCTCCAGGGTATAAGTCCAGAACAGGATCATGCTGACCAGGATGGTCACGATTACCAGCAGCCCCACGCCAAGCATCGAGGAGGCGTAGAGAAAGCCCTGCTGGTTGTCGATACGCATGAAGCGCGGCAGCCCGACGTACATCAGGTACGCGGCATGGGCGCAGGCGAGCAGCAGCACGCCGATCGCCAGCCAGCGCGTGGGATAGAGCGCTGCGATACCGGCCAGAAAGAATGGCGTGCAGGTGTAGGCGATGAAACCGATGCACTGGTTGAAGGTTGGCCTGGCTTCGAAGGTGCGTGACATGTAGCGCAGGAAGTAGCCCATGATGGTCACGCCGATCAGGGTGGCCAGGTAGAGCAGCGTGCTCAGTTGCAGGGCACTGATTGCTTCCAGGCGTATGCGCTCCTCGTCCACCAGGCTCCAGCCAACCCAGTGGGTGCCGATGAACAGGCAGGCTGCCGGCAGCAGACTCCAGAGCAGCAGGTAGGGCAGGTAGCTGGCGCCGTTGCGTTCTTCGTCCTGGCGAATGGCCGTCCAGGCCTGGTCGGGGCGAGTGAGGAGGGTGTAGATATTCAGGAACATGGGGAGATTCCATCCAGTGACTGCCTTTAAGGTTCGGGCAGCCATCACGCCGGGTGGTTCAATCCAAATCTTCCCACCAATGACAAGGCCGCCCGAAGGCGGCCTGTCGTTTCAGTGAGTCAGTCCTCGGGTCAACTGGTGTAGACCGGGCCGATGCCCATGCCCCAGAGGATCACCGAACTGGCGATCATCGCCACCAGCACCACCAGGCCGACAGCCAGCACAGAGCTGGAGAACATGAAGCCCTCGTCTTCGGGGATGTTCATGAACGTCGGTATGCCGACATAGAGCAGGTACACCGTGTAACAGATGGCGACCGTACCGACCACCATGCCCAGCCACAGGTGCGGATAGAGCGCCGCGAGGCCGGCGATGAACAGAGGGGTCGCGGTGTAGGCGGCGAACACCACGCATTGGGTCAGGCTTGGATTGGCGTCATAGGTTCGGGCCATCCAGTGGATGAAGGCGCCCATCACGGCCACCCCGGCAAGCATTGCCAGGTAGGACATGACGGTCATCACCATCGCACTGCCTTCGGTCAGCATCACGGGCGCTCGGTCACCGATGGCCCAACCGACCTGAGTGGTGCCGATGTAGGACGAGATCGCGGGAATCGCCGCCAGTATCAGCACGTGGGTGAGGTACATGTGGCTGATGGACTCCTCCTCGCCACGGATTTCCTGCCATTCTTGATCGGGATGGGTGAAGAGCCCCCAAACGTGGTGGATCATGTCGGACACCTCCTTTTCTTATGACGGTCGCCCCCCAGCGCAAGCCCGGTACGCATGCAGCCTCACCGGGCGCCAGACCGAATCTATGCGACCTTATGTCGCAGTATAGGCAGGGGCTGGAGGGCACGTGGTGCCTGGCTTTAGAGCAAATCGCTCTCTATGCGTCAGCTGTAATAGCGCTCAAGAATTTCCATCGCCTTGTTGATCGACTGCAACCGCTCCGTGCTGCCTCCTCGATCCGGATGATGCTGGCTGACCAGTTGGCGATAACGGTGCTTGATGCGTGGCATATCCACCGGTATTTCGTCGTTCAGTTCGAACAGTGCCAGGGCGGCCTGCTTTTCTTCACCGCCCTGCATGCGCGTCCAGAAGCTGGCCAGCAGGCGCTCGACGTCACGTTCATCGGTATCGCGCAGGTTGTCGAGGTTCAGATAGTAGTCACGTAGCGCATCGTGCTCGCTCAGGGCCGAAATACCGGGCTGGTACGGCAGAAGCTGAATGCGGAGAGGGCTGATTTGCAGCAGATGGGCTTGCTGCTGCCAGAGCGTATCGCGCAGGCGGTATAGCGCGTTGAACAGCAGAAAATGGGTGCGAAACAGCACCAGCCTGTCGGTCAGCGGCAGATTGGGCAGGTGACCGCTGTGCCCGGCCTTGAGCTGCTGGATCAGTGCGTATTCGGCCAGTCCGGCGGGGGCTGCCTGCAACAGTTGCAGCACCTGCTCGGCAAGGTCGAGGCTGGGGTCTAGGTCGTCATTCATCGCGCGAGCCTAGCATTTAAGCGTCGACGGGGTAGGGCGCGCGTGCCTTTATGCGTAAAATGTCGCGCTTTCGTTCCCACCCTCCGGATCTCGACGCACCATGGGCACCCTTTCGGTCAACCAGAACAAACTGCAGAAGCGCATTCGCCGCCTGGCCGGCGAGGCCATCACCGACTTCAACATGATCGAGGACGGTGACAAGGTGATGGTCTGCCTGTCCGGTGGCAAGGACAGCTACACCATGCTCGACGTGCTGCTGTATCTGCAGAAGGTGGCGCCGATCAGGTTCGAGATCGTGGCGGTGAACATGGATCAGAAGCAGCCTGGCTTTCCCGAGCATGTACTGCCGGCCTACCTGGAATCCATCGGTGTGCAGTACCACATCATCGAGAAGGACACCTACTCGGTGGTGAAGGAGAAGATCCCCGAGGGCAAGACCACCTGCTCGCTGTGCTCGCGTCTGCGGCGTGGAACCCTGTACACCTATGCCGACGAGATCGGTGCGACCAAGATGGCGCTGGGGCACCATCGCGACGATATCCTGGAAACCTTCTTCCTCAACATGTTCTATGGCGGCACGCTCAAGGCCATGCCACCCAAGCTGTTGTCCGACGATGGACGCAACGTGGTGATTCGCCCGTTGGCCTACTGTGCCGAGGCCGACATCGAGGCCTACAGCCAGCTCAAGGCGTTTCCCATCATCCCGTGCAACCTCTGTGGTTCGCAGGAAAATCTGCAGCGTCAGGTGGTCAAGGAGATGTTGCAGGAGTGGGAGCGCAAGAGTCCGGGCCGCGTCGAGATCATGTTCCGCGCCCTGCAGAACGTGCACCCCTCGCAACTGGCCGACCGTAACCTGTTCGATTTCCAGAGCCTGAAGATCGACGACAGCGCCACGCCGCGCTTCCTCGACGTGATGAGCCTGTAACGCACTGCCGTCGGGTGGATCACGCTTCGCCAATCCACCCGGCATGGGATTGGTGGATGTAAAAGCGGCATCCACCCCACGCTCTTCACCGCGCACTGCATCCGGGCTGCTTGTGCGTCTCCACGCCACCCTTGCCAGGCCATGAAGGCCTGGAGTATGGTTTGGCCATCGCTTCGGAGAATCTCATGTCTGCCAGTCTCAACACCCTGTCCTCGCTGCAAGCCGGTGCCACTCGCGCCGCGCTGCTTCGTGCGCAGGCGGTCGTGGCTGCGGCGTATTACTTCTTTGGGTATTGGTTTAGCCACAGGCGCGCCTGATACCCCACAGGCGGCCTGAGACAGCAGGGTCGCCACCAGAGACGTTTCCAGCAAACCCCCGGTCGGCAACCCGACCGGGGGTTTTGTTTTTTCGGCCGAAAACGGCCACAGATCGAGGAACTACAGATGAATCGTTACCAGAATTATTACCGTAACTACCGCTACGACTGGCGATTTAGCAGCGTTACCGCCGCCCTGATACCCCTCGAACGAACAACTCGATAGTGCCGCCGCGGCATCGACCGCGCCGGCCAAGGAACCGCCAGATCATGAATGCATCCATCTCCGCTCAACTTGCTTCCACCGTCACCTCCATCGCCCGCCGCAGTGCCCAGCCGCTGCCCAGTCCCGCCGTTCTGCGCCAGCGCCTGCCGCTGTCCGGCACGCTTGCCGAACGCATTGCCGCCAACCGTGACGCCATCCGCGCCGTGCTCGATGGCCGCGACCCGCGCCTGCTGGTGGTGGTCGGCCCCTGTTCCCTGCACGACCGCACCAGCGCCCTCGAATATGCCGAGCGCCTGGCCGAGCTGGCGCCGCAGGTCGACGACCAACTGTTGCTGGTGATGCGCGCCTATGTGGAAAAGCCGCGCACCACCGTGGGCTGGAAGGGGCTGCTCTATGACCCGCACCTGGATGGCAGTGGTGACATGGCCGAAGGCTTGCGCCAGTCGCGACAGCTGATGCTGGATATTCTCGAGCGCGGCCTGCCGCTGGCCACCGAGCTGTTGCAGCCAATGGCTGCCGGTTACTTCGATGATCTGCTCGGCTGGGCCGCGATTGGTGCGCGCACCAGTGAGTCGCAGGTGCACCGCGAGATGGTCAGCGGCCTGGATCTGCCGGTCGGTTTCAAGAACGGTACCGACGGCAGCGTCGGTATCGCCTGCGATGCCATGCGCTCTGCGGCGCATCCGCACCAGCACTTCGGCATCGACGATCTTGGTCATCCGGCGCTGCTGCACACTGCCGGCAACCCGGACACCCATCTGGTGCTGCGCGGTGGCCATGGTGCGCCGAACCATGACGCCGCCAGTGTCGCGGCTGCGCGTGATGCCCTGCTGCGTCAGGGCATTGCCCCACGGATCATGGTCGATTGCAGTCATGCCAACAGCGGCAAGGATCCGCTGCGCCAGCCGGCGGTGCTGGACAGTGTGATCGACCAGCGTCTGGCGGGTGATGCCAGCCTGCGCGGGGTGATGCTGGAGAGCCACCTTTTCGATGGTTGTCAGGCGCTTACCGGCGAGCTGCGTTACGGCGTATCGATCACCGATGGCTGCCTGGGCTGGAGCGGTACCGAGGCTGCCTTGCGCCAGGCCGCCGCGCGTTTGCGCGGGTAGGGCTTGCGGTGTTCGGCGTACTGCGTGCAGGCTTCGTCATCCGTTTCATGAAGGATTCGATTCATGCGTGATTACAAGTGGCTGCACGCGTTCTGCCTCAACCGCTTTGGTTCGCTGAAGGCGATGGAGGCCATGCTGCCGCAGCCGCGCAGCGACGCCGAGCTGCGTGCACTGAGCGATGACCGCTACCTGTCGCAGATCAGCCTGCGCATCTTCCGCGCCGGCCTCAAGCACAGCCTGGTGGATGCCAAATGGCCGGCGTTCGAGGAGGTCTTCTTCGGCTTCGATCCGGAAAAGGTGGTGCTGATGGGCGCCGAGCGTCTGGAGAATCTGATGCAGGATGCGCGGCTGATCCGCCATCTGGGCAAGCTGAAGAGCGTGCCACGCAATGCCCAGTTCATCCTTGACGTGCGCCGCGAGAAGGGCAGCTTCGGGGCGTTGATCGCCGACTGGCCGGTGACCGATATCGTCGGTCTGTGGAAATACCTGGCCAGGCACGGCAATCAGTTGGGCGGACTGTCGGCGCCGCGCTTTCTGCGCATGGTGGGCAAGGACACCTTCATTCCCACCGACGATATGGTCGCGGCGTTGAAGGCTCAGGGGGTGATCGACAAGGCGCCCACCAGTCAGAAGGATCTGGCGGCGGTGCAGACCGCTTTCAACCAGTGGCATGCCGAAAGCGGTCGGCCGTTGTGTCAGCTATCGGTGATGCTGGCGCACACGGTCAATCACTGAGTGAATCCTGCAAGGCCTCCAGCCATTCCCTGGGCACGTCGCGCTTCATCGCCAATTGGCATTGCTGGCTGTCCGGGTCGAACACGATCACCGCTTCACCCTTGTCCAGAGCGTGGCGAACCCGCTGTACGCGGGTTTGCAGCGGGGTTTCGTCACCGTTGTCGGTACCGTCGCGGGTGACGAAGTCTTCGATCAGCGCGGTGAGCGTTTCGGCTTGCAGCAGGTGGGAGGGGATCAGCACGGTCGTCAGGCTCCAGTTGGCGCTGCCTATGATAGAGCTGTCGCCGGCTCATCGCGACAGCGCCTGCTGGGCATCTCTAAAAACTACCTCGGCTTTGGCTTCCTGCGTCGCTCTACCTCCTGCATCCATGCAGTCGTGCGTTGTCATCGCTGGGTAAAAAACAGGCTGGAACGCCAGCCCGGTCAAATGTTCATTTACAGCTCGTAAAGCCGAGCGCGACTCCGAGCGTTTTCCGCCTGTTTTGGCGGGGCCGCCATCGGTATTGCGCTGACTGCCTCGCCTACGTTTTTAGAGGTGCCCTGCAGTCAGGAGCCGGACATTTTCAGGTAACGCTCCAGTGTGCTGTAGAGCAAGGTGCTGTCCAGCGGTTTACCGAGGAAGTCGTCCATGCCGGCATCCAGGCCGTGCTGTCGATGCTCGTCGAGGATGTGTGCGGTCAGGGCGATGATCGGGACGGCGCCGAGCTGCCGCTCATGCTCCAGGCGGCGAATCTGCCGGGTGGCTTCGAAGCCGTCCATCACCGGCATCTCGCAATCCATCAGGATCAGCTGCACGGCCCCGGGGGCACGACTGTATTCGTCGAGGGCGGCCTGGCCATTGGTTACCAGGCGCACGTTGTAGCCACGCTTCTTCAGAAAACCCTGAACCACCAGCTGGTTGACCGTATTGTCCTCGGCGACCAGGATGCAGGGGGCGTTGCCATTGTCGCTGCGTGTCTCTCTGACCAACTGATGCACCTGTGCCGTGGGCTTTTCATAGAGGTTCCTCAAGGCCTGGCGCAGTGCATTGATCGCCATCGGCTGGGCCTGGTGTTGCAGGCGCAGGCCCTGGCTCGACGGCAATTGCTGGCAGGCCTCGGGCGGACAGACCAGCAGCACGCGTTGCTGCATCTGCAACATGGGCCTGAGCGAGTCGAGCCAGTGATTGACGCTGCCGGGCCAGGGGGCCATCAGTACCAGCAGCGGCGGGGCGTCGAAGTCTTCCAGGTAGTCTTGCAGGCGTTCCGGTGTCTGGCAGCGTTCGGTGCGCATGCCCCAGCGGCCAAGCAGGCGGCTCAGGGCATCGAGCCCAAGACCGTCGAGCGAGGCGAGCAGGGCGGTGCGCCCGGCGAGCAGGCGGGTGAGTTCATCGGCTGGTTCCTGCTCGCCGACCAGCGGGATGTCGAAGGCGAAGCGGGTACCCTGTCCCAGCGTGCTCTGTACTTCGATGCGCCCTCCCATCATTTCCACCAGTTCCTTGCTGATGGCCAGGCCCAGACCGCTGCCGCCGTAGCGCCGGGTGGTACTGGAGTCGCCCTGGGCGAAGGATTCGAAGAGTTGCGCCAGCGCCTGTTCGCTGATGCCGATGCCACTGTCGCTGACCGCGAACACCAGGTGTGGATGGCCATGGCTGTCGCTGCGGCAACTGACGCTGATCGCCACGTGGCCTTCGGCGGTGAACTTCAGGGCATTGCTGAGCAGATTCATCAGTATCTGCTTGAGCCGTGTCGGATCGCCCTGAATATGTCGGGGCACGCCCTGTTCGAGGCTGACATAGAGGCGCAGGCGTTTGTCCAGGGCCTGACCGGTGAACAGGCTGAGGGTCTCGGAGATCATGTCTTCGAGATCGAATTCGATCTGCTCCAGGCTGAGCTTGCCGGATTCGATACGGGCGTAGTCGAGGATGTCGTTGATCACTGCCATCAGCGAGCTGCCGGAGCTGGAGATGGTGTCGACGTAGAAGCGCTGGCTGCGATCGAGTGGTGTTTCGCGCAGCAGTTGCAGCATGCCCAGCACACCGTTTAGCGGCGTGCGGATCTCGTGGCTCATCTTGGCCAGGAAGCGGCTCTTGGCCTGGCTCTCGAATTCGGCCTGTTCCGCCGCGCGGCGTGAGCGGAAGCCTTCTTCCTTGAGCAGGTTGATGCGGTCGGCAAGACCGATGGACAGGGTGATCAGCTCGATGGTCACGCCGATCTTCACGGCCGTGGCGCCGAATACTCCGAACACTTCCAGCCCCAGCGAGCCGGTGGTGGCCTGGATGAAGGCGAACAGCAGGATGGCCCAGGCCAGGGTGTAGTAGGAGCCGTAGCGCACGCCGCGGCGCCAGGCATAGATACCGGTGAGCAGCAGGGCCAGCGATACCAGGGAAACGGTGACGCTGGCCAGGATGTTCCAGGCGGCGAAGCCGACCAGTGGCACCGACAGCAGACAGCCGACGCAGACCAGCATCATCAGCCGCAGGTAGGTATCCAGGCGTGGGAAGTACTGCCGGGCGTGGAGGAAGTGACGGCTGAACTGGATGGCGGTGAGGCAGTGCAGGTACATCAGGATGTAGATGCTCACCGACTGGAAGGCCACGTGCTCGGGCAGCAGCTTGAACAGCATGCCGTCGAAGCAGGCGGCCAGCAGGCCGACGTTGAGGTTGTAGGCCAGGTACCAGAGATAGGCCGGCTCGCGCAGCGACAGGTAGAGGAACAGGTTGTAGCAGAACATGGCGAACAGCACGCCGTAGAACGCGCCGTTGAAACCCATCAGGTTTTCCTGGGCGGCGGCGCTGGCGCCATAGGTACTGAAGAACAGCGGCACGAACACCGTGCTGGTGGTCTCCACGCGCAGCAGCAGGGTGCTCGTACCCGGCTCCAGTTGCATGGGAAACCAGAAATTGCGCACCTGTACCGGACGCTGGGAGAAGGCGAAGCTGTCGCCGCTTTCCTGCTCCAGACGCTTGCCGTCGGGGCCGATGAGGTAAACCTGCAAATGGTCGAGCAGTGGGTAGTTGACTTCCAGATAGCCGCCCAGCGGATGCTCCAGACCGTTGAGCAGGGGTACCTTGAACCACCATACCGAGTCGTTCTTGCCCAGATTGGCATGCTCGCTACGCAGGCTTTTGAAGGCGTCGTCGTCCAGTGCCTGGATCTGTTCGACGCTCAGGGTGCCGTCCACGTCTTCGTAATAGTGGGTATAGGCGCCCAGGGATATGCGCAGGTCGTCGTTATCGAGCGGCGCAGGCACAAAAGCCCAACTTGGGCAGGCAAGCCATAACAGCAGCAAGGCCAGGCAAAGACGAGGCATCCGTGAACCTCAGTGGCCATGGAATATGGCCGGGAGTCATTTTTTAACGTCGCCTGGCGACGTCCCTAAGGGTGGCCTGTTGAGTAGGCAGACCATAAAAGGGGAGCTCTTGCTCCCCTGTCGTCCGTTTGCGTCACTTTGCCTTTATGCGTCAAAGCCTTCAAGCGTCCCGATCATGTTGGCCGACCAGGCTGTCCACCGGAGGCACGCGGGTATCGCTTTCCATCTGTGCGTCGTGCTCCAGCTGGTGACTGAAGCGCTCCAGCGAACCCTGTGCCGGCTGGGCGTCACTGGCGAAGACCGGCGGGCTCATCATGTAGGCGGTGAGCAGGCGGCTGAGGGCCTTTAGGCTGTCGATGTGGGTGCGCTCGTAGCCATGGGTGGCATCGCAGCCGAAGGCCAGCAGGGCGGTGCGGATATCGTGCCCGGCGGTGACAGCTGACTGCGCGTCGCTGTGGTAATAGCGGAACAGGTCACGGCGCACCGGCACTTCCTGCTCGCTTGCCAGGCGCAGTAGTTGGCGTGACAGGTGATAGTCGTAGGGGCCGCCGGAGTCCTGCATGGCCACGCTGACGGCGTGCTCGCTGGACTGCTGGCCGAGAGCGACCGGGGCGATGTCGATGCCGACGAACTCGCTCACGTCCCAGGGCAGGGCGGCGGCGGCGCCGGAGCCGACTTCCTCGGTGATGGTGAACAGTGGATGGCAGTCGATCATCGGTTGCAGGCCATGGTCGCGGATCGCCTTGAGCGACGTCAGCAGGGCGGCGACGCCGGCCTTGTCGTCGAGATGGCGGGCGCTGATATGACCGCTCTCGGAGAACTCCGGCAATGGATCGAAGGCGACGAAATCACCCACCGCAATGCCCAGTGAATCGCAGTCGGCGCGGGTGGCGCAGTAGGCATCCAGGCGCAGTTCGATGTGATCCCAACTGACCGGAAGGGTATCGACGGCGGTGTTGAAGGCGTGCCCCGAGGCCATCAGCGGCAGCACGCTGCCGCGGATCACGCCGTTGTCGGTGAACAGGCTGACGCGACTGCCCTCGGCGAAACGACTCGACCAGCAGCCCACCGGGGCCAGGCCCAGGCGGCCGTTGTCCTTGATCTCGCGGACGATCGCGCCAATGGTGTCGAGGTGCGCGGAAACGGCACGGTCGAAGCGCTCGTACTCGCTCTGGCGGCCGCGCAGCGTGGCGCGGATGGTGCCACGGCGGGTCAGCTCGAAGGGGATTTCCAGTTCTTCGAGGCGTTCGGCGACGTAGCGCACGATGGTGTCGGTGAAACCGGTGGGGCTGGGGATGGCAAGCATCTCCAGCAACACCTTCTGCAGGTAGTCGAGATCGGGTTCGGGTAGCTGTTGCATACAAGCTCCTCGGCGTTGGATTTTCCCTCTCCCGTTGACGGGAGAGGGCCGGGGAAGAAGACGGGTCAGCTCGTGACCTGGCTCAGCGGGAACAGCAGGTCGATGAAGCGCTCTGCGGTCGGCTGCGGTTCGTGATTGGCCAGGCCGGCGCGCTCGTTGGCCTCGATGAACACATGGTCGGCCTGGTCGGCACCAGGCACCAGCAGGTCGAGCCCGACCACGGGGATTTCCAGGGCGCGTGCGGCCTTGATGGCGGCGTCGCGCAGGGTCGGGTGAAGGATCGCAGTGACGTCTTCCAGGGTGCCGCCAGTGTGCAGGTTGGCGGTCTTGCGCACCGCCAGACGCTGGCCGGCCGGCAGTACGCTGTCGTAGTCGAGGCCGGCGCCGTGCAGGGTGCGCAGGGTCTCGGCGTCCTTGGGAATGCGGCTTTCGCCGCCGGTGGCGGCCTGGCGCCGACGGCTCTGCGCATCGATCAGCTGACCGATGCTGTGGCGCCCGTCGCCAATGATCTCGGCCGGGCGGCGGATGGCTGCGGCGACCACTTCATAGCCGATCACCAGCACGCGCAGGTCGTGGCCGGGATGGTAGCTCTCCAGCAGCACGCGCTGGTCGAACACGCGGGCGCGCTCGATGGCTTCCTGCACCTCTCCCGGCGTGCGCAGGTCAACCGCCACGCCCTGGCCCTGTTCACCGTCGACCGGCTTGACCACCACGGCGCCCTGCTCGGCGAGAAAGGCCGCATTGTCCTCGGCGCTGCCGGCCAGGCACTGCGCCGGTACGCTGAGGCCGGCGCGCGACAGGACTCGGTGGGTCAGGCGCTTGTCCTGGCAGAGGGTCATGCTGACGGCGCTGGTCAGGTCGCACAGCGACTCGCGACAGCGAATGCGTCGGCCGCCCTGGCTGAGGGTGAAGAGCCCGGCGTCGGCATCGTCCACCTGCACTTCGATGCCACGGCGCAACGCCTCGTCGACGATGATGCGTGCATAAGGGTTCAGCTCGGCCTGCGGCCCGGGGCCGAGGAACAGCTGCTGGTTGATGCCGTTCTTGCGCTTGAGGCTGAAGGTCTGCAACTCGCGAAAGCCCAGCTTGGCGTAGAGGCGCTTGGCCTGCTTGTTGTCGTGCAGCACCGACAGGTCGAGATAGCCCAGACCGCGACTCATGCAGTGCTCGATCAGATGGCGAACCAGCACCTCGCCAACGCCGGGACGGCTGCACTGCGGGTCGACCGCCAGGCACCAGAGGCTGCTGCCATTCTCCGGGTCATGGAAGGCGCGCTGATGATTGAGCCCCATGACGCTGCCGATCACCGCACCGCTGTCTTCGTCTTCGGCCAGCCAGTAAGTTGGCCCACCCTCGTGGTAGGGGGTGAGTTTGGCCGGGTCGATCGGCAGCATGCCGCGCATCTGATACAGGCAGTTGATCGCCTGCCAGTCCGCATCGTTCTGCGCCCGTCGGATGCGAAAGCCCCGGAAGCTGCGACGCGCCGGGCGATAGTCGGTGAACCACAGGCGCAGGGTGTCGGACGGATCGAGAAACAGTTGCTGCGGGGCATGTGCGAGCACCTGATGCGGGGCGGCGACGTACAGCGCGATATCGCGCTCGCCCGGCTGCTCGCCCAGCAGCGCTTCGGCCAGTGCGGTGGCATCCGGGTAGGTGTGGCCGATCAGCAGGCGTCCCCAGCCGCAGTGGATGGCCTGCGGCTGGCTCGGCTTGCTGCTGTGTTCTTCGGCCAGGCGTGCCTGGAGGCGTTCGTAGGAGGGTGTCTGGCCACGCAGCAGACGTTGGTTGAAGGCAGTGGAGCGCATGAAATAGTAGTCCCTGTCCGTTATCACTACGTCCGGTCTGAGCCGAATCGTCATTGAGTCGCGACAAACCCCGGACGTGCCGGGCGACGACCATTGATCCTGCAAGAGCGGCCCGCAGGCCGCTCTGTGGGCGTTACAGGCCCTGCTCGCTCAGCCACAGATTGAGCGCCGCCAGTTGCCAGAGCTTGGAGCCGCGCAAGGGCGTCAGCTGGCTCTGCGGGTTGGTCAGCAACTGGTCGAGCATGCTTGGGTTGAACAGGCCGCGATCCTGGCTGGGGTCGAGCAGCAGGTCGCGCACCCAGCCGAGGGTGGCGCCTTCCAGGTGTTTGAGGCCAGGCACCGGGAAATAGCCCTTGGGCCGGTCGATCACTTCGCCGGGGATGACCTTGCGTGCCGCTTCCTTGAGCACGTGCTTGCCGCCGTCCGGCAACTTGAAACGCGCCGGAATGCGTGCCGACAGCTCCGCCACGCGGTAGTCGAGAAATGGCGTGCGTGCTTCCAGACCCCAGGCCATGGTCATGTTGTCCACGCGTTTGACCGGGTCATCGACCAGCATCACCGTGCTGTCCAGACGCAGCGCCTTGTCCACCGCCGCGTCGGCGCCAGGCATGGCGAAGTGCTCGCGCACGAACTCGCCAGCCATGTCGCCGGTCAGCCAGGCAGGCTGCACACAGGCCGCGTACTCGTCGTGCTCGCGATCGAAGAAGGCGGCACGGTAGGCGGCGAAGGCATCCTTGGCACCATCGACCTGGGGGTACCAGTGGTAACCGGCGAACAGTTCGTCTGCGCCCTGGCCGCTCTGCACCACCTTGCAGTGCCGGGCGACTTCACGCGAGAGCAGGTAGAAGGCGATGCAGTCGTGACTGACCATCGGCTCGCTCATGGCGCGGAAGGCCTGTGGCAGTTGTTCGAGAATCTCGTGCTCGCCGATGCGCAGTTGATGGTGGCGGGTGGCGAAGCGCTGGGCGATCAGATCCGAATACTGGAACTCGTCGCCACGTTCGCCGCCGGCATCCTGGAAACCGATGGAGAAGGTCAGCAGGTTTTCCACACCGGCTTCGCGCAGCAGGCCGACCAGCAGGCTCGAATCGACGCCACCGGAGAGCAGCACGCCGACGTCCACGGCCGCGCGCTGACGGATCGCCACCGCTTCGCGCATGGTGTGCAGTACCTGCTCGCGCCACTCTTCCAGGCCATGGCCGGCTTCATCGCCTTGTGGGCCGAATTGCAGTGTCCACCAGGTGTGCTGCTCGACCTTGCCGTCGGCATCGACACGCATCCAGGTGGCCGGCGGCAATTTCTCCACGCCCGCGAGGAGGGTGCGCGGCGCCGGTACCACGGCATGAAAGTTCAGGTAATGGTTGAGCGCGACGGCATCCAGCGTCCTGGCGATATCGCCGCCTTGCAGCAGGGCGGGCAGCGATGAGGCGAAGCGCAGGCGCTCGCCGTTACGCGACAGGTACAGCGGCTTGACGCCGAGACGGTCGCGGGCGATGAACAGGCGTTGCTTGTCACGCTCCCAGATGGCGAAGGCGAACATGCCGTTGAGCTTCGGCAGGAGTGCCTCGCCCCAGGCGTGGTAGCCCTTGAGCAGCACTTCTGTGTCGCCGCCGGAGAAGAAGCGGTAGCCCAGCGTCTCCAGCTCGGCGCGCAATTCGGGGTAGTTGTAGATGGCGCCGTTGAACACCATGGACAGGCCGAGATCACTGTCGATCATCGGTTGGCCCGAGGCTTCTGCCAGATCCATGATCTTCAGGCGGCGATGGCCCAGGGCGATGGGGCCCTGGCTGTGAAAGCCGTGGGCGTCGGGGCCGCGAGGGGCCTGGTGGTGGGTGATGCGTTCGACTGCCGCCAGATCCGCGGGGCGTCGATCAAAACGAAGTTCTCCAGCTATTGCGCACATATTTCCTTACCGGTATTGCCGTTGGGGATAGGGGGTCGGGCGTGCCGAACCTTTTACACCAAAACAAGAAAATGCTTTCATGTCAAAGTTTTGGGTAATGTTAGTTGGTGCTTATGGGCGATAAAAAAGTTCCTTCTGAAATTGATTTGTCATCTGTCATGGCCTTTGAAATGCCCCTGTTCCAGGCGCTGCGTCGCTTGCAGCAGGCCGGTGAGGTGCATGCCAAGCGCCTGGCCCGTTTCGGTGGACTGACGCCGATGCAGTTGATGGTGCTGCAGGTGTTGGCCAGCGAGACGCGGCTGACGGCCAGTGTGCTCAGCAGTCGTGTCAGCCTGACGGCAGCAACGCTCTCCGGCCTGCTCGATCGCCTGGAAGAGCGTGGCCTGCTGCAACGCCAGCGCGACGATCAGGATCGCCGCCGCCAGTGGCTGCTGATCAGTGATGCCGGGCGTGAATTGATCCACCAGGCGCCCTCGCTGATGCCGCCGGAATTCAACCAGCGCTTCGCTGCCTTGGCCGAGTGGGAACGGCACAGTCTCACTGCAGCACTGCTGCGTGCCGCCGAGCTGTGCGGGGAAATGGATTGAGGCGAGGGGGGCAACTCGTCTTTTTCAGAAAAAATTCAAGCAGGGTGTTGACTTAGCGTCGCTGCCTGCATAAAGTGCGCGCCTCGCTAAGGCACATGGGTGGTTAGCTCAGCCGGGAGAGCATCTGCCTTACAAGCAGAGGGTCGGCGGTTCGATCCCGTCACCACCCACCATAGCGAATTCGGACGCAAGTCCGGCCGACGCGCAGCGGTAGTTCAGTCGGTTAGAATACCGGCCTGTCACGCCGGGGGTCGCGGGTTCGAGTCCCGTCCGCTGCGCCATTATTTTCCAGATCGACATTTCGTCGATCTGAGATGGCAAAACCCGCAAGGGTGCCATCAGATGCAACAGAGTTCCATTGGACGCAAGTCCAGCCGACACGCAGCGGTAGTTCAGTCGGTTAGAATACCGGCCTGTCACGCCGGGGGTCGCGGGTTCGAGTCCCGTCCGCTGCGCCATACAGAAACCCGTTGATCGCAAGATCAACGGGTTTTTTATTGCCTGCGGCTTTTCGTCATCTTGTCTTCATCCTGACAACGTAGCTTGCTAATGAACAGACGAAATGATCAGGAGAACCGCAGATGGACGATTATCAGGAAGAACTGCTCGAACGCGATGCCCTCGATCAGGATGGGTTCGACGCGGACGATGACGCTACCGAACTCTGAGCCTCACTGCCGGCACGGCGCTGTGCGCGCCGATAGTCGCCAGGGGTTTGTCCGAGCCAGCGCTTGAAGGCGCGCTGGAAGGCTTCGGCCGAGGCGAAGCCGAGCAGGTAGGCGATCTCGCCGAAGGCCAGCTCGGTATCGCGGATGTAGGCCGTGGCCAGGTCGCGGCGGGTGTCGTTGAGGATGGTGCGAAACTGCGTGCCTTCTTCGGCGAGCTTGCGGCGCAGTGTCCAGCTCGGCAGATGCAGGCTGCGGGCCACCTCTTGCAGATCCGGTTCGTGCCCGTGCAGCAGTGGGCCGAGCAACTGGATTATTCGCTCGCGCAGGCTGCGTGTACGGGTCAGCTGATCCAGTTCGCGCTCGCACAATTCCATCAGGTGATGCCAGGTACCGGGGCAGTGCTGCGGATTGCGCCGTCTCAGGGTCTCGTTGCTCAGGCGCAGACGATTGGCGCCAGCCTCGAACTCCACCGGGCAACCGAACTGCGTTTCATAGCGTTCGCCATAGGCAGGAGGTGGAAATTCGATCTCGACCTTGTCCGGGGTGATGCGATGGCCGACCACCTGACCCAGGTTGCTCTGCCAGCCGGCCAGCACCGAATCGACCACGAAGCGGTTATAGGCGTTGTACGGGCTGATGGAATAGAAGTGCAGCCAGGCGCCGCGGGCATCTTCGCTGAAACCCGAGCGGCCGCGATAGTTGGCGGCGTATAGCGGTTCGAAGCGTGTCAGGGTGCGTGCTGCTTCGCGCAGGTTGGGGGCTTGCGCCGCGCAGATGCCTGCCAGGCCGACCTGGCTCAGGCGGCTGTGGTTGCCCATTTCCAGGCCCAGCGCCGGGTCGTCGCACAGGCCGATGGCGCTGTGTCCGAGACGCATGAAGCGCGGAATCGACAGGCGTGCACGAGGTTCGCTCAGGCGCGCGGCGTCCAGGCCGAACTGTTCGAACAGCGGTTCGGGGGCTGGCCTTTCGCACGCAGTGCGTCAGCCAGTGCCTGGGTAAAGCCGACGGAAAGGTCGCCAAGGCGAATGCGTGGGGCTTTCATAGCCACAGATTGATCAGTTGCGCGCCACGATCGCTGGCGCTTCGGCTCGGTTGACCGGCATCGAATGCCAGTGCCTGGGGCTGGCCGCTGCGTTCCCACAGCCGTCCACGCAGATGGACTTTCAGGCCCGCACGAATGCCGTTTGCCTGCAGTTGCTCATTGAGTTGCGCGTCGTCCGAGTGGTTTTCCAGGTCGCTGGGCATGACCAGCAGTTCGGCCCGTTCGTTGCCCGCTGTCTTCTCGCCGGATAACTGGCTGGCGTCACCACCGAGCAACACGCCGAGCTTGCCCGCCGGCGTATCCAGCACTTGCAGTGCGCTTGGCGCGGTGGTGCTCAGCGTGTCTGCGTTGAAAAGGTGGCGCTGTGGCTGGCCCAGCGGGTTGCCGGCCTGATCGAACACCAGGCTGACGTTGTACAGCGGCCCGCGTCCGACTTCGAGCCGGCCCAGCTCCACGCGAGGCTCCGGCAGGACGATGGAGCCGGCCACCAGGGTGATGCCGTAATCACGGGCCAGGTCGCCGAACAGTTGCTGATAGTCACGCGCCATCGCTTTGGCCTTGGTTCGCAGCAGGGCATCGTCCAGGCGTGTGTCACCTTTGGCGGCGAACAGTGCGCCCAGAAAGTCCACTGGATTGCTGGCTGCCAGCCAGTACAGGGCCTGGCGGCGTTCACTGGCGCGATAGAGTTCTTCTTTCTCGCCGACGGCCAGTAGCCAGGTGCCGATGTGTTCGGGCAACACGACGACGGTGCGTTCGCTGAGCATGCCCCGGTCGCGGGCATGATCCAGGTAGGCGGCCAGCTTCAGGCGCAGGCGGCCGAGACTCTGGTAGTCGGCGGCGAACAGTTCCGGCTGGATGCCCAGCAGGTTGCCACGCGGGCCGGGCTGGCCGAGATCGAGCGCGACCTGGCTGCGCAGATCGGACAGGTAGTGGCTGCCGGGGCGCTGCTGGCACCAGTAGGCGTAGCTGCCGAGACCGGCCAGCAGCGCGAGTGTGAGCACAAGGGAGATCAGTAGACGCATTTCCGGATCTTTCGGCCTGGGTAGGGTGCAGGTTAGGTCGCTTGGGGCGTGCTGCCAAGACAGGTTGCTACTTTTGATCATTATCTTGTTAGTTTTGATCATTGAGCCTGCCGGGTAGCCTCTTTATCGTCTGGCTCCATAAACCGACCGCGTGCCCATGAGACCGCGGCAATCCGTGAACTGCACCGCGATGTGGAGATTTCCATGACTGCTCGTTACCCGCACCTGCTGGCCCCGCTCGACCTTGGCTTCACCACGCTGAAGAACCGCACCCTGATGGGCTCCATGCACACTGGCCTGGAAGAGAAGCCGGGCGGCTTCGAGCGCATGGCAGCCTACTTCGCCGAGCGTGCCCGTGGCGGCGTGGGGCTGATGGTCACGGGTGGCATCGGCCCGAACGAAGAGGGCGGTGTCTATTCCGGGGCGGCCAAGCTGAGCACGGTGGAAGAGGCCGAGAAGCACAAGATCGTCACCCAGGCCGTGCACGAGGCCGGCGGCAAGATCTGCATGCAGATCCTGCACGCAGGGCGCTATGCCTACAGTCCGAAGTCCGTCGCGCCGAGCGCCATCCAGGCACCGATCAACCCGTTCAAGCCGCGTGAGCTGGACGAGGAGGGTATCGAGAAGCAGATCGCCGACTTCGTCAATTGCTCGGTGCTGGCCCAGCAGGCCGGCTACGACGGCGTCGAGGTGATGGGCTCTGAAGGCTACTTCATCAACCAGTTCCTGGTTGCCCACACCAACCAGCGTACCGACCGCTGGGGCGGCAGCTTTGAGAACCGCATGCGCCTGCCGGTGGAAATCGTGCGCCGGGTGCGCGAGGCGGTCGGCCCGAACTTCATCATCATCTATCGCCTGTCGATGCTCGACCTGGTCGAGGGCGGCAGCACCTGGGACGAGATCGTATTGCTGGCCAAGGCCATCGAGCAGGCCGGCGCCACCATTATCAACACCGGCATCGGCTGGCACGAGGCGCGTATCCCGACCATCGCCACCAAGGTGCCGCGCGCGGCCTTCACCAAGGTCACCGCCAAGCTCAAGGGTGAGGTGTCGATCCCGCTGATCACCACCAACCGCATCAACACCCCGGAAGTGGCCGAGCAGGTGCTGGCCGAGGGCGATGCCGACATGGTGTCGATGGCGCGCCCGTTCCTCGCCGATCCGGATTTCGTCAACAAGGCCGCCGAAGGTCGCAGCGACGAGATCAACACCTGCATTGGTTGCAACCAGGCCTGCCTGGATCACACCTTCGGCGGCAAGCTGACCAGTTGCCTGGTCAACCCGCGTGCCTGCCACGAGACCGAGCTGAATTACATTGCCACCACCACGGTGAAGAAGATTGCCGTGGTCGGTGCCGATCCTGCCGGGCTGGCGGCCTCCACCGTCGCTGCCGAGCGCGGCCATTCGGTGACCCTGTTCGATGCGGCCAGCGAGATCGGTGGCCAGTTCAACGTGGCCAAGCGCGTGCCGGGCAAGGAAGAGTTCTTTGAAACCCTGCGCTACTTCAAGCGCAAGCTGGAAACCACTGGCGTCGATGTGCGACTGAACACCCGTGTGTCGGTGAATGACCTGGTGGCGGGCGGTTTCGATGAGATCATCCTGGCCACCGGCATCGCTCCGCGCACGCCGGAGATTCCGGGGATCAACCATGGCAAGGTGATCGGTTATCTGGATGCGATTCTCGAACGCAAGCCGGTCGGCCAGAAGGTCGCCGTGATCGGTGCCGGTGGTATCGGCTTCGATGTGTCCGAATACATCACCCACCAGGGCAAGGCCACCAGTCTGGATCGCGATGCATTCTGGAAGGAGTGGGGCATCGATACCGCCCTGCAAGCCCGTGGTGGCGTAGCCGGTATCGAGGCACATCCGCATCCGGCGGCGCGCCAGGTGTTTCTGCTGCAACGCAAGAAGAGCAAGGTGGGCGATGGTCTGGGCAAGACCACCGGCTGGATTCACCGCACCGGTCTGAAGAACAAGAACGTGCAGATGCTCAACAGCGTCGAGTACGTGCAGATCGACGATGCCGGCCTGCACATTCGCATCGCCGGTGGTGAGCCTCAGGTCCTGCCGGTGGACACGGTGATCGTTTGCGCCGGCCAGGATCCGCTGCGTGAGTTGCAGGAAGGCCTGGAAAACGCCGGTCAGCGCGTACATCTGATCGGTGGTGCGGATGTTGCTGCCGAACTCGATGCCAAGCGCGCGATCAACCAGGGTTCGCGCCTGGCGGCCGAGCTCTGATCGAACCGACGCCCCGCTGATGCGGGGCGTTTGCTATGCGGCTCAACAATAACAAGGAGAAGCCCGATGTCCCTCGATACTCAGTTGCACCCTGCCGCTGCCGCCAGTCTCACCCGCTGGCACCAGTTCATCGCTGACAAGGATCTGAGCGCCTTGCCCGAGCTGCTGCACCCACAGGCCGTATTCCGTTCGCCCATGGCGCACACGCCTTATCCAGGTGCGCAGGCGGTCAACCTGATTCTCAATACCGTGCTCAAGGTCTTCGAGGATTTCGCCTATCACCGGGAGCTGGCCACGACCGACGGACTCAACGTGGTGCTGGAGTTCTCCGCGCGGGTAGGAGGGCGTGAGTTGAAGGGGATCGACATGATCCGTTTCGACGAGTCGGGGCGGATCGTCGAGTTCGAAGTGATGGTTCGGCCAATGAGCGGTTTGCAGGCACTGGGGGCGGAAATGGCGCAGCGCCTGGCGCCATTTCTTGCCGCAACCAAGGGCTGACGCTCGTTCAGCCTGCTGCCGGATGCAACGAGGCAGTCGCGCTTGCTCTCAGTGCAGAACGCCTGCCTCTCGATAGAAGCGCTCGGCGCCCGGGTGCAGCGGGATCGGCAGGCCGCTGATGGCACGCTCCAGGCGGATATCCCGTGCGGCAGGGTGAGCGTCAGCCAGGCGGTCGAGGTTCTCGAACAGTAGCCTGGTCATCTGGTAGGCCAGTTCGTCAGGCACGCTCGTCTGGCTGACCAGGATATTGGTGATGGTGGCCGTCGGCACATCGCTGGTCTGTCCTTCGTAGGTCGCTGCCGGGATGATGCCGGGCTGATAGGCACCGCTGCCGATGCGGGCGACGACGTCCGGCGTGATGGGCACGAAGGTGATCGGCACCCTCTGCGCCAGTTCGCGAATCGCCGCCATGCCCAGCCCCGCCGATTGCAGGGTCGCATCCAGCTGCCCATTGCTGATCAGTTCGACCGATTCGGCGTAGGGCTTGAACTCGATCTGCCCCATGTCTTCGTAGCTCAGGCCCGCGGCCTTGAAGATCGCCCGTGCGTTGAGTTCGGTGCCCGAACGTGGCGCGCCGACGGAGATGCGTTTGCCGCGCAGGTCTTGCAGGCTGGTGATTCCCGAGGCCTGGCTGGCGACGATCTGGATGTAGTTCGGGTAGATGCCGGCAATCGCACGGAGTCTGTCGCGCGGGGCTCTGAAGCCGGCTTCCTCGTCGCCCCTCCAGGCGTCAGCCACGGAGTCGCCCAGGGCGAAGGCCAGTTGGCCGCGGGCGATCTGCAACAGGTTGAGGTTCTCTACCGACGCCTTGGTGGCGCGTACGCTCGTGGCGCACTGCTCGATATGCTCGCCATAGAGGTCGGCAAGGCTCATGCCCAATGGGTAGTAGACGCCGCTGGCGCCGCCGGTGAGGATGTTGATCGAGCTTGGATTGGCGTGGGCGTTGGGGCTGATGACCAGGATCGCGGCAGCGACGAGCAGGCCAATACGCTGGTTCAGGCGCATGGGAATTCTCCGTTGTTGTTGTTGTTGTTGTTGTTGCTGGCAGGCGTCAGCTGCGAGCGTCGGGCACGGGTGGGATTCGCCCGGGCTTGATGGCGCCGGCAGGGCATCGCGAGGGGGCAGTGCGGGGGAGTGGGTGGCGGAACATGGCTGACCTCTTGTCTTTTTTATCAGTCCTGTCCGTACGAACATGGCGGACGGACAGCGCCTGCACAGCAGATGGCGTGCCAGTTCGAACGGACGGCGGGCCAGAGCGTCCGGCCTGATCGCGTTCAGGCGTCATCGGCAGGAAGGCGCTGATCGCCGGGGGCATTCGAGCGGAAAACCGCCGATGCTGCGCGCGGACAGGCGCAGGTCTTGCAAGTTCCGCAATTGCCGAGGAGGCTTCGACGGCTTTACCGGCTTCGTCACAGTTTCGCGCTGCCGTCTATCCATCCGTCGCTGCGTGCCGGGCGAGTGCCAACCGAGTCACATTGCCGCATCCGGGTTTTCCCCTAGACTTGCCTGACTGATCAAGGATGACATCTGTGCCGGGGTACATGACGCTCTGGTGCATGGTGTTGTGCGCGCATATTCCCCCGTTGGTTCAGAGGGTCTTCGATGAGCATGCAGAACAAGCCGCAAATGGTGGAAGCCGTTATGTTCTTCAGTGAGCGCGGTATCTGCAAACAGATGATGTTCCCTGAGTTCGAGGCGCTGCTCGATGGCGTGGTGAACATGCCCGAGTTCGCCGATGAACAGATGCGTGCGGCCTTCGTGGTGATCAATCCGCGCCTGCTGGTCAGGGCGGCGGTGTTCTTCTGCCTGGACTTCGACGAGGATGGCCGCCCCGACAAGGGCTGGAACATTCCCTTGCAGCATCTGGCCGAGCGCGCCGGACGCGGTCCTGATCTTGGCGCCGGGCCGATTCGCCTGGCCTGTCGCAGTCAGTGCCCGGTGTCCTGGCATCAGATGCATCTCTGGGATCCCGGCCTGGCGCCGGGGCAGAACGATCTGGTGATCCTGCGTGACGCGGTCAAGCGCAACCAGCTGGGTCTGCTGGTCGAGGAGGATAGCCCCCAGGCCGTGGTTGCCGAACGTTTGCAGGTGGCCTCCGAGGACACCTGGTACGCGCCCGATCCGGCCAGGGAAGTGGCGGCCCAACTGGCGCAGAAGATGGATCAGGAGCATCGCGCCAAGACCGCGCAGCTGATTCAGCAGCAGCGCCTGCGTATTGCCAGCCTGACTCAGCAGCACGAGGAGGAACTGGCCAAGAGCAAGCTGGCCGGCGAGGAGCAGAGCAAGAACCTGCAGGCACAGATACAGGGGCTGCACCAGGCCTTGCGTCAGCAGGAGGACCTCAACGTCAACCTCAAGGCGCAACTGGCTGCGCAGGCCGAGAGCTTTCAGCGCAGCCGCGAGGAGATGACCCAGCAACTGCGTGCCCTGGAGCGCCACGGCCGTACCGAAGGCGACATCCTGCGGGCCCAGTTCGACAGCGAGTTGCAGGCGAAAGTCGCTGCTGCCGTGGCGCAGTATCAGGAGCAGATCGCCATTCGCGATGTGGAGCTGGCCTACCGCAACGAGCTGGATGCCCAGTTGCAGGCCGAAGTCGAACGGCTCAAGCGTGAACGCGACGAATTCGCCAGCCAGGGAGGGGATCAGGCACTGGAACGTCTGGCCAAGCTCGGTGTGGTCTTTGTGGTTTATCATCCCGGCGCCGGGCACCTGACCATTGCGTTGCAGGATATCGCGCGCTATCAGGACAATCCGATGGCTTATGCCGCGGCCAAATGTTTCGTTTCCGAAGAGCAGTACCGCCACTGGCTGGCGCATTACCAGCAACCCAGTTGCGGGGCGACCTTGCCCGGTGGTGAGCGTTGCGCAATTCCCATCGACCGAGTGGACACGCCCAGTCGGTTCACCCTGGGTGAGTCCAACTGTTGCGCGCGTCACAAGGCCAGTAACCGCCTGCGCACCGTCAGCTGATTGCGCTGCTCCCGTTCAGAACCTGCTCGCGCCCATGCCAGGCAGGGCCCAGCGAGTGAGGAAGGTGTTGTAGATGAGCATTACGGGCGATTGCGTACAGCTTCGGCCATCGTCCGGGTGGGCGGCTGACGTTGCCGCAGCGCCCATGAACAGGTCTCTCCAGTGGTGCCCGCAGGCCCCTTGCAGCGGATAAGGCTGGACTGGCTCGATGCGGCCGGTGTCGAGCTGGCCTGTCTGCGTCTGGATCTGATCGATCCTCTGGTGTCGGGCAACAAGTGGTTCAAGCTCGCCCCGCACCTGCGCGCAGCCCTGGCCAGCGGCGCCCGTGGTGTCATCAGCCTGGGCGGTGCCCATTCCAATCATTTGCATGCACTGGCAGCCGCGGGCAGGCGCTTCGGCTTCGCCACCGTCGGTCTGCTGCGTGGCGATGCGCAGCGAACACCGACCGTCGATGATCTGCTGGCCTTCGGCATGGAGCTGCACTGGTTGGGGTATGGCGGTTACCGCGCACGCCATCAGGCGGATTTCTGGCAACCCTGGCTGGCCCGTTACCCCGGTTTTCATCCGGTGGGCGAGGGCGGCCTGAGCCTGACGGGGGCCGAAGGCTGTCGTGCGCTGGTCGAGATGGCGCAGGCGCAACTGGCGGAGATCGGCTGGCAGGACTTCGACGCCTGGTGGCTGGCGGCGGGAACCGGAACGACCCTGGCGGGGCTCGTACTGGGTGAGCAGGGACGGCGCCCCGTGCACGCAGCGCTGGCGGTGCCGGCCAGTCATGGTGTCGCCCGACAGGTAGCGGCGCTGCTGGATGAAGCGTGCTGCCCGCAACGGCATTACCAACTGGTCGAGTCGGCGCGTGGCGGGTTTGCGCGTCTGGATGAGCCGCTGCGCCAGTTCATCCTGGCGACCGAGCGTGACAGCGGTCTGCCGCTCGAACCCGTCTATACCGGCAAGGCGCTGATGGCGCTGCGCGATTTTTGCCAGGGCGGTCATCTTCCTCGAGGTTCTCGCCTGATCTTCGTTCATACTGGCGGCTTGCAGGGGCGCCGGGCCCTGATGGGCGCCGACTACACTCAGAACTGACCAGCGGAGTCTGGAACACCTCATGAACGAACCTCTCACTCCCGAGCAGTTGCGTATTCTCACCCCGCTCAATGTGCTGTCCGAGCAGCAATGGCGTGAGCTGCGTGGCCAACTGGTACCGCAGCCGCTGCTGGCCGGCCAGTTGCTGTTCCGCCAGGGAGATCAGGCTCGTCTGAGTTATTACCTGCTGGCGGGTGAACTGCAGTTGCAGGATGCCGAGGGCAGGATGCAACGCGTTGTGGCGGGGAGCGAGGCCAGTTGTCATCCGCTTTCGCCCAGCCTGCCGCGTTTGCACGAGGCGCGCGCGCTGACCGATGTCAGCGTGCTGATGATCGACAGCGTCATGCTCGATCGCCTGCTCACCTGGCGTCTGGCCTATCAGGATCTGTTGCTGGCGTTGCAGCAGGGCGGCGCCGATGTCGAATGGCTGGAGCGTTTGCTGGAAAACCCGCTGTTCGCCAAGGTGCCGCCTGCGAACGTGCAGAGCATGCTTGGCCGCTTGCGCAGGGTCGAGATCGAGGCAGGCCACCAGGTGCTCACCGAGGGCGAGGCGGGCGACTGCTGCTTCTTCCTCGAGAGCGGCCGCGCCGAGGTGATTCGCAGCGCCGGCAGCGATCGTCAGGTACTGGCGGAACTGGAGATGGGGGCCTGCTTCGGCGAGGAAGCGCTGTTGGCCGATCGTCCCCGTAACGCCACGGTGACCATGGTCGAGAAGGGCAGCGTGTTGCGCCTGGATCGCCAGGATTTCTTCGCCCTGCTCAAGGCGCCGGTGGTGGCCGAGGTGTCCCTAGGGGAGGCGGCCAGGCTTCTGGCTCAGGGCGCGCAATGGCTGGACGTCCGTTTGCAGGAGGAGTACGAGAAGGCGCATGCGCCACAGGCCCTGCATATGCCACTGCAACTGCTGCGGCTGAAGGCTCGTCTGCTGGAGCGTTCGCGTACCTACCTGTGTTACTGCGATAGCGGCAAGCGCAGCAACAGCGCGGTGTTTCTGCTCTCGCAACTGGGTTACAGCGTCTATGCCCTGCGCAACGGTCTGGACGCTCTGCCGGCGCTACAGCGTGATGCGCTGCTGTGCGAAAGCGGGGCCGGGTATCTGGCGCGTTCCGGCGGACGTACCGAACGCAGCCGCTAGGTTCTCTAAGCTGGCCACTGATCACTGACCAGAAACACCCGCTCGGCCTCGCGCCAGTCACCCTCCACGCCAGGTTCCAGGCGTACCAGCAATTGCGCGCGGGCGTTTGCCGGTAGCGCTGCCAGCCATTGCCGGAACGTTTCGTCCGGCCAGTGCTCTTGATCACCCATCCGCGTCGGTGCCAGCCAGGCCAGCCGTGGTAGCGGTTGCCAGCATGCCCCGGGCCGCTCGGCGGCGAAGTCGAACCAGTCGCGTCGATGCAGCCAGCGTCCGCGACCATGTCCGGGCGTGGCGCCATGAGGTGGCGAGCAGCCGTCAGGCCAGGGATAGAACAGATAACCGCCGAGCCAGAAGGCGGATCGCGTCTCGCTCAGTTGCAGCGCGTTCAATGCGCTGCGTGCTTCGTCGCGTGAGGACAGGGGCAGTTGATGTCGGGCGAGGTGACTCAGTTTCAGGTCGAGCCGATCATGGCTGCCGGGGCCTAGCCATCGATCCGCTTCGCCGCTGTCCGAACCGAGGTAGAACTTCACCGCCAGTTCCAGGTGATGTTCGCCCTCGGCGTCGCGCAGCAGCAGATCGAGCTCGCCCAGGGTCTGGCCGTTCTGGCGGATCGGCAGGTTGGCGGCGACGATTTCCACATCCGGTGCGGCGGTCAGGGCGAATTGCCAGAGCCGTTCGTAGTACAGGCCGAGGCGGCGCGCGGGTCTTGCCGCCAGCCAGGCGTGCAGTGCAGCGGCATCACCGTCCTGTTGCGCAAGCCACCGCGTCAGTAGCTCCGGTTGTTCCATCCAGCGACTGGCCTGGAGTGGATGGCGCCGGGATTTCGTTGTCTCACCCAGCAGTGGAGGGGAGAGCAGCACCCAGGCCAGGTCACGCACGGCAGGGGTGCGCAAGGTCTGCAACAGGTCGTGCAGCGAATGGGAAGCTGTCATCAGCCGAGCATAGCGTGGTTTGCCGGGGCCTTGGCCTTTGGCCGATAATCCCCGTTCGTTTCTTATCTGGCTGTCGGGAGTCCCATGGATCAATTTCGCAATGTCGGCATCATCGGGCGCCTGGGCAGCACGCGGGTACTGGAGACCGTTCGCCGGCTCAAGCGCTTTCTCATCGACCGCCACCTGCATGTGATCCTCGAGGACACCATCGCCGAGGTGCTGCCCGGTCATGGCCTGCAGACCTCGTCGCGCAAGATGCTCGGCGAGGTGTGCGATCTGGTCATCGTCGTCGGCGGCGACGGCAGCATGCTGGGGGCCGCGCGCGCCCTGGCGCGGCACAAGGTGCCGGTGCTGGGCATCAACCGCGGCAGCCTGGGCTTTCTCACCGACATTCGCCCCGACGAGCTGGAGCTCAAGGTGGCGCAGGTGCTGGAAGGCCACTACCTCACCGAGAATCGCTTCCTGCTCGAGGCCGAGGTGCGCCGCCAGGGCGAGGCTATCGGCCAGGGCGATGCGCTCAACGACGTGGTGCTGCATCCGGGCAAGTCGACGCGAATGATCGAGTTCGAGCTGTACATCGATGGCCAGTTCGTCTGCAGCCAGAAGGCCGATGGCCTGATCGTCGCCACGCCAACCGGTTCGACCGCCTACGCGCTGTCCGCCGGTGGGCCGATCATGCATCCCAAGCTCGATGCCATCGTGGTGGTGCCGATGTACCCGCACACCCTTTCCAGCCGGCCCATCGTGGTTGACGGCAACAGCGAACTGAAGATCGTCGTGTCGCAGGATCTGCAGATCTACCCGCAGGTATCGTGCGACGGCCAGAATCACTTCACCTGTGCGCCGGGCGACACGCTGCACGTGGCGAAGAAGGCGCAGAAGCTGAGGCTGATCCACCCGCTGGATCACAATTACTACGAGGTCTGCCGTACCAAACTGGGCTGGGGGAGCCGCCTCGGAGGGCACGACTGAATGTCCCTCGACCCTTGTCGTGGCTATGACCTGATCGGTGATATCCACGGTTGTGCGCGCACGCTCGAACGTCTGCTCGAACGCCTTGGTTACAGCCGCAAGAGCGGCGTGTGGCGTCACCCGACGCGCATGGCGATGTTCCTCGGCGACCTGGTCGACCGTGGCCCCGGCATCCGCGAAGCCCTGCATCTGGTGCATGACATGGTTCGCGCCGGGCAGGCGCTGTGCATCATGGGCAATCACGAGTTCAACGCCCTGGGCTGGAGTACGCCGGCACCGCCTGGCAGCGGGCGCCAGTACGTACGCGAACACAGCCCGCGCCACCAGCGCCTGATGCGCGAGACCCTGGCGCAGTTCGAGGCCTACCCGCAGGAGTGGCGCGAGTTTCTCGACTGGTTCTATGCCATGCCGCTGTTCATCGACGCCGGACGTTTTCGCGTCGTCCATGCCTGCTGGGACGACGAGTTGATCCGGCCGCTCAAGGCGCAGTTCCCCGATGGCTGCATCGACGAGCATTTCGTCCAGGCGGCGGCCGTGCCCGGCAGTTTCGCCAACATGGCACTGGATCGCCTGTTGCGCGGCACCGACATGAGGCTGCCGCACGGCCTGACGCTGACCAGTGGCGATGGCTTTACCCGTTCCTACTTCCGCACCAAGTTCTGGGAAGAGAATCCGCAGACCTATGGCGACATCGTGTTCCAGCCCGATGCCTTGCCGGAGCTGGCGGCGCAGACGCCCCTGACCGAGTTGCAGAAGGACGAACTGCTGCGCTACGGCGCTCACGAGCCGCTGCTGTTCGTCGGGCATTACTGGCGACGCGGCAAGCCGGCGCCGATTCGGGCCAACCTGGCCTGCCTGGACTACAGCGCGGTGATCGGCGGCAAGCTGGTGGCCTACCGTCTGGATCAGGAGCATCGTCTGGACGCGAACAAATTCGTCTGGGTCGACGTCGACCCACAGGAGGCACCGCGATGACGGCTGTCGTTGTGCTTCGTGCGCCACTGGATACCGACCTGAGCGGCTTCGTGGCATTGCTGCAGCGTTTGCGGGTGCCGCATCGCGTGGCGGAAGAGGGCGGCGAGCAGGTGCTCTGGGTGCCGGGCGAAGAGCTGGCTGCCCAGGTGCGTGAGCTCTATGCACGCCACCCGCAGGGCGATGCCGATGGCGAGCTGGCGCAAGGCGCCTCGCCGGTGCGTGAGGGGTTCTTCAGCCAATTGCGGCGCAGTCCGGTAACGGCTCTGGTGTTGCTGACCACCTTCATCGTCTTCGCCGTGACCCTGGCGGGCGAGAACTTCGCCACCATTCGCTGGCTGAGCTTCGTCGATTTTCGCATCGACGGCGAGCGCATCTACCTGGCGTATCTGGATGCCACGCTGGGCAGCGGTCAGTGGTGGCGTCTGATCACGCCGATGCTGATCCACTTCGGCTGGCTGCACCTGGCGATGAACAGCCTGTGGTACTGGGAACTGGGGCGTCGCATCGAGTTTCGTCAGGGCGCCATCGGCCTGTTCGGGTTGACCCTGCTGTTCGGTCTGGCGTCGAACTTCGCCCAGTACTGGTGGGCCGGGCCGTCGCTGTTCGGCGGCCTGTCCGGCGTGCTTTATGGCCTGCTCGGGCATTGCTGGATCTATCAGCGTCTGGCGCCGAATGCGGCCTATCGACTGCCGCCCGGTGTGCTGGTGATGATGCTGGCCTGGCTGCTGATCTGCATGACCGGCATCTTCGAATTGCTGCAATTCGGCGCCATCGCCAATGCGGCGCATGTCGGCGGCCTGCTGACCGGCTGCCTGACCGGGCTGCTTGGCGGTATGCTGGCGCGACGTAGCGCTTGATTCGACCTTTAACCTGTAGGGCGGGTGAAACCCGCCAGCTCAGTGTTTCGGCGGGTTTCACCCGCCCTACGATTTACCTGGAGACCTGTATGTCGTCCTTTCTCGATGCGATTGAAAACATCACCCCGGAAATCTACGAGAGCCTCAAGCTGGCCGTTGAAATCGGCAAATGGCCGGATGGCCGCAAGCTGACCCAGGAGCAGAAGGAGCTGAGTCTGCAGGCGATGATCGCCTGGGAAATGCAGAACCTGCCGGAAGAGGAGCGTACCGGCTACATGGGCCCGCAGGCATGCAGCAGCAAGTCCGAGCCGGTACCCAATCTGTTGTTCAAGTCCACGGATACCCTGCACTGATGGAACTTGGACGTGGCTCGCTGAGCAAGATGAAGGCGCGCCTGGACGCGCCGGTACAGTATGCCTTCCGCCTCGGTGACGAGGAGGTGCCCGTCAATCCGCTGGTGGGCAAGAGTCTGCGTCTGGAATATCTCGGCGCCATCCACTGCACGCATTGCGGGCGCAGAACCAAGACCAGTTTCAGCCAGGGCTACTGCTACCCCTGCATGCAGAAGCTGGCGCAGTGCGACGTCTGCATCATGAGCCCGGAGCGCTGCCACTTCGACCAGGGCACCTGCCGCGAGCCGGGCTGGGGCGAGCAGTTCTGCATGACCGATCACATCGTCTACCTGGCCAACTCCAGCGGGGTGAAGGTGGGCATCACCCGTGCCAGCCAGGTGCCGACGCGCTGGATCGACCAGGGCGCGACCCAGGCGTTGCCGATCATGCGCGTGGCCACTCGGCAGCAGTCCGGTTTCGTCGAGGACTTGCTGCGTAGCCAGGTGGCGGACAAGACCAACTGGCGTGCGCTGCTCAAGGGCGACGCGGCTCCCGTCGATCTGCTGGCGATCCGCGAGCAGTTGTTCGACACCTGCGCCGAAGGGCTCACCGGACTGCAGCAGCGTTTCGGTTTGCAGGCGATCCAGCCGCTGAGCGCTGCCGAGGTGCTGGAAATCCGCTATCCCATCGCGGCTTACCCGGCCAAGATCGCCAGCTTCAATCTGGACAAGCAGCCCCTGGCCGAGGGTACCCTGCTCGGTATCAAGGGCCAGTACCTGATGTTCGACACCGGCGTGATCAATATCCGCAAATACACCGCTTATCAGTTGGCCGTCCACGAGATCGCCGCCTGACACCCGATTGCCACCCGGCGCCCAGTGGCGCCGCAGACGAGAGGCCAGGAGCCATGCGTACCGAACAACCGAAGATGATCTACCTCAAGGACTATCAGGTACCGGATTACCTGATCGACGAGACCCACCTGACCTTCGAGTTGTTCGAGGATCACAGCCTGGTACACACGCAACTGGTGATGCGCCGCAATCCCGAGGCCGGCGGCGGCATGTCGCAAGCCCACATGCCGCCGCTGGTACTGGACGGCCAGCAGCTGGAGCTGCTGGAGCTCAAGCTCGACGACCGTGAGCTGGGCGCGGGCGACTACACGCTGACCGACAGCCACCTGACCCTGCAGCCGACGCAAGACAGCTTCGTGGTCGACAGCACCGTGCGTATCCATCCGCAAAGCAACACTGCGCTGGAAGGCCTGTACAAGTCCGGCAAGATGTTCTGCACCCAGTGCGAGGCCGAAGGTTTCCGCAAGATCACCTTCTATCTCGACCGCCCGGACGTGATGAGCAAATTCACCACCACGGTCAGCGCCGAGCAGCATCGCTACCCGGTGCTGCTGTCCAACGGCAATCCGGTCGCCAGCGGCAGCGAGGAGGGGGGCGTCACTGGGCCACCTGGGAGGATCCGTTCAAGAAGCCGGCCTACCTGTTTGCCCTGGTCGCCGGTGACCTCTGGTGCGTGGAAGACAGCTTCACCACCATGAACAGTCGCACCGTTGCGCTGCGCATCTACGTCGAGCCGGAAAACATCGACAAGGTGCAGCATGCCATGGACAGCCTCAAGCGCTCGATGAAGTGGGACGAGGAGGTCTACGGCCGCGAGTACGACCTGGACATCTTCATGATCGTTGCGGTCAACGACTTCAACATGGGCGCCATGGAGAACAAGGGCCTCAACATCTTCAACTCCAGTTGCGTGCTGGCCAAGGCCGAGACCGCCACCGACGCCGCCCACCAGCGTGTCGAGGCTGTGGTGGCGCACGAGTACTTCCACAACTGGTCGGGCAACCGCGTGACCTGCCGCGACTGGTTCCAGCTGTCGCTCAAGGAAGGTTTCACCGTATTCCGTGACAGCGAGTTCTCCGCCGACACCCACTCGCGCACGGTCAAACGCATCGAAGACGTGGCCTACCTGCGTACTCACCAGTTCGCCGAGGACGCCGGCCCCATGGCCCACCCGGTGCGTCCGGATGCGTACATGGAAATCTCCAACTTCTACACCCTGACCATCTATGAGAAGGGCTCGGAAGTGCTGCGCATGATCCACACCCTGCTCGGCCCGGAGCTGTTTCGCAAGGGTTCCGATCTGTACTTCGAGCGCCACGACGGCCAGGCCGTGACCTGCGACGACTTCGTCAGGGCCATGGAGGATGCCAGCGGCATCGACCTGACCCAGTTCAAGCGCTGGTACACCCAGGCCGGCACGCCGCGTCTGGAGGTCAGCGAGGCGCATGACGCGACAGCCGGCACCTACAGCCTGACCTTCCGCCAGAGCTGTCCGACCACGCCGGGGCAGAGCGAGAAGCTGCCGTTCGTGATTCCGGTGGCGCTCGGCCTGCTCGACGCACGGGGCAACGAACTGCCGCTGCGCCTGCAGGGCGAGAACGCCGCGCAGGGCTCCAGCCGCGTACTGTCGGTCACCGAGGCCGAGCAGACCTTCACCTTCGAGGATATCGCCGAGAAGCCGTTGCCCTCGCTGCTGCGCGGCTTCAGTGCACCGGTCAGGCTGGGCTTCCCCTATGACCGTGACCAGCTGATGTTCCTCATGCAGCATGACAGCGACGGTTTCAATCGCTGGGAAGCCGGCCAGCAACTGTCCGTACAGGTGCTTCAGGAACTGATCGGCCAGCACCAGCGTGGCGAGACTCTGGTGCTGGATCAGCGCCTGGTCGCCGCGCTGCGCACCCTGCTGGAAGACGAGGCGCTGGATCAGGCCATGGTCGCGGAAATGCTCTCGCTGCCGGGTGAGGCGTACCTGACCGAGATCAGCGACGTGGCCGACGTCGAGGCCATTCATGCCGCGCGCGAGTTCGCCCGCAAGGAACTGTCCACCGCGCTGTTCGCCCCCCTGTGGGCGCGCTACCAGGCCAACCGCGAGATTTCCAGGGCTACGCCCTATGTGGCCGAGGCCGCGCACTTTGCCCGTCGCAGCCTGCAGAACATCGCGCTGTCGTACCTGATGCTCGGCGAGAAACCCGAAGTGCTGGCGGCCTGCGTCGACCAGTTCGAGAACGCCGACAACATGACCGAGCGTCTGGCGGCCCTGGCCGTGCTGGTCAACTCGCCGTTCCAGGCAGAGCAGACCAAGGCCCTGGCCATGTTCGCCGACTACTTCAAGGACGATGCCCTGGTCATGGATCAGTGGTTCAGCGTGCAGGCCGGTTGCCCGCTGCCGGGCGGCCTGGAGCGCGTGCATGCGTTGATGCAGCACGAAGCCTTCACCCTGAAGAACCCGAACAAGATTCGTGCCCTGATCGGCGCCTTCGCCAACCAGAACCTGATCAACTTTCACCGTGCGGACGGGGCGGGCTACCGCTTTCTTGCCGATCAGGTGATCACCCTCAATGCCCTCAACCCCCAGATCGCCTCGCGCCTGCTGGCGCCCCTGACTCGCTGGCGCAAATACGGTGCGGCGCGTCAGGCGCTGATGAAGGCTGAACTGGAGCGCATCCTCGCGTCGGGGGAGCTGTCCAGCGATGTCTACGAGGTCGTGAGCAAAAGCCTGGCCTAAGACGGGTTCTGCTGTACAAAAAAGTGTTACCGGTCTCCGGCTGGTAACACTTTTTTGTTACCCAATGAAATGTGTATGCGATCCCTTATTTCGTTTGCACACTAAAGTTAGGGTTTCGCGTCTTGACAGGCGTTTCGTCTTGACCATGCGACGAGGCTGAAAGCCCCGTGGGGAGGGGCATAAAGCGTCGGATCGTAGGACAAAGTGCGCCAGTTTTTACGAGAATTGCTGACGCATTGGTCAGTGGCTGACCAGTCACGAAAAGAAACCGGCCAACCGCTCTTGCGAGCACCTTTGCGCTGATACACCTGTTTGAATTGGCACCATGGTTGCAATGTCGTGCTGGATTTGACCGCGCGTGATGACGCCTGGGTCGTTCAATCCTTTTGCTGCACCTACAAAAAACAAGCCGTCGCCAGTACGGCATATCGCGACCCGGATACGGGATCGCCCAAAAGAATGATCTGTCCACGGAGTGATTCTCGATGGAAATTAAGTCCCGCAAGCCCGTTCTACGTTTTGCCCCGGCCAAGGCCGGCTTTGCGTTCGCAGGCGTTCTGCCGCTGCTGGTCGCTGCTCAGGCTCAAGCGGTGGAGTTCAGCTTCGCCGACAACGAAGTCACCGGTTCCATCGACACCACCCTTTCCTATGGCCAGCTGTGGCGTGTCCAGGGCCAGGACAAGACCAACAACGACATCAATACCAATGACGGCAACCGCAACTTCGATACCGGCCTGGTTTCCGAAGTGTTCAAGATCACCTCGGATCTCGAGGTGTCCTATCAGAACTATGGCGTATTCGTGCGGGGTACCGCTTTCTATGACACCCAGATCATGGACAAGCGCAACGACTACTACGACGCCAATACCCCGGCTCAGCCGAGCCAGAGCTATCCGCGTGACAACACCTTCACCCGCGAGACCCGCCACAAGGCCGGCCGCGATGCGCAGATTCTCGACGCCTATGTCTATGGCAACTGGGATATCGGCAACATGCCGGTGTCCGGCCGCTTCGGTAAGCAGGTATTCAACTGGGGCGAGGGCCTGTTCTATCGCGGTGGCGTGAACACCACCAACCCGGTCGATGCGGCCAAGTTCCGCCTGCCGGGCTCGGAAGTGAAGGAAGTGCTGGTGCCGGTCGAAGCGCTGAGCTTCAACATCGGCCTGACCGACAACCTGTCGATGGAAACCTTCTACCAGTTCAACTGGAAGGAAACCGCAGTCGATCCGGTCGGTACTTATTTCTCCGAGACAGACCTTTTTGCCGATGGCGGGAATACGGCTTACAACGACTTCTCGCAAACCGCGCTCGGCGCCAGAAACCCACTGCTGCTCAATAATACCGTTCTGGGTGTTTACAACAATCCTGCTCTCATCGGCCAGAGTCAGGCTGCTTTCGGCGCGTTGGGCTTGTATCAAGGGCCGGGCGGGAAGACGTTCGTTTATCCGGGTGGTCAGATCGCACAAGTGGCCAAGATTGGCGGTGATCTGAATGCAAAGAATGACGGGCAGTATGGCGTTGCGTTTCGCTATATAGCAGAAGAGCTCAACTCTACCGAGTTCGGTTTCTACTTCGTCAACTACCACGGTAAAGAACCCAGCATCTATGCGGATCTGAACGGTTATCAAGGTGTCAACGTAGGTGCTCTTGCGGGTGCGCTGGGTAATGCGTCGCTGGCTGGTGGCCTGGCTACTGCGGATTTGCTGGCTAACGTGCAGGCTCGCAGGGAGTACGCTGAAGATATCCGTATGTATGGCCTCAGCTTCAATACAACGGTTGGCCAGACATCGGTATTCGGCGAGCTGTCCTATCGTCCTAACCTGCCTATCGGTATCGCAGCGACCAACGATTTGTTGGGCGACCTGGTGGGGCAGGGAGCACAGCTTGCCGATAATTCGGGTGCTCTGCCAAACGCAGGAACGGCGGTCATCGCCGGGCAGCAGGTCGCGCGTGATGGTTCCATCAGCAACTACACCCGCGTAGAGGCCTTCAATACGTCCTTTGGGGCCATTCATAACTTTGGTCCGACGCTGAGCTTTGACTCCCTGTTCGGTATCGCAGAACTTGCTTCCGAGCACGTGCGTGGCGATAGCCTGAAGTACACGGATTATCAGGGTAATGTTCGTTATTATGCCGGGCGTCCAAACAACTCCTACATTTCGAACTATGGTCGCGACGACCAGATCAACAAGAACGCCTATGGCTACACCCTGGTTGTTTCCGGTACCTGGAACGACGTCTACGCGGGCGTGAACCTGTCGCCGTTCGCCGTGTTCAAGCACGACTTCGAAGGCAACTCGCACCAGACCGGCAACTTCATCGAAGGTCGCAAGGCGTATACCGTCGGTATGCGCGCCAGCTACCTGAACAGCCTGGAGGCCGAGATTCAGTACACCGAGTTCTACGGTGCCGGCCAGAACAACGGTGCGCGTGATCGCGACAATATCGGCCTGAACGTCAAGTATTCCTTCTGATACCTATAACCAGAAACACGCCGGGCCCTGCCGAGGGCTCGGCAAATACTCTTCACGGAGAATTACCCATGCTGAACAAGCACAGGCTGAAGGCCGTAGCCGTTGCACTGGCGTTTTCCGCCGGCTCTGCACTGGCTGCCGTTTCCCCGCAGGAAGCTGCCAAGCTCGGTGACACCCTGACGCCCTTTGGCGCCGAGAAGGCCGGCAACGCTGCCGGCACCATTCCGGCCTGGACCGGCGGTATCACCCAGGCGCCGGCCGGTTACACCCGCTCGGGCCAGCATCATGTCAACCCGTTCCCGGAAGACAAGCCGCTGTTCACCATCACGGCGGCCAACCTGAGCCAGTACCAGGCGAACCTGACGCCGGGTCAGATCGCCATGTTCAAGGCTTATCCGGAAACCTATCAGATGCCGGTGTACCAGACCCGTCGTTCCGGCTCCGCGCCGCAATGGGTCTATGACAACACCATCAAGAACGCCACCAGCGCCAAGCTGGTCGATGGCGGCAACGGCTTCTCCGATGCCTACGGCGGCATTCCGTTCCCGATTCCGCAGAACGGTGTGGAAGCGCTGTGGAACCACGTCGCTCGCTACCGCGGTACCTACATCGTGCGCCGCGCCTCGGAAGTGGCGGTACAGCGCAACGGTTCCTACTCGCTGGTCACTTCCCAGCAGGAAGCGCTGTTCAAGTACTACCTGCAGAACGGCTCTTTCGCCGATCTGAACAACATCATGTTCTACTACCTGTCCTTCACGACCAGCCCGGCGCGCCTGGCCGGTGGTGCGGTGCTGGTGCACGAGACCCTGGATCAGGTCAAGGAACCGCGTCAGGCCTGGGGCTACAACGCCGGCCAGCGTCGCGTGCGTCGTGCGCCGAACCTGGCTTACGACACCCCGATCGCCGCTGCCGACGGCCTGCGTACCGCCGACGATACCGACATGTTCAACGGCGCTCCGGATCGCTATGACTGGAAACTGGTGGGCAAGAAGGAAATCTACATCCCGTACAACAACTACCAGGTCACCAGCCCGGACGTTAAGTACAAGGATCTGCTGCAGGTCGGCCACCTCAACCCGGCTGTCACCCGTAACGAACTGCACCGCGTGTGGGTAGTGGAAGGCACGCTGAAGTCCGGCGCCCGCCATATCTACTCCAAGCGCACCCTGTTCCTCGACGAGGACAGCTGGCAGGCCGCCGTGGTGGATCAGTACGACGGTCGTGGCGAGCTGTGGCGCGTCTCCATCGCCTACCTGAAGAACTACTACGATCTGCCGACCACCTGGTCCGCGCTCGATGTGTTCCATGACCTGCAGGCGCGCCGCTACCACGTGCAGAACCTGGACAACGAAGAGAACAACACCATCGACTTCACCCAGGCCACTCCGGACGACGGTTATTTCAAACCGGCTGCCCTGCGTCGTCGCGGTACTCGATAATAGTCGTGTCGCTTCACAAGAAGGCCGCTACAGTAGTAGCGGCCTTTTCGTATCAGCCCGGCGAATGGCCTGTGATAAAGCGGTTCGACCTTAACAAAACATAACGTCGCACTGATTGTCAGGGCTTTCCCAAGCTCGCTAGGATGGGTGGCCTGGTAAACATGCAGTACCGCCTATAACAAGAAAGGGGAAGGTATATGAGTGAGCCCGTCATGCGGCGCACCCAGTCCGGTCTGGCGTCGACTCCGGCGCGCAAACCGGCGCTCCGTGTCCATTCGCCGCTGGCCAAAGCGCTCTCGCTGTGCAGTGTGCTTTCCGTTCTGGTTCTTGCCGCCGTGCCCGTTCAGGCCGCAACCTCGGCCGCAGCAGAGGCCGGTTATTCCATCGAATCGCCCAAGGCGGTTCACAGCCTGTTGCTCGATGTCGTCAACACCGGGCAGCGTCTGGTGGCCGTCGGTGATCGCGGCCACGTTCTCTACTCCAACGATCAGGGACAGACCTGGGTGCAGGCCAAGGTGCCGACCCGGCAGATGCTCACCTCCCTGTTCTTCGTCGACGCACAGCACGGCTGGGCCGTTGGCCATGACGCGGTGATTCTCGCCACCACCGATGGTGGGGAAACCTGGGTCAAGCAGTTCGACGACCTGGAGCGTGAAGCGCCGCTGCTGGACATCTGGTTCAAGGACGGCGAGCACGGTTTTGCCGTCGGCGCCTACGGTGCGCTGCTGGAGACCCTCGACGGCGGCAAGACCTGGGAAGACGTCAGCGACCGCCTCGACAACGAAGATGCCTACCACCTCAACGGTATCGCTGCGGTCAAGGATCGCGGTCTGTTCATCGTTGGCGAAATGGGCGTCATGTTCCGCTCGGCCGACTGGGGCGAGAACTGGGAGAAGATCGACGAGCAGCCTTACGAGGGGTCGCTGTTCGGTGTGATCGGTACCGATCAGAGCGGTGTCCTGCTGGCCTACGGCCTGCGCGGTCACCTGTTCCGTTCCACCGACTTCGGTGACAGCTGGCAGCAGGTTCGCCTGGATACTCCCGGCAACGGTTCGCTGGAGTTCGGCCTGTCGGGTGCCGTGCTGCTGACCGATGGCTCCATCGTGGTCGTCGGCCATGGTGGCACGGTACTCAAGAGCGAGGACGGCGGGCGCAGCTTCAGCCTGTTCAATCGTCCGGATCGTCTGTCGCTGGCTGCCGTGGCTGCTGGCGACAAGGGTCAACTGGTTCTGGTTGGGCAGGGCGGTGTTCGCCTGGCCACACCCACTGGCGCCACGCCGACCGCACAATAACAAGGGGTAGTCTTTGATGACCGATCATCACCAGGACAAGGCGAGCTTTCTCGAGCGCCTGATCTTCAACAATCGGCCGGCGGTCATTCTGCTTTGCTTGCTGACCACCATTTTCCTGCTGTACCAGGCAACTCAGGTTCGCCCCTCGACCAGCTTCGAGAAGATGATCCCGCTGTCGCACCCCTTCATCCAGAAGATGATGGAGCACCGCAATGACCTGGCCAACCTCGGCAACACCGTGCGTATCTCGGTGGAGGCCAAGGACGGCGACATCTTCTCCAAGGAGTACATGGAAACGCTGCGGCAGATCCATGACGAAGTCTTCTACATCAATGGCGTCGACCGCTCCAACCTGAAGTCGCTGTGGAGCCCCAGCGTGCGCTGGATCGAAGTGACCGAGGAAGGCTTCGCAGGCGGGGAGGTGATCCCGCAGACCTACGACGGCAGCGCGCAGAGCCTCGAAGAGCTGCGCAGCAACGTGCTCAAATCCGGACAGATCGGTCGCCTGGTGGCGAACAACTTCAAGTCGAGCATCATCGACGTGCCGCTGCTGGAGTCCTATCCGGATCCGAACGACCAGGGCACCCTGATCAAGCTGGATTACCAGAAGTTCTCCCACGAGCTGGAAGAGAAGATTCGCGACAAGTACCAGCTGCAGGATCCCAACGTCCAGATTCACATCGTCGGCTTCGCCAAGAAGGTCGGCGATCTGATCGATGGCCTGATCATGGTGGTGGGCTTCTTCGCCATCGTGCTGTTGATCACTTTCGTCCTGCTGTACTGGTTCAGCTGGTGTATCCGCAGCACCATCGGCGTGCTGGTCACCACCCTGATCGCGGTGGTCTGGCAGTTGGGCCTGATGCACCTGGCCGGTTTCGGTCTTGATCCGTACTCGATGCTGGTGCCGTTCCTGATCTTCGCCATCGGCGTATCCCACGGCGTGCAGAAGATCAACGGTATCGCCCTGCAATCCAGTGGCGCCGAGAACTCGCTGATGGCGGCGCGGCGCACCTTCCGCCAGTTGTTCCTGCCCGGCATGATCGCCATCCTGGCTGATGCCGTGGGCTTCATCGCGTTGTTGATCATCGACATCGGCGTGATCCACGAGCTGGCCATCGGCGCGTCCATCGGTGTGTTGGTGATCGTCTTCACCAACCTGATTCTGCTGCCGGTGGCGATCTCCTATCTGGGTATCAGCAAGAAGGCGATCGAGCGCAGCAAGAAGGATGAAGTGACCGAGAAACCGATGTGGCGCGTGCTGTCCAAGGTCGCCCATCCCAATGTGGCGCCGTTCATGGTGGTGCTGGGGTTGCTGGCCGGGGTCAGCTGCTTCTTCTACCAGAAGGCTCACCTGCAGGTCGGCGACCTCGACCAGGGGGCACCGGAGCTGCGTCCCGATTCGCGCTACAACCTGGACAACGACTTCATCATCCAGAACTACTCGACCAGTTCCGACGTGCTGGTGGTGATGGTCAAGACTGCGCCGGAAGGTTGCTCGACCTACGAAGCGCTGTCGGCCATGGACGAGCTGATGTGGAAGATGGAGAACACCAAGGGCGTGCAGTCCGCCATTTCCATGGTCACGGTGTCCAAGCAGCTGATCAAGGGCATGAACGAGGGCAACCTGAAGTGGGAAACCCTGTCGCGTAACCAGGACGTGCTGAACAACTCCATCGCTCGTGCCGACGGCCTGTACAACGCCGACTGCTCGCTGGCGCCGGTGCTGCTGTTCCTCGAGGATCACAAGGCCGAGACGCTCAAGCGCACCGTCGCTGCGGTGCAGGAGTTCGCCAACGAGCACAACCGCGAAGGCCTGGAGTTCCTCCTCGCTTCCGGTAACGCCGGTATCGAGGCGGCGACCAACGAGGTGATCTCCACCTCCGAACTGCTGATGCTGTCGCTGGTGTACCTGTGGGTGGCGATCATGTGCCTGATCACTTTCCGCTCGATCCCGGCGATGATCTGCATCGTGCTGCCGCTGATCCTCACCTCGATTCTCGGCAACGCGCTGATGGCCTTCCTCGGCATCGGCATGAAGGTCGCGACGCTGCCGGTGATCGCCCTCGGGGTCGGTATCGGTGTGGACTACGGTATCTACATCTACAGCCGCCTGGAGAGCTTCCTGCGTGCCGGCCTGCCGTTGCAGGAGGCCTACTACCAGACGCTCAAGTCGACCGGCAAGGCGGTGCTGTTCACCGGTCTGTGCCTGGCCATCGGCGTGGCGACCTGGATGTTCTCGGCGATCAAGTTCCAGGCCGACATGGGCCTGATGCTGACCTTCATGTTCATCGTCAACATGTTCGGTGCCATGCTGCTGCTACCGGCGCTGGCGCGCTTCCTGATCAAGCCCGAGAAGCTGGTGGGCAAGAAGGGTGGTTCGCTGCTGGCTCACTGAGCAGACAGCATGTGAAGAAAACCGCGGCCCCAGGGCCGCGGTTTTCGTTTGTCTGGGCTGTAGCTGGAGGCGGTGCGCACGGCGCACCCTACCCAGGTTGGTGCTCCAGCAACGCAGGGGCGGTCGTAGAGGTAGGGTGCGCCGCCCGCACCAGGGCTGGTCGCAGTGACGCGGGGTGCGCCATGCGCACCCGAGCTGCCAGCAAGCGTTCCCGGCTGTACTACGCCGAGTCGCTGCCCCTTGCCCTCAGCGCGGGTAGAGCGGAGGTAGCGTGCTGCTTTCCTGTGGTGCCGCGCTAGGCTCCTGGGTGTTGGGCAGGCTGCGGATCGCTTTCCACAGTTCCTCGCCTTGCCAGAGCTGGCCGCTCTCGCTGTACAGGGCGCCATTGAGGCCGTCGAGCGCGTCGGACAGTGGCACGTAGCGTGCCGCCATGTCGGCCAGGGTTTCCGGTTGCTGGCGCGCCCAGGCGTCCAGGGCGTGGCGGGTCGCCTGGGCGTCGCCGGCCAGGCAGGCGCGCTTGAGGTCGTCGAGCAGGGTGCGCGGGCTCGGGCCGCTCTGCGCGGCGCGCTGGATCGCGGGTTGGCGACGGGCATGCCACCACAGGCCGAAGCCGATCAGCGTGGTCAGGCCGAGCAGGGCACAGGCCAACTGCCATGGCCATAGCTGCGGCCCCTCGACCACTTCGGTGGTCACCATCGGCGTGGTAGGCGGCTCGTCGTTCTGCAGTTGAGGATTCTCGGCGACCTGCAGCGTGCGGGCGGACAGCGTCGTGCGTTCCAGGCTGTCGGTCCGGGTGTTCCACCACACCACTTCCAGCGCGGGCAGATCGAAACTGCCGCTGCGGTTGGGTACCAGGGCTTCGCGTTCTTCACGCGTACCGATCATGCCGGTTTCGCTCTTCTGGTCGCTCAGTTGCGGTTGATCCGGGTAACGACGCAGGCCGTCGACCTGGGTGGCCGGCAGAGGCGGGAGCTGGGCGCTGGACAGGCCGTCGACCTTGAGAATCAGCCTGCGTGTCAGCGACTCGCCGACCTGGCTCTGCTCAGGCTGCGGGTTCCAGGTTTCCGCCAGGCCCAGTGCGCGTGCCGGCAGCCACGGCGCGTTGGCCGGGTAGCTGGCTGGCTTGGGTTTGACATGCAGCGGAATGTCCGGCGATTTGACCCGCGACACCTTGCCAGTGCGGGGGCCGAAGGGCAGGAAGTCGTTGCCCCGCGAGCGGTCGACCAGGGTCGCGCTGAACATCTGGCCGGGGATCACCAGTTCGCCGCTGCGTTGCGGATAAATGGCGTACTGCAACTCGATCACGCCATGGCGAACGCCGCTGATGTTCTTTTCGTAGGTGCGCGGTTCGCCCAGTTGTTCGATGCGGGCATCGCTCATCTGCAAGGGGGTCAGGCTGCTGTCGTCATACATCGATACCGAATGGTAGATACGCAGCGTCAGCACCGTCTGGGCCTGCACGTAGATGCTGTCCTGATCCAGGCTGGCGTCGATGAACACCGGGGCCAGTTGCTCGCCGCCTGCGGGGGTGCCGCGTGCCTCGACCTGCAGGGTGATCGGCAGGGTCTCGGCGTCATCCAGACGGATTGGCGGGATCACCACTTCGCCGCTCTGGCGCGGTTGCAGGGTCAGGATCCAGCGGGTGCTGGCGCGTGGTGTGTCGCCGATGCTGCTCAGGCGGTTGACCTGGCGGCTGCCGAGTATTTCGAAATTCGTTTCCAGCGGACTCAGATCCGGCCGGCCGAAACGGGTCGGGTCGGTGGACTCGAGGGTCAGCACCACGGTCTCGCCCTCACTCAGACGAGTGCGGTCGACGCTGGCGAAGAAGGCTTCGGCATGGGCCTGGCCGGCCAGCAGAAGAAGGAGCAGCATGACGAAACGCTTCATCGCGGTGATTCCTGACGCTGTTGCTGTTCATACCAGAATTTTCGCCGCAGCAGTTCGGCGGGGTCGTCCGGTATCTGTCGCAACCATTGTTCCAGTGCCTGGCGGCGTTCATCGGCAGAGCCCGTCTCGGTATCCAGCGGCAGTCGTTCGCCCGGATCGGTGTCCGGCTCCTTTTCACCGGGCTGCGCCTGGCTATCAGGGGGAGCCTTACCGTTTTCAGGCGTTTGCGCCTGGTTGCTGTCACCGCCGTCATCCGCAGGGTTCGGTGCGGCGGGCTGGTCGGGTGCCGAGTCCGAGGGCTGACCGGCAGAGGCCTCGCCGGGCTTTTCGTCTTCCTGGTTTGGCGGTTGTGTCTGCGGATTTTCGCCGGAGGTCTGCTGCTGCCGACGCTGACGCAGAGCTTCTTCGACCAGTGCGCGGTTGTGCTGCGCCGCTGCCAGTTCGGGCTGGCGCTCCAGCGCCTGATCGTAGGCGTCCACTGCCGCCTCCAGTTCGCCCGACCTGGCCAGCGCATTGCCACGGTTGTAATGATCGGCGGCGCTGTCGCCCTGGGCGAAGCGTTCGACCGCGCCTGCGTAATCGCCCGCTTCGAAGAGCGCCTTGCCTTGCCACTGCAAGTCCTGGAAGTGTTGCGCCGCTTCGTCCGGACGCCCGGCGTCGAGCAGGCGTTGGCCCTGCTGGTCAGGACGCAGCCAGAGATCGTCGAAGCTGAAGGCATGGCTGGCCTGTGGCGGCAGCATCAGCAGCAGGGGCAGGCAGAACAGCCAGCCGCGTCGGCCAGCGCAGGCCGCGAGCAACAGCAGCGGCAGCAACAGCCAGTAGCCCTGATCGATATGGCTGTCGAGCAGGGTGGGCTCGGTGGCGTCGCGCAAGGCCGAGGGGCCGTCGAGCAGGCCCAGGCGTCTGAGGTCTTCGTCGTCGAGGCGAATCGGCGTGTAGCGACCGTCGTGTGCTGCGGCGGTCTTGCGCAGGCCTTGGGCGTCCAGACGTGGAATCATGATGGCTCCGCGCTCGTCCTTGAGAAAACTGCCATCTTCCTGAACCACGGGGGCTCCCGCGCGGCTGCCGACGCCCAGAACAAGCAGTGGAACCGAGTGTTTCTCCAGCGCCTGGGCGATGCCACTGCGTTCCTGTTCGTCCAGCGCGCTGGTGATCAGCAGCAGGCGGCCCTGGCCCAGTTGTGCCTGTTCCAGCAGTTGCAGGGCACGACTGACGGCCAGATCGGCGCGGCGGCCGGGTTCCGGCATCAGCGAGGGCTTGAGCGCTTCGAGCAGGTTGCGGCTGGTGGCCAGGTCATCGGACAGCGGCACCAGGCTGTGTGCGCTGCCGGCATAGACGATGATTGCGGTCTGTGCGTCGTGGCGTGCCTCGAGCAGGTCGAGCAGCTTGCGTCTGGCTTGTTCCAGACGGTTCGGCGCACCGTCGCTGGCGAGCATCTGCGGCGTCAGCTCCAGTAGAACCAGCAGCGGGTCGGCGGGTTTCTGATTGCTTTGCTCGACGCGCTGCCAGCTGGGGCCGAGCAATGCTCCCACGGCCAGTAGCCAGGCCAGGCCAAGCGCCAGCCAGGGCAGTTTGCTGGTGCGCCCGTCGCCGCCCTTGAGCAGCACCTGATGAAAGGCCGCAGGCAACAGCAGTTGCCAGCGTCCGCTCTGTCGTTCGCGGTGCCAGAGGCGCCACAGCAGCCAGGCGAGCAGGGGCATTGCGAGCAGCCACAGCGGGCGCAGCCATTCCGGCCAGAGCAGGCTCATGCGCGCCTCCGCAGACGTTGTGGCAGGTCGGGCCAGAGTATCTGGCAGACCAGCACTACCGAGCTCAGCAGCGCCAGGGCCAGTGGCCAGGCATACAGCGCCTGTGCCGGGCGGGCGAGGGTGGGTTGCTGGGCAACCGGCTCCAGACGATCGAGGCTGTGTTCGATCTGTTCCAGTTCGGCCTGGTTGCGCGCACGGAAGTATTCGCCTCCGGTGGCATCGGCAATCGCGCGTAACGTCGGTTCGTCGAGATCGAGACCGCTGCTGAAGCCCAGGGCACCGAGAACACCGCTTTGCTGAGGGTCGGCGCCGATCCCGATGGTGTAGACGCGTACGCCCTCGCTGGCGGCCAGTTGCGCGGCGAGCATCGGATCGAGTTCGCCGCCGTTGCTGGCGCCATCGGTGATCAGCACCAGCACGCGGCTCTGTGCCGGGCGCTGACGCAGGCGCTTGACCGCCAGGCCGATGGCGTCACCGATGGCGGTGTTCTTTCCGGCAATGCCGATCAGGGCTTCGTCCAGCCAGGTGCGCACCGTGGGGCGGTCGAAGGTCAGCGGTGCCTGCAGATACGCCTGACTGCCGAACAGGATCAGTCCGACGCGGTCGCCGCGGCGATCTTCGATGAAGTCACCAAGCAGGCGTTTGACCAGTTCCAGGCGACTGATCGGTTCACCGTCCCACTGCATGTCGGCGTAGTCCATGGAGCCGGAGACATCCACCGCCAGCAGCAGGTCGCGTCCGCTGGCCGGCAGCGGCAGCGGCTCGCCTACCCACTGCGGTCGCGCTGCCGCGCACAGCAGCAACAGCCAGAGTAATGCCAGTGGCGCCTGTTGACGCCAGCTCGGTAGCGTGGCGCGCGCGCGGCGGCCGCTCATGCTCTGCAATTCGTCGAGAAAGCCGATGCGTAGCGCCGCATCACCGCTGTCGGCTGGCGGCAGCAGCAGACGCAGCACCCAGGGCAGTGGCGCCAGCAGAAAGATCCAGGGCCAGGCGAACTCAAACATGCTTGCGAATCCAGGTGGCGACGGCCTGATCGAGCTCCTCGATGGCCTTGTCGCTGAGGGTGCACTGCGGTTTGTAGGTGCCTTCGACGAGCACCATCCAGCGTGTCAGGCCGGCGGCGGGGCAGCGGTTGTCGAGGAAAGCCAGCCAGGCACGGCTGCTCAGTACATGGCTGCCCGAATCCGGGTAGCGCTCGCGGCAAAGGCGTTTGAGCAGGGCATTGAGCTGCTGCAGCCAGGGGCCGGCGGCCTGGCCGTCGTAGGGTTTGCGCAACAGCGCCAGCTCATTCAGCGCGGCCTGACGCAGAGGGTCGAGCGATTGTTCGCGAACGATCGGTCGTGCCCTGTTGCGCCAACGTTGCAGCAGGTGCCAGAGCCCCCAGCCGAGGAGCGGTACGAGCACCGCCAGCAGCCACCAGCCAGGTGCGGGCGGCCACCAGTGCACGGGAGCGGGGTCGATCAGCGGTAGCAACTGGTCGAGCGGATTCATGGCGCCTTCCTCGGCCGCAATGCACTGAGCTGTTCCTGCAATTGCTCGACCAGTTCGAATTGCGTGCTCAGTGGCAGCAGCGGCACGCCAAGCTTCTGTGCCAGGCGCTGCCAGCGTTGCTCGCGGGCCTCTGCCTGGCTGCGGTAGCGCTGACGCAGATCACCGTTGTGGCTGTCCAGTTCAAGCTGGGCAGCGTGCTGGGTGAAGCGCAGCAGGCCGGCGGCAGGCAGGGCATGGTCGAGCGGGTCGGACAGCGGCAACAGCAGCAGGTCGGTATGCCGGGCGAGCAGAGTCAGTTGTTGTTCGGCGTTGTCGCTCAGCGCCCGTTCGTCGCACAGCACCACCACCAGGCTGCCGGGGCGCAGCACCTCGCGGGCGCGGCGCAGGGCCAGGCCGAAGGCATCACGCAGCGCGCCGGGTTGTGGCTCCGCCACCAGGGCCTGATTGGCGCGCGCCAGCAGGTTGAGCAATTGCAGCAGGCTCTGCTTGCTGCGCCGTGGCTTGACCTCATGGTGTTCGTTGTCGGCGAACACCAGGCCGCCGATACGGTCGTTGTGACCGAGCGCGGCCCAACCGACCAGTGCTGCCGCGTGTGCCGCCAGCACCGACTTGAAACACAGGGACGAGCCGAAGAACAGGCGCTGGCTCTGCTCGACGATGATGAAAATGGGCCGCTCGCGCTCTTCATGGAACAGCTTGGTGTGCGGTTCCTGGGTGCGTGCGGTGACGCGCCAGTCGATGGTGCGCACGTCGTCGCCCGCCTGGTAGACGCGCACCTGGTCGAAGTCCACACCACGCCCACGCAGGCGCGAATGGTGCAGGCCGATCAACGGGCTGCGCCGTGCGGGTGTAGAGAACAGCGGCACTTCATGCACCTTGTGGCGCATGTCGATCAGCTCGCCGAGCGTGACGTGGATGCCGGGTGACAGGGGGGGCTGGACATGGCGATCTCACGCGATCCTGTCGTGCGCCCTCTCCCATTCATGGGAGAGGGCTGGGGAGAGGGTGGGGCTGGACATGGCGATCTCACGCGATCCTGTCGTGCGCCCTCTCCCATTCATGGGAGAGGGCTGGGGAGAGGGTGGGGCGTCTCGCTACTCTCTCCCCCGGCCACTCGGCTTTGGCATCCCGCGTCGCTCTACCTCCTGCATCCATGCAGTCGTCTCCCGCAAGCGGGAGAGGGGAGACAGGCCTATTGCGCTGCATCAGGCCACCGCCACCACGTCGAGGATGCGCTGGATCACACGATCCTGATCCACGCCCGAAGCTTCCGCCTCGAAGGACAGAATGATGCGGTGGCGCAGCACGTCGAACAGCACCGCCTGGATGTCCTCGGGGCTGACGAAGTCACGTCCGGCCAGCCAGGCATGAGCGCGGGCGCAACGATCCAGCGAGATGGAGCCGCGCGGGCTGGCGCCGTAGGCGATCCAGTCGGCCAGTTCGGCGTCGAATTTGGCTGGGGTGCGACTGGCCATCACCAGTTGCACCAGGTATTCCTCCACGGCGTCGGCCATGTACAGGCCGAGAATTTCCTTGCGTGCGGCGAAGATCGCCTGCTGGCTGACCCGGTGCTCGGGCTTGGCTTCGCCGTTGAGTGCGTCGCCACGGGCCTGGGCGAGAATCTTGCGTTCCACCGCGGCATCGGGGAAACCGATCTTCACGTGCATCAGGAAGCGGTCGAGCTGGGCTTCCGGCAAGGGGTAGGTGCCTTCCTGCTCGATGGGGTTCTGCGTGGCCATGACCAGGAACAGTGGCGACAGGTCATAGGTGCTGCGTCCTACGGAAACCTGGCGCTCGGCCATGGCTTCGAGCAGCGCCGACTGCACCTTGGCCGGGGCGCGGTTGATCTCGTCGGCCAATACCAGATTGTGGAAGATCGGCCCCTGCTGGAACACGAAACTGCCGGTTTCCGGGCGGTAGATTTCGGTGCCGGTGATATCGGCGGGAAGCAGATCCGGGGTGAACTGGATGCGATGGAACTCGCCTTCGATGCCTTCGGCCAGCTCCTTGATCGCCTTGGTCTTGGCCAGGCCGGGGGCACCTTCGACCAGCAGGTGGCCGTCGGCGAGCAGGGCGACCAGCAGGCGGTCGATGAGCCTGTCCTGGCCGAGAATCTGACTGGAGAGGAATTGTCGCAGGGCGACCAGCGCGTCACGGTGTTCCATCGTCGGGCTCTTCTGGGCAATGGGCGAGGGCTGTCACAGCCTCGCGTGCAGACCGCCGACTTTAATGCATTTGCCGCTTCAGCCGCTATGCGTCGCGTGCGCGTTATGAACGGTCTCTCAACAGGCGTAGGGCGGGTTTAACCCGCCCTACGCAGTAGACCGGTCATTGCCATTGTTTCAGCAGTTCGCGTTGCTGGCGTTGGGCGCTGTCCTGGGTGCTGGGCACCAGGCGTACCTTCTGCCCGGGCAGGCACTGGGCCAGGCGGGCGACGGCCTGCGGCGTCAGGGCGCCAAGACGTGGATAGCCGCCGATGGTCTGGCGGTCGTTGAGCAGAATGATCGGCTGGCCATCCGGCGGCACCTGCACCGCGCCCAGGGGAATGCCTTCGGAGACCATCGAGCTACGGTTGCACTGCAACGGCGGGCCATCGAGGCGGATGCCCATGCGATCGGCGCGGGTGTCGATCAGCCATTCGCAGTTGAAGGCATCGAACAGGCTCTGCCCGCCGAAGTCGCCTATCTGCGCGCCCATGACCAGGCTCAGGCGAGGGCAGGGCGAGTACCGGGGAATGAACGCGCGGGGGACTTCACGCCCGGCATCGGTCGCTGCGTTCCAGCCCAGCTCGTCAGCATGGGCCAGCGCCTGGCCATCACCATGCAGACCGCCGAGCCCTTCACGCAGCATGCTGGCGCAACTGCCGAGCACGTCCGGTGCCTGGAAACCACCCGGGGCGGCGAGGTAGGCGCGGGCACCCTGGCGTGGCTGGGCGAACGTCAGGCGCTGGCCGGCACGAACACGGAAGCTGCGCCAGGGTTGCAGGCTCTGTTCATCGAGACGAGCGTCCAGGTCGGCGCCAGTCAGCGCCAGGCTGGCGTCGCGGGTGCACTCGAACTCGGCATTGCCCAGGGTGATTTCCACTACGGCGGCGGTGAGTGAATTGCCCAGTAGCCAGTTGGCCCAGTACTGGGCGATCCAGTCCAGCGCGCCGCTCTGGGTCACGCCCAGGTGGCGCACGCCGAAGCGGCCAGCATCCTGCAACTGGATGAAAGGGCTGCTGCGCAGGACGCGCAGTCCGGTGCAGGGCTGGGTCATTGCAAGGTCTCCAGCGGGCTGTCGTCGCCGCCCAGACGGATGAATTCGGCGCGCTCGACGGGCACGAAACGTACCCGGTCGCCCGGTTGCAGGAGGCTGTAGCCTTCGATGTCATCGCCGAAGAGTTTCACCGGCGTGCGTCCGAGCAGGTTCCAGCCACCGGGGGATACCACCGGGTAGGCGGCGGTCTGACGCTCGGCGATGCCGACGCTGCCGGGGGCGATGCGCTTGCGCGGGGTGCTCAGGCGCGGTGTGGCGAGCAGCTCGTCCACCAGCCCCATGAAGGCGAAGCCAGGGGCGAAGCCCAGGGCGAACACCTGATATTCGTGATCGCTGTGACGTGCGATCACGTCGGCTTCGCTGAGGCCGGTTCGGTCGCTCAGCAGCGCCAGTTCCGGGCCGACGCTGCGGTCGTACCAGGTGGGCAGGCGATGCTCGCGACCACAGCCGGTCGTGGCGGGTTGCAGGCCGTCGAAGGCCTGTGCCACGAGGGCACGCACCTGCTGCGCGTCGAGCAGGTTCAGGTCGTAATGCAGCAGCAGCGTGGTGTAGGAGGGCACCAGGTCGATCAGAGCGGCGCCGAAGACCTCCTTCAGGCGCACGCTGGCTGCCAGCAGCCAGGGCATGTTGTCTTCGTCGATCCGCTCGAACAGACGCAGGATCAGGCTATCGATGCCGGCGACTTCGAGCCGTGGGATGGGTGCTTTCATGCCTGATCCAGCGTATCGAATGCCTGGCGGATACGTTTGACCGCCGCTACCGAGCTGGCGTTGTCGCCATGTACGCAAAGTGTCTGTGCGTGCAGGTTCAGGGCGCTGCCGTCGCTGGCGACCAGTGCTTCACCACGGGCCAGGAGTACGGCCTGGGTGACGATGGTTTCACTGTCGTGATGCACGGCGCCGGGCAGGCTGCGGCTGACCAGGAAACCGGCAGCATCGTAGGCGCGGTCGGCGAAGGCCTCGAACCACAAGGTCAGGCCGTACTCGTCACCCAGTGCCTGGGCCTGACTGTTGTCGCGGGTGCACATCAGCATCAGCGGCAGGTGGCGGTTGTACCTGGCCACGGCGCTCATCACCGCGCTCAGGGTGGCGGGTTTGCGCATCATGTCCTGATACAGCGCGCCGTGTGGCTTGACGTAGCTGACGTGGGTGCCCTGGCTACGGCAGATGCCTTCCAGCGCACCGATCTGGTAGAGCATCAGGTCTTCGACTTCCTGCGGTGTGCAGTCCATCGAGCGGCGGCCGAAGCCGACCAGATCGGGGTAGGCGGTGTGCGCGCCGATGCGCACGCCATGTTCGACCGCCAGGGCCACGGTCTTGCGCATGGTGCCGGGGTCGGAGGCATGGAAGCCGCAAGCGATGTTGGCGCAATCGATGAAGGGCATGACCTCGGCATCCAGACCCATAGTCCAGGCACCGAAGCTTTCGCCGATGTCGCAGTTCAGAAGCAGGCTGTTCAAGGGAGCATCCTAATGATGGAGTGCGTGGATATGACGCCAGGCGCACAGGCTGTTCTCAGGGTCAAAACCGGCTACGGCGCGGTCGCGGCGAAACGTCAGCAGACCCTAGGGTCGTGGTTCATTTTTCAGCGTGCCGCCGAATGCGTCCAACTAATAAAAACATCCGCCCGAGATAGGAAAAGCTGATGGTGGCGGCTATCGGATTTTCTGATCGGACGACCCGGTTTTTTCCCGTTGGACAGCTTCGCCTGCGCACTCGACAGTGCGCCGGGTGAGACGCTCCTTGGCGCCCTCCTGGCGCACCCCCGGCCCCCGTGCCGGGGTTTTTGCCTTTCGCTGTGCAGAGTCGGGCCGATTCTGCACCAGACCACCTCTCCAGTGGGGAAACTCCATGAAGACCGTACACTGTCTGCCGGCGCTTTGCGCCCTGCTTTTCGCCTTGCCCATGGCGCTGCCGGTGCAGGGCAAGGAACACTGATCCATGTCTGTCGAACAGCCCGCCGGCAACTTCATCAGCCGCGTCGCGGTGGACTTCGCCCGCAACGTGCGACAGGCCACCGAGGGCCAGCTGGATATCCGCGTACACCCCAACTCGTCCCTGTATCGCCGCCTCGAGGTGAAGCCTGCGGTGAGTCGCGGCGACATCCAGCTCGGTGATCTGTTCATGTCCGCGCTGGGCAACGAAGACCCCATCTACGAACTCGACAGCCTGCCTTTTCTCGCTACCGATTACGAGCAGGCGCGCACACTCTGGGCCGTCAGCCGCAGTGCTGTCGAGCAGCGTCTGCTGGCTGATGGCGTGCGCCTGGTTTACGCGGTGCCGTGGCCGGCGCAGAGCCTGTTCAGTGATCGCCCGTTGCAGCAGGTCGGCGATCTTCGCGGCCTGCGCTTTCGCAGTTACAACCCGACCATCTCGCGCCTGGCGCACCTGCTGCACGCCCGGCCGACGACCATCGATACCGAAGATGTGGCGCAGGCCTTTCGCGAGCGCAAGGTCGACATCATGCTGACCTCCAGCGCCACGGGCATGGATCTGCGGGCCTGGGACTTCGTTTCCTACTTCTATGACGTCAGGGCGTTCATTCCCAAGAACATCGTCATCGTCAACGAACGGGCGTTCCAGCGTCTGCCCGAAGCGCATCGGCTAGCCCTGCTGCGCGCCGGCGAGCGCGCCGAGCGGGCCGGCTGGGAGCTCTCCTGGGCGCTGACCGGCTACCAGACGCGCATGCTGGCCCGGCGTGGCATCACCGTCGTGCAGGACATCCCGCCGGCGCTGCATCAGGGCCTGACCGAGGTCGGCCAGACCCTGACTCGCGAATGGTTGGCGCGTGCGGGCGAGGAGCGTGCACGCATCATCGACGATTACCGCGCGGGCAGTGAGCGCTAGCCCGGCGCCGCCCGTTGGCGTCGGCGCCCTCGTGCGCGTCTGCCCACCTCTCTCATGAGCGGGCGAGGGGATGGGGGAGGATAGGCGCAGCGCTGACCGAACTCGCCCCAGAGGGGCGAGGGAACTCGATGGCAACAACCGATATTCGAGCCAATACCCTGCCGTCAGACCAGGCGGAACTGATTGGCGCTGCGGCCCAGGGCATCGACCTGGGAAGAGAGCCCTTCGGTGTGATGGCCGAGGTTGTGGCGCAGATCCTTGCTCTGGCCGGTATGCAGGTTGATGGCTTCCATCTTGTCGGCGATGTCGTCGGTGGTCGTGGACACTTCCTCGATGGCGACCACAACCTGATTCATTTCACCGTTCAGACGCTCCATGGCCTGGGTGATGGCGTCGATGGCGCCGGCCACTTCGCCGGCGTGGCGTTCACTGTCGGCCGCCAGGCCAAGGCCGTTGCTCATCAGTTGATGCATGTGCCGGGTCTGCTGCTGAAACTCGCCGACGATGGCGCTGATGTCGGTGGTGGCCGCGACGGTCTTTTGCGCCAGTGAGCGGACTTCGTCGGCAACCACGGAGAAGCCGCGTCCGGCTTCACCCGCACGCGCGGCCTCGATGGCGGCGTTGAGCGCGAGCAGGTTGGTCTGATCGGCCAGGCTGTTGATCACATCGACGATGCCGCTGACCCGTGCGCTGCTCTGCCCCAGGGCGTCGACCTGAGCGTGGGTGTCCTGTATCAGCTGGGCCAGGCGGCTCATGCTCTCGACGCTGGCGGCGATCACCTGGCCGCCATTGCGCGCGGCGTCGTAGGCACTGGTGGTCGCGGTGCCGACTTCGGCGGTGCGTTGTGCCATGTCGTTGAGCGTGGCGCTGATCTGGTGCGAGGCGGAGGCCGCCTGCTCGGTCTGCATCTCCACCTGCATGCTGCTGTCGCCGAGCTGGCGCATGGCCTCGCCGAGATGGCCGTGCAGGCGGCTCAGCTCGCCGTTGGCCTTCACCACCTGGGAAACGATGCCGCCAATGCCCTGGATCATGCGGTTGGCGGCGTCGGCCAGCTGGTTGAATTCATCCTTGGGGTTGGTGCCCACCGGCAGCTTGCCGGTCAGATCGCCGGAGGCCACCTGGCTGAGCAGTTGCGTGGCGTTGTGCAGACGCGCCACCAGCACGCGCGAGGCCTGCAGCAGGGTGATGGTGAGCAGGCCGGCGACGATGACGAAGCTCAGGCCCATGATCCACTGCGATGAACTGCGCGCCTGTTGCGCGGCCGTTTCGGTGCGTACCAGCAGGCCGCCTTCGAGGTTGCGACTCTGCGCATCGACGCGTTCCTGCAACTGCCGGGCGAGTTCGGTGAGCTGCTGGTTAGCCGCATTGATGCGCTCGATGCTCTGTTGCGCCTGGGCGAAGGCAGCCGCAAATTTTTGTGCGTTCTGGCCGATGGGTGTTTCCTGCCAGTCCAGGTCGGTGATCTTCGCCTGCAGTTCGCCGATGGCGGCCTGGGTGCTCTGGGCGAAGGCCGGATCGAAGGTCGACAGGTAGTCGCGCTGAGCGCTCAGCGCCTCGCTGATGGCGGGCTGGATCAGGCTGATGGTGATCGATTCCAGCTCGCGGGCGGCGTCGGCCAGCGCCTTGCGCTGGCCTTCGAAAGGGCTCAGCCCCAGGCCCTGCATCAGGGCCAGCCAGGTGCGTTGCTCGGCCACGTCACGTTGCACGACCGCCTCGATCTGCTGGGCATCTTCGATCAGGCTGGCATCGTTCAACTGCCTGGCTTGTTCCAGTAGTTGTCTGACGAGGCTCTCCAGCTCGGTCAGATTCGCCGTGTAGCCGGCCACATCGTTGGGGGTGATCTGCTGGCGCTGGGCACTGGTGCGCCACCAGTGGTTCATCAGCTCGGTGGTGGCGCTGGCGTAGGCCCCGGCACTGCTGCGTGCCTGTAGCGCATCGCCCAGGCGCTGGTTGGCCCAGAATGAAGCCGCTGCCATCAGCGTCAGGCTGATCAGCGTCATTGCGACGAGCAAGCGGAATTTTTGTTGCCAGGACAGTAAAAAGCTCACGATAACGCCTCGCCATCTTCTACAGGATGATTCTCGGGAATCGGCAAGTTGTCATACAACTTGAAGAAAAGTCTATGGCCGTATTGCCTCCCGAGAAACAAAAAAACGGGGCCGTAGCCAGTGCCGGGAAACCGAGCGCAGTCGCTTTCCCGCCACCTGGCGTGGCCCCGTCAGTGAGTCTCCGTTTACCAGAGCGGCAGGGTGTAGCTGAGAATCAGACGGTTCTCGTCGAGATCGTTGCCGAAGTTGGAGCGAACCGTTGCGTTGCGCCATTTCAGCCCGAGGTTCTTCAGTGGGCCGTTCTGGATCACGTAGGTCAGATCCATGTTGCGTTCCCACTCCTTGCCCTCACTGCTGCGCCCGGCCACTTCGACGTTGTCGCCGGAGATGTAGCGGGTCATGAAGGTCAGGCCCGGGATGCCCATGCTGGCGAAGTTGTAGTCGTAGCGGACTTGCCAGGATCGTTCCTCGGTGTTGGCGAAATCGTTGATCTGGACGAAGTTGACCAGAAACGGATCGCTGTTGGCGATGTAGGGGAAGGGGGCGTCGCCGCTCATGCGCTGGTAGCCGGCACCGAAGGCGTGGCCGCCGAGGCTGTAGGTGAACATGGCGCCGAAGGCCTTGTTGTCGAGGTTGCGGAAGTTGCCGTCCTCGCGGCTCTGCGAGTAACGCAGGTCGCTCTTCAGCGACTGGCCGTCGGCGATGGGCAGCACATGCACCAGGGTGCCGTAGTACTGCCGGTAGACATCCTCGAGGGTGCCGTAGTGCAGGCCGGCAGTGAGCTGCGGGGTGATCTTGTATTCGCCGCCGCCGAACACGAAGGAGTCGCTGTTGCCGCCGATGCGGTTGCCCGTCATCTCGGTGTAGTCGGTGGAACTGTTGGCCTTGATGCGGTTGATCTTGCCGCCCTGCAGGGTCAGGTTGTCGATTTCCTGAACGTTCAGCAGTGCACCCTGGAAGGTCTGCGGCAGCAGGCGTGAATCGTTGGCCGAGACGATCGGGCTGCGAAAGTGCAGGGCGCCGGCTTTCAGCGTGCTGTTGGAGACCTTCACCTTGGCGGTCAGGCCGAGTTTGGAATATTCGTCCTGCGAGCCGCCGGAACGATCCGCCGGGAGCAGGCCGCTACCTGCGGTGCCGTCGCCGGAGTCGAGCTTCAGACCGAGCATCCCCAATGCGTCGATACCGAAGCCGACGGTGCCGTCGGTATAGCCCGATTCCATGCGCAGCAGAAAGCCCTGCGCCCATTCCTCCGCCTTGTCACGGGCGCCGCTCTGGCGGAAATCGCGGTTGAAATAGAAATTGCGCATTTCGAGACTGGCCTTGCTGTCATCGATGAACTGCGCGTGAGTCAGGCTTGGCACGGCGCTGCCGAGCATCAGCACGGCTGCCAGTTGGGTACGAGGGGTCATGTTATGCAGTGTCTCCTGTTGGGAGCGCGCAGCGCGAGAGCGGCTGCTTGGCAGAGCGCGTTTGGAATGATGTTGTTGTGGTCTGCGCAGAGCGCGGCGCCATTCTTCAAAGCGTTCTTCGATGGCGTCCAACGAGAAAAAACAGGGGGCGGGCGATAAGAAAATTCATCCTCCGAATAGAATTTGCCTGGCATGCAACCTGCTACGCCCGATGCCGGGAAACGCAGTTGGCGAGGCCCGTTCTTTCAGCATTGCGAAGAGGCGTCGTGGCATGAATCTGAGATTTCTCGAGACCTTCGTCTGGGTGGCGCGACTGAAGAGTTTTCGTCTCACCGCAGAGAAGCTGTTCAGCACCCAGGCGTCCATCTCCAGCCGTATCGCCGCGCTCGAGGACGAGCTGGGCACGCGTCTGTTCCTGCGTGACTCCAAGGGCGTTTCCCTGACGCCGGAGGGGCAGAAGGTGCTCGAGTACGCCGAGCGCATGATCGACACCATGCATGCGATGAAGCAGTCGATCAGCGATACCGGCAGCATCCAGGGGCGGATTCGCGTGGGGGCGATGGATACCGTCATTCACACCTGGCTGAGTCCGTTCGTAACACGGGTGATGGAGCGCTACCCGGCGGTGGAGATCGAACTGACCGCCGACACCGCGCGCAACCTCAACGATCAATTGCTCAAGGGCTACCTGGACATCGTGTTTCAGACCGACATGGTCAACGGCGACAGCGTGCGCAATCTCGAACTGGCCAGTTTTCCCGTGCGCTGGATCGTACCCACCGGCTCGCTCTACCACCGCTCCTATGCCTCCATGGACGAGCTGGCGCGCGAACGCATCATTACCTTCTCGAAGAACTCGCGGCCGCACCAGGACATTCTCAATCTGCTGCATATCGGCAACGTCAGTGCGCCGCGCATCAGTTGCGTGAACTCCATCGCCGCCATGACGCGGCTGATCCGCGACGGCTTCGGGGTCGGCGCCTTGCCGCCGGCGCTGGTGCGCGACGAACTCAAGCAGGGCTTGCTGACGGTTCTGGAAGACGTTCCCGAGCCGCCATCGCTGCCGGTCGTCGCCACCTGGCGTACCGGTGTCGGCCTGGAGCTGAGCGAAGACATCATCTCCCTGGCCCGTGAGGCCCTGAGTGCCTATGTAGAAGAGATGGGGCAGGGGATGATGACCTGCATGGCGCCTCAGCCGGAGCAGAAGCTCGCCTGACCTTTCGCCTGCCCCGAACGCCTTGCCGGTCGCCCGTTTATGGTGCGCGTGGGCTGCTTTTGCCTCGTTTCGTCTCATAACGAATTTCGATCATGTGCCCCCCGGTTTTTCTAGTTGGACAGGTCTGGACGATCTGCCGAGACTCGGTTTCGTCAACACCTCGGCGCTTCGACCCGCGCCCCATAACAACGATCAGGAGCACTGCATGAAAAGTACCGCATCAGGTTTTGCACTTTCCGCTCTGGCGGCGTGCCTCATCGGTTTCGCCAGCCTGAGTGTCCAGGCCGCCGAGCGCTGGAACATGAGCGCCGAGCAGCCCGACGGCAACTCCATCACCAAGGTTGCCAAGGCGTTCGCCAAGGACGTCACCGAGGCCACCAACGGCGAGCTGCAGATTCGCGTACACAGCAACTCCGCACTGTTCAAGCGTCCGGAGGTCAAGCGTGCCGTGCAGACCGGGCAGATCCAGCTTGGTGACGTGCTGATGTCGGTACTGGGTAACGAAGACGCGATTTTCGAGATCGACAGCGTGCCCTTCCTCGCGCGCAACTACGACGATGCCAGGAAACTCTGGGAGGTCAGCCGTCCGGCCATCGAGGCGCGCCTGGAGAAGCAGGGCGTGAAGCTGCTCTACGCCATGCCCTGGTCGCCGCAGAGCATCTTCACCAAAACGCCGGTCAACACCATGGCCGACTTCAAGGGCATGAAGTTCCGCGCCTACAACCCGGCCACCTCGCGCATGACCGAACTGATGGGCGCGGTTCCTACCGTGATCCAGACCGGTGAAGTACCGCAGGCCTTCAGCACCGGCATGATCAGCGGCATGCTGACCTCGCCGACCACCGGTGTGGATACCCAGGCCTGGGACTTTTCCAGGTACTACTACGACGTCAAGGCGTTCATCCCGAAGAACTTCGTCATCGTCAACGCTCGCGCCTTCGCTCGCTTGCCTGAGGCTTCTCAGCAAGCCGTGCTGGCCGCCGCCAAGCGCGCGGAAGAGCAGGGCTGGGCGGCTGCCCAGGCAGAAACCAGTGCGCTGGTGGCGACCCTGGCGGAGAACGGCATGGAAATCAGTGAAAGCGCGCCGGCTGAAGTGGAAGCCGGCTTCGAGAGCATCGGCTCGACCATGGCGGCCGAGTGGCTGCAGCGAACCGGTGACGAAGGCAAGGCCATGATCGACGCCTACCGCAACTGATCCAGGGTGGCGCGGCCTGCCGCGCCGCCTCCCGGGTGAGTTCGTCAGGGCTCGTCCATCGCTTCCTTCGCGTGCGAGGCATTCGTCTCATGAGTTGGCTACGTAAGTTGTACACCCTGTCCGGCCTGCTGGCTGGTCTGTTTCTGATCCTCATCTGCGTGATCATCGTGGCGCAGATCGTGGCCCGGCAGTTCGGCACCATGATTCCGTCCACCGACGAGTTCGCCGCCTACAGCATGGCCGCTTCGGGTTTCCTGGCGCTGCCCTATGCGCTGATGCGTGGTGCGCACATCCGCGTCGAGTTGCTCTTTCGCCTGCTGCCGCAGCGCAGCCTGTTCGCCGTCGAGGTGATGGGCAATCTGATCGGTCTGCTGATCGCGGCCTACCTCGCCTGGTACTGCGCGCTGTTCGTGCTGGAGTCCTACGCGTTCAACGAGGTCTCTTCCGGGCTGCTGCCGATCCCGATGTGGATACCTGCAGGTGCCGATGGTACTGGGTACCCTGATCCTGGTGATCGCGATGTTCGAACGCCTGGTGCTGGTGTGCCGTGGTCAGCGTTTCGAAGACGAGGTTCCTGGCGTGATGACCGAGTGAGCATCGCGTATCCCTATCAGGGGCGCCTTTCAGATGTGGCGGCACCTGCCGTCTAAAACAACAGTGAGTTCGCCGTGGAATACACAATCATTGCAATCACCCTGCTGGTGGCGCTGTTCGTCCTGCTCGGCGGCGGTGTATGGGTCGCCCTGTCGCTGCTGGGCGTCGGCATCATCGGCATGGAGCTGTTCGGCGGGGCACCCGCCGGTTCTATTCTCGCCTCCACCAGTTGGACGGCCAGTGCCAGCTGGACATTGACGGCCCTGCCGCTGTTCATCTGGATGGGTGAAATCCTCTATCGCACCAAGCTCTCGGAAGACATGTTCCGTGGTCTGTCGCCCTGGGTGCGAGGGCTGCCGGGGCGGTTGCTGCATGTCAACGTACTGGGTTGCGGCATCTTCGCTGCGGTGAGTGGCTCCTCTGCCGCCACCACTGCCACCATCGGCCGTATCGCGTTGCCCGAGCTGAAGAGCCGCGGTTATCCGCAGAGCATCGCCATGGGCTCGCTGGCCGGTGCCGGTACCCTGGGGCTGCTGATTCCGCCGTCGATCATGATGATCGTCTACGCCGTGGGCGCGCAGGTTTCGGTGTCGCGCCTGTTCATCGCCGGCATCCTGCCGGGTCTGCTGTTGCTGGCCGTTTTCTCCGGTTACCTGATGATCTGGTCGAAACTCAACCGCGACAAGCTGCCAGCGGAAGAACCGGGCCTGCCGTTGCGCGAGAAGCTGCGCCGGGCACGTTTGCTGATCCCCGTGGTGGCACTGATCGTCGCCGTGATCGGTTCGATCTACACCGGCCTGGCCACTGCCACCGAAGCGGCGGCGCTGGGCGTGGTCGGTGCGCTGGGCATCGCCCTGTACTCGCGTTCGCTGACGGTCGAGACCTTCATGTCCAGCCTGCTTGGCGCGGTATGCACCTCGTGCATGATCTTCTTCATCCTGCTCGGTGCTGCCTACCTGACCGCCGCGATGAGCTTCACCGGGCTGCCGGCGGCGCTGGCCGACTGGATCGTCGCCAAGCAGATGTCGCCCTACGTGCTGCTCGCCGCATTGCTGGTGTTCTTCATCATTCTCGGCAGTTGCCTGGACGGTATCTCGATCATCCTCCTGGCCACCGCCGTGATCCTGCCGGCCGTGCAGGCTGCGGGCATCGACCTGCTGTGGTTCGGCATCTTCATCATCCTCACCGTGGAGATGGCGCAGATCACGCCGCCGGTCGGCTTCAACCTGTTCGTGATCCAGAACCTCACCGGACGCGACATGTGGACGGTGGCCAAGGCCAGCTTCCCGTTCTTCATGCTGCTGGTGCTGACGGCGGTTCTCATCACCCTGTTCCCGCAGATCGTCCTGTCGCTGCCCGAAGCGATGCGCGGCGCCTGAGGTATCCATCCCCTGCGCCCACTCGCCTCGTGCGGGTGGGCCATCACCTGGGGGCTTGCCCTGCCGTGGTGCGGCCTTGAACGAAAATGTCGCAGCCTCGCAAGCGGTCGCGGGCCATCCCTCGTTAAGCTGATTCGCCATATGTGACCGATCGGTCGCCATTTCTCGTCGGGGTTCTCGTGCTGTCTGCCGGTGTCATTGGCGCTTCATGGGCTAACGTTGAACCAACGCGTGGAAGACCAGCGATTGTCCTCCTGTCGAACCACAAGCCCAATGGAGCATAACCATGGCGTTCTTTACGGCGGCCAGCAAAGCCGACTTCCAGCATCAACTGCAAGCGGCTCTGGCTCAGCATGTGAGCGAACAGGCGCTGCCACAAGTGACGCTGTTCGCTGAGCAATTCTTCGGCATCATCGCCCTGGAGGAGCTGACCCAGCGGCGTCTCTCCGACCTGGTCGGTTGCACCTTGTCCGCCTGGCGCCTGCTCGGCAGTTTCGACCCTGCGCAGCCGCAGGTGCGGGTGTTCAACCCCGATTACGAGAAGCATGGCTGGCAGAGCACCCACACGGCCATCGAGGTGCTGCATCCGGATATTCCGTTCCTGGTCGACTCGGTGCGCATCGAGCTCAATCGTCGCGGCTACAGCATCCATACCCTGCAGAACAGCGTGCTCAGCGTGCGCCGTGACAAGAACGGCAATCTGCAGGACATGCTGGCCAAGGGCAGCACCGGCAAGGGCGTGACCCAGGAATCGCTGATGTTCCTGGAAATCAACCGCTGCGCCAGCAATGCCGACATGAAGTCGCTGCACAGCGCGCTGCTCGAAGTGCTGGAGGAAGTGCGCCTGAGCGTGGCCGACTTCCAGCCGATGAAGGCCAAGGCGCTGGAGCTGCTCGGCAAGCTGGACAAGAGCAAGCTGAAGATCGAGGCGGCGGAGCTGGAGGAGGTCAAGGTCTTCCTGCAATGGCTGCGTGACGACCATTTCACCTTCCTCGGCTATGAAGAATTCACCGTGCACGAGGCCGCCGATGGTGGCTACATCGAGTACGACGAAAGCTCGCTGCTGGGGCTTTCCACACGCCTGCGCAGTGGCTTGAGCCGCGCCGATCTGCACATCGAGCCCTATGCCCTGAACTACCTGCGCGAGCCCATGCTGCTGTCGTTCGCCAAGGCTGCGCAGCCGAGCCGCGTGCATCGCCCGGCTTACCCGGATTTCGTCTCCATCCGCGAGATCGATGCCAAGGGCCGGGTGATCAAGGAATGCCGCTTCCTCGGTATCTACACCTCCATCGCCTACAGCGAGAGCGTGCGCGAGATTCCCTACATTCGTCGCAAGGTCGCCGAGGTGGCGAAACGCTCCGGCTTCACCGCCCATGGCCACCTGAGCAAGGAACTGGTCAAGGTGCTGGAAGTGCTGCCGCGTGACGACCTGTTCCAGACCCCGGTGGACGAACTGTTCAGCACCGCCCTGTCGATCGTGCAGATCCAGGAACGCAACAAGGTTCGCCTGTTCCTGCGCTTCGACCCCTATGGCCGTTTCGTCTATGCCCTGGCCTATGTACCGCGTGACGTCTACTCCACGGAAACCCGCATGCGTATCCAGCAGGTGCTGGTCGACCGCCTGCAGGCCAGCGATTGCGAGTTCTGGACCTATTTCTCCGAATCGGTACTGGCACGCGTGCAGTTCATCCTGCGCGTCGATCCCAGGAACAAGCTCGACATCGATCCGCAGCAGCTCGAACGTGAAGTGATCCAGGCCTGCCGTTCCTGGACCGATGATTACGCTGCACTGGTGGTCGACAGCCTTGGTGAAGCCAAGGGCACCCGCGTGCTGGGCGACTTCCCGAAGAACTTCCCCGCCGGTTATCGCGAGCGCTTCGCCCCGCATTCGGCGGTGGTGGACATGCAACACCTGCTCAGGCTGAGCGCTGAACGACCGCTGGTGATGAGCTTCTACCAGCCGCTGGCGCAAGGCGACCAGCAACTGCACTGCAAGCTCTACCACGCCGATACGCCGCTGCCGTTGTCCGATGTGCTGCCGATCCTGGAAAACCTGGGCCTGCGCGTGCTCGGTGAATTCCCCTACAAGCTGCGTCGTGCCGACGGGCGCGAGTTCTGGATTCACGACTTCGCCTTCACCTATGCCGAAGGCCTGAACGTCGATATCCAGCAGCTCAACGACACCCTGCAGGATGCCTTCATCCACATCGTTGGTGGCGATGCCGAGAACGACGCCTTCAACCGCCTGGTATTGACTGCCGCCATGCCCTGGCGCGACGTGGCGCTGCTGCGGGCCTATGCGCGTTACCTCAAGCAGATTCGCCTGGGTTTCGACCTCAGCTACATTGCCGCGACCCTGATCAACCACGCCGATATCGCCAAGGAGCTGGTGCGCCTGTTCAAGACGCGCTTCTACCTGGCGCGCAAACTTGGCGCCGAGGATCTGGAAGACAAGCAGCAGAAGCTCGAACAGGCCATCCTCGGCGAGCTGGACAACGTCGCGGTGCTCAACGAGGATCGCATCCTGCGGCGCTACCTCGACCTGATCAAGGCCACCCTGCGCACCAACTTCTACCAGCCGGGCGAGGGCGGCCAGGCCAGGAACTACTTCAGCTTCAAGCTCAGCCCACGGCTGATTCCGGACATCCCGCGTCCGGTGCCGAAGTTCGAGATATTCGTCTACAGCCCGCGCGTCGAGGGCGTGCACCTGCGCTTCGGCGATGTCGCCCGCGGTGGCCTGCGCTGGTCCGACCGCGAGGAAGACTTCCGCACCGAGGTGCTCGGCCTGGTCAAGGCGCAGCAGGTGAAGAACGCGGTGATCGTGCCGATGGGCGCCAAGGGCGGCTTCGTGCCGCGCCGGATGCCGGTGGGCGGCTCGCGTGACGAGGTGATGGCCGAGGGCATTGCCTGCTACCGCATCTTCATCTCCGGTCTGCTGGACATCACCGACAACCTCAAGGAAGGCGAAGTGGTTCCGCCGGCCCATGTGGTACGCCACGACGCCGACGACCCCTACCTGGTGGTGGCGGCGGACAAGGGCACCGCGACCTTCTCCGACATCGCCAACGGCATCGCCGCCGAGTACGGCTTCTGGCTGGGCGATGCCTTCGCCTCCGGTGGTTCGGCCGGCTACGACCACAAGGGCATGGGCATCACCGCCAAGGGCGGCTGGGTCAGCGTGCAGCGTCACTTCCGCGAGCGCGGCATCGACGTGCAGAAGGACAACTTCACCGTGATCGGCATCGGTGACATGGCCGGCGACGTGTTCGGTAACGGCATGCTGCTGTCGGACAAGCTGCAACTGGTCGCGGCCTTCAACCACATGCACATCTTCATCGATCCCAACCCGGATGCGGCCAGGAGCTTCGTCGAGCGCAAGCGCCTGTTCGACCTGCCGCGTTCGAGCTGGGCCGACTACGATGCCAAGCTGATTTCCGAAGGTGGCGGCATCTTCCTGCGCAGCGCCAAGAGCATCGCCGTCACCCCGCAGATGAAGGCGCGCTTCGACATCGCCGCCGACAAGCTGGCGCCCACCGAGCTGCTCAATGCGCTGCTCAAGGCGCCGGTCGACCTGCTGTGGAACGGCGGCATCGGCACCTACGTGAAATCCAGCAGGGAAAGTCATGGTGACGTTGGCGACAAGGCCAACGATGCCCTGCGCGTGGATGGCTGCGAGCTGCGCGCCAAGGTAGTGGGCGAGGGCGGCAACCTGGGCATGACCCAGCTCGGCCGCGTCGAGTTCGGCCTGGGCGGCGGTGCCAGCAACACCGACTTCATCGACAACGCCGGTGGCGTGGACTGCTCCGACCATGAGGTGAACATCAAGATTCTGCTCGGTGAGATCGTCGCCGCCGGCGACATGACCGAGAAGCAGCGCAACAAGCTGCTGGCCGAGATGACCGATGACGTCTCCGAGCTGGTGCTGACCAACAACTACAAGCAGACCCAGGCGCTGTCGCTGGCCGAACGCCGCGCCCGCGAGCGCATCGGCGAGTACAAGCGCCTGATGAACGCGCTGGAAAGCGCCGGCAAGCTGGATCGTGCCCTGGAGTTCCTGCCCTCGGACGAGGCACTCAACGAGCGTGCCTCCAGTGGTCGCGGCCTGACCCGTCCGGAGCTGTCGGTACTGATCTCCTACAGCAAGATCGACCTCAAGGAATCGCTGCTCAAGTCCCTGGTGCCGGATGACGACTACCTGGCCCGCGAGATGGAAACCGCTTTCCCGGCCGTGCTCACCGAGAAGTTCGGCGATGCCATGCGACGTCATCGCCTCAAGCGCGAGATCGTCAGCACGCAGATCGCCAACGACCTGGTCAACCACATGGGCATCACTTTCGTGCAGCGCCTGAAGGAGTCCACCGGCATGAGTGCGGCCAACGTCGCCGGTGCCTACGTGATCGTGCGCGACCTGTTCCGTCTGCCACACTGGTGGGCGCAGATCGAGGCACTGGACTACAAGGTGCCGGCCGATCTGCAACTGCAACTGATGGACGAGCTGATGCGCCTGGGGCGCCGCACCACCCGCTGGTTCCTGCGCAGCCGCCGCAACGATCTGGATGCCGCGCGTGACGTGGCGCACTTCGCGCCACGCATCGAGGCGCTGGTCGGCCGTCTGGACGAACTGCTCGAAGGGCCGGCCCGCGAGCAGTGGCTGGCGCGCTACCAGAGCTACGTCGAAGCCGGTGCGCCGGAGGAACTGGCCCGCGTCGTGGCGGGCACCAGCCACCTCTATACGCTGCTGCCGATCATCGAGGCGGCCGACGTCACCGGCAAGGATGCCAGCGAAGTGGCCACGGCCTACTTCGCCGTGGGTGGTGCGCTGGATCTGTCCTGGTACCTGCAGCAGATCACCGGATTGGCGGTGGAAAGCAACTGGCAGGCACTGGCCCGCGAAGCCTTCCGCGACGATCTGGACTGGCAGCAGCGGGCGATTACCGTCTCGGTCCCTGCAGATGGCCGATGGCCCGCAGGAGATCGAAGCGCGTGTGGCGTTGTGGCTCGAACAGCATCAGCGCCTGGTGGATCGCTGGAAGGCCATGCTCACCGAGCTGCGCGCGGCCACCGGTAGCGACTACGCCATGTACGCCGTGGCCAACCGCGAGCTGATGGATCTGGCGCAGAGCGCCTGACCTCAGGCTGAAACGAACAAGCCCCGCCAAGTGCGGGGCTTCTTCGTTGCGCTCGGGTGAGGCTGTCATCGCTGCACATGGCGCCCCCTGCGGGCGATACAGTCGCAGGGGACGCCGTGCGCACCGTCATCGTCCCGGTCAGCGCAGCATCTGCTCGACCAGGCGCTTCTCTTCTGTCAACTCACGCTGACGCGCATCGATGCGCGAGGCCAGCTGGAAGTTGTTGCTGGCACGACGCTTGGCGAAGTCGAGTTGTTCGATGGCCTGGTTGTAATCACCGACCAGGGCGAAGAACTCGGCCCGTGCCTGGTGCAGGCCGATGGTGTTGCCGCTCAGGCCACGAACCTCGGCAACCTGGTACCAGACATCGGGATCCTTGGGACGTGTCTTGAGCAGCTCGTCCAGTGCGCGTTCGGCGTCGTGAGTGCGCTGTTGCTTGAGCAGCAGGTCGATACGCGTCTGTTGCAGCGGGTAATTGCCGGGGTACAGGGTTAACAGGCGCTCCTGACGGCGTGCGGCGGCATCCAGGTGGTTGGCCGCCATATCGATCTCGATCTGCGCCAGGTTGTAGACGACATCGTCCGGCGCCTTGCTCAGCAGTGGCGCCAGGGTCTGCCCGGCCTCACCGAGCTGGCCGCCCTTCATCTGCGCCAGGGCCAGGCCATAGCGGGCAGCGTCCAGATTGGGGTTCTCGTCGAGCATGGCGCGGAAACGCTTGGCCGCGACGCCGGGTGTTTCTTCATAGGTCAGTTGCACGCGGGCGCGCATCAACTGGTAGCGCAGGCTGTCTTCGCGGCCCTTGACCGGATACTGCTCGGCGCGGTTGCGGGTGTCGGCGATACGCGATTCCGATACCGGGTGAGTCAGCAGGAACTCCGGCGGCTTGGCATCGTAACGGTACTGGCGCATCAGGCGTTCGAACATCAGCGGCATGGCACGTGGGTCGTAGCCGGCTTTCTCCAGGTTGACCAGGCCGATGCGGTCGGCCTCCTGCTCATTCTGCCGGGAGAAGCGCCGTTGTTCCTGAATGGCCGCAGCCTGGGTCGACATGATCGTGGCGATACCGGCGTCACCGGCACCGGCTGCGGCGGCGACGATACCGGCGAGCATGGCCGCCATCAGCGGCAACTGCATGCGTTGCTGGGCCTCGACGCCACGGGCGAAGTGACGCTGCGACAGGTGCGCCAGTTCGTGCGCCATGACCGAAGCGTACTCGGCTTCGGTCTGGGCATAGAGGAACAGACCACCGTTGACCCCGACGATACCGCCTGGTGCGGCGAAGGCATTCAGTTGCGGACTGTTGAGCAGGACGAACTCCAGGCGTCGATCCTGCAACTGGCTGGTTTCCGACAGGCGATAGACGCTGGTCTCGACGAAGTCCTTGAGCTGTGGATCGTCCAGCTGGGACACCTGCCCCCGCAGCAGGCCGAGCCAGGCGCGGCCGAGCTGGTGTTCCTGCTGTGGCGAAACGATCGAGGAACTCGCGTCGCCCAGCGACGGCAGGTCACTGGCGCCGGTATGTGCGGCAAACAGGCAGGCAAGCGTCAACAGGGTGGGGCGCAGAAAAGTCATGCACTCAAGGCTCTCGGGCGGCAAAGGCGTTACTGTAGCCGGCCAGCTACCGCGCTGGCCAGGGTTGCAAGGGCTTGGGTATCCTAGCGGCTTTCCCAGGGAGTCGACGATGACAGACGTAGTGGCCTTCGATGCCGAACTGGACGCCTGCGGGCTCAACTGCCCGCTGCCCTTGCTCAAGGCCAAGCTCGAACTCAATCGCCTGGCCAGTGGTGCGGTGCTCAAGGTCAGTGCCACCGATGCCGGCTCACAGCGCGATTTTCGGGCCTTTGCCAGCCTGGCCGGCCATACTCTGCTGCATGAAGAGGTCGAGGCTGGCGTCTACCGTTACTGGTTGCGCAAGGCCTGAGAGCCCGTAGCAGCCTGAAACAAACCTCCTGCCGTCGCGTTGTGTCCCTTGTGCGCCAGGCGCATGGGCGGGCCGGTATTTTCCGGTTAATGAAGGAAGCGTTCATGGTCAAGGTTCTGCGTGATTGGGTGCATCGCTATTTTTCCGACGAGCAGGCGGTGGTGTTGGCCGTGCTGCTGGTGCTCGGCTTTGGCGTGGTACTGACCCTTGGCGGCATGCTCGCGCCGGTGCTGACCGGCATGGTGTTGGCGTTTCTCATGCAGGGCCTGGTGAATGGTCTGGAGCGCCTGAGGGTGCCGCAGGTACTGGCCGTGTGGATCGTCTTCACCCTGTTCATGGGCGCCCTGGCGGTTTTCCTGCTGGTGCTGATGCCGCTGCTCTGGCAGCAACTGAGCACGCTGTTCAACGAACTGCCCCGCATGGCCGCCGAATGGCAGTCGATGTTCCTGCTGTTGCCGGAGCGCTATCCGAACCTGATCACCGATGCGCAGATCGTCCAGCTGATGGACAGCATGCGCGGCGAGACGGGCAAGATGGGGCAGTGGGCGCTGTCGTTCTCGCTGTCCAGCCTGCCGATGCTGATGAGCCTGATGATCTACCTGGTGCTGGTGCCGATCCTGGTGTTCTTCTTCCTCAAGGATCGTGAACTGATCGGCCAGTGGTTTCGCGGCTACCTGCCGCGTGAACGCGCCCTGATCACCCAGGTGGCGCAGGAGATGAACGAGCAGATCGCCAACTACATTCGTGGCAAGTTCATCGAGATCGTCGTCTGTGGTGTGGTGACCTACATCGCCTTCGCCTACATGGGTCTCAACTACGCCGCCCTGCTGGCGCTGCTGGTCGGTCTGTCGGTGGTGGTGCCCTATATCGGCGCGGTGGTGGTGACGCTGCCGGTGGCGTTGATCGCCCTGTTCCAGTGGGGCTGGAGCGACCAGTTCTTCTACCTGATGGTGGTCTACGGCGTCATTCAGGCGCTGGACGGCAACGTGCTGGTGCCGCTGCTGTTCTCCGAGGCGGTCAACCTGCATCCGGTGGCGATCATCTGCGCGGTGCTGCTGTTCGGCGGCCTGTGGGGCTTCTGGGGCGTCTTCTTCGCCATTCCCCTGGCCACCCTGTTCAAGGCCGTGCTCAACGCCTGGCCACGCATCGAGCCGGAGCCCGTACAAGCCTGACCGGATCGGTAGAAGCGGCTCCAGCCGCGCAGGCCTGTTATACCGCCCAATGATAAAGGCCGCAAATGCGGCCTTTATCAGGTTTCAGGGGGATCCAGCGAGCGCACCCTGGCGCTCAGCTCCTGTGCAGTGCCTCGGCGGCGGCCAGCACCTTGTCGACGTGGCCGGCGACCTTCAGGTTGCGCCATTCCTCGCGCAGCACACCGTCCTTGTCGATCAGGAAGGTGCTGCGCACGATCCCCATGTATTCCTTGCCGTAGTTCTTCTTCAGTTGATAGACGCCGAACAGGTCGCACAGCGCGTGCGCCTCGTCGCTGATCAGCTCGAAGGGGAATTCCTGCTTGCACTTGAAGCTTTCGTGCTTCTTCAGGCTGTCCATCGACACGCCGAAGATCACCGTGTTGGCGGCCTGGAACTGCTCGAAGCGGGCACGGAAGTCCAGGCCCTCGGTGGTGCAGCCCGGCGTGGCGTCCTTGGGATAGAAGTACAGCACCACCTGCTTGCCCCTGAGGTCGGACAGTTTCACCTGCTGGCCGCTGGTGGCCTGGGCCTGGAAGTCGGCAACGGGTTGGTCGAGGGTTACGGTCATGATGACTCCTTCTGGATGCTGGCGAGGCTCGCAGGCCGAAACCTGGCGAGCGTATCGAGCGACGGGGGCGATGAGTGGCGCGAGCCCGTGTTCATCGCGGTCGGATCGTCACGGATTCTGCGGACGCCAGGGTTCGATCAGGGCATCCAGGTTCAGCGCATCGGCAAAATCCAGGAACTGATCGCGCAACCAGCTGATCTGCGTGCCGGCCGGCAGCGTCACGGTCAGCGTCGCGTTGAGCATGGTGCCGCCGGTCTGCGGTGCCTGGTAGGTGTCGCAGGTCAGGTTTTCCAGCTCGACGCGGTGATCGATGAAGAACTGGCACAGCTCGTTGAGGATGTCCGGACGGTAGACCGCGCTGACGTAGGCGACATACGGCAGGGCCTGCGGGCGAACCTCGGCGGCGGCGCTGCGAACCAGATTGACCGAGAAATCGTGCTTCTTGGCCAGCAGCGGCAGGCTCGACTCCAGGCGGGCCAGGGCGTCCCAACTGCCGGACACCTGCAGCACCAGGGCGCTGAACTCTCCGTGGCGGCTCAGGCGGGTGCTGACCACGGCGCAGCGGTTTTCATGGCTGGCGCGGCTGAGCAGGTTGGTCAGGGCCATGGCATCGCGGCCGAGAGCGCTGATAACGAGGAATTGTTCGCGAACGAGGGGGGTGGACATGCAGCCTTCCTAAAGCGATGAACGGTCTGCGCACGAGCAGCCGCAGACCAAAGACAGCAGGTTAGCGAAAAGCACCGCTCAGGGGAATGGCGAGGCCGTGCGCCGAGCGTGACGATGAGTACCGACAAGCCCTTGTCCGTTGCTTGTGCCGGACTGGTGGCACCAGTACCATTACGGCTCAATTTTTCCGGCAGGAGCGGTTGCATGATTGCGGGCAGTATGGTGGCACTGGTCACGCCCATGGATGCGCAGGGTGGTCTGGATTGGGAGGCCCTGAGCAAATTGGTGGATTTCCACCTGCAAGAGGGCACCAATGCCATCGTCGCGGTCGGCACCACGGGTGAGTCCGCCACGCTGGACGTGGGTGAGCACATCGAAGTCATCAAACGTGTGGTCAAGCAGGTCGCCGGCCGCATCCCGGTCATCGCCGGTACCGGCGGCAACTCCACCCGCGAGTCGGTCGAACTGACCCGCGCCGCCCAGGAAGTGGGCGCCGACGCCTGCCTGCTGGTCACGCCGTACTACAACAAGCCGACCCAGGAAGGCCTGTACCTGCACTTCCGCCACATTGCCGAAGCCGTGTCCATCCCGCAGATCCTCTACAACGTGCCGGGCCGCACCGTCTGCGACATGCTGCCGGAGACCGTCGAGCGCCTGTCGAAGATCGACAACATCATCGGCATCAAGGAAGCTACCGGTGACCTGCAACGCGCTCAGGACGTACTGGATCGCGTTGGCAAGGACTTCCTCGTCTATTCCGGCGACGACGCCACCGCCGTGGAACTGATGCTGCTGGGCGGCAAGGGCAACATCTCCGTCACCGCCAACGTCGCACCGCGTGCGATGAGCGACCTGTGCGCCGCCGCCATGCGTGGCGAGGCGGCCATCGCCCGTGCCATCAACGACCGCCTGATGCCCTTGCACAAGGCGCTGTTCATCGAGTCCAACCCGATTCCGGTGAAATGGGCGCTGCATGAAATGGGCATGATGGGCGACGGTATCCGTCTGCCGCTGACCTGGCTCAGCCCGCGTTGTCACGAACCGCTGCGCCAGGCCATGCGCCAGTGCGGTGTATTGGCTTAACCTAAGGATTCTACGCATGAAGCGACTGGCCGGATTTTCCGCCCTTGCTCTGATCGTCTCCAGCACCAGCGGTTGTGGTTGGCTCTGGGGTGAAAATGGCTATTTCCGTGATCGTGGCAGCGACTACCTGGAAGCGCGCCAGACCGCGCCGATGCAACTGCCGCCCGATGTCCAGGCCAAGCGTCTCGACCCGTTGCTGCCGGTGCCGGCGCAGATCGCCAACACCACCGCTACCCCGGCCGAATTCGAAGTGCCGCGTCCGCTAGCCCTGCAGGTGCGTGCCGACGAGCGTGAGTTCAGCCTGCAGCGCAGCGGCGACTCGCGTTGGGTCGTGGCCCAGCGCGTGCCGGCCGAAGTCTGGCCGCTGGCCCGCCAGTTCTTCGAAGACAACGGCTTCCGCATCGCCGACGAGCGCCCGCAGACCGGCGAATTCACCACCTCCTGGCAGCGTTTCGATGAGCTTTCCGCCGGCATGGCCCGCCGTCTGAGCAGCCGTGTTTCCGGCGTTGCGCCGGATGCCGAAACCCGCGTGCGCGTGCGCATCGAGCCGGGCGTGCAGCGCAACACCAGTGAAGTCTTCGTCACCAGCGCCGAGCGTCCGGCCGGTAGCACGGCGGATGTCGGCTTCGCCGCTCGTAGCGGCAACGCCAGCCTGGAGGCCGCACTGCTCGACGAAATGCTGGTGAGCATGGCGCGTGGCGTGGAGCAGGGCGGTTCGGTCTCGCTGCTCGCGGCTCGCGACTTCGATGCGCCCAGCCGCGTCAGCCTGAGCGAAGACGGCAACGGCAACCCGGTGCTCAACCTGGGCGCCGATTTCGACCGCGCCTGATCCGGTGTCGGTCGTTCGCTGGAGCTTGCCGACGTGCGCGTCGACGACCTCAACCGCAGCCTTGGTCTGTACTACATCAACCTGGCCGAAGGTGCCCAGGTCAACGAAGAGAAGCCAGGCTTCTTCGGTCGCATGTTCGGCAGCGCGCCGAGCAAGGAAGAGATCGAAGCCCGTGCCGAGCGCTATCAGGTTCGCCTGACCCCGGTTGGCGATGGCGTTCAGGTCACCGTGGAAAAAGACCTCAACACCGTTGCCCCGGCCGATGTATCGCGCCGCGTGCTGAGCCTGATTCAGGATAACCTCGGCTGATCCGGCGCACCGCGCCCCAGCCGCAAGTCGATGGGCGAAACCCTCCGGGGTTTCGCCTGTTTTGTTTGCCACGAACGGAAATGCCGACATGAGCACACCCACTACCCTGAGCCTGAAGAAGATCTACTCGGGCAAGGTTCGCGACCTCTACGAAATCGACGACAAGCGCATGCTGATGGTGGCTCACCGATCGTCTGTCGGCATTCGATGTGATCCTCGAGCAGCCGATCCCGGAGAAGGGCAAGATCCTCACCGCCATCTCCAACTTCTGGTTCGACAAGCTGGCTGACGTGGTGCCCAACCACTTCACCGGCGACAAGGTCGAGGACGTCGTGGCCGCCGCCGAACTGCCGCTGGTCGAAGGCCGCGCCGTGGTCGCCAAGCGCCTCAAGCCGGTCGCCGTGGAGGCCATCGTGCGTGGCTACATCGCCGGCTCCGGCTGGAGGGAATACCGGAAGAGCGGCACCGTCTGCGGCATCGCCCTGCCGGCTGGCCTGAAGGAAGCGGCCAAGCTGCCGCAACCGATCTTCACCCCTCGACCAAGGCCGCCGTGGGCGACCACGACGAGAACATCAGCTTCGCCCAGTGCGAAGCCATCATCGGTGCCGAACTGGCGGCCAAGGTGCGTGACACCGCCCTCGCGCTGTACACCGCTGCCGTCGAATACGCCGCCACCCGCGGCATCATCATCGCCGACACCAAGTTCGAATTCGGTCTGGACGAAGACGGCACCCTGACCCTGATGGACGAAGTGCTGACTCCCGATTCCAGCCGTTTCTGGCCGGCCGACAGCTACGTCGAAGGGCAGAACCCACCGAGCTTCGACAAGCAGTTCGTACGCGACTGGCTGGAGTCCACCGGCTGGAACAAGCAGCCCCCGGCCCCGGCCGTGCCGGCCGACGTGGCGCAGAAGACCGCCGACAAATACCGCGAAGCGCTGACCCGCCTGACGGTATAAGCCGCTCGATACATGAAAACGCCGCGCTCCGAGGGGGAGGGCGGCGTGGTTGAGGGCGGTGTATGAGCCGGATGGTTCGACTTCTTTTCGCGATATTCATATTGCTTGTAATTTTTCTTGGGAACTTCGTGGTAATCGACCAGGAGTTGGATGGCGCATCGTTTGCGCTGGCCGCTGTTGCGCTGAATTTGTTTGCCATCTCGCTTTTACTCTTCTGGGCAGGCGCCTATATAGGCTGGTTCAGGTCTGCCAGTTTCCTTGTCTGGGGTCATGCCACGTTATTTCTTTCTGCTGGCATGTGCTTTGTCGGGCTTGGTTATCACAGCCTAACGTCCAGGAGTTGTCTCTTCCTTGTTGGTGATGGTGATACGCGCATAAGTAGAATTGCCAAGTGGGCGGTAGCAAATGATTTATGCATGGGCCTTGGCCTGGCTTTTGTGGTGTTTGGGTTGTTTTTGGCGTGGCCGAGCCTGAAGCTTTTCTTTAGCTTCATGCGTGAGAGAAGCACATAGCAAGAGTGTTTGCACGTGGCCTATCCAACCTGGTGTCGCTATTCTTTGGTCTGTCCCGGGTTCAGTGGACACTGACTTAAGGTGGTAATGCCCACCGCAAGGAGTGTTTGCAAAGAAGCTGACAGATTTATTTTTGTCGATATTTCTATTGTAAATGATTGGCGCGATCTGTATTTTCAGCCAATGGTCAGTCAAAAAATGAAATCGAAGTCATTTCTGTTTTTTACGTTGATCGGCGTACTGCTTTTGCTCTTGGGCGCAAGCTTCATCTTTGGCTTTCAAACATTGCCAATGTCGTCTGACTCTAGTTGCAGGGCTATCTGCGGTTTAGGCCGGCTGTTGTCTATTCCTTTCGGCCCCAAGGTAGGTGCTTACGCCGTTGGCCTTATATGGTCAGCTATCGGAATTTCTCTCCTTACCCTGGCTTATCGCTTCTCACGATAGATTAAAACCAATCATTTTCTGGCCTAACTGCAATTTGTTGCCTGTCAATCCCGGAAAGCAAGCAAAATCCTTTTCAAAATCTGCAGATGATATCTAATTTACAATAGACAACAAGGTTGTTGATGTTATGGCTGATATTGTGGCGATGGCTGCACTAGGCCAAAAAGCCGTACTGAGCGCAATGCTATAGCCTGCAACATAAGAGGCTAAAAGTATCCCCAGGACACTCAGTGCAGCCAAGCCTTCAAATGTATGAATCCCCGTATTACTGGAAAAGCTTGAGATTGCTGTAACGGCCAAGGTCGCGAACAGGAAAGAGAAGAGTAGCGCTTTTAATGACTCCCTCAATGAGATTTGGGTTCCGGTTATTGCTTGTGCGGAATATTTTATGATTAGAATATTTATAGCTGCCATTAGTGCAACTGTTGCAAAAGTTTTAAATGGCAGAATAACCACCGCAAACATGGTGGCACAGACGATAAGAATCGTCAGCATGTAATCTCTCCAGGCAGTCTTTTAATCTCTATGATCCAGCCCAAGTTGGGATCTGCAATTCCGTCGCTCGATGCTGCCTTCTCTTCCCCCGCAGAAGTCCTTCAGCTTTGCTTCTTCCTTGATTCCGATAACTCGCAACTTCTCCTTGGGTTGCTCTTGAGGCACGGATTTCGGAATTGCCCGAGAACTGAGCACGTTGTCAGCCCCTCTCGGTATGTAGTTCTGATCGTTGAATACGCGTTGTCTTGCGACAGGGGGTTCTGAGTTGTTGGCCTGCTCAGGCTCTTGTCGAGGTATTGCGTCGCGTCGTGCCTGCTCTTCTACGATCCGATCCCAGTCCTTTGCGGGTACGGGTTCTGCCCGAGCTACTTCAGCTATCGGTGTGATCGTTGCTTGCTGCCGGTTTTCGGCCACGCTCTTTACGGTGGTCTGCTTGAAGGCTTGGCCGGCCACATTGAGCGCGCCGAGGGTAATGACGATGCCAATCACGCCTGCGAGTACGATTCCCGGATTGCCATTTTTGCGCGGTCGGCTGGCGAGCCATGCCTCAGGGGCGTCGTTTCTGTCAGCTTTCATCCTTGAGTTTCCTCTCCTTGTGGGTGTACCAGCGCCTGGCTGCTTCCTGTGTAGTCGACATCCCACACCATGATCCGGGCTCGGTGGCGGCTCTCCGGCTCGATCCTACCGCTTACAGACCAAAGCGCGTATCCCGGCTTGGCTGGCATCGCATGTGTTGTGATGCACCTTTCGTCATGAGCGGCGGGAATATCATCCTACAGAAAGTCCCGGGGCATGCCACTCTGGCCATGACCATGAATCATGCGCACTTGCACGTGGTCACTTGCAGGAGGCCGTCACGCTGGCTCAGCTAGCGATCACCCGCGTTCTCTAGGCATCATCACCCCATGGCCATATCGAATCAGGAGAGACCTCATGCGTGACTTCATTCGACAACAGCGAAAGACCCGGCAGCATGATGATTTCCTGCAACGTAAGGTTGCTGCTGCCAGGGCGTCGCTAGAGGCTGTTCGCGGTCGATCCAATGATGATGTAGAGGCTGAGTTCGCCGAACGCCGTGCTCAGGCTCTTGGTCGCTGATTTGGCCACTGCTTCGGTATTACCCTGCGGTCTTGCCCGTTTCGACACTGCTTCTGTGAGTTAGTGACAGCTTTGGCACTGCTGGAGGGGGGAGGAAAATGCCGGAAGAGGCGCGATAAGCCCGGACTATTCGGGGCAACATCTTCCGGGTATATTCCCGGAAAAGCCGGAAGGAGTAGAAACCATGCCACCTCGCTCGAAAGCTGAGCTGCTGCCGAAACATGTACGTGACGAACTGGATCAGAAGCTGCGCGAGAACGGCTATGCCGAGCTGGTCAGGCTTTCCCAGTGGCTGCACCAGACACACGGGACGTTCATTGGTAAGTCTGCGCTTGGCCAGTACTCTCAAGGGCTGAGGGCCAAGGACAATGCCGCTTCAATGATTGCACGGAAAATGCAGGAGGATATGAGCGACCGCGAGTCAGTTGACCTGCTTCTAGAGCTTGGAGCATTGCGAGTAAAGGAGCAGCGAATCCTCAAGCGCCTGGAAGAAATTGGCTATCTCTAAGTCGGAAGAGTCCGGCAGGCTGGAAGGCGCCGGGAGACCTCAATTCCTCTAAAACAGTGCCAAATCTCCCGAAGCCCAAAAATGGCCAAAAATGGCCATTTTTGCGCGCTCTTTGGCCCCACCCAAACGAAGCAAATAAAAGCCTAAAATCAGTATCGGCGTGGCCTCCAGGCACTTATAAGCCAACTCAACAGAACCCTTTAAGTTGAAACAAAACAAACTTTTGCGTCAAAAAAGCAAATGTTTCTCAAGCTACTGATTTATAAGGGAAATGTATAAAATCCATCCCAATCAGTGCTCGAAGGAATCGGCACCAATGTGACCGCAATTAACATCCCTTTCCTCCCCATTTACCTATGCCATAGGACACGTTAGCTCTTGCCCTGTGCCAAACAAATCGCTAAGGTTCGCCTGTCGCTGCCAATTCAGCGACCGGGTTTGACGGCCCGAATACCAGTAGGCGCACAGGCGCCGACCATCTCATTGCAGGCGCTTTTTTTGTGCCTGCAACACCGTGTTATGGCGGCTGTGCGTGGGGCACCTTCGGGTGCGCCGGGTTCCTACTGTCCCGGTCCGTCAACCCGCGCACAGCTGCCACCCTATTCGTTTGACGGCGAACCGTGGCAGCTCCACACACAGTAGGAGCACCATCATGCAACACACTCACGCCCCCAATCCGTCCACCAAGAGCCGCTCAGCAGCATTCCGCGCTCTGGCTCTCGCAGCCCTTCGCGCCGACTCGTCCCTTTCCGTTCGCCTGGAGCGCTACAACGCCGCCATGGCCAAGGCCCGTGCCCTGGATGCTCAGGAGGTGACCCATGGCTAACTTCAAGCCTCTGGAACGCGGCTCCCAAGGTGCCGGAAAACCTGTGCTGTATGTGGATGGCAACGCCCCGCAGCGTGAGCTGATGGATGCTGCCGAATGGCGCCTTGGCGCAGTTCAGGAGCTGCTGACCGTTCTCAGCACCTGCTCAGCCGAGGATGGTGACCGCCGCGACGTAGCACGCGTATCCCGTGCGCTTCTTCTGCTGGTTGATGACGCGGAAGCGCTGTTTAGCACCGCACGCCAGGCTGTCTGATAGACCATGCCGGCCCAGCCAACTGACTGGGCCGGCAGGCACGGATAGAGGTGCCTATGAATACTTGGTACACCGCCCAGGAGCTCGCCGGCCTACCTGGCCTGCCGACCACGCCCCGCGCAATTCGCAGCTTCGCCCAGCGCGCCGGCTGGAATAGCCAGCGCCGCACAGGTAGCAAGGCCAGCGAATACGCCTTCGCCTCGCTGCCAGCCGAGACCCAAAAGGCCTTGCTAGCCAAAGCCGTGGGTGTCTCTGCCTCACCGGAAACTACAGAGCGTGACGCGCATTCCTCGTCACGCTTGAACGATAAGCAACGCTCGGTCATGGCCGCTCGCCTGGCCTTTATCCGTGAGATAGAGCATCTGGGCAAAGTCACCACACAGCGCCAGGCCATCGCTCTGCTGGTTACTCAGGCCAAGGCCAGTGAACTTTCCCCTTACCTGGCTGAACGCCTGGAGCGTGCCAATGACCGCAAAACCAGTGGTCGCAACCTATCGGAGCGGACGCTAAAACGCTGGCTGGCCGACTACAAACAGCATGGCGAGGCTGGCTTAGCACCGGCCCGCCGCAAGGCGGACGTGAACGTGCCTGAGTGGGCAGCGGACTTTCTGCGCTGCTATCAGCGCCCGACCAAGCCCAGCGTTGAGGCCAGCTATGCGGAGTTCGCAGGCAAGCACTCTGGCGAACGTCCAAGCATTCACCAGGTGCGCCGCTTCCTTAATAAGCTGAGCGTCGAAGCCCGCATGCTTGGCCGCTGCAGCGCCCAGGAAGGCAAAGCGCACAAGACATTCAATCGGCGCGACACCCTGAACATGCGTCCTGGAGAGGTCTACACCGCCGACGGCCATACCTTTGATGCAGAGGTGCTGAACCCACGCACCGGCAAACCCTACCGCCCAGAAATCACTACGGTAATAGATGTAGCCACGCGACGCGCCCTTGGCTTTTCGGTCGGTGAGGCCGAGTCGCACATCGTCGTGCTCGATGCCCTACGTGATGCCGTGCAACGGGGCGGCATGTTCGTGATGTTCTACGTCGATAACGGCCCTGGCTACAAGAACCACACCGTTCGGGAAGTTGTGGAGCGCCTGGGCGGTAGCATGATTCACGCCCTGCCCTACAACAGCCAGGCCCGTGGATTGATCGAGCGTGCCCACCAAACCATCTGGGTACACGCGGCCAAAAAGATCCCGAGTTACCTGGGCGCCGACATGGATCGGCATGCAGGTAATAAGGTGCACAAGATCACTCGGCAACAACTGCGCGATGCTGGCCGTACAAGCCTGATGCCCACCTTCGCAGAGTTCCTGGCCGGTGCTGAGGCAGAGCTAGAAGCCTACAACCACAGGCCACACCGGGGCTTGCCCAAGATACGCGACCCGCAGACTTACCAGCGTCGGCACATGACGCCGCAGGAAGCCTGGGATGCCGCCATTGCCAAGGGTTGGCAACCACTCACGGCACCGCCCGAAGTGGTGAACGACCTGTTCCGCCCGCAGATCGTCCGCAAGGCCATGCGCGGCGAAATCGCCTGGGCTGGCGAGCGCTATGCACTGGATGCCCTGGCTGACCTGCATGGCAAGCAGGTACGGGTTGCCTATGACGTACGCGACGCCTCTCGGGTATGGGTACGAACCATGAGTGGCGAGCTGATCGGCGAAGCCAAGCTGAACGGTAACGCCAGCGACTACATAGCGCCGTCGATAGTCGAGCAAGGCTATGCCAAACAGGCCAAGGGCCAGTTCAAGAAGACCGTGGCCAAGCTGGAGAACCTGACCGGCCAGCGCGTCGAGCTGGTTTCAGAACCTGTCATCGACTACAGCCAAGAACAGCTAGCCGCTGCCCGTCAGCATGCCGCACGCCTGGCAGCGCCTGCGCCAGATCCATTCAAGGTGCCAGACGATGCCATGGCTCGCTATCGACTCTGGCAGCGTCTGGATGCTCGCCTAAAAGCCGGTGAAAGCCTCTCAGTCGAAGAGGCTCTATGGCACCAGCGCTACCCCGAACACCCTGACTATCACGCTATTCGGCGCGTATTCGAGCACGCCATGCCCGCACGTTGAGCAGGCCGAAACGGAGAAGACTATGAACGGATCGCAGATCGTACCTTTGACCAATGTGGGGCTGCTGGCCAGTGCCATAGAGCGCGCGCAAAACCGCCCCAGCAATCTGCCTGGGCTGGTGGTGATGTACGGTGCCAGCGGCCTGGGCAAAACGGTGGGCGCCAACTTCGCGGCCAACATCTATCGCGGCTACTACGTCGAATGCCGGGACACCTGGACGAAGAAAGCCTTCCTCGCTGCCATCCTGAAAGAGATGTCCATTCTCCCGCTACGCACCATGTCGGAGATGGTCGACCAGATTGCCGAGCAGTTATCCCGTAGCCGTCGGCCCTTGCTTATCGATGACGCGCAATACCTCTTGGATAAGGCCATTGCCAACGTCCTAACCGATATCTACAACGCCAGCCACGGCACCATTGTGCTGATCGGGGAAGAACGCGTGCCGCAGTCCATGCTCAAGCGTGAACGCCTGCACAATCGCGTCCTGGAGTGGGTGCCCGCTCTGCCTGCCACACCTGACGATATGCGCGCCCTGGCCGATGCGAACTGCCCGAACCTGCATATCCAGGACGATCTACTGCATGACCTCTGCAAGGCCGTGCGCGGCTGTCTGCGCCGTATTGTCGTCAACCTTCACCATGTCCAGTCCGAAGCCGCTGCGCTGTGCCTCGACAGCATCGGCCTGGCGCAATGGGGGGAACGTGGCTGGTTCACGGGCGATGCCCCGCTACGGCGGAACTGAGCCATGGCTAAACAAGGCCGTAAGCCGGCACACAAAGAGCTGATCCGGGGCAAGGGCAACCGGCAACGCATGTGGGAAGCCATGCGGGAGAAGGCCGAGGGCTTCACCGGCTACCAGATCGCTCGCCGCGCCAACGTCCATGACGCAACTGTGCGCAGCTACATCCAGTCCCTGGAGAAAGCCGGCTACCTGGAACGCATTGCAGGGGCAGACCACTTTGAAGAGCAGACACTGCGCCTAACAAAGGACACGGGCATCGAAGCGCCCGCTGTAACCCGGCAAGGCAACGCCAGTACAGCAGGCCAAGGCAATGAAGCAATGTGGCGCACCCTGCGCATTCTCGGCACGCTCAGCGCTAGGCAACTGGCAGAGCACGCATCGGCCACAGTGACCGTTTCGCTCTGGAGCGCTCGCAGCTACTTGAAGTGGCTGAACCGTGCCGGCTATGTCGAGCTGCTTGCCGAAAAGCCAGGGGATAGGAACGCCCGATACAGCTTGCTCAGCAGTCGCTACACCGGGCCGCGCCCGCCCATGGTTCAACGCGGCGGCAAGCTGTTCGATCCGAACTTGGGTAAGGTCGTCTTTGAACTATCCGCCGCGCCTGGCCAATAGTCACCTTGCAGATGTGTGGCGGGATTGGCAGTCTGACAGTCTGTCTTAGCCCCGAGCCACGGACGTGCCATGCCCACCAAACTACCTGTTGATGTCCTTAAAGGCTGGTTGAGCTACTCAAGGAAAAAGCCACACCGCCAAAGGAAAGGAAATTCCTGCTTCCTCAGGAGCAGGAGTTCATAGCATCCGGCTTCATATATTTTCACGACATTGAAGACTACATCTGCTCCACCGAAAGCCGTGGATCATTTCGACTGATTTCTCTAATAAAAGCGCTCATTGAATATTATGACATTCCCTTGCGGAACGTTTATCAGAAACCTCGCTTTGCCTATAGCTCATCTTCGGGTCATGAGGCTATTGAGATTTTTGACGCTGCAGCCTTATTGATAAACTTAGAAGACCTGGGTTTTCAGCTAAGCCTCACACCATTAGTTAAACGCCTTGCCAGAAAACTAAAAAACAAGAACGTGCTCACAGAAAGCGAGCTCAGTGTATGGGGCTATGAAAAGCTAAAGGATCGAGCTCAAATAACAATCCGCTCAGATGTGGAAATGGTGCCCGGGTTCTGGGATGAAGATAGCTTTAAGAGCGCCACCGGGCACCGATACAAAGCAATATCAATCAAAGGAAAGCTATACAGGCTAGAGGTAAAAGGCCCAAAGAGCCGGAATCTAAAGCCGCGAATCGACACCACCTGTGATTATTGCGGCCTTCGATATGAAAAAGGAGACCTGGAATCCAGTTTGAACCATCGCTCAGAGCACAGCAGGTTGAAACGAATTCTTGAACCAAAACCAAAGCGCCAATTTGCAGAGCGCTTGCTGCGGCATAAAGACCCTGAGTTGGTCAACCAGGGTTCTCCACTTTGGATGCACCAAGAGGTACGTGAGCGGGCATGGCAGTTCAAGAGAATGTTTCACTACGACTTTCTACAGTGGAACGGCAGCATTGAGCGAAAAGCATCGCCGTACTTTGATGGGTACTTATTTACTGACCACACCGGCACGTTTGGTCCTGGAACGATTATTGGCGCCTGCGCCTTCAATTTTCGTCGGGGAAAATGGTCGCTTGCATGGATATGGGTAATACCGAGCATGCGACGCTGTGGCGTCTTACTGAGCCGTTGGGCCGCATTCCTTGAGCGCTATGGCGACTTTGATATAGAGCATCCGCTATCGGATGCCATGGAAGCCTTCGTTCGCGTGCATGGCACGGATGAGCAGCGCTCACACCTTTAGAACCATATGGAAATGGGGCAGATCGTAAGTGCTGGCCAGGTTCTGCCCATTTGGATACTGATATACGTGAATTTAACGCAGGTTTAACGCGGGTCTAGCAGCGAGCGAGGGCGACGGTAGCGCCCAGACTCGAAAATCGCTTTAAGCGGCCTCTACGGGCTTTCTCCGAATTCAGCCATCGGCTATGCTTCTTTTCGGTTTCGCGCATCGTGCCGTCGTGGTCGTACCACGGATCGCCCTGGACGTTAGGGCATGGGGTGCGGAACCAATCTTCCTTTGTTCAGCGTTAATGCTTTCCCGTGTTCACGCCACACACCGAATAGCGTTTATAGACGCCGCCTATTTCCTCCCGGCAAATTATGATTCAAGCCGATCATTTAATTAAAGCGCTTGAATCAAGCTGGCTTGCTGCCCTTTGATCTACTGCACCCAACAAAACAGCAAGGTACTTTGCTGCCATTTGAGGGGTGAACAATGGTACGTGCAACATCTTCCAGCAGTAAGTCGAAAAATGGGCTAATCGAGTATCTGCGGGGTATCACTTCGCGCAACAAGGATAGTAAACCTGATAAAGGTGGTGTTCTTGAGCAGCGCTTTGCTCATGTTGATGCACTCTCTGAGCAACTCGCCAATAAGCAGGCTGAAGCCAATGAAGCTGCTCAGCGGTTGGGCGAACTGCGAAGCGAGCTTCAAGATGCACGCAATACCGTGGACGGGTATCGCGTCCGAGCCTCTGATGCCAACAGCAAGTCCCGACTGGACGCAGCTGAATCGGAGTTGAACCGTGTAGTCGCCGATATCGAACCTCAAGAAGAGCGTCTTAACTCGTTGCGCAGCGAAATTGAAAACCTGCACAACAAGATTCAGAGCCTCAGCCAGGGGGCGTCGATTGATGACGTCAAAGCCTACCTCTCCACTCTTATCGAACAACGTGCCTTGGTCACACACTTGGAAGAGCTGGTGCGCAATACCGAAGCCAGCCAGGCGCCGAATAGCGTTGATGCCGAGGAACTGAGCGCCTTCCAACAAGCCCGCGAGGAACTGCTTGCAGATATCGCGGCTGGCGCTGCCAAGCCTGAAGATCTTGAGGCGTTGGACGCACAGGCCGAGGGCTTTCTGAGTGAAAGTGCGGGCCGCCAGGAAGAAGCACAGAACGCAGCACGCAATCATCAGCAGACACTGGCTGGGCTGACACGTCGGCTCGCTGCGGCTAAAGAGCGATACGCCGAGCTTGTCGGGCGTATGCCACAGGTTATCGAGCAGCTTCTGATCGCGCGTGCAGCTGATACCTATGAGCAATACAAAGCAGCCTCTGAAGCTTTGATGACTTCGTACCGCCGGCTCCAGGGGCTTCAAGAAGTGCTGGCGGTGGCAGTACCGCAAAGCAAAATCCGTCTCCTGTCACCTCGCTGGCCAAGTCTGTTCATTCCTTCTGTCGGTGAAGTGGTAGCTCCTAACCATGGCGCTGACCACCTTCATAGTGGCCAAAGCGCCTGCCAAGTTAAGGCACTACAAGAAGACCGCCAGCAGGTGCTGAAAGAATTGGTAAGTAATGGGATTTCCGAGTTATTCGAAAAAACCTGAAGCCTAGGACTTCAGTTCGAAGTGCGGCGTAAATTTTGGGGATGGAAGTATGAACGAGAATGTAAGCAGCGATAAGCAAACCTATGGCATGAAAGCGGTATCTGAACTATGTGCAATCATTGGAAGTGCCATGGAGGATGCTGGATATAAAAAGGAAGAGAGCAAATCAATAGCAGAGACAGCCGTTAAGGCAATGTCTTTCATGGCAGGCGGGCGACAGTTTTATCTGCCAAGAGGTAAGGCATTGGAGGTCTCAGTCCGACACCACCAAATCTTTCAAAGTTTCACCGGGAACAACGTTAAAGAACTGGCGAGAAAGTACAACCTTTCCGAAGCTCAAATTTACAACATCATCAAGTCGCAAAGGGAAGCATGCAGGCAATAGCGAAATACTTTTCGCAAATCATGGGAGGGATAATGACACCCAATAGAAGAATGGGCGGCAGAGCAAACGTGAAAAGTTTCAATAGTCCCAGGCAAGCCAGAGACTATCGCCCATACACTGAAAGCACATCCCCGACTTTCACCGAGCGCACTGGGGACAGTGACCGAATAATGAGTATGGCACTACAAGAGCTCCTACAGAGAGCCCTGCCGAAAACAACTACCTATCTTAAATAGCACTATCAGGCCAGAAAACGGGATAACCATCAAGACGGCCAAACTTCATTGTTCAAGGATCAAACCGATGCCGACTACTGACTTTCTTGCCGCCCTGGATCTTACCGATGACGAACGCGCTCGCATCCAGGATCTGGGCGATACCTTGCAAATCACCCTGGCCAAACCGTTTACCTACAAACACAGCAAGCTCGACGGTGATCGCCGGTTGACCGAGCTGCGCTTGTCCAAGCAGGTCAAGGGCAAAAATCTCAAAGCTCTGGATCATGCTGGCAGTGGTGAGATTGCTCAGAGCCTGGCCTTGGTGGCTTCGCTGGCTGGTGTGCCGCCACATGCTATGGATGAACTGGATCTTATCGACGTGGAGGTCGTCATGGCTGTGATCGAGCCGTTCCTGCCCAAGGCTCGACGGGCCGCCTCTTCTCACGCGGATAGTGCATGACAGTCCTCGGCGGCATCAGTCTGCCGGCACTGGTGAAAGTGGCACTCGACGACCTTCACTGAAGGTGCAGAAAGGTAGAACGGTTGATAGAGGGGATGAAACGGCATGGCAGGTGAACTTAGAACATCGGTGGTCTTGCAACTGGTCGACAAGATCACTGCACCTACGCGCCGCGTCACCCAGGCACTTGCCGGCCTAGGCCGACGTGCGGGCCTGGGCAACCTCGCAACTTCAGCCAAGGGCGTGCAAGCTGCGTTAGGGAATACTCTCAAGCAGGCCGCTTCTCTAGGAAAGGGACTGGCTATCGTCGGTGGTGCTGCGGCGGCCGCTGGTTGGGCTGTCACCCGAATGGTCGGTGGTGTCGCCACCCTGGGCAATGAAGTCAAGATCGCCTCTGAGCGACTGGGTGTCGGCTCCCGCTGGCTTCAGGAGTGGCAGTACGCAGCGCAACAGTTCGGCGTGGGCAATGATGCGCTGATCGATGGATTCAAAGAGCTGGGCCTACGAGCTGACGAGTTCGTCATGACCGGCTCTGGCGGTGCAGCCGAGGCGTTCCAGCGCCTCGGCATCACGGTCAAGGATTTGCGTGGCACCGCTGGCGAGACCGAGAAACTGCTCGACCTGGTGCAGTCGCGCATGGGCAAGATCGAGAACGATGCCGCCAAGCAGCGCATCTTCGACGAACTGTTCGGCGGCAGTGGTGGTGAGCAGATGGTTGCGCTGCTGACCCAGTCCCGCGAAGAAATCGACAAGATTCGCCAGGCTGCACGCGACAGCGGCTCCATTCTCAGTGATAAGGACATTGAGCAGTCACGGCTGTACGTGCGGCAGATGCACGAGCTGACCAGCACTCTGCAGGGCATCAAGAACACAGTGCTGGGCGCGCTGCTACCGACTGTGAACAAGTTGCTGGGAAGCATTCGCGAGCTGTCGAAGGCCAACCGCGAAATGATCACTCAGCAGGTGCTGGAGGGCCTTCGCAAACTCTGGTCGGTGCTGCGGGTCGTAGGTAATGCAGTGTCTTCACTTGCTGACTTGGTTGGTGGCTTCGGCAACCTGATCACCGGTGTGGGGGCGCTCATTGCCGGGAAGTTTCTCCTATCACTTGTGGCATCCGCTTGGGCTGTCAGCAAGTTGGGATGGAGCATCTCAGTACTAGCCATTAAGTGGCTTCCAGCAGTTATTGGAGCATTTAAAGCGTTCTCTTTGGCACTGCTGACCACGCCCATTGGTTTGATCATCACCGGTATTGCCGCCCTGGCCGGGGCGGCGTACTTGATCTATCGCAACTGGGACGGCATCGCCGATTGGTTCGGCGGCATGTGGGGACGTGTCAAAGCGTTCTTCGACCGAGGCATCGGCGATATCGCCAAGGATCTGCTGGCCTTCAGTCCGGCGCGTCTGCTGATGAGCGCCGTTGATGCTGTATTCGAGCTGTTCGGCGCCCGGCCGTTGAGTGAACTGGGCCGCGAGTGGATTGGTGGATTGGCAGGCGGCATCGCCGAACGCTTCGAGCAAATGACCGGCTGGTTGCCGAACTGGATGACCGGCGGCGGTCTCTCGCAAAGCCTTGCGACTCCCTCTGGCAACGTAGCTGCGGCGCCGAAGCTTGGCCCGCCAGCGTTCAGCAACCGCCCGGCGCCCCTAGTTGGTTCAGGGCGTCAGGACGTAGGCGGTGAGTTGCGGATTAAGATCGACCAGGACGGCCGTGCGCGTGTCACGTCGATGAAAGCCAATGGCGGCTTGGACTACAGCGTGGAGAGTGGCTTGCTAGGGGTCGTGCCGTAATTGGCTCGCCCTGAACGAAAGAGAATACACAAAGCCACATATGGCGCGTTACGCTAGCTATTCACAAGGACACAGGCAGAGAACAAAGGAATGAAGAAGCTCAAGAACCCGCTTACGCTGCTGGTTTTGATCACTGTTGCCGCATCATTCAGCGCCCCGTTTGGCACGCCACAACTAGCGGCCTTCGTAAAAGACTTCCTACCCGCTATAGCAACGCTGATAGCCGCCTATGCAGGAGCTTGGTATGGCGCATCTCTGTTGCGAGACGCTGCGCAGGAGGACGAGCGGAAAAGACAGATAGGCGCAGGCGCGCGAGCCATGTTCACTCTGTGGCGCCAGGTGAGTATCGTTGCTCAGATACAGATGGACTTCGTCGACAAGTACCGAAATAAGCCGTCAGCAGTTATCTCTTTTCCACCGATAGACTACCCGCTGGATGAACCGCCGAGACTAGATCTGGACAGCCTCGCTTTCTTTCTTGATCAGGGTAATGCCGAGGTGCTGTCGACTCTGGTGATCACAGAGCAGAACTTCCTTCACGCAATTAGCGTGGTGCGAACCCGGTCGACTCTACACCTCGTCGAAATTCAGCCTGTTTTGGAAAAGATCATTCCGCGTGGCGGGCCTGTCACCCATGCGCAGCTCGAAGAATCGCTCGGGCCACGGCTATTCTCACAGCTAATTGACCAGACCAAACGGCTGATAGCCGAGGTGGACAATTCGGTAGTCGATTTGGATAAGGCTGCACAGGAGCTGTACGCTGCTTTGAAAAAAGCATTTCCTGGTGCCAAATTTCCCCGGCCATCGGAGCCAATTGAGGAGCCCAGGAGCGTTGAAAGCGCAAAGCCAGAAAAGGGCTAAACAAGAGTGACCTGCGGGAGTGGCTGGGTGGTGTCAAACAGACTGCAAAAAATCAGCGTTTGAACTCAAAACGGCAATGCCAAACATCCTGCAAGGAAGTGCCAAAACCGGCGCCAGCTTACAGCTTCGAAACCATGCATGCCGCAGATAGCAAAAGCCCCCGAAACTCCAGGAGTTTCGGGGGCTTAAAGCTTGATATGGCGGGAAGATAGGGATTTGAACCCTAGGTGCCATTGCTGACACAACGGATTTCGAATCCGTCCCGTTCGACCACTCCGGCATCTTCCCAAGCGGCGCGCATCATAACAGCTCAATCCGCTTTGGCGAAGCTTATTTTGAAAAATTTTCGTGTGCTATCAGGCGGTTGTGTAAGAACGGCCTGGTGCTTCGGAACCGGCTTGTGCCGTACTGCCGGCCTGCGTGCCCGGTGCTAAAGGTGCCGCTGACATTACGGCGCGCCCGGTGTTGCAGAGGGCACGGACTGATCGAGGCGAGGTAGTGGAGGAGGGTAATCGAGAGGGCTTTGCATCGCATGAGCCGGCGTTGCCGTTTTCGAGGTTCGTGCTCGATCTCCCGGTTGATCAGGCTTCGTCGATTTTGTGAGTGGATGTGTGTAATTGATGCTTGGCACGGTGCCACCGGCTGGACTACTCTCCGGTCACCGGGCTAACGAAGTGTCCCAACAGGCAGGAGGCCGACCCCATGCACTTCGTTAGCTCGGTTATCGATTCCTGCCGTTCGCTGTCAGGCGGGCGGAAACGACAAAGCCCTCTGATCGAGGGCTTTGTCGTATTCGGGCTGCGGACTCTCCGCTGCTCGTTCGTTAAAAGCGTCCTTGCCGTCCTTCCTTCCCCGCCCTTGATCTCAGCTTCTGCCAAGCCTAGACGATGTCTGGCTTTTTGCCATCTCTCGCTCGGGTTTCGTTCCCGGGGCGGGGTTCAGCGCGCCACGCTGACGCCTTCGAGGCTGGAGAAGGAGGTGTCCTTGGCGGTGAGCAGGAAGTCGCGCATGAAGGGGGCATCGAGCATGTCGGTACGGATCGCGGCGTACAGGGTGGCGAACAGGCCTTTCTCGCCCAGGCGCTTGGCGCGCACGTAGCCGCGCGAACTGTATTCGTGCAGCGCCCAGTTGGGCAGGCCGCACACGCCACGACCGCTGGCCACCAGTTGCATCATCATCACGGTCAGTTCCGAGGTACGTACCTGGGCCGGCTCGATATCGGCCGGTTCGAGGAAGCGGGTGAAGATATCCAGGCGGTCGCGCTCCACGGGGTAGGTGATCAGGGTCTCGTTCGCCAGATCCTGGGGCTGGATATAGGGTTTGGCCGCCAGGCGGTGCTGGTTGGCCACGGCGAGCATGGCTTCGTAGGTGAACAGCGGCACATAGGTGATACCGGTCAGTTCGACGGGGTCGGAGGTCACCACCAGGTCGAGATCGCCGCGAGCCAGGGCTGGCAGCGGGGCGAAGGAGAAGCCCGAGGCCAGATCCAGTTCCACTTCCGGCCAGGCATCGCGGAACTGGTCGATGGTCGGCATCAGCCACTGGAAGCAGCTGTGGCATTCGATCGCCATGTGCAGCCTGCCGGCGGTGCCGCCGGCCAGGCGTGCCAGGTCGCGTTCGGCACCGCGCAGCAGGGGCAGGGTGGCGTCGGCCAGTTGCAGCAGGCGCAGCCCGGCGCTGGTGAAGCGCACCGGTTTGGTCTTGCGCACGAACAATTGCAGGCCCAGGCGTTCTTCCAGCTCCTTGAACTGGTGCGAGAGGGCCGACTGGGTCAGGTGCAGGCGCTCGGCGGCCTCTACCAGGCTGTCGGTTTCGCGCAGGGCGTGCAGGGTCTTCAGGTGGCGTAGCTCGAGCATGACGCGGACTCACGGACGTAGGGGGATGACGCTGTTTCCACCCGCCGGGTGGTGCAGGGAGCGGCGCTGGATGAAAAAGCTCATCCACCCTACATGAGAAATTCTATATATCAATACAAATATCTTGAGTTTGTCTCACCTTGTGTCGTTGTCGAGAATGGCGCCATCTCGATTCATTCTGGAGCGTTACGACATGGCACTTTCTCATTCCCTCGGTTTTCCTCGCATCGGTCGCGACCGTGAGCTCAAGAAAGCCCTCGAAGCCCACTGGAAGGGGGAGCTGGACGAGGCCGGCCTGCGCGCGGTCGGCAAGCAGTTGCGTGCCGAGCATTGGCGGCAGCAGAGGGCGGCCGGTATCGACCTGCTGCCGGTGGGCGACTTTGCCTGGTACGACCAGGTGCTGGGGCATTCCCTGGCCTTCGGGGTGATCCCCGAGCGTTTTCGCCCGGTCTCCGGCAAGCCGACGCTGGACACCCTGTTCGCCATGGCGCGTGGCACCGTAGCGACGGATCGCAGCCACGGTTGCTGCGGTGGTGCCCATGCGCAAGAGATGACCAAGTGGTTCGATACCAACTACCACTACCTGGTACCGGAGTTTTCCCTCGACCAGCAGTTCACCCTGAGCTGGGGTCAGTTGTTCGAGGAGGTGGACGAGGCCCATGCGTTGGGACACCCGGTGAAACCCGTACTGATCGGTCCGCTCACCTACCTGTGGCTGGGCAAGGCCAAGGGCAGTGATTTCGACAAGCTGGAGCTGCTCGAACGGCTGTTGCCGGTGTACGGCGAAATCCTCCAGCGCCTGGCGGCCCAGGGGGTGGAGTGGGTGCAGATCGACGAGCCGATCCTGGTGCTGGATCTGCCGCAGGACTGGAAGAACGCCTTCGAGCGTGCCTACAACCTGATCCAGCGCGAGCCTTGCAAGAAGCTGATCGCCACGTATTTCGGTGGCCTGGAAGACAACCTGGGCCTGGCCGCCAACCTGCCGGTCGATGGCCTGCACATCGATCTGGTGCGAGCGCCCGAGCAATACCCGACCATCCTCGACCGCCTGCCCGCCTACAAGGTGCTGTCGCTGGGCGTGGTGAACGGTCGCAATGTCTGGCGCTGCGATCTGGAAAAGGTGCTCGATGTGCTGCGTCACGCGCATGAGCGACTGGGCGAGCGCCTGTGGGTCGCGCCTTCCTGCTCGCTGCTGCATAGCCCGGTGGATCTGGCGCGTGAGGACAAGCTCGATGCCGAGTTGAAAAGCTGGCTGGCCTTTGCCGTGCAGAAGTGCGAGGAGGTGGCCCTGCTGGGTCGAGCGCTGGAGACGCCGGACGATGCCGACGTGCAGACCGCGCTGGCGCAGAGTCGTGCCGTGCAGGCTGCGCGGGCGGCGTCCTCGCGCATTCATAAAGCCGACGTGCAGGCACGCCTGGCGGCGATTCGCCCGCGCCACGCTCAGCGTCAGTCCCCATTCGCCGAGCGCATCGAGCAACAGCGCGAGTGCCTGCAACTGCCGCTGCTGCCGACCACCACCATTGGTTCTTTCCCGCAGACTTCGGCGATTCGCCTGGCGCGGCAGTCGTTCAGGCAGGGCAAGCTCAGCGTAGCGGAATACACCGAGGCCATGCACAGCGAGATTCGCCATGCGGTGCAGGTGCAGGAGCGCCTCGGACTGGACGTGCTGGTGCATGGCGAGGCCGAGCGCAACGACATGGTCGAGTACTTCGCCGAGCAGCTCGACGGCTACGCCTTCACGCGTTTCGGCTGGGTGCAGAGCTATGGTTCGCGCTGCGTCAAGCCGGCGGTGATCGTCGGTGATCTCAGTCGCCCGCAGGCGATGACGGTGCAGTGGATCAGGTATGCCCAGGGCCTGACCGACAAGGTGATGAAGGGCATGCTGACCGGCCCGGTGACCATGCTGATGTGGTCGTTCCCGCGTGAGGACGTATCGCGCGAGGTGCAGGCGCGCCAGCTGGCCCTGGCGATCCGTGACGAAGTGGTCGATCTGGAAGCGGCGGGCATTCGCATCATCCAGATCGACGAGGCTGCGTTCCGTGAGGGCCTGCCGCTGCGCAAGAGCGCCTGGCAGGGTTATCTGGACTGGGCTACCGAGGCGTTCCGCCTGAGCGCCAGCGGCGTGCGTGACGAGACGCAGATTCACACCCACATGTGCTACAGCGAGTTCAACGACGTGATCGAATCCATCGCGGCAATGGATGCCGATGTCATCACCATCGAGACCTCGCGCTCGGACATGGAGCTGCTGGAGGCCTTCGAACGCTTCGCCTACCCCAACGAGATCGGCCCGGGGGTGTACGACATTCACTCACCGCGCGTGCCAGACAGCAGCGAAATGGCGGGGCTGTTGCGCAAGGCGTCCAGGCGCATCCCCGTCGAGCGCCTGTGGGTCAACCCGGATTGCGGCCTGAAGACCCGCGCCTGGCCGGAGACCGAAGCGGCGCTGGTGAACATGGTGGCGGCAGCCCGGCAGTTGCGCGTCGAGCTGGCCTGACCCCGTGTCCTCTCCCTCGGTTCGCCGCCGAGGGAGGGGGTTACCGTTCGTCCCCCTTCATCAAACTGTCACGCGCCTGTGGCAGCGCCGCCGAACGACTTTCACCAGACTCGCGTTTCAGTGGGGTTTTGCGTTTCCGGTGTTTCCATGCGTGCATTGATCTTCTTCGCCGCGCTGCTGTGCGGCCTGCCGTCCTTTGCGGCCAATCGTTGTGACCTGTCCGAGCCGACTCGCTACGCGGATGTCGGCGAGGTGCGCCTGGCTTACCAGAGCGTCGGCGATGAGCGTGATCCGACGCTGCTGCTGATCATGGGGCTGGGTGGGCAACTGATCCACTGGCCTGACGAAGTGGTCGAGCGCCTGTGCCAGCAGGGGTTTCGCGTGGTGCGTTTCGATAACCGTGACGTGGGCCTGAGCACCTGGCGCCAGGCCGCGCCAGGCGTCAACCTGCCCTATGAAGTGCTGCGCTATCGCCTCGGCCTGTCACTGGGCGCGCCTTATCACCTGCGGGACATGGCGGGCGACGCGCTGGGGCTGATGGACAGTCTCGGTGTCGATGCCTTCCACGTGCTGGGTGCCAGCATGGGCGGCATGATCGCTCAGCACCTGGCCGATCTGGCGCCGCAGCGGGTGCGTAGCCTGACGCTGGTGATGACCAGCTCCGGTGCGCAGGGGCTGCCGGCGCCCAGTGATGCACTGGTGGCCCTGCTGGCGCGACGGGAGGCGGGCAGTCGTGAAGCGGCGTTGCAGCAGCAGGCCGATCTGCTCGCCGCGCTGGGCAGCCCGGCGGTGCGTGACGATCGCGCATTATTGCTGCACCAGGCCGAGCAGGCGTATGACCGCGCCTTCAATCCCGAGGGCGTGCAGCGTCAGTTGCTGGCTATTCTCGCCGAGTCGAGCCGGGTCGAGCTGCTCAATCGCCTGCAGGTGCCGACGCTGGTGGTTCACGGCACTGCCGACCCCTGTTGCCGGTGATGCATGGCGTGCATGTGGCCGCGCACATCAGGGGCGCCGAACTCAAGCTGATTCCGGGGCTGGCTCATCGTTTCCAGGATGCGTTCAAGGAGCCACTACTGGCTGCCGTGCTGCCTCACCTGGAGGCGCATCGGCAGGACATGGGCCTGGCGCATCTTTAAGAACCTGTTCGCGCTCTGCTGCGCGTCGGCGCTACCGCGTTGAAAACACGCTCGGAATGCTCATTCGCCAGTTGTAAGCTCGAGTGCGAGCCCGGTGCGTTCCTCACTTGTTTTTGCGGGGCCGCCATCGCTGTCGTATCGCGCCAGGGCAGCGCCGAAAAAACCGTCATTCCCGCGTAGGCGGGAAGCCAGAGCCTGCGGGATTCCCGGGCGCCCGCCTTCGCGGGAGCGACGATGAATGGCTTTTTCAGAACAGCCCTGACGCGCTGGATGGTGAACGGGTTCCAAGGGCGAGGCGATCAAAGCTCCTGATTGTGCTTGATCGTCTCGCGGCGTTGCAGCTGGTCGATGTGCTCGCTGCTATGACGCAGCAGCTTGTCGGACATGGCCATCCGCTCGATGTAGCGGGCGATGCTCTGCTCGGCATCGTGGCGCGAGAGAAAGGGGCCTTCCAGCGTGCCTTCACGGGTGGCGAAGAAGTACTGGCCGTTGACGGCGCTCAGGCGTGAACTGCGGTAATGCGTCCCGGGCTGCGGGTCGACGGTACGTTGGCCGAACATGACGAGAACTCCATCTGCAGAGGCTGGATGATCTGAGTCTAATGCGGGCCGTACCCAGTGTCGGGTAAAGCGACCAATGGTTGCCGTTGGCGGCCTGATTGCCGTATTTGTCCGTATTTTTCTGATTTCTGACGCCGTAAGGCTGACGCGCTCGGTGGCTTGAACAGTACAGTTGTCCATGGCAACCGGGGCGAACTGTTACTGTGTCGCCTCCCTGGCCTCTCCTAGAATGGCCGGCTGCGATTGGCATTTCCTGCCGATCGCTTGCTCGAGGTCGTCATGCATATCTCTTCCGGCCGTTGGATGTACGGCCTGTTCCTGGCCCTGATCACTTCCGTGCTGTGGGGCATCCTGCCAATCAAGTTGAAAGAAGTGCTGCAGGTGATGGATCCGGTCACCGTCACCTGGTATCGCCTGATCGTGGCGGGCTCCCTGTTGCTGGCCTACCTGGCGGCCACGCGTCGTCTGCCACGTTTTCGCCCGCTGGGGCGCAAGGGCGGCGGACTGCTGGTACTGGCCGTCGCGGGGCTGACATCCAACTACGTGCTGTATCTGATGGGGCTCGACATGCTCAGCCCCGGCACCACGCAACTGGTTATCCAGGTGGCGCCGATCCTGCTGCTGGTCAGCAGCGTGTTCGTCTTTCGCGAGCGTTTCAGTGTCGGCCAGGCAATTGGCCTGATGGTGATGATCCTGGGCTTTGGCCTGTTCTTCAATCAGCGCCTGGGTGAGCTGCTGACCTCTTTGTCGGTCTACACCACTGGTGTGCTGACCGTGCTGGCTGCGGCCTTCGTCTGGATCTTCTACGGCCTGGCGCAGAAGCAGCTGCTGTCGTCCTGGAGTTCGGTGCAGGTGATGATGGTCATCTACCTGGCCTGCGCGCTGTTGCTGGCGCCCTGGGCGCAGCCGTTGCAGGTGCTGGCGTTGAGCCCGCTGCAGGGCTGGCTGTTGCTGGCCTGCTGCCTGAACACTCTGGTGGCCTATGGCGCCTTCGCCGAGGCGCTGGCTCACTGGGAAGCCTCGCGGGTCAGTGCGACCCTGGCGCTGACGCCGCTGGTGACATTCGTCTCCGTGGCGCTGGCGGCGACCTGGTGGCCGGATCACGTGCTGCCCGAGCAGGTCAACTGGCTCGCCTATGCCGGGGCGGTGATCGTGGTGCTTGGCTCGGCCTTTACGGCGCTGGGACCGTCGATCATGGCGAGCCTGCGTAAACGGTAGGGTGCGCCTTGCGCACCGATCTTGCTCGAACGCATGAGTTGTTTGCCTGATGAGCCATGCGTGCTCTGCTATGCAGCCTTTTCTCGGCGAGAGCCTCTTCTGGGGCAGCGGGGCGTACCGGCGAGCTGTCGGTGCGCGCGGCGCACCCTACGGTGAATCGACGAGGCGCTTTCGCGACGAGCCTTTGTCGTAACCGAAGCCCCTCTCATGGCCGCTACGAACTAGGCTTTGGCTCCCAGAGCTTCTGCCTTGCGCAGCCAGTTCTGGCGTTGCTGTTCACTGGCGGGGCGTACCGGGGCGAATTCGGCCAGGCGCCGGGTCTTGATGCCGCAGAAGCCGAGAATGGTGCGCACCATCTGCCGATGCGCGGGCGCGCCGTAGATCCAGCGGAAATACCAGGGTGGCGTATCCATGGTCACCAGCAGGTCGGCGCTGCGGCCGCTGAGCAACTTGTCCCATAGCTGCGAGCGGTTGCGGTACTTGAAGGCGAAGCCCGGCAGAAAGACGCGGTCGAAGAACCCTTTGAGCAACGCCGGGACACCGCCCCACCAGACCGGATAGACGAACACCAGATGCTCGGCCCAGTGGATCAGACGCTGTGCTTCGAGCAGATCCGGCTCCAGGTTCTGGCTCTGTTCGTAACCGTCGCGCAGGATCGGGTCGAACTGCATCTCGCCCAGTTTGAGCTGGCGCACCACATGGCCCTTGCCCCGTGCACCGTGGCTATAGGCCTCGGCCAGAGCGTGGCCGAGGCTGTCCTTCTTCGGTGTGCCGAGAATCAGCAGGATCCGTTTGCCGTCACCTTCCAGCGGGGTCGCGCCGCTCTTGCCTTCACTCATGCCGACTGGCTCCGAGCATGTCCTGTGGTCGAACCCATCGATCGAACTCCTCTTCATTCAGATAGCCGAGCTGCAGGGCTGCCTGGCGCAGCGTGCTGCCTTCGGCGTAAGCCTTCTTGGCGATTTCGGCGGCCTTGTCGTAGCCGATGTGCGGATTGAGCGCGGTGACCAGCATCAGGCCGCGCTCCAGATGCGCCGCCATCTGCGTGGCGTCAGGTTGCAGGTCGGCTATGCAGTGCTGCTGGAAGTTGCGGCAGCCGTCGGCGAGCAGCCGGATCGACTGCAGCAGGTTGTGGATGATCACCGGTTTGAACACATTGAGTTGAAGATGGCCCTGGCTGGCGGCGAAGCTGATGGTAGCGTCGTTGCCCAATACCTGACAGGCGAGCATGGAAAGCGCCTCGCACTGGGTCGGATTGACCTTGCCGGGCATGATTGAGCTGCCTGGCTCGTTGGCCGGCAGGCGCACTTCGGCAAAGCCGGCGCGTGGTCCGGAGCCCAGCAGGCGCAGGTCGTTGGCCAGTTTCATCAGGGCCACGGCCAGGGTTTTCAGCGCACCGGAAAGCTGCACCAGCGGCTCATGGCCGGCGAGGGCGGCGAACTTGTTCGGCGCGCTCGTCGGGGAGGCCGGACAGCGCCGCCAGTTCCCCGGCGATGGCTTCGGCGAAACCGGGCGGCGCATTGAGGCCAGTGCCCACTGCCGTACCGCCCTGGGCCAGTTCGCAGACGGCCGGCAGGGCGGCACGAATGGCCGCCTCGGCGTGGCCGAGTTGGGCGACGAAGGCGGAAAGCTCCTGGCCGAAGGTGATCGGCGTGGCGTCCATCATGTGGGTACGTCCGGTCTTGACCAGGTTGGCGTGGCGCTGTGCCTGCTCCTGCAGGCCGTCACGCAGCTCGGCGATGGCCGGTAGCAGGCTGTGTTTCACCGCCTGGGCGGCGGCGACGTGCATGGCGGTGGGGAAGCAGTCGTTGGAACTCTGCGCGCGGTTGACGTGATCGTTGGGGTGTACCGGGCTCTTGCCGCCACGGTTGCCACCGGCCAGTTCGTTGGCGCGCCCGGCGATCACTTCGTTGACGTTCATGTTGCTCTGCGTGCCGCTGCCGGTCTGCCAGACCACCAGCGGGAACTGCGAGTCGTGCTGGCCGTCGAGCACCTCGTCGGCGGCCTGTTCGATCAGGCGAGCGATATCCGCCGGCAGTTCGCCGCTGCGGCTGTTGACCCGGGCGGCGGCCTTCTTGATCAGGGCCAGGGCATGCAGCACGGGCAGTGGCATGCGTTCGGCACCGATCGCGAAATTGATCAGAGAGCGCTGCGTCTGTGCGCCCCAGTAGGCTTCGTTGGGGACTTCGATAGGGCCGATGCTGTCGGTTTCGGTACGGCTCATGGGGCTCTCCGGACGGTGGGGCGAGGGTGCCTGGCAGTTTAGGCTGCCTCTCTGGAGACTGGTTCCACGGATTGTCTATCGACCCTATTACCAGCGTGCGTGTGTTTCGCCGAGCCAGCCCAGCGCCCCGTCCACCGGTACGCGCTCACCCCGGGGACCGCGCAGGACGCCGACGTAATGGCCGAACCATTGCAGCGTATTGGCATGGAAGGGCCCCAGCTTGGGGCAGGCGCGGTGGAACTGACGCGGGGTGAAGCGCAGCGACAGGCTGTCGTCCTCGCTGTCGAGCTGCCATGGCGCCAGAGGGGCCTGCGAGCTGCGTTCGATCAGCAGCGGGCTGTCCACCTGCCGCACTTCGCCGCCGAACCACAGCGAGTTCTCCGACAGCCCGCTGTGCTCGAGCCAGCCGGAACCGAAGTTGCCGGCAATGCCGCCCACGCCGGCGAAGGCCGCGCGCTGCCAATAACTGTTCAAGGGCCAGACGCCACGGCCGAAGTCCAGCGCGGCGAAGCTCTGTCCCGGCGCGCAGCTGTAGTGCTTGCTGCCCAGTTGCACGCTACCGGCTGCCGGTAGGCCGAGTTGTCGGCTGGTGGCGTGAAAGCCGCCGCCCAGCAGGGAGCGACCAGGTTGACCGATTGCAGGTGGGCGGGGCGCTGGATATCCAGCGCCACGTGCAGTGGCTGGCCGCCGATGTCCGGCGCCGTCGCCGTCAGGCGCAGGCGTCCGGGGTGCTCATCGATGCGCAGTTGCAGGCGCGAATGGCTGAAGGAATGGCTTTCCTGTGGCAGATCCGGCAGATGGCAGCCCAGGGCGAAGGGGCGAAACTGGGTATGTGCCACGGCCTGGCCGGTTTCCAGATCGAGAAAATAGGCGGCGCCATAGCCCAGGTAGTCGAGGTCGGCCAGGGTCAGCGAGAGCATCCACTGCGGTGTGGTGATGCACCAGTGGTTCCAGCGCTTGCGCCGTCCGGCATGGCCGTGCAGGGTGCAGTCTACCTGGGGGCGGTTCGACCAGCCGACGGCGTCGTCCAGCAGCCGACCCTTGCTGTCGCAAAGCGGCTGTAGCGGGAGAGCGGCATAGGTGGCGAATGTTGTCATCGGGCACGTCCGTGTGTGTGCGCAGGCTGGCGGTCAATTGCCAGGGCGGGGGATGCGCACGCCATCTATCTACTGGTGAAGGGCGCAAAGCATGCCGAGCGCGCGCTAGCATGAGCAAGTACTGGCAATTTGGCAACCGACCAGCGGGTGCGCCAGTGCGCAGGCTGGCTGTGACGCAGTGCACAACCTGCCGGAGCGCTTGAGGGAATTCGGCTCAGGGCACAAAATGCGGCCACCGCAGTCTACCCAGACTCATTCATCACCAGTGGAAGCCTCTCCATGCTCCGTTTTTCCCAACTGTGCACCGCCGTTCTGCTCAGCGCTTCGGCGTCCCTGGCCATGGCCGATGCGGCAAGCCACGCCGCCGATGCCGAGCGTTTCCTCAAGCTGGCCCATGCCGACAAGCTGACCGTGCCGGTATACGCCCAGGTGCAGCAGATGTTCGCCCAGCGCTTCGCCCAGGCGCCGGATGGCAAGAAAGCCGTATTGGAGGGCTACCAGGCCAAGGCCAACGCGGCGCTGGACAAGGCGGTAGGCTGGGACAAGCTCAAGCCGGACATGGTCAAGCTGTACACCAGCAACTTCAACGAGCAGGAGCTCAAGGAACTGATCGCCTTCTACGAGTCGCCGCTGGGGCAGAAGGTGCTGCAGAAGATGCCGACACTGACCGCGCAGTCTGCGCAGATCACCCAGAGCAAGCTGGAAGCCGCTGTGCCGGAAGTGAACAAGCTGCTCGCCGACATGAGCAACGAAATCGGCGTGAAACAACCCTGATGGAGCCCGAGATGTCCAAGCAAGACCTGATCACCGCCGCCCTGGCCGATCTGCAGCCCGAGTATCTGGACGTGCTGGACGAGAGCCACATGCACAGCCGTGGCCTGGAAACCCACTACAAGGCGGTGATCGTCAGCCCGGCGTTCGCCGGCCTGAATGCGGTCAAGCGGCACCAGAAGGTCTATGCCACCGTGGGTGAGCTGATGGGGCAGATCCATGCTCTGGCGCTGCATACCTATACCCCGCAGGAGTGGACGGCGCAGGGCGTGGCGCCGGCCTCGCCGACCTGCCGTGGTGGCAGCGGGCACGACCACTGATGAGTGCCCCAGCGCGACACCCTGTCGCCTGACTCCGGGTGCCCGCAAGGATGCGGGGCTTTCGTCCATGGAGTAGAATTACCCCCGCGCCGGCCCACGCCGGCGCTTTCGTTCGAGTTGGCGATCCAGCGTTTTCGCGCCTTGCCAGGCCGATACCCGAGATCGCGTCCCGGTCGCCCTTTACGTGGGCGACTACTGAGAGAACCGTTCATGACCGACAAGATCGTCGTCGCGGCGCTGTATAAATTCGTCTCGCTGCCGGATTACCAGACGCTACGCGAACCCCTGCTGCAAACCCTGATCGACAATGGCATCAAGGGCACCCTGCTGCTCGCCGAGGAGGGCATCAATGGCACCGTGTCCGGCAGTCGAGCCGGCATCGATGCGCTGCTCGCCTGGTTCCGCCTGGATGCGCGCCTGGCCGATGTCGACCACAAGGAGTCCTACTGCGATGAGCAGCCGTTCTATCGCACCAAGGTCAAGCTGAAGAAGGAAATCGTCACCCTCGGCGTGCCGGGCGTCGATCCCAACCAGCGCGTCGGCACCTATGTCGAGCCGCAGGACTGGAATGCCCTGATCAGCGACCCTGAGGTACTGCTGATCGACACCCGCAACGACTACGAAGTGGCCATCGGCACCTTCGAGGGCGCCATCGACCCCGGAACCAAGTCGTTCCGCGAGTTTCCCGAGTACATCCGCCAGCACTTCGACCCGAGCAGGCACAAGAAGGTGGCGATGTTCTGTACCGGCGGCATCCGTTGCGAGAAGGCTTCGAGCTACATGCTGGGCGAGGGCTTCGAGGAGGTCTACCACCTCAAGGGCGGTATTCTCAAATACCTCGAGGACGTGCCGCAGGAGCAGAGCAAGTGGCAGGGCGACTGCTTCGTCTTCGACAACCGCGTGACCGTGCGTCATGACCTCTCCGAAGGCGACTACGATCAGTGTCACGCCTGCCGTACCCCGATCTCCGTGGAAGACCGCCAGTCCGAGCTCTACAGCCCCGGCGTGAGCTGCCCGCACTGTTGGGACTCGCTGCCGGAGAAGACCCGCGAAAGCGCCCGCGAACGGCAGAAGCAGATCGAACTGGCGCGTGCGCGCAACCAGCCGCACCCGATCGGCCGTGATCCCCGCCAACTCAACGAGGCCTGACCATGGCAAGCCGCCTGCTCTACGTGATGGATCCGATGTGTTCCTGGTGCTGGGGTTTTGCCCCGGTGGCCGAAGCGCTCGCCGAGCAGGCAGCTGCGGCAGGTGTGTCGTTGCACGTCGTGGTGGGCGGTTTGCGCCGTGATCAGGTGGCGGTCGATGCCGCAGCCCGGGTGCGTTATCTGGGCTACTGGCAGGCGGTCAATGCCAGTACCGGTCAGCTGTTCGATTTCGAGCGCGGTCTGCCGGAAGGGCTGGTGTACGACACCGAGCCGGCGTGCCGCGCGCTGGTGACCGCGCGTACGCTCGACGGCGCCAGTGCCTGGGCCCTGAGCAGGGCGATCCAGGAGGCCTTCTATACCCGGGGTGTCGATGTCACTCAGGCCGGCACGTTGGTACAACTGGCCGAGCAGGCCGGCATTCCGCGCATCGAATTCGCCGAAGCCTTCGACAGCCAGGCCATGCACGATGCCACGGCGGCCGACTTCAGCTGGGTGCAGGATCTGGGCATCGCCGGTTTCCCCACGCTGCTGGCCGAGCGCGATGGCCAACTGGCGCTGCTGACCAATGGCTATCAGCCGTTCGAGACATTGACTCCGTTGCTCGGTCGCTGGCTGGAGCGTGCTGTCCATGCCTGATCGGTTGAGCTGGGCGGAAGTTCGTCGCCTGGCCCTGCGTCACCGCAAAGCCCTGATCCTGGCCAACCTGGTGGCCGTGCTGGCAACGCTGTGCAGTGTGCCGATTCCCTTGCTGCTGCCGCTGCTGGTCGACGAAGTGCTGCTGGGCGATGGCGACGCCGCCCTGCGGGTCATGGACAACTTCCTGCCGGCCAACTGGGAGACCGCTGCCGGTTACATTGGCCTGATGCTGGTGCTGACCCTTGTGCTGCGCAGCGCGGCGCTGGTGTTCAACGTGTTGCAGGCGCGGCTGTTCGCCAGGCTGTCGAAGGACATCGTCTACCGCATTCGCATGCGCCTGATCGAGCGCCTCAAGCGCATCTCCCTCGGCGAGTACGAAAGCCTCGGCGGCGGTACCGTGACCACCCACCTGGTCACCGATCTGGACACCCTGGACAAGTTCGTCGGCGAGACCCTGAGCCGCTTTCTGGTGGCGGTGCTGACCCTGGTCGGCACCTCGGCCATCCTGATCTGGATGCACTGGCAGCTGGCGCTGCTGATCCTGCTGTTCAACCCGCTGGTGATCTATGCCACGGTGCAGCTGGGCAAGCGCGTCAAGCATCTGAAGAAGCTGGAGAACGACAGCACCGCGCGTTTCACCCAGGCGCTGACCGAGACCCTGGAGGCCATCCAGGAGGTGCGCGCCGGCAATCGCCAGGGCTTCTTCCTCGGCCGCCTTGGCGGGCGTGCCCGCGAGGTGCGGGACTACGCCGTGGCCTCGCAGTGGAAGAGCGACGCGTCCAACCGGGCCAGCGGCCTGCTGTTCCAGTTCGGCATCGATGTGTTTCGTGCCACCGCCATGCTCACCGTGCTGTTCTCCGACCTGTCCATCGGCCAGATGCTCGCCGTGTTCAGCTACCTGTGGTTCATGATCGGCCCGGTGGAGCAACTGCTCAGCCTGCAGTACGCCTTCTACGCCGCAGGCGGTGCGCTGACCCGTATCAACGAGCTGCTGGCGCGCAAGGATGAGCCACAGTACACCGGGCGTGTCGACCCGTTCGCCGGCCGCGAGACGGTTGGCATCGAGGTGCAGGGGTTGAGCTTTGGTTATGGCGATGAGCCGGTGCTCAGTGGCCTGAACCTGTCCATCGCGCCAGGCGAGAAGGTGGCCATCGTCGGGGCCTCTGGCGGCGGCAAGAGCACCCTGGTGCAGTTGCTGCTGGGGCTCTACACGCCGCAGTCCGGCAGCATTCGCTTCGGTGGCAGCAGCCAGGAAGAGATCGGCCTGGACGGCGTGCGCGACAACGTGGCAGTGGTGTTGCAGCATCCGGCTCTGTTCAACGACACGGTGCGCGCCAACCTGACCATGGGCCGCGAGCGTAGCGACGAAGCCTGCTGGCAGGCGCTGCGGATCGCGCAACTGGCCGACACCATCGAGCAATTGCCGCAGGGGCTCGACAGCGTGGTCGGTCGCAGCGGCGTACGCCTGTCCGGTGGCCAGCGTCAGCGTCTGGCGATTGCCCGCATGGTGCTGGCCGAACCCAAGGTGGTGATCCTCGACGAGGCTACTTCAGCGCTGGACGCCGCCACCGAGTACGCGCTGCACGAAGCGCTGGCGCAGTTCCTCAATGGCCGCACCACACTGATCATCGCCCACCGCCTGAGTGCGGTGAAACAGGCCGATCGTGTCCTGGTATTCGACGGCGGCAGCGTCGCCGAGGATGGCGGCCATCAGCAGTTGATCGCCGAAGGCGGGTTGTACGCCAAGCTTTACGGGCACTTGCAGCAGGGCTGAGGCTGGTGCGCCCGGCGCACCCTGCGGGCTGGAGTTCGTGCCGTGCGCACCGCGGCGATGATAAGCGTCAGGCCATGTCGATCAACGCTTCGCCCAGTTCGTCGAACAGGCTCTGTACCGAGCGCAGGGCGCGGCAGTCCGGGCGGGTAAGGAGCCAGAGTTCGGTATCGCAACCGGGCAGGGCCGAAGACAGTGCCCGCAATTGCGGCTGGCTGCGCAGGACGAAATCCGGCAATGCCGCCACGCCGAGTCCGGCGCGAGCCAGTTGCGCGACGGCGTACATGCTGCTGCAGCGATAACTGGGGGTGACACCCGGCAGCTCGCGCTGGCGCCACAGCACGGTGGCGTGATCGGGCATCGATTCGTCCGGCGCGATCCAGCTCTGCCGCGCCAGGTCGCTGCGATCCTGTTGGTCGTCGCGGGCGCAGATCACGTAGGACACCCTGGCCAGGCGCCGCCCCACCAGATGCTCCGGTGGCTGGTTGGTCAGGCGCAGGGCCAGGTCGGCGTCGCGCCGGCTCAGGTTGGCGAAGTCGTTGGAGGTGACCAGTTCCAGCGACAGGGCCGGATAGCTGGGCATGAAGCGCGCCAGCGCAGGCAACAGCAGGCTGCTCAATACTGCATCGGTACAGGTCAGGCGCACCGAGCCGCTGACCACTTGCTTGCCCTGTTCCAGCGCCACGCGGGCGGCCTCCAGCGCCTGCTCCGCCTGTTCCGCCTGTTCCGCGAGGGCCTTGGCGGTGTCGGTGGGCTCGTAGCCACGCCGGCTTTTCTCGAACAGTGCCAGCCCCAGCGAGGCCTCCAGCCGGCGTACGGCACGGAATACGGTGGAAACATCCACCTGCAGCAGCTCCGCCGCGCGGGCCAGGGAACGGCCACGCACCAGGGCGAGCACCAGGGAGAGGTCGGCATGGTCGATCTGATATTGCATGGCTGCAATCTCTTCTTGTCTGTTCGCCAATTATTATTGCGCAGGCGCCATCTTATAGTGGTGTGCAAACCGCCATGCAAGAGGGGAGAGGCGCATGTACAGCAAGTGTCGAGTCAAGATTGCCCTGGTGGGTGATTACAATCCGGCGATTACCGCTCACCGGGCCATTCCCGAGGCGCTACGCCTTGCCAGCGAGACCCTGGGCGTGGCGGTCGAGCAGCATTGGCTGGCCACCGAGGGTATCGTCGACGACGCCGCTCTGATGGCCTACGACGGCATCTGGTGCGTGCCCGGCAGCCCTTACGTCGCCACTGAAGGGGCATTGCGCGCGATCCGTTTCGCCCGCGAGCACGGGGTGCCCTTCCTCGGAACCTGCGGCGGCTTCCAGCACGCGCTGCTCGAATATGCCCGCAACCGCCTGGGCTGGGGCGATGCCGAGCACGCCGAGCTGTCGCCACAGGCACAGACACCGCTGATCGCGCCACTGACCTGTGCGCTGCTGGACGTCAGCGAGCACGTGCACCTGGTCTCCGGCTCACGCATCGCCGAGTTGTATGGCGTGCGCGAAATCAGCGAGCAGTACCTGTGCCGCTATGGTCTGGTCGACGCCTTCGTCGAGCCGCTGACGGCGCAGGCGCTGAAGGCCTCCGGGCACGACGAGGCCGGTGCGGTGCGGGCCATCGAGCTGGATGATCATCCGTTCTTCATCGCCACCCTGTTCCAACCCGAGCGTGCCGCTCTCGAGGGCCGTCTGCCGCCGCTGGTGGCCGGTCTGGTCGGTGCCTGCGCGGTGCAGTCCGTGCACGAGGCGCGGCTGGAGGTGGCGGTATGATCGCCGCCACGCCCGAACCGCCGTACTACGTGGTGATGTTCACTTCGACGCGCACCGACGTCGACGAGGGCTATGGCGAGGCGGCGCAGCGCATGCTTGAACTGGCCGCTCGGCAGCCCGGTTTTCTGGGTGTGGAGTCGGCGCGCAGCGATGGTCTGGGGATCACCTTGTCCTACTGGGCGAGCGAAGAGGCCATTCGCGCCTGGCGCGAGCATACCGAGCACAGCCTGGTACGCGAGCAGGGGCGCAGCACCTGGTACCAGGCTTTCGCCACCCGAGTGGCTAGGGTGGAGCGTGCATATACCTTCTCGCGCTGAGTGCCAGCGGCAAGTTTGCTGGCCGTTCTGTAAGGAAAATTTTACGGATGTAAGAGGGTGGATTGGTTTCTCCGCTGCTCCCGGCAGGGTGTAAGGAAAACTTGCCATTGCGGTGGTCGGTGGTCGTGGCCAGGTGGCGCAAGTCATCTTGAGCGGGGCTCCAGGCTCGGTTGTCATGAAGTTGTCCGCAGCACATGCGGGCGCGTGCCATAACAATGACAATCAGGAGGCGAGATGACCGCCGTGGCCAAGATCGAGCAGCACAATCCCATCGGAACCGACGGTTTCGAGTTCGTCGAGTTCACCGCGCCGAGCGCCGAAGGTATCGAGCAACTGCGCCAGTTGTTCACCGCCATGGGCTTTACCGAGACAGCCAGGCACCGCTCGAAAGCAGTCTGGCTGTTCCAGCAGAACGACATCAACATCGTCCTCAACGGCAGCCCCACCGGTCATGTCCGCGCCTTCGGCGAAAAGCATGGGCCGAGCGCCTGCGCCATGGCCTTCCGGGTGAAGAACGCGGCCCAGGCCGCTGCCTACGTCGAGCAGCAGGGCGCCACGCTGGTGGGTAGCCACGCCAACTTCGGCGAGCTGAACATTCCCTGCGTCGAGGGCATCGGCGGATCGCTGCTGTACCTGGTCGACCGCTATGGCGACAAGACCATCTACGACGTCGACTTCGAATACATCGAAGGCCGCAGCCCCGCTGACAACGCGGTCGGCCTGCAGTGCATCGACCACCTGACTCACAACGTGCGGCGCGGGCAAATGGACGTGTGGTCGGGCTTCTACGAGCGCATCGCCAACTTCCGCGAGATTCGCTACTTCGACATCGAGGGCAAGCTCACCGGCCTGTTTTCCCGTGCCATGACCGCGCCCTGCGGCAAGATCCGCATCCCGATCAACGAGTCGGCCGACGACAGGTCGCAGATCGAGGAATTCATCCGCGAGTACCATGGCGAAGGCATCCAGCACATCGCCCTGAGCACCGACGACATCTACGCCACCGTGCGCCAGTTGCGTGCCAACGGCGTCGATTTCATGACCACTCCCGACACCTACTACGAGAAGGTCGACAGCCGTGTCGCCGGGCATGGCGAACCTACCGAGGTGCTGCGCGAGCTGAATATCCTGATCGATGGCGCGCCAGGCGATGACGGTATCCTGCTGCAGATCTTCACCAACACGGTGATCGGCCCGATCTTCTTCGAGATCATCCAGCGCAAGGGCAACCAGGGCTTCGGCGAGGGCAACTTCAAGGCACTGTTCGAGTCCATCGAGGAGGATCAGCTGCGTCGTGGCGTGATCGGGGGTGAGTCATGACGATCCGCAGGGCGCGCCACGCGCCCCGCATCACGAGATATTCCGGGTACGCCCAACCTGGGCGATCCCGCGACACTCTGCCGGGAGTCTGCACATGAGCCGCAAGTGGATCAGCTTCCCCCTGCGCGAGGGTGAGTGCTCGCGCCAGGCGCATTGCGACCTGCCGCAGGGCACCTACGAGCGCGAAATGGGCCGTGAAGGCTTCTTCGGCCCTACCACGCACCTGCACCACAAGCATCCACCGACGGGATGGATCGACTGGGAAGGCCCGCTGCGCCCGCATGCCTTCAACTTCAACGACATTCCCAGCGAGCGCGATTGCCCGCTGGCGGCGCCGCTGGCCCTGCACAACGCCGATGTGAAACTGCGCGTCTGGCGCACCCATGGCGCCATGCGCCACCTGGTGCGCAACGCCGATGGCGACGAGCTGCTGTTCGTCCACGAAGGCGCCGGGCACCTCTATTGCGACTTCGGCCACCTGGAGTACCGCGACGGTGACTACCTGCTGATCCCGCGTGGCACCGCCTGGCGCATCGAGGCCCGTGAGCCGAGTTATTTCCTGCTGGTCGAGAACACCGACGGTGCCTACCAGCTGCCGGACAAGGGCCTGCTCGGGCCGCAGGCGATCTTCGACCTGGCCGTGCTCGAGCACCCGCATATCGACGAGGCATTCAAGGCGCAGCAGGACGAGAGCACCTGGCAGATCCGCATCAGGCGGCGCGGCCAGATCAGCACCGTGACCTATCCCTACAACCCGCTGGACGTGGTCGGCTGGCACGGCGACAACACCGTGGTGCGCCTGAACTGGCGCGATATTCGCCCGCTGGTCAGTCACCGCTATCACCTGCCGCCTTCGGTGCACACCACCTTCGTCGCCAACGGCTTCGTGGTTTGCACGTTCACCCCGCGTCCGGTCGAGTCCGACCCCGGTGCGCTCAAGGTGCCGTTCTTCCACAACAACGACGACTACGACGAAGTGCTGTTCTACCACCGGGGCAATTTCTTCAGCCGTGACAACATCGAGCAGGGCATGGTCACGCTGCATCCCTGTGGTTTCCCGCACGGGCCGCATCCCAAGGCGTTGAAGAAGAGCCAGGTCGATCCGGCGACCTACATCGACGAGGTGGCGGTGATGATCGACACCCGCCGCGCCCTGGAGGTGAGCGACGCCGCTGCCGCGGTGGACGTGGCCGAGTACGTCAACTCCTGGCGTGCGCCGGGGCTGTAGTCGCGCCCCTACGCCTGATTGCAACGGTGCGCATGGCGCATCCCACGAGGTTTGAGCATGAAACTCGCATCACTGAATCAAGGCCGCGATGGTGCGCTGGTCGTCGTTTCCCGCGACCTGACCCGCGCCGTGCGCGTGCCGCAGATCGCCGCCACCTTGCAGGCCGCGCTGGATGACTGGGCCTTGGCCCGGCCGAAACTGGAGGCTGTCTACCAGCGCCTCAACGATGGCATGGAGGCAGAGGCGTTCGCCTTCGATCAGGCTGCCTGCCACAGCCCGTTGCCGCGCGCCTACCACTGGGCCGACGGCAGCGCCTACGTCAACCACGTCGAGCTGGTGCGCAAGGCGCGTGGGGCCCAGATGCCGGAAAGCTTCTGGCATGACCCGCTGATGTACCAGGGCGGTGCCGATGCCTTCATCCCGCCGCATGCGCCGATCCGCCTGGCCGACGAAGCCTGGGGCATCGACCTGGAAGCCGAACTGGCGGTGATCACCGACGATGTGCCGATGGGCGCCACGCCGGCCGAAGCCGCTGGGCATATCCAGCTGCTGATGCTGGTCAACGACGTGTCGTTGCGCAACCTGATTCCCGGCGAACTGGCCAAGGGCTTCGGCTTCTACCAGAGCAAACCGTCATCGAGCTTCTCGCCGCTGGCCATCACCCCGGACGAGCTCGGCGAAAGCTGGAAGGACGGCAAGGTGCATCGGCCGCTGGTGTCGCATATCAACGGCGCATTGTTCGGTCAGCCGAACGCCGGTGTGGATATGACCTTCAACTTCCCGACCCTGGTGGCACACGCTGCCAAGACCCGGCCGCTGGGCGCCGGCGCCATCATCGGTTCGGGCACCGTATCGAACTACGACCGCAGTGCCGGTTCCTCCTGCCTGGCGGAAAAACGCATGCTGGAGATCGTCGAGCAGGGGGAGGCGAAAACGCCGTTCCTGAAGTTCGGCGACCGAGTGCGCATCGAGATGTTCGACGCCGCCGGCCAGAGTCTTTTCGGCAGCATCGACCAGGTGGTGGAACGCTACGACGCCCGCTGATCCACGGGAGCGGCTGTAGCCGCGATGCTTTGCGGCTGCAAGGTCGATCGCGGCTGAAGCCGCGCCTACGCAGATTGCGTTTCGAGAGGAATCCCGGATGCTGAAACTCCATGGCTACTGGCGCTCCAGCGCCGCCTACCGCGTGCGCATCGCCATGAACCTCAAGGGCCTGGCCTACGAGCAGGTGCCGGTGCATCTGGTCCGCGATGGCGGCGAGCAGCATGGCGCCGCCTATCGTGCACTCAACCCGCAGGGCCTGCTGCCGCTGCTGGTCGACGAAGAAAACGGCGGCGTGCGCATCGCTCAGTCACTGGCGATTCTCGAATACCTCGAGGAAATCTTCCCGGTACCGGCGCTGCTGCCGGCCGACCCGGCCGAGCGTGCCCAGGTGCGCGCGCTGGCGCTGCATATCGCCTGCGATGTGCACCCGCTGAACAACCTGAGGGTGCTGCAGTACCTGAGCGGTGAGCTGGGCGTCGCCGACGAGGCCAGGAATGCCTGGTATCGGCACTGGGTCGCGTTGGGCCTGGCTGCGGTGGAGGAGGGCCTGGCCGTATTCGACGGACGCCTGTCGCTCGGTGAGCGGCCAGGTTATCTGGAAGCCTGTCTGATTCCCCAGTTGTACAACGCGCGACGTTTCGACTGCGATCTTGCCGGTTATCCACGCCTGCTCGAACTGGCGGCGCGCTGCGAGCCTCTGGAGGCCTTCCGTCTGGCCGCGCCAGAGGCCCAGCCCGACGCGCGATGAGTACGTTTCATCCGGCGCAAGCCAGGCGTTTCGGGCTGTTCGATCATCCGAGAGACATTGGTCAGATGGCGATATTTCGCCGATAGTCGATCTTCGATAGGCGGATACTTGCCGACGTCGAGTCCTGCCCGCGTACGGTAGCGAGCGGGTCGCGGCTAGCGTTTGGGCGTTTTGCCAGCACTCAAGCCGTCCCGTCTTCCGGCCGATACCCCTTCATAGTCCTGGCACAGCAGTTGCGTAGGCTATCGACCAAGTCGTACCCCATGAGGTGTGACGTTATAAGAAGAACTTGGAGCTGCCGTTTATGTTCAAGCCTGTCGCACGCCTGTTCGCCAACCTTGCCGTCGGCAAGAAACTCCTCATCGGTTTCGGTCTGGTTCTGCTTCTGACCGCCGCCATGACGGGCAGTGGGTTCCTCGCCGTGCAGGCCGTCCTCGGTGGGCATGAGCAGGTCGGCAAGCTGGCGCAGGTGAACCAGGAGATTCTCCAGGCGCGCAGGCTGGAGCGCAGCTTCGCCATCGAGCTGACGCCGCAGAGCGCCGAGCGCGTGCATGCCAGCCTGCTCAAGGTTGACGGCATGCTGGCCGATCTGGCGCAGACCTCCGCCGGGGTAGAGGGCACGCGCATCCAGACGATGCAACAGGCCGTGGCCGAATACCTCAAGCAGTTCGACAACTACGTCGCCCAGCAGAGCAAGGCCCGCGAGGCACGCAAGGAGATGCGCGAGGCGGCGGGCGAGGCCCGTGATCGCTTCGAAATGATCGAGCTGGACATGTACGACGCGGTGCGCGAGCTGCGCCTGCAAGGTGATCGCCTGCGCGGCAGTGACCCGCTGACCCTGGCTGAAACCGCTTCCGGTCTGAGCAAGCGCATGCTCGATCTGCGTAGCCACGAGAGTCTGTACATCATCGACGGCTCGGCCGAGGCGCTGGAGGAGTGGGAGTACGTCAGCGATGATCTGCAGACCGTTGCCCGCAGCCTGATGGTCTGGCTGAACGATGATCAGAAGGCATCCATCGAGACGGCCTTGCAGGCACTGACCCTGTACCAGCGTTCCTTCCAGTACTACCAGCAGATCCGCAGCCAGAACGAGGCCACGGAGAAGGCGATGATCGAGCGCGCTCGCTCGGTGCTGGGGCTGGCCGAGGCGGCGCAGGCCAATGCCGGGCAGGGCATGCTCGACGACAGCCGGCGGGCACTGACGATGCTTGGCGTCATGGGCGCGGCGGCGGTGATCTTCGGCGTGTGCGCGGCGCTGCTGATCACCCGCCTGATCGTCGTGCCGTTGCGCCAGACCGTGGGCTTCGCACAACGCATCGCCGCAGGCGATCTGAGCCAGGACATCGCTCAGGATCGCCGCGACGAAGTGGGTCAGTTGCTCGCCGCCATGCAGGACATGACCGTCAGCCTGCGCAACCTGGTCGGCCGCATCGGCGGGGGGTCGGGCAGATCGCGGCCGCTGCCGAGCAGCTGTCGGCAATCACCGCGCAGACCAGTGTCGGGGTGCAGACGCAGAAACTGGAAACCGAACAGACCGCCACCGCCATGCACCAGATGGCCGCGACCGTGCAGGAGGTGGCGCAGAATGCCGAACAGGCTTCGCTGGCCGCCCGTGACGCCGATCTGGAGGCCCAGCAGGGTAATCGCGTGGTGCAACAGGCGGTGGATCAGATCGACAGCCTGGCCAGCGGGGTGGAGCAGTCGGCCGAGGCCATCGCTGCGCTGAATCAGGAGAGTGCGCGCATCGGCAGCGTGCTGGAAGTGATTCGCAACGTTGCCGAACAGACCAACCTGCTGGCGCTCAATGCCGCCATCGAGGCGGCGCGCGCGGGTGAGCAGGGCCGTGGTTTTGCCGTGGTCGCCGACGAGGTTCGTGCCCTGGCCAAGCGCGCGCAGGACAGCACCGAGGAAATCGAAGGCCTGATTGCCGGCCTGCAGCAGATGGCCAGGGGCGCGGTGCAGCAGATGGACAGCAGCCGTGATCTGACGCGCCGTACCGTCGAACTGGCAGGTGAGGCGGGGGCTGCCCTGGGCCGTATCACTCAGGCCGTCAGCACCATCGAGCAGATGAACCAGCAGATCGCCGCGGCGGCCGAGGAGCAGAGCGCGGTCGCCGAAGCGATCAACGAGAGCGTCACCCGCGTGCGGGATATCGGCGAGCAGAGTGCCACCGCCAGCGAGCAGACCGCTGCTTCCAGTGCCGAACTGGCGCGGCTTGGCGGTGAGCTTCAGGGGCTGGTGCGTCAGTTCCGCACCTGAATGCGCGGCAGGCGGCGCACCGCCTGCCCGTTGCGCGCCACCTCAGCCGAGGTGGAAGCCGCCATCGATGGGGATGATCGTGCCGGTCATGTAGGCACCGGCGCTACCGGCCAGGCTCAGCGCCAGTGCGGCCATCTCTTCTTCACGGCCCCAGCGTTTCATCGGGATCACGGCCGTGTCGGCGGCCAGTGCCGCTTCGTCCTCGGCGATGAAGCGGGTCATCTTGCTCGGGAAGCGTCCCGGCGCGATCACGTTGACGTTGATGTGCTCGCCCACCAGTTCCTTGGCCAGCATGCGTGACAACTGGTGCAGGGCTGCCTTGCTCGGCCCGTAGGCATAGGCCTGCTCGCCCATGGCACTGATGCCGGCCACCGAGCCGATATTGATCACCCGTGCCGGGCAGTCGGCCGAGCCCGCCTTGCGCAGCAGGGGCAGCAAGTGCTGGATGCAGCCGAACACCGAGGTGACGTTGAGTTGCATCACCTTTTCCCAGCCCTTGGCCGGGTAGCTCTCCAGCGGCCCACCCCAGGTGGTGCCGGCGTTGTTGACCAGAATGTCCAGGCGTTCGATACGCTGGCCCAGTTCGGCCGCCAGTGCCTGTACGCCTTCTTCGCTGGCCAGGTTGGCGGCAATCCCGGTGCACCGGCCGATGCTCGACAGTTCGGCGGCGGTCTGCGCGCAGGCGTCGCCGTCACGGGCGCAGACGTAGACATGGGCGCCGGCTTCGACGAAGGCCCTGGCGATCATCAGGCCGATGCCGCGGGTGCCACCGGTCACCAGGGCGGTACGCCCGGCAAGGGAGAAATACGGATGCATGAGCAGGCCTCGCAGGATGATGAGGCCGTTACCTTAGGGCCTGTTGCCGCACAAAGCAGGCATCATTGCCCGCCGAAATGCCTGCTCATGCGCCAACCATCCGCTGCCACTGCCGACTGCGTCGACGCTATGCAGTGTTCGCTGTCTTCTGCACATCCAGCACCCGGATGCTTCCCGGCTCGGGGTAGTGCCAGTGCACGTCCAGATCCCAGAACCGTGCGCCGTAGCGCCGCTCGGGCTCGGGCTGCTGATAGGCCGGACGTGGATCCTGCGCGAGGCATTGCTCGATCAGCGCCACCAGTGGCTCGCCGAGGCGCAGCGCATGCTGCTGTGCCAGCGCCAGGGCCTGATCCTGCCAGTACACCGGAATCGACTTCGGCGCCGCGTCAGCCATGGCATTGTGCGCCTCGGGCACGCAATCGGCGTAGGGCACGTAGGGCTTGATATCCAGCACCGGGGTGCCGTCTAGCAGGTCGATGCCGGACAGGTACAGGCGGTTCGGCTCGACCCTTTCCAGGCGTACCACCGATTGGCCGATGCCGTTGGGGCGATGCGTGGCACGGGTGCTGAACACGCCGACCGACTGGTTGCCACCCAGGCGCGGTGGGCGCACCTTCAGGCGCGGCTTGTCTTCCAGCGTCTGGTGAAAGAGAAACAGCAGCCAGACATGGCTGACCTGTTCCAGGCCCTGCACCGCTTCACCCTGATCGAAGGGCGGCAACAATTCCAGCACGCCGCGTGCTGCGGGTGCCAGGTGGGGTTGGCGGGGGATGGCGAATTTTTCCTTGAAGCAGGAGCGGACGATACCGACCGGGGAAACCAGATGCTGCATGGCGTTCTGCTTAGCGCCTGGAAACCGGTGCGTCATGCGCCACCCGGCAACCGGCATCGCGAAACGGGCCGGTGAAGCGAATCCAGCCTTCGCCGGGGCTGACCTGGGCGCAGGTCAGGTGGCCGTCGACCTTGCTCTGCCAGAGAAAGAACGGCGCCGGAGCGGCGAGGGCGGGCAGGCTCAGGGCGAGCAGGGTGGTCAGAAGCAGGGTGCGCATGGCGGCAATCTCCAGGGCGTGAGCGCGTAGGGCGGGTGCAACCCGCCGGATGGTCTATGGCGGGTTGCACCCGCCCTACGGCATTTGCAGGCGTAGCCTACTACAGCTCTGCTTCAGAAGCGTTCCTTGTCGCCCAGGTAGCGCCACTGTCCGGCCGGCAGCTTGGCCATCGGCACGCCGCCGATGCGGATGCGCTTGATGCCCAGCACGTTCAGGCCCAGCGCCGTGCACAGCTGGCGCAACAGGTCAGGCGCGGGGTTCTTCAGGGCGAAGCGCAGGCGCTGTTCGCTCTGCCAGCTGGCCTTGCAGGGCGGAAACTGCGTGCCCTTGTGCAGCAGGCCTTTCTTCAGGCGCTCGAAGATGCTGTCTGGCAACTCGCCACTGACGTCGACCAGGTATTCCTGTTCCAGCCTGGGGCCGTCTTCGCGCAGTTTGCGTTGCGCGCGCCAATCCTGGCTGAGCACCACCAGACCGCTGGCGCCGTTCTGCAGCGGCAGGCTCTGCTCCTGGCGCAGGAAGTGGCCATGCAGGACGCGCTGTGCGTGCGGGTCGTCCTGCCAATGCCGCTCGCGTTCGAGCAGGTGCTGCAACTGCGCGGCATGGGTGCCGGCCGGGCAATGCAGCAGCAGGGTGACCGGCTCCACCGGATCGAGACTGGCGCCGGGCAACAGCTCGACACGCTGTCCCTCGACCCTGAACTGCGGTGCTTCGACCACCTGGCCATCCACCGTGACCCAGCCGCCGGTGATGTACAGATCAGCCTCGCGTCGCGAGCAGCCGAACAATTCGATGACGCGTTTGGACAGGCGAGTGGTTTCGCTCATGGGCTGGCTCTACAGGAAAAGAGGGGGGCATTGTACCGGTAAGTGCCTATCAGGGCCGGGAAAGAAAAGACGATCCGCGCAGGTGTACACAGCAAGAAAAAGCCCTGCAAGGAGCAGGGCTTTGTCGGGCAGCGGGACGGCTCAGACCAGCTCGCCCCACATGTCGTACTCGTCGGCGTCGACGATGCGCACACGCACCTTGTCACCCGGCTTCACGCTGGTGGAGTCGATGAACACGCTGCCGTCGATCTCCGGCGCGTCGGCCCAGGAGCGTGCCACGGCACCTTCACCGTCGACCTCGTCGACCAGTACGTCCATCTCCAGGCCGATCTTGGCCTGCAAACGGGCGGAGCTGATCGCCTGCTGGTGTGCCATGAAGCGCTCCCAGCGCTCCTGCTTGACGTCGTCCGGTACCGGCTCCAGGCCCAGGTCGTTGGCCGGCGCGCCCTCGACCGGCGAATACTGGAAGCAGCCGACGCGGTCGAGCTGCGCTTCGCTCAGCCAGTCGAGCAGGTATTGGAAGTCTTCCTCGGTTTCGCCGGGGAAGCCGACGATGAAGGTGGAGCGAATGGTCAGTTCGGGGCAGATCTCGCGCCACTTCTTGATGCGCGCCAGGGTCTTGTCCTCGAAGGCCGGACGCTTCATCGACCTGAGCACTTTCGGGCTGGCGTGCTGGAAGGGGATGTCCAGGTAGGGCAGCAGCTTGCCGGCGGCCATCAGCGGGATCACGTCGTCGACGTTGGGGTAGGGGTAGACATAGTGCAGGCGCACCCAGACGCCCATCGACGACAGTGCCTCGCACAGCTCGAGCATGCGCGTCTTGACCGGCTGGCCGTTCCAGAAGTCCAGCTTGTACTTGAGGTCGACACCATAGGCGCTGGTGTCCTGGCTGATCACCAGCAGTTCTTTCACGCCGGCCTTGACCAGGCGCTCGGCTTCGCTGAGCACGTCGCCCACCGGGCGGCTGACCAGCTTGCCGCGCATGGACGGATGATGCAGAAGCTGCAGCTGTGGTTGCAGCCTTCGGAAATCTTCAGGTAGGCATAGTGACGGGGGTGAGCTTGATGCCCTGCGGCGGCACCAGATCGATCAGCGGGTTGTGCTCGGTTTTCGGCGGGATGACCTCGTGCACCGCGCTGACTACCTGTTCGTACTGTTGCGGGCCGGTGACGGCCAGCACGCTCGGGTGTACGTCGCGGATGCTGTCTTCGGCCACGCCCATGCAGCCGGTGACGATCACCTTGCCGTTCTCGGCCAGGGCCTCGCCGATGGCGTCCAGCGATTCGGCCTTGGCGCTGTCGATGAAGCCGCAGGTATTGACCACCACCACATCGGCATCCTGGTAGGTCGGTACGATCTCGTAACCTTCCATGCGCAGTTGGGTCAGGATACGTTCGGAGTCGACGGTTGCTTTCGGGCAGCCGAGGCTGACGAATCCGACTTTCGGAGTGGCGGTGGACATGCGGGCTAACCTCTAAGGGCGCCTGGGTGGCGCCTCTGATCAAAAAGTGCGCAATTCTAGCGGCGCTTTCTCTTCATTTCTAGATGGAAAGTGCTCCCTTGTCTGTCCAGAGTTACAGTCAGCCTTTTCTCGCGGGGGAGCTGTGTGCTCAGTTAGCAAGTTCAACCCAGGGGCAAGGAGCCTAGACGGTGGTCAAGAAATCCGGCAGCTTGTCGGTTTTTGGATCCAGCAGGCTAGGCAGATAGTCTTTCGGCTTGATGTCGTACGACGATTTTCGTAAAAATAAGGGGGCGCCGTGAAGGTCGGCTTCAAAGAGGCCAAGCAAAAGGTCATTGCGGCGCTGATGTCAGGCACGTACTCGCATGAGGCACGCGGCAGTATTGATGTCAAAAACAAGCTCCATACCGGTGAGGTTTCTGCGCAGGACGTGATTGATATCCTGAAGCGATGCAGAGGCACGGATCACAGCTGTAGCCCTCACCATTTCGACGGCAGCATTGATGTGCATGTCATTGAGTCGGGTTCTTGGTACGTAAAGTTCTATTTCCTAGATCCGGACACGGTGTTTATCAGCGTTCATCAGTGAGCGAACAGCAATGAAATTTTATTTGGAAGGCGACAAGGGCAAGGCTCTATGTGAGCACTGCAAGAGGCTCGTTTCTACCACCTATGAGCGGCGTCACGTGCCGTTCAGCGACGGGCAGGGTGAGGCTAAGGATATTCTGGCTGCAACCTGTGATGAGTGCGGTTTAGTGGTCTCCATACCAGCCCAGTCGACGCCAGCCATCAAGCAAGCGAGAGTACGAGCATCTGAGCCAATTGAGGCAAAAATGCCGTTTTATTACTTGGAGATGCTTGATCAGGTGATGTTTGTTATTTCGAATCAGGCGTCTGTTAAGCATCGAAAGTTGTTTCTATCGTATTTCCTGCACAGGCTTGCGCCGCAGAAGGAGGCCGCCTTGGTTCTCAAGCAGGCGCACGATCATGTGATGACTGTGCTCTTTCAGCAGCGTCCTCGTGATGAGGCATCACAGGGGCGCCTTTCGATGAAAGTGAGCGCTTCTGTCGTAGATGACATGCGACGCCTTGAGCTCAGCACCCACATGAATCGGACTCAATTGCTGAAGTCGACTATTTGCCGTATGCAGGAGGATGTTGTCTTTACGCCCAATCCAGCAGTGATTAGCGAGCTCAAGGATTTGGCAAAGGTTGCTATGTAAGAGTGCCGATTGCCAAGACACACAAAAAAGCCCGGTTCTCCGGGCTTTTTTGTGTGTCTTGGCAACGTATATAGAAAGCAACCTAGAGGCTGACGAATCCGACTTTCGGAGTGGCGGTGGACATGCGGGCTAACCTCTAAGGGCGCCTGGGTGGCGCCTCTGATCAAAAAGTGCGCAATTCTAGCGGCGCTTCGGGCACTTGACCAGAGGCGTCATCACCTCAATTGCGCCCCGGCAACATGCGCGTCAGGGTGTTATCGCGCACCACGTAATGGTGATACAGAGCGGCGAGTGCGTGCAGGCCTATCAGCCAGTAACCGGCGGTGCCGGCCAGTTCGTGCAGCTCCTTGATCTGTCCGGCCAGATCCTTGTCCGGACCGATCAGCGCGGGTAGCTCAAGGCCGAAGAAGGGAATGGGCTTGCCCGCGGCGCTGAGGATCAGCCAGCCGGCCAGTGGCGCGCCGATCATCAGGGCGTAGAGCGCCAGGTGCATGAGCTTGGCGAGCAGGTTTTGCCAGGTTGGTGGTGCTGGTTCGATGGCCGGAGCAGGGCTCAGCATGCGTGCCAGCAGGCGCAGCCAGACCAGCGCGAAGACGCTCAAACCGAGCATGAAGTGCCACTGTTTGAGCAGCTCGCGGGTGTCGCTGCCCTTGGGGAAATTGCCCTTGAGTTCGATACAGGCGTAAACGGCGGCGATCAGGATCAGCATCAGCCAGTGCAGGCCGATGGACAGTTTTCCATAGCGTGGTGGGGTGTTCTTCCAGTTCATACAGGCTTCCTCGGTAATGTCCTGCATCTGCGGCAGGTGTATCGAGCATAGGCCTGTCCGGCTTATGTGAACCTGAGGAAGATCAATGATCGGAAACGAAAAAGGCCACTCGTTCGAGTGGCCTTTTTCTGAAGGTGGTTGCGGGAGCAGGATTTGAACCTACGACCTTCGGGTTATGAGCCCGACGAGCTACCAGACTGCTCCATCCCGCGCCGACAATTCTACGCGTGCTTAAAGTCTTGTCAATCGATTTATTGCTTTTGATCGAAAAAGTTAATTTTAGCCAAAAACAAAAAGGCCACTCGATCGAGTGGCCTTTTCTTGAAACTGGTTGCGGGAGCAGGATTTGAACCTACGACCTTCGGGTTATGAGCCCGACGAGCTACCAGACTGCTCCATCCCGCGTCTGTGGGGCGGCATTCTACAGCCAGATGCTCGGATGTCAATCGCTATTTGCAAGAAAAGTGTTTTCAACTCAGTCGCTTAGCGTTAAACAGCTGTTGGGTTTCAGGGCTCCAGGCCAGGCTGGGCAAGGCTTTCGAGGGTGTTTTCCGCCGTTGGCGGTGTACTCGCACTTCATGGTTTTTACGTTCATGGCATCCAGTAGCCCGGCAACTGCGCAGCGTTTGTATCCATGAGCATCCTCTGGCGTTGCGGTGAAAAACGGCTGGCGCTGGCCGTGGAGAGGGGGCATTCGTGTCTGGCGGCGAGATCGTCAGCCCCGGGACGGATCGGCGCAGTACGACATCGGGGTGCAGGGTGATGACGCTGCTATGCTGGATCTGCCCATGACGGCGAAACGCACAAGGACATGCCATGACCTCCATCTCAGCCTCCCATGCAATCAGTCCCGCGCTCGTTCCGTTCTGCTCGGTTCGTTCGTCGGCCTTGCATGACGCATGGGGCTGCCCGATAGCGGGGCACACGTGCTGATCGGTGTTGAAGTGGGCTATTTGATTGCTGCGGCCTATGCGCTTGAACGTTGTGGTTGGGGGCAAGGGACGTTACGTACGGTATCTGTCAACTTTAATCAGAGAAGGAGTTCTCCATGCCATTCATACCCAAAAGAGACTCGTCCACGGGGTCGGTAGCAAAGGATCAGCATGTGGATGTCAGGGCTGTCAGCGGTTCGGTCGTATACCTGAACTTCATGAATAACGTTTTTCGTCGGCATTTCCTGCTGCCTTCGAAGAAGGCTGAGCCCACGCCTGCGGATGAGAAATTGGGCAATCGCGCCTATAAGCGATTCAGCATGCTGAAGTGGCGAGAGGCCGGGATCACCCGATCCGAATCCAGAAGCCTTGAGAAGAAATACACGAGAGGGGCTCAGTTCACGACGGCAATCGACCTCGGGGTCATCGCGGTTGACACGGCGATGGCTGCCATCGCGGAGCAATTGGTCACTGCCGACGGTCTGTCCGGTGGTTGGCCCGTTAATGAGTCTCATGAGGTCGAAGTCGATTTTGGCGTGGCGTGCGTGAAAATGATCTCCTATACCGTGGAGGATAATGGCGGTATTTCTGGTGCTCGTGGTGTTCCCTCTAAAAAGGCCAAGCTTCTGGCGGTCAAGAAGCCCAATGGAAGTTATGACGTTTCGCACATTACGTTGTCTGCCTGATTCAGCGAGCGATCAGGGGGCACTCTGAAGAAGCCGTCATTACTCGCCGCGTTCGCCCTGTTCGGGGTGCGCTGAAGTACGTTGGGCGCAAGCGCTGTCGCGAAGGGGCATCCTGCGAACGTTGTGGGCTCCCGCGTTCGCGGGAGTGACGGTGATGACGTTTTCACAACATGGATGACCGACCAGCCCGGCTCCATGCGTCATGCCTTTCACTCATGGCATTGCGCATGGAGCGGGCTTTTCTGCAATCCGCATCCATGCATGCGCGACCCCTGGCGGCTCGGTTGCCTGCTGCCAACGCTCGCTCGACGGATATCGATGCTCTCTACTCTGTACGCGGGTAACATGAGGCACCTGATCGGCGGACACACATGTCGACGATCCAGGCGCAATGCAGCGCCAGAAAAAGCGGGTATCGTTAGACGGTTTTCTTTGTTGGTAGCCTTTGAAATCAATCCGTTATGAAACAAAGAAAAATCGTCCACGTTGACTGCGACTGCTTCTATGCCGCAATCGAGATGCGTGACGACCCGAGCCTGGCCAGCCGTCCGCTGGCCGTTGGTGGTTCAGCCGAGCGGCGCGGGGTGATCGCGACCTGCAACTACGAGGCGCGAGCCTATGGCGTGCGTTCGGCGATGTCGTCGCGGCATGCACTCAAGCTGTGCCCGGATCTGTTGATCGTCAAGCCGCGCTTCGAGGTGTACCGCAGCGTTTCGCGGGAAATCCACGGCATCTTCCGCCAGTTCACCGACCTGATCGAGCCGTTGTCGCTGGACGAGGCGTATCTCGATGTCAGCGACTCACCGCATTTTTCCGGCAGTGCCACGCGCATTGCCCAGGAAATTCGCCGTCGCGTGGCGCAGGAGCTGCATATCACCGTGTCGGCTGGCGTGGCGCCGAACAAGTTCCTGGCCAAGATCGCCAGCGACTGGCGCAAGCCCAACGGGCTGTTCGTCATCACCCCGGATCAGGTGGAGGACTTCGTTGCGGCGCTACCGGTGAACAAGTTGCACGGCGTCGGCAAGGTCACGGCAGACAAGCTGGCGCGCCTGGGTATTCGTACCTGCATGGATCTGCGTGACTGGAACAAGCTGGCGCTGGTGCGCGAGTTCGGCAGTTTCGGCGAGCGTCTGTGGCGATTGGCGCATGGTATCGACGAGCGCGCCGTGCAGGTGGACAGTCGCCGCCAGTCACTGAGCGTCGAGCATACCTACGATCAGGATCTGCCTGATCTGGACAGCTGCCTGGACAAGCTGCCGGCTCTGCTCGAGGAGATGAACGGGCGCCTGCAACGCCTGGATGCCAGCTACCGACCGGACAAGCCCTTCGTCAAGGTCAAGTTCCATGACTTTACCCAGACCACTCTCGAGCAGGCGGGCGCCACTCGGGATCTGGAAAGTTACCGGCAATTGCTGAGCAACGCCTTTGCCCGTGGCGGCAAGCCGGTGCGCCTGCTCGGCGTCGGTGTCAGGCTGCATGACTTGCGCGGGCGCCAGGAGCAGCTGGAGCTGTTTGCGTAGCCCGGAGGAAATCCGTACTGCGCTTTCATTCAGCCCAGAGACGGATGGGCTTGCCGCTGGCCGGCCACAGTTGCAACTGGCCGATGCCGTTGAAGTCCCAGCGTTTCACGTCACGCAAGGCCGCGAGGAAGCGCTGTTCCTGTTCCATCAGCGCGGGCGCGCACATCTTGCGGGTGCTGCCCGGCGTGTCGAAACCGATGGCGTCACCTTCGAGGCTGTAGCCGGCGAACCAGTGGTTGCAGCCGGCGTGACCGTGGGCGCGGCCATCGGCGGCGAAGGTGATGGTCAGGTGGCTGCTATCGATCAGCGGGCGTTCGCCGATCCATTCCACGCGGTAGCTGCGTTCGGTTTCCAGCTGCGGTGCATTGCTGGCGCAGCCGACCAGCGTGGCGGCGAGCAGGGCGAGGGGCAGGGCGCGGTGCATGGTGTCAGGCCTCCTGGCAGTTGCGGCACAGATGGTGGCCGGCGTCGTTGCGCCAACCCAGTTCGGCGATACGGGCCTCGGCGGCTGGTGCTTGCGCGGCTTTGCCCAGCGAGGCGTCGACGGCGAATTCGAAGTCCAGCTGCTTGCCGCAGCTGTCGCAGTTCACTTGCCAGTTGTGGATGGCCAGTTCCTTGAACTGCGGCCCCTTGCACACGGCCAGCCACTGGCCGGGCGGATTGATCAGGTGGCGAACCTTTTCCACTTGCAGACGCATGTACAGATCGCGGCTGCCCTTGAGGGTGACCAGCAGGACGTCATCGGCCTGAATCGAGCCACCGTTGCCGGTGACCTGGTAGCGGCCCGGCGCCAGGGCGCGGCACTCGGTGAGGGTATGTTGCGGGTTGAGCAGGGTGTAACGGAAATCGTGTTCGGCCATGAGTCCTCCGGATCAGCCGGCATGCTATCACGCGCCGGGCCTGACCTCATTGCTCGGGTTGCCCGCGATCCAGGCGGCAATGTTGTCCAGTGTGGTGCGAGCGATGGCGCCGAGCGCTTCGCGGGTGAGAAAGGCCTGGTGCGCGGTGACGATGACGTTGGGGAAGGTCAGCAGGCGGGCGAGGGTGTCGTCCTGTAGTGGCAGGTCGGAGTGATCCTCGAAGAACAGCTCCGATTCTTCCTCGTAGACGTCCAGGCCCAGGTAGCCGAGCTGGCCGTTTTTCAGGGCCTCGATCAGTGCCGGAGCATCGACCAGTGCGCCTCGGCCGGTGTTGATCAGCATGGTGCCAGGCTTCATTCGTGCCAGGCGCTGGCTGTCGATCAGGTGGTAGCTCTCATCGGTCAGCGGACAGTGCAGGCTGAGGATGTCACTGGCGCTGATCACCTCGTCGAGCGGCGCCTGGCGTGCGCCGAGCGTATCGAGTTCGCCAAGCGGGAACGGATCGTAGATCAGTACCTGACAACCGAAGCCGTGCATGATGCGTGCGAATGCCTGGCCGATCTTGCCGCCGCCGACTACCCCGACGGTCTTGCCGTACAGGTCGAAGCCGGTCAGACCGTGCAGGCTGAAGTCGCCCTCGCGCGTGCGGTTGAAGGCGCGATGGATGCGTCTGTTCAGCGCCAGCACCAGGGCTGCCGCGTGTTCGGCCACGGCATGAGGTGAATAGGCTGGTACCCGCACGACTGGTAAACCCAGGTGCTGCGCGGCGGCCAGGTCGACATGGTTGTAGCCGGCCGAGCGCAATGCGATCAGACGTGTTCCGCCGGCGGCCAACTGCTCCAGAACCGCTGCCGACAGGTCGTCATTGATGAAGGCGCAGACCACTTCGCTGCCCCTGGCCAGCGCCACGCTGTCGCTGGTCAGGCGTGTTTCATGAAAGTGCAGGTTCCAGTCGGCCGGGCTGGTCGCCGCCATGAACGATTCGCGGTCGTAAGGTTTGCTGCTGAACAGGCATATCCGCATGCGGGCTCCTCAGGTGCTCTGCGCGACGGCTTCGGTCAGGCGTTCGATGGCGCTGTCCAGCTCGTCCAGGGCTCGTTGCGCTTCGGGGTCGTCCTGCTTGAGCAAGGTCTCGCTGCGCTGACAGGCGGTGCGTAGCTGCGGTACACCGCAATAGCGAGTGGCGCCGTGCAGACGATGAACCCTTTCGATCAGCGTGGTGCGCTCTCCGGTATCGCGAGCCTGACGAATGGCCTGGCGATCGCCGGGCAAACCGGCCAGCAGCATGCTCAGCATGTCTGCCGCGAGGTCAGCCTTGCCTGCCGCCAGGCGCAGGCCCTCCTCGGTATCGAGCACCTTGGGCTGGATCGAGGCAGAAGGGGGTGGCGCGACTTTGCCGGTGGGTGGGGTGCGCAGGTTCAGGCCTGTCCATTTGAGCACGATCTGAGCCAGCTGGCGCTCGTTGATCGGTTTGGTCAGGTAGTCATCCAGGCCGCTTTGCAGCAGGGCGCGTTTCTCGTTGGCCAGGGCGTGGGCCGTAAGGGCGACGATAGGCGTGGCGCTGCGCCCCTGTTCGCTTTCCCACTGACGAATCGCTTCGGTCGCTTCACGGCCGTCCATACCCGGCATCTGCACGTCCATGAGCACCAGATCGAAGTTGTCCTCCTGGATCGCGTCGATGGCGGCATAACCGCTGTCCACTGCCTTGACCAGAGCACCCAGGTCATCGAGCAGAGTCTGTACCAGCAACAGGTTGGCCGGGTTGTCGTCGACACAGAGAATCTTCGGCTTGCGTGTGTCGCTGAGGGGAACCGGTTCGCTGACCGGGCGCTGCGGACAGACCAGTTCGACCATTGCCCTGTGCAGTTTGCGTGTGCACGGCGGTTTCGCCTGCAGCTGGATGTAGGCGTCTGGCAGCGATTCGTGGAACAACCCCAGTTCGGTCGTGGGACAAAGCACCAGCGCCTTGCAGCCCAGGCGGTCGAGTTCCCATATGTGCTGGCCGAGTGCTTCGGGTGATAACTGGCCGGCGGTTATACCAAGTACGGCCAGGCTCAGCGGGTGTTCGCTCTGCTGCTGTCTGATCACCGCCTCGAACAGCTGTCCCAGATTGGCGAAGCTCTCGACCTCCAGCCCGCAATCCTCCAGTTGATGAGCCAGGGCCTGGCGTGCCAGCTCATGGCTTTCCAGCACCGCCACATGGCGGCCCAGGAGAGGCGCGCGAGGCAGGTCTTCGGCATCGTCGCGGGCTTTGGGCAGGGTGAGGCTGATCCAGAACTCCGAGCCTTCACCTGGCGTGCTGTCGACACCGATCTCACCACCCATCTGCTCGATCAGGCGCTTGGAAATGACCAGACCCAGGCCCGTGCCGCCAGCCTGACGGTTGAGCGAGTTGTCGGCCTGGCTGAAAGCCTGGAACAGGGCACGCAGCTCTTCGTCGGAGAGGCCGATACCGGTGTCCATCACGCTGATACGCAACTGGGTACTGTCGGTCGTCTCGTCCTCGACCATCGCGCGCATGACGATGGTGCCTTCGCGAGTGAACTTGATCGCGTTGCTCACCAGGTTGGTCAGCACCTGCTTCAGGCGTTGCGGGTCGCCGCGCAGGGCCAGCGGGGTATCGCGATAGATCAGGCTGACCAGCTCCAGCTGTTTTTCGTGGGCGGCGGGAGCGAGGATGGTCAGGGTGTCCTGCAACAGGTCGCGCAGGTTGAAGGGAATGGATTCGAGCACCAGCTTGCCGGCCTCGATCTTGGAGAAGTCGAGTACCTCATTGATGATGCCCAGCAGGCTGTCGGCAGATTTCTCGATGGTCGCCAGATAGTCCTGTTGACGCGGGCTGAGTTCGCTCTTCTGGAGCAGGTTGGTGAAACCGAGAATACCGTTGAGTGGGGTACGAATCTCATGGCTCATGTTGGCCAGGAATTCGGATTTGATACGGCTGGCCTCGAGGGCTTCCTTGCGTGCGAAGTCCAGTTCTATGTTCTGGATCTCGATGGTTTCCAGGTTCTGGCGAACGTCTTCGGTGGCCTGTTCGATGCTGTGCTGCAGTTCTTCCTGAGCATTCTGCAGGGCTTCGGCCATGCGATTGATGCCGCTGGCCAGCTCGTCCATCTCATGGCTGCCCAGTGGCGGCAGGCGGGTTTCCAGGTTGCCATCCTTGAGTTGGGCGACCCCCGCCTTGATCTCGCGCAGAGGCTCGTTGATGCTGCGGCTCATGCGCAGTGCGAGCAGGGCAGTGACGGCGAGTCCGCCGATGATCAGCAACAGGCTGGTGAAGAGGCTGCGGTAGCCGATCAGCAGGGTGCCCTGATGCGACAACTCCAGTTCGACCCAGCCGAGCAGACCCGTGTTGCGTGCACCATCCATCTTGCCGCTGATCGCCAGATGCTGGTCGTATACCGGCAGGAGAAAACGCGTCGCGTCCTGGCCGCTGAGCAGGCTGATGCCCGTCTGGCTGTCAGGCGAGGCGTTGAGCATGCTCGGCCCGGCATGCGCCAGTTGCGTACGCTCGGCCGCGAGGAAGGTCACCGCGCGGACATCCGGATGTTCCAGCGCCTGCTGGGCGATGCGTTCGAGAAGATCCTGATCCTGGCGCTCAAGGGCAGGGGCCGCCAGCGGCGCCAGGTGTTCTGCCAGCATCTCGCCACGTTGCAGCAACTGTGCCTGCAGGCCCGACAACTGTACCCACGTGAAATAACCGCCCAGCACCAGTGCCAGCAGGCTGGTGGGGAGCAGGGTGAGCAGCAGTACGCGGCCTTTGATGCCTAGATCCTTGAACACGACCTTTCTCCTTCGGAACGTCTGGGCAGTGTAGCGATTCGGCGCGCGGGAATCTGTAGGTGAGCGATTGTCGTTTAGTAGGTAGAATTGTTCGCATTCTGCCTGTTCGGTTCTTTGCGATGATGACCTCTACCTCCGCCGCGGCTCGAATCCTGGCCGTCGAGGACGACCCCTGCTTGCCAGCCATTTGCAGTCCCACCTGATGGGCTGCGGTTTTGACGTGACCTTGAGTCATGATGGCAGCGAAGGTCTGCACCTGGCCGAAAGCGAGGATTTCGATCTGATCCTGATGGACATCCTGCTGCCCGGCACCAATGGTCTGGAGGCTCTGCAACGCCTGCGTCAGCGCCGCAGCGTGCCGGTACTGCTGATGTCCGCGCTGGGTGACGAGCAGAATCGTATTGCCGGCTTCAGTCAGGGAGCCGACGACTACCTGCCCAAACCTTTCAGCCTTGGCGAGCTGAGCGTACGGGTCGAAGCCATTCTGCGGCGCGTGGCCTATGAGCGCCGGGAGCCGCAGTCGACTGGCGACGGCGATGACCTGCTGTTCGACGAAGGGCGCAGCGATGTCGCCTTCTGCGGCAACTGGCTTGGCCTGACGCCCAGTGAATACCGGGTACTGGATCTGCTCTGGCGGCATCAGGAAGAAGCACTGAGCAAACCGTTCCTCTATCAGCAGGCGTTGCGCCGCGCATACGCCCAGCATGACCGCAGCCTGGACATGCATGTCAGTCACATCCGCCGCAAGTTGCAGGCCGTCGGCTACGAGGCGATGCGCGTCGACACGGTCTGGGGCAAGGGCTACATCCTGGCGCAGGCTGGCGCATGAGCCTGCCTGGCAGGCACTCGCTGCTCTGGCGGCTGGCCGGTGCGCTGGCGTTGTTCTGCCTGTTGCTGGTCAGCCTGCATGTGGATGTCGGCCGCGAGCTGATCGACGCGACCTCCTACCTGTCCGACTCCACTCGGCAGACGCTCAGGGGCTATGCCAGAGAGGCGGAGACGACCTGGCGGGAGGAGGGCGCATCGGGGGTCGATACCTTCCTGCAGCGCTTGCACGAGCGCGAGCAGGTCTGGGCCGTGGTGGTCGATTCGCACAAGGACTCGCTGTCCTCGCGGCCGCTGACGCCGGAGGAGGCCCAGCGCCTGGATTTCGTGCGCAGGCTGAGTTTTCCCGTAGGCCGGCCGGGCGGAACGCCGACTTTCTATGTCCCTTTCAGCGATGGCGAGGCACGGCTGGTCATGGAGCTGCCGCAGCGCCTGAACCCGCGCAAGTACAACGAGCTGTGGGAGTTGCTGCTGCAACGGGTGCTGCCGGCCATTCTGGCCGTGGCGGTGGCCGTCCTGCTGTACCGCCTGCTGATCGCGCCGCTGGCGATCCTCAGGCGCCAGGCCGCCGCACTGAGTGCCGGCGACCTGTCTGCCCGGCTCGGGCCGCAGGTGACACGGCGCAGGGACGAGCTGGGCGAGTTGGCGCGCACCTTCGATCATATGGCCGAACGCCTGGAGGGAACGGTGGCGTTCCAGCGGCAACTGCTGCGCGACCTCTCTCATGAACTGCGCACGCCATTGGCCCGCTTGCGTGTGGCGGGAGAGAGCGAGCAGGACATCGCCGCCTTGCGCCAGCGCCTGGCACGTGAGGTGCAGGAGATGGAGAAACTGGTTGGCGATGCCCTGGAGCTGGTCTGGCTGGATACGGAACGACCCAGCCTGCCGCTTGAGGAAGTGGACATCGTCAGGCTCTGGGATGTGTTGCGGGAAAACGCGGGCTTCGAGACCGGCTGGTCGTCGAACGCATGCCATGCGACCTGCCGGCCGACTGCCGGGTGCTGGGCAATCTCAATGGCCTGGCGCAGGCGCTGGAAAACATCCTGCGCAATGCCATTCGCCACTCGCCGCCAGACGGCGTCGTGCGCCTGGGCGGCCAGCGTGATGCGGGACAGTGGCTGTTGTGGATCGAGGATCAGGGGCCGGGTGTCGCGCAAGACGAAATGGAAACCATCTTCCGCCCCTTTACCCGACTCAGCGCTGCCCGTCCGGGCGGTGATGGCTTCGGCCTGGGACTGGCCATCGCGCGCAGCATGATCGGCACTCAGGGCGGGCATCTGTGGGCAGAGAACGCCGCGCCCGGATTGAGACTGAAGCTTCGTCTGCAAGCGTATGATTCATGAGTCCTGTGACCACTCGAATGTTGGATGCCTTCTCTTTGCATTGCAGGGAGGGGCTGCGAGTAATGGCGCTGTTTTTTCCGGGGGCGCTCGCGGCAGAGGGTGAATCTGGTCATTTGAGGCTTTGTCAGGGCCTCTTCGATTGGCGTTGGTCATTGCGTGCAGAGCCCGCTCGTCCGATTGGGCGTGCCCGCTGAGGGGCCCGATCCCGGCTCTTTGCCGATCCCGTGGCGCCGGAGGCGGTATCGGTGGCCGGGTGATCGGGCATGGCGCATGTGCGATTGGGCTCATCACGCCATGAAACCGATCATGGCGTGATGAAGCGACGGGTTCGGCGTATCATGTTGCCCCTTCGCGTCAGTCCGGATTCGAGCGACCCATGACCCTGCAATTCCCCACCATTGCCGACTGCATCGGCAATACGCCCCTGGTACGCCTGCAACGCCTGGCGGGTGACACCAGCAACACCCTGCTGGTCAAGCTGGAAGGCAACAACCCGGCCGGCTCGGTCAAGGATCGTCCGGCGCTGTCGATGATCACCCGCGCCGAACTGCGCGGCGATATCCAGCCCGGCGACACCCTGATCGAAGCCACCAGCGGCAATACCGGCATCGCCCTGGCCATGGCGGCAGCGATCAAGGGCTACAAGATGATCCTGATCATGCCGGACAACTCCACTGCCGAGCGCAAGTGGGCGATGACCGCCTATGGCGCCGAGCTGATCCTGGTCAGCAAGGAAGAGGGCATGGAGGGCGCGCGTGACCTGGCCGAGAAGTTGCAGTCCGAAGGGCGCGGCAAGGTGCTCGACCAGTTCGCCAACGGCGACAACCCCGAAGCTCATTACACGGGCACCGGCCCCGAGATCTGGCGCCAGACGGGCGGCACCATCACTCACTTCATCAGCTCCATGGGCACCACCGGCACCATCATGGGCACCTCGCGCTACCTCAAGGAGCAGAACCCGGATATCCGCATAGTCGGTCTGCAACCACAGGAAGGTTCGGCCATCCCCGGTATCCGCCGCTGGCCCGAGCAATATCTGCCGAAGATCTATCAGGCCGAGCGTGTCGATCAGGTGATGGACATGAGCCAGACCGAGGCCGAGCACGTCATGCGCCGCCTGGCACGGGAAGAGGGCATCTTCTGCGGTGTGTCGTCCGGCGGCTCGGTGGCGGGCATGCTGCGCCTGTCGCGCCAGGTGGAGAACGCCGTGATGGTGGCGATCATCTGCGACCGTGGCGATCGTTACCTGTCCACCGGCGTTTACGAAGACCCGGCGCACTGATGGCCAGACGCAGCTCCAACCTGCGCTTTCAGCCCAGCGGCGGCACGCGTGCGCCGCAGGTTCCTGTCGGCAAGAAACAGCGACTGGCCATCGAGCGCCAGGCCGGCGATGGCCGTGGTATCGCCTTCGACAGCGGACGCACCTGGTTCGTCAGCGGCGCTCTGCCCGGCGAGCAGGTCGAGGCACGGGTGCTGAGCGCACGCAGTCAGACCGTCGAGGCGCGTGTCGAACGCATCATCGAGGCCAGCGCCGCGCGCCGCGATGCGCACTGTGCTCACGCCGATCGCTGCGGCGGTTGCAGTCTGCAACATATGCCTCACGCCGATCAGCTCGCCCTGAAACAGCGCACGCTGGCCGAGCAGTTGTCACGCCTGGGCGGCGTGCAGCCGCAGGAGTGGGCCGAACCGCTGACCGGGCCCGAGTTCGGTTATCGCCGTCGGGCGCGCATTGCCGTGCGCTGGGATGGCAAAAACCGTCAACTGCATGTCGGTTTCCGCGCCGAGGCCAGCCAGGACATCGTTGCCATCGATGACTGCCCGGTGCTGGTACAGCCCTTGCAACCCATCCTCAAGGCATTGCCGACACTGTTGCGCAGCCTGGAAAAACCGCAGGCATTGGGGCATGTGGAACTGTTCAGCGGCACCGCCGAAGCGCTGTTGTTGCGCCATACCGCGCCACTGACGGACAACGATCTGCTGCGACTGAGAACCTTCTGTAGCGAACATGCCGCGCAGTTGTGGTTGCAGGGCGAAGGGCAGCCGGAGGCTGACCAGACGAGTGCCGAGCTGGGGTTCGAGCTGGCGCACTGGCAGTTGCGCCTGGCCTACCGACCGGGGGACTTCGTGCAGGTCAATGGTCTGGTCAACGAGGCCATGGTCATACAGGCGCTAGACTGGTTGGCAGTGCAGCCTGGGGAGCGGGTGCTGGATCTGTTCTGTGGCCTGGGCAATTTCGCCCTGCCGCTGGCGCGTCAGGCGGCCGAGGTGGTGGCGGTGGAAGGTGTCGAGGCGATGGTCGCGCGTGCCGCAGCCAATGCGCAAGACAATGGGTTGAGCAATGCGCACTTTTTCCGTGCCGACCTGTCCAACCCGCTGGCCAGCGAGGTCTGGGCAGGTGAAGGCTTCGACGCCGTGTTGCTCGACCCCCCGCGCGACGGGGCGTTGGAGGTGGTTCGTGGGATGAGTGCGCTGGGCGCCCGGCGCCTGGTCTATGTATCCTGCAACCCGACCACCCTGGCGCGCGACGCCGCCGAGTTGCAGCAGCAAGGCTATCGCCTGCGCCGCGCCGGAATTCTCGACATGTTTCCGCAAACGGCGCATGTCGAGGCGATGGCACTGTTCGAGAAAACCGAGGCCCAGGCCTCGGCATGAAGCGGTACGTTAGGTACCGCAGGGATACGCAGGACGCGCATCCTTTCAGTTAATCCGACCGGCTCAGAGAAGGCCGGCGACTGTTCGGTGTGGCGTATGCGCACCGTAGGGAAGGTAAGACGATGGTTCAGGTAAGAGCGCATCAGCCAGTCAACGATGACGGCAGCATCAATCTCGAGGCCTGGTTGGATCATGTCACCAGCGTCGACCCGGCGCTGGATCGCCAGGCACTCAAGCAGGCCTGCGAGTTCGCCCACGATCTGGAGCAGCAGGCCGATACCGGCCAGCACCATTGGAGCGAGGGGGCGTCGACATTCCGCTCCGGTCTCGACATCGCGGAAATCCTCGCCGATCTCAAGCTCGATCAGGACTCTCTGGTTGCCGCCGTCATCTATCGTGGCGTGCGTGAAGGCAAGATCACCCTGGCGGCCGTGCACCAGCGCTTCGGTCCGGTGGTGGCCAAGCTGATCGAGGGCGTGCTGCGCATGGCTGCGATCAGTGCCAGTATCAATCCGCGTGAATCGGTGGTGGTCGGCTCGCAGACGCAGGTGGAGAACCTGCGCAAGATGCTGGTGGCCATGGTCGACGACGTGCGCGTGGCGCTGATCAAACTGGCCGAACGTACCTGTGCCATTCGCGCGGTCAAGGAGGCCGACGAAGAGAAGCGTCAGCGCGTGGCGCGCGAGGTGTTCGACATCTATGCACCGCTGGCTCACCGCCTGGGCATCGGCCATATCAAGTGGGAGCTGGAGGATCTGTCGTTCCGTTACCTGGAGCCGGAGCAGTACAAGCAGATCGCCAAGCTGCTGCACGAGCGGCGCCTGGATCGCGAGCAGTACATCAACGACGCCATGGCCCACCTGCGCCAGGAGCTGGAAGCCACCGGTATCAAGGCCGACATCAGTGGTCGGGCGAAACATATCTATTCGATCTGGCGCAAGATGCAGCGCAAGGGCCTGCAATTCAGCCAGATCTACGATGTGCGTGCGGTGCGTGTGCTGGTGCCGGAGGTGCGCGACTGCTACACCACCCTGGGCATCGTGCACACCCTGTGGCGGCATATCCCCAAGGAATTCGACGACTACATCGCCAACCCCAAGGAGAACGGCTACCGCTCGCTGCACACCGCCGTGCTCGGCCCGGAAGGCAAGGTGCTGGAGGTGCAGATTCGCACTCACTCCATGCACGAAGAGGCCGAGCTGGGGGTCTGCGCGCACTGGCGCTACAAGGGCACCGACGTCAAATCCGGTTCCAACCACTATGAAGAGAAGATCTCCTGGCTGCGTCAGGTCATCGAGTGGCACGAAGAGCTGGGCGATATCGGCGGCCTGGCCGAACAGCTGCGCGTGGACATCGAGCCGGATCGGGTCTACGTCTTCACGCCCGATGGCCACGCCATCGATCTGCCCAAGGGTGCCACGCCGCTGGATTTCGCCTACCGCGTGCACACCGAGATCGGCCACAACTGCCGGGGCGCCAAGATCAACGGCCGTATCGTGCCGCTGACCTACAGCCTGCAGACCGGCGAGCAGGTGGAGATCATCACCAGCAAGCAGGGTTCGCCGAGTCGCGACTGGCTCAACCCCAACCTGGGCTACGTCACCACCAGCCGCGCGCGGGCGAAGATCGTCCACTGGTTCAAGTTGCAGGATCGCGACCAGAACGTCGCCGCCGGCAAGCAACTGCTCGAACGTGAGCTGGCGCGCATGGCTCTGGTCGGGGCGGATTTCGACAAGCTGGCCGAGAAGGCCAACCTTAAGACCGCCGAAGACCTGTTCGCCGCCCTGGGCGCAGGCGACGTGCGCCTGGCCCATGCGGTCAACCTGGCCCAGCAGCTGGTCGAGCCGGAGCGCGGCAGCGAGCAACTGGAGCTGATTCCGCGCAAGGCGCAAGGCTTCAAGCCGGGCAAGCGCGGCGATATCCAGATCCAGGGTGTCGGCAACCTGCTGACGCAGATGGCCGGCTGCTGCCAGCCGCTGCCGGGCGACCCCATCGTCGGTTACATCACCCTCGGTCGTGGCGTCACCATTCACCGTCAGGACTGCCCGACAGCGTTGCAGCAGGCCGGGCGTGAGCCGGAGCGGATGATCCAGGTGAGCTGGGGGCCGGTGCCGGTGCAGACCTACCCGGTGGAAATCATCATCAAGGCCTACGATCGCTCCGGGTTGTTGCGTGACGTGACCCAGGTGCTGCTCAACGAGAAGCTCAACGTGCTGGCAGTCAATACGCGTTCGAACAAGGAGGACAACACCGCCTCCATGTCGATCACCGTGGAGATTCCGGGGCTCGATGCCCTCGGTCGTCTGCTGGCGCGTATCGGTCAGTTGCCCAACATCATCGAGGCGCGTCGTCATCGCGTGGCTTAACAGGACGTTTTCATGTATCAGCTCGACGACCTGCTGCACCTGATGGCCCGCCTGCGCGATCCGCAACACGGCTGCCCGTGGGATCTCAAGCAGAGCTACGCGAGCATCGTGCCCTATACCCTCGAGGAGGCCTACGAGGTCGCCGATGCCATCGAGCGCGGTGACTTCGATCACCTGCCGGGCGAGCTCGGCGACCTGTTGTTCCAGGTGGTTTACTACAGCCAGCTGGCGCAGGAGGAAGGCCGCTTCGACTTCGCCCGGGTAGTCGATGGCATCACCGCCAAGCTGATCCGGCGTCACCCGCACGTGTTCCCCGATGGCGATCTGCACGGCGCGCCGGATGCGGCGAAGCTGGAGGAGGCGGCAGTCAGGCAGCGCTGGGAAGAGCTCAAGGCGCAGGAGCGCGCCGAAAAGGCCGCCGCACCCGAACAGCTGTCCCTGCTCGATGATGTGCCGACGGCGCTGCCGGCGCTATCGCGTGCTGCCAAGCTGCAAAAGCGCGCAGCCCAGGTCGGTTTCGACTGGCCCGAAGCCCTGCCGGTGGTGGACAAGGTGCGTGAAGAGCTGGACGAAGTGCTCGAAGCCATGAGCGAAAACGATGCAGATGCCGTGGCCGAGGAAATCGGCGACCTGCTGTTCGTCGTCACCAACCTGGCGCGACACCTCAAGGTCGATCCTGAAGCCGCACTGCGCGCGGCCAATGGCAAGTTCGAACGGCGTTTCCGTTTCATCGAGCAGAGCGTGCGTGAGGCCGGACGCAACCTGGACGGCTGCTCGCTGGAGGAGCTGGACGCCCTGTGGGGCGAGGCGAAGAAGCTGGAGAAGCTGGCGCCTGGCTGTTGAACCCTGTTGGCGCGGCGGATGAAATCGTTCCGGGCTACGGTGGATTTTCGGGCTGGAGCCGCTGCGCCTTAGCCCTTATGCTGGGCGCCTTGGACTGGCAGCGCGAATCTGCGTCGCTGCCGCAACTGAATCATGTTCGGGATCTTTAGTCATGGGTCTTTCCCTGCGCGACCAGCTGCTCAAAGCCGGCCTGGTCAACGAAAAACAGGCCAAGCAGGTTGGCAAGCAGCAGCAGAAGCAGAAGCGCCTGGTACACAAGGGCCAGGCCGAACTGGATGACAGCACTCGTCAGGCTGCGTTGCAGGCGCAGGCCGAGAAGGCTGCACGTGACCAGGAGCTGAATCGTCAGCAACAGGAAAAAGCCGAGCAGAAGGCCCGTACGGCGCAGATCAAGCAATTGATCGAGCGCTCCCGCCTGCCCAGGCTCGACGGCGAGGATTACTACAACTTCGTCGACGACAAGAAGGTCAAGCGCCTGCCGGTCAATACCATGGTGCGCAACAAGCTCTCCAACGGCTGGCTGGCCATCGTCCGTCATGGCGGTGCTTACGAAATCATTCCGCGCGAGGCGGCGCTGAAGATTCAGGAGCGCGATGCTTCGCGCATCGTCCTGCTCAATACCCACGTCGAAGAGCCGGATGCCGATGATCCTTACGCGGCCTATCAGATTCCCGATGACCTGATGTGGTAATGCAGCGCTCCTGCACACTGGCGTAGGGTGTGCGGTGTGCACGATTACTGCGGGTGAGCGTGGCGGCACCCTGCGAAGGTGCGCTGCGTTCAGCAGCGATTGCCGTTCAACAGCACCCGGCCGAAACTGGCGCCTGCGTCCTGTGGGGTAATGGCCAGCAACCGATCCATGCGTAGGCGCTGCTCACCATCGGCCGTGCGTACCAGGAGAAATTCCTCCTTGCTTGCCGTGGTTTCCGTGGTCAGGGCCTGACCCAGCAGGCGAGAGCCATCGACCAGTTCGATATCCAGCTGATAGCGATGCAGGCAGGCGATCTCCAGATAGTCGTAGAGATCGCAGGCCAGTGGCTGGTAGTCGTTGTCCATCGAGTCGTCCTCCGCGCTGGCTAGAGCCTAGCCGAGAAATGATTCCGACGGTTTTCTGCGTGCGATAGAAAACGCCGCAATCCGCTGCCGGGTTGCGGCGTTCTCGTTTGCGGGTGAGCCTTACATCAGCGGGATGGTGTAGCTGACGATCAGACGGTTCTCGTCCAGGTCACCGATGCTCGCGTTGGAGCGCACCATCGCATTGCGCCAGCGCACACCCAGGTTCTTCAGCGGACCTTCCTGGATGATGTAGCTGATGTCCACGTCGCGTTCCCATTCCTTGCCGCTCGCGCCGCCCACACCGTCGAAACCGTCACCGGTCACGTAGCGGACGAACGCGCTCAGGCCCGGTATGCCGTAGCTGGCGAAGTTGATGTCGTAGCGTGCCTGCCAGGATTTCTCGTCCTTGCGGGTGAAGTCGAGAATCTGGATGTAGTTGACGATGTACGGATCGGTCTCGGTCAGGAAGGGGAAGGCGTTGTCGCCGCCGACCTTCTGATAGCCCACGCGGAAGGTGTGGGCGCCGATGCCGGCCCAGAGGTTGATCGAGGTCAGGTCGTTGTCCAGCTTGCCACCGAGCTTGCGGCCGTTGTCCTGAGAGTCGAAGTAGGCCAGGTTGCCGCCCAGCTTCCAGTCGCCGATCGGCTGCACGTGGATCAGGTTGTACAGCTTCTGGTCGTAGATATCCTCCAGCTCGCCGTACCACAGGCCCACCGTGGTGTTGCCGCCATTGAACTTGTAGTCGCCGCCAGCGAAGTTGTAACGATCGCTTTCACCCCCGACGTTGGTGGCGGTGATGTCGACCCTGTCGGTCGAGGCGCGCTGGTTCACTTCGCGCAACTGGCCGCCATTGAGGGTCAGGCCGTCGATCTCCTGCGAGGTGATCATGCCGCCGGTGAACACTTGTGGCAGCAGGCGCGAGTCGCCAGAGGTGACGATGGGCAGCTTGGGCATCAGGCCGCCGACCTTGCCTACGGTCTTGGAGATGCGAGCCTTGACCGCCCCGCTGAACTCGGAGTACTCGTCCGGCCCCTCGTTGCCGAAGCTGTTGGGCAGCAGCCCGGTGCCTGCACGTTCGTCGGAGGAGTCGAGTTTCAGCCCTAGGCCGGCATAGGCATCCAGGCCAAAGCCCACGGTACCCTCGGTGAAACCGGATTCGGCCTTGAGAATGAAGCCCTGGGCCCATTCTTCGCGTTTCGACTGTTGTGCGGCGGTGGTATCGCGCAGGTCGCGATTCATATAGAAGTTGCGGAGTTCCAGCGTAGCCTTGCTGTCAGCGATGAAGTCCGCCTGTGCCAGGCTCGGCAGGGTGAGGCTGGCGCCCAGCGTGGCGAGAGCCACGGCGCGGGCGAGGGGAGTCTTGCTCATTATTGTTGTCTCCTCGTTGTTATAAGCAGGCCGGCCACGAAATGACCAACCCGTTACGGCGCGGTGAAATAAAGCACTTCATCTGCGAGTCGACTGTACGACTTTAGTCTGGCGGGGTTTTGGGGGGTGTCGGTGTTTTGACGCGCGCAGGCTCTAGCACGTGCCCGACAGGCGTTTCCGATGGGCTGCCATTTATCGCGAGGCAGCCGACCGACCGGGGAGGGGGATACCGAAAAAAAACGGCAACCGTTGGTCGATGATCATTAAAGCTTGCCGCCTGACTGCCGTTAACCCCGGCAGATAACCTACCTGGGAACCCGGTCATGAATCCTCTCAACTCGCTGAACTCCGCCGCCGCCCGCACTGCGCAAGCCAGCCAGTCCCAGGCCGCACGCAACACTGCCTCCGATGCGCAAGCCACGCTAGCCAATCGTCTCACCGAGAAGCTGGGTCTGCAGCCGGGTGCCCTCGCTGGCAAGCGTGACGATTACACGCCGGAGAAAGTGGCCGGGCGTGTGCTGGGGTTCATCGAGCAACGCCTGCAGAGCGAAGCGGCCGCCGGAGCCGACCCGGCCAAGCTGGAGAAGCTGCTGTCCCAGGCCCGTGAGGGGGTGGAGAAGGGATTCGCCGAGGCGCGCAAGATTCTCGATGGCATGGGGGTGCTGACAGGCCAGGTTGCCGGTGACATCGATGACACCTACAAGCGTATCCAGGACGGCCTGGGCGACCTCGACAAGCGCTTCGGCAGCACTGCGCCGAGCACTTCGGGCTCGGTTGCCGTGGCCGGCTATAGCGAGCGCTTCAGCGCCTTGGCGGAAACCTTCGACCTGTCCGTCACCACCCGTGACGGTGATCGCCTGCGCATTTCCGTGGCACAGGCATCGGCCAGTTGGTCGCAGAGCAGCTTCGCCGCGTCCAGCGACGGCAAGTCCACGACCGTGGTGGGCAGCAGCCAGTCCGGCAGCATGCAGATCGGCGGCTGGCAGGTGGAGGTCGAGGGCGAGTTGGATGATGACGAGGTCAAGGCGCTGGAGAAACTGTTCAGCCAGGTTCAGGATCTCTCCGACAAGTTCTACGCCGGTGATCTGGCGGGGGCCTTCGATCGCGCCATGGCGCTGGATATGGACGGTGAGCAGCTGGCGTCGATGTCCTTGCGCCTGACCCAGACCAGCGTGCGCCAGGCGACCGATGCCTACGGCGCAGTGGCCGGGCAGGGTGCCAGTGCGGTCAACAGCGGGTTGCAGGACTATGCACAGGGGCTGCTCGACGCGCTGCGCGGTGCAGGTGATCTGACCCAGGATGCCGGTGGCCTGCTCAAGGATCTGCTCAAGGGCGGCTTCTCGCTCGACGACCGTTTCGACCTGCCGCGTCTGGAAAAAGCCGACAGCCTCAACCGCAGTCTGCTCGATGGCCTGCAGTCGCTGCTCGCCGGCCAGACAGGCAAGGGCACTGACGCGAGCTGATCTGGGCCGGTGCTAAACTACGCACCTTGCTGATAGTGAGGTGCGCTCATGACGCCTGAATGCCAACTTTTCGGAACCCTGGGATGTCATCTGTGCGAGGTGGCCGAGGCACTGCTGATGCCGTTCGTCGAGAATGGCCTGCTGGTCGAGCTGATCGACATTGCCGAGCATGAGGGGATGGTCGAGCAGTACGGCTTGCGTATTCCGGTACTGCGCCGGTGCGACAGCGGCAGCGAACTGAACTGGCCGTTCGATGCCGAGCAGGTGGTCGCCTTTCTGCGTTGAAAGGCCGGACGGACTGAATCGCAGGCAATAAAAAACCCGCCGGTAAGGGCGGGTTTTTGATTTGGTCGGAGAGACAGGATTCGAACCTGCGACCTTCTCGTCCCGAACGAGACGCGCTACCAAGCTGCGCTACACTCCGAATGCCGCGTATTCTACCGAAAAACTTTTACTGCACAAGGGGTTAGCCTGAAAAAATCTACGAGCCGGCAGCTTGCTGTCGACCCGTATCTCATGCTTGGCTCGGTCAGCCCGGGCGCGTCAGAGTTCCTTGACGGTCTGAACCTGATCCTTGTTGATCGTCGCGCGCTTGCCGTCGAGCTGCTCGAATTCGTAGAAGCCGGATTCTTCATCGAACCTGGGCTTGTCCACGGTCTGGATCTCACGGCCATCATTCAGCGTTATTACCGACGGCGTCGAGCAACCGGCCAGAGCGGCGAGGCCGAGGGTAATCAGCAGGGCGGGGATGATCCGTTGGTTCATGGTCTGTCTCCTTGGGTAATACGAAGGTGTGCTTTACCCTGGCTCAGACGTGAAACCGTCGTGCGAGTTCCGCCAGGGCTCTTTCACAGCCTAGTCTTGCGATGGCGTGCTCGCGAGCATCTCCGGTGTATTGAGGTTGGCCAGGCGTGGGTCGTCGAGCGGGCAGTCGACGGCAATCGGCGCGAGGTGGCCGAACCATCGCTGCGGGCTGCGTTCGCCGGACTGCCAGGCATGTTCGAGGTCGTCCCTGAGCGCGGTGGGTAGCAGGCAGAACAAAGGCTGCCAGTAATTGCCCTGACGGATCACCACTGGCCGCTTGCCGGCGTGGGCGAGCAGTGACTCGATCAGCGCGCGATCCACCAGCGGGGCGTCGCAGGGCAGTACCAGCATCTGTTCGTGACGGGCTGCGGCCATGCCGGCGCGGATGCCAGCCAGAGGCCCCTGGAAATCCTGATTCCGGTCCGTCACCAGCTGATCGGCGTAAGGCGCATAGCGCTCTTCGTTGCGGTTGCAGGAGATGATCAGGTCGTCGCTCAGCGGCCTGGTCAGGTCATGCAGCCAGGCGATCAGCGGCTTTTCGCGCCACGCCAGCAGTCCCTTGTCACGCCCGCCCATGCGCTGGCCTCGGCCACCGGAAAGCAGCAGCACCGAGCAGTTGGGAAGGGCATTGGATGAGGGCATGCGGGCAGTCTCCGGAGGCAGGCTGTGTGTTATAACACCGCCCATTCTCTCCCACTTGGATGTCTGCCATGAACCACAAAGCCGATGCGGTTTTCGTGCCGCTGAACATTGCCGTGCTGACCGTCAGCGATACCCGCACGCTGGAGACCGACACCTCGGGGCAACTGCTGGTCGAGCGCCTGACCAGCGCCGGGCATCGACTGGCGGCTCGCGTGCTGCTCAAGGACGATCTGTACAGGATTCGTGCCCAGGTGGCGACCTGGATCGCCGAGGATCAGGTGCAGGTCGTGGTGATCACCGGCGGTACCGGTTTCACCGGGCGTGACAGCACGCCGGAAGCGGTTGCCTGCCTGCTGGACAAGCAGGTCGACGGTTTCGGCGAGCTGTTCCGGCAGATCTCCGTGGCCGATATCGGCACCTCCACCATTCAGTCGCGTGCACTGGCGGGGCTGGCCAACGGCACGCTGGTGTGCTGCCTGCCGGGTTCGACCAACGCCTGCCGCACGGCCTGGGACGGCATTCTCGGCGAGCAGCTGGATGCACGCCACCGCCCCTGCAACTTCGTACCTCATCTGAAACAGGTCGCCGCTTGCGAGACGCGCGGATGAGTGGCTGCGAGCATCCCGGCCTGCTGCCCATGGAGGCGGCGCTGGAGCGCCTGCTGGCGCTGGCCGACGCTGCGCCTGTCGAGCAGATCGAACAGGTTGCGCTGGCCGATGCCGCTGGTCGGGTGCTGGCCGAGCCGCTGATCGCGGCGCTGGATCTGCCGCCCTGGGCCAACAGCGCCATGGATGGCTATGCCCTGCGTCTGGCCGACTGGACAGGCCAGCCCCTGCCGGTCAGCCAGCGTATCCAGGCCGGTACCGCGCCCACGCCGTTGCAGCCAGGCAGTTGTGCGCGCATCTTCACCGGGGCGCCGCTGCCGGAAGGTGCCGACACCGTTGAAATGCAGGAGAACGTCGAACTCGATGAGTCGGGGCACGTGCATTTTCGCGAGCAACTGAAGATCGGGCAGAACGTTCGCGCCCAGGGGCAGGAGACCCGTGTCGGCGAGTGCGTATTGCCGGCCGGTACCCGCCTGGGCCCCATCGAACTGGGGCTCGCGGCCTCCCTCGGCGTGGCGCGGCTGTCGGTGCGGCGGCGCCTGCGGGTGGCCGTGCTGTCCACGGGTGATGAACTGGTGGAGCCTGGGCAGGCGCTCGGCCCGGGACAGATCTACAACAGCAACCGACGTCTGCTGATCGCCTGGTTGCAGCGTCTGGGATGTAGCGTGGTGGATGCGGGCATATTGCCGGATGACCTGCCACGTACACGCGAAGCGCTCGGGGCGTTGGGCGAGGTCGACCTGATTCTCTCCACGGGTGGCGTTTCGGTGGGGGAGGCGGACTTTCTCGGTATGGCCCTGCGCGAGGCGGGCGAACTGGCATTGTGGAAGCTGGCGATCAAACCGGGCAAGCCGCTTACCTTCGGCCATTACCAGGGGGTTCCGGTCATTGGCCTGCCGGGCAATCCGGCCTCTACACTGGTCACTTTCGGTCTGCTGGCTAGGCCCTACATGCTGCGTCGCCTTGGCGTGCGGCGGGTCGAGCCCCTGGGATTCGCGGTGCCGGCAGGTTTCACCTGGCGCAAGCCGGGTCTGCGTCGCGAGTACCTGCGCGCGCGTCTGGAGAATGGCCGCGTGGTGCCTTATGCCAACCAGAGTTCCGGTGTGCTGCGCAGCGCCGCCTGGGCCGAGGGGCTGGCCGAGGTAATGGAGGGCAGCACCCTGGGCGAGGGTGACATGCTGCGTTTCATCCCGCTCAGCGAGATTCTTGGCTAGGTTTCCGGCAGCCCGGCCATGCAAATGTCCGGGCGCTTTAGATGGCGCGGCGAAACTACTGGGTCACATTTCTAACGATAGAATTTGCAAATGAGCTCTATAGAGGGCATAGTCGCCCACTTGTAAATTCAACCGACACGGTCGTGCCCATGCTAAAACGCTTCGCACCCCTCGTGCCTCTTGCACTCACAGTCTTTCTCGCTGCCTGCGCGGGCCACTCGCCGCAACCGCAGATCGGCGAAGCCACGGCCGAGTCAGTCTCTCGTCCGCTCAGTCAGCAGGTCGAGCCAGCCGACGATGAAATCAACGCGCTGATCGACGGCAAGCCCTACGAGATGCCGCAGTTGGCCGATAGCCTGCTCGATCTCGGGCGTTCGCTGATCGGCACTCGCTATCGCTACGGTGGCACTTCGGTGCAGTCCGGCTTCGATTGCAGCGGTTTCGTCGGTTACCTGTTCCGTGAGGAGGTCGGCCTGGAGCTGCCACGCTCCACGCGCGAGCTGATCAATCTGGATGCGCCCAAGGTGGCGCGCGCCGATCTGGAACCGGGTGATCTGATCCTCTTCAACGACCGTGGTCGCGGTCGTGTCAGCCATGCCGGCATCTACCTGGGGGATGACCAGTTCATCCACTCCAGCAGCAGTCGTAGCGGCGGCGTGCGTATCGACAGCCTGGACGACAGCTACTGGAACCGCAGCTACCTGCAAGCCAAGCGCGTGCTGGCGCTGGCCCCGGTGGAAGAGCAAACCGCAGCCAAGCGTCATAACTGACGGTTCACGGCGTAACCCCAGGGTTGCGCCGTTCGTCGTGAAACGGCAGAGTAGAGCGCATTCAGGCTCCGGATTGCCTCGCTCATGCCCGTAACGACCCGCGTCGTCCTCATCTCTCTCGTGTTGCTGCTGAGTGCCTGTAGCAGCCGTGCTCCCTCTCCCCAGCCGACCTACACCCCTCCCATCGCTTCGCCTTCCTATCAGGGTGGCGCAGAGGATGTTCTGTTTCGCGCTCTCGGCCTGGTCGGCACGCCTTATCGCTATGGTGGCAATACCCCGGAAGGTGGGTTCGATTGCAGTGGCCTGATCGGCTATGTCTACCGTGATGCCGCCGGCATCAGCCTGCCGCGTTCGACTCGCGAACTGAGCGTGATGCGCACGCCTGCGGTGCGCCGTGATGCCTTGCAGAGCGGTGACCTGGTGTTCTTCGCCACCAATGGCGGTCGCGCCGTCAGTCATGCCGGTATCTACGTCGGCGAGGGGCGTTTCGTCCATGCGCCATCCAGCGGTGGCACCGTGCGCCTGGACAGCCTCGACAATGTCTACTGGCAGCGTGTCTACCTCGATGCCAGGCGTGTCATCACCCCAGAGCTTGCCCGCAACCCCTGATTCACCATGGCCGACCCCATTCGCCTGCCGCCTCAGCCCGAGGTCTGCGAGCTTTGCGCACGACCCGTCGCGCTCACCCGCCATCATCTGATCCCCAAGGCATTGCACGACAAGGCTTACGTGCAGAAGCGCTTTGCCCGTCATGAGCGCATTACCGCCACGCTCTGGGTGTGCCGGGCCTGCCATGACCATATCCATCGGCTATTCAGCGAAAAGGAGCTGGCGCTGACCTACAACAGCCGCGAGGCGTTGCTGGGGGACGAGCGCCTGCGTGTCTTCGTCGAGTGGCTGGCGAGCAAGCCGCCCGGTTTCACGCCCCGGCATTGAATGATCCTGGCGTTGACGGGCATGGCTGCCAGCCTCTACCCTGCGCGCCTTGCTTCAGGTGCCCCGAGCCGTCGTGAACGGCGGTCGAAGGGTGAAACAGGGAAGCCGGTTCGCATGCCGGCGCTGCCCCCGCAACGGTAGGTGAGTCAAACGCCGCTCAGGCAGTCCGTGTGAAAACGTAGCGAGCGAAGGTTAGGCAAGGCAAAAAACGGCGAGAAAGTGCAGTTTACGCGTTGTAAATGAGCATTTTGATCGGACTCGCGACGAGCCGTTTTTTTAATGCAGCCTGGCCGAGCGCAGTCGTTTTCACTCAGTCTGCAAGGCCACTGTGCAATGCACGGGAAGGCGCGGCTGGATGCCCGGAAGCTGTTCCGAACAGCTTTCCTGGCTTCGCTCACGAGCCCGGAGACCGGCCTGTCGCAGTTTCACGGCATCGCGGAGGGCGTTGTCCGGCCAACGCTCTGGTTCTGCCGGGGCGTTCGTCCTTTCTGTCTTCCGCTCGTCGACCAGCCATCAGCGCCGGGAGGAAGGCATGCGGATCATCGCCAGCTCCTTCTCCCTGGTTGTCGCGCCGTCCGTTGCATGAACGGATGGTGCGCACGCCTGACTTGTAAGGAGCACAGCATGAGTGAGTCCGCCGAACGCGACGCCCGCCACAAGGCGCGCATGCAGCGCAAGAAAGCCCTGATCGACGAGAAGATCGCCCAGGCCCGGGACGAGTACGGCCTGTTGCTGGTGCACGGCGGCAACGGCAAGGGCAAGAGCAGCAGTGCCTTCGGCATGGTCGCGCGAGCGCTCGGTCATGGTATGCGGGTCGGCGTGGTGCAGTTCATCAAGGGCGCGGCCAGCACCGGGGAGGAGAATTTCTTCCGCCGCTTCCCCGACGAGGTCAGCTACCACGTGATGGGCGAGGGGTTCACCTGGGAAACCCAGGATCGCCAGCGCGACATCCTCAAGGCGCAGCAGGCCTGGGATGTGGCCAGGGATCTGCTCGGCGACGAGTCCATCGGCCTGGTGGTGCTGGATGAGCTGAACATCGCCCTCAAGCATGGCTACCTCGAGCTGGATGCGGTGCTGGCCGACATCGAATCCCGACCGCTGTTGCAGCATGTGGTGGTGACCGGTCGGGGCGCCTTGCCGGGGATGATCGAGGCGGCCGATACGGTCACCGAGATGAGCCTGGTCAAGCACGCGTTCAAGGCCGGGGTGAAGGCACAGAAGGGCGTCGAGTTCTGATGAGTACTCGTCACTGCCCGGCGCTGTTGATCGCCGCGCCGGCTTCCGGCCAGGGCAAGACCACCGTCACGGCCGCGCTGGCGCGCCTGCATACGCGTCAGGGGCGTCGGGTGCGGGTGTTCAAGTGTGGCCCGGACTTTCTCGACCCGATGATCCATGCCCGTGCCAGCGGTGCGCCGGTGTACCAGCTCGATCTGGCCATGGTGGGCGAGGCGGAGAGCCGCCGGCTGTTGTGGCAGGCCGCAGGCGAGGCCGATCTGATCCTCATCGAAGGGGTGATGGGACTGTTCGACGGCAGGCCCTCGGCGGCCGACCTGGCCCGTCATTTCGGCGTACCGGTGCTGGCGGTGATCGACGGTGCGGCCATGGCGCAGACCTTTGGTGCGCTGGCCCATGGCCTGGCCACCTTCCAGCCCGACCTGCCCTTTGCCGGGGTGCTCGGCAATCGTGTCGCCAGCACGCGTCATGGCGACATTCTGCGTGATGCCTTGCCGTCCGCCATTCGCTGGTTCGGCGCCTTGCCCCGCAGTGCGGCGGTGGAGCTGCCCAGCCGGCACCTGGGGCTTGTGCAGGCGGCCGAACTGGCTGACCTGGATGCGCGCCTGGACGCGGCTGCCGATGCGCTGGCGGCCAGCGCCGACGTCGATCTGCCGCCGGCGGTGAGTTTCGCCGCGCCGCAGGTCGATGAGCCGGCGCCTGCGCTGACCGGTGTGCGCATCGGTGTGGCGAGGGATGCGGCGTTCGCCTTCCTTTATCAGGCCAATCTCGACCTGTTGCAGGCGCTCGGCGCCGAGCTGCATTTCTTCTCGCCATTGGCCGACAGCGGCTTGCCCGAGGTGGACAGCCTTTACCTGCCCGGCGGTTATCCGGAGCTGTATCTGCCTGAGCTGGAAGGCAACCAGGCCATGGCCGAGGCGATTCGCGCCCATCACCAGGCCGGCAAGCCGCTGCTCGCCGAATGTGGCGGCATGCTCTACCTGCTCGACGAGTTGCGCGACAAGCAGGGCGCTTGCGGGCGCATGCTCGGCCTGCTGAGGGGCAGCGCGGCGTTGCAGCCTCGTCTGACTGCGCTGGCGTTGCAGGCGGTGACGCTGCCGGAAGGTGAGTTGCGTGGCCACAGCTACCATCACTCGCGCCTGGACAGCCCGTTGCAGCCACTGGCGCTTGGCCGTTGCCCGAACGGCAAGCCCGTGGCCGAGGCGGTGTATCGTCTCGGCCGGCTCACTGCCAGCTATATCCACTTCTACCTGCCCTCCAACCCGGAGGCGGCCGCAGCGCTGTTGCGTCCATGAGCGAGCATGCCTTCAGTGTCGAGGAGCGTGCGGCGGTGTACCGCGCCATTGCCGAGCGCCGCGACATGCGCCACTTTGCCGGCGGGCAGGTGCCGGCCGAGGTGCTGGCGCGTCTGCTCGAGGCGGCGCATCACGCGCCCAGCGTCGGCCTGATGCAGCCCTGGCGTTTCCTGCGTATCAGCGATCCGCAGTTGCGCGAGGCGGCCCATGCGCTGGTTGAGGCCGAGCGGGTGCGTACCGCCGACGCGCTGGGTGAGCGTTCGGATGAATTCATGCGACTCAAGGTCGAAGGGATTCGCGACTGTGCCGAGCTGCTAGCGGTGGCGCTGATGGACGGGCGCGAGGCACATGTCTTCGGGCGACGCACGCTGCCGGAAATGGATATGGCTTCGGTGGCCTGCGCCATTCAGAATCTGTGGCTGGCCGCGCGTGCCGAAGGGCTCGGGCTTGGCTGGGTATCGCTGTTCGACCCCGAGGCGCTGGCTGCGTTGTTGGGCATGCCCGCCGGCAGCAAGCCGGTGGCGTTGCTGTGCCTGGGCCCGGTGCATGCCTTTTATGAAAGGCCCATGCTGGTGGAGGAGGGCTGGGCCACGCCTCGGCCGCTGGCCGAGTTGCTGTTCGAGAATCGATGGGGTGTACGGGGTGACTGAACGATGAGCCTGGCGCTGATCACTTGCGCCGGTGTGGCGCTGGACGCGCTGCTGGGTGAACCACGGCGTGCGCACCCGCTGGTGGCCTTCGGGCGCCTGGCCGATCGCCTGGAGCAGCGTTTCAACCCGGCCGGTGGTGGCTGGCGCAGTCATGGCGTCACCGCCTGGTGCCTGGCGGTGCTGCCGCTGACCCTGCTCACCTGGCTGCTGGTGCAGGTCAGTGGGTTGGGCTGGGCGGTGGACATCTTCGCTCTGTACTTCGCCCTCGGTCTGCGCAGCCTGTACGAGCATGCGCAGCCGGTGGCGCAGGCGCTGCGCCTGGGCGACCTGCCGCTGGCACGCGAGCGCGTCGGCTGGATGGTCAGCCGCAACACCGCCGAACTGGACGCCACGGGCGTGGCCCGCGCCGGTACCGAGTCGGTGCTGGAGAACGGCTCCGATGCGGTGTTCGCCGCCCTGTTCTGGTTCATCGTCGCCGGGGCGCCCGGTGTCGTGCTGTACCGACTGAGCAACACGCTGGACGCCATGTGGGGCTATCGCAACGAGCGCTTCGAGCGTTTCGGCTGGGCGGCGGCGAAGATCGACGACCTGCTCAATTACCTGCCGGCGCGGCTGGTCGCATTGACCTATGCGCTGCTCGGGCATACCGCCCTGGCGCTACGTTGCTGGCGCAGGCAGGCGCCGCTGTGGGACAGTCCCAATGCTGGCCCGGTAATGGCCGCCGGGGCGGGCAGCCTGAGGGTCAGCCTGGGCGGTGCGGCGCACTATCATGGCGAATTGCATGAGCGCCCGCAGTTGGGCGAAGGCCCGGCGCCGCGGGCGCGTGATGTGGAGCGGGCGATGAATCGCGTCGTCGCGGGGGTGGGTTTGTGGCTGGTGTGCCTGATGGCATGGGAGGTCTGGGTTGCTTGAACATGGAGGTCGACTGCGCGCAGCGGCGCAGCGCTACGGCATCCCCCTGGAGGACTGGCTGGATCTGTCCACCGGTGTCGCCCCCTATGGCTGGGATCTGCCGGTCGTACCCGGCTCGGCCTGGGCACGTCTGCCGGAGGTGGACGACGGCCTGGAGCAGGCGGCCCGCGAGTACTACGGTGCCGTCAGCCTGCTGCCGGTAGCGGGTTCGCAGGCGGCCATCCAGGCCCTGCCGCGCCTGCGCCGCGCAGGCAGCGTCGGCATCATCGCCCCGACCTATGCCGAACATGCCGCGGCCTGGCGTCGTGAAGGGCACCGCGTCACCAAGCTCAGCGAGGGGGCGGTTCACCGTGCCTTGCCGCAGCTGGACGTGCTGCTGGTGGTCAACCCCAACAACCCGACCGGCCGCCTGATCGAGCCGGCGCGCCTGCTCGACTGGCACGATGAACTGGCCGAGCGCGGTGGCTGGCTGGTGGTCGACGAAGCCTTCATCGATTGCACGCCGGAACACAGCCTGGCGGCCTACAGCGACATGCCGGGGCTGATCGTGCTGCGTTCGTTCGGCAAGTTCTTCGGTCTGGCCGGCCTGCGCCTGGGCTTCGTGCTCGCCGCGCAGGCACTGCTGGATGAGCTGGACGCGTTGCTCGGTCCTGGGCCGTCAGTGGCCCGGCGCGCAGTGTGGCGCTCAGCCTGCTGCTCGACCGCGAGGGGCAGCAGCGCCAGCGCGAGCGTCTGCTGGCCGATGGCGAGCGCCTGGCGGCGCTGCTGCGTGACTGCGGTCTGCCGTCGACCGGAGGCTCGGCGTTGTTCCAGTTCTGTTGTACCCGTCGTGCGGTGCCTTGTGCCGAGCTGCTGGCACGGCGCGGTATCCTGGTGCGTCTGTTCGCCGAGCTGGACAGCCTGCGCTTCGGCCTGCCGGCGGACGAGTGTGGCTGGCTGCGACTGGAACAGGGGCTGCTGGAGTGTGCGCCGATGCTGGCGAGTCTCGAGGAAACGCCCTGATGGCCACGCTGATGGTGCAGGGCACCACGTCCGATGCGGGCAAGAGCACGCTGGTGACGGCGCTGTGCCGCTGGGCGCGGCGCCAGGGCGTAAATGTGGCGCCATTCAAGCCGCAGAACATGGCGCTCAATTCCGCCGTGACCGCCGATGGCGGCGAGATCGGTCGCGCGCAGGCGGTGCAGGCGCAGGCGGCCGGGCTGGAGCCGCACACCGACATGAACCCGGTGCTGCTCAAACCCAACAGCGACATGGGCGCCCAGGTGATCATTCACGGGCGCGCCATCGGCAACATGCAGGCGCTGACCTATCACGGCTACAAACCGGTGGCCATGGCGGCGGTGCTGCAATCCCATGCCCGTTTGCTGGAGCGCCATGAGCTGGTACTGGTCGAGGGCGCCGGCTCGCCGGCGGAAATCAACCTGCGTGCCGGCGATATCGCCAACATGGGCTTCGCCGAAGCGGTGGATTGCCCGGTTATCCTCATCGCCGATATCGACAAGGGCGGTGTGTTCGCCCATCTGGTCGGCACCCTGGAGCTGCTCAGCCCGAGCGAGCAGGCACGCGTTCAGGGGTTCGTGATCAACCGTTTTCGCGGTGATATCGCGCTGCTCAAGCCGGGGCTGGACTGGCTCGAGCAGCGTACCGGCAAGCCGGTGCTCGGCGTGCTGCCATACCTGATGGACTTTCATCTGGAAGCCGAAGACGCCGTCGATACCCGTCAGCAGGCCAAGGATGCGCAGGCGCTGCGCGTGGTGGTGCCGGTACTGCCGCGCATCAGCAACCACACCGATTTCGACCCGCTGCGCCTGCACCCGCAGGTGCAACTGAGCTTCGTCGGGCCTGGCCAGGCCATCCCCCGGCTGATCTGATCATCCTTCCCGGTTCCAAGAGCGTGCGTGCCGATCTCGCACGCCTGCGCGAGCAGGGCTGGGATACGGCCATCGCCCGCCACCTGCGCTACGGCGGCAAGCTGCTGGGCATCTGCGGTGGCCTGCAGATGCTGGGGCGGCAGATTCACGATCCGCATGGCCTGGAGGGCGCAGCCGGCAGCAGCGAGGGCCTCGGCCTGCTGGATTTCGAAACGCTGCTGGAGCCGGAAAAACAGCTGCGCAACGTGCGTGGCCAGCTGTGCCTGGAGCAGGCGCCGATCAGTGGTTACGAGATTCATGCCGGCGTCAGCCGTGGCCCGGGCCTCAACGGCGCCGTGCAGCTCGACGACGGTCGTCGCGACGGCGGCCTGAGCGACGATGGCCAGGTGCTCGGCACCTACCTGCACGGCCTGTTCGAGCAACCGTCGGCGTTCGCCGCGCTGATGCGCTGGGCCGGGCTGCGCGAGGTGCAGGCGGTGGATTACCAGGCGCTGCGTGAACGTGATATCGAACGCCTGGCGGATCAGGTGGAACTGCATCTGGATACCGCTTTGCTGAGCCGGTTGTGCGGTCTGGCGTAGGCCACGTGCACCATGAACGGATGGCGGTGCGCATGGCGCACCCTACGGAGTGAAAATGCTTGAGTTGATCCTCGGCGGTGCCCGTTCCGGCAAGAGCCGGCTGGCCGAGAAATGGGCTGGCGAGTCGGGGCTGGAGGTGGTCTACGTTGCCACCAGCCAGCCGCTCGATGGCGAGATGAATGTGCGTGTTGCCCAGCACCGTGCCCGGCGCCCGACGCATTGGGCGCTGGTGGAGGAGCCGCTGGCGCTGGCACGCGTGCTGCGCGAACAGGCTGCGCCCGGGCGCTGCCTGCTGGTGGACTGCCTGACGCTGTGGTTGACCAACCTGCTGATGCTCGAGGACGCGGCGCGCCTGGAGACCGAGCGCGAGGCGCTGCTCGGCTGTGTGGCCGAGCTGCCAGGGCGCATCCTGCTGGTCAGCAACGAAACCGGGCTGGGCGTGGTGCCGCTGGGCGAGCTGACCCGGCGCTACGTCGATGAGGCCGGTTGGTTGCACCAGGTTCTGGCCGAGCGCAGCCAGCGCGTGGTGTTCACTGTCGCCGGCCTGCCCATGCTGCTCAAGGGAGACACGCCATGAGTCTGCAATGGTGGCAGGCACCCTGCCAGCCGCTCGATCATGTCGCGCGATCCAGGGCGCAGACTCGTCAGCAGCAATTGACCAAGCCGGCAGGGTCGCTCGGGCGTCTGGAAGCGCTGGCCATTCACCTGGCGGCGTTGCAGGGGCGCGAACGGCCAAGCCTGGACAAACTGTGGATCGCCATTTTCGCCGGCGATCACGGTGTGGTGGCCGAGGGAATTTCTGCCTACCCGCAGGCGGTGACCGGGCAGATGCTGGCCAACTTCGTCAGCGGAGGCGCGGCCATCAGCGTGCTCGCCCGTGAACTGGATGCCGCGCTGGAGGTGATCGATCTGGGAACCGCCGAGCCGCTGCCGCCGTTGCCTGGCGTGCGTCATCTGCAGGTGGGTGCGGGCACGCAGAACTTTGCCCGCGATGCGGCCATGACCCTGGCTCAGGCGATGATCTGCCTGGAGGCCGGTCGTGACAGCATCCGGCGTGCGCGGGCCGTCGGTGGCGAGCTGTTCGTCGGTGGCGAGATGGGGATCGGCAACACCACGACGGCGGCAGCGCTGGCCTGCTGGCTGCTGGATTGCCCGGCGAGCGAACTGGCCGGCCCCGGCACCGGGCTCGATGGCGCTGGCGTGGCGCACAAGGTGCGGGTGATCGACGCGGCGCTGGCCTTGCACCGGGAGCGGATCGACGGGCCATTGCAGGCGTTGATCCACCTGGGCGGGTTCGAGATTGCCGCGCTTGCCGGCGCCTACCTGGCCGCAGCCCAGCAGGGCATGGCGGTGCTGGTCGACGGTTTCATCTGCAGCGTCGCGGCATTGCTCGCCGTGCGCCTGAACCCGGCGTGTCGCGACTGGCTGCTGTTTGCCCACCAGGGCGCCGAGCCCGGTCACGTGCGCGTGCTACAGGCGCTGGAGGCCGAACCGCTGCTGGAACTCGGCTTGCGCCTGGGCGAGGGCAGCGGTGCCGCACTGGCCGTGCCGTTGCTGCGCCTGGCCTGCGCCCTGCACGGGCAGATGGCGACCTTCGCCGAAGCTGCCGTAGCGCAGAGGCCGAGCTGATGCTGCACCTGGAGTTGCTGCGCCATGGCGAGACCGAACAGGGTGGCGGGTTGCGCGGCAGCCTGGACGACGCGCTGACCGAGCAGGGCTGGGCGCAGTTGCGTGACGCCGTGCAGGGGGCCGGCCCCTGGGATCGCCTGGTCAGCTCGCCGTTGCAGCGCTGTGCCCGTTTCGCCGAGGAGCTGGCTGCCGCTCGTGCCTTGCCGTTGCACCATGAGCCCGGTCTGCAGGAGCTGCACTTCGGTGACTGGGAGGGGCTCAGCGCCGCCCAGCTGATGGAGCGTGACGCCGATGCGCTGGGGCGCTTCTGGGCCGACCCCTATGGATTCACGCCACCCAATGGCGAACCGCTGGTGCAGTTCGAAGCGCGGGTGCTCGATGCCTTGCGCCGGCTGCAACAGGCCCATGCCGGTGAGCGCCTGCTGCTGGTCACCCACGGCGGCGTGATGCGTCTGTTGCTGGCGCGGGCGCGTGGCCTGCCACGACAGGAATTGCTGCAGGTCAGCGTCGGCCATGCCCAGCGTTTTCGCCTGAGCCTGGATGCCGACGGGCAACTGACGGAGTTGCCATGATCGCGCTGCTGATCGCCTTGCAGTTCCTCACTCGTCTGCCGGTCACGCTGCCAGGCATGCCAACGTCCGAGCAGGTGGGGCGTTCGCTGCTCTGGTATCCAGCCGTGGGCCTGCTGCTCGGTCTGTTGCTGTGGGGTGCCCATCTGCTCCTGGGGCAGACGTCGGCGTTGTTGCAGGCGGCGATTCTCCTGGCGCTGTGGGTGGCGCTGAGCGGCGGCCTGCATCTGGACGGCCTGGCCGACACGGCCGATGCCTGGGTCGGCGGTTTCGGTGATCCGGAGCGTACCCTGGCGATCATGAAAGACCCGCGCAGCGGCCCCATCGCGGTGGTGGTGCTGGTGCTGCTGCTGCTGCTCAAGTTCGCCGCGCTGCTGACAGTGTTGCAGGCCGGACAGGGTATCTACCTGCTGCTGCTGCCCTGGCTGGGGCGCAGTCTGTTGCCGCTGTTGCTGGCGACCACGCCCTATGTGCGGGCCGGAGGGCTGGGCCAGGCGCTGGTCGATCATCTGCCGCGGCGGCAGTTGCCCTGGGTGCTGGGTCTGCACCTGCTGGGCATGCTGCTGTTCGGCTGGCGGGGGCTGCTCGTCCTGGCGATTGGGCTGTTGCTGTTCGTCTGGCTGCGCCGAGCGTTGCTGCAACGCCTTGGCGGTACCACCGGCGATACGGCCGGAGCGCTGGTCGAGCTGGCCGAGTGCGGTGCATTGCTGGCCCTGGCCCTGAGCGCCTAGTGTCACAACAGGGTCGGCATGTGGTCGAGTGCTTTGGGATGGGGTGCGCCGTGGGCACCGCGAAGACCACGGTGCGTGCCTGGTGCGCACGGCGCACCCTGCGAAAAGCCGTCAGATCCTGGCAGGTTGGCGCAACTGTTATGCCGACTCGGTGTGCAGCTGTATGAGTGTGAATGGCTAATACGGGTATATACCTGTATTCATGTTGCCGACTTCCTGTCTCTGTACCCAATTGCGTCGCGCCAGTCGCGGCGTGACCCGTCTCTACGATGACGCCCTCGCCGCTGTCGGGCTGGGGGCTGCGCAGTTTTCCCTGTTGCGCCACGTGCAACGGCTCGGGCAGCCGAGCATTTCCGTGCTGGCCGAGGCCATGGGGCTGGATCGCAGTACGCTGGGGCGCAATCTGCGGGTGCTCGAAGAGCAGGGATTGCTGCAACTGGGAGAGGGGCGCGACCTGCGCGCCCGCGAGGTACGACTCACAGAAGTCGGCCTGCAACGCATCGATCAGGCTCTGCCGCTATGGGAGCGGGCGCAGTGCGAGTTGACCGCGCACCTGGGCGAGGATCGCCGTGTCGAGCTGATGAGACTGCTTGACGAACTGGCCTGATGGCCGAACCACTGCCTACACGGTCGAACACGACCGTACGCTGGAGATACCGATGACAACTGCATGGCGTTCAACCACCTGGCTGCTGCTCGGCGCGTCGCTGATCCTGGCGCTGTCGCTTGGCACTCGCCACGGTTTTGGCCTGTTCCTGCCGCCGATGAGCGCGGAGTTCGGCTGGGGGCGTGAGGTGTTCGCCTTCGCCATCGCCCTGCAGAACCTGATCTGGGGGCTGGCGCAGCCGATCACCGGCGCACTGGCCGACCGTTTCGGCGCGCGCAAGGCCATCGTTGCCGGCGGCGTGTTGTACATGCTCGGCCTGATGCTGATGGGCATGGCCGACTCACCGCTGTCCCTGTCGCTGAGCGCAGGCCTGCTGATCGGCATCGGTCTGTCCGGTACCTCGTTCTCGGTCATCCTCGGCGTGGTCGGCCGTGCGGTGCCGGTGGAGAAGCGCAGCATGGCCATGGGCATCGCGGCTGCGGCCGGCTCCTTCGGTCAGTTCGCCATGCTGCCGGGTACGCTCGGGCTGATCGGCTGGCTCGGCTGGTCGCTGCACTGCTGGCCCTGGGGTTGCTGGTGGCATTGATGATCCCGCTGGCGTGGATGATCAGGGAAACGCCGCCTCCCGCCAGCAATGTCCCGCAGCAGACCCTGGGTGAGGCACTGCGTGAGGCAACCAGCCACTCGGGCTTCTGGCTGCTGGCCCTGGGTTTCTTCGTCTGTGGTTTTCAGGTGGTGTTCGTCGCCGTGCACCTGCCGGCCTATCTGGTGGATCACCACCTGCCGGCGCTGACCGGCACCACGGTGCTGGCGCTGGTCGGGCTGTTCAACATATTCGGCACCTACATTGCCGGCTGGTTGGGCGGGCGCATGTCCAAGCCGCGCCTGCTCAGCGCCCTTTACCTGCTGCGCGGGGTGGTGATCACGCTGTTTCTGCTGGCGCCGCTGACGCAGTGGAGCGCCTACCTGTTCGGCATCGCCATGGGCATGCTGTGGCTGTCGACGGTACCGCTGACCAACGGCACCGTGGCCACCCTGTTCGGCGTGCGCAATCTGTCGATGCTCGCCGGCATCGTATTCCTGTTCCACCAGCTCGGTTCCTTCCTGGGCGGTTGGCTGGGGGGCTATCTGTACGACCACACTGGCAGTTATGACCTGGTCTGGCAGATTTCCATCGGCCTGAGCCTGATGGCCGCCGCGCTGAACTGGCCTGTACGCGAAGTGCCGGTGGCGCGCTTGCAGGGGGCGCCGGCGTGAGCCGCAAGGCACTGCTCTGCGCTGGCCTGACGCTGGGCCTGGGGTTGTTGCTGGCGCTGGCCTGGTGGGGCTGGCGCCGGGGCGGTCTGGCCCTGCTGCAACTGGGTGTCGGCATCTGCTAGCCGATGTGCCGGTTGCCTGGGGCGTGGCCAGCGAGTAGCGTGACGAAATCGCGTCATTGCCCGAGGTCACCGTCATGTCTCTTCGCCGTCTTGCCTGCTCCCTGTTGCTCTCCAGTCTGGCGTTGCCGGTGCTGGCCGCCGAGTGTCCGGCCATGCTCCAGGGCGAACTGCCCAGGCTGCGCAGCAAGGACGCCAGCATCGATCTCTGCCAGTACGCCGGCAAGCCGCTGGTGGTGGTCAACACCGCCAGCTTCTGTGGTTTCACCCCACAGTTCAAGGGCTCGAAGCGCTGTACCAGCGCTACAAGGATCAGGGTCTGGAGGTGCTGGGCGTGCCGTCCGACGACTTCCGCCAGGAGTCGGACGACAGCGCGGAAACCGCCACGGTCTGCTACGTCAACTATGGTGTGACCTTCGCCATGAGCGAACCGCAGTCGGTCTCGGGCAAGGATGCCATCGCGCTGTTCAAGGGGCTGGCCGAGCAGAGCCGCCCGCCGCGCTGGAACTTCTTCAAGTACGTGGTCGACCGCCAGGGCAATGTGGTGGCGAGCTTCTCCAGCCTGACCAAGCCGGACGATCCGGAACTGATCGCCGCGGTCGAGAAGGCGATCGCTTCGCAACCCTGAGAACCTATTCAAAGTCTGCTGCGCGTCGGCCCTGCTGCGTTAAAAACAGGCTCGGAATGCTCATGTGCTACAGCACACTCCGCTTCCTCTCCTGCTTTTGCCTTGCATGACTCTAGGTTCTGTACGAAAAGTGCCTGCGCTCGGTGATGCTTCGTTAAAAACAGGTTCGGAATGCTCATTTACAGCTCGTAAACTCCGCTTCCTCACCTGTTTTTGCCTCGCCTGACCTTCGCTCGACGACTTTTCGTACAGAACCTAGCTCGCGAGACTTTGAACAGGTTCTGGGTCTTTTTGTTTCACGGCCCTTCACCCATCTGGGCGATGGGCCGTGTCCGCCTGCCTGCCTAGACTGGCCAGGCGCCGGACGCAGTTTCCCGGCGTGCCCGACAAGAACAATAAGGAGGCACCCATGCGTCGCGTCTACACCGCTGCCGTTGCAACACTCGCCCTGCTTGGCGCCGTCGAGGCCCAGGCCAACTACACCAAGACCAAGTACCCGATCGTGCTGGTGCATGGTGTGACCGGCTTCAACACCATCGGTGGGCTGGTCAACTACTTCCATACCATTCCCTGGAATCTCGAGCGCGACGGTGCGCGGGTTCATGTCGCCAGCGTCGCTGCATTCAACGACAGCGAGCAGCGCGGCGCCGAACTGGCTCGGCAGATCGTGCCCTGGGCGGCGGCGGGTGGCGGCAAGGTCAACCTGATCGGCCATAGCCAGGGTTCGCCGACCTCGCGCGTGGCGGCCTCGTTGCGGCCCGATCTGGTGGCCTCGGTCACCTCGATCAACGGTGTCAACAAGGGCTCCAGGGTGGCTGACGTGGTGCGTGGCGTGCTGCCGCCGGGCAGCGGCATCGAAGGGGGCGCCAATGCCATCGCCAATGCGCTGGGGGCGGTGATCAACCTGCTGTCCGGGGCGAGCAATCCGCAGAGCGGCATCAACGCGCTGGGCACCCTGACCACCTCGGGCACCGCGGCGCTGAACGGCCGCCATCCGTGGGGCGTCAACAGCAGCAGTTACTGCGCCAAGTCCACCGAGGTGCATAACGTGCGTGGGCACAGCATCCGCTATTACTCATGGACCGGTAACTCGTCCTACACCAACGTCCTCGATGCCGCCGATCCTTTTCTGGCCTTCACCGGCCTGGTCTTCGGCAGCGAGAAGAACGACGGTCTGGTAGGTGTCTGCGCTACCTACCTGGGGCAGGTGATCGACGACAGTTACAACATGAACCACGTCGATGCGATCAACCACCTGTTCGGCATCCGTGGCTGGACCGAGCCGGTATCGCTGTACCGCCAGCATGCCAATCGCCTGAAGAACAAGGGCGTCTGATCCCGACGGAGGCGGCGGGGCCACCCGCCGCAGCGAGGTTGCATGTCCAGATTCGTGAGTCTTTCCCTGGTCGCCGCAGTGCTCGCCGGTGGCCTTACCCTCTACTGGCGCTGGCCGGCAGCCGTGCCCGAGTCCGTGCCGGTGGCCCTGCCCGGGGCGCCTTCGCCCCAGGCTGCGCCAGGCGAGGTCGTGGTGTCCTCCGCTGCACCACCCGAGCAGGCGCCGGCACCCGTAGCCGCCATCTTGCCCAGCCTGGTCGATACCGAGGTGGATGGCCGTTTGCAGACCGATGCCGCCGGCAATCTGGTGCTCGATCTGGCGGTTCGCGATTATTTCGATTATTTCCTCAGTGCGGTCGATCGTTCCGGGCTCGATGCGGTGATCGCGGCACTGCTGGCCGATGCCGGACGGCGTCTGCCGGAGCCGGCGCTCGGGCAACTGGTCAGCCTGCTGGGTGACTACCTGGATTACAAGCGCGCCAGCATGGCCCTGATGCAGCAGCCGCTGGATGCCCGACAGCAGGTCGAGCCCGGGGCGCAGTTGCAGGCCTTGCAATCGGCTTTCGCACGCCTGGATGAGCTGCGTCGCGGGCATTTTTCCGCTGCCGCGCAGGAGGCGCTGTTCGGCGCCGAGCAGGCCTATGCCCGCTATACCCTCGACAGCCTGGCGTTACAGCAGCGCGACGATCTGAGCGAGGCCCGGCGGGCGCAGATGGCCGAACAGTTGCGTGAGCAACTGCCGGAGGCGATGCGTGCCAGCGAGCAGCGCCAGCAACTGGCGCTGGAGCAGTTGCAGCGCAGCGAGCAGCTGTGGCGTGATGGTGCGGACGAGCAGCAGGTGCGCGAGTTTCTGGCCATGACCTATGATCCGGACACCGTGCAGCGCCTGCTGGACGAGCAGCGCCGCGAGCGTGACTGGCAGCAGCGCTATCAGGTCTACCGCAAGGAGCTGGCCGGCCTGCAGAGTCAGGGGCTGAGCGAGGCCGATGGCGAGCAACTGCAACGGCAGTTGCGCGAGCGACTGTTCAGCGGTGAAGACCAACCCCGTGTGGAGACCTATGACGCCATTGCCGCGAAACAATCGGAGCCACCGCTCGAACCCTGACGGTCGACACTCATGAGTGAGCGTCTGCTGCTGGCTCAGCAGCGTCGTGGCTATCGCACGCTGCGTTTCGTCGCTGAGCTGGAAGACGGTTTCGCCGAACATCGGGTGCAGCGCATTCGCCGCCGTCTTCCTCTGATCGCCGCCACCGCGGCGCTGTTCCAGCTGATCTATGCGCTTCTGGATTTTTTGCTCATGCCGCTGGCGGTCAGCCTGTCGGTTCTACCGCTGCGCATGCTGGCCCTGGCGGCGGTATCGTTGTCCTTTCTCTATTGCCGCCGTGCCGATGCGCCGCCTTCCAGGGTACCGCTGGCCTATGCCGTGGCCTACTGGCTCAACGGCGTCAGCGTCGCGCTGATCGTGCACCTGTGCTGGCGGCAGGGCGTGGCCATGCCCTATGACGGCCTGTTCCTCATCCTGCTGTTCGGTTACGCCCTGCTGGGATTGTCATTTCGCGCGATCAGCCTGTGCAGCTGGAGCTTCTGCCTGCTGTTCATCGGCCTTGGCGTGCGCTTCGGTGAAACGGGAGGCGAGCTGGCCTACCAGGGGCTGTTCCTGTTCTGCGCCAACCTGATCGGCAGTGTGGGCGCCTACATGCAGGAGCATGGCCAGCGCGGCGCCTGGCTGAACCTGCGACTGCTCGATCTGGCGCGCCAGCGTGCCGAGGCCGATGATTCGCGCAAGCTGCGCCTGCTGGCGGCGGCCAGTCACGACCTGCGGCAGCCACTCAACGCCATGGGGCTGTATGCCGAGCACCTGGTCGAGCAGGGCGGTGATCAGCAGACCCGACACATCAGTGCACGCCTGGCCGCTTCGGTGGAGCAACTGGGGCGTCTGCTGCAATCGCTGCTCGATTACACCCGCCTTACCCTGCCGGGCGGTGTGCAGGCCAGGCCGCATGCGTTCGCCCTGCGTCCACTGCTCGAACGGCTGAGCGCAGAAGTGGCGCCCGAGGCACAACAGCAGGGGGTGCTCCTGGAATTGCGCTGCGACGACTGCGGCGTGCGCAGCGACCCGCTGCTGCTGGAGCGCCTGCTGCGCAATCTGCTGAACAACGCATTGCTGCACGCACAGGCGCAGCGCCTGACCCTGAACGTGGAGCGCGATGGCGACCGGCTGATGCTGGTGGTGGCGGACGATGGTCGCGGCCTGAGCGATGCGGAGCAGGCACTGGTGTTCGAGGAATTTCGTCAGTTGGACAACCCCGGACGCAATGCCGAGCGTGGTCTGGGGTTGGGGCTGGCCATCGTACGGCAACTGGCCGAGGTGCTGGAGCATCCCTTGCAACTGCATTCCCGGCCTGGCGCCGGCACGCGCTTCGTTCTCCATCTGCCGGCGGCCGAGGTGCCGATGCAGGCTCCACGCGATGACGTCGCGCGGGCGTTGCACGGGCGCATCCTGCTGCTGGAGGACGACGCCACCGGCCGTGAGGCCCTGGCCGGTCTGCTGCGCCGCTGGGGCTGTGAGGTGCAGGCCTGCGCCGACCTGGCCAGTGCCTTGCTGGCCCTGCGCCAGGAGAGCCCACAGGTGCTGATCAGCGACTATCGCCTGGCCGATCGGGAGGATGGGTTGCAGGCCATCGAACGCCTGCGCGAGGCGGCCGGGCTGATGTTGCCGGCCTTGCTGATCACGGCGGACATGAGCCCCGAGCTGCATGAGCGCTGCCTGCCGGCGCACGTCATTGCCCTGGGCAAACCGCTCTTGCCGGCGCGCTTGCGCCAGGTGCTGGCCACTCAGTTACAGGTGCGCCAGGCGACCTGCTGATCACAGCCAGCCGCGCTGGCGGGCCGCACTCACGCAGGCCGTGCGGGTATGCACGGCGAAGGTTTCGAACAGCGCCTTGAGGTGGGTTTTCACCGTGTCTTCGGCCAGCCCCAACTGGCGGCTGATGGCCTTGTTCGGCAGGCCTTCGGCCAGTAGCTGGAGAATCTCCAGTTGCCTGGGGGTGAGCGGTGAGGCGCTGCTCGGCGCCGGCAGGGTTTCGCCCAGCAGGACGCGTGTCACCGCCTGGCGCAGGGCGTTGCCGTCGGAACTCTTGGGGATGAAACCGAGTGCGCCGGCCGCCAGGGCTGCCTGGGCTTCCAGTGCCGAGTCGCTGGCGCTGAGGATCGCCACCGGCGTGCTTTCGCCACGTGCCAGCCAGCGCTGCAGCAGCTCCAGACCCGGCACGTCAGGCAGGCGCAGGTCGAGCAGGATGAGGTCGTAGCCATGCTGGCGCAGGCAGTGCTCCGCTTCGGCAGCGCTGTGCGCCGTATGGATCTGCAGGTTCTGGCTCAGTGGCGACAGGGCCAGGGAAAGGCCGTCGAGAAAGATGCGGTGGTCATCGACCAGCAGCAGGCGAAGGGTATCGGGCAGGGTGGTGCAGAGGGCGGTCATGATGTTCTCACGCGGCTTTTATTGTTGTTCTGCCGCGTGAGTGTAACAGGCCGCTGGAAACGTAGGCGCAGTCGCCAGTGCAATACCGATGGCAGCCCCTCAAGAACAGGCGAAGAACGACCGGGGGGCGTCCGACCTTACCTGCTGTAAATGAGCGCTTTGATCGGACTCGCGCACCAGCCCGTTCTTGACGCAGCAATGGCCGGTCGTTTTCAACAGCCTGTTGGCCAATGCTGCGGCTCGATCAGAAGCGATAGCTGAGCGAGGCTCCCAGACCGTGCGCGCTGTTCTTGTAGCGTGCGCTGTAGGCGCCACGGGTGGCGCTGACGTGATTCACGTCCACCGATTCTTCGCGCAGGTAGGAGTAGGCCAGGTCGATGGTCATGTCCTGGGTCGGGCTCCAGCCGGCACCGACGCTGAAGATGGTGCGGTCACCGGACGGCACGCGGGGCGAGCGGTCGACGTTGTTGATCGGCGACTGGTCGACGGCAATACCGGTGCGCAGCGTCCACTGCGGGTTGAGTTTGTACGACAGGCCGACGGCATGGGCCCAGGTGTCGTGCCAGTTCTGCTCCTCGACGATGGTGGAGAGGTTGGCTGGCAAGGTGGTGGCGTCGTTCTCCACGCGGATTTCCTTGAAGCGGCTCCAGCGTGTCCAGGTGCTGCCGAGGTACAGCGTCAGGGCATCGCTGAGCGCGTGGGTGATGGACATGTCCACCGACTCGGGGGTGGTCAGATCCAGGTTGGCGTCGTACTTGCCGGCGATGCCGGCCAGGGCGCCACTGCCGGAAACACGGGTGTCGCCTTCCAGTTCGTACTTCACTCGCGAGTGATAGGTCAGGCCGGCACGGGTGCCGGGCGTGAACTCGTAGAGCACGCCGACATTGAAGCCGACCGCGGTGTCGTCACCCTTGACCCGCACCTTGCCGTCGTTGCTGCCGGGGCTCAGCGGGTTGAGCACGGACGAGCTGAGTTCCCCCTCGATGTGGTTGAAGGTCGGGCCGAAGCCGACCGACAGCTGGTCATTGAAGCGATAGCTCAGGGTCGGCTGAACCGTTATCACGCGCACGTAGCTCTTGTCGGCGTAATAACGGCCCTGGAAATTGCGCTCGTAGTCGGTCATCAGGCCGAAGGGCACGTAGACGCCGAGGCCGAAGGCGACCTTGTCATCCAGTGGCTTGACGTAATACCCCATGGGCACGCCGGTGGTCGGCACCATGTCGCCGTCGTTGCTGCCGGAAAGCGCCAGGGGGCCGGCATTGGCGCTGGCGTGGCTGATGTCGCTGCGCGCATGGATCGCGGCTGCGCCGACATGGATTTCATCGCGCTTGAGGCGGGACATGCCGGCCGGGTTGCCGAACACGGTGCTGGCATCGTCGGCGGACGACGAGCGCCCGGCAAACGAGGTACCCATGCCGGAAATGCTTTGTTCGTTGAGGGCGAAGCCGCTGGCGAAACCATGGCTCGATGTGGCGGTGATGGCGACGGCAAGGCCGGTCTTGAGGAGACGTTTGCTCACGGGAAGCTCCTGTGGTGAGGCGAGGGGGCGCACGCTACAGTGTTTCCTGACACCTGCCAAGGCGCTGAAGTTCCTGAATTAGAGCGGATTGTCGGACAATTGGTGCGATTTTGTGCGCATCTTTCAGATTGTATTTCCTGGCCGAATGGTCAGGCGACCTGGCTTACGGGGTCGATGCAGCGCTGCCAGGCGTCGAGGAAGTCTCGCTGGCGCCCCTGCGGCTGAAAAACCTTGCACCAAATTCGGCCCATGGCCAGCAGGTCGTCAGCGGCCGGCAACTCCAGCGCTTCGGCCTCCACCAGCAGCCAGGCGATGGCGGTGGCATAGCGCAGGTTGACCGTCAGTTCCAGGTGAGGTGCTTCGAGAAAGGCATGCTGGCTGGCGAGGCCTCGTACTCGGCTGGCCAGTTCCGGGTCGAAGGCCAGGTGCCGATCCCAGAGTGCCTGATGACGCTCTTCGCTGATTCGATACAGGCCGTGGCCCTGGGGGGCATTCAGAGCGCTGCCCAGTGCCGACTGGCAGGCAGCAGCACCCAGCAGGAGTGCTTCTGCCGTGGCGCTATGGCGCTCCAGATAGAGAAGGGTAGGGCGGATCACATGCTGGCTCAGATCGCAGGCGGCTATTCCCATGACGTCCTCGCGAAAGGGTGCCGGTGGGGCCGGGCGCGTGGCAGCTTTTCTGGTGGTTTTTCGATAAAGGCCCCACCGGGAGCGGGTTTAGTCGCTCATTTTCAAGTCTAGTGCGATATTTAAGCTGTAAAGGGCTGTTTTTAAATTGATTCCGGATTTCAGTTATTGGGCATATTTCCAATGGTGCTTAAAACCACCGGTCAGTCCCCGGTGGCGATGGGGTGCGTCGGATCGGTGATCCACTCGCTCCAGGAGCCGGCATAGAGCGGCGCCAACGGATAGCCGGCGAGGCTCATGGCGAACAGGTTGTGGCAGGCGGTGACGCCGGAGCCGCAGTAGGCCACCAGGTTCTCCTGCGGGCGTGCGCCGCGCAGCCTGTCGAAACGCTCGCGCAGTGCTTCGCGTGGCAGAAAGCGGCCGTCCGCTCCCAGGTTGTCGGTGAACACCGCGCACTGAGCGCCGGGAATGTGCCCGGCGACCGGATCGAGCGGTTCGACTTCGCCGCGAAAGCGCGGCAGGGCACGCGCGTCGAGCAGGGTCAGGTCGCTGCTGCCAAGGCGCAGGAGCAGTTGTTCGGCGCTGAGCAGCAGGTTGCCGTCGGGCTTGGCGCAGAAGTCCCCGGGGGCGTTGCCCGGAGGCTGCGTATCCAGTTCGAGACCGGCTTCGCGCCAGGCTTTCAGGCCACCGTCGAGCAGGTACAGGCCATCACGCTTGCCCAGCCACAGCAGCAGCCACCAGGCCCGTGCGGCAAAGGCGCCGGGGCCGTCGTCGTACAGCACCACCTGGCTGTCATCGCGCAGGCCGCAGGCACGCAGGCGTTCGACCAGGGCGCTGGGCTCCGGCAGGGGATGGCGGCCGGTCACGCCTTTGACCACCGGTGCCGACAGATCCTGTTCGAGGTCCAGGAAGTGGGCGCCCGGAATATGCCCGTCGAGGTAGCTGCGACGCCCGTACGCCGGGTCTTCGAGGGCAAAACGACAGTCCAGGATCAGCAGGTTTTCCTGCCCCAGACGTGATTGAAGTTGTTCCGTGCTGATCAGCTGTGCGAGTGGCATCAGTGCCTCCTGTGTCGTTGCGACGTTTGCCGGCATCATAGCGGCTATGTATTTCGATCTCCCGCGAAGAAGGAGCCTTTCATGCTGAGTCTGCAACCCATCGGGCAACGCGCGAATCTTGCGCGCCGTGCCGGCGTTGCATTGGGGTCGGCTGGCGTGACCCTGTATTTCTGTCTTCTGATCATCGGGCGTGCCGCTGTGGGGCGGTTGCGCCGTGAACATGTCGATCTGTACACCCGAGCCTGGTCGCGGCATTGCTGCGCCTGGTGCGCATGCGTCTTACGGTGCAGGGACAGTGCCCGGATTTCAATGATGGCAGGCGCTACCTGATCCTTTGCACGCATTCGAGCCATTACGACATCCCGGCCAGCTTCGTCGCCATGCCCGGCTCGATCCGCATGCTGGCCAAGCGCGAGTTGTTCCGTATTCCCTTTCTGGGTCGCGCCATGCGTGCGGCGGAGTTTCCTTCGGTGGCCCGGCACAATCCGCAGCAGGCGCGGCGGGATCTGCAACGTGCCAGGCAGATGATGGAAAGCGGCATCGTGCTGTGGGCGGCGCCGGAGGGCACGCGTTCGGCCGATGGCCAACTGCAGTCGTTCAAGAAGGGCTGCTTCCACCTGGCGCTGGATACCGCTGCGATCATCGTTCCGGTGGCGATCGGCGGTATCCACCAGGTGCTGCCGGCGCGCACCTGGCGCTTGAATCTGGATCAGCCGGTGCAGCTGTCCATCGGCGCTGCGATCGATGCGAGCCACTATGACCGTGACAGCCTGGCGGCATTGATGGCCAAAACCCGGCAGAGCATGGAAGGGCTGCTGCAGGGCACTGTGGTGACGCCAGTGGCGTGCCGCCAGGCCGAGGCCGAGATCGCGGTCGAAGATTGTGCGCGGTAGGGCGTATTTTGGTGCGCATCCTGGTCGTTTTCGTATCGAGTCATGCCCTTTCTGCACTGCGTTGCGTGGGGTAATGCACTAAAAAGTTTCATCAAGGCGACATTTTGATCTGTTTTGGTGCTTTGTCGCCTGATAGAGTGCCGGCCACTTTGTCTTTGTGCCGTCGAGGTGCCGCATGTCCTTGTCCGTTGATGCTTTCCTGTCGCGCCTGAAGCAGCGCGATCCCGACCAGCCGGAATTCCACCAGGCGGTGGAGGAAGTGGTGCGCAGCCTGTGGCCATTTCTCGAAGCCAACCCGCGTTATCGCGAGGCCGGCATCCTCGAGCGCATGGTCGAACCGGAGCGCGCCATTCTGTTCCGCGTGCCGTGGGTCGACGACCGCGGCCAGGTGCAGGTCAACCGCGGTTTCCGCGTGCAGATGAGCAGCGCCATCGGGCCGTACAAGGGCGGCCTGCGTTTCCATCCGTCGGTGAACCTCGGCGTGCTCAAGTTCCTGGCCTTCGAGCAGGTGTTCAAGAATTCCCTGACCTCGCTGCCCATGGGCGGCGGCAAGGGCGGCTCCGACTTCGATCCCAAGGGCAAGAGCGAAGGCGAAGTGATGCGCTTCTGCCAGTCGTTCATGACCGAGCTGTACCGTCACATCGGTGCCGACCTGGACGTGCCGGCCGGTGACATCGGCGTCGGTGGCCGCGAGATCGGCTACCTGTTCGGCCAGTACAAGCGTCTGTCCAACCAGTTCACCTCGGTACTGACCGGCAAGGGCCTGAGCTATGGCGGCAGCCTGATCCGTCCGGAAGCCACCGGCTATGGCTGCGTGTACTTCGCTCAGGAAATGCTCAAGCGCATCGACCAGGGCTTCGAAGACAAGCGCGTGGCCATCTCCGGTTCCGGCAACGTTGCCCAGTACGCGGCGCAGAAGGTCATGGAGCTGGGGGGCGGGTGATCTCGCTGTCCGATTCCGAAGGCACCCTGTATGCCGAGGGTGGCCTGAGCGACGAGCAGTGGCAGTACCTGATGGATCTGAAGAACCTGCGTCGCGGCCGTCTGCGCGAGATGGCCGAGCACTACGGCCTGCCGTTCCTCGCCGGCCAGCGCCCGTGGGGCCTGCCGTGCGACATCGCGCTGCCCTGTGCGACGCAGAACGAACTGGATGGCGAAGACGCCCGCACGCTGCTGAAGAACGGCTGCATGTGCGTGGCGGAAGGCGCCAACATGCCCTCCACCCTGGAAGCGGTCGATCTGTTCGTCGAGGCCGGCATCTGCTACGCGCCGGGCAAGGCGTCCAACGCCGGTGGCGTGGCCACCAGCGGCCTGGAAATGAGCCAGAACGCCATGCGCCTGCACTGGAGCGCCGGAGAGGTGGACGAGCGTCTGCACGGCATCATGCAGAACATCCACCACGCCTGCGTGCACCATGGCGAGGAGAATGGCCGTATCAACTACGTCAAGGGCGCCAACATCGCCGGCTTCGTCAAGGTCGCCGACGCCATGCTGGCACAGGGCGTGGTCTGAGGGGATTGGCGGCCGCGTCTTTCCCCTAGGGTGCGCTGTGCGCAGCGCTCGTCCGGGCGTGCTGGTGCGCGCGGCGCGCGCTACCTGGTGGCGGGCGCGCCGCCCAGGTGCTCGAGCAGGCTGCGCATCGGCGCGGACAGCGTCTGCCAGTCGCGGTAGCACAGACAGAGTTGTCGGCGCGCCCAGCCGTCGCTCAAGGCCAGCGTGCGGTAGCCATGCCGACGCTGCTGCCGCCTGGCGATGTCCAGCGGGATGATGCTCAGGCCGACGCCCTGGGCAACCATCTCGCACAAGCCTTCGAACGTCTTCATGCGGATGCGCAGGTTCAGCGCCTTGCCGAGGCTGCGGGCATGTGCATCGATGTGATCCTGTAGAGCGCTGGCGGACGACAGGCCGACGAAGGGCTCGTCGACGATCTCGGCGAAACGGATGCTGGTCTGCCGGGCGAGGTGATGCGTGGCGGGAACGATCAGGGCCAGATGATCCCTGGCAATGGGTTGCAGGATCAGCTCTTGCGCCTCCACGGCATCGGTAACGATACCGGCCTCGGCCAGCCCGGCCGTGATGGTTCTGACGATTTCGACGCTGGTGCGTTCCTTCAGCTCGACGTGCAGGCGCGGGCGCGCGGCCAGCCAGGGCGCCAGCCTGTGCGGCAGGAACTGCGTCAGCGCCGAGGTATTGGCGTACAGGCGCAGGGTGCCCTGGGCGCCGCTGGCGAAATCCTGCAACTCCCCGCGCAGCAACGCCTGCTGGCGCAGGATCAGGCGTGCGTGGTGGGCCAGTGCATCCCCGGCCTCGGTGGTGATCACGCCACGCGGCAGGCGCTGCAGCAGGGCGACGCCGGCTGCGGCCTCGATGCTGCGCAGCCGCTCGCTGACCGAGGCCAGCGCCAGGTTCGCCCGCACGGCGCCCTGGGTGATGCTGCCGGCATCCACCACGCAAAGGAATAACTGAAGATCGGCAAGGTCGAGGCGCATATCGTCACTCGTAGCTTGTGGCTTCGGATAATCCGAAGGGTAGGGTGCAAGAACCGCATTGTGCCAACTGCTCTGTGCGGCTCCAATACGGGCATGAACGAATACGCCTTCTTCCTGCTCGTCACGCTTACCTTCCTGCTCGCCGGCCTGGTCAAGGGCGTCACCGGCATGGGCCTGCCCACCGTGGCCATGGGCTTGCTGGGCACCGTCATGGCGCCTGCGGCGGCGGCGGCCATGCTGGTGATCCCCTCACTGCTGACCAACCTCTGGCAACTGCTGGCCGGTCCGGCAGTGCTGCGCCTGTTGCGGCGCTTCTGGACGATGATGCTGGGCATCGTGCTGGGCACCGTGGGCGGTGCGGCGCTGCTGGTGCGGGTCGATCCCTTGTGGTCGGGCCTGGCGCTGGGTGGCGCGCTGATGGTCTATGCGGGGTATGCGCTGGTCTCGCCGGCGCTTTCGGTGCCGGTGCGGGTCGAGCCCTGGCTGTCGCCGCTCGTTGGTCTGCTCACCGGCATCATCACCGGTGCAACCGGGGTTTTCGTGATGCCGGCAGTGCCCTACATGCAGGCGCTGCGCCTGGATCGGGACGAGCTGGTGCAGGCGCTGGGGCTGTCGTTCACGGTTTCGACCCTGGCGCTGGCTGGCGGTCTGCTGGCGCATGACGCCCTGCAACCGGATCAACTCGGCCTGTCGTCGCTGGCCATCGTGCCGGCACTGGCCGGGATGTGGCTGGGACAGCGAATCCGTGCACGCATCAGCGCCAGGCGCTTTCGCCAGTGCTTTCTGCTGTTCCTGCTGCTGTTGGGGCTGGAGCTGACATCACGTCCCTTCTTCTGAACGGACGCCAAAGGAGCGCCCATGACTCAGACCTCGCGCGATCTTCCCGTACTGGATTACTTGCAGCGCCAACTGGCTGGCACGCTGACCGAGGACGAGGTGACGCACCTGCGTTACCCCACCGCGATTTCCCAGTTGCTGGGATTTCGCATCGTCGCCATCGGCGAGGCCATGGCCGTCGTCGAACTTGAGGCGGACGCGCAGCGCCATGGCAATCAGCAGGGGACGGTGCACGGTGGCCTGCTCTGCGAACTGGCCGACGCCGCCATCGGCACGGCTCACTCGACGCTGATGCAGGAGGGCGAGAGCTTTACCAGCATCGAACTGAAGACCACCTTCCTGCGGCCCGTCTGGCAGGCGCGGCTCCAGGCCCATGCCTGGGCCGAGCATCGGGGGCGGACGGTCAGTCACTATCGGTGCGAGATTCGCCGCGAGGACGGCAAGGTGATCGCCATCGCCAGCAGCGCGATGATGACCCTGCGTGGAGCGTCTGCCCTGGGGCGATGAGCGGGGATGCGGAACCTCGTGGGGGTGCGCCGTGCGCACCGGGAAGCTGCCCCGACCCAGCGGGTCGGGGCATTGGTATTTCAGTGCAGTTCCAGCCGGCCGATGCGGTCGTTGTCGAGGCTGCCGAAGTACAGGTGGTCGCCCACGGGTTTCACCGAGGTGACCATGCGCAGGTGCGTGCCACTGGTGTCGTGCAGGCTGCGGACGATCCTGCCCTGTTCGTCGAGGGCGATGACCAGGCCGTAGGGCGTCGCCTTCGGCCACATGAAACGCGGCATCTTGGCCAGTTGTGCCTTCAGCCAGGGATGACGGTGGAGGAAGTCGGCATCGGCCTTGCGCGGGGTCGGCAGGGCGACCCAGAAGGTGCCCTTGCGGTCGCCCTGGAGGTTGTCCGGCAGACCGGGCAGGTTGTCGATGAAGATGTCGTGCTGTCCGGCCTTGTCACCCTTGAGCCAGTAGCGGGTGATGCGGTAGCGATAGGTTTCGTTGACCAGCACGAAATCTTCGTTCGCCGACAGCGCCACGCCATTGGCGAAGTACAGATCCTTGAGCAGCACGCGAGTCTTGCCGGTGGCCGGGTCGTAGGCCAGCAGGCGGCCATGGGGGCGGGCTTCGAGCAGGTCGAGCAGGTAGTCGGGCTGCTGGAAGCGCGAGGACGCATCGCTGAAATAGATGGTGCCGTCGCTGGCGATGTCCAGGTCGTCGGTGAAGGCGAAGGGCAGGCCGTCGGCCTCGGTGCTCAGCACCTTGATCTTGCCTTGCGCATCGATGCTCAGCAGCCCCTTGTAGGCGTCGGCGACGATCAGGTTGCCGCTGGCGTCGAAGTCCATGCCCAGGGGACGGCCACCGGTGTCGACGAAGGTTTCCACGCTGTCGTCCTTCAGCACGCGGACGATGCGTCCGTCCTGCAGGCCGGCGTAGACGCGGCCTTCGGCGTCCACGGCGGTGTCTTCCGGGCCGTGAATGCGGCCGCGGGCGAGCAGCTCGGCCTTCATCAGGGTGTCGTTGGGTTCCAGGACGCCGGTCATGGCGGGCGCCTTGGGCGCGTCCCAGGCCAGTGGGTCGATGGGACTGGGGAAGAAGGCAATGTAGCCGATGGCGGCGACCAGCGGCAGCAATAGCAGTTTTTTCATCATTGGAGTTCCGTGTCGTGGAGCCTGTCGGGCGTTCGCTCAGCCTGATCGCGGCCAAGCTTACAGGTATCGGTAGCGGTTGTCGGCGGGCGTGACGGATCGAATGCCAGCCTCCGGCCCGGGCATATATACTGCGCGCCATTCTTCACGGGAGAGCCGCGTGGCTAACGACATTCACTGGATTCTCGATGACGCCGCCCTGGCCGAGCACTGCGCCGCCTGGCAGACGGCGCCATTCGTCGCGCTGGACACCGAGTTCATGCGCGTCGACACCTTCTACCCCATTGCCGGGTTGTTGCAGGTCAGCACGGGCGAGCAGGCCCACCTGATCGATCCGCTGCGCATTGCCGACTGGACGCCTTTCGCCGCGTTGCTCCAGGCGCCCGGCGTGGTCAAGGTGCTGCATTCGTGCAGCGAGGATCTTGAGGTCTTCCTGCGTCTGACCGGCAGCCTGCCGACGCCGCTGTTCGATACGCAACTGGCGGCCGGTTACCTCAATCTCGGGTTCTCCATGGGCTACTCGCGCCTGGTGCAGGCGCTGCTGGACATCGAGCTGCCCAAGGGCGAAACCCGTTCCGACTGGTTGCAGCGACCGCTGTCCGAATTGCAGGTGCGCTATGCCGCCGAGGATGTACTGCATCTGGTGGAGGTGTACCGCGCGCTGACCGCTCGCCTGGCGCCACAGAAGGTCGAATGGATTCTCGAGGACGGCGCCGAGCTGGTCGCCAACCTGGGGCGTGAGGTCGACCCCGAAGACGCCTGGCGCGACGCCAAGCTGGCGTGGAAACTGTCGCGTCAGCAGCAGGCCGTGCTGCGTGCCCTGTGCGCCTGGCGTGAGCGTGAGGCGAGAGCCCGCAACCAGCCGCGCAATCGTGTGCTGCGCGAGCACTCGCTGTGGCCGCTGGCGCGCACCCAGCCGGACAACCTGGTGGCCCTGGCACGCATCGAGGACATGCATCCGAAGACCGTGCGTCAGGATGGCGAAACCCTGCTGGCGCTGATCCGCGAGGCCGCCGCGCTGCCGCCGCAGCAGTGGCCCGAGGCATTGCCCGAGCCGCTGCCGGTCGAGGCCTCGGCGCTGCTGAAGAAATTGCGCGCGGTCGGCCAGCGCGAGGGCGAACGCCTGGATATCGTGCCCGAGCTGATGCTGCGCAAGAAGAGCCTCGAAGCCCTGCTGAAAAGCGGTTACCCCGATGGCCCGTATCAATTGCCCGATTCCCTGCGTGGCTGGCGCCGGGAGCTGATGGGCCAGGCACTTCTCGATTGTCTGGCCGCCGAAGGAGAATCCGCGTGAAACGCATCTGTTCCATCTACAAGAGCCCGCGCAAGAACGAGATGTACCTCTACGTGCTCAAGGCCGACGCCCTGAGCCGCGTGCCCGAGGGGCTGCTCAGCGTGTTCGGCCCACCCGCGCATGCCTTTGACCTGGTGCTCACCCCGGAGCGGCAACTGGCGCGCGAGGACATCGCTCAGGTGCTGGAGAACCTCGAGAAGCAGGGGTATCACCTGCAGATGCCGCCACCGGAGGAGGAGTACATCGAGCACCTCCCCGATGAACTGCTGCGCCGCAACGATCCGGTCTGAACATGCGCCTGCTGATCGCCGAAGACGACCACGCACTCTATGCCGAGCGCGTCAGCGCCACTTGCCCCGAACTGCAACTGGTGGCAGGCAACGACGCCCGGACACTGGCCGGCGCCGCCGGGGATTGCAGCCTGTGGCTGGGCCAGCCGGATCTGCTGGTACCGCTGCTGCGCGAGGGCCATCGTCCCCTGTGGTTGCAGTCCACCTGGGCCGGCATCACGCCGTTGCTGGCGGCCGATCTGCCGCGTGATTACCGGTTGAGCCGGGCCGTGGGGATATTCGGTCAGGTGATGGCCGAGTACGTGCTCGGCCATGTGCTGGCCCACGAGCGGCGCCTGTTCGCCCGTCTGGCCGCCCAGGTGGAACAGCGCTGGGATAACACGCTGCCGCGCAGCCTGAGTGGACGACGGGTGTTGATCGTCGGTTGCGGCGATATTGGCCAGCGCGTCGCCGAGTTCCTCGCCGCATTCGGCGTCGTGTTGCGCGGCGTCGCCAGTCAGCCGCGCGAGCAGGCCCCCTTTACCGAGGTGCTGGGCGTGCAGGCATTGCCCGAGCAGGTCGGCTGGGCCGATTACGTGGTCAACCTGCTGCCGGATACCCCGGCCACGCGCAATCTCTATGATCAGGCATTGCTGGCACGCTTTCGGCCGCATGCCGTGCTGATCAACGCCGGCCGTGGTACTGCGGTGGTGGACGATGATCTGGTTGCGGCGCTGCGGCAGAACCGCCTGGCCGGAGCCGTGATCGATGTCTGCCGCGAGGAGCCGCTGCCTGCCGGGCACGCGTTCTGGACAGCGCCGCGCCTGCTGCTCACGGGGCACAGTTCGGCACCGACCGACCCGACCCTGATGGCCGACCTGTTTCTCGACAACCTGGCGCGCTGGCAGGCCGGGGAGAGCCTGCGCGGCGAAGTGGATTTCTCACGCGGTTATTGAGGACGTGTTGCCCTCGCAGGTCGGGTGCCAGCCGCCGTTGGTGATGCGGCGGGTCACACGCACCCTGCGGTTTCAGCCTTCGCGCTGGTGCACCGATACGCCTGCCGCGAAGGTTTCCTTCACGGCGCGATCGTCGCCCAGCATGGTCAGGGCGAACAGGCGTTCTTCCAGGGTCCTGGCCTGCTGCATGCGGTAGCTCATCAGCGGCGTGGCGTTGTAGTCGAGCACCAGGAAGTCGGCATCCTTGCCGGGCAGGAAGTTGCCCAGCCTGTCGTCCAGGTACAGCGCGTTGGCACCGCCCAGCGTGGCCAGGTACAGCGACTTGAACGGGTCGAGCTTCCTGCCCTGCAACTGCATCACCTTGTACGCCTCGTTCAGCGATTGCAGCTGGCTGAAGCTGGTGCCGGCGCCCACGTCGGTACCCAGGCCGACGCGCACGCCATGGCGCTCCAGTTTGTTCAGGTCGAACAGGCCGCTGCCCAGGAACAGGTTGGAGGTGGGGCAGAAGGCTACCGCCGAACCCGTTTCGGCAAGGCGCTTGCACTCCCCGTCGCACAGGTGCACGCCATGGGCGAACACGGCGCGCGGGCCGATCAGCCTGTGGTGGTCGTAGACGTCCAGGTAGCCCTTGCGCTCGGGAAACAGCTCTTTCACCCATTCGATCTCCTTGCGGTTCTCGGACAGGTGGGTGTGCATGTACAGATTCGGGTATTCGCCCAGCAACTTGCCGGCCAGCTCCAGTTGCGCAGGCGTGCTGGTGGGGGCGAAGCGCGGGGTCACCGCGTAGTGCAGGCGGCCCTTGCCATGCCAGCGTTCGATCAGTGCCTTGCTCTCGGCATAGCCGGACTCGGCCGTGTCGGTCAGGTAGTCCGGGGCGTTGCGGTCCATCAGCACCTTGCCGGCGATCATGCACAGGTCGAGGCGCTCGGCGGCTTCGAAGAAGGCATCCACCGACTGCGGGTGCACCGTGCCGAACACCAGGGCGGTGGTGGTGCCGTTGCGCAGCAGTTCCTTGAGGAAGATCGCCGCCACGTCGCTGGCATGGGCCTTGTCGGCGAACTGCTGCTCGGTGGGGAAGGTGTAGGTTTCGAGCCAGTCGAGCAACTGCTCGCCGTAGGAGGCGATCATCCCGGTCTGCGGGTAGTGGATGTGCGTGTCGATGAAGCCGGGGGTGATCAGCGCATCGCGGTATTCACGGATTTCGACGCCGGCCAGCTTCGGCAGCAGTTCGGACGCTGCACCGACCTGGACGACCTTGCCGTTCTCGATCAGCAGGATGCCGTCCTCGAAATACTGGAAGGATTGCTCGATACCGACGACAGCCGGATCGGCAATGCTGTGCAGGATGGCGGCGCGGTAGGCTTTGCGGGTGTTGCTCATCATTGAGGTCTCGTACGTGAGCGCGCGGGGCGCGCCATGCAAATGGGCGGTGCGCACGGCGCACCCTGCAATCCCGGCCCGTAGGGTGCGCCATGCGCACCGGGAATCAGGATCGGCGTGAGGCCGGCAGCAGTTTGGCGATGCTGGATTCGCCTTTCTTCACGTCCTGGCCAAAGGTGGCGTTGTAGGTGGCGATCACCTCGCCGGCGATGGACACGGCGATCTCCACCGGCAGCTTGCCTTTCACTTCGGCCAGGCCCATGGGGCAGCGCATGCGTGCCATCAGCGTGTCTTCGAAGCCGCGTTCGCGCAGGCGATGTTCGAACCTGGCGCGCTTGGTCTTCGAGCCGATCAGGCCGTAATAGGCAAAATCACCGCGTTTGAGGATGGCGGCGGTCAGTTCCAGGTCGAGCTGGTGGTTATGGGTCATGACGATGAAGTAGCTGCCGGGCGGCATGTTTTCGACTTCGTCGACCACTTCATCGTTGATGACTTTCTCTGCGCCGAAGGGTATCCGCTCGGGAAACTCGTTCTCCCGCGAGTCGATCCAGCGCACCTTGCACGGCAGGCTGGCGAGCAGCGGCACCAGGGCGCGGCCGACATGGCCGGCGCCGAACACGGCGATCTGCGCCTGCGGCTGACCCATGGGCTCGAACAGCAGCACGGTGGCGCCGCCGCAGCACTGGCCCAGGCTGGCGCCGAGGGAGAAGCGCTCCAGGCGAGTGTCCTGGCTGCGGCTGGCGAGCATTTCGCGGGCCATCTCCATGGCCTTGTACTCCAGGTGGCCGCCGCCGATGGTTGCGAAGATGCGCTCGGCGGTGACCACCATTTTCGAGCCGGCATTACGTGGCGTCGAGCCGCGTTCTTCGATGATGGTCACCAGAACGCAGGCTTCACCTTTGTCCTGCAGCTCGGCGAGGGCGCTGATCCAGCTCATTTGCTCAGCCTCCAGGAAGGCGTGGTCTGTCCCGGGCGCGGCAGGCGCCAGTTGTTCGGCGAGGGCTCCAGGATGGGAACCGGTGCCGGACGTGCGGGTGGGTCATTCGGCTCGGTGCGTCTTGTCATTGTCGTACACCTGTTTGATTCGAACTACATGGCTGTTCTCCCCTCTACCGCTTGCGGGAGAGGGGCGGGGGAGAGGGTTGCCGGCGCTATCGAGTTGCCTGAATCACCCTCTCCCCAGCCCTCTCCCATAAATGGGAGAGGGCGTCGGTCGCGTCAGGCTGGTTCGGCCTCGGCAGGGCTGGCCGCCTTGGTCTGTGCTTTCAACTTGCGCATCTGCTCTACACCCCAGAGCACGCGCTCGGGCGTGGCCGGCGCGTCGATCTGCGGCTGCACCTTGTAGTCGGCCAGGCTGGCCACGGCGTCCTTCAGTGCACACCAGGCGGCGATGCCGAGCATGAACGGCGGCTCGCCCACGGCCTTGGAGTGGAACACGGTGTCTTCCGGGTTCTTGCGGTTTTCCACCAGTTTCACGCGCAGGTCGATGGGCATGTCGGCGATGGCCGGAATCTTGTAGCTGGCAGGACCTGCGGTCATCAGCTTGCCCTTGGCGTTCCACACCAGTTCCTCGGTGGTCAGCCAGCCCATGCCCTGGACGAAGGCGCCCTCGACCTGGCCGATGTCGATGGCCGGGTTCAGCGAGTCGCCGACGTCATGCAGGATGTCGGCGCGCAGCATGCGGTATTCGCCGGTCAGGGTGTCGACCAGCACTTCCACGCAGGCCACGCCGTAGGCGTAGTAGTAGAAGGGGCGGCCGGCGGCCTTGTCGCGGTCATAGAAAATCTTCGGCGTGCGGTAGAACCCGGTGGAGGACAGCGACACCTGGCCGAAGTAGGCCTTCTGGATCATCGCCTCGAACGACAGGAAGTGGTCGCGCACACGTACCTGGCCATTGCGGAACTCGACGTCCTCGGGCGTGACCCGGTATTCGCGCACGAGGAAATCCACCAGGCGCTGTTTGATGGTCTCGGCCGCGTTCTTCGCCGCCATGCCGTTGAGGTCGGCGCCACTGGAGGCTGCGGTCGGCGAGGTGTTGGGCACTTTGTCGGTGTTGGTGGCGGTGATCTGGATGCGCGAGATGTCCACCTGGAACACCTCGGCCACCACCTGGGCAACCTTGGTGTTGAGGCCCTGGCCCATCTCGGTGCCGCCATGGTTCAGGTGGATCGAGCCGTCGGTGTAGATATGGATCAGCGCGCCGGCCTGGTTGAGGAAGGTGGCGGTGAAGCTGATGCCGAATTTCACCGGGGTCATGGCCAGGCCTTTCTTCAGCACCGGGCTGCCGGCGTTGAAGGCGCGGATTGCCTCGCGGCGCCTGGCGTAGTCGCTGCTGGCTTCCAGTTCGGCGGTCATCTCGTGGATGACGTTGTGTTCGACGGTCTGGTGGTAGTGGGTAACGTTGCGCTCGGTCTTGCCGTAGTAGTTGAGCTTGCGCACCTCCAGCGGATCCTTGCCCAGGCTGCGGGCCACGGCGTCCATCACTTCCTCGATGGCGACCATGCCCTGCGGGCCGCCGAAGCCGCGGTAGGCGGTGTTCGATGCGGTGTTGGTCTTGCAGCGATGGCCGTTGATGGTGGCGTTGCCGAGGAAGTAGGCGTTGTCCGAGTGGAACATGGCGCGGTCGACGATGGAGCCGGACAGATCAGGCGAGTAGCCGCAGTTGCCGGCCAGATCCATCTCGATACCCTGCAGCAGGCCGTCGTCATCGAAGCCGACGTCGTACTCGACGTAGAAGGGGTGACGCTTGCCGGTCATGCTCATGTCTTCCATGCGCGGCAGGCGCATCTTGGTCGGCCGGCCGGTGAGGTGCGCGATCACCGCGCACAGGCAGGCCGGGCCGGCGGCCTGGGTTTCCTTGCCGCCGAAACCGCCGCCCATGCGGCGCATGTCGATGACGATCCTGTTCATCGGCACACCGAGCACTTCGGCCACCAGCTTCTGCACTTCGGTGGGGTTCTGCGTCGAGGTGTAGACCAGCATGCCGCCATCTTCGCTGGGCATCACCGAGGACACCTGGGTTTCCAGGTAGAAGTGTTCCTGGCCACCGATATGCAGGGTGCCTTGCAGGCGGTGCTTTGCTCCGGCCAGTTGGCTGGCCGAGTCACCGATGCGGTGGGTGTGGCTGGCGAGCACGAAATGCTTCTTGCGCAAGGCTTCGACCACGTCGAGCACCGGCTCCAGGTCTTCGTACTCGACGATGGCAGCCATGGCCGCCTTGCGTGCGGTTTCCAGGCTGTCGGCGGCCACTGCCAGCACCACCTGGCCAACGTATTCGACCTTGCCGTCGGCCAGCAGCGGATCACCGGCGACCACCGGGCCGATATCCAGCTGACCGGGTACGTCATCTTTGGTGATGGCGATGGCCACGCCGGGAAATTCGTAGCAGGGGCTCGTGTCGATGCGCAGGATGCGCGCGTGGGCGCGGTCGGACTGACGTGCATAGACGTGCAACTGATTGGGGAATTCCAGGCGGTCATCGACGTAGACCGCTTCGCCGGACACATGCTTGTCCGCGCTCTCGTGCTTGACGCTCTTGCCGACGCCGCTGGTCATGCCGGCGCGGAACAGGGCGGCCAGCTCTTCCTGGGATTTGTGTTCGATATGACTGGACATCTTCGCCTCCAAAACTTCGCATGCCGCCGGGCGTGCCGGCGGCGGATCAATTCACTGCGCCCTTTGAACAGGCTCTCAGGCGTAAGCGGTGACCCGGGTTTCGATCTCGGGTGACTGCTGCTCCAGGAAGAACTTGCGCAGCAGGTTCTGGGCAGTGAGCAGGCGGTATTCCTTGCTGGCGCGGAAATCCGACAGCGGGGTGAAGTCCTCGCCGAGTGCATCGCAGGCGCGTTCGATCACGTCCGGATACCAGGCCGAACCGACCAGCGCCGCTTCGCAGGCACTGGCGCGTTTCGGAATGGCGGCCATGCCGCCGAAGGCGATGCGTGCTTCGCTGACCACGCCATCGTCGATGGTCAGGTTGAAGGCCGCGCACACGGCGGAGATGTCGTCGTCCAGGCGTTTGGACACCTTGTAGGCGCGGAAGGCCTGGTTCGGCCGGGCACGCGGCACGATGATCTTCTCGATGAATTCGGCTTCCTGGCGAGCGGTCACCTTGTAGTCGAGGAAGTAGTCCTGCAGCGGCAAGATGCGTCGGGTATTGCCCTGGCGCAGAGCGATCTGCGCACCCAGGGCGATCAGCAGCGGCGGGGCGTCGCCGATGGGGGAGGCGTTGCCGATGTTGCCGCCCAGGGTGCCCTGGTTGCGAATTTGCAGGGAGGCGAAGCGGTGCAGCAGTTCGCCGAAGTCGGGGTATTCGCTGGCCAGCGCTTCGTAGCAGTCGCTCAATACGGCGGCCGCGCCGATCTCGATGGCGTCGTCGGTCACCTCGATGCGCTTCATGTCCTCGATATGGCCAACGTAGATCATCACCGGCAGTTCGCGGTGGAACTGCGTGACTTCCAGAGCCAGGTCGGTGCCGCCTGCCAGTAGGCGTGCTTCGGGGTTGGCAGCGTAGAGGTCGGCCAGATCGGCTACGGTCAGCGGTACCAGGCAGCGCTTGTCGCCACTGTTGAGTTCGGCGGTCTCGCGCGGGGCGATTGCCCTGAGCCGGGCCACGGTGTCGCTTTCCAGGGCATCGAAATGATCCGGCTGCTTCTGGCAGCAGGCCTGTTCGGCGGCATCGATGATGGGGCGGTAGCCGGTGCAGCGGCACAGGTTGCCGGCCAGCGCTTCCAGCGTTGCGCCCTTGTCGTAGCCGCTGGCGCCTGACGCGGCCCGGTTCTTTTGCAGAGCGAACAGCGACATGATGAAACCGGGGGTGCAGAAGCCGCACTGCGAGCCATGGCAGTCGACCATCGCCTGCTGCACGCTGTGCAGCCTGCCCTGGTGCTTGAGGTCTTCGACGGTGATCAGTTGCTTGCCGTGCAGGCTGGAGACGAAGGTCAGGCAGGAATTGAGAGTGCGGTAGCGCACGCGGTCGCCATCGAGCTCACCCACCACCACGGTGCAGGCGCCGCAGTCGCCGGAGGCGCAGCCTTCCTTGGTTCCGGTCTTGCCGACGTGTTCACGCAGGTAGTTGAGCACGGTGACGTTGGGATCCAGGGCATGCTCGGTACGCAGCTCCCGGTTGAGTAAAAACTGGATCAAGGACGACCTCCAGGCACTTTATTGTTATGAATCGGTTGGCTCGCCGGGTGATGTGCACGCATTGCAGGGCCCTGGCGGGGTTGGCCATGGGAGGCAATCTAGAGTTTTCTGACTTTTGGGTCAACAAATATTTGACCTTGTGGTCAGCTGCTTGTCATGCACTTCGGTTATGAGCGCAGCGGGCTGGATTCATCACCTCAGACTAGCGGTTTTCGTGCCAGGAAGGGCTCTGCTGCGGGGGCTTGTGGAGGGTGTCGCGGTGCCGCCCAATCGTAGGGTGCGCCGTGCGCACCGATGCCAGGTGGCGAATGGCTGGTGCGCACGACCTGGACGGCCCCGCGGCACCCGACAAAGACGAAACCCCGGAAGCTGGCGCTGCCGGGGTTGGCTGGAAGCGGAAGGGCGGGGCTCAGGTCTGCTGCGATTGACTCAGTTGGTGTTCTTCGCCGGCGTAGTAGGCGCGCACCCTGGGATCCATCACTGCGCGCCACAGCGGGGGAAACAGCGCGAGGACGATCATTCCGGCATAGCCATTGGGCAGTTGCGGGCTGTCGTCGAAATGGCGCAGCACCTGATAGCGGCGTTTGGCATAGGCGTGATGGTCGGAGTGCCGCTGGAGGTGGAAGAGAAACAGGTTGGTCAGCAGAAAGTTGCTGTTCCATGAGTGATGCGGATTGGTGCGTTCATAGCGACCGTTTTCCAGTTTGCGTCGGTGCAGACCATAGTGTTCGACGTAATTGACGATCTCCAGCAGGGTGAAGGCCGTCAGCGCCTGACCCAGGAAGAACAGCGTGCCCAACCAGCCGAAGGCCAGGGTGAAACCGAGCAGCAGTGCCGCGCTGAAGGCGTACCACCAGACCAGTTCGTTGCGCCAGTGCAGCGCCGGCAGGCCTCGACGATGCAGGCGCTCGGCCTCCAGTTTCCAGGCGTTGAGGAAGTTGTGCTTGTAGGCATGCGGCAGGAAGGCGTACAGGCTCTGGCCGAAGCGCGAGGAGGAGGCGTCTTGCGGTGTCGAAACGTGCACGTGATGGCCGCGCACGTGCTCGACCTTGAAGCCGGCATAGCACACGGCTGCCAGCAACAGACCGCCGGCGTTCTGTTCCAGTGCGGTGTCCTTGTGGATCAGTTCATGCGATACGGTGATGCCGATGGCGCCCATCACCGTGCCCACCGACAGCACCCAGCCGAACTGGCCGATCCAGCTCCAGCCCTGATGGGTGGCGAAAATCCAGCCGCTCCAGACCAGCATCGCCAGCAGCAGCGGTACCGTGGCCAGGCTCAGCAGGCGGTAGTAACCCTGAGCCTCCAGAGCCGGTACCTCGTTGCGCTCGTCCGGGTTGGCCGGGTCTCGCCCGACGACGAAGTCCAGCAGGGGAATCACGCCGAACACCACGCTGATGACCAGCCAGGCCCAGGCATCGGCATGGGGACTACCCAGCGACCAGTGATAGCTCAGCGGGATGCCGAGCACCGGGATCAGCCAGATCCAGTAGCCGACCTTTTTCAGGGCCAGCATCCAGTGCGAGGGCAGGCGTTCGAACATGAGATCCTCCGATTATTTGTTGTTGTGGATGTCATGTAGGATTGTAGGACAATCAGTTTTCGTGACCATGCTTCCAGGCCCGTCCTTTCGAACGGAAAGCGCCTCACCGGGACGCTTGGCCCGGTAACACCCTGTGTTACACTCCCTGCCTGTTTTTTTGCTCCCGCCCAGCCGTGGCGGGGCTCCCAGACTCGACCGCCTGCCCCTGGATCGACGCAATTAAGGAATGTCATGACGTTCAAGGCCCCGGACAGCCTCGCCGAGCAAATTGCCCACTACCTGGCCGAACGCATCATTCGCGGTGAGCTCAAGGAGCGTGAGCGCATCCAGGAGCAGAAAGTCACCCAGGCGCTCAACGTCAGCCGTGGTTCGGTGCGCGAAGCGCTGCTGATTCTCGAGCGCCGCCACCTGATCGTGATCCTGCCGCGCCGTGGCGCACAGGTCAGCGAACTGACCGCACACCACGTCACCAGCCTCTATGCGCTGAGTATCGAGCTGTACGCCATGCTGGCCCGTGCCGTGATCGAGCGCTGGAAGGTGGAAGCCGACCTGGCACCTTTCATCGATATCCAGCAGCGCCTGCTGGCCAGCCTGGAGCGCGGCGATATCGGTGCCTTCGTCGAGAACAGTTTCGATGTGATGCGCGCGGCCTTTCCCTTCGCCGACAACCCCTACCTGCAGGAAACCCTGGAGAACCTGCTGCCGGCGATCAGTCGCACCTATCACCTGGCGCTGGAGCGCCGCAAGGGCGAGATGGGCCAGTTCATGGGCACTTTCGCCAGCCTGTTGCAGGCGATCATCGCCCGTGACAACGAGCGCGCCCGCGAAGTGCTGCAGGCTTACGGCCAGCACAACTGCCAGCTGGTGCTGGCGACCCTGGCCGAGCGCTGAGCCTCGATGCGCCTGAAGAGCATCAAGCTGGCGGGCTTCAAGTCCTTCGTCGACCCGACGACGGTGAGCTTTCCCAGCAACATGGCGGCGGTGGTCGGCCCCAACGGTTGTGGCAAGTCCAACATCATCGATGCCGTACGCTGGGTAATGGGCGAGAGTTCGGCGAAAAACCTCCGTGGCGAGTCGATGACCGACGTCATCTTCAACGGCTCCAACACGCGCAAGCCGGTGACCCAGGCCTCCATCGAGCTGATCTTCGACAACAGCGACAACTCGCTGGTGGGCGAATACGCGGCCTTCGCCGAGATTTCCATCCGCCGCCGGGTGACCCGCGACGGGCAGAACACCTATTTCCTCAACGGTACCAAGTGCCGTCGCCGCGACATCACCGACATCTTCCTCGGCACCGGTCTCGGCCCGCGCAGCTGCTCGATCATCGAACAGGGCATGATCAGCAAGCTGATCGAGGCCAAGCCCGAGGAGCTGCGCAACTTCATCGAGGAAGCCGCCGGCATCTCCAAGTACAAGGAGCGCCGCCGCGAGACCGAGAACCGCATCCGCCGCACCCAGGAAAACCTGGCGCGCCTGACCGACCTGCGCGAGGAGCTGGAACGCCAGCTCGAACGCCTGCACCGCCAGGCCCAGGCGGCGGAGAAGTACCAGGAGTACAAGGCCGAGGAGCGTCAGCTCAAGGCCCAGTTGCTGGCCCTGCGCTGGCAGACGCTGAACCAGCAGGTCGGCAGCCGCGAGCAGGTGATCGGTGACCAGGAGGTGGCTTTCGAGGCGCTGGTGGCCGAGCAGCGCAGCGCCGATGCCAGCATCGAGCGTCTGCGTGACGGTCACCACGAGCTGTCCGAGCGTTTCAACCTGGTGCAGGGCCGCTTCTATTCAGTGGGGGGCGACATTGCCCGTGTCGAACAGAGCATCCAGCATGGCCAGCAGCGCCTGCGTCAGTTGCAGGACGACCTGCGCGAGGCGGAAAAGGCACGTCTGGAGACCGAGTCCCACCTCGGCCACGACCGCACCTTGCTGGCCACGCTGGGCGAGGAACTGGAGATGCTCCTGCCCGAGCAGGAGATGACTGCTGCCGCTGCCGAGGAGTCCGCCGCCAGCCTGGAAGAGGCCGAGGCCGCCATGCACGGTTGGCAGGAGCAGTGGGACAGCTTCAACCAGCGCAGCGCCGAACCGCGGCGTCAGGCCGAGGTGCAGCAGTCGCGCATCGCTCAACTGGAGCAGAGCCTGGAGCGCCTGGCCGAGCGCCAGCGTCGCCTGGGGGAAGAATTGCAGCAACTGGCGGCCGACCCCGAAGACGCCGCCATTCTCGAATTGAACGAACGGCTGGCTGCCGCTGAACTGGAGCAGGAAGCCCTGCACCTGGCCGAAGAGCAGCAGGCCGAGCGCCTGCAGCAACTGCGTGAAGAATTGCAGCAGGCCGGCCAGGCCCAGCAGCAGGCACAGGGTGAGTTGCAACGCCTGAACGGTCGTCTGGCCTCGCTGGAGGCTCTGCAACAGGCGGCACTCGATCCGGGGCAGGGCGCGGGCGAGTGGTTGCGTGAGCAGGGCCTGCTGCAGCGTCCGCGCCTGGCCGAAGGGTTGCGTGTGGAGGCCGGCTGGGAACTGGCGGTGGAAACCGTGCTCGGTGCCGACTTGCAGGCCGTGCTGCTGGACGATTTCGCCGGGCTGGAATTCTCGGCGCTCGAGCAGGGCGAGCTGCGCCTGGCCAGCCCGGCTCCGGGTGGTGCTCGTCGCGCCGGCAGCCTGCTGGACAAGGTCGAGTCGAGTCATGACCTGGCGCCCTGGCTGGCCGACGTGCGCCCGGTGGCGTCGCTGGAGCAGGCCCTGGCTGGCCGTGCGCAACTGGCGGACGGTGAAAGTCTGATCAGTCGTGACGGCTACTGGGTCGGCCGGCATTTCCTGCGCGTGCGCCGTGCCGCCGAGGCCGACAGCGGCGTGCTGGCGCGTGGCCAGGAACTGGATCGCCTGCAACTGGAGCGCGAAGAGCGTGAAGCGGCCCTGGCGCTGTTGGACGAACGTCTGCTGGCGCTGCGCGATGAGCAGCGCCGCCAGGAGGAACAGCGTGAACAGCAACGGCGCCAGGAGCAGGAACTCGGACGCCGGTTGGGCGAGTTGAAGGCGCGTCTTTCCGCCAGTCAGGCCAGGGCCGAGCAGTTGGGCCTGCGCCGTCGCCGTCTGCAGGATGAATTGCAGGAAGCGGCCGAACAGCGCGAGATCGAGCAGGAGCAACTGGGCGAGTCGCGCCTGCAATTGCAGGATGCGCTGGACGCCATGGCGCTGGACGTTGATCAGCGCGAAAGCCTGCTGGCCAGCCGCGACAGCCTGCGCGAGCGACTCGACCGTGTGCGTCAGGACGCGCGTCAGCACAAGGATCATGCTCATCAGTTGGCAGTGCGCGTCGGCTCGCTCAAGGCGCAGCATGACTCCACCCGCCAGGCGCTGGAGCGCCTGGAGTTGCAAGCCGAGCGCCTGCACGAGCGGCGCGAGCAACTGTCGCTGAATCTGGAGGAGGGCGAAGCGCCGCTGGAAGAGCTGCGCCTCAAACTCGAAGAGCTGCTCGAGCGGCGCATGGCGGTTGACGACGAGTTGCGTCAGGCGCGCCTGGCTCTGGAAGATGCCGACCGCGAACTGCGTGACGCCGAGAAACGCCGTAGCCAGGCCGAGCAGCAGGCGCAACTGCTGCGTGGCCAGCTGGAACAGCAGCGCATGGACTGGCAGTCGCTCAACGTCAGGCGCAAGGCACTGGCCGATCAGCTCGCCGAGGACAACTACGACCTGCATGGGGTGATCGCCACCCTGCCCGCCGAGGCCACCGAGAGCACCTGGGAAGAAGAGCTGGAGCGCATGGCTGCGCGCATCGCTCGCCTTGACCGATCAACCTCGCGGCCATCGACGAGTACCAGCAGCAGTCCGAGCGCAAGCGCTATCTGGACGCACAGGATGCCGATCTGGTCGAGGCGCTGGAAACTCTGGAGAACGTCATCCGCAAGATCGACAAGGAAACGCGCAATCGTTTCAAGGACACCTTCGATCAGATCAATGGCGGTTTGCAGGCACTCTTTCCAAAAGTTTTCGGTGGTGGCAACGCTTATTTGGAACTCACCGGCGAAGATTTACTCGATACCGGTGTGACCATCATGGCGAGGCCGCCGGGCAAGAAGAACAGCACCATCCATTTGCTCTCCGGTGGAGAGAAAGCGTTGACCGCCCTGGCGCTGGTGTTTTCCATCTTCCAGCTCAATCCGGCGCCGTTCTGCATGCTCGATGAAGTGGATGCGCCGCTGGACGACGCCAACGTGGGGCGCTATGCGCGCCTGGTCAAGGAGATGTCGGCGACGGTGCAGTTCATCTACATCACCCACAACAAGATCGCCATGGAAATGGCCGATCAGTTGATGGGGGTTACCATGCACGAGCCGGGCTGCTCGCGTCTGGTGGCAGTGGATGTCGAGGAGGCGTTGGCCATGGTGGATGCATGATGGCGGTGTGCTTGCACGTTGGCTGAACAGAGGCAAAACCTTATGTTCAGCCCGGTGTAAAGTTGCCTTTCGTCGTGCTAGCTTATTGCCCACTTTTGTTACACGCGGAAAACGTCAGATAGAACATCGAGTTGGCGCCGCGTTTTATAGTTGAGTTGTGATCCGGTTGATTGGATCTTTTTTTCACCAGAATTATTAAGGGTCGGGTATTTCATGGAATTCGGTCTGCGCGAATGGCTGATCGTTATTGGCATCATCGTTATCGCTGGCATTCTTTTCGATGGCTGGCGCCGCATGCGCGGCGGCAAGGGCAAACTGAAGTTCAAGCTCGACCGCAGCTTCGCCAACATGCCGGATGACGACAGCGATCCGGATCTGCTCAGCCCGCCACGGGTGATACAGCGCGACCTCGAACCGCAACTGGACGAAGACGACCTGCCGTCGATGAGCGCCAGGGATCTGCCCCGCCGTACGCGCAACGAGCCGCAGCAGGGCGACCTCAACCTGGCTGTCGACGAGCCGGTACCCACACTGCTCAACCCTGTCGATGACGAGCCCGTTGAACCGAAGAAAACCGCCAAGCCGGCAGCCGATGCCGCACCGGTGGAAGAGGTGCTGGTGATCAACGTGGTTGCTCGCGATGATTTCGGTTTCAAGGGCCCGGCACTGCTGCAGAACATTCTCGAAAGCGGCCTGCGTTTCGGCGAGATGGACATCTTCCACCGCCACGAGAGCATGGCCGGCAATGGTGAAGTGTTGTTCTCCATGGCCAATGCGCTCAAGCCGGGCACCTTCGACCTGGACGACATCGAAGGCTTCAGCACCCGGGCGGTGAGCTTCTTCCTCAGCCTCCCCGGCCCGCGCCATCCCAAGCAGGCCTTTGACGTGATGGTCGCCGCCGCACGCAAGCTGGCCCATGAACTGGGCGGCGAACTGAAGGACGACCAGCGCAGCGTGATGACGGCGCAGACCATCGAGCATTACCGTCAGCGTATCGTCGAATTCGAACGCCGGCAGTTGACCCAGAAACGCTGAAACACCCGTGCATAGCAAAAGAGCAGCCAAGGCTGCTCTTTTCGTTTGAGAGACCGAGCATGACCGACGCCGCCCACCGTATTTCCGAATTGCGCAACGAACTGGACGTACACAACTACCGCTACTACGTGCTGGACGAACCGAGCGTGCCCGATGCCGAGTACGACCGGCTGTTCCGCGAGTTGCAGGCGCTGGAGGCCGAGCATCCGGAACTGATCACGCCGGATTCACCGACCCAGCGTGTGGGTGGCCAGGCCCTGAGCGCCTTTGGCGAAGTGCGCCATGAGGTGCCCATGCTCAGCCTGGGCAATGCCTTCGAGGAAGAGGATCTGCTCGACTTCGACCGTCGTGTACGCGAGGGACTCAACCTGCCGGGGGGCGATCTGTTCGGTGGCGGCGCACAGGTGGAGTACAGCTGCGAGCCCAAGCTCGATGGCCTGGCCGTCAGTCTGCGCTACGAGAATGGCCAACTGGTGCGTGGCGCCACTCGGGGAGACGGCAGTACCGGCGAGGACATCACCAGCAATGTGCGCACCATTCGCAACGTGCCGCTCAAACTGCAGGGCGAGGGCTGGCCGCAGGTGCTGGAGGTGCGTGGCGAAGTGTTCATGCCCAAGTCCGGTTTCGAGGAGCTCAATGCACGACAGGCCGAGATCGGCGGCAAGACCTTTGCCAATCCGCGCAACGCGGCGGCAGGCAGCCTGCGTCAGCTCGACCCGAAGATCACTGCCAGCCGCCCGCTGGAGTTCTGCTGCTACGGCGTCGGTCAGGTCAGCGGCGAGCTGCCGGATACCCAGGTGGCCATGTTGCAGCAGCTCAAGGCGTGGGGCGTACCCATCAGCCGCGAGCTGAAGCTGGCCAGAGGGGTAGAGGCCTGCCGGGATTATTACCGCGATATCGGCGAGCGGCGCATGAGCCTGGCCTATGACATCGATGGCGTGGTGTTCAAGGTCAACAATATCGAGGATCAGCAGCAGCTGGGCTTCCGTGCCCGTACGCCACACTGGGCCATCGCTCACAAATTTCCCGCTCAGGAAGAGCTGACCGAACTGCTCGATGTGGAATTCCAGGTAGGCCGTACCGGTGCCGTGACGCCGGTGGCGCGTCTGAACCCGGTCAAGGTGGCGGGCGTGATGGTGGCCAATGCCACCCTGCACAACATGGATGAAGTGGCACGCCTCGGTGTGATGATCGGCGATACCGTGATCATTCGCCGTGCCGGCGATGTGATCCCGCAGGTGATGGCGGTGGTGCCGGAGCGTCGCCCGGCCGATGCCCGACCCGTGCAGATTCCCGAGCAGTGCCCGGTGTGCGGTTCGGCAGTGGAGCGTACGCAACTGATCAAACGCAGCAAGGGCAAGGAATCGCTCAGCGAAGGTTCAGTGTACCGCTGCGTCGGCCGCCTGAGCTGCCAGGCGCAGCTCAAGCAGGCGATCATCCACTTCGTCTCGCGCCGCGCCATGGACATCGAAGGCCTTGGCGACAAGACCATCGAGCAACTGGTGGACGAGAAGCTGATCGGCTCGCCGGCCGACCTGTACAAGCTGACCTTCGAGCAGATCATCGGTCTGGAGGGCTTTGCCGAGGTTTCCAGCAACAAGCTGCTCAATGCCATCGCGGACAGCAAGCGACCGACACTGGCGCGCTTCATCTACGCGCTCGGCATCCCCGACGTGGGCGAAGAAACCGCCAAGGTGCTGGCGCGCTCCCTGGCCAAGCTCGAGCGCGTGCGCCAGGCGCTGCCGCAGGTGCTCACCTATCTGCCGGACATCGGTCTGGAGGTGGCGCACGAGATTCACAGCTTCTTCGAAGATGCGCACAACCAGCAGGTGATCAGTGCCCTGCTGGGCGAGTGCGGCCTGCAACTTCAGGACGAAGGTGAACTGAGCGCCGAGTTCAGTGCCGTCGCGACCCTGGGCGGCATGCTCGACAAGCTGAGCATCCCGAGTGTCGGGCCCGGTGCTGCGCAGAAGCTGGCCGAGCGCTTCGGCAGCCTGGAGGGCGTGCTCAACGGCGACTGGCTGGACATGCGTCAGGCCTTGCCGGAGCGCCAGGCCAAGGCCGTGCGCGAGTTCTTCGACGTGCCCGCCAATGCCCAGCTTGCGTGTGCCATCGAACAGCAGTTGCGTGCGTTCGGCATGCACTGGGAAAGCGAGAAGAAGGTCGCCGAAGGTCTGCCGCTGGCTGGTCAGACCTGGGTGCTGACCGGCACCCTGGAAGTGATGAGTCGCGACGTGGCCAAGGGCAAGCTCGAAAGCCTGGGCGCCAAGGTGGCCGGTTCGGTGTCGGCCAAGACTCATTGCGTGGTGGCCGGACCAGGCGCCGGCTCGAAGCTGGCCAAGGCCAGCGAACTGGGCGTGAAGGTACTGGATGAGGCGCAGTTTCTCGACCAGCTCAAGGGGTTTGGCATCGAACCCTGAGTGATGGCGTTCAGCCCCGGGCAGCGCTCGGCCGCACCACCATCCACAGCGCCAGGGCGATCAGCACGCTGCCGGGCAGGTAGTCCCAGCTCAGCGGCTCGCCCAGCAGCAGGGCGCCCCAGAGCACGCCGAAGGGTGGGATCAGGAAGGTGGTGGTGCTCGCCTTGATCGGCCCGACGTCGGCCAGCAGGCGGAAGTACAGCACGTAGGCGAAGGCGGTGCAGACCAGGCCCAGGCCCGTCAGCGACAGCCACACCTCGACCCCACCCCAACTGGCCGGTGGTTGCAGTGCCAGGCTGCCGGCGAACAGCGGCAGCAGGAACAGGCTGGCACCCACCAGGCTGGCGAAGGCGGTCAGGCGGTTGTCCAGCCCGCCCTGCTGGCCGATCCAGCGCCGTGTCAGAAAACCCGCGAAGCCGTAGCAGGTGGTCGCCACCAGGCAGGCGCCGGCGCCCAGCAGCAGGGGCAGGTCGAAGGCGATGGGGCCGGTGCGGGTCAGCACGGCGACGCCGAACAGACCGAGCGCGACGCCGATGGCCTTGCTCGGCGTGATGCCTTCCTGGAAGAACAGCGCGCCGATCAGCACGCCCATCAGCGGGGTGGTGGCGTTGAAGATCGCCGAATAACCGGCCGGCAGGATAAGTGCCGCCAGGCAGTACATGGCCGAGGGCAGGCCGGCGTTGATCACGCCGAGCAACAGGCAGATGCGAAACTTGCCGCGCAAGTCCCAGTCGATGCGCAGCACCAGAAGCAGTGCGAGCAGGCCCAGCGCACCGATGCTGGCGCGGAAGAAGGCCGTGGGCATGCTGCCCAGCTCCGGCGCGGCGATGCGCATGAACAGGAAGCTGGCACCCCAGATGGCGGCGAGCAGGAGCAGGCGGAGGAGGTCGGCGATACGCAAGGCAGGCATCCGGCAGGTGGGGAGCGAGAGTGTTGCCGCTGGCCGTCGTTCTGGCAATCCGCATTGCGCTTTCGAAGTCGTGATCTTCAGGGATTCCCGCTGCGCACGGCGCACCCTATATAAGCGGCGTTTTGTTGGCTAAGCTCGGTTCACTCTTCGCGCAACGAGGCATTCGTATGGGGCAACAATGGCCGGCTGGCGAAATCGCTCGCCTGATCCTCGAGGGGTTCGACAATTACCGCGAGCATTTTCGGCAGATCACCGACGGCGCTCGGGCACGCTTCGAACAGGCTCAGTGGCAGGAGGCGCAGAGCGCCTCGGCAGCGCGTATCAACCTGTACGAGGAAAAGGTCGCGCAGACTCGCGAGCAACTGTGTCAGGGCTTCGACGCCTCGCTGCTGGAGGTGGGGCAGTGGCCTCTGGTGAAGAGTGCCTACATCGCCCTGATCGACCTGCGTTTCGATGACGAGTTGGCGGAAACCTGGTTCAACTCGATCTTCTGCAGTCTGTTCAGCCATGACCTGATCAGCGATGGCTGCATGTTCATCCATACCACGCGCCCCTCGCTGCGCAGCCACCCTTCGGCAGCGCAGACGCGCAGTTACAGGCCCATGGGCGAGCTGGACGCAGCCTTGCGGGCGATCTTCGACGACTACCGTTTCGATGTCCCCTACGAAGACCTGCCGCGTGATCTGCAACGTCTCGAGACGCAGTTGCGCGAGAGCCTGCCGGACTGGATCTGCAAGGATCCGGAGCTGTGCATCGAGCTGTTCTCTTCGGTGCTCTATCGCAACAAGGGGGCGTACCTGGTCGGTCGCCTGTACACCCGCGACGAGCAATGGCCGCTGGCGATTCCGCTGCTGCATCAGGAAGGTCATGGCATCCAGGCCGACGCGGCGATCACCGACGAGGCCGAGGTGTCGATCATCTTCTCCTTCACCCGCAGCTATTTCATGGTGGATGTAGCCATCCCGGCGGAGTTCGTCGGTTTCCTCAAGCGCATTCTGCCGGGCAAGCACATCGCCGAACTGTACACCTCGATCGGCTTCTACAAGCATGGCAAGTCGGAGTTCTACCGCGCGCTGATCGGTCATCTGGCCACCACCGACGATCGCTTCGTCATGGCGCCGGGCGTGCGTGGCATGGTGATGAGCGTGTTCACCCTGCCGGGCTTCAACACGGTGTTCAAGATCATCAAGGATCGCTTCGCCCACGCCAAGACGGTGGATCGCAACACGGTGATCGAGAAATACCGGCTGGTGAAAAGCGTGGATCGGGTGGGGCGCCTGGCCGATACCCAGGAGTTCTCCGATTTCCGTTTCCCCAAGGCCAAGTTCGAGCCGCAGTGTCTGGCCGAGTTGCTCGAAGTGGCGCCCTCCACCGTGGTGGTGGAGGGCGATAACGTGCTGGTGCGCCACTGCTGGACCGAGCGCCGCATGACACCGCTGAACCTCTATCTGGAAAGCGCCAACGAAGCCCAGGTGCGAGAGGCGCTGGAAGATTACGGTCTGGCCATCAAGCAACTGGCGGCGGCGAACATCTTCCCCGGCGATATGCTGCTGAAGAACTTCGGTGTCACTCGCCATGGTCGCGTGGTGTTCTACGACTACGACGAGATCAGCTTCCTCACCGAGGTGAATTTCCGACACATTCCGCCGCCGCGCTTTCCCGAGGACGAAATGAGCTCCGAGCCCTGGTATTCGGTGGGGCCGATGGATGTGTTTCCCGAGGAGTTTCCGCCGTTTCTCTTCGCCGATATCCGCCAGCGCCGCCTGTTCAGCCAGTTGCATGGCAACCTGTACGACGCCGACTACTGGAAGGGGTTGCAGGAAGCGATTCGCGCGGGCAAGGTGATCGACGTATTCCCCTATCGACGCAAGAGTCCCGTCATTTGACCGCTGCCGGTTGAAATCCGCCCCGGCAGGCCTAATCTCATGGGTGAGCCAGCGAAGCTGGCGATTCCATTCACTTGGCAGGAGGTCGTATCCATGCTCGCCAAGCTGCAAGAACAATTGCAATCGCTGCTCCAGGCCCTCGGACTGGTTGCGCAAGCCCAGCCCATTCGTATCAGCCAGGCCGAGCAGGAACGCCTGCGTCGCGAGGCGCGCCAACGGCGCTGAGCGTCCCTTCATCGACCGGATCGCCCCGCGTAGGGCGGGTGAAACCCGCCGGCCTGACAACGGCGGGTTGCACCTGCCCTACGAGTCCGCCAACCCCCTTTGATGATCGTCGCCAACGCCTTTCCCACATCCTGCGTGGGCCGGGCTTTGGCCGTGACTGCCTTTCACCTCAGGGGTGAAAGGGTTCTCCTTCCATGATTTCGATGATCAGCGGCCGATCCGCCGGCGCCTGGCGCAGCAGTTCGGCCAGGTGCGCGTGGTCGCGTGCGCGTTCGGCGGTGCAGCCGAAGCCGCGGGCGATGGCCAGCAGATCCGGGGTGTAGATGTCGACGGCAATCGGGGTGATGTCGCGGCGTTGCATGTAGCGCTTGATCTCGCCATAACCGCTGTTGTTCCACAGCAGCACGATGATGCCGACCCTGGCTTCGACGGCGCTGGCCAGTTCGGCGATGGTGAATTGCAGACCACCGTCGCCCATCAGGCTGATGACCGGGCGTGAGGGCTCTGCCAGCCTGGCGCCGATAGCGGCCGGCAGGCCGTAGCCGAGGGTGCCGTAGCCGGTGGAGGCGTTGAACCAGCGCCGTGCGCCGTCCAGTTCCACCAGGTGGTTGCCGCTGTAGACGGTCTGCGTCGAATCACCGACGAAACGGGCGTCGGGCAGGGTATCCAGGATGCAGTCGAACAACTGCCGGTAGTGCGCCCAGCCGCTGAAGTCTTCGTGCAGACGAGCCTGCACGGCAGCGGTGCGCTGGGCGCCGGGACTGTCGTCGCTGGCCTGGCGTGGGCCGAACTCGGCCAGCAGCATGCGCATGGCCAGGCGCGCATCGCCCTGGATCGCCAGGTGCGGGGTGAAGTTGCGTTGCAGTTGCTGGCCGTCGATGTCGATGCGGATCAGCCGGCCCGGCAGGCGGAAGTCACCGTCGAACACCACGTCGTAGTCGGTTTCGCCCAGTTCGGTGCCGATGGCCAGCACCACATCGGCCTCCAGTGCCAGGTCGCGCACCGGGCGCAGCGACTGGTTGCTGCCCAGCAGCAGCGGATGGCCGGGCGGCAACAGCCCCTTGGCATTGATGGTCAGGGCGGTGGGCGCATCCAGCACGGCGGCCAGCGTGCGCGCTTCGGTTTCGCCGGTGATGCAGCCGCCACCGAGCAGCAGCAAGGGGCGTTCGGCCTGCTTGAGCAGCCCTGCGGCTTCGCGGATCAGCGTGCGGTTGGGCGCCGGGCGGCGCACCGTCGGGCGTGGCGCCAGGGCCATGTGCGAAGCATCGGCGGTGATGACGTCCAGCGGTAGCTCGATGTGCACCGGGCGTGGCCGCTCGCCTTCGAACACGGTGAAGGCTCGGGACAACACCGCAGGCAACTCCTCGACGCTCATCAGGGTATGGCTGAAGGCGCTGACGCCTGCCGTCATCGCCCGCTGGTTGGGCAGTTCGTGCAGGTAGCCCTTGCCGAGGCCCAGGCGTTCGCGCTCGTTGACGCTGGAGATCACCAGCATCGGGATCGAGTCGGCGTAGGCCTGGCCCATGGCCGTGAGGATGTTGGTCATGCCCGGGCCGGTGATGATGAAGCACACACCGGGCTTGCCGCTGACACGGGCGTAGCCGTCGGCCATGAAGCCGGCGCCCTGTTCGTGGCGCGGCGTGACGTGGCGGATGCCGCTGTCCGGCAGGCCCCGATAGAGTTCGACGGTGTGCACGCCAGGGATGCCGAACACGGTGTCGACGCCCCAGGCTTCGAGCTGCTTGACGAGGAATTCTCCACAGGTGGTCATCGCGGTTTCCTTGTGATGAGGAGTCGGGGGCCGGCTGCTGCCGGCCTCCTGGGTTGAGGTTAGTCGCTCAGGCGAGGCTGCCGACCCGTGTTTGCGGCCGGGTCAGCAGGCTGCCGATGACGAACGCCAGCAGGCCGACCGCCAGGCTGTAGTAGATCGGTGTGTTGGCTTCCATGCCGTCACGCAGCATGAACGCCAGGGCCGTGATGCAGCCCAGCGCCATGCTGGCGATCGCGCCGGTGGTGGTGGCGCGCTTCCAGTAGATGGCGCCGAGCATCGGGATCAGGATACCGCCGACCAGCAGGTTGTAGGCCAGGGTCAGGGCGCCGATCACGTCGTTGACCACCAGGGCGATGGCCAGTACCAGCAGGCCGGTGAGCAGGGTGAACAGACGCGCCAGGCCGAGGCTGGAGGCCTGGCCGCCACGCAGTTTCGGCAGCAGATCCTCGGTTACCGTGGTGGAGGCCGCGAGCAGACCGGCGCTGGCGGTGGACATCATCGCGGCCAGCGCGGCGGCGATCACCAGGCCACGGATGCCGTCCGGCAGGGCGCTCTGGACGATGGCGGCGAAGGCGTTGTTGGCGTTGTCGAGTTCCGGCAGCAGCACCTTGGCGCACATGCCGACCAGGGCGCCGACCAGACCGTAGATCACGCAGTAGACACCGGCCATGCTGCCGGCGACGCGGGCCACGCCTTCGCTGCGGGCGGTGAATACGCGCTGCCAGATGTCCTGGCCGATGAGAATGCCGAAGAAGTAGATCAGGAAGTAGGTGAGGATGGTGTCGTAGCCGATGGTGGTGAGGCAGAAGGCGGTTTCCGGCAACTTGGCCACCAGCGCGTCCCAGCCGCCGACGCGATACAGGCAGATTGGCAGCAGCACGAACATCAGGCCGACCGTCTTGATCACGAACTGGACGATGTCGGTGAGCGACAGCGACCACATGCCACCGATGCTCGAATACACCACCACCACGCCACCGGCGAGCAGGATGGCCGCCCAGAACGGCAGGTCGAACAGCACCTGCAGCACGGTGCCGCTGGCCAGGGTGGAGACCACCGCGATCATCAGGGCGTAGGTGAACATCACCACCGCGCTGGCCTGGCGCGCCATCGGCGTGTAGCGGCGCTCGAGGATCTGGGTGACGGTGAAGATGCGCAACTTGAGCAGCGGTTTGGCCAGGAACAGGTTGAGCACGATGATGCCCGCACCCAGCGCGGCGCACAGCCAGAAGCCGGAGATGCCGTGCACGTAGCCCAGGCGTACGGTACCGACGGTGGCCGCACCGCCGAGCACGGTGGCGGCCATGGTGCCCATGTAGAAGGCCGGGCCGAGGTTGCGCCCGGCCACCAGGTAGTCCTCCTGATTGCGGGCACGGCGCATGCCGTACCAGCCCAGGAGCAGCATGCAGGCGGCATAAATGAAGACGACGGAAATATCCAGGATCATGGTTTTATTCTCTTTTTTGCTGGCATTGGGTCGAGCGTCGGGCGCTCGTCGGCGTGCACGTCCCTGGGCGAGGCCGATCGGGTTTCGGTAACGGGACAGTTGGCGTCAGTGGCCTGATCCGAGTGGGGGACGGCAGGTTGCCGCTGGGGGCGCTGCGACGACCGTTTGCGCGAACGGGTCGTGCCGCGATGGGTGCGTTTCGGGCAGGTAGCAGGAAGTTTCATGCATGGTCACGTCTCCGAGGCCGCCCGTGGGCGGCCGTCTTGTTGTTGTTATGTCGAGCGGTGGTCAGCGGCGCAGCACGCCTGGCAGTACGCAGAGCATCTCGTACAGCAGATTGGCGCCGAGCAGCGAGGTGTTGCCGGTGGTGTCGTAGGGCGGCGAGACCTCCACCAGGTCGCCGCCGATCAGATCCAGGCCATCGCAGCCACGGATGATCTCCATGGCCTGGATGGTGGTCAGGCCACCGATTTCCGGGGTACCGGTGCCGGGGGCCCAGGCCGGGTCTATGCCGTCGATGTCGAAGGACAGGTACACCGGACCGCCGCCGACCTTTTCGCGTACCTCGGCCATCAGCGGTTCGAGGGACTTGTGCCAGCATTCTTCGGCCTGCACCACGCGAAAGCCCTGCTTGCGGCTCCAGTTGAAATCCTCGGCGGTGTAGCCCTGGGCGCGCAGACCGATCTGCACCACGCGCTGGCTGTCGAGCAGGCCCTCTTCCTGGGCGCGGCGGAAGGTGGTGCCGTGGGCGATCTTCTCGCCGAACATGTGGTCGTTGACGTCGGCATGGGCATCGACGTGCACCAGGCCGATCTTGCCGTACTTCTTGTGCAGGGCACGCAGGATCGGCAGGGTGATGGTGTGGTCGCCACCCAGGGTCAGCGGCTTGATGCCGTAACCGACGATTTCGTCGTAGGCCTCTTCGATGATGCGCACGGCATCGAGCAGGTTGAAGGTGTTGATCGCCACGTCGCCGATGTCGGCCACGTTGATCGAGTCGAAGGGGGCGGCACCGGTGGCCATGTTGTAGGGGCGGATCATCACCGACTGGGCGCGAATTTCACGCGGGCCGAAGCGGGTGCCGGAGCGCAGCGAGGTGCCGATGTCCAGCGGTATGCCGACGAAGGCGGCGTCGAGCTGGCGTTTTTCCTCGGGGGTCTGGATATGCGGCAGGCGCATCATGGTGGCGATGCCGCCGAAACGGGGCATTTCATTGCCGCCCAGGGGCTGGTGGAGGGTCTTGTCCATGGGTAGGCCTCAGGCTCGTTCTGGTTGTGGCCGGATTCTTGGCCGGCCAGGCGCCGGGAAGAATCGGCAGGGGCAAAAACTTAGTTCAGGATTGTTTGAACTTATGCCGCTGGGTGCGCTGTGCGCACCCTACTCGCGGTAGCCGGGGTCGAGTCGATCCAGCTTGCGCAGCCAGGCCTGCCACAGCAGTTGGCGTTGCCATTCGGCGCCCTGCAACTGCTCGCAGGCGTGTCGCGACAGGTGTGCCGGGATCTCGCTGCAGGCCTGGCCACCGCCCGTGGCGGCAAGCTGGATCTCGCAGGCGCGGTTCAGGTAGTACATGACGTAGAACGCATCGGCCACGCTGGCGCCGACGCTGAGCAGCCCGTGGTGACGCAGCAGCAGGGCGATGTTGTCGCCCAGCGAGGCCTGGATGCGCGCACGTTCGTCCAGATCCAGCGCCACGCCCTCGTAGGCGTGATGACCCAGGCGCAGGTGGAACTCGGTGCTGATCTGGTTGAGCTGCAACAGGCCGGCGTCCTGCGCGGCCACCGCCATGCCCGCCAGGGTATGGGTGTGGATCACGCAGTGGGCGTCCTCGCGCGCCATGTGCACGGCGCTGTGGATGGTGAAGCCGGCCACGTTGTAATCGGCGTTGCCTTCGACCACCTTGCCGTGCATGTCCACCACGATCAGGTCGCTGGCACGAATTTCCTCGAAGAACAGGCCGAACGGGTTGATCAGGAAACGTGGCTCGCCGGTACCCGGCAAGCGTACGGAAAAGTGGGTATAGAGCGTGTCGTCCCAGCCGAACAGGGCGGCCAGGCGATAGGCCGCGGCGAGGTCGCGGCGCAGGGTGGCGATGTCGTTCATGCGTTCTCCAGGCCGATGAAGCGGCGTACGCGTTCGTGGTCGCCGTGGCGGATGGCGTCGGGCGTGGCGTCGAGCTGGACATGGCCGTTTTCCATGAACAGCACGCGGTCGGAAATGGACAGCGCGAAGTCCATCTCGTGGGTGACGATCAGCATGGTCATGCCCTCGCGGGCGAGGTCGCGGATCACCGCGAGCACATCGCCCACCAGTTCCGGGTCGAGCGCCGAGGTGGGTTCGTCGAACAGCATGATGTCCGGCTTCATCGCCAGGGCGCGGGCGATGGCCACGCGCTGCTGCTGGCCGCCGGAAAGCTGGTGCGGGTACTTGTTCGCGTGGGCCAGCAGGCCGACCTTGTCGAGCAGCGCCAGGGCCTGCCGGCGCAGGTCGGTGGCATCGCCCAGAGCGTGATAGCGCGGCGCGAGCAGAACGTTGTCGAGAATGGTGCGGTGGGGGAACAGGTTGAAGCTCTGGAACACCATGCCGATGCGCCGCACGCCTTCGCGCTGGCGACGGTTCTCGGGACGGTCGCCGGCCTGGATGAAGGCTTCGCCGAACAGCACGATCTCGCCTTCGTCGATGCTTTCCAGGCCGTTGACGGTACGGATCAGCGAGGTCTTGCCGGAGCCGGACGGGCCGATGATGGCAATCACTTCGCCGGGCTGCACGCTCAGGTCGATGCCCTTGAGCACGTGGTGGTCGCCGTAGTGCTTGTGGATGTTGCTCAGGTGCAGCGCCGCCGGAGCACCGGGTTCGCGGGTATGGGCGTTGCCTGCCGCTACCTGCGGCAGGCCGCTGCGCAGTTCGGCCACCTGGGTATCACCGAGGGTGCCTGGCTTGCGTCGGCCGAGGTCGAGATGGCGCTCGAGGTACTGCAGGCCCCAGCCGAACAGGCTGACGATCAGCACGTAGTAGACGGCCACGGCGCCGAGGGTTTCCAGCACCAGGAAGTTCTGTGCGTAGAGGCGCTGGCCGACCAGCAGCAGTTCGCTGAGAGAAATGACCGAGACCAGCGAGGTCAGCTTGACGATGGTGACGTACTCGTTGGTCAGGGTCGGCAGGGCGATGCGAAAGGCCTGCGGCACGACGATCAGGCGCTGCGCACCGAAACGACCGATACCCAGGGCGCGGGCGGCCTCGCGTTGGCCCTTGGCCACCGACAGCAGGCCGCCCCGGTGAATCTCCGCCATGTACGCCGCTTCGGTCAGCACCAGGGCGATCAGGCCGGCATAGAAGGGGTTCGACAGCACTTGCCGCTGGCCGGGACGAGCTGCGGCAGGTTGTAGACGAAGATCAGCAGCACCAGGAGCGGCACGCTGCGGAAGAACCAGACGTAGATCGAGGCCGGCGCGCTGAGCCAGCGGCTGGCGGCCTGCTTGGCGCTGGCCAGGCCGAAACCGAGCACCAGGCCGATCAGCCAGGCCAGGCTGCTGAGTTTCACCACAGTCCAGCACGCAGCCCAGAAGGCCGGCATGGAAAACAGGGAGAAGAAATAGCTCCATTCGAACGGCATATGGGGCACCTGCGACTCAAGCCAAAAAAAGGCCGCCAGGCGGAGCGATGTCCGCTTGGCGGGGTGAAACGGTCATGCCATGCAACGGGGGAGAGGGGCGTGCAGCGAGGGTGGTGATCCGTCGCGACTCGCGCCCTTGCCGCGGGCTGGCCTCAGGCTTCTTCCAGGTTGTATTTCTTCAGCAGTTCGGCGTACTCGCCACTGGCCTTGAACTCGTCCAGCGCGGTTTTCAGCGCGTCGAGCAACTGGGAATTGCCTTTTTTCACGTAGATGCCCAGCACCTGCGGGTAGATCGAGCCCTGGGAGCTGATGGCGATGCGGCCCTTGGCGCGCTCGACGATGCGCAGCGAGGCGGCATCGATTTCCAGGTGCGCCTGGATGTGGCCGGAGAGCAGGGCCTGGGTGGTTTCGGCAGTGGTCGGGTACTGGTTGATGGTGATGGCGCCGGATCCCTGTTCCTTGCAGTAGCCGTCGGAAACCTTCTGCAACGCCGGAATCCACGAGGTGCCCTGCTGCAGGCCGACGGTCAGGCCGCACAGTTCCTCGGGGGTGGCCGGTTTCTTCTCGGCGTCGCTGCGCACCATGATCGCTGCGCCAGTCTTGGCGTAGGGGATGGCATCGGCTTTTTCCAGGCGCTCGGGGAGGATGTACATGCCGGAGATGATGGTGTCGAAGCGGCCGGCATCGAGGCCGAGGATCAGGTTGGGAAAACTGATGTCGCTGAAGCTGGCGGTAAGGCCCAGGCGCTTGGCCAGAGCGGCCGAGACCTCCGGGTCGAAGCCCAGCACCTTGTCGCCTTCGTAGTACTCGAACGGCGGGTAGGAAATCTCCATGCCCACCTTCAGCTCGCCGCTGGAGAGGGTCTTGGGCGCTTCGGCGGCATGGGCGCTGGCGAACAGGCCGGCGAAGGTGCACGCGAGGGCCAGGGCGGTGGTGCGCAGCGGGTTACGGGTTGCCATTTGGGTTATCTCCGGATCAGTTTTTTGTGTTGGCAGCGGGGAACGTTACAGCGCGCTCGGCTGGTGCTTCAGGTGGCCGAAGCTGGACGGTGCGCGGGCGCGTTCGGGCAGTTGCAACTGGCCGTCCTCGACGCGCTTCTTCAGGTATTGGTAGGTCTGCAACGCCTGGCTCCACATGTGTTCACCGATGCTGATGGCCTCGTAGGCCTGGCCGACCGCTTCGAACTGCGGCAGCGGACGAATCTGCGTGTGGTAGTCGCAGGCATAGAAGAACGGGAAGGAGTAGCGCTCCTGGCTGACCTTGCGCACGCGATGCGAGGTGGCGACGAAGGTGCCGGCGCTCATCACCTCGAGCATGTCGCCGATATTGACGACGAAGGTGCCTTCGCGCGGCGCTGCGTCGATCCACTGGCCGAGGTCGTTCATCACCTCCAGGCCTGGGCGGTCGGCGAGCAGGATGGTGAAGCACTCGTAATCGGTGTGCGCACCGATGCCGGGCGCGTCCTGGGCGTCGCCGTCATAGGGGTAATGGATCAGGCGCAGCTTCGATGGCGGGAAGTTGGCCATCTCGTCGAAGGTGTTCTCCGGCAGGCCCAGGGCCAGGGCGAAGCCGCGAAACAGCGTGCGCCCCAGCTGGAAGATGCGCGCGTAGTAGGCCTGCACGGATTCCTTGAAATCGGGCACGGCAGGCCAGTCGTTCGGCCCCAGCAACGGCGTGCCGGCCAGCACCAGCGGGTTGTCGGCGGGCACTTCGAAGCCGATGTCGAAGGCTTCCTTGTGATCCGGTTTGCCGACGCTGTAGCGCTCTTCGCCCTCGGGCACGAAACCCTTGTGGCTCTGCGAGGTGCCGATGTAGTGGCGCATCTTGGCGTCCAGAGGCTGCGCGAAGTAATCCTCGGCGGCACGGTGCAGGCCGTCGATCAGCGTCTGCTCGATGCCGTGGCCACTGATGTAGAGAAAGCCCACATCGCGCGCGGCGCGGCCCAGTTCCTCGGCCACGGCCAGGCGCGCGGCCGGATCGCTGCTGAACAGGCCGGCGATGTCGACCACGGGGATTTCGGTGAAATGCTTGGCGTTGTTGTTCATCACGGCTCCTCAGCGACTGGTGAAACGGTGGAAGTGCTGACGCTCGCAGCGCGCCATCCACTGGTTGAGCTGCCACAGATCGGCCACCGGCACGTCGGTGAAGGGCAGGTGGTGCAGGTAGCCGTCCGGGCCGAATTCGGGGGTCAGGGTGGTGCTTTGCAGGCCGCGTCTTTCCTGGCTGCTCCAGATGCTTTCCCAGTGGCGCTGGTGGAAGGCCAGCACATCGGCATATTCCGGCGCGCCGGGGTGCGGCACCTGCGGGCCCTGGTCATAACCGACGCGGGCCTGGATGTGGTCGACCCGCTCGATGAAGGCCGATAGGTCGTCGGCGGGGTCATCCAGCAGGCGTTCGCAGGTCACCAGCCAGTGGCTGATGTCGCTGGTGAAGCGCAGCTCGGGCACCTGGCGGATCACGTCCAGGGTTACCCATGGGCTGTAGAGGGAGCGCCCGCGATGAATTTCGAAGCAGACATGCAGGCCGCTGGCGTCGGCCATTTCGACGGCGCTGGCGAAGAAGTCGACCTGTTCGGTCAGTGACCAGCGGTCGTTGCCGGGCAGCACGTTGACCAGGCGCGGCTCCAGTTCGGCAGCCCAGTCGAGCTTCCTGCGCAGGTCTTGGAGGTGTGCCTGGGGGCTGTCGCCCTGGCGCGGCAGCACTGGTGTGGAGGTGAACAGGGTGGCGATATAGGGGACGTTCCGTTCGCGCAGCAGGCGAGCATTGCTGCTGCGTTGTGCGGTCGTCTCGGGGATACGTGCCTCGATGCCGTCGAAGCCGGCGCCGAGCGCTTCGTCGAGCGCTTGCTGCCAACTGCCGCGATAGCCCCAGAGGGTGCGGAAGATTTCCAGTCGCATGGCCGTCTCCTGGAGAGGGCGAGGGTCAGCGGCAGATTGGCAAGGGGCGGGTGTGGCGCCCGGTGGCATCCGGTTCGAGCCGGTGCCTGGTTATGGCCACATTGTTGGCTCAGCCGGCGCGCGAGTTAAATCATCTTGCGCAAAAACTTAGTTCAGTGATTGCTGAACTATCGATGCGCGCCGCCCGGATTGCATCCGGCTCGGGAGGTTGCCCTGGCGTGGTTCCCGGATTTCACCGGGGCTACGAGGCTGAACTATCGAATCCGTGGCGCTACACTGGCGCTCCTTTGGTTCGCCGTGCCTCGTCATGTCCTTCGCCTTGCCCGATCTGAAACTGCTGAAGATCTTCGTCGCCGTGGTGCGCCACCAGGGCTTCGCCGCTGCGCAGCAGGAGCTGAATCTGTCCACCTCGGCCATCAGCACTTACATGAGCCAGTTGGAAAGCCAGCTTGGCATCGTGCTCTGCCATCGGGGTCGTGGCGGCTTCAGCCTGACCAGCAAGGGCGAGCTGTTCCATCAGGAAACGTTGCGCCTGCTCGGTGAGCTGGAAGACTTCGAACGCTACTCGGCAGCACTCAAGGGCGAGTTGCGCGGCACCCTCAACCTCGGTGTGCTGGACTCCACGGTCGGCGATCCGGCCTTGCCGCTGGCCGAGGTGATCGGTGCCTACAGCCAGGAGCATCCCGGCGTGCACATGCACCTGTCGGTGATGAGTCCCTACGAGTTGCAACTGGCTGTGCTGGACAACCGTCTGGACCTGGCCATCGGTGCCTTCTCCACGCGCATGAACGGCCTGGTCTACCAGCCGCTGTACCGTGAGCAGCACTGGCTGTATTGCAGCGAGCGGCATGCGCTGTTCGAGCAACGGCGGATTCCCGAGGAGCTGATCACCCAGCAGCGTATGGTCGGCCGTGGTTACTGGAGTCAGGCCGAGTTGGCCCGGCACGGTTTCAAGCACAGTGCCGCGACCGTGGAGTCGATGGAGGCGCAACTGATCCTGGTGCTCTCCGGGGCCTATGTCGGCTACCTGCCGGAACACTACGCCCAGCCCTGGGTGGATCAGGGGAGATTGCGCGTGCTGTTGCCCGCCACCTTCGGTTATCAGGCGCCGTTCTCGCTGATCCTGCGCCGAGGACGCACGCGTGAACCGTTGATTCAGACGTTTCGAGACCTGCTCAAGACGCAACTGAATCAGATCTGAAACAGGGTCGCCTTTATCCTGCGAAAGACGTAGATACGGGGCCTGGCGCGGCCATAGCCCTGTGCTAGTACTTATTCATACACCTGTACCAACCCTAAATTCGAACAGGGATGCCTCGATGCGCCAGAACCTGCCGGTGAGTCAGCGAGAAAGATCCTTTCGCGCTGAAGAACGCCTGATTTCCACCACCGACCTCAATAGCAAGATCACCTACTGCAACGATGCATTCGTCGAAATCAGCGGCTTCACCCGTGAGGAACTGATCGGCCAACCCCATAACATCGTGCGCCACCCGGACATGCCGCCAGCGGTGTTCGGCCATATGTGGGAGACGATCAAGCAGGGCAAACCCTGGATGGGTATCGTCAAGAATCGCTCGAAGAATGGCGATTTCTACTGGGTCAGCGCCTACGTCACGCCGATCTACGAGAACGGTCGCATGGCGGGTTACGAGTCGGTGCGCTCGCTGCCGAGCGAAGCGCAGAAGCGTCGGGCCGAAGCGCTCTATGCCAGGTTGCGAGCCGGCAAGCCCCCGGTACCTCGATTGGAATACTGGACATACGACCTGCTGCGTTCCTGGCCACTGATCGTGGCTTCGCTGCTGATCCTGGCGTCGCACTGGGTATTGTCCGGCCCCTGGCTGATCGCCTTCATCGTGCTGATGCTGTGCGGCCTCGGTTCTTTCCAGTTGCATCGCACGCGGCAGTTGATCCGCCGTACGCTGGACGAGCATCCGAAAGCCTTTACCAGCGGTCTGGTGGCGCTGACCTACAGTGATAATCGTGGTGCCCAGGCCCTGCTGGACATGGCCATGATCAGCGAAGAGGCGCGCCTGCAGACGGCATTGACGCGTCTGGAGGATGCCGGCGAGAACGTCAAGAAGCGCGCTACGCAGTCCGCCGAGCTTTCCCGCTCGGGTGCCCAACTGCTCGATCAGCAGCGGGCCGAAACGGATCAGTCGGCAACGGCCATCAACCAGATGGCTGCGACCATTCAGGAGGTGACGCACAACGTGCAGAACACCTCGCATGCCGCCGAAGAGGCGGATCGCCTCGCGCGCGAGGGGCGCGACCTGGCGATTGGCAGCCTGGACTCGATGCGTCAGATGGCCAAGGCGGTGAGCGACATCGGTCATGCGGTCAACGAACTGGCCAACTCCACGCAATCGATCGGCAGTGTCGCGGATGTGATCACGTCGATTGCCGAGCAGACCAACCTGTTGGCGCTCAACGCCGCCATCGAAGCGGCGCGTGCGGGGGAGCAGGGGCGTGGGTTCGCCGTGGTGGCCGACGAAGTGCGTTCGCTGGCTTCGCGCACCCGGCAATCCACCGAGCAGATTCATCAGATCATCGCGGATCTGCGCGCCGGCGCGGAGCGCGCAGTGGTGACGGCGGGCAAGGGCGAGGAGATTTCCCGCGGCAGCGTACAGAGCGTGGAGTCCGTGCGTGACGCGCTGGAGGGGATCAGCTCGGCGGTGACGCGCATCACCGGCATGAGCCAGCAGATGGCGGCCGCGTCCGAGGAGCAGAGCCACGTGGCCGAGGACATCAGCCGGCAGATCACCCGTATCGCCCAGCTTTCCGATCACAGCGCCGGGCAGGCGCACCAGGGCGCAGCCATCAGCCGCGAGCTGGAGGAGATGGCCGACTACCTGCACAGCCTGGCGGAGCGTTTCAACCGTTGACCCATGGCCCGGATCGGATCCGGGCTACGCGGGGGCCGGCGCTTCTGGCACACTGCGCCGCATGCCTCGTCCGACCTGCTCCCGTTGCCAGCGCCCGCTCGGCCATTGCCTGTGCCCGCTGATTCCCGATCTCGACAGCCGTACTCGCGTGCTCATCCTGCAGCACCCGAGCGAGGTCGATCATGCCCTCAATACCGCTCGCCTGGCGGCGCTGGGGCTGCGCAATGCCGAGCTGCGCGTGGGCGAGGTGTTCGATGATCTGCCGCAGCTGCTGGCGCAGCCGGGGTACCGGGCCTGCCTGCTGTTTCCCGGCGAGCAGGCCGTTGCCCTGGCGACCGGCTCGCCGCACGAGCAACCGCTGCTGCTGGTGGTACCCGATGGCACCTGGCGCAAGGCGCGCAAGCTGCTGCATCTCAACCCGCCGCTTGCGGCGTTGCCGCGTGCGAGCCTGGGCGTTGTCGCACCGTCGCGCTATCGCCTGCGCAAGGCGCCGGAGGAGGGGGCGCTGTCGACCGTCGAGGCGATCGTCAGTGCATTGGATGTGCTGGAGGCGCCCCGTTCATTCGCTGCGTTGCTCAGGCCCTTCGATGCCCTGATCGACGGACAGATCGCGGCGATGGGGGAAGAGGTCTTTATCCGCAACCACCAGCGTTAGGGGCGACGTGCACGTTGCACCCCGCGTCAGCCCGGGCGACGTGGTTCTCAGCGTTCGCGCATGGCTTCGGCGCGGGCCTTGAGCACGGGCTTGAGCAGGTAGGCCAGCACGCTCTTCTCGCCGGTGATGATGTCTACCGTGGCGACCATGCCCGGGATGATCAGCAACGGGTGTTCCTCGCTGCCCAGGTGGCTTTTCTCGGTACGTACCTGGATCAGGTAGAAGCTGTTGCCTTCCTCGTCGGTGATGGTGTCGGCGCTGATCAGTTCCAGGTTGGCTTTCAGCCCGCCGTAGATGGTGTAGTCATAGGCGGTGAACTTGACCATGGCCTTCTGACCCGGATGCAGGAAGGCCACATCCTGCGGGCGAACCTTGGCCTCGATCAGCAGGCTGTCGTCCAGTGGCACGATCTCCAGCATGTCGCTGCCTGGCTGTACCACGCCGCCGATGGTGTTGACCTTGAGTTGCTTGATCACGCCACGCACGGGCGAGGTCACCGTGGTACGGGTCACCTTGTCCTCGATGGCGACGCTGGTCGCGGTGATCTTCTGCAGTTCGGTACGGACTTCGTTGAGTTCCTTGAAGGCATCGGAGCGGAAGCTCAGCTCGGACTCATCCATCTTGCTCTTGATCTCGCTCATCGCCGCTTCGGCACGGGGAATGGCCAGATTGGTGGCTTCCAGCGAGCCTCGCAGCTCCACCACGCTGCGCCGCAGGCGCAGAACCTCGACTTCGGAAATCGCGCCGGAGGCGACCAGGGGTTGCGACATGTTCAGCTCCTGTTGCAGCAGCCCCAGGCTGGAGCGGTACTGCTGCGCCTTGGAGCGAAACTCGGCCAGTTCCTGCTCCTTCTGCCGCAGTTGTTCGCCGAGGGTGCGCTGCTCGCTTTTCAGGCGCTGTTGACGAGAGCGATACAGCGCCAGCTCGTCTTCGGCCAGTCGGGGTGCCCCCTGGGTGATCTCTTCGGGGAGTCTGGGCTCGCGCCCCTCGGCTTCCGCGCCAAGCCGTTCGAGGCGGGCGACCAGGGCAAGCCGATCCGCTTCGGTCTCGCCACGATTGGACAGGAAACGGGTGTCGTCCAGCCTCAGCAGCGTGTCGCCCTTGTCCACGATCTGTCCCTCACGGACGAAGATTTCGCTGACGATGCCGCCCTCCAGATTCTGTATCACCTGCACCTTGCTCGATGGGATGGCTTTGCCTTCACCGGTGGTGACTTCCTCCAGCACGGCGAAGTACGCCCAGAGCAGGGCAGCGAGCAGGCAGGCGCTGACCGCCCATACCGTGATGCGGCTCAGCCAGGGCGAGTCCTCGAGAATGGCGCCTTCCACTTCCGGCATGAACTCGGTGTCCTGGCGTTTCTCGCGCAGGCGGCCAAAGTAATTGCCGAGGCTCTGAGTGGCTTGCATCGTACATCGCTCCTACAGGCTGGCCGGATACCGACACGGCCCTTGCGCAAGGCTTCGATCACCGCTTCCTTCGGCCCGTCCGCCACCACTCGACCGTTGTCCAGCACGGCCAGGCGTTCGACCAGACTGAGCATGGAGGCCCGATGGGTGATGAGGATCAGGGTCTTGCCCTGCACCCAGCTGTGCAGGCGCTGGCGCAGCAGGTCTTCACTGGTGTTGTCCATGGCGCTGGTCGGTTCGTCGAGCACCAGGATCGGCGGGTCGAGCAGCAGGGCTCGGGCCAGCAGTACGGCCTGGCGCTGGCCGCCCGAGAGCAGTTGGCCGCGCTCGCCCACCGGGCGATCGAAGCCCTGCGGGTGCTGCCGCGCCAGCTCGACCACACCGGTCAGCTCGGCGACTTCGAGCATGCGCGTGTCGCTGATGTAGCGTGCGCCGAGGGTGAGGTTGTCGCGCAGGCTGCCCGCCAGCAGGGGCAGGTCATGGGCGACGTAGCCGATCTGGTGGCGCAGGTCGGCGACGTCCAGTTGGCGCAGGTCGAGGTTGTCCAGCAGGATCTGTCCTTCGTCGGCGCTGTAGAAGGCCATCAGCAGCCGTGCCAGGGTGCTCTTGCCCGAGCCGCTGCGGCCGATGATGCCCAGGCGTTCTCCGGCGCCCAGGCGTAGGCTGACGTCGTTCAGTGCCGGAGCGTTCTGGCCCGGATAGGTGAAGCTGATCTGGCGTATGTCCAGAGCCCCCTTGAGCTGGGTGCGGTCCAGCGGGCGCTGCTTGTCCTGACGTTCCTGGGGCAGTGCCATCAGGGCGTCGGTGCTGGTCATGGTCAGGCGCGCCTGCTGATAGCGGGTGATCAGCCCGGCGATCTGGCCCAGTGGCGCGAGAATGCGACTGCCCAGCATGTAGCAGGCCACCAGCGCGCCGACACTCAGGTTGCCGGCGATGATCAGATAGACCCCGGCGACGATGGTGGTCATGCCGGCGAACTGCTGGAGGAACAGGGTGCCGTTGGTGGCCAGCGAGGCGAGGAACTTGGCATGGCCATCCAGGCGGGTGAGGGCGCCGTGGGTCTGCTCCCACTGGTGCTGGCGTTCGCTCTCCGCACCGCAGGCCTTGAGCATCTCCAGGCCGCCGAGGGTCTCGATCAGCAACGCCTGCCGCTGCGAGCCGAGTTGCAGGCTCTTGTGCACCGTGTCGCGCAGGCGTATCTGGATGATGTAGGCGAACAGCGCGGTGATGGGGAAGGCCAGCAGGGGGATGAACACCAGCGGCCCGCCGATCAGGCCGATCACCAGCAACATCAGCAGCGAGAAGGGCAGGTCGATCAGGCTGGTCAGGGTCACGGCGGTGAGGAAGTCACGCAGCCCCTGGAAGTCGTGGATGCTCTGGGCGAAACCGCCGATGGTGGCCGGTCGCGCTTTCATCGACATGCCGGTGATGCGCTCGAACAGCGTGGCCGAGAGCACCACGTCGGTCTTCTTGCCCGCCGTGTCCAGCAGGTGCGCGCGCAACACCTTGAGCAGCAGCTCGAAGCCGGTGCCGATCAGCAGGCCGACGGCCAGTACCCAGAGTGTCGATGTCGCCTGATTGGGCACCACACGGTCGTAGGTCTGCATCACGAACAGCGGCACCATCAGGCCCAGCAGGTTGATCAGCAGGCTGGCCAGCACGGCGTCGGTATACAGCCAGCGCGACAGTTTCAGGGTGTCACGGAACCAGGCTTCGATACGCGGTACCAGGGGCGTGCGGGCTTCTTCCAGTTCATGCCGCGGGCGCGCGAAGAAGGCCTGGCCGCTGTACTCGGCAGCCAGTTGCTCATGGCTGACCCATTGTTCGCCGCCATCCGTCTCGCAGGGCAGTATCTGCGCCTGCTGCTTCGGCCCCCACTGGCGCAGCACGGCGCTGCGACCGTCCTTGAGCAGCAGCAGTACAGGCAGGTTGAGCGCGGAGATGCTGGCGAGATCGCGTTGCAGCAGCCGTCCCTGCAAGCCGGCCCTCGCGGCGGCGCGAGCCAGCAGGTCGGGGCTCAGACGCTGGGCCGGCAGCGGCAGGCCGGCGCTCAGGCTGCCACGGCTGGCACTGCAGCCATGCAGGCGGCAGAGGATCAACAGACCGTCGAGCAGCGGATCGTCATGGCTGAGTCGTGGATCGCTGGCCGGCCCTGGCCGTTCCATGGTGGTCAATTTCTACTACTCCTCAGAACCTGTGCGAGCCCGGTTCGTTCTTCGCCCAATTTCGCCTTGCCTGGCTGAACGAACCGTTGCGCGTCGGGCCCGCCCGCGTCCATGCGGGCCTTCGAGCCGGGATCACTTCATGTCCGGCAGGCGTGCCTCGCTCTTCACTTCCGTGAGGGCTACGGCTTCTGCCGGTACCACGACCTGTTGCTGGCGCAGCAGATCCCCCATCGCCGCGACGACGCGGTACATCGAGAATTCTTCGCCGTAGCGAACCTCGGTGTAGCGGCGGTTGGCGGTGAACAGCTCGTTCTCGCTGTCGAGCAGGTCGAGCAGGGTGCGTTGGCCCAGGCTGAACTGCTGTTGGTAGGCCTCGCGAACGCGTGCGGTGTAGTCCGCATAGTCTCGTGCCTTGGGCGTTTGCAGACGTGCGTTCTCCATGGCGTTCCAGGCCAGCGAGAGGTTTTCGTTGAGCACCCGCAGGGCATTGTTGCGGATGTCCATCGACTCGTTGATCTGATGCGCGGCCGATTGCAGGCGGGCCTTGTCGCGCATGCCGTTGAACAGGTTGTAGTTCATCACCACGGCGGCCCGCCAGGTGTTGTAGTGGCCCTCGTCGCCCTGCACGTTGTCGTTGGCGTTGGTGGCCAGCTCCAGGTCGAAACGCGGGTAGAAGGGGGACTTGGCAACCTCGTACTGCTTCTCGGCGGCGTTGACGTCCGCTTGTGCCGACTTCAGGAAGGGGTTGTTGTCCATCACCGTCTGGCGTGCCTCCAGCAGATCGGCCGGCATGCCTCCCTTGATCGATGCGGGTGTTTCCAACTGATCCGGCAGGCGGCCGACAGCACTGAAGAAGTTGGCTTCGGCATCGGCCAGGTTGACCTCTTCGGTGTAGAGGTTGTTCTGCGCCAGAGCCAGACGCGCTTCGGACTGGTCCAGGTCTGCGTTGCTGCCTACACCCTGGCGGCTGCGCATGCCGATCTGATCGTTGATGCGCTGGTGGGCCTGCAGGTTGTTGCGAGCCAGGGTGACCATCTCGCGGCGCATCAGCAGATCCAGGTATACCTCGACGGTACGCAGCGCCAGGCTCTCGGAGGTACCGAGCAGGCGGTAGGCGCGGGAGTTGACCACGGCCTGGGTGCGCGCCACTTCGTTGGGAGTGTTGAAGCCGTCGAACAGCATCTGCCGCAGACGCAGTTCGGCATCGCGGTAGTTCAGGGTTTCCTTGTTGTGGTCACCCAGCGCTCGGGTGCTGGGGCTGTCCGTGCGCTCGCGGCCATAGCCGACCAGCAGGTCGACGGTGGGCAGATAGCCGCCCTTGGCGAACTTGACGTCTTCGTCCGAGGCGAGACGGCTATTGGCGGCAGCATGGATCTCCGGGTGGTTGTCCAGTGTGCTCTGGATGGCCTCCGACAAGTTCATGGCCTGTACCTGACTGCAGGCAGTCGCCAAAAGCATGGCGCTCCACAGGGTGTTGAGTGTGCGCATTGGCGTTTTCTCCTTACTGGGTTCTTATCCTGTCGCCAGAAAAATGGCTTTTTTGCCTGAAAAATTGTTTCAGGCTTGTAACATCACAGCTAAGAACAACTTTTGGAGAAGCTAAGAAGATTTTTTCACAAGCCATATTCGGAAAAAATCTTATGAACAATGCGAAAAGCAGCACATTGTTTGAGCCTATGAGCTGCACAAGTCCTCATTTTTCGGGGCCTGTACGGCTGGAGTGGGTAGTCAGGCATCGAAAGGGCGGGGATTCATCTGATGGAGTAGGTCGACGCATGCTGTGGTGACATTTTTTTGTCAGTAGCGTTTTTTGGATTTGCGCCGTTCCATTTCAATCAGTGGTCTTGTTTCTCTCCTCTGCTGCAAAAAGGTGTTCTGACCCTTTTGGTAGGTACGTGTCGGCGGTGGTCGGCAGCTGTAGTGAGGATGGAATCATGGCTACTCTAATTGGTGTCGTCAGTCAGGTTGTCGGCGAGGTGTTCGCGGTAGCGAGCGATGGATCGCGCCGTCCCGTCAGCGAAGGTGATCGTGTCTATGCGGGCGAGCAACTGGTAACCGGCATGTCCGGTGCGGTTGCGGTTGCCCTGAGCAACGGCCAGCAACTGACCCTGGGTCGAGACAGCAGCATCACCCTCGATACGCAGATGATCGCCGATCGCAGCGACTCTCAGGCGCCCGCCGCCGAAACCCCGGCGACTGCGCCCAGCGATGCCGACCTGACCGATGTCGAACGCCTGCAGGCCGCCATCGAGGCCGGCGTCGACCCGACCCAGGAGGGCGAAGCCACCGCAGCCGGTCCGGGCGCCGGTGCTGGTGGTGCTGGCGGTGCCGGGGGCGGCCACTCGTTCGTGATGCTCTCGGAGGTCGGTGGTGCGCTCGATCCGGTCATCGGTTTTCCCACCGAGGGCCTGCCTGGCGGGCCGCTGTTTCCCGAGGCGCTGCCCATCGCCACTGCCGACCCTGAAGTGGATGGCATCCCTACGGGGGGCACCGCGTCCAGTGCCGTGGACGAGGATGGGCTGCCCGACGGTATCGTCGGTGGCGTGAACGATCTGGAGGGTGAGTCCACGCTGGTCACTGGCGTTCTCGGTTACAGCTTCGGCCCCGATGGTCCGGGCAGTTTCACCTGGTCGACCGCGGGTCTGGCGGCGATGGGCATCAGCTCGGGTGGTATGCCGCTGGTCTATCAGGTGAGCCCTGATGGCCTGACGCTGACCGCCTATGCCGGTGAAACGGTGGTGTTCGTCGCCCAGGTCACCAATCTGGCGACCGGTGCCTACCAGTTCGAGCTGCTCGCGCCGCTCGATCATGCCGCGCCACCACTTGGCGGCAGCGACGAGAACGACATCCTCTATCTGTTCAACTACACCATCACCGATGGCAACGGTACACCGGCCAGCGGCAGCCTGAGCATCCTGATCGACGATGACAGCCCCGTGCAGAGCGGCGGCGAGCAGGAGCGGCCCAGGGTCAATGGCGTGGTTCACGAGGATGCGCTGGGCAATGGCAATGCCGAACCCGGCAACCTGCCAGCGCAAACCACGCAAGCGATGGGTGAGCCAGGCACCCTGAACAACCTGGTCGATTTCGGTGCGGATGGCCCCGGCCGCTTCCAGCTCGATACCCGGGCGCCAGCCCTGGCTGACTTGCAGGCACTGGAGCTGACGTCCGCTGGTCAGCCGCTGATCTACGTCGTTTCAGAAGATGGCACCACCCTTACTGCCACCGCCGGGGTCGATGGGCCAGCCGTATTCACGCTGGTCGTTGGAACTGACGGCAGCTATACCTTCACTCTCCTTGGCCCCATCGACCATCCGCAGCAGGACGGTATCGACTCGGAAACGCTCGGCAGCAGTAAGCTGGCCCTGGACTTCTCGACGCTGTTGATCGCCACTGATTTCGATGGCGACGCCGTGCCTGGCGGCTTCGCCAGTGGTAGCTTCGTCATCGATATCGAGGATGACGTCCCGGTTCAGGTCGGTGGCGAAGAACGTCCGGTGGTCGTGCGTGTGGTGCAGGAAGATGCACTGAGCGGCGGCAATACCGAGGGCAGTGGGCAAGCGCTGACGGCCAGCGGCGGTGTGGGCGCTCTGGATGCCCTGGTCAGTTTTGGCGCGGATGGTCGCGGCGGTTTCCACCTGAGCCAGGAGCCGGGCGCGTTGTCCGACCTGCAGGCGCTGGCCCTGACCTCCGGCGGTGTGCCGCTGGTTTACAGCGTCTCCAGCGATGGCACCACCCTGACCGCGACAGCCGGTGAGGGTGGTCAGCCGATCTTCAGCCTGATAGTGCGTCCGGACGGCAGTTACGACTTCACCCTGCAAGGGCCGGTGGATCACCCGCAGCAGGATGGCGTGGATTCGGAAACCCTGGGCGGCAGCGGCCTGGCGCTGGACTTCTCGGGGGTACTGGTTGCCACCGATGGCGACGATGATCCGATCTTCGGCGGCTTCGCTGACGGCAGCTTCGTCATCGATATCGAGGACGACGTCCCGGTACAGGTCGGTGGCGAAGAACGTCCGGTGGTCGTGCGTGTGGTGCAGGAAGATGCACTGAGCGGCGGCAATACCGAGGGCAGTGGGCAAACGCTGACGGCCAGCGGCGGTGTGGGCGCTCTGGATGCCCTGGTCAGTTTTGGCGCGGATGGTCGCGGCGGTTTCCACCTGAGCCAGGAGCCGGGCGCGTTGTCCGACCTGCAGGCGCTGGCCCTGACCTCCGGCGGTGTGCCGCTGGTTTACAGCGTCTCCAGCGATGGCACCACCCTGACCGCGACAGCCGGTGAGGGTGGTCAGCCGATCTTCAGCCTGATAGTGCGTCCGGACGGCAGTTACGACTTCACCCTGCAAGGGCCGGTGGATCACCCGCAGCAGGATGGCGTGGATTCGGAAACCCTGGGCGGCAGCGGCCTGGCGCTGGACTTCTCGGGGGTACTGGTTGCCACCGATGGCGACGATGATCCGATCTTCGGCGGCTTCGCTGACGGCAGCTTCGTCATCGATATCGAGGACGACGTCCCGGTACAGGTCGGTGGCGCAGAACGCCCGGTGGTCGTGCGTGTGGTGCAGGAAGATGCACTGAGCGGCGGCAACACCGAGGGCAGTGGGCAAACGCTGACGGCCAGCGGCGGTGTGGGCGCTCTGGATGCCCTGGTCAGTTTTGGCGCGGATGGTCGCGGCGGTTTCCACCTGAGCCAGGAGCCGGGCGCGTTGTCCGACCTGCAGGCACTGGCCCTGACCTCCGGCGGTGTGCCGCTGGTTTACAGCGTCTCCAGCGATGGCACCACCCTGACCGCGACAGCCGGGGAGGGTGGTCAGCCGATCTTCAGCCTGATAGTGCGTCCGGACGGCAGTTACGACTTCACCCTGCAAGGGCCGGTGGATCACCCGCAGCAGGATGGCGTGGATTCGGAAACCCTGGGCGGCAGCGATCTGGCGCTGGACTTCTCGGGGGTACTGGTTGCCACCGATGGCGACGATGATCCGATCTTCGGCGGCTTCGCTGACGGCAGCTTCGTCATCGATATCGAGGATGATGTTCCGATTCTCAAGACCCTTGACCCGCAACAGCCTGCCCTGGGCGGTACGGTGCACGAGGATCTGCTGACCAACCCGAACACGGGCAACCCCGATGGCGGCAGCCAGACCCTGGTGGTCAGCACCGACGACGGGGCTGGCAGCCTGACGTCGCTGGTGGCCTTCGGTGCCGATGGCCCTGGTGCCTTTGGCCTGGTGAACAGCGCCACTGCCACGGGGCTGTTGAACGGCCAGGGGCTGACCTCAGGCGGTGAGAGCCTGATCTACAACGTAGAGGAGAGCGTCGTCGACGGTAAACTGGTCAGTTCCACACTGACTGCCGTGTCTGCCGATGGCCTGGGTAACTACCCGGTTTTCACCTTGACGGTGAACGCGGATGGCAGCTTCACCTTCACTCTGCAAGGGCCGATCGATCACCCGGTTGCCGATGGCAATGACGGCGAGCTGTGGAGCAACGACGGTGCGTTCGGCATCGACTTCACCAACCTGTTCACCGCTACCGATGGCGATGGCGACCCTCTGCAACTGCCGGAGGGCACCACGGGGCTGTTCGTCATCAACGTTCAGGACGACGTGCCGGAGCTGGTGGTCAGCGAGCCGGAGTATTGCCTGACCCTGACCTATGAGGGTGGCGATGCGTCTTATGCCAATAGCTATGGCTACTACATCAAGGGCGCCGATGGCGTGCCGGTCAGCGGTGCGCTGATCTGGGCTGACACCACGTCGCTGAGCATCGGCAGCAGCGTCACGCTGGAAGGCCTCGATCCTTCCAGTATCGGTTTCTTCATTATTCCCGATGGCGGTGCCAACGGTGTCGCCGATGGTGCCGAAGTCACCTTCGAACTGGTCAATGGCCAGTGGCAGGCTTTCGTCAACGGCAGCCCGCTGGCCGGAGAGGGGGCGCATCGATCGTTTTCGACAACCCTGCGCTCAACCCTGGTGGCAAATCCCATGTGCAGGATAACGCGGCGCCGGGCAACCAGAACTGGGAAGACGTCAACGCCGGTGGCGACAACGACTACAACGACGTCAACATCCAGGCTACCTGGGGCATCAAGACGCCACCGGCTATCGGTGGCACGGTGCACGAGGACAAACTCGACAGCCCCAATCCGGGTAATCCGGAGTCCGGCCAGACCCTGGTAGTGAGCACGGCGGGGGGCGCGGGTACGCTGGCGTCGCTGGTGGCGTTCGGCGCCGACGGGCCTGGCAGCTTCGGCCTGGTCGACAGCAGCACCGCTGTCACGCTGCTCGACGGCCAGGGGCTCACCTCTGGTGAGCAGCCACTGGTGTACACGGTCAGTGAGAACGTCGACGGCGAAGGCAATCTGCTCAGCACCACGCTGACCGCTACGGCTGCCGCTGATGTCGGAGGCTATCCGGTGTTCACCCTGGTGGTGAACGCCGATGGCAGCTTCACCTTCACTCTGCAAGGGCCGATCGACCATCCGCAGGCCGATGGCGACGACAGTGAACTGTGGTCGAGCGATGGCCAGATCGGCATCGATTTCACCCATCTGCTGGCCATTACCGATGGTGACGGCGATCCACTGAATATCCCCGAAGGTGTCGGCGGCCTGTTCGTGATCAATATCGAGGACGATGTGCCGACCCTGACGGTGGACATTGATCGCCAGGCGCTGGGGCAACTGGAAGTGGTGCTGGACGAGACCACTGGCGAGCAGGATCGCTACGCGGCCAATGACGACCAGAGCCAGGGCTACGTGAGCGATGACGCCACAGGTGCGTTGGCCCGCACCACCACCCAGGTTGCGGGTGGCCTGACTTCGCTGTTCACCATCGGAGGAGCGGCCGGTGCCGATGGTGAGGCATCGCTTACCGCCACCCTGAGCTTTGCCGGGGTGCCGTCTGGTGGCCTGGCTACCACCCTGTCGGCCACCGATGGTGGCGCCATCCGCCTGTTCGTCGATGCAACCAACAGCCAGCAGATCAATGGTGTCGATGCGGCTGGCGACACGGTATTCAGCATCGCCATCGTGATCGTCGATGGTCAGCCGCAATTGCAGACCACGCTGTTCGAGGCCATCAAGCATCCGGACAACGACCAGCGTTTCGACGAGGCGGTCGATCTGCTGATCACGAATCAGGGGGCGCTGCAACTGCAGTACCAGGTTACCCGTATCGACGGTGATGATGATGCGGTTATCCGGACGGCGAAAGTAGAGCTTGCCGGTGGCAACTCTTCCTACTTCTCCTTCCAGGACGACGGCCCGAAAATCACCGCCTTCCAGTTGCAGCAGGGCACCAGGCTGTATGTCGACGAGTCGGTGGGTACCACGGGCTCCAGCCAGAACGAGAACGGCCATGTGGCGCCGAACGATGAGCAGGGCCACGGCGATGTGCTGGGTTATGCGCGAATCGCCGCTGGCAGCCTGTTCAGCCTCACGGTGGATGCCGGCTCGGATGGCCAGAACGCGTCGCGTACCCGTTATGACCTGACCCTGAGTGAGCAGGGTGCGGACTCGGGGCTGGATGCCACGGCGGGCGGCAATATCCTGCTGTACAAGGAGGCCGATGGCAGCATCCTGGGCAAGGCCAATGGCGTGACGGTGTTCAAGATCAGCGTCAATGCCGCCGACGGCAGCGTGACCCTGGAGCAGTACAAGGCCATCGCTCATGGCGATACCGGCAGCCATGACGAACTGGCGCTGATCCGCGACGGTGTGCTGAACCTGGGCGTGACCGTCTACGACAACGATGGCGACTCCCACAGTGCCAGCCTGGATCTGGGCAAGGCGGTCGGCTTCGAGGACGACGGCCCGAAAATCACCGCCTTCCAGTTGCAGCAGGGCGCCAGGCTGTATGTCGACGAGTCGGTGGGTACCACGGGCTCCAGCCAGAACGAGAACGGCCATGTGGCGCCGAACGATGAGCAGGGCCACGGCGATGTGCTGGGTTATGCGCGAATCGCCGCTGGCAGCCTGTTCAGCCTCACGGTGGATGCCGGCTCGGATGGCCAGAACGCGTCGCGTACCCGTTATGACCTGAGCCTGAGTGAGCAGGGTGTGGACTCGGGGCTGGATGCCACGGCGGGCGGCAATATCCTGCTGTACAAGGAGGCCGATGGCAGCATCCTGGGCAAGGCCAATGGCGTGACGGTGTTCAAGATCAGCGTCAATGCCGCCGACGGCAGCGTGACCCTGGAGCAGTACAAGGCCATCGCCCATGGCGATACCGGCAGCCATGACGAACTGGCGCTGATCCGGGACGGCGTGCTGAACCTGGGCGTGACCGTCTACGACAACGATGGCGACTCCCACAGTGCCAGCCTGGATCTGGGCAAGGTGGTCGGCTTCGAAGACGACGGGCCCAGTGTGATCCAGCCCGATTGCGCAGAAGTCGAAGAGAGCAATGGCTTCACTACTCAAGGCGTGATTCAGGCCGACTACGGCAGTGATGGCGGCGGCTTCGATCTGTCCGCCAATGCCGGGCTGACCGACGATGGGCTGTTCTACACGGTGGTCAAGGAGAATGGGGTATCGACCCTGACCGCCACGGTAGGTGACGCCCAGGGCGAGGTGTTCTTCATCCTCAAGGTATACGACGACCCCAATGCCCTCGGCGGCGGCGACAATTACGAGTTGACCATCGTCAATGCACGTCCGGTGATCACTGCCGACTTCGACTTGCAGGCGATCGATGCGGGTCAGCCGCAGCCTTCGTTCCTCGTGCACAGTGGTGAAGGTCTCTCCATGACCCTGACTGGCAGCGGTCTGGTCAACCCGTCGGAACAGGGCGTCGGCGTAGGCGGCAACAACCTGATCAACGACGATGAATCCTTGACCATGACGTTCAGTGCCACGGTCTATTCGGCCGAGGTGAGCGTGCAGAAACTGTCTGCCGGCGACCAGTTGTCCTGGACGGCGCTGGACGTTGACGGCCAGGTGGTTGCCGCAGGCAAGTACAACGGTCAGGGCAGCGAGAGTTCGCAGTTCAGCTTCGACCTGTCCAGCTCGACCTTCACCAGTGGCTCGGCCGTATCCCTGGCAGGGGGATTCACCACCCTGGTCTTCGCTTCCAACGATGGCGACTACCGTATCCAGAACATCGCCCTGGAGCAGCAGTTCCTGCCGCCCAGCCTGGATCTCTCGTTCCAGGTCAATGTGGTGGATGGCGACAACGACACCGTAGGTACCCAACTGGACGTCTGCTTCGTCAACGATCAGCCAACCGGTGGCTTCGTGTTGGATCGGGTCGACGAGGATGGCTTGCCAGGCGGAATCATCGGTGGGGTGCAGGACGACGAAGGAGAGGCAACCGTCGTTACCGGCACATTGGGCTACGACTACGGAAACGACGGCTTCGGCAGTTTTGCCTGGCAACCCTCGGGGCTGCCGAGCGTGACTTCCGGCGGTCAGAGCGTGGAGTATCAGGTCAGTGGCAATGGCACTGTGCTGACGGCCCAGACCATCGGGACTCATCAGCCGGTGTTCACCGTGACGCTGACCAACCCGGCAACCGGCGCGTTCAAGTTCGAGCTGCATGCACCGCTGGATCATCCGGCGCCGGCAGCGGGCAGCGTGGAGAACAATCTGGACTTCCAGTTCGGCTATCAGATGGTCGATGGCAATGGCTCCACGGCCCAGGGCACGCTGCATATCTCCGTGGACGACGACTCGCCGGCCCAGCCGAACGATATCGCCAAGTCCGCCAGCGAGCCGCAAGGCATCCATACCAACCTCATGGTGGTGCTGGATCTGTCCGGCAGCATGGACGATGCACCGTCCGGCGTCAGTGGCTTCAGCACCAAGCTGGCATTGGCCAAGGATGCCGTGCAGCGCCTGATCGACAGCTACGACAACCTCGGCGACGTGATGGTCCGTATCGTCACCTTCTCCAATACGGCCAGTGCCGTGGGCAATGTCTGGATGACGGCCAGCGACGCCAAGACCTGGTTGACCGCGCTGGCCAACAACGCCGGCAACGGTTCGACCAACTATGACGATGCCCTGATCAAGGCGATGAACGCCTACGACTCGGCCGGCAAGCTCAGCGGTACCGGCGTGCAGAACGTCTCGTACTTCCTCTCCGACGGGCAGCCGACGCTGTCCAACGCCAACCCGGGCAGCAACAACAACGGTAGCCAGTACAACCCGGAACTGGGCGATGGCATCGGTGCCGGCGAAGAGGCGGACTGGGTCGCCTTCCTCACGGCCAAGGGCATCAAGTCCTATGCCCTGGGCATGGGGCTGGGCAGTGACCTGGACAAGACCCTGCTCAACCCCATTGCCTATGACGGCAAGGCGGGCAGCAACACCGATGCCATCCTGGTCTCCAACCTCAACCAGCTCAACGACACCCTGCAGGGAACGGTCACCGGTACCGTGATCTCGGGCAACCTGATCAGCGAAGGCAGCAACGGCTTCGGTGCCGACGGTGCTGCGCTGCAACCGATTGCCGCGATCACCCACAACAACGTGACCTACACCAGCGCGTCTGCGGGCTACGATGCGGCGAGCCATACCCTGACCTTCACCACCGCAGGTGGCGGCTCGTTCAGCGTCAACCTGGTGACGGGAGCCTACACCTACAAATTCAATGGCGATGTGGCCGAGGATCGGACGGACACCATCCGCTACACCCTGATCGATCGCGATGGCGATGCAGTATCGGCCGAGCTGAAACTGACCATCACCGACAGCAGCGAGGTCTATGCCTACGACAACTACAATCAGGCCATCGTCGGGCAGACATGGGTGACCCCCGACCCGGAAAGCACGGTACTGGCGGACTTCTCCAGCACCACCAATACGGCGTCTTCAGGGCCCAACTACAACCCCTGGATATTCGATACCACCGACAACGGCAACGTGAGTGGCAATGAAACCACCGTGATCACGCAAGCCAGTGTCCTGGATGTATCGGGTAGCAAATGGGGCGTCACCGCGATCGGTTCGTCCAACGGCGTCAGTGTGCAGAGTGGTGCCCTGCAGCTCGTCGACAGTGACCGCAGCGCCGGTGTCAGCACCAAGGCCGCAACGCCGACCTTCGACGTCGCCAGTGGCAGCACTGCCCAGATCTCCTTCGACCTGGGCAGCATCAGCAACTTCAGCAGCAGTGGCTCGGGCGATCAGTTCACCTGGACGTTGTACAAGCAGGACGGCAGCGGCTGGACGCAGGTGCAGAGCGGCACCCATGCGTCCAGCAACTCGACCAGCATCGTCAGCAACAGCGTGGGTGAGGGTACCTACCGTCTGTACTTCGAAGTCAATGACCGCACCAACAACAGCAGCAGCTACCGTGTGCGGGTGGACAACATCACCCTGATCACCGTGGCGGCCGCGATGCTGGTCGATACCGCCACGGCAGTGGCGGGCAACGTGCTGACCGATCCCAACAACTACTTCTACAGCAATCACCCCTGGGGCGCGGTGGACAGCAAGGGGAGCGAAGGGGCCGTGCTCAGCGTGCTGGACAACGGCAGCTACGTCACCGTCGGTACATCGAAAACCATCGTCGGGCAGTGGGGCAGCCTGGTGCTGCACGGCGACGGGGCCTATACCTACACGCCGGATCCCGACTACGCCAACCTGGGCAAGGAAGACGTCTTCACCTACCAGCTGACCCAGCCGGATGGTGATGTCAGCACGGCCCGCCTGGTGGTCGGCATCGGTTCCAGCGCGGCGGTACAGCCGAACGTGGTGATGGGGCACGAGGCACTCAATGACTCGTTGCTGGGCAGTGAAGGCAATGACGTGCTGCTCGGACTGGGAGGCAACGATACCCTGAGTGGCCTGGGCGGCAATGATCGTCTGGAGGGTGGTGATGGCAACGACATCCTGATAGGCGGGAAAGGCAACGACGTCCTCATCGGGGGGGCCGGCAACGACACCTTCGTGTGGACTGCCGATGACCGGGGTGGCAACTACCACGATATCGTCAAGGACTTCGGTAACGGTCAGGACAAGCTGGATCTGTCGCAACTGCTGCAGGGGTCAGCGATCCGGCCAGTGCCGATGTGCTGACCCACTACCTCAGTTTCGACTTCGCCAGCGAGCCGGGCAGTACGGTGATCAACATCGCCAGTGCAGGCAATGGAAACGTGGATCAGACCATCACGCTGGAGAATACCGTCCTGTCCGGTGGCAATGCAGCGGAGGTCATCCAGGGGATGCTGGATCACAACCAACTGGTCGCCTGAGTGCCGAACAGGAGCTGTCAGCGTTGCGTTGACGGCTCCTCAGGCAGAGGGAAATGCGTATCAGAGTTTCCTTAGGCGGAGCACTCAACTAGAGTAAGCCCGCTACCCGTTTCCGGGTGGCGGGCTTTTTTATGGCGTTTGCTGGAGGCACCGATGGTTTACGTACAGCGCGACGCTGCCGGGCGTTTGTTGCGGGTTGAACACGAGCCCTTCGACGGGATGACGGAAAACCTGGCGGTCGAGAGCGAGGAGTTGCACACCTGGCTGGCCGCGAAGGAAGAGGTCAAGGCGCGCCTGGACAGCCTGAAACAATCCGACCTGGAGCTGGTGCGCGTACTGGAGGATGTGGTCAGTGTCCTGGTCGAGCGGGGTGTCATTCGTTACACCGACCTGCCTGAAGCCGCTCGCCAGAAACTCGACCAGCGTGCCATTGCCCGTGCCGAGATCGAGGGCCTTAGCGGCCTGCTCGGTGAGGACGATCATCATCTGGTGTAGCCGAAGGGGCCAGGGCGCGCCAAGCATTCGTCGTGCAGGCGCGTTCGGCGAAGAACTCGCATGGCAAGGGTCGCAAACGCCCTGATCGTGCAGGCTGACTCACTCCCAGGGGGCCGGCGCACCGATCAGGCGGCCCATGGCTCCGTGTACGCCCAGTTCGCTCAGCACCTCGAATTCTCCCCGGGTTTCCACCATCTCGGCGATCAGCGGCAGATCGATGCTGTTGGTGGCACGGAAGATCGCCTCGATGAACATGCGCTTGTCGCTTTCCTGATCGATGGCACGGATATAGGTGCCATCGATCTTCAGGTAGGCCAGCCCCAGGTGGGTCAGGTTGCCGATCAGGCTGAAGCGCCCGCCGAAGTGCTGCAACCCCAGGCCGTAACCGGCTTCGCGCAGGTTCTGACTGAGGGTTTCCAGCTCTGCCGGTGGTGGCAGGTGGCGCTCGTCCACTTCCAGGGTCAACAGGCTGGCCTGCTCCGGATGGTGCCTGAGCAGGGCGAGAAACTGATCCCGTTTCGCGGGCTCGCGCAAGGTCGCGGCAGACAGACTCAGCGCAAGTGGCTCGGGGTGCCGGGTCAGATGCGCCAGGGCATGTTCGAGCATCGCCAGGTCGAAGCGGGCACTCCAGCCAAGGCGTTCGATCCAGGGTAGAAAACGCCCGGCGGCGATGGCTTCGCCCTGTGGGTCGAGCAGACGGGCCAATACCTTGTGGTGCAGGCGCTTGCCTGACACGCATTCGACCACCGGCTGGAAGTACAGCTGCATTTTGCCCTGACTCAGCGCATCGTCGATCCAGCCACGCCAGTCGTGCAGGCCCTGGCTGCTCTGCGCGGTGAAATCGTCCAGGCGTTCCCAGCAGCGTGCGGCATTGCTCTGTGCCTGGGCCAGGGCCTGGTCGGCACGGCCGATCACGCTTCCAGGCTCTTCGCCCGGGCGAAACGCAGCGATGCCGATATGCGCCACCGGCTTGCAGTCGCTGGCACCGGTCTGATGCAGATTGTTCAGGTGCTCGCTGATGTCTTCGGCGAGTCGATCCGCGTCATCGCGACTCAGGCCAGGGGCGAGCAGGGTGAACTCGCCGCCACGACTGCGCGAGGCCAGCCATTCGCTGCGCCGCGGATCGTCCAGCAGCCGCTTGAACAGATCACCCAGGGCGCCGATCAGGGCATCGGTACGCTGCCCGCCGAGGCGCTGGTTGAGGCCGCCCAGGTCGTTGACGCGCAACAGCAGCAGATAACCTTCGGCGTTCTGTTCGTTGACCGCCAACTGGTTGCCCAGGCGAATGTCGAACTGTCGGCGGTTGGCCAGGCCGGTGAGGCTGTCCTGATAGGCCTCTTCGCGCAGCTTCTCGCTGCGCGCCGCCTCTTCGGCGAACAGCGTCTTGAGCTTGTCGACCATCTGGTTCATGGCCAGCACCACGCGCTTGAGCTCCGGCGTGCGCGGCACGCGGGGCAGAGTGAGGAACTCGCGGCGGGTGATGGCCTGGGCCTGCTGCACCATGTTTTCCAGCGGACGCAGTTGCGTGCGCAGCAGCCAGCCACCCAGCACGGCGCTGATCAGCCCGCAGAGCAACAGCCAGAGCAGGCTGCCGATGGCGCTGTCCCACAGCTTGGCCAGGGCGAACTGCGGATGGCTGAGGACTTCGACCCGTGCCGCCTGCTCCCAGCCCCGCATGATCAGGGCGTCGCCGCCTTCGGGTTGCAGGTTGACCAGATCGACGAACCATTGCGGTACGTTTTCCGGCCTGACTTCGGTGCTGCGTTCGACGATCACGTTGTCATCGGGGATGCCGACCACGCGGATGCTGGCGAAGTAGCCGCTGTCGAAGATCGAGCTGACCATCAGTTCGAGCATGGCGGGGTCGTCGACGTGTGGCGTCATCGACAGGCCCAGTGCGGTGGCTGCGTCCTGAGCATGCGAGCGCAACTGGCTGAGCAATTGCTCGCGCGAGGTCTCGACGCTGGCCACGAAGCTGCCGGTGAAGGCCACGACCAGAAACAGGCAGATGGCGAGGAACAATTGTTTCAACAGGGACATGAGTCTTCTCCTAGCCTTCGCCCACGGCGAAACCTTCGGTGTGCATTTTTTTCAGGATGTCCTGCCAGCGCGAGAGCTTCTTCGAGTCGCTCTTGCGCGTGTTGGAGCCTGGCAGATAGAGGCCTTCGGCGTTGAAGGCGTAGACCGGCAGCAAGTCCTTGCGCTGCGAGGCAGGACGGATGTCGTTGATCAGGTTGTCCAGCACCAGCGGCTCGGCGCTCGGGCTGGCGTAATAGGTCAGCACCATGTGGGCCTGGTTGTAGTTCAGCGCCTTGACGTAGGTGATGCGCAGCTTCTCGCTGGGGATACCCAGGCGCCGCAGGGTGAAGTATTTGGCGATGGAATAGTCCTCGCAGTCGCCGGCGCCCTTGACCAGGGTTTCCACTGGTGTGGCCCAGTAGTCGTTCTGCCGCCACAGCCGGATGTCGTCGACGAAGCGCACGGTGCGGTTGAAGAAACGGTTGACCTCGGTGAGCTGGTCGGCTTCGGTTAGCGTGCCGCTGGTCTTGATCAGCTCTTCCCAGTCGAGGATGCGCTTGCGCGCCGGGCCAAGGTCGCCATAGCGGCTTTCGGCGTTCTTCAGGATCAGCGCGAAGTCCCAGTTGGCCAGAGCCAGGCCGGCCAGCAGCGCGCCACCGATCCACAGGATCGACAGATACCACCGCCATCCCTGAACATGTCGCCGTCGCATGGGATCGTTGCCTCCAGGCCTGATCTGCAGAGTCTAGGCGAGGGGCGGGTTTTCTGCCGGTTGCTTCGCCAGTACGGTGAGACGCGTCGTTCAGGACGGATTTCGGCTCATGCGAAACACCGCTGGCAGTGCGACGCGATCAGCCGGAGGCAGGCCGCTCAAGGGTTCGGCAAGGTCTTCTGGCGCAGGATGTAGACGCTGACCAGCACGGCGCTGGTCAGCATGAACACACGGGCCCAGAGGTGCGGTACCAGGTAGCAGGACAGGGCGATGCTCGACCACATCAGCGTCAGCGCATACACCTTGGCCTTGCGCGGAATGCCCTGGCCGTCGAGATAATCGCGAATCCAGGGGCCGAGCCGAGGGTGCATCACCAGCCAGAGGTAGAAACGCCGCGAGCTTCTGACGAAGCAGGCGGCGGCCAGCAATAGAAAGGGTGTGGTCGGCAGCACCGGCAGGAAGATGCCGATCACGCCCAGTACGACGCTCAGCCAGCCCACCGCCAGCAGCGCGTAACGCACGCTGCGATGACGGCTCTCGCGGATTTCACGGGGCATGGCCAAGCGGCCGGATCAGTGGCGAGGCTTGAGCAGGGCGGGTTTTCTTCCGGTGCCTGGCACAGCAGGAAGAGGGCGGTGAGCAGTTCGGGAATCTGATCGATCATGCTGTCCACCAGATCGTGGTCACGGGCGATCTCGGCGAACTCCTGCTGTTCGTCGAACAGGCCGGAACCGACCATGATCGGCAGCAGCAGCTCGCTGACTTCGTCCTCGGCATCCTCGAACCAGACCGACTCACGGAGGAACACGCCCTCCATGAAACCGATGCACCAGCCGCGCAGGTCGGAGTCGTCAGGCTCCTCGCCCAGATCGAGGTCGCAGGGCAGCTCCGGCTCTTCCTCGCTGGCCAGCTGGCGGGCGATGTGGGCTTTCAGATGCACCAGCGTGCCTTCGATCTCTTCGCGCTCCGCGTCGCTGCGGTAGTGCGGTGGCTCGGCGAACAGCGCGTCGATCCATTCGCGCTCGGGCACCTGCTCGGGGCAGATGGCCAGGGCGGTCAGGTAGCCGTGGGCGGCCACGTAGTCCAACGCCTCTTCGTGCAGCTCATCGGCATCGAGAAAGGCTTGCAGGCGGGACAGTTGCTCAGCGAAGGACATCGTGGGGTTACCTTGAGGCTTAGGGGATAAACGAGGCTGGATTCTAGTTCACCGCCGTCTCTGCGACCAGCACGGCGCGTTCTGCCCGGCACCTCTGAAAACCTGGAGCCGGCGCAATACCGACGATGGCTGCGCAAGAGCAGGATGAAAACGCAGTTTATACGATGCAAATGAGAATTGTTAATCATGTGGCGACGTCATTTCTCGTCACTCCCGCTCAGGCAGGAGCCCGGGACGTTCGCAGGATTGCCCGTCGGGACAGCGCTTGCGCTGAACGCACTTCAGTGCGGCCCGAACAGGTCGAACGCAGTGAGTGATGACGGCTTTTTCAGCGTTTCCTCAAGCTGTTGTGGCGCGTCCATGCTCACGCAGATCGTGTTCAGCCGTATCCCTCGGACGGGTAGGTGCCCTGTCGTCGTCCATCCTGCGGCATAATGCGCGGCTCGACTCGGAGGCCTTCATGCTCGACCACGCCATGCGCATTCTCAAAGACGTTTTCGGCTACGACGCCTTTCGCGGCAACCAGGCCGCGATCATCGAGCGCGTGGCGGCCGGCGGCGACGCGCTGGTTCTGATGCCCACCGGTGGCGGAAAATCGCTGTGCTATCAGGTGCCTGGACTGATGCGCGAGGGCCTGGCGGTGGTGGTTTCACCACTGATCGCCCTGATGGACGACCAGGTCGCGACCCTCGATGAACTGGGTGTGGCAGCCGTAGCGCTGAACTCCACCCTGAGCGCGGATGAACAGCGCGAAATTGCCGAGCGTATCCGCCGTGGGCAGATCAAGATGCTCTACCTGGCACCCGAGCGCCTGGTACAGCCGCGCATGTTGAGTTTCCTGCAGGGCCTGGAGATTGCCCTGTTCGCCATCGACGAGGCGCACTGCGTATCCCAGTGGGGCCATGATTTTCGTCCGGAATACCTGCAACTCGGCCAACTGGCCGAGCTGTTCCCCACCGTGCCACGCATTGCCCTGACCGCCACGGCGGACAAGCGCACCCGCGAGGAGATCGTCCAGCGCCTGCACCTGGATAATGCCGAGCGCTTCCTGTCCAGCTTCGACCGGCCGAACATCTTCTACCGCATCCAGCCCAAGGATCAGCCACGCAAGCAGTTGCTCGGCTTTCTCGCGGCGCGCAAGGGCGATGCCGGCATCGTCTACTGCCTGTCGCGCAAGAAGGTCGAGGAGGTCGCCGACTTCCTCGGCAGCCAGGGCTTTGCGGCCCTGCCGTATCACGCCGGCCTGCCCAACGAGTTGCGTGCCTATCACCAGAAGCGCTTTCTCAACGAGGAAGGCCTGATCATGGTGGCCACCATCGCCTTCGGCATGGGCATCGACAAGCCCAACGTGCGCTTCGTCTGTCACCTGGATCTGCCCAAGTCGCTGGAGGCCTATTACCAGGAAACCGGGCGTGCCGGACGCGATGGCCTGCCGGCCGACGCCTGGATGGCCTACGGTCTGCAGGATGTGATCTTCCTCAAGCAGATGCTCAACAACTCCGAGGGCGACGAGCGCCACAAGCGCATCGAACAGCACAAGCTCGACGCCATGCTGGCGTTGTGCGAGGAAACCCGCTGCCGTCGCCAGGCGTTGCTGGCCTATTTCGACGAAGAGCTGGCCCAACCCTGCGGGCATTGCGACAACTGCATCGACGGCGTGCAGACCTGGGATGCCACCGAGCCGGCACGCCAGGCGCTGTCGGCCATTTACCGCAGCGGCCAGCGCTATGGCGTTGGCCATCTGATAGACATCCTGCTCGGTCGCGACAACGAGAAGATCCGTGCTTCCGGTCACCAGCACCTGGCGGTGTTCGGCGTCGGCAAGGGGCTTTCCGAAGTCGAATGGCGAACCCTGTTCCGCCAGCTCGTCGCCCGAGGCCTGGCCGATGTCGACCTGGAGGGCTTCGGCGGCCTGCGCCTGGACGAGAGTTGCCGGCCGCTGCTGCGCGGCGAGGTCAGCCTGCAACTGCGCCGCGAGCCCAAGCCGGCGCAGGCGGCCAAGGCCTCCAGCAGCGCTGCCAGCCAACTGGTGCGCGGCCACGAGCGGGAAATGTGGGAAGCACTACGCAGCCTGCGGCGCAAACTGGCCGAGGAGCACAGCGTGCCGCCGTACGTGATCTTCCCCGATGCCACGCTGCTGGAGATGCTGCGCAGCCAGCCCGCTTCGCTGCGGGAAATGGCCGAGGTCAGTGGCGTCGGTGCACGCAAGCTGGAGCGATACGGCCAGGCCTTCCTCGACGTTCTCAACGGCAGTGCGGCGCACGAGGCTCCGGCTCCTGTGGCTGACCTGCGTCATGAGCTGGTCAGCCTGGCCCGTGCGGGGATGACCCCGGCACAGATCGCCAGCCAGCTCGGTTGCAGCGAGAGGAACGTCTACAGCCTGCTGGCCGAGGCCATCGCCCAGCAGCAACTGACGCTGGAACAGGCACTGGATCTGCCGGAGGAACTGCTGGGAGAGATTCAGGAAGCCTTCCTCGACGGGGAGGGCGAGCTGCCGGCGGTGAGCGAAATCGCTCCGCTGTTTGCCGGTCGTGTCGATGAGGCGGTGCTTCATTGCGTACGTACGGCATTGCAGGCCGAGTTCGAGTTGTGAGCCGGATGCAGCGAGATACCGGCAATTGGCCGGTATGATTCTGGCGGCATCTCGGTGGCGCAGCTAAGGTGTGGGGCAGGTCGCCAATGAGCGAGGTAACGGTGTCTACCTATCACGTCTGGCTGGATGATGTTCGCCCCAGCCCCTATGCCGATCAGCTCAGTCTGGGCTTCCGCTGGCTACGCTTTTCCCGTGTGCTGGAGCGCGAATACCGTGCTCACATGCTGGAGGACAGTTTCGAACTCAAGCGCATCGCACTCAGCGTTGCGACGCTCATCTGGCTGACCCTCGCGCTGCTCGATATGGCTCTGGTCGGGCAGCCGCACCTCGGCTGGGTGCTCGCCGTTCGGGGGGCGGTGCTGGTCATCCTGCTGGTCTGCGCAGCGCTGATTCTGCAGCGTCGTCATCCTCACCTGCTGCTGCCGTTGAGCATGGTCTGCATCCTGGCGCTTGGGATCGGTGCCGCGGTGATCGTCGGTATCGCCCATGATGCCGACCCGAGCTATCCCTATGAAGGCCTGTTGCTGGTGAGCATGGCCGCTTACTTCCTGGTCGGCCTGCGGCTCAGCGAGGCGCTCGCCTGTTCACTGGTCGTGCTGCTGGCCTATGTGCTCGCCGAGTGGCTGGCTGGTCTGCCGGCGTCGAGGCTGATCAACAATGTGCTGTTTCTCGCATTCGGCAACCTGACCGGCGCCGTCGGTTGCTACCTGCTGGAGTACAAGTCCCGCGAGCATTTCCTGGTCAGCCGACTGATGCGCCTGCTGGCTGACCATGACAGCCTCACCGGTCTGCACAACAGACGTAGCTTCAATCGCCAGTTCGAGCGTTTGTGGCGCCAGGCGCAGCGCAACGATCAGGCGATCGCGCTGCTGTTGTGCGATATCGATCACTTCAAGGCCTACAACGACTGCTATGGCCACCAGGCGGGAGACCGGGCGTTGCAACGGGTCGGCGCGATGATCGAACAGGCCGCACGGCGCCCGCTGGACATGGGGGTGCGGCTGGGGGGAGAGGAGTTCGCCGTGCTGTTGTTCGATATCGCCCCCGAGGAAGCCATACGTCTGGCCGACGCACTGCGGGAAACCCTGGAGCGTGCGGGCATCCCTCATCGCGGTTGTGACGGCGCCGGAGTGTTGACCATGTCCGTGGGGGTCGCCTGCCTTACACCTGGCACGCAGGGCGAGTTGAGCCAGCTGTACGAACAGGCTGACCGGGCGCTTTACGAAGCCAAGGCCTTCGGCCGTAACCGGGTGGCGACCTGAGCGACCGCATGGGGAAGCGGTCGCATGGGGAAGCGGTCGCATTCTGAAATGCTCCGCCACAAACAGTGCTTGCCCTGCGAAACGGGTTATGGCTAGCTAGCTAATAATTAGTTTTTGACCTTTGTATGAGCTCGTTCACCCATGTCTTACCCCGATCAACACCGTTTCGCCATGCAAGTCGCCCAACTGTCTCGAGCCTGGCGCTCCGAGCTCGACCGGCGCCTGGTCGGCCTCGGGCTGTCCCAGGCCCGCTGGCTGGTGCTGCTGCACCTGGCGCGTTTCACCGAGATGCCCACCCAGCGCGAACTGGCCCAGAGCGTGGGGGTAGAGGGGCCAACCCTGGCGCGTCTGCTCGATAGTCTGGAGAGCCAGGGCCTGGTCACGCGTGTGGCGGTTCCCGAGGATCGCCGTGCCAAGAAAATTGCGTTGCAACCCAAGGCGCAGCCGCTGATCGAGAAGATCGAGGCCATTTCCACGCAACTGCGTCGGGAAGTCTTTGTCGGTATCGACGAGGAAGACCTGCGCCGTTGTCAGCTGGTGCATGCGCGAGTACTCGGCAACCTGATGAAATAAATCGCTGCTCCTGTCAATTTCCCGATTTCTATCCGAACGGTTGTCTTTTCGCGCCCAGATTTTGACTGCTTGCGCTTGATGGCAATGTGCTTCGTCGGCAAACTGGCGTCCAGCACGCTACTTTGTGAATTAGTAGCCATAATGCATTACGAGCCGGCTCCGACGTGGAGATGTCGCCCGTGCTTGCTCTATTCGTTCAGGGCGCTGCCTCCCGTTTCATGGGAGATCTTTACAGGATGTTGAGGAGGCGGCGTTCGAGCCTGGATAACCCTGGAGGTCACATGGCTCGGGTGCGTCAGTTGATGTTGGGTTTGGCGTCGGGTTCCGCTCTCTATTCGGGAATGGTACCGGCGCTCGGGTTGGGTGAGATCACCCTGCATTCCGCCTTGAATCAGCCTTTCGAGGCCGAGATCGAGTTGCTCGAGGTTGGCAATATCGGTGCGCAGGATCTGCACATCGGGTTGGCGTCGGCCGAGGTCTTCAATCGTTCGGGTGTCGAGCGTCTCTATTTTCTCAACGACCTGCGTTTCACACCGCTGTTGCGTGGTTCGCGCAGCGTGATTCGGGTTGTGTCGAGCCGTCCGGTGCGTGAGCCTTACCTGAATTTCATCGTCGAGGTGGCGCGGCCGAGCGGCCAGCTATTGCGCGAGTACACCGTACTGCTCGATCCGCCGGGTTCGTCCGCCTATACCGCAGTGGCTGCTGCTCCTGCCGCCCTGGCCGATTCACGTCCGGCCAGTCCGGCAGTTGCGCCTGCCTCATCCGTCCGCACTGTGGTGCCACCCAGTGCGACAGCAGGGCATCGCCATCAGGTAGTGCGTGGCGACAGTCTGTGGTCGATTGCCGCCGGTCTGCGCGAGCAGGGCAGCAGCCTGTCGCAACAGGCATTGATGGAGGGCATTCTCGCCCTCAACCCGGGTGCTTTCGCCGGCGGCGATCCTGCCCGCCTGCAGGCCGGTGCCGACCTGCTGCTGCCTGATGCCGCCCGCGCACCGGTTGTCGCCGAGGCGCCGGTCGCTGCGCCTGCGGCCGAGCACGAGGCCGAAACCCCATTGAGCGCACCGCAGGAAGCCGTGGAGTCCGCCGCGCAACAGCCTGCTTCCGAGCAGAGCGAAAGCCTGCAGCAAGTGCTGGAAAGGCAGCGTCAGGTCGATCTCGAGTTGGCCAGTCAGGCTGCCGAAAACCAGCAATTGCAGCAGGGCCTGGCCCAGTTGCAGGCGCAGTTGCAGCTCCTGCAGGAACAACTGGCGCAGAAGGACGCGCAACTGGCCGAGCTGACCGAGCAGCGTGCACCGGTTGCGCCGGTAGCCCAGGCACCTGCAGCAGCGTCAGCCGCCGAGGTTGCACCCGCCGCGAGCGAGTCCGGTTGGTTCTCGACGCTGTTGGCCGGTGGTGTCGCCTTGCTGCTGTTGCTGGGGGCTCTGTTCTGGGCCGTGCGCCGCCGTGCAAGACCGACACCCGTCGTGCAGGTGGAACCCAGGGCCGAGCGTGCAGCACAGCCTGCTCGTCCGCCGCTCGCGGCTGTGGCCGCTTCGCCGGCGACAGCGGTGGCGCCGGTTGCGGCGCCAGCCGTTGTTCAGCCGCGTTCGCAGGGGCCGGTCGATCCGCTGGAGGCCGCCAATGTCTATCTCGCCTATGGCCGCTTCAGTGAGGCTCGCGGTGCACTCGACAGGGCATTGATGCTGGAGCCACAGCGCAGCGACATGCGTTTCCGCTTGCTGGAGGTGCTGGCCCAGTTGGGCGATGGCGCGGCGTTCGACCGGGAAGAGGCCGTGTTGCGCGCCGAGGGCTTCGACGCCGAGCGTATCGATACGCTGAAATCTCGTCATCCGGGCCTGCAACATGCACCGGAGCCCATGGCGCAGCCGGTCGTCGAGCCGCTGACGGAGTCGGTGGCCGAGCCGGATTTTCAGCTCAACCTCGATGACCTGTCGCTGGATGCCGACTGGGATCTGGTCAGCCCGTTCCCGGCCACCGCCAAAGCCAGGGCCAAGTCCAGGGCGGCTGCCGAGCCGGAGTTCGATGCGTCGTTCTCCAGCAATCTGCAGGAGTTGCCGGAGGTCTTCGAGCTGCATCACGAAGACGAGCAACTCAACGCCTTCGGTGAGATGGAAATGGTGCTTGGCGACGACGTGCAGGGGCTGGACGACAACTTCCTCGACGCTTTCGCCGGCGATGCCGACGCCACCGCTGCGTTGCAGGGCGATATCGACCAACTGGCTGGCAATCCCGAGCACATGGCCAAGCTCAATCAGGCCCTGGCCTACATCAGGCAGGGCGACATCGCCGCCGCGTGCGACATCCTCAACGAGGTGATCGATCACGGCGACGACGAGCAGAGAAAGGCTGCGCGTCAGCTGTTGGCCGAGATCGCCTGACAATACCTGCCGTTGCATTCGACCAGGCCGCGCTCATGCGCGGCCTGGTCGTTTCAGAAGCTCTTGCCGAGGTTGAGATACAGCGCCTTTTCCCGCTCGTCGTTGAAGCCATAGCTGAAGTTCAGCGGGCCGAGCGGGGTATCCAGACCCAGGAAGACACTGGCGGCATTGATGTAGCCACTGTCGAAGGCGTTGTCGTTGTTCCAGGCGCGACCACGTTCCAGCGACATGCCCAGATACAGCGGGAAGTTCAGCGGCAGTAGCGAGGACTGCGTCATGCGGCGGTAGTAGATCATCCGCGCCAGGGCCATGTTCTGGCCGCTCAGTGAGTCCTGGCGGAAGCCGGACAGTTCCTGGGCCCCCGAGAATGAAGCCTGAGGTCACCACCTCCGCCTGATCGAGAGTGCGCCCGTAGCGACCGCCGAACATCCAGGTGTTGGGGCCGTGGCTGAAGGCCTTGTCCAGCTTCAGTTGCCATTGGCGGTACTCCTCGTCCGAACCCAGCCCGCGGTCGTACCGGCGCAGCGTCAGGCCGATGTCTTCGCCGCGGCGCGGGAAGTCGAGATTGTCCAGGGTGTCGAAGGAGTACTGCAGTTCGTAGTAGCCCTCGCTGAAACTGAAGCTGGGCAGGTCGCGCTCGCCGACACGTACATCCGCCTCGCCCCAGGCCTGGGCGACGCCAAAGCGTATCTCGCCATTGTTGGCGATCTGCCGGCCGAGGTTGAGGCCATAGCCGTAGCGCTCCAGGCGGTATTCGGCAATCGGGTCGTTGTCCAGGATCGCCTCGACGTTCTGCGTTTCGCCGAACAGATAGGGGGCGACGAAATAGCGCGAGCCTTCGTCCAGTGGTTGGTAGAACTCGCTGTAAAGCTCCTGGCGGTCGCCCAGTTGCACGCGTGTCAGCCATTCCGCGCCGAGTTCATTGATGCCGTTGATGCGGTAACTGGCGCCGATGTTGAAAGCGCTGTCGCCACGCATGTCATCCGACAGGTTCAGCCCAAGGCGCAGATAGTCGGTTCCGCTGCGTTTGCCACGGGCGTCGATCACCAGAGCATTGCCGTGCTCGTCCAGCGGCTCCACGCGGTATTGCACCCGCTCGAAGTAGTCCAGGCCGTAGAGCGTGCCCATGTCTTTCTGCAGGCGATCCATATCCAGCGGCTCGCCCAGCGGCTGACGAATATGCCGGCGAATCACTGCATCGCCGACCTTGGAATCGTTCTCCACATGGATTTCGCGAATCACCGGGGTACGTTGCTCGCGCGAGCGCGCCATGGCCAGCGCCGGGTTGCCGGCACTGTTGGTATGCAGGCGAGCCAGGCGTTCGGCCTGGATCTGCGTGGCGCGGTAGCCGGCCTCCATCATCTGCTCGCCACGGCTGAAGTCGGCGACCCCGAACCCGGCCAGCGGAGGCTGGATCAGTACGTCGCCGGCTGTCAGCGTCGCCAGCTGTTCCTCGGAGTTCTTGCGCATCATCAGGTTGATCGACTGGTTCATCACGTCGATCACGGTCAGCAGATCCTTGGCCGGTTTCAGCGGCATGCCCAGGTCGACGACGATGACGTGATCGACTCCCATCTGCCGTGCCACATCGATCGGTACGTTGTTGACCATGCCGCCATCGACCAGCAGCCGCCCATCCACTTCCACCGGGGCGAATACCGCGGGGATCGACATGCTGGCACGCATCACCTGTGGCAGGTGACCGCTGGCCATGATCACCTGTTCGCCCGTGACCACGTCGGTGGCTACGGCACGGTAGGGAATCGGCAGATGATCGAAATCACGCGTGGCACTGCGGTGCACCAGCAGGCTTTCCAGTAGCAGCGCCAGGTTCTGCCCCTGGATCACACCCAGCGGCAGACCCAGGCTGCCGTCATCACGGAAGCTGAGTTTCTGCTTGATGAGGAAGTCGCGGTCGTCCTGTTTGCGGCGAAAGGGAATGTCTTCGCGTGGTGGAGAGTCGGACAACGCCTGCTGCCAGTCCAGCTCCACCGCCAGACGCTCCAGCTCCGCCACCGAGTAACCGGAGGCGTAGAGTCCGCCGACGATGGCCCCCATGCTGGTGCCGGCGATGGCATCGATGCGGATGCCCTGTTCTTCCAGGGCCTTGAGCACGCCGATGTGTGCCAGACCGCGGGCGGCACCGCCCGACAGCACGAGGCCGACCCGTTCGGCGGCGAGGGCGGGCAGGCTGGAAAGGGCGAGCAGGCAGGTCAGCGAGAGGAGCAGGCGGCGCATGATGGTTTCCGGCGGAGCAGGGGGCAAAGGCCGCTATTATAGGCGTCATCCGTTTCATCCCGGAGCCATGTCATGCCCGATCACAAGCCTGAAATCATCATCATCTATTGCACCCAGTGTCAGTGGCTGCTGCGTGCTGCCTGGTTGGCGCAGGAGCTGTTGAGCACGTTCGCCGACGAATTGGGCCGGGTCAGTCTCGAACCGGGCACTGGCGGTGTGTTTCACATCCTGTGCGATGGCCAGCAGATCTGGGAGCGCAAGGCCGACGGTGGTTTTCCCGAAGCCAAGGTGCTCAAGCAGCGGGTTCGCGACCTGATCGATCCGGGCCGTGATCTGGGGCATAACGACCGTTCATGACGGGCGCATGTATCGAAAGCTCTACCTTCTTCTTGCTCGTGGCTGACCCGTCTCCCATGGGGCGGCGCGAATGTTTCACCTCGGCTCGTCACATTCGAGCGTCACGCCAGGAGGTGAAGCATGTCGCTGCAACGTTCCATGATCCTGGCGCTGATCACGTTGCAGCGTTTCGTGCGATTCCCCATCCGGGGCGCACTCATCCCCTCTGACATGAGACGGGCGACGATCCTCAGCGTCCGTCAGTCAGCATTCGTTCAGCCAGGCGGGCGTACAGTCCCCTGACACCGCACGGACGCAGTCGTCCCAGGCACCCCGATGCCACAGGGCTGTGCCCGAATCCGCTGTCGTTTCGGCGCGCCATGACGGCGGAGCGATAACCACGACTAATATACGAATAATAATCATTCATTATTCGAGGTTCGAATCCCGTCTCATCATCCCCCTGGGTTCAAGCCCATATGCACTTCAGCGAAATGAACAACAAGAACCGAAGGATTGCAGATGGCCATTACTCTTTTTCCTGCCGATGCGGGGCAGGGAGGTGCCTGCTCCGCACCTCATCCCGTCAACACCCTTTCCTGTCCATGCAATGAACGCAGCCCCAGCGGGCATCGCGCCGAGGCATGGGCATGACAGGCAAGCGCTGGCTCGCGCTGTGTCTGGTGCTGCTAATGCTGGCCGCCACTGGGTGGGTGGTGCTGCAACTGTGGCCCTGGCTGCGCCTGCCACTGTCGGCTGGTGCGGATCACCGCATCGACGGGCGTGCCGCCTGGCATGGTCGTCTGATGGTGGTGAGCTGGAGCCTGATGCTGCCACTCGGCGTATTGGCTGCACGCTACTTCAAGATCACGCCACGCCAGCCCTGGCCAGCCGTGCTGGACAACAAGTGCTGGTGGCGGATTCATCTCTGGCTGCAGGTGGGCGGCAGCCTGATCGGCGTGCTGGGCTTGCTGCTGGTGCTGCCACTGAGCAGCCGCCAGGCGAGCCTCGCGCAGTGGCATGCCCTGGGCGGCTGGCTGGTGATGCTGTGCGCCTGCATACAGCTCGTCAGCGGCTTTCTGCGCGGTTCCAAGGGCGGACCGGCCAGCGAGCAGATGCACGGCGATCACTACCTCATGACAGCTCATCGTGTGCGCTTCGAGCGCCTGCACAAGGGCATCGGCTGGCTGGCCCTGCTGCTGGCCCTGCTGACCACGCTGGCTGGCCTGGTCATGGTCGATGCGCCGCGCTGGATCGTGCTGCTCATCGGGCTCTGGTGGGCGGGGTTGTTCGTCGTCGGCCTGCTGCTGCAACGCGCCGGTCGCTGCATCGATACCTACCAGGCCATCTGGGGGCCTGACCCCGTTCATCCTGGCAACCGCCGACCTCCCATCGGTTGGAGGGTGCGGCGGCTGTCGGGTGATCGGCTACCTCCGCAACCCTGACGAAAAAGAGGATTCATTCCTATGGAAACGCTGCCCTTGTTACTGCTTGGAGCGGGAGCGCTGAGCGTTCTTCTGCTACTCATCCTGCTGGTCAGGATGCCTCCATTCGTGGCCCTGCTGCTCGTGGCGAGTGGCGTGGCGATGGCCGCCGGAGTACCGGTCGAGCGCCTGGCCGAAGCCGTCGAAGGCGGGTTGGGCAAGACGCTCGGGCATATCGCGGTGATCATCACCCTGGGCGCGATGATCGGACGCATGGTGGAGATATCCGGTGGTGCCGAGGCACTGGCCGGCTACATGGTCAGGCGCTTTGGCGAGCGACGGGTGCCGGTGGCGATGATGTTCACCGCCTTCGGATGCGGCATTCCGGTGTTCTTCGAGGTTGGCGTGATCATGCTGATGCCGCTGGCCTACGGGCTGGCCCGCTCTCGTGGCCTGCGTCTGGTGTCCATCGCCCTGCCGATGTGCGTGGTGCTGCTGGTGGTGCACGCGTTGCTGCCACCCCACCCGGGAATGGTCGCGGTCGCCGGTGAACTCAAGATCGACATGGGGCGCATGCTGATGCTCGGTTTGCCCATCGCGGCACTGGCCAGCGTGGCGGTCTTCTTGGCCGCCAAGTTGCTGCTGAAACGTCCATTGGCCATGAGCGACGATGTCGCCTCCAGGCTGAACGAGCCTGAAGCGAGCGCCAGCAACGGGGCGATCGTGCTGCCCAGGGCTGGCCTGGTGGCCTGCCTGATCGCGTTGCCCATCGTATTGATCATGCTCGGTACCCTGGCTGCGATGTTCATGTCCGAAGGTGCGCCTGGGCGTTCCCTGCTGATGTTCCTCGGTATCCCCTACGTGGCCCTGATGGTGGGTGTGCTGGCGTGCGCCTATCTGCTGGGGACGCGCCGGGGCATGCCGATGGCCACCGTGGGCGAGGTGCTGGGCTCGGCCATTCCCGGCGTGGCCATGGTGATCCTGGTGACCGGCGCGGGCGGCGCCTTTGCCAGGATTCTCGTTTCCACGGGGATCGGCGGGGCGCTGGCGGATGCCTTGCAGTCGACGGGCCTGCCGCTGCTGCTGATGGCGTTCTTCGTCACCTTGCTGCTGCGTGCCGCCCAGGGGCCTACCACGGTGGCACTGATGACCACCGCCGGCATCATCGCGCCGCTGGTGATGGAGGCATCGCTGAGCGCCAGCCAGTTGGCATTGCTCGGCCTGGCCATGGGGGCAGGGGGTATGGCGCTGTCTCATGTCAACGATCCGGGGTTCTGGATCGTCACGCGCATGCTGGGGCTGAGCGTGGCCGATGGCCTGCGCACCTGGACGCCACTGACGACCATCGGCGGTTTCTCCGCGCTGATCGTGATCCTGTTGCTGTGGCCGCTGGTATGAGCCGAGGAGAGCCGATGATGAGAGACGCAGACGATTGCTGGCAGGCAACGCCACAGGTATTCGATGCACGTGCCGACGGCCTGTTCGCTCCGGGTGCCGTGGTCAGGCGCCTGGCCAGTGGCGCCATCTGGGGGAGGGGCCGGTCTGGATCGCGGAGGCCGACTCAGTGTTGTGGAGCGACATCCCCAACAACCGCATGCTGCGCTGGAGCGAGGCGCAGGGGCTCGGCGTGTGGCGCACTGACGCGGCGTTCTGCAACGGCCACACCCGCGATCTGGATGGTTCGCTGCTGCACTGTTCTCATGGTCAGCGTGCCGTCATGCGAACCCGTTTCCTCGCAGGAACCGATCAGGCGCAGGGGGAAGACGAATGGGTCGTCAGCCACTACCAGGGACGGCGCCTCAACTCCCCCAACGACATCGTGGTCAAGCGCGACGGCACGTTGTGGTTCAGTGACCCGCCCTACGGCATCCTCTCCGACCGTGAGGGCCACTATGCCGAGGCCGAGCAGCGGCACAATTACGTGTTTCGTTTCGATCCGCGCATCGGCGCGCTGGAGATCGCCACCGACGTTCTGGAGGAGCCCAACGGCTTGGCCTTTTCCCCTGATGAGCAGGTGCTCTACGTATCGGATACCTCGGCGGCATTGCGCGATGAAGGCCTGCATCAGATCGTCGCTTTCGACGTACTGGATGGCCGCGTGCTGGCCAACCCCAGGGTGTTCGCCGTGGTCGAACCGGGACTGCCGGATGGTTTTCGCGTCGATGGCCGTGGCTGGCTGTACACCAGCAGCGCCAACGGCGTTCAGGTCTACCACGCGGACGGCAGTCGCCTGGCACACATACCCATCCCGGAAAAGGTCGGCAACCTGACCTTCGGCGGCAGGCGAGGCGCTGACCTGTACATCGTCGCCAGTACCTCGCTCTATCACGTGGCGATCGAGCCGCTGCCGAGCTGATCACCGGCCATGCCGGGGCCCTTGTCGTCGTTTCAGCGCGCCATTCGTGCTGAAACGACGATGGCACTGACGATCAGCACACCCCCGGCCAGCATGCGCAATGTGGGTTGCTCGCTGAACAGCCACCAGGCGAACAGAATCCCGTAGACCGGCTCCAGGGCGAAGATCACCGCCGTGGTACGCGCCTTGAGCACGCGCAGGCTGGCGACGAACAGGCTGTGCGCCAGCCCCGTGCAGAAGATGCCGAGCATCGCCAGCCACAGCCAGTCCACCGCTCGCACGCTGGGCAGCAACGGCCAGGCCAGTGGCAGAAAGCAGATGAACACGGTGATGTTCTGGTACAGCGCGGCCCTCACCGGGTCGAGGCCACGGGTGCTGGCGCGGTTGAGCAGCGATAGCAGGGCGAACAGGAATCCCGACAGCACGGCCCACAGCAGCCCGACGGTGGCGCTGCTGTCCAGGCTGAACTCGGGCGTCACCAGAACCAGCCCCACGCAGACCACGGCGACCATGACGAATTCGCCGGGGCGCGTGCGTTCACGAAACAGCAGGCCCTCCAGCAACACGGTGAAGGCCGGGAAGCTGGCGAAACCCAGGGTGGCGATGGCCACGCCGGAGACTTTCACGGCTTCGAAGAAGGTGACCCAGTGAGTCCCCAGCAGCACGCCGCCGAGCGCCAGCAGAGCCATCTGCCGCAGGCTCGGGTGAACCGCGTTGCGGCTGCGCCAGAGCAGTGCGGCTACGGCCAGCGCGATGACGGCGAAGAAGGCTCGGCCGCCGGCAATCATGTGCGGGGTGGTGGCCGCGAGTTTGCCAAGGATGCCCGACAGGCCGAACAGCAGGGCACCCAGGTGGATCGCCAGCAGGGCGTTACGTTCCGTCATGCCAGGCGCGCTCCGTTGGGCAGCGGCTTGTCGAAGCCGGCCAGCACCACGCGGTTATCGCTGTCATAGACGCCTGTTACCAGCACCTCCGAGCGCACCCCGGCGATACGCTTGGGGGCGAAATTGCACACGCACAGCACCTGGCGGCCGATCAGCTCGTCACAGTCGTAGTGCGCCGTGATCTGGGCACTGGAGGTTCTGATGCCGAGTTCGCCGAGATCCACTTCCAGCACGAAGGCCGGCTTCACGGCCTTCTCGTTGGGACGCGCGCTGCGAATGGTGCCGACGCGCAGCTGCACTTTTTCGAAATCCTGCCATTCGATGGTTTGCATGGGGGTACTCCTGCGATGATGCGGCGCAGTCTAGGCGCCGCAGGCCGCCGCTGTCTGTCGCGGGAGTGATGGGTTTTGTCGCAGGACTCTCGCCGCGTGCTCCGGGGCCAACCGATGGTTGTGCGGTGTGCACGGCGTACCCAGCGTTCCGGCTGTAACCCAGGCTCGTGGGTAATGGCGCCGACGAGATCGCTAGCGAGCGCGACGCAACTGTCTTGGCGTCATGCCCAGGTGGCGGGAGAGGGCGGCGGTGAAGGCGCTTTGCGAGCTGTAGCCGACCCGGGCCGCGATTTCGCCGACGGCCAGGTCGCTGCCACGCAGCAGCTGTTCGGCCAGTTGCAGGCGCCGCTGGCGGATGTGTTCCATGGGGGTGTGGCCGGTTTCAGCCAGGAATCGTGCGTGCAGGCGCGCAACGGAAAGGCCGGCCAGGCGTGCCAGATCCGCCACCTGAAGAGGGTGAGCCGCATGTCGATCGATATAGTGATCGAGCGCCGCCAGGGGCAGGCCGGCCGGTTCGCTGTACGGGCGGCTGCAGGCCAGGCTGCCGAGTAGCAGGGCGGCACCCTGGCCGGCGATGACCGGGTCATTGATCGGGCTGCAGGCCAGCCAGTTCAGCAGTTGCCCCTGCGCGGGGTCGAGTTGCAGCGCGTTGGGCTTGTCCAGCAGGCGCTGGATACCCTGCGCGTGATGCCCCAGCTGGCGTTCCAGCCAATCATTGGCCGGCAGATCGAGCACCAGGCATTGGCTGCCACGCGGGCTGCCGCAGGTATGGCGTGCTTCGGCGGGCACTACCGCCAGGTGATGGCGCAGCACACGGCTGCCCTGACCGTCCACTTCGAATTGCAGCTCACCTGCCAGGCCGAACACCAGTTGCGCGTGTTCGTGGCTATGGCTGAGCACTTCGTGGCTGTAGTGACGCAGGGACAGGATCGGGGACATGGCGGTTTCCTCGGCAACCGCGCAAGTGTAACGCCTGGCTGGAGACGCTGGCGTGTCATCTAACGGTCTTTTTCCCGTCATGAGCCCTTCACTGCGACGCCTCAAGCTCGTCTAAACCCAGCCGGAGGCCGCCCATGACCAGCGCCCAGCTCGCCAAGCCCAGCCGCAAGCAACGTGTCCGTACCCTGTGGATCTCCGACGTGCACCTCGGCACCCGCGATTGCCAGGCCGAACACCTGGCGGCCTTCCTCAAGCGCTATCACGCCGACCGCATCTACCTGGTGGGCGACATCATCGACGGCTGGAAGCTGCGCGGCGGCATTTACTGGCCACAGGCGCATACCAACGTGATCCGGCGCTTGCTGACCATGAGCAAACGCGGCACCGAGGTGATCTACGTCACCGGCAACCATGACGAGTTCCTGCGCCGTTATTCGAGCCTGCTGCTGGGCAATATCCAGCTGGTGGACGAGGCCGTGCACGTCACGGCGGATGGCCGTCAATTGCTGGTTATCCACGGTGACCAGTTCGACGTGATCACCCGCTACCACCGCTGGCTGGCCTTTCTCGGCGACTCGGCCTACGAATTCACCCTGACTCTCAATCGCTGGCTCAATCACTGGCGCAGCCGCTGGGGTTATGGCTACTGGTCGCTGTCGGCCTACCTCAAGCACAAGGTCAAGACGGCGGTGAACTTCATCAGCGACTTCGAGGAGGCCATCGCTCACGAGTGCGTCAAGCGCGGCCTGCAAGGGGTGGTTTGCGGCCATATCCACCATGCCGAGATTCGTCAGGTGAGTGGGGTCGAGTACATGAACTGCGGTGACTGGGTAGAGTCCTGCACGGCGTTGATCGAGCACTGGGACGGGCAGATCGAGCTGTATCGCCTGGCCGAGGCGCAGGCGCGCCTGGCTCGCGAGGAGCAGGCCGTCGCACTCGAGATCGGCGCATGAGGATACTGATCGTCTCCGACGCCTGGACGCCTCAGGTCAATGGCGTGGTCACCAGCCTGGTCGCGTTGCTCGCCGAACTGCGCGGCCTGGGACATCAGGTCAGGGTGCTGTCGCCCGCCGATTTCCGCGCCGTGCCCTGTCCCACGTATAAGGAGATTGCGCTGGTGTGGAACCTCTGGCGTGTCGGTGCGGCGATTCGCGACTTTCGCCCCGACTGCGTGCACCTCGCCACGGAGGGGCCCCTGGGGTGGGCAGCGCGGCGCTGGCTGGTCAGGCGAGGGCTGGCCTTTTCGACGGCGATCCACACGCGTTTTCCCGAATACATCAGCACGCGCTGGCCCTGGATCTCGCCGCGTTTCGGTTATGCCTTTCTACGCGCCTTCCATCGCCCCAGCCGGGCGGTGCTGGTGACGACCGAGCGTCTGCGTGAAGCGTTCGCCAGTCGGGATGTGCGAGGCCTGCAATTGTGGCGCAAGGGGGTGGACACTCGGCTGTTTCGCCCGGATGAGACGCGCCCGCGCCCGCTGCGTCCGGTGTTCCTCTATGTCGGTCGCATCGCACCGGAAAAGAACCTCGAGGCCTTTCTCGATCTCGATCTGCCCGGTGAGATGCGCGTGGTCGGTGACGGCCCGCAGCGCGAGGCGCTGCAACTGAGGTATCCGCAGGTGCGCTTTCTCGGTTATCGACATGGCCAGGCATTGGCCGAGGCCTATCGGGGTGCCTCGGTGCTGGTCTTCCCCTCGCGAACCGACACCTACGGGCTGGTGATGCTGGAGGCCCTGGCCTGCGGCACGCCGGTGGCCGCCTTCCCGGTGCCCGGCCCGCTGGATGTGCTGCAGCAGGGGCTCAGTGGCGTGATGGACGAAAACCTGCACGCCGCCTGTCTGGGCGCGCTGGAACTGGATCGCGGCCGTTGCGCCAAGCTCGCGGCGGCGCAGTCCTGGCGCGCTTCGGCGCTGGAGTTTCTGGCGTTGCAGCCGCTGATCGATGGCGAGCCCGTGGTATCGGGCGAGGCGTTGCCGGATACCGCGCTCTAGGCGGTTATTCGCGGCTGAAGTTGCTGCAAGAGGCAGTCTGGCGAGCGCGGGAGCGGCTTCGACCGCGAATCGCCCCTTGGGTCGTGCGCTTCAGAGAATGACCTTGTCGCGCAGCTTTTCGGCGGCCTGATTGAGCGCCTGGATCACCCGTTCCTTGTCGAAGTTCTGGATGCCGTTGGTATCGAGGTACATGGAAAACCCCGGCAGCTCGTGCTCGACGTAACTGGAGGTGGCGCCCAGGTCGCGGCGGAAATCCACCACCTGGTAGATCTGCACCGGGCGGGTGAAACCCTTGACGGTGATCTGGCCCTTGTCGCGGCACATGATCACGTCCTTGACCAGCGAGTAGGTCTCGTGGGAGATCAGAATCTCGCCGGATTCCGCAGCGCTTTCCAGGCGGCTGGCGAGGTTCACGTCGCGACCGATGATGGTGTAATCCATGCGCGTGTCGGCACCGAAGTTGCCTACCGTGCAGTAGCCGGTATTGAGCCCCATGCGGATTTCCAGCGGCTTGGTGATGCCCTGGGCACGCCACTGCTGGCGCAGCACCTTCATGTGCTTGCGCATGGCGATAGCCATGGAAACCGCCGCTACCGCATCCTTCTTGGCGCCATGGCTGCTGGGGTCGCCGAAGAACACCATGACGCAATCGCCGATGAACTTGTCGATGGTGCCGCCGTATTTCAGGCTGATCTTCGACATCTCGTTGAGGTAGGTGTTGAGCAGGTCGGTCAGCGCTTCGGCTTCCAGTTCTTCCGACAGCTCGGTGAAGCCCTTGATGTCGGAGAAGAACACCGTGAGCTTCTTGCGCTGGGTTTCCAGGCGCACGCTCTTCTTGCCGGTGAAGATCGACTCCCAGACCTGCGGGGACAGGTATTTGGCCAGATTGCGCGCCAGGCGGGCGGCCTTTTCCTGTTCGCGCTTGATCTCGCTGCGTGCCTGGGCCAGGCGCTGTCCCTGCTGGTTGACGAAATAGGCGGTGATGCAGATGTACAGGGTCGCGAAGAGGATGCTGACCAGCGCTACCAGGGTCGGGGTTTCCGGGGTGGGGTGAATCTCCACCAATGCAGCGCACAGCGCCATGCCGCTGCCGGCGATCAGCAGTGACAGACCCAGATAGCGCAGACCACCGATGACCAGGGCGCTGAAGCTGAGAGTCAGCAGGAACATCAGGCTGGGAACGGTGGAAAACCCGAGCAGCACGCAGGCTGCGCCGGCATGCAGGGCATCGAAGAACAGCAGGGCGAGATCGGTCTGCTGCGGGTGCTCGCGTTTGAAGCGACGACTGAGGTTGTGCGCCAGGTGAGGGTAGAGCAGGGCGTAGGGCACCATCCACAGGATGTCGTAGGTGAAATACCCCACGTAGGTGCCTGCGGCGATGGTAGCTGCCGTGGCGATATAAGCCAGTACGCGCGAATAGTATTCACGCAACGGTGGCGTCGGCAGACCGCTGGCACGGCTGGGGGTGGCTGGCTTCATCGACTGGAACTGTCCCTGCTGGAATTCTGGCGTCTCTTGCTGGACGCCTGTCTGGTCTGCAAGACCTGAGCCAGAGGCTCTATGGGCGGGGATCATAACCAAGGGGGGCGGCCAGCCAAGCGTGGCCGCCGAACGGTGGCATAGCGACAGCAGGTGGTCAGGCGCTGGAGCTGTCCATGGCGGCCAGGTAGATGGAATTCCTCGGCCGGGCGAAGACGCGCGCTGCAGCATGGGTTCGAAGAAGCTCAGCGGCAGGCTGTCGTAATCCGGGTCGAAGGCGGCGGCATCGTACCTGGCACAGAACTCGATGGTTGCCTGGTACTGCGGGTGATCCTTGAATTGCTCACGCAGGTGACGATCCATGCCCAGGTGGTGGAAGAAGTAATAACCCTGGAAGATACCGTGTTTCTCCACCATCCAGTGGTTCTCGGCGCTGACGAAGGGCTTGAGGATGGCGGCAGCGATGTCCGGATGGTTGTAGCTGCCGAGGGTGTCGCCGATGTCGTGCAGCAGGGCGCAGATCACGTATTGCTCGTCGCGTCCGTCCCGATAGGCGCGGGTGGCGGTTTGCAGCGAGTGGGTCAGGCGGTCTACCGGAAAACCGCCGAAGTCGCCGTCGAGCAGACGCAGGTGATCGAGGATGCGGGCGGGCAACTGGGCGGCATAGGCGGCGAAGTCCTGAGCGATGATGGCCCAATCCTCGGCCTGGCCGTCTTCCATGTGAGTGAAGCGAGCTCGGCTATTCATGACTTTTCTCGTTCTTGTTGTTCGGGGGCCAAGGGTAAAAACTGCCAACGCAGGCTAAACCGCCGTCACTCCCGCCTGCGCGGGAGTGACGGTAATGCTTCCGGATGCACGCATGGTCAGAAGCGGATACGACCCGTGAAAGCGTCCTTGAGCATCACCCAGTCGCCCATCAGGCTGTACAGCGGGTACTGGAAGGTGGCCGGCCTGTTCTTTTCGAAGATGAAATGGCCGACCCAGGCGAAGCCGTAACCGGCCAGCGGCATGGCCAGCAGCCACAACCATTGCTGGGTGAACAGGGCGTAGGCGAGGATGGCCAGTACCAGCAGGCTGCCAACGTAATGCAGGCGGCGGCAAACGGGATTGCTGTGCTCCTGCAGGTAATAGGGGTAGAACTCGGCGAAGCTCTGGTAGCGTTCGGTGGTCTGGGCGGTCATGGCGCACCTCCTTTTATTGTCACAGTCGAGTCTAGTTCCGCTGTCTCCACGGGCCACTGACTTAAGGTGCCAGTCTAGTATCCTTGCGCCGCCAACCCTGTCCTTGCCGGCCTGATTGATCATAAGAACAAGACGATGAGCGAAAGAACAACATCTTCCAACTGGGCCCTGGCCATCGTGCAGGCCCTGGAACTGGGCGGCGTAGACTGCGCCAGCCTGTTCGCCGAGCTGGGCATGGATTACGCCGCGTTGAGCGACCCGGATGCGCGTTTCCCGCAGGACGGCATGACCCGTCTGTGGCAGCGCGCCGTAGCGCTGTCGGGCAACCCGGCGATCGGTCTGAACATGGCTCGGGTGGTGCGCCCGGCGTCCTTCCACGTGGTGGGCTATGCGCTGATGTCCAGTCGCAACCTGCGCGACGGCTTCACCCGCCTGGTGCGATACCAGCGCATCATCGGCGAAGGGGCCGATCTGAATTTCCTGCCGCAACCCGATGGCTATGCGCTGACGCTGGCGATCCATGGCGACCGCTTGCCGCCGGCCCGGCAGAGCGCCGAAGCCTCGCTGGCCTATTGCCTGGCGTTCTGCCGCTGGATGACCGGCAAGCCGATGCGCCCGCGCGAGATTCGCTTCCAGGGGCCTGCTCCAGAGGATATCGGCCCATACCAGCAGGTATTTCAGGCGCCGCTCAGGTTCAACGCCGAGCACTACGGGCTGATCTTCGAGCGGAGCGATCTGGAGACGCCGCTGCCCAGCGCCAACGAGGCGCTGGCGCAATTGCATGATCGGTTCGCGGGGGAGTACCTGGCGCGTTTTTCCGGCACGCGAGTCACCCATCAGGCGCGGCAGGTGCTGTGTCGCCTGTTGCCGCAGGGCGAGCCGCGGCGCGAGGTGGTCGCACAGGCGCTGCACCTGTCGCAGCGCACCTTGCAGCGTCGTCTGCAGGAGGAGGGCACCAGCTACCAGCAACTGCTCGACGACACCCGTCGTGAACTGGCCGAGCAGTACCTGGGGCAGGTCAGCCTGACCTTGCTGGAAATCGCCTATCTGCTGGGGTTCGCCGACCCGAGCAATTTCTTTCGGGCCTTCCGCCGCTGGTTCGACGAGACGCCCGGCGAGTACCGGGCGCGACTGGGCATTGTCTCCTGATGCGCCTTCAGTGCCGCCAGAACGCCGGGAACAGCAGAACCAGCACGGTGAGAATCTCCAGGCGTCCCAGCAACATGCCCAGCGTCAGCAGCCACTTGGCCAGATCCGGGATGCCGGCGTAGTTGCCGGCCGGGCCGACCATCTCGCCCATTCCCGGGCCGACGCCGGAAACCATCGCAGCGGCACCGGTCAGCGCGGTGATCCAGTCCACCCCGCACATGGCCACGGCCAGCGCCAGGGTGGCGATGGTGATGGTGTAGAAGAAGGCGAAGGCCAGGATCGAACGGACGATGTCCTCGTCCAGCCGGTGGCGATTGTATTGCTGCTTGATCACCGCGCGGGGGTGGATGAGCTGCTTGAGGTTGGCCTTGAGCAGGATGTAGGCGACCTGGAAGCGGAAGATCTTCAGGCCGCCCGCAGTGGAACCGGAGCAGCCGCCGACGAAGCCCAGGTAGAAGAACATCATGCTGGCGAATGGGCCCCAGAGGTGATAGTCGCCCAGCGCGAACCCGGTGGTGGTCATGATCGAGGTGATATTCACCGCCACCAGGCGCAGCGCGTCGAGCCAGTGCAGGTCGGACGTGCTCCACTTCCACAGGGTCAGGATCAGCCAGCTGCTCAGCAGCAGGACGAAGAAGCCGCGTACCTGCTCGTCACGCAGCAGAGCCCGGTAGTTGCCCCGAAGCGCCGAGACATAGAGGACGAATGGCAGGCTGCCGAAAATCATCACCAGCACGGCCACCCAGTGCACCGCCGGCTGTTGCCAGTGCCCCAGCGAGGCATCCGATGTGGAGAAGCCCCCGGTGGCGATGGACGACATGGCGTGGTTGATCGCGTCGAACAGGTTCATGCCCGCCAGCCAGAACGCCAGCACCGCGACACTGCTGAGGCCGACGTAGGCCAGCACCATGAACTTGGCGACCATGTGCGAACGCGGCATGACCTTGTCCGAGCGATCCGATGACTCGGTCTGGAACAGGCGCATGCCGCCGATGCGCAGCATGGGCAGGATCGCCACGGCCATGGCGATGAAGCCGATACCACCGAGCCAATGCAGCAGCGAGCGCCAGATCAGGGTGCCCGGCGACATGTCGTCGAGGCCGCTGAACACGGTGGCTCCCGTGGCGGTGATGCCGGACATGCTCTCGAAATAGGCGTCGGTGACGCTGGCGCGCTCGGCGAAAAGGAACGGCAGGGCGGCGAAGATCGACACCATCACCCAGCTCGAGACCGTCAGCATGTACATGTCGCGCGGGCGCAGATGGGTCTGCTGCGGACGGCCCTGGGCAATCATGGCGATGCCGCTCAGGGCGGTGATCAGGCTGGACCAGAGGAAGGCGTTGATCTCCTGTGGTCGCTCGAAGACCAGCAGGGTGAGCACGGGCACCAGCATGCTCAGCGCCAGGGTGATCAGGAATATGCCGTTGACGAAGGCAATGATACGCAGGCTCGACAGGGGCATCGGTCAGTGCTTCCAGAAACTGCGGGTGACCAGCACCAGCAGGGTGAGAATTTCCAGGCGCCCGAGCAGCATGCCGATGGTCAGCAGCCACTTGGCCGAATCCGGCAGGCTGGCGAAGTTGCCTGCCGGGCCGATGATCGGGCCGAGGCCGGGGCCGACGTTGCACACTGCCGTGGCCGCTCCGGTCAGGGCCGTGACCCAGTCCAGTCCGACCAGAGTCAGGGCCAGGGCCAGCACGCCGATGGTGATGGTGAAGAAGAACGAGAAGGTGATCATCGAGCGGACGATTTCCTCGTCCAGGTTGTGATTGTTGTACTGCTGCTTGATCACTGCGCGCGGGTGCACCAACTGCATCAGGTTGGCCTTGAGCAGCACGTAGGCGACCTGAAAGCGGAAGATCTTCAGGCCGCCTGCGGTCGAGCCGGAGCAGCCGCCGACGAAGGTCAGATAGAAGAACAGCAGCAAGGCGAAGTTGCCCCAGGTGGTGTAGTCACCGAGGGCGAACCCGGTGGTGGTGACCACCGAGGTGACATTGACGGCGACGACGCGAAAGGCTGTCGGCCAGTCGTACTCCGAGTTGAGCCACAGCCAGGTGCTGAACACCAGCCAGGTCAGCAGGAGGAAGCCGAGAAAACCGCGCACCTGATGATCGCGCAGCAGGGCCTTGCGATTGCCGCGCAGGGTCGCGACGAAGAGCATGAAGGGCAGGCTGCCGAGGATCATGAACAGCACGGCCGTCCAGTGCACCGCCGGTTGTGGCCAGTGCGCAAGGGACTGGTCGGAAGTGGAGAAGCCCCCGGTGGAGATCGAGGCCATCGAGTGGTTGATGGCGTCGAACGGCGACATGCCGGCAGCCCAGAAGGCGAGGAAGCCCAGGCCGGTCAGGCTCAGATAGATCAGCAGAATGTACTTGGCCGCCACGTGCGAGCGTGGCATGACCTTCTCGCCCCAGTCCGAGGACTCGGTCTGGAACAGGCGCATGCCACCGACGCGCAGCAGTGGCAGAATCGCCACGGCCATGCCGATGAAGCCGATACCACCGAGCCAGTGCAGCATCGAGCGCCAGATCAGGATGCCCGGCGACATGTCGTCCAGGCCGACCAGCACGGTTGAACCGGTGGTGGTAATGCCGGACATGGTCTCGAAGAAGGCGTCGGTATAACTGATGTGATTGATCAGCATCAGCGGCAGGGCGGCGAAGCAGCACACCACGACCCAACTGGCGGTGGTCAGCAGGTACATGTCGCGCGGGCGGAACTGCACATGCTGCGGTCGGGCGGGAATGACCAGCGCCAGGCCGCTGATCAGGGTGATCAGGCTGACCAGAGGAAGGCCGAGAGGTCTTCCGGCTGTTCGAAGATCAACAGCGTCAGCATGGGAATGGCCATACCGACCGCCAGGGTAATCAGGAATATGCCGATGATGAAACCGATGATGCGCAGCGTCGGCAAGGCCATGTAGGAGGGACTCTGGCGAGTGACGGAAAAGGCGCCATTCTACCTGCGCCCCCGAGCCTGTAAACCGCCGCAGGCCAGCCATGCAAAAGCGCAGCAGGCGATGAGCGGGGGCTGTCGGGCAAGCGATCGTCAGGGGCTTTACAAGGCCATGGCCCCGCATAGAATAGCCGTCAGTTGCCGGCGTCCGCCGGTCTCCGAGCCTCCCTATCATGTCCGAAGCCAATCCTTGCCTTACGTGCGGTGCCTGCTGCGCGTTCTTTCGTGTGTCCTTCTTCTGGGGCGAGTGCCAATCCGCAGGCGGTAGCGTGCCGGACGAGCAGGTTATCCAGATCAGCCCTCACTATGTCGCCATGCGCGGCACCGAGAGCAAACCCGCGCGTTGCACCCAGTTGCTGGGGAACGTTGGCTGCGGTGTGCGTTGCACCATGTACGAGCAGCGTTCGAGCAGTTGCCGTGAGTTCGAGGCGTCCTGGGAGAACGGGGTACATAACCCGCGGTGCGACGATGCACGCAAGGCTCATGGTCTGCCGCCGCTGACGCCGCCGGTACAGCCAGTCGTATCGCCTGATCGCGTCGCTTAGCGCCCGCTGAAGAAAGCTCCACACCGTCACCCCCGCGAAGGCGGGAGTCCAGGTGATGCGGGGGGCTGGATGATTTCCCTGCGGGCCAGCGCAAGCGCTGTTCAGTGATAAAGCCGCTGTCCCGCCTGCGCGGGAGTGACGACTGTTTCAGGCCATCTCTAGCGCGGTCGGTTGCCTGAGCCCCGCGGGTTTTCCCTTGCAGCCCGCCACCGGGCGCCTGAGAATGCGACCTCTTTGTTTTTCGGAGGTGGCCGATGGAGGCTCTCGACGCTCTGCTCAACCGTGTTTCCGTTCCTCGTCTGGTTGATCCGGCCCCGGATGCGGCACAGCGCGATCTGCTGTTTCGTGCGGCCTTGCGCGCTCCGGATCACGGGCAACTGCGACCCTGGCGCTTTCTCACGGTAGAGGGGGATGCCCGCGTACGCATGGGTGAGCTGTTCGCCGAGGCGTTGCGTGTCGCCGATGCCGAGATATCCGATGAGGCATTGACCAAGGCGCGTGGCATGCCGTTGCGTGCGCCGTTGCTGGTGGTGGTGGTAGTGCGCATCCAGACGCATCCCAAGGTGCCCGAGTCGGAGCAGGTGATCGCCGCCGGCTGCGCGGCTCACGGCATGTTGCTCGCCGCCCATGCTCAAGGTATCGGTGCCGTCTGGCGCACCGGTGACATGGCCTATGACGCCCATGTCGCCAAGGGGCTGGGATTGGCGGCCGATGAGCAGATCATCGCCTACCTGTATCTCGGTACACCGGAGCGCGAGTTGCGGCGTCCGCCAGAACTGGTGGTCGAAGACTTCGTCAGCGCCTGGAACGGTTGACCGGCTGGTCGCAGTTGGAGGGCGAGCGCGCCGTCGCTCGGATGCAATCCGGGTCGGTTCGTACTCACGCTCCCGGATTGCATTTGGCACGCTCACTCAGTTCGTCTGCTGTCTGAGCGGCAAACTCAACGTGGCGATGAAGCCACCGTCCGGGTGATTGGCCAGTAACAGCTCGCCACCATGACGTTGCGCCGCCCGGCGTGCGATGGCCAATCCGAGCCCGTGACCCGAGCCGCCTTGCCCCGGCGCGCGAAAGAACGGCTTGCCCAGCTGCTCCAGGTGCTCGGCTGCCACGCCAGGGCCATGATCGCGCACGCTCAACCGCAAGCGATCACCCTGGCGATGAACGCCGATGGTGATGGGCTGGTCTTGCGGGCTGAAGCGCAGGGCGTTGCGCAGCAGGTTATCCAGTGCCCGCTCCAGCATGTCCGGCCAGCCTTGCAGGCTTATGCCCTGATCGACATGAACCTGCAACGGTTGCTCGGGGGCCGTCAGCCGTGCATCGTCCTGCAGTTTGCTCACGATGGCGCCAAGATCGACCGGCTGAGCGGCGCCGGGATCGGCATCGAGGCGGGCGAGGGCAAGGATTTCGCTGATCAGCGCCTCCAGGCGATCGCACTCCTGACCCAGGCGCGGCCAGAGCTTTTCCCGTTCGCTCGTCTCGGCGCGTTCCGCCAGCGCCAGTGCGATGCGCAGGCGCGCCAGCGGTGAGCGCAGTTCGTGGGAGACATCGCGCAGCAACTGGCGCTGGCTGCCGATCAGCCCTTGCAGGCGTTCGCCCATGCGGTTGAAGTCCTTGGCCAGCAGGCCCAGTTCGTCGCGCCGAGTGGCCAGGCGTGCCAGGCTGTTCTGCTGATAGGCGGTCTGCCCCAGGTCGTGCACTGCGCCACGCAGGCGATCCAGCGGGCGGGTGATGGACAGGGTCAGGAACAGGCTGAACAGGGTCAGTACCACCAACGCGATGGCCAGTGCGCTGAGTGGCCAGAACAGGCTGCCCCGATGCCAGGCAGCCAGTTCCGGATGCGGGATGCGGTAGATGAACAGGTAGCTTTCACCGCTTGTCGGGCTGGTGTACTCGGCCGTCAGACGGCGCCAGGGTAGGCGATGGCCGTCGCCGTGGCGGGCCTCGAACGCCGCCGCGCGGGATGGAAAGGTGCCCTTGACCAGTTGCTGGCCGTTCTCACCGAGCACCTGGACGTCGATGCGGTACTCGCGTTTGCGCCGTTCGAGCAGGCGTTGAGCGGCGCGTTCGCCCTCCTGCTCGTAGCGCTCGATCCACTGCCGGTCGAGTTCGTCGAGCCCGGGATGCTGGCTGAGAATCCAGGCGTCCTGGTTCAGGGCCCGGCCGAGCAGCATGGACAGGCCCGCAACGAGAGCGATGGCCAGCCAGAAGGTGGCAAGGATGCGCCAGAACAGTGAACGCACGGTATCTCCTCATGCAAAAACCGCCGGGCCAGAGGCGCGGCGGTCGGTCGTCGATTGGCGGCTCAGTTCGCCTTGCCTTCCTTCTCGGCTTTCCAGGCCTTGAACTCGGCCATTTCGGCGCGGCGGGCCTCCATCTTCTTCTGATGCTCGTCGAAGGCTTTCTGCTGCTGCGGATCGAGCAGGTCACGCAGGGCCTTGTGCTGCTCGGCGCGGGCCGTTTCCAGCTCTTTCTTCATGGCCTGCTTGTCAGCTTCCGGGAGCTTGTCCAGGTAGCGCCTGGTGATTTCGCGATGGCTCTTCATCTGCTCGCCCATCAGCTTGCGAAACTCCTGGCGCTGTTCCTTGGTCAGGTTCAGTTCCTTGAACATGCCTGGGCCGCGGTCATGATCACGGGGGCCACCATCGTGCGAGGGCATGGCGACGGCCAGGGTCGGCAGGGCAGCGGCGAGCAACAGGGCGGTGAGGGTCTTGCGCATGGTGATTCTCCTTGTCTCGAAACCGGTAACGACCGGATGGGCTCAGTATGCGGCGGTCAAGGTCAAGGGCGGTCAGGCGTAGGTAAAGCTTGAGTAAAGGCGGTGTTGCAGGTCGTTTACGCAACCAGGTTCGCGCGCAGTTTCATGGCGCGTAGTAGTAGCCGCGGCTGCGCAGGGCGAGGATGCGTGGACGACCATCGGGATGCGGGCCGATCTTCTTGCGCAGGTTGCTGACGTGCATGTCCAGGCTGCGGTCATAGAGGGTCAGCTTGCGGCCCAGGGCCAACTGCGCCAGCGCCTGCTTGTCCAGCGGCTCGCCGGGTTGGCGCAGCAAGGCTTCGAGCAAGCGGCTCTCGGAAACCGTCAGCGGCACATCATGCTCTCCGATGCTGACCACGCCGCGATTTGGGCTGAAACTCAGGTCGCCCAGTTCCAGCTGGCTGCTGATCGGCGCGGGCGCGCTGCGACGCAGCACGGCGCGCAGACGTGCAGTCAGCTCGCGCGGGTCGCAGGGCTTGGCCAGGTAGTCATCGGCGCCCAGTTCCAGGCCAAGAATGCGATCGAGCGGTTCGCCACGTGCCGACAGCATCAGTACTGGCAACTCCGGGTGCTCGTTGCGCAGTTGCTTGAGCAGCTCCAGGCCGCTGCCATCGGGCAGCATCACATCCAGCACCACGGCATCCGGTGCTTGCGTGGCAAGGGTCTGGCGTGCACTGCCGGTTTCGTGGCAGGCCGTGACCTGAAAGCCTTCCTGGGTCAGCCAGCTGGCCAGCAGTTCGCACAGTTCCTGGTCATCATCGATCAGCAGTAAACGGCTCATGGGCTCAGTTGATCCATTCGCGACGGGTCTTGCGCCGCCCACGCAGCAGTGCGCCAACCAGTACGGAGACCAGGCTCAGACCGGCACCGAGGGCGAACCAGGTCTGCTCCTCGCTCAGCAGTCCGGGTTGCAGGCTGGCCTGACTCTCCTTGAGTTGCAGGCGCAGGCGCTGGTTTTCCTGACGCAGACGCTGCAACTGCACGGCGTGGTTCGCCTCCTGCTCGTTGCGCAACGTCTCGCTTTGCTCCAGACGCTGCTGCAATGCCTCGTTCTGCACGGGGAGCGTCGGTTCCATGACTGCGGGAGGGGCAGGAGCTTCCTCGGCTTGCGCCAGGGTACAGGTCAACAGCAGGGTGACCAGCAGGGGCAGCGGGATCGGGCGCATCGCGATTCCTTGTATCCGGGAGCAGCGTGGGCAGGGATCAGGGGAAGACTTTCTTGAAAGGCTTCACGACGACGCTGGCGTATACACCTGCCGCGCGATAAGGATCGGCGTCGGCCCAGGCTTGCGCAGCCTCCAGCGAGTCGAATTCGGCGACGATCAGGCTGCCGCTGAAGCCCGCCTGGCCCGGATCATTGCTGTCGATAGCCGGGTGTGGGCCGGCCACTACCACGCGACCTTCCTGCTTGAGTTGCTCAAGACGCGCGAGGTGAGCCGGGCGCGCGGCCAGGCGGTTTTCCAGGGAGTTTTCGACGTCGGTTGCGATGATGGCGTAGAGCATCTCAGTCCTTATGGGATTGACCTAGGAAATTTGTCTCAGACAAAGGCAGCCAGAACAGACACTGTGTGAAAACTACTGCGCTCGGCCATGCTGCGTTAAAAAACGGCTCGTGCGCGAGTCCGATCAAAACGCTCATTTACAACGCGTAAACTGCGCTTTTTCGCCGTTTCCTGCCTTGCCTGGCCTTCGCTCGCTACGTTTTACACGGTCTGAGAAGGCGGATGTGGGGCATAATAACAAACATCAATCTCAACGAAAGCGCCGCCATGATTGTCGATCTGCACTGCCATAGCACCGCCTCCGATGGCGCCCTGGTCCCCTCCGTACTGGTGGCCCGGGCACATGCGCGTGGCGTGCGGTTGCTGGCGTTGACCGATCACGACACGCTCGAAGGCCTCGAGGAGGCGCGTGGCGCCGCGGCAGCGTTGGACATGCAACTGGTCAATGGCATCGAACTGTCATGCACCTGGGGCGGGGCGACCATTCACGTGCTGGGCTACGCCTTCGAGCGCGAGGCGCCGGCGTTGCGCCAGGCCATCGAGGCTTTGCATCATGGGCGCTGGCAGCGCGCCGAGGAAATCGACCGGCGTCTGGCCGCCAAAGGCATGCCGGGCGCGCTGGATGGCGCCCGCGCGATCCAGCGAGAGCTGGGCGATAGCGGCAACGCGCCGGCGCGACCGCATTTTGCCGAATTCATGGTACGTGCAGGGTTCGTGCGCGACCGTGCCGAAGCCTTTCGCAAGTGGCTGGGCTCGGGCAAATTGGGCGATGTCAAACAGCATTGGCCGGTTCTCGAGGAGACCGTCGCCACCTTGCGGGCCGCCAATGCCTGGATCAGTCTGGCGCATCCGTGGCAGTACGACTTTACTCGCAGTAAGCGTCGGCGTCTGGTGGCCGACTTTGCAGCGGCAGGTGGGCATGCTCTGGAAGTGGTCAACGGCATGCAACCGGCCGAGCAGGTCGGTGGTCTGGCGATCCTGGCGCGCGAGTTCGGCCTGATGGCCAGCGTCGGCAGCGATTTCCATGCGCCGGGCGACTGGTCCGAACTGGGCATGTATCGCCCACTGCCTGATGACCTGACGGCGCTCTGGGAGCGCTTCGACCATGTACAGTCACCCGCTGTCACCCCATGAGCAGGGAGCAAGTGTGAGTCAATTCTTCCAGGTTCACCCGGAGAACCCCCAGGCTCGCCTGATAAAACAGGCGGTAGAGATCATTCGTGGCGGCGGCGTGGTGATCTATCCCACCGATTCGTCCTACGCGCTGGGCTGCATGATCGGTGACAAGAATGCGGTGGAACGCATTCGTCGCCTGCGTCAGCTCGACGACAGGCACAATTTCACCCTGGTCTGTCGCGACCTGTCGCAGATCGGCCTGTTCGCCAAGGTCGATACCGCAGCCTTCCGCCTGCTGAAGAACCACACCCCCGGCCCCTATACCTTCATTCTCAACGCCACCCGCGAAGTGCCGCGCATGTTGTTGCACCCCAAGCGCCGCACCATCGGTATCCGCGTCCCCAGTCACCCCATCGCCCTGGCGCTGCTGGAGCAGTTGGGCGAACCCCTGATGAGCGTCAGCCTGATCCTGCCGGGCGACGACCTGCCGCTTTCCGATCCTTACGAAATGCGTCAGATGCTCGAGCATCAGGTCGATCTGATCATCGATGGTGGTTTTGGCGGGCTGGAGGCGTCTACCGTGGTCAACCTCGCGGACGACACGCCGGAGATCATCCGGGTCGGCTGTGGCGATCCTTCGCCGTTCGAGGACGACGACTGATGGCGCGTCCCGCCCCCGGAGGCCGTTGCCGATGAGCGAGAAGGTCGCAGACAGCCAGGCTGGTGCGCAGCAGGAACTGCCGTTCGCCCTGGTCTATGGCGAGGCGGTCACCGAGCTGCCGCTGGATCTGTATATCCCGCCGGATGCGCTGGAGGTGTTCCTCGAGGCGTTCGAAGGGCCGCTCGATCTGCTGCTCTATCTGATTCGCAAGCAGAACATCGACATTCTCGACATCCCCGTGGCGGAGATCACCCGTCAGTACATGGGCTATGTCGAACTGATGCATTCGGTGCGCCTGGAGCTGGCCGCCGAATACCTGGTGATGGCGGCCATGCTCGCCGAGATCAAGTCGCGGATGCTGTTGCCGCGTTCGACCGAAGCCGAGGAGGAAGAGGACGATCCGCGCGCCGAGCTGATTCGCCGCCTGCAGGAGTACGAGCGCTTCAAGTCGGCCGCCGAAGACCTCGACGAATTGCCACGGGTCGGGCGGGATGTCACGGTGCCGCGTCTCGACGCGCCTGAGGCGCGTGCGCGCAAGTTGCTGCCGGACGTCAGCCTGGAAGAGTTGCTGCTGTCGATGGCCGAGGTGCTGCGTCGTGCCGACATGTTCGAAAGCCATCAGGTCACCCGCGAGGCGCTGTCGACCCGCGAGCGCATGAGCGAAGTGCTGGAGCGTCTCAAGGGCGGCGGCTTCGTGCCCTTCGTCGAACTCTTCAGTGTCGACGAGGGGCGCCTGGGCGTGGTGGTGACCTTCATGGCCGTGCTCGAATTGATCAAGGAATCTCTGGTCGAGCTGGTGCAGAATGAGCCCTTCGCCGCCATCCACGTCCGAGCCCGCGCTGAATGAACCTGACCGACCCCTGTGAACTGGCCCAACTGCTCGAAGCCTTCCTTCTGGCATCCGGCAGGCCTCAGTCTCTGGAGCGCCTCTTCGAACTGTTCGAGGAAGGCGAGCGGCCGGAGCCCGAGCAGTTCAGGGAAGCCCTGGAAATTCTGCGCCAATCCTGCGAGGGGCGAGCCTTCGAGCTCAAGGAGGTCGCCTCCGGCTATCGCCTGCAGGTGCGTGAGCGTTTCGCCCCCTGGGTCGGTCGGCTCTGGGAAGAGCGTCCGCAACGCTATTCGCGTGCACTGCTGGAAACGCTGGCCCTGATCGCCTATCGCCAGCCCATCACCCGGGGCGAGATCGAGGATGTACGCGGCGTGGCGGTCAACAGCAACATCACCAAGACCCTGCTCGAACGCGAGTGGATTCGCGTGGTGGGCTACCGTGACGTGCCCGGCCGTCCGGCGATGTTCGCCACCACCAAGGGTTTCCTCGATCACTTCAACCTCAGGAGCCTCGACGAGTTGCCGCCACTGGCTGCTCTGCGCGAGCTGGAACCGGAGCCTGGACTGGCGCTGGATGACGAGGCCGAGGTGCCGGCCGGCTTGCAGGCACGGGCCGACCTGGCGTTGCAGGAAGAGGGCGAGCCTGCCGAGCCGCGCGAGGAGACCAGCTTCCGCAGCCTGCTGGCCGAGCTGGACAACATGGAGCAGGGCCTGAAGACCGACTTCGACGACCTGCGTCTGCCCGACAGCGAGGACGAGGCGGTTGCCGACACGGCCGATGCGGACGACGACGAGCCGTTGCATTGAGACGGTTCAAGCCGCCCATCGAATATTCCAATCCCTCTGCCGCTCATCGAGTCTCTATTCTTGCGCCCATCCGACACTTCCTGCCCGAGGAGGCCGTGTGAGCAAGAATCCCTGCATCAAGGTCTGCGAGTTCGAACAAGGCATCTGCCTGGGTTGCGGTCGCAGTCGCCAGGAAATCAAAGACTGGAAGCGCCTGGACAAGGGCGAGCGCCTGGCCTTGCTGGCCGAAGCCGACATGCGTCTGCTGGCGCTGGAGGCAACCGGGCGCCGCAAGTGGTAGCGAGTCTCAGCGAAATTTGACGCTGCCGGTGGTGGATTCGGTGCGCTCGTCTACCCTATGGGCTTTGCAGCGCGTATGATGCGCGCCCTTCGATCATCCTCATTACACCGGGAGGTGCCTCTGATGACTGAGCACGAACAACCGCGTCCTGCAGGCGAGAAACTGCAGAAAGTCCTGGCCCGCATGGGTCTCGCCTCGCGCCGCGAGATCGAAACCTGGATCGGCGAAGGCCGCGTCAAGGTCAACGGCGTGGCAGCGACCCTGGGGCAGCGCGTCGACAGCCACGATGCCATCGCTCTTGATGGTCGCCTGCTCAAGCGTGAAGAAATCACCGGCTCGGTACGCCGTGTGCTGATCTACAACAAGCCCGATGGCGAAATCTGCACGCGTGATGACCCGGAAGGCCGTCCCACCGTGTTCGACCGCCTGCCGCGCCCGAAAGAGGGCCGCTGGATCAACATCGGTCGCCTCGACATCAATACCACCGGTCTGCTGCTGTTCACCACCGACGGTGAGCTGGCCAACCGGCTGATGCACCCTTCCTACCAGATGGATCGTGAATACGCCGTGCGCGTGCGCGGTGAAGTCACCGAGGAAATGCTGGAAAACCTCAAGAAAGGGGTGATGCTCGAAGACGGTCCGGCCAAGTTCACCGATATCAAGCAAGCACCGGGTGGTGAAGGCTTCAACCACTGGTATCACTGCGTGGTGATGGAAGGCCGCAACCGTGAAGTGCGCCGTCTGTGGGAGTCCCAGGGGCTGGTGGTGAGTCGCCTCAAGCGCGTTCGCTTCGGTCCGGTATTCCTGACCTCCAACCTGACCATGGGGCGTTGGCGCGAAATGGATCAGCGCGAGGTGGATATCCTCAGTGCCGAAGTCGGGCTGACCCCCAGGCGTTGCCCGCGATGAAGGAAAAGACGCGCGACAAGCTCGACCGCTTGCAGCGCAAGTCTGCCAAGCCGGTGGAGCCGCGCGGCAAGCGCGTGCTGCGCCCGGCCAGGGACGAAGTGGTTGAAGATAACGCCCGCCCGAGTCGCGCGCCGCGCCCGGCGAAGGACGAGCAGCGCGCGCCGCGTGCTCCGCGCAAGGACGGTACCGAGCGTCGTGACGGTGGACGGGGTACGCCGGTTGCCGAGCGTCCGAGCGATGTGAAGAAGCGTCAGCCGCGCCCGGCGGTCGAACTGGCCGATCGTCCGGCGCGCAAACCGCGCCCGGAATCACCTGGCAAGCGTCCACCGGCCGGGGACGGTCAGCGTCCAGGCTTCGGTCGCAAGCGTTGATGTAAGAAAGGGACTCCTCGGAGTCCCTTTTTCTGTGGCTGTCCCGAACCATCCGGGCCATGGCGAGGCAGGCGTCAGCCGGCCATGGACAGACGATTGCGTCCTTCGCGCTTGGCCACGTAAAGCGCGTTGTCGGCGCGGCGCAGCAGGCTCTCGGCCGACTCGCCGGGCAACAGGCTCGAACAGCCGAGGCTGATCGATACGCCGATCGGGCGTCCGGCATCCAGGCATTGCAGCTCCATGACGGCAAAGCGCAGGCGTTCGCCCACCAGGGCTGCGCCTTCGCGGTTGGTCCCGGAGAGAACCACCAGGAACTCCTCGCCGCCATAACGGAACACCATGTCGATGTTGCGCAACTGGCTCTTGAGCGTCTGGGCTACGGCTTTTAGTACCTCGTCGCCCAGCGTGTGGCCGTGGTTGTCGTTGATCGCCTTGAAATGATCGATGTCCAGCATCAGCAGGGACAGTGGTTGCAGGTTGCGGCGAGCCAGATCGACCTCACGCTGGAGTACCTGATCCATGGCGATGCGGTTGCCGGTGTCGGTCAGTGGGTCGCGCAACGCACTTTGCAGAGCGGTGCGATAGAGCAGTGCGTTGCGCAGCGGGAACAGCAGGCTGGCCAGCAGCGACTCCAGCTGCATGAGTTCAGCCTCGGCGAAGCGCTGCTTGCGTCGGAAGATCAGTTCGCCCAGGTACTCCCCTTCATGACTCAGGCGATAGCCTGCCGAATGCGGTGCCCGCTCGCCCAGTTCCAGGCGCAGGTCATGAGACGGGTGTTGAAAGGCCAGGGCGTCGAGAGGCACCAGGCGCTGCACCTCGCGGAAGAACAGGGCGAGAATGCGTTCGACATCCAGGCTGGTCTGTAATTGCAGGCTCAGCTGGTGACGCAGCTCCACCAGGCTGGCTGGCTTGAGCGGCAGACTGCGACTACCGGTGAAGCCAAGGCGCTGCAGCTTGGCGGCGTCGAAATCGATGGTGTTGGAGCGGCTGGGGGGAACCATGGAGCTGAACCTCTGGCGCGACGGTGCGACGAGAGGGTTAGAGCGAATTTCATGCCAGCTGGTTCGTTTTTAATAAAAATCCTTTTAATTCAATTGCTTGCTTATTGCTTTGGGGGCGTTTCCGGCAAGCTTTTGCCGGTTGTCTGGCGCTGATGCTGGCAATGTGCTGCCGCTTCGCTTCGCCTGTGGCGGATTTCTGTCGCGGCATGCCCCGGCGCCAGGCGCCGGGTGTGGTGGCTCACTGTGCGTCGAAAGCCTGACCGTTGACGCCAGCGCTGTCCGGCCCCATCAGGTAGAGGTAGAGCGGCATGATGTCCTGCGGCAGCGGGCGGGTCGCCGGATTTTCGCCGGGGTAGGCCTGGGCGCGCATGTCGGTACGGGTGGCGCCGGGGTTGATGCTGTTGGCGCGCACGCTGCTGACACCGTCGAGTTCGTCGGCCATGACCTGCATCAGACCCTCGGTCGCGAACTTGGAGACGGCATAGGCGCCCCAGTAGGCACGGCCCTTGCGACCCACGCTGCTGGAGGTGAAGACCACCGAGGCGTCCTGCGACAGCTTGAGCAGCGGCAACAGGGTGCTGCTGAGCATGAACATGGCATTGACGTTGACGTGCATCACGCGCATGAAGTTATCGCCGGACAGTTGCTCCAGCGGCGTGCGCGGGCCGAGGATCGAGGCGTTGTGCAGCAGACCGTCGAGGCGACCGAATTCGTTCTCGATCATCACCGAGAGTTCGTCGTACTGATGTGGCAGGGCGGTTTCCAGATTGAAGGGGATCACCACCGGTTGCGGGTGTCCGGCGGCTTCGATGTCGTCGTAGACCTGGCTCAGGTTGGCTTCGGTCTTGCCCAGCAGCAGCACGGTGGCGCCGTGCGCGGCGAAGCACCTGGCGGCAGCGGCGCCGATGCCCCGGCCGGCGCCGGTGATCAGGATGACCCGATCCTTGAGCAGCTCGGGGCGGGCGGTGTAGTCGAACATGAACAATCTCCTTCGGAGTGCTGCGAGCCTCAGGCTGCGAGCGTCGAGAAAAAGCGAAAATGGCCGTGGAGCCTGGCGTTGTCGGTCGGAAACGCTCGCGTCAGGCTCCGCGAATCAGCAGCCGCACAGGGCGCTATCGAGGACGGCGCGCAGCGCCTGAGGGTGATCGACGACCACGTCTGCCCCCCAGTTGCGCGGGTTGTCCTCGGGGTGGATGTAGCCGTAGGTGACCGCTGCGGTTCGGCAACCGGCGGCACGACCGGATTCGATGTCGCGGGCGTCGTCGCCGATGAACAGCACTTGCTCCGGCTTGACGCTCATCTGCCGGCAGGCGAGCAGCAGCATGTCCGGAGCGGGCTTGCTCAGTTGCACGTGATCCGGGCAGACCAGCACCGCGGAGCGTTCGGCCAGGTTCAGGCGCTGCATGATCGGCTCTGCGTAACGCAGTGGCTTGTTGGTAATACGCCCCACAGCAGGCGGGCCTGTTCGATGTCGCCGAGCAGTGCTTCGATGCCCTCGAACGGGCGGGTGAACACTGCGCAGTGCTCCTGATAGCGTTCCAGGAACTCTTGGCGCAGCGCCTCGAAGGCGGCCGAGTCCGGTGCTTCATCGAAGGCGCAGGCGACCATGGCGCGGGCGCCGCCGGATACCTGGTCACGAATGACCTTGTCGGCCAGGGGGCAGGCCGCGCGCGGCGCGCATGGCCTGGGTGATGGCGATGAAGTCCGGAGCCGAGTCGAGCAGGGTGCCGTCCATGTCGAAAAGAACTGCTTTCAAACGCATGCGTTTCACTCCTTGCGCAGCGTCTGGATCATGTAGTTGACGTCGACGTCGGCTTCCAGTTTGTAGTGCCTGGTCAGCGGGTTGTAGGTCAGGCCGATGATGTCCTTGACCTCCAGTCCGGCGGCACGGCTCCAGGCGCCCAGTTCGGAGGGGCGGATGAATTTCCTGAAGTCATGGGTGCCGCGTGGCAGCAGGCGCAGGATGTACTCGGCGCCGATCACCGCGAACAGGTAGGCCTTGGGGTTGCGGTTGATGGTGGAGAAGAACACCTGACCACCGGGCTTGACCAGCTTGTGGCAGGCGCGGATCACCGAGGACGGATCGGGCACGTGCTCGAGCATCTCCAGACAGGTGACCACGTCGAACTGGCCCGGCAGCTCTTCGGCCAGCGCTTCGGCGGTGATCTGCCGGTATTCGACTTCGACGCCAGACTCCAGCTGGTGCAGCCGGGCCACGGAAAGCGGCGCTTCGCCCATGTCGATGCCGGTGACGGTGGCGCCACGCTGGGCCATGGCTTCGCTGAGAATGCCGCCGCCACAGCCGACGTCGAGTACGCGCTTGCCGGCCAGAGCGACGCGTTCGTCGATCCAGTTCACGCGCAGCGGATTGATGTCGTGCAGAGGTTTGAACTCGCTCTGGAGATCCCACCAGCGGTGTGCCAGTGCCTCGAATTTGGCGATTTCGGCGCGGTCGACGTTGCTCATAAGCATCTCTTTCAAAGCAGGGAAAGCATATCGCCGCCATGTTGCCAGTTTAAGACGTGGCGTGGGGCGGCGCGGATTCGTTCAATGTATGTCAGTTTGTCGCAGTCGTCCGCCAGGCGAGTGGGTCACCCCTTGGCAATCTTCGCCCCCCAGGCCCTGGCTCTGGCGATCAGTTCGCTCTCGTCCATGCGCGTCAGGCGCCTGTCGTCCAGCAACTGCTTGCCACCGACCCACAGGTGTTTCACGCAATCGCGGCCGCTGGCGTAGATCAGTTGCGAGACCGGGTCGTAGATCGGTTGCTGGGCCAGGCCTGACAGGTCGAAGGCCACCATGTCGGCCAGCTTGCCCGTCTCCAGCGAGCCGGTCTGGCTTTCCAGTCCCAAGGCGCGGGCGCCATTGAGGGTGGCCATGCGCAGGGCGGCATGGGCATCCAGGGCCGTGGCGGAACCGGCGACAGCCTTGGCCAGCAGCGCGGCGGTGCGGGTTTCGCCGAGCAGATCGAGATCATTGTTGCTCGCCGCACCGTCGGTGCCGATGGCCACGTTGACCCCGGCCTGCCGCAGGCGCTCGACCGGACAGAAACCGCTGGCCAGCTTGAGGTTGGACTCGGGGCAGTGGACGACGCTGCAGTTGTGTTCCACCAGCAGGGCGAGATCCTGCTCGTCGATCTGGGTCATGTGCACCGCCTGGAAGCGTGGGCCGAGCAGGCCGAGGCGGGCGAGGCGGGCCAGCGGGCGTTCGCCGTGCCTGGAAACGGCTTCGACCACCTCCTGTGCGGTTTCATGGACATGCATGTGGATGCCGGCGTCCAGTTCGTCTGCCAGGATGCGAATCTGTTCGAGCTTGTCGTCGCTCACCGTGTAGGGCGCATGCGGGCCGAAGGCGATGCGAATGCGCGGGTGCTGCTTGAGGTCGTCGAACAGTTGCAGCCCCTTGCGCAGCGCCTCGGCGGCATTGAGGGCGCCCGGCACCGGAAAGTCCAGCACGGGCACGGTGATCTGCGCCCGAACGCCGGCGTTGTGCACGCATTCGGCAGCTGTCTGTGGGTAGAAGTACATGTCGGAGAAGCAACTGATACCGCCCTTGATCTGCTCGGCGATGGCCAGCTCCGTGCCGTCACGGACGAAATCCTCGTCGACCCATTTGCCCTCGGCCGGCCAGATATGTTCGTGCAGCCAGGTCATCAGGGGCAGGTCGTCGGCGATGCCGCGCAACAGGCTCATGGCCGCATGGCCGTGGGCGTTGATCAGGCCGGGGGCGAGCAGGCAGTCGGGCAGTTCGCGGACTTCGCGTGCGCTGTGGCGCAAGGCCTCGGTACGTGGTGCGATCAGGGCGATCCGGCCGTCACGGATGCCCAGCCCATGCTCGCGCAGCACCACGCCTGCCGGCTCCACGGGCACCAGCCAGGTGGGCAGGAGCAACAGGTCGAGAGGAGCTTCGGGCATGATCGGTGTCCGTATGGCGTGAAGGCTGCATGTGAAGTCCGCCAGTGTATAGATGAACGTCCCTGGCTAGAAGTCGCAGGCTCGGCTGGATTCTTCGGTGTGCGCCTGCTTCTCTGCGTATAATCCGCGATTTTTTGGCTGTGAAGGTGGAGTGCGCAATGCGCGAGCAATTGCTGGCGGTGGAGAAGGTTCAGGCGATCGACTGGCGTGATGGCGCCCTTTATCTGCTCGATCAGCGCCTGTTGCCGCACCGGCAGGTCTGGTTGCGCCTCGACTCGGCTGCTGCGGTGGCCGATGCGATTCGTGACAGGGTGGTGCGTGGTGCGCCTGCCATCGGTATTGCCGCTGCCTACGGTCTGGTACTGGGCGCGCGTGCCAGGTTGCAGGGGGGCGGTAGCTGGCGCGAGGCGCTGGAGGCCGATTTCGTCCGCCTGGAGCAGTCGCGCCCTGCCGCCGTGAATCTGTTCTGGGCCTTGCAGCGCATGCGCGAACGTTTGGTGCGACTCAGGGAGGGGGATGACGTCCTTGCGCTGCTGGAGGCCGAAGCGGTCGGGATTCATGTCAGTGATCGCGAGGCCAACCTGACCATGGCGCAACTGGGCATGGAGCTGATTCGCAAGCACCAGGGCAATCCGCAGGTGGTGCTGACGCATTGCAATGCCGGTGCGTTGGCGACCGGTGGCTTTGGCACCGCGCTCGGGGTGATCCGTGCGGCGCATCTGGAAGGCCTGATCGAGCATGTCTACGCCGACGAGACGCGTCCCTGGCTGCAGGGTGCGCGCCTGACGGCCTGGGAGCTGGCGGGTGACGGCGTGCCGGCGAGTCTCAATGCCGATGCGGCCGCGGCTCACCTGATGAAGACCAAGGGCATCACCTGGGTGGTCGTCGGGGCTGACCGCATCGCTGCCAATGGTGACGTGGCCAACACGATCGGCACCTACCAGTTGGCGGTCAATGCCATGCACCATGGCGTGCGCTTCATGGTGGTGGCGTCCAGTTCGACCATCGACATGAATCTGGAAAGTGGCGAGGACATCCTCCTCGAGGAGGGCAGTGGCAGTGAGCTGCTGGAAGTCGCCGGGCAGCGGTTGGCTGCCGATGTGCCGGCGGTCAATCCGGTATTCGATGTGACTCCTGCTGATCTGGTCGATTACATCGTGACCGAGAAGGGGGTGGTCGAGCGCCCCGATGCCGCCAAGCTGGCACAGCTGATGTGTCGCAAGCGCCTGCATTGACCACCCGAGGTCGGGCTGGCTGCGGGGTAGGTGTGCGGCACGCTTTGTGGTAATCTCCGCCAGTTTCCAGGGGGGCTGTTTGCAGCCACCTTCAATGCATCGAATCGTGGCATAACTCGTTGATTTGTCGTGAGTCGCTAGTGGCCTGAGGCCATGGCGACGAGCTCCGTAGCGTTCAGGAAGAATGGCGCGGAGTTTCACCAGAAAAAGGAACCAGGCTTCTCATGGGCGAACTGGCCAAAGAAATTCTCCCGGTCAATATCGAAGACGAGCTGAAACAGTCCTACCTCGACTACGCGATGAGCGTGATCGTCGGGCGTGCGCTGCCGGATGCGCGTGATGGCTTGAAGCCTGTACACCGTCGTGTTCTTTACGCAATGAGCGAACTGGGCAACGACTGGAACAAGCCGTACAAGAAATCCGCCCGTGTGGTCGGTGACGTGATCGGTAAATACCACCCGCACGGTGACATCGCGGTGTACGACACCATCGTGCGCATGGCGCAGGACTTCTCCCTGCGTTACCTGCTGGTAGATGGCCAGGGCAACTTCGGTTCGGTGGACGGCGACAACGCCGCGGCCATGCGCTACACCGAAGTGCGCATGACCAAGCTGGCTCATGAGCTGCTGGCCGATCTGGACAAGGAAACCGTCGACTGGGTGCCGAACTACGATGGCACCGAGCAGATTCCGGCCGTCATGCCGACCAAGGTGCCGAACCTGCTGGTCAATGGTTCCAGCGGTATCGCCGTGGGCATGGCCACCAACATCCCGCCACACAACCTCTCCGAGGTGATCGATGGTTGCCTGGCGCTGATCGACAACGCCGAACTGACTGTCGATGACCTGATGCAGTACATCCCCGGCCCCGATTTCCCGACTGCGGGCATCATCAATGGCCGTGCCGGCATCATCGAGGCGTATCGCACCGGACGTGGCCGCATTTACGTGCGTGCCCGCGTCGAGGTCGAGGATATCGACAAGTCGGGCAACCGCCAGCAACTGGTGGTCACCGAACTGCCGTATCAGCTTAACAAGGCGCGTCTGATCGAGAAGATCGCCGAGCTGGTCAAAGAGAAGAAGATCGAAGGCATCACCGAGCTGCGTGACGAGTCCGACAAGGACGGCATGCGCGTGGTGATCGAGCTGCGTCGTGGCGAAGTGCCGGACGTGGTGCTGAACAATCTCTATGCCCAGACCCAGATGCAGAGCGTGTTCGGCATCAACGTGGTGGCGCTGGTCGACGGTCAGCCGAAGATCATGAACCTCAAGGACATGCTCGAGGTATTCGTCCGTCACCGCCGCGAAGTGGTGACCCGTCGCACCGTCTACGAACTGCGCAAGGCGCGCGAGCGCGGCCATATTCTCGAAGGCCAGGCCGTGGCGCTGTCGAACATCGATCCGGTGATCGAGCTGATCAAGAGCTCGCCGACGCCGGCCGAGGCCAAGGAGCGTCTGCTCGCCGCCGCATGGGAGTCCAGCGCTGTCGAGGCGATGGTCGAACGCGCCGGTGCCGATTCCTGCCGCCCGGAAGGGCTGGATCCGCAATACGGTCTGCGTGACGGCAAGTACTACCTGTCGCCGGAGCAGGCCCAGGCCATCCTCGAGCTGCGCCTGCACCGCCTGACCGGCCTGGAGCACGAGAAACTGCTGGCCGAGTACCAGGAAATCCTCGGCCTGATCGGCGAGCTGATTCGCATCCTGACCAGCCCCGAGCGCCTGATGGAAGTCATCCGCGAGGAGCTGGAGAAGGTCAAGGCCGAGTTCGGCGACGTCCGTCGCACCGAGATCATCGCTTCGCGTCAGGGCCACCTGACCATCGCCGATCTGATCACCGAAGAGGAGCGTGTCGTCACCATCTCCCACGGTGGCTATGCCAAGAGCCAGCCGCTGGCCGCCTACGAGGCGCAGCGTCGCGGCGGCAAGGGTAAATCCGCCACGGGCGTGAAGGACGAGGACTACGTCGAGCACCTGCTGGTCGCCAACAGCCATGCGACCCTGCTGCTGTTCTCCAGCAAGGGCAAGGTGTACTGGCTGCGTACCTTCGAGATTCCGGAGGCTTCGCGTACCGCTCGCGGCCGTCCGCTGGTCAACCTGCTGCCGCTGGACGAGGGCGAGCGCATCACCGCAATGCTGCAGATCGATCTGGAGGCTCTGCAACAGGGTGCCGGCGATGAAGACGATCTCGACGAGAGCGAAGGCGTGGTGATCGAAGGCGAGGCCGTGGAAGTCGTCGAGGCCGAGGAAGTCGAAGAGGTCGAAGGTGAGACGCCCGAGCTGGTCGCCGAGCCGACGGGTGCCTTCATCTTCATGGCCACCGCCTTCGGTACCGTGAAGAAGACTCCGCTGGTTCAGTTCAGCCGTCCGCGCAGCGCCGGTCTGATCGCGCTGAAGCTGGAGGAGGGCGACACCCTGATCGCGGCCGCCATCACCGATGGCGCCAAGGAAGTCATGCTGTTCTCCGACGCCGGCAAGGTGCTGCGTTTCGCCGAGAGCAAGGTGCGCACCATGGGGCGTACCGCTCGTGGCGTGCGCGGCATGCGCCTGGGCAAGGAGCAGCGTCTGATCTCCATGCTGATTCCAGAGTCCGGCGCGCAGATTCTGACGGCCTCCGAGCGTGGTTTCGGCAAGCGTACCGGCCTGGGCAAGTTCCCGCGCCGCGGTCGTGGCGGCCAGGGCGTGATCGCCATGGTCACCAGCGAGCGCAACGGCAAGCTGGTCGGTGCCATCCAGGTGCAGGACGGTGAGGAAATCATGCTGATTTCCGATCAGGGCACCCTGGTGCGAACCCGCGTCGACGAAGTCTCCAGCTCCGGTCGCAATACCCAGGGCGTGACCCTGATCAAGCTGGCCAAGGACGAGATCCTGGTCGGTCTGGAGCGTGTTCAGGAGCCGACACCGGTAGAGGAAGACGAGCTGGTCGAAGGCGAGGAGGGCGCAGAGAGCGCCGAAAACGCCGAGGCGCCGGCTGCCGACATCGAGGAAGGCCGCGAAGAGTAAGGCCGAAGGCTGTGGGAGGGCTTCGGTCGCAGGCCGAGGCGCCTTCCACAAGCGCGGATGACCGTGTGGAGATGCCATCGTCTGGTGGTGGCGTTCCGTGAATCTGAGAGAGACAGACGTGAGCAAGCGAGCTTTTAACTTCTGCGCCGGCCCTGCCGCCCTGCCGACTGCTGTACTGGAACGTGCCCAGGCCGAGATGCTCGACTGGCAAGGTCGTGGTCTGTCGGTGATGGAGATGAGCCATCGCAGCGACGAATACGTGGCCATCGCCAGCCAGGCCGAGCAGGATCTGCGCGATCTGCTCGCTGTGCCGAACGACTACAAGGTGCTGTTCCTGCAAGGCGGTGCCAGCCAGCAGTTCGCCGAGATTCCGCTGAACCTGTTGCCGGAAGATGGCGTGGCCGACTACGTCGAAACCGGCATCTGGTCGAAGAAGGCCATCGAAGAAGCGCGTCGCTACGGCGCCATCAACGTCGCGGCCAGCGCCAAGACGCATGACTACTTCGCCATTCCCGGGCAGAACGACTGGCAACTGTCACCGAACGCCGCCTACGTGCACTACTGCAGCAACGAAACCATCGGTGGCTTGCAGTTCGACTGGGTGCCGCAGCTCGGTGATACCCCGCTGGTCGTGGACATGTCCTCGGACATTCTTTCCCGTCCCCTCGATGTCTCGCAGTTCGGCCTGATCTACGCCGGCGCGCAGAAGAACATCGGCCCGAGTGGCCTGGTGGTGGTGATCGTGCGTGAAGACCTGCTCGGTCGTGCACGTTCCAGCTGCCCGACCATGCTCGACTACAAGGTTTCGGCCGACAACGGTTCCATGTACAACACGCCGGCGACATATTCCTGGTACCTCTCCGGCCTGGTGTTCCAGTGGCTGAAGGAGCAGGGCGGCGTCGAGGCCATGGAGCGCGTCAATCGCGCCAAGAAGGATCTGCTGTACAAGGCCATCGACGACAGCGACTTCTACAGCAACCCCATTGCCCATAACGTGCGCTCCTGGATGAACGTGCCGTTCCGCCTGGCCGACGAGAAGCTGGACAAGGCTTTCCTGGCTGGCGCCGATGAGCGTGGCCTGCTCAACCTCAAGGGCCACCGCTCGGTGGGCGGCATGCGTGCCTCCATCTACAACGCTGTCGGCCTGGATGCGGTCGAGGCGCTGGTGGCCTACATGGCCGAGTTCGAGAAGGAGCATGGCTGATATGTCGGATCAGGAGCTGCAAGCGCTGCGGGTGCGTATCGACAACCTCGACGAGCGCATCCTCGAACTGATCAGCGACCGTGCGCGCTGTGCCGAGGAAGTGGCGCGGGTGAAGATGAAGGAGCTCAAAGAGGGCGAGTCACCGGTCTTCTACCGCCCCGAGCGCGAGGCTCAGGTGCTCAAGCGCGTCATGGAGCGCAACCAGGGGCCGCTGGGCAACGAGGAAATGGCGCGGCTGTTCCGCGAGATCATGTCCTCCTGCCTGGCCCTGGAGAACCCGCTGAAAGTCGCCTACCTCGGCCCTGAAGGCACCTTCAGCCAGGCGGCGGCGATGAAGCATTTCGGTCATGCGGTGATCAGCGTGCCGATGGCTGCCATCGACGAGGTGTTTCGCGAAGTGGCTGCCGGTGCAGTGAACTTCGGCGTGGTGCCGGTGGAGAACTCCACCGAGGGCGCCATCAATCACACGCTCGACAGCTTCCTCGAACACGACATGGTGATTTGCGGTGAAGTCGAACTGCGCATCCACCATCATCTGCTGGTGGGGGACACCACCCAGACCGACAAGATCACGCGTATCTATTCGCACGCCCAGTCCCTGGCGCAATGCCGCAAGTGGCTGGATGCGCACTACCCGAACGTCGAGCGTGTGGCGGTGTCGAGCAACGCCGATGCGGCCAAGCGGGTCAAGAGCGAGTGGAACAGTGCGGCGATTGCCGGCGACATGGCGGCCAATCTCTATGGTCTGACCAAACTGGCCGAGAAGATCGAGGATCGCCCGGACAACTCCACGCGTTTCCTCATCATCGGTAGCCAGGAAGTGCCGCCGACCGGCGACGACAAGACCTCGATCATCGTCTCCATGCGCAACAAGCCGGGCGCGCTGCACGAGTTGCTGGTGCCATTCCACAACAACGGCATCGACCTGACTCGTATCGAGACGCGTCCGTCACGCAGCGGCAAGTGGACGTATGTCTTCTTCATCGATTTCGTCGGTCACCATCGCGACCCGCTGATCAAGGACGTGCTGGAGAAGCTTGCTCAGGAGGCCGTCGCGCTGAAGGTGCTGGGTTCCTATCCGAAGGCGGTACTTTGAGTGGAGCCTGATCGGCAGCTGGCGACTGGGCGCGGTCGCGTCGATCGCGTTCAGCGATCCTCGATCAAGCGACAGGAGCCTTGCGTCATCTGGTTCACCGGCCTCAGTGGTGCGGGAAAGTCGACCCTCGCCGAGGCGCTGGAGCGAAGCCTGCATGCGGCGGGGCGACATACCTACCTGCTCGATGGTGATCACCTGCGTACGGGGCTCAACCGTGACCTCGGTTTTTCCGAGCAGGATCGACAGGAAAACATTCGTCGCGTGGGCGAGGTCGCGGCATTGATGGTCGACGCCGGGCTGATCGTGCTGGCTGCGTTCATTTCGCCGTTTCGGGCTGATCGCGATGTCGTGCGCCAGTTGCTGCCGGGCCGATTCATCGAGGTATTCGTCGATACCCCTCTGGCAATCTGCGAGGGTCGCGACCCCAAGGGGCTGTACCGCCGTGCGCGCGCGGGCCTGATCAGGAACTTCACCGGTATCGATTCGCCGTTCGAGGCGCCGCAGGCTGCCGAGTTGCGCTTCGACACCAGCAACTGCTCGGTCGAGGAGGTCGTGCAGCAGATTCATGGCTACCTCCGGAGCCACCATGCCCTGTAGAGTGGCGCCGGTCATGCCGGCGGCCGCCGCTGCATTCGTCAACCGCATTGCGTCAGAGAAGAGCTTCCGTTCATGAGTTGCGATTTCCTAGCCCTGGCCCAGCCAGGCGTGCAAAAGCTGTCCCCTTATGTGCCGGGCAAGCCCGTCGATGAGCTGGCCCGTGAGCTGGGCCTCGACCCCGCCGGCATCGTCAAACTGGCCAGTAACGAGAATCCGCTCGGCCCCAGCGCCAGGGTACTGGCTGCAATCCGTGCCGAGCTGGACGAGCTGACCCGTTACCCCGACGGCAATGGCTTCACTCTCAAGGCGGCGTTGGCCGAGCGCTATGGCGTACAGGCTGCGCAGGTGACGTTGGGCAATGGTTCCAACGATATCCTCGAGCTGGTCGCGCGTGCCTACCTGGCGCCAGGGCTCAATGCGGTATTCAGCGATTACGCCTTCGCTGTCTACCCCATTGCGACTCAGGCGGTCGGCGCGCAGGGCAAGATCGTACCGGCCAGGGACTACGGTCACGACCTCGAGGCCATGCTGGCGGCCATCGATGACAAGACCCGCGTGGTGTTCATCGCCAACCCCAACAACCCGACCGGAACCTGGTTCGGCCCCGAGGCGCTGGAGACTTTCCTGGCCCGGGTGCCGGAGACGGTGCTGGTCGTGCTGGACGAGGCCTATATCGAATACGCCGAAGGCGATGAGCTGCCGGACGGTCTGGGCTATCTGGCGCGCTATCCCAATCTGCTGGTCTCGCGCACTTTCTCCAAGGCTTACGGCCTGGCCTCTCTGCGCGTGGGTTATGCCATCAGCGCTCCGGCCATCGCCGATGTGCTCAATCGCGTGCGGCAGCCCTTCAACGTCAACAGTCTTGCTCTGGCGGCAGCCTGTGCGGCGCTGGCGGACACCGACTACCTGGCCGAAGGGCGTCGCCTCAACGACGCCGGCATGCAGCAGCTGCAGGAAGGCCTGCGCGAGCTGGGGCTGAGCTGGATTCCCTCCAGGGGTAATTTCATCGCCGTCGATTTCGGGCGTGACACCGCTGCGATCAACCAGGCGCTGCTGCGTGAAGGCGTGATCGTACGGCCGATGGCCGGCTACCGCATGCCCCATTTCCTGCGGGTGTCCATTGGCTTGCCGCAGGAGAATGCACGGTTCCTCGAGGCGCTGGCCAAGGTGTTGTCGGCGTGAGTGTCACGGCGTTGCAATCGAAGGCCTCCAGGATCGGCCGCCTGGTGGTGGTCGGTCTGGGGTTGATCGGCGGCTCGTTCGCCAAGGGGCTGCGCGAGCGCGGCCTGTGCCGCGAGATCGTCGGTGTCGATCTGGATGCCGAGTCGCGTCGTATGGCGGTGCAGCTGGGTGTCGTCGACCGCTGCGAGACAGACCTGGCCGCCGCCTGTCAGGGGGCTGACGTGATCCAGCTGGCGGTGCCTATCCTGGCGATGGAAAAGGTGCTGGCCGAGCTGGCCGGGTTGGATCTGGGGGTGCCGTGCTGACCGATGTGGGCAGTGCCAAGGGCAATGTGCTGCGCGCTGCGCGCCAGGCCTTCTCCGGCAAGGCCGTGCGCCTGGTGCCGGGGCATCCCATTGCCGGCTCCGAGCAGAGCGGGGTGGAGGCTGCGAACGCCGAGCTGTTCCGTCGCCACAAGGTCATTCTCACGCCTTGCGAGTACAGCGATGATGCTGCCCTGGCGCTTGTCGAGGGCTTGTGGCGGGAGTTGGGCGCAGATGTCGAGGTCATGGAGGTGGAGCATCATGATCAGGTGCTCGCGGCCACCAGTCATCTCCCGCATCTGCTGGCCTTCACCCTGGTCGATTCGCTGGCCAAGCGCAGCGAGAACCTGGAGATTTTCCGCTATGCCGCTGGCGGTTTCCGTGATTTCACGCGGATCGCCGGCAGTGATCCGGTGATGTGGCACGATATCTTCCTCGCCAATCGCGAGGCCGTGCTGCGTACACTGGACGTATTTCGCGACGACCTCGACGCTTTGCGCGACGCGGTCGACGCCGGGGATGGGCATCAACTGCTGGGCGTCTTCACCCGCGCCCGCGTTGCCCGCGAACATTTCAGCAAAATTCTGGCCCGCAGGGCCTATGTGGACGCTATGCACTCGACCGATCTGATTTTCCTGGCAAAACCTGGTAGCAGCCTGTCCGGACGTATCCGCGTACCTGGTGACAAATCCATTTCGCACCGCTCGATCATGCTGGGTTCACTGGCTGAAGGCACCACCGAAGTCGAGGGTTTCCTCGAGGGTGAAGATGCCCTGGCTACCCTGCAGGCGTTCCGTGACATGGGCGTGGTGATCGAAGGGCCGCATCACGGTCGTGTCACCATCCATGGCGTTGGCCTCAATGGCCTGAAAGCGCCGGCTGGCCCGTTGTACATGGGCAACTCCGGTACCTCGATGCGCCTGCTGTCCGGGCTTCTTGCCGCGCAGCCGTTCGATACCACCCTGACCGGTGATGCCTCGCTGTCCAAGCGCCCGATGAATCGCGTGGCCAAACCTCTGCGTGAAATGGGGGCGGTGATCGAGACCGGCCCCGAAGGTCGCCCACCGCTGAACATCAAGGGCGGTCAGCGCCTGACCGGCATGACTTACGAAATGCCGATGGCCAGTGCGCAGGTCAAATCCTGCCTGCTGCTCGCCGGTCTCTATGCCGAGGGCAAGACTTCGGTGACCGAGCCAGCTCCGACCCGCGACCATACCGAGCGCATGCTGCGTGGCTTCGGTTACCCGGTCAGCGTCGAGGGCAGCACCGCCAGCGTCGAATCCGGCCACGCACTCAGCGCCACTCGCATCGAAGTGCCGGCCGACATCTCGTCGGCAGCCTTCTTCCTCGTGGCGGCGAGCATTGCCGAGGGCTCCGAGCTGGTGCTGGAGCATGTCGGCATCAACCCGACCCGTACCGGCGTAATCGATATCCTCAAGCTGATGGGGGGATCTGACCCTGGAAAATCAGCGCGAAGTGGGCGGCGAGCCGGTGGCCGACATTCGCGTGAAGGCCGCGAAGCTCAGGGGTATCGAGATTCCCGAGGAGCTGGTGCCGCTGGCCATCGACGAGTTCCCGGTCTTGTTCGTGGCTGCTGCCTGTGCCGAAGGGCGCACCGTGCTGCGTGGTGCCGAAGAGCTGCGGGTGAAGGAGTCCGATCGTATCCAGGTCATGGCGGATGGTCTGATCGCTCTGGGCGTCAAGGCCGAGCCGACGCCCGACGGCATCGTCATCGAAGGCGGTGCCATGGGCGGCGGTGAGGTCTGGGCACACGGCGACCACCGTATCGCCATGTCCTTCAGCGTCGCTTCGCTGCGCGCCAGCGCACCTATTCGCATCCACGACTGCGCCAACGTCGCCACGTCTTTCCCCAACTTCCTTGCGCTGGCTGCCGAAGTCGGCATCCAGGTGGCGGAAGAGGGCAAGGCATGAACGCCCCGGTCATCACCGTCGACGGGCCGAGCGGGTCGGGCAAGGGCACGCTCTGCGCCCTGCTGGCCAGGCAGTTGGGCTGGAATCTGCTCGACTCCGGTGCGCTCTACCGCTTGCTGGCCTTTGCCGCCGGCAATCACGGTATCGACCTGACCAACGAAGAGGCGCTCAAGCAACTGGCGGCGCATCTGGATGTTCAGTTCATCGACAAGCGCATCATCCTCGAGGGCGAGGAGGTGACCGATGCCATTCGCAATGAACAGGTGGGGGCGGGGGCTTCGATGGTGGCGTCGTTGCCGGCCGTGCGTGACGCGCTGCTACAGCGCCAGCGCGCATTTCAGGAGATGCCTGGTCTGGTGGCCGACGGTCGTGACATGGGCACGGTGGTGTTTACCGATGCGCCACTGAAGATTTTCCTCACCGCCAGCGCCGAGGAGCGTGCCCGTCGCCGCTACTTGCAGTTGAAGGCCAAGGGCGATGATGTTAATCTCGCGAGTCTTCTCGACGAGATTCGGGCGCGCGACGAGCGCGATACCCAGCGCGCGGTGGCTCCCCTCAAGCCGGCAGTCGACGCGATTGTGCTGGACTCCACCGAGCTTTCCATCGAGCAGGTGCTGGAACGAATTCTGCGCGAGGTCGCCGATCGCGATCTCGCCGGGTAAGAGTCTACGGTTGCCTTAAATCGTTGGACTCGCAAGGAGGCATGCGGGAGACCAGTCCTTGTCCCGCAGGCCTCTTTTTACATGAACGAACCCACATGGTCTGGAATGTGGTTTGGGCGAATCCCCGCCCTTGATCAACAGGAATCAACATGAGCGAAAGCTTTGCAGAACTTTTTGAAGAAAGCCTGAAATCCCTCGACATGCAGCCGGGCGCCATCATCACCGGCATCGTGGTCGACATCGACGGTGACTGGGTTACCGTTCACGCCGGCCTGAAGTCCGAGGGCGTCATCCCGCTCGACCAGTTCTTCAACGAACAAGGCGAGCTGACCATCAAGGTCGGTGACGAAGTCCACGTTGCGCTGGACGCGGTTGAAGATGGCTTCGGTGAAACCAAGCTGTCCCGCGAGAAAGCCAAGCGCGCTGAATCCTGGCTGGTTCTGGAAGCTGCGTTCAACGCTGAAGAAGTGGTCAAGGGCGTTATCAACGGCAAGGTCAAAGGCGGCTTCACCGTTGACGTCAACGGTATCCGTGCGTTCCTGCCGGGTTCCCTGGTCGATGTCCGTCCGGTGCGTGATACCACTCACCTGGAAGGCAAAGAGCTCGAGTTCAAGGTCATCAAGCTGGATCAGAAGCGCAACAACGTTGTCGTTTCCCGTCGCAGCGTCCTGGAAGCCGAGAACAGCGCCGAGCGCGAAGCTCTGCTGGAATCCCTGCAGGAAGGTCAGCAGGTCAAAGGTATCGTCAAGAACCTCACCGACTACGGTGCGTTCGTTGACTTGGGCGGCGTAGATGGCCTGCTGCACATCACCGACATGGCCTGGAAGCGCATCAAGCACCCGTCCGAGATCGTCAACGTTGGCGACGAGATCGACGTCAAGGTTCTGAAGTACGATCGCGAGCGTAACCGCGTCTCCCTGGGCCTGAAGCAGCTGGGTGAAGATCCGTGGGTCGCCATCAAGGCTCGTTACCCGGAAAACACCCGCGTTGTTGCCCGTGTCACCAACCTCACCGACTACGGCTGCTTCGCCGAGCTGGAAGAGGGTGTGGAAGGCCTGGTACACGTTTCCGAAATGGACTGGACCAACAAGAACATCCACCCGTCGAAAGTCGTCAACGTCGGCGACGAAGTGGAAGTCATGGTTCTGGACATCGACGAAGAGCGTCGTCGTATCTCCCTGGGTATCAAGCAGTGCAAGACCAACCCGTGGGAAGACTTCTCCGGTCAGTTCAACAAGGGTGACAAGATCTCCGGCACCATCAAGTCGATCACCGATTTCGGTATCTTCATTGGTCTGGACGGCGGCATCGACGGCCTGGTTCACCTGTCCGACATCTCCTGGAACGAAGCCGGCGAAGAAGCCGTGCGTCGCTTCAAGAAGGGCGACGAGCTGGAAACCGTCATCCTGTCGGTCGACCCGGAGCGCGAGCGCATCTCCCTGGGCATCAAGCAACTGGAAGACGATCCGTTCAGCAACTACGTTTCCCTCAACGACAAGGGCACCATCGTCCGTGGCGTCGTGAAGGAAGTGGATGCCAAGGGCGCCATCATCGACCTGGGCAACGAGATCGAAGCTACTCTGAAAGCCTCCGAAATCAGCCGTGACCGCGTTGAAGACGCGCGCAACGTTCTGAAGGAAGGCGACGAAGTAGAAGCCAAGATCATCAGCGTTGACCGCAAGTCCCGCGTCATCAGTCTGTCCATCAAGTCGAAAGACGTCGAGGACGAGAAGGACGCAATGAAGGAACTGCGCAGCAAGCAAGACGCTGAAAGCACCGGCCCGACCACCATTGGTGATCTGATCCGTGCTCAGATGGAAAGCCAGAACTAAGTTCGGGTAATTCATCCACGAAAAGGGCGGCCCTCGGGTCGCCCTTTTTGTTTTTGTGGTTGCCTCTCCGGGCGTGGAGCCTGATCCCGATCTGATGCCTTTGGGAAGGGCGCTGCTTGCTGCTATATCGGCTCGGTATCTGGGGCATTGCTGCCTGAAGAAATCGCTATATGGGCGTTTACTCCCGGACTTGCACTAACACCTTGTTTTTTGGGCTGTTCAAAAGCTGAACAGCGTGCTAAAACCGAACCGTCGAGTCTTCTAGCCGCTTGAAAAAGAAGGGAAAACCATGACCAAGTCGGAGTTGATCGAAAGAATTGTCACTCACCAGGGTCAGTTGTCCTCCAAGGATGTCGAATTGGCCATCAAGACCATGCTGGAGCAAATGTCCCAGGCTTTGGCCACTGGGGATCGCATCGAGATTCGTGGCTTCGGCAGCTTCTCACTGCACTATCGCGCTCCGCGCGTAGGGCGCAACCCGAAAACCGGTCAGTCGGTACGCCTGGATGGCAAGTTCGTGCCGCATTTCAAGCCGGGCAAGGAGCTGCGTGATCGGGTCAATGAGGACGAGTAGGGCGATCCTGTCACTCCTGTAGTGCCTTCGTTGTGTCGCCGCCATTTGTCGCGCTTGCGGATCGATAAAAAAACGGCAAAATGTGCAGGTTTTCGCATGCTGTTACCAGCGTATCTCTCGGTCAACTTCCTTTCCTAAAGTGACCTTGGCTGCTACCCGCACCACTGGGCTGAGTCCCTTCCGTGTCTGTGTTTAAGGGATTGAGTCGTGCGGTACCTCTCCATCATCCACCGTCACGTGTTTAGTGGTGTCATCGCTTCTTGTCTGGGGCTTTCGACGGCTAAGTGGTTTGGCTCCGGCTTTTGGAGGCGAGTCTCAACCTCGGTGGAGGGCGTCAAAGGGGGGCGGCTAACTTGCACATGGGGCTGAGCAGATATCCCGATGGTGCTCGCGCCTTTGCTGGTTACGGTCGCGGCCTTTCGTTTCTTCTTGCACTGGTTCTCGGTCGTTTGGTTCTTTTGGGTAGGGCTTCGGCAAGGTGGCTTTTCTTCATTCGCCTTCTGATTCGGGCGGCTCAGGCGGTTGTGGCAATACTGGGCAGCAGGATGTGTTCCGGTAAGCGTGTGGTTGATTTTTCCAGTGCCATGCTGGGTTATTGCAGTCACGCCTTCGTTGGTTCCCGGGCTGAAGCGGTTCTGGAGCGGCTTGCAAGGGTTTCCCTTCTCGTGAGGGCGAGATGGAAGTTGACGGTCTGCGCTATGCCATTCGAACCCAGATGCATATCATGAGCGGCTATTTGAGGCGTGCGAGTCCAAATGGCTGCGCGTGTAGTGTGACCGGTGTGCGTCCAGTCGCGAATAAGGCCTGTTGGGTGTTGCGGTCGAGCGTTCAAGCAAATGTTTGCAAGTGCCTTGTCTCGGTGTTCCGACATCAATGATGGGATCCTGGAAATAATAATTCCGTGAAGTGTTAAGAATGGGGTGTGATTGTGAAGTCTGATTCGCTGCAGGCGTACATCGATAAATTCAAGAGCCGGGATGCACTGATCGGTATCGTCGGTCTGGGTTATGTCGGTTTGCCACTGATGCTGCGTTATAACGCTATTGGCTTCCGCGTTCTGGGTATCGATATCGATGTCGAGAAGGTAAATCAGCTCAATTCGGGGAAAAGTTATATCGAGCATATTGCCAGTGAGCATGTTGCCAAGGCGCGAAGCAGTGGTTTCGAAGCAACCAGCGAGTTCAAGCGAGCCAGCGAGTGCGATGCCCTGATTCTCTGTGTGCCGACGCCACTGAACAAGTATCGCGAGCCGGACATGAGCTTCGTGATCAATACGACCGAGGCGATCAAACCCTTCTTGCGTGCCGGGCAGGTGGTGTCGCTGGAAAGCACCACTTACCCAGGAACCACCGAGGAGGAATTGTTACCCCGTGTCGAATCGGGTGGCCTGAGCGTGGGTAAGGACATTTTTCTGGTTTATTCCCCGGAGCGCGAAGATCCGGGTAATCCTGATTTTGAAACACGCACGATTCCCAAGGTTATCGGTGGACATACGCCGGCGTGCCTCGAGGTCGGTATCGCCCTCTACGAACAGGCTATCGACCAGGTGGTACCGGTCAGCTCGACCAAGGCTGCCGAGATGACCAAGCTGCTGGAAAATATTCACCGTGCAGTGAATATCGGCCTGGTAAACGAAATGAAGGTCGTTGCCGATCGTATGGGGATCGATATCTTTGAAGTGGTCGATGCAGCAGCGACCAAACCCTTCGGTTTCACGCCCTACTATCCAGGTCCCGGCCTGGGTGGGCACTGTATTCCTATCGACCCCTTCTACCTGACCTGGAAGGCTCGCGAGTATGGCTTGCATACCCGCTTCATCGAGCTTTCCGGTGAGGTGAATCAGGCCATGCCTGAGTACGTGCTCGGTAAGCTGATGGATGGTTTGAATGACCGGGGGCGTGCGTTGCGGGGTTGCCGTGTGTTGGTTCTTGGTATCGCCTACAAGAAGAACGTTGATGACATGCGCGAGTCTCCGTCGGTGGAAATCATGGAGCTCATCCAGGCCAAGGGCGGTATTGTCGCGTACAGCGATCCCCATGTGCCGTCGTTCCCCAGGATGCGTGAGCACCATTTTGAGCTTTCCAGCGAGCCGCTGACTGCTGCCAATCTGGCAAGCTTCGACGCCGTTGTGCTGGCTACCGACCACGACCGTTTCGACTACGAATTCATCAAAACGCACGCTCGATTGATCGTCGATACGCGCGGCAAATATCGTGCGCCCCAGTCGCATATCGTCAAGGCTTGATTCTTGGGCAGGTGGGTTGGCAAACCGCTGTTTGTCGGCCCGCCCCCTTTCGTGAGAGAGAAGCATGAAAAGATTCGCACTGGTCGGCGCTGCCGGCTATATCGCGCCACGGCACATGCGTGCCATCAAGGATACCGGCAACCAGTTGGTCTGTGCCTACGACACCAATGATTCGGTCGGCATCATCGACAGCATTTCGCCACAGAGCGAGTTCTTTACCGAGTTCGAGCGTTTCCATGATTATGCGTCCCGTCTCAAGCGTGACCCGGCGACAGCACTGGATTATGTTTCTATTTGCTCGCCGAACTACCTGCACCACCCTCATATAACGGCTGGTCTGCGTCTTGGTTGCGACGTCATTTGTGAAAAGCCTCTGGTGCCAACTACCGAGTTGCTCGACGATCTTTCTCTGGTCGAGCAGGAAACGGGTAAGCGTCTCTACAACATCCTGCAGCTTCGGCATCACCAGGCCATCATCGACCTGAAGAACCGGGTCGGTAATGACGGCAAGGCACATAAACATGAAGTCGAGCTGACCTACATCACCAGCCGTGGCAAGTGGTACATGGAGAGCTGGAAGGGGGATCCGCGCAAGTCTTTTGGCGTGGCCACCAACATTGGTGTGCACTTCTTCGACATGCTTCACTTCATTTTCGGTGCCTTGCAGCGCAACGTTGTGCATTACGTCGATAACTACAAGGCTACTGGTTACCTGGAGTACGAAAATGCTCGGGTACGCTGGTTCCTCTCCATTGACGCCAACGATCTGCCTGATGCCGTCAAGGGCAAGAAACCGACCTACCGTTCCATTACCTGTGACGGTGCCGAGATCGAATTCTCCGAAGGCTTCACCGATCTGCACACCGTCAGCTATCAGGCGATTCTCGATGGCAGGGGCTATGGCATCGAAGATGCCCGACACTGTGTCGAGACGGTAGAAACCATTCGTACCCTGTCTGCGGTTACCGCTCGGAACGGGGAAGAACATCCGTTCCTGGCACGTCTGCTGGGGTAGTCATGAGCCATTATCAGCATCCCAGCGCCATCGTCGATGAAGGCGCGCAGATCGGCGAAGGTTCTCGAATCTGGCACTTCGTTCACGTATGCGGTGGCGCTCGGATTGGTAAGGGGGTGTCGCTTGGCCAGAATGTGTTCGTCGGAAACAAGGTGCTGATCGGCGACTACTGCAAGATCCAGAACAACGTTTCCGTCTACGACAACGTCACGCTTGAAGAAGGCGTGTTTTGTGGGCCGAGCATGGTGTTCACCAACGTATACAACCCGCGTTCGCTGATCGAGCGAAAGAGCGAGTACCGCGATACGCTCGTCAGAAGAGGTGCCACCCTGGGCGCCAATTGCACCATCGTTTGTGGTGTCACTATCGGTGAGTTCGCTTTCGTCGGTGCGGGGGCGGTGATCAACAAGGATGTGCCGTCCTATGCGCTGATGGTGGGCGTACCGGCTCGGCAGATAGGCTGGATGAGCGAGTTTGGCGAGCAGTTGGACTTGCCGCTCAGCGGAGAAGGCAGTGTGCCGTGCATCCACTCCGGGGCGCGCTACGTGCTTCGTGGTGGCAACGTAACGAAGGAGCAGGCGCAGTGATCGAATTCATCGACCTCAAGATGCAGCAGGCACTGATCAAGGACAGGATCGACGCCGGCATCCAGCGTGTATTGGCCCATGGGCAATACATTCTGGGGCCTGAAGTCGCGGAGCTGGAAGAAAGGCTCGCTACGTTTGTTGGTGCCAAATATTGCATCAGTGTGGCCAATGGTACCGACGCGCTACAGATTGCCCAGATGGCATTGGGTATCGGTCCGGGTGATGAGGTCATCACGCCGGGCTTCACCTATATCGCCACGGCGGAGACCGTCGCGCTCCTCGGAGCCAAGCCGGTTTACGTGGATGTCGATCCGCGTACCTACAATCTGGATCCGCAGTTGCTGGAGGCGGCCATCACTCCGCGTACCAGGGCGATCATTCCTGTTTCTCTCTATGGGCAGTGTGCAGACTTCGATGCGATCAACGCCATCGCGGCGAGACACGGGATCCCGGTGATCGAAGATGCCGCACAGAGCTTTGGTGCCACATACAAGGGCAAGCGCTCCTGCAACCTGACTACCATTGCCTGCACCAGTTTCTTCCCGAGCAAACCCTTGGGTTGCTACGGCGATGGTGGGGCGATCTTCACCAGCGATGACGAGTTGGCGAAGGTCATGCGGCAGATTGCTCGTCATGGCCAGGATCGTCGTTATCATCACGTGCGCGTCGGGGTGAACAGCCGTCTCGATACCCTGCAGGCAGCCATCCTGCTACCCAAGCTTGACCTCTTTCCACGTGAGCTGGAACAGCGAGGGCTGGTTGCCCGGCATTATGCTCGTCTGCTGGGCGAGGCCGGTATCACTGCGCCCTTCGTCGAGGATTGCAATCGCAGCGCCTGGGCTCAGTACACGGTGCAGGTGGAAAATCGCGAACAGGTTCAGGATAGGCTCAAGGCTGCCGGCATTCCTACCGCGGTGCATTATCCCATTCCACTGAACCGCCAGCCTGCCGTCAGCGACGTCGATGCCTGTCTTCCGGTAGGTGACGCCATTGCTCAGCGGGTCATGAGCCTGCCCATGCATCCTTACCTCGACGACGTTTCACTGCACTCGATCATCAGTTCCTTGCTGGAAAGTCTTGGCGGGCGTGATTCGTAAAATCCTCACCGCCGTCGGTCGTATGTTCGAGGGGCGCGCATGGATTCTGCTCAAGAAGAATCGGGCTGGGCACTCATCTGCGGCGGCATCTGCTCGACGGGTGCCCTGACAGTTTCCAGGTTGAAAATCCCTGTCACGTACGTCGAGGCAGGGAGCCTCCCGGGGAAATAAATCATATCCGGTGAGAGGGGGAGGCATGTGCGCACTTGTTTCGGCGCACCGGGCAATCGGGCGCTCATGAACATGGCGATCTGCCAAGGTCGCGAATAGGGTGGGCGGTTCCCCGGTTGCGTCTGCTGTTGAGGGGGCTCCGTCTCTATGAGCGCCAATTTGCTTGTTCTGTGCGCGCTCGGCCTGTTGCGTTCGCGTGCTCATCAGCCCTCTTGTCTGTGTCCCGGCCATGCCTGTGTTTTCGTTGGAGCATTCCCGGTGTTCGATGGGTGATGTGAAATCTGTAAAAAAACTTCATAATGCCGCCTTTCAGGAATACGTCTTCTTCGTCTGTTCAGCGATCTGCCTCGATCAGTGATTAGTGCGTAGATTTCATCATCTTCTTTGCCCTCAACGTTCCAAGACAAGGCCCTATCGAATGATCACAGGCAAAAAAATCTTCATCACTGGCGGCGCCGGTTTCATCGCCAGCATGCTCATCTCTCGACTGGCCGACCAGAACGAGATCGTGGTATTCGATAACTACACACGCAACACGCTCAAGGATTCCCCGTACGCGAACCACCCCAATGTTCGCCAGATTCAGGGCGATGTTCTGGATTACCCGGCGCTCAAGAGTGCCATGGTCGGGGCTCAACTGGTCGTGCATGCCGCGGCCATCGCAGGCATCGAGTCAACGGTGCGCAATCCTGTCACTACCATGCGGGTCAACATGATTGGCGCTGCCAACGCGATGGAAGCGGCTCAGGAGCTTGGTGGCGTAGAGCGTTTCGTCGATTTCTCGACTTCGGAAGTATTCGGCTCGCATGCCTTCAAGGTGGATGAAGGTCAGCAGACTGTCACGGGAGCCGTTGGCGAGGCTCGTTGGACTTATGCCGTGAGCAAGCTGGCAGGCGAGCACCTGGCGCATGCCTATTTCAAGCAATATGGTCTGCCGACTGTGACGGTTCGTCCGTTCAACGTTTATGGGCCGGGGCAGACTGGCGAAGGAGCACTGTCGATCTTCGTGCGCAAGGCGCTGAAGAACGAAGATATCCTGATCTTTGGCGATGGTAGCCAAATTCGCGCATGGTGCTATGTGGACGATATGGTCGAGGGCGTGCTCTGCGCTCTGGAACACCCTGACGCAGTGGGTGAGTCGTTCAACATTGGTAACTCTCGCGCAGTAACGACCGTATACGGTCTGGCCCAGGCCGTTTGCCGCATCGTTGGCAGCTCATCGAAGATCATCTTCCGTGATGCGTTGTCGGCCGATATCGAGTTGCGCATTCCGAAGGTAGGCAAGGCCCGTGAGCTCATTGGGTTCGAAGCCAAGGTAGATCTGGAAGAGGGGCTGGCGCGTACTGCCGCCTGGATTGCCGAGAACGAAGCGTCCTTGCCCCAACTCTCCAACCTGTTCAAGAGCTGATCATGTTCAAGTTGTCCCAGCCCAATATCAGTGAGGCGGCCATCGCTGCCGTTGCCGACGTTCTGCGTTCCGGGCAACTGGTGCATGGCCAGGAGTGCGAAGCGTTCGAGCGAGAGCTGGCAGCCTATCTGGGTTGCAGTGATGTCGTTCTCGTATCCTCCGGTACGGCGGCATTGCACGTAGCCTTGCAGGCACTCGATATCGGTGCTGGAGATGCTGTCATCGTTCCGGATTTCACTTTCCCGGCCACTGCCAACGTCGTGGCTCTGACAGGCGCCAGGCCGGTCATCGTCGATGTCGTTCCGGGTACCTATACCCTGGATACGGTGCAGCTCGAACGTGTCGTCCAGGGCTGGGAAGGCCCTGAGCGGCTACGAGCGGTAATGCCGGTGCACGAGTTCGGCTGCGTCGCCGATATGAGCGAAATCAACCGTATTGCCAAGGCGCATGGGCTGGCCGTGGTTGAGGATGCGGCATGTGCACTGGGTGCTCGACAAGGTGAGCACAAGGCCGGCACCCTGGGCGACGTCGGTTGCTTCTCGTTCCACCCGCGCAAGACGCTGACGACGGGTGAAGGGGGGCTATCGCGACAAGCAACGCGACTTTGGCAGGTCGCATGCGCCGTCTGCGCAACCATGGCATGGAGCGAACAGCATCCGGTATGCAGTTCTTCGAACCTGCTACCAACTATCGCATGACCAACTTCCAGGCGGCTCTCGGGCGAGCTCAGTTGCCGCTGCTGGATGAGTGGATTGGTCGGCGAGCACAGCTTGCCCGCGCCTACCTGGAGCTTCTGGCTCCTCTGGAAAAGGCCGGAATCCTTGCGTTGCCGAACATGCTCAGTGGCCATAGCTGGCAAACCTTCATGGTGGTTCTGGGGGTGACCAGCAACCGCGATGAGGTGATAGTGAAGCTGCGTGAGCGAGGTGTCGAGGCGAACCTTGGTGCGCAGAGCCTGGCCTGCATTGGCATATATGGCGAGCCGCAAGTCCCTTCGGTGTCTGGTTCGGCTCTTTATGCCAAGGGGCTGGCGTTACCCTTGTACGAGCGAATGAGTCAGGAGGACGTTCAGCAGATAGTGATGGTGTTGTCGCAAGTGCTGAGCGGTGAGAGGGTATAGCCGATGCTTGCCTTGTTGAGCGAGCTCAGGGCCTTTTGGCTGTCACGTCGCCGTGAGGTGAACGAGAAGTTCGCTCGTACCCTGCCGCTGGGTGACTATGTGGTGGATCGCTGGGAAAAGGCCAGAGAGCTCGGTTTCGGCGAGGGGACATCGATCTACGACAGCAGCATCGTTTTTGGAAGCGTGAGGGTAGGTGAGCATACCTGGATTGGTCCTTTCACCATTCTCGATGGCTCTGGTGGCGGGCTTGAGATTGGCAGTCACTGCTCGATCTCGGCTGGTGTGCAGATATATACACACGATACGGTGGAGCGCTCACTGAGCGGGGGTAAGGCACCTATCGTCACTGCGCCGACAAGAATCGGATCCAACTGCTACATCGGTCCAAATACCGTCATCGCCAAGGGCGTTACCATCGGAGATGGAAGCGTCATCGGGGCAAACAGCCTGGTACTCAAGGATATCCCTGCTGGTAGCAAGGCTTTTGGAACGCCTTGCCGCGTCATCGGCGTCAGTCAGTGAGCGCCTCCCCTAGACGTTAAGGGAGGCTATGTCTGCAAGGTCGGCGGATGCATTGGGGAGCTTGATGGTCAACAGGAAGGCTGGTCTGGGCGTTTTGAACCTGCTCGTGGGCAAGATGCTTCGCGCACCACTATGGTTGTTGATCTCAGCCTTGTTGGCGCGGGTGCTTGGGCCTGAGGGCTTGGGTAGCTGGTCGATGATCCTGGCTGCCGGGATGTTGATGAACCAGCTCTTGCTGCATTGGACGCAGTCCATCACTCAGCGTTTCGGGCGGATGGAGTGGCTGGACTCCGGCTCATTGAATTCGATCCTCAGTGCCCGTCTACCCTTGCTCGCCGCTGGTGCCCTGCTCGCGGTAATCCTGTTGTTCGTAAATCCCTTCGATTGGCAGCAGCGTTTCTTTGGCATCGATAGTGGTGGAACCCATGTGCTGCTTGCGATGCTGGCATTCTGGTGCATGGCCGAAACTCAAAGCCTGCAGCAGGTTCGCGAACGTTTTGCACATCTGGCTTGGGCTCCCATCGCTGCCGACCTCGTGCTCATCGGCGCGATCGCAGTGCTGGCGTTGACGCCCATATTGCGAGGGGCAACGTTCTCGGAGCAGCTTCAACTCCTGTTGGGTGCCATGGCAGGCGGTTGGCTCTTGTGGTTGGTTTGGGAGCTGCGTTGTGCCGGGTTTCGCCCGCGTCTGCGCTCATTCGACTGGTCACGGCTGCCATCGCTGATGGCTTTCGCCATTCCCTTGGTTCCGGGCTTCCTGGTCGGTTATCTGGCTGAGTGGTGTGACTACTTTCTCATCCGCCATTTTCATGGCGAGTATGAGGTCGGTCTTTTTCATCCAGCCTACCAGTACCTCCTTATCCTGATCGGTTTGCCGACTGCATTGGTTTCCGTCTTGCTGCCGCGTGCCGTCCAGCATTTCGAAAAGCAGGGGGCGGCTGCCGTTGATCTGTTGGTGACGCGTCATGCGCCTCGTTTCGCACTGGCCTGGGGGATGTTGATCCTGATTCCCCTGGCGGTGTTGCCCGGCATCTTTCTGTTATTGGTGGGCGATGAGTTCATTGCATCAGCCTCTTTGCTCGGCATCATGCTTGCCGTGGTTCCCGGGGCGATCGCTCAGCACCTCTTCGGCATCGTCTACTTTTTGCAGGGGCGACTGCTGATTTCCACCTTCGTTTTCTTTCTGGTGAAACTGCTGGTGAATGCCGTCATTTCGGCATCCCTGCTGCCGCTGATCGGTGTGAGCGGGTCGGCTTTTGGGGTGGTGTCTTCTTACATGATCCTGCAATGGCTGTTCGTGATCTTTGCCGTTCCGGGTCATCGTCCCTCTGCTCGTTTCATGGGGGTTCTACTCTGGTGTCAAGCGAGTGGGCTGCTGTTATGCCTATTCGATGGCATGATTCTGCGTTTGCTGATGGGGAGCCTGGTTTTGATGCTGTCGCTCCTTTTTCTCCGGTTTACACCCATATTCGATGCGCGAGAAATTGCAGCGGTTCTGCCTGTGTGGCTCAAGCCTCATGAGCGTCTGCTGTTGAGTTGGCTCGCGCGACCGTCAAACTAGGAACAATTATGTTGTTGCTGTCAACGCTGCTTGTACTTGTCTTCGCTCTGGCACTGAGGCTGCTGCCCATGCGTCTTTCTCCGCATGGGGGCGGTGTGGATCAGTGGTTCTGGAGGGCCTATATCGATAGAACGCGGCGGCAGCGAGAGTTTCCGCCGCAACTGAAGCAGTTCCAGCTCGACGAGGCGCAGTGGTATCCACCCTTGTTTCCATGGCTTCTGGCAAAGCTGCCGCGAGCTGTCTTCGAGCGTTATGCGGGGTGGATGGCGATTCTGCTGGACTTGCTGCGCTTGTTGCTGGTGATGCTGGCAGGCTATGTATTGGGTGGGGATTGGACGGTGGCAGCGGTTGCGGGCCTCGTCTATGCACTGACTCCCGTCCTGATCACATACAACATCCAGTTGAACCCCAGAGGTCTGGGGGCATTGTTTCTCGATGCGGCTCTGCTGTTCACGGTGGCGACGCTGCTGCGGGAAGACATTCCGTGGTGGCCTGCAGCCGTCTTCGGTGGGTTGGTTCTTCTGACCCACAAGATGACGACTCAGTTGTTTGTATTCGTTGCACTCGTGGCTGGTATCGCGCTGCTTGAGGCGAGATTCCCGTTCCTGCTGGCTCTGAGTGTCGTGGCAGCGTTGATTCTGAGTGCTGGCTTTTATCGTTTCGTGTTCCGTGCTCACGTGGATATCCTGCGCTTCTGGTTCATCAACTGGCGCTGGATTGGAGCCAACCCGATACTTGAGTCGCCCGTGTATGGCGATCCCGCGTTCGAGTCCCCCTCCAAGTTCTATCGCAAGGGATGGCGTGCCGCTTTCCGTCGTCTCACCTTCGTTGTCGGCTTCAACCCGTGGATGCCCTCGATTCTGTTGGTTGGGCTTATCCTCTGCTGGGAGGGGCAATCCATCGAAAAGGCTCAACTGCTGGTTTTCGGGTGGTTGGCCTGTACTTTTGCCTTTGCGCTGATGACAACCCTGATCCCATCGTTGCGCTGCCTGGGGCAGGGCTATCTCTATGGTTATAACGGTAGCTTTCCTGCGGCCCTGGCGCTGGGGCTGAGTTGGCAGGCTGTCGCGAGTAGCTGGATTTCGCTGCTGATCTGTGCGGCGACGGTTATTGCGTCCGGGGTTGCATTGTTCGCGTACTTTCGGGCCTTGCGCACTAGCCGGACTCTCAAGGTGGATGAGGATCTGGATCGAGCCATACGACGGCTGGCGGAGTTGCCCGATGGTACGGTCATGTGCCTACCGCAGCATTGGCATGATGTGGTGGCCTTTCGCACCGGCAAGGCCGTCGCGTTTGGTGGACATGGCTATGGTTTTCGCCTGTTGCAGCCGGTTTTTCCGAGGCTGCTGATTCCGGTCGGTCAGTTCATGCAGCAGCAGAATGTGGCCTATCTCCTTGTTTGGCCCGCCTATGTGAATCAGCGCTTTCTGGACGATCTGCCCCCATCGGAGGTAGAGGTGTGCGGGGAGTATCGTATCTACCGTTTTCAACCTGTTCAGGAGCGCGACAGTGGGGCGTAAACGACTCTGCTTCATTACCGCGGTTCCCATGACGGTCTCCGCCTTCCTGAGCCTGCACATTGAGCATCTCGTCGAAGATCACGACATCTTCGTCATCTCCAATTTTGGTGCCGAGCCGCCTCCGCAGGATGGAAGGATCACTTATCTGAATGTACCGCTGGCGAGAGACATCGCCCCGGTTGCTGATTTGAAAGTGCTGTTCTTGCTGGTACGTCTGTTCCGTCGCTACCGCTTCGATGTAGTCCACTCCGTTACCCCCAAGGCCGGCCTGCTGGGCATGCTGGCGGCTCGGTTGGCTGGAGTACCTGTCCGAGTGCACTGGTTCACTGGTCAGGTCTGGGTGACCCGGACGGGAATCGGACGTTTTGTGCTCAAGAGTGCGGATCGAATGATTGCCGCTGCAGCGTCACACCTGCTCGCCGACAGCCCGTCACAGCGTGACTTCCTGGTTGCCGAGAAGGTCTGTCGTCCGGGAGTGATCGAGGTCATCGGTGACGGCTCGATCTGCGGCGTGGATGGTGAGCGTTTTCGTCCCTGTCTACAGGCTAGAACGCGAGTTCGCGATGAGCACGGAATTCCTGTTGACGCCAGCGTAGTGCTGTTTCTCGGGCGATTGAACGTGGACAAGGGGCTGCGCGAAATGGCCCAGGCGATGCTGCGACTGGATGAACGGTTTCCCGAACTTCACTGGCTGATAGTGGGGCCTGACGAGGGGGGATGACCGAGCATATTCGTTCGGTAGCCGGTTGCCTGGGCGAGCGCCTGCATTTTCAGGGGTTTACCCGGGAGCCCGAATCCTACATGGCCGCAGCGGACATTTTCTGCTTGCCCAGTTATCGCGAGGGATTCGGCAGCTCGGTGCTCGAAGCCGCGGCAGCCGGCGTACCATCGGTGGCTACACGGATCTACGGGCTTACCGATGCTGTGGCGGAAGGGGAGTCCGGCTTGCTGGTTCCCCCGGCAAATGTGACAGAGCTGGTGGCGGCCTTGCAGATGCTGCTGGAAAACCATGAAATGCGCTCGGCAATGGGGCATGCAGCGCGCGTGCGCGCATTGCAGCGTTTTTCACGTGAGCGGATCGTGACTGGCCTGAGCGATTTTTACGTTCGAGTGCTCGCAAAGGAGGGCAAGGCATGAGCCTCAAGCGAACCTTCGATATCGCTTGCAGTACAGCGGCTCTTCTATTGCTCTGGCCTGTTCTGCTGATCGTTTATGTGCTGGTACGTGTGAACCTTGGTTCCCCCGCGCTATTCCGTCAGCAGCGTCCTGGTTTGCACGGGCAACCGTTCATGATGATCAAGTTCCGCACCATGCTCGATGCGCTGGATGCAGATGGAAATCCATTACCAGACGATGTTCGTCTTACCCGGTTCGGCCGATTGCTGCGCGCCACCAGTCTGGATGAACTCCCCGAGCTGTGGAACGTGTTGAAGGGCGACATGAGTCTGGTCGGGCCGCGCCCGTTGTTGATGGAGTATCTGCCCTTGTACAGCGCCGAGCAGGCACGGCGGCATGAGGTGCGTCCAGGCATTACCGGCTGGGCGCAGGTGAATGGGCGCAATGCATTGAGCTGGCCGCAGAAATTCGCTCTGGATGTCTGGTACGTGGACAATCGCTCGCTCCTGCTGGATATCCGCATTCTGCTGTTGACCGTGAAGAAGGTGTTCGTGCGTGAAGGCATCAGCGCCGAAGGGCAGGTGACCGCCTCGCGCTTCACGGGGGAGGAAGAATGAAGCGTCTGGCGATTCTTGGTGCCAGCGGTCACGGCAAGGTGGTCGCGGATGTCGCCGAGCTGTGCGGCTGGGATGTGGCGTTCTTCGACGATGCGTTCCCGAATGTGCAGCGCAACGGTGCCTGGGCGATCGAGGGCCGTACCGACGAGCTGCTGCAGCAGGCTGAGCGCTTTGCCGGGGTGATCGTGGCTATCGGACACAATCGCACTCGTTTGGCCAAGTTGAGTCTGTTACGGGATCACGGCTTTTCTGTCGAGACGCTCGTGCATCCACAGGCCTGCGTCAGCCGCTACGCCGTGGTCGAACCTGGCTGCGTGGTTTTTGCCGGCGCGGTGGTGAATGCGTTCGCGCGGATCGGCGAGGGCTGTATCCTAAACACCTTATGCGGCGTGGATCACGATTCGGTACTCGGCGCTGGTGTGCATGTCAGCCCGGGAGCGTGTCTTGCCGGTGGGGTGCAAGTAGGTGAGGCAACCTGGATCGGCATAGGCGCCAGTGTGCGCCAGCTAGTCTGTATCGGCACCGACGTAGTCGTCGGGGCCGGGGCTGCAGTGGTTGGCGAAGTGCCGGATAATGTCACGGTCGTGGGTGTTCCTGCCCGGATCGTTAGCTAGTCAAATCCGTGTCGGCCGCTGGCTGCCACGCTCAACGTGATAGAGATCTGCTTGTGTTGAATACGCCTTTTTCGCCTTGGCCTTCCTTCTCTGTCGAAGAGGCTGATGCCGCGCGCGATGTCATTCTTTCCAATCGAGTGAACTACTGGACAGGCGAGGAGTGCAGGCACTTCGAGCGTGAGTTCGCCGCCTGGGCAGGAACCCGTCACGCCATTGCGCTGGCTAACGGCACGGTTGCGCTGGATCTGGCCCTCAAGGCGTTGGGAGTAGGTGCGGGGGACGAGGTGGTGGTGACGCCGCGTACTTTTCTGGCCTCGGTCTCGTGCATCGTCAACGCGGGTGCCGTTCCAGTCTTCGCCGAGGTCGACCGCGACTCGCAGAACATTACGGCAGAGACGATTCGTGCGGTGCTAACACCGCGTACCCGGGCGGTGATCTGCGTGCATCTTGCCGGTTGGCCCTGTGACATGGATCCGATCATGGCGCTCGCCAAGGAGCATGATCTCAAGGTCATCGAGGATTGTGCCCAGGCCCACGGGGCATTCTACAAGGGGCGTGCGGTGGGTTCGATCGGCCATGTCGGCGCCTGGTCGTTCTGTCAGGACAAGATCATGACGACCGGGGGTGAGGGGGGATGGTGACAACCGACTGCCCTGAGCTGTGGTCACGCATGTGGTCGTTCAAGGATCACGGCAAGAGCTGGGAGGCGGTCTATGAGCGTGAACATACTCCCGGCTTTCGCTGGCTGCATGAGAGTTTCGGTACCAACTGGAGGATGATTGAAGTCCAGGCGGTCATCGGTCGTATTCAGCTAAACAGGATGCCTCTCTGGCACTCTCGGCGATTGGCCAATGCCCAGCGTATATGGGCTGCGGCAGGAACCCTGCCGGGATTGCGGGTGCCTGTCCTGCCAAGTGACATCGAGCATGCAGCCTACAAGTGCTATGTGTTCGTCAAACCTGAGGCTCTTCAGGAGGGATGGTCGAGAGATAGAATTCTGGAGGAGATCAATTCTCGCGGCGTTCCCGCATTCTCGGGTTCTTGCTCGGAGGTCTACCTGGAGCGAGCATTCGACGGTACTGACTGGCGTCCGGAGCCACATCTGGCTGTCGCTCGCGAATTGGGTGAGACCAGTCTCATGTTCATGGTGCACCCAACCTTGACGGATTCGGAGTTGGAGAAAACCGTTCAGGTGCTGGGGGATGTCATGTCCGAAGCGGCGAGCTGCAAGTGAATGCAATCCGAAGGACGGAAGGATGAGTAACTCAATAGATCGAGTGCGTCACGTATTGCTGGAGCTTCCTCGGGGCAGGAAACGCCTTCTTCAGGTAATGGTCGATGTGCTTCTGCTCTGGCTCGCACTCTGGCTGGCATTTTTTGTGCGTTTGGGAACATCGGTACTGATTGATCCTTTTGGTGAGTACCTGTGGCTGTTCGTTGCCGCTCCGGCGACAGCAATTCCCCTGTTCGTGCGTTTTGGCCTTTATCGCGCTGTTCTGCGTTATTTCAGCAGCGCGGCGCTCATGACGATATTCAATGCGATCAGTTTATCGGCGCTTTTATTGGCCGTTGTGATCTATCTGATGCAGCCCGAAGAACTGATGCCGCGCTCGGTGGTATTCATCTACTGGGCAATCTCCATGCTGTTCGTTGGCGGGCTGCGTCTGCTCATGCGCCAGTACTTCAGCGGTGAGCTGTTTCCGCCCGGTCGTCAGTCGGCTCGAGCGGTCAAGGTAGCAATATACGGCGCGGGGGCAGCGGGAAATCAACTGCTCTCTGCGTTGCGCATGAGCCATGGCATGAAACCGGTGGCCTTCATTGACGATGATGTCAGTCTGGGCGGAAGGGTCATCGCTGGAGTCAAGGTTTATGCCCCGAAGCATGTCGGGCGGATGATCGAAGAGACAGGTGCACGTGAGCTGCTTCTGGCTATTCCGTCTGCATCTCGAGCCCGTCGTCGGGAGATTCTTGCTGCCCTTGAATGTCATCCCCTGCATGTGCGCAGTATCCCGGGGTTCATGGATCTCGCCAGCGGGCGAGTGAAGGTCGAAGACCTCCAGGAAGTGGATATCGCCGACCTCCTGGGCCGCGATGCAGTACCTCCGCGCCAGGATTTGTTCCAGCGTTGCATCAAGGATCAGGTCGTTCTGGTAACCGGTGCTGGCGGTTCCATTGGTTCGGAGCTGTGTCGGCAGATTCTCGCCAGTGGTGCACGTACCTTGCTGCTTTTCGAGCACAGCGAATTCAACCTCTACAGCATCCATGGCGAGCTACAGCAGCGTATCGATCGGGAGTCGCTGCCGATCAAGCTGGTGCCGATCCTGGGATCTATCCGTAATGCCGAGCGGTTGTTCGACATTCTGCAAACCTGGCGCGTCAATACCGTTTATCACGCTGCTGCCTACAAGCACGTGCCGATGGTCGAGCACAACGTCGCCGAGGGCGTGCTCAATAACCTGGTTGGTACGCTCAATGCGGCGCAGGCTTCGATCAAGGCGGGTGTCGCCAATTTCGTGCTGATTTCCACCGACAAGGCGGTGCGCCCTACCAATGTCATGGGCAGTACCAAGCGGCTGGCCGAGATGGTGTTGCAGGCATTGAGTCGTGAGTCCGCTCCATTGCTGTTCGGTGATGAACGTGGTGTTCATCACGTCAACAAGACCCGTTTCACCATGGTTCGCTTCGGTAACGTGCTGGGCTCTTCCGGTTCGGTCATCCCGCTGTTCAGGGCGCAGATCAAGCAGGGTGGGCCGGTGACGGTGACACATCCGAACATCACGCGTTATTTCATGACGATTCCGGAGGCCGCACAGCTTGTCATTCAGGCCGGAGCGCTGGGGCAGGGTGGTGACGTGTTCGTGCTGGATATGGGCGAGCCGGTGAAGATCGCTGATCTGGCCGAGAAGATGATTCGCCTGTCTGGCTTGAGTGTGCGGGATGAGCGTAATCCTCATGGTGATATCTCCATCGAGTTCACGGGGCTCAGGCCTGGTGAGAAACTCTACGAGGAGCTGCTGATCGGCGAAGACGTGCAGCCGACCGAGCACCCGATGATCATGCGTGCGCAAGAGGACATGCTGCCCTGGGATGAGCTCAAGGCTCGCTTGCAGGAGCTGCTGGTTGCCGTTGATGAAGACGACTACTCCCGTGTCCGTGTGCTGCTGCGTGAAACGGTGCATGGGTATGTGCCCGAGGGTGAGATAGTCGACTGGATTCACCTGCGCAATCGTGAGCGTTGATGTCTGCGGTTTGACAGCGAGGAGATTGCGTCTAGGTTGATTCAGGTGGGGCTTGAAGCCTTACATGGATCAACTTGATGAAAGGATGCATATCATGCTGAAAATCCGTTTTTCTGCACTGCTGTTCGCTGCTCTCACTACCCTCTCTCTGGCTGCGGTTGCAGCTGAAACGCCAAAAGCCGAAAGCGCCAGGGCGCCTGTCCTTCAGTTGGCGCAGGTCGCTGTGGTCAATCTGAATACTGCTGATGCCGCTACGTTGCAGCGTGATCTGGTGGGGATCGGGGCGACCAAGGCGCAAGCGATCGTGGCGTATCGTGAGGAGCACGGCAAGTTCGCTTCGATCGACGAGTTGCTGGAAGTGAATGGGATCGGTGAAGCGACGCTGGAGAAGAATCGCGACAAGTTGAGCGTTGAATGACGCCTGGCGGCGTTGCTCCGAGAGGCCGGTCTTTTTGACCGGCCTTTTGCGTTCAAGGGGGCAGAGGGGGGCGCATGGCGCACCCTACGGGAATGGCCCCGAAGGGGTGAGCGAAGCGAATAACCTGGGACGCAGTCCCTGGTGAGAGTCCGGCAGATACAAAAAGCCTCGGATCAACCGAGGCTTTTGAATTTGGCTCCGCGACCTGGACTCGACAGCGCAGCTGAACGCGCTTCAGCGCGGCCCCGAAGGGGTGAGCGAAGCGAATAACCTGGGACGCAGTCCCTGGTGAGAGTCCGGCAGATACAAAAAAGCCTCGGATCAACCGAGGCTTTTGAATTTGGCTCCGCGACCTGGACTCGACAGCGTAGCTGAACGCGCTTCAGCGCGGCCCCGAAGGGGTGAGCGAAGCGAATAACCTGGGACGCAGTCCCTGGCGAGAGTCCGGCAGATACAAAAAAGCCTCGGATCAACCGAGGCTTTTGAATTTGGCTCCGCGACCTGGACTCGACAGCGCAGCTGAACGCGCTTCAGCGCGGCCCCGAAGGGGTGAGCGAAGCGAATAACCTGGGACACAGTCCCTGGTGAGAGTCCGGCAGATACAAAAAAGCCTCGGATCAACCGAGGCTTTTGAATTTGGCTCCGCGACCTGGACTCGAACCAGGGACCCAATGATTAACAGTCATTTGCTCTACCGACTGAGCTATCGCGGAACAACGGCGCGTATGTTACTGATTAAAAAAGAGAAGTCAACACTCTGCTGATGATTTCGCATGTAGGGTGCGCTGTGCGCACCGAGTGCGTCGATCTTCGGAGACCGGGTCGAGGCCGCTGGGTGACAGCACATACGAAAACGCCGGCTCATGGGCCGGCGTTTTCGTTTATCGCAGAGGTTTACAGCACGGCGTGGATGGCGCGGGTGACGCTGTCCAGGTTGCCGTTGTTCAGTGCGGCGACGCAGATGCGGCCAGTGCCGACGGCGTAGATGCCGAACTCGTTCTTCAGGCGTTCGACCTGCTCCACGGTGAGGCCGGAGTAGGAGAACATGCCGCGCTGCTCGGCGACGAAGCTGAAGTCGCGTTTGGCGCCCAGTGCAGCCAGTTGCTCGACCATGGCCAGGCGCATGCTGCGAATGCGCTCGCGCATTTCGCCCAGTTCGGCTTCCCACATGGCGCGCAGCTCGGGGCTGTTGAGCACGTTGGCGACCACGGTGGCACCGTGGGTCGGCGGGTTGGAGTAGTTGGTGCGGATCACGCGCTTGAGCTGCGACAGGACGCGCGTCGACTCTTCGCGGTTGTTGGTGACCAGCGACAGAGCACCGACACGCTCGCCATACAGCGAGAACGACTTGGAGAACGAGCTGGAAACGAAGAACTCCAGGCCCGACTCGGCGAACAGGCGCACGGCTTCGGCGTCCTGGTCGATGCCGTCACCGAAACCCTGGTAGGCGATGTCCAGGAAGGGCACATGCTCACGCTCGCGCAGCACTTCCAGCACGGCTTTCCAGTCTTCCAGTTGCAGGTCGACGCCGGTGGGGTTGTGACAGCAGGCGTGCAGCACGACGATCGAGCGCGCAGGCAGGTTGCGCAGGTCTTCGAGCATGCCGCCACGGTTCACGCCATTGCTGAACGGATCGTAGTAGCGGTAGTTCTGTACCGGGAAACCGGCGGATTCGAACAGCGCGCGGTGGTTTTCCCAGCTCGGGTCGCTGATGGCCACGGTGGCATCCGGCAGCAGACGCTTGAGGTAGTCGGCACCGATCTTCAGTGCGCCGGTGCCGCCCAGAGCCTGGGTGGTGATGACGCGGCCGGCTTCGATCAGGGCTGCGCCCTTGCCGAACAGCAGTTCCTGCACGGCCTTGTCATAGGCGGCGATACCTTCGATCGGCAGGTAGCCGCGCGGGGCATGCGCCTCGATGCGTGCCTTTTCGGCTTCTGCGACGGCGCGCAGCAGCGGAATTCGCCCCTCCTCGTTGTAGTAGACGCCCACGCCAAGGTTGACCTTGGTCGTGCGGGTGTCGGCGTTGAATGCTTCGTTGAGGCCCAGGATGGGATCGCGCGGAGCCATTTCGACGGCGGAGAAGAGACTCATGATGGGTGCGGCAGCTCGAGTGAGGGGTGGGTGGCCAGGCGTCCCCAACGAAAGCGCTAGGGAGCGCGTAAACGGGGCGTTAGTATAACGACCCTGAATCCAGGGGGCGACAGCGCAAAGCCCTGAATTAAGGCCTTTTGCCAGGTAATTCGACTCTATCTGGAACTATCGCCGGTTCGCCCCGCAATTCATGACGTATGACGCAGTCCGAATCGATGCGTCACAGTCATTCGTCGAGGTGCTGCATGTCCGAGTTTCAGTTGGTGACCCGCTTCAAGCCTGCCGGCGATCAGCCCGAGGCGATCCGGCAGATGGTCGAGGGGCTCGAGGCCGGTCTTTCGCACCAGACCCTGCTCGGTGTGACCGGTTCGGGCAAGACCTTTTCGATTGCCAACGTGATTGCCAGGGTGCAGCGCCCGACACTCGTCCTGGCGCCCAACAAGACCCTGGCGGCGCAACTCTACGGCGAGTTCAAGGCGTTCTTCCCGAACAACTCGGTGGAGTATTTCGTTTCCTACTACGACTACTACCAGCCGGAAGCCTATGTGCCGTCATCGGACACCTTCATCGAGAAGGATGCGTCGATCAACGATCATATCGAGCAGATGCGCCTGTCCGCGACCAAGGCGCTGATCGAGCGCAAGGACGTCATCGTGGTCTGCACCGTGTCCTCGATCTACGGCCTGGGCAGCCCCGAGGAATACCTGAAGATGGTGCTGCACCTCGATCGTGGCGACAAGATGGATCAGCGTGCACTGCTGCGGCGTCTGGCAGAACTGCAGTACACACGCAACGACATGGATTTCGCTCGCGCCACCTTCCGCGTGCGCGGCGATGTGATCGACGTTTTCCCGGCGGAGTCGGATCTCGAAGCCATTCGCGTCGAGCTGTTCGATGACGAGGTGGAGAGCATCAGCGCCTTCGACCCGCTGACCGGCGAGGTGATCCAGAAGCAGCCGCGCTTCACCTTCTACCCCAAAAGTCACTACGTCACGCCGCGTGAAACGCTGCTGGAGGCGGTGGAGCAGATCAAGGTCGAGCTGCAGCAGCGACTCGAATATCTGCGCGGGGCGAACAGGCTGGTGGAAGCGCAGCGCCTGGAGCAGCGCACGCGCTTCGACCTGGAGATGATCCTCGAACTGGGCTACTGCAACGGCATCGAGAACTACTCGCGCTATCTGTCGGGACGTCCAGCTGGCGCGCCGCCACCCACGCTCTATGACTATCTGCCGGACGAAGCGCTGCTGGTGATCGACGAATCCCACGTTTCGGTGCCGCAGGTCGGGGCCATGTACAAGGGCGACCGTTCGCGCAAGGAAACCCTGGTGGAATACGGCTTCCGCCTGCCGTCGGCGCTGGACAACCGTCCGATGCGTTTCGAGGAGTGGGAGGCGGCCAGTCCGCAGACCATCTTCGTGTCCGCCACACCTGGCCCATACGAAGCCGAGCATGCCGGGCGGGTGATCGAGCAGGTGGTGCGGCCGACCGGCCTGGTCGATCCGGAGGTGGAGGTGCGCCCGGCGCGCACCCAGGTCGACGACCTGCTTTCGGAAATTCGTCTGCGCGTGGCGTCAGGGGATCGTGTGCTGGTCACTACCCTGACCAAGCGCATGGCCGAGGATCTGACCGATTACCTGGGCGATCACGACGTCAAGGTGCGTTATCTGCACTCGGACATCGATACCGTGGAGCGGGTGGAAATCATCCGCGATCTGCGTCTTGGCACCTTCGATGTGCTGGTGGGTATCAACCTGTTGCGCGAGGGACTGGACATGCCGGAGGTGTCGCTGGTAGCGATCCTCGATGCGGACAAGGAAGGTTTCCTGCGCAGCGAGCGCTCGCTGATTCAGACCATCGGGCGGGCGGCGCGCAACCTCAACGGCAAGGCCATTCTCTACGCCGACAACATGACCGGCTCGATGCAGCGCGCCATTGGCGAGACCGAGCGCCGCCGCGAGAAGCAGATCGCCTTCAACGAAGCCAACGGCATCGTGCCCAAGGGCGTGCAGAAGGACGTCAAGGACATTCTCGAGGGGGCCGTGGTGCCCGGCGCGCGCAGCAACAAGCGCAAGGGGATGGCCAAGGCGGCGGAGGAGAGCGCCCGTTACGAGAGCGAGTTGCGTTCACCGAGCGAGATCACCAAGCGTATCCGCCAGCTGGAGGAGAAGATGTACGCCCTGGCCCGTGACCTGGAGTTCGAGGCTGCGGCGCAGTTGCGCGACGAGATCCAGAAGCTGCGTGATCGCCTGTTGCAGGTGTGATGGCAGAAACCGAACGTTCATTCCCGGATTGCATCCGGGCCTGAATTCGCGGCTGAGGCCGCCTGCGCGCAGGGTGGACACGCTTCATCGATCCACCGGCGGATGTAGAAGCCGCATTCACCTTGCGGAGGGCGCTTCAATGGCGATGAACGCGACCTGCATCGCCTATCCGGCCTCAGTGCGCCGCGCCACCCCCGGCCATGTTTTGCGGCAGCTTGCGCGTCAGCAGGATCGCCAGCATGCTCACGGCCAGGGCGATGCCGATGAAATGGAAGGCATCGTTGTAGGCCATGATGGTCGCCTGCTGGTGGACGATCTGGCTGAGCTTGGCCAGCGCTGCCTGCTCGCTGCCCAGCGTCTGCGTCAGGAGTTGCAGACGTTCCTCGACCTGCGGGTTGGCCGGCACGATGGACTCGCGCAGGTAGTCGAAATAGACCTTGGCGCGGGCGTCCAGCAGGGTGGCCAGCAGGGCGATGCCGATGGCGCCGCCGAGGTTGCGCAGGATGTTGAACAGGCTGGAGGCCGAGCCGGCATCCTGCGGCAGGATGTAGGCGGTGGCGATCAGCGAGACGGTGACCATCACCAGTGGCTGGCCCAATGCGCGGACGATCTGGATGTGATTGAACTGCGGGCCGGCGAAGTCCGGATTGAGCACACCGGAGAAGAAACTCGCCGCACCGAACAGGGCGAAGCCCAGGGCGCACAGCCATTTCGGCGAGATGATCTTCATCAGCTTGGGCACCAGCGGGATCAGGAACAACTGCGGCACGCCCATCCACATGATCACTTCACCGATCTGCATGGCGTTGTAGCCCTGGATTTGCGCCAGGTACAGCGGCAGCACGTAGATCGACCCATAGAGGCCCACGCCAAGGCCCAGGCTGGAAATGCTGGCCAGGCCGAAGTTGCGTTCGCGCAACACGCCGAGGTTGATCAGTGGGTTGGATCGCGATACCTGCAGGATCACGAACAGAATCAGGCTGACCAGCGCCACGCTGCCAAGGCCGACGATCAGCTGCGACTCCAGCCAGTCCTTGCGGTGGCCTTCTTCGAGAAACACCTGCAGACAGCCCAGGCCCAGGCCCAGGGTGACGATACCGGCGTAGTCGGTGGTCTTCAGCAGCTCCCAGTGCGGCGCTTTCTTCTCCAGGCCATAAAGCAGGCCGGCGATCATGATCAGGCCGGGTGGCACGTTGATGTAGAAGATGTATTCCCAGCCCCAGTTCTCGGTCAGCCAGCCGCCGAGGGTCGGCCCGATGGAGGGAGCGAAGGTGGCGGTGATGGCGAACAGGGCCATGCCCTTGGCACGGTGGTGCTCGGGGAGCTTGATCAGCGTCATGGTGAACGCCAGCGGGATCAGCGCGCCGCCAGTGAAGCCCTGCAAGGCACGGAACACGATCATGCTCTCCAGGCTCCAGGCCAGGGAGCACAGCAGTGAGGCGATCAGGAAACCCACCGATACCCACACCGCCAGGCGCCGTGCCGAAAGCAGCTGCACCAGCCAGGCGGTCAGCGGGATCATGATGATCTCGGCCACCAGGTAGGACGTGGAAATCCACGAGCCTTCCTCCAGAGTCGCGGACAAAGCCCCCTGGATGTCCTTCAGCGAGGAGTTGGTGATCTGGATGTCCAGTACCGCCATGAAGGCGCCGAGCATGGCGCTCATCACCGCGATCCAGTCGCGGCGGCTGGGTTCCGCCGTGGGGCGGATCAGCGCATCACCCGCCATGGCGTTCGTCGCTGCGCAGATCGACTGTGACTTCCACCGACATGCCGGGGCGGATCAGGCCGCGCAGCGGGTTGTCGGCAGCGAAGGTCAGCTTGACCGGAATGCGTTGCACCACCTTGGTGAAGTTGCCCGTGGCGTTATCCGGTGGCAGCAGGCTGAACTGTGCGCCGGAGGCGGCGAACAGGCTGTCGATATGGCCTTCGATGGGGGTGTCGGGGTAACTGTCGAACAGCAGTTCGGCTTTCTGCCCCGGGCGCATACGGCCGATCTGGGTTTCCTTGAAGTTGGCCTGAATCCAGATGTCCTGATCCGGCACCAGCGACAGCAGGTACGCGCCGTTCTGTACGATCTGACCCTCACGTGCGGAGCGCTGGCCGACGAGACCGCTGATCGGCGCATGAATCTGTGTGCGTGAAAGGTTGAGGTCGGCCTGCTCCAGGTCGGCCTGGGCGGAGAGAATCAACGCATCCAGGCGCTTGAGTTCGGCCTCCAGGCTGGACACCTGCTGGCGCTGCGCCTGGAGGTCGGCCTGAGCCTTGGCCACCTGCGAGCGGGCCACGCGGTTGTCGGCGGCCAGGGTGGTGACGCGCTCCTCGGATACATAGCCCGGCTTGCGCAGGGTCTGGGCGCGGCCGAGGTCGAGTTTGGAGCGATCGAGCGTGGCCTGGCTGGCGGCGACGTCGGCCTGGCTGGCGGCGATCAGGCTGGCCTGCTGGTCGAGTTTGCTCTGTGCCTGGGCGCGTTCTGCCTGGTGGGTTTCGAGCGCGGCGAGGGCGCGTTGGCGAGCCAGGCGGAAATCGGCATCTTCCAGTACCGCCAGCAACTGGCCGGCTTCCACGTGCTGATTGTCGCGTACCAGTACTTTCTCGATGCGTGCATTCAGTTGGCTGGAGACGCGGGTGATCTCGCCCTGAACGTAGGCGTTATCGGTGCTCTCGTGGTAGCGGCCGACCAGCAGCCAGTGGGCGAGCAGGGCGCCGACGATCAGCACCAGCAGGATCACGAAGACGAGGAGGCGACGTTGCAGTTTGGCAGGCATGCTTGAGGCTCGGGATGCGGCAGGGAAATGTAAGTAAATTTAACAGTGTTCCCTTTGCGCTAGTAGACTCTAGGCTTGGCATGCTTTGTTGCTTATGAGGAACAATCATGGGGCTGGATGACGCATTGATCTTTACCCGGGTGGTCGAGTGCCACAGCTTCACCCAGGCGGCGACCAGTCTGGGGATGCAGAAATCCACGGTGAGTCGACGTATTGCGCTGCTCGAAGAGCGCCTGGGGGTACGCCTGCTCAACCGCACCACGCGCAAATTGCGCCTGACCGAAGTGGGGCAGGCCTACTACGAGCGATGCCGGCAGATCATGCTGGACTTCGCCGAGGCCGAGCAGGCTGTGATGCAACTGCAACGCGAACCCTCGGGGCTGCTGCGCATCACCGCGCCGATCGAGTTCGGCCAACTGTTTCTGGGGCGTGTGCTGGGCGAGTTCATGCGCCAGTACCCACAGATCGATGCCGAAGTGGAGCTGACGTCGCGCTCGGTGGATCCACTGGAGGAGGGCGTGGACATCGCCATACAGGTCGGTCAGCCGCAGGATTCCACCCTGATCGCGCGCAAGCTGTTCGAGAGTGGCCGGCGCCTGTGTGCCAGCCCTGCCTATCTGGCCGCGCACGGCACACCGCGTAGTGTCGCCGAACTGGAGGGGCATCGCGCCATCCTCCTGCAGCACGATGCGCCGCGTTACTGGCCGCTTCTGGGTGAACACTTGCCCTGTCAGCGGGTGATGACCTGCAACAACATCACGTTCGCCCGTGAGGCGACGCTGGCCGGAGCCGGGATTTCCGGACTGCCGGTGATGATCAGCGAGGACGCCGTGCGCAGCGGGCGGCTCATCGAGTTGCTGCCCGAGGCGAGATTACCGGTGGGCGAGGTGTATGCAATCTACCCGTCACGGCGCTTTCAGGCGATGAAGGTCAAGACCTTCCTCGACTTCCTGATCGCCAGCTTGCCCATCACCCGTGGCGGGTTGCTGGAGCCAGGGGCCGCCGGCCTGCTAACATCGCCCGCCTGATTCAAACCTCGTGTCTTCCTTCCGAGAGCATTCATGACCACCGTTCGTACCCGTATCGCGCCATCGCCGACCGGCGACCCTCATGTCGGCACCGCCTACATCGCACTGTTCAACCTGTGCTTCGCTCGCCAGCACGGTGGCCAGTTCATCCTGCGCATCGAAGACACCGACCAGTTGCGCTCGACCCGAGAGTCCGAGCAGCAGATTTTCGATGCCCTGCGCTGGCTGGGTATCGAGTGGGACGAGGGCCCGGACGTTGGCGGTCCGCACGGCCCGTATCGGCAGAGCGAACGTGGCGAGATCTACAGGAAGTATTCGGATGAGCTGGTCAGCAAGGGCCATGCCTTTCCTGCTTCTGCTCCGCCGAGCGCCTCGACGAGGTACGCGCGCAGCAGATGGCCAACAAGGAAACGCCGCGTTACGACGGCCACTGCATGCATCTGGAGCCGGCCGAGGCACAGCGTCGCATCGCCGCCGGCGAGTCGCACGTGGTGCGCATGAAGGTGCCGAGCGAGGGTGTCTGCGTGGTGCCGGACATGCTCCGTGGCGATGTCGAGATCCCATGGGATCGCATGGACATGCAGGTGCTGATGAAGGCCGACGGCCTGCCGACCTATTTCCTGGCCAACGTGGTCGATGACCACCTGATGGGCATCACCCACGTGCTGCGGGGCGAAGAGTGGCTGCCGTCGGCGCCCAAGCTGATCAAGCTGTACGAGTACTTTGGCTGGGAGCAGCCGGCGCTGTGCTACATGCCGCTGCTGCGCAATCCGGACAAGAGCAAGCTGTCCAAGCGCAAGAACCCCACCAGCATCACCTTCTACGAGCGCATGGGGTACCTGCCGCAGGCCATGCTCAACTACCTGGGGCGCATGGGCTGGTCGATGCCGGACGAGCGCGAGAAGTTCTCCCTGGCCGAGATGATCGAGCATTTCGACATCAACCGGGTGTCGCTGGGAGGGCCGATCTTCGATCTGGAAAAACTGTCCTGGCTCAATGGCCAGTGGCTGCGCGAGCTGCCGGTGGAAACCTTCGCCGCCGAAGTGCAGAAGTGGGCGCTGAACCCCGAGTACCTGATGAAGATCGCACCGCACGTGCAGGGCAGGGTCGAGACCTTCAGCCAGATCGCACCACTGGCCGGCTTCTTCTTCTCTGGTGGTCTCAACCTGGACGCCAGGCTGTTCGAGCACAAGAAGCTCTCGGCCGATCAGGTGCGCCAGTTGATGCAACTGATCCTGTGGAAGCTCGAATCGTTGCGTCAGTGGGAGAAAGAGCGCATCACCGGTTGCATCCAGGCGGTGGTCGAACACCTCGAACTGAAGCTGCGCGATGCCATGCCGCTGATGTTCGCCGCCATTACCGGTCAGGCCAGCTCGGTTTCGGTACTCGACGCCATGGAGATTCTCGGCCCGGATCTGACTCGCTTCCGCCTGCGCCAGGCGCTGGAGCTGCTGGGCGGCACGTCGAAGAAAGAAGCCAAGGAGTGGGAGAAACTGTTGGCAGCCATCGCTTGATGCCTTTGTAGGGGGGCGCCGTGCTCACCGAGTGTCGTGCTGTTGAGCAGCGGTGCGCATGGCGCACCCTACGAGACATCACGCGACCCTAAGTAATTGTTCTAGTGGCAAAAACTTTTGGCTGGCAGGAAAAATGTTGTTGACAGCCAATCGGGGCGCTCTTAACATGCGCCCCGTCCTCGAGATGGGGCTATAGCTCAGCTGGGAGAGCGCTTGCATGGCATGCAAGAGGTCAACGGTTCGATCCCGTTTAGCTCCACCAATCTCGGCTCCTTCGGGAGCGCCAGAATCGATGCGAGTCGATTCACGATCAGGGTCTTGCGTCCCCTTCGTCTAGTGGCCTAGGACACCGCCCTTTCACGGCGGTAACAGGGGTTCGAGTCCCCTAGGGGACGCCAATTATTCCAGCCGCAACGCTCAGGCGTTGCAGCCAGACCGCAAGGTTTCGGGGCTATAGCTCAGCTGGGAGAGCGCTTGCATGGCATGCAAGAGGTCAACGGTTCGATCCCGTTTAGCTCCACCAAACACTGGCAGGGCCAACTGAATGTCGGCCTTGTTCTTCGAAGGTTTTGTCCCCTTCGTCTAGTGGCCTAGGACACCGCCCTTTCACGGCGGTAACAGGGGTTCGAGTCCCCTAGGGGACGCCATTTTCCAGTCGCAACGCTCAGGTGTTGCGAACCGACCGCAAGGTTTCGGGGCTATAGCTCAGCTGGGAGAGCGCTTGCATGGCATGCAAGAGGTCAACGGTTCGATCCCGTTTAGCTCCACCAATCACACACGAGGCCAGCCTAGCGCTGGCCTCGTCGTTCGAAGATCTTCGTCCAGTGGCTCGAGGCACCGCTCTTTCAAGGCGGTAACGGGCGTTCCTGGGGGATACCATTTTCTTGCCGCATTTGCGGAACCAGGGGCCACCTCTTTGCAGGTGGCCCTTTTTTATTGCTCGTCATTCCTTGGGGGAGCCTCGCTGGCGGGCATTTGACGCCTTCGCCGCGTTCTTTCTGCCTGGCCGATGACCACGCTGATCCTGATCAGCGGTCACGCGGCTGCCTTGTCTTTTAGTATGATGACTGTAATATTGTATTCGTCATATTAACGAGGTTGCCATGAGTGGGCGCAAGGGCGATACCCGCCAACGCATTCTCCAGTCTGCGAGCCGCATGCTCGCCGAGCGCGGCCCTGTGGATCCGGCCGTGGCAGAGGTGATGGCGGCAGCGGGGCTGACGGTGGGTGGCTTCTACGCCCATTTCGCGAGCAAGGATGCGCTGATGCTGGAGGCCTTTCGTCAGTTGCTGGGGCGCCGCCGTGAGCGTCTCGCCGAGGTCGATCAGGGGCTTGGTGGGTTGGAGCGCCGCACGCTGCTCGCGGCTTTCTATCTCTCGCGCAAGCACCGTGATGCACTCGATGAGCGTTGCCCGCTGCCCAGTTCGATCAGCGAGATCGAGCGTTTGCCGGAGAGCTTTCGCCAGGTGCTGGCCGAGCATGTGCAACTGATCACGGCGCAGATGAGTGAAACGCCAGAGGAGGCCGATGTGGCATTGGCTGATCTGGCCTTGATGGTGGGAGGCCTGGCCCTGGCCAGAGCGCTGGGGGCAGGCGAGTTGTCCGACCGCCTGTTGCGTGCAGCCAAATCGGCGATCAAGTGAAATCGGTCTCGAAGGAGGGGCGATGAACCAGATGACCTGGGTGCGGGGTGTCAACGCGGCGTGGGGGCGGTTGGCCCCGCAAATGCTGGCGAGTCGTTTGCGTGTGCGCTTCATGACGCCGCGCAGCTTGCCGCCACGCGACTGGGAACTGCCGCTGCTGGCCAGCGCCGAGCGCATCACCCTGCGTTTCGGTCTGTCGGCGTTGCGCTGGGGCAGTGGCCCTGCCGTGCTGTTGATGCATGGTTGGGAAGGGCGGCCCACTCAATTCGCGATGCTGATCAGGGGGCTGGTCGATGCCGGCTATGCGGTGGTGGCGCTGGATGCGCCGGCACATGGGCGCTCGCCGGGGCGTGAAGCCAACGTGGTGCTGTTCGCGCGTGCATTGCTGGAAGCTGCCAGCGAGCTGCCGCCCCTGCATGCGGTGATCGGTCATTCCATGGGTGGTGCCAGTGCATTGCTGGCGACACAGATGGGGTTGCGTGCCGAGGCCCTGGTCTGTATTTCGGCGCCGAGCCGGATTCTCACGATGCTGCGCGGCTTTGCTCGCTTCATGGGGCTGCCGCCCAGGGCGCGTGCGCATTTCATCAGCCAGGTGGAGCGCACCGCCGGCATTCCCGCCGCGCACCTCGACGTGCAGCGCTATCGGTTGGAATTGCCTGGCCTGATCGTGCATGCCGAGGATGATCCGGTGGTGCCGGTGGGCGAGGCTGAGCTGATCCACAAGGCCTGGTTCGATAGCCAGTTGCTATGCCTGCCAGCAGGCGGCCATCAGCGCCTGCTCGGAGATCCGCACGTGTTGCAGGCGGTTCTCGCTCTGCTTGGTGAGGTGCGTCAGGCGCCGTCGAGGGCGCTGGCTTCGTAGGCGGCGACTCGGTTGCGGCCGGCCGCCTTGGCCCGGTACAGGGCGCGGTCAGCCAGATCGAGCCAGCGCTCGCCGCTGCTTGGAGTCTCGGGGATGCCTGCGTGCAGGCCGATGCTCAGGCTCAAGGCGATCGAGTGCTGTTGATACGAGCAGGGTGGCGAGCCAGGTCGTCGCGCAGTTGTTCGGCCAGTTCGAGTGCGCCGCTCAGGTCGGTGTTGTCGAGCAGGGCTACGAACTCCTCGCCGCCGAAACGAGCCAGCATGTCGCTGTTGCGCAGGCGTTGCTGGAAGCGCTGGGCGGCGTGGCGCAGGCAGGCGTCGCCGGCGAGGTGACCATAGCGGTCGTTGACCTGCTTGAAGTGATCCAGGTCGAGCATCAGCACCGCCAGCGGCTGACGGTTGCGCTCGGCGCGGGCGCAGGCGCGTGCCAGCTCTTCGCTCAGCGTCTGGCGATTGAACAGGTCGGTCAGGCCGTCGCGGCGATTCAGCTCGGCCAGGCGCAGGTTGGCGTTGGACAACTGCTGCAGCGTCTGCTCGAGCGTTGCGGTTCGCTCCCTGACGCGTTGCTCCAGCTTCTCGCTGATCTGTGTCTGCAGCTCCAGATGCCTGGCCTGTTCGCTGCTCAACTGACGCTCCTGGGCGATCAGTTTGGCCTGGGCCAGGCGTTCGGCCTCCTGCACCTGGCGAATGCGTGCGGCGAGTGCGATGGAAAACACTGTCATTTCGATCACCCCGCCTATCTGCTGAGCATGCAGTGTCAACAGCGAATAGGGCAGTACGCCCGTTCCGGTGAGAATGCTGGCCAGGCTGGCGGTTATCAGCACGAACCAGCCCAGAGCGAACAGGCGTGCGGCGGCGTACCCGGCACGCCAGCGCAGCAGGGTGATGACGAAGGCGGCCAGGGCGCAGGCGATGATGAGCACGAAGCTGGCGATCAGTGCCGGCTGATACGGGCCGAGCACAGCCATGGCCAGCACCAGCCAGGCACAGGCTTTCAGGCCATGAGTGACCCAGCGATAGGGCGCGGATGCCTGGTGCAGTGCCAGTACCCCATAGGTGAACTGGATGCCGAACAGCGTGGCGAGTGCCGAGAAGAGTGGAAAGCTCAACTGTTGCCAGGCCAGTGCGTTGGGCCACAGCCACTGGAAGGCGAAGCCGAGCTGGATGAATTCATACAGGCTGAAACTGGCGACGAACAGGCTGTACCAGAGGTAATTGCGATCGCGCGTGATGCAGAAGATCGACAGGTTGTAGATGAACATCGCCAGCAGCGCGCCGAAGAACAGGCCCTGGAACAGCAAACTGCGCTGCTCGTGGTGATCGAAGGCTTCGTGCGTCATCAGGCTGGCGCTGAGGTTGGCCGAGCCGTTGGTCTGCATGCGCAGCCAGATGCGCCGCTCTTCACCTGGCGCGATATCCAGCGGCAGAACCAGCTGGCGTTGATCGACCCAGCGCCAGTCGAATGGGCGTTGGTCGCCAGCGCGATATACGCGTTCACCGTCCAGGCCGTAGGCGTCCAGCTGATCCAGCAGGGGGTTGCCGATCAGCAGCACCCAGCCGGGCGCGCGGTTGTGAGGGTTGTACAGATCCAGGCGTAGCCAGTAGGCGCTGCTGTCGTAGCCGAAGCTGGCGTCGCGCCGGCCAACCGCCTGCCAGGCCGAGTCGGGCAGGGCGCGCACGGTGCTGAAATCGGCGTCGCCCCGGGGATCTTTCCAGAACTGCATGTAAGGGGCAGGCAGGATTCGCGTCTGACCAATCGGCAGCGACAGGGTGTCCGCCCAGGTGAGCACGGGCAGCAGCAGAAGGATCAGTAGGCGCAGGGTGGCAGTCAATTGCTCGGTTCTCAGGTGCTCGGGCGAGCGCAGTGCAATTATGGCGTGCCAACAGGAGGCGATGAAAGGGCGGCGCTGCAGAGAAAAAGACAGCGGCGTATCATGCGCGACATCGGCGGGACGTCCGCCTGTCGATGTGACACCGATCTGGGAGTTGATAGATGAAGCTGACGATGGATGAGGTGCTGCGCCAGGCCCGCCCGGTAATGCCTGTTCTGGTGATCGAGGAGGTCGAGCTGGCGCTGGATCTCGCCCGTGCGCTGCAGGACGGCGGAGTGACCGTTCTGGAGGTGACCTTGCGCACACCTCGGGCTCTGGACGCCCTGGCCGCTATCCGTCGAGAGTTCCCGCAGTTGCTGGTGGGAGCCGGTACGCTGATTCATACCGAGCAGTTTCAGGAGGCGCGCGATGCCGGGGCGCAATTCGCGGTGAGCCCGGGCTTTACCGAGCGCCTGGCGCTGGCTGCGGAAGAGGCGGCGTTGCCCTACCTGCCGGGGGTGATGACACCGTCCGAGGTTCTGCTGGCGCTGGAGCACGGCTATCGTTCGCTCAAGCTGTTCCCTGCCGACGGCGCCTCCAGCGTGAAGATGCTCAAGAGCTTCAAGGGGCCGTTCACCGGTATTCGCTTTTGCCCGACCGGGGGTGTCACCGCCGACAACCTGCTGAGTTTCCTGCGCCTACCCAACGTTGCCTGCGTGGGCGGCACCTGGATCGCACCGAGCAATCTGGTTCGTGCCCGCGCCTGGGATCAGATCACCCAGCTCGCCGCCGAGGCCCGTGCGCTGGCGGCCAGCCTGGAGGCGCAGCCATGAACTGGGATCTGCCTACGCCCTTCGTCATCGACATTCAGGTAAGTGCCGAGGACATCGACGGACTCGGTCACGCCAACAATGCGGTGTACGTCAGCTGGCTGGAGCGCTGCGCCTGGCGTCACTCGCAGTTTCTTGGGCTGGATCTGGTCGAGTACCGTCGCCTGGATCGCGCCATGGCCGTCGTGCGGCACGAGATCGACTACCTCTCCAGTGCCTACGAAGGGCAGGCGTTGCAGATGGCGACCTGGATCGTCGAGTCCGATCAGCGTCTGAAGATGGATCGGCGTTTCCAGCTGGTGCGCCCGGAAGATGGCGCCACGCTGCTGCGGGCCAAGACCACCTTCGTGTGCATCGAGCTGTCCAGTGGGCGCCCCAAGCGCATGCCGACGGAATTCGTCGAGGGCTATGGCAGGGCGCTGTTGCCGCCTTGTCCGCAGGCGCTGTGACGTCAGTCAGTCGAGCAGTGGCGCGATGAACACCCGCCCCGCCTCGACCCTGATGGCGAACTGGCGGGTTTCGCCGGGGCGCAGCAGGATCGACTGCGCGACATCCGGCCCGCGTCCGCCGCAATAGCCGTCCGCCGACATGGCCATGGCGACGCTCGGTTCACCGCTGGGCAGATCCAGGCTGGTACGTTCGCCGGGGGCAAGTTTCGCCACGATCTGCTGGTTGACGTAAAGCTCGACGTCACAGGCGTTCGGTGCCTTGTGGTCACGGCTGAAGATCAGTCGAGCCGGCGCGTCGGCCACCGGCTCTGCCGGTTGTTCGATGCCGTGAGGCAACGCTTCGCCGGCCTGTGCACCCATGCAGCACAAGCCGAGAACAATCAGTGCGAGATGACGCATGGCATGCCTCCCCGTCTGGCGATACGGCCAGTGTGGCCCATCTTGCGCGCCACGCGCGACACCTTAAACTGTGCGCCCCATTTTCCTGGACAGCTTCATGCAAATCGCCCTGGCGCCCATGGAGGGGCTGGTTGACGAGATTCTGCGCGACGTACTGACCCGTATCGGTGGCATCGACTGGTGCGTCACCGAATTCATTCGTGTCAGCGAGCGCCTGTTGCCGGCTGCCACCTATCACAAGCTCGCTCCCGAACTGTTCACCGGCGCCAGCACCCGGGCCGGTACGCCGATGCGCGTGCAGTTCCTCGGTTCCGACCCACAGTGCCTGGCTGACAACGCCGCCTTCGCCTGCACGCTCGGCGCGCCGGTCATCGACCTCAACTTCGGTTGCCCGGCCAAGACGGTGAACAAGTCGCGCGGTGGGGCGGTACTGCTCAAGGAACCGGAGTTGCTGCACGCCATCGTGCGCGAGGTGCGGCGCACGGTGCCGAGCGAGATTCCGGTTACGGCCAAGATGCGTCTGGGCTTCGAAGACAAGAGCGCGGCGCTCGATTGCGCGCGCGCACTGGCCGAAGGTGGCGCGAGCCAGATCGTCGTGCATGCCCGCACCAAGGTGGAAGGTTACAAGCCGCCGGCGCACTGGGAGTGGGTGGCGCGGGTGCAGGAGGTGGTCGGTGTGCCGGTGTTCGCCAATGGCGAGGTGTGGACGCTGGAGGACTGGCGCCGCTGCCGCGAGATCAGCGGTGTGGACGACATCATGCTGGGGCGCGGGCTGGTTTCTCGTCCGGGGCTGGCGCGGCAGATTGCGGCGGTCAGAGCGGGCGGTGAGCCACAGGAAATGAGCTGGGCCGAGCTTCAGCCGCTGCTGCTCGACTTCTGGCAGCAGGCGCGGCGCAAGCTGGCGCCGCGTTATGCGCCGGGGCGTCTGAAGCAGTGGCTGGCGATGCTTACCCGCACTTACCCGCAAGCCGTGGCCCTGTTCGCCGAAGTACGGCGCGAGCAGGACTGTGAGCTGATCGACCGGTTGCTGGCGTTTCCCACGTAGGGTGTGAATGCGTTTTTCCGGCTCTTGAAAAATTTCCGAGCGACCTCAGATAAGTGATTGCGGGATGCCGAAGTCGGGTTCCGCGCTATGACACTTGCTGAATCATCAGGAGATCACTCATGAGCAACGTACTTTCTCTGGCCCCCCTGTTCCGCCAGTCCGTCGGTTTCGACCGTTTCAACGATCTTTTCGAGTCTGCCCTGCGTAGCAACGACGGTGGCAGCTCCTACCCGCCCTACAACGTCGAGAAGCACGGCGAAGACCACTACCGTATCGTGGTGGCGGCTGCGGGCTTCCAGGAAGACGATCTGGAGTTGCAGGTCGAGCGTGGTGTGCTGACCGTGGTGGGCAACAAGCGTGATCGCAGTGCCGAGAGCGTCAGCTATCTGCATCAGGGTATCGCCCAGCGCGCGTTCAAACTGTCCTTCCGCCTGGCCGACCATATCGAGGTCAAGGGCGCGAACCTGGCCAACGGTCTGCTGCATGTCGAGCTGGAGCGTATCGTGCCGGAAGAGGCCAAGCCCAAGCGCATCCCCATTGGTGGCCAGCGTCCGGCGCTGGAAAACTGAAAACCGGTGATTGCATGAAGCAGAAGGCGCCCCACGGGGCGCCTTCTTCGTTTCACCACTGTCGGCAGGGTGCTGCATCGGTAGACGCACCGAAGCCGCGGGCGGGCTACGACCTCTGCCTGCCCAGCAGTTCGCGGAAGGCCTCCTGCGGCAGCGGTTTGCTGAACAGATAGCCCTGGTAGAGGTTGCAGCCCTGCGATTGCAGGAAGTCCAGCTGATCCTGCTGTTCGACACCTTCGGCGACCAGCGCCAGACCCAGGCTGCGCGCCATGGCGACGATGGCGCGGATGATTTCGGCATCGTTGGGGTCGCAGGTCGCGTCGCGGACGAACGACTGGTCGATCTTCAGCATGTCCACGGGCAGGCGTTTGAGGTAAGTCAGCGAGCTGTAGCCGGTGCCGAAGTCGTCCATGGCGAAACTGACGCCGTGTTTCTTCAGGCGCAGCATCTTGCCCACGGTGTCGTCGATGTTCTGGATGACGATGCCCTCGGTGATCTCCAGCTTGAGCATGGCATTGGGTAGCTGGCTGTTGCGCAGGCTGCTGGCAATGCGTTCGACGAAATCGTGCTGGCGGAACTGCCTCGGGCTGATGTTGACGCACAGGCTGAAACGCTCGCTATCGACCAGGCCGTCAGCCATCAGGCGTGAGCAGAAGTGGCAGGCCTCGGCCAACACCCAGCCACCCACCTCGACGATCAGCCCGCTCTCTTCGAGAACCTGAATGAACTGAGCGGGAGACTGGGCGCCCAGTTGCGGGTGCTGCCAGCGCAACAGGGCTTCTGCGCCGACCACCTGGCCGTCTCGCGCATCGACCTGAGGCTGGAAGTGCAGCTCGAACTCGCCGCGAGCCAGGGCCAGGCGCAGATCGTTTTCCAGACGCAGGCGCGCGCTGGCTGCGTCCTGCATGGTGGTGCGAAACAGCTGGATGGCATTGCGCCCGGAGTCCTTGGCGCGATAGAGGGCGATATCGGCACGCTTGAGCAGGTCGGCCGGGGTGTTGCCGTGATCGGGAATCAGCGCCACGCCGATGCTCGGTGTGACTTGCAACTGATGACCGTCCAGCAGCATGGGCTCGGCCAGCAACTGGCGCAGTTTCTCGGCGACCTGGCGCACATGGCGGGTGACTTCCGAGCGCTTGCCCTCCAGGCCGGACAGCAGCACTACGAATTCGTCACCACCCAGACGGGCGACGGTGTCCTCCAGACGTACGCTGGCTTCCAGGCGCGCCGTGATCAGGCGCAGCACGGAGTCGCCCACCGGGTGGCCGAGAGAATCGTTGATGTGCTTGAAGTGGTCGAGGTCAAGGAAGAGCAGGGCGCCGCGCAGATCATGGCGCTTGAGCAGGGAAATCTGCTGGGTCAGGCGATCCATCAGCAGGGCGCGATTGGGCAGGTTGGTCAGGGCGTCATGATAGGCCAGGTGCTGAACCTGGGCCTGAGCCTGTTTCAGCTCGCTGATGTCGCGCGCCGTCAGCAGCAGGCACGGTACACCGTTCAGTTCGATGGGCTGCACGGAGACGTCCACCAGGCGCACCTCGCCGTCGCGATTTCTGCCGTGCATCTCCATGCGTAGGGCCTGGCCATGCAGCAGGAGGTGATCGATCATCTGCTTGCGTTCATCGGGGTAGGCCCAGATGTTCAGCTCATGCACGCTTTTGCCCACCACTTCCCAGGCCTGGTAGCCGGTAATGCGGGTGAACCCTTCGTTGACCTCGATGTAGCGCCCGGTATCGCGCTCGGTGATGGTGATGGCGTCCGGGCTGGAGTGAAAGGCCTTGGCGAACTTCTCTTCGGAGCCTTTCAGGCGTTGCTCGCGCTCCACGCGCTCACTGATGTCGACCAGTGTGCCGACCATGCGCAGCGGCTGGCCGGCGTCGTCGAGCTGCAGTTTGGCAGTGCTTTCCAGAAAGCGCAGCTCACCATTGTTCTGCTGTACCCGATACGTCACCTGGTAGTGGGTTCGGCGTTGCTCGACCAGTTGCAGGTAGCTCTGGCGCAGGCTCTGCCGGTCTTCCATGGGAACCTGTCGGAAGAACGCCAGGAAGTCTCCTTCGAACGGCGCCGAGTCCAGTCCCTGCAACTGCGATGCGCGAGCACTGGCGAACAACCGGCGGCTGGGAATGTGCCAGTCCCAGGTGCCGAGGTCGGCGGATTCCAGCGCCAGCTTCAGGCGTTGCTTGCTTTCCTTCAGTGCCAGTTCCTGCGCGCGCTGTTCGGTAATGTTGCGCACGGTGAGCACCAGGCAGGTCTTGCCATCCAGCTCGATCTCGCCGCCGAACAGCAGGTTGACGCTCGTCTTGCCATCACGGCTGAACAGCCGTACTTCGAGGTTGTTCAGGTGTCCGCTGCGCAGGGCTTCGAGCATGCGCTGGCGGTCGCCGGGATCGGCCCAGATGCCCAGCTCCAGCGAGGTACGGCCGACGGCTTCGGCGCTGCTCCAGCCGAACTGCTGTTCGAAGCTGGGATTGACCTCGATGAAGCGGCCGGTCGTGCGTTCGGTGATGGAGACCGCATCGGGGGTGTGCATGAAGGCCTTGGCGAACTTCTCCTCGCTGGCGCGCAGGGCGTTTTCGGCGCGTTTGCGTACGCTGGTGTCGAGGAAGGTACAGAGCATCAGGCGGTCGCCCTGCAGTTCGATGTACTGGCTCGACAGTACGCCATCGAGAATGGCGCCGCTGCGCGTGCGCAACTGAACCTCCTGAATCACCGGTTCCCGGCTCAGAGGAGCCCGCTGGCGCAAGTTATCGCGCTGTTGCGGGTACACCCAGAGATTCAGCTCATGAGTGGGGCAGCCGAGTATCTCGCTGGCGCTCCAGCCGAAAGCCTGGGTGAAGTGCTGGTTGACCTCGACGATCTCGCTGTTGTCGTAGCGCACCAGCATCATGATGTCCGGGCTCAGGCGAAACAGGCTGGCGAAGCGCTCCTCCGACGCGCGCAGAGCCTCGGCACGTTCCTGCTGCGCGCTGATGTCGCGGATCACGCCGAACATGCGTGGCCGCCCGTCGGCTTCGTACTGCAGACTGCCGGTGATCTCCAGCCAGTGCAGGCTGCCATCCGGCCAGCGGATGCGGTGGCGCAGGGCGTTGGTGATCTGCTCGCCCTTGAGGATGGCATGGAAGGTGGCCAGAACCTCGGCGCGCTCCTCTTCGGGAATCAGCTCGATGTAGTGCAATTCCCGGGTGACCGGGCGATTGGGATCGAGGCCGAACAATGCCTGGGCCCCGCGCGACCAGTTCACCTGGCCGCTGCGAATGTCCCAGTACCAGGTTCCCAGGTGCGCGCCATTGAGCGCGGCCAGCAGACGCGGTGCGTCTTGCCAGGTCTGCTCGAATTCGACGGGATCCATCGCCGGGATGTGGGGCAGGGGCGGAGTCTGGTCAGTCGATCTGGCCATGGCCTGACCTTCCTCTGAAAGGCGCGATGCGCGTGACGGGCGTTAGAGGCATGCAGAGGTCTTTTTATCCTTGTGTCACCACGTTAGCCCTTGGGCGATTGCCTAGGCAAGATCGTCCCGCTGGCTATCGAGCAGATTCATGAAAGCGCGTGCCGCATTCGACAGCGTGCGTTCGGTATGCAGGATGTAGCCTAGCTGGCGGGTCAGTTGAATGTCCGGCAGGGGCAGGCGCGCCACTTGATCGTCAAGCATGGTGCGAGGCAGTACGCTCCAGGCCAGGCCAATGGAAACCATCATCTTGATGGTTTCCAGGTAATTGGTGCTCATGGCGATGTTGGGCGTCAGCCCCTGAGCCTCGAACAGGCGCTGGACGATGTGGTGGGTAAAGGTGTTGCCGCCGGGGAACACGGCCGGGTGCTGCGCGACATCGGCCAGGCTGATCGCCTGGCTGCGTGCCAGCGGGTGTTCCGGTGCCGCGACGAAATCCAGCGGATCGTCCCAGACCGCTACGGCGCGGATCGGCTCGCGCGTTTCCGGCGCAAGGGTGATTACCGCCAGTTCCGCACGGCCATGCAGCACCTCTTCGTACGCCACCTCCGAGTCGAGGAACTGGATATCCAGCGCCACCTGCGGGTGGGCGCGGGTAAAGGCACGCAGCAGGGCGGGCAGGCGGTGCAGGCCGATGTGGTGGCTGGTGGCGAGGGTCAGCCGACCGCTGACCTCGCCGGACAGGTTGGTCAGCGCGCGGCGAGTGTCGTCCAGTACGTTGAGGATCTGGTAGGCCCTCGGCAGCAGGGCGCGTCCCGCCTGGGTCAGGCCGATCTCGCGGCCCAGGCGGTCGAACAGGCGCACGCCCAATTGCTGTTCCAGGCCGGCGATGCGCTTGCTCACGGCCGGCTGGGTCAGATGCAGACGCTCGCCAGCCTCGGAGAAACTGCCGGTTTCGGCGATGGCGATGAAGGCGTTGAGGTTGGCCAGATCCATGAAGCGCTCCACAGGGGGAAGATGTGCTCAGCATACATTCCACTGCGGAATCCTTTGAATAAAAAATATGAATTTGAGTTATTTCGTGCCCCGCCATAGCATTCTCCCCATAAGCCGAAGGGCCATTTTTGCCCAGGCATAGAAAGGTGCACTTCTGACGCCGGGCGGTGATAACGCAGGCAGGTTACGGATGTGCTCAAAAGGCGCTGATGAGGTAAGGCTGATGACTGGCAAGACGCTCTACGACAAGCTCTGGGAAATGCACGAAGTGAAACGTCGTGATGACGGTTCCTCGTTGATCTACATCGATCGTCACATCCTCCACGAAGTGACCTCGCCGCAGGCTTTCGAAGGCCTGCGTCTGGCCGGGCGCAAGCCGTGGCGCATCGACGCCAACATCGCCACCCCGGATCACAACGTGCCGACCACCAAGGCCGAGCGCCAGGGCGGTCTCGAGGCCATCGCCGACGAGGTGTCGCGCATCCAGGTACAGACCCTGGACGAGAACTGCGACGACTTCGGCATCCTCGAGTTCAAGATGAATGATGTGCGCCAGGGCATCGTCCATGTGGTCGGGCCGGAGCAGGGCGCTACCCTGCCGGGCATGACCGTGGTCTGTGGCGACTCGCACACTTCCACGCACGGCGCCTTCGGTGCGCTGGCTCACGGCATCGGCACGTCCGAGGTCGAGCATGTGCTCGCCACCCAGTGCCTGGTGGCCAAGAAAATGAAGAACATGCAGGTGCGCGTCGAGGGCAAGCTGCCGTTCGGTGTGACTGCCAAGGACATCGTGCTGGCCGTCATCGGAAAGATCGGCACTGCCGGTGGCAATGGCCATGCCCTGGAGTTCGCCGGTAGCGCGATTCGCGATCTGTCTCTGGAAGGGCGCATGACCATCTGCAACATGTCCATCGAAGCCGGTGCCCGCGTTGGCCTGGTGGCGGTGGACGAGAAGACCATCGCCTACGTCAAGGATCGCCCGTTCGCACCCAAGGGCGAGGACTGGGACAAGGCCGTGGCGCAGTGGCAGAACCTGGTTTCCGACACCGATGCGGTGTTCGATACCGTGGTCGAACTGAAAGCCGAAGACATCAAGCCGCAGGTCAGCTGGGGCACCTCGCCGGAAATGGTGCTGGCCGTTGATCAGAACGTGCCCGATCCTGCCGTCGAAGCCGACCCGGTGAAGAAGGACTCCATCACCCGTGCGCTGAAGTACATGGGCCTGACCGCCAACCAGCCGATCACCGATATCCAGCTGGATCGCGTGTTCATCGGCTCCTGCACCAACTCGCGTATCGAAGACCTGCGTGCCGCCGCTCAGGTGGCCAAGGGGCGCAAGGTCGCGGCGACCGTCAAGCAGGCGCTGGTGGTGCCGGGTTCCGGTCTGGTCAAGGCGCAGGCCGAGGCCGAGGGGCTGGATCGGATCTTCATCGAGGCCGGCTTCGAATGGCGTGAGCCAGGCTGCTCCATGTGCCTGGCGATGAACCCGGACAAGCTGGGCAGTGGCGAGCACTGCGCCTCCACTTCGAACCGCAACTTCGAAGGCCGTCAGGGCGCCGGTGGTCGTACCCACCTGGTGAGCCCGGCCATGGCCGCTGCCGCTGCGGTGACCGGTCGCTTCATCGATGTTCGCGAATTGATCCAGGCCTGAGGAGATTTCTGATGAAAGCCTTTACCCAACACACCGGCCTGGTCTGCCCGCTCGATCGTGCCAACGTCGACACCGATCAGATCATTCCCAAGCAGTTTCTCAAGTCGATCAAGCGCACCGGCTTCGGCCCCAACCTGTTCGACGAGTGGCGCTACCTGGATGTCGGCCAGCCGAACCAGGACAATTCCAGGCGCCCGATCAACAAGGACTTCGTGCTGAATTTCCCGCGTTACCAGGGTGCCAGCGTGCTGCTGGCCCGTGAGAACTTCGGTTGTGGTTCCTCGCGCGAGCATGCGCCGTGGGCGCTGGACGAGTACGGTTTTCGCACGGTGATCGCGCCGAGCTTTGCCGACATCTTCTTCAACAACAGCTTCAAGAACGGTTTGCTGCCGATCGTCCTCAAGGACGAGGAAGTCGATGCGCTGTTCGAGCAGGCCGAGGCCACCGAGGGTTATCAACTGACCGTCGACCTCCAGGCGCAGACCGTGACTCGTCCGGATGGCGTGCAGTACGGCTTCGAGGTCGATGCCTTCCGCAAGCATTGTCTGCTCAACGGCCTGGACGACATCGGCCTGACCCTGCAGGATCAGGACGCGATCAAGGCCTTCGAGGCCAAATACCAGCAGAGCAGCCCCTGGCTGTTCGGTGCGATCAGGTAAGGTGCGCTGCGCGCACCGACGGATTCATTATTCAGGTGGTGCGCACGGCGCACCCGACGGTTTGACGAGGATGTGATGAGCAAGCAGATTCTGGTTCTCCCTGGTGATGGTATCGGCCCGGAAATCATGGCCGAGGCGGTCAAGGTGCTGAACCTGGCCAACGACAAGTACGCACTGGGCTTCGAGCTGAGCTTCGATGATCTCGGCGGCGCGGCCATCGACCGTTACGGCGTACCGCTGGCCGACGAGACGCTGGCGCGTGCCAGGGCCGCCGATGCCGTGCTGCTCGGTGCGGTGGGCGGGCCGAAGTGGGATGCCATCGACCCGGCCATCCGCCCGGAGCGTGGTCTGCTGAAGATTCGTTCGCAACTGGGGCTGTTCGGCAACCTGCGTCCGGCCATCCTCTATCCGCAACTGGCCGAGGCTTCCAGCCTCAAGCCGGAAGTCGTCGCGGGCCTGAACATCCTCATCGTTCGTGAGCTGACCGGCGGTATCTATTTCGGCCAGCCGCGCGAGAGCAAGGTGCTGGAGAGCGGCGAGCGCATGGCCTACGACACGCTGCCGTACAGCGAGAGCGAAATCCGCCGCATCGCCAAGGTCGGCTTCGACATGGCCCGCGTGCGCGGCAAGAAGCTGTGCTCGGTGGACAAGGCCAACGTGCTGGCCTCCAGCCAGCTGTGGCGCGCCGTGGTCGAGGAAGTGGCCAGGGACTACCCGGATGTCGAGCTGAGCCACATGTACGTCGACAACGCCGCCATGCAACTGGTGCGTGCGCCCAAGCAATTCGACGTGATGGTCACCGACAACATGTTTGGTGACATTTTGTCCGACGAGGCCTCCATGCTCACCGGCTCCATCGGCATGCTGCCGTCGGCCTCGCTGGATGCCAACAACAAGGGCATGTACGAGCCGTGCCACGGCTCGGCGCCGGACATCGCCGGCAAAGGCATCGCCAACCCGCTGGCCACCATTCTCTCGGTGTCCATGATGCTGCGTTACAGCTTCGGCCAGGTCGTCGCGGCCGACGCCATCGAGAAGGCGGTGAGTCTGGTGCTGGATCAGGGCCTGCGCACCGGGGACATCTGGTCGAGGGCAAGACCAAGGTCGGTACTGCTGCGATGGGTGATGCGGTGGTAGAAGCGCTGCGTAGTCTGTAATCTTCCCGGTTCCGTCGGGGTGGTTCCGGCGGGCTGTTTATAAGGGTGTAGTCGTTATGAAACGTGTAGGTCTGATCGGTTGGCGTGGGATGGTCGGTTCCGTACTCATGCAGCGCATGCTGGAAGAGCAGGACTTCGACCTGATCGAGCCGGTGTTCTTCACCACTTCCAATGTCGGTGGCCAGGGCCCTGCCATTGGCAAGGACATCGCGGCGCTGAAGGATGCCTACAGCATTGACGACCTGAAAGGTCTGGACGTGATCCTGACCTGCCAGGGCGGCGACTACACCAGCGAAGTGTTCCCCAAGCTGCGCGAAGCGGGCTGGCAGGGCTACTGGATCGATGCAGCGTCCAGCCTGCGCATGGATGACGACTCGGTGATCGTGCTCGATCCGGTCAACCGCAAGGTGATCGACCAGGCGCTGGATGCCGGCACCAGGAACTACATCGGCGGCAACTGCACCGTCAGCCTGATGCTGATGGCGCTGGGCGGCCTTTACGAGGCTGGTCTGGTCGAGTGGATGAGCGCCATGACCTACCAGGCGGCTTCGGGCGCTGGCGCGCAGAACATGCGTGAGCTGATCAGGCAGATGGGCGCGATCAACGCCAGCGTCGCCGATGAACTGGCCGATCCGGCCAGTGCCATCCTCGACATCGATCGCAAGGTGGCCGAAACCATGCGTGGCGAAGGCTTCCCGGTCGACAACTTCGGTGTACCGCTGGCCGGCAGCCTGATCCCCTACATCGACAAGGAGTTGCCCAACGGGCAGAGCCGCGAAGAGTGGAAGGCCCAGGCCGAGACCAACAAGATCCTTGGCCGCTTCAAGAGCCCGATCCCGGTCGACGGTATCTGCGTGCGCATCGGTGCCATGCGCTGTCACAGCCAGGCGCTGACCATCAAGCTGAACAAGGATGTGCCGATGGCCGACATCGAAGGCCTGATCAGCCAGCACAACCCCTGGGTCAAGCTGGTACCGAACCATCGCGAGGACTCCATCCGTGACCTCGGGCCGACTGCCGTGACCGGCACCCTGAGCGTACCGGTCGGTCGTCTGCGCAAGCTCAACATGGGCTCGCAGTATCTGGGCGCCTTCACCGTGGGTGACCAACTGCTGTGGGGGGCTGCCGAGCCGCTGCGCCGCATGCTGCGGATTCTGCTGGAGCGCTAAGCGCGGCACCGCCATACGGAGTCAGGCAAAGCCCTTCTGTTTCGGCAGAGGGGCTTTGTTCTTTCAGGGCGCTCCCGATCCGATTGCCTGGGCGGTAGGGCGCGGTTACAGTGCCGCTCCCTCCGCGTCACAGGTTCATTGCCATGAGTCAGCCCATCAATATTGCCCTGATCGGCGCCACCGGTAGCGTCGGCGAAGCGCTGGTCGAGTTGCTCGAAGAGCGCGATTTCCCGGTCAGGGATCTGCATTTGCTGGCCAGCACCGAATCGGCAGGCCAGAGTCTGTCGTTTCGCGGGCGCCAGGTTCGGGTTCGTGCACTGGATGGTTTCGACTTCGCCCAGGTACAACTGGCGTTCTTCGCCGCTGGTCGTGAGGTGACGCGCGCCGCTCATGAGCGCGCCCTGGCGGCAGGCTGTTCACTGATCGACATGAGTGCAGCCCTGCCTCTGCGCCAGGCGCCCTGCGTACTGCCCGAGTTGGGGCTGACGGGCGTGCCGGTGCTGAAGGCGCCGTTCGTGGTCGGTGCGCCTACGCCTTCGGCGGTGGCCTGTGCGCTGGTGCTGGGCGCGTTGCGGCCCTTGATTCTGCCGCGCCAGGTGCAGGTGACGGCCATGTTGTCGATGTCTACGCTGGGGCGTGGCGGTGTGCAGGAGCTGGCGCGACAGACTGCCGAGTTGCTCAATGCTCGCCCGCTGGAGCCCAGGAGTATCGATCGGCAGGTCGCCTTCAATCTTCTGGCCCAGGTTGGCGAAGTCGATGAACATGGGCACGCTGAACTCGAAAAGCGCCTGGCAGGTGAATTGCAACAATTGCTGGGTATCGAGGGTTTGTCTGTTTCGGCAACTTGCGCACTGGCACCGGTGTTCTTTGGCGACAGTCTGGCATTGAGCGTACTGTGCGACTCGGCAGTGGATGTTGCGGGCGTGCGGCAGTTGCTGGAGACGGCGCCAGGCATCGAACTGGTGGAGGCGGGTGACTACCCGACGGTCGTGGGGGACGCGGTCGGTCAGGATCAGGTATATGTGGGGCGTGTGCGCTGCGCAGTGAGTGATCCACGACAACTCAATTTGTGGATTGCGTCAGATAATGTACGAAAAGGCGCCGCTCTGAATGCTGTGCAGATAGCCGAGTTATTGATAAAACACTATCTGTAAAAGATACTTACCTAGAAATTTGAAGAATCTTTCTAGCTTGGCAATACTGGCTGAGTTGATTGCTGAATGGGGAGCCGCTCACAGAGCGGGGGCAGGCAGCAATTATCACGACCCTCTCGCATGCCGAGAAAAAAGATAAAACAAGGGATTAACGCTATGGTTCGGGTTCGCAAACTGGTGCTGGCAATTGCAGCTGCTTCGGCGCTGTCTTCCGGTATGGCGCATGCGTTGGGGTTGGGTGAAGTCACCCTGCAGTCCTCGCTGAATCAGCCGTTGGTAGCGGAAATTGAACTGCTGGAGGTGCGTGACCTGGCCTCCAATGAAGTCATTCCTCATCTCGCATCCCCTGAAGAATTCATAAAGGCTGGCGTTGATCGGCAATACTTTCTTACCGACCTGAAATTCACGCCGGTGCTCAAGCCTAATGGCAAGAGCGTGATTCGCGTGACTTCCAGCAAGGCCGTGCGCGAGCCCTATCTGAACTTCCTGGTGGAAGTGCTGTGGCCCAACGGCCGGTTGCTGCGTGAATACACCTTGCTGCTCGACCCGCCCCTGTACTCCCCACAAACCGCCGTAGCTGCTGCGCCTCAGTTGCCGATCGCTGCGCCGGCGCCACGCCCGGCCGCGGCTCCTGCTCCTGCTCCTGCTCCCGTGCCGAGCAGCGCCGCGCCTGCCGTGGCGCCGCGTCCTGTTGCCCCCGCACCGGCTTCGCGTGCGATTTCGGGTAATGAATACAGAACCACTGCCAACGACACGCTGTGGGAAATCGCTCAGCGCGTTGGGGGCGGTTCGGTTCACCAGACCATGCTGGCGATTCAGGATCTCAATCCCGATGCCTTCATAGGCGGCAATATCAACCGCATGAAGAGTGGCCAGGTTCTGCGTCTGCCTGATGAACAGCAGGTTCGTCGCCGCAGCAATACCGAAGCCGTCGCTCAGGTCGCCGAGCAGAATGCTGCCTGGCGCGAAGGGCGCGCTGTGGCCTCGCGTCAGCTGGATGCCACGCGCCGTACCAGTGCCGGTGCCGCACCGGCGACTACCGAGAGCGGTGACAGCCTGAAGCTGGTGTCTGCCGATTCGGGGCGCTCCACGCGTGGTAGCGACACCGGTTCTGCGGATAGCAAGGCATTGGCTGACAAACTGGCGGTCACTCAGGAAAGCCTCGACTCGACTCGTCGTGAAAACACCGAATTGCAGAGCCGTGTCGGTGATCTGCAGAGTCAACTGGACAAGTTGCAACGTCTGATCGAGCTGAAAGACAGCCAGCTGGCCAAGCTGCAGGCCGACATGGCAGCCGCGCCGGAGGCGTCGTCGCCACCCGCTACCCCTGAGCCGGCCGCACCTGCCGTGGCACCTGCCGAGGCGCCTCCGCCTGTCGAGCAGGCCACGACACCGCCTGCTTCGCCGCCCGAAGAGGCGGCGCCGGACTACAACTATTCAGAAGAGCCGACGGCGCCTGTCGAAGACAGCGCCGCCACCGAACAGCCGGCCAGTGAGCCGGCTGCTGTCGTTGAGCCCGCTGCTCCGGCAGCGCCTGCCGAACAGCCAGCCAAGCCGGCTGCCCCGGCCGCGCCTGCGCCCGCTCCGGCGCCACAGAGCTTCATCGATGATCTGTTGGCCAACCCCATGACCCTGGGGCTTGCAGGTGGTGGTGCACTGTTGCTGCTGTTGGTCGGTCTGTTGGCGCTGTCCCGCCGCAACGCCATGAAAGAAGCCAGGCTGCAGGAAGAGCTGGCCGACGAGATGGCTCAGCAAGACACCTTCGCCTCTGATCTCGACATGCCGCAAGACAGCTTTGCTGATCTGGTCGACGACGCTCAGCAGGCTGCTCCTGCCGTAGCGGGCGAGGAGCGTGTTACTGCGCAGACGGGTGATGCATTGGGCGAGGCGGATATCTACATCGCCTACGGTCGTTTCAATCAGGCGGCAGAGCTTTTGCAGAACGCCATCAATGATGAGCCGCATCGCAGCGACCTGCGTCTGAAACTGATGGAGGTCTACGCCGAACTGGGTGATCGTGAGGGCTTTGCCCGTCAGGACAACGAGTTGCGCGAGATTGGCGGCGCCAATGCCGAAGCCGAGCAACTGAAGGCCAAGTATCCGGCCATGGCGGCCTTCGTTGGTGCCGGCAGCGTCGCAGCCGCCGCTGCGATGGCGGATGACGATCTGAACGATTTCAGTCTCGATGACCTGACCCTGGATGAGCCGACCCGGGAGACACCGGTCGCTGGCGCTGACATGGACGACGCCTTCGATCTGAGCCTCGATGAGCTGGAGGCCGATCTGGATCGCGACGAGCAGCCAGCCCAGGACGCCTCCACGGCACTGTCTCTGGATGATGACCTGGACTTCGGTCTGGTCGATGAATCTGCTGCTTCGCCGACCACAGCCGGTGATGATCTGGATTTCGATCTGGCGCTGGACGATGACAAGGTCGAGCTCTCTCAGCCGGCCACCGATCTCTCTGATTTCAGTCTCGATCTTGACGCACCGGCTCAGCCGGCCGGTGACGAAGCCGATGATTTCCTGCTGAGTCTTGATGATGACATTGCGCCGGCTGCCCAGCCTGCGGACGAGTTGAACGATCTCGCTCTGGATTTGCCGGAAGAGACCTCGGCGACCGATTTCGATCTGCCATCGGACTTCGATCTGTCTCTGGATGACGAAGCGCCAGCGCAATCGGTTGCCAATACCGACAGCTTCGCTGCGCAACTGGATGAAGTGACGGCAGAACTGGATCAACTGTCAGGCGATCTCGTGCAGCCTGCCGTTGTGTCACAGTCGTTCGACGGTCTGTCAAGCGACCTCGATGGGGAAGACGATTTCGACTTCCTCTCCGGAACCGATGAAACCGCAACCAAACTGGATCTGGCGCGGGCCTACATCGACATGGGTGACACCGAGGGTGCGCGTGACATTCTCGATGAAGTGATTGCGGAGGGCAGTGACGCCCAGCAGAATGAAGCTCGTGAGATGATTGCCAAGTTGGTTTGATTGATACATGTCTGACGCAGTACCTGTAGCGGCCGCCGAAATGGCGGCCGCTGGCTTTTCCAGAATCGCCCTGGGCCTCGAATACAAGGGCGCACGCTATCGTGGTTTCCAGCGCCAGCGCGAGAATGTTCCGTCGATCCAGGGCAGTCTCGAAACCGCCCTGTCCAGGGTTGCGGGAGGGGCGCCGATCAACATCCTTTGTGCTGGGCGTACCGACGCTTCCGTGCATTCGAGTGGCCAGGTCGTGCATTTCGACACCACCGTCGAGCGCTCGGCGCATGCCTGGATCATGGGCGCCAACATGAACCTGCCCAAGGACATCAGCGTGACCTGGGCCAAGGAGATGCCTGCGCATTTTCATGCACGCTTCTCGGCCATGGCACGGCGCTACCGCTACGTGATCTACAACGATCCGATCCGGCCGGCGCACATGGCCGAGGAGGTGACCTGGAACCATCGGCCTCTGGATGTGACGAAAATGCGTGAGGCGGCTCTGGCACTGGTCGGCACCCATGATTTCAGTGCCTTCCGGGCCATGCGCTGCCAGGCCAAGTCGCCGATCAAGACCGTGCACCATCTGCAGTTGATCGAGCACGGGCGCTTCATCGTGCTGGATATCCGCGCCAATGCCTTCCTGCACCACATGGTGCGCAACATTGCAGGTGTGCTGATGACCATTGGTGCAGGCGAGCGGCCTGTGCAATGGGCGCGCGAGGTGCTCGAACGCGGTGACCGGCAAAGTGGTGGAGTGACTGCACACCCTTATGGTCTTTATCTGGTACAGGTGGATTACCCGGCAGAGTTCGAGTTGCCGCAGCGTTATGTCGATCCGCACTTTCTGTCCGGTCTCCCGGATGTGCGACAGGCATAACCCTTTGTTACCATCCCAACCCTCATGGCGAGAGGTATTGATGTGACGGTCGTGCGCAGCAAGATTTGCGGGATCACCCGTATCGAGGATGCCCTGGCGGCGGTAGAGGCGGGAGCCGATGCCATCGGCCTGGTGTTCTATGCGAAAAGCCCGCGTGCCGTCAGCATCGAGCAGGCTGCCGCTATCCTGCGGGTGCTGCCGCCGTTCGTGACCACCGTCGGGCTGTTCGTCGACATGCCGCGTGACGAGTTGCGGCAGTTGCTCGAGCGTCTGCCGCTGGATCTGCTGCAATTCCATGGCGACGAGTCGCCGGCCGACTGCGAAGGATATGGCCGTCCCTACATCAAGGCGCTGCGCGTACGCCCTGGTGAGGACGTCTCGGCCATCATGGCGCCCTACAGCGGTGCACGGGGTATTCTGCTGGATACCTTCGTCGCGGGCGTCCCCGGTGGCACCGGTGCGTCGTTCGACTGGTCTCTGGTGCCCGGCGATGCCGGCAAACCGATCATCCTGGCCGGTGGCCTCGATGCAGGCAATGTCGCGGCGGCCATTCGCCAGGTGCGCCCTTATGCCGTGGATGTCAGCGGTGGGGTGGAGGCAGGCAAGGGCATAAAGGATGCAGGCAGGATTCGTGCATTCATTCAGGCTGTACGTGAAGCGTGATGTGACGGCGATCCGGGCGAGGCCGTCAACTAGCCTGTCACTCCGCCAACAGGAAGTTTTACCTGTGCAGGCGGTGGAAAAGAATTGCTGGAGGTGGGCGGCCGTCAATGAGCCGTTCACCCGAACCAACGGTTATGGAGAAATGACAGCATGAGCAACTGGTTGGTAGACAAACTCATTCCCTCGATCATGCGTTCCGAGGTGAAGAAGAGCTCCGTGCCCGAGGGCCTGTGGCACAAGTGTCCGTCCTGCGAGGCCGTGCTCTATCGTCCCGAGCTGGAAAAGACCCTCGATGTCTGCCCCAAGTGCAACCATCACATGCGTATCGGCGCCCGTGCCCGTCTCGATCTGTTCCTCGATGCCGATGGTCGCGAGGAGATCGGCGCCGAGCTGGAGCCGGTCGACCGTCTGAAGTTTCGCGACAGCAAGAAGTACAAGGATCGTCTGAGCGCTGCGCAGAAGCAGACGGGCGAGAAGGACGCGCTGATCGCCATGAGTGGCACGCTCGAGGGCATGCCGATTGCCGTATGCGCCTTCGAGTTCTCCTTCATGGGTGGCTCCATGGGGGCCATCGTTGGCGAGCGTTTCGTGCAGGCGGCCAATGTCGCGCTCGAACAGCGTTGCCCGCTGGTCTGCTTCTCTGCCTCGGGCGGTGCGCGCATGCAGGAAGCGCTGATTTCGCTGATGCAGATGGCCAAGACTTCCGCTGCCCTGGCGCGTCTGCGCGAAGAGGGTCTGCCGTTCATTTCCGTGCTGACCGACCCGGTTTACGGTGGCGTTTCCGCCAGCCTGGCGATGCTCGGTGACGTCATCGTCGCCGAACCCAAGGCGCTGATCGGTTTCGCCGGCCCGCGCGTGATCGAGCAGACCGTGCGCGAGAAGCTGCCGGAAGGTTTCCAGCGCAGCGAGTTCCTGCTGGAGCATGGCGCCATCGACATGATCATCGCGCGCAATGAGCTGCGCCCGCGCCTGGCACGTCTGCTGGCGCAACTGATGAATCGTCCTTCCCCGGTTTCCCTGCCGGCCACTGCATGACCGAGCGCAGTCTGGGCGAGTGGCTCGCCTACCTCGAACAGCTGCACCCCTCGGCCATCGACATGGGCCTGGAGCGCTCGCGCGAAGTCGCGCGACGCCTCGCCCTGGGCAAGCCCGCGCCGCTGGTGGTCACCGTGACCGGCACCAACGGCAAGGGTTCTACCTGCGCCTTTCTGGCCAGCCTGTTGCGCGAGCAGGGGCTTCGTGTCGGTCTCTACAGCTCCCCGCATCTGCTGCGTTACAACGAGCGTGTCGTGGTGGATGGCCGCGAGGCGGGTGACGCCGAGTTGTGCCAGGCCTTCGCCGCGATCGAGGCGGTGCGAGGCGAGATTTCCTTACTTATTTCGAGATGGGTACGCTGGCTGCCTTCTGGCTGTTCGAGCGCGCCGGGCTGGATGCGGTGGTGCTCGAAGTCGGGCTTGGCGGGCGGCTGGATGCGGTGAATCTGGTGGATGCCGATCTGGCGCTGATCACCAGCATCGGTCTGGATCACGCCGACTGGCTGGGCGATACCCGCGAGTCGGTGGCTTTCGAGAAAGCAGGCATCATGCGTGCCGGCAAGCCGGCCCTGTGTGGTGATCTCGATCCACCGTCGCCGCTGCTCGAGCAGGTCGCCTTGCTGGACGCGCCGCTGTTCCTGCGTGGGCGGGATTATGACCTGGCCATCACCGATGCAGGCTGGGACTGGTTCGGTCTGGATGCCGCAGGCCAGATGTTGCGACTGGACAATCTGCCGCTGCTGGATCTGCCGATGGAAAATGCGGCGCTGGCACTGCAGGCCTATGCCTTGCTGGATCTGGCCTGGGATGAGCAGGCCATCGCCCGCGGGCTATTGGCTACGCGTGTCGCGGGGCGACTGGATCGCCGAGCGCTGACCTGGCAGGGCAAGTCGCTGACCCTGCTGCTCGATGTCGGCCACAACCCCCATGCCGCGGACTATCTGGCGCAGCGTCTGGAGGCGCGACCGCCTGCCGGGCGACGCCTGGCGGTTTTCGGTCTGCTCTCGGACAAGGATCTGCCAGGGGTCGTCGCGCCGTTGCTCAGCCAGGTCGCCGAGTGGGGTGTTACCCCGCTGGGGACGCCGCGCTCGCGTCCGGCCGCGGAGTTGGCGGCTCATCTGCAGGGGCTCGCTGCTCGCGTCGTGCAACATCCGAGCGTGCAGGACGCGCTGGTTGCCCAGTGTGATCAGGCTGCGAGCGGAGACGAAATACTGGTATTCGGTTCGTTCTTCTGCGTGGCCGAGGCACTGGACTGGTTGGCTGAACAGGGCTGAGTTTGGCTGTCGGGTCTGGCGTCATGCGGCATTGCGATGGCAGTATCGCAGCCTCAGGCTTTGAGACGGTGGAGTAGGGGATGGCTTTGTTGGACAAGGGGCTCAAGCAGCGCATGGTCGGTGCTCTGGTGCTGGTGGCGCTGGCGGTGATTTTCCTGCCCATGCTGCTGTCGCGCGAGGACGAGATGCGTCGCGTGGTGGTGGATGCGCCCAGCATGCCGCAAGCGCCGGCCACCGCCGAAATCGTCGTGCAGCCTGCCGAGGTCGTCGAGCCCGAAGTGCTGCCGCAGGAGCCGGTTCCCCTCGACGAGGTGGCGCCACGGATCGTCGAGGTACCGGAGCAGCCCACGCCGACTCCTCCACCCGTTGTCCAGCCGAGCCGGCCCGAGCAGGCCAAGCCCGAGCAGGCCACGGCTGCGCCGAGCAAGCCTGACAGTCGCCTGGACGCCAACAGCCTGCCGATCAGCTGGTCGTGCAACTGGCCAGCCTGTCCAGCCGTGCGGGTGCAGAGAATCTGCAGAAGACCCTGCGCAGTCAGGGCTACAACGCCTATATCCGCACTTTCGATGGCATGAATCGGGTGTTCGTCGGCCCACTGATCGAGCGCGCCGAAGCCGAGCGCCTGCGTGATCAGCTCAACCGTCAGCACAAGCTCAGCGGTTTCGTCGTGCGTTTCCAGCCCGAGGCCGGTTGAGCGAAGGACTTTGCAATGCCCGGTTACCCGAGGCACCGGGCTCTGCTAAAATGTTCCGCCTTTTCCGCTGGTAGGCCGCACCGTGGTATTCACCTGGGTCGATTGGGCGATCATCGCCGTCATCGCCATCTCGAGTTTGATCAGCCTTAAGCGCGGCTTCGTCAAGGAAGCCCTGTCGCTGCTGACCTGGATCATCGCAGGTATCGTCGCCTGGATGTTCGGCGGCGCCCTGGCGCAGCATCTCGTCGAATTTATCGAAACACCGTCTGCGCGAGTGATCGCGGCCTGTGCCATTCTCTTCGTCGCCACCTTGCTGGTGGGAGCTCTGGTCAATTTCCTCATCGGTGAGCTGATTCGCGTGACCGGCCTGTCCGGTACCGACCGTTTTCTCGGCATGGTGTTCGGCGCCGCCCGTGGCGGCTTGCTGGTGGTGCTGCTGGTGGGGCTGATCAGTCTGGCACCGGTGGAGCAGGATACGTGGTGGCAACAGTCGCAACTGGTGCCGCATTTTCTGATGGTCGCCGACTGGTCGAAGAACCTCATCCTGGGGTGGTCCGAACAGTGGTTTTCCGGTGGATCGGCTCACCCAGCCGGTCTGCTTTAAAAGAGTGCCCCGCACGGCAACCGCTGCGCGGATCACTGAATTAGCCTGAACTATCTAGCAGGGGTCGTGGCACATGTGTGGCATCGTCGGTATCGTCGGCAAGTCGAACGTCAATCAGGCGCTGTATGACGCGCTTACCGTCCTTCAGCATCGCGGCCAGGACGCTGCCGGCATCGTGACCAGCCATGATGGTCGCCTGTTCCTGCGCAAGGACAACGGCCTGGTGCGCGACGTGTTCCAGCAGCGCCACATGCAACGCCTGGTAGGCGACATGGGCATCGGCCATGTGCGCTATCCGACCGCCGGCAGCTCCAGCTCGGCCGAGGCGCAGCCGTTCTACGTCAACTCGCCCTATGGCATCACGCTGGCGCACAACGGCAACCTGACCAACGTCGAGCAGTTGGCCAAGGAAATCTACGAGTCCGACCTGCGCCATGTGAATACCAACTCCGACTCGGAAGTGCTGCTCAACGTGTTCGCCCACGAGCTTGCCCAGCGCGGCAAGCTGCAGCCGACCGAAGAAGACGTGTTCGCCGCCGTCACTCACGTCCACGAGCGTTGCCTGGGTGGCTACGCTGTGGTGGCGATGATCACCGGTTACGGCATCGTCGGCTTCCGCGATCCCAACGGCATTCGTCCGATCGTCTTCGGCCAGCGTCACACCGACGAGGGCGTGGAGTACATGATCGCGTCGGAAAGCGTTTCGCTGGATGTACTCGGTTTCACTCTGATCCGCGACCTGGCGCCGGGCGAGGCGGTATACATCACCGAGGAAGGCCAGTTGTTCACTCGCCAGTGCGCGGCCAACCCCAAGTATGCCCCCTGCATCTTCGAGCACGTCTACCTGGCGCGCCCGGATTCGATCATGGACGGCATCTCCGTGTACAAGGCGCGCCTGCGCATGGGCGAGAAGCTGGCCGACAAGATCCTGCGCGAGCGCCCGGAGCATGACATCGACGTGGTCATCCCGATTCCGGACACCAGTCGCACCGCTGCGCTTGAACTGGCCAACCGCCTGGGTGTGAAGTTCCGCGAAGGCTTCGTGAAGAACCGCTACATCGGCCGTACCTTCATCATGCCCGGCCAGGCGGCGCGCAAGAAATCCGTGCGCCAGAAGCTCAACGCCATCGAACTGGAGTTCCGCGGCAAGAATGTGATGCTGGTGGACGATTCGATCGTGCGCGGCACCACCTGCAAGCAGATCATCCAGATGGCTCGCGAGGCCGGCGCGAAGAACGTCTATTTCTGCTCGGCTGCCCCGGCGGTGCGCTACCCGAACGTCTATGGCATCGACATGCCCAGCGCCCACGAGCTGATCGCTCATGGCCGTACCACCGAGCAGGTGTGCGAGCTGATCGGTGCCGACTGGCTGATCTACCAGGATCTGCAGGATCTGATCGAAGCGGTCAGCGGCAGCAAGAAGATCAAGATCGACAACTTCGACTGTGCCGTCTTCGATGGCAAGTACGTGACCGGCGATGTCGACGAGGCTTACCTGAACCGTATCGAGCAGGCGCGCAATGACGCCAGCAAGGCCAAGTCACAGGCGGTCAGTGCGATCATCGATCTGCACAACAATTGACGCCGGCGGGCAGGGTAGTGCCCTGTCCGTTTCGATGGTGCGCGTGGCGCGCCCTACAGTTCGTAGCTCGGATTGTGTCCGGGCTACTTCCATGAGGTAGCGATATGACCCAAGAATGGGATGCCGGCCGGCTCGACAGCGATCTGGACGACGTGGGTTTCGACACCCTGGCGGTACGTGCCGGGCAGCGCCGTTCGCCGGAGGGCGAGCATGGCGAAGCCCTGTTCCTGACCTCCAGCTATGTCTTCCGCACGGCGGCCGATGCCGCTGCGCGCTTTGCCGGCGAGCAGCCGGGCAATGTCTATTCGCGTTACACCAACCCCACCGTGCGCACCTTCGAGGAGCGTATCGCTGCCCTGGAGGGGGCGGAGCAGGCCGTGGCGACCGCTTCCGGCATGTCGGCGATCCTCGCCATCGTCATGAGCCTGTGCAGCGGCGGTGACCATGTGCTGGTGTCGCGCAGCGTGTTCGGCTCCACCATCAGTCTGTTCGAGAAGTACCTCAAGCGCTTCGGTATCGCAGTGGATTACGTGCCGCTGGCCGATCTGGATGCCTGGCAGGGTGCGTTCAGGCCCAACACCCGGCTGCTGTTCGTCGAGTCGCCCTCCAATCCGCTGGCCGAGCTGGTGGATATCGCCGCGCTGGCCGAGATCGCTCACGCACGCGGCGCGCTGCTGGCGGTGGACAACTGCTTCTGTACGCCGGCCCTGCAGCAACCGCTGAAGCTGGGCGCCGATATCGTCATGCACTCGGCGACCAAGTACATCGATGGCCAGGGCCGTGGCCTGGGTGGCGTGGTGGCCGGTCGCAGCGAGCAGATGAAGGAGGTGGTCGGTTTCCTGCGTACGGCCGGTCGACCCTCAGTCCGTTCAACGCCTGGCTGTTCCTCAAGGGCCTGGAAACCCTGCGCATTCGCATGCGTGCCCAGAGCGAGAGTGCCCTGCAACTGGCGCAATGGCTGGAGCAGCAGCCACAGGTCGAGCGCGTGTACTACGCCGGTCTGCCCAGCCATCCGCAGCACGCGCTGGCGAAGAAGCAGCAGAGCGCCTTCGGTGCGGTGGTCAGTTTCGAGGTCAAGGGTGGGCGTGACGCCGCCTGGAAGGTGATCGACGCTACCCGCGTCATCTCCATCACCACCAACCTGGGAGACACCAAGACCACCATTGCTCATCCGGCGACCACTTCCCATGGCCGCCTGACGCCGCAGGAGCGCGCCAACGCCGGCATCAGTGACAGCCTGATCCGCGTTGCCGTGGGTCTGGAAGAGCTGGAAGACCTCAAGGCAGACCTGGCTCGCGGCCTGGCCGCGCTCTGAGCATGCTGGAGTGGGGCAATGACGGCACGCCCAACAACGGGCGTGTCGTGCTGGTCACCGGTGCTGCGCGCGGCATCGGTCTGGGCATCGGTGCCTGGCTGATCACCGAGGGCTGGCAGGTCGTGCTGGCCGACATCGATCGTGAGCGTGGCTCCAGAGTAGCGCGTGCGCTGGGCGACAATGCCTGGTTCGTGGCGATGGATGTGGCCAAGGAGGATCAGGTGAGCGTCGGTGTCGCCGAGGTGCTCGGCCAGTTCGGTCGCCTAGACGCATTGGTGTGCAACGCGGCGATTTCCGATCCTTGCACGCCGCCGCTGGAGTCACTCGATCTCAGGCGCTGGAATCGCATGCTGGCGGTGAACCTGACGGGCGCCATGCTGCTGGCCAAGCATTGCGCGCCTTATCTACGCGCTCATCGTGGCGCCATCGTCAATATCGCATCGACCCGGGCCAGTCAGTCCGAGGCCGATTGCGAGGCCTATGCCGCGAGCAAGGGTGGCCTGGTCGCGCTCACTCATGCGCTGTCGGTCAGCCTGGGGCCGGAGGTTCGGGTCAACTGTGTCAGCCCTGGTTGGATCGACGCCCGCGATCCTTCGCAGCAGCGCATGGCGCCGCTTTCGGTGTTCGACCATGCGCAGCATCCGGTCGGCCGTGTCGGTACGGTGGAGGATGTCGCGGCGCAGGTCGCCTGGCTGCTGTCCGATGGTGCAGGTTTCGTCACCGGGCAGGAGTTCGTGATCGATGGCGGCATGAGCCGCAAGATGATCTATCAGGACTGACCCCTATCCTTGGATGGGCTTGCCCGACAAGACCGACTGTTTCGCAATTTCTTCGCTGGGCCCGGACTATGCTCCAGGCCCGGTTGCACTGCTGTTCGTGCGCGAAAAACAACAATAACAATCAAGCCTGAGGTTCTTGCCCATGGCCAGCCACGAAGCTGCCGCGCCTGTGGAAGGTGTCGTGCGGCACGATCTCCTGCAGCGTCTCGACGCCTGTCGAAACCTGCCCCTCACGCTGCTGCTGGCTCCGGCCGGCTCTGGCAAGTCGACCCTGCTGGAGCAGTGGCGGCGTTTCAACGGCATACTGCGCCCGTTGCACATTGCCCTGCAGGCGCGGGACAACGACCCCCAGCGTTTCTTCCGACGTCTCGTCGAGATGGTGCGCACGCGCCATCCGACCTTCGATACCTCCTGGTTCGATCCGCTGGATCTACCCCGGCAGCAGAGTCCTGAGCGTCTTGGCGAGGCCCTGGGCGAGGCATTGGCGCGTTTGCCCGGGGAGTTGTTCATCGTCCTCGACGATTTCCAGTGGGTCGATTCACCCACCATTCTCGCCGGATTCCAGGGGCTCTTCGCGAGCCCGCCAGGCAATGTCCACTGGTTGATCGGCACCCGCAATCAGCCGGCCTTCGGTCTGGCCCGGCTCAAGCTCGATGGTCATCTGCAATGCATCGATCAGCAGGATCTACGCCTGGATGCCTCGCAGGTGCGTCAGCTCAACGAATACCTCGGCGGCGGCGAGTTGAGCGACGACTACATCGCCAGCCTGCTGGCCATGACCGAGGGTTGGCTCGGAGGAATCAAGGTGGCCTTGCTGGCCTATGCCCGCTATGGTGTGGCGGCGCTGGAGCGCTTCGACGGCAGCCAGCCGGACATTGTCGATTACTTCGGCCATGTGGTGCTGCGGCAGCTATCGCCGGAGTTGCGCGACTTCTTTCTTTGCAGTTCGGTCTTCGAGCGCTTCGATGGCCAGGCCTGCGACCAGGTTCTGCAACGCAGCGGTTCTGCGCTGTTGCTGGAGCAACTGGCGGCGCGGCAGTTGTTCATGCTGCCGCTGGAGTCGGGCGGGTTCCGCTATCACGCGCTGCTGCATGATTTTCTCGCGCGGCGCCTGCAACTCGAACGGCCGCAACTGATTGGCGAGCTGCACCGGCGCGCCTGCGCGTTCTTTCTCTCCCGTGACGATCATGAGCAGAGTATCCAGCATGCACTGCGCAGTGCCGATCGCGCACTGTTGGGCGCCACCTTGCAGCGAGCCTGCGACAGCTGGCTGGCACTCGGTCAATTCGGCGAGATCATTCGCTGGCTGGCGCTGCTCGAAGAGGCCGAGCTGCGGGACGAGCCGAGTCTGGGGCGCCTGTTGATCGCCGCATTGACGCTGTCGAGGCGCTTCCATCAGGCACGTTACTACCTGGAGCTGATTCCCCTGGAGGCGCTGAGCCGCGAATTTCTCGAGCAGCAACTGCTGCTGTTTCAGGAGGAACGCCTGGAGGGCACCGAGTCGCTCTGGCAGCGGCTCGACGACAGCTCGGCACCACTGGAGTTGCGAGCGATGGCGCAATGCATGCTGGCCTATCGTGATCTGCTGGCCGGGCACCTGCGTCAGGCACTGCGTCAGGCCACTCAGGCCAAGGCACTGTTGGCGCAGGGCGGGCAGGGGTTTCTCGAAAGCTATGCCGACCTGATCATCGCCCTTGGCGAGCGCAATGCCGGGCGTGCCACGACGGCGCGCAAGGTGGTGTGTGCGGATTATCAGCGCACCGCCAGGCAGTCACCGGCGTGGGTCAATCGGGCCACGGCGATGGTGGTCGCGCTGTACGAGCAGAACCAGCTGGGCGAGGCACAGCAGCTCAGCGAGGATCTGATCGCCAGCCTCAGCGCTTCATCCGCCACCGAAGCCATCGCCACGGTACACATCATCCTCGCTCGACTGTTGCATCGTCGCCAGCAAGGGGCGGCGGCCAGCCGTCTGCTGGAGCGCCTCGGCGCTATCCTCAGCCTTGGTTCCTACCCGCGTTTCGATGGGCAGCTGGCTCAGGAGGCGATGCGTCAGGCCTATCTCGACGGCCGTCAGGTCGCGCTGGAGAGCCTGGCGCAGCAGTACCGCCTGGCCGAGCGCCTGGAGCAGGGCGAATGGGCGAGGGCTCGCCACTATGACGAGGCCTGGGAGCGCCTCGGTCTGGCTTGTGTCTACTGGCTGTGCAGCCGGGGCGCTCAGCAGCGTGCGTTGCGCCTGATGAGGGTGCTGGTGCAGACATTGCGCGGCAGCGAAATGCGCGCTCGGGCACTGGTCGCCGAAGCCCTGCTGCTGGTGCTGAGGGCTGCGGAGCAGCCGCGCCGCCAGCAGCTATCTGCCTTGCGCCAGTTGGTGGAGGACTACGGTATCGTCAATATCAGTCGTTCGGTGTTCGATGAGGTGCCCGGCTTTGCCGGCCAGGTGCTGGGGCTGGTGAGTGCCGGGCAACTGGCCATTCCCGAGCGCTATCGCGACTCCTATGGCGAGTTCCTGCCCGGCGCCGTGGCGCCGCAGCGCGACATGGCCATGCCTCCGGAGCGGCTGACCGACAAGGAGGAGGAAATCGTCGAGTGCCTGGTGGCAGGGCTTTCCAATCAGCAGATCAGTGATCGCACGGGGATCGCGCTGTCGACCACCAAATGGCACCTGAAGAACATCTACGCCAAGCTCGACGTCAACAGCCGTACCCAGGCGATTCTCAAGGTCAGGTCGTGATTTCCCGCCAATATTTCCAAGCCTCCCCCTCCCTGCGAAGGGGGGCGTGCGAGAGGGCTCCCGTTAGGCTCCGCGATGCCGCATGCCCGCGGCCTGCGCTCGGCGCGGACAACAACAAGAACGGGAGAAAACGCTATGTCGGTATGGGTCACCTGGCCAGCTCTGACCAAGCTGGGAACACTGGGTGTCGTGTCGGGTCTGCTGGTGCTGGCGGTCGAACGCCAGTCACTGTTCGAGAACAATCTCTTCGACGTCGAAGACTACAGCCGCTACAACCCGGAGATCGTCTGCGATGCCCGCAGTCTGTCGGCGCGTACCGAGGACGGCACCTGCAATATTCTCGGCAATCCGGCCGAGGGTTCGGTGTATCGGCGCTTTGGGCGCAACGTCGATCCGCAGGTGACCCACGGCGAAACCACTACGCTGCTGACGCCAAACCCGCGTGATGTCAGCAACAGCCTCATGGCGCGCAACGAGTTCAAGCCGGCCCCCAGCCTGAACTTCATCGCTGCAGCCTGGATTCAGTTCATGGTGCATGACTGGTTCGACCATGGCCCCAACGCCGAGGCTGACCCTATCCAGTTCCCGCTACCGGCAGGCGATGTGCTCGGCAGTGGCAGCATGTCGGTGCGCCGCACCCAGCCAGACCCGACGCGCACGGCGGGAGAGGCGGCCAAACCGCAGACCTATCGCAACCACAACACCCACTGGTGGGACGGTTCGCAGCTGTATGGCAGCAGCAAGGAGGTCAATGACAAGGTGCGCGCCTTCGAAGGTGGCAGGCTCAAGGTCAATCCCGACGGCAGCCTGCCCAGCGAGCTGCTCAGCGGCAAGCCGGTCACCGGCTTCAACGAGAACTGGTGGCTGGGACTGAGCATGCTGCACCAGCTGTTCACCCAGGAGCACAACGCCATTGCCAGGCGCTTGCAGCAGGCTTACCCGACCCAGACGGATCAGTGGCTGTATGACCGTGCACGGCTGATCAACTCCGCGCTGATGGCCAAGATCCACACCGTGGAATGGACGCCAGCGGTCATCGCCAACCCCATAACCGAGCGTGCGATGTATGCCAACTGGTGGGGGCTGCTCGGACAGGGCGGGCCGCGTGACGATTATCAGGCTGAGGTTCGCAAGCTGCGTGAAGACCTCGCGCGCTCGGACTCCTTCGTCAAGCGTATCCTCGGCTTCGACCCGAACGTCGCGCCGGGCGTCGGCAACTCGGCCGTCGATCATGCTCTCGGCGGGATCGTCGGTACCACGGCGCCGAACAACTATGGCGTACCCTTCACCCTCACCGAGGAGTTCGTCGCGGTCTACCGCATGCATCCGCTGATGCGCGACGACGTGCAGGTCTACGATATCGGTTCGAACCTGGTGTCCAGGCGCATCCCGATCCAGAACACCCGTGACCGCGATGCCGAGCAACTGCTGGCGCGCGAGCGTGCCGACCGCCTGTGGTACTCCTTCGGCATCACCAACCCGGGGTCGCTGACGCTCAACAACTACCCGAACTTCCTGCGCAACCTGTCGATGCCGCTGGTGGGCAACATCGACCTGGCGACCATCGACGTGCTGCGCGATCGTGAGCGTGGCGTGCCGCGTTACAACGAGTTCCGCCGGCAGATCGGTCTCAACCCCATCACCCGTTTCGAGGATCTGACCAAGGACGCTGCGACCCTCGCGCAGCTCAAGCGCCTGTACGACAACGATGTCGAGCGGATCGACACCCTGGTCGGTCAGTTGGCCGAGACCGTGCGTCCGGAGGGCTTTGCCTTCGGCGAGACGGCTTTCCAGATCTTCATCATGAACGCGTCGCGGCGCTTGATGGCCGACCGCTTCTTCACCCGGGACTATCGCCCCGAGGTCTATACCCCGGAGGGGATCGACTGGGTCGAGCACACCACCATGGTCGACGTGTTGCGTCGACACAATCCGCAACTGCTGAGCAGCCTGGTAGGGGTGGAGAATGCCTTCAAGCCCTGGGGGCTGAACATTCCCGAGGACTACGAAAGCTGGCCGGCGGCCAACAAGCTGGAGAACCTCTGGGTCAACGGCGCGTTGCGCACCCAGTATGACGAGGGGCAACTGCCGGCGCTGCAGCCTGTGGACGTCGGGGGCCTGGTGGGTTCGATTCTGTGGAAGAAGGTTCGCGAGCGCAGCGATGTGGCGCCGCCGGGTTACCAGAAGCCCATACATGCTCATGGCGCGATGGCCAAGGTGCGTTTCGTGCCGGTGGCGAACAATGGCTACAGCGGCCTGTTCCAGGGGGCGGACAGTGGCCTGCTGCGTCTGTCGTTGACAGGCGCACCTGATGATCGTGGGTTTGCACCGGGGTTGGCGTGGAAGGCTTTCGTGGATGGCAAGCCGTCGCAGAACGTCTCGGCGCTCTATACCCTGAGCGGGCAGGGCGCCAATCACGACTTCTTCGCCAACGAGCTATCGCAGTACGTGCTGCCCGAGGCCAATGACACCCTGGGCACGACCCTCCTGTTCGCCAGTGTCAGTACCAAACCGACCCTGTTGCGCCTGGAAGACATGGCCAGGGCGGATCAGGCGGGCGTTGCGGTGAGCCAACCCAAGGCGCCGACGCAGATCTATTTCGTGCCGCGCGCCGAGGTCAAGAACCGCTTCGCTGCGACGCCACATGATTTCCGCGAGGATCTGCTGACGCTGACGGAGGGCACCAGTCTCTACGACGTGTACGCCACCTCGATGGAGATCAAGACCTCGATTCTGCCGTCGGTCAGCCGCAGTTATGCCAATCAGCGGCGGGCCAGCGCACGCAAGATCGGCGAGTTGCAGCTGACTTCGGCGTTCGTTGCGTCGGCGTTCGGCGACAGTGGGGTGTTCTTCAAGCATCAGCGTCACGAAGACCGCTGATCACAGCTACCGATAAAGCAAAAGGGCTCCCGAGGGAGCCCTTTTGCGTGGCGAGCGAATTACATGTTGGGGTAATTCGGGCCGCCGGTGCCTTCCGGTGCGATCCAGGTGATGTTCTGGGCCGGATCCTTGATGTCGCAGGTCTTGCAGTGCACGCAGTTCTGCGCGTTGATCTGGAAGCGTTTCTCGCCGTCTTCCTGAGTCACCACTTCGTACACGCCTGCCGGGCAGTAGCGCTGCGCCGGTTCGTCGTACAGCGGCAGGTTCTTGGCCAGCGGGATGCTCGGATCGGTGAGCTTGAGGTGGCAGGGCTGCTCTTCTTCGTGGTTGGTGTTGGAGAGGAACACCGAGCTCAGCTTGTCGAAGCTCAGTTTGCCGTCCGGTTTCGGGTAGGCGATCTTCGTGCACTCGGCCGCCGGCTTCAGGCAGGCGTAGTCCGGCTTGTTGTCGTGCAGGGTGAAGGGAGCCTTGCCGCCGAAGATGTTCTGATCCAGCCAGTTGATGCCACCGCCGACGATGGCACCGTACTTGTGGATGGCCGCGCCGAAGTTGCGGCTGCGGAACAGCTCGTCGTACAGCCAGCTGGCCTTGAAGCCATCGACATAGTTGGTCAGCTCGTCGCCGCCCTCGCGACCGGCTGCCAGGGCCTCGGTGATGGCGTCGGCGGCGAGCATGCCGGATTTCATCGCGGTGTGGCTGCCCTTGATCTTGGCGAAATTCAGGGTGCCGAGGTCGCAGCCGATCAGTGCGCCGCCGGGGAAGACCATCTTCGGCAGCGAGTTGAGACCGCCCTTGCAGATGGCGCGGGCACCATAGGCAACACGCTTGCCACCTTCCAGATACTGGGCGATCACCGGGTGATGCTTGTAGCGCTGGAACTCGTCGAACGGGGAAAGGTGCGGGTTGGCGTAGGACAGATCGATGATCAGGCCGACTACCACCTGGTTGTTTTCCAGGTGATAGAGGAAGGAGCCGCCGGTATTCTCGGTGCCCATGATGTCCATCGGCCAGCCGGCGGTGTGAACCACCAGGCCCTGCTCGTGCCTGGACGGATCGATGTCCCAGATTTCCTTGATGCCGATGCCGTAGTGCTGGGCGTCGGCTTCGCTGTCGAGGTTGTACTTCCTGATCAGTTGCTTGCCGATGTGGCCGCGGCAGCCTTCGGCGAACAGCGTGTACTTGGCACGCAGTTCCATGCCGGGGGTGTAGTAGCCTTCCTTCGGGTTGCCCTCGCGGTCGACACCCAGGTCGCCGGTGATGATGCCACGCACCACGCCGTTCTCGTCGATCAGTGCTTCCTGGGCAGCGAAGCCCGGGTAGATCTCGACGCCCAGGTTTTCGGCCTGTTGCGCCAGCCAGCGGCACAGATTGCCGAGGGAGATGATGTAATTTCCTTCGTTGTGCATGGTTTTCGGCACAAAGAAGTCAGGAATTCGGGTAGCCTTGTCCGCGTCGCGCAGCAGATAGATGTCATCGCGCTTGACCGGGGTATTCAGCGGAGCGCCGAGTTCCTTCCAGTCAGGGAACAGTTCGTTCAGGGCCCGCGGTTCGAATACTGCGCCAGAGAGGATGTGAGCACCGACTTCGGAGCCTTTTTCGACCACGCAGACGCTGATCTCCTGGCCCGCTTCAGCGGCTTTCTGCTTCAGTCGGCAGGCGGCGGACAGGCCGGACGGGCCGGCGCCGACGATGACGACGTCGAACTCCATAAATTCGCGTTCCACAGGCTATCTCCTACTCAAGGCTCTTCGATGTTTTATGTGGGAGGACACGGCTCGCTCCCCAAGCACGGCGGGCGCATTATATCTACACCCTCTCGGCGGGCCAATACAAACGTTTGTTTGAATTTTCTGTAGGCCTGTTAGAATCGTACTACATCGCGGATGACCGGCCAGTTCGCTGTATTGACCAGGCCATGCCGCGGGGTCAAGATACGGGCGGTTTTGCGCTCGCCGTCTGGGCTGAAAGGTCGGTTCCGGCTGATTTTTGCATCACCGGCCAGGCTCGCCTTGGCGACATTCTTATTCACCGGAGAGTAACGAGGAATCCATGAAGGTTCTTGTAGCTGTCAAACGAGTGGTTGACTACAACGTCAAGGTTCGCGTCAAGGCGGACAACAGCGGCGTCGACCTCGCCAACGTCAAGATGTCCATGAACCCCTTCTGCGAGATCGCCGTGGAAGAAGCCGTACGCCTGAAGGAGAAAGGCGTGGCGAGCGAAATCGTCGTCGTCTCCATCGGCCCGGCTACCGCCCAGGAGCAACTGCGCACCGCGCTGGCGCTGGGTGCCGACCGTGGCATCCTGGTCGAAACCAATGACGAGCTGAACTCCCTGGCCGTGGCCAAGCTGCTCAAGGCGGTGGTCGACAAGGAGCAGCCGCAACTGGTGATCATGGGCAAACAGGCCATCGACAGCGACAACAACCAGACCGGCCAGATGCTGGGCGCCCTGACCGGCTTCGGCCAAGGCACCTTCGCCTCCAAGGTCGAGGTGGCTGGCGACAAGGTCAACGTTACCCGTGAGATCGATGGCGGTCTGCAGACCGTTGCCCTGAGCCTGCCGGCGATCGTCACCACCGACCTGCGCCTGAACGAGCCGCGCTATGCGTCGCTGCCGAACATCATGAAGGCCAAGAAGAAGCCGCTGGAAACCGTCACCCCGGACGCACTGGGCGTTTCCACCGCCTCCACCGTCAAGACCCTGAAAGTGGAAGCGCCGGCTGCCCGCAGCGCCGGCATCAAGGTCAAGTCCGTGGCTGAACTGGTCGAGAAACTGAAAAACGAGGCGAAGGTAATCTAAATGACTATCCTGGTTATCGCTGAACACACCAATGCCGCTCTGGCTGCCGCTACCCTGAACACCGTCGCTGCTGCGCAGAAGATCGGTGGCGACATTCACGTTCTGGTAGCCGGTGCCAATGCTGGCGCCGCTGCCGAAGCCGCTGCCAAGATCGCTGGCGTGGCCAAGGTTCTGGTTGCCGACAACGCCGCCTACGCCAACCAACTGCCGGAAAACGTAGCGCCGCTGGTAGCTGAACTGGGCAAGAGCTACAACCACATCCTGGCTGCCGCCACCAGCAACGGCAAGAACATCCTGCCGCGCGTCGCCGCTGCACTGAATGTCGATCAGATCTCGGAAATCATCGCCGTTGAAAGCGCCGATACCTTCAAGCGTCCGATCTATGCCGGCAACGCCATCGCCACCGTGCAGTCCTCGGCTGCCATCAAGGTGATTACCGTACGTAGCACCGGCTTCGATGCCGTCGCTGCCGAAGGCGGCTCCGCTGCCATTGAAGCCGTTTCCGGCCCGGCCGATGCTGGCAAGTCCACCTTCGTTGGCGAAGAGCTGGCCAAGTCCGACCGTCCCGAGCTGACCGCTGCGAAGATCGTCGTATCCGGCGGCCGCGGCATGGGCAATGGCGACAACTTCAAGCACCTCTACGCCCTGGCCGACAAGCTCGGCGCTGCCGTCGGTGCTTCCCGTGCCGCCGTCGACGCCGGCTTCGTGCCGAACGACATGCAGGTCGGTCAGACCGGCAAGATCGTTGCGCCGCAACTGTACATCGCCGTCGGTATCTCCGGCGCCATCCAGCACCTGGCCGGCATGAAGGACTCCAAGGTGATCGTTGCGATCAACAAGGACGAAGAAGCGCCGATCTTCCAGGTGGCCGACTACGGTCTGGTTGCCGATCTGTTCGAAGCCGTACCGGAGCTGGAAAAGCTGGTGTAAGCCGCATTTCCTGCCACGAAGAACCCGCTCTGATGAGCGGGTTTTTTATTGCCTGCGATCACTCTTTCAGGCCTTGCAGGAAGTGGCGGTAGAGCAGGGCGCTCTCCTGGGGACGTTCGAGCATGGGAGCATGGCCGACGTTGTCCATGATCATCACGCTGGGTTTTTGCAGCAGGGGCTGCATGACATCGATGCTGGAGACGTCGAGCACGCGATCCTGTCTGCCCCAGAGCAGCAGAGTGGGGGCCTGGATCCTGGGCAGTTCGGGCTCCAGGGGGATGTAGCGCTCGACCAGTTGCTGGAACACCTGGTCGTGATGCGCGGCATTGGCCATGGCGCGTTCGCCCAGGTAGCGCTTGAGCGACTCTGGCAGATAGGGCGGTTCGAAGAAGACGAATTGCAGCAGCTTCTGGAAATCCTCCGGCTGCCTGACGACCAGGGGTTGGCGCCGCCGCTCTGCAGCAGTCGGTACAGTTCGCTCTTGTTCGGACTGTCGATGCCGGCATTGGCGAACAGTGCCAGCGAGCGAACCCGAGACGGATAGCGTGCGGCGAATAGCGCGGCAATATGCCCACCCATGGAGTTGCCCAGCAGATGAGCCTGGTCGATACCCAGGGCATCGAGAATGTCGCCCAGGCGTTCGGCCTGGGTGCCGACGTCGTAGCTGCCGGCCGGGCGATCGCTGTCACCGAAGCCGGGGAGATCGAGGGCGATCACTCGGTAGCGGTCGGTGAGGTGGCGGGAAAAACGCAGCCAGTTATCCTTGTCGGCCGCGAAGCCATGAATCAGTACCAGGGTTTCGCCGTTTGGCGATCCTCCTGGTAATAATGAATGTTAAGATCGTGGACACGTAGCTGCTGATGGCTGAGCCCCGCGCGTTGTTGTTCGATCAGCCGCAGGCTCGCCAGCTGAGTCGCCGGGAAGCAGTACAGTATTGCCGTGATGCCGATGAGCAGCACGATCAGACCGAAGAGCAGTTTTTTCATGGCGCGTCCTTATCGCGAATTATTATGGCGGCGCCATTAAGCTAGCATGAACACAGAAGGTTTCCGGGGCTGCCAGCAGCCTTACCGATCACCGCACGAACCGAGAGTAGCCAATGCCGGAGCGTTGTCTGTTTAAGTCACTGTTGCTGTGGTGTGCCCTGGCTCTGGTGCCGGTGAGTGCCCTGGCCGTGGGTAAATGCGAACGCCTGGTCGCTACTGGCAACCCCGAGTATCCACCTTATCTGTGGCGCGATCCGCAGAATCCGCAGCAACTGATTGGCGCGAATGCCGATCTGCTCAAGCACCTGGCCAAAGAGCTGGGTGTCGTCGTGGATGTGATCTATACCGGCCCCTGGTCTCGGGCGCAGGACGAGGTGCGCACCGGACGGGTGGATCTGATCGCTGGCGCCTTCCTGACGCTGCCGCGCCTGGATAGCATGGACTACGTACACCCGGCTTTCTTCTTTACACCCAGCGTGGTCTGGGTGCGCAAGGGGGAGGCATTTCCCTATGGCAGCTGGATCGACCTGCAGGGGCGTACCGGCGACACCCTGGTGGGTAACAGCTTCGGCCAGCAGTTCGATGCCTTCGCCAGGCAGAATCTGACCCTGGAAGGGGTCTCCAGCCTGACCCAGGCGTTCCAGAAGCTCATGCTGGGGCGTACCGACTATGTTCTGTATGAACGCTATCCCGGCCTGGCATTGGCCGAAACCCTGGGCATGGAAGATGACCTCGAGGTGCTGGATCCGCCCATTTCCAGCGAGGGGCTCTATCTGACCCTGTCGCACAACTCGGCTTGCAACGAGCCCTGGCTGCGCGGACAGCTGGCGCGGAAAATGACAGAATTGGTCGCCGCCGGATTGCCCGAGCAATTGTTGCAACGCAATCTGGAGCTGTGGAAGGCCCAGCAGATGCAGCCCGACCCGGTCGGCGACATCAATCAGTAGGATACTTTTGTGAATCGACTTCTTCTCGTGCTGCTGGCACTGGGCCTGACCGCCTGCGCCAGCGACCCGGCCCCCAACGAACAACTGCGTCTGACCGAACAGGCACTGGCTCAGGCCAGGGCGCTCGGCGTACTGGGCGACCAGTCGCCATCGCTGCGCCAGGCCGAAGACAAGTTCGCGCAGGCACAGGCGGCGTTGCAGGACGGACAGAACAAGGACGCGCGTTTGCTGGCCGAGCAGGCCGAGCTGGATGCGCGTCTGGCGGAGGCCGAGCACCTCAATGCCAAGGGCCGTGAGCAACTGGCGGAGCTGAATCACCGCATTGGCCGTCTGCGCCAGCAACTGGGGGCGATGTGATGAGCGGTTTCACGCGTATCGGTGGCTTGCTGCTGGCTGGCGCCCTGCTGGGCGGCTGTGCGGCTCACCAGCCGGGCAGTGAGCAGGCCCTGGAGGAGGCCCGCATCAGCTTCCAGTCGGTCAAGGAAGATCCCAATGTATTGCGTGCCGCACCCAAGGACGTGATTCGCTCAGGCGAATCCCTCGCGCGTGCCGAGCGACTGTCGAGTTACTGGGGAAGTGCGGCGGATGTCCGTCATTACGCCTACCTCAGCCAGCGCTATGCCGAGATCGCACGGCAGCACAGCGAGATCAGCCTCAATCAGGATCGTGCGGCCAAGCTGGAGCTGGAGCGTCAGCGCCTGCAACTGACCTTGCGCGAGGCCAAGCTGCTCAGCGTGCAGCAGCACAATGGCTGGCTGGAAGAGCAGATGGTCAGTCTGGCTACCAGCGAGACCGAACGCGGTCTGGTCATGACCCTGGGCGACATGCTGTTCGATGCCGGTCGTGCCGATCTGCAACCGGCAGCCAATCGCACGGTGCTCAAGCTCGTGCAGTTCCTGCAGCTCAATCCGCAGCGGCGCGTGCGCATCGAGGGCTACACCGACAACACGGGCAGTGCCGAGGAGAACCTCGAACTGTCTCGCGCGCGTGCGCAGGCGGTCGCTGATCTGCTGGTCGACCTAGGCATCGATCCCAAGCGTATTCAGGTGGTCGGCTACGGTGTCGACTTCCCTGTGGCGGAGAATGCTTCGGCACGCGGCCGTGCGCAGAACCGCCGTGTGGAGATCGTCTTCTCCGATGAAAGAGGCCAGCTCGGCGCCGAGCGCTGAGCGCCGACCCGTTGAACAGACCCCGGCGTCGCCGGGGTTTTTTATGCCTGCCGATGGCCTGTCGGGCATACAGCGGCTGGCTAACGGCTGTATGGCGAAGACTGTTATGATCTGTGCCGGTACAATTTTGTAGCAATAGGTTACTGTTATGGTTCAGTGATCCGGAGGAGGCCGCCATGACCAATCTGTTGCTCTATCAACGTATCGCCCAGCAGTTGGCCGAAGACATTCGTCGTGGCGTCTACCAGCCGGGCGAGCGAGTGCCATCGGTACGCAAGATGAGTGCGCAGCTCAATGTCAGTCATGCGACCGTGCTGCAGGCCTACGCCAACCTCGAAGACCAGGGGCTGATCCGGGCACGGCCGCAGTCCGGCTTCTATGTGCACCAGACGCCAGCCCTGACGGCGCCGACTCCGGATATCGCCAAGGTCGAGCGCCCTGGCCTGGTCACCCGTTCCAGCATCATCAATCAGGTGCTCACCGAATCGCGCCGTGAAGGCGTGTTTCCGTTGGGCGCTGCCGTGCCTCATGTCGACTATCTGCCGGTGCGGGCATTGCACCAGCAGTTGGCCAAGGTCACCCGTTTTCACAGCCCGCGCGCCTTCAGCTACATGTTCAGTCCAGGTTTCGAGCCGCTGCGCCGGCAGGTTGCGATCCGCATGCGTGACGCCGGTGTGGTGGTCGATCCATCCGAAGTGGTGATCACCCATGGCTGTGTCGATGCGCTACAGATGAGTCTGCGCGTGCTGACCAAGCCGGGCGATCTGATCGCGGTCGAGTCGCCGACCTACTACGGGCTGCTGCAACTGGCCGATCTGCTCGGCCTCAAGGTCATCGAGATTCCCTGCGACCCCACCACCGGCATCAGCCTGGAGGCGCTGCAACTGGCGGCCAATCAGTGGCCGATCAGGACGTTGGTGCTGACCTCCAGGCTGTCCAACCCGCTGGGCGGCACCATCCCCGAGGAGCGTCAGCGCCAGCTGCGCCTGGCCGGCGATTACGATTTGCAGATCGTCGAGGACGATATCTACGGTGAGCTGATGTTCGAGCAGGGGCCGACCAAGGCGCTCAAGTCGCATGATCGCGAGAGTCGGGTGATCTACTGCTCGAGCTTCTCCAAGACGCTGTCGCCGGGTGTGCGCATCGGCTGGATCGTCGCCGGCAAGTATCAGGACGAGATTCAGCGCCTACAGACCTTCTCGACGCATTCGGCATGCAGCGTCACCCAGATGGCGGTGGCGGCCTACCTGGAGAACGGCGGCTATGACCGTCACCTGCGGCATATCCGCCAGGAGTACCGCAAGAACCTCAGCGCCTTCCAGCTGGCCGTACAGCAGTACTTCCCGCTCGGTACGCAGATGACCCGGCCCAAGGGTGGTTTCATCCTCTGGGTCAGCCTGCCGGCACGAGTCAACACCAAGGACTTGCACGTGCGCGCGTTGCAGCAGGGCATTTCCATCGCCCCGGGGCTGATCTTCAGCAACACCGAGCAGTTCAACCACTGTGTGCGGCTCAACTGTGGTATCCCGTGGAACCGCGAGGCGGAGAGGGCGTTGATGACGCTGGGCATGCTGGCCACGCAGCTGTGCCAGGAGGCGGAAGTGCTCTGAGCGGCACGATCGGAAAAATGTTTTAACCCGATCGATGAAGGCGCTGCGTCTACCTGAGCGAAGGTCTCGTGCCATTGCTCAGGAGGTGCACAATGTCCGCTTACTCTCTATTGCTCGTTCGTCCGCTCGCCGTGGGATTCTCGGCTGGCGCGTTGCTGGCGCTGGCAGCCTGCAGTGCCTCCGGGCCGGAGCCCGAGGCGCAGGCTGCCCCGGCGGCTGCGACCCCCGTTCTGCGTGAAAGCCTGGCTGCCGTCGAGATGCGTGCCGAGGCAAGCCACAAGCGCATGGCGCCGATGGCCTATGCTCCGACCCCCATGCCCATCGCCGATGTCCTGCCTCCGGGCTACCGTGACGAGTCGCGCGAGCAGTATCAGGCCTATGCCGATAACCCGGTGTTCGCCGTCGCCGAGACGCCTGTCTCGACCTTCAGCATCGATGTGGATACCGGCAGCTACGCCAACGTCCGACGCTTTCTCAATGGCGGGCAACTGCCACCGAAGGACGCCGTGCGCCTGGAGGAGCTGGTCAACTATTTCCCCTATGCCTACCCGTTGCCACAGGGGGACGTACCCTTCGGTGTCGGCACCGAACTGGCGGTGACACCGTGGAACCCGCAGACCCGTCTGCTGCGTATCGCCATCAAGGCCTCGGATCGCCGTGTCGAGGCGTTGCCGCCGGCCAACCTGGTATTCCTCGTCGATGTGTCCGGTTCGATGCACCGCCGCGAAGGCTTGCCGATGGTGCAGAGCACGCTGAAGCTGCTGGTCGATCAGTTGCGTGCGCAGGATCGCGTATCACTGGTCACCTACGCCGGCGACAGCCAGGTGGTGCTGGAGTCGACGCCCGGCAGTGACAAGGCGAAGATCCGTGCGGCCATCGATCAACTCAGCGCCGGTGGTTCGACGGCCGGCGAGTCGGGCATTCAGCTGGCTTATCAGCAGGCGAGCAGGCACATGATCGACGGCGGCATCAACCGTATCCTGCTGGCCACCGATGGTGACTTCAACGTCGGTATCAGCGACTTCGACAGCCTCAGGCAACTGGCCGCCGACAAGCGCAAGAGTGGTGTCTCGCTGACCACCCTGGGGTTTGGCGTGGACAACTACAACGAACGCCTGATGGAGCAACTGGCCGATGCCGGTAACGGCAATTACGCCTATATCGACAACCTGCGCGAGGCGCGCAAGGTGCTGGTGGATCAGCTCGGCTCGACCCTGGCCACTGTCGCCAGTGATGTGAAGCTGCAACTGGAGTTCAATCCGAGCGAGGTCAGCGAATACCGTCTGCTGGGCTACGAGAATCGTGTGCTCAAACGCGAGGATTTCAGCAATGACAAGGTCGATGCCGGCGATATCGGCGCGGGACACACTGTCACCGCGTTGTACGAGATCGTGCCGGTCGGCGGCAAAGGATGGCTGGAGCCACTGCGCTATCGAGTCAGTCCGCAGCCTGCGAGCGAGGCAGGCGAGCTGGCCTGGTTGCGGATTCGCTACAAGGCGCCGGGCGAAGCGGCCAGCCGCCTGCTGGAGCGTCCCATCGCGCTCGATGCCAGGCCGATGGCGGCAGCCAGTGAGGATCTGCGCTTCGCCGCTGCGGTGGCCGCTTTCGCTCAGCAGCTCAAGGATGGACGTCATACCGGCACTTTCGATCTGGCGCAGAGCATCGAACTGGCGCGTTCGGCCAGGGGCGAGGATCGTTTCGGCCTGCGCGGCGAGTTCATCCAGCTGGCCGAAATTGCGCAGAGCCTGCAAACTGCCGCTTCCACCCCCGCACGAGTTCAGCAGTGAACGCACCTCTCACGGACGACGACGCCGCCCTGTTGCGGCGTTACCGTCGCGGCGATGCCGCGGCTTTCAACGTGCTTTACCAGCGCCATCGGCTGGGTCTGTTCCGCTTTCTGCTCGGCCTGTGTGGTGATCACGCCCTGGCCGAGGAAGTGTTTCAGGAGACCTGGATGAGCCTGGTGCGCAGCCAGAGTGAACAGCGTGAGGCGGTGCTGTTCAAGACCTGGCTTTACCAGATCGCCCGTAATCGCCTGATCGATCATTGGCGCAAGTCGGGCCGCCATCAGGCCGGGCATGACGAATACGATGAAGGCCTGCATGCCCAGGCCGATCCGCAACCCGGTCCGAGCAGCAATGGGGGCTCAGTCGTGACAGCGAGCGGTTGCAGGCGGCGCTGGCCGACCTGCCGGCCGACCAGCGTGAGGTGTTTCTGCTGCGTGCACATGGCGACCTGGAACTGAACGAGATTGCCGAGTTGACCTGCACGCCGGCCGAGACGGTAAAGAGCCGCCTGCGCTATGCCCTGCAGAAGCTGCGCCGGCTGCTGGCCACCGAGGAGTTGTCCGCATGACACATGAACGAGAACCTCTGGAGCACGAGCAGCAATTGCTGGCGCATTTCCGTGCCCATGGCCGCGGTGAGCCTTCGGCCGAGCTGGATGCACATATCCTGGCGGCTGCCAGTGCGGCTGTCGGTGAACCGAAGCAGGCCCGCATCGACAGAGACAACGCCGGATGGGCGCAACGCGTGCATCACTGGCTGTTCGGCAGTGGCCGTCAGCGCTGGTCGGTGGCCGTGGCCGGGCTGGCTTGCATCGGCATCGGTGTCAGTCTGACCTGGCGCACGCTGGAACAGACGCCGGATACCTTCGACAGCGTACCGTCCAGCGTGGCCATGAGTCCGCCAGCCCCGGCGCCGATGGCGGCCAAGCGCGCTGCGGAGAACGAGTCGATGGCGCGCATGGCTGTGCCCCAGGAGCGTCTGAAGGCCGAAGCCATGGCTCGCCCGGCGCCACCTGCCGCGATGGCTGATGCACCGATGGCCAGTACTGCCGCCATCGCGCCCATGGCCGAACTGGTGAGCCAGAGTGAGCCGCGCGAGGATCTGCTGCGTCTGCTGGAGCTGCGCAAGGCGGGGGAGCAGGTCGAGGCTCAGCGTCTGCTGGAGCAACTGCGCGCCGATTACCCGCAGCTGGATATCGAGGCCGAGCTCGCTCATCTGGCTGCCGAGCGGCCTGATGAGTGAGGGGTGAAGGTAAAAGTCGTGCAAGTCGGCTTGTCAGGCGCGCTCGGGCAGAGGAGCATGGGCGTGTTATTGACTGATCGATCCATGTCCCATGATGCGTAAATCCCTTCTGTTGCTGCTGTGCCTGGGTTGGCTGAGCGCCTGTGAGCGCGCACCGGAGCCTGTCGCGCAGCAGCCCGAGCCGGCTCGAACACCGCTTGCAGCGCCTGAGCCTGAGCCCGTTGTCGAGGTTGAGCCCGTGGAACCGACGCCACCGGTCAAGACGGTCGAAAGCAAGCCCGTGGTAGCGGCCAGCAAGCCCAGGCCTGTCGCGCCGCCACAGCCTGCGCCGGCACAACCCGAGTCGAAGCTGGCGCTCGATCTGAGCGTGCCGCAGGAACTGTTCGAACAGGCGCTGGAAAGCGAAACCCGCGAGGAGCTTTCGCCATTGCTGCCGCCGCTGTTCGGCGAGAAGCCCGAAGTCCAGAGCCCGTTCCAGATCAGCGGTCGGCTGATCAGTAACGAGCGTGTGGATGACTATTGGGACTCGATCGAGGGCGCCGAGCTGCAGTTCGAGTTCAAGCAGTAGCCGCGGCGATGTGCGCGGCGCACATTACCCATCGCGCGCGCCAGGCCGCTAGAAACGGTAGCGCTGTCGTGCGATGTCGGCATGGGTTTCGCGGCTGAGCGGTTGGAACCTGTCCGAACCGGGCAGGCGCACGTAGAGCGGATCATCGACCTGATCCGGGTCGTAGCCGGCCTGCTTCAGATCCGTTTTCTTGTACTTGAAGGTGCCGGTGGTCTCGACTTCGCCGAGCAGGCGGACGAACAACGGTGCGGCGTAGGTCGGCAACTGCGCGTCGAGGTGCGCGGCCAGCGCTTCGCCATCCAGCTCGCAGTCGGGTGCCAGACGCAGTGCGGCCATGCCGCAGCGACCATTGGTGCCGGGGATTTCCACGCCGTAGACCACGGCGTCTTCCACGCCGGGGAATGCGCCGAGCACGTTTTCCACTTCGGTGGTGGAAACGTTCTCGCCTTTCCAGCGGAAGGTGTCGCCGAGGCGGTCGACGAACTGTGCATGCTTGCAGCCGATGTCGCGCATCAGGTCGCCGGTGTTGAACCAGGCATCGCCTTTCCTGAACACGTCACGCAGGATCACCGACTCGCTCTTGGCCGGATCCGTATAGCCGTCGAATGGCCACTTGGCGCTTATCTCGCTGATCAGCAGACCCGCCTCGCCCTTGTCGGTTTTCAGCAGGAAGCCGTTACCGGCCCGCACGGGGCGGTCATTCTCCAGGTCGTAGCGGACGATGGCGTAGGTGGCCGGGGTGTAGCCGACGGTATTGTCGAAGTTGAAGACGTTGGTGAAACCGATATTGCCTTCGCTGGAGGCATAGAACTCGGTGATCTGCTCGACGCCGAAGCGCTGCTTGAACTCGAGACCAGATCGAGGGGCGCAGGCCGTTGCCGATCATGCAGCGCAGGCTGTTGCCCTGTTCCGCCGGGTGGACGGGCTGGTTGAGCAGATAGCGGCACAGTTCGCCGATGTAGCCGAAGCAGGTGGCGTTGTAGCGGGCGACGTCATCCCAGAAGGCGCTGGCGGAGAATTTGCGCCGCAGGGCGATGGCCGCACCGCCGGCCAGTGCCGCGCTCCAGCACACGGTGACGGCATTGTTGTGGTAGCAGGGCAGGGTGAGGTAGAGCACATCGCGTTCGTTCAGTGTCAGGCCGGAGTGACCGAAGCCACCGTAGGCCTTGATCCACTTGCCGTGGCTCATGATCGAGGCCTTGGGCAGGCCGGTCGTGCCGGAGGTGTAGATGAGAAAGCAGGCGTCCTTCATGCGTACGCGCAGGCTGTCAGGCGGGTTGTCCTGGGCCTGTCCGGTGGCCTGTTGCATGAGGTTGATCCAGCCGTGCGGTGCCTGGCCGGCGTCACGCAGACAATCCTGATCGGCGATCCAGTAGCGACGGGCCTGCTGGTCGTGCAGCTGTTCGGCGATCTCGTCGAAGGCGCCGAGCAGTTCGTCGCCGATCACCAGGAAGCCGGGCTTGACCAGATTGAAGCTGTGCGCCAGTACCTTGCCGCGCTGTGTGGTGTTGATCAGGGCAGCGACCGCGCCGAGTTTGCTCAGGGCCGCGAGGGTCGCCAGCAGTTCCAGGCGGTTTTCCAGCATCACCGCGACCACGTCGCCGTGCCCGACACCCTCGGCCTTGAGCGCCCAGGCCAGGCGGTTGGCCCAGGCATTGAACGCACGGTAGTCGAGCAGGCGGTTTTCATCCATCAGCGCCGGACGCTCGGGATGACGCTCGGCCGCGCGCTGCAACGCCCAGGCCAGCGACAGGTTCTTCTCGCGGTTGCGGATACCGGCGTAGTAGAGACCGCGCAACATGCGCGGCACGCGTGGCAGGTGTTGCGGCAGGTGGGCCAGGAAGCGGAAGGGCGAAATCAGATCGGCTTGGCTCATGGGGCTCGCACTTTGGGATGTCATGAATTGGAGGCGAGTTGTGACTCTAGTCAGCCTGGCGCGCACCAGCCATGGCTCTGGTGCGCTGAGCGGCGGGCAGATCGGCAAATGGTCTTTCCCACGGTTGTCCTGGTGCGCGCGGCGCACCCTGCGGGGCAAGGCGCCGTATCCCGGATGCAATCCGGGCTACGAAGCCAACGCATCCGAGAATTCAATCGACGAACAGGTCGGGGATCAGGCTGCCACCGTCGGGATCGAAGCGGTACTGCTCGAAGTCGGTGGTGCCCTGTTCGCGCAGGATGTCTTCGTCGATCAGCAGGCGCCCGGTGATGCGGCGGCCTTCGCTGGCCAGGATCGCATGGGCTGCGTCGGCCATGATGGCCGGGGTACGCGCACGCTTGAAGGCGTCGCGGCTGCCCAGCTCGAACTCGATGGCGGCGGTGGCGATCATGGTTTTCGGCCACAGCGAATTGACGCTGATGCCGTACTTTTTGAATTCCTCGCTCATGCCCAGCGTGAGCATGCTCATGCCGTACTTGGTGACGGTGTAGGGGCCGTGCTGGGCGAACCATTTCGCGTCGAGGTTGAGCGGCGGGGAGAGGTTGAGGATGTGCCCACTTGTGCTCTTCTTCAGGTATGCAAGCGCCGCCTGACTACAGACCATGACCGCGCGGGTATTGATCTGGTACATCAGGTCGAAGCGCCTGGGTTCGAGTTTCTCCACGCCCACCAGCTTGATGGCCCCGGCGTTGTTGACCAGCGCATCGATGCCGCCGAAATGCTCGGCAGCCTGGGCCATGGCGGTGGCCACGGCCTGTTCGTCGCGCACATCCAGTTGCAGAGCCAGGGCCTTGCCACCTGCGGCCTCGACCTCGGCAGCGACGCTGAAGATGGTGCCTTCCAGTTTTGGATGCGGCTCGGCGCTCTTGGCGGCGATGACGATGTTGGCGCCATCGGCGGCGGCCTTGAGCGCGATCTCGCGGCCGATGCCGCGACTGGCGCCGGTGATGAACAGGGTCTTGCCGGAAAGTGACATGGGCGTTCCTCTTGTCGTAGGGTGCGCCGTGCGCACCGCCGGTTTTTGGGTGCGCACGGCCTAGGCGGCCCGCGACACCTACGGGTTAGCTTCGATTTCCACCAGCAACTGGCGATTCTTCACCTGGTCGCCCTGGCTCACGCCGACCCGACGGACGATACCGTCGACGCCAGCCTTGAGCGGGTGCTCCATCTTCATCGCTTCAAGTACCACCAGCAGTTGCCCCTTGGTCACGGTGGCGCCCTCGGCGATCAGCACGTCGACGATGGCGCCGTCCATGGGGGCCTTCACCGCTCCGCTGCTGGCGGCGTTCTGGCCGCCGGCCGGTTCATGGGTCACGTCCAGCAGTTCCAGGTTGCCGTGCTCTCCGTACAGCCACAGGCGTTCGCCCTCGATATGGTAGGCCTGGCGGCGGCGTACGCCGTCCAGCTCCAGGGTCAGCCAGCGTCCGTCATTGCTCAGCAGGCGCACAGGCAACTGCTCGTCACCTCGGCGCACGCGAAGCTGCGCCTGCGGCCCGCTGATGATCACCTCCAGCTCGACGCTGTGCCTGTGCTCCCCCTGTTTGAGAACGAAGCGCCAGGGCGCGCTGCCGGCGCTGCGCCAGCCCGACAGGCCTGGCTGGTGCGCGCGGGCGTCGGCCGAGGCCTGATAGAGCAGGGCGGCGGCAATGGCCAGCTCCGCCAGGCTGGCCGAGTGCGGGCGCAGGCTGGGGTCGTTGGCGAAGTGTTCGGCGATGAAGGCCGTGGTGGCATTGCCGGCGGCGAACTCCGGGTGCCTGAGCAGGTTGGCGAGAAAACGCTGGTTGCCGTTCACGCCCAGCAGCACGCAGTGCTCCACGGCGCGCACCAGCTTGCGTCTGGCCTCGTCGCGGGTTTCGCCGTAGGCGATGACCTTGGCCAGCATCGGGTCATAGAAGGGGGTGACCGCCTGCCCCTCGACCAGGCCGTGATCGATACGCACCCCGGCCAGCAGCTCGGGTTCCCAGCGCAGCACCTGGCCGGTCTGCGGCAGGAAGCCGGCGGCCGAGTCCTCGGCGTACAGGCGTACTTCCATGGCGTGGCCGCTCAGGCGAATCGCATCCTGCCGCAACGGCAATGGCTGACCCTCGGCTACGCGAATCTGCCAGGCCACCAGATCCTGCCCGGTGATCAGCTCGGTGACCGGGTGCTCCACCTGCAGGCGGGTGTTCATTTCCAGGAAGAAGAACTCACCGCCGGCGTCGAGCAGAAATTCCACGGTTCCGGCGCCGACGTAGTTGACCGAAGCCGCGGCCTTCACCGCCGCCTCGCCCATGGCGCGGCGCAGTTCGGGTGTCATCACCGGGCAGGGGGCTTCTTCGACCACCTTCTGGTGGCGGCGCTGCACCGAGCAGTCACGCTCGCCGAGATACACGAGATTGCCGTGCGTATCGCCGAATACCTGAATCTCCACGTGGCGTGGGCGGATCACCGCGCGTTCGAGGATCAGCTCGCCGGAACCGAAGGCATTTTGCGCCTCCGAGCGGGCGGTGCGAATCTGCGCCAGCAGCTCGCCTGACTGGTGCACCAGGCGCATGCCGCGGCCACCGCCACCGGCGCTGGCCTTGATCATCAGCGGGTAGCCGATGCGCTCGGCTTCGCTGGCCAGGGTATCGTCATCCTGGGCCGCGCCTTCGTAGCCGGGAATGCAGGGCACGCCGGCTTCCAGCATGGCGATCTTCGACAGGCGCTTGCTGCCCATCAGGTGGATGGCTTCCACGGTCGGGCCGATGAAAACGATGTTGGCCTGCTCACAGGCGCGGGCGAAGTCGGCGTTCTCGGAGAGGAAACCATAACCGGGGTGGATGGCGTCGGCGCCGGTCTTGCGTGCCGCCTCGATGATGGCGTCGATGCGCAGGTAGGACTGGCTCACCTGCGCCGGGCCGATGCATACGGCTTCGTCGGCCATCTGCACGTGGCGGGCGTCTGCATCGGCCTCGGAGTAGACCGCCACGGTGCGGTAGCCGAGTTCGATGGCGGTGCGCATCACCCGGCAGGCGATCTCGCCACGGTTGGCGATCAGGATCTTGTTGAATGCGGGCATCTTCGTGCTCCTGTGGGGCGATCTCCGGATTGCATCCGGGCTACGGTCTATTTGTTTCCTCTTCCCTTGGGGAGAGGGTTGGGGGAGGGGGCAACAGCACCCTGTCCCCCAGCCTCTCTCCCGCAAGGGGGAAAGGGGAGCTACTGCTGGGCCCACTTCGGCTTGCGTTTCTGCACGAAGGCCAGGGTGCCTTCGACGCCTTCGGTGCCGGTCACGGCTGCGGCGAACTGTTCGGCAGCGCGGTCGAGCAGCGTTTCCAGGGCTTCGTGTTCGCTGGCCAGCAACAGGGCCTTGGTCTGGGCATTGGCCTGTGGCGCGCACTGGCGAATCTGCTCCAGGGTTTCGTCGAGGCGCCGTTGCAGCGCGGCCTCGTCGTTTTCACAGTGGTGCACCAGGCCCAGGCGCAGGGCCTCGGCACCGTCGAAGCGGGCTGCGGTCAGGGCCAGGCGGCGTGCCTGGGTCAGGCCGATGCGATGCACGACGAAGGGGGCGATCTGCGCGGGGAGGATGCCCAGCGTGGTTTCCGGCAGGCCGAACTTGGCGCCGCTGGCGGCGATGGCCACATCGGAGACGCAGGCCAGGCCGAAGCCGCCACCGAGTACGGCACCCTCCAGTACGGCCACCAGTACCTGCGGAGCCGCCTGGGCCTCTTCCAGCAGTGCCCCGAAGGCGCGGTTCAGCTCGCGGTAGGCATCGCCACCTCTGGCGCGAGCACCGGCCATGTCCTTGATGTCGCCACCGGCGCAGAAGTGGCCGCCCACGCCGCGCAGGACGAGGGCACGCACGCCCGGGTCGTGGCGTACGGCCTCCAGGGTGGCGCGCAGCTCGCCGACCATGGCCAGGCTCATGGCATTGCGGCTGTCCGGGCGGTTGAGGGTGATGTGCAGCACGCCGCCTTCGAGGTTCAGCAGCAGGGTTTCGCAGTGGGGCAGGTCGTTCATCGCATACCTCAGTGTAGGGCGGGTGAAACCCGCCGCACGGCAATGGCGTTTCAGTGCGTAGGGTGGATCACGCTTTATCGATCCACCGTGGTGGACGTGAAAAGCGACGTCCACCCTACACTCAGCCCTTCTTTTTCCCTGGCAGGATGCCCATCAGCTTGCAGATGATGCCGAGCATGATCTCGTCGGCGCCGCCGCCGATGCTGACCAGGCGCACGTCGCGGTAGGCGCGCGACACCGGGTTGTCCCACATGAAGCCCATGCCGCCCCAGTATTGCAGGCAGGCGTCGGACACCTCGCGGCCCAGGCGACCGGCCTTGAGCTTGGCCATCGACGCCAGCCTGGTCACGTCGCGGCCCTTCACGTATTGCTCGGTGGCCTGGTAGACCAGCGCGCGCAGTGCCTCGATCTCGGTCTGCAACTCGGCCATGCGGAAATGGATGACCTGGTTGTCGATCAGCGGTTGGCCGAAGGTGTGGCGCTGCTTGCAGTAGTCGATGGTGGTATCGACGCAGTGCTCCAGGCCCTTGATCATGTTGGCCGCGCCGAACAGGCGCTCTTCCTGGAATTGCAGCATTTGCATCATGAAGCCGGCGCCTTCGTGGCCGATGCGATAGCGCTGCGGCACGCGCACGTTGTCGAAGAACACCTGGGCGGTCTCCGAGCTGCGCATGCCGAGTTTGTCCAGGTGCGGGCTGACGCTGATGCCCGGAGTTTTCATCGGCACCACGATCAGCGACTTGTTGACGTGCGGCTTGTCGTCGCTGGTATTGGCCAGCAGGCAGATGAAGTCGGCCGACGGCGAGTTGGTGATCCACATCTTGCTGCCGTTGATGATGTAGTCGTCACCGTCCTTGCGTGCGCTGGTCTTCAGGCCGGCCACGTCGGAGCCGGCACCGACCTCGGAGACGCCGATGCAGCCGACCATCTCGCCGGTGATGGCCGGGCGCAGGAACGCCTCGCGCAGCTCATCGGAGCCGAAGCGCGCCAGGGCCGGGGTGCACATGTCGGTCTGCACGCCGATGGACATGGGGATACCGCCGCAATGGATGGTGCCGAACTCCTCGGCGGCGACGATCGAGTAACTGTAGTCCAGGCCCATGCCGCCGAATTTCTCCGGCTTGGAGATGCCCAGCAGGCCCAGCTCGCCGGCCTTCCTGAAGATGTCATGGATGGGGAAGCGGCCTTCCTTTTCCCACTCATCGACGTGCGGATTGATTTCCTTGTCGACGAAGTTGCGGACGGTGCGGCGAAGTTCTTCGTGTTCCTGGGTGAAGATCATTGTTGTTGTGCTCCGTATCGAATGGGTCTGTAGGGCGGGTGAAACCCGCCGCATGCTTGGCGGGTTTCACCCGCCCTACGGTCAGAATCTCGCGACGCCGAAGCTGCTCTTCTTCAGCGGCCGCAGATTGGCTTCGGCGCAGATGTCCAGCAAGAAGCCCAGCAGCTTGCGCGTATCGCGTGGGTCGATCAGGCCGTCGTCCCACAGACTGGCGGTGCCGTACAGCGCGGTGGACTGGCTGTCGAGCTTCTGCGCGGTGACCTGTTCGAGCATGTCGAGCATTTTCGGATCGGGCTCCTTGCCCTCCTTGGCGTGTTTTTCCTCGGTGACGATGCGCAGTACCTTGCCGGCCTGGGCACCGCCCATCACGGCGGTCTTGCTGTTGGGCCAGGCGAAGATGAAACGCGGGTCGAGGCCGCGACCACACATGGCGTAGTTGCCGGCGCCATAGGAACCGCCAACGACGATGGTGAGCTTGGGCACCGTGGCGTTGGCCACTGCCTGAATCATCTTCGAGCCGTGCTTGATCACGCCGTGCTGTTCGGACTCGGTACCCACCATGAAACCGGTGGTGTTATGGAAGAACAGGATCGGCGTGTTGCTCTGCTCGCACAGCTGGATGAACTGCGCGGCCTTGGCCGCGCCCTGCGGCGTGATCGGTCCGTTGTTGCCGATGAAGCCGCAGGCCTGGCCTTCGATCTGCAAATGGCCGCAGACGGTCTGGCTGTCGAACTCGTTCTTGAAGTCGAGGAACTCCGAGCCGTCGGCGATGCGCGCGATGATCTCGCGCACGTCGTAGGGCTTCTTGGCGTCGGCCGGCACCAGGCCGAGCAGTTCCTCGGCCGGGTACAACGGCTCGCGCCAGGTTTTCGCGGGGCGTGCCGGCAACTGCGCATTCCACGGCAGCATGGCGAGGATTTCACGGGCCAGGCGCACGCCATCGGCATCGTTCTCGGCCAGGTATTCGGCGGTACCTGCGACCTGAGCATGCATCTCGGCGCCGCCGAGTTGCTCGTCGGTGGCGATCTCGCCGGTCGCGGCCTTGAGCAGTGGCGGGCCGGCGAGGAACATCTTGGCCTTGCCACGCACCACCACCACGTAGTCCGACAGGCCGGGCTGGTAAGCGCCACCGGCGGTGCTGGAACCGTGCACCACGGTGATCTGCGGCAGGCCCATGGCGGACATCCGCGCCTGGTTGGCGAAACCGCGCGCACCCTCGACGAAAATGTCGGCGGCGTAGTTGAGGTTGGCGCCGCCGCTCTCGGCCAGGGTCACCACCGGCAGCTTGTTCTCGAAGGCGATCTGTTGCAGGCGCAGGGATTTCTTCAGGCCGGTGGGGGAGATGGTGCCGCCCTTGATCGCGCTGTTGTTGGCGATCACCAGGCAGCGCACGCCGGCGATGTAGCCGATGCCGGCGATCAGGCCACCGCCGGCCTGGCTGCCGTCCTTGTCGTCGTGCAGCTTGTAGCCAGCCAGTGAGGACAGCTCGAGGAACGGGCTGCCAACGTCGAGCAGCAGGTTGATGCGTTCACGCGGCAGCAGTTGGCCGCGCCTGTCGAACTTGGCCTTGGCCTCCTGCGCCTTGTCGAGCGCTTTCTGTTCGACGTCGCGGAAGGCCGCAATGGCCGCCAGCATGGCCTCGCGATTCTGCGCGAAGCTTTCGCCGTGGACGTCGATTTCCGATTGGATCACGGGCATCGCCTTACCTTGAACACATCGGGCACGTAGGCCCGGTGGAAACCGTTGTAGGACTCGCTGCCTTTCGCCTTGCCCAGCGTCCAGGCTCGGGTGCCCTGGCTGGCGGCGCCGTCGATGCGGATGGTGTTGCCGCTGATGAAATTGGCGCCGGGGCTGAGCAGGAAGACGATGGCTGCGGCGACCTCCGACTCGCTGCCGATGCGTTGCAGCGGCACGTGATCCTTGAGGTTGCGGATCATGTTCTTCATCGACTCGGGATAGGTGTCCATGCCGCTGGAGGCGATCCAGCCGGGTGCCACGGCGTTGACCCGCACACCGGCGTGGCCCCACTCGTAGGCGGCGGTCTTGGTGAAGTTCTCCATGCCGGCACGCGCCGCGCCGGAATGGCCCATGCCGGGCATGCCGCCCCACATGTCGGCGAGCATGTTGACGATTGCGCCGCCGTGTTTGCTCATGCTCTGCAGGAAGACTTCCCTGGCCACCAGGAAACCACCCACCAGATTGGTGCGCACCACGGTCTCGAAACCTTTCTGGTTGATGCCGATCAGCGGCGCGGGGAACTGGCCGCCCGCGTTGTTGACCAGGTGGTGGATGCGTCCGCGTTCCGTGAGCACCGTACCGACCATGCTCTTCACGGCGTCCTCGTCACGGATGTCGCAGGCCTGCCAACTGGCGCTGCCGCCATCTTCGATGATCTCGGCGCAGGTCTTTTCCAGTTTCTCCTGCTTGCGCCCGACCAGCACCACATGGGCGCCCAGATGAGCCAGTTCGTGGGCCACGCAGCGGCCGATGCCACTGCCACCGCCGGTGACCAGGATGGTCTGGCCTGCGAACAGGCCAGGTTTGAATACGGAGTCGTAGCTCATTGTTCTTGTTGTCCTGAGTGATTGCGGTGCGCGTGGCGCGCTACGAGACGGTTGCAGTGTTCAGGCTGTCGGCCAGTGCCTTGGGCACCGGCACCGGGAACTCCAGCAGTTGCTGGGCGAAGGCCTTGCCCTGCGGATCGATGCGCAGGGAGGCAACACCGCCACCGCCCAGCGCGTTCTCCAGCAGGAAGTTGAGGCTGTGGCTGCCCGGCAGGTACCAGCGGCTGACGCGGCCCTGCTCGGCGTCCAGGGTATGCGCCATCCAGTTGGCCACGGCCTCGGGCGTCAGTGCGGCGGCTATCCATGACAGGTATTCGGGCCTTCTGGCCATTACGCCGATATTGCTGTGGTTGCCCTTGTCACCGGAGCGCGCCACGGCCAGGCGCACCAGCGGTACGGCGGCGTCGGCTTCGCCCATGGGGACGGGCAGGGCGGCCGGCGCGCGGACTTGCGCCGGATCGAATACGTCGACCTCGGGCAGGGCGACCGGCTGGCGCTCGCCGTCGATCTCCACTTCCAGGGCGCAACTGTCCTTGTCCACCAGGAAGCTGAACAGGCGGATCACCGGGTAGACGGTGGGGCGGCCGCCGACGATGCCGGTCAGGCCTGGCGCCATGCCGGTGGCGGCCTGGGCGATCTCGCGGGAGAAGAGGATCAGTGCATCCTTCCTGGCGTGGCGTGCGGCGATCTTCACCACCACTTCGCGGCTGTACCTGCGATGGGCATGGGCGCCATAGGTGGCTTCACTGCCGAGCAGCTCGACGCTGACCTCCTGGTAACGGCCCCAGCCGTGCTCGATGAATAACTCTTCGGTCTTGGCGATGATCGCCTGGGCGACGCGCTCGGCCTTGGCCACGGCATCGATGCCGGCGAGCAGGAAGCTGGCGGTGCAGCGGAAACCGTCCGGGTGCGTGGCACTGACCTTGTACTGATCGGTGGGTGGCAGACCGCGCGCGCCCTGAAGCTGCACGCGGTGATTGCCGACCTGGCTCAGCTCGACCTGGGTGAAATCACAGATCACATCCGGCAGCAGATAGGCGCGCGGATCGCCGATCTCGTAGAGCATCTGTTCGCCAACGGTAAAAGGCGTGACCAAGCCGCCGGAACCATCCGGCTTGGTCACGACGAAACGGCCATCGTCCTCGACCTCGACGATGGGGAAACCAATGTGCTCATAGTCCGGTACGTCGCGCCAGTCAGTGAAGTTGCCGCCGGTGCACTGTGCGCCACATTCGATGATGTGCCCGGCGAGCGCGGCCTGGGCAAGCTTGTCGTAGTCGTTCCAGGCCCAGCCGAATTCGTGCACCAGGGCGGCGCTGACCACCGCACTGTCGACCACACGGCCAGTGATGACGATGTCGGCGCCCTGCTCGAGCGCAGCGACGATACCGGGAGCGCCCAGGTAGGCATTGACCGAGACGCAGAAGGGCGGCAGTGCTGCGCCGCTGAACATCTCGCGGGTGCCGGCCTTGACCAGTTCGCCCAGCTTGGGTTGCAGGTTGTCGCCATGCAGCACGGCGATCTTCAGGTTCACACCGGCCTGCTCGCAGGCGGCACTCAGCGCGGCGGCGCAGGCCATCGGGTTGACTCCGCCGGCGTTGCTGATGACGCGGATCTTCTTCGTTGCCAGCTCAGCGAGCAGTGGGGCGAGCACTTCGACGAAATCGCGGGCGTAACCGTCGTCGGGTTTCTTCATGCGAGCGCCCGCCATGATCGACATGGTGATCTCGGCCAGGTAGTCGAACACCAGGTAATCCAGTTCGGCACCCCGAACCAGCTGGGCGGCGGCGGTGGAGGTGTCGCCCCAGAACGCTGAGGCGCAGCCGATGCGTACGGTTTTGGTCATTGGAATTGGCCCGTCACACACTGAGAAGGTGGATCGACATTACCAAGCAAGCGCTTGGTTGAAAAGTGGCAAAGAAGGCAAACTGGCCAAAAGTGCGGCCAAGCGCTTGCTTGGTTCACCCTCCAGGCATAAATTTCACCAACAACGACAAGCACTTGCCGACAGATGCTCGAACGATGGGTAACTGAGGGCATGTCCAGAAAATGGGGAGAAGCCAGCGTGGATGAACAAAATGCCCAGGCGGTGATGCGGACGCTGGTCGACGGCGGGCAGCTCACCGACCCGGAGAGTGCACGCGGCAAGCTACTGCAGATGGCCGCCCACCTGTTTCGCAGCAAAGGCTACGAGCGCACCACGGTACGCGACCTGGCCAGTGCCATCGGCATCCAGTCGGGCAGCATCTTTCATCACTTCAAGAGCAAGGACGAGATACTGCGTGCGGTGATGGAGGAAACCATCATCTACAACACTGCCTTGATGCGCGCCGATCTGGCCGAAGCCAAAGGAACCCGCGAGCGTTTGCTGGCGCTGATCCGTTGCGAGCTGCAATCGATCATGGGTGGCACCGGTGAAGCCATGGCAGTGCTGGTCTACGAGTGGCGCTCGCTGTCGGCGCAAGGCCAGGCTCAGGTTCTGGCGCTGCGCGACACCTATGAGCAGATCTGGCTGCAAGTGCTGGCCGAGGCGCGTGAAGCGGGGTACTTCAAGGGCGATCCGTTCATCCAGCGTCGCTTTCTCACCGGTGCCTTGAGCTGGAGCACCACCTGGTTCCGTCCGGAAGGGCCGATGAGCCTGGATCAGCTGGCCGAAGAGGCGCTCTCGCTGGTGTGCAAGGACGCCTGAACAAGAGTGCTCCGGAGCGGGCCGGATGCGCTCTGTGCTGGCCTTGGGGCGTGGGTGGGGGCGGGGACTGCGTCGCGGTCTTCCGGCACCGGGTGGAAAGTTGTACCAGACTGAAAAACCATCTAGTCGGTCAGGGTAATCCTGGAGTAGGCTGCGTCACACTAGAAGAAGGATTTTTGGGGGGGGCGATATGCGGCATTCGTGGCGCTGGGATCATGGATGGCTGGCCGCTATCTGCCTGCTCTTTGCCGGCTCGCTGTTTGCCGCGGAAACTGTCCGAGTGGGCGCTGCGCATTTTCCTCCCTACGTGATCAAGTCCGACCTGAACGAGTCAAGCGGCCTGCTTCCGCAGTTGCTCGATTCGCTCAACCAGATGCAGAGCGACTACCACTTCACTCTGATGCCTACCGCCATCGTGCGTCGTTTCAGCGACCTGCAACGGGGGCGCATCGACATGGCCATCTTCGAGAACCCGGATTGGGGCTGGCAGGGCATCGATGTGACGGCCGTCGACATGGGGCTGGAGGATGCCGAGTTGTTCGTCGCCCGTTACGAAGAGCGGCGCGACCAGAGCTATTTCGAGCAACTGCAGGGCAAACGCCTGGCGCTGTATCGTGGTTATCACTACGGCTTCGCCGGGTTCAACAGCGACCCCGAATACCTGATCCGTACCTTCAACGCGAACCTTGGCCACTCGCATGACAGCAACCTGCTGATGGTGCTGCGCGGGCGTGCCGATGTTGCTCTGGTCACCCGTTCCAACCTTTACGACTTCATCGAGCGCAATCGCGAGAAGGCCGGCGAGCTGCTGATTTCAGAGCGTGCCGACCAGGTCTATCGCCACCACGCGATGCTCCGCGCCGGCGCGCCGATCAGCCCCGAGCGCTTTGCCGAATTGCTCGAAAAACTGCGCCTCAACGGTGAGCTGGAGCGCATTTTTTCGCCTTATCGCATCGCTGTCATGCCAGTCGTAGCGGATAGCTCAACAGCAACAGATGCAGAAGATTGACGGCCACATGTAGCGCGATCGCCAGGCTCAGGCGGCCGCTGTAGTGAAAAGCCAGGCCGTAGCCCAGGCCGGCCAGGGTGGCAAGCAGGGCGAATAACGGGCTGAAGGGCAGATGCGCGCCACCGAAGAGCAGGGCCGTCAGCAGCAGCCCGGGCCAGGCGCCGAGGCGTTGCACCAGTGCGCTTTGCAGCACCCCGCGAAACAGAAGCTCCTCGGCCAGCACGACGACGCCCAGATTGACCGCCAGCCACAAGAGCAGACCTTCCGGCCACTTCGGCTGCCATGCCACCAATCCCACTGCCATTGCCAGCGAAGGTACTGCCAGCAGCGTGAGGGCGCAGACCTGCACGGCGCGAATTCTGGAAATCGTCGGTCTGGGAGGGCGGCCCAGCCACCAGGCCAGCAGAGTCGTGCCAAGCAGCAGTTTGTCCCATGACAGGCGCAAGGCGTAGGGAGGAGCGTCAGGGCTGAGCTGCCGTGGCTGCCACAACGCCCAGGGGCTGAAGCCCGGTAGCAGGTGGGCTGCCAGCGCGAACCCCGCGAGCAGCACCAGCGTGCGCCACAGCCAGTCGGGTAGCCTCCGTTCACCCAGCAGAACCAGGATGCTGAAACATGCGCCGAGCAGCAGCCCGAGTGGCTGGATGAAACCCATGACATAGCCCAGCACCAGGGTGAGTGCCGGCAGCAGCGAACGTAGAGATAGTGGCATAGCGCCTCCTCGAGGTCAGGAGGCGGAGTCTATCAGGCAGGGGGATAACGGAAGCTGAACAGCTCAGCGTTCGCGATTGTCCTTGGCGTCCTGTTCGATATTGCGCTCGTGGATACGCTTGAGCTGTTCCTCGGTCAGCGGCAGTTTCTTCGCTGTGTCACGCAGCAGCAGGAGGCTGCCGAGGATGGAACCCAAGGCCAGGATCAGGATGAGCCAGGCGTACCAGGGCATGGTCGATTCCTCCAACGGGTAGGGCCTTCCACCATACCCGCTCGTGATCGGCTTGTCAGGCTGGCAGCTCGCGTACCGGTTGCAGGTTGCTGTCGTCCTTGAGCGACACGCCGGTGAGCTGCAGGCGCAGCGCCTGGCGCGCCAGGTAATCGAGCTTGTGCGCGGCCAGTTCGTAGGACAGGCCTTCGGGACGTACGTTGGAAATGCAGTTTCGCGCGCTGTCCGCACAGCCGCCGCGCGGCGCGTAGGTGAGGTACAGGCCGAGACTGTCCGGTGAGGTCAGACCCGGACGTTCGCCGATCATCACGATTACCAGACGTGCCCGCAGTGCCTCGGCGATGCTATCGCCAATGGCTACGCGGCCCTGTTCGGCGAGTACGACCGGGGTGTTGGTCCAGTCGGTGTCGAAGCGCGTCTGAAAGGCCTGCAACAGCGGCAGGGCGTGGCGCTGCACGGCGACGGCGGAGAGACCGTCGGCCAGCACGACGACCAGCTCCGGCGCAGCCGCTTCCTGAAGCAGGCGCTGGCGGCATTCGTCGTGCAACTGCCGGCCGTGATCCGGACGCAGCAGGTAGCTCTGCCGATCCTCGGCATTGCTGCGTACCTGCAGGGTGCGAAAGCCGGCCCCCTGCAACTGCTCCCGCAGTGCGGCGCAATCCAGTGGGCGATGCACGGCGTCGCGCGCCTGGGCGTGGGCCAGGCCGAACTTCAGCACCTCGGCGGTGGGCAGGCTGCAGCCGACACGGCCCAGCGCGATGCGTGCCGAAGTGTGCGCGCGCAGCTCATCCCAGGGGTTGTGCTGGATCAGGTCATTGGCCATCACGCGGCTCCCGAGATATGCGGCAACTGCTTGAGCAGATGATGGCCGCGACCGATTTCGCGCAGGCGGCCTCCGGGCTCGGTAATGGCCATGCGCGCCAGCCAGGCATCGAACTCGGGAGCACGTTGCAGACCGAGCACGTGGCGCAGGTACAGAGCATCGTGAAACGAGGTGCTCTGGTAGTTGAGCATGATGTCGTCGGCGCCAGGAATGCCCATGATGAAGTTGATGCCTGCCGCCCCGAGCAGGGTGAGCAGGTTGTCCATGTCGTCCTGATCCGCTTCGGCGTGGTTGGTGTAGCAGACGTCGCAGCCCATCGGCAGGCCGAGCAGTTTGGCGCAGAAGTGATCCTCCAGGCCGGCGCGGATGATCTGCTTGCCGTCGTAGAGGTACTCCGGGCCGATGAAACCGACCACGGTATTGACCAGCAGCGGGCGGAACTCGCGGGCCACGGCGTAGGCGCGCGCCTCGCAGGTCTGCTGGTCGACGCCATGGTGACCGCCGGCCGAGAGTGCGCTGCCCTGACCGGTCTCGAAGTACATGACGTTGTCGCCGAGGGTGCCGCGGCCGAGCGACAGCGCGGCTTCGTGGGCCTCGCGGAGAATTGCCAGCGACACGCCGAAACCCGCGTTGGTGGCCTCCGTGCCGGCGATGGACTGGAACACCAGATCGATCGGCGCACCGGCCTCGATGGCCTGGATCTGCGTGGTGACATGGGTCAGCACGCAGCTCTGCATGGGGATTTCGAAGTGCTGGCGCACCTCGTCCATCATCTGCCACAGGCGCATCAGCGTCGGCAGCGAATCGCTGGCCGGGTTGATGCCCACCACCGCATCGCCGGAGCCGTAGAGCAGGCCGTCGAGCATGCTCGCGGCGATGCCGCGCACATCATCGGTGGGGTGGTTCGGTTGCAGGCGCACGGCGAGGTGGCCAGGCAGGCCCAGGGTATTGCGAAAGCGGCTGAGCACCTGGCATTTGCGCGCCACCAGGATCAGATCCTGATTGCGCATCAGCTTGCTCACTGCGGCGACCATTTCCGGCGTGAGGCCGGTGGCAACGGCGGCCAGGCGGGTGCTGTCGGTCTTTTCCAGCAACAGCCAGTCACGCAGGTCGCCGACGGTGAGGTGAGCGATCGGAGCGAAGGCGGCGGTGTCGTGACGATCGAGGATCAGGCGGGTGACTTCGTCCTGCTCGTAGGGGATCAATGCCTCGTCGAGAAAACGCTTGAGCGGCACTTCGGCCAGAGCCAGCTTGGCGGCCATGCGCTCTTCGTAGGTGGCGGCGGCGAGCCCGGCCAGATAGTCACCGGAGCGAGCGGGGCTGGCCTTGGCCAGCAGCGTCTTGAGATCGGCGAAGCGGTAGACGAGATCGCCGATGGTGGTCTGGTAGGACATGGCTGCCATCCATGTTGTGCGCGTGACTGGAGTGCTGCCCTTTGCCGTGCAGAGCCCATGCCAGGCGGGCAGGAGCCACCTGTGGCGGTGCAGGGGCCTGTCGGCAGTATAGAAGTCGACCCATGCTGGTGCGTGTTCGCATCGATTGCACCGGGCTGATCCGCATGGGGAGGCCTGTCACATGATGGCAACCTGGCACTGCTTGAATGGCGACTTTCCGATCTCAGGGAGAGACCGTCTCATGAGCCGTACCCGCGCTCTGCAGTCCCTGCTTCGACCGGTCACGCCACTGACGCCGCAGATGAGCATCAGCGAGGTGGCCGACCGCTTGCTGACGCCCGAGCACAAGGCCTTTCTGTCGCTGCCTGTGGTCGACGCCAACGGCCAGCCGCTCGGCCTGGTCAGCCGCACGCGCCTGCAGGATATCTTCATGCAGCGTTTCGGCCGCGACCTGCGAGGGCGTCATCCGGTCAGCGAGGTGATGAATGACGCGCCGCTGATCGTCAGCCTGGACGCTGAGCTGGAGTCCGCGGCCAAGCAGGTGACCGGGCAACTGCAATACCCGATCACCGAAGACTTCGTCCTGGTCGATGAACAGGGCCGCTATCGTGGCCTGGGCACGGTGCTCGATCTGCTCAAGGCCATGGAGGCACGCATTGCCCAGCGCAATCGCGTGTTGCGTCAGGCCCTGGTGGATCTCAGGGAATCGCAGGCGCAGTTGCTGCAATCGGAGAAGATGGCCTCGCTGGGGCAGATGGTCGCCGGCGTCGCCCATGAACTCAACACGCCGCTGGGCTACGTGAAGAACAACGTGCAACTGCTGCGTGAGCTGAGCGATCCGCTGTTCGACCTGGCTGCGGCGCAGGCTCGCCTGGGCCAGTGCCTGAGCGACCCCGCTTGCGACGAAGCGCGCCTGGGCGAAGCCTTGCAGGCGGCCGAGCAGGCACGTCAGCAGGCCGCCCCGGAACTGCTGGCCGAAGATCTGCAACAGCTCTACGGCGACACCCTGTATGGCCTTGAGCAGATCGCCGAACTGGTGGTGGGGCTCAAGGACTTCGCCCGCGTCGATCGCGCCCTGAGCGAGGAGGTCGACCTCAATGACTGCATCCGCAGCGCCCTGTTGATCGCGCGCAATCACCTCAAGGACAAGGTCGAGGTGGTGCAGCAGCTTGGCGAGTTGCCACGCATCGCCTGTGCGCCCTCGCAGATCAATCAGGTGTTGCTCAACCTGCTGACCAACGCCGCGCAGGCCATCGATGCCGACGGGCGCATCCAGATTCGCAGCTGGGCGGACGGGCAGGGCATCCACATGTCGCTGCAGGACAACGGTCGCGGCATGCCGCCGGAGGTCATGGCGAAAATCTTCGACCCGTTCTTCACCACCAAACCGGTCGGGCAGGGCACCGGCCTGGGCCTGTCGATCAGCTACCGGATCGTGCGCGATCACGGCGGCCAGATTCGCGTCGCCTCCGAACCCGGCCGAGGCACGCGCTTTCTCGTCAGCCTGCCGTTGCCTGCCGCCATCATGAAAAGGAGCGCCTGAAATGACTGCCCCCATCCGCATTCTGTTCGTCGATGACGAAGAGCGCATCCTGCGCAGTCTTGCCATGCAGTTCCGCCGCCATTACGAGGTGCTGACCGAGAACGACCCGCTGCGTGCGCTACAGCGCCTGCGCGAGGAGCCGGTGCATGTCCTCGTCAGCGATCAGCGCATGCCGCAGATGAGCGGGTCGCAGTTGCTGGCTCAGGCCCGTGAAATCGCCCCGGACACCCTGCGCATCCTGCTGACCGGGTACTCCGACCTGGATGCGGCCGTGGAGGCGCTCAACAGTGGCGGTATCTTCCGTTACCTGACCAAACCCTGGGATCAGCAGGAGATGGCCTTCACCCTGCGCCAGGCCGCCGAAATGGTTTCGCGGCAGACCCCGCAGGCCAGTGCCGCGCTGAGCAGTGCGCTGGCCGCGCCGTTGTCGGTACTGTTGCTGGACGACGACGCGGACACCCTGGCGGTGGTCGGCGAGTTCTGCGTGGCAGGCGGGCATCAGCTGCTGCGTGCGCGCAACCTGGCCGAGGCCATGGTGCTGCTCAACAATGAAGCGGTGGACATTCTGGTCAGCGACCTGAAGCTGGCCGGCGAAGACACTGCACCGCTGCTCAAGAGCCTGGCGCAGGCCCATCCGCGTCTGCTCAGCCTGGTGGTGACGCCGTTCCGTGATACCCAGGCCTTGCTGCGTCTGGTCAACGAGGCGCAGATCTTCCGCTACCTGCCCAAGCCGGTGCGTCGCGGTCTGTTCGAGAAGGGGTTGAAGGCGGCTGCCGAGCAGGCGCTGATCTGGCGGGCACAGCCGCAGCAGGTGGTGACCCGCCTGGCCGAGGTACCGCGTGATGAGCGCGAGCAGGAAAAGGTCGGCAGCCTGCTGGGGATGCTCGGCCGCCTGCGCGAGCGTTTGATCGCCTGATGATGCCGCGTCGGCCGAGCGTCAGGTTCTCGGCTGAAGCCGCTCCTACGGGGCGTGAGGGTGTTTGGGGGCGAGGGGGCTGTTGGGCGACTGCACGCCTACGGGGATGCACCGTCCGTAGGGGGCGCCGTGCGCACCGCTGAACCCGAGGCGGCGGAGGCGATCATTGCGTTTCGGGGCGAACAACAGGGGATGCCGGGTTCCTTGCATGCCGCAGTCGGCCAGTGTCTGCATGCCCGGCTTGCGCGATGCCGGGCCGTATCGCCTGGGCGATCCACTCGACGGCCTGCCAGGTCATCCGCTGCGCATGCTTGATCAGATCCAGCTGCTGGCGTTCGCCTACCGCTTCCTTGGCCGGGGTGGTGGATGTCATCGCAAAGCTCTCCCGGGTATTCGAGGCTTCGTTATGTATTTTTATATATAGCGTTGTCAGCATCTATCTTCGGCGCTAGGATTCGCGGCGGTTGGCGTACCGTCATCCTGATTTTCCCTTCTGCGCGAGTCGGGCAGCCATTCCCGGGGAGGAGTTGGCTGGTTGTCCTGTCGTCTCTCGCTATATAACAAGATATATAACGCGACCAAGTACTACCAAGGGCTGGGTCGACGAAGGAGCAGCCATGAAACCGTTCGTACCCAGTGCCCTGATGCTCGCCATCGCGGCCGTCACCGCACACGCCGCGCCCGCCGACAAGGGCAAGCCCTTCAACCTGGGCGAGATCCAGATTTCCGCACCGCAGGATGAAACGCTCGCCACCGGCAGCAGCGTCATCGACCTGGAGGCGATCCGTCTGAACGACCGGGAGACGGTCGGGCGGGCGTTGCAGATGGCGCCAGGGGTGAACCTTGGTTACATCGGTGGTCGCGCCGAGCAGGTGGTTTACGTGCGTGGTTTCGACCGGTTGCAGGTACCGGTCTACATCGACGGCATTCCGACCTACGTCCCCTATGACGGCAATATCGACCTGGGGCGCTTCACGACCTACGACCTGTCACGGATCGAAGTCGCCAAGGGCTTCGCTTCCCTGCTCTACGGGCCGAACACTCTGGGCGGTGCGATCAACCTGGTCACGCGGCGACCCAGCGAAGTCTTCGAGGGCGAGGTCGGCGGCGGCCTGGAGCTGACCGACCAGGGTAACGTCAACGCCTACCGCAGCTATGCCAACGTCGGCTCCAACCAGGGCGCCTGGTGGATTCAGGGTGGTGTGTCCTATGTCGACTACGACTACACCCTGTTGCCGGACGACTTCGAGCCGACCAACAACCAGCAGGGCGAAGGCCGCCGGGAAAACAGCAACCGGCGTGACGGCAAGTTCAGCTTCAAGCTGGGCTTCACGCCGAACGACACCGACGAGTACGTGCTCGGCTACGTCCGGCAGGAGGGCCGCAAGGGCCAGCCGACCTATGCCGGCGATCTGTCCGCTACCGGTCAGCGCAAGCGCTGGTGGGAGTGGCCGCAATGGGACAAGACCAGCCTGTTTCTGGCGACCAACACCCGTTTCGGCGATCACGGCCTGAAGACGCGCGTCTACCACGATACCTTCAAGAACTCCCTGGAAAGCTACGTCTACAACAACGGCATCGTCGGCGCGATGCAGAGTGGTTTCCCGAGCAAGTATGACGACGAGTCCACCGGCTTCTCCGTGGAAGGCGACCTGGCGCTGAGCGAGCGCAACCGCCTTGGCGTCGCCTATCACTTCAAGGAGGACGTGCACCGCTCACGCGATGCGGCTGATCCGCAGACCCATTTCCGTGATCAGACCCAGTCCATCGCCCTGGAAAACACGTTGCGCATGAACGAGGTGTTCAGCTTGGTGGGCGGTGTTTCCTACAACTACCGCAAGAGCCTGGACGCCGAGAACTATGGCACCCATGCCGCTTCCCCGGTGGTCAAGACCCTGTACGACGAGCCGACCGGCAGTGACGATGCGATCAACGCCCAGCTCGGCCTGTTCGCCAATACCGGCCCGCTGTTCGATAACGACAGCGACGGTCAGTTGCGCCTGACCGTCGCGCGCAAGAGCCGCTTCGCTACCATCAAGGATCGCTACTCGACCCGCTTCGGCACGGTGATTCCCAGCCCTGACCTGAAATCGGAGCGGGCCACCCATTACGAGCTGGGCTACAGCGGTTCGCTGGCGCCGCTGTGGCGTCTCGATGCGGCTGTCTTCATCAGCCATGTCGACGACTCCATCCAGCAGGTCACGGTGCCGGCCCAGGCCAACTGCGCCGCGCCTTGCGGCCAGTTCCAGAACATTGCCAAGGCGCGTAACCAGGGCTTCGAGCTGGGTGTCAATGGCGACCTGGGCGACTGGGAGCTGGCCGCCAGCTACACCTGGCTCGAGCGCGAGAACCGCAGCAATCCCGAGCTGCACCCCACCGACACGCCACGCCACAACCTGTTCGGCTCGGCGTCGTGGAACCTGGGCGCCTGGCGCCATACCGGCAGCGTGGAGGCGGCGTCGCGTCGCTACAACACCTCCGATGGCAACCAGATGGCCGCGGGTTATGCGATCTACAACCTGAAGACCGGCTACCGCTTCAGCAACGATGTGCTGGTCGAGGCTGGCGTGCGCAACCTGTTCGATCGTCTCTACGAGCACAGCGAGGGCTACCCGGAGATCGGCCGTCATTACTTCGTGCAGTTCAATGCGCCGCTGTAAGCGCTGGCTGCCCTGGCTGTTGCTGGCGTTCAGCGGCTTGCTGAGCGCTGCGCCGACGACCGTGGTGGTGATGACCAGCTACCCCGAGGAGATGATGACGCGGGTGGAGGATGCCTTCGCCCGTGCCCATCCGCAGTATCGCTTGCAGATACTCTGGCGGCAGGGCTTCGATGCCTTGCCCTACCTGTTGCAGGCGGATCAGGGCGGTGTCGATGTCTACTGGGCGCCTTCGCCGGGCAATTTCGCTCGCCTGGCCGAGGCGGGGAGCTGGCAGCCGCTGGGTATCGAGTTCAAGGGCCTGCCGGAGCGGATCGGCAGCATGCCACTGCGCGACGAACAGGGGCTGTACCAGGCCACCGAGCTGGCCGGCTACGGCTTTGCCATCAACCCCGCACTGCTCGCCGAACTGGGCGTGCCGCTGCCACGGGACTGGCTCGACCTGCTCGATGCGCGGCTGCGTGGCCGTGTCGCCCTGCCGGATGCCGGCCGCGTCGGTTTCGCGCCGGTGCTGCTGGATATCGTTCTGCAGGCCTATGGCTGGGAGCGCGGCTGGGCGTTCTGGAGTGAGCTGGCCGGGCAATCGCGCCTGGTCAGCCGTGGCGGTACGCTGGTCAGCGACGAGGTGGCCAGCGGTCGCGCCGCCGTGGGCTTGTCCATCGACTTCTTCGTCGCTTCGGCCAGGGCCAATGGCGAGCCGGTGGCGTTCGTCTATCCGGCCCATGGCGGGCTCAACCCGGCGCATATCGCAATCACCGCACACAGCCGCGAGCTGCCGGGTGCCAGGGCTTTTGCGCAATTCGTGCTGTCGGAGCAGGGGCAGGCGCTGCTGGCCGACCCCGACATCCGCAAACTGCCGGTCCGCCCCAGCGTGTACGCGCAGTTGCCCACGACCTATCACGATCCGTTCGTGGCAGCCGGACGCGGTGCCTACGACTATGGCCAGGCCCCTCGCGAGCGCCTGGCGCTGGTCGGCTCGTTGTTCAGTCAATGGCTGGGCATGCCTCACGAGCAGTTGAGCGAACTCTGGGCGCGGCTGCACGCCGCCGAGGCAGCAGGGCGTGATGTGAAAGCGATCCGCGCCTTGCTGAGCACGCCACCGCTGAGTGCCGACGCAGCCGCTGCCCATGCGTTGCTGGCCTTGTTCGCGGCACGCCAGGACAACGGCATGAGCCGTGAGCCGGTGAGTGATCAGGATGCCCTGGGGCGCGAGGAAATCACCTGGCAATTCCAGGCCAGCCTGCGCCGCGCCGAGGCCGCCCGGCTGCTCGATGCCCTGGACGAGTGAGCAGCCGAATGCGCGGCTCGTGGTGGTTGCCAGGCGTGCTGCTGAGCCTGTTCGCCCATGCCGAGGTGACGCACACGGCGACTCATCGCGAAGCGTTCGCCCAGCCACTGCCCGGCATGGACGACAGCCAGCTGGAGCGCTTCTTCCGTGGCCGCAGCCTGTTCCGCCAGGCCTGGGTGATCGCGCCATCGCGTGACGAAGCGGTGGATGGCCTGGGGCCGCTGTACAACCGTGTGTCATGCATCGCCTGTCACCCGAAGAACGGCCGTGGCCAGGCGCCGGAGCAGGGCGAACCCATGCGCAGCATGCTGCTGCGCCTGTCGCTGCCGGGGCATTACGCGCGGGGCGCACCCAGGCCGCACCCCGCCTATGGCGATCAGCTCAACGAGTTCGGCATTCCGGGCGTTGCGGGGAGGGGCGTGCCCACGTGCAGTGGGACGAGCATTCCGTGCGACTGGCCGATGGCGAAACGGTGAGACTGCGCCGGCCGAGATTCGCGCTGCGCGAGCTTGCCTACGGGCCATTGGCGAACGTGCGCACATCCGCGCGGGTAGGCACGGTCGTGTTCGGCCTCGGCCTGCTGGAGGCCATCGAAGAGCAGACCTTGCAGGCCATGGCCAGCGAGGCCAAGGCCGATGGCGTGAGCGGGCAGGTCAACCGGGTCTGGAGCGTCGAGCGCCAGCGCGTCGAGCCCGGGCGTTTCGGCCTCAAGGCCAACCAGCCCGACCTGCGCCAGCAGATCGCCCATGCCATGGTCGGTGATCTTGGCATCACCTCATCGCTCAGCCCGGAGCAGAATTGCGCGCCGCTGCAACAGGCCTGCCGCGATGCCGTGCATGGCGGCGAGCCGGAGCTGGACGCCATGCAACTGGGCGACCTGCACTTCTACCTGGCCCACCTGGCGGTGCCAGCCCGGCGGGATCGTGATGCGCCACAGGTCGTGCAGGGCGAGCGACTGTTCCAGGAAACGGGCTGCGCCCAGTGCCATCGCCCCGAGCTGATTACCGGGCAGCACCCGGTATTTCCGGCCTTGTCGCAGCGCAGGATCGAGCCTTATACCGACCTGCTGCTGCACGACATGGGCGACGGCCTGGCCGATGGCCGCGAGGATTTCCTCGCCAGTGGCCGAGACTGGCGAACCGCGCCACTCTGGGGCCTTGGCCTGAGCGACAGGATCAACCCGGGCAGCGGTTACCTGCACGATGGTCGGGCGCGTACCCTCGATGAAGCGATCCTCTGGCACGGTGGCGAGGCCAGGGCTGCGCGTGACCGTTTCGCTGCGCTGAGCGCCGCGCAGCGGCAGGCCATCAGGGCCTTTCTGCTGTCGCTATAGCCCTGCGAGGCGCACGGAGCGGCTCCAGGAAAACGCTGGAAGAGCCCTCATTACTCGCGGCGCTCGCCCATCATCCAGCGGCCACGAAGCGCCCGGGCTTCCGCCTTCGCGGGCGTGACGATGAATGGCTGTATCAGAACCCGGTCCGGCCTGGCGGAGCATTCTGCCGCAGTGATGCCAGGCTAAAGAATCGAGCGAAGCGGCCGCTAACCGACGACAGGCCACGACCCATGCAGCCGCGTGCCTGGGCTTCATCAGTGGGCAGTGCCCGCGTTACGGACAGAGACGGACAGGGATTTTTCCATGAGCAACATGCCGGTGTTCAACTCATACACGCTTGCCGATCCCCGATCGAACGAGGTGTGGCGAGTCACCCAACCCACTGAAACCCATCCAGGCCATACCACCGAGCTGAATGAAGAGGGCGAAGTGGTTGAAGTGGGCAACCGTGTTCATATCAGCCAGGAGGCATTCGACCGCTACAGGGACTACACCGAGTCGCTACAGGCGGCCAGCGCCAACAACAGCCTGTTGAACGTTTCTGGCGGTGGGGATCCCAATGCGCTCGATGAAGACGCCAGCAAAGCCCTGCTGGACAGCCTCAACGAGGACCTCTGAGCAAGGTATTCCGGGAAATAGGCGAGCGCTTTCAGACCATGGACGAAGCGACCGTCGAACTGCGCGATACCACCCAGGCGCTGGAGCAGACCTACGACAGCCTGATGGCGCGGATCAACCTGCATCGCCCCGACCTTGCGGACAAGCCCTTTGGCTTCAGCGTCAACGCCGAGGGCCGGATCGTCCTTCTGGATACCGACAGCTTGAACGCCGAGCAGATCGACTACCTGGAACAGGCGCTCAACGGCTCCAGCACCCTGGTCAGGCAAGCCCAGGATGTCGCCAATGCCCATATCGCCCTGACGGACGCCGAATGGTGGAACAAGGGGATTGTGCTCAACCGTGACAACTACGCGAATACCATCGACCTCGGTGCCGATCTCTCATACCGGCGCGAGGCCAAGGCCCTCCCGCGAGGCACCGACTACATCCCGTCAGCCCCCGTCAACGTTCAGGATTACTGGCGGCAACAGCTGACCGACAAGGGTGAGAAAGCCCCTGGAAGTGGATCCACGATCCACCCGTAGGGTGCGCCACGCGCCGCCGCTTACCGTCTCCACCCACACGAGGCACGACCCACGTCGCGTGCGCCACTGCCCACCGAACCCACGACGACGGATGCGAGAAGGGCCGGCGCTATTTCTTCAACGCCGTACCCTTGAGCTGATGTCCATTCCTGAAAGATGAATGATTGGACGGTTATTCCTGTTCGGTGTCGATGCCAACGGAGAGCAAGGCGTGAAAGTTGGCGATTACAGGATCGACAAATTTTTCGAGGTTGTGTTTCTTTAATGGCTTGGCGTCTTGCAGACGCACCTCGATAGCACGACGTGCCTGATCCCAGAACTCGATTTCTAGAGGTAGCGATCTGCTCGAGTTCGATCCAAGCAAGTAGGAATGGTAGCGGTTTCCCATTATTTCGATGAGTCTGTTTATTGCGGCATTTGGCGCTTCCAGCAGTGCCTGTGCAAAATATTCCGCATTGAGTGTGGTCAGAAAGGCCGTGTGCGAGTTTTCCGTGATCAGGATTCTGACCAAGGTGTCCCTGTTGTTATCTTTTAGCGCCTGGTAGAACTCGGATGCTTTACTTTCTTTTTGTTCGGCTCCTTGCTTGAGTTGTTCGGCGTCGTATGTGCTGTTCCAATGTGCATAGAATGACTCGTATTTCTTGATGAGGTTTTTGGCGGCGCCAAGATGCTCCGCTTCATACTGGCTCAGTCTTTCCGGTCTTGTCTGTTTCCATCCGTCGAGGTCCCTGGTTGTTGCGGATGTATGAGTTTATATTGGAGGCCAGTACTTGAAGGTTGATGTCGCTGAGCTTGTGCTGAATCAGGGTGGCCAGCATGGCCGCTTTCTTTATATATATATGTGGTGGCTGGTTCGTGCCATGTTTCACTTCGGATTCAAGCTGGGTCAGAAGCGTTTTGAATTCCTCGTCTTCCAGATCTTCGAAGTTTCTAAGCCTGTCGAGGGTGTCTACCTCCGAGGTGGGGGATACGTAGAAGAAATGTTGCTTGCTCGACTCGGCATTGAGGGTTGAGTAGTCACTGTAGAACAGGGCTCTCACCCAGAAGTCTTCGCTCAATACAGGGCGGCCCGTGGAAAAATACTCTTTCATGAACGCCGAGCTGGATTTCAGGATGTCGCCTGACTGAAGGTCTTTCTTCTTCGTTGAGCTGCATTTGATACTGAGGCCCAATGAAAAAAATGTCTTTGCAAGGGCGTTTGTGTACTGCTCGTGTTCTTTGTACGTGCTGTCGAGTTGCTCGTGAAGTTGCAAGAAATCATCAATGACCTGCTGAAGTGATCGCAAGTTCCTGCTTTTCGTTATGGCATAAGCCTCGAGGATGAAGGGCTTGAATTTTTTGATCGGGCTGTTGCGGCCCTTCAGGAAATGTTCGATCACCGCCTCTGCGTCATGCACGACGTGAAAGGTTCTGCTGATTACTTTTTCTTTGAATTTATTGTAGTCATCGTCTTCGTTCTTCCAGAGTTCTGATTCGTTGGCGATAAGTATTGTCCTGATTTGACAGGTTTCTACAATGTGGTTGATGTAGCCGAGCAGATCTTGGGGTTTTATGTTGGTACGCTCGATATCATCCAGTATCAGCGCGAAGTCGTTTCTGCCCTCGATGAGCAACGTGTATAAATTGATTTTATCTGCGCTGAACGTGGCCTGCGCGTCCGGCTTTCCATCCCCGGAATAATCAAGGCCGATCTTTGCAGATATCTTTTTGGCGGACACTGTGGCGAGCTTGACGAGCTTGTTCTCCAGTACGGGGTAGAAGGCACCCAGTACGCGGTTTTCTACCTCGGCAATCGAGTTCAGGCCAAATAAGCTGATCTTTATCGGTTTCAGGTTTTTTGATTTTTCGTTTTTTATGAACGTGTCTATGAACGTGTTTATGAAGTGGGTTTTGCCACATCCCCAGGGGCCTTCAATCAGTATTGCCTGGCCGTTGTTTGGGCGGCTCAGGTAGCTGCAGAGGTTTTCTGTAATGTTTTGATTGGTGAAGTCTGCCATCTAGCATGTCCTTATGATTGCTGCGCTTGTTTAGAGGCAAGGTTGCAACGGTTCATTGCCTTTAGAGGGGATTGTACCCAGCCCGCGTTATCGTAGCGGGCAATGACATCGAGATGGGTTCGTAGCTGTCAGTCAGGGAAGGCCTTAGGTTTTGTACGAAAAGTCGTCGAGCGAAGGTCAGGCGAGGCAAAAATGGGTGAGGAAGCGGAGTTTACGAGCTGTAAATGAGCATTCCGAACCCGTTTTTAACGAAGCATCACCGAGTGCAGGCACTTTTCGTACATAACCTAAATAGTCGTCACGTCCGCGAGGGTGTGAATCCAGAGGCCACAAACGCCTGGGCTCCCGCCTTCACGGGAGTGACTGTCAGGGTATACCTGGAAACCGTGAACCCTGCACGCCGAGTACGTGGTTGGGCGAGGTCATGGCCAGCGTGAAAGGGCTTGCAGGTGAGCGAGGGTCGTTGGGGGGCGGTTTGGGCATCCATTTCCAGCGGCCGTCTTGCCTCGTAGGCTGCGCCGCGCGTACCACTGCCCACCGAACCCATGACGACGGATGCGAGAAGGGCCGGAGCGCCCGGCAGCCGTTGGCTGCCGGAACACGTCCGCCCCTGTCATGGCTACAACTTCAACTCCGCGCTTCTGGCCTGATGCCCGCCGCCGAAGGGCGAGCACAGGCGCTGGTGGATGCGGCTGAGAAAGCCCAGCTCGAAGGCGTGGCGCTGCGGCCCTGCCGTATGCAACTGGCGTTCGAGCAGCAGATTGGCCCACAGCCAGCCGCTGTTGGCGTCGTCCAGCCAGGCCTGAGCCTGCTGCACGCCCTGATCGAAACTGGCCTGGTTCTCTTCGCTCCAGCCGAACTCGGCGCCTGGGTGTTCGTCACGAGCGGATAGCCGAATGACATAGGGTTCAGCCATGGCCTTGACCTCCTTGCGTTTGCGCGATGGGCTGGCGATAGGGGGCAGAGCCCGGCAAACGCCGCAACGACGTCCCCCGCCTGATACCCGCCAGGGGTGACCGCGTGGCCGTGGCGTGGCCATGCGAGGACGAGGGGTTGGAGGGAATGGGAAAGGGGGTGAAGGCAGATTCAATCTGGCCGTGCGGCACTTCCAGAACGGAAGTCGACACGGTGACCAGCAGCCCAGGGCGGAGCCCTTGGGTAAAAGGGGGATGGTGCATTTTTCTTATGCTCCTTCGTGTGATTAAGGAGCCGCCAAGCAAACCTTCCTACGGGCGTGGGTGGCGGGTATCGTGCGAGGGTAGGAATACCGGCCACGAAGGACACCGGCCAGGCCGAAGCCTGCCTCACACGGCCCGCCATAAATACGCGAGAAAACGACAGGCACAAAAAAAGCGCCTGCTCTCGGCTATGGCGCTACCGCGCCCTTCGTGAAGAGTTCGGGTTCCTACACCCGGCCACGGGATTGACCGTGACAGGGCGGACTGTAGCGTGGGGGCGGGGGGAGGGCAAGGGCGCGGAATGGAGGAACCGCCAGTGGAAGCTGATAGCAGCCCAACAAATTTACCCTTTTCCCCAAGACCCTCCAGCGTGGCACCGACTACATTCCGTCAGCCCCGTCAACGTCCAGGGTTATTGGCGGTAACAACTGACCGACAAGGGCGAGAAAGGCCCAGTCTTCTGGAAGAGTCGAACCCTTTCCGGGCTCTCGCTGTGATCCGCAACGCCCGGCTTTTCTGGCCTTGAGGCCCAGTAGCGACAGCATTTTTCCGCTATTCCTTGCAGTGTTTTCGACACTTTTTCGACACGGTAGCTAGACAGCTCTGAGGCTGAGGGGTAGCGTTTGGCTATTACAGGGAGGCCTGCTGGAGTTAGCCATGGATGACATTCCCCTAGATTCAAATGAGCTTGATGCGCTTGTCCGTAGTGTTTCGAAGAACGGAGACTTCTTCATGGCTGCTGCGGAGCTAGCATCTGCCTCCCACATACTCAATTTAAGTCAGGCAGTCCGCTTATACGAGCATATTCGGGATAGTTCCGACAGGCTTGAGATGGAGTGGCGGGATGAGTTTGTTGCTGCATTCTCTGGTGTTGAAAGCTTACTGCCAGAACCTTTGTGGTGAATGTATTGATTTAAATAAATCTATCCCCTTTTCCAGCGCTCGTAATGGTAAGGAAATTGATACGAGCCATAGAGCGAAAGAAAAACTCCATGACCGTATCTGTTACACAATTCTTAAGGCGCCTGATCACTTTCCAATCGACACAGGTATGACGTTGGAAAAATCATTCTTGCAAATGCATGCTGATCTTGCTGAGGCTTTCTTGCCTACTGAAGAAGCATGTAACTCGATTGGTGTTCTATTAGATCGTTCTTATGCGAGCTATCAGAGCGCGAATCAAAAGGAAGCGATAAAGCTGTTGCAGATCATTGAGAGCTATCTATCTGGTCGTATTGGTCAGCTGCCTGTAGTTGATCTTGGCAAATAAATCTGTCCCCTTTTTTCCTCCTGAAGACAGCCTCCCCATGCAGCCATTAAGCTGGCGCACCTCAATCGAGAAACGACAGGACAGCGTATGTACATCGGTGAAGTGGCCAGGTTGTCGGGGTGCACGCCCAAAGCCATCCGTCTGTACGAGCAGATGGGCCTGATCAACCCCCAGCGCCTTGGCAGTTATCGACGCTATACGCCCTATCACCTGACCTTGTTGCAGATGATCCGCGCGGCTCAGGCGGTGGGGTTCAAGCTGGGGGAGATGAGCGAGCTGCTGGCCGCGAAGAAACATGATGCGCCGTTCCCCCTGGCGCTTGCCAATCAGGGGATCGAAGCCAAGCGCCAGGAGCTGCAAGCCCGGATACAGGCCTTGCAGCTTCAGGAGCAGCACCTGACGGCCTTGCAGGCGCAGATGAACCGGCAGTTCGCGCCCGCAGTCAGCGCGACAGCAGATACTCGAACGCCTGCCTGAGGGCATCCTGCGGTGGGCGTGGTCGATAGCCCAGTTCGTCGACGGCCTTGTCGATGCAATAACGCTGGCGCACACCATGGAACATGCGCACCTGGCTGGGCAGCAACTCGGCTGGTTGGCCGGTGAGGCGTGCACGCCAGGTTTGCAGCAGGGCGACCGACAGCAGCAAGGCCCTGGGGGCACGAGGCGGCAGACGCTGTCCGGGGCGGAGCGTATCGAGCGCCGCGATCACTTCGCCCAGCGACGAAGACTCGCGGTTGGCGAGGATGTAGCGCTCACCGCAGCGACCTCGTTCGGCAGCACGTATCAGGCCATCGGCCACATCCCGCACATCGACGAAATTGAAATGGAAGTCGGGGTCCAGCACCAGCTTGCGCGCCAGCACGGCGGCGAGAAAGCCCATGGTGTCGGTCAGGCGCTCGGCATGGGGGCCGATGATCGCCGAGGGCAATACCGCGACCATCGACAGACCATGGGCTTGCGCGGCCTCCCAGGCGGCGCGCTCGGCGAGAATCTTCGACAGGTAGTACGGATTCTGCCGCTCGTCATTCCAGACGCTCTCATCCCGATAGCGGCCGTCGTGACCCACCGCCGCGACGGAGCTGACATAGACGACGCGGCGCACGCCGGCCTCGGCCGCGGCGCGCAGAACATTGCGCGTGCCCTGCACGTTGACCTCGACGATCTCGGCCTGCGGGTTCTTCGCCCAGTGCCTGAACACGGCCGCGACCTGATACAGCACATCGACCCCGTGCAGCGACTGGCGCAGGGCGTCGATGTCCTGCAACGGCGCGCGTACCACTTCGCAGCCAAGCGCGTGCAGCGCGGCGTTGCCTGCGGGGTCACGAACGCCGGCACGCACCGGCTGTCCACGGGCGCGCAACTGCCGAACCAGGTTGTTGCCAAGATGCCCATTGGCACCGGTGACCATCGCTAACGTACTCATGAGCTGCACAGCCCTCGATCTGAAATGGAGCCGGCAGCATGCAGGTTGCCCCTTGGGGCAGAGTCAAGCGGTGCACGTTACGGAGCAGGATCAGCGCTTCGTCCGGGACATCGATTCACCTCGGCCTGTCCCCCAGCACCGTCGCCCGGTGCATCACTCGCCGTTGCGGGCGGTAGTCGTCGACGGCGTAGTGCTGGGTGATCCGGTTGTCCCAGAAGGCCACGTCGTTTTCCTGCCAGCGCCAGCGGATGGTGAATTCCGGGCGGGTGGCGTGGGCGAAGAGAAAACGCAGCAGGGCGTCGCTTTCGGCCGCTTCCAGTTCGTTGATGCGCTGGGTGAAGCCGTCATTGACGAACAGGCCCTTGCGCCCGGTAACCGGGTGGGTGCGGATCACCGGGTGCACCACGGGCGGGTGGGTACGTTGCACCTCGTGGTAGTGCGCCAGGGCCTCGGGGGTGTTGCCGAAGCGCTCCAACGGGAAGGATCGGGTGAAGTCGTGGCTGGCGGTGAGGCCATCGAGCAACTGCCGCAGCGGTTGCGACAGGGCGTCGTAGGCGGCGCTGCTGCTGGCCCACAGGGTGTCGCCACCGTAGGGCGGCAGGTGCTTGGCGGCGAGTACCGCGCCGAGCGCCGGGGTTTGCAGAAAGCTGACGTCGGTGTGCCAGATGGCGTTGTCGCGCACATCGGTCACGGCGGTGTCGAGCACCAGTATCTCGGGCTGTTCGGGCACGTTGGGGTAGAGCGGGTGGACGTGCAGGTCGCCGAACTGGGCAGCGAAGGCCGCCTGCTGTGGCGGCTCGATGGGCTGCTCGCGAAAGAACAGCACCTGATGTTGCAGCAGGGCGTCCTCCAGTTGCTGGCGCAGGCTGGCGCTGAGCGGCTGGCGCAGGTCGAGGCCGCTGACCTGGGCGCCGAGGGCCGGGCTGAGCGGAGTGATGTGCAGGGTCATGTCGGGTTCTCGCTCAATGTGCCTGGCCGTGCCAGGGCACCAGTTTGCGTTGCAGGGCGCGCAGGCCCAGTTCCAGGGCGAAGGCGATCAGGGCGATGACGAGGATGCCGAGGATCACCACGTCGGTGACCAGGAACTGCGCTGCCGACTGCACCATGAAGCCCAGGCCTTCGGTGGCCGCGATCAGTTCGGCGGCGACCAGGGTCGACCAGCCCACGCCAAGGCCGATGCGAATGCCGGTGAGGATGTCCGGCAAGGCGCTGGGCAGGATCACGTGGCGTACCAGTTGCGCAGGCGTCGCGCCGAGCGATTGCGCGGCGCGCAGTTTGGTCGGGTCGACGTTGCGCACGCCGGTGGCGGTGGCGATGGCCACCGGGGCGAAGATGGCCAGGTAGATCAGCAGCACCTTGGACAGCTCGCCGATGCCGCACCAGATGACGATCAGCGGCAGGTAGGCCAGTGGCGGGATCGGTCGATAGAACTCGATCAGCGGATCGAAGATACCGCGCACGATGCGCTGGCGGCCGATGGCAATGCCCAGCGGCACGGCGGTGAGCACGGCGGCCAGCAGGCCGAGGCCGATGCGCCCGAGACTGGCGCCCAGGTGCTGCCAAAGGCTGGCGTTCATGTAGCCCTCGCCGAGCAGTTGCCAGCCGCGCGCAAGCACGGCCTGCGGGCTGGGCAGGAACAGGGGCTCGATCAGCCCGGCGCTGGTCACCGCCCACCACAGCCAGAGCAGGCCGGCGATGCTCAGGCTGCTGATGGTCAGCAGGCTCGGTTCTCGGCGCGTTTTCACCGTGCGCCGTTCTTCCGGTGTCTTGGCGTAGACATATTCGTAGCTGCTCATGCGCGGCTCCTCTGGCGTTGGGCAAAGACCTGGGCGAGCACGTGCTCGCGGGTTTCGATGAAGGCGCGGTCGGACTTGATCGTGCGGGCGCTTTCGCCAGCGGCGTAGCGCCGGCCGAAGTCCAGCCGCAGGTGCTCGACGATGCGCCCCGGGTCGGGGGCCAGCAGCATCAGATCGGTCGCGAGGAACACGGCCTCCTCGATGTCGTGGGTGATCAGGAATACTGGCTTGTGCGTGCGCTGCCAGACCTGCAGCAACAGCTCCTGCATCTGCTCGCGGGTGAAGGCGTCGAGGGCGCCGAAGGGTTCGTCCATCAGCAGCACGCGTGGGTCGGCGGTAAGGGCGCGGGCCAGGCCCACGCGCTGTTTCTGCCCGCCGGAGAGTTCCCAGATGCGGCGTTGCTCGAAGCCGGCCAGGTCGACCAGGGCGAGCAGCTCGCGCGCCTTGGCCTCGCGCTCGGCGCGGCCCATGCCGGCCAGTTGCAGACCGAAGGCGACGTTCTCCAGTACGTTCTGCCACGGCAGCAGGGCGTCATCCTGGAACACCACGCCACGGTCGGCACCGGGGCCTGCGACGGGCTGGCCGTCGAGGCTGATGCGTCCGCTGCTGGGGGCGACGAAGCCGGCGATGAGGTTGAGCAGGGTGGTCTTGCCGCTGCCGGAGGGGCCGAGGGCGACCAGCAGTTGCTCGGGGCCGAGGTTGAAGGACAGATCGCTCAGCACCGCCTTGGCGGCGCCCGGGTACTGTGCGCTGATGTGCTCCAGTTCGAGTAGGGCCATGTTCAGGTTCTCTTCAGGGCGGTTACTGGGTGGGAATGTCCGAGAAAGCCCTCACCGTCACTCCCGCGCAGGCGGGAGTAGCGGTGTTGCGGAGCTTCTGGTTTCCCGCCTGCGCGGGAATGAGGGCTCTTCGGGGCATCTTCAGGGTTCGATGTACCGGCTGCTGACGTAGGGCGAGTAGTCCGGCAGCACACGGTCGGCCTTGCCCTGTTCCTTGAGGAAGGCAGCAGTGGCAGCGATGTCGCGGGCGGTGCGCTCGCCGAGCAGTGCCAGTTGTTGCTGGCGATCCGGGAAGGCGGAGCCGGCCAGCAACTCGGGGACGTCTTCGGGGTTGGAGCCGGTCAGCGTGGCGATCTTGCGCACCGGTTCGGAGTCGGCTGTCCACTGATCCTTTTCCGCCGCATAGCGGGCGAAACTGTCGAGGGTGACGCGGGCGAACTGCTGCAGCACTTCGGGGTGTTTTTCGGCGAAGTCCTTGCGCGCGACCCAGACCTCGAAGGTCGGTGCGCCCCAGGTGCCGACTTCGGCAGCGTCGGTGAGCACCTTGCCGCTTTTCTTGATCTCGCCCAGTGCCGGCGACCAGACGAAGGCGCCGTCGATGTTGCCGCGCTGCCAGGCCGCGTTGATCTCGGCCGGGTTGAGGTTGACGATGCGCACCTTGGCCGGGTCGATCTGCCAGTGCTTGAGGGCGCCGAGCAGGCTGTAGTGCGACGTGGACACGAACGGCGTGGCGAGGGTCTTGCCGGTGAGGTCGGCGGGTTTCTCGATGCCGCTGCCATTGCGTATCACCAGCGCCTCGGCGGCATTGATCTGCGCGGCGACGATGAAGGTGACGATGGGCAGGTCGCGGCTGGCTGCGGCGGCCAGTGGGCTGGAGCCGAGGTTGCCGATCTGCACGTCGCCGGAGGCGATGGCGGTGACGACTTCAGCGCCGCTGTTGAAGCGGCGCCAGTCGATCTTCTGACCGATGGCGCGTTCGTAGTCGCCGTCGGCCTGGGCGACCTTGGTCGGGTCGATGCCGGTCTGGTAGGCGATGGTCAGCTCACTGGCCTGGCTGAGCGAGACGAACGCGGCAGCGGCCACGGCTGCAAACAGTCGATGGATACGGGGCATGGAACGAACTCCGGATATCAAGGTGCCCGGACGGCCAGGCCGCCCGGCAATATTTGGCTCAGTTGCTGATGAACTGGTTGCTGACGTAGGGCGCGTAGTCCGGCAGCACCTTGTCTACCTTGCCTTGCTCCTTGAGGAAGCCCGCCGTGGCGCTGACGGCCTGGGTGGTGGGCGCGCCGAGTGCGGTGACCTGGTCGGCGGCCAGCGGGAAGACGTTGCCCTGTAGCAGCAGCGGGATGTCTTCGGCCTTGGCGCCGGAAAGTTTCACCACCTTGGCGATGTTGTCCTGGTTGGCCAGCCAGGCCTGCGGATCCTTGCGGTAGTCGGCGTAGGCGTCGAGGGTGACCTTGGCGAAGGCGCGCACGGCCTCGGGGTGTTGCTCGGCGAAGTCCTTGCGCACGATCCAGGCATCGAAGGTGGGGGCGCCCAGCTTGCCGAGTTCGCCGGAGGTGATCAGCACCTTGCCGCTGTCCTTGGCGACGCCGAGGGCCGGATCACAGACATAGGTGGCATCGATGTCGCCACGCTGCCAGGCAGCGATGATTGCCGGTGGCGCCAGGTTGAGAATCTGCACCTTGCTCGGGTCGATGTTCCAGTGCTTGAGCGCAGCCAGCAGGCTGTAGTGGCCGGTGGAAACGAAGGGCACGGCGACTTTCTTGCCGACCAGGTCGGACGGTTTTTCGATGCCGCTGCCATTGCGTGCAACCAGAGCCTCGGCGGCGCCGATCTGCGCGGCGATGAGGAAGGTCTGCACCGGCAGTTGCCGAGTGGCGGCTGCCGCCAGCGGGCTGGAGCCGACGTAACCGATCTGCACGTCACCGGAGGCGACGGCGGTGATGACTTCGGCGCCGCCGTCGAACTTGCGCCAGTCGATCCTGGCGTTGCTGGCCTTTTCATAGGCGCCATCGGCCTGGGCGACCTTGGCCGGATCGACGGTGGTCTGGTAGGCGACGGTGAAGTCGGCAGCCTGGGCAACCAGGGTCGCGCTCGACAGGGTCAGTGCGACCAGCACGCGGCGCACGGAGGGAAACGGGGTCATGGTGATGCTCCTCGAAGGCGGGCTGGCCCTTCTGACGAGGATGCCGAGCCGCTGGACGGTGTTCAGGTGTTGTCAGGGTGTCCGGCGGTCCGGTGAAGCAAGACTATCCGCGAGAAATGGAATAGATAAATATTTTTTTAGAATATTTTTATATTAATCGGTGCGGTCTGTCGGGATTGAACGCGTAGGGCGATCGACACCTGCAGAGCCGTGTGCACCGTGTGGATCGGTGGTTGTGTCGGGTCTGTAAGTGTGGCTTCAGCCCCGAAAAGAGCTCGCGGCTGAAGCCGCTCCTGCGGCGAGCCACCGGTGCGTGCAGGGATTGCGCGGCTGAAGTGCCGCGCCCCGTTCTCAGATCACGCGGAAGTGGTGGGTGCCGTCTCGGCCCAGTTGTTCGACCAGACCGAACTCCCAGTCCAGGTAAGCCTGCATGGCTTCGCGCGGGTTGTCGGTGCCTTCGTACGGGCGGCGGTAGCGGTCGCTGCGCGGTACGGCCAGGTGCTGGTCGCCGGCCTCCACCGGCAGGCCGGCAGCAACCCAGTCAGCCGTGCCTCCTTCGAGGAGGAACACCGGCTTGCCGCTCAGCTCCGCCAGTTCGGCGACCACGAAACGCGCCAGCAGGCTACTGCCGCAGGTCAGCACGTAGCGTTCGGCCAGCGGCAGTTTTTCCAGCGCCTGTGGCAGTTGCGAGCGCAGCGTCCACCAGGCGCCGGGGATATGCCGGGCGACATGGTTGGCGCTGGCGGTGAAGTCCAGCACCAGGGTGTCGCCTTCGGCCAGCCAGGCCGCCAGGGTCGGCGCATCGATGGCTTCGGGCCGGGGCAGGGGCGGCAATGGCTGTTGCCAGGCGCCTCGTGCAGTGAGGTCGCTGTCCTGCAGGCCATCGATCACATGGACATCCCAGTCCATCTGCGCCAGCCAGGAGGCGCTCATGTTGGCGCGTACGCCGTCGTTGTCGGCCAGAACCACGCGGGCGCCGCGCACGCTGGCGTAATGGTCGGTCTCCTGCACCAGTTGGCCGCCCGGAGTGGAACGGGCACCTGGCAGGTGGCCGGCTTCGTATTCTTCCGGCGTGCGCACGTCGAACAGGTAGGTGGTGCGCCCGGCTTCGGCTTGCCAGCGGGCCAGATCCTCCAGGTTGGCGCGACCGACGCCGGCCTTGTCCGCCACGGCGCGGGCCGATTGCGCCGCTTGCTCATGGTGGCTCGTGCTGACCTCGCCAAAGCGGCGCGCCTGGCCGTGTTCCAGTTGCTGACCGGCGAGCGTCCAGCCGATGGTGCCGTTGCGCAGCGCCGAGACCGGGTTGGGGATGCCGGCGTTCACCAGCGACTGGGTGCCGATGATGCTGCGTGTGCGCCCGGCGCAGTTGACGATGATGCGGGTGGCCGGGTTCGGCGCCAGATCACGGGCGCGCAGCACCAGTTCGGCACCGGGCACGCTGATGCCGGAAGGAATGCTCATGGTCTGGTATTCGTCGAAGCGGCGGGCGTCGAGCACCACCACGTCGGCCTTGGCGTCGAGCAGGGCTTTCACCTCCTCGGCGGCCAGCGATGGCGTATGGCGCACGCTCTCGACCAGTTCGCCGAAGGCCTTGCTCGGCACGTTGACGTCGCGGAACAGCTCGCCACCGGCAGCACGCCAGCCAGCCAGGCCGCCGTCGAGCAGCGCCACGTCGCTGTAGCCAAGGGCGATCAGGCGCTGGGCGGCTGGCTTGGCCAGGCCCTCGCCGTCGTCATAGACGGTGATCGCGGTGTCGCGACGCGGGATGCGGGCATAGACCTCCAGCTCCAGCCTGGACAACGGGATGTTGGCGGCGAACAACGGATGCGCTTCGGCGAAGGGCGCCTCTTCGCGCACGTCGATCAGCGCCACTTCCTGCTTGTCGAGCAGGGCCTGGCGGATGGTGGAGTAGGGGCGGGTCGCGATATGGCTCATGCAGGGTTCTCTTTCGACAGATCCCAGAGATTGGGAAGAAGGCTGTTGGAATAGCCGGAAATGAAGGGTTTCTCGCTGCCGTCCTGCTGGTAGACGGCGCGCCTGACAGCGCCGATGTTGGCGCCGTAGACGTGGATGCTGACCGAGGTGCGGTCGCTGAAGGCATTGCTGACCTGGTGGACGTCACCGATGCGCGGCGAGACCGCCTCGACATGGCCGGGCTCGAGGCGCAGGGGGGCACCTTCGGCACGCAGACCCTCGGCGTCGATGACGAAGCGCTGCGACAGCTCGGCGCCACGCAGCATGCCGATCAGCCCCCAGACGCGGTGATCGTGCACGGGCGTCTGCTGACCAGGCCCCCAGACGAAGCTGACGATGGAAAAACGCTGGCGTGAGTCGGCGTGCAGCAGGTACTGCTGGTAGCGTTGCGGGTCGGGCTGGGCGAAGGCCTCCGGTAGCCAGTCGTCGTGGCTGACCAGTTGCCGCAGCAGGTCGGCGCCGCGTTCGAGGATGATGGCTTCGTTGGCGGTCTCGTCGAGCAACGTGGCCAGCTCATCGATGAAGGTGCGTAGGCGATGCAGATTGGTTTGGTTACTCATGGTGGTATCCCGGTAGCGACGGCGCTAGGTTCTGTACGAAAAGTGCCTGCGCTCGGTGATGCTTCGTTAAAAATGGGTTCGGAATGCTCATTTACAGCTCGTAAACTCCGCTTTCCCACCCATTTTTGCCTCGCCTGATCTTCGCTCGACGACTTTTCGTACAGAACCTAAGGTAGCAAGCCCGCTATAATCATAAAAATTCAATTTATTCATAAGCTAATATGCGAATTGAGAATGAAGATAGATGATATCGACGCCTTCGTCGCGGTGATCCGCCTGCAATCGCTGAATCAGGCAGCCGAATCGCTGCAGCTCACCCAGTCTGCAATTACCCGGCGCCTGCAGAATTTCGAGGAAGCACTGGGTGTGGAATTACTGGATCGCAACACCAAACCGCTCAAGCCGACGCCCATCGGTTTGCGGGTGTACGAGCAGTGTCGCTCGGTGCAGCGTGAGATCGATGCCCTGCGTGACCTGGTGGCCAGCGACGCGATGCCATCGGGTTCGTTGCGTCTCGGTGTGCCGCAGACGGTGGGCGATACGCTGCTGCTGGAAGCGCTGCAGCGTCTGCAGGGCACCTATCCGGATCTGCAGGTGCAGGTGTCCAATGGCTGGGGCGGCGGGCTGCTCAAACGCCTGGAGAACGGCGAGCTGGATGCGGTGGCGGCGTTGTTCCCGGCGGGCAAGGTGTTCCCCGACGGCCTGGTCGGGCGGTCGCTGGCGCGCATGAACCTGGTGGTGGTGGCGCCCAAGGGCTTTGTCAGCAAACGCAGTTGTCGCCTGGCTGAGTGCCAGGCACGGGGCTGGGTGCTGAACCCCGACGGCTGTGGCTTCCGTGCCGGCCTGCAACGTGCACTGGCGGAGCAGGGGCTGAATCTTTCGGTGAACCTGGAGATCTTTGGCACCGACCTGCAATTGGGGCTGGTGGCCAGCGGCATGGGCCTTGGCCTGGTGCCGGCGCCGCTGCTGGAAGGCAGCCGTCATCGCGAGCGCCTGGAGGTGCTCAACATCACGGACTTCAAACCGGTGATTGACCTGTGGCTGGTACGTGCCGCCTTCGTCGGCAATCTGCTGGGCGCGGTAGAACTGTTCGGTGAGGTGATCGCCGAGCGGCTGGGGGAAAGCGGCAGCTCAGCGTGATCCTGTAGGGTGCGCCGCGCGCACCGGTAGCTGGACAGAAGGGTGTGCTGTCAGGTGTGGGTGAGTTATCGGGGGCGAATGTCCTGGTGCGCACGGCGCACCCTACGGTGGCGTCTGGCGCGCGCTGTGCGCGGTCTACGCAACACCTGCGCCATCAATATGCGTAACGCGCAAAATGAAAAATCATTAAGTGCGCAATTTGCATATTAGGTTATGACTAAAATGAATTTCCCTCCTGTAAAACTTGTCGATAGCTTATAAGCATCCGTTAGGCAATAACGTCTGCTTATAAGCAAAACGCGTTCTTGTGCTGGCGATTGGCATAACCCACACAGGAGCGCGACATGAGCGTGGAAATCATCGGCATGATCACCGCCACCCCCAGTGCCGAGGTGGATCAGCCGTTGGGCGAGGCGGTGGATGCCGATTTCGTGCGGCGTTTCGCCCAGGCCCACGAACGGGCCGGCTTCGACCGCGCGCTGGTCGGGTATTTCTCCAACGGTGCGGAAGGGGCGGTGGTCAGCTCGTTCATCGCGGCCGCCACCGAGCGGCTCGGCATTCTGCTGGCATACCGTCCTGGGGTGATCGCGCCACCTCTGGCCGCACGTCAGCTGGCGACGCTGGATCAGTTCAGCAACGGCCGTCTGGCGCTCAATGTCATCAGTGGCGGCAGCGACATCGACCAGCAGCGTGATGGCGACTGGCTGGATCACGACCAGCGCTACGCCCGCACGGAGGAATACCTCGAGGCCCTCAAGGCGATCTGGACAGCCAGCGCGCCAGTCGATCACCAAGGCACCTACTACCGCTTCAAGGGTGCGCTGCCGAACGTGCGCACCCGGCAGAAACCGCATATCCCGATCTACTTCAGCGGCTCTTCGCCGGCTGCCATCGAGGTCGCCGCACGCCATGCCGACACCTACATGCTGTGGGGTGAGCCAGTGGCCGATTTCGCCGAGCACGTGCAGCGCGTGCGGGCCGCTGCCCAGGCGCAGGGGCGTAGCCCTCGGGTGTCGGTGTCGTTCCGCCCGATCGTCGCGGACACCGAGGAGGCTGCCTGGAAGCGCGCCGCCGACATCCTCGAACGAATTCGCGAGAACCGCACGCGACTTGGCCTGCCGCTCAATGACCATGCTCCGGCCAATGCCGGTTCGCAGCGCCTGCTGGCGGCTGCCCAGCGTGGCGAGGTACTGGACGAGCGCCTGTGCACCGGAGTCGCTCGCCTGACCGGTGCACAGTGGAATTCCACTGCTCTGGTCGGAACGCCCGAGCAGGTCGCGGCCTCGCTCGGCCGCTACTGGCAGCACGGCGCTTCCACTTTCCTGATTCGCGGCTTCGACCCTCTGGACGACGCCGAACGCTATGGCCGGGGCCTGATCCCGGCGATCCGTGAACACATCGCCACCCTGCAACAGCGCCGGGCCGGCTGACCTTGGAGACTGCCTCATGAACCTGACTCGCTTCTTCCGCCGCAGCCTCGCGGCCCTTGCCATCGCTGCACCGCTGGCCCATGCGGCCGACCCGACGGTGCTACGCATCGGCGATCAGAACTACTACAACGTGCGCGCTTCGGTGGAGGCCTCGGTGTACTCGAGGGCGCGCCGTACACCGTTGACTGGAAGCACTTCCAGTCCGCTGCGCCGGTCGCCGAAGCGCTGGAGGCCGGTGCGGTCGATCTGGGCTTTCTCGGCGACTCGGGCTTCATCTTCCTCGCCGCCAAGGGCGCGCCGGTCAAGCTGATCGGCGTGTCGCGGCAGAACCCGGACACCATCGCGCTGCTGGTGCCCAAGGACTCCACCGCCAAGTCCATCGAAGACCTCAAGGGCAAGAAGGTCGCCTACTGGCCTGGCGCCTGGAGCCAGCAACTGACCCTGCGCGCGCTGGAAAAAGCCGGCCTGCCGCATGACTACGTCGAGTTCGTGAAGCTGATGCCCATCGACGCCGCCGCCGCCTTCCCGCGTGGCAGCATCGACGCCTTCCCGGTGTGGGAGCCCTACATCTCCCAGCAGACCCTGTTTTCCGGCGCCAAACCGCTGCTCACCGCCCGTGACCTGATGCCCGGTCTCTCGAGCATTGCCGCCAATGCCGAGTCCATCGAGCCCAAGCGTGCCGCCATTGCCGACTTCCTCGGTCGCTTGCGCAAGGCCCGCGCCTGGGTCGAAGCGAACAGGGAAACCTACGCCGACCTGTGGGCGAAGAAGGCCAATCTCGACCCGTCCGTATCGCGCAACTGGATCGGCCACGCCAACATGACCGTCGGCCCGGTGGACGAGGGCGCGGCCCGCGACTATCAGGAAACCGCCGACTTCCTCGTGGAAACCGGCGCGCTGGCGAAGAAGCTCGACACCCGCAGCATCATCGACACGTCCTTTGGCAACGCCTTCGAATAACGGCAGGGAGCCTCCCATGAGCATTCAATTCATCGGCATGATCGGTCACCGTCTGTCCTCGGAAGTCATCGCCCCGCAGGGCCCGGTGTTCGACAAGAACTTCATCGTGCGCAGCGCCCAGGCTCACGAGGACGCCGGCTTCGACCGCCTGCTGGTCGGGCACTGGTCGGATCAGCCGGATGGCTTCCTGGTCACCGCGTTGGCCGGACTGTCCACCTCGCGCATCAACTTCCTGCTGGCCCATCGTCCCGGCTTCGTCGCCCCGACCCTGGCGGCGCGCAAGCTGGCCAGTCTCGATCACCTGCTCGACGGCCGCCTGGCCCTGCACGTGATCAGCGGGGGTAGTGACGCCGAGCAGCGCAAGGACGGCGACTGGCTCGACCATGACCAGCGTTATTCGCGCACCGACGAATTCCTGCGGGTGATCAGGCAGGTGTGGAACAGCGACGAGCCGTTCGACCACGAGGGCGAGCACTACCGCGCGGAAAAGGCCTTTTCCGCCATCAAGCCGCAGCAGCCGACGTTGCCGATCTATTTCGGCGGCTCGTCGCCGGCTGCCGTGAAGGTCGCCGGCGAGCATGCCGATGTCTATGCACTGTGGGGCGAGTCGCTGGAGCAGACCCGCGAGACCATCGAGAAGGTGCGCGCCGAGGCCGCTCGCCATGGCCGCGAGGTGAAGTTCAGCGTGTCGTTCCGGCCCATCGTCGCGGCGACCGAAGAGGCGGCCTGGGCCAAGGCCGACGACATCCTGCAACGGGCCCGCGAGCGCCTGGAGCGTTCCGGCGCGGTGCTGCCACACAAGCCCGAGAGCGTCGGCGCCCAGCGCCTGCGCGAAACCGTAGCCAGGGGCGAGCGGGTGGACAAGCGTCTGTGGACTGGCATCGCCAAGGTGGTCGGTGGCGCGCACAACTCCACGGCGCTGGTCGGCACCCCGGAGCAGGTGGCCGATGCCTTCCTCGATTACTACGACCTGGGCGTCACCACCTTCCTGATTCGTGGCTTCGACCCGGTCGAGGACGCCATCGAATACGGCCGCGAACTGTTGCCGTTGACCCGCGCCAAGGTGGCCGAGCGGCAGAAGCAGGCGGCCGTGTCATGAGCCTGCATCACCTGGCCGAGCATCCACGCCAGCCGTTGCTCGACGCGGCCTTTCTGCAACGCCTGAGCGTTGAGATGGGCGAGGCCGCCGAACAGCTCGACCGCGACAGCGCCTTCCCCCACGACAACCTGGCGCGGTTGCGCCAGTACGGGCTGCTCGGCCTGGCCTGCGATCCGCGTGCCGGTGGTGGCGGGGCCGACCTGGCGCAACTGCGTCAGGTGGTCGGTGCCGTGGCCAGAGGCGAGCCGTCCACCGCGCTGGTGCTGTGCATGCAGTATCTGTATCACCGACGCCTGGCGGACAATCCCAACTGGCCCGAGGCGCTCAAGCGCCGGGTGATCCGCGAGGCCGTGGAAGAGGGCGCGCTGATCAACAGCCTGCGCGTCGAGCCCGAGCTGGGTTCACCGGCTCGTGGCGGCTTGCCGCAGACCGTGGCCAGACGTCAGGCCGATGGCTGGGTTCTCGATGGTCACAAGCTCTATACCACCGGCATTCCAGGGCTGACCTGGCTGGCGGTGTGGGCGCGCAGCGACGATCCTGTGCCGCTGGTGGGAACCTGGCTGGTGCACCGCGACACGCCCGGCATCCGCATAGTCGAGAGCTGGGATCACCTGGGCATGCGCGCCACCGGCAGTCATGAGGTGATCTTCGAGGGCGTGCGCCTGCCGCTGGAGCATGCGGTGGACGTCTACCCGGCCGACCGGCCGCCTGCGCTCAACGCACCGGCCCTGGCTGATTTCAATCGCGGCATGGCCACCTTGCTCGGTGCCATCTACGACGGCGCCGCTCGCGCTGCGCGGGACTGGCTGGTGCAGTGGCTGGCCGAGCGGACGCCGGCCAGTCTCGGTGCGCCGTTGTCGAGTCTGCCGCGTGTGCAGGAGGTGGTGGGGCAGATCGAAGGGTTGCTGCTGTCCAGCCGTTTGCAGCTCGATGCCCTTGGCACCCAGCCGCTGAGCAGCCAGGAGGCGGGGCTGATCAAGGTGGCCGTGACCGAGAACGCGGTGAGCGTGGTGGAGAAGGCGCTGGAGCTGACCGGCAACCACGGCCTGTCGCTGCATCATCCGTTGCAGCGGCATTACCGCAACGTGTTGTGTGGTCGCGTGCATACGCCGCAGCGTGACAGCGCTCTGGTATTGGCGGGCAGAACGGCTTTTGGCTTGGTGAAGAGCTGATGGAGAGCCGCCGATCATAGGGTGCGCCATGCGCCCCGAGGGTGGCCACGGGGCGAGTTTTACCCTCTCCCCGCAAGCGGGAGAGCGGAGCCAACCGCGAAGCTCAGAGGTAATCCCGGGATGTTTCGCCAGGGATTCGCGGATTTCATCCGGGCTACGGGCGTTAAGAGTTGGCCGCCCACCGCAACAAATTTTCTCTGCGACCGTACCAACGGAGCGGGTTTCACGAATGTGACGACCGGCTCCGGAATTGGGGCCTCGGAGACGCCGATGTCATCCGCTACAACCTCTACGGCCGCACGTACTGGCCTGCAAATTCGCGACCCGCGTGATGCCATCGCCGGCGTGCTGTTCATCGTCTTCGGTCTGGCGGGCGGGACCATTGCCGCGACCTATCCGCTGGGCAGCGCCATGCGCATGGGCGCGGGCTATTTCCCGCTGCTGGTCGCCGTGGTGCTGGTGCTGCTCGGCGCCGTGGTGCTGCTGCGCAGCCTGTCGTTCAGCGTCACCGAGCGCGATCCGCTGGGCCAACTGCTCGCCCTGCGCCCGGCGCTGTTCGTCGCGGCCGGCGTGCTGGCCTTCGCCCTGCTGGTGCCGGCGCTCGGCCTGCTGCTGGCGACCCTGGCGCTGACCCTGCTCAGCGGCTACGCCCGCCGTCAGGCACGTCTCCTCGAACTGGCCGGTCTGGGCGTGGCGCTGGCCGGTTTCGGCGGGCTGGTGTTCGCCTGGGGCCTTGGCCTGCAACTGCCCGTGCTGCCGGTCTGAGGAGGAACAATGGAACTGCTGGCCAACCTCGCCATCGGTATCGACGCCGCGCTGACCTGGCAAAACCTGCTCTACTGCCTGATCGGCGTGACTCTCGGCACCCTGGTCGGCGTGCTGCCGGGCCTGGGGCCGGTGGCGACCATCGCCATGCTGCTGCCGATCACCTACGGCCTGCCACCCTCGGCGGCGCTGATCATGCTTTCGGGCATCTACTACGGCGCCCAGTACGGCGGTTCGACCACGGCGATCCTGGTCAACCTGCCGGGGGAATCGTCATCCGTGGTGACTTGCCTCGACGGCCACGCCATGGCACGCCAGGGCAGGGCGGGGGCGGCGCTGGGCATGGCCGCGATCGGCTCCTTCGTCGCCGGCAGCCTGGCCATCGTGCTGGTGGCCGCGGCCTCGGCACCGCTGTCGGCATTCGCCTTGCGCTTCGGCCCGGCCGAATACTTCTCGCTGATGCTGCTGGGCATGGTCGCCGCCGTGGTGCTGGCCCAGGGCGACCTGTTCAAGGCCCTGGCCATGACTCTGCTCGGCCTGCTGCTGGGGATGGTTGGCGTGGACGTCAACTCCGGTGAGGAGCGTTTCACCTTCGGCCTGCCACAGCTGGCCGACGGCATCGATTTCGTGGTGATCTCCATGGGCATCTTCGGCATCGGCGAGATCATCGCCAATCTGGAGCGTGATGAGTCGCGCCCGCCATTGCTGAAGCGCCTCGGCCGCATCCTGCCGACCCGTGATGACTACCGCCGCGCGTGGAAACCGGTGCTGCGCGGCGCCGGGATCGGCTCGGTGCTGGGTATCCTGCCTGGCGGCGGGGCGATGCTCAGCGCGTTCGCCTCCTACATGGTGGAAAAGCGCCTGGCCAAGGAGCCCGAGCGTTTCGGCAACGGCGCCATCGAGGGCGTGGCGGGCCCGGAGTCGGCCAACAACGCCGGCGCGCAGACTTCCTTCATTCCGCTGCTGGTGATGGGCCTGCCGTCCAACGCGGTGATGGCGCTGATGGTCGGGGCGATGATGATCCACGGCATCGTGCCCGGCCCGCAGGTGATCACGGAGCGTCCCGAGCTGTTCTGGGGCCTGATCGTCAGCATGTGGGTGGGCAACGTGTTGCTGCTGTTGCTCAACCTGCCGCTGGTGGGCATCTGGGTGAAGCTGCTGTCGGTGCCTTACCGCCTGCTGTATCCGGCGATCCTGCTGTTCTGCTGCATCGGCGTGTACAGCGTCAACAGCAGCCTGTTCGATGTGCTGCTTACCGTGGCATTCGGCCTGCTCGGCTACCTGCTGGTGAAACTGCGCTGCGAACCGGCACCTCTGCTGCTGGGCTTCATCCTCGGTCCGATGATGGAGGAGAACCTGCGCCGCGCCATGCTGCTGTCGCGTGGTGACCCCAGCGTGTTCTTCACCCGACCGCTGAGCCTGACCCTGCTGCTGCTTGCCGCCGGCCTGATTCTGATCCTGTGCCTGCCGCGTCTGCGGGCCACGCGCAAGGTGGCCTTCTGCGAAGAAAACTGACCGACTTCTTTCATCCCCGGACATACGTGCAACACGGCGCCGCCAACGGTTCTGCTCACGCCAGTCAGGGTTTACCCGGCGATGTCTTCAGTCGATTGCAGCCTGACCTGTAGGCGCAGCCGGCCGGACATAGCCGTTCTCTGCCCTCGTGAACCACAAGGAAACCAGCAAGATGTCTGCAAAACCCGTTATCAAGCGCCTGCTGGCGCTGGCCACGCTGTCTGCCGCCCTGGCCGTCAATGCCGCCGACTGGCCCAGCCAGGCCGTGAAGATCGTCGTGCCGTACCCGCCGGGTGGGGCCGCCGACACCGTGGCACGCATCTATGCCGATGCCCTGAGCAGCTCGCTCGGCCAGACCGTGCTGGTGGACAACCGTCCGGGCGCCGGCACCGCCATCGCCGCCGAATTCGTCGCTGGCAGCAAACCCGACGGCTATACCCTGTCGCTGGTGCCGACCGGCCAGTTGACCGTGCTGCCGCACATCGTCGACAACCTCAAGTTCGACCCGGTCAAGTCCTTTGCCCCGGTCTCGCTGCTGGCCTACACCGGGCTGGTGGTGGCCGCCGGTGACAAGGTCGAGGCGCAGACGCTGCCGCAACTGGTCGAGCTGGCCAGGCGCAAGCCGGGGGAGTTGTCCTATTCCTCCAGTGGCAGCGGCACCATCGTCCATCTGGCCGGTGAGTACCTGCGCCTGACCACCGGCACCGATCTGCTGCACGTGCCGTTCAAGGGCAGCGCCCCGGCGGTCAGCGCCGTGCTCGGCGGCAACGTCGACGTCGCGGTGGACACCCTGACCATCCTCGCGCCGCAGATTCAGGCCGGCAAACTCAAGGGCCTGGCCATTGCCTCGGCGCAGCGTTCGCCACTGCTGCCGAACGTGCCGACGGTGGCCGAGCTGGGCTATCCGGGCTTCGAGGTCACTTCCTGGTTCGGTCTCAGTGCGCCGGCCGCCACGCCGCCAGCGGTGCTCCAGCGCCTCAACGCCGAGATCGCCAGGGCCGCTGCCTCGCCACAGGTGCAGGAGAAGCTGGCGGCCCAGGGCCTGGTGGCCTGGCCCTCGACGCCTGAAGCCTTTGCCGAACAGGTGCGCAGCGATTCGGCCAGGTACGCCGATGTCGTCGCCAAATCCCATATCACTTTCGATTGAGCGCATGGAGCGATCGAACATGAACCTCTCTTCTTTGCTGCGCCGCCTGACCTTCGGCGCTCTGATGCTGGCCTGTGGTATTTCCTGGGCGGCCGACTGGCCGAGCAGGCCGCTGACCCTGATCGTGCCGTTCCCGCCGGGCGGCGGTGCCGACACCATCGGCCGCTATTACGCCGACCAACTGTCCAGCGCCCTTGGCCAGCCGGTGGTGGTGGACAACAAACCGGGCGCCGGCACGGCCATCGCCGCCGAGGCCGCCGCCAAGGCCAGGCCGGACGGCTACACCCTGTCGCTGGCCACCGCCGGGCAACTGGCGATCCTGCCGAACCTGGCCGACAACCTGCGCTTCGATCCGGAGAAGTCCTTCGCTCCGGTCTCGGTGGTGGCGTCGATTCCCAACGTCATCGCCGTCAACGGCAACCTGGACGTGAACGATCTGCAGGGGCTGATCGCCACAGCCAAGGCGAGGCCGGGCGAGATCAGCTACTCCTCCTGCGGCAACGGCACGCTGTGTCATCTCTCCGGTGAGCTGTTCAAGAGCCTGGCGGGCATCGACCTGCTGCACGTGCCCTACAAGGGCAGTGCACCGGCCATTACAGCCTTGCTCGGCGGTGAAGTGGACGTTGCGGTGGATACCCTGACCATCCTTGCGCCGCAGATTCAGGCCGGCAAGGTACGCGGCCTGGCTCTGACCAGTGCCCAGCGCTCGCCGCTGCTGCCGGACGTGCCGACTGCCGCGGAGGCCGGCTTGCCGGGCCTGGAAACCTCCGGCTGGTTCGGCATCGTGCTGCCGGCAGGGGCCCCGCAGGCCATCGTCGAGCGTCTGAATCTGGAGATCGGCAAGATCGCCAGGTCGCCGCAGACCGCCGAACGTTTCGGCCAGAACGGCATCACCATCGAATACACCTCGCCTGAGGCATTCGCCGAGATCATCCGTGCCGACCGCAAGCGCTGGGGCGAAGTGGCCAACGCCTCGGGGGCGCAGATCGATTGAGAGCCGCCGAGCGGAGGAGGTCGTGAGTGCCTGGAGGCATCCCGCCCGGCGCAAGGCCGGGCGGAACCAGTGGCTCAAGCGCCTCGCTCACAGGCACATGTGAAGCGCCAACTCGGTACTGCTGGCGCGTTACCGGGCGCACAGGGGATATGGCAATTGCGGGCTTTCATTCGTCCAGAAACCTGGCCGCCAGAAACAGTATTTGCCAAAGTCCCCATGCGTTTGCGGGCCTGTATCACCGTTGCCGATACTGAAGCGTGTGAGCTGTACACGATTTCGCAATTGCGTGCTGTTGGCCGGGGCAGGAAAGATATCTTCGGCCGTTCTAACGATGTTCCACCAGGAACCGGCGGTGCGATCCTTGTAGGAGTTGACGGAGCCGAAGATGTTGTCGATCCAGTTCAGCAGGCTGCCTCTGGGCAGGAAGTCGTAATAGACGTTCTCGCTTATTTCGCGGTACGGATCCAGGCTCAGGTTGAAGAACCGTGCACGTTCATGGGCAGGGCTCTGCATCCATGGAACCACAACGTTTTCCACATCCTTGACTCGTGCAGCAGCCCCCATGAACACGAGGTTGTCGATGTTGAGCGTTGGGTGCCGTACCAGTATGTCCGTGGCGACGATGGCCCCCATGCTATGGCCTATCAGGTTGATTTTCACCGATTGCAGGGTTGTCCGTTCTGCCCAGCCTTTCAGAAATTTCGTTGCGGCCGTATCCGCATAGCGCGACTGTTCCTCGGGCTTGTCCAGTTGCTTTGACTTGGCAGCCGGGATCTCGCCTTCATAGGCTTGCTTCTTGGTAAGAACCAGATCGGCTCTACGCAGCATCGATTGCCAGGAGCCGCTGCCAAGGCCATCTACAAAAGGTGCCGTCACCAGCTTCACGGGATTCATCACTGTCCAGTACGAACTTCCTACGCCGACGTAAGGCCCCTTGTTGCTGACCGAGAAGCCCAGCTTTTTCAACGCTGCGGATCTTTTTTCATAGTCGTATTCGTCGCGGGTTTTTATGATTTTGGATACGGTCAGGGGGTCGTTTATTTCCTTGTATACGGCAGCGGGAAACCGGGATAGCGATCGTGTCGTGTCTTCCAGCAAGACGATCGGGGAACTGACGGCGCCTCCTATGGGCGCGCTCAAACCCTTTCTGATCCTGAACAGGTGATCGAAGTAGTTGGTGAAGGGGCCGCTGTCCCAGCAGATGAAGACGGGGTATTGCCCATCCGCGAGCATGGCGGCAGTGAATGTCTGCGATCTTCGGGTGGCGCCTTTGAACGCATTCAGGCCGCCGTGTATGAAGAGCGTCAGGCGTAAGGAGGGGTTATCTTTTTGCAAGGCTTCAAAGTGTTCGATGATGTTTTCCGTGTATTGCTTTTCTGCCTCGTCGACGACCTTGTAGTCGTCCGAGTTGGAAATCAGTTGTCCGCTCCTGGGATCCAGGAGGTTGCCGTCCTTGTCGATGTATAGCGTATGCAGCCTGGTGTCAGGGCCTTGTGCGTCTGCCGATTTCTGGAGGCTGGAGCAGCCGGTCAGATACATGAACAAAGCAACCGCGATGAGTATCCTTTTCATTGTTCATCCTGGATGATGTCGTGTTGATATCACCCAGAATAGCTCTGCTTTTTGATCTGCCATTCAGGGGAGCGAGTTTCCCGGGGCGCCAGGGCCGGGGGCGCAGATTGCCTTCGCCGGGGGATGTGCCTACGATCCGCGAACCTGAATAGGCATGCTGAACACCGCCGCACGACGTTTACGTGTGTGCTGCCCGTCGCTCGCTCTCCACCTGCACGAGTCCCATGGTCACCATCGTCATCCTCGGCATGCTCTGCGTGTACCTGCTGTGCTTTTCCGTGATGTTCCTGCTGATCAGCACACGGCTCAATGGCAGGAAAATGGGCATGGAGGTGTTTGCGCTGGGCAATCTGCTGCTCGGGCTCGCGTACATTCTGCAGTTGCTCGACGGCGAGCCGGACTGGGGGCCGATGAGCATCGTCAACCACACGCTGACACTCGGTGCTCCGGTCGCCTATGTACTGGGCGCGATGCGCTTTTTCGAGCGGCCAACCCCGGTGTTGCGTCCGCTGCTTGTCCTGGCTGGCAGTTACACGGTGTTGCAGCTACTGGTGCAATGGCTGCTGGGCTCGGAGGCACGTCACGCCATGCTGGCTGGTGCCTGTGCCTCGCTGTTTCTGACCATGACGGTTGTCGCGATCCATGGCGGGCGAACCTTTGCCAGGGATCTGCGCGTCGAGATGATGGTGTTCGCCGTGCTGATTGGCGGTATCTGCGTCCTCAACGCGGCGAAGCTGGTGATGATCCTCCAGGGCGGGATGGCGGCGCTCGACATGAGCAGCCGTTTCCAGAAGGTCTTCTACCTGTACATGTCATTCCTGGCGACCGTGTTGCCGCCTTGCGCGGTCTGGCTGGTGCTGCGCCGTCTGACGGACGAGTTGCGTCGCCTCGCCGCACATGATCCGCTCACTCGGCTGCTGAATCGGCGCGGCCTGATGGAGGCGCTGGAGGCCCACTTGCGCTCTCGCACGGCCGGGTCGGCTTATCTGCTGATCGTGGATATCGACCACTTCAAGCGTATCAACGACACCCACGGCCACAACGCCGGCGACCTCGTCCTGACGCGTGTTGCCGAAGTGCTCAAGGCCACCGCGCGCCAGGGTGATCTGATCTGCCGGCTGGGCGGTGAGGAGTTCGTGGTCATCGCCCTGGATACGGACAGGGCCGGCGTGCTGCAACTGGCCGAGCGTACGCGTGCGGCGATCGAGCACGGCGAAGTGTTCGGCCCTGGGGTAAAGCGACCGATTCGCTGCACGGCGACCATTGGTGTTTCGGATGAATTCACCAGCGCGCAGGCGTTCGATGAGTGTTTGCAGCAGGCGGATGTCGCGTTGTACCGGGGCAAGGCGCAGGGACGCAATCGGGTCGAGTGGGGGCTGCAGGGGCAAGTCTGATACCCGCACCGTTGTCGGCAGCCTCGATCGATGAAGCGTAGCGCCCATGCTGACGGGGTTCAGATCGAACGCTGATTGACCCGAGCCGAAAGCTGCTCGGCGCTTTCCTTGCGCTCGGAGTAGCGATCCACCAGGACGCCCTGGTGCCCGCGCAGCAGAACGGTGAATTTCACCAGCTCCTCCATGACGTCGACGAGCCGGTCGTAGTAGGGCGATGGCTTCATGCGGCCGGCCTCGTCGAACTCCATGAAGGCCTTGGGCACCGAGGACTGGTTGGGGATGGTGAACATGCGCATCCAGCGTCCCAGCACGCGCAGCTGGTTGACCACGTTGAACGACTGCGAGCCACCGCACACCTGCATCACGGCCAGCGTCTTGCCCTGGGTGGGACGCACGGCGCCAAGTGCCAGGGGTATCCAGTCGATCTGTGCCTTGAACACCGCCGACAGAGCGCCGTGCCGCTCGGGTGAGCACCACACCTGGCCTTCCGACCACTGCACGAGGTCGCGCAGCTCCTGCACCTTGGGGTGCTCCACGGGGGCATCATCGGGCAGCGGCAGCCCCGACGGGTCGAAGATGCGGGTCTGTGCGCCGAAATGCTCCAGCAGGCGTGCGGCTTCTTCCACCAGCAGACGGCTGAACGAGCGTTCTCGGGTCGAGCCATGGAGCAGCAGGATGCGGGGTTTGTCGCCACCTGGGACGATCGCCGCCGGGCTGGCGTCGAACAGGGTCAGGTCGAGGTTGGGGAGTGTGTCGGTCATGGAAACTCCTGTTTTCAGAGCGTGCCGATGTGCTCGAGCTCGCGCTTCAGGGCATCGCGGTCGAGGCGGTCGAAGGGCAGGGCGAGGAAGGCCCGGCAGCGTCGTTCGATGCGTGCCAGGGTGTCGCGGAAGGCAGCGTCCACCATGGCCTCGTCACCGCTGACCGCGGATGGGTCTTCGAGGCCCCAGTGAGCTTTCAGCGCCGGGCCGAAATAGGCCGGGCAGGCTTCGCCCGCGGCCTTGTCGCATACGCTGATGACGATGTCCGGCGGGTTGTCGGCGAAGGCCTCGTTGCCCTTGCTGCTCAGCCCGGTGGTTGCGATGCCGGCCTGTGCGAGGGTGGTCAGGCTGCGCGGCAGCACCTGGCCTCTGGGGAAGCTGCCGGCGCTGACCGCCTCGAAACCGGCCGGCGCGAGGTGGTTGAACAGGGCTTCGCAAAGGATGCTGCGGCAGCTGTTGGCCGTGCATATGAACAGGACTCGCATGGTTACTCCTGCCGCTCGCGGGCGACGATCAGAGGCTCAGGCGCAGCGCCAGGGCCGAAAGGGTGATCAGTAGAACCGGGGTGGTCAGCAGCAGGCCGACCCTGAAGTAGTAACCCCAGGTGATGCGCATGCCCTTGCGGGTCAGCACGTGCAGCCAGAGCAGGGTGGCCAGGCTGCCGATGGGGGTGATCTTGGGGCCGAGGTCGCAGCCGATGACGTTGGCGTAGATCATCGCTTCGCGAATGACGCCCTGCGCATCGCTGGCCTGGATCGACAGCGCGCCGATCAGCACGCTGGGCATGTTGTTCATCACCGAAGACAGCAGCGCGGCCAGCACGCCGGTGCCGAGGGTGGCCGTCCACAGCCCCTGTTCGGCGAGGCCGTCGAGCACTTGCGTGAGCAGTTCGGTGAGCCCTGCGTTCTTCAGGCCATAGACCACCAGGTACATGCCGAGGGAGAAGATCACCACCTGCCAGGGGGCTTCGCGCAGCACGCGCCGGGTGGCAATGCGCTGGCCACGGACGGCCACCAGAAACAGGATCAGTGCACAGGCTGCTGCCACCGCACTGATGGGAATGCCCAGCGGTTCGAGGGCGAACAGTCCCACCAGCAGGCCCAGCAGTGTCCAGGCGCCTACCACGAAGGTCGCGTGGTCACGGATGGCCGTGCGCGGCTCTGGCAAGGCATCGAGCGCGTAGCGCCGGGGCAGGTCGCGGCGCAAGAACAGAAACAGCACCGCAAGCGTCGCGGCCACGCTGGCCAGGTTCACCGGCACCATCACCGCGGCGTACTCGGCGAAGCCCAGGCCGAAATAATCGGCGGAAACGATGTTCACCAGGTTGGAGACCACCAGCGGCAGGCTGGCGGTGTCGGCGATGAACCCTGCCGCCATGACGAAGGCCAGGGTGGTCGCGGCGCGAAAGCGCAGCGTGACCAGCATGGACATGACGATCGGGGTGAGAATCAGGGCCGCGCCGTCATTGGCGAACAGGGCGGCAACGGCGGCACCAAGCAGCACGCAGAAGCAGAACAGCCGATAGCCACTGCCTTTGGCCCAGCGTGCCACGTGCAGAGCGGCCCATTCGAAGAAACCGGCCTCATCGAGCAGCAGGCTGATGATGATCACGGCGATGAAGGTGGCGGTGGCATTCCAGACGATGCCCCAGACCGTGGGGATGTCCTGCAGCGATACCGCGCCGACGGCCAGCGCGAGCAGCGCGCCGATGCTGGCGCTCCAGCCAACGCCCAGGCCTCTGGGCTGCCAGATGACCAGCACCAGGGTAAGGATGAAGACGGCAGCGGCGATCAGCATGACAAAGGGACTCGCGGAGGGGTCAGCAGCAGGCGTTGGTGCGAACGGGGCGGCCATCCATGTTGTGCAGGCGGCAGGCGTTTTCCTCGAGCCACGCGGCGTTGGCCGCGAGCGTTACCTGCAACATCTCGTGCACCCAGGCCGGCAGTTCGGGGTTGAGGCGGTAATAGACCCATTGCCCCTGGCGACGGTCGAGCAACAGACCGCTGCTGCGCAGTTGGGCGAGGTGACGGCTGATCTTCGGCTGGCTGTCATCGAGGGCACACATCAGCTCGCAGACGCAGAGCTCGCCAAGCCTGACGATGAGCAGCGTGGCGCGGGCGCGGGTTTCGTCGGCCAGGCTCTTGAACACTTCGGTGGGGGTGATCATGGTGTGCATTCATATATATGGAATTTAGAATATATGAAAATTCATATGTTCTGTGCAAGGCCTGTTTGTCCGGAGACGCCGGGGCTGGCATGGCCGGGCGGCTTGGCGAATAATCCCTGCCTCGTCGTATCCAGCCAGCAGAGAACGCCATGAGCGCCACGCTACCGCCCCTCGTCCTGTCCATTCAGTCGCATGTCGCCTGGGGCCATGTCGGCAACGCCGCTGCGGTCTTTCCCTTGCAGCGTCTGGGTTTCGAGGTGTTGCCTATCCATACCGTGCAGTTTTCCAACCACACCGGTTATGGTCAGTTTCGCGGCCAGGTATTTGGCGCCGAGCATGTGCGCGAAGTGCTGCTGGGGTTGCGTGAGCGCGGTGTGCTGCCGCGCCTGTCGGCGGTGCTTTCCGGCTACCTGGGCGATGCCGATACGGGAAGGGTGATTCTCGAGGCCGTGGGCGAGATTCGTCAGCACAACCCGGCACTGCGTTATCTGTGCGATCCGGTGATGGGCGACGTGGGACGCGGTGTCTTCGTCAATCCGACGATTCCCGACTTTCTGCGCGACCAGGCGATTCCGTTCGCCAATATCATCACACCCAATCAGTTCGAGTTCGAACTGCTCACCGGCGCGAAGCCGGCCAACCTGCAGGAGGCGGTGAAGGTCGCCCGGCAGTTGCGTGGCCGTGGCCCGGACGTCGTGATCGTCACCAGTCTGGCCACGCCGGATATCCCCGACAGCGAGTTGGGCACGCTGGCGGTCAACGGTGAAGGTGCCTGGCTGGTGACCACGCCGCGTCTGGCCCTGCATCCGCTGCCCAACGGCATGGGCGACGTGTTCTCGGCCACTCTGCTGGGGCGGTTGCTGGCCGGTCAGGCGTTGCCACAAGCGCTGGCGCTGGCCACTGCGACGCTCTATGCACTGGTCGAACAGACCGAAGAGGGCGCACGTGACCTGCCGCTGGTGGCCGCGCAGGAACAGATCGTGGCGCCGGGCAAGCGTTTCGAGGTGAAGACACTGGTCTGAACGGGCGTTCGTCGGCTTTCGGGTGATTTCAGTCTGATATCACACTATCCTGTCAGCCTTTCGGTCGCGTGCTGATGTCGCGACCGTTTCTACGGACGGATCTCGACCTTCGACCCCAGCAGGCCATCCTTGCCGTAGACCCTCGTCATGCCGTTCCAACGACTTTTTGCCTCCCTGGTGGCCACCCTGCTGTGCGCCACTGCCAAACCTGTTGCCGCCGAACAGATCAGCGGGCAACTGCAGATCAGTCTGACGCTCCTCAAACGTTGCGAGGTCGTCACGCGTAGCGACGATGCCGTCGTACATCTGACCGGACATGGCTGCGAGCATGCGGCCTATCAGGTGCAGGACGCCAGTGGGCGTGCCGTGGCGGCGAATGCAGAGGCTGCCTCGCTGGTGTTGCCGTCCGCCGAGGCGGACGGTGCGACGCTGGTGATCTACTGGTAGGCGCCCGCTCGAAGGCTTCAGTAGTTGATGATCAGCAACACGTTGTCGGTGTAGACCCCCACCGGGGCATTGGCTTGCCCGGGGTCGAGAATCGCCTGGTAGCTGAAGCTCTGCGAGTTGCCCGTGCCACTGGCCGTCAGCGGCGATGCGGCGTTCCAGATCAGGCTGCTACTGCTGTAGTAGAGGTTGTAGCGGATGTACTGGCTGCCATTGCTCAGGCGTCGCCAGGGGGCCTGGTAGTTCTGCCCGTTGTCGAAACTCAGGGTGTAGCCCTCGGTGCTGGTGCAGGTGACGGCGAAGGTGCGTTGCTGCGCGCTGAACTGACTGATCAGGGCGTTGGCGCCGAAGTCCACGTTGGGCAGCGTGTCGATGCGGCAGGCCTTGCTGACCACCAGGGTGATGGTCAGGGTGGCGAGCGATCCCGTGCCCCAGTTGGTGGGGGCGCCACAGATCACCACACAGCTCTGGGTCAGGCCCGGACTGCGATCCCAGGCGCAGATGTTGACCGCGCCGACGGTGCAGATCGCCCAGTCCCAGCGCAGGGTAACGGTGGCCGTGTAGGTGCCGGCCGGTACGTTGGGGCCGGGGTTGGTGCGGAAATACAGGCCGATGGCGGTGGCGGTGCTGCCAACGGCCAGCAGGTTGATCGCGCCGAGCTGCTGGGGTTGGCCAGCCACCAGGGCCTGGTTGTAGCCGGAGTCCTGATAGATCTGGAAGGGAATCTGATTACCCTGGCCATCCTGCAGGGCCAGGGCGCCGGCGTTCTGCAGGGTTACCCTGACATAGGCGGCACTCAGTGCCTGAAGCAGCCCCGGGCAGGACAGACCCGCGCCGGCTGCGGCCTGTTGTTGCGTGGTGCGCAGGCTCAGGGAGTTGGTGCTACCCAGGTTGACTGAGGCCGCAGCCGTGCTGCAGGCCTGTGCGGCGATGCTGGCCAGGACGCTACCGAGCAGCAGAGCGAGGGTCAGCCAGCGGGTCATGGCCGAGTCTCCTGTTTCAGGCAGGCGAGGGGGCCGACCACGGCCATTTCCACGGCGCGCTCGTCCAATGAGAACTGGCTGCTGCAACTGCTGCCGTCAGCCAGGCGCGCTTCGAGCCGGTTGTCCCTGTCCAGCCCTTCGAAATACAACTGGCCGTCCCAGCCGATGTAGGTGCGCTGGCCGCTGGGGCGGTGCAGCACCTGGGTGCCGCGTGGCAGTGGCTGGCCCAGGCCGTCGACCAGCTGGATGCTGGCCGACAGGCTCATCACCATGGGGAAGGCAAGCAGTGCGCCGCTGCCTCGATGCACGGCAATGCGTTTCTGGGTTTCGGACAATTGCAGGTTGCTCGGCAGATCCAGCAGGTCGACTTCGTACTGGCCGGGATAGTAGGCCGGTACCCAGGGTACCAGCAGGTAACCCGACGAGTCGGTTCGGCCGAGCAGTTGGTGCTCGTAGCGCACGGGCACGTCGGCATGGCCCTCGGTGCTGACCACGACGAAGGCGTCGTCGATGCGGTTGCTGGCAAACACCTGTCCCTGCATGGCCACCAGCGAGCCACTCACACCGCCCCACTGGGTGGTGATGCCATCGTTCCGGTAGACACCGGCCTGCACCTGGGCATGCCGGGTGCGCCAGGTCAGGTCGGCCTGGCGGTATTGGCTGTCGCCATCGGCGTAGCCCAGGTTCCAGCCCAGGCCGCCGTCGCTGGGCGGGTTGCGGCTGTAGTTGGCACGCACGCGCTGGTTGCCGTTGCTGTCGCGTTCCACGCCGGTGGTCAGAGTGGAGTACAGATCGAAGGGGATGACCAGTTGTGCCTGAATGGCGTGCGAACCGTCGTCCAACTGGCGGTTGAGCGAGAGAAAGAAGCTGCTGTTGCCCCACAGGCTGCGTGACCAGGAGAGGTTGAGCAGGCGCGTGCGATTGCCGCTGTGTTGCTCGCTGGCGAAGTAGCCGATGCCGAACGAGCCCAACCCTTCGGGGCTGAAGCTGAAGGTCAGTTGATCCAGGGTCTTGCTCAGCGGGCCGCCGGCCAGGTCGTTGTCCAGGGCGTGGGCGACGCTCAGGTCGGCATAGTCCGAGGTGCGCTGGATGCGCTGCGCAGTGATACCGAAGCGGCGCGCATAGTAGCTGTAGCCAAGGCTGTACTGCTGGCCGTTACCGATGCCGCTGCTCTGGCTCACCGAACCGCTCAGGGTACCCATGAGGCCGAGCCCGACGGTCGCGCCGACTCCGGCCTGCCTGAGGCCGGCACCGGCTTCGGCATGGCTTTCCAGGGTGAGGCTGTCGGTCAGGCCGTAGCGCAGGCTGCCGCTGCCGACCAGACTGCCATAGGCGAAATCGTCCACGCCGTAGTTGCGGCGCAGCTTGCCCGCCGACAGCGAAAAGTCCGAGAGCCCCTGACGCAACAGGGTGTCGGTCACGTAGAACGGCACGGTGGTGGAAACCTGGCGGCCGAGTACGTCGGTGGTCACCAGCGTCGCCGTACCGGCACCGCTGATGTAGGGCACGGTGTTCAGAGTGAAGGGGCCGGGGCGCAGATCCTGCTGGCCGATCCGGGCACCGTCGATGAACAGGTCCACGCTGCTGGGCACTGCGGCGTCGCCATCGAAGCGCGGCAGGGGGTAGGTGATCAGATCAGGACGCAACGAGAATTCGCGCGAAATCTGCACCCCTCCCAGGCGCACCGCGCTGTTCCAGGTCAGCGCACCGGTGATCAGGTCGCCACCGCTGAAGCTGAGCATGCGTTGCTGGTCGTTGAAGCGCCAGGTGGTGTCGTAGCGAGTGTAGCCGTCGCGATAGCCCGCCCCGGAGAAGCTGTGGCGATAGACGCCGGTGTTGGCGATCATGCCGAAGCCGTCGAACACCCGCTGTTCCAGCCAGGTGTTGGCGTAGTGGCCGGCATTCTCGGTGTGGTTGTAGTAGAGGTCATAGTTGAACAGGGCGCCGAGTGCGCTTTGCGCCTCCATCGGCTCGCTAAGGCTGTTGGGGCCGAAGCGCTGATGCGGCAACCAGTCGCTGGGCAGGCTCAGCAGCAGGCGCTGATTGCCCTGCTGGTACTCGCTGTGCAGGGCTTCGATCCGATCCAGGGCAACCCAGGCGGGCGACGCCGGGGGCAGGCGCACGCCGGCGGCGAGCAGGTCGTCGCGCTGAACGAACAGCCGGCCCTGATGTTCCCTCACTTCCACCACCTTGCCACTGGACAGTTCATTGACGACCAACTCCAGGTAGAGCAACTGGGCCTCGGCGAGCTGCTCCGTGTCATCGCCGCGAGCCGGTTGGCCTGACAGCAGGACGGCCAGCAACAGCAGGGCCAGCGACCTATTCGGTGGCCAGCGTCTGCGCTTGTCGGCCTTCGTTGATGCGGGCCTGCACCCGGCCACCGTGCACGCCGGCCGGCAGGAGCCAGCGCATCTGCGCGTCAGGCAGCACGTAGCCGAGAAGCCCTTCGGCCAGGGGCTGCCGGCCGTTGTCGCGCAGCAGGTCGACCTGGGACAGGCGGGCTGGTGCGGGGCCGATGTTGCGCAGGTAGAGGAAGGTGCCATCGCTGCCTAGACGACGCGGTAGCGCAGATCGGGGGCCAGTGCTTGGCCCTGGCCTGGCGCTTCTCGCGCACCGTCATCCAGGTAGGCTCCAGGCCCCACCACGAACAGCGGCACCGAGTAACGCATCTGAAACTGCACGCCCAGCTGTGACGGGCGCGGTTGCGGCGGTAGAACCTCGTCGACCAGCACGCGGTAGGTACGCAGCGTGCCCGCGCCCGGCGGTTCCAGATTGACCAGCCTGATCAGTTGCCGTTTGCCCGGTTGCACGGTCGCCATCGGCGGGCTGCCTACCACCTGCCTCTGTGGCGTCAGGTGATCTTCGAAGCCCTGCTGCTCCCAGGCCAGCACCCGTACCTGCAAGTCCACCGGCTCCTGCCCGCGGTTTTCCAGCCAGAGCGCGGCTGACTTCTGTCGATCCGCTTCGATCAACGGGTTGATCGGCCAGATCAGGATGGAACTGGCGGCCTGCGCGGCCAGGCTCGTCAGCGAGGTGGCCAGAATCAGGCAGCAGGTGAAGAGGGTACGTGTCCTCATGGTTCAATAACTCACGGTCACTGTGATGGTGTCGGTGTAGATGCCGGCCGAGGGCAGCGGGCTGACACTGAACAGGCGGGCGTAGACGGTGTAGCTCTGAGTGGCGCCGCCAACGGGAAAGTTGATGCTCATGCGCGTGCCACCATTGCTGCCGTCGCCCCAGACGATGCTGCGCGCGGCGTCCTGATACAGCTGGTAGCGCAGGCGCTCGGTGCCGTTCGCCAGGTAACGTCCGCCGCCGACGCTGCCGGTATTGAGACCGGTGTTGAGCGAGACGCTGACCGCTGTGCCAGGGGCGCACTGCAGGACGATGGAACCGTTGCCCGGTGTGCTTGCAGTATCCAGGTTGCTGGGCAGGGTACTGATCTGGCCGAACGAGATGCTGCCGAACGAGGTGGCGTCGCTGCCGCCTGCACCGAGCAGGCAACCCGGCACGATCTCCGCGCGTACCTGGAAACTCTGGCTGATGATCTGGTCGTTGACGCCCGTGTCGCCGTGAACCGGCAGAGCAGGCATGACCAGCACGGTCAGGCAGAGCAGGCTGGTGACCCCAAGCGACTGGCCCTGGCACGGCATCACCAACTCACCGTGACGGTCAGGGTATCGCTGTAGCTACCTGGCGGAGGGGGCTTTGCGCTGGAACGCGGGCATAGATCGGCAGCCACTGATCCTGGCCATTGCCCACCGCGCTGACGCCCGTGCTGTTGTCCCAGACGGTGACGTAGTCCGCGCCGGTGTACAGGTTGTAGGTGAGCACGGCCGCGCCGGGGCCGCTCATCTGCCGGTTGTTGGTACTGCCGCTGTTGCCGGCATTGATCAACACACGGTAGGGGATGTTCTGCTGGCAGTTGACGCGCAGGGCACCGGCTCCTGGCTGGCCCACGCGGGTGATGAGGTTGTCGAGCCTGAGGTGGGTACCGAAATCCAGCGTGCCGAAGCTGACGCCCGAACCACCGCTGCTGCCGGCCTGGCAGGCCGGCAGTACCTCGGCGTTCACACCGATGGTGGCGTTCTTGTCGACCGCATGCAGGGCTGCTGGAGCCAGCATGAGAAGAAGGGCGATCAGGCGCTGCATGACGATTCTTCCCTGGTGAGCGTGACGTCCTCTTCAATGCGTGGCGAGGGGTTACCAGGCGATGGTGACCTGCACGGTGTCCGTGTAAGTGCCGGGGCTGGGGGTGGTCTGCGCCGGGACTCGACCGTAGACGATCACTTCTTCGTTGTTGCCGGTGCCGGTTCCCGTGTGCACCGTGCCTGTCGCGCCACCATCTCCCCAGGTCTGGGTTCGACCGCTGTCCTGATACAGGTTGTAGGCGACGTAGGCACCTGAGTTGACCATGCGCCTCTGGCTGCCAGTGGCATTCTGCCCGGCGTTCAGGGCAATGCTGTAGGCCGTTCCCAGGCTGCATTGCAGGCCGAACGAGCTGCCGCCGGCGCTACCGAAGGAGCGGCCGTCGATCAGGTTGTTGAGGTCGTTGTAGTTGCCGAAAGACAGCGAACCGAAGGTGTTGCTGGAGCCGCTGGCGGTACCGTTGGTCACCGTACAGCCGGTGCCGATGGTGATTTGAACGTTCAGTTGCCCCTGCAGTTGGCCGGCTGAGAAAGCGGGTGCTGCGAACAAGCCAAGAGCCAGTGTGGCGGTTCTCGTGATGGACTTCATCGTTCGAGTCCCTTCGATGTGGAATTGCTTGGACGATAGTGCAGCCGTTCTCTGCTTCCAGTTCGCTGCTTTTTTGACGATTTATCGTGTTCTTTTGATAGATATCTGCAACGCAATGATTTTTATCGTGAAAAATTTATGACGTGAGAAATGTCCGACTAATTGACTGGGTGATTTCTTACATTATTTTCAGAGAATGAATTACTGGCGGGTATGCGAAGCGCTCTGGTGATACGCCTTCAGAGCCTGCTTACTCCGGCGATCACCGGCGTACCGCTCAGCGGGTCGCGCAGCAGCGTGCAGCGTACGCCATACAGGCGCTCGACCAGCTCCGAGCTGACCACTTCGTCGGGGCGCCCGCTGGCGACGATCCGCCCCTGGTGCATGGCGATCAGGTGATCGGCGTAACGGCAGGCACTGGAGAGATCGTGCACCACCATGACGATGGTCTTGCCGGCGGCGGCGAGTTGGCGGATCAGCTCGAAGACTTCGATCTGATGGCCCAGATCCAGCGCCGAAGTCGGCTCGTCGAGCAGCAGCAAGGGCGTGGCCTGGGCGATGGCCATGGCGATCCAGGCACGCTGGCGCTGGCCGCCGGACATGGATTCCAGCGGGCGGTCGGCCAGCTTGACGAGATCGGCCGCAACCAGGGCGGCGTCGACTATCGCCTGATCCTCTGCACTCCATTGGCGCAGCAGGCTCTGGTGCGGTTGGCGGCCGAAGCGGATCAGTTCACTGACCGTCAGCCCGTCCGGCGCGCTGGCGTCCTGGGGCAGCAGGGCAAGCCGGCGTGCCACTTCGCGAGAGGGCAGGCTGCCGATGGCCTTGCCGTCGAGCAGTACGCTACCGGCGCTGGGCTTGTGCAGCCGGGCGAGGCCGGCGAGGAGGGTGGATTTGCCGCAGCCGTTGGGGCCGACGATGGCGCTGACCTGGCCGCTGGGGATCAGCAGGTCGAGGCCGTCGATGATCGTGGTCTGGGCGTAGCCCATGCTCAGGTTGCGGGCTTGCAGACGCACGTCGGTCTGGCTGGCATCGCCGAGCAGCGAGGAAAGCAGGGTCATGTCGAGCTCCGTGGGGCCTGGCGCAGCAGAATCCACAGCAGGTAGGGGCCGCCGATCACGGCCGCGATGATGCCGACCGGGACTTCGATGGGGGCCAGCAGGGTTCGGCCGAGCCAGTCGGCGAGGATCATCATCAGGGCACCGGACAGTGCCGCGTTGAGCACGGGTACGCCGTGCCGGCTGCACAGGTGCCGCGCCATCTCCGGTGCGGCAAGAGCAATCAGACCGACCGGGCCGACGACCGCGACCGCCAGGGCCGTGAGCCATACGCACAGCGCCAGGGTAAGCAGGCGCATGCGTTGCAGGCGCACGCCCAGGCCGATGGCGACACTGTCGGAAAAACGCATCAGGCTCAGGGCATTGACCAGCAGCTTGGCCAGTGGCAGGCCCACTGCCAGGCCGATGCCGAGCAGCAGCACCGAGTCGGCGGGGCGCGCGTTGAGGCTGCCGACCGTCCAGGGGTAGGCGGCATTGGCGGCATCCATGTCGCTGCGCGCCAGCATCAGGTTGGTCAGTGCGCCGAACAATGCACCGATGGCGATGCCGACGACGATGAAGCGATAGCCGCGTGCGCCACCACCAGCGGCCAGGGCGAAGGTCAGTACCGCTGCCGTGGCGGCGCCGCTCAGGGCCAGGGCCGATGGTGCCAGGCTGGTGGGCACGGCGACGATGGAGGCGACGGCGAAGGCAGTGGCGCCGTTGTCGATACCGATCACCCCTGGTGTGGCCAGGCGGTTGCGCGCCAGGGTCTGCAACAGGCAGCCGGCGGCACCCAGCGCGGCGCCGCTGAGCAGGCCGGCGATCAGCCGTGGCAGGCGTAATTCCCGAATCAGGAATATGTGCAGGGTCTCGCCCTGGCCGACGGCGGCCATCAGGGCCTTCCAGGGCGTGAGGGCCGCGTCGCCGGCCGCCAGTATCCAGGTGCCGACCGCGACCAGCAGCAGGCTGAGAGTCAACGCGACGAGCAGGCTGCGCCGATGTAGCAGCAGGCTGCACGTGCCCAGGCGCAACAGGTAATGGCCGGCAGGGGCGGGCAGGGGGCGTGGGGAGGATGCGTTCATGTCACATTTCATGCCCGTCACAGGGTTGGCAGGCGGTGGTTGCGCACCACGGCGATCAGGATCGGCGCGCCGACGAAGGCGGTCACCACGCCCACCGGCAGTTCGTAAGGGCGTACCAGCAGGCGCGAGATGACATCGGCCAGCAGCAGCACGCAGGGGCCGAGCAGCATGCTCAGGCCCAGGGTGCGGCGGATGTCGGAACCCACCAGGCGCCGAGCGATGTAGGGCACGATCAGGCCGATGAAGGCGATGGGGCCGGCGGCGGCGGTCGCGGTGCCGACCAGGATCGCCACGGCCAGCAGGGTGCCCAGGCGAGTCAGTTGCGGATGGTGGCCGAGACCGCTGGCAACACGCTCACCCAGGGCCAGGGCGGCCAGCGGGCGCATCACCAGCAGTGCCATGAACAGCCCGCCGAGCAGCCCCGGCAAGCTCCAGTCGAGGGTGTCCAGTGGGCGGCCAGCCAGGGCGCCGATGACCCAGAAACGCATCTCGTCGGCAGTACGTTGATCCCACAACAGCAGCAGGCTGCTCAGCGCGCCGAGCATGCCGGAAAAGGCGGCGCCGGCCAGCACCAGGCGCACCGGGTCGTCGCCGACGCCGCGCATGCGGGTGACCAGCAGCACCAGCACGCAGCCCAGCAGTGCGCCGAGCATGGCCACGCCCAGGTGCAGGCCGGCGGCCGAGGCCCCCAGGTTGATCGCCAGCACCACGGCGAACGAGGCGCCGGCGCTGACGCCGAGCAGTCCGGGTTCGGCCAGTGGGTTGCGGGTCACCGCCTGCAGCAGCACGCCGGCCGCCCCCAGAGCGAGACCGACCAGCACGGCCAGCTCGGTACGCACCCAGCGCAGTTCGAAGACGACGAAGCGGGCATCGTCGTCGCCACCGCCGAGCAGTGCCTGCGAGCTGGGCAGGATGCCGATATCGCCGGCGCCCAGAAGCAGGCTGGCGACGCATAGAAGCACAAGGCACAGGGCTGCGATGGCCAGCGCCTTGGGGACGCAGAGGCGCGATGCGGGCATCAGTCGAGCAGCGCCTTCTCCACGTCATCGAGTACCTGCTGGGCCGCCAGGTAACCCGAACTGCTGCTCCAGATCTGGCCATCGACGGTGACCACGTGATCATCGACAACGGCTTTCAGACGAGTGAAGGCGGGCTGCTTGCGTGCCTCCTCCAGAGCCTTGCGGCCGTCCGGGTTGAGGGTGGCGAGGAAGATCCAGTCGGCATTGATGCGCGACAGGTTTTCCAGGCTGAGCACATCGCTGTGCGGTTTCTGCGACTGGGCCGCGGCCAGTTCATTGGCGCGCAGGCCGAGGCCGTCGAGCAACTGGCCGACGAACAGGTTGCTGGACATGATCACCGGCCCTTGCGGGTTCCAGCGCACCACGCTGACTGCCTGCCCCTGTGGCAGGCGCTGGCGCAGTTCGGTGCTGCGCGTCTCGATTTCGGCGAGACGCTGGCGGCCTGCTTCAGCCTTGCCGAGTGCCTCGGCGTAGGTGGCATAGGTTTCACGCCAGTCCTGGAAGCTGTTGCCCTTGGGTACCACGGTCGGTGCCATCAGGCTGAGCTTTGCGTACAGATCGCGCGACAGCTCGCCCGAGGCCAGCACCAGGTCGGGTTGCAGACGCAGAATGGCCTCCAGGTTGGGCTCGCGCACGCTGCCCACCAGCGCGATCTTGCCGGCCCTGGCCTTGAGGTAGTCCGGTACGTCGTCGCCACCTCGGCTGGCCAGGGTGCCGACGGGGTGCACGCCGAGCGACAGCGCCGCATCCAGGGCGCTGTCGCCCAGCGCCACCACGCGTTGTGGCGTGCCATCGAGTTTCAACGGGCCATAGGCACTGTCCAGCGTGCGTTCGCTGGCATGCAGGGGAAGGTTGAGCAGCAGCGTGGTGGCGACGGCCAGCGTCGCTCGTTGCAGGAAAGAGTGGATAGACATGCCGGACTCCAGGTCGAGACGGACAGCGGCAGAGCCATCCGATGCAGGATCGAAAGCAAGCTATCTTTTTACTATTAAAGCTAATGAAAATCCATCGCGTTTACGAAGTGTTTACAGGCCGCCCTGCTCGTCGTGTGGTGCTGGCGGCGAATACCCCGAGCCTCGTCATGCGACTCGGAGGCATTTGCTGCCTTCAGTGCTTGGGCATTCATCAGAATGCGGCAGGGATATGCACGCAGGCGTCTGCCGAAGCAGTGGCCGTGCACGATGTGTGGGCGACGACTGGCTTTCGGTGATTCGTGAGCAGCCTTTCATTCCCCTTCGGGAATGATCCAGACTCTGTCGCTTTGCCGGGCTCCGGCCTTCGCGGGAGTGACGACGAATGAGTCCTGGTGAGTGCCTGCGAACATGCCTGCCTGGTCATGGCGCATGCCTGCCTGAATTTTCATTTTTTCTTTGAAACTCCTAGCGGCTTCGGCCGCTTTTTTCGTGCAGCCGCATGCTTCAGACTAGCGTCCGTTTTGCGCCATCCATCGATCAGGAGATTGTTCATGAGCCCCGTTTCCTTCGCTCGCCAGCGTTACACCACCAAGGCCTACGATGCGAGCCGCCAGGTGGATCAGGCGATCATCGACGAACTGCTGGAGCTGCTGCGTCTGTCGCCATCTTCGGTCAACTCGCAGCCCTGGCATTTCGTCGTGGCGAGTACCGCCGATGGCAAGGCGCGCCTGGCCAAGGGTGCCCAGGGTGGTTTCGCCTACAACCAGCCGAAGATTCTCAACGCCTCGCATGTGATCCTGATATGCGCCCGCCGCGACCTCGACGATGCCTATCTGGCCGAGGTGCTGCAGCAGGAAGCCGACGATGGCCGCTTCCGTGACGAGGCGGCGCGCGCCACCCAGCACAACACGCGCAGCAGTTACGTCGAGTTGCACCGTGGTCTGGGCGACATCCCGCACTGGGCGGAGAAGCAGGCCTACCTGGCACTCGGCACCCTGTTGCTGGGCGCCGCCGCCAAGGGCGTGGATGCCACGCCGATGGAAGGCATCGATCGCACGGCGCTTGATGAGGAACTGGGCCTGACGGCCCAGGGGCTGAGCAGCATGGTTGCGGTGGCGCTGGGGTATCACAGCGACAGCGATTTCAATGCCGCACTGCCGAAGTCGCGTCTGCCGGCCGAGCGCGTCTTCACTCACCTCTGAGTCTTTCGGCTGCGCCCCTCGTCTGTCGGGGTGCAGCCGCTGCTCATTGCGGCAGCCTGGCGATCACCTTGATCTCGAAGTCGAACCCGGACAGCCAGGTCACGCCGATGGCAGTTACCGTCGGATAGGGCGCCTCGCCCCAATAGTCGGCGGCCACCTCCCAGAGGGCCTCGAACTTCGAGTGGGGGTCGACCATGAACACGGTGGTGTCGACCACGTCATCGAAGCTGCAACCCGCCTCGGCGAGAATCGCGTCGAGGTTGGCGAAGGTGCGCCGCACCTGTTCCTTCAGATCGGGTTCGGGCGAGCCGTCCTTGCGACTGCCGACCTGACCGGACACGAACAGGAAGCCGTTGGAGCGGATTGCCGGTGAATAGCGGTGAAGCTCGTACAGCGCATGGCGGTCGGCCGGGAAAACCACATCACGTTTGTTGCTCATTGCATGCCTCCATCCGGGCCGATGCGGCCCGTGGTTAACGATGGGCTCACTTTAGAAAGGCGGCCGGCCTGGATAAACGAGCAACTCTGGTCATGACTGTTTGTAGAATCCGAACAATCCAGTGCCGAGAGCGACGTGAAATGGACAGTTTCGATGCAATGCAGGCCTTCGCCCGTGTGGTGGAGACCGGCAGCTTCACCAAGGCCGCGGCCACCCTGCACATGAGCAAGACCAGCGTGACCCAGCTCGTCCAGCAGTTGGAGGCGCGATTGCGCGTGCGCCTGCTCAATCGCACCACACGCAAGGTCAACGTGACGGCCGACGGGGCGGCCTACTACGAGCGTGTGGTGCGTCTGCTGGCCGAGCTCGACGATGCCGAGACCAGCCTGTCCAGCGCCTCGATGGCCCCGCGCGGCCGATTGCGCGTGGATGTGCCCAGCCCCTTCGCGCGCATGCTGTTGATACCGGCATTGCCGGCGTTCTATGCGCGTTATCCGGAGATCCAGCTGACCCTTGGGGTGAGCGATCGCATCGTCGACATCATTGGCGAGAACGTCGATTGCGTGGTGCGCGGCGGCGAGATCACCGATCAGTCTCTGATAGCGCGGCACGTGGGCGATCTGCGCCTGGGCATCTACGCCACGCCAGGCTACCTGCACCGCGCCGGAACGCCGACGCATCCGCGCGAGCTGGAAGACAGCGGCCACAGCACCGTGGGTTTTCTCTGGTCACGCACCGGCAGGGCGCTGCCCTATGCGATGCAGCGCGGCGAGGAGCACATCGAGGCGCAGGGGCGCCCGTTGCTGATCGTCGACGATGGCAACGCCTACCTGGCAGCCGGGCTGGCGGGGCTGGGTATGCTCTGGCTACCGCACTACATGGCCGGACCGCACCTGGCCAGCGGCGAGCTGGTGCAACTGTTCGACGATTGGCAGATGACGCCGATGCCGATGTACCTGGCCTTTGCACCGAACCGGCATGTCAGCGCCAAGCTGCGGGTATTCATCGACTGGGTGGTGGAACTGATGGCCGAGCACACGCCGGTGCTGGGGCGGGACGTCGGTTCGCGCACGCCGCTTGGCTGATCAGGGCTGACTCGGTGCACTCGTCTGCGCATCCTTCAGCAGCTTCGTCCAGAGCTGCGGCCAGTCGCGCGCCCAGCAGCAGGCGTGGTCATGCTCGGGGAGCAGGTACACGCGCGAGGGCGTGCCGGGCGGGTAGGCGTCATCGAAGGCGTTGGTCAGAGCGGCGGGCACGATGCGATCGTGCCCGCCGGCCAGGTGCTGCTGACGTGTGCCGGCCAATGCCTGCCGGCGGTCTGCCGGGTTCAGCGAGCGCTTCAGCGGTTGCAGGCGGTGATGCGTTGTCCAGGCCTGCGGATCGAGATTCCCGGCCACGGTAACGACACGCGCGATATCGTCACGTCGAGCCGCCAATAGCAGGGCGAGGGCACCGCCCCCGGAGTAGCCCACCAGGATCAGTTGCCGTGCACCGACGCGCGCCTTCAACTGGTCAACGGCTTGAGCGAGGCTTTCCACCACCTCGGGCGCGAAGCGTGCGTCTGTCCAGTAACCCCGGGAGCAGGTCGGCTGAGTCGCGATGAATTGGCAGGGTCGGGCAAGGTAGGCCGCTGCACCGGTCGGTTGAGCCAGCGCCAGCTGCAAGGCGACAGGCGTCAAGGGGTGGGGTCGGTCGAAGGACGGCTCGAGTTCAGCCAGGCGAAACCGTCGCCCTCCAGATAGATCACGAGGGTGTCGTCAGCAGCCACCGCTGGCAGGTAGGCGCGCAGTTGGAACGGCGCCGTTTCGAGGGTATGCGCTGTCCAGCCGAGCTCCGCTGCCAGTCTGTCGGCGGTATGGGCGCGCTCCTCAGGCGTCGGCGGCGTGGCGCAACCCACCAGCAGGGTGAGCAGCGCCGCTCCAGCCAGGCGCACAGGACGAATCACCGCGTGCTCGTCAGAACATCCAGCGCAGTTGCACCGATGCGGTCTGGCTGAGGAAGCCCTCGCGGTGCAGGGCGTCATAGCGGCCAGTGATCTCGGTGCCGTTTGCGGTGGTATAGATCAGACCGGCACCGGCGCGCTGCGACCAGGCCGACTGGTTGCTGCCCTCGGTGGTGAAGGCTGCATCCGGCGCCCCTGCGTAGGCAGCGATGATGGCGGTGTCACGGTTGTAGAAATCGTAGCCGGCGCCGAGGTTGGCGGTGGCGGTGAGCTGCTCGCTGAGGTCGTGAGTCAACAGGCCGTCGAGGCCCAGCACCAGCGCATCGGTGCTGCGCGACTTCACTTGCAGGTCGAGGCCACCAGCGCCTTTCTCGCGATAGGACTCGTCTTCGACCCAGGTGTAGTCGAGGTGAAGCGAGGGCTTGAAGGTGGTGCGTTCGCTCAACCGCAAGCGTCGATCCACGCCAATGCCGGCATGTGCGGTCTTGCTGTCGTAGCTGGATTCGGCGCTCAGGCCGACGAGATCGATCTGGCGCTTGCCGTCGCTGCGCATCTTGCCGGTATCGAGCTGGAACAACAGATCGCTGCTGGCGTCCAGGGCATGGCGACCGTAGAAGACGAGCTGATAGGTGTCGATGTCCGCACGCTGTTTCGGCCCTGCGGAGTTGCTCGAGACGTCGGTCTTGGCGTAGGCGAGTGCCAGGCCCAGATCGGTATCGGGCGAGACTTCGGCATCGGCGCCGATCACGAAGCCATGGGTATCGGCGCTGTAGCCGACAACGCCATTGCGGTTGTCCTGGCGCGAGCGGGTGGCGAAGGGTTTCAGCCACAGATGACGGTCACCCAGGAAGGCATCGCCTGATGACAGCCCGCGGGTGCTGTCGATGCGTGACTGGATCACCGAGTTGACGCTACCCAGGGTGTTGTTGGCCAGGTTGATCGAGTTGCCGGTAAGCAGTGGCAGGGTCTGCTGCACCTTGCCGTTGACTTCGCCGACATCCTGACTGGCAACGATTTCCTGGAGGGCCTGGTTGAGTTCGGCGGAGCCGGTGCCATTGGCCAGCAGGCCGTCCCACACGGCGGCGGCCCCCAGTGCTCCGGGCGATTGGGGGGACACGGCGCTGCTGATGGTGCTCATGCCGGTATCGCGTACCACCAGATCCATGCCGTTGGCACGAAACAGCGTGGAGAAGACATAGCGCAGAGAGTTATCGGTCACGCGCAGGCCAGTGTCGGTGATCCCCCCGGTGGCGGTGATCACATCGGTCAGGTCGCCGCCCGTGTAGCTGGACTTGACGTCGACCTTGAGGGTGCCGCCCAGGTTCGCCGTGCCGCCGACGGCCAGGGTGCTGTAACTGGCTGCGCTGGCCGCTGCGATGTCCAGCGAGCCGCTGGCGCTCTGGGTGAAGTTGCCGCCGACGCTGCTGCTCACCACCGATCCGCCAGTGGTGTAATTGCTCAGGCTGGCGCCCTGTTTCAACACCAGGTCGCCGCTGTTGAGGAAGTTGGCCAGGTTGCCCAGTTGCAGGTTGCCGAGCGCCAGACCGCCGCTGAGGTTCTCGACGTCCACCGCAGTGCCGGTTCCCACCATGAACGACGTGCCGGCGCTGGCGATGGTGCCGCTGTTGATGACGCTGCCGGTGCTGGCCGAGTTGACCTGAATGCCCACTCCGCTGGTGGTGAGGACGCCGCTGTTGGTGATGTCCACCGCCCCGCTGTTCGACTCGGCGAGCAGGCCGGTGAGGGCATCGATGCGCCCGGCGTTGAGCAGGCTGATCGTGCCCTGGGCGCTGGCGCCCGCCATACCGGCGTCCCACGCGGCGTTGATGACGCCGCTGGCGGTGTTGGTGCTGGTCACGTTGCCGATGCCGTCGCTATAGGCGCTGATGCCGTGAAAATCCGGGCTGACCTGGGCGAGGTTGAGGTTGCGGTTGGCGGTGATGCTGCCGCTGTTGGTGACCGTCACGTTGCCGCCGGTACCGGCAGCCACAACCGCATCGTAATGGTCGGCCACCACGGTGCCGCTGTTGCTGATCTGTGCGCCACCGTTGGCGGACCAGGCGATCAGACCCTGGCGAGTGGTCGAACGGACGCTGCCCCGATTATCGATGGTCACGGTGCCGTTGTAGTCGATGGCGCGCGCCCCCGCCTGATAGGCATGAACCGAGCCCAGGTTGGTGATGCTGACGCTGACCGGTGTCAGGCTGGCCGAACCACCGTCGGCGTACAGGCCACGGCCGCCGGCTACGGTTACGCTGCCACGGTTGGTCACCGAGACCGCGCCATTGTTGGAGGTGGCGGTGATGCCGTCGGAACTGGCGCCGAAGCTCGATATGCTGGCGGCGCTGTCTACCACGATGGTGTTGCTGGTGTTCGTGTCGTTGCTTTCCGAGCGCAGCCAGACCGCGCCGAACGGGCCTGCGGAGGTGATGCTCACCCCCGAGCCGATCTGCAGATTGGCATCCCAGCCGGGCTGACTGGAATACATGTACACCGCCGGATAATCACTGCGGTTCAGCACCGTGGTGCCGTCGATGGTCAGGCTCTGGGTGAACGGGCCACTGTCGTAGGGCGAGCTCAGCACAGCGACCGAATTCGCCGTGGTATCCGTCACGGTGAGCGACGAGCTACCGGTACCCCCCACCATCTGGATATCGGTGGCGCTGCATTGCACCGAGGAGACATTGCCCGACGTGCTGCAGTTGGGTGCCGCCATTGCCGCGCCAGTGCTCAACAGAAGCGATGCCTGAGCGACCTGGATGGCAAGACGACGGAGCGGAAAGTGGCGACGGCTGGGGTGCTGCATGATGCCTTCCATGTGATGTTGTTATGGGGGGAGTCAAAACGCCAGCAGATAGTGACGAAGACGACATGCTTTGTCACCACAATCAGCACCGTCCGCTCCAGTTTGAATGGGGGCGTGCACCTGACGACTTTCGCCCGAGCGGCCGGCTTGAGTCGGGAGCAGGTGAGTGCCTAGCTGGACAGGCCCCCTGCGCGAGCATGCCTGGGGCGCCGAGTAGGCCGCGCTGCTGGCACCGTCGATGCCTTGCATGAGCCGGCCACGCTGAGCGTCGAGGCGTTCGCCAGGATCCGCGCGCATTTCGATGACGCGCAGATACTGGAGATCATGATGCTGGCGGATCGCCTACCTCGCCAACGGGCTGGATCTGCCTCTGGAGCCGGGCGCGGCGAGATTCAGGGAATATCGCCGCGCGGATCAGGCCTGACGCTTGCCCCAGTTGAGTACCGCCAGGGTCAGCAAGCCGCCGACGATTCCCCAGAACGCCGAGCCCACGCCGAGCAGGGTCATGCCCGAGGCGGTGACCAGAAAGGTGATCAGCGCTGCCTCGCGCTCGTTGGGCTCGCTCATGGCCTGAGTCAGACCGCCGATGATCGAGGCGAACAGCGCCAGCGCGGCGATGGACAGGATGAGTGCGGCCGGCAGAGCGGCGAACAGCGCGGCCAGGGTCGCGCCGAAGATGCCGGCGATGCCGTAGAAGATCCCGCACCAGACGGCTGCGGTGTAGCGCTTGCGCGGGTCTTCGTGCGCTTCCGGGCCGGCGCAGATGGCCGCACTGATGGCGGCCATGTGAATGCCGTGGCTGCCGAAGGGTGCCATCAGGATCGAGATCAGGCCGGTGCTGGCGATCAGTGGCGAGGCCGGCACGTCGTAGCCATTGGCGCGCAGCACGGCCATGCCCGGCAGGTTCTGCGAGGCCATGGCGACGATGAACAGCGGGATGCCGATGCTGATGGCCGAGGACAGCGAGAAGCTGGGCGTCGTCCATTGCGGTGTGGCCAGTTCCAGCTTGAAACCGCTGAAGTCCAGCAGGCCGAGAAGACCTGCCATCAGGCTGCCGGCGATCAGGGCGGCGAGTACCGAGTAGCGTGGCCACAGGCGCTTGCCGACCAGGTAGGCGAGCAGCATCGCCAGTACCAGCCAGGGTTGCTGCTCGGCGGCGTTGCAGATTTCCAGGCCGATCTTGAACAGCACACCGGCCAGCAATGCCGCAGCGAGCGAGGCCGGGATACGCCGCATCAGACGGTCGAAGGTACCGGTCAGACCGATCAGCAGGATCAGCCCGGACGCCAGGATATAGGCACCGATGGCCTCGCCATAGGACACCTGGGGCAGGCTGGTGATGAGCAGGGCGGCACCCGGTGTCGACCAGGCGATCATCACTGGCGCCCGATAGCGCAGCGACAGGGCGATGCTGCCCAGCGCCATGCCGATCGACAGCGCCCAGATCCACGAGGAAATCTGCCCGCTGCTCAAGCCTGCCGCCTGGCCGGCCTGGAACATCAGCACCAGCGAACTGGTGTAGCCGGTGAGCATGGCGATGAAGCCCGCCACCACCGACGAGGTAGAGCTGTCCGCCAGCGGACGCAGGCGGGTGGTTGTTGCGTCTTGCATCAGAGCAGTCCCGTGTCGACGAAGATGGGGTAGAGCGAGGCGACCAAGAGTAACGCCATGCCGATGTTGAAGGCGCGCAGCGCTCGCGGATTGTTCAGCCAGCTGCGCAGCAGGCTGCCGGCCACTGTCCAGAGACCGACGCTGGGGCAATTGACCAGGGCGAACAGCGCCGCGATCAGCAGTACATTGGTGAAGAACCCTTCATGCGGCGTGTAGGTCGTGATGGCGCCGATGGCCATGATCCAGGCTTTCGGATTGACCCACTGGAATGCTGCCGCCTGCAGGAAGGTGAAGGGCTTGGCGGCAGGGTTGCTCTCGCTCTGCGGCGCGCCGGCCTGGGCGATCTTCCAGGCCAGATAGAGCAGATAGGTGGCGCCGGCATAGCGCAGTACGTCGTGCAGCAGCGGCACGCGCTCGAACAGTTGGCCAAGGCCCAGGCCGACAGCGGCCACCAGCAGCATGAAGCCCAGGCTGATGCCGAGCATGTGCGGAATGCTGCGACGCACGCCGAAGTTCACCCCGGAGGCCAGCAGCATCATGTTGTTCGGGCCGGGGGTGACTGACGTGACGAAGGCGAAGGCCACGAAAGCGAGCAGCAGATCAGCGGTCATTTGCGATTCTCCAGTGATAGCGCGTCAGACTATTGCGCCGCCTGCGCGCCGTCGCGGTACAGCCAATGCTGCGATCAGCCGTACAGTCTGGCCAAGTGACGCCTGGCTGGTTAGCCTCGGTTTTTCTCTCGCAAGGAGTGGCCCATGCAACCGGACAACCCCTACAGCGCGCCGCAGGTCGACCTGCTCGACCAACGCCCCGACCTCGCATTGCCGGGCTGGAGCGTTCGCCAGTTGCAGGTACTCGGCTGGCTGGCGCTGGTGTCGGTGCTGGCCAATGCACTGGTGGTGGGGCTGCTGTTGGCCAGTAGTCGGCTGGAGGCGCACGAGGCCCAGGTGCTGGTGCGCTACACCGACTGGCTGAGCCTGGCGCTGGTGCTGCTCGGTTGCTACCTGCTGCTGCGTTTCAAGGCCTTCGCCGAGGCGCGCTTTGTCGCTCGGCGCCTGCACGTGCCGATCTGGGCGCTGGTGGTGGTGACGTTGTTGCTGGAGGTCGTCGACATGCTGTTCGGCGAGGTGCTGTTCAGCGGGTTCGACTGGCAGACGACCGGTTATGTGGTACTGCTCTGCGTGATGGGGGCCTGCACCACCTGGTTGGGGCTGCGTCTGCTGAAGATCGAATATCCCTATCCGGCACTGAAGGTCATGGCCTGGCTGGATATCGTCGGCGGCCTGATGCTCACCAGTGTCCTGCTCATGCTGCTGGCCATCGTGCCCTTGCTGGGCGCCGGGGTGACGCTGATGCTGGTGTTCTTCAAGGGTGCAGGCGAGTTGCAGGTGCGCGCCGATTAGTCGGCGCGTCAGTGCAGTTCAGGATCGCGCCCCGACACGGCGCAGCAGTGGCCAGACACCGAGCACCGCCGGGATACCCAGGCCGATCCACGACAGCGCATCCCACCCGCCATCGCCGAGCAGGGCGGCGAACAGCCCCAGGGCGCAGAGCAGGCCGATCAGGATCGGCAGGGCGAAGGTCGATTCACGCCACTTCATCCGTTTGCCTCCATGCGCATGGAAAGGCGCGGCGCGCGCCGTCGTACCCACCACAGATACAGGCCGCTGAGCAGCACGATGATGGTCAGCACGTCGAGCACGGCCCAGAGAATCTGCATCGGCCTGCCGCCGTAGTCGCCGAAGTGCAGGGGCTGCGACATCGACAGCGCATCCATGTACCAGGGGCGTTCGGCGATGGCCGTCACCGCCAGGCGCTGCGCGTCGATCAGAACCGGTGTCCACAGATGGGCGGTCAGGTGCGTGCTGCCGATCATGAACACGGTGTAGTGGTGTTCGGTGGAAAAGCGCGTGCCGGGGAAGGCGATGAAGTCCGCCTGCATGCCGGGCAGGGCCTCGCCGGCAATGCGTAGCAGGTCGTCGGCCGGGGCTCGCTGCTGCAAGGGGCGCGCCGCTATACGGCTCCATCAGCGCTCCCAGCGTCTCTTCACGCCAGGCCTCGATCAGCAGGTCGGCGCAGGCACTGATGACACCGGTGATGCCCACCACCAGCGCCCAGGTCAGGGTGACGATGCCGATCAGGTTGTGCAGATCGAGCCAGCGTGTGCGCGTGGAGCGCTCGTGGCGCACTTCGGCGAATTTGAGGCGGCGCATGAACGGCGCATAGAGCACCACGCCGGACACGATGGCCAGGATGAACAGCAGACCCATGAAGGCCAGCAGCAGCTTGCCGGGCAGGCCGGCGAACATGTCCACGTGCAGGCGCAGGATGAACATCAGCACGCCGCCGTTGGCGGCCGGCATGGCCACCGGTTCGCCGCTGCGCGCATCGAGCATGAAGGTATGCGAGGCGTTGGGTTCGGTGCCGGCGGTCGCTGCGGTGATGGCGATGATGCCGTTCGGCTCGTCCTTGTCATAGCCGATGTACTGGATCACCTCACCGGTGCGATGACGCTCGGCGGCGTCCACCAGTTGTTGCAGACCCAGTCGGGGCGTATCGGGCGGCAGTTCACGCAGCTCGGGCGCTTCGCCGAGCAGGTGTTCGAGCTCGTGATGGAAGATCAGCGGCAGGCCGGTGAGCGCCAGCATCAGGAGGAACAGCGTGCAGATCAGGCTGGACCAGGTATGCAGCCATGACCAGCGGCGGATGGTTGTCGATCTCATGGTTTATCCGAGTGTCGGCGCGTGAAGCGGAAAAACACCGCGGCCGTGCAGGACGGTCGCAGTGTTTTCCAGGTGCATCGGTGGTGCGCGAGGGGGCTTACCACTCGTAGCCGAGGCTGGCGGTCACTCGACGCGGGTCGCCGGCGTAGCAGTAGAAGCCGTCGCAGGTTGCCAGGTATTCCTTGTCGAACAGGTTCTCGGCATTGAGCGCGATGCTCGCGCCACGCAGGCTGGCGTCGATCTGGCCGAGGTCGTAGCGTACGGCCGCGTCGTAGACGGTGTAGGCGTTGCTGTGGCCGTCGGACAGACTCCTCACGTTGCTGATCTGGCCTACGGCGACGTTGTCGGTTGAGCCGACGAAGCGTGCGCCGAAGCCGATGCCCAGGCCAGCCAGCGGGCCGACGTTGAAATCGTAGTTCGCCCAGAGCGACGCCTGGTGCTCGGGCGTCAGTGGCAGCGCGCGGTTCTTGTCCCGTGGGTCGCCGACCTTGGTCATCTTGCTGTTGGCATAGGTATAGGAGGCGGTCAGGCTGAGACTCTCCGTGACGTTGCCTGTGGCTTCCAGCTCGAAGCCGCGTACCTGTACTTCTCGCACGGGTTCACTGGCACCTGCGGTGTTGGTGGTGATGATGTGTTGCCGTTTCAGGTCATAGGCAGCGGCGGTGAACAGCATATCGCTGCCGGGCGGTTGGTATTTGAGCCCCAGCTCGTACTGCTTGCCGGTGCTGGGTTGGAAGGCTTCTCCGGTGCCGGCTACGGTGTCGGCCATCCCGCCGGCTTCTGCCTGGAAGGATTCCGCGTAGGAGATGTATGGCGTGAAGCCCGAGTCGAACACGTAGCTCAGTGCCGCGTTACCGCTGAACTGGCTGTCGCGGCGGTGATCCTTCGCGTTATTGGCGTTGTGGAACACCGAGTCGGTATCCAGGCGATCCCAGCGGCCGCCGAGGGTCAGGCGCCAGGCATCGAGTGACATCTGATCCTGTACGTACAGGCCCGTATTGCGGCGTTTCTGGTTGTAGTCCTGAAGGCGCCAGTAGGTGACGCCGCTGAAGTCCTGGCCGTAGACCGGGTTGATGATGTTGCTGGTCGGGGCACTGCCGTACAGCCAGCGGTAATCGGTATTCACCCGCTGGTGATCGAGACCGAGCAGGAGGGTGTGGCCGACCACGCCGGTGCTGAAGTCGGCCTGGAAGTTGTTGTCCACGGCGAAATGGCGGATGTTCTCGTCGTATACGTTGGCACCACGCTTGACGGTACCGTCGGGGCTGACTGCCTGATGTGGGCCATCAGGCCAGTGCATGCCGCCGGCCGTGATGATCTGGTTGTCCAGTTCCAGCTTGCTGTAGCGCAGGTTCTGGCGGAACTGCCAGATCTCGTTGAGGCGATGCTCGAAGGCGTAGCCCAGGGCGTAGAAGGTCTTGTCGTAGAACTCCCAGTCCGGGTCACCGAGGTTCCTGTTGTAGTCCACCTTGCCGGCCGGGGTACTCAGCCGGGTGCCCTGCAACGGCAGGAACTGGCTGGTGCCGCCGGTATCGTCGCGGTTGAACTGACTGAGGACGGTCAGTCTGGTTTCGTCGCCGATGTTCCAGGTCAGGCTGGGCGCGAGGTTGAAGCGCTGGTCGTCCATGTGCTCGACCACCGTGCCGCTGTCACGTCCCATGCCGCTGAGGCGATAGAGGAAGCGACCCTGGTCGTCGATGCGACCGGTGCTGTCGAAGTTGATCTGCTTGTGGTTGTAGTTGCCGACCTGCACTTCGACTTCATGGCTGCTTTCGTATTGCGGGCGCAGGCTTACGGCGTCCACCAGGCCGCCGGGCGGTGTCTGGCCGTAGACCGAAGAGGCCGGGCCCCGCAGGATGGCGACGCGCTCCAGGTTCCAGGTTTCCAGCTTGGGCATGGCATAGCTGCCCTTGGGCAGTGGCAGGCCGTCGAGCATCTGGATGGGTTCGAAGCCACGGATCTTCATCCAGTCGGCGCGGCTGTCGCTGCCGTAGCTGCTGGCGATCACGCCGGGCATGTAGCGCACCGCGTCATCGAGGTTCTGCACCTTGCGGTCACGCAGTTGCTCGCGGGTGGCCACCGAGATGGAGCGCGGCGTTTCCAGCAGCGGCGTGTCGGTCTTGGTGCCGACCGCCACGCGGTTGGCCAGGTAGCCGGTGGCCGGGCCCCACGCGCTTTCGCTGGCCTGGCCGGTAGCGGTCACGGTCACGTCGGGCAGTGCCATGGCCGCCTGGTCGGCGGGCGCCAGGCTGTAGGCGCCGGCGCTGCCCCCTGCAGTTGCAGGCCGGTGCCGCGCAGCGCCTGGTTGAGCGCCTCGATGGCGTCGAACTCACCGTTGACCGGAGCCGAACGCTTGCCGGCGGTCAGCGCCGGATCGATGCTCAGGGTGATACCGGCCTGGCTGGCGATCTGGTTGAGCGTGCTGGATAGTGGGCCGGCAGGCAGTTGATAGGTGTCGGCCTGGGCCAGGCCGACATGGCCGGCCATTGCAACGGTCAGGGCCAGCAGGGTGTGGCGCAAGGGTGTAGGGCGGTGCGGCATTGCGAACTTCTCCTAAGCGGGAATGCATCTCAATGCCTTGTTGCCGAAGCAGGATGAAAAAGTGACAGGGCGCGGCGAAAAAATTTTCGCCGCGCCATCCAGAGGTACGCGACTCCGGGATTGCAGGCCTCAGTTTTCGACAGGCACCACGCGCGTCCACCAGGAGCCGATGCGTTCGATGCGAACCGGCAGGCTTGGCGGCAGCGCGGCCAGCGCCTTGTCCGTGTCATGCAGCGGGAAGCTGCCACTGATGCGCAGATCGGCCAGGCTCGGGTCGAGGCCGAGGTAGCCGCTGCGATATTCGCCGATCTGCTCGATCAGTTGTTCCAGCGGCAGGTCATCCGCCACCAGCATGCCGCGACTCCAGGCATCGGCTCCGATGGGCGCTGGGGTGCTGTCGCTCAGGTGTTGGCGATCCATGTATACCCGTTCGCCACTTCGAACGATGCGTTCCTGCGCGCTGGAGGACGGCCGTGCGGCGACCGCCGATTGCAGCACGATCAGTTCGGTGCTGTCGCCTTCACGGCGTACCAGGAAGCGGGTGCCCAGGGCTTGCAGGCGACCCTGCGGCGTTTCGACGACGAAGGGCCGTGTATCGCCCTTGGCGGTCTGGATGAGGATTTCTCCGCTGTGCAGCACCAGGCGCCGTTCGTTCGTGTCGAACTCGACATCGAGCGCGCTGAGGCTGTTGAGGCGAACCTGGCTGCGGTCGGCGAGCAGCACCTCGCGCTGTTCACCGCCTGCGGTGTGGTAATCGGCCAGGTAATCGCCCAGCGGTCGTTGCTGAGCCAGCAGCACCAGGGTGACCCCGGTCGCCAGGAACAGGCCCAGCGCACTGCCGCCCAGGCGCCGCAAACTGCGTCGGCGAGTGTGGGTGCCTTGCAGCAGGGCACGACGCGCCATGGGCTGGGTGGCGGGGCTCAGTTGCTGGTCGATGCCGCCCAGTTGGCGCCACACCAGGGCGTGTTCCGGGTGAGCGGCCAGCCACAGGTTGAATTCATGGCGTTGCTGATCGTTGGCATCGCCGGAGTCCAGGCACAGTTGCCAGGCAATGGCTTCATCCAGAGCGCGTGCGGAAACCTGGCTCACTGCGGTTCACCGTAGAGCGCGATGTAGCACTGGCGCAGACCCTGGGCCAGGTATTGACGTACGCGGGATGGGGAAACGCCCAGGCGTTCGGCGATCTCGGCGTGGCCGAGGCCATCCAGGCGGCTATGCAGGAAGGCGGCGCGGGCCTTGCTCGACAATTGGCCGAGCAGGCGGTCGATCTCGCTCAGTTGCTCCAGCGCCAGCGCCTGTTCTTCCGGGCTCGGGTGCAGGGCCTCGGGGGCCCGGGCGAGTTCGTCGAGGTAGGCGCGCTCCAGTGCGCTGCGGCGAAACTGGTCGACCAGCAGGCCCTTGGCGATGGTGGTGAGCAGCGCCCGAGGTTCACGCGGGGGTTGCAGATCCGTGCGACCGAGCAGGCGGACGAAGGTGTCCTGACTCAGGTCTTCGGCGCGCTGCGGGCAGTTGAGGCTCTTGCGCAGCCAGCCGAACAGCCAGTCGCGATGGTCGCGGTAAAGCAGACCGACCAGCTGCTGATTGCTGGAATCCTGAACCGACACGCGCACCTCGCGATGATATCGACTGAGTTGATAATTATTCGCATATGATTGCAGAAGCTCATGTCTGCGCGCAATCACGCCTTGGTGCGGGCGATGGGTGGTCGTGGGCCGGTGCGGGCTGCGACAGGCGCTAGGTTCGTTCCTGGCGACTGCGGGCGAGGGCTCGGTTGACTGCCAGCCAGCCCTGCACGGCCTCTTCGTCCATTTCTCCGAAAACCCGTTGCAGCAGGCGCGCCTGTTCGCGGCGCAGGGCCTGTTCCAGCTTGGCGCCTTCGGGCGTGAAGCCCAGCAGGCGCTTGCGCTTGTCCTCCGGCGCCGCTTCGCTGTGCACCAGGTTCATCTCGATCAACTGACGCAGTGGCGTGTTCAGGGCCTGCTTGCTCACGCCCAGGTAGCCGAGCAGCTCGGTCATGTTCAGACCCGGATACTTGGCGATGAAGAACAGGATGCGGTGGTGCACGCGCGACAGACCGCGCCTGGCCAGCATCTCGTCGGGCTTGGCGGTGAAGGCCTGGTAGCCGAAGAAGAAGGCTTCCATGGCATCCTGCTGAGCGGCACCGTTCTTGATCGCCGGCCATCCCTGACGACCGGCCTGCGGGCTCTCGCCGCCCGACGTCAAAAACTTCTCCGGGAAATTTTTTAGGTCAGTCATATTGACGTATCTCTGGTTGTCGTCGTAGTTTCGGTCAAGCAGTTTGACTTAAATTCATTGCCTTTGGCACCCCAGGAATACTCATGGCCTTCTCCGAACGCATCGCCCGCCTGAAAAGCTCCCTGATCCGTGAAATCCTCGCTGCGGCGCAGCGGCCGGAGGTGATGTCCTTCGCTGGCGGCCTGCCAGCCGAGCCGATGCTGCCGAAGGTGGAGGGGCCGAGATGCCGACGAGCATGGGTCAGTACGGCATGAGCGAGGGTGAGCCGGCACTGCGCGAGGCCATCGCCGCCGAAGCGCGCGCCCTGGGCGTGCCTTGCGACGCCAGCCAGGTGCTGATCGTCAGCGGCTCGCAGCAGACGCTGGATCTGGCCTCCAAGCTGTTCATCGATCCGGGTACCGAGGTGCTGCTGGAGGCGCCGACCTACCTCGCGGCACTACAGGCTTTTCAGCTGTTCGGCGCCGATTGCATCAGCGTGCCGCAGGAGGCCGACGGCCCCGAGCTGGCGGCGCTGCGCCAGCGTCTGGAAAGCCACAAGCCAGCCTTCGCCTATCTGATTCCAACTTTCCAGAATCCGTCCGGCACCCGTTACAGCGAAGCCAAGCGCGAAGCCGTGGCTGCACTGCTCGACGAGTTCGGCGTGACCCTGATCGAGGACGAGCCCTATCGCGAGCTGGTGTTCGATGCCGGCAGCGCCACGCCTATCGTCAGCCGTCTGAAGAAGGCGAGCTGGATCTACACCGGTACCGTATCCAAGACCCTGCTGCCGGGCCTGCGTGTCGGCTATCTGATTGCCACCGCCGATCTCTACCCGCACCTGCTGCGTCTGAAGCAGTCGGCCGACCTGCACACCAACCGCATCGGCCAGTGGCAGGCGCTGCAGTGGCTGGGCAGCGAGCAGTACCGTGGTCATCTGGCCGAGCTGCGCGATTTCTATCGCATCCGTCGCGACGCGATGCAGGCGGCGCTGGTGGAACATTTCGGTGAGCTGGCCGACTGGGAAATCCCTCAGGGCGGGCTGTTCTTCTGGCTGACCCTCAAGCAGCCACTGGATACCCGCACGCTGCTCGATGCGTCGCTGGCGCAGAACGTCGCGTTCATGCCGGGCGAGCCGTTCTTCATCGATCCGGACGCCAACCCGGGCCACCTGCGGCTGAACTTCAGTCATGTGGCGCCGGAGCGTCTGGTGAGGGTCTGCGCCGCCTGGCGGCAGTTATCCGTGAAGCGCAGGGCGCTTCGACGGTCTGATTTTTCAGGCGGCGAGTTTGCCGCGAGGGTTCATGGGGAGGGCACTGCAATGTTCAAGGTCTACGGCGATTACCGTTCGGGCAACTGCTACAAGGTCAAGCTGATGCTGCATCTGCTGGACAAGCCATACCAGTGGATTGCCGTCGATATCCTCAAGGGCGAGACACACAGCGAAGCCTTCCTGGCCAAGAACCCCAACGGCAAGATTCCGGTACTCGAGCTGGAGGACGGCACCTGCCTGTGGGAGTCCAACGCCATCCTCAATTTCCTCGCCGAGGGCAGCGAATTTCTGCCGAGCGAGCCGCGCCTGCGCACCCAGGTGCTGCAGTGGCAGTTCTTCGAGCAGTACAGCCATGAGCCGAACGTCGCCGTCGCGCGTTTCATCCAGCTCTACCTGGGCATGCCGGAGGATCGCCGCGAGGAGCACGGCGTTCGCCTGGCGCGTGGCTACAAGGCGCTCAAGGTGATGGAGCAGCAGTTGCAACGCACGCCGTACCTGGTGGGCGAGCAGTATTCGATCGCCGATATCGCCCTGTACGCCTACACCCACGTGGCCGAAGAGGGCGGCTTCAGCCTCGACGCCTTCCCGGCCATTCGCGCCTGGATGGATCGGATGGCCAGTCACCCGCGCCATGTCACCATGCTGGGCTGAGCGACCTGCTCACGCCTGATCGTTGGCGGGCTGCGCGCTTGCGGCGCAGCGCTGCCGCCACATCAACGGGCTCAGCCCGGTTTCGCGGCGGAAGGTACGGGTGAAGTGCGACTGGTCGCAGAAACCGTGGGCGTGGGCGATATGCGTCAGTGGCTGATCGGTGGCCAGCATCATTTCCCTGGCAGCTTCTATGCGTTTGCGCGCCACGTAGGCCAGTGGCGTGATGCCGAAGGTTTGTTTGAACACGTGGGAGAAATGGCTGCTGCTCAGGCTGAGCTGGGCGGCCAGATCGCAGGTGCGAATGGAGGCGGCGAGGTTGTCGCAGATGTACTGATCCAGGCGCCGCGTCTGCCAGTGCGTCAGGCCGCTGCCGGCATGACGTGTCGCGCAATCCTGACAGGCGTGCGCCTGGCGTAGCAGGGCCATCGCCTGCTCGAGGCAGCGGTAGGCGCCGTGCATGTCGCCGTGCAGCGCCGTTTCCGCGTCGCCGAGCAGGCCGGCGATACGGGCCAGCAACTGTGGGTCGCGCCCGGCCTGATGCAGACAGGTTGGCGCAGCGCGAAATCCCCCGAACGAGCCCATCTTGTAGCCCCCTTGTCTGACTGGATGCAAAGCATGCGCGGCGTCAGCGGCGGCGCACAGCTCACAAGGAGGGGAAGGGGGGCAACACTAAAGTGGGGTACCGATCTCCAGCACGCCGCGCTGTACGGCGATGGCCACGGCATGGGTGCGGTTGTTGGCGCCGAGCTTGTCCATGAGCAGACGCATGTGACCCTTGACGGTGTCTTCGGTGATGCGCAGTTGCAGCGCGATATCTCGGTTGGAGTAACCCAGCGCGGCGGCCTGCAGGACTTCCACTTCGCGCGGGCTCAGGCATTGCTGGCCGATGTGTTCGGCCAGGTCGGCGGCGATCTCCGGGGGATGTGGCGTTTGCCGGCGGCCAGAGTGCGGATGGTCTCCACCAGTTCCTTGCGCAGGCTGCTTTTCAGCAGATAGGCCTGGGCTCCTGCCTGGATGGCGTGCAGCGCACGCACGTCGCCACGGTAGGTGGTGAGAATGGCGATGCGGGCGTCCGGGCATTCGCCGCGAATCGCCAGGATACTGTCGATGCCGTTCATGCGCGGCATCTGCAGATCCATCAGGGTGACGTCCGGGCGCAACCGGCGAAAGCATTCCAGCGCCTCGCGGCCGTCGCTGGCCTCGCCGACCAGGTCGATGTCCGCCTGCCCGGCGAGCACTGCGGCGATGCCCTCGCGCAGCAGAGGATGATCATCTGCGACCAGAACGCGGATGGGGTTGGCAACTGTCATGGTGGCGAGTTCCTGGAGAATGCTTTGCAGTGTAGCCAGCGCCGGGCACGGGTGGGCGGCTGACGGTAGGCCAGCGAACCGGCCAGCGCCAGCTGTACCTGGCAACCCTGGCCGGGGGCGCTATGGATGTTCAGGCTGCCGCCGATCCTGGCGGCGCGTTCGTACATGCCTTTCAGGCCCCAGTGGTCGACCGGTTCGGCTCCTTGCAGGTACTCGGCCAGCAGGCCGCGACCGTCGTCGCAGACGGACAGTGAAAACTGTCGGGGGTGGTAGTCCAGGCGCACCCGCACGTTGCTCGCCCGCGCATGGCGGAAGGCATTGCTGACGGCCTCGCGGGCGAGCTGACAGAGTTCGTCGTGCACCACCGGGTGCAGGGTGCGGGGTGTGCCCGCGATCTCCACGCGGTAGTCGGTGCCGACGTGTTCGTGCAACTGGTCGAAGCCACGCAAGGTCTGCGGCAGGTCGTCCGCTGCCTGCTGCGCACGACGCAGATTGCGCACCCGCTCACGGCCTTCGGCGATCACCTGGTCGGCTCGATCCAGGGCGTTCTCCAACCGGGTTCGCGCCGGCTGGTCGATGGGCAGGCTGTCTGCCGCCGCCTGTACATGCAGCACCAGGCCCTGCACGCCTTGCAGCAAGGTGTCGTGCAGTTCGCGTGCGATGCGCTCGCGCTCGTCATGACGTTCTTCCAGGCGCGTGCGCAGGCGTTCGGCCGCGCGCTGCATGTTGCTGCGATAGAACAGATGCAGCATCAGCAGCACGAGCAGCGCCGCGCCCAGGACGAACAGCGGATGACGGTAGAACACCTGATCGATGCTGAAGCTCAGCTCGGCATCCTGCTCGCTGGGTACGCCATCCTGATTCAGTGCCCGCACGCGAAAACGGTAGTTGCCGGCAGGCAGGCCGGTATAGATGGCCTCGCGCTGGCGTCCGGCCGAGTGCCAGTCGTCGTCGAAACCGTCCAGGCGGTAAAGAAAGTGCAGTCCTTCGGGGGCCGACAGGCTCAGGGCGCCGTAGCCGATGACCAGGCGCCGGCTATTGGCCGGCAGAGCCGCAGGGGGCTTGAGCGAGAGGTTTTCGCCATCGACGATCAGTGACGCGATGCGTACCCGGGGCGGGGCGGCATTCTGCGTCGCTCTATCCGGATCCAGGCCGGCTACGCCGGTGCGGGTCGCGAACCACAGTCGGCCCTGGCGGGTGCGCACGGCAGTGGGCAGCGCCAGCACCTGCTGGGGGTCGTTGGCCAGCCCGCCCTGCAGGTCGTAGGTACGGTAGCGGATAGGGTATCCGGGGTCTTTCAGAGCCTTGGCGATTTCTTCGGCCGGCAGCTGGAAAACGCCGCCCTTGCCCTGCACCCAGAGGTCTTCGCCCTGCGCACCGGGAACGGCAATGATGGCGTAGAGGTTGTCGAACAGGCCGCTGTCGCTCAGCGGCAGGGTCTGAAAGCGCCGGCCATCGAAACGCGCCAGGCCGCGTTGGCCACCGAACCAGCTGTGATCCGGCAGGTGAGCCATCGCTGTCACGTGGCCGATATCCAGGCCTTGAGCGCTGCCCCAATGACGTTCGCCCTGGTCGTCATGGCTGACGATGAGATTGTCGCGGTAACCGAACCAGCGGCGGCCGTCCGGCGCCAGGGCGGCGCTCACCGGCATTCGCTGCGCCGGAGCGTCGCTGGGGGCGGGCAGTCGTTGCCACTGCCCGCCGCGCAGCACGTAAAGCCCCTGGCGGTTCAGCGACAGCCAGGCCGCGCCCTGGTGATCGATCAGCAGCGAGCGTACGGATGAGTCCAGGTCACGATCCACGGGCAGGGCCGAGACCTTCTCCAACTGATCGCCAACGCTGCGCCAGATGCCTTCGGGGCCGGCCAGCCAGACCGCGCCGTCCGGGGCCTTGCTGATCGCGCTGATGGGCGTGCGCAGCGGCAATTGATGCAGGCCGTCGTCATTCAGGCGCATGACCGGCAGGTTGCTGCTGCCGGCCCACAGATTGCCATGGTCGTCGGCGCCGAGTGCCAGGTTGTTTGCGTTGGCGGGCAGGCCCGCGGCGAGCAGAGGGCGTTCACGCAGGCGATCGAGTCCCTTCTGCGTGCCGATCCACAGGCTGCCTTCGCTGTCCTGGAGCAGCGGCCAGGCGAAGTCGGAACTGAGCCCTTCACGCGAGGTGAAGCGCTCGCTGACGGCGAACCCGGTGTTGCCATGTTCGTTGGGCCGGGCCACGTGCAGCAGGCCGCCGCCTGCGGTGCTGAGCCACAGGCAACCATGCTGATCGAACAGCATCGCGTTGACCGACTCACCCAGGGGGATTTGCATGGTTCGTGGTTCATGGGTATCCGTCTCGACCCGCAGCAGACGCTGGCTGTCGCGTTCGACCAGCCACAGCGCGCCATCGGGGGCCTGGATCATCTGCCGGGTGCGGTTGCTGCGAACACCCGTGTCACGCAACTGCCGAGCGCCGGGTTGCAGCACGTACAGGCGCTGTTCGTCGGCGACCCAGAGTCTGCCACTGCGATCGAGCAGGAGGCTGTAGGCATTGCGGCCGAGAAAGCCGTCGGCGCTGCCCAGTTGCTGCCAGTGCTCGCCGTCGAAGCGCATCAGGCCGTCGTTGGCGGCTGCCCAGACGTTGCCGTCCGCTGTGCGCGCCAGGGCGTAGATCACGCCGCGATCCAGGTCGAAGCCGGCTGGCGGTTGATCTTCCGAGGTGATCAGGTGCACGCCGCCGTTGCGCAGGCCGACCCACAGGCCGGCGTCGCTGGCCAGCAGGCTGGAGACGATGCCCAGATCATGGCCGTTCGGCGTGCGGTAGCCGGTGAACTCGAAGCCGTCGAAGCGATACAGGGAGTCGTGGGTGCCCAGCCACAGGTAGCCGTCGCGGGTTTCGGCCAGGGCACCGATCTGGCTCGGGCTGTCGTCGGTCAGCGTCCAGCGGCGATGTTCCAGTTGCTGCTCCAGGGCGCTTCTGTCGGCCCTTACCAGGGGGCTCAAGAACAGCAGACACAGCGCAGTCAGCATGACGCCGAATTGAGTGCTGGTGCGGAGCTGTCTAGAAGCGTTCAACTTGGTTCTGCGCCCATTCGATGCTGTAGTCGGCGATTTTCTCCCATCCGGGCTCGGCAATCAGCCAGTGGCTGTAGCCGGGAAACTGCTTGAAGCGGGTGACGGCAGTCGAACGCCGGTGGCGGCGATAGAGGGCTGCCACCCTGCTGGCACGAACGGTTCGGTCGCAGCCTCCGGCGATCAGCAGCAGCGGCGCGCGCTCGGCATTGCCGAAGTCGACACGCCTGCCCATGCCCAGCGCAACCTCGAAGAGCACCCGGCCTGGCGCCGGCACTATGTGCCGCGCATAGGCGGCGCTCTGCTGCGCCGGGGTCAGGGTCTGCGCCATATTGCGCGCGAAATGCTGCGGTGTCATGTACAGCAGATTACGCCAGCCGGACCACTGTCGGAGCCAGGGCCAGGCGCCGCACAGACCGGGCAGGCCGGCCCGTGGCGGCAGCGGATCGATGGCGATGCCGGCCTGGCCCAGGCCGCGGTCGAGCAGCAGTTGCACGAGCAGCCCGCCAAGATCGTGACCGATCAGCAGTGGCGGCTGGTCGAGACTGCGAACGTACGCTTCGTAGTGCGCGAGGATGGCTGCGATACCAGGTTGTCGGCTGCCCTGGGCTTGTGGCCAGGGCGGCGCACTGCAGCGGTAACCGCAGGCGGCGAAGCGGCGCTGGAAGGGTTCCCAGATCGCCGGCGTGAGCCAGATGCCGTGGATGAACAGAGCGTGACGAGGCATGCGCTCAGCCTGCCGCGTCCGGTTGCGGATCGTCGTCGCCGTCAGCGGTCGGCATGGGGCGATTGCTCGGGCTGTGGGGCGGGCATCAGGAAATGTTCGATGCGCACCGCCACATTCGGGGTCTGGAAGCGCCTGGCCGCCGCCTCGATACGCTGTTCGGCGCGCGTCACCCGGGCGTGATGGCGCAGGTGTTCGAGCCAGGATTCGTCGAAGAAGAACTCCTGCCAGTGCCGTGGATTCTCGCTGTTGTGCACCAGCCCCCAGGAAAACGCACCGTTGCGCCGGCGCATGCGGGCGACCTCGACCATTGCCTGGCGAAAGCCCGCCACATGCTCCGGCGCGATGTCGTAGTGCAGGGTGACCATCACCGGGCCGCGTTCACGGTCGGCCTCGTCGGCGAGGATCGGTGCCGGCCAGTGCAGCGACGGTGCCAGGTCTTCGCTTGCACTGACCGGCAAGGCGAAGCGCGGTGTCAGCAGCAGACCCAGAACCAGGCAGCCGGCTGCGGCGAGCAGGGCGACCGGGATCGATGCATGGCTGGCGACGAAGCCCCAGAGCGCGCCGCCAGCGGCCATGCTGCCGAAGAACACGAGGATATAGACCGACAGCGCACGTGCCCGCACCCAGTCCGGCACCGACGTCTGGGCGGCGACCTGCAGGCTGGACAGTACGGCGATCCAGGCCGCGCCGCTGAGCAGCATCACCGGCAGCAGGGCCGCGAAGTGGCGCAGGCCGGCCAACGCCAGCAGCACCAGGGCATAGAGCAGGCTGGCCAGCAGCAGCAGGCGGTCGCTGCTGATGCGTTCGCGCAGACGTGGCAGCAGGGCCGCGCCAAGCACGGCGCCGACACCGACGCTGCCGAGCATCAGGCCGAAATCGCTGGCGCTGCCTTGCAGTTCACCCCGCACGATCAGCGGTAGCAGCGACATGCCGGCGCTGGCACCGAGGAAGAACGCCGCCGAACGCACCAGTACCGCTTGCAGGGGCTGGGAGGCGCGGCTGTAGCGCCAGCCCGCGCGGATCGCCCCGAGCAGGCGTTCCGCCGGGAAGGTGGCGCTTTGGCGCTGGCGCTGCCAGGTCAGCAGCACGGCCATTACCGCGAAGAACGACAGAGCGTTGAGGGCGAAGGTGGCCCAGGGGCCGCTGAGGCTGACCAGCACGCCGGCGATGGCCGGTCCGAGGGCGCGGGCGATGTTGATGCCGAGGCTGGACAGGGCGATGGCCGCTGGCAGGTCGCGCTTGCTCACCAGCTCCGGCGTCAGCGCCGACCAGGCCGGCATCATCAGTGCGGTGCCGACACCCATGGCCAGGGTCATGCCCAGCAACAGCCAGACGCTGGTCAGCCCCAGCAGGGTGAGCGTGGCCAGCAGGGTTGCCACGGCGGCCATCCACATCTGTACACCGAGCAGGTAGCGACGCTTGTCGACGATGTCGGCCATGGCGCCGGCCGGCAGCGCCAGGAGGAACATCGGCGCCGAGCCGGCGACCTGTACCAGTGCCACGTGCATGGGGTTGCTCGACAGGCTGGTCATCAGCCAGCCGGCACCGACCTCGTGCATCCAGGTACCGATGTTCGAGGCGATGCTGGCCAGCCATAGCCAGCGGAAGGTGCCGTGCCTGAGCGCTCCCCAGGGTGAGGGTTTTTCGCCGGCCATGTCAGAAGGCGAAACAGGAGCAGCCGAAGGCGCCCCAGAAGCCCTGGTGATCGCTGACCGGCACACTGCTGCGGCGGGCGCGGTCGTGTTGGTGCTGATGCACCGCACAGGCGCCGACGCATTGGTGGATGCTGGCCGACAGCGGTGCTGCGACTGGCTTCCAGTGGCCGGGCACCTTGGCTACGGGTGACCAGTCCGGCAGTACCGGCAGCGTGGGCGGCGCGAGCTTGTCGAACTCGGACGTGGCGTGCACGACCTTGCCGCCGACCACGGTCAGTACCGATTCCAGCCACTTGATCTGTTCTTCCTCGATGCTGAAGAAGTCCGCCGTCAATGCCACCAGGTCGGCGAGCTGGCCCACCTTGATCTGTCCCTTCTTGCCTTGCTCGCTGGAAAACCAGGCGCTGCCGTGGGTGAACAGCTGCAACGCGGTAGCGCGTGACAGGCCCTGCGGATTCAGCGTGGTGCCGCCGACGGTCTTGCCGCTGACCAGCCAGTACAGCGCCGTCCACGGGTTGTAGCTGGCCACGCGGGTGGCGTCGGTGCCGCCGCCGACCGGGATGCCTTCGGCCAGCATGCGCTGGATCGGTGGTGTGGCCTCGGCGGCCTTGGCGCCATAACGGTCGATGAAGTATTCGCCCTGAAACGCCATGCGATGCTGGATGGCGATGCCGCCGCCGAGCGCACGCACCCGTTCGATGTTGTGCGGGCTGATGGTTTCGGCATGGTCGAACAGCCAGGGCAGGCCGTTGAAGGGCATGTCGCGGTCGACCTTCTCGAACACGTCGAGCATGCGCGAGATGGATTCGTCATAGGTGGCGTGCAGGCGGAACGGCCAGCGCTGTTCGACCAGGTGGCGCACCACCGGCTCCAGTTCGGCCTCCATGCTCGGGGCCAGGTCGGGACGCGGTTCGAGGAAGTCCTCGAAGTCGGCTGCGGAGAACACCAGCATCTCGCCGGCACCGTTATGGCGGAAGAAGTCGGTGCCGTCGCCCGGATTGACGATCTTGCTCCAGGCCTGGAAGTCCTGCAGTTCTTCCTTGGGTTTCTGGGTGAAGAGGTTGTAGGCGATGCGCACGGTGAGCTGGTTCTGCGCGGCCAGCTCCTGGATCACCTGATAATCGTCGGGGTAGTTCTGGTAGCCGCCGCCGGCATCGATGGCGCTGGTCACGCCCAGGCGATTGAGCTCGCGCATGAACTGGCGGGTCGAGTTGACCTGGTACTCCAGCGGCAGTTTCGGCCCCTTGGCCAGGGTGGCGTAGAGGATCAGTGCATTGGGGCGGGCGATCAGCATGCCGGTGGGCTCGCCGCTGGCATCGCGCTGGATCTCGCCGCCGGGCGGGTTTGGCGTGTTCCTGTCGTAGCCCACGGCGCGCAACGCGGCGCGGTTGAGCAGGGCGCGGTCGTAGAGGTGGAGCACGAACACCGGAGTGTCCGGTGCGGCCCTGTTCAGTTCATCCAGGGTTGGCAGGCGTTTCTCGGCGAACTGGAATTCGGTCCAGCCGCCGACCACACGCACCCACTGTGGCGTCGGTGTGCGCTCGGCCTGTTGCTTGAGCATGCGCAGGGCATCGGCCAGTGACGGCACGCCTTCCCAGCGCAGCTCGAGGTTGTAGTTCAGGCCGCCACGGATCAGGTGCAGGTGCGAGTCGTTGAGACCCGGGATCACCGTGCGTCCGTTCAGGTCGACCACTCGCGTGCCGGCACCGCGCAGGGCCATGGCTTCGGCGTCGCTGCCCACGGCGATGAAGCGTCCGTCCCTGATGGCCACGGCGCTGGCCTGCGGTTTTTCGCGGTCGACCGTGTGCAGGCGGCCATTGAACAGGATGAGATCGGCACCCATGTTGCCTCCCGGTGAAGTGGTGGATGAGTTGTCGGCCATGGCCGCGAAGGGCAGGGCGGTGCACAACGCCCCGGCGGCGCCGAGCACGCTGCTGGTGGCGAGAAAGTGACGGCGTTTCGGGTCGGAGGGCTCCTGACTCATGGTCGATCCTCGTCTGTGGCTGGGCTCAGCCAGGCGGCGAACAGCCGCGTGGCCAGGGGCATGAACAGGTACACCACGAGCAGGACGATGCTCAGGGTGATCAGCACGTTGCTCGGCAGATAGCCGCCGAGCCAGGGAATGCGTTGAAACAGCGGTTGCCAGAGCAGCGGCACGAGCAGGCTCAGCGGCAGGATCACGAGAAAGGTCACGCAGCTCTGTTTCCAGCGCGCAGGTGGGGCGTATGCGCTTTGCGGCACGAACCAGAACTCCTTGCCCTTGGCGATTTCCAACTGATCCCCGGCGCGCAGCAGCGGTTCGACTTCGGCGATCAACTGGCGCCGTTGCTCGGAGTCGATCCAGCTCTGCAATCGCTGCAGGCTGGAGAAACGCAGCACGCAGGTGAACTGCGCCACGCTGGCCTGGCGGCTGCGCACCACATCGACGCCGAGGTGGCCAGGGCACTGGCTGGCTGTGGCGATGATGCGCCGCAACCAGGCCTCGTAACGCGACACATGGCTCGGGCGAACCTGGTGGCGTACCACCAGGGTGACGGTTTCCGACTGCGTCTCGCTCATGCTGGAGACTCTGTTCGAGGTCTTGCGCTTGTCGACCCAGCGACGCGCACCGATGCGCGCCGCTGGTCGAGTACGGCCATCATCGGCTCAGATCGGCGCCGCGACGGGGGCCAGGGTCGGCCCGTGCTGCACGCGTTCCGGAGCCTTGTGCACCATGGTGTAGGCATAGTCCACGCCCATGCCGTAGGCACCGGAGTGTTCCTTGACCAGGGCCATGACGGCGTCGTAGGTGTCGCGGTTCTTCCAGTCGCGCTGCCACTCCAGGAGCACCTGCTGCCAGGTCACCGGTACCACGCCGGCCTGGATCATGCGCTGCATGGAGTAGTCGTGAGCAGCCTGCGAGGTGCCGCCGGAGGCGTCGGCGACCATGTAGATCTCGTAGCCGGCGTCATGCATGGCCGACAGGGCGAAGGTGGTGTTGCACACCTCGGTGCACAGCCCGGAGACGATGACCTTGTTGCGGCCGTTCTTCTTCAGCGCGTCGCGAACCTTCTGGTCGTCCCAGGAGTTCATCGAGGTGCGCTCGAGCAGTGGCGCGTCGGGGAACACAGCGAGCAGTTCGGGGTAGGTGTGGCCGGAGAAACTTTCGGTCTCGACCGTGGTGATGATGGTCGGCACGTTGAAGATCTTCGCCGCCTTGGCCAGACCCACGGTGTTGTTCTTCAGGGTCTGCCGGTCGATGCTCTGTACGCCGAAGGCCATCTGCGGCTGCTGGTCGATGAAGATCAGCTGGCTGTTGTGCGGGGTCAGGACTTCGGTTTTTGGATTGCTCATAGCGGTTACCTGTTGGTGGGCGGTGGTGGTTGCACGCATCCCGTCGGTCAGGCTCGTGGCGTTGCCGCCGGGTAGGCGAGGCGACTGTCGCAGAGCGGCGCTCGCCTGGATTGGATGGGACTGCGGTTCTGGTACAGGGCTGTGATGCTCGGCCAACCGCTGTCCGGGATGAGAACTGCGGCGCATATCCGCAGCCGCTCAGCGGCGGGCTGCTAGAGTGAGGCGAGGGTGTATTCATGAGGTGGTCATGACAGCGGAAAGTCGCAAACTGGGTCTGGGGTCACTGACCGCGCTGGTGGTGGGCTCGATGGTGGGCGGTGGCATCTTCTCGCTGCCACAGAACGTTGCCGCGCGGGCCGATGTCGGTGCGGTGCTGATCGGCTGGTGCATCACGGCGGTAGGCATGCTGGCGCTGGCCTTCGTGTTCCAGAGCCTGGCCAATCGCAAGCCGGAGCTGGACGGTGGCGTGTACGTCTATGCCAAGGCGGGCCTCGGCGACTACATGGGGTTCTCCTCGGCCTGGGGCTACTGGATCAGCGCCTGGCTGGGCAACGTCGGCTACTTCGTTCTGCTGTTCTCGACGCTGGGCTACTTCTTTCCGGCTTTCGGCGAGGGCAATACGCCGCTGGCCATCGCCTGCGCCTCGGTATTGCTGTGGTGCGTGCATGCTCTGGTATTGCGCGGGATCAGGGAAGCGGCGCTGATCAACCTGATCACCACCGTGGCCAAGCTGGTGCCGATCCTGCTGTTCATCGTGATCGTCGGGCTGGCGTTCGAGCGCGAGATCTTCACCCGCGATATCTGGGGGCGCAGCAATCCGCAGTTCGGTAGCGTGCTGGAGCAGGTACGCAACATGATGCTGGTCACCGTGTTCGTGTTCATCGGCATCGAGGGCGCCAGCGTGTACTCCTCGCGCGCCGAACGCCGCAGCGATGTGGGCAAGGCCACGGTGATCGGCTTTCTCGGGGTGCTGGCGCTGCTGATGCTGGTCAACCTGCTGTCACTGGGGGTGATGAGCCAGCCGGAGCTGGCGGCGCTGCAGAACCCGTCCATGGCCGGCGTGCTTGAACACGTGGTGGGCCGTTGGGGCGCGGTGTTCATCAGTATCGGTCTGGCGGTTTCGCTGCTGGGGGCACTGCTGTCCTGGGCGTTGCTGTGCGCCGAGATCCTCTTCGTGTCGGCCAGGGACGGCACCATGCCGGCCTTCCTGCGCCGGGAGAACGCCAATCAGGTGCCGGCCAATGCGCTGTGGCTGACCAATACGATGATTCAGCTGTTTCTGTTGATCATCCTGTTCGCCCAGGGCACCTATCTGTCGCTGATCTACCTGGCGTCGTCGATGATCCTGGTGCCGTACCTGTGGTCGTCGGTCTATGCGCTGCTGCTGGTGCTGCGCGGCGAGACCTACGAGGGCCAGCCGGGTATCCGGCGCAAGGATCTGGCGATTGGCCTGCTGGCCACCGCCTATGCCATCTGGCTGCTGTACGCCGGCGGGGTGAAATACCTGCTGCTTTCGGCGCTGCTCTACGCCCCGGGCGTGCTGCTGTTCTACCGGGCCAGGCGCGAGTCGGGCGAGGCGCTTTTCAGGCGCCATGAGTGGCTGATCTTCTTTGCGGTACTGATCACGGCTCTGCTGGCGGGGTATGGCCTGTACAGCGGCCACCTGACGCTTTGACACTGGACAAAGTGCGGCGAGCGCGGATAATCCGGCAGACCATCGCCACTATGATGCACCGAACCCTATGCGCAAGACGCTGCGTTGTGCCCTGATCTGGATCCTGATGCTGGCTCTGCCGGCACAGGCCATGGCGGCGCTCGGCATGCAGTTGTGCGAACAGGTGCATCGCAGCGGCACGCAGATGGTCATGGTCGAGCACGGCGCTCACGCTGACATGGCGGCCGACAGTGGCCACGCCGGTCATCAGCAGGACACCACGCTGGCCAGCAGCGATGCCCCGGCAGGTGCCAGCCTGTGCACGCTCTGCGCCTTCTGCGTCGGTACTGCCGCGCCGGGGCAACTGTTCAGTGGCGACCTTTCCCTGCCCTCCATCGAGCCCGCACCGGTCTGGCCGGAGCGTCTCGTCGTCGGTGTTTCCGACACCCCCGAACGCCCTCCACGCCTGCCTCTCGCCTGAGCCCTGTCGATAGCGTCGCCTTGCGGCGTTTGTAGCTCATGCGGCCAGTGGCCGCCCATGCGAGAACAACATCATGACTTCGCAACCCCTTGCCGGGTGGCTGCTGGGCGTCATCGCCCTGGCGCTGCCGGGTTTCCTGCTGGCAGCCCGGCCCGAGCCGCTGGATGCCGACGCCGCTGTGCCGGCGCAGGATTATCGCTCACCCTTGCAACACTACCGAACACTGCCTGACGAACCCCTGCGGGACTGGCGTGTGGCCAACGATCAGGTCGGCCGCGTCGGCGGCTGGCGTACCTACGCCCAGGAAGCCTGGGAACAGCCTGAGACGGGCTCCGAGACGCAGGAGGGGGCACTCATGAACACCACTAGAGTAGCCGCGCTGCTGGTCGCAGCGCTCCTGACCGGTTGTACGAGCCTGCGCCCCGACAGCGGTTTCACCCCGGTGCAGCAGGCCGCCGAGCAGCGTCTGGACAAACAGTTGATCTGGGCCAGGGATGACGCGGCCCGCAACCAGATAGCCGAACGGGTGCGCGAGTTGCTGGCCGCCCCCTGGAACTCGACGCCGCGGTGCAGTTGGCGCTGCTCAACAACCGGGGGTTGCAGGCGTCCTTCGAGCAGTTGGGTATCGGCGAAGCCGAGCGGGTACAGGCCGGACGCCTACCCAATCCGGGCTTCTCCTATGGCCGGCTGGAGAAGGGCAGCGAGGTGGAGTACGAGCGCGGCCTGCACCTGAACCTGGCGCGCCTCGTTGCACTGCCGATGACGTCACGCCTGGAAGGGCGCCGCTTCGAGCAGTTGCAGCGACAGACCAGCCTGGCCGTGTTCGAACTGGCCAGCGAAACGCGCAAGGCCTGGTACGAAGCCGTCGCGGCCGAGGAAGGGCTGGTTTACGCCCGGCAGGTGCTGGACGCTGCCGAAGCCGCTGCCGAACTGGCTCGACGTCTGGCTGCCGTGGGCAACTTCAGCAAGTTGCAGCAAGCCGAGCAGCAAGGCTTCTACGCCGAGGCCGGGATCGGACTGCTGCGTGCCGAGCAGGTGCGGGTTCGCAGCCGTGAACGCCTGACCCGACTGCTCGGCCTGTGGGGCGAGCAGACCGGCTATCGCCTGCCCGAGCGTCTGCCGGCCGTGCCGGAAAAGGCCGAGGAGCTACCCAACGTGGAACGCCTGGCCATGAGCCAGCGCCAGGATATCCAGTCCGTACGGCTGGATACCGAACGCCTGGCGCAGAACCTCGGGTTGACCCGCACCACGCGTTTCATCAACGTGCTGGAACTGGGCGTGGTCAACAACCGTTCCAACGAGGAACCGACCCAGCGTGGTTACGAGATCAGCGTCGAGTTGCCGCTGTTCGACTGGAGCGGGGCACGGGTGGCCCGCGCCGAGGCGCAGTATCGCCAGGCACTCAATCGTGCGGCGCAGACGGCGATCGATGCACGCTCGCAGGTGCGCGAGGCCTATCAGAACTATCGCAATGCCTTCGAGCTGGCTCGCCACTACCGGGCCGAGGTCTTGCCGCTGCGCCAGCGCATCGCCGAAGAGAACCTGCTGCGCTACAACGGCATGTTCATCAGCACCTTCGAACTGCTCGCCGACGCCCGCCGTCAGGTACAGGCCGTGGACGGTTACCTGCAAGCGCAACGCGACTTCTGGCTGGCCCGTGCCGATCTCGACATGGCCCTCGTCGGCGCCCCCAATCCCTCGCTCGTCGCGACTTCGGCCGTTGCTGCCGAACCCGCTGACGCAGGTCACTGAACAAGGATCTTTTCCATGGTTTCACGACGTGATTTCTTTCTCGGTGCCAGCGCCATCGGCGCTGCCGTGGCCACCTCGGCGGTCAGCCGGGTGTCCATGGCCGCCTTGCCCGAGCCGGTACTGCAAGGCAGTGCCGACACCCAGCCGCCCCTGCAGCCCGACAACGGGCGACCCTACAACCCTGTGGTGACCCTCAACGGCTGGACGCTGCCCTGGCGCATGAACGCCGGCGTCAAGGAGTTCCACCTGGTCGCGGAGCCGGTGGTGCGTGAGCTGGCGCCCGGCTACAAGGCCCATCTCTGGGGCTACAACGGCCAGTCGCCAGGCCCGACCATCGAGGTGGTGGAGGGTGACCGGGTGCGCATCTTCGTCACCAACAAACTGCCCGAGCACACCAGTATCCACTGGCATGGACAGCGCCTGCCCAATGGCATGGACGGCGTGGCAGGCCTGACCCAGCCGGCGATTCCATCCGGCAAGACCTTCGTCTACGAGTTCGTCGCCCGGCGTCCCGGCACCTTCATGTACCACCCGCACGCCGACGAGATGGTGCAGATGGCCATGGGCATGATGGGGTTCTGGGTTACCCACCCGAAGCAGCATCACCCACTGATCAACGAGGTGGATCGCGACTACTGCTTCCTGCTCAACGCATACGACATCGAGCCAGGCGCCTACACGCCGAAAATCATGGAGATGCTCGACTTCAACCTGTGGACCTTCAACAGCCGGGTGTTCCCGGGCATCGATCCGCTGGTGGCGCGTCAGGGTGAGCGGGTACGTATCCGTGTCGGCAACCTGACCATGACCAATCACCCGATCCATCTGCATGGTCACGAATTCGAGGTCACCGGCACCGATGGCGGCCCGACTCCGGTCGGTTCGCGCTGGCCCGAGGTGACCGCCGATGTCGCGGTGGGGCAGATGCGCCAGCTGGAGTTCATCGCCGACGAGGAGGGCGACTGGGCGCTGCACTGCCACAAGAGCCATCACACCATGAATGCCATGGGTCACGACGTGCCGACCCAGGTCGGCGTCGATCATCGCGACATGACCCGCAAGATCACCAGGCTGGTGCCCGACTACATGGTGATGGGCGAGCGCGGCATGGCCGACATGGCCGAGATGCAGATGCCCCTGCCGGACAACACCATCCCGATGATGACCGGTGACGGTCCGTTCGGCTCGGTGGAGATGGGCGGCATGTTCACGGTGCTCAAGGTGCGCAAGGAACAGGCGGCGGGCGACTACGGCGATCCGGGCTGGTTCAGGCATCCCCGGGGTACCCAGGCCTACGAATGGCGTGGTGAGTTGCCTGCGGCGGCCCGCTCCGACGCGAGTGGCGGGCAGGCGATGCCGCTCCGGCAGCCGATCGAGGCTCCGGTGGACGTGCAGGTGCGCAAGCCCGGCGGGCATGCCGGGCATTGAACAGACCAACGATTCTTTCCTTATCGATATTCGAGGTACGAAACATGAAACGGACATATTCCCTTGCCCTGGCGCTGGGATTGAACGCACTGCTCGTCAGTGGCGCAGCGCTGGCGCATGGCGAGTCGCATCAGGGCCATGCCGACATGGCAATGGCCAGGGAGCAGAAACCCTGGGGTATCGCCGGCGATGCGACCGAAGTCGACCGCACCATCGAGATCGGCATGGGCGACGACATGCGCTTCGTCCCGCAGCAGATAGAAGTGAAGCAGGGCGAGACCATTCGCTTCGTTCACCGCAATGGCGGGCGGATACTTCACGAGTTCGTTCTCGGCACCCGCCAGTCGCTGGACGAGCACGCGGCGATGATGCTGCGCTTTCCCGGCATGCAGCACGACGAGCCTTACATGGCTCACGTCGAGCCGGGGCAGAGCATGGAAATGATCTGGACGTTCAACCGTGCAGGCGAGTTCGACTTCGCCTGTCTGATCGCTGGCCATTACCAGGCCGGCATGGTCGGCCGTATCCAGGTGCTGGCCGAATAACCCCCGTACAGGAGAGTCATGATGAAAAAAACACTATGGATTGTGGCGCTGGCCGCATCGTTGAGCCTGCCGCTGCAGGCTTCGGAGTCTCCGCCGCTGAGTCAGGGAGAGGTGCGCAAGGTGGATGCCGCCACGCACAGGGTCACGCTGCGACACGGTCCCATCGCCAGCATCGGCATGCCGCCAATGACCATGGTCTTCGAGGTGCAACCGGCCAGCTTGCTGGACGGGATCGAGGCGGGTGATCGCGTGAAGTTCCAGGCGCGCCAGGAGGGCAACCGCTACATCGTCACCGAGTTGCAGGTGCTGGAATAGGGAAGGGAAGCCGGCCCGGGCAGGGCGCCACGGGCCGGCGGACACTCGGAGCCTCGGGCTCCGTGCGAAAGGCGCCTGCGTTCGGCGACTTTCGTACAGGTTCTTAGTTCAGGGCGTCGGTCAGGGCCTTGGCAGGCACCAGCTTGACCACTTTCTTGGCAGCGATCTCGATGCTCTTGCCGGTCTGCGGGTTGCGGCCGGTGCGGGCCGGACGCTCGCTCACTTTCAGCTTGCCGATGCCTGGCAGGGTGATCTCACCGTCGTTTTCCAGTGCGTCGCCGACAATTTCGCCCAACTGATCGATCAGGGTGCGGACGGTGGCTTTGGGCAGGGAAACGGCCTCGGCCAGGTCGCTGATCAGTTGGTCTTTGGTGATTGCCATGATGTAACTCCGTTTGCAGGTGAGAGGTTCGGTGCCGCAGGCGTGGGCCTGGGCAGCCGAAAACGTGTGAACGCTAGCATAAAAGACAGGGCTCGGCAGTGCCGTGACAGACACTTCCGATAGGGCTTAGTGTCGCATCGGGGCCGGTGGTTCCAGCGTGCGACCAAAAAACGCAGCCTGCCGTTCATGTCGGGTTCGCTGATGCTGTCGAACGGTGCCTCGACTTCCACGCCCGGTCGCTGTAAAAGGTTGGCGCCCGGGTTGCAGCCGCGGAAGCAGGCGGCGACTTGGCAAGGCTCGACTAAGCTACAGATACCTGCCTAATACTGGAGTGCCATTATGCTGCGCGCTTTCTCCGATCTGGGTTTCCGCTGGAAAATCGCCCTGCCCATTCTGCTACTGGCCGCCTTGCTGGTGAGCATGGGGGTGCTGGGTATGCGTGGCATCACCCAGGTTGCCGAGTCCAGCACCACTCTGACCAATCGCCACCTGCCGGCCATCAGCCTGCTGCTCAATGCCGACCGTGATCTTTACCAGGCCTTCGTCGCCGAGCGCAGCCTGCTCGACGAGGACTCCGGCAGCCATGTCACGGAGTTACGCGCATCGCATGCCGAGAACCTGCAGCAGGCCTATGACCGCGTGCACAAGTTCGCCGCAATGCAGCCGGGCAGTGAGGCACTGACGCTGGTGGCGGAGTTCGATCGTGGCTTCGAGCTCTGGAAGGCGACATCCCTGCGTGTACTGGAAATGGCTGCCAGCGACCCCAATGCGGCCAGCAGACTGAGCTTTGCCGACAGCGAAGCCCAGTTCGAGCAAGCGCGTAGTGCCATCGACAAACTCGGCGAGCTGGAAGATAACGCCGCCAATGCGGTTGGTACGGCTGCCATCGCCAGTGGCGAGGCGCTGGCCTGGCAGCAGGGGCTGATCATCGCCATTGGCCTGCTGGTGTGCCTGGTGCTGGTGGTGGGCTTCCCGCTGCTGGTGACTCGTCCGCTGCACAGCCTGCTCTATCGCATCGAACAGATCGCCGACGGCGATGGCGACCTGCGGGTGCGTCTGGACGTGCTGTCGAAGGACGAACTGGGCAAGCTCAGCCATGCCTTCAACCGCTTCCTCGACAAGTTGCAGCCGCTGATCAGGGAAGTCGGGCGCGTGACCAGCGAGGTGGCCGACTCGGCCAGGAGTCTGGCCGGGATGGCCGCAGCCAACGACCGGTTGATCAGCAGCGAACACGCGGCGGTGGATCAGGTCAGCACGGCGGCCACCGAAATGAGCGTGGCCGTGCACGAAGTGGCGCGCAATGCGCAGAGTGCCGCCGATGCCGCGCGCCACGCCGAAGTACAGTCGCGCGAGGGCGCCCAGGTGGTCGGCGCGACCATCCACTCGATTCGACAGCTGGCCCAGGAGGTGGAGAGCGCCTCCGACACCATCCAGACCCTGGAGCAGGAGACTGCCAACATCGGCGCCGTACTGGCGGTAATCAAGGGCATTGCCGAGCAGACCAACCTGCTGGCGCTCAACGCCGCCATCGAGGCGGCGCGGGCAGGCGAGCAGGGCCGCGGATTCGCCGTGGTGGCCGACGAGGTGAGGGCGCTGGCAGCGCGTACCCAGGAATCGACCAAGGACATCCAGCAGATGATCGAGCGTCTGCAGGCGGGCGTGCAGAACGCGGTCAAGGCCACGCACTCGGGCAGCGCCCGGGCGCGGCAGAGCGTGGAGCAGGCAGCGGGTGTGGATCAGGCACTGAGCGTGACCGGCGATTCGGTACAGCGAATCAACGACATGGCCGCTCAGATCGCCACCGCCTGCGAGGAACAGAGCAGTGTCACCGAGGAGATCGCACGCAACATCAGCGATATCCGCGACCTTTCCAACGAAGCGGCGCAGACCTCCGAGCAGAGCACACGGGCCAGCCAGCACCTGTCCGAGCTGTCCCATGGCCTGGCCCAGCTGGTGGGCCGTTTCCGTGTCTAGGCTTTGTAGGAAAAGTGCCTGACCTTCGCTCGACGACTGTTCGTACAGAGCCTAAGTGATTGAAGCAGTTGTAACTTTGCGTTTAGTCGTTACAATGGCGCGGCCCGTCGCAATGGCGGGCAGCGTTATGGTGGCCCTGCCGGTCCCCTCGCAACGATTACCCGTCAACCTGGTCAGGCCCGGAAGGGAGCAGCCATAGCGGGAACATCGTGTGCCGGGGTGTGGCTGGTAGGTTCACCTCCAGTTTCTCTTCCCCGATATTCTTCGTTCGCCCCGTCAGTCCCTGGCGAGCGCTGCTTCGTTGTACCCATTTTTCCTGGTGCGCTCTGCCCGTGCCTGAATGCACTGCGCCTGCCGGACGTGAGCCGCGGCAGGCGCATCTGCCAGCAGGGCAGTAGTATCGGCGGAACGCCGGCATCACGTGCTCGAAACAGCTTCGGCGACCCACTACAGACATGAAAAAGCCCGCGTCATGCGGGCTTTTCATTGCAGGGGGAACTCAGGCCGTGCGGTAACTCAGCACGCTGTCCTGCTCCTTGAGGGTCTTGCGCAGGTCGGCCGGGATGTTGCCGGCGCGGACGGCCAGTTCCAGACGGATTTCTTCCAGGCTCTGGGCAAAGGCGTTCTGGTCGTCGATTTGCGGCTTGGCCAGGACGCGGCTGTAGACGGTGCTGTCGCTATCGTCGAGCAGGGCGAGGACGATGCTGCCGTCCGGCCGTGGCGAGCTGAAGCTGGCGCGCAGCGGATTGAACAGGTGATCGACGAGTTGCTGGTTGGTGAGTTCCATGTCTGACTCCATCCTGAGGTTGGCTTCCTTCGACCTCGGGATCGTGTCTTGGTTCAAGCTGTCAGTGATTGGCGGGTCCGCTCGATGACCTGTTGCAGCGAGTCGTCGCTGTATTGGCCGGGGTACAGGCGCTGGCTGTACTGGGCGATACCGGTCTTGTCGACCAGGGTGAAACTGAAGCTGCCCTTGCGTGTTGCCTGGATACGGCAATCGAACGGGGCGAAGGCATGAGTCAGTGTGCTGATGGCTTTCTGAATCTGATGTTGAGTATTCATTTTTCTGGGTGTTTCCTTAAAAGCATGTGCGCTTCGTTGCGCGTGGTGTAGCTCCATGAGGTTGGCCGAAAAGCGGCCATAGGATGTCAACCGATCGGAGCTTGATTGGCACGATAAAGTTCCATTGTTACGGTTCTTCGTCGTCGTCGGTACGTCGGAGGCAGGCAGAGGAACAGCGCCGATAAACGGCGAGTCGGCCTGATCAGTCAGCAGGTGGGATCGGGGAGGGCGGCAGTGCGGAGATGCACTGGACGTTGAACCGGGAAACCAGCGAGAGGGCGCGACGGCCCGAATGACTTACAGCGTGGTACGAACGGGGCGCATCATAAGGCTTTGTTCAAGAAATGACCAGCGCTATTTCTCATGCCGAGAATACGCCTCGGCAGGCTGGCCCGTGGCGGATGCAATTTACCTGTTGCTCCGCTAGGATTAGCCCACTTTTGCTTTCTCACATGACGGTTTTCCATGAGTTATCAGGTTCTTGCACGTAAATGGCGTCCGCGCTCGTTCCGCGAAATGGTCGGCCAGACCCATGTGCTCAAAGCCCTGATCAATGCCCTGGACAGTCAGCGTCTGCACCATGCCTATCTGTTCACGGGTACTCGCGGTGTGGGCAAGACCACCATCGCACGGATCATCGCCAAGTGCCTGAACTGCGAAACCGGCATCAGTTCCACGCCCTGTGGCACCTGCTCGGTCTGCCGGGAAATCGATGAGGGGCGTTTCGTCGACCTCATCGAAGTGGACGCCGCCAGCCGCACCAAGGTCGAAGACACGCGCGAACTGCTCGACAACGTGCAGTATTCGCCGAGCCGCGGGCGCTTCAAGGTCTATCTGATCGACGAAGTGCACATGCTCTCCACCAGTTCCTTCAACGCCCTGCTGAAGACCCTGGAGGAGCCTCCGCCCCACGTCAAATTCCTGCTCGCGACCACCGACCCGCAGAAACTGCCGGTCACCGTGCTGTCGCGCTGCCTGCAGTTCTCCCTCAAGAACATGCCGCCGGAGCGGGTGGTCGAACACCTGACCCACGTACTGACCGCGGAGAATGTGCCATTCGAGCACGACGCCCTATGGCTGCTCGGTCGTGCTGCCGATGGCTCGATGCGCGACGCCATGAGCCTGACCGATCAGGCCATTGCCTTCGGTGAAGGCAAGGTACTGGCGGCTGATGTGCGTGCCATGCTCGGCACGCTCGACCATGGCCAGGTCTATGGTGTGCTGCACGCGCTGATCGAAGGCGATGCGCGCGCGCTGATCGAGGCGGTGCGCCATCTCGCCGAGCAGGGCCCGGACTGGAACGGCGTGCTGTCGGAAATGCTCAATGTCCTGCACCGCGTGGCCATCGCCCAGGCGCTGCCCGATGCGGTCGACAACGGTCAGGGCGACCGCGAGCGCGTGTTGCAACTGGCCCAGGCGCTGCCGGCCGAAGACGTGCAGTTCTACTACCAGATGGGGTTGATCGGCCGCCGCGATCTCCCCCTGGCACCCGAGCCGCGAGGCGGCTTCGAGATGGTGTTGCTGCGCATGTTGGCCTTCCGCCCGGCGGGTGCCGATGACGCGCCGAAGGTGACGCTAAAGCCCTTGGGGATCAGCCAGGCCACTGCTGATCCCCGACGAAATCCAGTGGCCGGCACCGCTATGCCGGCTCCCGTTGTTCCTGCTGCCGTTGTCGCCCCCGCAGTTGCTGCGCCTGTCGTGTCTGCGCCCGTCGTTGCGGCAGAGGTTGCACCCAGCCCCGTCACGCCGGCACCGAGCGTCGCGCCTGTGCCGAGCGAGCCGGCTCAGCCTGTCGAGGCGACTGTGGCCAGCGTGCCGCCCGAGCCGGAACCCGAGCCTGCCCCCTGCCACAGCCTGCTGCGGTCGAAGCCGTGGTCGACGTGCCCTGGGCAACCAGCAACCCGGCGCCGTCGGTACCCCATGCCGAGCCCGAGCCCCAGGCCGAGGTGCCTGTCGTGGCCGCCCCCGTGGCACCTGCCGTGCCCGCTCCGAGCGAGGCCGTGCAGGCCGTCGCGGATACGGACGGCAATGACGACGAGCCGCCGCCCGGCGACTACGACTATGTCGAGATGGACGCCGAAACGCTCGACTATGATTTTGGCCAGAGCGAGGCCGCAGCGCCGGTGGCTGCCGACCCCTTGCCGGCGGCCAGGCCGGCCACCGGTCTGGCAGCGGAATGGCTGTCGCTGTTCCCTCAGCTTGGCCTGGGTGGGATGACCGGCAGCATCGCCGCCAACTGCACGCTGATCGAAGCCAATGGTGATGACTGGCTGCTGCATCTGGATCCTGCGCACAGTGCGCTGTTCAACCCGACTCAGCAGCGCCGTCTCAATGATGCGCTGAACCAGCAGCAGGGGCGCAGCATCAAATTGCGCATCGAGTTGTGCAAGCCGGAGCAGGAAACCCCGGCACAAGCGGCCGCCCGCCGTCGCGCTGAACGTCAGCGCAATGCCGAAGCTTCGATCCATGCCGACCCGCTGGTGCAACAGATGATTCAGCAGTTCGCCGCCAGGGTACGCGACGACAGCATCGAACCGATCGATACGGCCGGCTGACGGGCCGTTCTTGCGACGGCCAGACGACGCAGGCAGTTTTCAACGACTTGTTAACCCCGAACACCGAGGATACCGACATGATGAAAGGTGGCATGGCAGGCCTGATGAAGCAGGCTCAGCAGATGCAGGAAAAAATGCAGAAGATGCAGGAAGAACTGGCCAACGCCGAAGTTACCGGCCAGTCCGGCGCCGGCCTGGTCAGCGTGGTGATGACCGGTCGTCACGATGTCAAGCGCATCACCCTGGATGACAGCCTGATGCAGGAAGACAAGGAAGTGCTGGAAGACCTGATCGCCGCGGCGGTCAACGACGCGGTGCGCAAGGTCGAGCAGAACGGTCAGGAGAAGATGTCCGGCATGACCGCAGGGATGCAGCTCCCCCCGGCTTCAAAATGCCTTTCTGAGTAGGTGACGCCCAGCCGGCCCGCATTACTGCGTTGTGAAAGGCCCCGAGCATCCTCATTTACAGATGTAAACTCCGGTGCTCGCGGCCTTTCGCGCCTTGTACTGCATGCCGTCCGATCGCCCCAGTGGTGACGGCGGAACGAGTACCCGCTGGCGGGATTTTTCCGAGGTCGGTTCCGCAGCCCGGATGCAATCCGGGAGTGCTCTCTGACCTGTTTTTCCGGATTGCATCCGGGTCATGAACCTGTAGGAAATCCATGAGCTTCAGTCCTCTGATTCGCCAGTTGATCGACTCCCTGCGCATCCTGCCCGGTGTCGGGCAGAAGACCGCGCAGCGTATGGCGCTGCAGTTGCTCGAGCGTGATCGCAGCGGTGGTCAGCGTCTGGCCCAGGCGCTCAATGCGGCGATGGAAGGCGTGGGGCACTGCAAACGCTGCCGCAGCCTGAGCGAGGACGATATCTGCCAGCTGTGCCTGGACGAGCGTCGTGATGACAGCCTGCTGTGCGTGGTCGAGGGGCCGATGGATGTGCATGCCGTGGAGCAGACCGGCTATCGCGGTCGTTACTTCGTGCTCAAGGGGCATCTGTCACCGCTCGACGGCCTGGGGCCGGAGGCCATCGGCATTCCCGAGTTGCTGGAGCGCATCGATGCCGGCGCGTTCAGCGAAGTGATCCTGGCGACCAATCCGACGGTAGAAGGTGAGGCCACGGCGCACTATATCGCGCAGATCCTTGCCGGCAAGGGCCTGGTCGCCTCGCGTATCGCCCATGGCATGCCACTTGGTGGCGAGTTGGAGTTGGTCGATGGCGGCACCCTGGCACACGCACTGGCCGGTCGGCGCCCGATCAGTCTCTGAACCATCAGCCTCTTCTCTTCGGAGTGCCTGTGATTAACGACACTCTGCGCCGTATTGCTCTGCTGCTCCTGCTTGCAGTGCCCCTGACCGCACAGGCCCAATGCCCGGCCGGGCAGATACAGGTCTGCCTGGGCGGCTCCTGCCTGTGCGTACCGGATCCGGTGCGTGTTCGTGAGGATGGCCTCGATCTGGCTGCGGCGAGGCTCGAGGCGTGGCTGCTGCAATCGCGCGAAGCGGCGTTGAGAGCCGGCACCGAACCGATTCCGCTGATGATTCGTGCGCAGCTCACGCCGTTCTACGACGATGCGCTGCTGGACGAGGTGCGCTTTCGCGTGGGCATCACCGACGAAATGGATGCCGCCACCCTGATGTTGCAGAACCCGGACGTGCAGGCCGTGACGCTGATCGATGTCGTGGTGTTTCGCAATGGCGACGCTGCCGCGCAGGACGCCGCGCTCTGGGCGCACGAACTCTGGCATGTGCAGCAGTACCGGGACTGGGGTAGCGCTGGCTTCGCTCGGCGTTATACCCGTGATTTCCAGTCGGTGGAGGGGCCGGCATATGAGATGCAGGCGCGGGTAAGAAGGGCGCTGCGCGAGCAGAAATGAAACACCTGCTTGAAAACCAAGCAAGCGCTAGGTTAGGGTGGCTCAAACAATAACGGGAGTACCCGCATGGCCGCCCCTCAGTCGTATTTCGATGATTCCCACCAACTGGTTCGTGACTCCGTTCGGCGTTTCGTCGAGCGCGAGATCCTGCCGCATATCGATGAATGGGAGGAGGCCGAGGAATTTCCTCGCGAGCTGTACCTCAAGGCCGGCGCGGCGGGCATTCTCGGTATCGGTTATCCGGAGCAGTACGGCGGCAGTCATGAAGGCGACGTGTTCGCCAAGGTGGCCGCCAGCGAGGAGCTGATGCGCTGTGGCTCCGGTGGCCTGGTGGCCGGTCTCGGCTCGCTGGACATCGGTCTGCCGCCGGTACTCAAGTGGGCCAGACCGGCCGTGCGCGAACGCGCGGTGCCGCAGGTGCTGAGCGGCGAGAAGATCATGGCGCTGGCAGTGACCGAGCCCTCGGGCGGCTCCGACGTGGCCAATCTCAAGACCCGCGCCGTGCGCGACGGCGATCACTACCGCATCAATGGCAGCAAGACCTTCATCACCAGTGGCGTGCGTGCCGATTACTACACGGTGGCGGTGCGCACCGGGGGCGAGGGTTTTGGCGGGGTCAGCCTGTTGCTGGTGGAAAAGGGCACTGCGGGTTTCACCGTGGGTCGCAAGCTGAAGAAGATGGGCTGGTGGGCGTCCGATACCGCCGAGCTGTTCTTCGATGACTGCCTGGTGCCGGTGGAGAACCTGATCGGCGTGGAGAACGCCGGCTTCGCCTGCATCATGGCCAACTTCCAGAGCGAGCGCCTGAGCCTGGCGATCATGGCCAACATGACGGCACAACTGGCGCTGGAGGAGGCCATGCAGTGGGCGCGCGAGCGCCAGGCGTTCGGCAAGCCGGTGGGCAAGTTCCAGGTGCTCAAGCACCGCCTGGCGGAGATGGCCACGCAGCTGGAAGTCTCCCGCGAGTTCACCTATCGCCAGGCGGCGCAGATGGCAGCCGGCAGGAGCGTGATCAGGGAAATATCCATGGCCAAGAACTTCGCTACCGATATCGCCGACCGCCTCACCTACGATGCGGTGCAGATTCTCGGGGGATGGGGTACATGCGCGAGTCCCTCGTCGAGCGCCTGTACCGCGATAACCGCATCCTCTCCATCGGCGGCGGCACGCGCGAGATCATGAATGAGATCATCGCCAAACAGATGGGGCTGTAGATCCGACTGCGATTGAAACCTTAGGCGCGGCTTCAGCCGCGATCAGCGCAGCCCGCAGCCCTTGCGCGAACGAACCTCAGGACGCGACCTGGTTTTGCGCCGCCTGGCGCAGGCGCGCAATGTCGCGCTGCGGTGGTGCGCCGAACAACCGGCTGTACTCGCGGCTGAATTGCGAGGGGCTTTCGTAGCCCACGCGGTAACTGGCCGCCGCCGCTTCGAGGTTGTCGCACAGCATCAGGCGACGTGCTTCCTGCAGGCGCAGCTGCTTCTGGTATTGCAATGGGCTGAACGCGGTGACGGCCTTGAAGCGGTGATGCAGTGTCGATGGACTCAGGTTGACCTCGCGGGCCAGTTCGTCGATGCGCAGCGGCTGGTCGAAGTTCTTGCGCAGCCATTCGATGGCCCGCGAGATGCGCTGGCTCTGGCTGTCGGCGATCACCACTTCATGCAGGCGATGTCCCTGCGGGCTGAGCAGCATGCGATAAAAGATCTCGCGCAGGGCCAGGGGCGCCAGCATGGTGATGTCGCGCGGCGTTTCCAGCAGGCGCAGCAGGCGGATCACTGCATCGAGCAGGCGCGGGTCGAGGCGGTCGAGAAACAGGGCGCGCTGTGACGCCGCATCCGGGGCCTGGATGGGCGGCATCTCGGTAAGCAGACTGCTGATCAGCGCTGGATCGATCTCCAGCGCCAGGCTCAGATAGGGTGCCTCCGGGCTGGCTTCGATCACTCGGCCGGTGACTGGCAGCACCACCGACGCCACCAGGTAATTGAGCGGATCGTAGACATAGAGTTCATCGCCCAGGCGTATCTCCTTGCGTCCCTGGGCGATGATGCACAGGCACGGGTCGTAGACCGTCTGCATCGGCAGGCTTGGCGATGTGGCGCGCGCCAGTTTGAGGCCGGGGATGGCCGTGAGGTGCAGGCCGTCCTCGGGCACGAAGCGCTCGACCAGGCGTGCCATTTCGTGGCTGAGATCGGCAAGTGGGGTATCGAGTGGGGTAGCGGTATGTGAGGGTGACTGCATGGCGAGCCTCCGAAAGGTGGACGAAGCCTATCCAGGTTTTTCAGGCAAGTCATGAGGGGCGGCAGGATTAGGCAAATATTTGCCAGTAATGGGCAAATGGCCAGTGATACAGAGTATTTCAAGAATATGGGCGGCTGTTTTTCCTTGGATGGCTCAGCTCAAGAGTGTGCAGCTTTAGGCAAGAATTCCCCAGTAATCGACTAACGCCCCGGTGAACGTTTCCCTAATCTCCGTAACCATTGCGCCGTGTCTGCATGGCGATGCGAGTGCCTTCGCACGCACGACCATCTGCCTGGCGGTGGCGCCAGGCCAGAGGAGGAGGGAGACGATGTCCGGCAGATGGCTGATCGCGTCGCTGACCGTGCTGCTGCTCGCAACGGCCTGGCTCGACTCCAGAAGCAGCGGCCGTGCAGCTGTTTTCGCCGAGCCGAATGCAGCGCTCCACGTATGCAGCGCAACGCTGCCGATATGTATTGAGCAAACTCCAGGAGGTTGCCATGACCATCATTCACCGTATGACCCTTCGTGCTCGCCATGATCGTTCGCTTCGGTTGGGGCAGTGCCTGGCCCGGCTGGACGACATTGGCCGTGAGAGTCCGGGCTGTCTGCGATTGCGGGTATTTCCGCTGCACGGCGATCCGCTGACCTGGCAGGTAGAAGGACAATGGCGTTCGCCAGCTGCACGTGATGCCTTCCTGGGCAGTGAAGAGCTGCGCCTGGTTCTGGCGCAGGCGATAGAAGAGCGTCTGTTCACCCATCTCGAATGCGCGGTGGAGTTGCAGCAGCAAGTCGCGTGAGGCGCTGGTGCTTGCCTTTGTGAATTTATCTCTATAGATTTTCATGAAATTAATTATTTTAAATTTCATGAGTCGTCCATGTTTCGCCATGCCAGTGAGCACGTCGGCAGCTACTACGCCCATGGTTGTGCCGATCGACTGAAGCACTATCCGACCCTGCAAGGTGCGTTGCAGTGTGACGTACTGGTGATCGGCGCCGGCTTCAGTGGTCTGCATACCGCCTTGCGCCTCGCCGAAGCCGGGCGCCGGGTCGTCGTGCTGGAAGCCAGCCGCGTGGCCTGGGCGGCCTCCGGGCGCAATGGTGGGCAGGCGATTCCGGGCTGGTCGCTGCGACATGCCGCCGCTGGAACGGGCGCTTGGCCGCGAGCGTGCCCGCCGCCTGTGGGACGGCATGGCCTGGGCGGCGCGGGAGCTGCGCGAACTGCCTGGGCGTCACGGTTTCGATTGCGATTATCGCCGTGGCCATCTGTGGACGGCGGTGCTGCCACGGCGCGTGGCGCTGCTGCACGAATGGCAGGAGGAGGCCGCCCGCAAGTGGGGGCACCGCACGTTGCAGTTCATCTCCCGCGAGCAGATGCCGGAGTGGGTCGCCAGCGAGCGCTATCGAGCTGGTCTCTTCGATCCCGAAGCGGGGCATCTCGATCCCCTCAAGCTGGCGTTCGGTCTGGCCGAGGCCTTCGTGCGTGCCGGTGGGCAGATTTTCGAGCAGAGTCGTGCGCTGAGCCAGCAGGCACACGCTGGCGGCTATCGGGTGAACACCGAACAGGGCTTCGTACAGGCCGACAATCTGGTGCTGGCCTGCAACACCTACATCGACCGTCTGGAGCCACGTCTTGCACGGCGCATCCTGCCAGTCGGCACCTACCAGATCGCTACCGCGCCGCTGGGGGCAGAGCGCGCCGAAGCACTGCTGCCGCGCAACGCCTGCGTGACCGACAACCAGTTCGTCCTCGACTATTTTCGCCGCACGCCGGATCACCGCCTGCTGTTCGGGGGCGGCTGCACCTATCTGGGCGGCTTGCCGCAGGACATGGCGGCGGCGACCCGACCGTTCCTCGAGCGTGTCTTCCCGCAACTGTCAGGCGTGGCCATCGACTTCGCGTGGGGCGGGCACATCGACGTGACCCGTGCGCGTACCCCCGATATCGGTGGCGAGGCCGGTCGCTACTGGCTGCAGGGTTTTTCCGGTCACGGCGTGCTGCCGACTCTGGCTGCGGCGCGGGCGGTGAGCGACGCCATTCTCGGCCACCCGGATGAACTGGCGCTGTACCAGCAATTGCGCAACCCCGAATTCCCATTCGGTGAGCGCCTGGCCGCGCCGCTGGAAGCGATCGGCAAGGCCTGGTATCGACTGAGAGACTATTTCTGATATGGAAAAGAATCTGGAAATGGCCGCCCTGGCCGTCCTCATCCACGACCTGCGCAAGCACAAGAAGGTCACCCTCAACGATCTGGCCGAGCGCATAGGTCGCTCCGTGGGCTTTCTCTCGCAGGTCGAGCGTGGCCTGTCGCGTCCGACCGTGGCGGATCTGACCGCCATCAGTGAGGCGCTCGACGTGCCCACCACCTATTTCTACAGCCTGCCCAAGCCCAAGGCGCTGGACTGGGTCACCCGCCCGGACGAGCGTCGCACCCTGTACCTGGCGGGTGGCATCACCGACATCATGGCCTCGCCAACGCTTCAGGGCGCTTTCATGGTGGTGGAAAGCCTGCTCGAACCCGGGGCCAGTAGCGGCGAGCGGCAGATGAGCGACCGTTCCGAACAGGCTGGCTATGTGCTCGAAGGTCAGCTGACGCTGTGGCTGGGCGAGGACGAAGAGAGCGCCACCCTCTATCCCGGCGATGTTTTCCAGGTGCCGAGCTATGCGCACCTGCGTTATGCCAACCAGGGCGACACCCCCGCGCGGGTGTTGTGGATCTACACCTGAACCTTCCCGTGAACCGGAAATAATCACAATGAACGCCACCCGAGTCGAGCTGCTCGACGAAGTCCGTCAATTTCGCCAGGCCCACCCCGAGGTGCGCTTCGTCGACCTGATCTGCCTGGACATCCCCGGGCATTTCTATGGCAAGCGCTATCCCATCGAAATGCTGGAAAAGGTCGCTGCCGGCAGTGCCCTCAAGCTACCCCAGAACTGCGTGCTGCTCGGCGCTCAGGGCGGGCTCTACGAGATCGGCGATTACTGCTTCCACGATGGCGATCCGGATGCGCCACGGCGGCTGATTCCCGGCACGCTCAAGCCGGTGAACTGGGAGCGTCAGCCGTTGGGGCAGATGCTGATCAGCTCCGATGGCACCGAGGCGCCCATCGAGTTCGAGCCGCGGGAAGTGCTGGCCAGGGTGGTAGAGCGCCTGGCCGCGCGCGGCATTCGTCCGGTGGTGGCCTTCGAGCTGGAGTTCTATCTGTTCGACAAGGCGCTCAGAGACGGCCTGCCGCAGTACCCGCGCGATGACCTCAGTGGCGATGCCGACGACCAACCGAACATGCACATCGAACGGCTGTCGCGCTTTGCCGATGTACTCGATGACATTACCGAGACCGCACGCCTGCAAGGCATCGACACCACGGTGATCACCGCCGAAATCGGTCATCGGGGCAGTTCGAGATCAACTTCAGCCATAACGCCGATCCGATGCAGGCTGCCGACTGGTCCCGCTCTGTTCTGCCGGCTGACCCGTGGCGTGGCGTTGAAGCATGGTCACCGCGCCAGCTTCATGGCCAAACCCTATTTGCAGTACCCGGGCAGCGGCATGCATGTGCACGTCAGCCTGTACGACGAAGCCGGTGACAACCTGCTGGCCCGCGACGCGCAGCGTCCCCTGCGTCATGCCGTTGCCGGTTGTCTGGCCTTGCTGCCGGAGCTGATGCCGGTCTACGCACCGAACCACAACAGCTATCGCCGCTTCGGGGCTCAGGTGAACTCGGCCAGCAAGGCCAGCTGGGGCTTCGAGGATCGTGACGCCTGCGTGCGTATCCCCGAGTCGGATGCGCGCAACCTGCGCCTGGAGTTTCGCCTGCCTGGCGCCGATGCCAACCCCTACCTGGTGCTGGCGGCCCTGCTGACCAGTATCGAGCAGGGCCTCGACGCCAGGGACGAGCCCATCGCACCGCTCAACGACGACCGCGAAAGCGGTATCGACTTTCCCAAGGACATGCTCGAGGCCGTGCGCCGCATGCAGGCCAGCGAGCGTGTCGCGGCCGGCCTCGGCAGCGAGTTCGTGATGGTCTATTGCGAGAACAAACGCCAGGATCACCTGGCCTTCATGCACGACATCAGCCCGCGGGAATACCGCTGGTACCTGTGATGTCCCGGATCGGAGGAGGCGACATGAACGATTCGAAAACCGCACACTGGCAGGCCCTGAGTCAGGCCCACCACCTGGCCCCGTTCAGTGATTACAGGCAGTTGGCCGAGAAGGGCCCGCGCATCATCACCGAGGCCAGGGGCGTGCATCTGTGGGACAGCGAGGGCCACAAGATTCTCGACGGCATGGCCGGGCTGTGGTGCGTGGCCGTGGGCTATGGCCGCGAGGAGCTGGTCGAGGCCGCCAGTGCGCAGATGCGTCAGCTGCCGTTCTACAACACCTTCTTCCAGACCGCTCACCCGCCCGTGCTGGAGCTGGCGCATGCCATCTCCGAACTGGCGCCGGCCGGCATGAATCACGTGTTCTTCACCGGTTCGGGTTCGGAAGGCAACGACACCATGCTGCGCCTGGTACGCCACTACTGGGCGTGCAAGGGCCAGCCGAACAAGAAGATCATCATCGGTCGCGAGAACGGCTACCACGGTTCCACCGTGGCCGGCGCCAGCCTCGGTGGCATGAAGTTCATGCACGAGCAGGGTGATCTGCCGATCCCGGGCATTGCCCATATCCCGCAGCCGTACTGGTTCGGCGAGGGCGGCGACATGACCCCGGAAGCCTTCGGCATCTGGGCCGCCGACCAGCTGGAGCAGAAGATTCTCGAACTGGGTGTGGAGAACGTTGCGGCCTTCATCGCCGAGCCGATCCAGGGCGCGGGTGGCGTGATCATTCCGCCGGACAGCTACTGGCCGCGCATCAGGGAAATTCTCGGCAAGTACGACATTCTGTTCGTCGCCGACGAGGTGATCTGCGGTTTCGGCCGTACCGGCGAATGGTTCGGCAGCCAGTACTACGGCCTAGAGCCTGATCTGATGACCATCGCCAAGGGGCTCACCAGCGGCTACGTGCCAATGGGCGGGCTGATCGTCAGCGACAAGGTGTTCGAGGTGATCGAGGCGCACGGCGACTTCAACCACGGCTTCACCTATTCCGGTCACCCGGTAGCGGCGGCAGTGGGTCTGGAGAACCTGCGCATTCTCAAGGAAGAAGGCATCGTCGAACGGGTGAAGGCGGAAACGGCACCGTATTTGCAACGTCGCCTGCGTGAGCTGGCGGATCACCCGCTGGTGGGCGAAGTGCGTGGCCTGGGCATGCTCGGCGCGATCGAGCTGGTGCAGGACAAGGCGACGCGCAAGCGCTTCCCCGGTGATGTGGGCGTAGGCATGGTGTGTCGTGGTCACTGCTTCAACAATGGGCTGATCATGCGCGCCGTAGGCGACACCATGATCATCGCGCCGCCTTTGGTGATCACCCAGGCGGAAGTGGATGAGCTGGTAGAGAAGGCGCGCAAGTGCCTGGATCTGACCTGGGAGCAGGTGCGCAATCTGGCGTAGATCGGCGGTGCGCGCGGCGCACCCTACCATGACGAGAAACCCCGCGACCGGTAACGGTGGCGGGGTTTCGTTTTTTCAGCCGCTTACTTGAGGCTGTTTTTCAGCGTCTGCGCTGCCTGATCCAGGGCGGTACGTACCGCCGGGACTTCGGCCACCACGTTGAGCAGGCCGTAGTCGTGGATCATGCCGTTGTAGCGTACGGCGGTCACCGGCACGCCTGCCGCGTTCAGGCGACGGGCGTAGGCTTCGCCTTCATCGCGTAGCACGTCCATCTCGGCAGTTTGTACCAGTGCTGGTGGCAGGCCTTTCAACTGTTCCAGGCTGGCGCGCAGTGGCGATGCATGGATCTCGTTACGCTGTTTCGGGTCGGTGGTGTAGTTGTCCCAGAACCATTCCATCATGCCGCGAGTCAGGAAATGGCCTTCAGCGAACTGGTTATAGGACGCATTGTTGAAGTTGGCATTGGTCACCGGCCACAGCAGCACCTGGGCGCGCAGTTTTGGCGCACCGGCTTCCTTGGCCTTGATGGCCACCACGGCTGCCATGTTACCGCCAACGCTGTTGCCGGCTACTGCCAGGCGCGAACCGTCGACACCGATCTGGCTGCCGTTGTCGGCGACCCATTTGGTTGCAGCGTATGCCTGGTTGATCGCGGTCGGATACTTGGCCTCAGGTGACGGCGTGTAATCGACGTAGATCGCTGCAGCGCCAGAGCCCACCACCAGATCACGGATCAGGCGTTCGTGAGTCGGATAGTCGCCCAGCACCCAGCCGCCGCCGTGAAAGAACATGAATCCCGGCAGAACACCGCGTGCCCCCTCAGGGCGAACCACCTTGAGGGTGATCGACTGACCTTCGACCTGGATCACCTTGGTGTCCACCGTGATGCCGGACAGATCCACCTTGACGCTGGCCTGAGCCCCCACCAGCACGGCACGGGCGTCTTTCGGCGAAAGGGTTTCCAGCGGTTGGCCGCCGCCTGCGGCCAGGGCGTCGAGGAAACCCTGGGTAGTGCGCTCGATGCCAGGGCTGCCGGCGGCGAAGCTGCTGTTGATGGCCAGGGCCAGTAACCCGGCAGTCAGAGTGCGCGAGAATTTCATGATCAAACTCCTTGTCGTTGGGGGCTGCCGGTATCAGTTCTGGTTGGTGCAAACGCTGGACAGCTGCTCGTAGGTGAGTACTTCCAGCTGGTCGGCGCTGTTGCGGTAGGTCATCTTCGCGGTCACCACCTCGCACTGCGGGCTGGCCGGTACGTCGATGGAAATCACCTTGGCGATATCCAGCGGGGTGCCGTAGCGGTAGGGGGTGGCGGTGCTTTGGGCAAAGGCCCCGAGGGAGGCACTGAGCGAAACGACTGCCAGAGCGGTGGTGAACAGGGTGCGAGCTTTCATGGTGATCTCCTCTGGGCCCGCCCACGGTCTTGCCGTGAGCGTTCGCCCGTATCCGTCAGACGATGGTCAAAGTGACGTCGATGTTGCCGCGAGTGGCGTTGGAGTACGGGCAGACGATGTGCGCGCGATCCACCAGGGTTTGTGCTGCTTCAGGGGCCAGGCCAGGCAGGCTGATGCGCAGTTCCACTTCGATGCCGAAGCCGGTCGGGATGGCGCCGATGCCCACGGTGCCTTCGATGAAGGTGTCGGCCGGGATGCTCAGCTTGTCGCGAGCGGCGACGAACTTCAGGGCACCGAGGAAGCAGGCGGAGTAGCCAGCTGCGAACAGTTGCTCCGGGTTGGTGCCATTGCCACCGGCGCCGCCGAGTTCCTTTGGCGTGGTCAGGGCGATGTCCAGGACGCCATCGGAGGAGACGGCGCGGCCTTCACGACCACCAAAGGCTTCAGCGGTTGCACGGTAGAGAACGTTTTCAATCGTCATGGCGGTAATCCTCATTGTGTGGGTAAGTGATGGATTGGCTCGCTAATGTTTTGTGCGCTAACCGTTTCCATGGGGTGAACTTTATTGCGCAAATACTTTGCGCGCAAGATAATTGAATGGAGTATTTGGCTATAAGTACCTTGTTTTATGGAATAAGCAGGAGCCGTGAGGGCTGTCGCCTAGGTCTAGCGAAGAAAATGAGGGAAACCGTCCATGCAGGATGCGCCGCGCACACCACGCAAGCGACCAGGGCGAGGGGGCGTTCGTCCAGATGCGTTCTGGATCTCAGCGAGGGAAAAGCTGGCGATGACCGGCATCGCCAGGTGTCAGAGGGCGTCTTGCAGGTGGCGGCGCAGTTCGATGAGGTCGTCTCGCAGTTCGCCGAGTTTTTCCAGATTCAGGCCGCTGGCCTTGAGGATGCAGGCAGGCAGTGCCTTGGCCTGCTCGTGCAGGGCGCGTCCCTTGTCGGTCAGGTGCAATTGCACCACGCGTTCGTCCTGGCTGCTGCGCTGGCGTTGCAGCAGGCCCTCGCTTTCCAGGCGTTTGAGCAGTGGGGTGAGCGAGCCAGGGTCGGTGAGCATGCGCGCACTGATTTCGCTGACGGTTATGCCTTCGTTCTCCCACAACACCAGCATCGCCAGATACTGCGGATAGGTGAGACCCAGCGCCTGCAGCAGCGGCTTGTAGGTCTTGGTCATCAGCAGTGAGGTGGAATAGAGGGCGAAGCACAGCTGGTTGTCCAGCAGCAGCTCGGCGCAAGGCTCCACTTTGGAGGTCATGTCGGTAGCTCGTCAGGTCGCGGTTTGGGTGAAAGCTAGCGCGCTAATGATCATTGCGCCAGAGGGTGGTGCGGGCAATCCCGCACCGAGGCTCGGAGTGGCTTGGCGTCAGCCGCAGGAGACGCGTGTGATCACGCGTTGGTCATCGACGTTGAGATTCAGGCGCTGGCCGTTGTATTCCAGGGTCACCACGCTGCTTGGAGTGAGTACGCGGGCGGTGCTGGCACCGGACTCCTGACGGGCCTGTTCGAGCAGTTCCGGTGTCGCCACCTTGCCTTGCAGGTATTCGACCGCAGAGGAGGTGCAGCCCTGGCCGGGAGCGACAGGCTTGGCCGCCGGTTCGGATTTTTCCGCGGTGCTGCTGCAACCGGCGGCGAGCAGGGCAGTGGTGAGAATCAGGCAGAAACGTGTCTTGAGGTTCAACGCTTTGGGCTCCTTTTCCAGGGGTATATCGGTTACTGCGCGGCCTCTAGGCGCGCCAGGCGCTCTTCGAGTGCGGCGATGCGCGCCTCCAGTTCGACCAGGCGATCTTCGTTAGGTGCCGAAGCCTCGCTTCGGCTGGTCGGACGGCTTGCCAGGAGGCTTTCCAGATCGGCGGGCTCGCCCAGCAGGTGCATGTAGCGATCTTCCCGCTGACCGCTCTGGCGTGGCAGCAGCACGACCAGCCCACGAGCGATCAGACGCTCCAGTTGATGCTGGATCTCGTCCACGTCGTCGAAGCCGTGCATGCGATTACTACGGGTAAGCAGCTCGTTGAGCGTTTGCGGGCCGCGCAGCATGAGTAGGCCGAGCAGCACGGTCTGCGGTTTGACCAGTTCGAGCTGCTTGTCGCAGCGCTGCTCCCAGCGATCCGCGCGACTGCCCATCACCAGGTGCACCAGCTTGCGGCCTTCGAGGCTGCGCAGGTAGCGCCCGACTTCACCGGTTTCCAGATTCATCAGCGGCTCGCGGCTGGTCTTCTGGTTGCAGGCCAGTTGCACGGCATTGAGCGTTAGCGGGTAGGTTTCCGGGGTGGTCAGCTGTTTTTCGATCAGGCAACCGAGGATGCGCACCTCGACGGCGTGCAGCGGAGTTTCACCAACCAGCGGAGAAGGGGTGTGCGACATGGGTCGATCCTGGCAGAAAGAACCTGCCTAGGGTAACGGCATCTGCGTCTGGCTGACAGGTTTCAATGTGTGTTCGAGCATGTCCAGGCTGGCGTCCAGTACCTGCTGACGAGACTCCTGGCTGGCCATCATGCGCGCCAGCAACAGACTGCCCAGGCATTGCGCGAGAATCGTCCAGGCCACTTGCGCATCACCGATGATCCCGGCCCAGGTGGTTTGCAGTTGCAGGATCTGCTGCTCGGTTCGTTGCCGCACGTTTTCATCGGCACGAGCGATTTCCGCCCCAAGTGCCGGCAGCACGCAGCCTCTGTCGGGTTGCTCGACATGTGCCAGGCTGAGATAGGCGGCCAGGCAGCGCTGCAGTTTGTCACGCCCGGCGTCACCCGGTTCGCCGCCAAGACGGTTCAGGCTGTTGCGCAGTTCACGCTCGATCAATTCGGCGAACAGGGCGTCCTTGCTGGGGAAGTGGCTGTAGAAGGCCGCGCCGGTCAGGCCAAGGGTCTTCATCAGCGCATCGACGCCGGTCACGGCAAATCCTTGCTGCTTGGCAATGGCACCGCTATTGGCTAGCAGGCGTTCGCGGGTTTCGGCCTTGTGTTCGGCGGGATAGCGCATGAAGGCTCCGTTATGGAAGATGGCTTGACCTGCCTGGAATCGTAGCATAACGTTCGTTCAGCTAACGATCGTTAGTTAATGGAGAAGACCATGAACGAGAACAAGAAGGTCGCTTTGATCATCGGTGCTGGCGATGCCACCGGTGGCGCCATCGCCCGGCGTTTTGCCCGTGAAGGCTATGTCGCCTGCGTGACCCGACGCAGTCTCGACAAGTTGCAGCCATTGCTGGATGAAATCCGCGGTGAAGGTGGCGAGGCACACGGTTTTGCTTCCGACGCGCGGCGCGAGGAACAGGTGAGCGAACTGGTCGAGGGCATCGAAAGGGACATCGGCCCCATCGAGGTCATGGTGTTCAACATCGGTGCCAACGTGCCCTGCAGCATCCTCGAGGAGACGGCGCGCAAGTATTTCAAGATCTGGGAAATGGCCTGCTTCGCCGGTTTTCTCACCAGTCAGGCGGTGGCCAGGCGCATGGTTGCACGCGGTCGTGGCACTATCCTGTTCACAGGGGCCACAGCGGGCTTGCGTGGCGCCGCCGGGTTCGCCGCTTTCGCCGGAGCCAAGCATGGCATCCGCGCGCTGGCGCAGAGCATGGCACGGGAGTTGGGGCCATTGAACGTGCACGTTGCCCATGTGGTGGTGGACGGCGCCATCGACACCGCGTTCATTCGCGACAACTGGCCGGACAAGTACGCGCTCAAGGATCAGGATGGCATCCTCGATCCCGAGCATATCGCCGACAGTTACTGGTTTGTGCACAGTCAGCCGCGTGATGCCTGGACCTTCGAGCTGGATCTGCGGCCCTGGATGGAACGCTGGTAAGTGACCTTTGGCCGAAAATCACAATAACGAGCGGATGAAGCTGATGAGCAAGACGGTGGAGTTCTTTTTCGACCTGGGCAGCCCAGCGTCCTACCTGGCCCACACCCAGTTACCCGATCTGTGTCGTGAGACCGGGGCAGAGCTGGTGTACCGGCCGATGCTGCTTGGTGGCGTGTTCCAGGCAACCGGTAACGCCTCGCCTGCGATGATTCCGGCCAAGGGCCGCTACATGATTCATGACCTGATGCGCTTTGCCGAGCGCTATGGCGTGCCGATGCGTTTCAATCCGCATTTCCCCATCAATACCCTGACCCTGATGCGTCTGCTGGTGGCCGTACAGTTGCACCAGCCCGAATGCCTTGGCGAAGCCTTGCGGGTGCTGTTCCAGGCGCTCTGGGTGGATGGGGTGAACATGGGCGAACCTGCCAGGGTGGCCGATGTGCTGACGGCAGCCGGCTTCGATGTGGCCGCACTGCAGGCGCAGATCAGCGAGCCGGCGGTGAAGGAAGCGCTCAAGACGACCACCGAGGAAGCGGTTCGGCGCGGCGTGTTTGGCGCACCGACCTGCTTCGTGGGCCAGGAGATGTTCTTCGGCCAGGATCGTCTGGATTTCGTTCGCGAAGCCCTTTGCCGCTGATGCCTGGCACAATGGCCGGATTCCTCTCCGGCCATACGAGCGACCGATGAATCCCGAAGCGCTGAAACTCCTGGTGACCCGCCGCATGCCTTACGGCAAGTACAAGGATCGGCTGATCGCCGATCTGCCGGGGCATTACCTCAACTGGTTCGCCCGCGAGGGCTTCCCCAAGGGCGAACTGGGCCAGTTGTTGGCGCTGATGCAGGAGATCGACCACAACGGCCTCAAGGCGTTGCTCGATCCTCTACGCAAGGATGCGTAAGCCCTGGGGTAGTGCCGTCATCTCAATGCCAGTTGCGCCCGTGATCCAACTTTTGATCCACCAGCCATCTGCCGTGGGCGATGGAGGCATGCTGGGCCTTGTTCAGATCGTCCATGAAGGCGTAGTCCACCGGCAGGGTCTGGCGCCTGCTGGTGTTGCCGTCTGGATCGGTGATCCGGCAACCACCGGCCCAGGGCGTTGGCAGGCCGGGATGTTCCATGACGCTGGCGCGGATGATGTGATCACGGTGGGTGCAGGTAAGCGCGCTCATGAGGTCACCTCCTGAATCAGGGCACCGCCCTCGGCGTCGACGCTACACCGAGGTTCCAGCCGGGAGCCGGTAGCGGCGCCGCGTGGGTGAGTGGTGCGTCTGTTTCCTTACCTTAGCCCAGGTGTCACGGCCGTGGGCATTGCCCGACAAACGCACAGGGCCGGCATTGGCCGGCCCTGTGTCTTGCCTGCAGGCGAATTTACTCGGTCGCCTCGCGCACCTTGTCGACCTCCCTGGGCTTGGGGGCGAAGCGCGCCGCCAGACGCATGGAAACGGTCACCAGGCGCTGATACAGCGCCGGCATGCCGCGCTGCATCCAGTCCAGGGCATGGGCATCGGCTCCGATCAGGATGCGCCGTCGGTTGGCCAGGACGCCGTTCACGATGACCTTGGCCGCCTGTTCCGGTGTGGTGCGCAGCAACTGGTCGTTGAACTGCTGGCGTGCCTGCTCGGCGGCCTGGCCGGTGACCTTGGCCAGGCTGTCGTTCATCCGCGCGGTCTTGGCGATGTTGGTGCGGATGCCACCGGGGTGCACGCAACTGGCGGAAACCCCGCAGTCGGCCATGTCCAGCTCCTGGCGCAGTGATTCGGTGAAACCGCGTACGGCGAACTTGCTGGCGTTGTAGGCGCTCATGCCGGGTTGGGAGAACAGACCGAAAACGCTGGAGACATTGACCACATGCCCCTGGCCGGCAGCCTTGAGGTGCGGCAGGAAGGCCTTGGTGCCGTTGACCACGCCCCAGAAGTTGATGTTCATGATCCACTCGTAGTCGGCGTAGTCGTTGCCTTCCACGGTGCCACCCTGGGCCACGCCGGCGTTGTTGAAGATGGCGTTGACCCGGCCGAACTCGCTGACGATCTGTTCGGCCCAGGTCTCGACAGTGGCGCGGTCGGCGACATCGACGCGGGTTTCGCTGACGGTGACGCCGAGTCTGCGCGCCTGTTCGGCGGTTTCCTTCAGGCCTTCGGCATTGACGTCCGACAGCGCCAGATGACAGCCCTGGCGAGCCAGGTGGTAGGCGAGGGCGCGGCCGATACCGGAACCGGCGCCGGTGATGGCGGCTACTTTGTTTTCGAAGGACTTCATGCGGTGGCCTCCTGCACATCGAGGGCGATGGCATTGCTCTGCGCCGGGTGAGCGGCGTGCTTGCGGCTGAAATGGTAGGCATGCGGATCGAAGTTGCGCGTCAGCATGCGGTAGCGCCAGGTGAAGCCGGGCCAGACCGTGCAGTTGCGGCCGCTGACCGGATGCAGATACCAGCTCATGCAGCCACCGGCGTTCCATACGGTGCTGCCGAGGGTGCCCTGAATCTTCCGGTTGAAGTCGTCCTGCGCTTCACGCTTGGGCTCCAGGCTTTGCAGGCGGCCTTCATCGAGCTGGCGCAGGGCGCCCAGCACGTAGGTGATCTGCGACTCGATCATGTAGACCATGGAGTTGTGGCCCAGGCCGGTGTTCGGTCCCATGAGGAAGAACAGGTTGGGGAAGCCGGCGGTCATGGTGCCCTTGTAGGCTTCGGGGCCTTGCGGCCAGGTGTCGAGCAGGTCCACGCCGCCGCGACCGAACACCGTGCCACGCGGCAGCGGGTCGCTGGGAGTGAAGCCGGTACCGAAGATGATGGCGTCGACCTCGCGCTCCTGACCATCGGCGGTGCGTACGCCGTGCGGAAGGATTTCGGCGATGCCGTCGGTAATCACATCGACGTTGGCCTGGGTCAGCGCCGGGTAGTAGTCGTTGGAGATCAGCACCCGCTTGCAGCCCATGGTGTAGTCCGGGGTGACCTTGGCGCGCAGGATCGGATCCTTGATCTGCTTCTTGATGTACAGCCTGGCTATGCCCTGAGCCATGCGCAGCAGGCGTGGGGCGAAGGCGAAGGCGATCACGCGGCTTTCGAGGATGCCGTAGAGCGCACCGCGCCAGAGCTTCTGCGCCAGCGGGAAGCGCTTGAAGCGGGCGCGCTCGCCGTCGCGGATGGCACGATCGGGCTTGGGCATGATCCAGGGCGCGGTTCGCTGGTAGAGGTCGAGGCGTTCGACCTGCTTCTGGATCTGCGGCACGAACTGGATGGCCGAGGCACCGGTACCGATCACCGCCACGCGTTTGCCGCTCAGGTCATAGTCGTGATTCCACTGCTGCGAATGGAAGACCTCACCGGTGAAGCTCTCCAGTCCCTTGAGCCCGGGGATCGAAGGTGTCGACAGCGCGCCCATGCCCGATACCACGAACTGCGCACTGAAATGATTGCCGGCACGATCGTGCAGGTGCCACAACTCACGCTGTTCGTCCCAACGGATCTGCACCACTTCCGTGCCCAGCAGGGTCTTGTCCTGCAGGCGATATTTCTCCCAGCAACCTTCCAGGTAAGCCTTGATTTCAGGCTGCTTGGCGAACATCCGTGTCCAGTTCGGATTGGGTTCGAAGGAGAAAGAGTACAAGTGCGATTGCACGTCGCACCCGCAGCCTGGGTAATTGTTCACGCGCCAGGTGCCGCCGACACCGGCTTCCTTTTCGAACAGCAGGAAGTCCTGCTCACCCTGCTGCTTGAGGCGGATGGCCATGCCAAGGCCGGAGAAGCCGCTGCCGAGAATGGCAATCTTGCAATGCCGGGCAGCGGTAGGGGGTGACACGGGCGCATTCATGGGCGAACTCCTGCTTGTCGTTCTTGTTGATGTCTACATCTGTCTACCAAGGTAGACAGGTGTATACTCGGCGGCAAGCCATCGGATCAACAAGCCAACTTTAGGTAGGGGTAGGGATGCACAACGACGATGCTCTGGTACGTGCCAAGGCCGGTGAAGCGCCTGGCAAACGTCTGTTGATGGAGGCGGCGTTACGTCTCACCTCAACCAGCCGCAGTCTCAGCAGCCTGGGGTTGCGCGAACTGGCTCGCGAGGCGGGGCTCAATCCCAATACCTTCTATCGGCATTTTCGTGATGTCGACGATCTGGGTCTGAGCGTGATCGGCGAGATCGCCACACTGCTGCGTCAGCCTTTGCGCGATCTGCGCCGTGAAGCCGCGCAGCGGGCGGTCAAGGGCGAGGGGGCGATGCTGCCAAAGTTGCTGGGCATCGACCTCGGACGTGGGCGACGGGTCTGTCACGAGACGGTGCAACTGTTCTTCGACTTCGTCACCGAGCATCCGGAGGCCTTCATCATCGGTGTGCGTGAGCTGCATGGTGCCTCGCCGGTACTGCGCGAGGCGCTGCGTCAGGTCATGGATGATTTCGCCGACGACATGGCCGAGGACATCATCGAGTTCAGACTGTTGCCGGGAATCGTCAGCGCGGCGGCAGTGCGCCAGGTGTCGGGGCTGATCAGTCGCAGCCTGTTCGAGCAGTCGCTGGACTACATCGGCCAGCCGCAGCGGCGCGAGACGATCCGTGCGCTGGCCGAGGAGCAGATCGTCATGCTCTTCACCGGCGCCAGCGTGTTGCAGAGCATGGGGCAACTGCGCTTGGGCTGACGGGGCGTCGGGTGCGCCGTGCGCACCACGACCGAGTTCTCGGTGCGCATGGTGCACCCTGCGGGGATGAAAAGGGCGGCCTAGGCCGCCCGACGGAGCATCAGCTACTGAAGCCGAGGCGCTCGCGCCAGCGGCTCTCCAGGTTCTCGGTGTCGTGATCCTTGGGGTGAAAGCCCGGGCGGTAGTAGTCCAGGTAAGGGCCGATCAACCGAGTGAAGAAGCCGTTGCGTGGGCCGAACAGTTTCTTCAGACCGAAGCCCCAACTGCGCCAGTTGAACAGTTGGCCGTCCTTGCGCAGCAGGTGGAGCTGGAACCAGCCGATCACGCCGAGGAACACCACGGTGGTCAGCATCATGATCAGCGTCCGGGTGAAATAGCCGCCATACACCTTCTGGTACACGTCATAGCAGACGGCCTTGTGCTCGTTCTCCTCGATGGCGTGCCACATCCACAGCTGATAGAGCTTGGGGTCGTTCATCTGCGTGGTCAGGTCTTCGCGCTTGAGCAACTGCTCGGCCATGGTCGCGGTGAAGTGCTCCAGAGCGCAGGTGGCGGCCAGGCGCTGTTTCTTGGTGCTGAAGCGGGTCACCCATTCCAGCAGCACCTTGATGCGCAGCTCCAGGCGCTCCAGGTCGATGTCGTGCTGATTGGCGTAGTCGTTGTACGCCGCATGCTCCTTGGAGTGCATGGCTTCCTGACCGATGAAGGCGCTGATGTCCTTCTTCAGTTGCGGTTCGGTGACCTGGTCGCGCACGGCACGCACGCTGTCGACGAAGAACTTCTCGCCATAGGGGAACAGCGACGACAGGTTGTTCATGAACTGGCTCATGAAGGGGTCGTCGTAGAACCAGTATTTGGGGGTTTCGGTGAAGCTGAAGTCCATTCGGCGAACCGGAAAACTGGGCTTCGGCTGGGGCAGGGTGGCGCTGGCGCTCATCGTTCGAGTCCTCTTCTGGGGAGTGGTGCTCCCGATTGTTGTGCGGCTCTGGCTGACAGCACTCGGGTCGCAGGTGGCTAACCTCGACAGAGCAACTGTGTCATTGAACGATGTAACTATCGGACGTGAGCGCGTTGCGCGCTGCCAACTTAAGGCGGGTGATGAGCAGAGGAGGATGGGCCAAGCGGCGATGAAGTAACAGGGTTACTCCATCTCAAGAGGCTTGTTTCAAGGGTTTCGCCGCAGTTCCGCGATTTCCGCGCGCAGTGCCTTGAGTTCGTCGAGTATGGCCTGGTCGCGCTGAATCTTCTCCCGCTCGGCAGTGCCAGGCTCCTGAGCATCGTCCATGGCGTTGACGACCACTGCGATGAACAGGTTGAGCATCATGAAGGTAGCGATCAGCACATAAGGGATGAAGAACAGCCAGGCCAGCGGGTAGACCTCCATGATCGGGCGCACGGTGCCACTCGACCAACTGTCCAGCGTCATCATCTGGAACAGTGAGTAGAGGCTGGCGCTCAGGCTGCCAAACCATTCGGGAAAGCGTTCGCCGAACAGTTGCGTGGCCATGACCGCGGCGACGTAGAAGATCAGCCCCATCAGCATGATGATGCTACCCATGCCCGGCAGCGAGGCGAGCAGAGCCTGCACGACCTTGCGCATGCTGGGGTTGATCGATATCAGGCGCAGCACGCGCAAGACCCGCAGGGCGCGCAGCACGGCAAAAGGGCCGCTGGCCGGCACCAGGGCGATGCCGATGACGATGCAGTCGAACACGGCCCAGGGGTCACGCAGCAGGCCAATGCCACGGGCAGCGAAGCGCAGGGCGAGTTCGACGACGAAGCAGGCGAGGATGGCGACGTCCAGGGGCAGCAGCAGCCAGCCCCACTGGGCGACGGTTTCCCTGGACGTCAGCAGACCGAGAATGGCAGCGTTGAGCAGAATCAGCACGGTAACCAGGCGTTGCACGGCCTTGCCGTCCATGATCCGGGCCAGGCGCTGGCGCCAGGCCGCGTCGTGATGCAGGTGGGTCGGGGTCATGAGGTTTTCAGCGGATATCGATTTTCGTGGCCCGAATCGTTTGCCGGGCCGCGTTCTGGAAACTCTCAGCGATCGTCGAGTGCGAAGGCCGTCAGAGTGAAGGTGGGAATGTCGGCATCCTGCAGTTTCTGCGAGCCGCCGAGTTCCGGCAGGTCGATGATCGCGGCCGCTTCGAAGACCGTCGCGCGCATGCGCCGTACCAGGTTGGCCGCTGCGATCAGGGTTCCGCCGGTGGCGATCAGGTCATCGAAGATCAGTACCGAGTCGCCTTCGCACAGGCTGTCGCTGTGCACTTCGAGGAAGGCTTCGCCGTATTCGGTCTGATAGCCTTCGCTGAGAACGTCAGCCGGCAGTTTGCCCTGCTTGCGGAACAGCACCAGTGGCTTGTTCAGTTCATACGCGATGATCGAGCCGATCAGGAAACCCCGAGCGTCCATGGCACCGATGTGGGTGAACTCGGCTTCCACGTAACGCTGGATGAAGCTGTCGGCGACCATGCGCAGGGCACGGGGCGACTGGAACAGCGGGGTGATGTCGCGGAAGATCACGCCCGGCTTGGGGAAGTCCGGTACCGGGCGGATCAGAGTCTTGATGCTGAATTCGTCGAAAATCATCGTGGGATCCTGAATGCGTTGAACCCGCGATCACGCCAATGCAGGGCGGGTTCAGACGTCTAGATTACCGCCAGCCAGGGCACATAGCTCGATCGGATCGAGAATATGCACTTCCTTGCCTTCGGCTTCGAGCAGCTTGTTCTGCTGGAAGCGGGTAAATACGCGAGACACCGTTTCCACGGCAAGGCCCAAATAGTTACCAATTTCGTTGCGCGACATGGCCAGGCGGAACTGGTTGGCCGAGAAACCGCGCGCACGGAAGCGGGCGGAGAGGTTGACCAGGAAGGTGGCGATGCGTTCGTCGGCGGTCTTCTTCGAAAGCAGCAGCATCATCTGCTGATCGTCACGGATCTCGCGACTCATGATGCGCATCAGTTGGCGACGCAGCTGGGGCAGTTGCAACGCCAGGTCATCGAGGCGTTCGAAAGGAATCTCGCAGACCGAGGTGGTTTCCAGGGCCTGCGCCGAAACCGGGTAGCGCTCGCCATCCACGCCGGAGAGGCCAACCAGCTCGCTGGGCAGGTGGAAGCCGGTGATCTGCTCCTCGCCCGAGTCGCTCAGGCTGAAGGTCTTCAGCGCACCGGAACGCACGGCGAACACCGAGCCGAAAGCATCGCCCTGGCGGAAGAGAAACTCGCCTTTCTTCAGCGGTCGTCCACGCTTGACGATTTCGTCCAGCGCGTCCATGTCTTCCATGTTCAGGGAGATTGGCAGGCACAGGGCGGCCAGGCTGCAATCCTTGCAATGGGCTTGGTGCTGCGAACGCAGCTTGATGCTCTCGGACATCGTTGGGCTTCCCGGATAAACACGCAATGACCGTAAGGGTACCCCAGGGGGCGAGCAGGGGCCAGCCGTATGACAGGCTGACCGAACGCTCAAGTTTGCCCCGCAGGTGCCGATAGAGACTGTAGAACCATAGTCCAAGGCAGGGAGCAGCGCGATGCGCATACAGTCGATCGGCCCGCTTAACAATCTCGCTGAAGGTGTTCAGCGACAATTTACCGCAGTCGAGCGAACGCCGGAGGAGGTGCGCGAGGGACTGCGCGTGAGCCTGTCCGAGCTGGGCAAGAGCATGTCGGCCAAGTCCGACAAGAACGAGGATATCGACAACAGCGACCTGCCTCAGGCGATCAAGGATCTGCTCAAGATGATCCGCGAGCTTCGCGCGCAGATCGCCGAGAAGCAGGCGCAGGTCGACGCGATCATGAGCGATCAGAGCCTGGACGCCGAGGCCAAGCGCCAACAGCTCGAAGGGCTGCAGACCGAATTGGCGTCGCTCAACAGCGCGCTGACCTCGGCCAACGCCAATCTCATCAAGCTGATGCGCGAGAACAACCTCTCCGACGAGCAGATGCAGACCGCTGCAACGCTGGCGATGTCCTGATCCTGGCGCAGGCGCCAGCTCGTCGCCTGCGCCTTCGGCGCCCTCAGATCACCCGGGAAAAGCGTTGGCGCACCTGGTCGTTCAGATAGCGATCGAACAGCATGCACAGCGAGCGCACCAGCAGGCGCCCGGCAGGGCGAACCTGGATGCTCTGCTCGTCGAGTTCGATCAGGCCGTCGCGGGCAAGCTGTTCGAGCTCGGGCCAGAGGGCGGCGAAATAGTCGCGGAACACCACGGCATGTGCCTGCTCGATGTCGGCGAAGCGCAACTCGAAGTGACAGATCAACTGCTGGATCACGGCCCGGCGCAGGCGGTCGTCGGCATTGCAGTGCAGACCCCGACGTGTTGCCAGTTGGCCATTGCCCAGGCTTTGCTGGTAGTTGGCGATGTCGCTGTCGTTCTGGTTGTAGAGATCGCCGATCTGGCTGATGGCGGAAACGCCGAGGCCGATCAGATCGCAATGACCATGGGTGGTGTAGCCCTGGAAGTTGCGCTGTAGCGTGCCTTCTTCCTGAGCGATGGCCAGTTCGTCGTCGGGCAGGGCGAAGTGATCCATGCCGATGTAGCGGTAACCGGCGCGAGTCAGTTGCTCGATACTGCTCTGCAGCATGGCCAGCTTGTCCCCCGGGCTGGGCAGGTCATCGGTGCTGATGCGGCGCTGCGGCATGAAACGCTCGGGCAGGTGCGCGTAGTTGAACAGCGACAGGCGATCCGGTTGCAGGGCGATGACCTCGGCCACGGTACGGGCGAAGCGCTCCGGCGTCTGCTTGGGCAGGCCGTAGATCAGGTCGATGTTCACCGAGCGGAACTGCAGCGTGCGTGCAGCTTCGATGATGGCGCGGGTTTCTTCGAGGGTTTGCAGGCGGTTGACTGCGCGCTGCACCTCGGGATCGAGATCCTGCACACCGAGACTGACGCGGTTGAACCCCAGCTCGCGCAGCAGGCCCATGGTCGACCAGTCGGCTTCGCGCGGGTCGATCTCGATGCTGTAGTCACCGGTATCGTCGTCCAGCAGGTTGAAGTGCTGGCGCAGGTGCTGCATCAGGCGACGCAGTTCGTCGTGATTGAGGAAGGTCGGCGTGCCTCCGCCGAAGTGCAACTGCTCGATTACCTGGGTCTTGTCCACGTAGCGGCTGACGATCTCGATCTCGCGCTCCAGCTTTTCCAGATAGGGCAGGGCACGACCGCGATCCTTGGTGATCACCTTGTTGCAGGCGCAGTAGTAGCAGATGTGCGCGCAGAACGGGATGTGCACGTAGAGCGACAGTGGGCGTTTTGCCTTGCGGCTGTCGCGCAGGGCATGAAGCAGATCGAACGGGCCGATGTCGTCGTGAAACTGCACGGCGGTCGGGTAGGAGGTATAACGCGGGCCGGCGAGATCGTAGCGGCGGATCAGGTCGGCGTCCCACTGGATGGTATCGAGCATGGGAAAGAATCCTGGACAGGCTGTGCGGCCAGTCTAGAGAGCTGGCCCATGCCGGGACTTGACCTGTATCAACGGCCGTGGAGGGTGTGCCATGCCGCAGGGTACATCCGCGCGGGCCTGATCAGTGGCCCATCAGCCAGTGTTGATGAGGGCCAGGCAGTGTCCAGATGCCGAAAAGGATGACCAGCAGGCCACCGGCCATGCGTATGCCTCGTTTGCGCAGCAGGGCGGTGATGCGCTCGGCGGCGAGTCCGGTGGCCAGCAGCACGGGCCAGGTGCCCAGGCCGAAGGCCAGCATCAGCAGGGCGCTGTTCATGGCGTTGCCCTGGCTGGAGGCCCACAGCAGCGTGCTGTAGACCAGGCCGCAGGGCAGCCAGCCCCAGAGGCCACCGAGTACCAGGGCGCGCGGCAGGCTGGTGACGGGCATGAAGCGACGCGTCAGGGGCTGGATGTGCCGCCAGAGGCCTCGGCCCAGGGCTTCGATGCGGGTCAGTCCGCTCCACCAGCCGGCCAGGTACAGGCCCATGGCGATCAGCAGCAGCGCGGCGAACGAGCGCATGACCACTTCGACTGCGCTGCCGGCCACGGCCCAACCCGCCAGACCGAGAAGCAGGCCGGCGGTGGCGTAGCTGAGAATGCGCCCCAGGTTGTAGGCCAGCAGCAAGCGCAGGCGGCGGCCGCGCTGTTCGGCAGGAATGGCCAGGGTCAGGGCCCCCATCAGGCCGCCGCACATGCCCAGGCAGTGCCCGCCACCGAGCAGGCCGAGAATCAGCGCAGACAGCAGTAAGGGCAGCAGCTCAGTCACGCGCTCGATCCTGCTCGGACTCGTCGCCCTTGGCCTGCTCGATGCCCGCCTTGTGCAGCGGATCTTCGTCGTCGAACAGGATGCTGTGTGCCGGGCCGTCGAGGTCGTCGTACTGGCCGCTGTCCACCGCCCAGAAGAACAGCCAGATGGCGAAGCCGACCAGGCCGATGGCGACGGGAATCAGGATATAGAGGGCGGACATGCGGTCTCCGGGTGAAATCGAGTCAGGTACGGGCTCTGGCGAAGTCTTCTGCGTCAGCAGCTGATCCCTAGGCGTTCGGGGTACGGCTCAGCCGCAGGGCGTTGAGCACCACCAGCAGCGAGCTGATCGACATGCCTACCGCAGCCCATATCGGCGTGATCCAGCCCATGGCGGCGAAAGGCAGTACCAGGCCATTGTACAGGCTGGCCCAGGCCAGGTTCTCGATGATGATGCGGCGTGTACGCCTGGCCATGCCCAGGCCTTGTACCAGGCTGCTCAGGCGATTGGACAGGAGTACCGCATCGGCACTGGTCTTGGCCAGGTCGGAGGCCGAGCCCATGGCGACGCTGATATCGGCTGCAGCCAGTACCGGAACGTCATTGACGCCATCGCCGAGCATCAGCACACGGCGGCCTTCAGCGTGCAGTTGCTTGAGCACGGCCAGTTTGTCGTCCGGGGTCAGGCCCCCGCGTGCGTCCTCGATGCCCAGTTGCCGCGCCACTTCGCCGACCATCGGCGAGCTGTCGCCCGACAGCAGGTGGATGTGCCAGCCACGGGCGCGGGCTGCGCTGATCAACTGCGGCGCGTCTTCACGCAGGCGGTCATCGAGAACGAACCAGGCCAGTGGCCCACGCTCATCGCCCAGCAGCAGCCATTGTCCGTGTTCGCTGGCGATCGGCGGCACGGCCTGGCCACTCAGGGCGCAGACGAAGCGGGCCTCGCCGATGCGCAGCAGGCGTCCGTCGACGATGCCCTGCAGGCCCTGGCCGGGATGGCTGTCGACGGATTGCGCAGCACGTGGCGCCTGACTGAAGGCGCGGGCGATGGGGTGTTCCGAGCGGTTCTCCAGCGCCGCAGCCAATGCCAGGCAGTCGCCCTCGTCGAGTTCACGCAGTGGGTGAATGGCCTTGAGCGTCAGGCGACCCTCGGTCAGTGTGCCGGTCTTGTCCAGCACCAGGGTGTCGATCTGGTTGAGGCCTTCGAGCACATGGCCGCGAGTCAGCAGCATGCCCAGCTTGTGCAGGCTGCCGGTGGCGGTGGTCAGGGCTGTCGGGGTGGCCAGGGCCAGCGCGCAGGGGCAGGTGGCGACCAGCAGGGAGAGCACGACCCAGAAGGCACGGCTGGCGTCGATCTGCCACCAGATGAGACCGACCACGGCGGCAGCCAGCAGGATGAACAGCAGGAACCACTGCGAGACACGGTCGGCGATTTCCGCCAGGCGTGGTTTCTCGCTTTGCGCGCGCTCCAGCAGGCGGACGATGGCTGACAGGCGAGTGGCGTCGCCCAGTGCCTGGACTTCGACCGTCAGCGGCCCTTCGACATTGAGGGTGCCGGCGGTGACGCTGTCGCCGATGCCACGCGGTTGTGGCAGGTATTCACCGGTCAGCAGCGACTCGTCGATGCTGGACTGCCCGGCGCGCACCTGGCCATCGGCGGGGATCAGCGAGCCGGGTTGCACCAGCACGCGCTCGCCGACGCGCAGTTCGCTGAGCAGGATGCGCTGGCTCTGGCCGTCGGCCTCCAGGCGCAGGCAGGAGGCCGGTAGCAGTTGCACCAGCTGTGCGGTGGCGGCTGCCGTGCGTTCGCGTGCCCGCCGCTCCAGGTAGCGTCCGGCGAGAAGGAACAGGGCGAACATGCCCACGGCATCGAAATACAGTTCGCCATGGCCGGTGATGGTGGACCAGATACCGGCGACATAGGCGCCGCCGATGGCCAGCGATACCGAGACGTCCATGGTCAGGTGGCGCGTGCGCAGGTCACGCAGGGCGCCACGGAAGAACTGTCCGCAGCAGTAGAAAACGATGGGCGTGGTGAGGAACAGACTGGTCCCAGCGCAGGATCTTGTCCAGCTCCGGTGACAGATCGATATTGAACTCCGGCCAGGTGGCCATGGTGGCCATCATCACTTGCATCCACAGCAGCCCCGCGACGCCCAGCTCGCGCATGCGTCGGCGGTTTTCCGTGGCCAGGCGCTCGGCAGCTTCGTCCGCGCGCCAGGGGTGGGCTGCGTAGCCGATGCGGCGCAGCTCGGCGAGCAGCTTGCTGAGGGGGATCTGGCTGTCCTGCCAGCGTACTTGCAGGCGGTGGTTGGACAGGTTCAGGTGGGCCTCGGCAACCCCCGGTACGCCGCGCAGGTGCTTCTCGATCAGCCAGCCGCAGGCGGCGCAACTGATGCCTTCGATCAGCAACTGGGTCTCGCTCAGTTCGCCTTCCTGCTGCACGAAGGGTTGCTGCACTTCGCTGCGATCGTACAGCGCCAGTTCGTCGGGCAGGGCCTGAGGCAGCGCCTGCGGGTTGGCGGCATTCTCGCTGCGATGCCTGTAGTAATGCTCCAGGCCGCCGGCAACGATGGCCTCGGCCACCGCCTGGCAGCCGGGGCAGCACATCTCGCGGGTTTCGCCGAGTACGTCGGCGCGAAAGGCGCTGCCGGCAGGCACCGGCAGGCCACAGTGATAGCAGGGAGTAGGGGCGGGCATCGGCAGGGTCAGTAGGAGGGGTTGTCACCGATCAGGATGGTCTGACCATCGGTGACGTTCTCTTCCTCGAACAGGCGCCAGCTCTGGCTGCCTTCCTGGCCGAGCAGCTCGACGAAGCGACGGCCGCTGACCTCGTCGACCATCTGCCCGCGGTACTGGCCATCGGCATTCGGTTGCAGGATGACGCGGCGATCACGCTCCGGCTGGGTAGGGGAGATCAGATTGAGGACGATCTGCTGAGGTTTGCTGTTGCCTTCCAGTGTCAGGGTGGCGACGCCGGTGGCGTTGTCGAGCACCAGCTCGCCATGCAATTGCAGGCGCTCGGCGAATTTTTCGCGCTCCAGCGACTGGTTGATGCCTTTGCCAACGTCGTAGTAATCGTCGGAGATCAGACCTGGCGGGTTGCGCGTGGCAACGGTGAGCAGCGTCAGGCCCTGCACCACGGAGTAACCCAGCAGGAAGATGATGAACCAGGGCCAGAACTGCTTGTACCAGGGTTTGACTGGCGATGGTGCTTGATCGGTCATGCTATTTCCGTTGTCAGCGGACGCTTGGGCCGATGAAGCGGCTGTCGGCGTCGTTCTTGATACTGGGGTCGTCCGCGGATTGTACGTGGAAGACGATGTTGTTGGCGCTGGAGGGCAGCTTCTCCGGTGCAATGGACAGCTCGACCGGGAAGGAATACACCTCGCCTGCCAGAGCCCGCACTTCGCGCTTGCCTTCGTACACCAGACCATCGAGGCCGTCGGCGGTGATCACGTAGGTCATGTCACGCTGCGCCTTGTTCATGATCTTCAGGGTGTAGACGTTCTCGATGTAGCCGCGCTCGTTCTCGCGGAACAGTACGCGATCCTTGAGTACGTCCAGTTCCACCAGTGGCCGGTTGGCCACGGCCCAGGCGAACAGGCCGATCATGGCGATCAGTGCGACAGCGTACCCGATCAGGCGCGGGCGCAGCAGGTGGGTCTTGCGTCCGGACAGGTTGTGTTCGGTGGTGTAGCTGATCAGCCCCTTGGGATAGTTCATCTTCTCCATGATGTCATCGCAGGCGTCGATGCACGCGGCGCAACCGATGCACTCGATCTGCAAACCATCCCGGATGTCGATGCCGGTGGGACATACCTGCACACACATCTTGCAGTCGATGCAGTCGCCGAGGCCCTGGGCCTTGTAGTCGGCGTCCTTCTTGCGTGGGCCGCGTGACTCGCCGCGGCGCGGATCGTAGGAGACGATCAGGGTATCCTGGTCGAACATCACGCTCTGGAAGCGTGCGTAAGGGCACATGTAGATGCACACCTGCTCGCGCAGGTAGCCGGCGTTGCCGTAGGTGGCCAGGGTGAAGAAACCGATCCAGAAATAGGCCCAGCCGCTGGCTTCACCGGTAAAGATCTCGATCACCAGCTCGCGAATCGGTGTGAAGTAGCCGACGAAGGTGATGGCGGTCAGCAGCGAGACGCCGACCCAGATGCCGTGCTTGGCCAGCTTGCGTCCCAGCTTCTTGCCGCTCATGGGCTGCTTGTCCAGCTTCATGCGCTGGTTGCGGTCACCCTCGGTGACTTTTTCCGCCCACATGAAGACCCAGGTGAACACGCTCTGCGGGCAGGTATAGCCACACCAGACGCGGCCGGCGAACACGGTGATGAAGAACAGGCCGAAGGCGCAGATGATCAGCAACCAGGACAGCAGCATGAAGTCCTGGGGCCAGTAGGTCGCGCTGAAGATGTGAAACTTGCGCTCCGGCAGGTTCCACCAGACGGCCTGATGGCCATTCCAGTTGATCCAGACGGTGCCGAAGAACAGCAGGAAGAGGAGGGCGCCACCAGCGAGCCGCAGATTGCGGAACAGGCCGCTGAATGCGCGGGTATAGATCTTCTCGCGGTTGGCGTAGAGATCGACGCTGGAGCTCTTGGCAGAAGGGGGGTGATGTCCTGGACGGGAATCTGTTCGCTCATCAATGCATACCAAAGCGGTTGGTTGGCAGCCCGGGCCGATACATGCCGGTCAGGGTCAGTTCACGGTAGCCATATGGTACGCCTGAAAGACAACGCCCGGGTGCGACCAGCGGTCGCGTTCCGGGCGTTCATTGACTCTTGTCAAAAGAGTCGCTCTGCGATTACTGCTCTTGAGTCTTGTGCGACAGGCTGTACACGTAGGCTGCCAGCAGGTGCACCTTGTCGTTGCCGAGGAACTCTTCCTGAGCAGGCATGTTGCCGTGACGACCGTAGCGGATGGTCTGCTGCAGTTGCGCGTAGCTGCTGCCGTAGATGAACGCTGCCGGGTTGGTCAGGTTGGGTGCGCCCATGGCCGGGGTACCCTTGCCGTCGGCACCGTGGCAGGCGAAGCAGGTACCGGCGAAGACCTTCTGGCCTGCTTCGATATCGGCTTCCACGCCTTCCGGCAGTTGACGACCAGCCAGTTGGGTCAGCACGTAGGCGGCGACGTTGCGCACGCCGTCTTCGCCGATGGCCGGGCCCTGGGCCGGCATGGCGCCCTGGCGACCATGGAGGATGGTGGTCTTGATGGTTTCCGGCTCGCCGCCCCAGCGCCATTCGTTGTCGGTCAGGTTTGGGAAGCCGTAGCTGCCCTTGGCATCGGAACCGTGGCAAACGGAGCAGTTGGAGGCGAACAGACGGCCACCCATTTTCAGGGCCTGCTCGTCCTTGGCCACTTCCTCGATCGGCATGGCGGCGTATTTGGCGAACAGCGGGCCGTATTGCTCATCGGCACGCGCCATTTCCTTCTCCCACTGGTGCACACCGGTCCAGCCGGAGTGACGCATGGAGCCGTCAGCGATCTGTACACCGGCGGCGAAGGGGGTTTCCTTCTCGCTGTCGAGGTAGTTGTAGCCCGGCAGCAGACCTTTCCAGTTGCCCAGGCCCGGGTACAGGGCGAGGTAGCCCAGGGCGAAGATGATGGTGGCGACGAACAGCATGAACCACCACTTCGGCAGCGGGTTGTCATACTCCTCGATGCCGTCGAAGCTGTGGCCGACGGTTTCGTCGGTGGTCTCCTGGCGCTGGCCCTTGCGGGTGCCGAAGATCAGCCAGGTCAGGGCGAAGATGGTGCCCAGAGACAGAATGGTTACGTACCAACTCCAGAACGTGGTCATTGGTTATTGCTCCTGGAAGAGTCCTGGTCGCGCTTGGACTCGGGCTTGGGGTCGTCGGCGAAGGGCAGGTTGGCAGCTTCGTCGAAGCTGGACTTGCGCTTGCTGCTGTAGGCCCAGAGCACCACGCCGATGAAGGCGATGAAGACCACCGCCGTGCCGATGCCGCGAATCGTCCCGATGTCCATAGCGTCTTACCGTTTGTTCTTGATGGAAGTGCCGAGAACCTGCAGGTACGCGATCAGCGCGTCCATTTCGGTCTTGCCTTTCACGGCATCGCGAGCACCGGCGATATCTTCGTCGGTGTAGGGGATGCCGAAGCCACGCATGACTTCCATCTTCTTGGCGGTATCGCGACCGTCGAGCTTGTTCTCCACCAGCCACGGGTAGGCGGGCATCTTCGACTCAGGCACGACGTTGCGCGGGTTGTACAGGTGGGCGCGATGCCACTCGTCCGAGTAACGGCCGCCGACGCGGGCCAGATCCGGGCCGGTACGCTTGGAGCCCCACAGGAAGGGGTGATCCCAGACGCTCTCGCCGGCGACGGAGTAGTGGCCGTAGCGCTCGGTCTCGGCGCGGAACGGGCGGATCATCTGCGAGTGGCAGCCGACGCAGCCTTCGCGGATGTAGATGTCGCGACCTTCCAGTTGCATGGCGGTGTAGGGCTTGAGGCCTTCCACCGGCTCGTTGGTGACGTCCTGAAAGAACAGCGGGACGATCTGGGTCAGGCCACCGATGCTGACGGCAATCACCATCAGCAGCGCCATCAGGCCGATATTCTTCTCGATGATTTCGTGTTTCATCAGTGAGCTACTCCGGCGGGAATCTGCGCAGCCGCTTCGTATTCAGCCGGCTTGGCGGCACGCACGGTGCGGTAGGTGTTGTAGGCCATCAGCAGCATGCCGGTGACGAAGAAGGCGCCGCCGATCATGCGCACGACATAACCTGCATGGCTGGCTTCCAGCGCTTCGACGAAGGAGTAGGTGAGGGTGCCGTCTTCGTTCACTGCGCGCCACATCAGGCCCTGGGTGATGCCGTTGACCCACATCGAGGCGATGTACAGCACGGTACCGATGGTGGCCAGCCAGAAGTGAGCGTTGATCAGGCCGATGCTGTGCATCTGCTCGCGACCGAACACCTTGGGAATCAGGTGGTACAGCGAGCCAATGGAGATCATCGCTACCCAGCCGAGGGCGCCAGCGTGCACGTGGCCGATGGTCCAGTCGGTGTAGTGGGACAGGGCGTTGACGGTCTTGATGGCCATCATCGGGCCTTCGAAGGTGGACATGCCGTAGAAGGCCAGTGAGACCACCAGGAAGCGCAGGATCGGGTCGGTGCGCAGCTTATGCCAGGCGCCGGACAGGCTCATCATGCCGTTGATCATGCCGCCCCAGCTCGGAGCCAGCAGGATGACGGACATGGCCATGCCCAGGGACTGAGCCCAGTCCGGCAGAGCGGTGTAGTGCAGGTGGTGCGGGCCGGCCCAGATGTACAGGGTGATCAGCGCCCAGAAGTGCACGATGGACAGGCGATAGGAGTAGATCGGACGCTCGGCCTGCTTGGGTACGAAGTAGTACATCATGCCCAGGAAGCCGGTGGTCAGGAAGAAGCCCACGGCGTTGTGGCCGTACCACCACTGGATCATCGCGTCGGTCGCGCCGGCATAGGCCGAGTACGACTTGAACAGGCTCACCGGCATGGAGGCGCTGTTGACGATGTGCAGCATCGCGGTCACCAGGATGAACGCACCGAAGAACCAGTTGCCCACATAGATGTGCTTGGTCTTGCGCTTGACGATGGTGCCGAAGAAGACCACCAGGTAAGTGATCCAGACGATGCCCAGAAGGATGTCGACCGGCCACTCGAGCTCGGCGTATTCCTTGGAACTGGTGTAGCCCAGCGGCAGGGTGATCACCGCGAGCACGATGACCGCTTGCCAGCCCCAGAAGGTGAAGGCAGCCAGACCGTCGGAGATCAGGCGCGTTTGGCAGGTGCGCTGAACCACGTAGTACGAGGTCGCGAACAGTGCGCATCCGCCGAAGGCGAAGATCACCGCGTTGGTGTGAAGCGGGCGCAGACGGCCGAAGCTAGTCCACGGCAGGCCCAGGTTGAGTTCCGGCCACACGAGTTGTGCGGCGATGAACACGCCTAGACCCATCCCAATGACCCCCCAGATCACCGTCATAATGGCGAACTGGCGACCACCTTATAGTTATAAGCAGTCTGACTGATTGCTGTGCTCATGCTAGGGGTTCCACGGTTAATGGAGTTTTATGGGGCAAAAATCGGCGGCAAGTATGGAGAAAGCAGGTAGCCATTGCAACGTAACGTGCCGACACGAATAGGGTTTCAGAGCCCTCAGAAAACCATGTCGTGCGGCCCGAAAATTGCTCCGGCAGCTTTTTTGCGCAACCCGTTTGCGCAGCGCTAAGAAAGGATCGCCTTGGAGTTGTGACAAATGGCGACTGAAAGGCAGCTTAGCCCAGGTCAAGGAATTTGCAGGGCAGCTTGTCGGCAGGTGCGACACTGGGTCGCATATATAAGGAGGGGCCGGCGACCGAGTGGTGGTCGCCGGTACAGCGGGGTTACTTGGCTTCTTCCTGACTCAGTTTGTAGACATAGGCGGCCAGCAGGTGGGCCTTGTCGTTACCGAGGAAATCACCCTGCGCAGGCATGTTGCCGCTACGGCCGTAGCGGATGGTCTGCTGCAACTGGGCGAAGCTGCTGCCGTAGATGAACGCGCTCGGCTGGGTCAGGTTCGGTGCGCCCATCACCGGCATGCCGGTGCCGGCCGGGGTGTGGCAGGCGGAGCAGAGGGTGGCGAAGATCTGCTTGCCGGCGGCGACATCCGCCTCGGCGTCCTGCGGCAGTTCGCGACCCGCCAGCTCGGTGAGGACGTAGGCGGCGACGTTACGTACGCCATCTTCGCCGATCATCGGGCCTTGTGCCGGCATCACACCCATGCGGCCATGCATGATGGTGGTCTTGATGGTTTCCGGCTCGCCGCCCCAGCGCCAGCTGGTGTCGGCCAGGTTGGGGAAACCGTAGCTGCCCTTGGCATCGGAGCCGTGGCAGACGGCGCAGTTGGAGGCGAACAGGCGACCGCCCATCTTCAGCGCGCGCTCGTCTTTGGCCACTTCCTCGATCGGCATGGCGGCGTACTTGGCAAAGATCGGGCCGTACAGCTCATCGGCACGATCCATCTCGCGCTGCCACTGGTTGACCTGGGTCCAGCCGTCCTTGTAGCCGGGCAGCAGGCCCTTGAAGTTGCCCAGGCCCGGATAGAGCAGCAGGTAACCGACGGAAAATACCAGCGTGCCGAGGAACAGCATGAACCACCACTTGGGCAGTGGGTTGTCGTACTCCTCGATGCCATCGAAGGCGTGGCCCATGGTCTGCTCGGTCGGGTTCTTGTGCACTTCGCTCTTGCGGGTGGCGAAGATCAGCCAGAACAGCGCGACCAGCGAACCCACGGTCAGCAGGGTGATGTACCAGCTCCAGAAGGTGGTCATGCTTGGATCCTCGTAACGGCGGGCTTGGGCTCGTCGGCGAAGGGCAGGTTGGCCGCTTCGGCGAAGGCGTCGCGGCGTTTGCCGCTATAGGCCCAGAGGGTGACGGCGGTGAAGGCGATCAGAACCAGCGCAGTGCCTAGGCCGCGCAGGGTGCCGATATCGATAAGCTCGAACATGGCGCTCACCTCTTGTTCTTCACGGCGGTGCCGAGCACCTGCAGGTACGCGACCAGGGCATCCATCTCGCTCTTGCCCTTGACCGCATCACCGGCACCGGCGATGTCTTCGTCGCTGTAGGGCACGCCGAGGGTGCGCAGGGCGCTCATCTTCTTGGCGGTGTCCCTGCCGTCGAGGGCATGCTCCACCAGCCAGGGGTAGGCGGGCATGATCGACTCCGGCACGACGTTGCGCGGGTTGTACAGGTGGGCGCGATGCCACTCGTCCGAGTAGCGGGCGCCGACGCGGGCCAGATCCGGACCGGTACGCTTGGAGCCCCACAGGAAGGGGTGATCCCAGACGCTCTCGCCGGCGACGGAGTAGTGGCCGTAGCGCTCGGTCTCGGCGCGGAACGGGCGGATCATCTGCGAGTGGCAGCCGACGCAGCCTTCGCGGATGTAGATGTCGCGACCTTCCAGTTGCAGCGCGTTGTACGGCTTGAGGCCTTCCACCGGCTCGTTGGTGACGTCCTGAAAGAACAGCGGGACGATCTGGGTCAGGCCACCGATGCTGACCGCCAGGATCATCACCAGGGCCATCAGGCCGATGTTCTTCTCGAGAATCTCGTGTTTCATCAGTGGGCTCCTTCTACCGAGAACTGCGCAGCGGCTTCCATCTCGGTCGATTTCGCGCTGCGTACGGTCAGCCAGACGTTCCAGGCCATCAGCAGCATGCCGCTGAAGAAGATGGCGCCGCCGATCACCCGTACCACGAAGCCGACATGGCTGGCTTCCAGCGCTTCGACGAAGGAGTAGGTGAGGGTGCCGTCCTCGTTCACCGCGCGCCACATCAGGCCCTGGGTGATGCCGTTGACCCACATCGAGGCGATGTAGAGCACGGTACCGATGGTGGCCAGCCAGAAGTGACCGTTGATCAGGCCGAGGCTGTGCATCTCTTCACGACCGAACACCTTGGGAATCAGGTGATACAGCGAGCCGATGGACACCATGGCGACCCAGCCGAGGGCACCCGCGTGCACGTGGCCGATGGTATCCAGTCGGTGTAGTGGGACAGGGCGTTGACGGTCTTGATGGCCATCATCGGGCCTTCGAAGGTGGACATGCCATAGAAGGCCAGGGAGACCACCAGGAAGCGCAGGATCGGGTCGGTGCGCAGTTTGTGCCAGGCCCCCGAGAGGGTCATCATGCCGTTGATCATGCCGCCCCAGCTTGGCGCCAGGAGGATCAGCGACATCACCATGCCGAGCGACTGAGCCCAGTCCGGCAGGGCGGTGTAGTGCAGGTGGTGCGGGCCGGCCCAGATGTACACCGCGATCAACGCCCAGAAGTGGACGATGGACAGACGGTAGGAGTAGACCGGGCGACCAGCCTGCTTGGGCACGAAGTAGTACATCATCCCCAGGAAGCCGGCGGTCAGGAAGAAGCCCACGGCGTTGTGGCCGTACCACCACTGGATCATGGCATCGGTGGCACCGGCATAGAGCGAGTAGGACTTGGTCAGGGTGACCGGGATTTCCAGGTTGTTGATCACGTGCAGGATGGCAACGGTGAGGATGAAGCCACCGAAGAACCAGTTGCCCACGTAGATGTGGCTGACCTTGCGCTGCATCACCGTGCCGAAGAAGACGATGGCGTAGGACACCCACACGATGGTGATCAGGATGTCGATCGGCCACTCGAGTTCGGCGTACTCCTTGGAGCTGGTCCAGCCCAGCGGCAGGCTGATGGCAGCGAGTACGATCACCAGTTGCCAGCCCCAGAAGGTGAAGGCAGCCAGCTTGGGTGCGAACAGGGTGGTCTGGCTGGTGCGCTGTACCGCGTAGTAACTGGTGGCGAACAGTGCGCAGCCGCCGAAGGCGAAGATCACCGCATTGGTGTGCAGCGGGCGGAGCCGGCCGAAGCTGGTCCATGGCAGGTTGAAGTTGAGGTCGGGCCAGGCCAGTTGGGCGGCGATGAAAACGCCGAGTCCCATACCGACGATGCCCCAAACCACCGTCATAATGGCGAACTGGCGAACCACCCTGTAGTTGTAGGCGGAACGGGTTGTTGTGTTCATGTCTGGGCTTCCATACACGGTTATGGCAGAGCGTCCGATAACCGTGGCGCCCGCAGGCATGAGCAAGCCACGGACACCACGGATATCGACGCGAGGCAAGCATGAGCAAAGGGCCATTGGGGTTTATTGACGCGGGTCAATGCGAGCAGGGACAGCCCTGGCTGTGGGACGAAGCGCCGCAGGGGCATGGGGGCACTCTGATCCTGGCGCATGGCGCCGGCGCGCCAATGGACAGCCCGTTCATGCAGTGCGTGGCGCAGAGCCTTGCGGCACGTGGCGTGCAGGTGGTGCGCTTCGAGTTCGCCTATATGGCGCAGAGGCGGGTAGACGGGCGCAAGCGGCCACCCAATCCGCAGGCGCAACTGCTGCAGCAATGGCGTGAGGTGTATGCCCAGGTGCGCCAACAGGTCGCAGGGCCGCTGGCCATCGGCGGCAAGTCCATGGGCGGGCGCATGGCCAGCCTGCTGGCTGACGAACTGGGGGCGGCAGCGCTGGTGTGCCTTGGCTATCCCTTCCATGCGGCGGGCAAGCCGGAGAAGCCACGCGTCGCCCACCTGGCAGAGCTGCGCACACCGACCCTGATCGTTCAGGGCGAACGCGATGCGCTGGGCAATCTGCAAACCGTCGCTGGTTACAACCTTTCACCTGCCATCGAACTGCACTGGTTGCCGGCGGCCGACCATGACCTCAAACCGTTGAAAGCTTCCGGTTTCACCCATGAGCAGCACCTCGACACCACCGTCAGGCTCATCGTGGATTTCCTGACTGCGGATCGTGCTCGGTCGCAGAGGCGTTAGGCTTCGGATAGCGGCCTAACGTGTCGGCTGCGATTTCGCGATTGAAGCCGCTCCCCGGACGCTGGTAGCCCGGATCGACTCCGGGCTGCTCCTCTCATTCAGATACTTTTCCTGTCATGGCGGTTGCAAAAGCGGTTGCGCTTGACCGGTTGGTCACGCAATGTGACAACTGAGTGTCCAAGCCCGCCACAGCGCGGGTCTGCAAGCTTTTTGCTCTCATCCGGCGCTGCTCGTGCCCAGTCGGGCCTTGCGGTGCCACGCAATGGGGCAATGCCTGTTGGCGGAAACATTGCGGCGCACCGTTATGGTGCTCTTTGTTTGGGTGTTGTTGGTATGTGATTGAAAATAAAGGAATAATTGTGCTGGCTCGGGCCTTGCAGAGGATGCTGCAAGTCCGGGTGACAAGGAGTACGGCATGGCCCGCACCTTTTATGACGAGATGTACGACGCGAACGGCGCAGTCCGTCCGCACTATCGGGAGTTTGCCCGCTGGTTGGCCGATACCCCCGATGAACTGCTGGCCCAGCGCCGCCGAGAGGCTGATCTGCTGTTCCATCGCGCTGGCATTACCTTCACTCTCTACGGTGACGATCAAGGCACCGAGCGCCTGATCCCTTTCGACATCATTCCTCGCTCCATCCCCGCCAGTGAATGGCGCATCGTCGAGCGCGGCTGCATCCAGCGGGTGCAGGCGCTCAATCTCTTCCTCGCCGACCTCTATCACGACCAGCGCATCCTCAAGGCCGGTATCATCCCGGCCGAGCAGGTGCTGACCAACGAGGGCTACCAGATCGCGATGCAGGGCCTCGACCTGCATCGCGACATCTACGCGCACATCGCCGGGGTCGACCTGGTACGCGATGGCGACGGCAGTTACTACGTGCTGGAGGACAACCTGCGCACGCCCAGCGGTGTGAGCTACATGCTCGAAGACCGCAAGATGATGATGCGTCTGTTCCCCGAGCTGTTCGCCGCCCAACGCGTGGCGCCGGTGGATCATTACCCGAGCCTGCTGCTCGACGCCCTGAAGAGCTCCAGCCCGCTGGACAACCCCACCGTGGTGGTGCTGACTCCGGGGCGCTTCAACAGCGCCTACTTCGAGCACGCCTTCCTGGCGCGCGAGATGGGCGTCGAACTGGTGGAGGGCGCCGACCTGTTCGTGCGCGACGACAAGGTGTACATGCGCACCACCGCGGGTGCTCGCCAGGTGGATGTGATCTACCGGCGCCTCGATGATGCCTTCCTCGATCCGCTGGCCTTCAACCCCGAGTCCATGCTCGGCGTCGCCGGCCTGCTGTCGGCCTATCGCTCGCGCAACGTGGTGCTGGCCAACGCCATCGGCACCGGCGTGGCCGACGACAAGTCGATCTACCCCTATGTGGGTGACATGATCCGCTTCTACCTGGACGAGGAGCCGATCCTCAAGAACGTGCCGACCTGGCAGTGCCGCAAGCCGGAGGAGTTGTCACACGTGCTGGCCAACCTGCCGGAGCTGGTGGTCAAGGAGGCCCAGGGTTCAGGTGGCTACGGCATGCTGGTCGGGCCGGCGGCGACCAGGGCCGAGATCGAGGCCTTCCGCGCGCGCCTGATCGCCAAGCCCGAAGCCTACATCGCCCAGCCGACGCTGAGCCTGTCGACCTGCCCGACTTTCGTCGAGCGCGGTATCGCCCCGCGCCACATCGACCTGCGCCCATTCGTCCTGACCGGCCGCGAAACCCGCCTGGTACCCGGCGGCCTCACTCGTGTGGCACTGCGCGAGGGTTCGCTGGTGGTCAACTCGTCGCAGGGCGGCGGTACCAAGGACACCTGGGTGGTGGAGGACTGATCATGTTGAGTAGAACTGCCTCCGACCTTTACTGGATGTCGCGCTACCTGGAGCGTGCCGAGAACCTGGCACGCATGCTCGACGTCAGCTATTCGCTGTCGCTGATGCCGCAGGATGGCCGTGGCGATGGCCTCGACGAGCTGGCCATGCCGCTGCTGATCACCGGTACCCTGGATGATTATCTGGAGCGTCACGGCCCGCTGCATGCCGAGCGCATGCTGCACTTCTTCGCCCTCGACGCGAGCAACCCGGGAAGCATCTATTGCTGCCTGCAAGCCGCGCGCACCAATGCCCACGCCGTGCGCGGGCGGATCACCGCAGACATGTGGGAGAACATCAACGCCACCTGGCTGGAGATGCGCGGTATCGCCGAACAGGGGCTGGGGCGCTACGGCATCAGTCGCTTCTGCGAGTGGGTCAAGGAGCGTTCGCACCTGTTCCGTGGCGCCACCTTCGGCACCATCATGCGTGGCGAGTCCTACCGCTTCATTCGTCTCGGTACCTTCATCGAGCGCGCCGACAACACCCTGCGCATGCTCGATGCACGCTACGAGATGCTCGGCGAAGAGATCGACGAGCTGGAGGAGCGCACTGCACGCAGCTACTACCAGTGGAGTGCGCTGTTGCGCGCGCTGTCCTCGTTCGAAGCCTTTGCCGAGATCTACCGGGGCTCGCCGCGTACGCACAAGGTGGCGGAAATGCTCCTGCTGCGTCCGGACGTACCGCGTTCGCTGCGTGCCTGCATGGAAGAACTCAACCTGATGCTCGCCGGTCTACCCGCAGAGAACGGTCGCCCGGCGCAGCGCCTGGCCGCCGAGCTGGATGCGCGGCTGCGTTATACCAGCATCGACGAAGTGCTCGACGAAGGCCTGCACGCCTGGCTCACCGACTTCATTCTGCTGGTTCGCCAGTTGGGCAATACCATCCATACGTCCTATCTGGAGGTCGCATGAGACTCTCGATCAGCCACGACACCACCTACCGTTACGATGATCAGGTGCGCGCGAGCATCCAGTACCTGCGTCTGACCCCGCACGACAGCGAGCGCCAGCAGGTGCTCAGCTGGCAGCTCGACCTGCCGCGCCCGGTGCATGCCCAGCTCGATCCCTACGGCAACATCCTGCACGTGCTGACCCTGGACGAGCCGCACGAGTCAATCGTCATCGGGGCCCGTGGTCAGGTGGAGATCGACGAAACCTGCGAAGCCGAGCATGAGCGCCAGTCGGCGCTGCCATTCCTGCGCTTCACTCGCCTGACCCAGGCCGACGATGCCATGCGTGAGTTCGCCGCCCAGCACGCCAGAACACGCCGCGACCGCAGCGCTCTGATCGACCTGATGCATGCGCTCAACGGCCATATCGCCTATCAGCCCGGCGCGACGGAAGTGGACACCAGTGCTGCCGAGGCTTTCGCCGGCCGTCGCGGCGTCTGCCAGGATCACACCCACGCCTTCCTGGCCTGTGCGCGCAGCCTCGGTGTGCCGGCGCGCTACGTATCGGGCTACCTCTACACCGACGATGCCCAGCACCTGGCCAGCCATGCCTGGGCCGAAGCCTGGGTAGGCGATGCCTGGTACAGCTTCGACGTGACCAACTGCCTGGCCCGCCCGGAGCGCCACCTCAAGCTGGCGGTCGGCCTGGATTACCTCGATGCCTGCCCGGTGCGCGGCATGCGCCGTGGTGGTGGTTGCGAGCAGATGCATGCCCAGGTACAGGTGGCGCCACTGTTGCAGGTGCGTCAGCAGTGATGCGCCGTCGGGTGCGCTGTGCGCACCTTCTGCATGCCCTCGAAACGCCGGTGCGCGCGGCACACCCTACAGGCGCGTGCTGCCCTTGCGCTGGGCCATGTGTCGCAGGTAAGCCAGCAATCGTGCCAGCTCCGCAGACGGCAGAACCTGTTCGCTGAAACCCGGCATCCGCCCCTGCGGCCAACGCCTCAGGCTCTGTGGGTCGCGAATGTACTGACGCAGGAAATCACCGCTGAAATATTCGGTCGGGTTGTGCGGGATATTCAGATCAGGGCCGAACTCGGCGTCGCCCGCGCCGTTGAGACGGTGGCAGGCCATGCAGTTCTTCTGGAACAGGGCGAAACCCGCCTGCACCTCGGCGCCTGCATCGTTGGCCGGGAGCAGGGCAGGGAAGCGCTGCTCGACAGGCGCCAGCTGGCGAATCCTGGCAACCTGAAATGGCCACTGTTCAGGGCCGATCTGGCTGGCAGCCGGGTCGAGCCAGACCAGGTAGAAGGGCCCGGCGCCGGGCTTGCCGGGGGCCAGTGGCGGCCAGGGGTGCTGCGGGTCTTCGATGGCCAGCCAGGCCTTGGCCCCTTCGTTGGCGAGCAGGATCGCGGCCGGCAGTTCGGCAGCGAAGCCGTCGAGGGCCACGGCCTGCAGATGATCGCCAGGGGTGACACCATCCAGCAGTGCGCTGATTGGCACGGCACGATACTGCATGCTGCGCTTGTAGCTCACGTCATCGCTGACCTCGATGTCGCGAGCCTGGGGGTGGTTCAGCAGTTCTTCGCTGCTCCAGGTATGCCGGGTATCGTCGAGCTGCACCTCGAACTCGGCAGCCTGTGCTGCACCGCTAAGGGTGATCAGGGCGAACAGCAGTGCCTTCATTCGCCGGCCTCCAGCAGGGGGCGCAGCTCGTCGTAGGCACCCGCGTTGATGACCTGGCTGTAGCCCAGCTCTTCCAGGCTCTGCTGGGCCAGACCCGAGCGCCGGCCGCTGCGGCAGTACAGCACCAGCGGGCGGTTTTTGTCCGGGCTCAGCTTGGCGATCCGTGTGGCGATCTCCTCGTGGCCGATACGAATGGCGCCGGGCAGGGCGCCGTCGGCGAACTCCTCCGCGCTGCGTACGTCGATCAGCAGGCTGTCGTCGCGTTGCAGAGCGGTCAGGGCCGCCTGCTGGTCGACTTCACCGGCCTGGGCGCCGGAGATGCCAAGCAGGCAGGCGAGGGGAAGGGCAAGGCGCATGGGCAGACTCCGCAATCATCGATCTCATCATCATTGCCCGAGACAGGCGTGCAGTCTAGGATGCGCCGTTCAACATCCTGGGGAGTCATCGATGCTGGCCGAGTTGTTCGCCGTTCTGGCTCCGGTACTGATAGCGGCTGGCATCGGCTATGGCTGGATGCGCAGTGGCCAGCAGTATCCCACCGACTTCATCGCGCGGTTGGTACTCAATGTCGGGACTCCCTGCCTGGTGCTCTCGACGCTCAGCCGGGCTGAACTGGACATGGGCGCCTTTTCGCAGATGGCACTGGCCTGCGTGCTGGTGACTTCGGCCATGGGGCTGATCGGCTGGTCGCTGAGTCGCCTGTTCGGCATGGACTGGAAGGTGCTGGTGCCGGCCTACCTGTTCCCCAACTCGGGCAACATGGGCTTGCCCATGGCCCTGTTCGCCTTCGGCGAGTCGGGGCTGGCCCTGGCGGTGGCGTTTCTGCTGGTGCTGTCGGTGGCCCAGTTCAGCATCGGCATGCTGTTGTCCGGCGCCGAGCGTTCGCTCAAGGGGCTATTGCTCAACCCGACCATGATCAGCCTGGCGCTGGTGTTGCCGGTTCTGCTGCTCGATCTGCAGTTGCCGCGCTGGCTGGCCAACACCGTCGACCTGCTGGGCGGCATGACCATTCCACTGATGTTGATCACCCTGGGTGTATCGCTGGCCGGCATTCGTGTGCAGCACCTGGGAAACGGCCTGATTCTGGGACTGCTGCGCATTCTCTGCGGCGCCGCGCTGGGCTGGATCATCGGCTGGTCGATTGGCTTGCAGCCGTTGGCGCATGCCGTGCTGGTGCTGCAATCGTCGATGCCGGTGGCGGTATTCAATTATCTGTTCGCCGTGCGCGCCGGTCGTTCGCCGGAGCAGGTCGCCAGTCTCGTGCTGTGCTCGACGCTGCTGGCGTTCGTGCTGATTCCGCTGCTGCTGGCGTGGTGGATACCAGCCCTGCGCTGAGCCTGTGAGCATCGCCGGTGTGGTGGTGACGCGACAACGGGCCCTGCATCAACTGACCAGGCGCGTCAGGTTGGGAAGAATCAGGATGACTGCCGTGGCGAAGAGGATGACGCCGGCCTGGCGGTATTTCGGCTGCTTGAACATGGTCGTCTGCCTTTTTGTTGTTGCCTGCCATCGTCACTGGCGGGCCTTCGAGGCGCCGCCGGCGATGTCAAGAATTGCGTTTGGCAATTCCTGTCAGGGGCGTGGCACCGGGGGCCTGCCGTGCGATCCGGCTGGCCTCTGGTCACGCTTGGCATGGTTCCGATGTGCCACCCCGGCATGACCCGGCGGTGGCTCTCTGCTCCCGTTTCTGCATGGGTACATGAATAACTCTAGGGTTGGAGTCACAAACCCCTTAGATGTCTTGGTTTCTAATCGCTGCTCGTTAGAAAGCTCAGGCTATGTCCGGATGCCGTGCACATGACGCAGACCTTGACGCAGACAGCTTGCCGGCATTGATTGCGGTCGATGTGGCGAACGACCGTTCGTCTGAGCTCAGTGGTCAATGCTGCTGAGCGCTTCGGTCATTGAGTGCCGGCAGGTCGGCGTTAAGGTAGAAGCGCTCAAACAAGAACCGGCGCGGCCTGACCTCGATGGACGCCAGCGCTGCATCACCTTTCGAGGATGCCATGACCGAAGCATATATTTTCGACGCGGTGCGCACGCCCCGTGGCAAGGGCAAGAAGGACGGCGCGCTGTACAGCGTCAAGCCGGTACAACTGGTTGCCGGCCTGCTGAACGCTTTGCAGGCGCGTAACGATCTGGACACCAGCCAGGTGGACGACATCGTGCTCGGCTGCGTGACCCCTGTGGGGGATCAGGGCGCCGATATTGCCAAGACCGCCGCCATGGTCGCGGACTGGGACGTCAGCGTGGCCGGCGTGCAGCTCAATCGCTTCTGCGCCTCGGGGCTGGAGGCGGTGAACATGGGGGCGATGAAGGTGCGCTCCGGCTTCGAGGATCTGGTGGTGGTCGGTGGCGTGGAGTCCATGTCGCGCGTTCCCATGGGCTCCGATGGCGGCGCCTGGGTGATGGATCCGGAAACCAACATTCACACCCACTTCGTCCCCCAGGGCATCGGCGCCGACCTGATCGCCACGCTCGAGGGTTTCAGCCGTGCCGATGTCGATGCTTTTGCCCTGCGTTCGCAGCAGAAAGCGGCACGCGCCAGCGGCAACCGTGCTTTTGCCAGGTCACTGGTGCCGGTCACCGATCAGAACGGCATCGTACTGCTCGATCATGACGAGTTCATCCGTGGCGATTCCACGCTGGACGGACTGGGCAAGCTCAAACCCAGCTTCGAGATGATGGGGCAGATGGGCTTCGACGCCACTGCGTTGCGAGTCTACAGCCATGTCGAGCGTATCGAGCATGTGCACACGCCGGGCAACAGCTCCGGCATCGTCGACGGTGCGGCGCTGATGTTGATCGGCTCCGAGGCCAAGGGCAGGGAGCTGGGACTGAAGCCGCGGGCACGCATCGTGGCCACGGCGGTAACCAGCACCGACCCGACCATCATGCTCACAGGGCCTGCGCCAGCCACGCGCAAGGCGCTGGCCAGGGCCGGGCTTTCCATCGATGACATCGACCTGTTCGAGGTCAACGAGGCCTTCGCCTCGGTGGTGATGAAGTTCATGAAGGACATGGGCGTGAGCGAGGACAAGGTCAACGTCAACGGTGGCTCCATCGCCATGGGCCACCCGCTGGGCGCCACCGGCTGCGCCATCCTCGGCACGCTGCTCGATGAGTTGGAGAAGCGTCAGTTGCGCTACGGCCTGGCCACCCTCTGTGTCGGCGGTGGTATGGGTATCGCCACCATCATCGAACGAGTCTGACCGGTAGGGCGGGTGAAACCCGCCATTCGCATGTTGGCGGGTTGCACCCGCCCTACGCAGCTCTCGCAGCTTTGGGAAGAGAATACAAAAATGACTGACGCCATCCGTTACGAAAAAGGCCAGGACAATATCGTCGTTCTGACCATGGACATGCCCGGCCAGAGCGCCAACACCATGAACGCGGTGTACCGCGAGGCCATGGGGCGAATCGTCGACCGCCTGGAGGCGGAAAAGGATTCGATTGCCGGAGTGGTCGTTACCTCGGCGAAGAAGACCTTCTTCGCTGGCGGCGATCTCAACGAACTGATCAAGGTCACCAAGGCCGAGGCTCAGGGTTTCTACGCGATGATCCTGAAGATCAAGGGTCAGCTACGGCGCCTGGAAACCTTCGGCAAGCCGGTGGTTGCCGCCATCAATGGTGCGGCCCTGGGCGGCGGCTGGGAGATTGCCCTGGCCTGCCATCACCGTATCGCCCTGAACGAGAGTCACGTGCAGCTTGGCCTGCCGGAGGTGACCCTGGGCCTGCTGCCGGGCGGCGGCGGAGTGGTACGCATGGTGCGCCTGCTGGGGCTGGAAAAGGCGCTGCCGTACCTGGCCGAAGGCAAGAAGGTACGCCCGGATGCAGCGCTCAAGGCCGGTCTGGTTCATGAACTGGCCAGCGACCGTGACGACATGCTGGCCAAGGCCCGTGCCTGGATCGTGGCCAACCCGGCCGCCAAACAGCCGTGGGATGTGCAGGGCTACAGGATTCCCGGCGGTACGCCGAGCTCGCCGAACGTGGCGCAGATGCTGGCCATCGCCCCGAGCGTGTTGCGCGACAAGACCAAGGGCTGCTTCCCGGCGCCGGAGAAGATCATGTGCGCTGCCGTCGAGGGCGCGCAGGTCGACTTCGACACCGCGCAGATCATCGAGGCGCGCTACTTCACCGAGCTGACCACCGGCCAGGTGGCGAAGAACATGATCGGCACCTTCTGGTTCCAGCTCAATGAAATCAACGCTGGCGGCTCGCGCCCGCAGGGCTATCCGAAGTCGATGACGAAGAGGGTCGGCGTGCTCGGTGCCGGCATGATGGGCGCCGGTATCGCCTACGTCTCGGCGGCGGCCGGCATCGAAGTGGTGCTCAAGGATGTGTCCCTCGAAGCGGCGGAGAAGGGCAAGGGCTACTCGGCCAGGCTGCTCGACAAGAAGGTGAGCAAGGGCCACATGACTGCCGAGCAGCGCGAGGCTTTCCTGGCACTGATCAAGGCAACCGACGACGAGGCGGACTTCGCCGGCTGCGACCTGATCATCGAGGCGGTATTCGAAGATCGTGCGCTCAAGGGCAAGGTTACCGCCGCTGCCGAAGCCACAGCGCTGAGCGATGCGGTGATCGCCTCCAATACCTCGACGCTGCCGATCACCGGCCTGGCGACTGCCGTGACCAGGCCGGAGAAGTTCATCGGTCTGCACTTCTTCAGTCCGGTCGACAAGATGCCGCTGGTGGAAATCATCCGTGGTGAGCAGACCAGCGATGAGACACTGGCACGCGGCTTCGACTACGTCATGCAGATCAAGAAGACGCCCATCGTGGTCAACGACAGCCGTGGCTTCTTCACTTCGCGCGTGTTCGGCACCTTCACCAATGAGGGCCTGGCCATGCTCGGCGAAGGCGTGAATGCGGCGATGATCGAGAACGAAGCGCGCAAGGCCGGCATGCCGGTCGGCCCGCTGGCGATCAGCGATGAAGTGTCGATGAGCCTGATGAACCATATCCGTCAGCAGACCATCAAGGATCTGGCGGCCGAAGGAAAAGCCATCCCCGAGCACCCTGCATTCGCGGTGATCGACCTGATGCTGAGCGAGTACAAGCGCCCGGGCAAGGCCGCCGGCATGGGCTTCTATGAGTACCCGGCCGGTGGCAAGAAGCACCTGTGGCCCGAGCTCAAGGCGCGTTTCGAGAAGGCCGATGCGCAGATCTCCCAGGAAGACGTGCGCGACCGCATCCTGTTCATCCAGGCCATCGAGACGGTGCGTTGCGTGGAGGAGGGTGTGCTGAAGTCGGTGGCCGATGCCAACATCGGATCGATCTTCGGCATCGGCTTCGCTGCCTGGACCGGCGGGACCCTGCAGTTCATCAACCAGTACGGCGTGAAGGACTTCGTCGCCCGTGCCCAGTACCTGGCCGAGCAGTACGGTGAGCGTTTCCTGCCGCCAGCGCTGTTGCTGGAAAAGGCCGCCAAGGGCGAGACGTTCTGAGCCCGTTGGCCCGGGCGTTTCGCTGGTTTGGAATGCCCTTGCAGGGTGTGCCACGCGCCCCGAGCCTTATCCGGACGCAATGAGAAACGGCCCGTCAGGGCCGTTTCCTTTGCTCGCGCCAATCAATCCTCCAACTGGTCGCGAATCACTGCACCGCTCTTGCCGTCGATACGGAACTCGTGAAGGCGGCCATCTTCTTTCAGGCCTTCGCCTTCCCAGTAACCGGCATTGTCGGCCTCGATCTTGTGCAGTTCGGTGTAGCCGGCTGCGCGGGCCTTGCTCAGGGCCTCGTCGATGCTGATCCAGTCGATGCCGGGGCGATCCGCCAAGGCGTTGCCGGCCAGCAACAGGCCGCCTGCGAGCAGGGTGATCAGGTTGCGTATCTGCATGGGCTGATTCCTCTTTCCGTTGAAGAAGGCGCCTGTGCGGCGCCAGGAGGAGTCTAGACCATGGTGTCGCTACGCTGCCCGGCACCAGCCCTGGCGAATGCAGACGGCTTCGTGAATCGCCAGCATTTCGCTGTGACGGGTCGGCATGCGCAGGGTCAGCATGCTGCCGTCATCGAGCTGCAGGGCGGCTTCGGTTTCGAATTGCAGGCCGCCATCTTCGAGGTGGACATAGGTGATGCCGTAGGCGTCCAGGTTGAGTTGGCTGTGCATGATGGGTCTCCTGACGGTGGCTGTCAGCTGGAGCGGGCGTCGCGCGATGCGGGTGCCGCCGGAGCGGGGCGAGCAGGGGCGGAGGTCTGGAAGGCGGATGCGGCGGCGAAGCTGGCGAGTGCGGCGTAGATGCTCATGATCAATGTCCTTCTGTGCAATGAGGGCGACTGCCCGATGTGGCGATATTCGCCGCGGGGCGGCAATCACAGAAGTGAATGAGGCGCATGGTAACTATCGAGGCGGCTGATAACGCGCCAAACGGCACTTCCGTATGGGGCGAATGTCAATTTTAATTGACGACTGTTCAGGGCGTTGCACAATGCCGGGTAAGCTTAAATATGGTTGTAAATCAGGCCCGACTATTTCTTTGTACGTATTCATGTGTTAAGTAAAACGCACAAATCACCCACCCTCCGTGTTCACCACAGGAAACCTCATGTCACTGCGTATCTGCATCCTGGAAACTGACATCCTCCGTCCCGAACTGGTCGACCAGTACCAGGGCTACGGCCGCATGTTCGAGCAGCTGTTCGCTCAACAGCCGGTTGCGGCGGAATTCAGTGTCTACAACGTGGTGGAAGGACATTACCCGCCCGATAGCGAGAAGTTCGATGCCTATCTGGTGACCGGCAGCAAGGCTGACTCCTTTGGTAGCGACCCCTGGATTCAGACCCTCAAGGAGTACCTGCTCGAGCGCTACAAGCGTGGCGACAAGCTGCTCGGCATTTGCTTCGGTCATCAGTTGCTGGCTCTGCTGCTGGGCGGCAAGACGGAGCGCGCCGAGCAGGGTTGGGGGTCGGCGTGCACAACTATCGCCTGGAGGGCAAGCCGCAGTGGATGAGCCCGGCACTGGATGAGCTGCAGTTGCTGATCAGCCACCAGGATCAGGTCACCCGTCTGCCGGAGAAGGCCACGCTGCTGGCGTCCAGCGATTTCTGCCCGATCGGTGCCTACCATATCGAGGATCAGGTGCTGTGCTTCCAGGGGCATCCGGAGTTCGTCCACGACTATTCGCGTGCGTTGCTCGAACTGCGCCAGCAGCATCTCGGCGAGAAGGTCTATCAGCAGGGCGTGGACAGCCTCAGGCATTCGCAGCAAGGCAGCGCCGTGGCGGAATGGATGATGCGTTTCGTTGCCCAGGGCAAAGAAGCCAAGGCTTGAAACCTGACGGTTCGACGCATGAAAAAGCCCGGTTCGCCGGGCTTTTTCATGCCTGCGTGGTGAGTACGAAACAGGGCGAGAGCGATTCGCTCCTGCTGGGTGGTGGGCTGCCGCGTTGCTGCTTGAGGCTTTCGGCGAGGTCGAGGTGATGGGACAGCTTGTGGCTGCACTCGATGTTGCGGGCCACTGCGCCGGCCGAACCCTTGCCGATACCGCTGAGTGCGAGCAGGGTGGTCAACAGCGACAGGCTGGCGAGCAGCAGCAGGCGGGTGCGTTGGGTTCTGATCATGACCGTCCACTCAGCGAAGCTGCGCCGAGCAGGGCAGGCAGATGAACAATCAGGTTCTGCAGCGGGCCTGGCTGTTCGAAGGTCGGGGTGCTGGGCAACAGGGTGGCGTAGCTCAGTACCAGCACCGTGGAGGTGCTGATCAGGTACAGGCCGATGGCAGCAAGGGCGCCATTGCGGGCGGCTCGAGAGAGGCGGGACATGTTCTGTGCTCCAGGTCGGGAGGTGGCGTGGGCACAGAATCACTCAAGTCATTTCGATTGAATAATGGATGCTCTTCAGAGTAACTATCGATCAAGTTGATGGTTGATACGGGCTGCGATTTCGTAGCGGCAACCCGCATATCCCTTCAAGCCGTTGCCAGTTCTGCGTCCATGCTGCTGATGCAATCGCTCATGGCCTGCTGGCAGCGTTCCATCAGAGCGGGCATGTCGTCGAGGCTGAGGCCTTCGGTGGGGATCGCCGGCAACGAGCGGATCATGATGCGCCCGCTGTCCCAGCGGTTGAGGCGCATGGACTTGGCGTAGTTGCTGACGCACACCGGGATGATCGGAACCCCGGCGTTGATCGCCATCTGGAACGCGCCTTTCTTGAACGGCAGCAGGCCGCGGCCCAGATTGCGCGTGCCTTCCGGAAACACCCAGATCGAGGTGTCGCGGTTGCGCAGGGTTTCGGTGGTGGTCAGCATCGCGCGTTTGGCGGCCACGGCGTTGCTGCGGTCGATCAGCACGTTGCCGGCCAGCCAGTACAACTGGCCGAAGAAGGGCACCCATTTGAGGCTCTTCTTGCCGATGCTCACGGTGCGCTCCGGTACCACACGGCCGAGCACGTAGAGATCGAAGTTGGACTGGTGATTGGCGATGATGACGCAGGCGCGCTCATGCTCCAGCAGCGGACGTACGTCGGTCTTGAGTTTCAGGCGCAGCAGGCACAGTGCGGGCAGCGAATAGAGGCGTGCACAGAGGCGGCTGTTGTCCGGGTTGAACGGGCGGCACAGGCCCAGCAGCAGGCCGAGCAGACCGGCCACGACGAAATGCATGCCCATCAGCAGCATGCGCAAAACGAAGAGCATTGGGGGAGAACCATCAGGGTAGGGGCGCGCAGTGTACGGGCGTTCACTCTCTTCGGCAATTGCCCGAAACTACCCGCTGGTGCCGGCTAACGTCCTGAATTGTCGCAGAACTTGTCGGTTTCCCTGGTCATGTGAAAAGGGCGCCTCGCGGCGCCCTCTCGTGGTTACTCGGCCTCTGCCTTGGCTGGTTTGCCGGGCAGCAGACCGTCGGCTCGGAACATCGCCTTGATGCCGCGTAATGCCTGGCGGCTGCGATCCTGGTTCTCGATCAGGGCGAAGCGCACGTGGTCGTCGCCATAGTCACCAAAACCCAGGCCCGGCGAGACACAGACCTTGGCCTCGGCCAGCAGCTTCTTGGCGAATTCCAGCGACCCCAGGTGGGCGTAGGCATCGGGAATCTTGGCCCAGATGTACATGGACGCCTTGGGCTTTTCCACCATCCAGCCGATCTCGTGCAGGCCCTTGACCAGCAGGTTGCGACGCTGGCGGTATTGCTCGGCAATGTCGCGCACGCACTGCTGGTCACCTTCCAGTGCCGCGATGGCCGCGACTTGCAGCGGGGTGAAGGTGCCGTAGTCGTGGTAGCTCTTGATTCGCGCCAGGGCGCTGACCAGCTCGGGATTGCCGACCATGAAGCCGATGCGCCAGCCGGCCATGTTGTAGCTCTTGGACAGGGTGAAGAACTCCACCGCGATGTCCTTGGCGCCGGGTACCTGCATGATCGAGGGGGCTTTCCAGCCGTCGTAGACGATGTCGGCGTAGGCCAGGTCGTGCACGACCAGCACGTCGTACTGCTTGGCCAGGGTCACCACGCGCTCGAAGAAGTCCAGCTCCACGCACTGGGCCGTGGGGTTGGAGGGGAAGCCGAGGATCATCATCTTCGGCTTGGGAATCGACTCGCGAATGGCCCGTTCCAGCTCGGCGAAGAAGTCCACGCCCGGCACCAGCGGCACGGAGCGCACCTGGGCGCCGGCGATCACTGCGCCATAGATATGGATCGGGTAGCTGGGGTTGGGTACCAGCACCGTGTCGCCATGATCCAGGGTGGCCAGCATCAGGTGAGCCAGGCCTTCCTTGGAGCCGATGGTGACGATGGCTTCGCTTTCCGGATCGATCTCCACGTCGTAGCGGTCCTTGTACCAGCGCGAGATGGCGCGGCGCAGGCGTGGAATGCCGCGGGAGGTGGAGTATCCGTGGGTGTCTTCACGTTGTGCGACCTGTACGAGTTTCTCGACGATGTGCGGCGGAGTCGCACCGTCGGGGTTGCCCATGGAAAAGTCGATGATGTCCTCACCGCGACGGCGTGCAGCCATCTTGAGTTCGGCGGTGATGTTGAAGACGTAGGGGGAGACGATCGATGCGCGCAAAACGGCGCTTGGCGTTCTCGGCCATGATTTCCTCGGATACGTGAGCGCCCGGAACCGTCCGAGCGACGTTGGCCACTGCTGTGGCCGAGCGCGAAGATAATCGCGCCGATGACAGCTTGTCCAGTAACAGTTGCGAGCGATCAGTTGCACTCGGCTGTGGCGCCGAAAAAAGCCGCCTGGACTGGGGTAAGGCTAGGCGAATTGCTGCTTCAGACGCAGTAGCAGTGCGATCAGGGCGTCGATATCGGCGTCCGTGGTGCGCCACGAACTGACGCTCAGGCGGAATGCCGGACGTTCTTGCCAGACGGTTGGCCCGAACCAGGTATCACCGGAGGCCTGCGCGGCCTGGCGGATGGCCACGGTTTGCTCATCCGAGTCGGCTCGCACCAGTACCTGGTTGAGATGTACGCGGTTGAGCACCTGATAGCCGCCTGCACGCAGCGCATCGGCGAGACGGCCGGCCTGGGCGATATGGCGATCGACCAGCTCGCGCAAGCCTTCGCGCCCGAGGTTGGCCAGCGCTGCCCAGATAGCGATGCCTCTGGCGCGACGAGAGAACTCCAGGGTGAGGTTCTTTTGCGCGTCGCGTGCCGCACAGGCGTATGCGGCATCGCTGTTCATGGCGGCGGCCAGGGCATCGGCGTCCCGGCAGATCGCCATGGCGCAATCGTACGGCGTATTCAGCCACTTGTGGCCGTCGGTGGTCCAGCTGTCGGCCTGTTCCACACCCAAGGCAAGTGCCGGGCATGAGGAGGCGCGCACCCATAGCCCGAAGGCGCCGTCGACATGCACCCAGGCACCTGCCGCGCGCGCGCGGGGTATCAGTTCGGCGAAGCGGTCGAACTCGCCGGTGTTCACTTCACCTGCCTGGAGGATGAGCAAGGTACGCCCGTCCAGCTCCGGCAAGCACCTGGGGTCGATACGGCCGTGGGCATCCACTGGCGCGTAGTGCAGTCGGCGCATGCCGAATCCGAGGATGCGCAGAGCCTTCTTCACGGTGATGTGAGTCGTCTCCGACAGCACCACGCGAATTTCCGGGGCGCCCACCAAACCGTCCTGGTCGAAGTCCCAGCCGAGGCGGGCGAGCAACTGGCGACGCGCTGCGCACAGGCAGGCCAGGGTGCAGGCGGTGGCGCTGGTGCCAAAGCCAACGGCACTCTCCGCAGGCAGGCCGAGGGCCTCGCAGACCCAGCCCGCGGCGACCTTCTCCAGCTTGTCGGCAGCCGGAGAATTGTCGAACGAGGAGGCGCACTGATCCCAGGCCAGCACCAGGCGTTCGGCGGCCGCGGCAGCAGGAAGGGTAGCGCCTATGACGAAGCCGAAGTAGCGCGGTCCGTTGGAGGCTACCGTGGCTGGCGAGCCCAATGCATCGAGCTGGTGCAGCACTTCGCCGGCCAACAGGCCGGCGACGGGGAGCGGCTGGTCGAAGCCGCGCAGGGCTTCGAGTGCAGCCTGCGTCGGGAAAACCCGGCGCGTGGCGTTGTCATCCAGATAAGCCAGCGCGCGGCGATCTGCCTCGGCCAGTAGTGAGCGTTCGGTGCTGTCCATGGTCAGGCCTGCGGTGTGGTGGTTGCCATACCTTAGCGAAGGCGGGTGATCACCGGCAGATACAGCCCGGGTAGCCTTTGAACCGAACAGTGGCGTCGTTTCTCTGATCCTGACCCGTACAGTTCGCAGGGCAGCTCGTTCGGCTCATGCTAAGGGCCGAGCATGTCGTGCATGGCGATGATCTGCTCGGCCACCTGGATCAGCTTCTGCTGCCGGCTCATGGCCTGGCGGCGCATCAGGGTGTAGGCCTCTTCCTCGTTGCAGCTCTTCATCTTCATCAGCAGGCCCTTGGCCAGCTCCACACGCTTGCGCTCTGCCAATTGGGCATCGCGCGCATGCAGCTGTGCGCGTAGCGCCTGGTCACTCTCGAAGCGGGCCATGGCGACGTCCAGGATGGGTTGCAGGCGCTGGGCATGAATGCCCTCGACGATGTAGGCGCTGACGCCGCTCTGGATCGCCTGGCGCATCACGCCAGGGTCGTGTTCGTCGGTGAACATGACGATGGGGCGTGGCTGGTCGCGGCTGACCAGCACCACCTGTTCCATTACATCGCGACCGGGTGACTCGGTGTCGATCAGGATGACGTCGGGGCGCACGGCCTCGACGCGCTCGGGCAGGTCGATGGTCAGGCCGGACTCGTCGATCACCTCGAAGCCCGCTTCGATCAGCGCGCATTTGAGGCGGCCGACCTTCTTCGGGGTGTCGTTGATCAGCAGGATACGCAGCATCGGTTGCACTCCTGGCGGTTACAGGACGGCAGCAGGGCTGTCGGCCAGGGCGTGCAGCCTGAAACTGCGGGCATAGCCGGCAGGGTCGCTGCCGTCCCAGCAGGTGCCGTCCTGCAGGATGGAGCGGCGCATGTCGCTCGGTACCGCGACACCCAGCGCCGTGGCGGCCTCACGGTACAGCGCCAGTTGCTGAACCTGACGGGCCACCGCGAGGTAGTCGGGGTCGTTGCGTAACAGCCCCCAGCGGCGGAACTGGGTCATGAACCACATGGCGTCGGACAGGTAGGGCTGGTTGACCAGGCCATCGGCATGAAAACGCAGCGGATGCTCGTCCTGCCAGGCGTGTCCCAGGCCGTCCTGGTACTGGCCGAGAAAGCGTGGGGTGATCGCCGAGACCGGCGCGTTGACATAATCGCTGCCGCTGAGCAGCAGCGCGGTGCTGCGTCTGTTCTCTTCGCTCTCGTCGATGAAGCGGGCGGCTTCGAGTACCGCCATGATCAGGGCGCGCGCGGTATTGGGATGCTGCTCGGCGAAGGCGCGGGTGCAGCCCAGCACCTTTTCCGGATGATCCGGCCAGATCGCCTGGATGGTGGTCAGGGTGCATCCAAGCTGTTCATCGACGGCCTTGGCGGTCCAGGGCTCGCCGACGCAGAAACCGTCGATGCGCCTGGCTTCCAGGTGTTCGACCATCTGTGGTGGTGGCACCACCACGCTGTCGACATCCCGCAGGGGGTGGATGCCCTGGCTGGCCAGCCAGTAGTAGAGCCACATGGCGTGGGTGCCGGTGGGAAAGGTCTGGGCGAAGGTCAGGCGTGCCTCATGCTGGTGCACGTATTGGTGCAGTGCTTCGCCATTGGTCACGCCGGCGGCCTGCAAGGTGTGCGACAGGTTGATGCTCTGACCGTTCTGGTTCAGCCCCATGAGTACGGCCATGTCGGTGGCTGCTGCGCCACCCAGACCCAATTGCACGCCATAGATCAGCCCGTACAGGCTGTGCGCCGCGTCCAGTTCGCCGCTGAGCAGGCGGTCACGCAGGCCCGCCCAGGAGGCCTGGCGATGCAGCCGCAGGCTCAGGCCGTACTTCTCGGCAAAGCCCTGAGTGGCGGCGACTATCACCGAAGCCGAATCGCTCAGAGCCATGAAGCCTATGTTCAGCACGCTCTTTTCCGGGGCATTGCTGCCCCAGGCCCAGGTCAGGGCGTCGTCGCGAGGAGTGTCGTTTTCGCTCATGCTGCTCCCTTTGGCTCATTCGGAATGCTGGCTGGCCGATGCCTGGCCATAAAAAAACGCCGTATCGAGCCCCGCTGCACGATGCTCGGGACTGAATACGACGCCATTGTCGATCGAGCCGTTTCCGCCGTTGGAAAGGCTGTTTATGCAGTGAGGAAGCAAGGCACATGCCACAAGCTTCGGTGGTGACGGACGAAACTGCTGGCCATGAAAAAGCCCCGCACTGGGCGGGGGCTCTGTTTTCACGACGCTAGGATCAGGCCTGAACGACCGGGATCTTGGCGTTCGCCGCCGCTTCACGGAAGTCGGCGATCTGGTCGAAGCTCAGGTAGCGGTAGATGTCGCCAGCCATGCTGTCGATATCCTTCGCGTAGGCCATGTACTCCTCGACGGTCGGCAGCTTGCCGATAATCGACGCGACCGCAGCCAGTTCGGCAGAGGCCAGGTACACGTTGGCGCCATCGCCCAGACGGTTCGGGAAGTTACGGGTGGAGGTCGACACCACGGTGGAGTTGGCGGCGACGCGAGCCTGGTTGCCCATGCACAGCGAGCAGCCCGGCATCTCCATGCGCGCACCGGCCTTGCCGTAGATGCCGTAGTAGCCTTCCTCGGTCAGCTGGTGAGCATCCATCTTGGTCGGCGGCGACAGCCACAGACGAGTCGGGATACCGCCCTTGACCTTGTCCAGCAGCTTGCCGGCGGCGCGGAAGTGACCGATGTTGGTCATGCACGAACCGATGAACACTTCGTCGATCTTGTCGCCAGCCACGGTGGACAGCAGGCGGGCGTCGTCCGGATCGTTCGGCGCGCAGAGTACCGGCTCGTTGAGCTGGTTCAGGTCGATCTCGATGACTTCGGCGTACTCGGCGTCCTTGTCGGCTTCCATCAGTACCGGGTTGGCCAGCCAGGCTTCCATCGCCTGGGCGCGACGCTCCAGGGTACGGGCATCGCCGTAGCCTTCGCTGATCATCCAGCGCAGCAGGGTGATGTTGGACTTCAGGTACTCGGCGATGGCCGCTTCCGGCAGCTTGATGGTGCAGCCGGCAGCCGAACGCTCGGCGGAGGCGTCGGACAGCTCGAACGCCTGCTCGACGGTCAGGTTGTCCAGGCCTTCGATCTCGAGGATGCGGCCGGAGAAGATGTTCTTCTTGCCTTTCTTCTCGACGGTCAGCAGGCCCTTCTGGATGGCGTAGTAGGGGATGGCATGCACCAGGTCACGCAGGGTGATACCCGGTTGCATCTTGCCCTTGAAACGCACCAGAACGGATTCCGGCATGTCCAGCGGCATCACGCCGGTGGCGGCGGCGAAGGCGACCAGGCCGGAACCGGCCGGGAAGCTGATGCCGATCGGGAAGCGGGTGTGCGAGTCGCCGCCGGTGCCGACGGTGTCAGGCAGCAGCATGCGGTTCAGCCAGCTGTGGATGATGCCGTCGCCCGGACGCAGGGACACGCCGCCACGGGTGCGGATGAAATCCGGCAGGGTGTGGTGGGTGGTGACGTCGATCGGCTTCGGATAGGCGGCGGTGTGGCAGAAGGACTGCATCACCAGGTCGGCGGAGAAGCCCAGGCAGGCGAGGTCTTTCAGCTCGTCGCGGGTCATCGGGCCCGTGGTGTCCTGGGAGCCGACGGTGGTCATCTTCGGTTCGCAGTAGGTGCCCGGACGTACGCCTTCGACGCCGCAGGCCTTGCCGACCATCTTCTGCGCCAGGGTGAAGCCCTTGCCGCTGTCAGCCGGCTGTTCCGGCTTCTTGAACAGGTCGGAGGAGCCCAGGCCCAGTTCGGCACGCGCCTTCTCGGTCAGGCCACGGCCGACGATCAGCGGGATACGGCCGCCAGCGCGGACTTCATCAAGCAGCACCGGAGTCTTCAGTTCGAAGGTGGTGATGACCTCGTCGGTGCCGTGCTTGCAGACCTTGCCGGCGTGCGGGTAAACGTCGATCACGTCGCCCATGTTGATGTTCGATACGTCGAACTCGATCGGCAGGGCGCCGGCATCTTCCATGGTGTTGTAGAAGATCGGGGCGATCTTGGTGCCGAAGCAGAAGCCGCCGGCGCGCTTGTTCGGCACGTAGGGAATGTCGTCGCCGAAGAACCACAGCACCGAGTTGGTGGCGGACTTGCGGGAAGAACCGGTACCGACCACGTCACCGACGTAGGCGACCGGGAAACCCTTGGCCTTGATCTCTTCGATCTGCTTCAGCGGGCCGATGGCGCCTTGCTGCTCCGGCACGATACCGTCGCGAGCCATCTTCAGCATGGCCAGGGCGTGCAGCGGGATGTCGGGGCGCGACCAGGCATCCGGGGCAGGGGACAGGTCGTCGGTGTTGGTTTCGCCAGGCACCTTGAACACGGCCAGGCTGTACTTCTCGGCAATGGCCGGCTTGTTGGTGAACCACTCGCCATTGGCCCAGGACTGCATCACGGCCTTGGCGTTGGCATTGCCGGCCTTGGCTTTCTCGGCGACGTCGTGGAAGGCGTCGAACATCAGCAGGGTGTGCTTGAGCTGCTCGGCGGCAACGGCGCCCAGGGCCGCGTCATCCAGCAGTTCGACCAGGGTGGCGATGTTGTAGCCGCCCTGCATGGTGCCCAGCAGCTCGACGGCGCGTTGCTTGCTGATCAGCGGGGAAGTGGCTTCGCCCTTGGCAACGGCAGAGAGAAAACCGGCCTTGACGTAGGCGGCTTCGTCCACGCCTGGCGGTACGCGGTTGGTGATCAGGTCTACGAGGAATTCTTCTTCGCCAGCCGGCGGGTTTTTCAGCAGCTCGACCAGGCCTGCGGTTTGTTCGGCGTTCAGCGGCTGGGGCACGATACCCTGAGCGGCACGCTCTGCTACGTGTTTGCGATAGGCTTCAAGCACAGTTATTACCCTCATCAGTAGTCCCAAAGGGTTGTCCGGGACGCGATCCAGATACCCACGAACCGGGCGCTTTTCGACTTTATGAGCCGATCAGCCGAGGTTTCATGAGTCTCTTGTAGAAGCTGCTTTCAAAGTTTTACGCCGGCAGGACGGTTTTCGATGAGGGCTGACGCAGACGCTCGGGGGACTCCAAGTGGCTGCGTCGCCATCGTACCTGCAGGATCGACTGTGCTCGTGACGCTTTGAAAACAGCTTCCAACGGACATTGGCGCCGTAAAAGGCGGGCCGATTCTACTGGAAAGTGCGGATAAAGTTAAGCCGATGTCCTTGTCTCGAAAGGTCGTCGAAAAATCTGGACGAGGTGGGCGGAACAAGACAGGAACGGCCTGAAAATCGCAGTTTACGGCTTGAAAGTGGGCATTTTGAGGCAGTTTCAACGCAGTCTGGCCTGCGCAGGTGGCTTTTCAGCGGCTCGCTGGTGGGGGTGATCTGAATTAGACAAAGGGCTAAGATGCCAGGCCGTTTTGCTGTCTATGTTGTTTCGCCAATGTCCAATCAGCGCATCAAGACGCCTTGTGTGGGGCTGTGTTCGACCGTCTACGGTGACGTGGTCTGTCGCGGTTGCAAGCGCTTCCATCACGAGGTGATCAACTGGAACAGCTACAGCGACGAGGAGAAGCGTGCCGTCTGGACGCGCCTCGAAGTACTGCTGGTGCAGGTGATGACCGCCAAGCTGGAGGTGTTCGATGAACGGCGCCTGCGTGGTCAGCTGGAGCAGCGCCAGATTCGTTTCGTGCCACAACAGTCGCCATACTGCTGGGCCTACCAGTTGATCGCCCGGGGGGCACGGGTGATCAATCAGCTCGAAGCCTATGGCATGGTGCTGCTGCCCGAGTTTCGCGACTGGGCGCTGCCCGAGTTGCGCGATGCCATCGACCGTGAGTTCTTCCTGCTGTCCGAGGCGCACTACGAGCGCTACATCGCACCGAAATTCCTCCGCGAAGGGCTGGAAGTTCGCGTGTGAGGGGGCGATGCCCCGCAGGGCGCTGCGCGCACCGCTTCTGGAGAGGTTCCCGGTACCCCTGTCAAACCGCGGGTGCGCATGGCGCACCCTGCGGCCTAGCGCTGAGCCACCAGCTCTTCCAGGTGGGCGATGACGTCGTCCGGCTTGAGCACCAGCACGTCGCTTTCCAGCGAATCCAGCACCACTTCGGCGGTATTGCCGATCAATGCGCCGGAAATGCCGGTACGGGCCACGGTACCGATCACCGTCACCGCCGCGCCCAGTTGCTGGGCCATGTGCGGGATCACCACATCGGCCGGCCCTTCGATGACGTGCAGGCGCTCGTCGCTGATATCGTATTCGGCCTGGAAGCTGCGGCATTGCTCGCGATAGCGAGCCTCGATGGTTTCCTTGAGCTGGAAGGTCGGGTCGGCCGCCGACAGCATGGGCGTCGGATGTGCGGTGACCACGTGCAGCGCGCCCCTGGCCAGGCCGGCGATGTCATAGCCATTGCTGATGATGCCGGCATGCAGGGTACGGTGTTCACCATCGGCGTTGCCGACGTCCACGGCCGCGAGGATATTGCCGCCGGTCCAGGGTGAGTCGGTCTTGACCATGAGCACCGGAGCGGGGCAGTGGCGCAGCAGCTTCCAGTCGTCCGGGGTGAGGATGGCCTTTTTCAGCGGGTTGTCGGGGAAGTGCTGCTTGATCACCAGGCCGCAGCCCTCGGCCTGTTGCACGGCGATGATGGTCTGGTGCGGGCTGTCATGCCAGGCCTGCTGCCCGGATGTGCTGTAGCCTTCTTCGCTCAGGGCGTTGCCGAGATCATTGAGCAAGGCACTGTGATCGCCTTTGCGGTCGCACACCAGCAGGTGCAGATGGGATTGGGTGACACCGGCTATCAGCTTGGCTCGCTTGAGTGCCAGGCCCTCCGGATGTTGTGGTTCCACTACCACCAGAATGCTTCGAATCGCTTGCATGATTGGCTCCCTGAAAATCAATGGCATTGATTCAACTATAGGCGTGCCATTCACCAGGTCTTGTTGACCTGTATCAACGGCGTGCTGGTCGTTGCGCGTGCCACTCGTATAATGGCCCGCCATTTTCAACCTCGCCAGCACCGAGAGCGCTTCAAATATGATGTCAAATGCCCAGCATGTTCCGAGTAACGGCGAGGAACCTGTGCCGATTTTGCAGGAAATCCTCGAATTTCTCGGTGGCGTCTCCACCCCCGACGCCTGGCTGGACGAGGCCCTGCGTCAGCAGGAAGTTCTACTGCTTGACCATCGCAATCTGGAGTACAAGGCGGCGCAGACGGCGTTGAGCCTGATGGGGCGCTACCTGACCAAGACCGAATTGACCGCGAGAATGTCGCGTCTGGCGCGCGAAGAGCTGGTGCACTTCGAACAGGTGAGCAAGATCATTCGCGGTCGCGGTATCGAGATTCGCCATGTTTCGGCATCGCGCTATGCGGCCGGTCTGCGCGCACTGCTGCGAGGTGGTGAAGTGGAGCGGCTGGTGGACGTGCTGGTGGTGGGGGCTTTCATCGAGGCGCGTTCCTGCGAGCGCTTCGCCGCGCTGGTGCCGCGTCTGGATGCCGAGCTGGCCAGGTTCTATGCGGGGCTGCTGGAGAGCGAAGGGCGCCACTACCGGGGTTATCTCAAGCTCGCCTATCTGTATGGTGATGCAACTGACGTCGATGCGCGTATCGAGGTGGTGCGCGCTGTGGAGCAGGAGCTGATCACCACGCCGGACGAGCAATTCCGTTTCCATAGTGGTGTACCTGCATAAAACAGCCGCGGGGCTGGCCTCCTCAGATTTGCCAGATCCAACAAGCACTGTAGGAGCGGCTTTGGCCGCGAACACTGCAATAGCAGCCTTTCGCGGCTGAAGCCGGCTACGGTTTGGAGGCGTTTGCGGGAGTCAGGCAGGGCGGGTGAAACCCGCCGCGAGGGAGATGGCGGGTTTCACCCGCCCTGCATCGCCGATGCCCTCTCCCGCAGACGTGAGAGGGGAACAAAGCCCTACAGCTCGAACGGCGCCTGGTTGAAGCCCTTGCCATCGAACTGCAACGCCCAGCCCTGACGATCCCAGTCGCCCAGTACGATGCGTCGCGCCGGTTGGCCATCGATTTCCAGTTCGTGCACGGCCGGCCGGTGGGTATGGCCATGGATCAGCGTACGCACGCCGTGCCTGGCCATCACCCTGATCACTTCGGCCGGCGTGACATCGACGATATCGCTGGCTTTCATCCGTGTCTGTGCACGGCTTTCGTTGCGCAGCTTGCGCGCCAGTTTCTGTCGGGTGCTCAGTGGCAGGTTGCGCAGGATCAGCAGGCTGAGCGGGTTGCGCAGCCAGCGACGCAGCTTCATGTAACCGACGTCCAGGGTGCACAGGCTGTCGCCATGCATCAACAGCACCTCGTCGTCGCCCATCCGTACCGTGCAGGGATCATCCAGCAGCGTACAGCCTGCCTCACGGCAGAAGCGCTTGCCGATGAGAAAGTCGCGATTGCCATGCATGAGATAGAGGCGTGTGCCGGCCTTGCTCAGCTCACGCAGAGCGCGGGCGATCTCATGCTGGAAAGGGGTCATGCCATCGTCGCCGATCCAGACTTCGAAGAAGTCGCCGAGGATGTACAGTGCCTCGGCCTGGCGTGCGCGGGTGGCGAGAAAATGCAGAAACGCCCGGGTGATGTCCGGGCGTTTCTCTTCCAGGTGCAGATCGGAGATCAGCAGGATCATCGACTTACTCGGCTACGATTTCGGCCTTCTCGATGATCACGTCGTCCACCGGCACGTCCTGATGGCCGGCTTTCATGGTGGTGGCGACGGATTTGATCTTCTCGACCACGTCCATGCCTTCGACCACTTCACCGAACACCGCATAGCCCCAGCCTTGAACGGTCGGCGCGCTGTGGTTGAGGAAGCTGTTGTCGGCAACGTTGATGAAGAACTGCGCGCTGGCAGAGTGCGGCTCCATGGTACGGGCCATGGCGATGGTGCCGATCTTGTTGGCGACGCCGTTGTTGGCTTCGTTCTTGATCGGTGCACGGGTCGGCTTCTGCTTCATGCCCGGCTCGAAACCGCCGCCCTGGATCATGAAGTTGCCGATCACGCGGTGGAAGATGGTGCCGTCGTAATGGCCTTCCTTCACGTATTGCTCGAAGTTGGCCACGGTTTCCGGGGCCTTGTCGGCGAACAGGTTCAGGGTGATGACGCCGTGGTTGGTGTGCAGTTTGATCATGATTGCATCCGTGATGAGGCAGGTTCGAGCTGTTGGCTCGTGGGTGAACAGCCCTGGCAGGGTGGCATGCACCCTGTCAGGGGCTTGACAGGTTGGTTATGATACGGACTTTGCCCGAGGCGGCCTACCCGTGCCGCGCCAGTATTGTTAAGGACACCATGAGCAAGCCCACCGTCGAAAAAGCTGCCAACTTCCTGCGCCCCATCGTCCAGGCCGATCTGGACAGCGGCAAGCACGCCAAGATCGTGACCCGCTTTCCGCCGGAGCCCAACGGCTACCTGCACATCGGCCATGCCAAGAGCATCTGCCTGAACTTCGGTCTGGCCGAGGAGTTCGGTGGCCAGTGCAACCTGCGTTTCGACGACACCAACCCGGCCAAGGAAGACCAGGAATACATCGACGCGATCAAGGCCGACGTCGAGTGGCTGGGCTTCAAGTGGGCGGGCGAAGAGCGCTATGCCTCCAACTATTTCGACCAATTGCACGCCTGGGCCGTCGAGCTGATCAAGGCGGGCAAGGCCTTCGTCTGCGACCTGAACGCCGAAGAGATGCGCGAGTACCGCGGCAGCCTGACCGAGCCGGGCAAGAACAGCCCGTACCGTGAGCGCTCCGTCGAGGAGAACCTCGACCTGTTCGCCCGCATGAAGGCCGGGGAATTCGCCGATGGTGCCCGCTCGTTGCGCGCCAGGATCGACATGGCCTCGCCGAACATCAATCTGCGCGATCCGATCCTCTACCGCATTCGCCACGCCCATCACCACCAGACCGGTGACAAGTGGTGCATCTACCCGAGCTACGATTTCACCCACGGTCAGTCGGACGCCATCGAGGGCATCACCCATTCCATCTGCACCCTGGAGTTCGAGGATCACCGTCCGCTGTACGAGTGGTTCCTGGAGAACCTGTCGGTGCCGGCGCAGCCGCGTCAGTACGAATTCGCTCGTCTGAACCTGAACTACACCATCACCAGCAAGCGCAAGCTCAAGCAACTGGTCGATGAAGGTCACGTCAACGGCTGGGACGATCCGCGCATGTCGACGCTGTCCGGCTATCGTCGTCGCGGCTACACCCCGGCTTCGATCCGTACCTTCTGCGACATGATCGGGGTCAACCGCGCCGGTGGTCTGGTGGACATCGGCATGCTCGAATTCGCCATTCGTGACGATCTGGATGCCAATGCCTCGCGTGCCATGTGCGTGCTCAAGCCGCTGAAGGTGGTGATCACCAATTACCCAGAAGGCCAGGTCGAGAACCTGGAGCTGGCGCGCCATCCCAAGCAGGACATGGGCGTGCGCGTGCTGCCGTTCTCCCGCGAGATCTACATCGACGCCAGCGACTTCGAGGAAACCCCGCCGGACGGCTTCAAGCGCCTGATTCCCGGTGGTGAAGTGCGCCTGCGCGGCAGTTACGTGATTCGCGCCGATGAAGCGATCAGGGACGCCGCCGGCAACATCGTCGAGCTGCGCTGCAGCTATGACGAGAACACCCTGGGCAAGAACCCCGAGGGCCGCAAGGTCAAGGGCGTGATCCACTGGGTGCCGGCTGCCGAAAGCGTCGAGTGCGAAGTGCGCCTGTACGACCGCCTGTTCAAATCCGCCAACCCGGAGAAAAGCGAAGAGGGCGGCAGCTTCCTCGACAACATCAATCCGGAGTCTCTGGTGGTGCTCAGCGGCTGCCGTGCCGAACCCTCGTTGGCCCGGGCCAACGCTGAAGACCGCTTCCAGTTCGAGCGCGAAGGCTACTTCTGCCTGGACAAGGATTCGACTGCCGATGCGCTGGTGTTCAACCGCACCGTGACCCTGCGCGACTCCTGGGGGCAGTAATGGCACTGTCGATCTACAACACCCTGAGCAAGACCAAGGACGCGTTCAAGCCGCTGATCGGCAACCAGGTGCGCATGTACGTGTGCGGCATGACCGTCTACGACTTCTGTCACATCGGTCATGCACGGGTCATGGTCGCCTTCGACGTGGTCACCCGCTGGCTGCGCCAGCGCGGTTATGACGTGACCTACGTGCGCAACATCACCGACATCGACGACAAGATCATCAGGCGCGCCAACGAGAATGGCGAGCCGTTCGAAGCGCTGGTCGAGCGCATGATCGCGGCGATGCACGAGGACGAGGCGCGTCTTTCCGTGCTGCGCCCGGATATCGAGCCGCGTGCCACCGGGCATATCGCCGGCATGCACCAGATGATCCAGACCCTGATCGACAAGGGCTATGCCTATGCGCCGGGTAATGGCGACGTGTATTACCGCGTCACCCGGTTCGAGACCTACGGCAAGCTGTCGCGCCGCAAGATCGACGAACTGAAGATCGGCGCGCGCATCGAGGTCGACGAGATCAAGGAAGACCCGCTGGACTTCGTGCTCTGGAAAGGCGCCAAGCCGGGCGAGCCAAGCTGGGATTCGCCCTGGGGCAAAGGGCGTCCGGGTTGGCATATCGAGTGCTCGGTGATGTCCACCTGCTGCCTGGGCGAGACCTTCGACATCCACGGCGGTGGCCCGGATCTGGTGTTCCCGCATCACGAGAACGAGATCGCGCAGAGCGAGGCGGCCACCGGCAAGCAGTACGCCAATGCCTGGATGCACGCCGGTGCGGTGCGCGTGGATGGCGAGAAGATGTCCAAGAGCCTGGGCAACTTCTTCACCATCCGTGAGGTGCTGGAGAAGTACCACCCCGAGGTGGTGCGCTATCTGCTCGTGTCCAGCCACTACCGCAGCCCGATCAATTACTCCGAAGAGAGCCTCAAGGAGGCCAAGGGCGCCCTGGAGCGCTTCTACAACGGCCTGAAAGGTTTACCGGCGGCGCAGCCTGCCGGAGGCGAGGATTTCGTCGAGCGTTTCGGCGTGGCGATGGACGACGATTTCAACTCGCCGGAAGCCTGCGCCGTACTGTTCGAGATGATCCGTGAGGTCAACCGCCTGCGTGAGTCCTATGTGCAGGCTGCTGCCGGCCTGGCGGCGCAGCTCAAGTCTCTAGCAAGTGTGCTCGGCGTACTGCAACTGGAACCGGAAGCCTTCCTTCAGGCGGGCGCCGCCGGCAAGGTCGATGCCGCGCAAGTCGATGCCCTGATCGCCGCGCGTCTGCAGGCACGCGCCGACAAGAACTGGGCGGAAAGCGACCGCATCCGTGACCAGCTCACCGCCATGGGCGTAGTGCTGGAAGACGGCAAGGGTGGTACCACCTGGCGTCTTGCCGAATAAGCGTTGCGCTCAACGACAAAGGCCGCTGGAAAGCGGCCTTTGTCGTTTCTGCATCCCGGGGGCAGCGTAGGGAGCGCCGTGCGCACCAAGCACGTACTGAGGTCTTCGCGGTGCGCACGGCGCACGCTACCCCACAGCACTCGACCCCATGCCGACAGGTGATCCCTGTTGTGACACTAGGGTTCAAGTGCGTCGACTATCTGCAGTGCCAGACGCACACGCTCGGCATTTGGGTAGTTGCGGTTGGCGAGTATCACCAGGCCGATATCGTGCGCCGGCAGCAGCAGAACGTAGGCGCCGAAACCGTTGGTCGAGCCTGTCTTGTTCAGTAGCAGGTCGCCCTCGGCGGGCCTGGGCACGTCGAAGCGCGCCACGGGGTGCGGTTGCAGCGCCATCTCGGCCGAGTTGCCGGCTTGCAGCTTCTCCAGGCTGATGGGGTAGGTGTAGCGTTCCCAGCCCAGTGCCTGGGTCATGTCACCGACCTGGTAATAACCGCGATGGGTGGAGCTGATGGCCTGACGCAAGGGGGCGCTCAACTTGTTCGGATGCAGGTTGGCATCGATGAAGCGCAGCATGTCGGCAGCACTGGACTTCACTCCGTAGGCTTCGGCATCCAGTGCGCCCGGGCTGACCCGTACGGCCTTGTCGTCGCGGTAGCCCCAGGCGTAATGCTCCAGGCGTTCGGCCGGAACCTGCACGTAGCTCTCCTGCATGCCCAGTTGTGGCAGCAGATCCTGCTCCAGCAGCTTCTGGAACGGTTCGGCCAGGCTGGCTGCCGCCAGGTGACCGAACAGGCCGATGCTGGGGTTGGAGTACAGCCGCTGAGTACCCGGTGGATAGACAGCCTGCCAGTTGCGGTAGTAATCGAGCATCTGTCGCGTGTTGGTGACCGCATCCGGGAATTGCAGCGGCAGTCCACCCGGGGTATAGGTCGCCAGATCCAGCAGGCTGATGTGATCGAAGGCACTCCCTTGCAGGGCGGGCAGGTACTGGCTGGCATTGTCGCTGAGATTCAGCGTACCCCGGGCTTCGGCGTAAGCGCCCAGGGTCGCGGTGAAGAGTTTGCTGATCGAGCCCAGCTCGAACAGGGTGTGGCGATTCACGGCCCGGCCGCTTTCGCGCGAGGCGACGCCGTACTCGAAGAAATGCTGCTGGCCTCTGTGGCTGATGGCGATGGCCATGCCGGGAATGGAGTAGGTGTGCATCACCGGTTCCACGGCAGCATCGACTACCTGACGCAGTTCAGCGAGGGCGCTCTGGCTACCCAGGCAAAGGCCGAGCGTGACGAGCAGGGGGCGAAGGGGCAAGCGCATGGTCGTTCCTTGTCGGTTCCTCGGTTGCAGCCGGCGTGGCACCGAGGCCTTCTCGCGGATGGCGGTGTTGGTTTCGGCGTGGCCGTTGATGTGAGCGATGTTCCATGGCGTGCACGCGCAGGCGAGCGATGATGCAGTTACTGACTCGACCCGCTGCGGTTCGCATTTTCCCGCCATGGAAGGCGCGACCGAGGTTGCGCACGGCCGTGCCGATAGTACACCTGTCCTTTCGCTAAAGGACTACCTGCATGGATGGATATCGGGGGACATCGGGCTCTGTGGGGAGCCGGCGAAGCCTCGCATCAGAAAGGCTTTCACGCATTTTTCGATGTTTTCCCAGGCTCTGTACGAAGAGCCGCCGCATGTATTCGCGACTCATTTCCTGCTGCCTTCGGCGTGCGCTTTCCTGGCATCTTCGATTGCCTTGGGCAGGGCTTCCAGGAAATTGATGGTGGCGTCCTTGTCCTTGCTCAATTGCTCGAGAAACTGCGCCGCTTTGGCTGAGGTGTCTTGCGTCAGTGCCTGGTCATGATCTTCACGGGAGACGCGCACGAGCAGCCAGGAGCGATCCTTGTAGAGTCGATAGGGCTGACCGGGCGCATCTTTTATCTCCAGCAGAGGGTTGTATTTGCCCTGGCTGACACGAAGTTTTTCGAAGGGTGGGAGCTGGTCACGATTTTCTTCTCGAACGATGACGTAGTAGCCCTCTCGCAGAGGTGCATGGTGAGTGACACGCTCTCTGGCGGTCGTGCTGCCTTTTTTCGTCCGGCCGGAGTAGGGCGGGTCGAATTCGACCTGGTAGCGAAGCTCGACGTCATCGCCGTTGGCGCCTAGCATCGCCCCTCCAAGGGTATTCAAGAGATTGAGTACCGGAGTCCCCGGGGCATAGGCTGCGCTGCCGATCTTGGCCAGCTCCTGAAGCAGTTGACGGCTTTGGGCACTTTCGTCGTTGTCCAGTTCGAGGATTGCCCAGTCCATGAAGAACGACCCACCCTCGTAGGTCTTCGATTCATAGACGGGAATGTTCAGTGCGTTGATGAGCTGGCCACTTTCTCGGATGTCTTCGTTGTAATAAACAATTCGTCCGTTGCGTTGTATGTCCGCGGGGTTGAACGTCAGTCCCGTCACCCCGTCGTTGCGCTCTCCCGCATTGACGACGATGGCGATCTCCCCGCGTGTGTAGTTGTCGAATCCGGGCAGGCTGGTGTTGCCATCGCCGCCTTCACAAGGCAAGGCGCCCGCATTGCTTCTGGATAGCCAGTCTTTGGTGCCGCTGCTTTCGCGGAAGTCGCAAATGTATGCCGAAATCAACTTGATGGAGAGCGCTTCTCCCTTTTCGATGGGATGGTCGTTGGTTCGAGGATTTCTGCCCGGATCGGGAATGAATATGCTGCGTATATGCTCGCCGTCGGGTGAGTGCGCTATCTGTGTCGCGCCTTCGTTGTGATGGAGACCCTGTGTGCAGGCCGCCAGTGCCAGCAGGATCGGTGCGCAGAGGCAGTGCTTCAAGAGTCGTCGTTCCATCGCGTGTGGTATCCCTGTATGTGGAGGTCTCAGGGAAAAGCTAGATGAGATTTGACTGATTGCAATGTGCCATAGGTGAGGGATGTGTTCGCAGGCTCTGCATTACCCCGGGGCTACGCTGAAAAGGTATTGAAGGCCACTTTCGAGAAGGCGGGAGTCCAGGCGTTTCGTGGCCTCCGGGGAATTCTCCTGCGGGCGGCGCACGCGCTGTTCAGTGCCAGGCCGCTGTCTCGTCGTGCGCGATGACGACTGTTTCAGGCCCTAGATCTTCAGCCCCTGTTCGCGCAGGCGCTTGTACAACGTATTGCGGCTCAGACCGAGGTGGCGGGCCAGGTAAGAGATATTGCCGCCACAGGCCTGGTATTGACTGGCCAGGTCGGTATTTTCCGCTTCGGCAGGTGTCTGTGACGCAGTCTCTGGCGAAAGATCGAGGAAGAAGTCGTCCGGCAGGTGTTGGGGCTGGATGGGCTGGTCGTCGGCCATGGCCAGAGCCACGCGCAGCACGCTGCTGAGCTGGCGCAGGTTGCCTGGCCAGGGGTGGCGCTGGAACAGCTCCAGCACCGCGGGCGCGATCCCGGCACGCTGTCGGGGCTCTCGGTGCTGCTCCCAGAGCGCCTTGAACAGAGCCAGTCGGTCGGTGCGCTCGCGCAATGGCGGCAGCTCCAGGTTCAGGCCGCTGATGCGGTAGTAGAGGTCAGCGCGGAACTGACCGCTGTCGACGTCCTGGCGCAATGGACGATTGGTCGCGGAAATCAGGCGCACGTCCACCGGATGCAGTTCGCTGCTGCCCAGCGGTTGCACGCAGCGCTCCTGGAGAACACGCAGCAGGCGGGCCTGGACACGCAGCGGCATGTCGCCGATCTCGTCGAGAAACAGCGTGCCTTTGTGGGCCTTGCGGATCAGCCCGACATGGCCTTTCTGGCTGGCGCCGGTGAAGGCGCCCTTTTCATAGCCGAACAGCTCCGACTCCACCAGTTCGGCTGGAATGGCCGCACAGTTGACGGCGATGAAGGGCTGCTTCGAGCGCGAGCTGGCGTGATGCAGAGCCTTGACGAAAACCTCCTTGCCAGCGCCGGTTTCACCCTGCACGAGAATCGGAATGTCTTTTTCGAGCAGGCGCTCGGCCTGGCGGATAGCCTTGTCCATTCGCGCATCGCCCAGGCTCAGCGCATGCAGGTGTGGTTCCTGAGGCGCGCTTCGAGCGGCTGCCGGACGGAAGTCACGAGCCTGGATCGGTGCCGGCCGGGCAGGGCGACGTATCCGTGCATGGAAGCGGAAGTGGCCACTGGTACGCAGGCTGAATGGCTGGCCGTCCGGTTGGTTGAGCAACTGTTGCAGCGGTACGTCGAACAGCTGTTCGATGGTGCCGTAGGTCAGGGGTTGGCCAAGCAGGTTGTCGGCGCGGCGATTGGCGGATACCACGTGGCCTTGTTCGTCGAACACCACCAGACCAGCCCAGGGACTGTCGAGGTTGTCCAGGCTGGTGTTGAAGCTGAGCAGGTGGTAGTGGTCGGCGAAGAGCTTGAGGATCAGACGGTTCTCCACCGACTGGCTCATCATCTTGACCATGCCCAGGGTATGCGCTGGCGGCAGGTAGCTGTCGCTGGACACGTCGAGTACCGCGATCATGCGCCGTTGTTCGTCGAAGATCGGCGAAGCCGAGCCGGTCATGAAGCGGTTGGCCTTGAGGAAGTGCTCGTCGTGCTGAATGTGCACGGCCTGCCCGCAACTGAGCGCGGTGCCGATGGCGTTGGTGCCGGTGTAGCGCTCCAGCCAGCTGGCGCCGGCGACGAAGCCGGCGGCCTGGCGCGGCTCGATGAAACGCTGGTCGCCCCAGGATTGCAGCAGCCGACCCTGCTCGTCGGCGAGCATGATCAGGCAGTTGGAATTGGCAAGGATGGTGCCGTAGTAGGGCAGCACTTCCTGGTGGGTGGTCTGCACCAGGGCCTGGCGGCTTTCCAGCAGGGCCGAAAGCTCACCGGGCGCAGGCGGATCGAAGCGGGGCGGACTCTGGTGGGTCAGGCCATAGTCACGACAGCGCGACCAGGACTCCTGGATGATGGTGTCGTGCGCCGGGGCGCGGGCAGCGTCTGTCATGGGGCGATCTCTTCTTGTGGGTTCGCGATCTGCGCCGCGATCGATCCAGTTTCGTTCATGACTGTTCAATGTCAACGAACGAATTGTTCAGTTGTTCACATCTGACTGTTCAAAAGTGTTCATACGAACATCGTCCAGCAACTCGCCTTTACGATTTTTTCCCTTGAATATCAGTTGGATAGTTCGAGATTGGGCGGCCTGGCACGCTTGTCGCTGCAAATGTTCGCAATCGAATGGCACGACAAGAAAAAGGACAGGCCATGTCGCTCAAGCTCGAACACGTCACCCGTATCGTCGACGGCCAGGTGCACATCGACGATGCCTGCCTGAGTTTCGAACCCGGCTCCTTCAACGTACTGCTCGGCCGTACCCTGGCCGGCAAGACCAGCCTGATGCGTCTGATGGCCGGGCTTGATCGCCCCAGCAGCGGTCGCGTACTGATGAACGGCGCCGATGTCACCGGTGTAGCGGTGCGCCAGCGCAACGTTTCGATGGTCTATCAGCAGTTCATCAACTATCCGACCCTGACGGTGTTCGAGAACATCGCTTCGCCGTTGCGCCAGGCTCGTGTGGCCAAAGAGCAGATCATCGAGAAGGTCGAGGCCACCGCGCGCATGCTGCGGATCGAGAACCTGCTGTCGCGCTATCCGCTGGAGCTGTCTGGCGGCCAGCAGCAGCGCACGGCCATGGCGCGGGCGATGGTCAAGGATGCTTCGCTGATCCTCTTCGACGAGCCGCTGGTCAACCTCGACTACAAGTTGCGCGAGGAGTTGCGCCAGGAAATGCGCGAGCTGTTCCAGGCGCGCCACACCATCGCGATCTACGCCACCACCGAGCCCAACGAGGCGCTGGCTCTGGGGGTACCACCACCATCCTGCACGAAGGCCGGGTGGTGCAGAGCGGCAAGACCGCCGAGGTCTATCACCGTCCGCAGCAGGTGCTGGCCGCCGAGCTGTTCTCGGAGCCGGCGATCAACCTGATGCCGGGGCGCATCAGCGGCACCGAGGTGAGCTTCGCCGATTGCGTGCATTTCCCCCTCAATCCGGATCTGCGAGGTATCGCCGAGGGCGAGTACCGCTTCGGCGTGCGGCCCAGCCATATTGGGCTGGTGCCCTCCAATGACGACGACCTGGAACTGGCGGTGACAGTGGAACTGGCCGAGATCAGCGGTTCGGAAACCTTCCTGCATGTGCGCAACGAGCAGTTCGTGCTGGTGCTGCACCTGCCCGGCGTGCACGAGTACGCGGTGGACACGCCGATCCTCATCTACATCCCGACTCACAAGTTGTTCGTCTTCGGCGCCGATGGGCAACTGGTGCAGGCGCCCGGCCGCCGTCAGGGGAGGGCCGCCTGATGGCCGAGATACGTCTGCACAACCTCGCGCACAGCTACAGTGGTGCACCGAAGACAGCGCAAGACTATGCGATCCGCGAGATGAATCATGTCTGGCAGCAGGGCGGCGCCTATGCGCTGCTGGGGCCGTCGGGCTGCGGCAAGTCCACGTTGCTCAACATCATCTCCGGCCTGCTCAGCCCATCGCAGGGCGAGGTGCAGTTCGACGGCAAGGCGGTCAACAGGCTGTCGCCGCAGGCGCGCAACATCGCCCAGGTTTTCCAGTTCCCGGTGGTCTACGACACCATGTCGGTGTTCGACAACCTGGCCTTTCCGCTGCGCAACCAGGGCATGGACGAAGCGCGGGTTATGAGCAAGGTGCACGAGATCGCCGAGGTACTGGAGTTGCACCCGCTGCTGCACAAGAAGGCGCGCAACCTCACCGCCGACGAGAAGCAGAAGGTTTCCATGGGCCGTGGTCTGGTGCGTGACGACGTCTCGGCGATTCTCTTCGATGAGCCGCTGACGGTGATCGACCCGCACCTGAAGTGGAAACTGCGGCGCAAGCTCAAGCAGATTCATGAGCAGTTCAACATCACCATGGTCTACGTCACCCATGACCAGTTGGAGGCCTCCACCTTCGCCGACAAGATCGCGGTGATGTACGGCGGCCAGATCGTCCAGTTCGGCACCCCGCGCGAGTTGTTCGAGCGTCCCGGCCACACCTTCGTCGGCTATTTCATCGGCAGCCCGGGCATGAATCTGATCGATGTGCAGCGCTGTGAGGGCGGGGTGCGCTTCGCGGGCACCCGGCTAACACTCTCCGATGCACTCAATCGGCGTCTGGCCGAATTGGACGGCAAGCGCCTGCAGGTGGGTATCCGCCCCGAGTTCGTGCACATATGGGATGACGCCTATGAAGACGCGCTGTGTGGCCAGGTGCTGCATGTCGAGGACCTCGGCACCTACAAGATTCTCACCTTCGAGCTTGATGGCCAGGTACTCAAGGCGCGTTTGCAGGAAGACCAGCCGGTGCCGCGCGAGCAGGTCTACCTGAGCTTCCCGGCACAGTGGCTGATGCTCTATGCCGATGACTACCTGGTGGAGGTGGCGCCATGAAGGTGCAGAACAACAAGGCCTGGTGGCTGGTGCTGCCGGTCTTCCTGCTGGTGGCGTTCAGTGCGATCGTGCCGATGATGACGGTGGTCAACTACTCGGTGCAGGACATCTTCGACCCGGCCACTCGCTACTTCGTCGGCGTCGACTGGTACCGCCAGGTGCTTCAGGATCCGCGCCTGCACGACTCGCTGCTGCGCCAGTTCATCTTCTCCGCCTGCGTGCTGCTGATCGAGATTCCGCTGGGCATCGCCATTGCCCTGTGCATGCCGACGCGAGGGCGCTGGGCCTCGCTGTGCCTGATTCTGATGGCCATTCCGCTGCTGATTCCATGGAACGTGGTCGGCACCATCTGGCAGATCTTCGGTCGCGCCGACATCGGCCTGATGGGCTGGGCGTTGAACAAGCTGGGTATCAGCTACAACTACGCGGCCAACACCATGGACGCCTGGGTGACGGTACTGATCATGGACGTCTGGCACTGGACGTCGCTGGTGGCGCTGCTCTGCTACTCGGGGCTGCGGGCGATTCCCGACGTCTACTACCAGGCGGCGCGCATCGACCGGGCGTCGAACTGGGCGGTGTTTCGCCATATCCAGTTGCCCAAACTCAAGAGCGTGCTGCTGATCGCGGTGATGCTGCGCTTCATGGACAGCTTCATGATCTACACCGAGCCCTTCGTGCTCACCGGTGGCGGGCCGGGCAACGCCACCACCTTCCTCAGCCAGACCCTGACGCAGATGGCCATCGGCCAGTTCGACCTGGGCCCGGCGGCCGCCTTCTCGCTGGTGTACTTCCTGATCATTCTTTTGGTGTCCTGGCTGTTCTACACCGCCATGACCCATGACGACAAAACCCGTTGAGGCCGACCATGACGCTGCGCAAACGCCTGGTGCTGCTGATCTATTTCCTGTTCCTGCTGGTGCCGATCTACTGGCTGCTGAACATGTCGTTCAAGAGCAATACCGAGATTCTCGGCGGGCTCAGCCTGTGGCCGCAGAACTTCACTCTGGACAACTACCGGGTGATTTTCACCGACCGCAGCTGGTATGAGGGCTACCTCAACTCGCTGTATTACGTCAGCCTCAACACGCTGATCTCGCTCAGCGTGGCGCTGCCGGCGGCCTATGCCTTCTCGCGCTACCGCTTTCTCGGCGACAAGCACCTGTTCTTCTGGCTGCTGACCAATCGCATGGCGCCGCCGGCGGTATTCCTGCTGCCGTTCTTCCAGCTGTACTCATCCATCGGTCTGTTCGACACCCATATTGCCGTGGCGCTGGCGCATTGCCTGTTCAACGTGCCGCTGGCGGTCTGGATTCTCGAGGGGTTCATGTCCAGTGTGCCCAAGGAAATCGACGAGACGGCGTACATCGACGGTTACAGCTTCCCGAAATTCTTCGTGAAGATCTTCATTCCGCTGATCCGCTCCGGCATCGGCGTCACCGCCTTCTTCTGCTTCATGTTCTCCTGGGTCGAGCTGCTGCTGGCGCGCACCCTGACCTCGGTCGAGGCCAAGCCCATCGCCGCGGTGATGACCCGTACCGTGTCAGCCTCTGGCATCGACTGGGGCGTGCTGGCCGCCGCCGGGGTGCTGACCATCATCCCGGGGACGCTGGTGATCTGGTTCGTTCGCAATCATGTGGCCAAGGGCTTTGCCCTCGGTCGCGTGTAAGGGAGGTTCGTCATGAGCTGGATGGCCTGGACTCTACCGACCGCGCTGTTCTTCGCCGGCATCGCCTTGCTGCTGGCCGGCATGACGCTGGTCGAGCTGCGCTGGCCGTGCGTCGAGCGCAAGGGGTTTCTGCCGATCGCCACCACTCGCGGCGATCGGTTGTTCATCGGTCTGCTCGGCAGCGCCTACCTGCACCTTCTGGTGATAGGCGTGACCGACTGGAGCGTGTGGATAGCTTCGTTGCTATCGCTGTTGTGGTTATGCGCAGTCATGCGCTGGGGCTGAGCCGGGCTGCCGCCGGCGTGCCTCTCCCATATCCTGAGATGGAGGTCTCTATGTTCGACAATAACAACAAGACCCGACATAGCATGGCGTTGGCCGCCTTGCTGGCGTTGTCCGGTTTGAGCGGTGCGGCCTGGGCGGATGCCTATGAAGAGGCTGCGAAAAAATGGATCGCCGACGAGTTCAACCCCTCGACCCTGACGCCCGAGCAGCAGCTCGAAGAGCTGAAGTGGTTCATCAAGGCCGCCGAGCCGTTCCGTGGCATGAACATCAGCGTGGTGTCGGAAACCATCACCACCCACGAGTACGAGTCCAAGGTGCTGGCCAAGGCGTTCAGTGAGATCACCGGGATCAAGCTCAGGCACGACCTGCTGCAGGAAGGCGATGTGGTGGAGAAGCTGCAAACGCAAATGCAGTCGGACAAGAACATCTACGACGGTTGGGTCAACGATTCGGATCTGATCGGCACCCACGCGCGTTACGGCAAGGCCATGGCCATCAGCGACATGATTGCCGGTGAAGCCAGGGATTTCACTTCACCGACTCTGGATCTCGAAGACTTCATCGGTATTTCCTTCACCACCGGGCCGGACAAGAAGATCTACCAGTTGCCCGACCAGCAGTTCGCCAACCTCTACTGGTTCCGCGCCGATTGGTTCGAGCGCCCGGAACTGAAGGCCAGGTTCAAGGAAATCTACGGCTATGAGCTGGGCGTGCCGGTGAACTGGTCGGCCTACGAGGACATCGCCGAGTTCTTCTCCAGGCACGTCAAGGAGATCGACGGCCAGCGCGTATACGGCCACATGGACTACGGCAAGAAAGACCCGTCGCTGGGCTGGCGCTTCACCGACGCCTGGTTCTCCATGGCCGGCGGTGGCGACAAGGGCCTGCCCAACGGCTTGCCAGTTGACGAGTGGGGCATTCGTGTCGAGGGTTGCCGGCCGGTGGGCTCCAGCGTTGCCCGTGGCGGCGATACCAACGGCCCGGCGGCGGTCTTCGCCACGCAGAAGTACGTCGACTGGATGCGCCAGTACGCACCGCCGGAGGCCCAGGGCATGACCTTCTCCGAGGCCGGACCGGTACCGGCGCAGGGCGCCATCGCCCAGCAGATCTTCTGGTACACCGCCTTTACCGCCGACATGACCAAGCCGGGCCTGCCGGTGGTCAACGCCGACGGTACGCCGAAATGGCGCATGGCGCCGTCGCCCAAGGGGCCGTACTGGGAGGAGGGCATGAAGCTCGGCTACCAGGACACCGGCTCCTGGACGTTCCTCAAGTCCACCCCCGAGAAACAGCGCCTGGCGGCCTGGCTCTATGCCCAGTTCGTCACCTCCAAGACCGTCTCGCTGAAGAAGACCCTGGTCGGCCTGACGCCGATTCGTGAGTCGGACATCAACTCTCAGGCCATGACCGATGTGGCGCCCAAGCTCGGTGGTCTGGTGGAGTTCTACCGTAGCCCGGCGCGCGTGCAATGGACGCCGACCGGCACCAACGTGCCGGACTATCCGCGCCTGGCGCAGCTCTGGTGGCAGTTCATCGCCGAGGCTGCCAGTGGTGACAAGACACCGCAACAGGCTCTGGATGGTCTTGCCGCAGCACAGGACACCATGCTCGGTCGCCTGGAACGCTCCGGCGTATTGGGTGAGTGCGGGCCGAAGCTGAACGAGCCGCGCGATCCGCAGTACTGGTTCGATCAACCGGGTGCTCCCAAGCCCAAGCTGGCCAACGAGAAGCCCAAGGGCGAAACCATTGCCTACGATGAGTTGCTCAAATCCTGGGAGCAGGCGCGCAACTGATCGGTTCGATTCTGCCGGGTCAGCCCCGGGCACTGTAGCCAAGGCGTGAACGATGCCCCTGTCGGTCGACAGGGGCATCGCCGTTTGTGTGCGGCGTGCCCGGACTGCCGGAATCGGCGTGGCATTTCACAACCCTCTTCGGCGGCAGGAAGGCATGCGATGGCCATCGGCTATTCCAAACCCCGTCGATTAGCCGAAGGATCCGAGCGATCTGATTCGGCAAGGTGACGCAGGGTTGCTCTCGCGCTCCACCTACCGTTCTCGCGATCACCAGAAGATTCAGACCCTGGCCTGGTCGCCCGGCCTGACACTGGACGTGCCGGACAAGCATGACGGTGGCCATCTGTCGACGACTCAGGCGGCGAAGAAGGCGGGTAGCCGGGCCATCGAGAGCGGCAAGCAATGGCGTTACCTGAGCCACTCCTGCCGCTTCGTCGACGTGACCGGGTACCTGAAGTGGAGTGACCAGATGACCACCCAGGCCGGGGTGTACAACCTGTTCAACAGCACGTACTCGACATGGGACAGCCTGCGCAGCATCTCCGCGTACGGAACCAGCAACCGGATCGACCGCAAGGGGAGGGCTCGCACCGCTTCACTCGGCCAGGGCGCAACTTCGCGGTCAATCTCTCGATTAACTTCTGATCCTGAAGGTGACCCGCCATCGGCTATCCTCGTGGGTCGGTCTTTGGCGCGCCAGAACGCAAACGCCCCGAACGAAGTCGGGGCGTTTGCGTTGCGCGGGGTTCTGATCAGCTTACGACTGCCGAACCCTGCCGGCGCCGATCACTTATGCAGGTGTTCGGCGGCATGCAGGGTGTTTTCCAGAAGCCCTGCACGGGTCATCGGGCCGACACCGCCCGGTACCGGTGTGATCCAGCCGGCGCGGGGTAGGGCGGTCTCGTAGACGACGTCACCGACCAGCTTGCCGTCATCCTGGCGATTGATGCCCACATCGATGACGATGGCGCCTTCCTTGATCCACTCGCCCTTGACCAGGCCCGGCTTGCCGGCGGCCACGACGACGATGTCGGCCTGGCCCACATGGCCGGCCAGATCCTTGGTGAAACGGTGAGTGACGGTAACGGTGCAGCCGGCCAGCAGCAGTTCCATGGCCATGGGGCGGCCAACGATATTGGATGCGCCGACCACAACGGCATGCATGCCGTACAGGTCTGCGCCCGTGCTGTGTAGCAAGGTCATGATGCCTTTGGGTGTGCAGGGGCGCAGCAACGGCATACGCTGGGCCAGGCGACCGATATTGTAGGGGTGGAATCCGTCCACGTCCTTGTCTGGGCGGATGCGCTCGAGCAGCAGCGATGAGTCCAGGTTCTCCGGCAGCGGCAACTGCACCAGGATGCCGTCGATGGCCGGGTCTTCGTTGAGCTCGTCGATCAGGGCAAGCAGATCGGCCTGGCTGGTCTCTGCCGGTAGATCGTAGGCGCGGGACAGGAAGCCGACTTCTTCACAGTCCTTGCGTTTATGTGACACATAGACCTGGGAGGCGGGATCGGTACCGACCAGGATCACGGCCAGGCCTGGTGCACGAAGGCCTTGCTGGCGGCGCTCGGCGACGCGTTGGGCAATCTGCTGGCGGAGGCTGGCGGCGATCGCCTTGCCGTCGATCAGTTGTGCGGTCATTGCGCTGATTAACCATTAATAAGGATGAAAAAAGGACGCGCATTCTCGCATGGGCATGCGATGGGGCAAAGGCGCCCGCCGTCGTTTTCGCGTAACTCCTTTAAATCGCTGAATTTTTTGAAAATTTCTGTTGACGAGTTTGGGAGGCGTCTATAACATTCGCCCCGCTTCTCAGGAACAGCCACTCGCTGGGTGAGACGGCAAAAGCCAAGCCTTCAGGTAAGGTTGGAGCCGAAAGCTTGTAAGTCTGCACTCGCGGATGGATAAGCGCCCGTAGCTCAGCTGGATAGAGCATCCGCCTTCTAAGCGGATGGTCGCAGGTTCGAGTCCTGCCGGGTGCGCCATTTGGCGGTCAGGCAAATTGGGTAAGCAATGTAATATGGTGGGCGTAGCTCAGTTGGTAGAGCACAGGATTGTGGCTCCTGGTGTCGTGGGTTCGATTCCCATCGTCCACCCCATATTCCAAAGCGCCAGGCCAAAAGCCTGGCGTTTTTGTTTCAAGCTGAAAGCCACGCGGACGTGGTGAAATTGGTAGACACACCAGATTTAGGTTCTGGCGCCGCAAGGTGTGAGAGTTCGAGTCTCTCCGTCCGCACCATGTACGAGCCAGTATTTCCGGGGGTTCTGGCCGGATCGCTTCTCAGAAGGGAGCGTTTTGGGAACACTTTGGAAGTGATGGAACGAAGAAGGCAGCCTCTAAAGGCTGCCTTTTGTCGTTTCTGGGGCTGGGATTTCAGGGCTTGCTCCATCTGGTTGTGAGGGCTCGCTTGGCGTCTCAGGGGCTGCTGCTGCCGGGTACAGCTTGTTGGGGGTGCTGATCGCCATTCTGACGTTCTCGCAATCGGCGCATGGATTGCTCCGGTATTTTCGGTAGATGGCGGTCAGCTTGCTCAGGAGTTCCTGCTGCCTGGCCAGGGGCTTGGCGTCGTAGTCGTCGCTTGCCGAATGCCAGGTCTTCACTGAGGCACGCCTGGGTGGCTGTGCTTCCTGCATGCAGGGCCGCGATTTCCAGGGTGAGCAGATTGGGGCCGCCTTCGCTCTTGATGCCGGGGCAGGATGACTCGTAGGTGGGGTCTCCATCTGGCAGCTTTCCATATCATGCGATATCCGGTGGTGAGGCAAGGTCTTTGGCGGGCAGGATGGTGCAATCCAGATTCATGATCTGGCAGTTGTGGTAGTTGATGACCGTTGCTGTGCTATGTGCGTAGCAAATGCCCAGTCCTTGCTGGTTGGTGGTGGGCGGCATGTTCTGGATGACGCGAGTTCTCTCCGGGGCTGGTGTGTAGCCCCGCAGGTTGTGCAATGAGCCGAAGAGCTCATCGGCGGGCGATGACATTGATACCCGTGGCAGCAAGATCAGCAGCAGTTTCTTCATTCGAGCGCCCGGGTGGGCCTGAGCTTGCGGGTCATGCCTGTTCGGTCGGGGGCAATCTAGTGGCCATTGGCCTTGTCGGGAAGCGGGCGCACGGGTTCTGATTTGCTGAGCACGCATCTTCCCGTTCGGCATTCGCATGCCGAACCTCCGTCTCTTTTTCCTTGGTCTGATCCTGAAACCGTGTAGAATCCCGCCGCCTGCGGTGCTGAGCCTCTGCGCTGGTTCCTGTCGGGAGCGCGCCGGAAAGATACACGCTTACGCATACGCACCCATTCACAAGAATCAAGGGCTCCTGGCTCGGCGATTGATTGATGATGAGTTCGAGCCTCTGCGTGCGCACCATCTTACAAATCCCTCCCGTTTGCCGCCTGTTTCTAGGGTGACTTCTTCATATTGACCCTCTAGAATGCATGCCCTTGATTCGGGGCCGGTTCGAACCGGCTTATGTCTGTGCAACGAGGAATATCCATGCAAGTTTCTGTTGAAAGCACTTCTGCTCTTGAGCGCCGCATGACCGTCGGCGTACCCGTCGAGCGCATCGAGACCGAAGTCAACAAGCGTCTGCAGCAGACTGCCCGTCGTGCCAAGGTTCCTGGCTTCCGTCCTGGCAAGGTGCCGATGAGCGTGATTCGTCAGCGTTACGAAGACGCTGCGCGTCAGGAAGCGCTGGGTGACCTGATCCAGGCGACTTTCTACGAGGCCGTTGTCGAGCAGAAGCTGAACCCGGCTGGTGCTCCTGCTGTAGAGCCGAAGTCCTTCGAGAAGGGCAAGGCTCTGGAGTACGTTGCGACTTTTGAAGTGTTCCCCGAGTTCGAGGTTTCCGGTTTCGACTCCATCGCCATCGAGCGCCTGCAGGCTGAAGTGGCTGACAGCGATGTCGACAACATGCTGGACATCCTGCGCAAGCAGAACACTCGCTTCGAAGTCGTCGAGCGTGCCGCCGAGAATGGCGACCAGTTGAACATCGATTTCGTCGGCAAGATCGACGGTGAGGCCTTCGCCGGCGGCAGCGCCAAGGGCACCCAACTGGTGCTGGGCTCCGGTCGCATGATCCCGGGCTTCGAAGATGCGCTGGTTGGCGTCAAGGCCGGCGAAGAGCGCGTGATCAACCCGACTTTCCCCGAGGACTACCAGAACCTCGATCTGGCCGGCAAGACCGCCGAGTTCACAGTCACCGTGAACAGCGTCTCCGCGCCGCAACTGCCTGAGCTGAACGACGAGTTCTTCGCCCTGTTCGGTATCAAGGAAGGTGGTCTGGAAGGCTTCCGCGCCGAGGTTCGCAAGAACATGGAGCGTGAGCTGCGTCAGGCCATCAAGTCCAAGGTCAAGAATCAGGTAATGGACGGTCTGCTGGCTGCCAACCCGGTCGAGGTTCCGAAGGCACTGATCGGCAACGAAGTGAACCGTCTGCGCGTGCAGGCCGTTCAGCAGTTCGGCGGTAACATCAAGCCGGATCAACTGCCGGCCGAGCTGTTCGAAGAGCAGGCCAAGCGCCGCGTGGTTCTGGGTCTGATCGTTGCCGAAGTGGTCAAGCAGTTCGAGCTGAAGCCTGATGAGGCTCGTGTGCGCGAGCTGATCGAAGAAATGGCGTCGGCTTACCAGGAGCCCGAGCAGGTCGTTGACTGGTACTACAAGAACGACCAGCAGATGAACGAAGTGCGTTCGGTTGTACTGGAAGAGCAAGTTGTAGATACTGTTCTGCAGAAGGCCAATGTGACCGATAAAGCGGTTTCCTACGAAGACGCAGTCAAGCCGGCGGAAGCTCCTAAAGCCGACTGATCTCGTAACCCCGTTCGAGTACACCACCATAAGCCAGCCTCCGTGCTGGCTTATGCGTATTTGAGACATGACTATTTAGGGAGTGAGCGCAAGACATGTCCCGCAATCCTTTTATGCAAAACATGCCTGAAATCCAGGCCGCTGGCGGCCTTGTGCCGATGGTCATCGAGCAGTCCGCTCGTGGCGAGCGTGCCTATGACATCTATTCGCGCCTGCTCAAGGAGCGTGTGATCTTCATGGTCGGCCAGGTCGAGGACTACATGGCCAACCTGATCTGCGCCCAGCTGCTGTTCCTCGAAGCAGAGAACCCGGACAAGGACATCCACCTGTACATCAACTCGCCGGGCGGTTCGGTGACTGCAGGCATGGCGATCTACGACACCATGCAGTTCATCAAGGCAGACGTCTCCACCACCTGCATCGGCCAGGCTTGCAGCATGGGAGCCTTCCTGTTGGCTGGTGGTGCCAAGGGCAAGCGTTTCTGCCTGCCGAATTCGCGCGTGATGATTCACCAGCCGCTGGGCGGCTTCCAGGGTCAGGCCTCGGACATCGATATCCATGCCCGTGAGATTCTCTACATCCGTGAGCGTCTGAACGAGCTGCTGGCCCATCACACAGGCCAGAGTCTGGAAACCATCGAGCGCGACACCAATCGTGACTACTTCATGAGCGCTCCGCGTGCCGTCGAGTACGGTCTTGTCGATGCCGTTCATGAAAAGCGGCAAATGCCGGTCTAGATGAGGTTCCGACTGCGGGCATCGATCACGAGCGCGACTTGCGCCCTTGAAAATGCCCGCATTTGCCTTCATCTTGTGTTTCAAGCCTACCGTATTGGATTGATCGAATGACTGATACCCGTAACGGCGAGGACAACGGCAAACTGCTTTATTGCTCCTTCTGCGGCAAAAGCCAGCATGAAGTGCGCAAATTGATCGCCGGTCCTTCCGTCTTCATCTGCGACGAGTGCGTCGACCTGTGCAATGACATCATCCGCGAGGAGGTGCAGGAAGCCCAGTCCGAGAGCAACGCGCACAAATTGCCGGCTCCCAAGGAGATCAGTGGCATCCTCGATCAGTATGTGATCGGCCAGGAGCGCGCGAAGAAGGTGCTTTCGGTTGCTGTATACAACCACTACAAGCGCCTGAATCAGCGTGACAAGAAAGACGACGTCGAGCTGGGCAAGAGCAACATTCTGCTGATCGGCCCGACCGGGTCGGGCAAGACTCTGCTGGCCGAAACCCTCGCGCGTCTGCTCAACGTTCCGTTCACCATTGCCGACGCCACCACCCTGACCGAAGCCGGTTATGTCGGTGAGGATGTCGAGAACATCATTCAGAAACTGCTGCAGAAGTGCGATTACGATGTCGAGAAGGCCCAGATGGGTATCGTCTACATCGATGAAATCGACAAGATCTCGCGCAAGTCCGACAACCCGTCGATCACTCGTGACGTGTCGGGCGAGGGCGTGCAGCAGGCACTGCTCAAGCTGATCGAGGGTACCGTTGCCTCGGTTCCGCCTCAGGGCGGCCGCAAGCATCCGCAGCAGGAGTTCCTGCAGGTGGACACCCGCAACATCCTGTTCATCTGTGGTGGTGCATTCGCAGGTCTGGAAAAGGTCATTCAGGCTCGCTCCACCAAAGGGGGTATCGGCTTCGGTGCCGAGGTGCGCAGCAAGCAGGAAGGCAAGAAGATCGGCGAGTCCCTGCGTGAAGTCGAGCCTGACGATCTGGTCAAGTTTGGCCTGATTCCCGAGTTCGTCGGCCGTCTGCCGGTCATCGCGACGCTGGAAGAGCTGGACGAGGCGGCCCTGGTGCAGATTCTCACCGAGCCGAAGAATGCGCTGACCAAGCAGTACGCGAAACTGTTCGAAATGGAAGGTGTGGATCTGGAGTTTCGTCCGGATGCGCTCAAGTCCGTCGCGCAGAAGGCGCTGGAGCGCAAGACCGGTGCTCGTGGCCTGCGTTCGATCCTTGAAGGTATTCTGCTCGATACCATGTATGAGATCCCGTCCCAGCAGGACGTGAGCAAGGTGGTGATCGACGAAAGCGTGATCGAGGGTTCGTCCAAGCCGCTGCTGATCTACGAGAACAGCGAGCCGCCGGCAAAGGCCGCGCCAGACGCGTAGCCGGGTTTTACATGATGCAAGCGAAGGGGCCTTACAGGCCCCTTCGCTTTTCTGGACATAGCGCTTGTTTTTTGTGGGAGCTGCCCCCATCTTAAAAGCCAAGGGTAATCCCGCCTGTTTACGGCCTTATGGCCGCCGCTGAGCCGAAATCATGAAGACAACCATCGAACTGCCTCTTCTGCCATTGCGCGATGTCGTGGTCTATCCGCACATGGTCATCCCGCTTTTCGTCGGGCGTGAGAAATCCATCGAGGCCCTCGAGGCTGCTATGACGGGCGACAAGCAGATTCTTCTGGTCGCCCAGAAGAACCCTGCGGTCGATGATCCGGATGATCAGGATCTGTATCGCGTCGGCACCATTGCCACCGTGCTGCAACTGCTCAAGCTGCCCGATGGCACCGTCAAGGTGCTGGTCGAGGGCGAGCAGCGTGGCGCTATCGAGCGTTTCATCGAGATCGACGATCATTGCCGCGCCGAAGTGCAGTTGATCGATGAGACGGAGACCGCCGAGCGTGAGTCCGAAGTCTTCACGCGTAGCCTGCTGAGCCAGTTCGAGCAGTACGTGCAACTGGGCAAGAAGGTGCCGGCCGAGGTGTTGTCGTCGCTCAACAGCATCGATGAGCCCGGTCGCCTGGTCGACACCATGGCCGCGCACATGGCGCTGAAGATCGAGCAGAAGCAGGAAATCCTCGAGATCACTTCTCTGTCTGCCCGTGTCGAGCATGTGCTGGCCCTGCTGGATGCCGAAATCGACCTGTTGCAGGTGGAGAAGCGTATCCGCGGTCGGGTCAAGAAACAGATGGAGCGCAGCCAGCGCGAGTACTACCTGAATGAGCAGATGAAGGCCATTCAGAAGGAACTCGGCGATATCGATGAAGGGCATAACGAGCTCGACGAGCTGCGCAAGCGCATCGACAACGCCGGTCTGTCCAAGGAGGCGCTGACCAAGGCCAATGCCGAGCTGAACAAGCTCAAGCAGATGTCGCCGATGTCTGCCGAGGCCACCGTGGTGCGTTCCTACATCGATTGGCTGGTCAACGTGCCGTGGAAGGCCGAGAGCAAGGTGCGTCTCGACCTGGCGCGTGCCGAGAGCATTCTCGATGCCGATCATTACGGTCTGGAGGAGGTCAAGGAACGCATACTTGAGTATCTCGCCGTGCAGAAGCGGGTGAAGAAGCTCAAGGGGCCGGTTCTCTGCCTGGTCGGCCCTCCCGGCGTTGGCAAAACCTCGCTGGCGGAGTCCATCGCCACGGCGACCAATCGCAAGTTCGTGCGTATGGCCCTGGGGGGCGTACGTGACGAAGCCGAGATCCGTGGGCATCGCCGCACTTACATCGGTTCGATGCCGGGGCGCCTGATTCAGAAGATGACCAAGGTCGGCGTGCGCAACCCGCTCTTCCTGCTCGACGAGATCGACAAGATGGGCCAGGACATGCGTGGCGACCCTGCTTCTGCATTGCTCGAGGTGCTCGACCCCGAGCAGAATCACAACTTCAACGATCACTATCTGGAGGTCGACTACGACCTGTCGGACGTGATGTTCCTCTGCACCGCCAACTCGATGAACATCCCGGGGCCCCTGCTGGATCGGATGGAAGTCATCCGTCTGCCGGGTTACACCGAGGACGAGAAGGTCAACATCGCCATCAAGTACCTCGCGCCCAAGCAGATCCAGGCCAATGGCATGAAGAAGGGCGAGCTGGAGCTGGAGGAGGCGGCAATTCGCGACATCATCCGCTATTACACTCGCGAGGCCGGTGTGCGTAGCCTGGAGCGGCAGATCGCCAAGGTATGCCGCAAGGCGGTGAAAGAGCACGTCCACGAGAAACGTTTCCAGGTCGTGGTGACAGCCGATGCTCTGGAGCACTATCTGGGCGTGCGCAAGCACCGCTACGGTCTGGCCGAACAGCAGGATCAGATCGGTCAGGTGACAGGTCTGGCCTGGACTCAGGTCGGTGGTGAGCTGCTCACCATCGAGACTGCGGTGGTGCCTGGCAAGGGTAATCTGATCAAGACCGGCTCGCTGGGTGATGTGATGGCCGAGTCCATGACCGCCGCCATGACGGTGGTGCGCAGTCGTGCGAAAAGCTTGGGAATCGCCGCAGACTTCAACGAAAAGCGCGACGTTCACATCCATATGCCTGAAGGTGCCACGCCCAAGGATGGTGCGAGCGCAGGCATCGGTTTGTGTACGGCGCTGGTGTCTGCGTTGACGCAGATTCCGGTGCGTGCCGATGTGGCCATGACGGGCGAGATCACCCTGCGTGGTCAGGTGCTGGCTATCGGTGGGTTGAAGGAAAAGCTCCTGGCCGCGCATCGGGGAGGGATCAAGACGGTGATCATTCCGGAAGAAAATGTGCGTGACCTGAAGGAAATTCCGGAAAATATTAAGCAAGACCTGCAGATTAAACCGGTTAAATGGATTGACGAGGCCCTGCAAATTGCGCTGCAATACGCCCCGGAGCCCTTGCCCGATGCGGCTCCCGAGATGGTTGCAACGGATGACAAACGCGAGACTGATTCCAAGGAGCGAATCAGCACGCATTAGCCGGGGGGCTTCCTTGACACAATTTTTGAGCCCTTGCTATAAAGCGGCTCTTATTGTGTCAGCAGGCCATCCAGCACCCGCTTTGCTTACACTAAAAATCAAGAAACAAACTCAACAGAAATAAGGGGACTTAGAGTGAACAAGTCGGAACTGATCGATGCCATCGCTGCATCTGCTGATATCCCGAAAGCTGTTGCTGGCCGTGCGCTGGATGCAGTGATTGAATCCGTCACTGGCGCTCTGAAGGCTGGTGATTCCGTTGTACTGGTTGGTTTCGGTACTTTCGCTGTCAAAGAGCGCGCTGCACGCACTGGTCGCAACCCGCAGACTGGCAAGCCGATCAGCATCGCTGCTGCCAAGATCCCGGGCTTCAAGGCTGGCAAGGCTCTGAAAGACGCCGTCAACTAAGCGTCTTCCGGGTTTGCCTCGCCGTCAGGCTCGTTCTGGCGGTCATCAGGAGGCAGGGCAGGTAGTCGCTGACTTCGCTGCACTGATCGCTTGATACGTTACGAGAAGGCGCATCCAAGGATGCGCCTTTCTTATATCTGGACATTACCCACACTGCGCGGCTGGTGAGTTTGTACGGTCGTTCTGGGGGAAGCATGCTGCAAAACATCAGGGACAATTCACGCGGTTGGATTGCCAAAACCATCATCGGCATCATCGTGATGTTGATGGCCTTTACCGGTTTCGAAGCCATCGTCACGGGTACCAGCAACCGCAACAACGCGGCGGACGTGAACGGTGACAAGATCACCCTCGACGAAATGAACCGGGCCGTCGAGATGCAGCGTCGTCAACTGCTGCAACAACTGGGGCGTGATTTCGACGCTTCACTGCTCGATGAGAAGCTGCTGCGTGAGGCTTCACTCAAAGGGCTGATCGACCGCAAGCTGCTGCTGCAGGCTGCCGGTGACGCCGATTTCGCTTTCTCGCAGGCAGCGCTGGATCAGGTCATTCTGCAAACTCCCGAATTCCAGGTCGATGGTCGCTTCGATGCGGCTCGCTTCGATCAGGTGATCCGTCAGATGGGCTATAGCCGTCTGCAATTCCGTCAGATGCTGGAAGAAGAGATGTTGATCGGCCAGTTGCGTGCCGGCCTCGGTGCCAGCAGCTTCGTGACCGAGCAGGACGCGCGTGCCTTCGCCAACCTGGAACGCCAGACCCGTGACTTTGCCACTCGCACGATCAAGGCCGACCCTGCGTCGGTGGAGCTGAGCGACAGCGATGTCAGCGCCTATTACGACGAGCACGCCAGCGAGTTCATGAGCCCTGAGCAAGTGGTGCTGGAGTACGTCGAGCTGAACAAGGACAGCTTCTTCGATCAGGTGGAGGTCACCGACGAAGAGCTGCAGCCGCTTTACCAGAACGAAATTGCCAACCTGGCCGAGCAACGCCAGGCTGCGCACATACTGATCGAAGGCGATGACGAAGCCGCTCGCAAGAAGATCGAAGAGATCAAGGCGCGCGTCGATGCGGGCGAAGACTTCGCCGCACTGGCCAAGGAGTTCTCGCAGGATCCGGGTTCCGCCGCTGACGGGGGGATCTGGGCTACGCCGGTCGCGGTGTCTATGATCCGGCGTTCGAGGATGCGTTGTATGCGTTGCAGCAGGGGCAGGTATCCGGGCCGGTACAGAGCGAGTTCGGCTGGCACCTGATCAAGCTGCTTGGCGTGCAGGCTCCCGAAGTACCGAGCTTCGAAAGCCTCAAGGACAAGCTGGCTCGTGATTTCAAGACCCAGCAGGTCGAGCTGCGTTTCGTCGAAGCGACCAAACAACTGGAGGATGCTGCTTTCGAGGCCTCCGATCTCACTCAGCCGGCGCAGGATCTTGGCCTGACCGTCAAGGTTACCGAGCCCTTCGGTCGTGAGGGCGGCGCCACCGGCATCACCGCCAACCGTCAGGTATTGCAGGCTGCCTTCAGCCCGGAAGTACTGGAGGACGCCACCAACAGCTCCGCCATCGAGCTGGATCCCAGTACCGTTGTCGTGGTGCGGGTGAAGGAGCACAACAAGCCCGAACAGTTGCCTCTGGAGCAGGTTGCCGACAGTATTCGCAACCACCTGTTGCAGGAGCGCGCCAGCGCCGCTGCCAAGGCCGAGGGCGAGAAACTGCTGGCTGCCATTCAGGCAGGTGAGGCCGAGGGTGAGGGCTGGCAGGTTCTGGAGGCGGCAACGCGCAGTCAGGAGGGCGTCGAACCCAAGGTGCTTCAGGCGCTGTTCCGCATGCCCAAGCCTGCCAAGGCTGATGAGCCGACCTTCGCCGGGGTGGTGCTGAACAATGGTGACTACGTTCTGCTGCGCCTTGACGGTGTGACCGTGCCGGATGAGGCCTTGAGCAGCGAAGAACTTGCCATGTACCGTAACTTCCTGGCGTCGCGTGCTGGTCAGCAGGACTTCGCTGCGCTGCGCAAGCAACTGGAAGCCAAGGCCGATATCGAGCGCTTCTGATCGCTCGGGGAGCAGTTCCAGGGGCTCTCAATCGGCAATAAAAAACCGCACACTGTGCGGTTTTTTATTGCCTGCCATCCTTGGTAGGCAGATCCCCGGCAGCGGTGCTGCCAGGGGATTGGATCACTCTTCCATGGCGCCCATGGCGGTGGTGTTGAAGCCGCCGTCGACGTAGAGGATTTCACCGCTGATGCCCGAGGCCAGGTCGGAGCAGAGGAAGGCACCGGCATTGCCGACTTCTTCGATGGTGACGTTGCGGCGCAGCGGAGTCTGCTTCTCGTTGGCGGCCAGCATCTTGCGGAAACTGGCGATACCGCTGGCGGCCAGGGTGCGAATCGGGCCGGCGGAGATGGCGTTGACGCGGGTGCCTTCCGGGCCGAGGCTGCCGGCCAGGTAGCGTACGCCGGCTTCCAGACTGGCCTTGGCCATACCCATCACGTTGTAGTTGGGCATGGTGCGCTCGGCGCCCAGGTAGGAGAGGGTGAGCAGGCTGCCGTTGCGATCCTTCATCATCTCGCGACCGGCCTTGGCCAGGGCGACGAAGCTGTAGGCACTGATGTCGTGGGCAATCCTGAAGCCGTCACGGGTGGTGACTTCGGTGAAGTCGCCGTTGAGTTGATCACCCGGCGCGAAACCCACCGAGTGGACGATGCAGTCCAGACCGTCCCACTTCTTGCTCAGGGCGTCGAATACCGCGGCGATTTCCTCGTCGCTGGCGACGTCACAGGGGAAGCACATGTCGGCGCTGGAGCCCCAGCCGGCGGCGAAGTCTTCCACACGCCCCTTGAGCTTCTCGTTCTGGTAGGTGAAAGCCAGCTCGGCACCTTCGCGGTGCATGGCGGCAGCGATACCCGAGGCGATGGACAGTTTGCTGGCTACGCCAACGATGAGTACGCGCTTACCGGTTAGAAAACCCATTGTGCTATTCCTCTTCCTGTTTCAAGGATCAGTGAGCCGTTGCCGGGGCCATGAAGGCGGCTTCCAGCAATTGCTGCGTATAAGGGTGTTGCGGTGCGCCGAAGATCGACTCTGCAGACCCCTGTTCGACCACCTGGCCCTGTTTCACCACCATCAGTTGATGGCTCAGTGCCCTGACTACCGCCAGGTCATGGCTGATGAACAGATAGGTCAGGTTGTACTTGGCCTGCAAGCCGCGCAACAACTCCACCACCTGACGCTGCACCGTGCGATCGAGCGCCGATGTGGGCTCGTCCAGCAGTATCAGCGCCGGCTTCAACACCAGTGCCCGGGCAATGGCAATCCGCTGCCGTTGCCCGCCAGAAAACTCATGGGGATAGCGATGCCGCGTCTGCGGATCCAGTCCTACCTCCAAAAGCGCGTCGATGATCGCCTGTTCCTGTTCGGCCTCGCTGCCCATGCCGTGAATGCGCAGGCCCTCTCCGACGATCTGGGCCACCGACATGCGCGGGCTGAGACTGCCGAAAGGATCCTGGAACACCACCTGCATCTGCCGCCGCAGAGGGCGAACCTCTTTTTGCGACAAGCCCTGCAACTGCTGCCCCTGAAAGCGGATATCACCGCGGCTGGCGAGCAGCCGCAGGATGGCCATGCCCAGCGTGGACTTGCCGGAACCACTTTCGCCGACGATGCCCAGGGTCTGACCCTGAGGCAGGCTGAAATTGATGCCGTCCACTGCTTTGACGTGATCCACGGTCTTGCGCAGCAGGCCCTTTTTGATCGGGAACCAGACACGCAGATCGTCCACTTCCAGCAGCGGCTGGCCCACAGGGTTGGCCGCAGGTTCGCCGCTGGGCTCGGCACCGAGCAATTCCCGGGTATAGGGATGCTCGGGTGCCTGGAACAACTTTTCACACGACGCCTGTTCGACGATGCGACCGCGCTGCATGACACATACGCGATGCGCAATTCTGCGAACCAGGTTGAGATCGTGGCTGATCAGCAGCAGCGACATGCCCAGGCGCGCCTGCAGATCCTTGAGCAATTCGAGGATTTTCAGTTGCACGGTGACGTCCAGCGCAGTGGTCGGTTCGTCGGCGATCAGCAGCTGGGGCTCGTTGGCCAGCGCCATGGCGATCATCACCCGTTGCCGCTGGCCGCCGGAAAGCTCATGCGGATAAGCCTTCAGACGTTTCTTCGGCTCAGGGATGCCGACCAGTTCCAGCAGTTCCAGCGTACGGGCGCTGGCAGCCTTGCCGCGCAGGCCTTTGTGCAGGGCGAGTACCTCGTTGATCTGCTTCTCGATGCTGTGCAACGGATTGAGCGAGGTCATCGGCTCCTGGAAGACCATGGCGATGCGGTTGCCACGGATACCGCGCAAGCGGCCTTCGCCGAGTGTGAGCAGATCTTCCCCGGCATACTCGATGCTGCCCTGAGGGTGTCGGGCGAGCGGGTAGGGCAGCAGGCGCAGAATGGAGTGGGCGGTGACGGATTTGCCCGAGCCGCTTTCGCCGACCAGGGCCAGGGTTTCACCTTTGCGGATGTCGAAGCTGACGCCTTCGACCACGCGTTGACGCTGGTCGCCGGTGACGAACTCGACGGCCAGATCGCGAACTTGCAACAGGGTTTCGTGCTGGCTCATGTCACTTCCTCGGATCGAAGGCATCGCGGGCGGCTTCGCCGATGAACACCAGCAGGCTCAGCATGATCGCCAGTACGGCAAAGGCGCTGATACCCAGCCAGGGCGCCTGCAGGTTGCTCTTGCCCTGGGCGACCAGTTCACCCAGCGAGGGGGCGCCAGGCGGCAGACCGAAGCCAAGGAAGTCCAGTGCCGTAAGCGTGCCGATCGCGCCGGTGAGGATGAACGGCATGAAGGTCATGGTGGAGACCATGGCGTTGGGCAGGATATGGCGGAACATGATCGCCCCGTTGTCCATGCCCAGCGCACGTGCCGCGCGTACGTATTCGAGGTTGCGCCCACGGAGGAACTCGGCGCGTACGACGTCCACCAGGCTCATCCATGAGAACAGCAGCATGATCCCCAGCAGCCACCAGAAGTTGGGCTGGACGAAGCTGGCCAGGATGATCAGCAGGTACAGCACCGGCAGGCCTGACCAGATTTCCAGAAAGCGCTGGCCGAGCAGGTCGACCCAGCCACCATAGAACCCCTGCAGAGCGCCGGCGATGACGCCGATCACCGAGCTGGCCAGGGTCAGGATCAGGGCGAACAGCACCGATATGCGAAAGCCATAGATCACCCGTGCCAGCACGTCTCGGCCCTGGTCGTCGGTGCCGAGCCAGTTCTGCGCCGAGGGTGGCGCCGGGGCTGGCACTTCCAGGTCGTAGTTGATGCTGGAGTAGCTGAAGGGGATGGGCGGCCAGATCATCGTGCCGTCCTTTGCCGCGATCAGATCCTGGATGTACGGACTCTTGTAGTTGGCCTGCAACGGGAATTCACCACCGAACACGGTTTCCGGGTAGCGCTTGAGCACCGGGAAGTACCACTGGCCGTCGTAACGCACGGCCAGTGGCTTGTCGTTGGCGATCAGTTCGGCGCCAAGGCTCAGGCCGAACAGGATGAGAAACAGCCACAGTGACCACCAGCCGCGCTTGTGCGCCTTGAACCGGTCGAAACGGCGTTGATTGAGGGGGAGAGTTTCATCGATCAACCCTCCCTGCTTTCGAAGTCGATACGCGGATCGACCAGGGTGTAGGTGATGTCACCGATCAGTTTCACGATCAGCCCCAGCAAGGTGAAGATGAACAGGGTGCCAAACACCACTGGATAGTCGCGATTGATCGCTGCCTCGAAGCTCATCAGCCCCAGGCCGTCGAGGGAAAAGATCACCTCGATCAGCAGCGAGCCGGTGAAGAAGATGCCGATGAAGGCGGCCGGGAAGCCGGCAATGATCAGCAGCATGGCATTGCGGAACACGTGTCCGTAAAGCACGCGGTTGTTGCTCAGCCCCTTGGCGCGAGCCGTGATCACGTATTGCTTGCCGATCTCGTCGAGGAAGCTGTTCTTGGTCAGTAGGGTCAGGGTGGCGAAGTTGCCGATGACCAGGGCGGTGACCGGTAGCACCAGGTGCCAGAGGTAGTCGAGAATCTTGCCGCCCAGGCTGAGTTCCTCGAAGTTGTTCGAGGTCAGGCCGCGCAGCGGGAACCAGTCCCAGTAGCTGCCGCCAGCGAACAGCACGATGAGCAGGATGGCGAAGAGGAACGCAGGGATGGCATAGCCGATGATGATCGCCGAACTGGTCCAGACATCGAAGGCGCTGCCATGACGGGTGGCCTTGGCGATGCCCAGAGGGATGGAGACCAGATACATGATCAGGGTGCTCCACAAGCCCAGCGAGATCGATACCGGCATCTTCTCGACGATCAGGTCGATGACCTGGGCGTCGCGGAAGAAGCTGGAGCCGAAGTCGAGCTGTGCGTAGTTCTTCAACATGATCCAGAAGCGTTCCGGCGCGGACTTGTCGAAGCCATACATCTTCTCGATCTCGGCGATCAGCTGTGGGTCGAGCCCCTGTGCGCCACGGTAGTTGGAACCGGCCACGGAGACTTCGGCGCCGCCGCCGGCGATGCGGCTGGTGGCGCCATCGAAGCCTTCGAGTTTGGCGATCATCTGTTCTACCGGGCCACCGGGCGCGGCCTGGATGATGACGAAGTTGATGACCAGAATGCCGAACAGGGTAGGGATGATCAGCAGCAGGCGGCGAAAGATATAGGCCAGCATCTTATTGTTCCGCCTGCTCGGTCGCTTGCTGTTGCGCTTCGCTCGGCTGCTCCAGGCCCGGGCGAACCCACCAGGTGTTCAGGCCGATGTCGTAGAGCGGGGTCACCTTCGGGTGCTCGAAGCGATTCCAGTAGGCCACGCGCCAGGTGCGGATGTGCCAGTTGGGAATCACGTAGTACCCCCACAGCAGCACGCGATCCAGCGCACGAGTATGGGCGATCAGGCTCTGCCTGGAGTCGGCGTTTATCAGGCCTTCGACGAGGGTGTCGATGGCCGGATCCTTGAGGCCGATGAAGTTGCGGCTACCGGGGTTGTCTGCGCTGGACGAGTGCCAGTATTCGCGTTGCTCGTTACCCGGGGAATTGGACTGGCCGAAACCGCCGACTATCATGTCGAAGTCGCGCGAGCGCAGGCGGTTGAGGTATTGCGAGACATCGACGCGGCGGATCACCAGTTCCATGCCGAGATCGGCCAGGTTGCGCTTGAACGGCAGCAGGATGCGTTCGAACTCGGTCTGGGCAAGCAGAAACTCGAAGCTGACGGGCTGGCCGTTGGCGTCCAGCATGCGATCGCCCTCGATGCGCCATCCTGCCTGTTGGAGCAACTGGTAGGCACGCCGTTGCTGCTCTCGGATGATGCCGCTGCCGTCGCTCACCGGTATCCGGAACTCTTCGGTGAAGACCTCGGGGGGAATCTTGTCGCGCAGCGGCTCGAGAATGGCCAGCTCCTCTTCGTCCGGTAGGCCCTTCGATCCCAGCTCGGAGTTGTCGAAGTAGCTGCGAGTGCGGAAGTAGGCGCCGTTGAACAGACGCTTGTTGGCCCATTCGAAGTCGAACAGCAAACCCAGTGCTTCGCGTACGCGGCGATCCTGGAATTGCGGGCGGCGAGTGTTGAAGATGAAACCCTGCATGCCGGTGGGGTTGCGGTTCTCGATCTCTTCCTTGATCAACTGGCCGTTGGCGACGGCCGGTATGCCGTAGGCGGTGGCCCAGTTCTTCGCGCTGGTTTCCAGCCAGTAGTCGAACTGTCCGGCCTTGAGCGCTTCCAGGGCGACCGTGTTGTCGCGGTAGTAGTCGACCTGCATCTGCTCGAAGTTGTAGAAGCCACGGCTTACGGGAAGATCTCTGGCCCACCAGTCTTCGACGCGGTCGTAGCGAATACTGCGTCCGGCCTGGATTCTGCCGACCTTGTAGGGGCCGCTGCCGAGGGGGCGCTCCAGGTTGCCGCGGGAGAAGTCGCGCTTGGCCGGCAACAGCGGCAGTTTGCGCAAGGCGTCGAGCATGGCGTCATCGACGGGCTTGCGCAGGGCGATGCGCAGACTGCGTGAATCCTCTTCGCTGATCGTCTCGATCTGTTTGAGTGGTGCCAGAGCCTGTTCGTCGGAGCGAGTGGCTGCCTGCAGGTTCAGTTGCAGCAGTTCCAGGCTGAGCGTCTGGTTGCCCGCCAGGCGTGGTTCCTCTTGCAGGCGCACGCGGATCGAGCGGCCATCGTCGTCTGCCTCGATGGCGGCGCTGATGCGCTCATCGCCCAGCAGCGGCTGTCGAGCGATCTGGCTGTCATCCAGTTCCGTCCACCAGTGCCTCGGCAGCACGGGCAGTTGGCCGACGATCAGCGGCAGTTCGCGATTGCCGGCATGTTTGAAGATGAAGCGCACGCTGTGCGGAGATTCCACCTCGACCCGCTCGACGTCGGCGTAGTAGCCGCGAAACATCGGTGCACCTTTTGTCATCAGGGTCTCGAAGGTGAATTGGACGTCTTCGGCAGTCACCGGCGTGCCGTCGTGGAAACGCGCCTCCTTGCGAAGCAGGAATCGTACCCAGGCGTTGTCCGGGGCTTTCTCGATCTTCTCGGCGAGCAGTCCATAGCTGCTGAACGGCTCGTCCAGGCTCTGCACGGTCAGGGTGTCGTAGATCAGGCCGATGTCGTCGGCCGACACGCCTTTGCTGATGTAGGGGTTGAGACTGTCGAAGCTGCCGAAGCCCGACTGGCGGAAGATGCCGCCTTTCGGTGCATCGGGATTGACGTAGTCGAAGTGCTTGAAGTTCGCCGGGTACTTGGGCGGCTCGTCATAGAGGGTGACGGCGTGCTGGGGAGCGGCGACGGCGAGGCCGGCGAGGCCGAGCAGAATGATGCTGCTACCGTGAAGCAGGAAACTGCGCAGCGGATGGGTCATCGAGCGTTCTCCGTGGGCTTCAGCCACCAGGTGCGCAGGCCCAGCGTGTAGGGCGGCGTGGTGACGAAGGCGAACCGGTTGCGGTACGCCAGGCGGTGATAATTGATGTACCAGTTGGGAATGCTGTAGTGCTGCCAGAGCAGGACGCGATCCAGTGCGCGAGTGGCCGCAACCTGTTCGTCGCGGGTCTGCGCCGAGAGCAGCCTGTCGATCATTTCGTCGACCACCGGGTTGGCCACGCCGGCATAGTTGCGTCCGCCCTTGATGCCCACCTGGCTGGAATGGAAGTACATCGACTGCTCCAGTCCGGGGCTCAGCGTCTGCGGCAGGGTGAGCAGAATCATGTCGTAGTCGAACTGGTCGAGGCGTTGTTTGTACTGGGCGCGATCGACTGTGCGCAGGTTGGCGCGAATGCCGATGCCGGCCAGGCTGGCGGTATAGGGTTGGAGAATGCGTTCGAGGCTGGGGTTGACCAGCATGATCTCGAACTCGAAGCGCTCGCCACGGGCGTTGCGCAGTTGCTGGCCGGAGGGTTTCCAGCCAGCGTCGGCCAATAGACCGAGGGCCCGGCGCATGGTTTCACGGGGCACGCCTCGGCCATCGGTTACCGGTTGTGTCGGTGGCTCGCTGAACAGGCGCTTCGGCAGCTTGTCACGGTGCGGCGAAAGCAGCAGCCATTCGGCGCCTTCAGGCTTGCCGGTGGCGGAGAATTCGCTGTTGGGGTAGTAACTGGCTGCACGCACATAGGCGTTGTTGAACAACGTGCGATTGATCCATTCGAAGTCGAACATCAGGCCCAGCGCTTCGCGCACCCGGCGGTCGGCGAACAGCGCACGTCGGGTGTTCATGAACAGTGCCTGGGTCTGGGTCGGAATCTGGTGGGGAATCTCTGCGCGAATCACCTCGCCACGGGTCACGGCCGGGAACCGATAGCCGTTGGCCCAGTTCTTCGCCTGGTTCTCGATGTAGATGTCGAATTCGCCGGCCTTGAACGCTTCGAAGGCGACATGGCTGTCGCGGTAGAACTCCACCTCGACCCGGTCGAAGTTGTACTTGCCGCGATTGACCGGCAGATCCTTGCCCCACCAGTCCTTCACCCGCTCGAACACCAGGCGCCGGCCCGGTACTACCTGGACGATACGGTAGGGGCCGCTGCCCAGGGGCGGCTCGAAGGTGGTTGCCTTGAAGTCACGGCCTTTCCAGTAGTGCTGCGGCAATACCGGCAGTTCGCCGAGACGCAGGATCAGCAGCGGGTTGCCCGCGCGTTTGAACACGAAGCGGATACGGTGACGGTTGAGAATGTCGACTCGTTTCACTTCCTGCAGGTTGGTGCGGTACTGCGGGTGACCCTCGTTGCGCAGCAGGCGGTAGGAGAAGGCCACGTCGTAGGCAGTGATCGGCTTGCCGTCATGGAAGCGGGCCTCCGGACGCAGGTTGAACACCACCCAGCTGCGATCTTCGCTGTACTCGACGCTGCGGGCGATCAGACCGTAACTGGAGGCCGGCTCATCACCCGAGGGATCGTAGGCCCCGGTGCCGGCCATCAGTGGCTCGTTCAGCTCGTTGGCGCCATATTGCAGGAAGTGTGCAGTGGAAATCGGGCTGCTGCCCTTGAGCGGGTAGGGATTGAGCGTATCGAAACTGCCGGACGCCATGATTCGCAGCGTGCCGCCCTTGGGCGCATCCGGGTTGACCCAGTCGAAATGACTGAAGCTGGCGGGGTACTTGAGTGTCCCGAACTGGGCGTAGCCGTGGCTCTCGCTAATGGTCGCAGAGGCGGGAAAGCTCAAGGCCAGGCTGAGGAACAGCAGGAGGAGGGGACGCATCGGGCGTGAGATCCGATCCATGGCGGCTTTTGGGCTTCTGGAACGGTACAGTAACAGCTTGTATCGGCAGGAAAAAGAGCGCGATTCCAGGTACTCGGCAGCGGCTCTGCGTTCTGTGCTCGGCTGGCATGTATCGAAGCTGCGCCGGCTCGGCGATCTCGCTGCATATCTGCCTTGCCGGGAGAGGTTTGCAGGACGTGTCGTCAGGGCAGGTAGAGGGTCAGCATCTGTCCTGGGCGCAGGGTGCTGCTGCGCGGGTTCCAGGCCTGCAGACGCTTGAGGTCGACCTTGAAGCGCTTGGCGATGACATAGAAGGAATCCCCTTGCTGCACGCGGTAGTAGGTGGCCTTGTCGCGGGCACTGGAGTTGCTGTTGCGCGACCTGCTGGCGACCTGATTGCCGCCTTCGCCGGGGCCCAGATCCAGAACCTGGCCGACCTTCAACTGGTTGCCCTGCAGCTTGTTCCAGCGTTGCAGGTCATGCACCGCGACCTGGTTGGTGCGGGCGATCTGCCAAAGATTGTCGCCACTCTTCACCTGATAGGTACGGCTGGCTGTGGCCCGTGCAGCGTTGCGCTGCTGGTACAGCGGCTCGTTGGGCTGGGTACCGGGTTTGGCGGGAATGGTCAGCACCTGGCCGATGCTCAGGTTGTTGCTGCTCAGCCGATTGACGTCCTTGAGCATGTTCACCGACAGGTGGTGACGATTGGCGATGACGTGCAGGCTATCGCCCGAACGTACGGTGTAGCTCTGCCAGTCGACCATTTCCTGAGGTTTCATCATGGCCAGGTTGGCGCTGAGCAACTCGGCCTTTTCCGTCGGTACCAGCAGGTGCTGCGGGCCGTCCAGGGTGATGCCGCGCTTGTAGGCGGGGTTGAGTTGCAGCAACTCCTCTTCGTCCAGGTCGGCCAGTTTGGCAACCCGTGCCAGATCCATGTGCTGCTTGATCGCGATCTGTTCGAAGTAGGGTTCGTTGGCGATTGGCGACAGGGTCACACCATAGGCCTGTGGCGTCAGGATAACCTGCGACAGTGCGAGCAGCTTGGGTACGTAGTCCTCGGTTTCCTTGGGCAGCGACAGGTTCCAGTAGTCACTGGGCAGGCCGAGTTTCTCGTTGCGCTCGATGGCGCGGCTGATGCGACCTTCGCCGGCATTGTAGGCCGCCAGGGCAAGCAGCCAGTCGCCGTTGAACATTTCGTGCAAACGGCTCAGGTAGTTGAGCGCGGCCTGAGTCGAGGCGGTGACGTCGCGACGGCCGTCGTACCAGTTGGTCTGGCGCAGGTTGTAGTGACGACCGGTCGAGGGGATGAACTGCCACAGGCCCACGGCATGGGCCGAGGAATAGGCCTGTGGGTCGTAGGCACTCTCGATCACTGGCAACAGCGCCAGCTCCATCGGCATGTCACGCTCGGCCAGACGCTCGACGATGTAGTGAATGTAAGGAGCGCTACGTTCACTGACGGTATCGACGTGCTTCGGATTGCTGGCGTACCACAGGCGTACGCGTTCGATACGCGGGTTGATGCCGATTTCATCCTGCAGCTTGAAGCCGTCGCGCATGCGCTCCCAGATATCGTTGTATTCGCGCACCCTGACGTCGCTGCCGAGCCACTCCGCTTCACGTTCCAGGCCGATTGCCCGTGAGGTGTCGGCGGCCCTTTCCGGGGTGTCGCTGGGCAGGCTCTGACAGCCGGCCAGGACAGCACAACACATCACCGCGAGCGCTCGAGCGCTACGCACCAATGCCTTTATATTCAATGGCTTGCGTGATGGTAAAGGCATTGGGTGAGGTGTATTTCCCGGCGAAAAGGTCGGGCGATTCTAGGAATCGGGTCTGGGCTGGTCAAGTTTTCACCAGCCTTTTGTGACCTGTATCCCTGTCGATAACCCTGCCGGGGGTGTCACCTGCGGCATCGGAAGCAGTTCCTCGAACGCCTAGAAATTGTCCTTCCAGGCCCGCAGGCTGGCGAATACGTCGCTCGGTTCGTTCGTTTGCCGATCGCCGCGTCCTTTGGTCGCAGCGATGATCGTTGGCTCGCCGGTACGCAGGAACGGATTGGTGGCCAGTTCCAGCCCGATGTTCGATGGCAGGCTGATACGGCCTTCCTCGCGCCAGCTGGCCACCTGCGTCAGGCGTTCGCCGAGGAGAAGGTTGTCTGGCTCTACTGCATGGGCAAAGCGCAGGTTGCTCAGGGTGTATTCGTGGGTGCAATACACCCGGGTATCGGCGGGCAGGGCGGCCAGGCGGCTGAGTGACTGATGCATCTGCTGTGGCGTGCCTTCGAACAGACGGCCGCAGCCTCCGGCGAACAGTGTGTCACCGCAGAACAGCAGGTTCTGTCCGGCGTGGTAATAAGCGATATGGCCAAGGGTGTGGCCGGGTACCGCCAGTACATCAAGGCGCAGACCGAGCACTTCGATTGCGTCGTTGTCGTGCAGGTCGACGTCACGCGCCGGAATCTTCTCCGCTGCCGGGCCGGCTACGCGTGCGCCGGTGGCGTTCTTCAGTTTCTCGACCCCGCCGACATGGTCGAAGTGGTGGTGGGTGATCAGGATATCGCTGAGTTGCCAGCCAGGGTGAGCCTCCAGCCATGCCAGCACCGGCTCCGCGTCGCCGGGATCGACCACGGCGCAGCGTTTGCTGTCTGGCTCCTGCAGCAGCCATATATAGTTGTCATTGAATGCGGGCAGCGCGTCGATCTGAATCATTGCGGGTCGCTAAGCTGGTCGGAAAGGTGCATCTTAGGCACGACATGCAGAAACTGTCATGCGGAGGCAGCGATGACTGATCAGGCATTCGCCCAGGCCGATCCAGAGTGGCTCAAACTCATCGGCGAGGCGCGCAACTGGCTTTCCGGGCCGCTCGGACAGCTGCTGCTGGAAGAGGAGAGGCGTCTGCTCGAAGAGGAGCTGGCGCGCTTCTTCGGTGGTTATCTGGTGAGCTATGGGCCCGGTGCCGAGGGGCCGCCCAGGGCTGGGCAGATCCAGCACAACGTTCGCCTCGGTGCGCCCATGCCGGGTGTGCAGATCGTTTGCGAGGAGCAGTCCTGGCCATTGGGCGAGCATGCCGCCGACGTGGTGGTGCTGCAGCATGGTCTGGATTTCAGCCTGTCGCCCCACGGCCTGCTGCGTGAAGCGGCCCGCAGCGTCCGTCCGGGCGGGCATCTGTTGATCCTTGGCATTCATCCCTGGAGTTCCTGGGGCGCCCGCCGCCTGTTCGCCCGCGATGGTCTGGCCAGGGCGCGCTGCATCGCGCCGAGTCGTGTCGGTGACTGGCTGACGTTGCTGGGCTTTGCGTTGGAGAAACGTCGCTTCGGGTGCTATCGTCCGCCGCTCGCTTCGCTGACCTGGCAAATGCGCCTGCGGCGGATGGAGCGCTGGGGCGATGCCTGGCAGTTGCCGGGGGCCGGTTTCTACCTGCTGGTGGCACGCAAGCTGGTGGTCGGATTGCGTCCGTTGCGGCAGTCGCGCCGCGAACCGATGGGCAAGCTGCTGCCGATGCCGGTGGCCAAGATCAGTCGGCGTGACCTCGACAACTGACGGCCGCGCCCCGGCCAGTCAATTCTGTACAGAGTTCATGAATGTCCGAAACCGATGAAGTGGTGATCTACACCGATGGCGCCTGCAAGGGCAATCCCGGCCCCGGTGGCTGGGGAGTGCTGCTGGTATACAAGGGCGTTGAAAAGGAACTGTGGGGGCGACCCAAGTACCACCAACAACCGAATGGAACTGATGGCGGCGATTGCCGGCCTGATCGCCCTGACCAGGCCCTGCTCGGTCAAACTGGTCACCGACTCGCAGTACGTGATGAAGGGCATCCAGGAGTGGCTGCCCAACTGGAAGAAGCGTGGCTGGAAGACCGCCTCGAAAGAGCCGGTGAAGAACGCCGACCTCTGGCAGAAGCTGGACGAAGAAGTGAATCGTCATCAGGTCAGCTGGCAGTGGGTGCGCGGGCATACCGGACACCCCGGCAACGAACGAGCGGATCAGCTGGCCAATCGCGGCGTCGATGAAGTGCGCTCGGCGCGCTGAACCCTTTGCGCCAGCTGAGGTAAGATGCGGCGCTGATCGTGCGATAACCCAACAGATGAGAGAGACAAGGCGTGACAACCGATAACACCGTCAACCGCTACGTGGTGCTGGATACCGAAACCACAGGCATGCCGGTCACCGACGGGCACCGTATCATCGAAATCGGTTGTGTCGAATTGCTGGGCAGACGCCTGACCGGTCGTCATTTCCATGTCTACCTCAATCCGGATCGCGAGATCGACGAAGGCGCCATCGCGGTTCACGGTATTACCAACGAATATGTGGCCGACAAACCGCGTTTTCGCGAGGTGGCCGATGAGTTCTACGAATTCATCAAGGGCGCCCAGCTGATCATCCACAACGCGGCCTTCGACGTTGGCTTCATCAACAACGAGTTCGCCCTGTTGGGGCAGAGCGAGCGCGCCGATGTCAGCGATTACTGCTCGGTGCTCGATACCCTGATGATGGCGCGCGAGCGGCATCCGGGGCAGCGCAACAGTCTCGATGCGCTGTGCAAGCGTTACGGCGTGGACAACTCCAACCGTGAACTGCACGGCGCCTTGCTCGACTCCGAGATTCTCGCCGACGTCTATCTGGCGATGACCGGTGGGCAGACCAATCTGTCTCTCGCGGGGGAAGGTGCCGACAGTGACGGCAGCGGTCGCCAGCAGGCTGCGCCAATTCGTCGTCTGGATGCTTCCCGCCCGCGTACCCGCGTCATTCGGGCCAGCGAAGATGAGCTGGCGGCACATCTGGGGCGCCTGGCTGCCATCGAAAAGTCCAGCGGCGGCCCGGCGCTCTGGGCTCAGCTGGAAAAGGCACCGGAATAACCGAACAGCACAATTGCGACCTTTTGTTATAGCGTGATGCACAGGGGGTTCCGCCGCTGAGGGGGAGCCTCTAACCTGAGGCGATGGGCAGGTCGGGCCTGCCAGCCTTCAGGACGTCACAATGTACAAAGACCTCAAGTTTCCCGTCCTTATCGTGCACCGCGACATCAAGGCCGACACCGTGGCCGGTGATCGCGTGCGTGCCATCGCTCAGGAACTCACCCAGGACGGTTTCAGCATTCTGCCCACGGCCAGTGCAGCCGAGGGGCGTATCGTCGCGTCCACGCATCACGGCCTGGCCTGCATTCTGGTGGCCGCCGAGGGCGCGGGGGAGAACAGTCGCCTGTTGCAGGACATGGTCGAGCTGATCCGTGTGGCGCGGGTGAGGGCGCCACAACTGCCGATCTTCGCCCTGGGCGAACAGGTGACCATCGAGAATGCGCCAGCCGAGGCCATGGCCGATCTCAACCACCTGCGCGGCATTCTTTACCTCTACGAAGACACCGTGTCCTTCCTGGCCCGTCAGGTGGCGCGCGCGGCGCACAACTACCTCGACGGCCTGCTGCCACCCTTCTTCAAGGCACTGGTGCAGCACACCGCGCAATCCAACTATTCCTGGCACACGCCCGGCCACGGCGGTGGCGTGGCCTATCGCAAGAGCCCGGTGGGCCAGGCTTTTCACCAGTTCTTCGGTGAAAACACGCTGCGCTCCGACCTTTCCGTCTCGGTGCCGGAACTGGGCTCGCTGCTCGACCATACCGGCCCTCTGGCCGAAGCCGAGGCACGCGCTGCACGTAATTTCGGCGCCGACCATACCTTCTTCGTGATCAATGGCACCTCGACGGCGAACAAGATCGTCTGGCATTCGATGGTCGGCCGCGATGACCTGGTGCTGGTGGATCGCAACTGCCACAAGTCGATCCTGCATTCGATCATCATGACCGGGGCGATTCCTCTGTACCTCTGCCCCGAGCGCAACGAGTTGGGGATCATCGGGCCGATTCCGCTCTCCGAATTCAGCAGGGAGTCGATCCAGGCCAAGATCGACGCGAGCCCGCTGGCTCGCGGTCGGGCACCGAGGGTCAAGCTGGCGGTGGTGACCAACTCCACCTATGACGGGCTTTGCTATAACGCCGAGATGGTCAAGCAGGCCCTGGGCGATTCGGTGGAAGTGCTGCACTTCGATGAGGCCTGGTACGCCTACGCGGCCTTTCACGAGTTCTATGCCGGCCGTTACGGCATGGGCACGCAGTGCGACGAGCGTTCGCCACTGGTATTTACCACCCATTCGACGCACAAGCTGCTTGCCGCCTTCAGCCAGGCTTCGATGATTCACGTGCAGGACGGTGGGCAGCGCCAGCTGGATCGTGACCGCTTCAATGAAGCCTTCATGATGCACATCTCCACCTCGCCGCAGTACGGCATCATCGCTTCTCTGGATGTGGCCTCGGCAATGATGGAGGGGCCGGCAGGGCGTTCGCTGATCCAGGAAACCTTCGACGAGGCGCTGAGCTTCCGCCGTGCACTGGCCAACGTACGGCGCAACCTGAGCGTCGATGACTGGTGGTTCAGCATCTGGCAGCCGGCTGCCGCCGAGGGTGCCGACAGTCTGGCGACCTCCGACTGGGTGTTGCAGCCGGATGCCGACTGGCATGGTTTCGGTGAAGTGGCCAGCGATTACGTACTGCTCGATCCGATCAAGGTCACGCTGGTCATGCCGGGGCTCAATGCCGCCGGCAAGCTGGAACAGCAGGGCATTCCGGCAGCGGTGGTCAGCAAGTTCCTCTGGGAGCGCGGCCTGGTGGTGGAAAAGACCGGCCTGTATTCCTTCCTGGTGCTGTTCTCCATGGGCATCACCAAGGGCAAATGGAGCACCTTGCTGACCGAGTTGCTGGAGTTCAAGCGCAGCTACGATGCCAACCTGCCTCTGCTCGACGTGTTGCCGTCCATTGCCCATGCCGGTGGCGGCCGCTATCAGGGCATGGGGTTGCGCGATCTGTGCGATGCGCTGCATGGCTGCTATCGCGGCAATGCCACGGCCAAGGCGCTGAAGAGCATGTACACGGCGTTGCCCGAGGTCGCGATCAAGCCGGCCGATGCCTACGACCGTCTGGTGCGTGGCGAGGTCGAGGCGGTACCGATCGATCAGTTGCAGGGCCGTATCGCCGCGGTGATGCTGGTACCTTATCCGCCGGGTATTCCGCTGATCATGCCGGGCGAGCGCTTTACCAGTGCGACGCGCTCGATTCTCGACTACCTGGCCTTCGCCAGGACATTCGACCAGGCGTTCCCGGGCTTCGACATCGATGTGCACGGTCTGCAGACCGAAGCGGGGGAGTACTGCGTCGATTGTCTGGTCGAGTAAATGCGGCGAAGATCTGTCGAGGAATAAGATTCTCGACAGATCAACCGCTTATCTCTGATATTCAAAGCAGTTGCTAACATGCCAGGGTGTGCCCTGCATCACGGTGGTAAGCATCGACTTTTATGAAGCGCTTGTTATAGTTGTTCGGTTATTAATCACAAAATAATTACCGTGCTGCCGAGCCGCTTCTGAGGATGCCTGCCATGTCCGACTACAAAGCCTTCCGCGTCGAGCTGGTGGACAAGATCGCCCACGTGCAGATCAATCGTCCGGAAAAGATCAACGCAATGAATGCCAACTTCTGGCGCGAGATCATCGAGATCTTCCGCTGGGTCGATGACACCGATGCAGTCCGCGTGGTGGTGCTTTCCGGTGCGGGCAAGCATTTCTCTTCCGGTATCGATCTGATGCTGCTGGCCTCGGTCGGTGCCCAGTTGGGCAAGGATGTCGGTCGCAATGCCACTGCGTTGCGCCGCAAGATTCTCGAGCTGCAGGCTTCCTTCAACGCCGTCGACAATTGTCGCAAACCAGTACTGGCCGCTATCCAGGGTTATTGCATCGGCGGTGCAATTGACCTCGTCAGTGCCTGTGACATGCGTTACAGCACCGTCGATGCCCAGTTCTCGATCAAGGAAATCGACATGGGCATGGCCGCCGATGTGGGTACCCTGCAACGCCTGCCGCGCATCATCGGCGACGGCATGATGCGCGAGCTGGCCTTCACCGGGCGCAGCATCGACGGCCACGAGGCTGCCCGCATCGGCCTGGTCAACCGCACTTACGAAAGTCAGGAAGCACTGCTGGCTGGCGTCATGCAGATTGCTGCGGAAATTGCCGCCAAATCGCCAGTGGCCATTCGTGGTACCAAGGAAATGATTCGCTACATGCGTGATCACCGGGTCGATGATGGTCTTGAATACATCGCCACGTGGAATGCCGCCATGCTGCAGTCGGAAGATCTGCGCCTGGCGATGACGGCGCACATGACCAAGCAGAGGCCGGAGTTCGCCGACTGATGCCGTATTCGCTGATGTTCGTTGCGAGGTCTGGAGCATGGTAAGTGGAGCCACATCGCTGAATCTGGTGCGCGATGAACTGTTCGTGACCATGGAGGAGGCCGAGCAGAGCCTGGAACACTTCATTGCCGAGCGCCATAACGGCAGCCTGCTGCAGCAGGCGGTGGAAAGCCTGCAGCAGGTACGCGGTACGCTCAATCTGATCGAGCTGGCCGGTGCCGAGCTGCTGGCGCAGGAGGTGCTCGATCAGGCAACGGATATTCCAGCTGGTGCCGGCGAGGAGCGTGACGTGCAATTGGCAGCGTTGAGCAACGCGCTGCACGTGCTGCGCCGCTACCTCGAAAACGTCGACGCCCATCGCCAGGAGATGCCGGAGCTGCTGCTGCCGGCGATCAACGACCTGCGTCAGGCCGGGGCGCAACAGCCGCTCCCGGAGAGCTTTTTCTTCAGTGTGCGTCTGGATCATGCTCGACCGCACATCGCTACCCAGCCGCTCGATGGCGCCGCCAAAGGGAATGAGGGCAAGCGCCTGCGTCATATGTATCAGGTGGGGCTTCTGGGTTTCATTCGCGATCAGAATCCGCAAGCCAGTCTCAAGCTGATGATGCGCGCCATGGCGCGTCTGGACAGCCTGTTCGCCAACGAACCGCGCGGACGCATGTGCTGGATTGGCGCCGCTGCCCTGGAGGCGCAGTGCGACGGTCAGTTGCTGCCGCGCAAATCGCGCAAACAACTGTTTTCGCGCGTGGATCGCGAGCTCAAGCTGGCGCTGGGCAATCCTCAGTACGAAGCGCCACGCAGCCTGCTGAAGGAGCTGCTGTACCTGGTGGCGCTCGCCGATACCCACGACCGCACTCTACTGTCATGCGCGAGGTATTCGGGCTGACGCCGCTGCCGTTCACCGACCATCTGCTGGAAGAGGAGTACCAGCGCCTGGCCGGGCCGGGGAAGGCGGTGATGCGTTCGCTGTCCACCGCCATCCGTGAAGAACTGACCAGCGTCAAGGACATGCTCGATCTGCTAGAGCGCGGCACCCTGCAGGGGGAAACGCTGGGAACGCTGCATGCGCTGATCGGCAAGCTGGCCAAGACCCTGGGCATGGTCGGTCTGAATTCTGCCGGCAACTCCTCGGCGCACAGTTGCCGCATGTCGCCGCCTGGAGCGAAGTGACGCCGCCGCAACCGGAGCAACTGCACAAGCTGGCTGATGCCGTGCTGTATGTGGAAGGCATGGTGGCCAGTCTGGAGCGGGGTGAAGGCCGGGATATCCGCCCGGCAGCGGCCGAGCCCGGCAAGGAGGCCGATTCTTTCGCCAGCCACCAGTTGAACGAGGCGCGTATCGTCGTGGTCGACGAAGCCCAGGCAGGTCTGGCACTGGCCAAGCGTGCCATCACCGCGTACCTGGAGTCCGACGGCGACAAGATGCACCTGTCCAATGTGCCGTTCAGTCTGCAGGCGGTGCGCGGCGGGCTCTGGTTTCTCGAGCAGCGCCGCGCGGCGGTGCTGGTCGGAGCCTGCGCCGACTACATCCAGACGCGCATGCTCGAGTCCGGGCAGATGCCTTCGGAACAGATGCTGGAAACCCTGGCCGATGCACTCAGCAGCCTGGAGTACTACCTGGAGGCCGGCGCTGTGATGCGTCCGGAAACGCGCCCCAGCGTGCTCGATCTGGCTGAAGAAAGCGTCAAGGCGCTGGGCATGCCGGTGGCGGCCTGATGGTCTGGCGCAATGCTTTTCTCGACCCCGCCCAGCCAGGCGGCTGGGCGCTGCTGTATAGCCAGCAGCACTTTCTAGCCGACAGCAATGGCGTGTTGTTTCCGCGTGACTGGATCAAACGCCAGGATCTGCAGATTCTCGGCGAGCAGGGTATCGGTCATTTCGGAGAGGATGCCGTCTACCTCCTGCAACTGAAACCGTCGGCCACGCTTGAAGGCTGTACCTGGCAAAGTCTGCGTCAGTTCATGCTGCAGGGCGAGGCGGAAACCTTCCGCATGTTGGCTTACGCCGCGCAGATCGGCACCTGGTACGCCGAGCATCGTTTCTGTGGCAGTTGTGGCGGGCCAACCCGCCAGCTTCCCGGTGAGCGGGCGATGCGCTGCGACAATTGCGAGTCTCAGCACTATCCACGCATTGCCCCGAGCATGATCGTTCTGGTCACCCGTGGTGACGAAGTCTTGCTGGCTCGTTCGCCTCGTTTCGTGACGGGCGTCTACAGCACCCTGGCCGGGTTCGTCGAGCCGGGGGAATCTGTGGAGCATTGCGTGGCCCGCGAGGTGCGTGAGGAGGTCGGCGTCGAGGTGTGCAATCTGCAGTACATCGGTAGCCAGGGCTGGCCATTCCCTCATTCACTGATGCTCGGTTTTCATGCCGAGTACGTCAGTGGTGATATCGTCATGCAGGAAGACGAAATCGAGGATGCCCGCTGGTTTCGGGTCGACGATCTTCCGCCGCTGCCTGCGTCGCGCTCCATTGCGCGTCATCTGATCGATCTGTATGTGGCGCGTCGTCTCGGCCTGCCGGAGCCGATCCTGGCGCAATGAGCGCACTGGATTCGGGCTACGCGACCCAGTGTTGCCAGACCAGGCGAGCGGTCAGCGCCAGTACCACCAGAATGAATACCGGGCGGATGAACTTCGAGCCGCCCTTGATCGCGGTACGTGCGCCGAGGAAGGCGCCAATCATCAGCGCAGCTCCCATGCTCAGGCCGAGCACCCAGGCCACCTGGCCGAAGGCGATGAACACCGCCAGCGCCGCCGCGTTGCTGACGAAGTTCATGGTGCGCGCCACGCCGCTGGCACGCACCAGGTCGAGCGGATACATCAACAGGCTGCTGACCGTCCAGAATGCACCGGTGCCCGGGCCTGCCACGCCATCGTAGAAGCCAAGGCCAAATCCTTGCGGCCATTGCCGGCCGCGCGCGATTGGCAGGTTCTGCTCGGCAGGTGCTTCCGGCGTGCGCCCGAACAGCAGGTAGAGCCCGCAGGCGAAGACCACCACCGGCAGCATCTGGTTGAGCCAGGCGGCCGGCATCCAGTGGGCGATGACGGCACCAAGCAGGGCCCCGATCAGCGTGGCCAGCAGCGCGTTGCGCCATTGTTCGGGGTGAAAGAGTTTGCGCCGGTAGAAGGTCAGGGCGGCGGTGCCTGAGCCGAACGTGGCGCAAAGCTTGTTGGTGCCCAGTACCAGGTGCGGAGGCAGGCCCGCGGTGAGCAGAGCCGGGATGGTCAGCAGCCCGCCACCGCCGGCGATGGCATCGATGAAGCCGGCGATGAAGGCCACCAGGGCGAGAATGGCCAGGGTGCTGGGATCGATGGCGAGCTCGAGAGCGAAGGGCATGGGAAAGTGTCGACTTGTGGGCGAATGCGCAGCCTGCCGGCTGTTCGTCGTGGGGAGAGCTGCGCATAATGCCGGGATTTCGTCAGAGAAGGAACGCAATCGATGCAATACGATGGGTTGGCCTGGGCCGTGGCGCTGTTGGCCGTATTGGCGCTGCTGGTGGCATTGCGCATCCTGCTCAATACAGGCTGGTTCCTCGGCTGGTTGCGTGGCACCTGTGGTCTGGCATTTCTCGCGCTGGCCGGGCTGGTGGGGCTGGTGGCTTACGATCTGTATGCCTACGCGCCGCTGCAACCGGGCAAGCCGCTGGTGACGCTGAGCTTCAAGGCCGATGGCCCGCAACGCTACCAGGTGACGCTGCTCGAAGGTGGGCGCGAACGTACGGTTACCCTCGAGGGTGACATGTGGCAGCTCGATGGCCGGCTGATTCGCTGGAAAGGCCTCGCCGAACTGATCGGTCTGGAGCCGGGTTACCGCCTGGAGCGTCTATCCGGGCGCTTTCTTGCCATCGAGCAGCAGGCGCTGGCGCAACATGGCCGGGTTCAGCTCGCCGAGAGCCCTTATGGCGTGAACCTGTGGCGTTGGCTGCGCCTGAATCAGCGAGACCTGTTGCTGTTCGATCCGCAGGCGCTGCGCGTGACCTATCTGCCGATTGCCGCTGACGCCGTCTACAGTGTCAGCCTGACGCCGACCGGTCTGCTGGCCGAGCCGATGAATCCGGCGGCTGAAGCTGCGTTGAAGGATTGGTAGCGACCGCTTGCCGGAGAGGTGCGCCGTGCGCACCAATAAAACTAATGGGCTCGTGGTGCGCCTGGCGCACTCTAAAAAAAGGCACCCGAGGGTGCCTTTGTCGTTTTGGGTGGCTGGCCTCAGGAGAGGAAGCCGCCGTCCACGTTCAGGGCCACGCCCGTGGTGTAGCTGGATGCTTCGCTGGCCAGATAGAGCACCGCGCCGGCCATCTCGCTCGGGTCGGCCACACGCTTGAGTGGAATGCGTTGCAGGGCGTGCTTGAGAATGGCGTCGTTCTTGGTCAGTGCCGAGGCGAACTTGGTGTCGGTCAGGCCTGGCAGCAGGGCGTTGCAGCGAATGCCGAACTGCGCGCATTCCTTGGCGAACACCTTGGTCATGCTGATCACCGCCGCCTTGGTCACCGAGTAGATGCCCTGGAACTCGCCCGGGGAGACGCCGTTGATCGACGCGACGTTGATGATCGAGCCGCCACCGTTCTGCTTCATCAGCTTGCCGCCTTCGATGGACATGAAGTAGTAGCCGCGGATGTTCACGTCCACGGTCTTCTGGAAGGCGCCCAGGTCGGTATCCAGCACGTTGCAGAACTGCGGGTTGGTCGCGGCATTGTTGACCAGAATGTCGAGGCGGCCGAACTGTTCCCTGATCTGCGCGAAGACGCTGGTGATCTGCTCCATTTCGCCAATGTGGCAGGCGATGGCGGTAGCCTTGCCGCCCTCGGCCACGATGGCGTCGGCGACGGCCTGGCAACCTTCGATCTTGCGACTGGAGACGACGACGTGAGCGCCTTGCTGGGCCAGCAGTTTGGCGATGGCCTCGCCGATACCACGGCTGGCACCGGAAACGAAGGCGATCTTGCCGTCGAGGTCGAACAGTTGGGTCTTGGACATTGTGATTACCCCGGGGTTAGAGAGTGGATTTGCCGATGACCTGCAGGCACATCTGCTCCAGCAGCTTGTTCATGTGAATGAACTGGGCGAAGCGCTTGTCCTGAGTCTGGCCGTGATAGAAGCGGTAGTAGATCTGCTGGACGATACCGGCCAGACGGAACAGGCCGTAGGTGTAGTAGAAGTCGAAACTCCTGATCTCGATGCCGGCCTTCTCGGCGTAGTAATCGACGAACTGCTGGCGACTGAGCATGCCGGGTGCATTGCTCGGCTGGCGGCGCATCAGTTGCACGGGCGCCGGGTCGCCGGCTTCGATCCAGTAGGCCAGGGTGTTGCCCAGATCCATCAGCGGATCGCCAATGGTGGTCATTTCCCAGTCGAGCACACCGATGATCTGCATCGGGTTGTTCGGGTCGAGAATCACATTGTCGAAGCGGTAGTCATTGTGCACGATGCCCGGCTTGTGGTGATCGGCCGGCATCTTCTCGCGCAGCCAGGCCTTGACCGGTTCCCAGGTCGGCGCGTCCGGAGTCAGGGCCTTCTCGTAGCGGTCGCTCCAGCCGCCGATCTGGCGCTGCACGTAGCCTTCGGGTTTACCCAGGTCGCCGAGACCGCAGGCGTTGTAATCGACGTTGTGCAGCTCGACCAGCTTGTCGATGAAGCTCTTGCACAGCGCAGTGGTCTGCTCGGCGGTGAAGTTCAGTTCGGCCGGCATGTCGGAACGCAGGATGATGCCCTTGACCCGCTCCATCACGTAGAACTCGGCGCCGATCACCGACTCGTCGGTACAGTGCACGTAGGCCTTGGGGCAGTAGGGAAAGCCGGCATTGAGCTGGTTCAGGATGCGGTATTCGCGCCCCATGTCGTGCGCCGACCTGGCTTTCTGGCCGAAGGGCGGCCGGCGCAGGACGAACTCCTGCTGCGGGTATTCGATCAGGTAGGTCAGGTTCGAAGCGCCGCCGGGGAACTGGCTGATCTTCGCTTCCCCGCTCAGGCCTGGAATATTGGCTTTCAGGTAGGCATCGATGACGCCGGCGTCGAGTTCTTCGCCTGTGCGGATGCGGGTGGATTGGTCTGTGAGCGCCATGCTTATCCCTTCTACTTATGATGGGTGCCCTAGATAATTGGCTAATCTAATGCTGCACCCAGGCTGTCACAAGCAATACGCACCGTTATAGGCGGGCGTGTTGCACCTCGATCAAACTGCCTGATCAGTCATCTTCGACCTGAGCCTTCAGCCTGTGTGAAGGTATGAAAAATTTTCCGGAGAAATTTTTAACGTCGCGCAGTGACGGCCCGAAGGGTAGCCGCCAGGGATGGCGGGCAATAAAAAACCGGAGTGCCAGGACTCCGGTTTTCATGTCTTGCGCTCGGTTCGCCGATCAGACCGGGAACAGTTCGCCCAGCTTCATTGCCAGCATCATGTCGCCTTCGGCGCGCAGCTTGCCAGCCATGAAGGCCTGCATGCCGTCGGTTTCGCCGCTGACGATGCCCTTGAGGGTTTCGCTGTCCATGATCAGGGTCACGTTGGCGTTCGGGTTGTCGCCTTGCTCGATGGCGCAGGCGCCATCCTTGACGATCAGGGCATAGTTGTCGCCATCTTCGATGTTGAACTGGAATACCAGATCCAGGCCCGCAGCGGCGCTGGCGTTGAACTTGGATTGCATGGTTTGGACGATGTCAGCAACGCTCATGGTCTTATCCTTCTTTTTCAGGTTTTTCGCGCAGCCTCGCGGCCGCAGTGGGCTGGAGCTCATCGATAGGTGATGAGCTCCGGCGCCTTCAGCAGCTGTAAATGCACATGGCTGTTGAAGGAAGCCAGACTCACCTCGCTGCCACGGAATTTCAGTTGGCTGAGCGAGGTATTGACGATTTGCCAGTTCAGTTCGAAGGCCTTCTGCGACGGAACGCCCGTGATCAGGCGCAGCAGGGCGGTGATGGTGCCGCCGGAGGTGAATACCGCGACGTTCTGTTTGTTGTGGGCCTGTTCGAGGATGCGCCGCAGGCCGCCTGCGACCTGCTCGACATAGGCCTGCCAGCTTTGCAGGCCCGGTTTGTCATGTTCTCCGGAGATCCAGCGCTGGATCAGCCTGGCGAACAGGCGCTGGAATTCGGCGCGGTTCTGCGCACCGTTGCGCAGGACATGCAGGGCTTCGGGTTCTTCGGGCAGCAGATCCGGGAGCAGGGTGCGGATCACTGCATCGGCATCGAATTCATTGAAGGCCGCATCGATCTCCAGGGCGGGGACGGCGCTCATGCGTTGCAGGGCGGCGTTGGCCGTATGTTGCTGGCGTTGCAGGCTGCCGCTGATGCAGCGATCGAGGACGATGCCAAGCTGGTCGAGGTGTTCGCCCAGTACTTCGGCCTGGCGCACCCCAATGGGTGACAGGACATCATAGTCGTCTGCACCGAATGAAGCCTGGCCATGTCGAATCAGATAGATGCTGCCCACGTCCGTATTGGTCTCGGCACGTTGAAGGTTCCGCGAGGGTATGAGGAAGCTCAGGGACTGTCAACGAAAAAACATACGCTTGTTTGAATTGCCTGTATGGCACTCCTGGCGCGTGACGAGCTTGGCCGGCAAGCCGCTGCGCCGGTATGCTTGGGCCTTTGTGCGCCCAGGCGCTGCCACATTGTCCAAGGGGGAACCGTGGAGTTTCTTAGCGAGTACGCCAGCTTTCTGGCGAAGACCCTGACCCTGGTGGTCGCCATCGTCGTCGTGCTGGTGACCATTGCTGCCACCCGTGGCAAGGGACGTCGTGGCGGTGGCCAGTTGCAGGTGCAGAAACTCAACGATTTCTACAAGGAATTGCGTGAGCGCCTCGAGCAGAGCGTGCTGTCCAGGGATCAGCTCAAGGCCACGCGCAAGGCGCAGGCCAGGGCCGACAAGCAGAACAGGAAGGCGCCGCCGAGCAAGCCACGGGTGTTCGTGCTGGATTTCGACGGTGACATCAAGGCTTCGGCCACTGACAACCTGCGCCACGAGGTGACTGCGCTGCTGTCGATGGCCAAGGCCGATGACGAAGTGGTGCTGCGCCTGGAAAGCGGTGGCGGCATGGTGCACAGCTATGGCCTGGCCTCGTCGCAACTGGTGCGTATCCGCGATGCCGGTATCCCGCTGACCGTATGCGTGGACAAGGTGGCGGCGAGCGGCGGCTACATGATGGCCTGCATTGGCCAGAAGATTCTCAGTGCGCCCTTCGCCATTCTCGGCTCCATCGGCGTGGTGGCGCAGTTGCCCAACGTGCATCGCCTGCTGAAGAAGCACGAGATCGACTTCGAAGTCCTCACCGCCGGTGAGTACAAGCGCACCCTGACCGTGTTCGGCGAGAACACCGAAAAGGGCCGGGAGAAATTCCAGGAAGACCTGGAAGCCACCCACGAACTGTTCAAGGGCTTCGTCGCCCGTTACCGCCCGCAGCTTGATATCGATGCCATCGCCACCGGTGAGGTCTGGCTGGGCATGGCGGCGCAGGAGCGCCTGCTGGTGGACGAACTCAAGACCAGCGATCAGTACCTGGCAGAGCGCGCCAGCGAGGCTGAACTGTTCCATCTGCATTTCGCTCAGAAGAAGAGCCTGCAGGAGCGGGTCGGACTGGCGGCCAGCATGGCGCTGGATCGCTTCGTCCTGACCTGGTTGAGCCGGCTCAACCAGCAGCGCTTCTGGTAACGCTTCGCTCGGAGTGGCTGCGCGGCAGGTTCTTCTCGCGCAGCACCGAGCCATGACAGAGAGGAGAGGGTGATGACCGAGTTCAAGGCCTTGCAGGTCAGTGAAGGGGCCGATGGCGGCTTCCAGCGAGAGTTGGTTCAGCGCAACGTCGAGCAACTGCCGCAGGGAGAGCTGCTGATCCGTGTGCGCTATTCCTCGCTCAACTACAAGGATGCGTTGTCTGCCAGCGGTAATCGTGGTGTCACCAGGGCGTATCCGCACACGCCCGGTATCGATGCGGCGGGTGTGGTCGAGGCGTCCACCGTAGCCGAGTTCAGCGTGGGGGATGAGGTGATCGTCACCGGCTATGACCTGGGTATGAACACTGCCGGTGGCTTTGGTCAGTACATTCGGGTACCGGCAGCCTGGGCGATCAAGCGTCCGCAGGGGCTGCCGCTGCGTGAGGCGATGATTCTCGGCACCGCCGGCCTGACAGCTGCGCTGTGCGTGGACAAGCTGGAGCAGGTGGGCGTTACCCCCGAGGCGGGGACCGTGCTGGTGACCGGTGCGACGGGGGGCGTTGGCAGCATCGCCGTGGTGCTGCTCAGGCAGCTCGGCTATCGCGTTGCCGCCGCGACCGGCAAGGCTGAGCAGGGCGATTTCCTGCGCGGGCTCGGTGCCGACGAGATCGTCAGTCGTGAAGAGCTGCAGCAGGGCAGTGAGCGACCGATGCTCAAGGAGCGCTGGGCCGCTGCGGTGGATACGGTGGGCGGGGATATCCTGTTCAACGTGGTCAAGTCGCTGCGCCACAGCGGTAGCGTGGCGTGCTGCGGGCTGACGGCCGGCGTCGCCTTCCAGGCCAGCGTGCTGCCGTTCATCCTGCGCGGGGTCAACCTGCTGGGGGTGGATTCGGTGGAGCTGCCGCTGGTGGTCAAGGCGTCCATGTGGGACAAGCTGTCGCTGCAATGGAAGCTCGATCTTTCGGCACTGTGCCAGGAAGTCGGGTTGGCGGAATTGCCCGAGGCGATCGACCGCATCCTGGCCGGCGGTATGGTCGGCCGCATCCTGGTGCGTCTGGACTGAGCGCATGAGCGAGGCCCGTCGATGACGGGCCTCGCTCATGTTCAGACCTGGCTGACGTACATGGTGATTTCTGCGCGAAACACCGGCTTGTCACCCACATAGGCCATCACCGGAACCTTGATATCACCGGTCTGGCTCCAGTCCAGCGCACTGCCGTCGGCAACCGTGCGGACATCACCATCGGCCTTGGCCAGGTACTCCACCGTCATGCCCCTGGGAATCCAGCGGCAGCCGCTGGGGATGGATGCGTCGGTCATGCTGCCGGCAGCGAGTTCGGCGGCATTGCACAGGGCGATGGCGTGTACCGTACCGATATGGTTGAGGACTTCGCGGCGTTTGGCGAAGCTGACCTCGGCATAACCGGGGCGCAACTCGACCATCTGTGGGGCGATGCTGGCGAAGTAGGGGGCGACCTGGCCGATCATCGCGCTGAACTGGGCAGCGCCGGCCTGCTGGAACATCTGCAACATCTGACTCATGACTCTCTCCTGCGGTTTGCGATTGAAGATGAGCGCGCGCCGAGGCAGTATACGAACGTTAGAAAATAATTCTAGAAAAATACTCTAGTCATCGAGGAGTGGCATGGCCCGCCCATCACGCAAAGACGAGATCCTGCAGGCGGCACTCGCCTGTTTCACCGAACATGGCGTCGACGCCACCACCATCGAGATGATCCGCGACCGTTCGGGCGCCAGTATCGGCAGCCTGTATCACCACTTCGGCAACAAGGAGCGGATCATCGCCGCGCTCTATCTGGCCGGTACCGCGCAGTACGCCGATCTGCTGCAACGCGGCTTTGCCGGTGCAGCCAGCGCCGAAGCCTGCGTCAGGTTGCTGGTGACCAGCTACATCGACTGGGTGGTGGCCAACCCGGACTGGGCGCGTTTCATCCTGCACAGCCGCAGCCGGGTCGAGGCGGGGGAGATGGGTGATGCCCTGCGTGAAGCCAATCGCGAGCACTTCGCACAGATACTTGCGGCGCTCGCCGAGTACCGCAAGCAGGGGCTGTTCAAGGCACTGCCGGATGACTGCTTCGCGTCGGTGGTCATTGGTCCTACTCAGGATCTGGCACGCAACTGGCTGGCCGGTCGTACCCGCAGCGAGCTGGGCGAATGCCGCGAGCTGCTGGCGCAGATCGCCTGGGACAGCGTCAGAAGCACCTAGTCGAAGCGATAGATATCCATGCCCAGCGCACCATAGGTGAAGCCCGTATGCGCCAGGGTGAAGGTACCGCCAGCGCCGCGAGCGAAGAACAGTGGCAGCAGGTGTTCCTCGGTGGGGTGGTTGCGTGCGGCTTGCGGTGCCAGTTGGCGATAGTGGTGTAGCGCCTGTTCGTCATCGGCTTCGAGTTTTTCCACGATCCAGTCGCGAAACGCCTTGGCCCAGGGCGTGATGACGTCCGGGGGCGCGCCAGTCGAGTTCGCCCAGATTGTGGGTGATGCTGCCGGAACCGATCAGCAATATGCCGTGCGCGCGCAGGCCGGCCAGTGCACGCCCCACACGTGTCTGCAACTCGGGGCCCAGGCGACTGGGCAATGACAATTGCAGCATGGGAATGTCGGCCTGCGGATACATCAGTGACAGAGGAACCCAGGCGCCGTGATCGAAGGGGCGCTGCGCATCGAGCTCCGCCGGCAGGCCGGCATCGACCAGTTGCTGGGCGACTTCCGCCGCCAGTTGCGGTGCACCGGGCGCTGGGTACTGCACGGCGTACAGTGCAGCCGGGAAACCGCCGAAGTCGTGCCAGGTTGCCGGGTATTCGCCGGCAGTCAGCAGCAGGCGCTGGCTTTCCCAGTGTGCGGACACCACCAGCACGGCCCTGGGCCTGGGCAGCTCGGCAGCCAGCCGGGCCAGTGCGGGGCCGCTGGCGCCCGGCTCCAGGGCCAACATGGGCGAGCCGTGGGAAATGAACAGAGAGGGCAGCATGGCAATCAGCTCCTGAAGTAGGATGTCGCCATCTTCGTCGCTGGATCTATCGACTTCCAGCATAAATAGTTGAGCATTCCTATCGAATCATATGGAGGATTCGTCCATGCACGAGGCGTTCTGGCAGGATCGTTGGGCGCGCAGCCAAATCGGTTTTCATCAGGAGAAGGTCAACGGCTACCTGCGCCGCCATTGGGCGGCCCTCGGGCTGCGTGCCGATGCGAGGGTGTTGGTGCCGCTTTGCGGCAAGAGCCTCGACCTGGCCTGGCTGGCCGAGCAAGGCCACAAAGTGCTCGGTGTGGAGCTGGCCGAGCGGGCTGTGCAGGACTTCTTCGCCGAGCGCGACGTGCAGCCGGATGTGTCGCAGCAGGGGGCGTTCAAGGTCTATCGGGCAGGTGAGCTGGAGATCCTGTGTGGCGACTTCTTCGCCTTGGGGCGCGATGAGGTCGCGCACTGCCAGGCCTTTTACGACCGTGCCGCACTGATCGCCTTGCCGCCGCCGATGCGTGAGCGTTACGTTGCCCATCTGCAGACGATATTGCCGCAGGCCTGTCAGGGCCTGCTGGTGACCCTGGTGTACGACCGGCAGCGCATGGACGGTCCGCCGTTCTCGGTCGAGGATGCCGAGGTCGAGCAGCGTTTCGCAGAGGGTTGGGCGCTACGCGAGGTGGAGCGCAAGGACGTCTTGAGCGGCAACCCGCGTTTCGTCGACAGCCAGTTGGAAAAGGTCGAAGAGGTGGTGTTTCATCTCACGCGGCGTTGACCGCCTGCCAACGAAAAAAGGCGACCCGGAGGTCGCCTTTTTCATTGCGGTTTTCGATCAGCCCCGGCGGCGCAGCGCTTCGATGCGATCTTCCAGCGGCGGGTGACTCATCAGCAGGCCGGCCAGGCCGTTTTTCAGGCCGCCGTTGATACCGAAGGCGGTCAGGCTGTCGGGCATCTGCACCGGTACGCCCTGTTCGGCGCGCAGGCGTTGCAGCGCGGCGATCATCGCGCCGGTGCCGGCCAGGCGGGCACCGGCTTCGTCGGCCTTGTATTCGCGCTTGCGCGAGAACCACATGACGATGATGCTGGCCAGGATGCCCAGTACCAGTTCGGCGAAGATGGTCGCGACGAAGTAGCCGATGCCATGGCCGTCTTCGTTCTTCAGGATCGCCTTGTCGACGAAGTTGCCGAAGATGCGTGCGAAGAACATCACGAAGGTGTTCACCACGCCCTGGATCAGCGCCAGGGTGACCATGTCGCCGTTGGCCACGTGGCCGATCTCGTGAGCCAGTACCGCGCGCACTTCGTCGGGCGAGAAGCGCTCGAGCAGGCCCTGGCTGACGGCAACCAGCGCATCGTTCCGGTTCCAGCCAGTGGCGAAGGCGTTGGACTCGTAGGCCGGGAAGATGCCGACTTCCGGCATCTTGATGCCGGCTTCACGGGACAGTTCCTCGACGGTCTGCAGCAGCCACTGCTCGTGGCGGGTGCGCGGCTGGGTGATGATCTGCGTGCCGGTGCTCATCTTCGCCATCCACTTGGACAGGAACAGCGAGACCAGCGAACCGGCGAAACCGAACACGGCGCAGAAAATCAGCAGACTGCCATGGTTCTGGCCGGTGAAGCGGTCGACCCCCAGCAGTTTGAGGGTGATGCTGGCGATAACCAGAACCGCCAGGTTGGTGGCCAGGAACAACATAATGCGCATCATGGTGTGAACGGACTCCTCACGGGGAAAGACGTACGAGTAATGCCGGCTATATAAGGGCGCCCCCTGGGGCTTTCAACCAGCGACTATTTCAAACTATGTCTCTTGGCCGTCCAGCGTGCTCTCGAACAGCAGGCGAGTGAGGCGGGCGGTGCGCTCGCCGTGCTGCTGGGCCAGGGCCTCGCGCAGTTGAAACGCCAGCGTGGCATGGACGCGGCGCACGCTCGGCGGCAGCACTTCACCTTCGTGCAGAGGATGGGGAATCGCCCGCGACAGGCGCAGGAAACCCTTCTCGGTCAGTACGGCCTGATCCAGCGCATCATAGGCGATGGTCGACTCGAAACGCAGATAACCTTCCTCGGCCAGCCACAGCAGCGCGCCCAGGCACGCCTGGTGGCGCTTGCTGGGCAGGCCGAATTCGTCAGGCTCCTCTCGCCCGATCAGGTCTTCCACGTACAGCGCCATCTTGCGCGGGAAGGCCTGATACAGCATGAGCAGGCCGCTGGCCGCGTCCTTGTAGAAGTCGTCGATCTGCAGATCCATGCCGGCTTACTGGCTGTAACCCTTGAGGAAGTTGCCGATGCGGCCGATGGCCTGCTCCAGATCGTCGACGCGGGGCAGGGTGACCACGCGGAAGTGATCAGGCCACGGCCAGTTGAAGGCGGTGCCCTGGACGATCAGCAGTTTCTCCGAGAGCAGAAGGTCGAGGACGAACTTCTCGTCGTTATGAATCGGGCAGACCTTCGGGTCGATCTTCGGGAAGGCATACAGCGCCCCCATGGGTTTGACGCAACTGACGCCGGGAATGTCGTTGAGCAGCTCCCAGGTGCGGTTGCGTTGCTCGAGCAGGCGGCCGTTGGGCAGCACCAGGTCGTTGATGCTCTGGTAGCCGCCGAGCGCGGTCTGGATCGCATGCTGACTGGGCACGTTGGCGCACAGGCGCATGTTGGCGAGGATATCGAGCCCTTCGATGTAGCTCTGTGCCTTGTGCTTGGGCCCGGAAATGGCCACCCAGCCGGAGCGGAAGCCGGCCACGCGGTAGCTCTTGGACAGGCCGTTGAAGGTCAGGCAGAGCACGTCGGGAGCCAGCGAGGCGGTGCTGATGTGCACGGCCTCGTCATAGAGGATCTTGTCGTAGATTTCGTCGGAGAAGATCACCAGGTTGTGCTGGCGAGCCAGTTCGACGATATCCTGCAGGACTTCCCTGGAGTACACCGCGCCGGTCGGGTTGTTCGGGTTGATCAGTACCAGTGCCTTGGTGTTCGGGGTGATCTTGGCGCGCATGTCCGCGATGTCGGGGAACCAGCCGGCCTGCTCGTCGCACAGGTAGTGCACCGGCTTGCCGCCGGACAGTGCCACTGCCGCGGTCCATAGCGGATAGTCGGGTGCCGGAATCAGCACCTCGTCACCGTTGTTGAGCAGTGCCTGCATGGCCATGACGATCAGCTCGGACACGCCGTTGCCGAGGTAGATGTCCTCGATGCCGACACCTTCGACCTGTTTCTGCTGGTAGTACTGCATGACCGCCTTGCGCGCACTGAACAGCCCCTTGGAGTCGCTGTACCCCTGGGCGGTGGGCAGGTTGCGGATGACGTCCTGGAGGATTTCCTCGGGGGCCTCGAAACCGAATGGCGCCGGGTTGCCGATGTTCAGCTTGAGGATGCGATGGCCTTCCTCTTCCAGACGCTTGGCGTGCTTGAGCACCGGCCCGCGGATGTCGTAGCAGACGTTGGCGAGCTTGTTCGATTTGCTGACCTGCATGTGAGAAATCCCGATCGATGGAGAGCCCGTCGGCTCAGGCTGCCAGTCCTTCCGAGCGGAGTGGGGCGACAGCCTGTAACGCGGGTGACAGATTGGGGTCGAATCATACGTTGCAGCCTGTGTGCGGCAAAGGTACCGGCCTGGCTTTTTTGTGCTTTGCCACTCAGAGTGAAGTCCCTTGCATGACTTCAGGCTCTCGGTTCAGCCGCGCCGGATGTTTTGTCAATGCGCATTGGCCGTCGATCACAGGGCGACGGTTCATGGCAGAATCCGCCCTGTGCAATGTTCGACTGCTCGATCGAGGAGGAAAGCGTTCGTGGACAAGCTCGACAAACCCCTGGATGCATGGCGTGACGAATTATCCCAGGAGCAATTCCATGTCTGTCGGTTGGGCGGTACGGAGCGCCCGTTCAGCGGCCGTTATCACGACGACAAGACGCCTGGCATCTACCATTGCGCCTGCTGCGGCGAGGCGTTGTTCGATTCGGATGCGAAATACGATTCCGGCAGCGGTTGGCCGAGTTACTTCCAACCGGTGAGCGACACCGTGATCCGCGAGCTGGATGACTTCAGCCACGGCATGCACCGTATCGAGGTCAAATGCGCCAGGTGCGATGCGCACCTGGGCCACGTGTTTCCCGACGGGCCGCGCCCCACAGGCTTGCGCTATTGCATCAATTCGGTGTCGCTGAAGCTGCTGGCGCGCGAGTGATCGCGTCCTGTCAGGCGCGCAGCAGGCTCAGCGCCGGCGGGCTTGCTGGCGGCTCTCTTCCAGCACGGCGCAGGCCTGCTGGATCATCTCTTCGGTAATGGGTACTTCGCGACCCTGAGCATCGATGATAAAACCGCCCACCGGCAACTGCGGTTGCCTGGTTGAGGGGGTGGTGCGGTGGGCAGCATTGTCGTGCAAGCTCATGGCCTGTTTCCTCATCGGTTGTGCGCGCCAGTCTAGAGACGCTAGATGAAGGCGCGGTGACAATGGCGACGGCGGAACTCCGTCACAAAATACATTGCGAAGGTCGTAATGCAGGCGGTGTGCCAGCCTGTGCCGAACGAGGGATACATGTCGCGTTTTCACATCGGTCTGATCATCAATCCACTGGCTGGTCTGGGCGGCCCGGCGGCGTTCAAGGGCAGCGACGGCATGGCCGAGCAGGTGCTGGCGCTGGGTGTCGAGCCCAGGGCTGCACAGCGCACGCGAACGGCGCTGGAGCAATTGCTGCCCCTGCGTGAGCGCATCGAGTTCGTCAGTTACCCCGGTGCCATGGGTGGCGATCTGTTGGCACAGATGGGCTTCGAACATCGTCTGCTGGGGCAGTCCGGCATGGCGTCAACCACAGCCGACGATACCCGGCGCGCCGTGCGGCAATTGCAGGAAGCCGGCGTGGCACTGATTCTGTTCGCAGGTGGCGACGGCACGGCGCGCGATATCTGCGCAGCCGTCAGGGAGGGCCAGCCGGTGCTGGGTATCCCTGCGGGAGTGAAGATCCAGTCCGGCGTCTATGCCATCAGCCCGCGAGCTGCCGGCGAACTGACCGTGCGTCTGGTGGAGGGCGGCCTGGTGCGCCTGGCCAGCGGTGAAGTGCGTGATATCGACGAGAACGCCTTGCGTGAAGGGCGCGTCAGCGCACGCTGGTATGGCGAGCTGTGCGTGCCGCAGGAGGGTGGCTACGTGCAGGCGGTCAAGCAGGGCGGCATGGAGTCCGAAGAGCTGGTGCTGGCCGATCTCGCCGCCTGGCTGGAGGCGGAGTGGGAGCCCGGTGTGCGCTACGTGTTCGGCCCGGGTTCGACCCTGCATGGCCTGGCGCAGAATCTGGGCCTGGAAACGACATTGCTGGGAGTCGATGTGATCGAGGACGGGCAGGTCATTGCCCGTGATCTCAACGAGGTCGAGCTGTTCGCACTGGTCGACGATCATCCGGCTTACCTGATGGTCACCGCCATTGGCGGGCAGGGACATATAATCGGTCGCGGCAACCAGCAGATCAGCCCGCGCGTGCTGCGCGCGGTCGGCCTGGAGCGGCTGCGCGTGGTGGCCACCAAGCGCAAGCTGGCGACGCTGGAGGGGCGACCGCTGCTGGTGGACAGCGGCGATGTGAGCCTGGATGACGCCTTCCCGGATGTGGTGCGGGTCTGGGCCGGCTACAAGGAAGAGTTGCTGTATCCCCTGAGTCGATAGGAGATCGTGATGCGGGCGGTCGTTGCAATGGTGTCGTGGCTGCTGGCGTTCGCCGTGCAGGCCATCGAGGTGGACAGGCTGGTGCTGGATGCGCGCAGGCAGGTCGGTGTGACCCTGAGCTATGATCCGGCCTACCGCCAACTGAGTTACCCGGGCGGCGACGTGCCCATGGCGACCGGGGTCTGCACCGATGTGGTGATCCGCGCGCTGCGTCAGCAGGGGCTGGATCTTCAGGAGGCGGTGCATCGCGACATGCGTGCCCACTTCGGCCTCTATCCGAAGAACTGGGGCCTGAGCCGCCCGGACAGCAATATCGATCACCGCCGCGTGCCCAATCTGATGACCTGGTTCAAGCGCCAGGGCTGGTCGCTGCCGGTCAGCGAGGCGGCCTCGGCGTACCGCGCAGGCGATATCGTCACCTGGGATCTGGGTCGCGGTCTCACCCATATCGGCATCATCAGTGACCGTCAGGCGCCAGCCGGCCCACCGCTGGTATTGCACAACATCGGTCGGGGCACGCAGGAAGAGGACATTCTGTTCGCCTACCGGATCACCGGGCACTACCGGCCGCTCGCCGAGCAGACGAGTGCGGCGCGATGACAGGGCCGATGCTGCCGCCTGATCTTGCGCCAGGCGAGCGCGTCGTGCTGTTCGACGGCGTCTGCAAGCTCTGCAACGGCTGGGCGAAGTTTCTCATTCGCCATGACAGCCAGCGCCAGTTCCGCCTGGCCTCGGTGCAGTCCGCCCGGGGCCAGGCTTTGCTGGCCTGGTATGGGTTGCCCACCGATCGCTTCGACACCATGGCACTGATCGACGAGGCCGGCTTGCATGTCCGCTCCACGGCATTGTTGCGAATCCTCGTCCGCTTGCCCTGGCCATGGCGTGCGCTGTTCTGGCTGCGTCTGGTACCCGGGCCGCTGCGCGACTGGTGCTACGACCGCATTGCCCTGAATCGCTATCGCCTTTTCGGCCGGCATGCTGTGTGCCTGTTGCCCGCAGCCGACCATGCCGAGCGCTTCCTGCATGACTGAGCGGCGCCTGGCGCACATCGCCTGGCTGGCACGGTTGGCCCTGGCGCTGGTGTTCATCTGGCATGGCCTGGCGCCGAAGATTCTCTGGCTGAGCCCTGACGAGGTTGCGATGATTGGTGCCCATGGCCTGCCTGATCACGCCTTGTTCGCGCCAGAGCTGATTGCCCGTGTCGGTGGCGTGGCCGAAATGCTGCTGGGGCTGGCACTGTTGACGCTACGGCGGCGACGCTGGCCTCTGCTGGTCGCTGGCGTGGTATTGCTGGCATTGCTGCTTGATGTCGCGCTGTTGAGCCCCCATCTGTTGATTCAGGCGTTCAATCCGCTTTCCACCAACCTGGCTGCGCTGGCTTTGTGCGCAGTGGCCTGGCTGGCCGAGGCGCCTTCGGCTGCCGAATCCCGAGAACCGTCATGACTTCGATGCTTTCCTCTCGCCAGCGTGGCGCCATGCGCCTGGCCTGGCGTTTCATCGTGCCTTATCGTGGCCGGGTGCTGGCTGCTCTGCTGGCGTTGCTGTTCACGGCGGCGATTACCTTGTCCATGGGCCAGGGCATCAAGTTGCTGGTGGATCAGGGATTGGCCACGCAGTCGCCCGCCGCGTTGCGTCAGTCGCTGTCGTTGTTCTTCGTGCTGGTACTGGCGTTGGCCTTTGGCACCTACACGCGCTTCTACCTGGTGTCATGGATCGGCGAACGGGTGGTCGCGGATATCCGGCGGCGGGTGTTCGATCACCTGATCGAACTGCACCCGGGCTTCTATGAAAGCAATCGCAGCTCGGAGATCCAGTCGCGATTGACTGCCGACACCACCTTGCTGCAATCGGTGATCGGTTCGTCGCTTTCGATGGCGCTGCGCAACCTGATCATGCTCATTGGCGGCAGCGTGCTGCTGGTGGTCACCAACCCCAAGCTCAGTGGCATCGTCCTGCTGGCCTTGCCTCTGGTGGTGGCGCCCATCCTGCTGTTCGGGCGGCGCGTGCGTGCGCTGTCGCGACAGAGCCAGGATCGAGTGGCGGACGTCGGCAGTTACGTCGGCGAGGTGCTGGGGCAGATCAAGACCGTGCAGGCCTACAACCACCAGGACGAGGACAAGCGGCGTTTCGCCGGCTCTGCCGAGGCGGCCTTCGATGTGGCGCGCAAGCGCGTCGCTCAGCGTGCCTGGCTGATTACCGTGGTGATCGTGCTGGTGCTCGGTGCCGTGGGCGTGATGCTCTGGGTCGGTGGCATGGATGTGATCGCAGGGCGCATTTCCGGTGGAGAACTGGCCGCCTTCGTGTTCTACAGCCTGATCGTCGGCTCCTCCTTCGGTACGCTGAGCGAGGTGATCGGCGAGTTGCAGCGTGCCGCGGGGGCTGCCGAGCGTATCGGTGAACTGCTGCGTGCCGGCAATGCCATCGTGGCGCCACAGCTGCCGCGGCATCTGCCGCAACCGCTGCAGGGGCGCATCGAATTGCAGGGTGTGCGCTTTGCCTACCCGTCACGTTCCGACAGCTATGCCATCGATGGTATCGATCTGCAGGTCGCGCCCGGTGAGACCCTGGCGCTGGTCGGGCCGTCCGGGGCTGGCAAGTCCACCCTGTTCGACCTGCTGCTGCGTTTCTTCGACCCGCAGGCCGGAAGCATCCTGCTCGATGGCGTGCCGATCGAGCAGCTCGATCCACGTGAGTTGCGCGCCTGCTTCGCCCTGGTCTCGCAGAACCCGGCGCTGTTCTTCGGCTCGATCGAAGACAACATTCGTTATGGCCGTCTGCATGCCAGCCAGGCCGAGGTGGAGGCTGCCGCACGTGCGGCGCACGCGCATGAGTTCATCCAGCGCCTGCCGCAGGGTTACCAGACCCACCTGGGCGAGGCCGGACTCGGGCTTTCCGGTGGGCAGCGCCAGCGCCTGGCGATTGCTCGTGCGTTGCTCGCCGATGCGCCAATCCTGCTGCTGGATGAGGCCACCAGCGCGCTGGATGCCGAGAGCGAGCACCTGATCCAGCAGGCGCTGCCGTCTCTCATGGCCGGACGCACCACGCTGGTGATCGCACATCGCCTGGCGACGGTGAAGCAGGCGGATCGGATCGCAGTGATCGAGCAGGGGCGTCTGGCTGCCATTGGTCGGCACGCCGAGTTGATCGAGAGCAATCCGCTCTACGCTCGGCTGGCCGAGCTGCAGTTTGGTCGCTAGGGGCTGTTGCCATTTGGCGCAGCAACGTGGCTTGCGTCGAAACGGCAACAGACCCTGGCGGCCTGCTAGCTTTTGGGCTTGATGGTGGCGGCCGCTCCGGCCGAGGCGATGATGATCGCGCCCACTGCCAGCCACTGGCTCCAGAGCAGTTTCTCGCCGAGAAAGGCCAGGCCGCACAGCGCGGCGACAGCCGGCTCCAGGCTCATCAGGACGCTGAACGTGCGCGCCGGCAGGCGTGTCAGGGCGACCATTTCCAGGCTGTAGGGCAGGGCAGAGGACATCACCGCGACGCTCAGGGCGATGGGTAGCAGATCAACCGTCAACAGATTGCTGCCCGCGTGCCAGACACCGATCGGCAGCACCAGCAGTGCGGCGACCCAGGTGCCCAGGGAGACCGTGTGGCGACCATGCTGGGCACCGGCTTTCTGCCCGAAGATGATGTAGAGCGACCAGCATACGCCTGCGCCGAGCGCCAGGGCGGCGCCAAGCGGATCGATGGCGTTCTGGGTCGCGCCCGTGGGCAGCAGCATCCACAGGCCGACGACGGCCAGGATCACCCAGACGAAATCCAGCAGGCGGCGCGAAGAGAACAGCGCCAGAGCCAGCGGCCCGGTGAACTCCAGGGCGACCGCGATACCTAGTGGAATGCTCTGCAGCGACATGTAGAACAACAGGTTCATGCCGCCCAGTGCCAGGCCGTAAGCCAGCAGGGCGTGGCACTTGCGCAGGTCCAGCCTGGCCCGCCAGGGCTGCATCACCAGTGACAGGATGATGGCCCCGAGCACCAGGCGCAGGGTGGTGGTACCTTCTGCGCCCACCAGCGGAAACAGATTCTTGGCCAGGGACGCACCGCTCTGGATCGAGACCATGGCCACCACGAGCAGGGCGATGGGGACAAGAAGGGCGGTGCGCGACATGGGGCTGTGTCCTGCTGCTGATCATCAAAGAAAAAACCGGCCGCTGGGGCCGGTTCTTCGTGGCGCCTTGTGGCTTAGCGGTATTCGCAGAGATAGGCGGTATCCACGGCCACCTTCAGCTGGAACTTGCTGTTGGCCGCAACGGTGAAGTTGCTGCCGGCTTCGTAGGTGGACCAGCTGTCGCTGCCGGGCAGTTTCACGGTCAGGGCGCCGGCCACGACATGCATGACTTCCAGTTGGCTGGTGCCGAATTCGTACTCGCCCGGGGCCATAACGCCGATGGTGGCAGGGCCTTGCGCCATGGTGAAACCGATGGATTTGACGGTGCCGTCGAAGTACTCGTTGACCTTGAACATCTGCGATTCCTCGGAAAGGGTTGGAAAAAATTGCTGGGAGCCATTTTCAACGTCGCATGGCGACGGCCCGAAGGGCCTGCGCCATGGCTGGCAGACCATAAAGGGGCGCCAGTATGCCCAAGCGGTTTTTTTCGTCATCATTCTTGAAGGCCGTATAGCCTTCGCAGGCTGCTGCGATGGCTCAGCAGCCCCTGAGCGGCAGTACCAGAGGTAGCAGGCGCGCGGTGTTGCGTGCATCCTCCAGGGCGCGGTGCTGTTGTCCCTGAAACTGCATGCCGGCCAGTTGCAGTGCACTGTGCAGGCCTACAGGACGAGGCAGCTGACGAGCCTTGGCGAAGGCTTGCTTGAGGTTCAGATGGGGGACATCGGCCAGCAGACTGCTCAAGCGGTGCTGGCGCCATTCCTGCTCCAGTTGGCGGCGGTCGTAATCGCCCCAGCTGCTCCAGCCGGCCAGGCGCGGTGCGTGCTGCGCCAGCCAGCGCTCGAACTGCGCCCAGACCTGAGGCAGGGGCGCGGCGCTGTCTATCTCGGCCTGGGTGATGTGGGTGAGTTCGCGACAGAAGTCGGTCAGGCAGGGGCGGCGTTGCGGTTTGATGAAACGCTGAAAATGGTCGCGCTCATGCCCCTCCGCTCCAACCAGGCTGGCACCGATCTCGATGATTTCCATTTCCTCCATCGCCCAGCCACCTTCATCTGTGGTGGCTTCCAGGTCGATGACTAGCCAATGCCCCATGGGCGCTCCTTAGAAGCTGTCTGCGATCTGCCGGGTTTGGTCCCGCCGAGTCTAAAAGGTTCTGAATCTGGCCCTGAAGAACCCGCAGGCAGTATGGAAGCCCTTTCCGGCCAGGGCAAACGCCGTGTTAGGCTCTGCCGCCTGTCTTTGGCGGAGGTTCATATGGCGAAGGTTGCGTTTCTCGGCTTGGGGGTCATGGGCTACCCGATGGCCGGGCATCTGGCTCGCAAAGGGCATGAGGTCACGGTCTACAACCGCTCTCCGGGCAAGGCCGAGCAGTGGATGGGCGAATATGCCGGCAGCAGTGCGCCGACCCCGCGCGAAGCGGTACAGGGCGCCGAGCTGGTGATGTGTTGCGTGGGCAACGATGACGACCTGCGCAGTGTGGTGCTGGGCGAGCAGGGCGCGTTCGCCGGTATGGCCCCGGGCGCCATTCTGGTCGATCACACCACGGCTTCGGCCGATGTCGCGCGTGAGCTGGCGACCATCGCTGCGGAGCGTGGCCTGGGCTTTCTCGATGCGCCGGTATCCGGCGGCCAGGCCGGGGCGGTCAATGGCGTGCTGACCGTGATGGCAGGGGGCGAGCCGCAGGCCTATGCCATTGCCGAGCCAGTCATTCAGGGCTATGCGCGAATGATCAGCCTGATGGGGCCGGCTGGTAGCGGGCAACTCACCAAGATGGTCAACCAGATCTGTATCGCCGGCCTGGTTCAGGGCCTTTCCGAGGCGCTGAACTTCGCTCAGTGCGCGGGCCTCGATGGTCATGCGGTGGTCGACGTCATCAGCAAGGGCGCAGCGCAATCCTGGCAGATGGAAAATCGCTACAAGACCATGCTGGCCGGAGAGTTCGATTTCGGCTTCGCCGTCGACTGGATGCGCAAGGACCTGGCGATCGTGCTCGAAGAGTCGCGGCGCAACGGCGCCCAGTTGCCGGTGACCGCGCTGGTCGATCAGTTCTATGCCGACGTACAGGGCATGGGCGGCGGGCGTTGGGATACCTCCAGCCTGGTGGCGCGTCTGCAGCGCAACCGCTGATCGCGAAAGGCCTCGACTGACGGTGTGCGCCTCATTACGATCGCCGCCGTTGGTTCCACGTCGAGGCCGTTTCATGGAGTGTCGTGCCGGCTGCGGTGCCTGCTGCATCGCGCCTTCCATCAGTTCGCCGATTCCCGGTATGCCCGAGGGCAAGCCGGCTGGCGTGCGCTGTGTTCATCTTTCCGTCGATTCCCTCTGTGCGCTGTTCGGGCGGGCGGAGCGTCCTGCCGTGTGCGTCGGCTTCAGGGCCGATGAAATGGTGTGTGGCGACAGCAGCGAGAGCGCCATCCGCATACTGGGCTGGCTGGAGCAGGTCACGGCCTGATGCCTGAACCCGTTTCAGGCTATTGTGGTCGAATTGCGAACAAGCCGCTGGGAGCTGGTCTGAAGATGATGCGTATTTCCGTATTGGTCGTGATGTTGTGCGCGAGCGCTGTTCAGGCTGCCGAAAGGCAGTGGCAGCTGGAGCGCGAAGAGGATGGCATTCGTGTCTACCTGGCCGAGGTGCCGGGCTCGAAATACAAGGCTTACCGTGGTGTGGTCACGGTGAAAAGCGATCTGCCACGAATACTGGCCGTGCAGGAAGACGTGACGGGCTCCTGCGCCTGGATCTTCAGTTGCCAGCAACAGCGTCTGCTGGATACCAGAGGGGATGTCAGCGAGGTGTACACCCGTTTCGAGATGCCCTGGCCGGTTAAGGCGCGCGATTCGGTGATTCAGGTCACCACCCGAACCGACGCCGACGGCAGCGTGACTCGTCTGCTTAGGGCGGTTCCGGATCGGTTGCCGGAAGAAAGGGATTTCGTGCGGGTCAGCCGCGTCGACGGTGAGTGGCATCTGAAGCCGTTGAGCCAGGGCGAGGTGGAGGTGACCTACGAGGTGCATACCGAGCCGGGCGGCAGTGTGCCGTCCTGGTTGGCCAACAGCTTCGTGGTCGATGCGCCGCTGGAGACGTTGAAAGGATTGCGTGCGCAGGCCGAGGGGCGCTGAGAGCCTGTTCACGATCTGCTGCGCGTCGGCCCTACTGCGTTAAAACAGGCTCGGACTGCTCATGTACAACTCGTACACTCCGCGTCCTCGCCTATTTTTGCCTTGTATGGCTCTGGCTCGCGAGATCGTGAACAGCTCCTGAGGCGTAGCCGGGTATCCGTTCCTGAGCGGCTCGCTCGCGTTGGGCCGGCCAATGAAAAAGGCTGCCAATTGGCAGCCTTTTTCGTGGTGCGGCAGTATCAGTCGCGATCGGCGGGCAGATCGCGCTGCGCGTAACCGGTGTACAGCTGGCGCGGACGGCCGATCTTGTACGGGCCGGAGAGCATTTCCTTCCAGTGCGAGATCCAGCCGACGGTACGCGCCAGGGCGAAGATCACGGTGAACATCGAGGTCGGAATGCCGATGGCCTTGAGGATGATGCCCGAGTAGAAGTCCACGTTCGGGTAGAGGTTGCGCTCCTTGAAGTAAGGATCGTTGCGCGCGATCTCTTCCAGCTTCATGGCCAGCTCCAGCTGCGGGTCGTTGATGCCCAGCTCGGCCAGAACTTCGTCGCAGGTCTGCTTCATGACCTTGGCGCGCGGATCGAAGTTCTTGTACACGCGGTGGCCGAAGCCCATCAGCTTGAACGGATCGTTCTTGTCCTTGGCCTTGGCCACGAACTTGTCGATGTTATCCACGCTGCCGATTTCGTCGAGCATGGTCAGTACGGCTTCGTTGGCGCCACCGTGTGCCGGACCCCACAGCGCGGCGATGCCGGCGGCGATACAGGCGAACGGGTTGGCGCCGGAGGAGCCGGCCAGGCGTACGGTGGAGGTGGAGGCGTTCTGCTCGTGATCGGCATGGAGGATGAAGATCTTGTCCATCGCCTTGGCCAGCACCGGACTGATCGGTTTGATCTCGGCCGGGGTGTTGAACATCATGTGCAGGAAGTTTTCCGCGTAGGTCAGGTCGTTACGCGGGTACATCATGGGCTGGCCCATGGAGTACTTGTAGGTCATGGCCGCGATGGTCGGCATCTTGGCGACCAGGCGCATGGCCGAAATCTCGCGATGACGCGGATTATTGATGTCCAGCGAGTCATGGTAGAAGGCGGAGAGGGCGCCAACCACGCCGCACATGATGGCCATCGGGTGGGCATCGCGGCGGAAACCGTTGAAGAAACTCTTCAACTGCTCGTGAACCATGGTGTGGTTCTTGATGGTGCTGACGAACTGGGCCTTTTCTTCCTTGCTTGGCAGTTCGCCATTGAGCAACAGATAGCAGGTTTCCAGGTAGTCGGATTGCTCGGCGAGCTGTTCGATCGGGTAGCCACGGTGCAGCAGGACACCCTTGTCGCCATCGATATAGGTGATCTTCGACTCGCAAGAGGCGGTCGACATGAAACCGGGATCGAAAGTGAACCGACCCGTGGCGGTCAGGCCCCGCACATCGATTACATCAGGATAACGGTGCCGGTCAGAACAGGCAGTTCTACGGGGGCTGCGCCCTCGATGATCAACTGCGCTTTTTTGTCAGCCATGTGTGGCCTCCTAATTATGCTTGGAATCATCAACCAGCCCCCCACGCAGGGCCCGCACCACTATAGAGGGATAAATCCGAAAGTCAATTTGCGAAAACCCAGCTGGCAGAAGGGTTTCGGCGGGGTTTTCAACGAAAAAAGGCCGCTATTTACGTCATTTTTTTGCAGTCTGCAATGCGCTTTTTAGGGGGGGAGGTCGCATTGTCATTAGTCTGCTAACTGTCTATACTCTGCGGCCGACCGCCACAGGCTTTAGGGCCGTGTCATGGCGGTTGTCACTCATTGGGTGATGGGTACCTTGCCAGTGCACTTCCCAACAACTTTGCCCTGATAGTTAGGGGCTCTCAGTGTGATAAAAAAGCCGTGAATAGCCAACGACCTGTAAACCTAGACCTTCGGACTATCAAGCTTCCGATCACCGCTTACACGTCCATTCTTCACCGTATCTCCGGTGTCATCCTCTTTGTCGGTATCGCCATCCTGCTGTTCGGGCTCGACAAGTCGCTGACTTCCGAAGAGGGCTTCGCCCAGGTGAAAGAATGCCTGACCAGTCCGCTGGCCAAGTTCGTGATCTGGGGTCTTCTGTCCGCTCTGCTGTACCACCTGGTGGCCGGTATACGCCATCTGATCATGGATGTAGGCGTCGGTGAGACGCTGGAAGGCGGCAAGCTGGGCTCGAAAATCGTGCTTGTCATCTCGGTCATCGTGATCGTGCTGCTGGGGGTGTGGATATGGTAACCAACGTTACGAATTTCTCGCGTTCGGGCCTCTATGACTGGATGGCGCAACGCGTTTCTGCGGTCGTTCTCGCGGCTTATACGCTGTTCCTGCTGAGCTATGTGATCTGCAATCCGGGAATGGGCTACGCCGAGTGGCATGGTCTGTTCTCTCACACCGCGATGCGCATCTTCAGCCTTCTGGCGCTGGTTGCGTTGATCGTGCATGCCTGGGTAGGCATGTGGACCATCACTACCGACTACCTGACGCCCATGGCCATCGGCCGCTGGGCTACCGGCGTGCGTTTCCTGATCCAGGCGGTATGTGGCGTTCTCCAGTTCGTCCTGTTCGTCTGGGGCGTGCAGATTCTGTGGGGTTTCTGATTCATGGCTAGCATCCGTACTCTTTCCTATGACGCCATCATCGTAGGTGGTGGTGGCGCAGGCATGCGCGCTGCGCTGCAACTGGCCCAGGGCGGCCACAAGACCGCCGTGGTCACCAAGGTGTTCCCGACTCGCTCGCACACCGTTTCCGCTCAGGGTGGCATCACTTGCGCCATCGCGTCGGCCGACCCGAACGACGATTGGCGCTGGCACATGTACGACACCGTCAAGGGCTCCGACTACATCGGTGACCAGGACGCTATCGAGTACATGTGTTCCGTTGGCCCGGAGGCCGTGTTCGAGCTCGAGCACATGGGCCTGCCGTTCTCCCGTACCGAGCAGGGTCGCATCTATCAGCGTCCGTTCGGTGGTCAGTCCAAGGGGCCGGACAATCCGACTCAGGCTGCTCGCACCTGCGCGGCTGCCGACCGTACCGGTCACGCGCTGCTGCACACCCTGTATCAGGCCAACCTGAAGGCCGGCACCTCGTTCCTCAACGAGTGGTACGCCGTCGACCTGGTGAAGAACCAGGACGGCGCCATCGTCGGCATCATCGCCATCTGCATCGAGACTGGCGAGACCGTCTACATTCGCTCCAAGGCCGTGGTTCTGGCCACTGGCGGTGCTGGTCGTATCTACGCCTCCACCACCAACGCCCTGATCAACACCGGTGACGGCGTGGGCATGGCCCTGCGTGCCGGTGTGCCGGTGCAGGACATCGAGATGTGGCAGTTCCACCCGACCGGTATCGCCGGCGCCGGTGTACTGGTTACCGAAGGCTGCCGTGGCGAGGGTGGTTACCTGATCAACGCCCATGGCGAGCGCTTCATGGAGCGTTACGCGCCGAACGCCAAAGACCTGGCCGGTCGCGACGTCGTCGCTCGCTCCATGGTCAAGGAAGTGATCGCCGGCAATGGCTGTGGCCCGAACAAGGATCACGTGCTGCTGAAGCTCGACCACCTCGGTGAAGAAGTGCTGCACAGCCGCCTGCCGGGTATCTGCGAACTGTCGAAGACCTTCGCTCACGTCGATCCGGTCGTCGCTCCGGTTCCGGTCATTCCGACCTGCCACTACATGATGGGCGGCGTTGCCACCAACATTCATGGCCAGGCCATCACCCAGGATGCCAACGGCAACGACAAGATCATCGAAGGTCTGTTCGCCGTGGGTGAAGTCGCCTGCGTATCGGTACACGGTGCCAACCGTCTGGGCGGCAACTCGCTGCTCGACCTGGTGGTATTCGGCCGCGCCGCTGGTCTGCACCTGGAAAAAGCGCTGAAAGAAGGCGTGGAAGTACGTGGTGCCAGCGAAACCGACATCGAACAGTCGCTGTCGCGTCTGGCTGGCGTCAACGAGCGTAGCACTGGCGAAGATGTGGCCCCGCTGCGTAAAGAACTGCAACAGTGCATGCAGAACTACTTCGGTGTATTCCGTACCGGCGAATACATGCAGAAGGGCATCCAACAACTGGCCGACCTGCGTGAGCGCATCGCGAAAGTCAAGATCGCGGACAAGAGCCAGGCGTTCAACACTGCGCGTATCGAAGCGCTGGAACTGCAAAACCTGCTCGAAGTCGCCGAAGCGACTGCTGTGGCCGCCGAGGCTCGTAAAGAGTCGCGCGGTGCGCACGCTCGTGAAGACTTCGAGGAGCGCGACGATCAGAACTGGCTGTGCCACTCCCTGTACTTCCCGGGCGAGAAGCGCGTAGCCAAGCGTGACGTGAACTTCGCGCCGAAGACCGTTCCGGCATTTGAACCCAAGGTTCGGACTTATTAAGGGTGACTGATATGTTGCAAGTCAGTGTTTATCGCTACAACCCGGAGAAGGACGCTGCTCCGTTCATGCAGGACTTCCAGGTCGACACCGGCGGCAAGGACATCATGGTCCTCGACGTGCTGGCGCTGATCAAGGAGCAGGACGAAGGCTTCTCCTACCGTCGCTCCTGCCGTGAAGGCGTATGTGGCTCCGACGGCATGAACATCAATGGCAAGAACGGTCTGGCCTGTATCACGCCGATCTCCGCTGCCGGCCTCAAGGGCGGCAAGCTGGTGATTCGCCCGCTGCCGGGTCTGCCGGTCATTCGTGACCTGGTCGTCGACATGAGCATCTTCTACAAGCAGTACGAGAAGGTGCAGCCGTTCCTGCAGAACGATACGCCGGCCCCGGCCATCGAGCGCCTGCAGTCGCCGGAAGAGCGCGAGAAGCTCGACGGTCTGTACGAGTGCATCCTGTGCGCGTGCTGCTCGACCAGCTGCCCGTCGTTCTGGTGGAATCCGGACAAGTTCCTGGGCCCCGCCGCACTGCTGCAGGCCTATCGCTTCCTGGCCGACAGCCGTGATACCAAGACTGCCGAGCGTCTGGCGTCGCTGGATGATCCGTTCAGCGTGTTCCGCTGCCGCGGCATCATGAACTGCGTGAACGTTTGCCCGAAAGGCCTGAACCCGACCAAGGCAATCGGTCACGTACGCAACATGCTGCTGCAGAGCGGTACCTGATTCGCAAGTTGCTGTACCTGTAACACCTGCAAGTCCGGCTTCGGCCGGTCTTGCAGTAAAGCCAGAACCGCAGCCCACAAAGCCGTGGTTCACATTCGAAAAATTATGACGACCAGCAGGGGCATCCGGGCTGGTACCCGGACTATCTGCGGGAACCCAAGTGGCTTCATTCGAGTCGCAACATCGGGACTTTGAGCGAACCATGTGGTGTCCACGCCGGTGGTGTCCCCTTACCGAGGGTGACCAAGCATGCAAGAAAGCGTGATGCAGCGCATGTGGGACAGTGCCCACCTATCCGGTGGCAACGCTGCCTACGTGGAAGAGCTCTACGAGCTCTACCTGCACGATCCCAACGCTGTGCCAGAAGAATGGCGCACTTACTTCCAGAAGTTGCCGACCGACGGCAGCGCTGCAGCGGATGTGTCGCATTCGACCATTCGCGATCATTTCATCCTGCTCGCCAAGAATTCGCGTCGCGCCCAGCCGGTCTCCGCTGGGGCCGTCAGCAGCGAGCACGAGAAGAAGCAGGTGGAAGTGCTGCGCCTGATCCAGGCCTACCGCGTGCGTGGCCACCAAGCCGCTCAGCTCGACCCGCTGGGGCTGTGGGTGCGTAACGCGCCGTCCGATCTGTCGATCAATCATTACGGCCTGACCGACGCTGACCTGGATACCACTTTCCGTACCGGTGAACTGTACATCGGCAAGGAAGAGGCGACCCTACGTGAAATTCTCGGTGCTTTGCAGCAGACATATTGTCGCACCATCGGCGCCGAGTTCATGCACATCGTCGATTCCGGCCAGCGCCACTGGTTCGCCCAGCGTCTGGAAAGCGTGCGCGGTCGCCCGCAGTTCTCCGCCGACGTTCGCGCGCACGTGCTCGAGCGCGTGACCGCTGCCGAAGGTCTGGAGAAGTACCTGGGCACCAAGTACCCGGGCACCAAGCGTTTCGGTCTGGAGGGCGGTGAGAGCCTGATTCCGATGCTGGACGAGATCATCCAGCGTTCCGGCTCCTACGGCACCAAGGAAATCGTCATCGGCATGGCCCACCGTGGCCGCCTGAACGTGCTGGTCAACACCTTCGGCAAGAACCCGCGCGACCTGTTCGACGAGTTCGAAGGCAAGAAGACCGAGGGCCTGTCCTCCGGTGACGTGAAATATCACCAGGGCTTTTCCTCCAACGTCATGACCGCTGGTGGTGAAGTTCACCTGGCGCTGGCGTTCAACCCCTCGCACCTGGAAATCGTTTCCCCGGTGGTCGAGGGTTCGGTGCGTGCCCGCCAGGATCGCCGCAGCGATGCCACGGGTGACAAGGTACTGCCGATCTCCATCCACGGTGACGCGGCTTTCGCCGGTCAGGGCGTGGTCATGGAAACCTTCCAGATGTCGCAGACCCGTGGCTACAAGACGGGCGGCACCATCCACATCGTGATCAACAACCAGGTTGGCTTCACCATCAGCAACCCGCTGGACGCGCGCTCTACCGAGTACGCTACCGATGTGGCGAAGATGATCCAGGCGCCGATCTTCCATGTGAATGGCGATGATCCGGAGGCCGTGCTGTTCGTTACCCAGCTGGCCGTCGATTACCGCATGCAGTACAAGCGTGACGTGGTCATCGACCTGGTCTGCTACCGCCGTCGTGGCCATAACGAGGCCGACGAGCCGAACGGCACCCAGCCGCTGATGTACCAGCAGATCGCCAAGCAGCGCACCACCCGTGAGCTGTACGCCGATGCCCTGATTGCCGCCGGCGTGCAGAGCAATGATGACGTGCAGGCCAAGATCGACGAGTACCGTACCGCGCTGGACAACGGTCAGCACGTGGTCAAGAGCCTGGTCAAGGAGCCGAACAAGGAGCTGTTCGTCGACTGGCGTCCGTACCTGGGCCATGCCTGGACCGCGCGTCACGACACCCGTTTCGATCTGAAGACCCTGCAGGATCTGTCCTCCAAGCTGCTGGAAATCCCGGAAGGCTTCCTGGTACAGCGTCAGGTCGCGAAAATCCTCGAGGATCGCCAGAAGATGGGCGCAGGTGGTCTGCCGATCAACTGGGGCTTCGCCGAGACCATGGCCTACGCGACCCTGCTGGTCGAAGGGCATCCGATTCGCATGACCGGCCAGGACATCGGCCGCGGCACCTTCTCGCACCGTCATGCCGTGCTGCACAACCAGAAGGATGCCAGCACCTACGTGCCGCTGAAGAGCCTGTACGAAGGTCAGCCGAAGTTCGAACTGTATGACTCCTACCTCTCCGAAGAGGCCGTACTGGCCTTCGAATACGGCTATGCCACCACCACGCCGAACGCGCTGGTGATCTGGGAAGCCCAGTTCGGCGATTTCGCCAACGGTGCCCAGGTGGTGTTCGACCAGTTCATCTCCAGTGGCGAGACCAAGTGGGGCCGCCTGTGCGGTCTGACCGTTCTGCTGCCGCATGGTTACGAAGGGCAGGGGCCTGAGCACAGCTCGGCGCGTCTGGAGCGTTATCTGCAACTGTGTGCCGAGCACAACATGCAGGTCTGCGTACCGACCACCCCGGCTCAGGTCTACCATATGCTGCGTCGCCAGGTGATCCGGCCGCTGCGCAAGCCGCTGGTGGTGCTGACTCCGAAGTCGCTGCTGCGTCACAAGCTGGCCATCTCGACCCTGGAAGATCTGGCCGAAGGCTCGTTCCAGACCGTGATCGGCGAGATCGATGCGCTGGATCCGAAGAAGGTCGAACGCCTGATCCTGTGCAGCGGCAAGGTCTACTACGACCTGCTGGAGAAGCGCCGTGCCGAGGGTCGCGACGATACCGCCATCGTGCGTATCGAGCAGCTCTATCCGTTCCCGGAGGAGGATCTGGCAGAAGCACTGGCACCGTACAAGAACCTCAAGCACATCGTCTGGTGTCAGGAAGAGCCGATGAACCAGGGGGCCTGGTACTGCAGCCAGCATCACATGCGTCGCGTCGCTACCGCGCACAAGAAGGCACTGTTCCTCGAGTACGCCGGTCGCGATGCGTCGGCCGCGCCAGCTTGCGGTTATGCCTCGATGCATGCTGAACAGCAGGAAAAACTGCTGCAGGACGCCTTTACTGTTTAACGCCTTCATCCGGTAGGTGGCAGGTGTCACCTACCGGTAAAAAACGAATTTAAGGAACACATACAATGGCTATCGAGATCAAAGCCCCTACCTTCCCGGAATCGGTTGCCGACGGCACCGTGGCCACCTGGCACAAGAAGCCGGGCGAGGCGGTCAAGCGCGACGAACTGATCGTCGACATCGAAACCGACAAGGTCGTGATCGAAGTTCTGGCAGAGGCCGACGGCGTCCTGGCTGAAATCATCAAGAACGAAGGCGACACCGTTCTCTCCAACGAACTGCTGGGCAAACTGAACGAAGGCGGTGCCGCCGCTGCTCCGGCTGCCGCTCCGGCCGCTGCCGCTGCACCTGCCCAGGCCGCCGCTCCGGCTGCCGCTGCTGCTGCTGATGAAGCCATTCTGTCGCCGGCCGCACGCAAGCTGGCCGAAGAGAACGGCATCGATCCGAACAGCATCGCCGGCACCGGCAAAGGTGGCCGTGTGACCAAGGAAGACGTGGTCGCCGCCGTCGAAGCCAAGAAGAACGCTCCGGCTGCTCCGGCTGCCAAGCCTGCTGCCGCGGCCGCCGCTGCTCCGGTCGTGGCCACTGGCGACCGTACCGAGAAGCGCGTGCCGATGACCCGTCTGCGCGCCAAGATCGCCGAGCGTCTGGTCGAGGCTCAGTCCTCCATGGCCATGCTGACCACCTTCAACGAAGTCGACATGACCGAAGTCATGGCCCTGCGTTCGAAGTACAAGGATCTGTTCGAGAAGTCCCACAACGGCGTACGTCTGGGCTTCATGTCGTTCTTCGTCAAGGCGGCTACCGAAGCGCTGAAGCGTTTCCCGGCAGTCAACGCCTCCATCGACGGCAACGACATCGTTTACCACGGCTATGCCGACATCGGTGTTGCCGTATCCAGCGACCGTGGCCTGGTGGTTCCGGTTCTGCGCAACGCCGAGCTGATGAGCCTGGCTGAAATCGAGAACGGCATCGCCACCTTCGGCAAGAAGGCCCGTGACGGCAAGCTGTCCATCGAAGAAATGACCGGCGGCACCTTCACCATCACCAACGGTGGTACTTTCGGTTCGATGATGTCGACCCCGATCGTCAACCCGCCGCAGGCAGCCATCCTGGGTATGCACAACATCATCCAGCGTCCGATGGCGATCAACGGTCAGGTGGTGATTCGTCCGATGATGTATCTGGCGCTGTCCTACGACCACCGCCTGATCGATGGCAAGGAAGCCGTGACCTTCCTGGTGACCATCAAAAACTTGCTTGAAGATCCGGCTCGTCTGCTGCTGGACATCTAAAAGCCAGTCTCTCCCACGGCGGCCCTGTTCACAGGGCCGTCCGGTTTATTCGAGAAGGAATACGTTATGACCCAGAAATTCGACGTGGTAGTCATCGGTGCCGGCCCTGGTGGCTACGTAGCCGCCATCAAGGCAGCGCAACTTGGTCTGAAGACCGCCTGCATCGAAAAGTACCAGGGCAAGGATGGCAAGATCGCACTCGGCGGTACCTGCCTGAACGTCGGCTGCATTCCCTCCAAGGCGCTGCTGGACAGCTCCTGGAAGTACCATGAAGCCAAAGAAGGCTTCGCCGTGCACGGTATCGAAGCCAAGGGCGTGACCATCGACGTACCGGCCATGATCGGTCGCAAGACCACCATCGTCAAAAACCTTACCGGCGGCATCGGCGCGCTGTTCAAGGCCAACGGCGTTACCCTGCTGGAAGGCCACGGCAAGCTGCTGGCTGGCAAGCAGGTCGAAGTCACCGGTACCGATGGCAAGACCCAGGTCGTCGAAGGCGCCCACGTGATCATCGCCTCCGGTTCCAAGCCGGTCGAGATTCCGCCGGCTCCGGTCGATCAGGACGTCATCGTCGACTCCACCGGTGCCCTGGAATTCCAGAGCGTACCGAAGAAGCTGGGCGTCATCGGCGCTGGCGTGATCGGTCTGGAGCTGGGCTCTGTATGGGCTCGCCTGGGCTCGGAAGTCACCGTGCTGGAAGCCATGGACAAGTTCCTCGCCGCTGCCGACGATCAGATCGCCAAGGAAGCCCAGAAGACCCTGACCAAGCAGGGCCTGGACATCCGTCTGGGTGCGCGCGTTACCGGTAGCGAGATCAAGAAGAAGCAAGTGACCGTCACCTTCACCGACGCCAATGGCGAGCAGAAGATGGTGTTCGACAAGCTGATCGTGGCTGTGGGCCGTCGCCCGGTGACCACCGATCTGCTGGCTGCCGACAGTGGTGTAACCTTGGATGAGCGCGGCTACATCTTCGTCAACGACCAGTGCGAAACCAGCGTTCCGGGCGTATACGCCATCGGTGACGTGGTGCGTGGCGCCATGCTCGCGCACAAGGCTTCGGAAGAGGGCGTGATGGTTGCCGAGCGCATCGCTGGCCACAAGGCGCAGATGAACTACGACCTGATCCCGTCCGTGATCTATACCCATCCGGAAATCGCATGGGTCGGCAAGACCGAGCAGCAGCTGAAGGCCGAAGGCGTTGCCGTCAACGTCGGTACCTTCCCGTTCGCTGCCAGCGGCCGTGCCATGGCTGCCAACGACACCGGTGGCTTCGTCAAGGTCATCGCTGACGCCAATACCGACCGCGTACTGGGCGTGCACGTGATTGGCCCGAGCGCTGCCGAGCTGGTTCAGCAGGGCGCGATCGGCATGGAATTCGGCACCAGCGCCGAAGACCTGGGCATGATGGTCTTCTCCCACCCGACCCTGTCCGAGGCGCTGCACGAAGCCGCCCTGGCCGTGAACGGTGGCGCGATCCACGTCGCCAACCGCAAGAAGCGCTGAGCATCATCCGCTGGCCGACGTCATCGGCCAGCGGCGACCTTGCAAGTTTGTTGTAAGCCGCTGTGCCAGAGGGGGCGTCGCGTAATCGCCTCATCGCCATGGCGGTGTCTGCAAGCAGAACCACGTCGGGAGGCCCGCGTCGCGTTGCAGAACGTGGCGCGGAAGGCCCGGCGGACTGCTCCGGCAGTCACAGGTGGCGCGGTATCAAAAGTGCAGCGCCGAATGCGCAATACCTAAACGAAGACGGTAGACAAGCATGAATCTTCACGAGTATCAGGGTAAGCAGCTGTTCGCTGAATACGGCCTGCCCGTATCCAAGGGCTTCGCGGTAGACACCCCGGAAGAAGCCGCAGAAGCCTGCGAAAAAATCGGCGGCAGCGAGTGGGTCGTCAAGGCTCAGGTCCACGCTGGTGGCCGCGGCAAGGCCGGTGGCGTAAAGCTGGTCAAGAGCAAGGAAGACGCCAAGGCCTTCGCCGCCAACTGGCTGGGCAAGCGTCTGGTGACCTACCAGACTGACGCCAATGGTCAGCCGGTCAGCAAAATCCTGGTCGAATCCTGCACTGACATCGCCAAGGAACTGTACCTGGGTGCTGTAGTGGATCGCTCCAGCCGTCGCATCGTGTTCATGGCTTCCACCGAAGGTGGCGTGGACATCGAGAAAGTGGCTCACGAAACCCCTGAGAAGATCCTCAAGGCCACCATCGATCCGCTGGTTGGTGCTCAGCCGTACCAGGGTCGCGAGCTGGCTTTCCAGCTGGGTCTGGAAGGCGATCAGATCAAGCAGTTCACCCACATCTTCGTTGGCCTGGCCAAACTGTTCCAGGACTACGACCTGGCGCTGCTGGAAGTGAACCCGCTGGTGATCAAGGCTGACGGCAACCTGCACTGCCTGGACGCCAAGATCAACATCGACTCCAACGCCATGTACCGTCAGCCCAAGCTGCGCGCCATGCACGACCCGTCCCAGGACGATCCGCGTGAAGCCCATGCGCAGAAGTGGGAGCTGAACTACGTCGCGCTGGAAGGCAACATCGGTTGCATGGTCAACGGTGCCGGTCTGGCCATGGGTACCATGGACATCGTCAACCTGCACGGCGGTCAGCCGGCCAACTTCCTCGACGTAGGTGGTGGCGCGACCAAAGAGCGCGTGACCGAAGCGTTCAAGATCATCCTCTCCGATGACAACGTCAAAGCCGTTCTGGTGAACATCTTCGGCGGTATCGTTCGTTGCGACATGATTGCCGAAGGCATCATCGGCGCCGTGAAAGAAGTCGGCGTGAAGATTCCGGTGGTCGTCCGTCTGGAAGGCAACAACGCCGAGCTGGGCGCCAAGGTCCCTGGCCGACAGCGGTCTGAACATCATCGCGGCAACCAGCCTGACCGACGCTGCCCAGCAGGTCGTCAAGGCCGCGGAGGGTAAGTAATGAGCATCCTGATCAACAAAGACACCAAGGTCATCTGCCAGGGTTTCACCGGCTCGCAGGGCACCTTCCACAGTGAACAAGCCATCGCCTACGGCACCAAGATGGTTGGCGGCGTGACCCCCGGCAAGGGCGGTTCCACCCACCTGGGCCTGCCGGTGTTCAACACCGTCAAGGAAGCCGTGGAAGCCACTGGCGCCGAAGCGTCCGTGATCTACGTTCCGGCTCCGTTCTGCAAGGACTCGATCCTGGAAGCGGCCAACGGCGGCATCAAGCTGATCGTCTGCATCACCGAAGGCATCCCGACCATCGACATGCTGGAAGCCAAGGTCAAGTGCGACGAGCTGGGCGTACGCCTGATCGGTCCGAACTGCCCGGGCGTGATCACCCCGGCGAGTGCAAGATCGGCATCATGCCGGGTCACATCCACCTGCCAGGCAAGGTCGGCATCGTGTCCCGTTCGGGCACCCTGACCTATGAAGCCGTGAAGCAGACCACCGACGCCGGCTTCGGCCAGTCCACCTGCGTGGGCATCGGCGGTGATCCCATCCCGGGCTCCAACTTCATCGACATCCTGAAGCTGTTCCAGGACGATCCGAAGACCGAAGCGATCGTCATGATCGGTGAGATCGGCGGTAGCGCTGAAGAAGAAGCCGCAGCCTTCATCAAGGCCAACGTCACCAAGCCGGTGGTTTCCTACATCGCGGGTGTGACCGCTCCTCCCGGCAAGCGCATGGGCCACGCTGGCGCCATCATCTCCGGCGGCAAGGGCACAGCGGACGAGAAGTTCGCGGCTCTGCAGGATGCCGGTGTGAAAACCGTGCGTTCCCTGGCTGACATCGGCAAGGCCCTGGCCGAGCTGACCGGTTGGGAAGTCAAGAACGCCTAAGCGTCCTTGACGGATCGAGAGAGGCCACCTTCGGGTGGCCTTTTCTTTGCAGTGCTGCAAGACGTGTAGTCGTCAGCCCTGCAAGTGTCGTCAGCGCGACGCAGAGTTACAGGCGTTCGACACCCAGGACAGCAACTGTCCTGCTTGCAGGGGATTTGGTTAGTATCGCCGCCATCGTGCGTCCCGGGAGCCACAAGCTCTCCAAGGCGACGCCCAAAGCGGCCCGGATCACCCGTTCCGAGCGACGTTTCCCAGACCTGAAGGAAACTTTCACGTTCTGATTCTCTGCCAGTGGTATTTCCCTCTATGACTCGTTTGAAAGGCCTGGATCTCCTCGCCCTCGGTTTCATGACGTTTGCCCTTTTCCTGGGGGCGGGCAACATCATCTTTCCGCCCAGTGCCGGCATGTCTGCTGGCGAGAACATGGGGGCTGCCGCCGTCGGTTTCCTGCTTACCGGGGTCGGCCTGCCACTGCTCACCGTGGTCGCCCTGGCTCGTGTCGGCGGCGGTCTGCCAACGCTGACCGAGCCACTCGGTCGCTTCGCCGGCGTACTGCTGGCCGTTGCCGTGTACCTGGCGATCGGCCCGCTGTTCGCTACGCCCCGTACGGCGGTCGCCTCGTTCGAAATCGGCATGCAGCCTTTCGTCGGTAACAGTCCGCTGGCGCTGTTCGTCTACACCCTGGCGTACTTCGCGGCGGTGCTCTTTCTTTCGCTCAACCCCGGTCGCCTGGTCGACCGTGTCGGCAAGGTCATCACCCCGGTGCTGATCACCGCGCTGATCGTGCTGGGCGGCGCGGCCCTGTTCGCGCCGGCTGGTGAAGTGGGGCAGTCCAGTGGCGCCTACAGCAGCGAGCCGCTGGTGCAGGGTTTCCTGCAGGGCTACCTGACCATGGATGCACTGGGTGCTCTGGTCTTCGGTATCGTGATCGCCACCGCCATCCGTGATCGCGGTGTTACCGATAGTGCACTGGTGACCCGCTACTCGGTGATCGCCGGCATCATCGCGGCCGTCGCGCTCTCGCTGGTCTACCTGTCGCTGTTCTATCTCGGCGCAACCAGTCATGAACTGGCAGCCGGTGCAGAGAACGGCGGACAGATTCTCACCTCCTATGTTTCCCACACCTTCGGCAAGGGCGGCTCGCTGCTGCTGGCCGTGGTGATCATCCTGGCCTGTCTCACCACGGGTGTGGGCTTGCTGACGGCCTGCGGCGAGTTTTTCAGCGACCTGCTGAAGCTGCCCTATCGCATGGTGGTCGTGGCGCTGGCGGTATTCAGCCTGGGGATTTCCAACCAGGGATTGACCCAACTGATCAGCGTGTCCATCCCGGTTCTGGTCGGGCTCTATCCACTGGCCATCGTGCTGGTCGCACTGAGTCTGGCCAATCGCCTGTGGCGTTCGCAGTCGATGGTGTTCGTGCCGGTGATGGCGGTGACCCTGGTGTTCGGTGTGGTCGATGGCCTGACCGTGGCAGGCAAGGGGGACTGGGTGCCGGGCTTCTTCGCGCACCTGCCTCTGGCCGAGCAGAGCCTGGGCTGGCTGGTGCCGGTGCTGGTGACGCTGATACTGGTTGCGCTGCTCGATCGCATCCTCGGGGCAGCGAAGAAGGCCGCGACAGCCTGAGCATGATTCCACAGGCCGCTTCACAGCGGCCTTTTTGTTGAACAATGGAGGAGGTGGGCTGGCTATAATCCGCGGCAGTCTTACAAGGAGTCGGCATGCCCATCAGTGATCCTTACCTGCCTCATTTCCTCGCCGTGCTCTGGTTCGTCCTGTGCTGGGCCGGCTATACCCGCTATGCCTCCTGGAAGGGGCGTACCACGCCTTGCCTGGCCAGTGTCCTGCACCTCTATCGCGAGGACTGGATGCGCCGCATGTTGCTGCGCGAGAACCGCATCGCCGATGCCAACGTGATCGGCAACCTCGAGCGCAACGCTTCGTTCTTCGCCTCCAGTACGCTGATCATCCTGGCCGGTATCCTCACCGTGCTCGGTGCGTCCGACCGTGCCTTGTCCCTGCTGGCCGACCTGCCATTCGTGCAGGCAGCCAGCCGGGGGCTGTCCGAAGTGAAGCTGCTGTGCCTCGGCATCGTCTTCGTCTATGCCTTTTTCACCTTCAGCTGGTGCATGCGCCAGTACAACTTCGCCGCCGTGCTGGTGGGGTCGGCGCCGATGATCGGTGAGCGCCATGTCACCGAGCAGGAGCGCAAGGCGTTCGCCGAACGCACGGCGCGTGTCATCTCCATGGCCGCCAACCAGTTCAACTTCGGTTTGCGCGCCTATTATTTCGGTATGGCGACACTGGCGTGGTTCATCAACCCCTGGTTCTTCATGCTGGTGACCGCTGGTGTGGTCGTGGTGCTGTACCGCCGCGAGTTCCATTCGGATGTGCTGGAAGTGATGGTCTATACCCCAACGCCGGCCGCCGAGGTGGCCAAGGAGAAGAGTGAATGAGCATACCGTTCTGGTGCGTGTTCATCAGCGCCTTGCTGATCTTCATTGCCAAGGCCCCGGTGGCCAAGGCCATGGCCGAGGAGGGTGGCGGTCGCTACGACAACCACCATCCGCGTGCGCAGCAGGCGCGCCTGACCGGCTTCGGCGCGCGCGCCCTGGCTGCGCACCTGAACAGCATCGAGGCCTTCCCGCTGTTCGCCGCCGGCGTGCTGATGGCCCACGTGACGCAGACCTACGGCTTTCTGATCGATATCCTGGCCATTACCTTCGTCGTCAGCCGTGTGCTGTACCTGCTGTTCTACTGGTGGGACATGCACTGGCAGCGCAGCCTGGTGTGGATCGTGGGCTTGCTGTGCAGCCTGCTGCTGATGCTCAGCCCGGCCTTGTGATGCGCTCCGTCGGCAGGGTGTGATTGCAGGCAAAAAATCCCCGCTCAAGGCGGGGATTTTCTTTCAGGCGTTCTGATCAGGCGCGGCGGCGGAACAGCGGCTGCGGTTCGTCGGCCGAGGCCTGGTAGACCTCGCTGTAGTCTTCGAAGGCCTTCAGTGCGTCAAACGGATCCTTGTCCGCACGCAGGGCGAAGGCATCGAAGCCGACGCGCTTGAGGGCGAACAATTGGTCACGCAACACGTCACCGATGGCACGCACTTCGCCCTTGTAGCCATAGCGGGTGCGCAGCAGGTAAGCGGTCGACGAGTGGCGACCGTCGGTGAAGGCCGGGAACTCCAGAGCGATGACCTGAAAGTGCTTCAGGTCGTCGGCGATCTCCTCGATCTCGTCACCGGCTTCCAGCCAGACGCCCAGGCCGCCATCGCGGGCCTTCAACGCATGAGCATGCTCGCACCACAGGGCCATCGGCACGATGATGTCATCGCAGTTCGGGATGGCGTCCAGGGTCACGTCCTTGGCCAGCAGGTGCCAGGTTTCGTCGACCACCTGGCCGTTCTTAATGATTCGCTGCATAAACGCGCCCTTGAACGGATCGATACCGATGCGGCGATAGGTATCGAGGAAGCTTTCTTCTTCGGTGCGTTGCTCGACATAGACACGGATGATCTTGTCGATCACGTCCGGCATGTCGTCCTGTGCGAAGGACGGGCCGAGAATCTGCGCCAGGCTGGCTTCGCGACCGGCGCTACCGCCGAGAGATACCTGGTAGAACTCCTGGCCTTTCTTGTCGACACCGAGCACGCCGATGTGACCGACGTGGTGGTGGCCGCAGGCGTTCATGCAGCCGGAGATGTTCAGATCCAGATTGCCGATGTCGAACAGGTAGTCCAGGTTGTCGAAGCGGCGCTGGATGGCTTCGGCGACCGGGATCGACTTGGCGTTGGCCAGCGAGCAGAAGTCGCCGCCCGGGCAGCAGATGATGTCGGTCAACAGGCCCACGTTCGGCGTGGCGAAGCCTTGCTCGCGCAACTCGCCCCACAGGGTCAGCAACTGACGCTGCTCGACGTCGGCGAGGATGATGTTCTGGTTGTGGCTGTTGCGCACTTCACCGAAGGCGTAGCGGTCGGCCAGGTCGGCGATGGCATCGAGCTGCTTGTCGGTGACGTCGCCCGGTGCCACGCCAGTGGGCTTGAGCGACAGGGTCACGGCGACATAGCCGGGCTTCTTGTGAGCGAAGGTGTTGCGCTGGCGCCAGCGGGCGAAGCCCGGATGCTCGGCGTCCTGCTGGGAGAGCAGGGCGTCTTCGTCGGCCAGGGACAGGTAGGCCGGGTCGACGAAATGGGCGGCCACGCGGGCGACTTCGGCTTCTGTCAGGGTGGTCGGGCCATCCTTCAGGTGTGCCCACTCGGCGTCCACGCGCTCGGCGAACACTTCGGGAGTCAGCGCCTTGACCAGAATCTTGATGCGCGCCTTGTACTTGTTGTCACGACGGCCATAACGGTTGTACACGCGCAGGATGGCATCGAGATAGCTGATCAGGTGCTGCCAGGGCAGGAATTCGTTGATGAAGCTGCCGACGATCGGCGTACGGCCCAGGCCGCCACCCACGGACACGCGGAAGCCCAACTCGCCTGCATCGTTCTTCACCGCTTCCAGGCCGATGTCATGCACTTCGATGGCTGCGCGATCACTGATGGCGCCGTTGACGGCGATCTTGAACTTGCGTGGCAGGTGACTGAATTCGGGGTGGAAGGTCGACCACTGGCGGATGATCTCGCACCAGGGGCGCGGGTCGATGATCTCGTCCTTGGCCACGCCGGCGAATTGATCCGTGGTGGTGTTGCGGATGCAGTTGCCGCTGGTCTGGATGGCGTGCATCTGCACGGTGGCCAGTTCGGCGAGGATGTCTGGTACGTCTTCCAGCTCAGGCCAGTTGAACTGCACGTTCTGCCGGGTACTGATATGGGCGTAGCCCTTGTCGTAGTCGCGAGCGATCCTGGCCATCATGCGCACCTGCGCCGAGGACATCAGGCCGTAAGGCACGGCGACACGCAGCATCGGCGCGAAACGCTGAATATAGAGGCCATTTTGCAGGCGCAGCGGGCGGAATTCCTCGCCGCTCAGTTCCCCGGCGAGATAGCGACGGGTTTGATCGCGGAACTGCTTGACGCGATCCTCGACGATCTTCTGATCGTACTGGTCATATACGTACATGAAGCGGCCCTGTTATCAGGCTACTGCCAATCCGCGCGCACGGCCGCGCACTCCGTCCGGACACGGAGCGTGGGCACCATACCAGTTCAGCGTTATGCGTAAAAGTGAAGTTTGAGTATATAAGATGTGATTTTGGTAATAAGCCGGATTGAAGCAGCCTTCCTTCGCTTGAGGAGTCCGTCGTGCTGGTCTTAACTGCCAGATGTCACCTACAAAACAAGAACGAAGGGGGAAGCATGAGCGATCATGGCGATACCGATAATCGTGACAGCGTCGTCGATGCGTGGGCGATTCTGTGCCTGATCCTGATTGCCGTGGGTACTGCGGTTTTCTGGGTCAGTGGCCGCTGATCGAGGGATGCGCTGCAATGACCGGCCCTGAGAATCGGGGCCGGTCTTTACCCCCATATGCCCGTATACTGCGCCGACTGTCGAAGGAGAGTGGTGTCGGTGATCAGGTGGATAGTGGGTTTGGTCGTATTGGGAGTCCTGCCGGCCATGGCGCAGAGCCGGCCGGTTTCAGTCGTCTTTCTCAATCCTGGCTTCAGTGACGAGCAGTTCTGGGTCGACTACATCCGCTACATGCACGACGCTGCTGACGACCTTGGCATGCAGTTGCGCGTATTGCATGGCGAGCGCGACAGCGGGCGATTGCTTACCTATGCCCGAGAATTGCTGGACAGCGATACGCCGCCGGACTATCTCATCTTCACCAACGAGCAGTTCACCGGTCCGGAAATCCTGCGTTTGTTCGCCGATACCGAGGTCAGGCTGTTCGCCCTGCACAGTACGCTGAATCAGGAGCAGCAGAAACTCATCGGTGGCAGTCGTGAGCGCCATGCGAACTGGATCGGCAGTCTGGTGCCGAACGACGAGGAGGCCGGCTACCTGACGGGGCGTGCTCTGGTCGAACTGGCACAGGGGCAGCCAGCCGAATTGCTGGCGTTCAGCGGTATCAAGCAGACACCCTCGGCGACCCTGCGTCTGGAAGGTTTGCAACGCGCCCTCGGCGAGGCGCCCAACGTGCGCCTGGTGCAGGCCTTGTACGGGGAGTGGTTGCAGCAGCGCGCCTACGAGCAGGCCAGGGGATTGTTGCCGCGTTACCCCGACATCAGCCTGATCTGGTCGGCCAACGACGAGATGGCCTTCGGCGTCATGCGAGCGGCCGAGGAGTTGGGACGCTCATTGCGCTATGCGGCACTGAACAATTCGCCGCGCGTACTGAAAGCGCGGGCGGACGGGCGCATCGATGTGCTTGCCAGCGGCCATTTCCTGCTGGGGGCCTGCGCCATGGTCATGCTTCACGACTACGCCCAGGGCCTGGATTTCGCCGAGCGTGGGGGCAAGGATCAGATCATCAGCCTGTTGCGCCTGGTCGATGCCGATCAGGCCAGGCAATTGGAAAGTCACCTTGAACAGGCGCGACTGGATGTGGATTTCAGTCGTTTCAGCGCGATGAACAACCCATCGATGGCGCGCTACGCATGCGCCATCGACCCGCTGCTGAACTGATCAGCCCGTAGCCAGATGCAGTATCAGCTTCACCGCGCCGAGCAGCAGCACGACGAACAGCGCGGTGAACAGCACGCCGAGCAGAATGAAATGGCTGGGCTTGCCACGGCTGAAATCGCGGCTGCGATTCTTTCCGCTCTGCACACCGAGCGCTGCAGCGAGCACGCTTTGCAACATCTCCCATAGCGTCAGTGGGGTCTGTTGGGGGTCTTTCTCCTGATCTCTCATGGTCAGCCTCTCCGTCAGTGCTTCAAGCATAGTCCCCAGTGGAAGAAAGGACACCAAGGTAGCCGTGCGCGATCGTGGCCGGGGACTAGGCTGCTCACGGTGAATCAGGCAATCTGCCATGGCGCTGACAACCGACGCTGATCATGCCTGACGACCTTTTTCCCGATGATGCCGCGCAGACCGAGCGGACTCGCGACACCATCCTGCGCTATCACCTGAGCTGGAAACACCGCGATCTCGAGGCGGTGATGGCGCTCTACCACCCCGATATCGAATACAACGACTTCTATCAGCAGCGCTGCATGCACCTGGGCGAGCTGCGCGAGTATGTCGAGAACAACTTGCCGCGTCGTCCGGGCGAACTGCTGGAGCATGTGGATCGGATCCGCATCGATGGTCACACCGCGTTCATTCAGTACCGCACCAGCCTGCAGGGCGGGGAAGGGTTGGTGTCGTTCCGCACGGGGGAGGCCATCACCGTGCGCGATGGGCTGATCTGGCGTATCAATGAGTACGCCACCCTGGTGCATGAGGCGCGTGCTGCGGGCAACGCGGCCCGTTCTCGGCCGGCGATCAGCCGATTGGGCCTGTCCACGCGCCAGCTCGGGCAGCTGGCGCAGGATCTGCAGGATTATTTTCAGCGCAGCCAACCGTTCCTCGACCCCGAGCTGGATCTGCAACAGGTGGCGGCAGCCACCGGCTACAGCCGCAACCAGATATCGCACCTGCTCAACCAGGTGCTTGGCGAGAGTTTCTACCGCTACGTCAATCGTGCGCGCCTGCAATACCTGCTCGACGGTCTGCAGGTGGGCAGCGACCTCAAGCGCATCGATGAACTGGCTTTCGCCGCTGGCTTCAATTCGCTATCGGCCTTCTACAACTGTTTCAAACGCCATACCGGGCTATCGCCTAAGGCCTATCTCAATGAAGTTTCCTCGCGGGCACGCAAGCAAGACACCGACTGACAGCTGCTACTAGCCTTGTGTCATCGATCGGTGACGGAGGCGTGGATGAATTCCTGGCGCAACATCAGTCTGTGGATGGATCAGCTCGACGATCCTCTGCAGGCGCGGCCCAGCCTGCAGGCTGACCTGCATGCGGACGTGGTGATCATCGGTGCCGGTTATACCGGACTGTGGACGGCCTATTACCTCAAGCGCCAGGCAGCGCATCTGCGTGTGGTCATTCTGGAAGCGGAGACTGCCGGTTTCGGCGCATCCGGGCGCAATGGTGGCTGGCTGATGGGCAACCTGCTCGGTGAGGATCGCCTGCTGGCCGGGCTAGCGCCTGCCGAGCGCAGGGCCTCCATCGACCTGCTGCATGGGATACCGGACGAGGTGGCCAATGTAGTCGCACGCGAAGGCATCGACTGCGATCTGCGCAAGGGCGGGGTGCTTTATTGCGCCGCTCGCTATCCCGAGCAGGAGGTGCGTCTGCGCGACTACCTCAAGGAGCTGCGTGCACTCGGGTTCGCTGAAGAAGATTACCGCTGGTTGGCACCGAGCGAGCTGGCCGGGCAGTTGCGCGTGGCCAACGCCTATGGTGCGCTTTACAGCCCACATTGCGCGACCATTCAGCCGGCCAGTCTGGTTCGTGGCCTGGCGTGCCGTGTCGAAGCGATGGGTGTCGAACTCTACGAGCGTAGCCCCGTCATCGACTGGCAGCCTGGTCTGGTGCGCACTGCACAGGGACGTGTCACGGCTGACTGGGTGGTTCCGGCCATCGAAGGCTATGCCGCGACCTTGCCGCCGCTGGGTAATCATCAGTTGCCGGTGCAAAGCCTGATCGTTGCCACCGAACCGCTGCCGGCAGACGTCTGGGCCGGCATTGGTCTGGAGCGTGGCCAGGCTTTCAGCGAGTTCAGTCGTCAGGTTACCTACGGGCAGCGCAGCCTCGATGATCGACTGATCTTCGGCGCGCGTGGCGGTTATCGCTTCGGCGGACGCCTGCGCAGCGACTTCAACCTCACCGAGGACGAACTGGGCCTGCGCCGCTACCTGATGGGGAAATCTTCCCGCAGTTGCGCAACGTGCGCTTCACCCATTCCTGGGGTGGCAACCTGGGCATGGCACGGCGCTTCCAGCCGCACATGCTGCGCGACTCGCGCAGCCGCATCGCACTGTCCGGCGGTTATGGCGGCGAGGGCGTCGGAGCCGCCAACCTCGGTGGTCGTACCCTGGCCGACCTCATTCTCGGGCGTGACAGCGAACTGTTGCGGCAACCCTGGGTGCTGAGCGACAGCCCGATTTCCCGCCTGGGCCGCTGGGAGCCCGAGCCGTGCCGCTGGCTTGGTTACAACGCGATCATCCGCAGCTTCGTCCATGAGGACGAGGTTCTCGCCAACCCGCGCAGTCCGGCCTGGCGCCGACGCCTTGCACAGGCAGTGGCTGCGCGCATGGAAAGCCTGATGAGCTGAGCGAGCGTCAGTCGATCCTTCACCTGGAGTGCATATGAGCATCACCCATTTTCGCAATACCCCCGGCATCGTCCTGGAGGATTCCAACCCGGTCGCCGTGCCTCTGAGCGAGCCGGTGGCAGTCACCTCGACCACCAGCGTGGAGCGCAGTGACGGCGTGGAAACCGGTGTCTGGGAATGTACGCCAGGGCGCTGGCGGCGGCAGATCGTTCAGCAAGAGTTCTGCCACTTCGTCGCAGGGCGCTGTAGCTTTACCCCGGACGGCGGCGAGCCCATCGAAATCCGTGCGGGTGACGCATTGATGATGCCGGCCAACACGACCGGCATCTGGGACATACAAGAAACGGTTCGCAAGACCTATGTGCTGATCTTTTGATCCGGCGCCTTTCAGGGACTCCGGAAGCGCAGACCGTTTTCGGTGATGCCCTTCAGTAACTGCCTAGAACAACAACTTCATAGAGGTATTCCATGCTGAAGAAACTCCTGCCGTGCCTGCTTCTGGCCGGCACCGCTCATGCCGCCGACAGTGTGCGCATCTACAACTGGACCGACTACATTGCCCCTGACACGCTCAGGCAATTCGAGAAGAGCAGTGGCCTGGGTACTCATTACGATGTCTACGACAGCAACGAGACGCTGGATGCCAAGCTGATGGCCGGACGTTCGGGCTACGACGTGGTGTTCCCTTCCAACCACTTCATGGCCCGGCAGATCCAGGGGGGGCGCTGAAGAAACTCGATCGCAGCAGGTTGCCGAACTGGAACAACCTCAATCCGGTGCTGATGAAGGCACTGGAAGTGAACGATCCGGGCAACGAGCATGGTTTCCCCTACCTGTGGGGCAGTACCGGCATCGGCTACAACGTCGACAAGGTGCGCGCAGTGCTGGGTGATGACGTGGCCATGGACAGCTGGGACGTGCTGTTCGATCCGGTCAAGCTGGCCAAGCTCAACCAGTGCGGTGTGGCGATTCTCGACAACGGACCGGAAATGCTGCCGATCGCCCTGCATCACCTGGGCCTGCCGCACCACAGCAAGAACCCCGAGGACTACAAGCGCGCCGAGGCGCTGCTGATGGAGATGCGCAAGAACGTGCGCTATTTCCATTCCTCGAAGTACGTCGGTGACCTGGCCAACGGCGAGATTTGCATGGCCGTGGGCTTCTCCGGCGACATCATGCAGGCAGGCGCGCGTGCCGCCGAGGCCGGCAACGGGGTGAAGATTCAGTACGAGATACCCAGGGAAGGAGCGCCGATCTGGTTCGACATGGTGGCCATGCCGGCCGACGCGGGTAACGAGGAGGGTGCCTACGCCTTCATGAACTACCTGCTGCAGCCAGAGGTGATGGCGGCCATCAGTAATCATGTGAAGTACGCCAACGGCAACGTCAGGGCCGACGATCTGGTCGATCCGGCGCTCAAGGCCGATCCGACCGTCTACCCGCCGGAGTCGGTAATGGGCCAGCTGTATACGCTGGAGGCCATGCCGCTGAAGATCGACCGGGTGCGCACACGTATCTGGAGCAAGGTGAAGAGCGGCATCTGATCGTTTGCTCGATGAAAAAGCCCCGGCATGCCGGGGCTTTTTCTTGCGTGTCGTTCAAAGGTGCATCGTTCAGACCTTGAAGCGTCCGAGCAGGCGATCCTGCTGACCCACCTGTTCCACCATCGAACTGCACTGGCGAACCTGCTGTTCGGCACCGCCGGCAAGCTCGTGGCTGATGTCGCGAATGTTGGTGGTGTTGCGATTGATCTCTTCGGTGGTCGCGCTCTGTTCCTCGGCGGCAGTGGCAATCTGCAGGTTCATGTCGTTGATGCGGGTGATCGCTTCGCGAATGCGCCCGAGCATGTCGTTGGCGGCGCTGGCATCCTCGGCGGTCTTGCTGGCGGTGTCGCGGCTCTGCTGCATGCGGCTTTCGGCTTGACGTACGCCGCCCTGCAACTGGTCGATCATCTGGCGGATTTCCTGCGTGGCCTGCTGGGTACGCGACGCCAGCGAGCGCACCTCGTCGGCGACCACGGCGAAGCCGCGGCCGGATTCACCGGCACGGGCGGCCTCGATGGCAGCGTTCAGCGCCAGCAGGTTGGTCTGCTCGGCGATGCTGGTGATCACCTGAAGGATCGACTCGATGTTGTGGCTGAGCTTGGCCAGCTCGTTGATGGCATGGCTGGTGCCATCCATCTCGTCGGCCAGATGACGGATCGCAGCACTGGATTGCGATACCACGCGAACGCCGTTCTCGGTTTCCTCGTTTGCGGCAACTGCCGCCTGGGCCGCCGCCTGGGCATTGCGTGCCACTTCTTCGGCGGTCGAGGCCATCTCCTGCATGGCCGTGGCCAGTTGATCCAGCTCCTGCAACTGTTCCTGCAGGCGGCGCGCCGCCTGTTCGGACTCGTGCGAAGTCAGGGCCGTGCTTTCGCGTACCTGGTGTGAACTGCCCATCACGTCGCCGATCAGGGTCTGCAAGGTCTGCAGGAAGCGGTTGAACTCCAGCGACAGTTCGCCGATCTCGTCGTTGCTGCTAATGGCCAGGCGGCGAGTCAGGTCGCCTTCACCGCTGTTGATCTCGCGCAGCGAGGTGCTCAGCAGCCCCAGCGGCTTGAGCAGGTTGCTCATCAGTACGCCGAGTACCACGAGGCTGATGGCTACACCGATGATCGTGCCGATCACCGCCAACCAGGTCAGGCGGTTGGCTTCGGCCATGACCTGGCTTTCGTCCAGCACCACGCCGATGTACCAGTCCATGCCGCGCAGATTGGGTAGCGGTGTGAAGGACAGAAGCAGGCGTTTGCCATCGACTTCGATCTCGCGAAGTGCCTTGTCCAGCGTCGGGTTCTGGCCGCCGAACAGTGCGCTTGCCGGCTTGCCGTTATAGTCGGCCTGTGGGTGCGAGATGATGTTGCCCGAGCGGCTGAGCAGGAAGGCGTAGCCGGCGCCATTGAAGTCCAGGGTATTGACCGCATCGGCCACGGACTGCAGGCGGATGTCGCCGCCGAACACCCCGAGGAACTGGCCGGCATCGCTGATCCTGGCAACGGCCGAGATCAGGATTTCGCCAGTGGTGGAGTCGACGTAGGGCTCGGTCAATACTGCCTGGTTGCTCGCCTTGCCAGTGGCGTACCACGGGCGTTTGCGTCCGTCCCAGTCGGGGCTCGGTTTCCAGTCGGCGCTGTTCTTGATCGGTTTGCCATCGGCGTCCAGCGCGCCGAATACCAGGATGAACTCGTTCTTCAGCAGCGGTGTGTCGAATGCACGCTGGTTTTCCTCGGTGCTGTAGTTGCTGTCGATGGTCTGCGACACCATGTCGATCAGGCGCAGTTTGGCGTTGAGCCAGTTCTCGATCTGTCGGGCCAGTGCATTGCTCGATTCGGAAATGCTGGACTCCACCTGGCTGCGCAGGGTGTCGCGTACCTGGTTGACCTGTAGCAGGGATAACAGACTGGTCGTCAGGAACAGTACGGTGGCGGCGGCAATGCCGGCCTTATGGGCGATTTTCATGGGAGCTCCTACGGCAAGATGCATGCGTCCATGCAGCGTGAGTCGATCAGACGTGGTGCATCTGTCGGCGGTTATGCTTCCGCATAAGGAATATCGGCTCGTATCAGCCGGACTTGAGGGCGTCCAGATCCTTCTCAGGGCCGCTCGAGCGAGCTCAGAAAGTCATCGACCTGGGCGGTATAGGCGGCATCTGCACCCAGATCCGCATTGATTTCGCCGTGCGAGCGATCCTCGCGCAGCACACGAACCGTCACTGCCAACTGCCGCGCTCTGGCCGCATAGGCTTCTGCCTGCGGACAGGCGTCGCTGCGGCGGGTCGAGCACACGGCGAGCAGCGGTGGGACGCCGTTGCGCAGAACGTGCAGGGGCGATGCGTTCTGCCAGTAGCGCGTGTCCTGGCCGAAGGCACGGTCGTAAAGCGGCAGATGGCGCCCCTGCATGATCGCTGCAACGTCGAAGGCTGCACTGTCCAGGGCAACGGTACCCAGCCAGGGTTGGGAAACCATCGAGGCCAGGCGCGGTTCGCTGTTCAGTAGCGTGACCAGGTGCGCGCCGGCTGAATGCCCCATCAGCACCATACGCGTCGCGTCGCCGCCCCAGCTGTGGGCTTGGTGCTGTACGGCCGACACGGCCAGCGCCACGTCGCCGGCCTGAGTCAGCGGATCGGCCTCCGGCAGCAGACGATAATTGCTCGATACCAGGATGTAGCCCTTGTTCAGCCAGTGACGGGCCTTGTTCTCGATCACGGCATCGCGGGCCTTGTCGCCGGTATACCAGCCACCGCCGTGCACCATGAACAGGATCGGTGCGCCCTGCGCAGCGGGTGGCAGGTAGACGTCGAAACGCTGCCTGACATGCGAGCCGTAGGCCTGATCCCGGATGACACGGCTGCCGGCTGGTAGCTCGTCCAGCAGGCGCTGTTCGCTGCGGGCTTCGCGGCGTTCCTGGAGTTTCTCGCGTAGCGCGCCGGCCTGTCCGGCAAGAGGCAGGCACAACACGACGGCGACAAGCAGCGATAAATAGCGGGGCATGAGGCGTTCCTTGGAGGGCACCAGGCGCCATGCCGGTGCAGGCAGTGTTCAGCGCCCCAGATTGCGTACCTTGATCAGTTCGGTGGCGCGGGCGCGCAATTGCCCGCAACCGCCATCGACATCCTGGCCGGCGGAATTGCGCACTTTGGTCAGCACGCCTCGGCTGTGCAAGTAGCGCACCATTTCGACGATGCGCTCACCATCCGGACGTTGGTAGTCGTCGGCTTCCAGGCTGTTGTAAGGGATCAGGTTGAGCACCGCGAACTTGCCCCTGAACAGGCGCAGGATATTGTCCATCTCCGCCTGGCTGTCATTGATGCCCTTGAGCAGCGTCCACTGGTACTGGATCGGATAGTCGATGGTTCGGGCATAGGCCTCGCCCAGCTCGATGAGCTCCTCGGGATCGATACGTGGCGCCTTGGGCAGCAGGCGCTGCCGCAGTTCGGCATCGGTGGTGTGCAGCGACAGCGCCAGGGCAGGGCGTACGCGTTGTCTGGGCAGGCGCTCGAACACGCGAGGGTCGCCAACCGTGGAAAACACCAGGTTGCGATGACCGATGCCGCCCTCGGTGCCGAGCAGGTCGATGGCTTCCAGCACGTTGTCGAGATTGTGCGCCGGTTCGCCCATGCCCATGAACACCACTTTCTTCACTGGACGAAAGCGTCGGCCCAGAGCGACCTGGGCGACCATCTCGGCGCTGCTGAGCTGGCGCAGCAGGCCACTCTTGCCGGTCATGCAGAACACGCAGCCGACGGCGCAACCGACCTGGCTGGAGATGCACAGGCCGTCGCGTGGCAGGAGCACGCTTTCCACCATCTGTTTGTCGGCCAGTTCCACCAGCAGGCGAGCCGAACCATCGGCACCCGGGTGTTCGGAACGTAGCCGGGCCAGGGCGTCCAGGTCGCTGGCGAGGGCCGGCAGCGCTTCACGCACCGTCAGTGGCAGGAAGTTTTCGGTCTTCTGGTAGCGGGTGCCGGTGTCCAGCGCCTTGCCTTGCAGCCAGGCACGGGTGATCCGCCCGATATGCTGGGGTTTGGCGCCAAGGTCGGCGAGACGCTGGTTGAATTCGCTGAGCTGCATGGGGCGCGCATGCTACCACCGCCGCGCGCCCGTGCGTAGGACGTTTCAGCGTGCCGCGAGGAACTGGCCGAAACCGCGCTCGTGGCCCAGTTCTGCCACGATACGTTCTTCATCCACCGCCAACCGTCCGTTGATCAGCACATGGGTGACGCAGCCAGGGTTGCGACAGACCATGCGCTGGATGCCGAACCCCTGCATCTCGTCCCAGTTTTCCTGTTCCAGGTTCTGGTGCAGGCCGGCGGGATCGATCAGTACCAGGTCGGCACGGTCGCCAGGTCGGATGTAACCGGCGTCGATGCCGAGCCAGTCGGCCTGCTCGCCGGTCAGTCGATGCACGGCCTGCTCCAGGCTCATGACCGGCTGGCCCTCGTCATGACTGTCCTTGACCAGCTTGAGAAAACGCAGCGGCAGGTTGTAGAAGGCCATGTTGCGAATGTGTGCACCGGCGTCGGAGAAGGTGATCAGGGTGTGTGGGCTGCGCACCATTTGTCGCAGCTTTTCCTGACGATGATTGCCGATCACGGTGAACCAGCGTAGCTGGCGCCCGTACTGCACCACCATGTCGAGGAACAGGTCGACGACATGCAGGCCACGTTCGCGTGCCACCTCGGCGAAGTTGCGTCCGACCAGCGAGGCATCCGGGCAACCGAGGATCACCGCATCACCGAAATCGCGCTGCCAGACCCGTGGCGACAGCTTGTCGGCATAGTACTTGCGGAAGGTGCGACGGTACTGCTCGTTCTGCAGCAGCAGGTTGCGTTCGATGTGATCCTTGACGTCGAGGGCCATTTCGCCTGCGCCAAACTCCTCGAACAGCACGATATCCATGCCGTCTGCGTAGATGGCGAAAGGAGTCGGTAGCAGTTGCCAGCGGAAGTCGCCGCCGAGGCGATTGGTCAGCCAGGCGGAGAGGCGGGCGAGCAGCGCCAGGCTGCGGTTGCCCTTGAGGTCGAGCAGGGAGATCAGCGTGGTCTTCAGTGGCTTGCGCAACAGGCCGATGGCTTCGCTGATGTACTGGGTGATCTGCAACGGGTTGGCCGCGTTGGGTGCGCCCTGGTGCACGCGACCGCGCTGGCGCAGCAGGCGGTTGAGGCGGCGCACCTCGCTCCAGCGTGCATAGGTGCTGGGCAGGCTCTTGGACCACTCGCGGTCGCCATCGATCTTGTCCCATTTCAGGCACATGGTGGACAGCCCCAGGAAGCCGCAATCCAGGGCTTCTTCGAGCAGCGCCTCCATGCGTTGCAGTTCGTTCTCGTCGGGCACCACCTGGCGGTCGGTGGCGCGGTGCAGGCCCATCACCGCCACGCGCATGTCGCTGTGGCCGAGAAAACTGACCAGATTGGGGCCCAGCGGGTGCTGATCGATGAATTCGCGCCACTGCCGTGGGCCGTTCCAGCGCTTGCGCTCATGGAGGATGGGCAGCACCTTCTCGCGCGGCACGGTTTCCACTCGGGTGAAGATGTCCGAGGCATCCTCGGCATCGCTGCACACCATGCTCAACGAGCAACTGCCCACCAGTACCGTGGTCACGCCGTGGCGCACCGATTCCGAGAGGCTGGGGGCGACCATCAGTTCGGCATCGTAATGGGTGTGGGTATCGAGAAAACCGGGTGTGATCCATTTCCCCTGGGCGTCGATGACCCGTTCGGCCAGGCCGGCATCCAGCGGTTCGGCGCTGACCAGGGCGATGCGACCGTCCTTGATCGCCAGGCTGCGGATGGCGGAGGGGGCGGGGCTGCCGTCGAAATAGCGACCGCGCTGAATGATCAGGTCGTAGTGGGGCATGGGAGTGGCCTCGCTTCTTGTTGTTGTGATGTCAGATTAGGTGCCTCGATGGTGTGAAACTTGTCATCACACGACAGTGTTGGCATCTTCGATCGATCTTCCCTGAGGCCCGCCATGTCCGCTCGCTATGAAGTACGCAGCGCCGCTCTGACCGGCCTGGCCGCCGAGGTGACGAGCCTGGGCGGCGATCTGCCGGCATTGCTGGCGCGGGTGGGGATGAGTCCGGGGGCGCTGGATGATGGCGACGACCCGATCCTCATCGAGCAACTGATTCGCCTGCTGAGCGAGGCCGCGATCCATCTGCACTGCCCGGATCTGGGGCTGCGTGTGGCTGGGCACCAGGGGCTGGAGATGCTCGGTCTGCTGGGGCGTCTACTGGTGCGTGAGACGAATCTGCACGCGGCCTTCACTGCGGCGCAGCGTTATCTGGCCTTGCACAACAAGGCTGAACACTGGCAACTGGTGCTTCTGGAGGGGCGTATCCAGATACGGCGCATCGAGCATTTCTTTGCCGTGGAAGGGGCGCAGCAGTACCGGGAGATGGCCATCGCCGCCTACGCGCGGCTGGTAAGGGCGGTGGGTGGGGCTGACCTGCGCCCGTTACGCGTGGAGTTCAGCCATAGCCCCGTGGCGCCACGCACGCGCTACCGTCAGCACCTGGGCTGCGAGGTGCTGTTCGACCAGGAATACGATTGCCTGGTGTTCGACGCCTGCGTGTTGCAGCGCCCGGTGCTGGCCATGGCCAGGGACGATGCACAACGCCTTGACGAGTTGCTGCGTGAGCGTCTGGACAGCTTGCAGGACAGCCTGGAACTCCAGGTGCGCAGCCTGATCGTGCAAACCCTCGGCATGCGCCAGCACTCGCTCGGACACATCGCCGAACTGCTCGGCATGCACCCGCGTACCCTGCAGCGACGCCTGCTCGACGAAGGACTGTGTTTCAAGCAACTGGTTCACCAGGTGAAGATGGACACTGCCGGTTGGCAGGTGCAGGCCTCCAGCATGCCACTGACGCTGCTGGCCGACGTGCTGGGCTACGCCGACCAGGCGGCCTTCTGCAAGGCCTTTCGCAATCATTTCGGCCAGTCACCATCGCGCTGGCGCAAGACCCATCGCTAGAAGGGGGCGAGGTCGATTCACGAGGCGTCGAGGCGATGACTTCGAAGCGCAGCACGCCGATCATCTGTCCCGCCTCGGTACGCACCTGCACCTGCCAGTCGCCGAGCGGATCCTGCGGGAAGCGCAGCTTGTGCGTCCAGGCGCGGTAGCCTTCCTTGCGTCCGCCATGAATGTCCAGGGCGATGCGATCGACCTCGCGGCCATTGTGCTGCCAGACGTGGTAGATGCGTTCGTCGAGACCGCGCGGGGCATTGATCGAGGTATAGGCGTAGAGCCCGTCCTCGCGTAGTTGATCCAGCGTGATCAGCTCGAGGCTGTCACCCGGGGTGCGCTGGGCGCCATCGAAGCGATCTGTGATCGCCACTTCGGTCAGCCACAGCGTCGCTGGCGGCACCCAGACCCGTGCCATCCAGCCTGCACCGGCCATCGCCAGCGGCAGAATCGCCAGCAGCAGGATGCGCCGCCAACCGGTAAAACCGATCAGGCCCGGCAGGCTCGGCAGTGCCAGCACGGTGGCTACGGCCAGTGCGATGCGATAGCTCTGCGGAGTCGTCATGTGGAAGATGATCGGCAGGGCGGTCAGCATCACCGCGAACAGCGCCAGGCTATGGAATATCAGCAGCAGCCAGCGTCGGGGCGCCAGCCAGCGGTAGTAGATGGGGTCGGTGATCGACGCCAGCGCCGCGACCGCCAGCAGGCCGCTGAACAGCAACTGCCCGCTGTTCCAGGTGGTGGTGATGAAGAAGAACGGCAGAACGAAGAACAGGCTTTCCTGATGAATCATCTGCGTTGCGTAGCGCAGCAGGGGGAGCGGCAATTCGAAACCGAAGCGTCTGGCGATACGCTCGCGCAAGAGGTTTTCCAGAATCAGCCAGATCCAGCTGACCAGCAGCACGACCCCCAGTACCTTGGCCAGGTGCGCCTGGCGGTCGACCAGCACAAAGCTGGCCACGCCCGAGCAGAAACCGAACAGGGCGACCAGGCCGGGGTAGCGGCGCAGCAGGGCGATCAGGGTTGGAATGTGGTCGAGCAGGGCTTTCATGGCGACAACACGGCACGGTGATGGGCGCGCATCCTAGGTAGCGCGAGCCTCGGGTGCAAGCGCCTCGTCAGCGGCGCTGGCGATGCCGGGCCGCTTGCGGCAGTATTGCGCCCCCGTTTCACCGCCGAGTCCGACAACGATGAAATTCATCCATCAACGCGAGCACCTGGAAGAGGGCGATCTGGTGGTCATCCAGTGTTCGCAACCCTGCAACATCCGCCTGATGAACGACGCCAACTTCCGCGCGTTCAGGAATCGTGGCCGCCACAGCTACCACGGCGGCGCCTTCATCAGGTTTCCGGCGAAAATCCGCGTGCCGTCCAGCGGCTTCTGGAATATCACCCTGGACACCGTGACCCGGCGTGCGGTGAGCATGACGCGCAAGCCGCAGATGGAATACAGCATCAAGATCGTCCGTCGACCGGGCGCCTGAGGCCCGGAGCAGGGCACTTCGGGGCTTTCACCGAAGAAAAACACTAAACCCGCTCACACCAGGCAGGGTCACAGCTGATGAACCCGCAAGAAGGAGAGTCAGCATGCTGAAGTTCATTGGCGGCACTGTCGGCATCATTTTCATCATCGGCCTGATCGTGGTGATCGGGTTGCTGAAATTGATCTTCTGAGCATCGACGGCCCCGCTGCATTCAGCGGGGCCGTGATCATTCAGAGTCGGCGCTGGTTGTCCTGATGCTGTGCGCAGCTCATGAAACCCTTGCCGTCGACCCGACCATTGCTGTCGAAGTCCACGTAATAAGGTTGTTCCACGCCATCGACATTCAGCACGTAGTTGTTGCATGTGCCGCCGGTGACAGCGTTGGGAACTTCCGAAGAAGGCGGGCCGCCGATGGTTCGCACCTGATCCATGGTCATGCCGTTCTCGACCTGCCTGACCAGTGGTTCGTTGCGAAAGGTCACGTAATCGGTCGGGTTCTCGAAGGTCGAGCAACCGCTGATCGTGGCCGCTACGGCCAGTACTGCAAGGCTGTGCTTGTACATGTCGTCGCTCCGTCGAACGAGCCGGACTGGCTCGATACGTGTTGGAGCGCCGTGCGCGCCGTGGAGTTCGAGTTGTTTCGACGATCGGCGCGGCTCACCACCTGATCGCCGCTGTACGCGTTCTGTCCATCCTGCAGACGTGCCCCTTGCCGGGGCAGGGATCAGCGAGCGAGGTAGTCGAGCACCCGCTGATCCTTGAAGAGCGCGACGACGCCATCGGCGATGGTGCCGCTGAGATCCTGTTGCGGGCTGGCTCCAGTGGCGTGATTGACGCTCATCTCGAAACGCTGGCCGTCACCGAGGCTGACGGTGAAGGTCATGCTGCCTTTCCAGTAGAAGAAGATGTAGCGGCTTTCGAGGTGGCTGACCTTCAGCTCGATGCGCTTGTCCTTGCCGGCGGCCAGTCGGCCGTGACGGGCCAGCTCGAAGCGGGCCTGGGTGACGAGGGTCTGCGTGACCTGGTAATAGTTCGACTGCAGACGGGTACCGCCTTGCGAGTGGAGTATCGTCGGTTCCTTCGAGGGTTGGGCGTTCTCGATGCTCACTGCACCGCTGACGGGGAAGTCGGCGATCTTCGAGGGCGCCAGCTCGAAAACCGGCGGGTCGAAGGGCACGGTGCCGCAGCCAGTCAGCAGGGCGAACAGAAGCAGCGACGATAGCCTGAGGTGCATGGTGCGTCCTTGCGTTGAAAGAAACAGGGTGAAAGCCGTTATCAGTCGTCGTAGCCCAGGTTGGGCATCAGCCAGCGTTCGCTGACGGCGATGTCCTGCCCCTTGCGCTTGCTGTACTGCTCGATCTGATCCTTGTCGACCTTGCCGACGGCGAAGTACTGCGCCTCGGGGTGGGCGAAGTACCAGCCGGAGACCGCTGCCGCCGGGAACATGGCGTAGTGCTCGGTGAGGAACACGCCGCTACGGCCGGCCTTGTTGTAGTCGGCCTCGGGGTCGAGCAGCCTGAATAGCGTGGCTTTCTCGGTGTGATCCGGGCAGGCCGGATAGCCGGGTGCCGGGCGGATGCCCTTGTACTGCTCGCGGATCAGCGCTTCGTTGTCCAGCTGTTCGTCTGCGGCGTAACCCCAGTACTCCTTGCGCACGCGTTCGTGCAGCCATTCGGCGCAGGCCTCGGCCAGGCGGTCGGCCAGGGCCTTGACCATGATCGAGTTGTAGTCGTCACCCTTGGCCTCGTAGGCCTTGGCCACTTCCTCGGCGCCGATGCCAGCGGTGGTGATGAAACCGCCGACATAGTCGGTCACGCCGCTCTCCTTCGGTGCGACGAAATCGGCGAGTGACAGATTGGCCTTGCCGTCGGGCTTGATGGTCTGCTGGCGCAGGTGGTGCAGAGTGGCAAGGGGTTTGCCGTCGTCGCCGTAGACTTCGATGTCGTCATGCGCGACCTGGTTGGCCGGCCAGAAGCCGAACACGGCGCGGGCCTTGATCAATTTTTCATCGATCAACTTCTTCAGCATCGCCTGGGCATCGTTGAACAGGCTGGTGGCCGCCTCGCCGACGACTTCGTCGGTGAGGATGCGCGGGTACTTGCCGGCCAGATCCCAGGAGATGAAGAAAGGCGTCCAGTCGATGTACTCGGCCAGTGTCGCCAGGTCGATATCGTCCAGTACGCGAGCACCGGTGAAGCTCGGCTTCGGTGCGGCGTAACCGTTCCAGTCGAAGGCAGGCTTGTTGGCGATGGCGTCGGCATAGCCCAGGCGTTCGGTGCGCGAGGCGCGGGCCGAGGTGCGCTCACGCACCACCACGTATTCGTCGCGGGTCTTCTGCACGAAGTCGGCTTTCAGCTCCCTGGACAGCAACTGGGTCGCCACACCCACGGCGCGCGAGGCGTCGGTGACGTATACCACGGCGTCGTTGCTGTACTGCGGGTCGATCTTCACCGCGGTATGCGCCTTGGACGTGGTGGCGCCACCAATCATCAGCGGCAGGTTGAAGCCCTGGCGCTGCATCTCCTTGGCCACATGCACCATCTCGTCCAGCGACGGGGTGATCAGCCCGGAAAGGCCGATGATGTCGCACTTCTCGGCGATAGCGGTCTGCAGGATTTTCTCCGCCGGCACCATCACGCCGAGGTCGACGATGTCGTAGCCGTTACAGCCGAGCACCACGCCGACGATGTTCTTGCCGATGTCGTGCACGTCGCCCTTGACCGTGGCCATGAGAATCTTGCCCTTGGCTTCCGGCTTGTCGCCTTTTTCCGCTTCGATGAAGGGAATCAGGTGTGCCACCGCCTGCTTCATCACTCGGGCGGACTTGACCACCTGGGGCAGGAACATCTTGCCCGAGCCGAACAGGTCGCCGACCACGTTCATGCCACTCATCAGCGGGCCCTCGATGACCTCGATGGGGCGTGCACATTGCTGGCGGCATTCTTCGGTGTCTTCGACGATGAAGGCGGTGATGCCCTTGACCAGCGCGTGTTCCAGGCGCTTGTCGACCGGCAGCGAGCGCCATTCTTCGTTTTCGACTTCCTTGGTCGCGCCGCCGCCGCGATAGTTGTCGGCGATGGCCAGCAGCGCATCGGTGCCGCCCGGCGTGCGGTTGAGCACCACGTCTTCGACCTTGTCGCGCAGCTCCCTGGGAATCTCGTCGTAGATTTCCAGCTGACCGGCGTTGACGATGCCCATGGTCAGGCCGTTCTGGATGGCGTAGTAGAGGAACACCGAGTGGATCGCCTCGCGCACCGGGTTGTTGCCACGGAACGAGAACGACACGTTGGATACGCCACCGGAGCTGAGTGCATGGGGCAGTTCGTCACGGATGTAGGCGCAGGCCTCGATGAAGTCCACCGCGTAGTTGTTGTGTTCCTCGATCCCGGTGGCCACGGCGAAGATGTTCGGGTCGAAGATGATGTCTTCCGGCGGGAAGCCCACTTCATTGACCAGGATGTCGTAGCTGCGCTGGCAGATTTCCTTCTTGCGTGCGGCGGTATCGGCCTGGCCGACCTCGTCGAAGGCCATGACCACGACGGCGGCGCCATAGCGCTTGCACAGCTTGGCGTGGTGCTTGAACTGCTCGACGCCTTCCTTCATGGAAATCGAGTTGACGATGCCCTTGCCCTGGATGCACTTCAGGCCGGCTTCGATCACGTCCCACTTGGATGAGTCGATCATGATCGGCACGCGAGAGATGTCCGGCTCGCCCGCGATCAGGTTGAGGAAGCGCACCATCGCCGCCTTGGAGTCGAGCATGCCCTCGTCCATGTTGATGTCGATCACCTGGGCGCCGGCTTCCACCTGCTGCAGGGCGACTTCCAGCGCTTCGGTGTAGTTCTCCTCGCGAATCAGCCGGGCGAATTTGGCCGAACCGGTGATGTTGGTGCGCTCGCCGACGTTGACGAAGAGACTGTTGCGGTCGATGGTGAAAGGCTCCAGGCCCGACAGGCGGCAGGCCTTGGGAATGTCCGGAATCACGCGGGGCTTGTACTTGGCCACGGCCTCGGCGATGGCCTGGATGTGCGGCGGTGTGGTGCCGCAGCAGCCGCCGATGATGTTGAGGAAGCCCGACGCGGCGAACTCCTCGACCACGGCCGCCATTTCCGCCGGTGTTTCGTCGTACTCGCCGAAGGCGTTGGGCAGGCCGGCGTTGGGGTGCGCGGAGACGTGGGTTTCCGCCTTGTTCGCCAGCTCTTCCAGGTAGGGGCGCAGATCCTTGGCGCCGAGGGCGCAGTTCAGGCCCACCGAGATCGGCTTGGCATGGCGCACCGAGTTCCAGAACGCCTCGGTGGTCTGCCCGGACAGGGTGCGGCCGGAGGCATCGGTGATGGTGCCGGAGATCATGATCGGCAGTTCGACGCCGTCTTCTTCGAACACCTGCTGCACGGCAAAGATCGCCGCCTTGGCGTTGAGGGTGTCGAAGATGGTCTCGATCAGGATCAGGTCGGCACCGCCCTCGATCAGGCCGCGCGTGGCTTCGGTGTAGTTCTCCACCAGTTCGTCGAAGGTGACGTTGCGATAGCCGGGGTCATTGACGTCCGGGGAGATCGAGCAGGTACGGCTGGTCGGGCCGAGCACGCCGGCGACGAAGCGCGGACGATCCGGTGTTTCCAGGGTCTTGGCATCCGCGACTTGGCGCGCGACGCGTGCACCGGCCACGTTCAACTCGTAGACCAGCTCCTCCATGTCGTAGTCGGCCTGCGACACGCGAGTGGCGTTGAAGGTGTTGGTTTCCAGAATGTCGGCGCCGGCATCCAGGTAAGCCTTCTCGATTTCGGCGATGATCGTCGGCTGGGTGAGCAGCAGCAGGTCGTTGTTGCCTTTCACATCGCTTGGCCAGTCGGCGAAGCGCGCACCGCGGTAGTCGGCCTCGTCCAGCTTGTAGCTCTGGATCATGGTGCCCATGCCGCCATCGAGGATCAGGATGCGTTCCTTGAGGGCTTGTTGGAGGGCTTGCAGCCGGGCGCTGCGATCGGTGAGCGTGCTGGACATGGGCAACCTGTCTGGCCTTGAAAAAAAGGGCGCAAATCATAGCAAGGATGCAGGGCTCCTGGACGCTTGCAGGTTTCTCATGAATTTCCTTCATGTTCATGGCCGGGCATGCCCGCCCAGAGACAGGCACCCTCCATCGCACGGGGCTTCAGTTGGCCGGTGATTGCTCGCAGGCCGTTACTGCGTGAGCGGCGTTCAGGGCTGGCGTGACCGGCCGCGATGTACCGAAGCGCAGTTACCGGTAGAATCGCCGATCGTGCCGCACAAGGAATCCGCCATGCCACTTCGCTCGTTGCTCGCCCTTGCCTCGTTTCTGATCGCTCTGGGCGCTCGCGCCGATGCGATCTCCTACGTTGATGAGGTGCAGCCGATCCTCACGCAGAAATGCGTGGCCTGCCACACCTGCTATGACGCCCCCTGCCAGCTCAACTTGGGCAGCGAGGAGGGCATTCTGCGCGGCGCCAGCAAGCAACCGGTCTATGACGGCACGCGCACCCAGGCACAAGCGACCACGCGGCTCTATCTGGATGCGCAAGGCGAGCAAGCCTGGCGCCAGCGTGGATTTCATTCGGTGCTCGATGGCGAGAACGGTCAGGCGGCACTGATCAAACGCATGCTGGAGCTGGGGCGCAGCCAGCCGCTCGAACCCAACGCCAAGCTGCCCGACAATCTGGATATCGCCATTACCCGCAGCAACAGCTGTCCTTTGCCGGGTGAGTTCGCGGCCTATGCGCAGAAGAATCCCCACGGTGGCATGCCGTTCGCCGTGGCGGGCCTGAGCGATGGCGAGTACGCCACCCTGGAACAATGGCTGGAGCAGGGCGCTCGCGTCTCCGAGCGGGCGCTCGAACCCAACGCGGCCGAACTGCGTCAGGTCGAAGTCTGGGAGAAGTTCCTGAATGCCCCTGGTGCGCGGCAGAATCTGGTGTCTCGCTGGCTGTACGAGCACCTGTTCCTGGCGCATCTGCATTTCGAAGGTGGCGAGCCGGGGCACTTCTTCCAGATGGTTCGTTCGCGCACGCCCAGTGGCAAACCCATCGATCCGATCGCCACGCGCCGTCCCAACGATGACCCCGGTACCGAGTTCTACTATCGTCTGTGGCCGGTTCAGGGTGTGATCGTGCACAAGACGCACATCACCTATCCGCTGAGCGAAGACAAGCTGGCGCGTATCGAGGAACTGTTCTTCGGTGATGACTGGTCTCTCGATGCGGTGCCTGGTTATGGCGCGCAGCGTCGTGCCAATCCTTTCGAGACCTTCGCCGCGATTCCGGCGCGGGCACGTTATCAGTTCATGCTGGATAACGCCGAATATTTCGTGCGTACCTTCATCCGTGGCCCGGTGTGCCGCGGCCAGATCGCCACCGATGTGATCCGCGACAACTTCTGGGCGTTCTTCCAGGCGCCGGAACACGACCTCTACATCACCGATGCCGACTATCAGCGCGAGGCCACCCCCTGCTGGCCATGCCTGGCCAGTTCGACGACATTGGCGATCTGCTGGGGTTGTGGCGCAACTACCGCGACAAGCGCAATGAATATGAAGACCTGCGCAAGGATGCCTACGCCGATGCGCCAGCGGCGGATTGGTCGCATATATGGAGTGGCAACGACAACGCGTTGCTGTCGATCTTCCGCCAGTACGACAGCGCCTCCGTGCGCAAAGGCCTGCTCGGTGAAATTCCGCAGACCCTCTGGTGGATGGACTATCCGCTGCTCGAACGAACCTACTACCAGTTGGTGGTCAACTTCGATGTGTTCGGCAATGTCTCGCACCAGGCGCAGACGCGCCTGTACTTCGACCTGATCCGCAACGGCGCCGAGGTCAATTTCCTCCGCCTGTTGCCGGCGCGCTCACGTGAGGGCTATCTGGATGACTGGTATCAGAACAGCGGCAAGCTGAAGATGCTGCTGGACTACACTTCGGTCGATCACCGTTCTGCGAGTGCCATCGGCCTGACCGGCAGAGATCCCAGGAAGCAGTTCGCCGAGCAGCTGCTGCAGCGTTATGCCAGTCTCAATGCCCGCCCTGACCCTATCAACCGTTGCACGGGGGCGCGATGCTACCGCGATGATTTGCCCAGGAGCTGCAGCATGTCGAACAGACGCTGGCGCGCCTGGCCAGCCGACCGGCCGGTGGCTTGCGGGTGATCGAGCAACTGCCGGAAGCGACGATGTTGCGTGTGGAGTTGAGCGATGGTTCGCGCGAGATCTACAGCGTGCTGCGTAACCGTGCGCACAGCAACGTGGCCTTCATGCTGGGCGAGGAGCTGCGCTATCAGCCACGCCTGGACACTCTCACCATCTACCCGGAAGTTCTGAGCAGCTACCCGAACTTCCTCTTCACGGTGAAAGCCAGTGAGATCGATGCATTCGTCAGGCAGATGGAGGGAGTCGCCGATGCCGAGTCCTTCGAGCGTATCGTCGAGCGCTGGGGCGTACGCCGCAGCCATCCGGAGTTCTGGCGTTATTTCCATGATCTGGCCGAGCATATTCGTGAAACCCAGCCGCAGGAAGCGGGCGTGCTGGACATGAATCGCTACCAGAATCTCTGACCGATTGGCCGTGGCGCATTGTGGTGCGCCACGGCGCATCTGTCGGCACCATCCCTGGGGTGCGATCAATTCCTACTAAATTGGTTGGGCTTTAACCGTGCGTCTCACTGGCGTACACTGCGCCCATGTTCGCGAGGAGTTGCCATGAGCGCCATCACCATTACCCAAGCTGCCGAAGATTACCTGGCCGAGCTGCTGAGCAAGCAGGACACACCGGGTATCGGCATCCGAGTCTTCATCACTCAACCCGGTACGCCCTATGCGGAAACCTGCATCGCTTATTGCAAGCCGGGTGAGCAGAAGCCTGAAGACACCGCTGTCGGCCTGGCCAGTTTCACAGCCTGGATCGATGGCATCAGCGAGCCGTTCCTGGAAGATGCAGTCGTTGACTACGCCACCGACCGCATGGGCGGTCAGCTGACCATCAAGGCACCGAACGCCAAGGTGCCGATGGTCAACGAGGATAGCCCGCTCAACGAGCGCATCAACTACTACCTGCAGACCGAGATCAACCCGGGCCTGGCGAGTCATGGCGGTCAGGTGAGTCTGGTCGATGTGGTCGAGGAGGGCATTGCCGTGCTGCAGTTCGGCGGCGGTTGCCAGGGCTGTGGTCAGGCTGACTACACCCTCAAGGAAGGTATCGAGAAAACCCTGCTCGAGCGCATTCCGGAACTCAAGGGCGTGCGTGACGTGACCGATCACAGCAACCGCGAAAACGCTTACTACTGACAAGCGCTCTCACGTGAACGAAGGGGCGACCAGGGTCGCCCCTTCGTCATTTCAGGCCTTGTGAACGCGCTCGCTGGAGGAGGGGAAGCGTTCGAGCTTCTCGGCAGGGCGAATCGGGCGTCTTACCAGTTCACCGCCGCAGTTGGGGCAGCGCAGCGCCAGGACGGATTCGGCGCAAGGTCGGCAGAAGGTGCATTCGAAGGAGCAGATCAGCGCATCGACACTGGATGCGGGCAGATCGCAGTCGCAGTTTTCGCAGTTGGGGCGTAGCTCGAGCATGAGGCGTGACTCCGCAGGTAGGATCGCTGGAGTCTGAAGATGCCCGGCAATGCAGGCAAGAGGCAGGTGTATCTGGGGGCGCCTGGCAGCGCCCCGGACGGTGGCTTACTCCGGCATGCTCCAGGGAGCCAGATCGAAGCCCTGGCTACGCAGCTCTTCGCGCGAGCGGGTAAGGGCGTCGGCCAGTTGTGCCGAGTCGGTGTAGGTGTCGGTCGACAGTTGGGTGCGGCCGAGCAGGCGGGTACTGGTGCGATCGATGACGCTGATGCTGATGACGCCAGTGCCGTCCTGCGGCGACCAGGCGACGCATTGGAAGGGGCGGAATGCGCGGTCGGCAATCAGCAGGGCTTCGTTGAAACGCAGTGGTGTGCTCATGGGGTCGGTCTCTCCGAGTTCATCCCAGTATTAATAGGGCCATCGTTATTGACTGGCCGTTTCAGTACTGTTGATGAGCGCAGTCGACCCATAAGTCACACACCACCGAAAAAAGTTTCAATTCACTCGGAAAGTGTCCAGAAAGAGTGTTTCGGCGTCTCGCCGATTACAGTTTTTTACTCTGGAAGTTCCACTGCCGTTTCTTCTTCCTGCACCTGCACGCCAGCACTGACGGGGGATGCCTCATCTGGAGCGGCATTGCGTTGATGCCGATAGGCGCTGACCGCTTCGTACACCGACTTGCGCAAGCGGTTGATGCCACCGATTGGCCGATGTTCGGGGAGTGCATGCCAGGGGTTGAAGGACATATTGTCGCAGAACAGGTTTTGTTCGCGGCTATCGAAGTCTTGAGCCGGCACGGTAATACGCGCGACAGTCTCGAACGGGGAAATCTTTTCGCTCCATTCGACGCTGGTGTCTTCGATGGGCATGTAGTACTGCGCATTCTGTTTTTGCACTTGCAGTTCGAAGCATGCCGGTGCGCGATCCAGTGACAACTGCTGGTAAAGCGCATTGCGCAGGAAGTTGGGCAGACCGGTGTTCTGCTCTGGCAGTTCGTACGGCGGGCAGTTCTGCGGGGCCGGCACGACGCGATACTTGATATTCAGTGGGCCGAGCTTGAACGGAGCGATGGAGTTGTAGGTGGTCGCCACCGGGCTTTCCGGTGCCGGTGCCAGGGTCTTCAGGGCGATGATCAGGTGGCGTATCTCCCAGGTGCGAGGATCCAGGCTGGGGAAGAAGGCCTGTACCTTCTTGCCGTCGGCCTGGGCCGCGAAGTTGGTGCGGTATTCGGCCACGTCGCTGACGAAGAACGCCGGATGGTTGAACATCACGAAATCCTGCTCGGCGGCATGAGCGGGACTCTTCATCAATTTCTCGCCGGGAACGTCGAGTAGCTTGATGGCCATGCCACGGGCGTCGCGGGCGCGGTCGAACTGCGGATAGGCGTTGCCGTTGGAAAGGCGCATCCAGGCTTGCCAGGTATGGCCGGGCTCGCTGAATACGCCCTGGCGCAGCGATTCTTCCAGGTCGCTCAGCACATGAACCTCGGCTTTCACGCAACCGTGGGCCTTGGCATGGGCATCACGCAGTACGCGGGTGTTGTCGCGGTGCTGTTCGACGATGCGCACGGCATCTTCGATGATCACGCGCGTCAGCGCTGCTTCATCCGCTGGAATCTGCTCTTGGCTGGAAACCGGGCCGGAGAATTTCCATGCGTAGTAGGCCTCGCCGAGCCCCCAGCCAAGCAGGCCGACCACAGCCAGAGTGAGCAGGAGTTTGCCGAGCAGGCGACCGAGCCAAAGCCAGAAACGTTTCAACATTATTGGAATCCTTGTTCTAGAACGTGCTGGTAGTGTCAGCCTTCGCAGCTCGGGCCGGGTGTCCAGGGTTTGACGGGGATTTCGCTGAGCTGAGTTTCCAGCTCGTGATTGCCCAGTACCTTGAGGTATTCGATCAGCGCCAGGCGCTCATCTGGCGACAGCGCTCGACCGATCACGCCCTCCTGGCGGCAGCCATCGCGGAACTCGTGGCCGCCATTGCCATTGCCGGTGATGCGGGTGTCGAACAGGAATCCGCCGGGGAAGGTTTCGGTGCGATAACCGACACGAACCGGATCGAACTCGAAGTTACCGACCCAGAACTGCGCCTGCCGTTCGTAGACAGGGGAGAGCAGTTCGAACAGGTTGGGTACCGAGCCATTGTGCAGGAAAGGCGGAGTCGACCAGATGCCGTCCAACGGGCGTGCCTTGTAGCCACGTAGTTCCTGCACGCCGATGGACAGGCCATAACCGTCCATCTCCCAGCGTTGACGCGGGCCGATACCGGCATCCTGGTAGGCGCGGTTTTCCACATAGGCCGTGATGTAGGCCAGGCCCTTGGCGCTGGAAATGCTCTTGAAGTCGACGTCATCCAGGCTTGCACCATAGAGTTTGACGTCCAGCTTGCTGAGTTCGGCCTTGGTCCAGCCCAGACGGCTGATGTCGAAACGATGATCGGCGATGTTGTCGGCGGTGGTGGGATCGGTGCCGACGATGGACGTCGGCACGATGCGCATTTTCCACTCCGGATCGCGTGAGGGCGCTACGCGCTTGTCGCGCGGCTGAGGATTGGGCGCATGGCAATAGGCGCAGTTCTCGGTATAGAGCGCCTTGCCACGGCTGGCCAGTGGCATGTCCACCTTGCCGAAGATTTCCTGCGGCCACTTCGGCGGTTGCAACGTCTTCAGCGTTTCTTCCAGGGTGTAGAGGTCGTGCAGACGCACGCTGGAGGCATAGCGATCAGGCTCGGCAACGGCCTGGCCGTGTTCATTGAACAGATGCAGGCTGGCCCCTACGCCCAGCGCTTCACCGATGTTGCGTGCCATCGGCTGCATGGCCGAACCGTTCCACTGCACCCAGTCGAACTTCCAGATGTCCCACAGGTGCGGATAGCTCACGGGGGCATCGGCGATACGGTAGTTGGCCTCGTCGAGGGCATCGCCGAATACGGTATTGGCGATACGGCCAAAGGCATCGGTACGGCCAAAGCCTTCTTCGGTGGGATACAGGCCTCGGTGCCAGTCGTTCATGGCCGTTGCCAGCAGGCGGTCGAGTACCTGCTTGAAATCCTCGCGAAGGCGCTCCTTGCCCTGCGGATATTGATCACCCAGCACCTGCTGGGCAAACCGGCGGAATTTCAGCGGGTTGTAATAAGTGAAGGCCATGCTCATGCCCAGAGCCTGGCCAAAGCCGCCACCGCGCAGGGTCGGGACGGTGGACGCCAGAGAGTGCAGGGCGGCGCCACCATCGATACGCACAGCCTGCCCCTTGTAGCGCAGTTCGCCGGTGTGGCAGGCGGCACAGCTGATATCGAGAAAGTGCTCGCCGCTTTCGCTGTCCTGATGACGCGCGAAGCCTACGGGCAGGTTGCCTGGGTTGAGCGGGGTTGGCTGCTGCTTGGGATCGGTGAGAAAACCGAAGCGGGCGAGGTAGTCGAGGCGGGCGAACTTCTCGGTGCCGAAGGGCATCTCCAGTGCGACGAACCAGTCATAGCGCAGGCCCTTAACCGTGGTGCCCTGCGGCGTGTAGTAGTAGGTCTGGCGCTGTTCATCGTTCCATTGCCCCAGATAATGCAATTCATCGGGCTGCTCGAAGCTCGGCAGATTGGGGTTGGCGATGTAGTACAGCACCACCGCCAGGCCGATGAGCACCAGCATCAGGACGAGCTTCAGGGTTCGAAGAAATAGGCGACGCATTGATGACTTCCTTGTAGCGTTCTTATTAAAGGAGCTGTTATGCCAATACCTTAGGCGGTTGGCAAGATGCCATCGTTGTGGCGATGGCATCTTTGCAATAACCAGCAGGAACAACTGATATAGAGAAATGATCCAAGCGACGTCAAACTTCTTGCTAGCGTTACACTAATGAGCGCCAAATCATTGTTTTTATTGAGAATACAAAATAATGGCGCCAAGGATGGAGTATGTTGGAGGCTGTTTCCGTCGCATCCCGACAATTATTCGTGGTCGAGCCCGCTACCGACTGCGACTCTCTTTTTTCTCTCCTACGAGCCGCCGGATGGACGCTGCACCGCAGTAGTCTGGAAAAGCTCGCCGCTCAGGCTGGCGATGTGGTGCTGATTCACCTGGAGGATCAGCCAGACCCTGCGCTGCTGAGGCAGATCGAGCAGAGCCCGGCCTGCTGGGTCGCCCTGCTCGATGCGCAGCCGCAAAGGATGATGAACGAGCTGCTTGGCGGGCGCTTCTTCGCTGCACACCCGTTGCCTCTCGATGCTGTGAGCCTGCTCGATACTCTGCAGCAGTCGCAGGTGTTCGCGCGGCTGCGCAAGCAGCAGGCCGAGACCAAGGTGCGGCAATGGCTGGGTAACAGCAGCCAGGCACGCAGCCTTCGCCAGCAGGTGCATCGGCTGAGCTCCGGGCAGATACCACTGCTGATCACGGGGGAAGCAGGCAGTGGCAAGACCTTGTTGGCACGCTTGCTCCATGAGCATTCAGCACGCGCCCCCCAGGCTCTCATTCGCTTCGACTGCGCCCGGGATGAAGATGGACTGTTTGGCGAGAAGGGGCCATTGGCTGCTGCAAAGACAACGACGGTGATTCTGGATGGCGTGGCAGGGTTATCCATGCAAGGCCAGCAGCGGCTGTTGCGCTATCTGCAATCCCATCCGGATCTGGCGCTGGTGGTCATCAGTCGTGGCGAGCTGGAGCAGGCACTGCTGCAGGGGCATTTGCGCGATGATCTCTATCGCCTGCTGGCCGGTCAGCAGTTGCACACCATCAGGCTGCGTGAGCAGCATGGAGACATGCTGTTGCTGGCCGAGCATTTCGCCAGATTGCATGGCGCGGCGTTCGGTCGGCGCCAGCGCTGCTTCAGCGAAGATGCCATCGAGGCAATGACTGCGCACGCCTGGCCCGGCAATGTGCGTGAGCTGTGCAATCGGGTGATCAGAGCGATGGCGCTGACCCAGGGGCGGCAGATCCGCGCCCGGGATCTTGGCCTGGAGGTCGAACAGGGACGGGACAGCGCCGCGGTCACGCTGGAGGATTACATTCTGCGTGCGGAACGGCAGGCGCTGAACGACGTGCTGGCGCGCTACACCAACAACATGAGTCAGGCGGCGCGCAGGTTGGGGATTTCTCGCCCTACCTTCTATCGCCTGCTGCACAAGCATCGTCTGCGTTGAGCAGCGTCTGAACCTGGTTCAAGGCAGCCAGGCGGCGTTGCGTCCAGTTTCCCGCAAGCGCGTGCACGGGTTGCTCATGATCCGTCAGCCACTGCTGGCAGGCACGATGGAAGGCCAGGCGCTCTGCCAACAGCGGCTGGCAGCGTTGGCCATCTGCAACCCAGGAAACATCGCGTGGATCGAGCAGCAGATGCAGGTCGTACCGGCGAGCGAGCAGTTCCTCTTCCAGCCATGGCGGACAGTCGTTGAACAGACAGCGGCTCCAGAGGATATTGCTCAGCAGGTGGGTGTCGAGAATGAGCAGGGCAGGGCGCTGGGCACGCGCTGCATCCTCCCAGGCCAGTTGCCCGCGAGCGATGGCGGGGATGTCCGCGTAACAGGTGTCGCGCTGTTCATTTTCGATGAAGTGGCGCACGTATTCACCCACGACGATGCCGCCGAAGCGTGCCTGGATCTCGGCGGCCAGCCAGCTCTTGCCGCTGGATTCCGGGCCGGTCAGCACCAGCACTTTCATGCGGGGCTCTCCAGGGCCGAGTCCCTCCGCCAGTTCAACCAGCCACTGACGGCCAGCAACGTGAAGACGCCATACAGGCCCGCCGTCAGATACAGGCCACTGTGGAGGAAAAACGCGACGTAGCACAGGTCTACCGCGACCCAGAGTGCCCAGCATTGCAGGCGTTTCTGCGCCATCCACACCTGCGCCACCAGACTGAAGGCAGTAAGGGCCGCATCCAGCCAGGGTGAGCTGGCGTCGGTATGGTTGGCCATCAGGTAGCCCAGCAGCAGCGCCCCCAGGCTGCCGCCCAGCAGTCCTGTGATCAGGCCGGGCAGGGCAAGCACGCTGACCTTGCGTCCGTCGTGCTGCTCGCCTCCGCGTGTCCATTGCCACCAGCCATAGAGTTGCAGCACGGCGAACAGCAGTTGCAGCAACAGGTTGGAGTACAGCCGCCAGTCGTGGAACAACCAGGCATAGAGCAGCACCATCACCAGGCCGACAGGCCAGCACCAGGCGTTCTGGCGTACGGTCAGCCACACGGCGACTATGCCGAGCCCGGCAGCGATCAGTTCCAGCCAGGACATCTGGCGCCCTCGTGAAAAGAAAGGAGGGCGATTGTACTGATCTGTCCGGCATTCAGCACACCAGGCTGTCAGCCTCGCGGTAGAGCGCCAGAAGTTTGCGGGTGATGGTCTGCTGAATGTCATCGCGCTCGAAGCTGGAGAGCCTTTCCAGACGTGCCAGTTGCAGGCGGTGCAGGTGAATGTAGGGCATCTGCTGGTCGAACTCGCGCAGGTCACCCTTCATCAGCACTGGTAGGAAGACGTCGCCGACCTTCTGCTGATTGCTGATGATCTGCGCCAATGCGGGTTTGAACGCCATGGTCTTGGGCGCCGGGCCGTGATCCTTGATCTGCGTGCTGAGCAGCAGCCCGGGCTTGCCAAGAACCTTGCCAGGCAATACGCACAGGCCGGTCTTGCGGATGGCCAGAGAGTCGATGCCGGTCAGGGTGTCATGGAACGCATAGGGGTTGGGTAGCACCACCATCTTGCGGCCGAGATCGCTGGGAAAATGCAGGCTGTAGTTGGTGTACAGCTGACGCACCGACTCGGAATAGACGCACAGGCGGTTCTCGAACAGCCTGATGAACCGTTCGGCCAGCTCGCGGCGGGCCATGTTCTCCAGATCCCAGATCAGATCCTGATTCTGTGGGCGGCTGAAGTCGACCTCCTGATGCTCCATGCTGCTCATGCTGATCTCACACGCGGAACTGCCCCAGCAGACTGCTCAGCTGATCGGCCAGTTGTTTCAGGTGCTGACTGGCGGCGTTCGACTGTTCAGCGGCCTCGGCGGTGTTGTGGGCCAGGGCTGCGGTCTGGGTCACGTTCTGATTGATGTCCTCCACCACGTGCGATTGCTGCAGGGTGGCGCTGGCGATCGAGGCATTCAGCCCGGTCAGGTTGCGTAGTGACTGCGCTATCTGTGCCAGGCTTTCGCCAGCCTGACTGGCCTGTTCCACGGTGAGCTGCGAGGCGCGGCTGCTGTCATGGATGACCTTGACCGCCGCCTCGGAGTTACCCTGCAGGCGTTCGATCATGCCCTGGATTTCGGCGGTCGACTGTTGAGTGCGCTGGGCCAGCAGGCGCACTTCATCGGCGACGACGGCGAAGCCGCGGCCCTGTTCGCCTGCACGGGCAGCTTCGATGGCGGCATTGAGGGCGAGCAGGTTGGTCTGCTCGGCAATCGAACGGATCACTTCCAGCACGCTGCCGATCTGGGTGCTTTCGCTGGCCAGTGACTGGATCACTTCCACGGCCTTGTCGATGGTGCCCGACAGTTGGTCGATCTGGCGCAGGCTGGCTTCGATGTTCTGCTGACCCTGGCTGGCCTGCTCTTCGGCGGTGTGCATCTCGCTGGATGCGTGCTCGGCATTCTTGGCCACGTCCTGCACGCCGTAAGTCACCTGATTCACGGCAGTGGCTACCAGCTCCATCTGTTGCGCCTGCTGCTGGCTGTGGCGCTGGGCTTCGCTGGATATGTCACCGAGCGTGCGTGCCGCCTGATCCAGCGAGCCCGCCGAGGCGAGCATCTGCCGGATGACCTGACGCAGCTTGTCGGTGAAGGCGTTGAAGTGATCGGCCAGAGCCGTCAACTCATCACGGCCATGGCTGTCGAGATTGCGGGTGAGGTCGCCTTCGCCGCTGGCGATATTGGCCATGGCGTCGACTACAGCCTCCAGCGGTTGCGCAATGCTGCGGGTAATCAGCACCACCAGAGCAGTCAAGAACACGGCGATGAGCAAACCGATGCTCATGGCGCTCAGCGCCTGGGTCTTGAACTCGGCCTGTACGTCATCGACATAGACGCCGGAACCGATTATCCAGCCCCATGGCTGGAACAGTTCGACGTAGGAGATTTTCGGCACGGGATCACTGGCCCCAGGCTTGGGCCAGCGGTAGTCGACCTGACCCGCGCCCTTGCTGCGCGTGACAGCCACCATTTCGTTGAACAGTTCCTTGCCGTCCGGATCCTTGAAGCCCGAGAGATTCTGGCCTTCGAGCTTGGCATTGATCGGATGCATGAGCATGACCGGCGTCTGGTCGTTGATCCAGAAATACTCCTGGCCGTCATAGCGCAAGCCGCGAATCACCTCCATGGCCTGCTGCTGCGCTTGTTCTCGACTCAGGCTGCCTGCGCTTTCCAGTCCGTGAAAATACTTGAGTATGCCTGCTGTGCTCTGCACCACGTGCTCGGTCTTCTCTGCCTTGCCGGCATACAGGTCGAGATTGATCTGGCGAAGCATGAAGGTGCCTTGCAGGATCAGCGTCAGGAGAGCCAGCGCCAGAATCAGCCAGAGGCGGCGACTGATGGGGATACTACGTAAGCTGTTCATGGGCGAGTTCCTGATTCTTGTTTTTGTTGGGAGCAGCTACCACGCGGTTTTCAGCGTATGAGCGAATACGACGAGGCATCCTTTACTCTAGTTGTCTGATAGCATTTCGGCAGCTCGGCAGACAACCTGAATGGTCGCCGAGCCAGATCGTCGCAAGGAACCTCTGGAGTGCGACTATGTCCCAGGGCCGGGCAATGCTTCACTTTCTTTTTCTTGCGGCAATGGCCGCGTTTTTGTTTGGGGGAGTCAATGGATATCTGGGCGGCCTTTCAGGCCTTGATCCTGGGCATAGTGGAGGGCTTGACCGAGTTCCTGCCGATTTCCAGTACAGGGCATCTGATCGTGGCGGGAGACCTGCTGGATTTCAATGGGCAAACCGCTACCGCGTTCAAGATCATCATCCAGCTGGGCGCGATTCTGGCGGTGATGTGGGAGTTTCGTGAAAAGATATTCAGCGTGGTGCTCGGTTTGCCGAGTGAACGCAAGGCCCAGCGCTTCACGGGAAACCTGCTGATCGCTTTCATTCCCGCACTGATCATCGGTCCGCTGCTGGCCGATCTGATCGAACACTGGCTGTTCAATCCCATTACCGTGGCTTCGGCGTTGATCGTGGGCGGTGTCATCATGATCTGGGCGGAAAAGCGCGAGCATGTCATCAAGGCCGAATCGGTAGATGACATGACCTGGAGTCTGGCGCTGAAGGTCGGTCTTGCTCAATGCGTGGCCATGATCCCCGGCACGTCACGCTCCGGCGCGACCATCATCGGTGGGCTGGTGTTCGGGCTGTCGCGCAAGGCCGCTACCGAATTTTCCTTCTTCCTGGCCATGCCGACCATGGTCGCCGCCACGGCCTACTCCCTGTTCAAGCACCGCGACATCCTGCAGTGGAGCGATCTGCCGACCTTTCTCATCGGTTTCGTTACCACCTTCATCGTGGCGATGTTCACGGTGCGCGCGTTGCTCAGGTTCATCGCCAATCACAGCTATGGGGTGTTCGCCTGGTATCGCATCGCCTTCGGTCTGTTTATTCTCGCCACCTGGCAGTTGCATCTGATCGACTGGAGCACCGCTCAACCGTGATCGGCAACGAACGCAAGGGACGCCTGAAAAGCTGGAACGACGACAAAGGCTTTGGCTTCATCACCCCTGACTCCGGCGGCGCTGACGTCTTCGCGCATATTTCCGCCATGCGCGGCGAGCGGCGTCCGGTGCCAGGCGATGAGGTACTGTATGTGCAGGGACGCGACGAAAAGGGGCGCTTGCGTGCCGAACACCTGCGCCTGGCTGGCGAGATGAGCCTGGATCGCCCGGCCATCCGGCGCAAGCCCAGACCCGCGTCGCCTCCCGAGGCGCGCAAGACTCCGACCAGAACGACGAAGGCGCCCGCGCGCGGCGCCGAACAGTCCGGCCCGATTCGCAATTTCGGCGCCAAGATCCTGCTGCTGAGCGCCTTGTGCCTGCTGCCGCTGCTGGGGGCGCTGAAGGTGTTGCTCGCCGGCGTGATCTGGGTGTTGCCGCTGTACATGCTGGCCAGCCTGGCGAGCTTCATGCAGTACTGGCTGGACAAGCGCAGCGCGCAGAGCGGTGGTCGGCGGATCGCGGAAAACACGCTGCATCTGGTCGAGCTGGCGGGTGGCTGGCCAGGGGCGCTGATCGCTCAGCAGATATTCCGCCACAAGACGCGCAAGGCATCCTACCAGACGGTGTTCTGGCTGATCGTCGGCCTGCATCAGCTGTTCTGGATCGATCTGCTGGCGTTCGACGGTGCCTATGTCGTCCGGCACATCCCGTTATTCGTCCAGTAACAGTCCAGGTTGAAGGCGCTTCGGCAGCCGACGCACCACCAATTGATGCGAGCGCGTCAGCAACTGGCGCAGCTCGCCGTCCCCGAGTGGCAGGTGCCGGGCACTCATGCTGATCCAGTGGGCCCGGGCCAGGTAGGGAGCAGGGCGGATGCCGGGACGGTCGACATGGCCGAGGAACAGGTCGCTATCGACCTTGAAGGCCAGATCCTCACCGAGAAAATCGAGAATCGCGAACATCTTGTTGCCGGCCACGGAGAATACCCGGTTGCTGCCCCATTTGAGGTCTTCTCGGGCACCGGGCAGGGCCAGGCAGAAGGCGGCGATATGATCCGGTGTCATCGGCATGTTCCTGAGTGCTGGAGAGGGTGACGGGTTATCGAGAGGGTGAGGGCGTGCGCAGTCGCTCGATCTGTTGCCGCGCATGCCGGATGAAACCTGCCAGTGCCTGCGGGCGTAGCGCCAGATCATCCGCTGCCTGCCCCAGATAGATGTCCCGCGCGGTCTGCAGCAGCGAACGATGCTCGGCCGGTAGTCGCGGCAGCAGCCAGTCGGCCGCCACATCCTTGGCGACGATCTCACCCGTGCTCAGGGTCAGCCAGATACGTGCCAGGGCCAGTACCACCGTGCATTCGTCACCCAGCCAGTCATCCGCCTCGTTCCACTGCGCCACGGTGTCATGCAGGGCGCGGATCACGTCTGCCTCGGGAACCGGGTCGAACAGCTCGGCAGCCGGCAGGCCGAACAGGCAGACGCCATGCCGGCGGGCCTTGGTAATGAGGATCGCCAGGTCATGATCGGCCATCGCCGGTTCGATGCGACCTGCTTGCAGATCAGCACGTAGCCATTCGCCGAATTGCGCTTCGCGCACGGGCGGATAGCGCCAGGGGCGCACGGCATTGAGGGTCAGCACCGTCACCTCCAGTGGGCGCAGGCGCTCGGTTGCCGGCCAGGCGGAGAGGGTCAGCAGGTCGAGCATCAGGGCGTGGCGAGTGGTGTCGCTCAGGGGGCTGCTGACCGTGACCAGCAGATCGATATCGCTGCCAGGTTTGAGACCGCCTGCAACGGCGGAGCCATAGAGGTGCACGGCCAGCAGGTCGTCTGCCAGATGGCGTCGCACCAGTGCGAGGGCGTCGTCGATTTGCCTGTTCATGCCAGGGTCGCCTGTGAGTGCTGGTAGGCCTGGGTCATGACCGCCCAGGTGTGCGGGTCTGCGGGGATCAGGTGCTCGATGCGCAGCGAGGCTACGGTGATGTCCAGCGGCATGCCGAAGGTGGTGAAGGTGGAGAGAAAACTCAGTTCCCCTTCAGGCGAGCCGATGCGCGTCATCACCAGTGGCGGGACGTCGTGGGTCAGCGAGGCGGGCCCGTCCGGTACCGGCAAGCCCGCCAGCAGCGTGGCCAGCTCCGGGTTTTCCAGTGCTTCACGGGAGGCGCGTTGCCAGGCGACGGTACGGATCTCTTCGGCATTGAGCAGGTGGTCACCCAGGCCGCCCGGTTGCAGTAGCGTGACCAGCAGATTGAGCTCTTCGGCGGTATCCGTTGGCAGGCCCAGCAGTGCGAACAGCGCGGCGGTGCTGGCATTGGCAGCCAGCACCTGCCACTGGCTGCCCAGGACGATCGCCGGGGCCGGGTTGTTGGCCTGCAATACATGGCCAATGGCGGCTCGGATGGCTGCAAGCGACTGCGAGTCGAGCGGCGACGCTCCATAGCGCGGCGCGTAACCAGCGGCCAGAAACAGGCTGTTGCACTGATCCAGGGGCGCCTCGAGTGCCATCAGCAGCGCATGCAGTGTCGCCGGGCTCGGCCTGGCACGACCGGTTTCGATACAGCTCAGATGGCGCTGGGATATACCGGTGATCAACGCCAGGTCGAGCTGGCTCAGGCTGGCCTGGCGCCGCAATTGACGCAGTTGCAGTCCGGCCGGGGCGGTAGGGATGGTTCGGGATGGCAGACGTGCATTCATGCGCGGATTCTGGCAGTGCGGGTGAGTGGGCGTCCATGACCTGACAGGTCATTGAGTGGATGGTGACCCTACCACTAATTTGCTCGGGTCATCGATCAGGAGTCGTGCATGAAAAGACCTTACCTCGCACTCGTCGTCTTGCTGGCGTTCTCTCTGTATACCGCCTGGAGCATGGCCATCGCCGAACAATCGCTGCTGGCATTCGGCATGCAACTGATATCGCGTCCCGACACCGCGCAGGTCGTCATCGATCTCTACCTGCTGGCGTCGATGGCTGCGCTCTGGATATATCGGGACGCCCGGGCCAGAGGCCGCTCGCTGATTGCGATCCTGCCTTACCTGGGGCTGACCGCCGTCTTCGTTTCCATCGGTCCGCTTGCATACATCGTGGTCGAGGGTTTCGCTCGCAGGCGCCCCGTGGAGGGACGCTCATGAGCGACCTTCTGCATTTTTACAGCCTGTGCGTGCTGGTGCTTTTCCTCAAGATGCTGGCCATCTCCTGTTATCAGGGCTACTTCCGACTCAGGCATCTGGCGTTCGCCAATGCCGAGGATGCCGCTTTCGTCGGAAGAGCCGTGCGTGAGCAGGACTTGCCCCAGGTTCGGCGCGCAGCCAGGGCCTGGGCAAACGACCTGGAGAACATTCCTCTGTTTTTCGTTCTCGGTGCCCTGGCCGTGGCCTTGCAGACACCCTTCCAGGCGAGCGCTGGGGCCTTTTGCGTTTTCACGGGCGCCCGGGTCGTGCATACGCTGACGTATCTGGGAGGCTGGCAGCCATGGCGTACCCTTTCCTATGGGGTGGCCATGGTCTGCCTGCTGGCGCTGGCGGCGATGATCGGCATCGCCGGCGGGTGATCGTCGGCGCCTTTTGGCGCCGTCAGGGGTTGTCTTGTAGACTCTGCCTCCCCGTGATCACACGCGAGCCGGAGCTCGTCCGAGCCCCAGTCGATACCCTCCATGAATGCCCACCACCCTCTGCGATTGTCTTCCTGGCTGTTGCTGAGCCTGATGCTGCTGTCATTGTCGACATGGGCCGATGTTCGCCCTCTCGATGTCGCATTGCCAGGCTCCGAGCCACTGTCGCTGACCACCCATGTCGGCGTGCTGGAGGATGTCTCGCGAAGGCTGACGCTGGAGGATGTGCGTGCAGGCGAGAGCGCCGCACGCTTCCGTTACGAGTCCGTCAGCAGCGCCTCCTTCGCACTGGGCTTCACCCGTTCGGCCTACTGGTTCCGTCTATCCGTCGAGAACTCCGGCGATCGGCCCGTGACGCGCCTGCTGGTGGTGGACAACCCACGCATCTCCCTGGTCGATGCGCATATCCCGGACGAGCAGGGGACGTATCGCAGCTGGTTCACCGGCGCGGATCGGCCACAGACCGGCAAGGCCTATGACAACCGCAACTTCGTCTTCCCGCTCAGCCTGCCGGCACATTCGCAGCGGGTGGTGTACCTGCGGGTCGAGTCGAGCGTCGGCCTGCTGGTACCGTTGCAGCTCTGGTCGGCGAGGCATTCCATGCCCACGAGCGCGAAGACTACATGGCACGCGCCGGTTACATGGGCATCGCTGTCGCGATGATCCTGTTCAACCTGATGCTGTTCCTTGCCCTGCGTGATCGCCTCTACCTGCTTTATGTGGTCTTCGTGTTGTGTGCTGCCAGCGCCCTGACGATCAAGAACGGCATGGCTCCGGACTGGACGCTGGGCGGGTTGCCGCTCAATTCCAACGTGGCCTACTACTCGGGAGCATCGCTGGCCTTGAGTGGCATGTTGCTGTTCATGCGCGGCATGTTGCAGACCGCTCGTCTGCTGCCCAGGGTCGACCGCTGGTTACTGGCGCTGGTAGCGCTCTACCTGGTTTCGCCATTGATCTACGCCGTTGCGTTGCCTCAGGTATCGCGTGTGGCCATCGTGGTCAATCTGCTCACCGCTTTCGTGATCATGGGCGTCGGCCTCGCCTGCGCTCTCAGGCGTCAGCGCAGCGCCTACTTCTTCCTGGCGGCCTTTGGCCTGCTGATACTCGGAGGGGCGAGCACCAGCCTGCGCGCCATGGGCATCTTGCCGACCAACGCCTTCACGGTGGATGGCCTGCAGCTCGGTTCGTCCCTGGAAATGCTGTTGCTGGCCTTCGCCCTGGCCGACCGGATAAACGTCATGCGCCAGGAAAAGCTGCAGGCCCAGGCCTCGTTGCTGCTGGCTCAGGAACAACTGGTGGAAACCCTGCAGCGATCCGAGCGTGAACTGGAGCAGCGCGTGGCCGAACGCACCGAGGCGTTGCAGGTGCTCAACAGCCGCCTGGAAACCCTCAGCCTGACCGATGCGCTGACCGGCCTGGCCAACCGCCGCCATTTCGACGAGGTACTGGCCAGGGAATGGAAGCGTGCCCTGCGTACTGGTGAGCCGCTGGCCCTGGCGGTGCTGGATGTGGACTGGTTCAAGGCCTACAACGACCATTATGGCCATCCGGCTGGTGACGCCTGCCTGCAACAGATCGCGCAGACCCTGGCCGCGACCATCAGTCGATCCACCGACCTGGTAGCGCGCTATGGTGGAGAGGAGTTCCTGTTCCTGGCACCGGCCACCGGGGCAGCCGGTGCGCAGAGCATGGCCCAGAGACTGGTGACGGCCGTGGCAGCACTGAATCTGCCTCACACTGCTTCACCCCTCGGACATGTCAGTATCAGCGTGGGGGTGACAGCCATGCAGGCCGATGCTCACCTCCCGGCGCAAGCGCTGGTGCAGCGGGCCGATGCGGCGCTATATCGCGCCAAGTCCCTGGGCCGCAATCGGGTGGAGTGCGGCTGATACCCAGGCCCTGCTGATCCGTTGCACCCAAACCATTAATCCTCTCCTCGGTGCGCGCGTAGGGTGCGCCGTGCGCACCGACATCCCCTCTGCCAACCCCAATCTGCACGCACCTTTCTATCTCTCCGTTCAGCTACCAGTCAGGTAGTGCCCTCTATGGTCGTCTGCGCCTGCTGAAGAAGTTCGCTTCCTCAGCAGGCCATCCTGTGACCCCTGTTCAGCACGGAGCAAGATCGACATGGACGTCCGCAGCCCGCTGTTCCGCAACATCGCGCTGATCCTCGCCGGGGTGATGTTCCTCGACCCCATCGTCGCCGCTGCCGCCCAGGTGCAGGGCGCGGCCCAACTGAGCCAGGCCGGCAACGGCGTAGCGCTGGTCAACATCGCCACCCCCAGTGACGGCGGCCTCTCGCACAACCGCTTCAACACCTACAACGTCGGCCCCCAGGGGCTGATCCTCAACAACGCCACGGCCTCGCAGAGGCCTTCCACCGAACTGGCCGGCAGCATCGCCGGTAATCCCAACCTGACCGGGTCGAGCGCCCAGGTCATTCTCAACGAAGTCACCGGCAGCCAGCGCAGCCTGCTGCAGGGCTACACCGAAGTGGCCGGCCAGGCAGCGCGGGTGATCGTCGCCAACCCCCATGGCATCACCTGCGACGGTTGCGGCTTCCTCAACACCCCGCACGCGACGCTGAGCAGCGGCGCGCCGCTGATCGACAGCGGCCGCCTGAAAGGCTTCGAGGTCAAGGGTGGCGACATCGCCATCGAGGGCGCCGGGCTCGATGCGCGCCCTGTGGATCGCTTCGACCTGATCACCCGCAGTGCGCGGATCAATGCCGAGCTGCATGCCGGTCAGCAGCTGAACCTGATCACCGGGGTTGGCCAGGTCGACGCCGATGACCTGCGGATCAGCGCGAAAACGCCCGCAGGCAGCAAGCCTGACCTGTCCATCGACAGCAGTGCCCTGGGCGGCATGTACGCCGGGGCGATTCGCCTGGTCGGCACCGAGGCTGGTGTGGGGGTGAAGCTGGCGGGTGACCTGGCGGCCTTTTCCGGTGACCTGCGCATCGATACCAGCGGCAGACTCATCCTGGACAACGCCTCGGCCCGCGACGAACTGCGAGCCGAGGCGCAGCAGATCGACATCGGCAGCGAGCAGCAGGTCTACGGCGGCAAGCGCCTCGACCTCAAGAGCGCGGGAGCCCTGAACAACGCCGGCAGCCTGATCGCCGGCAATGCCCTCACGCTCGACGCGGCCGGCACGCTCAGCAACAGCGGCCGGATCGAGGCCGGAGTGCGTGAGGACGAAAGCCGGCATGACGCCGGCGACGTGACCATCAAGGCCGGCACGCTGAGCAACCGCAAGAGCGTGATCGCCAGTCGCGACCTCAAACTCCAGGCCACGCACGCGGTGGACAACGCGGGTGGCCAGCTCACGGCCGGCCGTGACCTGGCCGTCACCAGCGCCACGCTGGACAACGCCAAGGGCCAGTTGGCCGCCAGCGGCAGCCTGATCCTCGAGACCGGTAAGGCGAGCAACGTGGCGGGCCGCATCATCGGCGTGGGCCCTGTGCATCTACAGGCCAGCGAATTGCAACAGCGCGACGGCACGCTGATCAGCCAGGCCAACCTGAAAATCGACCTCAAGGGTGGCGCGCTCGAGAACCAGGAGGGCATCGTCAGTGCGGCCGGTGAACTGAGCGTGCAGGCCGGGCAGGCCCGCAACCAGCAGGGCGAACTGTCCAGCGGCGGCAAGGCGTCGCTGCAACTCGGCGTGCTGGACAACCGCCAGGGCAAGGTCGTTACCCAGGGCGGCCAGTCGCTGAGTGCCAACACGATCGACAACCGTGGCGGCACGATCCTGGCGGCCGAGGCTGCCAGCGTGCAGCTCAGTGGAGAGCTGGACAACCGCGAGGCCGGTCTGCTGCACGGGCAAAAGAGCCTGGGCCTGACGGCCACGCGGCTGGACAACAGCGACGATGGCGAAGTGTCCGCCCAGGGCGACCTGAGCCTGACGCTGAACGTCCTGAACCAGCGTGGCGGCGTCATCGGCGGCGAAGCGGCGGTCACCCTGAACCTGCGTGACGGTCAGGCGGATAACCAGCAGGGGCGTATTTTCGCCAAGGGGCCACTCAAGCTCGAAGCGCTGGCCAAACTCGACAATACCCAGGGTGAAATTCTCGGTTTCGGCCTGCTGCAACTGCATGCGGCCGGGTTCGAAAACACACAGGGCCGCCTGCATGCCGGCACCCGCCTGAGCGGCACCGGCACGGACTGGAACAACGCCGGGCTGATCGCCAGCGACGGCGAGTTGAAGCTCGACCTCGGTGGTCGTTACAACGGGGTGGGCATGCTGAGCGCAGTCGGCTGGCTGGCACTCGATGCCAGGCGTGTGGAATTGCCCGTCCAGGGCAGCATCCTCAGTCAGCGCCATGCCAACCTCAGACTGAGCGAAGCCCTCGACAACCGTGGCGACATTCTCAGCGCCGAAGGGCTGGGGCTGACCATCGGGCGCATCACCAACCATGGCACCCTGGCCAGTAGCGGTGCTGATCTGGTGGTGAGGGACGCCACTCAGGTGACCAACCACGGCCTGCTTGGCAGTGGCAAGAACATGGGGTTGTACCTGGAGCGCCTGGAGAATCGGGGCGACATCCAGAGTGGCGGCTTTGCCGAACTGCGAGGTCATGCCGAGGGTAGCCGGGCGAAGGACATCAGCAACCATGGGCAGATCGTCAGCGACGGCAACCTGAACCTGCGGGCGGAGCGATTGCTCAACCACGGCACCCTGGCCAGTACCGGTGCCGATCTGGATGTGATCGCCAGCAGCCAACTGACCAACCATGGCCTGCTCAGCAGTGCCAAGAACCTGGGGCTGCGCTTCGATCAGTTCGATAACCATGGCCAGGTCAACAGCCAGGGTTTTCTCTACATGCGCAGCCATGTCGGCGACGGCCATGGCAACGCCAAACGGTTGAACAATACGGGCAGTCTGCTCGCGGATGATTATCTGACGCTCAAGGCCGACACCGTAAGTATCGAGCGCTCCAGCAAACAGGGCGCAACTGACCCGCTGCTGTGGTCGGGTACCGCTTTGAAAGTCTTCGGCAAGCGAGTCGACCATCTGCACGGCCAGATGGCGAGCAAAGGCTTGCTGCACGTGTATGCCGACACGCTGCGCAACAAGGCCAGCCTGCTCAGTCAGGGTGAACTGCTGCTCAAAGTGCCCACGCTGGACAACAGTGGTGGCACCCTGTCGGCTGCTACGGTGCGTATCGAACAGGGCACAGGTACCGCAGCCAAGCTCACCAATGCCAAGGGCCTGGTGGAAAGCCTCGGCACGCTGGCCATTACCGGCCGTACCCTGGACAACCAGCACGGTCAGTTGCGTGCCCTGGGCAAGAGCGGCGACACGCAGATCACCTTGAGTGGGCAACTGGACAACCGCCACGGCCAGCTCGAAACCGCCAACGACAAGCTCACCCTCGACCTGGGCAGCCTGCGCAACGCGCAGGGCAAGGTGCTGCACGCCGGCAGCGGTAGCTTCACCCTCGGCATGCCGCTGACCGACAACCTGGGCGGTAGCCTGCTCAGTGCCGGCGCGCTGAGTCTCAAGGCCACGCGCTGGACGAACGACAGCCAGATACAGGCCGCCAACCTCACCCTGAACATTGACAGACTCACCCAAAAGGTCGGGGGCCAACTGATCGCCACCCAGCACCTGAGTGGCAAGGGCATCGACTGGAACAACGCCGGGCTGATCGGCAGCGCTGGCAACCTCAAGCTTGATCTCAGCGATACTTACCAGGGCGCGGGCATGCTCAGCAGCCAGGGCTGGCTGGAACTGAATGCCAAGCGCGTGGAGTTGCGAGCGGGCGGCAAAATTCTCAGCCAGCGCTTTGCCAACCTCTGGCTGAGCGAAGCCCTCGACAACCGTGGCGACATTCTCAGCGCCGAAGGGCTGGGGCTGACCATCGGGCGCATCACCAACCATGGCACCCTGGCCAGTAGCGGTGCTGATCTGGTGGTGAGGGACGCCACTCAGGTGACCAACCACGGCCTGCTTGGCAGTGGCAAGAACATGGGGTTGTACCTGGAGCGCCTGGAGAATCGGGGCGACATCCAGAGTGGCGGCTTTGCCGAACTGCGAGGTCATGCCGAGGGTAGCCGGGCGAAGGACATCAGCAACCATGGGCAGATCGTCAGCGACGGCAACCTGAACCTGCGGGCGGAGCGATTGCTCAACCACGGCACCCTGGCCAGTACCGGTGCCGATCTGGATGTGATCGCCAGCAGCCAACTGACCAACCATGGCCTGCTCAGCAGTGCCAAGAACCTGGGGCTGCGCTTCGATCAGCTCGATAACCATGGCCAGGTCAACAGCCAGGGTTTTCTCTACATGCGCAGCCATGTCGGCGACGGCCATGGCAACGCCAAACGGTTGAACAATACGGGCAGTCTGCTCGCGGATGATTATCTGGCGCTCAAGGCCGACACCGTAAGTATCGAGCGCTCCAGCAAACAGGGCGCAACTGACCCGCTGCTGTGGTCGGGTACCGCTTTGAAAGTCTTCGGCAAGCGAGTCGACCATCTGCACGGCCAGATGGCGAGCAAAGGCTTGCTGCACGTGCATGCCGACACGCTGCGCAACAAGGCCAGCCTGCTCAGTCAGGGTGAGCTGCTGCTCAAAGTGCCCACGCTGGACAACAGTGGTGGCACCCTGTCGGCTGCTACGGTGCGTATCGAACAGGGCACAGGTACCGCAGCCAAGCTCACCAATGCCAAGGGCCTGGTGGAAAGCCTCGGCACGCTGGCCATTACCGGCCGTACCCTGGACAACCAGCACGGTCAGTTGCGTGCCCTGGGCAAGAGCGGCGACACGCAGATCACCTTGAGTGGGCAACTGGACAACCGCCACGGCCAGCTCGAAACCGCCAACGACAAGCTCACCCTCGACCTGGGCAGCCTGCGCAACGCGCAGGGCAAGGTGCTGCACGCCGGCAGCGGTAGCTTTACCCTCGGCATGCCGCTGACCGACAACCTGGGCGGTAGCCTGCTCAGTGCCGGGGAATTGAGTCTCAAGTCCAGAAACTGGATCAACGACAGCCAGCTCCAGGCCGCCCGGCTCACCCTGGACATCGACCACCTCACCCAGAAGGCCAACGGCCAACTGATCGCGACCCTGCACTTGAGTGGCAAGGGCATCGATTGGAACAACGCCGGACTGATCGCCAGCGATGGCAACCTAAAGCTCGATCTGAGTGGCGCCTATAAAGGCACAGGCACTCTCAGCAGCGAGGGCTGGCTGGGGCTCGATGCCAAAGGTGTGGAGTTGCCAGCGGGCGGCAAAATTCTCAGCCAGCGCTTTGCCAAGCTCTGGCTGAGCGATGCCCTCGACAACCGTGGCGACATCCTTAGCGTCGACTCGCTAGGGCTGACTGGCGGTCACATTACCAACCACAGCACCCTGGGCAGTATCGGTGACGACCTGCTCGTGCGTGACGCCAAGCAGGTGACCAACCACGGCGTGCTCAGCAGTGGCCGCAACATGGGCCTTTACCTGAGTCGTCTCGATAATTACGGCACCATCGAAGGGGCTGGATTTGTCTCTTTGAGAGGAGTATCCGCCGACAGCCGAGCCCGTGAACTGAACAACCGCTCCGGCACCCTGCAGGCCGGCACCGACCTTACGCTGAAAGTCGATGCCCTGCGTAACGAGCGCAGCACGCTGGACGTCAAGTCCCATACCCACGCGGCTCGCGTCACACCACGTGAGTGCATGCAGCCAGCGTTCAGGTGCAACACGAACAACTGGTATGAAGTCGTCGAGCGCGAGCGGGTGTATGTCGCCGAGGCTACGCCCGAAGCGAAGTTGCTGGCCGGCCGTAATCTGTTCATCGAAGGCAGCAGCCTGCACAACCACAGCAGCCTGATCAGTGCGGGGGGTAACCTGACCGCCCGTCTCGCTCATCTGCACAATATTGCGGTGGAAACGGGGGATTTCGAGAGCAAACGTATTGTTCTGACTAGAGGTGGGCCTGTCAGCACCATTCTCCTTCAGGGTGACGCTGCCGAGCTGACACATTCGTACTGGATCGGTACTCCGGCGCAACAGGCCAAGCAGATCGCGTCCCGCTATCGTGACCCGGAGAATATCGATCATCGTGGGATAGCACGAACCAAGATGGTGGTTTTCCCCGCTGATCCCGTCTACAACGCCGATCTCACAGGCTCCGACGCCATCAGGGTTGCTGTGGACAGGTTCATAGGGGAGCCCCAAAGCTATGGGGTTCAACCTGAGTTCACCACCCGCACCCAGATCAAAGCCGGCGAAGAGGACTACGCCGGCACCCTCCAGGCCGGCGGCAAACTCGACATCCATGCCAAAAGCGAGGTCGGCAACGGTGGGCGTATCCAGGGCCGTGACCTGCTGCTGACCAGCCGGGGCAAGATCGACAACAGCGGCACCCTGAGTGGCAGCCAGAGCCTGAACATCCGTGCCGACAGCCTGAGCAACACCGGCCTTGTCGATGCGCCGACGCTGAAGCTCGCAGCCAGGAGCGATATCGATAATCTCGGCAAGGGCCGCATTCAGGGCGTAGATGTGCACCTGCAAGCCGGGCGCGACATCACCAACCGGGCCGCGCAGTTGTCCAGCAGTGGTGATCTCACCCTGATAGCCGGCCGGGACGTCAGGTTGCTGGCTCAGGAGAGTCGCGAAAAAAGCCACAGCATCGGCGGCATCAAGGAACGCCTCACCCAACTGGGCAGTGAGACCAAGGCCGGCAACGACCTGCACATCCTGGCTGGCAACCTTATCGACATCACCGCCAGCCGGGTCAGCGCAGGGCAAGACCTGAGCATGCGCGCCGGGCACGACCTGCTCGTCAGCAGCGCGGCCGACGAGGAGCACAGCACCAGCAAGCGCCGCAAACGTACCCAGACCCTCAGCCGTATCAGCCAGCAACTGAGTGATATCAGCGCCGGCCGCGACCTGCTGCTGCAAGCCGACAACAACCTGATTCTCTCCGCCAGCCGTCTGGAAAGCGGGCGCCGCGCCAGCCTCCAGGCCGGGCAGAACCTGGCCCTGCTGGCAGCGCATAACAGCGTGAGCGAGCAGTCCAGGAAGAAGCGCTCCGGCAGCTTCGCAGGCAAGAAGAGCAAGGTAGAAGACAGATTCAGCCTGAGCCATATCGGCACCTCGATCCAGGCCGGGGGCAATCTGAACCTGGAAAGCGCAGGCAGCCAGCTATACCAGCGCGCCCACCTGCACAGTGGCGCCGACCTGAGCCTGGACAGTGGCGGCTCGATCGTTTTCGAAGGGGTCAAGGATCAAGCCCGGCACAGCAAGAGCCACAACAAGAGCGGCGCGCTGTGGCAAAGCAACAAGGCCAGGGGTGGCACCGACGAAACCCTGCAACAGAGCCGCCTGACCGCCCAGGGCGAACTCAGCATCAAGGCCGTGGAAGGGCTGAGCATCGACTTCAAACAGGTCGACGGGAAAACCGTCAGCCAGGCCATCGACGCCATGGTCAAGGCCGACCCCGAGCTGGCCTGGCTCAAGGCCATGCAGCAGCGCGGCGACGTGGACTGGCGCAAGGTCAAGGAGACGCATGACAGCGTCAAGCACAAGCACTCGGGGTTGAGTGGTGCCGCGGCGATCGTCATCGCCATCGTGGTGACGTACTTCACTGCCGGGGCGGCCAGTGGAGTGGCCGGCAGCGTGGGGTCATCAGCAGCCGGTGCCGCCAGTTCTGCGGGCGCCAGTGCGGCCACCTCCGCCGCCGTGGGAGCCGCTGCCAAAGCGGCCACCACGGCCGTCATCACCTCGGCCGCCAGCAACGCCGCCATCAGTGCCATCAACAACCAGGGCGACCTGGGGGCGGTGGCCAGGGACGTCACGTCGAGCGATGCCATCAAGGGCTATGCCACCTCAGCGATCACCGCCGCCTTCACCTCGGGGATTCTCGACAATGCCTTCGGGGTCGAAGGCGACAACGTCAACAAGGTCACCAAAGGCTTCGACCTGAGCCAGGCCAGTGAGGTCGCCAAGTTCGGCTCCTACCTGGGCCTGCAAGGCGGGATGCACGCCATGGCCCGAGCTGCCCTGGAGGGTGGCAGCCTGGAAGACCACCTGCGCAGCGCCCTGACCGGCCAGGTCGAGCACCTGTTGCAGGCCGTCGGTTTCAACCTCGCCGGGGACGTTGCCGATGGCAAATGGCTGGAGAGCATTCATTGGGCGGAAGGCAGCCCGCAGAAAATCGTCTTGCACGCAGCGGTTGGCGGCTTGCTCAGCAAGGCCACGGGCGGTGACTTCAGAACCGGTGCGTTGGCTGCCGGGGCCAATGAACTGCTGATCGAACGCCTGTCCGGCGTGATCGGCGAAGACAAGGAGCTGGAGCTGACGGTATCGCAACTCATCGGTGCCGCCACATCCATGGCCACGAAGGGCAATGCGGCCAAGGCAGCAGAGTTGACGAAGAATGCGACGGCCTATAACCGGCAGTTGCACAGTGATGAAGCGAAGCTGCTCAAGGAGTTGGCGCAACTCGATCCTGCACGCGCCAGGGAATGGGATGCAGCCGCCTGCGCACTGGTGGCTTGCAGCGAGAGCGTGCCGCCGAGCGACCCTCGCCACGCATCCCTGGTCGCGCTGCAAGCCGAAGGTGCCAAGTATCCGGACTTGCGGGCCAGCCTCGCAGAAAGCGGCCTGTTCAAGTACGCAGGTGGCGAGCGGCTGCTCGACGCGATTACCAGGCGGGGCGAGGCACTTCACTACGCAGGGGCTGCGGGTAGCATCATTGGCGGCGCGGTGGGCGCCGTGGCTTCGGGCGTGGCCGGTGCTTCCACCTGCGCTGTGTCAGTGGGGCTGGGCTGTGCTCTGGGTGCGGCCGGTGTCGCGGGCAGTGTTGCGCAATACAGCGATGGCCTCGAGCGCCTGAACACGGGCTTCGTCTCCACAGAAGGGCAGCACGTTCTCGACTCGTTCAGGCCGGGCACTCATCCGGGAGACGTGAGTCTCGGCAGCCGCATCGGTGGCTATGTCGTATCGAGCGCAGCGGAGCTGGTGCTTGAGCGTGTTGGAGGCAAAGCGATTGGAGCGGCCGTTCATGCGGTTGATGGAAGGAAGGGTGGGGGGAATGTAGGAGTAGATGTAAAAGCGACTGGGACAGCCGGGAAGATTAAGATTGAACCCGGCGCAATAGCTGACGCAAACGAAGCACGTGCAGGACAAGGATTATCTGGTCTTGGGTACGATGTTACGCACCAAGCCACTGCGTCAGCTAAAGGTATTCAAGGGCAGCGAACTGCAGACTTGCATGTTGATGGACTCGGTTCCATTGATGTGTACACGCCGAAGAATCTTGATTCGACAAAGATAGTTCGATCGATAGAAAAGAAGTCGAATCAAGCCAGCGGAGTATTGGTACAGGCGGACTTGCCAAGAGCTGACATGTCGTCCATTGCTGATCGTATGTGGGGAAAGACTAACGCTCGGAGTATAAAAACTATATTCTTCCAGAAACCTGATGGATCATTGATCCGATTTGATCGGCCTGCTGGAGGAGGCTAAATATGCCGAAGTATGCGTGTTCCTGTGGCTGCGTTATGAACCTTTCGCAAGGGGGGCAGACTATGAGTTGACTCTAATTCCTGACTCAGTGATAGATATCTTGGGGGATAGGCTAGATAGTGAAGATAAGCTGTCTTCTGATCAGTTATATGAAGCCCTTGATGGAGAAGCCATTACGGTATATCGATGCCCGAAGTGTAGGCGATTGCATTTAGAGGAAGAGCCAAATAAATTTACTACTTATGTAGCTGAGTAGTCTATTTCTGGGTTGAGGGCCTAGTCTGCGAGTTGAGGTTATGGTGCAAAAGTTACTGGTAGTACTCCAGCAAGTAGGGTGGATAACGCTCTGCTTATCCACCGCTCTTTAAAAGCACAACCGAATGCATCAGCAGACCACTATTGACCCCTGATCGTGCTCTTGCCGTTATTCAAATTGTTCATTTGGGACGGTGATCATCTCGCCCTAGCGCCAGGTCAGGGAGACGCACGACAGCTTCAAGCACGAAAAAAGGGGACAGATTTATTTTCTGGCTGATGTGGTTCTCCATAAATAAATCTGTCCACTTTTTTCCCAAGCGAAACTGCTCAAGGAGTTGGCGCAACTCGATCCGGCACGCGCCAGGGAATGGGATGCAGCCGCCTGTGCACTGGTGGCTTGCAGTGAGGGCGTGCCGCCGAGCGACCCTCGCCACGCATCCCTGGTCACGCTGCAAGCCGAAGGTGCCAAGTATCCGGACATGCGGGCCAGCCTCGCAGAAAGCGGCTTGTTCAAGTACGCAGGTGGCGAGCGGCTGCTCGACGCGATTGCCAGGCGGGGCGAGGCACTTCACTACGCAGGGGCTGCGGGTAGCATCATTGGCGGCGCGGTGGGCGCCGTGGCTTCGGGCGTGGCGGGTGCCTCCACCTGCGCCGTGTCAGTGGGCCTGGGCTGTGCTCTGGGGGCGGCCGGGGTCGCGGGCAGTGTTGCGCAATACAGCGACGGCCTCGAACACCTGAACACGGGCTTCGTCTCCACAGAAGGGCAGCACGTTCTCGACTCGTTCAGGCCGGGCACTCATCCGGGAGACGTGAGTCTCGGCAGCCGCTTCGGTGGCTATGTCGTATCGAGCGCAGCGGAGCTGGTGCTTGAGCGGGTTGGGGGCAAAGCGATTGGAGCGGCCGTTCATGCGGTTGATGGAAAGAAGGGTGGGGAGCGAGTAGGATCAGATGTTCCAAAAGAGACTGGTAGTACTCCAGCTCAACTTGTTAGTGATCTTGGTTCAAACTACAGGGTTGTTACTCCTCGCGGTGTAGGGTCGGCAGAGGGGCCTTTACCGCTTGGTTACACCTCTGTATCTCGTTGGGCTTCTCCTCTTGATTTTGCTGTTCCAGAAAAATCAATTAATACAGCGGGCACACCTGAATGGGGGCAAATATTCCAGCCGGCTCAAAGCTCGCCAATTTATAATGTTAAAATTCATGTTCCTCAGGGCATTAAAATTCCAGGGATAACAGAATGAGCTTTATAAATGTTGTTGATGTTGGGGTTGTTATTCGCTGTGAGTCATTAAGGCGTTTAAGTATAGATATTGATGTCCTTTCCACGCTGCTTGAATTTGACATGCCATTTGATGGCAGCGAAGAGCTTATTTCTTTTGGTCCTTGTTTTGGAAGGGAAGCGGCTGATGAGTTTTGTAGGCGTTTAGAAGGACTCGGCTTGCAATATGTGGATGATTTTTTTATTTTTACTGGGGAGTTTCCAGGGTGGTGCAAGTTTAAGGTTGGTGTTGCAAATTAAGATTAATAATAGGCCCGGCACTGCTGGGGCTATTTGTTTCACTCTGCCGTAATCACCAAACAGCCCCGCATTACCCGGATGCGTATCCGCTCGCTAACCTCGAATCCGGCCTTTTGCAGCCAGAAGCCGCGCAGCTTGGTGCCGGGGACGATGCTGTCGCAGGTGTAGGCGAGTTCCCCGAGCGGCGGATAGTAATCGGCGGCGATGGTGGCGAAGCGTTCAGTTCTGGAGGCTGGAGAGCATTCATTGGGCGGAAGGCAGCCCGCAGAAAATCGTCTTGCACGCAGCGGTTGGCGGCTTGCTCAGCAAGGCCACGGGCGGTGACTTCAGAACCGGTGCGTTGGCCGCAGGGGCCAATGAACTGCTGATCGAACGCCTGTCCGGCGTGATTGGCGAAGACAAAGACCTGGAACTGACCGTATCGCAACTCATCGGTGCCGCCACATCCATGGCCACGAAGGGCAATGCGGCCAAGGCAGCAGAGTTGACGAAGAATGCGACGGCCTATAACCGGCAGTTGCATCCGAATGAAACGATATTGGCTAAGCGATTGGCTGAGCAGAGTGAAGGCAGATTTACTGTCGAGGACATGGAGGATGCGCTCAGGCTTTCCAGTGCTCAGGATAAAGGGCTTTATGCAAATACCGACATGGTGGTCAGTGCGGAAGGTGTTTATGACACTGGCGGCAAATGGATACTGGGTGGAGATGGGCGCAGCTTTGTTCAGTTATTACCAGAGGCGAATGTAGAGGCGGTTCGGTTTGTCGCTAAAAATACTAGCGGATATGCGTGGGATAATCGCTCGCTGGGAGTTCTTCCCGAATTGTCAGTAATGAAGTATCCATTGGAAATCCCTGGATGTATCTCCTGTGCAGCAGGCTTGCCGTATAGCCTTAACACGGTTGACATGCGAACACCAACTCAAATAGACGCTGACCAGAGGGCGTTCACACTAGGTGTGTCTTCGTTAGCCGGACTACCCGTATCCGCAGCTGGACTTCTGACCAGTTATGGTGTTCGTCCAGTTATTTTAGGGGCAGGACTTGGTTCTGGCTTCGACGCTGTAGGGCAAAGTGTCAGTGGCGGAGAATATCGCCCAGGGCAGAATGTAGTTGCAGGCGTCACTGGTGGACTGGCGGCTCCATTCGCAGGAGGGGCGACAGCTAACTTTATTCTTGGCGGGACAGTTGGGGGAGTAAGTCAGTCCATTAACAATAATATTTATTCCGAGACCAAAAGCATTCCAAAAGCCGCTCTTTTTGGAGGCAGCGTGGGTCTATTAGGTACCTATGCCGGGAATTGGGCATCTAAGATTTCGGGGGCGCTACTTCCTGATAGAGTCGGTGCAGCTGTAATTGATCCGGCAAAACCAATTATTCTACAAAATATTGGTGTGGCGAACCCTTACCCGGCATATATTGGCGAGGCCTCTGGAGAGTTGGTAAGCGGTGGGATTCCAATTCTCATTGATAAGCTTTGGGAGGCAGAGTTATGAGACGTAACATGCCTAAGGAAATGCGTAGCGGCGGGTTTCTTGATCAGTCAACTGTGAAGGGAAATGTGCGCACAATTGTTATTTGTTTATTGTGCTGTCTCGTCATGTCGCACGGGGACTGCTTTGTATCTTGGCTGTACTCTGTTTTAGAGTGGGAGGATGTGGCATCAAGTGAGTCAACGCTTCGCGTTAGAAGGTTTTGGGCTTCTGTTGGGGGAAGCATAGCGGTTTGTGGGGGGGCAGCTAAGATAATATGGCTTTACTGGTATCGACGGCAGGCGATAAAGAGTGCTGTTGGACAATGGTATGACCGTGATGATTTAAGCAAGAAGGATTTGTACGATGATCAGTAAGCAAGTAAAGTGGATAACGCTCTGCTTATCCACCGCTCTTTAAAAGCACAACCGAATACCTCAGTAGGCCACTATTGATCCTTTATGGTGCTCTTGCCGTTATTCAAATTGTTCATTTGGGACGGTGATCATCTCGCCCTGGCGCCAGGTCAGGGAGACGCACGACAGCTTCAAGCACAGCCAGTCAGGGTTGGGCGTCGCGGCGCAACTGATCATCGCGATCCTGATGTCAGCCGTGGTGGGCCCGATGGCCATGGGTGCCATGGGCGGCGCGGCTACCAGCGCGGCAGCCACCAGCCTGGCCACCACCGGAGCGATCAGCACCATCAACAACAAAGGCAACCTCGGGGCGGTGGCCAGGAACGTCACGTCCAAGGATGCCATCAAAGGCTACGCCATCAGCGGCATCACCGCCGGGCTGACCTCAGGGCTGTATGACGGCTGGACGGGTACCGAAACGGCGTCCAACACGGTTGCTACGAACACCGGCACCCTGACCAACAGCGCCACGGTTGCCACGACCGAGGGCCTGTCCACCTGGAGTGGCATCGGCCAGTTCGCCGCCAACCAGGCGTTGCAGAACACCACCTCTGCGGCGCTCGGCAAACTGCTGGGGCAGGGCGACAGTTTCAGCGATGCGCTGCAACGCACCCTGGCCAACACCTTCATGGCGGCGGGCTTTAACTGGGTGGGTGACGTCAGCCATGGCCAGCTGGACAACGGCAGCCTGACCAAGGCCGGCCTGCACGCGGTGATGGGCGGGCTGGCCGCCGAAGCCATGGGCAGCGACTTCAAGACCGGCGCACTGGCAGCGGGTGTGAACGAGCTGGTGGTTGCCGAACTCGATGCCCAGTACAAGAAAATGGGCGTGGAAGACCGCAAGAACCTGCTGCACATGAGCTCGCAGGTACTCGGCGTGCTGACTGCAAGCCTGCAAGGCGGGGATTCCAAGGCCATGCAGGTTGGCGCGGCGGTGGCAGGTGGTGCGACGGCGTATAACCACCTGAAAGATCACGAAATGCAGTCCCTCGCTCGTGACCTCGAAGGCTGTCAGGTCAAGAAAACCTGCGATCAGGTCGCCCAGAATTATTTTGAGAAACACAAGATCAACCAAGCGTCTGTAATGGCGGCTTGCGAACAGGGTGTTGACGCCTGTCAAGCTAAGGCGCGTGAAATTTATAATGCTGTTCTCAAATTCCAAACGGTGGGATATCAAGATGGTGTTAATCTAAGCACCGCCGAATCATCGATATTTAACGCCTTCCATATGCTCAATGTGGAAGACAATGTCAGTTCGGCAGTAAGTGGCGCGATTATCTTGCCGTCAGCTTCTGCTATTGCAGAAGCCTATGGGGTGAACCCAAACTCTCCGGCAGGAGAGGCGTTTATAGCAGGGCTTGCTACCGGGATGGTGGCAGGGGCTGGAAAGAAAGTCGCGGGTGCAAAAGGAATACTTACACCTAAAGACTTTCCAGCGGTTTCCACTCAAATTAGTCGCCAGAAGCAGCTAAGGCATCTAGAGGGAACGCCTCAGTTGGCAGAACGAGGTAAAGGGGGGTATTTGAAAGATATCTCTGATGCACAGAAGGTTTTGGACGCATATCGTTCTGGTAATGCGATTATTCTAGGTAAGAATGCTCAAGGGTTTCCTGTCGTTCGAGTTGATGGGGTTACTGGAGTTAACGTAAATATTGGTGCAGGGATAAATAGTCAGCCAACGAACGTTTTCATTATTAAGGGAACGAAAAGTCCAAGTATTGACCTACTAGCCCTACCCCAAAGTTGGTGGATTGATATGAATTTAATGGTTAGGAATAAAATAATTATTGCATTGGTGCAGTCTTTGCTGGGGGCGATTTCCCCAAATTTCAGAGCAGTACTGATTGATTTTTCTCAAGGGGTGGATGTTATATTTTTCTTGGTGGAGGATCTGGCTGAGGATAGAGAGGAAATCGATGATGTGATTACTGAATTCGACTCATTAGTTATGGGGGTTGAGTCGGTATCAGTAAAATATAATATTGCGGTGGGCGAAGCCTGGATAGATTTCTCTGGTGATAATGTGGTTCCGGTTTATATTAGGCGCGAATAGTTGCTGCAAAAGGAACTGCGAACGCTGGCGAGAAGGTTCCGCAAATCACCTTGAACCGTCAGAGCAAGTAGGGTGGATAACGCTCTGCTTATCCACCGCTCTTTAAAAGCACAACCGAATGCATCAGCAGACCACTATTGACCCCTGATCGTGCTCTTGCCGTTATTCAAATTGTTCATTTGGGACGGTGATCATTTCGCCCTGGCGCCAGGTCAGGGAGACGCACGACAGCTTCAAGCACAGCCAGTCAGGGTTGGGCGTCGCGGCGCAACTGATCATCGCGATCCTGATGTCAGCCGTGGTGGGCCCCGATGGCCATGGGTGCCATGGGCGGCGCTGCTACCAGCGCGGCAGCTACCAGTCTGGCTTCCGCCGGCGTGATCAGCACCATCAACAACAAGGGCAACCTGAGTGCGGTCGCCAAGTACGCTACTTGCAGGAACGCCATTAGGGAAACTCTGAGGAAACCGTCATTCCCGCGCACGAAAAAAGGGGACAGACCAGGACAGCCCACCGTAGACCCAAGACACCAGCTATCCGGTGCCGCTGAAAGAACGACGCTGTACGAAATCCCACCTCTTTCTTGCCTCCTGCCCTGATTCTGCGGCTTGCCAGGCTAAGGCGTATAAAAAAGCCCCGGAGCATCGCCTCCGGGGCTGAGGAGGGTCGGCAAGGCTGCCGACCGGGGAGAGGGATTTCAGGCCTGTGGCTGCCAACCGCCACCGAGCGCCTTGTAGATCGCGACGATGCCGCTGTACAGCTCGACTTCGGCCGAGGCCTGGGCATCTTCTGCGGCCAGGCGCTCACGTTCGGCGTCCAGCAGGACGAGGAAGTCCACCGTGCCTTCGCGGTAACGGATCGCAGCCTGGTCTGCCGCCGCTCGGCTGGCTTCGGCCTGGCGTACCAGAGAAACCAGGCGCTGCTGGCGTTTGGCGTAGTCGCTGAAGGCGTTCTCCGATTCTTCCAGTGCCACTAGCACCTGCTGCTCGTACTGCGCCAGGGCACCGTCGGCCTCGGCTTCGGCGCCGCGCAGACGAGCCCGCACGCTGCCCAGATCGAAGGCCGCCCAACTGATGCTCGGCGCTACGCCCCAGGCGCGTGCTGCCGATGCTCCCAATTGCGAGCCCCGGCCAGCGGTGAAACCGAGAAACCCCGATAGACTGACCCGAGGGAACAGGTCAGCCGTGGCCACGCCGACTTCGGCGGTAGCCGCCGCCAACTGACGCTCGGCAGCCTGGATATCGGGACGGCGACGCAGCAGTTCGGCCGGATTGCCGATGGGCAATGCCTTGGCAATCACCGGTAGCGGCCGAGGTGAGAGATCGACCTGCAGCTGTTCCGGGCGTTGGCCGAGGAGGGTGGCGATGCGGTTCTGCGCACGCACCTGCTGCGCCTGCAATTGCGGCAGGCTGGCTTCGGTGGCCGCCAGGCGCGCATCGGCACGCAGCACGTCCAGCTCGTTGCCGACGCCGGCGTCACGCAGTTGTTCGGTGATGGCGCGCGAGGCCTGCTGATTCTTCAGGTTCTCGCGGGCGATGCTTTCACGCAACTGCGCGCCACGCAGCGTGCCGTAGGCATCGACCAGTTCGGCGATCAGGCTGACCTGCAACTGGTAATAGTCGGCTTCGGCCAGTTCGATGCGCGCTTCGCTGGCCTCCAGCTGACGCTGGATGCGGCCGAACAGATCCACTTCCCAGGCCATGTCCAGGCCCAGGTCGTAGCGCTCCTGGCGGATACGTTCTTCAGTCGTCGGCGGCTGCTGAGACTTGCCGAACTCGCCACTGGCGCGACTGGTCACGGTGGGGAAGCGGTCGTTGGCCACGTCATCGCGGATCGCCCGCGCAGCGCGCAGGCGGTTGAACGCCACACGCAGCTCACGGTTGTCCTGCAGCGAGCGCTGTACCAGCTGGTTCAGCGTCGGATCGTCGAATTGCTGCCACCAGGTCGTTTCGAAACGGCTGCGGTCGTAATCGGCCGCTTCCAGCGCCTTGAAGCGCGCTGGTTCGGTCATCGGCGCTCGGTAGTCCGGGCCGACGGCACATGCCGACAGCGCCAGAGCCAGGAGGGCGGGGGCAAAGGCCTTCATGCGTGCGACTCCTGCAGACGGGTGGCTTTCCTGGCTTCGCGCTTCTCCACGAAGGCGCGGATCAATACATAGAACACCGGGGTCAGCAACAGGCCGAAGAAGGTCACGCCGATCATCCCGCTGAACACCGCCACGCCCATGGCATGGCGCATTTCGGCACCGGCGCCGCTGGACAGCACCAGCGGTACGACACCCATGATGAAGGCGATCGAAGTCATCAGGATCGGGCGCAGACGCAGGCGGCACGCCTCCAGCACGGCGGCGACGCGATCCATGCCTTCTTCCTGTTTGTCCTTGGCGAACTCCACCAGCAGGATGGCGTTCTTGCATGCCAGGCCCACCAGTACGATCAGGCCGATCTGGGTGAAGATGTTGTTGTCGATGCCGGCCATGATCACCCCCGTGATGGCGGCGAGCAGCACGGTCGGCACGATCAGGATCACCGCCAGTGGCAGGCTCCAGCTTTCGTACTGGGCCGCCAGTACCAGGAAGGCCAGCAGCACGCAGAGCGGGAAGATGAAGATCGCGGTATTGCCGGCCAGGATCTGCTGGTAGGTCAGATCAGTCCATTCGAAGGTCATGCCGATCGGCAACTCGTCGGTGAGCAGCTTGGCGATGGCGGCCTCGGCCTGGCCCGAGCTGTAGCCCGGTGCGGCGGCACCGTTGATCTCGGCGGTGAGGAAGCCGTTGTAGTGCATCACCCGATCCGGCCCCGCGCTGTCATCGACTTTCACGAAGGTCGACAGCGGGATCATTTCTCCGCGGTTGTTGCGCACCTTGAGCTGGCCGATCTGCTCCGGTTCCAGGCGGAACTGCTGGTCGGCCTGGACGTTGACCTGATAGGTACGACCGAAGCGGTTGAAGTCGTTGGCATACAGCGAACCCAGGTACACCTGCAGGGTGTCGAAGATGTCACTGATGGCCACACCGTGGGTCTTGGCCTTTTCGCGGTCGATGGCGGCATCGACCTGCGGCACGTTGACCTGATAGCTGGTGAACACCGACATCGGGTTCAGCTCCGGCAACTGGCGGGCCTTGTTGAGGATGTTCTGGGTCTGCACGTACAGCTCGTCATAGCCCAGGTTGCCACGATCCTGAATTTGCAGGCGGAAACCGCCAATGGTGCCCAGCCCCTGTACCGGCGGCGGCGGGAAGATGGCGATGTAGGCATCCTGGATGTCGGCGAACTGGGCGTTGAGTTCGGCGGCGATGGCATTGGCGCTCATCGACGGATCGGTACGCTCGTCGAAGGGTCTGAGCGGTGTGAAGACGATGCCGCTGTTCGGGCTGTTGGTGAAACCATTGATCGACAGGCCCGGGAAGGACACGGTGTTCTCCACCCCCGGATGCTTTCCGGCGATTTCGCTCATGCGCTTGATCACCGCTTCGGTACGATCCAGCGTCGCGGCGTCCGGCAACTGGGCGAAGGCCACCAGGTACTGCTTGTCCTGTTGCGGCACGAAGCCGGTCGGCGTGCTGGAAAAGCCCAGATAGCCGAGCACCAGCAGACCGCCATAGACCAGCATGGCGATGCTGCTGCCCCGCAGGACGCGGCGCACGGTGCCGACATAGCGGTTGCTGGCTCGGTCGAACAGGCGATTGAAGGGGCCGAACAGCCAGCCGCCGAACAGCTTGTCGAGCACGCGGGAGAAGCGGTCTTTCGGTGCGTGGTGATCCTTGAGCAGGATGGCCGACAGGGCAGGCGACAGGGTCAGCGAGTTGATCGCCGAGATCACCGTGGAAATCGCGATGGTCAGCGCGAACTGCTGATAGAACTGCCCGGTGAGGCCGGAGATGAACGCGGTCGGAATGAACACGGCGCACAGCACCAGTGCCGTGGCGACGATCGGGCCGGTCACTTCCTTCATGGCCTGACGTGTGGCGTCGATTGGCGACTTGCCCAGCGCGATGTTGCGCTCGACGTTCTCCACCACGACGATGGCGTCGTCCACCACGATACCGATGGCCAGCACCAGGCCGAACAGCGACAGGGCATTGAGCGAGAAACCGAACAGGTGCATCACCGCGAAGGTGCCGATCAGCGATACCGGCACGGCGGCCAGCGGGATGATCGAGGCGCGCCAGGTCTGCAGGAACAGGATCACCACCAGTACCACCAGCACGATGGCTTCGAGCAGGGTGTTGACCACCGCCTTGATGGAACCACGGACGAAGATGGTCGGGTCATAGACGATCTCGTAGTCCATGCCCTGCGGGAAACTCTGTTTCAGTTCGGCCATGCGCTCGCGCACCGAGTCGGAAATCTCGATGGCGTTGGAACCCGGGCGCTGGAATACCGGGATGGCCACGGCCGGCTGGTTGTTCAGCAGCGAGCGCAGGGCGTACTGGTTGGAGCCCAGTTCGACGCGGGCGATGTCGCGCAGCCGAGTGATCTCGCCGTTGTCACCGACGCGAATGATGATGTTCTCGAACTCTTCTTCGGAGACCAGGCGGCCCTGGGTGTTGATCGACAGCTGGAAGCTGTTGCCTGCATCCGAAGGCGGCGCGCCGAGGGCACCGGCGGCAACCTGGCGGTTCTGCTCGCGAATGGCATTGACCACGTCGGTGGCGGTCAGCCCGCGCGAGGCCACCTTGTTCGGGTCGAGCCAGACACGCAGCGAGTAGTTGCCCATGCCGAACAGTTGCACGTCGCCGACACCGTCCAGGCGCGCCAGCTCGTCCTTGACGTTGAGCGCGGCATAGTTGGACAGGTAGAGCATGTCGTAGCGCTGATCCGGCGAGGTCAGGTGCACCACCATGGTCAGGTCGGGCGAGGCCTTGTCCACGGTCACACCGAGACGCTGCACTTCGGTGGGCAGGGTCGGCATGGTGCGGGTGACGCGGTTCTGCACCTGCACCTGAGCGTTGTCCAGGTCGGTACCGAGGGCGAAGGTCACGGTCAGGGTCAGCTTGCCGTCGTTGGTGGACTGCGACGACATGTAGAGCATGCCTTCGACGCCGACGATGGCCTGCTCCAGCGGCGAAGCGACGGTTTCACCGATCACCTTGGGGTTGGCGCCGGGGAAGTTGGCGCGCACCACTACGGTCGGCGGCACCACTTCCGGGTATTCACTGATGGGCAACTGGAACAGCGAGATGGCACCGCCGATCAGGATCAGCAGTGACAGCACCGCGGCGAAGATCGGCCGCAGGATGAAGAATTGCGAGAAATTCATGGGTCTTTCCTCAGGGCGCGGGCGTGATCAGCCGCGCGGCGAGCGAGCGTCGATGCGGTCGGCGGCGATACGTGGCGCCTGGCTGCCATCGACGGCCTGGCGCATGCGAGCCAGTTGTTCGAGGGTGGCGTCGTCGGCCATGGATACCGGCTGCGGGTCGACGGTGGAGCCGGGCATGGCGCGTTGCAGGCCGTTGACGACGATCTTTTCGCCCTTGCTCAGGCCGCTGCGCACGATACGCAGGCCTTCGAGCTTCGGCCCCAGTTCGATGGCACGATAGGCCACGGCGTTGTCTTCGCCCAGCACCAGCACGTACTTCTTGCCGAGATCGGTACCGACCGCTTCGTCCTTGATCAGGGTGGCGGCGTAAGGCTTGCTGCCCACCAGTTTCAGGCGCGCATACAGGCCGGGGGTGAAGCGGCCTTCCTGGTTGTCGAACACGGCGCGGCCACGAATGGTGCCGGTGCGCGGGTTGACCTGGTTGTCGAGGAAGTCCAGCTGGCCCAGGTGCGGATGGTCGGTTTCATCGGACAGGCCAAGGTACACCGGACTGGCACCTCGGGCGTCGGCACCGGACTGACGAGCGAGCTCGACATACTTGAGGAAGGCGCGTTCGTCGGCATCGAAATAGGCGTAGACCTTGTCGGTGGACACCACCGAGGTCAGCAGGCTTTCGCCAGCGCCGACCAGGTTGCCTTCGGTGATTTCGGCGCGACTGACGCGACCATCGATAGGGGCGGTGATGCGGGTGAAACCCAGGTTCAGGCGTGCGTTTTCCAGTTCGGCGGCAATCGCCGCGACCTGGGCCTGGGCTTCTGTGGCGGCGCTGGCACGGGCATCGGCGAGCTCGGCGGAAATGGCGTTGCTCTGGCGCAGACGCTCGCCACGGCGCGCTTCGTTGGCGGCGCGTGCCTGGTTGGCGCGTGCCTGCTGCAGCTGCGCTTCGAGGCGCTTTACCTCGGCCTGGAAGGGACGCGGGTCGATCTGGAACAGCAGGTCGCCTTTCTTGACCAGGCTGCCTTCGTCGAAGGCGACCTTGTCGATGTAGCCGGATACGCGTGGACGAATCTCGACCGATTGCGGTGCCTCCAGGCGCCCGGTGAACTCGTCCCACTCGTTGATCGGTTGCTCGATGACTTCGGCCACGCTGACCTTGGGCGCCGACATCTGCGCCTGGGTCTGCGGCGTCTGCTCGCAGCCACTGAGTGCAAGGGCACCGGCGAGGGCCAGGGGGAAGATCCAGATGTTCTTGTGATGCAGTTCCATAGGTGACTCCGCCAGTCGGATTTGTGGATGGGCGGAGTCTGCTGCGAGTCTCGGAGGGCTACGAATCGAACGCCATGAATTTGAATATCATCAGGAATGATGAAAGGCGGGCTTATATCGATTTCGATCTATGACGGTGCGACATGGTTCCATGTCGCACCTGGATGGGGCGTTTTCAGAGGCTGTCCGGATCACCACAGAACATCTGGATGCGAGAGCGCAGCCAGCGCTCGGCCGGATCATTGTCCTGGGCACCGCGCCAGGCCATGTGCAGTTCGAAGGAGGGGGTTTCCAGCGGCAGCTCCTCGGCGCGCAGGCCACCCGCTGCGGTGAGGGCGGCGGCGGTGTAGTCCGGCACGCTGGCGACGATATCGGTTTCCGCCAGCAGGCTGGCCAGGCCGTTGAACTGCGGCACGGCCAGTACCACCTGGCGTTTGCGCCCGAACTTTTCCAGTTCCTCGTCGATGAAGCCGGTGAGGTCGCCGGCATAGGAAACGAGTGCGTGGGGGCGTGCGCAATAGTCATCGAGGCTCAAGGCTCCCGGCACGGTATCGGCGCGCAGCAGCCGAGCCTTGCTGCGGCGCAGCACCTTGCGCTTGGCGTTGGCAGGCAGTTCCTCGGTATATGCCACACCGACGGAAATTTCGCCGGAGGCCAGCAGGCCCGGCATCATCAGGTAGTTGGTGCGGCGAATCACCAGCACCACGCCGGGGGCTTCGGCGCGCAGACGGCGGAGCAGGGCAGGGAGCAGGGCGAATTCGACATCATCGGACAGGCCGACACGAAACACGGCCTTGCTGGTGGCCGGGTCGAAATCAGCAGCACGGCTGACGGCGGTGGAAATGGAGTCCAGTGCCGGCGACAGCAGGGCGAAGATTTCCTGCGCGCGCGGCGTTGGCTCCATGCTGCGACCGGTGCGCACGAACAGGGGATCGTCGAACAGGTTGCGCAAGCGGGCGAGCGCCGCACTGATGGCTGGCTGGCCGAGAAACAGCTTCTCCGCCGCTCGGGTCACGCTGCGTTCATGCATAAGCGTCTCGAAGACGATCAGCAGGTTCAGATCGAGGCGACGCAGGTCGTTGCGGTTCATCCAGGTACCATCCGAGGAAAACGGGCCTTGTCAGCACGGCGTTGCAAATGAGAGCCTTCGTCCGGGCAATAGTACGGGCAGTGCGCGGCGGATTGAAAGGCGCCGAATCACTGACAGACATGACGACTATCGATAGAGTCTGATAGTGCCGCCGGCCCACAGCGGATAGAGTCCACAGTCAATGAAGTGTTAATCCGCGATCAAGCTCGAGGTAAGCGATGTCCCGCATGATCCGTTTTCATAAGTTCGGCGATGCCGAGGTGCTCCAGTACGAGGAGGTTCCGACGCCCGTGCCCGGCCCTGGTGAGGTGCTGGTGCGCGTGCAGGCCGTAGGCCTGGGCTGGAAAGACGTGCTGTGGCGGCAGAACCTGGCAGCCGAGCAGGCCAAGCTTCCGGCCGGTATCGGTTTCGAACTGGCCGGCACCGTGGCCGCGCTGGGTGATGGCGTGAGCGATTTCGAAGTCGGCACGGCCGTCGCCGGCTTTCCGGCCAGCACGCCGAACCGTTACCCGACCTGGGGTGATCTGGTGCTGATGCCGAGTCATGCCCTGACCCGTTACCCCGAGGTACTCAGCCCGGTCGAGGCCAGTGTGCACTACACCAGCCTGCTGTTCGGCTACCTGGCGCTGATCGATCTGGCGCACCTGAAGGCTGGCCAGCATGTGCTGATCACCGAGGCCAGTCACTGCATGGCGCCGCAAACCGTGCAACTGGCCAAGGCGCTGGGTGCCAGGGTCATCGTTTCCACCGGTTCGGCGGATGATCGCGAGTTTCTGCGTGGTCTGGGCGCCGACAAGGTGATCGTGACCGAAGAACAGGATCTGGTTCTGGAGGTCGAGCGCTACACCGAAGGCAAGGGGGTCGAGGTGATCCTCGATCAGTGCGCCGGCCCGCAGATGAAACTGCTGGGCGATATCGCCGCGCCCCGTGGCAAGCTGATCCTCTATGGGATCAATGGCGGCAACGACACGGCGTTTCCGGCCTGTGCGGCGTTCAAGAAACACCTGCAGTTCTTCCGCCACTGCGTACTGGACTTCACCGGTTGTCCGGAGCTGGGCATCGAGCCCAACAACGAGGCCGTACGACGTGCACTCACGCACATCAACCAGATGACGGCGGATCGTCTGCTGACGCCGGTGATCGACAAGGTTTTCGACTTCGCAGACTTCATCGACGCTCATCGGTACATGGAAACCTGCCCGAACCGTGGGCGAGTCGCGCTGAAGCTGGCCGCGGATTAAAGTCCGTGGCCGGATGGTCGCTATAACCCATGGGTTCAACGTTCGTTCAAGGATAGGTTCATGAGTCTGGTCACCGGCGACGCGCTATCGCTTTTGTTGTTTCGTCTGCATAGCGGCCGTCTGCTGGGGATCAACCTGCTCAAGGTCAACGAGATCATTGCCTGTCCGCCACTGACCAAACTCCCCAATCGCCACCCCCATGTGCGGGGTATCGCGACATTGCGCGGCGCTGCGTTGACGGTGATCGACCTCGGGCGTGCGATTGGTGAACGTGGTGCGGCCGAGGAGGACGATGGCTGCCTGATCGTGACCGAGTTGAGCCGTTCGCGTCAGGGGCTGCACGTGAAGAGCGTGGAGCGCATCGTGCAGTGCTCTACCCGTGACGTGCGTCCGCCTCCTGCCGGCTCCGGCAATCGCGCCTTCATCACTGGCGTGACGCAGATCGATGGTGCCATCGTGCAGATTCTCGATATCGAGAAGGTGCTGCACGATATTGCACCAGCCCTGGAGGAGGCGCCCGTCGGGCAACTGCTCGAGGGCCAGGATGGTCGTTTGCTGCAAGGTCGCCGGGTGCTGCTGGTCGACGACTCGCAGGTCGCGCTGCAGCAGACGCTCAACGTATTGCGCCAACTGGGGCTCGACTGCACGGCTGTGCGCAGCGCCCAGGCCGCCCTGCAACAGCTGCACGAGTACCAGCAGGCCGGCATGCCGTTCGAGCTGCTGGTTTCGGACATCGAGATGCCTGAGCTCGATGGTTACAGCCTGGTGCAGGAAATCCGCCGCAGTCCCGATATCGCCAAGACCTACGTGCTGCTGCATACCTCGCTCGATAGCACCATGAATACCGAGAAGGCTCGCTCGGTGGGCGCCAATGCGGTACTCACCAAGTTCTCCTCGGTCGACCTCACCCAGGCGCTGCTCAGCGCCTTCCGGCAGATGGCCGGGCAGCACTGAGCTGCCTGAGCATTGCCGCCATCTTGCCGCTCAGCGGCAAGAGTTTGCCTCTTCATGTAGTTTCTAAGAAATAAATTCCCTTTAATTTCAATCTATTAGGTTGATTTCCTCGACTGGCATGCACTTTGAATCAGTGCGCCTGGCTATTGCAAATCAGTCAAGGAGCAACCATGAGCACGATCGGAGGTATTGGCAGTTACGGTGGCCTATCGCTGACGGGATTTCGCAGCAGGCAGGGCGAGGGGCAGGGTGAGTTGACGCAGACGGCGCGCAATGTCGAGAAGACCACGCGTACGGCCAACGCCGAGTCCGAGCGTGAGCTGCGTGCCAGGCAGGCTACCGATGAAGGCTTCGCCCGTTTGCGCATTGCCTTGCAGAGCGAGTCGCAAGACAAGGTTGAAGGCGCTGCCGGTTCGGGACATGTGGAGAAGCCCAAGGGCGACGACAGCGGTGACGCGGCGCTGGAAGCCTTCAAGGCCTACATGGCGATGACGCCGGCAGAGAAGATACGTGACGGTATCCTCAAGGAGATGGGGCTGACCGAAGAGGACATCGAAGCCATGTCGCCTGAGCAACAGCAAGCCGTCGAGGAGGAGATCGCCCAGCGCATGAAGGAGCGCGCCGAGATGCAGGCCAAGTCCGAGGGCGATAGCCACTCCTATGGTCTGGCCTGAGACCGGAGCTGACCTGCCGTCTGCATGCCCGAGCACCGCGCTGGGATGGCGGCAGGTCTCGCTGCTGTCCTCCGGCATGCCTGGTGCATGACCTTGCCGGCCGCTTGAGCGCCTCGTAGCTGGTCGTGGGATCGATGAGCGCAGGTGCGAATCGGATCAGGAGAGTGAACTCGGCCATGGCGACACACCAGTCGATGTGATTAAAGTAAGTGCTTCACCTTGACGTCCCCAGGGAAGCCGTCTGCTTCGACGATGCCTCATCCCCGGGCCGCACGTGGTTCGTTTTTCACTCGAGTAGAATATTTATCAGGTCGTCCCCTAAATGGATGTTCTTTCCGAATTCTTCGAGCGCACCAGCCTGCAAGGGCGATTGTTCTTCGCAGGATCGGTGGAAGGTACCCTGGTACTGGACAAGCCGCCTGGCATGGCTTTCATTCACTTCATTGAACGGGGCGGAGTCGATCTGGTGCAGCCGGATCTGCCACGTATCGCCATCGATCAGCCCTGCGTGCTGTTCTGCCCCAGCAGCTGCCGCTATCAACTGCGTGCGCAGGTGCCGAGCGGCGCCGATCTGATCTGCGCATCGTTCCAGTTCGGCCGTTCCGGGCAGCACCCCTTCCCATTGGGGCTGATGGAAACGCTGGTCTTTCCTCTGAGTGCACTGGAGCAACTCGGCCCGGTGATCGGTTCGCTGGTCAGCGAGTTCCGCACACCAGCGCCAGGGCGCAGCAAGGCGCTGAACCTGCTGTTCGAGTACGTGTTCGTGCTGCTGGTGCGCCGGGCGGTGGGCGAGGGGCGGATTTCCAGTGGTCTGCTCTATGCGTTGCAGGATGGTCGCCTGGGGCCTGCGTTGATCTGCATTCATCAGGAACCGCAGATGCAATGGAGTGTCGAGCGCCTGGCGGAACTGGCGAAGATGTCGCGCTCCAAATTCGCCGCCTTGTTCTCCGAGGTAATGGGCATGACCCCCATGGCCTATGTCACGGCATGGCGAATGAAAGTGGCACAGGACAAGCTGCGTGAGGGTGTACCGATCAAGATCATCGCCGATGCGGTGGGCTACGGCTCCCAGGCCTCGTTCTCGCGTACCTTCCAGCAGCAGATCGGCCAGCCCCCGGGAGAATGGTTGCGGCAGGCCGGGAGCGAGCCCCCGCCGAAGCTGAGGTCCGGATTCATCGGGAATGGCCTTGAGGTCGCCCCGGGCATGCGCTACCCGGGGCTTCGGCAAGGCTCAGGCCACCACCGGAATCAGCGGGTCGGCTGCTGCCAGTGCGGTTTCGCGATGGGGCTGTGGTGGATAGATCCACTGGGTGTTGATCTGCGTCTTGAGTGCCTTGCCTTCCTTGCCGGTCAGCACCACCTTGCGCTCCCAGCCTTCGGTGAATACCGCGCCCCAGGCGCCGAGATCGAGACAGGTGACGTACTTCGTCTGGCGGTAGGGGATAGGCTCGACCCCGAGCAGATCGGCTGCGGCATTGTTGCCGGCCGAGCGGCCGAGAGCGATGGCGTGCTGGCAGGTCATCAGGGCGTGGTTGCCCTGATCGTCCACTGCGGCATAGGCCGTATCGCCGGTGGCGTAGATGGCTTCCTGGCCGAGCACCTTGAGGTTGCGGTCGACATGCAGACGACCGAAAGCATCACGCTCGCCATCGATATGCTGGGTCAGCGGCGATGCCTTCACTCCGACGGTCCAGACCACTGTGCTGGCTTCGATGCGCTCGCCGTTATCGAGCACCACGCCGTGTTCGTCGACCATGGATACCGGGCTGCCGAGCTTCCAGCTCACGCCCAGCGTATCGCTGGCAGTGGCGATCACATGGGCGATCCGCTCGCCCATGGCGCTGCCGATCCGCTTGCCCATGTCGACCACGATCACGCGGATATCGACGTTGTCACCCAGGACAGCGCGCAGGCGCTCCGGCATCTGCGTGGCGGTTTCGATACCGGTGAAGCCGCCGCCCACCACGACCACCGTATTGCGCGCCAGGCTTGACGGTCGCTCGCTCAGCTTCAGCAAGTGGGCGTGCAGCTTCTGCGCGGACTCCAGGCTGTCTACATCGAAGGCGAAGCGGTCGATGCCGGCCAGGGGCGGACGAGCCACCTGGCTGCCGGTGGCCAGGATCAGCCGGTCGTAGTTCAGCTCGGTCTGCATGCCATTGGCATCGCGGTAGATGACCCGTTTGCCTGCTGCATCGATGCGCGTGGCGCTACCCTGTACGAACTGCACGCCGACGGCCTCGAACAATGGCCCGAGCGGCGCTACGGTGCTGGCCAGGTCGGTTTCGTAGAAGCGTGGGCGCACGCGCAGCTCGGCCTGCGGCGCGAGGAGGGTGACGGCGACATCGAGACGCTGCTGCCCGTCGAGCAGGCGAACGGCGCTCAGGGCGCTCCACATACCTGCGAAGCCGGCGCCAAGGATCAGAATCTGTTGTTTCATGCTGGGCCTTCCCATCGTTGAGAAAAAGAGTGTTGGCTGACGACGGGATGGATTGTGGCGTTGGCATGGATCAGGGTATTGATCCATTATTGGTGAAAATGACTGATCCACTTTGGAGCCTGCATGCCCGCCGAGAAGACCCCGCCGCAGGTGGTATTCCTACCCTTGGGAGCCCCCGAGGCAGGTGTCAGCCTGCAAGGGTGGCTGTATGAGTCGCTGCGCCGGGCGATTCTCGGCGGCCGGCTGCCGGCCGGCAGCAAGCTGCCCAGCACGCGTTCGCTGGCCGAGCACTATGGCCTGGCGCGCGGCACGGTGCAGGCGGCTTATCAGCAACTGCTCTCCGAAGGCTACCTGCAGACTCGTACCGGCAGCGGCACGCGCGTCAGCGAAGTACTGCCCGATCCGACGCTCAATGCGGGTTATGTGCGGCGCAAGGTTGTGCCGCCACAGGAGGAGAAACGTTCGGTGCCTGAAACGCCCTGGCTGAAGCGACTGGACGAGATCGTACCGATCTTCTCCCGACGCACCCTGCCTTCCGGTCTGCGTCCGTTCTTCCCGCACCGTGGCGATATCAGTGCCTTCCCCATCGACCTCTGGCGCAAGTTGCATACCCAGCAGTTGCGCAGCTCGCGTCTGTCCCTGCTGCTCGACGCCGATCCGGCGGGCTTGCCCGAGCTGCGCGAGGCCATCGCCGGTTATCTGGCCATTGCCCGCGGTGTGCAGGTTTCAGCCGAGCGAATCCTGGTGCTCGGCAGCGTGCAGCAGGGGCTGGATATCTGCCTGCGGCTGCTGGCGCCGGGCGATTCGCAGGTGTGGATGGAAGACCCGGGTTACCCGGGGGCACGCCAGTTGATGGACATCTCCGGTGTGCGTCGCGTGGATGTACCGGTGGATCGATCCGGAATGCAGGTGGAAGCAGGCATGCGCCTGGCACCGAAAGCCAGGCTGGCCTACGTCACTCCGTCACGCCAGGCGCCGCTGGGCGGCGAGCTGTCGCCAGCCAGGCGTCTGGCCCTGCTGAAGTGGGCGGCAGAGCAGGGCAGTTACATCTTCGAGGACGATTACGACAGCGAGTATCGCTTCATCGCCAAGCCGATACCGGCACTGCGCTCGATGCAGGCTGCCGAGCACTCGGTGATTCTCGCCGGAACCTTCAGCAAGCTGTTGTTTCCCGCCGTGCGCCTGGCCTATCTGGTGCTGCCGGAACATCTGATCGAGAGCTTCACCCGTGCCTCGGCACTGATGTCTCGCCACGCCAACAGCCTGGCCCAGGCCGTGCTGGCGGACTTCATTCACGAGGGCCATTTCGACCGTCATGTGCGGCGCATGCGCAAGGTCTACGCGTCGCGCGCCGAGGCATTCGCCGGTGCGGCGCACCGGCACTGGCAGGGGCTGATCGAGGTGCCGGAAATTCGCGCCGGACTGGACATCGCCTGTCACTTGCAGGTGGAGAGCGAGACGGATGCCTTTGCTCGCCTGCAAGCCGCCGGTATCGATGCGATCCCGCTGTCACGCTATTGCGTCAGTGCTCGTGCACCCGGGCTGGTGATGGGCTTCGCGGCATACGAGGAGCGCGCCATCGAGGAGGCGGCCATGACTGTCGCACGTGCCTTGCGTGGCTGAGGCGTGCCCCGGCCGAAGCCGGGGCCGCGCTCGTCAGAGGATGCTCAACGGGTATTCGACGAAGGCGCGAATCTCGTTCAGATCCGGCCCTACATCGGTGCTGGAGCGGTAGATGGAGTTGCGCAGGCGCAGGTGCAGATCCTTGGCCGCGCCGCTCTGGATGGTGTAGCTGACCTGGTTGAATATCTCGCGTTCGGTGCCGTCGTTGTCGCTGCCGGTATCGATGTTGTCACCGCGTACGTAGGCGAACTTGTAGCGCAGCCCCGGCACGCCGTACTCGCTGAAGTCCAGCTCATAGCTGGCCTGCCAGGAACGCTCGTCCTTCAGGTTGAAGTCCGAGTAGTAGGAGTTGGCCAGGTAGATGCTGGCGCCACCATCGCCGTAGTCATAGGCAAAGCCGGCGTCACCCGTGTTGCGCTGATGGGCGACGATGAAGGCGTGGGCCCCGATGCTGTACTTGGCTGCCAGGCCCCAGATGGTGTTGCGGTCGCCTTCGCCATCGCCGCCGTAATCCAGCGCGGCATCGGAGCCGGTGTCGTACTTGGTGCGGTAGATGTTGAAGTCGAAATTGAGCGCCTGGTCGGCAGCCAGTGCCAGGTTGTAGTTGACGTTGGCGTAGTAGCGTTTGTACACGTCCTCGATGTCGGAGTGGTACAGCGCCACGCTCAGGTCATCGCTGACGGCGTAGCTGCCGCCGAGCACGTCGATGCTTTTCAGGCGGTTGGGGTCGCGCGCCGGATCCCCCATCGGGCTGTCGGCGGTGAAACGACCGGCGTTGAGCTCCAGTCCCTCGATCTCGTTGCTGGTCACCAGGGTGCCGGTGAAGGACTGCGGCAGCAGGCGGCTGTCGTCATGAGCCAGAACGGGCAGGGAAGGGAACTGGTTGCCGTACTTGATCACGGTATTGGAGACACGCAGCTTCACCGCACCGCCGGCCTGGGACAGATCGTCCACCGGGCGGCCCTGGCTGTCGGTGTCGAAGAAGGCGGCATAGTTGCGCCCGCGACCACTGTCGAGCTTGACCCCGAGCAGGCCGAAGGCATCGACGCCGAAGCCGACGGTGCCTTGAGTGAAGCCGGACTCGAAGGTGGCGATGAAACCCTGGCCCCAGGTCTTGGCGTCGTTGGTGCGATCCTTGTAATCACGGTTGAAGTAGGCGTTGCGCAGCAACAGATCGAGGCTGGCGTCCTCGATGAACCCATTGGCTTCGGACTGGCTGCCGGCATGAGCCAGCGGCCCGCCCAGCGCGAGGCTGCAAGCCAGCGCGAGACAGTGCTTCTTGTGCATGTGTGCTCCCGATGTCGGTGTGTTTTCTAATCGCGCCTTGCATCGAGGCAAAGCCCGGCCCAGAGGGCGCGCCTAGAGTTATCACCAGGTGGCGAGAGGCACTATTCAAGCGGATCGATGATCACTATCAACGACTTCGATGGGGTGTTCGCGGTGAAGGACGATAGGCTTCACCCCGATGAAGATTCCCGAGCGATGGTTTCCACTCCTCCCCCGGAAAGCATCGCTCCGGCTCCACTTCATCTCCTTTGGTTAAGACGACTTGTGGCCGCGCCGGCATTCCAGCGCGGCTTTTTTTGCCTGCCTTTCAGCTGTCGCTGCCCAGCGAGGTATAGCTGGGCCATTGCCGCAGCAGGGTATCGACGAACTGCTCGGCCGCAGGCGACAGGGAGGACGCCCGGCGACGCACCAATCCCAATGTTCGACTGATGACCGGGTCGACCAGAGGGCGCCTGACCAGGATCGGATGATCTTCGGCCGGCATTGCCAGGCTCGGTAGCGCGGCAATCCCCAGGCCGGCTTCGACCATGCCCAGTGAGGTGGACAGGTGTTGCACCTCGTAGAACCAGCTCGGGCGCCAGTCCAGATTGGCCAGGCCATGGTCGAGCAGCACACGGTTGCCGCTCAGGCGACCGACACCGATCAGCCTGTAGTCGCTCAGCTCGCGCCACGCGACCTCGGGTTGATTGGCCAGAGGATGGTCACGACGGCAAGCCAGGACGAAGGGTTCGTTGACCAGCGGGGTGAAGTCGATCTCTGCACTCTGGCCACTCTGCATGTTGATGCCGAAGTCCGCTTCGCCGCGGATCACCGCCTCCAGGCCTTCGTGAGCGCTCAGGTCGAGAATGCGGATGCGAATCTTCGGATATTGCAGGTTGAAGGCGCGGATCACCGTGGGCAGGAAGTAGAAGGCGGCGGTCGGGATGCAGGCCAGTGTCACCTGGCCCGACTGGCGTTCGGCCAGCTCGCGAATGCCCAGTATCGAGCGCTCGAAGTCATCCAGCAGGCGGCGCGCCTTGGGCAGAAAGTCTCGGCCTACGGCGGTGAGGCTGACACGGCGGGTGGTGCGATCCAGCAACTGAATGCCGAGGCTTTCCTCGAGCTTCTGCATGCGCCGAGTCAGGGCAGGTTGGGAGAGGTGGATGGCGTTGGCGGCTTCGTGGAAGTTACCGAATTCGGCAATTTTCACGAACGCTCTGATGTCTTGCAGTTCGTAATTCATGCGTTCTGTTTATTAGTTGTTGGTATTTTTGTTTTCAAGTTACCAATGAACCCTAGACGTTCAGGCAAAACCTGGCAAGCGCTGGCTGCCGTCATGCATTAATGTTTGAAATGGAATAAATATAGAAATATATGCATTTTACAGAATAAAACCCTCGTCTTCATAATCAGCGTAAGACAACAATCACACGATTTAATGCGCTGGAGGCATCATGCGGACGGTACCTTGTGTACTCATGCGAGGCGGCACTTCGAAAGGCCCGGTATTTCTGGCCAACCATCTGCCCAGTGACCCGCTGCAACGAGACGAGGTGCTGCTCAGCATCATGGGCTCTGGCCATGAGCTGGAGATCGACGGCATCGGTGGCGGCAGCCCGCAAACCAGCAAGGTGGCGATCGTCAGCCGTTCGCCGCATCCGGACGCCGACGTCGACTACCTGTTCGTACAGGTCATGGTGACCCAGCGCCGCGTCGACACCGCACCCAATTGCGGAAACATGCTCTGCGCCATCGGTCCGTTCGCCATCGAGCACGGCCTGGTCAACGCCAGTTCGCCGATGACCCGCGTGCGCATCCGCAACCTGAACACCAGTACCTTCGTCGACTCCGACGTGATGACGCCGGGCGGCCGCGTGCGCTATGACGGTGACACCGCCATCGACGGCGTACCGGGTACCGCTGCGCCGATTCGCCTGACCTTCCTCAATGCCGCAGGTGCCAAGACCGGCAGCCTGCTGCCGACCGGCCGCGCCCGGGATCTTTTCGATGGTGTCGAAGCCACCTGCATCGACATGGCCATGCCCATGGTCGTCATGCATGCCGAGGCGCTGGGCAAGACGGGCTACGAAACGCCGGCGGAGCTCGATGCCGACAGCGAATTTCTCCAGCGCCTGGAGCGCATCCGCCTGCAGGCCGGCTTGGCCATGGGCCTTGGCGACGTTTCGCAGATGGTCATCCCCAAGCCGGTGCTGCTGGCGCCGGCGCGCAAGGGCGGCACGTTGAGCGTGCGCTATTTCATGCCGCACAACTGCCATCGTTCGGTTGCCGCTACCGGGGCCATCGGGCTGGCGACTGCCTGTGCCGTACCCGGCAGTGTCGCGCAGGACATTGCGCCGATCGCCGGTGAAGCCACCGTGCGCCTGGAGCATCCGGGTGGCCAGATCGAGGTTTCCCTGCAGCCTGCCGCTGACGGCGAACCGCAAAACCTGCGCGCATCGCTGGTGCGCACTGCCCGTCGCCTGTTTTCTGGAGAGGTCTACGTTCCCAACCTGCGCCGAACCGGCACCTGATTCCGTTTCATCACAACCACACCCGTAGGGTTCACGATAATGACAAGAAAAAATCCCTGAGCTGCTCCGTCCTGGGCATGTCCGTTCTCGCACTGCCTGGCGCCGGCGCCACTGCCGCAGGCTTCATCGAGGACAGCAAGGCCAGCCTGGAGCTGCGCAACTTCTATCTCAACCGCGACTTTCGGGAGAATGCCGGGCAGAACAAGCGAGAGGAGTGGGCCCAGGGCTTCATCCTCAACCTTGAATCCGGCTTTACCCAGGGGACGGTCGGTTTCGGTGTCGATGCCATCGGCATGCTGGGCATCAAACTCGATTCCTCGCCCGATCGTAGCGGCACCGATCTGCTGCCACGCGATAGCCGCAATCGCGCCGAGGATGACTACAGCAAGCTGGGCGTGACCGGCAAGGTGCGCTTTGCCGAGAGCCAGTTGCGTGTCGGTACCTTGCTGCCGAAGATGCCGTACCTGCAATACAGCAACGCACGCCTGCTGCCTCAGGTGTTCGAGGGCTGGCAGTTGCAGAGCAAGGATCTCGAGCGCGCCACATTCACCCTGGGTGAGATCAACCGCGTCGTGCACCGTGATGTTTCCGGCTCGGAAAAGCTCGCGCTGAACAACAAGAACGGCCGTTTCGGCGGCAGCCCGGAAAGCGACGAGCTGCGCTTCGGCGGTGTGGACTACGCGATCACCCCGCAATGGCTGGCCAGTTATCACTACGCCGAGCTGGACGACGTGTACCGCCAGCACTTCCTCGGCATGCAGCACACCCTGGCACTGGGGCCGGGCAAGCTGAAGAGCGACCTGCGCTACTTCAACAACGCCGAGACCGGGCAGGAGCGTGCCGGCAAGATCGACAACCAGGTCATCAATGCGATGTTCACCTACAGCCTCGCCGGCCATGCGCTGGGCCTGGCTTACCAGAAAATGCATGGCGACGACGCATTCACCTATGTCGATGGCGCCACGCCGTACCTGACCAACTTCCTGCAGATCAATGATTTCGCCGGGCCTGACGAGCGCTCCTGGCAACTGCGCTACGACTTCGATTTCGCCACCGTCGGCGTGCCCGGCCTCAAGTTCATGACCCGCTACGTGCGTGGCGATCAGGTCGACCTGGCATCCGGCGAAGGCCGCGAGTGGGAGCGCAACACCGATATCGCCTACACCTTCGGCGATGGCGCCCTGAAGAACCTCACGGTCACCTGGCGCAACGCGACCTACCGTTCGAGCTTCGTCCGCGATCTGGATGAGAACCGTCTGATCCTCAGTTACATCGTACCGATCTGGTAACACCTTTCCTGACAACTCCAATAAAAGGAACAAGCATGTCCACTTTGACCCTTCGCAAGATTCTGCCGCTGACCCTGGCCTTGCTCATCGGCAGCACTGCCGCTGTTGCCGGTGAGCCGCATCGTCCCGAATGCATCGCCCCGAGCAAGCCCGGCGGTGGTTTCGACCTGACCTGCAAGCTGGCGCAGGTCGGCTTCAAGGACGAGAACCTGATCAACTCGCCGATTCGCGTGACCTACATGCCGGGCGGCATCGGCGCCATTGCCTACAACTCCATCGCGGCCAACCGCCGTGCCGAGTCGGGCACCCTGGTGGCCTTCTCCGGCGCCTCGCTGCTGAACCTGGCGCTGGGCAAATACGGCCGCTTCGATGAAAACGCCGTGCAATGGCTGGCCACCGTCGGCACCGACTACGGCACCCTGGCCGTGCGTGGCGACTCGCCGTACAAGACGCTGGACGATGTCGTGCAGGCACTGAAGAAAGACCCCAAGAGCATCACCGTCGGCGGTGGCGGCAGCATCGGTGGTCAGGGCTGGATGAAGATCGCCCTGTTGGCGCGTGCAGCCGGCCTCGACCCGCGTGACCTGCGTTATGCGGCCTTCGAAGGAGGCTCCGAGCACTACATGGCGCTCATGGGCGGGCATGTGGATCTGGTGACCGGCAGTGCCAGCGAGATTCGCGCGCAGCAAGGCAACAACATTCATACGCTGGCGGTCTTCAGCGAAGAGCGTCTGACCGGCGAGCTGGCGTCGATTCCCACCGCGCGCGAGCAGGGCTATGAAATTCTCTGGCCGTTGATCCGTGGTTACTTCGTCGGCCCTGACGTGAAGGCCGAGGACGTCGCCTGGTGGCGTGAGCGCTTCGCCAAACTCAGTGCTTCGCCGGACTTCCAGAACTACCTGGCTGATCGTGATGTGCTGCCGTTCCATGTTGATGGCAAGGAACTCGACGATCTGGTGAAAGTTCAGGTGCAAGAGTACCGGCAATTGGGACGCGAGTTCGGCCTGGTTGAATGATGCCTACGGCGCCGCCCTCAGGCGGCGCCTTCTCGCGGAGCCCCGCTATGCAAGATCGTATTTTCGCAGGTGTCACCCTGCTGCTTTGCTGTGTCCTGGCGATAGCCGCCTGGGGATACAGCGCTCCCTTTTCCTATGAACCGGTCGGCCCCAAGGCATTCCCGCTGCTGCTGCTCCTGCTGATCGCAGCAGGTGCCGTGCAACTGCTGTTCAAGTCCGGCGGCGAGTCACAGGGTGAAGAGCCTCCCATGGGCCGCGCGGTAATGGTCAAGGTCGCCATCTGCCTGGCAATGATGGCGCTGTATGCCGCACTGTTCGAGACGCTCGGTTTCCTTCTCTCCAGCGTGTTGTTCGGCATCGGGATGGGACGCCTTTATGACGGCCGCTGGCCGCAAAGCCTGATCAGCGGAACGATTCTGGCCATCGGCCTGTATCTGCTGTTCGACAAGGCGCTCGACGTTCCTCTGCCGCTCGGCATCCTCTCGTCCCTGGAGAACTGATTCATGGATACTCTCGGTTATCTCAGCCAGGGCTTCGGTGTCGCCCTGACGCCCTACAACCTGGTCACGGCCCTGTGCGGCACCCTGATCGGCACCGTGGTTGGCCTGCTGCCAGGCCTGGGGCCGATCAACGGCGTGGCCTTGCTCATTCCGGTCGCGTTCGCCCTCGGATTACCACCGGAAAGCGCCCTGATTCTTCTCGCTGCCGTTTATCTGGGTTGCGAATACGGCGGCCGTATTTCCTCGATTTTGTTGAACATCCCGGGCGAAGCCTCTGCGGTGATGACCACCCTCGACGGCTATCCGCTGGCGCGTAGCGGCCAGGCGGGTGTTGCACTGTCGTTGTCTGCCTGGAGCTCGTTCGTCGGCGGTCTGATTTCCACCATCGGGGTCGTGCTGTTCGCACCCTTGTTGGCGAAATGGGCGGTGGCCTTCGGCCCGGCCGAGTATTTCGTGCTCATGGTGTTCGCCATCACCTGCCTGGCCGGCATGGCGGGCAACAAGCCGCTGAAGACAGCCGTTGCGGCGCTGATCGGCCTGCTGCTGTCTTGCGTGGGCATCGACTCCAACAGCGGCGTGTATCGCTTCACCTTCGGCAGCCTCGGCCTTGCCGACGGCATCCAGTTCGTGGTGCTGGTGCTCGGTCTGTTCTCGATCAGCGAAATTCTGGTGCTGCTGGAGCGAACCCATCAGGGTCAGAAGGCCATCAAGGCCAGCGGTCGCATGCTGTTCAACCTCAAGGAAGGCGCCTTCGTTCTGGGTACCAACGTGCGCAGCGGTCTGCTCGGTTTCGTCCTCGGCATCCTGCCAGGCGCTGGGGCGACATTGGCCAGTGCCGTGGCCTACATGTCCGAGAAACGCATGGCAGTGAAGGACAATACCTTCGGTAAGGGCGATCTGCGCGGCCTGGCTGCGCCGGAGACCGCCAACAGCGCCTCGGCCTGTGGCTCCATGGTGCCGATGCTGACCCTGGGCGTACCGGGCTCGGGTACCACGGCGGTGATGCTCGGTGCGCTGACCCTGTACAACATCACGCCCGGTCCGCTGCTGTTCCAGAACCAGCCGGACATCGTCTGGGGCCTGATCGCCTCGCTGTTCGTCGCCAACGTCATGCTGATCGTGATGAACGTACCGATGATCAAGATCTTCACCAAGATCCTCTCCGTGCCTTACTGGGCGCTGGTGCCTGCGGTCGCGATCATTACCGCCATCGGTGTCTATGCGGTGCACGCGACCACCTTCGACCTGTTTTTGATGATCGTCATCGGCATCTTCGGTTACGTGCTGCGCAAGATGGATTTCCCGCTCTCGGCCATTCTGCTGGGCTTCATCCTTGGTGGGTTGATGGAGCAGAATCTGCGTCGTGCCCTGTCGCTGTCCAACGGCGAAATCGGGATACTGTTCGCCAGCCCGATCACCTGGGGTGTGTGGGCCCTGGTCGGCGTGATGATCGCGTTGCCGTTCTGGCGCACCTGGCGTGCACGTCGTCAGCAGGCCCGTGTATCCAGCATGGCCTGATCCATTGCAAAGGAGCGTTCGCAGATGCGTGTCGTGATACCGGAAGACTACCAACGGGTCGTACAGTCACTGGATTGTTTCCAGTTGCTCGAAGGCTTCGATGTTCGCGTGTATCACGACCATGCCAGCGACCCGGAGGTGCTCGCCGAGCGCTTCGCCGACGCCGATGCGCTGGTGCTGACGCGCGAGCGCACCCGTATCGATGAAGCGCTGTTGCAGCGGCTGCCCAACCTGAAACTGCTCAGCCAGACCGGACGGGCAGGGCCGCATATCGATCTGCAGGCCTGCCGCGAGCGCGGCGTGACGGTGGCCGAAGGCACGGGCTCGCCCATCGCGGCGGCTGAGCTGACCTGGGCGCTGATCCTCAATGCCCGGCGCCAGTTGCGCGAGGCCATGAACGGGCTGTACGCCGGCAAATGGCAGGTCAACATGGGGCAGCGCCTGTATGGCCAGACGCTGGGTATCTGGGGCTATGGCAAGATCGGTCAGCGCCTGGCGCGCTATGCGCGAGCCTTCGACATGCGTGTGCTGGTATGGGGCCGCGAGGCGTCACGCCAGGCTGCCATCGCCGATGGCCACGAGGCCGCTGCCACGCGTGAAGCCTTCTTCGAGCAAGCCGATGTGCTGACCCTGCACCTGCGTCTGCTGCCGGAAACACGGCACTGCGTGACGGCTGCAGATCTGGCGCGCATGAAGCCCGACGCGCTGCTGGTCAACAGCAGCCGCGCCGAACTGATCGCCCCCGGTGCCTTGCTCGAGGCACTGGAGCGCGGCCGTCCGGGACAGGCGGCCCTGGATGTGTTCGAGCAGGAGCCGATCCTGCATGCCGACCATCCGTTGCTCGCACACCCCCGCGTGCTCTGCACACCGCATCTGGGCTATGTCGAGAAACACAGCTACGAAGCCTACTTCGGCGAGGCCTTCGCCAATGTACGGGCGTTCTTCCTGGGCCAACCGGCCAACTGAGCCTCGTCAGTGAAAGTCCCGGCTGCGGATATCCAGGCCGGTCAGCAATGAAGTCAGGTCGACCAGGCGGCCGGCAATCACATGGCGCACGCCATCTACCGCTTCCAGATGGCCATCGATACGCAGCATCTGCGATTGCACCAGAACCCGGCGCTGACGTTCTGCCAGATCGTGCCAGACAACCACATTGACCAGACCGAACTCATCTTCGAGGGTGACGAATATCACCCCGCTGGCGGTCTGCGGTCGCTGGCGACCGATCACCAGGCCGGCAACGCTGACGTGGCGCCCATGCTCGACCCTGCACAACTCTTCGGAACTCCGGCAGCGCCGCGCGCGTAACTGCGGGCGCAGCAGTGCCAGTGGATGCGGGCCGAGTGTGGTACCGAGCGTGGCGTAATCGCTCAGCATATCCTCACCTGGCGATGGCGCAGGCAGATTCGGCGGGGGTTCATTCGCCGCACGAACGCCAGCGAACAACGGCAGTTGCTCTTCGACCCCGGCCACCGCCCAGCGCGCCTGGTAACGGTGTCCGACCAGGCCGCCGAGCGCTCCGGCATCGGCCAGGCGTTCGCGAGCTGCAGCATCCAGGCGCGCACGACGGTCGAGATCCTCGACATCGCGAAATGCGCCTGACTGGCGCGCTTCCTCGATGCGCCGCGCATCTTCCTCGCGCATGCCCCGAATCATCCTCAGCCCCAGACGGATGGCTGGCTGACCCTCGTCCCTCGTTTCCAGGCTACAGTCCCAGCCGCTGTGGTGGATGTCTACCGGTCGTACCTCGACGCCATGGCGTCGTGCATCCTGCAGCACCTGATCCGGGCTGTAGAAACCCATCGGCCAGCTGTTGACCAGGGCACAGGCGTAGGCGGCGGGCTCATGGCACTTCAGCCAGCAACTGGCGTAGGCGAGCAGGGCAAAGCTGGCGGCATGCGACTCGGGGAAGCCGTAGCTGCCGAACCCCTCGATCTGACGGAATATCCGCTCGGTGAATGCCTGCGAGTAACCTTTCTCCAGCATGCGTGATGTCAGGCGCTGGCGGTGTGGTTCGAGCCCGCCATGGCGTTTCCAGGCAGCCATGCTGCGGCGCAGTTCATCCGCTTCGCCAGGTGTGTAGTCCGCCGCGACGATGGCCAGCTCCATCACCTGCTCCTGGAACAGCGGCACGCCGAGCGTGCGTTCGAAGACCGGCTTGAGCTCATCGGAGGGGTAGTCGATGGGCTCTTCACCATTTCGCCGGCGCAGGTAGGGATGCACCATGTCGCCCTGGATCGGTCCCGGCCGCACGATGGCCACCTGGATCACCAGGTCGTAGAAGGTATTTGGGCGCAGGCGTGGCAGCATGGCCATTTGCGCACGGGACTCGATCTGGAAGGCGCCGATGGTGTCCGCGCGGCTGATCATGGCGTAAGTGGCCGGGTCTTCCTGAGGCAGGCTGGCCAGGGTCCACTGCGTGCCTCGGTAGCGTTCGATCAGGGCGAAGCAGCGGCGCAGCGCACTGAGCATGCCCAGAGCGAGTACGTCGACCTTGAGCAGGCCGACCATATCCAGGTCATCCTTGTCCCATTGAATGACGGTGCGCTCGGCCATCGTTGCGTTCTCCACCGGCACCAGAGTATCGAGGGCGTGCTCGGAGATCACGAAACCGCCCGGATGCTGCGACAGGTGACGGGGAAAACCGATCAGCTCACCGGTAAGGACAAGTACCCGACGCAGCAGAGGGTTTTCCGGATCGAAACCCGCTTCGACCAGGCGTTCGGCGGATGGCGGGCTGTTGCTCCAGCGCCCACAGCAGTCGGCCAGGGCATTGACCTGATCCGGCGGCAGGCCGAGGGTTTTGGCGACGTCGCGTAGCGCGCCGGCGCCGTGGTAGGTGTTGACCACGGCCGTGAGCGCTGCACGTGTTCGACCATAACGACGAAAGATGTACTGAATGACTTCCTCGCGCCGCTCATGTTCGAAGTCGACATCGATGTCCGGTGGCTCGTTGCGCTCACGGGACAGGAATCGCTCGAACAGCAGCTTGCTGCGCGTGGGATCGAGTTCGGTGATGCCCAGGGCGAAGCAGACGCTCGAGTTGGCCGCCGAACCGCGCCCCTGGCAGAGGATGTGCTGCTCGCGGGCGAAACGGACGATGTCGTGAACGGTGAGAAAGTAGCTTTCGTACCCCAGCTCGGCGATCAGCGCCAGTTCATGCTCGATCTGCGCCCTGGCATTGGCCGGCACGCCCTTGGGCCAGCGCTCGCCAGCCCCTCGCTCCACCAGCACGCGCAGCCAGGAGGCGGGGTCATGACCCGTCGGCACCAGTTCATGGGGGTAGTGGTAATCCAGCTGCTCGAGATCGAAGCGGCAGCGCTCGGCGATGTACAGCGTCTGCGCGAGCAGTTCTGGTGGGTACAACTCGGCCAGCTCTTCGCGCTGGCGCAGATGCCGTTCGCCATTGGCAAACAGATAGGCACCGGCCTCGGCTACGGGCAGGTGGTGGCGAATCCCCGTCATGCAGTCCTGCAAGGCCCGGCGGCCTCGGGCATGCATGTGTACGTCGCCGCAGGCCACTGCCGGCAGGCCGCAGCCATCGGCCAGCGCGAGCAGGCGCTGCAGGCGTGTGGCATCGTCGGCGCCCCGGTGCAGCTCCACGCCGAGCCACAGGCGCTCGGGGAACACGGTGCGAAGCCAGGGCAGGGCGGTGCAGTCAGCCTCCGTCAGCCAGATGGCGAGCAGGCCATCGAGCGGTGTCGAGAAGTCTTCGCGCAGTAGCTGGTAGGTGCCTTTTTTCGCTCGACGCCGAGCGCAGGTGATCAGGCCGCAGAGCGCCTGGTAACCGGCCAGGTTCTCGGCCAGCAGCACCAGTTTGGGGCCGTTCTCGACAAGAACCTCGCTGCCCACGATCAGCGCCACACCGGTTTCTCTGGAGGCCTGCCAGGCTCGCACGATGCCCGCCAGCGTGCATTCGTCGGTGATCGCCAGCGCACGGTAGCCGAGCCTGGCCGCGCGTTCGAACAGCTCCCGAGCGCTGGAGGCCCCGCGTTGGAAGCTGAAGTTGGACAGGCAATGAAGCTCGGCGTAATCGATCATGCGAACCATCCATGCAGTAACAGGGGCCCGCTCTCGCCCACCGTGCGGAACGCCCAGCCTCTCTGGCCCGTACGGGTTTCCACGACGTAGTAGTCGCGGCGGATGTCCGCACCATCCCACCAGCCCGACTCGATGCGCTCCGGCCCGCAAAGGATGCGCAGCGAGGCTTCGTGCAGGGGCTGTGGATCGGCCAGCAGCCAGCCAGGGCGAGGGCCGCTGGCAGGCAACAGCGTGTCCGTCGGTGTTGACGTCCAGGTGCGCTCGGGCCGATGATCCGCCCTGGCACCGAGTCCATGTAACGCATCATCGCCAAGGCGGGCGCGCAGCCGCTCGCGCAGTTGTTCCCAGGGCTGTGTCTGTTGCGCACGCTCATCGAAGAGCGTGTGATGTTGCGGTGTGAACAGTGGGAGTTCCCGTGCTACCAGCCGTACTGCCAGTACCGTGGCCGGTAATTGCTGATGTTCCAGGCGGCCGCGCGTCAGTTCGAAGAGCATGCCGGGATCACGCTCGGCACTGAGCAGGCCGACCTGCACCCTGGTATCCGGGGTGTTGCGGTGCTCCAGGTACAGGGTGAAACGCTGTACGCCGCTGTCCCGTCCGGCCAGATAGGCCGCCAGGTCGGATGTCAGGCGGCGCAGCGGAAACAGTAGCGCCTGGTGCGACTCGACCTCGAAGTTCAGTTCGATACGGGCATCGAAGACATCCACCGGGGTGTAGAAATCCAGCGCCAGCGAGCGACGGCCAAGCAGCGTATCGAGATGATGCAGCACCCCGGCCGGAAAGCGCCTGGCCACGCTGTCACGCGGCAATACCCGCAGTTGCCGCAACTGCCTGAGTCCCATCCGGTTGAAGGCAGTGGCCACCTGGGCGGGAAAACCGAGCCGATCGACCGGCAGCGGGGCGAGTAGCTGTTCGAGTGTCGTGGCGTCGTTGGCCACCAGACCATCACCGACATTCACCAGCACCCGTGCCGCCGCCGGGTTCGGCGCAACGGCGATGCGGTGCTGGAAGCTCAGGGCTCCGAGCTCGGCACGCAGGCGCGCCTCGAAACGCGGCCAGGGGCCGAACAGTCCGAGGCTGGATTGCACTTCCAGCAGCAGGCAGCGTGGATAGTGCAGGCTGACCTGGGCACTGAAACCGTAGGCCCAGGCGGCCAGGAACTGCTGCCAGCGCTCGATGGCGGCGGGGTCGTATTCGGCTGTGGCGAAACCGCGTGCCAGGGCCTGTGCCGCCGTCAGTGACTGACCCGGTTTCAGGCCCAGCGACCGGGCGGCCGGGTTGACAGCCTGCAACACGCGACGCTGTGACGAGCCGGTGAGCAGTGCCAATGGCTGGTCAGGCTCGGCGCGGTGACGCAGCACACCATCCATCGCCAGTTGTGGCAGCAGAATGCAGGCCCAGAGCATGGTCGATTCAGTACCAGGCAAACGCCAGTGGCTGGGCCGGAGGCAAACCGCCGCGACACTTGAGCACACGCAAGCGCGGTGGCTGGCTTTCGACCACCAGGCGCAGTGCCGCTGGAGAAGGGTTGGCGGCTTCTGCCTGTGGCCGGTATGCGAAGGCCAGGGTCTGTCCGCTCCCTGCGGCGACCTGCAGTCGCCGCAGAGAGCGATCATCGGCCTGGTGCAACCAGCACAGTACCGCGCCGCAACTCCCCGAGCGCAGGCATTGCTCGGCTGCCCACAGGGCATCGCGACCGCTGGCCTGGATGATGCTCAGGTGACGCAGATCCACGCCCGCATGAATCCAGGCCTGGGCATAGGGTTGGTAAGGCGGGGAGACCAGCACGACCCGCTCGCCCGAGGCCGTGAGGTTGGCAAGGATCGGCCACAATAGCCGTAGCTCGCCCAGCCCCGGCTTGGCCGAGAGGATTTCACTGAGCGCAGCCACAGGCCAGCCACCACCTGGCAGCACGGCATCGAGAAAGGGGTGTCCGGTCGAGACGCTGGTGCTCGAAGGTGACGAGGCGGCCTGGCCCCGCCACACGCGACGAGCATCGAGGAGCCGGTCAAGTGCAACCACGGATGGCATGGATAATGACCAAATACTGTTTATTCATACAGTATCGTATCAGCCGATCCATAGGGTCAAGTGAATCGCAGTGCTATGCGGATCGTTCCGCTCTTTGGTCTGCTCAGTACAACTGCGCTTTCACCAGGGGACGCAACAGGTAGTTCATCACACTGCGCTTGCCGGACAGGATGTCTACCTCGGCAACCATGCCGGGAATGATCGGCAACGCCTCGCCGCCGCGCATCAGCTGGCTGCCATCGGTCTTGATCAGTACCGCGTAATAGAACTCCTTGCCTTGCAGCGTATCCTCGGAAATGGTGTCGGCGCTGATCTGTTCCAGGGTGCCGTTGAGGTAGCCGTAGATGCTGTAGTCGTAGGCGGTGATCTTCACCTTGGCCGGCATGCCGGGCACCAGGAAGGCGACGTCCCGTGGCTTGATCCTGGCCTCGATCAACAGGCGATCTTCCACCGGAATCACTTCCATGATCGGTTCGCCAGGCTGGATCACGCCGCCACGGGTATTGATCAGCACGGTATTGACCCGGCCATTGACCGGCGAAAGGATCTCGGTGCGCTGCAACTGGTCTTCGCGTTGCAGGATGATCGGCTCCAGAGCGCTGAGTTCGGCCTGCTTGTTGGCCCGTTCGGTGTAGGCATCCTGGGAGTAGGCAGTCTTCACCTCGGTGAGCTTGCCACGCAGACCGGCGATTTCCTGGCTCAGCTTGAGTGCTTCCATCTGGCTCACGGCACGCTTGGCCACCAGTGGTTCGACCAGGTTCAACTGACGCTGGGCCAGGTTGATCTGCTGGTTGAGTGAACGCACGCTGTCTTCGAGCTTGGCACGCCGTGAACGGAACAGTTCCTGTTCCGAGCGTGCCAGGGCACTGTCGGGCTCGATGCCGTCGGGAAAACCGATGCTGTCGTGGTCGAGGACTTCGGCGTCCAGGCGGGCGATGGTGGCGCGCAGGGCCTGTGCCTGGTTGACCGATTCCTGATAGGAGGTGCGAAAGCGGGTTTCGTCCAGGCGTACCACCGGCTGGCCGGCACGCACCATGTCGCCTTCGCCGACCAGCAGGCGGTCGAGAATACCGCCTTCCAGACTCTGGATCTTCTGGATACGACTGAACGGCACCACGCGGCCATCACCACGGGTAACCTCGTCCAGCTCGGCCCAGGTAGCCCAGGCGATGAAGGCACAGACGGTGAACAGGATCGCCCACATCAACGGGCGAAAAACCGGGTGGGTGGCGCTGAGCAGCGGGTCTTCCAGCGCGCGGCGCAGGCGCTCGTCAGATGCCATGGATGGCCTCCCTGGCGTCCGTCGCATCCTGCGGCGGCTGCACGCGGTTGTCCTGTACCACCTGATCCAGCGAACCGTCCATGATCACCCGGCCCTGGCGCATGACGATGGCCCGCTCGACCAGTTCGAGCATGCTCTTCTTGTGCGTTACCAGCACCAGGGTTCTGCCTTTCAGCCAGTCGCGCAGGTAGTCGAGCACGTGCTTCTCGCTGGTCTGGTCGAAGGCGGCGGTGGGCTCGTCGAGCAGCACGATCGGTGGATCCTGCAACAGCACGCGGGCCAGGCCGATGGCCTGACGCTGGCCGCCGGAGAGACTGGCGCTACCCTGGATCGGCATGTCCAGGCCCAATGAGTGGTTGCGCACCCATTCGCCGAGGCCTACGCCGTCGAGCGCCTCGAACAGGTCGTCATCGCTCAGACTGGCATTCTCCAGATTGAGATTCTCACGCAAGGTGCCGTAGAGCAGCGCGACATCCTGCGGCAGGTAGCCGATGTTCTGCCGGCGGTCGCTGGGGTCGATCTGCTCGATGCCGATGTCGTCGAGCAGCAACCGGCCGGAACTCGCATCCGCCAGGCCGGCGAACAGTCGCAGCAGGCTGGACTTCCCCGCGCCGTTGCCCCCGAGCAGAGCGACGCGTTCGCCTGCGCGGATGTGCAAGGCCTGGACATCCACCACCGTCGGGCCTTCGCCGTGCGCCAGAGTCAGTGCCTGAATCTTGTAGTCGCCAGCCAATCGGGGTTTGCGTACATAACTGCGGCCCGCCGTGCGCTCGACTGGCCCGCTCATCATCTGGTCGAGCCCCTCCAGAGCGACTTTGGTGTGTTGCCAGCGGCCCAGCAACGAGGCGCTCTGCGACAGCGGCGCGATGGCCCGGGAAGAGAGGATCGAGCAGGCGATCAGGGCGCCGATGGTGAGCAGGCCATCGCTGATGCGATAGACGCCGAACACCACCACGGCCACGTAGCACATCTGCTGCACCAGACTGACGCCATAACTCAGGGCCGAGGTCAGGTTGTGGGTCTTCACCGAACTGCCTGCCAGCTGCGCCGTGAGGTTTTCCCAGAGTTTCAGGCAACGTCCCTCGGCACGTGCGGCCTTGACGGTTTCCAGGTGCTCGATGGATTCCAGCAGGATGCCGTTCTTCACCGCACCCTCGCGCAGGTTCTGCCGCGACAGGTGAGCGAGGTGGCCCTGGGCGAGCAGGGCAGGGAGGAGCATCAGCAGCACGGCGATGACGGGTACCCAGACCAGATGGCCACCGATTACCGCGATGATCAGCAGGAAGATCACCACGAACGGCAGGTCGCTGATCACTGCTGCGCTGGAGGCGGTGAAGAACTCGCGCACCGATTCGAACTCGCGAATCTGCGAGCTGAAGGCACCGACCGAAGCCGGTTTGGCTGCCAGGCGGGTCTGCAGGGCACGCTCGAACAGCAGGGTGGACAGGCGCAGGTCGATGCGTTTGCCCATGCTCGTGAGCAGGTGGCCGCGCAGTACGCGCAGCACGCTTTCCAGCAGGATGGCCAGTGCTACGCCGCTGGCCAGTATCCACAGGGTATCGAAGGCCGAATTGGGCACCACGCGATCATAGACCTGCATGGCGAACAGGGCAGAAGCGATGGCCAGCAGGTTGGCGATCATGGCGGCGATGGCCACTTCCAGGTAGGAGCGCCGCATCTGCCTGATCGCGCCGAAGAACCAGTGCTCCTGCTGCCTCTGGGCCAGGTCGCCGGCCCTGCCGTCGTCACGGTAGCGAGGCTTGGCGAATACCACGACGCCGCTGAACATCGCTCCCAGCACATCCAGCGTAATGCGCTCGTGTCCGCCGCCACTCTGAGGCAGGAGCAGATCGGCCTGCTCGTTCTGCACGCCCACGAGCAAGGCGCTGCGACCATCGTTGAGCAGCAGCAGGGCTGGCAGCAGGTAGCCTTTCAGATCGTGCAGTTGCTGGCCGATTTCGACGCGGGCATTGATATCCGCACGGCGAAGGGCACGAGGCGCCAGGCGCAAGGGCAGGCGCCCCTGTTCCATGGGCAGCCCATCGACCAGTTCGTTCTCGCTGAGTGGATGGCCGAGTTCCCGGCAGAGCAGTACCAGGCCATCGCGCAGGTGATCCCTGGCCTGGCGGGCAGAACGGTTGTCAGACGCCATTGAGACGATTCTCCAGCAATGCGCCCAGCAGGCCGATCTGGGCTGCTGCACGGTATTCGATGCGCAGACGTTCGATGCGCAGGCTCTCCAGCTGGCGCACGGCTTCGAAACGTTCGCGCTGGACATTGAGCAGGTCGATGATGTCGCGCCGTCCTACCTCGAACTGCTCGCGATAGAGCGCGCTGACCTCGTCCGATTCGTCGACCTGCTGGCGCAGCGATTCCTCACGCCAGCGCAGGGTCTCCTCGGTATCGAACAGGTTGCGCAACTTGCGGCTGATATCACGCTGCATGGAGTCCTGGCTCCACTGGGCCGACTCCAGGCGCTGCCGAGCGGCTGTCGGACGCTGGAAGTTGGACAGGCCCTGCAGCGTATCCATGCGCAGGCGCAGGGCGATCATGGAGTCGTTCTCCAGTTGTCCACCGATCTCCCGGCGCAGGGCGGTGGCCTCCAGGTTCAGCTGGGGGAGCAGGGCAGCCCTGGTTTCCCGCAGCTCGGCTTCGGCCTGGGCGGTGTCCTGTACGCTGCGCTGATAGAGCGGGGACTGAGTGATGATGCGCGACAGATCACTGGCCGCCAGGTAGCGTGCCATCGACATCGGTCTTGGTTCGCTGAGGTTCTGCGGGTCGGTGCCAACCAGCACGCGATACTGGTTGCGGGCTTCCTGCAGGCTGCCTTTTTCCATCGCCAGTTGCTCGCGGGCACGGGTCATTTCCAGGTTCGCACGATCCACCTCGCTGCGATCAGCGTAGCCGTCCTGGCCACGGGCCTCGGTCATGCGCAAGATGTCATCGAGTTCGTTCAGATGCAGGCGCACCGCCTCCAGGCGGCGCTCGGCGAGCAGGGTATCGAAATAGGTCTCGATGATGTCCAGCGCGGCATCGTCACGGGTCACCAGCAGGCTTTCCGAGAGCTGCTGGTGCGCGGCCGAGGCACGATCGACCTTGCTTCTGACCCGTCCCCAGTCATAGAGCATCTGCGACACCGTGGCGTCATACACCACGTCGCCGAAGCTGAACTCCTGAGGTCCGGCCGAGAGGCTCAGGGCAGGATGGTAGCCACTCCTGGCCATCTCCACTTCGGTACCTGCCCGCTCCCGATCCGCCATCACGGCGCGCACCTCCGGATGAATGGCGAGCCCGGCCCTCACTGCATCTACCAGTTCCTGGGCGCCAACCGCCCCCGGATGCAATCCCGACATCATGACGAGCGCCATGCTTCGCAAGGCAGACGCTGCGCCAAAGGCGAAAGCGGTTTTCGACTTCATACGACGACCTGAACGGTATTCTCCTCGATCTGCAATGTGGTGCTGCCGAACTGGTAGACCTGATAGCGGATACCATCGATGAGCTGGCTGTTCTGAAATACCGCGCCACTGACCTGCACGATATCGTTGGCCTCACCGGTGATCTGCAGGGTATTGCCGCCGTCGGTCATCGCGTCCACCTGGGCGGCGGTGAGCGTGATGGTACTGCCGGCGTCTCCGCTGCCCAGGGCGATACGTTCGATATTGGCGATGGCGCCAAGTGGCAGGCTGTTGAAATTGATATCGATGCCACCGCTGAACAGCAGGGTGTCGAAGCCGCTACCGCCATCGATGCTGGTGAAGTTGGTGGCGGTGATCTGGATGGTGTCATTGCCGGAGCCGGCCTCCACCCGGTCATTCGAACCGACGTTGAGGATCAGATCGTTGCCCGTCCCTGCGATGATCCGCTCGGCGCTGCTGGCCGTGCCGGACAGAATGTCATCGACTGCCGACCCGGTGACGGTGATGGCGCCGATGGTCAGCCCGAGCACGCCGAGCGGATCGAGGTCGACCAGATAGCTCGCGCTTTGCTTGCCCTGCGAGGTCGAGGTGATCCGCAGTTGCAGATCCGGTCCCAGGTTGAGCAAACCGCTGAGGCTGAGCCCGAGCTGGCTCAGTACGCTGGGGCTGAGCAGGTTGAGCGAGAACTGGCCACCGGCATTGGCGACGATTGGTGACAGGGTGACGTTCAGGGCAGGGGAGATCACCTCGATGATCAGGCTGGCGTTGGCGGCCGTGGTTCCTGTCACTCCCAGCTTGGGTGACAGCGGATTGAGGCTGGCGTCCACCGCGAAATTGCCGACCGTCACAGGCTGCAGGTTGTTGCCAGCCCCCAGTCCTATCTGCGCGACGTTACTGGGGTTACCTGCCTGATCGCGAGCGGAGACACCGATCTGCGCACTGATCAGCTGATCCCAGGTCAGGCCGATGTTGAGGCCGGTCAGCAGGTTCAGCGAGGCGATGCCGGCGTTGTTGGCGGCCACCGTCTGGGTCGCGGTCACGCCGCCAACGTTGACGCTGATCGTCAGGGCGACGCCAGGGTCAGCGGATATGCTCAACAGGCTGCCAGCCAGTGACAACACGGGTGTCGCAGGCGGGATCGTGTCGATGACGAAACTTACCGGCGCACCCTCGACCGCATTGTTCACATGAGCCGTGACCGTGGCGGCACCTTGCGGATAGGCTTCATTGCCGCCGGAGGGCGTCAGCGTGGCCGAGAAGCTGCCAGCCAGCACTTCGGCGGCGGTGACCACATGCGTTTGGGTGAAGGTGAAACCACCCTGACCACGGAACGTGAGCGTTACGCTGTCGCCCGCGCGCATACCGGGTTGCAGACCGACCTGAACCTGAATGCCGTCGGAAATCTCGGCAGCATTGATAAAGGTGTCCGCTGCCTCGGCCACTGTAATGTTCGGTGGCGTCAGATTGGGCGCCTGAACCTGGGCGGCCGTGCTGGTATTGCCCGCGGTATCGGTGGCGCTGATCTGTACGCTCTGGCCCCCGGTCAGGGCCGGTGACAGCGGTACCGTGAATGTACCGTTACTGGCTGCCGTGACCACGATAGGAGTACCGCTGCCGCCTATCAGGATGGATACCTGGCTGTTGGCCTCGGCGATACCGGTCAACAGGGTACCGTTGGCGGATATCTGTCCTGTTGGAGGCTGGGGCGCCTGAGCGTCCACGACCGCGTTACTGGTGGTGCTGACGTTACCGGAAGCATCGGTGGCCGTGACGGAGAGGGCGCTGCCGTTGACTAGCGGAACGAGTGGGGAGAAGCTCCAGTTGCCATTGGCGTCGGCTGTGAGGTCGGCGATAACCTGATTGCTCTGATCGCGGATGATGACCCGGCTGCCCACCTCGGCGGTTCCGCTGACGACGATCCCGTTGCTTGGGTTGATGATGGGAGCATTGGGGGCTACGGCATCAACGGTCACGCTGGTGGTGGCGCCAATGTTGCCGACGCCATCCTGGGCCTTGATGTCCACCTTCACGCCATCGGTCAGACGGGGGGAGGGGGTGAACGTCCAGTTGCCGGCGCCATCGGTCGGGGCGGTACCGATCTGCACGCCACCTGCCATCAGGATGACCGTGCTGCCGATTTCGGCGGTGCCCGACAGGGTGACGCCGTTGCTCGGGTTGACCACCGGCGCTGGTGGTGGCGTGGCGTCCACTATGGTCGAGGCCGCCGGGCCTATGTTGCCGCTGGCGTCACGGGCCACGACCTCGACGGTGCTGCCACCGGACAAGGGTGGGCTGGCGGTAAAGCTCCAGTTGCCGGCGCCATCGACCGTGGTGGTACCGACCTGGACACCGCCCACACTGAGAATGACCGTGCTGTTGGCCTCGGCCGTACCGCTGAGAAGGGTGCCGTTGGTTGCCTGAATGGTCGGCAGTGGTGGTGCGACAGCGTCGACCACCACTACGGTGAAGTTGCTGGTATTGCCCAGGCTGTCCCGCGCTTCGACGACCAGCGGCGTGCCGTTGGCCTGGGCCGCAATGGTGATCGTCCACTTGCCGTCGGCGCCTACCGTGGCGCTGCCCAGTACCGTGGCGCCGAGCCTGACCACTACCGTGGAGCCGATTTCTCCCGTTCCGATGACGGTGGTGGCGTTGGCCGCTTCTGCCACCGGGATGGCTGGCGGCATCGCATCGATCACCAGGGTCGCGGGAGAGCTGCGATTACTGGAGGCGTCGATCACCACCGCGGATACCTGCACGCCATCGCCGAGCGGTGTGGTCGGTATGTGACTCCAGGCACCTGCGCCATCGACCGACACGAGAACGCTGGCTCCGTTGATGGTCAGCTCGACCGTGCTATTGGCTTCTGCGGTGCCGGTGATGATATTGCCCCGGCTGGGGGCTATCACCGGTGGATCAGGCAGGTCGGCATCCACGGTAGCCGTGCCGGGCGCGACGCTGACATTGCCCGCCGCATCCGTGGCCCAGGCCTCGATGAGGGCATTGTCGGCCAGCGGCCCGATGTTGTTCAGTTGCCAGTAGCCATTGGCATCCACGGTGACGGTGCCGGGCAGGGGGACACCGTCGACGGACAGGGTGATGGTGCTGTTGGCTTCCGCAGTGCCATTGATGGAGGTGCCACTGCTCGGCAGGACGACCGGACTCGGTGGTGGAATCGCATCGACGACCGTACTGGCGGACTGACTGGTGTTGCCGACGGCATCCGATGCGACTGCGCTGATGGTGGTGCCGTCAGGCAATGCGAGCGTGGGGGTATAGCTCCAGTCGCCATTGCCGTTGACGCTGATCGGCCCGGCCGTTGCGCCTGTACTGAAGGTCAGGTTGATGGTGCTGTTGGCCTCCGCACGGCCGACGACCTCGGTGCCGTTGCTGGGGTTGATGGTCGGTGGCGCCGGAGGCTGGCTGTCGACCGTGGTAGTTGCAGGCGCACTGGCATTGCCGGTGGCATCCTGCGCGATGACGCTGACCTGTGCATTGTTCGCCAGGGGAGTGGTGGGGGTGTAGTTCCAGTTGCCGGCGTTGTCGGCGCCGACGGTCGCCAGTACGACGCCACCGCTGCTGATGGTCACACTGGCAAAGGCTTCGGTGAGACCCGTTAGCGTTACGCCATTGGTGGGCTCGATGGAAACGTTGGGCGCCTGGTTGTCGGTGGTGCCGGTCGCCGGGGTACTGGCATTGCCGGCAGCATCGGTAGCCACCACGCTGATAGCGCTGTTATTGGCCAATGCCGGAGTGGGTGTGTAGGTCCAGCGGCCATCGGGGCCAGCGGTGACGGTGTCGACCAGGCTGCCACCTACGGAAATGGCAACGCTGGCCCCGGCCTCGGTGAGCCCGGTCAGAACGCTGCCATTGCTGAGTTCCAGCGTGACCGAAGGCGCCGTGGTGTCGATGAGCGGACTGACCGGTGTACTGAGGTTGCCGGCCTCATCACGGGCCACGATGGTGATCTGCGTGCCTTCGGCCAATGATGGATTCGGCGTGTAGGACCAGGCGCCACCAGGACCGGGCGTGACCAGGATAGGGGCAGCGTTGCCAATGCTGATGAGAATAACCGAGTTGGCCTCCGTGGTGCCCTCCAGCAATGTCCCGTTGCTGGGGGCGACACTGGGCGGTGCAGGTGGTTGCGCGTCGATGGTGATGGTCACCGGTCCGGCCTGGTTGCCAGCTTCGTCGCGGGCGGCAACGCTGACCTGTGCACCGTCGGCGAGAGGCGGATTGGGCGAATAGCTCCAGTTGCCACTGGCGTCGACCGCTACGTCCACCACACTGCCGTTAGGCAGGGTCAGCACTACCGTGCTGTCGGCATCTGCCGTACCGGCGATGCTCGTCGCGTTGCTTGCCGTGACGGCGGGCTGGCTCGGCGCGACATTGTCGGTGGTGGTGCTGACCGGCTGGCTGGTGTTGCCAGCCGCATCGATGGCCACGGCACTGACCAGCGTGCCGTTGGGCAGTGCCGATGGCGTGACGGGGAAGGTCCAGTTGCCGAATGCATCAGTGGCCGCGTTGCCGATCAGATCATTGTTTCCATCGACGAGTCGCACCGTGCTGTTCGGTTCGGCGGTGCCGCTGAGTGTGGCCCCATTGCTGGGATCGATGGTCGGTGCCGATGGCGCGATGCTGTCGACCGTGGTGCTGGCCGCCGGGCCGAGGTTGCCGGCCGCGTCTGTCGCAGTGGCCCTGACCAGCGTGCCGTGGGCCAGAACCGGGGTCGGAGTGAAGGACCAGTTTCCGCCACTGTCGACGACCGTGGTACCGATCAGGGTACCGCTGGCATTGGTCAGGGTGATGGTGGCACCAATCTCGCCAGTACCGCGAACCTCGCTGCCATTGCTGGGCGAAATCTGCGGGGCTGCCGGAGGTTGAGCATCGATGGTGGTGCCGCCACTGGTACTGGTATTGCCGACCGCATCTCGGGCCACCGCGCTGACCTGGGTGCCATTGTCCAGCGGCGGCTGAGGGGCGTACGACCACCTGCCGTTGGCATCGGTATTGACGATGGCCAATTGGCCGCCTGGCACGGTACTCAGGATTACCTGCGTGCCCGCTTCGGCGGTTCCGCTGAGCAAGGTGCCGTTGCTGGCGGCTACCACGGGTGCGGCAGGCGGCGCGGCGTCGATCACGGTTGTAGCGAGCGGGCTGGTATTGCCGCCGGCGTCGCGCACGGTGACGCTGACGGTCGCGCCATCGGCGATCGGCAGACCAGGGCCGGCGTTGTAGATCCACTTGCCGTCGACGCCTGCCGTCACCTGCACGTTGATGCCTGGCCCGCTGATCAGTACGGTGCCGTTGGCTTCTGCCGTTCCGCTCAGTTGCGTGCCGTTGCTGGCATCGATCTGCGCTGCGGGCGGTGGTACTGCATCCACTACTACTTGAGTTGGAGCACTGAGATTGCCGCTGCTGTCCCGCGCCACGGCGACCACGTGAGTGCCGTCGGCGAGAGGCGACGCCGGGGTGTAGGACCAGTTACCCGCATTGTCCACGGTGACGGTCGCGATGGGGTTGCCGCTGCCGTCCGTAAGCACCACGCTTTCGCCGAAGACCGCAGTGCCGGACAGGGTGCTCCCATTGCTCGGATTGACAGTAGGCCGGTCGGACAGGGTACTGTCCGTGGTCACATTGGCTGAAGGCCCGCTGACGTTACCGGCGGCATCCGTGGCGGTCGCGTTGATCACCGTGCCGTTGGCCAGAGGGGGAGCGACCGTCACGCTCCAGTTGCCGTTACTGTCAGCGACCGTGGAGAGCGGGGCGCCCCCGGTATTGATCGTGACCGTGCTGCCGGGTTCGGCGGTACCGGATATTTCGCTTCCATTGCCTGGCTGGATAACCGGTGCAGGCGGAGGAGTGAGGTCGACCGTGACGGTGACTGGCGAGCTGGCGTTGCCCGATGGGTCACGCACCACTACGGAAACCTGGGTACCGTCAGGCAAGGCTGGAGAGGGTGTGATACTCCAGTCACCGTTGACATCGGCCGTAGCCTGACCGACCGGGGCGCCGCCAGGGCCGGTGATGGTGACACTGCTGCCGGGCTCGGCCGTGCCGGTGAATACCGTCCCGTTGCTGGGCTCGACCGTGGGTACATCAGGTGCCGTGGTGTCGACGCGCACGGTGGTCGACGGGCTGGTATTGCCCGCCGAGTCACGAGCGGTCACCGTGACTTCCGTGCCCTCGGCAAGTGGTTGTGTGGGGGTGAAGCTCCAGGCTCCGCTCGAACCGACATTCAGCTCGCCCAGCACTCGCCCATTGTCATCCACCAGACGCACGACACTGCCGGGCTCGGCGGTACCGCTGATGCTGGAGGCCGTAATCGATGCCACGGTCGGTGCAGCAGGGGGCTGAGCATCGATCGTCGTGGTGAGCGGAAAACTGACGTTTCCAGCGGTATCCCGGGCTGTGATCGACACTTGAGCGCCATCAGGCTGGGCGGGAGAGAGGAGGAAGTTCCAGTTTCCCTGCGAATCGGTCACCACCACACCCAGAGTGTTTCCGCCCACAGATACCTGGACACTGCTGCCAGGCTCTGCGGTTCCGCTTAACTGGCTCGCGGTGTGACTGATCACGCTGACGTCAGGTGGTGTCACGTCCAGGGTGAGGTTGGCAGGAGCGCTTTGCGCACCCAGGTCGATTGCCACGACCTTGATAGGGGTATCGGCGGACAGTCCGGCGGGCGCCGTCGACCACCTCCCATCCACTCCAACCTGAACGGCCGGCGCGATCAGCACGCCATTGGCATTGCGTATTTCGATCATGGCGCCGGGCTGGGCCGTACCACCGATCTCATTGCCATTGGCGACGATGACGACGGGGGGATTGGGGATGTTACTGGTCACCTCGACGGAAACGGAGGGGCTGCTGTTGCCCGCCTGATCACGAGCCGTTGCGGTAATGGTAGTGCCATCGGGAATCGGAGAACTCGGCGTGTAGGACCAATTGCCATTGGCATCGACCGGGACGGATACCGCGGCATTGCCGACGACCACGATGACCACGGAAGCTCCGACCTCGGCGGTACCGGTGACGATATTGCCGTTGCTCGCATCGAGCACGGGCGGCGGCGGCGGGGTGGTATCCGGAGCAGCCAGGGAGACGCTGGGACTGGTGTTGCCTGCCACATCCCTGGCCACCACGGTGATGGTTTCGCCGTTGCTCAATGGTGGGCTCAGCGGAATCACGAACTGCCCACCGGGCCCAACGACTACCGAGGCATCGGGCTGACCATCGCCGTTGATGTCGATGCTGACCGTGCTGCCAGGCTCGGCTCGCCCCGTGACCTGCGATCCATCGGTGGACACCTGCAGATTGCTCGGGCGCAAGGGGGCGATATCGTCGGGAGCGGAGAGGGTGGTCGGATTGCTCAGGCTTCCATTTGCCAGCCGTACACGCAGTTGTAGCTGTTCTCCGTTGTTCAGCGGTTGCAGCACGTTGATGGTGAACTGTCCGTTCGCATCCACGAGTGCGGTGTAATCGGCGACTCCGTCGCCGTCCGTGTCCAGTTCGACAGTACTGCCAGGGTCGGCACGGCCGGTGATGGTTCGACCGTCACTGCTCAGGCTCACATTGCTCGGCGGTGTGGTCGACGCGGGTTGTGCGGGAGGGGGCCGTCTCCGTTACCGCCGCCGCCACCGTTGCTGCCAACTGCTGCAGCGCCTCCGGCAACGGCCAGCCCACCGGCTACCAGCATGCCTGTCGTACCGAGCCCACCTCCGGCAGCGGCGCCGGCTGCCGTCAGGGATTCGAAGCCGGCAGCGACTTCCTCAGAGGCGTAGCTGGCGGCCATGAACCCTTCCGACGAGACCGGGCCGAGCTCGACCAGCAGCAGTTCGTCCTTTGCATTGACCAGGTAGAGGCGGCTGGGCGGTTGGCCTTCGACGTAGAAGTTGCTGATGCGAAGCGTCTCGCCATCCGTCATGCGAATCACCAGATCACCCCGTCGCGGGAGTAACTGGCTATGGCATCGGGAGATAGATCCAGAGCGACATTGCTGCTTTCGCTCAAAGAGAGGGTGCTACCCAGGGTGTGTTCGGTGCTGAGGGATACAGGTTGAGCGAGCGAGGAAACCTTTGCCGAAATTGCCATGGGCAGTGACATCCCTATCCGTTTGACAGTCAAGGGCGCTGATCGCTACTTCCAGGTTGCTGCGAGCCCTTCGATGAAAACATATAGCAGGGTGTCGGAGATTTTCATGGAACCGGCATTCAGCTGAATGCGGCAATCCTTTTCCTGGTCGCTGCTGGACGATGGCTTGAGCTGCAATCCCGCTCCCGGAAAGAAGCGTATATGGCGAGGGATTCCTGGCGTTTCACTCAGGAAAATCCGGATGACGATGATGCTTGCGAAAGGATCTTTAAGTAATAAGAAATATGATTTATAGAAAATAAAGATATCAAAAGGTGGCTGCACTGTGGCGCCTGGCATCCGCCGCAGTGGCTCTGGCGCCCGGAATGTTCATGTCGCGAGCCGCAATGTCGAGCAGGTGCGCCCCCAGATCCGCATGACCGGTCTGGTGGAGCAGGGTAGCGATCTGCATCGATCTGGTGTCTTTTCTGGGCAGCAATACCGCACGCCCATGTTCATAGGGGCGTGGCAGAGCGCACCAGAGAAAGCCCGCTCTGAAACCCCGCATGGCGTCCATGAACATCATGTAGGCCTCGGGTTCGTCAGCCAGGGCAAACACCTCGTATTCCTCGAGCAGTTCCATGACAGCCGTCCTGCTGAGACGATGGATGCGTAACGTTGCGTGCAAGGGCACTTCGACCCCCAGCCGAACGGCGAGATAGCGGCCAGCCGAGAAGTGATGCGAACCTCCCGAGTTCATCAGAAATAACCGGCCATCCCATTGGTGAATCGCCAGGTGATCGCACGTGCTCTCGCGATGAAAAATGCGGATTTCCTGCCAGTCCAGACTGGTCTTCAGGTTCTCCAGGGTGATGTCACCAAGCAGGTAGCGAGCCCTGGATTCGGCCATCTCGTCGAGGCTCGAAAAGTCCCGCAGCTCGGACTTCGATGCACTGAGACCCGCCACGTCCTGAATTTCGCATTTCCAGTGTTCGAGGGTTTCGGTCGAACCAATGTTGGCCAGCGCCTGGATGCAGTGGCGGTAACTGCGGTACTCGCTGCCTTCGGCTTTCCAGCCGAACAGCTCTCCAGCAGCTCGACTCATGCCGTTCGTATGAGAAGGTTTGCCCCAGTCCTGCCAGCGAACGACTTCGGAAGCAGCAATCGAACGTGGCTGATCGACAAGCTCGTAGCGCAGGCTGTGCTCACGCTCCAGCATGTGGCTGAAGCTGGCAGGTCGTCCAAGGCGATCCAGTGTGAAGCGAAGAGCCTTTGCCCAGAATGCCTGCATGTATTTTCTCCAAGCCGTCTTGCAAGCGACCATTGTAGAAAGTTGGCCGCGGCGAAGGTCATCGGTTCGACACCTTGTGAGGAGCAGATGACTCAGCACACAAAATCCGGAGGTATAGCGAAAATATCTGCGCCAGAGCCAGAGCCAGATTGGCCGCGAGGTGCATGCGTATATTCGTATAATGTATATTATGTTAAATAATGGATGTTATATCTTCCAGCGCCGTTATCCAGTCCAGAACCCAACGCATGCTTTCACCCTCTGGACTGAAACCACTCTTCGCAGTCACTTCTCCACCAGGCCAGTCACTCTGTCGACGTAGGCAGTGAAGAACCACTCAGGAATTTCCTCGGTCTTGAACTCAAGCTGGGTTCCATCGGTGATTTCAGCAAGAAGTACAGATGCATCACCGGAGTTATCGAAGATGTATGCCCGATTGCTGCAGGCAACTGCCGCCGGCAGTAGACTCAGAGAGTTGAAATACCGGGAACGTACCTTATCCGGCGCCACCATGTGGCCGCCCTCCTCAACGCGGATCCTTACGCGGTCAACGTTGATTTCGGGGTCTTCAGTCGAAACGAAGTAAAGATAGGTTCGGTACCCGAGTGCCTGGGCCTGCCTCATGACCTCGACCTTGCTGTCATGAGACATGACTGTTTCAAACGTGAAGCTCGCGCCCAGCTCGATCAGGCGCTGGCGAATGAAATCCGAGATGACCGAGGCAAAATAGGAGTTAACCGCGACGTTACGGTAGTAGACTCTCGCCCCTCCAGTCCTAGCTTCGAGGCTTCCTCGACAAGCCCTTCTTTGATCAGCAAATGGCTCGTTGTGTGAAACTCAAGAAGCTGAGGAAAAGTTGCCCGGATGCCGAATGGTTCCAAGTCTATGAAGCCAGAGGCCCTGGCTTGAGCTTCCAGTTCATCCGCATTCACATAGGTATGAATATGCAGGACTTCGTCGAGCTGGGCCTTGATGGTACTTTTGCCGGAACCGTTAGGCCCTGCAAAGACGCGGAGTTTAGGCACTGTGCCCTGCTGTCTGGCTCTTTACGCTACGCACTGTAACGACCTGGCCGACAGTGACTTTGCGGTGAGGCTTGGCCTTGCGCACCAGGGTGGTGCTGCCGTCATTCAAGACACGCACAAGATCACCGCTCTTGATACGCAGGACGCCCTGACTACTTAGCTGTAAGGCCCGAGCATAAGCGCAGCGGGTCGCTTCCATGGCCTTGTCGGCAATCATGGAATCAGACGCATCCATGCCATTCTGGATGTGCTTTTCTTTCGCTTTGGCTTCCATAAGGCTCTCCAAGCGAGAACAGGCTGTCCTCGCTTGAAAGGATCATAGCGCCAAATCGCCGCTTTAAAAGGTACCGCTGGATTTCCCAGGCGAGATGTGATGGATCCTCTCGGAAAACTGAACCAAAGGCGCAATTAGAGGTGGAAATCGCCCGCGGCCTCCGGTTGGTAAAGCACTTTCCTGATTTCTATTCGGCGGGTTCTATCAGCAATTCGCCAGTCGATGGCGTCCCCTCCTGATAGCCCAGAATGGCGGCGCCGATGTCGGAGCACACGGAATGCTTCCCGGCGCTGCTGTTCGCGTCTTCCGGGTAGACCAAGGCCACCTCGATCTCTTCGTCATCCAGCTGCAGCAAGGCTCTGGAGTTCATCGTGACGACATTGCGCGCCACTTGCTGCGGCTTGACGACAATGGCTCGCTCAAGCTCGTGTTCGAGTTCAACAATGGTCGGGCCTTGCTCAAGCGCGATCAGGCTCTCGAGCCGGGCCTTGTCGATTTCAGTGATGTAGATGCCTGTGGCGTCGTCAACGGCACCTTCGCGCAAGAACTGGCGATAGCGCCCCGCGGTCATGGCAAATGACTTCAATGTCGGCGTTTCGCTCTCGAGCAGAAAGCCGCTGCGCAGAAAGGCTTTCAGCGAGCGTAGGTTGTCCGGGTGAATCCTGGCGATGAGTGTTTCGGCACGCATGTCGAGGAAGGCCAGCTTCATGCCTTCCTGGATCGTGCGGGCGCCAAGGTTTCGGCCCCATTTTTCGCTGTCTCCGATGGCCAGGACTATCTCGCAATTCGAGCCGCTCTTGATGAGACGGACAAAACCCACCGGGATGTCATGCCGGTCATAGGCCATGAAGAATCGGCCACCCCGGTTGAATAGATGAGTGAGAATCGGCAATTGAGTCCGATCGATGACTTGCTCGATGGAGCGGGAGACATCACGCGAATCGCTCAGATAGCAGGTAACGCGCTCATCTTCCAACCAATCCATCAACGTCAACGCGTGTGCCCGAGTAATTTCAGGGCACAGCGAAATGAAAGGCTTGTTCATCTTCACCACACTTATTTGCAAAGAAGGATGAAAGCCCTTCATGGCCATGGCCATGACGGTTCTTTCGGCAACCGTCTATCTTAAGGCATAACGCGAGGTTGGGTGACTGGCATCACCACCTCACGCCGAGGTTCAGATTGACGGCGCCGTCGTCGCCGGCTTCGGCCCGGGCACGGAACCGGTTCTTGCTCAGTTCCAGACCCAGGCCATAGCCGCCCTCCCCGCGCCGGCCCGTGGCACCGGGCTGGCTCCAGGTTTCCCCGGCCAGCTCGCCCCTGACGACGGCCGCATTGCCCAGGCGGTAGCGGTAATGCGCGGACAGTTCGGGCCTGAGCATCCAGCCGTCGAGCTGGACGTTGCGGCTGACCGTCAGCCCCGTGCCGGCATGGAAGCCGCTGTGCTGCCGATCCTTGATGCGCAGCGCGGCGTTCTTCTCGGTGGTGCCCTTGAGTCGGGTCTGCTCCACGCTAAGACCGGCATCCGGTTCGAACGCCCAGTCGCCCACCGCGAAGCGGCTGCCCAGGCGCGTCGAAGCATGGTACTGGGTGGCCGAGGTACTGCCCTTGGCCGCGATACCCTCATGGTTGCGCCGGGTGTCGATGCCGGCATGAGCCACACCCACACCCGCGCCAACGTACACCCCACGATGCTCGTCGAGCACCTGGCGCACCACCAGGCCGGCCTGGGTCAGGTCAACGCCGGCCTTGCCGTCGCTGCTGATCCGACCTTCGCTGCGGGCGATGCCGAGGCCCAGGCTCAGGTCATCGCTGGGTCGATACAGCGCACCTGCCGCCAGGCCACGGCTGCTCTGCTGACTGTCCTTGCGCATGCCGCTGCCGGTAATGCGCTCACGGGTGTCGAAGATCCCGGCCCAGAGCCTGGAATCGCCTGGCGCCATGTCGTCGTGCGCCAGTTCGGCGAACAGCTGATCGTCGAAACGGTTCGCCGCGCGACCCAGATAGTCCAGGGCGTCCGCATAGGCCTGACGACGCAGCGACGGATCGTGAATGCCCTTGGGTGCCTGCGCCGCGACGGCCATGGTCATGCCGGCGGCTTCGACCTCGGCCACCGCTTCGGCAGCGTCATTCACCGCTGTCTCGACCACGACGGCAGCCCCGGTTTCTTCGACCGTCACCTCCTCGACCACGGCGTCGTGCACTGGAGTGCCTTCGACACGGACGATCTCCAGCGGCGAGCCGGCAGCATCGCGCTCGTCCAGGCGGACGGGGTCGTGCTCTGCTGGCGTTCGCACCACGGACAGAGCCGCCACCTCCTGCTCGGCCACCACGATCAGTTGCGCCAGATCCCGGCTCGCATCCTCGGTGGCGGCGCTGCTCACGCGCTCGTACACCGCCTGCGGCAGGAAGCGCACCAGGCTGACCCCACCTTCGGCAGCCTCGTCGGGCTGCACGCCGTAGATGGCCTTGATGTCCCAGCCGGCGTCCCTGGCCTCGTCGAGCAGCGCACGGACGATTTCGCCACCCACGCTGCCGGCGGCTTTCTCCACGTCCATGTTCATGTCGAGCAGGCTTCTGCCCTGAGGGCTGCGTACCAGACTCAGGCGGCCCTGCTCGTTCTTTTGCAGACGCTGCACGAGCGTCCTGCCGCCGGCCTGCGCCACGACGAGGTAGTCGTTGATCCGCTCGGGCAGCGCCGCCTGTTCGTCGAGCACGGCCACGGCAAGCGGCACCTGGTGGTGGCCGATGACCGGGTCGAGCGATATCGCCGCAAGCTCCGCTCTGGCGAAGCGATCACGCCCATCGCGAATCAGGCTGGCCAGGGTGCGGGCATAGACGGCCTCGCGCGGTGCCGGGCCGGCTTCGGAGGACTCTTCGCCGTCGGCCTGCCCGCCGTTTCCAGTGGATACATGCGTCTGCTCGGTTGAAGTCGACTGCTTGCTGGCGAGGCTCGTGTCCGGTTCGACGGGCCCGAGTTGCGGCACATCGAGGGGATCGCCACCGACGTGGGTATCCAGGACATTGCCGGTGACTGGCGGACTCGTCCTGGACTGGAGGCCATCACCTGCGGAGTCATCGCTGTTCGTCGTGGTATCCAGCTCCTGCGGGGTTGCGGTGGGCTGTACGTCTCCTCACGCTGAGCGCCGGTTTCGCCGGTTTCGCCGGTTTCGCCGGTTTCGCCGGTTTCGCCGGTGCCCGAGCCCTCTGTTTCGGTGACAGGAGGCGGGGCATCGCCTGGCAGGGGTGTTGTCGTCGTTTCGGTACTCGCTGCCGCATTCATGGCAGGCAGAGTACGCTTCTGCTGCGCCTCGGACTGGTTGCCACCGAGGCCGTGCGGGTCGGCCTCCTCCGGCGGCTGCACGGGTTGGTCGAATTCTTCAAGGATATCCGTACTCTCGATATCCTGATCCTGCGAGGGCTCGTCGGTGTCCTGCGCAACGTGCGCGTCACCGGTGTCGGCCTGCAGTCGTGGAGCAGGCTCCGGCGGCGTTTCGCGCGCTGGAGTTCCGGCCTCCCGAACTTCCTCTGCATAGCCGTGAACATCGGCATCTCGCTCACCAACCGTCGTGGCCTCGTCGTCTGACGGGGCCCATGGCGATGTGTCCGTTTCTTCCTTTGCGGGCTCTTGCAGGTGGTCGGTTGCCTGTGCTCTGGATGGCGCCTCTCCCTCGGACGGCTGGGGAGCAGCATCGCGATCCTCGGGCACAGTGACCTCTTCATGGGGGGCTTCAGGTTCGTGCGAGGGCAGGACGCTACCCTCGCCCGTCTGCAACGGAGTCTCCCCGGATTCGAGCGAACGGCTGTCCTGTTTCGCCTCGGTTTCGGGCTCGGCGCTCTCCCTATAGCCCCCCTGCTCTGTCTCCGGTTGCTCGTCGTCATGCTCAGACACGTCGGCATGCATCGACGGCTTGCGGGATTCAGGCGTTTCCTGCTGGCGCGACGTCGCTTCCGCGTCGGGCTCGCGGCCTGGCTGGTCGCCCCGATGCTCTTGGCTATCGCCTGGCGTGTGGGAGACACCCTCGGCATTTTCAGTCGAGGATTGCGTTGCCATGTCTGGCAATGTGGCTGCTTCGAGCTGCTGCGCAGGGATTTCTGCCGCTGGCGTGTCCATGCTCTCCTGCGCATCGGCCGGCATCTCCGTGACAGCAAGCTGGGTGGCATCGGCCGTTTCGTCAGGCAGCCGATGATCGTCGCTCGGCTCGACATGAGAATCGTCCGCCTGCGGCTCGGGCGTGAGGTCGCGCGCAGGAAGCGGATCGACCAGCAACTGATAATCCCCGCCCGTACGGCTCAGGCGGTAGCGCTGTCCGACGGATTCGTCAGGTTCTCGGGCAAAGGCGACGAGCAGGTCGTCGGTGCTGCGGGAGACATCCAGCGATACCAGCGTCAATGGCCCCTCCTCTCCCGTCAGCTCGTCAGCGAAGTCGGGTATGTCCAGCAGCAGACGGCCGCTGGCATCACCCTCGATGACCAGCCGCCCCGTGAGTGCGAAGCCTTCGCCGCGTCTGAAGGTGAAAGTACCTTCGCCCGAATAGGCGCCCTGGATGCTCAGCGTATGCGTGCCGGTGTCAGGGCTGTCGGGAAACGCGATGCGTGCGCCCTGCTCCATCAGCAGCGAGCCGAGAGCACTGTCCTGCGTCAGTTGCCAGAACCCATCGCTGGCGAGGCTGAGGTGAGCGGTTCGATCTGCCTGGATGCTACCGGTATAGCCGAGGTTGCCCACTGCCAGCCGGGCGTTCTGAGCAAGCTGGATGGCTCCGGTAAAGGTCGATGTAGCGGCGTGACCGGTTTCGCTGGTGGCCAACTGGCTCAGGCAGCTGGTATGGCCCGAGTTGTCATCCATGTAACACTTCTGGACATGTTTCCAGGCCTGGCTGGAGTCCAGCAGGACATCGTTGCCGTGGTGGCCCAGGACGATCCGGCTGTTGCGCGCAGCGCTAAGCCAGTTGGTGATCACATCGGCATGCAGACCGACTTTCAGGGTCTTGCCCTCGGCCACTTCGATGTCGCTGAAAATGAAACGGGATCGATCCCAGTCGGTCAGGTAGAGGTTGTTGGCATGCAACACGGGTGCGCCCTGCAATTGCACCGTACCGTTGCTCACGGTGAGCCGGCCCTCCAGGTTGGCCCCACCGGCCATGGCCAGGAAAGCATCATTGGTTCTGGGCGCGAAATTCAGATTGAGCGGGCCGTTGACGTGTTCCGGATCGGTTTCGCCAAGCATGCCGAGGAATATCTGGCGCTGACGCGGATGCTGACTGGCATTCAGGGTCAGTGTCACCGCTCGGGAAAGGCTGTGATTGACGATCCGCGCGCCACTGTCCACGTGCCCGATATGGCTCAGGGTGAGGTCGTTGCCGTTGAGGTCGAGGCGGCCGCCCCGGTAGCCGAACTGCAGATCGTGCATGTTCATCTGCGCGCTGTCGGACAGCACCACGGTGGGCCGCCCGCTGATCAGCGTGATCCAGTCGAACGCCTTGATCCGTCCGCTGGCATCCGGACGTTGGGCGAGAATCACGGTGCCGTCACCGACCTTGAGGTTGCCCGCGTTGCTGCCTACGCCGTTGACGCGCAGCGTGCCCTTGCCAGCCTTGTGCAGGGAGTCGTCTTCCACGCCGTTCACCTGCCAGTCGACGGAAACACCCTCGGCGATGGACAGGCCGCCCCCCTTCCAGGTTTGACTATCCTGCGGCCTGACCTCGAAGTTGCTGTCGAAGGTCAGGGTACCGGCCCCCTGGTCGATATCCTCGCCGAGGATCAGAACACCAGCGGCGCCGCTGAAGCGAATGTTCTTGCCGGCGTCGCGGTCTTCGCCTTGTGCCAGGGCAGTGTCCCAGGCCTGTGCATGTTCACCTTCGCGGACGATACGGTAGGTGTCGGTATCGGCCTGTCTGCCCCAGCGCAGGATCGTGTCGGGGGTATCCAGGTGAATCTGCGCGCCCTGGCTGTGGGCCAGCGACTGTTCGACGAAATCGGGAATCATGAGCTCCCACTGATTGCCGAACCGATTCTTGGTGGCCAGCGTCGCGATCAGCACCCAGGCCTGGCGCTCGGTGTCCCAGGCGAAGAGCGGCGAACCGCTGTCGCCCGTTTCGCTCATGTTCGGCAGGAGTCCGTTGGTACCCAGGAAGATGTTGATGTTGTCGACATCGAACAGCGTGTCGTCTTCATGGATGGGATGCCCCACGGTGCCTCCGGTGAGATACCGGTAGGGCCTGGAGATCTCTACCGGCGCCAGTCCGGGCATCTGTATGAACTGGGTGCCGCTACCCGTGCGGTAGAACGCCGGAAAGCGCGCGGGGTCGCGGTACACGCGACTGCCGGCGAGGTTCGACATGATTGCCGGCTCGGCATCGACCACCAGCTTGTCCAGGCGCGGCACATGAAAGTCCGCCGTCGGGTGGTTGTTGCGTCTGACGATCTCGTACAGCGGTCTGCCGTAGTACGGGTTGCTGCCACTGCCGCCGAAGTGGAGCAGGCTGAGAGCTGTCTCGTCGTTATGGGCAACACCGACGATGTGTTGCGGTGCAATCAGCGTCGCGGTAGCGAACATCTCGACACTGCTGAAGTCCGGCATGGGGGCCTGATCCAGCCACCCCAGGATCAGACCATCGCGGGTCTGGATGGGGATGTTGGTCGCGCCCGGCCTGAATGCGCCCTTGTTCTCGCCGAAGTCGCGGTAAAGCTGATAGTCGATATCGCCCCGGACAATGGCGGAATGGGCCGAATGCTTGCAGCACAGTACCAGAAGGCAGGTGGCCACGGTCCATCTGCCGGGCATCGGCAACCTTGGGGTGTGTGACATAGTGGAGTGTCGAAGGGTGCTGTCGAAGGAGAATTTCTTGCCCATTACTTACCTGCCATAGGACGAAAAAGCGCATGAGTGCGCACGCGCGCGACGCACCCCAGGGGTGCGTCGCGCGTCTGGCTTACCAACTGAGGCTGAGATTGAGATTGACGGCGCCGTCGTCGCCGATTTCCGCCCTGGCCCGGGCGATGCTCCTGCGTACCTCAAGGCCCAGGCCGAAACCGCCACTGCCGCGCTTGCGGCTCGCCCCCGGCTGACGCCAGGTGTCGCCTGCATACTCGACCCTGACCGAGTCCAGGCTGCCCAGCAGACGCCGGTACTCCGCCGACAGCTCCGGCCTGAGCAGCCAGCCATCGAGCTGGAAGCTGCGGCTGAGGTTGAGACCGGTGGTGGCCTGCGAGCTGTTCTGGCGCTGGCTCCTGACATGCAGGCCGGACTGCTCTTCACGGGTGCCCTGCAGCTCGGTCTGGCGCAGCATCAGGGCGATGCTCGGGGCGAATATCCATTCGCCCAGCTCGACGCTGCTGCCCACCCGGGTCGACGCGTGATACTGGGTGATCGAGGTCTCGCCCTTGGCCGATACCTCGTCATGGTTGCGCTTGGTGTCGATGACCGCATGAGCCAGCCCCGCACCGACGGCCAGGTAATGGCCGCCGTCGAAGGCATGGCGCCCCATCAGGCCCAGCTGGGTGAGGTCGAGGCTGGCCTTGCCATCGCTGCTCACCTTGCCGGCGCTCTGTGCCAGGCCCACACCCAGGGTGAAGTGGTCGCTCAGTTGATACAGCGAGCCGGCCGCCAGGCCCTGGCTGTTTTCCTTGCTGTCCTTCTGCATGCCCGTGCCGCTGACGCTGCCGGCAGCGCTGAGGATGCCGACCCATTGCCGGGAATCCCCCTGCTGCAACGCCTCCAGGCTCAGTTCGTCGAACAGCAGATCGTCGAAGCGAGTCGCGGCACGGCCCATGTAGCCCAGGCTGTCGGCATAGGCCTGGCGGCGTAGCGCCGGGTTCTGCAAGCCCTTGAGCGGTGCGGCCGCCGCCCGTTCGGCAGCGGCGATGGCTTGCTGCTCACGCAGGCGAACCTGCGCGGCTTCGGCATCGACTTCGGCCAGTGCATCGAGCAGCGCCTTGCCGGCCTGGACGGCAGCGGTGACCTTGTCGTAGGTCGCCTGCGGCAGGTAGCGAACGATGCTCACACCACCGGGCGCCTCGTCGTTTCGGGTCAGGCCGTAGAGCGTTTCGACCGTCATTTGCGGCGTCTTGTCGGTTACGGACTCGGTGCCCTCACCTTCGAGCACCGGTGCGCTCCTGCGCATACGACGCAGCGCCGGCTTGGCGCCGGGTTCTACCGACAGGATCAGGTACTTCTCATCATCCTCGGTCGACGCGGCATCGGCATCGGGCTGCGCGCTGTCGTGCAAGCGTTCGTAGATCATGCTCGCGTCAACCGCGCCGGTTCCCTCGAACTCATCGCCATGCGCCGACTCCGGAAGACTCCTGCGCAAACGATGCAGAGACGGACTGGTGCCGGGTTCGCTCGACAACAGCAGGTACTCCTGAGCATCGACAGGCAGGTTCGCGTTTGCATCATGCACAGCCAGACCAAGCTGCAATTCGTTGGCGACGATGATGCGATCCAGCGAACCAAGCGGCGCATCGGGCTCGGCGAAGGCTTCATGACCTTCCTGCACGACCTTGGCCACGCTCAGGGCATAGCGGGCGGCCTGATCCTCGATGACGCGCAGCTCTTCGAGGTGAAGCGCTGCCATGTGTGCCTGCATGGCACTGGCACTGGCGGTGCGGCGCTCGGCTGCACCTACCCTGCCCCTGGCGGCCTGCAACCTGGCCATGGCGTCTTCGATATAGGTCGCCAGCACGCGCTTGTGCTCGGCATCCAATGTCGCATTCGATTCCTTTTCGGCGGCCTCGATCTGCTCTTGCAACCCGGCAATCTGCGCGGCGGCCTGATCGGCCAGGGCCTGGGCAGCGGTCATTTCCCTGGCGGCGGCTGCCGCGCGGGCAATGGGCGTGGTGGCCGTGTCCAGCTCGGTTCTGGCTGCGTCGGCAGCCTGCATGGCTGCCTGTTCGGCGGCTTTTGCGGTTTCTTCGGCCTTGCCTGCAAGCAGGCGAGCGGTTCTGGCTGCCAACTCGCGTGCGGCGCGATCCTTCTCCAGGGCGGTCGCCCCGGCTTCGGCGGCGTCGATCAGGCGAGTTTCGGCGTCGGCCTTGCGCTTTTCAGCGGCCGCCTTGCGTGTCTTGGCGGCCTCGATGCTGGCTTCAAGGGCGGTTCTGGCGTTGGCCTCGGTGACGATAGCCAGTTCCTTGCCGGCCTCCACGATCTGTTTTTCCAGTTCGGTGATCTGCACATCGGCCTGATCGAGTAGCGTCTGGACTGCCTTGGCTTCCTTCGCAGCGGCGGTGGCCTTGTCGGTTTCGGTGGTCGCGGTTTCACGCTCGGCCTTGGCGGCATCGGCGGTTCTGGTCGCGATATCTTCGCCCGCCTTGGCGGCAGCTTCTTCGGCATTGGCTGCCTCACGCATGCGCTCGGCCCTGGCCTTTTCGGCTGCGAGGGCAGCGGTGCGTGCCTCGGTGGCAGTGCCGACCCTGGTGTTGGCGGCGATCTCTCGTTTCCTGGCCTCCTCCAGGCGGGACTCGGCCCGTTCGAGGGCTTCGTTCAAGCCGGCCCTGTCGTCTTCGCCGCTGGTGACGGCCAGCTCAGCCGCGGTCTGAGCGATCAGGGCCTGCAACTGGGCGATCTGCTCGGCGGCCTGGGCGGCGGATTCCTTCGCGGCGGCCAGTTCCTTGCCGGCGGCCTCGGCCTGGGCTACGGCAGTAGTGGCAGCTTCACGCTCGGTCTTGGCCGCTTCAGCTTTCTCGCGAGCGCTGTCTTCGGCTGTCCTGGCAGCCGTTTCCAGCGCTTCGGCTGCTTCACGGGCCTTGGCAGCACGATCCTTTTCGGCGGTGAGGGCGTTGGCGTGTGCGCTGGTGGCAGCGATCACTCGCTCATTGGCTGCGCGCTCGCGTTTCCTCGCCTCGGCCAGGCGTGTTTCAGCATCTTTGATGGCGTCCTGCAGGTGCGCCTTGTTTTCTTCGCCCTCGGTCGCGGCCAACTCTGCTTCGGCTTGCGCGATCTGCTTTTCCAGTTCCCTGATCTGCGCAGCGGCCTGAGCCACGACTGTCTGAGCTGCCTTGGCCTCCTTCGCCGCGGCAGCAGCCCGTTCGACCTCAGTGGTGGCGGTGTCGTATTCGGTTCTGGCGCCATCTGCGGTCTTGCCTGCGGCGTCTTCGACGGCCTTTGCCGTTTCTTCGGCCTTGTGCGCGGCCAGGCGTGCAGCCTTGGCTGCCAACTCTCGTGCGGTGCGATCCTTTTCGATCGCCGTGTCTCGTGCTCCGGATGCATCGCTTGCACGAGTCTCGGCCAGCGCTTTTCTTTCCTCGGCGGCGGTCTTGCGTGTTTCAGCAGCCTCGAGGGTGTCTTCCAGTGCTGAGCGGGTCTGGTCATCGGTCTCGATCAGCAACGCCTTGTTGGTCTCTGCGATCTGTTCTTCCAGTTCCTTGACCTGTGCTGCGGCCTGATCGGCCAGTGTGCGTGCGGCCTTGGCTTCCTTCTCGGCAGCGGTGGCCTTCTCCAGCTCGGTGGTCGCAGCGGCATACTCGGCCCTGGCGGTGTCGGCGTTCTCGGCGGCGCTCTCTTCGGCGGCCCTGGCAGCCGCTTCCCTGGCCTCTGCTGCCTCGCGCGATTTCGTGGCCCTGGCCACTTCCGCCTCAAGGGCTGTGGTGCGTGCCGTGGTCGCGCTGATCACATGCTGGCGGGCAGCCGCCTCACGTTTGCGGGCTTCGTCAAGGCGGGTTTTTGCCTTTTCGAGACTTTCACGCAGGCGCCGTTTTTCCTCCTCGTCACTGACCGCCACCAGCTCGGCGTTGGTTTCGGTGATCTGGGTTTCCAGTTGGGCGATCTGCTCGGCGGCCTGCTCGGCGGACTTCTGCGCGGCTGTCAGTTCCTTGCCAGCCGCCTCGGCCTGGGCTACGGCAGTAGTGGCAGCTGTTCGCTCGGTCTTCGCGTCATCGGCTTGCTTGAGAGCACTGCCTTCGGCTGCCCTGGCCGTCGCTTCCAGCGCTTCGGCTGCTTCACGAGCCTTGGCAGCACGATCCTTCTCGGCGGCAAGAGCAGTCGTGTGAGCCGTGCTTGCGGAGGTCACGCGTGCCGTGGCGGCAGTTTCCCGCTTCCTGGCTTCGGCGAGGCGTTCTTCGGCCTGTTCGAGGATTTTATTCAGGCTGGCCTTGTCTTCTTCGCTTCGAGTCGCGGCCAACTGCGCCTTGGTCTGTTCGATCTGGGTTTGCAGTTCGGCGATCTGCTTCGCGGTCTGCTCGACGAGTGCCTGCGCAGCCTTGGTTTCCTTGGCAGCGGCGGCTGCCTTCGCCACTTCGCTGGTGGCAGTGTCGTACTCGGTCTTGGCGCTGTCGGCGTTCTTTTCGGCTGTGGTTTCGGCGGTCTTCGCCGTCTTTTTCGGCCTCGGCCGCAGTCAGGCGTGCGGCCTTGGCTGCCGCTTCACGCGCAGCACGATCCTTTTCGGCGGCGCTGTCACGGGCCTCGGATGCCTCGGTCACGCGGGTTTCGGCGTCTTTCTTGCGTTTTTCCGCGGCGGTCTTGCGCTCCTTGGCGTCTTCGATGGTTTTATCCAGGGTTTTGCGGGTCTCCGCGTCGGTGACAGCATCCAGTTCCTTGCCGGCCTCTTCGATCTGTTTGTCCAGCTCGGCGATCTGGGCAGTAGTCTGGTCGACGACCGTCTGGGCTGCCTTGGCTTCCTCTGCGGCGGCGGTGGCTTTCTCGGCCTCGGTAGTGGCAGCGGTGTACTCGGTCTTGGCGCTGTCGGCGTTCTTTTCGGCTGTGTTTTCGGCGGTCTTCGCGGTCTTTTCGGCCTCGGCCGCAGCCAGGCGTGCGGCCTTGGCTGCCGCTTCACGCGCAGCACGATCCTTTTCGGCGGCGCTGTCGCGTGCCTTGGACGCCTCGGTCACGCGGGTTTCGGCGTCTTTCTTGCGTTTTTCTGCGGCGGTCTTGCGTGCCTTGGCGTCCTTGATGGTTTCTTCAAGGGCTTCCCTGGCGTCGGTCTCTGTCTCGGCGAGGATCGCCAACTCCTTGCCGGCTTCGTCGATCTGCTCGTCCAGTTCGGTTATCTGGGCAGCGGCCTGATCGGCCAGTTTCTGAGCGGCACCCGCTTCCTTGTCGGCGGCAGCGGCCTTGTCGGCCTCGGTGGTGGCAGCGGCGTACGCGGTCTTGGCGTTGTCGGCTTCGGTGGCGGCGGTGTCTTCGCTTGCCTTGGCGGTGGTTTCCCTGGTTTTGGCCGCGCTGCGGGCTTTCTCGGCTCTGGCCTTTTCAGCTTCGAGGGCTTTGGTGCGCGCCGTGGAGGCACTGGTCACGCGATCCTTGGCAGCAGTCTCTCGCTTGCTGGCTTCTTTCAGGCGGGCTTCGGTCTGGGCGAGGATTTCATTGAGGCTCGCTTGGTCGCCTTTTTCGCTGGTCACCGCCAGCTCCGCCTTGGCCTCGGCGATCTGGGTTTTCAGCTGGGTGATCTGCTCGGCCAACTGGGTTACGGACTCCTGTGCCGCGGTGAGCTCCTTGCCGGCTGCCTCGGCTTGTACAGCCGGTGCAGTGGCAGCTTCGCGTTCGCTGGTGGCGGCGGCCTCGGCGCTGACGGCGGTGTCTTCGGCGGACTTGGCGGTCGTTTCCAGGGCTGCTGCGGCCTTGCGGGCCTTCGCAGCACGATCCTTCTCGGCGGCAAGAGCTGTCGTGTGCGCCGTGGTGGCGGTGGTTACACGGCTCCTGGCGGCGGTTTCACGCTCCCTGGCCTTGGCCAGGCGACTTTCTACCTGTTCGATCAGATCCTGCAGGGTGGTCTTGTTGTCCTCGTCGAGGGTGGCGGCCAGCTCTTTGCCTGCTTCCGTCAGTTGCGTGTCCAACTGCTCGATCTGCTTGCTCAGTGCTGTGGCCATTTCGCTGGCGGCTTTCTGTTCCCTGGACGCCTCGGAGGCCTGTTCGGTCGCAATGCTGCTCTTGTCGTGAGCTGATCTGGCGGTATCCGCCGCTTTCTCTGCGACCTTCTCGGCAGCAGAGGCCGTTTCTTCGGCCCTGGCTGCGGCCAGGCGGGCAGCCTTGGCGGCAGCCTCCCGTGCGGCGCGATCCGTTTCCAGAGCGGTAGCCCCGGCTGCGCTCGCGTCCGTCACGCGGGCTTCGGCGTCTTTCTTGCGTTTTTCTGCGGCGGACTTGCGATCCTTGGCCTCCTCGATGGTTTTCGCGAGGGCGGTCTTGGTGTCGGCATCGGTCGTAATGGCCAGTTCCTTGCCGGCTTCGTCGATCTGCTCGTCCAGTTCGGTTATCTGGGCAGCGGCCTGATCGGCCAGTTTCTGAGCGGCACCCGCTTCCTTGCCGGCGGCGGCGGCCTTGGCAGCTTCGGTGGTAGCGGTTTCGCGTTCTGCCTTGGCGGCGTCAGCGTCTCTGAGGGCGGTGTCTTCGCTTGCCTTGGCGGTGGTTTCCCTGGTTTTGGCCGCGCTGCGGGCTTTCTCGGCTCTGGCCTTTTCAGCTTCGAGGGCTTTGGTGCGCGCCGTGGAGGCACTGGTCACGCGATCCTTGGCAGCGGTCTCTCGCTTGCTGGCTTCTTTCAGGCGGGCTTCGGTCTGGGCGAGGATTTCATTGAGGCTCGCTTGGTCGCCTTTTTCGCTGGTCACCGCCAGCTCCGCCTTGGCCTCGGCAATCTGGGTTTTCAGTTGGGTGATCTGTTCGGCCAACTGGGTTACGGACTCCTGTGCCGCGGTGAGCTCCTTGCCGGCTGCCTCGGCTTGTGCAGCCGGTGCAGTGGCTGCTTCGCGTTCGCTGGTGGCGGCGGCCTCGGTGCTGGCGGCGGTGTCTTCGGCGGACTTGGCGGTCGTTTCCAGGGCTGCTGCGGCCTTGCGTGCCTTGGCGGCGCGATCTTTCTCGGCGGCCAGGGCTTTGGTGCGCGCCGTGGTGGCGCTGGTCACGCGATCCTTGGCGGCAGTTTCGCGTTCCTTGGCCTTGGTCAGGCGCTCTTCCACCGTTTCGATCAGCGATTTCAGGGTGGTCTTGTTGTCCTCGTCGAGGGTGGCGGCCAGCTCCTTGCGAGCTTCGGCCAGTTGCGTGTCCAACTGTTCGATCTGCTCGCGCAACGCTGTGGCCATTTCGCTGGCGGCTGTCCGTTCTTTCGCAGCCTCGGCGGCCTGGTCGGCAGGTAGCGTGGCCTTTTCGTGCGCGGTCTTGGCGGCGTCAGCCGTTTTCTGAGCCGCCTTTTCGGTGGCGGTGGCGGTTTCTTCGGCCTTGTTCGCGGCCTGGCGTGCGGCCTTGGCTGCCGCTTCACGCGCAGCACGATCCTTTTCGGTGGCGCTGTCACGGGCCTCGGATGCCTTGGTCACGCGGGTTTCGGCGTCTTTCTTGCGTTTTTCTGCGGCGGACTTGCGCTCCTTGGCGTCCTCGATGGTTTTATCCAGGGTTTTGCGGGTTTCCGCGTCGGTGACAGCATCCAGCTCCTTGCCGGCTTCGGCGATCTGTTTGTCCAGCTCGGCGATCTGGGCAGTAGTCTGGTCGACGATCGTCTGGGCTGCCTTGGCTTCCTCTGCGGCGGCGGTGGCTTTCTCGGCCTCGGTAGTGGCAGCGGTGTAGTCGGTCTTGGCGCTGTCGGCGTTCTTTTCGGCTGTGGTTTCGGCGGTCTTCGCCGTCTTTTTCGGCCTCGGCCGCAGTCAGGCGTGCGGCCTTGGCTGCCGCTTCACGCGCAGCACGATCCTTTTCGGCGGCGCTGTCACGGGCCTCGGATGCCTCGGTCACGCGGGTTTCGGCGTCTTTCTTGCGTTTTTCTGCGGCGGTCTTGCGATCCTTGGCCTCTTCGATGGTTTTCGCGAGGGCGGTCTTGGTGTCGGCATCGGTCGTAATGGCCAGTTCCTTGCCGGCTTCGGCGATCTGTTTTTCCAGCTCGGCAATCTGGGCAGCAGCCTGGTCGGCCAGTTTCTGAGCGGCACCCGCTTCCTTGCCGGCGGCAGCGGCCTTGGCAGCTTCGGTGGTAGCGGTTTCGCGTTCTGCCTTGGCGGCGTCAGCGTCTCTGAGGGCGGTGTCTTCGGCTGTCTTGGACGTCGTTTCGAGGGCCGCTGCGGCCTTGCGTGCCCTGGCAGCGCGATCTTTCTCGGCTTCGAGAGCTTTGGTGCGCGCCGTAGTGGCGCTGGTCACACGATCCTTGGCGGCGGTTTCGCGCTTCTTGGCTTCGGTCAGACGGGACTCGGCCTTGTCGAGGGTAGCCTGGAGTGTGCTCCGATCATCTTCGTTCGTGGTAACGGCCAGCTCCGCCTTGGCCTCGGCGATCTGGGTTTTCAGCTGGGTGATCTGTTCGGCCAACTGGGTTACGGACTCCTGTGCCGCGGTGAGCTCCTTGCCGGCTGCCTCGGCTTGTGCAGCCGGTGCAGTGGCTGCTTCGCGTTCGCTGGTGGCGGCGGCCTCGGTGCTGGCGGCGGTGTCTTCGGCGGACTTGGCGGTCGTTTCCAGGGCTGCTGCGGCCTTGCGGGCCTTGGCGGCGCGATCTTTCTCGGCGGCCAGGGCTTTGGTGCGCGCCGTAGTGGCGCTGGTCACGCGATCCTTGGCGGCAGTTTCGCGTTCCTTGGCCTTGGTCAGGCGCTCTTCCACCGTTTCGATCAGCGATTTCAGGGTGGTCTTGTTGTCCTCGTCGAGGGTGGCGGCCAGCTCCTTGCGAGCTTCGGCCAGTTGCGTGTCCAACTGTTCGATCTGCTCGCGCAACGCTGTGGCCATTTCGCTGGCGGCTGTCCGTTCTTTCGCAGCCTCGGCGGCCTGGTCGGCAGGTAGCGTGGCCTTTTCGTGCGCGGTCTTGGCGGCGTCAGCCGTTTTCTGAGCCGCCTTTTCGGTGGCGGTGGCGGTTTCTTCGGCCTTGTTCGCGGCCTGGCGTGCGGCCTTGGCTGCCGCTTCACGCGCAGCACGATCCTTTTCGGTGGCGCTGTCACGGGCCTCGGATGCCTTGGTCACGCGGGTTTCGGCGTCTTTCTTGCGTTTTTCCGCGGCGGTCTTGCGTGCCTTGGCGTCCTCGATGGTTTTATCCAGGGTTTTGCGGGTCTCCGCGTCGGTGACAGCATCCAGCTCCTTGCCGGCTTCGGCGATCTGTTTGTCCAGCTCGGCGATCTGGGCAGTAGTCTGGTCGACGATCGTCTGGGCTGCCTTGGCTTCCTCTGCGGCGGCGGTGGCTTTCTCGGCCTCGGTAGTGGCAGCGGTGTAGTCGGTCTTGGCGCTGTCGGCGTTCTTTTCGGCTGTGGTTTCGGCGGTCTTCGCCGTCTTTTTCGGCCTCGGCCGCAGTCAGGCGTGCGGCCTTGGCTGCCGCTTCACGCGCAGCACGATCCTTTTCGGCGGCGCTGTCGCGTGCCTTGGACGCCTCGGTCACGCGGGCTTCGGCGTCTTTCTTGCGTTTTTCTGCGGCGGTCTTGCGATCCTTGGCCTCTTCGATGGTTTTCGCGAGGGCGGTCTTGGTGTCGGCATCGGTCGTAATGGCCAGTTCCTTGCCGGCTTCGTCGATCTGCTCGTCCAGTTCGGTTATCTGGACAGCGGCCTGATCGGCCAGCGTCCGGGCTGCGGTGGCTTCTTTATCGGCCGCAGAGGCTTTGTCGGCCTCGGTGGTGGCAGCGGCGTACGCGGTCTTGGCGTTGTCGGCTTCGGTGGCGGCGGTGTCTTCGCTTGCCTTGGCGGTGGTTTCCCTGGTTTTGGCCGCGTTGCGGGCTTTCTCGGCTCTGGTCTTTTCAGCTTCGAGGGCTTTGGTGCGCGCCGTAGTGGCACTGGTCACGCGATCCTTGGCGGCGGTTTCGCGTTTCTGGGCTTCGGTCAGACGGGACTCGGCCTGTTCGAGGATTTTCTCGAGGCTGGCTGGGTCGTCTTCTTCACTGGTCGCCGCCAGCTCCGCCTTGGCCTCGGCGATCTGGGTTTTCAGTTGGGTGATCTGTTCGGCCAACTGGGTTACGGACTCCTGTGCCGCGGTGAGCTCCTTGCCGGCTGCCTCGGCTTGTGCCGCCGGTGCAGTGGCAGCTTCGCGTTCGTTGGTGGCGTCGGCCTCGGCGCTGGCGGCGGTGTCTTCGGCGGATTTGGCGGTCGTTTCCAGGGCTGCTGCGGCCTTGCGCGCCTTCGCGGCGCGATCTTTCTCGGCGGCCAGGGCCGTCGCACGGGCCTTGTCCGCCCCGGTCACGCGTGCTGTGGCGGTCTTGGCGCGCTCCTCCAGGGGCTGCTTGCGGGCTTCGGCCTCGTCGATCTGCTTTTGCAGGGCTGCCTGCTTGTCGGTGTCGATGGTGAGGGTCATCGCCGTGGTGGCCTGCTCGATCAGGGTATCGAGCTGTTCGAGCTGGGTCGCGATCTGCTCGGCCATGCTCCGTGCAGCCTCGGCCTCCTTCTCTGCGGCCTGGGCGAGGGCCAGCTGGGTGGCGGCCTTCTTCGACTCGGCGAGGGCTTCGTCCGCTTCTTTTTCAGCCTTCTGCTCGGCCGTTCTGGCTGCTTCTTCGGACGCGCTGGCGGTCTCGATGGCCTTGTTGGTGCTCACGCGCAGGTCGAGCATGCTCTGGAACTCGTCGCGTTCGGCCTTTTCCTGAGCCTTGATCGCGGCATCCTTTTCCCTGGCCGTGCGAATGCTCTCGTGCTCTTCGCCCTTGGCTACCTCGAACCCTTTCAAGGTCTCTTTCGCTTCGGCCAGTTGCGTGGCCAGTTTCTTGGCTTCGCTGCCCACCGATTCGGCTTCTTTGGTTGCGGTGGTGGCGGTCGCCTCGGTTTCGCGCAACGCCTTGTCAGCGCTATCGAAATCCTCTTTGGCCTTGCTGGCTGTTTTCCGGGCCTTTTCCATGTTCTGGACGATGGCAGTCGCATCGGCCACCGGTTCCTGGGCCCTGGTATTGGCTTGCGTGGCTTCGTCAAGTTGCTTCTGCGCCTGTTCCAGACTCGTCTGCAGCTTGTTCAGTTCGTCAGTGGTCGGAACCTTGGCCTGCGCCAGCTTGAGCTTCTCTTCCAGATCGGTGATGCGTTCCTGCGTTTTGAGCCCCTCGTCGAATTTATTCTTGGCCGTAAAGGCTTCATATCTCTCGACAGCTGCCGCTTCCTTTTTCTTCTCGGCGGCGAAATATCCCTCCCCATCGGTGCTGATTTTCGCGAGAGCCTCCTTGAATTCCGCCTCTGCGATCTTCAAAGCCTCTTCAGCGTCTGCATGGCGTTTGCGCGCAGCCTCACCATCGGCGTGGGTCTTTTTCGCCTGCTTCAGTTGCGTGTCCAACGTCGCGACCTGCCTGCTCGCCGTGGTCGCTGCGTCGTGAGCAGCCTTGGCTTTGTCGTGTACCTGTTGCGCTTCTTTCTGGTTCGCCTCAGCCTTGGCAGCGGTCGTCAACACCGCCTTGGCTCCCTCGAATCCGGAAATTGCCTCTACGGCATCCTTGGCTGCGGTCTGGGCCTTTTGTGCCAGCTCCCGAGCTTCGAGGGCAGCCTGGTAGGCTGCAGTGGCCTTGGTGAGCGACTCCCTGGCCTTCGTTTCCTTTGCCTTGGTATCGGTCAGCTTCTTCTCCACCTCGTCGATCGTGCTGCTCAGGGTGGTCTTGCTTTCTTCGAGCACTGCCCGCGCCACGGCTTCATGGGACGGCAGGAAGCTGACGAAGAGGTTCTCGTCGCCGGAGGCGAGAAGGAAAAAGCCGTAGAATGGCTTACCGTTGAACTTATAGGTGCCGTCCTTCATGGCATCGACGAGCCTGGTCAGGAGTTCCTTGCGCTTTGTTTCCGGAACGTGATCAGCATCGGCAGAGACCTGCGTCCCACCAGTCCTAGCCAGAGTGGTCACCGCATAAATGCTGAACGGCCCCTGTTGATAGATCTCCAAGTCTTTCAGATCGAAATCCGAACCGACCCTGATCTCTCGGGTGACAAGGTCGACTCCCTTCGTCTTGGTACCATCGGCAAGGATGTAAACTGACGTCTTGAGAGCGGCTTTCGCTTCCTCAGTAATCACTTCGAAGCCTTTTTCTTGCACGGGCCTGGGAGTGATAGCCGCATATCTACCAATTAGCCCCGAACTGTTAATCACGCCCGAAGATATCCGGTGTGTTGTCTCTGCCGCAGGCGCTGCCGGTACCAGCAGGCATAGTGCGAAAGCGCAGTAACGTGTTTTCTTGAAATGAATCATGAGTGAGCAGTGACCTGGATATTCGGTGCGCAGTTGTGCCTGCCCAGGCATCGGGCCGGCTTACGGGATTGATCGGGAGACGCAAAAAGGAGGGATCGGAGGGCTTGCGGCTTCGGCCAGGCGTTTGCCGGGGCTATGCGAACACCGGCAAATGCCGGGATTCGCTTGCTCGGGGCATTCCGTGCGATCCCACAGAGCCCCCGGGTGCTGTTTGGCAGGGGGCGGCGTGGGCGCATTTAATCTTTGTGATACTGAATGGTTGCTGAATAAGAATATTTTGGTGGTCGATCAAAGTCTGAGAATCGTCGGCATATGTTCAGTTTTCCGGGTCGCAGAAGCCCATTTTCGAGGGCTTCGCTCCGTGTTTCGCACAATGCGCTCATTGCGTCCGCGCAGATGCCGCGCCATTAGAGCCCAGCCAGGCAGCGCGCAGCTGCGGCGGGACAGTCTCTGCGTCGCGGGCGGTTTCGTCTTGACGGCGATCTTGAATGCGAGGAAAGGGTTCGGTCTTCGGGGCCGACGGCAGCGTCAGGCACGCCTTGGCGCGCGAGCCACCGGGCAAGCGTGAGCGGGGCTCTCAGTCCGGGGCTGCGCTGGGGGCGAGCACGTCGAGCAAGGGCCAGTCATCCCGCGCCGCTTGCAACTGCCGGGCGCGCTGAAGTGCACGCTGATGGTGCTCGCTCAACTGTTGTCGAAACGGCGTCGCCAGTTCCTGCGCGAGCAGGTTTTCGAAGCGGCGTCTGAGCAGGCTTTCCAGTCGTGAGGTGGTTTCGAGGCGGGCTCGATCATCGCCTGATGGAGCCCGCATCTTCAGCTCCAGCCAGCAGCGCTGCCAGAAGTGGGCGAGATCGAGGCGCCATGCAGGTCGGCCACCGTAAGTGGTGATCTGGGTGTGCAGACAGGCAAGCAGCGCTTCGTGCTCCCGCTCGCGTTCGCCCAGGAAGTGGCGCAGCTGGGCAGAACCTTTACCAGCGGCGAACTGCCGACAGGTTCGCCGCGCCTGCCGACAGGTGCTCTGCAGGTGCTGCAGGTGAGCGATGGTCTTGTCCAGCGTGGGCATGTGCTACGCCTCCCGTCATGTTCGCAGAGCGGAGCCTGGGGCGGACATCCGCACCCAGGCGGCGTACTGCGCACGCCCGGCACAGGGGCGGTATCAGCTTCTTGCACGCTCGGCGTTGCGCAGTGCGCGTACTTCATCGTGATTACGCAGCACGCCTTCGTACTGACGCTGGACGACGGCGCGGATGTCGGTGGGCAGGTCCTGGCTCAGGGCTTCGCTGTAGCGCTCCTTGGCGACGTCTTCGCCGCGCTCGGCCTCGTTGAGGATTGCGGCCTCGTCCTTGCCGGTGACCAGCGACTTGAGGTCGACCCAGCGCCGGTGCAGGTCGGCACCGATGCTGGTGCTGTCTTCCGGCTGGCCGCCGAATTCGAGCACGGCCCTTTGCAGCTCCTCGGCCGCTTCGGCACATTGACGCGCACGCTGAGTGAACAACTGCTTGATGTCCGGGCGTTTGATGTCTTCGGCACAGACCTTGAAGCCGGCCTCCCCGTCCTTGCAGGTTTCGATCAGTTTGTTGAGGGTACGGATCAGTGCTTTGCGATCGTCTGCGATATCCATGGTTCGCCTCCGGGCCGTGACGACGGCCGATGCTGGTTGGATGTGCCCCGTGGCGGGGTGTACATGAAATCCGACGTGCCGCTTGCGGTGATCGTTCAGGTAATTTTCCAGGCGGTCGCTGCGCCGGGCTTCACGCGTGGACGCACCAGTTGACCGACTCCGGGGGCATGCCCAGGCAGTCCACGCTGTGGATCAGCCCTGCTTTCAGCGCGCCCTCTACGTCAAGGATGCGTGGCGCGCACATCAGGCAGTCGAGCACGTTGAGCGGTGCTTCGGCGTCCCGGGTGCGCTCGCCGACGATGGTGGCGTAGAGCTGCAGGTCGTAGTCCAGGCTCATGGCGTATTCGGACATGCGCGCGTGATCCACCGCGCCGCTGACGATCCAGTGAAACGGGTGGAAGAGGAACTTGCTGTGCTGGCAGGCGGTGCGGGTTTCGCCTGCCAGAAAGATGATGTTGCCCATGGATTCCACGGTGCCCAGGTTGTGCGTCTTCACCGGCACGGGCAGAGAGATGAGGAAGTTGTAGAGCGAGAAGCCGTAGCTGCACTCCCCGCCCATGGTGGCGATCTTGATGATCAGCTCATCCGCGCCCTGATGGATGGCCTGGCTGCATTTGTCGATCAACTGTCCGCAGGTGTAGGAGTTGATCGGTGCGGTGAAATGCACGACGTGGGTTCTCATGGTGCTCTCCTCACAAAGAAGCGCCCTGGACGCGCCTCTTCTTCTGGGAGTTGAAACCCGCCATCAGGGTTTCATCTTTCTTTGCCAGGTCAGCCACGCTGGTCGTGAAAAAAAGCTGAACGCAACGTGCCGGACAGAACTCTGTGCTTACAGGGGAACCCGGGGCGGAAAGCGCCACCATGACCTGATCGAAACCTGCCAGCGAGGTTCCCCCGGGCCGCCGCAGCGTCTCCCTCCTTCTCCTTGCGGCGGTTCCTTCTTTTTTCTTCTGAACGAGGGAGGCGTGCCCTGGAAACGGGCCCAACTCGAACTGCGTCAGGCAGTCACAAGACCGTGAGCTGCCCGGTCTGGCACTTGCTCGCGACGAATGGATGCCAGGGGAGCAACTCATGCCGCTGCTGAAACTGCTGCATTTGATGACGCTGATCGGCTGGTGCGGTGCGCTTATGTACCTGCCAGCGCTGATCGCTGCCGGTACGCGTGGTCGTGACGAGCTGTTCTACCGCGACCACGCCCACCTCACTCGCATGGTCTTCAACCTGATCGCCACACCCGCTGCGCTGCTGGCCATCGGCTCGGGCACGGTGCTGTTCCTGCGCGAAGGGCTGTTCGACCTGTGGCTGATCGTGAAGCTCACCAGCGTGGCGGGCATGGTCATCTGCCATGCCCTGTGCGGTGTGCTGATCCTGCGTATCGAGCGAGTGGCGGATCCGTCGCTACGTCGCGAGTGCCTGACCATCGGGGGGCTGATCCTGTCGCTGATCGGCTGCACGCTGTGGCTGGTACTGGCCAAACCCTTCTGAACGAGGAGTCGCTAGCAACATGGATGACGCAATGGTGGGCCCATATGCAAGCCGGTGGTCAGGCGCTGGTGTCGACCCCGACGCCGTGTTCGTACACCAGGCGCCCGCCAAGGTAGGCCGCCAGGGCGATCAGCACGGCGGTCAGCACGGAGAGGTAGAGGCCCCAGTGCTCCATGCCCTGTTCTGGCCCGCAATAGCGCAACAACCAGTTGAGCGAGGCCAGCGAGAGCATCATCACGGCGATGATGGCATGGCACCAGGCGGTGACTTTCCGACGAATGCTGGTGACGGTGAGCAGGTCGACCAGGCCGGCAATGCTGGCGATCCAGCCGCCGAAGGCGCCGACGCCGACCAGCCAGAGGCTGGCGCGCGCCCAGAACGGATCGGCCAGCCAGAGGTAGGCGAGGTCACTGGCCACCAGGCCAAGCAGCGCAGCCACGGGGAAGTGGATCATCATCGGGTGCAGCGGGTGGCCGGCAATGGCGGCGCGGCTGACGATGGGGTCGTTGGTTTCGGCCATCCCGGCCTCCCTGAACGGTTGTGTGAGGAATCCCGGCGGCGAAGACGCCGCCCCTGCCTGCAATTGACCGCGCTGGTGCTGGCAGTTCCGCTTGTCTGCGCCTGCGAGGGGCCGCAGTCGGTGCTCGACCCGGCAGGGCCGATGGCGCGTGAGGTGGCGATGCTGTGGTGGGTGATGTGCGGCTTCGCCAGTGTGGTGTTGGTGGTGGTGACGGCGCTCTGGGTGCATGCGATGCGCCGTGCGCCGCGTGCGATGGATGAGCAACGGGCACGGGTGATCACCTTGCGCTGGCTGGTCGGCGGCGGACTGCTGTTGCCCAGCGTGAGTGTCGTGCTGCTGCTGATCTTCGGCATTCCCATCGGCCAGCGCATGCTGCCGTTGCCGCTGAGCGAGCCGCCGCTACGCATCGAGGTGATCGGCCATCAGTGGTGGTGGGAGGTGCGCTACCCGGACAGCGGCGTGGTCACCGCCAACCAGTTGCACCTGCCGGTGGGGCGGCCGGTGGATCTGGACGTGACCAGTGCCGATGTGATCCACGCCTTCTGGGTGCCGCGCCTGGGCGGCAAGATCGACATGATCCCCGGCCGGCACAATCGCATCCGCCTGCAGGCCGACCAGGCCGGCGTGTTCCGCGGCCAGTGTTCGGAGTTCTGTGGCACCCAGCACAGCCACATGATCCTCAACGTGCAGGCTCACGAGGAGGACGATTTCGCTGCCTGGCTGCAGGCGCGCCGCGAACGGCAGGTGGCCCCCCTGCCCGGCTCAGCCGGTGCGGCCTTCGTCGCCCGCTGCGGCGAATGCCATCGCGTGGCCGGTGTCAGCGAGGGCAAGCGGGCACCGGATCTGAGCGATGTCGGCGCCCGCACCCTCCTTGGCGCCGGTGTGCTGGCCAACGAACCCGGCGCGATCCTGCGCTGGCTGCACGAGCATCAGCGGCTCAAGCCTGGCAACGCCATGCCACTGAATGACGATATCGACCCCGATCACCTCAGCGCCATCGCCGACTGGCTGGAGACCCTGGCACCGTGAGCAAGGACAACAACGACAAGGCCCTCGACCCGGATCAGTTGCACGATCAGTTCAACGACGTGTGGGGCAATCCGCGTGGCTGGAAGGCACTGACCATCGTCAATCACAGCACCATCGGCATCCGTTTCATGCTTACCGGTCTGGGTTTCTTCCTGTTCGGCGGGCTGCTGGCGATGCTGGTGCGTACGCAGTTGGCGATTCCCGGCTACACCTTCCTCGAGCCGGACGTCTACAACCAGGTGTTCACCATGCATGGCACGGTGATGATGTTCCTGTTCGCGGTGCCGATGATGGAGGGACTGGCGGTCTATCTGATCCCGAAGATGCTCGGTGCGCGTGACCTGGTGTTCCCACGGCTGTCGGCTCTGGGTTACTGGTGCTACCTGTTCGGCGGACTGATCCTCTGCGCGAGCCTGCTGCTGGGCATCGCGCCGAAGGCGGGCTGGTTCATGTACACGCCACTGTCGAGCGCGGTGCACACGCCGGGGCCGAACTCGGATTTCTGGCTTATCGGCATCACCTTCGTGGAAATCTCGGCGGTGTCGGCGGGGGTCGAGCTGGTGGTGTCGATCCTGCGCACCCGCGCCGAGGGCATGTCGCTGAACAGGATGCCGATCTATGCCTGGTACATCCTGGTGATGGCGATGATGATCGTGGTGGGGTTTCCGCCGCTGATCCTGGGCAGCATCCTGCTGGAGCTGGAGCGTGCCATGGGCCTGCCGTTCTTCGACGTGGCAAGGGGCGGCGACCCGGTTCTGTGGCAGCACCTGTTCTGGCTGTTCGGTCACCCGGAGGTGTACATCATCTTCCTGCCCGCCGCCGGTATCGTCTCCACATTGCTGCCGGTGTTCTGCCAGCGCCCGCTGGTGGGGTATCGCTGGGTGGTTCTGGCGATTCTCACCACGGGCTTCATCAGCTTCGGCCTGTGGGTGCATCACATGTTCACGGTGGGCATCCCGCAATTGGCGCAGGCGTTCTTCTCGGCAGCGAGCATGCTGGTGGCGGTGCCCACCGGCATCCAGGTATTCGCCTGGATCGCCACGCTGTGGCTGGGGCGGCCGCAGTACCACGTGCCGATGCTGTGGCTGGTGGGTTTTCTGATCATCTTCGTCTGCGGCGGGCTGACCGGGGTGATGCTGGCTCTGGTGCCGTTCGACTGGCAGGTGCACGACACGCATTTCGTGGTGGCCCACATGCACTACGTGCTGGTGGGCGGCATGTTCTTCCCGCTGCTGGCCGGCGTCTATTACTGGCTGCCGCATTTCTCGGGGCGCATGCCGTCGGTGCGTCTGGGCAAGTGGGGGTTCTGGCTGGTGTTCATCGGTTTCAACCTGACCTTTCTGATCATGCACTGGACCGGTCTGATGGGTATGCCACGGCGCGTCTATACCTATGAGGCCGGCCTGGGCTGGGATCTGCCCAACCTGGTGTCGTCCATCGGCAGTTTCATCATGGCCATGGGCATCGCCACCATCCTGCTGGACATCACCCTGCACTTTCGCTTCGGTCAGCCGGCGCCAGGCAATCCGTGGCAGGCGGATACCCTGGAGTGGGCCACCAGCCTGCCGCCCTCGCCCTACAATTTCGTCAGCCTGGCCAAGGTCACTCGGCGCCACCCGCTGTGGGACGATGCCGAGCTACCGGCAAGCATCGCCCGTGGCGAGCACGCGTTGACGGTGATCGACCACGGACGCCGGGAAACCTGGGGGGTGGAGCCGCTGACCGGCAAGGTACGCGAGATCATCCACCTGCCGGGAAACAGTTGGCTGCCCTTCATCGCCTCGTGTTTCATCGCCATCGTCTGTCTGGGCCTGCTGAGCACGTTCTACTGGATTTCCCTGCTGGCCACGCTCGCTGCGCTGGTGGTGCTGTTTCGCTGGAGCTGGGAGAACGGCGCACACCCGCGAGCCGCACCGGACGCCCGCACCCAGCCCGGCGAGCCGCCACTGCATTCGCGCACCTGCGACGGCCCCGGCCTGTGGGGCATGGGCGTGACCCTGCTGGCCGACGGTGCGCTGTACCTGGCGCTGCTGTTCGGCTGGTTCTATCTGTGGACGGTCTCGCCCAACTGGCAGGTGCCGGATACGCCGGTACTCGACTCGCGCCTGCTATTGGCCAGTGGTGTGCTACTGAGCGTGGCGGTGATCTGGCAACGCCCTGTGCTCAGGCGCCTGCGCAAGGGGGTGGGCGAACCGCACACGCTGCTGAGCCACTTTGCCGGCATCGCCGCCCTCGGCCTGATCCAGTCGGCGCTGCTGCTGTGGACATTGCTCTCAGCCGAGCTGTCACCCAGGGCCACGGCGCATGACGCGGTGATCGTGGTGCTGCTGGTATACAGCCTGGCGCATTGTCTGCTGGCGGCGATGCTCAGTGGCTTGCAGGCCCTGCGCGTACACCACGGTTACGTCTGTGCGCAAACGCCGTACGAGCCGCTGGTGGTGGAACAACTCTGGCAATACAACCTGGCGGTGCTGTGGATCACCTACTGCTCGGTGGTGCTGTTCCCACCGACCTTCGGAGGCGTGTGATGCAACCACTGAGCTCGCCCTATAACCCCATCCACATTCCCCTCGGCCTGGTGCTATGGAGCCTGTGGTTCGTCGCGCTGTATGGCGGGCTGTCGGTGGGGTGTGCATTGGCGCCACCCGACCCGGAAGGCGGGCAATGGAACTGGCTCAACGCTCTGCTGGCGCTATTGAGCCTGCTCACGGTGACGCTGCTGCTGTGGCTGGCGCGGTTGTTCCAGCTCGCTGCGAGGCGTCAGGTCGAACGCCCCGAACGCTGTTTCGTCGCGCGCCTCTCGGCCGGTATCCACCTCATAGGCGCCGTCGCCACGCTGTTCGTCGCCCTGCCCGTCGTGAGCCTGCCGCCATGCGTGTGATCCCTGTCGTCCTGCCTGCCCTGTTGCCAGGAGTCGCCGCTGCACATGGGTTGTTCGATGGTCATCTGCAGGAGCGCCTGCCGGTCTGGCTCGCGGCGCTGCTGCTGGGCGCTGCCTGGACGACCTACGTTCTCGGTTGTCGCAAGGTGCGGCCCCATGGGCGCGAGGCCGGGTGGATGCACCTGGCCATGGTGATCACCGCGCTGGCGGTGTTCGGCCCCCTCGATGACTGGGCGCAAATCAGCACCAGCCTGCACATGGTCCAGCACATGGCGTTCATGATCGTCATCGCCCCGCTCTGGGCGCTGGCCCGACCATTGCCGCAGTGGCGTGCGGTGCTCGGGCCGAAGATCCAGCCGCTGTACGGGGCGATCCTGCGCAGCGGTCGTTATCCGCTGGCGCTGGCCCTGCTGCATGGTGCGACGATCTGGATCTGGCATACCCCGAGCCTGTACATGCTGGCTCTGGAGAACACCGGGTGGCACGTTGTGGAGCACGCCTGCTTCCTGTTCAGCGCCTGGCTGTTCTGGTGGTCGTGCCTGCGCGCCAACCCCAGGCAGGTGCCGCACGCACTGATGGCGATCCTGCTGACGCTGATGCACACCGGTTTGCTCGGCGCGCTGCTGACCTTCGGCAATACGCCTTTCTATGGTGAGTCACGCAATCTTGCGGATCAGCAGTTGGCCGGTCTGCTGATGTGGGTGCCTGGCAGTCTCGTCTACCTGGCGGCCGCCAGCTGGATCACCTGGCGCTGGCTGACTCGTATCTGGCGGCGGCAGGACGCCATGAACGAGGCATGAGGCAGGTTCTGTACGAAAAGTGCCTGCGCTCGATGACTTTTCGTACAGAACCTGGTGCCAGTTCGTTCTCCGCTTATACATGGGCGATATTCATCGTGGCAAATGTACAACTTGCGTAACGATAAAAACCGCAACTTCTTTCGAGTCAGGCCGTTTAACGTAACTGCAACTCTGGATTATCGGTATTGGGGCGTGGCGCGTCGACGAGATGACGGGGTGACTCTGTTTTTCTGGCACGAGAGCCACGTCACATTGTTTGCTGGCGATAACATTCTGTAAGAAAACGAGAATGTCCGATCTTGAAATTAATCTGAGAAACCACTCGGCCGGGTTGTCCTAACTTTCGCAAAACCGGGTAACTCCCTTTCGCGTGATGGCACTTTAACTTTTGTTCATACCATTCGTCCTGATCGATGGAAGGACGCCCATCTATCGCTATTTTCCATGAGTGTTAATTAAGGAGATCCTCATGAAATACGATCTGAATGGCATTAGATCCGAACTGTCCGCATATGATGTCAATATGACGTTGCGGCCGGATGGTAGTGTATTGCTGACCGTCGAGCATAACGACAGGAGGTTGACTCGCGTTCTCGACGCGAATTGCCACACCCATGAAGTGATTCGGCTGATCAAGTTCGACATGACGATGGATGCGGATACCGAATCGATCAACGAAGCGGTGAAACACTGCGATATCAACCGTTTGCCGACTTATTCCCGGGAGCCGATCTTTCGCACGCGCAGTTCCCGGTTATGGACGATCAGAAAGCTCAAGAACTCTTGAGGGGGAGCAGGCATGCACAGACGCGATGAGCCGGCCAGATGGAGAAAACACATGCCGAACCGGCACCTGACGAGCCATGAATGGCCATACGTGGCAGGCTCCACCTGCCTGGTGGTTCTGCTGGTGTGGCAACCCTTGCAGCCCCCTTCGATCGTGGTGTTCCCACCCGCACAGCTGGTGGCGAGCGTTGCCGCAGAGCAGCGCTCGCTGCAGGAGATCGATTCGGACTGTTATCAGGTACATACCGAGGCCATGGATGACGGGTATTCGTCCGACAAGGCCTCGTCGGTTCGATCCGATGGCGCGCGGGAGTTCAGCCGCTCCATCCTCACCTGTCAGAACGGCCATGGCAGGCCGGTGCCTGGTAACGACATGGACAAGCCACAGAACCTGATGATCGAAGTGATCAAGTCGAATCATTCGTTCTGAGGTTTGCGGCACCCGATCCTCCTCACGCATTTGTCACTGCCTTCGCACCCCGATTCATTGATCCAATGATCGGGGTGGTTGTCGACTGTTACAGGTCTGCTCGAGGAGGATCGAACATGTCGGATTTCATCTTCTATTTTGCGATGGCCCTTGCGGTCATGATCATTCTGGTCGAACTGTGGGCAAGCGTCAGCGTCTTTCGCAGTGACAGCTCGTCGGGTACGAAAATACGCTGGGCATTGTTCATCTGGGGCGTTCCCCTTATTGGCTTGATCGTCTGGGGGGTGGCCGGGCCACGCGGTCATGATAATGGCCCTCAATCCCCAGAGCACAGCAAATAAATAATCCGATTTCCTGTGGCGGCGCAGTTACTTGCAACGGTGCAGCGCCAGGGTGAATGACGAAGTTGTTCTTCGGTCCGTGTCCGGAGGCCTTTATAGTTCTTGTACAGAGGTGGCGGAAAATGCGAGTCGAGTATAACTATCTTGACCATGTCACGGCGTACACAAGTTGTGCGAATGCCTGTGAACATTGTGCGTCCATGTGCCTTTGCGATAAAGCTGTGCAGTACAGTCGCTGCATCGAGTTATGCCGCGATTGTGCCGATCTCTGCCGGCTGACGGCGACACTGATGTTGCGCGACAGTGATTATGCGGTGGTGGCCAGCCAGCTGTGCCGGGTGGCGTGCCTGGCCTGTGCCGAGGAATGTACGTTGCAGGACGCCCTGCACTGTCAGGAGTGCGCGCGTACCTGCCAGATATGCGCGGAAGAACCGCTGATCGAGGGGGGCGCAAGATGAGCAGGAACACGCGCGGCAAGCCGCAGCAGGCAAGGGATCGCTGGTTTCATGATGATCCGGGCAACGAAGACCCGGGCTCACAGCTCGATGGCCAGGTGCCGCTGCGGCCAGCCGAGCGGCCCAAGCCAGTCGACGTCGAGCCGCTACAACGCAGGCGGTGACGTCGATGGCGTGGAGGTTTCAGGCCGCAATGGCCTGGGCTCGCATCTCTCGTTCCCAGATGCGGTGCTGTTTCAGCGCGCTCTCGAAGCGGGTATACAGGGGGTCGAAGGCGTCCCCCGTGACCAGGCCATCGTCCTCCTCCAGCCCGAGGGCTGACGCAAGGTTCGCCGCCTCACCACTGAGGGCGATGGGCTTGAGGTGCTTGTAGGCTTCCATCAGGTAGTGCTTGGCCACACCGTCGGCCAGCAGCGTCTTGAGGACGTAGTCGCCTCCCGGAACGAATACGGCATCGACCGTGATGGAAGGCTCCGTCGCGAACGAACCGTCCGGCTGCATGGGCTGGCCGTCGGAGTTCTTGAGTGCGGCAAGCGATGGTCCGAGCAACCTGGCGAGCGCCCCTGCGCTTTCCAGCGTCCTGATCAGGCTGCTGACTTCATCGGCCTTGCAGCCGGGGGTGAGCATGACCGCCACGCGGCGGCCACGAATGTCTGCCGGCAACAGGTTGACCTGGCTGAGCGCCGGCGAGGCGGGCGCACTGTCGTCCGGGGTCGCTGCGGCCGTGCTGTCCAGGTCGATACCGAGGTTTTCGGCGACGCGGATAGCCAGCAGCGGGTCGATGTTGGCGAGAATTTCCCGAACCTGACGCTCGCGAATGAATGCGCGCTCGACCTTCGACAGTTCGAAGCTGTAGGCGTCGACGATATGCTGCTGCTCGGCTTCGCTCATGCTGCGCCAGAACAGTGTGGCCTGGGAGAAGTGATCGGAGAAACTGGAGGAGCGGATACGCACCTTGTGCCCTCCGAGCGGCTCGGGATACGAGGCGAAACCACCGTGGTTGGCGGCAGGCGGTGTTTCCCTTGGCCAGTTGCCATCGATGGAGTTGGGCTCGTAGGCCGCCCTGCCCTTGTTGATCTGCTGGCGATGCGGCGCGTCGCGCTGGTTGTTGTGGAAGGGACAGAGCGGACGGTTGATGGGAATCTCGTTGAAGTTCGGGCCACCCAGGCGCAGCAGCTGGGTATCGGTATAAGAGAACAGGCGGCCCTGCAGCAGCGGGTCGTTGGTGAAGTCGATGCCCGGCACGATGTGGCCAATGTGAAAGGCCGACTGCTCCGTCTCTGCGAAGAAGTTGTCCGGGTTGCGATCGAGCACCAGGCGCCCGACCACCCGCACCGGGACGAGTTCCTCGGGCACCAGCTTGGTCGGGTCGAGCAGGTCGAAGCCGAAGCGCTGTGCGTCTTCCTCGTCCATCACCTGCAGGCCCAGCTCCCACTCGGGGTAGAGGCCGCGCTCGATGTCTTCCCACAGACCGCGGCGGTGGAAGTCCGGATCCTTGCCGGCGAGTTTCTGCGCCTCGTCCCAGACCAGTGAGCAGACCCCTGCCCGGGGCCGCCAGTGGAACTTGACCAGTTTGCTGTGGCCTTCGGCGTTGACCAGGCGAAAGCTGTGTACGCCGAAACCCTGCATGGCGCGATAGGCGATGGGGATCGCTCGATCCGACATGGTCCAGAGCACCATGTGGGCCGACTCGGGTGTGAGCGAAACGAAGTCCCAGAAGGTGTCGTGAGCCGATGCACCGGTCGGTATCTCGTTGTGCGGCTCGGGTTTGACCGCATGAACGAAGTCCGGAAACTTGATGGCGTCCTGGATGAAGAACACCGGCATGTTGTTGCCGACCAGGTCGAAGTTGCCTTCGTCGGTATAGAACTTCACCGCGAAGCCGCGCACGTCGCGCACGGTGTCGGCCGAGCCGCGTGGCCCCTGGACGGTGGAGAAACGCACGAACACGGGCGTACGTTTGCCGGCCTCGCCGAGAAAGGAGGCGCAGGTCAGGTCGGTGGCCGGATCGGTGACTTCGAAGTAACCGTGCGCTGCCGCCCCGCGCGCATGCACCACCCGTTCGGGAATGCGCTCGTGGTCGAAGTGGGTGATCTTCTCGCGCATGATGAAGTCTTCCATCAGCGTCGGGCCGCGTTCACCGGCACGCAGGCTGTTCTGGTTGTCTGCGATTCGGGTGCCGGTATTGGTGGTCAGCGCTTCGCCGGTGGCGTCTTCGCGAAACTGATCGAGTTGGTCGAGCTTGGGATTGCCGTTCGCTCTGTCGAGAGCGTCGGTGCCCGCCATCTGGCTGGCGCCAGTGGTTTTGGATGGGTTTTTCATGGGCTACTCCTGGCTGTTCTGTGACGATGCGCGAAACCGCGCACTGCATTTTTGAGGTCGCACATGACGGTTCCGTTCGACCAGAATTTTTCGTGCCGCAACCCTGTCGATCCTGCCGCTGCGCCTGGGCCAGGAGCTTTTCGCCGGCCCAAATTTCTCCTGAACTTCATCCTCGCCACGCCCTTCTACCCCTGTGAATGCACATCCACAGGAGGATCGACCATGTACATTCTGAAACCCCTTGCGCTGCTCGCCATCGCCGCGTTCGCAGCCTGTGCCGTCAGCAGCCTGCAGGCCGCCAGCAACGAGGCCGACGCGATCAGCGCCGAAGACTTCGTCGAGGAGGCATCGGCCAAGGGCGTCGCCGAGATCGAGACAGCCAGGCTGGCTCTGGAGAAAGCACGCAGCGAAGACGTCAAAGGCTTTGCACAGATGATGATCGAGGACCATCAACGGGCCAATCAGCAACTGGGCGAGCTGGCCAGGAGCAAGGAACTGGAGGTGTCGGACGATGCCGAACTGATGAACCAGGCCAAGGCCATGGTGTTGAAACTGCGTGGCGAGGAAAGCTTCGACAAGGCCTACATGAACAACCAGGTGGTGGCCCACCGGCAGACCATCGAGTTGTTCCGCCGGGGGTGAACGTCGATGATGCGGAAATCGCCGACTTCGCTCGCGAGACATTGCCGAAGCTGGAGCAGCACCTGCAGCACGCCGAGCAGATCAACGGCGCCCTGCCGGACAATTGAGTCGCGGCGCTGCGGTCGGCTCAGGTCGACCGCAGGCGCTCGTAGTAGTAAGGCAACTGCAGCAGCGCATAGCGCGCCGCATCGAGGCGAACCTGGTTACGCTCGCCCATGAACCGCACCGTTTCGCTGACGGTGCTTTCATGCCCGTCCAGGCGCATGGCACAGGCGATGCACTGCACACCGTCCATTTCGCCGTCCGCCTCTGCCAGGCCGGTATTGGCCAGTGCGATATCGGCGTCGCTGCATTTCAAGGCTCCCAGAGCCATTTCGCGCGCCACCTCCTCGCTGGTCAGGCCGAAGCGCTCGATGGTCTGCGGGTCGACGCCCAGACACCGCTGCTTGGCCTGCTCCGAATAGGTGACGAAGCCACAGTCGAGCACCGCTCCGCTACCGGGAATGTCGGCCACCAGTGCAGCGATCAACCCAGCCGTACACGATTCCGCGGTACACAGCCGCAAGCCGTGCTTGCCGAGAACATTCACTACCTGCTCGATGCTTTGCATGGACGGAGCCTCCGAGGTGCCTGATGGGTGTCTTGTTGAAGCTCTGACGGCAGCCAAAGTTCAACCAATCCACCGGGCTGGGCGAGCAAAAAAAGGTCGAACCTTTAGCGGCGATGCCCCGTCAGCAAAAGAGTATGGGGAGTTCGAAGGCCGGCGGCCGAAATACGCATGCCCGAGCCGCTCGTGCTCCTCTTCGACCCGCTCTTCGGGTCACCCAACGCCCCACCCAATCATGGAGAGAGACATGGCAAGCGCAGCAGCCACCGCACGCATCCACTCCAGCCCTCGCTCGTGTCGGTCGCTCAGCCGCCGTTGCGGATGCAGAGCCAGCACCCGCAGCGCAAGCGGGTACTGTTCGTCACCTCCGAGTTCACCGATCTGGTCAAGTGCGGTGGGCTCGGGGACGTCTCCGCAGCGCTACCACGTGCCCTGTCGGACAAGCATGACATTCGCGTGCTGATTCCCGGCTATCGCCAGGTGGTGCGCAGTGGCCGGCCGATTCGCATAGTCGGCCAGGTGCCAGGGCTGGCCGCTCTGCCGCCGTGCCAGATCGGGCGCATGGATCTGGCCGATGGCCTGATCGTCTACGTGCTGCTCAACCCGGTGCTCTACGAACGCGAAGGCTCGCCCTACGTCGATCCGCAGGGCAACGACTGGGCCGACAATCACATTCGTTTCGCCCGCCTGGGCCTCGCCGCCGCCGAGATGGCGATGGGCGAAGCCGGAATCCAGTGGCGCCCGGATCTGCTGCATGCCAATGACTGGCCGGCGGCCATGGCGCCGGCCTACATGGCCTGGCGTGGAGCGAGTACCCCTGCCCTGCTGACCATCCACAATCTGGCGTATCAGGGGCTGTGCGACATGCAGTGCAGCAGCGAGCTGGCGATTCCCGCACGGGCCTGTTCGATCGAGGGCATGGAGTTTCACGGTCGCCTGTCGTTCCTCAAGGCCGGCATCGCCTATGCCCGGCACGTCACCACCGTCAGCCGCAGCTATGCGCGGGAAATCACCACGCAGGCCTGTGGTTGCGGGCTGGACGGCATGCTGCGTGCCAAGGTGGACACCGGCCAGCTCAGCGGCATCGCCAACGGCATCGACGAGAGCTGGCACCCGCAGAACGACCCCTACCTGCTGGAGGGGTTCGCGCCGGGCGAGTGGAGAGGCAAGCGTGCCAACGCTGCGCATGTCGAGCAGTGGCTGAAGCTGGATGCGCATGGTCCCTGTTCGCCGTGGTGTCGCGCCTGGTACAGCAGAAAGGCATAGACCTGACGCTGGCCGTGGCCGAGCACATCGTCGAGGGCGGTGGGCGCATGGCGGTGATCGGCCAGGGTGAGCCGGCACTGGAAACGGCCATGAGCGAACTCGGGCAGCGCTATCCGGGGCGGATCGGGGTGCATATCGGTTTCAACGAGTGCGACGCGCGGCGCATCTATGCCGGCAGCGATTTCCTGCTCATGCCGTCGCGCTTCGAGCCCTGCGGCCTGAGTCAGATGTACGCCCAGCGCTACGCGTCGCTGCCCATCGCCCGGCGTACCGGCGGCCTGGCCGACACCATCGAGGACGGTGTCAGCGGTTTTCTCTTCGATGAGCCGCAGGCAGACAGCTACCGCCATGCCATCGACCGTGCCCTGGAGGTCTACCAGCACCCTGAACTGTTCGAGGCCATGCGCTGCCGCGCCATGCAGTCGCCGATGTACTGGCGGCAATCGGTGCGTCCCTATGACCGCCTCTACCAGCGCCTGCTGACCCAGGTCGCGGCCCGGAGGGACATGCGCTGATGTACAGCCATGGTGCCCGGCCGCTGGCCGACGGACGTGTTCGCTTCGCCCTGTGGGCGCCCAGTTGCCGGCAGGTGGAGCTGGAATTGCAGGATGGCGGGCGCTACCCGATGACGCAGGAGGCCGACGGCTGGTTCGTGGCGTTGCATGCATGCCCGAGCGACACCTGCTACCGCTACCTGATCGACGGCCTGCAACCGGTGCCTGACCCGGCCTCGCGGCGCCAGGTGGAGGACGTGCACGGCTTCAGCCAGGTGCTCGATCACGCGACCTATCCCTGGCGTCACAGCGACTGGATCGGCCGGCCCTGGCACGAGACGGTGCTGTACGAACTGCACGTCGGCCTGTTCGGCGGTTACCAGCAGGTCATCGAACACCTGCCGCATCTGGCCGACCTGGGCATCACCGCCCTGCAACTGATGCCGCTCAACGCTTTCTCCGGTACGCGCAACTGGGGCTATGACGGTGTGCTGCCGTTCGCGCCTGCCAACGCCTACGGCACAGTCGATGAACTCAAGCGCCTGATCGACAGCGCTCATGCCTGCGGGCTGATGGTGTTCGTCGATGTGGTCTACAACCACTTCGGCCCGGACGGCAACTACCTGGGCCTCTACGCACGGCAGTTCTTCCACGAGGAACGGGTCACGCCCTGGGGCGCGGCCATCGACTTCAGCCGGCCACAGGTGCGCGATTTCTTCTGCGAGAACGCACTGATGTGGTTGCTGGACTACCACATCGACGGCCTGCGTCTGGACGCCGTGCATGCCATCGACGATGACGGCTTCCTGCGCGAGCTGGCGGCGCGCGTGCGCTCGGCGGTGCCGCAGCGGCGTCAGGTGCATCTGGTCATGGAGAACGAGCACAACGCCGCGCACCTGTTGCGCGAGGGCTTCGATGCGCAGTGGAACGATGATGGCCACAACACGCTGCACGTGCTGCTCACCTGCGAGAACGAAAGCTACTACGCCGATTACGCCCAGGCGCCGACACGCAAGCTGGCCACCTGCCTGGAACAGGGCTTCGTCTACCAGGGCCAGGCCAACCGTCATGGCCGGCCACGCGGCGAACCCAGCGCCGACCTGCCGCCGCATGCATTCGTGCTGTTCCTGCAGAACCATGACCAGGTGGGCAACCGCGCCTTCGGCGAGCGCCTGACGCTGCTTGCCGACATCGATGCGCTGAAGGCCGCCACGGTGCTGCTGCTACTGTGCCCGATGGTGCCGCTGCTGTTCATGGGCGAGGAATGGGGCAGCAAGCGGCCGTTCCTGTTCTTCACCGACTACCACGACGAGCTGGCCAATGCCGTGCGTGAGGGGCGGCGCAACGAGTTCGCCGATTTTTCGCAGTTCGGCTCGATGCACAGCCGCGAGACCATCGCCGACCCCAATGCAGCGGCCAGCTTCGAGCGCTCGCAGCCGGATCTGGCACCGGCACTGGAGCCCGAACAGCGCGACTGGCTGGCCTTCTATCGCGGCCTGTTGCACGTGCGCCACAGCCGTCTGCTGCCGGCGTTGCAGCAGGCACGCAGTCTCGGCGCGCACGTGCTGGGCGATGGCGCCGTACTGGCGCGCTGGCGGCTTGGCAACGGCACGGCGCTGAGCATCGCCGTCAATCTGGGCAGCCATGCAGTGTCCCTCTCCTCGCCGGCCATTCACGGCGAACGCCTCTATACGCTGCGCATCGACGATGCCGACCTGCGCCAGGAGCAATTGCCGGCGTGCAGCGCCCTGGTCACCCTGGAGCCCGCCCGATGAGCGATCGATTACTGGCCGAACTGGCTGGAGCCGCCGACCTGTGCCTCGACTGGGTCGACGCCCACGGCCGCCCGCAACGCGTCACTCCCGAGGCCCAGCGCCGCCTGCTGGAGGCGCTCGGCTATCCGGCGCAAAGCCCCGAGCAGTTGCGTGCCAGTCTGGGGGCACTGGTACACCAGCGCCAGGTGCCGGAAGACTCGGCGCTGCTGTTGCAGGATCAGGGCCAGCCACTGGCCCTGATGCTCTACCCGGCCGAGAGCCCCTACCGCCTGACCGACGAATGGGGCAATGTCAGCGAGGGCCGCCTGGACAGCGACGGTCGCCTGCCGGCGCAGCAGCAACCGGGCTACTACCGGCTGGAAATCCGCGATACCTGTCATCACCTCGCCGTGGCGCCTGGTGCCTGCCTGTCGGTGCAGCAACTGTGTGGCAAAGCGCACATCTGGGGGCTGAGCGCCCAGCTCTACGGCCTGCGGCGTGAGGGTGACGGTGGTCTGGGCGATGTGCTGGCGGTGGCGGATCTGGCGCGACATGCGGCCAACCATGGCGCCGACGTACTGGCCCTGAGCCCGGTGCATGCGCAGTTCAGTGCCGATCGGCAACGCTTCGGCCCCTACTCTCCGTCCAGTCGGCTGTTCTTCAACACCCTGTACGCAGCACCTGCCACCTTGCTGGGTACCGAGCGCCTGCAACGCGCCGTGCACGCCGCCGGGCTGCATGGCGAGATGGCACGTCTGGAAAGAACGGAGCTGATCGACTGGCCTGCCGTGGTCGAGACGCGGATGCGCCTGCTGCGGCAACTGTACGAGGATTTCCGCCAGGCGCCCGGGCAACTGCTCGAGCGCTTCGAGGTCTTCTGCACCGTCGGTGGCCAAGCCCTGCAGCAGCACTGCTGCTTCGAAGCCATCCATGGCCAGCGACTGCGCGAAGGGGCCAGTGGCGACTGGCGTACCTGGCCGGAGGAGCTGCGCAGCCCGACCCAGGGTGCAGTGACGCGCTTTGCCGTGGAACATACCGATGAGCTGCGCTTTCATGCCTTCTGCCAGTGGCTGACCGCCCATGGCCTGGAGACAGCCCAGACCACGGCCAGCGGCGCCGGCATGGGCATCGGTCTGATCGCCGATCTGGCGGTGGGCGCCGACTGCGCCGGCAGCCAGGCCTGGTCGCGCCAGGACGAGTTGCTGCCCTCGGTTACCGTCGGTGCGCCGCCGGACATTCTCAATCGTCTGGGACAGGACTGGGGCGTGTCGGCATTCTCGCCGCAGGGGCTGCGCCGACATGGCTTTCGCGCCTATATCGAAATGCTCCAGGCCAACCTGGCGCATGCCGGCGGCATCCGCATCGACCATGTGATGGGGTTGCAGCGCCTGTGGGTCATCCCCCAGGGCGTGGAGCCGCAGCACGGCGCCTATCTGCGCTATCCGCTGGATGACCTGCTGCGCCTGCTGGCCCTGGAGTCGTACCGTTATCGTGCGCTGGTGATCGGTGAAGACCTCGGCACGGTACCGGAGGGCCTGCGCGAGAAGCTCGCCGCACGCAACGTGCTTGGAACCCGCGTGCTGCTGTTCGAACAGGACGACATCGGCTTCGTGCCGGCTGCACGCTGGCCGGCCAATGCCCTGGCGACCACCACCACCCACGACCTGCCGACCATCAGGGGCTGGCTCGCCGGACGCGATCTGGAATGGCGCGTACGCGCCGGCCAGCGTGACGTGCAACATCTGGAGGACGATCACGCCGCCCGTGCGGGCGAGCGCGTGGCATTGCGGCAGCTTTTCGAGCGGCAGGGCCAGGTCGGCGGCACCGATGACGATGCCGCCCTGCGGGCCTGCATCGAGCACATCGGGCGTACACCGGCGGTGCTGGCCATGCTGCCGCTGGAAGATGCCTGCGGCCTGGAGCAACAACCCAATCTGCCCGGCCCGGGCGACGTCCACCCCAACTGGCGACGCCGCTACGCACTGCCGGCCAGTGTGCTGCTGGAGCAGGCCGACACCCGCCAGCGCCTGGCCACCCTGGACAAGGCTCGTCAGGAGGCCGCCGATGAATGAGCTGCGTGCCACACAGCGCCTGCAACTTCACAAGGGCTTCAACCTGCTCGACGCAGCAGCCCAGGTGCCCTACCTGGCGCGCCTGGGGATCAGCCACCTGTACGCCTCGCCCATCCTCACGGCGCGGCCGGGATCACAGCACGGCTACGACGTGATCGACCCCGGCCAGGTCAATCCCGAACTGGGCGGCGAGGCGGGCCTGGAGCACCTGGTAGACACCCTGCGCAAGCATGGCATGGGACTGATCCTGGATATCGTGCCCAATCACATGGCGGTCGGCGGCGATGGCAATCCCTGGTGGCTGGATGTACTGGAATGGGGCCAGGGCAGCCCCTATGCGGCGTACTTCGATATCCAGTGGCAGTCCCATGACCCACTGCTCAGTGGGCAACTGCTGGTGCCCTTCCTGCGCAGCGACTACGGCGAGGCCTTGCGTGACGGCACGATCGAACTGCGGTTCGATGCCCGGTGCGGGCGCTTCCATGCGCAGCACTTCGAGCACCGCCTGCCGCTGACGCCGACGAGCTACGCCGACATCCTGCGCGGCAGCGACGATGCGCAGTTGCGCGAGCTGGGGCTGCGCTTCGCCGGCCTGGGCCGCGAGGACGACAGCCGCACTCAGGCCGAGCACCTGTGCGTCGAACTGGCTGGCCAGGCGGAGAAGGTAGCGCCGCTGCTGGCAGGCTTTCAGGGGCGTGACGAGGCCGCTCAGCAGCGCCTGCATGCCCTGCTGGAGCATCAGCACTATCGGGTGGCCAGTTGGCGCACGGCGGCGGATGACATCAACTGGCGGCGCTTCTTCGACATCAACGAGCTGGGCGCCTTGCGCGTCGAGCAGTTGGAGGTGTTCGAGCAGACTCACGCCAAGGTCTTCGAGCTGGTCGAGCGCGGCCTGGTCGATGGCCTGCGCATCGATCACATCGACGGACTGGCCAACCCGCGTGCCTATTGCAGTCGCTTGCGGCGGCGTATTCGGCGCCTGCGTGGCGACGCGCCCTTCCCCATTTTCGTGGAGAAGATCCTCGGCCACGGCGAACAGTTGCCACAGGAGTGGCCGGTAGATGGCAGCACCGGCTACGAGTTCATGAATCAGGTGTCGCTGTTGCAGCACGACCCGCACGGGGAGCTGCCGCTAGCCGAACTGTGGCAAGCGCTCAGCGGCCGCCCCCGGCGTTTCGACGAGGAAGTGAGACAGGCTCGTCGGCTGGTACTGGAAGGCTCGCTGGCCGGCGACCTGGAAGAAGTCGCTCAGCGTCTGCTGCATGTCGCCCGCCACGATATCGCTACCCGCGACCTGACCCTGGGGGCTATCCGCCGGGCGCTGCGCGAGCTGATCGTGCATTTCCCCGTGTATCGCACCTATGCCCAGGCCTGCGGCCGTTCGCAGCAGGATCGGCGGTTCTTCCGCCAGGCCCTGGATGGCGCACGGCAGACCCTGGGCGAAGCCGACCGGCCGTTGTTGCCGCACCTCGATGACTGGCTTGGTGGCGCTTTCCTGAGGGCGCTGCCGCCCGGTCGTGCCCGGCGTTTGCGCGCGCAGGCGCTGACGCGCTTCCAGCAGTTGACCTCGCCGGTGGCAGCCAAGGCCGTCGAGGACACCGCGCTGTATCGCGCAGGCGTACTGTTGTCGCGCTATGACGTGGGTTTCGATGCCGAGCATTTCAGCGCCAGTGTCGAGTGTTTTCATCAGGCCTGCCGCGAGCGTGCGGTGCAGCACCCGCACAATCTGCTGGCCAGTGCGACCCATGACCACAAGCGTGGCGAGGATTGCCGTGCGCGCCTGGCGGTACTCAGCGAACGCGCTGCCTGGTACACCGAGCGTGTTCGGCACTGGCGGCAACTCGCAGAGCCCTTACACCGCAGGCGGATGCAAGCGGCGCCGGACGGCGGTGAAGAAGCCATTCTGTACCAGACACTGATTGGCAGCTGGCCGCTGGGGCTGCGGCCGGACGACGCGGCGGGCCTGGAGGACTATTGGCAACGTCTGCTCGGCTGGCAGCGCAAGGCCCTGCGCGAAGCCAAGCTCAACAGCGCCTGGAGTGCACCGAACGAGGCTCATGAAGCCGCCTGCGCCGAGTTTCTCAGACGGGTGCTATGCGAGGCGGCCGGATTACCCCTGCGCAAGGAGCTGGCAGCGACGGTGGCGGCCATCGCTCCTGCCGGAGCACTGAATTCACTGGTGCAATGCCTGCTGCGCATGACCACACCGGGTGTGCCCGACCTCTATCAGGGCGGTGAATTCTGGGATTTCAGCCTGGTCGACCCGGACAACCGTCGCCCGGTGGATTTCGCCGCCCGCGCAGCGGCGTTGCAGACCGAGGAGACACCGGCAGCCGTGCTGGCCAGTTGGCAGGACGGACGCATCAAGCAGTGGCTGATCCGCCGGGTGCTGGCGCTGCGCGCCAGCCAGGTGCAGCTGTTCGACCAGGGCGACTATCTCCCGCTCGGCGTCACCGGGGCTCATGCGGCCCAGGTGCTGGCCTTCCTGCGCAGCCGGGGTGACGAGCAGTTGTTGGTGATCGTTCCGCGTCTGGCGGCAGGCCTGCTCGGTGAGCACGGCAGACCACACATACCGGCGCAGCACTGGGGCGACACCGCCGTGGTGTTGCCTGGCGAGCTGCGCACCGGGTTCGCCAACGGCCTGCTCGGTTCCTGCCGGATCGCACCTGGCCGCGGCGTGCCGCTGGCCGTCGCACTGGCCGAATTTCCGGTCAACCTGATTCGTCTCACCCTTTCATCAGAGGAACCGCGCCATGAGTATCGATGAACAGCGTATCCGCGAGTTCGCCTTCCAGATCTGGGAGTCCGAGGGCCGTCCCCATGGACAGCATGAGCGGCACTGGATGATGGCCAGCAAGCTGGCCGAGGCAGAAGCCGAAGCCCGGTCGCAGATCGCGCCCAAACCGCGGCGCAGCAGCAAAGCCAGGTCCGTGCCATTGAGCGAGGCCGAGCAGCCCGCTCTGCTGAAGAAGCCCCGTGCCCCACGCACGCCCAAGATGCCGAAAGCCTGAGGTGCTCACCATGCGCGCACATCAGCGCTCCCGCGTTACCGAGGGCACGCCCTTTCCCCTCGGTGCCAGCTGGGACGGCCTTGGCGTCAACTTCGCACTGTTCTCGGCACATGCCACGCGCGTGGAACTGTGCCTGTTCGACGAACGTGGCGAGACGGAAATCGAACGCATCGAGCTGCCCGAATACACCGACGAGATCTGGCACGGCTACCTGCCGGACGCGCGCCCCGGCCAGGTCTACGGCTACCGTGTGCATGGCCCGTACGAGCCGGAGGCCGGGCACCGCTTCAATCCCAACAAGCTGCTCATCGACCCCTATGCCAAGCAGTTGGTCGGCCAGCTGCAGTGGTCGGAAGCACTGTTTGGCTACACCATCGGCGACCCGGACGGCGACCTGAGTTTCGACGACCGTGACAGTGCGCCCTTCGTGCCCAAGTGCAAGGTGATCGATCCGGCGTTCACCTGGGGCGAGCAGCCGCGCATCCGCATTCCGTGGGATCGCACGGTGATCTACGAGGCGCACCTGCGCGGCATCAGCATGCGTCACCCGGCGGTGCCCGAGCGCTACCGGGGCACCTGTGCAGGGCTGACCAACCCGGAGCTGCTGCGCCACATCCGCGAGCTGGGCGTGTCGAGCGTCGAGCTGCTGCCGGTGCATGCCTTCGTCAACGACCAGCACCTGCTGGAAAAAGGCATGAACAATTACTGGGGCTACAACAGCATCGGCTTCTTCGCACCGCATCCGGCCTACCTCGCCAGCGGGCGCATCAGCGAGTTCAAGGAGATGGTCGCGCACCTGCATGACGCGGGCCTGGAGCTGATCCTCGACGTGGTCTACAACCACACCGCCGAGGGCAACGAGCGCGGCCCGACGCTGTCCATGCGCGGCATCGACAACGCCAGCTACTACCGCCTGATGCCGGACGAGCGCCGCTACTACATCAACGATTCGGGCACCGGCAACACGCTGGATCTGAGCCACCCCTGCGTGTTGCAGATGGTCACCGACTCGTTGCGCTACTGGGCGACCGAGATGCGTGTGGACGGCTTCCGCTTCGACCTGGCGAGCATCCTCGGACGCTATGCCGACGGCTTCGACGAGCGCCACAGTTTCCTGGTCGCCTGTCGCCAGGATCCGATCCTGAGCAAGGTCAAACTGATCGCCGAGCCCTGGGACTGCGGCCCGGGCGGTTATCAGGTGGGCGGCTTCGCGCCCGGCTGGGCGGAGTGGAACGACAAGTTCCGCGACAACGTGCGTGCCTTCTGGAAAGGCGACCGGGGTGAGCTGGCGGAGCTGGCCAGCCGTCTGACGGCCTCCGGCGACCTGTACAACCAGCGTGGGCGCCGGCCGTTCGCCTCGGTCAATTTCATCACCGCGCACGACGGTTTCACCCTGCGCGACGTGGTCTCCTACGACCACAAGCACAACGAAGCCAACGACGAGAACAACCAGGACGGCACCGATCGCAACCTGTCGTGGAACCACGGCTGCGAAGGCGCCACGGACGACCCGGCCATCCGCAGCCTGCGCGTGCAGCAGATGCGCAACCTGCTGGCCACCCTGCTGTTCGCCCAGGGCACGCCGATGCTGCTGGCCGGCGACGAGTTCGGCCGCACCCAGCACGGTAACAACAACGCCTACTGCCAGGACAACGAGCTGAGCTGGGTGGACTGGAGCATCGACGACGAGGGACGAGGCCTGGCCGCCTTCTGTCGGCACCTGATCGACCTGCGCCAGCGCTACCCGATCCTGCGTCGCCAGCGTTTTCTGGTAGGCCATTACAACGAGGAGCTGGACGTCAAGGACGTGACCTGGCTGGCCCCGGACGGCAGCGAGATGAGCGAGGAAAACTGGCATGACGAGGAGGCGCGCTGCATGGGCATGCTCATGGACGGCCGCGCGCAGCCATCGGGAGTCAAACGCAGCGGCGCCGATGCCACCCTGCTGCTGTTGCTCAATGCCGGGCACCAGGGGGGCGAGTTCCGCTTGCCCGAGGTGCACGGCGGCCGCCATTGGCTGTGCCTGATCGATACGCATACGGCGCACACGGGGCCGACACCGGCGCAGCACGAGGTGGTTCGACTGGCCGGGCGTTCGCTGCAATTGCTGGAGTTGCAGCGCTGAGTCTCGCCAGCGGAGCAACGCGCCGTGCGCAGGCGCTGCGATACCACGGTGCGCTCACCAGCACCCCGTGCGACGGCGAAGCCAGCCTGCGCGCCACCGTGCTCGCCCCGCCGGCCGCCGACTGGCACGCCCGGCGCCCCGCCGGCATGCAGTCCGATCCGTTGCAGCGACTCGTCCTGCTCGCGTAGCGGGCAGGCTGGACGACAAGGCGCCAGTCAAACAAAAAACCTGAACCCCTGTTTCCCGCTGTCACTCGAAAAAACATAGGCCGCATTCGTGCGGCTGTTCGTTTTTAGCGCCGGTAATGCCGGTCGCGGGAGGCAGTGATGAAAGCAGTGGTATTCCATGATGTCGGCGACATTCGCCTGGACGACGTACCCGAGCCGCAGGTGCTGGCCAGCACCGATGCGGTGATCCGCATTACCGCATCGGCCATCTGCGGTACCGATCTGCACTTCGTGCGCGGTACCGTCGGCGGCATGCGCCCGGGCACCATCCTGGGCCACGAGGCGGTGGGCATCGTCGAAGCCCTGGGCAGTGACGTACGCAACCTGAACATTGGCGACCGGGTGGTGGTGCCCTCCACCATCGCCTGCGGCAACTGTGCCTACTGCCGGGCGGGTTACTACGCCCAGTGCGACGAAGCCAACCCCAATGGCAAGGAGGCCGGTACCTCCTTCTACGGCGGGCCGGAAATCACTGGCGCCTTCCATGGCCTGCAGGCCGAGATGGCGCGTATTCCCTTCGCCCACATCGGTCTGGTGAAACTGCCCAGCGAGATCAGCGACGACCAGGCGATCCTGCTCTCGGACATCTTCCCCACCGGCTACTTCGGCGCGAAGCTGGCCGAGGTGGGCAGTGGCGATACCGTGGCGGTGTTCGGCTGCGGCCCGGTCGGCCAGTTCGCCATTGCCAGCGCCAAGCTCCTGGGGGCTTCGCGGGTGTTCGCCATCGATCACCTCGATGATCGCCTGGACATGGCTCGTCGCCAGGGCGCCGAGGTGATCGACTTCGACCGCGAAGACCCGGTGACGACCCTGCGCAGGCTGACCGGCGGCATCGGCGTGGATCGTGCCATCGATGCTGTCGGGGTGGATGCCCAGTGTCCGGCGCACGGTCACTCTCCGCGCCAGACCGAGGGTGAGCAGTGGCAACCCGGGGATGCGCCCGAACAGGCCCTGCAATGGGCCGTGGACGCCCTGGCCAAGGCCGGCACGCTGGCCATCATCGGCGTCTACCCGCAACAGGCGCGCGAGTTTCCCATCGGCCAGGCGATGAACAAGAACCTCACCGTGAACATGGGCAACTGCAACCACCGGCGCTATATCCCGCGCCTGATCGAGATGGTTCAGGCCGGGCGTATCGACCCGGCGAAGATTCTCACCCAGGTCAAGCCGATGACCGACGCAATCGAGGCCTTCAAGGCCTTCGACCGGCGTGACAGCGGCTGGATCAAGGTCGAGCTGCAACCGGCCAGGCAGAGCGCCGACAACGGCACCGAAGAGCGCGTGCATGGCAGTGCCGTACTGGACAGGGCCATCGCCGAGGCCGACCCGCTCGGCGAGGCGCGCTCGAAGAAACCGGGCAGTCTGTGAGCGGCGCCCGGCAATGGACATGTCAGCGATGAATACCACCATCCCCAATCCCGAGGTGATCATCGATCGCATCACCGCGGTCAAGCGTCTGCGCGTGCTGACGATCAATGCGCACAAGGGGTTCACCGCGCTCAACCGCCGCTTCATCCTGCCGGAGCTGCGCAGCGCCGTGCAGGCCACCGGTTCCGACCTGGTGTTCCTGCAGGAGGTGCTGGGTAGTCACGCGCTGCACGCCAAGCGCTTTCACGACTGGCCGAGCGTACCGCAGTACGAGTTCCTCGCCGACAGCATGTGGCCGCAGTTCGCCTATGGACGCAACGCCGTGTACCCGGCCGGCGACCATGGCAATGCCCTGCTCTCGCGCTTTCCCATCGTCGAACACCACAACCTCGACGTGACGGTCAGCGGTACCGAGCAGCGCGGCCTGCTGCACTGCCGCCTGGACGTACCGGGGCATGATGCCGTGCATGCGGTGTGCGTCCACCTGGGGCTGCGAGAGATGCACCGGCGTCAGCAGATCGGCCTGTTGCTGGATCTGCTGGCGACCTTCGACCCGGCTGCGCCGGTGATCGTGGCCGGCGACTTCAACGACTGGCGCCTGCGCGCGGACGAACAGTTGGCCCCCCATGCGCTGGTGGAAGCCTTCCAGCACCGCCATGGCAAACCGGCGCGCAGTTTCCCGGCACGCTGGCCGATGCTGCGCCTGGATCGCATCTATACCCGTAACGCCACGGCACACGGGCCGCAGGTGCTGTCGACGCGGCCCTGGTCGCACCTGTCCGATCACGCGCCACTGGCAGCGGAGATTCACCTGTGAGCGGCATCTGGCGAGATGGCAACCAGCTGCGCCTGCTGATCAATGGCGAGGGGTACTACCCGCGGGTGTTCGAGTGCATTCGTGCGGCTCGTACCGAGGTACTGCTGGAGACCTTCATCATTCGCGAGGACAAGGTCGGGCTGGAGCTGCAGGACGTGCTGATCGAGGCAGCCCGTCGGGGCGTGCGTGTGGTCATCGCGGTGGACGGCTACGGAACCGCCGACCTGCAGCATGAATACGTGGCGGCGCTGACACGTGAAGGGGTGAAAATCCATGTGTTCGATCCCAGCCCGCGACGCCTGGGGATGCGCACCAACCTGTTTCGCCGCCTGCACCGCAAGATCGTGGTGATCGACGGTGAGTGCGCCTTCGTCGGCGGCATCAACTATTCGGCCGACCACCTGGGCGATTACGGCGAGATGGCCAAGCAGGACTACGCGGTGGAGGTTACGGGGCCGGTCGTCGCCGACCTGCACGCCTGCACGCTGCGCCTGCTCCGTCCGGCGCTGGCTGAGCCGAGCCCGGTGCGGCCCTCGAGAACGCCGGTGGGCGACATGCGGGTGATGCTCCTGGAGCGCGACAACGAAGGGCACACCTCCGATATCGAGGACGAACACCTGGCGGCCTTCGAGTCGGCGCGTCGGCGCCTGGTGGTGGCCAATGCCTATTTCTTTCCCGGCTACCGCGTGCTGCGCGCCTTGCGCAACGCGGCCAGGCGTGGCGTGGAGGTGACGCTGATCCTGCAGGGCCAGCCGGACATGCGCTGGGTACAGGCGTTTTCCCGGTTGCTCTACAACTACCTGCTGCGCGACGGGGTGATGATCCACGAGTACTGCCAGCGCCCACTGCACGGCAAGGTGGCACTGGTGGACGACGAGTGGGCGACGGTGGGTTCGAGCAACCTCGACCCGTTGAGCCTGGCGCTGAACCTGGAAGCGAATCTGGTGATTCGTGACCGCACCTTCAACCAGCACCTGTACGACCACCTGCACCACCTCTCGGTGCAGCACTGCCGGCGCATCGAACTGGAGCGTGTGGTACGCGGCTACTGGTGGCGCGCGCCACTGGTATTCCTGTGCTTTCACTTCCTGCGTCGTTTCCCGGCCATCGCCGGTTGGCTGCCGGCGCACCGCAAGAAACTCGAACCCCTGGAACCGGCCGAGAAAGCCGATTGGCATGAAGAGGAAAAGACGGGATGAATGGCGTTCAGAAGAAACCCTGGATGGTCTGGGGCAAGCGCGTGCTCACGCTGTTCTTTCTGCTGCTGGTGCCGACGCTGCTGTACCTGCTGGCACGGAATCTGGACTGGGGCGAAGTACGCCAGTCGCTCAGCGACTACAGCACCCGGACGCTGCTGGTGGGGGCGCTGATCGCCTGCGCCAGCTACCTGGTGTTCGCCTGCTACGACCTGCTCGGCCGACGCTACAGCCGACACAACCTGCCGACGCGCCAGGTGATGCCGGTGGCGATGGTCTGCTATGCCTTCAACCTCAACTTCACCACCTGGATAGGCGGCGTGGCGATGCGTTATCGGCTGTACATGCGTCTGGGCCTGAGCGCCTCGACGGTGACACGTATCCTCAGTCTCAGTCTGCTGACCAACTGGACCGGCTACATGGCGCTGGCCGGCGTGATCTTCTCCCTGCGTCTGGTGACGCTGCCGCAGAGCTGGGCGCTGGGTGTGACCGGCCTGCAACTGCTGGGGTTCACGCTGCTCGGAGTGGTCAGTGCCTATATCGGCATCTGCGCCTTCTCGCGCCAGCGCGTGTGGTATTTCGGCGAACGTGCGATCACCCTGCCCACACTGGGCATGGCGTTGCTGCAGCTGTGCCTGGGGGCGAGCAACTGGGCGCTGATGGCGGCGCTGATCTACTGGCTGCTGCCGGACGGTGCCGCCTATACCTCGGTGCTGGGCGTGTTGCTGATCAGTTGCATGGCGGCCGTGGTCGCCCACATTCCGGCCGGGCTGGGGGTACTGGAGGCGGTGTTTCTCGCGCTGCTGCAACACCAGTACAGCCAGGCCAGCCTGATCGCCGCCCTGCTCGCCTATCGCGTGCTGTACTACCTGCTGCCGCTGCTGCTGGCCAGCGTCACCTACCTGGTGCTGGAGAAGCGTGCACGCTCGTTGCGCAAGCGCAGCGAGCGCGCGGCCGTAAGCCTGCCCAGCGAGTCATGACTTCCTCGCGCAGGGTGCGCCATGCGCACGGGCTTGACGAAAGGTTCCGAGTCGGACTCGGTGCGCGACGGGACGTGCATGCCGCTCGGCAGATCGCTGGAACTCACCAGCGCGGGGCACGGGTCTACTCCCCCATCATCCCTGGCAAACCGGAGGCACGACATGGCCAAGCCCAAGCCACTGCACCTGATCAGCTACATCCTGCACAACCAGCCGCACAGCGTGGAGGTGGAGTCCGACCGTGAGCAGCTCACGCCGGATCAGGCGCGTTTCTACCTCAGCGCGCTGCATACCTTCGAATGGCCGAACGACTTCACCGACGTCCAGGTCACGCGCATCCTGCATCCGAAGAAAGGCGGCAGCACGCCGGCCCACCGCGTCCAGGAGTGACGCGCCTCAGCCGTCGCGGCGCGGGGGCACCGGCACCTGCCAGATGTCCCGCGCGTACTCGGCTATGGTGCGATCCGAGGAGAACCAGCCCATGCGTGCGGTGTTGAGCACGGCCGAACGCCACCAGTCGTCCGGCTCCAGCCAGCGTCGGTCGACCTGGCGCTGGGCGGCCCAGTAGGCCTCGAAGTCCGCGCAGACCATGAAGCGGTCGTCATACAGCAGCGCGTCCACCAGGCCCACGTAGCGTGCCGGGTCGTCCGGCGAGAAGACGCCGGCGCGGATCGCTCCCAGCGCCGCCTCCAGGCGCTCGGATTCGGTCACCACCTCGATCATCTCCAGGCCCAGACGCTGGCGGGCGGCGACCTGCTGGGCGGTCATGCCGAAGATGAACAGGTTCTCCTCGCCGACCCGCTCGCACATCTCGACGTTGGCCCCGTCCAGGGTGCCGATGGTCAGCGCGCCGTTGAGGGCGAACTTCATGTTGCTGGTGCCGGAGGCCTCCAGCCCTGCCGTGGAGATCTGCTCGGAGAGGTCGGCGGCAGGAATGATGGTCTCGGCCAGGCTGACGTTGTAGTTGGGAATGAACACCACCTTGAGCAGCCCGCGCACGGTGGGGTCGCCATTGATGGTGCGACTGATGTCGTTGGCCAGCTTGATGATCAGCTTGGCCTGGCGGTAGCTGGCGGCGGCCTTGCCGGCGAATATCTTTACCCGTGGCACCCAGTCGGTGGTCGGGTCGTTGCGGATCGCCTGGTACAGCGCGACGGTGTGCAGCAGGTTGAGCAACTGCCGCTTGTACTCGTGTATGCGCTTGATCTGCACGTCGAAGATCGCCTCGATATCGAGCGACAGCCCGCTGCGATGCTGGATCAGCCGGGCCAGTGCTTCCTTGTTGCGCCGCCGGCACAGGGCGTATTCCTCACGGAAGGCGACCCGTTCGGCGTAGGGTTGCAGTTGCTCCAGGGTGCTTTGCGGGCTTTCCAGCAACTCGGGGCCGAGTGCGTCGACCAGCAGGTGGGTCAGCAGCGGGTTGACCTGAAACAGCCAGCGACGGAAGGTCACGCCGTTGGTCTTGTTGTTGACCCGCGTCGGATAGAGCCGGTGCAGGTCGCGGAACACGGTGTCGCGCATCAGGCGAGTGTGCAACGCCGAGACACCGTTGATGCTGTGCGCACCGAGAAAGGCCAGGTTGCCCATGCGCACGCGGCGACCGTTGTCTTCGTCGATCAGCGATACCGCACGCAGCAGGCGAAAGTCGTGGATGTCCTTGGCGCGCAGGGCGTCGATGTGCTCGGCATTGATCAGGTAGATGATCTGCAGGTGGCGCGGCAGCAGGCGCTCCATCAGCGCCACCGGCCAGGACTCCAGGGCCTCCGGCAGCAGCGTGTGATTGGTGTAGGCGGTGGATGCCACGGTCAGCTCCCAGGCACGCGCCCAGGGCAGCTGGTGCTGATCGACCAGCAGGCGCATCAGTTCGACCACGGCGATGGCCGGGTGCGTGTCGTTGAGCTGAATGGCCACCTGCTGCGACAGCGATTGCAGGTCGCCATGCAGGCGCAGGTGGCGCTCCAGCAGATCCTGCAGCGAGGCCGAGACGAGGAAGTACTCCTGACGCAGGCGCAGCTCCTGGCCTGCTTCGGTGTCATCGGCCGGATACAGCACCCGCGAGATGCTCTCCGCGCGCGACTTCACCGGCTACCGCGCCGAAGTGATCACCGGCGTTGAAGCGGTCGAGCTGCAGGTTTTCCTCCGCCCGTGCGCGCCACAGACGCAGGGTATTGACCGATGCGCCGCGCCAGCCGACCACGGGCGTGTCATAGGCGATGGCGCGCACGGTTTCCTGCGGTTGCCAGAGCTGACGGCTGGAGCCCTGTTCGTCGGCCAGGCTCATCACCCCGCCGCCGAAGCCGATGCGGTAGGCCACCTCGGGGCGTTCGAACTCCCACGGGTTGCCGAAGTCCAGCCAGGTTTCGGTCTGTTCGGCCTGCCAGCCATCGACGATGGCCTGGCGGAACAGGCCGTGCTCGTAGCGAATACCGTATCCGTGAGCCGCCAGGCGCAGGGTCGCCATGCTTTCCATGAAGCAGGCGGCCAGGCGCCCCAGGCCACCGTTGCCCAGCGCGGCGTCGGGTTCGATCTCGCGGATGCGTTCGAGCTCGACGCCAAGCTCAGCCATGGCCTGACGTGCAACATCGAGCAGGCCGAGGTTGCTCAGGTTGTCGAGCAGCAGGCGACCGATGAGAAATTCCAGCGACAGGTAGTAGACGCGCTTCTGATCCTGGCGATCGACCTGGGCGCTGGACTCCTCCCATTGGTCGATCATGTGGTCGCGGGTGGCCAGGGCCAGGGCTTCGAACCAGTCATGGTCATAGGCGGTGGCCGGCCCTGCTCCTACCGCGTAGCGCAGCTTGGCGAGGATCAGGGCGCTGAAGTGCGCCACGGCGCTGTCGGGGTTCACTTGCGATTCGCTCATCAGTTGTCCTTTGCGCACCGTTCCACTGTGCTGTCTGAGACCGGAGCGGCACGCCCCGCTTTCACCTTGTGGCCGCAGGAATGGCGGTGAGTTCAGGGTTTTTTGGGCCCCTACCCACTGATCAAAAACCCTGAACTTCACCACGAGGGCCCCGTTCACAGTCGATGAAGGCCACCGTTATGGAGATACCACCATGCAAGCCGCCATTCCCCTCTTCGTCCTGGGCTGGTTGACCGCCGCCGATGTCCTGGCCGATGCCTGCTATGTCACCAGTCGCTCTTCCAGCGACGCCATTGCCGAAGTGGAAAAGGAGCTGTGCTACGAATTCGTCGGGATGTCGCAGGGCGATATCGACTGGTATCCTGCAGCAACGAAAGCGATGAAATGATCAACACCCGCCAGCACAAGGTGGCCCGCTGCTCCCGCGACAGCGTCGGTACCTGCGAGGCTGCGCTGACCCAGGAAAGCCTGGCCAACTACCGCTCCACCGGCGAAGACGAGAGCCAGGCGCGCCCGGCCGTGCCCAACGATGCCAAGGTGCTCACCCACTACTACCACGTGACCGACCTGCGCCAGGTACGCCTCGACTGCGAGAGTGCTGGTGGTACCTGGCGTGACGGCGAATGACATTGCACCGCGGTGTCGTATTGCTCGGCGGGCAGGCTGCGGGCAGCGAGCATGAGCGAGCCGTGCAGCGGGTGCTGGCCGAGAAGCTGGGCAAACTGCTTGGCTGTCCGTTCATTGGCGACTACTCGGGCGCGCCTGGCGCTGACGGGCGCCATTACTTCCTGCCGGACGACACCCTGGTGGGGGACGTTTCGGCGCTGGGCATCGAGAGCACCGAGGATCTGTTCGGTGGTGTGGTCGAGCATGCCTTCGTGGCGACCAAGGCGATCAGCCATCCGCTGTTCGGCGAGTCGAGGCGCAGCCCCGAGGGCTGGTCGGAAACACTCGGCCGGCAGATCACGCCGGTCACTCTGCCCGGCTACACCGCCTTCGATCTGGAGGATGCGCACGGCGCCGGCCAACGCCTGCTGCGCGACGGCGCGCTGCGACTGAAGCCGGTGCTGGCCAGGGCCGGACGCGGCCAGCAGATGATCAGTGATCTGACGGAACTGGAGACCGCCCTGGCGGCGCAGGATGCGACGACGGTGCGCGAGCACGGCCTGGTGCTGGAAGAGAACCTGAGCCAGCCCTACACCTACAGCGTCGGGCAGATCGACGTGGCGGGCCTCACCCTGAGTTACTACGGCACCCAGCACCTGACGCGCGACAACCAGGCCAGGCCGGTCTACGGTGGCTCCGAACTGATCGTGATCCGCGGCGACTATCTGGCGCTGATGGCCCTGAGCATGCCGCGTGCCGCACGCCTGGCCATCCAGCAGGCGCGCATCTACGAACTGGCCGCGTTCGAGGCCTACCCCGGTCTATTCGCCTCGCGGCGCAACTACGATGTGGCCTGTGGCGTGGGCAGCACCGGCAAACAGCGTTGCGGCGTACTGGAGCAGTCCTGGCGGGTCGGCGGCGCGAGCCCGGCGGAAATCTTCGCGCTGGAAGCCTTCTCCGACGATCCGACCCTGCTCCGGCTCAATGCCTCGACCTACGAATGCTATGGCGCCCACAAGCCGCCGGCCGACACCCTGTGCCTGTACCAGGGAGAGGATGGCGAACTGGGCCTGCTGAGCAAATACGTCAGGGTGCAGCGGGCATGAGCGCACGCAGCCAGCCACTGGAGATACTGGTGGACGACGAAGCCCTCGCCGGAACCCTGCTGTCGCCTCCGGCCAGGGTTCCCGGCGTGCTCTTCGTACACGGCTGGGGCGGCAGCCAGCAGCGGGATCTGGCGCGCGCACGGGGCATCGCCGGGCTGGGTTGCGTGTGCCTGACCTTCGACATGCGTGGCCACGAAAAGACCATCGCCACGCAGGAGAGCGTGACCCGCGCGCACAACCTCGCCGATATCGTCGCCGCCTACGACCGCCTGGCCGAGCATCCTGCCGTCGACACCGGCTGCATCGCGGTGATCGGCAGCAGCTACGGCGGCTACCTGTCCACCCTGCTGAGCACCCTGCGCCCGGTGAAATGGCTGGCCCTGCGCGTACCGGCGCTTTACTGGGACGGGCAGTGGCAGGTACCCAAGCGCCAGCTCGACGTGCAGCGCCTGGCGCAATACCGCCGTCAGCTCCTGGGGCCGGCCGACAACAAGGCGCTGCTGGCCTGCTCGAACTTCCAGGGCGATGTACTGCTGGTGGAGTCCGAGCATGACGACTACGTACCGCACACCACCCTGATGAGCTACCGGGCTGCGTTCGACAAGGCCCATTCGCTGACCCATCGCATTCTCGATGGCGCCGACCATGGCCTGAGTCAGGACCGCGACCAGCAGGCCTACACGCGCATCCTCATCGACTGGATCAGTGCGATGGTGGTCGGCGTCCGGGTCGGCGACTACCCCTATCACCTGGTGCGTTATTCCTGAGCCTGCGCAGGGTCGCCGCAAGGTGGCCCGATCGATGCGCACACACCGGCTGCGGCGCCCTCTCGGTGCCGGGCCCTTCCACCAACGGGCCCGACGGCCCCAGCAGAACTGGAGAAACAGATGAAGATCAGTGAAGTCATGACTCGCAACGTACAGACCGTGGAGCCCGACAGCAGCATTCGGGACGTCGCCGGGCTTATGGCCGACATCGACAGCGGCGCCCTGCTGGTGCGCGAGGGCGATCGCCTGATCGGCGTCGTCACCGACCGCGACATCGCCATACGGGCCACGGCCGCCGGACTGGGCAGCGACACGCCGGTGCGGCAGATCATGAGTGGCGGCATCCGCTACTGCTTCGAGGACGAAGAGATCGAGCACGTGGCCCGCAACATGGCCGACATCCAGCTGCGCCGGCTACCGGTGCTCAACCGCGAGAAGCGCCTGGTGGGCGTGGTGTCGCTGGGCAACATCGCCGCCGGTGCCAACGAGTGGGCCAGCGCCACGGTGCTGCAGGGCGTGAGCGCCGCGCATCATTGATGCCGGCTCTGCTGCGCGTCGGCCAGCCCCAGGCTGCGCCGCGCGCAGCGGGTTCGCTCGGGCCGGGCGCCGGTGAGCACGGCGCAGCCTATTGGCGAAGGATCAGGGTGGCGAGCGGCGGCAGTTGCAGGTACAGCGATTGCGCCTGGCCGTGAGCCGGGCTGTCCTGGCTGTGCAGTTCACCCCGGGTGCCCGCCCCCGAACCGCTCCAGCGAGCCTCATCGGTATTGAGCACGACTCGCCAGGGGCCGGCCGCCGGTACCCCGACTCGGTAGCCATCGAGTACCTGCGGGGTAAAATTGTGTACCACCAGCAGCGCCGGCGCGCCCTCGCCACCCTTGCGCAACCAGGCGAACACGCTGTTGCGCGCGTCGTCGTCGATCAGCCATTGAAACCCCTCTGCCCTGTCGTCCAGGCGATGCAATGCGGGCTGTTCGCGGTACAGCTGGTTCAGCTCGCGTACCAGCCCCTGGACAGCGAGGTGTTCGGGATACTGCAACAGGTACCAGTCCAGTTGCTGGTCGTGGTTCCACTCGCGCCACTGACCGAATTCGCAGCCCATGAACAGCAGCTTCTTGCCCGGATGCGTCCACATCAGCGCGAGGAACAGGCGCAGGTTGGCGAACTGCTGCCAGCGATCACCGGGCATGCGACCCAGCAGCGAACGCTTGCCGTGTACCACCTCGTCGTGGGAGATCGGCAGGATGAAACGCTCGGAGAAGGCGTAGTGCAGGCCGAAGGTGATCTGGTGATGATGGTGCAGGCGGTACATCGGGTCCTGCTGGATGTAGGCCAGGCTGTCGTTCATCCAGCCCATGTTCCATTTGTGGCTGAAGCCCAGCCCGCCCTCCTGCACCGGCCGGCTGACGCCGGGCCAGGCGGTGGACTCCTCGGCGATCACCAGCGCCCCCGGCACCTCGCTGCGCACCACGTCGTTGAGGTGCTGGAGGAATTCGATGGCTTCCAGGTTCTCGCGCCCGCCGTGGCGATTGGGTATCCATTGCCCCGCCTCGCGCGAATAGTCGCGGTACAGCATCGAGGCCACGGCATCCACGCGCAGGCCGTCGATGTGGTACTCGCGCAGCCAGTACAGGGCGCTGGCGAGCATGAAGCCGTGTACCTCGCTGCGGCCGAGGTTGTAGATGCAGGTGTTCCAGTCCGGGTGGAAGCCCTCGAACGGGTGCGCGTACTCGTACAGCGCGCTGCCGTCGAACTCGGCCAGGCCATGGGCGTCGTTGGGGAAATGCCCAGGCACCCAGTCGAGAATCACCCCGATGCCCGCCCGATGGCAGCGGTCGACGAAGGCGGCAAAGCGCTCCGGGCTGCCGAAGCGTGCGGTGGGGGCGAACATCGACAGCGGCTGGTAGCCCCAGGAACCGCCGAAGGGGTGCTCCATGATCGGCATCAGCTCGATGTGGGTGAAACCCAGGCCCTGCACGTAGGGAATCAGGCGTTCGGCCAGCTCGTCCCAGTCCGGCGCCTGACCATCGGCCCACTGCCAGGAGCCAGCGTGCAGTTCGTAGATCGCCAGTGGTGCCTGTGCGGCATGGCGCTGCTCGCGTTCGTTCATCCACCGTTCGTCCTGCCAGGCGAAGGCCTCGCCTGACGCTACCCGCGAGGCGGTGGCCGGCGGGGTCTCGGTGGCCTGGGCCAGGGGGTCGGCGCGCAGCGGCAGCACGCCGTGCGCGCCGAGTATTTCGTACTTGTAGCGTTCGCCCGACTGCAAGCGTGGAATGAACAGCTCCCACACGCCCGCCGGGTAGCGCAGGCGCATGGGGTGGCGGCGACCATCCCAGGCGTTGAAGTCGCCGACCACCGAGACCCGTCGCGCATTGGGTGCCCACACGGCGAAGCGCACACCGGGCACGCCCTCGTGCTCCACGACGGCCGAGCCGAGGCAATGCCACAGCTGGCGATGATTGCCTTCGGCGAACAGATAGAGATCGGTTTCCCCCAGCAGCGGGCCGAAGGCATAGGGGTCTTCCGTCTCCTGGACGCCGCCCGGCCAGTGGATGCGCAGGCGATAGGGTTGCGCCTGCGGCAGCTCCCGTTCGAACAGGCCGTCCGGGTCGCTGCACTGCATGCGGCCCAGGGGTGTGCCGTCGATGGCCAGCAGATCCACTTCTCTGGCACCGGGCAGCCACACCCGCACGCGCACGCCGTCATCCTCGGCATGGGGGCCGAGAAAACCGAACGGATCGCCGTCCTCGGCACGTCGCAGGCGTTGCACTCGGGTCTGGTTCACATTCGCACTCCGGGTAATTGGCGAGCGAGTTCCACCAGTCCCTGGAGCGGAACATCGATCCACTCGGGGCGGTGGCCGCTCTCGTAAACGATTTCGTAGACAGCCTTTTCCAGACAGAACAGGTCGAGGGCAGCGTCTTCGCCATCGCGTTCGTACCATTCATGGGGCAGTCCGCTGGCGGCGAGGCGGTAGGCCTCGAGAAAGGCGCTGCGCGACACTTCGCGGTAACGCGCCACCACGTCGCGCACTACCTGCCGGGCGTCCACGGCACCTTCCACGCCACCGGCGTTGCGCTGCGCCACCGCCGCCGCGTAGTCGAAGGAGCGCAGCATGCCGGCCACGTCCTTGAACGGACTGTGGCGCTGGCGGCGTTCGTCCAGCGAGCGATTGGGTTCGCCCTCGAAGTCGATGATGTAGGCGTCGCCCTGCACCACCAGCACCTGGCCCAGATGCAGATCGCCATGCACGCGAATGCGCAGGCCACCTGTGGCGCGTTCGGCCAGGCGGGCGACGGCTGCCGCCAGGTTCGTCTCCCGGCCCAGCAGAGCGTCGGCCTGCTCGGCAGCGAGCGGGCTCAGGCTGTCACGCTGGCGTGCCAGCGATTGCAGGGCTTCGCGCAGTTGTACGGTGATCGATTCGGCCCACTGCGCGCTGTCGCGTTCATCGCTGAGGCGGTAACCGAAGTCCGGGCTCTCCACCGGGCGGGCGAGCACCGCGTGCATCTCCCCGACGCGCCTGCCGAGCACGCTGGCGAACAGACCGAGTTCACCCAGCGGCTCGACGGCAGGGTTGCTCGTGCCGCCCGCCAGTTCGTCGCGAATGGCGCGATCGAGGGTGTTGAGCGTCCATTGCCAGGCATCGCCCTGGTTATCGAGGTAACGCTGCAGCACCATCAGCGTGTGTGGCTGGCCGTCAGCGTCGACCCGCACCACCTCGCCGAGAAAGGGTGCGACATTGGCGTAGCCGTGGTCGCTGAGGAAGCGGCCCATTTCCACCTCCGGGTGGATACCGGGAAAGCCGCGACGCAGCAGCTTGAGCAGCAGATGCTCGCCGAGCAGCGCCGAGCTGTTGGATTGCTCGGCGCTGAGCAGGCGAAAAGCGCTGTCGTCGACCTCTTCGAGTGCCAGCAGGCCGGGCTCGGCGCGGAACTGGATCTCCCCGCCGGCGCTGCGCAGCACGCGTTGCTCGCGCAACAGGCGCAGGATGTGCTGGTTGAACTGCGGCAGGCTGAAGGCATCGGTGAGCAGCTCCACGCGACGCCCGCGCCGCAGGCGTGCCAGGGCCAGTTGCTGCGGCAGGTCATTGCCCTCGGCGCGTTCGGGTACCGCCGCCAGGGGCAGACGATAATGCTCCACGCCGCTGCTGCCCTGCACCTGTACTTCGGCCAGCAAGGGGGCATCGGCGCCTTCTGCCAGGGGCATGACGTAGAGCAGGTGCACCCCGCCGCGCGGTGGCTGCTCGGCAGCGAACCAGCGGCGCTTGGGCAGGTACAGCGGCAGCGAGTCGCGCTCGAGGGTCTGCCGCGGGCGCTCGTCGATCACCTCGCTCAGGGCGCGCCCCAGCACCAGGGTCTGCAATTCCGGCATCCGCTCGACCGGCTTGAGGTGCCAGCTGGGCATCTGCGAGGCGTCGGCCAGGTAGAACCAGAGGAAGCCGTACGGTGGCAGCGTCAGCAGATAGGTGAGCTGGCCGATGGGCGGGAACGAGGCGCCTCCGATCATCTCCACCGGTACGCGTTCGCGGTAGTCGGCCAGTTCCAGTTCCACGGCCTGGGCTGCGCTGGAGAGGTTGGCCACGCAGAGGATGTGTTCCTCGTGGCCCTGCTCGCTGGTGTAGCCGCGCAGGTAGGCGAGGATGCGCCGGTTGCTCGGTGCCAGCATCACCAGCGAACCCCGGCCGAAGGCCTTGTGCTGGTTGCGGATGGCGAGCATGCGTCGCGTCCAGTTGAGCAGCGAATGCGGGTCGTGCGCCTGGGCCTCGACGTTGATGGTCTGGTAGCCGTACAGCGAGTCCATGATCGGTGGCAGCACCAGGCTGGCCGGATCGGCGCGGGAGAAGCCACCGTTGCGATCCACCGACCACTGCATGGGCGTGCGCACGCCGTCGCGATCACCCAGGTAGATGTTGTCGCCCATGCCGATCTCGTCGCCGTAATACAGCGTCGGTGTGCCGGGCATCGACAGCAGTAGGCTGTTGAGCAGCTCGATGCGCCGGCGGTCACGCCCCACCAGCGGCGCCAGGCGCCGGCGGATGCCCAGGTTGATACGCGCCCGGCTGTCGGCGGCGTAGTAGTTCCAGAGGTAGTCACGCTCGTCGTCGGTGACCATTTCCAGGGTCAGCTCATCGTGGTTGCGCAGGAAGATCGCCCACTGGCAATTGGGCGGGATTTCCGGCGTCTGGCGCAGGATGTCGGTGATCGGGAAACGATCCTCCTGGGCGATGGCCATGTACATGCGCGGCATCAGCGGGAAGTGAAAGGCCATGTGGCACTCGTCGTCCTCGCCGAAGTACGGGCGGGTGTCTTCCGGCCACTGGTTGGCCTCGGCCAGCAGCAGGCGATCCGGGTAGCGCGCGTCCAGCTCGGCGCGGATGCGTTTGAGCACTGCGTGGGTTTCCGGCAGGTTCTCGCTGCTGGTGCCGTCGCGTTCGATCAGGTACGGGATGGCATCCAGGCGCAGGCCGTCGACACCCATGTCGAGCCAGAAGCGCATCACCGCAAGTACCGCGTCGAGCACCCTGGGGTTGTCGAAATTGAGGTCCGGCTGGTGCGAGTAGAAGCGATGCCAGAAGTACTGGCCGGCCAGCGCATCCCAGGTCCAGTTGGACTTCTCGCTGTCGATGAAGATGATGCGGGTGCCGGCGTACTTGTCGTCGGTATCGGACCAGACGTAGTAGTCGCGTGCCTTGGAGTTCTTCCTGGCGCGGCGGGCGCGCTGGAACCAGGGGTGCTGATCCGAGGTGTGGTTGATCACCAGCTCGGTGATCACGCGCAGCCCGCGGCGATGCGCCTCGGCGATGAAACGCCGGGCATCGGCCAGGGTGCCGTAGTCCGGGTGTACGCCCCGGTACATGGCGATGTCGTAACCGTCGTCGCGCCGTGGCGAGGGGTAGAACGGCAGCAGCCACAGGGTGTTCACGCCGAGGTCGGCGATGTAGTCGAGCTTGTCGATCAGCCCCTGGAAGTCACCGATGCCATCGTTGTTGGCGTCGAAGAACGACTTCACGTGAACCTGGTAGATCACCGCATCCTTGTACCACTGCGGGTCGTTGAGGAAGGTTCTGCTGGCGTTGCGTCTGGCCATGGGGATACTCCTTGTTCAGCGTACGGCGTGGATACGCCAGATGCCGAACGGCAGGTGCCAGGGTTCGATGCGCATCCACTGCACCTTGCCGTGCCAGATCCAGCGGTGGCCGTTCATCAGGTCTTCGCCGGCCAGGGGGCGTCGTCGGGCAAGCCCAGCTCCCACAGTGGCAGCTCGAAGTGCGCCTCCTGGGCGTTGTGAGGGTCGAGGCTGACGGCCACCAGGATGAAGTTGTCGAGGTCGGCGGTGCGCTTGCCGAAGTAGAGGATGTTGTCGTTCCAGGCGGTGTAGGCGGCGAAGCCCAGGTGGGTCTGCAAGGCGGGGTTTTCGCGGCGAATCCGGTTGAGTCGGGCGATCTCGGCGTTGATGTTGCCGGCCGCCTGGTAGTCGCGCGGGCGCAACTGGTACTTCTCCGAGTCGAGGTACTCCTCCTTGCCGGGCACCGGTTCGGCTTCGCACAGCTCGAAGCCCGAGTACATGCCCCAGAGCCCGGAGCCCATGGTGGCCAGGGCGGCGCGGATGAGAAAGCCCGGACGACCGCTGCGCTGGAGGAAATACGGGTTGATGTCCGGCGTGTTGACGAAGAAGTTCGGCCGGTAGCAGTCGCGCCAGGGCGCCTGATTGAGCTCCTGGAAATAGGCCTGCAACTCGGCCTTGGTGTTGCGCCAGGTGAAGTAGGTGTAGCTCTGGCTGAAGCCGAGCTTGCCCAGACGCGCCATCATCGCCGGGCGGGTGAAGGCTTCGGCGAGGAAGATCACCTCGGGATGGCGCTCGCGCACGTCGGCGATCAGCCACTCCCAGAACGGCATCGGCTTGGTGTGCGGGTTGTCGACGCGAAACAGGGTAACGCCCTGCTCCACCCAGCCCAGCACCACGTCACGCAGCGCCAGCCAGAGATCGGGCATGGCCGCCTCGGCATAGAACTCGACGTTGACGATGTCCTCGTACTTCTTCGGCGGGTTCTCGGCGTGGCGGATACTGCCGTCGGGTCGCCAACTGAACCAGCCGGGGTGCTCGCGAAGCCAAGGGTGGTCGGGCGAACACTGCACGGCGAAATCCAACGCCACTTCCAGACCGTGCTCGCGGGCGACGCGCACCAGCTCGCGGAAGTCGTCGAGGCTGCCCAGTTGCGGATGCACGGCCTCGTGGCCGCCTGCCTCGCTGCCGATGGCATAGGGGCTGCCGGGGTCGTCGGGGCCGGCCCTGAGGCTGTTGTTGGGGCCCTTGCGGTGGCTGCGGCCAATGGGATGGATCGGTGGAAAGTACAGGACATCGAAGCCCAGCCGGGCGATCTCGGGAATGCGCGCATGCACGTCGGCGAAGGTGCCATGGCGCTGCTCGTGCCCGAGCGAACGCGGGAAGAGCTCGTACCAACTGGCGAACTCGGCCAGGGAGCGTTCCACGTCCAGCGGATAGCGATCGCTGCGCAGCAGATGCGGGCGGTACTCGGCGCGGCGCATCAGCGCATCGACCGACGGGTCGATCAGCACCGCCTCGCGCTCGGCCTGCGATTGCGAGGCCTCCATGCGTTCGATCAGCGCATCGAACTCGGCGCGCAGGCCTGGCGGCGCCTGGGCAGCGATATGACGAACCAGTTGCGCGCCCTCCTGCAATTCCAGGTCTACCGGCACGCCGGCCCCCAGCTTTTTCACCAGTTCCTGGCGAAAGCTGGCGTAGACATCCAGCCAGGCTTCGATGGCAAATTCGGCGCGGCCCTGCTGCTCGATCTGCAATGTCGCGATCCAGCGATCGTTGCCCTGGGCCTGCATGGCCACGCGCTGCCAGGTGGCCTGCCCCCTGCCCCGCCACAGCAGGTCGGCGGCCAGTTGCTCGTGACCGTCGCTGAAGATCACCGCACTGACGCTCAGCGCACGACCGCACAGGCACTTGCTGGCGAAGCGGCCGCCTTCGATGACGGGGCTTATTCCTTCGATGGCCAGGCGCGGCTGTTCGATGGCGTTGGCGACGGTCGGGGATGGCATCTTTCCTGGCTCCTCTACGCCTGGCAGACGTCTTCGAAGGTTGAGCGGGCAGGCGTGGGCCCGGCGGCCTGTGTAGAGTTCCGAGGCCGCCGCCGCGGGAAAAGTTCAGGGTGTTTTGTCCCGGCGAGGCGTCAGGACTTGTCGGTCGGCTCGCGTTCCGGCTGGTCATCCGGCCTGATGTTGGCGCCAGGATCGACGACCAGCGGCATGAGGTGCAGCACGATCAGCACGATCAGTGTGGCCAGCACGGCGGTGGCCTCGCGGCCGAGGCCGACCGCCACACCGATGGCTGCCGAGGCCCACAGACCGGCTGCGGTGGTCAGCCCCTTGACGTCGGAGATGCTGCGGCCCTTGAGGATGGTGCCGGCGCAGAGGAAACCGATCCCGGAAGCGACGCCCTGGATCACTCGGCTCATGGCGTCGGCCTCGGCGCCATCCTGCTCCAGTGCCATGACGAAGATCGCCGCGCCCAGGCATACCAGCATGTGCGTGCGCATGCCGGCGGCCTTGCCCATCACCGCACGCTCGTAGCCCAGCAGTCCACCGAGGAACATGGCCAGTACCAGGCGCAACGTGGCACGGGTCAGATGCTCGACCTGGTGCAGATCGGAGAACTCCTGGGCCAGGGTCGTGAGAATTCGCTCGAATACTTCCATCTTGGTTCAACCTCCAGGGGGGCTTTCCTTCTGAGCGGCGAAACCGCGAAGAGGTTCGCCTGAGCGAAGCGCCCGGTCATCCGAAACGCTGAACCAATTGCCTGGCGCGAATTCATTCAGGGTAAGCGTCGTGCGGCAATCCTGCTGCATGACGAACCGGGAGAACCCTCATGGCCCGTGGCAGCAAGGACAAGTACAGCGCCAGGCAAAAGCGCAAGGCCGAACACATCGAAGAGAGCTACAAGGCGCGAGGCGTGCCGCAGGACGAGGCCGAGGCGCGCGCCTGGGCGACGGTGAACAAGCAGTCCGGCGGTGGCGAAAAGGCCGGTGGTTCCGGGCGCAAGACCAGCCCGGCCAGCAAGCAGGCGGCACGCCAGTCCTCGGCGCGCCGTGCGGCGGCCACGCGTGAAGGCACACTCCGACCAGGGCAGCGACTGGAGGCGATGAACAAGGCCGAGCTGATGGAACTGGCACGCAAGCGCGGCCTGCCGGGGCGCTCGCGGATGCGCAAGGAGGAACTGCTGGACGCCCTGCGCGGGCAATCCTGAATCGCGTGGCCGTCAGCTGCCCGCCCCATGGCGGGCAGCCCGGGAAGTGCGACGGGCCGTTCAGGATGCCTGTTCGCGCTCTCGCGCCATGCGCTCGCCGCAATCGCAGCCGGCATCCTGACACGGCACCATGCCCTTGGGGTGACCCTGCTCACAGGCCTCGCAGCAATAGGCCAGGCCGTCGCCCAGGGCATCTTGCAACCAGTCGCGCGATTCGACCCGGCAATCGCAATGCGGGCAGGCACAGGTGGGTGCGTTCATGGTTCGCGTTCCTCCTCGTCGGTGGGTGAAACCTCATCCGTCCAGGGCTTGCCGTCGAGTGGCGCCGAGCGTGCCAGCTCCGCTTCATCGAGACCGATGCCGCCGCCCACCCGGGTTTCGTCGACGACACTGAGCTCCTCGTCCGCGGCGTGGTTGTCGCCACGCTCCAGCGGCGAGCGTGCGCCGCCATCATCGAGCAGGGTGTCGGGGCTCAGGTCGTCGAGGCTGACGTTGTCCTCGTGCTCACTCTCGCCGAGCGTCGCGGCACCCGTCAGGCCGGGCTGATCCCCGGGCGTTGCCGAGGGCCGTTCGCTCGGCTCGGGGGCGGGCTCGCCCGTGGCCGGGCTGTCCCGCTCGTCGGTGAAGTCCAGAGCCTGTTCCGCTTGATCCGGCTTCGGGCCGGGCGTGGTGTCGTTCATCAGGTACCTCCCTCGATGGCTGTCGGTTCATGGCGAGATCGGATCGCTCGCGGGAAAGGTTTCCTCGACGGCGTGGTCCAGGCGGTTTTCCTGGCGCCTCTTCATCGCGGCCACCTCCTTTTGCAGACGTGGCAGCGCGGCACGCAGATCGGCCACGCATTCACGCAGGCATTCGATCTCGCGCCTGGGGTCGCGGATCATCCCCTTGACCACGCAGTGTCCGGTCAGTCCGCGCTGCAACAACGCGGCACCACCAAGCGCCTTGAGCACACCGGAGGTGCCGCCCTGGCAGACGCCGGCGACGATGGCGGTGGCGCCTGTGGCGAGCGAGACGGCCCGTTCCAGGCGATGGACGTTGTGGGTCATTGACATGGCGTTTGCTCCTGATAGCTGGATGACGAAGCCTGTGGCGGCTCCTGTGAGATTTAGAAACGCAGGTCCCGGCAAAGGTTCAGGGAATCCGGCCAGCGGCATGCCGGCCTTGCGGCTCAGGGCCGCAGGATGACCTTGCGACATTGCTCGCGGTGCGAATCGAACAGGCGATAACCCTCGGCGGCATCGGCCAGAGGCATGCGGTGGCTGATGATGATCTCGGGATTGAGCTCGCCGCGCTGGATGTGCTCCAGCAACCTGGGCAGCAGCGGATGGACGTGGGTCTGGCCCATCTTGAAGGTCAGGCCCTTGTCGAAGGCGTCACCGAACAGGAAGCCATGGATGAACCCGGCATAGACGCCCGGCACGCTGACCGTACCACCCCGGCGCACGGCGGCGATGCATTGGCGCAGTGCCACGCCGCTACTGGCTTCGAGCTTGAGGGTGGTCAGCACCGTTTCGGTGAGGCTGCCCTTGGCCTCGAAGCCCACCGCGTCGATCGCCGCATCCACACCACGGCGGCCCGGCGTCTGCTCGATGATGGCGCTGGCCGGGTCGTCGATCACGTCGAAGTTGATGGGGATCACCCCGTAGGTCTGCTGCGCGTAGTTCAGGCGGTAGTCGTGCTGGTCGACCATGAAGATCTGCTCGGCCCCCATCATTCGCGCACAGGCCGCGCTCATCAGGCCCACCGGGCCGGCACCGTAGATGGCCACCCGACTGCCCGGCCTCACGCCGGCGTTGGCCACCGCCTGGTAGCCGGTAGGCAGGATGTCGGTGAGAAACAGCACCTGCTCGTCGTCGAGCACGTCCGGTACCTTGAACGGCCCGGTGTTGGCCCGGGGCACCCGCACCCGCTCGGCCTGCCCGCCCGGTACGCCGCCATACAGGTGGCTGTAGCCGAACAGCGCGGCGCCCGGCGGAATCTGCTTCTTGTTGAGAATCGCGCCGCGCCCGCTGTTGGTGGTCTCGCAGGCCGCGTGCAGGTCCATCTGGCAGAAGAAGCACTCACCGCAGGCGATGACGAAGGGCACGATCACCCGATCGCCCCTGCTCACCGCCGTGACCTCGGGGCCGATCTCCTCGACCACGCCCATGAACTCGTGGCCGAAGATGTCACCGTCCTTCACCTGCGGAATCTTGCCGCGATACAGGTGCAGGTCGGAGCCGCAGATCGCCGTGGCGGTGACTCGCAGGATGATGTCGTCGGGTTGCTCGATGATCGGATCGGGCACCTGTTCCACCCGGACGTCGTGACTGCCGTGATAGGTCAATGCTTGCATGAGGCTTCTCCCGGATAAGGCGTGTCCCTATTCCGAAATCGCCTCCGGGCAGACGTTCAGGCTATTTGCCGAAGGCCCTCCAGGGCGGTCTGCGCCATCAGGCCGTCGACCACGTCGTGCAGGGCCTGGCGACGGTCGGCACCCGCGCTGCGCGCACGGCGGTAGGTGCGCAGCTGCGCCTCGGCGCTGCCACCCAGGCGTGCGAGCTGGCGGGCATGAGTGAGTATCGCCCGGTCGGCAGGCGGAACCTGCCAGGCGATGCCGTGCAGCACCTCCTCCAGCCAGGCGCTGAACGACAGGGTGCGCCGCGTGCGGGGCTCGATGAAGCGACCACGCAGCCCCCGGCGCTTGGCGCGCCAGCGGTTTTCCAGGGTGAGGATGCGCGTCAGTGGATCGTCGAACCAGGCATCGTGCGGCGCCTTCAGTGCATGAGCGAGCATGGCGCGGAACAGGCCGGCGATGCACAGCGCGTCTTCAAGCCTGGGGCATGCATCGGCGATGCGCAGCTCCAGCGTCGGGTAGCGCAGCGAGGGGCGGATGTTCCACCACAGGTTGATCGCCGAGTCGATGCAAGCGGTGTCGGTCATCACTTCGAGGTAGCGCTGGTACTCGGCATCGTCGCGAAAGTGGTCGGGTATGCCCATGCGTGGCCACTCGTCGCAGACCGCCTGGCGATAGCTCATCAGCCCGCAAGGCCGGCCATCCCAGAACGGCGAGGAGGCACTCAGGCCGAGCAGCAGCGGCAACCAGGGCGTGAGGCGGTTCATCAGGCGGATGCGATCGACCCCTTCGGGCACGCCCACGTGTACGTGCAGGCCGGCCAGCACGCTGCGGCTGGCGACGATGCGGTAGTCATCGAAGATCGCCCGGTAGCGGGCCATGTCGGTGGCTCGTACACGCCGCCACTGCTCCAGCGGATGCGTGCCGGCAGCAAGGATGCCGCAACCGTATCCTGCGGCCAGGCGTGCCAGAACCCGGCGTGCGTCGCCCAGGCACTGCCGCGCTTCATCGAGGCTGCGCAGCACGGGAGTCACCACCTCGAACTGCGCGGCGAACATTTCCCGTGTCAACCGCTCGCCGAGTTCGCGCCGGCCGTCTTCGGCGAACGCCTCCACCCCCGCCTGCGCCACGCGCCGGCTGGCCAGGTCAGTGAGGAAATACTCCTCTTCGATGCCGAAAGTGCTCTCGATCATGCCTGCTGCCTCCATCCGATAGGGGTGTGGAGGATCGACTGGCCGCTCGGGTTCAACCTATCGAATGACACCGCTGGTCGACGCGCGCGATGCCAGGGGGCAACGGCCACGAGCGGAATTTAGGTGGAATCTTTGTTTCCGGGCAGCCCTCCTAAACAGGACATGGCCCCGAAGAAGGAGATCTGCCCATGTCCATCGCCCGCTTCGTCGACACGCCTGCCGCCCGGCAAATTGCCCTGGGCGGTGCGCACGGCCCCTGGCAACGCATCTATCGCCTGTTGCTGGACGAACCCGTGTCCGGCCATCCCGTGGCGCGCCAGTTCATCGAGCAATGCCTGGACGAAGCGCACCGACTGCCCTGCGACCTGCCACCCTGCGCGCAGGCGCTGCCCGCCTGGTCGCTGCAACACAGCCAGGCGGTGACCGCCGACTATGCGGCCTATCTAGCCGGACGGCGCGCCGGCCAAGGGCCGCGCTACTTCACCTGCCACGCCCACGCCCTGCATTTCCTGCGCAGCGTCGCGCCGACCAAGCTGGTCGACGGCGCCTGGCTCTACGGTACCCTGCCGCACTGGCGTGACAACCGCCTGTACCCGCTGGTGCGCACCTACCTGGAGGAACTGGGCGATGGCGTACCGGCGCAGAACCATGTGTGCCTGTATCGCAGGTTGCTGGCGACACAGGGCTGCGACGATCTCCACGACCTGGATGACGCACTGTATCGCCAGGGCGCGATCCAGCTGGCGCTGGGACTGCTGGCCGACGACTACCTGCCCGAGGTGATCGGCTACAACCTGGGCTACGAACAACTGCCGCTGCACCTGCTGATCAGTGCCTTCGAACTCAACGAACTGGGCATCGATCCCTATTACTTCCAACTGCACGTCACCATCGACAACAGCGCCAGCGGGCATGCCGCCAAGGCGGTGCAGAGCGTGCTGGAGAACCTGCCACGCATCGGCGACGCGGACGCCTTCTACCGGCGCGTGATGCGTGGCTACTGCCTGAATGACCTGGGCGTCGGCTCCACCGCCGTGATAGCCGGTTTCGACCTCGAACGAGAGCTGCTGCTGATGCTCGAGCGCAAGCGCAGCGTGGCCAGCCAGGTGCATTCCGATTACTGCCGGATCGAAGGCCGAACGGTCAACCAGTGGCTGGGCGGCGACGGCGGCGTTGCCGGTTTTCTCGATGCCCTGCAGCGCCATGGCTGGATCAGGCGTGACAGGGATCCGGCCACCAGTCGCTTCTGGCGTCTGGTTCAGGGCGAAGGCGCATCGATGTTCGGCGTTTTCAGCCCTTACGAGCGCCACCTGCTACACGACTGGATTGCCGGACGCTGGCGCCAGGAGGCGCCACGCAACCCCTTCCGCCGGCGCCACCCGATGGCGGTGACGCAGTGGCCGACGCCCCTTCTCGGCGGGGCGAACCGGATCGCGAACGCCGCGATCTGCTGGTGCAGCTCAATCGCCTGGATTGCGGCCAGCGCGAAGCACGCCTGATCGAGTTGCTGGCGCCGGCGCAGCATGCGAGCGCGGCCGGGCTGGCCGCTACCCGAACCTTCGCCGCGCTGGCGCAGCAGGCACGTTGAAAGTGGAGAAACGCGATGCATGAACCCCGATTCGACTCGCCCGAGAACCTGGCGTTACTGCGCCTGGGCACACTGCTGCGGGCACGCGGCTACCACTTCATCACCCCTACCCCGCTGACCCACCAGCGCGTCAACCAGCGTCCGGATGCCACCTGGGCACGTGACCTGCGCGATGTGTTCGGCTGGAGTCGGCCATTGCGCGATGGCGTGCTGGACGCCGAGATCGTCGCGACGATGCGCGAGGCGCAGGTGCTGCAAGCCCACGGCGACGGATGGATCAGCCAGGTGCGCTGGTCCACTCTGGACAAGGGGCTCTACGTGCATTCGCGCTTTCCCACCGACCAGGCCGATGCGGTGTTCTTCGGCCCCGACACCTACCGTTTCACCCGCCTGCTGCGCCAATACCTGAGCCACAGCCACAAGCCGCTGCGGCGCATCGCCGATATCGGCTGCGGTGCTGGGGCGGGCGCGATCACTGCAGCGCAGTTGCAACCGGGGGCGCAGGTGATGGCCCTGGATATCAACCCGAAGGCGCTGGCCATGACTGCGGTGAACGCACGTCTTGCCGGTCTGTACAACCTGCACGTGCAAGGCAGCGACCTGCTGCGGGACGTGGACGGACAATTCGACCTGATCATCGCCAACCCGCCCTACATGCTCGATGAGCAGCAGCGCACCTATCGCCACGGTGGCGGCAGGCACGGTGCAGGACTGTCGCTGGCGATCTTTGATACGGCTCTGGAGCGGCTGGCACCGGGCGGCACCCTGTTGCTGTATACCGGCGTGGCCATCTTCGACGGCCAGGATCCCTTTCTCAATGCCATTCGCCTGTCCTTGCGCGATACGGGCTGGGACTGGCACTACGAGGAAATCGACCCGGACGTGTTCGGCGAAGAGTTGCAGAAGGCGCATTACGCGCAGGCCGAGCGTATCGCGTGCGTGGCCTTGCGGCTGACCTGTGGGCCGCTCCTGCGCTAGGTTGTGTCCGAAGATTGCCACAGCTCGCGAACTCGAATGCGAGCCCGGTCCGTTGCTCACTCGTTCCTGCGGGGCCGTCACCGGTATCGCCTGACCTGCGCTCGACGACCTTTCGTATAGAACCCAATGCCGAACAGGCGCCCCGGCGGGCGCCCGTTCACCAGGCAGGTCAGGCCGCACTGGCCTGCGACGCATTCCTGAGCGACTTGCGCAGCACTTGCATCGCCTCGCCCAGTTCCTGCAACTGACGCTTGCCCAGCAACTTGCTGGCCTGGGGGAACATGTCGCGCTCCTCCTCCTCGATGTGGTGCTCCAGCAGTTCCTTGAGCACCTTGACCCGTCCGGCGAATTCCAGCGTCGACGGCGAGGTTTCCTTGATGTCGGGCAACACCAGCGCTTCCACCGCGCGGTGCTCCTCCCTGGCCTCGATGGCCAGTACCGCGTCGTCCTTGCTGCCTGCCCGCCTGAAGGCGGGATAGAAGATCTGCTCTTCGAGCTCGGTATGGAGCTTCAGCTCCTGCTCGATCTTCAGGAGCAGCTTCTTGCGCGTCTGCACGGCACGCTCGGTGGTCTCCTCCAGCTTGCCCAGCAGGTCTCTGACGGTTTCATGATCCTTCTTCAGCAGTTCGATGGCGTTCATCGTCATGCCCTCCTCAGGTCTTTTCCTCACATCGGCAAAAATGCCAGGGCCCGCAAAACGCGGGCCCTGACGGAGCGATCACGACTGGCGGTCGCCGGGACTGTTCTGGCCACCCTTGCGCCCGGCTTCGGACGCTCGCTGGCGGTCGTTGGCAAAATTGCCGCCGCTGTTGTGACCGCCCTTGCGGCCGGCTTGCGATGCCTTCTCACGGTCGTTCGCGAAATTGCCCGGATTCTTGTTGGTCGCCATTTTTGCTACCTCCTGATGGTTTTTCCGCGAGGCGTTATTGCCCCTACCTGTTTTCAGGCAGGTCCTGCGCCGAGTCGTTCAGGCTTTTTTCATCAGCCATTGACCACGCTTCCACCGTTGACATGGAGCATCTGTCCGGTCACGTAGGAGGCATCGTTGCTGGCCAGGTAGACGAACGCCGGGGCCACCTCGGCGGGTTGCCCGGGGCGTCCCAGCGGCGTGTCGGCACCGAACTCGGCGACCTTCTCGGCACTGAAGGTAGAAGGTATCAGGGGTGTCCAGATCGGCCCTGGAGCGACCCCGTTGACGCGAATGCCGCGCGGCGCCAGGTTGATCGACAGCGAGCGGGTGAACGAGGTGATCGCACCCTTGGTCGATGAATAGTCGAGCAGCATCGGGTTGCCCTTGTAGGCCGTCACCGAGCTGGTGTTGATGATGCTCGCACCGGGTTGCAGGTGCTCCAGGGCGGCTTTGGTCAGGTGGAACATGGCGAAGATGTTGGTGCGAAAGGTTCGCTCCCACTGAGCCTCCTCCAGGGCTTCGAGGTTGTGCTCGGGATGCTGTTCGGCAGCGTTGTTGATGAGGATGTCGATGCGCCCCCAGCGGGCGATCACCGCATCGACCACACAGCGGCAGAAATCGCCATCGCCTACGTCGCCGGCCAGGGCCATGGCTTCGCCGCCGTGACGCTTCACCTCGTCCAGGGTCTTCTGCGCATCCTCGTCTTCGTTGAGATAAACCAGCGCGACCCTGGCGCCTTCCAGTGCGTAGTGCACGGCCACCGCGCGGCCGATGCCGCTGTCGCCGCCGGTGATGATCGCCACCTTGCCGGTGAGCTTGCCCGCAGCACGGTAGTCGGCGGCGAGATAGGTCGGCTCGGGATGCATGGCGTGTTCGATACCGGGCTGCCGCTGCTGATGCTGAGCGGGCATTGTCTTGTCGTTCATGCTCGATTGCCTCCTTGGATGGGGGATCAGACGGCCTGCAGGCGCGGGCTCGCGATCACCGGATGGGTCTTGTGGCGGTTCTCGAAACAGAAATTGGTGGCCTGCACGTAGCCTTCGGCCGAGCCACAGTCGAAGCGTTGACCCTTGAACCGGTAGGCCAGCACGCAGCCCTGTCGAGCCTGCTTCATCAGTGCGTCGGTGATCTGGATCTCGCCGCTCTTGCCCGGTTCGGTCTGCTCGATCAGGGCAAAGATGTCGGGAGTGAGAATGTAGCGGCCGATGATCGCCAGGTTCGAAGGCGCATCTTCGGGGGCGGGCTTTTCCACCATGCTGTCGATGCGGAAGATGTCGTCGCGCAAGGCTTCGCCGGCGATCACGCCGTAACGCGAGACCTCTTCCATCGGCACTTCCTGAATGGCGACGATGGAGCAGCGAAACTGCTCGTAGAGCTTGACCATCTGGGTCAGCACGCCATCGCCTTCGAGGTTCAGGCACAGGTCGTCGGCCAGCACCACGGCGAAAGCCTCGTCGCCGATCAGCGAGCGACCGGTGAGGATGGCGTGGCCCAGGCCTTTCATTTCGATCTGGCGGGTATAGGAGAAGGTGCATTGCTCGATCAGGTGGCGAACGCCGCTGAGGGACTTTTCCTTGCCGGTATTGGAAATTTCGTGTTCCAGCTCGTAGCTGATGTCGAAGTGATCTTCCAGCGAGCGCTTGCCACGACCGGTGACGATGGCGATTTCGTTCAGTCCGGCCGCGAGCGCTTCTTCGACGCCGTACTGGATCAGCGGGGTATCGACCACCGGCAGCATTTCCTTGGGCATCGACTTGGTGGCGGGAAGAAAACGGGTGCCGTAACCGGCAGCGGGGAACAGGCATTTCTTGATCATGGGTTCTGTACCAATTGAATGATTCGGTACTAGAACCTGACCGGCCTTCAGCTTGCGCGGTTCAAGGTATTTCGCGAAATCACCGTTTCGTTGCCGGCGAAGAAAAGGAGGCCCGGTGCGGGCCTCCCCAAAGCTACGCAATCAATCAAGCGCGGCCTCCACCGTGGCTGTTCTGGCCACCCTTGCGGCCAGCCTCGGAGGCTTTCTGACGGTCGTTGGCGAAATTGCCACCGCTGTTCTGCCCGCCTTTCTTGCCTGCTTCGGAAGCCTTCTCTCGGTCGTTGGCAAAGTTGCCAGGGTTCTTGTTGGTCATGTCGTTTCTCCTCGGTGATGGGCGAAATTGCCCGTGCACTGATTTGGAGAAAGCACCCCGCCCGGACGTTCAGCCTATTTCTCCACCTCGTTCGGCAAGCACTGACGAGCGGTCGTGCTCATGTGTCGTCACCACGGCGGATGATGGAGATCCGGCCGTTGCGCTCGATGATCGCGTAGCGGATCTGGTCCAGGCGCTCGAGGCCGTTTTCGCGCGCCGACTCCATGACGTCCTCCAGGGTCAGACGTGCCTTGTCCATGCGCCACTGCATCGGCACGCCGTCTTCCACGATGATGGTCGGCGAACCATCGAGCAGTCGCGCCAGCCAGTCGCTGCGACGTTTGAGCAGCGATGCGCCGACGTCCAGGGCGATGAGCGTGGCGATCACCAGCACCATGTTGGTGACCGAAAAGTCCTCGCCCAGCAGGGCCTGCTGGGTCGCCTCGCCGATGATCAGCAGCAACACGAAATCGAAGGTGGTGAGCTGGGCCAGGGAACGTCGCCCCGACAGCTTGAACAGAATCAGCAGCGCCAGGTAGATGGCGCCGGCACGCAGTACCGCATCCATGGCAGTCTCCTCAGGGGTAGATGAAGTGAGTCAGCTCGACCTGCTCGCCGGCAGCGCCGAACGTGGAACGGTAGCTGCCCACACCGTCGGCGGTCAGGCGCAGGCTGACGACCAGACGTTCGGCCTCACCGTCGAAATCGAGGATCACGCCACCGGAGCCATCGCTCTGGCTGCGGGCTGGTGCAGGCTGCATCGATTCGAGGGTGAAGCCGTCCAGCAGCTCGCCGCCGATATGCAGGCGGTGCGTGCCCTGAAGGCTGACCTTCAGCGGTGACTGTGCGCCGTTGCGTGCGAACCGTGAGTACTCGACCCGCAGCGCACCATGCGCAGCGCTTGCCTGCACGTCACTGAGCGGCCCCCTGGAAAAAAGCCCGCCAAGGGCCAGCAGCATGAGCAGCAGCAAGCCGTACCAGCCGATCCGTTCTATCCGCCAGCCGAGTATCTGCAATGGCATGTTCTCCCGCACGGGTACGTGCCGGCTACGCTGTTCAGGTAGATGCATGGTGGTTTCCTCCTGGAACCTGTGACCCTCCCGGCATCGCAAACATCCGAAGAAAATTTCGCCTGGCCCTCGCCGGCCGGCGCATCGGCAGTCCGTCCGTCGGTTTGGGCGACCCATGCCCGCCCGTCACAGTCCCTAGTTGCAGAGGTGGCCACACGCCGCAACCTGCGCCATCGCGCCGTCAGCGATCACCAGCGCCCCATGGGAGGACAACGGATGAACATCAAGAACAACCTGAGGCTCTTCAGCCTGGCCATCGTGATGGGCTGCACCGCCGCCCAGGCTGAAGAGCCGAAGAAGGTGGACGTTCTGCTCATCGGCGGCGGCATCATGAGCTCGACCCTGGCGGTGTGGCTCAGCGAACTGGAACCGCAGTGGTCAATGGAAATGATCGAGCGCCTCGATGGCGTCGCCGAGGAGAGCAGCAACGGCTGGAACAACGCCGGCACCGGTCACTCGGCCCTGGCCGAGCTGAATTACACGCCGGAGGACAAGGACGGCAACATCACCATCAGCAAGGCCATCGAGATAAATGAATCCTTCCAGATCACCCGGCAGTTCCTCGCCTGGCAGGTGCGCCAGGGCGTCCTGGAAAACCCGCCCTCCTTCATCAACAGCACGCCACACATGAGCTTCGTCTGGGGCGACGACAATATCCGCTTCCTGAAGAAGCGCTACGACGCCCTGCAGGCCAGCCCACTGTTCGGCTCGATGCAGTATTCCGAAGACCCCGAGCAGATTCGCAGCTGGGTGCCGCTGATGATGGCCGGGCGCGATCCGCAGCAGAAACTCGCGGCGACCTGGTCGCCGGATGGCACCGACGTCAATTTCGGCGAGATCACCCGTCAGTTCGTCGAGCACCTGCAGAAACAGGACAACTTCTCGCTGCGACTGTCCACCGAGGTTCGTGACATCAGCCGCAATGAGGACGGTTCCTGGCGCGTGGCCTTTCGCAACCTGCAAGACGGCAGCGACGGTACCACCGATGCCCGCTTCGTCTTCGTCGGCGCCGGTGGTGGCGCGTTGAAGTTGCTGCAGGCGTCCGGCATTCCGGAAGCCGAGGCCTATGGCGGCTTCCCGGTGGGAGGCCAGTTCCTGGTTACCGAGAACCCGGAAATCGCCTCGCGTCACATGGCCAAGGCGTACGGCATCGCGCCAACCGGCGCACCGCCGATGTCGGTGCCGCACCTGGATACCCGCGTGCTCGACGGCAAGCGAATGATCCTGTTCGGCCCCTTCGCCACCTTCTCCACCAAGTACCTCAAGGAAGGCTCCTACTGGGACCTGTTCGGCAGCATGACCACCAGCAACTTCTGGCCGATGACCAAGGTCGGCCTGAATGAGTTCAGCCTGGTGCGTTATCTGATCGGTCAGGTGATGCAATCCGACGAGGATCGCTTCGAGGCGCTCAGAACCTACTACCCCGAAGCCAACAAGGACGACTGGCGACTGTGGCAGGCCGGCCAGCGCGTGCAGATCATCAAGCGTGACGAGGACAAGGGTGGCGTACTGAAGCTGGGTACCGAAGTGGTCACCTCGGGGGATGGCAGCATCGCCGGCCTGCTCGGTGCTTCACCTGGTGCCTCCACCGCCGCGCCGATCATGCTGGGCCTGCTGGAGCGTGCGTTCAAGGATCGACTCGCCTCGGATGCCTGGCAGGAAAAACTGCGTGAGATCGTCCCCAGCTACGGCATCAGCCTCAATGAGAATCCGCAGAAGTTCCAGGAGGTTTGACCTACACCAGCCGCACGCTGCAACTGGCCACGGCCGAGGCGCAAGTCGAACAGGCGCCAGGTCCGAGCGACCCGCCCCCTGTCGACCAGACGCAGGAGACCGAGGAAGACCTCGACCCGGATCTGGCACCTTGAAAAACGTACGCCGCGGTTCCTGACGGCAGCGCGGCGTACGTGGAGGGTCGCAGTTGCGCTCAGACGCTGCTGCAGGGATCGGGCGCCCAGTCACCCAGATCCGGGTTGTTGCACGCGCTGTTGATCATGCCGCTGCCCCGGCTGCTGACCTGCTGGGCCTCGCTGCGCTTGGCGCTGGCCTTCTGGATCTTCTGCTCGGTGGCCACGGCCTCCCTGGGCACGGCCTTGGCAGCGGCCGGTTTGCTGGCAGGCTTGCTTTCCACCTTGGCGGCGACGGCAACCTGCTGGCGTTCCACGCCGACCTGTTGCAGGTCCTTCTCGTAGGCCTGGGTGTAGGTGTCGATGTCTTCGCCTGCACGCCCGTCAGCCGCGGCCAGCAACGCATTGGTTTCCTTGAGGCCGCCGACGATCTCGGCGAAACGGTTGCGACCCTCGGCGTCGCTCATGCTCTTGTTGCGATGCGCGGCGCGCAGGTTCTCGAACTCGCGCTGGTAGCAGTCCTGCGCGGCCTTGGCGTGCACGATGTTGCGATCCAGATCCATGGCGCTGCGTTCGAAATCACTGCCGTAGGAGGCAATGCGCTGATTGTCATCGGTGATCTGCCTCTGCCGCTCGGTGTAGTACCCCGCAGCTCCGCCGACCAGAGCACCGGCAGCGGCGCCGATCAGGGCGTTGCGCCCTGCATTGTCGCCGCCACTCAGGGCGCCGGCCAGGCCGCCCAGCAGGCCGCCGGCCACGGCACCGGTGGTCACGGATTTCTGCATCGAGGCGTCGGAGGCGCGCAGGTGGTTCACCGGCCCGTAGCACGCCGGGTAATAGTTGACCTGGGTGGTCTTGTCCACCTTCGAACTGACGCCACCACCGACGCTGGCACAGCCGCCAAGCAAGAGGACGGAAAAGGCTCCGGCGAACATCAGCGTGGAGCGGATAAAGCGGTTTTGCGGGTATTCCATGATCGAAGCCTCATGCTTTGAGTGATCTGATTCCATCCTGGCTGGCCTGAGCGTACTGCTCTCTCACCCATGGCCTTGCTTTCCTGCCTCAGGGCGTCAGCAGTTCCTTGAGAATCACTGCCGGATCGGCCCTGCGTTGCTGGCGATATTCACCTACGTGCTTCACGAACAGCGTAGCCCGTTTCACCAGACTCTTGCCCAGCACCGGCTGGCGATTCAGCTCTTCGCGGGTGCGTTGGAACTGTGCCTGGATCACCGCGTCGCTGTAGCGCGTGCCGGTGGCCAGGTTGTCGATGTAGATGCTCACGGCGCCGTCCAGCGCACTGCGACCGTTGGCGATGGCCGACTCGTAGAGTTTCACCGTGGATGCGTCGTTGGCCTGGCGCGCCTGGTTCAGGCTGTTCTGCAGGTTGGTCAGGCGAATGTTGTAGTTGGCGACCGTCTCGGCCACCAGCGCCGCCGACTGGATCAGGTTGGCCGCAGCCTCCTGGCGTTGCAGGGCGATCAGCGAGACGTTGCGCTTGAGTTCTTCGTTGATCAGCGCCAGGCGTGCCTGCAACTCCGGGTCTTCGCTGCCGGCGATGATGCTGTCGAGCAGTTTGGTGGGGTCGTCGGACGCTTCGATCTCGTCGGTCAGCCCGGCCAGGCGGCCTTCGCGCTGCCATTGCTCGAAGAGCTCCTGATAACGTGAGCGCGGCGCCGACAAGGCGCCCAGCGCCACGCGGAAACCGGTGGTTTCGTTACGCTGCTCGGTGCCGTCGGCAGCGAACGAGGGGTACTCGCGGCGCATGCCGGTGAACAGCGTCATCTCTCCTTCCAGGTAGTTGCCGCCCTTGACCACGAAACCACCGTAGGTGCCCTGGCGACGACCGGCATGCACCATCTGGAAGGGGTCATGCACCATCTCCGCGGCGTTGCCGATCACGTCGTGCAAGCCCAGGGGGTTGGGTTTCCTGCTGCCGATCGGTAGCAGCCGGGCACCCTGCCCGGTGCCGCCGGCCACCTGGGTGAACACCGCCCAGTCGGCCAGCGGGCCATCGCCCTCGGCACCTTCCTCGCGCCGGGGAAACACCCTGGCCTCCAGGTCCCTGGCGGCTGACCGCATGCCCACCGCGCGCGGCGAACTCCCATTCCACCTCGGTTGGCAGACGGACGAAGCCGACACCACCCTCCTCCTGCTTCTCACCACGTCCGCTGACCGGCAACAGATCGCGGTGATGCCGCAGCAGCCAGGCGCTGTACACCGCAGCGAAACGCTCGGCATCGAAACGCGACAGGTTGACCTTCGGCCTGCGCGACATCAGGCCGCCGGCAACCGATGCGCAGACTTCTTCACCGTTGCCCGCCAGCGCCGGCGCCTGATCCATGACCTGCTGGTACTGGCGCTCGGTGACTTCGTATTTGCCGACGAAATACAGCATGGGCTTGAGCAGTTCGTCGTCCTGGCGTACGGGCAAGGTCGGGGCTATGCGCGACTGCCAGTCCCTGGGCAGATCCTCGACGACGAACTGACCGTTGATGAAGTCGCGCCGGTAGCCGGAAATGAAGGACTGCTGATAGCCGGGATCGCCCTCGCTGAACGGGTAGCCAAGGCTGATCTCGCGGTCGTCGAGCGTGCCTCGGGCAAGGATGTAGACGTGGCGAAACACCATTTCACCCCCACAGGGCAGCGGCAGGCTGACGTCATCCGGCAGCGGCTTGGGGTTGTAATCGGCCGGGCTGGCCTGCGGGGTGGGTTCGGCTGCCGGGGCCGAAGCCGAGGTGCCTTCAGACTCCCCTGCAACGGCTGCGGGCTGCACGGCCGCCTGGGCGGTCGCGGGCTTGTCCGGCTCGCCTTCGGAGCAGGCCACCAGGGTCAGCAAGGACAACAACAACGAACATCTATACATCTCGCAATCCTTCCGAGGCTTCGATTCGTGCTGCCCGCCAACCGCCCGAGGCGGCCGCCAGGCTGCTGCACAGCAGGGTAACCAGCAACGCCAGCAGGTAATGGCTGGTCAGCAGGCGGCAGGCGTATTCGCCAGGGCTCTGCTGAAACAGCTGGTTCAGGCCGAACTCCGCCGCGACGTACAGCAAGCACGCCAGCACGGTGCTGAACAGACCGGTATAGAGCGCCTGCAAGACCACGAACAGCACCAGTGCCGAGGACGAGAACCCCAGCAGGCGCAACACCGACAGCGCTCGCCGCTTGCGCTCCACCGCCGCCAGCGCGCTGGCGGTCATGGCGGCGAAGGCACCGGCCAGTGCCAGGCAGGCGATGATCCAGAACACCAGCGTCAGATTGCGGCTGAGCGAGCGCACCTGGGCAATGGTATCGGCCTGGGTCGAGACCTCCAGGTTGCGGCTGGCGAAGTGCCGTCGCAGCGCCTCGACGCTGTCGAGGTCAGCCGCGTACAGGCGAAACCCGGGGTAGATGCGCTCGCGCGCCGGGGCTTGCTGGCCAGGCCAGGCGAAGGCAGCGACGGCCAGGCCATCACGATAATCCTCGGCGGCTTCGAGCAGGCGCAGGTCGGCGAACAGCGCATCGCGGGCGAAGGCGCTGAGCGGTAGCACCGCCTGCACCCGCAGATGGGTGCGCTGGTACTCGCTGCGCCCGCCGACCTGGCGGCCGAAGGCGGCCTGCAACTCGTCGCCCGCGCTGACGCCGAGCTTCTCTGCCGCACGCTGGCTGAGCACCACGGCATCGAGCGGCAGTTGCTGGCTCTGTCCGGGGAGCAGGGGATCGCCTGGCGCGGTGGGGATCATCTCGACGATTACCTTGCCGCTGGCCGAGGACAGTTCGGCGGTGGCAGCGATCTGCCGGGTTCGCGGGATGACGAAGGCAACGTCATCGCGCGCCCGCAGTTCGGCGACATGCTCGGCGGCGAAACGCCCGCCCCCAGGGGAATGACTTCGCGGATGCCCGGGTCGCGCTCCAGGCGCTCGGTCAGGGTACTGATCAGACCGAACTTGAGCCCGAACAGCACCAGCAGGGGCGCCAGAACCGCCACCAGGGCCAGAACCGCGCAGGCCGAAAGGCGCCCCTCGCGGCGATAGTCGTGCCAGGCCAGCCGGCTCATCAGGCCCAGGCGCATCAGCCGGCCTCCTGCAAGGTGGCGACCACCGCGCCCTGGGCGTCGCGCTCGACCACCAGGCGCAACAGGTGCAGGCCGACACGCCGGGCAAGGGTCTCGTCGTGGGTCGCGATCAGGATACAGGCGCCCTGCTCCTGCGCCTGCTCGACCAGCAGGTGCATCACTCGCTCGGCATTGAGCGGGTCGAGCGACGCCGTGGGTTCGTCGGCCAGTACCAGCGCCGGCCCGTGGGCCAGGGCTCGGGCGATGCTGACGCGCTGACGCTGCCCGACCGACAGCGCGGCCGGCAGCTTGTCGAGCTGGTCGGCGATTTCCAGGCGTTCGGCCAGGCGCTGCACGCTGGCATCCTCGGGCAGGCCGAGCAGTGCACGAGACAAGCCGATGTTGCCGCGCACGTCGAGAAAGCCCAGCAGGCCGCCGGTCTGCAACACGTAGCCCATCAACTGGCTGCGCAGGCTGGCCAGCTGATCCTGGCGGCCATGGCGCCAGAGCGCGGCGATATCGCGGGTGTGCCCGTCGCGGGTGAACTCCAGGACACCACCCGGATCGGGGCTGAGCACCAGGGCCAGCAGGTCGAGCAAGGTGCTCTTGCCGCTGCCGCTGGCCCCCACCAGAGCCAGGCGCTGGCCGGGGCGCAGGTCGAGGCGCGGCACCTGCAAACGGTAGCCCGGCCGGCTCTTGCCGATGTCGCGCAGGCGCAGCATCAGGGCAGCGTCGCCAGCGGCACGCGATACAGCGCGTCGCCCGGTTGTGCATCGCCGAAACGCACCCAGTGGGCGATGTCGTTGTGGAAGGTTTCGTACAGGCGAATCTTCGACTCCAGTTCGTCGATGTAGTCCTGCTGCTCGGCGACGCTCAGCGACAGCCACAGCTCCTGGGTCATGTTCAGCGACTTGCTGCGATACGGCAGCCCGTCCAGGTACTCGCCGAGGATGCCCGACTCCGCCAGGTTGCCACCCTTGCTCAGGCCGCTGGGGTCGCGACTCATGTAGGCACTGGCACTGGCGATTTCCTGGAAGAAGTCCTTGGGCGACGACTGGGTGCGGCGCGCCGCGTCGACGATCAGCTTGAGCGATTGCTGCAGGTCGTTGAGCTGTAGCTTGGTCAGCAGCACGCAGACCTGGAAGGCCGGCAGTGCCGGGTTGGTCAGGTCATGATCGGCGGTCCAGGCGGTGACCACCTGCGGGGCGTGGGCGGCCGAGCGACGGCCGAGGAAATCCATCTGCATGGCATAGCCGATGGCCGAGGTCTTGGCCGCGATGCTGCGCGTGGACTGGTGTTCGGTCGGGGTCAGGATACTGTTGTTGGCCACCTGGTTGACCAGTTCGGCGAAGATGCTGCCGATCTCCTTGACCGACTGGCCGAAGCGCTCCACCTCGCCATCGGCCACGGGGATGTACAGATCGCCGATCTGCGGATTGGCATCGGCGGTCAGGCTGCGGTACTGCTGCTCGGCGAAACCGTGGTTGTCACGGCCGATGGGCGTGCGCAGGTGCAGCGCATAGATCTTGATCTGCTTGCGCAGCGCCGCCTCGCGTACTTCGGCCTCGTTCATCTGGGTGCGGCTCAGCGGGTCGTTCTTGCGCAGTGCGCCGGCGTCGGTGACGAGCAGGATGAGACGGCCGCTGTAGGGTGTCCAGTCCATGCTTTCCACTGCCTCCATCACACCGGCGAAGGCGTCTTCGTTGAAGGCATGGCTGGAAACGCGGGTCGCTTTCACCTGCCGCGCCAGTTCGGCGAAGCGCTGCGGGTCGCGGCCCTCCTCCAGGGTCACCAGGGTGCGGCTGACGTACTCCAGGCCCGGTGTCTTGTCGACGTTGCTGCGAAAGCCCACCAGGCCGAAGCTGACGCTGTCGAGGTCGCCACGGCTGGCGATCTGCTTGTGCAACTCGTCGACGACCTTGGCCACGCGGTCGATATAGGGCTGCATCGACACGGAGGTATCGACCACCAGCACGATACCGGTGCGGAACTTGTCGTGCTGGTAACCCTGAGTGCCATCGCCGACGACTTTCTGCGCATCGCCCGGATCGATGGAGGCGACATTGAGCATCTGCACCGGCGCGCCATTGGCGTCGAAGCTCTGCGCCGAGTCGAAGATTGGCAGCAGGTAGAACTGCTCCTGCGGGATCGCATTGGCAGCAGGCTCCAGGGCGATGACCTGTTGCGGCGCGGTTTCGTACTGCGCCTGGTGCAACGCCGAGCGCGCCGCAGCCGGGTCACCGAGGTACTGCTCCAATGTGCTGCGACTGTCGAGAAACATCACCGGGGAACGCCCGCTGCGCTCGGTGAACTTCAGCACCAGGCTCTGTTTCCAGTCGCTGGTCTGCTCGGCCGCCAGCCAGCCATCACGGGTGCCGTCGCTGGAGGCACCGACCTCCAGCCAGGTGCGTCCGCCCTGCTCTTCGCGGCGGTAGACGTAGAGCACCGAGAAGGCCGGCAGCTCGCGGCCCTGCCCGACCTCGCCCGGCTGGCTGGCCAACTGCGCCTCGGGCTTGCTCAGTACGCGCTGGAACAGGCTCTTCTTGCCGGGCATCAGCAAGGGGCGTTCGCCACCATCGGCGGCCAGCGCGCCCGGGGTCTGCGCATCGGGCTTGGCGCCATTGGGCGGCAGATCGGTCTGCGCCTGCCGCTCGGGTGTGGACGGGGCGCCGCCTAACAGCCAGTAACCACCGCCCGCCAGCACCAGCAGGCCGACCAGCGCCAGAGCGACGATGGCCAGCATGGGCTTGCGCGAGGCTTCGTCGGTTCGCGGCGGCGGTGCCGGTGGCGTACGCGGCGGCGGTGCGTCGGCGGGCGGTAGCGGTGTCTCGCGGCTGGCCGAGGGGATGTTCACGGAAACGGCTTGCAGGCCACCGAGGTCAGAGGCCCCCGCGCGCGTCGGCGTTTGCGGCAGGCCCAGCGGGCGAAACTGGGTGGCCTCGCTGCCGCCGTCCGCTGCCGCGGCTGGCGGATTGGCCGACAGCGCATCGAGCGCCCTGATCAGCTCATCCGCGTCGGCGAAGCGATCGGCTGGATCCTTGGCCAGCAGGCGCGACAGGACGCCCTGGTAGCGCCCCTGGGTAATGGGCAATTCGGGCAGCGGTTGAGTCAGGTGGGCCAGTGCGGTGGACAGCGAGTCGGCGCCGACGTAGGGCAATTGCCCGGTGAGAATCTCGTAGAGCACCACGCCGAGTGCGTAGAGGTCGGCACGCCCGTCGACCTGCTGGCCGCGTGCCTGCTCGGGGCTCATGTAGCTGGGGGTGCCCACGGCGAAGCCGGCCTGGGTGAACTGGGTGCGATCTTCCAGGGACTTGGCGATGCCGAAGTCCGAGAGCACGGCCGTGCCGTCTGCGCGAAACAGGATGTTGGCCGGCTTGACGTCCCGGTGCACCAGGCCCTGGGCATGCGCGTAGCCCAGCGCCGAGGCGATCTGGCGCAGGTACTGCACGCCCTGCTCGGCGCTCAGGCCGGCGGCGATGCGTTCTTTCAACGTGCCGTTGGGCAGGTACTCCATGGCCATGTAGTAATGGCTGCCGACATTGCCGATGTCGTGGATGGTCACGGTGTTGGGGTGTGACAGGCGCGCCAGGGTCTTGCCCTCGCGCAGGAAGCGCTCGCAGAAGCTCGGGTCGGCGGCCAGTGCCGCCGCCATCACCTTGAGCGCGACCTTGCGCTCCAGCGAACGCTGGGTCGCCAGATAGACCACGGCCATGGCGCCATCGCCCAGCTCGCGCTCGATCTCGTACCCGGGGATTTCGATGTCCATACGTACTGCTTCCTTCAGTAAGCCTTGACGACGATGGCGGTGATATTGTCCGGCGCGCCGCGCGTCAGCCCCAGGTGCACCAGGCTGCGCACCATTTCATAGGGGGCGACGTGGCCGAGCACCTCTCGCAGCTCGCCCTCTTCCACCGTGCGGGTCAGACCATCGCTGCACAGCAGGAAGCAGTCGCCGGGGAGCACATCGAGGTGCACTTCGGCAAGGTCCAGATGCTCCTGGGCACCCACGGCACGAGTGACGATGTTGCCCATCGGGTGTTCGCGGGCCTCGGCCTCGCTGAGCACGCTGCTGTCGATCAGTTCCTGGACGTAGCTGTGATCGTGGCTGATGGCGTCCAGCACGCCGTTGCGCAGGCGGTACAGGCGGCTGTCTCCCGCCCACAGGCAGGCGGCCTGGCTGCCCCGCGCAGCCAGCAGCACCAGGGTGCTGCCCATCATGCTCACGCCGCGCCGCTGCGCTTCCTCGCGCACCGCCTGGTTGACTTCGTCGATGCTGGTACGCAAGGCTCGCACGTAATCATCGAGCCGTTGCGTGGGCGTTACCCGGCGCAGGCTGTCGACGATCAGGCTGCTGACGAAATCGCCGGCAGCATGCCCACCCATGCCATCGGCCACGGCCCACAGACCTACCTCCTGGGCGTCGAGGCAGGCGTCTTCGTTGACCTGGCGCACCATGCCGACGTGACTATGGCTGGCGGACTGGTATTGCTCGACCACGGTTGGGCTCATCATCGACTCTCGCTATGCAACCGGGTGACCAGGTTCGGCGCCGGTGAAACATCCGCCCCCAGCAGCAACCCCGTGAACGCCTGTTGCGCCGGCATCCCCGCGCAACACAGCAGGCCGGCGGCAACATGCTCCGAGCCACGTCCCCACCACAGACTGGCACCTTCGCAGGTGAGCTGGGCCAGTACCGCCAGGCGCGCGTCTGGGCTGGCCACGGCGAAGTGCATCTGGCGAAAGCCCGGTGTGCGTGGCATACGCCGAGCGTGTCGGGGTGTGCCGAGGGTGGCGACCGCAGATTCGAAGGCCTCGAATTCGCTGCCCTCCTCCAGCGTCGACAGCAGCAGGGATTCGGCCTGCTCGTACCAGGCGTCCGGGCCGCCCAGCAGCGAACCGAGATCCGCGTCGCTCTCAAGCAGGCAGGCGATGGTCAGCGGGAAGTAGCGTCCGACCCGATCCACGCTGGGCATCATCACTCCGGTGACCGCTTCGTTGCCGACCAGCCCTGGCGCCAGGGCGAAACGCCACAGCGGGCTGACCAGATAGGCGTCCAGCCAGGCCGGGCCAAGCTCTTGCTGGCTGCTGGCGATACCGCTGGCCAACCAGGAGTCCCAGGCTTCGATGAAACTGCTGGGCAGGCCGCGATGAATGAAATCGCCCCGGCTTGCCAGTTTTCCGTAGAAACCTGCCGTCATAGGCGCTCCGGCAAGCTGAAGCCGCTCAGCACGCGGCCGCGGAAGGGGTTGAAGGCGCTGCTGGCGCGCAGCTCGCACGAGACGCTGGCGTTGTCCACGCGCAGGCGCAGGGTGAAGCGATCCGGCGAGGCGCCCGGGGTCAGGTCGGCCTGCTCCAGCAGACGGAACCAGGCCCAGGGGCCATCCAGGGTCAGCCCCGAACGCCCGGCGCTGGTCGGCGGGGTGATCGACAGACGCACCACGCCCAGGCTGTTGGGGCTCGGCCACTGCATCGCCACCGGACGGCTGGGGCCGTGGTCGTAGGTCATCTGCTGGCCATCCAGATCGAGGATGAACTGGCTGATCGCCGCGTCCATCGCCACCGGCTTGAGCTCGAAACGCACCGTGGGCTGGGTGCCGCCGGAACGGAAGAAGGCATCGCGGATCGCCGCCGCGCGCTGGAAGGTCTGCAACACGCCGCTGCCGATACCCAAGCGCTCGGCGGCACCGGGCTGCCAGCGCCAGTTGCTGGCCGAGGTGTCGACATAGGGTTGCAGGTACTTGCGGAAGTAGTTGTCCATCACTCCACCGACACCGAAGAAGTGGCCGAAGTCTTCCAGCGTCGCATCGCGCGTGCTGCCACTGTCCAGCGGGTAGCGGCCGGCCAGCGACTGGCGGTAGACGTTGACCACTTCGGCGACCCAGGCCGCGTTCAGTTGGCTGCGAATGCCGCCCATCATGCTGTTGGTGGTGGCGCTGACTACCGAGTTGACCAGGTTCTGCACCAGCGGCGGCTGGCGTTCGCCGGCCAGCTTGACGCGCTGGGCCGAGGCCACGGCCTGATTCTTCGCCTCGCCGAGCAGCGCGTCGCCACTGGCGCCGCTCATGGCGCTGAGCTGCACGTAAAGCTCGTTGAACTGAGCCAGCAGGTCATCGATGGGCGCGCTGCCCGCACCTTCGGGCTTGCGCACCAGGCTGTTCAGTTCGTTGAAGCGTGCAGTGATCGGGTCGACCTGCGGCGCCGCCTGGGGCTGGTTCTGCGCGCTCTGCCCGACCAGCGAGCCGAGCTGCTGCTTGAGCTTGTCCACCGTGCCGTCGGCAGCCTTGAGTTTGTCGGCGATCAGGCGATCTTCCTGCTGCAGGTCGGTTTCCCGCGCCACCGCCTCGAGCAACTGCTTGAGCGGCGAATTGGGCCCGGACAGCACGCGCAGCACGTCGGCGGCGCCTGGGACACGCTGGTGATGGCGACGAAGTCGATGTCGCCGAGCAGCGTTTCCCACTGGTTGAGGAAGTCCTGGAAGTACAGCTTGCGCACGTCCAGAGCGAGACTGGCGGCATCCTGGCTGTCGCTCAGCGCCCGACCCAGTACCCACTGCTCTTCGGCCAGGGCACCGGACTGGCTGAGGCTGGCGACCATGAACACCTGGCGGTAGCCACGGTAGGTATAGAAGCCGCTCAACGGATCGTTGAGCGGCTTGCCGCTCTTGCGGGTGAACACCAGCGCGGCGTCGCGCCCCGCCGCTTCGCTGAGGCGAAAGTCCGGCAGGCCGTCGGGCAGCTTCTGGCGTTTGACCCGGTTGTACACCCGCTGCGCCACGGACATCTGCTGCAACTGGCGGCGCAGGTCTTCGATCAGGTGCTCGTCCAGCCGTGCAGGTGGTGGTTTGCGTGCGAACAGGGCATCCAGATGCTCGCCCAGGGCCAGGCGCTGCTCCGGTGCCAGGTCGCGTGGCAGGCTCTGATCCCAGTCCAGGTTGATCCAGGCCTTGATGAAGTCCGGGTCGTACTGGTCGGCGCTGGCCAGCATCAGGTAAGCCTTGAGCCCTTCATAGAGGAAGTCGGAGTTGCCGCCGCTGCGCAGTTGTTCTTCGATGCGCGTCAGCAGGCGCGGCGCCATCACCGCGATCAGCAGCTTGCGATAGACGCTGCCGGCCTCGGCGCCGAGCATGTCGCCCTGATACAGGCCGAAACCGGCGGCCCAGGACGGCGGGTTGTCCGCCACGTGGCGCACCGAGTTGAGCAAGGGCAGCACCGCCAGCACGTCGCGCTGCGCCGGGCTGAGCGCCTCCAGCTCGCCCTTGAGTGGGGCCACGCGGGCATCGACCTCGGCGATGTAGGCCTGGTTGGCGTTGTAGCTGATCAGCCACACCGCCGCCACCGCGACGAAGACCAGTAGCGATGCCGCCAGTGCCCCTCGGGTGATCCACTTGCGCCGCCGCTCCACCTTGGGATTGGCGCCGACCAGGCCACGCTCGCCGAACGCCACCTCGCGGAACAGATGCTCGATGAAGTAGCTGCGCCCGGTACCGCTCTGGCGCGCCAGGTGCTGGCGATCCAGGTTCATGCTCTGCGCCATCGAGCCGATCAGGCGGTCGATGGGGCTGCCTTCCTGAGTACCACTGGTGAAATACACGCCCCGCAGCAGCACCCGTTCTTCATAGGGATTGGGCTTGAACACGCCATCGAGGAAGCTGGCGAGGTTGTCGCGCAGTGCCGCGAACTGCTGCGGGAAGCTGTAGATGAGGTCGCGCCGGTTGGGGTCGCGCTCCTGTTGCAGGCGCTCCACCAGACGCTGGGTCAGACGTTCTTCGAGCGCGGCGAACTCCTGCTTGAAGGCCACCAGCGGCCCATCTCCGCTCTTGCCGTCGTCCAGGGCGAAGGTCGTGCCCCAGACCTGGGCGCGCTCCTCCTTGCCGAGGTTGTCGAAGAACTCCATGAAGCCGGGTACCAGGTCGAACTTGGTCAGCATCACGTAGATCGGGAAGCGCACGCCGAGCTGAGCGTACAGCTCCTGCACCCGCGCACGGATCGAGCGGGCATGCGCGGCGCGTTCGGCCTCGCTGCCCAGCAGCAGGTCGGACAGGCTGATGGCGATGAACGCACCGTCGATGGGACGACGCTTGCGCTGGTTCTTGAGCAGATCGAGAAAGCCCAGCCAGGCGGCCTTGTCCACTTCGGCATGACTGTCCTGGGTGGTGTAGCGCCCGGCGGTGTCGAGCAGCACCGCTTCGTCGGTGAACCACCAATCGCAGTTGCGCGTGCCGCCCACGCCGCGAATGGCACCGCCGCCCATGTGCTCGGCCAGTGGAAAGTTGAGTCCGGAATTGACCAGTGCGGTGGTCTTGCCCGAACCGGGCGGGCCGATGATCACGTACCAGGGCAGTTCGTAGAGGTTGCGCCGCTCCTGGCCGCCGAGTCGGGCCTTCTTCAGCAGTTGCAGGGCTTCGTCCATGCGCTGTTTGAGCGTGGCGAGTTCTTCGGCAGTGGCGACACTGGCCGCATCTGGCGCCACGGCGACCAGCCCCTGCATGACCTTGGCCGCGTTGCGCCGCGCCTGGATCAGGCGCAGGACGCGAAAACCGATCCAGGTCAGGAACAGCAGCGCGATCAGAATCCAGCGAACCGTTGCCGAAGCCAGCGGCTCGTATTCGCCGATGGCGATCAGCGGGCCGATGAACCAGATCACCAGACTCAGGGCCAGCAGGCCGAGAATCGGCACCAGCCAGCGTACACAGAAGTTCAAGAAGGCCTTCACAGGCTGCCCTCCGCGAATACGGTGATCTCCACCCGACGGTTGCGCGCACGGCCGGCGGCGGTCTCGTTCGAGGCCACCGGTTCGGTGTCGCTGCGCCCTTCGGCGGTGAAGCGTTCCGGCTGACCGCTGCGCGCGGCCAGGACGTCCATGACCTGCTGCGCACGATCCTGCGACAGCTTCCAGTTGGAGGGATAACGCAAGGTGGCGATAGGCCGGTCATCGCTGTGACCGGTGACCAGCACGTTGCCCTTGACCTGGCGGATCGCCTCGGCGATGCGCAGCAGCAGTGGTTGCAGGTTGTCGGAGATGCTCGCACTGCCGGAGGCGAACAGTTCGTCGCCACGGATGGTCACCACCGAACGATCCACGGCATCTTCCACGGCGACACGCTGGGCGCGGATGTCCTCCTCGAGGAAACGCGCCAGGCGTGGGCGTTCGATCAGTTTGGGCTGCACCGGCGGCCGGTCGATGGTCTGCACGGGTATCTCGCCCAGGGCATGGATGTTGCGGAACACCGGCTCGGCATCGCTGGCCAGCTTGAGGCGCAGGCCGAACAGCAACAGCAACAGCAGCGCCAGGCACACCGCCGCGCCCACCCAGGGCGGCACGAACTGCGAGAGCCGGTCACGCGCAGCCGTGACACCGCGCCAGCGTGGCGACAGGCCCCGCTCGAACTCGCCGCGCACGCTGCGGATGGTGGCGGCCGTGCGCTCGCGCAGGGCTTCGAGCTGGCTGCGACCGTCGTTCATCACCCGGTAGCGACCTTCGAACCCCAGGCACAGGCACAGGTACAGCAGTTCGAGGATGTTGAGCTTCTGCCGCGCGTTCTGCAGGCAGTGCTCGAGCAACTGGAAGACCTTCTCGCCGCCCCAGGCCTCGTTGTGCAGGGTAATCAGCAGGCTCTGCTTGCCCCAGTCGCTGCCACTGCCCCAGGGGGTACTGAGCACCGCCTCGTCCAGCGCGGTGCAGAGCACGTAACGGCTGAGCATCACTTCGTCGGCGGGTACGCCGGCGCCCTTGGCCTGTTCCTCGAACTGGCGCAGGTAGGCCAGCAATTGCGCACGCAGGCTGGCCGGCATGGGGTGCGAGATGGTGTTGCGCAGACGGGTGAGCAGCGCCAGCAGGGCGCAGCCGCCCGCTCCAGGGGATTGAGGCCCTGAGCCAGGCTGCTGGGCAATGGCGCGCCCGGCATGGCCGGTGCAGGCCCTGCCGCCGGTGCCGGTCGCTGTTGTCCCGCGGGGGGCTCAGGCGCCCGGCCACCCGGACGCGGCATGATCATGGTGCGATCGTTGCCATTGCCTGAACCACCACCGCCACCACCGCTGGGCGGACCACCGAACGGATCATCGATTGGATGCATGGATAACTATCCTCGGATGGCCCAGAAGGCCAGGTTCAAACCGGGGAACTGGCCAGCGATATGGAAGGCGAAGCCTCCCGAGTTGGCCAACTGCTTCCAATGGTCGCTGCCACGATCCAGCTCGAAATAGCTGGAACCGGCGTGATAGGGAATCTGCCGGGGTGCCACGGGCATCGGCAGCAGCGCGATGCCGGGCAACTGCAGGTTGACCAGGTCGCGGATGTGCTCGACCGAGCCGACCTTGGCCTGTTGCGGAAAGAGGCTGCGCAGGTTTTCCGCCGGAACGTCGGCGCGCACCACCAGCACGAAGCTCGCGCCTTGCAGCAGGTTCTTGTCGGCGAGCATGGCGACGTGCACGCCGTAGGCCTTCTCGACGATGGGAATCGGCGTGGCGCGGCTGTCGATGACCATCGACAGCGCCTGACGCAGCTCGCGGATCACCGGCGCGAAGCTGGCGGCCAGGTCGTCGTGTTCATAGGCCGGATATTCACCGGGGCGACGACCGGAACTGGAAAAGGTGGCGAATTCACCGGCCAGTGCGACCACCTCGCGATACAGGCTCTCCGGGTGCAGCGGGCTGAGGCGCGCCAGATGGCTGATCAGCGGTTCGGCGCGATTGACCAGTTGCAGCAGAAGAAAGTCGGCGATCTCCGAAGCGCCACCGGCACCGGAAGCCACCACACGGCCTGCCAGCGCTTCGCCACGCTGGTGCAGCAGACCCTGAAGTTCACTGCGAAAGGCGCTCAATGGCGGCGATGCGGCAACGTCCAGCAACGGTGGAATGTAGCCTTCGTCGAGCAACAGCGCATTGTCGGCACGCTTCTCCACCACCCGAACCACACCGATACAGGCATATTCGCCAAGGCCGTCGCGCTCGGTGAGCAGGCGCAGGGCCTTGCCACCGATGGCCAGCGGCGCACGGCTTTCGAATGGCGCGTTGTCATCGCGCACCTCGCGAACCTGGCTGACATAGCGGGCGCCACCGAGCGCCTCGCCCTCTTCCACCGTGTCGCGGGTGCCGGCCCGTTTCAGCGGCAGACCGAGGTAGATGAGCTGGTCGCGCATCTGCGGGTCGACCACCAGCGGCGTCGGCGCCAGATCGTCACCGGGGATGTCGAACGGTGTGCCGTCGGGCAGCACGCCGCGAGCCTTGAGGATCGCCAGCTTGCCCTGGGTCAGCAAGGCGCTGTCCAGTTGCAGCTCGGAGAACCCCCAGCCCCCGGCGAACATCGGTCGGCAGCGGCTGTCGACCAGGGTTTCCAGGTAGCGGTCATGCTGTTGCAGGTGCTGTGGCCGCAGGAACATTCCCTCGGACCACACCACTCGGTTATTCCAGGACATGTGCGAGTCTCCCGAGTGGCTTACTTGGCCGGCGCCACAGGCACGGCGCTGACGGCCCGGGCACTGAGGCTGACGTTGAGCACGCTGGTCTTGTGCGACGGAATGTTCACCAGCTGTCGCCACACCGAGTCGTCGAGGTCGCGGAAGGCGACGACGAAGCCCAGCAGACGGCTCTGGTCATCCAGCGTGCGGTCGAGGATCAGTTGCTCGCCCGGCTGGATCAGCAGTTCGTCCTGCTCCACCAGGTCGCCGCCGAGCGTGGCGTTGGCCGCCTCGACCAGCGAGAAATAGTCGGCCCGACTGAAGGTCGCACCACTCTTGAGTTCGTACAGACGTACACGCACCGGCGCCGGCTGCCCACTGCCGGAAGGATTGAGATCGGCGGTGGCCTGAAATTGCAGGCGTACGACGGTCGGTTCCGGCGCGGGCGGTTCCGACGCACAAGCGGTCAATAACAAAGCCATCACTCCCCACACGATCCTTGGCATCTTCTGCATCCTCCAGGAGGGTATGTACAAATTGCTGTGCTCGGTCACGCTGCGTTGAAATCAGCCTCAAAATGCTCATGTACAGCTTGTACACCGCGCTTTTTCGACTGATTTCGCCTTGCCTGACCTTCGCTCGCTGCTTTGTAAACGCCCTCTGACATTTATGGTTATTTCTATTCGAAATTAACGAGTGTCGAATCAATATCTATTGGCTATTAATTCCTGCGCAACTTCGCACTGTGCTCTTCATAGGCACGGCTGAATTCCCGTCCGAACAAATCCTGGAAGTCGTCCTCTGCCTCGCGCGAGATGCTCGCGTAAGTCTGCGTGAACAACTCCCAGTATTTCGATTGGCGACTGCCCGAGAGCAAGCCGCCGATACCGGATGGTTTGTCCAGACGCGCTTCCAGGGTTGCCGGTTCGAAACGCTTGAGCAGGTGTTTTATTGCCGCCTGAACACCCGCCATGACAGCGAGCTGATGGGCCCGGAGATCATCGAAACTTTCCCCGATGGCCTGATCCGCCGGCATGAAGGCCTGATTGCCCGAACGCAGCAACAGCAACAGCGCTTCCTCGACGTTGGGCGCGAACTTGAGGGGGTTGTTCTCCACCGGCTGGATCATGGTCTGCGCCATGCGGAACTCGCCCTTGAGACTGGCTCTGGCGCGCAACACATCGACCAGGCCCTCGACCATCTGCCGGTAGCTGCGGCCAATGGCCTCCATCTGCGCCAGGGCCTCACCGCGGTCGATACGCAGTTGCTCGACCCCGGCGCCACGCAGGAAGGCCTCCAGCGCATCGGCGTTGGCCGGTGCAGCAGGTGAGCTGGCGACGGTCGCCGGAGCCACAGGCGGGGGGCTGCCGGAACCGGCCTGGGTGGCTCGGCGACGGGCTGGCTCTGTGCCTGCGGCATTGCCGAAACGGTTGGCTCGGGTATCGGTACCGGCTGCGCGGCTGGTGGTTGCGCCTGGGGAGTCGCCGCCGCGATGCCGAGTTCGGCGAATGGATCCCAGTCGGCCGGAATCGCATGAGCCACGGCGGGCGTATCGCTGGCCGGCGCGATCTGTTGCGGCTGCGGCGGGCGGAAATCATGGCGCTCGGCCGGCACGTGATCGGGCAAGGTGGGCGGCGGTACCGCCGGGGTCGCGAGAAAGTCGAACAGGTCGGGCTTGGTGTCCAGCGGTGAACCGCCTGGCTGGATCTGCGCAGGCGATGCCGACACATGCGCCGGCATCGCGGGCGCCGTTTGCGGCATGTTCAGCGAGCCCGCTGCCTGACGACTCATCAAGGCATCGAACCCCGTGAACGGATCACTTGCGTTCATCGCCGGGAAATCTGTCGAAATATTGGCGCCACTGATGTGCACGAGAATGTCGTACTCGCCCAGCCGGATGAGTTCGCCGTCATGCAGCGGTTCGCTATTGCCGCGATGCAGGCGAATACCGGCGTTGACCAGTTGTACGCCATTGGTACTGGTGTCGGTCAGATAATAAGTGCCACTTCGGAACTGGATCACACAATGCTGTCCTGAAACCAGTCTTTCGGGGTCGGGCAATACCCAGTCATTGTCCTGATTACGCCCGATCTTGAGCTCTCCCTGATCGATTTCCACTTCTGCGCGCTGTCCGGGAGTCAGCTTGTGATAACTGGTGATGGTCAGACGCAGCGGCATTCAGACTCCTTGCAGATCATCGCTTCTCAAACTTCGGGCCGGTTCCTGAGAGAGCAGAGTATAGGCCGGGCAAAGTTCAAGAGTGTTGTTCACAGGTAACACTTTTAATATGCTTTTTTGCGATTATTTATATAGCGAAAGAAGCTAAACAAAATTTTCCAACTCGCATATCTTCTTCCGCCTGACACTTCGTCGTTACAGATGGCCAATTTCTTGACAACCACAAAACACTGCCGAGACTTGCTGTAACAACTGCTCGCGAAGCCGTTTTTCATTTCGTTGTTTCGAACGCAATCCGCAGGATGCGGATGTAGTCCACCGTTCGGCTTGATGGCATTACCTGCTTCTGCAGGTCTGATATGGAGATCACCCATTGTGGTGGACGTACAACAGCTACTGACCGCTGTATCGCCCGACTCCCCGAGCGGGGAAGACCTTGAATACGACGCAGCCTTTCTCGAACTGGAGCGCACCGCCCAAGGCCAACCCGAGCGGCAGATGGGCGATTCGGTGCTGCCTGCAGAACCGCCGGACTGGCGCCAGGTGCGCGAGCGCAGCGTCGAGCTGTTCGCCCGCAGCAAGGATCTGCGCATCGCCAACTACCACCTGCAAAGCAGCATCGCGCTGGACGGCGTCGGCGGCCTGTCCCAGGCGCTGCAACTGATCCAGGCACTGCTCCAGCAGTTCTGGGACAGCCTCTACCCCGTGCTCGATGCCGAGGACGACAACGACCCGACCTTTCGCATCAATGCCCTGGCCGGCATCAGCGCCGAACCGGTGGTGCGCCTGCTGTGGGACATGCCACTGATCCGTTCGCGCGCCTTCGGCACCATCACCCTGCGTGCCGCGCTCAACGCCAGCGGCCTGCAACGCTTCACCAGCGAGACCCTCGGTGCCGACCAGGTCGCGGCCGCCTTCCGCGACAGCGATGCCGAACAGGTCGAGGCCTGTCGCACCGCCGTCACAGCCGCGCAGGCTGCGTTGCAGGGCATCGAGCGTGAGGTCAACGAGCGTGTCGGCTCGGATCGCGGCGCCGATCTGGGGGCAATCAAGCAGTTGCTGCGCCATGCCGTGCAGATCGTCAACGAACATGCTCCCGATGCGGCCAGCCCGGCCTCTGGCGATGCTGCGCCAGCCGATGAGAGCCCTGCGCCCTCCTCCTCCGCTGCCGCACCGCGCGTCAGCGGCGAGATCAATCAGCGCGACGATGTGCTCAAGGCCCTGGACCGGATTCTCGCCTACTACGCCAGGCACGAGCCCTCCAGCCCTGTACCGGTGCTGCTGAGCCGTGCCAAGACGCTGGTCAACGCCGACTTCGCCACCATCGTGCGCAACCTGATTCCCGACGGTTTCTCCCAGTTCGAGCGCTTCAGGGGACCGGAAGGCGAATAACCCCGCCGAGCATTTTTTCCATTTACAGCACTACAGCCGCAAACGCAGCGCAGGAGGAACGAGATGGCCAACCCCAGCAGCCAGAAATTCATCGCTCGCAACCGGGCTCCCCGGGTGCAGATCGAGTACGACGTGGAACTCTATGGCGCGGAAAAGAAAGTCCAGCTGCCCTTCGTCATGGGCGTGATGGCCGACCTGGCGGGCAAGCCGGCCGAGCCGCTGCCAGCCGTGGCCGATCGCAAGTTCCTGGAAATCGACGTGGACAACTTCGACTCCCGGCTCAAGGCGATGAAACCGCGTGTGGCCTTCGCCGTGCCCAACACCCTCACCGGCGAGGGCAATCTCAGCCTCGACATCACCTTCGAGAGCATGGACGACTTCAGTCCTGCCGCCGTGGCACGCAAGGTCGACGCCCTCAATCAGTTGCTCGAAGCCCGCACCCAGTTGGCCAACCTCCTGACCTACATGGACGGCAAGACCGGTGCCGAGGAAATGATCATGAAGGCGATCAAGGATCCGGCCCTGCTGCAGGCCCTGGCCAGTGCACCGAAACCGACCGATTCCGAGCCGCAGAGCTGATAGAGGACGCAGACCATGGCCGAGACGATGACCGAACAGCAGGCCCAAGCCGGGACTGCCACCGCAGAAGGCGGAGATTTCGCCGCCCTGCTCCTGCAGGAATTCAAACCCAAGACCGAGCGTGCGCGTGAAGCGGTGGAAACCGCCGTGCGCACCCTGGCCGAGCACGCGCTGGAAAAGACCAACCTGATCTCCAACGATGCGATCAAGTCCATCGAGTCGATCATCGCCGCCATCGACGCCAAGCTCACCGAGCAGATCAACCTGATCATGCACCACCCGGATTTCCAGCAACTGGAAAGCGCCTGGCGCGGCCTCAGCTACCTGGTCAACAACACCGAGACCGACGAGCAGCTGAAGATCCGCGTGATGAACATCTCCAAGGGCGAACTGCACAAGACCCTGAAGAAGTTCAAGGGTACCGCCTGGGATCAGAGCCCGATCTTCAAGAAGATGTACGAAGAGGAATACGGCCAGTTCGGTGGCGAGCCTTATGGCTGCCTGGTGGGTGACTACTACTTCGACCAGTCGCCACCGGACGTCGAGCTGCTCACCGAGCTGTCCAAGGTCTGCGCGGCGATGCACGCGCCCTTCATTTCGGCGGCCTCGCCCACCGTCATGGGCATGGGCTCGTGGCAGGAGCTGTCCAACCCGCGCGACCTGACCAAGATATTCACCACCCCGGAATACGCGGCCTGGCGCTCGCTGCGCGAGTCCGAAGATGCGCGCTACATCGGCCTGACCATGCCGCGCTTCCTGGCCCGCCTGCCCTACGGCGCGAAGACCGACCCGGTGGATGCCTTCGCTTTCGAGGAAGACACCAGCAGCGCCGACAGCAACAAGTACACCTGGGCCAACTCGGCCTACGCCATGGCAGTCAACATCAACCGTTCGTTCAAGCTCTACGGCTGGTGCTCGCGCATTCGTGGCGTGGAGTCCGGTGGCGAGGTGCAGGGTCTGCCGGCGCACACCTTCCCCACCGACGACGGCGGCGTGGACATGAAGTGCCCGACCGAGATCGCCATTTCCGACCGCCGCGAGGCCGAGTTGGCGAAGAACGGTTTCATGCCCCTGCTGCACAAGAAGAATACCGACCTGGCCGCCTTCATCGGCGCCCAGTCGCTGCAGAAGCCGGCCGAGTACGACGACCCGGACGCCACGGCCAACGCCAACCTTGCCGCGCGTCTGCCCTACCTGTTCGCCACCTGCCGCTTCGCGCATTACCTCAAGTGCATCGTTCGCGACAAGATCGGCTCGTTCAAGGAGAAGGACGACATGCAGCGCTGGCTGCAGGACTGGATCCTCAACTACGTCGATGGCGATCCCGCCCACTCCACCGAAACCACCAAGGCGCAGCACCCGCTGGCAGCCGCCGAGGTGGTGGTCGAGGAGATCGAGGGCAACCCCGGCTACTACAGCTCGAAGTTCTTCCTGCGTCCGCACTACCAGCTCGAAGGACTGACCGTGTCGTTGCGCCTGGTATCGAAACTGCCCTCTGCCAAGGGCGCCTGAGTCACTTAACACAGGTGCCCGCCCGCACGGGTGGACACCCTTCCACATAGTGTGGCGCGAGCCACCAAGGAGGCATGATGGCTGTTGATATGTTCATCAAGATCGGCGATCTGGAAGGCGAATCCGCCGACAAGAGCCATGGAAAGGAAATCGACGTACTGGCATGGAGCTGGGGCATGTCGCAGAGCGGCAACATGCATCAGGGCGGTGGCGGCGGTGCCGGCAAAGTGAGCATCCAGGACATCTCGATCACCAAGTGGATCGACAAGTCCTCGCCCAATCTGATGATGGCGTGCTCCAACGGCAAGCACTTCCCCGAAGCGAAGCTGACGGTGCGAAAGGCCGGCGGCGAATCGCCCATCGAGTACCTGATCATCACGCTCAAGGAAGTCCTGGTGTCCTCGGTCAGCACCGGCGGCAGCGGTGGCGAGGATCGTCTGACCGAGAACGTCTCGCTCAATTTCGCCCAGGTACTGGTCGACTATCAGCCGCAGAAAGCCGATGGCGCCAAGGATGGAGGCCCGGTCAAGTACGGCTGGAATATCCGCGAGAACGTCAAGGTCTGAGGCACTTCGCCCGGATTTCCGGGTATCACGGCTTCGAGGCGGTGTTACGGCCTCGAAGTCCCGGTTTTTCGTGTACAGCGGCAGCGCTGTACGCCCACTGACCCAAGGACGCAGTGATGAATGCCGAAGAACTGGTACGCGCCGGCAAGCTCGACGAGGCCCTGAGCGCCCTGCAGGATCAGATCCGTGCCCAGCCCTCCAACGCCGCGCTGCGTGTCTTCCTGTTTCAGTTGCTCGCCGTGCTCGGCCAGTGGGGCCGTGCGCAGAATCAGCTGAAGGTGGCCGGTGAACTGGACGCATCCACTCTGGCCATGGTGCAGACCTATCGCTCGGCGCTGGAAAGCGAGGCATTGCGCAGCGAAGTCTTCGCCGGCCGCCTGACGCCCGTGTTGCTGGGCGAACCGGCGCCCTGGCTGGGGCCGCTGATCCAGGCCCTGCAACTCGATGCCGAGGGCCACGCCGAGGCCGCACAGCGCCTGCGTGATCAGGCGTTCGAAGCGGCGCCCGCCGTGGCCGGTGAGCTCAACGGCGAAGCCTTCGCCTGGTGCGCCGACGCCGACCCGCGCCTGGGGCCGGTGCTCGAACTGATCGTCAACGGCCGTTATGTCTGGCTGCCGATGGAAAACATCGCCAGCCTGTCGTGCGAGCCCCCCAGCGACCTGCGCGACCTGGTGTGGATGCCGGCCGAACTGACCCTGCGCAACGGCGGCACCACCGTGGCGCTGATACCCAGCCGTTATCCCGATACCGTCACCCAAGGTGACGACGCGGCGCGCCTGGCCCGCCGCGTCGACTGGCTCGACAGCGGCCTGCCCATCGGCCAGCGCCTGCTGGCCACCGACCAGGGCGATACCGCACTGTTCGAACTGCGCACGCTGACCTTTGCCAGCGGAGACGCCTGAACATGGCCGAGCTGACCCTGCAGGAGCGCCTGCAACCGTCGCTGCTCGATCGTCTCACCGACGATGATCCCAACAACCCGAAGGAAAGCGCCGAGCGCCGGGTGATGAATCAGAGTCAGCTAAAGGCCTCGGTGCTGCGCGATCTGGCCTGGCTGCTCAACACCACGGCCCTGTTCGATACGGAAACGGCCGCACAGATACCGGCCGGCCGCTCGGTGATCAACTTCGGCCTGCCGGCGCTGTCCGGGCACACCGCTTCGAGCATCGACGTGCAACTGGTCGAAGGGCTGTTGGCGGAAATCATCGAAACCTACGAGCCCCGGTTGCTCAAGGGCTCGCTGAAAGTCCGCGCGCGCCTGGAAAGTGACGAGATGAACCACAACGCCCTGAGCTTCGAGATCGAAGCGGATCTGTGGGCCGAGCCGGTGCCCCTGCGACTGCTGCTGTCGACCGACCTCGATCTGGAAACCGGTCACATCAAGGTCGCCTCCGTCGATGGCAGGAGGCGCGCATGAACCCGCGCCTGCTCGATTACTACAACCAGGAGCTGCAACACATCCGCGAAAGCGCCGCGGAATTCGCCGCCGAGTTTCCCAAGATCGCCAGTCGCCTGACCCTGTCCGGCATCGACTGCGCCGATCCCTACGTGGAACGCCTGCTGGAAGGTTTCGCCTATCTCACCGCGCGCGTGCACCTGAAGCTGGATGCCGAATACCCCACCTTCACCCATAACCTGCTGGAGATCGCCTACCCGCACTATCTGGCACCGACGCCATCGGTGACCGTGGTGCAGTTGTGCGCCGATCCCGATGAAGGTTCGCTGGCCGGCGGTTTTCGCATCGAGCGTGGCGCGGCCCTGCGCGGCCAGTTGGGCCAGGACGAGCAGACCGCCTGCGAATACCGCACCAGCCATGACGTCACCCTGTGGCCGCTGGAAGTCAGCCGCGCCGAGTACTTCGGCAACCCGGCCACGGCGCTGGGCCGCCTGGCGGCTGCCGAACCCAGGGCCAAGGCCGGCCTGCGCATTCGCCTGAAATGCGGTGCCGGCATGCCCTTCAATGCCCTGGCGCTGGATCGCCTGCCGCTGTTTCTCTCGGGCGCCGACGAACAGCCCTTTCGCCTCTACGAGCAGTTGCTGGGCAATGCCTGCGCCCTGTTCATCAAAAGCACCGACGGCGAGTGGGTCGAGCGCCTGCCGCTGAGCTGCATCCAGCCACGCGGCTTCGATGACGAGGATGCGGTGTTGCCGGTGGTACCTCGCGCCTTCCAGGGCTATCGCCTGCTGCAGGAATACTTCGCCCTGCCCAACCGCTTCCTGTTCGTCGAGTTCAGCGGCCTGCTGCGTGGCGTAGCGCGCTGCAATGCCCAGGAGCTGGAGTTGGTGGTGCTGTTCAACCGTCTCGACAACAGCCTGGAAGGTTCGGTTTCGGCAGCGCAGTTCGTGCCCTTCTGCACCCCGGCAATCAACCTGTTCCCACGTCGCGCCGACCGTATCCACCTCAGTGACCGGGTGCACGAGTACCAGGTAATCGCCGACCGCACACGACCGCTGGACTTCGAGATCCATTCGCTGACCCAGGTCAGCGGCCATGGCAGCGACCGGAGCAGCCGTTCCAGCCGTTCTACGCCATCCGCGACCCGGCGCGTTACGGCCGCGAACAGGCCTATTACGTGGTGCGCCGCGAGCCGCGTCGGCTGTCCAGCCAGGCACGGCGACGCGGGCCGCGCTCGACCTATGTGGGCAGCGAGACCTTCGTCTCGCTGGTGGACGTCAACCAGGCCCCCTACCGCCACGACCTGCGTCAACTCGGCATCGGCGCGCTATGCACCAACCGCGACCTGCCACTGCTGATGCCGGTGGGCACCGGCAAGAGCGACTTCACCCTCGAAGACAGCGCACCGGTACAGGCCGTGCGTTGCCTCGCCGGTCCCAGCCGCCCACGCGCCAGCCGCGCGCACGATGCCAGTGCCTGGCGCCTGATCAGCCAGCTTTCGCTCAACTACCTGTCGCTCAGCGAGCGCGGCCAGGGCGCTGCCGCGCTGCGTGAGCTGCTGCGCCTGTACGGCGACCCCACCGACTCGGCCCTGCAACTGCAGATCGAGGGCCTGCGCGACGTGCGCAGTACACCCTGTACCCGGCGTCTGCCGATGCCGGGGCCGATCGTGTTTGGCCGGGGCCTGGAGATCAGCCTGGAATTCGACGAGAACGCCTTTCGCGGTACCGGCGTGTACCTGCTGGGGGCCGTGTTCGAGCGCTTCCTGGCCCGTTACGTGTCGATCAACAGTTTTACCGAAACGGTGCTGCGCACCACCGAACGTGGAGAAGTCATGCGATGGCAGGCACAGCCGGGTCGCCGCCCGAACATCTAGGCAGCGCCACTGACATGGCCGACTCGCCCTGGAGTTACGACTTCTTCCAGGCCCTGCGGCGTATCGAGTGCGAGGCGCCCGGGCAGCCGCGCATCGGTCATTCGGTGCGCCTGGCCGATGACCCGCTGCGGCTCGGCCAGCAACCCGAATGCGGCTTCGCACCTTCGACGCTGGCCGCCGTGCAGCCCGGCCAGGTACCGCGTATCGAACAGTTCTTCTTCGGCCTGACCGGCCCCAACGGGCCGCTGCCACTGCACCTGACCGAATATGCCCGGGAGCGTCAGCGCAATGCCGGCGATGCGACCTTCAAGCGCTTTCTCGATGTCTTCCACCATCGCCTGCTGACTCTGTTCTACCGGGCCTGGGCAGAGGCCCGTCCCACGGTCAGCCACGACCGTCCGGATGACGACTACTGGTCGATGCGCCTGGCCGCGCTGTCCGGGCGCGGCATGAGCAGCCTGCTCGGCCAGGGCCCGCTGGCGGATTCTGCGAGCCTGCACTACAGCGGCCACCTGGCGGCGCAGACGCGTTACCCCGATGGCCTGCGCAGCATCCTCGAACACTATTTCGAGGTGCCGGTGAGCATCGAGGAATACGTTGGCCAATGGCTGCAACTGCCGCACTACAGCCAGCTGGGCGCGGCGGCCAGCACCCTGGGGAGCGACCTGTGCCTGGGCACCCATGTCTGGGATCGCCAGCACAAGTTCCGCATCCGCCTCGGGCCGTTGAGCCTGGATCAGTACCAACGCCTGCTGCCCGGTCAGGAGAATTTCACCGAGCTGGCGGCCTGGGTCGCCGAACACCAGGGTGACGAACTGGATTGGGAGGTCAACCTGGTACTGCATTGCCAGGAGACCCCGCGCATCGACCTCGACGGGCATACCCAACTGGGCTTCAACACCTGGCTCGGCACCCCGCTACAAGACCCTGACGACCTGCTGCTGGCACGTGATTACGCCAGCCGGCACACCCCCGGAATCAAGGAGCTGCAAACATGAGTGAGATCAGCCGCGCCGCATTGTTCGGCAAGTTGAACAGCCTGGCCTACAGGGCCATCGAAGCCGCCACGGTGTTCTGCAAGTTGCGCGGCAACCCCTATGTCGAGCTGGTGCACTGGCTGCACCAGATCCTGCAATTGCAGGACTCCGACCTGCATCAGCTGGTGCGCCAGTTCAACATCGACCCGGCGCGACTGGCCAAGGACATCACCGAGGCGCTGGATCGCCTGCCGCGTGGTTCCACCTCGATCACCGACCTGTCCTCGCAGGTCGAGGAAGCCGTCGAGCGCGGCTGGGTCTACGGCAGCCTGATGTTCGGCGAAAGCCAGGTGCGCACCGCCTACCTGATCGTCGGCATCCTCAAGACGCCCAGCCTGCGCCACGGCCTGTCGTCGATCTCCCGCGAGTTCGACAAGATCAGGGTGGAGAGCCTGATCGAGCGCTTCGACGAGTACGTCGGCAACTCGCCGGAAAACGGTCTCGGTGCCAGCGACGGTTTCAATGCAGCCAGCGCGCCGGGGGAAGCCAGCGGCGCCATGGCACCAAGCGCCATGGGCAAGCAGGAGGCGCTCAAGCGCTTTACCGTCGACCTCACCGAGCAGGCGCGCAGCGGCAAGCTCGACCCCATCGTCGGGCGTGACGAGGAAATCCGCCAACTGGTGGACATCCTCATGCGCCGCCGGCAGAACAACCCGATCCTCACCGGCGAGGCCGGCGTCGGCAAGACCGCCGTGGTCGAAGGCTTCGCTCTGCGCATCGTCGCCGGCGACGTGCCGCCGAGCCTCAAGGACGTCGAACTGCGTGCCCTGGACGTGGGCCTGCTGCAGGCCGGTGCAAGCATGAAGGGCGAATTCGAACAGCGCCTGCGCCAGGTGATCGAGGATGTGCAGAGCTCGCCCAAGCCGATCATCCTGTTCATCGACGAAGCCCATACCCTGGTCGGCGCCGGTGGCGCGGCCGGCACCGGCGATGCGGCCAACCTGCTCAAACCGGCGCTGGCCCGCGGCACCCTGCGCACCGTCGCCGCCACCACCTGGGCCGAATACAAGAAGCACATCGAGAAGGATCCGGCCCTGACCCGGCGCTTTCAGGTGGTGCAGGTGGACGAGCCGTCCGAACACAAGGCGATCCTGATGATGCGCGGCGTGGCCTCGACCATGGAGCAGCATCACCAGGTGCAGATTCTCGACGAAGCGCTGGAGGCGGCGGTGAAGCTGTCGCACCGTTACATTCCGGCGCGCCAGTTGCCGGACAAGTCGGTGAGCCTGCTGGACACCGCCTGCGCCCGCGTCGCCATCAGCCTGCATGCAGTGCCGGCCGAAGTGGACGACAGCCGCCGTCGCATCGAGGCGCTGGAGACCGAGCTGGGCATCATCGGCCGCGAACGGGCCATCGGTGTCGCCATCGGCACGCGGCAGGCCGATACCCAGGCCGCGCTGGATGAAGAGCGCGCCCGCCTGAGTGAGCTGGAAGCACGCTGGGCCGAGGAAAAGGCCCTGGTGGACGAGTTGCTGGCCACCCGCGCCAGCCTGCGCGCCGCTGCCGAACCGGTGGACGGCACCAGCCGTGAGGCAGGCGCCGATACCCCGGCGCTTGATCAAGGCGAACTGGACGCCCTGCGCGAACGCCTCGGCGAGTTGCAGGCCAGCCTGAGCGCCTTGCAGGGTGAAGACCCGCTGATCCTGCCGACCGTCGATTACCAGGCCGTGGCCTCGGTGGTCGCCGACTGGACCGGCATTCCGGTCGGACGCATGGCGCGCAACGAGATCGACACCGTGCTGCGCCTGGACGAGCACCTGAAGAAACGCATCATCGGCCAGGATCATGCGCTGGCGATGATCGCCAAGCGCATCCAGACCTCGCGTGCCGGGCTGGACAACCCGAGCAAGCCCATCGGCGTGTTCCTCCTGGCCGGCACCTCCGGCGTGGGCAAGACGGAAACCGCGCTGGCACTGGCCGAGGCCATGTACGGCGGTGAGCAGAACATCATCACCATCAACATGAGCGAGTTCCAGGAAGCCCACACCGTCTCGACCCTCAAGGGTGCCCCCCGGCTACGTCGGCTATGGCGAAGGCGGTGTGCTGACCGAGGCGGTACGGCGCAAGCCCTACAGCGTGGTGCTGCTGGACGAGGTGGAGAAGGCCCACCCGGACGTGCACGAGATCTTCTTTCAGGTCTTCGACAAGGGCGTGATGGAGGACGGCGAAGGCCGCCTGATCGACTTCAAGAACACCCTCATCCTGCTCACCACCAACGCCGGCACCGACATGATCGCCAGCCTGTGCAGCGACCCGGAGCTGATGCCCGATCCGGACTCCATCGCCAAATCGCTGCGCGAGCCACTGCTCAAGGTGTTCCCGCCGGCCCTGCTCGGCCGTCTGGTGACCATCCCCTACTACCCGCTCTCCGACACCATGCTCAAGGCCATCACGCGCCTGCAGCTCGATCGCATCAAGAAGCGTGTGGAAAACGGGCACAAGGTGCCGTTCGAGTACGACGACAGCGTGATCGACCTGATCGTCTCGCGCTGCACCGAGATCGAGAGCGGTGGCCGGATGATCGACGCCATCCTCACCAACAGCCTGCTGCCGGACATGAGTCGTGAGTTCCTCACCCGCATGCTCGAAGGCAAGCCTCTGGCCGGGGTGCGCATCAGTCAGCGCGACAACGCCCTGCACTACGAATTCGGCGCCTAAGCGCGAGAGCCAGAGGAAGCTGTCATGGCCATCACGCAGAGTACACGCGCGGTACAGGTCAACGGCCCGTTGGCCGCCAACGTCCTGCTGCTGCAAAGCCTGGACGGCAACGAAGAACTGGGCCGGCCGTTCCAGTACCAGCTGGAGCTGGCCTCGGAAAACGGCGCGGTGAAGTTCGACCAGTTGCTGGGCAAGCCCATGGGCCTGTCGCTGGAGTTGCCGGACGGTGGCGATCGCTATTTCCACGGCATCGTCTGCGCCTGCCGGCAGAGCGCCGGCATCGGCCAGTTCGCCGGCTACCAGGTGACCCTGCGCCCCTGGCTGTGGCTGCTCAGCCGTACCTCGGACTGCCGCATCTTCCAGAACAAGACGGTGCCGGACATCATCAAGCAGGTGTTTCGCGACCTCGGTTTCTCCGACTTCGAGGACAGCCTCAGCCGCAGCTACCGCGAGTGGGAATACTGCGTGCAGTACCGCGAGACCAGCTTCGACTTCGTCAGCCGGCTGATGGAGCAGGAAGGCATCTACTACTACTTCCGCCACGAGAAGGCGCGTCACGTGCTGGTGCTGGCCGACGCCTACGGCGCCCACTCCACGGTCAGTGGCTACGCGTCGGTGCCCTTCTACCCGCCCGACATGCAGATGCGCGAGCGCGACCACTTCTACGACTGGCAACTGGCGCGCGAGGTACAGCCCGGGTCATTGGCATTGACCGACTACGACTTCCAGCGCCCCAGCGCCAGTCTGGACGTGCGCTCCAGCGTTTCGCGCAGCCACAGCAATGGCGAATACCCGCTGTTCGACTATCCCGGCGAGTACGTGCAGAGCAAGGACGGCGAGCATTACGCACGCACCCGTATCGAAGCGATCCAGACCCGGTTCGAGCGTGTGCAATTGCGCGGCCGCGCACGCGGGTTGGGCTCCGGCCACCTGTTCAAGCTCACCGGCTACGAGCGCGATGACCAGAACCGCGAGTACCTGGTGGTTGGCGCACGCTACCGCATCCGCCAGGAGGCCTACGAAACCGGCCAGGGCGACGAGGTGGAGCAGTTCACCAGCGAACTGGACTGCATGGATGCCGGCCAGGCCTTCCGCCCCCTGCCCCTGACGCCCATGCCCATCGTCCGTGGCCCGCAGACCGCCATCGTGGTCGGTCCAGCGGCGAAGAAATCTGGACCGACCAGTATGGCCGGGTCAAGGTGCACTTCTATTGGGATCGGCACGACCAGTCGGACGAGAACAGCTCCTGCTGGATGCGCGTTTCCCAGGCCTGGGCCGGCAAGAACTGGGGCGCCATCCAGCTGCCGCGCATTGGCCAGGAAGTGATCGTCAGCTTCCTCGAAGGCGATCCGGATCGGCCGATCATCACCGGGCGCGTCTACAACGCCGAGCAGACGGTCCCCTACGACCTGCCCGCCAACGCCACCCAGAGCGGCGTCAAGAGCCGTTCGAGCAAGGAAGGCACACCGGCCAACTTCAACGAAATCCGCATGGAGGACAAGAAAGGCGAAGAGCAGCTGTTCATCCATGCGGAAAAGAACCAGGACATCGAAGTCGAGAACGACGAGACCCACTGGGTCGGCCACGATCGCACCAAGACCATCGACAACGACGAGACGGTGCACGTCAAGCACGACCGCACCGAGACGGTGGACAACAACGAGACCATCACCATCGGTGTGGATCGCACCGAGAAGGTCGGCAACAACGAAACCATCACCATCGGCGTCAACCGCACCGAGAAGGTCGGCAGCAACGAAGACATCACCATCGGCAGCAACCGTACCGAGAACGTCGGCAACGACGAGACCATCACCATCGGCAGCAACCGCACCGAGAAGGTCGGCAGCAACGAAGACATCACCATCGGCAGCAATCGCACCGAGAACGTCGGCAACAACGAAAGCATCACCATCGGCAAGAACCGTACGGAAAGCGTCGGCAGCAACGAAGACATCAACATCGGTTCCAACCAGAGCACCAGCATCGGCAAGAACGAATCGCGCAGCGTCGGTCAGAGCCGTGACAGCAGCATCGGCAAGGACGACAGCCTGAGTGTCGGCAAGAATTTCTCGCTGACCGCTGGCGACTCCATCACCCTGACCACCGGTTCGGCCAGCATCACCATGAAGAAGGACGGCACCATCACCATTCGCGGCAAGAACATCACCATCGACGGCTCTGGCGCGATCAACGTCAAGGCCAGCAAGAACGTGGTGGTCAAGGGACAGAAGATTCTGCAGAACTAAACAGGCCGTTTCGATGACGGCCAGGAGTCCAGCTATGACGGTTCAGTATTGCCTGCCCAGCCAGGCGCGTTTGGACGGCGTGATGATCGGCACCCTGCTCGCCCTGCCGGCTGATGCCCAGCCCGTGGTGAGTTATCCGGGCTGCGCCGATATCCGCGGCGTGAGCGCACGGAGCATGGCCAGCCTTGCCCCCGCCGATGTCGGCGCCCAGGTCGCGCTGATGTTCGAGAACGGCGACCCCGCACGGCCGCTGGTGATCGGCCGGCTGCTTGCCGATGCCGTGCCCGCGCAGGTAGCGCTCGATGACGAGCGCCTGGAGTTGCGCGCCGACAAGGAAATCGTGCTGCGCTGCGGCAAGGCCAGCATCACCCTGACCCGCGCCGGCAAGGTGATCATCCAGGGCGCCTACCTCTCCAGCCGCTCCAGTGGGGTCAACCGCATCAAGGGTGGCTCGGTGCAGATCAACTGACAGGGTGACGGCACATGGAATTGCTCAACGCCACGTCCCTGGCCGCTGCCTTCACCCAGGGGCTGGAGCCCAGCGGACGCGAATCGCTGGTGGTGATCGCCAAGGGTACCTTCGACCTGCCGCTCGACGGCAGCGAGGCGCGGCTGCTTGCCACCCAGCAGCCGCTGCTGATGGCCGATACCTTCCACGGCGAACCCGGACTGAGCGCGCCTTTGCAGGAGATGGATTTCGCCCCGTTCAAGCCGTTCTGCGACGTGCTGGTTCAGGGCAAGGCCCATGCCCCTGGCGGCAGGCCGGCGACGCAGATCACCGCCGGCATCCGCGTCGGACGGGTCGCCAAGGCCTTCTCGGTACTCGGCCCCCGGCAATGGCAACCGGGTCTGCTCGGTGCCGGCCCCGGGCTGCCGCAGGCGTTTCTCGAACAGCGCATTTCCTACGCCCAGGCCTTTGGCGGTACGCGCCCGCTCAAGGGCAACCCCGATCAGCAGCACGCCTATGTCGACAACCCGGCAGGCTGCGGCTGGTATCCGCGCGGTACGGATACCGCCGACATGGTCGGTATGCCGATGCCCAGCACGGAGGAGTTGGGTAAACCCATCGACAGCCCGCATGGCGACTTCCGTCCGATGGCGCTCGGCCCCATCGGCCGTCACTGGCCGCAGCGCGCCGCCTTCGCCGGTACCTACGACGAAGCCTGGCTGGCAGACTGCTTTCCCTTTCTGCCGGCGGATTTCGACAATCGCTATTTCCAGGCCGCTCCGGCGGATCAGCAGACCGAACACCTCAAGGGCGGCGAAGAGGTGCTGCTGCTCAACCTCACCCCTCAGGAACGCGCAGGGTTTCGCATTCCGCACATGCAGGTGCCGGTAACCTTCTTTCTCAGAAAAGGCGGCCATGAGACGGTACACGCCGTGATCGATACCCTGCTGATCGACACCGACACCCGCCAGGTACAACTGACCTGGCGCACCAGCCGACCACTCAGACGCAACATGTTCGAAATCGCCCAGGTACTGGTGGGCAGCATGTCGCGTGCCTGGTGGCGCGCACGCGAACTGGGCAAGGACTACCACCCCGGCCTCGCCAGTCTGGTCAGATCACGGCGCCAACCTGCGGAGAACGACGGATGAGCGCCCTGAGCATCCTGGGTTCCGGCATGGTCAGCGCGGTCGGCCTCAGCGCCCCGGCCAGTTGCGCGGCGATTCGCTGCGCCATCGACAATTTCCAGGAAACCCGTTTCATCGACCGGGGTGGTGAATGGCTGATCGGCGCCAGCGTACCGCTGGAACAACCCTGGCGTGGTCGCGCCAAGCTGATCAGGATGGCCGCCCGTGCCATCGCCGAAGCGCTACAGAGCACGCCAGGCGTCGATCCGGCGAAGACCCCGCTGCTGCTCGGCGTTGCCGAACTGGAGCGCCCTGGGCGCCTCGACGGACTGGATATCGAACTGCTACGCGACATCGAACGGGAACTGGGCCTGAGCTTTCACGCCAGCTCCAACGTCATCGCCCGAGGGCGTGTCAGCGGTGCAGTGGCCCTGCTCAATGCACGCAAGCTGATCTACCAGGCCGGTCATCGCCACGTGCTGATCGCGGGTGTCGACTCCTTCCTCAGCGCGCCGACCCTGACCGCCTTCGAGGCGCGCGAGCGCCTGCTCACCAGCCAGAACTCCAATGGCTTCATCCCCGGCGAAGGCGCCGCCGCCGTGGTAGTCGGTGCACCGGTGGCCAGCGAGGAGCCGCAACTGGCCTGCCTCGGCCTGGGCTTCGGCATGGAAACGGCAACCGTCGAGAGCGAAGACACACCCCTGCGTGCCGAGGGCCTGACCCAGGCCATTCGCGCCGCCCTGGCCGAAGTGGGCTGCGGCCTGGAGCAGATGGACTACCGCGTCACCGACCTGTCCGGCGAGCAGTACTACTTCAAGGAGGCCTCGCTGGCGCTCAGCCGCTCCCTGCGCGTGCGCAAGGAGTTCTTCCATATCTGGCACCCGGCCGACTGCATCGGCGAGGTCGGCGCCGCCATCGGCCCGGCCATGCTCGCCGTGACCCTGGCCGCCAGCCGCAAGGCCTATGGCGATGGCCCGAACATCCTCTGCCACCTCGGCAACGACGCCGGCCAACGCGCCGCCGCCCTGCTCAGCTACCAACCGGTGAGGGCTGCCTGATGGCCAACGAGGTCTATGCCAACAACATGGAGGTGTCCTGCAAGTCGGCCGACGGCAAGTCCATCGCCTGCTTCCCGGACGTCTGCTTCACCCCGCCGCAGACACCCGCCACCCCGCCCGGCGTGCCCATCCCCTACCCCAACACCGGCATGGCCAAGGACACCACCAACGGCACCCGCACGGTGAAGATCACCGGCAAGGAAGTGATGCTCAAGAACAAGAGCTACTTCAAGACCAGCTACGGCGACGAACCCGGCTGCGCGCCGAAGAAAGGGGTGATCACCAGCAAGATCAAGGGCAAGGTGTACTTCACGTCATGGTCGATGGATGTGAAGTTCGAAGGCGAGAACGTGGTGCGCAACCTCGACATGACCACCCACAACCATGCCTCGATGCCGGGCAATACGCCTACCTGGCCTTATCTGGATGCGGTCGCAGTGGCGAAAGGTGAAGGCCCCTGCAAAGACGACATCAAAAAGGAAAAAGATGCATGCCAGGGCTATGCACCCCATACGCCAAACGGCCCCAGCCCTTGCCCTCCCGACGGCAAGCCGGGCTCCAAAGAGGCGGCAAACGCCTATGCCGACAAGGTCGCCGCCGATAAGTGCCTGACGGCAAGGCGCTGTCAGTTGAGCCCCTATCAGCCGACGGGCAATCAACCAGGCTGCTGTCCTGGGCAGACCGGGCATCATGTGGTTGAAGCCGGTTCGTTCTATGACACGGGACGTGGTAGCGAGACGTCCACTCCGATATTGGGAACCTCGGCCTATAACCAGGCCAAGGCCCCCTGCATCTGCGTAGAAGGATGCAATCAGTACCATGGCACCCATGGTCTGATGCACACCTACCAGAGCACCGCCGCGCTCAACAACGGCACCACCGTGGCCTCCCTGAAACTGGACGATGGCACGGTGATCTCCAAGGTGGGCCTACCGTATCGCGATGCCAGAAAGTATGGGGTCGAAGCGGTCGGCAAGAGCTTCCCCGAATCCGGCTGCGACCCCAAGTGTCTGGAAGCACAGCTGGATGCCTATCACAAGCAGTGTGGCGTTACCGACGACCTGGAGTGTCGATCCATCGCCACGGGCTACAAGGGAGATGAGGCCGCAAAAGCGGCGGATCAGGCTGTCCTGGCGCGATCCCAGAAACTGGCAGCAAGCAATACATCCGCAATGTCGATGGAGTAAGCATGAGCACTGAGCTGAGACTGACCAATACCTTCGTGACCGGCGCGATTCGTCATCGCAACCTGGGCTACTTCGCCAGTCAGGATGATCAGGTCGACAAGAATATCGCCCACAGTCATTTCTACGGCTTCAACAAGGGGCAGCTCGGTTATGTGGAGATGCAGCCCTGGTTCACGGTATCGATGACGATCACCAGGCATCCGCTCGAACAAATGCTGGCCCTTTCTGCGGCCGGCCAGGTCAAGCTCTTCGGTAGCGGCCAGCAAAGCTTCGAGACGATCAACACCCCTCAGGGCTCACCGGGCGTCCGTGGGGCGATGCGCAAGGCGCGCACCATTGCCGGGCGCACCTACGCGGTGGGCATGAATCGGCAGGTCTATCGCCGAGATGGCGAGAACCAGTGGACCTGCCTGGATCAGGCGATCCGTCCGGGTGCGGGAGAGGTAAAGGGTTTCGAAACCATCGACGGCTACGGGGACGACGAGATCTATGCCGCTGGCTGGGATGGTGAACTCTGGCAATACGATGGAAAACGCTGGCAGGCATTGTCCAGTCCGACCAACCAGGTTCTGACCAGTCTGCTTTGTGCGGGAGATGGCGTTGTCTATGCGTCCGGCCGCAGAGGGTTGCTGCTCAGGGGGCGCCATGATGCCTGGGAGGTTGTCGAGCAGGAGCTCACGGAAGACATCTGGGATATGGCCTGGTTCGGAGGCCAACTGTACCTGTCGACCTACCAGGGTCTCTACGTGCTGAAGGACGAACGACTGGTTCCGGTCGGTTTCGCAGGTGAGCGCCCGACGAGTTTCTATCACCTGACTCAGGCAGATGGTGTCCTCTGGTCAATCGGAGCAAAGGATATCTTCGCCTTCGATGGGCAAGACTGGAGCAGACTGGTTTGATCGCGACGGTTCTCGAGCAGCATCTGGAGGAGGCGGCCTTTCTTTCCGGCCTGCGCCAGCAGGCCATCCACGAACCCCATTACGACCTCAACCACCTGACCACCCTGGACAACCGCATCGAGGCCCATCTCGACGGCCTGCGCATCGCCGGCCCGGTGGCCATCGAGCGTCTGCTGGAGCAACTCAGCCCGAATGCCGAGGGCGAGGTCTTCGCCGCCACGGTACTGGCCTTCGAAACGGCCAACACCGCCGCCATGGCAAGGCTGGCCGAGCATGTGCGGGGGTTCCCCGACAGCGCCGACTACATGGCAGCGGCATTGGGCTGGCTGGACTGGGCGCGGGTCGAGCCCTGGCTGGAGAAGCTGCTGGGCTCGGCCGATGCACTGTTTCGTCAGGTCGGTCTGGCCGCCTGCGGCATGCATCGACGTGACCCGGGGCCAGCGCTGATCGCCGGTCTTGCCCATGCGCAGCCGAGCGTCATCGCCCAGGCGGCACGCACCGCAGGGGAACTACGTCGGCGTGACCTGATGCCTGCGATCCGCGCCCATCGCCTGCACGTCGATGAAGGCGTGCGCTTCTGGGCCAACTGGGCCACCTTGCAGATGGGTGACGAAGAAGCGCTGCTGCCGCTGCGGCAGTTCGCCGAACAGACCGGTCGCTATCAGTACCGGGGGTTGCCTGCGTTACTGGCCTGGCAACCCCGTGACGTCAGCATGGCCTGGGTACGCCAGGCCATGCAGCAGCCGCAGCAGCGGCGCATGGTCATCCAGGCCGTTGGCCTGCTGGGTGAGGCGGCGAGCATTCCCTGGCTGATCCAGCAGATGCGTGACATTCCCAACGCCCGGGCGGGCGGCGAAGCCTTCAGCCTGATCACGGGTGCCGACCTCGCTCTGCTCGACCTGGAGCTGCGCGACACACCGGAGCATGACGCCGGCCCCAATGACGACCCGGCCGATCCCAACGTCGCCCTGGACGCGGATGAGAACCTGCCCTGGCCCGACCCGACGCTGGTCGAGGAATGGTGGCAACGGGAAAGCCGCAGCTACCAGTCCGGCAAGGGCTATTTCCTCGGCCAGCCGATCAGCGAGCAGGGTTACTGGCAGGCACTGGCCAAGGCGCAACAGCGTCAGCGCTGGGTCGCAGCTTCCGGCCTGGCGCGCTTGCGGCCCACCGACGTGCTGTTCCCGGTGGCCGCCCCGGCCTGGCGACAACGGGTACTGCTCAACGGCTGAGCAATACCCGGCAACCCCATACCCTCTCGTCGTAGCGCTGCGCGCACCGAGCGATCACCCATCTGACGGCGATCCCGGCTTACCCTCGCAAGACGGTACGCGCAGCGCCCCCTATGGGACGTCCGGGTAGCGGCTGACTTCTATCAGGTTGCCGTCCGGATCACGGAAGTACACCGACTCGATGGGGCCGATGGCACCCGTGCGGGCCACCGGCCCCTCCTCCACCGTCACGCCCTGCTCGGCCAGGTGCGCCTGCACCTGTTGCAGCGACCAGCGGGTAATCAGGCACAGGTCGATGGCGCCCGGCGTCGGCTTGTCTGCCTTGGGCTCGAATTCGCGGCCTGCCTGATGCAGGTTGAATTTCTGCTGGCCGAATAGCAGAGCGCTGCGCCCGGCGCCAAAACGCTCATGGCGCATGCCCAGCACCCGCTCGTAGAAGTCGACGGTGGTGTCGATATCGGCCACCGTCAGTACCAGATGATCCAGTCGTTCGATCATGCTCAATGCCTGTCCAGTAGATGAAAACGCGGCAACCGCAGGTGCCAGTGAATCGCCGCCAGACGAGCGCCCAGCACCACCAGCATGGCGGCACAGGTGTCCAGCCAGTGTGGCGTACCGAGCATGCGCAGGCCGATGAAGGTCAGCGCGCCGGCGATGCAGGCCGTGGCGTAGATTTCCTTCTGGAAGATCAGCGGAATCTCGTTGCACAGCACATCGCGGATCACTCCGCCGACCACGCCTGTCATCACCCCCATGATCACCGCCGTGCTGATCGGCGTGCCGTGTTGCAGGGCCAGTTCGGTACCGTAGACGGTGAACACCGCCAGGCCGAAGGCGTCAGCGATCAGCAGGCCCTTTTCATGGATCGGTCGGGTCATGCGTACCCAGATCACGGTGCCCAGCGCCGCCAGCGACGCAACCAGAATGTAGGTGTCGTCGCGAATCCAGCTGACCGGGTGGTTGTCCAGGATCAGATCACGCAGTGTACCGCCGCCCAGTGCAGTGACGATGGCCATCACCAGCACGCCGAACAGATCCATGGACTTGCGCCCGGCCATCAGCGCTCCGGTGATGGCGAACACCGCCACGCCGAACAGGTCGGCGATATAGAAGAGCTGCTGCATGGCGCGAGCTCAGCCCCGGGTTGGCGTACGCAGGGTGACGAACTCCTCGGCGGCGCTCGGGTGTACCCCGATGGTCTCGTCGAAGATCTGCTTGGTGGCGCCAGCCTTGAGGGCGATGGCCAGGCCCTGGATGATCTCGCCGGCCTCCGGGCCGACCATGTGGCAGCCCAGCACGCGGTCACTGTCGGCATCGACCACCAGCTTCATCAGGGTGCGCTCGGGATTGTCGGTCAGGGTCAGCTTCATCGGCCGGAAGCGGCTCTCGAAGACTTTCACCCGGTATCCGTCCTCGATGGCCTGCTCTTCGCTGAGACCGACGGTGCCGATGTTCGGCAGACTGAATACGGCGGTGGGAATCATGCGGTAGTCCAGTGGCCGGTATTGCTCCGGTTTGAACAGGCGGCGAGCCACGGCCATGCCTTCGGCCAGGGCGACCGGTGTCAGTTGCACGCGACCGATCACGTCGCCGATCGCAAGAATCGACGGGGTGGCGGTCTGGAACAGCTCGTCAACCTCGATGTAGCCACGTTTGTCCAGCCTGACATCGACGTTCTCCAGGCCGAGGTTGTCGAGCATGGGCCGGCGACCGGTGGCGTAGAACACGCAATCGGCCTCCAGCACACGGCCATCCTTGAGCGTGGCCGCCAGGCTGCCGTCAGCCTGGCGCTCGATGCTGGCGATGTCGGCATTGAACTGCAGATCCAAGCCTTTGCTGTTCAGCTCATCACGCAGGTGTTCACGCACCGCACCGTCGAAGCCGCGCAGGAACAGGTCGCCGCGATACAGCAACGAAGTCCGTGCGCCAAGGCCATGGAAGATCGAGGCGAACTCCACCGCGATATAGCCGCCGCCGACCACCAGCACGCGTCTGGGCAGCGTCTTGAGGAAGAAGGCTTCGTTGGAACTGATGGCGTGCTCACGACCGGGGATGTCCGGTATCTGTGGCCAGCCACCAGTGGCGATGAGGATGCGCTCGGTGCTGTAACGCTGGCCGTTCACCTCGACCGTGTGGGCATCGACGATGCGAGCATGCCCTTCGAACAGGCTCACGCCGCTGTTGCTCAAGAGGTTGCGATAGATGCCGTTGAGCCGCGTGATTTCGCGGTTCTTGTTGGCGATCAGGGTGCTCCAGTCGAAATTCGCCGCGCCCGACGACCAGCCGAAACCTTCGGCCTGCTCGAAGTCTTCGGCGAAATGCGCGCCATAGACCAGCAGTTTCTTCGGCACGCAGCCGACGTTGACGCAAGTACCGCCCAGGTAGCGGCTTTCGGCCACCGCCACACGGGCACCAAAACCAGCGGCGAAGCGCGCCGCACGCACACCGCCGGAACCGGCGCCGATAACGAACAGGTCGAAGTCGTGACTCATCGGGTATCTCCTTGGCAGACGCAGGAGCATACCGCAAAGGTCGGCGCTAAGCTGAAGAGCGGAGGTGGATACCATGCGCCCGACCCTGACTCATCTTGCCCTGCACGTCCCCGATCTCGATGCCTGCATCGCCTTCTACCAGCGTTTCTGCGGCATGCAGGTGATCCACGAACGCCCTGGCAAGGGCACTCGCATCGTCTGGATGGCCGAGCCGGGCAAGGAACACCAGTTCATTTTCGTCATCATGCCGGGCGGCCAGGATCGCAACCTGGCCACCAACGACTACAGCCACTTCGGTTTCGCCCTGGGCAGCCGTGAAGACGTCGAGCGTATCGCCGCGATGGCCGAGCGAGACGGCTGCCTGATCTGGCCGCCGCGCGACGAACCCTATCCGGTCGGCTATTACTGCGGGCTGCGCGACCCGGCCGGCAACTACGTGGAATTCAGCTACGGCCAGCCGCTCGGCCCCGGCTCGGAACGGATGCCCATACCCTGAAATGCAAAACGCCACCCGAGGGTGGCGTTTCGTTGACCTGCCGACGTATCAGAACGCCTTGCCGGTCTTGTACAGGTTCTCGAAACAGAAGTTGGTGGCGTCGATGTAACCTTCGGCGCTGCCGCAGTCGAAACGCTGGCCCTTGAACTTGTAGGCCATCACGCAGCCCTGCTGGGCCTGGCGCATCAGGGCGTCGGTAATCTGGATCTCGCCGCCCTTGCCTGGCGGGGTGCTGCGAATCAGGTCGAAGATGTCCGGGGTAAGGATGTAGCGGCCGATGATCGCCAGGTTCGACGGTGCGTCCTCGGGCTTGGGCTTCTCCACCATGTTGCTGACGCGGTAGATGTCGTCGCGGATCATCTCGCCAGCGATCACGCCGTACTTGGAGGTTTCGTCCTTCGGCACTTCCTGGATGGCGACGATGGAGCAGCGGAACTGGTTGTACAGCTTGACCATCTGCGCCAGTACGCTGTCGCCTTCGAGGTTCAGGCACAGGTCGTCGGCCAGCACCACGGCGAACGGCTCGTCACCGATCAGCGGTTGACCGCAGAGGATGGCGTGGCCCAGGCCTTTCATCTCGACCTGGCGGGTGTAGGAGAAGCTGCACTCCTCGATCAGACGACGGATGCCAACCAGGTATTTCTCCTTGTCGGTGCCCTTGATCTGATGTTCGAGCTCGTAGCTCACGTCGAAATGGTCTTCCAGTGCGCGCTTGCCGCGGCCGGTCACGATGGAGATCTGGTTGAGACCTGCCTCCAGTGCTTCTTCGACGCCGTACTGGATCAGTGGCTTGTTCACCACCGGAAGCATTTCCTTGGGCATTGCCTTGGTCGCTGGCAAAAGCGGGTGCCGTAACCGGCAGCGGGGAACAGGCATTTCTTGATCATGGGATTCCCAGATGGGGGTGGTTGGAATGCGCGCTCAGTCTATCAAGCCGCGCTGGCCTGACAACTGCCGCTTGCAGGCCGACCGATGCCACGATAAAGAAAACCCAGCTCCGCCAGTTGATCGGCGTCATAGATATTGCGTCCGTCGAACACGACCGGCATGCGCATCACGCCACGGATACGCGGAAAATCAGGCTGGCGAAACTGCTTCCACTCCGTCACCAGCACCAGAGCATCCGCGCCCTGGGTCACCCCATAGGGCGACTCACTCAACACCAGTTGCCCAGCCTCGACCGCGGCTGCATAGCGCAGTGCGATGATCGCATTGGCCGCAGGGTCGCACGCCTGCACCCTTGCCCCTGCCGTCAGCAGCGCATCGAGCAGCACCAGGCTCGGCGCCTCGCGGATGTCATCGGTACCGGGTTTGAACGCCAGCCCCCAGAGCGCCACGACGCGCCCCTGCAGGTGACCATTGAAATGCTCGCGCACGGTCTGAAACAGCAGCGTCTTCTGCAATGCGTTGCGCGCCTCCACCGCCCGCAGAATGCCTGGCTCGATGCCCTCATGCTCGGCCGTGCGAATCAGCGCTTTCACATCCTTGGGGAAGCACGATCCACCATAACCGCAACCGGCATAGATGAAATGCGTGCCGATGCGTCTGTCACTGCCGATGCCACGGCGCACATCCTCGATATCGACACCCAGCCGTGCACAGATGCCTGCCATTTCGTTGATGAAGGAAATTTTTGTCGCAAGAAAAGCATTGGCCGCGTACTTGCTGAACTCGGCCGCGCGCACACCCATGCACAGCAATCGGTCGTGATTGCGCAAGAACGGCGCATACAGCCTGCGCAACAACGCCCGCCCGCGTTCGTCGTCGCAACCGACGATCACCCGATCCGGACGCATGAAGTCCTCCACCGCAGCCCCTTCCTTGAGGAACTCCGGATTGCTCGCGACCGTGACCCGCACGCGCTTGCCGCGACGCCCCAGGCCCGCATTGATACGCTGCTCGACACGCTCGGCGGTGCCCACCGGCACGGTCGACTTGTCCACCACCAGACACGCCTGCTCCAACTGCTCGCCCAACTCATCGGCAACCGCCAGCACGTGACTGAGGTCGGCCGAACCGTCCTCGCCACATGGCGTCCCGACAGCGATGAACACAACCTCGGCGCGACGAACACCTGCCGCCAATTGCGAAGTGAAACCGAGCTGGCCGCTAGCCAGTTGCGCGCGCAACATTGCTTCCAGACCGGGTTCGTAGATCGGCACCTCGCCTCGGGACAGCATCGCGACGCGTTGACGATCACGCTCGACGCATACCACCTGGTTGCCCATCTCGGCGAAGCAGGTCGCCGTCACCAACCCCACGTACCCAGCTCCTATAACGCATATCTGCATCGCAGCATCCTCCTGGCGTTTGCCGCGATTGCAACCAATCGTGGTGGCAGCAATGTGAAGAAACGGCGAAAGAATGATGACAGGCGCATCACCCGCAGCCACTGGCGTTGATCCGGGGGCGCTTGTATCTTCGGCGCTACGCTGATCGACAGCGTTGGATATCGACCGACTACAGGGAACCGTCATGCGCTTACTGGCCACCGCCCTCGCCCTTTCTGCCGCCACCGCCTTCGCGTCACCCCCCACGCCCCCGTCCTCCACGCAGATCGCTGCCTGGTCGCCAGAAGAAGTCAACGAAATGGGGCCGACGATCGAGCGGCTGCTGCCCGTCACGCTCAAGGGCGGTGAACAGGCCTACCTCGCTTCGGTTTCCTACGAGAACGCCGGGCGTAACTTCTGGGCCGGCTACCTGCTCGTCCGCCCACATATCGGCGAAGCACGCCCCCTTGAAGAATTCGGCGGCCAGTACAACCAGATTCGTACTCTGGACGACTACAGCGACAGCCATTCTGCCGTCATCATCGGCGGCGCCGGCTCGGGCCAGGGCTCATCGCAGAGCAGCTACGCGCTGGTGGTTTTCGATGGCTGGTCGCCAAGAATCCTCTTCAGCACCAGCGAATCGGACAACTCCGGCAACTGCGGTGCTTACGTGGAACGCGACTGCGAAGGTAACGACGTGTTCATCAACGTCTTCGAGGGCGACAGCACCAGCAAGCGCATCGGCCTGGCTGTCACCAACGTGAAATACCGCTCCCCCGACCTCGAAACGACGCCCTACCAGTACAGCCACGAGTCGCAGCTGGTGTTCGTGGAGAATCCGAATCGGTGATCAGCGGACGTCAGCGCACGGTACCGTGACATGAAATGCATGCCGGGTTACTCGACCGTCAGCTCCATCGTCCGCCACCTCCTGCCTTCCGGCGTGCGGATCACGGTCGCCCTGAATCGCGAGCGAAACAGGGCATCGAATCCATTCAGAGAATCAACCGACGATCGGGCTGGGAATGGAGGCATGTATCAGGACAATCACTGCCTATCCGTTACGGGGCTCACGAGCTGCGCCGCACTCATGACCTTGAAAGGCATATCCAGCAGATTTTCAGCCGTCTCATGAGCCAACAACGGGGTCGGGAATGAAGCCTTCGTCCCGTAGCGCCTTCACAACGCCGCGAATCAGATAGTTGCTGGAGAAGCCGATCGTGTACTGCCTGGCGCCCTCACTGACTGGGTGAAGCATGCCCTGGTCGACAAGCTTCTTGAGCTGGTAGGTTCGCTGATTGGCGGTCAACCCAGGTAACGCCGGCGCCAGATCCGACGACTTCACCACGCCTTTTTTGATGGCGAGTTTGAGCACCCCTTCCTCGGCTGCCGTGATCAGGGAGCGGGTACGCGCGATATCCACGGCTGGGTTCAGGATGTGCCGACTCAGGTACTCGAAATCGGTCAGACGATCCACCTTGTCCAGTTCTTCGCGCACCCCCTCCAGCACATAGATACACCAGCTTTCCAGCCCCTCTGAGGAGCCATCGTCCGCACCGGAAAGCATGGCGTAGTAACGCTCACGGTCATTGCAGAAAACCGCTGTCGGGTTCAGCACCCTGCCACCGACGTTCACGTTGAAGCCGTACTTGATCAGCAATGCGTAGGTCAAAAGCCGTACCACGCGCCCATTGCCATTGCCGAATGGGTGGATCCACCCGAATCGGTGGTGAGCCAGCGCAACTTTCATCAAATCGTACTTGGACGGCTCCGGTCGATTCACGAATTCGACCAACTCGGCCATGTAGCCGGGGACGGAAACCGCATCAGGAGGAACATGGGGCGATTGGGAGATACGAACGGCCCCCAAGCGATATGCTCCAGGCGTTCGGTCGCCCTCCCTTTCCAGATCGTCGACCGCAAGGTGATGCAGCTCCCGGATGAAATGCTCCGACAGCGCATCCCCGGGGCTCATGGAGGTCTCGATGTATTCCATCGCCCGTTCGATGTTCGCGACCTCTCGCAACTGGTCGCTCTCCTGCTGCCGCCCCTCCACCTTGCTTTCGACATAATCTGCAAGGGTCGTGTGATTGCCCTCGATCCGGGCTGATCCCAAGCTCTCCAGCATGTGGAAGATGCTCTTCAACTGATAGAAAACAGGAGGTGGCGTACTCCCCTCAAGCTGCAAGCGGCGAAGGTGCTCGAGTTCGTTGAGCACATCCACCAGAGGCGAAGCGAAGGACGGATTCAGAAGCCGGAGCTCATGGTGAACAAATTGCGGCATACGCAGAATCATCTCAAAACGGAATTTCAGTTATCTTGAAAGAAACCCACAGAACCCAGGCGTGATAAGGGAATTACGATAGCATAACCTGTGAATTATCTTGAAACCCTGCCTTTAGCAACTGCAAACGACAAGTTGGGAAAGTGTAAAAGCAGCCCGTCTGCCCACCCCTGCTACGCCACCTCGTACGTGCACAACACCGAATCCTCCATCACCAGTTCCCCTGTCTTGACGTGGGTGCTGCCCATCCGCCGCAGGGCAGCGTTCTCGCTCATGAGTGTGTAGTGATCGTGCTCGCCAGGGAAATCCAGCGGCTGGCAGCAAGTGAGGGCCTGGATCTGTTCGAGCAGCGCCAGGGCTTGGCGCCGTTCACCTTGACCAGCAGCGTCGAAGAGCTTGTAGTCCTTGTCTCGCGGGCGTGCCGCATCACACTTGGAATCACTGAGAGGGGGTACAAGGCGCGCCATGGGGGCACGATTTCTCTACCGAACCGAGATACTCCTAAACGTATCCCTGTAAACGGTAGATCGCTAGCCACAGAGCAAGACAGGAGTAGACTGTGGAAGCGCCTAAGCCCCTGATTTTATGGACTTCTATAGACTTTTTGAGATCGCTATAGATTGCTAGATGGTGCCCGAAGCCGGACTCGAACCGGCACGCCATTGCTGGCGAGAGATTTTAAGTCTCCTGCGTCTACCGATTTCGCCATTCGGGCGGTAGCGCTGTGCGAAGGGCTGGACTATATACAGCCCTTCGCGTGCTCGCAAGGCACGCAAAAGCACGCCTATGGAATGAAAAAGGCCTCGTAAATCATGGATCTACGAGGCCTTTTCAAATTGGAGGCTGAGGTCGGAATCGAACCGGCGTTCACGGATTTGCAATCCGGTGCATAACCACTCTGCAACTCAGCCATGTAGCAAACGAGCCGCCTGAGCGACTCGTGTAAAACTGGAGCGGGAAACGAGACTCGAACTCGCGACCCCGACCTTGGCAAGGTCGTGCTCTACCAACTGAGCTATTCCCGCTTGTCTTGTCGACGGGCGCCATTCTATAGAATCGAGTGGCGCCGTCAACCCTTTGATTCAAAAAAACTTATTTCTTCTCCGAGGTGATGCTGAGGTGCGGCCAGGCAGCCAGCAGGTACTGCAGCATGAATGCACAATGTCAGGATTGCCGCGATCACCAGCAGGACGTAACCCAGGATGACCCAGAAGGTGAACACCGGCGGGTTGCCCAGCAGAATCACCAGCGCCACCATCTGCGCTGCGGTTTTCCACTTGCCCAGGTTGGACACCGCGACATGTGCCCGAGCACCCAGCTCGGCCATCCATTCACGCAGCGCCGAGACCACGATCTCGCGGCCGATGATGATGGCTGCCGCCAGCGTCAGCCAGAGGTTGGAGTGTTCGGCCGTGAGCAGCACCAGAGCCACCGCCACCATCAGCTTGTCCGCTACCGGATCGAGGAAGGCACCGAACGGCGTGCCCTGCTCCCAGCGACGGGCCAGGTAGCCGTCCAGCCAGTCGGTGAACGCGGCAATGGCGAAGACCGCACTGGCAGCCCAATAGCTCCAGGAAAACGGCAGATAGAACAACAGGATGAAGACCGGGATCAGCAGAACCCTGAGCACGGTTAGCAAGTTGGGGATATTCATCAGAACAACTAGGCTGCGAGGTGAGCGGGCATTCTACTCGCTGTGCAGAGTGGCATAAATCAGCTCGGCGAGCTTTTTACTGATTCCCGGCGCTTTGGCGATTTCCTCGGCACTGGCGCGCGAAAGCTCTTGCAGGCCGCCGAAGTGATTGAGCAGTTCACGCCGCCGTTTCGGATGGAATTCCGGCAACCTCCTCCAGGCTCGAAGTGCGGCGTGCCTTGCCGCGTCGCGCGCGGTGCCCGGTGATGGCGAAACGGTGCGACTCGTCGCGAATCTGCTGGATCAGATGCAGCGCCGGCGAGTTGCCCGGCAAGGTGAACTCGTGTTCGGCATCGTTCAGGTAGAGCACTTCGAGGCCGGGCTTGCGCGTGGTGCCCTTGGCCACACCGAGCAGGATCAAATCCGGCACTGCCAGCTCCTGCAGCACTTCGCGGGCCATGGCCAACTGGCCCTTGCCACCGTCGACCAGCAGCACGTCCGGCAGCTTGCCTTCACCGTCCCTGGCCTTGCTGAAGCGGCGCGTCAGCGCCTGATGCATCGCCGCATAATCGTCGCCAGCGGTGATGCCTTCGATATTGAAACGGCGATAGTCGGACTTCAGCGGGCCCTCGGGGCCGAACACCACACAGGAGGCGACGGTCGCCTCGCCGCTGGAGTGGCTGATGTCGAAACACTCCATGCGCTGCGGTGGCTCGTCCATCTCCAGTACCGACGCCAGGGCCTCGAAGCGCTCGGCCATGTGTTCACGGTTGGCCAGGCGTGCCGACAGTGCCTGCTCGGCATTGGTAACAGCCAATTGCTGCCAGCGTGCTCGCGTACCGCGTACCCGATGACTGATGGCGAGGCTGCGGCCGCGCAGCGACTCGATGGCTTCGATCAGCGTGGCAAAGTCTTCGTGCTGCACGTTGACGATCAGCTCGCTCGGCAGATCGCGCTCTGCATTGCCCAGGTAGTACTGGCCGAGGAAAGCCATCAGCACGTCGGCGCCCTCTTCCTCGATCGCCACCTGGGGGAAGAAATTCTTGCTGCCCAGCACACGCCCGCCACGCACGCTGATCAGGTGCACGCACGCCCCACCCGGGGTGAGCATGACCGCGACGATGTCGACGTCACCGCTGCCGCCCTCCATGCTCTGCTGATCCTGTACGCGGCGCAGCATGGCGATCTGGTCGCGCAACTCGGCGGCACGCTCGAACTCCAGTGCCATGGAGGCCTTTTCCATGCTGGCGGAAAGCTCGTCGCTCAGTGCATTGCTGCGGCCATCGAGGAACATCACCGAGTGGCGCACGTCTTCGGCATATTCCTCGGCGCCGACCAGACCGACGCATGGCCCCTTGCAACGCTTGATCTGGTATTGCAGGCACGGCCGGGTACGGTTTCTGTAGTAGCTGTCCTCGCACTGGCGAACCTGGAAGGTCTTCTGCAACAGGCTGAGACTCTCGCGAATCGCCAGGGCGCTGGGATAGGGGCCGAAATATCGCCCCTTGGCCTTCTTGGCCCCCCGATGAATGCCGAGGCGCGGGAAATCACCGTCGGAAAGGAAGACATAAGGGTAGGATTTGTCGTCACGCAGCAGGATGTTGTACGGCGGCCGCCATTCCTTGATCAGGGTCTGCTCGAGCAGCAGCGCCTCGGTCTCGTTGGCGGTGATGGTGGTTTCGATCTGTGCGATGCGCGCCACCAGCGCGGCGGTCTTGGGTGCCTGACCTGTCTTGCGGAAATAGCTGGCAAGACGCTTCTTGAGGTTCTTCGCCTTGCCCACGTAAAGCAGCCGGGTGTCGCCATCGAACATGCGATAGACACCGGGACGGCCACTGCAGGTCGCCAGGAAGGCGCTCGGATCGAAGGAAGCGGACATCTTCAGCTTACGGCGTCGACCATGCCGTGGCGTACCGCAAGCAGGGCCAGCTCGACATCGCTGGTGATGGAGAGTTTCTCGAAGATGCGATAACGATAGGTATTGACCGTCTTCGGCGACAGGCACAGCTTGTCCGAGATGTTCTGCACCTTGTGGCAGTTGGCGATCATCAGAGCGATCTGTATTTCACGCTCGGACAGCAGATCGAACGGAGAACCATTGGTCTGCGGCTGGAAGGATTTCAGCGCCAGTTGCTGAGCTATCTGCGGATCGATGTAACGTTGACCGGCGAACACCAGGCGGATGGCCTGAACCATTTCATCGAGCGCAGCGCCCTTGGTCAGATAACCGGCGGCGCCTGCCTGCAACAGGCGAGTCGGGAAAGGGTCTTCCTCACACACGGTGACTGCAACGACCTTGATATCGGGATGACTGCGCATCAGCTTGCGGGTGGCTTCCAGGCCGCCGATGCCCGGCATCTTGACGTCCATCAGCACCACGTCGGGCTTGAGTTCGCGCACTTTGAGCAGGGCTTCTTCGCCGGTACAGGCCTCACCTACGACTTGCAGACCGTCGATGTCGGCGAGCATGCGCGTGATCCCCGTGCGAACCAGATCGTGATCGTCTACTACCAGCACTCTAATCAATCGACCACCTCTCGTCGCACCCGGTCAGCCCCTGTATCAGGCGGCGATATTGTACTTGTCGGCACACTGGCGAAACACCAGACCTGCTCTAGATTGACGCATGCGAGTCAAAAAGCAAGCGCCAGAAAAACGCAGCGAACCTTCAGCCTGCGCCCATCATCTGCAATCGGCATGCTGCACAGTTGCACTATTTCAAGCTGATGGGGAGGACAGTAGTGCAACCCGCCAACGGCGGCAATTCTACCAATTTATGTCGCGTCGGGAAGATTGATCAGGGGGCTCGATGTCTGGCAGAGTGCGCACTTGAAGCGCGCAGCACCCAGACCACGTAGCCCGAACCGATGCCGGCACACGTTTGCCGAGCGGCATTGCCACGCCGGAATGGATTGCAGATCAGATGGGGCACACGTCCACGGCGATGCTCTTCAAGCACTACGGCAAGTGGATCAGCAAGGACGGCCCGGACTTCGTGGGCATGCTCGACAGGGCGTTGAACCTGGTGTAACGCCCTTCCGGGAGAGCCATTGAAGTGCCCTCCCGCTTACCCGTATTCCCAACGTGTTCCCAAAACGCTCCCTTTCGGGCGTATCGCCTGGAAAAATCCTTTAGAAACAGGGTGTTAGATGGCGGAGGCGGTGAGATTCGAACTCACGGATAGTTGCCCATCGACGGTTTTCAAGACCGTTGCCTTAAACCACTCGGCCACACCTCCGCAGCAGTGCGGGCGGCAATCTTACCCGAACGCAACACGCTGTCAAACTCTCTGTCTTGGCAGGTCGCCCCCCTCTGTTATGATCGAGAACATTCGAATAACGGAAGCCTCGTGCCTCAGGAGCGTCGCCATGCAAGAGCAAGATTACGCACTCAATCATTCTCAGGTGCAGCAGCTGGAAGTCAGCCGCGTCCTGCGCAACACCTATGGCCTGCTGGCCATCACCCTGGCGTTCAGCGGCCTGGTCGCCTATTTCAGCCAACGCGCCAATCTGCCCTACCCCAACTTCTTCGTGGTGCTGATCGGCTTCTATGGCCTGTTCTTTCTCACCTACAAGCTGCGTGATTCGGCCTGGGGCCTGGTTTCCACCCTTGCCCTGACCGGCTTCATGGGCTACACGCTGGGCCCGATCCTCAACCGTTACCTGGGCATGGCCAACGGTGCCGAAGTGATCAGCTCGGCATTCTCGATGACCGCCCTCGTGTTCTTCGGCCTGTCCGCCTACGTGTTGACCACCCGCAAGGACATGAGCTTCCTCGGCGGCTTCATCACCGCCGGCTTCTTCGTCCTGCTCGCTGCCGTGCTGGCCAGCTTCTTCTTCCAGATCAGCGGCCTGCAACTGGCGATCAGCGCCGGCTTCGTGCTGTTTTCTTCGGCCTGCATCCTGTTCCAGACCAGCGCCATCATCCATGGTGGTGAGCGCAACTACATCATGGCCACCATCAGCCTGTACGTGTCGATCTACAACCTGTTCGTCAGCCTGCTGCAGATCTTCGGCGTCATGGGCGGCGACGACTGATAGCGATTCGTCCCCCTTAAGCCCGCTTCGGCGGGCTTTTTCTTGCGTGTCTACCTGCTCCTGGAACAGCGAATCTTTGTCTGCCAGCCCCCCTGGCCTTATCATTGGCCCAGTTTTACCTCGCCGGACACCTCATGAAGTTTGCCATTGCCCTGTTCGCCGCCCCTCACCTGCCTGCTTCACGTCGCGCACTGCGCTTTGCCCAGGCGGCATTGGCGGGCGGCCACGAGATCGTTCGTCTGTTCTTCTATCAGGACGGCGTGCACAGCGCCGCCAGCAACGTCGTGAGCCCGCAGGACGAACTGGATCTGCCCGGAGAATGGCGCGAGTTCGTCAGCGCCAACGGGCTTGACGCGGTGGTCTGCATCGCCGCCGCGTTGCGTCGCGGCGTGCTCGATGCCACCGAGGCGCAACGCTATTCACGTCCGGCTGCCAACCTGGAGGCGCCCTGGGCGCTCTCCGGTCTGGGCCAGTTGCATGAAGCCGCGCAACAGGCAGATCGCCTGGTTTGTTTCGGAGGCCAGTGAATGAGCAAGTCACTGCTGATCATCAGCCGCCAGGCACCCTGGAGCGGCCCTGGCGCCCGCGAGGCGCTGGATATCGCGCTGGCCGGCGGCGCCTTCGACCTGCCCATCGGCATGCTGTTTCTCGATGACGGCGTGTTCCAGCTCGATGCCGGGCAGCAACCCGGTCAGTTGCAACAGAAAGACCTCGGCGCCAACCTGCAGGCGCTGCCGATGTTCGGTGTCGAGTCGCTCTACGCCAGCCAGCGCAGCCTGAGCGAGCGCGGCCTTGGTGACGCCCAACTGAACCTGGCGGTACAGCGTCTCGACGACAGCGCGCTGACCGCCCTTCTCGACCGCTACGACCAGGTGATCACTCTCTGATGGCCACCCTGCACATCCTCTCCCATTCGCCGTTCGCCGACAGTCGCCTGGCCAGTTGCCTGCGCCTCCTGAGCGCAGACGACGGACTGCTGCTCACTGGCGATGCGACCTACGCCCTGCAACCCGGAACCGCCAACCTGCAGGCCTTGCAACTGATGCCCGCCACCATCGCCCTGCATGCCCTGGATGAAGACCTTGCCGCGCGCGGCTTGCAAGCGTCCGAGCGGGTACAGGTGCTGGACTATCCGGCGTTCGTCGAGCTGTGCACTCGCTACGACAGGGTCAACAGCTGGCTATGAGTACGCTCAACGTCGCCGGACGTGAGATCGCCCTGGACAAGGACGGTTACCTGGCCGACCTGCACGACTGGTCACGCCCGGTTGCCGAGGCGCTGGCTGCTGCCGAAGAACTGCAACTGAGCGATGAACACTGGGAGGTGCTCGATCTGCTGCGCGCCTTCTACGCGGAGTTCCAGCTGTCGCCTGCCAACCGCCCACTGATCAAGTACGTCGCCCTCAAACTCGGCCCGGAGAAAGGCAACAGCCTGCACCTCAACCGCCTGTTCAAGGGCACGCCCGCCAAACTCGCCGCCAAACTCGCCGGCCTGCCGAAACCGACCAATTGCCTATGAACCTGATCACGCCCGCCGAACATCCCTTCGCCCAGTTCGTGCGCATTCTCGGCAAGGGCAAACGTGGTGCTCGTGGCCTGACTCGCGAGGAAGCCCGCGAGGCCATGGGCATGCTGCTCGATGGCAAGGTCGAGGACACCCAGCTCGGCGCCTTCCTGATGCTGCTGCGACACAAGGAAGAAAGCGCCGAGGAGCTCGCAGGCTTCACCGAAGCCATTCGTCCACGCCTGGCGGCGCCCGCCATTCAGGTCGACCTGGACTGGCCCAGCTATGCCGGCAAGAAACGCCATCTGCCCTGGTACCTGCTGGCTGCCAAGGCGCTGGCCGCCAGTGGTGTGCGCATCTTCATGCACGGTGGCGGTGCCCACACCGCAGGCCGCCTGTACACCGAGCAATTGCTGGAACAACTGGAGATCGTCCATTGCCATGACTGGCGATCGGTACAGACCGCACTCGACCAGCACCAGTTGGCCTACAGCTATCTGGGCGACTGGATGCCGGCACTGCAACGCATGATCGACCTGCGCAACACCCTGGGCCTGCGCTCACCCATCCACTCCCTGGCACGCGTGATCAATCCGCTCGGCGCCCGCTGCGGGCTGCAAAGCATCTTCCATCCCGGCTACCAGGCCGTGCACCGCGAAGCCAGCCGACTACTGGGCGACGAGGTCATCGTGATCAAGGGCGAAGGCGGAGAAATAGAGGTCAACCCGGACGCGGCCTGCCATCTGTACGGCACGCGCAACGGCGAGGACTGGGACGAAGAATGGCCGGCGCTTTCGGCACAGCGCCACGTCAAGCCCGAACGGCTCGATCCGACCGTGCTTGGTGCGTTCTGGCGCGGCGAACAGGACGACGCCTACGGCCGCCTGGCGGTGATCGCTACCATGGCAACCGCGCTGCGCGGGCTGGGCCTGGCCCGGGACGACGCCTTCGCACAGGCCCAGCAGCGCTGGGATACGCGAATGACATCTAGCCAGTCGATGGATTAAGCCAGTTTTTTCCACCTTTCAATCGAGTTCATGACGTTAGACTTCAGGTTCACTCAGAACGGAGGCAAGCGTCATGGGCTTGTTGATCGATGGACGCTGGCATGACCAGTGGTACGACACCGGCGACAGTGGCCGCTTCCAGCGCGAAAGCGCGCAACGTCGCAACTGGGTAACCGCCGACGGCAGTGCCGGGCCGAGTGGTCACGGCGGCTTCAAGGCCGAGGCCGGGCGTTACCATCTCTACGTATCGCTGGCCTGCCCCTGGGCTCATCGCACGCTGATCCTGCGCAAGCTCAAGGGCCTCGAATCCCTGATCGACGTCTCGGTGGTCAGTTGGCTGATGCGCGAACATGGCTGGACATTCGACCGCAGCACCGGCTCCAGCGGCGATCGCCTCGACAACCTGAGCTACATGCACCAGCGCTACACCGCCGACGACCACCACTACACCGGCCGCGTGACAGTGCCCGCGCTGTGGGACAAGCAGAGCGGCGGCATCGTCAGCAACGAATCGGCGGAAATCATCCGCATGTTCAACAGCGCGTTCGACGTGCTGACCGGCAACAGGCTGGACTTCTATCCCGAGCCGCTGCGTGCGCGCATCGACCCGCTCAACGAACGCATCTATCCGGCCGTCAACAACGGCGTCTATCGCGCGGGTTTCGCCACGACCCAGGAAGCCTACGAGGAAGCCTTCGACGAGCTGTTTGCCATGCTCGACGAGCTGGAAAACCTGCTTGGCGAGCAGCGCTACCTGGCAGGCCAATACCTGACAGAGGCAGACATCCGCCTGTTCACCACGCTGATTCGCTTCGATGCCGTCTATCACGGGCACTTCAAGTGCAACCTGCGACGTATCGAGGACTACCCGAATCTGTCCAACTGGCTACGCGAGCTGTATCAGTGGCCGGGTATCGCCGAGACGGTGGACTTCACTCATATCAAGTCGCACTACTACGCCAGCCACGCCACCATCAACCCGACCGGCATCATCCCCAGGGGACCGCGGCAGGACTTCACGCGAGCACATGATCGCCAGCGGCTGCCGGGCAAGGGCGTGTTTCAGCGCCCGGCGTGACCTGTAGATGGCGCTGACGCGTGACCAGCGTCAGCGGCCCTGGTCGCCCTGAGCGCCTTCGAACCAGGCCAGCTTGTCGCGCAGGGTGACCACCTCTCCGACGATCACCAGGGTGGGCGCGTGCACTTCGTGCTCGGCTACCAGTTGCGGCAGGCTTTCCAGGGTTCCGGTGAAGACGCGCTGATTCGGCGTGGTGCCTTGCTGCACCAGCGCCGCCGGCGTCTTGCCCGAGCGACCGTGGGCAATCAGCGCCTCACAGATACCCGGCAACCCCACCAGGCCCATGTAGAACACCAGCGTTTGTCCCGGCGCCACCAGATCCTGCCAGGGCAGATCGCTGCTGCCATCCTTGAGGTGGCCAGTGACGAAACGCACCGACTGCGCATGATCGCGATGGGTCAGCGGAATCCCCGCATAGGCCGCGCAACCCGAGGCGGCGGTAATGCCGGGCACGACCTGGAATGGAATGTCCTCGGCCGCCAGTTGCTCGATCTCCTCGCCACCGCGACCGAAAATGAACGGATCACCGCCCTTCAGGCGCAATACGCGTTTACCCTGGCGGGCCAGGTCGATCAGCAGTTGGTTGATCTGCTCCTGCGGCACGGCATGATCGGCTCGGCGCTTGCCGACATAGATGCGCTCGGCGTCGCGACGGCACAACTCGATGATGGCGGGCGCCACCAGGCGGTCGTACAGCACCACGTCAGCCTGCTGCATCAGGCGCAGCGCACGGAAGGTCAGCAGATCCGGGTCGCCAGGTCCGCACCGACCAGATACACCTCGCCCAGGGCGCGCGGCGCAGCGCCAGCCAGGCGCTCCTCCAGCAGGCGCTCGGCTTCCTGCGGCTTGCCGGAAAACACGCTCTCGGCGATCTGTCCCTGAAACACATCCTCCCAGAACACCCGGCGTTGCTGTACATCGGGAAACAGTTGCTTGACCCGGTCACGGAAGCGCTTGCCCAGGTTGGCCAGTTGACCATAGGTGGCCGGAATCCAGGTTTCGATCCTGGCGCGAATCAGCCTGGCCAGCACCGGTGCGTCACCGCCACTGCTGACCGCAACGATCAGCGGCGAGCGATCGACGATGGCGGGAAAGATCACGCTGCACAGTGCCGGCGCGTCCACCACGTTGACCGGGATGCCCAGCGCCTGGGCCTCGGCAGAAATCTGCGCGTTGAGCGGCTCGTCATCGGTCGCGGCGATGACCAGGGCAACGCCCTGCAAGTCACTGCTCGCATAACCACGCAGGAAGAAGCCGTCGGGGCCGGCCAGTTCCTGCAACTCACTGCGGATGTCAGGGGCAACGACGCGCAGACGCGCACCGGCATCGCTCAGCAGGCGCGCCTTGCGCAGCGCGACCTCGCCACCGCCGATCACCAGCACCGGGCGATCCTGCAGCTTGTGGAACAGCGGAAGGAATTGCATCAGATCAGCCTCGCAAGAGGTAGGAAGGCGAACCGCGAGCGTCGCAGGGTGCGCCATGCGCACCACTGACCCGCTACCTGATTCTGGTGCGCACGGCGCACCCTGCGCGCGGCGATCATCAGACATATCGCCAAACCGGGGCGGACTCGCCCGCCCCCTATCCCGTATCGGGTCAGCCGATCACTTCGATACCGCCCATGTAGGGCTTGAGTACCTCGGGGACACGGATGCTGCCGTCGGCCTGCTGGTAGTTTTCCAGCACTGCCACCAGGGTGCGACCGACCGCCAGGCCGGAGCCGTTGAGGGTGTGCACCAGCTCCGGCTTGCCGGTTTCCGGATTGCGGTAGCGTGCCTGCATGCGGCGAGCCTGGAAGTCACCGCAGTTGGAGCAGGAGGAAATCTCCCGGTACTTGTCCTGGCTCGGCACCCAGACCTCCAGGTCGTAGGTCTTCACGGCAGAGAAGCCCATGTCACCGGTGCACAGCGCCAGCTTGCGGTAAGGCAGCTCCAGCAGTTGCAACACGCGTTCGGCGTTGGCCGTCATGCCTTCCAGCGCCTCGAAGGACTTGGAGGGCTCTACGATCTGCACCATCTCGACCTTGTCGAACTGGTGCTGGCGGATCATGCCGCGGGTATCGCGACCAGAAGCGCCTGCCTCGCTGCGGAAACACGGCGTGTGCGCGACGAACTTCAACGGCAGCTGTTTGGCATCGAGAATTTCGCCGGCAACGATATTGGTCAGCGACACCTCGGCCGTCGGGATCAGATACAGGTCGGCCTGGTCTTCACGGCGAATCCTGAACAGATCTTCCTCGAACTTCGGCAGCTGACCTGTGCCCTGAAGCGCCGGAGCCTGAACCAGATAGGGGGTGTAGGCCTCTTCGTAACCGTGCTCACCGGTGTGCAGGTTGATCATGAACTGTGCGAGGGCACGGTGCAGGCGGGCAATGGGGCCGCGCAGCAGTGCGAAACGCGCGCCAGACAGCTTGGCGGCGGTCTCGAAGTCCAGCCAGCCGTGCTGCTCGCCCAGGGCGACATGATCCCTGATTTCGAAATCGAAGCTGCGCGGGGTACCCCAGCGAGCCACCTCGACATTGCCCTCCTCGTCCGCACCGACCGGCACCGACTCGTGCGGCAGGTTGGGGATGTTCAGCAGCAGGTCGTCCAGCTCGCTCTGGATGGCATCGAGCTCACGCTTGCCGGCCTCCAGATCGCTGCCCATCTGATCGACTTCCGCCAACAGCGGTGCGATGTCTTCACCACGCGCCTTGGCCTGGCCGATGGACTTGGAACGGCTGTTGCGCTCGGCCTGCAGTTGCTCGGTGCGTACCTGCACCGACTTGCGCTGACTCTCCAGGGCCTCGAAACGGGCGACGTCGAGGTCGAAGCCACGAGTGGCGAGGCGCTCGGCGATTTCGGTGAGTTGCGTGCGGACGAGTTTGGAATCGAGCATGTTCGGGTCTCAATACATCGGCGATAAAAGGTTGCGGCCACCAGCGTGACGCGGGTTGCCGAGTGTAAAGCTTTAGCGGGTCATGATGCCAATCGGGCCAGCAACAATCCGCCCCAGGCGGCAAGCAGCCCTCCCAGCACACTGCAAAGTAGATAGCCAGCGGCCTCGAACATCCGCCCGCTTTCCATCAGCTTGAGGATTTCCAGGCTGAACGAGGAAAAGGTGGTGAAGCCGCCCAGAAGGCCGGTAACCAGGCCGACACGCAGCTCCAGGGGCAACTCGGTTCGCGTCAGGAACAGACCGGAAAGCAGCCCGATCAGCAGGCAGCCCAGAAGATTGACGGCCAGGGTTCCCACGTAGAAGTGCCTGGGCCACTGCCCGGCCACCCAACTGGAGGCGAGAAAACGCAATACGGAGCCGACCGCGCCCCCCAGCGCGACAGCGAGTGCGACACGAATCATGGTTTTCTCCGCTGTCGTGAACTGCCTGCGTCGAGATTGCGCAGGTGTTGCAGCTTGTCGCGAATCTTCAGCTCCAGGCCTCGCGGAACCGGATCGTAGTACTGGCGCGGCTCCAGATTCTCGGGAAAGTAATCCTCTCCGGCAGCGTAGGCATCCGGCTCGTCATGGGCATAGCGGTATTCGTCACCATAGCCGAGTTGTTTCATCAGCTTGGTCGGCGCGTTGCGCAGGTGCAGCGGTACCTCCTGCGAGCCCTGCTCGGCCGCGTCGCGCATGGCGGCCTTGAATGCCGTATAAACCGCATTGCTCTTTGGCGCGCAGGCGAGATAGACGATGGCCTGGGCCACGGCCAGCTCACCTTCCGGACTGCCAAGTCGCTCCTGCACGTCCCAGGCGTTGAGGCACAAAGTCAGGGCGCGCGGGTCGGCATTGCCGATGTCCTCGCTGGCCATGCGCACCACTCGCCGCGCGATGTACAGTGGGTCGCAGCCGCCATCGAGCATGCGCGCATACCAGTAAAGCGCGCCGTCCGGGCTGGAGCCGCGCACCGACTTGTGCAGCGCGGATATCTGGTCGTAGAAAGCCTCCCCGCCCTTGTCGAAGCGGCGCCGGCTGTCGCCCAGCAGGTTCTGCAGCAACTCGACGCCGATCTCGCCACCATCTTCGGCCAGGTCGGCGGCATTCTCGAGGAAATTGAGCAGGCGCCGACCATCACCGTCCGCAGCGGCCAACAGTATCTGGAAGCTGTCTTCCGGCAAACTCAGCTGGCGCTCGGCCAGGCCTTTTGGATCGCTCAGCGCCCGACCGACCAGTTTGCGCATGGCCGCTTCGTCCAGACTCTTCAGCACATAGACGCGGGCACGCGACAACAAGGCGTTGTTCAGCTCGAACGACGGGTTCTCGGTGGTAGCGCCAATGAAGATCAGCGTGCCGTCTTCGACATAAGGCAGGAAGGCGTCCTGCTGGCTCTTGTTGAAGCGATGCACTTCATCGACGAAGAGGATGGTGCGACGACCGTATTGCGCAGCGTGCTGCTGGGCGACCTCGACGGCCTGGCGGATCTCCTTGACCCCGGAAAGCACCGCGGAAATGGTCTCGAAATGCGCGTCGGTAACCTTCGCCAGCAGACGCGCCAGAGTGGTCTTGCCAACACCTGGCGGCCCCCAGAAGATCATCGAGTGCAAGGCGCCCTGCTCCAGTGCCTCGCGCAGCGGCTTGCCCGGCCCCAGGACATGCTCCTGCCCGACGTACTCGTCCAGGCTGGTTGCACGCAAACGCGCAGCCAGAGGCTGCGCGACAGGTTGGCGGCCGAACAGATCCACTGCTTACTCCTGGATGACGTCCGCGCCTTCCGGAATGTCGAAGGTGAACTGGCCGTCATCTACCGGCTCGTTCATCTTCACATTGAGGAACAGGATGTTGGTGCGCTGGCCGATGCTGTCGATCAGTTGCATGTCATTGAGCACACGATTGCGGAACGACAGACGCAGGCTGTCGAACAGGCTGTCCTTGGCCCTGGGCTTGAGAATGAAGTCGACCACGCTGCCGCCTTCCTTGTAGTCGATCTCGAAGTTCTCGCGAATCTGCGAGACATCGCCGGACAACAGCAGCGCCGGGGTGTGAGTCAGGCGCTGATCCAGGCTCTGGATGGTCACCTGCTCCAGATCCGGATCGTACAGCCAGACTTTCTCGCCGTTGGACACCAGCAGTTGCTCCATCGGCTGGTCGGTGTGCCAGCGGAACAGGCCCGGACGCTTGAGTACCAGTTGCCCCGCGGTTTCCTGCAACTGGGTGCCGCTGGCATCGAGGGTCAGCTGAGAGAAACGGGCATTGATGGTCTGTGCCTGGCTGAGCAGTTCGGTCAGGCGTTTGGTCGCCGCCTCTTCGTCAGCCTGGGCAGTCAGCAGGGTAAAACTCAGAGCGGCCAGCATCAGCAGGCGAATAACACGCATATGAACCCCTTGAGTTCGGGAAAGGATGGCGAGGTGACTCCGCACCTCGCATTGCTCGACCACTCCTGGGCGGTCGTGAATCTCGTGAACATCGGCACGTCGGTGTTGCGTATTTCGTAGTGGCGCCAAGAGCGGCATTCGCGACCTAAGCCACTCCTGCAAGAGCTGGATCATGCGGCATGCCCGGCGCAAGGATGGCCGCTCCTGTAGACCGCCAATTCGGTGTTTGTGTCCTTGCTCAGTCGCGTGACGGCCCGGGAGCGATCACCTCGCGCGAGCCGTTGGTGTTCATCGAGCTGACCACGCCGGCCATTTCCATTGCTTCGATCATCCGCGCTGCCCGGTTGTAACCGATCTTCAGCTTGCGCTGCACGGCCGAGATGGACGCTCGACGGCTTTCCAGCACGAAATTGACGGCCTCGTCGTACAGTGGATCCTCCTCGCTGCCCTCACCGCCTTCACCGCCGCCACCTTCGAAGCTGCCGCCACCACCTTCGTCGGCGCCAGCGAGAATGTCTTCGATATAGTCCGGCGCGCCACGCTGCTTCCAGGCTTCGACGACGCGATGCACCTCATCGTCGGAGACGAAGGCGCCATGCACGCGAATCGGCAGGCCGGTACCCGGTGGCAGGTAGAGCATGTCACCGTGCCCCAGCAACTGCTCGGCGCCACCCTGATCGAGAATGGTGCGCGAGTCGATCTTGCTCGACACCTGGAACGCCATGCGGGTCGGGATGTTGGCCTTGATCAGGCCTGTGATCACGTCCACGGACGGCCGCTGGGTCGCGAGGATCAGGTGGATACCGGCGGCTCGCGCCTTCTGTGCAATACGTGCGATCAGCTCTTCGACCTTCTTGCCGACGATCATCATCATGTCGGCGAACTCGTCCACCACCACCACGATGGTGGGCAGCGGCTTGAGCAGCGGCGCCTCGTCCTCCATGCTTTCGCGGCGGTACAGCGGGTCGGTCAGCGGCGTGCCGGCCTCGATGGCGTCCTTAACCTTGCGGTTGAACCCGGCCAGGTTACGCACGCCCATGGCTGCCATCAGTTTGTAGCGACGCTCCATCTCGGCCACCGACCAGCGCAGCGCATTGGCCGCTTCCTTCATGTCGGTAACCACCGGGCAGAGCAGGTGCGGAATGCCTTCGTAGATCGACAGCTCAAGCATCTTCGGGTCGATCATGATCATCCGCGCCTCTTCCGGCGTGGACTTGAACAGAACCGACAGGATCATCGCGTTGACGCCTACCGACTTACCGGAACCGGTTGTACCGGCCACCAGCAGGTGCGGCATCTTGGCCAGGTCGGCGATCACCGGGCGGCCACCGATATCGTGCCCCAGCGCCAGGGTGACCGGCGACTTGGCATCATCGTACTCGGACGAGGACAGCACCTCGGAGAAGCGCACGATCTGCCGATCTTCGTTGGGCACTTCGATGCCCACGGTGGTCTTGCCGGGAATCACCTCGACCACGCGCACGCTGACCATGGCCATCGAGCGCGCCAGATCCTTGGCCAGGTTGGAAATCCGACTGACCTTGACCCCGGCAGCGGGCTGAATCTCGAAACGGGTGATCACCGGGCCCGGATGCACGGACTCCACCACCACATCGACACCGAACTCCTTGAGCTTGATCTCCAGCAGGCGCGACATGGCCTCCAGCGACTCGGGGGAGAACTGCTTCTGCTTCTTCTCGGCGACGTCGAGAATGGAAATCGGTGGCAGGCTGCCTTCGATGGCGGTATCGACGAACAGCGGCGCCTGCTTTTCCTTGAGTACTCGCTTGCTCGGCTCGGCCGCCTTGGGCGGCGCCGGCGGCGTGATGACAGGCGCGGGACGCTTCTCGCGCTCGCTCATATGCTTGCTCAGCGACTCTTCGCGCTCGAGCAGGCGCTCCTTGACCTTGGCCTGCTCGCGGCGATCGGAGACCACCGGCGCAGCAACCTCGGTGACCCGCTCGTCCAGCTCGCGAAGCTGAATCTTCATCTGCCTGCGCTCGCTACGGGCATTCCACCAACCGGTTATGGCACCGTGGATGAGTTCGATCAGGTCGAGGGTGATCTTGCCGGTCAGATCCATCACGCGGAACCACGACAGATCTGTGAACACGGTCAGACCGAACAGGAACAGCGCCAGGAACAGCAAGGTACTGCCCTGCACATTCAGCGCATGCACCGCAAGGTCGCCCAGGCTCGCGCCGAGCATACCGCCCCCGGAGCCTTGCATGCCGGCTGCGGCAGCGAAATGAATGTCACCCAGGGCTGCGCCGGACAGAATCAGAAAGACCAGGCCAATGCTGTGCCAGGAAAATAGCCAGCCGTTCCAGTGCCAGGGCTGATTGCGTGTACGAAATACCTGCCAGGTCTTGGCAGCCAGCAGCAACGGGAAAATGTAGGCGAAATACCCCAGCGCGCCGAACAGCGCGCTGGACAGCCAGGCGCCAATGCTGCCACCGGCGTTGATGATGCGCTCGACCTGCACACTGTTGTCCCATGCCGGATCAGCGACGTTGTAGGTCAACAGTGCCATCAGCAGATAGAGGCACATAGCGCCCAGGGCGATCAATGCGCCTTCCTTCAGTCGATACTGAAGTTTCTGACGCCAATCGATAATCTGGGTGGTGGAATTCTTCAAAACAGCCATTTCCTGCGCCCTTGGCGCGTCCATCTATGGTTAACCGCACAAGCGGCCTATTGTAGGGCCAGCCCGACGCCGAGGCCAATTGCCAAGCTCCCGCAGCCACCCCGCTTCGGTGTAGCATAGCCGCCAGCAGCTTCCATGCGGCTCAATTGGAGCACGCATTCTCTTTTGTGACAAAGGCTTATGGGGTTTTTTTATGAGCGAAGTCAAGCATTCCCGCCTGATCATCCTGGGTTCCGGCCCAGCCGGTTACAGCGCCGCCGTTTACGCCGCCCGCGCCAACCTCAAACCCGTGGTGATCACCGGCATCCAGCCTGGCGGTCAGCTCACCACCACCACCGAAGTGGACAACTGGCCGGGTGACGTCGAAGGCCTCACCGGCCCGGCCCTGATGGAGCGCATGCAAAAGCACGCCGAACGCTTCGACACCGAGATCATCTACGACCACATCCACACCGCCGAGTTGCAGAGCCGCCCCTTCGTTCTCAAGGGCGACAGCGGCACCTACAGCTGCGACGCCCTGATCATCGCCACCGGCGCCAGCGCCCAGTACCTCGGCCTGCCTTCGGAAGAAGCCTTCTCCGGCAAGGGTGTGTCGGCATGCGCCACCTGTGATGGCTTCTTCTACCGCAATCAGGTCGTTGCAGTGATCGGCGGCGGCAACACCGCCGTGGAAGAAGCGCTGTACCTGTCGAACATCGCCAAGGAAGTGCACCTGGTGCATCGTCGCGACAAGCTGCGTTCGGAGAAGATTCTGCAGGACAAGCTCTTCGACAAGGTCGAGAACGGCAACATGCGCCTGCACTGGAACCACACGCTGGACGAAGTCCTGGGCGACCAGACCGGCGTGACCGGCGTGCGCCTGAAGAGCACCCAGGACGGCAGCACCAAGGAACTGGCGCTGGCCGGCGTGTTCATCGCCATCGGTCACAAACCCAATACCGAGCTGTTCGTCGGTCAGTTGGACATGCATGACGGCTACCTGAAGATCAGGGGCGGCAGCGAAGGCAATGCCACGGCTACCAGCATCGAGGGCGTGTTCGCCGCCGGTGACGTGGCCGACCATATCTACCGCCAGGCCATCACCTCGGCTGGCGCTGGCTGCATGGCCGCGCTGGACGTCGAAAAGTTCCTCGACGGCAACTGATGGATCGGAGCTGTTGCCGGCTCGCTCTCAGCGAAAAGGCAACGACCCCGGGGCGAGCCACCGCTCGCCCTCCCCTGCCCCACCGGATGGAGCGCGCATGCTGACCTGGCTGCAACGTGACTCACTGCAGTTCCCGCCACTGGCCAAGGCCATGCGCGAGCCCAACGGCTTGCTGGCCGCAGGTGGCGACCTGAGCGCCGACCGCCTGATCAGTGCCTATCGTCACGGCTGCTTCCCCTGGTTCCAGGATGGCCAGCCAATCCTCTGGTGGTCGCCCGATCCACGTACGGTGTTGTTCCCGCAGGAGCTGCACGTTTCCCGCAGCCTGTCCAAACTGTTGCGCCAGCAGCGCTACCGCGTGACCTTCGACCAGAACTTCGCCGCCGTCATCGCCGCCTGCGCGGAGCCGCGCGCCTATGCCGACGGCACCTGGATCACTCGGGGCATGCAGGAGGCCTATCTGCAACTGCATGAACGTGGCGTCGCACATTCGGTCGAGGTCTGGCAGGGAAACGAACTGGTTGGTGGTCTTTACGGCCTGGCCATGGGCCAGCTGTTCTTTGGCGAATCCATGTTCAGTCGTGCCGACAATGCCTCCAAGGTCGGTTTCGCGACGCTGGTCGGCAAACTGCAGGAATGGGGTTTCGTGCTCATCGACTGCCAGATGCCTACGCAACACCTGCACAGCTTCGGCGCCAGAGCCATACCACGCAGCACCTTCGCCGATTACCTGCGGCGCCATCTCGACCAGCCCAGCCGAGCTGACTGGCTCGCCCAGGTAGCAAGTGGCGCTGTGTGCACCAGAGCGTTTCGAGACTGACGCAGTGCCCACAGCGCATCCTGCATGGGGCCTGTAGCTTACAGCTGAACTTGGCTTACACTCTTAATCAGGCTTTTTCGAGACACTGCCATGACCGAGCTGGCCCGCCTGAAGTTCTATGCCACTCAGCCACATCCATGTAGCTACCTGCCGGAGGAACAGGCCACCACCCTGTTTCTCGACCCCAGTCAGCCCATGGACGTGCTGGTCTATGCCGAGCTGTCGGAGCTGGGCTTTCGCCGCAGCGGCGACCACCTCTATCGCCCGCACTGCCAGCAGTGCACTGCCTGTATCCCGGCGCGCATACCTGCCGCCCGTTTCACTCCCAGTCGCCAGCAACGGCGCATTCTCAAGCGCAACGAAGACATCGTCGTGCGCTCCGTTCGCCCGGCGTTCACCGAAGAGTATTACGCGCTTTACGTGCGCTACATCGAACAGCGCCATGCCGATGGCGACATGTACCCGCCAAGCCGCGATCAGTTCTCGACTTTCCTGGTACGCGACCTGCCCTTTTCGCGCTTCTATGAGTTCCGCCTGCAAGGTGCGCTGGTGGCCATCGCCGTGACGGATCTCCTGCCGAATGGTCTGTCGGCGGTCTACACCTTCTACGATCCCGACGAAGAACGGCGCAGCCTTGGCCGCTTCGCCATCCTCTGGCAGATCGGCGAAACTGCACGCCTGGGCCTGGATGCCGTCTATCTCGGCTACTGGATCAAGAACTGCCGGAAGATGAACTACAAGACTCAATATCGCCCGATCGAACTCTTCGTCAACCAGCGCTGGACACTGCTCACCTAGTCCTCAGGACGACCATCGATCCAGCTCGACAATCCAAGCCCCTTGGCGCAGCCCCTGTTTTCGGGCACAATGCACGCCGCTTTTGCCTGGCGCCAGTTGCACCGGGCCATTTCCTGGATACCGAGGGCTTTACTGCATGTCGAAAGAAGACAGCTTCGAAATGGAAGGCACTGTCGTCGACACCCTGCCCAACACCATGTTCCGCGTGGAGTTGGAAAACGGGCACGTCGTTACCGCGCACATCTCCGGCAAGATGCGCAAGAACTACATCCGCATTCTCACTGGTGACAAGGTGCGCGTCGAGCTGACACCTTATGACTTGAGCAAGGGCCGCATCACCTACCGCGCCCGTTAAGCCAAGCATCAGACGAAAACGCCCGGCATATGCCGGGCGTTTTCATTCGCCTTGCCGAAAGCCGCCTGGCTTTCGGCAAGGCAGAGGCCATTCGATCAGGCGACCTCCGCCGCCGTCTCGAACTCGAAGCTCGGCTCGCCATCCTTGATGTCGACGTGCACCACGCCGCCATGCTCGGCCAGCTCGCCGAAGAGGATTTCCTCCGCCAGCGGACGCTTGATCTTGTCCTGGATCAGGCGTGCCATCGGCCTGGCACCCATCAGTACATCGTAGCCGCGCTCGGCCAGCCAGCTGCGCGCCGCATCGCTGACTTCCAGCGTGACGCGCTTGTCTTCCAGCTGCGCCTGCAGTTCGGTGAGGAACTTGTCGACGATGCTCTTGATGGTTTCGTGGCTCAGGCGACCGAACTGGATGATGGTGTCCAGACGGTTGCGGAACTCCGGCGTGAAGCTCTTCTTGATGACTTCCATGGCATCGGTGGAGTGATCCTGCTGCGTGAAACCGATCGACGCACGGGAGGCGGTTTCCGCGCCGGCGTTGGTGGTCATGATCAGGATCACGTTGCGGAAGTCCGCCTTGCGCCCGTTGTTGTCGGTCAGCGTGCCGTGATCCATCACCTGCAGCAACAGGTTGAAGACTTCCGGATGCGCTTTCTCGATCTCATCGAGCAACAGTACGCAGTGCGGCTGCTTGGTGATCGCCTCGGTGAGCAGGCCGCCCTGATCGAAGCCGACATAGCCGGGCGGCGCACCGATCAGGCGCGAGACGGTATGCCGCTCCATGTACTCCGACATGTCGAAGCGCACCAGTTCGATGCCCATGGCCTTGGCCAGCTGCCGCGCGGCCTCGGTCTTGCCCACGCCCGTGGGGCCTGCGAACAGGAAGGAACCCACCGGCTTGTCCGGAGCCTTGAGCCCGGCGCGCGACAGCTTGATCGCGGTAGCCAGCGAATCGATCGCGGCGTCCTGACCGAACACGGTGAGCTTGAGGTCGCGCTCCAGATTGCGCAGCAGTTCCTTGTCGGAGCTGGAGACATGCTTTGGTGGAATCCGCGCGATCTTGGCGACGATGTCCTCGACCTGCGCCACGTCGATACGCGGTACGCGCTTGTCTTCCGGCTGCAGACGCTGGTAGGCGCCCGCCTCGTCGATCACGTCGATGGCCTTGTCCGGCATGTGCCGGTCATTGATGTAGCGAGCTGCCAGCTCGGCTGCCGCACGCAGTGCCTCGTCGCTGTACTCGATGTGGTGATGCTGCTCGAAGCGCGCCTTGAGCCCCTTGAGGATGCCGTAGGTGTCGTCCACCGAGGGCTCGACGACATCGACCTTCTGGAAGCGCCGCGCCAGTGCGCGATCCTTCTCGAAGATGCCACGAAATTCCTGAAAGGTCGTGGAACCGATGCAGCGAATTTCGCCGGAGGACAACATCGGCTTGAGCAGGTTGGATGCATCCATGACGCCGCCCGACGCAGCACCCGCGCCGATGATGGTGTGGATTTCGTCGATGAAGAGAATGGCGTGAGGGCGCTTGCGCAGCTCGTTGAGCAGTGCCTTGAAGCGCTTCTCGAAGTCACCGCGGTACTTGGTACCGGCCAGCAGGGCGCCGAGGTCGAGCGAATAGACCACGCTGTCGGCCAGCAGATCCGGCACCTGTTCGTCGACGATGCGCTTGGCCAGGCCTTCGGCGATGGCGGTCTTGCCGACACCTGCCTCACCGACCAGCAGCGGGTTGTTCTTGCGCCTGCGCGCCAGAATCTGCGCCACGCGCTCGACCTCATGCTCGCGGCCGACCAACGGATCGATGCGCCCCTGACGAGCCATCTCGTTGAGGTTGCTGGCATAGGCATCGAGCGGATTGCTCGAGGTGGACGAATCACCACCCTCCTCGTCCTGCATCTCCTGATCGTGCTCGTGGTGATCACCGTGCCCCGGCACCTTGGAAATGCCATGGGCGATGTAGTTGACCACATCGATGCGTGCCACGCTCTGCTGCTTGAGCAGGAACACGGCCTGGCTTTCCTGCTCGCTGAAGATCGCCACCAGTACGTTGGCGCCGGTCACCTCACGCTTGCCGGAACTCTGCACGTGGAACACCGCGCGTTGCAGCACGCGCTGAAAACCGAGCGTCGGCTGGGTCTCACGCTCTTCGTCATGCTGAGGAATCAATGGCGTGGTGGAGTCGATGAACTCCTGAAGGTCATGACGCAACTTGTCGAGATTGGCCCCGCAGGCTCTCAAGACACTGGCCGCTGCCTCGTTATCCAGCAAGGCCAGCAACAGGTGTTCGACCGTCATGAATTCATGACGCTTGGCACGGGCCTCCTTGAAAGCCAGATTGAGGGTGACTTCGAGCTCTCGATTCAACATAGCTTCACCTCATACCCAAGTGGCCGGCGTTAACCGTCCTTCTCTATTTCACAGAGTAGCGGATGCTGGCTCTCACGCGCGTACTGGTTGACCTGCATTGCCTTGGTCTCGGCAATATCACGCGTGTACACACCACATACCGCACGCCCTTCTGTATGGACGGCCAGCATGATCTTGGTCGCCAGCTCCCGGTTCATGCCGAAAAAGGTTTCAAGCACTTCGACGACGAAATCCATCGGGGTGTAGTCGTCATTGAATAAGACCACCTTGTACATCGGTGGTGCCTGCAATGCTGGCTTGGATTCCTGAACAGCAATACCAGAGGAGTCATCCTCATGCTCTGCCGGGTGATCCTGATTGAATGTTAGTCGAATCTGGCTACTTGCATGCATGCTGAAATCAGAGGTTCAGGGCCGGACGAACAGGGATGCTAGAGGGAGTTTGACTGAGTTCTCAGCCATCCGCCGTATAGCCTTGACTATCGGCAAAAGGGTGTTACAAACAATGAATACCCTATTAGCGGGTATCAGGGGTTCCGCGCCTTCGCCCAGCCTGGTTTGGTTATCGCACGGAATCGAAGTGGATGATACTCCAGAGATGGAGTCCTTTGCAGAGGGATATCAGCATGCTCAGCGGTAAGGTCAAGTGGTTCAACAACGCCAAAGGCTATGGATTCATCCTGGCCGACGGCCGAGATGAGGACCTGTTCGCCCATTACTCGGCCATCCAGATGGAAGGTTACAAAACGCTAAAAGCCGGTCAGCCGGTACGCTTCGAGATCGTGCAGGGCCCCAAAGGCCTGCATGCAGTCAATATCAGTGCTGCCACCACCAGCCAGGAAGCTCCTGCCGCTGTATCGGTGCAACAGAACACCGCGAGCACTGCCGAAGCCTGATGATCCCTGGCATATGCCATTGAAAAAGGCCGGTCAACTGACCGGCCTTTCTTTATTCAGGCGTCATGTATCACATGTGCCTGATCATCGCGTCACCGAAACCGGAGCACGACACCAGGGTCGCCCCGTCCATCAGGCGCTCGAAGTCATAGGTCACGGTCTTGGCAGCGATGGCGCCATTGGTGCCCTTGATGATCAGGTCTGCCGCTTCGACCAGCCCATGTGGCGCAGCATCATCTCGGCGGAGAGGATGACCGAACCCGGGTTGACCTTGTCCTGACCGGCATACTTCGGAGCCGTACCGTGAGTCGCCTCGAACATGGCCACCGAGTCGGACAGGTTGGCGCCCGGCGCGATACCGATACCGCCCACTTCGGCCGCCAGGGCATCGGACAGGTAGTCACCATTGAGGTTGAGGGTGGCGATCACGTCGTATTCGGCCGGACGCAGCAGAATCTGTTGCAGCATGGCATCGGCGATCACGTCCTTGACCACGATGTTCTTGCCGGTTCTGGGATTCTTGAACTGCATCCAGGGCCCGCCATCGAGCAACTCGGCAGCGAATTCCTCACGGGCGATTTCGTAGCCCCACTCCTTGAAGGCGCCCTCGGTGAATTTCATGATGTTGCCCTTGTGCACCAGGGTCACCGAGCTGCGGTCGTTGTCTACCGCATACTGCAGCGCCTTGCGCACCAGACGCTTGGTGCCGGCCTCGGAAACCGGCTTGATGCCGATACCGCACATATCGGTGAAACGAATCTTCTTGACGCCCATTTCCTCGGTGAGGAACTTGATGACCTTCTCGGCCTCCGGGCTGCCGGCCTTCCACTCGACACCGGCATAAATGTCCTCGGAGTTTTCGCGGAAGATCACCATATCCACGTCACCCGGCTTTTTCACCGGACTGGGTACGCCCTCGAACCAGCGCACCGGGCGCAGGCAGACGTAAAGATCGAGCTCCTGGCGCAAGGCCACGTTGAGCGAGCGAATGCCGCCCCCCACGGGCGTGGTCAGCGGCCCCTTGATCGAGACCACGTAATCACGCACGGCCTCCAGGGTTTCTTTCGGCAGCCAGGTGTCCTGGTCATAGACCTGGGTGGCCTTCTCGCCGGCGTAGACTTCCATCCAGGAGATCTTGCGCGCGCCGCCGCAGGCTTTTTCGACGGCAGCATCGACGACCTTGATCATCACCGGGGAAATATCGACGCCGATACCGTCACCCTCGATGAACGGGATGATCGGATTGTCCGGAACATTCAGCGACATATCGGCATTGACGGTGATTTTGTCACCGCTGGCTGGCACCTGGATCTTTTGGTATCCCATGCTGGACTCCATCTTGTGGTTAGACAGTGTGCATTCCCGAGAGTAGCGCAAACCCGGCGAGCGAGACACATGTGCAAAGGTCTTATTCAACTGGGCATTCTGCGACGAGGTGCCGCAGTGGTATACTGCTTAGGTGACTAACGAGTCATAAGGGGCGACCTGCCTGGAACCAGGTAGCAACCTCTTGAAACTGGCGAATGGCAACCACCGTTTGCCGGCTCGAATTGCTCGACACTCTACGGGTGCATCCAACATCACCGCGGCGAGTCCTCGACCCGGCCCCGCCACCATGGGGCCCAGGCGCCTACCCGCGCAGGTCGAGTTTCTATGCGCGCTCAGCAAAGAAGAGAGTTAACCCTAAATGTCCACCCCCTCGAAGATCATCTACACCTTCACCGACGAAGCTCCGGCCCTTGCCACCTACTCGCTTCTGCCTATTGTAGAAGCCTTTGCCGCATCGGCTGACATCTCCGTTGAAACCCGCGACATCTCTCTTGCTGGACGAATCCTGGCAAGCTTTGCCGACCGTCTGGATGCCGACAAGCGCATCGACGACGACCTGGCCAAACTGGCAGAGCTGACCCTGCAGCCGGACGCCAACATCATCAAGCTGCCCAACATCAGCGCCTCGGTTCCGCAGCTCAAGGCTGCCATCGCCGAACTCCAGGCCCTGGGCTACGGCATCCCCGATTTCCCGGAAGACCCGCAGAGCGAAGAAGACAAGGAAGTTCGCGCCCGTTATGCCAAGGTACTGGGCAGCGCCGTGAACCCGGTTCTGCGCGAAGGCAACTCGGATCGCCGCGCCCCGGCCGCCGTCAAGGCCTATGCCCGCAAGCACCCGCACAGCATGGGCAAGTGGAGCATGGCTTCGCAGTCCCACGCCGACTACATGCGCGGCGGCGATTTCTTCTCCAGCGAGCAGTCGATCACCATGGCCAAGGCCGGTGACGTACGCATCGAGTTCGTTGGCAAGGACGGCAAGGTCGAAGTCAAGAAACAACTCGCCCTGCAGGAAGGCGAAGTCTTCGACAGCATGTTCATGAGCTGCCGCAAGCTGCGCGCCTTCTTCGAGCAGACCCTGCAGGACTGCAAGGACACCGGCGTCATGTGGTCCTGCACGTCAAGGCGACCATGATGAAGGTCTCCCACCCGATCGTCTTCGGTCACGCCGTCAGCGTTTACTACAAGGACGTCTTCGACAAGTACGGCGACCTGTTCAAGGAACTGGGCGTCAACCCGAACAACGGCATCAGCAGCGTCTACGACAAGATCAAGTCGCTGCCGGCCTCGCAGCAGGAAGAAATCCTGCACGACATCCATGAGGTTTATGCCCATCGCCCGGAAATGGCCATGGTCGACTCGGTCAAGGGCATCACCAACCTGCACATTCCGAGCGACGTCATCGTCGACGCCTCGATGCCGGCGATGATCCGCAACTCCGGCCAGATGTGGGGCAAGGACGGCAAGCAGAAGGACACCAAGGCCGTCATGCCCGAGAGCACCTACGCTCGCATCTATCAGGAAATGATCAATTTCTGCAAAACCAACGGCGCGTTCGACCCGACCACCATGGGCAGCGTACCGAACGTCGGCCTGATGGCGCAGAAAGCCGAGGAATATGGCTCCCACGACAAGACCTTCGAAATGACCGCTGACGGCACCATGCGCGTCGTGGCCGCCGACGGCACCGTACTGATGCAGCACCAGGTCGAGGCCGGCGACATCTGGCGTGCCTGCCAGACCAAGGACGCGCCGATTCGCGACTGGGTCAAGCTGGCCGTTACCCGCGCCCGTCAGTCCGACACCCCGGCGATCTTCTGGCTGGATCCGGAGCGCGCTCACGATCGCGAACTGCAGAAGAAGGTCGAGCTGTACCTCAAGGATCACGACCTGACTGGCCTGGACATCCGCATGATGGGCTACAACGAAGCCATCCGCGTTTCCATGGAGCGCATGATCCGCGGCCTGGACACCATCTCGGTGACCGGCAACGTACTGCGTGACTACCTGACCGACCTGTTCCCGATCATGGAGCTGGGCACCTCGGCCAAGATGCTGTCCATCGTACCGCTGATGGCCGGTGGCGGCATGTACGAAACCGGTGCCGGCGGCTCGGCGCCCAAGCACGTGCAACAACTGGTCGAAGAGAACTACCTGCGCTGGGATTCCCTGGGCGAGTTCCTGGCCCTGGCCGTATCGCTGGAAGAAACCGGTATCAAGACCAACAACACCAAGGCCAAGGTACTGGGCAAGACTCTGGATCAGGCCACTGGCAAGCTGCTGGACAACAACAAGTCCCCGGCACGCAAGGTGGGCGAGATCGACAACCGCGGCAGCCACTTCTACCTGGCACTGTACTGGGCACAAGCCCTGGCGGCCCAGGACGAAGACGCCGCCCTGAAGGCTCACTTCACTCCGCTGGCCAAGCAACTGACCGAGCAGGAAGCGACCATCGTTGCCGAACTGGCTGCCGTACAGGGCAAGCCGGCCGACATCGGCGGCTACTACCGCTCCAACCCGGAGCTGACCAGCAAGGTGATGCGTCCGAGTGCCACCTTCAACGCTGCGCTGACTGCGCTGAACGCCTGATAAGGCTTCGACGCGACGAAGAACCCCGGCCTGGTGCCGGGGTTCTTTTTATGTAGAGACAAGCGGAGAGACAGCAATGGAATGGCAACCCCATATCACCGTGGCCACGGTCATCGAAGACCAGGGTCGTTTTCTATTCGTGGAGGAGTTCAAGGCGGGGCGCCTGGTTCTCAATCAACCCGCCGGACACCTGGAGGCCGACGAATCGCTGCGCGAGGCCGCCCTGCGCGAAACACTGGAAGAAACCGGCTGGGACGTCGAGCTGACCGGTCTGCTCGGCATCTACCTCTATACCGCGCCGAGCAATGGCGTGACCTATCAGCGCGTGTGCTTCAGTGCCCGCCCCGTGCACCATGATCCAGAGCGTGAACTGGATAGCGATATCAGCAGCATCATCTGGCTGACACGCAATGAACTGGCTGCGCAGCCTGATCGCTGGCGCAGCGAGCTGGTGCTGCGTTGCGTCGACGACTACCTGGCGGGTATCAGCGGGCCGCTGGAACTGGTGCGCGACTGATCGCGAACGTACGCCTTTGCCTAGGGTGCACCGTACGCACCATCGACACCGCGGCGCCCGCCTGGTGCGTACAGCGCACCCTACCTGATGCGGGCTTTCTGGTAGACTCGGCAACTTTTCAGGCTTCACTCACAGATTCCCATGCAAGCACCTAGCACCCAACGCGTGATCGTCGGCATGTCCGGCGGCGTCGATTCGTCCGTTTCCGCCCTGCTGCTGATGGAGGCGGGCTATCAGGTCGAAGGCCTGTTCATGAAGAACTGGGACGAAGACGACGGCACCGAGTACTGCACCGCCATGGACGACCTGGCCGATGCCCAGGCCGTGTGCGACCGCATCGGCATCAAGCTGCACACCGCCAACTTCGCCGCCGAGTACTGGGACAACGTGTTCGAACACTTCCTGGCCGAATACCAGGCCGGACGCACGCCGAACCCGGACATCCTGTGCAACCGCGAGATCAAGTTCAAAGCCTTCCTCGACTACGCCCTGTCGCTCGGTGCCGACCTGATTGCCACCGGCCACTATGTGCGCCGTCGCGACATCGATGGCCGCACCGAGCTGCTCAAGGGCCTGGATCCGAACAAGGATCAGAGTTACTTCCTGCATGCGGTGGGCGGCGAGCAGATCGCCAAGACCCTGTTCCCGGTCGGCGAACTGGAAAAGCCCCAGGTGCGCGCCATCGCCGAGAAATACGAGCTGGCTACGGCGAAGAAGAAGGACTCCACCGGTATCTGCTTCATTGGCGAGCGCCGCTTCAGCGACTTCCTCAAGCAGTACCTGCCGGCCCAACCGGGCGACATCGAAACCACCACCGGCGAGATCATCGGCCGGCACCATGGCCTGATGTACCACACCATCGGTCAGCGCCAGGGCCTCGGTATCGGCGGCCTCAAGGATGCTGGAGACGAGCCCTGGTACGTGCTGCGCAAGGATCTGGCGCGCAACGTGCTGATCGTGGGCCAGGGCAACGAACACCCCTGGTTGTTCTCGCGCGCCCTGCTCGCCTCTGACATCTACTGGGTCAACCCGGTGGATCTGAGCACTCCCCGTCAACTGACCGCCAAGGTGCGCTACCGCCAGAGCGACCAGAACTGCACCCTGGAGAAGACCGAGAGCGGCTATCGCGCCGTGTTCGACGAGCCGCAGCGCGCCGTCACTCCAGGGCAATCCGTGGTGTTCTACGACGGCGAGGTATGCCTTGGCGGCGGAGTGATCGAAACGGCCGAAGCCTGGTACGAGGAGGCCCGATGACCCCGTTACAGGAACAACTGGTCGCACTCGGCGCCGTGTTCGAAGCCGCCGTACTGGCCGACAAGATCGCCCGCACCGGACAGATCAGCGAAGCCTCGATGGGCTGCATGCTCGGCAGCCTGCTGGCACGCGATCCGAAAACCACGCTGGACGTATACGGTGGCGACGACCTCAACCTGCGCGATGGCTACCGCGCCCTGATCAGCTCGCTGGAGCGCAATCCGGCTGCCCTGCAGCGCGAGCCGCTGCGCTACTCCCTGGCCATGATCGGCCTGGAGCGCCAGCTGGACAAACGCGGCGACATGCTGGAGACCATGGGCAATCGCCTGGATCAGATCCAGCAACAGGTCGAGCATTTCGGCCTGGTGCACGACAACGTCATCGCCGCCTGTGGCGGCCTGTATCAGGACACCATCAGTACCTTCCGCCAGCGCATTCAGGTACACGGCGACATGCGCTTCCTGCAGCAGCCGAACAACGCCGCGAAGATTCGCGCACTGCTATTGGCCGGCATCCGCTCGGCACGCCTGTGGCGCCAGCTTGGTGGCCATCGCTGGCAACTGGTGTTCAGCCGCGGCAAGCTGCTCAAGGAACTCTACGAACTGATGCGCACCTGACATGAGCACCCCCGGCCGCAGCGTCAAACCGCTGCAGGGGGCTCTCCTGCTGGCCATTTCCGCGCTGCTGTTCGCCTTTACCGGCGTCGGCATCCGCGAGATATCCGCCAACGTCAACAACGAGTCGGTGGTGTTCTTCCGCAATCTGGTCGGCGTACTGTTCTTTCTGCCGTTACTGCTGGTGCGCGGCGTGCGGCCGTTGCGCACCACCCGCCTGAAATCCCACCTGTGGCGCACCACCTATGGCCTGGCGGCGATGTACTGCTTCTTCTACGCAATCGCCCACCTGCCACTGGCCGACGCCATGCTGTTCACCTACTCGGCGCCCATCTTCACTCCGCTGATCGCTCATTTCTGGCTCAAGGAGCCGCTCACCCGGCGCATGCTGGTCACCAGCCTGATAGGCCTGTGCGGCGTGGCGCTGGTGGCCAAGCCCAGCGCCGCGCTGTTCGACGGTGCGGCATTGATCGGCCTGGCCTCCAGTCTGCTGGCAGCCTTCGCCTTCGTCTCCATTCGGGAAATGAGCGATAGCGAGCCGGCCACCCGCATCGTGTTCTATTTCTCGCTGTTCAGCGCCCTGTTCTCCGCCATCCCGCTGACCTGGAGCTGGCAGCCGCTGGACGCTACGCAGTTGGGCTGGCTGCTGGGCATCGGCCTGCTGGCCACTGCGAGCCAGATCATCATGTCACGTGCCTACGGCCTGGCACCGCCCGGATTGATCGGCCCCATCGCCTATCTGGCGATCGTCTTCGCCGGCATCATTGCCTGGCTGCTGTGGGGCGAGACACCTGACCGCCTCTCATTGCTCGGCGCAGCACTGATATTTGCCGCCAGTCTGTTATCGGTAGCCAGACGCAGCGCATAGGCGGCCAACGATGGTTTTCATGTATGATATGCGCCCTTTTCGTCAGAGGCCTTTCCGGATCTCGTGAGCGAGCGCCTGTTTCATCGAAGCAGGGTCGGTGCGCAACAGAACCCGGATGGCCTTTCAGCCCGACAGCCCGAGAACGCCCACATGCAGCTTTCCTCGCTTACCGCGGTTTCCCCCGTCGACGGCCGCTACGCCGGCAAAACCAGCGCCCTGCGCCCCATTTTCAGCGAATACGGCCTGATCCGCAGCCGCGTGCTGGTCGAAGTACGCTGGCTGCAGCGCCTGGCTGCCCACGAAGGCATCCCGGAAGTGGCGCCCTTCTCGGCCGAAGCCAACACCCTGCTCAACGAGCTGGCGGAGAACTTCGCCGTCGAACACGCCGAGCGCGTCAAGGAAATCGAGCGCACCACCAACCATGACGTCAAGGCCGTGGAATACCTGCTCAAGGAGCAGGCCGCCAAACTGCCGGAACTGGACAAGGTCAGCGAGTTCATCCACTTCGCCTGCACCAGCGAGGACATCAACAATCTGTCCCACGCCCTGATGCTGCGCGAAGGCCGTGACAACGTGCTGCTGCCGCTGATGAAGCAGCTGGCAGGCGCCATCCGCGAGCTGGCGGTGAAGTTCGCCGACGTGCCGATGCTCTCGCGCACCCACGGCCAGCCCGCTTCGCCGACCACCCTGGGCAAGGAGCTGGCCAATGTCGTCTACCGCCTGGAGCGCCAGATCGCTCAGGTAGCCGCCGTGCCGCTGCTGGGCAAGATCAATGGCGCAGTGGGCAACTACAACGCCCACCTGTCGGCCTACCCGAGCATCGACTGGGAAGCCAACGCCCGCCAGTTCATCGAAGGTGATCTGGGTCTGACCTGGAACCCCTACACCACCCAGATCGAGCCGCACGACTACATCGCCGAGCTGTTCGATGCCATCGCCCGCTTCAACACCATCCTGATCGACTTCGACCGCGACGTCTGGGGCTACATCTCGCTCGGCTACTTCAAGCAGAAGACCGTCGCCGGCGAGATCGGCTCCTCGACCATGCCGCACAAGGTCAACCCGATCGACTTCGAGAACTCCGAAGGCAACCTGGGCATCGCCAACGCTATCTTCCAGCACCTGGCCAGCAAGCTGCCGATCTCCCGCTGGCAGCGCGATCTGACGGACTCCACCGTACTGCGCAACCTGGGCGTCGGCTTCGCTCACAGCGTTATCGCTTACGAAGCAAGCCTCAAGGGAATCAGCAAGTTGGAGCTCAATGCTCATAAAATTGCTGAAGACCTGGATGCCTGCTGGGAAGTGCTCGCCGAGCCGATCCAGACCGTGATGCGCCGCTATGCGATCGAGAACCCTTACGAGAAGCTCAAGGAGCTGACCCGTGGCAAGGGCATCAGCCCCGAGGCCCTGCTGGCCTTCATCGACGGCCTGGACATGCCCAACGCCGCCAAGGAAGAACTCAAGCAACTGACCCCGGCGCGCTACATCGGCAACGCCGTGGCCCAGGCAAAACGTATCTGAACGGCACCAGCCTCGAGGACGCCCGGCTGAGCCGGGCGTTTTTGTTTTAAGGTTTTTATCTATTTCAAGGGCTTACTGATGAATCCTGATACTCCGCTGCAATTGCTGGGTGGCCTCACAGCCCGTGAATTCCTGCGCGACTACTGGCAGAAGAAGCCGCTGCTGGTGCGCCAGGCGGTGCCCGACTTCGAAAGCCCGATCAGCCCGGACGAGCTGGCCGGCCTGGCACTCGAAGAAGAAGTCGAGTCGCGCCTGGTGATCGAGCATGGCGAGCGCCCCTGGGAACTGCAGCGCGGCCCGTTCAACGAGGACACGTTCCAGGAGTTGCCCGAGCGCGACTGGACGCTACTGGTGCAGGCCGTCGACCAGTTCGTCCCGGAAGTGGCCGAGTTGCTGGAGGACTTCAAGTTTCTGCCCAAGTGGCGCATCGACGATCTGATGATCAGCTTCGCCGCCCCGGGTGGCGGAGTTGGCCCGCATTTCGACAACTACGACGTATTCCTGCTGCAGGCTCATGGCCATCGCCGCTGGCAGATCGGCCAGATGTGCGACTCGCAAAGCCCGCTGCTCCCCCACGCCGATCTGAAGATCCTGGCCGAATTCGAACCAACCGATGAATGGGTGCTGGCACCCGGCGACATGCTCTATCTGCCGCCATGCCTCGCCCACTGTGGCACCGCTGAGGATGATTGCATGACCTATTCCGTGGGCTTCCGCGCGCCAAGCGCCGCCGAAGTACTGACCCATTTCACCGATTTCCTCGGCCAGTTCCTGCCCGATGAAGAGCGCTACAGCGATGCCGACATCCAGCCAAGCGACGATCCGAACCAGATCCAGCGCGATGCCCTGGAGCGCCTCAAGACTCTGCTCAATGAACACATGAGCGACGAGCGCCTGCTGATGACCTGGTTCGGCCAGTTCATGACCGAACCCAAGTACCCGGAGCTGGTTGCCGGCATCGAGATCGAGATCGATGACTTTCTCGGCGCCCTGGAAGACGGCGCAATCCTCATCCGCAACCCCAGCGCGCGCATGGCCTGGTCTGAAGTCGGTGAAGACCTGGTGCTGTTCGCCAGCGGTCAGAGCCGCCTGGTATCGGCCAGCCTGCGCGAACTGCTGAAGCTGATCTGCAGTGCCGACGCGCTGCATGTCGAAAATCTTGCCGCCTGGCTGGCCGATGACGAGGGGCGTACCCTGCTCTGGGAACTGGTCAAGCAAGGCAGCCTGGGGTTCGCCGATGAGTGAGATCACTGTCCGCGTCGCGGACTGGCATAGGGACAATGCCGAGCTTCGCCGTATCCGCGACAGCGTATTCGTAGCCGAGCAGTCGGTTCCGCCGGAACTGGAATGGGACGCCGAGGACACCGACGCCGTGCATTTTCTTGCCGAGGAAGGTGACTACCCCGTCGGCACCGCGCGCCTGCTGCCAGACGGCCACATCGGCCGCGTTTCGGTACTCAAGGACTGGCGCGGTCTGAAGGTCGGCGAAAAGCTCATGCAGGCGGTGATCGCCGAGGCGGAAAAACGCGGTCTGCGTCAGCAAATGCTCACCGCCCAGGTGCACGCCACGCCGTTCTATGAAAGGCTAGGCTTCAGGATTGTAAGCGACGAGTATCTCGACGCCGGCATACCCCATGTGGATATGCTGCGCACCAGTCAGTAGAGGCCCGCATGAACGACGAAGACGCCCCGATCGATACGCCAGAGCCCTCCGAACTGGCGGCCATCGAATTCGAATCTCCGGGGCGTTTCGCCGTGCACAATCCAGAGCCGCTTGCGCCTGATTCGGCACAGTGGGAGCCGGCCCCCTTCCTGCTCGGCACGCATGATCGCCTGGAGCGCTTCAACCAGCCGCAGGAGGCTCGCGCCCACGTCCTCGCACTGATCCAGCAGGCCCAGCGCAGCCTGAGCCTGTACAGCGACGACCTCGAGCCCTGGCTCTACCACCATGGCAGCGTGCAGCAGGCGTGCACCCGTTTCCTGCTGTCCAGCCCACGGGCACGCCTGCGCATCCTGGTGCGCGACTCGACACGCGCCGTGAAGGAAGGCCATCGTCTGCTGAACCTGTCCCGGCGGCTGTCTTCCAACCTGCATATCCGCAGGCTCAACCCGGACTACCCCAGCGAAGAGCTGGCCTACCTGATCGCCGACGACAGAGGGCTCCTGCTGCGTCCGGAACTCGATCAACAGGCCGGCTACGCGCTCTACAATGATCCGGCGCGCGTGCGCCAGCGCCAGGCTCAGTTCGATCAGGCCTGGGACACCAGTATCACCGACCCCGATCTGCGGAGCTTCCTGCTATGACCCTGCGCACGCTGTTCGCCGCCCTGCTTCTCGGCCTGTGCCTGCCACTGCAAGCAGCCACCGAGGTGATTCCTCTGAACTACCGCACCGCCGACGAGGTGCTCGGCGTGGTGCAATCGATGCTTGGCAACGAGGGACGGGTCAGCGCCTATGGCAATCAGTTGATCGTCAATGCGTCACCGGCCAGGATCGGCGAGGTTCGCGTGCTGCTGCAACAGCTCGATACCCGCCCTCGGCGTCTGCTGATCACGGTGGAAAGCGCCGACAGCAACTACCAGAACGACCGCGGCTATCGCGTCGACGGCACCCTCAGCGCCGGCAATGCCGAGGTTCAGGTCGGTCGCGGCGAAGTGAACGGCCGTGACCAGGTGCGCATCATCCGCCGCAGCACCGACAGCCGCGGCGGCGGTACCCAGCAGGTGCAGACCACCGAAGGCTACCCGGCACTGATCCAGGTCGGCCAGAGCGTACCTCTGACCACCACCAGCACCGGCCCTTACGGCCAGGTCTATCAGGACACCCAGTACCGCGACGTGACCCAGGGCTTCTACGTGACAGCCAGCCTGTCAGGCGAGCTGGTGCACGTTTCCATCAGCAGCCAGCGCGATCGTGTCAACGACCACCGCCCTGGCGTCATCAACGTGCAAAGCACCGATACCCGTGTCACCGGGCGCCTGGGCGAGTGGATCACCCTGGGCGGGGTCAGCGAGGACACCAGTTCCAGCGGTCGTGATGTACTGCGCCGGCACACCACCCAGGGTCGCGAGGACATGTCGCTGCGCCTCAAGGTCGAAGCGCTCGATTGACCCCCCGACCAAAGTCGAATGGCATTGCGTCCTTCGTGGCATGGCCAGGTCGCAAAACCCGCGAAATGCTTGAAACGCCCGCCTCATGGGCTGCCGCGCGTGACTGGCCAGTCGTCTACTGAATATGTAGTAGTTTAAAAAAACCACTACAAAACGTTTGACGAAGCATTTTCCCAGAGGCATGATGGCCTCGCTCCCGCTAGCCAGGGCCCTGAAAGGATCTCCAGATCGCCAACGAAGCACTTCGTAGCGATCCGTGTCCCAACAGCCCACAAGGCCGTACGACGAGGTTGCGACTGGAACGAAGTTGTCCTGAGGGACGGGGAAGCGTTAAGTAACAGACAGCTCGCCAGGCTCATCGCAACGCCAAGGGTTTCCACGAGCCCGAAGCCTTGAGAACGCCGACGACCTGCTCGCCTACATCCCCTCTTCGCAGTACATCCTCGCCTTCCAGCCGTTTCTCGCCGTCAAAGTGGTAGCCGCCCGCAGCCCGTCGCACTCGTGCGCGTCCCAAGTGGGTAGTTGGTGCTCAACAACACATTCTTTGAAGGATTGACCATGTCCGCATATCAAAACGACATCAAGGCTGTAGCCGCTCTGAAAGAGACATTCGGCAGCAGCTGGAGCGCTATCAACCCCGAGTCCGTCGCCCGTATGCGCGCTCAGAACCGCTTCAAGACCGGCCTGGAAATCGCCCAGTACACCGCTGACATCATGCGCAAGGACATGGAAGAGTACGACGCCGACTCTTCCGTCTACACCCAGTCGCTGGGTTGCTGGCACGGCTTCATCGGTCAGCAGAAGCTGATCTCCATCAAGAAGCACCTGAAGACCACCAACAAGCGTTACCTCTACCTGTCGGGCTGGATGGTCGCCGCCCTGCGCTCCGATTTCGGCCCGCTGCCGGATCAGTCGATGCACGAGAAGACCGCCGTCTCCGACCTGATCGAAGAGCTGTACACCTTCCTGCGTCAGGCCGACAGCCGTGAGCTGGATCTGCTGTTCACCGCTCTGGATGCCGCCCGCGAAGCCGGCGACCACGCCAAGGCAGCCGAAATTCAGAGCCAGATCGACAACTTTGAGACCCACATCGTACCGATCATCGCCGACATCGACGCCGGCTTCGGCAACCCGGAGGCCACCTATCTGCTGGCCAAGCGCATGATCGAAGCCGGTGCCTGCTGCATCCAGATCGAGAACCAGGTTTCCGACGAGAAGCAGTGCGGCCACCAGGACGGTAAAGTGACCGTTCCGCATGCCGACTTCCTCGCCAAGATCGCGGCCGTTCGCTACGCCTTCCTCGAGCTGGGCATCGACAACGGCGTGATCGTTGCGCGTACCGACTCCCTGGGCGCCGGCCTGACCAAGCAGATCGCCGTCACCAAAGAGCCGGGCGACCTGGGCGACCTGTACAACTCCTTCCTGGACTGCGAAGAAGTGGCTGCTGCCGACCTGGGCAATGGCGATGTCGTGATCAACCGTGGCGGCAAGCTGCTGCGTCCGAAGCGCCTGCCGTCCAACCTGTTCCAGTTCCGTGCCGGCACCGGCGAAGACCGCTGCGTACTGGACTGCATCACCAGCCTGCAGAACGGCGCCGACCTGCTGTGGATCGAAACCGAGAAGCCGCACGTGGGCCAGATCAAGGCCATGGTTGACCGCATCCGCGAAGTCATCCCGAACGCCAAGCTGGTGTACAACAACAGCCCGTCCTTCAACTGGACCCTGAACTTCCGCCAGCAAGTGTTCGACGCATTCGTTGCCGAAGGCAAGGACGTTTCCGCCTACGACCGCGCCAAACTGATGAGCGTCGAGTACGACGAGACCGAACTGGCCCAGGTTGCCGACGAGAAGATTCGTACCTTCCAGCGCGACGGTTCGGCACACGCAGGTATCTTCCACCACCTGATCACCCTGCCGACCTACCACACCGCGGCCCTGTCCACCGACAACCTGGCCAAAGGCTACTTCGCCGATCAGGGCATGCTGGCCTACGTCAAGGGCGTACAGCGTCAGGAACTGCGCCAGGGCATCGCCTGCGTCAAGCACCAGAACATGGCTGGCTCCGACATCGGCGACAACCACAAGGAGTACTTCGCTGGCGAAGCTGCTCTGAAGGCGAGCGGTAAAGACAACACCATGAACCAGTTCCACTAAGAGCGGTTCTGCGCTGCGCACCACGCATCCACAGCGCCTCTCTTGCCTAATCCGCCCCGGCTTGCCGGGGCTTTTTTATCCCTTCGGGCTGCGCCCTGCCCATCTATTCTATGCTGAAGGCACTTTCCACCCGATCCGGGAGCCCTCATGCGCACGCCGCCACTGCTGCTCGGCGCAGCTCTTGTCCTGCTCACGCTAGGTCTTACCTGGCACTGGTCACGGCCCGCGTCCACAGCCGCCGAGTCACACGCGCCCGCTAGAACAGCGAGTGCCGACACGCCGGCACAGGACGCGCTCGACCAGCCGACCACGAATACCGCACAACGGCAGTTGCTGGATTCCCCTCAGGCACATGACCTGCAGCGTCGCCTCGCCTTCCAGCAGCAATATCGCAGATTCATCGAACAAGCCGGACAACCCGACAGCGATGCACGGCAGAGCGAAGCCGAACGGCTTGGCAAGCAGATCGACGGCCTCGAGGCACGCGGCGAACTGGCATTGAGCGAGGCCCTGCTGATGCAACTGGGCCTGATCCGCGCCATGGAGAGCGACGAAGCCACGCAGAAGCTCCAGGCCCAGCGACTGATCGAGCGCTACCAGCGGCTCAGCGCAGAACGCGAAGCGCGACTGGCAGCGCAACCGGATCCGAACTTCGACAGGTACAAGGCCGAGGAGAAACGCATCGTCGAAGAGGTACTCGCCCAGCAGAGCATTCCCGATGGACTGAGCCGCGACGAGTATCTGCGACAACGCTTGCAGCAAGCGCGTGAGCGCAGCTTCCAGTGATCGCCGGACCGAGCGGGCTCGGCCCGGCAAAAGACCACTAGAGCAGTTGATCCAGCAGGTAGTAAAGGAGATTGAAAGGCTTGTTGCGGTCGGCCAGGTCGCTGCTTTCCGAAGCGTCGAGCACCTGACCGCTGCCGTCCAGCACACTGCTGACGAAGTGATCCAGTTGCAGGTTCTGCTCCTGGATATCGGCATTGGCGAACTCGATGATGCTGGTGCAGTGACTTTCGTTGACATTGCGGAACTGCGGGAAGTAACCGCCGACATTGCCGAGGTTCGCCAACTGACTGCGCAGCCGTGTGGTGTCCGTGGCCCAGCGCTGCCTGATCAGCGCCTCCCTGGTCGCCTGATCCGGCGCATTGGCGATGTCCGGGTAGAAGCGCTCGTAGGAATAGGACGAATAGTTCAGATCCTGCCAGAAATGGGTGTGCCCCATGCGATCCCCCGGCAGATTGCTCGACAGCGCCGGGTAGAGGCTGCCCAGATCATTGCGGTTGAAGCCGGGCAGTCGCGCCTGCAGGTACTGTAACGGCCCCTGCGCGGCATCCAGCCCCCAGGCCTGACGAATGAACGCCTGCAGCGGATAGGACGGATAGGTCTGGTTGTCACCGGCCATTGCCGTGTAGACCGGGCCGGAGTCATTGATCAGATAGCCTCGCGGTGGATCGATGTCCTGGCGGATATTCGCGTAGTTGGTCAGGCTTCCGGCACCGCCCGCGCTGCACCCGGTGGTGAGCATCTGCGTCGGCCGCGGCAGGTTGTCCTTCAGCCAGCCGACCACGGCACGCATGTTGCGCAGGCCGTTGTGGTGCCAGACCAATGGCGGCTGCTGACCCAGCGGGTCGTCATACACCGCCACCTTGTCACCCGAATAGATATCTCCCGTGCAATAGGGCACGTAGACCATGTTCCAGTTCTGCGTCTTCACCCGCGTCCAGGGATGCAGGCGCACGACGAAAGGACTGACCAGGCTGGCACCGGGATTGAGCAGCGACATGTAGTCGTTGGGAATGCCGTCGGGATTGCGCGCACCGCGAATGCCGCTCTGCCCGCTGCAACTGGCGTAGTCCCAGCAGGCACCGCCGCCCTCCAGATAAATGATGGTGTTGCGCGTATTCGGCACGCGATTGATGAAGAACTTGTAGGGCGAGCCATTACCGCAGACCGCGCCGGTCTGTGGCGCCATCTGGATGGTCTGCCAGCCGTAGTAATTGCCCGGATTGAAGCCACTGTTGAACCCTGCCGGATTGGCCAGCAGCGGATAGGGCCCGGTACGCTGCGCAGGCATCACCGGGTTGTCGGCCTTCGGCGGCGACACCAGATTGCCCAGAGTCTGCCAGAAGTTGTAATCACCCTGCTCCGCCTGTGCGGGCACGGACAGTAGCAAGGCCAGGATGACGGGCAAGACGCGTTGCAAGGACACGACGACAGGCATGGCGAAACCCTCTTATTGTTGTTGTGCAGAGGGTCGGCATACCCAGGCGGGGGCAACTGCGCAGACCCGGTTGATCATCAGGGGACTGCTCGATCGGCAAGAGCGCCGCGAAGCGGCTTCATGCACGTTAGTACAAGATCCGTGGCGCAACATCGTCAGAGGATATTTTTTACATATAAGGGACGCTTCTTTAATAGCCCTTTGCCTTTCCCCCTCCTCAAGTACAAGTCTTTCCCTGCTTTAGTCGTGAACCTGAAAAAACGGAAGTCGAGACGCGTAGAATTGACTTCTATAGAAGTACGACACTCTCTTGCATGCGCCTGCCACTCAGGATCATGCGTGCAGAATATTCGACGCAAGCCGGGCATTATCCTGCGAATCCGGTGAAACGACGAAGCCCGCTGCATGCGTGGCCTGAATGGCCAGCCGGCGTTTCGCGACTTGCCTTTTGCGCAGCTGGCCGGCCACAAGTCAAGAGAGAAATTGCCGGGAAAATGCAGGAAAAGGGTGATTTTTTTGCTCGGAAAAATTTACTTACACCGGCCCGGGCGCATAGAATTGCGCACATACTTTGCGAGCGGCCCTACAGGGTCGTCGCTCACTACTAAATTAAAAGCCGTTCCTTTACCTAAGGAGTACCGGCATGCCTGATGCGGTATCGACCATGTCTCACGACTGGGCTTTTGCTGTTTTCCTGCTGGGAGTCTGCGGACTCATCGCCTTCATGCTTGGTCTGTCGAGCCTTCTCGGCAGCAAGGCCTGGGGGCGCAGCAAGAACGAACCCTTCGAGTCGGGCATGCTCCCTACCGGCAGCGCGCGCCTGCGCCTGTCAGCCAAGTTCTATCTGGTCGCGATGCTCTTCGTGATCTTCGATGTCGAAGCCCTGTTTCTGTTCGCCTGGGCCGTATCCGTGCGTGAAGCCGCATGGGTTGGCCTGGTCGGTGCTACCGTTTTCATAACCATTCTGTTCGCGGGTCTTGTCTACGAGTCGGCGATAGGTGCGCTGGATTGGGCACCTGAGGGACGCCGCAAGCGGCAGGCGAAGCTGAAACAATGAGGCTTTGGCGATGCAATACAAACTCACTCGGGTCGACCCGAATGCTGCCAACGAGCAGTATCCGATCGGCCAGCGGGAGGTCGTTTCCGACCCACTGCTAGAGGATCAGGTTCACAAGAACATCTTCATGGGCAAGCTGGAAGACGTGCTTAACGGCGCAGTCAACTGGGGGCGCAAGAATTCCCTGTGGCCGTACAACTTCGGCCTTTCCTGCTGCTACGTGGAAATGACCACCGCGTTCACCGCTCCGCACGACATCGCCCGTTTCGGTGCGGAAGTCATCCGTGCATCACCCCGCCAGGCCGACTTCATGGTCGTTGCCGGCACCTGCTTCATCAAGATGGCGCCGATCATCCAGCGCCTCTATGAGCAGATGCTCGAGCCCAAATGGGTCATTTCCATGGGGTCGTGTGCCAACTCGGGGGGCATGTACGACATCTACTCGGTCGTCCAGGGGGTGGACAAGTTCCTTCCCGTCGACGTCTACATCCCTGGTTGCCCACCTCGCCCGGAGGCATTCCTGCAAGGCCTGATGCTGCTGCAGGAGTCCATCGGACAGGAGCGCCGCCCGCTTTCCTGGGTCGTCGGTGACCAAGGCATCTACCGTGCCGAAATGCCGTCGCAAAGGGAACAGCGCCGCGAACAGCGTATCGCCGTTACCAACCTGCGTAGCCCGGACGAAGTCTGAATCGCCTCTTTCCTGCGTGAAGGAAAACCGATTCATTCTCTACGTTGACCGAAAGCGACCGAGACCATGACTGCAGACACCGCTCTGTCTATTCCGCCATACAAGGCCGACGACCAGGATGTCGTCAACGAACTTCAATCGCGCTTCCCCGAGGGCAGCTTCACCCTGCAGGCGACCCGCACCGGCATGCCGGTGATCTGGGTGGTGCGCGACAGGCTGATCGAGGTATTGCGCTTTCTGCGTGACCTGCCTCGTCCCTACGTCATGCTTTATGACCTGCATGGCGTCGACGAGCGCCTGCGCACTCAGCGCCGCGGCTTGCCGAATGCCGACTTCACGGTGTTCTACCACCTGATGTCGCTCGAACGTAATAGTGACGTGATGATCAAGGTCGCGTTGTCCGAGAGCGACCTCAACCTGCCTTCCGTCACCAGCATCTGGCCCAACGCCAACTGGTACGAGCGCGAAGTCTGGGACATGTACGGCGTGCATTTCTCCGGGCACCCGCACCTGACGCGCATCCTCATGCCGCCGACCTGGGAAGGCCACCCGCTGCGCAAGGACTACCCCGCCCGCGCCACCGAATTCGATCCCTACAGCCTGACCCTGGCCAAGCAGCAGCTCGAGGAGGAAGCCGCACGCTTCAATCCCGAAGAATGGGGCATGAAACGTGGCGGCGAGCATGAGGATTACATGTTCCTCAACCTCGGCCCCAACCACCCTTCGGCGCACGGTGCATTCCGCATCATCCTGCAGCTCGACGGCGAAGAGATCGTCGACTGCGTACCGGAAATCGGCTACCACCACCGTGGTGCCGAGAAGATGGCCGAACGCCAGAGCTGGCACAGCTTCATCCCCTACACCGACCGCATCGACTACCTCGGCGGGGTGATGAACAACCTGCCCTACGTGCTTTCGGTGGAAAAGCTGGCGGGCATCAAGGTGCCGGCGCGCGTCGACTTCATCCGCGTGATGATGGCCGAGTTCTTCCGCATCACCAGCCACCTGCTGTTCCTCGGCACCTACATCCAGGACGTTGGCGCGATGACGCCGGTGTTCTTCACCTTCACCGACCGCCAGCGCGCCTACAAGGTCATCGAGGCCATCACCGGCTTCCGCCTGCACCCGGCCTGGTACCGCATCGGTGGCGTCGCCCACGACCTGCCGCGCGGCTGGGACAAGCTGGTCAAGGAATTCGTCGACTGGCTGCCCAAGCGCCTCGACGAGTACGAAAAGGCTGCGCTGAAGAACAGCATCCTCAAGGGCCGCACCATCGGCGTGGCCCAGTACAACACCAGGGAAGCGCTGGAATGGGGCATCACCGGTGCCGGTCTGCGCTCCACCGGTTGCGACTTCGACCTGCGCAAGGCACGCCCCTACTCCGGCTACGAGAACTTCGAATTCGAAGTACCGCTGGCCGTCAATGGCGATGCCTACGACCGCTGCATGGTGCGCGTCGAGGAAATGCGCCAGAGCATCCGCATCATCGACCAGTGCCTGCGCAACATGCCGGAAGGCCCGTACAAGGCGGATCACCCGCTGACCACGCCGCCGCCGAAAGAGCGCACGCTGCAGCACATCGAGACCCTGATCACCCACTTCCTGCAAGTGTCCTGGGGTCCGGTGATGCCCGCCAACGAGTCGTTCCAGATGATCGAGGCGACCAAGGGCATCAACAGCTATTACCTGACCAGCGACGGCAGCACCATGAGCTACCGCACGCGCATCCGCACGCCCAGCTACGCTCACCTGCAGCAGATTCCATCGGTGATCCGCGGCAGCATGGTGGCGGATCTGATCGCCTACCTGGGCAGTATCGACTTCGTCATGGCCGACGTGGACCGCTGATTATGAGCACGCTTATCCAGACTGACCGTTTCGTCCTGAGCGAAACCGAGCGCTCGGCCATCGAGCACGAGATGCATCACTACGAAGACCCGCGCGCGGCAAGCATCGAGGCGCTGAAGATCGTGCAGAAGGAGCGCGGCTGGGTACCGGACGGCGCCGCCGATGCCATTGGCGACGTGCTCGGCATTCCCGCCAGCGACGTCGAAGGCGTGGCCACGTTCTACAGCCAGATCTTCCGTCAGCCGGTGGGTCGCCACATCATCCGCGTCTGCGACAGCATGACCTGCTACGTCGGCGGCCATGAATCGGTCGTCAGCGAAATGCAGAAGCAGTTGGGCATCGGCCTTGGCCAGACCACCCGCGACAATCGCTTCACCCTGCTGCCGGTGTGCTGCCTGGGCAACTGCGACAAGGCGCCGGCACTGATGATCGACGACGACACCTTCGGCGACGTACAACCCGAAGGCGTCGCCAAGCTGCTGGAGGACTACCAGTGAGAACCCTGACTTCCATTGGCCCGGCCAACCGCATCGAGCGCCGCGAGGAAACCCACCCGCTGACCTGGCGCCTGCGTGACGACGCCCAGCCCGTGTGGCTCGAGGAATACCAGCAGAAGAACGGCTACGCGGCCGCACGCAAGGCACTGACCGAAATGGCTCAGGCCGACATCGTGCAGACCGTCAAGGACTCCGGCCTCAAGGGTCGGGGCGGCGCCGGCTTCCCCACGGGCGTCAAGTGGGGCCTGATGCCCGCCGACGAATCCATGAACATCCGCTACCTGCTGTGCAATGCGGACGAAATGGAGCCCAACACCTGGAAAGACCGCATGCTGATGGAACAGCTGCCTCACCTGTTGGTGGAAGGCATGCTGATCTCGGCACGCGCCCTGAAAGCCTACCGTGGCTACATCTTCCTGCGCGGCGAGTACGTCGACGCGGCGCGCAACCTCAACCGCGCCATCGAGCAAGCCAAGGCCGCCGGCCTGCTCGGCAAGAACATTCTGGGCAGCGGCTTCGACTTCGAGCTGTTCGTCCACACCGGTGCCGGCCGCTATATCTGCGGCGAAGAAACCGCACTGATCAACTCCCTCGAAGGCCGCCGCGCCAACCCCCGCGCCAAACCGCCCTTCCCTGCCGCCGTCGGCGTGTGGGGCAAGCCGACCTGCGTCAACAACGTCGAGACCCTGTGCAACGTGCCGGCCATCGTTTCCGGCGGTGTGGACTGGTACAAGAGCCTGGCGCGCCCCGGCAGCGAAGACCATGGCACCAAGCTGATGGGCTTCTCCGGCAAGGTGAAGAATCCCGGTCTGTGGGAACTGCCGTTCGGTATCAGCGCCCGCGAGCTGTTCGAAGACTACGCCGGCGGCATGCGCGACGGCTATCGGCTCAAGTGCTGGCAGCCTGGCGGGGCCGGCACCGGTTTCCTGTTGCCCGAACACCTCGAGGCACAGATGTATGCTGGCGGTATCGCCAAGGTCGGCACCCGCATGGGCACCGGCCTGGCTCTGGCTGTCGATGACTCGATCAACATGGTGTCGCTGCTGCGCAACATGGAAGAGTTCTTCGCCCGTGAATCCTGCGGCTGGTGCACACCCTGCCGCGACGGCCTGCCATGGAGCGTGAAGATTCTGCGCGCGCTGGAGCGCAAGCAGGGCAGCCGCGAGGACATCGCCACCCTGCTCGGCCTGGTCAACTTCCTCGGCCCCGGCAAGACCTTCTGCGCCCACGCGCCAGGTGCCGTGGAGCCGCTGGGCAGCGCCATCAAGTATTTCCGTGAAGAGTTCGAGGCCGGCGTCGCCGCCGAGGTGATCCCACCGCAGGTGGCAGCCCACGCCTTGTGAGCCTGATGGCCGGACGAGTGGGCGCGATGGCGCCGTCCGGCCCAGCTCGACGACAAGAATTCCCTTAGCCCGTCCACCCTTCGGGTGGGCAAACGAAGACTGAAGAAAATGGCCACTATCCACGTAGACGGCAAAGATTTCGAAGTCGATGGAGCGGACAACCTGCTACAGGCCTGTCTGTCCCTCGGACTCGATATCCCCTACTTCTGCTGGCACCCGGCGCTCGGCAGCGTCGGCGCCTGCCGCCAGTGCGCGGTCAAGCAGTACAACGACGAGAATGACACGCGCGGTCGTATCGTCATGTCCTGCATGACACCTGCCACCGACAACACCTGGATCAGCATCGACGATGAAGAATCCAAGGCATTTCGCGCCAGTGTCGTCGAATGGCTGATGACCAACCACCCGCACGACTGCCCGGTGTGCGAGGAAGGCGGTCACTGCCACCTGCAGGACATGACGGTGATGACCGGGCACAACGCCCGTCGCTATCGCTTCACCAAACGCACCCACCAGAACCAGGAACTCGGCCCGTTCATTTCCCACGAGATGAACCGCTGCATCGCCTGCTACCGCTGCGTGCGTTACTACAAGGACTACGCTGGCGGCACCGACCTGGGCGTCTACGGCGCCCATGACAACGTGTACTTCGGCCGTGTCGAAGACGGCGTGCTGGAAAGCGAGTTCTCCGGCAACCTGGTCGAGGTCTGCCCTACGGGTGTCTTCACCGACAAGACCCACTCCGAACGCTACAACCGCAAGTGGGACATGCAGTTCGCCCCGAGCATCTGTCATGGCTGCTCCAGCGGCTGCAACATCAGCCCCGGCGAACGCTACGGCGAGCTGCGGCGCATCGAGAACCGCTTCAACGGCTCGGTCAACCAGTACTTCCTCTGCGACCGTGGCCGTTTCGGCTATGGCTACGTCAACCGCGAAGATCGTCCGCGCCAGCCGTTGCTGGCCGGCCAGCCGCTGAGCATCGACGCCGCACTGGACAAGGCCGCCGAACTGCTCGCGGGCAAGCGCGTGATCGGTATCGGTTCGCCGCGCGCCAGCCTGGAATCCAACTTCGCCCTGCGCGAGCTGGTCGGTGAGGCCAATTACTACAGCGGCATCGCCGCCGGTGAGCTGGAAAACCTGCGCCTGATCCGCGACATCCTGCAGAACGGCCCGCTGCCGACGCCGACCCTGCGTGACGTCGAGCTGCACGACGCCATTTTCGTCCTCGGCGAAGACCTGACCCAGACCGCCGCACGCATGGCACTGGCCCTGCGCCAGGCCGTCAAGGGCAAGGCCACCGAGATCGCCGCTGGAGCCCGTATCCAGGACTGGCACATGGCGGCCGTGCAGAACGTCGCTCAGCACGCCCTGCACCCGCTGTTCATCGCCAGTGTCGGTGAAACCCGCCTGGACGACGTGGCCGCCGAAAGCGTGCATGCCGCGCCGGCCGACCTGGCCCGCATCGGTTTCGCCGTGGCGCATGCCATCGACCCGAGCGCTCCAGCCGTCGAAGGCCTGGAGTCCGAAGCACGCGAGCTGGTGCAGCGCATCGCCGATGCCCTGCTCGATGCCAAGCGTCCGCTGATCGTTTCCGGCGCCTCGCTTGGCGAGAAGGCGCTGATCGAAGCCGCGGCCAACATCGCCAGCGCGTTGAAGAATCGCGAGAAGAACGGCTCGCTGAGCCTGGTGGTTCCTGAAGCCAACAGCCTGGGCCTTGCCCTGCTCGGCGGCGAGTCCGTCGATGCTGCGCTGGAGGCCCTGAGCAGCGGCCAGGCCGATGCCGTGGTGGTGCTGGAAAACGACCTCTACCGCCGCGCCGACAAGGCCATCGTGGATACCGCACTGACTGCGGCCAAGGCCGTGATCGTCGCCGATCACCAGCGCACGGCCACCAGCGAGCGCGCTCATCTGGTACTGCCAGCTGCATCCTTCGCCGAAGGCGACGGCACCCTGGTCAGCCTGGAAGGCCGCGCCCAGCGCTTCTTCCAGGTGTTCGAGCCGAGCTATTACGACGCCAGCATCCTGATTCGCGAAGGCTGGCGCTGGCTGCACGCGCTGCACAGCACCCTGCAAGGCAAGGCCGTGGACTGGACGCAACTGGATCAGGTCACCGCTGCCTGCGCCGCCAGCAACCCGTCTCTGGCGGGTATCAGGGATGCCGCGCCAAGCGCCTCGTTCCGCATCAAGGGCCTGAAGCTGGCGCGCGAGCCGCATCGCTACAGCGGCCGCACCGCCATGCGCGCCAACATCAGCGTGCACGAGCCACGTCAACCGCAGGATCAGGACAGCGCCTTCGCCTTCTCCATGGAAGGCTACGCCGGTACCCAGGAAGCACGTCAGCAGATTCCGTTCGCCTGGTCGCCGGGCTGGAATTCGCCGCAAGCCTGGAACAAGTTCCAGGACGAGGTCGGTGGCACCTGCGCGCCGGCGACCCCGGCGTGCGCCTGATCGAAGCCAAGGGCCAGGTACTGCCGTGGTTCAGCGTCAATGCCGCGTTCAATCCGGTTCAGGGCACCTGGCAGGCCGTTGCCCTGTACCACCTGTTCGGCAGCGAAGAGAACAGCTCGCGCGCCGCGCCGGTGCAGTCGCGTATTGCGCAACCTTACGTGGCGCTGGCCAGGGACGAAGCGGATCGCCTCGGCGTGAATGACGGCGCCCTGCTCTCGCTGAGCGTCGCCGGTCAGACCCTGCGTCTGCCGCTGCAGGTGCGCGAAGACCTGGCCATCGGCCTGGTCGGCCTGCCGGCCGGCTTCCCGGGCATTCCGCCCGCGTTCGCGGGTGCCACCGTCACCCACGTGCAGGAGGCCGCACAATGAGCTGGCTGACTCCCGAGGTGATGGAAACCCTGATCGCAGTGCTCAAGGCCATCGTGATTCTGCTGGTGGTGGTGGTCTGCGGCGCCCTGCTGAGCTTCGTCGAACGCCGTCTGCTGGGCTGGTGGCAGGATCGTTACGGCCCCAACCGGGTCGGACCGTTCGGCATGTTCCAGATCGCGGCGGACATGATCAAGATGTTCTTCAAGGAGGACTGGACACCCCCGTTCGCCGACAAGTTCATCTTCACCCTGGCGCCGATGATCGCCTTCGCCGCCATGCTGATCGCCTTCGCCATCATCCCGATCACCCCGACCTGGGGCGTGGCGGATCTGAACATCGGTATCCTGTTCTTCTTCGCCATGGCAGGCCTGTCGGTCTACGCCGTGCTGTTCGCCGGCTGGGCGAGCAACAACAAGTACGCCCTGCTCGGTGCCCTGCGTGCCTCGGCCCAGACGGTGTCGTACGAGGTGTTCCTGGCGTTGGCACTGATGGGCGTGGTGGCGCAGGTCGGCTCGTTCAACATGCGCGACATCGTCGATTACCAGGCCGAGAACCTGTGGTTCATCATTCCGCAGTTCTTCGGTTTCTGTACCTTCTTCATCGCCGCCATCGCCGTGACCCACCGTCACCCGTTCGACCAGCCGGAAGCCGAACAGGAACTGGCCGACGGCTACCACATCGAATACGCCGGCATGAAATGGGGCATGTTCTTCGTCGGTGAATACGTCGCCATCGTCACCGTTTCGGCCCTGCTGGTGACGCTGTTCTTCGGCGGCTGGCACGGCCCGTTCGGCATCCTGCCGCAGATTCCGTTCTTCTGGTTCGCGCTCAAGACCTGCTTCTTCATCATGATCTTCATCCTGCTGCGCGCGTCGATCCCACGCCCGCGCTACGACCAGGTCATGGCCTTCAGTTGGAAGTTCTGTCTGCCGCTGACCCTGATCAACCTGCTGGTGACCGGCGCCCTGGTGCTGGCCTCGGCCCAGTAAGGAGAGACGACAATGTTCAAGTACATCTGGGACATCCTGGTTGGCACCGCCACCCAGCTGCGCAGCCTGGTCATGGTCTTCAGCCATGGCTTTCGCAAGCGCGACACCCTGCAATACCCCGAAGAGCCGGTCTACCTGCCACCGCGTTACCGTGGCCGTATCGTCCTGACCCGCGACCCCGACGGCGAGGAGCGCTGCGTTGCGTGCAACCTGTGCGCCGTGGCCTGCCCGGTCGGCTGCATTTCCCTGCAGAAAGCCGAGACCGATGATGGCCGCTGGTACCCGGAGTTCTTCCGCATCAACTTCTCGCGCTGCATCTTCTGCGGTCTGTGCGAAGAAGCCTGCCCGACCACTGCGATCCAGCTCACGCCCGACTTCGAGATGGGCGAGTTCAAGCGCCAGGATCTGGTTTACGAGAAGGAAGACCTGCTGATCAGCGGCCCCGGCAAGAACCCGGACTACAACTTCTACCGCGTTGCCGGTATGGCCATCGCCGGCAAGCCGAAAGGCGCCGCGCAGGACGAGGCCGAGCCGATCAACGTGAAGAGCCTGCTGCCCTGAGGAGCTGCTGATGGAATTCGCTTTCTACTTCTGCGCCGGGGTGGCCGTTGCTGCGACGGTCGGCGTGGTCACCCATACCAACCCGGTGCATGCCCTGCTCTACCTCATCGTCTCGCTGCTGGCGGTATCGATGGTGTTCTTCAGCCTTGGCGCCCCCTTTGCCGGCGCCCTGGAAATCATCGTCTACGCCGGTGCCATCATGGTGCTGTTCGTGTTCGTGGTGATGATGCTCAACCTCGGCCCCGCGGCCGTGACCCAGGAACGCAAGTGGCTGACGCCCGGCATCTGGGTCGGCCCGGCGATCCTCAGCGCGCTGCTGCTGGCGCAACTGCTGTACGCCCTGTTCATCCAGCCCAGCGGTGCCGCCATCGGCCACACCAGCGTCGAGGCCAAGGCCGTCGGCATCAGCCTGTTCGGCCCGTACCTGCTGGCCGTCGAGCTGGCCGCGCTGCTGCTGCTCGCCGCCCTGGTCGCCGCCTTCCATCTGGGCCGCCACGAAGCCAAGGAGCCAAGCCTATGACCGGCATCCCCATGGAGCACGGCCTGGCATTGGCCGCCGCCCTGTTCAGCATTGGCCTGATCGGCCTGATGGTGCGTCGCAATATTCTCTTCGTGCTGATGAGCCTGGAAGTGATGATGAACGCCGCTGCCCTCGCCTTCGTCGTCGCCGGCGCCCGCTGGGGTCAGGCTGACGGCCAGGTGATGTTCATCATGGTGATCACGCTGGCAGCCGCCGAGGCCAGTATCGGCCTGGCGATCCTGCTGCAGCTGTATCGCCGCTTCAATACCCTCGATATCGACGCTGCCAGCGAGATGCGCGGATGAATCTTCTAGCCCTGACTCTATTCTTCCCGCTGCTCGGCTGGTTCCTGCTGGCCTTCTCGCGCGGACGACTCTCGGAAAACACCAGTGCGGTGATCGGCGTGGGCTCCATCGGCCTGGCCGCCGCCAGCGCCGCAGTGACCATCTTCCAGTTCCTCGGCAATCCACCGGCAGGCGGCGCCTACAGCCTGACCCTGTGGCAGTGGATGAACGTCGACGGCCTGGCGCCGAGCTTCACCCTGTACGTCGATGGCCTGGCGGTGACCATGCTCGGTGTGGTCACCGGCGTGGGTTTCCTGATCCACCTGTTCGCCAGCTGGTACATGCGTGGCGAGGAAGGCTATTCACGCTTCTTCGCCTACACCAACCTGTTCATCTTCAGCATGTTGCTGCTGGTGCTGGGCGACAACCTGCTGGTGCTGTTCTTCGGCTGGGAAGGCGTGGGCCTGTGCTCGTACCTGCTGATCGGCTTCTACTACAAGCACGTACCCAACGGTAACGCGGCGCTCAAGGCATTCATCGTCACCCGTATCGGCGACGTGTTCCTGATGATCGGCCTGTTCCTGCTGTTCCTCAACCTCGGCACCCTGAACATCCAGGAGCTGATGGTGCTGGCGCCGCAGAAATACGTGGCCGGCGATACCTGGCTGTGGGTCGCCACACTGATGCTGCTCGGCGGCGCGGTGGGCAAATCCGCCCAGCTGCCGTTGCAGACCTGGCTGGCCGACGCGATGGCCGGCCCAACCCCGGTGTCGGCGCTGATCCACGCCGCGACCATGGTCACCGCAGGCGTGTATCTGATCGCCCGTACCCATGGCCTGTTCCTGCTGACCCCGGAGATTCTCGAACTGGTCGGCATCGTCGGTGGCGTGACCCTGGTGCTGGCCGGCTTCGCCGCGCTGGTGCAGACCGACATCAAGCGCATCCTCGCCTACTCGACCATGAGCCAGATCGGCTACATGTTCCTGGCTCTGGGCGTCGGTGCCTGGGACGCGGCGATCTTCCATCTGATGACCCACGCCTTCTTCAAGGCCCTGCTGTTCCTCGCCTCCGGTGCGGTGATCCATGCCTGCCACCACGAGCAGAACATCTTCAGGATGGGCGGCCTGTGGAAGAAGCTGCCACTGGCCTACGCCAGCTTCATCGTCGGCGGTGCGGCTCTGGCTGCGCTGCCGCTGCTGACCGCCGGTTTCTACTCCAAGGACGAGATCCTCTGGGAAGCCTTCGCCAGTGGCAACAGCGGCCTGCTCTATGCCGGTCTGGCCGGTGCCTTCCTGACCTCGATCTACACCTTCCGCCTGATCTTCATCGCCTTCCACGGCGAGCAGAAGACCGAAGCCCACGCAGGTCATGGCATCGCCCACAACCTGCCGCTGATGGTGCTGATCGTGCTGTCGACCTTCATCGGCGCCTGGATCACGCCACCGCTGGCCGGCGTGCTGCCGCAGAGCGTCGGCCACGCCGGTGGCGAGGCCAAGCACAGCCTGGAGATCGTCTCGGGCTGTATCGCCCTGGCCGGTATCCTCCTGGCGGCGCTGCTGTTCCTCGGCAAGCGCAGTTTCGCCACGGCGGTTGCGCAGAGCGCACCGGGCCGCTTCCTGTCGGCCTGGTGGTTCGCCGCCTGGGGCTTCGACTGGCTCTACGACAAGCTGTTCGTGCAGCCCTACCTGCTGCTGTGCCGCCTGCTGCGCCGCGACCCGATCGACCGGGGTCTGCGTGCAGTGCCGCTGCTGGCGCGTGGCGGCAACGCCCTGCTGTCCAGCAGCCAGACCGGCCAGACCCGCTGGTACGCCGTATCCGTCGCCGCTGGCGCGGTGCTGGTACTGGCCGTCATCCTCTTTTTGAGCTAAGGAACGCAGCCTGTCATGATTCTGCCCTGGCTAATCCTGATTCCCTTCATCGGCGGCCTGCTCTGCTGGCAGCTTGAACGCTTCGGCAACGTGCTGCCGCGCTGGATCGCCCTGATCACCATGGGCCTGCTGTTCGGCCTGAGCCTGTGGCTGTGGCTGACCGGCGACTTCAGCCTGGCCCCTGCCCCCGGCAGCGACCCGCGCTGGGCCCACGAATTTGTGGTGAACTGGATCCCGCGCCTGGGGATCACCATCCACCTGGCGATGGACGGCCTGTCGATCCTCATGGTGGTGCTCACCGGCCTGCTCGGTGTGCTCTCGGTACTGTGCTCGTGGAACGAGATCCAGAACCGCGTCGGCTTCTTCCACCTCAACCTGATGTGGATTCTCGGCGGCGTGGTCGGCGTGTTCCTGGCGGTCGACCTGTTCCTGTTCTTCTTCTTCTGGGAAATGATGCTGGTGCCGATGTACTTCCTCATCGCGCTCTGGGGTCATAGCGGCAGCGACGGCAAGACCCGCATCACCGCAGCCACCAAGTTCTTCATCTTCACCCAGGCCAGCGGCCTGCTGATGCTGCTGGCGATCCTCGCTCTGGTGTTCGTGCACTTCAATCAGACCGGTGTGCTGACCTTCAACTATGCCGACCTGCTGAAGACCGAGCTGGCGCCCGGTACCGAGTACCTGCTGATGCTGGGTTTCTTCATCGCCTTCGCGGTGAAGTTCCCGGTGGTGCCGGTGCACTCCTGGCTGCCCGACGCCCATGCTCAGGCACCGACCGCAGGCTCGGTCGACCTGGCCGGCATCCTGCTCAAGACCGCGGCCTACGGCCTGATGCGCTTCGCCCTGCCACTGTTCCCCAACGCCTCGGCCGAGTTCGCGCCGATCGCCCAGTGGCTCGGCGTGTTCGCCATCGTGTACGGCGCCCTGCTGTCGTTCGCACAGACCGACATCAAGCGCCTGGTGGCCTACTCCAGCGTTTCGCACATGGGCTTCGTGCTGATCGCCATCTACTCCGGCAGCCTGATCGCCCTGCAGGGCGCAGTGGTGCAGATGGTCGCCCACGGCCTCTCCGCCGCCGCGCTGTTCATCCTCTGCGGCCAACTGTACGAGCGCATCCACACCCGTGACCTGCGCGAAATGGGCGGCATCTGGGCACGCATGCCCTGGCTGCCGGCCATCAGCCTGTTCTTCGCCGCCGCCGCGCTGGGCCTGCCGGGTACCGGCAACTTCGTTGGCGAGTTCCTGATTCTGATCGGCAGTTTCCCGAGCGCCCCATGGATCGTGGTGCTGGCTGCCTGCGGCCTGGTACTGGGCTCGGTGTACGCCCTGGCGATGATTCACCGCGCCTACTTCGGCCCGGTGAACAAGGACGTGGCGCTGCCGGGCCTGAAACCGCGCGAACTGAGCATGGTGCTTGGCCTCGCCGTGCTGCTGATCCTGCTCGGCGTTTATCCGCAACCGGTGCTGGACACCTCCGCAGCCAGCATGCAAGGCGTGCAGCAGTGGATCGCGGGCGCCCTCACTCAACTCGCTTCGGGCCAGTAGACGTTATGGAACATCACGCTGTGGAATTCACGACCCAACACCTGATCGCCCTGCTGCCGCTGGTGGTTACCAGTGTGACCGTGCTGGTGGTGATGCTGGCCGTCGCCGCGAAACGCAATCACGCCCTGACCTTCATCCTCTCGGTGGTGGGTCTCAACCTGGCCCTGCTGTCGCTGATTCCGGCCATGAGCGTGGCGCCGATCCAGGTCACCCCGCTGCTGCTGATCGATACCTTCTCCGGTTACTACATGGCGCTGGTGCTGGCCTCGACCCTGGCCTGCGTCACCCTGATCCACGCTTACCTGGGCGGGGATTCGGGCCAGGGCTATCCGGGCAACCGCGAGGAAATGTACCTGCTGATCCTGCTCTCGGCCGCTGGCGGCCTGGTGCTGGTCAGCGCGCAGAACCTGGCCGGCCTGTTCATCGGCCTGGAACTGCTGTCGGTACCCACCTACGGCATGATCGGCTACGCCTTTTTCAACAAGCGCTCGCTGGAAGCCGGCATCAAGTACATGGTGCTGTCGGCCGCAGGCTCGGCCTTCCTGCTGTTCGGCATGGCGCTGCTGTATGCCGAATCCGGCAGCCTGGCCTTCGCCGAGATCGGCGCCAGCCTGGCGAACGGCAGCAGCCTGATCGTGGAAATCGGCATCGGCATGATGCTCATCGGCCTGGCCTTCAAGCTCTCGCTGGTGCCCTTCCACCTGTGGACGCCGGACGTCTACGAAGGCGCTCCGGCGCCGGTGGCCGCATTCCTCGCCACCGCCAGCAAGATCGCCGTGTTCGCCGTGCTGCTGCGCCTGTACCAGATCTCCCCGGCCACCGCTGGCGGCTGGCTGAACGAGCTGCTGACGCTGCTGGCCGTGGCCTCGATCCTGTTCGGCAACCTGCTGGCGTTGCTGCAGAACAACCTCAAGCGTCTGCTCGGCTACTCCTCCATCGCCCACTTCGGCTACCTGATGGTGGCGCTGATCGCCAGCAAGGGCCTGGCCGTGGAGGCCATTGGCGTCTACCTGGCCACCTACGTGCTGACCAGCCTCGGCGCGTTCGGCGTGATCACCCTGATGTCCACGCCCTACAGTGGGCGTGACGCCGATGCGCTGTACGAGTACCGCGGCCTGTTCTGGCGCCGTCCGTACCTGACCGCCGTGCTCACGGTGATGATGCTGTCGCTGGCCGGTATCCCGCTGACGGCCGGTTTCATCGGCAAGTTCTACGTGATCGCCGCGGGCGTCGAAGCGCAACTGTGGTGGCTGCTGGGTGCCATGGTGCTGGGTAGCGCCATTGGCGTGTTCTACTACCTGCGCGTGATGGTCACGCTGTTCATGCGTGAACCGAACATGCATCGCCACGATGCACCGTTCGACTGGGGCCAGCGTGCCGGCGGCATCATGTTGCTGGTGGTTGCCCTGCTCGCCTTCTTCCTTGGCGTCTACCCGCAGCCGCTGCTGGAACTGGTGCAGCAGGCCGGTCTGGTCGCTCTGGCTCGGTAAATGACAAGCCCCGCAGATGCGGGGCTTTTTCATGCAATCCGATTGTCGCGGCGCAAGCCTAACGCCGCGCGACGAGAAACAGCCGCGGGAATGGCAGCAGCACACGGCCATCGGCCTGCGCCGGATAGGCTTCGCTGACGGCGGCCAGGTAGCGCTCGAGAAACTCAGCCTGCCACTCGGCATCGAGCGGTTGCAGGAACGGCCGCAACGCCGTCGACTTGAACCACTCCACCACCGCTGCCGCATCGTCGAGCACATGAAAGTAGGTCGTGCGCCAGATATCCAGCTCACTGCAATACGGGCCGAGGATGTCGTAGTAATCCTGTGCACTGTGCCGCTCAGGGTGGCGCACCTCGCCGATTCGCGTCGCCCATGGCCCGTCGGCCGCAACCTCACGAGCCAGGCGATGAGCCGGCTCCTGCAGATTGTCCGGTGTCTGGATCGCCAACCAGCCACCCGGCGCCAACTGAGCCAGCAGATGAGGGTAGAGCTGCGGATGATCCGGCAGCCATTGCAACGAGGCGTTGGCAAGAATCAGCCGAGGCGCCTGCTGCGCCTGCCAGTGCTGGATATCCGCCAGCTCGAAGTTCACCTCAGGCAGGCGCTCGCGAGCGGCGCGCAGCATGTCTTCACTGTTGTCGACAGCGACGAGCCGTGCCCCCGGTACATGCTCCCTCAGCACCTGGGTGGAATTGCCCGGCCCACAGCCCAGATCCACGGCCAGATCGATCCCTTCGTGCGGCACCGAGGCCAGCAGGTCGTACACCGGTCGGGTGCGCTGACGCTCGAACAGACTGTATTGCTGCGCGGATCAACTCATGTCTGACTCCTGAGAATGTTCTGAAAAAGTCATTCATCGTCGCTCCCGCGAAGGCGGGAGTCCAGGATGTTCGTGATTCCCTTCAGGTCGGCACAACGAGTAATGACGGCTTTTCAGCGTTTACCTGATGCGATGAGAACGCGCAGGATAGCAGGCTCACTCCTGCCTTCATCCCTTTAGGCACCGGCAATTTTCCGCTTTCGATCGATGGCCAAATGGCGGATATCCGCCACCCATTGCGAACCAGATCACAGGCTTTTCACCAGCCAGAGCAGGCTGGCGGAAACTCGCCACAATGGCATAACCCTTGCCAGACAAGGCTCAGCCTTGCCACGGCAAGAGGTGCTGCCCCTGCTCCGCCTCCTGCCTCGATCCATGACAAGGCAACCGACACGAGGCGGCCCAGAGCCCCCACAACCGATAAGAAGAAAAGGTAGCAGCATGTTCAATCCGATCCGCGCCCTGGCCGTCTGCGCCCTGGCGTTAGCTTCATACGGCGCCACCACGGCGTTGGCCGATGAACCGATCCTGATCAAGTTCTCCCACGTCGTCGCCGATGACACACCCAAGGGCCAGGGCGCTCTGCTGTTCAAGCAACTGGTGGAACAACGTCTGGAGGGCAAGGTTCGCGTCGAGGTCTATCCCAACTCCAGCCTGTACGGCGACACCAATGAACTGGAGGCGCTGCGCAACAACGAAGTGCAACTGCTGGCCCCATCTCTGGCCAAGTTCGAGCAGTACACCAAGCAACTCCAGGTGTTCGACCTGCCCTTCCTGTTCGATGACCTCGATGCGGTCAATCGCTTCCAGAAACGCGCCAAGGGCCGTCAGTTGCTGCGCTCGATGGAAGACCACAACATCGTTGGCCTGGCTTACTGGCACAACGGCATGAAGCAAATGTCGGCAACCCGAGCATTGCGCATGCCGGGTGATGCGAACGGCCTGAGCTTCCGTATCCAGCCCTCTGCGGTGCTGGAGGCACAGTTCGGTCAGTTGGGCGCCAATACGCAGAAACTGCCATTTTCCGAAGTCTTCAAGGCGTTGCAGAGCGGACAGGTACAAGGCGCGGAAAATCCCTGGTCGAACATCTACAGCCAGAAACTGCACGAGGTACAGCCGTTCATCAGCGAAACCAACCACGGCGTGCTCGATTACATGCTGGTAAGCAATTCGCGCTTCTGGTACGGCATTCCGCACCAGATTCGCATGGAGCTGGAAAGCATCATCGACGAAGTGACCTACGCGGTTAACAGGCAGGCCGAAGTGGCCAACCAGAGCGACCGCCAACGCATCATCGATTCCGGCCGCAGCCAGGTCATCAGCCTCAGTGCCGAAGAGCGTCAGGCCTGGCGCGACGCCATGCGCCCGGTGTGGCAGCAGTTCGAGCCGGTGATCGGTAGCGACGTGATCAAGGCCGCGCAGACGGTCAACCGCAAGAAGCGCGACTGACGGCGGGCTCAGGGCATGGGCAGGTGTTCCGCAGGCAGCGGGTGCCCCAGCAGATACCCCTGCAGGGAGTCGCAGCCCAGCTGAGTGAGGAAAGCCTGCTGTTCCGGCGTTTCCACCCCTTCGGCGACGATGCGCAGATTCAGGGCCTGCCCCAGGGCGACGATGGCGGAGACGATGGCCACATCGTCTCCGTCGCGCTCCAGATCACGCACGAAGCCACGGTCGATCTTCAGCTCATTGGCCGGCAGACGCTTGAGGTAAAGCAGGCTGGAGTAGCCGGTACCGAAATCGTCGATGGCGATGTCCACCCCCATCTGCGCCAGTTGCTCGAGAATTTCCTGACTTGCCCCCACGTCATGCATGGCAGTGCTCTCGGTGATCTCCAGGGTCAGGCAATTGGCCGGCAACGCGTGGCGGGACAGCGTCTGGCGCACGCTCTCGACCAGCTCGCCGTGGCAGAACTGAAGCGCCGAAAGGTTGACCGCCACGCGCCAGTCCCGATGGCCCTGGTCATACCACAGGCGCATCTGCCGGCAGGCTTCTTCCAGCACCCACTCACCGATGGGGATGATCAGCCCGGTCTTTTCCGCCAGGCCGATGAAATGAATCGGCGCCAGCAACCCCTGCTGCGGATGCTGCCAGCGCAACAACGCCTCGGCACCGAGCATGCGCCCGCTCTCGCTGGCGAACTTGGGCTGGTAGTGCAGGCGGAACTCGTCACGCTCCAGCGCGACGCGCAGGTCGTGCAACAGCTGCAACTGCTGTCGGGCGTTGGTGTTCATCGACGTCTCGAAGAAACTGTAGCCGTTCTTGCCCAGGCTCTTGGCGTGATACATCGCCGCATCGGCGTTGATCAGCAGTTCCTGCTGGTCGACACCATCGCCGGGATACAGGGTAATACCGACGCTGGTCGACACGCGCAATTCATGCCCGCCCACGTCGAATGCCTGCCCCAGCAGGCCGACCACATGACTGGCGACCTTGGCGGCATCGTCCGGATGACGCAGTTCGGCCAGCAGGACGAACTCGTCACCACCGATCCGCGCAAGGCTGTCGTTGGCCCGCAGGTGTGCGCGCAAGCGCTGGGCCACGGCCACCAGCAACTGGTCACCGACATGGTGACCGAAGGCATCGTTGACCGGTTTGAAACCATCCAGATCCATGAACAGCAAGGCGAAATACCCGCCGTTGCGCTGCACCTTGAGAATGTTCTGGCCGATCCGATCCTCCAGCAGCAGCCGGTTGGGCAGCTTGGTCAGGCTGTCGTGCAGAGCCAGCTGGGTGAGTTCGGCGTTGGCCTTGGCCAACGAACTGTTGAGCAGTTCGGTGCGTGCTTCCAGACGGGCATCGAGGATCGAGGTCAGCAGCGCGATGGCCAGCACGGCAAGGGTGGTGACGATCACCAGGCTGGCCAACCAGCGGTTGTCCAGACCGCTGAATGCGGCGCCGCAGATGCTGCCGGCAGGAAAACTCGCGGCGGCCATCCCGGTGTAGTGCATACCGACGATGGCGAAGCCCATGATCACCGCTGCTCCGGCACGAGCCAGACGCACATAAGGCGTGTGCCGGCGCAGGCGGAAGGCGATCAGCAGCGCGGCCCCCGATGCCGCCACGGCGATCAGCAGCGACAACGCGAACAGCACAGGGTCGTAGTCGATGCCGGGCTGCATGCGCATCGCCGCCATGCCGATGTAGTGCATGGCACCGATGCCCGCGCCCATCGCCAGAGAGCCCAGGGCGATATGCCACATCGGCAACTCGGCCTGGCTCACCAGCCACAGTGCGAAGCCCGAGGCGAGCATGGCGATGGCCAGCGACAGCAGGGTGATGGTCAGGTCGTAACCCAGGGGGATGGGCAGACTGAAGGCGAGCATGCCGACGAAATGCATCGACCAGATGCCGATACCCATGGCCACGGCACCACCGCCTATCCACAGGATCCGCGCTGCGCCCTTGGCACTGGCAATGCGGCCGGCCAGGTCGAGCGCCGTGTAAGAGGCAAGGATCGCCACGCATAGCGACAGTGCAACCAGGGATAAGTCGTAACTACCAATAAGCATCGAAGAGCTCGGAACACGAAGCGCACGACCGGGAGGCGCCAGGCGCCCAGCATCCCTGATGGCCAGTTGCGACTACCGAAGAAGAGAGCCTGGATATTAGCCGAAAGCTGGCCTCGGGGTCAGGTCAATAATGCATGGATCATGCTTCGCAGCTGTTTGGCTCGCGCCGAAACGGCAACAGCCCCTGGGTTCTGTACGAAAAGTCGCCGAGTGAAGGTCAGGCGATACCGATGACGGCCCCGCAAGAACGGCTGAGCAACGGACTCACGAGCTGCAAAGGGGCATTGCTTCGGGCCGAGCTCGAGCGCGTTGACTGCAAGCCGCTTCCGACCGAGCTGGCCTCCCGGCCCGTGTTCAACGAAGCATCACCGAGCGCAGGCACTTTTCGTACAGAACCTAACGGGACTCCTCCACCGATGTGGTGATGGCCGCCGGATCATGCAGTTGCTCCAGCTGCCAGCCACCGCCAAGGGCAGTGATCAGTTGCACACTGGCGGTCAGACGGCTACCGAGAAGGGTCAGGTTGCTTCGCTCGTTGTTCAGCGCCGTCGCCTGCACCGTGACCACGCTGTTGTAGTCCACGGTACCGGCACGGTACTGGTTCTCGATCAGACGCAACGACTCGCGCGCCGCATCCAGCGCTTGCTGCTGCACGCCGCTCTCCTGCTCCAGCACACGCAGTTGCACCAGGTAGTCCTCCACCTCGCGGAAGCTGTCCAGCACGGCCTGGCGGTACTGCGCCACGGTCTGGTCATAGGCCGCCTCGCTGCGCTCCAGTTCGGCACGCCGTGCGCCGCCATCGAAGAGGGTCAGCGCCAACTGTGGGCCGAGCGACCAGAAGCGATTCGGCACTTCGATCCAGTCGGCGAAACTGCTGCCCCGGTAACCGCCAGTGGCCGAGAGTGTCAGATCCGGGAACCAGGCGGCCTCGGCCACCCCGATCTGGGCGTTGGCAGCCATTACCCGACGCTCCGCCGCCGCCACGTCCGGGCGCCGCTCGAGCAGTTGCGAGGGCAGCGCCACGGGAACCGCCGGCAAATCCGGCAGGCTCTCACGCGGCGCGATGGACAACTCGGCCGGGCTGACTCCCACCAGTACGGCAATCGCATGTTCCAGCTGAGCACGCTGCCATTGCAGATCGATGGCCTGCGCCTGGGTACTCCTGAGCTGGGTAGTGGCCTGGGTCACGTCGGACTTGGGCACGATGCCGGCCCTGTACTGGTTCTCGGTCAGCCGCAGGGAACGCTGATAGGCCGCCACCGTGGCATCGAGCAGGCGCGCCTGTTCATCCAGGACGCGCAGTTGCAGGTAGTTCTGCACCAGTTCGCCTTGCAGGCTCAGGCGTGCGGCGGCCAGATCGGCGGCGCTGGCATCGAAGTCGGCGCGGCTGGCTTCCAGGCCACGACGCAGCTTGCCCCAGATATCCAGCTCCCAGGCCGCATTGAGGCTGAGGTCATAGCTCTTGGAGATGCGCGATGCACTCGAACCACTGACAGCCACGCCGTCCGAGGTTCTCAGGGTGCTGTCGCCCCCGCCCTGCCCTGCACGCGTCACTCCAGCGCTGCCGGACAGCGTGGGGTAAAAGCTGGCCCGCGCGCTGCGCACCAGAGCACGCGCCTGGCGATACTGGGCCTCGGCGGCAGCCAGGTTCTGGTTGGATAGCTGCAAACGCTCCACCAGCGCATTGAGCTCCGGGTCGCCATACAGTGCCCACCAGTTGCCACGTTCGAGCGCATCGGCCGGAGCAGCGCTCTTCCAGCCCTCGAGCTGCTTGAACTGCACCGGTGCCGCCAGCTCCGGGCGCTGGTAATCCGGGCCGAGGGCACAGCCACCGAGCACGGCCAGCAACACGAACAGGCTGCCGGAACGAGCGAGTCGGCGAGAACCGGCATTTTCGCGGGCGACGGTCGCGACAGGGGAAACAGAGGGCATGGTCATAGCGGATTTTCCAACGAAGCATCGGTGCGCACGCCGCGCCAGCGATTGACGCGATGGCGCAAGCGATCGAAATAGAGGTAGATCACCGGCGTGGTGTACAGGGTCAGCAACTGGCTCAGTACCAGGCCGCCGACGATGGTTATACCCAGCGGCTGACGCATTTCCGACCCTTCGGCGCTCCCCAGCACCAGGGGCAAGGCACCGAGAATGGCGGCCAGGGTCGTCATCAGGATCGGTCGGAAGCGCAGCAGGCAGGCCTGGCGTATCGACTCCTGCGGGCTCAGCCGCTCGCCCCGCTCCAGTTGCAGGGCCAGATCGACCATCAGGATCGCGTTCTTCTTGACGATGCCGATCAGCAGGAACAGTCCCAGCAGCGAGATCAGGCTGAATTCCATACCCACCAGTTGCAGGGCCAGCAACGCCCCCACGCCTGCCGAGGGCAAGGTCGAGAGAATGGTCAGCGGGTGCACGTAGCTCTCGTAGAGCACGCCAAGTACCAGATAGACCACCACCAGCGCCAGGAGGATCATCAACGGCTGGTTGTCCTGCGCCTTCTGGAAGGCCGCGCCGGTACCACCGAGCGTACCCTGCACCTCGGTCGGCAGGTTGAGCCGGGCGATGGCTGCCTCGATGGCGCGGGTGGCCTGATCCAGGCTGACGCCTTCGGCCAGCGAGAAACCGATGTTCTCCACCGCGAATTGTCCCTGGTGGCTCACCCGGTCGTTTTCCAGGCTGCGCTCCCAATGGGCGAAGGTCGACAACGGCACGCGTGCCCCCTCGTCCGTGATCAACTGGATCTGATCCAGCGCCTCGGGGTGCTGGGCATACTTCGGGTTGATCTCCATCACCACGCTGTACTGATTCAGCGCTTCGTAGATGGTCGACACCTGACGCTGACTGAAAGCGTTGTTGAGCACCGCCGTGATCATATCCATATCCACGCCCAGGCGGCGCGCCGCCTCACGGTCGACCACCAGGCGAATCTGCTGGGCGCCCTCGGTCTCCCGGGCGTCGATTCCGGTCAGTTCGGGCAATGCACGCAGCGTCTCGCGAACCTGAGGCAACCAGGTGCGCAGCGCATCGAGGTCATCGGACAGCAGCATGTACTCGTTTTCCGAGCTGCGCCCCTGGCGCCCGCCCATCTGCAGGTCCTGATCCGGCATCAGGAACATGCGCCCGCCCGGCACCTTGGGCACGCTGTTGCGCAAGCGGTTGATCACGTCCTGCGCCGAGTCACGACGTTCCGTGATGGGCTTGAGACGCACGATCATGAAGGCATTGTTGATGCCGCCACTGCCACCGATGAAACCCGCCACGCTCTCGACGGCAGGATCGGCCAGCACCGCATTGCGAAAGATCTCCATCTTCGGCTGCATGACCTGGAACGACAGGCCATCATCACCACGGATGAAGCCCATCAGCTGGCCGGTATCCTGCTGCGGCATGAAGGTCTTCGGCACGCTGACGAACAGATAGACGTTCAGCGCGATGGTCGCCAGAAAGCTCAACAGCATCAGCAGGGAATGACGCAACGCCCAGTCCAGGCTGCGGCCATAGAACGCCAGCACGCGATCCTGCAGCCGATCGCCCCACTGCTGCAGGCGGCTGCGCGACTGCTCGTCCTCGGCCCTGAGCCAGCGTGCGCAGAGCATCGGCGTCAGTGTCAGCGACACCAGCAGGGAAATCACCACGGCGACAGCCAGGGTCAGGGAGAACTCGCGGAACAGCCGCTCGATGATGCCCCCCATGAACAGAATGGAAATGAACACCGCCACCAGCGAGAGGTTCATCGACAGCAGGGTGAAGCCGACCTCGCGGGTTCCCTTCAGGGCAGCCTCCAGCGGCTTCTCACCGTTGTGGATGTGCCGGGAAATGTTCTCCAGCACCACGATGGCATCGTCCACCACCAGGCCGGTGGCGATGATCAGCGCCATCAGCGACAGGTTGTTCAGGGAAAAGCCCAGCAGGTACATGGCGGCAAAACTGCCAATCAGCGACACCGGTACCGCCAGTGCCGGGATCAGCGCCGCGCGCCAGCGGCCGAGAAACGCCAGCACCACCAGGATCACCAGGCCCACTGCGATCAGCAGGGTCTGTTCCGCCTCGTGCAGGGTCGCGCGGATCACCGGCGAGCGATCCATGGCCACCTCCAGCTGGACGCTGGCCGGAATCACCTCGCGCAGGGCCGGCAACTCGGCGCGTATGTCACTGATGGTTTGCAGGATGTTCGCCCCGCTCTGCCGGTTGATCACCAGCAGCACAGAGTCCTTGTCATTGTAGAAACCGCTGTTGTAGCGATCCTCGACGCCATCGGTAACGGTCGCCACGTCGCCCAGGCGCACCGCCGCACCGTTCTGGTAGCGGATGATCATCGGGATGTAATCGTCGGCCCTGGCCAACTGGTCGCTGGCCTGCACCTGCCAGCGGCGCTGCTCGTCTTCCACCGCGCCCTTCGGTTTCAGCGCGTTGCTGGCGGCGATGGCCTGGCGCACCTCATCGAGGGCAATGCCGTAGTGGTCGAGCAGACGCGGCTCCAGTGCCACGCGCACTGCCGGCAGCGAACTGCCACCGACCTGAACCTCGCCCACCCCCGTGACCTGCGACAGCTTCTGCGCCAGGATGGTCGAAGCCACGTCGTAGAGCTGGCCCTTGTTCAGGGTGTCGCTGGTCAGCGAAATGACCATGATCGGTGCTTGCGACGGATTGATCTTGCGGTAGCTGGGCATGGTGCGCATGCCGCTGGGCAGGAGGTCGCGCGCTGCGTTGATCGCTGCCTGCACCTCGCGCGCAGCGGTATTGATGTCCTTGTCGAGATCGAACTCGACCATGATCCGCGTGCTGCCCTGGCTGCTGTTGCTGTTCATCTGGTTGACGCCGGCAATGCTGCCCAGTGAACGCTCCAGCGGAGTTGCTACGGTAGCGGCCATGATCTGCGGGCTGGCACCGGGCAGATTGGCCTGCACGGTGATCACCGGGAAGTCCATCTGCGGCAGTGGCGCCACCGGCAACAGGCCGAAGCTGACCGCGCCGAGCAGGGTAATCGCCAGGCTCAGCAGCAGGGTTGCCACCGGGCGACGGATGAAGGGTGCGGACAGGTTCATGGCTGCCTCACGCCTCGACGCCGGCCGCACTGCGCCCGGTGAAACGCCTCGACAGGCGGTCGAACCACAGGTAGATCACTGGCGTGGTGAACAGCGTCAGCACCTGGCTGACCAGCAGGCCGCCGACCATCACCAGACCCAGCGGCTGACGCAGTTCGGCACCGGAGCCGGACGCCAGCATCAGCGGCACCGCACCGAACAGTGCGGCCAGGGTGGTCATCAGGATCGGGCGAAAGCGCAGCAGCGCCGCCTGATAGATGGCCGCCTCCGGCGCCATGCCCTGGTTGCGTTCGGCATCCAGGGCGAAGTCGATCATCATGATCGCGTTCTTCTTGACGATACCGATCAGCAGGATGATGCCGATGATGGCAATCAGGCCCAGGTCGTTGCCGGTCAGCAACAACGCCAGCAAGGCGCCAACCCCGGCCGAGGGCAGCGTGGAAAGGATGGTGATCGGGTGGATGTAACTCTCGTAGAGCACGCCCAGCACGATATACATGGTGACGATGGCCGCCAGGATCAGCAGCAAGGTGGACGACAGCGAGGCACGGAAGGCCTCGGCCGCGCCCTGGAACTGCGTGCTGATCGCGCCGGGCAGGCCGATGTCGGACTCCACCTGTTCGATCACCGCCACCGCTTCGCCCAGGGCGACACCCGGCGCCAGGTTGAACGACAGGGTTACCGCCGGGAACTGGCCGATATGATTGACCAGCAGGCTCGCCGGACGCTCCTCGATATGCGCCAGAGACGACAGCGGCACCTGCCCGCCCTCGGCGGTGGCGACGTGGATCTGCCCCAGCGCGGCCATACCGATACGCCCGCCGTCCCGGCTTTCCAGCACCACGCGGTACTGGCTGGCCTGGGTGTAGATGGTGCTGATCTGGCGCTGGCCGAAGGCGTCGTATAGCGCATCGTCGATGGCACTCACACTCACGCCAAGACGCGAGGCGGCATCGCGATCGATCTGCAGATACACCTGCAGCCCGTGGTTTTGCAGGTCGCTGGCCACGTCGGTCAGCTCGGGCTGCTCGCGCAGCGCCTCCACCAGGCGTGGCGTCCACGCCTCCAGCAATGCGCTCTCCGGCGACTCCAGGGTGAACTGGAACTGGGTACGGCTGATGCGATCCTCGATGGTCAGATCCTGCACCGGCTGCATGTACAGCTCGATGCCGGGGATACGTGCCAGCTCGGGACGCAGGCGATCGATCACCTCGCTGGCGGTCACGTCACGCTCGGCATGCGGCTTGAGGTTGATCAGCAAACGACCACTGTTCAAGGTCGGATTGTCGCCGTCCACACCAATCGACGAGGACAGACTGGCCACCGCCGGATCGCGCAGAATCACGTCAGCCAGGCGCTGCTGACGCTCGCTCATGGCCGAGAAGGAAATCGACTGCGGCGCCTCGGAAATACCCTGGATCACCCCGGTGTCCTGCACCGGGAAGAAGCCCTTGGGCACCGCCAGGTACAGCAGCACGGTCAGGCCGAGCGTGGCGACCGCCACCAGCAGGGTCAGCGGCTGGTGACGCAGCACCCACTGCAGCCACACGCCATAGCGCTCGATCATGCCGTCGATGAAAGCGCCGGCGGCGTGATAGAAGCGCCCTTCCTGCTCGGGCTTCTCGGCCCTGAGCAGACGTGCGCACATCATCGGTGTCAGGGTCAGCGACACCACCAGGGAAATCATGATCGCCACCGCCAGCGTGATGGCAAATTCGCGGAACAGGCGGCCCACCACGTCGGCCATGAACAGCAGCGGGATCAGCACGGCGATCAGCGACAGGGTCAGCGACACCAGAGTGAAGCCGATCTGCCGAGCACCCTTGAGTGCCGCGTTGAGGGGCGTCTCGCCCTCCTCCAGATGGCGGGCGATGTTCTCCAGCATGACGATGGCATCGTCGACCACGAAACCGGTGGCGATGGTCAGTGCCATCAGCGTCAGGTTGTTGATGGTGAAGCCGGCCAGGTACATCACCGCGAAGGTGCCGATCAGCGACAGCGGCACCACCACCGACGGAATGATGGTCGCCGACAGCTTGCGCAGGAACAGGAAGGTCACCATCACCACCAGGGCGATGGCCAGCAACAGCTCGTGCTGCACGTCGCGCACGGCGGCGCGGATGGTCTGGGTGCGGTCGGTGAGCACCTTGACCTCGACGCTGGCCGGCAGGCTTTCGGTCAGGTGCGGCAACAGGGTCTGGATGCGGTCGACCACATCGATGACATTGGCGCCGGGCTGGCGCTGCACGTTGACCAGCACTGCCTGGTTACGATCGGCCCAGGCCGCCAGGCGCTCGTTTTCCGCGCCATCGACGATCTCGGCGACATCCTTCAGGCGCAGCGCAGCGCCGTTCTGATAACTCAGGATCAGCTCGCGGTATTCATCCACCGAACGCAGCTGATCATTGGCATCGAGCTGCGAAACGCGGGTCGGGCCGTCGAAGTTGCCCTTGGGCTGGTTGACGTTGCTGGCGGTGATCAGGCTGCGCACGTCCGCCAGACTCAGGCCATAGGCAGCCAGGGCCTCAGGGTTGACGCGAATGCGCACCGCGGGACGCTGTCCCCCGCCAGGGTGACCAGGCCGACACCACTGGTCTGCGCCAGTTTCTGCGCCAGACGTGTATCGACCAGATCATTGATCTGCGGCAGCGGCAGGCTCTTCGAGGTGACCGCCAGGGTCAGCACCGGGGTATCGGCCGGGTTGACCTTGTTGTACACCGGAGGGGCCGGCAGGTCGTTGGGCAACAGGTTGCTCGCGGCATTGATCGCCGCCTGTACCTCCTGTTCCGCCACCGCCAGCGACACCTCCAGGTTGAAGCGCAGGGTAATCACCGAGGCGCCGCCCGAACTGGTCGAGGACATCTGCTTGAGGCCGGCCATCTGACCGAACTGGCGCTCCAGCGGTGCAGTCACCGCGCTGGTCATCACGTCGGGACTGGCGCCGGGGTAAAGGGTCAGAACGCGGATGGTCGGATAATCCACTTCGGGCAGTGCCGACACCGGCAGCAGGCGGTAGGCGATCAGACCGCTGAGGAAGATCGCCACCATCAGCAGGGTGGTGGCGACCGGCCGCAGGATGAACGGACGAGAGATATTCATGCGTCAGTCCGCGGACGGCCCTGAGCCCCGGCGTTTTCACCCGCTGCGGGCTGCTCGGCCTGCTTCGCCTCGATCACCTCGACCTCGCTGCCGTCACGCAAGCGGTCGGTGCCTTCCAGTACCACACGCTCACCCGGTTGCACGCCATCCTCGACCAGGGTGCTTTCACCGTTGCTGGAAGCGATGTTGATCAGGCGAATACCGATCTTGCTCTCACCATCGACCACATAGACGAAGGTGCCACGACTGCCGAACTGCACCGAAGACGAAGGCACGATGGTGGCGGCCTCGCGAGTCTCGACGCGCAGGCGCACGTTGACGAACTGATTGGGGAACAGCATCTGCCCGGCGTTCTCGAAACGCGCCTTGAGTTTCACCGTGCCGGTGGTGGTGTCGATCTGGTTGTCCAGGCTTTCCAGAACACCGTCCGCCAGTTTCAGCCGCTCACCACGATCCCAGGCCTGAACCTGCAGCGTCGCGCCTTCACGCACACGCGCCAGCACCGCCGGCAGATCGCCCTCGGGAATGGTGAAGATCACGGAAATCGGGTCGGCCTGGGTGATCACCACCAATGGCGTGGTATCACCACTGCTGACCAGGTTGCCAACGTCCAGCTGGCGCAGGCCCAGGCGCCCGCTGATAGGGGCACGAATCCGGGTGAAATCGAGGTTGAGTCTGGCCGTGGCGACATCCGCCTGGTTGCTCTTGATGCTGCCGCGATACTGATTGACCAGCGCACGCTGGGTATCGAGGGTCTGCCTGGCGATGCTGTCCTCGGCATACAAACCTTCATAACGTGCCAGATCCAGCTCGGCGTTCTTCAGTTGCGCCTGGTTTTCCTGCAACGCCCCCTGTGCCTGTTGCAGGGCCACCTCATAGGGACGCGGATCGATCACCGCCAGGAGATCGCCAGCCTTGACCTGCTGTCCCTCGCTGAACAGCACCTTGACCAGTTCTCCATCCACCCGCGAGCGCACATTGACGGTGTTGTAGGAGGTCACCGTGCCGAGGGCTTTAAGCTCGACGGCGAAATCCCCCTGCCTGACCTCGGCCACACGCACCGGCGTCGGCCCCATGTCACCGAAGCGTCCGCGCCCCGTGGGTTGAGACTTGGGCTCACTCGGCCAGAACCACCACAACAGCAGTACCAGGACGGCCAGCAGAGTCAGGCCGATCAACCATTGGCGGGAGGTATTGGAGGGCGTCACGGGGGTATTGGACATGGCGGAAAACGAATCACTTCTTTTGGGAGTCGGAACGATAAGCACTGGCCGGCGGCAAGCAAAGCCTATTTACCGGCTTTTTACTCTCTTCTTACGTAACCAACTGTTTGGATCGACGAACCATTCAGAGCTGTTCTGAAAAAGTCATTTATCGTCACTCCCGCGAAGGCGGGAGCTCAGGACGTTCGCAGCCCCTTCGGGCCAGCGCAGCGAGCAATGACGGCTTTTTCAGCGTTTCCCCAACCATCTGGATCGGTGAACAATTCATCTCGGGCAAGAGATTGCCCCGCTGCGTGCGACGTTCAGCCGTGCGCACAAATGAAAACGGCCTGCTGAGCAGGCCGCTTCGTTACCCGTGAATCACTTGAGCACGGCCAGGGCCGCCGCGTAATCCGGCTCGTTGGCGATTTCGCCGACCAGTTCGCTGTGCAGCACCTTGTCGTTCTCGTCCAGCACCACCACGGCACGGGCAGCCAGACCGGTCAGCGGGCCGCTGGCGATGGCCACGCCATAGTTCCTGAGGAAATCGGCACCGCGCAGGGTCGACAGGTTGACCACGCTTTGCAGACCTTCGGCACCGCAGAAACGAGCCTGGGCGAACGGCAGGTCGGCGGAGATGCACAGCACAACGGTGTTGTTCAGCTGGCTGGCCTCGGCATTGAACTTGCGCACGGAGGTGGCGCAGGTCGGGGTGTCGACGCTCGGGAAGATGTTCAGCACCTTGCGCTTGCCGGCCAGGCTGGCCAGGGTGACGTCGCTCAGATCGCCGGCGACCAGGCTGAAAGCCGGAGCCTGCTGGCCAGCGCTCGGCAGTTGGCCATCGACCTGCACCGGGTTGCCTTTGAGGGTGACTTGCGCCATGGGAGTTTCCTTATCGTTCAGGGAGTTGAAGGGCAAATGTGTGACGTGGGTTTCACCGAGGCGAAGGGCCCATCGAATGGCAGGTCACGGCCCGACCATCCGTCCAGCCTAGCGCAGAAGCGCGGCCGATACACCCGAGACCGTGTAGGGATATAGCGCATGCTCAGAAATCCCGGCGGTAGAACAGATCCAGCGAGCTGGCCAGGCCACTGGCCGCCTCCAGATACAAACGCCGGCTCAGCATGTAACGCAGGGCGATGGTATTGGCCGGCTCGAAAACACCGACGCCATAACGCAGGCTGAGACGTTCGGTGATGTTGCCGCTGGCCACCACGCTGGTCGTCACGCCACTGCCTTCGGTATCGAGCTGGAAGTCCTGGATACCCAGGCTGCTGGCCAGGCTGCTGGTCAGCGAGGAACTGCCGGCCAGTCCGAGCGCCAATGCGGCCTGGCCCAGCATGTTGTTGTCGCCGCTGCTCTGCCCCAGCGGACGCCCGAGCACCAGATAGGAGAGTGCCTGCTCCTGGCTCATGGCCGGCTCGGCGAACACGGTAGTGCTGGGTTGCTCCGCGCTGCCGGAAAGACGAATGCCGGCAACGACGGTGTCGACCCGCCGAATCGCCTCGACATCGAGAAACGGCTGATCGATGGGGCCGGTGAACAGCAGGCGCGCCCGGCGGATGGTCAGGCGCTGCCCGTATGCCCGGTAGCGACCATTGACCAGATCCAGCTCACCGCGTGTATCGAGGTCATCGCCGACATGCACGCGGCCACGCAGATCCGCGCTCAGGCCAAAGCCGCTGAACGCCAGTTTGTCCTGGCCAACCTCGACATCGACATCCATGGCGATCCCCATGCCCTGCTCCGCCTGCGGTGCCTCGCGCCCGACCACGCGTGCATCGCTGGACAACTTCACGGTGGAAGGCGGCAGCTCACGCACGCTGATCAGGCCACGCGGCACGCTCACCTTGCCCTTGACCGCCAGGTGCTCGGCACGCAGTTGCAATTGCAGATCCGGCTCCACTTCCAGTTCCGCGTAGGGCTCCACCTTCACCGGCAAGCGCTGGCCCTGCACCGCCAGGTCGCCCACCAGGCCCTGACTCCAGTCCAGCTCGCCACGCAGGCTGCCACGCCCCTGCTCGCCGCTGCGCCAGTCGCCGGACAACTGCACCTGCTCGCCGGCGATCAGCGCCTGCAACTGCAACGCTTGCAGGCTGATCGGCAATTCGCTGCCCGCCAGTTCGCCACCGTCCAGACGCAACTGGCCATTGACCTGAGGGTCAGCAGATGCCCGGCAATGCTGCCGCTACCCTGTAGCCGCCCTTCGAGCGTTTCGGCCATCGGCACGAACGGACGCAGCACCGCCAGATCGAAGCCGCTCAGGCGAAACTCGCCATTGACCGGTTTGTTCTGCGGACGCGGGTCGATCTGCGCCTGTAACGTCAGCTCGCCCATACGCGTGCTGACGAAGCGCAGCTCACTGTCTACCCGCTGCGGTCGCAGGGTGCTGTCCAGACGCAGGCTGTCGTAGGGGAAATCCAGCCACTGCTCTTGATCCGGCTGACGGATGCGCAAGGTACCGGCACCGGCATCGAGCAGGATGCGGCCATTGGGGCCACTGACCGGCAGATCGAGCTTGAGCGAACCGTCCAGACGCCCTTGCCAGGCGAAATCATCGGGCAACCAGGGTTGCAGGCTGGCCAGGGAAAGTTCTCCAGGCGCCAATCCAGCTTCGGCTCTGGCACCAGGCGCTGTTGTGCACCGCACAGGCTGGCATCGCCGGACTGCCAGCAGTGCGCGCCCAGGTTCAGGCGACCGCTGGCCAGGCGTTCCAGGCTCGCCGGCTGCTGCAACTGCCAGTCCTGCCCGCCACTCTGGATACGGCCACTGGCGATGCGACCACGCCAGTCGCCCTGCTCGCCGAGCGAGCCATCGACGGCCAACGCCAGTTGCAACAGCGGCCCTTGCAGACTGAGTTGCAGCACCTGCCGACGGTGATCGCCGCTGCCATCGGCCTGCAGGCGCCCCAGGTACGTGTCACCGACGCGGATGCCGCGCAGGTTCAGGCCGATGCGTGCCTGCTGCCGCGCATCGAGCGTCGCATCGAGCTGCAAGCGGCGCAGGCTGGGGTCGCCGAACGCCAGGCGCTCGCCGCTAAGCATCAGTTGTCCCTGGGGCGCCTGCAACGAGCCAGTCAGCGAAAGTTGTCCCTGCATCTGCCCCTGCAAACCGGGCCAGAGCTGACCCAGACGCGGCAACGCCAGCTCCAGTTGGCCGCGCAAACGCTGATCCAGCGCACCCTGCCCGCTGATCCGGTTGTCTCCCAGGCGTACCAGCAGACGTGCCAGTTGCCATTGCTCCTCAGCGCCCGCCCCCTGCACCTGCAATTGCGCGGGCTGCCCCGCAGGCGTCCGCTCAGGTCGATATCGGCCTGTGCCCGTAATGCACCGTCATCGAAGCGCCCCGAAGTATTCAGCGCGCCACCGAGATTGCCGGGCATTTCCTCCAGCCAGTAACCCGGATCGAGCGCGCTGAGCTGCAACATGGCCTGCCAGTCCACCCCTTCGGCGAAACCCAGCTTGACCACACCCTCTGCGCGCCCCTGGCCGGCGATCAGTTGCAACTGTGGCAGGCTGACCTGACCCAGATCGCCGCTGAGCGGGCTGCTCAGGCTGAAATCCCCTGCCGGCCCCTGCAACTGCGCGGTGAAGTTGCCCAGGTAATTACCCGCGCTGTAGCTGACCTCTGCCTGCAATTGCTGCAACACCACCGGCGGCGGCGTGTCCAGCGGGTACAGACGCTGCCAGGGGAAACTCAGCCAATCCAGTTTCGCATCGGCCTGAAAGGCCTCGCTCCAGGCGAGCGCACCAGTGAGTTGCAGGTGCTGCCGATCTTCGGCCTCGATGCGCAGCAATTCGATATCCGCGCCCTTGGCATCGACACGCCCGCGTAATGTCAGCGGCATCGGCCCCCGCTCGGCCGGCAGGTTGGCGCTGCCCTCCAGACGATAGCCCGAGGCCAGATCCCCCTGGCCCGCAACACCAGTTCCTGTAGATGAAGCGTCTGCGGCAATGCCCTGCTGGCCTGGAAATCCCGGCTACTCAGGCGCAGTTCGGCGGGCAGGTGCTCGGCCAGCACCTGTACCTGCCCGTCGAGACGGGCATCGAGATAACCGCTGCTATCGGCCTGCAATTTCAGGCTGCGCTGCAATTCGCCCTCGACCTGCAACGCGACCTGCCAGGCCCTGCCATCGACCTCAGGCAGTTGCAGACGACCGCTCAAGGCCAGCGGCCAGTCTCCCCTAGGCGTCAGTTGGCCGCTGATGTCCAGGCTCAGGTCATCACGCTGCAAGGCCAGACGCTGCACCGCCACACCCTGCTCGGTCCAGTTGGCGATCAGTTCGAGATCGCTCAACTGGGTCTGACCGTCGAGGCGCAGCTCGCCCAGATGAATATCGCCCAGTTGCAGGCGCAGCGGCAGCTTGAGGCTCGGCAGACTCAGCGGCTCGTCGCTGGCCTCCCCGCTCTCGGGCAGCGTCACGGCCACCTGTTGCAGATGCAGGCGATCCAGGCACAGGGTCACCCGCATCAGGCAGGACGGCGACCAGGTCATGTCCAGCTGCAACAGCTCCACCCGCATCTGATCATCCAGCCAGATCAGAGAATCGGCCTGCCAGGCACCGCCCAGACGACCATTGAAATTGTCCACCTGCAACCCCGGCACCTGTGCCAGCAGCCAACGACTGCCGGCCTGGGTGCCCAGCAGCCCCCACAGCAGCGCACCGACCACCAGCAGCAGCCCCAGCAGGCCACCCGCCAGCCGCTTCAGCACACGCCGGCTCATAGCTCCGGCCCCATGGAAAAGTGCAGGCGCACGCCGCCGTCGTCATCCAGCGCATGAGCCAGATCCAGACGCAACGGATCGACCGGCGAGACCCAGCGCACGCCGAAGCCGACACCGGCCTTCAGCGTGGGGAAGTCCAGCGAGTTGAAGGCGTTGCCCTGATCGACGAAGCTCGCCAGGCGCCACTTGTCGGTCAGGCTGTACTGGTATTCGAGGCTGGCGGCGAACAGGTAGCGAGCACCGATCCTGTCGCCCTGATTGTTCTCCGGCGACAGACTCTGATAGTCGTAGCCCCGCACGCTCTGGTCACCGCCAGCAAAGAAGCGCAATGACGGCGGCACGGCAGAGAAACCATTGGTCTCTGTGCCGCCGAACTGCACGCGTCCCAGGAAACGATGGTTGCTGAACACGGTGGTCAGGCCCTTGAGCATGACATTGCCATGCAGCACGTTGGCATCGGACAGCACGCCATCCACCGCCCCCGCCAGGTCGAACTGCAACCGATAGCCTTCGTTGGGATCGAGACGGTTGTCGCTGCGCAGCAACGAATAGCTGACGCCCGGCATCAGCAGCGTGCTCAGGCCGGAATCGTCGCCCAGCCGGTACTCCTCGCGCTGCCATTTGACCGACAGTACCCGCTGCCAGCCACCGGCACGCTGGCTATGCCATTCCGGGCCGATGGTAAGCAGACGGCTGAGGCTGTCCTTGCTGGCCAGTTCCTCGTACTGATAGCCCCCTGCCAGGCGCAGCTTGTCGGTAAGCGGCGGATCACCGGGAACGTCGTACCACAGACCAACGTTCTGCCGGGGCGTAGACAGCTCACTCTCCACTCCGTAGCTGTGACCCTGCGGGTTGCGCCAGTGGCGCGTCCAGTTGGCACGCAGGCGCGGCCCGACATCGGTGGAAAACCCAAGCCCCAACCCCAGGGTGCGCGGCTCGCGGGTTTGCAGGGCGACCGTGACCGGAATGCGCAACCGATCGGCCTGCGTGGGAATGGCGTCGACCCGCACCGACTCGAAATAACCACTGGATTGCAGCGCCTGGTACAGCTCGGCGATCAACTCGGAGTCATAGGGCGTATCGGCCTGGAAAGGCACCATGCGGCGCAGCAGGTCTTCGTCGAAGGGAAAGTCGCCGTTGAAGACGATGTCGCCCAGGCTGTAGCGCGGCCCGCTGACGAACACCAGGTCGATGTCGGCAACCCCGGCGGCAGGGTCGATCTCCAGGCTCTGGCGGGCAAAACGTCCATCGAAGAAACCGTAGCGCGAGGCCTGGTTCTGGATCAGCCGCTTGGCGTCCTCGTAACGCCCATGGTTGAGTACCGAGCCGGTTTTCAGACGGCTGGCACTGGGCACACGAAAGGCCGACAGCTCACTGGCCGGGCCTTCGACGCGGATATTGACGTTGCGCAGGCGCACACGCTCACCCGGCTCGACCTCGAGCACCAGGCGAGGCGTTTCACCCTCTTCGATATGGCTGCGAATACGCGCCTGGTAGTAACCCAAGGCCTGCGCGGCCTTGTCGGCCTCCCCTCGGCGATGCGGCGCAGGCGGCGCAACGACTGCGCATCACGACCGTCGAGACTCCCCACGTAGCCTTCGATATTGCTCTTCAACGCCGAGTTGCTCGGGGTGACTCGCACGTCCAGCTCGCCTGCTGCGAGGGCGCCAGTACTGATCAGCAGCAGCGCGAAGCCGCGCAAAAAATGTCCATATACACTCATGGCCGGGGATGCTACCACGGAGCGAAGCGCGCGCTGGAAGCTTCACGTCATGCGCAGACAGCCGGGATTCAGGCGCTGGCACGCACCACGGGTTGCGGATTGGGATGAAAGAAAACGTGCTCCACTACCGGGCCGATGGCCAGTTCGCCGATCTCCTCGTAACCCTGGCGCCGGTAGAAATCCAGATAACGAGAGTTGCCGGTATCCAGCACCACGCCTTGCGAGCCGGAATCCTCCGCACACCAGTCATGCAGCGCCTCGAGCAATTGCTCGCCACGATGCTGGCCCTGGAATTCGGGGTGGATGCCCAGTAACGGCAGCACGTGATAAGGGCCAGGGGCAGGCAGGCAAGCACGGCATCGTGGTATTCGAGATAGCGTCTGGTGCAGCGAAAACCGGTGCTCAGCAACATGCGCAGACGCCAGCTCCAGCTTTCGGTGATGTCCAGCCGGCGTTGCGGTGGTGCGATCAGCGCGGCGCCGATCAGGCGGTCATCGATCAGCATACCGATGGCCGGCAGCTCCTCATCGAAGTGTCGCTGCACCAGCTCGCGTATGGTGGCGCGTACACGCTGATCGAACCCTGCACGCTCAGCTTCGAAGAGGTAGGCGAAGGTCGGCTCGTGTCGATAGGCGTGATAGAGCAGCGACCGCACTTCGCGGGCATAACCGCCGTCGAGCATGCGAATTTCGGCAGGGGCGTTGTGGGGCATGGCGAACCTCTTGTTATCGTTGTCTGGCCACAGGCGTTACAGGCACGTTAGCACTGCGACCCCATACCTGCCAGGCGCTGGCCGCAGGCGCGGCGGATCGGCTAGCATCCCCCTTTTGATCCAGAATCCGCCGCCATGAAAATCGTCTCGTTCAACATCAACGGCCTGCGCGCCCGCCCTCATCAACTGCAAGCCCTGATCGAAAAGCACCAGCCAGATGTCATCGGCCTGCAGGAAACCAAGGTGGCCGACGAGCAGTTCCCGGAAGCCGAAATCCGCCAACTCGGCTACCACGTGCATTATCACGGCCAGAAAGGCCACTACGGCGTCGCACTGCTCTCGCGCCAGGAGCCGCTGAGCCTGCACAAGGGTTTCCCCGGCGATGACGAAGACGCCCAGCGCCGCTTCATCTACGGCACCTTCGCCGACGCCGACGGCAACCCGGTGACCGTCATGAACGGTTATTTCCCGCAGGGCGAAAGCCGTGACCACCCGGTGAAGTTCCCGGCCAAGCAGCGCTTCTATGCCGACCTGCAGCAACTGCTTGTGGAAAGCTTCGACCCGCAGCAGGCGCTGGTGGTGATGGGCGACATCAACATCAGCCCCGAAGACTGCGACATCGGCATCGGCGAACCCAACCGACTGCGCTGGCTGAAGACCGGCAAGTGCAGCTTCCTGCCGGAAGAACGCGAATGGCTGGCAACGCTGAAGAGCTGGGGCCTGGTCGACAGCTTCCGTCACCTGCACCCCGAGGTGAACGACCGTTTCAGCTGGTTCGACTACCGCAGCCGTGGCTTCGAGGACGAGCCCAAGCGTGGCCTGCGCATCGACGTGATCCTCGCCAGCCAGCCCTTGCAGGCACGCCTGAAGGACGCCGGTATCGATTACGATCTGCGCGGCATGGAAAAACCTTCGGATCATGCCCCCATCTGGATGGAACTGGCCTGACGTTCGGGCGCGTGCAAATGACGCGCCTCGTCATATCACTGCAACCTGACTGACTTAATCTGCACGGCACTTTCCCACCATTCATCAGAAGGTGCCTGCCGCATGCCGCGCGCCCCGTCCGCTGCCGACCGCGACCTCTGGAGTCGCACCCTGTCCCTGCTGCTCCTGGCTTTCATCTGTTACGCCCTGCCCCTTTCGGTGCTTGCCGCCCTGCCCGCCTCGCAGAACGGCCAGCCGGTACTGCGCCTCCAGGGCTCCAACACCATCGGCGCCAAGCTCGGCCCGGATCTGATCAAAGGGCTGTTCGAGGCCCAGGGGCTGCACGACATCCACAGCCAGCCAGGTGCGCGTGAAAACGAACAACGCCTGATCGCCCGCCAGGCCGATGGCCGTCTGGTGATGGTCGAGGTCGCCGCCCACGGTTCCGGCACCGGCTTCACCGCACTCAAGGACGGCAGTGCCGACCTGGCCGCCTCCTCACGCCCGATCAAGGATGGCGAAGTCGCCAGCCTCGATGGTCTGGGGAACATGCGCAGCCCGCAGGCCGAACAGATCATCGCCATCGACGGGCTGGCGATCATCCTCCATCCGAGCAACCCGGTCGGCACGCTGAGCGTGGATCAGGTCGCGCAACTGTTCTCGGGCGAGATCGGCAACTGGGCCGCCCTCGGCGGCAAACCCGGTGCGGTTCGCCTGTATGCACGCGATGACAACTCCGGTACCTACGACACCTTCAAGGAACTGGTACTGGCCCCCGGCGGGCGTACCCTCGCCACCGCCGCCCAGCGTTTCGAGTCCAGCAACCAGCTGTCCGACGCCGTGAGTGGCGACCCGAACGGCATCGGCTTCATCGGCCTTCCCTACATTCGCCAGGCCAAGGCCGTGGCCATCGCTGCCGGCAACTCCCAGCCGATGCCGCCGAGCACGACCCTCATCGCCACCGAAGACTACCCTCTGTCACGGCGCCTGTTCCTCTACAACCAGCCGCAACCGGACAACCCCTGGGCCCGCGCGCTGATCGACTTCGCTCACAGCCCGCGCGGCCAGGCCATCGTCGAGCGCAACGGCTTCATCGCCCAGACCGTGCAGGCGGTAAAGGTCGCAGCCGACGCCAGGATGCCGGCCGACTACCGCCAGTTGGCCGAACGGGCGCAGCGACTGTCGGTGAACTTCCGCTTCCAGGAAGGCAGCGCCACCCTGGACAACAAGGCCCATCGCGACCTGGGCCGCGTACTCGATTACCTGAAGCAGCACGACAAGTTGCAGGGCAAGGTGGTGCTGGTGGGCTTCGGCGACCCGAAGAGCGATCCGCAGCGTGCCGAACTGCTGTCGAAACTGCGCGCCATGGCCGTACGCCGCGAACTGGCCAGGCAAGGCGTACTGCCGCGTGACGTCACCGGCCTCGGCGACGAGCTGCCGGTGGCCGCCAACAGCGAAGACAACGGCCGGATCCGCAATCGTCGGGTCGAAGTCTGGGTCTACTGAGGGCAAGCAGGAGCATTGCGGGGCTTGGCAGAATGGCAGAGCGGCGTTAGCCTTTGCACCGCGTGACGCCGGGCCCCTCTGGCGGTGAGCCTCTCACCGTGATGTCGGAGTCACTGAGTCGACCATCAACTCAGGCAGACATAAGGGAGGGCTCATGGACGCTCTACTTGCCTTTTTCACGACGACCTACTTCGGTACACCCGGCTGGTTCTGGCTGGCCTTCCTGGCACTGATCCTCACCCTGCTGGTGCTCGACCTCGGCGTCCTGCACCGCGACCAGCACGAAATTGAAATGCGCGAGAGCCTGCTGCTCTACAGCGGCTACTTCAGCGTGGGCGTGGCGTTCGGCGGCTGGATCTGGTGGCAGCTGGGCGCCACCAAGGCCATGGAGTACTACACCGGTTTTCTCGTCGAACAGTCACTGTCGATGGACAACGTGTTCGTCATGGCGATGATCCTCGGCTACTTCAACATCCCGCGCAAATACCAGCATCGCGTGCTGTTCTGGGGCATCCTCGGGGTGATCGTCCTGCGTGCCATCATGATCGGCCTGGGCACGGCGCTGGTGCAGCAATTCGACTGGATTCTGTACATCTTCGGCGCCTTCCTGCTGTTCAGCGGCATCAAGATGCTGCGCAGCGGCGACGAGGAATCGCACCCGGATCTGGCGCAGAACCCCATGATTCGCTTCGTGCGGCGCCACATTCGCGTTACCGATGACCTGCACGGCGGCCGCTTCCTGGTACGCCTGAAGGATCAGGTCAGCGGCAAACCCCTGCTCTACGCCACGCCCCTGCTGCTGGCCCTGGTACTGATCGAACTGGCAGACCTGGTATTCGCCGTGGACAGCGTGCCGGCGGTGCTGGCCATCTCCCAGGATCCGTTCATCGTCTACACCTCGAACATCTTCGCCATCCTCGGCCTGCGCGCCCTGTACTTCGCCCTGGCGGCGCTGATGCACCGCTTCATCTACCTGAAGTACGCCCTGGCGCTGGTGCTGATGTACATCGGTGGCAAGATCTTCCTGCACGACCTGATCAAGGTTCCCGCCCTGCTCTCACTTGGCGTAACCTTGGGCCTGCTGGCCGGCGGCGTCATCCTCTCGCTGCTCAAGACGCGCGACCAGAAGGCTGCCGAACACTGAGGAACAACGATGCCCGAAGTCTGCATAGAACTCATCGAGCGCCAGGGCCAACGGCTCTGGCAAGTGCGACTTGGGCGTCGGGCATTGACCTTCCAGCAAGAGCAGGCCGCACGTGCCTTCGCCGCCCAGTTGCACATGCGCCTGGGCTGGCTGGGCCAGGCGCAGCAGCCGGATGGCCAGTTGCCGTAACAAGACGCACCCACCCTGAACGACAAAGGCCCGCAATGCGGGCCTTTGTCGTTCAGGGTGGGTGCATCGGCGGCCAGCCTCCCCCGCGGCCCCGTGCAGCCTGTCACCCCGCAGTCAGCAATGTCTGCACAGCGAGCGTCCACCTCGAATCACCGCTATCCGACACAGGCAATCGAGCGGCTCCAACGCGCTGAACCAGCGCCCGTGCTTCCCGGCATGAAAGGTTCAGGCGCCGTGCGCGACCTGCACGAAGCCGCCATGCAGAACCCCGAACTGCGCGAACGGCTGGCAGCTTGAAAGGCTGATCGACCGCTTGTCCTGAAACAGCAGTCCGTTAAGCGTTCATTCAGTCAGGCGGGATTATTTAAGAAGACAGGCAGTTACAGAGGCTCTGCAAAAGCCGTCATTCCCGTGAAGGCGTTAATCCATAACCTGCAAACTTCCTGGGCTCCCGCCTTCGCGGGAGCGACGATGAATGTTTTTTCAGAACATCCTTAGGTGTGCTTTGCCGCTTGCCACTTGTTTGCCGGTATCCGCAAATAGATTTTTTCTGTAGCCGCAACCGATCCAACCTTTATTTACATCAGCACGGATTGCCTCCAGTGAATACAGACCACACATCAATACAATCCCCCTCAGCATTATGAACTCAAGCGGCACACCTTAGTTCTCAATACCCATAGAGCAACCTAAAGCTCCACATACACCACCAACCCCATCGCGTATTTAATATGTGCAGTCATCCCTCATCATACTCAGACAGACATCACCAAAACATGGATGCAAAGCTATCCATTCTCATGATTTTCACGACAATCTGCATTGCAGAATCGACACATAATTATCTATGCACCAGAATCGAGTATTACGCCATCACACTATTTGTAGGATTTTTTCTGGGAATAGTTATTCGCCCACCACCTTATTTTCTTACTGGCGCCCTGGCTGCCTTAGCGCTTTCATTCTTTTTCTACACACAGTACAGCAAGCAATTTATGAGCACACGAGAAGGATGCCTGGTAATTTTTCACGCACTATCGTTGCCAGGAGCCTATATAGGTTTAATGACATCTGCCGTGCTATGCAAAAAATACAATTCTATAGGCCACTTAACGGCATCGATATTTTCAGCGCTTAGTACCCTAACAGGCCTAGCCATTAACCAAGCAATAGTAATCCTTATCACGCACTGAACCAACCACCCCCAACCAATAAAAAACAATCAAGGAAGTTAACATGACACAACCCACCATTACCATACATATCGCAGGCAGGCACACCCCTCTGTCCAACGGCGAAAAGTCCTTTGCAGGTCACATGTGGTATGAAATAGATGACGGCTATGGAAATAAAAACAGCTTCGGCTTTGGACGTGACCACAACGCTGGCCTCGCGGGACGTGTCAAAGGAAAGGTTTACTATAACGACAGCGAGCACTACTTGGGCAGAGCCTATTCAAGCACTCTCACCATAACAAGCGAGCAGTATTTTTTACTTAAAGAATTTGGCACTTACCCGACAAGTTATGGTTTCGAACCTCATTACGAGGGCCTTACCAATAGCTGTATCGACTTCACATGGAAAGCCCTCCAACAAGCAGGCCTTAACCCTAACGGATTTGAAGGGATTTTTGGCCAACTCTGAACATAAAATATATCAGTAACACCATTGCCCCAGAGACCAACGAAGACTTCCTCCGCGCCCGCGCCCATATCGAACGCCGCGACCCCCTCAGCCTCGACCTCAACGGCAATGGCATCGAAACCGTCCCCGCCAGTGCCGGCATTACCTTCGACTTCAATGGCGATGGCCTGAAAACCGGCACCGGCTGGCTGGCACCCAGCGATGGCTTCCTGGTGCTCGACCGTAACGACAATGGCCGCATCGACAACGGTAGCGAGCTGTTCGGCGTGGACACCGTCAAGGCCAACGGCCAGAAGGCCACCGACGGCTTCGACGCCCTGCGCGATTTCGACAGCAATGAGGATGGCCTCTTCAATGCCGACGACGAACGCTTCGCCGATGTACGCGTCTGGCAGGACCTCAACCAGGACGGCATCTCCCAGCCGGACGAACTCAAGACCCTGGCCGAGCACGGTATCACCGCCATCGCCTTGCAGGCACGCAAGACCGATATCACCTCCAACGACAACGTCATCAGCGCTCTTGGCCACTTCCTGCGCGACAACGGCGAAATCGGCACCGTCAACGCCAACCAGAGCCTGGCCGCCAACCTCGACCTGGCCAGCAACCCCTTCTACCGCGAATACACCGACCGCCTGCCCCTCGACCCCGATGTCGCCGCCCTGCCCGGCATGAAAGGCTCCGGCGCCGTGCGCGACCTGCACGAAGCCGCCATGCAGAACCCCGAACTGCGCGAACGGCTGGCGGCCTATACCCAGGCCCAAACGCGCAGCGAACAGTTCGTCCTGCTCGACGGCCTGCTCAGCGCCTGGGCGCAGAGCAGCAGCTACCGCACCTTCGACACCCGTATCGGCGATATGCGCAATGCCCGCTTCGCCTATTCCTGGACGTTGCCGGCAGACAGTGATGCGCCTGCATCCGGCCCGACACGCTCGACGACCTCCGAAGGCAAGGTTGCCCGGAGTGGCCCGACCGAAGAACAACTGAAAACCCAACGCCTGCTGGAGCGCGTCAAGGTACTGGAGGTATTCAACGGCCAGGACTTCTTCACCTTCCCTACCCCTGAACCGGCCTCCGGCAAAAACGACAGCTACGCCGTCAACCTGCGCGTGGGCAGCCGGCCGCTGACTGCTCGCGCCGAGGGCACGGGGACGTTCTACATCACGGAAAAGCACCTGGTATCCCCAACGCCGAGCAGGCAGGCTTTCTCGATGCCTCCTATGAAGCGCTCAGAAAATCCGTTTATGACGGCCTGCTGCTCAATACTCGCCTGCAACCCTATATGGACAGGCTGGAGCTGCGCCTGGCCGAAGGTGGCGAAGCCTTCGAATTGTCCCTGGCGGGTGTCTACGCAGCCCTGGCCGAGCGAGCGCAGGACTCACCGCTATACGCACTGCTGGACGCCTTCGATCTGAGCCGTCTGCTGGACAAGGAAGCGGAGCTGCAACAACACGTGAAGAATCTGGTTCCGGCACTGCTCGACAGATTGAATGAGGCCGAGATGGCCGAATTCGCCGCCCATGCCGCCTGGGCAAGGCCGGACAAGGCCTACCTGTTCGGGACACCGGGTGACGATCAGCTCAAGGCGGGCGACAGGAACTCGATTGTCTATGGCGGTGCCGGTAACGATGAACTGGACGGTGGCCAAGGCTCGAACGAACTCTACGGCGGTGATGGCGACGATGTGCTGCGTGTCGATAGCCGCTCACACAACAACCTGTTCGTCGGTGGCAAGGGCAACGACACGATGCACGGCAGCGCATACGCCGATACCTACCTGTTCAACCTCGGCGACGGCCACGACACCATCTTCGAACGCTCCACCTACTATGCTCGCTCCGAAGTCGACATCCTGCGGTTTGGCGAGGGTATCGATCCCCAAAGCCTGTCCTTTCGCCGACAGGGCGCTGACCTGCTGATACTGATCGGCACCGATGGCAAGGATCAGGTGCGGATCAAGAACTGGTTGAGCAGCAACAAAACCGATGCCTACTACGAGCGCGACCACCTTATCGAACGCTTCGAGTTCGCCGACGGCACTAAATGGACCTGGGAGGACGTGAACAAACAGAGCTTCGTTCAATACGCCACTGACGAAGGGCAAACCCTCAAAGGCTGGTATCGCAACGACATCCTCTACGGCGGTGCCGGCGACGATGTGCTGGAGGGCGGCAGTGGCAACGATCAACTGTTCGGCGGTGCCGGCAACGATGTACTGGACGGCGGCGAAGGTTCCAACGAACTCTACGGCGGTGATGGCGATGATGTGCTGCGTGTCGATAGCCGCTCACACAACAACCTGTTCGTCGGTGGCAAGGGCAACGACACGATGCACGGCAGCGCATACGCCGATACCTACCTGTTCAACCTCGGCGACGGCCACGACACCATCTTCGAACGCTCCACCTACTATGCTCGCTCCGAAGTCGACATCCTGCGGTTTGGCGAGGGTATCGATCCCCAAAGCCTGTCCTTTCGCCGACAGGGCGCTGACCTGCTGATACTGATCGGCACCGATGGCAAGGATCAGGTGCGGATCAAGAACTGGTTGAGCAGCAACAAAACCGATGCCTACTACGAGCGCGACCACCTTATCGAACGCTTCGAGTTCGCCGACGGCACTAAATGGACCTGGGAGGACGTGAACAAACAGAGCTTCGTTCAATACGCCACTGACGAAGGGCAAACCCTCAAAGGCTGGTATCGCAACGACATCCTCTACGGCGGTGCCGGCGACGATGTGCTGGAGGGCGGCAGTGGCAACGATCAACTGTTCGGCGGTGCCGGCAACGATGTACTGGACGGCGGCGAAGGTTCCAACGAACTCTACGGCGGTGATGGCGATGATGTGCTGCGTGTCGATAGCCGCTCACACAACAACCTGTTCGTCGGTGGCAAGGGCAACGACACGATGCACGGCAGCGCATACGCCGATACCTACCTGTTCAACCTCGGCGACGGCCACGACACCATCTTCGAACGCTCCACCTACTATGCTCGCTCCGAAGTCGACATCCTGCGGTTTGGCGAGGGTATCGATCCCCAAAGCCTGTCCTTTCGCCGACAGGGCGCTGACCTGCTGATACTGATCGGCACCGATGGCAAGGATCAGGTGCGGATCAAGAACTGGTTGAGCAGCAACAAAACCGATGCCTACTACGAGCGCGACCACCTTATCGAACGCTTCGAGTTCGCCGACGGCACTAAATGGACCTGGGAGGACGTGAACAAACAGAGCTTCGTTCAATACGCCACTGACGAAGGGCAAACCCTCAAAGGCTGGTATCGCAACGACATCCTCTACGGCGGTGCCGGCGACGATGTGCTGGAGGGCGGCAGTGGCAACGATCAACTGTTCGGCGGTGCCGGCAACGATGTACTGGACGGCGGCGAAGGTTCCAACGAACTCTACGGCGGTGATGGCGATGATGTGCTGCGTGTCGATAGCCGTTCACACAACAACCTGTTCGTCGGTGGCAAGGGCAACGACACGATGCACGGCAGCGCATACGCCGATACCTACCTGTTCAACCTCGGCGACGGCCACGACACCATCTTCGAACGCTCCACCTACTATGCTCGCTCCGAAGTCGACATCCTGCGGTTTGGCGAGGGTATCGATCCCCAAAGCCTGTCCTTTCGCCGACAGGGCGCTGACCTGCTGATACTGATCGGCACCGATGGCAAGGATCAGGTGCGGATCAAGAACTGGTTGAGCAGCAACAAAACCGATGCCTACTACGAGCGCGACCACCTTATCGAACGCTTCGAGTTCGCCGACGGCACTAAATGGACCTGGGAGGATGTGAACAAACAGAGCTTCGTTCAATACGCCACTGACGAAGGGCAAACCCTCAAAGGCTGGTATCGCAACGACATCCTCTACGGCGGTGCCGGCGACGATGTGCTGGAGGGCGGCAGTGGCAACGATCAACTGTTCGGCGGTGCCGGCAACGATGTACTGGACGGCGGCGAAGGTTCCAACGAACTCTACGGCGGTGATGGCGATGATGTGCTACGTGTCGATAGCCGTTCACACAACAACCTGTTCGTCGGTGGCAAGGGCAACGACACGATGCACGGCAGCGCATACGCCGATACCTACCTGTTCAACCTCGGCGACGGCCACGACACCATCTTCGAACGCTCCACCTACTATGCTCGCTCCGAAGTCGACATCCTGCGGTTTGGCGAGGGTATCGATCCCCAAAGCCTGTCCTTTCGCCGACAGGGCGCCGATCTGCTGATACTGATCGGCACCGATGGCAAGGATCAGGTGCTGATCAAGAACTGGATGAGCAACAGCGACACCAACGCTTACTACGAGCGCGACCACCTTATCGAACGCTTCGAGTTCGCCGACGGCACTAAATGGACCTGGGAGGATGTGAACAAGCGCGGCTTCGTTCAATACGCCACTGACGAGGGACAAACCCTCAAAGGCTGGTATCGCAACGACATCCTCTACGGCGGTGCCGGCGACGATGTGCTGGACGGTGGCCAAGGCTCCAACGAACTCTATGGCGGTGATGGCGATGATGTGCTGCGTGTCCACGAAGACGCCAAGAACAACCTTTTCGTCGGTGGCAAGGGCAATGACACGATGTACGGCAGCAAACATGCCGACACCTACCTGTTCAACCTTGGCGATGGCCAGGACACCATCGTGGAGGCGGGTAGTTATCACGGGGCAGTAGACGTGCTCAAGTTCGGTGAAGACCTCTCCCCCGAACAACTCTGGTTCCAACGGCGGGACAACCATCTGGATATCCTGGTGGCGGGAACGGAGGATCGAGTCACGGTCAACGACTGGTACTCCGGCAGCCGTCATCGTATCGAGATCATGCAGGCGTCCAATGGCCTGGCGCTGACCGAAAGCCGGGTGCAGAACCTGGTGAATGCGATGGCGGCGTTCGCCGTGCCGGCCGGCGCCGACTTCAACCTGCTGCCGGATCAGCGGGCGCAGCTGGATATGGTCATCGCGGCCAACTGGCAGTGATGACCCTGACCACAGGCCGCGTCCTGGCGCGGCCTGTGGTCGACGCTTGCGACATCGTCATCGGCCTCCGCCTTCCCGGCCACGAACTCTCACCCGAAGCCGTTCAGGGATGTTCTGAAAAAGGCATTCATCGTCGCCCCCGCGAAGGCGGGAGCCCAGCACGCTCGCAGGCTCTGAATGATTCCCCCGCGGGCCAGCGCAGGCGCCTTTCAGCGATGAAGCCGCTGCAACGCCTGTGCTGAACGCACTTCAGTGAACAGAGCGAAGCGAGTAATGACGGCTTTTTCAGCGTTTCCCTAGCGCTCCACCAGGCTTTCGTTCACGTATTGCCGCAACGGGCTGAGAAAGTAATCGATCACCTTGCGCTTGTCGGTCTTGACCTCCGCTCTGATCGACATCCCCGGCGACAATGGCACCCGTTGGCTATCCACCAAAATGCTGTTGTCCTTGAGCTGTATCCGCGTGCTGTACACCAGCCCCAGGCGCTGATCCTCGATGGCATCGTCGGAAATACTCTGCACCGTACCCTTTACCACGCCGTACTTGGTGAAGGTGAAAGTGTCCACCTTGACCTCGACCTCCTGCCCCGGCCACACGAAACCGATGTCCTTGTTCTCCAGCAGGGCCTCGACCTCCACTGGCTGGTTGCTGGGTACGATGACCATCAGTGGCTGAGCCTCGGTCACCACGCCACCAGTCGTGTGGATGGCCAGTTGCTGGACGGTACCGTCCACGGGGGCGGTAAGGTGCATCAGGCGGTTGCGCTGCTCGGCCTTGCTCAGCTCCTGTTGCAGCCCAGCTGCGCGTTGCTCGGACTCATGCAGCAGGTCGAGCATGGCCCGGCGAGTCTGCGCCAATACGCTCTGGCGGCGGCTTTCGGCCTGCTGCCTGGCGGCCTGTAGTTCGAGTACACGGGTCTGCTGCACGGCCAGTTCGCGCTCCTGATCCAGGCGCTGCTGTTCCTTTTCCAGGTAGGCATGCTTGGCGATATAGGCTCTGTCCAGCAGGCGCTTGTAGTCCGCCGCCAGTTGCTGGGCGATGGGCAGGGACTCCTGCAGCTTGGCCACCCGGACGTGAGCCGCCTGGATTTCTGCCGTGCGCTGGGCAATGTCGGCATCGCTCTGCTCCAACGCGCTTTTCAGCTCCAGGTACTGGCCTGTCAGCCAGCGCTGTGCCGACGCCTGCTGGGCAATCGAGGCTTGCGGAATGCGCGTGGCCAGGGAAACAGGCTCGTGTGTCTGCTCGATGGCATCGAGCAACGCATCGGCGCGGGCACTATCGACCTGGGCAGCCAACAGCTCTGCCTGCAAACGCTGAACATCGGCACGGGTGATCTGGGTATCCAGCTCGACCAGTAGCTCTCCGTATCTCACCGTCTGCCCGTCATGCACGTGGATCGCCTTTACCACGCCCGCCTCCATGGGCTGGATGACCTTGCTCTTGCCGCTGGGAACGATCTTGCCGGTGGCGCTGGCGACCACATCGATCTCGCCTGCGCACGCCCATATCAGGGTAAGCACGGCGAAGGCCATGATCAGCCACTGGATGATTCGTGGCGCCGGGTGCACCGGGGCTTCCTGCAAGGCCAGCGCAGCAGGCAGGAAGTGCACTTCGTGATTGAGCCGTGGCGGCGCGTCCATGGCTTGGCGATTACGCCAGGCATGGCGCCAGGCCTGCCGGTAGCGTTCGATCAACTTGTCCCTGGCGCTCATGCTGCACCTCCCTGCTGTAACCGGTGCAGGTTGGCGTACTGCCCCAGCGGACGACCGAGCAGTTCGGCATGGCTGCCCTGCTCGACGATCTGCCCGCGATCCATGACCAGAATACGGTTGGCATCGCGCACAGCGCTCAGGCGATGCGCGATGATGATTACCGTGCGGCCTTTGCAGATGGCCTGCATGTTCTGCTGGATGACACGCTCGGACTCATAGTCCAGAGCACTGGTGGCCTCGTCGAAAATGAGGATGCGCGGGTTGCCGATCAGCGCGCGGGCAATGGCGATACGCTGACGCTGCCCGCCGGACAGCGAGGCGCCGTGCTCGCCCACCACGGTGTCGTAGCCTTCCGGCAGTTCCAGGATGAACTCGTGGGCACCGGCCAACTTGGCGGCCTGCATCACCTGCTCGATGGGCGCGCCCGGGTCTGTGAGAGCAATGTTCTCGCGAATACTGCGGGCGAACAGCATGTTGTCCTGCAACACCACGCCGATCTGCCGGCGCAGTGAGGACACATCGGCCAGGGCCAGATCCATGCCATCGACCAGCACCCGGCCGCGCTCGGGGGTATAGAGGCGTTGCAGCAGCCTGGTCAGGGTACTCTTGCCCGAGCCGGATCGGCCGACCACGCCGATCACTTCTCCAGGCTGGATGTGCAGGCTGATACCCCGCAGGACTTCCGAACCATCCGGTCGGTAGCGAAAGTGCACCTGGTCGAATTCGATCTGCCCCTTGAGGGGCGGCAAGGCGCTGCGGGTGGCCTGGGACAGTTCGGTGCGGGTGTTGAGGATATCGCCCAGGCGCTGCACCGAGATGCCCGCTTGCTGGAAATCGGCCCACAACTGCGCCAGGCGCATGATCGGTTGCGAGACCCGCCCCGCCAGCATGTTGAAGGCGATCAGTTGCCCAACGGTCAGATCGCCTTCGATCACCAGTCGTGCGCCCAGCCAGAGCGTGGCCACGGTGACCAGCTTGCCGACGAAACCGACACTCTCGCTGGCGATGGCAGACAGGTTCTGCGTCTTGAAGCTCGCCGCTACGTAGCCTGCGAGCTGATTGTCCCACTTGCGGTTGATCTGCGGCTCGACCGCCATGGCCTTGAGTGTGTCGATGCCGTTGACCGTCTCGACCAGAAACGCCTGATTCTCCGCGCCACGGCTGAAGCTTTCGTTCAGGCGAGCGCGCAGCACCGGGGTGATCAGCAGCGAAATCACGAAGTACAGTGGCAGCGACAGCACCACCACCAGGGTCAGCCAGCCGCTGTAGAAGAACAGCACGGCGATGAACACCACCGAGAACAGCACATCGAGAATCAAGGTGACCGCATTGCCGGTGAGGAAGCTGCGGATGTTCTCCAGCTCACGCACCCGCGCCACCGAGTCCCCCACTCGGCGAGCCTGGAAATAGGCCAGCGGCAGCGTCACCAGGTGGCGGAACAGCTTCGAGCCGAGCTCCACGTCGATACGGCTGGCCGTGTGGGCGAACACATAGGTGCGCAGGCCAGACAGCAGGGTCTCGAAGATCATGATGCCGAGCAGGCCGATGGCGAGCACGTCCAGTGTCGACAACCCCCGATGCACCAGCACCTTGTCCATCACCACCTGGAAGAACAGCGGCGTGAGCAGCGCGAATATCTGCAGCACGAAAGACACCAGCAGCACTTCGCCGAGCAGCTTGCGGTACTTGACGATGGCCGGGATGAACCAGGTGAAGTCGAAGCGCGCCAGCTCGCCGGCCATGGACGCTTCGGAACGAATCAGAATCAGCTCGCCCGTCCAGCGCGCTTGCAGTTGCTCGAAAGAAAGCACTTCGGGCCGCTGCGCCTGCGGGTCTTGAATCAGAACCTGGCTTTTGGCTTGCTCGATGCGCGCAATGATGAAGAAGCGACCATCGGAATCGGCGGCGATGGCAGGCAGTGGCACGTGGGTGAGGCGGTCGAGCGAACTGCGAGCGGACTTGGCCTTGAGGCCGAGTTTCTTCGCCGCCAGCAGTAGCTCCGTGCGGCCGAATGCCCGGCCATCTTCGGCGAATTCATGGGCGAGTTGTTCAGGCGAGGCTGCCACGTTGTGGAAACGTGCCAGCATGACCAGGCTGGCAAGGCCCGAATCCAGCTCGGGATCAGTTGATGCACGCTCGGCGTCCATGGTTTCGTCCTTGATAGCGGCCCTGGGCCATGAGAGACAAAGCCCGTGAGCCAGATGCTCATTTGGAAATCCGGCATTTCCCGGCTGACGAGTGATCATAGACAAATGCCATTGATAATCAATGACATCAAATAGCTATCCAATCCGCCAAAGAAAAACGACACCCCATTGACACTCCCGAAGAAAGTGTCGGCGATGCGCATGACGCACCCTACCCAGCTCATACGCACCGACTGAAACGACAAAGGCCCGCAATGCGGGCCTTTGTCGTTCAGGGCGAATGAATCAGCGGCTGGCTTTCATCACGTCACGCGGTACGTACTTGCCGATCTCGTACTTGCCAATGGCGGCACGGTGCACTTCGTCCGGGCCATCGGCCAGACGCAGGGTGCGCTGCATGGCGTACCAGTAGGCCAGCGGGAAGTCGTTGGAAACACCCGCACCACCGTGCATCTGGATCGCCCGGTCGATCACCTTGAGCGCCACGTTGGGCGCCACCACCTTGATCTGGGCAATTTCGCTGGCGGCGATCTTGTTGCCCACGGTGTCCATCATGTAGGCCGCGTTCAGGGTCAGCAGGCGCGCCTGGTTGATCTCCATGCGCGAGTCGGCAATGTGGTCGATGTTGCCACCCAGGCGTGCCAGCGGCTTGCCGAACGCGGTACGGCTGATGGCGCGCTTGCACATCAGCTCCAGGGCACGCTCGGCCATGCCGATCGAGCGCATGCAGTGGTGGATCCGTCCCGGGCCGAGGCGACCCTGAGCGATCTCGAAGCCGCGCCCCTCGCCCAGCAGCACGTTCTCGTACGGCACGCGCACGTTCTCGAACAGCACTTCGGCGTGACCATGCGGCGCATCGTCGTAGCCGAATACCGGCAGCGGGCGCAGCACGGTCACACCCGGCGCATCCATCGGCACCAGGATCATCGAGTGCTGCTGGTGGCGCGGCGCGTCCGGGTTGGTCAGTCCCATGAAGATCATTACCTTGCAGCGCGGATCGCAGGCGCCGGACGTCCACCACTTGCGACCATTGATGACCCACTCGTCGCCTTCGCGACGAGCGTTGGCCTGCATGTTCGTGGCATCGCTCGATGCCACGCCCGGCTCGGTCATCGCGAACGCGGAGCGGATCTCGCCGGACAGCAGCGGCTCCAGCCATTGCTGCTTCTGCGCCTCGTTGCCATAGCGCACCAGTACTTCCATGTTGCCGGTATCCGGCGCAGCGCAGTTGAACGGTTCCGGGCCGATCAGCGAGCGCCCCATGATCTCGGCCAGCGGTGCGTACTCGGTGTTGGTGAGGCCCGCACCGTAGTCCGATTCGGGCAGGAACAGGTTCCACAGGCCTTCGGCCTTGGCCTTGTTCTTCAGCTCTTCCATGATCGCGGTGGGTTGCCAGCGATCACCTTCGGCAACCTGCTGCTCGAATACCGCTTCGGCCGGATAAACGTGCGCCTCCATGAACGCGGTAACGCGCTCACGCAGCTCTTGAACCTTGGGGGAGTAGGCGAAATCCATGGGGTATACCTTCTGGGAGGCTATGTGTGACAGGGGGTGTCGGATCCTGATCGGCTGCGCGGTGCGAGAGACTGAACAGGCTCCAAGGTTGTGGAAATGATGCTAGAACAGCGCTTAAGATTTATCGAACCTATTTTCAGCGTGTATGAACATTCATAACCGATATATGATCGACTGATATCGACACCCCTGGAGCACTGCCGGCATGAACCTGACCAAGGTGGATCTGAATCTCTTCATCGTCTTCGACGCCATCTACACCGAGGCCAACCTGACCCGTGCCGGACAGATCGTCGGCATTACCCAGCCAGCCGTGTCCAACGCCCTCGCCCGTCTGCGCGAAACCTTCAATGACCCGCTGTTCGTCCGCACGGCCCAGGGCATGGTGCCGACCCCCATGGCGCAGAACATCATCGATCCGGTGCGCAACGCACTACAGTTGCTGCGGGTCTCGGTTCAGGAAAGCCGCACCTTCAATCCGCAGCAGGCGAACAAGACCTATCGCATAAGCATGACCGACCTCTCCGAGCAGATACTCCTGCCGCCACTGTTCCAGCGTCTGCGCCGCCAGGCACCGAGCGTGTGCATCGAGAGTTTCCTGGCCAAGCGCCGCGAGACCACCAAGGAGCTGGCCGCCGGGCGCCTGGATTTCGCCGTCGATGCACCGTTGAACACCGACCCGCAGGTGCGCCACGTCAAGCTGCTGGATGATCGCTACGTTTGCGCCATGCGCCCCGGCCACCCGCTGGCCAAGGAAAAGATCAGCCTCGACGAATACCTCTCGCTGACCCACATCCACATTTCCAGCCGCCGCAGCGGCCTCGGCTACGTCGACCTGGCACTCGGCAAGATGGGTATTCAACGCAAGATCGCCCTGCGTTCGCAGCACTACCTGATGGCCAGCAGCGTCATGCTGCAGACCGATATGGTGATGACCGTGCCGGAGCGTTTCGCCCGCCGCCACAATCTGCATCACGTGACCTTGCCGGTGGGCGATGTACCGGCACTGGAAACCCATCTGTACTGGCACGAGAGCACCGACCAGGATCCGGCCAACCGCTGGATGCGCGAGCAGATGATCGAACTGGCCCAGCAGGTTGCCGCGCAGGAGAAAAAGGCCGAGCAGACGGCCTGAGCAGGATGGCAGACGCATGAAGGCCCGCATGTGCGGGCCTTCTTCGTTTCAGCGCTGCGGATCAGCGAGCGAGCTTGCCGTCGACCGAGAGCTTGCCGGCGCCTTCGAACACCAGGGCCACACTGATGGCCAGCAGTGCCAGGGCGAACTCGTAGCCGTTGTTGCTCATGAAGAAGCCGTTGGCGAGGTGCACGGTGAAGATCGCCACCAGCATGGTCACGGCCAGCACCGCAGCAGCCGGACGCACCAGCAGACCGATGATCAGTGCCACGCCACCGAAGAACTCGGCACTACCGGCCATCAGCGCCATCAGGTAGCCCGGCGCCAGGCCGATGCTCTCCATCCACTGGGCAACGCCTGCCAGACCATAACCGCCGAACCAGCCAAACAGCTTCTGCGAACCGTGGGCGGCGAAGGTGATACCGGCGATGATGCGCAGGACGGTGATGCCGAAACCGGCTTGGCTGGCAGTGATGCTCTTGATCAGGTTGTTCATTGCAAGGCTTCCTTATGTGTGTGAGTTGATGGCGCACAGAATATCCAATTTATTCGATTAAAAAACCGAAAAATACCGCTTATAAATATCGAAAAAATAGATACTCAATTGGCCGTCAGACGCTGCCTCTGCGGCTCCAGCAGATAGCGCTCACGGTCATAAGCAAGGTAGTACTTATTAACCGCGTTCACATAACTCACCACCCCCATTCCCATCTGCTCCATGGCCACGCGTTCGACCTGGAAGAACCACTGATTGGGATTGAGACCTCGCCTGCGCGCCTCGGCACGCAGACTCTGAACCCGTTGCGGGCCCAGGTTGTAGCCCGCCAGCACGAAGGCCATGCGCTCGCGCTCGTTGAGCTGCGGACTGTTGAAGAAATTGCGGCGAATCATCGCCAGGTATTTGCTGCTGGCCTGCACGTTGCCATCGACGTTCTGGATATTGCTCACCCCCACGCTACGTGCCGCCGCCGGGGTAATCTGCATCAACCCCGTGGCACCGTTGGCGCCGCGTGCCGAAGGGTTGAGCGTCGACTCCTTGAATGCCAGCGCAGCCAGCAGCAACCAGTCGAGTTCCTGCTGTCGAGCGTGTTGCTGCAGCACCGAACGCACCTTCTCCAGGCGCTGCCGCTCGGCACGACCGAGCGGTGAGTGAACCTTGTAAAGACGACGGTAGACGCGCTGGAAAGCCGCATCCTGATCGGCCGGACTCTGGTAGCCACTGAAGAAACGGTCGATGCTGGCCCGCAGCATCGGTGCATCCGGACGCACGAACCACTTCATGTCACCGTCACGTGCCAGTACCAGGTGCCTGTCGACCCGAAGCTTGGGCATCACCTTGGCCCAGCGCTCGGCGATCGGCAGTTCCACCGCGGTTCGCTCGAAAATGCCGGCCTGCACCATCTCCAGCACATCTTCCACCGCCAGCGTGGGGTCGACCCACTCGACCACGATGGGCGGCAACTTGCGGTCGGCCAGTTGTTGATTGATCCGGCGCAACGCCTCGCCCACCGCGCTGCCCGCCGGCAGTGAAAGGCTGCGCCCGGCCAGTTGTTCGAGGCTGCGGTAGTGCCTGTTGCCCTGCTTGGAAACCAGCACCAGCGGTACTTCACGGCGAATCGCCGTACTGGCGCTGACATCGTGTCCGGTGCGTACGTTCAGCAACTCGCCAGGCGCGACCAGATCACCCTCACCGCGCTGCAGGGCACCGAGCAACTGATCCTTGGCCTTGGGAATGATCTTCAGCGTCAGGCTGCGCCCGTCGCGGGAATTACGATTGAGGTACTGCTCGAAGGCGCGCAAACGGTGATATTCGACACCGATGCTCTGCCCCTTGACCGAACCAGAGCTGTTGCGGCTCTGATTGACCAGCACACGCAGCTCGCCACTGCTGCGAATCGCTGGCAGATCCCGTGAACTACGGGTCTGACTGCCAACTTCCGGGGGCCGGCCAGGCGCGCACTGACCGGCAGCGGCAGCACGGCCAACAGGCACAGGATCAGCAGCAATCGCGACATCGATTCTCCAGGAATGGCGGCAAGTCGCCGAAGCCTCGCGGTTTTCGTAGCCTGGCGCGACAGCCGGCAACTGACCGCACGCCGGCCATACAAGTTCACAAGGCCGGCACAAGGGCGCGGAGATTGGCACAGCCAAACGCCGCAGCGCCACCCCGCAACCTTGCATCAACCTTAAAAACAGCGAACAACCCATTGTTTCAAATCGATTTTCTGACGAGCGGACAGCATCTGCTATTCTGCCCCCTCGCTCCACATCAGGTGGCACCATGCAACTCATCGATATCGCCGTCAATCTCACCCACCCCAGTCTCGCCTCGCAGGCCGAAGCACTTCTCGAGCGCGCCCATGCAGCTGGCGTGTGCCAGATGGTGCTGACCGGCACCAGTCTGACCGAAAGCGAAACCAGCCTCGAACTTTGCCGACAGCTGGACAGCAGTGGCGAGCGACTGTTCAGCACGGCAGGCGTCCATCCGCACGATGCCAGCTCGTGGAATGCCGGCAGCAGCGCCGCACTCGCTGCCCTGCTGGCCGAACCACAGGTACGTGCAGTCGGTGAGTGCGGACTGGATTTCGACCGTGACTTCTCCCCTCGCCCCGCGCAGGAGAAAGCCCTGGAGGAACAACTGGCACTGGCGGTCGAGCTGAGCATGCCGGTGTTTCTCCATGAACGCGCCGCCAGCCCGCGCATGCTGGAAATCCTCCGCGACTTCCGCGACCGGCTGCCAGCAGCCGTGGTGCACTGCTTCACCGGAGAGCGCAGCGCCCTCTATGCCTACCTGGATCTCGACCTGCATATCGGTATCACCGGCTGGGTCTGCGATGAGCGTCGCGGTACGCACCTGCATCCGTTGCTCAAGGACATCCCCGGCGACCGCCTGATGCTGGAAACCGATGCGCCATTTCTGTTGCCACGCAGCCTGCGCCCCAAACCCAGGAGCGGTCGCAACGAACCGGCCTTTCTTGGCGAGGTTTTGCGTGAAGTCGCCCTGCACCGGAAACAGAGCGAGCAGGCACTGGCAGCGCAAACCACGGCCTGTGCTCGCGCATTCTTCTCGCTGCCAGCCATACTAGAGGAGGCAACGTCAGAGTCTTGATTGACGTCAAGACTCTGACAAATAGCCAAGGCATACTGCTGGCAAATAGCCAACACTGAACGCAGCGAGACGGATAACAACAGCATGGGCGCCTGGATCAGCGATCTCTCTCTCAAGTACAAATTCTGGGCGGTCAACGCCGTCGCGTTCGTCATCAGTCTGATGCTGGTGCTGTTCGCCCTGCACACCGAGCAGCAGGCGCGCAGCGCCGATGCCAGGCTGGCCGTACAGGAACAGGCACGCCTGCTCCAGCAATGGCCGCAGCAGGCTGCACTGCCCAGCGCAGCCAACATCCAGGTGCCGCAACCTGGCACTCAGGGTACGGCCGATGCCAGCGGCTGGCAGGCTGTAGAGCACGATGCCTGGTTTGGCGATACCCCCGTCGTGGGCATGCAACGCGTCTCGCTCGGCGACGGGCGCAACCTGGCGATCGTGGCACGATCCCCCAGCCTGCTCGACCTGTTCGCCCAGCATGCCTTTTCCTATGCACTGGCAGTGGCTGTGCTGATGCTGTTGCTGCTGGCCGCCTCGCAACTGCTGATCCGCTTTCTGCTCAGTCATCTCAATACGCTCAAGGATGTGATACTGCAGGCCGAGCGCAGTGGCGACCTGTCCCTGCGTGTACCGCTCGACAGCCGCGACGAAGTTGGCCAGATGGCTGCCGCGTTCAATGCCATGCAGGCCGGTTATCAGCGCGTGGTCGGCACCGTCGGCCAGGTCGCGGCAGAACTCGACAACGGCACCCGCAGCATGGCCGAGCGAATGGGCTCCGTGCGTCAGGGTATGCTCAGCCAGCAGAGCGAGACCGATCAGGCCGCCACCGCCATCAACGAGATGTCCGCCACGGTGCAGCACATTGCCGAGCATGCCGGCAGCACGCGGGATCAGTCGCACAATGCCGACCAACTGGCACGTGCCGGTCAGCAGGTGGTCGAGCGTGTCGAGCAATCCATCGCAGCGTTGTCCCAGGGCGTTCGCCAGAGCGCCGGGAGCATCGAGCGTCTGGCCGAGGACAGCCAGCACATCAGTCGTGTGGTCGGCGTGATTCATGGCATCGCCGAGCAGACCAACCTGCTTGCCCTGAACGCTGCCATCGAAGCCGCGCGTGCCGGCGAGATGGGCCGGGGCTTTGCCGTGGTCGCCGATGAAGTGCGCAACCTGGCCAAACGCGTGCAGGACTCCACCGATGAAATCACCCAGATGATCGGCAACTTGCAGGGCGGCACGCGCGATGCCGTGGAGTTCATGCGCGAGAGTTCGGAAAACGCGAATCATTGCGTCCAGCTGGCTCAGGAGGCCGGCGAATCGCTGGCGGCGATCACCGCTGCGGTAGCACTGATGCGTGACAGCAACACGCAGATCGCCGTGGCCGCCAATCAGCAGAGCCAGGTGGCCGAAGAAATGAGCCGCTCGGTGGTCGGTATCCGTGACGTCACCGAACAGACCGTCGGCCAGACCCTCGAATCGGCTGCCACCAGTCAGCAACTGGCCGAACTGGCTGGCCAGTTGAACAAAGCCATCCGTCAGTTGCGCCTCTGATCGAGTCAAAGCTATCCAGGCCATAGCCAGGAGCAATTCGTCACGAGCACATGGCAGTCCTAGACTTCGGCAATAGCGTCGAGGATTGCCTGATGAACACCCACCCCGATCTACCGCCCCTGCTTGCCGTACTGCTGTTTCTTCTATCGCTGACGCTGCTGTCGATCGGCCTCTGCCAGCCGGGCTTCGTTCCCCTCGCACTCGGCGTCATCGGTCTGTATGCCGCGCTGGTGTTGCGCCCCTACGGGCTGCCACCCGGCACTGCGAACCAACCGACTGTCCATTAGCGCACGCGCACAGACAGGCACCCAGCACTCGAACGCCTCGCGGCTTCTCGTTTCTTTTCCTTCCATGAACAGCGCGCCGTGCACATCACGCAGACGAAAAACCCGATCGTCCGCTGGTCGGACGAATGGAAGAGAGGCATCGTGCCACGATAGACTCGCCAACATCTTGACCAGGGGCAGTAGTATGTCGCCAATGCGGCATTTTTTTGTCATTGCTTTTCTGGCGCTTCTCTGCCAGTTGTCCGCCAATGCCGAGCCCGCGCCCTACCCGCTGGATCGCCCAGCCCTGGCCGTGCACCTGGCAAACGGTCAACGCCTGACATTCAGCCTCCAGCAATTGCAGCAGTTGCCCCGGGGCAATATCGAGCTGCGCGATGATCAGGGCGAAATGCAGCACTGGGTGGGCGTGCCTCTCCATCAACTGCTCGCGCAGGTTCCAGGTGCCGACCATGGCAAGCCGATACACACCACCGCACTCAATCACTACTCGGTGCTGATTCCCCACGAGGACATCCAGCGCTACCAGCCATTGATCGCCTACCAGCTCAACGGACGCTTCATGTCGATTCGCGACTATGGCCCGCTCTACCTGATCTACCCCTTCGACGACTATCCCGAACTGCGCAAGCAGATGTTCTATAACCGCTCCATCTGGCAGCTCAGCGAAATTCATATCGAGTGACTCCGATGCCCGATACGCCTGCCAAACGCACCTCGAAACCGCCACGCCTGATGGCTGCACTGGTGATCGCCATGGCTCTGACCGTAGCCGGATCGCTCTGGCTGGTGCAACAGCAGGCCAGGCAACTGGCGCGGCCGACGCTGCATAGCGAGCTGTGGCAGGCCTACCAGATCCACATGGAGATGGATCGACTGCTGCTGGCTGCCCAGGCGCTGCTCGCCGGCAAGCTCGCCAGCGATGATCTGGTTGTACGGGTGCAGGTATTACGCAGCCTTACCCAACCGCTGGAAGGCCAGCATCTGTTCGACTTCCTGCCTGAATCACGCCCGGCTGCCGAAACCACCCTGGAGCGCATCATCGCCCTCAGCCGCGAGTGGGACCGGCGCGCCCGCTGGGGTGATACGGAAGGCGCCAGGCAGATTGCCGAGCGCGCCGTGCAGGCACTCCCGGCGCTACAACGGCCAATGCACGAAGTGATGGTCGCCACCAACATATCGCTGGCCAACGAGCTGGACGTCGAACGGCAGCATCTGTATCGCTATTTCACCAGCCTGGGCTGGGCACTGCTCGGTCTGTTGCTGGGTGGCTCGCTGCTGGTTCTGCGTCTGGTGGGCAACTATCGCGAGGCGCGCGAGCTGTCACGCAACCTGAGCGAACTGAATCAGCACCTGGAGCAGCGCGTGACGGAGCGTACCGCCGAATTGGCCGAAGGTAAGGCGCTGTTGCGGCAGATCCTCGATGCCATCCCCAGCGACGTGGTACTCACCGACAACGCCGGCAAGCAGGTTTACTTCGTCAATCAGCGCCTGATGCAGCGACTCGACCTGAAGTTTCCCGACGATTTCTCGCTGAGCGGTCTGTTCAGCAATGCCCGCGAGGCAATGCACTTTCGCGAAGCGCTGCAGGCACGTCACCGTGTCGATGACTGGGAAGCCCTGCTGGTGGGCCATGAACCCTACTGGGGCGTGGTTTCCGGCCGCCTGCTGGAATACCGTGGCGGCCCCGCGCAACTGATCTGGAGCTATGACATCAGCCTGCGCAAACGCATGGAGCAGGAACTGCTGGTACTGGCCACCACCGATGCGCTTACCGGGCTGAACAATCGCCATGCGTTCATGCAACGCGCCAGTGAAATGCTGAAGACAGCGGAGCGCTACGATCAGGCCTGCACCCTGCTGATGCTGGATCTCGACCACTTCAAGCAGATCAACGACACGCATGGCCACCAGGTGGGCGACCAGGTGCTGAGCAGTCTGGGGCAAGTGCTCAGCCGTGAGTTGCGTGAGGTCGATATCGTCGGTCGCCTCGGCGGCGAGGAGTTCGCCGCGCTACTCGCACAAACCGACCAGATCGACGCCTTGCAAGTGGCCGAGCGCCTGCGCGCCAGCGTGGAAGCCATGTCCCTGCGCTGCAGCGACGGCCAGACGATGAGCCTGACGCTGAGCATCGGCCTGGCCAGTCGTCATCCGGCCGAACCACTGGAGGGCGTGCTGGGACGTGCCGATGCAGCGCTCTACAAGGCCAAGAGCGCTGGCCGCAACCGCGTCGCCTGGGCCACGAACTAGTGTCACAACAGGGATCACCTGTCGGCATGTGGTCGAGTGCTTTGGGGTTGGGTGCGCCGCGCGCACCGCGAAGACCGCAGTGCGTGCCTGCTGCACACACAGCGCACCCTGCGAAAGGAAAAGCCGTCCGACCAACAGTTGACCTGTGGCCTAACACTGGAGCATCGGCGCTTCGCTTGAGGCGCCGATGCTCAGCATAAATCAGCCGAACACGGTCACCGTCTGCCGACTCAGTGCGATCAGCTCACCAGCCGGGCTCCACATCGCTGCCGCGACATGACCATAACCATCGCGCGCATGCTCGATTTCCGCCCGATACAGGCACCAGTCATCGCTGCTCAGGCTTTGCAGCGGCTGCACGAACTCGATGGTCCAGGTCAGCGAGCTGCCTGGCGCAGGGCTCTTCAGGTGCGGCAGCACCGCTGGCGGCCAGGCATCGACCAGCGCCAGCAGGTACGCCTCGCTGAGCGGCTGCGGCTCGGGCTCGCCACGCAAACGAACCCAGCCCCCCATCTGCCTCGACGGGTTGTTGCTGAACGGCATGCCGCCCACCCCCCAGCGCATGGCCAGAAAACGGGTGAACTCAGGGGTGACGTTGCGTACGTAGGGCAATTCCTGGCACTGCTCGACCGCGGCGATCTGTGGCGCCGGAAGCGCCTGCACTGCGATGTTCGACGGACGCGAGGCACCGAAACTGCCTTGCACCATGGTCACCACCTGGCCATCCTGCACGGCTCGCAGGCACAACTGGCTGACCGCCTTGCCCTCGCGCAGCACCTCGGCCTGAAAACTGACCGGAACCTCGGCCGCAACCGGCCCGACGAAGGTAATCGCCAGCGAGCGTACCGGACGGCCCTGCGGCACCTTGGCGCGCATCGCCTCGAAAGCCAGTGCCGCCACCAGTCCGCCAAAACTGGCACGCCCCTGCCCCCATTCGGCCGGGATCATCACAGCATCCGGATCGCGGCGCACCGCCTCGAGCAACTCGGAAAAGATCATACGCACCTCATGATTCATCGATGGCGACGATCTTAGGGGATGCCGGAGGCTGAACGATAGGCCAGCGCTGCGTCTGTTCGGTCATATTGCCGGCGAAAATGACACCTCATCGCTCGAGAGGAAAGTCACCATACAGGGCCAGCAGGGCATCATCGGCACGCTGCTCGGCGAGCCCCAGCGCCTGCTGCCAGACGACGCGACAGGGTTCGAGCCCAGGAAGCGACTCGCTTTGCGCCAACCATTGCAGGCGGTCGTGCCAATCGCCCAACTGGCTTTGCGCGCGCTTGAGCCTCAGCTGTACAGCCTTGCTCAAGCCACTCTGCGCCGGATAGGTTTCAGCGGCGTAGCGCACCCGCTTGATCAGCAGTCGCAGGCGATGACGATCGTGTGCCGGATCGCGCAAGGCCTGCGCCAGTTTCTGCTGCTGACGCTGCAAACGACGATGGATGCGCTTGTCCACGGCGTTGAGCTGGTTCTGCCTGGCAGCTTCGCGCCAGTTCGCCGGCCAGGCATCGAGCAGCAGCATGAGGTCGGCGAGCTCACGACTGCCGGCAATGGCGGCATACCCCTGGACGCGCTGAACCTCATCGGCTGGAGCCAGGTGCGATAGCCCCAGACTCTCCAGCTCGGCCACCAGCACCTCGCGGTCACGCAGCGGACCGCTGAGACGCCCCAGCACCGCGGCACCCTGCTCCAGCGCATCCACTGCCGGCAGGCCACGCAATGGGCGCAGCAGGCTGCGCAACTGCCGCAAGGCAATGCGCAGGTCGTGCAGGGCCTCCGTATCGGTACAACTGGCCAATCGCGCCTGACAGGCGTACAGCCGCACCTGCAATGCCAGAACCCGCTTCAGACAGTGCTCGATGAAATCTCTCATGCTCGTCCTCCCGAACGACGATGCTCCAGGCTAACAGGGCCGAGCCTATCGCCGACAAGTGACCATTGGTCGCTAGCGCGAAAAACGCCACGGCAACGCCTTGCGCAAGTCACCCAGCGCCTGAAGCAGAGCTTTGCGCGAGGCGTGCTCGCCGGCGTAACGCTGCCGCTCGAAGCAGCGGACGAACGCCTCGATCTGCTGCGCCTGCTCAGGCAACTCAAGACCTGCACGCCGGGCGAAGGAACGTGCGCCCTCACCTGCCTGGCGCTGCACGCCATGCCGTGCCAGCAAGCGTTCGAATCTGCGGAAGACCTGGCGTTGCGGATCAGTCCTCTGCCGCCAGGGCTTGAGCAGCCAGAGCGCCAGCCCTCCAAGCAACAGGGCGCCCGTTCCCACCAGCGCCAGGGCAAGGCGCTGCCAGTCGAGACTGCCGAACCATTTCTGCAACAGGCTCAGCTGCTGTTCACCCTGGTAACCCAAGACCCAGCGCTGCCAGCCGTAATTGAGATTCTCCCAGCTCAGGCGCAACTGATTGAGCCAGGCCAGTTCGCGATAACGCAGCGGCGAGAAAGGCTGATCGGCAAGAAAGCCATCCTCCTCGGCCAAGGCTTCCTCCAGGCCCTGCTCGATACGCTCTGGCGCCACCTGGAAGGTCGGATCGACACTGCGCCAGCCCTGCCCCGGTTGCCAGTACTCGACCCAGGCATGCGCATCGAACTGACGAACCTGGATGTAGTTTCCGCTCGGATTGAACTCTCCGCCCTGGTAACCGGCTACCACGCGTGCGGGAATCCCTGCGGCACGCAACACGAAGGTCATGGCGCCTGCATAGTGCGCGCAGAAGCCACGGCGGGTGTTGAACAGGAAATCGTCGATGCTGTCGCGCCCCAGCGGTTGCGGCTGAAGGGTATAGACGTAGGGTTCGCGGTTGAAATGCTGCAACAGCGCCGCCACCAGATCGTCGGCCTGCGGGTACTGCGCCTGCAGTTCTGCCGCCCAGGCGCGACTGCGCGGATCGCCCTGCTCGGGCAGTTGCAGGGCGCGGCGCATGGTCGTCGGGTTGACATCCGCTTCGCGCCTGGCCTCGGGCCAGGAGCGAACCTGATAGAGCAACGGGCGATCCACCGCACGCCGTCGCTGCCAGCGGAAGTCGGTCATCATGCCTACTTCGTCCTGCTCCATCTCGCCCACATCCAGAGCGAACAGCCAGGGCTTGCCGCTGGGCTGCATGACGATGCTGTAATCCAGCGCCTCGCCTGCCTTGCTCCAGCGCGGCGAAACCGGCACGGCGGCATAGTTGGACTGCGACCAGCGCCGACCATCGAAACGCTCCAGCGTCAGCGCACGCCAGTAGAGCCGGTCGCGCTCCGGCACCTTCCCCTCGAAACTGGCGCGAAACGCCAGCGCCGAGGATCGGCTGAGCTGGGCGATGTCGGCCGGCTCCATGCTGTCAGACAGCCCGGTGATACCCTTGTCGCTGGGCACCGGCAGCGACCACAGCGGCCCCATGCGCGGGAAGAACACGAACAACAGCAGCATCAGTGGCAACGCCTGCAGCAGCAGGCCGCCAGCCAGGCGCAGGGTCGGCCAGGGGCGCCCGGCGAACCCGCTGTGCTGCAGACCGACCAGCGCGGCCAGCAGCGCCGTCACCGGCAGCAGGCTGTAGAGTGCAGCGAGAATGCCGTCCTCGAACAGATAGGCCGTGACCACGCAGAAGAAGCCGAGAAAGATCAGCACCAGGGCATCGCGCCGGCTGCGCATCTCCAGCAACTTGAGGATGAAGGTGGCGATCAGCAGCACGACCGCCGCATCCAGCCCCACCAGCGTGCCGCGCGACAGCACGATGCCGGCCAGCACCACCACCATCAGGCCGCCCTTGACCCAACCGTTGGGGTAGGACGCACGCATGCGGAAAATCTGCACACGCCAGGCCGCTGCCACCAGCCACAGCGCACTCATCCACAGCGGCAGATGCACCAGGTGCGGCAGGATCACCAGTGCCTGGGCCACCAGCAGCCAGGTCAGGGCGATGCGGGGAATCGCCGGCTGCACGCTCATGCACGCGCCCCGAACAGAGCCAGAGCGCGCAGGCAGGCATCACGATGGCCTTCGCCGTAATCCGCTGCGATCACCAGGCCGGGCAGGCGCATGCCGAATGCCTGCTGACGCTCGGAGAACTGCAACACCCAATGGCACATCAGCGAAAGGCGTGCCTCGCTGTCCCCCCCAGACTGTCGAAGTCGAGCCACAGATCACGTCCGCTGAGCGTGGCGAAATCCTTCACCAGCAGCCCCTGGCCGCGTGAGTAGGCCTTCCAGTCGAGGCGGCGTTTGGAGTCCCCAGGCTGGTATTCACGCAAGCCCTGAAAATCATCAGCGCCCTGGCCCCGGGCACGCATGCCCTCCTCCTGCTCTTCGTCCCCCAGGCCGGCCGCCAGCGGCAAGTCGCCTTCGAGCGGCCGGGGATAGACCAGCACCGCCTGATCCAGATCGACCCAGCTCCAGGCCACCAGCAGGCCCAACGGAAAGCGGCTTTCCACCCGCAGGCGGTCAGGCCGCAACCAGCCACGATGCAAGGCCGGCAGGTTCAGGTCGACCTCGGCCTGGCCCTCGCGCGGCACATCACGCACCACCAGCTCGGCCGGCGGCCATCCCAGTGCCACGGCCTGGTGCTCGCGCTCGCGGCTTTCCAGGCGCACGCGGAAACGGGCCTGCTCGCCGACGAACACCGCACCGCCGCCGCCGGCCTTGAGCACCAGCCCGGCCAGGTTGCGATAGGTATGCAGAATGGCAACGATGAATACCGACATCAGCAGAAAGGTCAGGCCATAGGCCAGGCTGTTCTGGTAATTGATCCCCACCAGCAACATCAGCAGCAACGCAACGGCGAAGGCAGCACCCACCCTGCTGGGCAGGATGAAGATACGCCGCTGGTTGAGTCGCACACTGGCGGCAGGCGGAATGCGTCTGGCCAGCCAGCGATGCCAGTGCGGTTTCAGCGCGGCGCGCATCAGAGCGCCGGCACTTCGCGCAGCAGCCACTGCACCAGGCTGCCACCACCATGGCCTGTCGGGTCGGCCCGCTCACGCAGGCGATGGCCCACCACCGAGGGCAATACCGCCTGCACATCCTCGGGAATCACATAGTCACGTTCGGCCAGCAGCGCCCAGGCCCGTGCAGCCGCCAGCAGTGCCAGACTGGCACGTGGCGAAAGGCCCCAGGCAAACTGCGGCTGAGTGCGGGTGGCCTCGACCAGACGCAACACGTAGTCGACCAGCGCATCACTGGCACGCACCTTGGGAACCTCGGCCTGCAACCGCGCCAGTTCGGCATGGTCGAGGATCGACTCCAGGCGCGGCAGCAGATCGCGGCGCGCATCACCGAGCAGCAATGCCCGCTCTGCGGCCTGCGCCGGATAACCGAGCGAAAGACGCATCAGAAAGCGATCCAGCTGGGATTCGGGCAGTGCGAAGGTGCCGCCACTGCTGACCGGGTTCTGCGTGGCAATGACGAAGAAGGGCTCGGGCAGCGGGCGGGTCGCGCCCTCGATGGTCACCTGCCCCTCTTCCATGGCCTCGAGCAGCGCACTCTGGCTTTTTGGTGTGGCACGGTTGATTTCATCGGCCAGCACCAGCTCGGCGAAGATCGGGCCCGGATGAAAAACGAACTGCCCGCTGTCCTTGTCGAAGACCGAAGTGCCGAGGATGTCACCAGGCAATAGATCCGAGGTGAACTGAATACGCTGGAAACTCAGGCCCAACACCCGCGCCAGCGCATGACTGAGCGTGGTCTTGCCCATCCCCGGGAGGTCTTCGATCAGCAGGTGACCACGCGCCAGCAGGCAGGTCAGCGCCAGGCGCACCTGCGCCTCCTTGCCCAGCAGCACCTTGTTGACCGAGTCGAGACAGGCATCCAGTTTGGTTTGCATCATTGGCTCCTTCATGCAGAACGCCGATGCTACTGGGGCGCAGATGTGCGGCAAAGCGTCCTGTAATTTTTGCTCACGAAACTGTGAGGCCAGACGCTATGTGAGACGAAAATGGCCGGCCATGCCCTGCAATTCACGCCCGAGCTCGGCCAGCTGGATGCTCGACGCCGCCGTCTCGTCCATCGCCGTGGCCGACTGATCGGCAATGTCACGAATCGAGGTGACGCTGCGATTGATTTCCTCGGCCACAGCCGTCTGCTGCTCGGCCGCCGCGGCAATCTGCTGGTTCATCTCGAAGATCAGCGCCACCGCTTCGGCGATGGCGGCCAGCGCCCCTTCGGTCTGGTTTGCATCGCTCACCGTCAGACTCACCAGGCTGGCGCTTTCCTGCATATCCGCCACCGCCCGGCGGCTGCCATCGCGCAAGGCGGCGATCAGCGCTTCGATCTCGGCAGTGGACTGCTGGGTACGCTTGGCCAGCGCTCGAACTTCGTCGGCGACCACAGCGAAACCGCGCCCCTGCTCCCCCGCGCGAGCCGCTTCGATGGCTGCGTTGAGTGCCAGCAGGTTGGTCTGCTCGGCGACGCTCTTGATCACCTCCAGCACCGCATCGATACGCTGCGTATCCTGACTCAGGCGCTGGATGCTCGCGGTGGTGGCGTCCATGGCACTGGCCAGTTGCTCGATGCGCTGCAAGGTCTGGCGTACCACCTGGTTACCGTTGCCGACGCGCTGATCGGCCTGCTCGGTCGAGGCTGCGGCGGCTTCGGCGTTGCGCGCCACCTCATGCACGGTAGCGGTCATCTGGCTCATGGCGGTAGCGACCTGGTCGGTTTCCAGCTTCTGGCCGTTGACACCCTGACGGGTCTGCTCGGCGGTCGCAGACAGCACTTGCGCCGAACTGGAAATCTGCGCGACACCACCCTGCAGGCGTCCGACCATCTCCCTCAGATTGCTGGCCATACGCTGCATGGCCGCCAGCAACTGGCCTATCTCATCTCGACGATCCTGCTCGATGCGTACACTGAGATCCCCCCGGCAATGGATTCGGCAAGGTCTATGACCCGCCTCAGCGGCCGTACGATGGCCAGGCTGATGATGACGGCAGCCCCAAGGCCGAGCAGCAACGCGAGCACCGCCGCCAGCACGATCAGCCCGCTACTGGCCTGCCGACCGGCCTGCATGACCTGTCGTTGCAGCACCAGCGCCTGGTCGACACGGCCGAGTAGTTGTTCCACCTGTGCCACCAGTTGCAGATAGACCTGTTTCTGCTGCTGCAATTGATTGGCGTATTCGTTGAGGCGCTCGTTGAAGGAGTCGACATTGACCACCACCTCACCGAGTACCGCGGCATATCCCGGATCATCCAGCGCATCGCGCAACTCGGCGGCCAGTTTCTGGGCTTCGCCGGCCTGGGCGATCTCGGTCTGCTCGGCGCTGTCACTGCGTCGGCTGGCCTCCAGCCGTTGCCGCGCCTGATCCAGCGACTGCAACAGCAACTGGTGAATCCTGCCTACCTGCCCCGCCTGCAACACCGCGTCGCCGCCCTGCTCGCCCTGCGTGCGCTTGAGCAGGTCGACACCGTCCTCGGAAAGCCCTTCCTGCAAGAGATCCAGGCTGTTGGCTGCACTGACCACCAGCCAGTCGGCGGCCTGTAGAGACAGTTGCATGTTGTCGGTCAGTTCGACGTAGCGGGCGAAGGCGCTACGGTACTCGGCCAGTGCCGGTTCGACCTGCGCCAGGATCGCTGCGGTTTCGCTGTCCAGGTCGGCCTGCAACGCCGTGCTCGCCTGAACGATGGCCTCGGCCTGCTCGGCCAGGCGCTGGGCATGCTGGCTGTCACCACCGAGCGCGAACGCCTGTTCACTGTGGCGCATGCGCAGCACCTGTTCGCCCAGAGCGCTCATGCGCTGTTGCAACTCGGCGCCTGCGCTCACTTCACGCAGCGCCAACAGGCCCGTAACGGCGACCAATGCCGTGAGGCCAAGCACCAGAGCGAAACCGACCATCAACTTGCTGGTCGTGCTCAGACTGGCCAGCCGATTCGCCAATGAGCCCCCCATGACATCCCCCTGCCTACTGCAGCCAGCCCCGGAACTCCTGAACATAGGAGCGCAACCCTGCTGGCGACAAGCCAGTAGGTACCAGGATGGCCGGAACAGTTAACTGGACGTCGTTTTCAGAACGAATTCAGGGGCGCTGCATCTGGAACAGATCGCGCGTACGGCAGTAGGCGCTGCCGCCAAGGCGCCCGACCAGGTCGAGCTTGAGCGGATCGAGACGCCCCTGCTCGTTGAGCACGGCATCGTCGATATGCGCCATCAACACTTCGGCAAAGATCAGGTGGCTGTTGGGCTGCTGCGCCGGATAGGGCAGGATCTGCGCCACGCGGCATTCGAATGTCACGGGCGCACCCGCTACACGGAGCACACCCAGCCGCTCGCACGGCACGCTGGCAATGCCGCAATGGGCGAACTCGCTGACCTCGTGCGGCAGAATCGCGGCGCTGGCATTCATCGCCTCGGCCTGAGCATGACTGACCAGCTGGATCGCCAGCTCGCCGTTGGCCTGGGCATTGCGCAGGGTGTCCTTGAGGCTGCCGTCGTCACGGGTGTTGACGTTGACCATCAGAGTCGGGGGATTGTCGCCGATCACCTGAAAGAAACTGAACGGCGCCAGGTTCGCCACGCCCTCGGGTGAACGGGTAGAAACCCAGGCAATCGGCCGGGGGGTAACGCTGGAGGCCAGCCAGCGGTATGCATCCAGCGGGCTCAGAGCAGTGAAATCGAGTTGCATCAGCGCCCCGCTCGGGATTCACGAATGTAGAAACGTGCACGTTCAGCCTTGCTGGTACAGCCCGCATAGGCTTCGAACTGCTGCTGGGTCTTGGCCGCGGTGAGCAGCGAAAGAGCCTTGGAATAGCTCACGGTACCCGCGAAGCCTTCAGCCTCGGCAATGCTCAGTTCCTTCCAGGCCGCATCCAGCTGATTGGCGCAGGTATCACGGTAAACGGTCTTGCCGGCGCAGCCGGTCAACACCACCGCAAGCAGCGGTAAACAGATCCAGTGTTTCATTTCGACCACACTCCTCGAACGGATATGACTACGGGTTGGCCCAGTCTATGACGCTACGAGCGGGCGAAAGTGCCCGGCTCCCGGCCGTTTCGCTTGCGCGATCATACCGACGCCTGCTGGCCGCTGGCGAGTCGATCCGTGCGAGCTCACGCCACCCGGAACGAAACGCCCGACACGAATGTCGATGAACGCCGGCAAACAGCATCTTGGCGCAGCCCCAATCTCGGGAGTAAGGTCGGACGTCGCAGGGGAAATCGCACATGAGCAAGAAAGTGGCGCTGGTACTGGGCTCCGGGGGAGCGCGTGGTTACGCACACATCGGCGTGATCGAAGAGCTGCAGGAGCGTGGATACGAAATCGGCTGCATCGCCGGTTGTTCCATGGGCGCAGTGGTCGGCGGCATCTTCGCCGCCGGCAAATTGAGTGAATATCGGGAATGGACGGAAAGCCTGGACTACCTGGACGTGTTGCGCCTGCTCGACGTGAGCTTCCGTCTGGGCGCCATCCGCGGTGAACGCGTATTCGGTCGCATCCACGATATCGTCGGCGAGGTAGACATCGAAAACCTGAACATCCCCTTCACCGCTGTCGCCACGACCTGACCAACCAGCAGGAAATCTGGTTTCAGGAAGGCTGCCTGCATCAGGCCATGCGCGCCTCTGCCGCCATACCCAGCCTGTTTACCCCGGTGATTCAGGGCAAGCGCATGCTGGTCGACGGCGGCCTGCTCAATCCGCTGCCGATCGTTCCGGTGGTTTCCAGTCACTGCGACCTGATCATCGCAGTCAACCTCAACGCCACCAATCAGAGTCACTATCAATTGCCGGTGATCGAGCGCCCTGCTGCTTTGAAGGGCCGCATCGATCAACTGATGAGCAGCCTCGGCTCGCGCCTGCCGAACTTTCGCCGCAAGAGCGAGGACGACACCCTGCTACTCGCCGAGGAACAACAGATCGCCGACGCCATCAGCCCGGCGGCCGCACCGAATCGCAGCGATGACGAAGCCGCACCGAAATCCGCCAGCGGCTCGCGCGTCGCGGATTTCAGCGGCCCGGCCTCGTTGCTGGAGTTGGTCAACCAGAGCTTCGAGGTCATGCAGACCTCACTGGCGCAGTACAAGATCGCCGGCTACCCACCGGACATTCTGATCAACGTCCCCAAGCGTGCCTGCCGCTTCTTCGAGTTCTACAAGGCGCCGGAGCTGATCATGCTGGGTCGGCAGATCGCCCGCGACACCCTGGACAAGTACGAAAGCGAACGCGGCTGATCAGCCGCGTTTCTCCTCATCAGGCAAGTTTTTTTCCACCGCTGTTTCGGCAGGCGGCGTCTTGTCCGCCACCCAGTCGCTGAGCAGGCTGTAGGCCACCGCCAGCAGGGTCGGGCCAAGGAACAGGCCCATGAAGCCGAAGGCGAGAATGCCGCCGAACACGCCCAGCAGCACCACCACCAGCGGCAGGTTGCCGCCACGGCTGATCAGATAGGGTTTGAGGATGTTGTCCACGCCACTGATGATGAAGAAGCCCCAGATGCCGAGGAAAATGGCCATGCCGATTTCCCCTGCCAGACCAGCCAGGCCACGGCAGGCCCCCAGATCAGCGGCGGAATCATGATGAAACTGAAGGCGAAGGTCAGCAAACCAAGCACCAGTGCGCCCGGCACACCGGCGATGACGAAACCGATGTAGGCCAGCACCGCCTGTGCGGCAGCCGTACCGATGACGCCGTTGACCACACGCTGCACGGTGCCGGCGACCAGTTCCAGGTAATGGTCGGCACGCTCGCCGATCAGGCGTTCCAGCAGACTGTGCACGAATACCGCCAGGCGCGGCCCGTCACGGTAGAAGAAGAACACCAGCACCAGGCTCAGAGCCAGCTCGACCATGCCGCTGCCGATCTTCGCGCTGCGGGCCAGCAGCCAGTTGCCCACCTGCCCCAGATATGGTCGCAAGGCGTCGAAGAATGCAGCACCCTGCTGGTCGATGGTGCGCCACAGTTCCACCAGTCGCTCGCCCACCAGCGGCACACCGGCCAGCCAACCGGGTGGAGGTGGCAGGCCTTCGAGCTGAATGTCGCGAACCAGCGCATTGGCGTCCTTGATGTGATCGGCCAGGTTGAAGCCCAGCCAGATCAACGGCACCGCCACCAGCACCACCCAGACCCCGGTCAGGATTCCTGCTGCCAGCGATAGACGACCATTGAGCAACTGCGTCAGCAGACGCATCAGCGGCCAACTGGCGAAAGCCAGCACCGCCGCCCAGAACAGGGCGACCAGAACGGCGCCAGCACCCAGAGGCTGGCCGCCAGCAGGCCGAACAGAAGGATCTGCACCAGCAGACGATCATTTGTGGCCATGAAGCGGAACTCCCTTCGACGAAACGACAAAGCGCCCGTGACGGGCGCTCTGCAACAGGCGATTGCGGAGGGTAGCTTAACGCAACAAACGTACGTTCAGTGCGCCATCCTTGCCATCTCCCAGTTCCAGACGAGCCTCCCGCACGCGCTGCTCGATCAGCGCCTCGCGCCAGGGCTCTGCCTGCTCGCCGGACAGCGCGACGCGCAAGGTGCTGTCCAGATTCAGGCTGCGCGCCAGCACCTCGACCCAGGCGCTGTCGGCCTTGGCGTCGTCGGGCAGTTTCAGTTGCCCGTCGGTACGCAACTGGCGCAATAGAGTCGCCGGAGTCGGTAGCAGTTCGCCCAGCGGTTCAGCGGCATCCAGCTGCTCGACGTGCAGATAGGCCCGGCGGTTGCCACGGGTGATGCTATACAGCGTCAGCAGGCTTTGGTGATTCGGCTCGGCCAGACGCAACAGAGCATAGGCCTGCTGGTCATCGGAACCGTACAGGGTGGCATTGCCGAATACCGAGTTGGCCCACAGGCTGCTCGCACCGCATTCACGGCCCTGGCACCAGTAGAGCAGTTCGGCGCCCCGCTCCAGCAAGGCTTCACGAGCAGCTCCGAACACCTGGTCGGCGCTGTGGGTGCGTGGCAACTCGTAGGTCAGCGCATGGTGCCGACCCTGCACGAGGATTTCCCGCTCATAGCGCAGACGCCCACTGATACGGCGGATCGAGCCCTGCGGATAGATGCGTTCGACATCCGGCGCCTCCTTGAAGGCGACGATGTGGCTGGCGGGAAAACGGGGAAGAACGTCGAGATCGCGACTGCCAGGTAAATCAGCGGCCAGTACGGCACCACTGCAAAGCAGCGCCAACACCACGGAAAATGTCTTCATCCCCCCTTCATCGAACGGAAATCCATTGAAGGAATACGGCAGGCAAGCTTGCTGAATAGTCAGTGGCGACTTCTAACGGGTCGATCATGCGATCCTCCATGGCAGACCGCCACACCTTTCCCCAGGGTCGCAGGCAAGTCAAGGCAAGCGCAGGAATGGATTGAAACAATCCGCTACACGTTGTGCGCCGGTCTCGTCATCCAGATGCAGATGGTGACCGCCGGGAAGGCGGTGCACCTCGAACGGTAGTTCCTTCAGCAATGCCTGCACGGCCGGCTGCGCGCCCATCATGCCCTGCTCCGCCAGCACCAGACTGACCGGGCATTGCAGCGCGCGGACGAATGCCTGGGCATGCGCCCAGCTCAGACGCAACGGCGACGGCAGGGTCAGGCTGCTGTCGGTGCGCCAGGTATACCCCCGGCACGGGCATCAGGCCGCGTTGGGCCAGCAACTCGGCCGCCTCTCGACTGACCGCGCCGACACCCTTCATGCGCGCTTCGACGGCACGCGCCATCTCGGCATATACCGGCTTGCGCTTGTCATTCAGCGCCTGCCTGGCGCGCAATGCCTCGCCTAGCTTCTGCGGTGCCTGGTCGGCTTCGCCGGTATAGGGCACCAGGCCATCGATCAGAGCCAGACGGGCAACCCGCTCGGGCATGGCTCCCGCCAGCAGCACGGCAGTGATCGCGCCCATGGAGTGACCGAGGATGGAGAAGCGTGGCCAGCCGAACTGCTCGGCGACCTGCAGCACGTCGTAGGCGTAGTCCCACAGTGCATAGCCGGCCCCAGCCGAGCGATGCTCGGAATGCCCGTGGCCGGCAAAGTCCAGAGCGACGATACGCACACCCTCGAGCTTGGGTGCCAGGCGCGCGAAGCTCGCGGCATTGTCCAGCCAGCCATGCAGAGCCAGCACCGGCAGCCCATCGTCCGGCCCATAGAGATGAGCGGCCAATTCGATATGCGGCAGGCTCAGGCGAACTTCCTCGAAGCCGTTGTTCATGCTTGCTCCTCATGCGAATCGGTCCAGCGGTTGAACAGTTGACGCAGCAGCGTGGCGGTATCCTGCGGTCGCTCCAGGGGGAACATGTGTCCACCCGGCAAATGGTGGTATTGCGCACGCGGCATGTGCCGCAACAGTCGAGCGTGGTGCGGCAGCACCACCCGGCTATGACGGCCACGCACCATGGCTAGCGGCACGACCAGGTGCTGGGGCCGGCCTGGCGAGGTATGCGGCACGTTGCGATAGATGCTGATTTCCGTGGCCGGGTCGAACTTCAGGCGCAAGCCCTGTTCCGCCACCTGCAGGCCATGGTTGACATAGGCGTCGAGGCATTCGGGATCGAAACGGCGAAACAGGCTCTTGCCGGCGAAATACTCCCGCGCCTCGGCCGAGTCGGCGAATGCCTCCCGACGTCCGAGAGTACGCCCGGCCGGCGTAATACGATCAATGAGTCCAAAACGCTTGGCGGCCCGTATCACCAAGCGGTCGACCAGCGTCAGGATCGGCGAATCGAGCATCACCACACCACGATACAGCTCAGGTCGACGCAGGGCGGCGTGGTAATGCAGAACGCCCCCCAGCGAGTGACCAACGCCCCATACCGGCTCATCGTTCTGCTGCAGATGATGGATCAGCTCATCCACCAGATTGTCCCAGTTCTCGTTCACCGGAAAACGCGGGTCATGACCGTGCTGTTCCAGGTAGCGCACCGGGTAGTCCGGGGCCAGGGCGGCGAACAGCTTGCCGTAAGTAGCCGACGGAAAACCGTTGGCGTGGGCGAAGAAGACAGACTGCGACATGCGCAATTCCTGCTGAAAGACATCTGACGATTCTCCAACTACCCCGCCAGCCCGGCAATGACCGTAACAGCCATAGAGGGCGGCGCACTGGCCAAATCCGGCCACGCCGGAAAAGACCTGCCGACTGGGAAGCCCCATGACCAAGGGGCTACAGCTTTTGGAGCGACTTGACGTCCCTCCCTGGCGATGCGTTAAAAAACTGTCTGCATGAGTGGCAATGAGTTAAGCTCGCGAAGAGCAAGCCACCAGTGATTGAGTCTTAAGGTTCGCATTGATTGTGGACAGCGCGTTGAGAACCGCCGTGCGGCGTTGCCAGCCTGACGGAGTAACCTATCAAGACTGCTACATGGCAATGAGTATGGCGCATTCGCATGTACTGACGATGTCGGTGTCAAAAGTGATCCGGTTTTTCAATGACTGACATTCCCTACAAAATTGAGCCCGATACGTTAATCGTCCAGACTTCTCCCGGAGTAACGGCCGAGATGGGGGATCACCTGGTGATGCTGAGCATTGACCAAGGTGCCTACTTCGATATGAACCCAACCGCCAAGCTGATATGGGAGTCGCTCGCCAGCCCTCGCACGCTCCATGAATTGTGCATGCTTATCCACGACGAATATGATGTGTCAGAGCAGCAATGCAGAGTCTCGGTAGAGCGCTTTATCTTTGAGCTACACAAAGAAAACATGATTTCTTTTCAAACCCTTGCCACACGCCCTGCCACAGCATCGCCCATTCAAAACGCTCACGCTCATTCGGAATAGTCGAGAACGATCATGCAAGAAACGGATACCACGCAGCACGACAACACGACCACCCAGGCATCCCCTGAGAAAAAACCTTTTGTTGCGCCCACGCTGGAAAAAATGGATGTCGCGCTAACAGAGAGTGGTGCGGGAGGCTTCAGTAACTCGGATCTCGCAACGTATGCCAGTTAACACGATGATGCCAATCACCCTATCGCCCCCCTTTTTCATGGCATCGACGAGTCAATCATACTGGCGCTCTTGATTCACACCTGTACAGGGCACCTCTAACAGCGCAAGCCAGGCAATGCCGGTCGCGCCTGGAGTTGCCCTACAGGCATGCCTCATTTCTGAAAGTTCTAAGCTGGACTCAGGGAAACACCGAGAAGCCGTCATTACTCGCTGCGCTCGCCCTGCTCGAACCGCGAAGTGCCTTCAGCGCAGGCGAGACAGCGGCTGCATCGCTGAGCAGCGCTTAGGCTGGCCCGAACGGGAATCATCCGGAGCCTGGAATCTCCCGGACTTCCGCCTTCGCGGGAGTGACGATAAATGGCTTTTTCAGAACATTCCCAGATGACCGCCCGGACGAACACGTCATGTCCAATCAAAAATTCCAGATTACCTGGCTTCACTCGGGCGCCATCAAAAATGAAAACCATGGAAACTTCCTTCAGCGCGTATGGAAGCCATGTTCACTCTGGCAGAACGACCCCCTGATCGATGTCACGGCGCTATCCGTGCATGCACCGGAAGCCTTCGAGCATTCACTGAACTGCGACCTGCTGGTTGTGATTCAGTGCAATATCCACTGGTTATGGTACGTCATTCAACACAGAAAACAGGCCAGCCTGGCTACGCTGTATGAGATTAATGATGACATCGCCTCACTGGGAGATTGGTTACCCGCCACTCACCCATTGAAATCCCCGTTAACCCGGCAGCATCTACTGAATCTGGCCCATTGCTGCGACGCTGTTTTGTTTTCGTCCCCGGAGCTGGCCAAATACTATGAGGCACTACACCCCATACGGTTGGTCACTGCCCCATGGGTTGATCCCCTCCCCGTCATTCCATTGGAAAAAGAAGGATTTGTCATTGGCTGGGGAGGTTCGACCACTCATCGGGATGATCTGCTTTGGGTCGCGCCGGCATTGGCAAAATTTCTTAACGCCCATCCAGATGCTCGATTCTCGATCATGGGCTGCAATGACACACTCAGCGAGTTCTTGAACGCATTACCAACCGCACAAGTCTCGCATGTCCCCTTTGGGGATGAGACCGATTACTTCAGCTTTTTACAATCGCTGCATGTGGGCATCGCCCCACTCAAAGACACCCGCTTCAATCGCTGTCGCAGCGATGGCAAGTTCGTTCAGTACGCCATCAACGGCTGCGCCAGCCTTCTCAGCGATTCACCTGCCTTCTCCGCGCATCATGAGCGAGCCATTCTATTTGACTCACCGGAGGCCATGTACGATGGACTGGTGCAACTCTATCGACATCGCTCGCTACTGAACCAATTGGCTGACAAGGCCTATCACTGGGTACGAGAGCATCGAAGCACGACCGCCGTCAGGCATCACCTGCAGACGATATTTTCGATGTTTCTTCCCCAGCAGCCCAAGACAGTCCGTGATGAACGAACACCGTGGCCCGAAGCACACAGGAAGACATGGTGGCACATCCATAGCGCAATGAACGAGAAACACCATGAACAATCGATTGCACTGTGCCACGCGTTATTGGACAAACAGCCCGACCTGCCTCAAGTACGCTGGTTATTGATACGCAACCTGCTTGCTGCCAACCGTAAAGAGCAGGCGCTCGCTGCTACCGATACGCACACCGACAACAGCATATGGGCAGATGAATTTTTAGCATTGGCCTATGCCATTGCGCCTCCATCGGACAATGGCCTCAAAGAAAGCCTTCTGGAGAAGGTGCAGCACCCCTTGAAAAGACTTCAACTTCAAGGGCTCCCCAAGCAAGACCTCGAGGGTCATTTCCGGCGCACACTCGAGTGGCTGCCTTATGATTACTTTTCTTTATTCGGGCTGATTGCAATATTGCAGAAACACCGGCCCGAAGCCGAGGAACTGACTGCCCTCCGAGTACGTGCAAGACTCATTGTGCCAGAGGCCTCACAATAGAATCACTCATGCCCAATCTCTATCACTACCGAACATTTGGGCTTCATCTTGCCTTTGACCGCCCCCTTCCCTTTCTCGCCGAAATCGCCTCGGCAAGCCCCGACTGCATCGTACTGTTGCATGGCAACGCCACGCTTGAGCGCCTGCCGCCCCATGCCAAACAGAGCACCCACGTTTCCTGGGAGTGGGAGTCCATTGAAGGGGATATCATCATTCGCTTCCACGACCCATTGAACCAGGGGCAAGTGGAGTTCCGGCTACAGCCGGACGGACAGCGGATGGAAGCATGGTGGAGCCCGGAGGTATTCCTGCACGACGTGATAAGGCTATGCACTTCCATCATGATGGGGCGCATTCTGCATTTGGCCGGAAGATTGGCCCTCCACGCCAACGCAGTACGGCTTGGTGAATCGTGCATTCTGCTGGCGGCCCCATCGGGCGTAGGTAAATCCAGCACCACGGCGGCCTTGCTGAAAGCAGGGGCAGCATTGATCAGTGACGATATCGTGGGTATCCGCTACGCCAACGATCAGTTCATCGCAGCCCATGGGTTCGCGCAATTACGCTTGTGGCCGGATACAGCGTCCGAGTTACTCCCCGGCATGACGCTGGAGAATGTCTACGAGCGAACCGCACTGACCGGTGACAAGCGTTACTGGGATCTTGCGCAACAGCCTGGTGCATTTTATCCAGCGGATCATCCAGTCCAAGCCATCTACCTGCTGGGGGAGCGGAACATGGACAGAATGTCAGCACAACCATTACCCGCCAACCAGGCCATAGGCTTACTGCTACATCAGTTATATCTAGGACAGCCTGCCCACCCTGCGGTATGGCAGAAATCTTTTCCGGCACTGGTAAAACTGGCACAACAGGTTCCTGTATTTACCCTGCATCTTGAAGAGGGTTTACACAGCTTGCGCAATGCTCACGACTTTCTGTTATCGCATCTTCGCAAGCACACGGCATGACCGAGAAGGCAGACTCCCAGCATGGCGATCCTCGTACACTTTGCAGAAAAGCGGTTCACTCAATCTTCGGAAAAACAGCATGCCCGACCGTTGCCCGACAAGCACTGCCTACTCGGTCATCATGCCCGTATCGACAACCGCTCCGAACTGACAGCACAGCTTGGCCTGAACGGTGCCGACCCGCAAAGCATTACCATCCCGACACTGCTGCTTCTGGCATTCGAACGCTGGAATACCGACATGTTTCGACATATCAGAGGCGATTGGTGGCTTGCCATATGGGATGCCCACCGGCAGTCCGTGATACTGGCGATTGACCCTAGCAGCCCAACCACGTTGTTTTATGCATGGACAACAACGGGGCAGCTGGCATTTTCTACGTCGCTGACTGATATTCTGAATAGTGAAGACATCCCCCAAGACCTGCATGAAGCACGGATATTGAGCCACCTCCTCCAGTGGGGGTTGTATCGCGACTTTTTACAGACCGAATATAAAGCGATTCGCCAGATTGGCTCAGCAACTTACAACGTCTTCAAACCGGGAAATGTACGAACAGAAACTTACTGGGAAGTGGCACAGTTTCATATAAAACAAGCCTGTACATCCGAAGAATACGTTGAAGAGTTTTTAAAACGCTACCGGCAGGCCGTAATCAGCAGAATACCTCGCACAGGCAATGCGGCCAGCATGCTCAGCGCCGGATTGGACTCCGGCTCGGTCACGGCACTGACAGCCAGCGCACTGATGGCAGAGAACCGACAGGTGCATGCCTACACTCATGTCCCCGTTGAAGAAGCCGAAGGCCTGCACCTACCAGGCAAACTGGTCAATGAATGGCCCGCAGCCAGCCAGTTAGCGGCGATGTACCCGAATATCAAACACATGGCGATCCACAGCGACCATGTCGATCCCGTTGGCGCAGCCACCTTCATGCTGCAGGCGACAGGCAGAATGCAGGCCGCCAATCTCAACGCAGCCTGGATTCATCACCTGTTCGAGTCCGTTAGACAGGACGGATTTGATACGCTGCTGGGCGGCCAGGCGGGCAACATTGTTGCGTCATGGGAGGGAGGCCGGATCAATCTCTGGGATCTGCTCTTCAGGAAAGAATGGACACAGGTTTCCAGCTATCTGCTGCAAGGACGGCAAAGCTGGCCTGGCCGACTGAGGCTACTGGCAGGCGACATGCTCCGCTACCTCAACCCTGCCCGTGACTTTCCGTCGCCCCGATTCAATCCAACGCAAATCGCTATAGCCCATCCTGATTTATACCTGCGCTGGCAACGTACATTTGAAGCCGACGCAATGTCGAACGCTGGCACGATGACCAGCCACCGCCAGTTTCGCGACCAGATGTACCCGATGCTGACAACGTCTCACAGCTTTAGTCAACTCGCTGCCGGCGCCTATGGCATTACCCTGAATGACCCCACGTGCGACCAGAACGTCGTTGAGTGGTGTTTGCAAATTCCAGATACGGAATACCGCAACACCGTACACAACAGGTTATTAATGAGAAATGCCATGCAAGGCATCATTCCAGAATCGACGCGCACCACACATATCAGAGGACTGCAACCTGCCGACCTGGGGTACCGCTATAGCAAATACCGAGCGTCTGTCGCCTATGCTCTGGACTTGATGCACACCTCACCCACTGCTGCGCATTACCTCAACCTGAGCGCAATAAAAAAATATTGGGATCGCGCTCAGACCTCGAGAATTCCCGATAGAAATCTTTTTGACTTTCATCGAGGCTTACAGGCAGGGCTGTTCTTCCTGGTTCGGGAAGGAAAAATATCGAGCAATGATTTCTAACATACGGATACCCGAACGCAGATTAGAACACAGCATGAGGCGAGTCATGATGCACGGAAATCATTTCAGTTGAGAGAACCGGGAGAAGACGGCCTTCAACATTCCTTGCACCAATAAACTCCACTCCAGTCTATCCACTTGAGTGGTGCCTGAACATTTCGCTCGCGCCGGAAGTCATCAATCGCCAATCGACAGGCCTCGAATGCGCCATAATCATCAACGACGACAAAACCGCCAGGAACCACCTTGTCATAGAGGTTGACCAGAATGTCCATGGTTGACTGGTATAAATCTGCATCCAGCCTGAGCAGAGCAAGCGGGCCACAGTCCAGTTCGGGCAGCGTTTCGTTAAACCACCCTTTGACCAGGCGCACCTGGTCGCTCCACAAATCATACCGTCTAAAATGCTCTTCCACCCGTTCCTGGCTAAATGCCAGCCAGGGGTAGTTAGGCTCGGTAAAGTCCAGCCCTGCATCCTGAGGCAAAGTAGCGGGCGGCAATCCCTCAAACGAATCTGCTGCCCACGTCTTGCGCTGCTCTTCGCCAAAAACGACCTGCAAGGCCCGCAGAAAGATACTGGCTCCCCCCTGACAGACACCGGCCTCGAAAAAGTCCCCGGGAATCCCTCGTGCAAAAATCTCCCTGGCGCAGTATTCCAGGTGATTCAGGCGTCGCAAGCCGATCAGGGTGTGGGACAAGACCGTCACAAAACCATGTTTCTTCTTTTCCAGAAGTTCGGCAAATTTTTCCGCCTCGATCTGGGAGATATCACGCAAGTAACGGCTGCGGGTCAACTTGTCGCTGGCAACGTGATCACTCTGGAGGTAGCTCACCTGCAATTCGTGCTCGGGATAGATCCAGTTCACCAAAGCACGCTTCAACAACTCAAGATAACGCGCATGTAACGGCAACTCATTGCGATGTGGCGCAAGCGCGACAATCCAGCCGGCCTGTTCAAATTCATGCAAGAAGGGAAGAACAAGCCGAGCACATTCTTCCTTATCGACTTCGTATATCTGGCACAACTGCTCAACCATGCCATCAGGCGTCTGCGGCTCATACAGCATCTGCAGCATGTCAAATGCCACCTGATTCAGCCTGAATGAGGAAAGGTCTCCCACATGGGCAACCAGCGCACCGTCTTTCTCAGGCTGCGCGATCACGCGCTCAGGAGAGAAGTACCATGTCCTTGACATCATCACCAACAAAAGCCCCATCGACGCCTGAAAGGCAAAAGAAACAATATTACCTGGCAAATCCTCTCAAGGAGGAACACAGACACCCTCGCGACTCATTTCATTGATCGCTATTGCGGCACTTCAATTTTCACTGGGCTCGATCATTGCGCCCAGAGTAAGGCCCCCCATATATCACGTAAACGGCACGTTCTCGATGGTGCGGCTGTACCCGCCTCGTCTATGTGCTTCAGCGATCTGCTATAGCAGCAGACGACCGAAGATACTTGCAGCCACCAGCAGAAATACCAGACCACAAACGAAATCTATGGTCGGCGCCATGCGCAGCAGGCGCTGACGCATCAGCGGTCGGCTCAGGGTCAGGCCCAGCAGGCTGAACCAGAACAGGCTCAAACCGAACAGCACCCCCGCGCAGGCAGTTTTGCCGGGCAGCGACATGTCTGCCGGTACCAGGCTGCTCAGCAAGGCCAGGAAGAACACCAGCGCCTTGGGATTGCCCAGGTTGGTGAGCACGCCGCGCAGCCAGGGGCCGAACAGCGAAGGAGCCAATTCACCATCCAGCCGCTTGCTGCCGACGCCACCGCGCCACCACGCACGAACCGCGCCGATACCCAACCACCCCAGGTAGAGCGCACCACCGACCTGCACCAGGTCGAACAGCCACTGGGTACGGCTGAGCAACAACGCCACGCCACTGAGTACCAGCGTGCCATGCAGGAGGATGCCGCAGGCCAGCCCAAGCGCACTGAGCAGTCCTGCGCGCTGCCCCTGATGCAGGGCGGTACGCACCACCAGCGCCACATCCGGGCCGGGACTGATGAGGGCTACCGCGAACACGGCAGCCAGCGACAGCAAGACAGACGTCTCCTGCATGGCGATCTCCAGGAAATGAAAGAGGTGAAACGAAGGATGTGGGTGAATCAGCCCTGACGCAGACGCGCCGGTGGCAAACCGTAGGTGCGGCGGAACAGGCGCGAGAAATGCGCCTGATCGTAGAAACCCAGGCGCAGTGCGATCTCGCTCAATGACTCCCCCGCCAGCACCAGTGGCAAGGCCCGCTGCAAACGCAACTGGGTAAGCCACTGATGCGGCGGCAGACCCGTGTGCTGACGAAAACGGCGCAGCGCCTGCCAGGGGCTCATGGCGCAGAAGACGGCAATTTCCTCCAGCGAGGGCGGATCGTCCAGGCGGCTTTCAAGCCACTCCCGCAGAGATTGCCAGGTGCTCCGATCGAAGGCTCTCTGCGCTTCGCTGACGCGCAACGTCGAGCCCATTTCCAGCAGGTGAGCCAATGCCTGCCAGAGAGCGGCCTCCTGAGCCAGTTTCGAGCCACCCAGCATCGCCGCGTGAAACTGCTGCAGATGCTGCGACAACAAGGGGTGGCGCAAGCTCGAAGTGACCAGGCGCGGCGCCCCCTGGCGCCCTTCACTCAGGCTGCGACTGGCCTCATCGAGCCAGTGCGGATCGAATGCCATCACACGAATGCGGTAGCTCTCTCCATCCAGGCTGGCGCCGTCATGGATACCCTCCGGAGCCATCAGCAGAACATCCCCCGCTCCGACGTGGCGACGCTCTCCGCGATAGGCATAGCGATGCTGTCCCTGAATCAGCAGACCAACGTGGTATTCCAGATGGAAATGCCGGGGAAAGGCGAAGCGACGGTACTCGGCATCGATCAGGCGAACGCCGGGCAAGCTGCTTTGGATGTGAGTGATGTGATCCATGACACGTACTGTAGCGCCACGCATCGGACAAATCTTGGATGAAATTGCAGCTTCGCGCTCAACGCTTAGGCGGTTGCTCGCCCAATGGCACGATGGCCATGGTCAGACGCGAGATGCAGCTGGCCTTGCCGTCATCGCCGCTGAGGCGAATGTCCCAGACATGGGTAGTACGCCCCAGGTGTACCGGCCGCGCCACCGCATGCACGCGCCCGCTACGCAGGCCACGCAGGTGATTGGCATTGACCTCCAGACCGACACAGTAGAAGCGGCTGCTGTCGATGCACAGATAACTGGCAGTCGAACCAAGGGTCTCTGCCAGCACGACCGAGGCGCCGCCATGCAGCAGGCCGTAGGGTTGATGGGTTCGAGAATCGATCACCATGCTGGCGCTGAGCGAGTCGTCGTCGAAAGATTCGAAACGAATATCCAGCACCTCGCCGATGCTGTCCTTCAGCGTCGCGTTGAGAGCCTCGATGTCGGGCGTACGTTGCCACGGTGTCATGCAAGCATTCCTTGTTCAGGGGTGAGAAACGGGCCGGCGCCTGCCGGCCCAACTCGTACTCAGTCGTGCCAGACCACCGCCTCGCTGCGCTGCTGCCATTCGACGAAACGCTCGCCGTAAGTGCCTTCGATCACCGCGCGCTTGATCTTCAGGGTCGGGGTGAGGAAACCGTTCTCCACTGCCCAGACCTCCTTGACCAACACCAACCCCTGCAGCCGCTCATGCTGATCCAGACGATCATTGACCTCGACCAGCAACGCCTTGAGGCTGCTCTCCAGTTCGCCACGGCTGTCATTGGCGGCCTCCTGGCGACCTACGTCGGACAACACACACAGCGCGATGGGTTGCGGCAGGCCATCGCCCACCACGCAGACCTGCTCGATACGCGAATGCTCGCCGATACGATTTTCGATGGGAGCAGGCGCCACGTACTTGCCCTTGCTGGTCTTGAAGATTTCCTTGATTCGCCCGGTCAGACGCAGATTGCCTTCGGCATCCTGCTCACCCTTGTCACCGGTTCGCAGAAAACCATCGTCCGTCAGCGCTTCGGCTGTCTTGACCGGATCCTTGTAATAGCCCTGCATGGTCGCGCCACTGCGAACCTGGACTTCACCATCCTCGGCGATACGCACCTCGACACCTGGGTTGTTCTGGCCGATCCAGCCCTGCTTGAACTTGCCGGGCAGGCAGACGTGGGAGTAACCGCAGTTCTCGGTCATGCCATAAACCTCCTGAATCTCCATGCCCAGACGGCGATACCAGTTCAGCAACGCATCGGGGACGGGCGCGGCACCGGAGAGTGCATAGCGGATGGCATCCAGCCCCAGCCCGGCGAGCACCTTGCGCCCGACGATACGGCCGATGATCGGCAATTTCAGCAGACGGTCTAGCTTCTGCGCTGGCATCTTGCTGTACACCCCCATCTGGAACTTGGTGCAGATACGCGGCACGCCGAACATCACGGTTGGCCGTGCACGCTTGAGGTCTTCGAGGAAGGTATCCAGGCTTTCGGCGAAGAAAATCGTCTGCCCGGCATAGATGGAGGCCAGTTCGACGAACATGCGTTCGGCCACGTGACAGAGCGGCAGATAGGAAATCAGCCGGTCATCCTCGCTCACCCCGAACAACCGGATGGCGTTGCCGGCGGCAAAACCGAAGTTGGAGAAGTTATGCATCACGCCCTTGGGCGCGCCGGTAGTACCGGAGGTGTAGATGATGGTGGCCAGTTGGTTGGCCGCCGGCTTGGGATCATCCTGGATCGGCGCGCTGCGCTGCAGGTCGTCCCAGCTGTAGTCGAAGGTGCCTGGCGGATGCAGTGGCAGGCTGACGGTCGGCAGGCCTTGCGGCAGCCCCGGCGCCATCGCCGCCCAATCGTCGAGCTTGCCGATGAAGGCCAGCGCCGCCTCGGAGTGCTCCAGCACCTGACGCATGGACTCCGCCGTGAGGTTGGGATAGAGCGGAACCGACACGTGACCGGCCATCCATATCGCCAGATCGGCGATGATCCAGTGGGCGCAGTTCTTGGAAACGATGGCAATACGGCTGCCCTGCGGCAGCTCGCGGCTACGCAACCAGTTGGCGGTGCGCCGGGCCTGCTCCCCCACATCGGCCCAGGTCAGTTCGAGCAGTTGCCCACCGCCCAGGGGTTGCACCATGTAGCGTTTGTTCGGGTGCCTTGCTTCGCGTTCGTAAAACAGCTCGAGCGGCAAACGGATTGCATCAGCCACAGGGCTTCCTCCTTTGTTGTTTTTGTAGGAATCAACCAAGCACTTGCTTGGTTGACTATTCCACGCAGACAAAGGAGGCGCAAGTTAAGAAATGTTTCGCACTGTAGCCTGAGCCGAAAAGCTCAGTGGGGATGGATCAGCGCCAGCAGCTCCATCAGGCCCGCCGCCGGTATGTCGCCTTCGAGCTCGGCCAGGCTGGCAGTGCGCATCGGCAAGGGCTCCTCGCGGTGCCCATGCACCAGCAAGCCCCCCAGGGCACCCACCAGTGGCTGGTGGGTGACCAGCAGCACTTCGGCATTCTCGCGCTCGTCCAGATACTTGAGTGCCTCGCGCGGGTCACTGTCCGGTGTGAGCCAGAGCACGGTGGTCACCTTTGCGTTGCAACCCAGTTCGCTACGCACCAGCTCTGCCGTCTGCTGGGCACGTACGTAGGGGCTGGCAAGAATGGCCGTCAATGGCCTGCCGGCCAGTTGCCTTGCGGCCTGGCGCACTTCCTCACGGCCATGGGCCGTCAGCTCGCGCGCCGCGTCGCTTGCCCTATGCGGTTCGGCCTCACCATGACGCAGCAACCACAACCTCACAGCTTCGGCTCCTCGTCACGCACCGGGTGCGGAGCAGGTGGAATGCTGTGGGCAGTTTCACCCTCCGAGCACGCGGCGTCGGCCAGTCGGCGAATGGCCAGGGTTTTTCGTCAGTATTGAAGGTGCCGAAGCGACCGATCTGCGCCAGGTACTGGCTGAGGCTGTCGCCAAAACCCAGCAACCCGGCATTGGGCGCGCCGTAGAACAGGCGATACCCCAGTTGCAGCAGTACCACGGCGCCGAGCAGCAACTCGGCCAGTTGCCAGACGATGAGGAAAATCACCATCCAGAGGATTCGCAACAGTATCGATTCGCGCTCCAGCTCCTGCTTCTCATCGCTCATGACTCGTTCTCCTTGATTGGCTACCGGGGTCAGAAACCCGCAGTGGGGATGAAATCGACATCGGTCTTGGGCTCGCCACGCATCAGCAGCTCGATGACCTGCGCCAGCGTACGCCCCTCGAACAGGATGGCATGCAGACCGGCGACCAGCGGCATGTATACCTCCAGCTCTTCGGCCCGTGCCTTGAGTACCTTCAGCGTGTTGACGCCCTCGGCCACCTCGCCGAGACGCTGCACCGCTTCCTCCAGGCTCAGCCCTTCGCCCAGAGCGAAGCCGACCTGATAGTTGCGGCTTTTCGGTGACGAACAGGTGACGATCAGGTCGCCAACCCCGGCCAGGCCAAGGAACGTCATCGGGTTGGCGCCGAGCTTGACCGCGAAACGGGTCATCTCGGCCAGCGCGCGGGTGATCAACATGCTCTTGGTATTCTCGCCCATGCCCAGCGCAGCAGCCATTCCGGACATGATGGCGTAGACATTCTTGAGGGCGCCACCGAGCTCGACACCGAAACGATCGGCACTGGCATACACACGAAAAGTCCGACCGTGCAGCACTTGCTGCACGCGCAGGCACAGTTCCTCGTCCTCACTGGCGATCACCGTCGCGGTCAGGGCGTGATCGGCGACTTCCTTGGCCAGGTTCGGCCCGGAAAGCACGCCGATACGCGCCTGGGGGGCGATCTCTTCGAGAATCTGGCTCATCAGCTTGAAGGTCTTGGCCTCGATCCCCTTGGTGGTGCTGACCAGCATCTTGCCAGCCAATTGCGGGGCTACGGGTTGCAAGGCGTCGCGCAGAGCGCTGGACGGCAAGGCGACCAGAATCAAGTCGGCCTGTCGTAGCGCCACATCGATATCGCTGGTCGGCTCGATCCCCGGATGCAGCTTGACGCCTTTCAGATAGCGCGGATTCTCTCCGCTCTGGCGCATCTGCCTGGCCTGCTCGGGGTCACGCATCCATTGCAGGACGCGCTGGCCGTTCTCCGCCAGCAGATTGGCCAGGGCGGTGCCGAAGCTGCCGCCGCCGAGTACGGCAATGGGTTGGAGCTCTGTCATAGGTCTTCCGAATGAGGCCATGCGTGATGGCGGTTTGCGCGCATTATACGGAGCCGAGAGTGCCCGGTCAGGGCAAAAGTTCAGTACGCACCGTCATCCCGGGCCCTGCGGAATGACAAACGAGAATTACCTCGGAGTACGCGTGCCTGGCACTGGCAAAGCTCGGCAGGTCGGTTAACATGCCTGCCTGACGTTAATTGCCAAGGACGATTCGTGCCAACAGGCAGCCCCTTGCCCTCGCCCTGCTCCTCTCGCCAACAGACAGCAGTGCCGCACCTGACCAGGGACGGTAGAACCATGACCCAGCGCCGCGGCTGGAACATTCATACCCGAACCCAACTGATCAGCGTGGGCCCCGCCCTGCTGCTGACGCTGCTGCTTACCGGTTTTCTCACCTTCACCCGTCTGCAGGATCTGCGTCAGGAACAGGGTCATACCGGTCAACTGATTGCCAACCAGTTGGCCCCGGCCACCGAATACGCTGTGCTCAACAGTAGCCTGGGTAATCTGGAAAGCCTGCTGCGCGCCACCCTGAGCACACCTGACGTACGTTTCGCCGAGGTACGCGATCGCGACGACAATATCCTGGTCTATGTCGAACGACCGAAGGAACAGGGCCATAGCTCACCCCAGGTGGAGGTTTTCCAGGCTCCGATCCACCTGCAAGGCACGCCGGACGATGCTCATCCGACACCGCAAGGCAAGGCGCTCGGCGACGGCTATCTGGGACGTGTGGTGGTCGGAATCTCAAACGACACCTTCAACACACGTCAGCAGGAGATTCTGCTCAAGGCCGGCGTCCTTTCACTGTGCGCTCTGCTGCTCACCTTTCTTCTCGCCAGACGTCTGGCACGGCGCCTGGCCCAGCCCCTGAGTGCCATGGGGCAGGCACTGGAGCGTATCCAGAGCGGCGACTATCGCCCCTCGCTGCTCGAACGCGGCAACGACGAACTGACCGATCTGGCCCGGCACATCAACAACCTGGCCTGCGCTCTCGAAAAAAGTGGTCTCGAACAGCAACAGGCGATCACCGAACTGATCCAGGCTCGCGAGGAGTCGGAGCAGGCCAACCGGGCAAAGTCCGACTTCCTGGCCATGATGAGTCACGAATTGCGCACACCCATGAATGGCGTGCTGGGCATGCTGCAGTTACTCGAGACTACCAGTCTCAATGACGAACAGACCGAATACGCGGCTCTGGCGACCGAATCCACCGAGCACCTGCTCAAGGTGATCAACGACATCCTCGACTTTTCTCGAATCGAGCGCGGCGCATTGGAGCTCGAAGTCATACCCTTCAACCTGCTGGAGTTGCTGCAGAGTTCGGTACAAGTCTTCCAGCACAGTGCCCAGCAACGTGGCCTGCAATTATTGCTCGAGACCCAGGCCGGGCTGGAACAGCTGGAAGTCAGTGGCGATCCCACACGCATTCGCCAGATTCTGGTCAACCTGATCGGAAATGCCCTCAAGTTCACCGAGGAAGGCCATATTCGCGTAGAGACTCACTGGCAGCAGCTGGATGATGAGGTGCTTTGGTTCGTCTGTGCAGTACACGACAGTGGCATCGGCATTGGCAGCGAACGTCTGGAGCGTATGTTCGATGCCTTCCAGCAAGCCGACACATCCATATCCCGGCGCTACGGTGGTACTGGCCTAGGCCTGCCGATAGCTCGCACCCTGGCCGAACGCATGGGAGGCACTCTGCGTGCAGAAAGCCAGCTCGGAGCAGGATCGATCTTCACCCTGGAAATTCCGCTGCCATTTCGGGAGTACGGCGAACGCTCGCCAAATAGCGAAAATCAGGCCCTGAGCGGTGGCGACGGCCAGGCAGTACTGCTGGTCGAGGACAATCCGGTCAACCAGACCGTGATAGAAGCCATGCTACGCAGCCTGGGTTACCAGGTGAGCCTGGTCGGCGACGGTCAGCAGGCACTCCAGAGCTTCGCCAATCACGACTACGGTGCAATTCTCATGGACTGCCGGCTGCCACTGATGGACGGATACGAAGCGACCCGGCAGATTCGTCAGCAGGCCAGAGGCCGCCATGTACCGATCATCGCCCTGACCGCCAATGCCTTGCAGGGCGACCGCGAAGCCTGTCTGACCGCCGGCATGAACGATTACCTGGCCAAGCCTTTCAAACGAGCAGACCTGCAGCGCATTCTGCAACGCTGGCTGCCAGCCCGACCATAGGCGAGTGGCGCCTGAAATACCGAGGAGTTACAAGGAGAAACGGCTGGTTCTGTGACAATGCCGAGACAGCAGAGTACAACTGTACTCACCGACTGTGACTTTCACCACAACGCAACAGTCTATGACTAGGCTGCCGGCATATGCCCCGAGCGGGGGCCGGCCAGGACGATTCGCCCAGCCTTAGATGCATGGGGACAATTGAGGAGCTCGCATGACAAAACAAAACGCCTATTCCCAGGAAGAACTGCTCGCCTGCAGCCGCGGCGAACTCTTCGGCCCGGGGAACGCGCAACTGCCCGCCCCGAACATGCTGATGATCGATCGCATCGTTCATATCAGCGAGACCGGCGGCAAGTACGGCAAGGGCGAAATAGTCGCTGAGCTCGATATCAACCCGGATCTGTGGTTCTTTGCCTGCCACTTCGAAGGCGACCCGGTCATGCCCGGCTGCCTTGGCCTCGATGCCATGTGGCAGTTGGTCGGCTTCTATCTCGGCTGGCAGGGCAACCCCGGCCGTGGCCGTGCACTGGGCAGCGGCGAAGTGAAATTCTTCGGCCAGGTTCTGCCGACGGCGAAGAAGGTCACCTACAACATTCATATCAAGCGCACCATCAACCGCTCGCTGATCCTCGGCATCGCCGATGGTACGGTAGCCGTCGACGGCCGTGAGATCTACAGTGCCGAAGGCCTGCGCGTTGGCCTGTTCACCTCCACCGACAGTTTCTGAAGGACTTGCACATGCGTCGTGTCGTGATCACCGGTCTGGGCATCGTTTCCTGCCTGGGCAATGACAAAGAAGCCGTTGCCGACAGCCTCCGCGCGGGCAAATCAGGCATCCGTTTCAACCCCTCCTACGCCGAAATGGGCCTGCGTAGCCATGTCTCCGGTTCGGTCAACCTGAACCTGGAAGAGCTGATCGACCGCAAGCTGTTCCGCTTCATGGGTGATGCTGCGGCCTATGCCTACCTGGCCATGGAACAGGCGATCAAGGATTCCGGCCTCGGCGAAGAGCAGATTTCCAACCCGCGTACCGGTCTGATCGCCGGTTCCGGTGGTGCTTCCACCGTCAACCAGATGGAAGCCATCGACACCCTGCGCGAGAAAGGCGTCAAGCGCATCGGCCCATACCGTGTAACCCGCACCATGGGCAGCACCGTATCGGCGTGCCTGGCCACTCCGTTCAAGATCAAGGGCGTCAACTTCTCCATCTCCTCGGCCTGCGCCACCAGCGCACATTGCATCGGCCAGGCCATGGAGCAGATTCAGCTGGGCAAACAGGACGTGGTCTTCGCCGGCGGCGGCGAGGAAGAGCACTGGAGCCAGAGCTGCCTGTTCGACGCCATGGGCGCCCTCTCCACCCAGTACAATGAAACTCCGGAAAAGGCCTCGCGCGCCTACGACGCCAAGCGTGACGGTTTCGTCATCGCCGGCGGTGGTGGCATGGTCGTGGTCGAGGAGTTGGAGCACGCCCTGGCTCGTGGCGCCAAGATCTACGCGGAAATCGTCGGCTACGGCGCAACCTCCGACGGCTACGACATGGTCGCCCCGAGCGGCGAAGGCGCGATCCGCTGCATGCAGCAGGCGCTGGCCACCGTCGACACCCCGATCGACTACCTGAACACCCACGGCACCTCCACTCCGGTCGGCGATGTCGCCGAAATCCGTGGCGTACGCGAAGTGTTCGGCGACAAGGCCCCTGCCATCAGCTCGACCAAGAGTCTGTCCGGCCACAGCCTCGGCGCTGCCGGCGTACAGGAAGCGATCTACTGCATGCTGATGATGGAGGGTAACTTCATCGCGGCATCGGCCAACATCGACGAGCTCGACCCGGAAGTGGCCGACATGCCGATCCAGCTCACCACCGTCGAGAACGCCAAACTCGATACCGTGATGAGCAACAGCTTCGGTTTCGGTGGCACCAACGCTACCCTGGTGCTCAAGCGCTGGACCGGCAAGTAATCGCTGCGGTGATCAGGAAAACGGCGCCTTCGGGCGCCGTTTTCGTTTTCTCGTCACCCACTGGCCTCAAAGCTTGAAGCGCGCCACCAGGTTGTTCAGGTCGACCGCCAGCCGCGACAGCTCCTGGCTGGCCGCACTGGTCTGATTGGCGCCTGCCGAGGTCTGCATCGACAGATCGCGGATGTTGACCAGGTTGCGATCCACCTCGCGAGCGACCTGAGCCTGCTCCTCGGAGGCGCTGGCAATCACCAGGTTACGCTCGTTGATCGAGGCAATCGCCTGGGTGATCTGCTCCAGCGCAACACCGGCGGCCTGAGCCACTTCTAGCGTGGAGCGCGCGCGACCATTGCTGCTCTGCATGGCGCTGACGGCGCGATCCGTCCCGCTCTGGATGCCGCCTATCATCTGTTCGATTTCCTGGGTCGATTGCTGGGTGCGATGCGCCAGCGCCCTCACCTCATCGGCCACCACCGCGAAGCCACGCCCCGCATCCCCCGCACGTGCCGCCTCGATTGCGGCGTTGAGCGCCAACAGGTTGGTCTGCTCGGCGATGGAACGAATCACGTCCAGCACCTTGCTGATTTCGTGCACGCGCTGGGCCAACTGCTCGACTTCGCCCGAAGTGGCCGTGACATCTGCCGCCAACTGGCCGATGGAATCGACAGTCTGACTCACCTGCTCGCGGCCATGCTGCGCGGTGACGTTCGATTCACGCGATGCTTCGGAGGTGCTCACCGCATTGCGCGCCACCTCTTCGACCGCCGCAGTCATCTCGTTCACCGCAGTGGCTGCCTGCTCGATCTCGGTGTTCTGCTGGTGCAGGCCACGGGTGGCGTCTTCGGTGACCGCGTGCAGTTCTTCGGATGCCGACGCCAGCTGATTGGACGAGTCGGAGATGTTCTGGATCGTCGCACGCAGGCTCTGCTGCATGCTTTTCAGCGCCTCGAGCAGACGCGCTGGCTCGTCACGGCCTTCGGCCCGGATGGCCTGAGTCAGGTCGCCGGACGCCACTCTCTCGGCCACGCGCACTGCCTCCGTCAACGGTGCAACGATGCTGCGAGTCAGCAAAATGGCAAGTGCAAAAGTGGCCAGGGCGGCGAACACGATCATCGAGACGACCCAGATACGCGCCGAGGCGAATACCTCGCCAGCGTCACGAGCAGCGTCGGTAGCGCCCTTTCGATTAAGGTTTGTGAGATTGCGCAAGGCGAGTGTCATCTCGTCGGCATACTGATTGAGCGTGCCACGGGTCACGGCGACGGCATCATCGAAGCTGCCTTGCTGAACAAACGCGACGATATTGCCCTGTTCCTGCAGATAGCTCGCTTCGGAACGGCGAAAGCCCTCGTAGAGAGCACGCTCTTCAGGGCTGGAAATGAGTTTCTCGTAGGCCGAATCAGCAGCGCTCAGCTCCGAACGCAGGTCATCGGCCAGTTGCAGGTTGCGTTTCACCTCATCCGGTTCTCGATTGAGCATCAGGCGCAGGGTCACGGCACGCAAACGCAGGAGGCTCTGACTGACCTCCCCCAGCGCTGCCACGCTGGGCAGCCAGTTCTCATTGACTGCCACGGACTGCTTGCGCATTTCCGTCATCTGGAAAAGAGAAAAAGCCCCGAGCAACAACACCAGCAGGGCCACCAGGCCAAACCCCAAAGCGGCCCGTGGAGCGATCGAAAGATTACGCAGCGACATGTTTGCAACTCCCATTGCGCGCAGAAATCGAGATATCCCCAGCCATACCTGGCAGAGGGTCTGATGAGATTGCGCTAATCCCTTCGTGCTTATCGGCGCTATTGCCACACTCTTTACAAGGGAAAGGGAAATTCTAGCGACGTAGTGCCTTGGCCATGGCCTGATCGACGTGGTGACGCCACTGCTGATCACGCCACTGTTGCTCTTGGCGCTCAGGCCATTCATCGATGCGCTGTGCGTTCTCGCACTGACGAAAACCATCCTCCCAGCCTTGTGCGTACACAGGCTCGTTCATATAGCGTGGTACATCCTTGTCGAACTGTCCAAGCGGCCCTGCTGCCGCCCGCCCGCTGCTGCAGCCAGCCTCGAAACCATCGACGAAGTTCGGCGGATAACTGGCCGCCAGCATCTGTTCACGCAGGCTCTGACAACCGACCAGCCCCAGCAGACAGATGGTGCAGAGCAGCAGGCGCCGGAGATTCATCGCGTCATCCCCCTTCGGTAGTGCCAAGCAGCCGATCCTTCAATGCGCAGAGCGCCCACGGGCTGGTGCTACAGGCACCCGTGGCCAGTGCCAGGCGCAATGCCGGGATGTCGGCATCACGCAGGTAGCGCTCGGCATCATCCATACGCTCCTCGCCCCCGAAGCCGCCACCGCGCATCTCTGCCAAGGCCTGCTCCTTGCTCCAGTTCTGGTAGATCACCCGATACATCGCAGCGATCAGACCGGTGCGGTTCTGCCCATGCTTGCAGTGAATCAGCACGGCACCTCGCCCCTGCGCCTGACGGATACTGCGCAGCACCTCGATGACGTCAGCGTCATCGATACGATCGGTACGCAGCGGCAGGTGCACCTGTCGGACGCGAGGATCGCGCAACCATTGCTCGTCACCCCGCTGGTAGAAGTTGATCACCGTGGCAATACCCAAGGGCTGCAAGGTCGACCAGTCCCTGGAGGTCGGCAGCGCGCTGCGATAGAGACCGGGCGCCATGCGATACAGGTTGATGCGGGTATCCAGAGGTTGCGCCCAGTTGACCGGTCGGGCATTGCCCAATGGCGCCGAGGATATCGTCGCCCCCCAGGCCATGCTCAGGGGCAGGGCCAGCAACGCCCCGAGAAACACCAGTGTCGCCAGGCCAAGGCGCAGCCCATGCTCGAATCTGCTCATCGGCAAGCCTCCCCCAGACGACGTCGCTACCTGTGCTGCTCACCACGGGGGGCGGTAGAGCAGCCAGCGATAAGTCAGCACGCAGATGACCCAATCGATCAGCAGCGTCCACAGGTTATGGGAAAGGAAATGCGCCCCTTGCAACATCCGCCCCAGGGAGAACAGCGAACCCAACCCCAGCGCGACTCCCAGGGCGATGCGCGCTGCACGTGGTCGCCGGTCGCGCAGGACGAAGAACAGCGCCAGTAGCGAGAACCCCGCTGAAGCATGTCCGCCCGGCCAGCAACGTCCCGGGTTGGCAGTCGGAGCCCGCTCGGCCAGCAGCGGCGTGAACTGCTCCTGGCCACCGAACTCACTCAGGCTCCAGGGACAGTGCATGCCGGTCAGCGTCTTCAGCGGCGTCACCACCGCAGTCGACAGGCCCAGCGCCAGCACCAGGTAGCCGAGTTGACGGCGCCAGGCACGCCAGCGAGTCGGTAGCAGGCTGAGCAGAAAACCGCCGATGGCCAGCACACCAAGCACGATCACCGCCTGCTTGGCACGGTCATGCAGGATGTCCTCGAGCCAGAAACTGCTGCGCCCGATAAAGCCCTGACCGGGTTCGTAAAACAGGCGGGCCAGGGCAAAGTCCACCGGACTGGGGTCGATCACCAGCAACAGTGCCATCAGCAGCAACGGGATACCCAGTGCCAGGCGAAAATCGAAATGACGAGACGACATCTTCGCTCCTTAGCGCTGACCGAGCTGCTGGCCCGATTGATTTTCCGGCTGCCAGGCGATCAGGCGCTTGCCGAAGGCATGGCTGGCGCCCTGGTAGTAGGCGATATCGCGACGCAGCAATGGATCGGAGCCATCCACCCGCGATTCGTGGCTCAGCCCCAGGGCGTCGTCGTGTCGACGCATGCCCTGGCGTGGGCTGAGGATCGCCAGGTTCTGCCCGTCGAACAGTCCCAGATGCTGGTAGTTGCCCAGCAACGCCCGCCCAGGCGCATGATCTGCGCGCAGCAGGTTGCGACCGAAGAAGGTGGAAACGTAGTCCAGGTTGAGCAGACCAAGCAGCGTCGGCGCCACGTCGATCTGGCTGGCCACCTCGGTGTACTCGGCTGCCTTGACGTATCTGGGCGCGTAGATGAACAGCGGGATGTGGTAGTTGGCCACCGGCAGATCCTCGCGACCGGCGCTGCCGGCGGTGTGATCGGCGACGAAGACGAACAAGGTGTCATCGAACCAGGGTTTGTTGCGGGCTTCGGCGAGAAACTGGCCGATGGCGTAGTCGGTATACTTCACCGCCCCTTCACGACCGTCGCCGGAGGCGATGTCGATGCGGCCTTCCGGGTAGGTGTAGGGTCGATGGTTGGACGTGGTCATCAATTGCAGGAAGAACGGCTTGCCGGCTGCATGATCGAGATCGGCCACCTTCAGCGCCTGACGATAGATATCTTCGTCGGCCATGCCCCAGGCGTTCTGGAAGCTCATCTCCGCCTCGTCCACGCTGCTCTGATCGACGATGCGGTAGCCGTTGCCACCGAAGAAGGCATTCATGTTGTCGAAATAGCCACGACCGCCGTAGATGAAGACGCTGTCGTAGCCCTGGGCACCAAGCTGCTGCCCCAGGCTGGCATAACCGGACTCACGGCCGATGCGCTTGACGATGGAGCGCCCTGGCGTTGGCGGCACCGACAGGGTGATGGCCTCCAGACCACGGTCGGTGCGCGTGCCGGTAGCGTAGAAGTGGGTAAAGGCCAGACTCTGTGCACGCAGCGCATCGAGGTTGGGAGTCAACCCACGGGTATCGCCGAAACTGCCCAGATACTTGGCGCTCAGACTCTCGATGGTGACCAGCACCACATTGAGCTTGCGTGGCTGCCCGGGGTTGTCGATCAGCCGGCGGATGTCCTGCGGGTCGCTGCCGATGAAACGCGCGTTGGGCTCGGCGACCTCCGCTCGCAACTGCTCGGCTACCGTGGCATCAGGCAGCGTGGCGTAGAACTGCTGGTAATCCAGCTCGTTGTTACGGAACGCGGCGAAGAACTGATACGGGCCATTGCTCGCCAGCTCACGCTGGTAGGTATTGCCGCCCAGGGCGCGCGGTGCGTCCTGCCCCACCAGGCCGCTGCATAACCCGACCAGCAGCGCCAGCATGAGCAATGCATAGGTCGCACGCAGTGCTGGCAGACGCGGAGCCTCCAGCGCGGCGCGGATTGGCTTGCGCAGCGCCACCGTCAGGACGATGGACACGGCGGCGAGCAGCGCCAGCAGCGGATAGATCGGATAGGACTCGAGGATGTTGTCCACCACCTCTTTCGAGTAGACCAGGTAATCCACGGCGATGAAGTTGAAGCGCACACCGAACTCGTCCCAGAACAGCCACTCGGCCACAGCGGTGAAGAACATCACGAACAGGCTCACGGCCACCAGGCCGACCAGCAGATGCCGGTGCCAGCGCTGCCGCCACAACCAGGCAGGACACAGCAGCAGGTACAGTGCCAGCGGTGTGGCGGCGTAGAGCAGAAAGCTGAGGTCGTAGACCAGACCGACGCCGTACAGGCCGAGCAGACTCGGCCATGTCACGCCGGCATCGCCCAGGTGGCTGAGCAGCAGCACGCTACGGGTAAGGAAGAAAACCGCCAGCCAGGCCAGCAGAATGATCGACAGATAACGAAGTTGCGCGTAATGGAGCCGAGGCATCGTATGATCCTTGCAGGATGAACGTGCCGAAGTGTGTAGGGCGAGCCGTGAGCCTCTCGTCAAAGCCGTGTGAAAAAATCGTCAACTCCGGGAATAACCTGCAATGCGCATTCTGGTCATCGAAGACAATCGAGACATCCTCGCCAACGTGCTCGACTACCTGCAACTCAAGGGCTTCAGCGTCGACTGCGCGCAGGACGGACTGAGCGGCCTGCACCTGGCAACGAGTGGCCATTACGACCTGATCGTGCTGGACATCATGCTGCCCGGCATCGACGGCTATCAGGTATGCAAGCGCTTGCGCGAAGATGGTCGCAGCGAAGTGCCGATTCTCATGCTCACCGCACGCGATGCGCTGGATGACCGTCTGCTGGGACTCAATGCCGGTGCAGACGACTACCTGATCAAGCCTTTCGCACTCTCCGAACTGGTGGCGCGCATCGAAGCGATCCTGCGCCGCAGCCGTGGCAGCCGCAAACGCCAGTTGCAGGTCGCCGACCTCAGCTACGACCTGGACACCCTGCATGTCAGCCGGGCCGGCCAAGCCCTCAAGCTCAATCCGCTGGGTCTCAAACTACTCGCCATCCTGATGCAGCGTAGCCCGGCGGTAGTGCGCCGTGAGGCCCTCGAAGAAGCACTGTGGGGCGACGACTGCCCGGACAGCGACAGCCTGCGCAGCCATATTCACCAGCTACGTCAGGTGCTCGACAAGCCCTACCCGAGCCCCCTGCTGCACACCATCCATGGGGTCGGTTATCGCCTGGCGGAGAGCGTCGATGCTGTCTAAGCAGCCCTTCGAGCAGCGCATTCTGATCGCCTTCGTGCTGATGACGATGGTGGTGAGCGGTCTGTTCTCGCTGAGCATCGTCGGCGTGGTGCACTTCATAGAAGAGCACCTGGTCTCGCAGGAAATGAGCCGCGAACTGGGCGAAACCCTGAACGAGGATATCCGCCGGGGACGACCTCCCCGTCTCGATTCCAGCACCCGTTTCTTCTCTTCCGATCATGCCGCCTACGCCATCCCCGCCGAATACGGCGGCCTGCTCGAGGGTTTCAACGAAGTGGTCAGCGGCGACGAGGCTTTCTACGTCTACGTGCAGAAGATCAATGGCCAGACCTACATGCTGGTGCAGGAACAGCATGAGTTCGAAGCACGCGAGAATGCTCTGTTCAACGTGGTACTGGCCGGCTTCCTGCTCACCGTGATCGCGGCCTGGGGGCTCGGGCTGATGATGGCACGCAAGGTGATGGCGCCGGTCAGCCGCCTGGCTCAGCAGGTACGCCACCGCGACCAGTTGCATCCATTGGCGCCCCCCTGGCGCCGGATTATCCCAATGATGAAATCGGTCAGCTGGCCGCTGCCTTCGACAGCACGCTGGGCCAGGTACGCCAGTCTCTGGAACGCGAACGCCTGTTCACCAGCGACGTCAGCCATGAATTGCGTACGCCGCTGATGGTCATCGCCACCTCCTGTGAATTGCTCGCCGAAGCGCCGCTGGGTGCGCGCGAGAAGGAACAGGTCGCCCGCATCGCACGTGCCAGCGAAGAAATGCGCGAGCTGGTGCAGACCTTCCTGCAACTGGCAAGGGACAAGAGCAACGAAGCTGCCTTCGTCGCAAACCGCACACTGGCAGCGGTCGCCCATGAACAGGCCAGCCGCTGGGGCACCCTGATGACGGAAAAGGGTCTGGATTTCCAGCTGATCGAGGAAGGCAGGGATGATGGCCTGTATAACGCCACCTTTCTTGGCACGGTAATGGCCAACCTGCTGCGCAACGCCCTGCACTATACCGAGGGCGGAATGGTGCGCCTGATACTGGAGCGAGGTGCCTTTCGTATCGAAGACAGCGGCGCCGGTATTCCTGCAGAACAGCATGAGCGCATTTTCCAACCCTTCGTACGAGGCAGTCAGGCGCGTGGCGAAGGCCTGGGCCTGGGCCTGTCGCTGGTCAAGCGAGTCTGCGCCAAGCAGGGCTGGAGCGTCACCCTGCACAGCGAACCCGGCGATACTCGCTTCCGCGTCGCTCTGGATAAGGACGCTTGACGAAATTTTCACGCCTCTTTGACGTGGCGTTGATGCCATGAGCCTTAGGGTAACGAACGTATCCATCAAGGGACGTTCGTCATGCCCAAACCCAGCCCCATCGAACTGGATTTTTCTCGCAAGTACGACTTCGAGCATGCTCAGCAGTACCTGCACAAGCATCAGGACGGCCTGGCCCGACGCCTGTCGCACTGGCGCGACGAGCAGGTGGCACGGCGCGCGCTGCTGATGGCCGATGAACCCAACCTGGTGCTCGACCTGCCCTGCGGAGCCGGACGTTTCTGGCCGGTACTCTGCGAACAGCCCAATCGAGTGATCTTCGCGGCCGACAATTCTGCCGACATGATCGCCACCGCCCGCGCCGCCCAGGCACCCGAGGTGGTGGCGAGGGTCAACAGCTTTCGCACCTCGGCCTTCGACATCGACCTGGGCGACAATGCAGTGGACTGCATCTTCTGCATCCGTTTGCTGCATCACATCGAATCGGCCGAGCACCGTCTGGCCATTCTCCGTGAATTTCATCGCGTCAGCCGCGATACGGTGATCGTTTCACTCTGGGTCGATGGCAACTACAAGGCCTGGAAGCGCCGCCGCCTGGAAATACGCCGCACCGAGCAAGGCCGAGCGACAGAGAACCAGAACCGTTTCGTCGTTGCCCGCAGCACGATAGAGAACGAATTCCATCAGGCCGGCTTCGACATTCTCGGCCACCTGGATTTCCTGCCCGGGTACGCCATGTGGCGCACCTACGTCCTGCGCAAGGTGGCCTGAAATGGGGATTCTCAGCGAACAGGCGCTCGCCGCCCTGCCCTCGACCGAATTCGACCGCTGGTGGCATAGCCCAGGGGAGTCGGTGGAGCCCGCCAATCAGCGGCGCGGGGGCGAAAGCGGCGTCGTGCGGTTGCAGCACTGGGACACCCATCGCCCCCTGCTCTACTGCAAACGCCAGAGTGGACATCTCTATCGCTCGCTGCGCCATCCACTGGGGCGACCGACCATCCTGCGCGAGTTGCAGGCTTATCGCGCCTTCGCCCGGCTGGGCATCCGCACACCGAACATCGTTTACTGCGCAGCCCGCAAACAGGCCGGACAATGGCAGGCCCTGCTGGTCACCGAGGCGCTGCAAGGGTTCGTCAGCCTGGAACAGTGGTACAGCGAAGTGCACCCCCTGCAACTGAACCAGGCCATGCTGCGGAACCTGGCCGTGACCCTGGCTCGCTTGCACCTGGGTGGCTGGCAGCATGGTTGCTGCTACGCCAAGCACCTGTTCGTCAAGATTCGCAACGCGGGTGAGGTGGAGATCGCCCTGCTGGATCTGGAGAAAGCCCGCCGGCGTTGGCGTGTCGCCAGTGCCGCACGTCGCGACCTTGGCCAGTTGCAGCGCCATTGCGGCGCCATGCCCGAAGCCGACATGCTCTACCTGCGCCAGGCTTATCACCATGCGCTGAACAGTCCATGGGGCGGCATGCAGCGATGAACGACAATCCCGATCTGGACGCACTGTCGTTCAAGGGCCGCCGTGGCCTGACACGGATTCTCGACGCCACCGGCTATTCACTCGCAGGATTGCGTGCCGCCTATCAGGGTGAAGCGGCATTCCGCCAGTTGGTGTGGCTAAACCTGTTGCTACTGCCTCTGGCCTGCGTTGTCGATGTCAGTCGCGCAGAGCGGGCGTTGCTGGTGTTGGTGCCGCTGCTGGCACTGGTGGTGGAGTTGCTCAATTCCGCCATCGAGGCGGTGGTCGACCGCATCTCGCTGAATCTGCACCCTCTTTCCAAGCAAGCCAAGGACATGGGCAGCGCAGCACAGATGGTCGCATTGCTGATGATCGCCCTGACCTGGGCGATCATCCTGCTCTGATCAGCGGACGATGAAACGCTGTTCCGCCAGTTTGCGATCACCCTGATAGACGATGAAATGCCATTCGCCGGGCACCACTTCGTGGTGTTCGGTGAACTCGAAGGCCATCACGTCCTGAGGCGCACCGACCACCAGCTTCTGCTGCACTTCGAACTTGTCATGACGCTGACCGTCCGCAGTCACCACTCCCGGAGTGAGATACAGCAGCGTCAGAGGGATATCACCCTCACGCTTGCCGACCAGGTTGTAGCGCATACCGAACTTGGTGCCGAGCCTGGCGGGAATCTGCTCGGTGCGCTCGATCTCCTGGTTGCTGCGGGTCAGCACCCGTTCGCCAGGCTGGAAGTCCTGATACTGGCTGATGAAGATGCCGTATTCGACCGGCCCCTCGACACGGACGTCGGCCTGGCTCAAGCCGGCCCAGGCGAATAGACCGGCCATCATGGCCACTCGGGTGTAGTGCATGGTGCGCTCCTCGTTGAGATGAGCGCGAGCCTATGACGCCCGAGTGACAGCCTGATGACAAGCGCGCTAGCGATCCAGCTCGACCTGCACCCGACGCGGTAGCACGGAGAGGAAGTTGTCGCGCGCCACCTTGTGCGCCACGTCTTCGGGCAAGGCATCGAGGAACGGGTCAAAGCCCTTCATGTAATCCCCCAGGCTACCGAAGCGCCCGACTACGTCCGAGCCGAGCATGAAACGCTCCGGGTAACTGCTGACCAGATGCACCCATTTCGGATCAGGCTTGCCGTCCGCGTCCAGCAGATAGGGCCGCAGCATGGTCCAGGACAGGTCGATATAAAGATTCGGGTACTGGCCGAGCATGCGCTCGACCGTATCCAGCAGAAATTCGAGCTTTTCCTGATGGCGGTGAATCTCGGCGCTGGTGCCGGCATGCGCCCAGATGAAGCGCACGTGCGGGTGGTTGCGCAGCGGCGCCTCGATTTCCTCCAGGAACAGCGGTTCACGCTCGCGCTTGGAGGTGATGTTCGAATGCAGCATCACCGGCAGGTCATACTCGGCGGCCAGGTGGAACACCCGCGCCAGCGCCTCGTTGTTGGCCCGCGGCGCACTGCCGTGGATCAGCGCGGTGAGGTCGTCATGCCGGGTGAAGACCTCGCCGATGCCCTGCCACAGACCTGGATCGAGCTCCAGCATGCGGCGGATGTGTGCGTCGGCATTCTTGTCGTTGGGATTGAAACCGGAGAGAAACGGATGGAAGCGCTTGCGCTGCTCGGCCGGCAGGCGCTTGTAGGCGTCGGCGATGAAGACATCGGTTGCGCTGTACCAGTAGGCATTGGCGTCATCACCAGCGTAATAGCGCGGTCGCTTGGGCTCGTCCTCATCCCACTTCTTGGCCACGGGAATGCCGGAAAACATCACATGATCGACGTTGTTCTCCGCCATCTTTTCCAGCAACTCGTCCATGCCGGCGCTTTCCTGAAAGAAGTCGACATAATGCAGATGAGCGTCGCTGTAGCGATATTCGCGAGCCTGGGCGCTGCAGGTGATCACCGCGCTCAGTACAAGAATCCATGGCATCGATCGGGATATGAGCAAGGCAAGTTCTCCTGACGGTTCGAGCAGCATAGACCGCTGACCCGGGACGCAAGTTCGGCGAGCGGCCAGCGCACCCTGTTGGGTCACGCAGGCGAAAAACGCACCGGATTCGAACATGGATAGCAGGCTAACAGCCCGCTTTGGCCGTGGGCAGGTCAGACAATGATGGCACCTGGCTTGCAGAGATTCGGGCAGACCAGACAGGGGAATCATCATGTTGCAGTTGCTGCGCAAGCCAGCCCGCAAGGCCCAGGACGAGGCCGCATTGGACGCACTGTTCCAACAGCACGATCTCACCACCCGCCTCCCGGAGCATTACCAGTGGATGGCGCGCCTGAACGACTTCAGCGCCGGCCTTCAGCAGCGCATCCGTGCCAGCCTGGGCGCCGCCGTGGGCATCGCCGCACATGCGCCGCAACTCGCCCGCATCGCCGCAGCCAACCAGCAGAGCGGGCAGACGCTGGCGCAATCTTCGGAGTTGATCGCCAGCGCCAGCGAGCAGGTCACCACGACCCTGGACGCCGAGCTGGTGCCCGGTGCCGGCGAGGTCGCACGCCTGTCCGCCGAAGTCTCGAGCACCCTGCATCAGTGCCAGCAAAGCGGTCAGGCGGTACTGCGTCAGGTCGAGGTGATCGATGCCAGCGAAGCGCAACTGGCTCAAGTGATCCAGCAACTGGCCGGTCAGCTCGATGAGGTCAGCAAGGTCATCGGCGTGATCGCCAGCATCTCTCAGCAGACCAACCTGCTGGCCTTGAACGCCGCCATCGAGGCCGCGCGCGCCGGCGAACACGGCCGAGGTTTTGCCGTGGTCGCCGAGGAAGTCCGGCGCCTGGCGGGCCACACCACCGATGCCACCGGCCAGGTCAGTGGCATCATCGAACGTTTTCGCGAAGGCATGCAGCAGCTCGGTGATGCCGGCCAGCACATGAACCAGGCAGTCGCCGATGGCCGTGCCGGTATTCTCGCCGTCAGCGAGGGCCTGGACAGCACCCGTCAGGCCATGGATCGCCTGGATGGTCAGGTCGGCCAGATCGCGGCGGGTACCGAGCAGATCGGCCAGGCCGTGCGTTCGATCAACAGCGACGTGCAGAGCATCGCCCAGGTTGCCGGTGAGTTGCTCGGCAAGGCAGGCCAGGTGCTGCATCACAGCAAGGCCGTGCGCGAGGATGGCGATCGCCTGCTCGCCGGGCTCGGCGACTTTCGCCTGGAGATCCACAGCGCCGTGCGCGCCAGCGTCGAGCAACTGGCAACACGCCCCGAGCTGGCAGGCGATGTGGCCACGGCCGAACGCCTGCTCGGCGATACGCTGGCACGCGATGGCCGCTTCGAGTTGTTCTATCTGGTCGACAACCGTGGTGTGCAGATTTCCGAAAACATCTTCGCCGCCGACGTGGCACACAGCGACGATGCCAGCTGTCGTGGCCGTGACTGGAGCCAGCGTCCCTGGTTTCGTGCCGTGGCCGAGCAGATGGAAAGCCATATCACCCAGGTCTACCGCTCTTCGGCGACCGACGATTTCTGCTTCACCGTATCGGTACCCGTGGTCGACGGCCAGGGGCGCCTGCTGCGCGTGCTGGGTGCCGACGTGAGGCTTTCGGCACTGGTGTGATCAGGCCTGCCTGGGCTAGGCTGGCGGACACTGCCGCCGCGCCTCCGAGGAAACCCCATGATTCGCATCCACAACAGCAAAGGTCTGCAGCAGCAGATCGAAATCGGCTCGCACCAGCTCGTCGGCGACGTGTCGCCCGAGCTGGGTGGCGACGGGGCCGGCCCCGACCCGCACGATCTGTTCGACGCTTCGCTCGGCACCTGCAAGGCCATGACCCTGCTGCTCTATGCACGTCAGCGCGGCCTGCCGCTGGAAGGTATCGATGTCAGTGTCGAGCGTGACGACAGCGAGGAGCGCGAAGGCAACTACCACCTGATCGTCGAACTGTCGCTCAAGGGGCCGCTGGACGATGCGCAGCGCCAGCAACTGCTTCGTGTTGCCGACAAGTGCCCGATCCACAAGCTGATGACCACCACCGACATCCAGGTCGAGACCCGCCTGAGCGGAGCCTCGGCATGAGCGAACTGCAACTGATCCGCCCACGCGCCGAGGACATCGCCGGCCAGCCGATCCTGCGCCCCCTGCCCTCGGCACGCTTTCGCAGCATCGGCCCCTTCGTGTTTTTCGATCATATGCTGGAGCAGGCCTATCCCGCCGGCAGCGGCATGAACATCGCCCAGCACCCGCATATCGGTCTGTCCACTCTCACCTACCTGTTCGAAGGCCAGTTGCAGCACAAGGACAGCCTCGGCTCCGACCAGTTGGTACGCCCCGGTGACGTCAGCTGGATGACCGCCGGGCATGGCGTTGCCCATGTCGAGCGCACCCCTGCCGAGACGCTTGGGCAGAACAAGCGAGCACACGGCCTGCAGGTCTGGCTGGCACTGCCCGAAGCCGAAGAAGCGTGCGAGCCGAGCTACAGCCATCACCCGGCCGAGTCGCTGCCGCGCAGCGATGCCATGGGCGTGCAGATCACCCTGATTGCCGGCAGCGGCTTCTGCCTCGAATCACCGGTACCGGTTCGCTCACCGACCCTTTACGCCGAGCTGCGCCTGGCCGCGGGTGCCAGCCTGCCGATTGCGGACGAGTACAGCGAGCGCGCCCTGTACCTGATAGATGGTGAGGCCGAACTCGATGGGCAGGCACTGCCGACGCATACCATGGCCGTCATCCCGGCAGGCGCAACACCTGTGCTTGGTGCTTGCGGCGAATGCCACCTGGCACTGATCGGCGGCGAACCCATCGGCCCACGCCGCATGAACTGGAACTTCGTCGCCAGTACTCCGGAGCTGATCGATCAGGCGCGCCAGCGCTGGGCGGCAGGCGACTGGCCGCAGGTACCAGGCGAAACCACGCGCATCGAACTGCCGCGCTGAAACCACTCCCCCGAAAACAGGCGTCAGGCGACGCCTGTTCACTCGCAAAGGACTGCCATCTTGCCTTCGTATCGCACCCTCGCCGGCCTGCTGCTGTTGCCTACCTGTGCACTGGCCGAACTGCCCAGCCTCGAACCACAGCCCGGATTGCATGCCCAGGTGCTGCAACAGGGTGAACGCTATTTCATGCAGCAGCCGGACGGCAGCCGTCTCGAACTCGCCATTCCCGAAGGCAACGACGTGGAAGCGCCGAGCTTCGATGTCGACGACTACGATTTCGACGGTCACCCGGATCTGGCCATCCGCGTGCCGGTCGGAATGGTCAACTCCGTCTATAGTCTCTACCTCTATCGCCCGGCCCTGCGACGCTTCGAACTTCTGCTCATGCCGCCCACGCTGCTGGATCGCGCCAACTGCTCGGAGCTGTCGGAGCTGCAACCCAGGCAGGACGAACGAGCCCTGTATAGCCATTGTCGTAGCGGGCCGCGCTGGTACTACGATGCCTACCGCTTCGATGACTCCGGCACACCCTGGCTCTACAAGACGCTGCAAGTCAGCAACGACTACGGCCAGAACTACCCTTATGTGTTCTTCCCGATCTTCGAGAAAACGCTCGACCCTCAGGGCAAGGTCGTCGCCAGCCGCGCTCTGGACGACGACGATCAGCCGCTGACCTGGACGGTGCCCACCCCCGTCTGTACCTCCATGAACGCCCCGACGAAGCCAGCCGGAGCAAGGCCTATCTGATTCAGGGCGACGTCTGCGAGGTTCTCGATCAGCGAGAAAACTGGTTGCTGATCCGCTATGCCTCGCGCAAAGGCCCGATAGAGCGCTGGGTATCGCTCGACGAGGCCTACGACCTGCATCGCGATTACAGCGGCGCCCCCCATCCCGACGGCGTGACGCTCGACATGAGCGACTTCTCCGCCGTGGACGACGTACCTTTCACCCTGAGCCTGGGCGCCATCCCCACGACGCTGTATCAGGCCGAGGTTCATCTGATATTCGTTGCGCAGGATGGCACTTCCCGCTCGCATCGCCTGTACCGCATCGAGCACAGCCTCGACGCCAGCGAAGACGCCCTGCTCGACGACAACTACATCGAGCGGCGCGATGGCCGGTTCGTCATCTACCATGCGGACTCGCAGGGCAACGACGCCTACGTGCCCTTCTTTCCCGATCTGCCGGCCGGACGCTATCGCATACGCGCCGTACTCACCGATCCGGCGCTCAGCGCCCCGGTGTACTCGCAACAGGAAGTGGAGATGGATTATCCACCGGCTCTCTCTGGGAACCAGGACGGCATCTGAGCCTGACTCTTTTTTACAGAGGCGTGATCCGGAAGCTCGCTTGCCGGGTATATGCTGCATGCGCATGACTCAGGCCAACGGACGCCCCATGGCAGACCACGACTTCGATTACGAAAGCACCCTGGAAGCCTGCGCCCAAGGCGACGAGCGCGCCTTCCAGGCCCTCTATCGGCAAGAGGCCGGACAACTGCTGGGGTTGGCCATCAGCATGCTGGGCCGCCGCGACATCGCCGAGGACTGCCTGCACGATGCCTTCGTACGCATCTGGCAGCACGCCGCACGCTACCGGCGCGAGCTGGGCAGTGGCCGTGCCTGGGTGCACAGCATCCTGCGCTATCGCGTACTCAATGCCCTGCGCAGCGGTGGCCGCCATGCCGACCTGGACGAGGGCTTCATCGACCGCATGCTGGACGACAGTCCGCAGGCCGAAGCGCAGGTGCTGCAACAATCCGAGCGACGTCTGCTGCGCAACTGCCTGCAACGCCTTGAACGACCGCGCCGCCATCCGATCCTGCTGGCCTTCTATCGCGGCCTGACCCACGAACAGATCGCCAGCCGCCTGAGTACACCGCTGGGCACCATCAAAGGCCGTATCCGCGCCGGCCTGCGCGCGTTGCAGGAGTGTCTGCAAGCATGATTCCGCACGATCCCGAAGAACGCCGAGCCCTGATTGGCGAATACCTGCTCGGCCTGCTCGAGGAGCCCGAGGCGACCGAGCTGCGTCAACTGCTCGAAAAGGATGAGCAGGCCGCCCGCATGGCGCTGGAATGGGAGCGGCACTTTCTCGAACTGAGCGACCAGCTGCCGGCACACGCCCCCTCCCCTGCGCTCTGGGGACGAATTCGGCAGCATCTGGGCCTGCGGGACGAGCCACGCTCAACCCCGCTGGGCAACTGGTGGAACAGCCTGCTGACCTGGCGCCTGACTGCTGCCACGCTGGCGTTGGCACTGTTGGTCGCCGTGCTGATGCCGCTGTTGCGCGCCCCGGATACCACCGGCCAGCGCTACACCGTGGTGTTACAACAGCCGGGTGAAGCCGCCAAGCCTGGCTGGGTCATCCAGGTCGGCCGCGATGGCACCTTGCAGCTCGATCCGCTGGTCGCCGATCAGATACCTGAAGGCCGCGCCTTGCAGTTCTGGACGCTGATAGACCCGGCCGATGGCCCGCGCTCGCTGGGCCTGGTCGAAGCCGGTCAGCCGTTGCGCCTGCCGGCCGAGCAGATTGGCGCCGTGCAGGCTGGCCAGCTCTTCGAGCTCACCCTGGAGCCGGCCGGCGGCTCACCATACAACCGCCCCAGCGGCCCGGTGCTGTATATCGGGCGCGCCGTGCTGGCCAGCGCCAACTGAGAGGATTGCCGGCCGTTCGGCCGGCAATCTGTCAAACCGCCGATCAGCCGCCGCAAAATATTTTTCGTCCGCCGACATCCAGCACCTTTGCTCGCGGGTATGGCTCACAGGTGTTTCGTCGAGGCACCTGCGAAGCCGCTCCGGCTTCGTCTCGATGCTGAAACCTTTGCGAGGAACAATCATGAAACGCATCACTACTCTCTGCACCGCCGGTCTGCTGACCCTGAGCGCAGTTGCCGCCAACGCCACCGAACTGCTCGCGCTGAGCGCCGATGGCAAGCTGTTCAAGATCGATGTCGCCAGCCTCAAGATCACCGGCAGCGTGGCCGTGAGCGGCGCCAGCGACCTGCGCGGCCTGGATGTGCGTCCGGCCAGCGGTCAGCTCTACGCCCTCAGCGGTACCGATCAGCTCTACACCCTGGATGCAGCCAGTGGTAAAGCGACTGCGGGCAGCAAACTGCAAACCGCGCTGGCCGGCAACGGTCAGGCCGTGGTCGACTTCAACCCGGTGGCCGACCGCCTGCGCCTGCTTGGCCCTGACGGCACCAGCCTGCGGGTGAATGTCGATACCGGTGAAGTGGCCGTCGACGGCAAGCTCGCCTACGCCGCCGACGGCCCCTACGCCGGCAAGCAGCCCAAGGTGGTCGCTGGCGCCTACACCAACGCCTATGCCGGCACGCAGAGTACGGCGCTGTACAACATCGACCTGGCCAGCGGCAGCCTGATGCTGCAGAACCCGCCGAACGATGGCGTGCAGCAACGAGTCGGCCAGGTCGCCGATGGCCTCGCGGCAGCGGCCATGGACATCGCCAGCGACGGCAAGGGTGGCAACACGGCCTACCTGCTGACGGGCAAGACCCTGCACCGGCTGGATCTGGCCAGTGGCAAGCCCACCACGCTGGGTGACATCGCCGGCCTGCCGGACGCCATCATCGATATCAGCGTCCTGCCGACGAAGTGAGAAGAAAAAAGGCTGCGCCCAGCGGGCGCAGCCTTTCGTTCGACACGCGTCAAAGCCGCTATCAGCGCTCGGCAAACACCTCATCGAACAGATCGTTCATCGCCTTGAAAGCCCGAGCGGCCACCACCGGGTGGTATTCGTTGCGCCCCGGCACATTGGCCTTGGGGTTGGTGAACGAATGCACCGCACCGCCGTAGCTCACCAGTTGCCAGTCGGTCTTGGCAGCCTTCATTTCGGCAATGAACGCATCGACCTGTTCCTGGGGCACGGCCGGATCGTCCGCACCGTGCAACACCAGAACCGGCGCCTTGATGTTCGCGGCGTCGGCCGGGTTGGGCGTATCCAGATTGCCGTGGAACGACACGAAGCCTTTGAGCGGCGCTCCCGAGCGGGCCAGTTCGAGCACCGTGCCACCGCCGAAGCAGAAGCCGATGGCACCCAGCTTGCCGACGTCCAGCGCCACTTCACCGCTCTGCGCCTTGAGTACGTCGACCGCTGCCCGAGCACGCTTGCGCATCAGCGCACGGTCGGCACGCACCGCCCCCGCCGCCGCACCGGCCTCTTCGGCGTTGCTGGGGCGAATGGATTTGCCGTACATGTCGGCAAGAAACACCACGTACTTGTCACCAGCCGCCCGCGCAGCCTTGGCCACGGTGTCCGGGTTGACGCCCATCCAGCTGGGCACGACCAGCAGACCGGGACGCGGCGTGGTCACCGAGTCGTCGTAGACCAGCACGCCTTCGAAGGCTTCGCCATCGATCTCGTAGGGAACAGCCCTGGTCACGACGGCCGCATCGGCAAGACCGGCGAATGCCGCGCACAACAGGGGAACCAGTGTCTTCTTCTGCATGGTGGGGCCTGCCCTTGGCAATGGTAGGCCCCTAACAATAGCCGCGTCGGCGGCAATGACCAAATCGGCGAAGCAGAGGATTCACACAGAACGTTTCAAGCGACGGGCTGCTGCTCGGCCCAACGCTCCTTGATCAGCAGGATCTCCGGCAGGCTACCGATGAACAGCTCCACCAGACGCGGATCGAAGTGCTGCCCGGCCTGCTCGCGCAGGAAGCCGACCGCATCCTCCACCGGCCAGGCCGCCTTGTAGGGGCGCACGCTGGTCAGTGCATCGAACACGTCCGCGATGGCCACGATACGCCCCTCCAGGGGAATCTCCTCGCCACTCAGACCATTGGGGTAGCCACTGCCATCCCACTTTTCGTGATGCGACAAGGCAATTCGCTGTGCCATGCGCAACAGCCCGGAGCTGTGCTCGCCGATGATCCGCGCACCGATCTCCACGTGCTGGCGCATCACCTGCCACTCCTCATCGTTCAGCTTGCCCGGCTTGCGCAGCACCGCATCGGGAATGCCTATCTTGCCGACATCGTGCATCGGTGCGGCGTTGAGCAACTCCTCGGCGGCGCTTTCGCTGAAACCGGCCGCCAGCGCCAGCACCTTGGAGAAATGGCTCATGCGAATGACGTGCAGACCGGTCTCGTTGTCCTTGTATTCGGCAGCCATGCCCAGGCGCTGAACGATCTGCAGACGAGTCCGCCTGAGTTCGTCGACGCCGACCAGCGACAGGTGAGTACGCACCCGAGCACGTACGATGGGCGGGCTGACCGGCTTGGTGATGTAGTCCACGGCGCCGACCTCGAAACCCCGCGCCTCGTCGTCGACATCGCCGAGGGCGGTGACGAAGATGACCGGGATCGACTGCAGCAGCGGGTTGGCCTTGAGCCGTTCGCACACTTGGTAACCGGTCATGCCCGGCATCATCACGTCGAGCAGGATCAGGTCGGGCGTCTCGCGCTCGGCCATTTCCAGCGCACGCGCGCCCTCCTTGGCGAACAGCAGGCGATAGTCTTCCTGCAGGATATGCCGCAGAACCTGCAGGTTGGTGGGTTCGTCATCGACCAGCAGCAACAACGGACGGGTATCGGCAGCCAGAGTCATGATGGAGTTGTTTCCTCGCCTCGCAGTTGCAGCAACAGTTCATCCAGCACGGTCAGTGCCCGGTCGAAATCGAAATCGTCCAGCGCCTGGCGTATGACGTCCAGAGCAGCGCCATATGGCGTACCGCGCGTGGCCTGCTCCACGATAGCCAGGGCGTCATCGTCGAGGCTGCCACGCGCCAGCGCCTGCCGCAGATGGCCAGCCTGCGTGCGCAACAGGTCGGCATCGAGCGCAGCGGAATCTGTCGCAGGCGGCATGTCGGGTACCTGGGGTACCACATCACTGACGGCTTGCAGGGCCTTTTCGAGTTCACCGAGCAGGGTTCGCAGTACCTGCCCGTCCTGCACCTCGAAAGCCCGCTCGATGGACTGCCCCAGCGTGGCCAGGTGTGTCAGCGCCAGGTTGCCGGCCGCGCCATGCAGACGGTGCGCCAGGGCGCGGCCGGCACTCCAGTCGCCACTGGCCAGCAACTGGCCGAGTCGCGCCACCAATGTCTGCTGCTCGGCAATGAAGGTGCTGATCGCCTGCGCCATGCGCAACGGTCGCCCCACAGGTTGCTGCCGCGTACCCAGTCGAACAGCACCTCCTCGCAACCCCGGGACGCACTGACCACCGCGCTCGGGATGTCGGTCAGCCCAAGCAGGCGGGCGATTTCCCAGAGCAGCGCGTTGAGATCCAGTGGCTTCGACGCGAAGGCGTTCATGCCCGAGTCCAGTGCGGCCTGGCGGTCATGGTCAAGCACGCTGGCCGTCAGGGCAATGATCGGCACCGGCTGTCGTGCCTGCGCAGCCTCCAGCCCCCGAATGCGTCGCGATGCCTCCAGGCCATCGACACCGGGCATCTGCACGTCCATCAGAATCAGATCGAAAGACTCCTCGGTAAATGCCTGCAACGCCCCTTCGCCATCGGCAACGCAACGCACGCGATGGCCGAGGCGCTGCAGATTCAACTGCAACAACTCGAGGTTCTGCGGCACGTCATCGGCAGCGAGAATGTTCAGTTGCCCCAGCTCCGGCAGCACCGCACGCTGCTGCGAGGCCAGCCGTTTGCCGGCGCGCAGCGGCAGCTCGACGCTGAAGCAACTGCCCTGGCCTTCGTTGCTTTCCACCCGCAGGCGCCCTCCCATCAACTCGACCAGTTGACGCGAAATGGTGGTGCCCAGGCCGGTACCGCCGAAGCGTCGGCTCATCGAGGCGTCAGCCTGGGCGAAGGGCTCGAATATCTTCTCCAGACGGTCGGCGGCGATACCGATACCGGTGTCCCTGACGGCCAGGCGCATCGCTCCGGGTTCGCCCGATACCACCAGGCGAACCTCGCCCTGCTGGGTGAACTTGACCGCATTGCCCAACAGGTTGGTCAGCACCTGCTGCAGACGCAGCGGGTCGCCACAGAAGAAGTCGGGAGCCTGGGCCGGATAGTCCAGGTGCAATTGCAGGCCCTTGCTCTCGGCCGTCAGGCGCTGGGTCGCGACCACCTGTTCGCACAATTCGCGCAAGGAGAAGTCCAGTTGCTCCAGTTCGATGGCGCCACGATCCAGCTTGGCCGTATCGAGAATGTCGTTGAGCAGCCCCAGCAACGAACGCGAAGAATGCTGCACGGTACTCAGGTGGCGGCGCTGCTCGCTGGAAAGCGGTGTTTCCAGCAGCAGGTCGGTGAAGCCGATGATGGCATTCATCGGCGTACGAATTTCGTGACTCATGTTGGCCAGGAAGCTGCTGCGCGCAGCAGCGGCAGCCTCGGCCCGATCGCGCGCGGTACGCAACTGCTGCTCCATCAGACGCCGTGGCGTCAGGTCGGTGGCCAGCTTGACCACCTTGAACGCCTTGCCGTCGCTGTCGAGGATCGGGTTGTAACTGGCCTGAATCCAGACCTCACGACCATCCTTGCCCTGGCGATGGTACTCGCCGGTACGGAAATGCCCCGCACGCAGGTCGATCCAGCCCTGGCGGTAGCTCTCGCTGGCAATCTGCTCGGGGTAGCAGAACATGCTGTGATGATGGCCGATCACTTCATCACGTTCGTAACCGTACAACGCCAGGGCATTGTCGTTGATGTCCAGAATGTTGCCGTCGAGATCGAACTCGGTCAGCGCCATGGCCTTGCTGATCGCCGTCACCTTGCCTTCGTATTCGGCATTACGCAGCTTGGTTTCTGTCTGATCGAGCAACACCCCGTCGATCCAGCGCGGTACGCCTTGCTCGTCGCAGACGGCACTGCCGCTTTCCCAGATCCAGTGCTCCTTGCCCTCACGGTCGAACAAACGGTACTCGACCGTATAGTTGCGTCCCTGTTCGATGGCTGCGATGACCTGATCGGCGGTGGGCTGGTAGTCATCCGGGTGGTACATGTCGGCGATCGAGCGACGCCGCCTGATGAAGTCCTCGGCACTGTAGCCGGTCAGGGTCTGTACCGCATCGCTGATGAACAGCATGGTCCAGTCGCGATCCAGCAGGCAGCGGAAAGAAACCCCCGGGATATTGCTGATCAGTGAGCGGTACTGCTGCTCGCTGCTGCGTAGCGCCTTTTCCATGCGCTGCCTTTCGCTGATGTCTGCGACGAACACCACGAACAGGGGCCGAGTGCCGGCATGGGTGATACCCACGCTGATGCGCACCGGTTTCTCTTCACCTTCACGGGTCAGACCGATCAGCTCACGCTCGCCGGTCTCCAGTGTCAGGCGGCCAGATCGCAGATACTCACCCAGCATGACCTCCATCTCGCCGACATAGCGGGCGGGTATCAACGAGCGCATGTGCATGCCCACCAGCGCCAACGGCTCCCAGCCAAACAGCCGCGTGACGGCGCGGTTGGCCGAACGCACCGTACCGGTATGATCGACGGTGATGATGGCATCCAGAGCGGTGTCGAAGATGGAGCGCAGATGCTGCTCGCTGGCCTTGAGCTGATGGCTCAGGCGCCGGTAACGCAACAGCGTGTTGGCCGCTGCCACGAACACCGTCAGGGCGACGGTCACCAGTGCGATGGTCACTGCCATGTAACCACTGTCGACCACCGGGGTCGGCACATCCGACTCGGGAATACCGACGTAACGAGCGGCCGCCATGCCGGTGTAATGCATCCCGCTGATCGCCAGTCCCATCACCAGGGCGCTGATCAGCAAGGCCCAGAGCGACGGCAGGCGCCCTTCAAGACCGAAACGCACCCACAGGGCGACGATGGCCAGGGCGACCGCCACGACGATGGACAGCGCGAACATCCAGGGGTCGTAACGCAGCAGGGGCGCCATCTGCATCGCCGCCATGCCGCTGTAATGCATGGCACCAATACCGGCACCGACCAGCACACCACCAACGCACAGTTGCAACAGGCTCAGGTCACGCCGCGCCAGCAGACTCAACGCCACCCACGACGCCGCCAGGCTTGGCAGCATCGACAACAGGGTAATACCCAGGTCGAAGCGCACATCGGCACACAGCTCGAAAGCCAGCATGCCAAGAAAATGCATGGATAAGATGCCACCGCCCAACGCGAGCGAGCCGGTGAAGATGGTGATCTGCCGTGCAACGGGATGCGAACTGTTGCGTGCCTCACCAGCCAGTTGCAGCGCCATGCCGGCAGAGAACACGGCAATGGCCAGCGACAACAGCACCAGTTCAGGGTCGTAGCGGCTGAGCACCAGTACGCTGGGATCTGCGCCCATGATGAAGAAAAGTTCGAAAATCGACATACAGCCCCAGGACGCAGAAAAAGCACCAGCCAATGGCCAGCATCTGAAACGACGGGGCAACGCTTGTCAATTGCAGCCGGTCACTCACACCCATGAAAAAGCCCGCCGAAGCGGGCTCGTTCCATCATCGCGGGCCTCAGGCGGAAAGTTCCACCAGCAGCTTGTTCAGGCGCTGCACGTACGCGGCCGGATCCTTCAGGCTGTCACCGGCAGCCAGGGCGGCCTGGTCGAACAGGATGTGCGAAAGATCGGTGAAACGATCTTCATCCGGCTCGGCATCCAGACGCTCGATCAGTGGGTGTGCCGGGTTGAACTCGAAGATTGGCTTGGCGTCCGGCACCTTCTGCCCGCTGGCCTCGAGAATCTGGCGCATTTGCAGGCCGAGATCCTGCTCACCGATGGCGAGAATCGCCGGTGAGTCGGTCAGACGATGCGACACACGCACCTCGGCGACCTGCTCGCCCAACGCACCCTTGAGGCGTTCGATCAACCCTTCCTTGGCCTTGGCCGCATCGATCTGGGCCTGCTTGTCCTCTTCCGAGTCCAGCTTGCCCAGATCCAGATCGCCACGGGCCACGTCGACGAACTGCTTGCCGTCGAACTCGGTCAGGTAGCTCATCAGCCACTCGTCGATACGATCGGTGAGCAGCAGCACCTCGATGCCTTTCTTGCGGAAGACCTCCAGGTGCGGGCTGTTCTTGATCTGCGCGTAACTTTCACCGGTGAGGTAGTAGATCCTGTCCTGACCATCCTTGACGCGGCCCAGGTAGTCGGCCAGCGACACCGACTGCTCGTCACCTTCCCCGGCGGTGGAAGCGAACCGCAGCAGACCCGCGATCTTCTCCTTGTTGGCGAAGTCTTCCGCCGGGCCTTCCTTGAGCACCTGACCGAAGGCCTTCCAGAAGGACTTGTAGTCCTCGGGCTTGTCCTTGGCCAGTTTCTCCAGCATGTCCAGCACACGCTTGGTCAGCGCCGACTTCATCGAATCGATGACCGGGCCGGACTGCAGGATCTCGCGGGAAACGTTCAGCGACAGGTCGTTGGAATCGACCACACCCTTGATGAAGCGCAGGTACAGCGGCAGGAACTGATCGGCCTGATCCATGATGAACACGCGCTGCACATAGAGTTTCAGGCCCTTGGGCGCTTCGCGGTGGTACAGGTCGAACGGCGCACGCCCCGGCACGTAAAGCAGCGAGGTGTACTCCAGCTTGCCTTCGACCTTGTTGTGACTCCAGCTCAGCGGGTTCTCGAAATCATGGCCGACGTGCTTGTAGAACTCCTGGTACTCCTCGTCCTTGATCTCGGTACGCGGACGGGTGCACAGGGCACTGGCACGGTTGACCGTCTCCCACTCGACTTCGGCTGGCTTGTCTTCGCCGTGGTGCTCTTTCGGCAACTCGATGGGCAGCGCGATGTGGTCGGAGTACTTCTTGACGATGTTGCGCAGGCGCCAGCCGTCGGCGAACTCCTCTTCACCGTTCTTCAGATGCAGAACGATACGGGTACCACGCTCGGCTTTCTCGACGGTGGCGACTTCGAACTCGCCCTCGCCCCTGGACGACCAGTGCACGCCTTCGCTGACCGGACTGCCGGCACGGCGGCTGAACACCTCGACCTCGTCGGCGACGATGAACGCCGAATAAAAGCCCACCCCGAACTGACCGATCAGGTGCGAATCCTTCTTCTGGTCACCGGACAGGTTCTTCAGGAAGTCGGCCGTGCCGGACTTGGCGATGGTGCCCAGATGCGCGATGACTTCATCGCGACTCATGCCGATGCCGTTGTCTTCGAGGGTGACGGTCTTCGCGTCCTTGTCGAAGGACAGACGAATCCTGAGCGGATCGCCACCTTCAAGCAGCTCCGGCTTGGCCAGCGCCTCGAAACGCAGCTTGTCGGCGGCATCAGAAGCGTTGGAGATCAACTCGCGCAGGAAAATTTCCTTGTTCGAGTACAGGGAATGGATCATCAGGTGAAGCAGTTGCTTCACCTCGGTCTGGAAGCCCAGGGTTTCTTTTTGAGTTTCCACACTCATGGTCTTCTAACTCCATCTGCAGGACAGGAACCGCTACGGCGGCGGATGACCAGCAGATGGGGGCAGCCTGGAAGATTTCAAGGCTCGAGCAATTCCAGCCGAGCAATTTCCTGCGCTTTGAAACTGAAACTGGCCTGCCCGCCACCGCTGCCCATCTGCTGGCTGAGGCGAATGCTGCCATCGGCGTCGACCCCGACGAAACGTCCCTCCACCGTACCGCCACTGGCCCGGCTCACACGCATGCTGAGGTTGCGGTACTGCTCGGGGTTACGCTGCAGGCGCGCCAGGCTGAAACGCTCGCGACGGTCGACCGGACGACTCAGACGCTCCTCTACCGGTGCCGCCTTGCTGCTCGACTCGACGTGCGTCGCAGTCACGGTCGGCAGTGCGGGGAACCGATCCCCCTCGACCGACCAGCCCTGAATGGCACGCTTGTGCAGGCGAATCGGCAGGCGCTCGTTACGCCGGTCGATCTGCACCTCGACCTGCAACTCCAGGGTATCGCCCTGAAAGGTGAACGGCGGCAACTTCAGCTCGCTCACGTTACGCGTGGCAAAACGCCGTTGCAGATAATCATGGAGCACATAGGCGACGGTATCGCGCGAGTCGAAACGTACGTCGACCTCGCCATCGGCATAACGCAGACGGTCACGATAAAGCTCTACCCGACCACTCAGACTGGTCTTGAAACGTGGTGGCAGTACCAGATGGAAATCGCCGACCAATCGATTGGGCTCCTGCGGCTGCAGATCCAGATGCAGGGTGTAGCCACGGCTCAGGCGCCGGGCCTCGGGCAGATCCTGCTCCGGCAACAGCCAGCTCAACTCCACCTCGGGCAACTCGCCACTGTCCTGCGGCAATACATCCACACGCACACGCCCCTCGATCGGCTGCGGCAAACGAATGCTCAGCTCGCGCAGGGCGAAGAAATCCAGACCTTCACGCAGACTCAGCACACCGTCGATCAGTTCGCCCTGCTGGGGGCGGAAAGGCTGACCGTTGAGTTCGCCAGCCAGATCGATAGCCAGTTCGGCCGGTGCCTGCACCTCCGGCTTGAGCCAGTCGAGCCGCATGATGGCCGTCAATCGCTCGGCATCCTTGCTGGCCAGCAGCGTCAGGCCGACCACCAGCGGAATCATCCCCAGGCCGACCAGGACGACGGCACTGCGTGCACGCCCCCAGTGGCGCAAGATGTAGATCAGCGTGATCGGTGGTACCAGGCTGCCCCAGCCCCACAACAGGCTGGTGGCGAACGCCCGGGTGACCAGCCAGACCAGGCCGGCCAGCATCAGCAACAGACCACCGATTATCAGCAACGCATCCATCTACAGATTCCTTGTCTTCATTTCGCTGCGCTGCCGATCCGCGCCCGTGGCCGGACGTGCCTCGGGAACGGGTCAGGGCTCATCGACCTTGAAATGGGCACGGGCGGTGGCAATCGGCTCGGTCTGCGTGGTTTGCCAGGCGGTGATCGCCACATTGGCAACCCGCCGCCCCTGGCGCCAGACCTGGCACTGCGCATAGGTGTCACGATAATGGCCGGCGCGCAGGTAATCTATCGAGAAGTCGATGATTTTCGGCAAATGTGGAATGCCCATGAACATCAGCAGATGCAGCATGGCGGCATGCTCCATGAAGCCGGCTATCACCCCGCCGTGCAGCGCCGGCAGTACCGGATTGCCGATACAGTCGCGATTGGCCGGCAGGCGAAAGACCATATCGTCGCCCAGGCGCAGGCACTCGATGCCGAGCAGCTTGGCGTAGGGAATCAGATTGATCAGCGGGTCGTAGTCATTCTGCTGGTGCGCACGTGCAACCAGCTGCTCCAGGTTCAGCTCGCTCATGCCGCACCGCCCTGCTGGACACTCTTCTTCAGCGCTGCGCCACCCTGCACGGCCTTGCCCATGCGCATGAAGGCACCGACCACGTGGGCGATGGGCTGCTCGGGATCGTCCTGATAGGCATAACCACGGGTGAAGATGACGTTGGGCGTCACCCGGTAGCACTCGGCAAAGCCGAAGACGTCCTTGCCGGGTTCGGCCGGATGCATGTAGTCGATACGCAGATCCAGCGTCGGGCAGATCTCGAACTCCGGCAGCACGCAGACCGTGGAGATGCCGCAGGTGGTATCCATCAGCGTAGTGATGGCGCCGCCGTGAATGACGCCAGTATCAGGGTTACCGACGATGTGCGCGGCATACGGCAGGCGCAGCGTCAGGCCCTTGCCGTCAGCCGCCTGCACACTCATGCCCAATATCTGACAATGACGCAAAGCGGCAAGAAACCGCTGCGCCCGCTCCTGAATCGACTGCTCGCTCATCGCTCGACTGCACCACGTGAAAAAGGCTGGGCATCATAGCGCCTCGAACTCGGACTCACACCCGTCACGCCATCTTCGACGGCCCACTCAGGGAACTTAAATCGGCAGGCGATGTTCGAAGGACTGTGCGCAAGGGGTATGCCCTGGCACCCAAAAACTCTCACACATGGAGTGATGACCGTGAACAAACCTCTGACTTATGCCCTGCTGCTTGCCACTGCCCTGGGTCTCGCCGCCTGCGAGAAAACCCCGGAAGACAAGATGGAGTCGGCCAAGGAGTCAGTCTCCGAGGCCATGGACAACCTGGGCGATGCTGCCAAGGAAACCGGCGACGCCATCGAACAGAAAACCGACGAAGTGATGGGCACCGAGCCTACCACCGGCGAAAAGATCGAAGATGCAGCCAGTGACGCAGCCGACGCCATCGAAAACGCAGGCGAAGAAGCCAAGGATAAGGTCGACGGCCAGTAAGCCAGGCCCGCCGCGGCTCCAACGCCGCGCAGGCTCATGAACAAAAAAACCCTCGAAGAGCGATCTTCGAGGGTTTTTCTTTGCCGGAACGCCGTCTGATGCTCGATCAGGCGGCACAGCCGTATCAGTCTTCGCGGTAGCGACGCAGCTTCAGGGCCTTGCCGGCGACACGAGTGTCCTTGAGCTTGCCCAGCAGACGATCCAGGCCGTCTTCCGGCAACTCCACCAGGCTGAAGGTCTCGCGAATCTGGATACGGCCGATGGCTTCACGCGCCAGGCCACCTTCATTGAGGATGGCGCCCAACAGGTTCTTCGCAGCGATACCGTCGCGCGTACCCAGCGCGGTGCGGCAACGCACGCGACCTTCGGTAAGTGGCATCGGCGCACGACGCTCGCGGTACTCGCCACGCTCACCACCACGATCGCTGTCACGCTCGCGACGCTCACGCGGCGCACCGCCGACGCCCGGCACCAGCGGCTGCTCACGCTCGACGCTGGCCAGATCCAGCGCCTGGCCGTTGGTAGCCTTCTTCAGCAGCGCGGCGGCCAGGGCTCGCGGGCTGCATCCGATATCGGCGGTCAGACGATCGAGCAGATCGCCATGGCTGGCCTCGGCCTCGGTCACCAGCGGCGCCAGGCTGGCGGTCAGTTTCCTGATGCGGGCATCGAGCACCTGCTGCGGGTTGGGCAGTTTGACCTCGCCAACCTTCTGCCCGGTGACGCGCTCGATCACTTGCAGCATGCGACGCTCGCGCGGGGTCACCAGCAGCAGCGCACGGCCTTCACGACCAGCGCGACCGGTACGGCCAATGCGGTGCACGTAGGACTCCGGGTCGTACGGCATGTCGACGTTGAATACATGGGTGATGCGCGGTACGTCGATACCACGCGCCGCCACGTCGGTGGCCACGACGATGTCCAGACGACCATCCTTGAGCGAGTCGATCACACGCTCACGCTGGTTCTGGGCGATGTCACCGTTCAGCGCAGCCGCCTTGTAGCCCTTGGCCTCCAGCGCACTGGCCAGATCCAGAGTGGCCTGCTTGGTACGCACGAAGGCGATCAGCGCGTCGAATTCCTCGACTTCCAGCAGACGCAGCACGGCGTTGACCTTCTGATCGGCGTGGATCATCAGGTGGGCCTGCTCGATGCGCGAGACGGTCTGGGTCTTGGCAGCGATCTTGATGTGCTGCGGCTCGCGCAGGTGCTTCTCGGCGATGGCGCGGATCGAATGCGGCAGCGTGGCGGAGAACAGCACGCTCTGGCGGCTTTCCGGCATGGCTTCGAAGATGATCTCCAGATCATCCATGAAGCCCAGCTTGAGCATTTCGTCGGCTTCGTCGAGCACCAGATGCTGGATGGTGGACAGCACCTTCTCGTCACGACGCAGGTGATCGACCAGGCGACCCGGCGTGGCCACGATGATCTGCGCACCCTGGCGAATGGCCTTGAGCTGCGGGCCCATAGGCGCACCACCGTAAACGGCGACGACATTGACGCCCGGCATCTGCTTGGAATAGGTTTCGAACGCGGTAGCCACCTGCAGGGCCAGTTCGCGGGTCGGCGCCAGGATCAGCACCTGCGGTTCACGCTTGGCCGGGTCGATCTTCGACAGCAGCGGCAGCGCGAAAGCGGCGGTCTTGCCGGTGCCGGTCTGCGCCTGGCCGATCATGTCGTGGCCGGCGAGAATCACCGGGATGGCCTGCGACTGGATCGGAGACGGCTCTTCGTAACCGACGGCGGTCAGAGCGGCGAGAATATTGGGGTGAAGGCCGAGCGCGGCGAAGCCGCCGATTTCCTGGGTCATGGGTCTGCCTCAAGTGCATCCGCAAAGACCCATGTTCCAGAGCTGCGCATGCCGTGTAAGACCTTGTGGGTCACCCTGGCAGCCTGGTCGGCGGGGATTTGCGAAAACGTGATGAAAGTGAATCGTCAAGGATAGTCCGCTGGGGACTGGCTGCCGGGGTTAATTTCCCGGGCGAGTTGCACTACCTGAACGTGGCCAGAAAATTGGCCGGCGCGCACTATACCGGAAAATCCTGACCCGGGTGCTGGTTTTTACAGTTTCCAGTGCAACGAACCGCTCAACGGCGCATCAGGTAGCCGGACGCAGGGCCGCGATCAGTGGCTGCAGCGAATACCCCAGACGCGACGCCAACTCGCCGGCGCGAGCCTGCAACCGGCCCAGATCCATGCGCTGCTCGAGGTCCTCGGGAATCAGCAGCACCACATTGCCCTCCTTCACCGGGCACTCCCAGTAGTGCCGATGGTAAAGACCGCGCAGCAGCGCCGCGCCGAGCGGCTTGCCATCGTTGCCGGCCCACTGGTTGATGATCAGCCAGCCGCCCGGATTGAGCTTCTCGCGGCAACGCTCGAGGAAGCGCCAGGCCAGGTGCCCGGCGCCAGGCCCCTGGTCGGTGTAGAGGTCGAGGAAGATCAGGTCGGCGGTTTCCGCACTGTCGAGCAACTCGACGGCATCACCAATGCGAATGGTCAGCCTCGGATCGTCGTCCAGGCCGAGGAACTCCATGGCCAGGCGCGGCACATCTGGTCGCAACTCGATGGCCTCGACATCTTCCAGCGGCAGGAACTTCAGGCAGGCCTGGGTCAGATTGCCGGCGCCCAGCCCCAGGAACAGAGCGGTTTCCGGTGCATCGTGACACAGCGCGCCAAGCAGCATGGCGCGGGTATAGTCGTACTCGAGCCAGCTCGGGTCACTCATGAACACGCAGCTCTGTTCGATGGCTTCGCCGAACTCCAGAAAGCGGTAGCCACCGATCTGCACCACGCGGATCACCCCGAAGGCATCGCGCACCTCGGCCAGCAGTTCCTCGTCCAGCTTCTGCATCTCATCGTCCGGCGGCAACCCTGGCATCGCTCCCTCTCCAACAGTGACATCCCGCACCACAAGCGGCGGGCTAAAGGCGCCGATTGTCATTGAAGCAGGCGCCCCTGGTCACGCGATAATTCTCGCACTTGCGCTGCTCACTCATAACAATAACGAGGTTCGCCATGTACGCCATCATTGGTGCCGGCCCGATGGGCCTGTGCACAGCCCGACAACTGAAGAAACATGGCATCGACTTCGTCGGCTTCGAGCTGCATGGCGACGTCGGCGGTCTGTGGGACATCGATAATCCGCACAGCACCATGTACCACTCGGCGCACCTGATTTCCTCAAAGGGCACCACCGAGTTCAGCGAATTCCCCATGCGTGCCGAGGTGGCGCCCTACCCCCACCACAGCGAGATGCGCCGCTACTTCCGCGACTATGCCCGGCAGTTTCGCCTCTACGATCACTATCAGTTCGATACCCGCGTGGTGCACCTGCAACGCCAGAACCGAGGCTGGAAGCTGATCAGCGAGCGCAACGGCGAGCAGCGCGAATGGCATTTCGAGGGTGTGCTGATCGCCAACGGCACGCTGCACACGCCCAACCGGCCGCGCCTGCCCGGTGACTTCAGCGGCGAGCTGCTGCATTCGAGCGCCTACAAGAGCGCCGACATCTTCGCCGGCAAGCGCGTATTGGTGTTGGGCTGCGGCAACTCGGCCTGCGACATCGCGGTCGACGCCGTGCACCGCGCCGCCTCGGTCGATCTGTCGGTGCGCCGTGGCTACTACTTCCTGCCCAAGTTCATCCTCGGCAAGCCCACCGACACCTTTGGCGGTGCGATCAGGCTTCCCAGGCGAATCAAGCAACTGCTCGACGGTCTGCTGATACGGGCCCTGGTCGGCAAACCCTCGCAATATGGCCTGCCCGACCCGGATTACCGCCTGTATGAATCACACCCGGTGATGAACTCGCTGGTGCTGCACCATATCGGCCATGGGGACATCCGTACGCGTGGTGATATCACGGCGGTCAGCGGCCACCGCGTGACCTTCGCCAATGGCGAACAGGCCGACTACGACCTGATCCTGATGGCCACCGGCTACAAGCTCGACTACCCCTTCATCGCCCGCAGCGAGCTGAACTGGCCGGAAGGGGTCGGCGCCCCCCGGCTGTATCTCAACGTCTTTCATCCCGAACACGACGACCTGTTCGTGCTCGGCATGGTCGAGGCATCCGGCCTGGGCTGGCAGGGGCGCAACGAGCAGGCCGAACTGGTGGCGCTGTACATCCGCCAGTTGCAGGCGGCCAGCCCGGCAGCCCTGGCGCTGCGTCAGACCATCCGCGAACAGGCCGGACAACGCCTGGACGGTGGCTATCGCTATCTGCAACTGGAGCGCATGGCCTACTACGTGCACAAGGACAGCTATCGTCAGCGTATCGCCAGCCATGCAGCGGCGCTGCGCCGCGAACTGGCAGAGACCGATGTACCAGCCACCCAGGGAGCCTGAGCATGGAGCCGGTCAAGATCGCGTTCGATCCCAGCAGCCTGGTACTGATCAACCTCATCGTCGCCCTGATGATGTTCGGCGTCTCCCTGGATCTGCGCGCCGAGGACTTCCGGCGCATCATCCGTTCGCCCAAGGCACCGGTCATCGGTCTGGTGGCGCAGTTCCTGCTGCTGCCGGCACTGACCTGCCTGGCCTGCTGGCTGCTGCGCATCCCGCCGGAACTGGCGCTGGGCATGATATTGGTAGCCGCCTGCCCCGGCGGCAGCTTCTCCAACATCATGACCTGGATGGCACGCGGCAACGTCGCCGTTTCGGTCAGCATGACTGCGGTATCCAGCCTCGTCGCCAGTGTGCTGACACCGCTGAATTTCGCCCTGTATGCCTGGCTGAATCCTCTCACCCGACCGCTGCTGACCGAAATCGACATCGACCCACTGGGCATGCTGCTCCTGGTGGTGCTGGTGCTCGGTATGCCACTGGCCGCCGGCATGGCCATCGGCAGGCGCCTGCCGACGCTGGCCCTGCGCGTGGAAAAACCGCTGCGCCTGTTCAGCCTGAGCGTGATGCTGGGCTTCGTCGGCCTGGCCTTCAGCCGCAACCTGGATCAGTTCGTCAGCCATTTCCATCTGTTCTTCTGGCTGGTGGTCGGGCACAACCTGCTGGCGCTGCTGATCGGTTACGCCAGTGCGCGCCTGGCCGGCCTGAACGAAGCGGATCAGCGTGCGGTGACGCTGGAAACCGGCATCCAGAACTCGGCACTGGGCCTGGTGATCATCTTCACCTTCTTCCCCCAGGCCGGCGGCATGCTGCTGATCGCCGCGTTCTGGGGCTGCTGGCACCTGGTATCGGGCCTCGGCCTCGCCTGGTTCTGGTCACGCCGCCCGCCCGCGCCTGAACGCCCGTCGGCAACCGCTGCACCACTGGGAGATTCCTGATGCGCGTCACCCTGATCACCGGTGCCGCCAGCGGCCTCGGCTGGCAACTGGCGCGCGCCTGTCACGCCCGTGGCGACGCCCTGCTGCTCACCGATATCGATGCAAGCAACCTCGCCCTGCGCGTCGAGGAGCTGGGTGCCGAACGGGTGCAGGGCCTGGCCGGCGACATCACCGAACCCGCGCTGCACCAGCGCCTGGTGGACACCTGCAAGGAGCGCTTCGGCCGGCTGGATGTGCTGATCAACAACGCCGGCATCACTCATCGCTCACCCACGCTGCGCACCGATCCGGTGGTATTTCGCAAGGTCATGGCGGTGGACTATCACGCCCCGCTGGAGCTGACCCTGACGGCCCTGCCGCTGCTGCGTGAAAGTCGCGGCCAGGTCGTCGCCATCGGCTCCATGGCCGGCTGGATGCCGCTGCTCGGACGTGCGGGTTACTGCGCGGCGAAAAGCGCCCTGGGCCAGGCCTTCGAAGTGCTGCGCGCGGAAATCGCGGGGCACGGCATCGGGCTGCTGATGGTCTATCCGAGCTTTCTCGATACCCCCATCGACCGCAACGCCCTGGGTGGCGACGGCAGACCCGCCGACCATGCCCGCTCGACCATCGGCAGAATTCGCGGCGCCGACTGGATGGCCGGGCTGATTCTCGATGCCATGCACAAGCGCCGCGAGCGCCTGTTTCCGGATCGTGGCAGTTGGCTGGCGAGCCTGCTCTGGCGCCTGGCACCGGCGCTGTACTACCGCAAGATGAGCCAGCGCTTTGCCGGGGAGATGACGTGACGGCCCTGGCGTCCTATGCGTTGGGCAGTTTCATCCTGCTGGCCTACACCCTGGAGGCCATCACCGGCTTCGGCAGCGTGGTCATCGCCCTGTCGCTCGGCGCACTGCTGCTGCCCATCGACCAGTTGCTACCGATCCTGGTGCCACTGAACGTTGGCATGACCGGGTATCTGGTCAGGCGCCACTGGCGCCTGATCGAGACTCGCCTGCTGCTGGGCGCCCTGCTGCCGGGCATGGTCGTCGGCACGCTGCTCGGCTATGGGCTGCTGCCGTATCTGGATACCCCGTCACTGAAGCTCGGCTTCGGCGCACTGATCATCTGGTTCGCCAGCCGCGAGCTGTGGCGTCTGCGCCGAGCGATCCCGAGCACTCGGCGCCCGGCCTGGCTGACCCGCGTCATCATCCTGGGCGCCGGCATCAGCCACGGCCTGTTCGCCTCGGGTGGGCCACTGCTGGTCTACGGCCTGGCCGGCACAGAGCTGGACAAAGCCCGCTTGCGCGCCACCCTGATCAGTGTCTGGTTCACCCTCAACAGCCTGCTCACCCTCGCCTTCCTGTTCGACGGCCGCCTGCTGCCGGCGCTGCCGCAGGTGCTGACCTACGCGCCGCTCCTGCTGCTCGGCGTATGGCTGGGCGAACGCCTGCACCGGCGCATCGACGAGCGCCACTTTCGTATCGCCATCTACCTCCTGCTGCTGGTCACCGGTTTCCTGCTGCTGGCGCCCTGGAGGCTGGCGTGAGGCCCGCTGTCGCGAAATCCGTCCACGTGCTGCGCCCGACCACGCCAGGGCCTTATCGGTTAACATGCGCCTTCGCCTGATCAACCGCTAGAGACGCAGCATGTCGCACGCCTGGAGTCCCGAAAGCTGGAGGGCCAAGCCCATCCAGCAGCAGCCTGAATACCCCGATGCCGCCCACCTCACCCGCGTCGAACAGACCCTGGCCGGCTATCCGCCGCTGGTGTTCGCCGGCGAGGCGCGCGAACTGCGCCGCCAGTTCGCCGAGGTCACCCAGGGCCGCGCCTTCCTGCTGCAGGGCGGCGACTGCGCCGAGAGCTTCGCCGAGTTTTCCGCCGCGAAGATTCGCGACACCTTCAAGGTGCTGCTGCAGATGGCGATCGTCATGACCTTCGCCGCCGGCTGTCCGGTGGTGAAGGTCGGGCGTATGGCCGGCCAGTTCGCCAAACCGCGCTCGTCCGGCAGCGAAACCATCGATGGCCTCACCCTGCCCGCCTACCGTGGCGACATCGTCAACGGCATCGGCTTCGATACCGCCAGTCGCGTGCCCGACCCCGAGCGTCTGCTGCAGGCCTACCACCAGGCCACCGCCAGCCTCAACCTGCTGCGCGCCTTCGCCCAGGGCGGCTTTGCCGACCTGCATCAGGTGCACCAGTGGAATCTCGATTTCATCGCCAACTCGGCGCTGGCCGAGAAGTACCATCAGCTCGCCGGGCGTATCGACGAAACCCTGGCCTTCATGCGTGCCGTGGGCATGGACAGCGCGCCGCAACTGCGCGAAACCAGCTTCTTCACCGCCCATGAAGCGCTGCTACTGAACTATGAGGAAGCCTTCGTCCGCCGCGACAGCCTCACCGGCCGCTGGTACGACTGCTCCGCGCACATGCTGTGGATCGGCGACCGTACCCGCCAGCTGGACGGTGCCCACGTCGAATTCATGCGTGGCATCGAGAACCCCATCGGCGTGAAGGTCGGCCCGAGCATGGATCCGGACGAGCTGATCCGCCTGATCGACACGCTCAACCCGGACAACGATCCGGGCCGGCTGAACCTGATCGTGCGCATGGGCGCGGACAAGGTCGAGGCGCACTTCCCGCGCCTGCTGCGCAAGGTGAAGAGCGAGGGGCGCCTGGTGCTGTGGAGCTCCGACCCGATGCACGGCAACACCATCAAGGCCAGCAGTGGCTACAAGACCCGCGATTTCGCGCAGATTCTCGGCGAAGTTCGCCAGTTCTTCGCCGTGCACCAGGCCGAAGGCACCTACGCCGGCGGCATCCACATCGAGATGACCGGGCAGAACGTCACCGAGTGCATCGGTGGCTCACGCCCGATCACCGAGGACGGCCTGTCCGACCGTTACCACACGCACTGCGACCCGCGCATGAATGCCGACCAGTCCCTGGAGCTGGCGTTCATGATCGCCGAGACGCTGAAGCAGGTACGCCGCTGACGACTCGCGCCCTGGCCAGGGCGCGAACCGGCTCGCACTTCCCATGTACGTTATCCGGCATAATGCCGGCCCATCGCGAGCGCCGTCTGGTGCCGAAGACGCTACCCAGCCGGAAAGGACTCGCGGCCAATACCCTTCCACCAAGGACGATGATCCATGCAACTGCGCACCTCTCTTTCCGCTTTCGCCCTGTCCGGCGCCGTACTGCTGACCGGCTGCCAGAACATGTCTCCTGACGCCATGCTGCAATCGGGCCTGATGGCCGTGCAGGCCGCCACCCTGAGCGACGCCGAGGTGAAAGGCATGTCCGACCAGGCCTGCGCCGAAATGGACGCCTCGGCCGATATCGCCGGCCCGACCAGCCCCTACAGCAAGCGTCTGGACAAGATCGCCAGCAGCCTCGGCCACCAGATCAACGGCACCCCGATCACCTACAAGGTGTACCTGGCCGACGACGTCAATGCCTGGGCCATGGCCAACGGCTGCGTTCGCGTCTACAGCGGCCTGATGGACCTGATGAGCGATAACGAAGTGGAAGGCGTGCTCGGCCACGAGATCGGCCACGTCGCCCTCGGCCATACCAAGAAAGCCATGCAGACCGCCTACGCCACCGCCGCCGCACGCAACGCGGCAGCCGGTTCGGGCAACGGCACCGTCGCCGCCCTGTCCACCTCGCAACTCGGCGAGCTGGGTGAGCAACTGGTCAATGCGCAGTTCTCGCAAAGCCAGGAAACCGCAGCCGACAACTTCTCCTTCGACCTGCTGACCCAGCGCAACATCCCGCGTGAAGGCCTGGTCACCGCCTTCGAGAAGCTGGCCAAGCTGGGCGGCGGCGACAGCAGCATGTTCTCCTCGCACCCGGGCTCCAGCGAGCGCGCCAACAACATGCGCACCCGCCTGGCCGCCAAGTAGGCACGACGCTCAGGGGCTGCCCAGCGGCCCCTGCTTTCCTGGAAAACTGCCATGCCAGCCCTGCGTAAGAACCTGATACCGCTATTGCTGATCCTGCCGCTCAACGCCCTGGCCGACTACGACCAGCAATACCAGGCGTGCCTGGACGCCAGTGGGATGATCAACAACGCCAGCGTTGCCGGCTGCGCCGAAGGCGTATCGGAAGCGGTGAAGAAAGAGATGAACCGCGTCTACCAGCAGCTGTTTCTCAAGTTGCAGGCAAGCACGCCGCAAGACGCCGAGCAACTGGAAACGGCGCAGAAGGCCTGGCTGGTCTACCGCAACGGCCATTGCGACCTGCAAGGCAAGCATGTCGGCTCGCCGATGTACTACACCTGCCCGATGGAGCTGAACATCCAGCGCGTGGATGAGCTGAAATTTCTGTTGGATAACGGCGGTTAGCCGAGCAGTCCACGCTGACTGATACTCGGCGCCAACCACACCTCATCCAGACCCAGCCACTGCGCCAGCGCGCGCAGCGAATCCCCCAGCGCCAGGCGCGCCTCCTCGCTCAGCACCGCCTCCTCCAGATGCACGGCATGCACTGCCAGGCGACCGGCCGCCCGCTCGCTGCGCAAATCCACCCGCGCCAGCAGACGCTCGTGATGCAGGAATGGCAGCACGTAGTAACCGTACACGCGCCTGGCCTGTGGGGTGTAGATCTCCAGTCGATAGCGGAAACCGAACAATCGCTCGGTGCGCTCGCGCTCCCAGATCAAGGAGTCGAAAGGCGACAGCAGCGCGCTGTGGCGCACGCGCCGAGGTATGTGCGCCTCACCACGGCAATAGGCCAACTGCCGCCAGCCCTGCACCGCAACGGGCAACAGCTCGCCCGACTCCACCAGTTCGGCGATACGAAGCTTGCTGTCGGAGGCATCCAGACGATAGTAATCGCGTAGATCCTTCTCGGTCGCCACACCCAGCGCATCGGCCGAACGCAGCAACAGACGGCGCTGCGCTTCGTCTTCCTCGAGATCGGCGTGATTCAGATAATCAGCGGGAATGACCCGCTCCGGCAGGTCGTACAGGCGCTCGAAGCCACGCCGCCCGGCAACCGTCACCTCGCCGGCCGCGAACAGCCACTCCAGCGCCGTCTTCTCGGCGCTCCAGTCCCACCAGGGATCGGCTTTCCCGGTGCGCGTGGAAAGACTGCCGGCACCCAACGCACCACGCTCGCGCACGGTTTGCAGCACACCGCCGATCACATCGCGTCGCTCCACACCGAACTTCGCCAGTTGGCGGTAGATACCCTGCCCATCCGCGGCTCGACACATGCGCCAACGCAGCAGCGGGTAAAGCTCGAGCGGCAATAGCGACGCCTCGTGCCCCCAGTACTCGAACAGGCGCCGACGCCGCGCGCGGCCCCAGGCCAGTTCATCGAGGTGTTCGGCCTGGTAATGACCCAGACGGGAAAATGCCGGCAGATAGTGTGAACGCACCAGTGCGTTGACCGAGTCGATCTGCAGCACGCCAAGGCGTTCGATCTGTGCCTGCAATTGCTTGTGGGCGATCGAGCCGCGCGGTGTACGCCCGAAGCCCTGGGCTACCAGGGCCAGACGGCGCGCTTCGACGAGAGAAAGGGAGAGTGTCATGGCGGGCCAGCCTATCAGGCTGGCGCCGCGAACGCATGACGGAAGGTAAAGGCCTGCGCAGTGGCGCCATGCTCACGCAGGTGGGCCAGGCGCTCGGCCGCCTCGACCACCCCCGGACGGTGCCCGGCAGGCACCCACCACAGCACCTGGTGCGCCTGCTCGACGCGCTCGAACCATTCGCGGCGGCGCTTGAGCATCTCCGTGTGCGCCGACTTGTAGACATAGTCGCTGAGCGACTGCACGTCCTGCCAGACCGACATGTTGACCAGCACCTCGTCACCGAACGGACGAATCGCCGTGGCATCGCCCGCTTCGTCCTGCAAACGCCAGAGATAGCCGGGCGAACCTTCGGCCAGCGCATTGATGCGTTCCAGATTGGCGACGAAGTCGACCATCTCCACCGAGTCCAGCGGTGCCTTCATCCAGGCGATGTTCAGTTGGGCCAAGTGATATGCGGACAAACTCCAGTCTCCTTGCGTCAGGGTTGCTGCGGCACGCCGCGCCAGCCGGCCAGACGTCGACGCAACCAGGCTTCGCTGCTGACCAGGGTAATACCCGACAGCACCAGCACCGCACCGATGATGAAATTCAGGGTCAGCGGCTCGTCCAGCACCAGCACGCCGAAGCTCACACCAAACAGCGGGGTCATGAAGGAGAACACCGCCATGTTCGAGGCCAGGTAGCGGCGCAGCAGCCAGAACCACGCCAGGTAGGTGAAGAACGACACCACCACACCCTGCAGCAGGATGCTGCCGATGGCTACCGGGGTCCAGCGCAACTGGGAAAGATCGACCACCACCAGCGCATAGGCCAGCAGCAGTGCGAAGGCCACCGCCAACTGATAGAACAGCGTCAACCCGGCCGGCGCCTCGGACAGGCGCGAGCCGCGCACTACCACAGTGGTGGCGCCCCAGGCCATGCCGGCGCACAACCCCAGCGCATCGCCGAGCAGCATGCCGGCATCGATATCGGCCCAGTTGCCGCCAACGCCGAAGGCCATGACCACACCACCGAAGCACAAGGCGATACCCAGCCATTGCAGGCGCCGCAGGCGCTCGCTGGGTAGCAGCAGGTGCAGGCCCAGCGCCGAGAAGATCGGCGCCGTATAGAGGAACACCGCCATATGCGACGCCGTGGTGTAACGCAGGCCCAGGGCGATGAAGAAGAACTCCAGCGCGAACAGCACGCCCGCCAGCATCCCGGCCAGCCAGGTGCCCCCCAGCCATTCGCGCCAGCCGCGCTGCCACAGCAGCAGCAGGCCTACCAGCAGCGCAGCGATGCCGGAACGCAAGGCTACCTGCAGCATCGGTGCGATATCATCCGCCGCCAGCTTGATCGCTACCTGCTGGCTGCCCCAGATGGCGCACAGCAGCATCATCAACTGGAACAGGAAAAAATCGGCGCCCTTGCGTACCGCGGTCATTCAACAACTCCTGTCATTTGTCATTCACTTTCTCAGCGGATCATCCCAGAACGGCCGTTCGGCCTCCTGCAACGCATCGACCCGGGACAGCCCCAGATCCTTCAATGCCGCGCCATCCAGTCGCGCCAGTTGCCCGCGCTCGCGTGCCAGTTGACGCCAGCGCCGCAGCATACGCCACACACTGGCCAGTGACGGCAGACGTTCGAAGTGGATGGCCTGAGCCACCACATAACCTTTCTGACCTTTCATCTCGATGCCCTCCTCGTGGGGTTGGCGTCAGTGTCGGGTCGCGATTAAGATCAATCCAACGAATGTTTCTTATGGAACCCATCTCGAGGATTGATGAATGGCTTTCCACCCCAGTATTGATACCGAACTGCTGCGCAGCTTCGTTGCCATCGCCGACACCGGCGGTTTCACCCGCGCCGCGGAGACGGTCAATCGCACCCAGTCAGCCGTGAGCATGCAGATGAAGCGGCTGGAGGAAGACGTGGTGCAGCGCGCGCTGTTCGAGCGCGATGGCCGTCAGGTTCGACTGACGCCCGAGGGCCAGGTGCTGCTGGGCTATGCGCGGCGCATTCTCAAGCTGCACGGCGAAGTGCTCAATACCCTGCGCGAGCCGCACATGGTCGGCGCGGTGCGCATCGGCACACCGGATGACTACGTCATGCGTTTTCTGCCGGAGATTCTCTCGCGCTTCGCCCAAGCCTATCCGCTGGTTCAGGTGGAGGTGCACTGCGAACCCTCCGGGCAGTTGCTGCTGCGCCAGGATCTGGATCTGACCATCGTCACCCGACAACCCGGCAAGGAGATCGGCCAACTGTTGCGCCAGGAACGCTTCGCCTGGGCAGTCGCGCAAGGTTTCTGCCCGCATGAACAGAACCCCATGCCGCTGGCCATGTTCAACGCCGACTGCTTCTGCCGCGAATGGGCCTGCAACGCGCTGGACGCGATGGGACGCCCCTACCGCATCGCCTACACCAGCCCCAGCCTGTCGGCAATCTTCGCCGTGGTACGTGCCGGCCTGGCCGTCACTGCGCAACTACAGAGTCTGATCACCCCGGATCTGCGCATTCTCGGCGAGGCCGAAGGACTGCCCCTGCTGCCGCTGACCAGTATCGTGCTGCTGCGCAACGAAAGCAGCCAGTCCCCCGTGACCGAGTGCCTGGCCGATCACATCGTCGAAGGCTTTCGTCTATAGGCCGCCGGACTCCAGCCCCAGCATCAGCGCGCAGACCAGCAGAAAGCCGCAGAACAGGCTGCGCAGCAGGCGTTCCGGCAGCGTATGCGCCAGGCGCACGCCCCAACTTATGCTGAGCAGACCGCCAACAGCCAGCGGCACGCCCATCCACCAGTTGACGTGGTCGTGCAGCGCGTAGGTATACAACGTCACCCCGGTGCTGGGCAGCGCCAGCGACAGCGAAAGCCCCTGCGCCACGACCTGGGTGGTGCCGAAGACGCTGGTCAGCACCGGAGTCGCCACCACCGCACCGCCTACGCCGAACAGACCGCCCATGGCGCCGGACACCCCGCCCAGCGCACCCAGCCAGCCCCAGTGATGACGCAGCATGCCGCTGGCCGGCACCTGGGTCATCAGCATGCGCACCAGGTTGTAGGCCGCCAGGGCCAGCAGGAAAACGACGAAGGCCCAGCGCATGGTGCGCGAGTCCAGCTCCACTGCGTACAGCGACGCCAGCCAGGCACAGAAGAAGCTGGTAACGCCGAGCAGCAGGGCATGCCGGGGGTCGATGCGATTGCGCTGGTGGTAACGCCACAGTGCCAGCATCACGTTGGGCACCACCATGACCAGAGCCGTGCCCTGCGCCAGTTGCTGATCCAGGCCGAACAGCACCCCCAGCACCGGAATGGCGATCAGCCCGCCGCCGATCCCGAACAACCCACCCAGGGTTCCCAGGCTCAGACCGAGCAACAGATTCAGCAACAGATCGAGCAGATTCATGGCACCTCCAGGCAGTGCGCGCATGGTAATCAGTGACGGCTAGCGCGGAAACGCATAGCAACGCAAAATGGCTTTGCCTATTACGCACAAGCATGCCGCCATGAATCCCGATGCTCTGACCGACCAGCTGGAACTCTTTCTCGATGTACTGGAAACCGGCAGCTTCTCTGCTGCCGCCCGGCGCCACCCGCTCACGCCATCGGCGGTGGCCCGGCGCATCGACGCGCTGGAGCGTGCCCTGGGCAGCAGCCTGTTCAGCCGCAACACCCATGCGGTGCGCGTGACTCCGGCCGGCCTGGCATTCGCGGAGCGCGCTCGGCGCATCCTCGCCGAACTGCACCTGGCGCGTGCCGAAGCGGTCTCGCTGAGCAGCGCACCGGAGGGTCTGATCCGCATCGACGCCCCCTCGCCCTTCGGTCGACGTCACCTGGCTCCGGCCATCGCCGAATTCCTCCGCGCCAACCCCGGCCTGGACGTGCAACTGCGCCTGATCGACAGTTTCATCGACCTGCACGGTGAGCACCTGGGCGAAGTGGACATCGTCGTGCGCATCGGCCCGCTGCCCGACAGCCGACTGGTCGCCACGCCACTGGCATCGATGACTCGCATCGTCTGCGCCAGCCCCGACTATCTGCGCCGGCGCGGCATTCCACGTAGCCCGCTGGAACTGGAGCAGCACGACGGGCTCGACTGGGACAGCCTGGCACCGCCCTACGCCTGGCGCTTCGAGGTCGATGGCAAGCTGCAGTTGTGCAAGCCCAAGCGCCTGCGCCAGACCAGCAACAACGCAGAGACCCTTCTGTTCAGCGCCCTCGCCGGCCTGGGCGTGGCCCACTTGCCCACCTGGATGAGCAGCGAGCACCTGCAACGTGGCGAGCTGATTCCGTTGTTCTGCGAACATGGCCTGCCGGCTGCCGAGCCGGTGAGTATCTACGCCCTGCGCCTGGAACGCGAAGCCAGTCCGCGCACACGCCTACTGCTGAGCTTCCTCAAGCAGCGCTTCGGTTTCCCCCACCCTGGGATCAGGCGCTACAGGCAAGCCTGACTGCCCAGCCATGACCGCAAGCCGCGAGTCCTTATCGTGGCGGAGTGCGCACAGCGCCCCGCAACCCCGTAGGAGCGGCTTCAGCCGCGAGCCTTTCCGCTGTACGGCATCCCCCCTGCCCCTTTTAGCCAGGCACAAAAAACCCGGCACTCAGGCCGGGTTTCTGGTGACGCTCATACTCAGGCTTGCGGCGCCTGGGTACGGCCCTTGTAGGAACCGTCACGGGTGTCGATCTCGATCCAGTCGTCGATGTCGACGAACTCGGCGACCTTGATCTCGGTGCCGTTGCGCAGCTTGGCAGGCTTCATCACCTTGCCGGAAGTGTCGCCACGGGCAGCATTCTCGGTGTAGACGACCTGACGCACGATGGTGGTCGGCAGGTCGACGGAGATCACCTTGCCCTCGAAGAACACGGCTTCGCAGACGTCGGCCATGCCTTCTTCGATGAACGGCAGGACGCTTTCCAGGTCTTCGGCACGCAGCTCGTAAGAGTTGTACTCCGGATCCATGAATACGTAGTCCTCACCGCTGATGTAGGACAGGTTCACTTCCTTGCGCTCGAGAATCACCGGCTCCATCTTGTCGTCGGCCTTGTAGACGGTCTCGGTCTTGGAGCCGTTGAGCAGATTCTTCAGCTTCATCTTGACGATGGCGCTGTTACGGCCGGACTTGGTGAACTCGGCCTTCTGGATCAGCCACGGCTGGCCATCGATCAGGGCCACGCTGTTGACTCTCATTTCTTGTGCAGTTTTCATGCGGATATCCGAAATATGCGGGAGGTACAGAAATCTAGGCCGCGTATGATAGCCAATTTCGGTAAAACTGTTCCAGCGCCGTGGCAAGATCCGCCCGAGCAGCCTGCTGCTCACACCATCGATCGGCCTGTTGCTGCGACGCCGGCCAGGCCGAAACCAGTGCAGACCAGGGCTGCTGCATCCCCTCCCCGGCATTCCACGCCCGCCAGAGGCCGGCCAGCGCGGTCGCCACTTCGGGCGCTACCTCGGCCAGGTAGAGCGCCAGGAAAGCCTCCAGCTTGTCCCAGTGCGCCCCTTCCTCCTGCGGGTAGATATGCCAGAGCAGCGGCCGCCCCGCCCATTGCGCCCGAATGAAGGAATCCTCACCGCGCACCGCATTGAGATCGCAACACCACAGCAGGCGGTCGTAGTCGTCCTGGGCGACGAAAGGCAGCACATGGATCAGCAGATTGCCGCACCGGTGCCGATCACCCGGCTCCAGTTGCGCAACACCAAGCCAGGCGTGCAGATCAGCAAGAATCCTGCCCTGCGGCACCAGCAACTGAGTCGGCTGCGGGTCGGCTGCCAGCGTATCCAGCCAGCCCGCCAGCCCCGCATTCTCGTAAGCGAACAGCGAAATCAGCCGTGCGCCGGCGTCCCTCATCACGCCGAGCGACTGCAAGAAAGCCTGCTGTGCCTGCGCATCGGCCTGAAAGACACGCCGCCGCGCCAGCAGGTCGGCCTCGCGCAGCAGCCCGCCCGTGCCCTCGACGAATCCGGGAAAGAAGAAGAACTTCTGCAACCCACCGGGCTGAGGCGACGGCAGACCGTGGCAGCCGACGACCCAATCCTCGGCGCTGAGGTACTCCAGGTTCAGCCACAGACGCCGGATGCCGCTGGCAGCCATCGCCGCGATATAGGAGGGCGGCAACTGGCAGGCAAAGGCCTCGATCACCACCTCGGCCGGCTCCACCGTGGGAAACGGCTCCGCCCACTGGCGCACCTCGACACCGTGCCAGTGCTGGCACTCGGCGTCGCTGCTGGCCTCGGGACAAAGGCGCACGAAAGCCGCGAGGTCGTCGACCCACAGGCGCAGCGCATGCCCCTGCTCGGCCACCAGTTGCCGGGCAAGCCGCCAGGTCACGCCGATGTCACCGTAGTTGTCCACCACGCTACAGAAGATGTCCCACCTGGCCACGCTGCGTCCCCTGAAAAATGATCGCCATTCTACTCTCCAGGCAAGAAAAAGCCCGCCAGAGGCGGGCCAGGAGGAACGCTGGAGCGAGCGCGGGGTTAAACGGTGAATCAGGCCAGCAGCGAGTCGCCTTCGCGGCGAATGGCGCTGCTGAGCAGCCAGACGGCCTGGCAAGCCAGCGCCGCCTCGCGTGACGCAAACGGGCCGGCCTTGGGCTGACCATCGACCATCAACAGCCAGCAGGCCATGTGGCCATCGGCTCTCAACTCGGCGGGCACGGCACTGCCGACCAGGGAAACCACATCGATACCGGACATGACGTCCTCCAATCCAACTCGATCTCTGAGGGTGTCAACATTAGGCCGCCCGCTCGCCAGACAGAAATCAGCGCTCTCGATAGCGACCATGGTCATCAGCAATGGCCGAACAGCGAAACGCCCCCATCGCCCGCACCATGGCGCCAGAAAGAGAGCGACCTCAACCGGACTGTGCTGCCCATGGTGCGATGATCTGGTCCCGCGTGCGGATCGAGGCTGGTTACCGGCATGGCTTGCGGCTACCATCCATCACTCGCAGACAAACCCACTGCCCACCAAGGAAGGTCATTCATGCGCCATCTCGTTGCCGCTCTCTCCCTCTTCGTCGCCGCTCAGGCGCTCGCCGATACCAAGACCGAAAAAATCGCCGAGCTGCTGCGTGCTCAGGGCCTGGTAGACACCTGGGCCCAGCAACTGGAACGCAGCAGGGAATACAACAGACAGGTCGCCCAGCAGATCATGGGTCAGATGACTGCCAGACTGGCACCCGATGAAGTGTTCAAGCAACGTTTCAAGGCTGCCAGCGACACCTTCATCGACAGCACCGTGACGCCCTGGACAGCCGACGACATGGTCACCGTTTGGGCGCAACATTACGGGCCAGGCTTCACCGAAGCGGAACTCGACCAGCTCATCGCCTTCTATGCCTCACCCCTCGCCCAGAAGGAAATCCAGGTTGGCCGCGATGCCCTGGAGAAGTTCAACCAGCACTTTGAGCAACTGAACCAGCCCATCATCGAAAAGGCCACTACCCGGTACATGCACGATCTGCAACTCATCGCAGCAGAGTGCAACTGCGCCAGGTAACCGCCCTGCCTCCCCGAGTGTCGGCCTCAGCAGCGCCGGCCTCCGGGCGATAGCGCCCAACACATGGACAGCCCATTCGAGGGCCTCTACGAATTGATAAAGCGTTAGAGAAAGCCCTGCACGTCTACTTCAAGCGACACGGCCTGTTCACCAACGGCATGCTGACCTTCAGCAGAATCCTGGAGAAGACCTCGATCAAGCTCCCGGCCGGCCAGGCCACTCATGCGTTGCGACACACCTTCGCCAGTCACTTCGTCATGCGCGGCGGGAACATCCTGACGCTACAGAAAATCCTGGGACATACGTCGCTGGCAATGACCATGCGCTATGCGCACCTGTCGCCCGATCATTTGCAGGATGCTTTGACCTTCAATCCGCTTTTCGACACCTGCCGAAAGCTGAAAAGCAAAAAGCCCCGAAAACTTCTCAGCTTTCAGGGCTTTAGGTATTGCGAAAGTGGCGGTGAAGAAGAGATTCGAACCCGTTTAGGTAGCGTGTCAGTCCGTGCCAAACCCGCTCAATACGGGCTTTGCGTCCCCCTCACCTGCTCGATTCGTTGCTATTCGGCTCTATGATTTCGACACTTTTTCGACACCTGAGCTGCCTAGCCTGCATCGACCTGCTGCCGAAAACTCTTCATCGCAGCCATCACCCTTTCGCTCTGCTCCGGGTCAGTCAATGCCTCCCCGCAAGCGTTGCACCAATCGGCGTCGACCTCGGTGATAACCGTTGTCTGCTCCCTGTAGATGAACGGCATACCTCGTTTTTCCCGTACCAGATCCGCGTTACCGCAAACAGGACACCTCATAGACACCTCTGCACGTGAGCCACCATCATTCCATGAAGCACGCCAACGGGTGTAGACTTTGGCAAAATTTGGCAAGAGGCACGCCCAATGAGCACCATGAACATCTCCCTGCCGGACGCTCTGAAGAGCTTTGTTGATGAGCAAGTGAACCAGCGCGGTTACGGCACCAGCAGCGAATACGTGCGTGAGTTGATTCGTAAGGATCAAGACCGCCAACACCTTCGCAGCCTGCTGCTTGCCGGTGCTGCATCCGCTCCCGCTGCCCCTGCCGATGCTGACTACTTCGAATCGCTCCGTGCTCGCGTGCGGAACGCTCAAGGATGAAGCAAAAGCCCATCATCCCGCGTGAGCTAGCAAATAGGGACGTAGACAACGCCATTGCCTACTACCTGGAAGAACAGGCCGGGAAAGCCGCACTAGGCTTCGTTGATGCCCTGGAGCGAGCCTATAAGCAGATCAGCCGCCACCCCTCCTCCGGTTCTGCTCGCTATGCACATGAACTAGACCTGCCCGGCCTACGCTCTTGGCCGCTCCAGCGCTACCCCTACCTTATTTTCTATGTCGAGCAAGACAGCAATATTGATGTGTGGCGTGTACTACACGAGATGAAAGATATTCCGAATTGGCTAACCACATAGCTCAAAAGGCAAAGGTCTATTTTTCATACCTCACACCCCCTTCAGGTGTTAATTAGTTTTTTATCCGCCAAGCAATTTACTTAGAATTGACTTTGCAGCCGTATCAGTACTAGCTTCTGCGCTTGTAAATACAGATGCTAAAGCATCTTTATAATCCGGCCGCTCCTTCGACGAGATGGTTACCACCGGCTCAGCTCTAGCTCTTGTGTTTATTTGCAACAAATATGAGTGAACAATCCTTCTTACACCATTAACTGAAATTGGGGCACTTGCCTTCTGTATTGTAGTGGAGTAGTTATCATCACCCACATACTGCGCCCATTTATATATAGTTGAGTTTACTCTCTCCCATACTATCTGGCCATCTGCTGTTTTCTTAGCCAAATCTTCCAAATAATCTTTTAAGTCTTTTGCCTGCATATCAAACCCCTCCGGTATCTATTGTTCTCTTCTCGAACAGCCCCATTATTTCAGCCACCAGGCTACTAATATTGGATAGATGCCCCTCAACCGCAAAATAAACAATATTCTTAGACACCCCAGTTTCACCTTGGGGCCTTACTTCATCCAGCGACAACTTGGCATTATCTAGCGCAGCCTTTAATCTCAAGCACGCATCAGAAAGATCATTGTTAGACTCAAACGGCGCAATTAACCGCCTAATCCTTCTTGACACTTCATTTAGCAAATCTCTCGCATCAGTGAACTCAACCTCATAATCTAGCTTATCCAGCCGCTGCGCTATCTCACTTAGCTCTATGGTGATCGTCTGTATTTTAACTGTTCTCCCTGCCTCTGACGCCGCGAGCTTTGCTTGTCTAGCCTCACCAAAGGCTTTCACGGAAAAAAAGATACTAATACTGCCTATAGCGACTCCAATCCAAAAATCTACCCGCTTATAAAATGGCAGGTTAATTAAGTTAAAAATTTCAACTAAAGCACCCGGATCTTGTTCCATACAAGCCTCCCCATGGCATCTAAAATCAGATACTCATATCCTCTGGCCATAGAAAATACGCCCCAAACTTAGGGCTTACCTTTAGTTCTCCGCCAGCCTCCACACCTTTCTTTGTTAGCTGGTGCTTTTCACCATTCAACTCCAGATAGCCCAACTCAACCATTTTCTCTAGAAACTCTGCTGCCTTGAGTTTGTATCGCTGCCCCAGCTTCGAAGAAGTAAGCTTGGTCGTTTTGTCTTCGTCTGAACCATCCTCCACCTTCTCAGCGTCATTGCTGACTCGCTCAAGACTGATCCTCACTTCTTCACTGATGCGAATTATCCTCTGTGCTTCTTCGTAGGCATCTTTATACAACTCAGCATCTGAGCCGCGTTCGATCAGCACACCCATTTCATTATTATTAACCTGACTAAATTCATATAAATTCAGACTGCTAATAATGCACAGCTCTTCATTCATATAACACTTTGCATGCAGGTTTTTGCAGAAGCTAGTTCGAACATAAGCCAACTCATTCAGCCATCGTATTTCTTCCGGCTGAAGCTCGCTCTTACCATAGACAATGCGCACGTCGATTTTTAATCGATCCTTATCTATGAGAAGCTCTTTTATTCTATCGTTTAGCTTTAGAAAGGGGCTTATGAGAACCAGCCTTTCCTTGGCATTCTTGATCAGTTCTTCGAGAAAATAATTTGTTGCGCTTGTGTTGAGAAATCTTGCCATTGCTTATATCCCTATCTACTTACCACGCCTAAACCAGCGCTTGGCCACTTTTTCTGTAATCGCTATCCCGCGCTTTGATCGGGCAAGTTTGAATTTGCTTTGTCGTAGTCAGGGCTCGTTTGCCCTACTTCCGGGGCTATATTTCCACTTGCCAGCCACAAGGCATACTGCGGGTACATTTTCACTAGCACAGCAATCTCGTCAGTACCCATCCTGATGGCACCCTTGCTTATATTTTTCCAGCGCTCGTGATTCGTCTCTCCTAGCAGACTCAGGGCTTTGGGCCCAGCCATACGAATCAATAGGACGGCTCTATCTTTTATTTCTTCCATATATAAAATTTAAATCGAGGCACTATTTACTCCCTCACCATCAGGGAGTAACCTTTGCCTCGGAGTAAATATTGCCTCGACGCGATAGCCACTTAATGACACGAATAGTGACGGAACGAGCATGGAACTGGAAGAGCTGGAACCTTCGAAGCTGATAGGCCCGCAACAGGACGTTGAGACTGTCGAGTCCTGGGCCGACCGCAACGGCCTGACCTACGGCACCGCGCGTGCCTGGGCAATGAAAGGCGTTCTCCCCACCGTAAAGCTAGGCAAGCGCCGCATGGTCAACAGCGCCCTGCTCCGCACCTGGCTGCTGGAACAGGAATGGACGGCATGAATCCTCCCTTCTATACGCAAGCCGCCTTCGCCGCCCTGGCCGGTGTTTCCGTCGAACAGATCGCGCACTGGATCAGAACCGGTGCTGTCGAGAGCGTAAAGCTTGGCAAAACCCGCGTGGTGCTGTTTACGGGGGTGACCCAATGAGCCGTTCCTACATTGTCGAGACCTGCACCCTCCACGGAGCCACCAAGCAACGCCGTTGGCACCGCGTCCACACCAACCCGAACAAGGCTGAGTGCGCTGCCTATATAGAGCGCGTCATCGCTGACCTGCCATCCGGCCCTGGTCGTCACTGGGGACTCACCCAGGAACGCGCCCGCGACTTCTACCGCGTCCGTGGTGTGAGGGCTGCCGCATGAGCCGCACTGACCCGCAATTCAAGCTGCGCATGCCGCCAGCCCTCCGCGCCCAAGTAGAGCAAGCCGCCGAACAGGCCAACCGCTCCCTGAACGCCGAAATCGTCACCCGCCTGCAAGCCAGCTTCACCCAGGTAAAGCCAGAGGTGTCGGCCAATGAAGAGTCTCACCCGGTATCACCGCCAACCGCATGCCGACAACTGCGACTGCTCTGTGTGCTACGTGAAACGCAACTGGGTCTCGCCCCGTCGGTCGTCTCACTGGGGTACTTACCCATACACACAATGCACCGACTGCCGCCCCGCTCGCTGGTCGCTGGAAAATGGGCGGGCAACCTTCCTCTCGCCGGCCTTTACCTGCGAGAAGCACAAGCCAGGCAGCCGACCACCACGGTACTGGCACGTTGTGAGCGACACCGGCAAACCAACGCCTTTCGTGCCACTGCGCGAACCGTTCGAACTGGTGGGGTGATCGCATGAACAACCCAGCCAAGGAAGAAATCATTCGCGCTATTCGAGTCCTTGCCCTCAGCAAGCAATTCACCGTTGAGCAACGCATTGGCTTTCTTGAGGACATCGAATTTGAAGCTCAGGACAACCGAGAGGGTCTTGAGGGTTCTCTTGATAATGAAGAGGCAGGCCATCAATGACCGTCTCATTCCGTGCAGGCCGTTATCTGGTCGCTCTGCTTTGGCATTCCACGCCTTGGGGCTTTATCGGTTTTGCTGTGGGCTGCGTGTTCGGTACGTGGCAAGCAGTTTCGTTGCTGGAGACGGTAGACGACTACTTCTATCAGGCAATGGCCAAGGTCGTTCACCAATGCGCGCCCAGCGATCCGGCCAACGCCGCCGATGCTGAACAGGTCAAGGGCCGCGCCCCCGGCTTGTCCGAACACGCTCCACCGTTCGGCCAAACGGAGGCACGGGCGCAGCGCACCCTTGAACGCCCACCACCTTAAATAGCCTCCGCTCGTGAGTGTGGGGCAGCTCCACCGCCCCGCGCTCCCGAGCCCTCGGCGGCAAGAGTGGGATGACAAGGGCAAAGCCCTTGGTGTTGAACAACTGACCCGCTGCACCAGCGGCGCTAACTGAAAACCTCGGCAAGTCGAGAAAACCACCTGGGCAAAAACGCGAAGTTTGCCCGTGTGGACGCGCTCGGCCTGCTGAAAGGCAAACCCGCGCACTAACGCGCAACCAAGCGAGGAAACACACATGGCACGCACCACTATGGAACTGGCATTCATCAGCGCTGAGCGCGTGAAGTTCGACAACGTGGATCTGGTGAAGCTGTACCTGGGCGACGAACCGGACGGCGAAAAAGACCTCGGCGTCTCCCTGCTCTCGATGCAGGTAGCAGAAGGCTCCCTGGACGAGGTCTGGGCGTCCTGCAAAGGCCTCGATGTGCTGGAGACCGTCCGCGTCACCGTGGAAATCGACCGGGGCTCCAAGAACGCGGGCAAGTTCATCGTCCTGCACGTCGAGCCGGCCAAGCCCGCTCGCGGTGCTGTTGCCCCCTCCAGCGAGGCTCGCAAGCTCGCCGCCCAACAACAGCCCAAGCCTACCGGCACCCAGCCGGACACGCCCAAGGTCTAACCGGAGGGCGCCGCCGTGCTGATCCTCGATCGCGTGCTGTGTGACTGCTGCGGGCAGCCGATGTGCCAGCTCTATCTCCAGCCTTGCTCGCCACACAGGGTGGATCAGCGTCAGGCGCCCCAGCAAACCCTGTGCCCCGACTGCCTGGACATGGCTGAGGTCATCCGCGACCCCAGACTGGCCGAGTAACAGGAGGCGCCATGAATTTCATTGTGTGCAACGGCGTATGGGAGAGCGCAGGCCAGACCCCGGTATGTGTCGGCACCCTCTCGACCGTCGCGCTCAGTGAGATCAGCCCATCCGGGCTCACTGCCGAAGATCACGCGCAGATCAGGGAGCACGCCCTGGTGCTGTTCGCGATCGTGTTCGGCGTTCTCGTGCTGAAAAAGGCACTCAACCTGTAGGAGAGACACCTATGCGACACCTCAAAAACCTGTGCCGTTCGCTCGGCGCAGGCGCTGCCATGGGCCTGCTGGCCGTTCAATCTGCCCACGCAGAACTGCCCGAAGTGGCCAAGAAGGGTTTGGAAGCAGCCAAGACCGATGGCGCCGAGCTGGCGGGCATCGTCCTGGGCGTGATCATTGCGATTGCAGCCTTCAAGTTCATCCGCAAGGCGCTTTAACGCCATTTGCCCCAACCGGCCCGGTAATTCGCGTTATCGGGCTTTTTTACAGAGGCTGCCCCATGGATGCCAACATGCTGATAACGATCATCACCGTTGCGGCGTTCTGGGCCTTGTTTTTCGGGCGTATCTGACATGCCAATGCCACGCGCCTGCCTGTATTCACACTCACCGCTATTGATTGGTGCCTGGCTGCTGACTTCGTTGTTCTTTTTCACGACGCCAGCCTGGGGGCACGAGTACGCCTGGACCAACTGGAATGGAAGCAAACGTTACCCGAATGGCTGTGCCAGTTTTTCTCCGAGCCGATCGATTTAGGTGTGCCGACCCGGACTACCACTTATCACTTTGGGTCTGACCATGTTATTTGCTCTTATCATCACGCTGACGATGATGATGATGACTCTTACCTTCACTCCGTGGAGCTGTTTCGGCGCGTTGTAAGTTGCGACGATGGTTATGTTGAGCGGCGTACACAACACGGCCGTTACGCCAGTTATTACTCCAGCACTTGCGTTCCAGACCCTGAAAAGCCATCGCGCTGTGAGTCATTGACTGGCAAAAGCTTCATCTTCCTGGCCCATCCCCCTCAGGGCCAGCTGAGTTTACCGGGGGAGTACATTTGCGAAAGCGGTTGCCGCGCCACATGGGTGGGTCAATGCGCCAACAACGATGAAGGTGTCAGGGGGTGCGTTGGCACCGCCGTTTACACGGGGGGTGATTGCAATCCCGGCGACACGCCCACGGGCGTTGGCCCGTCGCCTACCGACTCAACCGCATCCTCCATCCCGACGCCTGTTGACTCTGCCACTCGGCCTCCTCAAACCGATATCACGTCATCGCCGTCCGCTGATCCCGATCCGACACCGTCGGTTGATCTTGATCCAACGGATTCGGCTTTCTCTGATCCGAAGTGTTTCAAAGACGGCAGGTTTCTGGGGGCCGACTGCCTGAAAGGGGCGCGGCCGACCGATGCTGACGATGAGAGACCGGATGACGCGAGCAGCGACGCTTCCAGTCTCGACAAGGACAAGACCGATCAGGGCAAGAGTGGTGTGGCGGGCATCGATGCCAAGCGTGACAAGGACGCAGGCAAAGACAGCGGCATGGGCAGTCTTGGCGGCGGTAAACAGAGTGACGGCGATGGCAAGAGTCAGTTTTCAGGTATCGATGGCAAGGACGGCAAGGGGCAGGGGAAAACGGGCAGCCTTGGTGGCAGCAACAAGGACGGCAGTGACGGAAAGAGCCACATTGCCGGCATCGATGACAAGAGTGGCCAGGGCAATGACAAGCAACCCTCCGCTGATGCGGATGACGCCTCCAGGGCTTCTGTCTCCGGTGAGCCCTGCAACGCCGAACTGCGCTGTGAAGGCGACGTCATTCAGTGCGCGATCCTGCGCAAGCAGAAAGAACAACTGTGCCAGTGGCGATACGACGGGGAAGTCAAAGCCCAGATCGACTCGGCACTAAGTGGCCCTGAGTACCAGCTCAAAGAGAACGACATTCCCGTCAGCGGCCTGTTCAACGAAGCGCTCAACAAAGGGCGCTGGTTGCCGCACGCCTGCCCGGCCCCGCAAACCTTCACCGTCATGGGGCGCAGCTACGCATTCAGTTGGGAACCGCTGTGCCGCTTCGCTCAGGCCATCGGCCCGCTGATTGTCGCCCTGGCCTCCATCTTCTTCGCCGTCACCATCGCTCGCGCAATCAAGGGGTCTTGATATGCCATTACTCTTCCCACTGCTCGCCACCTTCCTCGGCTCCATCGTCTCCGGCCTGGTCTTCAGGGCCTTGGCCTCCCTCGGCTTTGCCTATGTCGCCTATGTCGGTATCGGGCGCCTGGTCGAGACCATCGACTCCTACATCAAAGGCCTGTTCGGGGCGATCCCGCCACCGGTCGCCGCCATCCTCGGCATGGCCAAGGTCGATGTGGCGATCAACATCATCATTGCCGCCGTCATCGCTCGGCTGATGCTGGCCGGCATGGATCGCATCACCGGCACCATCACCGGCCTTGTCCTGCTCAACAAGGCGGGCGGCTGATGCTCGTCCTGCGCACGGGGCTGCAGGGCAACGGCAAGACCCTCAACACCATCAAGGAAGTAGACGCCAAAGCCGCGAAAGAAGGCCGCCCGGTCTACTACCACAACATCCGCGGCTTCACCCCGAATGCCGAAGTGCTGGAAGCGGTTTGGCAGAAATTCGACGATCCGCAGAAATGGCACGAGCTGCCGCAGAACGCCATGATCGTCATCGACGAAGCGCAGAAGTTCTTTCGGGTACGCCCTGCCGGCTCGGCTGTCCCGGCCTATGCCAGCGCCCTGGAGACCATGCGCCACAGCGGCCATGAGCTGCACTGCATCACCCAGAATCCCGGCCTGATCGACACCCACTTCCGCAAGCTGTGTAACTCGCATATCCACTACGTGCGGGGTCACAAAGGCCCGGTGGTCAAACGCTGGGAGTTCGAGCGCGTGAACATGGAAGTCGAGAAGAAGAACGACTTCAGCGAAGGCCAGGCCACCCGCATCCTGCTCGACAAGAAATACTTCGGCGTTTATCAGTCCGTGGCTGATGGCTCCGAACATCACATGAAGTTCAAGCCGCCTCGCGCACTGTTCGTGCTGATCATCTGCGTCCTGGGCATCGGCTATTTCGGCTACGGCCTCTATGAGCGGCGTATCGCACCGCCCAAGCCTGAGTCCATCGTCGAAGCGCATGCGCCCGCTGCAACTGGCGGGGTCGTTGCGCAGCCGCCGTCCCATCAATCAGTTCAGCCCCTCTCGATCGATGACTACCTCGAGCGTCGTGTACCGCGCATCCCTGACGTCCCCAGCTCGGCGCCGATCTACGACGAAGTGACCCGCCCGGTGACCTACCCGAAGCTCTCGTGTCTCTACACCGCCGATGCCGAGTTGCTGGCCAGGAATCACAAGCGCTTCACGCTTGGCCAGCGCAACAACGCCGTTTATGGCTGCCGCTGCAACACGCAGCAGGGCACACGTGCCGTGGTGTCCTTCGAAGCCTGCATGGCCTACGTCGATGAAGGGGCCTTCGACCCGGCGAAGTCCGATCAGCTGGTTGCCGATGGACAGTTCGAGTCACCCGCAGGGCACACCCACCTGCAACCTTCAGCCAACGCAGGCAGCTCTGGATCCGTGACAGGCATCCAGAACGTCAGGGGGCGCTTCCAGTGAATGCCTACCTCAAGGGCTGTCAGTCGGCTCAACAGGAAAGTAACGCCATGCGCGGCGGCGTGGTTGCGCGTGAGGCACGAGCGCGCGTGCGCCGCCACGCGGGCGCTGACGTCCCTGTAGCACGTCAGATAAACCAAGGTTAAACGTGTCGATTCGGCACTATTTGGAGCAGTAGAAAATGGCAGTTAAAGACCAACTCCGTGTTGATCGTGAGTTCAATAAAACCCCGACCGGTAGGCTGTTTTTCGACAGCATGACCGCTCGGATAACTGACCTTTCCAACGTCCGAATCCTGGCCTGCAGTGTCGATACCGTCCGCCAGCTCTATCGCGGGCTGATCCGCCCGGAAATCATGAGCCTCTTCGACAAGCCCGGCACCATCGTTGACTTCGCTGGCCAGCGTTGGCACTCGGGTCGCGTCAGCAAGGATTCCGGCTATCAGTACAAGCTGCAGAATGCTGACCTGGGCATCATCCTGCTGGTGAAGAACTTCAACGCCAAAATCGAAAACATCGGCCCCCATCTGAAAATCGAAGTGTCACCCCATGCCATCGACACCTTCTCGCCTGAGCGCCTGCAGGAACGCCTGGATTACTACGCCAGCCACGTGCTGACCAACGTCGAGCGCAACCAATGCGCGATTACCTCGCGCTAGACCTGCAGGGCTGGCAACCGCCCGCCGATCTGGTCGCCCGCATGCACTGCCGCGCACGCGCCGCCCGTGATATTTCCGGCATCAAGGAAATTCAGTGGACGCTGGAGTCTGCCACCTACGGCAAAGGGCAGTCATACCTGTTCGGCTCAGCTGGTGGCGTCCAGCTCGGGATCTACAACAAAACCGAACAGGCCAGAGCCATCGACAAGCTCGACTACTGGGAAAACGTCTGGAGACGCCGCGACAGCTTCGACGAAGGCGACCCGGACAACTACAACCCCGAGCAAGACGTGTGGCGCGTAGAGCTGCGTTACCACCACTCGGTTATCCAGCAGTTCGCCTCCGGCTCGTTCGATCTGCACAGCGGCGAGACCATCGAGACCAACAGCTATGCCGCTTTCGCCCCGCACCTAGACGGCCTGTGGCGCTATGGCCTGCGCCAATTCAAGCTGTTGGCCCGCCCTGGCTATTTCGAGCCGATTTGGACGCTGATCCGTGACGATGTGCGCGTCGATCTGCCGGTTGATTCACTGGTGGATGAAACCGAGTACAGGCGCAGCTACAAAACCTCTCGGGGCTTCTCAGGCAAGAACGTCGAGTTATTCCTGGGAAACTTCGTAAGCCTGCTGGCACGGGAGCGAGTGGGCGCTAGGCGAGCATTTCACCGGCTCAAGGATTGGGAGTGCTGGCCGGTGATCCGCGACCACTATGCCGCCAAAGGCATGGATGAGGACGGGCTGTATAAGCACATCAAAGGCATCCTTGAAGAGCGTCATGTGCGCTGGGGGCGTGCTGTCTGATGGCTATCGAGCAACTGGCTGACGGTCGCTGGAAAGTCGATGTTGAACCCATCAAGGGCCGTCGCTTCCGCAAGACGTTCAAGACCAAGGGTGAAGCCCAGCGCTTTGAAGCGACCTGCAGGGCCAATTGCATCGACTCGCCAGCCTGGACACCCAAGCCGAAAGACCGTCGCCGCCTCTCCGAGCTTTGCACCCGGTATCACGAACTGCACGGCCATGCTTTGGCTGACGGTGCCGCGATCCTCCGCACCCTGCAGAACCTGGCTAAAGACCTGGGTGACCCCATCGCGGTCAAGCTCACCGGCAACGCCTTCTGTGAAACACGCAGCGAACTGCTCAAGGCACGCATTCAAGGCAAGACCATGAATAACCGGCTCGGCTACCTCAAAGCCCTTTTCAACGAGCTGCACCGCCTGGGCGATATCGACTACCCGAACCCGCTGGCCAACGTCCGCCCGCTACGCCTGCAGGAACGCCCTATTTCCTTCCTCTCGACCTGCCAGATAGCCGAACTGCTCGAGGCCCTGGATGACCGCACGACCAGCCCAGGAATCGGCCTGATCGCTCGCGTCTGCCTGAGTACGGGGGCCAGGTGGGGAGAAGCCCAGGCGCTGACACCTGAGCGAGTGCGAAACGGCATGGTGACCTTTGCCAACACCAAGTCGAAGCGAACCCGGTCGATTCCTATCGATAGAGAGCTGGAAAAGGCCCTGCAGGTCTACTTCAAGCGTCACGGCCTGTTCACCAACTGCATGCTGACCTTTAGCCGTGTACTGGAGAAGACCTCGATCAAGCTCCCAGCCGGCCAGGCCACGCACGTGCTACGTCACACTTTCGCCAGTCACTTCGTCATGCGGGGCGGGAACATCCTGACGCTGCAGAAAATCCTGGGGCATACGTCGCTGGCAATGACCATGCGCTATGCGCACCTGTCGCCCGATCACCTGCAGGATGCACTACGGCTTAACCCGCTGATTGATGACCCGCTTTCAGCTCCCGGCATGCGCGAATCCATCAAGGAAGGCATGGCCGAAGCTGTAGCCGATTGCGCAAAGGAATTGGACTGGTGATTCAGCAGACAAGGGCTTTCGACACTTTTTCGACACCTGCCGAAAGCCAGAAAGCAAAAAAGCCCCGAAAACTTGTTAGCTTTCAGGGCTTTAGGTATTGCGAAAGTGGCGGTGAAGAAGAGATTCGAACTCTTGATACGGTTTCCCGTATACACACTTTCCAGGCGTGCTCCTTCAACCGCTCGGACACTTCACCGGATCTCGTCAGGCCGTGCAGCCCGTCGAGGTGCGCTAATGTAGTCGAATGTTTTCCCGATGGCAAATTTTTTTTAAAGGATTCATGCGCTTAAGAGCGAAGCGGGTTTTCTTCGGGCTCCTCGTCGGGCAATTCGTCGAAGCGGATGTGGCCGAACAGCAGGAACCCCAGGGATACGAACAGTCCGACGCCAAAGAGCATCACTACACCAGACGGGTTGTGCAGGGAGAGGTCTTCGCCGACCACGACCGATGTCAGTAGCAGGCCAAGCACGGCAATCAGATAAAGGCCGGAATACAGGACGTTCATGAAGCAGCTCCTTCGGTTCGCGGCTCACCTTAAGGGCCAGGCTCGACTCTCGACCAATTGCCATCCGGCATCGTCACGATAGACAAAAACACTGACCCACCAGTCAGCCGCAGCGCTTTACCGGAGCGATTGAGCTGAGTACCTTCTGCCCACATTCGGCCCCACGGTTCCAACAAGGAAAACTGCCATGAGCGACCTGATCAGCTATCAACTCGAAGACGGCATCGCCACCCTCACCCTGAGCAATGGCAAGGTCAATGCCATCTCGCCCGACGTGATCGCTGCATTCAATGCCGCACTCGATCGTGCTGAGCAGGATCGCGCCATCGTCATCATCACCGGACAACCGGGCATTCTCTCCGGCGGCTACGACCTGAAGGTCATGACCTCCGGCCCACAGAACGCGATCGACCTGGTAGCCGCAGGCTCGACACTGGCGCGGCGCATGCTTGCCCACCCCTACCCGATCATCGTGGCCTGCTCAGGTCATGCCGTGGCCAAAGGAGCATTCATCTTGCTCTCCTCCGATTACCGAATTGGTGTCGAAGGCCCGTTCAGCATCGGCCTGAACGAAGTACAGATCGGCATGACCATGCACCATGTGGGCATCGAACTGGCTCGTGATCGCCTGCGCAAATCGGCGTTTCATCGTTCGGTAATCAATGGCGAGATGTTCGATCCGGCTGGTGCGATGGATGCAGGCTTCCTGGACAAGGTGGTTCCAGCCGAGCAGTTGCTGGCCACCGCTCATGCCGTTGCGCAGCAGATGAAGAAGATCAACATGACCGCGCACAGAAACACCAAGTTGAAGGTTCGCAAGGCGCTACTGGAAACCCTTGATGCCGCCATCGAGACGGACAAGCAGCACCAGATGTAAGCTCGCGTACCGCGCAAATGAAAAGCGCCGCTTCCTTTGAGGTTGCGGCGCTTTTTCTTTCCAGCGTCAGCCGGAATAGTCCAGCGCCGTCCAGGCCCGGCTCAGGCCTTGGGCCAACACGCAGCCAGGCTGGCTCAACTGCTCGTTGAAGGCCGCCGGCAACAGCGTGGTTTCACCCTCTGCCGCGCCGTGACGCTCGGTCAGCCACTGCAACTTGCCACAATTGGGCGTCTCGATCACGTAGCTGGCAGCGATATTGGAGTGATGGCTGGGCAGGCGGATCACGTCAAGCACCACGCCCGCCTCCTCGACTCGCCGGCCATCGGAAACCAGCACGGCCCAGGCCTGCTCGCCCTCGATCACCAGATAGGCACCGTTGGCCTGTGGTCGCTCGATCTGCGGTTGTGCGCAGCCGCTCAGCAGGGCCAATAGCACAATCGTCATCAGCATCTGTTGCATTGCCAATACCCCCTTGCAAGGCGCCCACATCTGCACGGTGGACGGGTTGTTGTCGCCTGAGTGAGGCCACTATCACCCGATACTGTTTATTTGTACAGTATTTTTCGATTAGGCTATGCCACAGGTAAACGAACGATTGCACAGGAGCGCCGTCATGCTGGACGTACTGCAGCTGAAACACCGGGTGAACCGCATGCCGCTGGAGCGCGTGCGCGAGATGGTCGATGAACTGCTGCTCGAGGGCATCGTCACCGAGAACCGCACCCCCTTCAACCGCCAGCATTTCAACGCCTGCTTCGCCGAGATCGAGGCGCTGCTGCAGCGTGCGGGCTATCACCGGCAGCTCGATGTGGTCGGCTATCAGGGCCTGGCCTATGCGCTGTTCGACCCGGCGCGTTGGGAGGCGGTGGAGGTGTTGCGCTGGCTGCGCGACTTCGTCGAAGAGGCGCAGATACAGCCCGCCTCCTGATGCGTGCAGGCCGAACCAAAACGATTCAGTCCGCCCGACCGGTGCACGACATTGGCTCAAAAGTTGTGCGGCAGCGATCATGAGGAACCTCGCCCTGCTCTATACCTGGCCGCCACTGCCGCCGCTCGCGGCCCCGCTACAGGCCGGAGACAGGCATGTTCGGCAAAACTGGCAAGCCCCTTGCTAGCTCTCGGTAAGCATCCTGTGTAGCACGCCAACGGCGGCGGGCCGGGGATCACGGACAACGGCGTCCGTCAGAGCACCTTCCTCCCATCGAGGTGTTCTGACGTACGCCGTTTTTTTATGCGCCCGAGAAGAGATCAACTCATGACCGATCGTGATTCGAAGACCGTCGATAGCAGCCGCCGTAACTTCCTCAAACAGTCCATCACCCTCGCCGGTGCGGCAGCCGGCATCGCTGCGCTGGGCCTGTCGGCGCCCGCCTCGCTACGCAGCGCCGCCTGGGCCGCCGGCTCCGATGCACCGGAGAAGGCCGCCCTGAAGGTCGGTTTCATTCCCCTGACCGATTGCGCCTCGCTGGTGGTAGCCGCCACCCAGGGCTTCGGCGAGAAATACGGTCTGAGCATCACCCCGAGCAAGGAGGCCTCCTGGGCCGGTGTACGCGACAAGCTCAACACCGGCGAGCTGGACGCCGCCCATGTGCTCTACGGCATGATGTACGGTGCCCAGCTCGGCCTCGCCGGCCCGCAGAAGGACATGGCCGTGCTCATGGGCCTGAACCAGAACGGCCAGGCCATCACCCTCTCCAGACAGTTGCGCGAAGCCGGCGTCACCAACGGCGCGCAACTGGCCGAACACGTCAGGAAAGGCGGCAACCCGCTGACCTTCGCCCAGACCTTCCCCACCGGCACCCACGCCATGTGGCTCTACTACTGGCTCGGCAGCCTGGGCATCAACCCGATGAGCGACGTGAAGACCATCGTCGTACCGCCGCCGCAGATGGTCGCCAACATGCGCGTCGGCAACATGGACGGTTTCTGCGTCGGCGAACCCTGGGGCGCGCGGGCGATCTTCGACAGGATCGGTTTCACCGCCACCACTACCCAACGGATCTGGCCGGATCATCCGGAGAAGGTGCTCGGCACCACCCGCGCCTTCATCGAGCAGTTCCCCAATGCCGCCCGTGCACTGATCATGGCCATTCTCGACGCCAGCCGCTTCATCGAGGCCAGCGACGAGAACCGCAAGAGCACCGCCAGGCTGATTTCCGGCAAGGCCTACGTCAACGCGCCGGTGCAGGTGATCGAGCCGCGCTTTCTCGCCCATTACGAAGATGGCCTGGGCAACAGCTGGAAGGATGATCACGCCATGGCCTTCTGCAAGGACGGTAGCGTCAACTTTCCCTATCACTCCGACGGCATGTGGTTCCTCACCCAGTTCAAGCGCTGGGGCCTGCTCAAGGAGGCGCCGGACTATTCCGCCGTGGCCGCGCAGGTCAACCAGACCACGCTCTATACCGAGGCCGCCAGCGCCCTCAAGCTGTCCGTGCCGGGCAGCCCGCTGCGCAGCAGCACCCTGATCGATGGCGTGGTGTGGGACGGCAGTAACCCGGCCGTCTACGCCGAATCCTTCGCCATCAAAGCCTGATCGGAGGTCGACATGAATGCCCCCCTGAAAACACCCCTGACGCCGTTCGCCAAGCGGCGCTTCTCGCCTACCGACCTGCTGCACGGTGTCGGCAGCCTGGGCAATCTGTGCAAGGCGAGCATCGCGCCGCTGCTCGGCATCCTCGCTTTCATCGGCTTCTGGTCATTGCTGGCTCGCTACAGCGAAGGTCTGCCGGGACCACTCAGCACCTGGCAGGCGGCTCTGGTTCTGTTCAGCGATCCCTTCTATGACAACGGCCCCAACGACATGGGCATTGGCTGGAACATCCTCAACTCGCTCGGGCGCGTCGGGGTCGGCTTCGGTCTGGCGGCGCTGGTGGGAATACCTCTGGGCTTCGCCATCGGCCGTTTCAGCTTCCTGGCCGGCATGCTCGCACCGATCATCAGCCTGTTGCGCCCGGTGTCACCGCTGGCCTGGCTACCCATCGGCCTGCTGGTGTTCGAGGCTGCCGGCCCCGCGTCGATCTGGGTGATCTTCATCAGCTCGATCTGGCCAATCATCCTCAACACAGCCGCTGGCGTGGCCAGCGTACCGCAGGACTACCTGAACGTCGCCCGCGTGCTCAAGTTGTCGGAGTTCAAGGTGCTGACGCGCATCCTCTTCCCCGCCGTACTGCCGCACCTGATGACCGGCATACGTCTGTCCATCGGGGTGGCCTGGCTGGTGATCGTCGCCGCGGAGATGCTCACCGGCGGCATTGGCCTGGGCTTCTGGGTCTGGGACGAGTGGAACAACCTCAACGTCGAGCACATTCTCATCGCCATCATCGTCGTCGGTCTGATCGGCCTCGCACTGGAGCAGGGCCTGCTGTTGATGGCCAAACGCTTCGACTACACCAGCTAAGGAGACGAACATGGATAAATTCGTGGAGCTGACCGGCGTCAGCAAGCACTTCGACACCAGGAAAGGCCGCTTCCAGGCGCTGTCCAGCGTCAATCTGAGCATCGCCCGCGGCGAGTTCGTCGCACTGATCGGCCACTCCGGCTGTGGCAAGTCGACGGTGCTCAACCTGATCGCCGGTCTGCTCGATGCCAACGAAGGCGGCCTGATCTGCAACGGTCGCGAAATCGACGGCCCCGGCCCGGAACGCGCCGTGGTGTTCCAGAACCACAGCCTGCTGCCCTGGATGACCTGCTTCGGCAATGTGCACCTGGCGGTGGAACGTGTATTTGGCGAGCGCGAAAACAAGGCGCAGCTCAAAGCGCGGACGAACAGGCGCTGAACATGGTTGGCCTGGCGCACGCCATGCACAAGCATCCCAGCGAAATTTCCGGGGGTATGAAGCAGCGCGTCGGTATCGCCCGCGCCCTGGCCATGGAGCCCAAGGTGCTGCTGATGGACGAGCCGTTCGGTGCCCTCGACGCCCTGACCCGCGCTCATCTGCAGGACGAGCTGCTGCGTATCGTCGGAGAAACCCGAAGCACGGTGGTGATGGTCACCCATGACGTGGACGAGGCCGTATTGTTGTCCGATCGCATCGTGATGATGACCAACGGCCCGGCCGCCACTGTCGGCGAAATCCTCACCGTCGAGCTGCCCCGCCCGCGTGATCGACTGGCTCTGGCCAACGACCCGCAGTACCACGCCTATCGCACCGCTGTGCTGGAATTCCTCTACCAGCGTCAGCAACGGCCCGCCGCCTAAGTACCAGCAACCGCTCTGGCTCAGGGGCTGGAGCGGTTGAACCTCTGACTCATCACAGGGACGAACAGATGTCCTCAACCGACAAGCAGAGAATCCCGTGCTCGACCTCACCACCTGGAACCTGTCGATTCCCACCGAACCGACGCCTACCACCATCACCACGCAGCGGCTGAACAACGGCTACGAGAGCCGTTACTTTCGTCGCAATGCCGACGGCAGCGTGACCTTCTGGGTGCCGGTCACCGGTTCTACCACGCCCGATGCCCGCTATCCGCGTAGCGAACTGCGCGAAACCCAGCGCGACGGCAGCCTCGGCAACTGGCTGCATGCGAGCTCGGACAGTTATCTCAGCGCGGTGCTACAGGTCGACCAGGTGCCCAGCCGCAACAAGGTGGTGATCGGCCAGATCCACAGTACCGACGTGCCGGGCAGCCAGAACGACCCACTGCTCAAGCTGCAATATCACTATCGCCGTGGCGTCGGCCGGGTGGAACTGCTGCTGCGCGTCCGCCCGGGCGACAGCGAGGTACAGAACATTCTGCTGGCCGAGAACGTCCAGCTTGGTGAGCGCTTCGGTTACGACCTGCGGGTTACGCCCAGCGGACGCATCGGCGTCAGCGTGGCCAGCACGGATGGCGACGACGGCAGCTATTACCGTCAACTGAGCGGCACCTGGAGTACCCAGCACCTGTACTTCAAGGCAGGTGCCTACATTCAGGACAATTACGGGCCGGACAGCGAAGGGGGACGCGTCACCTTCCATCACCTCAACAGCCTGCACCGCTGAGGCGCGACGGCTTACAATCGCCGTTTCCCTCGACAATGGCCTGATCATGGCGCGCCTGACCCTCGACTTCCCCGAAGACCAGTATTGCTACAGCACCCACCTGACCGTACGCGTCACCGACATCAACGGGGCCAACCACCTGGGCAATGACTCGATGATCTCGATGATTTCCGAGGCGCGCGCCCGTTTCCTGTTCGAGTTCGGCATCCGCGAAACCGACGGCAAAGGCACCGGCATCATCGTTACCGATCTGGCCACCACCTACCGCGCCGAAGCTCATGCGCGCGACCAGTTGCTGTTCGAGGTGGGCGTGATGGACTTCAACAGGTACGGCGGCGACATCACCTTCCGCATCACCCGTCCGGCCGACGGCGCGCTGGTGGCGATGGCCAAATCCGGCTTCGTGTTCTTCGATTATGTGCAGTCGAAGGTGGTACCGATGCCTGAGCCGTTCAGCGCCAAATTCCCCAAAGTCAATCGCGTGGTCGGATAACCGACCTGTTGGCGTGACAGTTGCTAATTCCTCTGCTACGCCTTAGGGCACAACGATAAAAGCCCTGCGCGCCCCGGTGCAGAGCTACCTTGGGAGGAACCGCAATGCCAGCTATGCGTCAACGCGCCCAGCGCGCCGCCCTGATCGCCAGCCTGTCGGCCTGGCCGCTCCTGACCCTGCCCCTGCCCACCCACGCCACGCCCCCCGTTCAGGCCGGCGTACCGGCGGCAGCCAGCAGCGCAACGGTGCAGACGTCCCGCTGAACGCCCCAATTCAGCGCAGAAAGACCTTCTGCCCGAATAACCTGAACAGGTCTGGGCAGCCCGGATCGGACAAGCGAACGCCGCGAGGTGCGCACAGCGCCACCTGCGTAGCGCCCACACGCCGACAGCCGCGTGAGACCGATCAACTGGCGCATCTCTTGCTTTAGAACAACGCAAGGTAGCCAACGGCGGCCACCCTCCCACGACAAAGACGTCGCTTCACCCGGCCCATGAGGCCAGTGGTGCAGCGGCGTTTTTTTCGTGCTCGCCCCAGTGCTCGGGGCTGACGCAGGCTCGCGATCCGAACCTGTAGCGCAATCGCTCGAACCTGTTGCGGCCATGGCCGCAGGGCTGCACACCACGAATATGCAGCCTCCCTGGCAGGTGTGCCTGCTGTGTCCACTACCACGATCGGCACCCTGGCTGGGCTCCTTCTCGCTGATGAGGTGAACGATGAATACAAGTTTCTGGAAAGCCGGCCACACCCCAACCCTGTTCGCCGCCTTTCTCTATTTTGACCTGAGCTTCATGGTCTGGTACCTGCTCGGGCCACTGGCGGTGCAGATCGCCACCGACCTGGGCCTGGACGCGCAACAACGCGGCCTGATGGTGGCCACGCCGATTCTCGCCGGAGCGTTGCTGCGCCTGCTGATGGGCTTTCTCTGTGATCGCCTGTCGCCCAAGAGTGCCGGCCTGCTCGGTCAGGTGGTAGTGATCATCGCCCTGTTCTGCGCCTGGCAGGTTGGTATCGGCAGCTATCATCAGGCTCTGCTGCTGGGGGTATTGCTCGGTTTCGCCGGGGCAGCCTTCGCGGTGGCGCTGCCGCTGGCTTCGCAGTGGTATCCGCCGCAGCACCAAGGCAAGGCCATGGGCATCGCTGGCGCGGGCAACTCCGGCACCGTGCTGGCGGCCCTGTTCGCGCCCGGCCTGGCGGCTCTGTCCGGCTGGCAGAACGTGTTCGGCTGGGCGCTGATTCCGTTGCTGGCCGCACTGCTGGTATTCGCCCTGTTCGCCAGAAATGCACCGCAAAGGCCCAGACCCAAGGCCGTCGGCGACTATCTCAAGGCCCTTGGCGACCGTGACAGCTGGTGGTTCATGTTTTTCTACAGCGTCACCTTCGGCGGTTTCATCGGCCTGGCCAGTGCCCTGCCGGGTTACTTCAGCGACCAGTACGGCCTGAGTCCGGTCACCGCCGGCTACTACACCGCCGCCTGCGTCTTCGCCGGCAGCCTGCTGCGCCCGCTTGGCGGCGCCCTGGCCGACCGCATCGGAGGTATCCGCACACTGCTGATGATGTACACCCTGGCTGCATCGTGCATTGCCATAGTGGGCTTCAACCTGGGCAACGCCTACGCTGCACTGGCACTGTTCGTGGTCGCCATGCTCGGCCTTGGCGCCGGCAATGGCGCGGTATTCCAGCTGGTGCCGCAACGCTTTCGCCGGGAGATCGGCGTCATGACCGGACTGATCGGCATGGCAGGCGGCGTTGGCGGCTTCCTGCTGGCAGCCGGCCTGGGCACGATCAAGCAGCACACCGGCAGTTATCAGCTCGGCCTGTGGCTGTTCGCCAGCCTTGGCGTCCTGGCCTGGATCGGCCTGCACGGGGTCAAGCAACGCTGGCGAACCACCTGGGGCAGCGCCGCCATCACCGCCGCACGCGTGTGATCGACGTGCTGCAACTGACCACCGGCGAAGCCAGCGCCAACGGCCCGCGGGACGACAACCAGGACGCCCTGCGCATCGTCACACCGGCGCCGCTGCTGGCGGCCAGCAAAGGCTACCTGTGTGCCCTGGCCGATGGCGTCAGCCAATGCGCCGATGGCGGCCTGGCCTCACGTGCCAGCCTCCAGGCACTGGCCCTGGACTACTACGCCACACCGGAAACCTGGCCGGTGCAGAGCAGCCTGGATCGGCTGCTCCAGGCACAGAATCGTTGGCTGCAGGCCAATGGTGGTGGCCAGCCACTGCTTACCACCCTCACCGCGCTGGTGCTGCGTGGCCGCCGCTATTTCCTGGCCCATATCGGCGATTGCCGCGCCTACCTGTGGCGCGACGGTCAGTTGCAGCGCCTGACCGAGGAACATGTCTGGGAACAGCCTGGCATGCAGCACGTACTCACCCGTGCCCTCGGCCTGGATCAACATCTGGTGGTGGACTACCGCGATGGCGAATTGCAGCCAGGCGATGCCTTCCTGCTGCTCAGCGACGGTGTCTGGGCGACGCTCGGTGAGCGCGATCTGGCGTCGGCCCTGCAGCGCGACGAGCCACCCGAGGCGACCTGCGCCCAGTTGGTGAGCAGCGCCCACCGCGCCGGCAGCCAGGACAACGCCAGCGTACTGCTGGTGCGGGTCGACAGCCTGCCCGAAGCCGCCCTGGCCGACACCCTGGCGCAGCTGGAACACTGGCCATTGCCGCCACGCCTGCGTGCCGGTCAGGCATTCGAAGGCTGGCAGGTGGACGGTTTGCTCAGTGAGTCGCGCCAGTCTCTGCTGTATCGGGTGCGTGATGACGAAGGCGCCGCTGGCTGCTGAAAACACTGCCCGAAGAGCGTCAGGACGAAGGCGAGGCGGCTGCTGCCCTGCTGCAGGAAGAGTGGTTCCTGCGCCGCGTTGCCGGGCATCACTTCCCCGAGTTGCATGCCCTGCCGCAACGCCAGCACCTGTATTACGTGCAACGCGAATATGCCGGTCAGACCCTGGCCGAGCGCCTGCAACGCGAGGGCCCGCTGAGCCTGGCCGACTGGCAACCGATGGCCGCCGAACTGATCAAGGCCGTCGGCCTGCTGCACCGACGCAACATCCTGCACCGCGACATCAAGCCGGAGAACATTCTGCAAGGTGACGATGGCGTGCTGCGCGTGCTGGATTTCGGCCTGGCCTATTGCCCCGGCCTCTGCGCCGAGGAACGCCATGGCATTCCCGGCACGCCCAGCTACATCGCCCCGGAAGCCTACGACGGAGCGCCGCCCAGCGTCGCCCAGGATATGTATGCGGTCGGCGTGACCCTCTATCGGTTGTTGACCGGACACTACCCGCATGGCGAAGTGGAGGCCTTCCAGCGTCCGCGCTTCGGCACGCCCGTGGCCGCCAGCCGCTATCGACCGGATCTGCCCATCTGGCTCGACGAACTGCTCGGCCGCTCCCTGGCCAACGATCCGGGGCGGCGCTTCGAAACCGCCGAAGAGTGGTTGCTGGCCCTCGAACAGGGCGAACGCCAGTCACTCTCCATTCGCCCAAGACCGCTGCTCGAACGTGAACCCATGCGAGTCTGGCGCGCCATCGCGCTCGTTTCGCTGTTGATCAACCTGGGCCTCGTGCTGGCATTGCTGGTCTAGCGCACCAGCACGGTGCCAACAGCCTTGAAACGGTGCGCCAGCAACGCCAGCGGAAGCCTCACCCAAGGCCATGCGACCGCGCCAACCGGGCGTTCCAGAAACTTGGCACAAGCACTGCATTGATGGCGGCACAACTTGATCAAAGCGCGACGCTCAACGAAGAGCGACGCACTTCCCGAAGGTTCGGGACTTGGACAAAGGCGTCCTCGCCAGGTAACTGGCGGGACGCCTTTTTTGTTTCCCGCGGCTCCTGGCGGCAACCCTTGTTTTCTGGCTCGCCACTCGATGCGGCAGCCAGGTTTCCGTGATTTTTCCTCCAGGAGACAGCCGGCATGAACAAACTCAAGCTGGTAATGATCGGCAACGGTATGGCAGGCGTGCGCACCCTCGAAGAGCTGCTCAAGCTAAGCCCCGATCTTTACGACATCACGGTGTTCGGCGCCGAGCCGCACCCCAACTACAACCGCATTCTGCTTTCGCCGGTTCTGGCCGGAGAGCAGGCGTTCGAGGACATCATCCTCAACGATCTCAACTGGTACGCGGACAACGGCGTCAAGCTGCTGCTCGGACGCAAGGTGGTGAAGATCGATCGCAAGGCGCGCCGCGTGATTGCCGACGACGGCAGCGAAGCCGAGTACGACCGCCTGCTGATCGCCACCGGCTCCACCCCCTTCATCCTGCCGGTGCCAGGCAAGGATCTGGACGGCGTGATCGGCTACCGCGACATCGCCGACACGCGGATGATGATGGACACCGCCAAGACTCATCGGCATGCCGTGGTCATCGGCGGCGGTCTGCTCGGCCTGGAGGCGGCCAACGGCCTCAAGCTGCGCGGCATGGACGTGACCGTGGTGCACATCGGTGACTGGCTGCTGGAGCGGCAGCTCGACCGCACCGCTGGCGAACTGCTGCAGCAATCGCTGGAAGATCGCGGGTTGAAGTTCCTGCTGCCCCGGCACACCGCGGAGCTGCTGGACAACGGCGAGGGCCGTGTCTGCGCGGTGAAATTCAAGGACGGCGAAGTGATTCCGGCCGATCTGGTGGTGATGGCCGCCGGCATCCGCCCCAGCACCGAACTGGCCGAGCGCGCCGGCATCGCCTGTAATCGCGGCATCCTGGTCAACGATACGATGCAGACCTTCGATCCACGCATCTATGCCATCGGCGAATGCGCCAGCCACCGGGGCATCGCCTACGGCCTGGTAGCACCGCTGTTCGAACAGGCCAAGGTCTGCGCCAACCACTTGGCCCAGCTCGGCTATTCGCGCTACCAGGGCTCGGTGACCTCCACCAAGCTCAAGGTAACCGGTATCGACCTGTTCTCCGCTGGCGACTTCATGGGTTCGGACGACGCCGAATGCATCACCCTCTCCGACCCTATCGGCGGCGTATACAAGAAACTGGTGATAAAGAATGACGTGCTGGTTGGCGCCTGCCTGTACGGTGACACCGCCGACGGCGGCTGGTACTTCCGGCAGATTCGCGAGAAGCAGTCGATCGGCGAGATTCGCGACCACCTGATGTTCGGAGAAGGCGCTATCGGCGACGTCGGCCACCAGGGTGCGGACAAGACCGCCAACATGCCCGACAGCATGGAAGTGTGCGGCTGCAACGGCGTGTGCAAGGGCAGCATCGTCAAGGCCATCCAGGAGAACGGCCTGTTCTGCGTCGAGGACGTGAAGAAACACACCAAGGCCGCCAGCTCCTGTGGCTCCTGCACCGGGCTGGTGGAGCAGATCCTGATCAGCACCGTCGGCGGCGCGGCGGACGTCAAGCCCAAGAGCGAGAAAGCCATCTGCGGCTGTTCCGAGCTCAATCACGGGCAGATTCGCAAGGCCATCCGCGAGCAGCACCTGACCGGCATGGCGCAGACCATGGCCTTCCTGAACTGGAGCACGCCCAATGGCTGTGCCACCTGCCGCCCGGCGCTGAACTATTACCTGATCTCCACCTGGCCGGGCGAAGCCCATGACGACCCGCAGTCGCGCCTGATCAACGAACGCGCCCACGCCAACATCCAGAAGGACGGCACCTATTCGGTTGTACCCCGCATGTGGGGCGGCGTGACCAACGCCTCCGAGCTGCGCCGCATCGCCGATGTCGCCGACAAGTACCAGGTGCCCATGGTCAAGGTCACCGGCGGCCAGCGCATCGACCTGCTGGGCATCCGCAAGGAAGACCTGCCGGCCGTGTGGAAAGATCTGGACATGCCCTCCGGCCATGCCTACGGCAAATCCATCCGCACCGTGAAGACCTGCGTGGGCAGTGAGTTCTGCCGCTTCGGCACGCAGAACTCGACCCAGCTCGGCATCGACCTGGAGCACGACCTGTTCAACATGTGGTCACCACACAAGGTCAAGCTGGCGGTGTCCGGCTGCCCGCGCAACTGCGCCGAGGCCGGCATCAAGGACGTCGGCATCATCGGCGTGGACTCGGGCTTCGAGATGTACATCGGCGGTAACGGCGGTATCAAGACCGAGATCGCCGAGTTCTTCGTCAAGGTGAAAACCGCCGAAGAGGTACGCGAATACAACGCGGCCTTCCTCCAGCTGTACCGCGAGGAGGCCTTCTACCTTGAGCGCACCGTGCATTACCTGCAGCGCGTCGGCATGGAACACATCAGGAAGGCGGTGCTGGAGGACGAAGTCAACCGCAAGGCGTTGGCCGCGCGCCTGCACTACGCCCTGTCGTTCGAGCAGGATCCCTGGAAGCAGCGCATCGAGACACCGCAACTGAAGAAGGAATTCGACACGATCAAGGTCGCTCAACTCGAGGAGGCCACGGCATGAACTGGCTGGATATCTGCTCTCTGGACGAAATCAACCCGCTGGGCTCGCGCACCATCAAGGGCCCCAAGGGCGAAATCGCCATCTTCCGCACCGGCGACGACGAAGTGTTCGCCCTCGACGACCGCTGCCCGCACAAGGGCGGCCCACTGTCACAGGGCCTGATCTACGGCAAGCGCGTGGCCTGCCCGCTGCACAACTGGCAGATCGAACTGGATAGCGGCACAGCCGTCGCGCCGGACGTGGGCTGCGCGCACCGGCACCACGCACGCGTGGAAAACGGTCGCGTGCTGCTGGCTCTGAACAGCGCCGAAAGGCTCGCATGAGCCGTTGGGTGGAAAACCGCACAGCGTTTTCCACCACCAGAACCGTGCATCGGTGGACACGCCAAGCGTTGTCCACCCTTCCCCTCCAGGAACTGCAAACATGGCCAGTCCCACGCAAATCACCGCTTCGACCTGCTGCTATTGCGGCGTCGGCTGCGGCGTGCTGATCGAGCACGACGACGAGAAGATTCTCGGCGTCGCCGGCGACCCCAGCCACCCGGCCAACTTCGGCAAGCTCTGCAGCAAAGGCTCCACCCTGCACCTGACCGGCGATCTCGACGCCCGTGGCCTGTACCCCCAGCTGCGCCTGGGCAAGGCCCTGGCCCGCTCGCCAACGGACTGGGACAGCGCCCTGGATCACGCCGCCAACCTGTTCGCCGAGACCATCGCCAAGCATGGGCCGGACAGCGTTGCCTTCTACATCTCAGGCCAGTTGCTGACCGAGGACTACTACGCCTTCAACAAGCTGGCCCGTGCGCTGGTCGGCACCAACAACATCGACTCCAACTCGCGCCTGTGCATGTCCAGCGCGGTGGTCGGCTACAAGCGCAGCCTCGGCGCAGACGCCCCACCCTGCTCCTACCGCGACATCGAGCTGAGCGACTGCCTGCTGATCGCAGGCTCCAACATGGCCTACGCCCACCCCGTGCTGTTCCGCCGTCTGGAAGAAGCCAAGGCCCGCCGGCCGGAGATGAAGGTCATTGTCATCGACCCCCGCCGCACCGATACCTGCGACCTGGCCGACCTGCACCTGGCGATCCTGCCCGGCACCGACGTCGCCCTGTTCCACGGCATCCTCCATGTGCTGCTCTGGGAAGGCTGGATCGACCGTGCCTATATCGATGCACACACCGAAGGCTTCGATGCCCTCAAGAGCCTGGTACGCGACTACACCCCTGCGGCTGTCGCCGAAATCTGCGGCATCACCCGCGAAGCGCTGCAGACCTGCGCGCAGTGGGTCGGCCAGGCGCCGAGCTTTCTCTCGCTGTGGTGCATGGGGCTCAACCAGTCCAGCGCCGGCACGGCGAAGAACAGCGCACTGATCAACCTGCACCTGGCCACCGGACAGATCGGCAAGCCCGGTGCCGGCCCGTTCTCGCTCACCGGCCAGCCCAATGCCATGGGCGGGCGCGAAACCGGCAGCCTGAGCAACCTGCTGCCCGGCCACCGCGAGGCGGGCAATGCCGAACACCGCGCCGACGTCGCCGCCTACTGGAGCGTCGAGCAATTACCGCAGGCGCCTGGTCTGTCCGCCATCGAGCTGTTCGATGCCGTGCACGACGGTCGTATCAAAGCGCTGTGGATCGCCTGCACCAACCCGGCCCAGTCACTCCCGAACCAGAGCAGGGTGCATGAAGCCCTGGCCACCTGTCCCTTCGTCGTGGTGCAGGAGGCCTTCTTCACCACCGAGACCTGCCAGCACGCCGACCTGCTGCTGCCCGCCGCCAGTTGGGGCGAGAAGGAAGGTACGGTGACCAACTCCGAACGCCGCGTCAGCCATGTACGCCGCGCCGTACCAGCCCCCGCAGAGGCCCGGCCCGACTGGTTCATCACCTGCGACTTCGCCCGTCGCCTGGAAAAACTTCTCCGCCCCGGCCTGCCAAGCCTCTTCGACTTCCCCAGCAGCGAAGCGCTGTTCGAGGAATACAAGCACCTGACCACCCAGCGCGACCTCGACCTCAGCGGCCTGAGCTACGCCCTGCTGGACGACCTGGGCCCACAGCAATGGCCCTTCCCGGCCGGCGCCCGCAGCGGCAGCGAACGACTCTACAGCGACGGTCGCTTCCCCACCGCCAGCGGTCGCGCGCAGTTCCAGGCCGAGCCCTATCGAGCCGCGCAGGAGCGCCGCGAGGCACGCTACCCGCTGACCCTCAACACCGGCCGCCTGCGCGATCAGTGGCACGGCATGAGCCGCACCGGCACCGCCGCGCAGCTCTTCGGCCACGTGCAGAGCCCCATGCTGGGCCTGCATCCGGACGAGCTGCGCCGACGGCACCTGGAAGACGGTAACCTGGTCAGGCTGCGTAGCCGACGTGGCAGCCTGATTCTGCCCGTGCAGGCGGACGACAGCGTACGCCCTGGCCAGGCCTGGCTGCCCATGCACTGGGGCAATCGCTTCCTGCGCGGCCTGGGCACCAATGTACTGACTCAGCCGGCCTTCGACCCGCTGTCCCGGCAACCGGAACTCAAGCATTGCGGGGTCGAAGTGGATCGGGTCGAGTTGCCCTGGCAGTTTTTCGCGCTGGTCGAAGGCAAGGTGCAGGCACGCTTCGAAGCCCTGCGTCCGCTCTTCGAAGACTTCGCCTATGCCAGCCTGACCCCCACGGGACGCGAGCGCCCTGCACTGCTGATCCGTGCCGCCTGCGCCGTTGCGCCGGAGGCACAGTTGCTGGCACGGATCGACCACCAGCTGAATCTGGATCAGGGGCCGGTGCTGGCCTACGACGACCCTCGGCGTACCGTGGGCAAGCGCGTGCGCATCGAGTCCGGTCGTATCGTCAGCATCCGCCTGGCCGGCGAGACCGCCGCCAGCGAATGGCTCAGGGGGCTGTGGCAAGAGGGTCAGACCGATGCCGAACTGCGGCGCTGGCTGCTCGCCCCGCTGTCCGCGCCACCGGGCGACGTCGGCGCTGCCGCGGGTGGGCGAACGCTGTGCAACTGTCTGAACATCAGCGAAAGCGCGATCTGCGCCGGCATTGCCAACGGTCTGGATCTGGACGGACTCAAGCAGACACTCAAATGCGGCACCAGCTGTGGTTCCTGTGTCCCCGAAATCAAGCGCCTGGTGACCCAACAGCAGGCTGCAGTGAATGCATGAGCATGCACACCAACCCCAACTTTCTGGTGCGCATGGCGCACCCTACCCGAGGAATTCGACATGAGCGCTAAAGTTTGGCTGGTAGGCGCTGGCCCCGGAGATCCCGAGCTGCTGACCCTCAAGGCAGTGAAGGCACTCAATCAGGCCCAGGTGGTGATGATCGATGACCTGGTCAATCCCGCAGTACTGGAGCACTGCGCTGGCGCACGCATCGTCGCGGTGGGGAAACGCGGCGGCTGTCGCTCCACGCCGCAGGCTTTCATCCATCGCCTGATGCTGCGCTACGCCCGCCAGGGCAGATGCGTGGTACGCCTGAAAGGCGGCGACCCCTGCATCTTCGGTCGCGGCAGTGAGGAAGCCGACTGGCTGCAGGCACACGGCGTCGAAGTGGAGCTGGTCAATGGCATCACCGCCGGTCTGGCCGGTGCAACGAACTGCGGCATTCCCCTGACACTGCGCGGTGTGGCGCGCGGCGTGACGCTGGTCACAGCTCACACTCAGGATGACAGCCCGCTGAATTGGCAAGCGCTGGCTCAGAGCGGTACGACATTGGTGGTCTACATGGGCGTGGCCAAACTGAGGGAAATTCAAAAGGGACTACTTACCGGCGGCATGTCACCGCAAATGCCGGTGGCGATGATCGAGAACGCCTCGCTCCCCGACCAACGCGCATGCCGCAGCCAACTCGGCGCCATGCACGATGATGCAGCAGCCTTCGCCCTGAAAAGCCCGGCCATTGTGGTGATAGGCGAAGTCGCTCGCACCAGCGCGCAGATCGGCCTGTCCCGGCAGCTGTACGGCTAAACGCCTCTGCGCGGAGCAGAAAAAGAAAAACCCGGCCAAGGCCGGGTTTTTCTTCACAGCACCAGAAGCATTACTGCTTGATCTGGGCTTCTACTTCAGCTTCAACGCGACGGTTGACAGCGCGGCCAGCGTCGGTGGCGTTGTCGGCAACCGGGCGGGTTTCGCCGTAGCCAACAGCGTTCACGCGGCTGCCGTCTACACCGTACTGGTTGACCAGCACGTTACGTACGGCATTGGCACGACGCTCGGACAGACCCTGGTTGTAAGCGTCAGAACCGACGGAGTCAGTGTGACCTTCAACGGTGGTGGTGGTCTGCGGGTACTGGTTCATGAAGTCAGCCAGGTTCTTGATGTCACCGTAGCTTTCTTCCTTGACGCGATCCTTGTCGAAGTCGAACTTGACGTCCAGCTCGACACGAACGGTTTCCAGAGCGGGTTCCGGAGCCGGCTCGGGCATCGGTTCCGGAGCAGCGGCAACGACCGGAGCCGGAGCCGGCTTGCTGCCGCCACCGAAGTTCAGACCGACACCGACGCCAGCTTGCCACTCGGTATCGCCCTGATCGATGTTGTACAGAGCGTCGACGCCAGCACGGGCGTAGAACATCTCGGTGAAGTAGTACTTGGCGCCAGCGCCAGCGATAGCCAGGGTGGAGTGGTTACGACCACCGCTGTTGGCATCGCCGATGCTCTGATGGCCGAAGCCGGCAGAGACGTAAGGACGCAGACCGACACCCGGCTGACCGAAGTGATAGATGGCCTTCAGGTCGGTCAGGTTGCCCTTGATGTTCTTGCTACCCTGAGAACCTTCGCCACGCAGGTCGTGGTACTCGCCGTAGGACAGCGCCAGCTCGACATCGTCGGTCAGGTAGTAGCCAATGCTGCCACCGAACAGGTTGCCTTCGTTGTGTGCGTAGTCACGCTGAACGTCGGTGAAGTAGCGATTGACGAAGCCCTCCACCTCGACAGCGCCTTGGCCTTGCGCCAGCGCGCCGAAGGAGGTTGCGGCAACGAGAGAGCCAATGACAACGCCCAAGGTGTTTTTTACTTTCATCCGTTAAATCCCCATCTTGGTGGTTAATAAGTCGCCGTGTACTTCAGTCGGCAACTTGTTGGCGATTTTATCAGGTTTCGCCACTCCCTTAGTGGTCGGAAAGCTGAACTAAGTTTCGGAAGTGTCCGAAAATTTATCCCGCAACCGATCCAATGCCCGCTTGTAGCGCATCTTCGTTGCGCTCAAGCCCATGTGCATGATGTCAGCGATCTCCTGAAACTCGAGCTCTGCGACAAAACGTAGCACCAGAATCTCGCGGTCGATCGGGTTGACATGTACCAACCATCGATCAAGACCGCCTCGCTCCTCGACTTTGGGTGTCTTCTCGTCGGAAGCCTCTTCGAGCGGATCCAGACTCAAGGCGTCAATCAACCGACGCTTGCGCCGCTCTTTTCGATACTGAGTAATGCATTCGTTATAGGTGATGCTGTACAGCCAGGTCTTGAACTTGGACTTTCCCTCGAAGTTCTTCAGACCGTAGAGAACTTTCAGCATCACCTCCTGACAGACATCGTCAGCATCCCTTTCGTTCCCCAAATAACGCGCACACACGTTAAACAATGTGCGCTGGTAGCGTCTCATCAGCTCTTCATAAGCACGAGTGATGTGAAACAGCTCGTCATGGGCGCGTGCCACCAGCTCCTCATCGGTGAGCTCGCGGGGGTCGTAGCGCGTTGGCAGGGGCTGAGCTTTGTTCAAAACGAGTCGGGCCGACAGTCAGGACGAAAAGTGCCCGGCAGGCCATACCTGCCGGGCAGCGGCATAAAATAACAGATTGGCGTCAGCGACTGTTCACACGTTGCTCGAGCATCACTCGATTGGCCACCGATACCAGTTCACCGGCATCGGTCAACAGGATGGTTTTCACCGTGCCGATCTCTTCGATCTGCCCTTCGACCTCAGCAACCTGCACGTGTTGCCCGACCTGGTACAACTCGCGCACATAAATCCCGGCCAGAATCTGACTTGCGATATCACGACTGCCCAGCCCCATCGCCAGCGCCACTGCCAGCCCCACGGAAATCAGCACGATGGCGATGACGTTGTTGAGCAGATCGGTCTTGACCTCGAGCTGGCCGATGGCCACCGAGATGCTGATGATGATGACCAGCCCCTGCGCCACACGCCCCATGCCATTGGCATAGTCCAGACCAACGCCCTCGGCAGCGCCACGCACCAGACCGCTGACCAGTTGCGCCAACAGCACACCGGCCAGCAGCACCAGAGCCGCGCCAAAGACCTTCGGCAAATACAGCGCCAGCACGTCGAGCGTGGCGGACACACGCTGCAGACCGAGCGACTCGGCAGCAGATACCAGGAAGATCAGCAGCACGAACCAGTAGACGATCTTGCCGATCAGCGTCGATACCGAAGCCTGAATGCCGACACGGGCCAGCAACTTGGTCAGCCCCGTACCGGTCATCAGGCGATCCAGCCCGACCTTGCCCAGCAGCTTCGAGAGCAGGGTGTCGAGCAGCTTCGCCACGACGAAACCGAGCAGCACCAGCACCAGGGCAACGAACAGGTTGGGGATGAACCCGGCAACCTTGGTCCACAGGGCGCTCATGGCTGAGATCAGGCTTTGGGTCAGGGGTCGAGTTCCATTTCAATCTGCCTTGTCAGCGGAAACAGTGGATTGGGTACGGCGCGATACCGGAGCGACATGTGCCGAACCGTTGTTCAGAGCGATCATCAGCGCCTCCAGGCAATGGCCCATCAGGCTGAACAGATCACCAGCGCCGACCTGGCGGTTGGCGGTTTTGAGCACTCGATGCAAACAGGCGTCATCGTCATGGCTGGAGGGCGATGACTTGAGCAGGTCGCGTAGAGACTCTTCGAATGGATCGTGCATGCGCACCTCACGGGATGTCACGGCTAGACGCGGCTGCTGTGGATCGAGTCACACATCACAGCCACCGCCAGCGGCGAAACAAGAATACCTGCCCCACCGCCAGCATCAGCATCAGGCCGCAGGCGACGAAGAACCCCACCGGATTGTCGGCACCGGGAATCCCGCCGACGTTGATCCCCAGCAGGCCCGTCAGGAAGGTCAGGGGCAGGAACATGCCGGCAATCACGGTGAAGCGGTACATGATGCGATTCATCCGCTCGGCCAGACGCTGACTTTCGGCTTCGAGCACCAGACTGACCCGCTCACGGATCAGCTCCAGCTCCTCCAGGTAGCGGGTCATGCGGTTATGCAGTTCGTTCCAGTAGCCGTCGTCGTCCTCGACGAACCAGGGCTGCCGAGCACGCACCATCTGCGCATACAGGTCACGCTGCGGCGCCAGGAAGCGACGCAGGCTGGCAGCACGGCGGCGCAACTGCAGCATCAGGCTATGATCGGGGCGATAGCGCTCGTCACCGTCGAGACGATCCTCTTCGCCATCGAGCTGATCGCTCAGTTCCGTGATCAGGTCGTCGACCCGGCTGGTCAGGTGACGGGCCAGTTCCAGCAGCAGCTCCGAAGAGGTTCTCGGCCCCTTCCCCGCCCTGAGGTCGGCAATCAGCGTCTCGGTGGCCAGGAGCGGGCGCAGGCGCAGGGAAATCACCCGGCGAGCGTCGGCGAAGATACGCACCGACACCATGTCCTCGGGCTCGGCCCCCGGATTACGGTTGATACCACGCAGAAACAGCAGCAGCTCATCGTTCGGCAGTGGCAGCAGTCGCGGGCGGGTGTTCTCCTCCAGCAGCAGGTCACAGCTGAACTCGTCCAGGCCGCTGTGCTCGCGCAACCAGTGCTGGGCCTGAGCCTGACTGCGATCCCAGTGCAGCCAGAGGCTTTCCTGCTCACCCAGTTGCAGACTTTCCAGATCACCGTGGCTGATGTTGCGCGCCCCGCCGCGACCGTCCAGAACGAACGCGTGCAGCAGCGCCGAATCCTGATCGAGCATGGGCTTATTCCGGCATGCTCAGCGCTTGCGGGGAGACGATGATGCCGTTGTTGTCGGCGTACAGGTAGTCGCCTGGCTTGAAGGTCACGCCACCGAAGGTGACCGGTACGTCGAGATCACCGATGCCACGCTTGTCGGTTTTCATCGGGTGACTGGCCAGCGCCTGCACGCCCAGATCGGTCTGGGCGATGACGTCGACGTCACGGATGCAGCCGTAGACGACGATGCCTTCCCAGCCATTCCTGGCCGCCTTCTCGGCGAGCATGTCGCCCAGCAGCGCACGACGCAGGGAACCGCCACCGTCGACCACCAGCACCTTGCCCTGGCCCGGCAGGTCGACCTGCTCCTTCACCAGAGAGTTGTCCTCATGGCATTTGATCGTGACGATCTGACCGCCAAAGGAGTCGCGACCACCGTAGTTGGCGAACATCGGCTCGACGACCTGAACCAGCTCCGGGTAGGCATCGCACAGATCGGGCGTGATGTAATGCATGGCGAAACTCCTTTCAGCAGTATGTGAAAACGCGACTCTCGAAGCACAATGGCTGACCCCAGCCTGCACACAGGGGCGCAGGCGATGAACGGTCATCTGCCGCTCAGCTCCGAGAATGACCAAAGCCATTCAAAGCGTCACATCTTACCGACATGACGCGCCTGAAGAAACGCCTATCAGGCCTGCACAGGCTCTGTCTCGGAGAAGCCAGTCGGCAACTGCAGGTGTTCCAGCCAGTATTCCACCAGCGGCCAGACTTCCCGCTGCGCGTCCTTGCTGACCAGCATCTCGATATGACCGAAATCGCTGGAAAAGCCGTTCTCCTTGCCCAGCAGCAGGAACTGCGTAGGCGCCGCGCTGCATTGCTGCAGCAACTTGCGGCAGGCCCATGCCGGATCCTGGTGATCGGCGACAGCCCCTACCGCCAGCAGCGGCAGACGCACCTGCGCCAGCCCCGCCCACCAATCGTGCGAGCCATCACCGAAACGACCGAACAGCCTCAGCCAGCGCAGGGTTTCCAGCGCCAGCCCGATGGGCTCGTCCTCCACCACGCTTGAGCCTGCGCCCGGACAAATAGGGAAATGAACGCAGCAGCAGACGACTGCCCCACTCCACCGGCGGAATCTTCAGCGGCCAGTAGATGCGGCTGATCTGGCTACCGAACAGCGCCGCCGAACGGGCACGCGACTCATCGAGACATCCTGCCCCCAGCGCCGCTGCCAGAATCACCCCACCAAGGGAATGGCCGATCCAGTGCGCGGCCTGCCCGCTTTGTTCGAAGATGAAATCGGCAACCGCCGGCAGGTCGTAGCGCACGTACTGCGCCACATTGTTGTCACGATAACCTTCGTTACGCGGTGACAGGCCGTGGCCACGCATTTCGACGATCCAAGCATCGAAACCCGCTCGCGCGAGGTACGCCCCCAGACCGATCCCCCTGGGCGAGTACCAGAAACGGCGGTTGGAGAAGCTGCCATGCAACAGCACCACGGGCACGCCTCGCACGCCCTCATGACTGGCACGCCCCAGACGGGTCAGCGCCAGCTCGACGCTGGAGTCGGGACTGTTGTTGGGTTTGAGGAGGTAGACGTCTTCGCTGAGGTCGCCACGCAGTTCGGCGCTGATCAGCGATACGGGAAAAAGCTCACTACTGCTTTGCATGGATCAGGTGACCGCAATGGCGCTATGCCACAAAGATAAACGACACTCATAAAAAACCGCCGGGAGCGACTCTTACATCGCTGGCGACGGCTATGGGCGGTCACCCTGACGGGTCAACCACCGAAAAGGGCGGGATCACCCGCCCTTTCTGGAACGACTACTGCCTTCAGGCCGGCTGGGCCTCGGCCAGGAAGAACCAGGTGTCGAGCACCGAGTCAGGGTTCAGCGAGACGCTCTCGATCCCCTGCTCCATCAGCCACTTGGCCAGATCCGGGTGATCCGAGGGGCCCTGGCCACAGATGCCGATGTACTTGCCGGCCTTGTTGCAGGCGGCAATGGCATTGGCCAGCAGCTTCTTAACGGCCGGGTTGCGCTCATCGAACAGGTGGGCAACGATGCCGGAGTCGCGATCCAGGCCCAGGGTCAGCTGGGTCAGGTCGTTGGAGCCGATGGAGAAGCCGTCGAAGAATTCGAGGAACTCGTCGGCCAACAGGGCATTGGAAGGCAGCTCGCACATCATGATGACCTTCAGACCATCCTGGCCACGAGCCAGGCCGTTGCTGGCCAGCAGCTCGACCACTTGCGACGCCTCACCCAGGGTACGCACGAACGGCACCATGATCTCGACGTTGGTCAGGCCCATCTCGTTGCGCACTTTCTTCAACGCGCGGCATTCCAGTTCGAAGCAGTCGCGGAAGGATTCGCTGATGTAGCGCGAAGCGCCACGGAAGCCCAGCATCGGGTTCTCTTCTTCCGGCTCGTACAGCTTGCCGCCGATCAGGTTGGCATATTCGTTGGACTTGAAGTCCGACAGACGCACGATGACTTTCTTCGGCCAGAAGGCAGCAGCCAGGGTGCTGATGCCCTCGACCAGCTTCTCGACGTAGAAGTCGACCGGATCGCCATAGCCGGCGATGCGCTTCTCGACGCTGTCCTTGATTTCCGGCGGCAGGCTGGCGAAGTTCAGCAGCGCCTTCGGGTGTACGCCGATCATGCGGTTGATGATGAATTCCAGACGCGCCAGACCGACACCTTCGTTGGGCAGTTGAGCGAAGTCGAAGGCACGATCCGGGTTGCCGACGTTCATCATGATCTTGAACGGCAGCTCGGGCATGGCGTCGACCGAGTTCTTGCGGATGTCGAAGCCCAGCTCGCCTTCGAAGATGAAGCCGGTGTCGCCTTCGGCACAGGAGACGGTCACACCCTGACCATCCTTCAGCACCTGGGTGGCGTTGCCGCAGCCGACCACGGCCGGGATACCCAGCTCGCGGGCGATGATCGCCGCGTGGCAGGTACGACCGCCACGGTTGGTGACGATGGCGCTGGCGCGCTTCATCACCGGCTCCCAGTCCGGATCGGTCATGTCGGAAACCAGCACGTCGCCCGGCTGTACCTTGTCCATTTCGGACACGTCATGGATCACTCGCACCTTGCCGGCGCCAATGCGCTGACCGATGGCGCGGCCTTCGACCAGTACGTTGCCCTTCTCTTTCAGCAGGTAGCGCTCCATGACGGTGGCGCTGGAGCGGCTCTTAACGGTTTCCGGACGCGCCTGCACGATGTACAGCTTGCCGTCGTCACCGTCCTTGGCCCACTCGATGTCCATCGGGCGGCCATAGTGCTTCTCGATGATCAGTGCCTGCCTGGCCAGTTCGCTGACCTCGGCATCGGTGATGCAGAAACGTGCGCGCTCGGCGCGGTCGACCTCGACGGTCTTGACCGAACGACCAGCCTTGGCTTCGTCACCGTAGACCATCTTGATCGCCTTGCTGCCCAGGTTGCGACGCAGGATCGCCGGACGGCCAGCCTCCAGGGTCGGCTTGTGCACGTAGAATTCGTCAGGGTTCACCGCGCCCTGCACCACGGTTTCACCGAGACCATAGGCACCGGTGATGAACACCACGTCACGGAAGCCGGATTCGGTATCGAGGGTGAACATCACGCCGGCGGTGCCGGTTTCCGAACGCACCATGCGCTGCACACCGGCAGACAGGGCGACCAGCTTGTGGTCGAAGCCCTGGTGCACGCGGTAGGCGATGGCACGGTCGTTGAACAGCGAGGCGAAGACTTCCTTGGCAGCGCGGATCACGTTGTCCACGCCACGGATGTTGAGGAAGGTTTCCTGTTGACCGGCGAAGGAGGCATCCGGCAGGTCTTCGGCGGTGGCCGAGGAACGCACGGCCACCGCCATGTTGTCGTTGCCGGCGCTCATGGTGGCGAAGGCTTCGCGGATCTGCTTGTCCAGCTCGGCCGGAAATTCGGCGTCCATCACCCACTCGACGAATCTGCGCGCCGGTCTTGGCCAGGGCGTTGACGTCATCGACGTCGAGGGCATCGAGGGCTGCGTGAATCTGAGCATTCAGACCGCTTTGCTCGAGAAAGTCGCGATAGGCCTGAGCCGTAGTGGCGAAACCGCCGGGAACCGAAACACCGGCACCAGCCAGGTTGCTGATCATCTCGCCGAGGGATGCGTTCTTGCCCCCCACATGCTCAACATCGTGATTGCCGAGCTTATCGAGGGAAACTACGTACTCTACCAAGGTGATCTCTCCACTAACGGTGTTGGAAAAGCTCAGTGGGCTGCGCAATGTCGAACGACCGAGGTCGCGCGATTGTGGCCTTGCCCTTGAATAAGTAACAATGCCGGAACCCGTGGGCCCCGGCGAAAATCGCGGCCTATCATAGCCAAGAATCGAACTCAGCTTAAGGCCTTTGGCGCAAATGAAACGAACCGCTTTCTTCATCTCCGATGGCACCGGCATCACTGCCGAAACCCTGGGTCAGAGCCTGCTGGCACAGTTCGAGAACATTCAGTTCACCAAATTGACACGCCCCTACATCGACAGCGTCGAAAAAGCGCGCGCCATGGTACAACAAATCGATGCCGCTGCCGAAAGAGACGGCATTCGCCCGATCATCTTCGACACCATCGTCAATCGGGATATTCGTGCGATCCTCGATACTGCCAATGGTTTCATGATCGATATCTTTTCGACCTTTCTTTCGCCCCTGGAACAGGAGCTGAGCTCGCACTCCTCCTACTCCGTGGGCAAATCGCACTCCATCGGCCAGCACACCAATTACATGGAGCGCATCGAAGCGGTCAACTTCGCACTGGATAACGACGACGGCGCGCGCACCCACTATTACGACAAGGCCGACCTGATTCTGGTCGGCGTATCACGCTGTGGCAAAACGCCCACCTGCCTGTACATGGCCATGCAATATGGTATCCGCGCGGCCAACTACCCATTGACCGAAGACGACATGGAACGCCTGCAGCTACCCGAGTCGCTGAAGAAATACCGCGACAAGCTGTTCGGTCTGACCATCGACCCGGATCGCCTCACCGCCATCCGCCACGAGCGCAAGCCCAACAGCCGCTACGCGAGCTACGCCCAATGCGAGTTCGAAGTCCGCGAAGTAGAGAACCTGTTCCGCCGCGAAAACATCGCCTTCATCAACTCCACGCATTTCTCGGTGGAAGAGATTTCCGCCAAGATTCTGGTGGAAAAAGGTGTTGAAAGACGCCTCAAGTAAACCTCTCAACCTGCTGTTTCAAAAGAGAAAGGCTCGTTGATTCGAGCCTTTCCAGTTCAGGGCGTCAGAAGCTTTCAGCCGGCACCCGCACCCACCCTTCCATCAGAATGCGTGCGCTGCGGCTCATCACCGCCCTGGTCACCGTCCACTGGCCGTCTACCTGTCGGGCCTGGGCACCAACGCGCAAGGTGCCGGACGGGTGTCCGAAACGCACGGCTTCGCGCTCGCCACCCCCGGCAGCCAGGTTGACCAGAGTGCCCGGTATCGCCGCCGCCGTACCGATGGCCACCGCGCAGGTGCCCATCATCGCGTGGTGCAGCTTGCCCATGGACAGCGCCCGCACCAGCAGATCGATCTCGCCGGCCTGCACATCCTTGCCGCTGGAGGTGCGGTAGTCTCTCGGCGGACTGACGAAGGCGATCTTGGGGGTGTGCTGACGTGTCGCAGCCTCTTCTGCTCTCTCGATCAGGCCCATGCGCAGCGCGCCGGCGATGCGAATCTGCTCGAAGCGCGCCAGTTGCGCCGGGTCACCGTTGATGTCCTCGCGCAGCTCGGTGCCCCGGTAGCCGATATCTTCGGCATTGACGAAGACCGTGGGAATGCCGGCGGTGATCATGGTCGCCTTGAAGGTGCCGATGCCGGGCACTTCAAGGTCATCGACCAGGTTGCCGGTGGGAAACATCGATGCCCCCTCCTCTCCATCATCGGAGGGATCGAGGAATTCCAGCACGATCTCCGCCGCCGGGAAGGTCACGCCATCGAGTTCGAAGTCACCGATCTCCTGAACCTGACCGCCACTGACCGGCACGTGGGCAATGATGGTTTTGCGGATATTGGCCTGCCAGATACGCACCACGCAGGTACCGTTCTCGGGAATCCGTGCCGGATCGACCAGGCCGGCATGAATGGCGAAGGCACCGGCTGCGGTGGACAGGTTGCCGCAATTGCCGCTCCAGTCGACAAAGGCCTTGTCGATGGCGACCTGGCCATAGAGGTAGTCGACGTCATGTTCGGGCTGGAGACTCTTCGACAGGATCACGCACTTGGAGGTCGATGACGTGGCACCGCCCATGCCGTCGATGTGCGCCGAATACGGGTCGGGGCTGCCGATCACGCGCATGAACAGTCTGTCACGCGCCTCGCCCGGCACCTGACAGCGCTCGGGCAGATCCTGCAGACGGAAGAACACGCCCTTGCTGGTACCGCCACGGATGTAGGTAGCGGGGATTCTCACTTGAGGCATATGGGCCATGGATGCAGTCCTGAAAAAGTGGCCCGGATGCAATCCGGGAATGACGAAGTCGGCGCTCCCCGGATGTCTTCCGGGCTAAGTGCTCGATGAGTCACAGGGTGGATGGCGTTTCTTCCACCCACCCTGCGCAATCAGGCCACCGCGCCTTCGAGGAAGTCCCTGGCGAAACGCTGCAGCACGCCACCGGCCTTGTACACGCTGACGTCGGCAGCCGTGTCCAGACGACAGGTGACCGGCACCCTGAGCACATCACCGTTGCGGCGATTGACCACCAGGGTCAGATCGCAGCGCGGCGATATGTCGCCCTCGACGTCATAAGTCTCGGTGCCATCCAGCCCCAGGGTCAGGCGCGTGGTACCCGGCTTGAACTCCACCGGCAGCACGCCCATGCCTACCAGGTTGGTGCGATGGATACGCTCGAAGCCTTCTGCGACGATCACCTCGACCCCTGCCAGGCGCACGCCCTTGGCCGCCCAGTCGCGGGACGAGCCCTGGCCGTAGTCGGCACCGGCGACGATGATCAGGTTCTGCTTGCGATTCATGTAGGTTTCGATGGCTTCCCACATGCGCATCACCTTGCCCTCCGGCTCCACGCGGGCCAGCGAGCCTTTCTTCACCTGCCCGTCGACCACGGCCATTTCATTGACCAGTTGCGGGTTGGCGAAGGTGGCGCGCTGCGCCGTCAGGTGGTCGCCCCGATGGGTGGCGTAGGAGTTGAAGTCCTCTTCCGGCAAGCCCATTTTGTGCAGGTATTCGCCGGCGGCCGAGTCCATCAGAATGGCGTTGGACGGCGACAGGTGGTCGGTGGTGATGTTGTCCGGCAGTATCGCCAGCGGACGCATGCCCTTGAGCGTTCGCTCACCGGCCAGCGCACCCTCCCAGTAAGGTGGACGACGGATGTAGGTGGACATCGGGCGCCAGTCGTACAGCGGGCTTTCCGCTTCCGGCACGCTACCCAGGTCGAACATCGGGATGTAGACCTGCTTGAACTGCTCGGGCTTCACGCTCGCGGCGACGATGGCATCGATCTCCTCGTCGCTCGGCCACAGATCCTTGAGCGTGATCGGGTTGCCCTGAACGTCGCTACCCAGCGGATCCTGCTCGATGTCGAAGCGCACGGTACCGGCGATCGCATAGGCCACCACCAGCGGCGGCGAGGCCAGGAAGGCCTGTTTGGCGTAGGGGTGAATGCGTCCGTCGAAGTTGCGGTTGCCCGAGAGCACGGCAGTGGCATACAGGTCACGCTCGATGATTTCCTTCTGGATCACCGGATCGAGGGCGCCGGACATGCCGTTGCAGGTGGTGCAGGCGTAGGCGACGATACCGAAGCCGAGCTTCTCCAGCTCCGGCAGCAAACCGGCCTCTTCCAGGTACAGCCTGGCAACCTTGGAGCCCGGCGCGAAGGAGGTCTTGACCCAGGGCTTACGTACCAGCCCCAGTGCGTTGGCCTTTTTCGCCAGCAGACCAGCGGCGATGACGTTGCGCGGGTTGGAGGTGTTGGTGCAACTGGTGATGGCGGCAATGATCACCGCACCATCGGGCATCAGCCCCCTGGCTTCTTCGTCTTTACCGGTCGCGAGCTTCGCCTCGTCGGCGATGCCGCGCTCGGCCAGCAGTGCGGTCGGCAGGCGACGATGCGGATTGCTCGGGCCGGCCATGTTGCGCACCACGCTGCCCAGATCGAAACGCAGCACGCGTTCGTACTCGGCGGTTTTCAGTGCATCGCTCCACAGCCCCAGAACCTTGGCGTAGTTCTCCACCAGTGCCACCTGCTCCGGCTCGCGACCGGTGAGCCGGAGATAGTCGATGGTCTGGCCGTCGATGTAGAACATCGAGGCGGTAGCGCCGTATTCCGGGCACATGTTGGAGATGGTGGCACGGTCGCCGATGGACAGGCTGTCCGCCCCCTCACCGAAGAACTCGACATAGGCGCCCACCACACGCTCCTTGCGCAGGAACTCGGTCAGCGCCAGGACGATGTCGGTGGCGGTGATGCCGGGCCGGCGCTTGCCGGTCAGCTCGACACCGACGATGTCGGGCAGGCGCATCATCGACGGATGGCCCAGCATCACGGTCTCGGCCTCCAGACCACCGACGCCGATGGCGATCACGCCCAGGGCATCCACGTGCGGGGTGTGCGAGTCGGTGCCGACGCAGGTGTCGGGGAAAGCAATGCCGCCACGCGCCTGGATCACCGGGCTCATCTTCTCCAGATTGATCTGGTGCATGATGCCGTTGCCCGCCGGGATCACATCGACGTTCTTGAACGCGGTTTTCGTCCAGTCGATGAAGTGAAAGCGATCCTCGTTGCGGCGATCCTCGATGGCACGGTTCTTCTCGAAGGCATCCGGATCGAAACCCGCTGCCTCGACTGCCAGGGAGTGGTCGACGATCAGTTGGGTCGGCACCACCGGGTTGACCTTGGACGGGTCGCCCCCTGCTCGGCGATGGCGTCGCGCAGGCCGGCGAGATCGACCAGAGCGGTCTGCCCGAGAATGTCGTGGCAGACCACACGCGCCGGATACCAGGGAAAGTCCAGATCGCGCTTGCGATAGACCAGTTGCTCCAGCGAGGCGGTCAGATCCTGCGGATCGCAACGGCGCACCAGTTGCTCGGCCAGCACGCGCGAGGTGTAGGGAAGCTTGCTCCAGGCGCCGGCCTGGATCGCCTCGACCGCCTCGCGGGCATCGAAGTAATCCAGCGCGGTTCCAGGCAGGCGCTTGCGATATTGGCTATTCACGGTGTCATTCATGGTTATTTACGATCCTTGAGCGGCACGAACTTCAGGTCTTCAGGGCCTGTGTAGTTGGCGCTCGGGCGGATGATCTTGCCGTCGATGCGCTGTTCGATGACATGCGCCGACCAGCCGGCGGTACGGGCGATGACGAACAGCGGGGTGAACATGGCGGTGGGCACGCCCATCATGTGGTAGCTCACGGCACTGAACCAGTCGAGGTTGGGGAACATCTTCTTGATTTCCCACATCACGCTTTCCAGGCGCTCGGCGATGTCATACATCTTGGTGTTGCCCTGCTCCACGGACAGCTCGCGGGCCACGTCCTTGATCACCTTGTTGCGCGGGTCACTGACGGTGTAGACCGGGTGACCGAAGCCGATCACCACTTCCTTGCGTCCCACACGCTCACGGATATCGGCCTCGGCTTCGTCAGGGCTGTCGTAGCGCTTCTGCACTTCGAAGGCCACTTCGTTGGCGCCGCCGTGTTTCGGGCCGCGCAGTGCGCCGATGGCACCGGCGATGCAGGAGAACATGTCCGAGCCGGTTCCGGCGATCACCCGCGAGGTGAAGGTCGAGGCATTGAACTCGTGCTCGGCGTACAGGTTCAGCGAGGTATGCATGGCACGCACCCAGGACTCACGGGGTTTCTCGCCATGCAACAGATGCAGGAAATGTCCGCCGATGGAATCGTCGTCGGTTTCCACATCGATACGTTTGCCGTTGTGGCTGTAGTGATACCAGTACAGCAATGCGGAGCCCAGAGAGGCCATCAGCTTGTCGGCAATATCGCGGGCGCCCGGATGGTTGTGGTCGTCCTTCTCCGGCGCCAGACAGCCGAGCACGGACACGGCGGTACGCATCACGTCCATGGGGTGCGCGGAAGGCGGCAGGGTTTCCAGGGCGGCCTTGACCCCGGCCGGCAGACCGCGCAGAGCCTTGAGCCTGGCCTTGTAACCAGCCAGTTCGGCGACGTTGGGCAGTTTGCCGTGCACCAGCAGATGAGCGATTTCTTCGAACTCGCAACGGTTGGCGAAGTCGAGCACGTCATAGCCACGGTAATGCAGGTCGTTGCCGGTGCGACCGACGGTGCACAGTGCGGTATTGCCAGCCGCGGTGCCGCTCAGGGCGACGGATTTCTTCGGCTTGAAGCCAGGGGTGGTTTCGGTGGCACTCATGGTTATCTCCTCGAATCCTTGTTCTTGTTCTTACTTCTTGCCAGCGGCGAACAGCGCATCGAGCTTCTGCTCGAAGGCGTGGTAACCGATGCGGTCGTAGAGTTCGGTGCGTGTCTGCATCAGCTCGATCACGTCCTTCTGATGGCCGTGCTGACGAATCGAGGTGTAGACACTTTCAGCCGCCTTGTTCGCAGCACGGAAAGCCGACAGCGGGTAGAGCTGGATGGCCACGCCGACCGACGCCAGCTCGTCACGGGTGAACAGCGGGGTGGCGCCGAACTCGGTGATGTTGGCCAGCACCGGCACTTTCAGCGCATCGACGAAGCGCTTGTAGGTCGGCAGGTCATAGGCGGCCTCGGCGAAGATGCCGTCGGCGCCTGCCTCGACATAGCGCTGGCAGCGCTCGATGGCGGCGTCCACCCCCTCGGCCTGGATAGCATCGGTGCGAGCGATCAGGAAGAAGTCCGGATCGGTCTTGGCATCGGCGGCAGCCTTCACACGGTCGACCATTTCCTCGCAGGAGACGATCTCCTTGCCCGGACGATGGCCGCACCGCTTGGCACCGACCTGATCCTCGATATGCGCGGCGGCGGCACCGGCCTTGATCAGGTTCTTGATGGTGCGCTCGATGTTGAAGGCGCTGGGGCCGAAACCGGTGTCGATGTCCACCAGCAGCGGCAGGTCGCAGACATCGGTGATGCGACGCACGTCGGTGAGCACGTCATCCAGGGTATTGATACCCAGATCCGGCAACCCCAGGGAACCGGCAGCCACCCCGCCGCCGGACAGGTAGATGGCGCGGAAGCCCGCGCGCTTGGCCAGCAGCGCGTGGTTGGCGTTGATCGCGCCGATCACCTGCAGTGGAGTCTCGGTGGCGAGGGCCTGGCGGAAACGCTGGCCGGCGGAAAGCTGGGTCATGAATCACCTCGGGTCTTGGATGAAGTGGCGAGCGCGCCCTGCCCGGCCTGGGCAACGTAGTGGCGCTCGATATTGCGCTTGGAGGCGCCGATGTGACGGCGCATCAGCAGTTCGGCCAGTTCGCCGTCACGGCTTTCGATGGCATCGAGAATGCGATGGTGCTCGGCGAAGGCCTGGTGCGGCCGATTGGGGGTGGCGGAAAACTGCAGGCGGTACATGCGCACCAGTTGGTAAAGCTCGTCACACAGCAGCTTGGCCAGGGTGCGATTGCCACTACCCTGGATGATCCGGTAGTGGAAGTCGAAGTCGCCCTCCTGCTGGTAGTAACCGACGCCGGCCTTGAAGGCGGCATCCTGCTCGTGCAGCTCCAGCACCCGACGCAGTTCGTCGATCTCGCTCCGGGTCATGCGCTCGGCAGCCAGTCGACAGGCCATGCCTTCGAGCGACTCACGGATTTCATACAGCTCGATCAGTTCGGCATGACTGAGCGAAACCACCCGGGCGCCCACATGCGGCACGCGCACCAGCAGCTTCTGCCCCTCCAGACGATGAATCGCCTCGCGCAGCAGGCCTCGGCTGATGCCGTAGGTGCGCGCCAGCTCGGGCTCGGAAATCTTGCTGCCGGGGGCTATTTCCCCTTTGACGATAGCGGCCTGGATCAGGCGAAAGACGTGTTCGGAAAGTGTTTCCGAATCCACCTGGGGCGTTGTTGATACTTCCGATTCAAGCAGCATGATTGTCGACACCATCGATATCAAGTGCTAACAAAACTACGCCAATACTGCGAATTCGTCAAAGCAGACCAAAGTATTGTCGACAATATTATCGACAGCATCGACGACCGACCTTACTTGCAGAAAGCTACATAAGCGTCTGTCTGCACGGAAAATCTCCATGCTAGAATGGCGCTCGCTGGTGCCACGCCACAGGCCCGGCCATGCCTGCTAGACTCCTGATTCAGGCAAATACCGCCATCAGCCGCCCACAACGCCCCTGGCAACACCTCTTCAAGGACGTATGACACTCAAGCCCTTCGCCCTGCTGCTTTGCCTGCCTGCCCTCTTGTGCTCCAGCCTTGCAGTCGGCAAAACCATCTATGGCCTCAACGAATACATTCAGATCCAGGATCTCGATCTGGTCGTCGCCGGCAAACTCGACACGGGTGCCAAGACGGCTTCGCTCAGCGCACGCGACATCAAGCGTTTCAAGCGCGACGGGGAAACCTGGGTTCGTTTCGTCCTGGCCATCGACGGCGCAGAAGATCAGACCGTCGAGCGGCCACTGGCGCGGATCAGCAAGATCAAACGCCGTGCGGGTGATTTCGACCCGGAAGAAGGCAAGACCTACACACCACGTCCCGTCATCGAGCTCCACCTGTGCATGGGACAGACTCTGCGCACGATCGAAGTGAACTTGACTGACCGCAGTGCATTCCAATACCCGCTATTGATTGGCTCCGAAGCGCTCAAGCACTTCGAAGCCGTGATCGATCCAAGCCTTAAATACGCGGCCGGCAAGCCCGGCTGCGACTCTGACGCAACCCCTGGCGAGTAATTCCCATGCGCTCTCTGAACCTGCATCTGAAAATCCTGATCACCTTGCTGGTGGCCCTGGGTGTTCTGATTACGGCATATCAAATCTTCATCCTCGGCATCCCGGTGACCGAAGACGAGACCGACGACCTGTGGAACATCGACGCCAAGGTCGAATTCCAGGCCAGCCCGCGCGAACCGGTGAAGCTGCAGATGTTCGTGCCGCCGCTGAACCAGGATTACGTGAGCCTCAACGAGAGCTTCATCTCCAACAATTACGGCGTCAGCGTCAACCGTGTCGACGGCAACCGCCGCGTCACCTGGTCGCCCGCCGCGCCAGCGGCAAGCAGACCCTCTACTACCGTCTGGTGCTGACCAAGCGCTACAGCGGCGAGCAGACCCAGGCCAAGGGCCCGATCTTCCGCGACAGCCTGCCGGTCGAGGGGGCGGAAAAGATTGCCGCCGAAGCCCTGCTGGCGCCGATCCGCCAGCACTCGGCGGATGTCGAAACCTTCATCAGCGAGACCATCAAGCGCGCCAACAACGTCAATGACGACAACGTCAAGCTGCTGCTCGGCGGCGATGCCTCCACGGCGAACAAGGCCAAGGTCGTCGACCTGCTGCTGTCGATTGCTCACGTACCGATGGAGCGCGTGCACACCATCCGTCTGCAGGCCGAGGTTGCCCAGTCGCCCGAGCTCTGGCTGCGCAGCTTCAATGGTCAGAAATGGCTGTACTTCAATCCCGAGACCGGCGAACAGGGCCTGCCCGTCGATCGTCTGGTCTGGTGGATTGGCGACGGCGATCTGGTCAGCCTCGAAGGCGGTCGCCAGGCACAAGTCAGCTTCAGCCTGAACAACAGCGAGATGAACGCCATCCGCCTGGCGAAGCTGACCGACGAGAACACCGACGCCACCTTCCTCGAATACTCGCTGTACGGCCTGCCGCTGCAGACCCAGCAGACCTTCATGATCATGGTGATGATCCCGATCGGCGTGCTGGTGATCCTGATCCTGCGCAACCTCGGCGGCCTGCAGACTCTGGGTACCTTCACCCCCGTGCTGATCGCCCTCGCCTTCCGTGAGACGCAACTGGGCTTCGGTATCTTCCTGTTCACCGTGATCACGGCGCTCGGCCTGTCGCTGCGCTCGTATCTGGAACACCTGAAGCTGCAGATGCTGCCGCGTCTGTCCGTGGTACTGACCTTCGTCGTGGTGCTGATCGCCACCATCAGTCTGTTCAGCCACAAGCTGGGCCTGGAGCGCGGCCTGTCGGTCGCCCTGTTCCCGATGGTGATCCTGACCATGACCATCGAACGCCTGTCGATCACCTGGGAGGAACGTGGCGGTGGCCATGCCTTCAAGGTCGCCATCGGCACCCTGTTCGCCGCCACCATCGCGCACCTGCTGATGAGCGTACCGGAGCTGGTCTACTTCGTGTTCACCTTCCCGGCCGTACTGCTGATTCTGGTGGGCTTCATGCTGGCGATGGGGCGTTATCGCGGCTACCGCCTGACCGAACTGTTCCGCTTCAAAGCCTTCCTCAAGGACTAAGACCATGTTCGGCCTGATCAAGACGTGGAAGGCCCTTGAAGCCAAAGGCATCATGGGCATCAACCGACGCAATGCGGACTACGTGCTGAAGTACAACAAACGGCACCTGTATCCCATCGTCGACGACAAGATCATCACCAAGGAGCGGGCCATCCAGGCCGGCATCGATGTACCGGAGCTGTACGGCATCATCGATACCGAGAAGGGCATCGACAAGCTCGACGAGATCATCGCCGGGCGCAATGACTTCGTCATCAAGCCGGCGCAGGGCGCCGGCGGTGACGGCATCCTGGTGATCGCGGATCGTTTCGAGAATCGCTTCAAGACGGTATCGGGCAAGATCGTCAGCCACGAGGAACTGGAACAGCAGATTTCCAGCATCCTCTCCGGCCTGTACTCGCTCGGCGGTCATCGCGACCGTGCACTGATCGAGTACCGGGTCACCCCGGACACCATCTTCAAGAGCATCAGCTACGAAGGCGTGCCGGACATCCGCATCATCGTGCTGATGGGCTATCCGGTGATGGCCATGCTGCGCCTGCCGACGCGCCAGTCCAACGGCAAGGCCAACCTGCACCAGGGTGCGATCGGTGTCGGCGTGGATCTGGCCACCGGCGTGACCCTGCGCGGCACCTGGTTGAACAACAAGATCAGCAAGCACCCGGACACCACCAATGCGGTGGATGGCGTGCAACTGCCGAACTGGGATGGCTTCATGAAGCTCGCTGCCGGCTGCTACGAGCTGTGCGGTCTGGGTTACATCGGCGTGGACATGGTGCTGGATCAGGACAAGGGCCCGTTGATTCTCGAACTCAACGCCCGCCCCGGCCTGAACATCCAGATCGCCAACGACTGCGGCCTGACCCATCGCGCCCATGCGGTGGAAGCCCGCCTGGAAGAACTGAAGGCCAAGGGCATTCAGGAAAACGCCGAAGAACGCGTGCGTTTCTCCCAGGAGCTGTTCGGCCACGTCGCCAGCAAGGAAGTCTGACGCGGCAAGGTGAATGAAACCCGGGGGCATCGCCCCCGGGTTTCATTCAGGCCGATGCCCATGCCCCGCCGCCATCAGGCACCGCTTAGCACGGCGCTCTAGCGCACGATCGCCAACTCGAAACCGCCCTCGTCGGCATGTGCATGGCGCTGCATGCCCGTCTCATCCACTGCCAGCGACTGCAACGGCCGCTTGAACGGCTTGTTGTCGAGGGTCTGCAAACTGCGGTCTTCGTCGGTGGTGATCAGCAATACATAGCGCTCGCCACGCTCGGCCCGCACCTGCACCGTGCCCTCGATGAAGGCGTAGCGGTACCAGGTTTCCGGGTGCAACTGGTACACCGCATCGCTGACCAGGCGTGTCGGTTGCTTGGCCTCGTCGAGAAACAGCAGCGACGGATAGACCACCTGGCGATTGGCGAAACTGCGCACCCGCAGACCATAGCTCTGTCGTGATGCCGGCAGTTTCAAGGCGGCGTAATAACTGCGCCCCATGGGAAAGTCGAAACTCGGCGAGAAACGATCCAGCTCCTCGTAGCGCGGCTCTTCTGCCGACAGCACGGTGAAGTCGCTTTCTCGCAGTTGCCCGCAGCAGCGGGTCGACAGCTCGCCGTAGAGACTGTCGCCACGCACCTGGCTACCTTCGAGCAGTGCCTGCATGGCCGCTGTCGGCTGGCCGTCGAGCATCGGTAGCGCAGGCTTGCTGCTCTCGAACTCGATCTGCCGGCCCTCGCTGTAGCGAACGCTGGAGGTTGGCGTGCCCGCGTCGGCGCCACGCCGCTGAACAGGCACCGTCGAGTTGCGCATCCGCCCCTGCTCATCGACCCAGGTGTAATAGGCGCCGTCCTGACCTTCACGGGTAAAGCCACGCCCTTCCAGCACCGCCGAGTCGATGTAGTCCCCTGCCCTCTCACCACTGGCCAGCACCTGGTCACGATCCGAGGCACCAGCGACCTGGGCACCGGCATAGAAGCTGTTCTGCAACTGACCGTTGCCGTCGACCCAGGTGAAATAGCGGCGCTTGCTCTCACCTGTGCTCGGCGCACTGCCGGGCCAGGCGCCACCCTCGCCGAGCCGCGCCTGCTCGCTCTGCTCGGCGCGGTGCCGGGCCAGGCGCTGCTGGTCGGCGTAACGCGTGTCGACGAAGGTGTTGTGCACCCGGCCCCGCTCATCGACCCAGGTCAGATAACGACTGCTGGCACCCGCCTGCATCAGGGGCAGCAGCATCAGGACGAACAACAGACTGCGCATCGCCTCAGAACCTCGAGGTGTAGGTCATGGCAAAGATATAGGCCTTGACCGTCGTTTCGATATTGAGCCCGGCGTAGGGGTTGTACACCAGGTTGTCCAGGCCCTCGCAGCTGACGTTGCAACTGCTGCCGGCGGGAATGCTCTGCCTGGAAACGAAGTAGTTGAAGCCGACGTCGATGGTGGTGTCCTTGTCCCAGCGATAGCCCAATCCCAGGCCGTAGAGATCGGCATCGCCGACAGGTGCCAGTACGTCGGCCTTGTCCTTCGGAATGGCCGAAGGGCGGTACTCGTAGCCGGCGCGCAGAGCCAGGCGGTCATTGACCTCGTACTGCACCCCCATACCCCAGCTCCAGGTGTCGCGGTAGCCACGGTCGAGAATGATGCTGCGGTCGGTGGCGTTGCCGCCACCGAAGGTCTTGGCGATGCGCAGCAGATCCAGTTCGCGGTCGAACTCGATTTCGAAGTTGTTCCAGTCGCTGTAACCGACCCAGCGCAGATCCAGGTTGAACTGCCACTTGTCGAAGGGACGCACCTTGATACCTGTGCTGAAGGCATCCGGATAAGTCAGCTTGAGCGAGGCATTGCCAGTCTCCTCGTCAGCGCCATAGGGAAACAACGGGCTGAGAATCTGACCGAACACAGAACTTTGCAGACCGGATAGAAGCCAGCCCAGTCCTCGGTGTAGTCGACGCGGTACTTGCCCTTGAGGTTCATGCGGGCTTCGCTCTGATAGGTCGCGCCCCAGGCGAACCAGTCCGTCGGCTCCCAGAGAATGCCCAGGTTATAGGTCGGCGACAGGCTCTGCTGCAGATCCAGATCGAGGTTGGCCAGCGAATCGAACGGGCCGATCTTGCCGCTACAGACGTCGATGAACGGCCCCATGATCTCGTCCAGTCCCGGCAGGCACAGCGCCTCGTTGAGAATGCGGGTCAGGCCTGTGAGCATGCCGGGGTTGCGAAAGTCCTGGTTCAACGCCACGGCCTGGTGGGAAAAGCCGATGGATAGCCCCAGGGACAGTTCGTCATTGACCTGATAGGCCAGCGACGGCGAGAAATAGGTGATCCGCTGCAGCGATACCTGGCGCCCCTGGAAACGCCCTGGATCATCGTCCGAATCCCGCGAATAGCCCAGCGCCATCGGCGCATAGACGTTGGTGGCGAAGGTGAATTTCGAGCCTGGCGGATTGATCGAGAGACCGGCCAGCGGTGCCACCAGCACCGGCAACTCGGTCATGCCGCCGACACCCGGCAGGTACATGGTAGGGGTCAGGGTTCGGCTGCTGGAGTTCTTGAAGGGGTCATCATCGAACCCCATGAAACCATAGCCCTCCTTCGCCTCGAACTTGGCACGAATATCCATCACCCCGCTGAGCAGCTTGACGGTAGTCTGCCGTCCCTTGAGCTTGCTCAGTGCAGCAGGGTTGTAATGCACGGCATCGATGCCGGTGACATCGGCGGTAACGGCGTTGCCCATGGCCATGGCCTTGGGGTTGCCGATGGTCAGGTTGTTGGCCAGTTGCGCCTGGGCAGGCAGGACGCAACCCGCGCCCAGGCCCACCAGCAGCAGCGCCTGCAGCTTGGCAAGATGAGTCATTTCCAGTTCGCTCGCTGCTTACTCGGCCTTGAGACCCTTGATATCCAGGGGCATGGAGATGCCGAGCAGGACATCGGGCGAATCTTCGGTCATGCCGAAACCGGCGTTGACGTTGACGATGGTGTTCGGCGCAGTACGCAGGCCCAGCGAGAAGTTCATCACCGCACTGGTCTGTTCGTTACCTTCGAGAGTGGCGTCGCTGAACGTGAATTTCGGCGCCAGGTTGTGCGCCATCTGCAGGGAAGTGGCCAGCGAGACGTCGTAGGACAGCGCATAGGCGAAGCCCATGCTCAGCGACAGGCTCGACCCCGGATCGACCTCCTTGAGCAGGCGACCGCCGCGCACCTGATCGGCATCGCGAATGGGCAGGTTGTAGGTGTAGCCAAGCGAGCCGAACAGCACCACCGGATCGATCACGTAGGACAGGTTGGCGCCCACCCCCAGGCTGTAGTAACCGTTGCCGCTGGCCAGGCCGTCATCCAGGCTCACATCGTAGGGGCTGTCCCCCGTTGGCAGACCGAGGGTAGCGAACAAGGTGGTGACCGGGCGACCGCGCGCCGACGACCAGGGCTGCCAGCGCAGGCTCGCGGAGATGTCGCCAAGGCTGTAGGTACTGAGATCACGCTCGGTGTCGTACTTGGCCAGGAACGGCACGCGCATGCTGAAGGTGAGGTTGTCCCACACGCCGTAGTCGAAGGTGAAGGAGTTGGTGAAGGTGTGCTGCGCCTCGCTCTGGCCGATCACGCTGTAGACGTTCTGCCCGGTGCGAACGGTCTGGATCTGCGTATCACGCAACAGCGAGTAGTCGAAACCGTAGGTCAGCGTGCGCTCGCCCTTCTTGAGCAGGGTGTAGCTCTTCTCCGCAGCCTGGAAGACCTCCTCCAGGGCCTTGGCGCTGTCGGCGTCATCCTCCTTCTTGGTCAACGCGTCGCGTGCGTCATCGACCGTGGCCTCTTCGGCCTGGATCGGCTGTACCGCCGTCAGCGCCAGCATGGCCAGCCATGCGTACCCCCAAACTCCCATGACGCTATCCCCAGATCGTTATTGTTATGCCGGGTGAATCACTTGCGGCGAATGTATTGAATGTCGCCTCCCGACCCCAGTTGGTCGGCCTGATTCGTGGTGAACTTGGCCATCTGCGGAAACTCGCGAAAAGCCAGCATGCTGATGGTGCGGTCATCGATGATGCGCAGATCGCGGTCGGTCAGCGCCATGGCATTGGGCGGCTCGTTACCGCTGGGGAAGATCACGAACAGGACGTTCTGATCCCAGATCTCCTCGAAACGCACGCGGGTGAAGCTGATATTGCCTAGCGCCGGATCGGCGACGAACACGTGCTCGTTGTACACGTCGCGCACCACCACGAAGTGTTTGAAACCGGCGTACTCGATCGGCACGATGGCCGGATGCTCGAGCTGGGCAAGGTCGTCGAAAGCCGCGCGAAAACCGCCGCTCTTGTAGCCCAGGGCGGTAACGAAGCGCTTCATGTCGAGCAGGGAGAACCCACGGCGCTCGACGATCTTCTCCGCCTCGCCGAAGTGCAACAGCCCCTCCATCACCTGGCGCTCTTCCAGGTTGCGCCCCAGGAAGTAGTCCAGCAGCGTGGTCAGGGCCGCCGAGCCGCAACTGTAGTCATAGGCCTGACGGATCACGTTGCGAAACTGCAACTGACTCATCGGTTCGAGCACCACCGACTCACGCAGTGGCCCATTGGGAACCAGCGATTGGGTGATGTTCACGGTTCCGGCTGGCTGCGGTTTGATGTCGACAGCCTCGGTAAAACCGTACAAACCGATCAGGCTGCCCACGAGAATTTCGATCATTGGTCAATCCGCAACTGCGAACAACGAGGCAGGAGCCCAGCCGCCCGCGGCGACAGAGCTCCTGTGGATCGGGTCAGGCGAGGATCAGTGACCCCAGACCTTGACGGTGGAACCGGCCATGTCCAGACCATTGATGGCGACGCCACCAATGCTGTTGGCACCGATTTTCACCGAGCCGACCGAAACGCCACCGTTGATACCCGGCAGACCGATTTCCAGCTTGTTGTCCTTGACGTCGATGGTCAGCGGGTTCGCTTCATCGATGTTGAAGCCCGACAGGCTGACGGTGTTCAGGCTCAGGGTGTTGCTGCCATCGCTGACACCAGTCTCGGTGTCGGTGTAGACGATGGAGCCGATGGTGGCATCGAAGTTACCGGCGATGCTGATACCGGCTTGACCGGTGACACCAGCCAGATCGGCGTCATCCAGCGCCTTCAGGTCGGCCTGGGCCATGAACGGAACGGCCATGACGGCGGCGGCAAGAGCGAGTTTTTTCAGGGTCATCATTGTTGTTATCTCCACAGTTCAAATGGGGGTTCCCCGGGCTCTGCCGGTGACGTCCTGTCACGAGCAGCCTGATCGGCCCACGCCGACCACCAGACCTGCCGCGGCTTCCCTAAGTACGCCAGGTTTGGATTCACGAAGCGCTGCGCTTCGCGATGGCTACAAGCTACTAACCCGCCATTCAACTGCCAGCCCATCCAACGGATGGAGCATGGCCATCGGCCATTTTCCCGCGCCCTCACGCCTCACTCAGCAGCCCCAGGCTCTTGCCCTTGAGCACGGCCTGGGTACGGCTGCGCACCCCCAGCTTGGAAAACAGATTGTGCAGATGCCATTTGATGGTGGCTTCCGACAGATGCACCGCCTGAGCGATATCGCGATTGGAGAGACCTGCCGCCACAAGTCGCAGAATCTCTCGCTCCCTATGACTAACATCCTGATTTTCCTCGAAGATTTCAGGATCAATGGCCAGCCGTCGACATTGCTCGCGAAGCATTTCAGCCACCCCTTGCCAGGCAGCGGCGCGCCTGGGTTCGGCGCTGCTCCAGGCATCCCAGAGCGGCAGCAGCCACAACGCGTCGTCCTGGAACAGCCGGCGATAGCCACATTGCCAGGCTTCCTCCAGCGTGGAACGTAGCAGGGCGAAGGCTCTTTCGCTGTTACCTTTGCGCCAGTACGCCACAGAAAGTAACAGGCTCAGGCGCAAGCGCCGGTCACGCTGATGCTCGGCACCTTGTCTGGCCAGGCAGGCCTCCAGACAGGCCTGAGCTTTTTCCACCCGCCGCTCGCTCAACGCCAGGCGCGCCTGACTCAAGGCCAGGGCCGTGTGCGCATCGCCATAGCGTTCGATGGGGAGCGCAGCCAGGTGACGCTCCAACTGCATGTAGATGCGCTGGGCCTCGTTGGGTCGGCGCAGCCACAGAAGGAACTGCACCTTGCAGCCCATGCCGAGTGCGAACACACGCTCGTAGCCCGGCCCCTGCAAACTGGCCAGCCACTCATCGAGTTCTTCCAGTCCCTGCTCGGCCGCACCAGCGAAGAAACGTGCGCGCGCCATGACCAGCTTGCCGCGGCTGATCAGCTCCACCGGTGTGGCGACATCACGCCAGGTGGTAGCCAGGGGCAATTCGGCAAGAATCGCGCCGTGCCGATCCTGCTCGTACAGCAGGTCGGCATAGGCAAGCCCCAGTGGACCGCCGACCCGACTGCGACGCCCGAACACCTGCTCCACTCGCGCCCGTGCGGCCTCGGCCAGAGAGCGGCCGCGCTCCAGTTCACCGTACTCCTTGCAGATCAGTGCCTCGATCAGACTGGCCATCACATGCAGGTACTCGCTCTCGCACTGGCGCAGGTTCTCGCGTGCCACGGCTATGGCCTTGGCCGCTTCGCCGAACTCGCCGAGAAGGGCGAACGCCGCAGCCTGCACGCAGGCCAGGCTGGCGCGAAATACCGGCTGGTTCTGCGGCACCATGGCCAGCCAGTGACCGGCAACCTTGAGGCAGGCTTCCAGCTTGTCCTGATACAACAACACCAGCGCCTTGAGTACCTGAGCAGCGGCCAGCAATTCGATCAGACCGAAGTGCATGCCCTTGCCACGCCCCTGGGTCAGGCGCGTGCTGACGTCTTCGATCAACGCCTCGGACTCGGCGAATTTCTGCTCGAAGGCCAGTTGCCAGGCATAGAAAATCTGGAACACCGGCTGCTCGGCGATCACTACCGCGGGGATGTCCTTGAGGATGGCGAGGATGCCGTACACCCGATTACCGGCGATCAGACGCGCGCCCTGGCGCTCCAGCAACTCGGCTGCGAAGGTGTAATCACGGGCACGCAAGGCATACTTGATCGACTTGTCAGCCAGGTCACGCCCCTCGCACCAGCGTGCTGCCGCATGCAGCAGAGGCGCGGAGTCGCCCCGCCTGGAAAGGCGTCCCTGGAGGAACTCGGCGAACAGGTGGTGATAGCGGAACCAGTCGCCCTGCTCGTCCAGTGGAATCACGAACAACTGCTCGCTCTGTAGACGACGCAACATGTCGCGCCCATCGTGGCGACCGGTCAGGGCATTGCATAGCTCGGCATTGAATTCGTCGAGTACCGAGGTCTGATCGAGAAACAACTGCAAGGCTTCCGGCAGGCTGGCCACCACATCCTCGGCCAGGTAATCGGCGATATTGCGTTCGGAGCCCGTCAGGCCGGCAAGAAAGGCCGCACGATCGCGTTGGCGCGGCAAGGCCAGGGCCGCCAGATGCAGGGCTGTGACCCAACCCTCGGTTCGGGCATACAGCTGATTGAGCTCAACCTCCTCCAGCGCCAGGCGCTTGATCTCGCGAAAGTAGGCCGCCGTCTCCGCGCGCGTCAGGCGCAGATCTTCGGCCTTGAGCCAGAACGACCAGGCGCCGAGTGACGGCGGTTCCTCGAGAAAGCGCGGCTGAAAGCGCGTACTGACCACCAGACGCACATTCCTTGGCAGCCGCTCGACCAGGTAGCGCGCGCCCTGCCCCAGAGAGGGTGACGAATGCGATGAAAGTCATCGAGCATCAGGTACAGCGAGTCGGGAATCTCCCTGAGGTCTTCGAGAAACGCATCGATCACCGCCTCCAGCGGCCAGCTGACCTCACCCTGCAACAGCGCCGACGCACTGCTGCCGAAGCCGGAGCAGGCCGCCTCGATGGCCGCCACCAGGTACTGGAGAAACCTCGGTGGCTCACTGTCGGCCTCATCGCACGACAGCCAGGCGACTCGCGCCCCCTGCGCCTGCAGGCGCCGGCGCCACTGGCTCAGCACGGTGCTCTTGCCGAAACCCGCCGGGGCACTGAGCACGATCAGACGCTGCTCACTGGCAGCCTGCAAACGCTCCAGCAACGCCGAACGCTCCAGCAGCGGGGCACCTTCACCATGGGCCGGATAGAGCTTGGTACGCAACAGCGGAACAGCGGACGGACTGGGCAGATTCTGATTGATCATGATTCGAGCAGACTCAGTTCGCGGGCACGACGGATGGCTTGGGTGCGGTTACGCACCTTGAGCTTTTCGTAGATGTTGTGCAGGTGCCACTTGACGGTTCCCAGTGCCAGAGACAGCTGCTGGCCGATCTCTTCGTTGGACATGCCCTTGGCAGCCAGGCAGACAACCTCGCGCTCACGCTCGGTCAACCCCTCCTCCAGCACGTCCAGAGCCTGACGCGAGTCCTGCCCGGGCCAGATTGCCAGCAGGCTGCGGATGAATCCCTGCAGGGCCGGCTGGCGCTCGGCCGACTCCAGCTGCTGCAACAGTTGGCGGATCGCCTCGCCCTCCTCGATGAACAGGCTGCGCGCCTCCTCCCGTTCGGCGCCGATCAGACACTGCACGAGCAGGCTCTGCGAACGCTCCTGGTACCCCAGGCGCTGGTAGCTCAATGCCGCCAGCAGATCCAGACGCAGGCGTTGCAGACCATGCCAGTCGTCCTGCAACTGGCCGCGTAACTGGGTGATCTCGTGCAGGGCCTCGCTGTAATGACCGCGCGCCTGTTGCAGACGAATACGGGTCAGCCCCAGTACCCAGTTCACCGGATTGAAACTGCGCTGCTTGTAGTGCCCCGCCAACTTGGCCCAGTCCACCGACTTGAGACGCTGTTCGGCACGCTTGCAGCGGTCGGCAGCCGGTTCCTGCAGAGCCAGCGCGATTTCGTCACCCACCGCCTGTACGTAAAAGCGCCAGGAATGGTTGCGCGCCGCCAGGTTCTGCATCAGCACCAGGGTCGCGGACGCCTCCCTGGGGGCTTGCTGCAAACGCTGCAAACGCGCCAGGCAGAGCATGGCCTGGGCGTAGAGATCGATGGGGTTGATCACGTCGACCGTGGCCAGAGCCCAGCGCAAACGTTCCTGAAGGCCGTCCAGACGCCCCTGGTGATAGGCGATCAGCGCTTCGCTGATGGTCGGCAGTACCAGCGCCCGCGACTTCTCGCCGAACCAGGGCATCATCCGCGCACGCAACTGTTCGAACAGCAGTTGCGCCTGCTTGATCCGCCCCTGCTCCAGGCACAGCAGAACCTCCACGTTGGCCAGTTGCATATCCAGGTAGCGGCCTTCGAGAAAATGGTTGCGCTGCTGCGCCAGTGCCAGCAGCTTGCGCGCCTGCTCGGCCCGCCCCAGCATGACGTTGGCCAGGGCGCCGACGGTAAGGATGGCCACTTCGAGAAACGCGGTGTGCTGGCCGAGCTGCGCCTCGATACGCCGCGCCAGACTCACGCAGGTATCCAGATCGTCCTTTTGCAGCGCGATCACCGCCTTGATCGCCAGGGTCGCCAGCAGCTTGTCGCTGAGCGGGCCGGATGCACGGACTCGCCCCAGCGCTCCAGCAGCTCATCGAGCATGCGATTGGCCTCGCTCAGACCGAGTTCGGTCGCCCGCGTCCAGACATCGGCGAGCACCAGCACGGGAAAACGAGCAGCGATGTCGTCCGGTACATGCTGGCGCCACTTATAGATGAGGTTGAGCTGCCCGCGATTGATCAGCTCCAGACCGCAGCCGTCGAGCAGCGCGGCGAGCATCTCGGCATCCTCGGCCAGGCAGGCATGTTCGATGGCCAGGTTCTGCATGTGGTGATTGGTGAACCACAGGCTGGCGTTGAAATGCAGTTGCTTGAAGCGCTCCGGGTCGCGCTCCTTGAGGCGGTTGCGCAGGAATTCGGCGAACAGATTGTGAAAGCGATACCACTGCCGCTCGCGATCCAGCGGCAGCAGGAACAGTTGCAGCGCCTCCAGCTCTTCCAGCAACTGCTGGCCGTCATGCCGCCCGGTCAGCGCGTTGGCCAGATCACCACTGAGCTGCTGCGCCACGCCCAGCGCCAGCAGCTGATCCTGGCGCTGGGCAGGCAACTGCTCGAACACCGAGCGCAACAGGTAATCGCCGACAGCGGTCTGATCGGCCCCCAGCTCGACCATCCGCTCGACCGGTCGCGGCTGATGGCGTAGCCACAGGCTGGCCAGGTGCACACCAACCATCCAGCCCTCGGTGTGGCTGTACAGCTTGCCGAATGCATCGCTGTCGAGTTGCAGGCCGCTGCGTTCGAGGTAACCGCGCGCCTCCTCCGGATTGAGCCGCAGCTCATCGCTGCCGACCTCCAGCAACAGCCCCTTGGCACGCAACGTGGCCAGGCTCAGGGGCGGCAGCGAGCGGCTGCCGATCGCCAGGGTGAAGCTCGGAGGTGTCAGCTTGATCAGCCGATTGAGGGCAGCGAGCAGCTCTGCATCCTGGATCAGATGCAGATCGTCGAGCACCAGCAGAAGCGGTTCCTGGTGCTGCGCCAGATCCACCAGCAGGCTTTCCATCACGGCCTCGACCGGCACCCGCATGGTGTTGCGCAAATACCCCAGCGCATCTTCACCCAGCCCTGGCAGGGCTCGGTTCAGAGCCTCGATGAGCTGCTGGAAGAAACGCACCGGATCATCGTCACCGGGGCCGAGCGACAGCCAGGCGATGGCCGCGCCGGCCTCACGGCGTTCGGCGGCGAGTCTCGCCAGCGCAGTGGTCTTGCCAAAGCCGGCAGGGGCGGAAAACAGCACGAGGCGGGCATGGGGATGGGCGCAAAGCGCAGCTTCGACCTGGGGTCTTGCCAGATAATCAGCGGAGGCCTGGGGCGGCGAGAGCTTCGAGCGCAGCAGGCTTCCAGCGGCTGGACCTATGACGTCATCCATAGCCTGGATCCCTTCATTAATTATTGTTCTGGTACCAGGGTCTGTTCCCATTTCATTCGCGGCCGCGCCGGAGCCAGTTTTAGCGCGGGGCTAGGCGCGAGACGCGAAGTTTGGTCGCCCCAATGAGCCGTCGAGTAACAATGCCCCGCGCTAAAACTGGCCCGGCCCTTCGGGTTGCGCGGGAAATGACTCCCGCTGTCGTTACAGGACTTGATAAGGGAATCACCATTACCGGCGTCCTGCGCCTGATCGGGAGCCATTTCTCGCGGCAACGCGGCTCGCGATGAAAAGGGAACAGACCCTGAATTCAACGTCCTGGCACCGCTCCATACTAATCAGCTGGATGCATCCGAGTAAACACGGGCAGAAGCTCTAGGATGAATGTTAGCGGCAGACTACAATCGTTCCTCCAAGCCCTCCCGACGACCACGCATGCCCAGCTGCTCCCTGCATCCTCTGCCCTATCACGCCGACCCTGCACGATACTTCCAGCGTATTCGCCAGGCGCCGGGGGCCATCCTGCTGGATGCCGGACGCCCGGGTGCCGAGCGTGGACGCTATGACCTTATGAGCGCCTGGCCATTGGCAGAACTGGCGCCGCGTGCCGACGAATCGGCCAACGATTTCCTGCAACGGCTGCGCGGCGCCTTGCAGAGCCTCGGCCCGGCAGAACTTGCAGAGGGTCACGCCGCACCATTCGTCGGCGGTCTGATCGGCTACCTGGCCTATGACTTCGGTCGCCGTCTGGAGGACTTGCCCTGTCACAGCCGAGACGACCTGGGCCTGGCGGATGCGCGTTTCGGCCTGTACGGCTGGGCGCTGATCAGCGACCACCAGCTCGGCACCAGCGAACTGCTGTTCCACCCCGCCCTGCCACCGAGCGAGCGTGATCGTCTGCGGGCGCTGTTCGAAGCGCCGCATGCCGATCCCCCGTGCGCTTTCGTCTTGCCCAGGCCTTTCAGGCCGATCTGGATCAGGCGACCTATCGCCAGGCCATCGAACGCATCCAGGCCTACATTCTGGCCGGAGACTGCTATCAGGTGAATTTCGCGCAGCGTTTCCAGGCCCCGTGCGAGGGTGATCCCTGGGCGGCCTACCTCGCCCTGCGCAAGGCCTGCCCCACGCCCTTCTCCGGCTTCCAGAGCCTCCCCGGTGGCGGCGCGATCCTCAGCCTGTCCCCCGAGCGGTTCATCAAGGTCAGCGCAGGCCAGGTGGAAACCCGTCCGATCAAGGGCACGCGCCCGCGCGGCCGCGATGCGCAGGACGACCAGGCACAGGCACGGGAGCTGCTGAGCAGTCGCAAGGATCGTGCGGAGAACCTGATGATCGTCGACCTGCTGCGCAACGATCTGGGCCGCAGTTGCCGAACCGGCTCGGTACGGGTACCGGAACTGTTCGCCCTGGAGAGCTACCCCAACGTCCACCACCTGGTCAGTTGCGTCACCGCCGAACTGGCGCCGGGCAAGGATGCGCTCGACCTGATCGCCGGCAGTTTCCCGGGTGGATCCATTACCGGCGCACCGAAGATTCGCGCGATGCAGATCATCGACGAACTGGAACCGACGCGGCGCGGGCTCTACTGCGGCTCGCTGCTGTATCTGGACGTGCGTGGCGAGATGGACAGTTCCATCGCCATCCGCAGCCTGCTGGTCAAGGATGGTCAGGTCAGTTGCTGGGGCGGCGGCGGCATCGTCGCCGACTCCGACTGGCAGGCCGAATACCAGGAATCCATCACCAAGGTGAAGGTGCTGCTGGAGACGCTGGAGGGTCTGTAGGCGCCCTGGCACACCGAAAAACGCCGCGATTCCTTACGGAGATCGCGGCGTTTTCATTCCCCCTGCAAACCGCTTACAGGCTCAGCTTGCGGTTCGATGCCTTGAGGAACTCCTGCTTCAGATCCTCGTAGCTGTGCACTGCCGGAAACTGCGGGAACTCGCGGATCACATTGTCCGGCGCGTGGAACAGGATGCCTGCGTGAGCCTCGCTGAGCATGGTGGTGTCGTTGTACGAATCGCCGGCCGCGATCACACGGTAGTACAGACTCTTGAAGGCGATGACCGACTGACGCTTGGGATCCTTCTGGCGCAGCTGGTAGCTCACCACGCGGTCGTTCTCGTCAGTGATCAGGCGATGGCACAGCAGGGTCGGGAAACCGAGCTGACGCATCAGCGGCTGAGAGAACTCGTAGAAGGTGTCGGAGAGAATCACCACCTGGAAACGCTCGCGCAGCCAGTCGACGAACTCCACCGCACCCTCCAGCGGTTTGAGCGTGGCGATCACGTCCTGGATATCCTTGAGCTTCAGACCGTGTTCATCGAGGATCCGCAGACGCTGCTGCATCAGCACGTCGTAATCGGGAATGTCGCGGGTGGTCGCCTTGAGCGACTCGATGCCGGTTTTTTCCGCAAAGGCGATCCAGATTTCCGGAACCAGTACACCTTCCAGGTCGAGACACGCGATTTCCACAGGCCACTCCTCGATTGAGCCAAAAAGAGCCGGCACTCTAGCGGCTGGGTCTACCGGGCGCAACGCAACTCGCTTATAACCATCTCAAAGCACCACCATCCAGCTAGTTATTTAGCGGCATAACCAGCCTTTGCTACCATCGCGCCCTCACGCACACGATCTGGAGTCCTCACCATGGAACTCGACCTGGACGCGCTCAACGCCGAATTCGGCAACCAGCCGGAAAAGCTGGTTCAGTGGGCCATCGGGCTGGGCAAACCCGCCATCTGCACCACCAACTTCCGCCCCTTCGAAGCGGTGATCCTGCACATGGTCAGCCAGGTCAAACCGGATATCCCGGTGGTCTGGATGGACAGCGGTTACAACACCGAAGCCACTTACCGCTTCGCCGATGAAGTGGCCCGCAAGCTGAACCTCAACCTCATCACCTACCTGCCCAAACGCTCGCGCGCGCACCGCGAGGCCATCGACGGCCCGGTGCCCGGCCTGGACGATCCGCGTCACGCGGCCTTCACCGAAGAGGTGAAGCTCGAACCGTTCGCCCGCGCCCTGCGCGAGATGGCACCCGGCGTCTGGTTCACCGCCCTGCGCGCGACCGACACCGCCGTACGTGCGCAGATGGATCCGATCAGCATCAACCCGGACGGCCTGATCAAGGTCGCCCCACTGCTGCACTGGTCGTCCAAGGATCTCTATCAGTATCTGGTCGCCCATGACCTGCCGAACGAGTTCGACTACTTCGACCCGACCAAGGGCGAGGACAATCGCGAGTGCGGGCTGCACCTGAGCCACTGACGACAGCAAGCAGAAACGAAAATGGCGCCCCAGGGGCGCCATTTTCATTTCCGCTCAGGCTCAGTGCATCGGCAGTTCGACGCCGCTGAACAGCTCTTCCAGTTCGGACTTGTTGTGGCACTGCACCGCCTTGGCCAACATGTCGCGGGTCAGGTGCGGGGCGAAACGCTCGATGAAATCACACATGAAACCACGCAGGAAGGTACCGCGACGGAAACCGATCTTGGTCACGCTGGGCTCGAACAGATCGTCGGCATCGAGCACCACCAGATCCGGATCCAGCTTGGGATCGACGGCCATCTTGGCCACGATGCCCACACCCAGGTTCAGGCGCACGTAAGTCTTGATCACGTCGGCGTCAGCGGCAGTGAACACCACCTTGGGCGTCAGGCCGCGATGGCTGAAGGCCTCGTCCAGCTTCGAACGTCCCGTGAAGCCGAATACATAGGTGACGATGGGGTGCTCGGCCAGGGCTTCGAGGGTCAGCTTCGGCAGCTTGGTCAGCGGATGCCCCTGCGGTACCACCACGCAGCGGTTCCAGCGGTAGCAGGGCATCATGATCAGGTCGTTGAACAGCTCCAGGCCCTCGGTGGCAATGGCGAAATCCACACTGCCGTCGGCCGCCATCTCGGCGATCTGCGTCGGCGTACCCTGATGCATGTGCAGGGCCACGTCCGGGTACTGCCTGATGAAGGCGCTGATCACGGGCGGCAGGGCATAACGTGCCTGAGTGTGAGTGGTGGCGATGGAAAGCGTGCCCTTCTTCTCGTTGGAGAACTCCTGGGCAATCTGCTTGATGCTCTCGACCTTGCGCAGAATCTCACCGGCAGTGGTGATGATGCGCTCGCCAGCCGGGGTGACGCGGGTCAGGTGCTTGCCGCTACGGGCGAAGACTTCCACGCCCAACTCGTCCTCGAGCAGGCGGATCTGCTTGCTGATCCCTGGTTGCGAGGTGTAAAGGCTCTGAGCGGTAGCCGATACGTTGAGGTCGTGGTGCGCGACTTCCCAGATGTAGCGCAGTTGCTGAAGCTTCATAAGTTTCCCTCAAAGCAGTAACAAGCCGTTGAAAAACTACCTGCGTTGCCATTGCTGCGTTGAAAACAGGCTCAACATGCTCATTTACAACTTGTAAACTGCGCTTTTTCGCCTGTTTTGCGGGGCCGCCATCGGTATTGCACCGGCTACCTCGCCTACGTTTTTCAACGGCCTGGTAGGCAGGCCAGTAGCCGCCAATGCCGTATATAACCATATTATTGGTTTAAGCGCACATCCTAGATCGTTTATTCATTTTCTCCCTATAACTCGCCATGCCCCCGATGCTGCAGCATCGGTACCAGATACACCGGCACCTCGGACAACTGCACCAGCCGCGCCGCTGTGCGACCCAGCGGTACGGCCAGCCCGGTGCCATGGCTATGACTGCCTACGACCAGCAGATCAACACCGAGTTTCTGAGCTTCTTCGAGAATCACCGACGGCGGGTCGCCCTGTAGCACACGCACTGCGCGAATCAGTTGCAGATCCTGCTGTCCATCCCCCAACTCGTCCCGAAACCCTTCGAGCACCCGCTGCTCGATACTCGCCATCACCGTATTCAGGCCGTTGCGCCGCAACTCGGCCAGGGTTTCGTCATCCACGTAGGTCTGCAACACGGACTCCGCGAACAATCCCATCGGCTCGACCGCATGCACCACGTAAAGGTCGGCCCTGAAACTGCGAGTCAGCGCGAGGGCATGCTGCAAGACGTAAGAAGCGTAGAGACCCAGGTCGGTGGCATAGAGTATGGAGCGGATCACGTGGCCTCCTTGACTGCATGGCTCAGGCCCTTGATTGAGCTTAGCAGCGCGCCGGATAAAGCAAGGTGGGAGGCGTTATTTAGGACGAATGGCTATATGCAACTGGCCATGCCCAACGGCTCGGGCGCCAGGCAACGAGCGCTCAAGGCAGCAACTCGTTGCTCACGCCATGGGGCACGTGACCGGTCGCGACCACTTGGCGCGCCTTCTCGCAATGCCCGGTCTGATCGTCGAAGAACACATCGGCGGCGAAGGCTTCGAGCACGGCCGACTTGTCCAGCCCGCCGAGGAAGAACGACTCATCCAGGCGAATATTCCACTCCCGCAGGGTGCGAATCACCCGCTCGTGAGCAGGTGCCGAACGTGCGGTGACCAACGCGGTACGGATCGGGCAGTCGAGCTCGGGAAACTCCTGCTGCAGACGGTGCAGGGCAGCCAGAAAGGGTTTGAACGGCCCACCCGGCAGCGCCTGTCGCGCCGCCTCGCGTTCATGATCCTGAAAGGCATGCAGCCCGCCGCTCTGATAGACGCGTTCGGAATCATCGGAAAACAGCACGGCATCGCCATCGAAGGCGATTCGCAGCTCATTGCTGTTGGCCCGCCGCGTGCCGCCGGACAGCAGGGTCGCCGCGCCAAAACCGGCCTTCAGCGCGTTGCGCACGTCATCGGCGTGGGTGGAGAGGAAAAGATGGCAGCCAAAGGCGGCCAGATAGGGATCCGGACTTCGCCCTCCGACGAAGGCGGCGCGAGAGATACCCAGGCCATAATGCTGGATCGAGTTGAATGCACGCAGACCGGTATCGGCACTGTTGCGCGACACCAGAATCACCTCGACGCGCTGCTCGCTGAGGCGCTTGTTCAGGCCGAGCAGCTTTTCCACCAGCGGGAAAGCATCACCCGGCATCAGTACCTCGTCCTCGTGCTCGATCTGATACCGGCGATAGGCCTCCACTCCTTCGCTCTCGTAGATCTGGTGACTCTCGCTCAGATCGAACAAGGCTCGCGAGGAGATCGCCAGCACCAGTTTGTCCCCCAGTCCCTTGCCCATGTCTAAGCCTCCTGACGAGCCTGAATGAAACGCAGCGCCTGATACAGGGCGCGCACCCTGGGCATGTCGCAACCCGCCGCCTGCGCAGCCGCCAGAGGCGCTTCGTAGATCGCGTGCAGCTCCGCGGGGCGGCCCTGGACGAAATCGTGATACATGCTGGGCAGGTAATCGGGCATCCGCTCGGTAGCCGTCAGCAGTTTGTCCGCGTAGTTCTCCGGCATGCCATGACCGAGCGCCTGTGCAGCCTCGATCACCTCCAACATCAGGTCGCGAATCAGCGCACGGCTATCGGGGTTGGCCATCAGCCGGCGCGTGTCGGCATCGAGCAGAACCGAAAGACCGTTGTACGGCACGTTCCACACCAGCTTCTGCCAGCGTGTCTGTGTCAGATCGTGCATGACCGCCGAATCCAGTCCGGCCTGGCGGAACAGGCTGGCGCCCTGCTCGAGCAGCGCCAGACGCTGCTCGTCATCGCTCGCCGGGCCGGAGTGGTAAGCCAGATTGACAGCCCCCAGCGCCTGATGCTCGATCACCCCCGGCGCGCTGCGGTGAACGCAGATGTAGCAAAGCCCCCCAAGCAGATGCAGGGTGTCGGGCAGCAAGGGGCGCAGCTCGTCCTCCACCGCCAGGCCATTCTGCAGCAGGACGACCCTGGCAGCCGGTGCCGCAGCCTGGGCGATCAGCGGCGCCAGCTCGGCATTGCCATTGGTCTTGGCACCAACCAGCAGCCAGTCGCACGGCGGCATGTCCTCGACCCGCCGATAGGCCTGCACCGCTTCCAGATGAAGGGCACCGTGCACGGCACTGTTGAGTTGCAGACCACGCTCGACCACTGCGGCGTACTCGCTGCGCAGCAGGAAATGCACATCGTGGCCGGCACGTGCCAGCAGCGAGCCATAGAAACCGCCGATGGCGCCGGTGCCAATGATGCCGATACGCGGCGCGGGGGTTGCGGACATCAGGGAAGCTCCTCAGCCGGGCGAAGCGATGCTTCGCACACGGCGGCAACAAGTTCTGTAGGGACAAGGCGTGATTGCAGAGCGCCAAGGAACTGACCATCGCGAACCAGAAACAGCGCGGGCAGGTGAAAGACCTCATAGCGCGTCACCAACCCGGCATTGTGCCCCGCATCGATCCAGCACAGACGCGCCACCGGTAGCCGCATGCCCGGCAAGGCCTGGCGCGCCCGGCGGCAGCTGGCACATCCCGTGCTTGTGAACACCAGTAGCGACGTACCGGGCAGATCGAGCAGAAGACGATCCGCATCGAGATCGGTCAGCTCCAATTGTGCCGCTATACTGGATTCACTGATATCAGTTTGCCTGCATTCGAGGTCGGTGTTCATGCGTAAGTTCTTGCGTCATCCAAGCGACATGCCGGTGGAACTGGTGTTGCGCAAACAGGCCTGCATTCCCAGGCAACGGCTGAACAATATCAGCCTGGGTGGGGTCGCATGCAACTCGCCGCGCGGCTTTCGCCGTGGCACCTCGGTGGAGCTGCGCATTCCCCTGCTCGGCGAGCAGGCCCGATATCCGGGAGTGGTCGCCTGGTGCAAGCGGCAGGAACAGGACTACCTGGTAGGCATCGCCTTCATCGACGAAGACACCCTGTTCCGCGCCCGCATGGTCGAGCAGGTCTGCCAGATCCAGCATTACCGCAGGCAGTTGGAACAGGAGTCAGGCGAATCCAGAGCCATCGAACAATGCGCACGCGAGTGGATCGCCAAGCACGCCGCCGATTTCCCCCATACGACCTGATACATCCAATCCATAGGTCTCATTGGACTTAACGCCCATTGTCGCGACGCCCCGTACGCGCTAAGGTTCCGCTCCCCTGCGCAAACTAGCTGTGCACCGCCTCTGGGGATCGCTGGCGGCCGGCACACGTGACCTGACGACCTGACCCGATGAATAGCACGATGGCTGATTTACCGATCGACGACCTGAACGTCGCCTCCAACGAAACCCTGATCACCCCTGACCAGCTGAAACGCGAAATCCCCCTGACCGATGCCGCACTGCGGACCGTAGCCCATGGCCGTCAGGTGGTACGCGACATCCTCGACGGCAAGGACCACCGCCTGTTCGTCGTGGTCGGCCCCTGCTCCATCCATGACATCAAGGCCGCCCACGAATACGCCGAGCGCCTCAAGGTGCTGGCTGCCGAGCTGTCCGACAGCCTGTTCCTGGTCATGCGCGTGTATTTCGAGAAGCCGCGTACCACCGTTGGCTGGAAAGGTCTGATCAACGACCCCTACCTGGATGACTCGTTCAAGATTCAGGATGGCCTGCACATCGGCCGCAAGCTGCTGCGCGACCTGGCGGAAATGGGCCTGCCCACCGCGACCGAGGCACTCGACCCGATCTCCCCGCAGTACTTGCAGGATCTGATCAGTTGGTCGCCATCGGCGCCCGCACCACAGAATCCCAGACCCACCGCGAGATGGCCTCGGGCCTGTCCTCGGCAGTCGGTTTCAAGAACGGCACCGACGGCGGCCTGACCGTGGCGATCAACGCACTGCAATCGGTCTCCAGCCCGCACCGTTTCCTCGGTATAAACCAGGAAGGCGGCGTCTCCATCGTCACCACCAAAGGCAACGCCTACGGCCACGTGGTACTGCGCGGCGGCAATGGCAAGCCCAACTACGACTCGGTCAGCGTTGCCATTTGTGAGCAGGAACTGACCAAGGCCGGCATTCGCCCGAACATCATGGTCGACTGCAGCCACGCCAACTCCAACAAGGATCCGGCCCTGCAACCGCTGGTTCTGGAGAACGTTGCCAACCAGATTCTCGAAGGCAATAGCTCCATCGTTGGCCTGATGGTGGAAAGCCACCTGGGCTGGGGCAACCAGTCGATCCCGAAGAACCTCTGCGATCTCAAGTACGGCGTGTCCATCACCGACGCCTGCATCGACTGGGACACTACCGAGAAGAGCCTGCGCAACATGCACGCCAAGCTCAAGGACGTGCTACCCAAACGCCAACGCGGCTGAGGGTACTGCGCACATGAAAACGCCGGGCATAGCCCGGCGTTTTCATATCCACCCGACGTGCTCAGCTGGCCTGATGGCGCTGACGCCGCTCCATGTAGCGCTCGACGTAGGAGCACGAGGGAATCACCGTGTAGCCGCGCCCTTCGGCGTAACGCAGTGCATGCTCGGTCAGTGCTGCGGCAATGCCACGCCCGCGCAGGGAATTGGGTACGAAGGTGCGATAGATATCCAGCGTCTGCTTGCCCAGATCCATATAGGCCAGATAGGCACGATCACCCTCGACCGTCGTCACGAACTGGTGACTCGCCTGATCATGATGGATGGACAACGCCTCGCTCATCTTCACTCCTCTAGCCACGACCCCGTCGCGACGTATCTGTACTTCTTACCGGCGCTTTGCCAAAAGCGCAAATTTTCGTCCGAGGTCGGACAATGCCGCCCCAAGCTTATCAGGCGGCAGACCGACCAGTCATGCGCAATTGCCAACCCTGTCCTACCACGCACGCATGGCAGGTGACGGACAACAGCATAGCGATCACCGCCCCAAAGTGCAGCAAGGATGATCCTGCCGAAGACGGCCGGCAAAGATAAAAGCGCAGGACGGCTCAGGGGCAGTTACCCGCCATGTTTGCACCTTGTCTTACTTGTGTTTAGTTCTCCCGCCGACACACTCAAGACACGCCTTGAGGCCGGCACCCCGGAAACTTTGGCTGTTTTTTATACAAGTAACGGGAGCACCACGCCAACACACCTCGTATGCTATAAAAAAAGTGCAACTCTTGCTCTATCTCCGTTTACTTACTAAAAGTAATAGGTAGTATGTAGGCCGGCTAATTTCCCGCAGTTGGGGAATTGCTTTTTATGGAAAACTCCACCTCAAGGGGAACACGATGAACAACGTTCTGAAATTCTCTGCTCTGGCTCTGGCCGCAGTTCTGGCTACCGGTTGCAGCAGCATCTCCAAAGAAACCGAAGCTCGTCTGACTGCTACCGAAGACGCAGCTGCTCGCGCTCAAGCCCGTGCCGATGAAGCCTACCGCAAGGCCGACGAAGCTCTGGCTGCCGCTCAGAAGGCTCAGCAGACCGCTGACGAAGCCAACGAGCGCGCTCTGCGCATGCTGGAAAAAGCTAGCCGCAAGTAATACGCGAGCCAGCTTTGCGAAAGCCGACCCAGGCAACTGGGTCGGCTTTTTTGTGCCTGGCCTTCCTGTCGCATGGCCTTCCCTGCAGTTTTCCGCTGCCTCTTGCCGCGAGCAATAAAAAGCCCGCTGGCACAAGTGCGAGCGGGCCGTTTTGCCATATGCGAATCAGAACGGGTTATCGCTGCTCGCTACGGCATGATCGTTCTGCGTGGCAATCGCTACCGGCAAACCGTCTTCCGAGGCGACCACTTCGCGCACCATCTCCCAGTCGAGGCGCAGGCCACTGAGTTCATCGCGCTTGAGCAGGCTGTTGATCACCGCCGTGTGCTTGTCGACCACCGACGGCTCACCCTCATCGTCCAGCGGCGCATGAGCCTCCAGATAGACCTTGCCGCCACTCACGCCGAACTTGTAGGGCTCGTTGAGAATGCGCACCGGCGTGCCCACCGGCACCATGGCAGCCAGATCCAGCACGTTGTGATTGAGCATGCGGAAACAGCCGTGGCTGACGCGCATGCCGATGCCGAACTTCTTGTTCGAGCCGTGGATCAGGTAACCAGGGAACGACAGTGTCATCTTGTACGGGCCCAGCGGATTGTCCGGGCCTGGCGGCACCACGGTCGGCAGGATGTCGCCGTCGGCAGCGTGCTCCTCACGGATCGACTTGGGCGGATACCAGGCCGGGTTGGGCGTCTTCACCGTCACACGACCGACGCCCAGCGGCGAGCCCCAACCCTCGCGGCCGATACCGAGGGGATAGGTGTGCACCACGTTCTGCCCTTTCGGGTAGTAGTACATGCGGTACTCGGCGAGGTTGATCACGATCCCTTCACGCGGGCCCGGTGGCAACACGTAGCGAGTCGGCAGAATGATCTCGGCGCCCTCGCCCGGCAGCCAGGGGTCGACGCCGGGGTTGGCCGCGACCATTTCCAGGTAGCCCAGATCGTTCGCAGTCCCCAGATCGGCGAAGGTGTCCTCGTACTTGGCCTTGATCACCTGCACCTGGCCGACCACGTCCTCGCCCGGAGGCGGCAGTGGCAGTTCGAGCGCCTGCACGGCTGCGCTGGAGCACAGCGCCATGAGCGTCAGGCAACGGTTGACCGCAGAGAATCGCGACAACATCCGGGAATCCTTGATGAGTTGAATGAAATTGCGCTGATTGTACACCGCCATATGGGCGCCGGGCAGACGTCAGCCATCCGCCCAGTTCGAGCACAGGCCCTGTCGTTGCGCCTCGAAGGTGGCCAGGCATGCAGGGCACAGGCGACGATCGCGCAACAGCGGCTTGTCCAGTGCTCTCCAGCGTGGCTGTGCGGGCAACAGGCCGCCACACAGGGTGCGATCGGCATGGCCGCCCAGACGCAACTGCCGAGCGACCAGATGCAGGCGCACCTCGCGACAGGCGAACAGATCCAGCTGCTCGTCCGGCTCGATCAGTTGATAGGCGTAAAGGGATCAGGCAAGACGCGGCATCTGGGGCTCCATGACAGGCCGGCCACATTAGCCGAAAGGCCTGAGAGCGAAAAGCCTCACAGCAGCGGTTTCAGGGCCGGCCAGGCATTTTCCAGAAGCAGGGGCTGTGCGCTCACGGTCGGATGGATGCCATCGCTCTGCATCATCCCCGGCACCCCGCCAACACCCTCGAGAAAGAAAGGTACCAGCGGCACCTGCTTCTGCTCGGAAACATCGGTGAAGACCTGGGCAAAGGCCGAGGTGTAGCGAGCACCGTAGTTCGGAGGCAGGCGCATGCCCAGCAGGAGCACCTTGGCCCCTGCCTGCTGCGACTTCTCGACCATCGACGCAAGATTCTGTTGCAATTGCGCTGGAGCTTGCCCACGCAGGCCATCGTTGCCTCCCAGCTCGATGATCACCAGTTCGGGCTTGTGCTCGGCAAGCAGCGCCGGCAGCCGCGCGGCGCCGCCTGCGCTGGTGTCGCCACTGATCGAAGCGTTGATCACCGCATGCTCGAAACCCTCGTCGGCGAGGCGTTTCTCCAGCAGAGCGACCCACCCCTGGCGGCTATCCAGGCCAAAAGCCGCGCTGATACTATCGCCGACCACAAGCAGGGTGCCTGCAACCGCTCCCTGGGTCCAGAACAGCAGGGCCAAGGCACCACTCAGCCACCATGCACGCATTTGGAATCTCCATGACTTCGAGCATTCTCGTTGCGCGGAACCTTAGCAAAGTGGTCAGCAGCACGGAAGGTGAGCTGACCATCCTTCACGACCTCGATCTCGATCTGGAAAAAGGCGACAGCCTGGCCATCGTCGGCAGTTCGGGCTCGGGCAAATCCACCCTCCTCGGCCTGCTCGCCGGTCTCGACCTGCCCAGCCGCGGCGCAGTGCTGCTGGCCGGCAAGGATCTGAGCGCACTCGACGAAGACCAGCGTGCACGCCTGCGCGCCGAGCATGTCGGCTTCGTCTTCCAGTCGTTCCAGTTGCTCGACAGCCTGAATGCGCTGGAGAACGTCATGCTGCCGCTCGAACTGGAAGGCCACGCCGACGCCCGTCAGCGCGCCCGCGCCCTGCTCGAACGCGTCGGCCTGGGCCAGCGCCTGAGTCACTATCCTCGGCAGTTGTCCGGTGGCGAACAACAGCGGGTGGCCATTGCCCGCGCCTTCGCCGCCGAACCGGACGTACTGTTCGCCGACGAGCCCACCGGCAACCTCGACAGCCACACCGGTGAGCGCATCAGCGACCTGCTGTTCGAACTCAACCAGGAACGGGGCACCACCCTGGTTCTGGTCACCCACGACGAGCGCCTCGCCCATCGCTGCCATCGCCTGATTCGCCTCGAAGCCGGCCATCTGATCGATAGCGTGGAACCCTGATGAAACAGCCCTTCACTCGCCTGTTGTCGCTGGCCGCCCGTCAATTGCTGCGCGACGCTCGCGCAGGCGAGTTGCGCGTCCTGTTCTTCGCCCTGTTGGTGGCGGTGGCGGCCAGCAGTGCCATCGGCTATTTCAGCGCCCGACTGAACGATGCCATGTTGCTGCGCGCCAGCGAGTTCCTCGCCGCCGACCTGCGCCTGACCGGCAGCTCGGCGGCCAGCGCAGAACAGATCGAAGCCGGCACCCGACTTGGTCTGGATCACGCACAGGCGGTGGAATTCTCCAGCGTGGTGGCAGCCGACAAGGGCATCCAGCTCGCCAGCGTGAAGGCAGTCAGCAGTACCTATCCGCTGCGCGGCGAACTGAAGAGTGCGGCCGCCCCTTACGCGGCAGAAGAAACCGGCTCCAGCCCGGCCCCTGGCGAGGTCTGGGCCGAAGCCCGACTGATGGTCGCCCTCGACCTGAACGTCGGTGATGAAATCGAGATCGGCGCCAAGCGCCTGCGCCTGAGCCGCGTGCTCACCTATGACCCGGACACTGCCGGCGACTTCTACAGCCTCACTCCACGCGCACTGATGAATCTCGACGACCTGGCCGCTACCGAGGTGGTGCAGCCAGGCAGTCGCGTGCGCTTTCGCGAACTCTGGCGTGGCGATGCCGACACCCTGGCCGCTTACCGCAAGGCCGTCGAAGACAGTCTGCAGCCCAGTCAGCGCCTGGACGATGCCCGCGATGGCAATCGCCAGATCGGCGGTGCCCTGGGGCGCGCCGAGCGCTATCTGAACCTCGCCAGCCTTGCGGCCGTACTGCTCGCCGGAGTGGCCGTGGCACTCTCGGCCAGCCGATTCGCCACCCGTCGCTTCGATGCCAGTGCATTGCTGCGTTGTCTCGGCCTGTCTCGGCGCGAAGCACTGGCCCTGTTCGCCCTGCAACTGGCCTTGCTCGGCCTGCTTGCCTGCGTGCTGGGCGCTCTGCTTGGCTGGGCCGGCCAACACGTCCTGTTCCACCTCTTGCGCGGCCTGATACCCGCCGACCTGCCGCCAGCCAATCTCTGGCCCGCCCTGGCCGGCATGGCCACCGGCCTGGTAGCACTGGCCGGTTTCGCCCTACCGCCACTGGCAGCACTGGGCCGCGTGCCGCCGCTGCGCGTGCTGCGCCGCGACATGCTGCCGGTACCGCCCAGCTCCTGGCTGGTCTACGGTGCCGCGTTGGTTGCGCTCGGTCTGATCATGTGGCGCCTGAGCCTGGATCTGAGTCTGACCCTGGCACTGCTCGGTGGTGGCCTGCTGGCCGCTCTGCTGCTGGGCGGCCTGCTCCTGCTCGGCCTGCAAAGCCTGCGCCGCGTGCTGCAACGCGCCGCCCTGCCCTGGCGTCTGGGGCTGGGTCAACTGTTGCGCCATCCGCTGGCCGCCGCCGGTCAGTCGCTGGCCTTCGGCCTGATTCTGCTGGCCATGGCGCTGATCGCACTGCTGCGCGGCGAACTGCTGGACACCTGGCAGGATCAGTTGCCGGCAGATGCCCCCAACCACTTCGCCCTCAATGTACTGCCTGCCGAACGTAACGCCTTCGCCGCACGCCTGGCCGAACTGTCACCGCATCCGGCCCCGCTGTACCCGGTGGTGCCGGGACGCCTGATCATGATCAACGACGAGCCGGTGCGCCAACTGGTGAGCAAGGAAAGCCGCGGCGAGCGCGCCACCCAGCGTGACCTCAGCCTGACCTGGGCGCAGGAACTGCCAGCGGACAACCGCATCAGCAGCGGCGCCTGGTGGTCGCAGGGACAGACCGACGGCCTGCCCGGCGTCTCGGTCGAAGCCGAACTGGCCGAAAGCCTGCAACTGAAGCTCGGCGATCGCCTGCGCTTCAATGTCGGCGGCATCGAACGCGAAGCCCGGGTGACCAGCCTGCGCGAGGTGGACTGGGACAGCTTCCAGCCCAATTTCTACATGATCTTCGAGCCGCAGACCCTGCAGGATCTGCCCGCCACCTACCTGACCAGTTTCTACCTGCCCACCGGCCAGGATGCCGAGCTGGTCAGCCTCAGCCGGGCATTCCCCAGTGTCACCCTGCTGCAGGTCGATGCGCTGCTGGCGCAGTTGCGCAGCATCCTGGCGCAGGTAACGCTGGCTATCGAATACGTGCTGCTGTTCGTTCTCGCCGCCGGCATCACCGTGCTGCTGGCAGGCTTGCAGGCCACGCTCGATGAGCGTATCCGCCAGGGTGCCCTGCTGCGCGCACTCGGCGCCGAACGCAGGTTGCTGATCAATGCCCGTCGTGCCGAATTCGGCCTGCTTGGCGCCGCGGCCGGCCTGCTGGCGGCCCTCGGCTGCGAGCTGGTGAGTTTTCTGCTGTACCGCTATGCCTTCGACATGAGCTGGCAGCCACACCCCTGGCTATTGCTGCTGCCACTGATCGGCGCCCTGCTGATCGGCCTGGCGGGCGTTCTCGGTACCCGCCGCGCGCTGAATGCCAGCCCGCTGAGCGTGCTGCGTGAGGGCTGAGAAGGATCGCAGGGGTTTGCTAGACTGGCACCCCCTCCATCGGCACGAGACACCATGAGCCGTTATCGCCCTCCACGCCCCGCCGGCACGCCATTGATCACCCCCGAAGGCGAGGCGCGCCTGCGTGCCGAGTTGCATGAACTGTGGCACGTACGCAGGCCCCAGGTGACACAGTCGGTCAGCGAGGCCGCCGCGCAAGGCGACCGCTCGGAAAACGCCGAATACACCTACGGCAAGAAGATGCTGCGCGAGATCGACAGCCGCGTGCGCTTTCTGACCAAGCGCCTGGAAAAGCTCAAGGTCGTCAGCGATAAACCGTCCGACCCGAACAAGGTGTATTTCGGTGCCTGGGTCACCATCGAGGACGAGGACGGCGAGCAGTCACGCTATCGCATCGTCGGCCCCGACGAACTCGATCTGAAACAGGGCCTGATCAGCATCGACTCGCCGCTGGCCCGCGCTCTGGTCGGCAAGGATCTGGACGCCGAAGTACGGGTACACAGTCCTGGCGGCGAAAAGATCTGCTACATCGTCGAGATCGAATACATCTGAGGTTCGCACGGGTTCGCCAATGGTTGCCCGACTCATGGGCGACCACCGAAGCGACTGAATCAGGCCAGCGCCGCGATCCACGCCGGGAGACATCGGACGGTTTGAACGCCCTTCAGCAAGGGCGCGTCAACGGCGCGCTCAACGGCGTGTGATCAGCCCCTGGCGCGCAACCCGCACCAGTTCATGAACCGTGTCCGCCAGAGCATCGGCGGTGGGCGCCTGGATGACCGCCAGGTCGAAGCTGTCGCGGGCGAAGCGCGCCAGCGACTCACCGTTCTGCACGAACTGGATGCGAAATGCACGCGGCCCGGCCCAGCGCTTGGGCCAGCCTTCGAGGTAACGCAACAGGGTGGGCTGATGACTGCCGCCGAGCAGCACGCGCGGGTTGCGCAGCAACAGACCCGAAGTGATGGGCGCCAGACGAATCAGGGGTTGGGGACAGATCATTGTCGAGTCTCCGCCTCGGAAATCCCGCTGGGCAGCGGTGAGAGGCGACACCGAACCAGCGCTTTAGCGGAATTTCAGGCGTTGCAGGCAACCCCCTGTGGCGCCCCGCAAGTAGCTGTTTAAATCGGCGCAGGGCGCATCCTAGAGAGTCCCGGGCAAGGCTGTCAAGGCACGCCCGCCCCGCACCCCAACCTTCGATTGGACAACTCGCCATTTCACCCTTCGAACCCGGTACAGCGGCCCTGCCGTTACCTCGGCGGCCACATCCGAAGCCCCCGAATGCTGCCCGCCATGCCGACCTGGCGTGTCGCCACGTAACAGAAAAGCTGAGGCAATAACGCCGGGAAAACGAAGCCATTTCCGGGAAAGTGCCGCAGTAGAGGGGTTATACGAGAAAAGCCGGTGATGGCATGTTTCCTGCCATCACTCTGTCGCCGTACGTGCCATGGAATAGGCACGACCCCGTTGCAGGACGCAGCCCGACTGCCTCAACAAAACCCATCGAGAGCGCCCATGAAGAACAATAAGACCCTGCTCGCCCTCTGCCTCGGCACCGGCCTGCTCGCCAGCGGCCAGACCCAGGCTTTCTGGTTCGGTTCGTCCGGCTATACCCAGACCAGATACCCCATCGTCCTCGGCCATGGCATGCTCGGTTTCGACAGCATCCTCGGCGTCGACTACTGGTACGGCATCCCTGCCGCACTTCGCCGTGATGGCGCCAGCGTCTACGTTACCGAAGTCAGCCAGCTGGATACCTCCGAAGCCCGCGGCGAGCAATTGCTGCAGCAGGTCGAGGACATCGTCGCCATCAGCGGCAAAGGCAAGGTCAACCTGATCGGCCACAGCCATGGCGGCCCGACCACCCGCTATGTCGCCGCCGTGCGTCCGGATCTGGTCGCCTCGGTGACCAGCGTGGGTGCGCCGCACAAGGGCTCGGCCACCGCCGACTTCCTCAAAGGCATCAGCGACGGCCCCGCCGGCCCGGTGGCAACACCCTTGCTGGTGGGCATCGTCAACGGCCTGGGCACGCTGATCAACTTCCTTTCTGGCAGTTCCAGCACCACACCGCAGAATGCACTCGGCTCGCTGGAGTCACTCAACAGCCAGGGCGCCGCCCGCTTCAACGCCAAGTTCCCGCAGGGCATTCCCACCAGCGCCTGCGGCGAAGGCGCCTACAGCGTCAATGGCGTGCGCTACTACTCCTGGAGCGGAACCAGCCCATTGACCAACCTGCTTGACCCGAGCGACCTGCTGATGGGCGCGTCCTCGCTGACCTTCGGCAACGAAGCCAACGACGGTCTGGTGGGGCGCTGCAGTTCACGCATGGGCCAGGTGATCCGCGACAACTATCGGATGAATCACCTCGACGAGGTCAACCAGACTCTGGGCCTGACCAGCCTGTTCGAGACCGATCCGGTGACCGTCTACCGCCAGCACGCCAATCGCCTGAAGAATGCCGGGCTCTAGGGGTTCGTCCGTGCCTGGCACGGACGAATGCTCGCAGGGTGCGCCGTACGCACCGAAACGCTGACGCTACCGCCCAGGTGCGCACGGCGCACACTGCCAGGCACTCGTTCTGAGCCCCGGTTCGGATCGGGAGCGATCCCGATCCGACGCTTTACTGGAATCTGCCGTGAAGAAAGTCCTGCTCGCCCTGCCTCTACTGATCGCCATCAGCCTGGCGCTGCTGCTCTACCTGCACCCCGGACACCAGGCGACCCCATTCACCCCACCTGCAACTGCCGGCACAGTCGCACAGCCAGCCGCTGCGCCAATTGCCGAGACCGTCGCAGCGGTCGTCGTCGATGAACAAAGGAAAGCCGCCAGGCTGGCCCTGCCCAACTCCTTCGCCGGCACCGAAGTCGACGGCAGCTTTCGCGTCGACACCGCCGGCAATCTGATCATCAGCGAGGACATTCGGCGCATCTTCGATTACTTCCTCGCCAGCATCGGTGAAGAAAACCTGGAAGCCAGCGTTTCACGCCTGCGCAACTACATCGACAGCCAGTTGCAGGAGCCTGCGCGCGCCCGTGCACACGCGCTGCTCGACCAGTACCTGAGCTACAAGCGCGAACTGGTGATGCTGGAGCGCGACTTGCCGCAGATGGCCAGCCTGGACGCCATGCGCCAGCGCGAAACGGCGGTGCAGGCACTCCGTGCGCGACTGTTCGACAGCGAAACCCACCAGGCATTCTTCGCCCGCGAGGAAGGTTACAACCGTTTCACTCTGGAACGCCTGGCCATCCAGCAGGACGCCGGAATGAGCGCCGAAGAGAAAGGCGCTGCGCTCGATCGGCTGCGAGCTGCGCTGCCGGACGACCTGCAGGATGCCGTATTGCCGCAACTGCAGCAGGAACTGCGGCAGAACACTGCCCGTCTGCAGGCAGAAGGTGCCAGCTCCGCACAGATTCGTCAGATGCGTCAGCAACTGGTGGGTGCCGAAGCGACCGCACGCCTGGAAGTGCTGGATAGCCAGCGGCAGAACTGGCAACGCCGGCTGGATGACTATCTGGCGGCCAAGGCGAAGATCGAGGCCAACACAGGATTGAGCAGTGGTGACAGACGCGCCGCCATCGAGGCACTGGCCGCCGAGCGCTTCGACGAGCGCGAACGCCTGCGCCTGGATGCGGCCGAGCAGGTGGCCGACGCCAGCAAGAAGCAATAAGCCTCAGGCACTGTCGCGCATCACCAGCTCGAAGCCGACGTCGATGCAGTGCTGCTCCGGCGTTTCACCCCGCATCAGGGTGAGCAGCATGTTGGCCGCCAGCTCGCCGATGCGCCCGCGCGTGGTTCGCACCGTGCTCAGCGCCGGATGCATCCAGGCCGCCGCCGGCAGGTCGTTGAACCCGGCAATGGCCAGGCGTCCCGACACATCCAGGCCCAGCTGACGAGCACGTACCCCAGCACCTTGGCGGCACGCACCTCCTGTTCGCGCAGAGCATCGGAGACCCGCCCCGGCTGCGACAGCGCACGCGAGGCGGACATCAGCGAACACCCGGCGGCCTTGGCCACATCGGACAGGATGACGCGTTCGGCGGAACGACGACGGCGCTGAGTCATCGCGCCTCCATTGACTTTCAGCGACCGATCCCACCAGCCCTGTCGGCGAACCAAGCGCGAGGCACGCCACCCGGGGGTGCCGCCACCCTGCAAGGAGTGGCACCACCTGCGTGCACCGCGAAACCATCAGCCGGTTCAGGTTCCTGCGCTGCGACTCGGTCGGATCGATCTCGTTGATCTGCATGCCCTTGTCCTGCGGCACGCCACAGCGCAGCGGCAAAATGCGTGGAAACAAATTCGCCTCCTGCGCGTCCGTATGCCAAGGGCTCGCCTGCTACCCTGCGAGACTCGCTTTGCAATCACCGTCGTGCGCAGCAGCGCATGGCAGCGGCATGCGACCAAAGAACCACGACCAATGTCGAAGCCGCCGGCAACCTTATGACCATGGTCATTGGACGGCATTTTCGGGACAACTCAAGCCTTGCGCGCACACGGCTCGCCAATCATTCATCAAACCTGACACGGCCCATGGATGTCACCTGATTCAGCGGCCACGTCTGCGCCGCCATGCACATCAACCGCACCTGCAAGGGTGCGCACAAGAAGAACCTGAAAAAGGATCGCGCCATGCGCCTCACGTTGACCTGCATCGTCCTGCTCCCGGGACTGACTCTGGCCGAACAGACGCCTTACGAGATCGACGAACTGGTGATCACCGGCAGCCGCTATCAGGCCAGCGGCTGGCAACTGCCCTTCTCCGTCAACCGCATCGACGCCGAGCAGGCTACTCTCGGCAAACCGGGGGTCAACCTGTCCGAGGCGCTCGGCAGCGTGCCGGGGCTGGTGGTGCAGAACCGCCAGAACTACGCCCAGGATCTGCAGGTATCCTCGCGCGGCTTCGGCGCCCGCTCGGCCTTCGGCATTCGCGGCATCAAGCTGCTGGCCGATGGTGTGCCACTGTCCAACCCTGATGGCCAGGGCCAGGCGGCGACCTTCGACCTCGACACCCTGGAGCGCATCGAAGTCCTGCGCGGACCATTCGCCAGTGTCTACGGCAGCAACTCCGGTGGGGTGATCCAGCTGTTTTCGCGCGACGGCGAGGGTGCGCCCAAGGTCTCGCTCGACACCTCGCAGGCGGCCTTCGGCACCAGCCGTACCCGCATCGCGGCAGAAGGCGGCAGCGACAAGGCCGGCTTCATCATCAACCGCTCGCACTTCGAAACCGACGGCTACCGCGACCACAGCGGCGCCATCCTCGACAAGACCTTCGCCAAACTGACCCTGCACCCGGATGACCTCAGCAAACTCAGCCTGAGCTTCAGCGAACTGGATCAGAATGATACGCAGGATCCGCAGGGGCTGACCTGGGATCAGGTACGGAGCGATCGCCGTGCTGCGGCACCCAGCGCCTTGCAGTTCGATACGCGCAAGACCGTCGATCATCGGCAGTTCGCGCTCAACTACGAGCGCAGCTTCACCGCCGGCACCTGGCAGAGCACGCTGTACAGCGGCACGCGGCGGGTGATCCAGTACCAGTCGATTCCTGTCGGAGTGCAAGGCAATCCATCGCACTCCGGCGGCGTGATCGACTTCGAGCGGCGCTTTCATGGCATCGGCAACCGCTGGATTCAACCGTTCGACCTGGGCAGCAGCCTGCTGACCCTCACCGCCGGTCTGGACTATGACTACTCACGCGATGATCGCCAGGGCTACGAGAATTTCATCGGCAGCACCTTGGGGGTGAAGGGCAATCTTCGGCGTGATGAACGCAACGAGGTCACCAGCCTGTCACCTTACGTCCAGGCAGCCTGGCAACTGGGCAGACTCGACCTGCAGGCCGGGCTGCGTCACAGCCAGGTGAAGTTCGATGTGGATGATCGCTTCCCGAGCAATGGCGACGACAGCGGCGCGGTCACCTACCGCGAGCTGCTGCCAACCCTCGGCGCCAGCTATGCCCTGCTGCCGGATCTCAATCTCTATGCCAGCTGGGGCAAGGGCGTGGAGACGCCCACGCTGAACGAGCTGTCCTATTCCGGCACGGGCGGCGGTTTCGGCTTCGACCTGAAACCGGCCACCAGCGAGCAGATCGAAGTCGGCCTCAAGGCCCGCCTTGCCGAAGCGACCAGCCTGCAACTGGCGCTGTTTCAGATCGATACCGACGACGAGCTGGTGGTGGAGTCGGCCAGCGGTGGCCGTTCACGCTTCCAGAACGCCGCCCAGACCCGCCGCCGTGGCGTCGAGCTGGCCCTGGAAAGCCACCTGAGCGAAACCCTGCGCGCCAACCTTGCCTACACCCATATCGATGCCACCTACAGCAGGGACTTCACCAGCAACGGCCGCCTGATCGAGTCGGGCAACCACCTGCCGGGCATCCCCACCCGCAGCCTGTATGGCGAACTCGCCTGGCAGCCGGTGGCATGGTTCAGTACCGCCGTCGAAGGCCTGTACCGCAGCAGGCTGTACGTCGAGGACAGCAACACCGCCAAGGCGGCGCCCAGCTATGCGCTGTTCAACTGGCAGGCCCGCTTCGAACAGAAGGTCGGTGCCATGACCTTCAACCAGGTGCTGCGCATCGACAACCTGCTGGATCGCGAGTACATCGGCTCGGTGATCGTCGGTGACGGCAATGGCCGCTACTACGAACCCGGCCCGGAGCGAGCCTGGTACCTCGGCGCGGGTGTGCAGTATCAGTTCGATTGATCAACGCTGATGATGAATGCCCCTCTCCGCCTTGCGGGAGAGGCTGAACATCCTCAATAACGGTGCCAGCCCCGGTGCGCACGGCGCACCCTACGATCGCACGCTCTCACAGACTTCGCGCAATCACCATCCGCTGCACGTCGCTGGTGCCTTCGTAGATCTGGCAGACGCGCACGTCGCGGTAGATGCGCTCGACAGGGAAGTCCTTCAGGTAGCCATAGCCGCCCAGCGTCTGGATCGCCGCCGAGCACACCCGTTCGGCCATCTCCGAGGCGAACAGCTTGGCCATCGACGCCTCGGTCAGGCATGCCTGGCCCGCCTCGCGCAAACTGGCGGCGTGGTGCACCATCTGCCGCGCCACGGCGATCTGCGTGGCCATGTCTGCCAGGCGAAACGCCACCGCCTGATGCTCGATGATCGGCTTGCCGAAGGTCACTCGCTCATGGGCGTAATCACGCGCCGCCTCGAACGCAGCCCGTGCCATGCCCACCGATTGCGCAGCGATACCGATGCGCCCACCTTCGAGATTGGCCAGGGCAATGCGATAGCCCTCGCCCTCCTCGCCCAGGCGCAGGCTGGCCGGGATGCGCACCTCGTCGAGCTGAATCTGGCAGGTGTCGGAGGCATGCTGGCCGAGCTTGTCCTCCACGCGTACCACCGAGAACCCTTGCGTCTCGGTCGGCACGATGAAGGCACTGATGCCCTTCTTGCCGGCTTGCGGATCGGTGACGGCGAACACGATCACCATGCCGGCATGGCTGCCGGAGGTGATGAACTGCTTGGCGCCGTTGAGCACGTAGTGGTCGCCATCGCGCCGGGCGCGGGTGCGCAGGTCACTGGCGTCGGAGCCGGCCTGTGGCTCGGTCAGGGCAAAGGCGCCGAGCATGGCGCCCTCGGCCAGCGGACGAAGGAAGCGCTGCTTCTGCGCCTCGCTGCCGTACTTGAGGATCGGCATGCAGCCCACCGAGTTGTGCACGCTCATGATGGTGGAACAGGCACCGTCGCCGGCCGCTACCTCCTCCAGCGCCATGGCGTAGGCCAGGTGGCCGGTCTCGGCGCCGCCCCACTGCTGTGGCACCAGCATGCCCATGAAGCCCAGCCGGCCCATCTCGGCGATGGCCTCGGCGGGGAAACGATGCTCGCGATCCCAGTCGGCAGCGAAGGGTTTCAACCGTTCCTGGGCAAATTGGCGGGCCATGTCACGGATCAGGATCTGTTCTTCGTTGGGCAGCATGGCCGGCTCCATACGTAGGGTGCGCCATGCGCACCGCTGGTTGGCGAAAACGCTCGGTGCGCACAGCCTGGGCGGCCCCACGACACCCTACGGGTCGATTCAATACAATTCGATGGCCACGGCAGTGGCCTCACCGCCGCCGATACATACAGAGGCCACGCCGCGCTTGAGGCCTCGCTGCTGCAGCGCCGCCAGCAGAGTGACCAGGATGCGCGCACCGGATGCGCCGATGGGATGGCCCAGGGCACAGGCGCCGCCATTCACATTGAGCTTGTCGTGAGCGATGGCCAATTCACGCATGACCACCATGGGCACCACGGCAAAAGCCTCGTTGATCTCGAACAGATCGACCGTCTCCAGTGCCCACCCGGTACGCCCCAGCAGGCGCCGGATCGCCGCGACCGGAGCAGTGGTGAACAGGTTCGGCGCCTGGGCGTGGCCGGCATGGCCGACGATGCGCGCCAGCGGAGTCAGGCCGCGTTCCTGCGCCTGCGACAGGCGCATCAGCAGCAGCGCAGCAGCACCATCGGAGATGGAGCTGGCATTGGCGGCCGTGACCGTACCACCCTCGCGGAACGCCGGTTTCAGACCGGGAATCTTCTCCGGGCGCGCCTTGGGCGGCTGTTCATCGGTGCTGACGAGACACAGCTCACGCCCCTGCGGCGCCTCCACGGCGACGATTTCGCTGGCGAAACGGCCATCGGTTATCGCCTGCTGAGCGCGGCGTAGCGACTCCAGGGCATACGCGTCCTGCTCTGCGCGACTGAAACCATAGTGCTGCGCGCAATCCTCGGCGAAGGTGCCCATCAACCGGCCGCGTTCGTAAGCGTCCTCCAGGCCATCGAGGAACATATGGTCGAGCACCTGACCATGGCCCATGCGATAACCGCCCCGCGCGCGCGCCAACAGGTACGGCGCATTGGACATGCTCTCCATGCCACCGGCCACCAGCACGTCGGCGCTAGCGGCCAGCAACTGGTCATGGCCGAGCATCAACGCCTGCATGCCGGAACCGCACATCTTGTTCAGCGTGGTGCATTGCGCCGCCTGGCTCAGACCTGCCCCCAGAGCCGCCTGACGCGCCGGCGCCTGGCCCTGACCGGCCTGCAGCACGCAGCCCATCAGCACGCTGTCCACCGCTTCAGCCGCAAGGCCGACACGCTCCAGGGTCGAGCGGATCGCTGCAGCGCCCAGTTCGGCCGCCGTGAGGCCGGCCAGGTCGCCGAGAAATCCGCCCATGGGGGTGCGAGCCGCGCTGACGATGACGACGGGATCGAGTTGCTGTTTCATCAGGTTCACCTTCGGTTCTGCGTTATCCCCGGATCGCGTCCGGGCCATGTATCTGGCTGCAGGAGCGGCTTCGGTCGCGCCGGTCGCGACACCGCCATTCGCGGCTGAAACGCCTGCCAAGGGCGCTATCGGCCCCTACTTCGCCGCCATTCGCAGCGCGCCATCGAGACGAATCACCTCGCCGTTGAGCATCGGGTTCTCGACGATATGCCGCACCAGCGCGGCGTATTCGTCAGGGCGCCCCAGGCGCGGCGGGAACGGCACGTTGGCGGCCAGCGCGTCACGCACGTCCTGAGGCATGCCGGCCATCATCGGCGTCTCGAACACACCGGGGGCGATGCACATCACGCGGATGCCGGAGCGCGCCAGATCGCGCGCCGCCGGCAATGTGAGTGCCGCCACCCCACCCTTCGACGCGGCGTAGGCCGTCTGCCCCATCTGCCCGTCGAACGCGGCCACCGAGGCCGTATTGACAATGACCCCGCGTTCACCGTCGGCGTTCGGCGTGTTCTGCGCCATGGCCTCGGCGGCCAGGCGCAGCAGGTTGAAACTGCCGATCAGGTTGACCTCGACGGTACGACGAAAGCTGTCCAGACCGTGGACGCCGTTGCGACCGAGCACTTTCTCGGCCGGTGCGATACCGGCGCAGTTGACCAGCCCATGCAAGGCAGCAAAGGCCGCCAGCGACTGCGCCACGGCGCTGTGGCCATCTTCCTCACGGGTGATGTCGGCACGCACGAAACGGGCGTTGGCGCCCAGTTCATCGAGGGCCTGTCGCCCCGCTTCGGCGTTGATGTCCAGCAGCACGACCTTGCCGCCCTGCCCGATCAGCTCACGGGCAGTGGCCAGACCCAGGCCGGAGGCGCCACCACTGATCAGGAATACCGATTCGTCGATACGCATGCTCAACCTCTGTGATTGTTGTGGGGGTGAGATTGACAGCCAGATTTGCACAGGTTTACGTTAACGTAAAGGTAAACGAGCAATGACCATGGCAACCACCTACTCCATCTCCGACCTGGCCCGCGAACTGGACATCACCACCCGCGCCATTCGCTTCTACGAGGAGCAGGGCATGCTCGCCCCCGAGCGGCGCGGGCAGGAACGCATCTACAGTGCCAAGGACAAGGTGGCGCTGAAACTCATCCTGCGTGGCAAGCGCATCGGCTTTTCCCTGGCCGAATGCCGCGAGCTGATCGAGCTGTACGACCCGGGCAGCGGTAATCGCAAGCAGCTTGAAACCTTCATGAGCAAGATCGCCGAACGTCGTCTGCAATTGCAGCAACAGTTGCTGGACATCGAACAGATGCAGCTGGAACTGGACACCGCCGAGGAACGCTGCCTCGCCGCCCTGGCCGAGACCTGACCACAGGCTGCGCGATGTGCTCCCTGAACCTGATACGGTGCGCACGGCGCACCCCCGACAACAAGAAGGTGCCCCATGAGCTATCCCACTCTCAATTTCGGCCTCGGCGAAACCCTCGACATGCTGCGCGACGCGGTGCATCAGTTCGCCCAGGCCGAACTGGCGCCGCGCGCCGCGCAAATCGACCGTGACAACGAGTTCCCCATGGACATGTGGCGCAAGTTCGGCGACATGGGCCTGCTCGGCATGACCGTCAAAGAAGAGTACGGCGGCACCGACATGGGTTATCTGGCACATGTGCTGGCCATGGAGGAAATCAGCCGCGCCTCGGCCTCGGTGGGCCTCTCCTACGGCGCGCACTCCAACCTTTGCGTGAACCAGATCCACAAGAACGGCAGCGAAGCGCAGAAGCTCAGATACCTGCCCAAGCTGTGCTCCGGCGAACACGTCGGCGCCCTGGCCATGAGCGAGCCCAACGCCGGCTCCGACGTCGTATCGATGAAGCTGCGCGCAGAGAAACGCGGCGACCGCTACGTGCTCAACGGCAACAAGATGTGGATCACCAACGGGCCTGACGCCAACACCTATGTGATCTACGCCAAGACCGACATCAACGCCGGCTCCAGGGGAATGACCGCGTTCATCGTCGAGCGCGACTTCAAGGGCTTCTCCCGTCACCAGAAGCTGGACAAGCTGGGCATGCGCGGCTCGAACACCTGCGAGCTGGTGTTCGAGGACTGCGAAGTGCCGGAGGAGAACATCCTCGGTGTCGAGGGCGGTGGCGTGCGCGTGCTGATGAGTGGCCTGGACTACGAGCGCACCGTACTGTCCGGCGGCCCGACCGGAATCATGAGTGCCTGCATGGACGTGGTGCTGCCCTATGTGCACGAGCGCCAGCAGTTCAGGCAGTCCATCGGCGAATTCCAGCTGGTACAGGGCAAGCTGGCCGACATGTACGCCGGCATGAACGCCTCCAAGTCCTATCTGTACAACGTCGCCCGTGCCTGTGATCGCGGCGAGGAATCACGCAAGGACGCCGCCGCGGTGATCCTCTACACCGCCGAGATGGCGACGAAAATGGCGCTGGACACCATCCAGCTGCTCGGCGGCAACGGCTACACCAACGAGTACCCGGCCGGCCGTCTGCTGCGTGACGCCAAGCTGTACGAAATCGGCGCCGGCACCAGCGAAATCAGGCGCATGCTGATCGGCCGCGAGCTGTTCAACGAAACGAAATAACCACGGCCACTGACCCCGTAGGGTGCGCACGGCGCACCCTACGGACGGTAGCCAGAAAACGGAGCGCGCCAGATGGCCATCCTGCATACCCAGATCAACACCCGCTCGCCGGAGTTCGCCGCCAACCAGGCGGCAATGCTCGCCCAGGTGGACGAGCTGCGCGCCCTGCTCGCCCGCGTCCACGAAGGCGGCGGCGCCAAGGCACAGGAGCGCCACACCTCGCGCGGCAAGCTGCTGCCGCGCGAACGAATCGACCGCCTGCTCGACGCCGGCTCGCCCTTTCTGGAGATCGGCCAGCTCGCCGCCCATGAGGTCTACGGCGAGGACGTGCCCGCCGCCGGGGTGATCGCCGGCATCGGCCGGGTCGAAGGCGTGGAGTGCATGATCGTGGCCAACGATGCCACGGTGAAAGGCGGCTCCTACTACCCGTTGACGGTGAAGAAACACCTGCGTGCCCAGGCCATCGCCCGTGAAAACCGTCTGCCGTGCATCTACCTGGTGGACTCCGGCGGCGCCAACCTGCCACGCCAGGACGAGGTGTTCCCGGATCGCGAGCACTTCGGCCGGATCTTCTTCAACCAGGCCAACATGAGCGCGATGGGGATTCCTCAAATCGCGGTCGTGATGGGCTCCTGCACCGCCGGCGGTGCCTATGTGCCGGCCATGAGCGACGAGACCATCATGGTGCGCGAGCAGGCCACCATCTTCCTCGCCGGCCCACCGCTGGTGAAGGCCGCCACCGGCGAGGTGGTGAGCGCCGAGGAACTCGGCGGCGCCGACGTGCACTGCAAGACCAGTGGCGTGGCCGACCACTATGCCGAAGACGACGAACACGCCCTGGCCCTGGCCCGGCGCAGCATCGCCAACCTCAACTGGCGCAAGCTCGGCCAGCTCGACAGCCGCCCCCCATCGCCCCGCGCTACCCGGCCGAAGAGCTGTACGGGGTGATCCCGGCCGATGCCAAGCAGCCCTTCGACGTGCGCGAGGTGATCGCGCGTATCGTCGACGACTCGCAACTGGACGAATTCAAGGCGCTGTTCGGCACCACCCTGGTCTGCGGCTTCGCCCGCATCAATGGCTACCCGGTGGCGATCCTGGCGAACAACGGCATCCTCTTCGCGGAGTCGGCACAGAAAGGTGCGCACTTCGTCGAGCTGGCCTGCCAGCGCGGCATCCCACTGCTGTTCCTGCAGAACATCACCGGCTTCATGGTGGGCAGAAAATACGAGGAAGGTGGCATCGCCAAGCACGGCGCCAAGCTGGTTACCGCCGTGGCCTGTGCCCAGGTGCCGAAGTTCACCGTGATCATCGGTGGCAGCTTCGGCGCCGGCAACTACGGCATGTGCGGCCGAGCCTACGACCCGCGCTTGCTATGGATGTGGCCCAATGCACGCATCGGCGTGATGGGCGCGCAGCAGGCCGCCGGCGTGCTGGTGCAGGTCAAGCGCGAGCAGGCGCAGCGCGCCGGTCAAGCGTACTCCGACGAGGACGAGCAGCGCCTGAAGCAGCCCATCGTCGAGCAGTACGAGCAGCAGGCACACGCCTTCTATTCCAGCGCCCGGCTCTGGGACGATGGCGTGATCGACCCGGCGCAAACCCGCGAGGTGCTGGCCCTGGCGTTGTCCGCCAGCCTCAACGCCCCGATCGAGCCGACCCGTTTCGGCGTGTTTCGTATGTAGGGTGCGCTGTGCGCACCAATATTCAACGTATCGGTGCGCACGACCTGGGCGGCCCCGCGACAACCTACGGATTGACCATGACCGACTTCACCACCGTACAACTCGAAAAAGACCCGCGCGGCTTCGCCACCCTGTGGCTGAACCGCCCGGAAAAGAACAATGCCTTCAACGCCGAGATGATCCGCGAGCTGATCCTCGCCCTCGACGCCGTCGGTGAAGACAGGAGCCTGCGTTTCCTCCTGCTGCGTGGCCGTGGCAAGCACTTCTCCGCGGGCGCCGACCTGGCCTGGATGCAGCACGCCGCCACCCTCGACTACAACGCCAACCTGGGCGATGCGCGCGAGCTGGCCGAACTGATGTACAACCTGCACGGCCTGAAGATCCCGACCCTGGCCGTGGTACAGGGCGCGGCCTTCGGCGGTGCCGTGGGCCTGGCCAGTTGCTGCGATATGGCCATCGGCAGCGAAGATGCGCTGTTCTCGCTGTCCGAGGTGCGCATCGGCCTCGCGCCGGCGGTGATCAGCCCCTTCGTCGTGCAAGCCATCGGCGAACGCGCCGCCAGGCGCTATGCACTCACCGCCGAACGCTTCGACGGCCGCCGTGCCCGTGAACTGGGCCTGCTCGCCGAGTGCTTCCCGTCCGATGAACTAGAGGTGCAAGTCGAGACCTGGGTCGCCAATTTGCTGCACAACAGCCCGCAGGCCATGCGTGCCAGCAAGGATCTGCTGCGCGAAGTCGGCAGCGGCGAGCTGACCCCGGCTCTGCGTCGCTATACCGAGAACGCCATCGCCCGCCTGCGCGTCAGCGCAGAGGGTCAGGAAGGCTTGCGCGCATTCCTGGAAAAACGCCAACCCTCCTGGCAGGAGCAATGACCATGATCGATACCCTGCTGGTCGCCAACCGTGGCGAAATAGCCTGCCGTGTGATGCGCACGGCCAAGGCCATGGGCATCCGCACCGTGGCCGTGCACAGCGCCATCGACGCCAACGCGCGCCATGTGCGTGAAGCTGATGTCGCCGTCAATCTGGGTGGCGCCAAGCCCGCAGAGAGCTACCTGCTGATCGACAGGATCATCGCCGCCGCCAGGGACGCTGGCGCGCAGGCCATCCATCCGGGCTATGGTTTCCTTTCCGAGAACGCCGGCTTCGCCCGCGCCATCGAGCAGGCCGGACTGATCTTCCTCGGCCCACCGGCGTCGGCCATCGAGGCCATGGGCAGCAAGTCGGCCGCCAAGTCGCTGATGGAGGCTGCCGGTGTGCCGCTGGTGCCCGGTTACCACGGCGAAGCGCAGGATTATGAAACGTTCCGCGAGGCCGCCGCGCGCATCGGCTACCCGGTGCTGCTCAAGGCCGCCGCAGGCGGTGGCGGCAAGGGCATGAAGGTGGCCGAAACCGAAGCCCAGCTGGCGGAAACGCTGGAGTCGGCCCAGCGTGAAGCGCAGTCCGCCTTCGGCGACTCACGCATGTTGGTCGAAAAGTACGTGCTCAAGCCGCGTCACGTGGAGATCCAGGTGTTCGCCGACCGTCACGGCAACTGCCTGTACCTCAACGAGCGCGACTGTTCCATCCAGCGGCGCCACCAGAAGGTGGTGGAAGAAGCCCCTGCCCCCGGCCTGAGCCCCGAACTGCGCCGCGCCATGGGCGAAGCGGCGGTCAAGGCGGCGCAGGCCATCGGCTATGTCGGCGCGGGCACCGTGGAGTTCCTGCTCGACGAACGTGGCGACTTCTTCTTCATGGAGATGAACACCCGCCTGCAGGTCGAGCATCCGGTCACCGAAGCCATTACCGGCCTCGACCTGGTGGCCTGGCAGATTCGTGTCGCCCGTGGCGAACCACTGCCAATCGGCCAGGCACAGGTACCGTTGAACGGCCACGCCATCGAGGTGCGGCTGTACGCCGAAGACCCCGATCACGACTTCCTCCCCGCCACCGGTACCCTGACCCTGTACCGCGAAGCTGCGCCTGGCGATGGCCGCCGCATCGACAGTGGCGTGGCCGAAGGCGACAGTGTCTCGCCCTTCTATGACCCCATGCTGGGCAAGCTGATCGCCTGGGGTGAGAACCGCGAGCAGGCGCGCCTGCGTCTGCTGGCCATGCTCGGTGACACCCTGGTTGGCGGCGTGAAGACCAACCTGGCGTTCCTGCGCCGCATCCTCGCCCACCCGGCATTCGCCGCCGCCGAACTGGACACCGGTTTCATCCCCCGCCATCAACAACACCTGCTGCCCACCCCCGACGAACTGCCGGAAGCCTTCTGGCAACTGGCGGCCGATGCCTGGGTGCAGAGCGAAGCGCCGTTGCAGCGAACGGACGACCCCCACTCCCCCTGGGCGAACCGCAGTGGCTGGCGCGCGGGCGGCGCGGCGCACGTCGACCTGCACCTGAGCTGCCAGGGTGAAAGCCGCAAGGTACAGGCACTTAACCAGGCCTCTTTGCACGACGAACGATTGCTGACCCAAACCGATGTCACCCGCCAGCACCTGCACGCCATTCGCCGGGGTGACACGCTGTACCTGCAATGGCAGGGCGAACTGCATGCCGTCACCCGTTTCGACCCCATCGCCGCCGCCGAGGCCAGCCATGCTCAGCACGGCGGCTTGAGTGCACCGATGAACGGCAGCATCGTACGCGTGCTGGTCGAGCCCGGCCAGGCAGTCGAAGCCGGTGCGGCACTGGTGGTACTGGAGGCCATGAAGATGGAACACAGCATTCGCGCGCCCCAGGCCGGAACGGTGAAGGCGCTGTATTGCCGCGAAGGCGAGATGGTCGGCGAAGGCGTCGTGCTGGTGGAGTTCGAGTAGAGTGCGCAATGCGTACCAGGCGCCGTAAGAATCTGTTCACGATCTGTCAGATTCATGGTGCGCACGGCGCACTCTACGATGAGCAAGAGGAAACCCGATGAACCTGCCCCACTCCGTACGCCTGGTCGAAGTCGGCCCGCGCGACGGCTTGCAGAACGAGAAACAACCGATCAGCGTTGCCGACAAGGTGCGTCTCACCGACGATCTGACCGCCGCCGGCCTGAGCTACGTGGAAGTGGGCAGCTTCGTGTCGCCCAAGTGGGTGCCACAGATGGCCGGCTCCGCCGAAGTGTTCGCCGGCATCCAGCGCAAGCCGGGCGTGACCTATGCCGCCCTGGCGCCGAACCTGAAAGGCTTCGAGGCCGCGCTCGACGCCGGGGTGGAAGAAGTGGCGGTGTTCGCCGCTGCCAGCGAGGCCTTCTCGCAGAAGAACATCAACTGCTCCATCGCCGAGAGTCTGCAACGTTTCGTGCCACTGATGACGGCGGCCAAGGCGGCGAACGTACGCGTGCGCGGCTACGTGTCCTGCGTGCTCGGCTGCCCCTACGACGGCGAGGTCGATGCCGCCCAGGTCGCCAGTGTCGCGCGTGAGCTGTACGCCATGGGCTGCTACGAGGTTTCGCTGGGCGACACCATCGGTACCGGTACCGCCGGCAAGACGCGCAGGATGTTCGAGGTCGTCGGCCGCGATATCCCGCGCGAGCGGCTGGCCGGGCATTTCCATGACACCTACGGCCAGGCTCTGGCCAATATCTATGCCAGCCTGCTCGAAGGCATCCATGTGTTCGACAGCTCGGTCGCCGGCCTTGGCGGGTGCCCCTATGCCAAGGGCGCCACCGGCAACGTAGCCACCGAGGACGTGCTCTACCTGATGCAGGGCCTGGGCATCGAGACCGGCGTGGACATGGACAGACTGATCACTGCCGGCCAGCGCATCTGCGACGTGCTGGGCAAGGCAAATGGTTCGCGGGTGGCACGTGCCCGGCTGGCGAATCGCTGAGCGCCAAGCTGCACACTCACAATTTTCGCGGCTGAAGCCGCTCCTACAGGTGCGTGCGCTCGCTTTGCCAGCTGAAAAGGTCGGCGTAATGGCAACAAGGGTCGCCTGGGTCAAAGGCCGTATGCGCTGTACGCACTAATCTGAAACGTACGAACAAGAACGACGAGGACTCACCATGCAGCAACCTCTGTGGACGCCTTCCGCCGAGCGTGTCGCCGCCAGCCGAATGGATACCTTGCGCCGCTTCGTCAACGACCGCCATGGTCTGCAACTGGCCGACTACCCGGCCCTGCATGCCTGGAGCGTCGAGCAGCGTGAAGCCTTCTGGCAGACCATCGTCGATTTCTTCGAGGTTCGTTTCCATACCCCCGCCGAACGCGTTCTGCGCGAAGGCCGGGCGATGCCCGATGCCCAGTGGTTCCCCGGCGCCACCCTGAACTTCGCCGAACATCTGCTGCGCCGCCGCGACGGCCATCCGGCGCTGGTGGCCATCGCTGAAGACGGCAGCCGCGAACAACTCAGCTACGCGCAACTGGCTGCGCATGTCGCCGGCCTGCAACGTGCCCTGCGCGATGCGGGCGTGGGCATCGGCGATCGCGTCGCGGCGTTCATGCCCAACACCTGGCAGACCGTGGTCGGCATGCTCGCCACGGCCAGTCTGGGCGCGGCCTGGTCGAGCTGCTCGCCGGACTTCGGCACCCAGGGCGTGATCGACCGTTTCGGCCAGATCGAACCCAAGGTGCTGATCGCCGCCGCCGGCTACCGCTACGCCGGCAGGAACCTCGACCTGACCGGCAAGCTGGGCGAGATACTGCAGCAGCTGCCAACCGTGCAGCAGCTGGTATTGGTGCCATATGCCAATGCAGACGTGCATGCAACGGATTGCAAATCCGCGGCATCAACCACCCTCTGGCAGGACTTCTACCAGCCCGGCGGCGCCCCTCAATTCACCCCGGTAGCGTTCGAGCAGCCGCTGTACGTGCTCTATTCCAGCGGCACCACGGGGGTTCCCAAGTGCATCGTCCACGGCACCGGCGGCACCCTGCTGCAGCACCTCAAGGAACTGGGGCTGCACACCGACCTGGGCGCCACCGACACCCTGTTCTACTACACCACCTGCGGCTGGATGATGTGGAACTGGCTGGTGTCCGGCCTGGCCCTGGGCGCCACTCTGGTGCTCTATGACGGCTCGCCCTTGCACCCCGAACCGACGCGACTGATCGACCTGATCGACGCCGAGGACATCTCCATCTTCGGCACCAGCGCCAAGTTCATCGCCGCGCTGGAGAAAGCCGGCGTCAAACCGCGCGAGAGCCACAGGCTGACGCAGTTGAAGACCGTCCTCTCCACCGGCTCGCCGCTGGCCCACGAGAGCTTCGAGTATGTCTACCGCGACGTGAAAGCGGATATCTGCCTGTCATCGATCTCCGGTGGTACCGATATCGTCTCCTGCTTCGCCCTGGGCAATCCGACTCTCCCGGTATGGCGCGGTGAATTGCAGTGCAAGGGGCTGGGGATGGACGTGCAGGTATGGGACGAGCACGGCCAGCCGGTTCACGGCGACAAGGGCGAGCTGGTCTGCGCCCGGCACTTTCCCTCGATGCCGGTAGGTTTCTGGAACGACGCGGATGGCGAGAAATTCCGGGCGGCCTATTTCGACACCTTCCCCGGCGTCTGGGCCCATGGCGACTACGCGGAGGAAACCGTACACGGTGGCCTGGTGATCCATGGCCGCTCCGACGCCGTACTCAACCCCGGAGGCGTGCGCATCGGCACTGCGGAAATCTATCGCCAGGTGGAAAAGGTACCGCAGGTGCTGGAGTCCATCGCCATCGGCCAGGACTGGCAGGGCGACGTGCGCGTGGTGTTGTTCGTGCGCCTGCGCGAGGGGCTGACGCTGGACGATGCGCTACGCGACGAGATCTGCCGAATCATTCGTGCCAACACCACGCCACGCCATGTACCGGCGCGGATCGTCCAGGTCGCCGACATTCCCCGTACCATCAGCGGCAAGATCGTCGAACTGGCGGTGCGCAACATCGTCCACGGTCGTCAGGTGAACAATACCGATGCTCTGGCCAACCCTCAGGCTCTGGAGCTTTACCGCGACCTGCCGGAGTTGCGCCGGTAGTACAGCGGATGACAGGGATGGTGGTTACTCTCCAGCCGAAGCGTGGAGCCCTATACTCCATCGACCGGAACAACAGGATGTTCGCCGTGTTCAAGCTACCCTGCCTGCTTTTCACGTTGCTGTTCATGGCTACCACGTCTGCCACGGAACCACTGAAGCTCTACATGCCGGACGCGCCACCGCTGACCCTGCACCACTACAGAGGCGGTCACGGCATGGTCGGCGACGTGGTACTGGCTGCATTGGCGCGCACCGGCAGACTCACCCAGATCATTGCCGAGCCCTGGCCACGGGCTCAGGCCAGAGTGACCAACAGCAGCAACCTGTTGATCATCCCGCTATCACGCACGCCGGAGCGTGAAGATCAGTACACCTGGGTCGCACCGATCATGGTGCTCGAACGTGCCTTTTTCAGCCTGGACGAGCCCGTCGCAAGCTTCAGCGAGGCACGCCAGCGCTACAGACGCATCGGTGTGGGCATGGGAACCGCGCAGGTCGCGATCCTGCAACGCGAGGGCTTCGGCGAGGAACAGATCATTCAGTTGAAACTCGGCGAGAACCCGGCTCGACTACTGACTCTGGGACGAATCGACGCCTGGTTCACGGGCGTGCCGGAGGCGCTGTATATCTGGGAGGGCTCGGAGCACCGCCGACAGCCCCTGCGCAGGAGCCCGGTGCTTGCCAGCACCGACCTCTATCTGGGTTGTTCGAAGACGTGCGACGCGCAACTGGTCGAGCAACTGCGCGCCGCGATAGCCGAACTGGAACGCGAAGGCATCAGCCAGCGACTGCGTGAAGCCTATATGCCCTGGCAACCAGCCCCTTACTGATCGTCACTCCCGCGAAGGCAGGAGGCCAGGAAATTCGCAGACTCTGGATTCCCACCTGCGCCGCAATGACGGCTCTTTCAGAGTGTTCGCAGAGACGCCCTGCAAACTTCGGGACAGCGCAGCGCGTCATGGCGACCTCAGATTCCCTGGCGCCCCGGATCCTCCGGTGGCTGTTCCTGCTCGATGTCCTCGAGTTTCAGCTCCAGCCCCCAATCGCCTGCTGCTGCGACCGGCGCCGCCGCTGCCGGCGTTGTGGCCGGCGTGGCAGGCGCGGTGGGCGCAACTCGGGCATTGGCGGGGTTGTCACGGTAGAGCTTGAGCTTAAGCCGCACGTTGTTCGCCGAATCGGCGTTCTTCACCGCCTCGTCCTCGTCGATGGCGCCTTCGTTCACCAGGTCGATCAGCGCCTGGTCGAAGGTCTGCATGCCAAGGTTCTTCGACTTTTCCATGATCTCCTTGAGCTCGGAGAATTCGTTGCGCTTGATCAGATCACGCACCGTTGGCGTCCCCAGCATCACCTCCACCGCCGCCCGGCGCTTGCCATCCACGGTCTTGACCAGGCGCTGGGAAACGAACGCCTTGAGGTTGTTGCCCAGGTCATTGAGCAACTGCGGGCGGCGCTCCTCGGGGAAGAAGTTGATGATGCGATCCAGCGCCTGGTTGGCATTGTTCGCGTGCAGGGTGGAGATGGCCAGGTGCCCGGTATCGGCGAAGGCCAGGGCATGCTCCATGGTTTCGCGGTCACGGATCTCGCCGATCAGGATCACGTCCGGCGCCTGGCGCAGGGTGTTTTTCAGCGCCGCGTGGAAGCTGCGAGTGTCCACGCCGACTTCGCGCTGGTTGATGATCGACTTCTTGTGCCGGTGCACGTACTCCACCGGATCCTCGATGGTGATGATGTGCCCGCCGCTGTTGCGGTTACGGTAGTCGATCAGCGCCGCCAGAGAGGTCGACTTGCCTGAACCGGTGCCACCGACGAACAGCACCAGACCGCGCTTTTCCATTACCGTACTGAGCAGCACCTCGGGCAGCCTGAGATCCTCGAAGCGCGGAATATCCAGCTTGATGTTGCGCGCCACGATGGAAACCTCGTTGCGCTGCTTGAAGATGTTGATGCGAAAGCGCCCTACTCCGGACAGTGAAATCGCCAGGTTCATCTCCAGCTCACGCTCGAACTCCTCCCGTTGCGCGCTATCCATGATCGAATCGGCGATGGCTGCCACATCACCAGACTTCAGGGGTTCCTGACTGAGCGCCTTGAGCACGCCGTTGAACTTGGCACAAGGTGGTGCACCGGTAGAGAGGTAGAGATCGGAGCCGTCCTGACTGGACAGCACTTTCAGCATTGCGTGGAGATCCATGGCAACATTTCCGTAGACGCGATTGAAATACCATAGGCCATGTTTCACCGGCGCCGCAGATGAGACATGGACATGTTTCTGACGCCATTCTGCTGGCGCATCGATTGCTGGCACAATAGCGCCCCGGCAAAAATGAGGATCCCATCAATGGCAAAGGCAATGGCCCGCCACATCCTGGTCAAGACCGAAGCGGAAGCCGCCGCACTGAAGAAGCGCATTGCCGCTGGCGAGGCCTTCGACGTGCTGGCGCGCAAGCACTCCACCTGCCCCTCCGGCAAGAAAGGCGGCGACCTCGGTGAGGTGCGCCCCGGGCAGATGGTGCGGGCGGTGGATCAGGTGATCTTCAGGAAGCCGCTGCGTGAAGTACACGGCCCGGTGAAGACCCAGTTCGGCTATCACCTGATCCAGGTCTTCTTTCGCGATTGAAGGGCCTGTCAGGCACCCGGCTCGCCCATGTACTCGACGATCTTGCTGCGCAGCCAGCGCTCGGCCGGATCGTTGTCCGTCACCCCACTCCAGACCATCGACAGATCCGAGTTCACCAGCGGGAATGGCGGATCGTCCGCACGCAGACGGGTGCCCTCGATCAGGGCCGCCGCCGCAAAATCCGGAACCGTGGCCAGCATTTCAGTGCCCGCGAGGATCGAGCGCAGGCCGCTGAACTGAGGCACCGCCAATACCACGCGACGCGAGCGGTCGAGCCGCGCCAGATCGTTGTCGATGTTGCCGCACAGATCACCGGAGAACGACACCAGCGCATGAGGGCGCGCGCAGTATTCGTCCAGCGTCAGCGAGCCGGGGCGGTCATCGCCGCGCAGCACCTTGACCTTCATTTCCCGTAGTTTGCGGCGCTTGGCGTTGGCCGGCAGTTCGGTGGTGTAGCTGACACCGACGGAGATTTCCCCCGAAGCCAGCATCGACGACATCAACAGGAAATTGACCCGCCGCACCACGATCACCACCTCGGGCGCCTCCTCACGGATCTGCTTGAGCAAGGCCGGGAACAGGCCGAACTCGGCATCGTCCGACAGGCCGATGCGGAAGGTGTCGCGGTTGGTCGTCGGGTTGAACTCGCGCGCCCTGCTGACGGCGCTGGAAATGGTGTCCATCGCCGGTTGCAGCTCCTTGAGAATCGCCAGCGCCCGGGCCGTCGGCTCGAACGTACGGCCATTGCGCACCAGCAGCGGGTCGTCGAACAGATCGCGCAGACGCGCCAGCGCCGCACTGACCGCCGGTTGGCCGAGAAACAGCTTCTCGGCCGCGCGGGTCAGATTCTTCTCGAACATCAGTGTCTCGAAGATCACCAGCAGGTTCAGGTCGACGCGGCGCAGGTCGTTGCGATTCATCCAGAGGCCTCGGAGCACGGAGTGGTTGGCACATTAAAGCAGCAACGTCCGTGCCCATATGGTCGGATCAGAGCCCGAGGTCGGACAACCCCGGATGATCGTCAGGGCGGCGCCCCAGCGGCCAACGGAACTTGCGCTCGGACTCCCGGATGGGCAGGTCGTTGATGCAGGCGTAACGGTTGATCATCAAACCATCGGCGCCGAACTCCCAGTTCTCGTTGCCGTAGGAGCGGTACCAGTTGCCGGAGTCGTCGCGCCACTCATAGGCATAGCGCACGGCGATGCGGTTATCGGTGAACGCCCAGAGTTCCTTGATCAGGCGGTACTCCAGCTCCCTGGCCCATTTGCGCTCCAGGAATGCACGCGCCTGATCGCGGCCGTTGGCGAACTCGGCGCGGTTGCGCCAGCGCGTGTCCAGGCTGTAGGCCAGCGCGACCCTGGCGGCATCACGGCTGTTCCAGCCATCTTCGGCCAGGCGGACTTTCTCGATGGCGCTCTCACGCGTGAACGGCGGCAGCGGCGGACGAATTTCAGGATTGGACGACATGACGACACCTCAGGCTTGCGGGGGTTGAGCCCATTACTGGGCGGCAGGGTTTGCAGGAGCAGTTGTGCGGTTCGGGCGGCGCTATCGGCCGCTTCGGCCTGGCCGCTGACCATGGCCACGGCCGTCGCGCCATCGATCAGCAGGAGAAACTGCGCGGCCATTGCTTCAGATTCGGCAAAGCCACAGGCAGCGGTCAGTTCCTGCAGATAGGCCAGCAAGCGTTGCTTGTGCAGCAGCGAGACCGCGCGGATTTCACTGTGGGGATCGCCGATCTCGCCGGCCGCATTGATGAAGGCGCAGCCGTGGAAATCAGGCGAGGCAAACCAGCTGCGCAGCAGTGGAAACACCGCCTGCAGGCGCTCGCCTGGCGTGCCCTCGCGGGTACCTTCGATGAACCAGTTCATCCAGCGCTCATCGCGGGCACGCAAGGCAGCGGCCACCAACGCCTCCTTGGTCGGGTAGAGACGGTAGAGGCTCTTTCGCGCCACACCCGAGGCCTTGACGATGGCGTCCATGCCGGTGGCATTGATCCCCCCGGCATACACCAGGCGCTCGGTGGCCTGCAGCAGTCTGAGTTCGGTGGAATGATCGTCAAGCATGAGCATCGCCCCAGAGAATGATCGTTCTCAACAAGGTAGAACGATCATTCTCCGATGGCAAGTCTTTTCCGCGGATCATGACGGGCGGTACAAAAAAATGGCCCGGAACGAGTCCGGGCCATTGCTCCAGCTTGGGTTTCGCTAGCGGCTCAACGCTGCTCGGCCGCCTCTTCACGTGCCAGGGAAGCCCCATGCACCCGGTTGACCCACCAGCCGAAGACCCCTGCCGTGAAGAACATGATGATGCTGTAGATGGCCGCCGGAATGGCCATGGTCGGGTTGTTCAGCAACATCGGGCTCAGCGCCAGGGCGATGGCCAGGGTACCGTTGTGGATACCGATCTCCATGCCGATGGCCACGGCCTGGCGCTGCGAGAGCTTGAGCAGACGCGGTACGAAGTAACCGACCCCCAGGCTGAGCAGGTTGAAGCTCAGCGCGGCCAGGCCCACCAGTGGGGCGTAATCGACGAAGGTCTGCCAGTCCTTGGCCACTGCCAGCAGGACGATCAGCGCCAGGAACAGCGCGGAAATGATCTTCACCGGCTTCTCCATGCGTGCAGCGAAGCCGGGGAAACGGCTGCGAATCCACATGCCGATGGCCACCGGATCGAGCACGATGGCGAAGACCTGGACGACCTTGGCGAACTGCAACGGAATGGCCTGATCCCCGTCCATGAAATACATCAGCGACAGATTGACGATCAGCGGCATGGTGAGAATCGCGATCACCGAATTGACGGCCGTCAGGGTGATGTTCAGCGCCACATCGCCATGGGCCAGGTGGCTGTAGAGGTTGGCCGTGGTACCACCTGGCGAGGCAGCCAGCAGCATCATGCCAACCGCCAGCGCGGCCTCGAGCCGGAATCCCTGCACCAGGAAGAAGCAGGCCAGGGGCAACAGCAGGATCTGGCACCCCAGACCGATCATCACCGGTTTGGGATATTTCACCACTCGGGTGAAATCCGCCAGCGTCAGGGAGAGCCCCAGGCCGAGCATGATGATGCCCAGCGCCAGGGGAAGGAAAACGGTGCTCAGAAGGCTTGCGGTCATCTTGTTGTTCTCTGTCTGGATTGGGATATGCAGCCGATTCTTGCGCAAGCCGGCTCACTCGCGGTAGTGGCCTGACGCGCCAGAATCGGGTCGCACTTGTAACAGAATGCGAGTGACCAGCAGGTCACGAAAGCCGCAGGCCAGAGCCGCGCAGCCGCTCTGGCACGAGCGATCAGATCGCCGTGGCCCCGCCATCGACCGCCAGCGCCTGGCCGGTGGTGAAAGCGGCGTGATCACTGCACAGGTACAACACGGCGGCGGCGATTTCCTCCACCTTGCCAATACGCCCGACCGGGTGCATGGCGGCCGCGAACTCGGCCTTCTTCGGATCGGCCTCATAGGCGCGGCGGAACATGTCGGTATCGATAACGGCCGGGCACACCGCGTTGACCCGCACTTTCTTCCTGGCATATTCGACCGCGGCCGATTTGGTCAGGCCGATCACCGCATGCTTGGATGCCGCATAGATGCTCATCTTCGGCGCAGCCCCGAGGCCCGCCACCGAAGCGGTGTTGACGATGGCGCCGCCCCCTGGGCCAGCAGCAGCGGGATCTGGTGCTTCATGCACAGCCACACTCCTTGACGTTGACCCCCATGATGGCGTCGAACTCGTCCTCGCTGCCTTCGGCCAGCCTGCCCTTCTCGATCTCGATACCGGCGTTGTTGAAGGCATAGTCCAGACGGCCGTAGGCAGCCACGGTCGCGGCCATCAATGCCTGCACCTCGGCATCGCGGGTCACGTCGCAGCGCACGAAACGCGCATCGCCACCGGCAGCGCGAATCAGCTCGACAGTGCCTTCACCACCAGTGCTGTCGACATCCGACACCACGACCTTCAGCCCTTCGGCGGCGAACGCCAGGGCAGTGGCACGACCAATGCCGGCGGCACCGCCGGTTACCAGAGCGACCTGACCGGAAAACGTCAAACTCATGTCTGCTTCCTCGCAGCGATTCTTATTGAAGTGGCGAGGAGTCTAGCCAGCGGCGCTGATGCCGAGCAGCACTATCAGGGTTTGGAGTGCGGGGTCATGCGAATTGGTGATGAACCGGGAGTTGAGCAGGGCCCGTGCAGGGTACGCCTTGCGCACCGGCAGCAGCGCCCCAGGCACGCGATACCCTGGGGGCATCGCACAATCCACCAGAATAGAAACCACGTTGCGAGGGTGGCGGCCATGCCGCAGCGGACGTCGCCAGCGCCGGGCAAGGGTCACAAGCGACCACTGCGCCCTGCGAAAATCGTCAATCGACTGCCGATCGTGCCCCTGCCGTTCCCTGACGCCTGTCCGCCTGTTTCAACCGCGCAGTTCGGCGACCACGGCGGCCAGCGCCTGGGCGGGATCGGCAGCCTGGCTGATCGGACGGCCGATCACCAGGTAGTCGGAGCCGGCATCCAGAGCCTGACGCGGGGTGAGGATACGCTTCTGGTCGTCCAGGCTGCTGCCGGCCGGACGAATGCCGGGGGTCACCAGTTGCAGGCGGGGCTGCGCGATCTTCAGCGCCGGAGCCTCCTGCGCCGAGCAGACCAGACCGTCCATGCCGGCGCGATTGGCCAGCTCGGCCAGGCGCAGTACCTGCTCCTGCGGCTCGATGTCCAGGCCGATGCCGGCCAGATCCTCACGCTCCATGCTGGTCAGCACGGTCACGCCGATCAGCAACGGTTTCGGGCCGCTCAACTTGTCCAGTGTCTCGCGGCAGGCGGCCATCATGCGCAGACCGCCGGAGCAGTGCACATTGACCATCCACACGCCCATTTCCGCTGCGGCCCTGACCGCCATGGCGGTGGTGTTGGGAATGTCGTGGAATTTCAGGTCGAGAAAGACCTCGAAGCCGCGATCACGCAGGGTCGAGACGATTTCCGCTGCACAACTGGTGAACAGCTCCTTGCCCACCTTGACGCGACACAGCGTCGGATCGAGCTGGTCGGCCAGGCGCAAGGCGGCGTCACGGCTGGGGAAGTCGAGGGCGACGATGATCGGGGTCTGGCAGGCGGACATGAGGCGGGTCTCGGACAGGACAAAAACGCCGCGCATTGTAGCGCAAAGTTGCCTGACGCTGGGATCGCCGGGCAGCGGCGCCAATCACACACTGCGTGACACGGCTTCGCACGCCGCAGGAGCGGCTTCAGCCGCGAGCCTTTCGCTTTCCTGTCGCTGCATGCCCCAGCGCTTGACTGCCACCCGCTCGACAGTGGCAAAGACCAGGTTCTCCACCAGCAGGCCGATGAGGATCACCGCAGCCAGGCCGGCGCAGACCTTGCCGGTGTGTAGCTCGTTGCGGTTCTGGAAGATGTACCAGCCCAGGCCGATCGGCCGACCGTTCTCGACGATGTTGGAGATGATGAAGATTTCCGGGTGATCGGCCAGCAGGAACTGTATGAGCACGTGAATCTGCAACGGGCCGAAACGGCGGCTGAAGGCGATCTGCTGCTCGAAGGTGATGCGCTGCTCACGGAACACCAGCAGGCCGTGATCCAGATGGGCACGATGGACGCAGGCGAAATTCTCATCACCGAGCGGCCGGGTCAGATCCAGACCGATGATCTCGGCACCGAGCGGTGCGTCGAAGGGACGAACCTCGAATGACTGTGCCGACGCCGTGGTGGTATGGGCCAATGCCGCCATGGAAAACTCCCTGCAAAGGCACCAATCGGCGCATCACCTTGACCGGCCGAGGGTTCGGCCATGTGTTCAGTGCGGCGCGCCGACTGGTCGGCAGGTACGCATGGGAGAAAACCTTATAGGTATAAAAAAATCAATTTAAATACCTTTCATGCATATTCATATGACCCCTCAGCGACTCGTTCCATGGCTCCAGCGCGCATACAGCGAACGCGCCGCGGCATCGAGGCAGAAGCCCAGCACACCGATCAGCAGCACCATGGCCATCAGCTCCGAATAGGCCAGACGATCACGGGTATCGAGGATGTAGTAGCCCAGGCCGGCGCTGACCCCGAGCATTTCGCACGGTACCAGCACGATCCACAGGATACCGATGGCCAGGCGCACGCCGGTGAGCACGTGGCCGAGCACGCCGGGCACGATCACCCGGCGCAGGGTTTCCCCGCGCGTGGCGCTGAGGCTGCGCGCCAGTTGCAGCCAGCGCGCATCCAGCGCCTTCACCCCGGCGGCGGTGTTGAGCAGAATTGGCCACACGGCGGCGAAGGCCAGCAGGAAGTAGATCGGCTGGTCACCGACGCCCATCACCATCACCGCGATCGGCATCCACGACAGCGGCGAGATCATGCGCAGGAACTGGAACGCCGGCGTGGTCGCCCACTCCAGGTTGCGCCAACTGCCGACCAGCAGCCCCAGGGGCACGCCCACCAGCAACGCCAGACCGAGGCCGATGAAGATGCGCTTGAGACTCACCAGGACATGCTCGAACAACTCGGGCCGTTGCAGCAGCTCGACCAGGCTGGCCAGGGTGGCCTGGGGCGTGAACAGGGCCGCCAGGCCCTCGCCGCTGCTGAACAGCGCCAGCAGCAGCCACCACAGGCCGAACAGCCCGAGCAACCCGGAAAGGCCGAGCCCCCAGCTCTTCAGCGAGGTGCTCACACCGCGATCTCCTCGACGCGCTCGAAACGTTCCGGCGCGCCGAAGGCCTTGAGCCCGCCGACCGCCTCGATGGCCGTGCGCACGAAGCGGTCATCCACCAGGTCACGAGCCGTGGCGGCAGGATCGAGGTTGGCGAGGAAGCCGCTGCTGCCTTCGATCAGCGTGCTTTTCAGACGCCTGACCAACTCCTCGGTGTAGCTCGGGAACGGATACGGCTGGAAGTCGATACGCCTGTCGGCCCAGTCGCCATGCCGAATCGCACCGCTGGCCAGGTAGGCGTCACGTTCGCTGGCGGCCGGCGCCAGCACCCGACCGAGTACCTCCGGCGCATGCGGCGTGTAGCGATTGGCACCGTCCCTGGACAGCAGCCTGGCCGCCTCCTCGCGGTTGCTGCGCGTCCACAGCTGCGCCTTGACGATGGCGTTGACCACCTTTTGCGACCACTCGGGGCGGTCATTCAGGTCATGTTCGTGCATGAACACCACACAGCAGGCGTGGTTGCGCCACACATCGCCGGTGAAGCGCTGGATGCGCCCGACCTTGAGGTTCTCGGCCAGGGCATTGAACGGCTCGGCGACGATGTAGCCGGCGATGCGCTTGCTGGCCAGGGCCGGCGGCATGTCCGAAGGCGGCAGCACCACCAGGTTGACCTCGTTGGCGGCGATGCTCGCGTTGGCTGCCTTGCTCACCGGGGTCAGGCCGCTGTCGCGCAGCAACTGCTGCACCACGACGTTGTGGATCGAGTACCAGAACGGAATGGCGATGGACTGCCCGCCCAGTTGCTTCACATCCTCGATACCCGGCGCCACGGTCAGGCCCGAGCCACCGACGTGGTTCCACGCCACCACCTTGGCCGGCACCTTGCTGCCGTAGCGCGCCCACACGGTCATCGGCGACAGCAGGTGAATGACGTTGACCTGGCCGGAGATGAAGGCCTCGATCACCTGCGCCCAGCTGCGCAGCAGCACCGGGCGCTCGGACTGAATGCCCTCGGCCTCGAACAGCCCATTGTTATGCGCCACCAGCAGCGGCGTGGCATCGGTGATCGGCAGGTAGCCGATACGCACCGGCGCGTCCGGCTCGCTGGCGGCCCGCGCCTGCAGGCTGTTGAGCAGCGGGAAGGCGCCGGCAGCGGTGAGCAGGCCGGTCAGTTTGATGAAGTCACGACGAGAATGAGTGGGATCGTCCAGGCACATGGCAGGGCTCCAGCGGTTCGATTGAAAGTCCGTTGTTGCGGCTCGCCCGCCGTAGGGTTTTGAGGATGTCGACGCGCAGGGCGCCAAGCTCATCGACCAGCTCGGCACGTGGCTGCGGCAGGTCGATGCGCCACTGATCGAGCGTGTGCGCCGGGGTGCCACCCAGTAGCAGGATACGATCGGACAGCAGCAGCGCTTCATCGATGTCATGGGTGATCAGCACGGCGGCGGTCTGCCGCTCGCGGATCAGGTTCAGCAGCAGTTGCTGCATATCGGCACGGGTCACTTCGTCCAGCGCGCCGAAGGGTTCGTCGAGCAGCAACACGTGCGGTTCGCGGGCCAGGCAGCGGGCCAGCGCGGTGCGTTGCGCCATGCCGCCGGAGAGTTCGCTGGGGTAGCGCTCGCGGGCGTGGGCAAGATCCACGGCAGCAATCGCCTGGTCGATCAGCGCCTGACGTTGTGCCGCTGTGCGATGTGGCTGGCGAGCAAAGTCCAGGCCGAAGCCGACGTTCTGCTCCAGACTCAGCCAGGGCAACAGCGACGGATCCTGAAAGGCCACCGCCACCCGTGGGTGCGGCCCGCTCAGCACCTCGCCGAACAGCTCCACCCTGCCCTGCTGCGCCGCCTGCAAACCGGCCAGCACGCGCAGCAGGCTGGACTTGCCCACTCCGCTGGGACCGAGAATGCTGACCAGCTCGCCGGCATGCAGCTCCAGCTGGAAGCCCTGCAGCACACTGCGCTGGGCGTAGCCCAGGCTGATGTCACGCGCGTGCAGGACGCTCATGCCGCCAGCTCCCCATGCTTGCGCAGCTCACTGCGCAGTTGCACCAGGCTCGGCGTCACCACCGGCACGAAGGCCGACTCGCGCAGACGCCGGGCAAAACCACTGCCATGCGCCTGCAAGTAAGCCTTGCCGCCGCTGGCCTGCAACTCCAGTTGCACCGCTTCGGCAGCCAGTTGGGCCAGACCGATACGAATCTTGAACAGCGGCACCGGGCCGGCAGCGAAATGGCCCTGCCGCAGCCCCTCGTACAGGGCGTGTTGCAGCCGCGCCAGCTCGCCGTCGAGCACCTGCCACTCGCCTTCCAGCACCGAACGCCCAGCGTCCAGACGCGCCTTGGCTTCGACCAGAGAGCGCCGCGCCAGGCCAAGCGCCAGCCCGCACTGCAAACCGAGAAAGGCCGGGCGCACGCGCGGCAGGTAACTGCGCGCATCGGCGGCGATCAACCAATCTCGGCTGAGTGCTGCGCCGTCGAGACGGATCGCCGCGGTGTTGCTCGACTGCAGGCCGAGCAGTTGCAGGTCATCGCTGCGCACCAGCCCCGGCAGGTCATCCGGCAGCGCCGCCACGAACGGCTGCGCGCCCGGCAGGTCGATGGCCGCTGCCACCACGAAGCCGCTCTTGCGCAGGTTGGTCACCCACGGCAGTTGGCCGTCCAGCCGCCAGCCAGCCCCTGTACCTGGGCAACCACACCCAGTTGCTCGATGCCGGAGAGGTACTTCATGGCGTTGGACAGGCCGGTGGCGCCGGCCTTGCGGCCACTGAGCAGATCGTCCAGCAGGCGCTCGCGCAGGCCGGGATTGTCGCTCTGCAACACGTACTCGATAAAGGCGCGTTGGCCCCAGAAGACGAACGCGGCGGTCAATGAATGGCTGGCGACCTGGGCGATGGCTTCGACACCGTCGACCACGTCCCCGCCGACACCGCCCAGTTCGGGTGCGACGCCGTGGCGCAGCACATCGGCGGCGGCCAGTTGGCCGAGCAGGGTTTCGCCGTCGAGCAGGCCACGGTCGAGAGCATCGGCCTGAGCGTCCAGCCATTGGCGCAACGAGTGGTCGAGCATGCTGTCAATCTCCTTCAACACGGCAGGTTCTCAGGCCTCGGCCTGTTCCCAGCGGTAGCGCGCAAGCTCGGGGTTGAGCGGCGTATGGGCAAAACTGTTGGCGAAGTTGCACAGGGTCGCCAGGCTCACGCCGAGGATCACCTCCAGCGCCTGGCCCTCTTCGAAACCGGCATCCCTGAAGGCCTGGTACTCGGCATCGCTGACGTTGCCACGGGTGGCGATCAGCGCTCGGGTGAAAGCAGCCAGGGCCTCGTAACGGGCATTGGGCAACTCGCCGCGGGCACGCAATGCCTCGATCACCTCGGCCGGCAACCTGGCCTTGTTCTGCGCCACCGCCGTATGGCCAGCCACGCAGAAACTGCAACCGTGAGTGGTGGCGGCGATCAGCTGGATCACCTCGCGTTCGGCCAGGCCGAGGCTGGCCTTGCCATTGAGCGCGGAGACCGTGACATAGGTTTCCAGGGCAGCCGGCGCATTGGCCAGAACGGCCAGCAGATTGGGGATGAAACCCGAGTTGTTCAGCGCGTTCTGCAGGAACGGCCGGGCTTCTTGCGGGGCGGATTCAAGAGTCTGTAGGGTGACGCGAGACATGGTTGATCTCCTGACCAAGAGGTGTGGCACTATTCTCTTGGTTATAAAAATCGTGAGCCATATTCTAAAGTCGCGTTCACTTGCTCCTGAGTCTTTCCATTAGATGAATTCGTCCACTGCCCCTTTTGAATGGTTATTAGACAGCCTGGAACTGGACGCCAGCCTGTTCCATGTCGGCCGTTACTGTGGCAGTTGGCAGGCCGGCACCCACGGCCTGGCACGCGCCAGCTTCCACCTGCTGGTACAGGGCGAATGCTGGCTGCACCTGCACGAGCGCGAACAGAGCATCGCCCTGCACGGCGGCGACGCCGTGTTCCTGCTGCGCGACCTGCCCTATCGGCTATCCGACGCAGCCTCGCCCGAGCAGGCGCAGTGCAACCCGCGCATCGCCATGCAGGCCCTGGACGCCAGCGCACGCGACGGCGTGAGCCTGGTCTGCGGTTTCTTCCATTTTCGTCCGGGGCTGAGCAGCCTGATCATCGACGCCCTGCCCGACCACCTGATCCTGCGCGCCGGTGATCCGGGCTCCAGCGCCGCACGGCGGCTGTTCGAACTGATCATGGAGGAATGCTCACGCCGCGAAGGCCCGGCCGGCGCCCTGCTGGAGCGCCTCAGCCATCTGCTGTTTCTCTATGTGCTGCGTGAACAGAGCCAGGCCGTGGCCGAGCTCGGCGGCCTGCTGGGCCTGGCCCGCCACCCGCAATTCGCCACCCTGCTCGAACGCCTGATCGCCCACCCCCAGCAGGCCTGGCCATTGGAGCAGATGGCCGAACTGACCGGCCTGTCGCGCTCGGCCTTCTGCAAGCGCTTCCAGGAACTGGCCGGCACCTCGCCCGGCCACGTGCTGCTGAGCCTGCGCATGCGCCAGGCCTGCCGCCTGCTGCAACAGGGCCAGCCGGTCGCCGAGGCAGCCGATGCCTGCGGCTACCAGTCGGTGGCCGCCTTTACGCGGGCATTCAGCAAGGTGGTGGGGGTGCTGCCAGGGGCGTATCGGAAGCAATTTGGGTGAGGGCTGGTGGCACCTGCGAAACCAGGTGCGATTCACGGAAGCTTCGAACACAAAGCCGCACAAACTCCCGAACACAGAAAACCGAGCGAGACACATGTAGAAACAATGAATCAACCCGAGGTCAATTCGAGCTATCAACCTTGACCTCACCGCAACGCTCTAAATTATGATAAAGAAGCTCAAAGCCACCAAGTCGATCAACACCCGAAAATATCAGCCCCTCATCATCCATTCTCTTGAACATCAAGCGACCACTTTCATTATAACCATCCCCCCCAAGCCTCCGCTCAATCAATATTGCAAAACCGTTTAGGTCTACAGGTTGCGAAAATGAAAAAGCCCCTTTGGAAACCGCACACCAATCAGCCATCGCCTCGCCTTTAACGCCATTCATCGTAATGTCTGTAAGGCCAAAAACCTTTGACTTGTTATATTTAATGAAGCGCTCTATTGCATGAACCCCGCGCAGATCCACTTGAATGCGAGCATTGCTCAGATTGAGATCAGACATTTCCTTGCCAAAATAGACCCCGCGCAGATCCGCCCTTGAAAAATCAACCCGGGAAACACTTGTATCAGAAAGGTCAACGCCCACTAGAGAAGAATGAGCCAACGAAACACCCTCCAAGGACTTGGCTTTTATCTTGCCCTTTATCTCCGAATATTCAAAAGACGCTCCTCGACCCTCCAGGTGTTCCACGGAAACATTTGCAGCCAATAGCGCAATCAGCAACTGCCCGCGCTCTGGACTTAGCGCCTTACAGGAGAGTTTAACCCCATGCTCATTCCTGAAATACCCTACAAATTCATCAAACCTCTCCTTCCCCTCATGAAAGAAGCTCTTCGACTCTTCAGCGTATACCCTTGAATAACGCCGCGAGAACTCAAGACGCAAACGCTCGATATTTAGCGACTCACCATTCAACCACTTCGTAGAGACCATAAGACCTAACGCCTTATCCGAGACCATAGAGAAAACGCCTTCAGTGCAGGTTTTATCCCCACTGAAATCGCTCTCTTCATCAACAGATTTATATGGCCCCAACGCGTGGGTAAGTGAAACTATACGACCAGACAAGGAATCAGATAAAACAAAACGCTCACCAACCCAGCACTTTTCCGCGACCTTGCCTCCACAGACATTCAATCTTGACTCTGAGCTCTCTTTTTTCTCATGCTCAATGAGACTGAATATATCTGCAGCGGCGGATGCTATTGAAGCCTGACGCTGCGCCTGAGCCAAGCTATTTTGCACTCTCATTTGATCTGTCTGGTCTAAAGCGAGACCCGCCTGCCAGAAAGCAAAAACCAACGTTAGAACAGTCGCCACAGTCAGCCCGGCAGTGACGGGGCGTGGCAACAAGCACCAAAACAGCGCCTGAGCCGCCCGAGGCCACAATTCAGCACGCATAGCTGGATCAGGATGAGACCAGGCTTTAGTGAGATTACCGATGGCAGGTAATAAGCGATGCTCCTGGGCAATGAGGCTCAGCTCTCTTTCTCGGCGCTCGCACGCGAGTTCAGCCCGCAAACGACTGATCTCATCCACAACGCGATTTTTGTCCGAGCCGGTTCCTTCCATAACGCTCTCCTTCTTCATCTTGAACTGACAAGGCCATCGTTCAGGTAAATGGGCTGTTAGGGAGCCCAATCAGCAGCACCACTGCGATCAGTCATAAGAGAATAGATTCCTTTTCATGGTCAGCTTCAGGCCCAGCGCCTGTAAGGTTCCTTCCCACAAGCGACGTGTTCTATGTCGACTCTGAAATTTATCGTGAGCTCAAGGTCACTCGGATTTCACCCAGGGAAATTCTGAAAATGCCTTCATTCACAGCAAGGTGCTTCAGTCACGAAAAGGCTCGCGCAGGTAGTCCCACGTCGCTGTTGCGGTCGATGCGCTGGCGGTACTGGAAGGCATCGCCACGGTAGTAGAGGTATTCGAAGTCCAGCGGCGTGCCGTCGGCGCCGTGGGTCAGGCGCTCGATGCGCATGATCGGCGCGCCCTCCTCCAGCGCAGCCACGCCGACTCCCGGCAGGCGCAAAGCCTCTTATCTCTAAAAATAATATAAATATTTATTTATATTATTTTTAGAGATAACTCTCAGCCTTTATAAACCGAGGGGCCAGAGCCGCGATGAACCCGTATCGCGATGGCTCGAAAACTCGGAAACGCTGATGTCTGGGCCATTGCCTGTCGCCGTCCACGCCTTGCCAACTGTTGCCGTGGCAACAGCAGGCCAACTGTTGCCACAGCAACAGCGATTCAACAATTCACCCGCGAGATCAACACCGCCGGGCCTTCTCATCATCGGCCAGGCCAGTGTTTTCGCGGGGCGCACGGCTGGTATGGCGATTGCTCCAGCTGCCTCACCTCGAGCAACAGCCCTACAGGAACCTCTCGGATGAGCACTCCCCTGAAAGTCGTCGCCATTTCCGGCGGCACCTCCCGCCCTTCACGCACGCTGGCGCTGACCGAAGCCATCATTGGCGAAGTCGGCAAGCACCTGACGATCGACACGCACCTGATCGAACTGGGCAACATCGCCCGCCCGCTCGGTGGAGCGCTGTGGCGCAAGGAGCTGCCGGACACCGTCGAACACGAGCTGCGCCAGATCGAATCCGCCGACCTGCTGATCGTCGCCGCGCCGGTCTATCGCGGCACCTACCCGGGGCTGTTCAAGCACCTGTTCGACCTCATCGGCCAGGATGCGCTGATCGACACCCCGGTGCTGCTCGCCGCCACCGGCGGCAGCGAACGCCATGCCCTGGTGCTCGACCACCAGCTACGCCCGCTGTTGAGCTTCTTCCAGGCGCTGACCCTGCCCATCGGGGTGTACGCCAGCGAGGCCGACTTCGCCGACTACCGTGTCGCCAGCGAGGCCCTGCAGGCGCGTATCGAGCTGGCCGCCGAGCGCGCCAGCGCGCTTTTCCGTGGCCAGGCGCATGCCCTGCGCAAGATCGCCTGAGGAGTCCGTATGAGCCAGCACCCCATTTGCCCGGAAGGCCAGCCAGCGAGGGATATCGCGTGAGAACCAATCAACAACCCACCGTGCTCAGCCCATTGCAGACCGCTCGCCGCCTGGCTGCGGATTTCGCCGAGACCGCCGTCGAACGCGACGAGGCCGGCGGCACACCCAAGCAGCAGCGCGATGCGATCCGCCAGAGCGGCCTGCTGTCGCTGAGCATCCCCACCCAGTTCGGCGGCCTTGGCGCCAACTGGAGCGAAACCCTGGGCGTGGTGCGCGAGTTCGCCAAGGTCGACAGCTCCATCGCCCATGTTTTCGGCTTCCAGCACCTGATGCTGGCCACCGTACGCCTGTTCTCCCGGCCCGATCAGTGGCAGCCCTGGTTCGAGCAGACCGCGCGCAAGAACTGGTTCTGGGGCAATGCGCTCAATCCGCTGGATACCCGTACCGTGGTCAAGACCCTCGATGGCTGGCGCGAATTCTCCGGCAAGAAGAGCTTCTGCTCGGGCGCCAGCGACTCGGAAATGCTGATCGCCTCGGCGGTCGACGAAAGCGCCGGCGGCAAGCTGCTGATCGCCGCCATCCCCAGCGGTCGCACCGGCATCACCCTGCACGGCGACTGGAACAACATGGGCCAGCGCCAGACCGACAGCGGCAGCGCCACCTTCGAGCGCGTGCGCGTGGAAGAGAACGAGCTGCTGCTCGACCCCGGCCCGCTGAGCACGCCCTTCGCCTGCCTGCGCCCGCTGATCGCCCAGTTGCATTTCGCCCACATCTTCCTCGGCATCGCCGAAGGCGCCCTGGAGGAAGCACGCCAGTACACCCTCAGGGAAGGCCGCCCCTGGTTTCGCTCCAAGGCCCAGCACGTCAGCGAAGACCCTTACGTACTGCGCCACTACGGCGAGTTCTGGGTCGGCCTGGAGGGCGTGCGCCTGCTGGTGGAGCGCGCCGCCGTACAGCTCGACGACGCCTGGCACAAGGAGCATGCCCTCGGCGCAGAAGAGCGGGCGCAACTGGCGCTGGCCATCGCCACCGCCAAGGTCGCGGCGGCGCGCACCGGGCTGGATATCTGCAACCGCCTGTTCGAGGTGACCGGCGCCCGCGCCACCCACGCCTCGCTACGCCTCGACCGCTACTGGCGCAACCTGCGTACCCAGAGCCTGCACGACCCGGTGGACTACAAGCTCCACGAACTGGGGGAGTGGGCACTGAACCAGACACGGCCCACACCCTCCTTCTACTCATAGGGATACCCATGCAACTGCTGACCCTTCCTCCTTCGCCGACACTGGCTACCTCGATCCGGGCGACCGCACAGGTCTTCGAAGACCCTAGATCGCAGGCGCTTCTCGCCCACTTGCAACAGGTCGCCCCCAGCGAGGCCAGCGTCCTGATCATCGGCGAGACCGGCACGGGGAAGGAGTTGGTCGCGCGCCACATCCACAACCTCAGCGGCCGCCGCGATGGCCCCTTCGTCGCGGTCAACTGCGGCGCCTTCTCCGAGTCGCTGGTGGAGGCGGAGCTGTTCGGCCACGAGAAAGGCGCCTTCACCGGCGCCCTGGCGGCCAAGGCCGGCTGGTTCGAGGAGGCCAACGGCGGCACGCTGTTCCTCGACGAGATCGGCGACCTGCCGATGGCCATCCAGGTCAAGCTGCTGCGCGTGTTGCAGGAGCGCGAGGTCGTGCGCCTGGGCTCGCGCAAGAGCATTCCGATCAACGTGCGCGTGGTCGCCGCCACCAACGTGCAGCTGGACAAGGCCATCGGCGCCGGCAACTTCCGCGAGGGCCCTCTACTACCGCCTCAACGTCGTCAGCCTGCAGCTGTATCCGCTGCGCGAGCGCCCGGGCGACATTCTGCCGCTGACCCGCCACTTCATCCAGAACCTACTGCAACCGGCTCGGCTACGGCGAGGTGCGGCTGACCACGGAGGCCGAGCGCAAGCTGGTGAGCTATGACTGGCCGGGCAACATCCGCGAGCTGGAAAACGTCATCCACCACACCCTGCTGGTGTGCCGCAACGGCCTGGTACAGGACGACGACCTGCGCCTGTCGCACCTGCGCATCGAACGCCAGGATCAGGCAGCGGTGGCCATCGCCGAAAGTGCCGACGAGCAGTTGCTGCGCGCCTTCCACCGCCTGTTCGAGGAGCAGGCCGGCGGCCTCCATGAAAAGGTCGAGGACAGCCTGCTGCGCGCCGCCTACCGCTTCTGCCACTGCAACCAGGTGCACACCGCCAGCCTGCTGGGCCTGAGCCGCAACGTCACCCGGGCGCGGCTGATCGCCATCGGCGAGCTGGTGGTCAACCGGCGCAGACCGGAGACACCGGCACGCCCCAATCGGGCCGTGCAGCTCTCGATATAAGAAACCGGAGCACGCATCGAAGGCCCTCGACCAGGGCCCGGCGGCTCCCGACAGACCTTGCGTTGCCCCAATCACAGCAACGAGGAAAACATCATGAGTCTCGACATCTTCTGGTTCCTGCCCACCTCAGGCGACACCCGCTACCTGGGCCACTCCGGCAGCGGCCGCCCGGCCACCAATGCCTACATGCGGCAGATCGCCGTGGCGGCCGATCAGCTCGGCTACGACGGCCTGCTGATTCCCACCGGCGCCAGTTGCCTCGACCCCTGGGTCACTGCCGCCAGCCTGGTACCGGTGACCCAGCGCATCAAGCTGCTGGTGGCCCTGCGCACCTCGCTGGGCAACCCCACCGCGTCCGCACGCCAGGCCGCCAGCCTGGATCAGGCCAGTGGCGGGCGTCTGCTGCTCAACGTGGTACCCGGCGGCGATGCCACCGAACTGGAGGCCGACGGCGTGTTCCTCGCCCACGACGAGCGCTATGAGGCCTCCGACGAGTTCCTGAGCATCTGGCGTCGCCTGTTGCAGGGCGAAACGGTCGATTTCGACGGTAAGCATCTCAAGGTCAAGGGGGCGCAGAACTTCTTCGAGCCGGTGCACAAGCCCTACCCGCCGCTGTACTTCGGCGGCTCCTCTCCCGCTGCGCACGAGTTGGCGGCCAGACATGTCGATGCCTACCTGACCTGGGGCGAGCCACCGGCCGCCGTGGCCGAGAAGATCGCCGACGTACGCGCCCGCGCGGCCAGACAGGGCCGCAGCGTGCGCTTCGGCATACGCCTGCACGTGATCGTGCGTGAGACCAACGAAGCCGCCTGGGCCGCCGCCGACGAGCTGATCAGCCACCTGGACGACGCCACCATCGCCGCCGCCCAGGCCAACTACGCCAGGATGGATTCCGAAGGCCAGCGGCGCATGGCCGCGCTGCACGGTGGCGACCGCAACAGGCTGGAAGTCGCCCCCAACCTCTGGGCCGGCGTCGGCCTGGTACGCGGCGGTGCCGGCACCGCGCTGGTGGGCGACCCGCAGACCGTTGCCGCGCGGATCAGGGAATACGCCGACCTGGGCATCGACAGTTTCGTGCTGTCCGGCTACCCGCATCTGGAAGAGGCTTACCGCTTCGCCGAACTGGTGTTCCCGCTGCTGCCTGGCAAGGGCAAGGTCACCGTCGAGGGCGCCTTCACCGGCGGCGCGTTCGATGTGCGCGCCGGCAAGGAGAAAGTCGCATGAAGGTCATCGACCTGCGCTGCCGCCCGGCCTACCTGCACCCCTTCTTCGGCGGCGTACCGGGCTCGCCCGAACACGACGTCGCCCGTTGGCTCAATCGCCGCGTCGGCACCCGTGGCGCCGACGACCATTTCGAGCGCTCGCTGACGCCCGAAGGCTTTCTTGGCGAGGTGCGCGAGGCCGGCCTGCACAAGGCCGTGGTGGTCGGGCGACATACGCCGAGCCAGCATCTGCCCAACGATAGGATCCACGGCATCGTCCATGGCCACGACGAACTGCTCGGCATCGGCGCGGTGGAGCCGGCGCTGCAAGGCATCGAAGGCGCACTGAAGGAAATCGACCGCGCCATCGACGTGCTCGGCCTGGCCGGCATCGACCTGGAACCCGGCTTCGCCGAGCCGGCGCGGCACCCGGACGATGCGCTGTACTGGCCGATCTACGAGCATCTGCAAAAGCGTGGCATCCCTTTGTTCCTCATGAGCGGCCCGACCACGCCGGATCCGAGCTACAACGACCCCGCGCGCCTGGCCGCCGTGGCCCGCGCCTTTCCAACGCTGAAGATCGTGGTCTACCACGGCTACTGGCCCAACGTGCAACAAGCCATCGGCGTGGCCTTCCGCTACGAGAACATCCACCTGGTGCCGGACATGTACCTGTTCCTGCCCGGCAGCGAAGGCTACGTACAGGCCGCCAATGGCTTTCTCGCCGAGCAACTGCTGTTCGGCTCGTCCTACACCTTCCGCCCGATCCGCCAGAGCATCGAGGATGCCCAGCGTCTGGGGCTGAAGGATGAGATGTTGGAGAAATTCTTCAGTGGCAATGCCGAGCGACTGTTCGAACCAGCCTGAGAGCCTGACTCACGTCATGCCAGGGCTACCGCCGTGGCCATGTCCAGCGATCTGTCAGTTCTTGTGAATAGCCGAGTAGAAAACGAAAACCGCCACCCTGTAACCAGGTCGGCGGTTTTTCTATGGACGTCGCAGTGTCGCGCGTCTCAGGCCACAGCCAGAGACGCGACCTTAGCCTGCTCCAACTCGCGTACCAGCGGCAGTACATGCTTGCCGAAGTACTCGACCTCTTCCTGAAAGTGCAGGAAGCCGGAGAGAATCAGATCGACGCCGACTGCCTTGAGCGCGACGATGCGCTCGGCGATCTGCCGTGGGGTACCGATCAGGTTGGTCTTGAAGCCGTCGTTGTACTGCACCAGGTCTTCGAAAGTGGACTTGGCCCAGTTGCCCTCTCCCTCCGGGCTGGCTGCACCGGCATTCTTCACTTCGCTGCCGAAGCCGTTGACAGCCTCCGGGTCGGCCTTGGCGATGATCTCGGCCAGCACCGCACGGGCTTCTTCCTCAGTATCTCGGGCAATGATGAAGGCGTTCACGCCGACCTTCACCGAATGACCGTTGGCTGCCGCCTTGGCGCGGATGTCGTCGATCTGGGCCTTGATGCCCTCGACGCTGTTGCCATTGGTGAAGTACCAGTCGGAGACTCGTGAAGCCATGTCTCGTGCGGCGCGCGAGCTGCCGCCCTGGAAGATTTCCGGGTGCGGTTGCTGCTGCGGCTTGGGCTTGAGGGTGTAATCGTTGAAGCGGTAGAAATCACCGTGGAAGCTGAAATTGTCCTGCGTCCAGATCCCCTTCAGAGCGCGGATGAACTCCTCGGAACGGCGATAGCGCTCATCATGATCCAGCCACGGTTCACCGATGGCGCGGAACTCGCCCTTGAACCAGCCGGATACCACGTTGATGGCGACGCGACCACCGGTGAACTGGTCGATGGTCGCCAGTTGCTTGGCCGCCAGCGCCGGCGTCCAGGGCCCGGGCAGAATCGCGGCGATCACCTTGAGCTTCTCGGTGGCGGCCAACAGTGCGTGGCTGATAGTCACCGATTCATGCTGATTGTCAGCGCCATAGCCGGCCGTGAAACGGATCTGCGACAGCGCGTATTCGAACCCGGAACGTTCGGCAATTTGTGCCAGTTTGCGGTTGTAGTCGATATCCCAACTGGTACGTTGCTCGATCTTGCTGACGACAAGGCCGCCGCTGACATTGGGTACCCAGTAGGCGAATCTGATCGGTTGGCTCATGACGATGCCTCCTGTTGCTCGGAAAGTCAGGCCGCACTGGCGACCGGGATATGAAAGAACGCCGCTACGGTGTCGAGCGCGCGCTCGATCCGTTCGAACTGCACTGCGTCGGCAAGGCGGTAGTCATCGAAAGCCTCGACGCTGGCATACAGGCCATATGGCAGGGTGTGGGCCTGGAAGAAGGCGAACAGCGGGCGCAACTGGTGATCGATCATCAGTGCATGGCGCTCACTGCCACCGGTAGCGGCCAGTACGACGGGGACACCCTTGAGCGACTGGTGGTCGACCAGATCGAACAGGTGCTTGAACAGCCCCGTGTAGGAAGCGCGATAGACCGGGCTGCCAACCAACAGAAGGTCAGCCTGCTCGATGGCGTGCAGGTGAGGTCGTAGATCGGCAGAGGCCGTGTCGCGCTCGAGCGAGCCGGACAACGTGCTGGACAACTCGGCGATACGTACCCAATGCACGTGCAGATTCGGCAGCCTTGCCTGTAGCCTTTGTACCAGGGCCTCCAGCAGCCCATGAGTACGTGATGGCGTACGCAGACTGCCCGACACCACCACCACTCTGATAACGCTTGTGCTCATGCTCTACTCGCTCCTGCGCCGCTAGAAATCGTCGAGAGAGCTTGAGCAGCAACCATGCCAACAAATAAAAAGCAGTTGATTCAATAAGTTGAATACAGCGAACAACTACGCCACTGCCCGTGGGCAAGCAAGCTGCTGAATCACTGACCGCCGAGCAACAGTTGTCTGTCGAACAGTTGCGGTCAATCCACCGCTTGCGTGTAGCCGCCAAGCGCGGGGCTGGCGTAGCGTCCGTCAGATCAGTCCCTGGAGCACCAGAGCCTCATCACAATGGCCGTCCAGAGACGAAGTGCGTCGGGTCGTTGTAACCCGGCGTGGAGGCATGCCCCGGGGTCACGAGAGCATCGACGAAAGCTTCGTCCTCGGCCGTGATGCGAACGTCCAGCGCCTTGATGTAGGTGGCCCAGTGCGCTTCGGTGCGCGGCCCGACGATCGCCGAGGGCACCGCTGCATTGTTCAGCACCCAGGCGATGGCGAACTCCACGACACCCACGCCACGCTGCTCGGCGTAGTGCTTGACCTGCTGGGCGATGTGCAGCGATTCGTCACGCCATTCGGTCTCGAGAATGCGTTTGTCATTACGCCCTGCCCGGCTGTCGCCGTCCGGGGTCACGCCGGGCTGATACTTGCCGCTGAGCACGCCACGCGCCAGCGGGCTGTAGGGCACCACACCGAGGCCATGGAAGGCGGCGGCGGTGATCTGCTCGACCTCGGCCTGACGGTTGACCAGGTTGTACAGCGGCTGGCTGACGATGGGTTTGTCCACCCCCAGGCGCTCGGCGACGCTGGCGATCTCGGCAATGCGCCAGCCCCGGTAGTTGGACACGCCCCAGTAGCGAATCTTGCCCTGACGCAGCAGGTCGCCGATGGCCGACACGCTCTCCTCCAGCGGGGTCTGGTGATCTTCGCGGTGCAGGTAGTAGATATCCAGGTAATCGGTGCCCAGGCGGCGCAGGCTGGCGTCGATGGAACGCAGGATGTGCTTGCGGCTCAGGCCGTTGCGGTTGGCGCGGCCATCGGCCTGGCCCATGCCGACCTTGGAGGCCAGCACCCAGTCGTCACGATGGGCGGCGATGGCCTGGCCGACGATCTCCTCGGAGCGCCCGGCGTTGTAGACGTCGGCGGTGTCGATGAAATTGATGCCCTGATCGAAGGCCGTATCGATGATCCGCCGCGACACCTCGGCGTCGGTCTGCCCGCCGAACATCATGCTGCCCAGGGTCAGGGGTGAAACCTGCAGGCCGCTGCGGCCCAGGGAACGGTGACTCATGGCTGTCTCCTGTAGGGAGGTGGGAAGATTCAGACCGCCTCGGCGGTCTCTTCGTTGAACATGCCGTCGGACTGACGGCTCCACAGGCGGTAGTAGTAACCGCGCCTCTTCAGCAGTTCCTGATGGCTGCCATCCTCGACGATGCGTCCCTTGTCGAACACCAGAATACGGTCGAGGTGGGCGACGGTGGACAGACGGTGCGCCACGACGATCACCGTCTTGCCCTCCATGATCTCGTCCAGCTTGTCCTGGATGAAGCGCTCGGTAATCGAATCCAGGCTCGAGGTGGCCTCGTCCATCACCAGGATCGGCGCATTCTTCAGCAGCACCCGGGCGATGGCGATGCGCTGGCGCTGGCCACCGGAGAGTTTCACCCCGCGCTCGCCGACCAGCGAGTCGTAGCCTTTCTCCATCGACTCGATGAAGGCACTGGCACCGGCACGATGAATCGCCGCCGCCAGTTCGTCCTGAGAAGCATCCAGACGCCCGTAGTGAATGTTCTCGCGAATGCTGCGGTGAAACAGCCCGGGCTCCTGCGGGATCAGGCCGATCTGCTGGTGCAGCGAATGCTGGGTCACGTCGCGCACATCGGTGCCATCGATCAGCACCTGGCCGCCGTTCACGTCATACAGACGCAGCAGCAGGTTGAGCAGTGTCGACTTGCCGGAGCCGGACGAGCCGACCAGGCCCACCCGCTGCCCGGCCGGAATGAGCAGATCGAGTTGCTCGAAGATCGGCTTGTCCGGCGCATAGCCGAACGTCACGTTGCGAAACTCCACCCGCCCCTGGCTCACTTCCAGCCTGCCGGCGCCAGGTTTGTCCACCACCTCGTGCGGGCGAATCAACGTGCGCACGCCATTGGCGATGTTGCCGGTGGCCTCGAAGAACTCCAGGAAACGCCGCGACAGGCTGGCCACATCGTTGATGATCAGCAGCGACAGGCTGGTGGACATGACGAAGGTGGCGATACTGATCTGCCCGCTGCGCCACAGGTACAGCGACAACAGCAATACGCCGATCTTCAGCGACATGCCGGACAGCGACTGGAACCAGCGAATCTTCTCCATGTAGCCGAACGAGCGGTAGGCCGCACCCACCTCGCGTTCGAGAAAATCCCCCAGGTAACCGTGCTCGTAGCAATGGCGGGCGAACAGGCGAATATTGGTCAGGTTGGTCACCGCGTCCACCACCTTGCCGGTACTGGTACTGCGTGCCGACGAGTACTGCTGCGCCAGCGGGTGGCTGCGCTTGGCCAGGTGATAGCAGACCAGGATGAACAGCACCGACCAGCCGAACATGAACGCCGCCAGCAGCGAAGAAGCCGTCCACAGCAGCAGGGTTGCCAGGCTCAGCGTCACCACCAGGGGGATCAGGTCGAACAGCAGGATGCTGAGGGTCTGGTTGACCCCCAGCGCCACTTCGGCGACCCGATGCGCCAGCGCACCGGCGAACTCGCTGCTGACGAAACGATGGGAATGCTGTTGCAGGTAGGCGAACACCGCATGGGTCACGGTACGTCGCTGCTGCGGCAACACGCGGATATGCACGCCGGTGGCGCCACGGGTGAACAGCACCTCCAGCAACACCACCCCGGCGAACACCAGCACTGGCCATTGCAGCACCACCAGCGCCTGCTCGGCGCTCAGGGCCTCACTCACCAGCCGGGTGATCTGCCCCAGCCCCCAGGGCACCAGGAGGGTACAGACCACCGCAGCCACCTGCAGCAGGAGGATGGCCAGGTACCAGGGCCGGTAATGCCTGACGAAGAACAGCACGAACGGCAATGGCGTGTCCGGCAGGCTGCGAATGTTCCAGTCGAGCAAGGCGCTCGGCGGGCGGGGGTTGAAGCGGAAAACGCTCATGGCGCGGGTGTCCTTGCGGCAGATGGAGGGCGCGGTTATGCGCGAAGGGTGAGTGGCAGCGTGAAACGGGTCAGCGGCGGGGGTTCGCCGTTCTGCTCGTTGGCAGGCCTTGTCTTGTACGGTCGAACAACCGTGGCCTACTGCCAAAGCAGGCTGTATGCCAACTTGCAAACACAGGAAAAACGGGGCGTTGCGAGGAGCCACGAAGATTGACGAGCGGTGGCCAGAGACACTTTGCTGAATCGCTGTCCGCAGCAGGACAGTGCCATGCACAGACAACATTCACGCGGCTCATCGGCACGGATGCCAGACGCCGGTGACCGTGCGCACCGCCTTCGGCACCCCGCCAGGACGCTGCTGCGCACGGCGCCCCCTGCCGGGCTTCATTCACCTGTCACCGCACTCCCCGCCTGCCGTCCCAGCCGGCGAAACAGCACCCAGGAGCAGGCACACAGAACGCCGCACAGCAGCATGGTCAGACTCAGGTCGGAAGACTGGATCTCGCTGTGCCCACGCAGGTTCATGATCGCGCTGAGCAGCACCGCCGCCAGCCCCACGGCCAGGCTCATGCTCAGTTGCATGGACATCGCCGACAGGCTGCTGGCACGGCTGGTCAGCTCCGCCGGTACGTCGGAGAAGGTCAGCGCACCCAGGGTGCTGAACTGCAGCGAACGGATGATGCCGCCGAGGTACAGCAGCAGGACGATCAGCCAGTAAGGTGTCTGCGCCTCGAAGATCGCGCACAGGGCGATGGAGAAGCCGGCCAGCAGCGAGTTGCCCATCAGCGTGCGGCGAAAGCCGAAGCGCTTGACGATACGCACCGAGAGAAACTTGATGGTCAGCGCCCCCGCCCCACCCGCCAGGGTCAGCAACCCCGCCACCAGCGGGCTGAGGCCGAAGCCGACCTGGAACAGCAGCACCAGCAGAAACGGCTGCGACGCGCTGCCCAGGCGGAACAGGTTGCCGGCCCAGATCGCGGTGGCGAAAGTCGGCACCTTGAGCAGGCGCAGATCGATCAACGGATGCGCCACGTGCCGGGCATGGCGCACGTACAACGCCGCGCTGCCGATGCCCAGCACCAGCAGCACGAGGATCCAGGCGACCGGCAGCAGGCCGTGACCGATGGCCTCGAAGGCGAATACCAGGCTGGCCAGGCCGACACCACTGAGCAGGAAACCGCGACCATCGAGCCGCGCCTCGGGCTGCGCCGGGTAGTCGGGCAGGTGCCGCAGGATCATCGCGATGCCGAGCACACCGATGGGCAGGTTGATCAGGAAGATCCACTGCCACGACAGCACGCTGACCAACAGACCACCCAACGGCGGGCCGAGTACCGGCCCGATCAACGCGGGAATCGACAGGAACGCCATGGCCTGCAATAGGTGTTCCCGACGCACCCAGCGCAGCAGGATCACCTGCCCCACCGGTACCATCATCGCCCCGGCGGCACCTTGCAGCAGACGCGCCAGCGACAGCTGCAACAATGAGCCGGACACTGCGCAGGCCAGCGATGCCACCATGAACAGGCCGATGGCGAAGACGAACACCCGCCGTGGCCCGAAGCGATCCGCCGCCCAACCGCTGACCGGAACGAACAGCGCCACCGCCAGCAGGTACAGCGACACCACCAGGTTCATGCGCACCGTCGGCTCGCCGAACTCCACCGCCATCTGCGGCAAGGCGGTGAGCACGGCGGTGGCGTCGAGCAGTTCCATGAACAGCGCGCAACCGATGATGATCGGCACGGTTCGCCGGAATGGCGCGGTGAGGGGTTCGGCCCGGCTGACCTCCAGAGGTTCTCTGCGCCCCACCTCCAGAACAACCCGGAGGCCGGCGGCTGGGTGCCCTTGAGCTGCCAGGCGCCGACCACCGCCGCCTTCCAGTGGCGTGGATTGTGGTTGGCCACGGTGCGCGCGTTGCGCCAGTGCCGGTCGAGGTTGTGCGCGCGCCCGGTGGTCGAAGCGCCGCCAACGTCGAACAGCAGCTCGCCGGCCTTCAGCGCCGACTCCACCGCCAGGTACTGCGCCTGTGCCACGTCAATCGCGGCGCGCGTGATCGCTTCCTGGCTCAGCCCTTCGGCCCAGGCCGCATCGATGCTCTCGGCGGCATGCAACACCAGCGCCTCGGCAGCGAAGGCACGGGCGGAGATTTCCCCTACCGAGAACTCCACGTAGGGATCGTCCACCGAGCGCGTGGCCGTGCTGTGCTTGATCGGTCGCGCGTGTTCCCGGGCGAAATGCACCGCATCGTTCAGCGCATTGCGCGCGATGCCCGCCTCCACCGCCGCCAGGAACAGTTGCAGGAACGGCGTGACGATGGAGCGCTGCCCGTCTTCACCCAGGCGCTGGCGGATTTCGTGCGGGTGCACGAGCACGTTGTGCAGGTGGGTGGTGCCGCTGGCGGTGAGGCGCTGGCCCATGGCGTCGAAATCGTCGACCAGCTCCAGCCCTTCGCGATCACGCGGCAGGATGAACGACACCGGCTGCTCGTTCTCGTCCAGCGCCACGGCACTGACCCAGTCGGCATACAGCGAGCCGGTGCTGTAGTACTTGCTGCCATTGGCGCGGTAGTGCTCGCCTTCGCGAACGATGCGCGCACTGATCGCGCCATTGGCGCCGCCGATTTCCCAACCGGCATTGCCGAACACCTCACCGGCCAGGTAACGCGGGAACCAGCGCTCGCGCTCCGCCTCGCTGCCACGCACCAGCAGCCCTTCGATGAAGGAAAAGCTCGGGCGCAGCGCCTGAGCGATGTTGGAATCCACGGCGGCCAGGTCGATGACGAACTGCGCCACCTCGCGCACGCTGGCGCCGCTACCACCGTAGGCCTGGGGAATGCGCCAGGTCAGCAGGCCGTCGGCGGCCAGCTCGCGGATCTGCTGCTGCGGCAGGATGCGCTGGCGCTCGCGTTCGACGACGCCCTCGGCGATCCCGGCCAGGCGGCTGCGGGCGCGGCGTTGCAGGTCGGTGACGCCGAGGGGTTGGTTGGCTGTGATGCTGCTGGCCTGAAGGCTCATATCGAATATCCCGATGCGGGGGGAGCGCAGCGACGCGATGGTGCGCTGTGTCCCCGGACGTAGTTTCTTTTTCATGCTCATGCCCTGGCGTTCGCCAGTGTCCGAGCGACGGTGAGCATCCCGAGTGGCTCAATGAGCGATGGCTTCGACACGGACACCGCGCTCCTCGTGGATGTACAGGAAGGGGATCGCCGCCAGCAGCGTGCGCGTATAGGCGTGCCGTGGCCGGGCGAACACCTCGCGTACCGGGCCGCTTTCCACTACCACGCCGTCCTTCATCACCAGCACGCGGTCGCTGACCTGCTGCACCACGCCCAGGTCGTGGGAGATGAACAGACAGGCCAGGCCCAGGCGCTGCTTGAGGTCGGCGAGCAACTGGAGAATCTGCGCCTGCACCGACACGTCCAGTGCCGATACCGGCTCGTCGCACACCAGCACGTCCGGCTCGGCGGCCAGGGCGCGGGCGATGGCAATGCGCTGACGCATGCCCCCGGAGAGTTCGATGGGCCTTCTCGCCAGCACCTGCGGGTCGAGCTGCACCAGACGCAGCAGTTCCTCGGCGCGCTGGCGACGCGGCTCGCCACGCGCCACTCCGGCCACTGCCAGGGCCTCGTCCAGCACCCGCTGCACGGTGTAGCGCGGATCGAAGGAACTCAGCGGGTCCTGGAACACCACCTGGATGCGCTTGCGCTCCTCGCGCTGCTGCGCGGACGACAGCTCGCGCCAGGGCGGCCACGCAGCAGCACCTGGCCGCCATCGGGTTTCTCCAGCGCCAGCAGCATGCGCGTCAGGGTGGTCTTGCCCGAGCCCGATTCACCGACGATGCCCAGGGTCTCACCGGCGCGCAGGGCGAACGAGGTCGGCGTCACCACCGTGCGCGCCTGCCCATCCGGGCCGAGGAAACGCTTGCTCAGCTCGCGCGCCTCGACCACCGTCGGCCGCTCGGCGAAGGCGTCGGCGTTGTCACTCGACAGCGCCGGGTCGCGCCGCACGTGCACCGCTGCCGCCGCGCGCAGCAGGCTCTTGGTATAGGCCTCGCGCGGCGCATAGAGCACCTGTTCGACCGGTCCTGTTCGATGATCTCGCCGTTGCGCATCACCGCCACACGGTCGGCCAGGCGCGACACCACCGCCATGTCATGGCTGACCACCAGCATCGCCCGTTCGCGGCTGCGCAGCGAAATCAGCAGATCCATCACCTGCGCCTGCACCGTGGCGTCGAGAGCCGTGGTCGGCTCGTCGGCGATCAACAGATCCGGCTCGCAGGCGATGGCCGAGGCGATCAGCGCACGCTGACGCAGGCCCCCGGAAAGCTGGTGCGGGTACTGGCGGGCACGCAGCTCCGGCTGCGGTATGCCGACCGCATGAAACAGATCGATGATGCGCTGCTCGCGCTGCTCGCGGGTCAGCTCGGTATGCAGACGCAACGCCTCGTCGATCTCACGGCCTACCGGGCGCAATGGATCGAGCGAACCCAGGGCATCCTGCATGACGAAGCCGATGCGCCCGCCGCGAATGCCCTGCCAGTCGCGTGCGCGGCAGGCGAGCAGATCCTGCTCGTCGAAGCGCAGGCGCGCCGCCTGTATCCGTGCGCCCTGCCCGGCCAGGCCGACCAGGGTGCGCGAGGTGACGCTCTTGCCCGAGCCGGACTCGCCGACCAGGGCCAGGCATTCGCCACGGTAGAGCTGAAAGGACACGCCCTTGACCACGGGTGCGGCAGTGGCGAAGCCGACGCGCAGGTCGCTGACCTCGATCAGCGGGCGGGTGGGAGCGATCAGTGTGGTCATGACGTCTTGCCCTCGCTGTGGCGCAGCAGCGCACGGCCCAATGCGGTGATCGCCACCACGGTGAGGGTCACGGCGATGCCGGGCGCGGCCACCAGCCACCAGGCGTTGGCCAGGAAGTTGCGACCGACCGAGAGCATCGCGCCCCACTCCGGCGCCGGTGGCGGCGCACCGAAACCGAGAAAGCTCAGCGAGGCGCCGGCGGCGATGTTGCCGCCCACGCTGATGGTGGCGAGGATCAGGATCGGCTTGATCGCATTGGGCAGCACATGCCGCAGGATCACCCGCAGACGCGGCAGGCCGAGGGTCAGCGCCGCCTCGACGTAAGGCGCGTGACGCACCACCAGGGTCTGTGCACGCACCATGCGGGCGAAACGCGGGATGCCGGCGATGCCGATGGCGATCAGCGCATTGAGCATGCCCTGGCCCCAGAAGGTGATGATCAGCAGCGCCAGCAGCAGATCGGGAAAAGCCAGCAGCACGTCGATGAAACGCATGATCGCCGCGTCCAGCCAGCGGTGGCCGAGCCCGGCAGCCAGGCCCAGCAGCACGCCGCCGAGCAGGGCAATGAGGGTGGCCGCCACGCCCATCAGCAGGGACGCACGGGCACCATGAACCAGGCGCGCGAGCACGTCGCGGCCATTCTCGTCGGTACCCAGCCAGTGCGCCGCGCTCGGCGCACGGAAGGCGTCGCGGGCACTGGCGGCCAGTGGGTCGCTGTGCACCAGCCAGCTCGGCTCGATACTGGCCAGCACCAGCAGCGTCACGAACAGCCCGGCCAGCAGCAAGCCGGGACGGCGCAGGGCCGGTAGCGACCAGGCTGGCAGGCGCAGCGTCGGGCGCAGGCCGCCGAGCACATCGGAAGAGGAAAGACTCATGACAGGCTTCTCCACGCTCAGGGCGCCGGGTTGGGCAGACGGGCATGGATGGCGCCAAGCGCAGCCAGCAGCTCGTCGTCGAGCGGCAGCGCCAGGCTGCCCAGGTTTTCCTGCAACTGCGTCAGGCTGGTGGCGCCACTCAATGCGCTGGTGACGAATGGCCGGCTGGCGACGAAGGCCAGCGCCAGCTGTGCCGGCGACAGATCGCGGCTGCGCGCCAGCTCGACGTATGCACGCACCGCACGCTGCGCCTCTGCACTGGCGTAGCGGGCGAAACGTCCATAGGGCGAACCCTCTGACAATCGCGCCCCCACTGGCTGCGCGCCGTCGAGGTACTTGCCGCTGAGCACGCCGAAGGCGATCGGCGAATAGGCCAGCAACCCTACACCTTCACGATGGCTGTACTCGGCCAGGCCGACCTCGTACAGGCGGTTGAGCAGGCTGTAGGGATTCTGGATGCTGACGATGCGCGGCAAGCCCAGGCGTTCGGCAGCCTTGAGAAACTGCCCCACGCCCCAGGGCGTCTCGTTGGACACGCCGATATGGCGGATCAACCCCTCCTTCACCAGATCGGCGAGCGCCGCCAGCGTCTCTTCGATGGCCACGCTTTCCTCGTCTTCGACCCAGGGGTAGTCGCGCAGACCGAAGAAGTTGGTGCTGCGATCCGGCCAGTGCAGTTGGTAGAGATCGAGGTAATCGGTCTGCAAGCGGTCGAGGCTGCCCAGCAGCGCAGCGCGCAGGTTCTTCGCATCGTGGTGCGAGCGGCCTTCGCGAATGTGGTTCTGCGATGGCGTGCGCGCCGGGCCGACCGCCTTGCTGGCCAGCACGATGTCCTGGCGGCGCCTGCTCCTGGCCAGCCAGGAGCCGATGAAGCGCTCCGTACTGCCCCAGGTGTCGGCGCGGGTCGGCGTGGGGTACATCTCGGCGGTATCCACCAGGTTGACGCCCTGGGACAGCGCGTAGTCGAGTTGCTGGTGGGCGTCGGCTTCACTGTTCTGGTGCCCCCAGGTCATGGTGCCGAGACCGATGACGCTGACCTGGATGCCACTGTTGCCGAGTGGGCGGTATTTCATGGGGTTGATCTCACGCAATGGCAGTTGTTTGCGTAGGGCGGGTACGACCCGCCAACCAGACGGCGGTGGGTCGTACCCGCCCTACGCGTTCCAATGGTTCAGGCCGAGACGGCCTGGCTGGTGCGCTCGTACCGGCTGCGCGGGTGCGGCAGGCCCAGGTGCTCACGCAAAGTGCTGCCGGCGTACTCGTGGCGGAAAACGCCGCGCTTGCGCAGCAACGGCACCACTTCATCGACGAACACCTCGACGCCGGAAGGGAACATGTCCGGCATGATGTTGAAGCCGTCGGCGGCACCGGCCAGGAACCACTGTTCGAGGCTGTCGGCGACCTGCTCCGGCGTCCCGACGATCAGCCGGTGGCCGACCAGGATGCGCCGGGACAGCTCGCGCACGCTGAGCTTCTCGCGCCGCGCCAGGTTCAACTGCGCCTCGAGGAAGCCGTGCGAGCCCTTGAACTCGCTGACCGGGCCGATGCGCTGCCAGGGCAGTTCGGCGTCCAGGTCGAGTTCCTCCAGCGGAATGCCGATGCGAAAGGCGATCTGCTGCGCCAGGGTGTTCTCGCCCAGGTAAGCGTTGAGGCGGTCGAAACGCGCCCGGGCCTCGGCCTCGGTGCTGCCGATCACGGTGGACAGCCCCGGCATGATCTTCAGGTGTTCGGGGTTGCGCCCCCAGGCCCGTGCGCGGTTCTTCATCTCCTGATAGAACGCCTGGCCGTCGGCCAGGGTGGTCTGGGTGGTGAAGATGGCATCGGCGTAGCGCGAACCGAGCGTCTTGCCGCCCTCGGACGAGCCGGCCTGGACGATCACCGGACGTCCCTGCGGCGAACGCGGCACATTCAGCGGCCCGCGCACCGAGAAGTGCTTGCCGAGGTGGTCGATGGTGTGAACCCTGGCCGGATCGGCATACACGCCACGGGCGGCGTCGCCGACGATGGCATCGTCCTCCCAGCTGTCCCAGAGCTTCTGCACCACCTCGACGAATTCCTCGGCGCGCCCGTAACGCTCGGCATGCAGCGCGGAACCGGCCTGGCCGAAGTTCTGCGCGGCGGCGTCGTTGTAGGTGGTCACCACGTTCCAGGCCGCGCGCCCGGCGCTGAGGTGATCCACCGAGGCCAGGCGCCGGGCCAGGTTGTAGGGATCGTTGAAGGTGCTCGACGCGGTGGCGATCACGCCGATATGCCGCGTGGCCAGGGCGATGGCGGTCAGCAGCACGGTCGGCTCCAGCCGGCCCGAGGGCTGGCGTGAAACATCCCCGGCCAGCGCCGGGCCGTCGGCGAGGAAGATCGCGTCCAGGGTGCCGCGCTCGGAAACCCGGGCGATATGGGTGAAATAGTCGAGATCGGTCAACGCCCTGGCCGGTGCCTCGGCCTCGCGCCAGGCGGCGGCGTGCGCGCCAAAGCCGAGGATGTTCATGCCGATGCTCATTTGCCGCTGCTGCGTACTCATGCCAGGTCTCCTCGTTGACCGCAGGCTGCGCGGCCTGCTGCTTGTCCTGCGCCTTGGCTTCGGCGAAGCGCTCGGCCCAGGCTTTGCTCGGTACGGTGCCGTTGAGGTAGTAGTCGCCCAGGTAGGCCTCACGCAGGATCGCCGGGTTGTGCGACGCCAGGGTGCGCGCGTTGCGCCAGTGCCGGTCGAGGCGCCGCTCGCTGCTGGCTGCCGAAGCGCCGCCGACCTCGAACAGGAGCGTGGTGGCCTCCAGCACCTGGCCGATCACCACCTGCTGCGCCTGATAGGTGTGGATGTCGGCCTCGGCGTACTGCTCGGCCGTGGCCTGACCGTTCAGGTAGGCCTGCCACAACGCATCCAGGTCACGCGAGACTTTCTCCACCACCGCCTCGCTGGCGAAGGCCAGGCTCGACAGGCGCCCGACCACCCGCTGCACCAGCGGATCCTGGCGCGGGCTGGACTGGCCGGGAATGCCGAAGGTGCGCGTACGCCCCTGGACGAAGGCGATGGCATCGCGCTGCACGGCACGGGCGATGCCGGCCAGGGTGGCCAGGTGCACCTGCTGGTAGAAGGCGCTGATGTAGGAGTCGCTCCTGCCCTCACCCAGTTTGAAACGGCGGAAAATCTGCTCCTCGCCGACTTCGACCCGCTCGAAGCGGGTGGTGCCGCTGGCGGTCAGGCGCTGGCCGAACCCGTCCCAGTCATCCAGGCGGGTGACGCCGGGCGCCGTGGTCGGCACGGCAATGGCCACATGTTCGTCGCCCTGGTTGGCCGAGACGGCAATCCAGTCGGCATAGAGGGTACCGGTGCAGTAGTACTTCTCGCCGTCGAGCAGCCAGCGCCCGCCGTTCTCGCTCAGGTTGACGCTGTTGCCGGTGGTTTCGGTGCGTTCGGCCATCGCCGCGCCGAACAGCTCGCCAGCGACCACGCGCTGGAACCAGCGCGCGTTGCTCTGCTCGTCCTCATCGTTGAGGCGCCCTTCGACGAAGCCGAAATGCGCACGAAAGATCTGCGGCAGGTTGGAGTCGGCCTCGGCCAGGCGGCTGACCAGGCGGAACAGCTGCTCCAGGCTGGCACCGAAGCCGCCATGACGCTGCGGCACGCGCAGGCGGCCGAAGCCGGCATCGCGCAGCCAGCTCACGGCGTCATAAGGCAGCTCGCGACGCTGCTCGCGGGCGATGGCGCCGTCTGCGATACGGTCGAAGAGGGGTTGGAAAATGGCCAGCAGGTGCGCATCGCTGGGCGATGCAGCCTGCTCGTCGAGCGCCGCGTGGGGCGTATCGGCTTCGCTGAAGATCATCTCGGAGTCCTTGCTGATAACGGAAAGTTGCAGTGATGACGGGGTGCTGTCCCCGCCGAATAACGCACGCAAGTGGCTCAGAACCTGTCTACGGTCTGCTGCGCATCGGCCCTGCTGCATTAAAAACAGGCTCGGACTGCTCATTTACACCTCGCAAACTGCGCGTCCTCGCCTGCTTTTGCCTTGCATGGCTCTAGCTCGCGAGACCGTAAACAGGTTCTTCGGGTGGTCACGCTGTTCATGCTCATCGCGCGTTCACCCTGGGGTCTATCAGTGGCAGCAACAGGTCGACGACCAGGTTGACCACCACGTAAATCAGCGCCGCCAGCAGGGTGATGCCCAGCACCATGGGCACGTCCTTGCCGTTGGCGGCATCGAGCATCAGCCGGCCGACGCCCTGGCGGGCGAACAGGGTCTCGGTGATCACCGCACCGCCGAGCAGGCTGGCGAGGATGAAACCGGACAGCGTCACCAGCGGGATCAGCGCATGGCGCAGGGCGTGACCGAGGCGCACACCGGCCTCGGACAGGCCGCGGGCACGGGCCATCGTGATGAAGGGTTGTTCGAGGATGTCCTCCAGCTCCTGGCGCAGAACCTGAATCAGCACGGCGGCCACCGGCAATGCCAGGGTCAGGGTCGGCAGTACCAGGGTGCGCCAGCCGCTGGAGCCGGTCGGTGGCAGCAGGCGCAGCTGGAAGGAGAACACCAGCAGCAGGAGGATGCCGAGCACGAACGACGGCATCGACGACAGCACCAGCTCGGTACCGGACGACAGCGAGCCGAGCCAGCGCCCGCGGCGTGCGGTCAGCACCGCCACGACGATGGCCAGCAGCACCGCCACCAGCGCAGCCAGGAACGCCAGCTGCAAGGTGGCGCCCAGGTGTTCGCCGATGGCGCGCGTGACCGGAATGCGCAGGCGGTAGGACTCCCCCAGATCACCCTGAGCCAGACGCCCCAGATACTGGCCGTACTGCACGATCAACGGTTGATCGAGACCGTATTCCTGACGCACCTGCGCCAGCACCTCCGGCGTCGGCATGGCTTCCGGGCCACCGAGAATCGCCAGCGCCGGGTCGCCACCGGTCAGATTGAGACCGATGAACGTCAGCGTCGCCGCGCCCCACAGCACCAGTACGCCGGCCAGCAGGCGCCAGATGACTCGCTGCAGGACGCTCATGGCCGCTCCTTTTCCAGCCAGACGCTGGTGAAGAACGGCGTGTTGTGCGAGGTATCGAAGATCAGCCCTTTGACATAGGCCTGATGCGCGACGATGTGGTGGCTCTCATAGGAGGGCGCGGCGGGCACCAGCTCGGTCAGGCGCTGCTGCACCTGCGAGTAGAGCTGCTGCAGACGCTCGGGGTCGATGCTGCGCCGCGCCTCGCTGAGCAGGCGGTCGAGGGTTTCGTCACGCAGACGGCCGACGTTCTGCCCGAGCAGCTTGTCGGTGGGAATCGACGCGCTGTGGTAGAGCATGAACAACCCATCCGGGGTGTTGCTGTGCCAGTAACCGCCGCCGAGCAATTGATAATCACCGGAGTAACGGCGCTCGGTGGCCTGCACCAGCGGCAGCACCTCCAGCTCGATCTGCACGCCGGCCTTGCGCGCATCGGACTGGATCGCCACCGCCACACTGCTGGGGAACGCCGGGTTTTCGCTCATCAGCAGCTTCACGCTCAGACGCTGGCCATCCCTGATGCGGATGCCATCGGCATCGCGCTCGCTCCAGCCGGCTTCGTCGAGCAGGCGGGCAGCAGCCTGCGGGTCGTACTTCAAGGCTTCGGTGAACGAGGGATCGTAAAAGCGCGTGTTGATCGCCAGGTAATCACTCTTGGTCTGGTATTCGCCGAAGCCGATCACCCAGGCCAGGCCTTCGCGGTCGATGGCCTGGGTCAACGCCTTGCGCACCCGCACGTCATCGAAGGGGAAGCGCTCGGTATTGAAGGTCACGCTGCGAAACGGGTTGCCCTTGCGGATACGGCTGTGCAGCACCAGCTCCGGATTGGCACGGATCGCTGCGGCATTCTGCGTCGGCGCATCCAGGGTGAAATCATGCTGACCGGCCAGCAGCGAGCTGTAGCGAATCATCGATTCGGGCACGAAGGTCAGCTCGATGCGTTCGAGATAGGCGGGCCCCTGGTGACGGGTGACCGGAGGTGCCCAGTCGTAGTCCTCTCGGCGGACGAAGCTGGCGCCCTGCTCGCGGGTGTAGCTCTGCAACACGAAGGGGCCGCTGCCGATGGGTTTCTCGGCGATGGATTTCGGGTCTTCGAGAATCTGCCTGGGCGAAATCATGCTCAGCCAGGACTGCGCCAGCACGTCGAGAAACGCCGAGTAGGGCTCACGCAGCGTCGCTTCGAAGGTGTACTCGTCGATGACCCTGCCCTGCACGTAAGGCGCGATGTAGGCCGCCGCGAGTGGCGACTTGGTGGCCGGATCACGCATGTGCTCGAGGTTCACGCGTACCGCTTCGGCATTGAATTTCGTGCCGTCGCTGAAGGTGACGTCATCACGCAGATGGAAGGTGTAGACGGTGCCGTCCGCGGATATCTCCCAGCTCTTGGCCAGCCAGGGTGAAATGGCGCCCTGCTCGTCCTGATAGACCAGTGCGTCGTAGAGGATGCGCCCCAGCCATTGCACGTTGCCATGGGCGATGGAATGCACATCGAAGGTACCGGTATCCAGCGCCACCGACGCACGCAGAGTGCCACCGGCCTTGCCTGGCGCCTGCTCGTGGTAATCGCTGGGCGGATAGCTGAGCACGCCATCGACCACCTCGGCCGCCGGAGCGGGCTCGGCAGTGCCGGACGTGCCCGGTGGCTCGTCGCTGGGCGAGCAGCCGGCCAGCAGCCACAAGGCACCCAGTACGGCAGCGAACCATGGCCTGATGCCAACGGCGTGCGTGCCCGGAACGTCGCGAGTGTTTGCTTGCATGACGCAATTTCCTGATGAAAACCTTGAGTGGCGGCGGAGCACCCTCCGCCGCCGCCTGTTCAGAAGCGAAAGGCCACGCCGGTGAAGGCGCCGAAGCCATCGCCGACGTACAGCGCTGCCGCATCGTTGCCACGGGCGTTGTAGATCGGGCTGACGGCGGTGGCGTAGTCCTCGTCGGTGAGGTTGCGCAGGTCGAGAAACACCTGCCAGCGCTGGCCCGGCTCTTCGTAGCCGAACTTCGCCCCCCAGACGGTGTAGGACGGGGCGTAGAAGCTGTTGGCGTAGTCCACCGGCGTGCTCGACGCGGTGCGCACGTCCACACCGGCGTAGAAGCCGCTGGGGTGCTGGTACTTCAGCTCGGCCTGGTAGATGTGCCTGGGCAGGCCCGGCAGTTCGTTGGCCTGGAAGGTGTCGTCGTTGCGGTAGTAGAAGTCGTTCAGGGTGTAGGCCTGGCGCAGCAACAGACTGTCGCCCCGCTCGCCCTGCCAGAGATCGATATCCAGCCCCGCCTCGATGCCCTGGTGGATGGTCGGGCTGGCGTTGTTGGTGGAGGTTACCGCCGGGGTCAGACCAGCCGCCGGAATCACCTCGACGTTGAGCAGCTCGTTGTGCACCCAGGAACGGTACAGCGCCAGGCTGCCGGAAAAGATGTCGTGCGAACCCCGGATACCGACCTCGAAGGTATTGGCCTTCTGTTCCACCAGCGTCTTGGTGTAGTTGTTGGTCGGGCCGGACGGCGAGATCGACCAGGCACTGGGCGGATCGATGGAGCGGCTGACGTTGGTGAACAGCTGGATATCCGGGGTCAGGTAGTAGCGCAGGCCGATACGCGGCGCGAGGCTCCAGTTGTCGTACTTGTAGTGCTGCGGGAAGGGGCTGACGTTGGCCCGATCGGAGAACTCCACATCCACATCGCGAACGATGTTGACCAGCGACAGGCCGCTGTTCAGCCACAGCCGCTCGGTCAGCTCCAGGTCGTTGCCGACCGAGAACACGGTATCGAAGGAGCCGCTGTAACGGGTGTCCTTGAGCAGTGCCCGCGTGGTGCCGCTGTAGGTCTTGACCTCGGCGCGATCATGCAGGGTGTTGCTGAAGGCGAAGGTGGTGTTGCTCTGGTGGCCGAACCACTGATCGCTGCGCAGGTAGCGCAGCGAGGTATTGAGGTCACGCCATTGCCAGTGGTTGGGCGTTGCCGGGCTCTTCTTGCCGAGAATCTGGCTGTAGTTGTGGTAGACCAGCCCCAGTTCCAGTCTGGAGTCGTCATCGAAGGCATAGGTGGTCTTGCTGCCGACCCAGATCGAGCCGTTCTTGGTCGAATCGCCGCGTTGCGCCACGGTGGTTGGGTTGGCCTGGGTCGAGTCATCCTTGAGCTGCCCGCGTGTCAGGGTGCTGGAGTTCTCGTGGTACTGCTCGCGATAGCGCACGATGAGGCGCGTATCGAGCCTGGGACTGAAGCGGTAGCCGAAATTGGACACCACGCCCCTGGCCTTGGTGAAGGTGTAGTCCTGGTAGCCGTCACGTTCGGAGTTGCTCAGACTGATGTAGTAATCGGCATTGCCCTGTACCCCACCGGTACTCAGTTGCTGCTTGCGCCAGCCGAAGCTGCCCGCCTCGAAGCGTGCGTAGTTGCCGGGCGAGGTGTACCCCGTGTGGGTGACCATGTTGATCGCGCCACCGAGCGACAGCGCGGTGTAGTCATAGGCGTTGGCGCCACGCAGCACTTCGGTGTAGTTCACCCCGGAGGTTTCCAGCAATTCGTAGGGCGTACCGCCCGGGCCGGTCAGCGCCAGGCCGTCGAAGAGGAACTTGACCCCTTCACGGAAGTAACCGGGTGAAGCGTTGGCGCCCGAGCCACGAATGGAAATCTTGATCGCATCGTTACCGCCAGCCGACTGGGCGATGACACCGGGCTGGAATGCCAGCACATCTTCCAGCGTGGAAGCACGGCCCTTCTCCACTTCGGCGTTGTCCACCACGCTGGTGCTGCCGGCGACCTCCTCCAGCCTCGCCTCGGCCTGCTGGGCCTCGCTTTTCTTCGTGCCCTTCACCACCACGGTTCCCAACCGGGTATCGGTGTTTGCCTCCACCTCAGCCGCCATGGCCAGGTTGCCCCCGCACATCACCAGAGTGCCAATGCTCACCGCCTTCCACAGTGGCCTGACGCCCCCCGCAAAAGCCCCAAAACGCCCTTCTAAAGATAACCAGCGCACGCTGCTACTCCTCGTATTCAGACAGATTCTCTTGTGAGCTTCTTGTTATCTTTCTGGTGCTCTCATCTGCTATTCAGCAAGCGCCGTTCCAACTTATAAAATTCTTTAAAAACAATGGCTTGATAAAAAAACAGAACAATCCAGAACCTGCACTTCATGGCATTCTGCTGAACCACTGTTTCACCACGAACAGTGATTTCGGTTACAGGCTTGTTGATCTTTTGACTTTGCATTCGCCGTACGCCTTGAACGCAACAGGAACAACTGCATGCACAGACGAATAACGGCCGTAAATGAACCACCGGCTGACCGGCAGTTCATTTCCGATAGAGGCAGGAAGTGTTCGAGAACCATCGCCAGAGATGCGCATTGCACGCAGACCGATGGGCACCCTACTCAAGACCTTTGATGCCCATGCCCTGCGTAACCCGCATGGGGTATCATGCGCATCGGGAAAACCGCCTCCACGTCGCGCATAACACGCCCACCGCTCACTCCAGCCAGACGCTGGTGAACACCGGCGTGTTGTGGGAGGTGTCGTAGACCACGCCGCGCACCCGTGGGCCATGGGCGGTCAGGCTGTAGTTCTCGTACAGCGGCACGACAGGTACCAGCTCGGTCAGGCGTTGCTGGGCCTCGCCATAGAGCTGGCGACTGCGCGCTTCATCCCTGGAGCGCCGGCCTTCGGCGAGCAATGCATCGAGCCTGGCATCGCGCAGCCGGGCGATGTTCTGGCCGATCCGCTGCGACGAGATGATCTCGTTGCTGTGATAGAGGATGTACAGACCATCCGGCGTATTGGTGTGCCACACCCCGGCGCCGGTAGCCTGGTAGTCGTTGGCGGCGCGCCGGTCGAGAATATGCAGCGCAGGCAACTGGTCGATACGCAGCTCGAAGCCGATCTTCTTCACGTCGGCCTGGATCGCTACCAGATCGGTCAGCGGATACAAACCCTCGGCCGCCAGCACCTCGGCGCTCAGCCGCACGCCATCACGCACGCGATAACCCTGTGCGTCGCGCTCGCGCCAGCCGGCCTCGTCGAGCAGACGATTGGCGGCCTCGGGATCGAACGTGAGGGCAGCCCGGAACGAGGGGTCGTAATACCGGGTATTGGCGGCCAGGTAATCGCTCTTGGCTTTGAACTCGCCAAAACCGCTGATGCGCACGATGCCCTCGCGATCCACAGCCAGGGCGAAGGCCTTGCGCACGCGCACGTCGTCGAAGGGAAATTTTTCGGTGTTGAAGGTGATGCCGCGATTGGGGTTGCCCTGACGGATGCGACTGTCGAAGCGCAGTCGATCATCGGCACGGATGGCCGCCGCGCTCTGCGTCGGCGCATCGGTGGTGAAGTCGTACTGCCCCGCCGCCAGCGAGCTGTAGCGGATCAGCGCTTCGGGCACGAAATCCAGCTCGATGCGTTCGAGGTAGGCAGGCCCCTGGTGCCGCAGAAAATCCGGCGCCCAGTCGTAGTCGTCACGGCGCACCAGACGAATACCCTGCTGGCGGCTGTAACGCTCGACCACGAAAGGCCCGGAACCGACCGGCGCCTCGGCCAGTGCCTTGGGATTTTCCACGATAGCCTTCGGCGACTGCATGGACAGCCAGGACTGCGCCAGCACGTTGAGAAACGGCGTATAGGGCTCGCGCAGGTTGGCGCGGAAGGTGTATTCATCGACCACTTCGCCGTCGATGTACGGTGCGATGTAAGCCGCCGCCAGGGGCGACCTGGTCGCGGGATCGCGCATGTGTTCGAGGTTGATGCGCACTGCTTCGGCGTTGAATTTCGCGCCATCGCTGAAGCTCACATCGTCGCGCAGATGGAAGGTGTAGGTCTTGCCGTCCTCGGACACCTCCCAGGCCTTGGCCAGCCAGGGCGTGATGCGCCCCTGATCGTCCAGGTACACCAGGTTGTCGTAGATCAGCCTGCCCAGCCACTGGGCATTGGTATGGGAAATGGCGTGCAGGTCGAGCGATCCGGTATCCAGCGCGACCGAGACCTTGAGCGTGCCACCGGGCTTGCCCGGCGCCGGTTCGAAATAGTCGCTGGCCGGGTAGATGAACGCCTGCTCCGGCGCCGCATCGCTCGCCTGCTCATCAGGTGCATCACCACAGCCAGCCAGGATCATCAGCACCGCCAGGGCGAACAGCCGACGTGTCGCTACAGCTATTTTCAGCATGGGGTTCTCTCCATCAACCGTGGACAACCAGCGCCGTCCACGGTCGACGACACTCCGGATGGAGCGTCGCCAGGGGTCAGTGAAAGCGATAGGAAATCCCGGCATACACGCCGAAGCCATCGCCGACATAGAAGTTCGGCGAATCCACGCCCCTGAGGTCGTAGGCGGTGTTCGCTGCCGTGACGTAGTGCTCGTCGGTCAGGTTGCGTGCGTCGAGGTAGACGCTCCAGCGCTCGCCCGGATCGTCGTAGCCGACCTTGGCGCCCCACAGGGTGTAGGACGGCGCCTTGAGCGTATTGGCATAGTCGACGTAGTAGCTCGAGGCCGTACGCAGGTTGACGCCCGCGTAGAACCCGGCCGGATGGCGATACTGCAGCTCGGCCTGGTAGTAATGGCGCGGCAGGCTGGGCAACGCGTTGCTGCCGAACGCGTCATCGTCGCGGTAGAAGAAGTCGTTGAAGGTGTAGGCCTGACGCAGGATCACCTGATCACCCCGCGCGCTTTCCCACAGACGCGTATCCAGACCGGCCTCGATACCCTGGTGGATGGTATCGCTGGCATTGGCGTTGGCCGTGACCGCGTCAGTGGTCTGGGTCGCCGGCGTGATGATCACGGTCAGCAGCTCATCGCTGATCCATGAGCGATAGATCGACAGGCTGCCATCGAAGATACCGGCCGAACCCCGTATCCCGAACTCCACGGTGGTGCCCTTCTGCGGATCGAGCGGACGCAGGTAGGCATTGGCGGTACTGCCATGCTGCCAGGTGACGGGCGGGTCGATGGAGCGGCTGAGATTACCGAACAGTTGCACCGTGGGATTGAGCTGGTAGCTCAGGCCGATGCGCGGCGCGACGTGCCATTCGTTGTAGCTGAGGTTGTCGGGAAAGGTGCTGGTATTGGCCGTATTCGAATACTTGATGCGTGCGGTACGGTCGATGTTGATCAGCGACAGACCGCTGGACAGCGTGTAGCGGTCGTCCAGATACAGTTCATTGCCGATCGCGAACACGGTATCGCGAGAGCCGCTGTAGTCGGTGTGACGCACCTGCTGCCAGTCGCTGCGGCGATAGCCCTTGACGTCGCCACGCACCAGGCGGGTGTCGCTGAAGGTCAGCGTGGTATCGCTGGGCAGGCCGAACAGGCGGTCGTCGGTGCGCAGGTAGCGCAGCACGGTGTTGACGTCGGTGGAGCGCCAGTCCTGCGCCGTCGCCGCATAGCGCCAGCCGTTGAGCAACGGATAGTCGTTGACGCCTAGGCCGATTTCCAGTCGCGAGTCATCATCGAAACGGTAAGTGGTCGTGCTGCCGATCAGGGTCGTGCCGTCCTTGCGTCGATCCGACAGCAGGCGGTTGTGGGTCGGGTCATCCTTGATCTGCGCCCTGGTCAGCGTACTGCCATTGAGCAGCTCCTCCTCGCGATAGCGGATGGTCAAGCGGGTATCGAGCCTGGGGTTGAAGGTATGGCCAACGTTGGCAATGAAATCCCTGCCCTTGTTCGGCGTATCGTCCTGAAAGCCGTCGCGCTCGTTGTGCAGCACGGAGATGTAATAGTCGCTGTCGCCGCTAACCCCACCGTAGCTGAGCTGCTGTCTGCGATAGCCGAACGGCCCGAAGTCCACACGCGCATAAGCGCCCGGCGATGTGCGGCCGGTGTGGGTGATGAAATTGATCGCGCCGCCCAGTGACAGCGCGGTATGGGAGAAGGCGTTGGCACCGTAGAGCACCTCGGTGCGGTCGACCGCCGCCATGTTCAGCAGGTCTTCCTGGGTGCCGCCCGGCCCGGTGATGGGCAGGCCGTCATAGAGAAATTTGATCCCCATCACGTAGCCCTGGTAGAAGGTGTTGAGACCCGAACCCCGGATGGAAATCTTGTTCGCCCCGGTGCCGCTGGTGGCCTGGGCGAAAACGCCGGGTTGCAGCGCCAGCACGTCTTCGGCGTTCTGCGCCCTGCCCCGTTCCACCTCCTGGTTATCGACGACGCGCGCGGCGCCGGCGACCTTTTCCAGCTCGACCCTGGCCTTCTCTACCTCGCTGGCTTTGCTGCCTTCGACTACCACAGTGGCCAGGCGCGCATCGCTCTGCTCAGCGGCCTGAGCGGTGCCGCCCAGGCAGGCCAGCACTGCCCCCAGTGTCCATATCACCGTTTTGCCACCGCCCGGCGGCAAAACGCCCCCAACATGATGTTTCACCTGTTATTCCTCTTTATTGATTACTGTGCAAGGCCGGTATCTTTCAGCGATACCGGGCAGCACTCAGCAGCGTCCGTGCCACACCTGAAAATCAATGACGGATAACAAGTTAGTGCCCACGAAGAACACTTGAAGATCGCTAACGCCGAACAATCTGCTGAACCAATGTCCAGATATGAACAGCATCAGGCAGGCCACTGCCGCCGACAGATGCCGATATATAAGAACACCCCATGACGACGATAAACCTGCAAGTTGCTGCCGTATTAGGGAAGTTCTGAAACAGCCATTTATCGTCACTTCCGCGAAGGCGGGAGCCCAGGAAGTTTGCAGGTTCCGGATTCCCGCCTACGCGGGAATGACGGCTTTTTTGAGTTTCCCCGGAAGTGCCCGCCAGCGAAACACTGACAAAGCCCCGTCTCTTCCGCGAAGGTGGGAGCCCAGAAAGTTTGCAGGTTCCGGATTCCCGCCTACGCGGAAGCCCAGGTGTTACAGGCGTTCCGGCTTCCCGCATTCGCGGGACAGCGCTTGCGCTGAGCGCACTTCGGTGCGGCCCGAACAGGGCGAACGCAGCGAGTGATGACGACGCGTTCAGACCACTGCCAAATCTGGCCCCTGCTCACACAAAAAAGGGGCCGTACTCCCTGCCCGGAAGTACGGCCCCGTAAACTCAGCGGGCAGTGATGACTGCCAGCTTGGTGATACCGGCCCGCTCGATGGCCGCCATGGCGCGTGCCACTTCGCCGTAGTTGACGCCGTCGTCGGCCTGCAACTGCACACGCAATTCCTCGTGCACGACCTCGGCCTCCTGCCTGGCCTGGATCAGGCTGCTTTCCAGCAGATCGGCCTGAACCTCGTCCTTGTTGATGAACAGCTTGCCCTCGCCATCGATGCTCACCACCAGCGGGTCTTTCTGTTCCAGCGGCGCCACCGCCTCGGTCTTCGGCAGGTTGATCGGGATCGAGTTGGTCAGCAGTGGCGCGGTGACGATGAACACCACCAGCAGCACCAGCATCACGTCCACCAGGGGTGTGACGTTGATTTCGGAAAGAACTTCGTCGCTGTCCTGGGTCGAGAAGGCCATGTCAGACCGCCTCCTTCGTCACGTTCGCGGCGCTGGCCGTCTTGCCGGCACGCGGGCTGACGATGACCTTGAACGCGCTCTTCTGCGCCAGGCTGTAGAAGTCATGGGCGAAGTCGTCCAGATCGGCGGCGGTGAGCTTCAGGCGACGCAGGAAGTAGTTGTAGACCAGCACCGCCGGTACGGCGACGGCGATCCCCACGCCGGTTGCGACCAAGGCGGCGCCGATGGGGCCGGCCACGGTTTCCAGGCTGGCGTTACCGGCAGCGCTGATGCCCTTGAGCGCCTCCATGATGCCCCACACGGTGCCGAACAGGCCGATGAAGGGCGAGGTGGAACCAATGGAGGCGACCACCGCCAGGCCGGACTCCAGCGAACGACGCTCGCGCTGGATCTGCTGGCGCAGCGAACGTTCAAGACGATCCTGGTGGTTGATCGACTGCGCCAGGTCGGTGGGCTGGCCACCCTGCACCTGGATGGCAGCGAAGCCGGCCTGGGCCACCCGTGCGACGGCGCCGTTCTGACCCGCACTCTGCTCGGCGGCGCTGTCGAGGCTGGTGGCGCTCCAGAAGCCTTTCTGGAACCGGCGATCCTGGTGGCGCTGGCGGGCGAACTGGATGCCCTTGATCAGCGCCAGGCCCCAGGTGATCACGGAGAAGCCGATCAGCAGCCAGATGACCGCGTGTTCGACCGATTGCAAGGGAGAATCTACCAGCAGGTTCATGATGCGTTCCTCGGATAAGTCAGGTCGGCCGGCGTCTGCGCCAGCGTCAGTTCAAACGAAATTCCAGCGGTACCGACACCCAGCCCGCGATGGTTTGGTCGCCACGCCTGGCCGGCACGAAACTCCAGCGCTTGACGGCTCGCACGGCGGCATCGTCGAGCACCTCGCGGCCACTGCTGCGCTGAATGCGGATATCACTCGGCTTGCCACTGGCCAGTACGTGCACACGCAGCAGCACGGTGCCCTCCCAGCCCCGGCGCTGAGCCAGGCTCGGGTACTCCGGCGCCGGATTCTGCAAGTAACCGGCATTGGCCGACGGCGGTACCTCTGGCGGGGGCGCAGGCGGCGCCTCGGCGACCGTTGGCGGTGCCGGCGGTGGCGTCTCGAGCGGTTTCGGCTCGGGCTTGGCCTCCTGCTTCGGTGGCTGCGGCCTGGGTTTGGGCTTGGGGGGTGGCTTGACTGCCAGCTCCTCGACCACAGGCGCTGGTGGCTCGACCACCGGTTCGGGTTCGGCAATCACCTCCGGAGGCGGTGGCTCGACCACAGGCGGTGCGACACGGGTGAATTCGATGGTCATCGGCGGGATCTGCACCGGCACATCGGGCAGTACCGGTTCGGGCCGGCTGGCCAGCCAGGTAACGGCCGCCACGTGCAACGTCAGGGCGAACGCACCGAGCAGAATCGCCTCCCGCCGTCCCAGCACCGGCTTGCCGGCTTGCGGCGCCAGGCGTTGCAGGCCCAGAGCCTGACGCACGCTGACACCCAGGTCACGTAGCTCACCCGGCTTGCGTGCATCACGCCAGAGCACTTCGGAAAAGTTGTCGGCTTCAAGGACATTGCCCATGGGCAAGACTCCTGTTTGCTGTATGGACTGCTGTTCTCTGAGGACACCGACCAGTTGCCTGGCCCGCCGCAGAGCTGGTGGCGATGATTGATTCGCCCCCTTATCCCATAAAGTAATTTTTAATCAGATATTGATTTCTAAATGGAATATAAAAATACAAGCAATTGAAAAATAAGGCTTTTTCATTTCCAATTACTGAAAGGCATCAAAAAAATGCAGGCAAGGCATTGCGCCTGGTGACGTCAGTTGGCGAGAACTGGCCAGGCGCAGCAGAAGAGAACGTCGAACCGGTATTAATTCCTCAATGGAATATGCATATCCAAATTACAAGATTGACGGAATAAGTAACGCACATTAAAACCGGCGCAATCGCAACGCTCGCTCCCCCCTCGATACCGGTACCCCATGGATCTGCGCCAACTCCGCTACCTCGTCGCGCTCAATGAGCATCGCAGCTTCGTCCGTGCGGCCGAGGCCATGGGCATCACGCAGCCGGCCTTCAGCCGCAGCATCCAGGGGCTGGAGCAAGAACTGGGCTGCGTTCTGATCGACCGGGCAAGCAGGACCTGCGTCCCACCCCCGAAGGTCAGGTCGCGCTGCAACATGCCCTGGCCCTGATTCGCGGCGCCAGCAATCTGACCCGTGAAATCAACCAGATGAGCAAGCTCGATGCAGGTGAACTGCACCTCGGTTGCGCGCCGGCTCTGGCCGCACGCCTGCTGCCGGACGCGCTGCTGGCATTCACCCAGCGCTACCCGCGCATTCAGACGCGCGTCGCAGTGGACAACTGGGAGCACCTGAGCCGTAGCCTGAACCGCAGCGAAATCGAGTTCTGCATCGCCGACGTCCGCCATTGCCAGGCCGATCCCGGCGTGCAGACCCAACTGCTACGCCCCCGCGCAGGGTTGTTCTTCTGCCGCCCCGCTCACCCGCTGCTGGGCAAGGAAAGCCTGTCGACCAACGACCTCTTCGAATTCCCCCTGGCCGCCAGCCGCATGCCGAGCGACGCCCGCAAGGTACTGGCCAACCTCAGTGGCAAGGTCGATATCAGCATCCACCTGGAATGCGAACAGATTCCCCTGCTGGTGCAACTGGTTCAACGCAGTGACGCCATCGGCATGACGACCCATGAGGCAGTGGCTGACGAACTGGCACGCGGCACCCTGCTTGAGCTGCATCTGCGCAACCTGCCGAACAACCTCGACAGCCTCGGCGCTCGCTGCGCCATCGTCACCCGCACCGGTTTTCGCCTGTCCCCCGCCGCCAAGGCGATGATCGACCTGCTGCTGCAACTCGATCGCCTCGAATCCGCCCAGGTGGCCTGAACGCCAGCGCCAACGTGGCATGCCGCAGGCCCTGGCCGGTCGCCTGGCAGAGAATGCCCCAGGGTCTGGACGCCTTCCCGGCAACGACGGGCTGTGGTTCGGGGTGCCAAGTGATACCATTGCGCGCTTCGACGCCGCCCCGTCCCCCGACAGACCCCGGCGCCACGATGCCCGACACGTCCACCCGCCTTCATCGGCCGTATCCGGCAGGGTCGCAACGCTCATCCACAGACGCCGCGTCGCTCCCTCGGTTCGAACCGAGCCGAAAGGCTCCAACGGACATCCCCTTACACCGCGCACACCCAGTCATCGATAGGTAAGTCCTTTGATTTCCACCGCTAACATCACCATGCAGTTCGGCGCCAAGCCGCTGTTCGAGAACGTTTCCGTCAAGTTCAACAACGGCAACCGCTACGGCCTGATCGGCGCCAACGGCTGCGGCAAGTCGACCTTCATGAAGATTCTCGGCGGCGACCTGGAGCCGTCGGCCGGCCAGGTGATGCTCGAACCGAACGTGCGCCTGGGCAAACTGCGCCAGGATCAGTTCGCCTACGAAGAATTCAACGTGATCGACACCGTGATCATGGGCCACGAGGAGCTGTGGAAGGTCAAGGCCGAGCGTGATCGCATCTACTCGCTGCCGGAGATGAGCGAGGAAGACGGCATGAAGGTGGGCGAACTCGAAGGTGAGTTCGCTGAAATGGACGGCTACACCGCCGAATCCCGCGCGGGCGAGTTGCTGCTCGGCCTGGGTATTCCGCTGGAGCAGCACTTCGGTCCGATGAGCGAAGTCGCTCCCGGCTGGAAACTGCGCGTGCTGCTGGCCCAGGCACTGTTCTCCGATCCGGACGTGCTGCTGCTCGACGAGCCGACCAACCACCTGGACATCAACACCATCCGCTGGCTGGAAAACATCCTCACGGCGCGTAACAGCACCATGATCATCATTTCCCACGACCGTCACTTCCTCAACGCGGTCTGCACCCACATGGCCGACCTGGACTACGGCGAACTGCGCCTGTTCCCGGGCAACTACGACGAGTACATGACGGCCTCGACCCAGGCCCGCGAGCAGTTGCTGGCCGACAACGCCAAGAAGAAGGCGCAGATCGCCGAGCTGCAGACCTTCGTCAGCCGCTTCTCGGCCAACGCCTCCAAGGCCAAGCAGGCCACCAGCCGCGCCAAGCAGATCGACAAGATCCAGCTGGCCGAGGTCAAGCCGTCCAGCCGCGTCAGCCCGTTCATCCGCTTCGACCAGACCAAGAAGCTGCACCGCCAGGCGGTGACCGTCGAGAAGCTGTCCAAGGCATTCGACGACAAGGTGCTGTTCAAGAACTTCAGTTTCACCATCGAGGCCGGCGAGCGCGTGGCCATCATCGGCCCCAACGGCATCGGCAAGACCACCCTGCTGCGTACCCTGGTCGGCGAGATGAGCCCGGATGCCGGCAGCGTGAAATGGACCGACAGCGCCGAAGTGGGCTACTACGCCCAGGATCACGCGCACGACTTCGAGGCCGACGACACCCTGTTCGAATGGATGGGCCAGTGGACCAGCGGCGAGCAGAACATCCGCGCGGCGCTGGGCCGCATGCTGTTCTCGTCGGACGAGATCCAGAAGTCGGTCAAGGTGCTTTCCGGTGGTGAACAGGGGCGCATGCTGTTCGGCAAGCTGGCCTGCCAGAAGCCCAACGTGCTGGTGATGGACGAACCGACCAACCACCTGGACATGGAGTCGATCGAGGCGCTCAACCTGGCACTGGAGAACTACCCGGGCACGCTGATCTTCGTCAGCCACGACCGCGAGTTCGTCAGCTCCCTCGCCACGCGCATCATCGAGCTGTCGGATAACGGCGTGACCGACTTCAGCGGCAGCTACGACGACTACCTGCGCAGCCAGGGCATCATCGTCTGACACACCCACGCAAACGTCCCTCTTCCCTCATGGGAAAGGGACAGGGGACAGCCCCCTGCGCCATGAACGACAAAGCCCGCTTTTGCGGGCTTTGTCGTTTCAGCCGGTCGCTCAGGCAGCGGTGAACAGCTCGCTGATGCGCTGCGCGGCGCCCTTCATGGCCTCGGCACGCGGCTCTTCGCCATAGGCCAGACCTTCGGCACGGACGATCTCGATGTCGTCGATACCGACGAAATTGAGCATGCGCACCAGGTAGTCCTCATGCGCCTGGCCGGACGCCTGACCGGCATGAATGCCACCGGCGCTGGAGGCGATCACCACGGTCTTGCCGACTGCCAGGCCCACCGGGCCATTCTCGGTGTACGTGAAGGTCTTGCCGGCGACGGCGATGCGGTCGATCCACGCCTTCAACTGGCTGGGGATGGCGAAGTTGTACATCGGCGCGCCGATGACGATGGCATCGGCGGCGAGAAACTCTTCCAGGGTGCGCTCGGCCAGCTCGGCTTCATGGCGCTGCGCCGCATCGCGCAACTCGGCCGGAGTAGCGGCGGCCACCAGGCTGGCGGCGGAGAAATGGCTCAGGGCATCGCTGGCCAGGTCACGGTAGGTGACCTGAACATCGGATTCGGCGGCGCTCCAGGCCTTGACCACGTCACGGCTGAGCTGACGGGAAGCGGACGCATCGCCCAGGATGCTCGAATCGAGATGCAGCAGTTTCATTGGGTTCTCCAGAGAGTCATGCGCCGTGACGACGCGAAGGAGTCAGATGCTACCCATGGAGCCAATAGTCGATAAGATGGCAAAAATGCGATGCTTCGTCCCATGCATAGGACACTGAAATGCAGGATCTCAACGATCTGTTCTATTTCGCCAAGGTGGTGGAGGCCGGTGGTTTTGCTGCCGCCGGGCGCACGCTGGGCATTCCCAAATCGCGCCTGTCGCGGCGCATCGCCGAACTGGAGCAGCGCCTGGGGGCGCGCCTGCTGCAACGCTCGACACGCAAGCTGGCACTGACCGACATCGGCGAACGTTATCTGCGCCACTGCCAGGCGATGCTGCTGGAGGCCGAACAGGCCGAGGAAACCGTGGCCAACCTGACCAGCGAGCCGCGCGGACGCCTGCGCTTCTCCACGCCACCCGGCGTACCCCTGCTGCCCGATCTGATCAATGAGTTTCTGACCCGCTACCCCAGGGTGCAACTGGAGGTCGTGCAGACCACCCGCCGTATCGATCTGCTCAACGAAGCCGTGGACGTCGCCCTGCGCGTACGCAACGCCGATGACGAAGAACCGGGGCTGATCACGCGGCGCCTGCTACCGGCGCGAGCCCAGGTGGTGGCACATCCGGATCTGATCGCCGGGTTACGCCTGGATCACCCCGAAGACCTGCAACAGTTGCCGGCCCTGGGCTCCATTGGCGCGGATCGGCGCATTCACCTGCGCTTTCATCACAACGCGACGCAGGCGTATCGCGAGGTCGCCCTGGACGCGCGACTGGCCATCGACGATTTTCCCATCCGCAAGTCGGCAGCGCTGGCTGGCGTGGGTATCACCCTGCTCCCGACCGCACAGTGTCACGAGGAATTGGCCGACGGGCGCCTGGTCGCCCTGCTACCGGACTGGACGGTGCCGGAGGGCCATATCCAGCTGGCCTATACCCACAGGCGCGGCATGTCGCCGGCAGTCCGCGCCTGGATCGAACTGCTCAGCGACGCCTTCAGTCGCTGGAGCTACCCGGCCTGACTCAGATGCGGAACTGACGCACCAGCGCCCCCAGACGCTCACCGAGAGCCGCCAGGCTGCGCGCCGTCTGTGCGCCACGCTCGGTCTCATCGGCCACGCTGTCCACCGCGACGGCGATCTGGTGCACGCTGCGGTTGATCTCTTCAGCCACCGCCGTCTGCTCTTCGGCCGCACTGGCGATCTGCGCGTTCATGGCATTGATGGTGGCGATCAACCGGGCGATGGCATCGAGCGATTCGCCCGCCTTGTTGGCCTGTTCGCTGGTCAGCTCGCCGGCATCGCTGGAACGGCGCATCGAGGTCACCGATTGCTGCGTGCCCTGTTGCAGACGATCGATCATGCCCTGGATTTCCTGGGTGCTCTGCTGGGTGCGGCTGGCCAGCGCGCGCACTTCATCGGCCACCACCGCGAAACCGCGTCCAGCCTCACCGGCACGCGCCGCCTCGATGGCCGCATTGAGTGCCAGCAGGTTGGTCTGCTCGGCGATGGAGCGGATCACGTCGAGCACACTGACGATCGACTGCACGTCCTGCTGCAGGCTGTCGAGCGACACGCCGCTGCTGCGGATGTCCTCCACCAGCGAGTGGATGCGCTGGATGCTGCCGTCGACCACGCTCTTCGCCGCCTGCCCTTCACGGTCGGTCTGCTGCGCGGCCTCGGCGGCATTCTGCGCGCTCTTGGCCACCTCGTGGGCCGCCGCCGACATCTCGTTGATCGCCGTGGCCACCTGATCGGTTTCATGACGCTGCTGTGCCATGGCCTGCTCGGAGCGCTGCGCCTGTTCGGAAACCTGGCCTACCAGGTCGGTGAGCTGGCCGGTCATCTCGACGATCTGCCGCACCAGACCATGCACCTTCTCGACGAAGCGGTTGAAGGAGCCAGCCAGCTGTCCCAGTTCGTCCTGGCTGGTGATCGGCAGGCGTCGGGTCAGGTCGCCCTCGCCCGCCGCGATGTCATCGAGGTTGGCCTTGATCCGTTGCAACGGACGCAGGAAGGCATTGCCCAGCCAGACACCGATCACACCGAACACCAGCAACAGAATCGCGGCCACTGCCACGATGCTGGTGATGATGGTGCCGATACGGCGGTCGATCTCCGCCTGCACTTCGCTGATCCGCGCTTCGACACCATCGAGGTTCAGCGCGGTGCCAATTGCCATGTCCCACTTGGGCAGGTAATAGCTGTAGGCGAGCTTGGGCACCATCACCGCCTCGTTGCCAGGCAACGGTGAGGAATAGTTGACGAAGTAGCTGTTGTTCTTCGCCACGTTGACCAGCTCGCGGTTGATGTACACGCCATTGGGGTCGCGTCGGTCGGCCAGACTCTTGCCGACGTCCACCGGGCTGTCGCCACGGAACAGGCGCACCACGTTGGAATCGTGGCCGAAGAAATAGCCATCGGCACCGTACTTGATCTTCGAGAGAACCGCGATGGCCTGCTCACGACTGGCCATGTCGCCTTGCGCAGCCCCATCGTAGAGCCCCTTCACGGAGCCGATGGCGATCTGGATGTAGTGTTCCAGCTCGCTACGTTTTTCCTGTAGCAGACGCTCGCGCGTCTCGGCCAACTCATCCGCCGCCAGACTCTGTAGCACCCTCGCAGCCGTGCCACTCAACACCAGAGCGAAGAGGATCACCGGAACCAGCGCAAGCAGTATTACTTTGGTTTTCAATGTGAGGCGCATTTATTGTTGTCCTTGTCGGCAGAGCCACAGCAAAACGGGGCTACCGTTATATCGGCAGCCCCGTGAAGGAGTTAAACGACCCAAAACACCAAAAAGTTTAATCCGGCGTACACACGCCCTGGCGGATACCCTGATCTCGTCACTCCCGCGAAGGCGGGAGTCCGGGCGTCCTGTGGCGCCTGGAGTATCCCTCCGCGCAGCGAGTCATCACGACGGTTTCAGACCATCCTTACAGGATCATAGCGGCGGCCCAACCGAACGCCAGCAGCGGCAGGTTGTAGTGCAGGAAGGTCGGCACGACGGTGTCCCATATGTGGTTGTGCTGGCCGTCGACGTTCAGGCCCGAGGTCGGCCCGAGCGTGGAGTCGGATGCCGGCGAACCGGCATCACCGATGGCCCCGGCAGTGCCGACGATGCACACGGTGGCCAGCGGACTGAACCCCAGTTGCATGCACAGCGGCACGAAGATGGCGGCGATGATGGGCACGGTGGAAAACGACGAGCCGATGCCCATGGTCACCAGCAACCCCACCAGCAGCATGATCAGCACGCCCAGGCCACGGCTGTCGCCGATCCACTCGGCAGAAGCGTCCACCAGGCTCTTCACCTCGCCCGTGGCGGTCATCACCTCGGCGAAACCCTGGGCGGAAATCATGATGAAACCGATCATGGCCATCATCTTCATGCCTTCGGTGAACAGGTCGTCGGCCTCTTTCCAGCGCACTACACCCGATACGGTGAAGATCACGAAGCCCAGCAGCGCGCCGACGATCATCGAGTCCAGCCACAGTTGCACGATAAAGGCCACCGCCACGGCAACCCCGGCAACGAGCAATGTTCTGGGGTTGTATTGGGCGGTCACGCGTTCGGCCTGCTCGATCGTCTCCAGGTCGTAGACACGCTTCCTGCGGTAGCTGAAGAACACCGCAACCAGCAGACCGAACAGCATGCCCAGGGCCGGGATCAGCATGGCCTCGGTGACGTTCACGCCACTGACGTCCATGCCACCCTTGGCCACGTTCGCCAACAGGATGTTGTTGAGGAAGATGCTGCCGAAGCCCACCGGCAGGAACATGTAGGGGGTGATCAGGCCGAAGGTGATCACGCAGGCAATCAGACGACGGTCGATCTGCAACCTGGTCAGCACGTACAGCAGCGGCGGCACCAGCAGCGGAATGAAGGCGATGTGGATCGGCAGTACGTTCTGCGACGCCACCGAAACCGCCAGCAACAGGCAGATGAGCAGCCATTTCACGCCATTGGCACCCGCCTCGCTCTGCTGGCGACCGACCAGGGCCAGGGCCTTGTCGGCCAGGGCATGGGCCAGACCCGACTTGGCGATGGCCACCGCGAAAGCGCCAAGCAAGGCATAGGACAGCGCCACCGTGGCGCCCGCCCCCAGCCCTTTGTTGAAAGCGGCCAGCGAGCCTTCCATGCCCAGACCACCGATCAGACCACCGGCCAGCGCACCAATGATCAGCGCCACCACCACGTGAATGCGACACAGGCTGAGCACCAGCATGATGCCGACCGCGGCTATTACTGCGTTCATAAAAGCGTTCCACCTACAAAGGAGCAAGGAATTGCTGGAGTCGATGCCACTGGCACCGCTACAAGGAGCGGATCTGCGGAGCAGTCAGAAAAAGCCGCGTACTCTGCCGGATGCGAAATGGGATGTCAAAAACGCACTCGTTCAATATTTCATCCAAAAACGTGCATAATATTGATCCATCGCAACCCATGATCAAGAAAGCCGCACGCCATCCGATAACCCGTCGTGGCCCCTCGCAGAAAGGAACGCATCATGCTGTTCAGCCGTCTTTCGATTCAGTTGAAGATCACCCTGCTCGCCGGCCTCTGCCTGCTGGCCATCGTGACCCTGCTTGTAGGAGCCTCGCAGTATCAGTCCAGCCACAGCGCCGGCCTGGTTCGTGCCGCCAGCTCCAGCATGCTGGAGGAAAGTGCCAAGCTGCGCCTGCGGGCACGCGGTGAGTTGCAGGCAATCCGTATCCAGCGCTATTTCATGGACGCCTACCAGTACGGCAAGGGTTTCTCGCGGCAGATCCTGTTCCTGCGTGAACAGGCAGAAAAGCGCTTTCTCGATGCCTTCGACCTGCGCGAAGACCTGAACCGCCAGGTACGCAGCAGCCTGGAGGCCAACCCCTCCCTGCTCGGCCTGTACCTGGTATTCGAACCCAACGCCCTGGATGGCAAGGATGAACTCTTTGCCGATCAGCCGGAGCTGGGCAGCAACGAGGCCGGCCGCTTCGCCCTGTACTGGGCGCAGCCCACCGCCGGCCGACTGGAGGCCGAGGTGATGAGCGAGCAGTTGCTCGGCGACACCACGCCGGGTGACAACGGCATCGCCTACAACGCCTGGTACACCTGCCCCCGCGAAACCCGCCAGCCCTGCGTACTGGAGCCTTACTACGACGACGTCGACGGCCAGAAGACGCTGATGACCAGCATCGCCTTTCCTCTGGAGCTGGATGGCAAGGTCGTCGGCGTCATGGGCGTCGATATCAGCCTGGCCAGCCTGCAGCAGCTCAGCCTGGAAGCCAATCGCGAGCTGTATGACGGTCAGGGTCACATCAGCATCCTCAGCCCTGGTGCCCTGCTCGCCGGACACAGCCGCGATGGCAGCCTGCTCAGCCTTCCCGTCGAGCGTGCCTTCCCCGACCAGGCCAGTGAGCTGCGCAGCCTGATCCTGAACGGCACCGACGCCGAACTCGATCACGGCGAGATGCTGCGCGAACTCAGCCCTTTCAAACCCATTCCCGAGGCCAAACCCTGGACGGTGTTGCTGGAAGTCCCGCAAACGGTGCTGCTGGAGCGTGCCATCAAGCTGGGTACGCAACTGGACGAGCGCCGCTCCAGCGACAGCCTCACCGCCCTGCTGCTGGGGCTGGTCGCGGTGCTCGCCGGCCTGCTGCTGATGTGGCTGACCGCACGCGGCGTCACGCGTCCGATTCTCGGAGTGGCCGCGATGCTCAAGGACATCGCCAGCGGTGAAGGCGATCTGACAAGACGTCTGCAATACGCCCGGCAGGATGAGCTGGGCGAACTGGCTGGCTGGTTCAACCGTTTCCTCGACAAGCTGCAACCGATCATCGCCGACGTGAAGAACAGCGTCCTCGATGCCCGTGGCACTGCCGATCAGTCCGCCGCCATCGCCAGCCAGACCAGCGCCGGCATGCAGCAGCAGTATCGCGAGGTCGATCAGGTCGCTACCGCCTTCCAGGAGATGAGCGCAACCGCACAGGACGTCGCGCACAATGCGGCCCAGGCCGCCGAAGCCGCGCGCAATGCCGACCAGGCCAGCCGCGAGGGGCTGCAGGTGATCGACCGCACCACCAGCACCATCGACCTGCTGGCCAACGAAATGAACGTGGCCATGCAGGAGGTCGAAGGCCTGGCCAGCAGCAGCGAACAGATCGGCTCGGTACTCGAAGTGATTCGCTCCATCGCCGAGCAGACCAACCTGCTGGCACTCAATGCGGCCATCGAAGCGGCCCGCGCGGGAGAGGCAGGCCGTGGTTTCGCCGTGGTGGCCGATGAAGTGCGCAACCTGGCCAAGCGTACCCAGGACTCGGTGGAGGAAATCCGCCAGGTGATCGAAGGCTTGCAGAATGGCACCCGCGAGGTGGTCAGCAGCATGCACAGCAGCCATCGCCAGGCCCAGGGCAGCGTCGAACAGGTGCAACAGGCCGTGGCCGCGCTACAGCGCATCAGCCAGGCGGTCAGCCTGATCACCGACATGAACCTGCAGATCGCCAGCGCCGCCGAAGAACAGAGTTCGGTGGCCGAAGAGATCAATCGCAACGTCGCCTCGATCCGCGACGTCACCGAATCCATCAGCCACCAGGCCCAGGAGTCCGCGCAGGTCAGCCAGAATCTCAACCGCCTGGCCAACCATCAGCAGAGCCTGATGGATCAGTTCCGCGTGTAACGGTCAGGTAGGGTATGCCATGCGCACCTCGAATCCGGGTCACACAGAGGCGCGCATGACGCCAAATCATCCCTGATCTGGCAGCGCTTCCCTTGCAGCGCGGGCCGGCAATCGCCTAGCCTGCGCCTTCATTTCTCAGGGGAAGCAGCATGCTCAATATCGCCTTGGTCGCCGGCTCCAGCCGCAACAACAGTCAATCGGGAAAGGTTGCGCGCTTTCTTCGCCAGCGCCTGATCGAACAAGGCCACACCACGCAGGATCACAGCAACATCATCGATCTGGGCCTGGCACCATTGCCGCTGTGGCCGGCCGAAGACAACGGCCCCTGGGAACTCTACCGTCAGCAACTGGCTGCCGCCGATGCCGCGATCATCATCGCGCCGGAGTGGAACGGCATGGCCTGCCCGGCGATCAAGAACTTCTTCATCTACGCCAGCAAGGCCGAACTGGCGCACAAGCCGGGCCTGCTGGTGGGCGTTTCGTCCGGCATTGGCGGCGCCTACCCGATCAGCGAACTGCGCGCCTCCAGCTACAAGAACTGCCGCCTGTGCTATCTGCCCGAACACCTGATCGTGCGTCAGGTGGAGAAGGTGCTGAACCTGGCGCAGCCGGTCGACGAGGCCGACGAGCGTATCCACGCCCGTATCGACTACACCCTCGACGTGCTGGTGCGCTACGCCCACGCCTTGAAGCCGGTACGCACCGCCATCGGCTTCGACAACCCGGCCTTCGCCAACGGCATGTGACGAACTGACGCCCGCCCGGCGCTCAGCGCCGTGGCAGACTCACCATCACCCGCAGCCCGCCCAGCGGGCTGTCCTGCAACTCGATACGGCCATTCCAGGCCTCGATGATGTCGCGCACGATACCCAGGCCCAAACCGTGCCCTGCTACCTGTTCGTCCAGGCGAGTGCCACGCCCGAGCACGGCCTCGCGGCGCTCGGCATCGATCCCCGGCCCATCGTCATCGACGCACAGGCGATAGCCCTCGTCGCCCTCCTCGACCGTCAGTTTCACCCGCTGTTCCGCCCACTTGCAGGCGTTGTCCAGCAGGTTGCCGAGCAGTTCCAGCAGATCCTCGCGATCACGCGGCAGGATCAATCCTTCTGACGCCTGCCACTCCAGGCTCAGGCCACGGTCATGAATCATCTCCAGGGTGGCGAACAGCCCCGGCAGCTCCTGCGCGCAGTCGAAACGCGCACCCGGCAGGGCCTCGCCAGCCAGGCGCGCACGCCCCAGTTCGCGGCTGAGGCGCTGCTCGATCTGCTCCAGTTGTTCGCGCATGCTGGCGCGCAGGGCCGGATGGGCTGCCAGCTCCTCGCGTCCGGCGAGGCTGATCAACACCGCCAGCGGTGTTTTCAGCGCATGTCCCAGGTTGCCCAAGGCGTTGCGCGAGCGCTTGAGGGTGTCTTCGGTGTGAGCCAGCAAGTGGTTGATCTGCGCCACCAGTGACTCCAGCTCCTCGGGCACCTTGGCATCCAGCTCGGTGCGCCGACCTTGCTGCAACTGCACGATCTGCTGACGCACCTGCTCCAGGGGGCGCAACGCACGCCGCACGGTATAGCGCTGGGCGACGAGAATCAGCAGCAGCGCGGCGCCACCGAGGCCCATACCCAGCCACTGCATGCGGCGAAAGCTCTGCAGTATCGGCTGGTAATCCTGTGCCACGCTGATCGACAGGTTCTCGCCGTAGCGGCGGTAATCGGCGCGGTAGATCAGCAGGCGCTGTCCCTGCGGGCCGTCCCCCAGTTCGGTCTGCATCCCCAGGCCGTCCGGCTTGAGCAATTCACGATCCCACAGCGAGCGCGAACGCCAGCTGCGGTCGGAAAAGTCGATACGAAAGTAATGACCGGAAAACTGCCGCTGGAACGACGGGTCGAGACGACGCTCATCCAGTTGCAGGCCGGCCGGCCCGCGCACCAGTGCCGCCAGAAGGCCCTGCGCCTCGTCACGCAGGTCTTCTTCCAGGTAGGCACGCAGGCCACGATCGAAAACCCACAGGCTGGCCTGCGCCAGGATCAGCCCGACCAGCAACAGTGTACCGGCCAGCCCCAGGCCGAGCCGGCGCTGGATGGATCTCAACCCTGCTCTCCGGTAAAACGGTAGCCCTGTCCACGACGGGTTTCGATGACGTTGCGCCCGAGCTTGCCGCGCAAACGGTTGACGTGCACCTCGATGACGTTGGAATCGCGCTCGGTTTCGCCATCGTAGAGATGATCGGCCAGATGACTCTTGGACAGGATCTGCCCGGGATGCAGCATGAAATAACGCAGCAGACGAAACTCGGCAGCGGTCAGGTCGATCGCCTCACCGCCCGAGGTCACGCATTGGCGGCTCTCGTCCAGTTGCAGGCCGGCGGCCTCCAGTTGCGGCTGGTTGGCCAGACCGTGGGCACGACGCAGCAGCGCCTGGATGCGCAGGGCCAGCTCCTCGGGGTGGAAGGGTTTGGTCAGGTAATCATCGGCGCCGGCTTTCAGTCCTTCGATGCGCTCGGCCCACGAGCCGCGCGCGGTCAGCACCAGAACCGGCGTGGCCAGGCCGCCGGCACGCCACTGCTGGAGTACTTCCAGCCCCGGTTTGCCGGGCAGGCCAAGGTCGAGAATGATCAGATCATAAGGCTCGCTGGTGCCCTGGTAGGCCGCGTCACGACCATCGGCCAGCCAGTCCACGGCATAGCCCTGACGAGTCAGACCGGCCGTGAGTTCATCCGCCAGGGGGACGTGGTCTTCCACCAACAACAGGCGCATCAGTCGTCTTCCTCATCCTTCAGAATGTTGCCGTCACGAGCATCCAGTTCGAGCTCGCGCACCACGCCCGAGGTGGTCAGTATCTCGACTTCGTAGACCAGCACACCATCCTCCTCCTCCAGCTCGGCTTCCAGTAGCGTGGAGCCGGGGTAAGCCTTGCCGATGTGCTGCATCAACTGCTCGAAAGGCATGATCACACCTTCGCGGCGCAGCCGCAGGGCCTCGTCCTGATCGAGGTCACGAGCCAGACCCGGAGCTGCGGCAAAGCCGCAACTCAGGGCCAACAACAGCACAGTGGCACTACGCAGATTCATCAGTCGTCCTGGTGGTTCTTCAGCATTTCACCGGTGCTGGCATCCAGTTCAAGATCCCACTGCACGCCCTGGGCATCGCGCAGTTCGATCTGGTAGATGTAGCGACCGTACTCGTCTTCCAGCTCGGTCTCCTCGATGCGCCCGCCCGGATGCTGGGCCAGGGCCGCCTCGTTGAGTTGCTCGAAGGATTTGATGGTTCCGGCATCACGCAGGCGCAAAGCTTCATCCGGCCCCAGGTCACGCGCCTGGGCAATGGTAGCGACACTGACGAGGGAGGCAAGCGTCGTAAGGGCAATCAATCGTTTCATGGGTCTCTCCAGCAGTGAATCCGTGCCTGCCACTCTAGGCCCTGGCACTTAAGCCAAGCTGAATTCGGGTGACGTCATTCAGTTGATGAAGTCGCTTGGCCTGCTCGCCCATCGCTCTATAATCGCCTGCTTGCGTAACGGAGGCGAACATGAGCGCGATCCATATCAAGTCCCCGGCCCTGACCCTCAAAGCGGGCTCCAGAGCCTTGGCGCGTATTCGCCAGGATGGCCTGAGCCCGGCAGATGTTGGCATCCTGCCCGGCGCAGCCGGTGGGCCCAAGGGCATCGGTATTCAAGGACTGGATCTGGCGCTGTTCAGCGACTGGCTGCCTCGCGCCCCGCGCGAGCGCGCCCTGATCGGCGCCTCCATTGGCTCCTGGCGATTCGCCAGCGCCTGCCTCCCCGACCCGGCCGCCGGCATTCGTCGACTCGGCGAGCTCTATACCTCTCAGCGCTTTGCCAAGGGCGTGAGCATGACGGAGGTGTCTGGCAGTTGCCGACAGATGCTCAACGAACTGCTCGCCGACCAGGACGCCGCCATCATCACCAACCCGCACTATCGCCTGCATATCGTCGTGGTGAAGAGTCATGGCCTGCTGCAGCACGATCATCGCGGCAAACTGGGCCTGGGCCTCTCATCGGTGATCGGCAACAACCTGTTGGCCAGACAGCGCCTGGGGCGCCACTTCGACCGAGTCATTCTGCATGACGCCCGACAGGCTCCACCGCTGGCACAGCTCAACGACTTCCGCTCGCACTTCCATGCTCTGACGCCGGAAAACCTGCGCCAAGCCCTGCTGGCTTCGGGGTCGATTCCCATGGTGATGGAAGCGATCCGCGAGATTCCAGGTCTGGAACCCGGAGCCTATCGCGATGGCGGCCTGCTCGACTATCACCTCGACCTGCCCTACGACGGTGACGATATCGTGCTCTACCCGCACTTCACCGATCGCGTGATACCCGGCTGGTTCGACAAGAGCATGCCCTGGCGCCGTGGCAACCGCACACGCCTGCACAATACCCTGCTGCTGGCACCTTCACGCGATTACCTGGCGCGCCTGCCACACGGCAAGCTACCGGATCGCACCGACTTCAAGCGCTACCTGGGCAACGACGAGGGGCGCGAGCGCTACTGGCGCCAGGCGATGGCCGAAAGCGCACGACTCGGTGACGAGTTTCTCGACCTGGCCGAAAACGGCCGCCTGGCCGAACGCCTGCAACCGCTGTGAGGTAGACGGCCATTGCCGCTCAGTAGTCAGTATGGATCAGGGAGGATCGATGAAACTCGCCGTTGCAATCATCCATGGCATTGGCAACCAGCTCGACAGCCGCGACCATGAAGGTCAGCACCAATTCGCGCAAAGCCTGATCCAGGGCCTGCGTCTGCAACTGGGCGAAGACTCTCGGCAAGTCGCGTTCCAGAGCCTGTACTGGGCCAGCGTGCTGGACAAGCGCGAAGAAGCCTACCTCGCCAAGCTCGCCAATGAGCCCGTCACCTGGCGCTGGCTACGCCGCATCGTCACCTTGTTTCTGGGGGATGCTGCAGGCTACCGCAAGGTCAGCGAAGCCTATGACACCACCTACCAGGAAGTGCATCAGTGCCTGCGCAACGGGCTCAACGCACTGCGCGCCCAGGTTGACCACGGACACCCCTGCTGGTACTGGCACACTCGCTGGGCGGGCATATCTTCTCCAACTTCGCCTGGGATCAGCAGAAGCTCAATGCCACTCCAAGCTGTCCGCATGACCCCTTCCTGGCACTGGAAACCCTCGCAGGTATCGTGACCTTCGGCTGCAACATTCCCCTGTTCACCTTCGCCTACGATCCCGTGCAGCCCATCCGTTTTCCCGGGCACTGCCTGAGCGAACCGGTACGTGAACAGGCTCGCTGGTTGAACCTCTATGCACCGGCCGATCCGCTGGGTTACCCGTTGCGCCCCATCAGGGGCTATGAGGGGCTGATTCACGAAGATCGAGCCATGCCGGTCGGCCCCTGGTACAAACGGCATACCCCGCTCAGCCACATGGCCTACTGGCAGGATCGACGCTTTCACCGCTACCTGACGCAACAGATACGCCGACTGCTGAACGCCCAGAGCAGCGAGCAGACCTGATAAACTGCGCGGCTCAATGCCGGTCAGGCAGAATCCTTTACGCGAGCGCTGTTCAGTGGAATTGTTCAAAGAGTTCATCTTCGAGGCGGCCCATCGCCTGCCACACGTACCGGAAGGCCACAAATGCGGCCGACTGCATGGCCACTCCTTCCGTGTCGCCATTTACATCGAAGGTGAAGTCGATCCCCATACCGGCTGGATTCGCGACTTCTCCGAGATCAAGGCGATTTTCAAACCGATCTACGAGCAGCTCGATCACAACTACCTGAACGATATCCCTGGCCTGGAAAACCCCACCAGCGAAGTGCTTGCCAAGTGGATCTGGCAACAGGTAAAGCCGCTGCTGCCCGAGCTTTCGCGCGTGCGCATCCACGAAACCTGCACCAGCGGCTGTGAATACCGCGGCGACTGACAGCCTCCGGCAACGTCAAAGGCCACCTTCAAGGTGGCCTTTTCATTAGCGACGATCACAAGCCATACACCCGCAGGGTGCGCCGTGCGCACCAGTTCTGCATGGTGCTCTTGCCCCGGTGCGCACAGCGCACCACGAGGGTGGACTCCCCGGCATTTACCGCAGCCAAAGAATAAAACCCCAGAGCTCTTCCGAGATCCGGGGTTTCGCACGGGGGCTTGACGAGGAGTTGGCCGGGACACCCACGACCACGCGCCATTTTCTGCGCACAAAGAAGAACGCCCTGATCAGTTACCTGATCAGGGCGTTCGTATAGGAGCTTGACGATGACCTACTCTCACATGGTGAAGCACCACACTACCATCGGCGATGCGTCGTTTCACTACTGAGTTCGGGATGGGATCAGGTGGTTCCAACGCTCTATGGTCGTCAAGCAATTCGGTTGGGATGTCGCTGTTGGGCGTCATCCCCTGGATACGTGATAGAGGCTTGTAGTTCTCGCAAATTTTCGGCTTTCTGTCGACTTCACCATCGACACCCTCTGCGCGAGGGCAGATTGTTTGGGTGTTATATGGTCAAGCCTCACGGGCAATTAGTATGGGTTAGCTCAACGCCTCACAGCGCTTACACACCCCACCTATCAACGTCGTAGTCTTCGACGGCCCTTCAGGGAGCTCAAGGCTCCAGTGAGATCTCATCTTGAGGCAAGTTTCCCGCTTAGATGCTTTCAGCGGTTATCTTTTCCGAACATAGCTACCCGGCAATGCCACTGGCGTGACAACCGGAACACCAGAGGTTCGTCCAACCCGGTCCTCTCGTACTAAGGTCAGCCCCTCTCAAATCTCAAACGTCCACGGCAGATAGGGACCGAACTGTCTCACGACGTTCTAAACCCAGCTCGCGTACCACTTTAAATGGCGAACAGCCATACCCTTGGGACCGGCTTCAGCCCCAGGATGTGATGAGCCGACATCGAGGTGCCAAACACCGCCGTCGATATGAACTCTTGGGCGGTATCAGCCTGTTATCCCCGGAGTACCTTTTATCCGTTGAGCGATGGCCCTTCCATACAGAACCACCGGATCACTAAGACCTACTTTCGTACCTGCTCGACGTGTCTGTCTCGCAGTCAAGCGCGCTTTTGCCTTTATACTCTGCGACCGATTTCCGACCGGTCTGAGCGCACCTTCGTACTCCTCCGTTACTCTTTGGGAGGAGACCGCCCCAGTCAAACTACCCACCATACACTGTCCTCGATCCGGATGACGGACCAGAGTTAGAACCTCAAGGTTGCCAGGGTGGTATTTCAAGGATGGCTCCATGAGAACTGGCGTCCCCACTTCAAAGCCTCCCACCTATCCTACACAAGCAAGCTCAAAGTCCAGTGCAAAGCTATAGTAAAGGTTCACGGGGTCTTTCCGTCTAGCCGCGGATACACTGCATCTTCACAGCGATTTCAATTTCACTGAGTCTCGGGTGGAGACAGCGCCGCCATCGTTACGCCATTCGTGCAGGTCGGAACTTACCCGACAAGGAATTTCGCTACCTTAGGATCGTTATAGTTACGGCCGCCGTTTACCGGGGCTTCGATCAAGAGCTTCGCTTGCGCTAACCCCATCAATTAACCTTCCGGCACCGGGCAGGCGTCACACCCTATACGTCCACTTTCGTGTTTGCAGAGTGCTGTGTTTTTAATAAACAGTCGCAGCGGCCTGGTATCTTCGACCGGCATGGGCTTACGCAGTAAATACTTCACCCTCACCGGCGCACCTTCTCCCGAAGTTACGGTGCCATTTTGCCTAGTTCCTTCACCCGAGTTCTCTCAAGCGCCTTGGTATTCTCTACCTAACCACCTGTGTCGGTTTGGGGTACGGTTCCTAGTTACCTGAAGCTTAGAAGCTTTTCCTGGAAGCATGGCATCAACCACTTCGCATTCTAAAAGAACGCTCGTCATCAGCTCTCGGCCTTGATCTCCCGGATTTACCTAAAAAATCAGCCTACCACCTTAAACACGGACAACCAACGCCGTGCTGGCCTAGCCTTCTCCGTCCCTCCATCGCAGTAACTAGAAGTACGGGAATATTAACCCGTTTCCCATCGACTACGCATTTCTGCCTCGCCTTAGGGGCCGACTAACCCTGCGTCGATTAACGTTGCGCAGGAAACCTTGGTCTTTCGGCGTGCGAGTTTTTCACTCGCATTGTCGTTACTCATGTCAGCATTCGCACTTCTGATACCTCCAGCAAGCTTCTCAACTCACCTTCACAGGCTTACAGAACGCTCCTCTACCGCTCATCCAAAGGATGAACCCGTAGCTTCGGTGTATGGTTTGAGCCCCGTTACATCTTCCGCGCAGGCCGACTCGACTAGTGAGCTATTACGCTTTCTTTAAAGGATGGCTGCTTCTAAGCCAACCTCCTAGCTGTCTAAGCCTTCCCACATCGTTTCCCACTTAACCATAACTTTGGACCTTAGCTGACGGTCTGGGTTGTTTCCCTTTTCACGACGGACGTTAGCACCCGCCGTGTGTCTCCCGTGCTGACACTTGCTGGTATTCGGAGTTTGCATCGGTTTGGTAAGTCGGGATGACCCCCTAGCCGAAACAGTGCTCTACCCCCAGCAGTGATACACGAGGCGCTACCTAAATAGCTTTCGAGGAGAACCAGCTATCTCCGAGCTTGATTAGCCTTTCACTCCGATCCACAGGTCATCCGCTAACTTTTCAACGGTAGTCGGTTCAGTCCTCCAGTCAGTGTTACCTAACCTTCAACCTGCCCATGGATAGATCGCCCGGTTTCGGGTCTATACCCAGCGACTAAAGCGCCCTATTAAGACTCGCTTTCGCTACGCCTCCCCTATTCGGTTAAGCTCGCCACTGAATATAAGTCGCTGACCCATTATACAAAAGGTACGCAGTCACCCAACTAAGTAGGCTCCCACTGCTTGTACGCATACGGTTTCAGGTTCTATTTCACTCCCTCTCCGGGGTTCTTTTCGCCTTTCCCTCACGGTACTGGTTCACTATCGGTCAGTCAGTAGTATTTAGCCTTGGAGGATGATCCCCCATGTTCAGACAAGGTTTCTCGTGCCCCGTCCTACTCGATTTCATTGATAAGAGCGTTTCGTGTACGGGGCTATCACCCACTACGGCGGCACTTTCCAGAGCCTTCCACTACACTCAAATCAACTTAAGGGCTAGTCCCCGTTCGCTCGCCACTACTTAGGGAATCTCGGTTGATTTCTTTTCCTCAGGGTACTTAGATGTTTCAGTTCCCCTGGTTCGCCTCTTGCACCTATGGATTCAGTACAAGATACCTAGGTTATCCTAGGTGGGTTCCCCCATTCAGACACCTCTGGATCACAGTCTGTTTGCCGACTCCCCAAAGCTTTTCGCAGGCTACCACGTCTTTCATCGCCTCTGACTGCCAAGGCATCCACCGTATGCGCTTCTTCACTTGACCATATAACCCCAAGCAATCTGGTTACTGTCTCAATCGTGAAGACGACATTCGCCGAAAATTTGCGTCTTGAGAACTACAAATTTTGCCTTGATTAACAAC
>CP152345.1:0-2832500 GCA_045291465.1 Ectopseudomonas oleovorans | reverse complement strand
ATATTTCAATTTTATTGCTCAATGCCCTTCGAGGGCTTCGCGCAGACCGCTGCGCCGCTCCACACGCCGCAGCACCGCCTGCTCGAAGATACCCGCACGGCTTTCGACGAGACTGAACCAGTGACGTGCCCTCGTGATGCCGGTGTAGACCAGTTCCTTGGTCAGTACCGGGTTTAGGCTGTCGGGCAGAATCAGCGCGCAATGAGCGAACTCCGAGCCCTGCGACTTGTGCACGGTCATGGCGAACACTGTCTCCACCGCGCTCAGGCGGCTCGGCAGGATGTGCCGCAAGGCACCGCTGCCATCATTGCGCGGGAATACCACCCGCAGGGCCTGGCGCATGGGCGCACCGGGTACCTCGGGCGGCTCGGGCAGACGCAGCGCGATGCCGATATCGCCATTCATCAGCCCCAGGCCATAGTCGTTGCGAGTCACCAGTACGGGCCGTCCTTCGTACCAGCCATGGGCCTGATCGAGCAGCCCGCGACGCACCAGCGCCTGGGCGATACGCTCGTTGAGCGCTTCCACACCCCAGGCACCCTTGCGCACAGCGCACAGCAACTGGAACCGGTCGAACGCCCCCAGAACCTTGCCAGCCCACGCCTCCCAGGCCTGCTCATCGGCATCGGACGCCGGGCGTTCCGCCTGCATCAATTGCAGGTAGTGAGCATAGCCTTGCGGGCCAGGTTCACCATTGCCCAGACCGTCCATCAGCAGGCGCTCCAATGCCCGATCCTGCTCACCCGCCAGGCGCAACACATGCAGGTCGCCCGCACCAGCTGCCAGGGTCGCACGGGCCGCCTGCGCATCGCCCTGGTTCACCGCACGTGCCAGACGCCCGATCCCCGAACCACTGCCAAAACGGCGAGAGTGACGCAGCATGACGATATGCTGTGCCAGCGCCTTGTCACCGGGTACCAGAGTCGGATCGTCCAGCCGCTCCCCCGTCTGGTCTTCCAGCCAGGCTTGCGTCGCTTTGCTGTAGCCACCACTCTCCGCCTCTCGGCACAGGTCACCCAGTACGGCACCGGCCTCCACCGACGCGAGCTGATCCTTGTCGCCCAGCAGAATCAGGCGCGCATGCCCGGGCAGTGCATCCAGCAGACAGGCCATCATTTCAAGGTCGATCATCGACGCTTCATCGACCACCAGCACGTCCAGTGGCAAGGGGTTGGTGGAATCGTGACGGAAGTGCCGGCTACCGGGGCGACTGCCCAGCAAACGATGCAATGTCGTCACCAGCGTCGGAATCTGCTCACGTACCCGCTCGTCCAGCGCCAGCGACTCCACCTGCGCACCGATGGATTCGGTCAGCCGCGCTGCGGCCTTGCCGGTAGGCGCCGCCAGGCTCAGGCGCAGCGGCTCGCCAGTGGCCATGGCGGCCTCCTGCAGCAGGGCCAGCAGGCGCACCACCGTGGTCGTCTTGCCGGTTCCGGGGCCGCCGGTGATCAGCGTGAAGCGTCCCTGAGCCGCCATGGCGCAGGCCAGCTTCTGCCAGTCGGTGAAACGCTCGCCATCCACCACCAGCGGCTCTGGAAACAGTGCAGCCAGGCGTGCGGCAAGATCGGCCGGGGCCGCCGCGCTCGCCCGCAGACGCTGGGCGATATTGCCTGCCACCTGACGCTCGTAGTTCCAGTAGCGCCGCATATAAAGGCAGGCACCGCTGAGCACCAGCGGCGCCCCTTCGGACTCCAGCAGAGAGCTGTCGGCACAGGCCGCCAGCCAGGACTCCAGGCTGAGCCCGGCCAGCACCTGGGACGGCAGACTCATCGCCGCTTGCGCATCCTCGCCTTCCGGCGGCAGGGACAGGATGAAATCCGGGTTGGCCAGCGTAGCCGCCAGATCGAGACAGACATGGCCCTGGCCCAACTGGTGGCTGGCCAGTGCGGCTCCGAGCAGCAACAGGGGCGATGCGTGCGGATCCAGTTCGGCGAACAGCTGCGCCAACGCACGATCCAGTTCGCGCAGCCAGCCACGCTCGCTCCAGGTGGACAGCAGGGAAAAGAGTTCGCCGCGATCACTCAGCGCCGGCGCAAGCATCGCACTCATGCCACACCCTCCTCTGCTTCGCCCATGAACAGCGCATCCAGACGCTCGATCAGCTCGCGAGGCGGACGTGCCAGCCAGGCGCCCTGCTGCGGCGCCCGCAGGAACAGGTAGAGCGCGCCTCCCACATGCCGGTCATAGTCGTAGTCCGGCAGGCGCAGGCGCAGCTGTCGATGCAGGGCCAGCACGTAGAGCACGTATTGCAGGTCGTAGCGGTGGCTGGCGATGGCGACCTCCATCGCTTCACGGGTATAGGCGCTGTCGTCGCTGCCGAGCCAGTTGGATTTGTAATCCGCCACGTAGTAACGCCCCTGATGTTCGAATACCAGATCGATGAATCCCTTGAACATGCCGTTGAGGGTGTCGGCACGCAGCGGCTGCCTGGCGATACCCGGCAACTCGTACTGCTGCACCCACTGATCCAGCAGCCTGACGTCCACCCCACGGGCCTCGAACCAGAACTCCAGTTCGGCCTGATAGTGCGTCAGTTGCGCCAGCACGACGCTGTCCGTGCCCTCCAGTGCCAGCGGCTGGGTCAGCAGCGCCAGCAGCCACTGCTGCAACGCATCGATCCAGCCTTCCAGACCACGGCGCTGACAGCGCCTGGCCAGCGCTTCGCGCAGCCTCGGCGGATCCTGCGCCAGGGTCGCGAACCCCTCCTGCGCCGCCATTTCCAGCAGGCCGTGCAGGAAGGTCCCGGGGTTGGGCCCACGCGGGAAGCGATGCAGCCCCTGAGCGGACGCCGGCAGCGGCGCCAGAGCCAGCAGCGGACTCTCGTCGTCGGAGACGTTCTGCATCGCCGGGCTGTCCGGTGCGGCGTCTTCGTGGCGGCTGGCCTGGCTGGGCGCATCCTCGTCCAGGCGCAACGCACTGTAGGAGGCGATCCACCAGTGTTCGGCAGCACGCCGTGACGGTGTGCGCCAATGCGCCTCGAACTGCCCCTCGTCGATCATGCGATAACGCTGCTCACTGGCAGGTGGCAGCGGCGCCACGGCGCTATCGAGTCCGGCAGCGAACGGCGCGAGCCAACCCGCGAGTTCGCTGCTGGCCGCCAGCGGCAAGCCCCCGCCGAGCAGATAGCCCAGGGCCGATTCGTGCAGACGTGACTTCTTGCCATTGCCGATCTTCAGATCCGCCACCCCCAGCCAGCAGGCATGCCGGGCACGGGTCAGTGCCACATAGAGCAGGCGCAGGTCTTCGCCCAGACGTTCGCGCTCGGCGCGCGCCAGGCTGTCTTCATCAGCCTTGAGCACCAGCCGGCGACGTTCGCCGTCATGAATCTGCAACGGTTTCTTGTCATCCACCGGGCGAAAGGCGCAGATGAATGGCAGGAACACCAGGGGATATTCCAGGCCCTTGGATTTGTGGATGGTCACCACGCGCACCAGCGCCTCGTCACTTTCCAGGCGCATTACCTGCTCGTCGGCAGCCTGCCCCTCACCGGCCAGCAACTCCCCCAGGTGGCGAATCAGCGCCAGTTCACCATCGAGGTCGGCAGCGGCCTGTTGCAGCAGCTCGGCCAGGTGCAGCAGATTGGTCAGTACCCGCTCGCCATCGTCACGCCCCATGAGTCGCTGCGGCAGCTCGAAATCCTGCAGCAACTGGCGCAGCATCGGCAGCACCCCCTGGCGCTGCCAGCGCTGGCGGTAATCGCGGAACTGCATGACCCGGCGCTCCCAGGTGCGCTCGTCGAGGTTGAGTTGCTCCAGTTCGGCCAACGCCAGCCCCAACGTTGCGCTGGCCAGTGCCGCACGCAGCGGGCGATCCTGATCAGGCTCGGCGCAGGCGCGCAGCCACAGCAGCAGGTCACGCGCCTCCTGGGCGGCGAACACCGAATCCTTGTCGGACAGGTAGACGCTGCGCACGCCTCGTGCGGCCAGCTCGCCGCGAATGGCCTGCGCCTCGTTGAAGTCGCGCACCAGTACCGCGATGTCGCTGGGCTGCAAGCCTTTCAGCTCATCGTCCTTGCTGAAGCCCGCCTGCCCGCGCTGACCCAGTTCCAGCAGACGCACGATCTCGCTGGCCGCCCCGGCGGCCATGGCCTCCAGATAGGCCCCCTGGCAAGCGGCTCGTCGCTCGCCAGTTGCCACACCGTCAGAGCGGTCTGCGCCTGCCCCTCGACGCTCCAGACCTCACGCCGGCCCTGTGCGCCCACTTCGATGAAAGGCAGATCGTCGCGCAGCAGAAAAGCCCCTTCGCCGCCATCACGCTGCTCGGCACGCAGGAAAACGCCGTTGACGGCATCGACCATGGCCTGGCTGGAGCGGAAGTTCTTCTCCAGGTTGTAGTGCCGGCCCGCCGTCGCCCGCCGTGCGCGCAGATAGGTATGGATATCGGCACCACGGAAGGAATAAATGGCCTGCTTGGGGTCGCCGATCATGAACAGGCCGCAGTCATCGCGGTTGGCCTCGACTTCGTAGAGCGTGTCGAAGATGCGGTATTGCAGCGGGTCGGTGTCCTGGAACTCGTCGATCAGCGCCACCGGGAACTGCCGGCGAATCACCTCGGCCAGGCGCGCACCGTTGCTGCCTTGCAGGGCCGCATCCAGACGCACGAGCATGTCGTCGAAGCCCATTTCCGCACGCTGGCGTTTCTCCCGGTCGAAGCGCTGACGTACCCAGGCCGCGGCATGACGCAAGGCCGCATCGGCGGGATCAGGCAAGGCATCGAGCTGCGCCTCGAGCTGCGCCATGGCCTGCAACGCGGGATGCTGCGGTGGCTCGGCCTTCCAGACCTCCGCAAGCCCTTCGGGCGTCAGGCGCTCGAATCCCTTGCCGATATCCAGGGTCGCCTCGTCACTCAGTGCCCACTCCCTGAGCTTGCTGCACCAGCGTTTGTAGTCCGGCTGCTTGAGCTTGCTGCCATTGAAGGCTTTCGCATCCCTGGCCGCGTCAAGCAGAAGTTCCAGCTCCTGCGCCCATTGATTCCAGGGCGCCTTGAGCCCGGCCAGCAGTCGTTGACGTTGGCGCAACGCCCCCTCGAGCAACTCGCCCAAGCTCTGCGCCGCGCCTTCGCTCTCCTCGCTCAGCAGGGGACGCAGCCGGGTGCCAAGGCCGGCAGGGGTACCCCAGACGCTTGCCACCCATTGCAGCGGCGCATCGCGCAGCGGATAGCAATGCTGGCGCCAGTAGTCGCGTACCACCTCGGCCAGCAGCTCGCTGTGGTCGGTTTCCAGGGTCTGGCTGAACAGGCTGCCGCTGTCGAAGGCATGCTCGCGCAGCATGCGCTGGCACCAGCCATGAATGGTGGACACGGCAGCCTCGTCCATCCATTGCGCCGCCAGCTCCAGGCGGCGGGCACACTCGTCCCACTGGTTCGGCGTGAAATCATCACGAAGCGCTCTCAGCAGGTCGTCACCCTGGGCATCGCCACGAAACACGGTCGCGGCCTGCACCAGACGTGCACGAATTCGATCACGCAACTCGCGGGTGGCCGCATCGGTGAAGGTCACCACCAGAATCTGTGGCGGCAACAGGGCCTCGCGAAACGCGGCGGCGTCGCCATGACCGAGGATCAAGCGCAGGTAGAGCGCGGAAATGGTGAAGGTCTTGCCCGTACCGGCGCTGGCCTCGATCAGGCGGCTGCCGTGCAGCGGGAAGGTCAGGGCCAGGGGTCGCTGTTGCCGACTCATGCTGCGTTCTCCTCGAGCACCTGAGGATGGCTGTCGAGCAGCGGCTGGTAGAGCTGCTCGCTGCATGCCGGAAACCGGCCATCTGCGGTAAGCGCGGCATAGTCGGCAAACTGCCGGGCCAGGCTGGCGCTACCCCGGACTTCCCCCTTGAGGTTATAGCCACCCTCGTAGACGCTGCGCGCCTTGTCCTCGTCGTTGTCCTGCAACCAGGCCAGCGAGGTTTTCAGGGCAACCGGCAAGGGTGCCTGCATGCCGGCACGCCAGGCCTCCAGCCAGTTGTTCAGCACGGCAGCAGCCTGCTCGGCTTGCAGAGGGCCGAATGCCAGGCTGCGATCCTCGCCAACCAGCAGGGTGGTCAGCGGCACACCGCAGGCCGCAGCGACAACGTGCAGCGCATAGGGCCGTAGCAGACGATGCCACTTCCAGCGTTTGTCCTTGTGCAGCGCCCCCGGCAACAGCTCCAGGCGCGCCAGGCTGCCATCGGCCTTCTGCCGCAACCCGGCGAGCCAGCCGTCGAGCTGCACGCCGGCTGCGGCGAACGTCAGGCGCTGCGGCGACTCCAGCAGGGTCGGCCAGCACAGGCAGAGCCCCTGGTAACGCCGCAACTGCGCCGGCAGTGGCTCCAGCAAAGCGTTGCGATACTGCTCGCCGAAACCCGCCAGTGGCAGGACGCCACTGCGTTGCAGACGGTCGGCTGCCGACCTCAGCGCCTCGTCGCTGTCGCCTTCGGCCGCGACCGCCGCCTTGAGCAGCGTTTCCTGCAACTGGTAGCGCTGCAGACCGTCGAGAGCGAACGGTTCGCTGTCGAGCTGCGCCTGTTCCTCCTCGTCGAGGAACACCTTGAGACGACGGGTGAAGAAGCACTTCACCGGATCACGCAGGAACGACTGCAACAGCTCGGGCGTGAGCTGCTGCCCTTCCTCCCAGGCCGGCAGTTGCGCAGCACGCTCGGCGACCCCGGCCTGCCCATGCAGGGCTGCCCACTCATGGGCATAGCTGAACAGCGGCCCCTTGCTATCGAAATAACGGCGGCTGAACGGTTGCAGCGGGTGCTCGGTGGTCAGGCCGTGCAGCAGATCGCCGTCACCGGCCAGCGCCCAGGCACTGGCGAGGTGGTCACGCAACTGGCCGATCAGCACGGACGGCGGCCGCTCGCTGTTGTCGCGGATGCTGCGCCCCACCCAACTGATATAGAGACGATCACGCGCGGCCAGCAGTGCTTCCAGCAGCAGGTAGCGGTCATCCTCACGGCGTGAACGGTCACCGGGGCGGTAATCACCGGCCATCAGGTCGAAATCCAGCGGGGCCTGGCTGCGCGGATAGTCGCCATCGTTCATGCCCAGCAGGCAGACCTGGCGAAACGGAATTGCGCGCATCGGCATCAGGGTGCAGAAATTCACTGCACCGGCGAGAAAACGCTGACTCAGCCGCCCCTGATCGAGCCTACCAAGCCAGGCCTCACGCACCACGGGCAAGGGCAGCGCCTCTTCCAGCGTCGCGGCCTCGCACAACTCGAGCCAGGCATCCAGAGCATCGAGCAACTGGGTAATCAGCACCTCTTCGCGATCGTTCTGCGGCACGAAGAAACCGTCCAGCAAGCCACGCAGGCGCTCGCCCCACTGCACCGGCATGGCCGGCTCGCGCAATTGCTCAAGGTGTCGTTCGAGGCTTTCCAGCAGGCGTGTCACCGGGCCGATCAGGGCGGCATCCAGCCCGCCGATCTCGTCATACGGCTCGATACCGGCAAAGGCGTCAGCCGTGCCCACCGCATAGCCCAGCAACATGCGCCGCAGACCGAAGCGCCAGGTGTTCTGCTCCAGGTTCTCGCCGAGGCCGAGCGATTGCCGCTGGGTCGCGTCCAGCCCCCAACGCACACCGGCACCCTCCAGCCAGCGGCGCAGGGTGGGCAGCTGATCCTCGGCGATGGCGAAACGCTGACGCAGCGCGGCGACATCCAGCAGGTCGAGAATCTCGCTGACGCTGAAGCGGCTATCCGGCAGGCGCAGCAGGTGTTCCAGCGCGATGACCATCGGTTCCTTGCCGCGCAGCCCCTGGTCGGCCAGGGTGAAAGGAATGAAACGCGGGTCGTCGCTGGCGAACTGGCCGAACACGGCCTGGATATGCGGTGCGTAGGCATTGACGTCCGGCACCATGACGATCACGTCACGCGGCCGCAGCGTGGCGTCCTCGCTGAAGCTGGCCAGCAACTGGTCATGCAGCACCTCGACCTCGCGCTGGGCGCTGTGGGCGACATGAAAGCGCAGCGAGCGATCACCCGACGGATCGACCGCCGGCCAGACGCTGCGCGTTTCCGCCAGGGGACGCAGGTCGAGAATATCGTTCTGCAACTGGCCGAGCAGGCTGCCCTCGTCGGCCGGGCTGAACAGGTCGATGCGCTCGAACTGCTCGCGGTAGCGCTGCGGCTCGTCGTACCGATCCAGCAGGTTGATGTAATCACGCCCCTGTTTGCCCCAGGCGGCCAGCAACGGCTGTCCGTGCTGGTGCATGTCCTGCTGCTCGAACAGGCTGGCCTGCCCGCGTGCCCCGCCCTTGCGCTGCTGGCGGCGATACTCGTGGCGCAGCAGATCCTTGTCTTCGACGATATCGCCCCAGTGATGCTGACAGGGGTTGTGCACGTAGAGCATGACCTGGCTGAAGCGCGCCATGGCCGCCAGCGCTTCCAGCACCTGGGCCGGCAACGAGGAAATACCGAAAACGATTATGCGCCTGGGCAGTCCGGGTGGCGCTGCATCCAGTTCGCCCATGCGGGCGACGAAACGCGGATGCACACCGGCGCGGCTCTCTGCCAGGTGCTGCTCACCGACGTCTGCCAGCAAGGCACGCCACAACGCCGGTTGCCAGCGGGAATCGCCTTCCAGCAGCAGTTCGCCGCCCCGCGAGGTACGCAGGCGATCATGCCCGGCGGCCCAGTCCGCCAGCCAGTCGGCGCGGTAGACCTGATACTGGTCGAACAGGTCGGCCAGGCGCTCGGCCAACTGGTGACGCTTGCGCAGATCCTGGTCGTCGGCGAGAAAGCGGCGCAAGGGGGCGAACGCCTCCTCGGCCAGCAGGCCGGGCAACAGCCGCATCAGGCGCCAGGTCAGCGGCGCCTTGTCCAGCGGTGACTGTTGCGGAATCGCCTCCTTGCCCAGCACATTGCGATACGCCTGCCAGAGAAAACGCGCCGGCAGGTCGACGTCCAGCGCCGCAGCGATGCCACAGCCGTCACGCTCGGCCAGCGCCAGCTTGAGCCACTGGGCGATACCGTTGCTCTGCACCAGCAGCACTTCGTTTTCCAGCGGCCGCAGCGGATAACGCCGCATCCACTGCACCGCCAGAGCCCGCAGCTCTTCGAGGTGATTGCCATGAATGACGATGAGGCCGGGGGACAGCTCCGGGCTGGCGGACATCGACTGACTCCTGTCGAAAAACGAAGCGCAAGTTTGCCAGCATTTGGCGACAAGGTGCGTCATCCATCGCAGTGTCGCAGCGCTTTCGCATCAGACCGGCCCACGCTCGCCACTGGCGCGGTGTTCTATCCGCGCAACCGCATGCTGTCGAAGCGGGTCAGGGTCTTCATCGACTGGCTGGTCGAGCGTTTCGCCGAAGCATGAAATCGAAAGACGCTCCGGCAAACGCTCGCTCGATCAGGGCTCGCTGAAGGAACGGTTCATGCCGTCGGTGAGCGGCCCGGCGATGTAGTTGAACAGCGAGCGCTCGCCGGTGAGGATGGCGACGCTCACCGGTACGCCCGGCAGCAGCGGATAACGCGCCCCGGAATGGACGAAGGCCTCCTGAGCCGGACGGATGCGCACGCGGAAGTACGGTATGCGCTGTTCGTCGAGCACCGAGTCCGGGCTGATGTCCACGACTTCGCCGTCGATGGGCTGGAAGCCCCGGGCGATGGATGACACCAGCTGGATACGGGCCTGCTGGCCGGGGGTGACCATGCCGATGTCACCAACCGGCAGGCGGGTCTCGATCATCAGCGGCTCGTCCGCCGGCACCAGGGTCATCAGGGTGCCGCCGGGCTGGATCACGCCACCCTCGGTCACCACCTGCAGGGTCATGACCACGCCTTCGATGGGCGAGCGCACCACCTGGCGCTCGCGGCTGTCGGAGAACTTGGTCAGGCGCTCCTGCAGTTCGGTGATCTGCCGGCGCACTTCGGCCAGTTCCTTCTGCAACTCCTCGTTGCCGCCCGAGTCCAGGCTGGTGAGGGCTGCCTGCTCCTGCTTCAGCGCCGCATAGACGCGGCCCAGGGAGGCTTCGGTCTCCTGCAGGGTGCCGCGCAGTTGTTGTTCGTCCTTGAGCAGCTCCAGGTGCTCGTAGCGGTTGGCCAGGCCTTCGCTCATGAGCTTCTGGCTGATGGCGATCTGTTCGCGCAGCAGCTTGAGCTTGGAGCTGACGTGGCCGATGCGCGCCTTGAGTTCCTTTTCCTCGGCACGACGCTGCTGGATCTTCTGCTGCTGTTCCTCGGAGCGGCTGTCCAGACGGCTCTTCTGCGCGACGAACAGGTCACGGTTGACCTTAACCTGCTCGGGGAAATCACGCGCCAGCTCCTCGGGCACGCTCATGTCGTCGGCACCAGCCAGTTGGGCTTCCAGGCGCAGCGCACGGATGCGCAGCGCCGCCAGCAGCGCCTCGGTCTCGCGCCCCTCGGACATCATGGCGACACGCTCGATTTCCGCCAGTGGCTCTCCGGCGGCCACACGCTGCCCTTCGCGTACCAGGATGCGCCGCACGATGCCGCCTTCCAGGTGCTGCACAAGCTTGGTCTGGCCCATCGAGGTGACTTCGCCAGTGGAATGGCTGGCGATGTCCAGCGGGAAGAACAGCGACCACAGCAGCATGGCCCCCAGCAACAGCGCCAGCAGGCGAATGGTCAGGCGGCTGCCCAGCAGTTCGTCGCCTGGCAGTGCCGGGTCGGTCTTGCCGGGCAGGAACAAACCGGCCACGCGACTCAGCAACGGATGGTTCTCGAAGGCACCCAATATCCGCTCAGCGATGCGACCAAGGCGGCCAGGTGCGTCATTCATCGGCATGCCTTGCTCAGCCATGCTGGACTCCTTCGCGTGCAGGTTTGCCATCTCGCAACACACGCGGTACCGGCTTGTGATTGAGGTCGATCACCGTGTCGGCAGCGCCCAGGATGAAGGCTTCGTTGCTCATCACCACCAGCGTGCGCCCTTCGCGTACCAGGCGGCTGAGCAAGGCCGCGATGGCCTTGCAGCCTTCGGCGTCGACACCTTCGGTGGGATCGTCCAGCACCACCAGTTGACCACCGCCGAGCACCGCGCGCACCAGCGCCAGGCGCCGACGGATACCCAGGGGGATGCTGCCGCCACCGTTGCGCACCACCAACCCCAGACCTTCCGCGCCGCCCTCGACGAAGGCCCCTACCGCCAGTTCGCGGCACAATTCCAGCACCCGTGCATCAGGGGTTTCAGGCGCCAGCACGCAGAGATTTTCACGCAGGGTTCCGTCGAAGAACTGCGGTTCCTGCGGCAGGTAGGCGACCTGGCGGCGCCACCACTGCGGGTCGGCCTGACGCAAATCCATGCCGTCCACCAGCAGGTGACCACGGCTGGGTTCCAGCAGCCCGACCAGCAGGCGCGCCAGGGTGGTCTTGCCACTGCCATTGGCACCGGTGAAGGCCAGCACCTTGCCGGCTTCCAGCGAGTGCTCGAAGTGCTCGAGAACCGGCACCGCCTGCTTCGGGTAGCCGAAGGCCATGTCCTCGAAACGCAGACTGCCGCGGGTCTGCCCCAGGCGCACGCCCTCGGCGCGTTCGCGGGGAATGGCGCACAGCTGGCGCGCCAGCTCCAGCGCGCGCTGGCCACGGCCGATCTGCTCGCCCAGGCCGAGCGCGCGGGTCAGCGCCGCCAGGGCCCTGCTGGCGAGGATGTTGCAACCGATCAGCGAGCCGACATCGAGGTTGCCGGCCAGCACCTCGCGCGCGCCCAGCCCCATGATCACCATGCTGAGGATCAGGGTGCCGGCGTAGCTGGCGTTCTGCATGGTGTTTTGCAGGCGGTTGAGCTGCGCACGCTGCTCGGCCTGATCGTCGGCACAGGCACGCCACTTTTCCTTCAGCGCATCGGCGGCGGAGAACGCCCGCACCATCTCACCACCGGCGGTGAGATTGTGCTGGTAGCCGGCCATCTGCAGGGCGATGCGGCTCTGCGCCTCCATCGGCTCGCGCAGGCGGCGCTGTGCGAGCAGCGATACCAGCGCGACGCCCGCCATCACCAGCAGGGTCATACAGGCCAGGAACGGGCTGAGCATGCCCAGCACCACGACGAACACGAAGGCGAACGGTGTATCCAGCAGGGTCACCAGGTTGGGCGCACCGAAGCACTGCTGCACCGTGCTCTGCCCCGAGAGAATTTCCCGCCGCGCCGTGTGCGGCAGTTGCTCCACCAGGGCGTACTGCCCGCGCACGCTGCCTTCGAACAGGGTCTCGCCCAGCTCCGCGTCAGCCCGTGCGCACAACCATTGCGCCACGCGCAGACGCGCATTGCGCAGCAGTACCTCGAAGCCCACCGCCATGACGGCGCCGAGGGTCAGGGTGACCAGGGTGGCATCGACACCCAGCGCCAGGTAACGGTTGAGGACATGGATGCTGTACAGCGAGCTGGCCAGACCGAGCAGATTGATCAACAGCGAGGACAGCCACAGTTCCAGGCGCAGCCTGGGTTGCAGGGCGATTCGGCGGAAAAACTCGTTCATCGTGACACTCGGAAAAGCCCCCTGCGCGTCGCCGCGCAGGGGAACGGGTTACACCGTGTAAGGCTGGATGATGTCCTGCGGCAGGCTATGCGCGTCGGGCTGGTTGGCCAGCTCGGCGAGCGCCACCAGGCCGCTGCCATCGGTACCGCTGGAGGTGTCGGCATCGTAATACAAACGCGTGACGTCGCCATTGGAGATCAGGAAGAAAGCCGCACCACTGTGCTGCCCGTTGCCTGTGATCGCCGCCTCCAGTTCGTCCAGGTGGCCGTTGCTGCCCGTGCCGAACTGGAACTGCCCCGGCGCGAAGCTGACCCGGTAAACGTCGGCATTGCCCTGCCCCGCCAGTTGCGCCAGGGTCTGCATGATGTCGCCGGTGAAGGCTTGCGAGACCGAGGTCAGGCCGTTCAGGCCACCGAAGGCCGTCGGGTCGAAGGTCAGGTGATCGACACCGGCCTGGAAGTCGAGGATCGCGTCCATGCCGTCGGCCGGTGAGGTGTAGTGGAAGCGATCCGCCCCCGCCCCACCGATCAGTACGTCGGCACCGGCGCCACCGACCAGCAGGTCGTCGCCATCCCCGCCATCGAGCACATCGCTGCCGGCGCCGCCGAACAGCCGGTCGTTGCCGCCCAGGCCGGACAGGCTGTCCGCGCCGGCAGTACCGGTGAGCAGATCGTCGCCGGCACCGGCCTGGTCGTCATTGCGCAACACCACGTCCTTGCTGATCAGCACATAAGGACTGTTGGCCGTGGCGCGCAGCACGATGGACATCAGCTCATCGACCTCAACCGCACGGTCACCACTGATCTGGAAGCTGAAGCTGGCGGTGGTGCTGCCGGCGGCGAAGGTGACGCTGCCCGACGGCAGAGTGCCGCCGAAGTCGTCGCCGTCCACGCCCTGCCCCGCACCCGGAGCGATGCTCCAGTAGAAGGTCTCGGCGCTGGAGGTGGGGTTGCGGGTCACCTGGTAGGTCACCGTCTGCATGCCGCTGTCGCCCTCCACCAGGCTGTCTGGGCCGCTGATGGCCAGACCCAGGTCGTCATCGCGGATGGTACCGCCGAGGGTGGTGGCACCACCGGCGATGGCCGGGTGAGTGAAGGTCAGGTTGAACGACTCGTCACCCTCGCGCAGCGAATCGCCACGGATCGGCAGGCTGAAGATCATCTCCGACACGCCAGCGGCCAGGGTGATGGTGCCGGTGAGCGGGAGGGTGAAGTCGTCGGCGTCCACCGCGCCGACGATGCTGTAGCTGATGGTCAGCGCAGCATCGTCCGGCCCCGCCCGCAGGATGCGGTAGGTCAGCGGCGTGGTAGTACCCGGGGCACCTTCCAGACGACTGTTGTCCAGCGCCAGCACGGTCAGGGCGACGTCGTCGCTCTGGATGGTAGCCCGCGCACTGCCTTGCAGCGGGTTGACGCTGCTGCCGCCACCACTGCTGGAGAGCTGTACGGTGAACTGTTCGTCGGACTCGCCCAGGTCGTCGCCGTTGACAGCGATCTCCAGCACCTTGCTGGTCTCGCCGGCGGCAAAATGCAGGGTGCCGGTGGGCAGCACGCCCTCCGACGAAGTCGGCGCCATCGGCAGGGGCTGCGCCACTGCCGGCCACCGACCAGTCGATGCTGGCCGACGATGCCGTGTCACCACTGCGGGTGACGGTGAAGCGGAACACCGTGGTGGCACCGCCGTTGCCTTCGGCCAGTACGCTGTCGACCACACGGATGGCGAACTGATTGTCGTCGTTGAGGATGGTGCCGCTGGCCCTGTCGTTGATCAGCTCGATGCCCTGCGGGTCGCTGAGCACCACTTCGAAGCCCTGATTCGGGCCGAGGATGTCGTCGCCCTGCACGCGGATGACGATGTCCTTGTGGGTTTCGCCATCGGCGAACACCAGCGAACCGGAAGGCAGCACACCACCGATGAAGCTGCCGGCGTTGGCCGGATAGGTGCCGCTGCCGCGCAGCGACCAGTCGACGCTGACGCTGCCGGTGCTGTCGCCGACGCGCTCCACGCGGTAGACGAACTCGGTCACGTCACCCGTGTCGCCCTCGCGCTGGCTGTCGCTGCCCAGGGCGGCGATGCTCAGGCCACGGTCATCGTTGAGGATGGTGACACTGGCCTCGCCGGTGAGGATGGTGGCGCCTTCGGCGTCACTGAGCACCACGGAGAAGGTCTCGTCCTGCTCGCCAAGGGTGTCGGCGTCCACCCAGACGGTGATGGTCTTGCTGGTTTCGCCGACACCGAAGGCGACCACGCCGCTGACGTAGATGCCGCCGAAGTCCTCGGCATTGACCGGGTTGGCGCCCGACGGCACCACCTCCCAGAGCACGCTGGCCGGGCCGGACAGGTCACCGCCCCGGGTAACGGTGAAGGTCACCGGGGTCTGCAGGCCATCGCTGCCCTCCACCACCGTAGCGGCGTCGGCGCTGATCCACAGCACCGGATCGTCGTTGAGTACCACGGCGCTGACCGGGCCGGTGGTGATGGTGGAGCCGTAGCTGGGGTTCTCCAACTGCACGGCGAAACTCTCGTCCTCCTCGCCCAGCTCGTCGCCGCGTACCGCGACGGTGAAGGTCTTGCTGGTCTCGCCGTCGGCGAAGTGCACGGTACCGCTCAGCGCTTCGAACTCGGCATCGCTCAACGGATGCGGGCCGATGCCGGCGGCACGCCAGTCGACGCTGGCGGTACCGACGCTGCTGCCGGTACGGTCGATGCGGAAGGTGAACAGGGTCAGACCGCTGTCACCTTCCACCAGCTCGCGGGTCACCACGCTCAGGGCCAGGCTGTCGTCGTCATTGACGATGGTGCCGACCTGGTCGTTGCCGACGATATCGGTGTTGCCGGTCGGGTTGGACAGGTGCAGGGTGAACTGCTCGTCGCCCTCGTCGAAACCGTCGCCGAGCACATCGATGTAGATGTCCTTGTGGGTTTCGCCAGCGGCGAACACCACGGAACCGGACGGCAGCACGCCGCCCGGGAAGTCGGCTGCGCTGGCCGAGCCGGCGTGCACCTGCCAGTCGACCGAAGTCTCGCCACGGGTATCGCCGCTGCGGGTGACGGTGAAGTGCAGGCGCCCCGGTGTACCGTTGTCACCCTCGTGAACCTGTGCCACGACGCTGGCCAGGGTCAGGTCGATATCCTCGTTGCGAATCACTCCGGCTGCGCTGCCGGCGCTCGCATCGATGGTGCTGCCGGCACCCGGCTGGTACAGCTCGACGCTGAATTGCTCGTCCAGCTCCACGTCGCGGTCGCTGCGCACCGGGATGCTCAACACCATCTCGCTCTGCCCGTCGGCGAAGGTCAAGGTGCCGCTGGTGGCAATGAAATCGCTGGCGTCGGTGTCGCCATGATTGATGCGCCAGTTGACCGTGGAGCTACCCTCGGTGCTGCCGGTGCGCGTCACGGTGAAGGTCAGCGCGGTGCCTTCACTGGCATCGGCGGCTCGCGGGGTGATGGCGAACACGTCGTCATCGTTGCGGATAACGGCGTCCACCTGCTGGTTGGCGAAGCTGTGGCTGAGGCTGTCGGCGGGCGCCTGCAGGCTGAGGCTGAAGCCTTCGTCGGGCTCCAGCTGGCTGTCGCCGGCCACCCAGACAGTGATGGTCTGACTCATCTGGCCCTCGGCGAAGGTCAGCTCGCCGAACGGCAGCAGGCCACCGACGAAGTCGTCCGCCGAGGCCGGGTTGAGACCGCTGCCGGCCACGCTCCAGGCCAGGCTGGTGGCCAGGCCGCTGCCGGTGCGGGTGACCAGGAACTGGTAACCGGTAGCCCCGCTGTCGCCCTCCACGGGGGTGGTGACCACCGCGAGATCCCAATGCACGTCGTCGCTGACGATGGTGCCGGTGGCGCTGCCGACCTTGATGTCGGAGCCGGCCGAGGCATTGGCGAGCACCACCTGGAAGTTTTCGTCGGGCTCGACCAGACGATCGCCGATCACGGTGATGCTGATGGTCTGGCTGCTGGCATCGCCCGAGGCGAAATTCAGCGTACCGCTGGGCAGTATGCCGCCGAGGAAGTCGGCCGCGTCGGCCAGCCCTTGCAGGCTCCAGTCCACGCTGGTGGCCAGATCGAGGTTGCCGCTGCGGCTGACGGTAAAGGTGTAGACGGTCTGCACGCCGTCGTGGCCTTCGACATGGCGAGCGTCGGTAGCCACGATGCTCAACGCAACATCGTCGTTGACGATGGTGGCGTCGGCCGTGGCCTGGGTGAAGACCACGCCATCGGAGCTGCTCAGGCTCAGGCGGAAGTCCTCGTTGCTCTCGCCGCTGTAGTCGCCACGCACCGGCACGCGAATGATCAGTTGTTCCTGGCCGGCGGCGAAGGTGACGCTGCCACTGGTCTGCAGGAAGTCATCGGCCGACGCCGGGTTGGCGCCGATGCCGGCCACGCTCCAGTTGATGGTCTCGGTGCCGGACAGCTTGCCGCTACGGGTGAGCACGAAGTCGAACCAGGTGGTCTGACCGTCATCGCCCTCGGCCTGGGCCGCCGGCGCGGTCACGTCGATCACCACATCGTCGGCGACGATCAGGCCGTCGGCGCTGGCCTGATCGATCACCAGGCCGCTGGACGGGTTGCTCAGCACGACGCTGAAGCCTTCGTCGTGCTCGGCCAGGACATCGCCACGCACGTTGATGGTCAGGGTGACACTGGCCTGACCGGCCGGCAGCACCAGGGAGCCTGAAGGCAACACGCCGAAGGGGAAATCGTTGCCATCGACCGGATGCGCGCCCCTGCCGACCACCGTCCAATCGACGGTCTTCGGCTGATCAAGCGAGCCACTGCGGGTGATGGTGAAGGTAAAGGCAGTGGTGCCGCTGTTGCCTTCGGCCTTGCTGGCATCGGTGGCAGTGATGCTGATGCTGGCATCGTCGTTGACGATGGTGCTGCTGGCGCTGCCCGTCTGGATCTGCGCGCCGACCGGATTGCCCAGCACGATCTGGAAGGCTTCGTCGTCCTCCACCAGGGTATCGCCATTGACCAGCACGGTGATGGTCTTGCTCGACTCACCGTCGGCGAATACCAGGCTGCCACTGGGCAGCCCGCCATTGTCGCCGAGCAGGTCGGCGCTGGCGAAATCGGCCAGCCCCGCCTGCAGGGAGCCCAGACGCCAGTTGACGCTGGCACTGCCGCTGGTATCGCCGCTGCGCTGCACGGTGAAGGTGAAAGCGGTGGTGCCGCTGTGTCCCTCGGCCTGTTCGGCCTGATCGGCGACGATGTTGAAGGCCGCATCGTCGTTGACAATGGTGCCTTCGGCCGTGGCCTGGGTAATGGTATCGCCTGCGGTACCCGCCCCCAGGGTGATCTGCACGCTGTAGGTTTCGTCGGCCTCGGCCACGGCGTCCTGACTGGACTGCACGCTGATGGTCTTGGTCAGCTCACCCGGTGCGAAGGTCACCGAACCGGACAGCGGATCACTCAGGTCGGCGTTGTTGGCCGTACCGTTGAACAGCACCTGCCAGTTGATGGTCTGGTTCTGCTCGGTGCTGTGGCTGCGGGTGATGACGAAGGTCTGCGCCTGGCCTTCGTTGCTGGTCCCTGCAACGGGGCGATGGAGAAGCTCGCATCGTCGTTGCGGATGGTGCCGGTGGCAGAGGTGCGGATCGGGTCGCTGATATCGCTGCTGAGGTTGCCCAGCACGATGCGGAACTGCTCCACCTGCTCCGGAGTGACATCGCCAACCACGGTGACGCTGATGGTCTTGCTCGTCTCGCCCGCGGCGAAAGTCAGGCTGCCACTGGTGGCACCGCTGAAGTCGGCAGCATTGGTGGTGTCATGCAGCAACGACCAGGTCATCGACGAGCTGCCGGTGGTCACACCGGAGCGGGTGACGGTGAAGGTCAGCGTCTGGTTGGCATCGGTCTCGGTGATCGAGGCATCGGCGATGCTGATGCCGGTGTCATCGTTGACGATGGTCAGGTCGGGGCTGTTCTGGCCGGTTACCGTGCGGTTGACGATGCCGGCGCTGTTGAGCGTTTCCTCGTAGAACACCACGCGGAAACCTTCGTTGTTCTCGACCTGGCCATCGCCGCGCACGACGATGTTGATGTTGCCGGTCATCACGCCATCGGCGAAGGTCAGCGTACCGCTGGGCAGGACACCACCGGAGAAATCCGCGCCATCGGCCGGATTCGCTCCCACACCTTCGACACGCCATTTCACCGAGCCGAAGCCGGTGTAGCCGGTGCGGTTGACCGTCAGCGAATAGGTGGTGGTCTGGCCGACGTCGGCCTCGCTCTGAGTCGCGACGGTCGGTGTCGCGGTGTAGCGCGTATCGCTTTCCAGCAGGGTACCGGTGACGTTCATGCTGGTGGAGCTGCTCGCCGTCCAGGCATCGCTGCCGAAACGAACGGTGGAACCGGTGCTGTCGGCCGGCGCATTGAGGCGCAGGGTGAAACCTTCGGTGTTCTCGATGATGCCGTCAGCCTTGAGCAGGTCGGCCAGCGAGACGTTGTAGCTGCTCAGCCCGGCAGGCAGGGTGAAGGTGCCACTCAGGCTGATGAAGTCGGCGTTGGTCGTGCCTCCGTTGGTCAGGGTGTAGCTGATGGTCAGCTCGTTATCCATGCGTCCGTTGCGCACGATGGTGAAGTTGAGCGGCTGCCCCTCATAGCCGCTGGCCACCGGATCGGTATTGCCGAAATAGCCGACCCACAGACGGATATCGTCGTTCTTCAGCGTGGTGCTGGCACTGCTCTGCGCCGGGTCGAGGCCGGTCGGGCCGTACTCGTCACGGTATTGCGAACTGATGAACGGATGGTTGTAGGCATCGCTCGGCGAAATCAGCGAGAAGTTCAGCAGGGTGTCCGGCTCGATCACGGTATCACCCGGGAAGGTCACCGTGACCTGCTTGCTGGTCTCACCCGCCGCGAAGTTCACCACACCGTAGGTCGTGTTGGAGTATGGCGAAGTCACCGCAGCGGCATTACCACCATAGTTGCTGACCTGCGCCCCGCCATTGCCACCCCAGTTGATATTGTTGCCGACGATCTGCCAGGCCACGCTGCTGGCGTAGTCCACGCTGCCGCCTGGCTGTGCGGTACGGGTAATGGTGAAGGTGACGCTGGTGCTGCCGCTGTTGCCTTCGAACACTTCGCTGGTGCTGCTGGTCACGGCAAGCAGCGCCGCCGGCTCGTCGTTCAGCACCCAGCCATCCTGGTTGTAACCGACCGTCGGCGTCTCGATGTCGCCATCGAGGTTCTGCGGATTGCTCAGCACCATCTTCACTTCTTCACGCCAGGTCTCGGTCAGTGAATCGTTGATGGTGTAGAGGGTGACGGTCTTGGTCAGCTCGCCATCGAGGAAGGTGAAACTTCCGCTCAGCGTGCGTGTGGCCGCATTCCAGGACAGGCCGGGGTTGTTGGCCAGGATCGTGTCCATGTCCAGATCGGCCGGGTCGAGCTTGTACCAGTCGTTGCGAACGTTGTTGGACTCGTTGCCGGCCTCCGCACCGCCCAGGACGATCTGCCAATCCACCGAATCGCTGCCACGCTGGTCGCCGGCGCGGGTGATGGTGAAGACCAGTTCGTCACCCTCGCCAATACGCTCGCCGCTGACATCGAAGCGAGTGTCGTCGTTCTGCAGCACCACGTGGTTATTGATGGCACCACCAGGCGGGCTGGCCGTGGAACCGGCCTGGATACTGCTGCCCGGGCTGGCCTGGTTCAGGTAGAGACGGAAAGCCTCGTCATACTCGCCGAGGTCGTCCACCCTGGTACGGATGGTGACGTATTTCACCGATTCGCCATCGGCGAACTCCAGTCGGCCGGACGGAATGGTGTCATTCCAGAAATCGTCGGCGCTGATCGCCGCGTAGCTGCCGACACTGGTCTGCACCGCCCAGTCGACCCAGGCCGGGCCTGCCGTGGAAATGGTGCGATAGACGGCGAAGGTGTGCTCGATGTAACCGTCGGCAGCACTGCCGCCATCGGCGACGGTATCGCCCTCGAAGCGATTGCGCCCGGTAGTGGGCGTGTCCTGAATGTAGAACTCGGCCTCGTCACGCTGGATCTCGCCGAACAGGTGGACGGTGGTCGCGCTGGTGCCGTTCTGCAGTGTCGTATCGGAGGTGTAGATGCTCTGGCTACCGGTCTGCGGGGCGCGCAGCTCGTCGATGCCGCTGACGTTGTTGAACTGCACCTTGAACCACTGGTCGTCCTCGACGACGTTGTCGCCACGCACGGTGATGGTCACGGTCTTGCTGGTCTCGCCGCTGGCGAAGCTGACCGTACCCGATGGCAGGGTGCCGCCCACGAAGTCCGCACCGTCGGCCGAATACTCCCAGCGTCCGTTGGTGTAATCGTAGACATCCTGGCCACTCAGGCTCCAGTTCAGGCTGGAAGCCTTGGCGGTATCGCCACTGCGGGTCAGGGTAATGGTGTAGGTGGTGTTCTCGCCGTCTATCTTCTCGGCCTGACGCGCCTGCGCCCACTCGATGGTGACCAGGGTGTCGTCATTGGTGATGGTGCTCTGCACGCTGCCGCTGCTGCCGACCGAGGTACCGCCGCTGGGGTTGCTCAGCACCACGTTGAAGCGCTCGTTGCCTTCGACGCTGCCCACGCCGGTGTCGCCATGGGCGTAGACGCGGAAGGTCTTGGTGGTCTCGTTCGCCAGGAACGTCAGGGTACCGGACGGGTTGACGTGCGCCGAGCCGCTGGTGAAGTCGAGAATGTTGGTATCGACATGCTGCACGGCCCAGTCGACCGTGCTGGTCTGGTTCAGGTTGCCGGTACGGGTGACGGTGTACTCGAAGAAGGCGCCGGTACCATGGCCGGCGTCGCCCTCGCTGCGTGTCAGGGTGCCGGTGATGCTCAGTTCGGCATCGTCATTACGCACCACGCCATCGGCACTGGCCGTGGCGATTTCGTTGCCTGGCGAGGCATTTTCCAGCAGCACGCGCAACGTTTCGTTGCTCTCCAGTTGACTGTCGCCGGCCACGCGCAGGGTAATGGTCTTGCTGGTTTCCCCTGCTGCGAAGGTGACGGTGCCGTAGGGGATTCCATCGCCATCGCGCGCCACGCCAGCGGCCTGGGTCGCGAAGAAGTCGGCGCCGTTCACTGCGTTGGCGACGCTGGGGTCGACCCGCCAGTCCACCGTGCTGACCTGACTGGTGTAGCCGGCGCGGGTCACGGTGAAGGTGAACTCGACGTAGCCGCTGTTGCCCTCGCCCTTGTCCGCCGACAGCGCACTGATGCTCAGCGACGCATCATCGTTGGTCAGGGTGGTGGTAGCGCTGGCCGTGCCGATGCTGGCGTTCGCCGAAGGGTTGGAGAGCGTCACGATGACGGCCTCGTCGCCTTCGACCGTGGAGTCGCCGCGCACACGGATGGTCACGGTGGCGGTGTCCTGCCCATCGGCGAAGTTGAGCGTACCGCTGGTGGCCTGGCCGACGGCCAGGTCGCTGGCGTTCAGGCCGCCGGACAGCGTCCAGGTCATGTCACGCGCACCGCTCAGGGAACCGCTGCGGGTGACGGTGAACACCACATCGCGCTCGCCGGTGTTGCCTTCGGCCTGGGTGGTGGCATTGGCGGCAATGCTGAAACTGGCATCGTCATTGAGAATCTGCGTGCTGGCCGAACCCTCGCCCGCTTCGATGGTGCCGCCCACCGGGTTGAACAACGAGACCTGCAAGGACTCGCTGCTCTCCACGGTGTTGTCGCCACGCACGCGAATGGTGATGGTCTGGCTGGTCTGGCCGGCAGCGAAGCTGACCGTGCCGCTGGGCAGCCCGGAGTTGGTGCCTAGGGCATCCTGGCTACCCTGGAAGTCGCTGGCATTGACGCCACTGGCCGAGTCGAGGCGCCATTGCACGGAGCCGGCACCGCTGGTCACGCCGCTGCGGGTGACGGTGAAGGTGAACTCGACGACATCGCCCGCTGCGCCTTCGTTCTGCGCGGCCGGCGCGCTGATGCTGAAGTTGGTGTCGTCGTTGGTGACCTGCGTGCTGTCGCTGGCCTTGATCAGGATACCGGCGCTGGGGTTGCTCAGGGTCAGAGTGAAGGACTCGTCGGCCTCCACCCGGGTGTCGCCGCGCAACGTGAAACTGACCGTGCGCTCGGACTGGCCGGGGGCGAAGGTCAGGCTACCGGTCGGCAGACCGCCGATGGTGTCGGCTGCATCGCCACCGTTGCTGCCGGTGATCTGGTAGTCGACCGTGGCACTGCCACTGAGGTCGCCACTGCGCACGATGGTGTAGACCACCGTCTTGCTGCCGCTGTTGCCCTCGCTGATGCTGGCTTGCTCGGCATTCACCGAGAAGCCCTGATCATCGTTGCGGATCACGCCATCGGCGCTGCCATCGACCACGGACTGCGGCGTGCCATCTTCCAGACGAGCATTGCTCAGGGTGACGGTGAAGGCTTCGTCGGCCTCCACCTGCAGGTCGCCGTTGACCTGGATGGTCAGGGTCAAGCTCGCCTCGCCGGCGGCGAAGCTCAGGGTACCGCTGCTGGCAGCGAAGTCGGCGGCATTGGCGATACCGGACAGCGACCAGTCCACCAGGGCAGCCGAGCCCAGATCGCCGGCGCGGGTCACGGTGAAGGTGAAGGCGGTGGTACCGCTGTGGCCTTCGACCTTGTCGGCGGCCAGCGGGGTAATGGAGAAGCCCATGTCGTCGTTGTCGATGCGGCTTTCGGCGCTGGCCACCGTCAGCTCGGTGTTGCCGTCGCGGGCCTGCAACTCGACGCTGAAGGTTTCGTCCAGTTCGATGTGGCCGTCACCGGCTACGCGCACGGTGATCTGCACGCTGCTCTGGCCTTCGGCGAACGCCACGGTACCGGACGGCAGGCCGGCATTGCCGCCGAGCACGTCCTGGCCGGCCACGAAGTCGGCCAGACTGGCGGCATCGACGCCCTGCCCGACCGCCACTTTCCAGTCGACACTGGTGGCGCGCAGGTCGCCGCTGCGGGTCACGGTGAAGGTGAAGCTGCGCTCCTGACCGGCATCGCCCTCGGCGGCGCTGGCCTGGTCGGCGACGATGGACAGACCGACGTCGTCATTGCGCACCAGAGTGCTGGCACTGTCGGTGAGCAGTTGGGTCTGGGCATGGGCCGGGTTCGAAAGCGGATTGCCCAGAGTCAGCGTGAGAGTCTCGTCACTTTCCAGCACCGCATCGCCGAGCAGAGTCAGTTCGATCACCTTGCTGGTCTCGCCGGCGGCGAACTCCACCAGGCCGTTGAGTGCGGTGCCGACGGCGAAATCCTCGGCCTGAAGGCCACTGGCAGCCCAGGTCACGCTGACCGGGCCGGACAGATCGCCGCTGCGGGTCACGGTAAAACGCAGCACCTGGGTTTCGCCGGTCGCGCCTTCGTCCACGGCGGCTTGCTCGGCCTGGATACTGATGCCGATGTCATCGGAAACGATACTGCCCTGAGCCTCGCCGACCAGGATGTCGGCATGGCCACTGGCATTGCCCAGGGTGACGGTGAAGGACTCGTCGCCCTCCACATCGCGATCGCCACGCACCGCAACCTGAATGACCTTGCTGGTCTCGCCCGGGGCGAAGATCAGGGTGCCGGACGGCAGCACGCCACCGACGAAATCCGCCGCATCCACGTCACCGGACAGGCTCCAGTCGACGCTGGTGGTGCCCGTGGTGATGCCGGAGCGGGTCACGGTAAATTCATGGATGACGCTGCCACTGTCGCCTTCTGCCAGGCCACTGCCAGTGGTGGCGATGGCCAGACCGGTGTCGTCGTTGCTGATGGTCGCCGAGGCCGAGGCGTTACCCAGGCTGGCGCCGGTGGAAGGGTCGTAGAGTTCGACGCGCAGACCTTCGCTGGCCTCCAGACGGTAATCGCCGGCCACTTGCAGGGTGATCGTCTGGCTGGTCTGGCCACTGGTGAAGTCGAGCGTGCCGGACGGCAGCACGCCGCCGACGAAATCGGCCCCGTCCACCGGGTTGCCGCCCTCGCCCACCACACGCCAGGCCACGCTGCCGATACCGCCGAGGTAGCCGGTGCGGCTGACCAGGAAATTCAGCTGGGCCACCTGGCCGTCGCCGCCTTCGGCGACGCTGGTGGTCTGCGCCTGGATGGCGAACTGCTGGTCATCGTTGAGCAACAGGCCATTGATACTGCCGTTGCCCACGGTGGCACCGGGGTTCGGTGCACCGAGGCTGAGCACGAAGCTCTCGTCGGACTCCAGTTGCGAATCGGTGGCGATGTGCAGAACGATTTCCATGCGATCGACGCCAGCGGCGAACACCAGGGTGCCGCTGGGCAGCACGCCACCGACGAAGTCGCTGCCATCCACACCGTTGATGGCGCCGGGTGCGAGGCTCCAGGTGATGGTGTCGCTGCCGCTCAGGTCGCCGCTGCGCTCGACCACGTAGCGCAGTTCATGGCTGCTGCCGCTGCCTTCCAGGCTATCGGCCTGAGACAGCAGGTTGAACACCACGTCATCGTTGCGGATCAGGCCGTTGGCCGAACCGACGGAAATTTCCGCACCCGGGCTGGGGTTGCTCAGCACCACCTGGAAGGTTTCATCCAGTTCCACCAGGTTGTCCGGCGACAGCGGCAGCGTCACCACCAGGCTCTGCACGCCACGACCGAATTCGAGGGTACCGCTGAAAGCGGTACCGGCAAGGAAGTCGGCGGCATTGGCGGAGTTGGCATCGTTGCCGAACACCAGGCGCCAGTCGACGCTGACGCTCTGGGTCAGGTCGCCCTGACGCTGCACGGTGAAGTTCAGCGAACGCGGCGTGTCGCTGTTGCCTTCGGCAGCGACCAGGCCGCTGCCATCGAGGCTCAGGCGTGCGTCATCGTTGATCAGGCTGCCGTTGGCACGATCCTGAATGATGGTCATGCCCGGCGTGGTGCTGCTGATGACGACCTGCAAGCCTTCGGTGGGCTCGTAGTGACTGTCCGGGGTCGCGCTGAAGCGAATCACCGCACTGCTCTGCCCTGGGGCGAACTCGACGGTACCGGACGGCAAGGTACCGCCAAAGTCGGCCGCGTCCACCGGGTTGTTGCCGAAGCCCTGCACGTGCCATTGCACCGTGCCGGACAACGACAGCTCGCCGGTACGGGTCACCACGAACTCCAACGGCGTGGTGCCGGTGGTGCCTTCACGCACATTCGCGTTGCGCGCGACGATGGACACCGCCTGGTCGTCCGAATCGATGCTGGCCAGCGCCGCGCCGACGTCGATCTGGCTGTTGGCATCCTGCGCCTGCAGCGACACGGTGTAGCTCTCGGTGCCCTCGATCTGGGTATCACCGTTGAGGCGCACGTAGATGACCTTGCTGCTTTCACCGGCAGCGAACTGCACGGTGCCGCTCATGGGCTGATCGCTGGCGAAGTCGTTGACGTCGGCCGGCAGTTCGCCGTAGCCGGCGATCTGGTAGCCGATCTGCCCCGCGCTGCTGATGTTGCCGGTACGGGTGACGATGAAGGCCTGCACGCCGCCGGTGCCGTTACCCTCGACGGTAGATGGCGTGACGGCCTCGATGCTGTACACCGATTCGTCGGTGCGGATGGTGCCGTAGGCTTCGCCGTTGATGATCTGCACGCCGGCCGGCGGGTTGTGCAGGACGATGCCGAAGGTCTCGTCCATTTCCGCCAGGTTGTCGCCCTTGACCCACACGGTGACCAGCTTCTGCGTCTCGTTGGGGGCAAAGGTGACGCTGCCGCTGGGCATGCCATCGGCCAGGTTGAGGATGTTCTGACCGGCGACGAAATCGTTGGCGTCGGCGGCATGACTGCCGACCCGCACGAAGCGCCAGTCGATGGCGAGGCTCTGATCGAGCAGCTCGGAGCGGGTCACCATGAAGGTGATCGCGGTCTGCTGACCCTGGCCACCTTCCATCACGTCCATGGTCACGCCACGCAGGCTGACGCCGGTGTCGTCGTTGAGGATCACGGTGCTCGCACTGCCACCGGAAACGCGCAGGTTGCTCTGCTCGCTTTGCAGGCTGACGGTCAGGGTCTTGTCGTCCTCGACCTCGCGGTCGCCGCGCACGGTGAGCACGATGTCGCGGCTGGTCTCTCCCGCCGCGAAATGCAGGAAGCCGCCATCGATGCCCTCGATGAGGTCTTCGGCATCGACGCCGCTGACCGACCAGCGCACCGAGCCGCTGCTCAGCGAGTCGGTACGGGTGACGGTGAAGCTGATGGTGGTGGTCGTGCCGGTGTCGCCTTCGACGACCTGCGACTGGTTGGCACGGATGGACACCAGGCCGTCGTCGTTGAGCACCGTGGTGGTGGCATCGGCGGTGACGATGGTCAGGTTGCTGCTGGGGTTGCTCAGGCTGACCTGCAACACCTCGTTGGGCTCGACCACGCGATCGCCGAGCAGCGGAATGCTGATGGTCTTGCTCACCTCGCCAATGCCGAAGGTCAGGGTACCGGACGGCAGCGGGCCGCCAATGTCGGCTTCGTCCAGGCCGCTGGCTGCCCAGTCGATGGTCGCCTCGGCGCGACCGTTGCTGCGAGTGACCACGAAGGTCAGCAGTTGCTGCTCGCCTTCGTCGCCTTCCAGTACCTGCAGGCGCGTCGCCTGAATGCCGACGCTGGCGTCGTTGTCGAGAATCTGTACCACGGCGCTGGACTGACCGAGCTGACTGCCGGCACTCGGGCCACTCAGCGACACCACGGCGCTGCGGTCACCCTGCGCCAGATAGTCGCCGGGCACTTCGATGCGAATCTGCTGCTCGGTCTGGCCATCGGCGAAAACCAGCGCGCCGCTGGGCAGCGAGCCACCGAACAGGGCCGAATCCAGACCACTGAGCGTCCACTGCACCTGGGCAGCGCCGGTTGCGGAGGTACGACTCACGGTGAACACCAGCACCATGGTATCGCCGCTATCGCCTTCGACCACGTCGCCACCACCACGAATGGAGAGAACCGAGGCCGACTGGCTGCTGCCAGTGGGTGGCGATGTCTCGTTAGCCGAGGTGTCCGGCGGCAGGCCGGGGTCGGTTCCGGCAGACAGGCTGCTGCCGATGCCACTGTCATCACGGAAGTTGGGGAACACACCGAGGCCGCCACCCGCCACGCCGCCCGTCCCCTGCGCTGCACCGCCCGGCCCGATGCCCGTGGTGACACCACCGAGCAGGCCGGAGCCGAAGCCATCGAGGTTGAGCATGGCCAACTCCGGCGGCACACCAGGTGGCAGTACGCCGCTGCCGGTGAGATCACCGGTCAGTTGGGTACGCTCGGGTTGCATGGCCATGTCGCTGCGATCGATGTCCTGCCCCAGCAGACCAGTGATTTCCGGGCGATGCGTGCTGTCGAACGGAGCCGGCGCCGAGATCGACGGAGCGGGTTCAACCATGGGCGCGAGCGGATCGAGAGGCGCGTTCGCGCTGCCTTCTTCGAGTCTCTGAACCTCGACATCGGCGCTCGCCAGCCAGCTCTGCACCCAGACAAACGCCTCGACCGCCTGCGGCTGCGACTGAGCGGCTTGCGCCTGCTCGGCAATGGACTGACGCAGGCTCTCGGCCAACTGCGCGGGGATGCCGGCAGTGCGGAGCATCTGGCTCATGACGGCCAGGGCCTGCTCGAGCGAGTCGATCCCGTCGGGTGCGCGCCCATTCAGGAAATCCGTGACCACCTGTACGGCACGAACCAGGGTATCGATCTGTCCACTCGTCAATTCAGCCATTGAGGCTACTCCTGCTGTTTACAGCCTGTCTTTTGGAAGCGCGAACGCACCTGGAACAGGTGCGTGCGTGTCGATGCGATTGCGATGACTCAAGACTCAGTTGGCGCTGGGCTGGCCCACTTCCAGAGAAGCGACGGGCAGCACTCGCGACGCCGGGACGATGATCCCCGGCTGACGGAAAATCCCCGGGCTCAACTGTCCGGTTGCACGCAGCAGACGGTAGGCGGCGATGATCTCGTCGATGCCGGCAGCAGTGGCATCGCTCTGCGCGTTGATCAGGCCGACTTCGCCATTGAGGATGTCGAGCAGCGAGCGACGCCCCATCTCCCGCTCCTTGCGCGCCAGTTCGAGGAAGCTCTCGGCGATGCGCACCTGATTGCGCAGGTGGTCGGCACGCTCACGCGAGGTTTCCCAGGAAACCCAGGCATTGCGCGCTTCCTCCATGGCCTGAATACGCACGTAGTCGGCCTTCTCCCGGGCACTGGCGACAGCCTGGTCGGCGGCGCGGGTCACGTAGTTGGCGCGCAGGCCGAGGTCGAACTGCCAGTCGAAGTTGACCATGGCCTTGGTGTCGTTGCGAAAGCCCGGGGTGTCGTCGTAATCCTCGTAGTGCTCCTGGCTCAGGCGCAGCGACAGGCGCGGCATGAGCTCCCTGTTACGTGCGGCATCGCGCTCGGCGAGGGTGACCTCGGCGCGCTTGATCGCCGCGAGCAGATCGGGGTTCTGCTGACGCACGCTCTCGACGATGGCAGCCTCCGAAGCCGGCAGGCGATCGCTGGGAATGGCCAGCGCCTCCAGGGTATCGGGCATGATCGCGGACTCGCCGAAGATCACCCGGTAACGGTTCAGCGCCTCGCGCATGCGGCTGTCGGCCATGACCCGACGAGCTTCGGCGCCGGCCAGTTGCGACTTCGCCTGCAGCACGTCGGTGGCGTAGCCGCGCCCAGCCTCCATGCGTGCATTTTCCAGCGAGGTCTGCTGCTTGATGTTCTGCTCGGACTGACGCGCGTAAGACTGGGTGCGCTCGGCCTGGATGACCTGAAGCTGCGCCTCGATGGCGGCCAGGATGAGGTTCTGCACCTGCAGTTCGCGCTCGGCCTCCTCCTTGACCAGCACGACCTTGGCAGCCTGCACGCGCGAAGACGTGGCACCGAAGTCGGTGATCAGCTGGTTGAGCCCAACGCTGGCATTGATCGGGTCGTAATCCCCGTCAGTGCCCTCTTCACGGTGAGTGTTCCTGCGCCCTGCTCCCGCATTCACGGTCAGTTTCGGGTAATAGGCAGACTTCTCGACGTTGACCTGCTCACGGGCGGTCTCGACATCGGCGTCGACCATCCGCACGAGCTGGTGTTCACGCAGGATACGATCGAGATTGGCGGCAAAACCCTGATCGGCCGAAGCATTCGCGGAGCAGAGCAGTACGCAGGCCGCGAGCAGTTCTCGCCGGGCCTGGAAGGCAGGTTTTATTCTTGAAAGCATGGGGCACACCCGTCATGGTCATCGTCATGCCGGGAGTCGCACCGGCCCACCAATACTAGCGTTGTGCCACCTTGCGAAACTGACAAAACCTGACATTTCTCAGGTGATTGCCGCTGGCGCCTTTCGAGAGCCGGGCAGGCTTGGCTAGACTTCCACAAAAACGACCTCGTTGAAAGAGGCCGGCGAACCTGCTTCTGGACATATCTTTCCTTGCCCGACTGCCCATGATCGATCTCATCCTGCTCGAAGACGAACCCGTTCTCGCCCAGGAACTGGCCGAATTTCTCGACGACTCCGGTTACCGCGTGACCGCCGTTGAAAGCCTCGCCACCTTCACCGAAGCCTTCGACGAGCGTCGTCACCACCTGGCGGTGATAGACCTGGGCCTGCCGGATGGCGATGGCCTGGATCTGATTCGCGACCTGCGCAGCAGCGGCAGCACACTCGGCATCGTCGCCTTCACCGCACGCGGCACACCCGACAACCGCGTCACCGGCTTTCGTCAGGGTGTCGACCACTACCTGTCCAAGGGCTGCGACCTGGAAGAGCTGGCTGCGGTGCTCGACGCCTTGCGCCGCCGGCTCGGCCTGGAGCGGCAGTCCTCACCCTGGCAACTGGACATGGGGCCGCGAGAACTCAAGGCCCCCAACCGCCAGGGATTGCGACTGTCCCATCAGGACTCGCTGGTGCTGCATTGCCTGATGCGCAACGCCGGCAACACCGTTTCACGACGGGAAATCGTCAAGGCGCTCGACGAGGACTACCTGACCTATGACCAGCGTCGTCTGGATACGCAAATCCTCCGTCTGCGGCGCAATGTGGAGCAGGCCACGGGGCTCGAATTGCCCCTGAAGACGCTGCGCAACAGCGGCTACTGCTTCTACGAACCTGCGCAGATCCGCGCCTAGGCCCTGCCCTGCGCGCGCTGGTGCGCCAGCAGGTTGCCGGTGAACAGATACCCCTTGTTGCGCAAAGCGCGGATCGGCGCCTCCCGGCCGGCGAAGGTCGAGATCTTGCGCCGCAGGCGGCTGACGATGGCCTCCAGACGCCGCTCGTCGTAGGTCATGTAGTTGACCCCGAGGCCCTCGGCAATCGACTGCCGGCTGGCCGTCTGATCCGGCGCACGTTGCAGGCATTGCAGCACCAGATATTCGTTGCGGCTCAGCTCCAGAAAGCGGCCGTCGGGCAACCCGAGCATCTGCCGCTGCGAGTCGATGACCCAGCAATCACTCGCCGGGGCGACCTGCATGCTCAGGCGCCGGGCCAAAGCATCGATGACCGAAACGAGCTCGATTTCCAGCAGAGGCTTGACCAGACAGTAATCGGCCCCATGTGCATAGCCCTGCAAACGCCGCCTCACCTGCTCGGGTTCACAGGCCAGAATGAGCCCCACGCCTGGCCAAAGCCGATGCATGCGCGCAAGCAGATCCAGCTCGCCCTCCGCCTGTTCGCCAACTTCGAGCAGCACGATATGGGGAGCGAGCAGCGCGACGTCGATTTCCGACAGCCCCTCGGCGGTGCTGAACTGAAGGCACGAGACCTGCTCGTGCAGGCGCGGGCAATGGCTCAGGAGCGCGCCCGCCACCGATTCCACCACCAATAACCGCAATTGCGACGACTCAGACACGGCAGCACTTTCAGAATGTAAAGCTCGTTTCACCTGTACGCTCTCATCGGCAACCGGGGCTGGCTACAGCACCCCGGGCAAAGTCCCGTGCATGATACCCCTTGCGCCGCCAGAGCCAACCGAGCAAACCTCAATGCTCCATCAACAGAGCGCTGACGCCGGTTAGAATTGCGGTTTCGTCAGGCCTTGCAGACCCCGTCCATGATCCGAGCCGCCCGATACCTGCTGTTGCTGTGCCTGATGCATTCATGGCCCGCCCTGGCCAGCACGCTGATGCTCACGACCCAGGCGACCAGCACCAACGGTTATCTGGAGCGGCTCAACGACCCCACCGGCGAACTGGACGCGGCAAGCGCAATGGCATCGAGCGGCTGGAGCAGCCTGCCAGGCCCCTGAATGCCGGGTTCACCTATGACGTCATCTGGCTGAAATTGCAGGTACAGGCTGAACAGGCTGCGCCAACGGCATGGATGCTGACCCTGAGCAATGCGCTGCTCGACGAGGTGACGCTGTATGACTTCGGTCAGGATGGCGCGATACGGGAGTTGCGCAGCGGCGAAGCACTGGATCGAACGTCGTGGCCGGTGAACTACCGCACCGCGTCCTTCCCCATCGACCTGGAAAACGGCCAGGCCCATACCCTGCTGTTGCGCATGAAGACCAAGAACGCGATGTCCGTCAGCGCACGCCTGATGCCGGCAGAGCAGTTCCACCAACGGGCACGCAGCGAATACCTCGGCCTGGGCCTGTACTTTGGCATCTACCTGGCGCTGATCGTGTTTCACAGCCTGTTCTGGCGCATGACCGACGCCCCGGAAAGCGGCTGGTACCTGATCTACGTGACGTGCTGCTTTCTGATCGAGAGCTTCAGCACCGGGCTGATTCAGCAAGCCACCGGCCTGCCGGTAGCCTGGAGCGACCGCATGCTGGGCTGCATCATGGCTGCCAGCCTGCCGATCGGTTTCATCTTTGCCCAACGCCAGCTACGGGTTACCGAGTACGCAGGCCTGCGGCGCATCCTTACCGGCCTCTGCCTGCTGGTTGGTGCACTGGCGGCAAGCGCCATCCTGCTCGGTCATTACCAGATCGGCGCCCCGCTGGTTCAGGTCGTCTCGCTGCTGAACATCGCCCTGCTCATCGGCATGGCGCTGTGGCTGCTGTTCAAGGGGCAGAAGTCCGCACGCGTCTTCCTGCTGGTGTTCGGCATCTATTATGCGGGCGTCATCATCAGCTTCCTGCGCAACCTGGGCGTGATCCCCACCACCTTCATAACCGACAATGCCGTGGCCATCGGCACCCTGCTGCACATGGCGCTGATGAGCATGCGCATCATCCATCACTACCGCACGCTCGAAGAAGACAAGCGCCGCGCTCAGCTCGACTTCAAACTGCTGCTGCAGGAACACAACACCAACCTGGAACAGCAGATCATCGAGCGCACCCGGGAACTGCGCGAAGAAATCAGCCGGCGCACGCTGCTGGAAGGCGAGCTCCGCGAAACGCTGTACCAGGAACAGCGCACGCGAGAAGAACAGCGCGACTTCGTGGCCATGGTTTCGCACGAATTTCGCACCCCCTGGCCATCATCTCCACGTCAGCCCAGCAGATTTCCCGCAACCTGTCCGCACCGCCCGAACGCAACGAGAAACGCTGCCAGAACATCCGCGAAGCGTCATCGCGCCTGCTGACCCTTGTCGACCATTACCTGAGCAACGACCGCATGGAGGGCGCCACGGCCGTTCAGTGCGACACCGACCACCCGCTCCCGCTGCTCCTGGAAAGAAGCACTGCGGATCTGCCAGCCGGACGCGTCGCCATCGACAACCTCAGTACCCGAACCGCCATCCGCTGCGATGGCGGCCTGCTGAAGATCGCCCTGCGCAACCTGCTCGCCAACGCCGATCGTCACGCGCCGCCACACAGCGTCATCCGGCTGGAGCTGAGCGAAGGCGACGGCTCGCTCGATATCCGCATCCACAACGAAGGGCCGGCAATTCCGGAAGACCAGTCCAGGCTGCTGTTCCAGAAATACTTCCGCGGCAGCCAGGCACAACACAGCCCGGGCGCCGGGCTGGGCCTGCACCTGGCGAAACGGATCGCCGAGCTGCATGGCGGCAACCTTTACCTGGAAAGCCGCGGCGAGCGGGCGCCCATCTGCTTCCGCCTGAGCCTGCCGCTCGGCACCACGGCAGCGACGATGGTGTGAGCGGCGTCAAGCAGGGGCTCTTCTCATGGGCGACACCGAAAGCGACCTGCGCCGCATGAGATACGGCAATCGATGGCCGGGCTGAACGGGAGTGAAGTGGCGCTGACCCCGGCATCCAGCTAATCGACGATACTGCGGAAACTCGCCCGGTAATCCGTCGGTTTCAGATGGACGTGCCGATCCAGATCGCCGTTGAGAATGAACAGGCGTGGCCCCTCCCTGAACTGAAAAACCCGGTAGAGGTGAAACTGCTCTCCGACTTCCCTGGAGAACTGCAATTCGTTGTGGCTGACGAGAAACGACGAGCCTACCCCGCCATTCGTGGTCTTCACCTCGATGAATCGATCACGACAATCATCTTCAAGCGACAGGATGTCGAAACCCGCGCCATCACCCAACGTATCGGACACCCAGTCCAAACGCTGGAAAAGCTCCGGGAATCCCAATGCAGTCAGACGCTGCTGCTCGAACTCGATCACCCACTGCTCTCCCGCCCGCCCTAGCCTGCGGTTGGCTTCATCACGTGCCGCAAAATCCAGCTTGCGAGGCATCCTGCTTTGCACCTTGGCTACGTCACGAACGAGTACCTCACGTTTGGGTGCCTCGACCAGGGCCGCGAGGTAGGTCTTTTCGCCAGGAAGCTTCACCTCCTCCAGGGCATCGAGAATGGTATCGACCATTTGCTGATATTTGAGGACATACGCCTGCACAGACTTGCGTAGCAACAACTGACTATTGCCACGAGGTTTATAACCTTTGATGTAAGGCAGTCCGAGCGTATCCAGGATGGCGCTTATGTTCTGGTGCTTGAGCTCGACCGAAGACTTGCTACGACCATTGAGCAATAGTCGCAGCGCCTGATTGTGCTCCGCCTTGTTGTAGGCGACACCCGCCGCCTCGGCTCGGAACATATCGAAATAGTCACGTACGGTGGCTTCTACTTCGAAGGCTGACCAGTCTTCACCGATACGGACAACGTTGAAACCAAGGCTGGTCAGCAAGGGAACGACGGTCGCCTCGCCGCCAGAAAAACTGTCGGCCGCCAACGGCCCGTGCTCGGGAAATTGCTTCCCGAATGCGACCCCGACAATGGCCTTGGAGTCGCAATCTGCTCCGGTCTTCGGATCGCGCACAAGAAAGTCCCGCGACTTGCCGAAGCCATAGCGCTGAAGAAATTTGGTGCGCCCCAACTGCACGAACTCGTCGATTGCCGCTTGCACTGCAGATGGACTTCGAAGCCGAGAAAGCTGAGACATAACGAGCAGGTTCTTGTGTGAAATCAACTGGTGCCAGAAATGCTATCGCCATTCAAGCGAACGCCCCTCTCTGGCAGGCCGATTGGTTGTTAGGGTTACAGCGACTCATAAAATATCACCAATGAGCACTATGGTCTGGGTCATGAACACTGCTTGCCGTGGGCATTACCACCTTAAGTCAGTGTCCACTCAGCCCGGGACAGACCACTACAACGAATCAACGGTCTATCCCGCGCAGCCACGCAATAAGGCTAGCCCCCGATGACGACAATCGCCCAGCCTAACCAATCCATACTTGAAGACTTCTGTGAGGGGGCGTTTGCCGGTCTTTGCACTGGAGGCCTTGGCGAACTTGGAGATGGCAGCGGCTTACTTGCTGTCGAGCGAGTAGGCTGAGGTGCCTGTGCACGCATCCTTTCAAGTAGTTGCTGATTCGAACTTTGCTGGGGCTTGAGAGGCCGCGGTACTGCCCGGATAGCCGAGCTAGAAGCGCTCCCCTCCTTGCTCATGGCCGAAAGAATATTGCCGTTTCGGCTCGTAGAACCGACCATTCCAGAAGAAGATCCAACACTACGAAGGCGGAGCTGGGCCTCTGTCTCAGGGATTTGCTGGATCGTCCCCTGAGCGGTGATAGTGATCGACAAATGCATATAACTTGTCGCCTTGGCTTGACCTCGATAAGGAGGATCAATCAAACCGGTGACTGACAACCATCGACCAACCCAAGAGTTATCGGGCACATTTTGCCCAAGAGCATTCATCCCGTCAGACCAAATAGATAGTTTCACCGCCTTGCCGCGCCAATCGGAAAAATTCACAAATACATAGGGTTTCTTGTTCGCCCCCCATCCGCGGCGAACAGAATGAACACGGCCAATGAGCTCTATGCGGTTGCCTACTTGAGCGAATACCTGTTCATAATTTGTGGCGTCACACACCGGATAAGCGCCTTGGTAGGCGCGCACCCCAGACGTGGCTTTGGGCTTAAACGTAATTGCGCGGCCGCTGATCCCTTTATTCTGCAGAAAGTCTGCTAACGAGGGGATATTTTGAAACTCTCCAAGCGCTACTCGAGCTAGGTTTTCAGCATTCTCAGCCACGCCTTGTAGCTTGCGAACCTCTCCGAAAACAACTGACGACCCAGGATCTAAAAAGTCATTGCGCCGAAATACCACTGCACTGGGCTCAGAGCGAGAGACAGCCCAAAGTGATGGGGACCTCGCCAACGCCTGGAGGGCCACATCCATTGTCAGGAAAGAGAAGCGGTCGAGTTTTTCGTTGAAGTCTTTGGCTGTACGCTGTGGATGTTGGAAGTTGATCTGGCCTAACTCGGTAGCAGGAGAACCCCGAAAAGCCTCAACAAACACTCCGTCGTAGTCAATGAGCTGCACCGCACAACCGTCCGCACTCACCATCACGTTCTCTGGCTGAATATCCCCATGAGCTATCTGGTTCTGTTCCAAGAAGGCCGCCATTTTGGCAAGGGCTTGTCGGAGTCGTTGCAGGGCTTGCGTGTTTCGATGCTCGCTTTCCAGAAACTCAGCCAGAGTACGCCCCTGCGCCCAAGCCATCTTGACGATCGGGTACATCACTCCTGAATACGAATACCATTGGGGATAAATTCGAAAGGCAGAAAGTAAGGACTAGCCAACTGGTGTATTCGAGAAGATATCGCCTGATATCGCCGCTCCAGCTCTCTTGACTCTTTGTGGAAGCAGCGCAGCGCATACTTCCTTCCACTCACTTCAACGGTATATGTCAGAGCAAAGCCGCCACACAAAGCCAAAGGAAGCCCCAGTCCCGAGGTCTTTATTCGCCCTTGCTTTAATTCAGCATCTTGCAGCACCAACTGCGGAGATTGTAGAGCTTCGTTGTATTGCTCTAGGGTTGGATATGCCATAGCTTACTTTGAGCTACCAACAGCAACAATAATCAAGGTGGTATCATCCCGGCGCATTACACCCGAGGCTCGCTCACCCTCCACTAAGTCGATGAACTCTTGTTGATCTTTGATACAACTAAGTCGCTCAAAAGCGGAGGAGTTCCCCCGTTCATGGTTTTGCAGTAGCCAAGCGCCCAGTGCATCAGTCATGCAGAGAAGCACCCCCCTCTTTTCCATACGTCCACACCATTCGATTCCAAGTCCCGGATTCCTCGATACGTACCGAGGCATTTAGCTCCTGACGAGTTGCAATGAGCGTGGGCTTTCCAATGAATTGATCGGAGTGGGAGTACGGAGTTGTCTCTATGAGGTCATCTTTGCTCCAAACAGCAAGGCTATCGCCGACAGATATGATAGTTATCGCTTGATTATTCGGATCATCCTGTGCAATCACCAACGTGGCATAGCTGCCTCGTTCGTATGCTGCCGCCTTTGACCAAGACAACTTGCTTGGGTCATGAAGGCGTTTATAGGCTTGAATGCAAGATCCAATTGCCTCATCGGAAGGGTCGGTATCCAAGAATTGATCGACTAACAGGTTAGCCCAGCTTCTGGCATCAAAGGACTCTGAGGCACCATCTGAAAGAACCACACGGCCCTTCTCGAGAGCCATGCGGTAAGCGTCCTCGTTATCCTCGGGCGACTCGGCATGCTTAGCCACCGAGCCCTCGAAAAGAATTTGGAATGCCATGATCAGCGCAGTTGAGCCGCTCTAGTGCCGATATCGAAGAAATCAACAATTTCGCCGATATCTCCGTTAAATACGAACCCACGCGACTCCATAGAGGCCCTAATACCCTTATCTTCAGCAACCCTTTGGAGGTGTGCAGGCAAAGGGCTGGACATTCGGAATAGGAGCTTGGCATAGCTATCGCTTAAGCCCGCATCGGAAGTTGGGAACTTCACCGAGTCACCTCCAATGCTACTCACATGAAGGTTGAAAAGCAGCACGTTGCCATCATTGGTGCTGATCTGCTGCAACTGATAGGCCAAGCCCTCAGGATCACCATCGGTTGACTCGCCGTCGGTTACATGTAGAACGGTTGGGGGATAACTGTCCGGATGCGCATCACACCAAACGACTAGTTGCTCAGCCGCAGCAGTAATCGCATTGCACATTGGGGTGCCTCCCGCAGCCCGTGGCTCAAACCAGACGGGAAACTTAATGGTCTGATCTACCAAGCCACCGGCTCCATCATCCAAACGCTTGACTCGATCCTCGACTCTCAGGGGATTAGCTTCGATCTGAGAAATAGGGTGCAGGATGGCTCCCGAAAGCGCCCCCGCTAAACCGTTCTCGGAGGTTGATCCGGAATAACCCAAAACACCAACCTCGAAGTAATCGCGAGTGCCTTCGGATTTCGTGCAGCGAGTAATGAGCGTCGCTAACGTACGATTTAGAACGTCCGCGACGAACTGGGCCTTAGACTTTCCATTATCCATGGTGTCTTGCATTGATCCGGACTGATCCACCAGAAACAGAAAAGCGGTGGGACTGGTTCGGCTGATTTCGGCGCTATAGCTCATAAAACCCTCAATGGTTAGGCATTATCCTGAGCCCATCTTATAGCACTTTAACATCACAACGAAATCACTAGGGGCTATAACTCGAGATTCTCAGCCCTGGAGTGTGCGAATTGTCCCTGCACTCATAGAGCCATCCAACCCTCACGTGAACTCCATTCGGCTTGGCACTGACCTGTCCGCTTTTGGACGATTCTGTTGAAAACGTAGGCCTCGGCGGCTGTAACCTTTTCAGAGCTCAGAAAGCGCGGGCCTTGGACGCTGCCGCGTAAAAACCAAGAGAACTCCACCTTCCAAATGAATCTGATGCCAACCACGGTAACGCTCGCTAGTGGGCAAAAATCGAGAGCGACTTTTTCAACAGAATCGGACGTTAGCTGCCCAACGGCCCGACCAAGCCTGGCATTCACAGGACTCAAATCTGTGAGTTAGTGACAGCTTTGGCACAGACCGGAAGGGTGCGGGAAGACGCGAGATAAAACCGGATGAAACGGGATGGGCCAGGAAATACGCGGGCTTCAGCGGGGCGCAGGTCGCCAAAATAGTGCCAAATCCAGAGAACAGTGCCAAAACTCGAAAACGCCTAAAAGTTGGAATTTCGCGAACCTTTTGGCACAGCGTCCAAGGCCGTAGAAAGCACTCACATCAACACGGGTGGCGGGCCTGCCGGTGCCCACCGCCTTTCAAGATCAGTCACAGAACCTGAAAGAAAGATTGACCGGGCTTTCAAGCTTTCAAGTTCGGTCAAAGATCGCTCAAGCCACTGAATTTAAAGGCCTAGCTGGTGGAGGACTCTGGAAACATTGACCGCCAACCCTGACCGAACTTGAAAGCGGCAAGCCGCTCAGGTGCCTTCCCTTTGCACCATCAAGCCTTGCTGATGCGTTGACCCAAAGATATCCGATTCTGCACCTGTGAATCGGATGTACTTGCGCCCCCGCATCCGATTCATCCGAATCACATAAGAAACTGATTTCAATAGAGTTTTCCCGGATAAGCTTCGCACAGAATCCCGAAGGAATCGGACGCGGATAGATGTCATTGAGCATCCGTTTCCTGCTTTCTTTGAGTGCCCAACTCAGTTCCGTTTCCTCTGACCACAAACGGAACCGCGTGCGTGGCCTGTTCCGTTGGTTCCGATTCCCCGCAAAGCCACATGTTCAGTGGGTTCTAGCTGCGGAAGCGGAGCATCGACCAGCCCGAGCAAACGGAACTCAAGAGCGCACGAATACTTCCCTTTCTGGGCATGTCGACAGCCCATCGATGCAAGCACAGACTGACTATCCGGTGCTTGCTGCTGGACTCGCTACCAGCGTCAGCAAAGCCACGTGGTCATTTCGTTTTCCATCCCCAGCCAAACGAAATACCACCCACTGAGAAAACGAAAATTCGCCTTCAAAAATATCCTTTAAAATCAGCTATATAAGATTCCATCCTGCTTCGAACCCAAGAGAACAAAACGAAACGCGCCGGCTTCCCTTGCCGGCCTCTCGTCCTATGCCATAGGACACGTTAGCTCTTGCCCTGTGCCAAACAAATCGCTAAGGTTCGCCTGTCGCTGCCAATTCAGCGACCGGGTTTAGCAGCCCGAATACCAGTAGGCGCACAGGCGCCGACCATTTCATTGCAGGCGCTTTTTTTGTGCCTGCGATATCGTGTTATGGCGGCCGTGCGTGGGGCACCTTCGGGTGCGCCGGGTTCCTACTGTCCCGGTCTGCTAACCCGCGCACGGCTGCCACCCATAATCGTTTAGCAGCGGTTCGTGGCAGCTCCACAAACAGTAGGAGCACCACCATGCAGCACACTCACGCCCCCAATCCGTCAGCCAAGAACCGCTCGGCAGCATTCCGCGCTCTGGCACTCGCAGCCCTTCGCGCCGACTCGTCCCTTTCTGTCCGCCTGGAGCGCTACAACGCCGCCATGGCCAAGGCACGCGCCCTGGATGCCCAGGAGGTGACCCATGGCTAACTTCAAGCCTCTGGAGTCCGGCTCTCAAGGCGGCACCAAGCCCGTGCTGTATGTGGACGGCAACGCCCCGAAACGTGAGCTGATGGATGCCGCCGAATGGCGCCTTGGTGCAGTTCAGGAGCTGCTAACTGTTCTCAGCACCTGCACTACCGAGGATGGCGGGCGCCGCGATGTGGCGCAGGTCTCTCGGGCACTTCTCCTGCTGGTCGATGACGCGGAAGCGCTGTTCAGCACCGCACGCCAGGCAGTTTGATAGACCATGCCGGCCCAGCCAACTGGTTGGGCCGGCAGGCACGGATAGAGGTGCCTATGAATACTTGGTACACCGCCCAGGAACTAGCCGGCTTGCCAGACCTGCCCAGCACGCCGCGCGCAATCCGCAGCTTCGCCCAGCGTGCCGGCTGGAATAGCCAGCGCCGTATAGGCAGCAAGGCCAGCGAATACGCCTTCACATCGCTGCCAGCCGGGATCCAACAGGCCTTGCTGGCAAAAGCTGTGGGTGCCTCCACCTCGCCGGAAACTATAGAGCGTGACGCGCTTTCGTCGTCACGTTTGAACGATAAGCAACGCTCAGTCATGGCCGCTCGCCTGGCCTTTATCCGTGAGATAGAGCACTTGGGCAAAGTGACCTCGCAACGCCAGGCCATAGCCCTGCTTGTTACTCAGGCCAAGGCCGGTGAGCTTTCCCCTTACCTGGCTGAACGCCTGGAGCGTACCAATGACCGCAAAGCCAGCGGTCGCAATCTATCGGAACGGACGCTAAAACGCTGGCTGGCCGACTACAAACAGCATGGCGAGTCTGGCTTAGCACCGGCCCGCCGCAAAGCGGATGTGAGCGTGCCGGAGTGGGCAGCGGACTTTCTGCGCTGCTATCAGCGCCCGACCAAGCCCAGCGTCGAGGCCAGCTATGCGGAGTTCGCAGGCAAACACTCTGGCGAACGCCCAAGCATTCACCAGGTGCGCCGCTTCCTTAATAAGCTGAGCGTCGATGCCCGCATGCTTGGCCGCTGCAGCGCCCAGGAAGGCAAAGCGCACAAGACATTCAATCGGCGCGACACAAAGAACATGCTGCCTGGCGAGGTCTATACCGCCGATGGGCATACCTTTGATGCCGAGGTGCTGAACCCACGCACCGGCAAGCCCTACCGCCCCGAAATCACCACAGTAATAGATGTAGCCACACGCCGCGCCCTTGGCTTCTCGGTCGGTGAGGCTGAGTCGCATATTGTCGTGCTCGATGCCCTACGTGATGCCGTGCAACGGGGCGGCATGTTCGTGATGTTCTATGTCGATAACGGCCAGGCCCGTGGATTGATTGAACGTGCCCACCAAACCATATGGGTAAACGCGGCCAAGAAAATCCCGAGTTACCTGGGCGCCGACATGGATCAGCATGCAGGTAATAAGGTGCACAAGATCACTCGGCAACAACTGCGTGATGCTGGTCGTACAAGCCTGATGCCCACCTTCGCAAAGTTCCTGGCAGGTGCTGAGGCAGAGCTAGAAGCCTACAACCACAGGCCACACCGTGGCTTGCCCAAGATACGCGACCCGCAGACTTACCAGCGTCGGCACATGACGCCGCAGGAAGCCTGGGACGCAGCCATTGCCAAGGGTTGGCAACCACCACGGCACCGCCCGAGGTGGTGAACGACCTGTTTCGCCCGCAGATCGTCCGCAAGATCATGCGCGGCGAAATCGCCTGGGCTGGCGAGCGCTATGCACTGGATGCCCCGGCTGAGCTGCATGGCAAGCAGGTACGGGTTGCCTATGACGTGCGCGACGCCTCTCGGGTATGGGTTCGCACCATGAGTGGCGAGCTGATCGGCGAAGCCAAGCTGAACGGTAACGCCAGCGACTACATAGCACCGTCGATAGTCGAGCAAGGCTATGCCAAACAGGTCAAGGGCCAGTTCAAGAAGACCGTGGCCAAGCTGGAGAACCTGACCGGCCAGCGTGTCGAGCTGGTTTCAGAACCTGTCATCGACTACAGCCAGGAACAGCTAGCCGCTGCCCGTCAGCATGCCGCACGTCTGGCAGCACCTGTGCCAGCCCCATTCAAGGTGCCGGACGATGCCATGGCCCGCTATCGACTCTGGCAGCGCCTGGATACTCGCCTAAAAGCCGGCGAAAGCCTCTGAGGCGAAGAGGCTCTATGGCACCAGCGCTACCCCGAACACCCTGACTATCACGCTATTCGGCGCGTATTCGAGCACGCCATGCCCGCACGTTGAGCAGGCCGAGACGGAGAAGATCATGAACGGATCGCAGATCGTACCTTTGACCAATGTGGGTCTGTTGGCCAGTGCCATAGAGCGCGCGCAAAACCGCCCCAGCAATCTGCCTGGGCTGGTGGTGATGTACGGTGCCAGCGGCCTGGGCAAAACGGTGGGCGCCAACTTCGCGGCCAACATCTATCGCGGCTACTACGTCGAATGCCGGGACACCTGGACGAAGAAAGCCTTTCTCGCTGCCATCCTGAAAGAGATGGCCATTCTCCCTCTGCGCACCATGTCGGAGATGGTCGACCAGATTGCCGAGCAACTCTCTCGCAGTCGTCGGCCCTTGCTTATAGATGACGCGCAATACCTGCTGGACAAGGCCATTGCTAACGTCCTGACCGACATCTACAACGCCAGCCACGGCACGATTGTGCTGATCGGGGAAGAGCGGGTGCCGCAGTCCATGCTCAAGATCGAACGCCTGCACAATCGCGTCCTGGAATGGGTGCCCGCTCTGCCTGCCACACCTGACGATATGCGCGCCCTGGCCGATGCGAACTGCCCGAACCTGCATATCCAGGACGATCTATTGCAAGACCTTTGCAGGGCCGTGCGCGGCTGTCTGCGCCGTATTGTCGTCAACCTTCACCATGTCCAATCCGAAGCCGCCGCGCTGTGTCTCGATAGCATCGGCCTGGCGCAATGGGGCGAGCGTGGCTGGCTCACGGGCGATGCCCCGCTACGGCGGAGCTGAGCCATGGCTAAACAAGGCCGAAAACCTGCCCATCTGTGCATGCAGGACGGTAAAGACAACCGACAACGAATCTGGGATGTGCTGCGGCAATACCCGGAAGGGATTAGCTGCTATTCCGTAAGCAGGCGGACAAACATCACTGATGAAACGGTTAGAACCTATATCACTTGCCTTCGCAAAGGAGGCTTCCTGGAGCGTGGTGATGGCATTGGTGACTTGGCGGAGTTTCGGCTTGTAAAAGATACCGGCGCCGAAGCCCCCGCCTTCGCCTAGATGGAACGCCTAGCCTGCAAGGCCGTGGCACAGAAGCTATGTGGCGAACCCTGCGCATACTGGATAGCGTCAATGCCTCCGAGCTGGCTACCAATGCCAGTGCAGCCTCAGCCACCAGCTTGGCCACAGCCAAGAACTACCTCAAGTGGTTGAATTGGGCTGGATACCTTGACCTGATGGCTCCTTCACAACCAGGTAAACAGGCGAGATATCGACTCAAGCACGGTTTCTATACCGGGCCACAAGCACCTATGATTCAACGCGGTGGCAGGCTCTACGATCCGAACCTGAGCAAGGTCGTTTTTGAACTATCCACCGCGCCTAGCCAATAGTCACCTTGCAGATATGTGGTGAGATTGGCAGTCTGACAGACTGTCTTAACGACGAGACACGGACGTGCCATGCCCGCCAAACTCCCTGTTGATACCCTTAAAAAGCTGGTTGAGCTGCTCAAAGAAAAAGCCACTCTGCCAAATGAAAGGAAATTCCTACTTCCTCAAGAGCAGGAGTTCATAGCATCCGGATTCATATACTTCCACGACATTGAAGACTATATCTGCTCCACTGAAAGCCGTGGATCATCTCGACTTAACTCTTTAATAAAATCACTTATTGAGTACTACGAAATACCATTACGGAACGTTTATCATAAACCTCGCTTCGCCTATAGCTCTTCCTCAGGTCATGAAGCCATTGAGATTTTTGATGCTGCAGCCTTATTGATAAACCTCGAAGACTTAGGATTCCGACTGAACCTGACGCCATTGGTCAAACGACTTGCCAGAAAATTAAAAAACAAGACCATGCTCACTGAAAGCGAACTCAGCGTGTGGGGCTATGAAAAACTAAAGGATCGCGCCCAAGTAAAAATTCGCTCAGACATAGAAATTGGGCCAAGCATCTGGAACGAGGAAACCTTCAAAAGTCCTACCGGGCATCGATACAAAGCTGTATCGGTGAAGGGAGAGCTATACCGACTAGAGGTAAAAGGCCCGAAGAGTCGAAACTTGAAGCCGCGAGTAGATACAACCTGTGATTATTGTGGTCTTCGATACGAGAAAGGAGACCTAGAATCAAGCTTGAACCATCGATCCGAGCACAGCCGGTTGAAACGTATTCTTGAGCCGAAGCCAATACGTCAATTTGCAGAGCGCTTACTGCGGCATAAAGACCCTGAGCTGGTTAATGAGAGTTCGCCACTGTGGATGCACCAAGCAGTGCGTGAGCGAGCATGGCAGTTCAAGAGAATGTTTCACTACGATTTTCTACAGTGGAACGGCAGCATTGAGCGAAAGGCATCGCCGTACTTCGAAGGGTACTTATTTACTGACCACACCGGCACGTTTGATCCTGGAGCGATTATCGGTGCCTGCGCCTTTAATTTTCGTAGGGGAAAATGGTCGCTTGCATGGATATGGGTTATACCGAGCATGCGACGCCGTGGCGTCTTACTGAGCCGTTGGGCCGCATTCCTTGAGCGCTATGGCGACTTTGATATAGAGCATCCGCTATCGGATGCAATGGAAGCCTTCGTTCGTGTGCATGGCACGGATGAGCAGCGCTCCCACCTCTAGAACCATTCAGAAAGGGGCCGAATTGTAGGCATTCCTGCAAAGCAACCCAGTTCAGCCCCATCACATACGGCTATAGGTGAATTTAACGCAGGTCTAACGCTGGTCTAGCAACGAACGAGGGCGACGGTAGCGCCTCAACTCGAAAAGCGCTGTAAGAGGCCTCCCCGGCCGTTTCCGATTCCCATCGTTACAGCGCCTCTATTTCTATATACCCCCTTCAATGCAAATCCATGAGATTTAGCGCCCGCGACCTCATGTTTTCACTGACGTGCTTCACCTACTGAAAAGTTTCAGTAGGCGGGTTCAATGGCTGCACTCATTGGACATATAGCGGCACTGCATCACATGACTACTGCTCTTGCCTACGCCTCAGAACTCAAAGCCTCAAATAGCCTTGAGCAAGTCGCCCACCTATTGCCGGAAGGTATCCACGACCTTGGGGCGCGGGTCGGACTACACGAAGCTTTTGCAATTTCAAAAGTCATAGGTGGGACAAGTTTTTTAGTGCCAAGCGGGATGAAATGCGCGACTGCGAGATAGCTTATTGAGCAGCTCGGCGGCGAGTGCCTTACCAAAAAGTTATAAAATATTATAGAGGAGAAGTTATTTACATACCCCGGTGCGCAGTGTTAGAGCGCGCCTTGCGAGATATTGAAATTCACCGTCATATCGATGCCGGAATATCTTCTGGAAAAGGCATTAACTCTATTGTCAATGAACTTGCCTCCATATATCACATGAGCGATAGAAACATCTGGAGAATACTTAAATCCCAACCATTAACTCTTTGCAGTCCGGCTGCTGACAACGTTCACTCGCTTCATACACACCCCCAACAAACCCCGGAGACTCATTAAATGGCAGTTTTAACCCCTGGACTCTTGCATGCGCTTTTTGTCGGATTACGTGCTGACTACGAGAAAGGACTCGAAACCGCCCCAAGCCAATGGCAGAAAGTGGCAACACTGGTTCCCAGTACTGCTGCTAGCAACTGCTATAGCTGGCTCGGGCAATTCCCACGTCTTCGCGAATGGCTTGGCCAGCGCGTATTGAAAGACATGCAAGTACATGGCTATTCCATCGAAAACAAAAAATTTGAAGCAACAGTAGCTATACCTCGCACCTCCGTTGAGGATAATAGCGTTGGTGTATACCGACCGTTGTTTGAAGAGATGGGGCGCGCTACTGCCACTCACTCTGACGAACTGATTTTTGACCTGCTGGCCGCTGGCTTTTCAACTGCCTGCTATGACGGGAAAAATTTCTTCGATACGGAGCACCCGGTATATCCGAGCGTCGACGGCACTGGTGTTGCCGAAGCTGTCAGCAATATGGATGTACCAGCCTCAAATGCCGGCCCGACCTGGTATCTGCTGGATACCTCTCGGGCGATCAAGCCGCTGATCTTTCAGGAGCGCACAAAGCCTGAGCTGGTCAGCCAAACAGACCCAGCCAACAGCGACCACGTGTTTAACCATGATGAATACGTGCACGGCGTGCGCTATCGCTGCAATGCGGGCTTTGGCTTCTGGCAGATGGCTTACGCCTCGAAACAGCCCCTGGACGCAATTAATTACGGCGCAGCACGTGCGGCGATGCGTGGCATGAAGGCCGATGGTGGCCGACCGCTGGCTATCACCCCAAACATTCTGGTTGTACCTCCCGCCCTCGAAGGCCAAGCACTGAAACTGCTGGCCAAAGATGAAAGCGGCGGCAACCCCTGGGCGAATAGCGCCGAGGTTCTTGTCTGCCCATGGCTGGCCTAACTACTTCGTAAATGACACAGCGGCTCACGCTAAATGAGCCGCTCCGACCAGACACCTTCTGAAAGGTACAGACAATGACAAACAACGCTCACAGCGCTGATGGATACGAGGCAACGATTGCGGCCGTAAAAGAACAGCGCGACATCTTAGGCGCGCTGAAAGTCGAATTGGATTCGAAAATCTCGGCAGCAATGGGCCGTGTCAACGGAGCACTGTACGGCCCGATTTCCTTGGCGGATTACGCGGCCTATCTGCGCCGAGCAATCGACCAGCGCGGTGAAGGGTTTGCCAGTCGTTGGAGCTTGCGCGAAACCCCGGCTACCCATGGGCAGGCCAGGCCTCACAACCAGATCGAGTGGCAAAAAATCGACTCGGGATCGCTTGACGTATTGGCGGGCGCTTTGGACTACCCCCGCTCCGGTAGACATCCCCGGCCTATGCTTGGACTACCCCCGCTCTGGTTGCAGAGCAATCAGGACTGAGTGAAGAGCAGCACCGAGCCCAAGAGAAAGCCAATGCTGCATCTGCTGCCATAGAAAAGCAGAGAGCGGCAGCACTGCGTGCCCATGCAGATGAACTGAAGAAGGCTCGCAGCCAGCTTGTCGAGGATGCAAAAGGGGCAATCAAGGCCGAGCAACAGGCCGAGAAGGACGCCATCAAAGCCTTGGAGCGCATCAAGCAAGAGCGCCTGAGCCTTGAGGAAGTATTCAACGACAGCATTGCCCGCACTCGGAGCGGAGCCAGTGGAGACAGCGAACCGAACTATATGCAGGCGGTGTCTCTCAAGGCTAAGTCTCGGCAGAGTTTGGTTGATGGCGATTCCCGCGAGGCAATCGAGCAAGCGAAGCAAGCTCTCCAGGTGCTTGAACAACTGGAAACCGCCGGGGCGAATACATACGGTTTTGCGGGATTCAAGGCAGAGCTACGCGATCTGGCTTTAGCCGCGAAAGACCTGGAGAAAACAGAGGCAGAGACCCAAATTGCCGACATCGGCACTAAGCTGGCAGAGCTAAAGCAGCAGGCCGATGACCTGGAGAAGGTCGACATTACTCCGACCCTCTCACAGGGAGCCGCCGCCGCGGTTACTGCCCAGCTCAAAGCCCTGGCTGAAACCTTGGGTCAAACGCTGGTAATTCCTGTGCAACTGGTGCCCCCAGGGCGTAGAGCAGGCCGCTAGCGGAAAGTCTGCCCAGGCCCCGACTGCCCCATGTTTTGCCACAGGTGGACTGATCCATGGGCCCGGCTCAGGGACTAGCGACTCAATTTTGGCTCGGCTATCCAATGGCGAGTTCGTGCTACGGGCCGCTGCGGTGCGCCACTACGGCCCGGAGCTATTGGAACAGTTGAACGGCCTGCGCTTGCCGAAATTCGCGGTCGGCGGGTTGGTGGGAGAAAGGCTTGTGCCGAGCATCCCCACAGCCGGCCCTGGCCTTCTTGCAGGCACCAGCGCCCAGCCAGCCTCGCTTGGAACCGTCCACCTGACAGTTGGTAATGAGCGACTACCTCCCTTGCAAGCCAAGGAGGAGTCATTCAAGGAATTCATTGAGCGCGCCCGGCTTATGTACGGGCGTACGGGTACCAGATAGGAAAAGATATGACCAGCATTGCAAAGAACCGACCATTCCAGCGCTGGGCGCCGGACACAATCCCAGTCCCCCTGGCTGCAGGCGTAGAAATCTTCTACGCTACCGCCGTAGCGCTCAACTCAGCGGGTTATGGTGTACCAGGTGTAGAGTCCCCTGACTTAACCTTTGCAGGCGCAGCCTTGGACTACACGAATAACAGCAATGGCGCCGATGGCGAACGCACAGTACTCGTGCAGCGTCCCGGCCACCTGGCAATCAAGTGGGTCAATGATGGCTCTATAACCCAGGCACAATTGCTAAAAACGGCCTACATTCTCGACAATCAGACAGCCACTGCGACTGATGGAGGCGGCACACGCTCCCCGATGGGAACTGTTGTCCGCATAGAGAGCGATGGTGTGTGGATTCACTAAGCTCCACCCTGCGTTACGGGTAATGAGGCAGCCGAGCACCTAGAGAGCCACCTGCTCGTCTCATTACCCATCTTGTTGCTCAGTTAGCTAGGCCGTGTGGTGCCAAACAGACCACAAAAATCTAGGCATTTCGCTCTGGTGCGGCTATGCCAAACATCCTGCAAGGCAGTGCCAAATCCGGCGCCTCCTTACAAAATCATCGGTGGAGCAAGAAGTGGGGCAAAATTCGGAGAGACCCCAAAAGCATCAGGCATAAAAAAATCCAGTCACCGCTAAGTGACTGGATTTTCTAGGGTTTTTTGGTCGGGACGGAGTGATTCGAACACTCGACCCCTTGCACCCCATGCAAGTGCGCTACCGGGCTGCGCTACGCCCCGACGATGCTTCCGGATCACCGAAAGCGGGAGGAACTATACATTAAGCTTTTGAAATAAGGCAACTTTTTCTTCGTCTTACTTCTTCAGTACGTGCAGCACATCCTCGAGCTCGGCGATCATCTGTTTGATCAACTGACGATACTGGGTGGTATCGTCCTTGGCTTCGTCACCTGAAAGACGCTGACGCGCCCCGCCGATGGTGAAGCCCTGATCGTAGAGCAGTGCTCGAATCTGCCGAATCATCAGCACGTCCTGGCGCTGGTAGTAGCGGCGGTTACCCCGCCGCTTCACCGGGTTGAGCTGCGGGAACTCCTGCTCCCAATAACGCAGCACGTGGGGTTTGGCCGCGCAGAGTTCGCTGACTTCACCAATGGTGAAGTAGCGTTTGCCGGGAATAGCCGGTAGTTCGTCGTTATGACTTGGTTCCAGCATAGGCCTCGACCCTGGCTTTCAATTTTTGCCCTGGACGAAAAGTGACCACACGGCGAGCCGTGATTGGAATCTCTTCCCCTGTTTTCGGGTTACGGCCCGGTCGCTGGCGCTTGTCGCGCAAGTCGAAGTTGCCGAACCCGGAAAGCTTGACCTGTTCGTTCAGCTCAAGAGCCTGGCGGATCTCTTCAAAAAACAGCTCCACCAGTTCCTTGGCTTCCCGTTTGTTCAGGCCGAGCTCTTCATACAGACGTTCCGCCATTTCAGCTTTCGTCAGAGCCCCCATACGCTACTTCCTTAACGTGGCGTTGAACCTTTGTTCGAGGCAGGTGAGGATGTTTTGCGTAGTAGTACTCACCTCATCGTCATTAAGAGTGCGCGATGGATGTTGCCAGGTCAAGCCGACGGCAAGGCTTTTTCTAAGCGGATCAATGCCTTTACCGTGATAGACGTCAAATAGCTTGAGGTCTGTCAGCCACTCGCCCGCCGTTTCGCGGATCGCCGCCAGCACGGCCTCGGCCGGCTGCTCGCGGTCGACCAGCAATGCCAGGTCACGGCGCACTTCGGGGAAGCGCGACAGTTCGCTGAACGCAGGCATGCGACCGGCGGCAACCTCCGCCAGTACCAGCTCGAAGAGGAATACCGGCTGATCCAGGCCCAGGGTCTTGGCCAGCTCCGGATGCAAGGCACCGACGAAACCGACCAGGCGCCCTTCCCGCTCGATGCGAGCGGTCTGGCCCGGATGCAGGGCAGGATGCTCGCCCGGCACGAAGCTGAATGCGTCGGCCGCACCGGCATATCCCAGCAGCGCCTCGACATCGGCCTTCAGGTCATAGAAGTCGACGCTCTCGCGGCTGTTGGCCCAGCCTTCGGGCAGGCGGCTGCCAGTGATCACGCCGGCGAGCATGGCTTCCTGTTGCAGCCCTTCCAACTGACCGACGAAACGCAGGCCGCTTTCGAACAGGCGCACGCGCGACTGCTGACGGTTGAGGTTGTGCTGCAGCGCCTTGACCAGGCCCGGCCACAGCGAGGAACGCATGGCGGCCATGTCGGCAGAGATCGGGTTGGCCAGCTGCAACGGCTCGATGCCTGGGGTGAAGAGTTCGAACAGCTTGGGATCGATGAAACTGTAGGTGATGGCTTCCTGGTAGCCACGGGCGACCAGCAGGCGGCGCAACGCTGGCAGCTCGGCACGTGCCTCGGCCCTGGTCTGCGGCGCCAGACGCGCCTGCGGGTAGCGCACCGGCAGACGGTTGTAGCCGTACAAGCGGCCCAGCTCTTCGATCAGATCCACTTCCAGGCTGATGTCGAAGCGGTGGCTCGGCACGCCGACCTGCCACTGACCGGCACCTTGAGCGCTGACGCCCAGGCCCAGCGAGGTCAACAGACGCTCCACCTCGGCGCGATCCATGTCCATGCCCAACATCTGGCTGATACGCTCGGCACGCAGGGTGATCGGCGCCACGTTCGGCAGATCGGCCTCGCTGCTCACCTCGATGATCGGCCCGGCTTCACCGCCGACGATATCCAGCAGCAGCGCGGTAGCGCGTTCCATCGCCTTGCGCGCCAGTTGCGAATCCACGCCACGCTCGAAACGGTGCGAGGAATCGGTGTGCAGCCCGTAGGAGCGGGCCTTGCCGGCAACGGCGATGTTGTCGAAGAAGGCGCTCTCGAGAAACAGATCGCGCGTCTTGTCGCTCACGCCGCTGTGCTCGCCGCCCATCACACCTGCGATGGCCAGGGCACGACCGTGATCGGCGATGACCAGTGTGTCGGCACGCAGACTGACTTCCTGACCGTCGAGCAGCACCAGCTTCTCGCCCTCTTCCGCCATGCGCACACGGATACCACCGTTGATCTCGGCGAGATCGAAGGCGTGCATCGGCTGACCCAGTTCGAGCATCACGTAGTTGGTGATGTCCACCGCCGCATCGATGCTGCGGATATCGGAACGACGCAGGCGCTCGACCATCCACAACGGGGTCGGACGAGACAGGTCGACGTTACGTACCACACGCCCCAGGTAACGCGGGCAGGCCTTGGAAGCCAGCACCTCGACCGGACGAACTTCGTCATGCGCAGGCGCAACGGTGTCGATGGCCACCGGCGAAACCGCAGCACCGTACATGGCACCGACTTCACGGGCCAGGCCGGCGAGCGACAGGCAGTCGCCACGGTTGGGGGTCAGGCCCAGCTCGATGCTGGCGTCGTCCAGTTGCAGGTAGGCGCGGATGTCGCTGCCAACCGGAGCATCGGCCGCCAGCTCCATCAGGCCGCTGTTGTCTTCGCTGATTTGCAGCTCGGAAGCCGAGCACAGCATGCCCTGGGACTCCACGCCACGCAGCTTGGCTTTCTTGATCTTGAAGTCGCCCGGCAATTCGGCGCCGATCATGGCGAACGGAATCCTGATGCCGGCGCGGGCATTGGGCGCGCCGCAGACGACCTGGAAGGTCTCGGCGCCGTTGCTTACCTGGCACACACGCAGCTTGTCGGCGTCCGGGTGTTGTTCGGCACTGAGAATCTCACCAACGACCACGCCACTGAAGGCACCGGCAACCGGCTGCACCGCATCGACCTCGAGGCCGACCATGGACAGGCGCGCGACCAGATCCTCGCGGGATACGTCGGGGTTCACCCAACTGCGCAGCCACTGTTCACTGAATTTCATACTGTCTGTTCTCCTTAAACGAATTCGATCACAAGGGGCGGTGCTAGCGAAATTGCGCCAGGAACCGCAGGTCGTTATCGAAGAACAGGCGCAAGTCATTGACGCCATAACGCAGCATGGCCAGGCGCTCGACGCCCATGCCGAAGGCGAAGCCGGAGTATTTCTCCGGATCGATGCCGCTCATGCGCAGCACGTTCGGATGCACCATGCCGCAACCCATCACTTCCAGCCAGCCGGTCTGCTTGCATACACGGCAACCCTTGCCGGAGCACATGACGCACTGCATGTCGACTTCGGCCGACGGCTCGGTGAACGGGAAGAAGGAAGGACGGAAACGCACGCCCAGTGGCTTCTCGAAGAACACACGAAGGAACTCTTCGATGGTGCCCTTGAGGTCGGCGAAGCTGATGTCCTCGTCGACCAGCAGGCCTTCGACCTGGTGGAACATCGGCGAGTGGGTGATATCGGAATCGCAGCGATAGACACGGCCGGGGCAGACGATGCGGATCGGCGGCTGCTGCGATTCCATGGTGCGCACCTGAACCGGCGAGGTGTGGGTACGCAGCAGCATGTTCGCGTTGAAATAGAAAGTATCGTGCATCGCCCGCGCCGGGTGGTGGCCGGGGATGTTGAGCGCCTCGAAGTTGTGGTAGTCGTCTTCGACTTCCGGGCCCTCGGCGACGCTGTAACCGATATGGGTGAAGAACTGCTCGACACGCTCGAGCGTGCGGGTGACAGGGTGCAGACCACCGGAGGCCTGACCACGGCCCGGCAGGGTCACGTCGATGCGCTCGGACGCCAGCTTCTCGGCGAGCAGAGCCTGCTCAAGCACGGATTTGCGGGCGTTCAGGGCATCTTGCACCTGGTTCTTGGCAGTGTTGATCAGGGCGCCGGCTTGCGGACGCTCTTCGGCCGACAACTTGCCCAGAGTCTGCATCAGGGCGGTCAGTTCGCCTTTCTTGCCAAGGTACTGAACCCGGAGCTGTTCCAGGGCATTGACATCTTCGCTTTGTTGCACGGCCTCGAGCGCTTGGGAGACCAATGCATCCAGATTTTCCATTTACAGACTCCAGATACGAAATAGGGGAAGAGCTGTTAAGGCTCTTCCCCTATCTTTGACGTTGCCACCGGGCGAACCCGGTGATTGTCGGGGGACTTAAGCCAGAACGGCCTTGGCCTTCTCGACAATCGCAGCAAACGCCGCTTTTTCGTTCACTGCCAGATCGGCCAGAACCTTGCGGTCGATTTCGATCGACGCTTTCTTCAGGCCAGCGATCAGACGGCTGTAGGACAGACCGTTGATGCGAGCACCAGCGTTGATACGAGCGATCCACAGTGCGCGGAACTGACGCTTGCGCTGACGGCGGTCACGGTAGGCGTATTGGCCTGCCTTGATTACCGCTTGCTTGGCAACGCGGAACACGCGCGAACGTGCACCGTAGTAGCCTTTGGCGAGCTTCAGGATTTTTTTGTGACGAGCACGAGCGATAACGCCACGCTTAACACGAGCCATGAGTAATTACCTCTAGATATCTTGACCGATTAACGAACGCGCAGCATGCGCTCGACTTTTGCGACGTCCGACGGATCGATCAGCGAGCTGCCACGCAGCTGGCGCTTACGCTTGGTGGACATCTTGGTCAGGATGTGGCTCTTGAAAGCGTGCTTGTGCTTGTAACCCGAAGCAGTCTTCAGGAAGCGCTTTGCAGCACCGCTCTTGGTTTTCATTTTTGGCATGTTTTAGTACTCCGCATTCATTAACAACTGATAACCATCAGGCCTGCCAGTGCCCGGGAGGTTATTTACGCTTCTTGGGAGCGATGACCATCATCAGCTGGCGTCCTTCCAGCTTGGGATGCTGTTCGACGGTGCCGAGTTCGGCGAGGTCGGCTTCGACCCGCTTCAACAGCTCCATACCCAGCTCCTGGTGGGCCATCTCACGACCGCGGAATCGAAGCGATACCTTGGCCTTGTCCCCATCTTCAAGGAAACGTACCAGGTTGCGTAGTTTTACCTGGTAATCCCCTTCTTCCGTCCCTGGACGAAACTTGATTTCTTTGATCTGCTGCTGGTGCTGGTTCTTTTTCGCCAGAGCAGCCTGCTTTTTCTTCTCGAACAGGTGCTTGCCGTAGTCCATGATGCGGCAAACCGGTGGCACCGCGTCTGCGGAGATTTCCACCAGATCCAGCTTGGCTTCCTCGGCAGCGCTCAGCGCTTCATCGATGGAAACCACACCAATCTGCTGGCCGTCCGCGCCAATCAGACGAACCTCACGCGCGGTGATGTTCTCGTTGATCGGCGCCTTGGGGGCGGCCCGCTTGTCCTGTCTCATATCACGCTTAATAGTTCTTACTCCAAATCTTGGCGACCACGCCGGGAAACCGCTTGCTGCAACTGCGCGGCGAACTGCTCGAGAGGCATTGACCCCAGGTCGACGCCTTCACGGGTGCGCACAGCAACGGATCGTGTCTCGACTTCCCTATCTCCAATAACCAAGAGATAGGGAACCTTGAGCAAGGTATGCTCGCGGATTTTAAAGCCGATCTTTTCGTTTCTCAAGTCAGCCCTGGCACGAAAACCGCTTTGATTGAGAGTTTTCTCCGCTTCGCGGGCGAAATCGGCCTGCTTGTCGGTGATATTCATGATCACCGCCTGGGTCGGAGCGAGCCACGCCGGGAAGGATCCCGCGTAGTGCTCGATCAGCATGCCGATGAAACGCTCGAAGGAACCGAGGATGGCACGGTGCAGCATGACCGGGCGCTTGCGGTTGTTGTCTTCGGCGATATAACTGGCATCCAGGCGCTCGGGCAGGTTCGGATCGTACTGCAGCGTACCGCACTGCCAGTTGCGCCCGAGGCAATCGCGCAGGGTGAACTCGATCTTCGACCGTAGAAGGCACCCTCACCCGGCTGATACTCCCAGGCCAGACCGGATTCATTGAGCGCATCGGCCAGCGCACCTTCGGCACGATCCCACAATTCTTCGGAACCCACGCGCTTGGCGGGACGAGTCGAAAGCTTCATGACGACGTCAGTGAAACCGAAGTCCGCGTAAACCTGCAGGGTCAGCTTGATGAAATCGGCCGCCTCCTTCTTCACCTGCTCTTCGGTGCAGAAGATGTGCGCATCGTCCTGCACGAAGCCGCGCACACGCATGATGCCGTGCAAGGCACCAGACGGCTCGTTGCGGTGGCAGGCACCGAACTCGGCCAGACGCAGCGGCAGGTCGCGGTAGGACTTCAGGCCCTGATTGAAGATCTGCACGTGGCACGGGCAGTTCATCGGCTTGACGGCGTAGTCGCGGTTTTCCGAGGCCGTGGTGAACATGTTCTCGGCGTAGTTGGACCAGTGACCGGAGCGCTCCCACAGGATGCGATCGACCACCTGTGGCGTGCGCACTTCCACGTAGCCGTGCTCACGCTGAACCTGGCGCATGTACTGCTCCAGCACCTGGTAGACCGTCCAGCCATTGGGGTGCCAGAAGACCATGCCCGGCGCCTCTTCCTGCAGATGGAACAGATCCAGCTGCTTGCCGATGCGACGGTGGTCGCGCTTCTCGGCCTCTTCGATGCGCTGGATATAGGCCGCCAGCTGCTTCTTGTCCGCCCAGGCGGTACCGTAGACGCGCTGCAACTGCTCGTTCTTCGAGTCGCCACGCCAGTAGGCACCGGAGATGCGGGTCAGCTTGAATGCCTTGAGGAAGCGCGTATTGGGCACGTGCGGGCCGCGACACATGTCGACGTATTCTTCATGGAAGTACAGGCCCATGGCCTTTTCGTCCGGCATGTCGTCGATCAGACGCAGCTTGTACTCTTCGCCACGCGACTTGAACAGCTCGATGACTTCGGCACGCGGCGTCATCTTCTTGATGACGTCGTAGTCCTTGTCGATCAGTTCGGCCATGCGCTTCTCGATGGCCGCCATGTCTTCCGGAGTGAAGGGGCGGTCGATGGCGATGTCGTAATAGAAGCCTTCATCGATGACCGGACCGATCACCATCTTCGCGTTCGGATACAACTGCTTGACCGCATGCCCAACCAGGTGAGCACAGGAGTGGCGAATGATTTCCAGCCCCTCTTCGTCCTTCGGTGTGATGATCTGCAAGGTAGCATCGGTATCGATCACGTCGCAGGCATCGACCTGCCTGCCGTTTACCTTGCCTGCCAGGGTGGCCTTGGCCAGACCCGCACCAATGGATTGAGCGACCTCCAGCACGGATACCGGATGATCGAACGAACGTTGACTGCCGTCGGGAAGAGTAATGATGGGCATGGCGCCTCCTCTCCTAGTGGTGACCCCTACCAAAGGTCACGTGGGTTGGGATGAGCCAGGAAGCGATTCGGCGGTATACCCGCCTAACGATGGCAGGAGCCCGAAGGCCAACCAGACCGAACCAGAGTCACTGGAAGTAAAGAGCGGGGATACTTTCAGAAAGCCAGAGCCCTGACAAGCTGCCGCCTGCAACAAACACGGAAAACCCCGTGTCATCACCCGATGAATTCGGGCAATAAAAAAGGGGTCGCTTGGCGACCCCTTTTTATCGATTTGGTAGGCACAATTGGACTCGAACCAACGACCCCCACCATGTCAAGGTGGTGCTCTAACCAACTGAGCTATGTGCCTTCGATGGGTGCGCATTCTACGCAGATCTTTTTGGCCGTCAACAGATTTTTTCGCTAACTCACTGAAATAGGCCAATTTTTTATTAGAAGCAGGAACGTTGAATATTTTGCACGGGCACTAGCCGGCCATTTTCAACTCAGGTAGCATCGAATCATTCGTAAAAAATAAAGAACAGAGGTTCAAGATGGCGCACACGGCATATCCACAATCCTATTACGCCGCCTCAGCCAACCCCGTCCCGCAGCGCCCTGCCCTCCAGGGTGAGGTGGAAACCGATGTGTGCATCATCGGTGCCGGCTACACCGGCCTGTCCACTGCACTGTTCCTCCTGGAGAACGGCTTCAGGGTCAGCATCGTCGAGGCGGCCAAGGTCGGCTTCGGTGCATCGGGCCGCAACGGCGGGCAGATCGTCAACAGCTACAGCCGCGATATCGACGTGATCGAGCGCAGCGTCGGCCCCAGGCAGGCGCAACTGCTCGGGCAGATGGCCTTCGAAGGCGGGCGCATCATTCGTGAACGCATCGCCAGGTACGACATTCAGTGCGACCTGAAGGACGGCGGCGTGTTCGCCGCGCTGACCAGCAAGCAGATGGGCCACCTGGAATCGCAGAAGAAGCTGTGGGAACGCTACGGCCATACCCAACTGGAGCTGCTGGACGCCAGGCGCATTCGTGAAGTGGTCGCCACCGACAACTATGTCGGCGGCATGCTGGACATGAGTGGCGGGCATATTCATCCGCTGAACCTGGCACTCGGCGAGGCGGCAGCGGTCGAGTCGCTCGGCGGCGTGATCCATGAGCAGTCTCCTGCCACGCGTATCGACCGTGGCGCCAATCCGGTGGTGCATACCCCCGAAGGCCGTATCAAGGCCAAGTTCGTGGTGGTTGCCGGCAACGCCTACCTGGGCAACCTGGTGCCGGAACTGGCGTCCAAGTCGATGCCGTGCGGCACCCAGGTGATCACCACCGAGCCTCTGTCCGATGAGGTTGCGGCCAGCCTGCTGCCGCAGGATTACTGCGTCGAGGACTGCAACTACCTGCTCGACTACTATCGCCTCACCGGCGACAAGCGCCTGATCTACGGCGGTGGCGTGGTGTACGGTGCGCGCGATCCGGCCAATATCGAGGCAATCATTCGTCCGAAGATGCTCAAGACCTTCCCGCAGTTGAAAGACGTGAAGATCGACTTCGCCTGGACCGGCAACTTCCTGCTGACCCTCTCGCGCCTGCCCCAGGTCGGCCGCATCGGCGACAACATCTACTACTCCCAGGGTTGCAGTGGCCACGGCGTGACCTACACGCACCTGGCGGGCAAGGTGCTGGCCGAGGCACTGCGCGGCCAGGCCGAGCGCTTCGACGCCTTTGCCGGCCTGCCGCACTACCCCTTCCCGGGCGGTCGCCTGTTCCAGGTACCGTTCAGCGCCATCGGCGCCTGGTATTACACGCTGCGCGACAAGCTCGGCGTCTGACTCTGGCCATCAACGAAAACGGCGCCCTCGGGCGCCGTTTTCGTTTGCGTCACGGGCAGACCGGCAAGGCCTGGCACTGCCCGGCAGAACCGCTGATCCCGGGCGGTACGGCGAATCGTGAATCCTCCGGCGCCAGACGCTGTGCGCACGCCTGAGCCTGCCGTGCCTCGCGAGCGCAGCCCTGCTCGCCCAGTACCTGAGACAGGTTGAACCAGCCGGCGGCGAAACCTGGCTCGCGCTTCAGGCTCTCGCGCAGCGCCTGCTCCGCACCCTTGCGGTCACCGTCGGCATAGCGGCTGTTGCTCAGGGCGAACCAGGGCAGCGCCTGTTCCGGCCAGGCCTCGGTGGCACGCCGATAGGCGCGCCGTGCCGGCTGGGCATTGCCGGTCTGTTCCAGATCGTTGGCAGCCTTCATCCAGACATGCACGTCGGGCTGCGCCGGCAAGCGCTCCGGCGGCAGGGTCAACACCGCCCAACGGCCAGCTCTGGCCCAGCTTCTGTCGAAGCTGGTGAAACTGTCTTCGAGACGGCGTGTGGTGGCCGAGCGCAGGATCAGCGTGCGCTCGCGGCGGTCGTAGCCAACGACCACCGCGAAGTGCCACTGCGGGTACCAGTCGAATGCCAGATTCTGCAACACCAGCACCGGGTTGCCTGCCGCCACTTCGGCCAGGATGGCTTCTAGTCGTGGTTGCAGCGGATATACCAGCATTTCGTGACTGCGTGCGGCAGCGACCATCTCAACCTGCAGGCTGCCTTCGCGGCTGGGGATGTAGACCTTGTCCTTGAGCGTACCGGGCGTGGTCAGCACACCACGCTGGTTGAGCATGGTGGCCAAGGCCGCTGGCCCACACTGGTAGGCGTCCTGGGGGAAGAAGGGAACGTCGGTGAGTTCCACCCGTTCAGGCAGGCGCTCGCCCTCCGGTGATAACACCGGGGAGCGAGCGCAGGCTGTGAGTAGAACGATCGATGCGATACAGCAGAGACGAATCAGCGATTGATGCATTTTACGAAACTGAAGATGTTGGTGGCGCACAGCATATCAGTGATGATGAAGATCACCAGAAACAGCACGATGATGCCGACCACACCGGCACCGGCGGGCGCCTGATCCAACTGCTGGTTGAACTGCGCCAGCTCGGCCGGCGTCAGGCTGGCGATACGTGATTCGACCTGATCGCGCTCGACGCCCATGGCGACCAGTTTCTCCTTCACCTGCTCGTCATCGAGCATGGCCATCAACTGCTCCTGATCCACCTTGTGCTGCTGCTCGGCGATCACCTCGTGAGTGCCGACCATCGCCGCGTTCGCCGCCGGAATCTGCACCACCAGTAGCAGGTGGAACAGTGCGGTAATGGCTGCCAGGCGACGCATGAAGGGATTCATGGAAATTGTCATTGTGGTTGTCTCCTGAGGGTTGAGGTAGCCAATAGACAGCACCCAATTCCCTCAGGTTCAGCCCGCCGATCCACCGCCGCTCAGGTGTCCTGCAGAAGCTGGCTGAGCACCGCGCGCAACTTGCCCGGCTTGACCGGTTTGTTCAGCAGTGGCGCGCCCAGAGACTGTAGATCGCGCCGGCAGGCATCACTGCGATCGGCACTGATGATCAGCGCCGGAATCGGTCTGGAAAATTCGTTGCGCAGTTGCTGGATCACCTGGCAACCCAGCACGCCGTGATCGAGATGGAAATCGGCCAGGATCGCTTCGGGTGCCCGACCTTCGAGCCTCTGCAAGGCTTCGGGCAGATCCAGCGCGGTGATCACCTCGCAGCCCCACTGCCCGAGCAGCGCTACCATGCTGTGCAGGATGTCGATTTCGTTGTCGATCACCAGCAGGCGCCGCCCGGGCAACGGATTGCCAAGCACCGGCTGCGCCACTACCGGTACCTGATGCCGTGGGCGGGCCTCGGCCAGTGGTACACGGATGCTGAAGACCGAACCCCGCCCAGGCTGCGAGCGCACCTGCACCGGATAGCCAAGCATGCGTGCGATGCGCTCGACGATGGCCAGCCCGAGGCCGACGCCCTTGCGCTCAGCGGCCCGCCCCACTTCCAGTTGGCTGAACTCGAGGAAGATCTTGTCCAGTTGATCCGCCGCGATGCCACGCCCGCTGTCCCACACCTGCAGCTCGACGAAGGCGCCGCGCCGCCGCGCGCCGAGCAGCACGCCACCGCGCTCGGTGTAACGGCAGGCGTTGCTGAGGAAGTTGCGCAGGATGCGTGTCAGCAGACGAAAATCGGTGCGCACCGCACAATCGGCAATATGCGCTCGCAGACGCAGACCATTGGCCGTGGCTACGCTGTCGAATTCCGAGGCCAGGGGCATCAGCAGTTCTTCGAGGCGATAGACATCGACATCCGGCTTGATCGCGGCCTGATCCAGCTTGGAGATATCCAGCAGGTCGGCCAGCAGATCTTCCGCCCCCTCCAGTGCCAGGTGGCTGCGCTCGACGAGGTTGTGCTCGGCACTCGGCAACTCGCGTTCGCGCAGCGTGGAGATCAGCAAGCGCGCGGCGTTCAGCGGTTGCAGCAGATCATGGCTGGCCGCGGCCAGGTACTTGTCCTTGCTGCGGTTGGCCGCCTCGGCTGCGTCCCGCGCCTCACGCAGGGCCAGTTCGATACGCTCGCGCTCCTCGATCTGCCGCTGCAGGTTGCGGTTGGATTCGAGCAGCTCGAAGGTTCGCGCGGCGACGCGGCGCTCCAGTTCGTCATTGAGCTGTTGCAGACGCTGCTGCGCCTGCTTGCGCTCGGTGATATCGGCGACGAAGCCTTCGAAGACCCCTTCCCCCTCAGGCTTGAGCAGCAGGTTCATCAGCACGTCGATGGTGCTGCCATCACGCCGACGCAGACGCGTCTCGTAGCCGAGCAGTGCCTGGCCCCGACTCAGGCGCTCGCGAATCACCGCCAGTTCGTCGAAGCCGCCGACGAACAGATGCCGCGCCAGATCGCCCAGCGACCACAGCACCTGTTGCGGGTCGTCATAACCGAGCATGCGCGCCATCGCCGGATTGGCGGCCAGCACGCCGTCCTGCAGGCTGGCCTGGATGATGCCGTGCACCGCGTGCTCGAACAGCCATTTGTAGCGGTTGCGCTCGGTTTCCAGTTCTTCCAGACGCGCCAGCAGCTCCGGGTAGTGGCTCTTGCGCGCCGACTGGCTGCCGAGCCCCAGCAGCCCGGCCAGCGCTTCGTCAGAGCGCCTCGCCATAGACCACCTCGACGTCACGCTGGGTCGACTCGCGCGGATTGGTAAGGATGCACGGGTCGTCCATGGCGTGACTGGAAAGGAACGGGATATCGGAGGTGCCGACACCATGCGGCCCGAGGGTTTCATGAAATCCCACGGCATGCTTGAAGGCGATCAGGTGCTCGACCAGGCGCTGGCGAATCTGCGCATGATTCAGCCCCCGGCAATCGATGCCCAGGGTTTCTGCGATCACCTTGAAACGTTCCGGCGCCGCGCTGTAGTTGAAGGCCACCACGTGCTCGACCAGCACGGCGTTGCACAGGCCATGTGGCAGGTCGAGGAAACCGCCCAGGCTGTGGCTCATGGCGTGCACTGCACCGAGGATCGCGTTGGAGAAGGCCAGACCCGCCTGCATGCTGCCGAGCATGATCTTCTCGCGCAGGGCGATGTCGGCCGGGTTGGCGATCATCTGCACCAGGTTGCCGTTGATCAGGCGCATGGCCTCCAGCGCATGAGGGTCGGTCAGCGGGCCGTGGCCGGTGGACACGAACGCTTCGATCGCATGCACCATGGCATCGATGCCGGTACAGGCGGACAGGAAGGGATCCATGCTCAGGGTGGTTTCCGGGTCGATCAGCGACACGTCCGGCACCACGGCCTTGCTGACGATGGAGAACTTCATCCGTTCCTTGCTGGTTGGAAATGATCACGAACTGGGAAACGTCGGCCGAGGTGCCGGCAGTGGTCGGGATCAGGATCAGTGGCGGGCTGGGCACGCGAATGGTGTCCACCCCCTCGAACTCGAGAATGCTGCGGCCGTGGGCGACGACGATACCGATACCCTTGGCGCAATCCATCGGGCTGCCGCCGCCGACCGCGACGATGACGTTGCAGCCTTCGCTGCGATACAGCTCGGCGCCCTCCATCACCTCCTCGACCCGTGGGTTGGGCGACACCCGCGTATACAGGCAATAGGCGATGCCCTGGGCCTGCAGACTGGCCTCGACATCGCCAGCCCAGCCGGCGGCGACCACTCCGGGGTCGGAGACGATCAGCACCTTGCGCGCACCGAACGTCTTGGCATAGTTGCCGACATTGTGCCGGGAGCCGGCACCGAAGATGATCTCGGGGGAAACGAACTTTCGCAGCTGATTCAAATCGTGGCTCATACAACGGCCTGAAATTTCTTGTTATGGAATGGCGATCAGCCTACTTCATTGCTCGGTTAATGCAATGCGACCTGCGTTCAGCTCAGTTGGCGATAGAAGGCATGTTCGGCCCGCAGTGCCTGGGCCAGGTTGGCAGCCTGGCGGAAACCGTGGCGTTCTTCGGCGAACAGGTGGTATTCCACCGGTAAACCACGCTGGCGCAGCGCCTCGACCATCACCTGCGTCTGACTTGGCACCACCACGGCATCCAGCCCGCCCTGGAAAAAAATCACCGGCGCCCTGATACGCTCGACCTGCAACAAGGGCGTACGGTCTCGGTAGCGCTCGGCATCCTGCTCAGGCTCACCGATCAGCCAGTCGAGATAATCCGCCTCGAACTTGTGGGTGAGCCTGCGCAGTGCCAGCGGATCACTGACCCCGTAGAGGCTGGCGCCGCCACGCAGCTGCGGCAGCTCGACCAGTGCGCGCAGCGCGCTGAAGCCGCCGGCACTGCCACCGCGCACGAACACGCGCTGCGGATCGATACGGTTCTCGCCTCCCAGCGTGTCGATGGCGGCGCGAATGTCTTCCACTTCCAGATCGCCCCACTGCCCCGCCAGACGCAAGCGATAGGCCCGGCCGTAACCACTGCTGCCGCGATAGTTGAGGTCGAGCACGGCATAGCCACGTAACGTCCAGAAGGCGATGCGGGGATCGAAAACCGGATAGCTGACCGAGGTTGGGCCACCATGCAGGAAGATCACCAGCGCTGGACGCTCCCCGGCTGAAACCGGTGAGTAGAAAAAACCGTGGCTACGTTCGTCCCCGCCCACCGTGCAACTAAATGGCTGAGGTCGCGATAGCTGCTCCTCACGCAACGGTTGCTCACCGCCAGTCAGTATTCGCAACGCGTCATCGCTACGGCGAATGGCAAGCACCGCCGGCAAGCGATCCGGCGCGGCAGCGATGCAATAGAAATGCTCGCTATCGGCAGCCAGGCTGCGGAAACGCGTAAACCCTTCGGCCAACCGCCGCTCTGCGTTGGGTGTCGCGAGGCCGCCCAGGCTGTACGCACCGATTGCTTTGCCGCCGGGATCGCAGGTGCGCGCGGCACACCCTACGAGCACGCCGACACCCTGCTCGAAACGCGTCAACAGAAGCTCATCACTCTCCAGCGGCAGGTAGGTTCTACCACCCAGTTGCCAGGGCGCTGGCGCGTGGTCGCAGGGTGCGACGTCACGCTTCGTGTCGTCATCGACGCACTCGGGCTGCCACCAGCCGGCCTGGTCGCTCAATACCCACAGCCGGCCCTGCACATCGAAACGCGGCTGCTGCAGAGATCGATCCCCCGCCTCACCCGACAGCACCCGGGTACGTTCGCCGGACTCGCGCTGACACAGTCGCGTGGCGACCCAGGGTTGATGCGGGCGATCCCATTCGATCCAGGCCAAACGCCGGCCGCAGGGGTCAACCACCGGCGACGCGTAGAAATCGGCACCTTCGACCAGCGCATGGCGCTTGCCATCAAGGCCGATGCGCACCAGACGGTGCACCACCGCATCCCCCTCATGGCTTTCCTCTACCGCCAGCAACGCCTGCCAGGCGGACACGAAGCACAGGTCGCCATAACGGCAGTTGGGCTCATCGGTAATGACATAGGGTGCGCCGTGCGCGCCGCAATCCATGCCGAAATCGATGCAATAAACCTGCTGATCCCCTTCATTGACGAACGCCACGCCCTGGTCGGTGGCACAGCAGGCGCCGCCACCGTATTCGTAGACACGGCTGCGTACGGAAAAACCCGGCGGAGTCAGCTCACTCACGACGCCTTCACGGCAGAAGAACAGCCCGCAGCGCGCCAGCAGCGGATCGAACGCCACCCACAGCACGCCACCGTGGGCGGCATGCAGCTCGGCGAAGTCGGCACTGGCGGCGGCGGCCTGTTCGGCGCTCCAGATCGCGTCGGGATCGGTCAGGCCTTGCATATGATCCGCGAGGCCTTCTCGTTGCGGTATTGCAGTGCGTCCAGGCCCAGTGGAGCGTCTTCAGCCTGCTGGCGTGCGGCGAGAATCACACCGTGATGGGCCGATTTGCTGCACACCGGATCCGCAGCGCTGGCGTCACCGGTGAGCATGAAGGCCTGGCAGCGACAGCCGCCGAAATCCTTGTCCTTCTCGTCGCACGAACGACACGGCTCGGGCATCCAGTCATCGCCGCGAAAGCGGTTGAAGCCGAACGACTCGCGCCAGATGTACGAGAGGTTGTGCTCGCGCACGTTGGGAAACTGCACCGGCAGTTGCCGCGCACTGTGGCAAGGCAGCGCCGTGCCGTCGGGAGTGATGTCGAGGAACAGGTTGCCCCAGCCGTTCATGCAGGCCTTGGGACGCTCCTCGTAGTAATCCGGAGTGACGAAGATCAGCTTGCACGGGTGATTTTCCGCCGCCAGCTTGTCGCGCCACTGATTGGTGATGCGCTCGGCACGTTCCAGTTGTGCCCGGGTCGGCAGCAGCCCAGCCCGGTTGAGCTCGGCCCAGCCGTAGAACTGGCAGGTGGCGAGCTCGACGAAGTCCGCTTCCAGCTCCAGGCACAGCTCGATGATGCGCTCGATATTGTCGATGTTGTGCCGGTGGGTGACGAAGTTGAGCACCATCGGATAACCATGGGCCTTGACTGCGCGGGCCATCGCCAGCTTCTGGGCGAAGGCTTTCTTCGAGCCGGCCAGCAGGTTGTTCACCTCTTCGTCTGCGGCCTGGAAGCTGATCTGGATATGATCCAGGCCGGCATCGGCGAATTCGGCGATGCGTGCTTCGGTCAGACCGATGCCGGAGGTGATCAGGTTGGTGTAGTAGCCCAGACCACGCGCCGCGGCGATCAGCTCGGCCAGATCCTGGCGCACCAGCGGCTCGCCTCCGGAGAAGCCCAGCTGTGCCGCTCCCAGCTCGCGGGCCTGGCGAAACACCTCGATCCACTCGGCGGTCGACAGCTCGGCGCCCTGTTTGGCGAAATCCAGCGGGTTGGAGCAGTACGGGCATTGCAGCGGGCAGCGATAAGTCAGCTCAGCCAGCAGCCACAACGGCGACCGGCCTCTACGGATCGCTGCTGGGCTACCTGCGTTGCCGAGGCGTCGTCAAGAACAGGCTGGATCGCCAGCCCGGTCGAATGCTCATGTGCGCCTTGCACACCGCACGTCTTCGCCTGCTCCTGCCTGGCCTCGGCTGCCTCGCCTACGCCTTGCAACGATCCTTTCTCAACGGAGTTCGATCCAGAACTGAGCATGGGCCACCTCCATGAAGGCGAGGATGTCTTCGTCGATACCGGGCACATCGGGGAAGCGCTGGTGCAGATTGCCGATGATCTCGGCCACCGAACGCTTGCCGTCGACCTGCTGGAGAATCTCGCTGGCACTGTCGTTGAGCTTGATCATGCCCTCCGGATAGAGCAGCACATGGCAGCCCTGGGCCGGCTCGAATTGCAGGCGAAAGCCTCGGCGTATGGCGGGGATATTGGGCAGGATGGCGGCGGTCATGCTTCTGTCTCCTGGCTGGTGCGCACAGCGCACCCTACAAAGGGCTCAACCGTAGGGTGCGCCGTGCGCACCGATGCATCGCGGTTCATGGCGCGATCCCCCGGTGCCAGACACGCTCGGCAGTCACCGTGTGATAAGGCGGGCGCTGCAGCTCGTAGGCCATGCTCATGGCGTCGAGCATGCTCCACAGGATGTCCAGCTTGAATTGCAGGATCTGCAGCATGCGCTCCTGTGACTCGCGAGTGCGATAGTGCTCGAGGGTGATACGCAGGCCGTGCTCGACGTCGCGGCGCGCCTCCTTCAGGCGCTTGCGGAAGTAGTCGTAACCGCTGGTGTCGATCCACGGATAGTGTTGCGGCCAGGCATCCAGGCGCGATTGATGAATCTGCGGGGCGAACAGTTCGGTCAGCGAACTGCTGGCCGCTTCCTGCCAGTTGGCGCGGCGAGCGAAGTTGACGTAGGCATCCACGGCGAAACGCACGCCGGGCAGCACCAACTCCTGCGACAGCACCTGCTCGCGGTCGAGGCCAACCGATTCGGCCAGGCGCAGCCAGGCCTCGATACCGCCCTCCTCACCGGGTGCACCATCGTGGTCGAGAATGCGCTGGATCCACTCGCGACGGGTCTCGCGATCCGGGCAGTTGGCGAGGATCGCCGCATCCTTCATGGGGATGTTGATCTGGTAGTAGAAGCGGTTGGCCACCCAGCCCTGGATCTGCTCGCGGGTGGCGCGTCCTTCGTACATGGCGCGATGGAACGGGTGATGGATGTGGTACAGCTCGCCCTTGGCGCGCAGCGCCTGCTCGAACTCGGCAGGACTCATGGCAGGTTGGCTCATCAGGACTCCCCGGTACGAATTGTCGTAGGGTGCGCCGTGCGCACCCGTGCTAGCCATCTGAAGTACTGGTGCGCAAAGCCCAGGCGGCCCCGCACACCCTACAGATTGATGCTCATGCCATCGAACGCGACCTCGATGCCATGCGCGTCCAGTTCGGCGCGCTCGGGCGAGTCCAGGTCGAGAATCGGGTTGGTGTTGTTGATATGAATAAGGATCTTGCGCGCCGACGGCAGGCCGTCGAGCACCTCGATCATGCCGCCCGGGCCGCTCTGGCACAGGTGGCCCATCTCGCTGCCAAGCTTGTCGCCCACTTCGCACACGCGCATCTCGTCGTCGCGCCACAGCGTGCCGTCTACCAGCAGGCAGTCGGCGCGGCGCATCCAGCTCAGCAAGTGCTCGTCCACCTGGCCAAGGCCGGGGGCATAGAACAGGCTACGGCCAGTGCGTCGATCTTCGATGAACAGACCGATGTTGTCGCCCGGATGCGGATTGCCCCGATGCGGCGAATAAGGGGGGCGCTGCTACGCAGGGCGATGGCGGTGATGCTCAGCCCCGGGCAGGCCGGAATCTCGAACGGCCTGGCGTCCAGTTCGATCAGACGATGCTGCAGACCACCGTTCCAGTGGCTGAGCATGTTGAACAGCGGAAAGCCGGTGGTCAGATCCTGATGAACCATCTCGGTACACCAGACCTGATGCGGGCAGCCTTCACGCAGAGTCAGCAGCCCGGTGCAGTGGTCGATCTGGCTGTCGAGCAGGACGATGCCGGCAATCGCCGTGTCGCGCAGCTTGCGCGCCGGTTGCAGTGCCGGGAATGCTTCGATCTGCGTGCGAATGTCCGGGGAGGCATTGCACAGAATCCACTGCTCGCCATCATCGGAAATCGCGATGGACGATTGCGTGCGCGGCTGCGCCCGCAGAGTACCGGATCGCACGCCACGGCAATTGTGGCAATTGCAGTTCCACTGGGGAAAACCGCCGCCGGCGGCGGAGCCGAGAATCTGGATATGCATGGAGGTCACCAGCGGGATGCCCCGGACGAGCCGGGGCCAGGAGCGATCAACGGTTGGCGAAATACATCGTCACTTCGAAGCCAATGCGCAGATCGGTGTAGGCGGGTTTAGTCCACATGGTGCGGTCCTCTTGTTATTGAGCCGGGGCATTCCGGCAACCCCATTAAGCCCCCGCCGGGCAAGTGACCAAATGGTACTTTGGGAGGAGATTTGGCTGACATTGGTAGGGTGATCGATCCCCCCAAGCTGCCATACGTGCCTGCTTGCGTGGGCTCGCAGCGCGCGCAGTCGCGTAGCGAAAATAAAAAACGCGGCCGAAGCCGCGTCGCGATAAGGAATCTGCTGCCGTTCAGGCCCATGGCTGCCCGCAGATCCACCCGGGTAGGGTTGCTCGCCTGACAATAAGCGACGCGCCGGAGCGAGCGCGCCACTTTTGATGCAGCGTCGGCTTCAGAAGAAGCCCAGCGGATTGATGTCGTAGCTGACCAGCAGGTTCTTGGTCTGCTGGTAGTGGTCGAGCATCATCTTGTGGGTTTCGCGCCCGACCCCGGACTTCTTGTAGCCGCCGAAGGCAGCGTGCGCCGGGTACAGGTGGTAGCAGTTGGTCCATACGCGGCCCGCCTTGATCGCGCGGCCCATGCGGTAGGCGACGTTCATGTCGCGGCTCCACACGCCGGCACCCAGGCCGAACTCGGTGTCGTTGGCGATGGCCAGCGCTTCGGCTTCGTCCTTGAAGGTGGTCACGCCGATCACCGGGCCGAAGATTTCCTCCTGGAACACGCGCATCTTGTTGGTGCCCTTGAGCAGGGTCGGCTGGATGTAGTAACCGCTGGCCAGATCCCCCTCCAGGCGCTCGGCCGCACCGCCGGTGAGCACCTGGGCACCTTCCTGCTGGGCGATCTCCAGGTAGCTGAGGATCTTGTCGAACTGCTGCTGCGAGGCCTGGGCACCGACCATGGTCTCGGTGTCCAGCGGGTTGCCGCGCTTGATCTGCTTGACCTTCTTCATCACCTCGACCATGAAGGCGTCGTAGATCGACTCCTGCACCAGTGCGCGCGACGGGCAGGTGCACACCTCACCCTGGTTGAAGAAGCCCAGCACCAGACCTTCGGCGGCCTTCTCGATGAACGCCGGCTCGGCATTCATGATGTCGGCGAAGAAGATGTTCGGGCTCTTGCCGCCCAGCTCGACGGTGCTCGGGATGATGTTCTCGGCAGCGCACTTGAGGATGTGCGAGCCCACCGGGGTGGAACCGGTGAAGGCGATCTTGGCGATGCGCTTGCTGGTGGCCAGCGCCTCGCCGGCCTCGCGACCGAAGCCCTGGACGATGTTGAGCACGCCCGGCGGCAGCAGGTCACCGATGATTTCCGCCAGCAGGGTGATCGACAGCGGGGTCTGCTCGGCGGGCTTGAGCACGATGGCGTTGCCGGCAGCCAGGGCCGGGGCGAGTTTCCAGGCGGCCATCAGCAGCGGGAAGTTCCACGGGATGATCTGCCCGACCACGCCCAGCGGTTCGTGGAAGTGATAGGCCACGGTGCCTTCGTTGATCTCGGCGGTGCTGCCTTCCTGGGCGCGGATGCAGCCGGCGAAGTAGCGGAAGTGATCGGCGGCCAGCGGCACGTCGGCATTGAGGGTTTCGCGCACGGCCTTGCCGTTGTCCCAGGTTTCGGCGACGGCCAGCAGCTCGAGGTTGGCCTCGATGCGGTCGGCGATCTTCAGCAGGATGTGCGAACGCTCCTGCACCGAGGTCTTGCCCCAGGCATCGGCGGCGGCATGGGCGGCGTCCAGCGCCTTGTCGATGTCGGCGGCGCTGGAGCGGGGGAATTCGGCGATCACCGAGCCATCGACCGGACTGGTGTTGCTGAAGTACTGGCCGCTGAGCGGGGCGACGAATTCGCCACCGATGTAGTTGCCGTAGCGCGGCTTGAGGGTGACGACGGCGCCTGCGGAACCGGGGTTGGCGTAAATCATGATGCTGACCTCTCTTGTTGTCGGAGCTCGTTCCCGATAGGTGGAACGAGTCATGGTTCGATCTTAGGAAGCCCCCCGAAACCTCGGTATGCGCCCATGGCACAGATCGCCTAGTCATTTGGTAGTAGAGCGGCAAGCGGTCTGATCCGGGCCTTCTGGCAGTACCGAGGTGCGAGGAGGTGGAAGCTAAAGGCTAGCCCCGTTCGCCTGGCCTTGCTCTCGCCCGGGTGAAAATATGCCCGCGACATTTCGCAGCAGCGCTGCGCGGACGGTAGAAACGACGATGGCCGGACAAAGTCCGGCCATCGTCTGACGCATCAACCGATCAGTGCTTGGCGACCAGTTCCTTCGGCAGTTTGAAGGTGCACAGCATGCCACCCTGGTTCAGGTGCTTGACGCGCTTGGCCACCTCGCCGCCCCACAGCGGTACCGCACCACCCCAGCCGGACAGCACGGAGACGTATTGCTCGCCGTCCATTTCCCAGGTCACGGGCGAACCGATCACACCCGAGCCGGTCTGGAATTCCCAGACTTTCTCGCCGGTCTTGGCATTGAAGGCCTGCAGGTAGCCTTCCGGGTTGCCGGTGAACACCAGATTACCCTTGGTGGTCAGCACCCCGCCCCACAGCGGCGCGTAGTTCTTGTGACGCCAGACTTCCTTGCCGGTCTTCGGATCGATGGCGCGCAGCACGCCGATATAATCCTCGTTCAACGGCTTGATGGTGAAGCCGGCACCCAGGTAGGCCGCGCCCTTCTTGTAGGCGATGTCCTCGTTCCAGATGTCCATGCCCCACTCGTTGGACGGTACGTAGAACAGGCCGGTGTCCTGGCTGTAGGCCATGGGCATCCAGTTCTTGGCGCCGAGGAAGGCCGGTGCGGAGAACACGCTCTTGCCCTTCTCCTTCGCGCTCGGCGAGCCGGGGCGGTTGCTGTCGTCGTAGATCGGCCGACCATTCTTGTCCAGCCCCTTGGCCCAGGTGATCTTGTCGACGAAGGGGAAGCCACGGATGAACTTGCCATTGGTGCGGTCGAGCACGTAGAAGAAACCGTTGCGGTCGGCGGTTGCCGCCGCCTTCACGGTCTTGCCGCCTTCCTGGTAGTCGAAGGAAATCAGTTCGTTGACGCCATCGAAGTCCCAGCCGTCGTGCGGCGTGGTCTGGAAGTGCCACTGGATGCTGCCGTCGTCCGGGTTCAGCGCCAGACGCGAGGACGAATAGAGGTTGTCGCCAGGACGCAGGTGCGAGTTCCACGGAGCCGGGTTGCCGGTACCGAAGAACAGCAGGTTGGTATCGGCATCGTAGTAGCCGCCCAGCCAGGGCGCAGCGCCACCGGTCTTCCACAGGTCGCCCGGCCAGGTCTTGCCGGCCTCGCCACCGCTGATACCGTTTTCGATCGCCTTGCCGTCCTTGTAGACGTAGCCCATGTGGCCTTCTACGGTCGGACGGCTCCACAGCAGCTCGCCATTCTTCGGATCATAGGCCTCGATCTTGCCGACCACGCCGAACTCGCCGCCGGACACGCCGGTGATCAGCTTGCCATTGACCACCAGCGGCGCCGCGGTGATGGAGTAGCCTGCCTTGTGGTCAGCGACGTTCTTGCGCCAGACGACCTTGCCGGTGTCCTTGTTCAACGCCACCAGCTTGGCGTCGAGGGTGCCGAAGATCACCAGATCGTCATACAGGGCGACACCACGGTTGATCACGTCGCAGCACGGGCGGATATCGTCCGGCAGGCGCGCTTCGTATTGCCACAGCTCGCGGCCGGTTCGTGCGTCCACGGCGAATACCCGCGAATAGGAAGCGGTCACGTACATCACACCGTCCTTGATCAGCGGCTGCGCCTGCTGACCGCGCTGCTTCTCGCCGCCGAAGGACATGGTCCAGACCGGGCGCAACTCCTTGACGTTCTGATCGTTGAGGATGCTCAGCGGGCTGTAGCGCTGGCCTTGCAGGCCCAGCCCGTTGGTGACGATCTGGTCGGTGGTGGTGGCATCCTTGAGAATCTCGGCGTCGGTGACCGCCAGCGCGGCGGCGGACGGCATCAGCATCGCCGCGCACAGCGCGGTGAAAAGGAAGGGCTGGCGAAGACCGGTGTGTTTCATTGCGGCTACCTCTGCGGGTTCATTGTTATTGCCGGGAAATTTTCCCGGTCTGCGGCAAATTCTTGGCTCAGGCCGGCAAGCCAACAATTGCACCCCTAGCCGATTTTTCTCCTTCCTTGGTAGCAATACCTGCCCTGCTGCCGTCGACCCCACAGCCCCGTGCAGGCCCACGCAAGTAGCAGGTGGACACCACCAAAAGCCCATGGCACAGGGGCCATACGCCCCGTAGAAAGGCAGCTCCCCATCTACAAGGAGAATGCCATGGGACGTGTCCTGATCACGCTGTTGCTGGCTGGACTGCTGAGCCAGGTACAGGCCGAAAGCCTGAAGATCGGCCTCAACTACCCGCGCACCGGCAACTACAAGGACGAAGGCCTGGAACTGCGCCGCGGTGCGCTGCTCGCCGTGGAAGACATCAATCGGCAAGGCGGCCTGCTCGGTCAGCCGGTCGAACTGCTCAGCGAGAACACCGATTCGGATGCTGCCCAGGCCACGCGCAACGTCGAACACTTCGCCAACCAGGGGGCGAGCATGGTCTTCGGCGGTGCCACCAGTGAAGAAGCCATTGCCGCCGGGCAGCGCGCCCGCGAGCTGGGCCTGTTGTATTTCGCCACGCTGGGCTACGCCAACGAGGTCACCGGCCAGGCCGGACAGCGCTACCTGTTTCGCGAGTCCGGCAGTGCCTGGATGAGCGCACGGGTGCTCGGCGAATACCTGTCCTGGCATCTGCCACGCCAGCGCTATCACTACATCGTCATCGACGATGCCTGGGGTAGCAGCATCGAACAAACCCTGCGCCTGGCCACCGGCAGCGCCGACCGCGCCCGCCATGGCCGCAGCGCCCTGCCTCCTGGCCCGCTGCGCCGTGAGCAGTACCGTGCGGCGATGGACAAGGCGGCGGCCAGCGGTGCCGACGTGCTGGTGCTGGCGCTGCTCGGCGACAACCTCCAGCGCAGCATGCGCATGGCCCACAACATGGGACTCAAGCAACGCATGCAGATCATCGTGCCGAACCTGACCAAGAGCCTGGTTCAACAGGTCGGCCCGCAGGTAATGGAGGACGTGATCGGTACCGAGACCTGGACGTGGGACACCCCCAGACTGGAAAACAGCGACGAGGGCCAGCGCTTCGTCGAGCGCTATCTAAAGGAACATCAGGAATATCCGGGTGGCACCGCTGCGTCGGCTTACACCATCGTCCGCCAGTGGGGCGATGCCGTGAGGCGCAGCGCCAGCACCGACAGCGAAACCCTGATAGCTGCCCTGGAAGGCCATCGTTACCAGTTGCTCAAGGACGAGCAGCAGTGGCGCGACTTCGATCATCAGAATCTGCAGAGCATCTACGCCGTGCGCGTGCGCAAGCGCGACCAGATCATGCGTGACACGCTCAAGCAGCACTACTTCGAGATCATCCACCGCATGAGCGGCGAACAGGCCGCCCCCAGCCACGACGAGTGGATACAGGAAAGGGGCGAAGTCCTCAGCCTGCAGTAAGCCTGCTGCGCAGCAATCGACCCACGAGCACGCGCTGCCCCTCACGACTCCGGCGCCAGCGCCGTTGCCCGGCTCTGGCTCGCGGGCAGCGGCCAGGTTTCACGATGATTGCAGCGGCCACGACTTTGCCTGACACTGGCCGCCCTGCATCACCTTGACCGGAGACGACCGTGCCCCATCCTCGCCAGGAAACCCTCAACCATCCCGACGCCCTGGACTGCACGGTCTATCGACCCGACGAGCAGGATCCGGATGCCGAAGAGCAGGATCTGGGCGACGCCAAAGTCCTCTTCACCGGCGCCTTCGAACCGCCCATCGACTGGGATGCGCACCAGCGTGAAGACTACTTCGGTGAAGAGGATCCCAAACACTTCGTTACCGCACACATCGAGTGCGAAGCCAAACCCGCGACCAAGGCATTCTTCATGGCCGACAGCGGTGACTACGTGGCCGTGCAGACGAGCCCGGGCGAGGTGGTGATGTATTACGTCTACGACCACGAAGAGACCGAGCATGGCCGCCACTACGTGCTGATTCGCGACGACGAAGAGCTTTAGAGCCGGACATCATGTGGGAGGCACTTCAGCGGCGACGTCTGGTCGCGGCTAAAGCCCTTCCCACAGGGTATTTCAGCGCATGCCGGTACGCGCCACCCTACGGAGCCGTGACGACGTCGCGTAGACTGCGTCGTGCGCACCGATGATTGCGCAAGTCCCTAATCCTGACGATCCACCCGTCCCATCGCGTTGCGCTCGTAGCTCGGGTAGAGATGGCTGACGCTGCGGATCAGCTCGTAGCGCGACAGGTTGACCTGGGCAAAACGCTCGGGAATCGGCGCACGAATCAATTCGTTCATCTCCGCCCCCTGCTCCGCGCCCTGGCGCAGCAAGCCATCGAGCCAGCTCAGGTAATCACGCATCTGCGCGAAAGGTGCCGCATCCGCGGTCAGCGGCCCGTGACCCGGTACGATCTGCTTCCACGGCAACGCTTCGAGCCTATCCAGATCGGCCAGCCAGACATCCAGGCCCGGGCTGTTCGGCGTGGTCAGCGCACGCTGGTAGAACAGCAGATCACCGGCGAACAGCACGCCCGTGCGCTCGTCGAGGATCGCCAGATCGGCACCGGTATGGCCGCGCAATGCCAGCAGTTGCAGGCGCCGGCCGCCGATCTCCAGCGTGCCTTCCTGCACCTCTTCGCTGGGCAACACCACCTCGGTGCCGCGCATCCAGTCCCCCACCAGGCGATACATGTTCTCCGCCATGGCATCACCCTGCTCGGCCAGTAATCGGGTGGTCTCCGGCAAGGCGGCGATGGGCACGCCGGCGAAGGCCTGGTTGCCCAGCACATGATCCGGATGGTGATGGGTCAAGAGCACGCGCACCACCGGTTTGCCGGTGGTTTTCTCGATGCTCTGGCGCAGCGCCTCGCCGTAGCGGCGCGACGGACCGCTGTCGATCACCACCACCCCCTCGGCGGTTTCGATGAAACCGACGTTGACGATGTTGCCACCGTTGTCCGCAGCGAAATTGTCGGTGCTGCCCTCCACCAGCCAGACACCGTCGGCAATCTGCCGGGGTTGCAGGTGATAGTCGAGCGCCTGGGCCAGGTTGGCGAGCAGGCAGGTCAGCAATAGCATCCAACGCATGGAAGCCTCCTGGATGAGGTTGGTACGCACGGCGCACCCTACGGCGGTGTCGTTCAGAACGCGGCCTGGAATTCGTTGCCGTTGTTGTCGCGCAGCCACACTTCGGCCTGCCGGTCGTCGCGCAGGTCAAATGTCAGCGTCGGATTCTCGCTGACAGCGGGGAACAGCTCGATGCGCCCCAGTACCTGGCCATCGGCATCGCGCAGTTCGGCCTCTTCGATATAGAACTCGGGGATGCCACCGACCAGGCCGTTGTCCATGGGGTGCGAGACCTGCAGGCGCAGGCGGCTGTCCTCACCGCGTACGAAACGCTTGCCCAGCACCTGGCCCAGGCGCTCTTCCCAGCCGGCTTCGGCACGCACCACGCTGGGCGCGGTACAGCCGCCGCCCGCCGCTTCGACGCGAGCCGAGCCGATATGCCAGACGCCATCGTCGGTGAGCACCGCCGCTCGAATCGGCGTGGCCTGCTCGACGCGGATACGAATGGCCAGGCTCGGCTCCAGGTGGTCACCGGGGGCGAAGTCGAGAATACGAGGGATAGGGTTGAGCTCGGCCCAGGCCAGAATGCGCTTGACCTTGCCGCGGTAGGCGCTGGCGTCGATCTGGATCGGCACCTGGCGCGCATCCTCGGCGAATGGCGGCACCTCGAGGCGAATCCTGTCATCGAAGACGAAGGCCTCACCGTTCAGCAGACGCTGATGGTAGTAGTCCCACATCACCGACGTGACCGGATCGGGCGCAGCGGCCCGCGCTTCCCAGGCCCAGGCAAACAGGGCCAGCAACATCAGGCTACGCCAATCCATCGCCCACCTCCGCTGCGGTTAAAACCGCTATTGGTATTGTTCAGGTTTCTCGTAGCGCAACCCGTAGCGCGCGTACAGGCGCTCGAGCGAGCCATCGAGAATCAGATTTTCCAGCTGTTCTTCCAGGGCATAGGCCAGTTGCCGATTGGTCTCGTGCACCGCCATACCGATTTCCCAGATCTGCCTGCCCATGTCCGGGTAGGCGTTTTCGGCCAGCGCCAGCTGCGGATCACCGGCCTCATGCACCAGCCAGTCCACCTCGCCGCGCAGCGCCATTTTCATCCACCTCACCACCCTGCATGGCGGCAAAGGCCAGCTTTGGCGTCGGGTAGTGACGGGTTTCCTGACTGAGCATGCCGCCCTGCACCGAACTCAGGTAGAACGACGGCACACTCTCCACCTCCACGCCGACCGGGTGCTGACGCAGCGCAACGATGCTCGGCACCTCGGGCAGGCGGCGGCGGTCGAATGCCAGCTGCCAGCGCTCACGCTGATAAGGGCCGAACATCACCACCCGCTCGTTGACCAGTTCGCCCAGCTCGTTGCGCATCTGCGCGTAGTCGCGGTCGTAAGGCACACGCAGCATCAGATCGGCCAATTGCCCCTGCGCAGTCACCCGACCACGCCAGATGTAGTCACGCAGATCATCGTCGAGCTTTTCGCCAGGCGGTGCCCACATCAGCTCCAGCTTCAGGCCCAACCCGTCTGCCAGCGCCCTGGCCAGCTCGTAATCGACCCCGCGCGGCTGGCCGTCCTGCTCGTAACTGTACGGCGGGAAGTTCTGATACAGCGCCACGCGCAAGGTGCCGGACTCCACGATGCGATCGAAGTCACGCACCTGTGCCTGGGCAGTGCCCAGGCACAGCAGCAGGCCACCCAACAGCGCCAGCAGGCGCACGGCGCGGAAGCTTGTGAAGAAATCGTCGCGAGCAATGGCAGGTCGCGTTTCACCAGAGCGCAGCAAGCGCAATGCATTGAAATGCATCAGCATTGCGAGCACCGCCGGAGCGCCAGATGCCGAGCGCAGCAGATTTTTCATCACGCTCTCACTCCTCGACGTGCACGCTCTCCAGATAGCTGCGCACCGCCCACAGCGCTTCCTGGCTGAGGAAGTTGGCCATCTTCGGCATGTACACACGCCCATCGCGCACCGCACCGTTGATCACTCGCTCCTTGAACCACTCGTCGCCCATGGCACCCGGCTCGAGCAGACGCAGATCAGGGGCGATACCACCGGACTTGGCTTCCAGGCCATGGCATGCGGCGCAGTTCTGGTTATAGGCCGATGCACCGATCTCGATGGCGCGCGGGTTGTCACGGTAGGGGTTCTCCTCCAGCCACTCCTCACCCAGCGGTTCCAGACCGTCGGTATTGACCGCCTGCGGCACCACGTCGCCATGTGCCCAAAGGTTGGCCGACGCAGCGAGCAACAGCAGCGCCAGGGTGGATTGGATCTTCTTGTTCATGGCTAGGGCCTCATCTAATGCACGCAAGACAGCCCGTTCAGAGCTCGTGGCGACCATCTTAAAAAGGCCGCGCAGAGCGCCGAATGCTGCTTTGGTGGTCGCGTTCTAGTCCCTTGGTAGTAGGGCTTGGGTGGGGGTGTGCGTGATGCCTTGGCAGCAAGGCCAAGTCATGCCCCGACCGGGAAATCCTCCCGGCAAGGGCGGGAGTTTTTCCGTAGGCGCCGAGGCAGCCGGGTTCCACCATCGGCTTGCCACTGCAGGACATCTCCAAAACGTCAGCGATGACACGCAGACAGTTCGTAGAGGTGACCGGCAGCGACCTACCACCTCCAATGGGAAGCACAACGATGACAACAAGAAACCTACCCAGCACCCCGCGCCCCCTGGCGCTTGCATTGATGCTGGCCGGCGGCCTGGCGCTGAGCCAGGGTGCGTCCGCCAAGCCGGTTACCTGGGAAGACATTGCCAACGACCACACCACCACCAGCAACGTGCTGCAGTACGGCATGGGCACCAACGCCCAGCGCTGGAGCCCGCTGGCCCAGGTGAACGCCGAAAACGTGTTCAAACTGACTCCGGCGTGGAGCTACTCCTTCGGCGACGAGAAACAGCGCGGCCAGGAGTCTCAGGCCATCATCCATGACGGCGTGGTCTATGTGACCGGCTCCTACTCGCGGGTATTCGCCCTCGACGCCAAGACCGGCAAACGCCTGTGGACCTACAGCCATCGCCTGCCCGATGACATCCGTCCGTGCTGCGACGTGGTCAACCGCGGCGCCGCCATTTATGGCGACAAGATCTACGTTGGCACCCTCGACGCCCGCGTCGTGGCGCTGAACAAGGACACCGGCAAGGTCGTCTGGAACAAGAAGTTCGGTGATCACTCCGCCGGCTACACCATGACCGGCGCACCGACCATCGTCAAAGATGGCAAGACCGGCAAAGTGCTGCTGATCCATGGCAGCTCGGGTGACGAATTCGGCGTCGTCGGCCGCCTGTTCGCCCGCGACCCGGACACTGGCGAAGAAGTCTGGATGCGCCCCTTCGTCGAAGGCCACATGGGCCGCCTGAACGGCAAGGACAGCACCCCGACCGGCGACATCAAGGCGCCGAGCTGGCCGGATGATCCCAACCACCCGACCGGCAAGAAGGAAGCCTGGAGCCAGGGCGGCGGTGCGCCGTGGCAGAGCGCCAGCTTCGATGCCGAAACCAACACCATCATCATCGGTGCCGGCAACCCGGCGCCATGGAACGGCTGGGCACGTACCGCCGATGGCGGCAACCCCAAGGATTACGACAGCCTGTACACCTCCGGCCAGGTTGGTGTCGACCCGACCACCGGTGAAGTGAAGTGGTTCTACCAGCACACCCCGAACGATGCCTGGGACTTCTCCGGCAACAACGAGCTGGTGCTGTTCGATTACAAGGACAAGGACGGCAAGGTCACCAAGGCCACCGCTCACGCCGACCGCAACGGTTTCTTCTATGTGGTCGATCGTGCCAACGGCAAGCTGAAGAACGCCTTCCCCTTCGTCGACAAGATCACCTGGGCCAGCCACATCGACCTGGAAACCGGTCGCCCGGTAGAAAACGAAGGCCAGCGTCCGCCGAAGCCCAAGTCCGGCGAAAGCAAGGGTGAAGTGGTCGAAGTGTCCCCGCCGTTCCTCGGCGGCAAGAACTGGAACCCGATGGCCTACAGCCAGGACACCGGCCTGTTCTACGTTCCGGCCAACCACTGGAAAGAGGACTACTGGGCCGAAGAGGCGCATTACAAGAAGGGCTCCGCCTACCTGGGCATGGGTTTCCGCATCAAGCGCCTGTATGACGACCACGTCGGCATCCTGCGCGCGATGAACCCCACCACCGGCAAGGTCGCCTGGGAGCACAAGGAAAAACTGCCACTGTGGGCCGGCGTGCTGGCCACCAAGGGCAACCTGGTGTTCACCGGTACCGGCGACGGCTACTTCAAGGCCTTCGACGCCAAGAACGGCAAGGAACTGTGGAAGTTCCAGGTCGGCACCGGGATCATCTCCCCGCCCATCACCTGGGAACAGGACGGTGAGCAGTACATCGGTGTGACTGCCGGCTACGGCGGCGCCGTACCGCTGTGGGGCGGCGACATGGCCGAGTTGACCAAGCCGGTGGCCCAGGGTGGTTCCTTCTGGGTGTTCAAGCTGCCGAGCTGGGACAAGGCCAGCGCCAAACGCTGATGGCAACACGCATGGCGCACCTTCGGGTGCGCCATGCGCATCAGCCTTGCACCATCGCGTTTATATACGACGCGCCCTATCCCGGACGCTCCATCTTCTTCCCGTGGGAGCGGCTTCAGCCGCGAAGCGAATCAGGCCATCACCCCGAGGACTCGTCATGAACTACCTGCCCCTACTCATCCCGGTCTTGCTGCTGGTACTCGGCAGCCACGCCATCGGTGGCGAAACCGAGAACGACAGCGTGCCGCAGATCAACGGCTGCCGCATCGAGCCCGACAGCAAATGCCCCAATGCCAACCTGCGCGGTGCCGACCTGCGCAACCTGGACATGCGTCGCATGGATCTTTCCGGAGCCGACCTGTCCGGCGCCGACCTGCGCCACGTCAACCTCGACCTGGCCAATCTGGAAAAAGCCAAGCTGCGCGGCGCCAACCTCACCCGCGCCAGCCTGCAACAAAGCAACCTGCGCCTGGCCGACCTGTCCGGCGCCAGCCTGGTGGCCATCAGCGGCTGGGCCCTGTTCGCTCAGGCTGCCGAGTTCGAAGGCGCCGACATGCGTGCCGCCAATCTGGAGTTCGCCCGCCTCTCCGGCGCCAAGCTGCACAACGTCCAGCTGCAGGCCGCCAACCTGGAGATGACCTGGCTGAGCAAGGCCGACCTCAAGGGCGCGCATCTTGAAGACGCCAACATGCAGGAAGTGAAGCTCGGCGGCTCCAACCTGGAAAACGCCAACCTCACCGGTGCTCGCACCCGCTTCGGCAACTTCCAGGACGCCAACATGCCCGGCTGCGTGCAATGCCCAAAAGGCTGGGACTGAGCCCGATCCGTAAGCCCACCCAAACACCGTAGGGTGGGCTTTAGCACACCAACAAAGCGCACAGCCAACGCCAATCCGCCCTCAAGCCTGTAGGGTGGGCCGGGCGGAGCTCCGCTTCAGCCCACCAACAGACAGTGCAGCGAACGACAAACCGCGTTCTGGCGGGTTGCACCCGCCCTACGACCCGAGCTGCATTCAGCGCTTGCTGCACGGCGCCCGCCACAAAAAACACTCTGAACCCTCGGCCCACCGGGCAATCCCTTCTTAGGAACAGTCAGATCGAGGCCGCTCTGCGAGCAGCCGTCCATCATCGACCCAAGAGGGATCTGCCGTGACCACCGTCATGCCCGCCGCCCATACGAGCCCCCCCAGCCGCCCGCACACCATCCTGCTGTGCAGCCAGATGCCGCTGTTTCTCGGCGCCCTGTTCGCCGACATCGCCTATTACCGCAGCTACCAGATCCAGTGGAGCAACTTCGCCGCCTGGCTGATCGCCGCTGCCCTGGTGTTCGCCGGCCTGGCACTGCTGTTCGCCCTCGTCGGGCTGCTGCGTGAACGTGGCAGTCGCCAGCCGGTCGCCTATTTCCTGCTGCTCTTGGCCACCTGGGTGCTGGGCCTGGTCAATGCACTGGAACACGCCAAGGACGCCTGGGCCGTCATGCCCTGGGGGCTGGTACTGTCGATCATCGTCGCCCTGCTGGCCTGCGCCGCCACCTGGGTCGGCCTGGCCCGGCCACGTACAGGAGATGCCCGATGAAAGCTGCCATGGTATTGACCGCCCTGCCCCTGATCCTGCTGCTGACTGCCTGTGATGAAGAACCCGGCAGCGACCAGCAGTTCTACGGCGCCCAGCCGGACTTGCCCAAGCCCGAACGCGGCATCCTGCCGAGCATGACCATCGCCGAGCCGACGTCCTGGGGCGATCAACTGCCCACCGTGCCCGAAGGGTTCGGCATCAGCGCCATCGCCACCGACCTGAAGATTCCCCGGCAAACCCTGGTGCTGCCCAACGGCGACATCCTCGTCGCCGAAGGCCGTGGCGGCAACGCGGCCAAGCTCAAGCCCAAGGACGTGATCGCCGGGGTGATCAAGGCACGCGGCAACACCACGGTGGCAGGCGGCAACCGCCTGACCCTGCTGCGCGATGCCGATGGCGACGGCACCTACGAGCTGCAAACGGTATTCGCCGACGGTCTCAATGCGCCCTACGGTCTGGCCCTGCACGAAGGCAACCTGTACGTGGCCAACCAGGACGAGCTGGTGCGCTTCGACTACGAAGAAGGCCAGACCGAAGCCAGCGGCCCGCCAAGCAAGGTCGCCGACCTGCCCTCGGCGATCAACCATCACTGGACCAAGGCACTGACCATCAGCGAAGACGGCCGCTACCTGTACGTTGGCATCGGCTCCAACAGCAACATCACCGAACGCGGCATGGAGGCTGAAGTCGACCGCGCCATGGTCTGGCAGATCGACGCCACAACCGGCGCCCACACGCCCTACGCCACCGGCCTGCGCAACCCCACTGCGCTGGCCATCCAGCCGGGAACCGGCACCTTGTGGGCCGTGGTCAACGAGCGTGACGAACTGGGCGAAGATCTGGTGCCCGACTACCTCACCTCGGTGCAGGAAGGCGGCTTCTACGGCTGGCCCTACAGCTACTTCGGCCAGCACGTCGACCCACGGGTAAAACCGCAGAACCCGGACAAGGTGGCCAGCGCCATCGCTCCGGACTACGCCCTTGGCGCCCACGTCGCCGCGCTGGGTCTGGATTTCTCCAGCGAGGTGATGGGCGAGCAATATGCCGACGGCGTATTCGTCGGCGAGCACGGCAGCTGGAACCGCAAGAACCCGGTGGGCTACAAGGTGATCTTCGTGCCGTTCGAAAACGGCCGCCCCTCAGGCGACCCCATCGACTTCGTCACCGGCTTTCGCGACGAAGACGGCAAGACCCGTGGCCGCCCGGTAGGCGTGACAGTCGATCCGCGCGGCGCGCTGATTGTGGCGGATGATCTGGCGAATACGGTTTGGCGGGTGGTAAGGGAAGGCGGCGAATGAGGCGATGAGGGTGGAAGCGGCCAAACTTTTCCACCTTCGACATCTGAGCTGCGGACATGGTGGACAAGCTTCGCGTTGTCCACCCTACAAATCCCGTCACAGCGTAGGGTGGATCGGGGCGCGTAGCTGACGCTTTTTATCCGCCGTTGGCAGGAGAGGAGTCTAGGCTACTCGCTGAGCCCCTTTGCAGGAGCGGCTTCAGCCGCGATGCTCAACGGTTTCGCGGATATTCGCCTCTCGACCGTGAACCCGGCTCATACACCCAGCCCCCAGTCACAACTGCGCGGTTCCGAGCGCGTTGCCCCTACACATGGCAGCACGCCCCTACATCTGTAGGGTTATAGTGCCTGAGCGAAGCCCGTAACATGCAGGGCATCCCATTTGGCCAGAACTGCACAAGGGCTCGTCTTTACGCCCCCTGGCTCCACCTGTCTTGAGGTGAGTCGCAATCATTCCGCGAACTCAGTCGGCACGTCAGCGTTCATGAAGGTGAACCCAATGCGCTATTTCTTGTTCTCCTGCTCTTTTGTCCTGATCTTTTCGGGTTCAACGGTCAACTTGATGCTCTCGACGGATCAAGCATGGCATGACCATATATTCATCTGGAGTGGCTTTATCCTGCTTGGCAGCATCGCCGTACTTGCCTTCTTCCACACCAACAAAAAAACGATAGAGCAATATATGAAAACACCCAACAACACCCTTTTATTGAAAGTGCTTTTAGGCAAGAACAAGAAACAGGAGTAATATCAAATGCGTACTTTATTCATTGTCGAAATGGAACTGGTTAGCGGCGCGGGAGCTGCAGCGGATGCGGCTACAGTGGGGGGTGCTCTGGGGGGAGCCTTCGGGGTGTCGTATGCCGCGAGCGCCGGAGGAATGGGTGCGACCGCTATTGCCGCCGCCGGGGGTATTGGTGCAGCAGCAGGCGCAGGCTTGGGGGCGGCTGGTGCATTAGGTTACGCCGTTGGCACATGGCTGAACGACAATACCGATATTCAACAATTTCTCTCTAACATCCTACCGAATCCGGCCGGAACAGATTACTCCGGCACCGACTATCACTGAATCACGACGCCCTGATTCTTACGTAACTCAAGGCAACGAACCGATTACGCAATCAGGGCTCGTTTTTGTTGCGCATGAAATCCTTTCTCCATTTACGCCCCCTTGCGATCCAAGGATGTTCTGAAAAAGTCACTTATCGTCACTCCCGCGAAGGCGGGAGCCCAGCAAGTTCGCAGTTCCGCCTACGCGTGACAGCGCTTGCGCTGAACGCACTTCAGTACGGCCCGAACAGGGCGAACGCAGCGAGCCATGACGGCTTTTTCAGAGTTTCCCTAAGCATCAAGAAACGAAAGCGCTCTTCATCCACCTTTGCGCAACCGCCTCAGGCACTCTCCAACCCCACCCGAACCACCCCACTATCAATCGCCAAATGCACCAGCTCCGCCTGCGAGGCGATCTGCAGCTTGTTCTTTATCAGGGTCTGGTAGTTGGACAGGGTCTTGGCACTGATGCACAGCTTCTCGGCGATCTGCCGGGGTGGCAGGCCGCGGGCGAGCATGACGAAGATTTCGAACTCGCGCTGGGTCAGTTCGCGCAGGCGCGGGTCGAGGCCGTCGCTCCCACTGGGATTGCAGGCGAGCTGGGTGGCCAGGGGCTGCTCGATATAGGCGTGGCCGGCTGCGGTGCGCTTGACTGCCTCCACCAGCACGTCCGGTGACGAGTTCTTGGTCAGGTAGCCGATGGCGCCGGCGTCCAGCGCCTGGCGTACCAGGGGCAGCTCGTCGTGCATGCTGAAGAACAGCACGCGCAGTTGCGGCAGGCGCTGGCGCAGGCGGCGAGTGGTTTCCAGGCCGCTGATGCCGGGCAGGCCGATGTCCATGATCACCAGGTTGGGAATCTCTTCCTGCACCCGTTGCAGGGCCTGTTCACCATCGCAGGCTTCGCGCAATTGCACGTCCGGCAGCAGGGCGCGCAGCAGGCTGGCATAGCCCTGACGCACGACGGCGTGGTCGTCCACCAACAGAACCTTCATCGCGTCACCTCCAGAGGAATGTTCAGGCACAGTGCCCAGCCGGCCTGCGGACGGCTATGCAAACGCAGTTCACCGCCGAGGCTACGGCTGCGTTCACGCATCGAGCGCAGGCCGATACCGGGGCGCAACGGCAGCGCGGTGCCCTGACCGTTGTCGCGCACCAGCAGACGCAGCCCCTGGCCGCGGCGTTGCAGGCGAATGCGTACTTCGCTGGCATCGGCATGGCGGGCCACGTTGGTCAGCGCCTCCTGCACCAGGCGATAGAGATGAGCCTTGCTCGCCAGCGGCAGGCTCGGCAGTTGCTCGCCCAGTTGCAGATGGCAGCGAATACCTTGCGCCTGCTGCCAGTCGGCGGCCAGTTGCTGCAATGCCGGGCCGAGTTCCAGGCGCTCCAGCACCACCGGGTAGAGGTCGCGGATCAGACTGCGGAAGCCCTGTTGCAGGCGCTCGCAGTTGTCATCCAGCAGGCGCGCGGTGTCCTGCACCTGTTGTGGCCGGTCGGCGATCACCTTGAGCAGACAGGCCTGGGCGCGGATGCCGCTGAGGTACTGGCCCAGATCGTCATGCAGGGTCTGGCCCAGGCGCGTACGCTCACGCTCCTGCAACTCCAGCAGTGCCTGGGTCAGCTCGACGTTGTCCGCCTGCACCTGTTGCAGGGTGATGGCCATGTCGTTGAAGTGCGCCGCCAGGTGCTTGGCCTCGGCCAGGCCGTGGTCATGCAGGCGGGTATCGAAGTGACCGGCACCGACTTCGCGCAGGCCGGCGAGCAGTTCGTCCAGTACACGACGGGCGCGTCGCACGGCGAAGCGGATGGTCAGCAGGCTGAGAACCAGGGCGAAGGCGCTGAGCAGCAGCAGTTGCAGCAGCGAGTCGTAGATTTCCTCGATCTCGTCGTAGGGATCGAGGGCGATACGCAGCTCGCGGCCGCCCTCCAGCGGCCAGGCATCGGCCACCAGCGAAGCCGAGCCCAGCAGGCGCTCGGCGATCCAGTGTTCGAGGGCGTTCTCGGTCTGCTGCCTGGGCTGTTCCCCTGGGCTCAGCCAGCTCACACGGATGTGCCTCAGGTTGTCGGTCAACTCCGGACGCAGGCTGCCGGGATTGTTGCGCGCCACTTCGCCGAGATATTCCACCACGGCTTCGGCGGCCTGCAGTTCGCGCTGTACATCGTGACTGGCCTGGCGCAACAGCAGCACCAGGCCAGCCAGGGTCACGAGCGCGAACAGCAGGCTGACACCCAGGTTGATACGACCGAGAGCGGTCATCTACTTGACCACGCTACTTGACGACAAAATGGCCGAGCATGCCCTTGCCTTCCAGGCCCTTGGCGTAGAAGCGGAACTTGCCCGGCTTGACCGGCAGGAAGAAGATCTCTGCCTCACCGGCCTCCTCGAATTCCAGCTCGGTCAAGGTGACCGCCTTGATCTCCACACCACCCGCCTCGACCTTGCGCAGGTAGATGGAGGTCGCGAATTCCGGCGCCTGGAAGGCGTATTCCTTCTGCCCGTTGGAGATGATCCTGAGCTGATAGGCCTGGCCGGTTTCCAGCTGGTACTCGTTCTGTGACATGGAGTAGTCGCTCTCCTCGCTGCCCAGCACCAGATCGGGCAACGCCACCGGGCGACGGGTCATGTCGCCGGCGGCATGAAGCTGGTCAACGCCGAGCAGGCTGATGATCAGCAGTAGCGGCAGCATAAGGGCCTTGAAAATTCGCATGGCGTTCACCTGTTCTTGTTATGGGGGACATGCCGCCATGCTAAGAAGCAAAGCCCTGCGCCGGGTTACTACCTTGGTACTGAGCGGCTGGTACTTTGGGCATATTTCCCGGCGCACCGCTGCGCCGCGCAGGCCTTTGCGACCAGGCGGACTAAGACCTTCGTACGTGTCCGGCGCTACCTTGGGCATATTTCCCGACCCGGCAACGCTTTCTATGCTGGCGGCACCCTTTGCAGGAGTCGCCCCATGCGCCGGATCAGTTGCCGCCTGTTGTTCTGCCTCGCCACCGCGTTCGGCGTGGCGAGCGGAGCTGCCGCCAACGAACTGCAGGTGCGCATCGGCTACCTGGCGCACCTGCCGCCACGTGGCCCGCTGCTGTCCAACGTCATCCCCGAACCGCCTGACGCCGGTCGTCGCGGCGCCGAGCTGGCGATCATCGACAGCAACAGCACCGGACGCTTCCTCAAACAGCAGTTCGAGTTGCAGAGTGCCGAGAGCGCCGATGCGAGCGAGCTGCTCGCCGCCGCCGAACGCCAGCATCAGGCCGGCATCCGCCTGTTCGTGATCAATGCCCCCGCCGCGACCCTGCGCCAGCTCAGCGAGCGCCTGCCGGACAGCCTGCTGCTCAATGCCGGCAGCGCCGACGACGGTCTGCGTCGCGAGCAGTGCCTGGGCAACGTACTGCACACCCTGCCCAGCCGCGCCATGCTGGCCGACGCGCTGGCGCAGTTTCTCGCCGTGCGCAAATGGACGCGCTGGCTGCTGGTGACCGGCAGCACCGAGGACGACATCGCCTATGCCGATGCCCTCAGGCGCGCGGCCAAGCGCTTCGGCCACAGGATCGTCGCCGAGAAGCCGTGGAGTTTCGACAATGACCAGCGCCGCAGCGCCCAGGCGGAGATGCCGCTGTTCACCCAGGCCAGCGAGTACGACGTGGTACTGGTGGCCGACGAGCGCGGCGACTTCGGCGAATACCTGCCCTACAACACCTGGTATCCGCGCCCGGTGGCCGGTACCCAGGGGCTGACCCCGACCGCCTGGCACAAGACGGTGGAAACCTTCGGCGCCGCGCAATTGCAGAAGCGCTTCGAAGAACTGGCGGGACGCTGGATGAACGACCGCGACTTCGCCGCCTGGATGGCCGTGCGCAGCATCGCCACCGCCGTGACCCGACTGCGCGCTGCCGAGCCGCAGGCCATCCGCACCCTGGCGCTGTCCGCCGACCTGCCGCTGGATGGCTTCAAGGGTCGCAAGCTGAGCTTCCGTCCGTGGAATGGCGAGCTGCGCCAACCCATACCGCTGGTGCATCCACGCGCCCTGGTCAGCACTTCGCCACAAGACGGCTTTCTCCACCCCAGCAACGAGATGGACAGCCTGGGCTACGACCGGCCCGAGGTGAGCTGTGATCTGGCAGGCACAGCTGATTGAGGGTGCGCACGGTGCCCCCCACCAACAGTGAACCTCAGGGCGCACCGCACGCACCACCTGCCACCCAGGACAACAACAAGAGGATCAACCCCATGCGTCTGACCCGTATCGCCTGCGCCGTCGCCTTCGGCCTGGCCTGCCACTCGGCCATTGCCGCCACCGCCTACGTGTCCAACGAGAAGGATGACAGCATCAGCGTCATCGACCTCGACAGCCTCGAAGTCACCGCCACCCTCGACGTCGGCATGCGCCCGCGCGGGTTGCTGCTGTCCTCCGACAACAAGCTTCTGTACATCTGTGCCAGCGACTCGGATCGCGTCCAGGTGATGGATCTGGCCACACGCAAGATCATCAAGGAGCTGCCCTCCGGCGCCGACCCCGAGCAGTTCGCCCTGCACCCCAACGACCGCTGGCTGTACATCTCCAACGAGGACGATGCCCTGGTCACCGTGGTCGACACCCGGAGCGACGAGGTGCTGGCGCAGATCGAAGTCGGCGTGGAGCCCGAAGGCATGGCCGTCAGCCCCGACGGCAAGTGGGCGGTCAACACCAGCGAGACCACCAACATGCTGCACTGGATCGACACCAGCACCAATCAACTGGTCGACAACACCCTGGTCGACCAGCGCCCGCGTCACGTCGAGTTCGAGAAGAACGGCAAGCGCCTGTGGGCCTCGGCCGAGATCGGCGGCACGGTAACGGTGCTGGACGTGGACTCGCGCCAGATACTCAAGGTGCTCAACTTCGCCATCAAGGGCGTGCACCCGGACAAGGTGCAGCCGGTGGGGGTCAAGCTCACCGATGACGGCAAGTACGCCTTCGTCGCCCTCGGCCCGGCCAACCATGTGGCCGTGGTGGACGCCAAGACCTTCGAGATACTCGATTACCTGCTGGTGGGCCGGCGCGTATGGCACCTGGCATTCACCCCGGACCAGAAGCGCCTGCTGACCACCAATGGCGTCAGCGGCGATGTGTCGATCATCGATGTCGATACGCTCAAGGTGAGCAAATCGATCAAGGTTGGCCGCTACCCCTGGGGCGTGGTGGTGACGCCATGAATGCCCTTGAGGTGAGCGGCATCGGCTTCGCCTATGGCGCACGCCAGGCGCTGAGCGATCTGGCCTTCGAGCTGGCGCCGGGGCGCTTCGGCGCCCTGCTCGGCCCCAACGGCGCAGGCAAGTCCACCCTGATCGCCCTGCTCACCCGCCTGTACGACCTGCAGCAGGGCGACATCCGCATCTTCGGTCACAGCCTGCGTGACGAACCGCGCCAGGCGCTGCGCCAGCTTGGCGTGGTGTTTCAGCAGAGCACGCTGGATCTCGATCTCTCGGTACAGCAGAACCTCGCCTACCACGCGTCTCTGCATGGCATGCCGCGCCGTGAGGCGCAGGCGCGTATCGACGAGGAACTGCTGCGCCAGGATCTCGCCGAACGTCGTCACGACAAGGTACGCACCCTCAACGGCGGCCACCGTCGCCGCGTGGAGATCGCCCGCGCCCTGCTCCACCAGCCGCGCCTGCTGCTGCTCGACGAAGCCAGTGCCGGGCTCGACCCGGCCAGCCGCCTGGCACTGGGCCGGCACGTGCGCAACCTGTGCCGCGAGCAGGGGCTTTGCGTGCTGTGGACGACGCACCTGCTGGACGAGATCGAGTCCAGCGACGACCTGCTGATCCTGCATCGTGGCGAACGCGTGGCCTGGGGCAAGGCCGGTCAGCTCGGCGACGATCTGGCCATCAGCTTCGCCCGCCTGACCGGTGACGAAGCGCTGGGGCGTGGCCATGTGCGCGAGGCGATCCGACCGAAACGTGATGACGACAAAGGCAATGGCGAAACGGCCGCGGTGCGCACGACGCACCCTACACGAGGTGTCCGCCCATGAGTGTCTACTGGGAATGCCTGCGCGGCATCGTGCTGCGCGAATGGCTGCGCTTCGTGCTACAGCGCTCGCGCTTTCTCAGCGCCCTGGTGCGCCCGCTGCTCTGGCTACTGGTGTTCGCCGCCGGTTTCCGCGCCGCACTGGGCATCGCCATCATCGAGCCGTACGACACCTACATCACCTACGACACCTACATCGTGCCCGGCCTGGCCTGCATGATCCTGTTGTTCAACGGCATGCAGGGTTCGCTGTCGATGGTCTACGACCGCGAGATGGGCAGCATGCGTGTGCTGCTCACCAGCCCGCTGCCACGCGCCTTCCTGCTGGTGGCCAAGCTGCTGGCCACGGCACTGATCTCATTGCTGCAGGTCTACGCCTTTCTCGCCATCGCCTGGGTCTACGGCGTGCAGCCACCCGCCTGGGGCCTGCTCGCCGCCCTGCCGGCGCTGCTGCTGGTGGCGCTACTGCTCAGTGCTCTGGGGTTGCTCCTGTCAAATGGCATTCGCCAACTGGAGAATTTCGCCGGGGTGATGAATTTCGTCATCTTCCCGCTGTTCTTTCTCTCTTCGGCGCTTTACCCGTTGTGGAAGATGCGCGAGTCCAGCGAATGGCTGTACTGGCTGTGCGCGCTCAACCCCTTCACCCATGCGGTGGAGCTGGTGCGTAACGCGCTGTATCTGCGCCTGCATGTCGATGCACTGCTGATCTGCACCGGCCTGACGGTGTTGCTGACGCTGCTGGCCGTGGTCAGCTTCAACCCGCAGCATGCCGCACTGCGCAAGGCGGGCTGAAACCAGCCATGCACGTGATCGTTGCTCTCGCTCCACGTGGGAGTGGCTCTGCGTCCGCTGCCGAATGCAGCCCAGATCCGTAGGGCGGGTGCAACCCGCCAATAGCGCGACGGCGGGTTGCACCCGCCCTACGAACTGTGCAGGGCGAGCCGAGCCTTCTACTACTTTGGTACTGGTTTTGCTCTCCAACGTAGAATTCCCAAGCCTGCGACCATGGCCTGTAATACCGCCACAACAATAAGTAGAGACCTTGCCATGAAGTACCGTCTGCCCGTGCAAGCAGGCTTGCTGCTCGCCTCCCTGCTGCTGGTCTGCGCCGCGCATTCCGAAGAGCTGTTCGATGCCGATGGCTATCGCAGCAGTCAGTACCGCAGCCCTACGCCGTCCAGTCTGGAGGGCGTGCAGATTCTCGATACCCCTGCGCTGCAAAAGCTACTCGCCGAACGCCCGGATACCCGCCTGATCGACGTCTATCGCCGCCCCTGGGTGCAGAATCGCTTCATCGAAGACGCCCCGCACGCCAACCTGCCCGGCAGCCTCTGGCTGGCCAACGCCGGCGACGGCAACCTGGCGCCGCAATGGCAGCGCTACTTCACTCACTATCTGCACCAGCAGAGCCGTGGCGACGTGCGCCAGCCCTTCGTCTTCTACTGCCGCTCCGACTGCTGGCTGAGCTGGAATGCCGCGCGCCGCGCCCATGCCATGGGCTATCGCCAGCTCTACTGGTACCGTGATGGCATCGACGCCTGGGAGCAGGCCGGACTGCCCCTGGTACCTGCCCAACCTGCCGAACTGCCTGCTGCTTTCCTCACACCCGCTGCCACACCATAATCACAACAACGAGGTGAAAGGCCATGTACAAGATTCTGATTGCCGATGATCATCCGCTGTTTCGTGAGGCCATCCACAACGTCATCGCCGACGGTTTCCCCGGTAGCGAGATCATGGAAACCGCCGACCTGGACAGCGCCCTGGAACTGACCCAGAACCACGACGACCTGGATCTGATCCTGCTCGACCTGAACATGCCCGGCATGCACGGGCTGGGCGGGTTGATGAACCTGCGCAACGAGGCACCGACCATTCCGGTGGTGATCGTCTCCGCCGAGCAGGACAAGCAGATCGTGCTGCAGGCCATCACCTACGGCGCGGTGGGCTTCATCACCAAGTCCTCGCCACGGGCACAGATGACCGACGCCATCGCCCAGATCCTCGACGGCAACGTCTACCTGCCGCCGGACATCATCCGCTCGCAGAAGAGCAGCAACGCCCGCCCGCACCACGACAGCCACAGCATTCCCCGGAGCTGCTGCAGGCGCTGACACGCAAGCAGCTACTGGTGCTCGAACGCATGACCAAGGGCGAGTCGAACAAGCAGATCGCCTACAGCCTGGACATCGCCGAAACCACCGTGAAGGCGCATGTCTCGGCCATCCTGCGCAAGCTCGGCGTACACAACCGGGTGCAGGCCATTCTCTCCGCCGGTGACATCGACTTCGCCTCTACCTGCGGCGTTAGAGCCGGCCAGGTGGGCCGTCATTCCCGCGCAGGCGGGAAACCGGAGATCAAGAAGCACCTGAGCTCCCGCCTTCGCGGGAGCGTCGGACGAGGTTGTCCTGACTCCCGTCATCGACCCGTGATAAAACGGCGGCTTTGCGTGAATGCCTGCGCCCCAGGCAGCAGGCTTTGCACTCGCTCTGATGGAGTTGACCATGCACATCCGCCCCTTCCGGCTATCCGACGAAGCCGCTGTCGTCGACCTCTGGCAACGCTGCGACCTGACCCGCCCCTGGAACGACCCGTACAAGGACATCCAGCGCAAGCTGAAGGTACAGCCCGAGCTGTTTCTGGTGGGTGAGATCGACGGCAGGCTGGTGGCCTCGGCGATGGCCGGCTACGAAGGGCATCGCGGCTGGGTCAACTACCTGGCGGTATGCCCGCAGCAGCGCCAGCAGGGCCTCGCCCGCCAGTTGATGGCGCATATCGAAGCGCAGTTGCTGGCCATGGGCTGCCCCAAGCTCAGCCTCCAGGTACGCGATACCAACACCGCGGCGCTGGCCTTCTATGAACGACTTGGTTACAAGGTCGATGCCTCGGTGAGCCTGGGCAAGCGCCTGATTGCCGACAATTGAGCGATTTCCTTGCACACGCGAGCCACGGACCAGCTTCGGTGCGCACGGCGCACCCTACGGGGTGATCGATGCTTGATCGTCGCAGGGTGCGCCATGCGCACCGGGGTTCACGACACTCTCAAACCCCCGCCCCACGCTCCATCAGGTGACTCATCGCCGCTTTCAACTTCATCGGCCGTACCGGCTTGTGCAGCAGGCTGTGGCCAAGCTCGCGCATCTGCTGCTTGAGTTCGTTGCTGTAGTTGGCGGTGATCATCAGCGCCGGTAGCGGTGCGCTGCGCCGGGCATTGATCTGTGCCACGGCATCGACGCCATTGCGCTCATCGTCGAGGTGGTAGTCGGCGATCAGCAGGTCGGCCTCGTCGTGGTAGTTGTCCACCTGGCGCGCCAGATCCTCCTCGGACAGCGCCGTGACCACCCGGCAACCCCAGCCTTCGAGCAGGGTACGCATGCCGGCACAGATCGCCGCATCGTTGTCCAGCACCCATACCCGCGCGCCGCTCAGGCGTTCGAGCAACTGATCCGGGCTGTCCTGCACCGCCCGCACACGCGGCGCACGACGGGTCAGCGGCACCTCCACGGCGAACATCGAGCCCCTGCCCTGCTGCGACGCCACACGGATGCGGTGGCCGAGCATGCGCGAAATCTTGTCGACGATCGCCAACCCCAGCCCCAGCCCGCGATCCTGCTTGCGCTGCACGGTGTCGCCGCGTTTGAACTCCTGGAAGATCTCGCCGAGCTTGTCCGTGGGAATGCCGATGCCGGTATCCCAGACCTCGATGGACAGGCTGTTGCCGCGCCGCCTGCAACCGAGCAGGATGCGCCCGCTGGCGGTATAGCGAATGGCGTTGCTGAGGAAGTTGCGCAGAATCCGCGCCAGCAGTTGCACGTCACTGCGCACCAGCGCCGAACACGGCAGATAGTCCAGACGTAGCCCCTCGCTACGGGCGATCTGGTGGTATTCGGTGGCCAGGTTCTCCAGCAGCTCGCTGACGGCGAATGGCGCGATATCCGGCTTGATCACCCCGGCATCGAGCTTGGAGATATCCACCAGGGTACCGAGCAGGCTCTCCACGTCATCCAGCGAGTTGCTGACGTTGCGTACCAGGGGCGCGCAACCGTTCAAATCGTTCTTCTCCAGCAGCGCGCTGGTGAACAACCGCGCCGCGTTGAGCGGTTGCAGCAGATCATGGCTGACGGCGGCAAGGAACTTGGTCTTGGACAGGTTGGCCTGCTCGGCCTCGCCCTTGGCTTCGCGCAGGCGCGCCTCCATCTGCGTGCGCTCGTCGATCTCGCGGCGCAGCTGGTCGTTGACCGTGGTCAGCTCGGCGGTGCGTTCACGCACGCGCTGCTCCAGGTGGTGATAAGCCTGGTGCAGTGCCTCGGCAGTACGGCGGCGCTCGGTGATATCGCGGATCAGCACGAAGATGCCCACCACCTCGCCGCTGGCCTGACGGTTGGGCACGTAGGAGCGCAGCATGTAGCGCTCCTGGCCACTGTGGTTGGTCTCGGCGAACTCGAAGGTCACGCTCTCGCCCGACAGCGCCACTTCGACATAGGGCTCCAGGCGCTGGCAATGCTCCTCGCTGTGCACCTCGCGCAGGCTCTGGCCGAGCATGGCGCCGCGCGGCCAGCAGTACCACTCCTCATAGACCTTGTTGGTGAACTCGTAGACCAGGTCGGCCGACAGGTAGGCGATCAACGCCGGTACGTGGTCGGTGATCAGGCGAATCCAGCGCTCGCTGTCGCTCAGCGCCTGCGCCTGACGATGGCGTTCGGTGATGTCGGTGAACGTGTTGACGAAGCCACCGGTGGGCAGCGGATGGGTACGCACCTCGAGCATGCGCCCGTCGAACAGACGCAGCTCCATCTGGTGCAATGGCTGGCCCTGTGCGTCGCGGCTTTCCGGCGTCAGCAGGGCCAGTTCGCTCTCGGCCATCACCTCGGCAAAGGGCCGGTGCGCACTGATCGGTGCCAGCCCGCAAAGCTCCAGGAAGCGATGGTTCCACAGCTCCAGGGCGCCGTCGGCGTTGACCATGGCCATGCCCTGCGACAGGTTGTCGACGGCACGCTGGAGCAGGCGCGACTTCTGCGCGAGCGCCTGCTCACGACGCACGGCCTCGCTCTGCTTCACCTCGGTGATGTCGGTGTAGAGGATCACCAGACCACCCTCGCGGGTCGGTCGCTCGCTGACCTGCACCCAGCGCCCGTCCTGCAGGCGCAGCAGGCTGGGCTCGCCCTCCTTGCCGCGCTGCTCCTCCAGCACCAGGCTGCTGCTGCGGGTCAGGCGGCGGATTTCCTCCAGGCGCGCGCCAGTGCCGATGCGTGCGCGACTGCGCGCCAGCAGCGCCTTGAAGCGGCTGTTGAACAACACGATGCGCTGGCGGTCGTCGAACAGCACGAAGGCATCGGAAATGCTCTCGATGGCATCGATCAGGTGGTGGTGGGCAGTCTCGGCGCGCAGCCGCGCGTCGCTGAGCAACTGGTTGCTCGACTTCAGCTCGGCCATCGCCTGGTTCAGTGCATCGGTGCGCTCGCGCACCTGCTCGGACAGCACCACCGAATGCTGGAAGGCCGCGTAGGCATCGTCCCCGCGCGAATGAATGGACTCCACCCGCTCGATCAAGGCCGCATTGATCCGCCTGAGCCTGTCGTTCTCGCGTTCCAGGGCCTCGCAGCGCGCCTGCAGTTCAGCGCTCACAGCGGCCAGTGGGGCGGCCAATGGCAACGCCGGTGAAGGTCTGGTTGATGTGCATGCCATTGAACTGCTCCCCGTAGGTGTTGAAGCCGATCACCCGCTGCTGGCGCAACAACGAGGCGACCGGCTCGACGCCACCGTCATTCTCGATTTCCAGACGACGCAGGAAGCAATCGCAGCCGATGGTCAGCAACAACGATCCCAGGCGTTGCTCCAGGCCGGCGAACAACTGCTGCAGGTTGGGCAACAGGGGGCCGGGGCGCATGGCGGTCAGGACGATGCCGTTCTCCACCGCGCAGTAGAAGGTCAGGCTGAGGTCGTCATGCACCTGCTGGATCGAGCGCACGTAGTAGTGATCACTGATGCGCACGGCCAGCGGATAGGCAGCGAACGCCCGCAGATCCAGCGACTCCACCGGTATACCGATGAGGTCGGCGTACGCCTGCGCAGCCGGTGCGGCATTGAGTTCATAGACCCGTCGACTGGAACTGTCGGCGCGGGTCACCACCAGCTTCTCGCCACTGGGCTCGATGTGATGGGAACTGAACACCTCGAACTCCAGCCAGGTGTTGAACAGCACCACCACTGCGGCACCACTGTGAAAGCGGCCACCGTGATAGACGTGGGTGTGGGTCAGGTGGTTGTCATCACCGGCCGAGCCACCGAAGTGCGGAATGCTGCCCAGCGCCGCACTGAGTGCGCCGAGCACCAGTTCTTCGCGGCTGGACAGGCCGTCGAGCAGCGTCAGGGCAAAGCTGTGGCCCTTGATCGAGGCCAACTCGTTGCTGCGGCAGTCCTTCACCAGCCCGTCGACCAGGTGCTGCGCATCGAGCAGATTGAAGCGCTCCATCTCGTCGATCAGCACGCTGGCGATGGAAAAGCTGCGCAGATCGAAACCCAGCGCCACCACGCAGCCCCGCCCATAGCCCTGCGGAGTGATCTCGCCGGCACTGGTGCAACCGACCAGGCTCACCCCACCGAAATGCTGTTCCAGTGCCTGGCCCAGACCATCGAGGTCGTACTCGGCCGAACAGAAGAACAGCACGAAGCCGAGATAGGGATGGATCAGTTGCCGCGCCAGCTCCTGGGCGGCCAATTCCACATCCTTCGTGCTGGATACGGCGCTGAGTACGCCTTCCGACTGTTCCAAGGCCATATCACGCCCCAATTCACCTGCTGGTCATGGGGAAATTCTACGAAGGGGGCGACAGCCGCCCCATGCTACTTGAGTACTGGGTAGTCGATCCGTAGGGCGTACTCGCGAAGCAGTACGCCGGGCGCCAAGGGCAATTCGGGGGGATGCGTTCGCGGATTTGATCCGGGCTACCTCGTCCGTCTTCACGAACGGGAACCGCTGGTGGGCATGGCGCACCCTACCTGGGACGCCGCCATGCATGTGCAGGGTGCGCCGTGCGCACCCGCGTTCTTACAGAGCCGGCCAGAACATCAGGGTCAGCGCGAACATCCCGGCGTAGAAGCCGATCTCCAGGGTTTCCGTCCACGGCTGGATGCGCATGATCGCCCCATGCACATGCACCAGCACCATCAGCAGGGCCACGGCAGCCAGCACTTCGAAGGTGGTGTGCAGCGCCTCACCGGTCAGCGCCGCACGCAGCATCAGCGCCTCGACGATGAGGATGAAGGCGCCCAGGCAGCGCCCGAAATACACGGCCAGGTCGACATCCTGCGGAATGCGCCAGCGCATCAGGCGCGCCCAGGTCAGCGGAAACAGGAAGATGGGCAGTGCGAATACCAGCGTGGTGCTGATCGCCAGCACCAACAGATAGGTTTGAGCCTGATGGCTCCAGATTCCAATCATGATCGTTCTCTTTCGATCCTTAAAAGAACGGGAGGCCACAAGGCCTCCCGTCGTGAGCAAGCCCAATGACTTACCAGCTCAGTACCGCACCCACGGCGAAGGTATCGGTGTCCTCGTTCAGGCCACTGCCTTCGGCGGCGTCGATCTCGTACTGGTTGTACTCGGCGACCAGCTTGAGGTTGTCGTTGATGGTGCGGAAATAGGCGATACCACGGGTTTCGTAGTCGGCCGCCACGCCCAGACCGTTGCCGTCATCCTCGGTCTTGCCGTAGGACAGCGCCACGCGGTTCTTGCCCCAGCTGTAGGAGCCTTGCAGCAGGTAACCGTCACTGTCGATGTCACGCAGGGTCGGTTCGCCCAGGTTGTTGGTGAAGAAGGGATTGATACCCTTGGCCTGGAAACCCGAACCGGTCAGCGACAGACCACCGAACTTGGCCTGTACGCCGTAACCGAGACCTTTGGAGGTGACGGTGTCGACGGTATCGTCGGTATTCTCCGAGGTCTGATAGGCGCCGTTGACCCAGGTGTAGATGGTCGAACCACCGAGATCGAACTGGTAGCTGACCTCCGATTCGAAGCGCGGATTTTCCTGGTAGGCCTTGCCGGTGGCACTGTCGTCGTTGGTGTCGACCGGATCCATGATGCCGACCGCGACACGCAGGCCTTCGGCCAGGTTGTTGTTGCGATAGGTGATCTGCGAAGTCGGGAACGGGTAAGGATAGCCGGTACCGATGTTGCCGAAGGATACGCCGTTGCCGTCCACCAGACCGAGGGTATCGGAGACGTTGCCGTAACCGGCCAGCAACTCGTCGAGGAAGATGTTCGAACGCGAGAACAGGCCGAAGTCCTTGCCCACCAGCACCTCGCCCCATTCCGGGCTGGAGACGGTGCCATAGAACTGGCGGACATCGATGGCGGTATCGGTGCCGTTGGTCTCACTATCGTTGATGGTGACCCAGAAGGACGAGCGACCGGTCAGTTTGAGGCCATCGATCTCCTTGCCGAAGTTGAAGCCGATCCAGTTGGGCAGAAAGCCCATCTTCACCCGCGACTGGCGGCGATCGAACTTCTCACCGTCACGATCCACGTCGCTGTTGACGTAGAAGGCGTTGATGTAACCATCGGTGGAGAAAGTGGTGTCGTCCTTGTCGTACAGAACGATCTCGGCAGCGGCTTGCTGTGCGGTCGCCAGAGCGACGGCCGTGGCCAGGGTCAGGGGCAGAAATCGAGTGATGGCGATCTTGTTCTTGTTCATAACGCTCTCCGCTTGAGTGGCGACCGCCAGGGCAGTCGTGTCGGAGGCGATTATCGAAAGCGCACCACGGTCGCCATACGCTGCCTTGGCAGCGTTTCCCTGCTGCTTTGGCGTGGAGGTACCGGCCTGCTTCTGGCGACTCGCGACCGACCTGCTACCGGTAGCGGGAGGAAGGTCGTAGTACCTGGGCCACCCTTGGGCGTAGAAAAGCGCCGCGCACCGCGACACGGCGATGAACGAAGGGAAAAGAGAAAGGATGCTCGTGAAGCAGGCGCGCTTACCGGCCCCGGCATGAGAAAGGACGAACGGTGCGGCTCGAACCGCTCAACGCGCCCCGCTGGCCAGTACCCGCCAGTCGCGGGCGCACAGCAGTTGCTCGTGAGCGACCAGAAGGTCGCCTGACGTCAGGGTGGTCAACGCCTCTTGCAGCCGTTGCGGATGCCCCTCGGGCAAGCCGGCCAGGTGCAGCTGCCACGCCTGCTCGGCGCGAGGCACGTTGGCCACGGCCGGACGTAGCGCCTGCCGCAATGCATCGCGACAAGCCTGCCAGTCCGAGTCCTGGAGTACAGGGCGCTGCTCGGCTAGAAAGCCGCGAATGTGCTCGAAGATGGCAACCTCATCGCAATGTGGCGACTGCAACGCGAACAGCAGCCCGCGCAGCCCCTGCACCTGCCGGAAGCCGGCGAACAGGGCGTAGCCCAGTTGCAGCTCGCCCCGCAGTCGCCGGTAGAAACGGCCCTGCAACACCTGCCCGAGCAGACGCCAGGCGGCCTCGGTACGGGCATCGGCATGCGGCAGCGGACAGAACAGCGACAGCGCCGCATCACGCCCCGTCTGCACCACCGAACGCCAGACGAGCCCGTTGGCACAGGGCAATACAGGTGACGGCGTGAGCAGAGGCTCGACGACGACACAGAGTCCGTCCAGTTGCGCCTGCTCGCGCTCGGCAAGCCCGACGCTCATACCCTGCAAGCGAGGCGCCTCCGGCGTCTGGCAAAGCTCAGGCAAGCGTTGCACCAGCGTGCGCAGGAGCAGCCCCTGTGCCGAGAGTTCGACCAGTCGATCGACAGGCGCCAGCAGCAACGGCACCACCTGCGCACTGAACGACGGCAGCAGCCTTGAAGCACCGTGCAGAACCAGCGTCCAGCCGCCAGGCTGCACGCTCAGTTGCGTGACGATCCCCAGGCGCTCGCCACGCTGACGCATATCACCGATCCGAGCCTGCAAGGTGGCGTCGAGTGCATCCAGAGCACCATCACCCTCCAGGCGCCCCTGCCAATACAGGGCAGCCGGGCCGCCATCGCTCGAACCCGAATGGTGACGCAAGAAGGCAGCAGGCAACGTGGCCAACGCCGGCCCATTCGCCTGCAACAGCCGCTCACCGACCGGCAGTCGCCAATCATGGCGCACGACCACGGCACGGCCTTCTACGGGCAAGGCGCGCAGCGGCAGAGTCAAACCGGTAGCCGACCAATCGGGCTGAGGTTGCGCGTCGCATTGCAACTCGATCCAGCCATCGCCAGCGGCCATCTGCGCCAGCACGGCCCTGAGGGCGCGCAGCGTGCGCGCTTCGTCAAGCTCCGGCGTTTGCAGGCGCTGCGCCACGGATAGCGGGCCCGCGCCAAGCTGGCGCAACGCGGCACTCTGGCGCCATTCGCGCAGTCGCAGAGCCCAGGCCGGATCGTCCTGCACACGCCGCAACCAGCCCTGAACGGCGCCGCACAACGCCCCACCGTGAACGGACTCGGCCCCGAGGCAATCGAAACGCAGCAGGCATTGCCCTTCATGGCGATACAGCACGCGCACCCGTAACTGCCAGCACAGGCCCATCTCGCGCAGCCCGGCGAGCAGACCAGCGGGTGCCGCGTCCTGCAACGCATCGAGCACTAGCTCCAGCGCCTGCTCCAGGCCATCGCCCTGCACCTGGATCGCACAGCCCAGGTACAGACCTGCCTGACCGTGCTGCAACCTCAAGCGAGTCGCACGCAGCGGCAACAGGTCGGCCAGCGGCGCATCACCAGGCGCGTCGAGCGCAGCAGGCATCTGCCCCAGTTGCCGCTCGGCGATCGCCAGCAACTGCTCTGGCGGTTGCGGGCCGACCAGGGTCAGGCGCATGCATCCGGGCTGATAGTGGCGCTGGTGATACCGATGCAACGCCTGCTGGAAGCTGGCCTGCTCCAGCACGAGACTGGTGCGATCACCGGCGAGAAAATCGGCGCAACGATGCCCGCTGGCCAATGCCTGGCCCAGTGCATGAACGATTCGGCTGTCGCCATCCTGGCTACGGGCCTGGTACTCGGCATGCAACACCTCGCGCTCGCGCCTCTGCGACTCGATCTCCAGCAGTGGCCAGCGCAGCATGTCCAGCAAGCGCTCCAGCACCGACTGCACATGCTCGGCCGGCAGTTCGCAGACGAAATCGGTATGCCGTGCCTGGGTGGAGGCATTGACCTGCCCGCCCTGTCCCTGGACGAAAGCCATCAGCCCCTGATCGAGCGGATAGTGACGGCTGCCGAGAAACAGCAAGTGTTCGAGAAAATGCGCCAGCCCCGGGTAATCCCGCGGCTCGTCGTGGCTACCCGCCGCGACGCGCAGACACACGCCCACCCGCTCAGCCCAGGGCTGTTGCAGCACGCAGACCTCGGCGCCATTGGCCAGACGACGAGTGACAGGGGTTGGATCGGCCATCGATCATTCTCGGGGCAGCTTGCCGCCCAGCGTCGCCCTTGCGCCACAACCCGACAATGCTGCTTTGGGCCGAGCCAGAACGACACTTTGGTCGCAAATGGGCCAAACGGCGTGTTCAGGACATAAAAATCACCGGGAGCCATCGAACCTTGCTGCTAGAATATGCGCCCTGTTTTTACCAGCCCGTCACAGCGCCCCATGTCCCAGGATTGCACACGCCCCGCCGCCCTCTCCCGCCGCTTCTCCGTGGCACCGATGATGGACTGGATCGACCGCCACTGCCGCTACTTCCTGCGTCAGCTGTCGCGCCACGCCCTGCTCTATACCGAGATGGTCACCACCGGTGCGCTGATCCACGGCGACCGCGAGCGCTTCCTGCGCTACAGCGAGTGCGAGCATCCGCTGGCGCTGCAACTGGGCGGCAGCAACCCGCAGGATCTGGCAACCTGCGCGAAGATGGCCGAAGAACACGGCTATGACGAAGTGAACCTGAACGTCGGCTGCCCCAGTGACCGCGTCCAGAACAACATGATCGGCGCCTGCCTGATGGGCCACCCGGCGCTGGTGGCCGATTGCGTGAAGGCCATGCAGGACACCGTCAGCATCCCGGTGACGGTCAAGCATCGCATCGGCATCAACGGCCGCGACAGCTACGCCGAGCTGTGCGATTTCGTCGGCCAGGTGCGCGAAGCCGGCTGTCGCAGCTTTACCGTGCATGCCCGCATCGCCATTCTCGAAGGGCTGTCGCCCAAGGAAAACCGCGAAATCCCACCACTGCGTTACGACGTGGCGGCACAACTCAAACGGGACTTCCCGGATCTGGAAATCATCCTCAATGGCGGTATCAAGACGCTGGAGGAATGCGAACGCCACCTTGAGACATTCGATGGCGTGATGCTGGGCCGCGAGGCCTACCACAATCCCTTCCTGCTCGCGCAGGTGGACAGCAGGCTATTCGGTGCCAGTACGACACCGATCACCCGCATGGATGCTCTACTGGCGCTGAAACCTTACGTCGAACAGCACCTGCGTGAAGGCGGTACCCTGCACCACGTCAGCCGACACGTGCTTGGCCTGGCCCAGGGCTTCCCCGGAGCCCGACGCTTTCGTCAGTTGCTGTCGGTGGACATCCACAAGGTGCAGGATCCGCTCGGTCTGCTCGATCAGGCCGCCGAACTGCTGCGCGGGCACTGAGCCGATACCGACAGACGATAACGGCTACGCCCGGTCGCCTGAATCATGCCGCTTTCCTCCATGCGCCGCAGCACCTGACGCACGCTGACCAGTGACAGCGGTTCGCCCGCCTCACTCAGTTGCTGGTGCAGTTCGCGGCTGGAAATCCCCTGATCTTCGTCCGCTCCGTACAGAGCCTCCACCACCTTCTGTCGCGGCATGCTGAAACGCAGCCCGACAGCCTGCAGCAAAGCGCGGCACTGGCGACTATCCGGACCATTCTCGGCGTGATTCAGTGAACAAGACGCGTTGCGCTGGGTCGACATATTCGGGCTCCTTGGCTGCGTGATGAAAGCCGGACTCCACCGACTTCGAGATTTTTCTGGGTCTCTTGAGTTAAAGACGAACGAGCCGGGAAAAAACGCATACCCAAATGGTAAATATTGTCAGTGCGCCGCCCGTTGAGTGCCCAGGGGCACCTCGGGTAAGGTCGCAACACCTGCAACGACAAGGCCCCGTCATGACCTCCAAGCTGGAACAACTCAAGCAGTTCACCACCGTGGTCGCCGACACCGGTGATCTCGACGCCATCGCCCGCCTGCAACCGGTGGATGCCACGACCAACCCCTCCCTGCTGCTCAAGGCAGCTACTCTGCCGCGCTATGCCGACCTGCTGAGCCAGGCCGTGGTCGCAGGCAAGGGCGACCTGGGGCTGGCCTGCGACCACTTCGCCGTTGCCGTCGGCCAGGAAATTCTCAAGGTCATCCCGGGGCGCATTTCCACGGAAGTGGATGCGCGACTGTCCTTCGATACCGACGCCACGCTGCGCCGCGCCGAACGCCTGATCGGTCTCTACGACCAGGCTGGCATCGGCCGGGAACGCGTACTGATCAAGATCGCTTCGACCTGGGAAGGCATCCGTGCCGCCGAGCAACTGGAAAAAGCCGGTATCCAGACCAACCTCACCCTGCTGTTCGCCTTCGCCCAGGCCCAGGCCTGTGCCGATGCTGGCGTGTTCCTCATCTCGCCCTTCGTGGGCCGCATCTACGACTGGTACAAGAAGGCCGAGGGTCGCGACTACGTCGGCGCAGAAGATCCGGGGGTGCGCTCGGTCAAGCGCATCTACGACTACTACAAGAGCAACGACTACGGCACCGTAGTGATGGGCGCGAGCTTCCGCAACCAGGGACAGATAGAAGCGCTGGCAGGCTGCGACCGCCTGACCATCAGCCCGGATCTGCTGCAGAAACTGGCCGATGACCAGGGCACGCTCGAACGCGTGCTGGCGCCCGGCGCAACTGGCGAAGCACGTCACAGCCTCGACGAGGGTACATTCCGCTGGGCGTTGAACGAAGACGCCATGGCCACCGAGAAATTGGCCGAAGGCATTCGCCTGTTCGCCCGCGATCAGGAAAAGCTCGAAGCGCTGCTCACTGCCAGGGCCTGAAACCAGAAGGGGCGCCGGCTTACGCGGGCGCCCCTTTGGGGAATGAAAGCTGGTGCGCACGGCGCACCCCGCCGGGAAAGCGGTCAGTGACGCTCCAGCGCACTCACCAGGTCATGGAAGGCTGCACGGTTGGACTCGTTGAGCCCCATCAGGATGCGGTGAGCCTCCAGCACCTTGGCCTTGACCACCTCCTCGGACTGATCCTGCGATGGCAGATCATCCAGGCAATTCGGGCACGGCACCGGGCCCTCGACGATATTGAACACCTGGTCGAAGCCCATGGACTCCAGCAGGCGCGTGATATCGTCGTGAGTGGTGACCACGGTCGGCAGCAAGCCGACCTTCTGCCGCGAGAGGATGGACAGTTTGGCCAGCAGACCTAGGGTCGTGCTGTCGATACTGCGAGTCTCGGTCAGGTCGATGACGATGGCCGAGAAATTCAACGCGGTAAAAATCTTTTCAATCGTGGCATCCAGCGCCGAACACAAGGTCAGACGGACTTCACCGACGAATTTCAGGACGAAGGTTCCATCCTGCTCGGCAAATTGGATACGACCGGGGCTTATCCCAGGATTCATGCAAGGTTCCTGCTCAACACCAGCAAGGCGATATCATCGGGCATCTCACCCAGATTGGCCAGACCGAGAACTTGACGCAAACCGCTCAGCGTACCGCCAGCCTGGCTAACCAGTTGTGGCAGCGCCAGTTCCTTCTCTTTCAGCGTGTCACCCGGCAACAGGTCGAGAATGCCATCGGATAGCAGCGTCAGGCTGAAAGACTCCGGCAACACCATCTCCAGGTCACCATATTCGGCTTCCTCGAACAGGCCGACCGGCAGGCCACGCCCCTCCAGGTAACGCGCCTGCCCGCCCTCGAACAGCACTGGCAGCGGCAGGTGCCCGCCGATGCTGTAGGTGAGCGTGCCGCTCTCCTCGTCGATCACACCACCCAACATGGTCACATGCTTGCCCAGCTTGCAATTGATCAGCCCGCGGTTGATGTGGCCGAGCACGTCGGAAGGCTTGAACTCCGGCAGCGTGCCGCCACGACGCCACTCGTAGAGCAGGCGCGTGGTCATGAACTTGAGCAGTACGGTGACGAATGCCGAGGATGCGCCATGACCGGATACATCGGCCAGGTAGAAGGCGATCCGCCGCTCGTCGATACGGAAGTAATCGACGAAGTCGCCGGACAGATAGAGCGACGGGATGATCTGGTGGGCGAAGGTCAGACCATCGGCCTGCCAGGGCGTCACCGGCAACATGTTCATCTGCACCTGACGACCGGCGTTCTGATCTTCCTGCAACAGGTGCAGGCTGGCCTGCAACTCACGGTTGGTCGCCTCGAGCTTTTCCCGGTAGCGCTGGTTCTCGACGCGCAGACGAGAACGATCCAGAGCACGACGCACCGAGTGCTCGAGCACTGCCAGGTCTTCCAGGGGCTTGATCAGGTAATCCGCCGCGCCCAGACGCAGGGCTTCTACCGCGTCGTTCATCACGCCGGCACCGGACACCACGATGACAGGGACTTCCACGCCCAGGGCATTGATGCGTCGGATCAGCTCGAGACCGTCAACCTGCGGCATTCGCAGGTCACAGATCATCAGGTCGGGGCTTTCCTGCTGGAAAATTTCCAGCCCCTGCAGACCGTTGGTAGCCTGCAAGACCTTGAAGCCGCTGTCCTCGAGATAGGCCGCGAGGCTTACACGTACGACGTCGTCGTCGTCGATGATCAGCAGAGTGGCACTGGTTTTGTGCATGGGTAATCCAGGCAAACTGCGCCGGAGCAATTGAGTTGCAGCCGAGGCGCAGCGCCGCAAAGGGGTGCCAGGGCAATTTCAAGGGGCAGACGGTACTCCCATCCGCTTGCCGATTCAAGCCGGCGCCGGTCGTCGTTCGGCGGCTTTACAGGGTAAATCGGCGAGGGTTATAAGAGCCGCGGGAAAGATCATAAGAAGAGGATGGCGTCCATGAGTCAGAATGATCGAGCGTACAGCGAGAAACGCGACTTCATCCGCATGCGGCTGGAGGCGCCAGTCACGCTTCATCACCCAGGAGGCGAAACATCGGCACTGTGCCTGGATCTGTCGAGTACCGGCATGCAAATCGAGGCGAACGTCAGCCTGAGCATGGGCGACAAGGTTCGCGTCCACATTCCCTCCGACCACAGTGAACTGGCCGGTCTGGACGCCGAAGCCGAAGTGGTTCGCATCGCTGACCTGGGCGATGGCAGACAGTCTCTGGGGCTGGCTATCCTGTCGATGCACTGAAACCAATAGCAACGAAAAAGGCGGCCAACGGCCGCCTTTTTCGTGGATGACAGATCAGAAGTCGTCTTCGACCTCACCGTCCCTGACCTTGAACTCGCGACTCTGCAGGTAGGCGTTGCGGATGAAGATGTACTTGTCGCCACTGACCAGGCGCTCGGCCGGCAACAGACTGGCACGGGTATCGATCGCCCTCACGGCCATGGTCACGTTACGGGTCGCCACGTGATCCATGTACGGATACGGCGTGAGGAAGCTGTCCGGCACCCTGCCGGCGGCATCGCGCACAGTGCTCGGCCCCAGGAACGGAATGACCAGATAGGGGCCACTGTTCAGCCCCCAGACGCCCAGAGTCTGGCCGAAATCCTCGTCGCTCTTCTGCAGCCCCATGTGTTTGGCCACATCGAAGAAGCCCAGCAGGCCGAAGGTGGTGTTGAAGATCACACGCCCCGTATCGACGCCCGCATCATGCAGCTTGCCCTGCAACACATTGTTGGCCAGATTGCCAACGTCACCGATGTTGCCGAAGACATTGTGCACGCCGTCTTCCAGAAACTGCGGGGTAATGGCCTGATAGCCCTTCGCGAGCGGCTTCAACGCATAGACGTCGAGGGTATCGTTGAAGCGGAAGATGGTGCGGTTGAAACCTTCCCAAGGGTCGTCTTCCGAAGCGGCCTGGCTCATGGCAGGCGCCAGGCTCAGGCCAACGAGCGCCATCAGGCTACCCAGGCGCACGATCCAGCGAGCACCGATCACATGCATGAAATCTCTCCTTGAGGAAAATGACGTGGCCACCGCCAGTGGCTCGAAGACCGCATAGTATAAAGCCAGGCGCCCTGATTGGGCAGCATAGCGAACATTGCGATGACCTATAAGACTCTGCTGCATACCGCACACATCCCCGTACGCTGGGGCGACATGGACAGCTACGGACACGTCAATAACATCATCTATATGCAGTATCTGGAAGAAGCGCGGGTCGCCTTGGCGTGGCGATGAGCAACGTCCCCTTCGGCCCCGTGATACTGCAGACCCAGCACACCTACCTCAGGCCCGTGGTTCACCCGGCCACCGTGGTGGTCGAGCTGCGGGCCGGTGCGGTCGGACGCAGCAGCCTGGTGATCGAACACCGGCTGACGACCGAGGAAAACCCGCAAACGCTGTACGGCGAGGGTTACTGCAAGCTGGTGTGGATCGATCATGCCAGCGGCACGTCCGTGTCTCTGCCCGAACACGTGCGCGCCTTGTTCAGCCTCATCTAACGGTCACATTACGGTCATCCGTTGGCGCTAGGCTGCTCTGGCAGGCCGCTGAAACCGGGGCGAGGCGATCAGCGCAGACAGCATCAGGCGAAGCATGCACTGAGCCCGTCGCTCTTGCCCGGCAGCCTGTCTTCAACGCCGCGCTGACGACACCGATCCTGTTCAGAGGCCTGCTCAGCCACCGCCACGGATGACCTCATGCCCCATATCGCGCCTACTGCCCTGATCTTCGAGCTTTCCGGCTGCCTGGTCGACTTTGGCGCCCGTACACTACCGGTCGCGTTGCAGCGCCTGCATCCGCAGCGTGAACGCCCTGCCCTCTCCAGCACGGCGGAACAGGCCCTGGCCGGCCTGCTGGGTACGACACCGGACACGGCTCAGTTACAGGCTCTGCAGCAAACGCTGAGCGAGGTGGCCGGCGAACACGCCGAACTGACGCCCGGTGCCGCTCGCTTGCTCGAAATCCTGCAAGCCGATGCCGTACCCTGTGCCTGGCTCGATGCACTGCCTGCCGACGCCAGCCTGCGCCTGGCCGAAGCCTTGCCACCCCAGGTCGCAGCAGTGCTGACGCGTCAGGCCAGACCCTGGCCGGCTCCGGACAGCTGCTGGCAGGCACTGAGCCAATTGGGCGTACAACACCTGGACGGCTGCATCCTGGTCAGTGGCAACCCACTGCTGCTGCAGGCTGGACTGAATGCCGGTTGCTGGACGATCGGCCTGGCCGCCTGCGGCCCATTGTGCGGCTATGCCCCGGCCGACTGGCAGGCGCTGGAGATCAGCGAGCAGGAGCGCCGGCGCGCCGAAGCCACGTTACAGCTCTACCGACTGGGCGTGCACTCGGTGGTCGATCATCTGGGCGAGATCGGCGCCAGCCTGGAGGATATCGGCATGCGTCGACACAAGGGCGAAAAACCCTGAGCGCTTGATCCCGATCAGGCAAAGCGGCTGCGCCTGGATTACCCTTCAGAACAGGCAGAAACCTTCAGGTACCCTTTGAGGTCAATGCCTATGCCTATTAGACAAGGGAGAACTCTATGCCAGCAAATGACCTGCAGCAGCAACTGGAAGCCCTTCATCAACACCTGGCCCAGGACACGCCGCTCAGTGAAGAGGAACGGGCATCGCTTTACCTTCTGACTCAGGAAATCGAAGTTCAGCTGGCACGCGAGGCTGCAGCAGCCCCCGACGCCACGCTGGTCGATGGCGTCAACCTGGCAGTCGAGCGTTTCGAAGCCAGCCATCCGACACTCGCCGGCACCCTGCGCAACATCATGCAGAGCCTGGCCAACATGGGCATCTGAACGCTCTGCGCCGACCCGGCCCACGCCACGAACGAATGCCGCCACCCCACTCGGGCTGGCGGCATTTTTCATCGATTACTGACGCACCAGACGCCGGTTGTCCGAAACAATGGCTGCGGTACTGCGGTAAGGGTTGATGTCCAGGCCACCACGACGCACGTATCGCGCATACACCGTCAGCAACTGCGGCTGCAGCAGACGCTGCAGGTCGAGGAAGATGCGCTCGACGCACTGCTCATGGAAGTCGGCGTGCTGACGGAAGCTCACCAGGTAAGCCAGCAGGCTGGCGTGATCCAGTGCCGCGCCCTGATACTCCACCACCAGACTGCCCCAGTCCGGCTGACCGGTCACCGGGCAGTTGGATTTGAGCAAGTGGCTGTGCAGGCTCTCCAGCACCACGCGACTGGCGTCGCAACGCAGCAGCTCCGGCCGCGGGTGATCGTACTGGCTGACGCCGATATCCAGCTCATCGATGCACAGCCCCGGCAGCCTCGCCACCCCCTCCTCCGTTACCTCGACCAGTGAACGCAGACGCACCGCCACCGGCTTGCCGGCCACCGCAGACAGATCACGCACCAGCGTCGCCTGCAACTCATCCCGACTGGCGAACGCCGTCTGATTCAGGGAATTGAGGTAGAGCTTGAAGGATTTCGACTCGATGATGTTCGGCGAATCGGCCGGGATGGCGAACTCGCCAATGGCCACCACCGGCTTGCCGGAGGGCAACAGCCAGGACAGCTCGTAGCAATTCCAGTAATCCACGCCCTGATACGGCAGGTTGGCGCCGTCGAGGCCCAGTTCCGCCCATTTGGTGGCACGCGAGATGGGGAACAGCAGTTCGGGGCTGTACTCGGCGATGTACTGGCTGGACTTGCCCAGCGGGGAATGTTCGGCGGGGTGCTGCATGGCGCGCAATCCAGGGTGGCGAAAAACCGGGCGAGTTTAACGGGTAGGCCGGCCAGCCGCACGTACGAAGCGCCTGATGCAACCTCGCCGCAGGGTGCACCATGCGCACCGACAGCATACCAAGGAGCGAGCTGTCGCCACGATCAAAGCTCGCCGCCAGAGCACCTCACACAGGTACATACCACGATACACCCCAGCACGGTCGAGAAAAGCCGGTGCGCGCGGCGCACCCTACGCGACAGCCGGCTCGTCCTCGATCCCCCGCAGCGGCGCCCAGCGGCGCAGCAGCAGATAAAGCGTCGGGATCACATAAAGGGTGAAAAAGGTACCCACGACGAGCCCGCCGACGATCACCAGGCCGATCTGTTGGCGGCTTTCGGCACCCGCGCCGGTGGCGATGGCCAACGGCAGCGAGCCGAGTACCATGGCCCCGGTGGTCATCAGAATTGGCCGCAGGCGCTGCACCGAAGCCTCGATCACCGCATCGCGCAGCGCCCTGCCCTCGCGCAGCAGATGGTTGGCGAACTCGACGATGAGGATGCCGTGCTTGGTGATCAGGCCGATCAGAGTCACCAGGCCGATCTGTGAGTAGATGTTCAGCGTGCCGCCGAACAGGGTCAGAGCCAGCAGGGCGCCGGCCATCGACAGGGGCACGCTGAACAGGATGATCAGCGGATCGCTGAAGCTCTCGAACTGCGCCGCCAGCACCAGGAAGATGAACGCCAGGGCCAGGGCGAAGATCAGAACGATACCCGAGCTCGACTCCTTGAAATCACGCGAGGTGCCGGTGTAGTCGTACTGGGTCTCTGGCGGGAACACCTCGCGGGCCCCTGCCTCCAGATGATCCAGCGCCTCGCCCAGGGTGTAGCCGGTACCGACGTTGGCACTGATGGTGACCGCGCGCAACTGGTTGAAGTGGTTGAGTTCGCGCGGCGCCACCGTCTCGCGTACCGAGATCAGATTGGACAACTGCACCATGCCGCCGTCGCGGTCACGCACGTAGACGCGATCCAGATCCTGAGGGTTGCTGCGGTCGATGTCCTGCAACTGCACCAGCACGTCGTACTGCTCGCCGTTCTGCTTGAAGCGCGTGACCTGGCGGCTACCGAACAGACTTTCCAGGCTACGGCCGATCACCGACACGTCGGTGCCCACCGCCACCGCCTGCTCGCGGTTGACGGTGATCTTGAGCTGCGGAGAATTGAGCTTGAGGTCGCTGTCCAGGCCCTCGAGGCCCGGATAATCGCGCATGCGCTCCATCAACTGATCGACATAGCCTTGCAGCTCGGCGTACTCCATGGACGAGCGGATCACGAAGTTGATCGGCTGATTGCGCGCACTCTGACCCAACGGTGGGCGGTTGACCGGCGTGACACGCATGCCCGCGATGTCCTGCAACTGCGGCAGCAGCTCGTTGCGGATCTCGAACTGGCTGCGTGTGCGATCGCCCCAGTCCTCCAGTTTCATGAAGGAAATCCCCTGGGCCACCGTGGGAAATCCCGCGATCATCAGGTAACGGTTGGTCTCGGGAATGCTCGCATAGGCGGCCTCCACCTCGCGGGCGTAGCGCGCCGTGTAATCGATGGTGGCGCCGTCCGGGCCGTTGAATACCCCGACGATGGTGCCGGTGTCCTCGGTCGGCGCCAGCTCCGAACGCAGACCACCGAACAGCCAGGCACAGAGCACGAAGGCCCCCAGCAGCACGGCGAGCACCAATGGCCAGGCCCGCAGGGCACGATCCAGGCTGTGCCTGTAGCTGTAGGTCAGGCCGTTGAGGAAACCTTCGATCAGGTTGTATACCCGGCCATGACGCTGCTCGTGCGTGTGCGGCCTGAGCAGTACCGCGCACATCATCGGCGTCAGGGTCAGGGCGACGAAGCCGGAGACCAGCACCGAACCGGCCAGCGTCCAGGCGAATTCGGTGAACAGCTTGCCGGTAGTGCCCTGCATGAAACCGATGGGGGCGAACACGGCGGCCAGGGTCAGGGTCATGGCGATCACCGCGAAGGCGATCTCGCGGCTGCCCCTGAAGGCCGCCTGCATGGGCTTCATCCCGGCCTCGATGTGGCGGTGGATGTTCTCCAGCATGACGATCGCGTCGTCCACCACCAGACCGATGGCCAACACCATGGCCAGCAGGGTCAGGGTATTGATGGTGAAGCCCATCAGAGACATCAGCGCGAAGGCACCGATCAGCGACACCGGAATGGTCACCAGCGGGATCAGCGTCGCACGCAGCGAGCGCAGGAAGATGAAGATGATCAGGATGACCAGCGCCACCGCTTCCCAGATGGTGGTGAAGACGTTGTCGATGGACTCGCGGATGAACTGCGAGTTGTCGTTGGCCACCGTCATGTTCATGCCGTCGGGCAACAGCACCCTGACGTCGTCCCAGGCCGCGTCGAGCCCGTCGGAAATGTCCAGCGGGTTGGCCGTGGCCTGTTTGACCAGCCCCAGAGTGACCGCCGGCAACCCGTTGAAACGCACCACGGTGCGCTCATCACGCGGCCCCACCTCGGCATGGCCGACATCGGACAGGCGCAGCAGGTAGCCCTGCGAATCATCCAGAATCAGCTCGTTGAACTGCTCCGGCGTGCGCAGATCGGTTTCCGACAGCACGCTGAACTCGCGCTCGCGCGACTCGATGCGACCGGCCGGAATCTCCACGTTCTGCCGGCGCAGTGCGTCTTCCACGTCCTGCACGGTGAGGTTGTGCGCGGCGAGTTTCTCCGGGTCGAGCCAGATGCGCATGGAGAAGGTGCGCGCACCCCGTACCTGCACCTCGGACACGCCGGGGATGGTCTGCAGGCGATCCTTGATCACCCGCTCCAGCACATCGGTGATCTCCATGGCGCTTTGCTGCTGACTGTGGAAGGCGATCCACACCACCGGCTGGGCGTCGGCCTCGACCTTCTGCACGATGGGTTCGTCCACCTCGTCCGGCAGCAGGTTGCGCACCCGTCCGAGGCGGTCACGCACGTCGTTGGCCGCTTCGTCGGCGCTGCGTCCGAGGCGAAACTGCGCGGTGATCTGGGTGTTTTCCGCCCGGCTGATGGAGGTGACGAAGTCCAGGCCCTCGATACCCGAGAGCACGTCCTCAACCGGCTGCGCCACCTGCGACTCCATGATCTCCGGGCTGGCGCCGGGATAGGTGACCTGCACGGTGACGATGGGCACATCGATATTGGGGTACTCACGCACATTGAGGCGGTCGTACGCCATCAGCCCCAGCAGCACCACGATCAGCGACAGGACGGTGGCGAATACCGGGCGGCGAATGCAGACGTCCGACAGCGTCACGGCTGGCGCTCCCCACTCTTGGTGCGTACGCCGAGCCCTTCACGCACACGCTGCCAGCCAGCGCTGATCACCGTTTCGTCACCCCGCAGCCCCTGGCGCACCTCAACCTGACCATCGAAGCGCTTGCCCAGAACCACCTCGCGGCGCTCGACCTTGCCATCGACCACCAGGTTGACCAGCAGTTTGTCGCCCTGCGGCATCACCGCCTCTTCCGGAATCACCAGCGCCTGCGGGCGTTCTTCGAGAATCACCGAAACCCGCACGAACTGCCCCGGACGCAAGCGCCGGTCATCGTTGCCAATGTGTGCACGGATCGCCTGGCTGCGTCCGGCCTCGTCCAGACGTGGGTTGATGGCGAAGATCTCGCCGCGAAAGCGCTCGCCCGGATAGGTATCGAGGGTGATTTCCACGCGCTGCCCCAGGCGAATCTGGGCCACGGCCTTCTGCGGGATACGGAAATCGACCTTGAGTGGGTCGAGCACTTCCAGGTTGACGATGTTCTGCCCGGCGCCGAGGTAGTCACCGATGCTGGCCTGGCGCAGGCCGAGCACGCCGTCGTAGGGCGCCTTGATCTGGGTCTTGTCGAGCCGGGCCTGGGCCAGCGCCAGACTGGCGCGTGCGGCCTGCTGCTGGCTCTGCGCTTCGTCGAGGGCCTGGGCATTGCTGGCACCACGCTGGAACAGCATCTGCGCACGCTGATGGTTCTTCTCGGCGAGGTCGAGATTGGCCCGTGCCTGAGCCAGTTCGGCGCGGGCGATGGCATCGTCGAGGCTGACCAGCAGGTCGCCGCTCGTCACTGCCTGGCCCTCGCGAAAATGCAAGGCCGCCAGACGCCCTTCCACTTCAGGGCGAATCATCACCGACTCGTCCGAGCGCAGCGAACCGAAGGTGATCAGCTCGTCACGCACGTCCATCTGCCGTACAGCCACTACCTCGACCATGGGGCCTTCGGCAGCCCGTGCAGGCACCATCAACGCACCCAGCAACAACCATGGAAGAGCACGCAACAGCACGGTCATGATCAGCCCCTTTCTTTCGGTAGAGGCGGAGTCTAACCGGCTGCTCGATCACTGGCAGCGGCGCAAGTTATTTCCCTATGTTTTTTCTATCGAGGCCTGGCCTGCAGAAACGGCCTCAGCCGCGAAATTCGCGGATGAATACGCCCCTGCGGGAGGCCCGGCGCTGACGTTATTTACGTTTTACTGGCGCATGCCGCGGCCACTGACCAGCAGACGGATGCACAGCGCGTAGAGCACGGCGGTCGCCAGCAGCATGAAGCCGATGGCTACGCCGATACGGATATCGGATACACCGAGAATGCCGTAACGGAAAGCGTTGACCATGTGCAGGATCGGGTTGCCCAGCGAGACTGCCTGCCAGAACGGCGGCAGCAGGGTGATGGAGTAGAACACCCCACCCAGGTAGGTCAGCGGCGTGAGCACGAAGGTGGGGATGATCGAGATGTCGTCGAAGTTGCGCGCGAACACCGCGTTGACGAAGCCGCCGAGCGAGAAGATGGTCGCGGTCAGCAGCACCACCAGCACCGTCACCCCCAGGTGATGCACCTGCAGATGAGTGAAGAACAGCGACAGCAGCGTCACGATGAATCCCACCGCCAACCCACGCAAGACACCGCCGACGACGAAGCCGATGAGGATGGTGTGCGGCGAGACCGGCGACACCAGCAGTTCCTCGACATTGCGCTGGAACTTGCTGCCGAAGAAGCTCGAGACCACGTTGCCATAGCTGTTGGTGATCACCGACATCATGATCAGGCCCGGCACGATGTACTCCATGTAGCTGAAGCCGCCCATGTCGCCGATCTGCCGGCCGATCAGATTCCCGAAGATGACGAAGTACAGCACCATGGTGATCGCCGGGGGCAGCAGGGTCTGTGGCCAGATGCGCACGAAACGGCGGACTTCGCGGTGAACGATGGTACGCAGGGCCACCAGGTTGGCGGCGAATTCGCTGTTGAGGTACGGGGTATTCATTGCGCCACCTTGGCCAGGTTCTTTTCCACCAGAGAGACGAACAGCTCCTCCAGGCGATTGCTCTTGTTGCGCAGGCTCAGCACCTGCACCTGCTGCTGCGCCAGTTGCTGGAACAGCGCATTGAGGCCCTGGCTCTTCTCCACCTGCACCTCCAGGGTGTGATGGTCGACCAGCCGCACCGGGTAGCCGACCAGGTTCGGCGCCTCGTTGTAGGAGTCTTTCAGGTCGAGCAGGAAGGTCTCGACATGCAGCTTCTTCAGCAGATCCTTCATGCTGCTCAACTCGACGATACGCCCGTGGTCGATGATGCCGATGTTGCGGCACAGCTGTTCGGCTTCCTCCAGGTAGTGGGTGGTGAGGATGATGGTGGTGCCCTGCCTGTTCAGTTCGGTGAGGAACGTCCACATCGAGCGGCGCAGCTCGATGTCCACGCCGGCAGTCGGCTCGTCGAGAATCAGCAGACGCGGCTGATGCACCAGGGCACGGGCGATCATCAGGCGGCGCTTCATGCCGCCGGACAGCTCGCGCGAGGCCACGTCACGCTTTTCCCACAGACCGAGCTGGGTCAGGTACTGCTCGGCGCGTTCCTTGGCGATGGCGCGCGGGATGCCGTAGTAACCGGCCTGGGTGACGACGATATCGAAGACCTTCTCGAACTGGTTGAAGTTGAACTCCTGCGGTACCACGCCCAGGCAGCGCTTGAGTGCATAGGGTTCGCGGTCGAGGTCGTGGCCGAACACACTGACCGTGCCGCTACTCTTGTTCACCAGCGTGGACAGCACGCCGATGGTGGTGGACTTGCCGGCACCATTGGGGCCGAGCAAGGCGAAGAAATCGCCTTCGGCAACGTCCAGATCGATGCCGTGCAGGGCCTGGAAGCCGTTTCCGTAGGTCTTGGTCAGCTGCCGAATGGACAGAGCAGTTGTCATGACGTGCCTTTGCGCAATGAATGGAAGTTCGTCCTGATGGCTGCAAACACAGCCATCAAGCCACTAGATGGGTTGAGCCTATCATCAGGTCAGCGCGGTCATCACCGCCTTGCAGTAGGCAGGGCGCTCCTTCAGCCGCCCGTACCAGGCCTGCAGAGCCGGCAGCTCGGGGCGCTGGATGGGCATCTCGAACCAGGCGTAGACGAAACTGCCCAGAGGGATGTCACCCATGGCGAAGCGCTCGCCGGAGAGGAAGGGTTGCTCGGCCAGCGCCTGCTCGGGCATGGCCAGCAGCTCGCCACAACGGGCCAGGGCGGCGGCGATCTTCGCCGGGTCGCGCTCCGCCTCAGGCGTACGCAGGGTGCCCCAGAACAGGTCACGGAAAGCCGGGGCGAAGGCTGAGGTAGTCCAATCCATCCACTTATCGCCACGGGCACGCAGCGCCGGATTCTCGGGATAGAGATTGCCCGCGGAGTAGCGCGCGGCAAGGTAGCGAACAATGGCGTTGGACTCCCAGAGCACCAGCTCGCCGTCCTCCACCAGCGGCACCAGGCCGTTGGGGTTCTTCGCCCGGTATTCGGGATCGTTGACCAGCCCGAAGGCGCCACCGGCATCGATCGCCTCGTAAGCGACACCGGTCTCCTCGGCGGCCCAGAGCGCCTTTCTCACGTTGGACGAATTCTTGCGGCCCCAGATTTTCAGCATCTGTGATTGTCCTGTCGTTTCACGAGGCGTCGATTCTAGAGGCAATCCCCCCTCCCTGGCCAAGGATTTACGTTGATAACGCATATCGACCAGAGCGGGGTGGCGGATGGACGAATGCATGCTGGGCCGAGGTACGAAGCCCAGCACAGCGAGGCGCCAACCTACTGCGTTCTTACGGCGGCGGCAGCCTCGTCGTGAAGATCACCGCTCACCAAGACCGCGTCCGTCTCGAACAGATGCGGATAGCAAGCGCGCAGGTGCGCGAAGAACAACTGTTCCGGCAAATCCTCGAACTGGCCGTGATCGTGCAGATACTCCATGTAGCGCTCGCCCTTCTCGTTGTAGGGGTGAAAGACGCTGTCACGACGACCGTCGAACTCCAGTGGTGCCACCTTGAATACCCGGCACAGCGCTTCGTTGAATGCCGGCGTGGCCTTCACCCAGCGGCCGTCCAGGTACAGCTCGGTATAGCCATGCATGGCGAACACCTCACTGCGCAGCAACTCCAGCAGGCGTGGCGTCGACAGATGATTGCGCACGTCGGCCAGGCCGATGCGCGCGGGAATGCCGCAATGCCGGGCACAAGCGGCGAGCAGATTGGCCTTGGGCACGCAGTACGACTCGCCCGCCGCCAGCGCATGGCTGGCCTTCAACGTCTGCGCATCGCGGCTGAAGGCGTAGGGGTTGTAACGAATCTCGTCACGTACCGCGAGGTAGAGTGCAATGGCCTGACTGCGCGGTTCTCGTGACGCCCCAGACCAACGTTCGGCGAACTCGATTACCGCCGGGTGGTCACTGTCAATGAAGCGGCCGGGGCGTAGATAGGTCTGCATGGCGGGGACTCCTGAAGTTCGTTTCAGTCTAAACCTGTCGATTGCGCCACGTTCACGACGATCCGGCCAAGCTCACCGCCCCTGCCGCCATTTATGGCTATGCTCGGGGCGTCGCCCGCTCGAATCATGGAGGAATGCACATGCTCGTCATCTGGTTGCTGGTTCTGCTGCTCGGGGTCGCCTACCTGGCCCATAGCCGTACCGCCGCCCGCCCCGCCCTGGGAATCACGGCAGCCTATCTGCTGGCCATGGCCCTGTTCAGCCCCGTACCAGGCTGGTTGCAGCTGTTGCTGTGGATCGTCGTTGGCGCCGTCGCAGCCTTCATTCTGCTGACCGACCTGCGCCGGCAGATGTTCACCAGCCCGCTGTTCGCCTGGTTCCAGCGCGTGCTGCCGCCGATGTCCAGCACCGAACGCGACGCCATCGAAGCCGGCACCGTCTGGTGGGACGGCGAGCTGTTCAGCGGCAAGCCCGACTGGGACAAGCTGCTGGCCTATCCCAAGGCCAGGCTGACCGACGAAGAGCAGGCGTTCATCGACGGCCCCACCGAAGAACTCTGCGCCATGATCAGCGACTGGCAGGTTGGCCAGGAGATGGATCTGCCGGAGAAAGCCTGGCAGCACATCAAACAGCACGGTTTCTTCGCCCTGATCATCCCCAGGGAATACGGCGGCAAGGGCTTCTCCGCCTATGCCCACTCACAGGTGGCAATGAAACTGGCTACTCGCAGTGGCGACCTGGCCTCCACCGTGATGGTGCCCAACTCCCTCGGCCCCGCCGAACTGCTGCTGCACTACGGCACCGACGAACAGCGCCAGCACTACCTGCCACGCCTGGCACGCGGCGAAGACATCCCCTGCTTCGCCCTCACCGGACCGCTCGCCGGCTCCGATGCCGGAGCCATGCCGGACACCGGCATCATCTGCAAGGGCCAGTGGAACGGCGAGGAAGTGATCGGCCTGCGCCTGAACTGGGAAAAGCGCTACATCACCCTCGGCCCGGTCGCTACCCTGCTCGGCCTGGCCTTCAAGGCGTATGACCCGGAACACCTGCTGGGCGACAAGGAAGACCTCGGCATCAGCCTGGCTCTGGTACCCACCGATACCCCCGGCGTGGAAATCGGCCGCCGCCACCTGCCGCTGGGCGCGGCCTTCATGAACGGCCCGAACTCGGGTACCGACGTGTTCATCCCGCTCGACTACCTGATCGGTGGCCAGCAGTACCTCGGCAAGGGCTGGATGATGCTGATGAACTGCCTGTCGGTCGGCCGCTCCATCTCGCTGCCGGCCGTCGGTACCGGTGCGGCGAAGTTCACCAGCCTCGCCACCGGCCAGTACGCCCAGTTGCGCGAGCAGTTCAACGTGCCGCTGGCCGCTTTCGAGGGCATCCAGGAAGCCCTGGCACGAATCGGCGGCAACGCCTGGCTGATGGATAGCGCACGAATTCTCACCGCCAACGCCGTCGATCTGGGCGAGAAGCCTTCGGTGCTGTCGGCGATTCTCAAGTACCACCTGACCGAGCGCGGTCGCGAATGCATCGGCCACGCAATGGACGTGCATGGCGGCAAGGGCATCATCATGGGGCCGAACAACTACCTGGCCCGCTCCTGGCAAGGCGCGCCGATCTTCATCACCGTCGAGGGTGCCAACATCCTCTCGCGCAACCTGATGATCTTCGGCCAGGGTGCCATCCGCTGCCATCCCTACGTGCTCAAGGAAATGGCCCTGGCCGAGCGTGACGACAAGGATCAGGCCCTGGCCGAGTTCGACTCGCTGCTGATGAGCCATATCGGCTTCGCCGTCGGCAATGCCGCCAGCAGCCTCCTGCTGGGTCTGACGCTGAACCGCCTGGGCCAGGTGCCTGGCGACGACCTCAGCCAGCCCTACTACCGTGCGCTCAACCGCCTGGCCGCAGCCTTTGCCCTGTGCGCAGACAGCAGCATGATGCTGCTCGGCGGTGACCTGAAGCGCCGTGAACGCCTGTCCGCCCGCCTGGGCGACGTGCTCAGCCACCTCTACCTGGGCTCGGCCGCGCTCAAGCGTTACCACGATCTGGACTATCCGCAAGCCATCAGGCCGTTGCTGCAATGGGCCATGGAAGAGAGCCTCTACCACGCCGAACAGGCCCTCGCCGGTCTGCTCGACAACTTCCCCAACCGCCTGTTCGGCTGCCTGCTGAAAGTGCTGGTATTCCCGCTGGGCCGCCGTCACCAGGGCCCCAGTGACGTACTGGACGCCGAAGTGGCAGCGATCATCGGCCGCCAGGCGGGCGATCCGGCGCTGGAATCGGTGCTGGAAGGCTGCTATCGCCCGCAGGCCGATCAGGACGCAGTCGGTGCGCTGCAACATGCGCTGAATCTGGTACAGGCCAGTCAGGGGGCTCGCAAGCGACTGCACCAGGCGCTCAGGGACGGCAGCCTGCAACCGGCACCGGGCCAGGACGCCATCGAGGCGGCGCTGGCCGCCGGCATCCTCGACGCCGAGCAGGGTCAGCAGTTGCAGGCTGCCGAAGCGGCGCGGCGCCGGGTGATCGACGTCGACGACTTTGCCAAGGAAGAGCTCAAGCTCGGCCGCGGCAAGGTGCGCTGACTCACCCAGCCGAGGCCAAAGCCCCTCCGGCATCACTCCCGTCCAGGTCGCAACCATCGCCCGGACGGGACAGCGGACGCCAGGAACCTTATACTCCTGCGCCCGTTTTGCCCTTCAGGAATCGCACCATGGCCAGCCACCTCGAACACCACCTCGCCCTGCTCAGTCACCTGCGCGGTATCCTGGTCGCCCTGGGCGAAGCCGAGCAGGTGCTCGACGACAGCCACGCCCTGTTTATCGAGCGCTACGACGAGCTGCTCGGCGAACTGCCGCGCGACCCGGTTTCCAGTCAGTACCTGGGGCAGGATCTGATCAGCCAGATCTTCCACCGCTACCCGCAGATCGCTCATCTGGTGCCACGCGACCTGCTGTGGTTCTTCGGCGGTGACTGCCTGCATTTCATGCCGGACGAAGAGATCGCCCTGTACCAGGCTCTCGACGAGCGTCGCTTCGAAGCCGAAGAAAACGACGAGCCCTTCGACTGGAACCAGGAAAAGCAACTGCTGGCATTGCCCAGCGACAGCGCCAGACACTGATCAGCGCGAGTCGCCCACGAAAAAGCCCGCTGGTAGACCGAGCGGGCTTTTTTGCAAACGCGTGAAACGCAGAAACGAAAACGCCGCTCGATGGAGCGGCGTTTTCGTTTATTTGGAGCGGGAAACGAGACTCGAACTCGCGACCCCGACCTTGGCAAGGTCGTGCTCTACCAACTGAGCTATTCCCGCAGTACAACTTGAAGTGGCGTCCCCTAGGGGACTCGAACCCCTGTTACCGCCGTGAAAGGGCGGTGTCCTAGGCCACTAGACGAAGGGGATGAACTTCGTTTGAAATCCTGCCGAGGCAGCATTTCGAAAATCTGGAGCGGGAAACGAGACTCGAACTCGCGACCCCGACCTTGGCAAGGTCGTGCTCTACCAACTGAGCTATTCCCGCATTACAACTTGAAAGTGGCGTCCCCTAGGGGACTCGAACCCCTGTTACCGCCGTGAAAGGGCGGTGTCCTAGGCCACTAGACGAAGGGGACATACCCCGGAACATCAAGCAACTTTCCGGCTTCCTTCGCTCTGCATCAGGCTTTGCGCTGGAAGTGGCGCGCATTCTATGGAGGCTTTGAGGGGTCGTCAACCACTCTCTAAAAAATTTTAAAATCAAAGACTTCAGCCCAGAAATCGATATGCCACTAGGAGCCATGCGACCAAGCCACTACACTCGGTCGAAAAGTCGATTCTCGAGAGGTCTCAAGCAGTGTCCGCACTCGTGATAACCATGCTGATCGTCGGTGGCATCGCCCTGCTCATGGTGATTGCCTATGTCAACCATGCCGTCGAGAACAGCAAACTGGAGAAGGCACGCCAGCGCGCAGACCTGCTCGATCGCATTCGTCGCTGCCAGGACATCTCCGAACGCATGCCCGGCCAGTTGATGACGCCACAGTTGAAGCTGCTGTTGAGCCAGTTGCAACTGCAGGTCAGCGAGCGCCTGCTGCCGCTGGATAAACAGAACACCACCCTGCAGAGCGATATCGACACACTCAAGGCCCAGGTCGCACAGGGCGAGTCCATCGCCGTGAAGAACCCGCCTCAGCCCATCGCCAACGAAGCCAAGGCAAAGGACGTACGTTTCCTGCTGGAAAATCTGCACGCGCTGATCACAGGCTCGGTACAGGGTGGCCTCCTGCCCGCCAACGACGGCAAGCATTGGCTCAAGCAGATTCGCCAGATGCTGGTGCTGGTGCACATCGAGTTCTTCAGCACCCTGGGCCAGACGGCCATGCAGCAGAACCAGCCCGGCCAGGCCCGCCTGGCCTTCGAGCGCGGCGTACAGTACCTGCGCAAGCAGCCTGACCCCACACCCTATAACACCCAGCTCAAACGCTTCGAAGAGCAGCTGGCGCGCGCCAATGCCATGGTGCTCAACAACAGCGTCCCCGCAGCGGAAGAACCCAGCCAACTGACCGAAGGTCTGAAGAGCCTGGAAGACGACGACTGGAAGAAAAAGAACATCTACGACTGAGCGGCGGCAAGGCAACGTTCGCCTTCGCTCAGCCCAACACGCTGACCGAAGATCAGGAGCTGCAATGAGCATGACCGTTTACGGGGCGCCACTCTCCCCGTTCGTCCGTAAAGTCTGTCTGTGCCTGGTCGAGAAGGGCCTGGCTTACGAACTCGAAGTGGTCATGCCCTTCGGCCAGCCGGACTGGTTTCGCGAGCTGAACCCGTTGGGGCGGATTCCTGCCTTTCGCGACGGCGACCTCAAGCTGGCTGACTCCAGCGTCATCTGCCAATACCTGGAAGAGCGCTACCCCGAGCACAAACCACTGTATGGCGCCGATGCCGAACAACGCGCCAAGGTGCGCTGGCTGGAAAAATATGCCGACTACGAGTTGGCGCCACTGTGCACCTTCACCGTGTTCCGCAACCGCGTGCTGAAAGCAACCATGGGCCAGCCGTGCGACGAGGAAAAGGTACGCCAGGCGCTCAGGGACAAGTTGCCGAACCACTTCGACTACTTCGAGGCCACGCTGGGCGATGCGCCCTATTTCCTCGGTGAACAGCTATCGATGGCCGATCTGGCGCTGGCCTGCCAGTTGATCAACATGGAGCACGGCAACGAGGTACTGGATGCTACACGCTGGCCAAACCTGAGCGCGCACTTTCAGCGCATCAAGGCCAGCGCATCCATGCAGCAACTACTGCCGCGCGAGCTGCGCACATTGGAGAAGATCGGCGCCGGGCGCTGAGCCCGCGTCCCAGGGTGCGCCGTGTGCACCGATTCCGAAATCAGCTTCGGCGACACCTCAAGCCAGCGGTGCGCGCAGCGCACCCTAACGGCTCGAGTCCCCCGCATCACCACGGCCTACTCAGCAGTCGCTGGCGTCCAGGAAGATCGCCGCCAGGGCCTCGATACCGGCCTGATCAACGTCGCTGAAACGTCCGACGCGCGGGCTGTCCAGATCCAGCACGCCGATCAGGCGCCCCTCCTTGACCAGAGGCACGACCAGCTCGCTATTGGACGCACTGTCACAGGCGATGTGCCCTGGGAAGGCATGTACATCCTCGACTCGCTGCGTCTGCCGGCTGGCTGCCGCGGCGCCACAAACGCCGCGACCGAAGGCGATGCGCACGCACGCCACCTTGCCCTGGAATGGACCGAGCACCAGTTCACCGTCCTTCGCCAGGTAGAAACCGGCCCAGTTCAGGTCCGCCAGCTGGTGAAACAGGAAGGCGGAAAACTGCGCGGCATTGGCGATGAAATCACGCTCGCCGGACAGCAGCGCCTGCAATTGCGCACTGAGCAGCGGGTAACCATCGAGCCCGGAGCCGGCCCGGGAAAGGTCGATCATGCCTGTTGCTCCAGCAATTGCAGGCCGACCCAATGGCGAGCGAACTGATAGGCGCAGCGGCCGTTGCGGTTACCGCGCCCCAGCGCCCAGCGAATGGCCGCTTTCTCCAGCGCCTCGTCCCAGCTCCAGCTCAGCCCGACCTGACGCGCCTGCACATCGACCCAATGACGCACGACGATCAGGAAGTGATCCTGGCTGAAGGGATAGAACGACAGCCACAGGCCAAAACGGTCGGACAACGCGATCTTGTCCTCCACCGCTTCGTTGGGGTGCAGTTCGCCGTCGACCATCTTCCAGTTCTCGTTGTCGCTATGGCGCTCGGGCACCAGATGGCGGCGGTTCGAGGTGGCATACAGCAGCACGTTGTCCGGCGCCTGCTCCAGCGAGCCGTCGAGCACGCTCTTGAGCACCCGGTAGTCGCCCTCGCCTGCCTCGAACGAGAGGTCGTCGCAGAACAGCACGAAGCGCTGCGGCAGCCCCGCCAGCAGCTCGACCACACGCGGCAGATCGGCCAGATGATCGCGCTCGATCTCGATAAGGCGCAGGCCGGCCTTGGCGTGCTCGGCCAGCAGGGCCCGCACCAGTGACGATTTCCCTGTTCCGCGCGCGCCCCACAGCAGGGCGTGGTTGGCCGGCAGACCGTCGACGAACTGGCGGGTGTTGCGCGCCAGTTGCTCGCGTTGTACATCGACACCGAGCAGGTCACTCAGCGACAGATCCAGGCTGACATCCAGCGGCTGCAGGAAGCCACGGCGGCCATCACGCACCCAGCGCGCAGCCACGCAGCGGTTCCAGTCCACCTCGGGACGCAGCGCGGGCAACAGGGGTTCGAGGCGCTCCAGCACCTGTTCGGCGCGGGCGAGAAAATCCAGCAAACGGGAATCCACGATCTACTACTCCTTATTGAGCAAGGCAGCACGTTGCAGGCTCTGCCGGTACAGGGTCGCTATCAGCTATGCTTGGCAGGAGCCCAAGGATCAGAGACTACGCACGCCTTCATGGATATTTCGCTCACCCATCGCTTGTCATTCAAGCAGGCCGGCCTGACCGTCCTGGTAGCGTTTATCCTTGGCACGCTGCTCAGCGTCACCCAAGTGGCGGTCGATTATGCCAGCGAAGAGGCATCCATCAATCGCGAGATTCGCGCACTGCTGGAAATCAGCCACAACCCCGCCGCCCGAATCGCCTATAACATCGACGCCGAACTGGCGCAGGAGCTGGTTCTCGGCCTGCTACGCTCGCCAGCGGTCACCCGTGCCGAACTGATCGACAACAGCGGCCTGGTGCTGGCCAGCGTCAGCCGCCCGCGCAGCGAGAGCAGTTACCGCGTCTTCAGCGACAGTCTGTTCGGTGCCCAGCGCGAGTTCCAGGATCCGCTCTACGTCTCCCACGCCCCCAACGAAGCACTCGGCGTACTGCGCCTGGAAGTCGACACCTACGCCTTCGGCAGTCACTTCCTCAAGCGCTCGATGATGACCCTGCTGACCGGCTTCGCCCGCAGCCTGCTGCTCTCGCTGATTCTGCTGGTGCTGTTCTACTTCATGCTGACCAAGCCTCTCACCGGGGTCATTCGCGCGCTCAGCCAGCGCAACCTGCAAGACTCCCAGCACCACCCGGTTCCCTGCCCCAAGGGTCATGAGCGCGACGAGATCGGTACCCTGGTGGAGGTTACCAATCGCCAGCTATCGAACATTGCCCTGGAAATCGAACAGCGGCGCAACGCCGAAGACCGCCTGACCCAGTACCTGAGCGAACTGGAGAACATCGTCTCGGCGCGTACCGCCGAACTCAAGGCCACCAACGCCCGCCTCAGCCAGTCCAACGCCGAACTGGAAGTGGCGCGCACCACGGCGCTGAACATGGCGCAGGCCCGTTCGGCCTTTCTCGCCAACATGAGCCACGAGATTCGCACACCGCTCAACGGCCTGCTGGGTATGCTCGCACTGGCCCTGGACGGCCCGCTCAGCGCCGAGCAGCGCCAACAGCTGGGAATCGCCCACGACTCGGGCAAGGTGCTGGTGGAATTGCTCAACGACATCCTCGACCTGTCCAAATTCGAGGCAGGCCAGCTCGAGCTGGAAGCAATCCCCTTCGACCTCGGCGTGCTGGCCGAAGAGACCGCCAGCCTGCTGTCACAGAACGCCGCCAGCGCGGTGGAGCTGACCTGCCTGATCGACCCGGCGCTGCCGGCGCAGGTGCTCGGCGACCCGACCCGGGTGCGCCAGATCGTCAGCAACCTGCTGTCCAACGCGCTCAAGTTCACCCGCTTTGGCCGCGTCGACCTGCTGGTTGCACGCACGGAGAAAGGCATCAGCATCCGTGTACGCGATACCGGTATCGGCATCGCCGAAGATGCGCAGAGCCGCATCTTCCAGCCTTTCGCCCAGGCCGAGGTGGGCATCACCCGCGAATATGGCGGCACCGGTCTCGGCCTGGCTCTGACGCGACGCCTCTGCGAAGCCATGCACGGCACTCTCGGCCTGCAATCCAGAGAAGGGTTCGGCAGCGAATTCTGCGCCGAACTACCACTACCGGCACATGTCGAGAAAACCACCCGGCCCAACCTGCAAGGCCACATCGTGGCTCTGACACCGGCCAGCAGCGGCCTGCAACAGATGCTGGGTCAATGGCTACCGGTCTGGGGGCTCGAGTACAGGCGCCTGGACACCGACGCCAGCCTGCTGGATATCGACGCCGACCTGCTGATCAGTGACGATCCGGAGTGCCTGCAAGGTATCCGCCCGGAACTGACCACACCTGTCCTGCTGGTCACTGCCTATGGCAACTTCCTGCCTCAGGAGCAGGCTCAGCGGCTTTCGCCGCTGCAGCAGATCGCACGGCCGCTGGCCCGTAGCGCATTGCTCCGGGTGCTGAGGCATATCCTGCGCAGCGACGTGACCGACGCGCAGGACAGCGCACAGGCGCTTTCGCCCCGCACGGATTCCAATCGCGTCCTGCTTGTGGAGGACAATCCGGTCAACCAGATGGTCGCCAAGGGCATGCTGGCCAAGCTGGGTTGCCAGGTGCTGGTCGCCGGGCACGGCGGTGAAGCCCTGGACATCCTGGAACAGGAGGATGTCGACCTGGTGCTGATGGACTGCAACATGCCGGTGATGGACGGCTATGAAGCCAGTCGCCGTATCCGTGAGAACGGTCGCTGGCCGGATCTGCCCATCGTCGCACTGACCGCCAACGCGCTGTCCGACGAACGCGAACGCTGCCGCGCCGCCGGCATGAACGATTACCTGGCCAAACCCTTCCGCCGCGAAGAGCTGGCCGCCATGCTCGATGCCTGGCTGCCCAGCGAGATCACTCGCTGAGCCGGGCCAGCAAGCGATCCAGACTGCGCCGCAACCCCTCCATTTCCAGCAGTTCCTCATCAGCGAAGCGGCACAGCAACTGCGCCTTGAGCGGCACCACCTGCCCGCGTAGCTCGCGGCCCGCGTCGCTCAGCGCCAGATGCACCTCGCGCTCGTCATGGGCTGCCCGACGACGCAACACCAGGCCCATCTGCTCCAGGCGCTTGAGCAACGGCGTGAGGGTTCCGGAATCCAGTTGCAGGCGCTGCCCGAGCGCCTTCAGCGTCGGCTGCTCGGGCGCACGCGCCTGCCACTCCCACAGCACCAGCATCACCAGATACTGCGGGTAGGTCAGACCAAGGGCATCGAGCATCGGCTTGTAGGCACGAATGACCGCACGCGAAGCCGCATAGAGCTTGAAGCAGAGCTGGTCGTCCAACTGCAGCGAAATACTGTCGAACACCGTCATTTGAGCAGTGCTTCGATCTCGCTGCCCAGTTCTTCCGGCTTGGTGGTCGGGGCGAAGCGCTTGACCACCTCACCGTCCTGGCCGATGAGGAACTTGGTGAAGTTCCATTTGATGCCCTGGCTGCCGAGCAGACCCGGCGCCCGCTTCTTCAACTGCACGAACAGCGGGTGAGCATCAGTGCCGTTGACGTCGACCTTCTTGAACAAGGGAAAGCTGACACCGAAATTCAGCTCGCAGAACTCGGAGATGGCACCTTCGTCACCTGGTTCCTGCTTGCCGAACTGGTTGCAGGGAAAGCCCAGCACCACCAGCCCGCGATCCCGGTATTGCTGCCAGATGTTCTCCAGCCCCTTGTACTGAGGCGTGAAACCGCACTTGCTGGCGGTGTTGACCACCAGCACGGCCTTGCCAGCGAAGTCGGCCAGGGTCTTCTGCTCGCCCTTGATGGTGGTCACCGGAATATCGAAAAGTGCGTTGCTCATGGGAATCGTCCTGAATGGGCTGAAAGTGCCCAATAAAATAGCGAGCAATTTAATTGCACACAATTCAATCGATGCAAAATAAGGCGCATCGATAGCGCCTTATCGCAGGGTGCGCCGTGCGCACCGGCCGATATCGTAGAACCCCGCGGTGCGCACGGCGCATCCTACAGGGCGGTGGCACCCAATGCTCGCACCCGTTCGACCAACTGCGGCGCATCGCCCCGGATACGCACATGCAGACCGTCGATCTCGCGGCGCATGGGGTAATGCTTGCGCAGGCGGTCGAAGGCAGCACGGCGGGCATCGGCATCGCCAACCAGGCTGCGGCGAAAATCCGCATCGTCACGGCGTGGGTCATAAACCGCGCGGCACAGGGTCGTCAGCGCCCAGGCCGTCTCGGCATCGGCATCGAGCGTCACCTCGCTCAGCCAGGGGGTCGGCAGCAGATCGTCCAGATGCACACGTTCGGCCACCCCCAGAGCCCGGCAGCAGGCCTGGTAGATCTGCGCAGTACCCCGCAGCTTGCCGTCCAGGCTGTAACCGGCGATATGCGGTGTGGCCAACTGACACAGTACAGCCAACTCGACATCGGCCTGCGGCTCGCCTTCCCAGACATCCAGAACCACGCCCAGATCGGTACGCCGAGGCAGCAACGCACGCAGCGCGGCGTTGTCCACCACGGCGCCACGGCTGGCATTGATCAGCCAGGTTCCAGGCCTGAGCGCGGCCAGCCGCGTCGCGTCGAACAGGTGACGGGTCGTGGCATCCAGCGGTGTGTGCAGGCTGATCACGTCACATTCGGCGACGATGTTTTCGAGGTCGACGAAATTTCCCCCTCGGCAGCCTGTCGCGGGGGGTCGCACACCCGTACTTGCCAGCCGAGGCCGCGCAGCAAGTCGTAGAGGCGTCCGCCCACCTGCCCCACGCCCACGACGCCATAAACCCGCGCAGCGGGGTCGACGCCTTCGCGCTCGGCCAGGGTCAGCACACTGCCCAACACGTAATCCACCACGCCACGAGCGTTGCAACCTGGCGCGCTGCTCCAGGCGATACCCGCCTCGGCCAGGTAGTCGAGGTCGAGGTGATCGGTACCGATGGTGCACGTGCCGACGAAGCGTACCTGGCTGCCTTGCAGCAGGGCGCGATCCACCCGCGTCACCGAGCGCACCAGCAGCAGATCGGCATCGCGCACGTCCTTCGCGGTGATGGCACGCCCCGGCAAGCGGTGAATACTGCCGAAGTCGGCGAAGAACTCATCGAGCAGCGGAATGTTTTCGTCGGCAACGATATGCATGGCGGTCTCCACGGGGCAGAGCGCCATTCTATGTCAGCATGCGACCCGGCGTCGCCCTGCACCCCGCCGCACAGGGGGCAGACGCACTTTCCTGACCGACACGTCAGGGCGTAGACTGCGCGGTTTTGTGTACTCTCGAAGAATCGAAATGCCCACCGATACCCGCCTAGGCCGCGTGCGCGCCGAGCTGCGTAGCCTGCTCGTCCTGGCCACACCCATCATCATCGCCCAGTTGGCACACACCGCCATGGGTTTCGTCGATACGGTGATGGCCGGGCGCGTCAGCCCCCAGGATCTGGCCGCCGTGGCGCTGGGCAACTCGATCTGGGTTCCGGTGTTCCTGCTGATGACCGGCGTGCTGCTGGCGACCACGCCAAAGGTTGCACAGCGCTTCGGTGCTGGCGACGAGGCGGCCATCGGCCCACTCGTGCGCCAGGCCCTGTGGCTGGCACTGGCTGTGGGTGGCGGCGCCGCGGTCTTGCTGTGGAATGCCGAGTTCGTCCTGCGCGCGATGAATGTGGATCCGGCATTGGTCACTCCGGCGATGGGGTATCTGCGCGCCGTTGCCTGTGGGTTCCCGGCCGTGGCGCTCTACCACGTGCTGCGCTGCTTCAGCGACGGCCTCGGCCATACCCGCCCGAGCATGGTGCTGGGCATCATCGGCCTGCTGCTCAACATCCCGGCCAACTATATCTTCATCTACGGCAAGTTCGGCCTGCCGGCCATGGGCGGTGTCGGTTGTGGCTGGGCCACGGCGCTGGTGATGGGCTTCATGCTGGTAGGGATGCTGGTCTGGGTCAGATGGGCGCCCTGCTATCGTGCCAGCGCGTTGTTCGCCCGCTTCGAGTGGCCGCAGTGGTTGGTGATCAGGCGTCTGCTGGCCATCGGCGTACCGATTGGCGTGGCCGTGTTCGCCGAAGCCAGCATATTCGCGGTGATCGCCCTGCTGATCGGTGGCCTCGGCGCCACCGTGGTGGCCGGTCACCAGATCGCGCTCAACTTCAGTTCCATGGTGTTCATGATCCCCTACTCGCTGGGCATGGCCGCCACCGTGCGTGTCGGCCAGGCGCTGGGGCGTGGCCAGCCGCGCGAGGCGCGCTTCGCCGCCGGGGTGAGCATGGGCGCGGCGCTGGGCTATGCCTGCCTGTCGGCCAGCCTCATGCTCCTGCTGCGCGAGCAGATCGCGCAGATCTACACCCCGGACAAGGCGGTGATCGCGGTCGCGGCGACGCTGATCGTCTATTCGGCGCTGTTCCAGTTCTCCGACGCCATTCAGGTTACCGCTGCCGGGGCACTGCGCGGCTACCAGGACACGCGCATCACGATGCTGCTGACGCTGTTTGCCTACTGGGGCATCGGACTCCCGGTCGGCTACGTGCTCGGATTGTCCGATTGGCTGGGTGCTCCCAGCGGCCCCAGCGGCCTCTGGCAGGGCCTGGTGGTGGGACTGACCTGCGCGGCCGTCATGCTTGCCATCCGCCTGGCACGCAGTGCGCGCAAACGTATTCGCCAGGTCATCTGAGCAAGGCATTGGAGAGGTTGGGTATCGCTCCTAAACTGGGCGCATGACTCGACTCATCCTGTTCCTGTGCCTGCTCCTGCTTGCCGGCTGCGGCCCTGGCAACGATGGAGTGGCCCTGCAGACCGATTATCTCGAGCGCCTGCAACGGGTGCTCGAAGCTCCGCAATTCACCGCTTTCGACAGCCGCAGCGTCAGCCAGTACCGCCTGCCACCCCGGCGCGAACGGCTGGTGGCGATTGCCGAAGTGCGTATCGGCCTGCTCGATCTGTTGATCGACGCGCGACGCTGCCCGCATCTGCAACAGTTGATCAGCCAACGTAACAGCAGCCTGGGCAAACAACTGATGCCGAGCCAGCGCCTGGGATACGAAGGCGACCTGCTGCGTGCCCTCGACGCCTGCCTGCCCCACCTGAACGACAACACAGCCCTCAAGAAAACCCTGCTGCACATCGCTGATGAAAAACGCCAGCAACTGCATGCCGTGTTCTGGAATGCACTCAATGGCAGCGCAGAGTTCGAGCACTACCTGCGTTTTGCCGATCAGGCCCTGACGATCGGGGCGCGGCCCGACGAAGCGGCGCTGGACGCCCTGCAACGCCTGGCCAGTATCGGCGCCGGCCTGCCGCAGCAGTTGCCGCCGAGCGCAGAAACGCTGGAGCCGCTGTTCTTCGCGCTCTATGCCAGCGAGCAGGGCGGCCGGCTGATCACCAGCCTGGCCAGCCTGACACATCACCTCGACGAGGGCAGCGCGATGATGGAACTGCGCCAGAAACATCGCCCACCGTGCCCCTTGGGCCGAGCGACGAACCGTGGACGCATCCTGCAGAACATCTTCATCAGATTCTATGCAGGTGGCCTGCAGCCCTACGTGGCACAGATCGACCAGCACGGCCAACACTGGCAGGCCGTACTGCGGCAGTTGCAACACATCGAGGGTATTCCGCCAGCCACGCGCGAGCACCTGCAGCGCCTGGCTGGTGAACAGGAGTCGTTATGGCTGGATTTTCGGGCAGCCACGGCGCGCCACGTCAAGGCGTGGCAGACACTGCTCGACAGTTGCGAACTGGCGCCAGGCCAGGCGGGATGGAGTGGCGCCTCGGACGATCCCTGACGGCGCGGACGACACGCACGGCAGCGCCTCGCAACCTGCGGACGCATGCCGCCGTCTAGTCCGCCTTCTTGCGAATCCAGTAGAGGTAGGAGCCGTCCTCTTCGGCCTGTCCAAGCAGCTCATGACCGAGGAAGACGCAGAACTTGGGGATGTCGCGACGAGTCGAAGGATCGGTGGCGATGACCTTGAGCAAACCGCCCGGCGACAGGTCGCGCACCTTGTTGTGCAGCATCATCACCGGCTCGGGGCAGTTCAGGCCGCTGGCATCGAGCAGGTCATCGTGATTCAGGGGCAGGGCTTCGGACATAGGGGGCTCCACGGGCAGGCGCGCATTGTCGCGCAAAGCTGACCTCCAGGTCACCCTGCACGCACAACCTTGGATGGGCAGCGCGCAAGGCTCGACTGGGGCAAAGTGCCTGCGCTCTGGCGAGTCATGGATGGCACGCACGCCAGCCTCGGGTGGAACCCGGAGCGACGCGGGAGTCCGGGCCGGACGAATGTCCGCGCCCGGTTTTCCCGGCGCCTGCTCGCGAGCTGGCGTGATGCAACACCGATGACGACCCCGCAGAAATAGGCCAGGAGCGGTCGGAGTCGCGTTCGACTTTACGGGTGGTAAATGGGCATTACTCGCTTCGCTCCCCCTCTGGGGCCGCACTGAAGTGAGTTGGCCGCAAGCGGCCTGCCGAGCCCCTGTTTAACGCAGTAGCGCCGACGCGCAGCAGATCGTGAACAGGCTCTTGGTCACTTGCCGTGACGACGCAGGTGACAGGTCACCTCTTCACGGTCGTGATAGAGCTGCTTGCACGCCAGCGATACCTTCATGCCGCGTGCCGCCAGCCCCGCCCCGATGCGATCGAGCAGACGCCGCACCTCGGCATAACGCTGCTTCATCGGCAGCTTGAGGTTGACCACGGCCTCGCGACACAACCCCTCGCCCAGCCAGGTCTCGATCAGCGCCGCGGTACGCGCCGGCTTCTCGACGATGTCGCAGACCATCCAGTGCACCGGATGACGCGGGCGGAAGGTGAAGCCGTCGGCACGCTGGTGTACCACGAAGCCCGAGTACATCAGACTTTCGGCCATCGGTCCGTTGTCCACGGCGGTGACGCGGATTTCCCGATTGACCAGCTGCCAGGTCCAGCCGCCCGGTGCGGCGCCCAGGTCCACGGCGGTCATGCCGGGAGCAAGGCGCTGATCCCACTGCTCACGCGGGATGAAATGGTGCCAGGCCTCCTCCAGCTTGAGCGTGGAGCGACTCGGCGCCTCACGCGGAAACTTCAGACGCGGTATGCCCATCGGCCACATCGCCAGGTTGTCCGACTCGGCGATACCGGCGAACACCTCGCGCCCGCTCTTGAACGTCAATAGCAGTCGCGGCTTCCTGGCGTCCTCGACCAGTTTCCCGGCCTTGAGCAAGGCCTTGCGCAGCGGTGCTTCGAACTTCTTGCAGAAGGTCGAAAGCTCCTTGCCTTCGTTGGTATCCACCACCTCCAGCCACAGGCTGCCGCACACCGGGTAGTCGGCCAGTGCCTCCAGCAACACGCTGATACGATCGCTTTCCGGCAGGCTGACGAACGAACCACGCGCCCACTGCCGCGGGAAGATCAACTGGTTGAAACGCACGCTGCGCATCAGCCGCTCGCAGTCTGCCGCCTCGCTGCAGACGAACTCGGCGCAGGCACTGCCGGGCTTGGCCCTGGAGTAGCCCGGCACGTCCAGACGCGCGGCGAGGTCGGCGATCTCGGCGCAAACCTCGCCCTCGAAACCGGGGCGGCAATGCAGAAACAGGGTATTCATCAAAGGGTCTCCTCAAGCGGCGCATGATACCCGAGACCGGAACCCCGAGCCGGTAAACCTGTCCAGCTACTTATGTGCTGCCGATAGATGCGGATCGGCGACCGAGCCACTGGCCACGACGTTTCGACACGTCCGACCATCCCGAGAACCGGCAGTGCATGGCAACCCATAAAGGATATGCATTGGCCAGACTACCCGAGCCCTACTAGCTTGAAGGTCTGCCGCCATCAGATACAGCCCGAACCGTGCGGGCCCAAGGAGACGTGCAATGCCCTCCCTCGATAGCCTGAACTGCCGCCGCGAACTGAAGATCGACGACACCACCTACCACTATTTCAGCCTGCCTGAAGCCGCCCAGCGCCTCGGCAACATCGACCGCCTGCCCAAGTCGCTCAAGGTGCTGCTGGAAAACCTGCTGCGCAACGAAGATGGCCAGACCGTGATGCCCGAAGACCTGCAAGCCATGGTCGACTGGCTCGACAAGCGTGCCTCCGAACGGGAGATCCAGTACCGTCCGGCGCGCGTGTTGATGCAGGACTTCACCGGCGTACCCGCCGTGGTCGACCTGGCCGCCATGCGCGATGCCATGGCCAAGGCCGGCGGCGACCCGCAGCGGATCAATCCGCTGTCGCCGGTCGACCTGGTCATCGACCACTCGGTGATGGTCGACCGCTACGCCTCGCCCAGCGCCTTCCACGACAACGTCGAGCTGGAAATGCAGCGCAACGGCGAGCGCTACGCCTTCCTGCGCTGGGGCCAGCACGCCTTCGACAACTTCAGCGTGGTGCCACCCGGCACCGGCATCTGCCACCAGGTCAACCTCGAATACCTGGCGCGCACCGTCTGGACGAAAGAGGAAGACGGCATCACCCTCGCCTACCCCGACACCCTGGTCGGTACCGACTCGCACACCACCATGATCAACGGCCTCGGCGTGCTCGGCTGGGGCGTCGGCGGCATCGAGGCGGAAGCGGCCATGCTCGGCCAGCCGGTGTCGATGCTGATTCCCGAAGTGATCGGCTTCAAGCTCAGCGGCAAACTCAAGGAAGGCATTACCGCCACCGACCTGGTGCTCACCGTTACCCAGATGCTGCGCAAGAAGGGCGTGGTGGGCAAATTCGTCGAGTTCTACGGCGACGGCCTGGCCGACCTGCCGCTGGCCGACCGCGCCACCATCGCCAATATGGCGCCGGAATACGGCGCTACCTGCGGCTTCTTCCCGGTGGACGAGATCACCCTCGGCTACCTGCGCCTGTCCGGCCGCCCGGACGCTACCGTGCAACTGGTAGAGGCCTACAGCAAGGCCCAGGGTCTATGGCGTGAACCAGGCGCCGAGCCAGTGTTCAGCGACACCCTGAGCCTGGACATGGGCAGCGTCGAAGCCAGCCTGGCCGGGCCCAAGCGCCCGCAGGATCGCGTCTCGCTGGGCCAGGTCAGCCAGGCCTTCGACGACTTCGTCGGCCTGCAGCTCAAACCCTCGGCCAAGGAAGAAGGTCGCATGCTCAGCGAAGGCGGCGGCGGTACAGCCGTCGGTGGCGACAAGCAAAGTGGCGGGATCGACTACGAGGACGAAGGCCACACCCATCGTCTGAAAGACGGCGCCGTGGTGATCGCCGCGATCACCTCCTGCACCAACACGTCCAACCCCAGCGTGATGATGGCCGCCGGGCTGCTGGCCAAGAAAGCAGTGGAAAAAGGCCTGCAACGCCAGCCCTGGGTGAAGAGCTCGCTCGCCCCCGGCTCCAAGGTGGTCACCGAGTACTTCAACGCAGCAGGTCTGATGCCCTACCTGGAGAAGCTCGGCTTCGACCTGGTGGGCTACGGTTGTACCACCTGCATCGGCAACTCCGGCCCGCTGCGCGAACCCATCGAGAAAGCCATCACCCAAGCCGACCTCACCGTCGCTTCGGTGCTCTCCGGCAACCGCAACTTCGAGGGCCGCGTCCACCCGCTGGTAAAAACCAACTGGCTGGCCTCTCCGCCCCTGGTGGTCGCCTATGCCCTGGCCGGCAGCGTGTGTATCGACCTGACCCGCGACGCGCTTGGCACCGGCAAGGATGGCCAACCGGTCTACCTCAAGGACATCTGGCCGACCCAGGCCGAGATCAGCCAGGCCATCGCCCAGGTCGACACCGTCATGTTCCGCAAGGAATACGCCGAAGTCTTCGCCGGCGACGAAAAATGGCAGGCCATCGACGTGCCCAAGGCCGACACCTATGCCTGGCAGGGCGATTCCACCTATATCCAGCATCCGCCGTTCTTCGAAGACATCGCCAGCGACCCACCACGCATTACCGACATCCGTCAGGCGCGTATCCTCGCCCTGCTCGGCGACTCGGTGACCACCGATCACATCTCGCCGGCCGGCAACATCAAGGCCGACAGCCCGGCCGGACGCTACCTGCGCGACCACGGCGTGGCCCAGGCCGACTTCAACTCCTATGGCTCACGCCGGGGCAACCATGAAGTGATGATGCGCGGTACCTTCGCCAATATCCGCATCCGCAACGAAATGCTCGGTGGCGAGGAAGGCGGCAACACGCTGCACGTGCCGAGCGGCGAGAAGCTGGCGATTTATGACGCCGCCATGCGCTACCAGACCGAAGGCACACCGCTGCTGATCATCGCCGGCAAGGAGTACGGCACCGGTTCCAGTCGCGACTGGGCGGCCAAGGGCACCAACCTGCTGGGGGTCAAGGCGGTGATCGCCGAAAGCTTCGAGCGCATCCACCGCTCCAACCTGGTGGGCATGGGCGTGCTGCCGTTGCAGTTCAGGCCGGGTACCGACCGCAACAGCCTCGGCCTGACGGGCAAGGAACTGCTGGCCATCGAAGGGCTGGAAGGCGTGGAGCTGCGCCCGCACATGCCCCTGACGCTGATCATCACCCGCGAGAGTGGCAAGCACGAGGAAATCGAAGTGCTGTGCCGCATCGACACCCTCAACGAAGTCGAGTACTTCAAGGCCGGGGGCATCCTGCACTACGTGCTGCGCCAGATGATCGCCAACTGATCCGTCTGCCCTGCATGAAGGCGCCAGGGCATTCAATTTCCGTCGGGCCAGGGATGGCCAATGGCATGACAGAAATGTGACGCCATTCAAAAAGCGTTTACACTCGCCCGAAATGGATTCAGCCCTCAACTTTGCCGTTCGTCGGCCGATTAACAGGGCATTACAACGACGGATACCTGCCATGCGTAATAACCAGCCGGTCACCCAGCGCGAGCGCACCTTCCCTGCGCAGCAGCGTCTGATCTCCACCACCGATCTCAAAGGGCAAATCACCTACTGCAACGACGCCTTCGTCGACATCAGCGGCTTCACTCGTGAAGAACTGCTGCGCTCGCCTCACAACATCGTGCGCCATCCGGATGTACCGTCGGCCGTATTCGATCATATGTGGACGACCCTGAAGAAGGGGCGCCCCTGGATGGGGATCGTCAAGAACCGCAGCAAGAACGGCGACCACTACTGGGTCAACGCCTACGTCACCCCGATGACCGAGAACAACCAGGTCGTCGGCTACGAATCCGTACGGGTAAAACCCACCACCGAGCAGGTGCGGCGCGCCGAGGCGCTTTACGCCCGCGTCAATGCCGGCAAGTCGGCCGTCCCCGCCAGCAACCACTGGCTGCCCATCATCCAGGCCTGGATGCCGTTCATCCTGGTCAGCCAGATCGGGTTTCTGATCGGCCACTGGATGGGCAGCAACTGGGGCTTCATCCTCGCCGCCCTGCTCTCCGTGCCGCTGGGCCTGGCCGGCATCGCCTGGCAGACCCGTGGCGTCAAACGCCTGCTGCGCATCGCCGAACAGACCACCTCCGACCCGCTGATCGCCCAGATGTACACCGATAGCCGTGGTGCCGAGGCGCGCCTGGAAATGGCCATGCTCAGTCAGGAAGCGCGTCTCAAGACCTGCCTGACCCGCCTGCAGGACACCGCCGAACAACTGACCCAGCAAGCGCGTGAAGCCGACAAGCTCGCGCACAACAGCTCGGCCGGCCTCGAGCGTCAGCGCAGCGAGACCGAACAGGTCGCCACCGCCGTCAACGAAATGGCTGCCACCACCCTGGAGGTGGCCAGCAACGTCGCCCGCACCGCCATCGCCACTCAGGAAGCCAACCGTCTCACCGGCGAGGGCCGCTCCATCGCGGCGGAAACCCGCGAAGCGATCCAGCGCCTGTCGCAGTCGGTGGGCGATACCGGCGAAACCGTCACTCGCCTGGCCCAGGACAGCAACGAAATCGGCGGCGTGGTCGACGTGATCAAAGGCATCGCCGACCAGACCAACCTGCTCGCCCTCAACGCAGCCATCGAAGCCGCGCGTGCCGGCGAAATGGGACGCGGCTTCGCCGTGGTGGCCGACGAAGTACGTTCGCTGGCACAGCGCACCGCCGAATCCACCGAGCAGATCCACGCCCTGATCGCCAAACTGCAACGCACCGCCGAAGAAGCCGTGCTGACCATGGAAATCGGCCGCAAGCAGGCCGACGAAGGTGTCGAGCGTGTTCTCCAGGCCGATCAGGCGCTTTCCGGCATCAGCGACTCGGTCGCCAACATCGCCGACATGGCCAACCAGATCGCCGCTGCTGCGGAAGAACAGAGTGCCGTTGCCGACGAGATCAACCGCAACATCACCAACATCGCCCAGTTGGCCGACCAGACCGCTGGCGAAGCACACAATACCGCCAAACTCAGCGAAGCCCTGACCGACACCGCACAGGGGCAGTACGCCCTGGTCGAACGTTTCAACCGCTGACAGGAAAAAGGCGCAGTGCCCAATCACTGCGCCTTTCCGTGCCCTGCGCGCCACACGGCACCCAGCGCAGCAAACATTCGCGCATACCGCCGCAGCCTCTCCAACTGCCTCCATTCGCCTGATTGCCACTTGCCAGCCGTCATACGGTCTGGTGTATAACCTGCCCGCTGGCTCTCCGTTCAGACGAACAGCTGCGCAGGCGAAGCGTCATCCATCCTGCTGGCAGCTTGGCGCCCGCTCCAGACGTAACCCTTACAAGGATCTTTCTCGCATGGATAGCAGCGAAGACAAAAACTACGCGCTCGCTTTCTTCAACTTGATACTCGTGCTTCTGCTACTCGCACTCATGATCTGTGCGGCGGCATTCTGGTTCAGCAGCTATGAAAGGAGCTTCGCCATCGCGAACACCGGCGCATCCGTGGGCATTCTTCTCGCCGCACTGTCCGCACGTTCCGCCAAGAGCATCGGTGACAGAACCTTCGTCGTGCTCGGACTGCTCTGTTCAGTCGGCTTTCAGGTCTGGTCAATGGCGACAGCGTGATGCGCGGCATGGGGGCCTCGCCCCTGGATACCCATATAGATGGATAAGCGAAGCATTATCCATCCTGCTCGCTGGAAACAGCGATACGAGACCAACACAATAATCGGGCCACTTGTCCCTCAAGCGAGTCGAGCACTCCTGGTAACGATGACCCGAAGGGGAATCATTCAGAGACTACGAAACGTCTGAACTCACGCCCTCGCGGGAGTGAACATCAAAGGCACTCAGGCTGTCCCTGACGAAAATAGAAGGATCTTCCCATGAAAAAACTCACCGCCCTCCCCCTTGCGCTTGCGCTCACCTCCTCGCTTGCAGGTGCAGGCGAAATCCTCGACAGCGATACGGGAACCTACGTTTTGCTCGGTCGCGATAGCGCTCCCACCGAGGTGTTCTACCGACTCTCGAAACAGGATGGAGAGTGGGTCATGCATGGCAAGCAGGCCGGCAGCACATGGACGAACATCAGCTGTGACAGCGGATGCGACTACAGAAAGACGACCCATGACGAGATCACTGCCTACTTCCCCGCAGACTGGGTGGCCAACACCGATATCGCCTGCATTCAGAATATCGCGCAGGCCTTTTGCCGATTCACCGCCAAAACCGACCCAGGCAAAACGGGTCATGTGTTGATTGCCCTGGTCACGGGCACGCCCATTCCCATGTTCCTGCAGCGAACCAGCGCCCAGGGTGGATAACGCCCTTCCATCCACCTGACAACCTTGCACCGGCATCGCAGCCGGTGAGCATCATCTCCACGTTCACTGTCCGATACCCAACCCCATGCCCTTCCCAACCGATGAATACCAAGCCCTTCTGAACGTCAAAGGCGTAGGCCCGACCGTCGTAAAGCGACTCGAGCAGATCGGCATCAACTCGCTTCAGGAACTGGCCGAAGCCAGCGTCGGCGATATCGTCACCGCAGTCGCCGGCCAACTGGGCTCGACCTGCTGGAAGAACAGCCCGCAGGCACGCACCGCCATCCAGGCGGCCATCGATCTGGCCAGATCGCGTCAGTAATCCCAGTCACTTTCCACTGCCAGGGAGCCCGGCATGCCAGCACACGAAAAGATCAACTACGTCGAATATCCCACCCGCGACCTGCCCGCCACCAAGGCCTTCTTCCAGGCGGTGTTCAACTGGCGCTTCACGGACTATGGCCCTGACTACGCTGCCTTCGCCGACGAAGGTCTGGATGGCGGCTTTTTCAGCGCAGAGATGTCGGCACGCAGCGACAATGGCAGCGCGCTGATCGTGTTCTATAGCGCCAGCCTGGAAGAGACCCTGGCCAAGGTCGAGGCGGCGGGAGGGCAGATTGTCAAACCGATCTTCGCCTTCCCGGGTGGCAGACGCTTCCACTTCGTCGAGCCTGGCGGCAACGAGTTCGCCGTGTGGTCGGAGCCGGACGCCGAATGACCAGCGGAGCCTGGAGCGTCGAACAACAGAGGCGTAGCTGGCTACGCCTCTGAATCGTGCATCGACAGATCGCCAGGATCCATCTATGACTCTCGGATCATGCGCAATCCATCGTCATCGAGCCTCCGCACATGGTCACGGCGTCCTTGAGTTCGATGGGCTCACTGCTGGGGCGCTTGTTGTGATACTGGCAGAACGGCACGATCCACACGATGCGCCTGTCGTCGTCATCGCGAACATGCGCCCCGACCTCGACATAGTTTCGGCAGTATTTGGCCACGCATTTCAGGGGTAGAACCAGTCCGGTTCCTCTTTCCCAGTGCCCTAGCCAGGTTCTGGGCAGCCCCGTGCACTGGCATTTGCGAGAAGAAGTACCATCGATGTTGTAGACAATATGGGGTGGCATTGGCGTCGGCTCCTTTTGACTGATAGGGTTTGGTGATTTCCCCTGAATCGGTATAGCACGGCTCTGCAGAAAGTACTCGGCCTGCATCGAATGACGGCCCGGCTGAACGACAGGGCTGAAATCGGCATCCACATCATCCTGCGCCGCAGCGACTCCATCAGACGGCCACCATTACGACAAACGACCACCACCACAGGATCAGGGAGAGAGTTCCATGCGCATCATGGTCATAGGCGCCAGCAAGGGATTGGGTCGTGCATTGGTAGAAGGCCTGGCCGAGCACCACGAGCTGATCGGCGTTTCACGTAGCCGGCCTGCCGATCTTGCCGCACCGATCCAGTGGATCGAAGCGGACATGAGCACTCCACTGCAAGCGGTGCAGGTGATCGAAAACCAGGCGCCAGAGCGACTGGACGCGATCATCTACAACCTGGGCATCTGGGAAGCCCGCGCGTTCGAGGATGACTACAGTTTTCTGCAGGACAGCGACGCGCAGATACTCGAAATGGTCAGCGTCAATATCGGAGCCACCCTGCTGCTGCTCAAACGCCTGCTGCCGCGCCTGCTTGGCGGCGCCAAACCGCAGTTGATACTGACAGGCTCCACCTCGAGCTTGCCGCAGAGCGGGCGCCCGGAAGTCACCTTCGGTGCCAGCAAATTCGCCCTCAAGGGTATCGCCGAAAGCCTGCGCGAAGGATTTCGCGATCAGCGCCTGGCCGTCACCTGCCTGCAACTGGGCTACCTCAACACCCGGGACGGCTTGCACACCCCGGTCGAGCAGGCTGCGCGCAATGGCGAAGGCCAGTTGATTCCACTGCACGACGTCGTGACTCTGGTGCGAACGCTGCTGAGCCTGTCGGACGCCAGTTACGTGCGAGAGTTGGTACTACCGGCCATTGCCGACGAACGCTTCTGAATCCCCGAGCAAGGAACCCTCATGCCCGATCTTTCCGTCACGCTGACGACTCCGCGACTTCGGCTGCGTCCCCTGGTGACAGAGGACGCCTGCGCACTGTTCGCGATCTTTTCCGATCCGCAGGTCATGCAGTACTGGAACACGCCGCCCTGGAGTTGCGAAGCCGTGGCCGTGGACTTCATTCGCGCCGAACGGCAGGCGATGCAGGCAGGCCAGCGCCTGACCCTGGCCATCGTCGACAAGGACAGCGGTCGGCTACTCGGCAAATGCCTGCTGTTCAATTACCAGCATGATTCGCGTCGTGCGGAAATAGGTTTCGGCATCGCCTCTTTCGCCTGGGGCAAGGGTTATGTTCAGGAAGCAGCCGGCGAGCTGCTGCGCCACGCATTCGAAACCTTGGGGCTGAACCGCGTAGAAGCGGAAATAGACCCGCTCAACACCGCCTCCGGGCGCGCTCTGGAGCGGCTGGGCTTCAGCCAGGAAGGCTTGCTGCGCCAACGCTGGATCATCGACGGCCACGTCTCGGACTCGGCGCTCTACGGGCTGCTTGGAGAAGATTGGCAAAACCGCCGCGATGACCAATGAGGCGTCTCTATACGCCAGAAACAGGTGCGAACATGCAGAGAGTCGACCATATCCGCCTGATGGCGCGCTACAACACCTGGATGAACGAACGGCTCTATACGGCAGCCGCCAGCCTGCCCGACCAGGCGATCAGCGCCGAGCGTGGCGCCTTCTTCGGCTCGATCATCGGTACGCTCAACCACCTGGTGGTGGCCGACCGAATCTGGCTTGGCCGCTACACCTGTCACCCGGCCGCTTACCAGACGCTTGCAACGCTCGATGCGCCGAACGAGCCAGAACGACTGGATCAGCCGATGGCGGCGGATATCCGTGAACTGTGGATACTGCGGCAACGCCTGGATGCCTGCATCGAAGCCTTGACGCAGGAAATTCGCGAAGAGCAACTGGATCAGCCGCTCAGTTATCGCAACATGAAAGGCGTGGAAGCGAAAAGGAACTTCTTCGCCCTGCTGATGCACCTGTTCAACCACCAGACGCACCACCGCGGCCAGGCCACAGCGCTGCTGGTGCAGGCGGGAGTGGATGTAGGAGTGACCGACCTGCTGGCACTGATCGCCGACGAAATCTGAGCAGAGACGAAGCGCCCCCCGTCTCTCATGCTTGGCCAATCGAAGGCCATCCAGCTCCACCAGGGTGAAAAAAGCGTTTTGATCCACCATCCGCAGATCGAAAACGCAATACCATGCGCAAGAAGAACAACGACAGCGGGCGGTACATCTATCGCCTGCGAGAACACTACGATTCGAACTGGTTCGAACGTTGGTAGATAGTTGGTCAGGGCGCCGGTGTTCGTAGCAACCGTGTTTGACGCCGTTTCGGTACCCGTCCAGCCGTCATACAGCCCTGAGGTCAGCCCGGCGGCTGCCGCGCTGGTAGCCGCGCCGCCCATGGCACCCATGGCCATCGGGCCCAGCATTGCAGACATGATGATCGCGATGATCAGTTGCGCCGCGACGCCCAACCCAGACTGGCTGTGCTTGAAGCTGTCATGCAGCTCCCTGACCTTGCGCCAGGGCGAGATGATCACCGTCCCAAATGAACAATTTGAATAACGGCAAGAGCACCATCAAGGATCAATAGTGGCCTGCTGATGCATTTGATTGTGCTTTTAAAGAGCGGTGGATAAGCAGAGCGTTATCCACCCTACTTGCTGCTTCCTTGCGCAGATAATATTTTTGGATTTCCTCAATATGAATCGAAGCCATACCTCTCTGCACCTCAAGGTAGCGGGACGAACTCCCATTTTTGCTTTTTTGAAGCGTTATCCACCCTACTTGCTGCGGCTCCGGTTGCTTTTGGAACAACTAGTTAGACAGCACTGCTAAAGAACTCCACAGCGGCAGGAGGCCAAGCCCCTCCATGTAAGTCCCAAAATCTACGAAAGCATCTACTCCAACGGACTCAGCCGAGAACCATGTCGCCTCGCATTCCTGGCAGACATAGACAAGCTTTCCATTTGACTTAATCTGAGCCTTGCAAATATCACCCTGCTCACATCTTGGACAAAGCATGTTAAACCTCTAGTTGACAGGATAGGCGGTAATTATCTTATTCGTACTTGGTCGAACAATTATTTTTATATTGGCCTCACCAGATGCTCCGATAATACGCCCCATTGGAACAATATAAGCTCCTGGATCTCCAGTCACTGGGCTTCCTTTCTTAAGCCACGCCTGATCGACTAAACCCAAAATTTCTTTACGTCCCACATTAAATACGCTGTGTGTAGTTTTGTTTGGGTTCGGTGCAGCGTGATCCAGAACGTGCTTCACTCGACTCCCGTGAACAGAACCCTGTCCGTAATCAAGCCCTGCCGGACTTGACCAAGTGCGAGTAGCTTTATCGAAGTTAAGCTCTACTGGATCACCTGACGCTTTTGCACCCAGCCCCCCACGCTCCGCCTCGACCAGCGTCGCCAGGTTCCCACCCGCCTTCGGTTGCAACCCGCTCGGCGTCTCATAATGGAAGCTTCCATCCGGGGCCACAACCTCCGTGCGGCCAGTCTAGGTATTGATGACTCGGCGATGGCCCTCCGGCAAACCAGCAGTTCGGTTGAAGGCCGCACCCGTCCCCGTCCCTTCCTGATAGTGAGCGGGAAGCTCCGGCTGTTTATCGCTCTTGCGCTCGCGATCTGCTGTGGTCTTGCTAACCGTAGGGGAGGATTTACTTACTGCCCCACACTGTCAGACAAAAAATAAATCTGCATTTCTTTCTTAGCCGCACAGACATTAGTCAATGTTCATAATGATACATTTGTCATTTTTTCTTCCAATCAAACTTATGGGTTTACTGCTAACCCCGCCATCGATCGACAACTCAACAATCAAACTCAAATCTTCAAAAGACTCTAGCTCAGAGATTAATTGCTTAATGGTTTTTCCGGCCATCATCCAAGCTTTTTTTCTTGCGATTGATCATCCATCTAATCACCTATACGACTCAAATTTATATCATAAGTCCCCATGCGGGTGCTCTTGCTAGCCAAGTCCTTTACTGAAGCTGCCATTTTCCAAGCCCCTCCATTATGGCTATCTAGATCCCTTGTAATATATAAATTTCCTTTTCTAAATACGACCTGCCCTCCATGAGTCGTCTCACTAATCTTCTTGAACCCTAAGCCTTCAGCGGCAAGCTTTGCTTCTTTATTATTTTTAAATACAGGCTCTTTTAGCTTCGCAACCCTCTTTCCAGCCCCTGCCACCATCCCGGTAGCAAGCCCTGCTATAAACGCCTCTCCTGCCGGAGAGTTTGGGTTCACCCCATAGGCTTCTGCAATAGCAGAAGCTGACGGCAAGATAATCGCGCCACTTACTGCCGAACTGACATTGTCTTCCACATTGAGCATATGGAAGGCGTTAAATATCGATGATTCGGCGGTGCTTAGATTAACACCATCTTGATATCCCACCGTTTGGAATTTGAGAACAGCATTATAAATTTCACGCGCCTTAGCTTGACAGGCGTCAACACCCTGTTCGCAAGCCGCCATTACAGACGCTTGGTTGATCTTGTGTTTCTCAAAATAATTCTGGGCGACCTGATCGCAGGTTTTCTTGACCTGACAGCCTTCGAGGTCACGAGCGAGGGACTGCATTTCGTGATCTTTCAGGTGGTTATACGCCGTCGCACCACCTGCCACCGCCGCGCCAACCTGCATGGCCTTGGCATCCCCGCCTTGCAGGCTTGCAGTCAGCACGCCGAGTACCTGCGAGCTCATGTGCAGCAGGTTCTTGCGGTCTTCCACGCCCATTTTCTTGTACTGGGTATCGAGTTCGGCGACCACCAGCTCGTTCACACCCGCTGCCAGTGCGCCGGTCTTGAAGTCGCCGCCCATGGCTTCGGCGGCCAGCCCGCCCATCAGCGCGTGCAGGCCGGCCTTGGTCAGGCTGCCGTTGTCGAGCTGGCCATGGCTGACGTCACCCACCCAGTTAAAGCCCGCCGCCATGAAGGTGTTGGCCAGGGTGCGTTGCAGCGCATCGCTGAAGCTGTCGCCCTGCCCCAGCAGTTTGCCGAGCGCCGCAGAGGTGGTGTTCTGCAACGCCTGGTTGGCGGCGAACTGGCCGATGCCACTCCAGGTGGACAGACCGTCGGCCGTGGCAACCGTGGCGCTGTTGGTCAGGGCGCCGGTGTTCGTAGCAACCGTGTTGGACGCCGTTTCGGTACCCGTCCAGCCGTCATACAGCCCTGAGGTCAGGCCGGCGGTGATGCCGCTGATGGCGTAGCCTTTGATGGCATCCTTGGACGTGACGTCCCTGGCCACCGCCCCGAGGTTGCCTTTGTTGTTGATGGTGCTGATCGCTCCGGTGGTGGCCAGGCTGGTGGCTGCCGCGCTGGTAGCCGCGCCGCCCATGGCACCCATGGCCATCGGGCCCACCACGGCTGACATCAGGATCGCGATGATCAGTTGCGCCGCGACGCCCAACCCTGACTGGCTGTGCTTGAAGCTGTCATGCAGCTCCCTGACCTTGCGCCAGGGCGAGATAATCACCGTCCCAAATGAACAATTTGAATAACGGCAAGAGCACGATCAGGGGTCAATAGTGGCCTGCTGAGGCATTCAGTTGTGCTTTTAAAGAGCGGTGGATAAGCAGAGCGTTATCCACCCTACTTGCTTCGAAATGAAGAGTAATTAACCAGACAGAAATTGGGAGTCAGTCAACAATTTCAATCACGTCATTGAGGGCCAACTGAAATAGCGTCTTGTTGACAATATCTGCTCCATGCCCCGAAAATCTTTCCTGAATTCCAGAAACACTACAATCCCCCTGATGATAAATGTACTCAATCAGCTCGAAACTCACATCATCAATATTTGTTTTGTTCCCATTGATCACCACAAACCCATCCGAAAATCGGTACAGCAAGTGAGCATTCAACCGAACAATCTGCTTCAAATCGAGCTGATGATTGCTTCCGTCGCCGAGAATATGGAGTGCAATCTTTGAGTCCACTCTATGCTGGCCAATGTACGCCTGCATGAATTTCTCATAATTACTTCGATCGTTGACGGAAGCCCCAAGACTTACTGCTATGTTTTTCAGAGATTGCTCGTCTCGCCCAAACTCATGAAAATTCCTCCTTACATCAGGAATATCAGGCATCAGATTAAGCAGCCAGCACAAATAGTCAAAACCGGTAGGCGCGAATGTGCCGATAGCGAGATGAAATGTTCCCCCTCCAAGAGGAAGCGGATTGTGCCACCATCCACGAGGCACATATATGATGTCACCCGGCTCAAGAATAACATCTAAATAAACTTCTTCCGGCTCCACCGCATCGGATATATTTTTCGTCTGCTGCATGTACAAAGGGGACTCAAAGTTTGGCCGTTTGATGATCCAGCGCTTCCGCCCCAATAGCTGAACAGCAAAAACATCTCTTGTATCCCAATGGCTTCTATAGGAAGATTTTCCGCTGAAAGCGGCATAACCGCTGACAATAACCTGCGCATCAGCATAACTGGCAATCTGCCTGGATATGGCCGTCACGAATGGTTCGTTTTTTATTCTGTTGTAAACAAGCGTCGCGCCTTCGCGCATATATTTGTAAACCACCGACTTAATATATCGATGCTCCACACGCCCAACATTCATATGAGACTCCACATACTCTGATTTTGAAACCTCATAACCATTCATCAACTTGAAACTTCTGTCGGAAGCATCCGCCCTCTCATAAACCTCATTGATATCCTTCCAGTCTATATGCCCATCCTGAACTGCACCTTTAAAAACATGAGGTTTCTTGTAAAGATACTCATCAAAGAAATCATTCTTCGTGAGATCAAACACGATGCGCATTGTATGCCGCCTATGCAATTAATATCGACACTAGATGGCCTGAGACTCAGATCAAACCAATGGTTTTTTTCTTTCAGACTCTTGGTCTTTTTTCAACCATAGAACAAGGAGCATGCCGACCAAAGCTGATATGACGCTCTCATTTCTATGGCCGGCATCACCGCTTATCGCGAAAAACACAGTTGAAGCAACACATACCAAGGTTAGGATAGAGAAAAAGCAGATTGCGAATTTACGCAAATAGTCAATTTTCCTAGCCATTTTCAAACTCCTCTAAGAGAAAAACCAAGTGACGCAATGACGCGACACTTGGCACACGCTATTATTTAATAGTTGGTTCCATCTCCGTAGTCGCTTCCATCCTGGCTGTCTTGATACCAGTCATAAATTCCCGCTGCAGCGCCAACCACTGCGCCGGCAATTGCGCCATACATCCCAGCTCGACTTCCGTTGGCGGCACCACCTGCCGCTGAGGCGAGTACACGGCCAGCGGCATATCCCGCACCACCGGTTGTGACTGTGGTATTTACCGTGTCAGTAGCATTGCCGGCCCCGCCTACGAAGTTCATCTCGGTTAGGGTAAGTTCTCTCACGACTCTCTCCTTTTGAAACACCATATTTTTGCTAAGTTAAGCAACTGCATCAGTACCTAATGTCAGCCCATACGATGCTGCCGCCATATTCGCCTCCCTGTAGTGGTCAACCCATCCCGGACAATGGGTTGACCACTACACTACTTGCTAGACCCAGGAAATTATATCGCCGTCTAGGTAGCCAAGACCTTCAAGCACTCCAGATAACTCTGGCAGTCCAAAGAGAGAGTCAGATATATATGTGATAGGTAGCGCCTTTCTCAGCGCCTGAGCCTTATCTGAAAACTCCTCCCATGACGGCTTGGATATGCCAGACCAAAAAGAAATAGCTGAGCCATCATCAAGTAGCACCACAGGCTTCAAATACTCAACGCCCCCATTGTCATCCCAGTACAAGTAGCCAAGATACCTAGCGCCATTTCGCCCCTCAAACTGGGTTCGAACAATCAACTGGACATCAGTGCAAGATTCCAACTCCTGAAGAGGGCGTACAGTCAGCTCATCCTCAACGGAGTCATCCATTGGAAAAAACCAGACACTAGAATGAGCAAGATCATCAACGGTTAGCTCGTAAACCTGCTTGTCTGACATACCCATACACCTATCTAATCAAATGTTTAACTGAATCAAAAAATTCGGGGCGCTCAATTTCACCATAAGCTTTATGCAGGCCTTCCCTTATTTGACCGGAGGTGTAGTTTGCCTACTTGCCACCAACGATGGGTGGAAGGTACTTGCTTATAGCCTTGTGCATGGAATCCGGATTTACTTTTCCTGTATGAGCGTACTGAGTAATCAGCGTCGCCGGGTGGTCTAGCATGTCGTTCTTCGTATACCCCAGCATCTTCCCTAAATAGGGTGCCGCTCAGGCTCAGCAGGGTCTCGCCCTTGCTGCCCAGCGCGCGCAGCTGGCCGTGCGCGTTGCTCAGGTCATGGCCGGTGATGGACAGGTCGCCGTGGCTTTCGATCAGCCCCTTGTGGTTGTCCAGGCTGGCGCTACCCGTACCCTGGGTGATGCGTATCTGTTGGCCGCCAATCCGCCCCTGCCGGTTGTTCAGCGTCGGTGCCTTGAGCCGCAGCTCGCCCTGGCTGAGCAGCTGGCCCTGATTGCCGATGTGGCGGCCTTCGACCTCCAGCAGCGCACCACCATGGATCTGCGCAGCCGCTTGCCCGGCATCGGCGGCCGGGTGGTTATGCAGGGTGTCGGCATGCAGCCAGAGCTTGCCCAGGGCACCGATGCTGCCGTGGTTGTCGATCTGCTCGGCATGGACGATCAGGTTGCCGCCGCTGTGAATCTCGCCATGGTTCTGGACACGCTTGGCCTTCGTGCGCTTGTCGGCTTCTGCCTTGATGACCGTGTAGCCCTGGCTGTACAGGCTGCCCCGGTTGATGAAGCGCTTCTGATACAGGTGAACGTTCTCGCCACTGGACAGCGACCCATGGTTGTCGATGCGCCCGGCAACGATTTCCAGGGTGCCCTTGCCACTGCGAATCTGCCCGTGGTTCTCCAGTTGCCGACTGCTCAGGCTCAGGGCGCCCTGCGCCAGCAGCTTGCCCTCGCGGTTGTCGAGGCGCTTGGCAGTCAGGCGAACATCGCCCTGGCTGGAGATTTCGCCCTTGACGTTGCTGGCCTCGGCCACGGCCTTGACACTCAAGGGGCCCTTGGCGCTGATCACACCCTGGTCGTTGCCCAGCCGACCACCCTGTAGATCGAGGTCGAGTGCACCCTGGCTGAGCAGCGTGCCCCGGGTCTGCTCCAGGCTCCCGGCTTTGAGCTCCAGGCCCTTGTGCGCAACGATCTGCCCGGCGTCGTTGAGGGCCTGGCCGGTGCCGATGGTCACGCGGCCGTCGGCATACAGCGTGCCCTGGCTGTTGTCCAGGCGCTCGCTGCCCAGTTTCAGATCACGCCCGGCCAGCACCCTGGCGTTGCGGCTGTCCAGCGCCTTTGGGGTTTGCAGCTGGATGTCACGCCTGGCCACCAAGGTGGCGCCGGCCTGGATGTCGCCAGCGCCCTGCACGTGCAGATCCTGCTGCGCCTGCAGGGTGCCGCTCAGGGTCAGCTTGCCGGAGGCGTCGAGGCGAATGTCCCGGGCGCTGGCGGCCATGTCACCGGCCAGCCTGACGCCCACACCCGCCTCGTTGGCCCGCAGGCGAATCGCCCCGGCGTACATGCCGCCCAGAGCACTGCTGTCGATGGACAGGTCAGGCTTGCGGCCTGCGGGCGTTTTCGCGCTGATCCGCAGGTCATCGGCGTCGACCTGGCCAACCCCGGTGATCAGGTTCAGTTGCTGACCGGCATGCAGCTCGGCATTGATCCGCGCACTGCGGGTGATCAGGTCGAAGCGATCCACAGGGCGCGCATCGAGCCCGGCGCCCTCGATGGCGATGTCGCCACCCTTGACCTCGAAGCCTTTCAGGCGGCCGCTGTCGATCAGCGGCGCGCCGCTGCTCAGCGTCGCGTGCGGGGTGTTGAGGAAGCCGCAACCGTCGCAGGTGATGCCATGAGGGTTGGCGACGATCACCCGCGCCGCCTGGCCGGCCACTTCGGTGTAGCCCTGCAGCAGGCTGCGCTGGCTGCCGGTGACTTCGTTGAGGATGACCTGAGCGCTCGACCCGGTCAGGTTGGGATTGCCGGCGATGCTGCCGGCGAGTTCGGTGGAAGGCCTCTGCGAGGCCGTGGCGTTGTTGAGGATCAGCCCCTGGTGGCCGACGTTGTAGGTGTTGAAGCGGTTGTGCGAGAGGCCGCCGTCACTGGGGGTGGCGATGTTGACCAGCGGTACGCCGTTGCCGGCCTGGCTCAGTTGGGCCGCGCCCTGCACCTGGGCGGCAGCGGCGACGATGGGGTCGAGGAACATCACCCCGGCGAGGATCAGCGCGATGTTGCGGAACAGCGGGCTGCGGACGTCCATGTCGATCTTGCTCCGTGCTGAACAGGGGTCACAGGATGGCCTGCTGAGGAAGCGAACTTCTTCAGCAGGCGCAGACGACCATAGAGGGCACTACCTGACTGGTAGCTGAACGGAGAGGTAGAAAGGTGCGTGCAGATTGGGGTTGGCAGAGGGGATGTCGGTGCGCACGGCGCAACTACGAGATGTCAGAAGCCGCAGGCTGCCGGGTCAGGCAGGTACAGCTGTCAGCATGAGCGAATCACTGACGTCTAGCCTCGGCTCAGAGCCCGGCCAGTTTCAGCCAGTGCGCGTAGAAGCCTTCAGCGACCTGGTTCAACGCCCTTACCTTGTCGCGCAGGTTTTCACGCATTTCGACGATGCTCTGCTGGCTGGGCTGGCTGGCATCGAGCAGGTGCGCCCAGTCGGCGAGCCAACTTTCGATCAGTTCCTCGGTCATTTCCGGATGACCTTGCAACGCCAGCACCTTGTCGCCCCAGGCAAAGGCCTGGTTATCGCACCAACAGCTGCTCAGCAGGCGCTTGGCGCCCTCGGGCAAGGCGAAGGTGTCGCCATGCCACTGGAAGATGCTGAACGACTCGGGCAGGTGCGCCAGCCAGGGGCTACCTGCCGATTCGCCGCGGCGCTGCATGTTCTGCCAACCGGCTTCGGTGTATGGCATGCGCCGAACGTTAGCGCCCAGGGCCCTGGCCAGCAGTTGGCCGCCCAGGCAATGACCGATGATGGGAATGTCTCGCCCGATGAAGTGCCGAAGCGCCGTCACCTCTTCGGCAATCCAGGGCAGTGGATCGTTGACACTCATCGGCCCGCCCATCACGGCGACCGCTCTGGGCCGATCCAGGTCGTGGCCCGGCAGTTCACCCAGGTCGACACGCACCACATCGAAACCGCAACCACGCGCCCGTAACACCTGCGCCAGGTGCGCCGGCGGGCAGTAATCGATATGGGTCAGGATCAGAACATCGGCCATGGGCACCTCCGTCGAGCAGTCTGCTCGAGAAGGTCGGGCGAGTCGAGGTGGGCTGGAGTTGAAGCCATCGGCCGGACGGCCGGCCGATGGTCTGTGCCGGCGAATGCCGCTGCATTCGCTTCTAACGCATTGCCGACGCTTTCACCTCCTGCGTGACGCCCCAGCCATCCAGGGTGCCGCCCAGCGGGACGACGATGGACTCCAGGTCATGTTCGAACGCGCCGATACCGGCATGGGTGGCGTACATCACTTTGCTGATCTGCAGGTGCCAGGCACCGTCCTCACGGGCAGATACCTGGGCGTTGAGCGACTCGCCGCGGAAGTTTCTGGCTGCCATTCTGGCCCGCTCCTCATCGGGGAAGATGGCGTAGAACTCGATCGGGTGGAACTGGGCGAAATCGAACCCCCTTCTTTCATCCGACGCAGCACCGAGGTGCTGGAGTCTTCGTGGAAGGCTGTGCTCATAAACGACCTCCTCTCAGGCTATGGATGGATTGACCGCTTTCCCATTGCAACCGTCCGGCTGGACGGTGTCGCGGCCCTTGCAGGCGCCGCCCCGAGAATCGAGCGGATGCTCGACGTGTCTACTTCAAGCGCATCGACGGCTGTCCGACAGAGCACCGGACTGAAGACCGTCCTTTCAAGGGTAGTCGCTGGACGAGAGATTGGTGTCGCTCGGAAAGCCTTTGTCACAAAGCCGGCGACCAGCGGCAACTGGCCAGCTCGACGCAGCAGGGCGTACGCGCAGCAGCCTTTGCTCGCTCAAGGGCGGCTGAGCCAGCCCATCAGCAGCCGATTGATCCACCCCGGCGTGATCTGTCCCAGGAGGTAGAGCAGCCCGAACTGCAGCCCTACCGTACGGTGTACCGCATCACCATGTGCCTGTTTCCAGGCGGTTTCGGCGATCTGCTCGGGCTGCAGACGTACGCCAAGACGACGCATCACCGGAGGGCGTTCGGCCTGGCTGCTGACCATTGGCGTGTTGACGAATGGAGGCATCAGGTCGCCGACGCGAATGCCATGCTCGCGCCACTCCAGCTCCAGTGCCTCGGTCAGGCCCCGAACGGCGAACTTGCTGGCCGAGTAGCTGGCCAGTCGCGGCACGCCGTAAAGCGCCGAGGCAGAGCCCATGTTGATCACCTGCGCGCCCGGAGTGGCCTGTAGATAGGGAAAGGCGCCGTGACAGAGATTGAGCACCCCGAGCACATTGATCTGCACCAGGCGCGCATGCTGCTCCAGCTCGATGCCCTCGAAGGCGCCGGTACGCAGTACTCCAGCCGCATTGAACAGCAGGCGCAATCGACCGCCATGCAGCCCGCAGAAGTCGGCCAGTACGCTTTTCACAGCCAGCGCATCGACCACGTCCAGCTCGGCATGCCAGGCACCGCCAAGCTCATCGGCCAGTGACGCGAGCGCGGAACCGTCGAGATCGAGCAGGCCGACACGCCAGCCGCGCGCATGAAACAACCGTGCGGTGGCGGCCCCGATACCCGATGCGGCGCCACTGATGAGAATGTTGTCCATCAAACGCCCTGTTCACGGAGAAAGGCCACCACACGGGCGATGGCGTAATCCGCCGCACGCAGCATGCCGACGTGAGCCTGGAAGACATGCCACAGCCCCGGATAGCGCTCCAGACGCACATTCGCCCCGTCCGCCCTGGCGCGCTCGGCCAGACGCAGGCTGTCGTTGAGCAGCAGCTCGTCCTCCCCCACCTGGATCAACGTCGGCGGCAGGCGGCTGAGGTCGGCGAACACCGGTGACAGGCCCGGATCGTTACGCGGCAACCCGGCCGGGCAATACAGCTCGGCGGCCTGTTCGATCCAGCTGGGGTGGATCAGTGGATCGCCGGCTGGCGGCTCATGCATCTGCTCGCCGGTGAAATCGGTGGCCGGCGAGAAACACACCAGAGCAGCCGGAGCCGGCAGGCCACGTTCGATGATGCGCAGGCAGCCAACCAGGCTGAGGTTGCCGCCGGCCGAGTCGCCGCCCATGGCGATCTGTTCAGGCCGATAGCCCGCTTCGAGCAGAGCCTGGTAGGCCGCCACGACGTCATCGCGCGCAGCCGGATAGGGATGCTCCGGTGCCAGACGATAATCCAGCGCACACACGTCCAGAGCACCGCGCTTGGCCAGACTGGCGCAGAGGCCACGATGGGTATCCGGCCCGCCGATCATGAAGGCGCCTCCGTGCAGGTAGAGCAGCACGCTACCACTGCTGGCAGGCGGCCGATGCCATTCGCAAGGACGCCCGCCCAGGGTGGCGGCGCTGCGGCTCACCCCACGCGGTGTCAGGGTGACGGTGGTGAGCGCACGCAATACGCGGCGCTGCCCGGCCACTGGCATGGGAGGCCGAACCAACCCACGAAAGAACAGACGCAGAAAGCCGCGCAACAGCCCGCGCAGCAGCATCTGCTCGGCAGCAGGGGCGTTGAAATCAGCGGATGCAGTCATAGTCGGCAAGCTCCGGAGTACGGGTCATGAGGCGATAGGTGAAGGTGAAGCCCGGCCAGTTGTTGGTGTTCTTGCCGGTAGCGGTCTTGTACCAGCTGTCGCAGCCTTGTTCCCATATCGTTCGATGAGTCGCCTGTTGCAGCTCGGCGTTGTAATGGTGCTGCACCGTCGGACGCAGATCGAGGTAACGCAGCCCCAGTTCATTCAGCTCCCGCAGACAACCCAGCACGTAGGCGTACTGGCTCTCCAGCATGTAGAGAATGGAGTTGTGGCCAAGGTTGGTATTCGGCCCATAGAGCAGGAACAGGTTGGGGAAACCACTGACGCTGATACCCTTGTAGGCCTCGGCACCGTCCTTCCAGGCCTGGTTGAGTTCCTGGCCATGCAGCCCCCGGATGCGCATCGGCGCGAGAAAATCGGTGGCGGTGAAACCGGTGCCGTAGATCAGCACGTCGCAGGGATGCTCTCGGCCGTCGGCGGTGACCAGCACATGCTCACGCACTTCGCGAATCGCCGAATCGACGATCTCGACGTTGGCCTGCGCCAGCGCCGGAAAGTAATCGTTGCTAATGAGAATGCGCTTGCAGCCCATGGGGTAATCCGGCTGCAATTGTGCGCGCTTGCCGGCATCGGGCATCTGCCGCTGCAGGTGCCGGCTGAAGCTGTGGCGAAACAGACGCATCAGCCAGGGAAAGCGAATGAACGCCACCGCCCGTCCCTCATGATGCAGGTATTGCAGCAGGCGGTCGGCGCGCTGCAACAGCGGAAAGCGCCGCTTGAGCGCGACCTCCCAGGCGCGATAGACCCTATCCGGCTTGGCCAGCACATAGGCCGCCGAACGCTGAAACAGACTGAGGCTGGCCACTCCGGGCTGGATCTGCGGCACGAACTGGATCGCCGAAGCGCCGGTGCCGATTACCGCCACGCGCTTGCCGGTCAGGTCGAGGTCATGCCGCCAGCGCGCCGAGTGAAACGCCTCGCCACGAAAGGTCTCGAGTCCTGGCAGTTTCGGATAGGCAGGCCGGTTGAGCTGACCGCAGGCACTGACCAGCGCCTGGGCCTCGATCACCTCGCCACCCGCCAGTTCGACGCACCAGATGCCGCGCGCGGCATCGAACTCGGCGCCCAACACTTCGCTGTTCAGGCGAATGTGCGCACGCAGCCGGTGCTTCTCCACACACTGCAGAATGTAAGTATGGATTTCCGCCTGCGGGGCGAACTTGCGCGACCAGTCGTACCTGGGCTCGAAGGAAAAGGAATACAGATGCGAGGGCACATCGCAGGCGGCACCCGGATAGCTGTTGTCGCGCCAGGTACCGCCGACCTCGCCGGCCTTTTCCAGCAACAGGAAGTCGTCCTCACCGGCCTTGCGCAACTGCATGGCCAGGCCCAGCCCGGCAAAGCCGCTGCCGATGATCAACACGCGCCAGGGCGCGTTCGTACGGGGGTTGTTGAGCATTGTAGTGACCCGTGTATGGCGATGAGCAGATGCTACTTGCCTCGCCCTGCCCGGGTTATGGCATAGTCGGCCAGGATATTGTGATTTTCGGACAACCCATGTCAGCCCCCTGGCCCGCACGCCGCAGCATCATCAGCGTTCAGTTGCTCACCCAGCTTGGGCTCGACCTCGGCCTGAGCCTGGACAGGTGCCTGCATGAAACCGGACTCAACCCGGTGCAATTGACCAGCCTGAGCGGGGAGATCGAGGCGCAGCGTGAACTGCAAGTGATCGCCAACCTGATCGAGGCGCTGCCCGAGGTCGGCGACCTTGGCCTACAGGCCGGCCGGCGCTACCACCTGACCACCTATGGCGCCTGGGGCTATGCCATTCTCAGCAGCGCCACGGTGCGCCAGGCCGCCGAACTGGGTCTGCGCTATCACGGCCTGACCTACGCCTTCACCCGCATCAGCCTGAGCGTGGAGCAAACCGTTGCCAGCCTGAAGTTCGACGACAGCGCCGTGCCTCCGACGCTGCACGACTTCATCGTGCAGCGCGACATGGCCGGGGCGCTGGTGGTAGTCCGCCAGTTGCTTGGCAGCACGCTGCGCCTGCTAGATGTGGAACTGCGCCAGGCCGCGCCGGCCGATACCTCGCCCTTCGTTGCCGCCTTTGGCCAGGTGCCACGCTTTGGCGCGCCGACCAACCGCCTGGGCTTTGCCGCCGACCTGCTGGACAACCCGCTGCCACGGGCCAATCCGCAACTGGTCAGCGCCTGCGAACAACAATGCCAGGCACTGCTGGCACGGCATCAGTGGCACCTGGGCCTGGCCGGGCGTGTACGCCAGTTGCTGCTGCAATCGCCGGGACAGATCACCGACATGGAGCAGGTTGCCGATCGCCTGCACCTGAGCAGCCGCACCTGCGCCGCCGCCTGCTCGAGGAAGGCAGCAGCTTCCGCGCCCTGCAGGACGAAGTGCGCCAGACGCTGGCCGAAGAACTGCTGGCCGCAGGCGGTCTGAGCCTGGAAGAGATCGCCGAGCGCCTGGGCTATGGCGAGCTGTCCAACTTCATCCATGCCTTCAAGCGCTGGAAGGGCATAACACCAGGGCGTTATCAACGGGAGGCGATGGGGTAACCATAGGTGCTGGTGGACAGTTCGCTGGCGCCACGAGTGCTCGGCATCCCGATCCCCCTACGAGCCGTGGAGTCCCTGGTGCGCGCGGCGCACCCTACTTAGAGCCCATGCGCCTGGATCCTGGCCCTTCGATACGCGCTTCACGTAGCGTGCGCCATGCGCACCGAGCACCCGCACAAAGGCAAGGTCTGTCGCAGTTTGAAAGTCATCTTCACGCTGACAATGCCCGAGCGCCGCGCTAGGGTGCGAGCCATGAACATCATCACGCTGCTTCTGCCCTACCAACCGCCCTGGGACTGGCAACAGTTCCATAGCCATTTTGCCCTGCGTGCGATTGCCGGGCTGGAGTCACTGAGCGCGGACAGCTACAGCCGCGGCTTCAGCATCGACGGTACACCCGGCTGGTTTCGGGTTGCCCCGCTGCCAGGGCAGAACGCGCTGGAACTGCGCTGCCGCATCGCCTCGCCAGCACACCTCGATCAGCTCGAACAGCGCGTGCGACGCATGTTCGATCTCGACAGCGAGCCCGAGGCGATTGCCCGCCACCTCAGCACTGACGAAATGCTCGCGCCGCTACTGCTGCGCAATCCCGGCCTGCGCCTGCCCGTGGCTTTCGATCCGTTCGAGCAGGCGGTGCGCGCCATCGTCGGCCAGCAGGTCACGGTCAAGGCAGCCGTCACCATCGTCGGGCGCCTGGTGCAACGCATCGGCACGCACATGGAAACGCCGAACGCAGTGGGCATCAGCCATCTGTTCCCGACACCACAGGCGCTTGCCGATGCGGATCTGGCGGGTATAGGCATGCCCGGCAAACGCGTGCAATGCCTGCAACATTTCGCCACGCGTATCGCCGACGGCAGCCTGACACTGGGCCTGCACGATGGCAGCGCGGCGCTGATCGAGCGATTGTGCGCCCTGCCCGGCATCGGCCCGTGGACGGCGGAGTACATTGCCCTGCGCGCATTCGGTGAAGCCGATGCCTTTCCGGCCAGCGATCTGGGCCTGCTCAAGGCACCGGTATGGGGAACCGGAGGTATCGATGCGCGCCGCCTGAAACTACGCGCCGAAGCCTGGCGGCCGTGGCGTGCCTACGCTGCCGCGCATCTCTGGCACAGCTATGCAGGAGGTTGAGACCATGCACTATCGTTACCACGACAGCCCCGTTGGCCCGCTGCTCATGGCGGCCGACGAGAGCGGCCTGCAATTGCTGCTGATGGAACTGGACAGCCGGCCCTGGAACATAGAGGAAGGCTGGCAGCCCGCCCGCCGTGAGCTGGATACCGTGTGCAGTCAGCTCGATGAATACTTCGCCGGCAGGCGCCGTCAGTTCGAACTGCGCCTGGCGCCACGCGGCACGGCATTTCAACAGGCCGTCTGGCAGGCGCTGCAAGCCATTCCCTACGGCCGTACGTGCAGCTATTCCGAGCTGGCCGGCGTCATCGGTCGGCCACAGGCCGTGCGTGCGGTGGGAACGGCCAATGGCGCCAACCCGATCTCCATCATCGTGCCCTGCCATCGCGTCATCGGCCGTGACGGCAGCCTCACCGGCTATGCCGGCGGGCTGCCGCGCAAACAGCAACTGCTGGAACTCGAAGGTGTGCTGCCAGCGGCCCAGGCGCAACTGGCACTGTGAGCGTGGCGCGCACGGCGTACCACGCTCACCTGCGCGCGATCAGATCCTGACGTTGCCGCGCGGCCCCATCAGCGCCCAGATGATCAGACCGATGACCGGCAACAGCACGATCAGCAGTATCCAGAGGATCTTCATGCCCGTTTCGGCGTTGCTCTTGATCACGTTGATGATCGCCCAGATGTCCAGGGCAAGGATGATCAGGCCGACCAGGCCATTGAGGGTGGAACCCATGATGACACTCCTGTGAGAAGGGTTGCCTTCCTAGGATAGTCGGTGAGGCTCCAGGGTTCCCTCAATCACCCAGTCGCGGAAAACGGCTGGCGATATCGTCGTCGGTAGGCACCGGGGATTCGTCACTGGCGCTCAGGCGTAACACCAGCGCATGTGGCTCCTCCCCCAGGTCGAACCAGTAACGCGTACCGGCAGGCAGCGACAGCAGATCCCCCTCTCTCCCTGCAACAGGTAGACGTGATCGTCGAGATGCAGGCTGAGCTGGGCGAAGCCTGCGACGAACAGCCAGGCGCTGGCCGACGCCTGCACCTGCTCGTCCAGGTGACGGGCGCGCAGCTCCAGTTTCTGCGGATGGTTGCGCTGCAGGTTGAACAGCTCCTGCTGCACGTGCCCCTCCCTGCCCATCAGCGCCTGCAGCCAGACGCCGTACGCGGCCTCGAATTCGGTCTGCTCGCAGCCGGGGCGCAGCGCAGCCGGCAGCTCCACCTGACGATAGTCGATGCCCACCGCTGCCAGGGTGCTGGCGATGTCGTCGGCATGGTTCAGTACCTTGTTCGGCAGTTCGGGGGAGCTGTGCAGGTAGACGGCGAGGCTGCTCATGAAGGGTTCACTCGATTCAGGGCCGCTCGGGCGGCAGACGGGTGGCAATGATGAAGGCGGCCAGCAAGGCTACCAGACTGGCGATGGCGAAGGTCCAGGCCGGGCCCAGGCTCTTCCAGCTGTAACCGGCATACAGCGCGCCAAACGCACCGCCGATCCCGGCCAGACTGACATACAGCGCCTGGGCCTGGCCCTGCTGGCGGTCAGCGAAATTGCGCTGCACGAAGTGGATGCACGCGGCGTGGAAGGCACCGAAGGTAGCGGCGTGCATGCACTGCGCCAGCAGCAGCACCGGCAGGTACTGAGCCAGGCTACCCAGCAGCAGCCAGCGCACCGCGGTGATCAGAAAACTGGCCAGCAGCACGGCACGCAGCGAGTAACGCTGCAACAGGCGCGCCATGACCAGAAACAGCAGAATCTCCGCGACCACTCCCAGTGCCCAAAACAGGCCAATGGCGCCACGGCTGTAGCCGACCCCCTCCAGGTGCAGCGTCAGGAAGGTGTAGTAAGGGCCATTGCTCAACTGCATCAGCCCGACGCTGACGTAGAACGCCAGAATGCCGGGGCGGCGCAACTGGCGCAGAAAGCCTTCCGTTTCCAGCGTGCCGGAGCGCAGCAAAGGCTGCGCATTGGGCACCCAGAAGCTGCTGACGACGATACCGGCCATGATCACCATCAGAGCCGCCGGGTAGGCATCCAGGCTCAGCCACTCGAACAGCAGGCCGAGGCCGACTACGGCGACGATGAAACCGATGCTGCCCCACAGGCGAATCTGACTGTAGCGGGCAGCCTGCTCACGCAGGTGGGCCAGGGTGATGACCTCGAATTGCGGCAGCACCGCATGCCAGAAGAAGGCATGCGTGGCCATGATCAGCGCCAGCCAGGCATAGCTCTGATCGAGGAAGATTCCGGCGAAACAGACCAGGGTGCACAACGCGCCAAGACGCACGATCAGCAGGCGCTGGCCGGTATGGTCGCCCAGCCAGCCCCACAGGTTTGGCGCCAGGCAGCGCATCAGCATGGGAATGGCGATCAGCTCGCCGATCCGCGCTGGGGAAAACCCCAGATGGTCGAAGTACAGCGCCAGAAACGGCGCCGTACCCCCCAACAGGGCGAAGTAGAAGAAATAGAAGCCGGACAGCCGCCAGTACGGCAGGGCCGTGCTCATGCCACAGCCCGGCTCACAGTTGCGGCAGCACCGGCGTGGAGACCCGCACGTCGGCGTTCTGCGCACGGTGACGCAGCAGGTGATCCATCAGCACGATGGCCATCATCGCCTCGGCGATCGGCGTGGCACGGATGCCCACGCAAGGGTCGTGGCGACCCTTGGTGATCACGTCCACCGGATTGCCGTCGACGTCGATGGAGCGCCCCGGCGTGGTGATGCTGGAGGTCGGTTTCAGCGCCAGGTGGGCAACGATCGGCTGACCGCTGGAGATGCCTCCGAGAATGCCGCCGGCGTTGTTGGACAGGAAGCCCTCCGGAGCCAGCTCGTCGCGATGCTCGGTGCCACGCTGGGCGACGCAGGCGAAACCGGCACCGATTTCCACCCCCTTGACCGCGTTGATGCTCATCAGCGCGTGGGCCAGCTCTGCATCGAGGCGATCGAAGATCGGCTCGCCAAGGCCCGGCATCACCCCTTCGGCGACCACGGTGATCTTCGCGCCGACCGAATCCTGATCGCGACGCAGTTGATCCATGTAGGCCTCCAGCTCCGGCACCTTGTCCGGATCGGGGCTGAAGAAGGCGTTCTGCTCGACGCTGTCCCAGGTCTTGAAGGGAATCTCGATGGGGCCGAGCTGGCTCATGTAGCCACGGATGACGATGCCCTGGCTGGCCAGGAATTTCTTGGCGATGGCACCGGCCGCCACGCGCATGGCGGTTTCGCGCGCCGAGCTGCGACCGCCGCCACGGTAGTCACGGATGCCGTACTTGTGGTGGTAGGTGTAATCGGCATGGGCTGGACGGAACAGATCCTTGATCGCCGAGTAGTCCTTGGACTTCTGGTCGGTATTGCGGATCAGCAGGCCAATGGAGCAACCGGTGGTCTTGCCTTCGAACACGCCGGAAAGGATTTCCACCTCGTCGGCCTCCTGACGCTGCGTGGTGTGGCGGCTGGTGCCCGGCTTGCGCCGATCCAGGTCGCGCTGCAGATCGTCCAGAGAAATCTCGACACCCGGCGGGCAACCGTCGACGATGGCGACCAGGGCCGGGCCATGGCTTTCGCCTGCGGTAGTGACGGTGAACAGCTTGCCGTAGGTATTGCCGGACATGGGAAGACGCTCCGCGAAATTCAGCCCTGACCTGCCGCTGCGCAGGCCCGTTTGACGAGGTTGGCGAGTATACCTGCCACTACCTTGCAGTTCACCCCGAACCTTGACCTGCCGAATGCGTCCAATGCCAGTGTGCCACTACCCTGCCCCCATCATGCTGCGAGCCCTGCTCTTGTCCCTTACCTTCGTCACCGGTCTGGCCCAGGCCACACCAAGCACCAGCCAGCAACTGCCGATCAGCCTCGACACCGACCAGGGCACCCTGCGTGGCAGCCTGTTGCTGCCGCAAAGCGACAGGCCCGTGCCGGTGGCGCTGCTGATCGCCGGATCCGGCCCCACCGACCGCGATGGCAACAATCCCGAAGGCGGCCATAACGACGCACTGAAGAAGCTGGCGCAGTTGCTGGCACGCAACGGCATTGCCAGCCTGCGCTACGACAAGCGCGGCGTGGCGGCCAGCCGCGCCGCCACACCGGATGAGCGCGACCTCAGCATCGAGCGCTACGTGGCCGATGCCGAAGCCTGGGCCAGGTTGCTCAGGGCCGACCCACGCTTCGATCGCCTGATTCTCATCGGCCACAGCGAGGGTGCGCTGGTCGCCAGCCTGGCCGCCGCCGGCAGCCAGGCCGATGCACTGGTCTCCATCGCCGGCCCGGCCTACCCCGTCGGCCAGGTGCTGGACATGCAGTTGGCCATGCGTCTGCCGCCGCCATTGCTGGCCGAGAGCCGGCACATTCTCGCCAACCTGATACGTGGCAAGCTGCAACCCGAGGTGCCGAAGGAGCTCCAGGTGGTGTATCGCCCCAGCGTGCAGCCCTATCTGATCAGCCTGCTGCGCCAGAACCCGGCGGAGAACTTCGCCGCACTGCACATCCCTGCCCTGATCGTGCAGGGCACCCATGATGCCCAGGTCAGCCCGGACAACGCCGAAGTGCTCAAGCAGGCCAGGCCCGATGCCGAACTGGCGATGATTCCCGGCATGAACCATGTCATGCGCATCACGCCAGCCCCCTGGAACGAACAGCTAGCGTCCTACGACGATCCACGGCTACCCTTGGCCCGCGCGCTGGGCGAACGCATCGTTTCCTTCATTCGCTCCAGTGCCGAGAAAAACGGTCGATAACAGATTTGACGACCCGACAACGCGCACAGGACGCCCATGAGCGAGAATCCAGCACCGGAGGCGCAAGCCCCCGACGCCGCAGCGGTGGCAGGCGAAACGCCCGCCGCACCGCATCCCTGGACTGACCTGCCAGCGGAGCAGTTCAGCCTGCTGCGCCTGGCGCCGCTACCCGTCGACCGTGAAACGGGGCCAAGACCCTTGCGCTTCGTCCAGCTCGGCCGGGTGGAGCGTCACAGCAAGGATCTGAGCATGCTGCGCCTGACCATTCAGGTACCTGGTCAACGCCTGCATCGGCAAAGCAACCTGCTGGAGGTCTGGGCCGATCATCAGCGCAAGGAAGTTCGTTTCGGCCCGGACAAGGGCCTGAGCGTGGAGCCGGCCAACCGCGGCCTGGGGCGCTTTCTCATGGCCCAGGGCATCGCCTGGGCACGCAAGCAATACGCTCACTACCAGGTCGAAGGCGGCGCCTTGCCGACCAGGGACAACTTCAACGAAGCCGCCCGCGCCCGCCGCGACCATGCCGTGAAGGCACAAGGATTCAGCATCGAATACAGCGACCCGTTGCAGCTCAAACCCTTCTACAGCGCACCTCGGGTCAGCTCGCTGCATGGCGACTGGCATACCGAGAAGGTACAGATCGTCGAGCTGCTGGATGCCGCCGCCATGCTGCAACAGGCGGATCAGAACCTGCAGGAACAGGACGCCAAGCTGCGCAAGCTGGAAGACCGGGTCGATCGCCTCAAGCGCGAGGACAGCGGCCTGCGTTTCACCATCACCTGCCTGGTAGCCTTCAGCCTGTTTCAGGCAGGCTTGCTGATCTGGATCGCCACGCGCTGAGAGCCTGTTTACGATCATCTGCGCGTCGGCGCTACTGCGTTGAAAACAAGCTCAAAATGCTCATGTACAAAAGTACACTCCGCTTTCTCGCTTGTTTTCGCCTTGTATCGCTCTAGCTCGAAAGATCGTAAACAGCCTCTACTGACGGCGTATACGATCTAACGCAGGGTGCGCCGTGCGCACCAGAGAATCAGCCCTTCACCCGCGAACGAAACAAGGCCTGGTGCTCGCGGCACTGCTTGGCCGCCAGCAGGAAGACGCCGTGGCCACCGCGCTGGAACTCCAGCCAGGTGAAATCCACCTCGGGATACAGCGCCTGCACATGCACCTGGCTGTTGCCCACCTCGACGATCAGCACGCCGCGCTCGGTGAGGTGATCGGCCGCTTCGGCCAGCATCCGCCGCACCAGATCCAGACCGTCGTCACCACAGGCCAGGCCCATGGCCGGCTCGTGCTGGTATTCGGCCGGCATCTCGGCGAAGTCCTCGGCATCGACATAAGGCGGGTTGGAGACGATCAGGTCGAAGCGCTGCCCCGGCAGCCCGGCAAAACCGTCGCCCTGCACGCAATAGACGCGCTCCTCCAGACCATGGCGTTCGATATTGAGGTTGGCCACCTCCAGCGCATCGAACGACAGGTCGGCCAGCACCACTTCGGCTTCGGGGAACTCATAGGCGCAGGCGATACCGATGCAGCCGGAGCCGGTGCACAGGTCGAGGATGCGCGCCGGTTCGGTCGGCAGCCAGGGCGCGAAATGTCGGTCGATCAGTTCGGCAATCGGCGAGCGTGGCACCAGCACACGTTCATCGACGATGAACGGCAGATCGCAGAACCAGGCCTCACCCAGCAGGTAGGCGGTGGGCACCCGCTCTTCGATGCGGCGCTTGAGCAGCGCCTGCAAGTGGGCGTGCTCGTCGTCTTCCAGGCGGCAATCGAGGTAGGCGTCGGAGATTTCCCAGGGCAGGTGCAACGCGCCGAGCACCAGTTGGCGCGCCTCGTCCCAGGCGTTGTCGGTGCCGTGGCCGAAGAACAGCTGCTCGGCCTGAAAGCGGCTGACGGCCCAGCGAATGTAGTCACGCAGGGTGCGTAAACGGGTAATGGGAGCAGTCACGGGCGGCCTCCGGGAGAAAAGTGCGGAAGTTTAGCCCAGAGCAGGCATAAGGCACATGAGCAATACCCCTGGAGCCCGAAGATCAGTCCCCACCCTTGCCTGGACGGCGCAATTCGCGCAGGACGGCAAGCGCCACGACGATGGAAAACAGCAGCCAGAAGAACGAGGAGTACTGCGACAGGAATGACATGGACAACTCCTTTTGCGTTCATCTCCGGATCCTTCGGAGTGGCTCCGATTCTGCGGCGGCAAGCGGGCATGAGCAAGTAAAGGCGCAATAGAGGTTCACAGACAGCGCTGGCAAGCGGACAATGGCACATCATCACCATCAGCCAGGAGCCCGAGATGTCCCATCCGCAAACCATGTTCCAGCTAACCGGTCGTGGCCACGCACCGGCCAGCCTGAGCAATGCGACCCTGCTGATCATCGACGCCCAGGAAGAGTACCGCAGCGGCGTGCTCGCGCTCCCTGGTCTGGATCCTGCGCTGGCGGAGATCGCCAGTCTGCTGGCCGCCGCCCGTAGTGCCGGCACCGCCATCGTTCACGTCAAGCACCTGGGCATCCCGGGTGGTCTGCTCGACCCCAGCGGCCCGCGTGGTCGCCACTTGCCGGAGGTTGCGCCGCTGCCGGGCGAGATCGTGGTGGAGAAGCGCCTGCCCAACGCCTTCGCCGGCACGGAACTGCATGACCGCCTGCAAGCGCTGGGGCACCTCGACCTGATCGTCTGCGGTTTCATGACCCACTCCAGCGTGAGCACCACGGTTCGCGCAGCCAAGGACTATGGCTATCGCTGCACCATCGTCGATGCGGCCTGCGCCACCCGCGATCTGCCGACCCCCGATGGCGAGGTGATCACGGCTGCGGAGGTGCATCGCATCGAGATGATCGCCCTGGCCGACAACTTCGCTACTCGGGTAGCACAGGCCAAATCGCTGATCTGAAGTCCATCACGGGAACGGCCCGAGGCAGGGAACCCCAAACAGACTCACCGGTCATACCGCCGATAGCCAAAAGGAAATCGGAATGAAGCTGTCCGACGATTTCGACGCACGCCGCCTGCGCCCACGCCAGCCTGGAAGCTGGCGCCTGCGCCTGGGGGCCGCCCTGGGAGCGCTGCTGGCTGCCTTCGGCATTCTGCTGTCGATGGCGGGAGTCGCTTCGCTGGCCGGGCGCGCTCCAGTGCTCGGCACACTCGGCGACTCCAGCGCGGAAGCCATCACCCTGCTCTCGCTCGGCCTGCTGTTGCTCTGGCTGGGCATCGTCTTCTGGCGTCGCTGTCGCAGACGCCTGCGGCGCCCGAGCGACCTGAGCCTGTCGCCTCATCTGATGAAAAAGCGCGACTGAAAGATCGCAGACGAAGTGAACGATAGCCTGGAGCCATCCTGACAGCGTGTCACCATGGTGCAGGGTGGCCGCCAGGGGCTACAGGCCATAAAATGCCTGTCTGTTTCGCGGAGCCTCCGATGCAAGACGACGACCTATCCCTGTTCCAGGCCGAGCTGCGCGGTGTCAAACCGCTCAAGCACGACCGCGCCGACACCGGCAAACCCAGACCCGATCGCAAGCAGTTCACCACCCTGCGCCAGGCTGCAAGCGTCAGCCAGGGGGAGGTCAAGGTGGACGGGCTGTCCGATCAGTTCGTCATCGATGTTGGCGCCGAGGACGCTTTGTACTGGGCCGCCAACGGCATGCAGGAAGGTCAGATGCGCAAGCTCAAGCTTGGCCAGGTTCCCTTCGACGGCAGCCTCGACCTGCACGGCATGAGCGTCGAGAAGGCACGCGACACCCTGTGGGAATTCCTAGCCGAAGCGACCAAACTGGAGATCCGCTGCGTACGTGTCACCCATGGCAAGGCGGTGCGCATGGACGGCCGCAAACCGATGATCAAGAGTCACGTAAACACCTGGCTGCGCCAGCATCCGCAGGTATTGGGCTTCACCTCCTGCCTGGCCAGGCACGGCGGCACCGGCGCGGTGTACGTCATCCTCAAGCGCACCATGATGGATGGGCGCGACGAGTAGGCAGAGAACCGCATTGGCACCTGGCGCACTTGTCAGGCACATACCGGCGCCCTACCCTGCGCCCTTCGATACCCAACAGGATTTTCCATGTCCCTGGAACAACATTACACCGCGATTCTTGGCCAGCTTGGTGAGGATGTCTCCCGCGAAGGTCTGCTGGACACGCCCAAGCGCGCAGCCAAGGCCATGCAGTACCTCTGTCGCGGCTACCAGCAGACGCTGGAGGAAGTCACCAACGGCGCGCTGTTCAGCTCCGACAACAGCGAAATGGTGCTGGTGAAGAACATCGAGCTGTACTCGCTGTGCGAGCATCACCTGCTGCCGTTCATCGGCAAGGCTCATGTGGCCTACATCCCCAACGGCAAGGTGCTGGGTCTGTCCAAGGTGGCGCGTATCGTCGACATGTACGCCCGTCGCCTGCAGATCCAGGAAAACCTCAGCCGGCAGATCGCCGAGGCGGTAGAACAGGTCACCGGCGCCCTGGGTGTGGCGGTGGTCATCGAGGCCCAGCACATGTGCATGATGATGCGCGGTGTGGAGAAGCAGAACTCCTCCATGGTCACCTCGGTCATGCTCGGCGAGTTCCGCGACAACCCGGCGACTCGCGGCGAATTTCTCAATCTGGTTCGCTAACAGGCCGTTGAAAAACTACCTGCCAAGCCAGCCCCTCGACGGCGGCCGCTCGCTTCGACGAACGGCCGTCGGTGTTTCAGGAGTCCATTCCATGTTGCTCAAAGCCCTGCGTATCGGCCTGGGCCAGGTCGTCGTGTTCGTCGACTGGATCAGCCGTCCACGCAAACTCAAGCGCAGCCCCGAGGCGCAGGCCGAAGTCGAACGGGCAGCGGCCGAGCTGGCGCTGTACCAGTTCCACGCCTGCCCGTTCTGCGTCAAGGTGCGGCGTACCCTGCACCGCCTGAACCTGCCGGTCGAACTGCGCGATGCCAGGAACGATGCCGGGCATCGCCAGGCGCTGGAACAGCAAGGTGGGCGCATCAAGGTGCCGTGCATGCGTATCGAGGAGAACGGCCAGAGCACCTGGCTGTATGAATCCAGCGCGATCATTGCCTATCTGGATCAGCGCTTCGCCGGCTGAGTTGCCTCCAGCGTGGCATCGAGGCGGGCTGCGATGCGCGCGGCGCACCCAACGCGAGGTGCGCCGCGGCGGGTGCTACTGCTGCAGTTCCTGCTCGGTGAACAGGCCGTCGAACAGCATCGAGGTCAGGTAGCGCTCGCCGGAGTCCGGCAGGATCACCACGATGGTCTTGCCCTGCATCTCCGGCTTCTCGGCCAGGCGTACCGCCGCCACCATCGCCGCGCCGCAGGAGATGCCACAGAGGATGCCTTCCTCACGCATCAGGCGCAGAGCCATGGCCTTGGCTTCGTCATCGGCGACCTGCTCGACCTGGTCGACGATGGCAAGATCGAGGTTCTTCGGCACGAAACCGGCACCGATACCCTGGATCTTGTGCGGCGCCGGCTTGACCTCGTCACCTGCCAGAGTCTGGCTGATCACCGGTGATCCCACCGGTTCCACCGCCACCGAAAGAATCGGCTTGCCCTGGGTCTTCTTGATGTAGCGCGATACGCCGGTGATGGTGCCACCGGTACCGACGCCCGCCACCAGCACATCGATGGCACCCTCGGTGTCGCGCCAGATTTCCGGGCCGGTGGTCTTTTCATGAATGGCCGGGTTGGCCGGGTTCTCGAACTGCTGCGGCAGGTAGTAGTCAGGATTGGCAGCGGCCAGCTCGTTGGCTTTATCGATGGCCCCCTTCATGCCCTTGGCCGGCTCGGTCAGCACCAGCTCGGCGCCGAGTGCCTTGAGTACCTTGCGGCGCTCCAGGCTCATCGAGGCAGGCATGGTCAGCACCAGCTTGTAGCCACGCGCTGCGGCGACGAAGGCCAGGCCAATGCCGGTGTTGCCGGAAGTCGGCTCGACGATGGTCATGCCCGGCTTGAGAACACCGCGCTCCTCGGCATCCCAGATCATGTTGGCGCCGATGCGGCACTTGACCGAGTAGGCCGGATTGCGCCCCTCGATCTTGGCCAGGATGGTCACGCCCTTGGGCCCCAGACGGTTGATCATCACCAGCGGCGTGTTGCCGATGGCCTGGGAGTTGTCAGCGAAGATGCGGCTCATGGTCCCTTCCTTAGCGAGTGGATGACGGATAAGGGCACCAGCCTATGCGCAGGTGCGACAGCAGTCCAGCCGAACAGATTGGCGCCAGAGCAGTCCATCGAAGACAGTCGACCCGACAGACGCTCTCCATGAAACGACGCTACAGCTGGCCCCTGGGGGCCTTGATGATTCTGGTTCTGCTGGTGCTGACCGCGCAGCTCGTGATGCCCTGGCTGATCCGCGACTACCTCAACGACAAGCTCGCCGATATGGGCGACTACCGCGGGCATGTCGGTGACATCGACCTGGCCTGGTGGCGCGGTGCCTATCGCATCAACGACCTGACCATCGTCAAGACCACCGGCGCAGTACCGGTACCCCTGCTCGAGGCTCCGCTGATCGATCTTTCGGTCAGTTGGCCAGCGCTCTGGCGCGAGCACGCAGTAGTGGCCGAAGTGTTCTTCGAACGGCCACAGCTGAACTTCGTCGATGGCGGCGAAGACGAGCAAGCCAGCCAGACCGGGGCCGGCACGGACTGGCGCGATCAGTTGAACAAGCTGCTGCCCATCACCCTCAATGAGCTGCGGGTGATCGACGGCCGTATCCGCTTTCACAATTTCACCATCAATCCGAAGGTGGAACTGAGCGCGGATCAGGTCAACGCCAGCCTGTACAACCTCACCAACGTCGGCGACGAACCGGGCGATCGCGTCGCGCACTTCGAAGGCTACGCCATGCTACTGGAACAGGCACCGCTGGAGGCCGAAGCGACGTTCGATCCCTTCGAGCAATTCGAGGACTTCGAGTTGCGCCTGCGTGCGCGAGACATCGACCTGACGCGCTTCAACGACTTCGCCCGTGCCTACGGCGGTTTCGACTTCAAACGCGGCAACGGCGACCTGGTGATCGAGGCGCGAGCCGACAATGCCCAGCTCAGCGGCTACATCAAGCCACTGCTGCGCAATGTCGACGTGTTCGACTGGGAGCAGGACGTCGAAGACGAAGACAAGGGCGTCCTGCGCTCGCTCTGGGAAGCCCTGGTGGGAGGTAGCGAAACCCTGCTGAAGAACCAGCGTCGTGACCAGTTCGCCACCCGGGTCGAGCTCAGCGGCAACGTGCACGACCAGCAAACCAGCGCCTTGCAGGCCTTTATCGCGATTCTGCGCAACGGCTTCGTGGAAGCCTTCACTCCACGCTACGAACGCCCTCCACCTCGGCGAGACGACTGATCGCCCCCGCCTGCCGGGGCGTAGTCGAGAACGGCGGTGACTGCCCATTCAGTGACTGAATAATGCGTCTGCGTTCACAGCCACCGAAGCTGCGCGTTATAGTCGCGGTCTGAATTTCTGCCGCGGGCCAGCCCTGCGCGTTACCGTTCCGAGGATTCTCCGATGAAGTTCGAAGGCACCCAGTCCTACGTCGCTACCGACGACCTCAAACTCGCGGTCAACGCCGCCATCACCCTGCAGCGCCCGCTGCTGGTCAAGGGCGAGCCGGGCACCGGCAAGACCATGCTCGCCGAACAACTGGCCGCTGCCTTCGGCGCCAAGCTGATCACCTGGCACATCAAATCCACCACCAAGGCGCACCAGGGTCTGTACGAGTACGACGCGGTCAGCCGTCTGCGTGATTCGCAGCTCGACTCCGACAAGGTTCACGACGTTCGCAACTACATCAAGAAAGGCAAGCTGTGGGAGGCGTTCGAGTCCGACGAACGCGTGATCCTGCTGATCGACGAAATCGACAAGGCCGACATCGAATTCCCCAACGACCTGTTGCAGGAACTCGACAAGATGGAGTTCTACGTTTACGAAACCAACGAGACGATCAAGGCCAAGCAGCGCCCGATCATCATCATCACCTCCAACAACGAGAAGGAGCTGCCGGACGCCTTCCTGCGTCGCTGCTTCTTCCACTACATCGCCTTCCCCGATCGCGACACGCTGAAGAAGATCGTCGATGTGCACTACCCCAACATCAGCGGCGAGCTGGTGGCCGAAGCGCTGGACGTGTTCTTCGACGTACGCAAGGTGCCGGGCCTGAAGAAGAAGCCCTCGACCAGCGAGCTGGTGGATTGGCTGAAGCTGCTGATGGCCGACAACATCGGCGAGGCGGTGTTGCGCGAGCGTGATCCGACCAAGGCCATTCCGCCGCTGGCCGGCGCCCTGGTGAAGAACGAGCAGGACGTGCAGTTGCTCGAGCGCCTGGCCTTCATGGCGCGCCGCGCTTCCAGGTAGGAATTCGGGCTGCTACGCGTCGGCCATGCTGCGTTGGAATCAGGCTCGCAATGCTCATGTACAAAAGTACACTGCGCTTGCTCACCTGATTCCGCCTTGCCTGACTCTAGCTCGCAATCCCTTGCCCCGTACAACAGAGAAGCCGTCCCCCGGCAACAGGCCTTGACGCAACATGCCAAAGCCAACCAAGAAACGAGGGCGCAGCCATGCTGCTTAACCTGTTCAACGAAATGCGCGCGGCCAAGGTGCCGGTATCGGTGCGCGAGCTGCTCGACCTGATCAACGCGCTCAAGCACAACGTCGTGTTCGCCGACATGGACGAGTTCTATTACCTGGCACGCGCGATTCTGGTCAAGGACGAACGTCACTTCGACAAGTTCGACCGGGCCTTCGGGGCCTACTTCAAGGGCCTGGAAAACCTCAATGAACACATCGAGGCGATGATCCCCGAGGAGTGGCTGCGCAAGGAATTCGAGCGCCTGCTGAGCGACGAGGAAAAAGCGCAGATCCAGAGCCTCGGCGGCCTGGACAAGCTGATCGAGGAATTCAAGAAGCGCCTCGAAGAACAGAAGGAAAAGCACGCCGGCGGCAACAAGTGGATCGGCACCGGTGGCACCAGCCCCTTCGGTTCCGGCGGCTACAACCCCGAAGGCATTCGCGTCGGCGATGCCGGCAAGCGCCAGGGCAAGGCTGCCAAGGTGTGGGATCAGCGCGAGTACAAGAACCTCGACGATCAGGTCGAACTGGGCACGCGCAACATCAAGGTGGCGCTGCGCCGTCTGCGCAAGTTCGCCCGTCAGGGCGCTGCCGAAGAGCTGGATCTGGACGGCACCATCGATCACACCGCGAAAGACGGCGGGCTGCTCAATATCCAGATGCGCCCGGAACGGCGCAACACGGTCAAGCTCCTGTTGCTGCTGGACATCGGCGGCTCGATGGACGCCCACGTCAAGGTCTGCGAGGAGTTGTTCTCAGCCTGCAAGACCGAGTTCAAGCACCTGGAGTACTTCTACTTCCACAATTTCATCTACGAGAGCGTGTGGAAGAACAACATGCGCCGCACCAGCGAGCGTACCTCGACTCTGGATCTGCTGCACAAGTACGGCGCCGACTACAAGGTGGTGTTCGTAGGTGATGCGGCCATGGCGCCCTACGAAATCACCCAGGCCGGCGGCAGCGTCGAACACTGGAACGAGGAAGCCGGCTACGTCTGGATGAAGCGCTTCACCGAGAAGTTCAAGAAGATCATCTGGATCAACCCCTACCCCAAGGACACCTGGAACTACACAGCTTCCACCGGACTGGTACGCGAACTGATCGAAGATCGCATGTACCCGCTGACCCTGCAGGGACTGGAAGACGGGATGAAGTACCTGTCCAAGTAGGGCATCGAGCCACAACGAAAAACGCCGCGAAACCTGCAAAGGATTCGCGGCGTTTTTGTCGCCCGGATGCATCCGGGCGACGGGGTTTCAGCGCTTGTCTGCGTCGTCCGGCTTGTTCAGATCCATCACGGTCTGTGCAGGAGCCTGCACCAGCTCCTGCGGCGGAACCTCGGCTGCTGCGACCACCACCGGCTCGCTGGCAGGCTCGGACAGGCTGTCCTTCTTGCGCAGGCCGATGCGTTTGAACAGCCAGCCGAACACGACCACCGGGATGAACCAGAACTTCTTCAACAGTACCAGCAGCATGGCCAGCAGGCCGGTCTTGGCGGCTACCTTGCCCGCAACCAGAGCCCCCAGGCCATAGGCCGCCACGGTATCCAGATCCGGATCGAACTCGGCATAGCGCTGGCCCGGGTTGAAATCGGTCGCAGCCAGCACGGCCGGCACGCTGGCCTCGATTTCCGCCAGTTGATCCATGTTGGCGACGAAGTTCAGCACCAGCACGCCCTTACGGCCGAGCACACGGATGTTGTAGTTCAGGGTATTGGTCTCGCTGTCGCCGAACTTCAGCTCCTTGGCCCAGTGCAGCTTCTTGCCTTCGGCATCATAGTGCGGCGACGCAGCCCAACCGACCAGCTCGACGGTCTCGTAGCCATTTTCCTCACGCCAGGTGTTGGCCTCGCGCATGTCGGCCTGCATGTCCTCGAGCATGTCGCTGTAGTCGATATCAGCGGCATCCTCGTCGGAAACATAACCGCTGTCTTCATACTCGACGGTCACACCCCAGGATTCATCGGCGAGTGGCGACACGCCAGCCGGCAGGATCATGCCCAGCGGCGGGACGTCATCCGGCGGGTTGCCCCAGCCATCGACCAGCAGGCGCTGGGCGTTCTCGCTATCGAGAAACACCAGCGATTCCGGCAGGTTGAGAGTGGCCAGGTCATTGCCCAGAACGATACGTCCGGTCTGGAACTGCAGGCTGGCAACGAAGGCTTCGGGGTCGACCCACTGCGCCGAATCATCGGTTTCGCTGACCTCCTCGCTGACCGTGGCGCTTTCCGGCTCGGTCTCGGGGTTGGCGTATGCAGCGGGCATGAATGGCAGAACAGCAGCCAGCGCGGCTGCCAGGATCGAATCCTTGATCGACATGGAAACTCCAGTAACACGAGGGAGGGTAAATGTAACGATGTATTACATTAACACGCCCCGCCTCGCTTTCAGGCGAACCAGCGCAACTTTTTGCGGATTGCTATCCATGGCGGGCAGTCGCACAGCGACGCCAGGAATCGCTCCGGGGCTTTTTTGCATTCAGCGCCAGTGTCGTTGCTGGGCGCGTCGGGTCTGCCCTGCACCCAGCAGCCAGCCACACAGCAGTACCAGCAGTTCCGCCAACCAGGCCAGCAACAAGGCGCAGATCACGCCCCAGAGAATCGCCTCCGGCGTCAGCAACACCTGATAGCGGTAGGCCTGCAGAGTTTCCTTGAACAGCTCCGGGTCGGCGCTCGTCGCCAAGTGCCAGGCCTGGGCATACCAGGGCCCCTGCATGGCCTGCCACTCGCGCTCCAGCAAGGCCGAGCGCTGCACCAGATGACCGACGCTCCTGGCGTCGCTGCGCATCACCGGGTCATCGCTGACACGGTAATGCGCCACCAGTGCGTCCAGATCACCCTTGAAGAACTTCTGTGCAGTCTCCTGGAAGCCCTTGAGGCTCTGCTGCGACTCCAGGCGATGCGCCTCGACGCGCTTGGCGTAGTCGTCGATGAAGCCGGGCACCTGCACGCCAAGCAGCAGGCCGAAGGCGAACAAGGTCAGACGCAGGTAACTTCTCAGCATGAGCTCAAGCCTTGCCGTGAGTGATGCATTCGCCGCGGCGCCACAGGCGCCATTCGCCTGGTTGGTACAGCGACCACTGTTCGTTCTCGGTCAGCGGCTCGGTGGCGATGACCGTGACCACGTCGTTGGGCGTGGTTTCCGACTGGAAGTCCACCTTCAGGTCGGCATCCTTGAGCTGTGCCGGGCCGAAGGGCGCACGCCGGGTAATGTGCGCCAGCTTGGTGGTGCAGAAGCTGAAAAGCCAGTCGCCGTCGCTGAGCAGGCAGTTGAACACGCCGAGCTGACGGTAGCTGGAGCAGGCTGCCACCAGCACCGGCAGCAGCACCTCCACCGAGACCGGCTCGGGAAAGGCACGGCGTACGCGATTGAGCAGGTCGCAAAAGGCCGCCTCGCTGTCGGTGTCGCCCACCGGACGATAGAAGCTGGTGGAGCCCTCCAGGCCAGCCAACTGGCCGTTGTGCGCGAAACACCAGTTGCGCCCCCACAGCTCACGGGTGAACGGATGAGTGTTGACCAGACAGACCTTGCCGACGTTGGCCTGGCGGATATGGCCGATCACTACCTCGCTCTTGATCGGGTAGCGCTGCACCAGTTGCGCCACCTCGGACTCGCTGCTCGCGCGCGGATCCTGGAACAGACGCAGACCGCGCCCCTCGTAGAAGCCGATGCCCCAGCCGTCACGGTGTGGCCCGGTGCGCCCACCGCGCTGCATCAGCCCGGTGAAGCTGAAGACGATATCGGTGGGGACATTGGCGCTCATGCCGAGCAATTCGCACATCGGGTCAAATCTCCTTGCCGAGCACAAGACGCAGTTGCTCGGCTTCGGCCTGCAGGCGTGCCTCGATGCGTTTGCGGCCCAGTGGCAGAAAACGCACCAGCAAACGCCAGAGCAAGGCCGCCAGGTCACCGGCTCGCCGCGGAATCAGGTGCAGATGCAGATGGGGTACATGCTGGTTGGAATCCGACCGTCGTTGATCACCAGATTGATGCCCTCACGACCGTAGCCGGCAGCGCGCAATGCCGCCGCGATGCGGTCAGCCAGTTGCAACAGACGATCACGTACCGGTGCCGGCAGATCCTTGAGAAACGGGGCATGGGCACGACTGACGATCAGAACATGTGCAGGGCGCATGGGAAAGATATCCAGCAGAACGATGAAATCATCGTCCTGATATAGCTGATGTGCCGGCAACTGGCCGGCGGCGATGGCACAGAACACGCAAGTCATGAGGCCTCCATCCGTGTGGCCCTCATGCTGAACGGCTAAATGAATGGCCGCAAGGGGTCAGATACGGGGTTCCACCCGGCCGCCGCGCTCGTAACGACGATCCAGGCGTTCATCGTCCTGTTCCATGAGCTCGCGCAGGGTGCGCGGGTCTTCATCCTCGCTCACCGGCACTGGCTGTCGCCCCTGCCACCAGCGCTCGATGGGCCAGCGAATGGCGACGAACAGCAGGTACACCGAGAAGGCGATCAGGCAATAAAGGGTCAGATCGGCGACCGCACGCCAGGCATTGTTGCCGACCTTGAGCAGTACATCCATGGCAGTGACCGCAATGGCCGGCGCGAACAGGTCTCGCGACGGATCGACGATGGTCGGGCTCAGCAGCAGTACCGCGACCAGCACCCGCAGCGGCTCACGCAGGTAGCGCCACATCCAGCGCGTCATGTGCATCCATACCAGCAGGCAGCCCAGCGCGGCGACGCCATAGGCGGCCCAGGCCAGGAGGTAGTCGTTTTCGTTCATCATAAGCAGGCGCCGGCATGGCAGGTCTGGCAAAGGGGGGCTTATGATAACGGCTTTTGCCCGATGCGGCGCCCCTGCCGTCGTCCTCTCGCTCTGGAGCCACGCCATGCCCTCTGCCCCCCTCGCCCGCCAGGAAGCCGGTAACGACCCCTACCGCTGGCTGGAAAACCGCGACGATGACGAGGTTCTGGCACACCTGCAGGCAGAAAACGCCTACCTGGACGCCATGCTGGAGCCGCAGCAGGCGCTGCGTGAAAAACTCTTCGAGGAGATCAGGGGGCGTATCCGCGAGACCGACCTTTCGCTGCCCACGCCCTGGGGCGACTATCTGTACTACCAGCGCACGACGGCGGGCGACGAATACCCGCGCCACTATCGCTGCCGACGCCCGGCAGGCGGCTCGCTGGAGGTGGACACCGCCAGCGAAACGCTGCTGCTCGATCCCAACGCACTGGCTGGCGGCGGTTATCTGGCCATTGGCGCCTTCAGCATCAGCCCCGACCAACAGCGCCTGGCCTACAGCCTCGATACCAGCGGCGACGAGATCTACCGCCTGTTCGTCAAGGAACTGAGCAGTGGCCAGATCAGCGAACTGCCCTTCGATGACTGCGACGGCAGCATGACCTGGGCGGGCGACAGCCGGACACTGTTCTTCAGCGAGCTGGACGACACCCACCGCCCCTGCAAGCTGTATCGCCACCACCTGGGCAGCGAGGGGGCCGAACTGGTGTTCGAGGAAGCCGATGGTCGCTTCTTCCTGCATTGCTACCGCTCGAGCTCCGAGCGCCAGTTGATCCTGCAACTGGGCAGCAAGACCACCAGCGAGGTGTGGGTGCTGGATGCCCAGCAGCCGCAGGGCGATTTCATCTGCCTGGCGCCACGCGAGGAGAATCATGAATATGACGCCGACCACGGCATGCTGGACGGTCAGTGGTGCTGGCTGATCCGCAGCAACCAGAGCGGCATCAACTTCGCTCTCTATCGCGCGAACGAGGCGAGCCCGCAGCGACCTCACTGGCAGGAAATCCGCGCCCATGACCCGCAGGTGATGCTCGAAGGCGCCACGCTGAACCAGTGCGCCATCGTGCTTGCCCTGCGCGCAGGCGGCCTGCCGGTGCTGGAAGTGCAGCCACAGGACGCCGCCCACTATCGCGTACAACTGCCGGATGCCGCCTACAGCCTCTACGTGCAGGACAGCCTGGAGTTTCACAGTGACGTCATCCGCCTGCGCTACGAAGCCCTGGGCCGCCCGGCGCAGGTGCGCCAGCTGGAGTTGGCCACGGGCTCGCAGCAGGTGCTCAAGCAGACACCGGTGGAAGGCCCGTTCGATGCAGATGCCTACGAAAGTCGTCGCCTGTGGGCCACCGCCGCCGATGGCACCCAGGTGCCGGTCAGCCTGGTGGCGCGCCGCGAGGTATTCGCGGCAGACAAACCAGCGCCGCTTTACCTCTATGGTTACGGCGCCTATGGCGCCAGCCTCGACCCCTGGTTCTCGCACGCCCGCCTGAGCCTGCTGGTGCGCGGCTTCATCTTCGCCATCGCCCACGTACGTGGCGGCGGCGAGATGGGCGAAGCCTGGTATCGCGCCGGCAAGCTGGCGCACAAGCAGAATACTTTCGATGACTTCATCGCCAGTGCCGAATGCCTGATCGCGCAAGGGCTGACCACCCCGGCGCAACTGGCGATCAGCGGCGGCAGCGCCGGCGGCCTGCTGATCGGCGCGGTGCTCAACCAGCGCCCGCAGCTGTTCGCCGCCGCCATCGCCGAAGTGCCCTTCGTCGACGTGCTCAACACCATGCTCAACCCGGAGCTACCCCTGACCGTCACCGAATACGACGAATGGGGCGACCCGAACCAGGCCGAGGTATTCGAGCACATCAAGGCCTATGCCCCCTATGAGAACGTGCGTGCCCAGGCCTATCCGCCCATCCTCGCCGTGGCCGGTTACAACGACAGCCGTGTGCAGTACTGGGAAGCTGCCAAGTGGGTGGCGAGGCTGCGAGCGCGCAAGACCGATGACAACCTGCTGCTGCTCAAGACCGACCTGGGTGCCGGACATGGCGGCATGAGCGGACGCTATCAGGGCATCAGGGACGTGGCACTGGAATATGCCTTCCTGTTCCGTGTACTGGGGATCAGCGAAGACGCCTGACGAGCCAGACGCCCTGAGGCACGTGAACCTCCCACTCGGGTCAATCCTGCTTGCGCTGCCCGTCCAGCCCCTGGCTGTTGCGGCGCAGTTGCTGATCGAGCTGCGGAATCGGCTGATCACCGCCGGATTTCGGCGCGGCTCCCGGAGCCGGCTGCCCCTGGGGTGGAGGCAAGAGGGGCGCCGATCCCTGGCGCTTGATCGTATTGGGCGCAGACGGTTGGCCGTAGGGCTGCGGCGTGGCCGTGCCTGGTGAGCCAGCCGCCGGCACAGACGGCATGCGCATGGGCTCCTGAGCCCAGGCCAGGCTGCCGAGACCGGCTACCAGAGCCGTCGTGACAAGAAGGAGGAAGCGCATGGCAAGTCTCCTGATCTGCCGCCTTTCGTTCTATTCTGGCAACATCCGATCCTGAATGTTCACGCAGACTGCCCAATGACCACCAGCAAGCTCGACAAGATCCTCGCCGAAGCCCAGCAACGCCGCGAAACCAGTTACCGCGAGAAGGCGCTGCGCATGTACCCGCACATCTGTGGCCGTTGCGGCCGCGAGTTCAGCGGCAAGCGCCTGAGCGAACTGACCGTGCATCACCGCGACCACAACCACGACAACAATCCCGAGGATGGCTCCAACTGGGAGTTGCTGTGCCTCTACTGCCATGACAACGAACACCAGCGCCAGGTCGACCTGCACTACCAGAAGGAAGAGGCGGCCAGCGCGGGCTCCGGCAGCAAGGTCACGCACAAGGGCCTGGCGGGGCTGGCCGAGCTGCTGAAAAAACCTGATTTTCAGAAGAATCGCGTGATGCTGATCTTGGCATTGCGCCCCTGACTATAGACACGATCACCGCTGAGGGCTGGTTGATAGAAACGGTTGAACAGGTTGTCCACCACGAAGTTCACCTCGGTACCTTTCAAACCAGCCTGCTGCGGTATCCAGTTGGCGAACACGCGATGAGTGTCGTAACTGGCATTGTCGAAATGATCGTAGAACGTGTCCCCTACCGAGCTGCCCATGCCCCCTGAGTATTTATCGCTGGGCAGTCGATCGGTCTTGCGCACGAACTCGCCCTGCCAACCCAGTCGCATATCCACCTCGGGAATTTTCACACCCAGAGTAGCCACCCATTTCGCGGGCTGAATGCCACGCGCCCAGACATCCGGCCCCCAGGGATTGGTGTAAGCGCCATCATGCTCGCCACTCATCCACGAGTAGGACAAGGCACCGAATACGCGGGCGCTGTCATAGAAGCTCTCGACCTCGAACCCCTCGATGGTCAGATCACCGATATTGCGATAGTTACCCTGGGGCAGATAAGCGCCGCAACTACCCGACAGGGTGCCATCGCTGGCGGCCTGCTCTGCACAGCCTACGCCCACGTTCTTGAAGATTTCGTCCTTGATCCTGTTACGGAACAGCGTGGTACGGAGCTGCAGGCTGTCGCCATTGACCAGGAGATCGCCCAGGTTGACCAGGCTACCGAAGCGCAGGGCACGGATTCGCTCGGGGTCGAGGTCACGGCTGGTCGCCGGTCGAGTCGTGCTGTTCTGCACCTCGTACTGCTCGTCGATCAGCGGAGCACGCCAGGTCTGTGTGTAATCGGCAAAGAAGCCCAGCTCATCGGTGGCACGCCAGAACAGCGAAAGACGTGGAGACCAGCCCGAATAGCTCTGGCTGCTGTAGTCATGCCCCCTGGCGCTGTTGTTGTAGATCGGCGCCAGGTTGGGCTCGCCCTCATTGCGCACGCTGTCGAAACGCATCGATGGCGTAAGCGTCAGGCGACCATAGTCGATTGCATCCTGCACGTAGAAGCTGTGCGTCAATTGCTCGCCGCTGGGCATGAAGGTCGGCTGAAAGCGTCCGAAATTGTAATTGGCATTGTTGTAGGTGCTGGTATCGATATACATCCGGGTGTCGCGGTTGTGCTTGCGCCATGACCCACCCAGTGTCAACGCATGGGAGAGCACACCCGTTTCGAAGCGACTGGTATTGCGCAGTTCGACGACCTTGTCCCGATAGGCGGTATCCATTTTTCGCCCACCGGTGGCGACTTGCACGAACGCGGTCTGCTCACGCTCATCGACCTGCTCGACCTTGGACTGTGCATAGCTGAGAGTCAGGTCGACCCAGGGGTTATCCAGGGGCTGAAAGTGATATTTGCTCGCCCACGTCGTGTCGATGGTTTCCCGATGGGCCAGGAAACGACGCAAGGCGCCTTCGTAACCATACTGGTTGATATTGCTCTGGGTAGGAGGCGTCGGGTAACTGGCAGAAGAGAACGGCGTCCATCGGGTGCTTTTCGAGCGCGACCAGGACAGGTTGAGATCATGCTCTTCGGTGGGGTGGAGGTTGAGCTTGAACAAGCCGGCATCCAGATCCTGGGCCGTGTTCGGCAGCCGCTGCGGGTTGATCGGATAGCGCTGATCCGGGTCGGGAATGGTGTCGGCGAGCTTGATATCCCGACCGTCACGCCCGGTCAGGTAGAGCAGCGAATCGGCAAGGCCGTCGTCGGTTCGGCCATACACCGCGCCACTGTATATTTTCTGCTGATCATTGCTGTGATAGCCGTACTTGAGCATGGCACCGGCGTTGTGCCCGTCCTGCAGCAAGTCCTGCGCATCCTTGGTTTCCATGTGCACGGTGCCACCAAAGCCACCATTGGCGGTAAATACCGAGTGCGGCCCCTTGTCCACCTCGATGCTCTTGATCAGCTCGGGCTCGATGAACACCGTGCCCTGCTGATAACGCTCGAAACCGCTCTTGGTCGCGCCATCCAGGGTGAAGGGCACATCCTCTGCATCCCCCAGGCCCCAGATGTTCATGGTCTGGCCGCCCGGCTTCGGCGAGCCCCCCATGCTCACACCCGGCAGGGTCTGCAGCAGGCTTGGAACGTTGTCCGCCTGCTGCCGCTCGATTTCCTTGCTGCTCAGGGTCGAACGCCCGACATTGCTGGCGTCGACCTGACGACCGTCGCCCATGATACTCACCGACCCCAGCTCGATGGTGTTTTCATCACGTGCCGTGGCATTCCGTCGGCGCACCACGAAACCACCCTGGGTGTGCACCACTTCGAGAACGCTGCCAAGCAGCAACTGACGTAGCGCCTCTTCCGGCTCGTAGCGTCCACGCAGCGCAGCACCTCGCACCCCCTGCACCTGATCGCTCTCGAAAAAGATCTGCAGTTGTCCCTGACGAGCCAGAGCAGTCAACGCGCTCCCCATGGGTTGAGCGTCAAGATCGAAGTCACGAGGCTGCGCCTGAGCGAGGGTGCTCATCAGGCAACCGAGCATCAACGTTGCGCCGGCAGGGGCGCGCCACCGGGCATGGGGCAAAAGGCGGGTTTTCATCCAGGTCTCCACTGCTAACGACACCACCACGGCATGAGGTGGTCGGCATGGAAGACGGCGAAACGACGAAAACCCTCATATGAGAATGAAAATACTTTTAATTTACTGCGTTCACGATCCGGATGCTGCCGTCACCCAGGTGCTCAAGCCTCACAGGCAACATGGCCGGCAGCGCCGCAAGAAAATCGTCGGGGCGCGCAAGATCGACGCTACCGGAAACCTTCCTGGCAGCCAGAGAAGCATCACCCAGCGAAACGGGGGCGGCACGGTATTGCGACAGCTCATCCAGCAACTGCGCCAATGGCAATTGCTGAAAAATCAGACGCCCCGATCGCCAACTGGCCACCTCGTCTTCGGCAACCCGCGAACGCAGCAACTCGCCGCGAGCCTGGTCGTAGACCGCGCGATCTCCTGCCCGCAGTTCCGTCAGCGCAGCATCCTCCTGCGGGCGCAGGGCAACGCGACCACTTTGTACCGTCACGATCAGATGCTCGCGGCCACGACGAACATCGAAACGCGTCCCGAGCACCTGTACGCTGCCCTTCCCGACCTGCACATGAAAGGGACGCCGCTGATCCCTGGCCACGCTGAAATAGGCCTGTCCCTGCAACAGCTCGACCTCGCGTCGATCGGGCAGCAGGCGAACCTCCATGCGGGTGTTGCGGTTGAGATGAATCTGGCTGCCGTCATCCAGGGTCACCTCACGAGGCGAGGCGGTACTGCTGAGCAGAGTGGGCGCCACATCCTGCTGACCCGTCATCCAGACAGGCAACAGCGCCAGCAGACCGAGGCAGGCAGCCACGGCCCAGGAACGCCAACGCGGTCGGCGCGCCGGAAGAGCCACAGAGATGCGAGGCCTGGGCAGAAGCGCCATGTCCTGCCAGAGCAGTTGCAGATCGTTGAAAGCCCGGGCATTGGCCGGATCAGCCGTCAGCCAGGCCTGAAACCGGGCCTCGGCCTGCTCGTCGAACGCATCCCCATTGCGCAGAGCGAACCAGGTGGCAGCCTGCTCATCAGGCGGCATTGCATCGATTCGACTCTCGCTCATTGCTCATCTTTCCCTGTCTCATGTGCCAATTGCCGCTTGCAATGCAGCAAGGCGGCGGCAATGTGCTTTTCCACCATACTCAGGGAAATGCCCATGCGTGCAGCCACCTGGCTTTGCGACAGGCCTTCGAAACGGTGCAGGATCAAGGCCTCACGCCGCCTGGGAGGCAGCCCCTCCAGCGCACGAGCCAGTTGCTGCAGCCGCTGTTGCTGATCGAGACGCTCCAGCGGGCTCGGTTGCGTTGCGGCGGTATCTGCAATCACATCCAATGGTTCGGTTTGCCCCTGGCGCTGCTGCCGACGCCAGTGATCACGCAGCAGATTGCGGGCGATATGGAAAAGGAAAGCACGCGGCTGTTCAACCCCGTTGCGATCACGCCACCCCAGCCACTGGGCGAACGCGTCCTGAGCCAGATCAGCTGCATCGGCCTGACTTTCCAGACGCTTGCGAAAGAAACGGGTCAGCTCTGCATGGACACTGCGGTAAACGGAAGAGAAGGTGCCGTGAAATTGTTTATCCACGAGCGATACCGCCGGGCAAGGCGCAACAAACTGCCTGCACGAGGCCCCCTGACTGCTGAAGGCGCCCGAAGGCGCCAGTTAATGATAATAAATATCATTTAACAGCAGTTGTCGTGTGCAGGTCAACTCAGCGCAGCAGGCGCGTATCGAGCGTCTTCGACGGCCCACCGATGACGTTCTCGGTGATGTCGATGAAGTCTTTGGTAGTGACCTTGTCCAGGCGCATCAGACCACGAGTCACGTCATCCAGCGACAGCGCTCCCTTCTCCTTGGTCTTCTGGCGGATTTCCCGATCCAGCTCCTGCAGCAGCAACACCGCACGCGCAGTGACCGGATCACTGGCGTTGTCGGTGCGCAGACTGTTGACCGGCTTGCTCCAGCTAATCAGTTGCTCGCGGATCTTCTGGTAGCGATCCTCGCTGATGCCACCGGCACGGCGCATCAGCTCGATGGCGTAGTACTCGGCCAGGCCTTCGGTGATCCAGTCGCTGCGGTCACGGGCGTAGATACGACTGAACACGTGAACCAGCTCATGCACCAGCGAGCTGGTGCCGTTCTCGCTCACCAGCGGTCGATCCGCGTGCATGAAATAGGAGTTGGACGCCGATAGACCACCGCGCCACATCGGATCGCCGGCACCGACGATCAGAAGCTTGTCCGGATCACGCGGGAATACCTGCTGCATCTGCGGCCAGACGAAGGTGAGGAAGGTCATCACGTCCATACGCCGCATGCCCTCGCCTACCGGTGCGGAGATGGCGATCTCGGTGTCGCCCAGGCGAGTGCGGCGAGTGCCCAGTTTGCCCGCGAGCATCCAGCCGGTGGGACGGTCGAACTTGCGCTGCGGGTTGTCGATACGGAAGCGATTCTTGCCGATGCGCGGCCAGCCGGTCTCCACGCTCTTCCAGCCCTTGGGCAGCTCGAATTGCAGGCGAGCCACCAGGTCGGTCTTGTCCACCTGATCGAGCACGGCGGCCGGCACCAGATCGTCACCCCGGAAAATCGCCCAGTCGGGCGTCATGCGTGCGTCGTAACGCCCCGGCTTGCGCTCGTGATCGATCAGCACGCGATAGCTCAAGGTGCTCTTGCCCTTGGCCGGCTGCCACTTGCCACGCCCCGAGGTTTCTTCCGACCACTGGCCATCGGCCTTGAAGTCGCTGTAGCGCCCCTGCTCACCCAGGTTGAAGTCCAGGCTGCGGATACGCTCGCCCTTCTCCACCGTGATGCTGACCTCAGCCTGATCGCTCTCCGGCAGAAAACGCACCAGATAGTCCAGATCGACCTTCTGCGTCGCCGCCCAGGTCGGCAGGCTCAGGCTCATGAACAATATCGACGAGTACAGCGGCACACGGGGCAGAGACATCATGCAGGCTCCAGAGACAGACAGGCAGGTGGCAATATGACCACCTTGCCCATGAGCAATTCCATATGAAGAAACAGATTTGTCACGAAGCCGTGGCCCGAATCAACCGGCGCGGAAGATCAGATGCTCTTCCCAGTCGTCCTCGGCCACGCTGTTTTCGCTGAGCATGCGGCCCGACCGGGAAATACGCTCGACGTGCACGGCCTCCGGATCACCGCTGACCAGGTGATGCCAGTGCGGCAGATCCTTGCCCTCGCTGACCAGGCGATAGGCGCAGGTCTGCGGCAGCCACTGGAACTGATCGGCCTGCGCCGGAGTGAGCTGGATGCAGTCAGGCACATGGTGCATGCGGTTGGCGTAATCGCTGCAACGGCAGGTCTTGAGATCGAGCAGCTTGCAGGCGATACGCGTGTAATACACGGCGCCGTCATCTTCATCCTCGAGCTTCTGCAGGCAGCACAGACCGCAACCATCGCACAGCGACTCCCACTCCCCAGGATCGAGCTGAGCGAGTGTCTTGCGTTTCCAGAAAGGGTCGAGGTTGAGGGCCATGGCGACAAGTATGGTCTCGGCGAAGAAAGAGCCTGTAGGAGCGTATGTATCCGCGAACCTTACGACTGGAGCGGCGCGCCAGCCGGCCGCTCCTGCAGAACGCGGACATATCCGGTGAAAAGCTGCATGCCGCGATCAGCGGTTGGCGGCGCTGCGCCCCGGCTTCTTCCTGGTCTGCAGCAGGTGCGAGAACACCGCATGCAGATCGTCGGAGGCGCTTTCCTCGTCCAGGTTCAGCTTGCTGTCGATGTGATCCATGTGATGCATCATCAACTGCACCGCACGTTCGGCATCGCGCGCTTCGATGGCATCGATGAGTTGGTTGTGCTCGTCGTAGGAGCAATGCGAACGACTGCCGCTTTCATACTGGGCGATGATCAGCGAGGTTTGCGACACCAGGCTGCGCTGGAAGCTCACCAGCGGCGCGTTGCGTGCGGCCTCGGCCAGCTTGAGGTGGAACTCGCCGGAGAGACGGATACCGGCACCACGGTCGCCGCGGGAGAAGCTGTCCTGCTCGTCGCGCACCATCTGCCGCAGTTCGGCCAGTTGCTCGGCGGTGGCGTGCTGTACCGCCAGTTCGGTAATGGCGCGTTCGACCAGGCGTCGGGCGTAGAAGATCTGCCGGGCTTCATCGACGCTCGGACTGGCCACGACCGCGCCACGGTTCGGTCGCAGCAGTACCACACCCTCATGCGCCAGACGCGAGAGTGCGCGGCGGATGATGGTGCGACTGACGCCGAAGATTTCGCCCAGCGCCTCTTCGCTCAGCTTGGTGCCGGGCGCCAGGCGCTGCTCGAGGATGGCATCGAAGATATGAGCATATACGACATCATCCTGAGTCCCGCTGCGGCTGCTTTTAGCCGCGCGTGGCTGCTTCTTTAGGGGCTGCAATTGATCGTTCATTCTGGCTCGCGTCAATGAGAGTCGCCGACACCGAGACTCTACTGTGTTCTACCCGGTAGCTGACAAGCGCCGAGAGAAAAACCTGGGAAAACAATTGAGCTGATTGTACACAAGCCACCCGCCCTCTACACCTCTGGTTGTCAGACATCACAGCTGGGGGGCTCGCTCGGGAAACTTCAATGACCCACCCCCTCGTTTCAATCCTTTATCCATATAGGTGACGTTTCTCAGGCCATTGATCGATAACCACCCCCTGCATCCGTCTCGACACCGCCCCCTCCCGCTTGCCGCGCCGTTCACGCCATGAACGTTCATCCATTTGTTTTAAAAGATTTTTACCGTTCGATCGCGGCCAATTGTCGTCGAATCCAGGCATTTCCCATGGCCGGAATCCTCCCGGGTTCGATTTCTGCAACAGTGAAAACATTAATTGCATTTTTTGTATACAACAGCATAATCGCGCTCGTGTGACTTCTTGACCGCTCGGTCAACAACTTAGCCAGGAAGCACCGCCAAAACACCGCCTGCCTCAGAGAGCCCGTGCCGTTGCGCAAGGCTCTGGGCGGTACACAACAAGAGAGATGAGGAGTACCCGCTGTGGAAAGCGTCAAACAAGAACAACACGCGACTCAACTGGAGAGAACCGGCCTTCTCGACCGATTCTTCAAATTGACCGAGCACCGCACCAGCATCAGAACCGAGCTGTTGGCTGGCCTGACGACCTTCGTCACCATGGCCTACATCATCTTCGTCAACCCCAACATCATGGCAACCGCCGGTATCGACCACGGTGCCGCGTTCGTCGCCACCTGCATCGGAGCAGCCCTGGGCTGCTTCCTGATGGGGCTGTATGCCAACTGGCCAGTGGGCCTGGCTCCAGGCATGGGCCTCAACGCCTTCTTCACCTACACCGTGGTGGGTGAAATGGGCTACAGCTGGGAGGTGGCACTGGGCGCAGTGTTCATCTCCGGCGTGCTGTTCATGATCATGAGCCTGTCGAAAATTCGCGAGTGGCTGCTCAACAGCATTCCGATGAGCCTGCGCTTCGCCATGGGGGCCGGTGTCGGCCTGTTCCTCGGCCTGATCGGCCTGAAAACCGCCGGCATCGTGGTCGACAGCCCGGCCACCCTGCTTACCATGGGTTCGTTCGGCAATCCTTCGGCCCTGCTCGCCGCCGTGTGCTTCCTGTTGATCGCCGTGCTCAGCCACCGCAACGTGTTTGGCGCGATTCTCTTCAGCATGCTCGGCGTCACCGCCATCGGCTGGGCACTGGGCCTGGTGGAATACGGCGGCCTGGTATCGATGCCGCCAAGCCTGGCACCGACCTTCCTGGCCATGGACATCGCCGGGGCATTCAATGTCGGCATGATCAGCGTGATCCTGGCCTTCCTCTTCGTGAACATGTTCGACACCGCCGGCACCCTGATGGGTGTGGCGCACCGAGCCAATCTGGTGGATGAGGACGGCAAGATCCAGAACCTGTCAAAGGCGCTGAAAGCCGACTCCACGTCCAGCGTGGTGGGTGCCGTGGTCGGCTGCCCACCCGTGACCAGCTACGTCGAGAGCGCCGCCGGCGTCGCCGCTGGCGGCCGCACCGGCCTGACCGCGATCACCGTCGGCATCCTGTTCCTCGCCGCGATGTTCTTCGCCCCGCTGGCCGGCATGATTCCGGCCTATGCCACCGCCGGCGCACTGATCTACGTGGCGATGCTGATGATGAGCGGCATGGCGCACATCGACTGGAAGGATCACACCGACACCATTCCGGCCATCGTCACCGTGGTGATGATGCCGCTGACCTTTTCCATCGCCAATGGCATCGCACTGGGCTTTCTCACCTATGCCACGCTGAAGCTTCTTACCGGTCAACGCGACAAGGTATCGGTGAGCCTCTATGTTCTGTGCATCATCTTCATCGCCAAGTTCGCCTTCCTCTGACCGCAAGCTGCATACGCTGATCGAGACCCCGGCCATGTGCCGGGGTTTTCGTTTGCTTCATCGATGCCGCACGCAAGCGCCACCTGGACGCAAGTCGCTGCCCACGCCCCCGAGGGGCGCCATACGCACCGCGCCAACCGCGACGCCATGGTGCTACCGGTGCGCGCAGCGCACCCCACGTGCGGCTGCCTCACGTCGGGACGTCGGCCTTGTTTCTGATCCTGGTAAAAAAGCCGCATAAAAAAGCCCGCAGTGTGAGCGGGCGCAAGGACTCGAACGAGTCTGAGGGTGACAAGCATTCGTCTGGCGGGCTGCGCCGCCGTTCCTTCAGCTACCGCGATAGGTCGAATAGCTGTAGGGGGAAATCAGCAGTGGGACGTGGTAGTGCGCCTGCCCTGCGTCGATACCGAAACGCAGCACCACGACATCGAGAAACGCGGGCTCGGGCAGGCTGACGCCAAGCGCGCGGTAGTAATCGCCCGCATGGAAATGCAGCTGATAGACGCCCGTGCGGTAATCCTCTCCCTGCAATACCGGCGCATCGCAACGACCATCGTGATTGGTTCTAACGGTATTGATCAGTTGCAACTGTTCGCCCTCGACGCGATACAGCTCGACCCTGATGTCACTCCCCGGACAACCGTGTGCGGCATCCAATACATGTGTAGTCAAACGTCCCATGGCTCTCGGGCATCCACCGCGACCGGCGCTCTGCGGATACCGCACCTCCTCTACTCTGATGAAATCGGCTCGGCGCCATTCTGCAACGCTTCGGCAGGATAGCATGCAGAGCAAATATAAAACATTTCAAGCACAAATTGTACACAATATTTGCATTAAAACTTCGCATCAGCCTACCAGAGGTCACCCGAGGCATGACTCGTCGACTCAACGTGGATGCCGGTATAACGGCTGATAACTGACCAATCGGGCAAGTTTCTTGCTTGACAATGAACAAGTGAATTCGGTGAAAATCAGATTTACAAAATACAAACTATTTTGTATACAATTAGCCATCCAGGTCATGCAGCCATCGAATCCAGAATGCGCCATGACCGCAACATTCCAGACAGGAAGACTGCAGTGAACGCTGATTATCCACGCGATCTGATCGGCTACGGCGCAAACCCACCCCACCCGCACTGGCCGGGCGATGCCCGCATCGCCTTGTCCTTCGTGCTCAACTACGAGGAAGGTGGCGAGCGCAACATTCTCCATGGTGACAAGGAATCCGAAGCGTTCCTCTCGGAGATGGTCGCCGCCCAGCCGCTGCCGGGGCAACGCAACCTGTGCATGGAGTCGCTCTACGAATACGGCAGCCGCGCCGGCGTGTGGCGCCTGCTCGAGCTGTTCCGCAGGCACGACATTCCACTGACCGTCTTCGCCGTCGCCATGGCTGCCCAACGTCACCCCGAGGCGATCCGCGAGATGGTCGCGGCCGGCCACGAAATCTGCAGCCATGGCTACCGTTGGATCGACTACCAGAACATCGACGAGGCCACTGAGCGCGAACACATGCTCGAGGCCATCCGCATCCTCACCGAGCTGACCGGTGAACGCCCGCTGGGCTGGTACACCGGTCGCCTGGGGCCCAACACCCGGCGCATCGTTCGCGAGGAAGGCGGCTTCCTCTACGACTCCGACACCTACGACGATGACCTGCCCTACTGGGATCCGGCCAGCACGGCGGAAAAACCGCACCTGGTGATCCCCTACACCCTGGATACCAACGACATGCGTTTCACCCAGGTGCAGGGTTTCAACAAGGGTGACGATTTCTTCGAGTACCTCAAGGACGCCTTCGACGTGCTCTATGCCGAAGGCGAGGCCGGCGCACCGAAGATGCTGTCGATCGGCATGCACTGCCGCCTGCTCGGCCGCCCTGCCCGCCTGGCATCGCTGGCGCGCTTCCTCGATTACGTGAAGCGCCACGACAAGGTCTGGTGCGCCCGCCGTGTCGATATCGCCAGGCACTGGCACGCCACTCACCCCTTCCGCGCGACCGAATGACAAGAGAGCCGCCCATGAGCCGTTTCCAGACCCTGACGCCCTCCCAACTGAGCCGCGACGCCTTCGTTGCAGCCTTCGCCGACATCTACGAACACTCGCCGTGGGTCGCCGAGAAAGCCTATGACCTTGGCCTCGATCACGCCATCGACGAGATCGAGGCGCTGCAACAACGCATGGCCGACATCCTTCTGTCCGCCAGCCGTGAAGCGCAGCTGGCCCTGATCAACGCGCACCCGGATCTGGCCGGCAAGGCCGCCGTGCGCGGCGAACTGACCGCCTCCAGCACCTCCGAGCAGGCCGGCGCAGGGATCCATGAATGCACCGCCGAAGAGTTCGCCCGCTTCACCGAACTCAACGATGCCTACAAGGCCAGGTTCGGTTTCCCCTTCATCAAGGCCGTCAGGGGCAGCAACCGCCACCAGATTCTGGCGGCCTTCGAAGAACGCATTCACAACACGCCGGAGCAGGAGTTCGCCACTGCCCTGAGCGAGATCAACAAGATCGCCATGTTCCGCCTGCAGCAGCTGTAACCACACGCTGCACTTCCCAGACAACCGAACAGAACAAGTAGAACAGCCATGCGCAGCCTGACCATCGAGCCCCTGAGCAAAGAAGCCTTCGCCCCCTTCGGTGACGTGATCGAAACCGACGGCAGCGACTTCTTCATGATCAACAACGGTTCCACCCGCCGCTATCACAAGCTGGCCACCGTGGAGACCGCACAGCCGGAGGACAAGGCCATCATCAGTATCTTCAGTGCCGAAGCACTGGAGATGCCGTTGACCGTCCGCATGCTGGAACGCCATCCGCTGGGCAGCCAGGCCTTCATTCCGCTGCTCGGCAACCCCTTTCTGATCGTGGTCGCGCCACTTGGCGATGTACCTGTATCAGGTTCCGTCCGCGCCTTCCTCAGCAATGGCAGGCAGGGCGTCAATTACCATCGCGGCGTCTGGCACCACCCGGTGCTGACGATCGAAAAGCGGGATGACTTCCTGGTGGTTGATCGCAGTGGTTCCGGCAACAACTGCGATGAGCATTTCTTCAATGAGGACGAGCTTCTTCTCCTCAACCCCCACCAATAAGAGAAGCCCGGGGCTGGCGTGCCTCCTCCGGGAAAGAGGTACAGATCGTGGAAGCACATTTCACCGAATGGCTAAACCTGGGCATCCGCTGGATCCATATGATCACCGGCATCGCCTGGATCGGCGCATCCTTCTATTTCGTCTGGCTGGAGAACAACCTCAACCGCAGCAACCCGCGCGAGGGGCTGTCGGGTGATCTCTGGGCCATTCACGGCGGCGGTATCTACCACCTGGAAAAGTACAAACTGGCTCCGCCGAAAATGCCGGAGAACCTGCACTGGTTCAAATGGGAGGCCTACTTCACCTGGCTATCCGGTGTCGCTCTGCTGCTGGTGGTGTACTACCTCAACCCCAGCCTCTACCTGATCAAGCCGGGCGTGGAGCTGACACCGGCCATGGGTATCCTCATCGGCTTCGGCTCGATGGCCGCCGGCTACGTGATCTATCACTTGCTGTGCGATTCGCCGCTGGGCAAGCGCCCGGCTCTGCTTGGCGCCGTGCTGTTCGTGCTGATCATCGCCGCCGCCTATGGCTTCAGCCTGATCTTCAGCGGCCGCGCCGCCTACATCCATGTCGGCGCGATCATCGGCACCATCATGGTCGGCAACGTGTTCTTCACCATCATGCCGGCCCAGCGCGCACTGGTTAAGGCGATAGAGACCAACACCACCCCCGATCCGCTGCTGCCGGCCAAGGGCCTGCTGCGCTCGCGCCACAACAACTACTTCACGCTACCGGTGCTGTTCATCATGATCAGCAACCACTTCCCGAGCACCTACGGCAGCCAGTACAACTGGCTGATCCTCGCGGGCATCGCGATCCTGGCGGTGCTGGTGCGCCATTACTTCAACACCCGCCACGACAGCAACAAGTACGTCTGGACGCTACCGGCCGCAGCGCTGGGCATGATCTGCCTGGCCTACGTCACCGGCCCGCAAACGAACTCGGTCAGTGCGCCGGCAGCGGCTCAAGTCCCCGCGATCAAGTACGCTCCCGTTCCGGCTACCGGCCGGCCGGGAAATCCGTCCACGACCCGCGAGCCTGGCGTTGAGGAAACCCGGGCCAAGGCCGATGCAGGCGAGCAATCGCCCACCGCAGCCGACAGCGCAGCGCCCGCCGCCGGCACCGATTTCGCCCGGATCGAAAGCGTGATCCATGAACGCTGCACCGTGTGCCACTCGGCCAGCCCGAGCAGCCCCATGTTCAGTGCTGCCCCGGCCGGCTTCATGCTCGACACCCCCGAGCAGATGAAGGCCCAGGCCGCGAAGATTCACGCACAGAGCGTGGCCACGCAGATCATGCCGCTGGGCAACATCACCCAGATGACGCAGGACGAACGCGACCTGATCGGCAACTGGATCGCCAGGGGCGCTCGGATCAACTGATTGCACGCATGCCGCCCCCAGGCATCTTTTTATCGAGACGGCTTCTCATGCCGTCGAAAGCCGCCGGCAGTGCGAACTGACCGGCGGTTTATTTTTGTGCACAATTTTTAAATAAATTGTTTTTAACAGTGTCACCAAGTTGTTATAGTCGCCATATCCTGACCGACAAGACAGGTTTAATTCGCTCAGGCCAGAGGTGCCGTGAAGCCTCGTGTAAGCCCATGACCGTATAAAAACAAATGGCAGGCTATGACATGACCACCGACCACAACGCCCAAGCTGCGCCCAGCGTTCGCAGCGAACTCATCTATCAGCTGGACGACACTCCCGCCTTCCTCCCTGCCGTGTTCGCCGCGTTGCAACACGTGCTGGCCAGCTTCGTCGCCATCATCACGCCCACACTGATCGTCGGCAGCGTCCTCGGCCTTGGCGCTCACGTTCCCTACCTGGTGAGCATGGCGCTGTTCGTTTCCGGTCTCGGCACCTTCGTGCAGGCCAAGCGCATCGGCCCGGTCGGCTCCGGCCTGCTCTGCCTGCAGGGCACCAGCTTCGGCTTTCTCAGCGTGATTCTCAGCGCCGGCTTCATCGTCAAGGGTCGCGGCGGCAGCGAGGAAGAGATTCTCTCGACCATTTTCGGCATCTGCTTCTGCGCAGCCTTCGTCGAGATCTTCCTCAGCCAGTTCATTGGCAAGCTGCGCAAGGTCATCACCCCGGTGGTCACCGGCACCATCATCTGCCTGATGGGTCTGTCGCTGATCAAGGTCGGCATGACAGACCTGGCCGGAGGCTACGGCGCCGAGGATCTGGGCGCACTGCACCATCTGGCGCTCGGCGCACTGGTGCTGCTGACCATCGTCCTGCTCAACCGCTCCTCGTCGCAGATGCTGCGCCTGTCTGCCGTCATCATCGCCCTGACTCTGGGCTTCGCCGTGGCCTGGCTGACCGGGCAGGTGGATTTCGCCGAAATGGCCGAGGTTCCACTGATCAGCGTGCCGCAGCCCTTCAGGTACGGGTTCGGTTTCGACCTGATCGCCTTCATCCCGGTGGCAGTGATCTTCCTCATCACGCCACTGGAAACGGCCGGCGACCTGACCGCCAACTCGATCATCTCCAGGCAGCCGGTCAAGGGCCCGCTGTACATGCGCCGGATCAAGTCCGGGGTACTGGCCGATGGCTGCAACTCGGCCATGGCGGCCCTGTTCAACAGCCTGCCGATGACCACCTTCAGTCAGAACAACGGGGTGATCCAGCTCACCGGCGTGGCCAGCCGCCACGTTGCGCTCTACATCGCCGCCATCCTCGTCCTGCTGGGCCTGTTCCCGATGGTCGGCGCCGTGCTGCAACTGATGCCCAAACCGGTACTGGGCGGCGCCACGCTGATCATGTTCGGTACCGTGGCAGTGGCCGGTATCAAGATTCTCACCGAGGCGGGCCTGCATCGCCGCAACATGCTCATCGTCTCCATTTCGCTGGGGCTCGGGCTCGGCGTGGCAGCAGTGCCCGAAGCACTGGCGCAGATGCCGGAGATGCTGCGCAACATCCTCGGTTCGCCAATTGCCATCGGCGCCTTCAGCGCCATCGCACTGAACATCTTCCTGCCGGAAGAACCAATGGCCGAAGATGACTACGAACCCGAGGCCCACCTGCACACCGTGCTGCAGAACCGCCAGGCCGACACCCACGAGGACAGCCTGAACACCCTCGGCCGCGACCTCGACCCGGCGCCACGCTCGAACTGACCCAGTCTTAACCGAACACTCCCGGCGGCATGCCGTCGGGAGCACACGCCTGCACCTCAACAACAAGGAAAATCCATGAAACTCAAGCATCTGCCTCACTGCCTCGGCCTTCTCTGCGGACTCGGCGCCGCCCAGCAAAGCCTCGCCGGCGACCTGCTTTTCTGGCAGGACAACAGCCTCTCGTACCTGTACGGCGAGAACTTCCAGCGCATGAACTTCAACGGCGAGGAGCAGCGCACCCAGACCACCTTCACCTTCGAACATGCCAGCGGCTGGGCCTGGGGCGACATCTTCTACTTCCTGGACTACGTACGCGCCGACAACGTGCAGACGCGCGGCAGCTTCGACAACGGCACCTTCCGTCAGCACGACAAGGACGCCTTCTACTACATGGAGTTTTCTCCGCGCCTGAGCCTGAGCTGGCTGACCGGGCAGAAGCTGGCCGCAGGCCTGATCAGGGACGTATTCGCCGCCTTCACTTACGAGAAAGGCACCGGCGGGCCAGGCCCGGAGAACTACCTGTACGGCATCGGTCTGGACTGGGAGGTTCCCGGCTTCACCTACTTCAAGACCAACCTGTACCAGGTGAAGATCAACCACCACACCTTCTTCGCCGACAGCGGCAGCAATGGCTACGCCACCCAACTGACCGTCAGCGCGGCGTACCCTTTGAGCATCGGCGACCAGGATTTCCTGGTCGATGGCTTCGTCGACTGGCGCTCCCCGTCTCGCGATGCGGGCACCCAGACCTCGGTGGGCTCCTCGATCCAGGTCAAATGGGATGCGGGCAAGGCGCTGTTCGGCAAAGAGCGCCAGCTCTATATCGGCACCGAAGTGAACATGTGGCGCGCCAAGTATGGGGTCAAGCCGGTGGACGGCTCGGACGAGCGCTTCGACCAGACCGCCGTACAGGCTCTGGTCAAGTACCACTTCTGATCACGCATCACGAGTCTCTGCGTGACGTCGGGTAGGGACGTCATGCCGAGCAAGGGGCAATGACGGTTTCGTCATTGCCCCTTTTCTTTGGGTTCACACTTCGGCAGGCGTACCTATCCAGATCGCGATAACGCCCCAGACGAGTGCGCAACGCTTCGTGACGGTGCAGAAATTCGTCATCACAAGCATGAGCCTGACCCAGAGGTCAATATTTTGCACCCAATAAAGCAATATTTTTGTATCCAAAAAGGCATGCAACCATGTTCAAGACCCGATTTTATGTGTACAAAGCCAAAAGGCTCCCATCCAAACCACTGTTGAAAAAGCTGTATACACATCATGCATCGATGATCGTCGACAACCTGGAATGGAACCTGCAGACAAATCTCTTCACAGGCTTAGCGGCCACACAACAACATTCGAGAGCTGTCCATGTCCAACGCCGAAGATTTCCATATCAAGCACATCGATCCCTCGTTGCATAACGCGGATCTAGCCCCCTCGCCCCCGAGAAGCGCAAGTGGGGCTGGTTCGAGATTTTCAACGTCTGGTCGAACGACATTCAGAGTCTGTTCGGCTACACCCTGGCGGCGACCCTGTTCATTTCCTACGGGCTCAACGGCTGGGCAGTGCTGGCGGGCATCATCGTCGCCGGTTTCATCGTCATGGGCCTGGTGCAACTGACCGGCAAGCCCAGCGTCAAGTACGGTATCCCCTTCCCGGTGTTCGCTCGCGCCAGCATGGGCGTGCGTGGCGCCAACTTCCCTGCCCTGGTACGCGGCATCGTGGCCATCTTCTGGTACGGCGTGCAGACCTACTTCGCCTCCACCGCCGTGGCATTGCTGCTCAATTCCCTGCTGCAGCCCGAAGCGCCTGCCACCTACCTCGGCATGACGGCCATCGGCTGGCTGTCCTACCTGCTGGTCTGCGTATTCCAGGTGGCGCTGTTCATACGCGGCCTCGACTGGATCACCCGATTCCTCAACTGGGCCGGTCCGCTGGTGTACGTGGTGATGATCGTGCTGATGGGCATGATCTGGTACCAGGCCGGCCCCAGCCTGCTGGGCGAGCTAGGCAACATCTTCCGCGGCAACGGCGAGTATGCCGCAGGCCCGGTGGCTGCCTTCTTCGCCGTGGTCGGCACCATGGTCGCGTACTTCGCCGCAGTCGTGATCAACTACGGTGACTTCGCCCGCTTCGTGAAAAGCGAAAGGCAGATGACCATCGGCAATTTTCTCGGCCTGCCGGTGAGCCTGGCGTTCTTTTCGCTGATTGCCCTGGTGATCACCGCCGGTACCGTGGTGGTGTTCGGCGAGACGCTGACCAACCCGACCGACATCGTCGCCCGAGTGGACAACCTGAGCCTGACCATCATCGCCGCGCTGACCTTCTTCGCCGCGACCGTGGGCATCAACCTGGTAGCCAACTTCATCCCGCCGGCCTATGACCTGGCCAACCTGGCCCCGGCGCATATCAGCGCCCGTACCGGCGGTTTCATCACGGCCGGTATCGCCTTCTTCATCGGCGCGCTCTGGGTGGCCTTCATCAGCAACGTCGGCATCGCTGCCTTCGTCGACACACTGGGCGCCGTGCTCGCGCCGCTGTACGGCATCATCGTTGCCGACTACTACCTGGTACGCCGGCGCAAGCTGGATCTGCAGCAGCTGTTCAGCGCCGACGCCGGCTCGGCCTATTACTTCGATGGAGGCTGGAACCGCAAGGCATTGATCGCCTTCGCCCTCGGCTCGGTGTTCTCCGTCGCCTCGGTCTGGACGCCCGGTCTGAACCAGTTGGCCGGTTACGCCTGGCTGCTCGGTGCGCTGCTTGGCGCCGTGCTGCACTATGGCCTGATGCACGGTCAGGCGCAGGCACTGAAGCGCGCAGGCGCCAGCGCCTGACCCCTCAGCGAACGGACGAAGCCGGCGCCTGTGCGCCGGCTTTGGCTTTCTGACGTTCGAGAAAGTCCACCTTCCACTGTTCCAGACCGATGTATTCGTTGTTCAGATTGGCCTCCACCCCATACCTGGACTTCAGCGCCGCAACCTGCTGCGCTCGCTCGCCAAGGAAGCGGTCGAAGCGCGCCACCACCTCGGGGTGGGCCTGGCTCGACAGATGAAACGCGCCGCGAATGTGCGGCAGCTTCGGGTCGAATACCAGCGCACCAGGCCGCGCGCGGATATTGTCGAGGTAATGGGTAGCCACCACCACGTTGAAGTAGGCACCGTCGGCATCCTGCTTCAGCGTCTGATGGATCATTTGCCGCAGATCCTTGCTGTACTGCAGTTGCACGGCCCCACTGGCGATACCGTCCTCATAACCACGGGGTGTCCAGCCCTGCACCAGCGCCAGACGGCGTATGTTGCGCAGTGCCTGGCCCTGGCGCTGCGGCGCCACCAGCACGCCGTCCACGTAGTCGACCACTGCCTGGCTGTAATGCAGCGACATGCCGGCCTTCTGCGCCTGCGCCCAGAGCGGGCTGTCCGGATACTTGAAATCGATCTCGCCACGCTGCAGCGCAGGCAACAGCCGATCCAACGGCAAGGCCCTGTAGCTCAGACTCAGACCGGCGTCGGCAGCGAAGGCATCGAGCACCTCACGGGCAAACCCCTGGTAACGACCCTGGGCATCCAGGCTGTAATGCGGGGCGAATGGCAAATCCTCGACGCCGACCACATAGGTCTGCGCCAGAGCAACGGGAGCCAGCAGGAGGGTGGAAATCAGGCACAGTCGAACCGGCTTCATCAGAAGCCTCCTTGTTGTTGTTCTCGGAATTCGATCAGACGGGCTCAGCCGCCGGTCATGCTCATGAAGCGCACCACCTGCACCTGCTCGTCGCTGGCGAAGTGATGCCGCTCGGGCTTGAGCCGCAGTGCGTCGATCAGCGCCTGACGCAAACGCTCACCATCGCCGGGGTGGGCACGCAGCAGGCGCTTGAGATCCAGGGCGTCGTCGTGCCCCAGGCAGAGCACCAGCTTGCCCTCGGCCGTGACCCGTACCCGATTGCAGTCGGCACAGAAGTTGTGGCTGTGCGGCGAGATGAAGCCGACCCGAGTCTGCGCGCCGACCACCTGCCAGTAACGTGATGGCCCACCGGTGGCCGTGCTGCTGCGCACCAGTGCATGGCGCTGCTCGATACGCTGGCGCACCTCGTCGCTGGCGCAGAAGGTCTGCTGCCGCTCGTGGCTGACCACGCTGCCCAACGGCATTTCCTCGATGAAGCTGATATCCAGCCCATGACCGATGGCGAAGTCGACCAGGTCGAGCACTTCGTCATCATTGCGTCCTCTTTGCACCACGCTATTGAGCTTGATCCGCTCGAAGCCGGCCGTGCGCGCCGCCTCGATACCGGCCAGCACCTGATCGAGCCTGTCGCGCCGGGTGAAGGCGGCGAAGCGCTCACGTCGCAGGGAATCCAGGCTGACGTTCAGGCGCCGCACGCCCGCAGCGCGCAAGGGAGCCGCCATCTCCGCCAGTTGCGAACCATTGGTGGTGATGGCCAGGTCGTCCAGTTCCGTACACGCGCCCAGGCGTTGCAGCAGACTCAGCAGGTTCTTGCGCACCAACGGCTCGCCGCCGGTGATGCGAATGCGCCGCACGCCCAGCCCGATGAAGGCATCGGCCACCGCGTACAGCTCCTCCAGGCTGAGGATCTGCTGGCGCGGCGCGAACTGCATGTCTTCGCTCATGCAGTAGGTGCAGCGAAAATCGCAGCGGTCGGTTACCGAGAGGCGCAGGTAGGTGATACGCCGACCGAACGGATCAACGAGTTCATGGTTATTCACGGCAGGTCTCCTGGAGCGTCGCGCGCCGGGATTTCTTTGTCATGTTGGGGGCCGCCAGGGATAAGAACAGAAAAGTGTTTTTTTGTATACAAAAATCTGACTCCAGGGTCAGATTGGCGCCAGGCAGCCCGTGGCCGCTGGCTTGAGCCTCGCGCAAGGCCGGTGCTACCATGCCCGACCGCCGCCTGGCGGCAGAGGAAAACACAGGGCCCCATGACCAGCATTCGCGAGCGTAACAAAGAGCTCATCCTGCGCGCAGCCAGCGAAGAGTTCGCCGACAAGGGCTTCGCCGCCAGCAAGACCAGTGACATTGCGGCCAAGGCAGGCCTGCCCAAACCCAACGTCTACTACTACTTCAAGTCCAAGGAAAACCTCTACCGCGAGGTGCTGGAAAGTATCATCGAGCCGCTGCTGGCCGCCTCCTCCCCCTTCAACCAGCCGGGCCACCCGAGCGACGTGCTGACCGCCTACATCCGCTCGAAGATTCGTATCTCCCGCGAGCTGCCACATGCGTCCAAGGTATTCGCCAGCGAGATCATGCACGGTGCGCCGCACCTGTCGCCGGAGCAGACCGAACAGCTCAATGCCCAGGCCAGGCACAACATCGCCTGCATCCAGCGCTGGGTCGACCTCGGCCTGATGGCGAAAGTCGACCCGCACCACCTGCTGTTCAGCATCTGGGCCGCGACCCAGACCTACGCCGATTTCGACTGGCAGATTTCCATCGTCACCGGCAAGACCACCCTCGACGACGCCGACTACGAAGCCGCCGCGCAGACCATCATCCGCCTGGTGCTCAAAGGCTGCGAAGTCAGCCCGGCGCCGTCGACCGCGTCCGAACTGGTGACCAGCGCCTGACGGGCGACACCAACCTGAAGTCATCGACCTACGCCGCCCCAACCGCGCTGCCCCGTAGGGTGCGCCGCGCGCACCACGGTCAGGCGCAGCTTCGGAGCTCGCAGGACAGATCGCGGATCGCCGATCCACCGCTCTGGTGGATGTCAAAAACGACATCCACCCGACCCGATTCAAAGGTTGTGAAGTCAGCCCAGCACCTGATTCTCGGCGCTGCGCGCGGCGCACCCTACGCCCATGATCGAGCCCGCCCGCGCCCTACACCCCCGCATCGGCCTGCAGGCCCAGTGACTCCAGCGCGCTGACCGCGCATTGCTCGTCGATGTCCGAGGTGTCGCCGGTAATGCCCACGGCACCGATTACCTCGCCGCTCGCGTCACGGATCAGCACGCCACCCGGCGCCGGCACCAGGCCGCCCTGAGCCAGGTTGCTCACCGCTGCGATGAAAGCGGGTCGCTGCTGTGCATCAGCCGCGATCAGTCGCGAGCCCTTGCCCAGCGCCAGCGCCCCCCAGGCCTTGCCAATGGCGATCTGCGGACGCAGCAGGCTGGCACCATCCTCACGCTGCAGGCTGATCAGGTGGCCACCAGCGTCCAGCACCGCCACGGTCAGTGGCGCAGCAGAGCGGTCACGTCCCGCCGTCAGGGCATTGAGCGTGATGTTCAGGGCAACGTTCAGGTTAAGGCTGCTCACAGGGGCAATCTCCGAAACTGCAAGAGTGGCATCCACGCAGGCACGTGCGCGGCATCAGAAAACGCCCTATGAAATAGCCGAACAGAAAGCGGATTACAATCACTGAGCACAATTAAAATAAATTTTGTGCACAAAAAACAAAAACAAATAACTCAATCAAAGTATCGAATAACCCCTCAAGCGTTGCGTGCCTCCCAGTAGCCCGGGGTGTTGTAGATGCCCTTGAGGTAATCGATGAAGAAACGCACCTTGGCCGGCAGATAACGCTGCTGCGGGTACACCGCCTGAATGTCATAGGCTGGCAGGGCGTACTCGTCGAGCACCGTCACCAGCTCTCCCGCCTTGAGTTCGGCCTGGATCTCCCAGGTGGAGCGCCAACCGATCCCAAGCCCCTGCTTGACCCAGTTGTAGAGCAGTTCGCCATCGTTGCAGTCGAGGTTGCCGGCAACCTTCACCGCCACCTGCCGACCGTCGCGCAGGAACGTCCAGCCGCGCTGCTGGCCGCCCTGCATGTTGAACGCCAGGCAGTTGTGCCGAACCAGATCGTCCGGCGTGCGCGGCACGCCATACAGCTCGAAATAACTGGGCGCCCCGCAGACCACGCGGCGATTGGGAAACAGCTTGAGCGCCACATAGTTGGGGTCGGTGACTTCACCGATACGAATGCCCATGTCATAGCCCTGACGCACCAGGTCGACCAGGCTGTCGGTGAAGTTGAACGACAGCTTGAGGTCCGGGTAGCGCGCCAGAAACGCCGGTGCATGCGGCGCGATATGCCGCCGGCCGAACGCCGCCGGCGCAGAAACCACCAGATGCCCGCGTACCGACTTGCCCCCGCGAGCGACGCTGGCATCGGCCTCGTCGAAGTCCTTGAGCAGGCTACGGGCACGCTCCAGGTACTGCTCGCCAAGGTCGGTCAGTTGCAGCCCGCGCGTGGAGCGATGCATCAGCTTGACGCCCAGGTGTTGCTCCAGCGCGTCCAGCCGCCGGCCCATCACCACAGGCGTCACGCCCTCACTGAGAGCGGCCGAGGCGAAGCTGCCGTTATCGGCGACCAGAACGAAACTACGAATAAGGGTATGGCGATCCATTCGATACTCCAGATATCGACAGAACTGAAGTATCCATCAATTCCCCCGTTTTCGCCCAGCGGTCATCCTCTCCCTCAACAGAAAAACAACCGACTCGAGAGGAATGGCCATGGCCAGAATGAGAGCAATCGAGGCCGCCGTACTGGTGATGCGTCGTGAAGGCGTTGATACCGCATTCGGCGTCCCCGGCGCAGCCATCAACCCACTGTATGCCGCGCTGAAGAAACTCGGTGGCATCGATCACGTCCTGGCCCGTCACGTCGAAGGCGCTTCGCACATGGCCGAGGGTTACACCCGCACCAATGCCGGCAACATCGGCGTGTGCATCGGCACCTCCGGCCCCGCCGGCACCGACATGGTCACCGGCCTGTACTCGGCCTCTGCCGACTCCATCCCGATTCTGTGCATCACCGGCCAGGCACCGCGTGCCCGCATGCACAAGGAAGATTTCCAGGCGGTCGACATCACCAGCATCGTCGGCCCGGTCACCAAGTGGGCCACCACCGTGATGGAGCCCGGCCAGGTGCCGCGCGCCTTCCAGCGCGCCTTCCATGAAATGCGCAGCGGCCGCCCCGGCCCGGTGCTGATCGACCTGCCGTTCGACGTGCAGATGGCCGAGATCGAATTCGATATCGACGCCTACGAGCCGCTGCCGGTAGCCAAACCTGGCACCAGCCGTACCCAGGCCGAGAAAGCCATCGCCCTGCTCAACGAGGCCGAGCGCCCGTTGCTGGTCGCCGGTGGCGGTATCTTCAACGCCGATGCGGCGGATCGACTGGTGGAATTCGCCGAACTGACGGGCGTACCGGTGGTGCCAACCCTGATGGGCTGGGGCGCGATCCCCGACGACCACAAGCTGATGGTCGGGATGGTCGGCTTGCAGACCTCGCACCGCTACGGCAATGCCACCCTGCTCGCCTCCGACCTGGTATTCGGCATCGGCAACCGCTGGGCCAACCGCCACACCGGCTCGGTCGACGTCTATACGGAAGGCCGCAGGTTCATCCATGTCGACATCGAACCGACGCAGATCGGCCGCGTATTCAACCCGGATCTGGGTATCGTTTCCGATGCCGGTAGCGCGCTGGACGCCTTCCTTGAGGTAGCCCGCGAATGGAAAGCCGCCGGCAAGCTGAAGGACCGCAGCGCCTGGGTCGAGGCCTGCCGCGAGCGCAAGCGCACCCTGCAGCGCAAGACCCACTTCGACAACGTGCCGGCCAAGCCTCAGCGCGTGTACGAGGAAATGAACGAAGCCTTCGGCAAGGACACCTGCTACGTCAGCACCATCGGCCTGTCGCAGATCGCCGGTGCGCAGTTCCTGCACGTGTACAAGCCGCGCCACTGGATCAACTGCGGCCAGGCCGGCCCGCTGGGCTGGACCATTCCGGCGGCTCTGGGCGTGGTCAAGGCCGACCCGCAGCGGCAGGTCGTGGCGCTGTCCGGCGACTACGACTTCCAGTTCATGATCGAGGAACTGGCCGTCGGTGCGCAGTTCAATCTGCCGTACATCCACGTGCTGGTGAACAACTCCTACCTGGGTCTGATCCGTCAGGCGCAGCGTGGCTTCGACATCGACTACTGCGTGCAGCTGGCGTTCGAGAACATCAATGCACCGGAGCTCAACGGCTATGGCGTCGATCACGTCGCCGTGGTCGAGGGCCTGGGCTGCAAGGCGATCCGCGTGTTCGACCCGAACGAATTGCAGAACGCCTTCGCCGAGGCCAGGCGCCTGATGGCCGAGTACCGCGTACCGGTGGTGGTCGAGGTGATCCTGGAGCGTGTCACCAACATCGCCATGGGCACCGAGATCAACGCCATCAACGAGTTCGAGGAACTGGCCGAGCGCGGCGTCGACGCCCCGACCGCCATCGCGCTGCTCGACTGATCCGCAGGGTGCGCCGCGCAGCGCCATGCCGACGCGAACCTCCCGGTGCGCACCGCGCACCCTGCGCAGACCGCAATTGCACCACGACAAGGAGCGACACCATGCCCCGCTTTGCTGCCAACCTGTCCATGCTGTTCACCGAAGTGGACTTCCTGGATCGTTTCACCGCTGCCGCCGAAGCCGGCTTCAGCGGTGTGGAGTACCTCTTCCCCTATGACTTCGCGGTCGAAGAGATCAAGGCCCGCCTGGACGCCAACCAGCTGGAGCAGGTGCTGTTCAACCTGCCGGCCGGCGACTGGGCCAAGGGCGAGCGTGGCATCGCCTGCCACCCGGATCGCGTCGAGGAGTTCCGTGCCGGCGTCGACAAGGCCATCGCCTACGCCAAGGTGCTGGGCAACAGGCAGATCAACTGCCTGGCCGGCATCCGCCCGCAAGGCGTGGACTGCGCCACCGTCGAGAAGACCTTCGTCGACAACCTGCGCTACGCCGCCGACAAGCTGGCCGGCGCCGGTATTCGCCTGGTCATGGAAGCCATCAACACCCGCGACATTCCCGGCTTCTACCTGAACAACACCCGCCAGGCGCTGGACATTCGCGACAAGGTCGGCAGCACCAACCTGTACCTGCAGTACGACATCTATCACATGCAGATCATGGAAGGTGACCTGGCCCGCACGGTTGAAAGCAACCTGGCCGCCATCAACCACGTGCAGTTGGCCGATAACCCCGGCCGCAACGAGCCGGGCACCGGCGAGATCAACTACCGCTTCCTCTTCGAGCACCTGGATCGCATCGGCTACCAGGGCTGGATCGGCTGCGAATACAAACCGGCCACCACCACTGCTGCCGGCCTCGGCTGGATGAAAGCGCACAACGCAATCTGACGGACTGCACCAATCCGTAGGAGCGGGTTCACCCGCGATGCATGGCACCGGCCACGCCGGTGTTCGCGGATCAATCCGCTCCTACAGGCTCACCACTTACATTGAGGTTATCTCTCATGGCTAAAATCGGATTCATCGGCACCGGCATCATGGGCAAACCCATGGCGCAGAACCTGCAGAAAGCCGGCCACACCCTGTTCCTCTCCGAGCACCACGACCCGGCCCCGGCCGACCTGCTTGCCGCTGGCGCCATCGCCCTGGCCAACCCGCAGGAAGTCGCCCAGGAAGCCGAATTCATCATCGTCATGGTGCCGGACACCCCGCAGGTCGAAGACGTGCTGTTCCGCGCCGATGGCGTTGCCGCCGGCGTCGGTGCCGGCAAGGTGGTGATCGACATGAGTTCGATCTCCCCCACCGCCACCAAGGCCTTCGCCGAGAAGATCAAGGCCACCGGCGCCGCGTACCTGGACGCCCCGGTGTCCGGCGGTGAAGTCGGTGCCAAGGCCGCCACCCTGTCGATCATGGTCGGAGGCTGCCCGAATGCCTTCGAACGCGCCCTGCCGCTGTTTCAGGCCATGGGCAAGAACATCACCCGCGTCGGCGGCAACGGCGACGGCCAGACCGCCAAGGTGGCCAACCAGATCATCGTCGCGCTGAATATCCAGGCAGTGGCCGAAGCCCTGCTGTTCGCCGCCAGGAACGGCGCCGATCCTGCCAAGGTGCGTGAAGCGCTGATGGGCGGTTTCGCCGGTTCGAAGATCCTTGAAGTGCATGGCGAGCGCATGATCAAGGGCACTTTCGATCCGGGCTTCCGCATCAGCCTGCACCAGAAGGATCTCAACCTGGCGCTGTCCGGCGCTCGCGAACTGGGCCTGAACCTGCCCAACACCGCCAATGCCCAGCAGGTCTTCAGCACCTGCGCGGCACTCGGCGGCAGCGCCTGGGATCACTCCGCTCTGATCAAGGGCCTGGAGCACATGGCCAACTTCAATATCCGCGGCGAGTAACGAGGCGGTGCGCGCGGCGCACCGACCAAGCCAACGCCCCGGTACCCTTTCGACCTTCCTGGCAGGAGGTGTCACGGCCCGATTGCCAGGTTGGTCGATTCCACTCCCCAGGCGCTGCCACCCGGCGCCTGCGGACTGGAATCGATCCACAAGAGAACACCACCATGAACCTCGACCCGCAACGCCTGCTGCGCGACCTGTTCGCCACCGCCATCGCCGCCGCACATCCACGCCAGGTGCTGGCCGACCACCTGCCCGCCGAGCGCAGCGGCCGGCTCATCGTCATCGGCGCCGGCAAGGCCGCCGCGGCCATGGCCGAAGTGATCGAGCACGAGTGGCAGGGCGAGGTCGGCGGCCTGGTGGTGACCCGCTACGGACACGGCGCCGGCTGCAGGAAGATCGAAGTGGTGGAAGCCGCCCACCCGGTGCCTGACGACGCAGGTGAACGCGTCGCGCGCCGCGTGCTGGAACGGGTATCGAACCTGACCGAAGACGACCGGGTGATCTTCCTCCTCTCCGGCGGCGGCTCCTCGCTGCTGGCACTGCCGGCAGAGGGCATCACGCTCCAGGACAAGCAGGCGATCAACAAGGCCCTGCTGAAATCCGGCGCCACCATCGGCGAGATGAACTGCGTGCGCAAGCATCTCTCGGCAATCAAGGGTGGCCGTCTGGCCAGGGCCTGCTGGCCGGCCACCGTCTATACCTACGCCATCTCCGACGTCCCCGGCGACGAAGCCACGGTGATCGCCTCCGGCCCCACCGTGGGCGACCCGACCACTTCGGCCGACGCCCTGGCGATTCTCGCCCGCTACGCCATCGACATCCCGGCCAACGTGCGCAACTGGCTGCACGATCCACGCTCGGAAACCGTCAAACCCGGCGATCCGGTGCTCGCTCGCAGCCATTTCCAGCTGATCGCCACCGCGCAGCAGTCGCTCGATGCCGCTGCCGCCAAGGCTGAGGCAGCCGGCCTGCCAGTGCTGATTCTCGGCGACCTGGAGGGCGAGTCGCGCGACGTGGCCAAGGTGCATGCCGGCATCGCTCGTCAGGTGCGGCTGCATGGCCAGCCGATCAAACCACCGTGCGTGATCCTCTCCGGCGGCGAAACTACCGTCACCGTGCGCGGCAAGGGCCGTGGAGGGCGCAACGCCGAATTCCTCCTCAGCCTCACCGACAGCCTGAAGGGCCTGCCCGGCGTCTACGCGCTGGCCGGTGACACCGACGGCATCGACGGTTCCGAAGACAACGCCGGCGCCATCATGACGCCTTACAGCTACGCCCGTGCCGCCATCAAGGGCCTCAGTGCCCGCGACGAACTGGACGACAACAACGGCTATGGCTACTTCGCCACGCTCGACGAACTGATCGTCACCGGCCCGACATGCACCAACGTCAACGATTTCCGCGCCATTGTGATCCTGGGAACATCGGAAACTGCAGGTGAAGAACCGCTGGGCGCCTCCCTGTAGGGCGGGTGCAACCCGCCAGAGCGCCGGTGGCGGGTTGTACCCGCCCTACGCCGCAACGCCATCGACAAAAACACATGACCAAGGCTGCCCAATGAACGCCGACAAGAAAGTGAAGATCCTCGCCACCCTCGGGCCGGCGATCCGCGATGCCGCGCACATCCGCCAACTGGTGGAGGCCGGGGTCAACCTGTTTCGTCTCAACTTCAGCCACGGCGAACACGCCGACCATGCCCAGCGCTATCAGTGGGTGCGCCAGGTGGAGCGCGAGCTGAACCAGCCCATCGGCATTCTCATGGATCTGCAGGGCCCAAGCTGCGCGTCGGCCGCTTCGCCGACGGCAAGGTGCAGTTGGTCAACGGCCAGAGCCTGCGCCTGGATCTGGACGCCACGCCCGGCGACGCCAGCCGGGTCAACCTGCCTCACCCGGAGATCATCGAAGCCCTGCAACCGGGTATGAGCCTGCTGCTGGACGACGGTCGCCTGCGCCTGAAGGTGACCGGCAAACAGGCCGATGCGGTGATCACGGAGGTGGTCGCCGGCGGCGAGCTGTCCGATCGCAAGGGCGTCAACGTGCCCGAGGCCGTGCTGCAACTGTCGCCGCTGACCGAGAAGGATCGTCGCGACCTGAGCTTCGGCCTGGAGCTGGGCGTGGACTGGGTGGCGCTGTCGTTCGTGCAACGCCCCGAAGACATCGTCGAAGCCCGCGAGCTGATCGGCGGCAAGGCCTTCCTCATGGCCAAGATCGAGAAACCTTCGGCGGTGACCCACCTCGAAGAGATCGCCAAACTGTGCGACGCCATCATGGTGGCGCGCGGCGACCTGGGCGTGGAAGTGCCGGCCGAAAACGTGCCGCGCATCCAGAAGGACATCGTACGCACCTGCCGCCAGCTCGGCAGGCCGGTGGTGGTGGCCACACAGATGCTCGAATCCATGCGTTTCTCCCCGGCACCGACCCGTGCCGAAGTCACCGACGTGGCCAACGCCGTGGCCGAAGGTGCCGATGCGGTGATGCTGTCGGCGGAGACCGCCTCCGGCGACTACCCGCTGGAAACCGTGCAGATGATGAGCAAGATCATCCGCCAGGTGGAGAGCGGCCCGGACTACCAGACCCAGCTCGACGTCGGTCGCCCGCAGGCCGAAGCCACCGCCAGCGACGCCATCAGCTGTGCCATTCGCCGCATCAGCGCGATCCTGTCGGTGGCTGCCCTGGTCAACTACAGCGAGTCCGGTGCCAGCAGCCTGCGCGCTTCGCGCGAACGCCCCATGGCGCCGATCCTCAGCCTGACCCCGAGCCTGGCCACCGCCCGCCGCCTGACCGTGACCTGGGGCATCTACTCGGTGGTCAACGAGCGCTTGCGCAAGGTAGAGGAAGTCACCAGCACCGCGCTGGAAATCGCCCAGGCCCAGGGCATGGCCAAGCGCGGCGAAACCGTGGTGATCACCGCTGGCGAACCCTTCGGCCAACCTGGCAGCACCAACAGTCTGAGGATCGAAACGCTGCACTGAACGCCGCAGGGTGCGCCATGCGCACCTTCCGGACGCAGGAGGTTGTGGTGCGCGCGGCGCACCCAACATCGCGAATCCTTCAAGCGACACGGACGGTTCCCCTCTGCCATTTATGGCAGAGGGGGCTGGTGAGAGGACTCTCCTGGCACACACATCATGCCTCCACGCCCCACATCCCACCCCGCCCTGCAAAGCCTGCGCGCCCTGCTCGCCGGCTTCGCCCAGATATTTCTGCAACAACACCCCGGCTGCGGCCTGCTGGTGCTGATCGCCATCCTCATCGGCGCCCCTGACCTTCTGCCCGGCGCTCTGCTCGGCGGCCTGACCGCGATGCTGCTCGCACAACGCCGCGGCTACCCGCCTGCCGATATCGCCATCGGCCTGTACGGCTACAACGGCATCCTGCTCGGCCTGCTGCTCAGCCTGAAACTGCCATGGACACCCCTGCTGCCCGCGCTGATCATCGCCAGCGCCGCCCTGTCCAGCCTGTTGCTCGCACCCTGGATGCGACGTATGCGCAAACAGGGCTGGCTGCCCGCCTTCACCTTTCCCTTCGTATTGCTCGGCTGGCTGCTGCTGGCACTGATCGCCCAGCTGCAACTGTCACTCGCAACGCCGGTCGGCGTGCCTGCCACGCCGGAGCTGAGCGTCCTGCAACCGATACTTGGCGTGCTGCGCGGCCTGGGTCAGGTCATCTTTCTCGACTCCCCCTGGCCGGCCTGTGCCTGCTGCTCGGCCTGTTGTCGAGCAACTGGCGTGCCGCCCTGTGGGCCGTCCTCGGCTCCAGCAGCGGCTTTACCCTGGCGCTGTTCCACGGCTGGCCCAGTGACAGCGCCCTGGCCGGCCTCTACGGCTACAACGCCACCCTGGCCGCCATCGCCCTGGCACAAAACCACCGCTGCCCGCTGCTCCCCGCCATCGGCATCCTGCTCGCACTCCTGCTGCAACCGGGCTTCAGCGCACTGGGCCTGCCCGCCCTGACCATGCCCTTCATCCTCGCCTGCTGGCTGATCCGCGCTGGCGCTCACAGTTGGCAGCGCGCCGTGCGCGACAGCACACCAACGAACTGAATCCGTCACACGATCGTCATTCGACTGTCATCCCAGTGGCCTAGCGTCCCTGCGCATCAAAAGCAGGAGCTACCCAATGCATGACGAGCAATTGACCGACCTCGAACGCCTGACCCTTTCGCGCCGTCGCTTCATCGGTGCGGGCGCCCTGACCGGTGCTGCGCTGTTTCTCGGCGGCAGCCTGCTGGGCCGCAGCGCGCTGGCCGAGGCGATCGCGCCCAGCAACGCCAGCCCGCTGATGGGCTTTACCAATATCGCGGCTTCCAGCGCCGACACCATCACCCTGCCGCCCGGCTACTCGTTCAGCACATTGATCAGTTGGGGCCAGCCGCTGCACGCCGGCGGCCCGGCCTTCAAGGGCGACGGCAGCAACAGCGCGGCCGAGCAACTGCTGCAATTCGGCGACAACACCGATGGCATGAGCTTCTTCCCCTGGCCTGGCGACTCGGATCGCGCCCTGCTGGCGATCAACAACGAGTACGTCAACTACCGCTACCTGCTGCCGCACGGCGAACTGCCGAAATCCGCCGAGGACGTACGCAAGGCGCAGAACGCCGAAGGCGTGACGGTGATCGAGGTGCGCCGCCACGACGGCGCCTGGGTCTTCGTCCAGGGCTCGCCGTACAACCGCCGCATCCACGGCAACCTGCCCATCGAAGTCAGTGGCCCGGCACGTGGCCATGACCTGCTCAAGACCCACGCCGACCCGGCCGGCATCGAAGTGCTCGGCACCTTCCAGAACTGCTCCAGTGGCCAGACCCCGTGGGGCACCTACCTGACCTGCGAAGAGAACTTCAGCGACTGCTTCGGCAGCAGCGACGCCAACCAGCAGTTCAGCCCCGACCAGAAGCGCTTCAGCGTCGTGCACGCCAGCGTCGACAACCAGTGGCACCGCTTCGACCCGCGCTTCGACCTGGCCCAGACCCCGAACGAGTTGCACCGCCACGGCTGGATCGTCGAAATCGACCCGTTCGACCCCGAATCCAAGCCGATCAAGCGCACCGCCCTGGGCCGTTTCAAGCACGAGAACGCCGCACTGACCACCAGCCGTGACGGCCGCGTGGTGGTGTACATGGGCGACGACGAGCGTGGCGAATTCATCTACAAGTTCATCACCCGCGACCGCCTGGATCGCCACGATGCCAAGGCCAACCGGCATATCCTCGACCACGGCACCCTGTACGTGGCGCAGTTCGATGCAGGTGATGGCGACGCCGACCAGCCGCGCGGCCAGGGCCGCTGGATCGAACTCAGCGCCGGCAAGAACGGCCTGACGGCCGAGAACGGCTTCGCCAACCAGGCCGAGGTGGTGATTCGCGCACGCCAGGCCGGCACCCAGGTCGGCGCGACGCGCATGGATCGCCCCGAGTGGATCACCGTCAGCCCGCAGGATGGCCAGGTCTATTGCACCCTGACCAACAACAGCAAGCGCGGCGAGGATGGCCAGCCGGTCGGCGGCCCCAACCCACGCGCCAACAACCTGTACGGGCAGATTCTGCGCTGGCGCGAAGCGGCCGATGACGCCGCGGCCGAGACCTTCGCCTGGGATCTGTTCGTGGTCGCCGGCAACCCGGTGGTGCATGCCGGCAAACCCGAGGCCGGCAGCCGCACGATCAACGCCGACAACATGTTCAACAGCCCGGACGGCGTCGGTTTCGACGGTGGCGGCCGGTTGTGGATCCAGACCGACGGCAAGTACAGCAACGAGGGCGACTACGCCGGCATGGGCAACAATCAGATGCTCTGCGCCGATCCGCAAAGCGGCGAAATCCGCCGCTTCATGGTCGGCCCGGTGGGCTGCGAAGTCACCGGCCTGGCCTTCTCGCCGGACTACCGCACGATGTTCATCGGCATCCAGCACCCCGGCGAAGCGGGCGGCTCGTCCTTCCCCGACCACCAGCCTGGCGTGCATCCGCGCTCGACCGTGGTGACCATCACCCGCGATGACGGCGGTGTGATCGGCGCCTGAAGCGGGCAGTTGCATACGACGCGAGCCCTGCACGGGCTCGCGTCGTCGGGTTGAAATCCCATGCGCGCCGGCCCAGCGGGTATGATCCGGGTCGAATCATTCCGGCATGACCCGCATGAACATGACCCTCACCGACCTCGCCGCCCTTGCGGGACAAACCGCATGAACACGGGCTGGCAAGGACGTCTGTGGCTGGCCAGGGATTATTGCCTGCTCGACGGCTGCGCGGGCGATACCCGGGTGCACGCCCATTACGCCCACCAGTGGATGCAGGCCCAGGATGGCGAACTGCACCTGATGGTCAATGGCGCACCGCTACAGGGCCGGCGTGTGCTCGTACCCTCGATGCAGCCGCATGCCTTCATCGAGTCAGGCCAGCCGATGCTGGCGCTGTACACCGAACCCCTGTCGTTCCGCCTGGAGCAGCTACAGAACTGGCAAGCCGAAGCCCTGGCAGAACCACAGGCACTCATCGAGCAATTGCAGCACTGGCCGAGGCCAGCACTGGATCGCCGGGTTGAACAGGCGCTGCTCGGCATCGACGCACTATTGCTGGAGAAGATCGACGCCCTCGACCTGGCGAGCCAGGTTCGCCTGTCGCTCAGCCAACTGGAGCGCCTGTTCGGTGACCAGGTCGGCCTTTCCATCCGCAGGCTGGTGCTCTGGCGGTGCCTGCGCCTGGCGCTGGCCATGGTGCTGCGTGGCAGCAACCTCACCGACGCGGCCCATGCGGCGAACTTCGCCGACTCGGCGCACTTCTCCCGCACGGTGCGCAGCATGTTCGGTATCCAGGCGCGTGCGCTGCACAACCTGCAACTACAGCTGGTCGACTGAGCGGCGCAACCCGACCGGCAGAACGGGAGCAGCGACGTGCCCGGCACGCTCGACGAAGGGCTCGGCCAACTGTGCCAGATAATCGTCCGGGTAGTCCGGCTGACTGCCGATGCCCAGATCCTCACCGGCCACCCGGTAGTTGGAGTGAAAGGCCGTGCCCAGCAGACGATCCCAGAAGCTGAAGAACAGCGCGAAGTTCACATCCCCCGCGCGGCCATAACGCAGGTGGTGGAAACGGTGCACCGGCGCCCAGGCGAACAGGTGACGCAACGGATCGATACGCATGTCGACATTGCTGTGCTGCAGCAGCAACTGCACGCCGATGGCGAATGCCAGAACGCCCGCGATATCCACCGGCATGCCCAGCAGTACCAGCGGCAGTGTGCCCGCCAGCGCTTCAAGCCCCAGATGCAGCGGATGCTTCATCAGGCCGTTGAGGCCATACATGCGTCGCACCGAGTGATGCACGGCGTGCAGGCGCCAGAGCCAGGCGCTGCGGTGGCTGAGCCAGTGCATCAGGGTGATGCCAAGATCGGCGACCACGATCGCCATCAGCACCTGCAACCAGAACGGCCAGGCATGGGGCCAGAGTTCACGGGTAGGCAGCAGCGTCGCCAGCAACGGGATACTCAGCACGCCGAGACCGTTCAGCGTTTCGTTGACCAGTGCATGCCAGCGGTCGCGCCAGGCATCCTGGCGCGACTGGTTCCATTCGGGCCGATAAGGCACCTGCGCCTCGACCAGCGCGGACAGGCCGATGGCCAGCAGCAGCAGAGCCGGCAGGCACCACAGGCCCAGGTGCCAGTAGCCAATCAGGCAGATCGCCAGCGCGGTCAGACCGGCGCTGAAACACGGAGCATAGAGATAACGAAGCAGGACATGAGGCATGGTGTTCTCCTTGAGGATCGGAGCACACAGCCTGCTGCCAGGTGCCCTCCTCGTGCTTGAACAAACCACGCATCCTTGAAACCGGTCATACCGAAGGCGGCCGCTGCCCGCTATAGTCGCGGCGACCGCCTGAAGGTTGCCAACGGATGACGCACGAATGAAAGGATGGATTCTGGGCCTGAGCCTGCAACTGATGGCCGCACCGCTGCTGGCCGCTGACCTGATGACGGTGATCGGGCCAGTGGAGCGGATCGAAGTCCTCGAGATCGGCCAGGGCCCCAACACGGCCGTTGACAGCTGCAAGGACTACAGCGTGAGCGCGGAGGAAGTCGCCGATTTCCTGCGCCACGCCATCGTCATCACCAACCGCCAGGAGCACGACTGGTACCTCTACGGCCCCTGCTACGCCACCGGCACGCTGACCAGCCGCTACGGCCAATGGCAATGGCTGCTGCGCAACATGGGCACGGGCTGGCTGACGGCGGTCACCGGCGAAACCTTCGTGCTCGGTGACCCGCGAGAGGAGTCGTCGCTGGAAGGCGAGTAAGACGCGAGCGGCAAGCACGGTCACGGCCTTGCCCTCGCTCCGCCTTCCTGCCTAGGCTGTGGCATTTCGCCTGATTTGGAACGTGCCATGGAAAACCGGCAGAGCTGGCGCCAGCGCCTTTACATCATCATCTTCGAAACCAGTACACCGGCAGCACAGCGCTTCGACAACTGGCTGCTGGTAGCCATTCTCGCCAGCCTGGTGGTGGTGATGCTCGACAGCATCGAACGCTTTCACAATCAGTACGCGGGCGTATTCGGCACGCTGGAGTGGTTCTTCACCGCCCTGTTCGCCATCGAGTATGGCCTGCGTCTGTACAGCTCACCCAAGCCGATGCGCTATGCCTTCAGCTTCTTCGGCCTGGTCGACTTGCTGGCGGTGCTGCCGGCGATCCTGGCGCTGATATTCGCCGATGCGCAGTACCTGATGATTGTCCGGGTAATTCGCATGATTCGTATCTTCCGCGTGCTCAAGCTGCGCCAGTACCTGACCCAGGCCAACTTCCTGCTGGTGGCGCTGCGCGGGAGCAAGCAGAAGATCGTGGTGTTTCTGGTCAGCGTCTCGACTCTGGTCACGGTCTATGGTGCGCTGATGTACGTCATCGAAGGCCCGGCCAACGGCTTCACCAGCATTCCGACCAGCATCTACTGGGCGGTGGTGACACTGACCACCGTGGGCTTCGGCGACATCACGCCGCAAACACCCATAGGCCAGATGCTGGCCACACTGGTAATGATCACCGGCTATTCGATCATCGCCGTACCGACCGGCATCTTCACCGCCGAGCTGGCCAATGCCATGCGCCAGGATGGGTTGATGGAGCACGACTGCCCGCACTGCCGAAAGAACCGCCACGAACACAGCGCGGCATTCTGCAGTCGCTGTGGTGGGCCGCTGTTCAGCAGGCAGGCTGCCGTGTCATCGCCAGCGCAAGGCGCACCTGAAACAGACTGAAGCAAAACCGATCGGCCAGCGCATGGTCATAAAGTCGCCCCCTGGTCTATAAAGCCCGCCTTTTTAGCTGAAGGAAGCACGCCATGGCCGTTACAACCCATGAATCCACGGCACCTGCCAAGGCAGCCTGGATTGGCCTGATTCTGGGCCCATTGCTACTGCTCGTCTGCCTGGTCACCGAGCCGCCCAGCGGTCTTTCCAGTACAGCCTGGGCTACCATCGGCCTGGCCCTGCTGATGGCCACCTGGTGGTCGACCGAAGCGATCCCGATTCCGGCCACCTCGCTGCTGCCGATCCTGTTGATCCCGGCACTGGGCATCGACAGCCTCAACGCCGCCACCGCGCCCTACGCCAACCCGACCATCTATCTGTTTCTCGGTGGTTTCGTACTGGGCCTGGCCATGGAGCGCTGGAACCTGCACAAGCGCATTGCCCTGATGACGCTGCTGGCCATGGGCAGCAAGCCGAGCCGGCAGATCGCCGGGTTCATGATCGCCACGGCCTTTCTCAGCATGTGGGTGAGCAACACCGCCACCACCATCATGATGCTGCCCATCGGTCTTTCGGTGATCGGCATGCTCACCGGTGAAAAGAAAACCGGCGAAGCCGATGGTGAGCGCTTCGCTACCGCTCTGCTGCTGGCGATCGCCTACGCGGCCAGCATCGGCGGTATCGCCACGCTGATCGGCACCCCGCCAAACGCCCTGTTGGCCGCCTTCCTCGCTGACAACTACGACGTACAGATCGGCTTCGGCCAATGGATGCTGCTTGGCGTGCCGGTGGCCGTGATGATGCTGGCCTTCACCTGGTGGTGGCTGACGCGAGGCGGTTTCGACCTGGCCGGGCACGACAGCACACAGCTGATCCGCAGCGAGCTGGCCGAACTCGGCCCGCTGAGCCGTGGAGAGAAGCTGGTGGCGCTGGTGTTCGTGGCCACGGCACTGGCCTGGGTATTCCAGCCACTCATCGCCGGCTGGGTCTCGGGCGTCAACGACACCAGCATTGCCATCGCAGCGGCACTGGCGCTGTTCATCATCCCGGTGGATGCCAGGCAGCGTGTGTTCCTGATGAACTGGGAAAGCGCCAGCAAGCTGCCCTGGGGCGTGCTGCTGCTGTTCGGTGGTGGCCTGTCGCTGGCCGGAGTGATCCGCAGCACCGGCCTGGCCGAGTGGATCGCGCAAAGCCTCGGTGCGTTGGGCGCCCTGCCGGTGATCGCGATGATCGGCGTGGTGGTGCTGGTGATCATCTTCCTCACCGAGATCACCTCCAACACGGCAACCGCCGCCGCCTTCCTGCCGCTGTTGGGTGCGCTGGCGGTCTCCCAGGGTATGCCGGCCGAGCTGCTGGCGATTCCAGCGGCCATCGCGGCCAGCTGCGCCTTCATGATGCCGGTCGCAACACCACCCAACGCCATCGTGTTCGGCACCGGGCACATGAAGATACAGTCGATGATCAAGGCAGGTTTTGCCCTCAACCTGTTCGGCGTGGTGCTGGTGACGCTGGTCTGCTACCTGCTGGTGGGCATGATCTGGGCCCATTGAGCAGCGCTCACGGTCAACGAAAACGGCGCCTTCGGGCGCCGCTTTCGTCAGGAGAGGAATACAGGGCGAGTGCCCCCAGATCGGAGGTGGCGGGCTGCACCTGCCCTCGTGCCGGATCAGCGGTTCTGATACTGGCGAAACAGACCGGGCGAAATCCCCGAGCTGTCGGTTGCCTGCCACGGCCCCGATGGCCTCGGCGACCAGCTCCTGCAAAAAAGGGCCCCCAAAAAGGGGACAAGCAAAAAAAGGGGACAGATTTATTTATGGAGCAACCACGTCAGCCAGAAAATAAATCTGTCCCCTTTTTCCCGAAGACATCTTTCAGCTCACGCAGATCAGAAATATAACGCTGATAATCCTGCTCAGCGGCAAACACCACCTGCCGGTTATGCCCTCGCTGCACCACATGATGTGGGTAGTTCGGCAACACAATACGCCCCATCCTTGGCATAGCGACCTCCGTCCATTGAGACCTTCAGCTTAGCCGATCAGGAGGAAAATAAATCTGTTCCCTTTTTTCCTTTTCAGTCCGCCCCCCTTTTCAGACTCCACTTGTACCAACTATAACTTAAGAGATACAGAAAATTCTGCCCCCAGCTCCTCCCTCAGACTTATAAGCAATCGCTCGCCTTCCCTCCTAAACTCAGACTCCAATTTATCACTCTTAAACCCAGAGTTTGGCGGATAATCAGAGTCCAGTGTTTCATCATAAATACTGGCCCATTTTAATAGACGCTTCTGAAGCTCTTTAGAAATAGGAAGCTCGCAAGGAGCCATATCCCCATACTCGCCCGGGGACATATTCCAAATTGGATAACACTGATAGTCCGCCATTAATCTTATATATTTCACTTGACGCTCCCCTTGGATTCGCACCAACAACAAAGCCGTTATCACCAACCGTCATAGCTATTCGCTGAGGAAAAGGGAACCGGGAAAAGTGTACAGTTTTATTTATCGGACAATAACCGAAAAATAAACCTGTCCCGAATGGCACTTACTTAGCCCGCCTTGGATGACCGCTTCCCCTGATTTTGGTGCGTTCAGACTGGCGTTTTCGGGTCAGCAATGGATAAGGTTTCGGCCTTCGCCTGAGGGCTCGTGGCTCAATTCGTCCCGGTCGCCTACCAACACACTGTTGGGCGACTAGCGTGAGCAATTTCTGAAGGCTCTCGCCCATATCCGGGCCGTCGATTTGCGAAGCGCCAACAGTGGCCAGCCCCCAAACATTTAAACTCAAATCTTTGATGTGACATCCACATCAGCAGAATCGAAACTTGAAGACTTGAGCAAATACTCTAGAAAACCTCCCAAAATCAAATCGACATTACTCTTTAACTTATCGGGAACCAGACTATTCACATCTTCCAACTCACACCCCAAGCAAACCAACTCCACCAATCTTGCGTCCAACCCTTGCTCTGGCAATTTTCGAACCATTCGAGACAAGAAAAAACCTTCCACATCACCAAATGAAATATAGTTATCGCGAAACGAAACCAACAAGCCTATGCAATGCAGCGCAATAAACCTAGAAGCCAGAGATTCCTCACCCACCTTAAACTCAACTATCACCCTGCTCATTTAATTACTCCACCCACCTTTTGACCTGGCGCCAGGGCGAAATGATCACTGTCCCAAATGAACAATTTGAATAACGGCAAGAGCACCATCAAGGATCAATAATGGCCTGCTGAGGCATTCGGTTGTGCTTTTAAAGAGCGGTGGATAAGCAGAGCGTTATCCACCCTACTTGCTTGATCCGTGACACGCATCCGGTAACTCGACCAGAGATAGTCACCCGCCTCAACAACCATACGGGCTCGAACAGGGTTCAACTCGATATAACGACAGCAGGCAAGCAAGTAGGCGTCTGACTCAACCACACTGGACTTGTAGCGACTTTCCCAGAGAGTACCGGTTCGCCCCTCCAAACGGTTCCGATAACGGGTCGCACGTGCTGCCAGTGCCTTCATCAGTTGCCCCAACCCGGCGATAGGCGGAAAATAAATCTGTCCCCTTTTTCCGTCCCCTTTTTCCCTGGCCGGCTAATGGGTGTCCCCTTTTCCCATTTTTAGAACCACCTCAACTTCTCTACTACTACTTGATCTAATTGTTCAAGGTCAAGGCTCGGACTCGGAGGTTTTCTGGTCATTTCTGCCAGAGCCTGCCGCTCCTTAATTCCATCATCGTCATTACCTGGAAAACTATGGGGAACCCCTATATCAGATGCGAATTTTTCAACATTTCCCGGAAGAACTCTTAGTTCATGCAGCCTATGCGCTACTAGAAACTGCTGCAAATCACGACAGTTATCCGCCCCCTGCAACTGAGAGAATCCGAAACAGTCAGCACCCGAGTATTCCACCGGAGTTGCTTTCCCGAGAAGAACTCCACTTTTACAATGCATACAGACCAAATAATAACTTACCGACATTACGGCCTCCAAGTCACAACACCAGCGCTAGTAACCACCTTCAACTCCACAACATCACACCCCAAGCAAACCAACTCCACCAATCTTGCGTCCAACCCTTGCTCTTGCAAATTTCGAACCATTCGAGGAAAGAAAAAACATTCCACATCACCAAATGGAATATAGTTATCGCGAAACGAAACCAACAAGCCTATGCAATGCAGCGCAATAAACCTAGAAGCCTGAGATTCCTCACCCACCTTAAACTCAACTATCACCCTGCTCATTTAATTACTCCACCCACCTTTTAACCTGGCGCCAGGGCGAAATGACCACCGTCCCAAATGAACAATTTGAATAACGGCAAGAGCACCATCAAGGATCAATAGTGGCCTGCTGAGGCATTCGGTTGTGCTTTTAAAGAGCGGTGGATGAGCAGAGCGTTATCCACCCTACTTGCTGACATAGAGGTCGGTACGTTTTTCCTTGTCCTGGGTGATCTCATAAGCCTTGCTGGCATCGCGGTTCAGCCCAGCCACCGAGTCATGCCCGGTTTCAGTGTCGCTGCGGACGATGATCTCGCCTGCGCCCACGGTCGCCTGTACGAGCTGCTCGCGAGCCTTGCAGGTGTCTGGCACCGAGGAGACCAACAGGTCGCGGCCCACCTTGCCAACGACCTCTTGCCCATCGAGGCGGGCGCCGGCCACCGTGGTGTCGCGGCCGCTCTCGAAGCGCAGTTGCTGCCCCGCCTGGAGCTGGGCGTCCTGCTGTTTGCCGGCTTCGCGATCCAGATGCCCCTTGCCGATGTCGACGCTGGCATAGACAGCGATGAAGTCCTGGCCACCCAGAGCAACCCCGACCTCACCACCGCCGCTCTTGCGCCGCATTTCGTGCTCGGCATCGTTCTGCGCCGCACGAATATCGAGGTCGTTTCCAGCCGCCAGGTTGAGGCGGGTGTGGGAGAGATGAAGAGCAGATCACCATCCCGGTCTTTCAATCGTGATGTCGATCCGACGGTAAATTGTGTGGTGATTTTAAAGAGCGGTGGATAAACAGAGCGTTATCCACCCTACTTGCTATCCGCCGCTCGGGGAACAACTCCACGTCGGCGATAGGATCATCCCCGGCATCAAGCTACGCGGCTACTGGCTGCAACGGGCCGGGTTCGAGGTCAACGAGCGGATACGCATCAGAGTGATGCAGGGCTGTTTGGTGATTACGGCGGAGTGAAATAAATATCCCCGGCAGTGCCGGGGATATTTTTATTCAAGCGGGACAGAAATCCAGGTTAGTTATTCATACTTAAAGTCGATTTTTATCTTCATGCTGCGCAGGCAGAGCTCGACAATGCAGCCTTTCCATGGCTTACCTTCCGCATAAAGCCCATTTGACTCGAAGAAACTTCTAAGCCGAACAAAAAGATCCAGCAAATCACTATCCACTTTCGCACTACTTGGCAAAAACCACTGCTTAGCTCCAGAGGGACTAACATAATCAAATAACAACTTACAGTGATCCCCCTCTGGAGAAAGTTCGGCCTCTACCAGTACCACTTCGGCATCATCAGGAGAGATCGCAACCAAAACCTCACCAATGCCTTGATAAATCTCATCATCCACACTCATATCCCACCCGGAGAATTGGCAAAAGTTTCTCTTATTGGGCGTTCCGAACCTATCTGATATGTCACAGTAAATTTCTCAGGTCTTACAGACCCGCCTGTGTACACCGGTTCAATTTTTACACCCACCGACTTTCCTTCTTTAAGCGCAGACGCCCATTGATTCTCCATCGTCTTCCAAGCGCCCTTATTGAGATTCCCATTCATAGGCAGCAAGTTTAGACGTTCGCCAGGCCCATTAAATATACTGGCAATCAAGTGACCACCCTCATCACCATCAATACCACATTTGCCAGCCACGCACTGCTGATAAGTATTTCGATCATTCTTAGTCAGCGAGAGATTGGACTCAACTTTCTCAACACGCCCAAGACTATCTGTTTGATAGGTCTTATTTCCGTCCACCTTATAAATAGTGTTCGGCTCTGGTTTATTGAGTTCCTTCGTCCATGAGCCCTTGCCACCAGAGCTAACTTCTACTTCGCGCAGAGCTTGGCCAGTTCCTTTCGCATCCTGCCCACCCGGAGCAACACTAACCGCCTTCCCACCAACCTTCTTGCCCAGCGAACCAAGGTCAATTCCCCCCATCACTGTCGACAGCAAGAAATCAGCACCCAGCACGTAGGCGTCGCCATTGTACTGCGACTCACCGGCCTCATAGCCAGCCTTACCCTCTTCGTGGCTCTGCTCCAGCTCTGGCTTGCTCGGTGTAACCAACGGATTGGCAATATTGATCGCCAACTGCTCCTGCATCTCCGCCAGCTTGTCGCCAAAGAACCAATTTATCGCAAGGTCGCTCGCGACGCCCATCGCAGCCTTCGCTGGCCCCAGCAGTGCCTGGACGCCCAGCATCACCAGTGCCGCCTGTTCCGTCGGCAGGCCCGCAACATACTCCCGAATATCGTTGGCCTGGAGGAATAGTTTTTCACCAGAGGTTCGCGCTTTGCCTGTTACCAGCAGCGCCGGTACTTCTCCATCCGCAGGGCTACCGTTAACCTGGAGTGGCCCTATCGTGACGATACCGACCGCGCATTGTCCCGCCGCCTGGCACTGGGCGAACGCCACGTCGAAGTCCTGGGCAATACCGCCAAGAGCCTCCAACGCTTGCAACGAGGTCGGATCCAGTTCAGCGAGGACGGATGGATCCAGGCCATGCAACGCCAGGTTCTTGGCGAATGCCAAGGCAGCCTGGTCACCCAGCCCTTGCCGAACACCATCAGGTAGGTCGTCTATTCCAACGCGCTGCGCCTGGATGGAGTTCCATAAATGCTCTGCCGCTTGAGCGCTCCCAGCATAGAGTCGCTGTAGCATCTCAAGATTGCCCTTCGCACTTTCATCATAATTCGCCAGGGCATTCTTCCACTGCTCCAACGTCACGACCGGATCCGACACCGCCTCAAGCGACGACTTGCTGACATAAAGATCCGTCCGCTCTTCCTTGTCCTTGGTGACCTCGTAAGCCTTGCTGACATCGCGGTTCAGACCCGCCGTCGAGTCACGACCGGTGTCTGCATCGCTGCGCACGACAATCTCGCCCTCGCCCACCGTGGCCCGCACGATCTGCTCACGTTCCTTGCGATAGTCATAGCCACTCAGGTTCCAGTTGTTCGAGCCGTCCTTGTTCTGCTGGCTGGGATCTACCACTGCACCTGTTGCGGCGGCATTACCGTCTGCCGGCTGCCCACCAGAGCCACCGTCACCGCCCCAACTGTAGGTACCGCCTGCATTGATGTACCAGGCATGCTCGCGGTCATGTCCCTCGATATCACGAAAGCCCAGGGTACCGGTGTCCAGCTTGAGATTGCCGCTGTCCGAAACCAGCAGGGCGCCGTCGAGCTGAGTGTGGTTTTCCGTACGAATGTCGAGCCGATCACGGGCGACGATGCCTGTCTGGTTCTCCACCCAGTTGGTGGAGCCGTTGGTTTTGCCTACACCGACCGAGCCGCTGACGCTGACGCTGCCATACAGACCGACGCTGACAGTCAAACTTGCGTCCAACTCTTTTCCGCTAACCTTGCCGGTGTCCGGCACCGAGGAGACCAGCAGGTCGCGACCGACCTTGCCAACAACATCCTGACCTTCCAGGCGAGCACCGGCGACCGTGGTGTCACGCCCGCTTTCGAAACTCAGTTGCTTGCCGGCATAGAGGTAGGCTTCCTGCTGTTTTCCTGCTTCACGATCCAGACGGCCCTTGCCGATGTCGACGCTGGCATAGACAGAGATGAAGTCCTGACCGCCCAGAGCAACCCCGACCTCACCACCGCCGCTCTTGCGCCGCATTTCGTGCTCGGCATCGTTCTGCGCCGCACGAATATCGAGGTCGTTTCCAGCCGCCAGGTTGAGGCGGGTGTGGGAGAGATGAAGAGCAGATCACCATCCCGGTCTTTCAATCGTGATGTCGATCCGACGGTAAATTGTGTGGTGATTTTAAAGAGCGGTGGATAAACAGAGCGTTATCCACCCTACTTGCTGGCTCCCCCGTATGCGGGGTGGTGATGATCCTGCCACCCTCAGCATAACCGCCACTCGCCGGGTTTTGCACGTTCACATCAACGACAGGATTGACCAATGATCCATACTTAGGATCAAGCTGATGGATGGGGAACACGGTTCCGGAGCCCACCAGAATCCACCATATTTCGGCAGAGACCTTAATCTGTTCGGACGCGGCCACTCCTGCTTGGCCAACGGATTCCATAATGGTATTACCTAGCTGAGCCATATTATCCATAGACTCAGGGTTGGTAGCGGCGACTAAGAGCACCGCTCCGACCACCAAAAGAGCAGCCGTACTTGCTTGGGCAAAGTGACTTTGCAGCGGATTACTCCCCGGCTAGACCGGGGATTTCCTTGAATAACGTTCTTCCAATCTTCTAGCCGAACTTAGAACACTGTCTCTCTCCTCAGAAAAGAAAGCAGAGTAAACATCAGCTGCGACTTTCATCAAAAAACATAATCAAGCACTGGAATACTTGAGGTCTCCACCTCCCCCAAAAAGAAACTGACCTCATTGAATTCTTCAGGATCATCCTACTCCTGATCAAGAGAATAGAAATGCCCTTCACTCACAGAGAAGCCATTCCCCCTCGAAGCCTCATAGATAAACGCAGGGAAATTAGCACGCTTCGTCGCTATGGATGCCTCTATTAGCTCGTAAAGATCTTCATAATCCAGACCAGTGGAGGCGAATGACTCCTTGAGCTTTTCAAGCCAAGACAAACCATTCATCAGTTTGCTCTCGGCTGCATAGTGATGAAAGAGTTTGTTACTTCGCCAGTCTTGCTATTACGTGTCACCTGAAAGCAATAGCCATCAACTTTGACACTAGCCTCTCTCAAGGTCGAATTGGATTTGAATACAGACTCTGCCTAGACTGCCGCGCGGCTAGACATATCAGCCACTTTACTATCAGGCAGAACTTTTGGGTCGCAAGTTTTTTTCATGGACACAGGTTTATACCCACTCATCAATTCGCCCTTAGTGTTGGTTCCAGGCAACTGATAGCTGTACTCAACAACCCCGGGAAAACGAGCATCTGTGACTTTGTTGGAAACCTTCGCACCAGTTATTTCAACCGACTCTAGGAATGCATCGTTGTTGTGAGCACCAGAAATCGTACCCGTTTTACTGTTTCGCACACCGATCTGGGTGTTATGACCTAGAACTGACTCGCCGAAATTCTTCGGCAATGTAGAAGCTGCTTGCCCTCCAATTGAGGCAGTTGCTTTTGGAACATTAAATCAGGCCAATATTTCGCAACCTCACTTCGTCCGCAAACTCTAAACCACCAACCTCTACTTTAGACCCATCTATGTAATGGGAATGACCACAAACGTTACACTGATAAGCCAATAGCCCGTTATACCTACCTATAAAAACGCGCATCCCATCAGACTCACACCTAGGGCATTGCTTATCAACTTCGACAGTTATCAATGCCTCCATTGTGTCGCGTAGAAACCGCGCAATAGACTCAACCTCTTTAGCCTGATACTCCAAAATTACTTTTTTGAAGTGAGCTATATCACCAGGGGAAAATGACGAATAATCAACAGGCATTAAATATTCATTTACATGTGAAAATTCATCGAACCCGTAACTCGAAAACGGCTCAACAGTAAAATATTTATAATTACCCCTAATCCACGAAAGAATCACCACAAGAACATCTCTTAGTGATGATTTTTCACTAAGCAGCATGACAGCCACCTGAAGCTCACGCCACACATGCACAGGAAGAGATCGCATCAGTTCACCGCCTTAACTGGGAAGGTAGTTATCAAATTGCCAGCCCTATCGGTAAATACCTTTATCACTGAAGTAGGAAGACCTCCATCTTTCAGCGTAGTAGTGCCAACGATCCTGCCTGTATCAACAGTCCTTACAAACTGACCATCTGGCAACGCAGTAACTGGTGATTTAACGACTGAACTACTCTGAAGAACACCCTTCAACTCATTTGGGCTGATAGTAAATACCGAACGGGAGTTGGAGACTTCTACGTCAAAATGACCTTTCAGCACATGATCAAAGCCCGCAGATACTGGCTTGCCGGTATCACGGAGCGGAGTGGTTTCCGTGCGACCATTGGCAATATTTATCCGAGACTGTACTCGGCCGGGGATCTGAGTGACAGCTTCGCCAGTCGCTTTTGGATCCGGAGCAACACTAACCGCCTTCCCACCAACCTTCTTGCCCAGCGAACCAAGGTCAATTCCCCCCATCACTGTCGACAGCAGGAAATCAGCACCCAGCACGTAGGCGTCGCCATTGTACTGCGACTCACCGGCCTCATAGCCAGCCTTACCCTCTTCGTGGCTCTGCTCCAGCTCTGGCTTGCTCGGTGTAACCAACGGATTGGCAATATTGATCGCCAACTGCTCCTGCATCTCCGCCAGCTTGTCGCCAAAGAACCAATTTATCGCAAGGTCGCTCGCGACGCCCATCGCAGCCTTCGCTGGCCCCAGCAGTGCCTGGACGCCCAGCATCACCAGTGCCGCCTGTTCCGTCGGCAGGCCCGCAACATACTCCCGAATATCGTTGGCCTGGAGGAATAGTTTTTCACCAGAGGTTCGCGCTTTGCCTGTTACCAGCAGCGCCGGTACTTCTCCATCCGCAGGGCTACCGTTAACCTGGAGTGGCCCTACAGTGACGATACCGACCGCGCATTGTCCCGCCGCCTGGCACTGGGCGAACGCCACGTCGAAGTCCTGGGCAATACCGCCAAGAGCCTCCAACGCTTGCAACGAGGTCGGATCCAGTTCAGCGAGGACGGATGGATCCAGGCCATGCAACGCCAGGTTCTTGGCGAATGCCAAGGCAGCCTGGTCACCCAGCCCTTGCCGAACACCATCAGGTAGGTCGTCTATTCCAACGCGCTGCGCCTGGATGGAGTTCCATAAATGCTCTGCCGCTTGAGCGCTACCAGCATAGAGTCGCTGTAGCATCTCAAGATTGCCCTTCGCACTTTCATCATAATTCGCCAGGGCATTCTTCCACTGCTCCAGCGTCACGACCGGATCCGATACCGCCTCAAGCGACGACTTGCTGACATAAAGATCCGTCCGCTCTTCCTTGTCCTTGGTGACCTCGTAAGCCTTGCTGACATCGCGGTTCAGACCCGCCGTCGAGTCACGACCGGTGTCTGCATCGCTGCGCACGACAATCTCGCCCTCGCCCACCGTGGCCCGCACGATCTGCTCACGTTCCTTGCGATAGTCATAGCCACTCAGGTTCCAGTTGTTCGAGCCGTCCTTGTTCTGCTGGCTGGGATCTACCACTGCACCTGTTGCGGCGGCATTACCGTCTGCCGGCTGCCCACCAGAGCCACCGTCACCGCCCCAACTGTAGGTACCGCCTGCATTGATGTACCAGGCATGCTCGCGGTCATGTCCCTCGATATCACGAAAGCCCAGGGTACCGGTGTCCAGTTTGAGATTGCCGCTGTCCGAAACCAGCAGGGCGCCGTCGAGCTGAGTGTGGTTTTCCGTACGAATGTCGAGCCGATCACGGGCGACGATGCCCGTCTGGTTCTCCACCCAGTTGGTGGAGCCGTTGGTTTTGCCTACACCGACCGAGCCGCTGACGCTGACGCTGCCATACAGACCGACGCTGACAGTCAAACTTGCGTCCAACTCTTTTCCGCTAACCTTGCCGGTGTCCGGCACCGAGGAGACCAGCAGGTCGCGACCGACCTTGCCAACAACATCCTGACCTTCCAGGCGAGCACCGGCGACCGTGGTGTCACGCCCGCTTTCGAAACTCAGTTGCTTGCCGGCATAGAGGTAGGCTTCCTGCTGTTTTCCTGCTTCACGATCCAGACGCCCCTTGCCGATGTCGACGCTGGCATAGACAGCGATGAAGTCCTGACCACCCAGAGCAAGCCCGACTTCGCCACCGCCGCTCTTGCGGCGCATCTCATGTTCGGAATCGTTCTGCGCGGCACGAATGTCAATGTCGTTTCCAGCGACGAGGCTGATATCTCGCCCCGCTTCAGCACGAGTGCCGATCAGTTCGAGATCCCGACTGGCATCCAAGTGGATATCACGCCCTGCCTGGAGTTGAGTTGCCAGTGCTGTACCCTGCGTTCCTTCCTCACGATGAACGCCGTGACTGCCACCAACCCCGGTTCTGGCGCTGTTGAAAGTCGTGCCGCTATTGATGCCGTTCTGGCTGATGACTTGTTCGCTGGTGCTCGTCTGCTGACCACGAGCAACATCCAGAGTGATGTCGCGCCCGGACATGGTGATGTCACGCTCGGCCTGAATCTGGCTCCCCTTGGCATTGATGTCATTACCTGCCTGCAGGTTGACGTCTCTACCCGCATCCATAGTCGTCGGCCGATTACCGAGAACTCCATCGGTCGTCGTGGTCTGCTGGCGAGTGGTGCCAAGGTGATTCGCCGTGGTTGGCCCGGAGACGAACTGCGTTACCGCGTCAGCGGCCTTGAGAACACCAGAGACTTGGCTGATGAGATTGTCGCCCTGGCCAACTCCCTTGATGGCGTCCACCGTGTTGCCGAAGTTGTGGCTGACATTCACGGTCAGGCCGTTACGCTGATGCAGCTCCTGCTGTTCTTGAAAGGAGCGCTCCGTCGCTGCATCCAGGTTGATGTCGCGCTCAGCGAGCACGTTGATATCGCGCCCGGCTGAGAAGTCGGAACCCGAAAGGTTGGCATCCCGTCCCGCCCTCACGTCAAGGTCGTTGCCGGCCTCAAGACTGCTGGCGGCAGCAGTCTGACGAGTGTTCAATCCCTTCTCTATCTGTACGTCGTTGCCGACGAAAGCAGTGAAACCGTTGCGGTCGCTGTCCAGGCCGATACCAGTTCGCCGCTCACGCTCCCATGCGGTACTCCCCTGTTGGTTCTGAGCAGCAGCAACGTTGACGTCACGTCCAGCATCGAGCAAGAGGTTACGCCCAGCGTTCACCGAACTGCCGATCACGTTGATGTCACGCTCGGCCAGCAGGCTGGCATCCCGTTCAGCCGCGATATGGCTACCGACACTGGTACTGCTACGAGCTTCTTGCCCTGCCTTCTTGGCCGAAGAGACAGACAACATACCGCCAGAAACCGACAGCCCCGTCTTCTTCCTGTACTGCTCCGTCAGGCTGTAAGCCGTGTCATTGGCCGAAACCAGGTTGATATCGCCGGTGTCCTTGATCAGCCCCGAGCGCAGCTCTACATCATTACCTGCCTCAGTGGTACTGGCGCGCAGACGAATATCGTTACCCGCCGCGATCACCACATCGTTACCGGCATCCAGTTCGCTGGCGACCTGGGTTGCGCTGGTCTTGAGCTGGCTCTTGCCGCTCTTCGACATGCCAAGGAAACCGGACTTGGTCTTCTTGCTGTAGGCGCCATGCTCCTCAACCCCGGACAGGATCGCCACATCGCCAGTGGCGCCAACCAGCAGATCGTTACCAGCGCTGAGCTGACTGCCGATAACCGTGACATCACGACCACCATCGATGCTCAGGCCGCCTCCAGCGGTCTTGCTGGTGTTGATCGTCAGGTCGTTGCCCGCCTCGACCACCGAGGCGATGTTGGTGCTGTCGTAGCTTTCACGCTGTTCGCTCTTGCTACGTCCAAAAGAACCTTTCTTGCTTTTGAAATAGTAGGAAGCGCTTTCGTCTCGGCCCGACAGGACATTGACGTCTTGCCCCGCATCGAGATCGATGTCGTTAGCGGCTCTGAGCTGGCTGGCAACCAGGCTGAGATCACGCCCAGCCGAAACATCCAGATCCCCACCCGCCTCGATCACCGCCGCCTGCTGGCGTACGCTGCTGTTCTCCTTGTCGACCCTCTTGCCACTGCGCTTGTAGCGGTACTCGCTGCTGCTCTCGTTGGCCGCTGCGGCGATGGTCACGTCGCGGCCAGCATCCAGCAGCACGTCGCCGCCCGTCTTCACCGTGCTGGCCACGACGGCAATGTCCTGCTCGGCAGTCACGGCCAGGTCGCCACCCACCTGCACATCGCTGCCATGCTGGGTGGTGCTGGTGGTGCTCCAGAAGTGGCGCTTGTCCTGACGCATGCTGCCGTGTTCTTCGGCGGCAGAGGCGATGACTACGTCGCCACCGGCATCAAGCTTGGCGTCACCACCGGCCTTGAGGCTGCCGCCGATGTTCTGGATATCCTTTCCGGCGAGCAGTTGCAGATCATTGCCGGCTTCGATGCCGGCGGCGTTGTCCACCACGCTGGTCAACTGGCTGAAGCCCCTGCCGCTCAGGCTCTGCTGGCTGATGCTGCGCTCGTTGCTGATGTCGCCCGTCAGGGCGATGAGGGAAACGTCCTGACCATTGATGATCCCGCCCTGGGCGTTGCGGATGCTGTTGGTCGCCAGCAGTTGCAGGCGGTCGCTCGCCTGCATCAAACCGCTGTTGCCGATGCCGGCAGCGGTGACGCTGAGGTTTTCACTGGCGCGCAAGGTGCCGCTGTTGTTCAGGTTGCCGCCGCTGATCAGGGCGACATCCTGGCCCTGGATCAAGGCACCGCTGGGTGCCAGACGATCACCGACCTGGGCCAGGTACAGCACTGGCACCAGCACCCTCTCGCCGTTCACCTCACGCTCTTCGAGCCAGACGATGTCGTGGGTCAGGGCAGCGACCTGGGACGCGGAAAGCCCCACGCCAACCGACAGGCTCAGCGCCTCCTTGCTGGCGATGGCGTTGTCCATCAGGTAGCGGAACTGCGCATCGTTGTTGGTGAAACCGTCGAGGTAGCGCTTGCCGGTACGCGCAGCAACGGCCTGTTCGAGCAGGCGCTGCTCGTACAGGCCATCGCCCAGGCGCTTCTGCGCCGCGTCGGTGTCGAAACCGAGCAGGCCGAGCATGTAGTCGGAACTGACGAACTGCTTGAGGTCGGCGAACGCCGGATTGGTCTCGATCAGGTAGCGATGACCGGGATCGGTATTGGTCTGGAACAGGCCGTTCTGCCCTTGCGGCAGGCTGAAGCCTGGGAGACTGATAGGGTCAACGGCCTGCTGCGCCGTGTCGGCAGGCAGTTGCGGGTTGAGCTGGACGACCAGGGGGCAGACGCACCGCCGACCGTGGTTTCCAGCGTTTGCTGCGTTCCCCCTGGGGTGCGTTGTGGGCCAGGACCGACTCATTGGTAATCGGCTGGCTGGCCTGGATACGCACATCGCCACCGGCCTGGATGATGCCGGGAGCCGCGACACCGATGGGGGTTTCTCTCTGGATATCGCTGACCAGGTTCCATTGTCCCAATGCACCGGGCAATACCTTGGGCAAGGCTTGGGCGTTGTAGGGGTTGATGTAGTTGGCCCGGAAACGCTCATCCGTTCCGTCTGTCACCCGACCGGTGTTGTAGCGGCGCACACGTTCGACCGACGCAAGCGTGGCCCCGGTGTTCTCCAGGCTGTCGGCGTCGATATCGATATCGCCGACCGCGCTCAGGGTGCTGTAGCGGTTGGCGACTTCACCGCCTTCGAGGGTCAGGTTTGCACCACTGTGGATACGCGATGATGCGGAGTCCGCTTCGACGCGGGCCTCGAACCGCTCGGTCGCCACGTAGTCGACGTTATGGTGGTCACCGCTGCAGTCATAGCAGACGACGCTGATGCCACCGTAGGTCTGCGCAAGCTGCCAGTCGAACACGTCCTTGCGGTTGCGTAGCACGGCGGCTCGCAAGCTCATGTCCCCTGCCGACTCGATGCTCGCCGAACGGTTATCCAGCAGGTCGAGCTCGCCTCCGGCTTCGTCACGGGCGACGTCCAGCTCGCCCAGGCTGTAGATATCGCCCAGCAGGTTGACCAGGCTGGCAGTACGCAGGGTCATGTCCGCGCCACTGAAGATCAGGCCCTGCTCGTTATGCAGCGAGTCGCCCTCGATGCGTAGCAAACCGGCACCACCCAGGGTGCCGCGGTTGTCGAGGCTACCCACCTGGACAGACAAGTCCTCAGCAGCGGTCAGGCGGCCATGGTTGAGCAACTGGCCGTTCAGCTCGAAGCGCCCACTCCCTGCGCTCCTGGCCTGGGCCTCGCTGCCGAACTCGGCGCTCGCGGCCTTGAAGGTGAGGTCGCCCAGGCTGCGCAGCGCACCATTGCCCTCGTAACGACCGCCGAGCGTCAGGTCGAGCGCGCCATCGGTGGCGATGACACCGTCGTTCACCCAGTTGTCGCCGGTGGCCGTGATGCTCTGCCGGGAGATCAACCGACCTGTCGCCGTCTGGGTGAACTGGCCGACATTCAGGGTCAGGCGCTCGGCCTGCAGCTCGCTGGTGTTCGTCCAGTCAGCGGCGCTGAGGCTCAGTTCACCATTGCTGATGAAGCGCCCACCAGCGCCCCCCAGGTCAGCCAGATCCAGCTCGAAACCCTGAGCGCCGAGATGGCGAATCGTACCGCCCAGGTTGCTCAGCGAGCCGCTACCCAGGGCGAAGGCGGCGTTGCCGATTTCCACCAGGCCCTGATCGTTATCGAACAGGTTGCCGATCTGGAAATCGCTCTTGTCGGTGCTGGCCAGTGCACGCAAGCGGCCATCACGGTTCTCGGCACTCTCGGCAGCCAGCGTCAGGGTTCGGCTGGACTCGACCAGGCCCTCGGCGTTGTTCAGCGCGCCACTCAGTTTCACATCGATGACGTCAGCAGCCAGGGCGCCACTCTGGTTGTCCAGCGACACGGCATCGACTCGCAGCTCACCGGCCACCAGCAGCTCACCACCCTGGTTGCTCAGGGCACCCCCCAGCGTCAGGTTCTTCTGCGCGATGAGTTGGCCCTGGCTGTTGGCGAGCTGCCCCGCCTGGATATTGGCCTCACCGGCGCTGAGCAGCGCGCCGCTGCTGTTGTCCAGCACCTCGACATCCGCCTCCAGGCTGCCACGGGCGATCAGTTCGCCACGGTTGGTAACGCGCTGGCCGTTCAAAAGCAGTTGGCTGTCGGCCACGAGCGTGCCATCGGCCCTGACACCGGCTTCGACGATGCCCTGGTTGTCCAGCTCACCGCCGCCGATCTCGACCCGGCTGCCTGCCGCCAGGCTTTGCGTCACCCGGGTCTTGTCCGTTGCGCTGACCGTCGCATTGCGCCCGGCATAGGTGTCACCATCCAGCTGGATACGCTCAGCCTTGAGCTCGAGGTCACGGCTGGCGGCCGTGCGTGCCAGGCTCAACTGGCCATTGGCATCGATCTGGATGTCCCCGCCACTGGCCGCCATGTCACCGGCCAGTTTCACCCCCACGCCCTGTTCGGTACCCACCAGGCGAATGGCGCCCGCGTACATGCCGCCCAGCGCCGAGCTGTCGATGGCCAGCATGGGTTTGTTCGAAGCGTCGTCAGCCTTGGCGGTAACCGCCAGGGTCTCGGCATCCACCTCATTGCGGCCGGCGATGATGTTGAGTTTCTTCGCGTGCAGCTCGGCGTTGAGTTGTGCGCTGCGGGTGATCAGGTCGAACTGGTCGAGGTTGCCGGCATTGAGCCCCGCCCCTTCGATGGCAATCTGTCCGCCCTCGACATCGAAACGCTGCAAACGGCCTTCCTCCACCACCGGCGTACCGGTACTGAGGGTGACGCGCGGGGTGTTGATGAAGCCGCAGCCATCGCAGGTGATGCCGTGCGGGTTGGCGACGATGACTGCCGCCGAGCGCCCGGCCACTTCCGTGTAGCCCTTGAGCTGGCTGGCGTTGCCACCGGTGACTTCGTTGAGAATCAGCCCGGCGGCGCCGTTCTTCAGATTGGGGTTGCCGACCACATAGCCGCCCAGTTGGGTCTGCACCACGTTCTGCGCACTGTTGTTGAGGATCAGCCCCTGCTGGCCGACGTTGTAGTCGGTGAACCTGTTGTGCGACAGCCCACTGCCATTGGGTGTGGCGATGTTGACCATCGGCACACCGTTCTGCGCCTGGGTCACGGCGGTGTTGCCCGCAGCGGCCTGATCGACGGTCAGTTGCGCCGCCGTGGCGACGATCGGGTTGAGAAACAGCACGCCAGACAGAATCAGGGCGAGGTTCTGGAACAGGGGACTGCGTACGTCCATGTCGGTACTCCAACCAGCCATCCGGCCGGGCAATCAGAAAAACAGGTCGAAACGGAAATAGACCGGGCGCTCGTCACGCGCGATGGCATCCGGGCGCTCCAGGGAATGGGCGAAGCTCACCGAGGCCGCCAGGTGCTGGCCGCGCAGGGCGAACTCGATGGCATTGCCACTCATGCGCCCGCGTTGCTCGGGGTTGTGCCTGCCGCCGTGAATCACCCCGACGTCATAGGCCAGAGCCAGGCTGTATTCATGAACGAAGGGACGCAGCGCGTCCCAGGTGACCGGGCGGCGCCAGCGCAGTTGATTGCGCCAGTAGCCGCCGGTGTCCCCGGACAGCGACTCTTCCTTGAAACCGCGCACCGAACTGACGCCCCCGATGCTGATGCGTTGCGGGCTGAACAGAACGTCTTCGCTCTTCTGGCCATAGGCGAGGCTGTCGAAGCTGAAGGATTCGCCCCACAGTGCGAATGGCTGCAGGTAGCTCAGCGTCAGGCTGTACTTGTTGTAGCGCGCCACCGGCTGGCTGCCTTGCGGGTCGCCCGCCCGCTGGGCATCGAAGGCGCCGATGCCGCGCTGCCAGCCGATATCGGCGTTGACGAAGGCGCTGCCGACACGGCGACCATGGTTGAAACCCAGTTGCGCTTCGGACAGGCGCGTGCTGGAGGTGTCGATGCGGTTGCCGAGAATGAAGTTGTTGCTACGCAGGTGGCTGACACCCAGGTTGAATCCGGTCTTGCTGACACTGTCGCGATGCAGCACGCGCTCGCCGCGCAAGGCGTGGGTCTTGCTGTCACCGTCCTGGTCGAAGAGAAAACCGCCACCGTCGCTCTGCGTGCGGTAGTAACTCTGGTTGTAGCTGTAGCTGAAGTTCCACCAGCCGTAGGGCACCTGATAGACCAGGCTCTGGCTGTGGGAATGGCGGTAGCTGTCGCTGACCGCGTCGCGGCTGGCGCGCAGGCTGAGCTGGTCGGCCAGGCCCAGTGGGCTGTCCCAATCGAAGTTCAGCCCCCACTGCTGCTCCCCGGTGCTCTTCTGCCCGTCGTTATGGCGGCTCAGCCCTGCACGCCAGGGTTTGTCACGCTGGCCTTGCAGCCTGACCCGACTGCCACCCACTGCCTCCCCTGGTACCAGCTCCAGTTGCGCCTGGCGCGATGGCAGGCGATTGAGCTGGTCGACCAGTTGCTCCAGCTCGCGTAAGTCCAGCACTTCACCTGGCTGACCAGGAAAGCCCATGGCCAGTTCGCGATCCGTGGCCAGCTCGGAGCTGTCCAGCCCTTCGAGGCGCCCCTCGACCACGATGACGCGCAAATCCCCCGAAGACAGGTCCTGCTGCGGCAGGTAGGCGCGCGAGGTCACATGGCCTCGGTCGATGTAGACCTGAGTGATCGCCTTGAGCAGCGCGTTGAGCTGACCAACCCCCAGGCACTGTTCGGTGAAGCGCCGAAGGATGGCTTGCTGCTCATCCTCACCGAGCAGAGTGGCGCCCTCCAGGCCGATGCGCTCGATATCGAAGCAACGTTCGTCCTGGACGGAAGCGGTTTCGAGCTGAGGCGTTTCACCGGGCAACTGCTGGAGTTCATCCAGACGTCGCTGTTGCTCCTGCAACAGGCGCTCCTGGCGCTCTCGGATCAGCTCACGGTCGCCCGGCGTCTGCGCCAGGGCGGTAACAGGAAGGAAAAAACACAGCCATACGGCCAAAGGGCTGATACGAAAAGGCATGCCTTCAATCCTTTGAATAGCAGAAAAACGACGCTGGAAAATCGGCGGGGATTAAAACACATGGCACAGAGCCATCAAGCTGTCCATTTGCTGAACAGCGTCACATTTGAACAGATGAACCGAGCCTGACCGACGAATGGCACATTGCCGCCAGGCTTGATCCAGAGAAATGCCGAGCGATCACCCGATAACGCGTGATCGCGAAGGCCGGATACGAGGAGCGGCGCTTGCTGCACATGGATGGGGGCAGATCACTGCCCCCCTATGCACGTTCAGCGGTTCTGATAGTGGCGAAACAGACCGGGCGGAATCCCCGAGCTGTCGGTTGCCTGCCACGGCCCTGATGGCCTCGGCGACCAGCTCCAGCCGCTGTCGAAGCGATAGAAGACGCGCTCGCGGTAGTACAGATCACGCGCACCTTCGACCACGTAGACGCCCAGCGCCGGGCTCCAGTGGCTCTTCACCCCCGGGGGCGGCGCGTAGCGCGGATGCGCGGGTTGCTGCACTGGCGGCAGCTCGGTACCTGGCGTGCTCGGCTGTTGCAGGACGCAACCACCGAGGCCGAAACCGAGCACGCAGAGCAGCGCCAGGCGTTTCATTGCGCGTGTCCGTCGCGGCTGTCGATCAACAGCGCCTGGGTGTCACGCGCGTTGTTGGCAACCGGGCCACTCTGGCCGATCCACTCGCCCTTGGTCGCGTTGCCCTCGCGAGAAACGCGGGCCACCAGTTGCACCTGGTCGAAACGCGACAGCTTGAGCTCGGGCATCATCGCATCCACATCGGAGAGGCTGACCTGGATCGGCAGGTCGGCGACCTTGAGGCGTTTGACCGCCAGCGGCATCGGCGGGCCGCTGAGGGCACGGGCGAAGACGAATACGGCGTCGTCCGGCTGCACCTGGGCCTGTACCTCGGGCGACAGCGACACGCTCACCTCCAGCGCGTGCACCTTGGCAGCGGGCTCGGCAGCGGCACTGGGGGCCTCGCCCTCGCCGATCTGCTGGCGGGCACGCTCGATGCCGCTGGCGATGGCCATGCGCGACGGATCCTGCTCCGGCAACACCGCGACCAGGCGCTCCCAGTAACGCACGGCATCGGCATAACGCTGGCTTTCATAGGCCGCGATACCGAGCAGGCCGAGGCTGGTGACCTCTTCGGGGTCGGCCTTGAGGGCTTCGTCGGTCAGTGCCTGCAATTCGTCGCTCCACTGCTTGTCACGAGCGAAGTACAGCGCCTGTGCCCACTGGCCAAGCAATTCGGGGGCGCGACCGGCCAGGTTCACCGCCTGCTCGAACGCCTTGGCGGCGTCGTTCGCACGCTCCTGAGCCATGTAGGTACGACCGAGGAAGTACCAGGCTTCGGCCGATTGCGGCTGATCCTTGACGGTCTGTTCCAGGCGCGCAGTCATCTCCTCGATGCTCTGCGGCTGCTGGGCTGCCAGCTGACGGGTCTGCTCGACCTGGTCGAGGGCGCCCCAATGCAGGTACAGGGCGACACCCAGCACAGGCACCAGCAGCGCCGACACCAGCGGAATCCTGCCGCCGAGTATGCTGCTGCGGCGCTGCACGCCTTCGGTATCGTCCAGCAGTTCGCGGGCGGCCTCGGCACGGCCGGCTTCGAGCTGGGCGTCGTCGAGCACGCCGGCCTGACGCTGGGTCTCCAGCTCCTGCAGACGCTCCTGATAGAGGGTCACGTTGAGTGCGGTGCGGTCTTCTTCGGCCTGCTGCTTGCGAATGCGCAGCACCGGAATCAGCAGAAACGCCAGGGCGGTCAGCAACAGCAGCCCGGCGGGCAACCAGAAATCGATCATCGGTCTTTCTTGTCCTGAGAGGCTTGGTCGAGCAGCGCGGCGAGGCGCTGCTGCTCATCGGCGGAGAGGCCTGCGGCCGAACGGTTCTTCTGCTGCCCGCGACGGCGCAGGAGAATCACGCCGAGCACGCCGAAGCCGATCACCAGCAGGCCGGCCGGGCCGTACCAGAGCAGCAGGGTACGGCTGGTCAGCGGCGGCTTGTAGAGCACGAAGTCGCCATAACGCGAGACCAGGAAATCGATGATCTCCTCGTTGCTCTTGCCCGCCTCCAGCATGCGGTAGATCTCGCCACGCAGATCCATGGCGATCGGCGCGTCGGAGTCGGCGATATTCTGGTTCTGGCACTTCGGGCAGCGCAGCTCTTCGATCAGGCTGCGATAACGCTGGCGCTCGGCCTCGTTGGCGAACTCGAAGGTATCGATGGCGGCATGGGCGCTGGCCAACAGGCCCAACGCCAGACCGGCAGAGATCAGCAGACGTTTAGGCAGGCGCCATGAAAACGTCGCGAGCGAAGAGCAGGCAAGGCGAAAGCAGGCGAAGAAGCGGAGTTTACAAATTGTAAATGAGCATTTGACCGGGCTGGCGCTCCAGCCTGTTTTCAACGCAGCATGATCGAGCGCAGTAGTTTTCATGGTGCCTGTGCCTCGTCGACCAGTTCTCGATAGATCGGCGCCAGTTTCTCGCGCCAGATACGTTCGTCGATGGCGCCGACGTACTTGTGGCGGATGATGCCCCTGGCGTCGACGAAGAAGGTCTCCGGTGCGCCATACACCCCCAGATCCAGGCCGAGGCTGCCCTTGGCATCCTCGATGTTGAGCTGATAGGGATTGTGCAGGTCACGCAGCCACTTCTGTGCCGGCTCGCGCTGATCCTTGTAGTTGATGCCGTGGATCACCACGCCGGCTTCGGCCAGCTTGTTCAACACCGGGTGCTCGTGGCGGCAGGCCGGGCACCAGGTGGCCCAGACGTTGACCAGGGCCGGCTTGCCCTTGAGGTCGTCCTGGGTCAGGGTGCGCTCGGGGTTGTCCAGCGCCGGCAGACTGAAGGCCGGGAACGGCTTGCCGATCAGCGCCGAGGGCAGCTCGGACGGGTCGAGGAACAGGCCGCGATAGAGGAACACCGCGATGCCGAGGAAGGCCAGCAGCGGCAACAGCAGCAGCAGACGTCTCATGCGCTGGCCTCCTGCAAGCCCAGGGCCTCACGCACACGGGTTCTCACCTTGATCCGGTAGCGCTTGTCGGCAGCGGCGAGGAAGCCGCCGAAGGCCATCAGCAAACCACCGAGCCAGATCCAGCGAACGAAGGGCTTGATATGGATGCGCACGGCCCAGGCCCCCTGCTCCAGCGGCTCGCCCAGGGCGACGAAGAGATCGCGAGTGAAACCGGCATCGATGCCCGCCTCGGTCATGGTCGACTGCTGCACGGTGTACAGGCGCTTCTCCGGATGCAGCACCCTGATCTGCCGCTCGCCGTCGAAGATACGCACCGTTCCCTTGTCGGAGATGAAGTTGGGGCCTTCATGATGCACCGCACCCTCGAACTGGAAGCGATAGCCGCCCAGCTCCACCGACTCCCCCGGCGCCATGCGCAGGTCGCGCTCGTAGCTGCCCAGGCTGGTGAGCACCACACCCAGCGCGCACACGGCGAAGCCCAGGTGCGCCATCTGCATGCCCCAGTAGCTGCGGCCCAGAGTCGGCAGGCCCTTGATCAGGCCCTTGTGGCGCGTCTTGTCGAGAATGTCGCGCACACCGGCGAGCACCACCCAGAAGGCCAGCAGGCAGACAGCCAGCACCGCCCAGTGGAAGTCGCCATGAACGAAGGTGGCGATCAGCGCCAATACCACGCTGGCCACCAGTACCGGCGCCAGCATGCGCCCCAGCCAGTTCAGCGGGGTGTCCTTCCAGCGCACGAGCACACCGACGCTGATCACCGCCATCAGCAGCGCCATCAGCGGCAGGAACAGCGCATTGAAGTAAGGTGGGCCGACCGACAGCTTGGCGCCGGTCAGGGCATCGAGCACCAGCGGGTACAGCGTGCCAAGCAGGATCATCGCGGCGGACACCACCAGCACGATGTTGTTGACCAGCAGCAGCGTCTCGCGCGACCACAGGCCGAAACCCACCTGGCTCCTGACCACGGGCGCACGCAGGGCGAACAGCGCCAGCGAACCGCCGACCACGACCAGCAGGAAGGCGAGGATGAACACGCCGCGCTCCGGGTCGGTGGCGAAGGCATGCACCGAGGTCAGTACGCCGGAACGAACCAGGAAGGTGCCCAGCAGGCTGAGCGAGAAGGCGGCGATGGCCAGCAGCACGGTCCAGCTCTTGAACACGCCACGCTTCTCGGTCACCGCCAGCGAGTGAATCAGCGCGGTGCCCACCAGCCAGGGCATGAAGGAAGCGTTCTCCACCGGGTCCCAGAACCACCAGCCGCCCCAGCCCAGTTCGTAATAGGCCCACCAGGAGCCCAGCGCGATACCGATGCCGAGGAAAGCCCAGGCGACGATGGTGCACGGGCGCGACCAACGGGCCCAGGCAGCGTCGAGCTTGCCGCCGAGCAGCGCGGCGATGGCGAAGGCGAATGCTACCGAGAAGCCCACGTACCCCATGTACAGCATCGGCGGATGCACGATCAGGCCGAAGTCCTGCAACAGCGGGTTGAGGTCGCGGCCATCGACCGGCGTATTCGGCAGCAGGCGCTCGAAGGGGTTGGAAGTGATGATCAGAAACAGCAGGAAGCCGACGCTGATCATGCCCATCACCGCCAGCACGCGAGCGAGCATCTCCTCCGGCAGGTGGCGCGAGAAGATCGCCACGGCGAAGGTCCAGCCGGCCAGGATCAGCGCCCACAGCAGCAGCGAGCCTTCGTGAGCCCCCCACACCGCGCTGAACTTGTAGAACCAGGGCAACGCCGTGTTGGAGTTGTTGGCCACGTAGGCGACGGAGAAATCATCGACCATGAAGGCATAGGTCAGGCACAGGAAGGAGAACAGCAGGAAGGCGAACTGCCCCCAGGCCGCCGGCTGCGCCAGGCTCATCCACTGGTGATCGCCGCGCCAGGCGCCGATCAGCGGCAGCGTGGCCTGCACCAGGCACAGGCACAGTGCCAGGATCATCGCCAGATGACCGAGCTCGGGAATCATTGCGCGCTCTCCTGCTGGTAAGTCTTCTTGCCGGCGGTAGCCGCTTCGTGTTGCTGCATCATTCCGCTCTTTTCCAGCGCCTGCATCACTTCAGGCGGCATGTAGTTCTCGTCGTGCTTGGCCAGCACCTCGTCGGCCACCAGCACGCCCTCCTCGTTGACCCGGCCCAGGGCGACGATGCCCTGCCCCTCACGGAACAGATCCGGCAGGATGCCCTGATAACGGATGGTCACGCCGTGAGCACCATCGGTGACGATGAAGTCCACCTCCAGCGAATCGGCCGAACGCTTCACCGACCCTTCCTGCACCAGGCCGCCGGCGCGAATGCGGGTATCCACGGGTGCCTCGCCGTTGGCGATCTGGCTCGGGGTGTAGAACAGGTTGATGTTCTCCTGCAGTGCGGTCAGCGCCAGGGCCACGGCGATGCTGACGCCGCAGAGAATGGCCAGAACGATGTACAGACGTTTCTTGCGAACCGGATTCACTTCGACTTCTCCCGGCGCAAACGACGCGCCTCGTCTTGCAGGTAACGGCGGCGCGCCAGGATCGGCAGCACCACATTCAACGCCAGAACCACCAGGCTGATGCCATAGGCGCTCCAGACATAGGCGCCATGGCTGCCCATGGCGAGAAACTCGGAAAACGAGGAGAAGCTCATGCCTTGCCCTCCACCAGGTTCTGCACTTCGGCCTTCACCCAACTGCTGCGCGATTCACGCCGGAGCACTTCCAGGCGCATGCGATAGAGCAGCACGGCCGCGAAGAAACAGTAGAAGCCCAGCACCGCCAGCAACAGCGGCAGCCACATTTCCACCGGCATCGCGGGTTTTTCGGTGACCTTGAAGGTGGCGGTCTGGTGCAGCGAGTTCCACCACTCCACCGAGTACTTGATGATCGGGATGTTGACCACGCCGACGATGGCCAGCACGGCGCAGGCCTTGGCGGCGCTGTCGCGATTGCTGATGGCATTGCCCAGGGCAATGACGCCGAAATAGAGGAACAGCAGGATCAGCATGGAGGTCAGGCGCGCGTCCCAGACCCAGTAGGTGCCCCAGGTCGGTTTGCCCCAGATGGCGCCAGTGAGCAGCGCGATGAAGGTCATCCAGGCGCCGATGGGAGCGGCCTGCTGCAAGGCAACATCGGCCAGTTTCATCTTCCACACCAGGCCGACCAGCCCGGCAATGGCCAGCGTCACGTAGATGGACTGGGCGAGAAAGGCAGCGGGAACGTGAATGTAGATGATGCGAAAGCTGTTGCCCTGCTGATAGTCCGGCGGTGCGAAAGCCAGGCCCCAGACCAGACCGACGGCGATCAGCAGCACGGCAGCGATGCTGAGCCAGGGCAGCCAGCGGCCGCTCATCTCATAGAACCACTTGGGCGAACCCCACTTGTGAAACCACGTCCAGTTCATGCTCGACTCATTATTCAGGCCTGATCCGGCGGCTATCCGGTCAGATGTCAGTCACGGTTCGTTGTTATTCGCCGACGCTGATGGTCAGACCAGCGGCAATCGCAAAAGGTGTCAGGGTCACCGCCAATGCGGTGAGGCTGGCCAGCCACAACAGATGACCGGTCGCCGGCAGTCCTTGCAGGGCCGCCTGCAACGCCCCGCTGCCAAGAATCAGCACCGGGATGTACAGCGGCAGAATCAGCAGCGCCAGCAGCAGGCCACCGCGCTTGAGACCCACGGTGAGCGCCGCGCCCACCGCGCCGAGCAGGCTCAGCACCGGAGTGCCGAGCAGCAGGGAAATCAGCAGAACCGGCAGGCAACGCCCTGGCAAACCGAGCATCAGCGCCAGCAAGGGCGCCAGCAGAACCAGCGCCAGCCCACTGAACAGCCAGTGTGCCAGCACCTTGGCCAACACCAGAAGAGGCAGGGGTGCGACGAAAGGACCCACTGCTCCAGCGAGCCATCCTCGAAATCACTGCGGAAAAGCCCGTCCAGCGAGAGCAGCACGGCCAAAAGCGCCGCCACCCAGACCAGGCCTGGAGAAAGGGTTTGCAACAATTGCGTCTCCGGCCCCACCGCCAATGGAAACAGGGCGATGACGATGGCGAAGAACACCAGGGGGTTGGCCAGATCGGACGGACGACGCGCCAACAGGCGCATTTCGCGCGACAGCAGCTGAGTGAAGACGTTGCTCATGCCGCGTATTGCCCCAGATCCAGATCGCGATAGGTCGCCGGCTTGTGCTGCAGACTGTGGTGAGTGGTCAGCACCACCACGCCACCGCGCTCGCAATGCGCAGCCAGATGCGCTTCGAGTTGCGCCACGCCGCTCTTGTCCAGCGCCGTGAACGGCTCGTCGAGCACCCACAGCGGCGGCGTATCGGCCAGATACAGGCGCGCCAGGGCCACACGACGCTGCTGACCGGCCGACAGCGTGTGGCAGGGAACGTCCTCGAAACCACGCAGGCCGACCGCCTCCAGTGCCTGCCAGATCGCCTCGCGACCGGCCGGACGATGCAGCGCGCAGAGCCAGGCCAGATTCTCCTCGGCAGTCAGCAACCCCTTGATGCCCGCGGCATGACCTATCCACAACAGGTTGCGCGCCAGCTCGCTGCGTTGCTCGGACAAGGCCTTGCCCAGCAGCAGAATATCGCCGGCGGTCGGCTGACGCAGGCCGGCGAGCAGTCGCAGCAGACTGGTCTTGCCGCTACCATTGGGCCCGCTGATCTGCAGCATGTCACCGGCATCGAGGCGAAACGCCAATTGCTCGAACAACATGCGCCAGTCCCGCTCACAGCTGAGCGCCACGGCTTCTAGAAGGGGAACGGGACGGGTCATCGATACCTGGCAGGGTTAAAGTCGACGGTGCTCCGGCCGCTATACTGACGCGTGCCGGAGGTACTATGCGCAGCGGGGCGGCATTATACATGGCGTACCGCTGTCCCCGCAGTCAGCATTTTCGACAGGGTGTGAATCGCGTAGGGTGCGCCATGCGCACCGGCCTTTTCGGCAGGAGCCCCGGACGAACCGCACAAGAGAGCCCATGAGCGAAATCAGCAGCCCACGTCCACTCCCCCTTCGGCCCCCGTCATCCGCAACACGGCGACGGCTGCCGACATGGCCGTGCGCCTGCTGCAGCCGCTTGAGGGCATGCTGGCCGCCGGCGAAAGCGCCAAGGCCGAAGTGATCGCCATACGCGAACAGGCGCAGAGCTTTCAGCTGCTGTTGAAACTGACCCTGGAAGGCGGTCGCCAGGCGACCGTGCAGGCCGACAGCTCGCGGCCACTGGCACAAGGCACCGCCCTGACCGTTACCGCACTTTCCGACACGCGCCTGAGCGTGCTGCTGCAACCGGGCGGCGACAAGGCCCTGACCACGCTCGACCTGCAGCAACTGCCGCCCGGCACGCTGGTACAGGGCAAGGTCGTCAGCAACGCGCCAATGCCGGCGCAGAACGCGCAAACGATCTATCGCCTGGTGGTCAACCTGCTCAACACGCCGCTGGCAGGCAACAAGCTGGCCATCGACAGCCCTCTGGATCTGCCGCTCGGCAGCCTGCTCAGCGCTCAGGTACAGGGCAGCCAGAGCCTCGCCTTTCTGCCGCTCAGCGGCCGCCTCGACCAGTTGGTGCTGGGCCAGCAACTGGCCGCCCAGCAGAACCGTCAGGCTTCACTGGAAGGTCTGTTCAAGGGCCTGCAAGGGGTGGCCGGCGCCGACGACGCGCTGCGCGGCAGCATCGACAAACTGCTCGGCGCCCTGCCCGACAGCGCCCAGCTGAGCACCGCCAAGGGCCTGGCCCAAGCCCTCGAAGGCAGCGGCCTGCTGCTCGAAGCCAAGCTGCTGCAAGGTCAGACCAGTGGCCTGGCGCAGGATCTCAAGGCCAATCTGCTGCGCCTGATCGCGCAACTGGCCCCGCAACTGCCGGGCGGCACCAGCCCTCTGGCAGGCCTGCAGAACGCGCTCAACCAGAATCTGCCGAACCTGGCCAGACAACTGCTCGGCGTCAATGCCAACGGTACGGCCCGCCAGCAGGCGCTGACCTTTCCCCTGCCCTCGCGCCTGTTGCAGAACATGGAAGGCGAGGCCGACCTGGAAACCCTGCTCAAGCTCGCCGCCGCTGCCATATCGCGATTGCAGACCCATCAGCTGTCGAGCCTGGCGCAGACACAGGTGGACGCCAACGGCAACCTGCTGACCACCTGGCAACTGGAACTGCCGATGCGCCACCAGCAGGAGGTGATTCCGTTGCAGATCAAGCTGCAACGCGAGGAACAGAACGCCAGGAGCGAGAAGAACGAGCCCAGGGAAACGCTCTGGCGAATCGACCTGGCCTTCGACCTGGATCAACTCGGTCCGTTGCAGGTTCGCGCACAACTGCTGCGCGGCAGCCTCTCCAGCCAGCTCTGGGCCGAACGCGCCGATACCGCCTCGCTGATCAACGCCGAACTGGGCAATCTGCGCGAGCGTCTGCAAGCCGCAGGCCTCGAGGTAGGGGAGCTGGCGTGCAGCCAGGGCATGCCGCCACAGGGGCCGAAGACCTCGCTGGAACAACGCTGGGTGGATGAAACCGCATGAGCCGCAAAGCGCACCCCGACGCTCGCCAGGCCATCGCCCTCAACTACGACGGGCAGAGCGCGCCGATACTCAGCGCCAAGGGCGACGACGAACTGGCCGAGGCCATTCTCGCCATTGCCCGCGAGTACGAGGTGCCGATCTACGAGAATGCCGAACTGGTACGCCTGCTGGCGCGCCTGGAACTGGGCGACGCGATCCCCGAAGCCTTGTATCGCTGCATCGCCGAAATCATCGCCTTCGCCTGGTACCTCCAGGGCAAGGCTCCGGAGGGGTTTACCCCTGCGCAGGAAACCGAGCGCGATGTCACCCCACCGCTGCCTCGCCTGAGCGGGCCAACTCGCTGACTTCCCGTAGGGCGGGTGCAACCCGCCATCACCGATTTGGCGGGTTGCACCCGCCCTACGCACTGAAGTAGGGAAAAGACGCGGTTGGACTATTGCGTCTTGGGCCGATGCAAGCGACTGATCAGCTCGGCCTCGGCCGTGCTCAGACCGCACGACTGGGTCAGATCGTCGACGCTGGCGCCCATGCCCACCAGCCGGGCGGCCTGGGTGAAGGACAGGCTGTTGGGATCACGCTGCTCGATCTGGCTGACCTTGTCCGGCAGCGGCGCCACCACGCGGCGCAGTTCGTGCAACTCTTCGCCCATGCGGATACTGCCGGTCAGGTAGGCATCCAGGCGCTTGCTCAGCTCCCGAATTCGACCATCACGCACCGCATCGCGCTTGGCCTGCTCCGCCAGCATGCGCTGCTGATTGCGGTACAGGCCGTTGCAGATGATGCCCAGTGCCACGCATAGCAGCGCCACGAAGGCCAGGGCCGCAGCAAGCATGGCAACCTCGGACATGGCTCAGATGCTCTCCAGCTCCGACCACTCTTCCTCGGACATCATCTTGTCCAGCTCGACCAGGATCAGCAGCTCGCCGTTCTTGTTGCACACACCCTGGATGAACTTGGCCGACTCGTCGTTGCCGACGTTCGGCGCGGTCTCGATCTCGGACTGACGCAGGTAGACCACTTCGGCCACGCTATCGACCAGGATGCCGACCACCTGCTTGTCCGCCTCGATGATGACGATGCGGGTGTTGTCGGTGACCGGAGCCGAACCCAGGCCGAAGCGCTGGCGGGTATCGATCACGGTGACCACGTTGCCACGCAGGTTGATGATGCCCAGCACGTAACTCGGCGCACCCGGTACCGGAGCGATCTCGGTGTAGCGCAGCACTTCCTGCACCTGCATCACGTTGATGCCATAGGTTTCGTTGTCCAGGCGAAAGGTCACCCACTGCAGAATCGGATCTTCGGCACCCTGTGCAGAACTTTTCTTCATGTCCCTAGCCTCGTCAAAAACCGCTCAGTGCGGCATGCGCGGGTCGACCCGCTTGTCATCAACTATAGAGCCCGCTGGCGCGTGCTCACCAATTCTCAGTGCAGTTTTCCTGCGGCCAGACGTTTGGCGCCACCGCTGGCGATCAGTTCGGCCAGCGCCGCGACATCCAGCAGCGCGCATATGTCTCGATCACCGTTCCCGCCAACCAGGGGCGCTGGGTACGCTGACTGCGCCACTTGACCTCGCTGGGGTCGAGACGAATCGAACGGCTGACCTGATGCACCGCCAGCCCCCACTCGTAGCCTTGTACCGAAATCACGTATTGCAAGCCATCGCGGAAATCGTCGCGATAGCGATCAGGCATCACCCAACGGGCGGTATCCAGTACCTTCAGGTTGCCGGCCTGGCTCGGCAGGATACCGAGGAACCACTCCGGCTGGCCAAACAGCGGCGTCAGCTCCTGGCCTTCGAGCGGATAGATCGAACCCAGGCAGATCAGCGGCACCGCCAGGGTCAATCCGGCGACGTCGAACAGCAGGCATTCGAAGGGCTCCTGCGCCCAGCTCGGGCGCCCGTCCGCCAGCAAGCCGGCTGGCTGCACCGCGAACTCCACCACCGGGGCAACGGCTGGCGGAGCCTCTTCGATCACCGGGGCCTGCACCGGGGCGAGCAACGCAACGGGGGCGACGGCCACCGGCACCGACGGCTCGACTACCTCGACCGGCACGACCGCGTCGATCAGACGCGCATCGCGCACCTGCTCCTCGAGTACCGCGGCCTCGAATTCGTCGAGGCTGACGGACATCTCCAGCTCGGCAGCAGCGTCCTGCAGCAGACCGTCGAGGTACGACTGCAAGGCCAACTGGGAGCGCGTGGCGGTGGCGAGGTTACGACTCATGACTGAAATCCGGAATGGAAAGCTTCACACCCTATCGGCCGCAGCACGGCCCGACTTGAGCACAGTTCAACACAGACGTTCATTTCAGGCCACCTGCGCCGCCGGCTGATGGCTCAGCAGATGCTTGAGCAGCGCGCGATAAGCGATCACCCCACGACTGTTGGCATCGAACTGGGACGGCGTACGGCCTGCGCGACTGGCATCGCGCAGACGCGTGTCGACCGGAATGTAGGCCGGCCACAGATGCTCGGGATAGGTATTGCGCAGCACGCGCAAGGTGCTCATGGAAGCCTGGGTACGGCGATCGAACAGGGTCGGCACGATGGTGTAGGGCAACGCCTGCTTGCGCGAACGGTTGATCATCGCCAGGGTGTTGACCATGCGCTCCAGCCCCTTGACCGCAAGAAACTCGGTTTGCACCGGGATCACCAGTTGCTGGCTGGCCGCCAGCGCATTGACCATCAGCACCCCCAGCAGCGGCGGGCTGTCGATGATCGCATGATCGAAATCCCCCCACAGCTGCGCCAGGCTCTTGGCGATCACCAGGCCCAGGCCGTTCTGTCCCGGTGACTGGCGCTCCAGCGTGGCCAGCGCGGTGCTCGACGGCAACAGCGAAATGCCTTCGTGGCTGGTGCTGTGCAGCAACTGCCTGGGCAGGCCCTGCGGCACGTTGCCCTGGTGCAGGAACAGATCGAAGCAGCTGTGCTCCAGCGCATCGGGATCATGACCGAAATAACTGGTCATCGACCCATGCGGATCGAGATCGACCACGACCACACGCTTGCCGGCATCGGCCAGCAGGCCTGCCAGGGCGATGGAGGTGGTGGTCTTGCCGACACCACCCTTCTGATTGGCTACTGCCCAGACTTTCATGTTCTCTCATCCTCCCGGCGTGAGGCGCTCAGGCCGAGAATGGCTGTCGCCGGCATACGGCAGGCGACTGGGATTTGACGGCTCACGACTGTGGAACCCCCGACGCAGACGCCGGTGCAGGTTGCGTGCCAGCCCCGGACTGCTGAGTCGCGGTGCTGCCATCGCCGTGTCGTGTCTCGAGATTGCGCGAAATCACCAGTACCACCCGGCGATTGCGCGCCCTGCCCTCCGCCGTACCATTTTCGGCCACCGGCTGGAACTCGCCGTAACCAACAGCCGCCAGACGCGAAGGGTCGACACCGTCCATGGCCAGCATGCGCACGATGCTCGCCGCCCGCGCCGAAGACAACTCCCAGTTGGTCGGGTACTGAGCGGTCTGGATCGGCAGGTTATCGGTGAAGCCCTCCACCTTAACCGGATTCCGATAAGGCGCCAGAATCTTGGCGACCTTCTCGATAATCTCGAACGCCTGATTGTTCGGGATCGCGTCGCCGCTTGGAAACAGCAGACTGGAACTCAGCTCGATCTCGATCCACATCTCGTTGCCGCGCAGGGTCAACTGATCGCTCTGGATCAGTTCGCCGAAGACCTCCCGCACACTGGAGGAGATGCTCTGCAAGGTCGCATCCGAGCTGGGATCGTCCAGCGCGGCATTGTCCGGTTCGCTGGTGCGTGGTCGTTCCTCACCCACCGGAATGGGTTTGATCGAGCGATCAGGCTGGTTGAATACGCCGGTCAGCGAATCCGAGAGGATCTTGTACTTGCCTTCGTTGATCGAGGAGATCGAATACATCACCACGAAAAAGGCGAACAACAGGGTGATGAAGTCGGCATAGGAAACCAGCCAGCGTTCATGGTTCTCATGTTCTTCCTGATGCCGCCTGCGCGCCATGCCATGCCTCCATCAGTCCATGAAGCCTTGCAGCTTCAGCTCGATGGAACGTGGGTTCTCACCCTCGGCGATGGACAGGATGCCCTCCAGCAGCATCTCGCGGTAACGCGACTGGCGCAGCGCGATGGATTTGAGCTTGTTGCCGGCCGGCAACAGCAACAGGTTGGCGAAACCGACGCCGTAGATGGTGGCGACGAAGGCCACGGCGATACCACTGCCGAGCATGCTCGGATCGGCCAGATTGCCCATGACGTGAATCAGGCCCATCACCGCCCCGATGATGCCGATGGTCGGCGCGTAGCCGCCCATGCTCTCGAACACCTTGGCCGCCTGGATATCGCGCGCCTCCTGGGTATACAGATCGACCTCCAGGATGCTGCGGATCGACTCCGGTTCGGCACCATCGACCAGCAGTTGCAGGCCCTTGCGCGCATAGGGATCGGGCTCGGCATCGGCCACCGACTCCAGGCCGAGCAGGCCTTCCTTGCGCGCCACCATGCTCCAGCCCACGACCCGGTTGATGCCACCGACCAGATCGATGCGCGGCGGGAAGAAGATCCAGCGCAGGATGCCCATGGCGCGCTTGAACACATTGACCGGCGCCTGCAGGAACGCCGCCCCCAGGGTGCCACCGAAGACGATCAGCGCCGCCGGGCCATTGAGCAGCGCCCCGGCACTGCCGCCCTCCAGGTAGTTGCCACCCAGTATCGCGACGAACGCCAGGATGACACCGATGAGGCTCAATACATCCATGCGGACACGTCCAGATCAGCCTTCGTCATTGGCAAGCCTCGGTCAGGTGCCGACCGATGTCGTCCAGGCCATAGACCGCATCGGCCAGGTTGGCCTTCACCACCGCCATCGGCATGCCGTAGATCACGCAACTGGCCTCGTCCTGCGCCCAGACCTGACTACCGCCCTGCTTGAGCAGGCGAGCACCTTCACGGCCGTCGGCGCCCATGCCGGTCAGCACCACGGCCAGCACCTTGTCGCCATAGGACTTGGCGGCCGAACCGAAGGTGATATCCACGCAGGGCTTGTAATTCAGACGCTCGTCACCGGGCAGGATTTTCACCACGCCACGGGCGTCGACCATCATCTGCTTGCCGCCAGGAGCCAGCAAGGCGAGCCCCGGGCGCAGCACATCGCCGTCCTCGGCCTCCTTGACCTGAATACGGCAGAGCTTGTCCAGACGCTCGGCGAAAGCCTTGGTGAAGGCGGCCGGCATGTGCTGAATCAACACCAGCGGTGCCGGGAAATTGGCAGGCAACTGGGTCAGCACGCGCTGCAGTGCCACCGGCCCCCCGTGGAGGTTCCAATGGCCACCAGCTTGTAAGCCTTGCGCCTGGGCGCAGCAGAACTCGGCGCAGTAGCGGAGGCAGGCGTCGGTGCAGTGCGCGGCGTGGCCGCCGGAGCGGCCGGACGTACCGGGGCAGCAGCGGGACGACTAGTCGGCGCCACTGCCGGGCTGGCCGCAGTCGGCGCCGGAGCCACTGCGGCCGAGCTGAAACGGCGATTGCTGCGCGCGATGGTATGCACCTTCTCGCACAGCATCTGCTTGACCTTCTCGGGGTTGCGCGAGATGTCCTCGAAGTTCTTCGGCAGAAAGTCCACGGCACCGGCATCCAGCGCGTCGAGGGTGACACGGGCGCCTTCGTGCGTCAGCGAGGAGAACATCAGCACCGGCGTCGGGCAGCGCTGCATGATGTTCCGTACCGCGGTGATGCCGTCCATCATCGGCATCTCGTAATCCATGGTGATCACGTCCGGCTTGAGCGCCAACGCCTGATCGATGGCTTCCCGCCCGTTGGTGGCCGTGCCCACGACCTGAATACTGGGGTCAGCGGACAGGATTTCCGAAACGCGCCGGCGGAAAAAACCGGAGTCGTCCACCACCAGAACCTTAACAGCCATACACACTCCTAGACGGCGCGAAACCATGGCCCCCGCCGCGAAACATCAGAAACGTCGAGCGTAGCGCTTGAGCATGCTCGGTACGTCGAGAATCAACGCGATGCGTCCATCGCCGGTGATCGTGGCGCCAGACATTCCGGGCGTGCCCTGAAGCATCTTGCCCAGTGGCTTGATTACCACTTCTTCCTGCCCGACCAATTGATCGACGACAAAGCCGATGCGTTGACTGCCAACGGTCAGGATGACCACATGACCTTCCCGCTGCCCCTCGTGGAAGGCCTGTGGCACCAGCCAGCGCTTGAGGTAGAACAGCGGCAGGGCCTTGTCGCGCACGATCACCACCTCCTGCCCGTCGACGACATTGGTACGCGACAGATCGAGGTGGAAGATCTCGTTGACGTTGACCAGCGGGAAAGCGAAGGCCTGGTTCTCCAGCATCACCATCAGTGTCGGCATGATCGCCAGGGTCAGAGGCACCTTGATGACGATCTTCGAACCCTGGCCCTTCTGCGAGAACACGTTGACCGTGCCGTTGAGTTGGGAAATCTTGGTCTTCACCACGTCCATGCCGACGCCACGGCCGGACACGTCGGAAATCTCGGTCTTGGTCGAGAAACCGGGAGCGAAGATCAGGTTGTAGCATTCGAATTCGTTCAGACGATCGGCTGCGTCCTTGTCCAGCAGGCCCTTTTCCACGGCCTTGGCGCGCAGCACGTCGGCATCCATCCCCTTGCCGTCGTCGGTGATCGACAAGAGGATGTGGTCACCTTCCTGTTCGGCGGACAGTACCACACGTCCGGCGCGGGCCTTGCCCGCCTTCTCGCGCTCTTCCGGGGTTTCCACGCCGTGGTCGACGGCATTGCGCACCAGATGCACCAGCGGATCGGCGAGTGCCTCGACCAGGTTCTTGTCGAGGTCGGTTTCCTCCCCCACCAGCTCGAGGTTGATTTCCTTCTTCAGGTTGCGCGCCAGATCGCGCACCAGACGAGGGAAGCGGCCGAAGACCTTCTTGATCGGCTGCATGCGGGTCTTCATCACCGAAGTCTGCAGATCCGCGGTCACCACGTCGAGGTTCGACACGGCCTTGGACATGGCCTCGTCGCCACTGTTGAGGCCCAGGCGTACCAGGCGGTTACGCACCAGCACCAGCTCGCCGACCATGTTCATGATCTCGTCGAGACGTGCGGTGTCGACACGCACGGTGGTTTCCGCCTCGCTCGCCGGCGCGCCGGCCTTGTCCGCAGCAGGCGCAGGTGCAGCCGGGGTGCGCGCGGCAGCGGGTTCGGCCTTGGCTGCCGGCCTGGCCGGGGCGGCCTTGGGCGCGGCCGGTTTGGCCGCGGCAGCAGCCGCTACCGGTGCGACCTCGCTGGGCGGCACGAACTTGCCCTTGCCATGCAACTGGTCGAGCAGCGATTCGAATTCGTCGTCAGTGATCTCGTCGCTCGCCGGCGCAGCCACTTCGGTTGCTGCGGCAACCGGCGCGGCCGCCTCGGGCGCAGCGGAAAACTGCCCCTTGCCGTGCAACTGATCGAGCAGGGCTTCGAACTCGTCGTCGGTGATATCGTCGCTCGCCGGAGCGGCGGCAGCCGCACTGGCCGTGGCGACAGCGCCACCGGCGGAGGCCTCGACCGTACCGCTGAACTGGCCCTTGCCATGCAACTGATCGAGCAGCGACTCGAATTCGTCGTCGGTGATCTCGTCGCTGGCGGCAACGCTCTCGCCTGCCGGTGCATCGCCCAGGGCATCGAGCAGTTGCTCGAACTCGCTATCGGTGATGTCGCCGGAAGCCGTTGCCGGAGCGGCGACAGGTTCGGGTTTCACGACAGGCGCCGGTTCGGGCTCACGAACTGGAGCCGGGGCAGTGTCGGCACCAGCCGGCTCGGCCAGACGCGACAGTGCCGCCAGCAATGCGGGCGACGCCGGGGTCGGCTCGCGACGCTCGCGCACCTCGCCGAACATGCCGTTGACAGCATCAAGAGCCTCGAGCACCACATCCATCAGCTCCGAATCGACGCGCCGCTCACCCTTGCGCAGGATGTCGAACACGTTCTCGGCGATGTGGCAGCATTCCACCAGCTCGTTGAGCTGAAGGAAGCCCGCTCCGCCCTTGACGGTATGGAAACCGCGGAAGATGGCGTTGAGCAGGTTCATGTCGTCCGGTCGGCTTTCCAGCTCGACCAACTGTTCGGACAACTGTTCGAGAATCTCGCCGGCCTCTACCAGGAAATCCTGGAGGATCTCTTCATCGGCGCCGAAGCTCATATTGTGTGCTCCTTAGAACCCTAGGCTTGACAGCAGGTCGTCGACATCGTCCTGACTGGAGGCAACGTCATCACGCTTATCGGCATGAATCTGCGGACCTTCACCCCGCGATGGCTCTTTTAATTTTTCCTGTTCGGCGCGCAGCACTTCATGATCGTGCTGAATACCGGCAAAACGGTCGACCTGGCTGGCCATCAGCATCAGTTTGAGCAGGTTGCTCTCCACCTCGGTCACCAGTTGGGTGACACGCTTGATCACCTGACCGGTCAGATCCTGATAGTCCTGTGCCAGCAGGATGTCGTTGAGATGGCCGGAGAGCTTGTTGCCATCACGCTCGCTGCGGGCAAGGAACAGCTCGATACGCTTGGCCAGCTCACGAAAACCGTCAGCGCCCATTTCCCGGCGCATGAAGCGTCCCCATTCAACGCTCAGGCTCTGCGCTTCGTCGCTCAGGTCGTTGACCAGCGGCGCGCTCTGTTCCACCAGATCCATGGTGCGATTGGCGGCCTTCTCGGTCATGGTAACGACGTAATTCAGGCGTTCGGTGGCATCGGCGATCTGCGACAACTCCTGGGCATGCGGCATACGCGGATCGAGCTGGAAATTGACGATGGCGTTGTGCAGCTCACGGGTCAGCTTGCCAACCTCGTGATACAGGCCACGATCACGAACCTTGTTGAGCTCGTTGATCAGTTGTACCGCGGCGCCGAAGTTACCTTGTTCGAGGCTGTCGACCAGATCGCGGGCATTGCTTTTCAGGGTCGACTCGAGGTCACCCAGCGTGGAGTCATCGTGTTCCATAGCACCCTCGCGGCCGACATCAGCCGTTGACCCGCTCGAAGATCTTCTCGATTTTTTCCTTCAGCACCTGAGCGGTGAAGGGCTTGACCACATAGCCGTTCACACCGGCCTGGGCAGCTTCGATGATCTGATCGCGCTTGGCTTCCGCGGTCACCATCAGCACCGGCAGGTGCTTGAGGCGCTCGTCGGCACGCACGGCACGCAGCAGGTCGATGCCGGTCATGCCGGGCATGTTCCAGTCGGTCACCAGGAAGTCGAAGCTGCCACTTTGCAGCATCGGCAAGGCCGAAGTGCCATCGTCGGCTTCCGCGGTGTTGGTGAAGCCCAAATCCCGCAAGAGGTTCTTGATGATCCGTCGCATCGTCGAGAAATCGTCAACGATGAGGATTTTCATGTTCTTGTCCAAGTCGACCTCCGTACAGTCCCAAACGTATTGCGCTCGCAACCACGTCCTTTAATCGTGAAACCGTGGACAGGCCGTTCAGGCCTGCGAAATGCTGCCTAGCCAGCGCGCCATTCACTCAGCCGCGAACGCAGACGGGCTGCGCACTGGCTGTGCAACTGGCTGACGCGCGACTCACTGACCCCCAGCACTTCACCGATTTCCTTCAAGTTCAGCTCTTCATCGTAATACAGCGCCAGCACGAGACGTTCACGCTCCGGCAAGCCGGCGATGGCATCGGCCAAGGCCGCCTGGAAGCGTTCGTCTTCGAGGTCCCGCGAAGGTTCGAGGTGGGTGTGCCCGGCGTCTTCGTGCAACCCACCGTGCTCGCCGTCCTGCAAGAGGTCGTCGAAGCTGAACAGGCGGCTGCCCAAAGTGTCGCCAAGAATGCCGTAGTAATCCTCCAGACTCAATTGGAGTTCGGCCGCAACCTCATGATCTTTAGCGTCACGTCCGGTTCTGGCCTCGACCACGCGAATCGCGTCGCTGACCATACGGCTGTTGCGATGCACCGAACGCGGTGCCCAGTCGCCCTTGCGCACCTCGTCGAGCATGGCGCCACGAATGCGAATACCGGCGAAAGTCTCGAAACTGGCGCCCTTGCTGGAGTCGTATTTGCGCGAGGCTTCCAGCAGGCCGATCATGCCGGCCTGAATCAGATCGTCGACCTGCACGCTGGCCGGCAGACGGGCCAGAAGGTGATAGGCAATGCGCTTGACCAGCGGTGCATAACGCTCGATCAGCTGATGCTGGGAGTCCTGCGCCTGAGCCTTGTTGTACATACGAAGTCCAGAGGCTGCTGTCATACGGCCGAGTCTGCAGTCGGTTGCTGCACCAGACGCTCGACGAAAAACTCCAGATGGCCACGGGGATTGGCCGGCAACGGCCAGGTGTCGACCTTCTGAGCTATCGCCTTGAACGCCAGGGCGCACTTGGATCGAGGGAAGGCTTCATAAACGGCGCGCTGCTTCTGCACGGCCTTGCGCACGCACTCATCGTAGGGCACGGCACCGACATACTGCAGGGCGACATCGAGGAAGCGATCCGTCACCTTGGTCAGCTTAGCAAAGAGATTGCGGCCTTCCTGTGGGCTGTGCGCCATGTTGGCCAGCACGCGGAAGCGGCTGATGCCATGGTCACGGTTGAGCAGTTTGATCAGCGCATAGGCGTCGGTGATCGACGTTGGCTCATCGCACACCACCACGAGAATCTCCTGCGCGGCGCGCACGAAGCTGACCACCGCATCGCCGATGCCGGCCGCGGTGTCGATCACCAGCACATCGAGGTTTTCGCTGATATCGCTGAACGCCTGGATCAGGCCGGCATGCTGCATCGGCGTGAGGCTGACCATGCTCTGCGTGCCGGAGGCCGCCGGCACGATGCGGATGCCACCGGGCCCCTGAAGCAGCACGTCGCGCAGATCGCACTCGCCCGCAATCACATCGGCCAGGGTGCGCTTGGGCGTCAGCCCCAGCAGAACGTCGACGTTGGCCAGGCCAAGGTCGGCGTCCATCAGCATCACCCGACGGCCAAGATCGGCCAGGGCCATGGACAGATTGACCGAGACATTGGTCTTGCCGACGCCACCCTTGCCGCCAGTCACCGCAATCACCTGTACGGGATGCATACCCATGTTCTTTCTATACCTTGTCTAACTTCGACTTGACCCTGACAGACCGTTGAAAAACCACCTGCGTTTTCAACGACCTGTCGAGGCCGTTCACTCCCGCCAACCGCGCGGAAGGATGCACTGTTCTCGTTGCTTCAGCCGGCCCGTGCCGGCCGCTGATAAAGCCCGGCGAACATCTGCGCCATGGCGTCTTCGCTCGGCTCCTCGGCAGCCTGCAGACCCACTGCACGACTGACCAGTTGATGGCTGCGCGGCACATGCAGATCGTCCGGGATACGCGGCCCGTCCGTGACATAGGCTACCGGCAGATGCTGGCCTATAGCCAGACCCAAAACCTCGCCCAGGCTCGCCGCCTCGTCCAGTTTCGTCAGTATGCACCCTGCCAGACCACAGCGCTTGTAACTATGGTAGGCCGCCTTGAGCACCTGGCTCTGGCTGGTTGCCGCCAGAACCAGATAATTTTTCGCATTGATGCGCGCCGAAGCCAGGCTTTCCAGTTGCAGGCGCAGTGCCGGATCGTTGCCCGGCAGGCCAGCGGTGTCGACCAGCACCACGCGTTTTTTCTCCAGCGGCGCCAGCGATTGCAGCAGGGACTGGCCAGGATCGACCTGAGTCACCGATACGCCAAGAATGCGCCCCAGCGTCTTGAGTTGCTCCTGCGCACCGATACGGTAGCTGTCCATGCTCACCAGAGCGACCTGCTGGGCGCCGTACTTAAGCACGTAGCGCGCAGCGAGCTTGGCCAGGGTGGTGGTCTTGCCCATGCCGGCCGGGCCGACCAGGGCAATCACGCCCCCCTCCTCCAGCGGCTCGACCTTCGGCGTCCTGATCGCGTGAGCCAGATGCGCCAGCAGCATGCGCCAGGCCTGACGCGGCTCGGCAACCCCCGCGACCTTGCTCAGCAACGCCTGCGACAGCTCCGCGGACAGCCCCATGCGTTGCAGGCGGCGCCACAGATTGGCCTGCTGCGGACGACGATTCTGCAACTGCCCCCAGGCGATCGAGCCCAGCTGGACTTCGATCAGCTCACGCAGGCCATGCAGCTCGAAACGCATGGCCTCCAGTGCGCGCGGGTCGACGGCAGGTGCAGCGGGCGCGGTCTCGACCGGGCGCTGCGGCTTGACCGGGGTAACCGGCAGTTCGGGCGCCAGCAGGGACTCGTTGGCGAACAGTTGACGATCCTTGCCGGCATCCTGTTCCGCGCGGGTGGCAAGCTCGGCCTGGGCGCTGGCGATGCGCGCCTGGGTCTTGCGCAACTCGGCCTCCAGCGCCGGATTCGGACGCGCCGGGGCCGGCGCCGCCTGATAATCCAGCGCAGCGGTCAACTCGACACCACCGGCCACGCGGCGGTTGCCGATGATCGCAGCATCGGCACCCAACTCGTCACGCACCAGTTTCATGGCGGTTCGCATATCAGCGGCGAAGAAGCGTTTGACCTGCATGACCCTTTACCTCAGTTCTGGCCCACAGTGGCGACTATGGTGACCTGCTTGTTGTCCGGAATTTCCTGGTAGGCCAGCACGTGCATGCTGGGTACCGCCAGCCGCGCGAAGCGCGACAGCATCGCCCGGATCGGACCGGCCACCAGCAGAATCACCGGCTTGCCGAGCATTTCCTGGCGCTGCGCCGCATCCACCAGGGAACGCTGCAGCTTCTCGGCCATGCCAGGTTCGAGGAGGATGCCATCCTCACTGCCCTGACCGGCCTTCTGCAGACTGTTGAGCAATATCTGTTCCAACCTTGGCTCGAGGGTGATCACGGGCAGCTCCGGCTCTAGTCCCACGATGCTTTGCACGATTGCACGGGCCAGCGACACGCGAACGGCAGCGACCATCGCGGCGGGATCTTGACTCTTTGGCGCCACATTGGCGATGGCTTCGGCAATGGTGCGGATATCGCGTACCGGCACCTGCTCCTGCAACAGCGCCTGCAATACCTTGAGCAGGGTCGACAGCGACACCAGCCCCGGAACCAGCTCCTCGGCCAGCTTCGGCGAGCTCTTGGCCAGCAACTGCATGAGCTGCTGCACCTCCTCGTGCCCCAGCAGCTCATGCGCATGCTTGTGCAGGATCTGATTGAGATGGGTGGCGACCACGGTACTGGCGTCCACCACGGTGTAACCCAGCGACTGCGCCTGATCGCGCTGGCTCGGGTCGATCCACACCGCCTCCAGGCCGAACGCCGGATCCTTGGCGGCAATGCCGTTGAGCGGGCCGAAGACCTGGCCGGGGTTGATCGCCAGCTCACGATCCGGATAGACCTCGGCCTCGGCGACGCTGACCCCCATCAGTGTCAGACGATAGGCGTTGGGTGCCAGATCGAGGTTGTCGCGGATATGTACCGACGGCATGAGAAAGCCCATCTCCTGCGACAGCTTCTTGCGCACGCCCTTGATCCGCGCGAGCAGTTGGCCACCCTGATTGCGGTCGACCAGCGGAATCAGCCGATAGCCCACCTCCAGGCCGACCATGTCCACCGGGGTGACGTCGTCCCAGCCCAGTTCCTTGACCTCCTGCGCCTTCTGCGCCGGAATCAGCTCCTGCTGGCGCTGCACCTCCTGCTGCTCGACCTCCTTGGCCCGGCGCTTCTTGTCGGCAATCCAGTAGGCGCCACCGGCAGCGATCAGCCCCAGACCGATGAAGGACACATGCGGCATGCCGGGCACCAGGCCCATGACGATCAGGATGATCGCCGCCACGGCCAAGGCGCGCGGCGAGGCGAACATCTGCCGGTTGACCTGCTGCCCCATGTCTTCGGAGCTCGACACGCGGGTCACCATGATCGCAGCCGCGGTCGACAGCAGCAGCGAAGGAATCTGCGCCACCAGACCGTCACCGATCACCAGCAACGCGTAGATCTTGCTCGCATCGCCGAAGCTCAGGCCATGCTGCAGCATGCCGATGGCCATACCGCCGATCAGGGTGACGAACATGATCAGCAGGCCGGCGATGGCATCGCCACGGACGAACTTGCTGGCACCGTCCATGGAACCGTAGAAGTCGGCCTCCTGGGCTACTTCGGCACGGCGCTTCTTGGCCTCGGCCTGGTCGATCAGGCCGGCGTTGAGGTCGGCGTCGATGGCCATCTGCTTACCGGGCATCGCATCGAGGGTGAAGCGCGCACTCACCTCGGAAATACGCCCGGCACCCTTGGTGACCACCACGAAGTTGATGATCACCAGGATGGCGAAGACCACCACACCGACCACGTAGTTGCCGCCGATCACCACTTCGCCGAACGCCTGGATGACCTTGCCCGCAGCGTGCGGGCCTTCCTGACCATGCAGCAGCACGACACGGGTCGATGCCACGTTGAGCGCCAGGCGCAACAGGGTCGCCACCAGCAGAATGGTGGGAAACACCGCAAAGTCCAGCGGCCGCAGCGCATAGACGGCGACCAGCAGCACGACGATGGACAGAGCGATGTTGAAGGTGAACAGGGTATCGAGCAGCAGCGGCGGCACCGGCAGCGTGACCATGCCCAGCAGCGCCAGCAACAGCAGCGGGATGCCCAGGCTGCCCTGACGCAACCCGGCCAGGTTGCCACGAGCGTCCCCGATGATTTGCGAGCGATTGATGTTGAATGCCACGTGACTACCCCAGCCGATTCAATCTTTTGACGCAGAGCTGCGTCTTACGGGGGTAATGGCAAGAAGCGTTCCAGAAATCTCGGCACCAGTGAAACATCCGCCTCAGGTTCATGAATCGCGACGCAGATCGGGCGGGATGGGCATGCTCTCACCCGCACCTGGCGCAGGCGACCATTGGGGCACGGCAGCTGTCCGCATGCGGACATGAAAGCCCAGTGACCCCGTAACGATTGCCGGTTTCTCCCGGAGGGCGGCACATGGCAGCACCCTCCTCCGGCTTTCTCCAGTCACTCGACTGGCCACAGCCACAGCGTCTGACGTGCCCTGCGTTCAGCGTCAGTTCAGCCATGCAGGAGTACTTAGGTTCTGTACGAAAAGTCGTCGAGCGAAGGTCAGGCGAGGCAAAAACAGGTGAGGAAGCGGAGTTTACGAGCTGTAAATGAGCATTCCGAACCTGTTTTTAACGAAGCATCACCGAGCGCAGGCACTTTTCGTACAGAACCTAGGGAAGACAGGCTCTGAACAACGCGCGTCAATCACCTGAGGAACTCACCGTGAAGCAAACCGGGCTCTAAACAGGCACCGGCAGGAATGCAGCAGATATAGAGCCGAAGTCTTTGATGATACTACGTTGAGAAGCCAAACCAGTTGTCACTGGCATGTATTAGCTATACCCAGCAACGTTATCAGACCGTCCTGTACGCACGGGGCATGCATGGTTGCCTTCAGTGCGTCCCTGAGGGACTGATCCTATTAACCTTGAACGGATTCGGCTCGCGATTCAGGAGTGAAGCAAATGTTCATTCAAGTGCCCCAATCCTAGATAATAACGAATTGCCATCCCCGCTGGACGTCGGCAGGTTATTGTCGATGAATGACAAAGACATCTACCTCACGAATTCAATGTAACGCGAGGCCTAGAGTGACACACGAAGAACTCATGAAAAGCAAGATCGCGATGGTGTCTGGATGGGCAACCGGAGGTGCCATTCTATACATTCCATTTGCGAGAGAACTTAATCTCTCTACTGGGTATATTTTCATTATTGACTCACTCCTCTCCATCTTTCTTTTTATTTTCTCCATGATTACAGTCGCTGCGTTCTCCACTGCATTGCAAGCGGTAAGCACTGAAGATAATACGCCCGATAATCCTGGCTGGTTTGTGACCATTCAGAGAGTCATCATGGTGCTTGGATTAATTATCGGAGGTCTTCTCTTACTACAATTTTCCTCAAGCAGTATAGAAGCCAGTAAAACGGCAGCAGTATTGGGAGCCATGATGGCAGGCTCTGGAATATTGGCTACCTCCATGGCAGTAAGACGCTACAGAAAGGTTTGATGATGAGAACTTTAGAGATACGCGAGTTTAGTTTAGTTGGCGGGGGTAATGAGTACGTCGACGGTGCCGTGCACGGTGCGACTGTTGTTTCTGCCGTTGGTGCTGCCGGCGGGGCTGGCGCATTCGCAGGCAAGGTTGTTGGAGGAACCGTTGGAGGCTATGCGGGAGGGTTACTTGGTGGATTTTTAGCTGGATCACCTGGGGCTGTCGCGGGTGTGTGGGCAGGTAGGCAAACAGGTGGCTATATTGGTGGTCTGGTCGGAGGCGGAGCAGCAGGTGGTGCTGCTGGAGTAGCCGCCAACAACATGACGGGCACTAACTACAACGACGCGTCTGGAACTGGATATAACTAACTAGCGCGAAGATAACAGCACCTAATTTTACTGTTTGGGCGTTGCTATCATTATAGCAGCGCCAGCACGAACGGAGGCGAGCATGATGTAAACACCTGTGCATATTGATGGGCGGCTGCAGGAGCTGAGTGCAACATGGTTATTGGATTGAAGCTGGAGGATTATGCTGAGTAGCCATGGCGCTGTGCATCACCTCGCTGATGACTTCGATCAGGCACTTGAAGTCGAAGCACTTGCGCGGGCGCATGTTCAGTTGCAGCGCGATGGCATCCAGCTCCTCCTGGCTATGTTTCGAAACGTTTGTGCCTTTGGGCAAATACTGGCGAATCAGGCCGTTGATGTTTTCGTTGCTGCCACGCTGCCAGGCGCAGCAACGTCGCCACCAGTTGGATGGTCGGGAACGCCGCGAGGTCCAGCGGCCGCAGCGCATAGACGGCGACCAGCAGCACGACGATGGACAGAGCGATGTTGAAGGTGAACAGGGTATCGAGCAGCAGCGGCGGCACCGGCAGCGTGACCATGCCCAGCAGCGCCAGCAACAGCAGCGGGATGCCCAGGCTGCCCTGACGCAACCCGGCCAGGTTGCCACGAGCGTCCCCGATGATTTGCGAGCGATTGATGTTGAATGCCACGTGACTACCCCAGCCGATTCAATCTTTTGACGCAGAACTGCGTCTTACGAGGGTAATGGCAAGAAGCGTTCCAGAAATCTCGGCACCAGTGAAACATCCGCCTCAGGTTCATGAATCGCGACGCAGATAGGGTGGGATGGGCATGCTCTCGCCCGCACCTGGCGCAGGCGACCATTGGTGCACGGCAGCTGTCCGCATGCGGACATGAAAGCCCAAGGGCGTTCTGAAAGAGTCATTTCTCGTCACGCCCGCGAAGGCGGGAGCTCAGGACATTCACAGGCTCTGGATGATCCCCCTGCGGGCCAGGGCAAGCGCTGTTCAGCGATGAAGCCGCTGCCCCGACTGCGGGGGACAGCGCGACAGGAACGTGACAACACCCTCCTCCAGTTTCCCCCAGTCGTTCGACAGGCCACAGCCGCACTGCCTGAACGTGCCCTGCGTTCAGCGTCAGTTCAGCCGAGCAGGAGTACTTCGGGAAGACAGGCTCTGAACAGCGCATGTCAATCACCTGAGGCACTCACCGTGACTTCCCGTGACCATCTGTTCGCGACATCGACGTGCCGTTCCGCTCGCCTGTTGGCCGCTCTTGCCCGCATGGGCTGGGAGCAACCGGTAACGGATGCGGACAGTCGCCTTCCAGCCCGATCGATGCCTCTGGCAATCACGACCGTCTGCACGCTGATCACGAGGAATGGGTATGAGCAGCGTCTTCCATCCGCTCGGCGTGCTGCTGGCACTCGCGAGCGCTGCGGCTTGGTCGTCCATCCAGGCGGCCGAACGGAGCTGGGCCTACACCTATAACCCCCAGGGGCTGATCGAAACCGTCACCGGCCCGCGTACCGACGTCACCACCTACGCCTACGATGCCCAGGATCGCCTGACCAGCGTGACCAACGCTCTGGGCCACACCACCCGGCTGTCGAACTTCGACAACTACGGCAATCCCCAGACGGTGGTGGATGCCAACGGTGTAACGACGTCACTGAACTACACCGCACAAGGCTGGCTGGCTTCGATCAGTACCGCAGGCAGCACCACCCTGTTCGAGCGCAACGCCGTGGGGCTCATCACCCGCATCACCCGAGGCGACGGCAGTTGGCTGGCCTACACCTGGGACGGCGCTCGGCGCCTCACCGCGATCAGCAACAGCCTGGGCGATACGGTCGAGTACGAACTCGATGCCATGGGCAACCGCACCACCCAGCGTCTCAAGGATGCCTCCAACACCCTCACTCGCCAGCAGCAATGGGTGTACGACGAACTGGGGCGCCTGATCCGCTCGATGAGCGCGCAGGGCGCCAAGGGCCAGAACAGCCGCTATCAATACGACCTCAACGACAACCTGACGGGCATGCACAACCCGCGCTATCTCCGATCGACATGGTCCTACGATGCCCTCGACCGCCTGGTCGCCAGCAGCGACCCGCTCGATGGCATCACCCTGCGGGACTACGATGCCCAGGACAACCTGACCCGGCTGCAAGACCCTCGCGGGGTGACCACCCGCTACGAGTACGACGGCCTCGGCAACCTGACCCGGCTGATCAGCCCGGACAGCGGCACCACCACCTATGACCACGATGCGGCCGGCAACGTCATCAGCAAGACCGATGCCCGTGGCGTGGTCACCACCTACACCTACGACGCCCTCAATCGCCTGACCGGCCGCCAGTACCCTGCAACGCCAGCCCTGAACGTCCAGTACCACCACGACATGACGGCCGATGGTAATCACGGCGTGGGGCGGCTGACGGCCATTCAGGACGCCAGCGGTGTACTCGGCTACACCTACGACGCCCGAGGCAACCTGACCGAGCAACTGCGCTCGGTGGACGTCAACGGCCGTGATCAGCTCGACCGCCTGGGCTTTGCCTATGACGGGGCCGATCAACTGACACGTATCGACTACCCGTTAGGGCTGAGCGTGCTCTACCCGCGCAATGCCGCTGGCCAGGTCACGAACGTCCAGCTCCAGGTGAGTGACAACCCACCCAGCAACCTGGCCAGCGGCATCACCTACCTGCCCTTTGGCCCGCTGAAAAGCCTGACCTGGGGCAACGGCGTCAGACTGAGCCGCAGCTACGACCAGGATTACCGCCTGACCGAACAGCAGGTGGCTGGCAGGCGCAGCACCTACCGCTACGACTCCAACCGCAACATCACCCACCTCAACAGCAGCCTGCTGGGCGCACTCGATTACACCTACGACCGCCTTGACCGCCTCACCGCAGAGCAGAAATCAAACCGGCAGAAGACCTACAGCTATGACGCCGTGGGCAATCGTACGTCCAGGAGCGATGCCCCGGTCGTCAGGGGCAAGGTGCGGGCCGCTACCTCGGTCACCTACCAGTACGCGAGCGACAGCAACCGCCTGACCCGCATCGGCAGCCAGGCCGTCAGCCATGACGCGGCCGGCAACCTGATCCAGGACAGGGCCGATCGGCAACTGCTGTACGACGCCCAGAACCGCCTGACCAGCGTGAAGATCGGCGGCAAGAGTGTGGCGGACTTCCGCTACAACGCCCTGGGCCAGCGCACCCACAAGATCAGCGCCCAGGGCATCACCACCTTCCTCTACGGGCCTGATGGGCAACTGCTGGGTGAACAGCTGCTAAGCCCCCAGGGCGTCAAACTCAGCGGCCAGTTCCATATATGGCTCGACCGCCTGCCCATCGCCAGCATCCACGTGACCTTCAACCCCCAGGGTGGCATCGCCAAGCGCACCCTCCACTACCTGCACAGCGACCACCTCGATACCCCACGCCAGGCCACCGACCAGAATCGGAAAATCCTGTGGCGATGGAAATCGGATGCCTTCGGTGTCGGCGAAGCCGTGGGCAGCGCAACGATCAACCTGCGCTTCCCCGGCCAGTACTTCGATCAGGAAACCGGGCTGCACTACAACTACTTCCGCGATTACGATCCGCAGACCGGGCGGTACGTCGAGAGTGACCCGATTGGGCTGGATGGGGGGCTGAATACCTATGGGTACGTGGAAGGAAATCCATTAAGTTATGTTGACCCAACAGGTGAGAACCCCTTAGCGGTACTTGGCTGGGCTTCCAGAAGCCTAGGCATTGCTGGAAGGGCTAGCGCTTTTTCAGGCCCCTCCAATCCTACGCTCCTGCCGCCAAGAGGATTGGCTTGGAATCCGGGCCAAGGACTGACTCTTCCTCCGCTTGCACCGCCGATGCCTACAACAGGTAGCGACAATATGTGCGAGCCTGAAGAAGGGGATAGAAAAAACTGTCAGGCTCTCAAAGATAGCATTCTGAACACTTGCTATGGCTTGGAGCCTAGGAAAAGAATGAAGTGCTATGAGGCTGCTAATACAGCGTATCGCCAGTGCATGGGGTGGGAATAATTTACATGGGCATAATGAACGTAATTGCCAAAAGAGAGCTTCTTTACTCCATAAAGGGAGAGTCCACCCAGAGAGAATTTACCGTTAATATTGGTGCGCCATACCTTTTAGAAAAGGAGTTGGTAAGTTTTAACTGTGACCCTGGCGCGGCCAGCTGCACGATTGAGTTCGACGGTTTGCGCGAAAGGAGTATAGAAGTACATGGAATTGATTTACTTCATGCTCTTCAAATGGCAGTGGATATAGACCCATACTTGAAGGGAATGCAGAATAAATACAACTTCTACTGGAGTACCGGCGAGCCATATTTCGAGTAAGGCTTTGTAAGGCGGGTCATTTACTCCACGCGGAAAAGAGCGCTACGACTTATATCTAGACCGTAGCGTTCCATCCCGGGTCGAGCTAGCGCCACAATCGGTGAATAAACCGAGTATTAGCGGTTCTTCTTACTCGGATGCGAGGAAAATTGAGTCCCCCAGCCAGCCCCAACGCAATCGAACTCGGGCAACCAGCTTTAGGAAGAGTGAGTATGACCACCAGCGATGGAATACAAGACAGTGACTGGGAAGAGGTCATGAGCTTGGCCGCTGCCGTTACCAATCAGATCGTCATGGGCCTGGATGCCGACCTGAAAGAAAAAGGCTTCTCCGCCACCTAGACGAACTGGAGCAGAGGTATGGGCGACTACCTTCAATACTAAGCACGAGAGCAGACTACATCGACGATGCCGACACCAGCCTCTCGCTACTAAAAGAGGCTTATGTGTCCGCCGATGAAATTGATGATTTCAAAAACAAAGTCATCATCAGCAGTTCAATAGCGGAGATATACCTTGACGCTTTCAACGACACGCCAAGAGCTGCTTTCTGGGTAGACGCCTTGAAGCGGAATCTCGAAAAATACCCTGACGATGAATATTTCAATGAACTTTATATGGCGTTAGCCCAGAGAATGGATGAATAGCTTTGCCACAAAGCGCTACACCAACTCCGAGGCGTGTACTCCACCGAAGGATTGTCCACCTGCTGGTTAGCAAAGGCTGGAGAACGCTTTTATCCACCCTACTGGCTTCACGCATTCACCAGTAGAGGCCGCCTGGCTCCGCTCAGGGGTGATCTGAGATCGTCGTCATTCCCAGGCAGCGGCTTCATCACGGAACAACGCTTGCGCTAGCCCGAAGGGAATCATCCAGTAGGCCACGAAACGCCTGGACTCCCGCCTTCGCGGGAATGGCTCTAAACAGCGTTGTCAGAGTGTCCCTAGGGAAACGCTGAAAAAGCCGTCATGACTCGCTGCGCTCGCCCTGTTCGGGCCGCACTGAAGTGCGCTCAGCGCAAGCGCTGTCACGCGTAGGCGGAACTGCGAACTTGCTGGGCGCCCGCCTTCGCGGGAGTGACGATAAATGATTTTTTCAGAACATCCCTAGGTATCCCGACGCAGATCAGGCGGGATGGGCAGGTCGGGTAGCGGCCCTGGGCGCTTGCCCTTGCCGGCACGGTACTGGCGCAACTGGTAGACGTAGGCCAGCACCTGCGCCACGGCGAGGTAGAGGCCGGCAGGAATTTCCTGTTCGAGTTCCGTGGAGTAGTACACCGCCCGTGCCAGCGCCGCAGACTCCAGCACCATCACTTCATGCTCCTGGGCGATTTCGCGAATCTTCAACGCCAGGAAGTCGCCACCCTTGGCCAGCAACACCGGCGCACCGCCCTTGTCCGGGTCGTATTTGAGCGCCACGGCGAAGTGGGTCGGGTTGGTGATCACCACGTCGGCCTGAGGCACGGCCTGCATCATGCGGCGTTCGGCCATCTCGCGCTGCAACTGGCGAATGCGCCCTTTGACTTCCGGCTTGCCTTCGGTGTCCTTGTACTCGTCGCGCACTTCCTGCTTGGTCATCTTGAGCTTGTTCTTGTGGCTCCACAGCTGGAACGGCACGTCCACCGCAGCGATCAGGATCAGCCCACACGACAGCCAAAGCGCACTCCAGCCCACCACGCTGAGACTGTGCAGGATCGCCGGCTCGACCGGCTCGTTGGCGATGGCCAGCAGGTCGTCCTGATCCATCGACAGCACCATCAGCGCCACGGCGAGGATCACCAGGAACTTGGCCAGGGCCTTGAGCAGCTCCACCAGCGCCTGCACCGAGAACATTCGCTTGAGCCCGGCCAGCGGATTCATCCGGCTCCCCTTCGGCTGCAAGGCTTCGACAGAGAACAACCAGCCGCCCAGAGCGATGGGGCCGGCGATGGAGGCGATCAGCAAGGCGATGAGAAACGGCTGCATCGCCAACAGGGCATGCTTGCCGGCAGCCAGCAGGTAGAGCGCCATGCTGCCTTCGTTCAGCAGCACGTCACGCGGCAGGCTGAAGCTGCCGCGCATCAGATCGAGCATGGCACTCCCCATCTGCGCACCGAAGATCATCAGGGCGATGGTGCCGGTCAGGGTGACCGCCAGGGTGTTGAGCTCCTTGGAGCGAGCGATCTGGCCTTTTTTCCGCGACTCTTCGAGCCGCTTGCCTGTGGGTTCCTCGCTCTTGTCGGCGCCACTCTCGCTCTCGGCCATGGCTACCTCGTGCGGGCGAATTCGCCCAGTTGCTGCAGGGCGTCACTGGCCAACCCCTGGAACAGGTTGCCGAAGTCGGAAAGCCCCACCCAGAAGATCACCAGACCGAGGGCCAGCGTCAGGGGGAAGCCGATGGAGAAGATGTTGAGTTGTGGTGCGGCGCGGGTCATCACACCGAATGCGAGGTTGATCACCAGCAGCGCGGTGACGATTGGCAGTGTCAACAGCAGGCCGGCACCGATCACCCAGCTCAGCTTGCCAGCCAGCTCCCAGTAATGGCCGAGCATCAGGCCCTGCCCCGGCGGCAAGGTGACGAAGCTCTCGGCGAGAATTTCCAGCACCACCAGGTGGCCGTTGATGGCCAGAAACAGCAGGGTCACCAGCATCAGCATGAACTGGCCGAGCACCGGCACGGAAACCCCGTTGGTCGGATCGACCATGGAGGCGAAGCCCAGGCCCATCTGCATGGCGATGATCTGCCCGGCCACGGCGAACAGGTGGAAGAACAGTTGCAGGATGAAACCGAACATGGCGCCGATCAGCACCTGTTCGAGAATCAGCAACAGGCTGCGCAGGCTGAGGGCGTCCACCTGCGGCATGGGCGGCAAGGTCGGCACCAGCACCACGCTGATGGCCAGCGCCAGGTACAGACGCACACGGGTCGGCACCAGTTGGGTACCGATGATCGGCATTACCATCAACATCGCGGCGATGCGAAACAACGGCAGCAGGAACTGGGCCACCCAGCCGCTGATCTGCTCGTTGCTCAATTCCAGCATCGCGCCCCGCCCCTCAACCTATGAGGTACGGAATGTTCTGAATCAGCGTCTGGGTGTACTCCATCAGCTGGCTCACCAGCCAGGGGCCGGCCCAGATCAGCGTCAGCAGCATCACCATCAGGCGCGGCAGGAAGCTCAACGTCTGTTCGTTGATCTGCGTGGCGGCCTGGAACATGGCGACCACCAGGCCCACCAATAGACTCGGTACCACCGCCAGGCCGACGATCAGGACGATCAGCCAGAGCGCTTCACGGAACAGGTCAACCGCAACCTCGGGAGTCATGTCGAGCCTCGCTATAAGGTGCCGAAACTGGCGGCCAGGGTGCCCATGATCAGCGCCCAGCCGTCGACCAGCACGAACAGCATGATCTTGAATGGCAGGGAGATGATCAGCGGCGAGAGCATCATCATGCCCATCGCCATGAGGATACTGGCGACCACCATGTCGATGATCAGGAACGGGATGAAGATCATGAAGCCGATCTGGAACGCGGTCTTCAGCTCGGAGGTGACGAAGGCCGGAACCAGGATGGTCAGCGGCACGTCCTCGACGCCGGCCAGGTCGGTGCGTTTGGACAGGCGCACGAACAACGCCAGGTCACTCTCACGGGTCTGCGCCAGCATGAAGTCGCGAATGGGCACCTCGGCGCGCTTCAACGCTTCCTGCGCGACGATCTCCTCGTTGAGGTAGGGCTGCAGGGCATCGGAATTGATCCGGTCGAACACCGGCGCCATGATGAACAGCGTGAGAAACAGCGCCAGACCGACCAGTATCTGGTTCGAGGGGGTCTGCTGCAGACCCAGAGCCTGACGCAGGATCGAGAATACGATGATGATCCGGGTGAAGCTGGTCATCAGCATGACGAACGCCGGAATGAAGCTCAGCGCGGTCATGATCAGCAGTATCTGCAGACTGACCGAGTACTCCTGCTGACCTTCCGCATCGGTGGACAGCGTGATGGCCGGGATCGACAAAGGGCTGTTGCCCTGCTGAATCAGCGAACTGCCTGTCGGCGGGTCTTCGGCAAACGCCAGCGAGGCGGCCAGGCTGAGCACCAACACCAGCAACAAACGCAGCATCAGGATTTGTCCTTCTGATCCTTGCCCAGCAGCTCCATCAGGCGCTGGGCGAACTCCGGCGTAGCCGGCTCGGCATCGGCCAGGTGTACCGGCTCCTTGAGCACATGCAGCGGCGTGATGCGTCCGGCGGACAGCCCCAGCAGAATCTGCTCGCTGCCCACCTGCACCAGCACCAGGCGATCACGCGGGCCGAGCGCCTGGGTCGACAGCAGCTTGATCACCTGCCCGCCACGTGGCGTCAGCCGCTGCACGCGACGCAACAGCCAGGCCAACAGAAAGATCAGGCCGATGACCAGCAACAGCCCCAGCAGCAACTGGCCGAGTTGGCCGGCAATATCGCTGCCAGCCATCGGGGTCGCCGCCTTGCCGGCAGGCTCGGCAGCCAGTACGACGCCAGGCAGCGCCGACAGCAACGCAAGAAGTCGGGCCATGATCAGCGCAGCTTCTTGATACGTTCGCTGGGGCTGATCACGTCGGTCAGACGGATACCGAACTTCTCGTTGACCACCACCACTTCGCCGTGTGCGATCAACGTACCGTTGACCAGCACATCCAGCGGCTCGCCGGCCAGGCGATCCAGTTCGATCACCGAGCCCTGGTTGAGCTGCAGCAGGTTGCGGATGGTGATGTCGGTATTGCCCACCTCCATGGAAATGGAAACCGGAATGTCCAGGATCACATCCAGGTTGGGCCCTTCCAGATTGACCGGAAGGCTCGTAGCAGGCGGCGCATTGCCAAACTCTTCCATCGGCGCACGTGGTGCCGCAGGCTGCGCCGGTTGGGCGGCCGCCTGCCCGGCCAGCATCGCGTCGATGTCGTCCTGACCGGCATCACCCGCCTCGGCCAGTGCCGCGGCCCACTCATCGGCCAGCGCCTGTTCCTCGGGGGAGGTGTTTTCTTCGTCTGCCATCGTTTTTCCTCGCCTGGCTTCAGCTGTTCGTTCGCATCGGGCCTACCGGCCCGCCAAGGTTGCCAGCCGCTCAGCGCTGGCGTTCGACCGGTTCGAGCACCTGCAAGGCCAGGTTGCCCTTGTGGGCCCCCAGTTTGACCTTGAAGGTCGGCACGCCATTGGCGCGCATGATCACGTTCTCCGGCAACTCCACGGGGATCACGTCGCCCGGCTGCATGTGCAGGATGTCGCGCAGTTTCAACTGCCGGCGGGCCACCGTGGCGCCCAGTGGCACGCTGACATCGAGAATGTCCTCGCGCAGCGCCTTGATCCAGCGCTCGTCCTGATCGTCGACGTCGGACTGGAAACCGGCGTCGAGCATCTCGCGGATCGGCTCGATCATCGAATACGGCATGGTGATGTGCAGGTCGCCACCACCGCCATCGAGTTCGATGTGGAAGGTGGAGACCACCACCACCTCACTGGGACTGACGATATTGGCCAGCGCCGGGTTGACCTCGGAGTTGACGTACTCGAAGTTGATGTCCATGACCGCATGCCAGGCTTCACGCAGGTCGACGAAAGCCTGGTCGAGCACCATGCGCACGACACGCAGTTCGGTCGGGGTGAATTCGCGGCCTTCGATCTTCGCGTGTCGCCCGTCACCGCCGAAGAAGTTGTCCACCAGCTTGAAAACCAGCTTGGCGTCGAGGATGAACAGGCCCGTGCCGCGCAACGGCTTCATCTTGACCAGATTGAGGCTGGTCGGCACGTAGAGCGAGTGGACGTACTCGCCGAATTTCATTACCTGTACGCCGCCGACGGCCACGTCAGCCGAACGACGCAACAGGTTGAACATGCTGATGCGGGTGTAACGGGCAAACCGCTCGTTGATCATTTCCAGGGTCGGCATGCGCCCACGGACGATACGATCCTGGCTGGTCAGGTCATATTGCTTGACGCTCCCCGGCTCCGCAGCGTCTTCGGTCTCCACCAGCCCGTCGTCGACACCATGCAACAGGGCATCGATCTCATCCTGGGAAAGCAGGTCTTGCACGGCCATGTTCGGCTCCCGGCTACTGCAAAACGAAATTGGTGAACAGCACCTGTTCGACCACGGTGCTGCCGGTTTCCTTCTGAGCCAGTTCCTGCACGCTGGCCAGTGCCTGCTGCAGAAGCATCTCCTTGCCCAGCGAGGTCTGCAAAGCAGCGAAATCCTGACCGGAGAGCAACATCACCAGGCGGTTGCGCAGTACCGGCATATGTACCTTGAGCTTCTCCATGCCGGCGGCATCGCGACTCATCAGCGCCATGCTCACCTGCAGGTAGCGGGTGCGATTCTGGTAATTGAAATTGACCACGAAAGCCGGTTGCAGATCCTGATAGATCGCGGGCTGGCGTACCGGTGCAGTGCTGACGGCCTCGGCCGGCTTGGCCTCCTCGCTCTTGTCACCCTTGCTGAGGATGAACCAGGTACCGCCGATGGACAGGCCGACAGCCAGAAGCAGGCCTACGACGATGAGGATGATGAGCTTGAGTTTGCTCTTGCCGGCCGGCTGCCCGTCGGCGGCCGGTGCTGCTTCTTTCTTAGCCATGCCAATAATCCGTCACTGTCGGAGTTCTTTCCGCATTCAAGGGGTTAGGAGCAAGTGTTATGCCAGCATATGAGCAGGCTTGTCTAACAGGCCGTTGAAAAACCATCGGCGCGACGTGGCATCGACGGCCTGTTTCGACAACCTGTCAGCTCTGGGCTGCGGATTTAACAGGGCCGCGCCCTCGCTGTCACCCCAAAATGCATTCGCCCGGGTGGCCTATCGACCGCCCGGGCGAATGCAAGTCTAGCGGAGGAATGCCGACCAGCGGACATCGGGCACGTTCTGCACGGCCGAATCCTGGCCTGGCGTGGGGCGGATGACAGGTCAGCCATCCGCCAGGAGAGGATCAGGCATAGTAGTCCACCAGACCACGCCCCGAGCTCAGGTGTTCGCTGCGCACCTCCTGATGAACGCTCGGCAGCACCTCATCGGCCACCAGGCGACCATCGCTCGAGCCGCTGCCACCACGACCGCCCTCACCCTGCCCTTGCCAGCCACGATTGAGCGACTGATCGGAAACGTTGGCATCGGCAAGGTTCATGCCCTGCTGGGCGAACAGCTCGCGCAGCCGGTGCATCTGCCCTTCCAGCGCCTCACGCACTCCGGCGTTGGGGCTGGCGAAGGTCACCTGAGCCTGATCCTGGGAAAGGTTCACGCGTACCTCCAGACGCCCCAGCTCGGCCGGGTCGAGCTGGATCTCGGCCGATTTGAGGTTCTGGCTGGACAACCACATGACGCGATCCACCACCGCCTCGCTCCAGCCGCCCTGATGCATGGCAACGGGCTGCCCCGGCACCAGCGGCAGGCGCGGTGCGGCAGTGGTCTGCTGGTTCAACGCCTGGGTCAGGGCATTGAGCTTGCTGACGAACTGGTCGGGGCGGCTGGGCTGCACGCTATCCTTGAGGCTCTCCAGGGCCTCCCTGGCCAGATCATCGAGCGGCAACTCCAGCGTCGGCTCATCGCTGACCTTGGCTTTCTCCTCGCCCTTGCCCATGGCTGCCATCGCTGCCGCGAAATCCGTGCTGTTCGCTCGCGCGCTCTTGCCGGTGCTCTCTTGCACCACCTGGGCTTTGCTCTCCTCTTCCGGCACCTGCTGGAGCATGGCCAGCGGATCGAGCGCCTCCTCCTCCAGCACCGGCTCATCCGCCTGTTCGCTGGCAAAGCTGCTGATGACCAGCGCGGGCGCGTCCAGTGCGTCCTCGGCGGGTGGGGCCTCTTCGGACTGCGGCTGGCTGCCCCCAAGCGCCATGGCCAGTAGCGGATCGAGCGCCTCCTCTGGAGCCTCCTCGTCAGTCGGCAAGGAATTGCCGGAGGCGGCAACATCCGCCTCCTCGGCGGCAGCGCCTGGCGACTCGGAAGCAGGCTTTGCCGGCTCCTGGTTATTCTGTGCAGTGCCGTTGGTGCGCTCGCCAGGCTTGCTCTGGCGCTCTTTGGCATACACCTCGGCAAAGCTGGAAGCCCCGTTCTTGTTGGGCTCGGGTGCCTTGGCGGGAGGCTGCGCCTTACTCTTCACCTCAGGCGTGGCCTGCAGGCGCAGGTCGGGAAACGCGGACATGGACGCTCTCCGTCTGTTGGGTCGTGACGGTGTCAGAGCAAAGGATGGGCCAACTCGGGCAAGAGTGCTGAAAAAGAAGCCAGGGGAACGCTGAAAAAGCCGTCATTACTCGCTGCGCTCGCCCAGCTCGGGCCGCACTGAAGTGCGTTCAGCGCGAGCGGGACAGTGGTTCGATCGCTGAACAGCGCTTGCGCTGGCTCGCAGGGAAATCATCCAGAACCTGCGAACCTCCCGGGCTCCAGCCTTCGCGGGAGTGACAATGAATGACTTTTTCAGAACATCCCTAGATGCGATAACGCTGGCGTTCGGACTTGAACAGGATGCGGACGATGGCAAATTCGCGCTCGATCTGCTCGATCAGCGCCGGGGCCAGATCAAGCGCCTCGCGCCGCCCCGCATCCTCGAGTTGCTTGCACAGGCCGGCGAGCATCACCGCGCCCATGTTGCTGCAACTACCCTTGAAGCTGTGGGCAGCCAGGCACAACCCCTGCGCATCGCCTTCGGCTTCGGCCTGATGAAGAAGACGCAGACGCTCTTCGGAATCGGCCACGAAGGTATCGAGCAGAATCGGGTATTCGTCTTCCATGACGTCCTGCAGCGCAGCCAGGACAGTATCGTCGAGATGGATATCGGACACCGGGTCACTCCCTGAACAGACCCTGAACATTATGCCTCAGCGGTCCAGCAAAACTCCACGCTGACACCCTGACCTGCGGAATCGCCATGAAATCGGTCGCTGAGTTCGCGCACCAGCGTCAGGCCACGACCGCACAGGGCATCATCCTGCCCGGCCGGGGCGGTCGTCGGGTCGAAGCCCGACCACTGTCCTCGACTCTCACGATCAGGCGCCCCCCACCGGCCTGCGGAAGCATCTGCAGGTGAAAACGCACGTAGCCGTCCTCCAGCGCCGCCAGGCGCAAGCGCCGTTGGCGATAGTACTCGGCAAAGCCGCTGGCATCCTGCTTGAGTGACGAGTCCAGCCCCATGACACCGTGCTCCAGCGCATTGGAATACAGCTCGGAAAGCACCGTGTACAACTCGCCACCGCGCGGCCGCAGCGCCTGTACGTCCAGCAACAGTTGCAGGAGATAGGGCAACGGATTGAAGTGACGCAGGCTCTGCGCGCGAAATTCGAAGCTCGCCGACCAATCCAGTGGGCTGCTTTGCCCACTATCGGCAAAGGCCAGGGGCCGGGGACGCTCGTCATCATCGGCGAGGCCGACCTGGAGCATGCTGACGTCGTCCTGCTGCTCACCGCGAAATGCAACCAGCGCCTGCTGGATTTCCTCGAACAGAACCTGCGGCTGGCGATTGGCATCGAGCAGGGCCAACAGCCGTGTCTCGCCGAACAACTGGCCTTGCCGATCGGTCGCCTCCAGAACGCCGTCACTGAGCAGGAAGATGCGATCACCCGATGCCAATGGATAGACTTCGCAGCGATCACTGAAGGCAGCGGGCTCGAGAATGCCCAGTGGCAGGTGGCGCGAGACCAGCGCCTGGCGTGGTCGCCCATCGCCATGCAACAGGTGACCATCGGGCAGCCCGCCGTTCCAGACCTCCAGCAATCCCCGCTTGCTGCTGATGTTGAGCAGGGTGGCGCAGCAGAAGACCCCCACCGGCAGGATGCGCTTGAGCTTGGCGTTGATCTCGCGAAGAATCTCGCTCAGGGCATGCCCCTTGGCCGTCATGCCGTAGAACACCTCGGCCAGCGGCATGGCGCCGATGGCCGCAGGCAAGCCATGACCGGTGAAGTCGCCCAGCATCACATGCATGCCGCCCGAGGGCTTGTAGGCAGCCAGCAGCAGATCACCATTGAACAGCGCGTAGGGCGATTGCAGATAGCGGATGTTCGGTGCATCCAGGCAACCGGAATGTGCCACCTTGTCGAATACCGCCTTGGCCACGCGCTGCTCGCGCAACAGGTGCTCGTTGTGGCGGGCGATCAGGTCACGCTGCTGCAGCACGGTGCCCTGCAAGCGACGCAGGCGATCCATCGCGCCGATCTTGGCTTCGAGAATCACGCGGTTATAGGGCTTGGCGAGAAAGTCGTCGCCACCGGCCTCCAGGCAGCGCACCAACGCCTCGCTCTCGGTCAGCGAGGTAAGAAAGATGATCGGCACCAGTGCCTCGCCGGCCTGCTGCTTGATCCTGCGCGCAGCCTCGAAGCCGTCCATCACCGGCATCAGGGCATCCATCAACACCAGTTGCGGACGCTCCTGATCGAACAGGGCGACCGCTTCCAGGCCGTTGCTCGCAGTCAGTACGCGGTGCCCCTGTCGACTGACGATGGTGGACAGCAGCATGCGGTCGGCCGCATTGTCCTCGGCGATCAGGATCGACAGGCGCTCAGGCATGCTCAACTGATCTGAAAGAGTTGCTCGAAGTTGGAAATCGCGAGGATCTTGCGCACGTCGCTGCTACAATTGAGCAGGCGAATCTGCGCCGCATCGCCACCGGCATGATCACGCAGCAGCAGAAGCATGCCAAGCGCCGAGCTGTCCAGATAACTGGTGTCCTGCAGGTCGACCTGATAGCGCCTGGGCGTGATGGTGACACGTTCGTAGGCGTCACGAAATTCCTGGTGAGAGGCGAAGTCGAATCGTCCTCGAATCACGATGGTCAACTCTTGCCCGTCAGCCGACGGTTGCGAGGTGATGGCCATTTTTGCTCCTTTGTCGAGACCTTGCCGGATTAGGTGGCGTACGCCCAAGGTGTAGCATCTGGCAGAGAGCGAGACAACTGCTATCAGGTCTCGCCGCGATCGATCAGGCGTTGCGCCAGCTCGTCGAGCAGCTTCTGCTCCCGTTTGTCCTCGGCCAGCCGCGCCTCGCTGATGTAGCGCTGCACCAGCTTGCGCAAGCCCTCCAGACGCGCGTACCGCTGCTGCCAGATGGCGCGAACCTTCTCCAGGTTGGCGCGATGCCAGTCGATGCTCTGCTGCTGTTGAGCGACGGCTGTCTCCAGCTGTGACAGGAAGCGCTGGTAGTTCATCAGCCATTGGCCCGATACGCCCTTGCTCCCCTCGCTGATCCACTGCTGCTGGTAGTCGCCGCGAAAGCGCTCCAGCTCACCGAGCTTGGCTTCGGCCTGGCTGACCAGCCCCTGGCAATGCCCAAGCTGACGCGCGGCTTCGCGCTCGGCCTTTTCCGCCATGTCGACGACCGGTTGCAGACGCTTGGCGCGGCTCAGGCTCATCGCTGGATGACTCGCTCAGACGCCGTCACTGCCCGAGCGCCATCGCCAGTTGCTCGCGACTCTGCGCCATGGGCACGCTCTCGCTGAGCCCCTGACGCAGGTACTGCGCCATCACCGGCTGACGAGCGATGGCCAGATCGGTATCGGCGTCACCACCGGGCACGTAGGCACCGACGCTGATCAGGTCGCGACTTTGCTGGTAGCGCGCCCACAACTGCTTGAAGCGTTGTGCCTGCTTCAGTTGTTCGGGCGACACCACCTGCGGCATCACCCGGCTGATGGACGCCTCGATGTCGATCGCCGGGTAGTGCCCCTCTTCGGCCAGGCGCCGCGACAGCACGAAGTGCCCGTCGAGCACCCCTCGCGCAGCGTCGGCGATGGGATCCTGCTGGTCGTCTCCCTCGCTGAGCACGGTGTAGAACGCGGTGATCGATCCGCCGCCGGCTTCGGCGTTACCGGCACGTTCCACGAGCTTGGGTAGCCTGGCGAAGACCGATGGGGGATAGCCCTTGGTCGCCGGCGGTTCACCAATGGCCAGGGCGATCTCGCGCTGGGCCTGGGCATAACGGGTGAGCGAGTCCATCAGCAGCAGGACGTTCCTGCCCTTGTCGCGGAAGTATTCGGCGATACGCGTGCAGTACTGCGCCGCACGCAGACGCATCAGCGGCGCATCATCGGCCGGTGACGCCACGACCACGGAGCGTTTGAGCCCCTCTTCGCCAAGAATCTCGTCGATGAACTCCTTGACCTCGCGCCCCCGCTCCCCGATCAGCCCGACCACGATGATCTCGGCCTCGGTGAAACGGGTCATCATGCCCAGCAGCACCGACTTGCCCACGCCGGTACCGGCGAACAGGCCCAGGCGCTGACCACGGCCAACGGTGAGCAGGCCGTTGATCGAACGAATGCCGACATCCAGCGGCTGGCTGATGGGGTCGCGATTGAGCGGGTTGATGGTCGGGCCGTCCATCGGCACCCAGTCCTCGGCCTTCATCCCGCCCTTGCCATCCAGTGCCCGGCCGGCGCCATCGAGCACCCGGCCGAGCATGGACATGCCCATAGGCAGGCGCCCGGCATCCGGCAACGGCACTACCCGCGCGCCCGGAGCGATACCCGCCAGGCTGCCGACCGGCATGAGGTAGATCTTGCCGCCGGAAAAACCCATGACTTCAGCTTCGACCTGAACCGGGTGATAGCTGTCCTCATTGATCACCAGGCAACGACTGCCGATGGCGGCACGCAGGCCTTCGGCTTCCAGGGTCAGACCGACCATGCGCAACAGGCGGCCTTCGAGAATCGGCTGGCCGGGCAGACTGATCGCATCGCTGTAGCCCTCCAGACGCCGGGCGAAGCTCACCCGATCAAGACGCATCGCGGCTGTCCAGATCCAGGCTGATATCCGCCTCCGGCGGCTGGGTGATCTGTGCCCGCTGCTGCTCGAACAGTTGCTTGAGGGCCTGCGCCATGCGGGTTTCGATGCTGGCATCGATCTGGCTGTGCTCCGACTCGATACGGCAACCGCCAGGCAGCAGGCTGTCGTCCTCGAGAATGCGCCAGCTTTCCTCATGGCGCTCGCGCAGCGCCTTGATGGTTTCGAAATCCTGCGGGTTGACCTGGATACGCACGTTGCCCGCGCCCATGGGCAGCAGCTTGAGCGCTTCGCGCAGCACTTGCCGGATCTGGCTGGAGTCGGTGGTCAATTCGCGCTGGATCACCTCGCGCGTCATGTGGCTGACCAGACGCACCAGGGCGATTTCCAGTTGCTGATCCTGCTCGGCGATGGGGTCGAGCAACTGCGCCATCAGCTTTTCCAGGCCGCCGACCTTGACCGCCAGGGCGGCGTCGGCCTCCTGCCTGGCCTTGATCTGACCGGCATGGAAGCCGTCCTTCTCACCGGTGGCGAAACCTTCGTTGTAGGCATCCTGGCGGATGGCCTCGAGTTCATCGAGCGTCAGCGGCTTGACGTCTTCGAGCGCGACTTCCTCGATCTGGCCGCTCTCCTCGGGCTCGACGACGGGGGCGGGGCCGCCTCGGCGATCACTTCTTCGGATTCGACCACGACCGAGCCCGGCTCGTCGAAGCTGGGCAGTGCCCAGCGGTCGAAGGTACCCAGATCCTTGGCGCGAATCAGCTCGCTCTCCGGCTCCTTGGCGGCCATGCGTCAGCTCCTAGACCATCTCTTCGCCGCCCTTGCCACCGAGGACGATCTCTCCGGCTTCGGCCATGCGGCGGGCAATGGTGAGGATTTCCTTCTGGGCGGTCTCGACGTCGCTGACGCGCACCGGCCCTTTGGCCTCCAGGTCGTCGCGCAGCAGTTCGGCGGCACGCTTGGACATGTTCTTGAACACCTTGTCCTTGATCGCGTCGTCGGCGCCCTTGAGCGCCAGCACCAGCACCTCGGACGACACTTCACGCAGCAGCGCCTGGATGCCGCGGTCGTCGACGTCGGCCAGGTTGTCGAAGACGAACATCAGGTCTTCGATCTGTGTCGACAGGTCTTCGTCCACTTCGCGGATCGAGTCCATCAGTTGGCCTTCCACCGAACTGTCGAGGAAGTTCATGATGTCCGCGGCACGCTTCACGCCGCCCATGGACGCGCGCGTGGTGTTGGCACTGCCGGAGAACTGCTTCTCGAGAATCTGGTTCAGCTCCTTGAGCGCGGAAGGCTGTACGGTGTTCAGCGAGGACACGCGCAGGATGATGTCCAGGCGCACCTTGTGATCGAAATGGCTGAGCACCTCGCCGGCCTGATCCGGGTCGAGATAGGCAACCACGATGGCCTGAATCTGTGGATGCTCGTAGCGGATCACGTCGGCCACGGCACGCGGCTCCATCCACTTGAGGCTGTCCAGACCACTGGTGCTGCCGCCGAGCAGGATGCGGTCGATCAGGTTGCCGGCCTTGTCCTCGCCCAGCGCCTGGGTGAGCATCTTGCGAATGTAGCCATCGGCGCCGACCCCCAGGCTGGTCTGGTCGCCGACGATGTCGACGAACTCGGCCATCACCTGCTCCACCTGCTCGCGATGGATGTTGCGCATGCCCGCCATGGCCACGCCAACGCGCTGCACTTCCTTCGGCCCGAGGTGGCGCAGCACCTGAGCGGCGTCCGTCTCACCGAGCGACAGCAGGAGAATGGCGGCCTTGTCGACCTTGTTCAGCTTGGTAGCGGTACGGTTGTCACTCATCGGCGTTGATCCACTCTTTCACGACCTGGGCGACGCGGCCAGGATCTTCCGCCACCAGACTCTTGATGGCGTTCAGTTGTGCATCATACCCCTCGCTGGGGCTTGGCAACATGATGCTCTGCGGGCCACCAAGGCTGACGCGATCATCGGAAAGCTCGCCGCCCAGGCCACCCATCTCACCCAGTTCGACATCGCCGGAGGCTGCCAGATCCTTGCCCTTGCCACCGCCGGTGATGTTGTTGAGCACAGGACGCAGCACACCGAACACCAGCAGCAGGATGAACAGCACGCCCAACACCTGCTTGACGATGTCCCAGAACCACGGCTGGGTATAGAACGGAATGTCCGGAATCTCTTCGCCCATCGACGCGGTGAACGCGGTGTTGATCACGCTCACGCTGTCGCCACGACTGGCATCGAAGCCTACCGAATCCTGCACCAGGCGGGTGAAGCGCGCCAGATCATCGGCCGTCCACGGCACACGGCTGGACTCGCCGGTAGCCGGGTCGACACGCACCTGGTCGTCCACCACCACGGCCACCGACAGACGGCGCAGACGCCCCTGCTGCTGACGGGTGTAGCTGATGGAGCGATCCAGTTCGAAGTTGCGGGTAGACTGCTCGCGCTTGTCGGCCGGGTAAGGTGCCAGCATCGGCTGACCGGTCGCCGGATCCATGATCTGCTGACCATTGGCGTCCACCAGCGGCTGACCGGCAGCGACGGGGCCTGCTGGCGGGGCAGCACCGGCCGCCTGCTGCGGAGCGGCGGCCGGGCCGGGCGGCTGGTTGGACAAGGCGCCCGGGACGCCTTGCGGCGGCAGGCTGCTCTGACGCTGTTCGTTGACCTGCTGCTCGCTGCGCAGCGCCGGCTGATCCGGGTTGAACATCTCGGAGGTGGATTCCACCGCGCTGAAATCGACGTCAGCGGAGACTTCGGCCTTGTAGCGGCCAGTACCCAGTACCGGCTGCAGAATGTTGTGCACGCGCTGGGTGAACAGCGTTTCCATGCGGCGGGTGTAGTCGAACTGCTTGCCAGCCATGGTCAGCTCGGACAGTTCCTGCTGATCGGAGAGCAGGTTGCCCTTCTGGTCGACGACGGTGACCTGGCCCTTGTCCAGCTCCGGCACGCTGGTCGCGACCAGATTGACGATGGCCATCACCTGGCTCGGCTCCAGGCTGCGCCCCGGGTAGAGCTCCACCAGTACCGAAGCGCTGGGCTTGCGCTCGTCACGCACGAAGACCGAAGCCTTGGGCATCGCCAGATGCACGCGCGCGGCCTTGACGTTGTTGAGGCTGGCGACGGTACGCGCCAGCTCGCCCTCGAGGCCACGGCGGTAGCGGGTCGCTTCCATGAACTGGCTGGTGCCCAGGCCCTGCTCACGGTCGAGAATCTCGAAACCGACACTGTTGTCGGTCGGCGCCACGCCGGCAGCGGCCAGGCGCATGCGTGCGCGTGCCAGATCGTCGGCCTTGACCAGCAAGGCGCCGGAATTGGGTTCGATGGTGTAATCGATGCCGGAGGTGGTCAGGGTGTCCACCACCTGGGTTGCATCCATGCCGTTGAGGCTGCCGTACAGCGGACGGTAATCCGGCTGCTGCGACCAGAGCACCACGGCGAAACCGATCGCCACGCTGGCGGCCAGACCGACCAACAGGCCGAGTTGGCGCAGCACCGACATCTCGGCGAGATTTTCCAGGAAGCTCAGGCCGAGCAACGGCCCCTTGCGCTCGCCTGCGTCGGCCTTGGCCGGTACGTTTGCTACTGCTGCTTCAGCCATGGATCAACCCTCAGACCGGCATCTGCATGATGTCTTGGTAAGCCTGGACCAACTTGTTACGCACCTGGGTCATGGCCTGGAAGGATACGCTGGCTTTCTGCGAAGCGATCATCACGTCGGTCAGATCGACTCCGCTCTGCCCCATCTCGAAGGCGGTGGCCAGCTTGTTGGAAGCCTGTTGGGTCTCGTTGACCTTGTTCACTGCCTGGCCGAGCATTTCCGAGAAGCTCGGCGCCCCTTGCACAGGCTCGCTCACGGCAGGCTTCTGGCGCGCCATGGCCTCGGCCTGCATGGCACGCATTTCCAGCATCAAGCGATTGAATTCGACACCCTGGCTCATGACTTCCTCCACTGCCCGCTTTTTGACGCTAGCGGCGCTATGCAGGGGTATCTGCAACAAGGGTGCCAGAATGTGGGGAGGAGCGCGGAGCCGCACGATCAGGGGGATCGGCCGTCATGGTCGGTGCGCACGCGCACCCTACGGATAGGACATCCGCAGGGCGTAGCGTGCACACCGCAGGCACGAATCGCCACGGAACGCCGCCCCCGACAGGCGACGCCCCCGTTGAAGCACCTCAACTGGCGTAGAGATAGGCCTCGACATCCATGCCGGCATCACGCATCTGCGCCAGCTTGTAACGCAGGGTACGCGGGCTGATGCCCAGGCGCTCGGCGGCCTCCTTGCGACGACCGCGTTCGGCGCGCAGGGTATCGATGATCACCTGGAACTCGCGGCGACGAAGATCATCGCCAAGGGCCCCGGAATCCGCCGCAGATGATGCTTCGACAACCTGAGGCAAGGCTGGCGGAGAGTTGGGCACCACGGCCAGACGCGGTGCGGCGCTCTGCACCGTTTGGCCAATGGGCGCATGCAGGCAGAGATCCTGCGCCTGGATCACCCCGCCCTGCTGCAGGATCAACGCCCGCTGGATCGCGTTGTCCAGCTCGCGCACGTTACCCGGCCACTGATGCTGCACCAGGCTCTGCGCGGCAGACTCGGACAGGCGTACCGGGGCCTGATTCATTTTTTTGACGTGTTTGGCCAACAGCCGCTCGGCCAGCGGCAGAATATCGGCAGGCCGTTCACGCAGCGGTCGCCAGGCCAGCGGGAAGACCGACAGGCGATAGTACAGATCCTCGCGGAAACGTCCGGCGGCCACCTCACTGGCCAGATCCCGGTTACTGGTGGCCAGCACGCGGATGTCCAGGTTGATCGGCTTGCGCGCCCCGACCCGCTCCACTTCGCGCTCCTGCAGTACCCGCAACAGCTTGGCCTGCAAGCCCAGTGGCATTTCGGAAATCTCGTCGAGCAGGATGGTACCGCCATCGGCCAGCTCGAACTTGCCGGGCTGAGCGGTAACCGCACCGGTAAACGCGCCCTTCTCGTGGCCGAACAGCGTGGCTTCGAGCATGTTGTCGGGAATGGCCGCGCAGTTGATCGCGATGAACGGCCCCGAAGCACGCGGCGACTGCTGGTGGATATAGCGGGCCAGCACTTCCTTGCCGGTACCGGATTCGCCAGTGATCATCACCGTCGAGTCGCTCTGCGCCACACGGGATGCCAGCTCCAGCAACTGCACACTGGCGGGCTCGAGCGCCACCGGGCCGTCACGATCGCCTGCCGTCAATTTTCCAAGGGCATGCCTGGCCACCAGTTCCAGCAACGTGCGCGGCTCGAAGGGCTTCACCAGATAATCGGCAGCCCCCTGGCGAATGGCATCCACGGCACGCTCCACCGCACCGAAAGCCGTCATCAGCAACACCGGCAGTTGCGGATACTGGCTGCGAATCTGCGCCAGCAACTGATGGCCATCCATACCCGGCATGTTGACGTCGCTGACCACCAGCCCGAAAGGCTCCTCGGTGAGCGCGACCAGTGCCGCCTCGGCGCAATCGACCGCCCGATAATCATGCCCGCCCAGGCACAGGGTATCGGCCAGGGCTTCGCGCAGGGCGCGATCGTCTTCAACCAGCAGGACTTTGGCAGCCATGGGTTACTCCTGATTCGAATGAGGCGCTGCATCAAGCAGCGGCAGAGAAACGATTGCGCAGGTTCCACGCCCCGCGCGCGATTGCAGCAGCAACTGGCCCTGATGGGCACGCGCCACTGCCTTGACCACGGCCAGGCCCAGGCCGGTTCCGGTGGTCTTGGTGGTAAAGAAGGGTTCACCCAGGCGCGCCAGGGTTTCGCGACTCATCCCTGGCCCGTCGTCGCTGACGCACAGGCGCAGCTGATTGTCGCGACGGTAGAGATGAATCTTCAGACGCGCATCACGTCCGGCCGCCTGAATGGCGTTGTCGATCAGGTTGAGCATGGTGCCGACCAGCGTATCGCGGTTGCACAGCAGCTCGCCGTCACGCACATCGCACTGCCAGCGTACCGCCATGCCGCCAACATGAGCGTCTGCCGCGGCACGCAAGGCATCGAACAGCAACACCGGCGACAGGCGATCCGGCAGCGGCAGTTCGCCACGGGCGAAGATCAGCATGTCCCGCACCTGGTTTTCCAGTTCGTGCAGGCGCTCCTTGAGGCGCCCGGCAAAACGCTGCTGCTGTTCGGCGGGCAGCACCTGCTCATTGAGATGACTGGCATAGAGCAGCGCAGCCGACAGAGGCGTGCGAATCTGATGCGCGAGGGAGGCGACCATGCGCCCCAGAGCGGACAGACGCTCATGGCGCGACAGCTGATCCTGCAGACGACGGGTTTCCGTCAGGTCAGTCAGGAGCACGAGCTGCCCCGGCTCACCGTGCAACGAGCGCGTCGCGATGGACAGACGGCGCCCGTCGCGCATGGAGATCTCATGGCCATCATCTTCACGCGGCGCGAAGTTGCGCGCGATCACCTGGCGCCACAGCATTCCCACCAGCGGCTGCCCGAGCAACGCGCGTGCCACGGGGTTCGCCTCGCGAACCACGCCCTGGCCATCGATGACGATCACCCCGCCAGGCAGCAGATCCAGCAGGCTCTGCAGGCGATGAGCCAGGCGCTCCTTCTCCGCCAGTTCCTGCATGCGCTGGGCACTGACCAACGCCAGTTGCCCCTTCAGTTCATTGACCCGTGCTTCCAGCAGGCTGTAGGACTCGCTGAGCTGACTGGACATCTGGTTGAACAGGGCGAACGCCTGCTCGAGCCCGGCACGGCTGGCTTGTTCGAGCGGCGCCGAAACACCTGGCTCGACTGACTCGGAAGGACGAAGGTTGGCTGCCATCTGCTTCTCTCGCATGACGTACCGTCAGAAGACGGTCAGATACGAGAGGATTAGCAATCCTCGTGCCTACTTTTTTATCCTTTATTTTCAATGACTTGAAAAAACAAAGCCGGAGCTTGCGTCAAAGCTCCGGCTCTTCTCCTGAAAAGGACATCCGCCCTGGCAGGCCGCTGAAAAAATACCTGCGTTGGCAATGCTGCGTTAAAAATGGCCTGCCGGCAGGATCAATCCTCTTCCTGTCCGTCCTCCTCACGACGGCTCATGCCGTACTTGCGCATCTTCTCCACCAGTGTGGTTCGGCGAATGCGCAAACGCTCTGCGGCACGCGCGACGACACCACCTGCATCGTCCAGCGCCTGCTGGATGAGCCCCTGTTCCAGATTGCCGAGGTAGTCTTTGAGATCCAGGCCTTCGGGCGGCAACATCGCCGGCGTATCCAGGCCCGGCAGGCCGGCCATGATCGCCGCACGCTCTTCCATCTCGTCGCGCAGGCTGGCCGCGAGTTGCTCGTCCTCGTCATCGACGTGGCGGAACTTCTTCGGCAGCTCGCCCACACCGATCACCCCGTACGGATGCATGATCGCCATGCGTTCGACCAGGTTGGCCAGCTCACGGACGTTGCCTGCCCAGTCATGGCGGCACAGCGACATGATGGCGGCAGAGTTGAAACGGATGGAGCCGCGCTTCTCATGCTCCATGCGCGAGATCAGCTCGTTCATCAGCAGCGGAATGTCTTCGATGCGCTCGCGCAGCGGCGCCATCTCGATCGGGAAGACGTTGAGGCGATAGTACAGATCCTCGCGGAAGCTGCCGTCCTCGATCATCTTCTCCAGGTTCTTGTGGGTGGCGGCGATGATGCGCACGTCGGCAGTCTGTGTCTTGTTGCTGCCCACACGCTCGAAGGTGCGCTCCTGCAGCACGCGTAGCAGCTTGACCTGCATCGGCAACGGCATGTCGCCGATTTCGTCGAGGAACAGCGTGCCGCCGTTGGCCAGTTCGAAGCGCCCTGCCCGGCTGGTGATGGCACCGGTGAAGGCACCCTTTTCATGCCCGAACAGTTCGCTTTCCAGCAGCTCGGCCGGAATGGCGCCACAGTTGACCGGCACGAACGGGGCTTCTCGACGCTTGGAGTGATAGTGCAGATTGCGCGCCACCACTTCCTTGCCGGTTCCGGACTCGCCCAGGATCAGGACACTGGCCTCGGTGTCGGCGACCTGCTGCATCATCTGCCGCACCTGCTGAATGGCACGACTGGTACCAACCAGGCTGCGGAACAGATTGGGCTCGCGCTGCCGACCGCGATCACGCGCCTGGTCGTACATCTCGCGATAGACCTGGGCTCGGTGCAGGGAGTCGAGCAGCTTGTTGTAGCTGAGCGGTATCTCCAGGCTGGCCAATACACGCCGGCGCAAGTCTTCCGGCCATTCGCCGATGCTCGAGTCCCCGACGGTCAGCAGCGGCAGGAACTCGTCCCAGCCGGCAATGTGCTTGGTCAGCTCGAGCGCACCGCCCCTGGACTCGACGTCGCCCAGCAGCACGCTCAGCACCTCACGGCTGGAGTCCAGCTCGGCAACGGCGTTGCGCCAGTCCTGACTCGTGCAGGCCAGATGCTCTTCCCCGAGAAAACTCAGAATGATCGCCAGTTCGTGGCGACGCGCAGCATTGTCATCGATCAACAGGATTTTGGTTTCACGCCACATCTTGTGTTTGTCTGACCCGAGGAGTGAAAGAAATTGTGTGCCAGATCTTCGGCACACACCGGCAATTGGCCACTAGTAAAGTCAAAAAATTGAAGCCAGTCAATTTTATGACGTAACTTTTTTGCCCGTCCATGATAATAGCTAAGCAGCTGTTTGGATGGTCGGGTAGCGGCAACCGATGAAAAGAGAGCTGTTGCTGAAGAACGGAAGAGAGGAAAACCGAGCCGAACCAGTCGGCCAGACTCGGTCATCGAGCAGAAATCAGCCGAACAGCTGATAGACCTTGGCGCCTTGCTGGGACTGATTGAGCTGAATCAGCTCACCGGCCAGACGCTGTTGCTCTGCCTGGCAGACAGTCACCAATTCCCGGTAGAGCGCCAACAGATTTTCCATGCTGCCGCGCAGTTCTTCTTCGTCGCGGCTGTCGACCATTGCGGCATCGACCGCGAGGCGGCATTGCAGATCCAGCTCGCCAATCGCCGCCCAATCCTGCTTGGCCAGGGCGTCACGCAGAGCTGAGCCGGTCGCATCCAAACGCTGGACAGATGAACTCATTCGCTTCTCCTCCGATGCCCGCTCGTTACTGAGCGATGGCATCCCAACCCTGCTTGACGTTGCGCAGCAAAACCGACACTTCTTCGAGCAGTTCCGGCTCGTTGCTGACGTTGGCTTCGGTCAAGCGGGCGATCATGTATTCGTACAGACTATCGAGGTTGCCGGCCACCTCGCCACCCTGCTGATGGTCGAGACTCTCGCGCAGTCCCGCGATGATGGCAATACTCTTGCCGATCAACTCCCCCTTCAACGCTGTCTGTCCGCGCTCCATGGCACCCCGTGCCTGAGCGATGCGAGACAGACCGCCCTCCATCAACATCTGGATCAGACGATGGGGGCTGGCCTCCGCGGCCTGCGCCTGGTTGTTGACGGTCTGATACTGCTTGAGGGCCGCCATTGCGTTCATAGTCGCTCTCGCTCTACCGATGGGCTGATACTCTGGGTATCGGCTCTGTCGATCAAAGCTTTAGCGCTTTATCGCTCGAAAACGGCCCGTGCAACCTCGGAACCGGAAGCCACTCGCTCAGCCAGCAGGAGCCGGCTCGACCTCGGGGCCGATGGCATCCCAGGCACTCTTGATGTCGCCCAGCAGGGCCTGAACCTCGTCCAGCGTACGCGGCGTGTCATCCAGGGCCACACCTGCCAGACGGCGCGTCATGTAGTCATAGAGCGCATCCAGGTTCTCGGCGATCTCACCCCCCAGCTCCTTGTCGAGCGCTGCCTGCAACACGCCCAGGATGGTGATGGTGCTGCCTACCGCCATACCGCGTATCTCGGTATCCCCCTCTGCCAGGGCATGCCTGGCGAGCATCACGCGCTGCAAAGCCCCCTCGAGCAGCAACTGCACGGTGCGATAGGGAGAAACGTCCTGGCTGGTCTTGACCTGCTTGTAGGCATCGATAGGGTTCTTGCCCATTGCTTAACTGTCCTTCTTCACGAAACCGGGGAGGTTGGCCAGCATGCCACTGAGGCTCTCGCTGGTACGAGAGAGCTGCGCCACCAGGGAGTCCATTGCGTTGTACTGGGCATAGAGACGGGTTTGCAGGCTTTCGACACGCTTGGTCAGCGCTTCGCGCTGGGAGTCGATATTCTTCAGGGTGCCACGCAGCGCGCTGTCGCGCTGCTTCAACACGCCGTCGGTCGCTACATAATTCGAGACGAAGCCGGACAAACGCCCCATCAGACCATCGCTGCCGGTCAGATAGCCACCCACCTGATCGAAGTTGCTGTCCAGTGCCGCGGTCAGCGTGGTGTCGTCGATAGACAGTTTGCCATCCTTGCCCGTGGTGATCCCCAGGTCGGCCAGGGCTCGCACACCGGTCTCGCTCCCCCCGTCGTCTTGACGATTTCATTGCGCAGGCCGGCCAGCACGCTGCGCACGGTGGAGTCACCCACCAGAGGGCCCGCCACAGGTTTGGAGCCTTCCACTTCCACGACCGCCGTAAGCTGGGCCGACGAGGTGACCAATGCATTGTAGGCATCGACGAATTTCTGCAGGTTGCTCTTCACGCTGGCCTTGTCGACGCCAACGGTAAGGTTGATGGTCTTGCCATCGGTCAGATCGGTCGCGCTCTGCGCTGCGACCAGATCGAGCGTGACGCCCTCGAGCGCATCCTCGATCTTGTTGCTGTTGCGCACCAGTTGCAGGCCGTCGATGGTCAACTTGGCCGACTTGGCCTGGCTGATCACCCCACCCGCGCCGGTATCGGAGTTGGGCTTGATGAAAGCCCCGGTGTTATCCGGGTCGGCAGTTGGTATGAATGCCTGAGTGCTCAGAGCATTGCTACCCGTCGTCTCGCCATCCTCGGTCACGGCCACCTTGATGTCGTTGCCCTCGCCGGTCTTGGTCGAACTCAACACCAGACGAGAACCGGAGTCATCGGTGATGATGGTCGCACTGATGCCTTTGCCCTTACCGGCCTCGTTGATCGCATCACGCATGCCGGCCAGCGTGTTGTTGGCCGCCGTGACATCGACACTGATGCTGGTACTCCCGGCAGAGATCTCCAGCGTACCGCTGTTGAACGTAGCCTTCGTGCCATCCGTGCCATTCGTGACGGATTGCAGGGCCACCTTGCTGCTGGCTGCCAGTTGTTGAACCTGAACGCTGTAGGTACCGGCAGGCGCCGTCGTGGTCGCCGTGGCCTTGAGCACACTGCTGTTGGACGTGCTCGCGGTGCGGGACTCGAACAGGGAGGGCTTGTTGAGCGCGTCGAGAGCGGTCTTGAAGCTGTTCATGGCCCCCGTGAGAGTGCCAATCGCGGAAATACGAGTGGTGGTCTGCTTCTCGAGTCGGTCGAGCTGATTGGTCTTGGGCGCTTTTTCAGCATTGACCAACGCACTGACGATCTCGTCGATCTTGATGCCCGAACCGATTCCCGTGATACCCGCCATGATCTCGTACCTCGTCAAAAATTCGACTGCATCCTGTAGATACCAGGATATCAGTCAAAACTCGTGCCAAGACGTTGAAACTATGCCTCGGCCTTGAACAGCAGGCTGCGCACCTCCGACAGGTTCTCTGCCAGCTTGAGCGCCTCCTCCGATGGAATCTGTCGGATCACATCACCCGATCCGGCATCCGTTACCTTGACCACAACGCGCCCGGAACCGTCATCCACTGCGAAGTTGATACTGCGACGGACAGACTGGACGAACTCCTGGATGGTGGCTACTGCATCTTCGACCTGTTCCCGACTCACATCCTGAGCAGGAGCGACTGCGCGTGCAGTGGATTGCTCATCGGCCGAGCGGGCCGATGCGACCTCCGTCAGGTTCTGCTTCTGACGCGAATCCACCGCAGTGGAGACGTTGCCATCACGAACGAGTGCGGGATTGACTGGGGACTTTATCGAACCGACGTCCATAAATTACTCCTCACAATGAGGTAACGGGGAGAAGAGCCAGGCCCTTCCCCCCGTAGTCTAGCGCCTTCGAGCTTAGCCCAGCAGACTGAGAACAGCCTGCGGCAGCTGGTTGGCCTGGGCCAGGATCGCAGTACCAGCCTGCTGCAGGATCTGATTCTTGGTCAGTTCCGAGGTTTCGGCAGCGAAGTCGGTGTCACGAATCCGGCTACGAGCAGCGGAGGAGTTCTCAGCGATGTTCTGCAGATTCGAGATGGTGTTCTCGAAGCGGTTCTGCACGGCACCGAGCTGAGCACGCTGGCTGTCGATGTTGGAGATCGCACCGTTGATGATACCCAGTGCACTCTGCGCACCCGTCGCCGTACTGATGTCGATGGTGTTCACCGCATCGAGCTCACTGAAGCCATCGGCGCCCAGACCGCCAGTCATGCCGGTAACCTGGAAGGCATCGGCTGCCTCGAGCTGAACCTGACCGTCGGCACGAGCACCGCCGCCAGCAGCGATGGTAGCCGCAGCACCCACGTTGTCTTCGCCATCGAAGCTCTTGGCTTGCAGGGTCGCACCACCCGAACCAGCGTAGTTGGTGATCTGGATCGCATCGCCACGCGAGCTGACCAGCTCGATGGTATCGCCTTTGGAAACAGCCGAGATACCGGTCTTGCCAGTTTCACGGTTGATGGCGTCAGCCAGCGAGGACAGGTCGGTCAGATCGGTCACCACAGCCGAGACAGTTGCAGCGTCAGTGTCCTTGGACTTGCTGGTGACACCGGAAAGGTTGAACGACACGGTACCCGAGGCAGTGATGCCACCGAGCGTTGCCACGGTACGAGCGTTGGCCGTAACACCGGTCTCGTCGCTCTTCGCGTTTACGGCACGAGCCACTTCACTGGCAGAGCCGCTGGCCGCACCGGAGATCGCGACATCGCCATCGGAGAGCTTGGAGTTGATGTTGAACGAGGAGCTGCCGTAGGCGCTGCCCGAGGTGGCGCTGAAAGCGGCGCCGGAAGCGATGGCCTGAGCGGCACCACCGGAAGTGGTGACGCGGTTGATACCGATACGATCGGTCGCAGCCGAGCCGATGGAAACGCTGATGGTTTCGTAGGCGTTGGCGCCCACCTGGAAGCTTTGCGAACCGAAGCTGCCGTCGAGAATCTTGCGACCACCGAAGCTGGTGGTATCAGAGATACGGTTCAGTTCCTGTTGCAGCTGAGCCACTTCACCCTGAAGGGCAGCGCGCTCAATGGCGCCGTTGGAGCCGTTGGCCGATTGCAGGGCCAGGTCACGCATACGCTGCAGGATGCCGGTGGACTGCTGCAGGGCACCTTCAGCGGTTTGCGCCAGGGAGATACCGTCGTTGGCGTTACGGGTCGCTACGCCCAGGCCAGTGATCTGGCTGGTCAGGCGGTTGGCGATCTGCAGGCCAGCAGCGTCGTCTTTGGCGCTGTTGATGCGATAGCCGGTGGACAGACGCTGGAGGGAAGTATCCAGGCCTTTGGACGAAGTGTTCAGGTTACGCTGAGTGTTGAGGGACGCAACGTTAGTGTTGACTGTAAGGGCCATGGTATTGCCTCCAGATGACCTTAGAACCGTTTGTCTGAGCTTGCGAGCTCGGGCCTGCATGCTCAGACGCCCAGAGAGTTCGCATTCGATCTCTTTATCGGCGCTTGCCTAAGGAGCTTTAGAGGGAATTTTCAGCTTTTTTTATTCTTTGCAGTCAACCACTTAATCAGCCATGGATGCCAGAAAGGCGACTTCGACTGAAATCCGTCGAGCGCCATTGCAGCACGCGACGGATTTCAGGGCACATTCAGTCCGGCATCCACGCCTTGCGCCAGCGCTCCAGGTTCTCGCCTTCGAGCATCCAGTCACGATGCACCGCCTCGCGCAGACGATCCCCGGCCTGCGCAGCCGCATCCAGATCGCGGATATGCATGCGGATGGCATCGACCCAGTCGCGGAAGCGGTTCTTCACCCGCGTCACCGGCAGATCCCCGCGGTAGCACACCAGATCGCTGCAAATTACCGGGAAGCCACAGGCGCCATACTCGAGCAGGCGCAGATTGCTCTTGCACTCGTTGAACAGGTTCGACTCTACCGGCGCCAGCGCCAGGTCGAGATCCAGGCTCGCGAGAGCAGCCGGGTACCCCTCGATATCGACACCGCCGTGGAATTCATGAACGTAGGGCCTGATCGAATCCGGACACATGCCCATGAACACCCACTCGACCTCGCCCGCCAGCTCACGCACGACATCGATGATCAGTTCCAGGTCGCCGGTGTGGCTGACCCCACCCGCCCAACCAACCCGAGGCTTGCGACCACGGCGGCGTTGGCTTTCGAGGTTCTTCCACCATTTCGTCGGCAGACGGTTCTCGATCACCCGAATATCGTCGTGCAGACCGGCGAAAGCCTCCGCCAGCGGCTGGGTGGACACCACGAAGCGGTCGACGAACTCCAGGCCACGGCGCAACGACTTGAGGATGTCTCGCGGCATCTGATCCCTGTGCACGCTCTTGAGCGGCAGGTTGGGCAGATAATCGTCCAGCTCGTACACCTTGAAGGCACGCGAGAAGCGCTTGATACGGCGCATGGCGTCCAGGCGCTCCTCGCCGATCTGGCGCTGCAGCACGACAACGTCAGGGGCGTAACGCTCCAGATCGGTCACCTGCAACAGGCCCATGGACAGCGTGCCGTCGAGCACCCCCTGCGATTTCAGCGCGGAGAACGGCTGGATTACCCGGTAGTGGCCGCAACCCCAGGGGTCGGCCGGATGCGCCAGCACCACCGGCAAGGGCCGCCAACTGAGCGGACGCCAGGTCAGCGACACGTCGCTTTCCAGATCGAAGCCACGCCCGCTCAATGCCAGGTTGCGGTTATAGGCCGGGTCGTTGGCCAGTTGCGGCAGGTGGCGGTCATAGAACTGATCCTGCGCCTCGGTATCGGCGCGCACCTGCTCAGCCTCATGCAGGACGATGGCGTTCGCTGCCCAGACCGTCAGGTACCCGGCCTCCCGTACCCGCAGGCACAGATCGACGTCACGCAAAGCCGTCAGGGTCGCATCCAGGGCGCCGACATGGCGGAACACCTCGGCCCGTATCATCAGGCAGGCTTCACCGACCGCGCTGTAGTTCTGATCCACCTGGAGGCGATGCAGGTAACCCGCTGCATCCATCGGCTCGCCAGCGAATGCCGGGCTGGCCGGGCCATTGAGCCCCAATAGCAGGCCGGCCTGAGCGATACGCCCGTTCGCGCTCAGCAGCTTGCCACCGACCACGCCGACCTCGGGCCGCTGGGCATGATTGAGCAACTCGTCCAGCCAGTCGGGGTTGACGATCGCGGCCTCGCCGGAAAGCAGCAGCAGGTACTCACCACGCGCCTGTTCGGCAGCCCGGTTCTGCGCCAGCCCGCTTCCGGCCGCGATCACGCGGACCTTGTCATCGCCCAGGGCCGCCACATCGCGCAACCAGGCGCTGACGTCGGGGCGGTTGCCACTGTCGGCCAGCAGCAGCTCGTAATGTCCGTAGGCCGTCTTCTCCAGCAGGCTGTCGGTACAGCGCTGCAAGGCGGCCAAGGGCACGTCCGTGGCGAGAATGATCGACACCAGCGGCGTCGCACCATGTCCGTAGTGCACCCGGTAGCGCCCCGGCAGCCCGGGTACGACCCGAGCCTGGTAGCCCCGGTTGCCCAGGTGACGCTCGATCACCCGGCGCTCGTCGGGGTTGTCACGCAGCGTAGGCGCCTCGGTGATCAGCAGAGGCTCGTCGATATGCCCCAGCCCGGCCAGCCCCTCCTGTTCGATGAAGCGGGTCAGCAATTCGAACTCGAAGGCCTCGGGGAACGCTGCATCGAAACCACCGGCGGCGAGAAACAGATCACGGCGATACAGCCAGTGACGCGCCATCACCATGGGGAAGCTGAGCAGCAGATCGAGGTTGAAGCCCGGCAGGAAAGCACCGCCCAGGCTGCCGTCCGGCAGACGTTGCAACTGGTCGCCATACACCGCGCGGCATTCGGGATTGCCGGCCAGCTCCAGGCCGGCAATCATCAGGCCGCTCCGGGTGAACTCGTCGCCGGCACGAGCCAGCATGAACCACTGGCAATCGCTGGCCTCGACCGCCCGGTTGATCTGCGCCGCCAGCGGCTCGTCGGTCATGCGCAGGAAGTGCAGTTTGTCCGCCGCCGAGGTGGCAGGCACATCGGCCGGCGTGATGACCAGGATACGCAGCGTCGCATAAAGGCAGCGCTCGCCGAGCAGACTCTTCAGCGTGACCATCAGTTGCTCGGACTGGCCGTCGCCATCGAGCACCACTACGCCGATCAGCGGCCCGCCCTGGTGATCCTGCAGGTAGTCGGCGATCAGGCGGTTCTCGGCGGCTGTCGGCAGACGCTCGGCCAACCAATCCTGGAGGCCGCCCCTGGGACGCTCTCCCAGGCTTTCGAGCATCTGCTGGCGGCCGCGCTGCAACCCCTCGCTGGACGAGCCCGAATGGCGCTCGTACAACTCACGGTACAGGGCCGGAAAGTTCTTGCGCTCGCGGCCCAGCATGTGGTCGCCACCCGCGCCCGGCGCCCGTGTGTGCACTTCGCTGGTCACGGTCGGCACATGCACGAACGGATAACGCGTGGCCAGGCGCAGGAGCATGTCCCAGTCCTCGAACGCGGCCAGGCCAGTATCGAACTCACCGACAGTGGCCAGCATCTGACGCGGGTGCGCCCAGGTATTGACCGGAATGTAGTTCTGCACGAACAGGCGGTCGCGATCGAACACCTCGTGCTTGAACGGCTGGCCACGGCCGAGTTCGATGCGTTGCCCGCCCTCCAGCTTCTCGCTGACGTATTCCACCCCGGTGTAGATGACGCTGCCGGGGTGCTGCTCGAAGGCCTCGGCCAGCACCGCCAGGTGGTTGGGCAGGTAGATGTCGTCATCGTCGAGGTAGACGATGTAGCGCCCACGCGCCAGCTTCAGTCCGGCGTTGCGTGCGGCCGACAGGCCCTGGTTGCGCCCCTGACGAATATAGGTGATGGGGAAATCGTGATCCGCCAGCAGATGCTCCACCGGCTCGCCGTTGTCGTTGATCAGGATGACTTCAAGGTCGCGCAGGGTCTGGCTGCCGATGCTGGCCAGGGCGTCCTTGAGCAGGTCGGAGCGGTTGTAGGTGGTGAGGATGATGGAGAACAGAGCGCTCTCGTCCGATGCTGCGAGCGCCTCGAGCCGCTTGCAGAGATCGCGTACGCGCATGCCCAAAGGTGAATCCAGTTCGCTCGGGTACAGCGCGAGCCGGCGGCGAAGGTGTGCAGCGACATCGAGCTCCCGGCCCCGCAATCTGCCCTCGGCGTTGCGCTCGAACACCCCTTCAACCAGGCGAATATGATCGGCCAAAGGTGCGTTCGAAGAGTAAAACTCAGTAGAGAGTTGCGCGGCGTGCGCCCTGTAGGTGACGCCGGGCTCACTCAGGAAGACGAAGTCTGGATATTGCTCCGCCACCTGCAGCATGGAAAGCCAGTCGCCGGCCCCATTGAGCAGGGGATCCCTACGCCAGACTTGTAGCAATGGCTCGCGCTGGATCAGCGTTGCAGAGGGCGGAATATAGTTGTCATGGATCAACAGCTCCGCGACTTCGTTACGACCACCATCGTAGTCTTCGCAATGGTAGCCGGGATGTCTTGGCGCATCGAGAGCCTGCCCCTGCTCATTTACCCAACGGATCGAGGTATATCCCACGACCGCTTCGGGCTTGCGCAACAAACGAGGCAACAGACTGGATAGGTAGCCCGGGTTGTAATAGTCATCGGCCATCAGAAGCGACAGATAACGTCCCTGAGCGATTTGAATGCCGTTGAGTACGTTGTAGCTGGGCCCCACGTTGCGCGAGTTGCGCAGGTAGCGCACGCAAGACTCTTTGGCGAATGAAGCGACGACGTCGGGTGTGCCGTCCGTTGAAGCATTGTCGAGAACCAGAATCTCGATATCGTCATACCCCTGATCCAGTACGGACGAGATGGTCTGCTTCAGAAAACGTCCGTAGTTGTATGCCGGGATTATGACGCTAAGTAACGGTCCGCTCCCACGAACTGCGGCTGCATCGCCCGCAATTGCAGCAGTAAGCGCCGCAATCCAGCACTCCGTGGAATAGGGGTAACTGCTCTTGTCGTTGCAGTAACTCGCCAGTACCGCAGCAACAGCTGCAACACGCTCATTGCAGCGTACCTTTCGGTCAGCCTCATCGACGCAGTCGCGCGCATCGATGTAGCTACCAGGCGGAACCCATGCGGGAACGCTCCAGTCCCCCACCAGGACTGGCACATCACCACTCTCCAGGCACTCGCGCCATTGTGGCGAGAGCAGGCCCGGCAACTCGGGCGAGTCGGCGCAGATTCTCCACTGCGGCGCATTCGCTGGTGTTGCAGGGAAATTCAGCGGTGGGTTGAGGCATACGAGTCGACCGTCGGTGAAGGGTTCACCGAGCGGGAGGAAGATGCGGGCGAACGAGGCTTCCTGCTCAGCGGAGAAGCGTGACTGCTGGCCCCGCAGGAGGAGATAGCGACGTGCCGGCAGATTAAAGGCGGCAAGTGATGAACCAATCCGGGCCTCTGACACGAGCAATAGAGCATCATAGGCGACCTCATGTCCGGCCATGACCCGCTCGAAGATCAGGCCGTGGGCGTCGCCATAGGCCTTGAGCTGCTGCAATGGCAGCTCACGCCGCAGAGGTTCCCAGGATGAGTCTTCGAGGACGAACACCTGCTCGGGATTATCACAGGCAACACCTGCGATACCCACTCGCCATGGCTTACCGAGGCAACGCCCCCCGACCATCACATCACTCTGCATCATGTCCCCTGTCGTCATGTTGCGCCCTGGCAAGGTACAGACATCGGCAGATTTGCCGAGAGATTGAGTACTTGCCCGAAGCGTTCCCGAACTTGCCGGGTAAATTATTCCTGTTGGCCTTGAGGCTTACGAGAGTGCGTGGAAGGTGAGCTGATCATGGAACAGACACCCATGCGCGACGCCCGCCTTCTGCAGATGCTGCTCGGCATAGTCACGCCCCGCGAACGTGGTAATGAATACATAGACGCCATCACGCTGCAAAGCAGCCAGATGGTCGAACGTACAACCGACACGCCACAGAAACGCTCGGCCTGCAGGTACTCGTCCACCACCACAATCAGTTCACTACCGGGGCGTAACTCCCGCAGGGCCCGACTCAAGCGGACACCGTGAGTATTGGCCCCCCAGAACGCAAAACGCAGGGGGCCCGAGTCATCGGGAAGCAACCGGCGCAACGCCTGCTCCATCAGATGGTTGTAGCGACTACGCTCACGCGACTCGTAGAACGCACTGATTTCGGCCCAAGGCGCCCAGCGCTCGCGTGCAAGTGCTATTTGCCTGGCTGCCGCACTGCGAATCTTCTGTTTGACCTCTTCGATGTCCGGCACCTCGGGGTTCCAATCGATCTCGGCGAAGGTATCCCGGGTATGGATTTTCACGAAGCGATCCAACCAGGCGAAGCGATCACTGATGTTGTGTGCCACGACGATGGTCGGTATCCCCATCGCGATGCAAGGCGCTGCGCAATGCAGGCGGCTGGTCACCACCAGCCCCCCTTCGTCGGCATAGCGACGACACAGGCTGCGGGCCAGAGCATCGAGGCGGTCAGCCTCTTCCTGGTCGGAGGGAATGCGTTCGTAGGGGTGGATATGGCTGACCCGTTCCACCTTGCCTGCCAGTTCCGCCGGCAGGTATTCCAGCAACTCATCGGGCACGTCAACGAGGAACACCTTGCCATCCACCGGCGCGCGCTCGCGGCGGGGAAAGGTAATGGTCAGGCAGCCCGAGGTAAAGGCGGCAATGCCGCGCTCGCGGAACATCTGCATAACCCGCTCGTCACGCGTACCGATCGGTTCGTGGCGGCGAAAATGCTCCAGATCAGCGGGGTCGTCCACGTCGCTGGACAGGCCAAAGCTGAAATAGACAGGAATGATGTAGGGCGACAGCGGCAGTGGGCTCTGCGCATTACCGAGTGTGAAGTAGCCGCACATCGGCATCAGGATATAACCGTGGCGACCATCGTATCGGTGGAAGTCATAGCGGTTCAGACGCACGATCTGATCGGACGGGATGCCCATAGTGGCATACAGGTGCTCGACAGCATGGGTCTGGATGTCGTCTCCAAGATTGCTCCGACTACCACTGGTCAGATGGCCGAAAGTCATGACATTGGTAATAAGGCCGTACTTCATGGCCGTGGACGTGAGCATGGATCGAACCTCTATCGGACTGGGCGCTGCCATTGAGCAATCGTCTCCGCGTGTTTTTGCGGATGCATAAAGATGTAGTTGGTCTGAACGGTTTCCTCGGTGACCTGAGGGCAGACCTCAAGCCCGCCCTCCTCGACGAAGACCCACGCGCGATAACCATAGCGTTCCAGCAGGGCAAATACGTCATTGGGATGGTAACCGAACGCCCGTGACCACTTGCGCAACAACTCCATCAGGATGATCGGCGTAGTCTCCAGGATCTTCTCACCTCCCTGCACCACCATCAGCTCAGCCCCCTCCACATCGATCTTCAGCAGTGCGGGAACGATGTTGCGGCTGGCACAGAAAGCATCAAGGGTCGTGGCTCTGCAGACGACATTCTGGATTGAAGCACGTCCCCGGGATTGCCCGGCCAACTTGAGCGAGGTAGCGCCGGATACATCAGGGGCAAAAAGGAAGTTCAGCTCGTCCTCCTGATTGAACAGCCCCATGCGAAGAACCTCAATGTTCTCCAGGCGGTTGAGACGGATATTTCTCTCGAACATTGCTACGGTGGACGGGATCGGTTCGAAAGCGTAGATACGCGAGTTAGGGCAGTGCCGCCCCAGCACCAGAGAATACCAGCCAAGATTGGCGCCGATGTCGAGGAAGACCTCGCCGTCACGCAGTACCGACTTGAGGAAGGCGGTTTCATCGCTCTCGTAGTGTCCGAAATCCAGCAGCGTGTAGGGTGTGGCATGCAGATCCACGGCATCCACCAGCATGGCGATGCCGTGGGCGCTGGAACTGACCGAGACCCCATCGGCTGTGATGCGGATTTCCGCTACATCGGTACCGGCGAGGAACTCGGGATAATCGAAAAGGCCCGCGTGCTCCTGGTTGATACGCTCACCGTACTGAAATTTGTCGATCTCACCGGCCTTGAACGCTTCCCGTGCCCGGACAAGGCGGTTGTGTTGAGTCTTTTCCATATCGGGTTCCCGTTCAGGACTGGAGGAAGTAACGCAGAGTTCGAGCAAACCCCGCTTCGGGCAAGATGCTCGGCCGCCAGCCCAAGCGCTCCATCTTGGCGAGGTCGAAATGGCCGCCGACGCGAAACAGCGCCTGCCGTTCCTGGCTAGGCGACGGATGTTTCACCTGCAGGCCAGGGGTAGGCGAAAGCCGTGCGATCAATCTGGCCAGTTCGAGGATGGTGGTTTCCTGATCCAGCCCGACGTTGTAGGCGTTACCGCCCTCGCCGCGCAGCAGCAGGATCAGGAAAGCGGCGGTGGCATCGGAAACGTAGCAGAACGGACGGCTACCGGAACCGTCGCTGTTGAGCACGATGTCGCGCCCTGCCAATGCGTCGGCGACGAAATCGGCGAAGGATCGCCCATCATCGAGGGCGATACCTGGATCATAGGTGTGAGAGATGCGCGCCATGACGGCGGCCACACCATGCTGGCGGTGATAATCGGCACACAAGGTTTCGGCCACCCGCTTCCCTTCGCCGTAGCAGGCGGAAATATCCAGCGGATCCAGCGCACCGAAATCGGTCTCGCTGATAGGCCTGTCGCTCTCGCCATGGCCGTAGACCGCACCACTGCTCATCAGCAACAAGCGCGCCGCGTGCTGCCTGGCCAACTCCAGCAGGTTGAGCGCGCCCAACACGTTAGAACGGGTAGTGCCGATGGGATCGCTCAGGTACTGCTTGGGGCTGCCGGCACCGGCCGCGTGGACGATGAAATCCACCCGCTCCAGGGCGGGAAGAGGATCACAGACATCCTGAATGATTGGGCGGAACCAGCTCTGAGCGATCAGATGCGGGAAACGCTTGCGCAATTTCTCCGGATGCCGTGCCAGGGCATGGATGACGACTGGCTGCTCAGGCCAACGCTCACTCAGCGATGCGAAGAACTCCACAAGGTAGGCGGCCAGGAAACTGGTGGCACCGGCGATCAGCACGTGACAGCCGGCGAAACGTCGCCAATCCTCATCACGGGCAAAAATCACTGCCAGATCCTCGGCAATTACCGGATGGCGGCGCGGGATATCCACTGCTCCCATGTCAGGCCCGCCTCGCCAGCACGCCCATCACCTCACCCTGGCTCCAGCCCACATCCACTGGCAGACGCAGGACATCGACGAGCACTAGCCCCAGGCGCTCCAGCAGACGACGCATGGCCACCTCGTTGAAGAAGTTGATGTGTTCGTGCCAATGCCGCTTGAGCGGCGCCAGCTCCAGACTTCCCGGATGCTCACGTACCAGCGCCTCATGAGGCACCTCCAGGTACAGCAGCGTTTCAGAGCCCAGAGCCGGCAGCATGCTACGAACCACTTCCAGGGGATAGGACACGTGCTCCAATACCTGGCTACAGGTCACGAGGTCGTAATGCTGCTGGCCGATCTGCTCCAGATCGACGCGTTCGGCGCCAGGCACCAGCTCAACGCCGGAAATATCGTGAATGTGCAGCAAGCGATTCCGGTTGCGAAACACACTGTTGATACCACTGTCACCGCCCCAGTCCAGCACCCTCGGCGACTCGGGCAAATGCGGCGCCAGCCAGGCTTCCACTTCATCCAGATAGGCGGCACGCTGGTGGTAGTGCGGTATCACGTTGACGTAGCCCGGCTCGAAACGAATACGCTGGGCGTTATAGTGCTCGTCGCGGTAATTGTGGTAGAGCGCTGCCATCTGCTCATCGGTAAAACGGAAGTCGAGGAACAGTGCCCCGCAGTCCTGGCACTGCAACGAGCTGCACAGGGTATAGGCCATACCCTGGCGCAAGTCACGCAAGCCCCAGTCTGCAGTGATTTCCACCGGCTCATGGCCGAATACTCGCAGGGCAACGAAAGGCATCAGCACTGCAGGAGAGCGCTGTAGCCGCTCACTTCCACAGCAGATGCAATGCCGAGCGATCAGGTCGCGGTTCACCATGCGCTGCGACCTCCATCCACCACCAGATTGGCGCCATTCATGTAGGACGAGGCATCCGAACAGAGAAAGGCGATCGCACCACGGTACTCGTCGGCCTCGGCCATACGACCCAGCGGGATCAGTTGCTTCAGTTTGCTGACGAACACATCGTTCTGCCCGGCATAGACGCCACCGGGCGACAGTGCATTGCAACGTACGCCCTGCTCGCACCAATAGGTGGCCAGGTACTTGGTCAGACCGATCAGGCCATGCTTGACCACCGAGTAGGTGACCGGCTTGACCGGCTGCTGCTCGGCCTCACGCCCCGGCACGCGGTACAGGCGCTGATCCGGCGCGATGACGCCCAGATCGGAGGCAATGTTGACGATCACACCGCGCCCCTGCCGCGCCATCTGCGCACCGAACACTTTGGCGCAGTTGAAGGCGCCACCCAGACCGACATTCAGGTCGAGCTGCCATTGCTCCCAGGGGAAGTGCTCCAAACGGGAAAAATCCCTGTCACCGACACTCTCCACCTTGGGGTTGCGCGCAGCATTGTTGATCAGAATGTCCACCCGACCGTATTGGGCTTGCACGCGTTCGGCCGCCGCGACCACGGCATCCAGCTCGGTAATGTCGGCCTCAAGAGTCAGGATTTGCTGGCCGGTCTCCTCAGCGAGGCGAGCGGCGTTTGCCGCGAGCGCCTGGGCATCAATGTCCAGCAATATCGGCAAGCCTCCGAGGCCGGCGATGGTTGCGGCATGTTGATAGCCAAGCAGCCCGCCACCGCCGGTAACGACCGCCACCCGGCCATCCAGGCGGAACAGCGCTCCCACGCTAGTCATGGATATCAACCTCGCTCAATGACACTTCGCATTGCCGCTCCAGCGAACGCACCGCCGCCAAAGCCAGCCGTAGGCTCTGCAAGCCTTCGCGGAGCCCGATAGGCGAAGGCTCGCCGTGGCGCAGACACTGCAGAAACTGCCGGGTCTGGGCCAGGAACATGTCGTTGCGGCTGAAACCCGGGAAATCATCCTGTTCGCAAAGCACACCATGGGCATCATGCACGCGCAGCGTGTTGGCAAGCAGGTCGATTTCGGCAACACCGGCATCGCCGATGACCTTGAAGGTACGCACTGGGGGACGCTGCAAGAAATCCTGATGAAGCAGAATGGGAAAACGGCCCTGTTCACCTTCATAGCGCATCAACGAGGAAGCGGTGTCCTCAACATCGATCTCCAGACCACTCAGCTTGCCACCATGACAGACGATGCTGCGCGGCAAGCCGAAAAACCAGCAGATCAGGTCCCATTTCATGAATCTGCGAGCGGATCACACCGCCACCCTGATCGGCCCGCGAAGCATACATCTCACGGTAGTCCTCGTAGCGGTGCCAATCTGGCAGGTGCTCGCCGATCTCGGCCCGAGCAGACAGCACGCGGCCGAAAAAACCAGCTTCGAGCAAAGTCTTGATGCGTTGCAAGCCGGGGTGGTAGCGATAGTTGTAGCCCACGTGAAACAACAGCCCTTGCGCCCGAACCAAGCGATCCAGCTCGGCAACGCCCGAGAGGTCGCTAGCCAGTGGTTTCTCCATGAAGATGGCGACACCGGCACGGGCACAGGCCAGGGCGACTGGCACATGCAAAGCGTTTGGGTTGCAAATGAACGCTGCATCCGGTTTGCAGGCAAGAGCCTGTTCCAGGCTGGAGTGGACGGTAATGGCGTAATCACGTTCCAGATCAGCGCCCTCTTCGACGCCCCCTTCGCGTAACTTGATGCGCTGACCACGCACTCGATAGGCATGTACCTGGAGCTCATCACCCAGCAGTTGTTTCAGGTTACGCAAATGGCGTTGGCCAATGCTGCCAAGACCGCAGAATAGAACCTTCACGAAAGCCCCTCATTGATTAACGCGCCACCGCGCAGCCAGTTGGCGGTACGCGCTGCCATGCACGTCTGCCAGGCCGGTTCCTGCCCTGCTTCACCTCTGGCCGCTTCCATGACGAAATCGCCGCGATAGTCGATCTGCAGCAACAGTTCACGCAATAGCGGGAAGTCTGCGTCGCCCTCGCCCAGCGGCACGGTAGCTGCGCCACGTCGACGATCCTTGACATGCACACTGACAATCCAGGCGCCATACGTGGCGAACTCCTCGCGCGGATCGAAGCCGGCCGCCGCACTGTTACCCGTGTCGTAATTGACGCCGACCATGGGATGGTCGAGTTCCAGAAGCAGCTCACGGAAGGGCTGGGGCGCCAGATCAGTCTCCAGGCTCAGATACACGCCCCGTCTTTGCGCCAGAGGGAGTAGTTGACGCAAACAGTCGACGACCGTAGCCCGCTCTTGCGGTGTGCGGATGCTGGCCGCATCCAGCAGCGGCAGAACGATGCGCCGAATGCCCACCTCCGGACACACGTCGATCAGCCAGGCCAGACGTTCGCATCGCTGTTTGCGCTGCGCTGGCGTGCAGCGCAGTAACGGACAATCCATGAAATAGTCCGCACACACGGAATGGAGAGCGAGGCCAGCCCGGGCCAGGCAAACCTTCAGTCGCTGCCGACCAGACTGGCTTTCCAGCGGATTCGCGCCTTCACCATACAGGTCATACATCCATTCGATGCCGCGTATCCCCGGTAGCGTCCCGAGCATCGCCAGCTCCTGCTCCCAGGTCGTTCGAGGAAAGGCCTGATAGTGCCCATCGAGAGGGGGCGCCAGGCGGCCCTGCTTGGTGAAGACACCGGCAGCGGCATAAGCGGAGAGATGGTCGATATCCATCTTCACTCCTGAATCAGCGGTACAAGCATGTTCGCTCGCAGTTCTTCACGGTCGAGGAACGGATACAGGTCTTCCAGCGGGCTGGACACCATCTTGCCATTGACGCCGATACGCGAAGTCACACGCGGGCCGATGGGCTGGTCAGGCTCTACCAGCACCTCGCAAACCACCGGTTCGGGACTGTCGAGCACATCGCGGATAGTCTCCGCCAATGCAGCCTGGTCACTGACTCGCAAACTGCGAATCCCCATGGCCCCAGCCAGCGCCACGATATCCGGCAGGCTCATGCCCGAGGCTGGATCGCAGCCGATGGTCTCCTTGAAGTAGCCGCTCTGCGATGAACGGATGGAGGCATATCCGTTGTTGTTCAGCACGAAGTACTTGATCGGCAGTTGCAGGCGGCGAACCACCTCCAGCTCCTGGATGTTCATTACGAAGCCACCATCTCCGTCGACCGAGACGGTGCGTTTACCGCCAGCGCCCAGGCAACCGCCCAACGCCGCCGGCAGACCATAGCCCATTGAGCCGAGCCCACCCGTTGCCACCGAACGCTGCCCACGTTTGAGCCGGGCCGCTAGCCAGAAAGTATCGATGGCCGCGCCGGAACTACCGGGAATGAGCAGCTCTCCCTCATCCAGGGCTTCGCACAGGGTTTCGGTGAACACGTAGGTGTTGACGAAGCCGCGTGACTCGCGATATTCCGGCAAGACCACCGGATAGCGAGTTTTCCATTGTGTGCAGCGCGCCAGCCAATGATCGAGAACCAGCGGCCCGGCAGGCATCTGCTCGAGCAGGCTTTCGATGAAAGCACCGGCGTCGCATACGAAACGCTCATCGGGCAGTTCGCCCAGCTTGGCGATTTCCGCTGGGTCGATGTCCACGACCACGACTTCAGCTTCACGGGCGAACTGGCTGCGATCGAAACCCGTGATGGAGAAATCCATGCGGCAGCCGATAGCCAGCACCAAATCAGCATTTTGTACCGTGAAATTGGCGCCACGTGGGGCCACCGTACCGCAGCGACCAAAATAGTATGGATGGTCATATTCGAGCAGGTCGGCGCCGATCCAGGTCGTCAGGGTGGGTATACCCAGTTGTTCGATCAACTGGCGCAGGCTCGCTTCAGCACCTGCGCCATGTACACCATTACCGACGAGCAGCACCGGACGTTGTGCCTGTTGCAGTCGCTGCGCCAATCGCGCCAACGCCGACGCCTCGGGAGCTGTCGGTTCAGCGTGGTGCGGCGCCTCGTACCCTTGCAGTTGTTCCGGATCAATCTCCGTAGCCTGGACATCCAGCGGCACATCGAGCCATACCGGCCCTTTGCGTCCACCGAGCATCAGGTGCAACGCCTTCTCCAGCTCGTAGCGCACTCGCAGAGGATCGAGCAGGCACACCGCGTACTTGGTCAGGGGCGTGACCACACTGACGATGTCCAGCTCCTGAGTGCCGAGCTGACGCAGGCCACTGTCACCCTTGAGGTCGGCACGCTTGACCTGACCGGAAACGAACAGCGCCGGGGTCGACTCGAACCAGGCACCGGCCAGGCCAGTGATGGCGTTGGTTGCACCGGGGCCAGAAGTGACCAGGCAAACGCCGAACTTGCCGGAGGTTCGCGCATAGCCCTCGGCGGCTATGGCCGCACCCTGCTCGTGCAGCATGCTCACCGCACTCAGTCGTGGCTGGCGCAGCAAGGCATTGTTCAGGTGCATCGCCCCGCCACCCGGCAGGAAGAACACATGCCCGATACCCTGTCTGGCGATGAACTCGAAAATGTAGTCGGCAACACGCATGAATCATTGCTCTCGATGGGAGAAAGAGGGAACGCGATCGGTAGGTACGGCATAGAGCACCAGATCCCAGCCGTCACTGACATGAGGGCACAGGCTGAAGCGATAGCCATCGCAGTAGCTGTGCAGTTGCAGGAGGATGCGCCAGAGGTGGTTCTGCTCGTGGTAAACGCTGACCGCGATCACCGGACGGCGCTCGGCGATCAGGCGGTGACCACCTGCCAGGCACTGTGGCTCGAAACCCTCTATATCGATCTTGATAAAGGTCGGCGGTAGCCCTTGGCTGGTTAGATCGTCCAGGGTGGTCATCGGCACGCGCTCATCGCCCAGCCCCACCCGTGACGAGGGGCCGTTGGCCGCCTCGATCAGCACCTCGCCGTTACTGTCGCCCACAGCCAGGCGGTGGGCGTAGAGCCCGGGGCGGGCCTGGCGCTCCAGGCTGTCGCGCAGCGCCGCGAAGTTCCTCGCCACGGGCTCGAAGCAGTGATATTCGCGATAGCCGCGTCCCGTGGCCAGGTAGCCTTCCAGCGTGTCGCCGTTGAAGGCTCCCAGGTCGAATACCACTTCGTCGGCGCAGTCGGTACTGAAATGGGGGTCGAAGTAAATCTGCAAGGACGAGGAAACCGGCAACAGATCGTGATCCAGGTGCAGACGCCAGGCGACATGATTGACGAACAACCGGCGCGATGACTCATCGCCCAGCAGGGCGAATGCCTGCCGTATGGCATCGGCTTCGGGCAGCACCTTCTCCGGCAGATCCATGCAGTAGTGCGGCAGTAAATGCTGCGGATAGCGCCAGGCCAGGTGGCCAAACAGAGCAATGCGCTCGAACCCCAACCTGCGCAGAGGCGCCAGGCGATCCTCCATGCAATCGTGGATATGCCCGCTCCAGATGGTGCAGATAACCGCCGGCAACACCCCTTGCCATTGCTCGGCCAACTGGGCAGGACTGTATACCGGCACCGAATCGATGGTGGTTCCCCACAGCGCCGGATTGTTGTCCATGAAGGCACAGGGCACCCGGCCCATTTCCCTCAACACGGCTTGGGCCTTGCGCCCCAGGTGGCTCGCACCGAACAGCGCAAACGGTCGATCCAGGTCGCCAATCAGGCGCTCCAGCGTATGGGCTTGACGCTCACGAACGGATTTCAGGGGCTCAGCGAGCAACCTGTCCAGCTCGCTTTCAAGGGTTTCAGCACTCATCGTTTGGCTCCCTTGGCAGGCGGTTTTCCGGCACGGCGTACAGCACAATGTCCCAGGCCCGGTCATAAAGATGCTGACCCAGCATGAAACGATAGTCGGCCCGGTATGAATGGATCTGCAGCAGGAGACGCCAGAGATGATCCTGCTCGTGATAAGCACACACGGCCAGCATCGGCTGCTTCTGTGCGATCACTCGGCTGCCGCCAGCCAGGCACTGCGGCTCGAAACCCTCGATGTCCATCTTGACAAGGCTTGGAGGGGGCAGTCTGTCGGCCAGTGCGTCGAGCGTGGTCATCGGTACCATCTCATCGCCTTCGCCGACCTGCAGCGTATGCCCACCGCCCGAGTCGATGGCAATCGAGCCTTCATGATCCCCAACCGCCAGCAGGTGGGCATGCAGGTCGCCATGGCCTGTTTCGGCGAGCCTGGCGATAGTGTTTCGCAACTGGCTGAAGTTGCCCGTCGAGGGCTCGAAGGAGTGAATCTCCCGATAGCGCCGGCCACTTTCCAGGTACCCCAGGATAGAGTCGCCATTGAAGGCTCCGACGTCGTAGAGCACTTCCGAGTCGTCGCGCCGGCTGAAACGATCACTGAAGTAGATCGCCTCTCCGTCCTCGCTCGGCAAGACCTCGGAATCGAGAGTAAGGCGCCAGGCAACATGCGCCACATACAGGCGTCGTGACGCCTCATCGGCGAGCAGATGAAATGCTTCACGTACACGGTCTGCCTCCGCGAGCACGCGCTCGGGCAAATCCAGGCACTGATAGGGCAGCAACTGCGGAAAACGCCAGGCCAGGTGACCAAACAGAGCAATGCGCTGGAAGCCTAGCGCGCGCAACGGAGCACGCCATTGATCCAAGTGGCAGGTACCAACCCGTACGGCACCGATACTGGCGACAACGGCTGGCAAGCGCCCCGCCATGCGCTCGGCCAATTGTGCCGGCCCCACGACCTCGACGCCGTCGATACGGCTGCCCCAGAGTGCGGGGTTGTTATCCAGAAAGGCCAGCGGCGACAGACCTGCCGCCTGCAGCACGGGCAATACCTGGCGACCGAGACCACCGGCGCCGAACAGCACGAAGGGCGCCTGCTCTCCCCCGATGATCCGCCCCAGGGTTTCGCGCTGACGCTCGCGCACGGACGCCAGCGACTCGCTCAACAGGAGTTCGAGCTGGGACTCGGCATCGTCTCTATCGATAGTGTTCACCGTACCTCCAATGCGCCCAGATAACGCAAAGCCGACCAGAACCCCGCGCCATGATCCTTGTGCCCCTGCCAGACCTCGGGGATGAAGCTGACCTGCGGGTGCTGGCGAATCTGCGCCCAGGTGGCCGGCCAGTCGATATCGCCGGTTCCCATCAGTACGCCCTCACCGTTGATACCCTTGGCGTCGGCCACGTGCAGGTGCGCCGAATACGGCAGCAACAGTGCCAGCGCCTGCTGGAAGTCGAGGCCGAAGTGGAAGCAGGTCATCTGCAGGTGCGACAGATCCAGGCACAGACGCAGGCCATGGTCGCGGGCCTGTGCCGCGAGTTCCTCGGGCATCATGAAGATGTTCTGGTGGCGCTGACCGCCGAAGTGCCAGGGGAATGGCGCCATGTTCTGCGGGATCAGCTCGGTGCCGGCGAAATCCACCTGACGGCAGGCCTCGTGGAAGCGCTCGTAGAGTGCCGGACGCATGGCCAGCGGACGCGGCTGATCGGCGGAAAAGCCACCGATATTGGCCACGATCAGGCGCGCATCGGCCTTGGGGAAAAACTCGCCGATCTGCAGCGTAGCGTCCACCACCCGTTGCAGGTTGTCGATCGAGCGCTGGCGATAGGCCGGATCGTCCGACGCCAGATCCAGCAACTCGCTGTTCTCGAACAGCTCCGGCGCGTGCACCACCAGACGTGAACAGCCGACTTCAGCGAGAAACGGCTGCGGCTCGAGGCTGAGGTCGCGGTAGGACAGGTGGAACTCGAACAGATCCGGGCTGATCCGCCGGCGGTAGTCGAGGAAGTCGTGATAGCGCACCGGCACGCCCCAGCGAATCGGCAGGTCGAACGCCAGGCGCTGCTCCCGGGCCTGCTCGCTCAGGTCGCTGTCGAAGAGAAAATCGCCCAGGGCGATATCGCGTCCGGCCGGTTTGCCCAGCAGCTCCGGCAAACGGTACGGCGGCAGCCCCTGGCCTGGACTGGCGATACGCAGCATCGACGCCTCCATGACGGTGCCACGGGCGATGTCGCACGCAGCAATCACGCTCTTGCCGAGATTCTCGCGGTTGAGCAGTTCGCCCTGGCTGGCATGGCGACCTGGCCCTTGCCAGGGCAATGCCAGCTCCAATTGGCGGATACCGTCGACCAGTTGGCGGAACTCGCCCGGTTCCAGGCTGGCCAGGTGATCCGGGCCTTCCATGCCCCGATCCAGAGTAATGTGCCGTTCCACCAGCTTGGCGCCCAGCGCCACCGCGCCGAGGGTAATGGCGATGCCGCGCTCATGCCCGGAATAGCCGATCAGGCCGTGCAGTTCCTGCAAGCGCCGCAGATAACCGAGCTGGATATCCGCCTCGGGCGCTGGGTAGGCGCTGTTGCAATGCAGCAGGGCGAACGGCGTACCGAGCGCCTTGAGCTGGTCGATAGCGCGCACGATCTCGTGCTCGAAGGACATGCCGGTGGAGAGGATCAGCGGCTTGCCCAAGCTGGCCGCCTTGGCGATCAGGTAGGGGTTGCACAGATCCGCCGAAGCGATCTTCAGCGCTGCCACATCGAAACTGGCCAGCGCATCGACGCTGGGTTCGTCCCATGGCGTGCACAGGTAGGTGATGCCCTTCTGCGCACAATAGGCGCGTACCTCGCGGTGTTCGTCGAGGCTGAGCTCCACTTTGTCCAGCAAGTCCTGGATGTACTCGACGCCCAGATCTTCGGCGCGCGAGCCATCGGCCTTGCGCCGATACAGGGCGTCACGGTTGCGCAGCTGGAACTTGACGCAATCGGCACCGGCGTCGATGGCCGCATCGACCAGTTGCCGGGCCAGCTCCAACGAGCCATTGTGGTTGTTGCCGACTTCGGCGATGACGTAGACGCGCTCGCCACCAACCGGAAAGCCGTCGATGTGAAATGAGGTCATTGGATTTTCGTTCGCCATGAGGTCACGCCGCTTGATTCGAAGCGGAAGTTCTGGGTCTGACAGCCCAGCGCGCCAACGGCGTTGACCACACGCTGACGATGCTGAGGCTGGACGTAAAACAGGAAAAAGCCGCCGCCGCCAGCGCCCAGCAGCTTGCCGCCACAAGCGCCGGTAGCCAGTGCGGCTGCATAGATATCGTCGAGCCGACCATCGCTGATGGCCGAGGAAAAGCGCTTCTTCAATTGCCAGGCTTCGTCCAGGCAAGTGCCGAACGCCTTGAGTTCACCCCGGATAAGGAAGTGGTGCATGCGCCGACACAGGGTGACGCTGGCACTGAGCAGTTCGGTTTGCGACAGCTCGGCCTCGATCTCCTCGCGCTGCAGTTCGTGCAGACGCCCGGAGTCATGGGAAATGCCGGTGTCGCACAGCACCAGGCAGGACTCCAGCTCGTTGCGGATGGAGTCCTCCAGACGAATCGGATGGACGAGATTGCGCTGGTTCTCGAACTCGATCAGGTTGAAACCACCGAAGGCCGAGGCGTACTGATCCTGCCAGCCTCCGGCAATGCCGAAGCACAGGCGCTCGGCCTGGAACGCCAGCTCGGCGATTTCGTAGGTATTCCAACGATCCTGGCGCAGCTCGTTGAACACCGCGATGGTCGCGGTAGTGGCCGCCGATGAGCCGCCAAGGCCAGAACCCACGGGAAAGTCCGAGCGCAGGTACAGGTCGAAACCGTACGTGGGCTTGATCACCGCGACGATGGTGGCCAGCAGGCTCTTCTCACCCGTCGCCAGCAACTCGGCCAGGGAACTGTAGTGTTCCTCCCGGCTGAGGTCTTCGGCGAAGATGCTGATCCGCCCATCGTCACGCGGAATCAGGGTGGCATGGGCATACAGGCCCACGGTGCAACTGAGCACCGCTGCCGAGTGATCGATGAAGAAATAGGTGAGATCCGCACCGCCGCCACAGAAGCTCATGCGCACCGGCGCGCGGGCACGCGCCAGCACGGGCACCTCGGCACTGGCGGCCATCTGCCGGGTATACACCTCCACCAGGCGGCCTTGCTCATCCAGGCCCGGCAGGGCGTTGTGTCCCAGGTCGAAGGCCTTGAGCAGATCCTCACGTGGCGCGCCAATCGGCACCGAGCGGAATTCCTCGTTCATGCAGGCGGTCACCGACTCATGCGTTCGCCCCCCTGCAACAGGTGGCGACGTACGTCACCGTTGGTCACCACCCCCAGCAGCCGCATGTTCTCGTCCACCACGAAGGCGATCTGCAACGCGCCGGCCTCGATGCATTCGACGGCATCGAGGATGCTCTGCTGTTCGCGGATACTGAGCGTTTGCACGAGCAGGCTCATGATGAGGATTCCATCCAGAAATCATTGGTATATCGGTCAAGCGACTCCGGCGTGCCGATATCGATGAAGCGGCCGCCGTATTCGATGACGCTCACCATCTCTCGGGCAAGCAACTCAGGCAGCAGCTCATGCTCCATCGAGCACGCACGCACAGTGGCGCTCACGAAGGTCTCGCAGGTGAAAGCGTAGACACCTGCATTGATCAGGCCCGGCCCTTCGCGGCCCTTTTCCAGCAGCGCACACAACCGGCCACTGCCATCGACCTCGAGGCTACCGTAACGGCTACGGTCGTCTACCCGCCCCCCCAGCAGAGCATTACCCTGCCCCTGCACCATCTGCCGATAGCCGTCGGCGTCGACAAAGGTATCGGCGTTGAGCACCAGGTATCGGTCCCGCGCGGGTTGCTCGCACAGCGCATTGAGCAAGGCTCCGCCCGTCCCCATCGGGCTTGGCTCCACGACCAACGTCAGTTGCAGCCCGGCGTCCAGAGCCAGACCGGCGAGTTGCTCGGCCACCTGCTCGGCCCGGTAATGAGCGCAGAGGACGGCCTCGGTGATACCTGCGAGCGCCAGTTGGCGCAGCACACGCGCCAGAAAAGGCTCGCCATGCACCGGCACCAGTGCCTTCTGCGCCTCCGTCACGCTGCGCAGGCGCGTGCCGAAACCACCGCAGAGCACGTAGGCGCGCATCAGCGCAGCCTCCGCACATAGGTTTCCAGGCTGTGCGCGGCATGCTCCAGATGAGCCTCGGAAAGCCCGGGCCAGAGGCCGATCCAGAAGGTGTCACGCATCGCCTTGTCGGTCATCGTCAGCTCGCCGCACACGCGGTATTCCAGGCCCTGCATGTAGGGCTGGCGCGTCAGGTTGCCGGCGAAGAGCAGGCGCGTGCCCACACGTTGCTCGTCCAGATGACGCAACAGCTCGACCCGCTCGACGCCGCAACCATCACGCAGGGTCAGCGGGAAGCCGAACCATGACGGATCGCTGCCCGGCGTCGCCTGCGGCAGGATCAACTGTTCGGCGCAGCCGGCCAGGCGCTCGCTGAGCCAGGCGAAGTTGCGCTTGCGCGCGGCGATGAAGTCATCGAGACGATCCATCTGCGCCAAGGCACAGGCGGCCTGCATATCGGTGATCTTCAGGTTGTAGCCCAGGTGCGAGTAGGTGTACTTGTGGTCGTAGCCCTCCGGCAGGTCACCCAGTTGCCAGCAGAAACGTTTGCCGCACGTGTTGTCCTCGCCAGGGGCGCAATAGCAGTCGCGGCCCCAGTCACGGAAGGACTCGACGATACGCTTGAGCAGTGGCGAGTCGGTGAACACCGCCCCCCTCGCCCATGGTGATGTGGTGCGCCGGGTAGAAGCTCAACGTGCCAAGATCGCCAAAACTGCCCACCTGACGCCCTTCGTAGGTCGCGCCCAAGGCATCGCAGCAATCTTCGATCAACCACAGGCCATGGCGATCGCACAGCTCGCGAATGACCTTGAGGTTGAACGGGTTGCCCAACGTGTGGGCAAGCATGATGGCCTTGGTACGCGGCCCGATGGCGGCCTCGACCAGCGCCGGATCGATATTGTAGGTGCCCAGTTCGATATCGACGAACACCGGTACCGCGCCGAACTGCAGGATGGGGTTGACCGTGGTGGGAAAACCGGCGGCGACACCGATCACCTCATCCCCCTTGCGAATCGCCCGGTCGCCCAGGCGTGGCGAGGTCAATGCGGAGAACGCCAGCAGATTGGCCGAGGAGCCGGAGTTGACCGTCAATACGCCACGGCGCCCCAGGTAGCGTGCCAGGCGTTTCTCGAAGGCCTGGTTGAAACGCCCGGTGGTCAACCAACCGTCGAGCACCGCCTCGGTCATGCTTTTCAACTCGGCGGCACCGATCACCTTGCCGGAAGGCGGCACGGCATCGCGGCCGGCCTCGAAGGCGGCAGGAGCCAGTTGCAGCGCGGCATAACGCTCCACCAGCTCGGCTATCTGCTGACGCAGCGCTTGCGCCGTCTGTTCACTCATGGGTTTCGCCTTGATAGGTCGCGATCTGGGCGCGGCTGAATGTCTGCATGTCCTCGCCAGCCAACCAGGCCTGGTGCCAGTCGAGGGTTCGTTCGATGGCCTGCTGCAAGAGCCAGCGTGGTCGCCAGGCCAGTCGCGCGCGCGCCTGGCTGGAATCCAGCGCCAGTAACCCGGCTTCGTGCGGCTGCTCGGCAGCCTCGATCGTCCAGTGTGCCTGGCCCGGCCAGCACTGGGCCATGCGCTCGACCAGTTCACCGACGCTGACGAGTCCTTCGTTATCGGGCCCGAAGTTCCACGCCGCAGCCATGGCCTGCCCCTGCTCGACCAATGCCTGCGCCAGGCACAGATAGCCGTGCAGCGGTTCGAGCACGTGCTGCCATGGGCGCACGGCCTGCGGATAGCGCAACGTCAGCGACTGCCCTGCCTGCCAGGCACGCAGGATATCGGGCAGCAGACGGTCAGCCGAGCAGTCGCCGCCCCCGATCACGTTGCCCGCGCGGGCCGTGGCCAGCGCAATGCCGGACTCGCGCAGGAACGACTCGCGCCAGGAGGCGCACAGAAGTTCCACGCAAGCCTTGCTGCTGCTGTAGGGATCATGCCCGCCGAGGCCATCGCTTTCGCGGTACGGCCAGAGCCATTCGCGGTTTTCGTAGCACTTGTCGCTGGTCACCACCAGCACCGCGCGCACGCTGTCGCAGCGGCGCACCGCCTCCAGCAGATTGACCGTGCCCATGACATTGGTGGCATAGGTTTCGCTCGGGGCACGATAGGATTCACGCACCAGCGCCTGAGCCGCCAGGTGCAGAACGATTTCCGGGCGAAAAGCCGCAACGGCCTCGGCAAGGCGTTGTGCGTCACGGATATCGGCCAGGGTACCCGGCACATGCGCCTGCAGGCGCGCGGCCTGCCACAGCGAAGGGGCATCGGCTGCCGGCAATGCGTAACCACGAACCTCGGCGCCCAGCTCTTGCAACCACAGCGCCAGCCAGCTGCCCTTGAAGCCGGTATGCCCGGTCAACAAGACCCGGCGACCTCTCCAGAACGCCGGACTCACGGCCATAGACGCCACTCCGCCTGGCCACTTTTCCAGCGCTCTTCGAGCAGCACACGGTCACGCAGGGTGTCCATCGGTTGCCAGAAACCACGGTGCAGGTGACTCATCAACTGCCCTTGCTCGGACAACTGACGCATTGGCTCGTATTCCCAGGTCGTGTCGTCACCCTCGATGTAATCGAGCACACCCGGCTCGAGCACGAAGAAGCCCCCATTGATCCAGCCACCATCGCCCAGGGGCTTTTCCTGGAACCCCTGTACCTGCTGCCCATGCACATCCAGAGCACCGTAGCGGCCAGGCGGCTGCACGGCCGTCACCGTGGCGAGCTTGCCGTGACTGCGGTGAAACTCGATCAGTTGCGGGATGTCGACGTCGGAGACGCCGTCACCGTAGGTCAGGCAGAAGGTTTCGTCACCCAGGTACTCGCGAACACGCTTCAATCGCCCACCGGTAGCGGTACTCTCGCCGGTGTCGACCAGCGTCACCCGCCAGGGCTCGGCATGACGGTTGTGGATATGCATCCGGTTTTCCGCCATGTCGAAGGTTACGTCGGACATGTGCAGGAAGTAGTTGGCGAAGTACTCCTTGATCACATAGCCCTTGTAACCCAGGCAGATAACGAAATCGTTGATCCCGAAATGGGAGTAGATCTTCATGATGTGCCAGATGATCGGCTTGCCGCCTATCTCGATCATCGGCTTGGGCCGCAGGTGGGACTCTTCGCTGATGCGCGTGCCCAGCCCGCCAGCCAGAATTACTGTTTTCATAGATTCGCCCAGGTCATCCGCACAGACCGACAATTCATTGACCTTATCCCACTCGTACGAACCGATCGAGCAAAATGCATGCCGCACTGTAGGACAAGACTGTCGCGCGTACGAGGCGACGGAAAAACGAGCGACGAACCTCGGCAAGCTTCCCGCCCGGGGGCGCGAGCGTAACAGCCTTGAGAAGAAGGCGGCTAGCTAGCGCAGCTGGTTGAACAGATTCAGCCCGGCGATCTTCACGTAGCTCTGCTGCGCCGCTTCGAGAATGATGGTCTGGAACGACAGACGCGACAATGCCTCCGCGTAGTCGAGCTCGCGCAGCTCGGCCTGCACCGACTTGTTCACCAGCGTCACGTCCTCGTTGTCGATACTGGTGGTGTCGATGAGGTTGAGGCGCGCGCCGATCTCGGTCTGCACCTCAAGCACGTTGCCCATGCCGTTGTCGAGGTTCTTCAGGGCGATGGCCGTCTCGTTGCGCACCGCCAGATTGCCGGCCGGCGAGGTCGGCGAGGACTCCAGGGCCTGGCGCAGGCGCGAGATGGTGTTGAGGATGCTGCGCTGTTCCTGGAATTGCGGCTGCACACCGAATTCGTCGCCGCCGGCGGCCGCGGCCGGGCCGGACAGGGTGAACTCGGCACCATAGACAGTGAAGGTGGCAGGATAGGGAGCGGTAACGGTTCCGGTGCTCAGCACGGTGCTGTTGGGGCCTACGGGCTGGGCATACACCTCGTAGTTGGTGTCGTCGGTGAAGCGCAGCACCACGCCCGAGGTCGGGAACTGGCTGTCGAACACGGCCTGGTTGACGATGTTGCCCCCCGCCACCACGGCGGCAGAACCGTTGGTCGAGGCCCGGGTCACGGCGAACTCGGTCGGCGCCGATTGCAGGGTGAAGCTGTGCGTACCGATGCCCGGCGAACCGGCCGTGGCAGGCGGCTGGATGTCCGCCAGCAGGTTGTCCAGATCCAGTTCGTTGTCACCTTCCTTGAGCACCACGTCGAGCTGGAAACGCATGCCACGGAAGTTGATGACGTTGCCACCGTTGACCAGCGGATCGATCTTGCCACCGCCCGGAATCTCGGACGTCACGTCGGCACCGCTGGCATCGTAGATGCGGAACTCGGTACCACTGACGAAGGCCAGCGAATACGGCTCGCCGTTACGGAAATCGCTGTTGAATGCGCGGTCGTCCTCTACCAGCCCCGGCGAGATGAATATCCGCTGCTCATCGGCCGGCACGCTCGGGATGGTGGTTGCCGGCAGGGGTGGCGAGGGTAGCGCCGGGTTATTGACCCCATTGGCGTTGGCCACCCGGTTGGCATTGGTGACGTCTTCGAACAGACGCTTGCCGTTGTCGTTGATCGCCACGTTGGTGGAGCTGGCGACCTGCAGCGTGCGCTGCCCTTCGTCACCGAAGTACGAGTAGGTGCCATCGGGGTTGCGCACGAAGGGCTCGTTCTTGCCCAGGAAGCCGGAGAACAGGTATTCGCCGCGCGCGTTGCGGCTGTTCATCAGGTTGAGCAGTTCGGCCTCGCGCTCGGCAAGCTCCTTGGCGATGGAGTTGCGATCCTCGGCCGACAGCGACCCACCACCGGCGCGCACGGCCAGCTCGCGCACACGCTGCAGAACGGTATTGACCGAGTTGAGCGTGGTCTCTTCCTGGGTCAGGCTGTTCTTGGCAGCGGTCAGGTTGTCGCCGTACTGCTTGAGTACCGCCTGCTGCTGTTCGAGTTGCAACAGACGTACCGATGCCACCGGGTCATCTGCCGGAGTGAGAATGCGGTTGCCGCTGCTGATCTGCTCCTGGGTGCGAATCAGGTTCGAATAGTTGCGCCCCAGGCCGGAAACGCCGTTGTTGAACGCCTGAATGGATGAGATGCGCATGACCATGGGGCTTGCCTCTTGCAACGCCTGTCGTCAGTACAGGCCGCACCCTCCCGCACGCGGGAGAGTGACTATCAGAATGTATTGATCAGAGTATCGAACAGGCTGCGCGCAACTTGAATGATCTGCGCGGACGCCTGGTAGTACTGCTCGAACTGGATCAGCTTGGCGGCCTCTTCATCGAGGTTCACCCCGGAAACCGAATCCCGGTTATCGGTCGCCTGCTTGAGAATCGCGCTGGTCGCCTCCCCGTCCACGCGCGCCTGGCTGGTCAGGGTGCCGACCCGCTCCACCAGGTCGCCATAGGCGTCCGAAAAACTCGCCCCCGTGGTACCGGGTGCGGCCGGATTGACCCCGACCACCGCCTTGTTCTGCAGATTGACCAGATTCAGCGCGTTACGGTTGTCCGATACCCCATTGGTGTTGAAGGACACCGAAAAATTGTCGCCGCCCGAAGGACGGCCACTGATGGTCACCTGGTAGTCGAAGGCCGACGGAACCGTCGGTGGGTTGGCCGGCACGTTGATGGTCAGGGCGTTGTCCTGGCCCGGAACGATGCTGCCGGTGTCGATGACGTTGCCGTTGATATCGACCACGTCATAGCTCTGCGTGGCCCCGCCTGCCGCGCCCATCACGATGCGCAGCGGCGGCGCGTTGCGCAGACTGGTCTCCAGATCCGCCTGCGCAGCCGGGTCGTAGATGTCGATCTCGGTGAGCAGCGTCGGCTGGGTGATCTTGCCGGTACCGATGTTGGCCGGGCTGGTTTCCGCCTTCAGCGGCGCCGCGAAGGCCAGCTCTTCGGCATTCTTCATGTCCGCGCGCACATCGCGACCGGCGTTGCGGGTCGGCATCACCTGAAAGCGGTCACCCGCTGCGAAGGTGCCACTGGCCACGCCCAGGGAGAAACCGTCCACTTCAGGCGCCGGCACCGTGGTGATGTCGAAGGTCGCCGGCGTCGCCGGAAACTGCGTGCCATCGGACAAGCGCCGTACCACGTACTCGGTCGCACTGGTGAACTGCACCTCGTAGTCGCTGGTGCTCAGTTGCGTGGTGTCGGTGATCGTGACATTCAGATTGGCATTGGCATCGCTGTTGCCAACCCGCGCCAGGCTGCGCTGACTGAGCAGCAGCGGATCATTGATCGAACGGAACAGGTCGTTGCCGAACTGCCCGTTGAGATCCAGCCCCTGGCCCAGTTGCCGGTTGATCTGGTCGGTGATCGACAACGCCAGACGGCCTACGGCATTGAGCGAAGTATCCAGCACGTCCTCGCGGTAACGCAGCAGGCCCCCCATCTCGCCACCGGTGATCAGCGAGGTGACGTTCTGCCGAGAGTTGCCACTGACGAACTGCACCTCGTGGCGCAGCGGATCGGCCTGCCCCGGTACCACCTCGAGCCGTGCCGCCTGCTTGCCGACCACCAGCGGCTGGCCAGAACCGATGAACAGGTTATAGGTATTGTCGTCCTGCGGTACCACGCTCACGCCAACGAACTCGGAGAGCTTGCGCACCGCCTCTTCGCGCGCATCGAGCAGATCGTTCGGTGCCTGCCCGTTGGAGGCCGCCACGGCGATCGCATCGTTATAGCCGGCAATCGCGGTGGCCAGCTGATTGACCTGATCGGTAACTGCCGAAAGCTGCTTGTTGATGAATGAGTTCTGTTCGTTCAGACGGTCGTAAACGGTATTGAAACGCTTGGCCAGCCCCTCTGCTTCCGACAGTGCCAACTGCCTGGCCGGGACGTTGGCCGGATCCTCAGCAGCGGTTTGCAGGGCCGAGAACAACTTCTGCAGACCCGGCGTGATGCCGGTGGTGCTGCCAGCCAGCAGCGAGTCGAGCTGGTTGATCTGGCTCAGGTACGCCTTGGTATCGCTGTTGAGCGCCGTACTGCTGCGCACCTGGGTATTGAGAAACTCGTTGTAGATGCGCCGCACGTCGGTCAGGGTCGTCCCCGAGCCGATATAGCCGGCGCCGCTGAATTGCGGCGTGCGTGTGGCCTGAATCGTCTCCTGGCGAGAGAAGCCGGGCGTATTGACGTTGACGATATTGTGGCCGGTAACCGCCAGAGAGGTCTTGTTCGCCGACAGGCCGGAGAGGCCTATGTTCAATAGATCAGCCATGATTCAGCCTCAAATCCTTGTAGTGCTGCCGTCGGCAGCGGCGATGGCCTGATAGGTCTGCATCTTGCGGGCGATCTGGGAAATCTTGCGCGCATAGTGCGGGTCGGTGGCGTAGCCGGCCTGCTGCAGCTCCTTGACGAAGCGCTCCGGGTTCTCGGTGACGTCCAGCGCCTTGTCGTAGCGGCCATTGTTCTGCAGGAAGCTGACGTAGTCGTCGAAGCTCTGTGCGTAGGAGTCATAGGCGCGGAAGTTGGCCGCCTCTCTCACCGCCTTGCCGCCCTTGTACTCGGTGGTCAGCACGCGCGCCGACTCACCCTCCCAGCTGTTGTGGGTCTTGATGCCGAACAGGTTGTGGCTGCTGCTGCCATCACCGGTGCGGATGATCGATTTGCCCCAGCCGGTTTCCAGCGCGGCCTGGGCCACCAGATAGCGAGGGTCGACCCCGATCTTCTCGGCAGCGGCCTCTGCCATCGGCAGCATGGTGTCGATGAACTCCTGTGGCGAGGCGAACGCCGCCTTGCCCGGCGCCAATGGCGGCTGGGCGATACGCCGGCCGGTCAGGGCATCGGCGTTGTCCAGGCTCAGGGCCTTGCCCTTCGGAGCGGGCGTAGACTGCGCCGCAATCCAGTCGCTGCCGGCCAGGGCCTTGCCCTCACCTTCACCTGCCGACGGCACGATGCCGGCCAGCAGGCGATCCGCCAGTTTGCCCGGCACGGCCAGACGCCGGCGGTTGAGCAGCGCGGCATCGTCACGGAAACTTTCGCTGCTGGCGACCTTGTCCGCCTGCGCCTCGCTCGTCGCCGCAACCGACTGTTCGACCTGGGCAAAGGGATTGGGACGACTCGATGGCTGCTTGATCTTCGACATCTGCCGCACCAGCACGTCCGCCAGGCCGATGCCGCGCCCTTCCTTGGAGAGCGTCACCGCCAACTGCTGATCATGCATGTCCTGATAGGTCTTGCTTTCGTTGCTGTTCATGAAATTGCCTTCACCGAACGCGGCGTTGGCCGAACGCATGGCCTTGAGCATTTCGTTCATGAACAGCGATTCGAATTCCTGAGCGACCTTGCGGATGTTCTGCTCGGTGTCGCCGCCCACCTTGAACTGGTTGAGACGGTTCAGGTCGGTGAACGCACCGCTGTCGACCGGGCTTTTGCCTCCGGTCAGCAGGCCTGCCGAGAGTCGAGAGTCCATATCGGCGATCCCCCTCAGATCACGATCAGGTCAGCCTGCAGGGCGCCGGCTTGCTTGAGCGCCTCCAGGATGGCCATCAGGTCGGAAGGCGCAGCGCCCACCTGGTTAACCGCACGCACGATCTCTTCGAGGCTGGTGCCGGGGCCGAACTTGAACATCGGCTTGGCCTCTTCCTCGGCGCCCACGCGCGAGCGCGGTACCACTGCGGTCTGGCCGCCAGACAGCGCTTCGGGCTGGCTGACGATGGGGTCTTCGGTGATCGTCACGGTCAGGCTGCCGTGGGTGACGGCGGCCGGCTGAACCTTCACGTCCTGGCCAATGACGATGGTACCGGTACGCGAGTTGATGATGACCTTGGCCACCGCCTTGCCGGCCTCGACCTGCAGGTTCTCCAGAATCGACAGGTAGTCGACGCGCTGGTTGGGATCGAGCGGCGCGCTGACGCGGATCGAACCGCCATCGATGGCCTGGGCGACGCCAGGGCCGAGCAGATCGTTGATCTGGTCGACGATGTTCTTCGCCGTGGTGAAATCGGGGCGATTGAGGTTCAGGGTCAGGTAGTTGCCCTGATCGAAACCGCTCGGCACCGGACGCTCCACGGTGGCGCCTCCGGGAATGCGGCCGGCAGACGGCACGTTCACGGTGATACGCGAACCATCGGCACCGCTGGCATCGAAGCCACCGACCACCAGGTTGCCCTGGGCGATGGCGTAGACGTTGCCGTCGATGCCCTTGAGCGGAGTCATCAGCAGGCTGCCACCACGCAGGCTCTTGGCGTTGCCGATGGAGGAAATGGTGATATCGATGGTCTGACCCGGCTTGGCGAACGGCGGCAGGTCGGCATGCACCGACACGGCAGCGACGTTCTTGAGCTGCACGTTGCCACCCGGCGGCACCTTGATGCCGAACTGCGCCAGCATGTTGTTGAATGTCTGCACGGTGAACGGCGTCTGGGTGGTCTGATCCCCGCTGCCATTGAGGCCGACCACCAGGCCGTAGCCGATCAGCTGGTTGCTGCGCACGCCCTGGATCGAGGCCAGATCCTTCAGGCGCTCGGCCTGGGTCGGCAGGCTCAGCAACAGGCACGCAAGCATGGTCGCCAGCAGCAACCAGTCGTTGGCGCCCTGGCGGCGATAGCCGCGATGAGCGGCCGCGAACTGGCGACGACACGCTCCGGCCTGTGCCGACTCACGACCATGAACGCGCGCGCCTCGCCTGGTAGCCGAGGTCACTGCGAACGCCTTGCGCGCCGAGCCGCTGGTCGTCACTCGTGCGTACCAGTGGGACAGGCGCTCGAGTAGCAAGGATGGAGAATGAGTCAGCCAGGTTTTCATCGACAGCTCCCCGCGATCAGAACGGCCACAGCGGGCTCATGAAGAAACGACTCATCCAGCCGGGTTGGCTGGCGTCGGCGAAGGCACCCGTCCCGGAATAGGTGATGCGCGCATCGGCAACCCGAGTGGAGGACACGGTGTTGTCGGTGGAGATGTCATCGGCACGCACCAACCCGGAAATACGCATCAGTTCATCGCCGGTGTTGAGGGTCATCCACTTCTCGCCACGCACCGCCAGAATGCCGTTGGGCAGCACTTCGGCGACGGTCACGGTGACCGAGCCGGACAAGCTGTTGCTCTGCCCCGCCTGACCGGAGCCCGTGTTGGCGCGCTGCGAGTCCCAGCTTGCATCCAGACTCAGGTTGTCGTTGGTCATGCCGAGGGCACTGAGGCCGCTGAGCGGGTTCTTGGGCGCAACCGCCATACCGAACAGATTGGGTACGCCCAGGGTGCCACTGCTGTTCTTCTGCTGCGAGCTGTTGGCGTTCTTGCTGGCCTGGGTGCGCTCGTTCAGCGTGATGGTGATGATGTCACCCACGCGAAATGCCTTGCGGTCGTCATACAGGCCGTTCTCGAAACCTGCCTGATAGATCGAGCCGTTGTTCTGCGCAGCCGGCAACGGCGTGCGCGGCAACACCGGCGCGTAATAGGGATCATCCGGCTTGGCTGTCGGCGCCACGCAGCCGCTGCTCAGCAGCAGGCCGGCCAACAGGGGGAAACAGAGCATTTGCCGGTTCATAACCACAACCTCGCGGCGTTCAAAACAGTGTCAAGGAATCAAAGGTTCTGCGTCACGAAGGACAGCATCTGATCAGCGGTGGAAATCACCTTGGAGTTCATCTCATAAGCACGCTGGGTGGTGATCATGTTCACCAGTTCCTCCACCACGCTGACGTTGGAGTTCTCCAGGGTGTTCTGCAATGTGGTACCCAGACCGTTGAGGCCCGGGTTGCCGACCTGCGGCGCACCACTGGAACCGGTCTCCAGGAACAGGTTGTTGCCGATGGCTTCAAGACCCGCCGGGTTGACGAAATCGGCCAACTGGATATTGCCGATGATCTGCGGCTGTGCGTTGCCGGCGGTGGTCACCGAGACGGTGCCGTCTTCGCCGACGGTAAAGGTGCGCACCTCGGCCGGCAGGACGATGGCCGGCTCCAGGGCAAACCCCTGGGAGGTCACGATCTGCCCGTCGGAATTCAGGTGAAAGCTGCCATCACGGGTGTAGGAAACGGTGCCGTCAGGCTGCAGGATCTGGAAGAAACCACGGCCATTGACGGCCAGATCCAGCGGCTGCTCGGTGGTCTGCAGGCTGCCGGCGGTGAAGATCTTCTGCGTACCCACCACGCGCACACCGGTACCGAGCTGCAAACCCGAGGGCAACTGGCTGTCCTGGCTGGACTGACCGCCAGGCTGACGGCGGATCTGGTACAGCAGATCCTCGAACTCGGCACGATCACGCTTGAAGCCGGTGGTCGCGACGTTGGCCAGGTTGTTGGAAATGGTGGTCAGGTTCATGTCCTGAGCGGACAAACCGGTCTTGCTGACCCACAGTGCCGGAAGCATATCGTTTCTCCTCGGGCGCCGGTTTTACGGCGCCGCGTGCTGGTAATTAGCTAATCTGCAAAACCCGCGCCATGGCCGACGAGTTGTCCTCGGCGGTGCGCATCATCTTTACCGACAGCTCGAACTGACGGGACAGGGAAAGGATCGCGGTCATTTCTTCGACGGCATTGACGTTGCTCGCTTCGAGAAAGCCGGAAGTGACCTGAACCGTGGCATCGGCCTCCACCGCAGGCTGGCCCTTGACACGAATCAGGCCGTCGGTGCCCTTCTCCATGCTCTTGGGATCCGGATTGACCAGCTTGATTCGGTCGACCTGGGCCAACGCGTTGGGGTCTTCACCCAGCGCACGAATGCTGATGGTGCCGTCCTGACCGATCTCCACTTTCTGCTCCGGAGGCACGGCAATCGGCCCGGCATTGCCCATCACCGGCAAACCATTGCCGGTACGCAGCACACCGAGGGCGTCGATGTTCAGGCTGGCCGTGCGCACGTAGGCCTCGCTGCCATCGGGCGCCTGCACGGCGATCCAGCCCTTGCCGCCGATGGCGACATCCATGTCCCGCCCGGTCTCCTGCAGCGAACCGGGGCGAAAATCGGTAGCCGGGCGTTCGGTCATGGCGAATACGCGCGCCGGGTAGGTTTCGCCGAACAGCGGCATGGAGCGCGCCTGTTCGAAATCGCGACGAAAACCCGAAGTGGAAACGTTCGCCAGGTTGTTGGCGTGGGCGCGCAGACCCAGGGTGTTGTTCTGCGCTCCGGTCATGGAGACGTACAGCATCTTGTCCATGGTGATTCTCCGAGTGGGCGACGTGCCCTTGGCTCTTTGCATGCTCTACAGCAAGCGTCGTGCCACATTCGAAAAACAAACCCAAGACACTGATTTAAAAGAGTTTTATAGATAAGTTCGAAGAGATCGGAGAACGCCGGCGGCGAGGTTTTGCCGGCTCTGGAACGGCAAAGCGGCAAGCCAGGCTTGCCGCTTTGCTTCAACGCATGGTCATCAACGCAGGTTGATGATGGTCTGGGTGATGGCGCTTTCGGTTTCGATGGTCTTGGCGTTGGCCTGGTAGTTGCGCTGAGCCACGATCAGGTTCACCAACTGATCCGAGAGCTCGACGTTGGAGTCCTCCAGCGCGCCGGCCTGCAGAGCACCCAGGGTGCTGCTGCGTGGTGTGCCGATCACCGGCTCGCCCGATTCGAACGACTGCACCCAGGCGGTCTTGCCTACCGGAGTCAGCCCCTGGACGTTGGCGAAGTTCGCCAGCAGCACCTGCCCCTGCACCTTGGACTGACCGTTGGTGTAGCGAGCGAATATCACCCCGGTATCGTCGATCTCGATGCCAGCCAGCTGGCCAGTGGTGTAGCCGTCCTGACTGACGGCGTTAACCCCGAAGGACGCTGCGTACTGGGTCGAACCACGCATGTCGAAGGTGAATGCCTCGCTGTCGGCGCCATTGGGCACCATGGTGCCCGGGTTGACCGGATCCTTCTCGGCCGGCACCCAGTCGGTGTCATCCAGGGCGAAGATGCCATTGGGCGTGCCGGTTGGAATCGCCGGCGCATCCAGAGCCGGGTCTGGCGGTGCACTGGCCAGCGGTGTGAACGCGGGATCGGCCAACTGCCCGGAGGTATCGAAGTTCACGGCATAGCTGAACGGCTGGGTGCTGCTCGGGTCACGCGGGTTGACCCCGTCGATCAGCACATGCATGACCCAGCCGTTGTTGGCCGGCGCTTCGTTCTTGACGAAGTACTGGGTCATCACGTGGGCGTTGCCCTGCGAGTCATAGATGTTGGTCGAGGTGAATCAGTTGAAGGACTTCGAGTCGCTCGGGTCGAAGGTCGGTGCCGCCATGGTTCCGGCATTGGCCGGGCGTACGGCATTGGAGTTCAGGTTGACGCGCTGGGTGACGCTGGTGGTCGCCCTGGGTTCCTGCTGCCCGGCACTGACGCGCAGGTCGGCCTGTACCGGCAGGATGTTGCCGCTCTCGTCAGCGGCGTAGCCCTGCAGGCGATAGCCGAAGTTATTGACGATGTAGCCGTCACGATCCGTGCCGAAGTAACCGGAACGGGTATAACTCATCTCGCCATTGTTGCTGGTCATGAAAAAGCCATTGCCATTGATGGCCAGATCCAGAGCGTTGTTGGTGTAGTTGATGTTGCCCTGGTTGAACAGTTGCGAAACGTCCGCCAGCAGCACACCACTACCCTGCGAGTTCTTGCCGGTACCCAGGACGGAAGCGGCATAGACGTCGGCGAACTCGGCACGCGACTGCTTGAAACCCGCAGTACCGGCGTTGGCGATGTTGTTGCCGGTGACGTTGAGGTCGCTGGTCGCAGCACGCAGACCACTCAGACCAATATTGAACGACATGGAAGACTCCTTTGCCGGAACTGCCGGCGGCAATAGTTATTGGCCGATGACCTGCACTTGAGAAAGCGGGACGCTGCCCAGGCCTGCGAGGTTGAGCATCAGCTCGCTGCCGCCCAGGGTGACGCTGTCGACGTTGGCCGGCAGCAAGGTGTACAGCCCCTTGGTTTCACTGCCGTAGGTGGCCTGCGCCTCGAACTTGTAGGTGCCCGGCGGCACCACGTTGCCGTCGGCGTCCTTGCCGTCCCAGATGAAGCTGACGTTGCCGGCGGCCTGCTCGCCCAGCTCGACACGTTTCACCAGTGCACCGGCATCGTCATAGATGTTGACGTACACGTTACTGCTGCTGACCGGCAGCAAGGTGCTGGCCTTGAAGCTCTCGCTGGTATCGACCACGGCCTTCTCGCTCGGCACGATCACCTTGCGCCCGACCAGAGAGGATGCCTGCAACGCCTGCGAAGACTGGAAGCTGGAAAGCATCGAGCCCATGCTGGTGTTGAGCTTCTCGATCCCTTCCACCTGGCTGAACTGCGCCAGCTGCGCGATGAACTCGCCATTGCCCTGTGGCTCCAGCGGGTTCTGGTTGTTGAGTTGCGCCACCAGCAGATTGAGAAACTCGTTCTTGCCGAGGTTGTTGTTCTTCGTGGTGTCCTGCTTGATCTGGTACTGATCCAGTACCGAACTGCTGCCGTTTACGGTGCTCATGGCCTGATTTCCTCGTCTCGACTCACTGACCCAGGGTCAGCACGCGTTGCAGCATCTGTTTGGCGGTGTTCATCATTTCCACGTTGGTCTGGAAGGCGCGGCTGGCGGAGATCATGTCGGCCATTTCCTCGACCACGTTGACGTTCGGGTAGTAGACGTAACCATCGGCATTGGCCATCGGATGATCCGGCTCGTAGCGCGGCATCAGGCTGCTCTGATCCTCGATCACGCCCAGCACCTGCACGCCACGTCCGGCTTCGTCCTGCTCGGCGAACAGCGAACCACGGTCGCCGTTCTGCGCCTGCTGGAACACGGTGGCGAACACCGGGTGGCGGGCACGGTAGGTCTGATCCAGGCTCGACGAGACGGTCTCGGCGTTGGCGATGTTGCTGGAAATGGTGTTCAGGCGAGTGCTCTGGGCGCTCATGCCGGTTCCGGCGATATTGAAGACACTGGCAAGGGACATGGTCGCGCTCCTTATTCGCCGCGCAGGGCACTGGTCAGCCCTTTGAATTTGCTGTTGAGGAAGGTGAAGCTGGCCTGGAACTGCACGGCGTTCTCCGCGTAGTTCGACTGCTCGATCTGCAGATCGACGGTGTTCTGATCCAGCGAGGCGTGGAACGGCGTGCGGTAGGGCAGCTCGGCATCACCGCTGTTCACGCCCTCGGCCGGAATGTGGCGGCTGTCGGTACGGTTCAGGGCAACGCCACCGCGCTGCATGCGGTTGCTCTGCTCGGCCAGTACGCTGGCGAAGTCCAGGTCGCGGGCCTTGTAGTTCGGGGTATCGGCATTGGCGATGTTGTTCGCCAGCACCTCGGCACGCTGGGCGCGGAAACCGAGTGCCTGTTCATGGATGCCGAGTGCTCTGCCGAAGTTGATGCTCATGTTCCGAACCTTTGCCGCTAAGGCCATGTGGTCACTGTTGCGAGCTATTCAGCAAAGGCTGTGCCAATTTATTTTTATCAATTAAATCAACATCTTGACAGCATTCAACTCGAGAAAAAGCGGCAAAGCGGCAAGGCTTTACCGCCTACGGGCAAGCAAGCGGCAAAGCCAATCGGCAGATTGCCGCCCTGCCGAGCCCCAGGGTGCGCCATGTGCACCGGCTCTTCAGCCCCGTCAGGTCGCTGGTGCGCACAGCGCCCCTACCCGACCGGTCACGTGCAACCGAACCGTCATCTCCGGCTCCGGAAACGCAAACGGGAGGCCAAAGGCCTCCCGTTGCTGATACCAAACATGCCTTGCGCCTATTTGGCCTTGTAGATGATCCCCGGGCTGCACTGCACCATCTGGTACTTCTCCGGCAGGCCATTGAGCGCCTCGGAGGCCCCGAGGAACAGATAGCCGCCCGGCTTGAGCGTGGCATGGATGCGCGTGAGGATGTCCTTCTTCACCTCGGCGGAGAAATAGATCAGCACGTTGCGGCAGAACACGATGTCGAACTTGCCGAGCGCCGCATAGCTGTCGAGCAGGTTCAGCGGACGGAATTCCACGCGGCTCTTGATCGGCGCCTTGACCTGCCAGCGCCCCGGCCCCTTGGGATCGAAATAGCGCTGCAGGCGCTCCTGCGAGAGACCACGGCCCATCGCCAGGCTGTCGTACTCACCGGATTTGCAATTGCTCAGCATCGAGGGCGACAGGTCGGTGGCCACGATCTGCACACCGGCCTTGAGCTGACCGAGGTTGCTGCGCTCGAACTCGTCGATGGACATCGACAACGAGTACGGCTCCTGCCCGGACGAACAGGCCGCCGACCAGATGCGCAGGCGCTGGGCCGGATAGGCCTTGATCAGCTCCGGCAACACCCGGCTCTTGAGCACCTCGAACGGATAGGTATCGCGAAACCACAGGGTCTCGTTAGTGGTCATGGCATCGACCACCTGCTCGCGCAGCCCCCCGCGCGGCTGGCTCTGCATGCGCTGCACCAGCTCACCCAGGGTCTTGATGCCGTTCTGTTCCATCAGCTTGTTCAGACGGCTGGAGACCAGATACTGCTTGTTGCTGCCAAGCAGAATACCGCAGGCCTTTTCCAGGAATGTCCGGAACTGCTCGAAATCCAAATTACCTGAAGACACTAGTGCCGCCTCACCAACCATAACGTTCGCCGAAGGACGTTCCCTCAGCCCCCATCCGATACACGAATGCGATCGACCACGCGCGCCGCCAGGTCATCTGGCTTGAACTTGGCGAGAAAATCGTCAGCGCCGACCTTCTTCACCATCGCCTGGTTGAACACACCGGAAAGCGAAGTATGCAGGAGGATATGCAGCTTCTGCATGCGTGGATCATTACGAATCTCCGTAGTCAGGGTATAGCCGTCCATCTCCGGCATCTCGATATCGGAAATCAGCATCAGCAGTTCCCTGTCGGGATGACGCCCCTCGTCCGCCATTTTCTTCAGGTACGTGAGCGCCTCGCGCCCATCGTTGAGGGCCGTGACCTCGACGCCCACGGTCTGCAGGCAACGCGACACCTGTTTGCGCGCCACCGAAGAGTCATCGACGATCAGCACATGCTTGGTCACCGCCTGACTCTGCACCTGATCATCGATCACGCCTGCGGAGATCACTTCGGAGGTGGGCGCCACCTCGGCGAGAATCTTCTCCACATCGATGATCTCGACCAGTTGCTGGTCGAGCCGCGTCACTGCGGTCAGGTAATGATCGCGCCCGGTTCCCTTGGGTGGCGGATGGATCTCTTCCCAGTTCATGTTGACGATGCGCTCCACCGAACGCACCAGAAAGCCCTGAACCTTGGTGTTGTACTCGGTGATGATGACGAAACTGGTCTTGATGTCTTCCAGCGGCGCCCGCCCGGTGGCAATGGACAGATCGAGAATCGGGATGGTACCGCCACGGATGTTGGCCACCCCCCGCACGACCCGGCTGGACTTGGGCATGATGGTGAGATTGGGGCACTGCAGCACCTCCTTCACCTTGAATACGTTGATGCCATATAGCTGTGGGCCTTCCAGGCGGAACAACAACAACTCCAAACGGTTCTGCCCTACCAGCTGAGTACGCTGGTTAACCGAATCCATCAACCCGGCCATGCCCGGACTCCTTCTCGTATTGGTAACGCCTACCCCTAGCAGCCTAGCAGGCGGCACGGGGCTTGCTTTGCATTGATCATGAAGCCAAGAACGTCATCATTCCGTCAGCTACTGGCAAAGTGCCTTGCCCCTTTGCCCGTTTTACTCGCTTTGTCGACGATCGGCTACAGCGGTACCGCGGCAGCTACCTTCACCAGCACCGAACAACTTATCGGCGCCACCAAGTCCTTTCTTGAGCAGGCGACCACTGAATATCTACAGCGTAGCGAAATCCAGGGTCGTCATGAGATTAGTGTCAATCGTCTCGACCCACGGTTGCGCCTGCCATTGTGCGACCAGCCGTTGACCGCGACACTGGAAAGCCCGGCGCAGCCACTGGGCCGCGTCACCACGCGCGTGCGTTGCGACGGCAGCGCGCCCTGGGCCGTGTTCGTGCCGGCGGAAGTACGCCTGTACCGTCCGGTCGTGGTGCTCACCCGTCCCCTCAAGCGCATGAGCGTAGTCAAGGCGGCGGATCTGAGCCTGGTGGAGCGCGACGTGGGGCAACTCGGTCAGAACTTCCTGACCGATCCTTCCCAGGCAATCGGCAAGAAATTGACGCGACAACTGGGTGGCGACCAGGTTCTGGCTCCGGGCCACCTGCAGATAGCCGAGGTGATAAGGCGTGGCGATCAGGTCGTCATCAGCGCTCGCGGTACCACCGTCAATGTCCGCATGCCCGGTGAAGCCCTGACGGATGGTGCTCCCGGCCAGCAGATCAATGTCCGCAACCTGCGCTCGCAACGTGTGATTCGAGCCCGTGTGATCGGCCCCGGACAGGTGGAAGTAGCCATGTAGGCATGTTTCTTGTAGCGCAATGGTCAGGCGATTCCCTACACTTGTTTACTGACGCGCGAAATTAGTCCTAAAGTTTTCCTGGCAGTGGCCGAAAAGCTTGGCAAGCGTCCACCATATCGTCCGAGGTTCTGCATCATGGTCATCGACTTCAACCGGCTGAACAATGCCAATACGCCCGCCAACGCGGGACGTACCGGCGCGACTCAGGCTGGCAATCGCAGCGAGTCGGCCCAGCCGAACAAAGCGGCTGTCACCGGCAGCGATGAACAAACCAACGCCAAGAGCGGTGAATCCGTGCAGCTGAGCCGTGAGGCACAACAGTTGCAGAAGATCAGCGAGAAGCTGAGTGATCAGCCGATCGTCAACAAGGAGCGAGTGGCCCAGCTGAAACAGGCCATCGCCGATGGCAGCTATCAGGTCGACAGCAAACGCGTCGCCCAGAAACTGCTCGACTTCGAATCCCAGCGCTAGTCCCAGGGCTGCGCTGGGGGTGTTGGACGCCCGACCCCCAAGAGCCCGCCATGCACGACACAGCCCTGCTTGACCTGTTCACCACCGATATCGGCACCGCCGAGCAATTGCTTGAGCTGATCGACGCCGAATTCCAGGCCCTGAGCGAACGCGACCTGCCGCGCCTCGACAGCCTGCTCAACGACAAGCAACCGCTGCTTGCCCTGCTCCAGCAGCATGGCAACGAACGCAGCCGTCTGTTGCAGAGCGCCGGCCTGAGCGCAGATCGCGAAGGGCTGAACGCACTGGCGGCGAACTCCGCCCACGGCGAGCAGTTGCTGGCCCGCAGCGAAGCGCTCTCCACCCTGCTGCAACGCTGCCAGCAAGCCAATCTGCGCAATGGCCGCCTGGTGCGTGCCAACCAGGCATCGGTGCGCAGCGTCCTCGGCATTCTGCGCGGCGGCGAGACACCTGGGCTCTATGACAGCCGTGGCAGTGCCGCTAGAATCGCGCAGCAAAGGCCACTCAGTCAGGCCTGACCCACCCACCCCCAAGCGAAAGCACAGGGACATGCAGGCACTTAGCCAGTATGCTAGTGCCGTCGTAGTCTTTTGACTCGGAGAGTTCCGAACTGTGTCCAGCGCGTTCAACGACGAGAGCGGCCCTCAGCCGCCAAAGGTGCTCAAGGCACCCGTGGAGATCATTGCCACCCTGCGCCAATTGCAACAAAACCACGATCCTCTGGTGATCCAGTTCAAGGATCGCAGCCAGCGTTTCCAGAGCTACCTGGTGGAGATCGACCGCGACCGTGCTCGCATCGCTCTGGATGAAATCATTCCGACCGACGGCGAGCGCTTCTTCAGGCAAGGTGAAAGCTTCAAGGTCGAAGCCTTCCGTGACGGCGTGCGCGTCGCCTGGAGCTGCGAACACGACGTGCAGGTGGGCGAATTCGAAGGTGCCCCTGCTACTGGGCGCCGCTACCGCTGGAAGTGATCTACCACCAGCGCCGCAGCGCCTTTCGCGCCCAGCTCAAGCAGAGCGATCTGGTCAGGGTCGTGCTCAATGGCGACAAACTGCGCGAACCCATTCCCGGTCATCTACTGGACATTTCCGCCACCGGCTGCAAACTGCGCTTCGCCGGCAACCTCACCCAGCAGCTGAGCAACGGCCAGGTGCATGAACGGCTCACTGCACAGCTGCCTTTCGGCGCGATGACCTGTGCGGTGGAACTCCGCCACGTGCAATACGAAGACAAGGTCGACATGACCTTCGTCGGCACCCGTTTCCACCGCATGAACGGCCTGGAACAACGCCAGGTCGAGCGCTTCGTCTACCAGTTGCAACGCGAGGCGCGCCGCACCGAGAGCGACGGCCCCTTCTGAAACGCCGCGTGGCAGCCTAGCGGGCTGCCCGTGACTCCTGCTCGTCCTGCTCATTGCCCTCTGCCGCTGCTGCCGCGGCGGCGGGCTCCTGCATCTGCTCCTGCACCGTCTGCTCATCGACCCTTGGATCGAGCGCCGCGACCAGCGGCGAGCTGGTGACGTTACCCGGCATGGCCATGTGCTGCAGGGGTGCATCCTCGACCTGGTGCAGATGGGTGACCACCTCCGGACGAATGCGCCAGATCAGGATCAGCGCACAGACGCAGACGAACACGTACAACATGTTGGCGCCGTAGAAACGCATCAGCACGCCGGTCAGCAACGGGCCGATACAGGCCCCCACACCGAAGGTGACCAGCAGCATGGCGGTCAGCGATACGCGCCGCTCCGGCTCGACATGGTCATTGGCCAGAGCCACCGCCAGCGGATAGAGGCTGAACTGCATCAGGCTGACCAGAAAACCGACACCGATCAGCAGACCGAGAAAGACCTCCGGCAGCGCCGCCAGTGGCAGGGCCGCGACCAGCAGCAGCACGGCGCAACCACGAATCAGCCGCACGCGATCATGACGGTCGGACAACCAGCCCAGCGGCCACTGCACCAACAGGCCCGCCAGGATGCAGCTGCCCATGAACAGGCCCACCTCTTCGGTGGAAAGGCCCATGCGCGTGGCGTACAGGGGCGCCAGACCGTAGAACGAACCAATCAGCAGGCCGGCCACCGAAATGGTGGTCAGCGACAGCGGTACCCGACTGAGGAAGAAACGCAGCTCCAGCGGCGCAGGGTGCAGCGGCGCCGGGTGCAGACGGCGAGTCAGCGCCACCGGTACCAGGCACAGGGCGAAACACAGGGCGACCAGCATCAGCAGCTCGAGCCCCAGCGTCGGATGCACCACCAGGGTGAGCTGCCCCAGGATCAGCCCGAGGTAGGAAGCCGCCATGTAGCCACTGAACACCAGGCCGCGCTGCCTGGCGTCGGCCTGCTCGTTGAGCCAGCTCTCGATCACCATGTACTGACACATCATGCCCAGGCCCACCAGCATGCGCAGGAACAACCAGAACGGCAGCCATTCCACCAGCCCATGACCGAGCACGGCGGCGGTGACCACACCGGCACAGGCCACGTAAGCGCGGATATGCCCCACCCGACCGATCAGACGGTGCCCGAGCTTGCCGCCGACCACCAGACCGAAATAGTTGGCCGCCATCAGCGCACCGACCCACAGACCATCCACCGTGTCGGCCAGGCGCAGGGCCAGGTAGGTACTGAGCAGACCGGAGCCGAGCAACATGAGCAGAGTGGCGAAGTACAGCGAGCGGAATGACTTCCAGATCATGCGCATTGGCGGGTAAAGCTCCTCATACACGGTACGAACGGACGTTGCACGACGGGTTGAAGCCTCGCGGGTTCGAGCAATGCCCGCGAACGCTCAGGCCTGGGCCGCCAGAACACGGCGCTCCCAGGGCGTTATTTCATCGTAGAAGCTGGTGAGTTCCAGGGTCTTGCTGGCGATGTAACCTTCGATGAATTCCGCACCGAACAGTTCGATCGCCAGCTCACTGCGTTTCAGACGCTCGATGGCGGCATGCATGGTACAGGGTAGCGCCAATTCTTCCGGCACCTCGAACTCGCCCTGGATCGGCGCGCTGGGTTGCAGGCCATGCTCCAGGCCATGCAGCCCGGCGGCCAGGCTGGCAGCCAGGGCCAGATAGGGGTTGGCGTCTGCGCCCGGCAGGCGATTTTCCACACGCCGCGCGGCCGGCGCACTGGCCGGAATGCGCAGGCCCGCAGCGCGGTTGTCGGCAGACCAGCAGGCATTGTTCGGCGATGCATAGGGGTGGCACAGGCGCTGGTAGGAGTTCACGTGCGGCGCGAAGAGCAGGGTGAAATCGGCGAGTGCGGCCTGCTGGCCACCGATGAAATGATGGAAGGCAGGCGTCGCCTCGCCGCCCTCGTCACTGAAGATGTTGCGCCCGCTGCCCTGCGCCACCACGCTCTGATGGATATGCATGGAGCTGCCTGGCGTATGCGCAAGCGGCTTGGCCATGCACACCACGGACAAGCCATGCCTGAAGCCGACCTCCTTGAGCAGGTGCTTGAACAGGAAGGTCTGGTCGGCCAGTTGCAGTGCGTCACCGTGCAACAGATTGATCTCGAACTGACTGACGCCCATCTCGTGCATGAAGGTGTCACGTGGCAGGCCCAGCGCCGCCATGCAGCGATAGACCTCGGCAAAGAATGGTCGCAGACCGTTGCCGGAACTGACGCTGAAAGCCGAACCGCCATCCTCGCGGCGGCCATCGAGGCCCACCGGTGGCAGGAACGGCTGGTGCGGATCGGGGTTGGCGGCGAACACGAAAAACTCCAGCTCCGTAGCCACCACCGGTTGCCAGCCGTGTTCGGCGTAACGTGCCAGCACGCGCTTGAGCAACGCACGGGTGGACAGCCCGGAGCTTCGCCCATCCAGCTCGTCCGCGTCGCAGATGGCCAGCGCACGTGGCGGTTCGCTCCAGGGCAGGCGATGAATCTGGCTCGGCTCGGCATTGAGCACGAGATCACCGTCATCGCTGCCGTAGAAGCGTGCTGGCGGATAGCCCCCCATGATGCATTGCAGCAACACGCCACGGGCCAGTTGCAGACGCCGCCCCTCGATGAAACCGCTGGCGGTCATCACCTTGCCACGCGGTACACCATTGAGATCCGGGGTCACGCAGTCGATTTCATCGATGCCGGCCAGGAGTGTTTCCAGCGAGCGATGGCCATCGTTGCTCATCTGCTGTTGTCCTTTGTCATTGGAAGCCCGTCGAATGACGGGCAGTGACACAACATACGCAACGGGCGTTCGATATTTCAAGCAGTGCAGCGTACAACCGCCCCGTGCCCAGGCCAACGCTCTAGGACACGACCTCACCGGTCGCAGCCGCGACATCATCGCCGCCGATCAGCAGCAGCTCGAGCAGGCGGCTCACGGCGGGTTTCTGCTCCAGCCCCTGACGCACGATGCACTCGAACTGCGCCTCGAACGACAGCTCCTCGGGCCGTATCGGCCGCAAGCGTCCGCGCTCCACCCAGGGCCGTGCATAGTGCGTGGGCAAGTAGCCGATGTAGGTGCCGGAAAATATCAGCAGCGCCGTCGCCTCCATGGTGTAGGCATTGACGAAATGCTGAAAACGCAGCGGGTGTGGCCGCCGACTTTCACTCAGGTAACCGCGATCCACATAGACGGCCTCGCTGAGAATATCGACGCTCAGGCGCTCGTCCGGCATACCGAAGAACGGATGGGCATCGCTGCAATAGAGCGCATTGCGTTCCCGGCACAGGGGCGTATAGGTCAGCCCCGAGAGGTGGTGATGGAAAGCGCCCACGGCCAATTCCAGGCGCTCATCGAGAACGGCCTGCTCCAGCTCGTCAGGCCGCATGATGTGCAGCTCGATGCCGGACTCCGGCGATGCCTTGCGCAAGGCGGTAATGGCCCGCACCAGCGGAAACGCCTCGAAACTGGCCAGGGCGTCCACCGCACCGATCAACAGGGTCTCCCGTGGCCGCTGGCTGAGCGAGGTGGTGCGATCCTGAAAGTGCGCGACGCTGGCGAACAGTTCCTGAGCCGCGGCGTAGGTCTGCTGGCCCTCCTCCGTCAACTGGAAACCGGACTTGCCGCGCTTGCACAGCGAATAGCCAAGCCGCACCTCCAGATCGCGGACGATCACGCTGAGGCGCGGCAGGCTGATGTTGAGACGAGCCTGGGCGGCCGTGAAGCCGCCCGCCTCGACGATGGCACAGAACGTGCGCAGCATGCGCAAGTCCACGTCGCTCAGGTTGCCTCGCATCGCTGATGTTCCATCCGAGTGGTAGCGGAGCGAGGATTGTGCCTCATTTGCGCGCCCGTTCGGCCACCGATTCGGCAACGATGCAGAGCAGCTCGAACAGCATGGTCGCGCCCACCAGTGCGGTACACCCGCCCACATCGAACGGCGGCGCGACCTCGACCACATCGGCACCGATCAGATTCAGCCCGCGCAGGCCGCGAATCAGTTGTTGCGCCTGCAACGTGGTCATGCCGCCGATTTCCGGTGTGCCGGTGCCTGGCGCGAAGGCCGGATCGAGAACATCGACATCGAAGCTGACATAGGTCGGCTCGTTGCCGACGATCCGCCGGGCTTCGCGCAGCGTGGCCTCGACACCGATATCGGCGAACTCCTCCATGGTAATGATGCGGATACCGACCTGCTCGGCGAAGTCCGTGTCGCTGGCCGAGGCCAGCGAGCCGCGAATACCGATCTGCACGGTACGCCGGGGGTCGAGCAGCCCCTCCTCCACCGCACGGCGAAACGGGGTGCCATGGGTATAGGGGTTATCGCCGAAGTAACGGTCGTTGGTGTCGGAGTGGGCGTCGAAGTGAACCATGCCGATGGGCCGCTGACGGGCAATGGCGCGAAACACCGGCAACGTCATCAGGTGATCCCCGCCAACCGACAGGGGCACGGCGCCTGCCGCGTGGATGGCAGCGAGAAAGCCCTCGATGCGCTTCAGAGCGTCGAGCAGATCGATCGGGTTGACCGGCGCGTCGCCGAGGTCGCCCACCCGAACCGCATCGTAGGGCGACAACCCGGTGACCGGGTGTACCCGACGAATGAGGCTGGACATGTTGCGCACCTCCCGCGGGCCATGCCGTGCACCGGCACGATTGGTCGTGCCACCGTCCCAGGGAATGCCGAGCAGCGCGATCTGCACCTGGGCGGGGTCTTCGAAGGCCGGCAGGCGCATGAAGGTAGGCAGGCCCGCGAAGCGCGGTACCTGATAGGCATCGAGGGGCTGGGGAAATGGATGCGACATGACAGGAACTCCAGGAGTGGACGGGATGAAAAGGTCGGCTGCTCAGGCAGCCGACGAGGACTCGGGGAAGTCGAACGCTCTTCGAGCTTCATGAAGCGGCGAACCCGCTGGATGGCCGGTGACGGAGATTCGCAGGCGCCGCACCGAATCTGCTGCGGTGAGGCATCGAGCTGGATGCGCCCCTGCTCCATGAACACGATGCGGTCGGACGTCGACAGCGCGAAATCCATCTCGTGGGTCACCACCAGCATGGTCATACCCTCCCGGGCGAGGTCGCGGATGACGTTGAGCACATCCACCACCAGTTCCGGGTCGAGCGCCGAGGTGGGCTCGTCGAACAGCAGGACATCCGGGCGCATGGCCAGGGCACGGGCGATGGCCACCCGCTGTTGCTGGCCGCCGGACAACTGATGCGGATACCGATTGGCGTGACTGAGCAGGCCGACCTTGTCCAGCAGTGCGAAAGCGTTCTGCCGCGCCGCCTGCGGTGTATCCAGGCCATGGCGAAGCGGTGCCAGGGTGATGTTCTCCAGCAGGGTCAGATGAGGAAACAGCTGGAAGTTCTGGAACACCATGCCGATCCGCCGGATACCCTGACGCACCTGCAGCGCAGTCGGCGCAATGTCCGCGGTGATGTATGGCGCATCGAACAGCACGATCTCCCCCTGATCGATGCGCTCGAGCGCATTGATGGTGCGGATCAGCGAGGTCTTGCCCGAACCGGACGGGCCGATGATGCTCACCACCTGGCCGCTGGATATCTCCAGGTCGATGCCCGAGAGCACGACGTTGTGCCCATAGGACTTGTGCAGGTTGCGCAGTCGCAGCGCCTTCGGCGCCCCCGCCTGCCTCCCGGGCTCCGCGGCGGCCGGCATGACAGCCACGGCTCTCGCAGCCTGGCAGGCGTCGGCGTCGAGCAGGGCGGCAGAGCGACGCCCCAGGTCGAGGGCGCGCTCCAGACGGGTGAATCCCCAGCCGAACAGGGTAACGATGAGCACGTAGTAGACGGCGACGGCAGCCAGAGTCTCCAGCACCAGGAAGTTCTGCGAATACAGACGCTGGCCCGTCATCAGCAACTCGGGAAGGGAGATCACCGAGACCAGCGAGCTGAGCTTGACGATGGTCACGTACTCGTTGACCAGGGTCGGCAGGGAAATGCGCAAGGCCTGCTGAACCACGACCAGGCGCAGCGTCGTCCAGTAGGAAAAGCCCAGCGCATGCCCGGCCTCGCGCTGCCCCGCGGCAACGGCCAGCAGGCCGCCGCGATGGATCTCTGCCATGTAGGCGGCCTCGGTCGCCACCAGCCCGATCAGCCCCGCCGTGAACGGATTGCCCAGCCAGGTGCCAGCCTGCGGGAACAACTGCGGCAGGTTGTAGACGAACACCAGCAGAACCAGCAGCGGCACGCTGCGGAAGAACCAGATGTACGACCGCGCGGGCAGATTGAGCCCGCGCCTGGGCGACATCCGCGCACAGGCCAGCAGAAAACCGAGGCCAAGCCCGAGCACCCACGCCGCGCTGCTGAGCACGATGACGGTGACGCATGCGCGCCAGAAGTCGCCGAGGGTGAACAGCGACAGAAAATAGAACCAGTCGAACGTCATGAAGCACCTGCGTCGGAGGGCGAAGAAGTGGCAGCGTGGTGCCGATCAGCCAGGCGCCTGGCTGACCGGCGTGAGATGGCGCGTCAGTCTTGCGCCACATCCTCGAGCTCGTACTTCTCGAGCAGGCTCTGGTACTCCCCGCTCTGGCGCATGGCTGCCAGTGCCTGACGCAGCTGCGCCTGGAGGGCGTCATTGCCCTTGCGGGTGAAGATGCCGAGGGTCTGCATGTAGATCATTCGCGGTGAGCTGACCACCAGACGCCCACGCGAACGCTCGGCGAACATCCTGGCCGTACCGGCGATCTCGATCTGGGCATCGATGTTCTTCGACAGCAGCGCCTGGGAAGCCTCCGGCGCGGTCGGGAACTCACTGACGAGGATGGGCGCCTTGCCGTTGGCGACACAGTGGCTGTCGGAAAGCTCGCGAATCGGAGTGACCCAGGACGTCCCCTGCTGCAGCCCCACTTTCAGGCCGCACAGCGCTTTCTCGTCCTCTGGTTGCGCCGCACTGTCCTTGCCGACCAGGATGAATGCGCCACTGCGTGCGTAGGCGATGGCATCGGCCTGGGCCAGGCGCGGCGGCGTGATGTAGAGTGCCGAGATGGTGACATCGAACCTGTTGCCGTTGAGCCCCAGAATCAGATTGGCGAACTTGGTGTCCTGGAAACGCACCTCCAGGTTCATGTGCCGGGCAATGGCCTCACTGAATTCAGCATCGAAGCCGACCACCTTGCCGTTTTCCCAGGACTCGAATGGCGGGTAGTTGATTTCCATCGCGACATTGAAGGTACCGGGCGTGATGACGCTTGCAGCGCTCACGGGTTGAGCGACGGCAAGCACTACAGAGGCGATCGACGCCACTGCGCACAGCACCTGCCGCCCTTGCTTGCAGACATGTCCGAGCATGGGAATTCCTTATGAGTTGGCATTCTCTTGGGGGCAGGTTTGCAAGCGTCGGAACTCATGCAACATGAGTGGGCCGACTGAAGTCTTCACGCTGGAGCGTGATTATCGTTGTGCGTGGCGAAGTCACGATAAAGAGGATGCAGGCCGGGTTGAATCCCGAGTTGCAAAAGCCGACTTTCGTATTCCTGTAAATGAAGCCAGGCCGTGAGCACGCGACGCACAGGCTCGGCATGCGTGCGGCCGGAACGCTTGGAGCGCACACCGGGTTTTGCATCCATGCGACAGCCAGTTGCAGTCCGTCGCCCTCCGTGGCCTGGCGTCAAAGCCGCCAGCCACGACTGTGCTAGAGTCGCGCGCTGTTTTTTGCGCCCCTCCCCAGGCGGCCCTCCAAGCCCATAGAGACCGCGACATGACTGCCACTCCCCAATCGCTACTGCGCCGAATCGCCCGTATCAGCCTGGTCGGCCAGATCGTCATCGGCCTGATCGCCGGTATTGCCCTGGCCTTGCTGGCCCCCGAAGCGGCACGCGCCATCGCCCTGCTCGGAGAGGTGTTCATTTCGGCCCTGAAAGCCGTGGCTCCGGTGCTGGTTCTGGTGCTGGTCACCGCCTCCATCGCCAACCACCAGCATGGCCAGCAGACCCATATCCGTCCGATTCTGGTGATGTACCTGATCGGCACGCTGTCGGCAGCCATGATCGGTGTCGCCGCCAGCTTCCTGTTTCCCTCGACGCTGGTACTCAGTAGCCCGGCAACGGCGCTGAGCCCGCCCGGTGGCATCGCCGAGGTGCTGCGTACCCTGTTGTTCAACGTGGTCGACAACCCGATCAACGCCCTGCTCAACGCCAACTACATCGGCATCCTGGCCTGGGCCATCGCCCTGGGCCTGGTGTTTCGCCAGGCCAGTGAAGGCAGCAGGAGGCTGCTCGGCGAACTGTCCGAAGGCGTCACCCGCATCGTGCGCATGGTGATCCGCCTTGCCCCGCTGGGCATCTTCGGCCTGGTCGCGGCTACTCTGGCCGACTCCGGCCTGGACGCCCTGCTCGGCTACCTGCACCTGCTCGCCGTCCTGGTCGGCTGCATGCTGCTGGTGGCACTGGTGGCCAATCCGCTGCTGGTCTACTGGAAGATTCGTCGCAATCCCTACCCGCTGGTGCTGACCTGCCTGCGCGGCAGTGCGATCACCGCGTTCTTCACCCGCAGCTCAGCCGCCAACATCCCGGTCAACCTGCAGCTGTGCAAGGACCTGAACCTGCACGAAGAAACCTATTCCGTCTCCATTCCGCTCGGCGCCACCATCAACATGGCCGGTGCCGCGATCACCATCAGCGTGCTGACCCTGGCGGCCGTGCACACCCTGGAAATCCCCATCGACCTGCCCACCGCTCTGCTGCTCAGCGTGGTCGCCGCAGTCTGCGCCTGCGGCGCCTCGGGCGTGGCCGGCGGCTCGCTGCTGCTGATCCCGCTGGCATGCGGGCTGTTCGGCATCCCCAACGAGGTTGCCATGCAGGTGGTGGCCATCGGCTTCATCATCGGCATCGTGCAGGACTCGGCGGAAACGGCCGTCAACTCCTCCACCGACGTGGTATTCACGGCGGCAGCGTGCTGGGCGCAAGAGCAACGCCAGCGCTGACCCTGGTGCCGAAACGAAAAAGGCCTGCGCAGTGCGCAGGCCTTTCCTGTATGGCGTCCCCTGCTGGAATCGAACCAGCATCTAGCCCTTAGGAGGGGCTTATTCTATCCGTTGAACTAAGGGGACACGGCCGTATTCGCTACGACCGGGCCGCATCTTAGCGGCGATGCGCGCATTTGTCATGTCGCGCCCGCAACCACCGACGCAAACGCTGTAGTGCGCTGCACGCAGGGGAAGCCGGAACTTGCGCTTCCCCGGGCTAGCGCCTTCGCGGGAGTGAAGCTGAAACGTCCCTAGCGCTGCCAGCCATGGGCAATCGATTCGACGCTGCGCACGGGCTGCGAACCACCGCGCAACCGCTCCTGTGCCATGCGGTCGGCAATTGCCGTGGTGGTAGTCCCTTCACGCTCGGCACGCTGGAAGATTTCCGCCAGGGTCGGGCCGATACCTTCGATATGCGCCTTGAGCTCGGCGGCACTGCCACCGGTTCGCTCATGACAGACATCGATGATGCCGCCGGCGTTGATCGCGTAATCCGGTGCATACAGGCATTCGCGACGACGCAGGGTCTCGGCCAGGCTGGCATCGGCCAGCTGATTGTTGGCCGCGCCCGCGATGATCGGCGCACGCAGCACTTCGAGGCTCTGCGGGTTGATGATGGCGCCCAGCGCGCAGGGGGCGAAGACGTCCACGTCGAGACGATGGATCTCATGCTGGCCGACCGCCATTGCTCCCAGTTGGCTGACCGCACGCTGGACGTTGGCCTCCACGATATCGCTCACCCACAACCGCGCGCCGGCATCCTTGAGCAAACGGGCCAGATGCAAACCGACCTGGCCTACCCCTGGATGGCCACACGGATGCCCGCCAGGTCCGTACGTCCGAGACGATGTGCCACCGCCGCCTGGATGCCGATGAAAACGCCGTAGGCGGTAGAGGGCGACGGGTCGCCATCGCGGCTGCCGCCACCGAACGCCTCACGCAGCCCGGCGCCGGCCACATGGCGGGTACGCTCGGCCATGATGCGCATCTCGCTCACCCCGGTGCCCGAATCCGCCGCGGTGACATAGCGCCCGCCCAGGCTGTCGACGAAGTCGCCCATGGCCTGAAACAACGCCTCGCTCTTGTCCTTGTGCGGATCACCGATGATCACGGCCTTGCCGCCGCCGAGCGGCAGGCGCGCCAGGGCCGACTTGTAGGTCATGCCGCGTGACAGGCGCAGCACGTCGCGCAGCGCGTCGTCGTCGGTGGCGTAGTTGCACATGCGGCAACCCCCCAGCGCCGGGCCAAGGGTGCTGTCGTGGATGGCGATGATGGCTTTCAGGCCGCTGGCCTGGTCGTGGCCGTAGACCACCTGTTCATGCTGATCGAAGTCGACGTGAGTGAAGACGGACATCGGGTTACCTCGGTTGTCGGGTCGTAAAAGGCCGCCCCTCTCCCGCACGGGAGAGGGTGGCAAAGGGGATGCAGGGAGGGTCAGGCAGCCGGTTCGAACAGCTGCACCGCAGCGATCTCGCTGACGGTCATGCGCGCCTTGAGCTGTGCTGCCTGCTCACGCGCCTTGGTCAGTGCCGCTTCCTTGACATGGCCATAGCCGCGAATCTGCTCCGGTATCTCGGCCAGCGCCACCGCAGTGCGGTAGTTTCCGGCATCGAGTTCGGCCAGCAGGTAGGCCACGTTGGCTTCGTACTCCTCGATCAAGTCACGCTCCAGGCGACGCTCGGCACTGTGGCCGAACGGATCGAGCACGCTGCCACGCAGGAACTTGAAGCGCGCCAGCACGCCGAACGCCTTGAGCATCCAGGGGCCGAAGCTGCGCTTGCGCGGTTGGCCGGTCACGGCATCGGGCTTGCTCAGCCAGCTCGGAGCCAGGTGAAACTGCAGGCGGTAGTCGCCCTCGAACTGCTGTTCGAGCTGTTCACGGAAGGTCGCATCGCTGTACAGACGCGCCACTTCGTACTCGTCCTTGTAGGCCAGCAGCTTGAAGTAGTAGCGCGCCACGGCCTTGCTCAGGCGTTGCTCGGCATCGCTGTCGGCCTTGCGTACACGCTCGACCAGTTCGCGATAACGTTCGGCGTAGGCCGCGTTCTGGTAAGCCGTCAGACGCTGCTCACGGTCGCATACGATCTCGTCGAGCGTGCGGCAGTGCGGCGCTTCGACGACCCTGGGCGCGGCGACTCGTTCGACCGCTGCCAGGTCATGGGCAGCACGACGCCCCCAGAGGAAGGCCTGCCGGTTGAGCTCGACGGACACGCCGTTCAACTCGATGGCCTTGTTGATCGCCTCGGCCGACACGGGCACCAGGCCTTGCTGGTAGGCATGCCCCAGCATGAACAGGTTGGTGGCGATGCTGTCGCCGAGCAGACGCGTGGCCAGGCGGGTGGCATCGACGAAACGGGTCTTGCCCTCACCCACTGCTTCGCTGATCGCCTCGCGCATGGCTGCGCCAGGAACCTGGGCATCCGGGTTGCGGGTGAACTCGGCGGTTGCCGCCTCATGGCTGTTGACCACCGCATGGGCGATCTTGTCGTTGAGCTTGGCCAACGCCTCCTCGCTGGCGGACACCACCAGATCGCACCCCAGCAGCAGGTCGGTTTCCCCCGCGGCGATGCGTACCGCGTAGATATCGCTCTGCCGGGCGGCGATGCGGATGTGGGTGACCACCGGGCCAAACTTCTGCGCCAGGCCGGCCTGATCGAGCACGGTGCAGCCCTTGCCTTCGATGTGCGCGGCCATGCCCAGCAGCGCGCCGACGGTGGTCACGCCACTGCCGCCGACACCGGGCAGGAGGATGTTCCAGGGGCGACTCAGGGCCGGTTGCTGCGGCTCCGGCAGGGCGATGAAGAGCGCCCCCAGGCCAACGGCCTCGGGCTTGCGCAGGCTGCCGCCGTGGACGGTGACGAAGCTCGGGCAGAAACCCTCCAGGCAACTGAAATCCTTGTTGCAGGCGCTCTGGTCGATCTCGCGCTTGCGCCCCAGTTCGGTTTCCAGCGGCAGCACCGACAGGCAGTTGGACTTGACGCTGCAATCGCCGCAGCCCTCGCACACCGCCGGGTTGATGAAGGCGCGCCTGGCCGGATCGACCATTTTGCCGCGTTTGCGCCGACGACGTTTCTCGGTGGCACAGGTCTGGTCGTAGAGGATCACCGACACGCCCTTGAACTCGCGCAGTTCGCGCTGCACGGCGTCCAGCTCGCGGCGGTGGTGGAAGGTCACTCCCGGCGCGAAGGTAGCGCGGGTCGGGTACTTGTCCGGCTCGTCGCTGACCAGAGCGATGCGTTTGACGCCCTCGGCATGCACCTGCTGGCTCAGTTGATCGATGCGCAGTTCGCCGTCGATGGGCTGGCCCCCGGTCATGGCCACCGCGTCGTTGTAGAGAATCTTGTAGGTAATGTTGACCCCGGCAGCCACGGCTGCGCGCAGGGCCAGGTGGCCGGAATGGAAGTAGGTGCCATCCCCCAGGTTCTGGAACACGTGCGGCGTGTCGGTGAAGGGGGCCTGGCCGATCCAGGTGGCGCCCTCGCCCCCCATCTGGGTGAAAGTGTCGGTGCTGCGATCCATCCACTGGGTCATGTAGTGGCAACCGATGCCACCGAGGGCGCGGCTACCCTCGGGCACCTTGGTCGAACTGTTGTGCGGGCAACCCGAGCAGAAATGCGGGGTGCGCACGGTCTTGTGTTTCGGCGCGGCCAGGGCCTTTTCCTTGGCATCGAGAAAGGCCAGGCGCTCTTCGATGGTCGGGCTGCTGTAGATCGGCGCCAGGCGTTTGGCGATGACCCGGGCGATCATCGCCGGGGTCAGTTCGCCAAGGTTCGGCAGCAGCGAGTTGCCTTGTTCGTCGAACTCGCCGACCACACGCGGACGCTTGCCCACCGGCCAGTTGTAGAGCTGACCGGTCAGTTGATCCTCGATGATGCTGCGCTTCTCTTCCACCACCAGGATTTCGTCCAGCCCTTCGGCGAACTGATGCACCGACACCGGCTCCAGCGGCCAGCTCATGCCGACCTTGAGCACGCGCAGGCCGACCCTGGCACACAGGGCTTCGTCCAGCCCCAGGTCATCCAGGGCCTGGCGCACATCGAGGTAGGACTTGCCGGTGGTGATGATGCCCAGGCGCGGGTTGGGCGAGTCGAGCTTGACCTGGTTGAGGTTGTTGGCCAGGGCGAAGGCCCGGGCGGCGTAGATCTTGTAGACGTTCAGGCGCTTTTCCTGCGCCAGGGGCGGGTCGGGCCAGCGGATGTGCACACCGTCTTCGGGCAATTGGAAATCTTCGGGTATCTTCACCTGGATACGCAGCGGATCGACATCCACCACGGCCGAGGAGTCTACGTTCTCGGCGATGGTCTTCAGCGCCACCCAGCAACCGCTGTAGCGCGAAAGCTCCCAGCCGATGATGCCGTAGTCCAGCACCTCCTGGACGTTGGCCGGATTGAGCACCGGAATCGACGCGGCGATGAAGGCATGTTCGCTCTGGTGGGCGATGGTCGAGGACTTGCAGCCATGGTCGTCACCGGCCAGCAACAGCACACCGCCATGCTTGGAGACACCGGCCGAGTTGCCGTGCTTGAACACGTCGCCACTGCGGTCGACACCCGGCCCCTTGCCGTACCACATGGCGAATACGCCATCGTAACGCGCACCGGGAAACAGGTTGGCCTGCTGACTGCCCCACACGGCGGTGGCGCCCAACTCTTCGTTGACGCCGGGCTGGAAGTGGATGTGGTTCTGCTTGAGGTACTCGCGGGCGTCCCACAGGCTCTTGTCCAACCCACCCAGGGGCGAACCACGGTAGCCGGAGATGAAACAGGCGGTATTGAGACCGAAGGCGGCGTCACGCTGCTTCTGCAGCATGGGCAGGCGGGTCAGTGCCTGAGTGCCGGTCAGGTAGAGGTGACCGGTGGCGAGGCGATATTTGTCATCCAGGCGGATTTCGGCCAGTGACATGGAGCGCTCCTTTTATTCTTATGGCGAGCACGAGGAGCGCGACGGTGGACACGCTCCGTTGAGTCCTGCCGCAGGATCACTGCGACGGATTTGCCTAATCAGACAGTTGAAAAACTACCTGCGTTGCCATTGCCGCGTTAAAAACAGGCTCAAAATGCTCATTTACAACTCGTAAACTGCGCTTTTTCGCCTGTTTTGCGGGGCCGCCATCGGTATTGCACTGGCGGCCTCGCCTACGTTTTTCAACGGTCTGTTACAGCATGACCGGAGGGTTCCGCTTTTTTCTTTCTATTTTCGAGTTACAGCGACAATACTTCGCATGATCCTTCCAACAATCACAACAAATTGGAAAAAATCATGCAGGACAAGCTCAGCCCCATCGACCGGCGAATTCTCCGCCTGCTGCAACACAATGCTGATCTCTCGGCTGCCGAGGTGGCGGAAAAGGTCGAACTGTCCCAGTCGCCCTGCTGGCGGCGGATCAATCGCATGCAGGAAGAAGGGCTGATCGAGCGCAAGGTCGCCCTGCTCAACCACAAGCGCCTGGGTTTCGGCATCACCGTGTTCGTCGACATCAAGTTGTCGGCCCATGGCCGTGGCAACCTGGACGAGTTCGAACAGGCCGTGGTGGGTTACCCGCAGGTGCTGGAGTGCTACAGCATGGCCGGCGGCTCGGACTATCTGCTCAAGGTGGTGGCCAGGGACATCGCCGACTACGAGCGTTTTCTGCGTGACCACCTGCTGCAACGCCCGCACGTGCACGAGGCGCACTCGCATATCGCCATGAGCGAGGTCAAACGCACCACCGAGCTGCCGCTGGATTGAGCTTCACGGAATCGAGGAGCGCCGGCGCTCCTCAGCTCCGGCCTACTCCCGAGAGAGCCCTTCGATCAGCTGTTCGATGATGCCCGCCAAGGCCGTTACCGGATCGTCGAACTGCCCATCGATCACCAGCAAGCGGGCACCGGCCGCCTCGATTGCAGCGGCCAGGGCCTCGTCCGCCTTGCGGTCGCTCAGTACCAGACGCACGTCGTTGTCTTCGAGCGTCGCCTTGAGCTGCTCGAGCGAAGCCGGGGTCGGTTTCTCCCCACCCACCGCGACCGGCGACTCCACCACGTCAAGATTGAGGCTGCTGGTCAGGTAAGCGAAATCAGGCGACAGACTCGCGACAGCGAGGTTGTCCAGCTCCGCCAGTCGGTTTTCAGTGCTCGCGCTCAGCGTCAGCAGGCGCTGCTTGACCGTTGCCAGGTTGCTCGCGATCCGTGCGGCATCATTCGGGCTCAGACGCGTGAGATCGGCAGCGATCACGTCAGCCATCCGCCCCAGATTGTTGATGCTCAGCCAGGGCTGCTCTGCCAGGGCATTGCCGCCTTGCGGGCGCAAGGCGATGCCGGGCAGCGCCCCATCCACGGGCCGTGCGCCATCCACTTCGACGATGCGAATGTTGCTGCGACGGGCCAGCGGATAGAGCGGATCGTCCGGCCACAGCGAACGCAGCGCGATCACCGCATCGGCGTTGCCTGCCGCCTTTTCCAGAGCACCAGCACCTCGCCCGGTGAAGAACGAGGCCTGGCGACTGGCCGGCAGGTTGGCAGGCGCCGCCCGCACGATCTGTGCCTCTGCGCCCTGTAACAGAACGGCGCCAAGCCCATGGGTGATCGGCAGGCTGGCGAGAATACGCACGGGCTCACCCGCAGTAGCCATCGAAACGACGAGCGACGAGCCAATGGCAGCGGCGATATTGAGGAGGACTCTGTTCATCCCAGGTTTCCCTTGAGACCCGGCAGCAGACTGCGGGCGGTGGCGGCGCCGGCGAAGACGATACCGGCCATGATGATGATCGAAGCACCGGAGGGCACCGGCAGCTCCAGGGCGATGGGCAGGAAGATGCCGATCAGGGTGCAGAAGGTGGCGATCAGTACCGACAGCCAGAAGAAGCCTTTCAGCGACTGACTGAGCAGCCGGGCGGCGGCGGCCGGGATCACCAGCAGCGCGCCGACCAGGATGGCGCCGATGACCTTCACCGCCGCCACCGTGACCAGCGCCACCAGCATGACGAACAGGTAGTCCAGCGGCCCCACCGCAACGCCGCGCACACGGGCCAGTTGCGGGTTGAAGCTGGCCAGCATGAAGCGGTTGTACAGGGGAATGGTCAGGGCCATCACCAGCAGCGAAACCAGCGTCAGCACCGCAAGATCCTGGCCGTTGACCGTCAGCACGGAGCCGAACAGCACGTTCTCCAGGATGTGGATATTGATGCGCCCGGCCAGCACCAGCAGCAGGCTGGCACCCACCGCCAGCGACACGGAGAGGAACACGCCGATCAGGGTGTCCGGCGACAGCCCGGTGCGGTTGCGCAGGTAGTTGAGCAGCAGACCGAACAGCAGGCAGTACCCGAACAGGCTGCCGTAGGGGCCGGTGTAGGGCTCGCCGAGCAGGATGCCGATGGCGACGCCCGTCAGTGCCGCATGGCCGACCGCCTCGGAGAAGAAGGCGAAGCGCTTGACCACCACCAGAGTACCCAGACCGCCAAGCACCGGGCCGATCAGCAAACCGGCGAACAGGGCGTTGACGACGAAACCGTAGGCCAGCGCCTCGGGCAGATAGCCTGCACCGGCCCAGCCCTGGATCAGTTCTCGCAGTTGTTCGAAGAACGCGCTCATACGCCGCCCTCCCCGCCAGCCTGTGGATGGCTGGAAAACAGTTGCAGCAGCCTGCCCGGCTGCAACGCCACCTGCGGCGCGTCATCGAACAGCACACGGCGATTCAGCCCGGTGACGCGATCGGCCAGGCGCCCGACCGCTTGCAGATCATGCTCGACCCAGAGCACGGTAACCCCGGCCTGGCGCCAGTCCAACAGCAGTTTTTCGAACACCCGCATGCCGGGTTCGTCCAGAGCGGCCATGGGCTCGTCGAGAATCAGCAGCTGGGCCGCGGGCACCAACCCCTGAGCCAGCAGTACACGCTGGCGTTCACCGCCCGACAGCGCGCCCATGCGGCGCTTGCGCTTGTCCAGCATACCGACGCGCGCCAGGGCGTCTTCGATGGCCGGCGCATGGCGCCGCGACAACCCGAGAAAGGCGGGCCGCACCTGGCACATGGCAGCCATGAAGTCATCCACCGTCATCGGCAGACCACGATCGAACTCCAGCGCCTGCGGCACGTAGCCGATGACACCTGGCGCATCCGGCCAGTCCAGGGTCAGTTCACCACGGTGCGGCATCTGCCCGAGCAGGGTCTTGATCAATGAGCTCTTGCCACCGCCGTTGGGGCCGACCAGTGCATGCACGCTACCGGCACGCACCTGCAAGGAGATCCGGTCGAGGATGCGGGTACGGCCGAGTTCGAGACTGACCTCGGCGAAGTCGATGGAGGGGCCGCTGACCGTCACGGCCGGCAGGGCCTCGACAGCGGTCATGCGCCGTTCTCCTGGATGGCGCGCACCACGGTATCGAGGTTGCGGGCCATTTCTTCCTCGTACTTGCGCGCGGTGTATTCACCGTAGGAAATGTGCGTGAGCGGATACAGGCGCACGCCCGACTCACGCTGAATGGTCTCGACATAGGTCGATGGGAAATCCATCTCGGAGAAGATCACCTGCACGTCCAGTTCCCGTAGCTGATCGATGGTTTTCTTCAACTGGCTCGGACTGGGTTCGATACCGTGCGCCGGCTCGACCACGGCGGTCACCTCCAGGCCGAACTCGCGCAGCAGGTAGTCGTAGGCACCGTGGATGGTGATACACGCGCAACTCGGCGCCCTTCTCCTGACTGAGGCGTCCCAGCGCATCGGCACGCAGCAAGCGCAGGCGCTTGCCATAGGCACGAGCATTCTGCCGATAGGCCTTGGCGTTGTCCGGATCGAGCTTGCCCAGTTCCCTGGCGATGGTGTTGATCTGCGCGATGGACGCACTGATCGACAGGAAGGTGTGCGGATTGACCACCTTGCCCGCACCGCGCGCGGCCTGGCCCGTGGCCGCCAGCAACGGTACGCCGGCATTGGCCTCGATCAATGCCACGCCCGGCTTTTCGCTGGCGGCGATCATGCGCTCGGCGAAATCATCGTGGCCCACGCCGTTGAGCACCACCACATCCAGGCCACCGATGCGCTTGATGTCCTCGGCCCGCGGTTCGTAGGCATGTGGGTTGAAACCGGCGGGAATCAGCGGCACCACCTCGGCCTTGTCGCCGACGATGTTGCTGACATAGCTGTAGTAGGGATGCAGGGTGATGCCGATGCGCAGGCGCTTGCCTTCAGCGGCGCTGGACAGGCCAGGCAGCATGACGGTACCAAGACAGATGAGGACGGCAGCCAGCAGGCGGCGGCGCAACGGGGAGCGGTGAAGGGTCGACATGAGCAAATCCGGAATCAGTGGCGGTGTTGGCGGGTAACGCCGGCGTCGAACTGGCTGGCCACCTGGCGCCAACCGGTATCCGTCAGCGCCTGGTCACGCAGATCGTTGGGGGACTCGGCCTGGGCGGCACGATTGAGCCAGACGCTGGTCTGCTCGCCATCGAGGCGCAGGAGGAACGAGCCGGCGACACCCTCGGCCGCGCTGCGACCGAAATAGGCGGCCAGGGTGCCCACCTGCAACAGTTGCCAGCTGTGACCGCCACGGTTGGCGGCGCTGGCATCGACGATGAAGGGCGCAAACCCCTCTTCGGCCAGGCGCTGTGGTTCGGGCAATGCCTGCTCGTCTTCCTGGTACAGATGAATCTCGTCGAGAGCGACCAGCAGATCCGTGTGGATGCCCTGCTCGGCGGCGCTCAGGTCGCGGCGGGCGTCGAACTGGTCGGCCGCTATCGCGACACTCTGCACAGGCTCTGCTCGCCACACCACCACCGCCCCCGCCAGCAGCACGATAACCAGCGCGACCAGAAACACGTGGAGCGTTTCATGCCCCGCACCGGCGGGACGTATCACTTGAACGCTCATGGGGCCTCGATATCCGCATGGTCGATTTCCACCACATGGCCGGGGCCTGCGTCGAACAGCACGTAGAATTCGCCATCCGGGCGTTTGAAGCTCAATCGGGAATCGTCGCCGAGCTTGCCGGCCACGAGAATTTCCTCGTCGTAGCCGATCACATCGAGGGTCACGCCAGGCGCGCCGCTGCCATCGGAGAACCCGCCGACGCAGAGAATTTCCTCTTCGCCATGGGCTTCGCACTCGCAGATCGGGTTGTGGGCCAGGGCCGCCGAGCACAGGGTGCCGGCAGCGATCAGCAGCGACAGTCGATACAGGTTGTTCATGGCTTGCCTCCTTGTCGGTCGAGCCAGGTCAGGGTCGCGGGCGAGGCCTTCGCCAGCGGGATGGAGGCCTGGTGCATGGAACCGTCCCAGCCCTCCATGGTGATCCACAGTTCGGCGTCGGCCCTGGTACGAGCGGGGATTGGCACACTGGCCCCCATGCGGTAGGGACTGCCGAAGAAGAGCGCTCCGGCAGCACGCAGGCTGCGCGGCTTGCCGATGCGCAGGTAGGTGGCCTTGACCTCGCCGATGCAGGCCGTGCACAGCGCCGCATTGAAACTCTTCATGTAGCCGGCCGGGCCTTCCAGACGCGGCGCTTCCTCGAACAGTTCGGCCAGGCGCAGGCTCCAGGGGCCGACCTGAACCTCACCGATCTCCCGCTCGCCGAGACCGCTGTCGCCCCGGAACAGGGCAACCTGCTGGAAGTACTTGGGCATGAAGGCCAGCGGGATGATCACCAGCAGGATATTCAGATGGAAACGCCATTTGTGCCAGAAACGCCCCAGGGCCGAGGATGGCATGCTCGCAGCCTTGCTCATGGCTGACCCTCCGTGACTTCATCGAGACGGATAGGTGCCGGCCTGGGTTCGCGCACCGCACGTGGCTTGCGCCTGGCCAGGGCCGCAGTGGCCTGCACGGTGCGCTTGCTCCAGATCAGCAGGCCACTGAGCACCATCATGCTCAGCAACAGGCCGAACACGAACCACACCAGTTTGAGCCACAGCCCGCCGAAGTCGCCGGTGTGCAGGGGACGCATCGACTCGGTGACGAACTCCAGGGTGGAGCGATCCGACAGCAGGCGGGTCTGATCGACATTGCCGTTATAGGGGTTTATCGAGGCGTTCTGGAACATCAGCGGATACCAGCCACGCCCCCAGACGGAGATGTGGCTGTAGGCATTGCCCGGCAGAATGATGAAACTGGCCTCCAGGCCGGGAATGCTGGCACCGGCTATCTCGATGGCCTGATCGAGGCCGATGCGCGGCACGCTGGCGCCCGGCTCGACCAGTGGCACCTCGTCGCGCGCCACCACGGGCGGTATGCCTTCGGTGGAAATGGAAATGTGGTTGTCGGAAAGCAGTGCCTGGATCAGGAACCACACACCGGTGATGGAGATGACGGCGATGAACCAGATCGACCAGATGCCGGACAACCTGTGGAAGTCGCCCCAGAAGATGCGCGCGCCCTGATTGAAACGCAGGGTCGGCTTGAAGAAGCCCCTCCAGAATTTCTTGTAGACCACCAGGCCGGTGATCAGCGAGGCCAGCATCGGCAGCCCCATCAGCGAGACCAGGTACCAGCCCCAGCTGAAACCATTGGTGAACGGCACCAGCCACCACCCGTGCAGAGCACGGGTGAACTGGCGAAAGTCGAATTGCGGGCTGACGCCCTGGATGGCGCCGGAGTAGGGATTGACGTAAAGGATCGGTGAGGTGCCGTCCGGATAGCTGACTCTGGCGGTAAGGGCGAAGTGATCCTCCTGCGGCCGGCTGATCCACTGCACGATGATGTCCGGTTCGGCGCGGTTGATGGCCTCCAGCACCTGCCCATAGCTGAGGCGCTGCGTATCATCAGAGGGTTTGCTGGCCCGCACGTCCGGGTTGGCCAGCCAGACGATCTCCTGGCTGACCGTGGCCAGGGTGCCGGTCACGCAGATGATCAGCAGGAAAAACCAGACCGGCATGGCCAGCCAGCTATGGACAAGGAACCAGATTCTGGAACGGGACTTCTTGGACATCGGCAAACCAGGAGTGGGTGCCACGCGAGCGGCGGCAGGGGTGCATGAGGCGCAAATTGCGTATTCATCTCTGTAAGACGGATGAGATGGGAAAAACCTGCAGGCGCAGATGAAAAAAATTTTATTCAACGCCTGATCATGCACGGTGACACCAGAATGCAGGCCGGGCCATGGGGCCTGGCCTGCATGATTCCAGCACTTACTCCCGGATCAGCAGGCGCTGCCTGAGATCGGCATCGATCTGCTCATCGTCGTAGGGCAGCAGGGGCCAATCCTGCTCCGAGAACAGACGCGTCTGATCGGCGTGATGGGGGGAGGCGGGGTCGGCAGACTGGGAAAACGCCAGCAACCCGCGAACCCGAGGCCCCTTCTCGGTAAAGGTCACCATCTGGATATAGCTGCTGCCACCGACCACCTCCAGACGCTGCTCGACCGGCCGACTCTGGATGGCGTTGTAAATCCCCAGTTCCCCATTGCCCCCCGGCACGGCCAGGCGTTCTTCGCCACGGCTGCTGACCTGCACAGCGCCCCAGTCACGCCCGTCATCGATACCCAGCGCCGCGACCTCACGAGCTGCCTCACGCAGCGCTTCGCGCACTCGCGGATCGTCCGGATCGAACCCGCGCGGCGTATTCAGTGGCGCCGCAGCGTCGAACGGTACCCGCCAGGCATTGCCCAGGGCCAGAAAACGAGCAGCGAAATGCTGGAACAGCAGCATGCCCATGCCACTGTCGACATTGGCTGTGCCATCCCAGTCCGCCAGCGCGGCGCAGGCCCGCTCCGCCACCCCGCCCTGCTCGCTCGCACAGAGAACCGCCAGATCATCGCGCAGCAGGTCGAACAGGTAGACCCGGTTGTCCTTGACCATTCGCACCAGATCATCGGCCGTCAGAGGCTGGCTACCCTGCAAGCGCTGCAAGGCAAAGCGTGCACGCAGCCCCAGCGGCCTGCCCTCGCGACTGACCAGGGGCGAATAGCCCTGCAGCGGTACGCTCGGATTGGTGAGCCAGGCACTGTCGTTGGAGTTCTGCACGTAGTCATCGCGCTGCAGTACCGGCAGCTCATCGGCGGGCGTGATCCCCGCCTGGGGCGCACGCGAATCGACCCGCCAGACGCATTCGTCGGTATCGCCGCGCAAAGCGGGCAATCCCCGCTGCGCCAGCTCGGCGATCACGCAGCCCTGCAACTGCTCCGCCGTCAGGTAAGGCACCACCGACTGGTTCATGTACAGGGTATCGCCCTTCTCGTCCGCAGCCAGGGTATTGACCCAGGGGATGCCTTGCAGGCGCTCGACGGTTCGGCGCAAACCGGCCACGTCGGTAGCCTGGTCGATCTCGTACCACTGTTGCAGCACGCGCGTATTGCCCAGGTTGGCATCACGCAACGCATAGGCCTGCGTGGCATTCCAGTCGAGCATCCCTGGCCAGTTGAGCAAAGGCCCATGGCTGGACTCATAGACATCACGCGTCAGAGTCGACAATTTGCCCGCCTCATCGCGTACCTGAATGCTCAGGGTCTTTCTGCTCAATGGCCGTGACTGACCGTCGACCAGGTAATGCAGGGGATTGTGCGGGTCGAGTTGCAGGCGATAGAGAGTGAAATGGCTGGACGTGTCCACGGTATGGGTCCAGGCCAGATGACGATTGAAACCGATGTTGATCAGCGGCAGGCCAGGCAGAGCACCGCCCATGACGTCCAGTTGACCGGGAATGGTCAGGTGCATCTGATAGAAGCGCAGCCCGCCGAACCAGGGAAAGTGCGGATTGGCCAGCAGCATGCCCTTGCCGTCCTGGCTGCGCTGACGCCCTACGGCCACCGCGTTGCTGCCCTTGTCGAACCGTACACGCTCGCGCCGTTCGCCGGCCCTGGCCAGAGATGCGGCGTCGGTAGCGAGCGCGGCATGGCCTGGGGGCGCCGCGTTCATCAAGGCCTCGGCGAACTGCCCCAGGCCACCCTCGACCAGCAGGCGACGGGTCAGGCGCAAGAGATCGTCGACCTCGATGGCACGCAGCCAGGGCTCGCCCACGCAACTGACGGTTTGTCCGTCGGCCTCGCGCAGGAAGCGATTGAAGCCGGCGGCATAGCCCTCCAGCCGCTGCTGGATGGCCGCCGGCTGGGCGTCATGGAAGGCGCGCAATGACTGCGCATCATTGAGCCAGGTAAAGAAGAAGTCCGAGGTCAGGTTGTCCAGTCGTGCGGAAGACTGCCCCCTGGCGCCGAAATAACGTGCCCGCTCACCGCGCGCGGTGACGATCTCGTCAGCCAGCAGACAGGCGTTGTCACGGGCATAGGCATAGCCGATGCCATAGCCCAGGCCGCGCTCGTCGCGGGCACTGATATGCGGTATGCCATGGGATGTCCAGCGGATATCGGCCTGCAAGGCCGGCTGCGGCGTCGACGCGATCCGCGTACAGGATGTCAGTGCCAGGCACAGCAACGCGCCGGCCAGGCACGTAAGAAAACGGGGCTCACGCATGGAGTGTGCTCTCTAATGCGAACGGCGCGACTGACCGAGTCAGCCGCGCCGCAGAGGGTGGAGGAACGTCAGAGCGCTGCAGCCAGGGCCGCGTTTCGTGCCGGCAGCGCCGCTGCAAGATGGCGGTGCAGGGAGTTGCTGATCTCCTGCGCGCGTACAGGCAGCACGGACAGCAGAGTGTCGCTCAGGCCGTGGCTGGCCTGGCAGAACCCCTGCACGTAGACTGCCGCCTGGCAGCGCGGGTCGCTCTGCAACCGATAGTCGCGCCCCACCTGATAGTCGCCGAGGAACTCGGCCAGCGGCTCCAGCAGATGGCGATGCAGCTGTCGTTCGTAACCGGTGGCCAGGATCACCAGGTCATAGCGATCCTGGGTGACCTCGCCAGTGGCCAGGTTGCGCAGCGCCAGCCCTATGCCCTGCTCCTCGGCGCCGGCCCGCTCCACCGCGCAAAGGCTGCGGAAGTTGTGGCGCTGCACACCGGACACCTTCTGCCGGTAGAAGATACCGTAGATGCGCTCGATCAGATCGATGTCCACCACCGAATAATTGGTGTTGTGGTACTCGCGAATCAGTTGTTCGCGCCCGGCGTTATCCTGGCTGAACATCAGGTCTGTGAACGCGGGCGCGAACACTTCGTTGACGAACGGGCTGTCGTCGGCGGGCTTGAGCGCCGAGCCGCGCAGGATCATATCGACCTGCACCGAAGGGAAGCTGTCGTTGAGGTCGATGAAGGCTTCGGCAGCACTCTGCCCACCGCCAATGATTGCAACGCGCATCGGTGCCCCGCTGGCGCATGGCTGCTGGCTGATACGCTCCAGATACTGGGCATGGTGGAACACTCGGGCATCGCCCTTGAGCTCGGCGAAAGCCGCGGGAATGCGGGGCGTGCCACCCGCGCTGACCACCACCGCACGGGCCGTGCGCTGCTGTTCCTGACCTTGACTGTCACGCGAGCGAACCAGCAGGTTTTCCACCCGCCCCTGACGCAGCAGCGGCTCGATGGCCAGCACCTCTTCACCGTAGCGGCACTGATCGGAGAAATGCCCGGCCACCCAGCGCAGGTAATCGTTGAACTCCATGCGGCAGGGGTAGAAGGTGCCGAGATTGATGAAGTCCACCAGGCGGCCGTGCTCACGCAGGTAGTTGACGAAGGAATAAGGGCTGGTGGGATTGCGCAGGGTCACCAGATCCTTGAGGAAGGAAATCTGCAGTTCGCTCTGGGTGACCAGGGTGTTGCCATGCCAGCTGTAGTCCGCCTGCCTGTCGAGAAACAGCGCATTCACGGCCCCCTGCCTCGACACCTGCTCCTCCAGGGCGATGGCCAGAGCCAGGTTGGAAGGGCCGAAGCCGACGCCGATGAGGTCGTGGATCGCGGATGGGGAAATGGTCTGAGTCATGTGCCATGTATCCTCGAAGATGCCCATACGGCCGGTAGGGCCAAGAGCCTGTCAGCTCATGGAACGAGGATGGCAACGGGAAATTTAGGAGAGATCGGATTCCCACTGACGCATGCGAATGCGGCAATGCTTCATGGCGTTCACGATGTGTTTCTCCACCATTCCCTTGGAGATGCCCAGGTGCCGGGAAATCTCGTCATGCCCCAGCCCGTCCAGCTTGCGCAGCATGAAGGACTGCCGACAGGGTTCGGACAACTCGGCCAGGGCACGCTGCAGCAGGGTCAGGCGCTCGCGATGCAGGAATTCATGCTGCGGGGAAGGCGAATGCACGCCCTCTTCGCCATCGAGCACCAGCAGATCCTCGCCACGCCGATGACGATTGCGACGGTGCTCGTCAGTCACCAGATTGAGCGCAGTGCGGTAGAGAAACGCACGCGGCTGGGCAATATCATCTTGACTCGGGCGCTCCAGAACGCGCAAATAGGCGTCATGAGCGACATCCGCAGCAAGTTGCCTGTCCCCTAGCCTGGCGGTCAGATAGCAGATGATTTCCCGGTAGTAGTTTTCCAAGACGACTCCTCGACTGCTCCGAACCACCGTTCTTCAAGGCCGTACTGGCAGAATGGAACTCTCTCAATTTATAATAATTCTCAACAGTATTAAAGATGTGTTTTTCGCTCTGGTATCCTCATGAACATTCAGCCACCACCTGCCGATGACGACAGCCTCCTCCAGGAGGCGGCCGACTGGTGCATGCGCCTGAACGCCGAGGACTGCAGCGAAGAAGAAAGAGAAGCCTTCCAGAAATGGCTGCAGGCCGACCCGCGACACGCCCAGGAATACCTGGCGATGCTGGATATCTGGCTGCTCAGCGAGCAATTGCCTCGTCAGCACCCGGCGTCGAATGCGGGCAGCCCCATGCCCATGCCCATGCCGACACCATCACCTGCCATACCGGCGCGCAGACGGCGGCACCCTGCCCTGCGCACCGCCGCGGCCCTGGTACTGGCGCTACCACTGGCCGGCTACAGCGGCTGGCTCTTCGGCTGGCTGCCCAATGACTACCACCGCTACCAGACCGGGCAGCACCTGCAGCAAGTGACCTTGCCCGATGGCAGCGACCTGGAACTGAACCTGGGTACGCGCCTGAGCTTCAGCAACTATCGCGATCAGCGCAGAGTCAATCTCGACCGAGGCGAGGCCTATTTCCATGTTCACCACGACCGCGAACACCCCTTCGTGGTAGCGGCCGGCGACAGCACCATTACCGTGACCGGCACCCGTTTCAATGTGCTCAGATACCAGGACAACGTGGTAGTGACGGTCACTGAAGGCTCCGTACGGGTGCGCACCACCGCACAAAGCGGCGACAGCAACCTCACGCCCGGCCTGCAAGCCAGTTATCGCCAGGGCGATTCGCAGCCGCGCATCAGCTCCAGCGATACCAGCAAGGCCCTGGCCTGGCGCGATGGCAAGCTGATTCTCGACGACCTCTATCTGGCCCAGGCCCTCCCACTGATCAACCGTTACCTGGAGACGCCACTGGAACTGGCCGACGGCGCCGCAGCCAACCTGCGCATCGGTGGCATCTACAACACCCGAGAACTCGCCGGGATCGTCGACGTTCTGCCGCAGGTACTACCGATCCAGATCAGCAGAACCAGCGATGGTCGCCTGCTGGTAAAAAGTCGCCACGCCCAGCTGTAACGACTAAATTCCCCACCTCCCACATTCGTCTTCTGCAAAACCGCGACCTCACCATTCATTCGAGGCCTGGTTCTGTTCTGGAGTCGATCATGCCCTTTCCCTGCGCCGCCCTCTGCTGCTGGCTCCCCTTGTCGCCTGTCTCCTCGCTCTGGGTGCCTGGCAGACCATTCCCGCCGGCACGGCGCCCTTCGATACGGCCACCGTGCAACGCGGCGCCATCGAGAGCAGCGTCAATGCCCTGGGCACCCTGCAACCACGCCGCTACGTCGACGTTGGCGCACAGGCCTCCGGGCAGATACTCAAACTGCATGTGGACGTCGGCGACGAGGTCAGGAAGGGCCAGTTGCTGGTGGAAATAGACCCCTCCACCCAGCAGGCACGGGTCGATGCCGGACGCTACTCGATCGACAACCTCAAGGCGCAGCTCGCCGAGCAGCGTGCCGAGCACGAACTGGCCAGGCAGCAGTACCAACGCCAACAGCGACTGGCCGAACGCCAGGCTACCCGTACCGAGGACGTGCAGGTGGCCGCCACGCGCATGCAGGCAACCCAGGCACGCATCGCCATGTTCCAGGCGCAGATCCGTCAGGCCGAGGCCACCCTGCGCAGCGACGAGGCCGAGCTGGGCTATACGCGCATCTACGCGCCCATGTCCGGCACCGTGGTGGCGCTGGACGCACGCGTCGGCCAGACCCTCAACGCCCAGCAGCAGACACCACTGATTCTGCGCATTGCCAAACTCTCCCCGATGACCGTCTGGGCGCAGGTATCGGAGGCCGACATAGGGCGCATTCGCCCCGGCATGCCTGCCTGGTTCACCACCCTCAGCGGCGAAGGACGGCGCTGGGAAGCCCGGGTCAGACAGATCCTGCCGGTACCGCCCAAACCGCTGGAGCGGATGAGCCAGGGTGGCGGCAGCCCGACCGAGAGCAGCACCGGTGGCCGTGTGGTGCTCTACACCGTGCTGCTGGACGTGGACAACGACGACAACACCCTGATGGCGGAAATGACCACCCATATCTTCTTCATCGACGGACGCGCCCAGGACACCCTGACCATACCGCTCGCGGCCCTGCAGGCCGATGGACAGAGCGTGATGGTGGTGGGCAAGGGCAATGATCTGCAAACGCGCGAGATTCACACCGGCCTTCGTGACCGCCTCTCGGTGCAGGTGCTGTCCGGGCTCGATGAAGGTGATCGCCTGTTGCTGGGCCCAGCCCCCGGAGGCGAAGGATGAACGCGCCACTGATCAGCCTGGAGCAGGTACGCAAGCACTATGGCGGTGGCCAGTCGCCCAGGGTGGATGTGCTGCATGGCGTCTCCCTGGACATCCATGCCGGCGAGTTCGTTGCCATAGTCGGGGCCTCGGGATCGGGCAAATCGACCCTGATGAACATCCTCGGTTGCCTCGACCGGCCCAGTTCGGGCCACTATCGCTTCGCCGGCCGTGATGTCGGCGAACTGGATGACGACAGCCTGGCGCGATTGCGCCGCGAGGCCTTTGGTTTCGTCTTTCAGGGCTATCACCTGATCCCCTCCGCCTCGGCGCTGGAAAACGTCGAAATGCCGGCCATCTACGCCGGCATGCCCGCCGCACAGCGTCATGCGCGGGCCAGCGCCCTGCTCGAACGACTGGGCCTGGCCAGTCGCTGCGGCAACCGGCCCAACCAGTTGTCCGGCGGGCAGCAGCAGCGTGTCTCGATCGCCCGCGCGCTGATGAACGGAGGCCAGATCATCCTCGCCGACGAGCCCACCGGCGCTCTGGACAGTCACAGTGGTGCCCAGGTCATGGCCCTGCTCGACGAACTGGCCGCCCAGGGCCATACGGTGATCCTGATCACCCATGATCGTGGGGTCGCCGCCCGCGCCCAGCGTGTGATCGAGGTACGCGACGGCCTGATCGTCAGCGATAGCGGGGCTTGTACGCCGAATGACGATCATTCGGCCGCAGCGCTGCTCGACAGGCAGGAAGCCTCCGCCTGGGCCATGGAACTGGCCGAGTCGCTGCGGGCCGCCTGGCGGGTGATGGCGCTCAACCCCTTCCGCACGGCTCTGACCCTGCTTGGCATCGTCATCGGCGTCACTTCGGTGATCGTCATGCTGGCCATCGGTGAAGGCAGCAAGCGCCAGGTGATCGAGCAGATGAGCGCCTTCGGCTCCAACCTCATCTACCTCGGCCGCTACGCGCCCAGCCCACGTGCCCCCAGGGGCATCCTGACCCTGGACGACGTCGCGGCCATCGCCACCCTGCCGCAGGTGGCCCGCATCATGCCGGTCAACGGCGAGGATGCGCTGGTTCGGCGCGGCGCCGTCGATCTGCAGGCGTACATCCACGGCAGCGGCCTGGACTTCCCCGCCATCTACAACTGGCCAACGGTGCAGGGGCGCTACTTCGACGCCGGGGAAGAAGCGCGTGCGGCGGCCGTCGCCGTGCTCGGCAAGCACGTGCGCGAACAGCTCTTCAGTAGTGGGGAAAACCCCATCGGCCAGTTCATCCTGATCGCCAACACGCCCTTCGAAGTGATCGGCGTTCTCGCCGGCAAGGGCGCCAGCTCCGGCGACGCGGACAACGACAAGCAGATCATCGTCCCCTACTCCACCGCCAGCGTGCGCCTGTTTGGCAAACAGGAGCCGGAGTTCGTCACCATCGCCGCGGCGGACGCCAGCCGCGTCAAGCAGACCGAGCAGGCCATCGACAGCCTGATGCTGCACCTGCACCGTGGCGTGCGCGACTACAAGCTGTACAACAATGCGGCACTGATCCAGGCCGAGGCGCGCACCCAGAACAGCCTGTCGCTGATGCTCGGCGCCATCGCCGCGATCTCGCTGCTGGTCGGTGGCATCGGCGTGATGAACATCATGCTGATGAGCGTGCGCGAACGCACCCGCGAGATCGGTATCCGCATGGCCACTGGCGCCCGCCAGGGCGATATCCTGCGCCAGTTCCTCAGCGAGTCCACCTTGTTGTCGGTGATGGGCGGGTTGACCGGCATCGCCCTGGCCTGGGCACTGGGCAGCGGCCTGCGACTGGCCGGCATGCAGCTGGTGTTTTCCCCGCTGGCCACCCTCGCAGCCTTCAGTTGCGCTCTGCTGACCGGCATCCTCTTCGGCTTCATGCCGGCCCGCCAGGCCGCCAGGCTCGATCCGGTGAAGGCGCTGAGCAGCGAGTAGATATTGATTGCGATGCCTGGGTAGGTGCGCCGTGCGCAACGAAAGAAGCGATGCACATGACCTGGGCTTTGTACGAAAAGTGCCTGCGCTCGTGGTGCTGCGTTGAAATCGCTCTCGGAATGCTCATTTACAACGCGTAAACTGCGCTTCTTCGAGCGATTTCGCGGGGCCACCATCGGTATTGCCTGACCTTCGCTCGACGACTTTTCGTACAGCGCCTAGCGGCCCTGCGACACCCTACCCCGCTTTTCTTGCCGCGCCCATGCGACTCAACGCAACCGCGCCGATACCGACGGCGAACCACAGGGTCGCCAGGCGAATGACCAGCGTCACGGCGATGGCATCGGCCTGAGAAATGCCGTTGGCCAGCAGCAGAGCGACCATCACCGCCTCGGTGCCACCCAGCCCACCCGGCATGAAGCTGAGCGCCCCGGCCAGCGTGGCAGCCGCGTAGACGAAGACGGAAAACCCAGGCGATACGTCTGCCCCGAGCCATTGCAGCAGGCAGTGAAACGCCAGTGCTTCGGCCCCCCAGCCGGCGAGGCTCAGCACCGAGCTGCCGATCAGCAGCCTGGGAGAATGGCAGCGGCGGGCATCCAGCAACATGGTCAGCGCATGGCGCAGCAATTCCACTGCCCTGCCCCGGCGCGCGTCGAGCCAGCGCAATGTCCGCCCGACCAGGCGATGCTGGGACAACAGAAACAGGGTGATCAGGATTATGGCCAGTCCCGCCATGGCCACCGGACGCGTCTGCGGCGCGTGGCCGAGGCCGATGGCCGCCAGCGCGGTGATCGCCAGCAGGTCGGAAAGCCGTTCGCTGAGCAGGGCCGCCAGGCTTCTGCTGTAGGGCACGCCGTGATGCCTGAGTAGCCCGCTACGAATGGTTTCACCAATCTTTCCCGGCGTGGCCGAAAGCGCGAAACCGGCCAGGTAGATGGCAAGACTGGTACGCCAGGCCAGCACATGCCCCAGCGCCTCCAGATAACCCTGCCAGCGCAGGAAACGCAGCAGGTAGTTGAGCAGTGACATGCCCAGGGCGAACGATACCCCGGCCAGTCCGACCCGACCCAGGGCATCGACGACGTCCCGCCAGCCCCCCCAGAGCGAAAAGGCCAGATAGCCCAATGCCGACAGGAGGGTGGAATAGATCGCGGCACGATAGGCCCAGCTGCGCTTTTCGCCGATCGACGCAGGGCTCTCCACGGGCGCCTCGCTCACGGCCGACTCACAGCGAAAGCCGCTTGAAGACGAACTCGGGTATGGACTTGATGACCAGCATGATCGGCGCCCAGAACCAGGGGGTATACAGCGTCGAACGCCGCTTTTGCAGCGCCCGGACGATATCCATGGCGACCCGATCCGGCTGGGCCAGCAACAGACCTGGCAACGCCAGACCTTGCGTCATGGGGGTATCGACGAAGCCGGGTTTGACCGTCAGCAGGTGAACGTCCGATTTGAACAGGCGCGCACGCAGACCACTGCAGAACACGCTGACCGCCGCCTTGGCGCTGCCGTACAGATAGTTGCCGGGCCTGCCACGGTCGCCGGCCACCGAGGCGATCACCGCGATGCTGCCGCTGCCCTGGGCCTCCATCCGGTTGCCCAGCCGGGTCAACAGCGCGATCACGTTGAGGCCGTTGCGGGTAAAGGCCTGCACGGCCAGGTCGGCGTCGCTCTCGCAGGCCTGCTGATCCGGCAGGCTGCCGTGCGCGATCAGAGCGATATCGATCCTGCGCAGGAACTGCTGGGCGCTGTCGAGCATCGCCGCATGGCCGTCGAGATCATCCAGATCCAGCACATGGGTCTGTACCTCGGTGGCACCACGCGCCAGCAGATCGGCTGCCGTCTGCCGGAGTTTTTCCGGGTTGCGTCCGACCAGCATGAAGCGGCCGTGTCGTTGCGCCCAGAGGCGGGCACAGGCGGTGGCGATCGCGGAGGTGCCACCGATGATCAGGATGTTGCTCATAGCTGAGTCACTCGTTGCCAGAATCGGGAAAGCAGAGCCGGGTCGCGCAGCTGTTCCACGCGCTCCCAGGCCGGATAGGCGGTGCGGAAGTCATCGCCGCTCATGTGCGCGTCCTTGGCCGGGTAGAGCCGCCCACCGGCCTCACGCACGATCCGGTCGAGGGTGTCGAACAGCGTCTGCGTGGCAGCCCCTCGCTGAGGGAAGTCCAGCGCCAGCGATACCCCGGGCATGGGAAAGGACAGCAGCCCCGGCGAAGGGATGTTCCCGCAGTTCTTCAGCACCGCGAGAAACGAGCCCTCGTTGTGTCGACGGATGGTCGCAAGCAACTCGCCCATGGCGTCTTCGGCCTCGGCGGGCGGGATGACGCACTGGTATTGCTGGAAACCACGCGGGCCGTAGATCCGGTTCCACTCCAGCAGACCATCGAGGGGATAGAAGAATGCATCGTAGTCCTGCAAACGCTCCGGGCGAGAGCCCTTGCCGTAGAAGTACAGGCCGTTGAGCGCTTTGAGCGTCAGCTCGTTGAACAGCGGCAGTGGAGGCGTGAAGGAACGCGCAGCGTGGTGACCGGCCGGGGCTTGCACGGCGCCCGGTCATGGTGGTCGCCGGCGAGGAACACGCCTCGCCCGAGGCTCGCCCCGGGCGCCAGGCAATCCACCCAGGCGACGTTGTATTCATGACGGGCATCCAGCTCGCCGCTGATGGCGAAGTATTCACGGAGATTGGCGAAGCGAACCTGTTGCAGGCGAATCCTGCTGGATGCGATGCGCCGCAGACGCAAGGTCGCGGTGACGATGACGCCCGTCAGCCCCAGCCCACCCAGCGTCGCATTGAACAGCTCGGGGTTCTCCTGCGCGCTGCAATGCAGGGCTCCCAGGTCGCTGCGAACCAGCGCCAGCCCTTCGACATGGCGGCCGAAAGTGCCCTGCACATGATGATTCTTGCCGTGTACGTCGTTGGCGATCGCCCCGCCCACGGTGGCCAGACGGGTGCCCGGCGTGACCGGCAGGAACCAGCCCCTGGCGATGCTGTGCTGGAGCAGCTCGCCAAGGGTCATGCCGGCCTCCACCGTGACCAGGCCCTGCTGCCAGTCGACCTCGATGAAGCGCGCCAGCGGGCGCATGTGCAACACCTGGTCGCTGCTGGCCAGGCAACTGTCGCCATAACTGCGGCCATTGCCGTAGGGCAGCCCGGCGGCCTGCTGCCCGCGCCAGGCCAGCACCTGATCCACGGCCTCCTGCCGCCAGTGACAGGCGATCGGTCGCTGCGGGTAATGCGGGTAGCGCCCCCAGGAGCCGAGCGACTTCATGCGGCGAGCCAGAAGACCAGCGCGAACAGGCCCCCGGTGATCAGGCTGATACGATCCTTTGCGGCGAACACCACCGGGTCGTCATGCATCAGGCCACGGTGAGTGAGGAACCAGGTTCTGCTGACCCAGAACAGCAGCAAGGGACAGGCCAGCCAGAGAATCACCGGATGGCGGTAGAGCGCGGCGTGCGAAATCTCCTGGATGTACAACGCCAACACCAGCACGGCGAGGTAGCCGGACGTGGTGCCGATGGATGAAATCATCTCCAGATCCGCCGGGAAGTAGCCCCTGCCCGAAGCCTGCCCGGTCTTGCCCAGCTCGCGCGCTTCGCGCAGCTCCGCGAAACGCTTGATCAACGCCAGGCTGAGGAAGATGAACAGGGAGAATGCCAGCATCCAGAAGGTCGGTTGCAGACCGAGCACCAGGGCACCGGCGATGATCCTCAGGGTGTACAGCAGGCCCAGGGTGATGACGTCGACCGCCATGATCCGTTTCAGCCCCAGGGAGTACGCGAGCGTCAGCAGGTAGTAGCTCAGCATCGCCATACCGAACGGTGGCGGCAGCCATAGCCAGGCCCCGATGAAGGCCGCCGCGAGCAGGATCGGGAAGACCAGCAACCCCGAGCGTATGGACAGCTTGCCGGCGGCGAAAGGCCGCTTGCACTTGCGCGGATGGCGTCTGTCGTCGTCGATGTCCAGCAGATCGTTGAGGATATACACGCTGGACGCGCAGAGGCCGAACAGCAGGAAGGCGATGGCCACCTGCATGAACCTGTAAGGGTCAGTCGCCAGATGCGCGGCAAAAAGCGGCACGAACAGCAGCAGGTTCTTCAGCCACTGGTGCAGCCGCAGAGCCTTGAGCCAGTTCTTCAGCAGGCTGTCGTCGCTCCTGAAAACCTGCGCGACGTTACCCAGCGCCCTGGCACGGCGTTCCACCCCCGAATGCGGCTGCACCACGTAAGCGCGGTTGGCCGCAGCCCAGACGGACAGATCGGCATGGGCATTGCCCACGTAGTCGAACCCTTTCTCGCCGTACTCGCGTACCAGCAGGTCGCGCTTGGCCTGGGCACCGAGGTTGCAGTCATGCTCCGTGGCGAACACCCGGTCGAAGACCTGCAGATGATCGGCGATCTTTTCCGCGTGCAGCCGGTGCGCCGCCGTCGCCAGCACGACCGGCGTGCCGCGGGAGCGATGCTGCTCGATCAGTTCCATCACCTCCGGGTTGTAAGGCAGGTGCTCCACGTCGAAGGGTGTCTGCCGAGCCAGTTGTTCCTTCAGATAGGCCTTGCCCCGCGCCAGCCAGCCGAACAGCGAGGCGACACGCCATGGGCTGCGTTTGGCGAAGCGCAGGCTGGCCTCGTGCAGCATGTCGGAGCGAAGCAGAGTGCCGTCCAGATCGATTACCAGCGGGAGTTCAGCCACATTTCCGTCCTCATGAGAGCGCATTCGGCAACCCGGCGCGGATGCCCTTTTCATGAACGATGCGGCCATGGAATTCTTTACCAGTGAACGGGCCAACACCTGTCGGTTCAGCCTCGGGAGGTGGATGCGCAGGGTGCGCCAGGCGCACCGAAGCGCTGGCGCGGGCATCATCGGCGCACACCACCTGGACAGGACAAGCACCGCACCAGACCAATCGCGACCGAATTCGCCTCTACCTGGGCCCTGGCGGCAGGTGGCGGCCATACCAGGGCCGCCGGGGAATACGCCCGGCCAGACGCCGGGCCTCTTCGTCGGCGTCATGAATGACATGCAGCGCCAACTTCATCGTCTCGATGTCCAGCTCGCCGCCACCACCGCCGTTATCGCGCCCCCAGGCACCACAACCGGCCTGCGCCGGGCCCAGCCAGGGCTCGGCGACCTCGACCCAGCGCCCCTTGGCAAACCACGGCACCCCGCTGATTTCACGGCGCTGCACCTCGCCCGGGTGAACCTGTTCGTGTGCCTGGAACCAATCCTCGATGCGGTCATCGATCCAGCCATGGAACGCCCAGAACACCGGGTTCACATGGGACGAGAAGGCATCGGCGAGGTAGTCGTTCTGCGGCCGGAACCAGCGCTCGGCAAAGTCGTTGGGCGCTCGATCGGAGAGCATCGGGTAGTGGCTGTTCGGGTCACGCCCCACCGCCGCCCAGCACATATGCAGCCAGTCGTGCAGCCCCAGTTCGATACGGCTGCCCAACTCCCCCAGGCACAGCGTGGCCAGATAATCCGGGTTCTGGTACTGGGCCTCCCACAGCTGGAAATTGCCATAGAACCCCTCGCTGCTCTTCACGCCTCGCAACCAGCGGTTGAACTCATCGTCGCCGCTTATCTCCCAGGCTGGCGGCACCGAATAACCATCCCTGTTTTCCAGGTAATCGACGAAGGCCTGGATGCCATGGCCGATGAAGGGCCTGGGAGGCGGAAAGCGCTTCCAGGCCGGCAGCGCCTGGAACGTACGGGCCTGGCGCAGCATCTGCCGATGCATGAACAGGAAGTCCTCGCCGGAACCGTTGCGGTGGCGATGCTTGCCCCGGGCATCACGCTCCCTGCCAAGCGGCCCTGGCTGCCAGTCCAGCCCGCGCAGCGATTGGCGGCGGTCGTCATCGAGGCGATGCCAGCGATCACGACTGGCATGCCAGAGCTGGTGGAACAGGCGATGCCGGGGAGAGATCAGCCAGGCGTGCAGTTCCGGATGATAGGGCAGTCGCTCGCGCGCCTCGATGAACGGACGCCGCGTGGCCAGGAACCCGGCCTGGCGGGTCGACCACCCTGCCTGGCTGCCCTGCCGCCGCAGCTTGCCGCTGATGCTTGCCGCACCGCCACCGCGACTCCAGACACCCCAGATTTCGTCGAAGATCGCCGTGCATTCATAGGCCTGACCGGCGTCATCGAGGAGCTTCCAGCGCAGGTTGGCCCCCTTGTCGGTAGACAGATCACCGAACACTTCGAAGCCGCCATCGCGAAAGGGACGGCGCCCCAGATAGCCGCGCACCGCCCGCCCCGAAGGCCCGACATCCAGGAGCAGCTCCAGCCCCTCGCCGGCGAAATCCGCAAAACCCTCCTCCCCGTCCTGCAAACGAAAATCCCAGATACCGACCAGCCGGCCGGCCAGCAGATCCTGCGCCAGGGTCGGCGGTTCGATCGCGGGCTCTTCGGCCAGCGCGGCCCTCTCGGCAGCCCGATAGCGCTGGTATCCCAGAACGGGCAACCCTGCCGCAGCCACCGCTGCGGCCCCCGTCAGCAAGCCACGTCGAGAAAACTTCATCCGCATTCATCCAGTCGTCCGCTCCCGTGAGCGCATGCCCCAAGAACGAACGCACCGCGCTGGAATTTATGCCGGCGCGCACATCGGCATAAATTCCTCCTCCTTCGGCTCGTTCCTCCCTGAGTTGACCGCGTTGCACGCGGAGTCGCCACAGGAAGCGCCATGAACAGCAATCGTGTTATCCGCAAATGGGCACTACTGGCACTTGGTCTGTGGGGACTGGCACCCACGGCGCAAGCCGATGTTCCCGGACAGAACGTGATCACCACCCCCCACCCCCTGGCCACCGCCGCAGGACGGCAGATCATCGAGGCAGGCGGTAACGCCTTCGATGCGGCCGTGGCGATTGCCGGGGTACTGGCGGTGGTGGAGCCCTACGGCTCGGGGCTCGGCGGTGGTGGCTTTCTGCTGCTGCGCCTGGCTGGCGAGACACCCCGGTATCGGTTCCTCGATGCCCGCGAGCGCGCTCCGCTGAACGCCAGACCAGAGCAGTACATGCGCGATGGCAAGATACAGCCCGACCTGTCCTACGACGGCGCCCTGGCCAGCGCCATACCGGGCCAGCCGGCCGCCATGGCCAAACTCTCCGAAGAATATGGTCGCCTGCCGCTGGCCGTGAGCCTGGAGCCCGCCATACGCCTCGCTCGTGAAGGCGTCGAGATCGACGAACACTACCGGCAGTGGGCATCCCATCGCCTGAAGGCCATGCAGCAGGATGCAGGCAGCGCACAGTTGTTTCTCGTCGACGGGGAAATACCCGCCAAGGGGCAGCGGATGCAGAATCCGCAGCTGGCAACCAGCCTGCAACTGCTGGCCGATCATGGCCATGCCGGCTTCTACGGTGGCGAGCTGGCCAGCAAGCTGGTGGATGGCGTACGCAGGCATGGCGGCACCTGGACGCTGGAGGATCTGAACGCGTATCAGGTCATCGAACGGGAACCCCTGCGCTGGCCGCTGCCGCAAGGTGGCGAACTGATCAGCGCGCCACCACCCTCGGCCGGCGGGCTGGTTCTGCTTCAGGGCCTCGGCATGCTGCAAGCGCTGCCCTGGCAGGAGGCCGGCAGCGTTCAACGCACCCATTACGTGGTCGAGGCGCTACGCCGCGCCTACCGGGATCGGGGCGTTCTGGGCGATCCGGACTTCGTCGAGATGCCGCTGCAGCGACTGACTTCCACGGACTATCTGCGGCAGCAGGCGCAGGATATCGACCCCGACCGCGCCACTCCCAGCGCCAGCCTGCCACCGGCACAGCCCTGGCGTGAGGGCGAGCACACCACTCACTTCACGGTTCTCGATGCACAGGGCAACGCCGTCGCCGCCACGCTCTCGCTCAACAGCATGTTCGGTGCTGCATTCAGCGTTCCCGGCACCGGCATTCTGTTGAACAACGAAATGGACGACTTCGCCATCGACGTGTCCGGCAGCAATGCCTATGGGGTTCAGGGCAGTGCCGCCAATGCCCTGGAAGGCGGCAAGCGACCGGTTTCCAGCATGGCACCCAGCTTCATCGAGACGGATCGCGACTTCGTGACCTTCGGCACCCCGGGGGGAGCCAGATTCCCAGCATGGTTCTGATTTCCATGCTGGCCTATCTGCAGGGCGAGCCCGCCTCGCGCTGGGTGAGCCTGCCGCGCTACCACCATCAATACCTGCCCGATGTCATCAGCCATGAGCCCGACGCATTCAGCGAAGCCGAACGCGACGCCCTCAAGTCTCGCGGATACCCGTTGAAGCAGGTCGCGCGATACGGCAACCAGCAGTCCATCCACTGGCACAAACCCGACGCAACGGTCGAAGGCGCCAGCGATCCGCGCGGCATGGGCACGACCGAGACAGTGCCGGCCCAGCCGGCTCCGCGCCCCCTCAATTCCCTTCGCTAGAACACTGGAGAGCTTGAATGTCAGCAGCAAACCCATCGCCTGGCGGCCACTGGCTGGATCAGGAACAGTCGGAACACCACAAGCAGAAGCTGGGCATCCTGCTCCTGACCTTCGTGGTCATCTTCTTCACCGCCTACGAGCACCATTTCGATCGATGGGTGTATACGCAGTGGGTACTGAACTATGACTTCGGCCTGGTCAGAAGAGGCCTGGTCGGCGGCCTGCTCAAGGCGTTCGGGTATGTACCGAGTCCGGAGTTCTACATGGCTGCGGCCTTCCTCTTCGCCCTTGCAGTCTGCGCCGCCCTGTTCTGGCTGCTGTCACGCTCGGCACTCGTCCATTGCAGGCAGAGCACGGCCGCCTTGCTGCTGGCACTGTTCTTCATCTGTCACCCGCTGATCATTCCGCACTTCGCTCAGGCTGCGGGTTTCCTGGACAACATCAACTACCTGATCGCCATCCTCGGCATCGCGGTGATCCTCAAGGGCCCGGCCAAGCTCGGCGCGCTTGCCGTCCTGCTGGCCGGCGGCCTGGTCATCCCCATCCACGAGGCCAGCTTCGTGATGTTCGTTCCGCTGCTCATCGGAATCTGGTTCTACACCCACCGCCCGAAAGCGCTTAGCCTCGACAGTGCCCTGATCCTGATCGTCTTCGCCCTGCTCCTGGCCGAGGTGATCGTGGTCGGAACGAGCAACCCAAGCGCGAAGATTTCCCTGCAGGGGTACTACGAGCACCTCCTGTCGACCACCCAGCCGATCGATCTCGATGCGGTCGGTATCCTGTTCAATACGCTGGAAGGCAACTCGTCGGAAACGGCGAGCGTGATGCTGAGCGTGCTCTACCTCAACTATCACCTGAACATGCTGTTCGGCCTGATTCCGACATTCATCATCGGTGCCAGGCTGCTCAGGGCACTGTCGAGCCACATCCGCCTGGTATCCCACGAAACCTTCCTGCTGCTGTGCTCGGTATCGCCACTGGCGCTGTACCTGATCGCAACGGACTACACGCGCTGGTGGAGCATCGCCGTCAGCAACACGGCCATTTCACTGACGCTGATGATGCGCGATCCGGTGCTCGCCAGGGCGATCAACACGGTGGTCTATCGCCACAAGTGGTTCATCGTCTTCGCCATCGGATTCGGCCTGGCCCTTGGGCCCTTCACGTCCCACCTGAGCTACCGTGACCTCAACTGGCTCTATTCGCTGGGCCGGTAGCCCCTCGTAAAGCCGCCGCCCCTGCATTCGGCGAACCACAGCGACAGCCAGGCAATCTGGCTGTCGCACACAACGGTAACAAACCCCGCTCGCGATAAACAGCGATGCCATAAATTTCCCACTGCCCCGCTCGTTTTCCCAGCAGTCACCCGCACCCCAGCCGGTGAAGCACCATCTGCAAGGGAACTCCATGAGCACGAGACGCATCACCTGGAAATGGCCACTGTTGATCCTGCCCCTGCTGCTGACGGGAGCGGCTCTGGTCTGGTGGTTCCTGATCCGCGAACCTGCGCTTTACCCGAAAGAAGTCATCGCACGGGCCAATGCATTGCAGGAGCGCATACTGTCCTTCGACGCCCATCTGGACGTTCCTCTGCGGTTCGGCACGGAGGGCGAGGAAGCCGACCGCGACGGCGACGGCCAGTTCGACCTGGTCAAGAGCGAGCGTGGCCGTCTGAGCGGCGCCGCCCTGAGCATTTTCGCCTGGCCCGAGTTCTGGGCCGGCGCCAATGGCCCTCACCGCCCGACCGCAGGTTTCGTGGAGGCCGCGCGCAACGAACAGGAAGCGCGCTACCGCATCATCACCGGCATCGCCCGTGACTACCCCGAGCGCGCCGGCATTGCCTATACCCCGGCAGACTTCCGGCGCCTGGCGCACGAAGGCAAGTTCGCCATCGTCATCAGCATGCTCAATGCCTACCCGCTCGGTGATGACGTTTCCAGCCTGGATGGCTGGGCCGCCCGAGGGATGCGCATCTTCGGCTTCAACTACGTCGCCAACAACGCCTGGTCCGACTCGTCGCGACCGATGCCGTTCTTCGGCGACTCCCCCGACGAACACGGCGGCCTCTCGCCGCTGGGCCGCCAGGCCGTGCAGCGTCTCAACGACCTGGGCGTGGTCATCGACGTGTCGCAGATGTCCACCACGGCGCTCGAACAGACCGCCAAACTGAGTCGTGCGCCGATCATCGCGTCGCATTCAGGTGTCCGCGGCCTGGTGGATCTGCAACGCAACCTGACCGACAGGGAGCTGCGCCTGATCCGTGATACCGGAGGCGTGGTGCACATCGTCGGCTTCAGCTCGCAGCTCAAGGCGTTCTCCAGGGATACGCTGGACAAGGTCAACCGCATGCGCGCCGAGTTCGACCTGCCCGAAGTGCAGAACCTGTCCCAGGCCAGCATGCCGGCCGACCCGGTCTTCTCCATCTGGCCGGAAAAACGATTCGGCGCATATGCCAGCCGCCTCTACCCGATTCTGGAGGCCGACAGCCGCGCCACGCTGAAAGACCTCGGCGACAGCATCGACTATGCGGTGAAGAAGATCGGCATCGATCACGTGGGCATCAGCTCCGACTTCAACGATGGTGGCGGCGTGATCGGCTGGGAAAACGTCGCCGACACACGCAACGTCACTGCCGAACTGATCCAGCGCGGCTACTCCGACGAGGACATCGCCAAGCTGTGGGGTGGCAACTTCCTGCGGGTCTGGGAATCGGTGCAGGCACTGGCCAGACCCGAGTAACGCCACCTCCACAGCGGCTTCACGCCCCACGTTCACTTCCCAGATGAAGGATCAAGCACGATGCATTGCCGATACCCCCTTGGAACCCTCGCATTGCTCTGCCTGGCTGCGGCCTCCCCTCTCCAGGCAGCACAGAAGCCCCCCGCCCCCGGAACCGTGTTCAAGGACTGCGAAAACTGCCCGGAGATGGTCGTGCTGCCTGCCGGCAGCTTCGTCATGGGCACTCCAGCCGACGAAGTGGGCCGTCAGCATGACGAGGGCCCGCAGCGTACCGTGACCTTCGCCAAGCCCTTCGCCATCAGCCGCTACCAGGTGACGGCTGGCGAACTCGACGCCTACATCAGGCAGTCGGGCGTGGTGATCAAGAGCGGCGACGAACGCCCCGGACGCTGGTGCGAAGCCGGCAAGCCGAGCTATGAGCAGGGCCCCCGGCAGCCCGCCGTCTGTGTCGACTACCATGAGGTTCAGGCCTACACCCAATGGCTGTCGAAGAAGACCGGTCATCCCTACCGGATGCTCAGCGAAGCCGAACGCGAGTACGGTGCACGCGCCGGTTCCACCGGCCCCTTCCCGTTCCCCTTCGACAAGGAAGGCGAGTACCAGATCAGCAAGCACGCCAATACCTATGGCCCCAGGGACGGTTACGCCTACAGCTCTCCCGTGGGCAGTTACCCACCGAATGCCTTTGGCGTCTACGACATGCACGGCAATGTCTACGAGTGGGTCGCCGATTGCTGGCATGACAGCTACGAAGGCGCCCCCGTCGATGGCAGTGCCTGGATCGACGACGAGCAGTGCCGACTGGTGCAGATTCGCGGCAACGACTGGGGCGAACCGCCGATCTTCTCCCGCTCGGGCAACCGCAACAACGCCGCCCGGGAGGGTCGTGGCGACTGGATCGGCTTCCGTGTTGCACGGGAGCTCTGAGACGCAACGAAAAAGGCCGGAGCGATGGACATCGCTCCGGCCTTTTCAATGCTCCCAAGCTGGCGTCATGCCTTCTCGGCCAACAGCGTCAGGCCCTGGTGCAAAGCAGGGAACAGGCTGTTGTTGAAGTTGTTCCAGCGCAGCTCGAGGATGGTGTCTTGCGGGGATATCTCGGTACCCAGCACATCGTGGAACACCTCCCCTGAGTCGATGCCGTTGTCCACGTAGTGGAACGAAGCCCCGGTTCGGTACAGCGGCTCCACCGAGACCTTTTCCAGGGTCGTCCAGTCCACCACCTTCTCGCCACGCGCGCCGTACAGCGCATCCAGCGTGGCATAAGCCCCTCGGCGTTCGTAGGGCGACTCTTCGCGGGTGATGCCGGGGTGAATGTTCATGATCCGGCGTGCGAACGGCGCACCGGGGCGCACCAGCTCGTCGAGGATCACCAGCAGCCCGTCCAGCACCACGACGTCGGCGCCGATCTCCACCAGCGTATCGTGCAGGCGACGTTCGAAATCGCGTTTGCCCGCCACGTGCTCGTGACTGCCTCGGGCATGCTGACGATAGGTCGAGGGCACACTGAGCAGGAGGTCGTTCACAGACCTGCCACAGACCGCGAGGTCGGTCGGATAGAACCAGTGCCGGCCGGCGCCACAGGTAAAACCATAGTCCCTGATCTTGTCCTGATCGCGTGGCGAACCAGGGTCGTCGTCGTAGATCACGCCGACCAGCTCATAGCGCTCGCCCAACGGCGTCTGGTTCAACCCTTCGACGAGGGATTGCAGCACGGATTTCATGTAACGCTCTTCGCCCTTGTAGGGCACGAACTGTCCGGCCTTGTCGGCCGCGGCATTACGCAGTGACCAGACGTAGGCGAGTTTCCGCTTCTTCATGTGCTTCATTTCCGGGAGTGGATTGGCTTCGTGCGCCGAGGCGCACCCCGTTTACTCACACGGCCCGGATTCATCGTTCGGACTCCCGGACACGTGGTCTCGTGCAAGAACCTGTTCACGATCTGCGGCGCGTCGACTTGGCGTCGTTAAAAACGCCCTGGATCGCCAGCCCGGTCAAAATGCTCATTTACAACTCGCAAACTGCGCTTTCTCAGGCGTTTTTGCCCAGCCAGGCTCTAGCTCGCAAGACCGTGAACAGGTTCTAAGAGCAACGAACGACTCGGGGACGAATTTATCGGCAAGCCCACCGATCATCCCGGTCACGCTAAATATCTTCCGCGCCACTGCGTTTCTCAACGAGGACAGCTGTCGCACAAGGCCCATCGCCACGCCCCGGGCCCATGCCCCGGTAGCGGCGCGGCCAGGCGCAATGGCCTCGTCTTCTCGCCTCGCCGGCAACGGCCAGGTTCGACAACCCGCCCCTCCATCTCCGCACTGGCATCCGAGAAGGCCCATGACCCGCACAGCAGAAAGTCTCGTCAACGAAACCCTGACCCTCCTCAAGCCATTCTGGCCACATGTCCTGCTCTCGGTACTGCTGGGAATCGCCGGCGGCCTCAGCGTCACGGCACTGCTCGCCACCATCAACGTCGCGATGAACACCGAAGGTGGGCCCAACCTGCATCTCGCGCTGATCTTCGCGCTGCTCTGCGTCACCACCCTGGTGTGCTCCACGCTCTCGAAACTGCTGACCAACTATGTCGGTCAGCGTGTCGTCGCAACGCTACGCCGGGATCTGGCAGCCAGGATTCTCGCCGCGCCCCTCGAACAGCTGGAACGCTATCGGGCACATCGGCTGATCCCCGTGCTGCTCAATGACGTGGGCGCGCTCAGCGCATTCGCGCTGAGCGTTTCACCCATGCTGATCGCCTTCAGCGTGACGATCGGTTGCCTGAGCTATCTGGCGCTGCTGTCCTGGCAGATACTGCTGATCACCCTCGGCACCGTGATCCTCGGCAGCGGCGCGCAATACCTGGCGCACCTTCGCGGTACGCGCAGCCTGCAGGACGCTCGCAACGGAGAAGACGAGTTGCAGAAGCACTACCAGGCCCTCTCCGCCGGGGCCAAGGAGTTGCGCATCCAGCGCGAACGGCGCCTCGACATTCTGCAACGGCAGATCCACGGCACCACCGAAGCCATCTGCAAGGCCAACGTGCGCTCCGCCGGCATCTTCATCAGCGCCGAGACCTTCGGCTCGATGCTGTTCTTCGCGGTCATCGGTGTGGCCATTGCCTTCCTGGCGCTCTGGCCTGCCGCCGAGAGAACCGTACTGGGTGGTTTCGTCCTGGTCATGCTGTACATGAAAGCGCCGCTGGAGCAGTTGATCATCAACATCCCCAACCTCAGCCGGGCGAGGATTGCCCTGCAACGCATCCGCGAGCTGTCCGGGCGCTTCACCTCGGCCGAACCGGATCTGCTGAACAGCACCGCCAGGCCGCCACGCCGGGTCTCGCAGAGCATCGAACTGCGCCAGGTGCGCTACGACTATCCGCAGAACGAGGGCGGCCAGTCCTTCCACCTCGGCCCCATCGATCTGACCATCCGCCAAGGCGAAATCCTGTTCATCGTTGGCGAGAACGGGTGCGGCAAGACCACGCTGATCAAGCTGTTGCTGGGACTCTACCCGCCTCGCAGCGGCGAAATACTGCTGGACGGCCAGGCGGTGGACGACCACCAGCGTGACGACTACCGGCAGCTGTTCGCCACCGTGTTCACCGACTACTACCTGTTCGACGAGCTGCTCGAGGGCCACACGGAAATTCCCGCACAGGCCATCAAGTACCTGGAGCGACTGGATATCGCGCACAAGGTCGGCATTCGCAATGGCAGTTTCACCACCACCGACCTGTCCACCGGACAGCGCAAGCGCCTGGCGCTGATCAACGCCTGGCTCGACAACCGCCCCGTGCTGGTGTTCGACGAGTGGGCCGCTGACCAGGATCCGGCCTTCAGGCGCGTGTTCTACACCGAGTTGCTGCCCGAGCTGAAGCAGCAGGGCAAGACCATCATCGTGATCTCCCACGACGACCGCTACTTCGACATCGCGGATCAACTGGTGCACATGCGTGCCGGCCGAACCGTCGCACAACCCGAACTGCAACCCGCGTGACGGGCGACTCTCGTACCCGAGCGAAAGATATTCGACTGTTTTTTTCCGGTTTTCAGATGATGAACGTCAAACTAATACAAAACATTCTCATTCACTAAAAACAGAAGAACCAACATGCCAATCAACAAACGGCTGCCATCCTGTCTCAAAGCGTTGTTCATCAACTGCTCGCTGGGTTCCTGCTTCAACAAAAGCGCACTGAGCATCGCCCTGGCCATGTCGGCCGGCTACGTACAAGCCCAGGATATCGACTTCGATATCCCGGCACAGTCGCTTTCCAGCGCCCTGCAAAGCTTCGGGCAACAGGCCAATCTGCAAGTGCTCTACCGCCCCGAGAACGTCGACGGCAAACGCAGCAGCGCGATCCAGGGCAAGCGCACGTCTTCCCAGGCACTCACCGAGCTGCTGCGCGGCACTGGTGCCACTCCACGCATCGAGGGCAACACGGCCACCATCAGCTTTGGCGATACCAGCAGCCTGGAACTGGACTCCATCACCATCCAGGGCAGCCAGCTGGGCACCACCACCGAAGGCACCGGTTCCTACACCACCGGGACGACGGCTGCCGCTACCGCCCTGCCGCTGTCGATCCGCGAAACGCCCCAGTCGGTCAGCGTGATCACGCGCCAGCGGATGGACGATCAGAACATGCGCACGGTAGGCGACGTACTGGCCAACGCAGCCGGTATCGCCACCCCGCAACTGGACAGCGAGCGCATCACCTTCACCTCGCGCGGCTTCTCCATCGCCGATATCCAGTACGACGGCACCTCCACCTACTACAAGAGCAACTACTCTGCGGGCGAGTCGGAGCTGGACACCGTCATCTATGACCGCGTCGAGGTCGTGCGCGGCGCCACCGGCCTGCTCACCGGCGCGGGTGAGCCTTCCGCGTCGATCAACCTGGTGCGCAAGCGCGCCGACAGCAAGGTGTTTCGTGGCGAGGCGCAGGTGAGTGCCGGCACCTGGGACAACTATCGCAGCACGCTGGACCTGTCCGGCCCGCTGAGCGCGGATGGTGCCATCCGTGGCCGCCTGGTCGGCGCCTACCAGGACAAGAAAGCCTTCTTCGACCGCTACTCCCGCGAGAACCAGACGCTCTATGGCGTACTGGACTTCGACCTGACCGAGGCCACGACCCTGAGCGTGGGGGCCAGCTACCATAAATCCGATGCCGAAGGGCTGACCTACGGCGGCGTCCCCCTTTGGTACAGCGACGGCTCGAAGACCGATTATGGCCGTTCGTTCACCGTCGCCCCCAAGTGGAATATGGAGGAAATCGAAGTCAGGAACGTCTTCGTCAACCTCGATCATCATTTTGACAACGACTGGAAAGCGGAACTGCGTCTGATGCACAGCCGCAGCGAAGTCGACAACGCACGCCTGTTCATGTGGGGCGTGCCCGACGTGAATACCAACCTGGTCAGCCTGACGCCTTCCAGGGCCCGCTTCCCGGGCCACCGGGAACAGGACAGTTTAGATGCCCGGGTGTCTGGCCCCTTCCAGCTGTTTGGTCGCACGCACGAGGCCGTGGTGGGCTTCAGCCGCTTCGATCATGAGTACAAATTCTACCGGGTCGGCACCAGCACGCCCTGGAGCTCGCCACTCGACGTGGACGACTTCGGCCATGCTCCGGAGCCCGTGTGGAACTATGCGACCACCACGCTTTCCGAACGCAACCACACCCGGCAGAACGCCGGCTACACCGCCGTACGCCTGTCCCTGGCCGACCCGCTGAAGCTGATTCTCGGCGGACGTTTCACCCGCTATGACCGTGAAGGCGCCGGCTGGGCCTCTTCGGGCCAGTACGCGTACAAGGATCAGAAATTCATCCCCTACGCCGGCCTGGTCTATGACCTGAACCAGACCTACTCGCTGTACGCCAGCTACACCAGCATCTTCAACTTCCAGGACTTGCGCGACCGTAGCGGCAAGTGGCTCGACCCGGTCGAGGGCGATGCCTACGAGACGGGGATCAAGGGTGAGTTCCTCGACAAGAGGCTGAACGCCTCGCTGGCCGTCTTCAAGATCGTTCAGGACAACCTGGGCCAGGCCGATACGGGCTACCTCGTCCCCGGCACCACCACAGAGGCCTATCGCGCCACCAGCGGTGCCACGTCCAAGGGTGTCGAGTTCGAGCTGTCCGGCGCATTGACCGATAACTGGAACGCCTTCTTCTTCGCGACCCACTACAGCGCCAAGGACGCCAAGGACAAGGACTTCAACACCCAACTGCCACGCGAAATGGTACGTCTGTTCACCACCTACCGCCTGCCCGGCGACTGGAACCAGCTGACCGTGGGCGGCGGCGCCAACTGGCAGAGCCGTATCTACTACGAAGGCGTGGGCCCGCAGAAACAACGTCAGGAACAATCCGACTACCTGCTCGCCAGCCTGATGGCGCGCTATGACTTCACCCCCGAAATCTCGGGCCAGTTGAACGTCAACAACCTGTTCGACAAGAAGTACCAGACAGCGGTGAACTGGTACGGCCAAGGCATCTGGGGCGCGCCCAGAAACCTGCTGGCCAGCCTGACCTACAAGTTCTGAGCCTGTGAACGACGGGGGCATCGCCCCCGTCGTCTGCCCTTTCTACCCCTTCCCCGCACACTCCTCTCCAGCCTCTCCTGCTTTCCCTGCTCCCCTTCCCCAACCGATCGCCCTCGATTCACTCCAGAGATTCGCAACCCAGGCGCGGGCCACGCAGCCTGGCAAGGCTCGCGACGGCCTCTGCATGGTCATGCAAAAAAATACCCCGGTAGAGCGAGAGCCCTACCGGGGTATGGATCCGCGCAACGACAGGCTCAGGCCGGCTCCGTCTCCAGTTCCCCCAGGCGCGTGGCTGGTGCCGTCTCGATCAGGCAGACGAGCATTCGTTGCAGCGCCTCACCGAGCGATTCGACAAGGCCACTCTGGAAACGATCGAGTCGGTAATCGAAATGAAAGCCCCATGTCGTGTCCAACTCGACATAGAGCCTCAACGGCGTACTGAACTGTTCGTGGTGGCTCATGCCCAGGAACTGCAATGGCCGATCACCTGGCTGGCCAGACGGCAATTCTCCCGGATAGTTCTCGAACACGATCACGCTGTCGAACAGCGCCGAGCCATGCCACTGCTGCAATTCGTCCAGCGGTGCATGACCGTGGTCTCGCATGCGCAGATTGAACGCCTGCAATTGCTGCAACCACTCGGCAATGCTCAGGCCGGCATCGACCGTGGCCACCAGCGGCATATCGTTGATGTACAAGCCGAGTTGCCGCTCGATCCCTGGCAGCTCCGCAGGCCGCCCCGAAAGCGTCACCCCGCAGGCCACCGTCTGCCGCCGCAGACGACGGCTCAGCACCAGCAGCCAGGCGGCCTGCACCAGGGTGTTGACCGTGACGCGTTGCTGCCGGGCAAACTCACCCAGCGCGGTGCTGCGCGCCTGGCTCAGGGCGAAGAACAGATGGCCATGGCCACAGGCTCTCTGCCCTCCAGCCGGCGCCAGCAGGCTGGGGGCATCCAGGCGGGCCAGCGCCTGATGCCAGAAACGCTGGTCGGCCTGGGTATCCACGCCGCCCAGCCAGGCCAGGTAGTCACGGAAACCGCCCGCGACAGGTGCCAGCCCTCCCGCCATGTAGGCGCGCAGGATGTCTTCGTACAGACGCGAAGCACTCCAGCCATCCAGAAGGATATGGTGGCTGGTCAAGGCGACACGGTATTGATCCTCGGCGAGGCGCACGAGCAGCAGGCGCAGCAAGGGCGCCTGCTCCATGGCGAAGGGCGTGAGGCGATCCTGCACAAGCCGATCCTCCACCTCGAGCGGCGTCAGGCCCCGGCCATCCACCAGGACAAAGGGGGCCTCGACCGAGCGGTACACCACCTGCAACGCTGGCCGCTGCTCGCTGGCCGCGATGAAGCCGGTACGCAGCACGCCATGGGCATCGAGGGTGGCCTGCCAGGCCTGGCGGAAGCGCTCGGGTTCCAGCCCTCGCACATCGAGGGTGTGCTGGCACATGAAGTCACCCTGCTCATGAACCGCCTCCGGCAGCATCCCGCGCTGCATCGGCGTCAACGGGTAGAGGTCTGCGACGTTCGCCGAGTCCAGGGCCAACGCATCCAGCTGCGCCTGAGTCAGCGCGGCGAGGGGCACGTCGGCAGGCGTCAGAGCGCCCACACCGGGCTCGCAACAGTGCTCGATCAGGCTCTCCAGCTTGCGGCGGTAATCCTGTGCCAGGCGTTCGATGCCGTCTCGCTGGAAGACTTCACGGCTGAACGTCCAGACCAGGCTCAGCACCCCGTCGAACACCTGTCCGTTGATGCTCAGCCAGTTACCCAGCGGGGCCTGCTCACTCAACTGCGCACCGGCGCGATCGGCAGAGAAGCCGTGGCCGCCGCTGTCTTGGTCAGCCTGTTTGTCGAACTGCCCGAGATAATTGAAGGTGATGCGCGGCTGCGGCAGTTGCCGCAATGCGTCACGACAGGCCCCATCTCCCAGATAACGCAGCAGGCCGAAGCCGATGCCCTTGCCGGGCACTGCGCGCAATTGCTCCTTGATCTGCATGAGACTGCGACCCGGCTCCACCTCCGGAACCAGCCGCAGCGGATAGACACTGGTGAACCAGCCTACCGTTCGCGAAAGATCGATGTCCTCGAACAGGTCTTCGCGGCCATGGCCTTCCAGTTGAATCAGGGCGTGATCCCTGCCACTCCAGCGACAGACCGCCTGAGCCAGGGCACTGAGCAGCAGGTCGTTGATCTGGGTGCGATAGGCCGCCGGCGCGACATGGAGCAACTTGTGCGTCATCGCGGCGTCGAGCCGTATCTGCACATGCTCGGCATCGCAGAAACGCTGGGTTCCCCCAGGGTTGTCGCAGGGCAGCGTCGGGTCGGCATCGCGCAGCAGCGTCTGCCAGTAGCCCAGCTCCTGTCGCAGCGTGTCGCTGCCGGCATGCTCGACCAGGCGTGAGGCCCAGGTCTGCAGCGAGCTGGTTCTGCCAGGCAGATACAGGGGCTGCCCCGCTGCCTGCTGGCGGTAAAGGTTATCCAGGTCTTCGAGCAGAATGCGCCAGGACACACCGTCGACCACCAGGTGGTGGATCACCAGCAACAGGCGCTGACTGCCATCGGCCAGATCGACCAGCACGGCCCGCACCAACGAGCCAGCCGCGATGTCGAGACTGCGCTGCGCCTTCTCGCCCAATGCCTCCAGCGCCTCGACGCGATCCAGTTCGACCTGCCAGAGGATGTTCTCGTCAGCCCAGGCCGCCTGCACATCGTCGACCGCCCGGTAACGCGCACAGTCGCCATCGAAGGCGAGGCGCAGCGCGTCGTGGTGGATGACCAGCGCCCTCAGCGCCGGCTCCAGCACACGGCCATCCCAGACCTTGTCCCGCGCTTCGAGCAGCACGGACTGGTTCCAGTGATGGGGTTGGGGAATATCCTGTTCGAAGAACCAGCGCTGGATGGGCAACAGCGGCATCGTCCCGCTGGCCGGCCCCTGCTCCACCTGCGTCTCCTCGAGGCGCCGGGCGACCCGCGCCAGCTCCTGCACGGTCTGATGCTGGAACAGCTCCCTGGGGGTGAAACCAATGCCCCTCTGGCGAGCCCTGCTCACCAGTTGCAGCGAAACGATGGAGTCCCCCCAGTTCGAAGAAGTTGTCATTCAGACCGACCTGCGGCAAGCGCAGGGTGTCCTGCCAGATCAGCGCTAGTTGCTGCTCCATCTCGCTGCGCGGTGCCACGTAGTCCTGGCGCATCTCGCCGACATCGGGCTGCGGCAGCGCCTTGCGATCCAGCTTGCCGTTCGGGGTCAGCGGCATCGCCTCCAGCAACAGCAGTTGGGCGGGCACCATGTACTCCGGCAGGCTCGCCTGCAACGCCGTCTTCAAGGACTCGCGCAAACCGCGCTGCTGCTCTGCGGTCAGGGCCTCGTGCGGTACGACATACCCCACCAGTTGCTTGCCACTGGCCCCATCGCGGGCCAGCACCACCGCCTCGCGCACCGCTGGCTGCTCCAGCAGGCGGGCTTCGATTTCCCCAAGCTCGATCCTGAAGCCACGGATTTTCACCTGGTGATCCACGCGCCCCAGGTAATCGACCACGCCATCAGCGCGCGCACGGGTCAGATCGCCACTGCGGTAGACCCGCTCCCCCATGCCGAACGGATCCGGCACGAAGCGCTCGGCAGTCAGCGCCGGTCGTTCGAGGTAACCTCGCGCCACGCCCTCACCGCCCAGATACAGCTCACCAGCCAGGCCGACCGGCAGCAGGTTCAACTCGGCGTCCAGCACATAACCGCGTCGCGTGCCCAGCAACGTGCCGATGGGCGCATAGGCCGCTCCGCATGGGTCTTGCGGGCGGGCCTTCCACAGCAGGGGGGTCACCACCGTCTCGGTAGGGCCATAACCGTTGAACAGGTAGTGCGGGCGCAAGGCCCGCCAGGCCAGGTCATAACTCGCCTGTGGCACCGCATCGCCACCGAAGCAGTACACCCGCGTCGGCGGCGGGTTGCCGTCCTGCTCGGCATATTCGGCCAGTTGTTGCAGGTACACCGGCGGGAACACGGCCAGCGTGACCCGGTGCCGGTGCATCTGCGCGTAGGTCTGCTCCGGCAGCCACAGGCTGTCGTCACGGATCAGCACCCGTGCACCGTTGATCAGCGGATGCATCCAGCCTTCATGAGCGCCGTCGAAGGCGAAGGACATGAAGTGCAACTCGCAGTCATCGGCGCTCGTCTCGTAGCGCTCGCCCGTGGCCTGGATATGCGACACCAGCGGCCCGTGGGACACCGCCACGCCCTTGGGCAGGCCGGTGGTACCCGAGGTGTAGATGACGTACGCCAGGTTGTCGCCATGCAGGGCCACGACCGGCGCCGTGGCCGGTCGATCCTGCCATTGTTCGTTGCGCTCGACCGCCAGAACCGGTACCCCCTCGGGCAGCGGCAGCTGATCCAGGAGGTCTTGCTGGGTCAACACCAGAGCCGCCGAGCAGTCCTTCATCATGTACAGCAGACGCTCACGCGGGTACGCCACGTCCAGCGGCACATAAGCACCACCAGCCTTCATAACCGCCAGGAACGCCACCATGATCTCCGCGCAGCGGCGCATGGCGATGGCCACCCGCACCTCGGGCCCCACCCCCAGCTCGATCAGACGGTGCGCCAGCCGGTTGGCCTGGGTATCCAGTTCGCCGTAACTCAGCGTCTGGTCGGCGAAGATGACGGCCACGGCATCCGGTGTCTGCGCCGCACGCTCTGCCACCCGCTGATGCACGAAACGGTCACTCGGATAATGCACTGCGGTCTGATCCCAGCGTTGCAGAATCTGCGCCTGCTCCGCCTGGGCCAGCATCTCCAGTTCAGCCAGGCGCGCCTGCGGACGCTCGCAGAGCGACACGAGCAGATTGCCGAAATGTTCGGCTACCTGGTGAATACGTTCCTCGTCGAAATGCTGACGGTCGTAGCTGTAGTGCACTTCCAGCCGGGCCCCCAGCAGCACGGCGAGCGCCAGTGGGTAGTTGGTCTGTTCGTAGTTGCCCACCTCGCCGAAGCGCAGCCCGGCCGGAGCGCCCTGCTGCAAGGCCTCGGCAACCGGGTAGTTCTCGAACACCAGCAGGCTGTCGAACAGCGACTCGTTGCCGAGCCGCGCCCAGCGTTGCACCTCGTACAGGGGGTATGCTCGTACTCGCGCAGGGCCAGGTTGTGTGCCTGCACCTGGGCGACCCACTCGGCCACCGTCTGCTGCGCTCGCGGGCTGCCGATCACGGGCAGGGTGTTGATGAACAGACCGACCTGCTCTTCGACCCCGGCCAGCTCGGGGGGACGCCCGGCGACCGTGGCGCCGAAGCACAGGGTTTCCTGCCCGGTATAGCGTCGCAGCAGCAACAGCCAGGCAGCCTGCACCAGGGTATTGACCGTCACCCGCAAGCCACGGGCGAACTCGCCGAGGCGGCGCGTGAGAGCCGGGTCGAATACCTGACTGTACCGGGCATGCCCCGTCTGCCCCGTCACCAGCCCCGGTCGTAGCGCATGGGTCAGCCGCGTCGGGGCATCGAGCTCTGCCAGCTGGGCAGTCCAGAACGCCTCTCGGGCCTGCGGGTTCTGCCGTTGCAACCAGTCGATGTAATCGCGGTAGGTTCCGCTCGGACGCTCGACGGGCACGGCGGCGTAACGCTGCAACACCTCGCCGAGCAAACGCGAGTTGCTCCAGCCATCGAGCAGGATGTGGTGGCAGGTATAGATCAGGTGATGGCGACGCTCCCCCGTGCGGATCACGGCCAGACGCAGCAACGGCTCGCCAGCCAGGTCGAAGCCCCGCGCCCGGTCGCTATCGGCCCAGCCGTCGACGCGCTCCTCCAGATCCGCCAGGCCACGCCAGTCCAGCACCACGAATGGCAGCGGCATCTGCCGGCGAATGATCTGCAAGGGTTGCGCAAGGTCGCTGAAGAACGCGGCACGCAGTACATCGTGCGCATCGACGGCGTCCTGCCAGGCACAGCGGAAGCGATCGACGTCCAGGCCCTCGACGTCCACACGCATCTGATTGACGTAGTCGCCGCCCTCTTGCTCGTACAGGCTGTGGAACAACATGCCCTGCTGCATGGGTGACAGCGGGTAGATGTCGGCGACCTGCGCCGCCGGTATCGGCAAACGATCCAGCTGGCTCTGGGTCAGGCGCGCCAACGGCACGTCGGACGGCGTCAGGCCGCGACGCCCCGGCTCGCAGCAGTGCTCGACCAGCGCGCGAAGCTCCTCGGCATACTCACTGGCGAGGCGCTCGATGGTGCGTGCGTCGAACAGCTCGCGACTGAAGCCCCAGTCCAGGCTCAACTCACCCTCGAATACGCGCCCATTGAGGTTGAGCAGACCATCCATTGGCGCGTTTTCATCCAGGCCGGCGCCGCTGCTCTCCTTCGAGGGGACGAACAGCGCACCCTCGGCATCGAAGCTCTGGTCGAACTGGCCCAGGTAGTTGAAGACGATAGCGCCCATCGGCAGGCCTTCAAGCACCCGCTTCGCCTCCATGGAACCCAGGTAGCGCAGCAGGCCATAGCCGATCCCCTTGCCGGGCACCGCACGCAGCTGTTCCTTGATCGCCTTGATGGAGTCCGCCAGTTCGGCCTGAGGCGCGAGCCGCAGCGGATACATGCTGGTGAACCAGCCGACGGTTCGGGTCAGGTCGATGTCGTCGAACAACGCTTCCCGGCCATGACCTTCGAGACGAACCAGCATGTGCGCCTGGCCGCTCCAGCGACAGATGACCCGTGCCAGGGCCGTGAGCAGCAGGTCGTTGACCTGGGTTCGGTATGCCGCCGGCGCTTCCTGCAAGAGGCGCCTGGTGCAGTCACGATCCAGCCGGGTAATGGCATAGGCCATGTGCTTGTGTTGCCGGCCCCCCTGCGCATCGATCACCGGCAGTTCATCGCTCGCATCCGCCAGTTGGGCTTGCCAGTAAGGCAGCTCGGCTTCCAGCTCCGGCGTCCGGGCATGGACGGCCATACGCTCGGCCCAGGCCTTGAACGAACTGGTTCTGGCCGGCAACTCCAGCGCAAGCCCCGCCTGGCTTCGCGCATAGGCACGTTGCAGGTCGTCGAGCAGCACGCGCCAGGACACGCCATCGACGACCAGATGATGGATGACCAGCAGCAGTCGCTGGGTCGCATCGGGAAGTTCCAGCAGCACGGCGCGCAACAGCGGCCCGTCGTGCAGATCCAGGCTGCATTGCGCCTGATTCGTGACGAACGCCATTTCCTGCGCATCGCGCACTGCGCGCAGCCACAACAGCTCCATGTCCTCCTGCGGGCGGGCGAACTCGGCACGCCAGCCATCGTCATGCTGCGCGAAACGCGAACGCAACGCGTCGTGATGAACCAGCAGCGCTGACAGCGCTGCCCTCAGGGGCTCGACCTGCAACGACGCGTGCGGCGTCAGCAGTATCGACTGATTCCAGTGCTGGCGCTCGGGTATCGCCTGCTCGAAGAACCACTGCTGTATCGGCGTCAGCGGCAAGCTTCCGCTAACCGGGCCCTGCTCGACGCACAGCGCCTCGACACGGCGCACCACGCCGGCCAGGCCCTGTACGGTCTGGTGCTGGAACAGCTCCCTGGGGGTGAACTGGATACCCGCCTGGCGCGCCCGGCTCACCACTTGCAGGGAGACGATGGAATCCCCGCCCAGCTCGAAGAAGTTGTCCGTCACCCCCACGCTCGGGCACTTCAGAACCTCTTGCCAGATCGAAGCCAGTTGTCGCTCCAGTTCGTTGCGCGGCGCCACATGGCCCTGCTGCAACTCGGTGATGTCCGGCTGCGGCAGGCTCTTGCGGTCCAGCTTGCCGTTGGGAGTCAGCGGCAGTGCGGCGAGGAACAGCAGATAGGTCGGCACCATGTAGTCCGGCAGCGTTTCCTTCAGCGCGGCCCGGAGCGCTTCGTGCAGCTCACGCTGACGCTGCGGCTCGATGTCCTCGGCCGGCACCACGTAACCCACCAGTTGCTTGCCGTTGGCCCCTTCGCGGGCCAGAACCACGGCCTCCTGTACCGCATCCTGCTCCAGCAGGCGCGCCTCGATCTCACCGAGCTCGATGCGAAAGCCGCGTATCTTCACCTGATGGTCGATACGCCCCAGGTACTCGATCACCCCGTCCGGGCGATAGCGAGCCAGATCTCCGGTACGGTAGAGCCGTCCCCCCTGCCGTTCGGAGAAGGGATCCGGCAGGAACTTCTCTGCCGTCAATGCCGGGCGGTTCAGGTAGCCACGGGCCAACCCCGCACCGACCATGCACAACTCACCACCCTTGCCGATACCCGTGGCTTCGCCAGTGGCGTCGATCAGGTGCACGCCACTGTTGGACAGGGGCCGGCCAATGTTGGCGCTACCGCCCGGGGCTCGCAGGGTGTAGGTGGAATAGGTGGTGTCCTCGGAGGGGCCGTAGAGGTCGTAGACCCGCTCGACGTGCCCCAACCCGTAGAGGCTCTCCACCACGCTCTGGGCCAGCGGTTCGCCGGCCAGGTTGATGACCCGCACGGACTCGGGAATCTGCCCCGCCTCGCAGAGCATGCGGATGGCAGAGGGCACCGTGTTGATCAGGCGTACCTGCTGGCGCGCCACCAGTTCGGGCAGCGCCAGCGCGTTGTCGGCCAGTATCACGAAGCCGCCGCTGGACAGGGTGACGAAAAACTCCCAGACCGAGAGGTCGAAGCAGATCGAGGTGGAGGCCAGCACACCCTGCAGATCGTCCTGACTGTATACCGAACGGGACCAGCCGATCAGAGCGGCCGCATTGCGATGCTCGATCATCACGCCCTTGGGTTTGCCGGTCGATCCCGAGGTGTAGATGCAGTACGCCAGGTTGTCCGGCGTGCTGGATGGGTCGAGGTCATGCTCCGGATAGGCGTCCAGGGCCAGATCATCGACAGCCAGCACCTGCGCCTCGCCCCCCTCGGGGAGTTGCTCGAGCAGGGCGCTCTGGGTCAGCAGCAGGCAGGCGCGACTGTCTTGCAGCATGTAGGCCTGACGCTCGCGTGGGTACTCGGGATCCAGCGGCACATAGGCACCGCCTGCCTTGAGAATGGCCAGCAACCCCACCAGCATGTCCCGTTGCCGTTGCATGGCGATGCCGACCAGGACATCCGGCCCCACACCGAGCTCGCGCAGCTTGTGTGCGAGGCGATTGGCGCGCTGATTCAACTCGCCATAGCTGTATTCCCGCTCGCCATCGATCAAGGCCAGCGCCTGCGGCGTTCTCGCCACCTGCTGCTGGAAGAGTTCGTGCAGACAGCCCTGAGGGTACGGCGCGGCGGTGTCGTTCCACGCGTGAACAACCTGGCGCCACTCGGCCATGTCCAGGATCGGCAGCTCGGCGATACGCTGCTGCGGGTTCGCGCAGATGGCCTCCAGCAGGTTTCGCCAATGGTCAGCCAGCCGCTGCGCGGTGGAGCGCTCGAAGAGATCGCTGGCGTAGGTGAGCGAGGCACGCAGCCCCTGCTCGGACTCGAAGGTATCCAGGGTCAGGTCGAACTGAGCCGTGCGGGTTTCGCGGGGCAGGTTTTCGACGAGCAGCCCCGGCAGCGACAGGACACTGCCCCGACTCTCGCTCTGGTGGTTGTACATCACCTGAAACAGCGGACTGTGGCTCAGATCACGCTCCGGCTGGAGCTCCTCGACCAGTTGCTCGAAAGGCAGATCCTGGTAGGCCTGAGCCTCCAGCGCCCGCTGCTTCACCTGACTCAGCAGGTCGTCGAAGCGGGTGTTCAGCTCGAAGTCCGCCTTGAGCACCTGCGTGTTGACGAAGAACCCGATCAGCCCCTCGGTTTCCCTGCGCAAGCGGTTGGCGACCGGAACGCCCACGCGAATCTCCGCCTGCCCCGAATGACGGTGCAACAGGCTCTGGAATGCCGCCAGCAGCAGCATGAAAAGCGTCACGCCGCGGCTTCTGGCCAGTTCGCGCAGGTTGCGCGTCAGCGCCTCGGAAAGCGTAATCCCCACTTCGCCCCCACGATAGCTCTGCACCGCAGGGCGTGAGCGGTCGCCAGGCAGCTCCAGCGGCGGCTGCCCGCCATCGAGCAGGCCGCACCAGTACTCCAGTTGGCGCTCACGCTCCCCCGCCTCCATGCAGCAGCGCTGCCACAAGGCATAGTCGGCATACTGAATGGGCAACGCCGCCAGGTTCGCCTCGCGCCCCTCGCTGCTGGCCGCGTACAGACGCACCAGTTCGTCGACCATGCGCCCCATGGACCAACCGTCGGCGATGATGTGGTGCAGCGTGAGCACCAGCACGTGCTCGTCCTCGGCCAGGTGCAGCAATCTGGCGCGGAGCAGCGGCCCGTGCTGGAGATCGAACAGGGTGTGGATTTCTTCCTCGATGCGCCTCTGAAGCACCGCCTCGCGGCTGTCACCGAGAGATTCGCGAGACAGTTCGAACGGCATCTCGGCGTGGATCATCTGAACGGCCTGACCCTGCTCCTGACGAAAACAGGTGCGCAGCGTTTCGTGGCGGGCGATCAGCGCCTCGAAGCTGCGCTGCAGGACGTCGATGTCCAGCCGGCCCCTCAGCCTGAGCACCGCCGGGATGTGGTAAGCCGAGCTCTCAGGCGCCATCTGCCAGAGAAACCACTGGCGCTGCTGTGCATAGGACAGCGGCAGTACTGCCGCATCCTGACGGCAGACCGGAATCGGCAGCTGCGACAGGCTGATGTTCTTCGCGACCAGTTTCTGAAAGAAGAGCCTGCGCTGCTCCAGGGGCAGGCGCACGAAGCGCCGGGACAGGTCCATGTTCTTGTCGGGCTGCATCTCACGCTTCCTCAAGCTCGTTCATCAAATCGCGAAGTTCGTCGAAATCGGCATCGCTACTGGGCACGTAATCCGCAACGCAAGCCGCATAGGCCTCCAGGGAAACGCTCTGGAACATCAGCGCCAGCGGCAGATTCACGCCCAGTTCCTCCTGCACCCAGGCCGTGACGCGTGTGGCCAGCAGCGAGTGACCGCCCAGGTCGAAGAAGTTGTCCTTCAGCCCGATTCGCGGCAGCTTCAATACCTGCTGCCAGATGCTCGCCAACTGCCGTTCCAGCTCACTGCGCGGCGCCACGTAGCCCTGCTGCAAGTCGCCTGGCTCCGGCTGGGGCAAGGCCTTGCGATCGAGCTTGCCGTTCGGCGTCAGAGGCAACACCGGCAGGAACAGCAGATGCGCCGGCACCATGTATTGCGGCAGACAGGCACGCAGCGCCGTTTTCAATGCGTCTCGCCGGACGTTGTCCGGCTCGGCCACCACCCCCTCGGCGAGCACCACATAGCCCACCAGTTGCGGCCCGGTCAGCCCCGAATGAGCCACCACCACCGCATCGCGCACGGCTTCCTGCTCACGCAGCCGGGCTTCGATCTCGCCCAGCTCGATACGAAAGCCGCGAATCTTCACCTGATGATCCACACGCCCCAGGTAATCCACGACGCCGTCGCTGCGCCCACGGGTCAGGTCGCCACTGCGGTACAGGCGGCTGCCAGGCACACCGAACGGATCCGGCACGAAGCGCTCGGCAGTCAGTGCCGGCCGATCGAGATAGCCTCGTGCCACACCCTCCCCGCCGAGGTACAACTCCCCCGCGACGCCGACAGGCAGCGGGTTGAGATGGGCATCGAGGATGTAACCGCTGCGATTGCCCAGCAGCGTGCCGATGGGCATGTAGGCGGCGCCACAGGCGTCGGCGCGGCGCGCCTTCCACAGCAGGGGGGTGACGACGGTCTCGGTCGGGCCGTAGCCGTTGAACAGGTACTGGGGTTTCAGCGCACGCCAGGCCAGGTCATAGCTGGCCTGCGCCACGGCATCCCCGCCGAAGCAATAGAGCCGCACCCGTGGCGGGTTGCCATGGCGCTCGGCATGCTCGGCCAGTTGCTGCAGATAGACCGGAGGAAAGACCCCGACCGTGACGCCATGGCGGTGCATCTCGGCATAGGTTCGCTCCGGCAGCCAGAGGCTGTCGTCACGGATCAGCACCCGCGCCCCGTTGATCAGCGGATGCATCCAGCCCTCATGCGAGCCGTCGAAGGCGAACGACATGAAGTGCAGCTCGCAGTCGTCCGGAGTCATTTCGTAGCGTTCGCCAGTGGCCACGATATGGGCGATCAACGGCCCATGGGACACCGCGACGCCTTTCGGCAACCCTGTCGATCCGGAGGTGTAGATCACGTAAGCCAGGTTGTCGCCATCCAGGGCCACCTGCGGATCGCTCGCCGGGAAATCGCACCATTGCTCCTGCCTGTCCATCGACAGGCAGGACAACCCCTCGGGAAGCGGCAATCGCTCCAGCAGATGGCTCTGGGTCAGCAGCAGGTGTGCCCGGCTGTCCTGCATCATGTACAGCAGCCGCTCCTGCGGATATTCGATGTCCAGCGGCACATAGGCGCCACCCGCCTTCAGCACGGCCAGAAACGCCACCATGATCTGCGCACTGCGCGGCATGGCGATTGCCACTCGCACTTCCGGGCCCACGCCCCGGGCGATCAGCGCATGAGCCAGGCGGTTGGCCTGGCTGTCCAGCTCGGCGAAGGTCAGCAGTCGATCATCGAACACGATAGCTGGCGCATCAGGCGCCAGACGGGCTCGCTCAGCCACGCGCTGGTGAATCAGCGGCGAGGACGGGAAGCCTGAATCGCGGCGATTCCACAACGCCTCGAGCTGCGTCCGCTCCTCGTCATCCAGAAGTTCCAGATCGACCAGGCGTTGCTGCGCGCCATCGACGAAACCTTCGAGCAGATTCAGCAGATGCCGATCCAGGCGGCTGATCCAGGCGTCGGAAAATACCTGACGGTCGTAGCTGTATTGCAGCGTCAGGCTGTCGTTGCCCCCCAACGCCACGGTCAGCGGGTAGTTGGTCTGCTCATGCGTGTCGACCGGCCCGAAGCCCAGACCGCCCGGTGCGCCCTTCTCCAGCGCCTCGGCCACGGGATAGTTCTCGAACACCAGCAGCGTGTCGAACAGCGCCTCACCGAAACCGGCCCAGCGCTGGATCTCGAACAGCGGCGTGTGCTCCTGCTCACGCAACGCCAGGCTGCGCGCCTGCACCGCCTGCAACCAGTCCACCACGCGCATTCCGGGTTGTGGCACGGAGATGACCGGCAGGGTGTTGATGAACAGGCCGACCTGCCGCTCGATCCCGACCAGCTCCACCGGACGCCCGGAGACGGTCGAGCCGAAAGCCACGGCCTCCTGTCCGGTGTAGCGCTGCAACAACAGCGACCAGGCGGCCTGAACCAGCGTATTGAGCGTCACCGCGTGTTTCTGCGCGAATGCCTTCAGCCGCGCAGTGCGTTCGCGGCTCAGTGGGTTCTGCTGCCGAGCCCTGCCCAGCGGCTCGCGCTGCCCGGCGCTGGCCTGGGCCAGCAGGGTCGGGGCCGTCAGAGGGGCCAGTTGTTCATGCCAGAAGGCCTCGCTGGCCGCTCGATCCTGCACGTGCAGCCAGGCAATGTAGTCGCGATAACGTCCGACTGGCGCTTCCATGCGCACGCCCGCGCAACGACCGAATACCTCGCCCAGCAGCTGCGCCTGGCTCCAGCCATCGAGCAGGATGTGATGATGGGTGTAGATCAGGTGATGCCGATCTTCATCCGTACGAATCAGCACCAGGCGCAACAGCGGCGCCGTGTCGAGTTCGAAGCCGCGCTGGCGCTCGAGCTCGGCCAGCTCGTCGAGGCTGTCTTCGCGCAGCCGCCAGTCATGCACGTCGAGCGGCAGCACGACGTGCCTGTGGATCAGTTGCACGGGCTGCTCCAGATCGCCCTGCCACAGGTAGCTGGCTCGCAGTATCTCGTAGCGATCCAGGACGGCCTGCCAGGCCTCTCGAAAGCGCACCGGATCGAGCCCGGTGATATCGACCCGCAACTGGTTCACGTAATGCCCGCTCGCCTGCTCGTAGAGCGAGTGGAACAGCATGCCGTGCTGCATCGGCGACAACGGATAGATGTCCTCGATCCGCGCCAGGGGCAGGCGATCCAGTTGCTCCTGGCGCAACGACGCCAGGGGAAAGTCCGAAGGCGTGGCACCGACGCCGTCGTTCTGCACGCAGTGAGCGATCAGCGCGGCCAGCTCCTGACGGTAATCCTCGACCAGTCGACGGATGCTCGCCTCGTCGTGCCGCTCGTGGCTGAACGTCCATTGCAGGCTGAGCTGGCCGCCGTACACCTGCCCCTCGATGCTCAGCCAGTTGGCCAGCGGCGCCTGCTCGTCCTGGGCACGACCGGGGGATTGCGCGGCAGGAACGAACAGCGCCTGCTGGTCGAACTGGCCATCGAACTGCCCCAGGTAGTTGAAGGTGATGCGCGGCTGCGGCAGTGCCGCCAGTTCGGCGCGGACATCGGCATCGCCCAGGTAGCGCAGCACGCCGAAACCCAGCCCCTTGTTCGGCACTGCTCGCAACTGTTCCTTGATCGCCTTGATCGAGCCGGGCAGATCGCTCTGCGGCGTCAGCCTGACCGGGAACAGGCTGGTGAACCAGCCAACGGTGCGGGTCAGATCGATGCCATCGAACAGCTCTTCGCGGCCATGCCCCTCCAGCTGGATCAGCGCCGACTCGACACCACTCCAGCGCGTGACGACACGCGCCAGCGCGGTCAGCAACAGATCGCCCACCTGGGTGCGATAGGCGCCGGGCGCCGCCTGCAACAGGTGCCGGGTCGATTCGGCATCGAGGGTCAGCGTGACCTTCCGTTCCTGCGCGTTGCTCAGGCCGCCCTCGGGGTTGTCGCAGGGCAGATCAGCCGGCGCGCCGCTCAGGGCCTGGCGCCAGTAGTCCAGCTCGCCAGCCAGAGCACTGGCGCCGGCATGGCCCTGCAAGCGTTCGGCCCAGGCCTGGTAGGAACTGGTCTTGGCCGGCAAGGCAAAGGCTGCGCCGGTTTCCGCCTGTCTCAGCAGGCTCTGCAGGTCTTCGAGCAGGATGCGCCAGGACACGCCATCGACCACCAGGTGATGAACCGCCAGCAGCAGACGCTGCGAACCATCGGCCATGTCCACCAGCATGACCCGCAGCAGCGGCCCCTCGGCCAGATCCAGGCTGCGCTGCGCCTCGTCGCAAAGACGCTCCAGGGCCTCGTCGCCATCGGCCTGGCGATGCCAGACCGGAGGCTGCACGGGCAGCGCGGCATGCACCTGCTGCCAGCCTTGCGCACTGGCCTCGAAGCGCAGACGCAGGGCATCGTGCTGTTCGATCAGCCGTGCTACCGCAGCCTCCAGCCGAGCGGCCTGCAACGGCGCACGGGGTTCGAGCAGCAACGCCTGATTCCAATGCTCGGGGCGGGTAATGTCCTGCTCGAAGAACCAGCGCTGCACCGGGGTCAACACCACGTCACCGCTGACCGCTCCCTGATCGGCGCGGGTTTCGCCGCCCACCTCGGCCACGGCGGCCAGGCTGCACACCGTCTGGTGGCGGAACAGATCCCTGGGCGTGAAGCGGATGCCTGCGGCACGAGCGCGGCTGACCACCTGGATGGAGACGATGGAGTCGCCGCCCAGTTCGAAGAAGTTGTCGTCGCGTCCGATGCACTCACGCCCCAGCACGTCTTGCCAGATGGCCGCGATGCGTTGCTCGATTTCGTTCTGCGGCGCGGCATGCCCGCTATGCGCCGTACCGGCATCGGGCCTGGGCAGCGCCTTGCGCTCCAGCTTGCCGTTGGGGCTCAGGGGCATGCGTTCCAGACTGACCCACTGCGTCGGCACCATGTAGTCGGGCAGGCTCTGCCCCAGATGCCGGGCCAGCACGTCGCGCCAGTCATCGGCTGCGCCGGCCAGCACCACATAGCCCACCAGTTGCCTGCCGTCGATGGCCAGCACCGCCGCCTCGCGCACCCACGCGTGTTCGAGCAGGCGCGCCTCGATTTCACCCAGCTCGATACGCAGGCCACGCAGCTTGACCTGATGATCGATACGCCCGGCGTACTCGATCACCCCATCGACGCGATAGCGTGCCAGATCGCCGGTACGGTACAGGCGCTCGCCGGCTGCGAACGGGCTGGCGACGAAGCGCTCGGCGGTCAGTGATGGCCGCAGGTGGTAACCCCGCGCCAGCCCCTCGCCGGCCAGGTACAGCTCGCCCAGCACACCAGCCGGTACCGGCTGCAGGTCGGCGTCGAGGATGTGGCAGGCCAGGTTGGCGATGGGCCTGCCTATCGGCACCGCATCCCTGCCCTCTTCCACACACGTCCAGTGGGTGACGTCGATGGCCGCCTCGGTCGGCCCGTAGAGGTTGTACAGGCTCGCCTGCGGCAGCCTGGCGAACACCTGCTGCTGGGCATCGGCCGGCAGCGCTTCACCGCTGCAGACGATGCGTTTCAGGCTGGCGCAGGTGGCCACCTGCTCGTCCTGCAGGAAGGCCTGCAGCATCGAAGGCACGAAGTGCAGCGTGGTCACGCCTGCGCGCTCGATCAGCTCGACCAGCTTCGCCGGATCGCGGTGATCGCCCGGCGCCGCGACTACCAGGCGTGCACCGGTCATCAGCGGCCAGAAGAACTCCCACACCGACACGTCGAAGCTGAACGGTGTCTTCTGCAACAGCGTATCGCTGGCGTCCAGCCCATAGGCCTGCTGCATCCAGCACAATCGATTGGTCAGGGCCGCGTGACGGTTGCCGGCGCCCTTGGGTTTGCCCGTGGAGCCGGAGGTGTAGATCACGTAGGCGAGGTTCTCGCCATCCAGGATCACCTCGGGGTCGCTCTCGGCCTGGCCTTCCAGCCAGTCCTCATCCTGATCCAGGTCGATGCGTTGTACGCCGTCGGCCAGCGGCAGGTGCAGGTGCGACTGGCTCAGCAGCAGACGCACGCCACTGTCGTCGAGCATGTAGGCCAGGCGCTCGGCCGGGTACTCCGGATCCAGCGGCACGTAGGCACCGCCAGCCTTGAGAATCGCCAGCAGGCCCACGACCATCTCGATGGAGCGTTCCACCGCGATGCCCACCAGCACGTCGGGCCCTACGCCCAGTTCGATCAGCTTGTGCGCCAGGCGGTTGGCGCGTGCGTTGAGCTGCGCGTAATCGAGCGTCGTGTCGGCAAACAACAGTGCCGGCGCCTGCGGGTTGCGCGCAACCTGCGCCTCGATCAGGCGATGCACCGGGCAATCCAGCGGATACGTCACGGCGGTGGCGTTCCAGTCGCGGACGATACGCAGACGCTCGTCCTCGTCCAGCATCGACAGTTCGGCAATGCGCGCATGCGGCGCGCCGAGCATGGCGCGCCACAGGTTGCCCAGGTGGCGCGCCATGCGCTCGATGGTGCCGGCATCGAACAGGTCGTCGGCATAAGTCAGCGCGGCCTGTAGCTTGCCGCCACGCTCGTAGGTGTCCAGGGTGAGGTCGAACTGAGTGGTGCGGCTGCGCCAGTCGATCTGGCTGAAGGTGAGCCCCGCCTCCGTCTGCAATGCGGTGATATCGGCCACCTGCGGCTGGTGGTTGTACATCACCTGGAACAGCGGGTTGTGGCTCAGGCTGCGCTCCAGATTGAAGGCCTCGACCAGACGCTCGAACGGCAACTCCTGGTGATCCTGCGCGCCCAGCGTGATTTCACGGATGCGTTGCAGGTACTCATCCAGACCCAGTTGCCCCTCAAGGCGCAGGCGCAGCACCTGGGTATTGACGAAGAACCCGATCAGCCCCTCGGTTTCGCTGCGCGTACGGTTGGCAATGGGCACGCCGATACGGATATCCGCCTGCCCGCTGTAACGTTGCAAGAGGATGCCGAAAGCGCCGAGCAGCAACATGAACAGGCTGATGCCATGTGCCCTGGCCAGGGCACGCAGCCCCTCGGCCAGCTCGGTATCGATGGCGAACTCATGGCGCGTGCCGCGATGGCTGGCCACTGCCGGACGGGGACGGTCGGTCGGCAAGTCCAGCGGCGTGTGCTCCTCGCCCAGGTGTGCGCGCCAGTAATCCAGTTGCCGCTCCTGCTCGCCGGCTTCCAGCCAGCGGCGTTGCCAGAGGGCATAGTCGGCGTACTGGATCGGCAATGCCGGCAATGCCACCGCAGTACCCAGGGCATGGCCGTCATACAGACGGGCCAGCTCGTCGACCAGCAGATTCATCGACCAGCCATCGGCGACGATATGGTGCAAGGTCAGCAGCAGCACATGCTCATCGTCGGCCAGGCGCAGCAGGCGAATGCGCAGCAACGGCCCCTGCTCCAGGTCGAACGGCAGCCACGACTGCCGCTCGGCCTCTTCGCGCACACGCGCCTCGCGCAGCGTTACCTCCAGCGCACTCAGTTCCTCCCGCTCGATCCGCACCTCGTCCACCCACGGCGCCAGGTACAGGCTGTCGTCATCCCGACGGCGAAATACCGTACGCAGGGTTTCATGGCGTACCACCAGATCGGCGAAGGCACGTTGCAGCGCCGCCTCGTCCAGCGCGCCGCGCAGGCGTACCGCACACGGCAGGTTATAGGCGCCACTCTGCGGCTCCAGCTGCCAGAGAAACCACATGCGTCGCTGAGCGTAGGACGGCGCGTCGCGATCCTCGGTTGCCACTGCGGCCGGGATCGGCAGCAGGGAAAAATCGACGCCCTCCTCGCGCAGGCCCTCGAGAAACAGCCGGCGTTTCTCCAGCGGCAGCTCGATAAAACGACGGGCCAGCATCAGGGACTGTTGTGCATTCATCTCGTGTCATCCGTATTCGTGGGGCGTGAAGCCGGTTCGCGTCATAACCAGCAATACGAACGAGTGGAGGCTGGAATTAGCCGGCTAAATCCATGCATGGGCGCCTCGTCCCCTGAAGAACACCATCGCCATCGGGGGTTTTCCCATGTCCATCGCCAATGCAGTCCGCAACCTGGCTCGCCGCGTCGGGTTCGCCCCGCCCAGCGCCTATCGCATCTTCGACGTACGCCTGGAGCGGCGCATCGCCCTCAGCCCCGCGCTGACCCGCTTCGTCTTCAGCGGCCCGGAGGTCGGGCAGATGCGTACCCTGGCCCCGGATCAGCGCATCAAGGTGCTGCTCCCCGCCCCAGACGGCAGCCTGCCGAACCTGCCGACACAAGGTGACTGGCATGCCAACCTGCGCGCACTGGACAAGCCGCAGCGCCCGCCCATGCGCACCTACACCATCCGCGAACTGCGCGTGGAAGCTCGCGAGGTCGACGTGGAGTTCGTCCTGCATGGCGAGAGCGGCCCGGCCTCGGCGTGGGCCACCCACGCCCGCCCCGGCGACCGCGTGCAGCTGGTGGCGCCCAACGCCGCCTATCCTGGCGACCCGGGCGGTTACGAATGGCGGCCACCGGTCGACGTACGCCACGTCCTGCTGATCGGCGACGAGACGGCACTCCCCGCCATCGCCGGCATCGTCGAGCAGTTGGCCGAACGAGAGGACGCACCGGTGGTGCAGGCCTTCCTGGAAATCCCCACGCAGCAGGACACCCTGGCGCTCCCCTGCGGCCCCCTGACCCGGCTGCACTGGCTACCACGCGCAGGCACCAGTGCCGGGCATGGCGACCGGATGCTCGAAGCCGCCTGCGAGCTGGCCACCCTGCCCAGCTCCGCGCCACGCGAAAACGGCCGGACACCCCTGAACCACGTGGACATCGACAAGGCGCTCCCCTGGGAGCTGGCCAGCCCTATCGATACCGCGTTCTATGCCTGGGTCGCCGGCGAGTCGGCGGCAGTGATGGCGATTCGTCGCCTGTTCGTCGGGGAGTTCGGTCTGGATCGCCGCGCCCTCAGCTTCATGGGCTATTGGCGTCACGGCAGGGTGCTGAACTAGCAGGTAACAGGCGGGGTTGCCGGGCAGCGCATCAACCGTGCTCGGCAACCTCGCCGCGAACCGCCACACGCCTTGATGACAGGCGCTCGGTGATGACCTGCAACACACGCGACTCATGTTCGTGGATGAAGAAGTGCCCACCTTCGAACATGTCCAGAGAGAAGTCCGAAGCGGTTTCCGCCGCCCATGCCTGCAACTGCTCCAGGCTGCTCCTGTCGCGGGTGCCGCCAAGCACATGGATCGGTAACGCCAGACGCGGTGGCTGACGGTAGTGGTAGCGCCCGCACATCAGAAAATCGGCACGCAGAATCGGCAGGGTCAGGCTCATCAGTTCACGACTGGCCAGCACCTCTTCGGGGGTTCCTTGCAGCTCACGCAGTTCGGCGATCAGCTCGGTATCGCTCTTGGCCTGGGCATAGCCCTTTTCATAGTCCTCGCGACGGGTCGGTGCTGCGGTGCCGGAGGCGAACAGCATGAGCGGCGGCGGACAACCCAGCTCGCGCAGAGCATGAGCCAGCTCGAAGGCGAGCAAGGCACCCAGGCTGTGCCCGAACAGCACGTAAGGTTGGCGCACCGCCGGTATCAGCTCTTTCGCCAGTTGCCGGGCCAGGACATGCATGTCGGTCTGCAATGGCTCACCGAAGCGGGCACCCCGCCCCGGCAACTCCAGAGGCCGAACCCTCAGCCACTGCGGCAACGTGCGCCGCCAGCGGCTGTAGACCATGGCGCTGGCACCGGAGTAAGGCAGGCAATAGAAATCCACGCTGCCCACGCTCAGCCCGCCAGCGCACCGTCACGTTCGCGAGCCACTTCATCCATCTTCCTGCGCAGGCTCAAGGGCCGCATGTCGGTCCAGACCTCTTCGATATAGGCCAGGCACTCCTTCTTGAAACCGCTCTTGCCGGCAGCACGCCAGCCGTTGGGGATTTCCTTGTAGTCCGGCCAGATCGAGTATTGCTCCTCGTGGTTGACCACCACCTGGAAGATGATGTCGTCGCGATCGAATACCGAAGTCATGCTGTTCTCCATGAAAAGAGCCCGTATGGGCGGTCACCTTCAAGACGGTTGGAGCGCGGGGAAAATTAGCCCTTGCGGCATCGCCCTCGCGAATGGCCTTGCCTTGGCCCTCTTTCGAAGCACCAGAATGGCCTTTTGAAATTCAATCGTTTACGGAGGGAGCGGAGAAAAGGGATAAAACCCGGATAACGCCGTTCCTTCTTTCAGAATCAGAGGATTGACGGGCAGAGTGACTACTTCACTGCCGTGCAGGCAGCTCGTAATTGCCATGAACAGCCAGCACCAGGCCGGGCACGGCACGCCGGAGCGCCTGCAGGGTGCGCGGTGCGCACCAGCAACCCGCCACAGGAACAGGTGCGCACCGCGCACCCTGCGGAACTCAAGCCAGCGCTGCCGTTACCGCACGACCGAAGATCGCCGCCACCTCGTCGATCTGCTCGGCAGTGATGATCAGCGGCGGCAGGAAGCGCACCACCGCGCCATGCCGGCCACCCAGTTCGAGGATCAGCCCACGGCGCAGGCATTCGCGCTGAACGCGCGAGGCCAGTTGCCCGTCGGCGGGCGGGTGACCCAGGGCATCCGGCGCGCCATCGGGGTCGACGATTTCGACGCCGAGCATCAACCCGAGCCCACGGATATCGCCAAGCTGCGGATACAGCCGCTGCAACTCGCGCAGATGCCCGGCCAGGCGTTCGCCCATGGCCGCCGCATGGCTGGGCATGTCCTGCTCGGCCAGGTAGCGCATCACTGCCGAACCGGCCGCCATGGCCATCTGGTTGCCACGGAAAGTGCCGGCATGGGCCCCCGGCTGCCATTTGTCCAGCCAGTCGCGATAGACCATCACCGACAGCGGCAAGCTGCCGCCGATGGCCTTGGACAGCACCACCACGTCCGGCACGATGCAGGCGTGCTCGAAGGCGAACATTCGCCCGGTGCGGGCGAAACCACTCTGGATCTCGTCGAGGATCAACGGGATGCCGGCCTTGGCGGTGATCTCTCGCAGGCCGCGCAGCCACTCCAGGTCGGCCGGGATTACCCCACCCTCGCCCTGTACCGCCTCGACCACCACCGCGGCTGGCGCCTGCACGCCACTCTCCGGGTCACTCAGGAGGTTCTCCAGGTAGTGCAGATTGGCCTGTACACCAGCCTTGCCGGACAGACCGAACGGGCAACGGTAATCGTAGGGGTAAGGCAGGAACTGCACGCCGTGCCCCAGCAAAGCACCCAGCGGCGTCTTGGCCTTGAGGTTGCCCATCAGGCTCAGCGCCCCCTGGCTCATGCCGTGGTAGCCGCCCTGGAAAGCCAGCACCGTACTGCGCCCGGTGGCGATCCGCGCCAGCTTCAGCGCTGCCTCCACCGCGTCGGTGCCGGTGGGCCCGCAGAACTGAATCCTCGCCTGCCTGGCGAAGGACTGCGGCAGGGCCGCGAACAGATCCTGGACGAAGCGATCCTTGACCGGGGTGGTGAGATCCAGGGTGTGCAACGGCAGCTCGTCCGTCAGCACCTGGCGGATCGCCTCGATCACCACCGGGTGGTTGTGCCCCAGCGCCAGGGTACCGGCGCCGGCCAGGCAATCGATGAAAGTGCGCCCTTCCACATCTTCCACATGAATGCCACGGGCACGCCTGAGTGCCAGCGGGATACGCCGTGGATAGCTGCGCGCATTGGACTCCTGACGCGCCTGTCGCTCCAGCAGCGGCGACTCGGCGAACTCATACAGCCCTTCGGCCTCTTGCAGCGGTTGTTGCTCGATAACGCTGGCGGCGACATTCATGATGTCTCGAACCCTCGGTGATGTGGCCCTGGCCACGGCAGACGAATGACCGAAACGCATAGGGTGCATTTCGCTTGGCACTGCAATGAAAACGCAGGAGGGGCAGACGGATTTACCCTCCGGTGGTGATAACGGCCAGGGTGCGCCATGCGCACCGAACAGGCCGTTGATAACCTCGCGGTGCGCACGGCGCACCCTACCCAGAGCGCCCCTTCTCCAGCTACAGCTCTTCCAGGCGCGCCATCAGGTCGCTCAGGCGGCTGGCCTTCTGCTCGCTGATCGCGCCGTTTTCCAGCGACTCGATATGGCTCGCCAGTTCCTCCACCGTGCTGCACTCGAACATCGCGCGCAGCGGCACGTTGCGCTGCAAGGCCTTCTGCACCCGCGAGGCGATCTGCGTGGCCAGCAGCGAATGCCCGCCCAACTCGAAGAAGTTGTCGAACACCCCGACCCGCTCCAGCTTCAGCACCTCGGCCCAGATCCGTGCCAGGGTCTGCTCCAGCTCGTTGCGCGGCGCCTGGTAGGCCTGGCTCTGCGCCTGGCCGATATCCAGCACCGGCAGCGCCTTGCGGTCGAGCTTGCCGTTGGCGTTGAGCGGCATCCGCTCAAGTACCATCCAGTGCAGCGGCACCATGTAGTCAGGGAGTTCGCTGCGCAGGTGCTGCTTGATCGCCTCGAACCACTCGCCCTGCTCAACCACCAGGCTGGCTGGCGAGGCAACGGCGAAACGCTGCGCATCGGCAGGCACCAGGTAACCCACCAGGTATTTGCCGTTCGGCCCTTCCTGCACCGTCACCGCTGCCTCGCGCACATCCGCACGTTCGTGCAGGCGCGATTCGATTTCGCCCAGCTCGATACGGAAACCACGAATCTTCACCTGATGGTCGATGCGCCCGACGTACTCCAGCACGCCATCGCGTCGCCGCCGCGCCAGGTCACCGCTGCGGTACAGACGCTCGCCCGGCGCGCCGAACGGATGCGGCACGAAAGCCTGTGCGGTACGCCGTGGATCGCCAACATAGCCACGGCCCACGCCGCTACCGGCTACGCACAGTTCGCCCACCGCCCCCAGGGGCACCAGTTCGAAGGCATCGTCGGGGCTGAGCAGGTACAGCCGGTTGTTATCGGTGGGGCTGCCGATCGGCAGGTAGATGCCCTGGGTGGATGCCAGGTCGACACGGAAGAACGCCACATCGTCGGAGCATTCCGCCGGGCCATAGGCATTGACCAGGCCGACCTGCGGATAGCGCGATAGCCACTGCCGCGCCAGCTCAGGCGCCATGGCCTCTCCGGTGGGCAGCATCCAGCGCAGCCTGCCCAGTGCCTGCGGCGCTTCGGCGAACATGCCCTGAATCAGCGACGGCACGCTTTCCAGCAGGGTGATGCCCTGTTCGCGCACATGCGCCAGCAAGCCCTGCGGATCATGGGCGATGGCGTTCGGCACGATCACCACACGACCACCGAACAACGGGGCGGCGAGGAACTGCCAGACCGAAATGTCGAAGCTCTGCGAGGCGGTCTGGGCGATCACGTCACGCTCGTCCAGCGCCAGGTAGGGCACCTTGCTCAACTGGTTGTTGAGCATCCCCGCCTGCTCCACCATCACGCCCTTGGGCTGGCCGGTGGAACCGGAGGTGTAGATCACGTAGGCCAGGTTCTGCGGCCCGCTGTACACCTGCGGATCATGCTCGGGGGCCTCGCCCTGCTGGATGTCGTCCCACACCAGCAGGCGTGGGCGACCGCTACAGCCGAGCTCGTCGAACAGTGCCAGTGCCTGTTCACGGCAGGCCTGGGTGCAGACCAGCAGCGGTGTGCGGCTCAGCTCGACGATGCGGGTCAGGCGTGAAGTCGGATGCGCAGGGTCGAGCGGCAGGTAGCCGGCCCCGGCCTTGAAGCTGCCGACGATCATGCCCAGCAGATCGAGGCCGCGCTCGGCCAGCAGCGCCACCGGCTGGTCGATGCCGACCCCGGCAGCGAGCAGGGCATGGCCGAGACGATTGGCCCTGCGGTTCAGCTCGGCGTAGCTCCACTGGTGTTCCAGGCAACTGGCGGCAATACGCTCGGGATGCGCCGCCACCTGCGCCTCGAACAGCCGCACATAGCCCTGTTCCAGCGGGTAGGCGCGCTCGCTGCGGTTGCAGTCGTCGAGCAGCAGGCGCCGCTCGCTCTCGCCCAGCAGCGGCAGTTCCGACACATCGCCATGGAAGCCCTCGGCCAGCGCCAGCAGCAGGCGCCTGAACTCGCCCAGCAGGCATTCGATGGTCGACGCCTCGAAATAGCGCTGGTCATAGGACAGGTGCAGGCCCAGGTCATCGCCCGGGTAGCAGACCACGGTCAGCGGGAAGTTGGTGTGGGTACGCCCCGAGTCGGAACTGGCATTCAGGCTCTGCGCGCGATCCAGCACCGAAACCTCCACGGGCGCGTTCTCGAACACGAACAGGCTGTCGAACAGCGGCTGGCCCTTGGGCAGTTCGCTGCTCTCCTGGATCGTCACCAGCGGCAGGTGCTCGTGCTCACGCAGCTCCAGGTTGCGTTCGAACAACCCGCTCAGCCATTCACGCACCGTGCAGCGCTGGCCGGCAGCCGGCAGGCGTACACGCAGCGGAATGCTGTTGATGAACAGGCCGACGGTACGCTGCATCTCCGGCATGCCCACCGGCCGCCCGGCCACGGTGACACCGAACAGCACGTCACGCTCGCCGCTGTAGCGGCGCAGAGTCAGCGCCCAGGCGGCCTGGGCGAAGGTATTGACGGTGAGCTGGTAGCGCTGCGCCAGTTCACGCAGGCGCGCCCCCTCGGCGGCGTCCAGACGGGTATGGCGGTCTCCCACGAGCATCCCGCCATTGTCGCCGGCATGCTCGCGCAGCAGCGGTCGATCACTGGGGATCGGCGTCTGCCGCTCGAAGCCACGCAAGGTCTCGCCCCACCAGCGGCGCGACTGCTGCAGATCCTGGCGTTGCAGCCAGGCGATGTAATCGCGATAGCGCGGCGCGGTCGGCAGGTTGGCCTCGCGCCCTTCACCGAGGGCACTGTAGATCTCGAAGAAGTCGCTCATCAGCAGGCCACGGCACCAGGCATCGATGAGGATGTGGTGATTGCTCATCATGAACCAGTAGCGCGCCGCACCCAGACGGATCAGGCGCAGGTGGAAGGGTGGCTCTTCGAGCAGTTCGAAACCGGCCTCGCGCTCGCACTTGTGCAGGCTTTGCAGGCGCTCTTCGTGGTCGTCCTCGGGCAGCTCGCTCCAGTCGAGGCACTCGATGCGCACCCGCCCCGGCTTGTGGATCACCTGCAACATCGTCTCGCCTGCGTTCCACACGAACGACGCACGCAGCGCTTCGTGGCGCGCCACCACCGCCTGCCAGGCGGCAGCGAAACGCTCGGGGTCGAGTTCGCTGTCGATCCGGTAGCGATCCTGCATGTAGTAGATGCCGGTACCCGGTTCCAGCAGGGTGTGCAGCAGCAGCCCTTCCTGCATCGGCGTCAACGGGTAGACATCCTCGATCTCGCTGGCTGCCACCGGCAGCGCGTCCAGTTGCGCCTGGGTGAGCTGCGCCAGCGGAAAGTCGGACGGGGTCAGGCCTCCGGCGCCGTCCTCCAGGCAATGCGCGATCAGTGCCTGCAATTCGTCGAGGTAGGCCTGCGCCAGCGCGCTCACCGTACCCTCGTCATAACGCTCGCGGCTGTACGTCCAGCGCAGCAGCAGTTCGCCGCCGTAGACCTGGCCATCGACGCTCAGCTCGTTGGGCAGTGGCCCGTGCGGGTCATGGATCGGCCCGGTGGGCTGATCCAGCGGCTGGAACAGGGCGTCGGTGAAGCTCTGGTCGAACTGGCCCAGGTAGTTGAAGGTGATCCTGGCCTGCGCCAGCGCAGCCATCGCCTCACGCAGCGCAGGGTCGGCCAGATGGCGCAGCACACCATGACCGAGCCCCTTGTGCGGCACCGCACGCAGTTGCTCCTTGATTGCCTTGATCGACTCGCCCGGTGTGGGGGCCGGGGTCAGGCGCAGCGGATAGGCACTGGTGAACCAGCCAACGCTGCGGGTCAGGTCGATGTCGTCGAACAGTGCCTCGCGGCCATGGCCTTCCAGTTGTACCAGCGCCGAGGACTGCCCCGTCCAGCGGCACATCACCCGTGCCAGGGCAGTCAGCAGCAGATCGCCGACCTGGGTGCGGTAGGCTGCCGGCGCCTGTTGCAGCAATTGCCGGGTGCGCTGCGCATCGAGGCGCAGGCTGACGCTTGCCGCCAGCGCCTCGCGGTTGCCGCCCTGAGGATGATCGCAGGGCCAGTCGCCCTGTTCGCTACCCAGCTGGGTCTGCCACCAGAGCAGTTCCTCGCGCAGCGATTCGCTGCCGGCGTAGGCCTGCAAGCGTGCCGCCCAGTCGCGCAAGGCACTGGTCTTGGCCGGCAGCGCCAGCGGCTGGCCAGCGGCGAGCTGGCGATAGACCTGCTGCAGGTCTTCCAGCAGGATGCGCCAGGACACCCCGTCCACCACCAGGTGGTGAATCGCCAGCAGCAGACGCTGCTCGCCGGCCGCGCCGGTCTCCACGAGCACCGCGCGCAGCAACGGCCCCCGTTCGAGGTCGAGGCTGCGCTGGGCCTTGTCGAACAGCGCGGCGCAGTCATCGAAAGCCTGCACCCGTTCATGCCAGAGCAGCGCCTCGTCCTGCACCGGGCGGTGGGTCGCCTGCCAGCCCTCGTCGCCACGCCGGAAACTCAGGCGCAGGGCATCGTGCTGTTCGAGCAGCCGTTGCAGCGCCGTGCGCAGCAGATCCGGGTCGAGCCGTTGCTGCGGTTGCAACAGCACGCACTGGTTCCAGTGCGCGCGGTGCGACAGCGGCAGGTCGAAGAACCAGTGCTGGATCGGCGTCAGCGCGCTGTCGCCCTGCACCGCACCCTGCTCCGCCTGGCTGGCCTGACTGTGGCGAGCCACACCGGCGAGGCTCTGCACGGTCTGGTGCTGGAACAGGTCGCGCGGGCTGAAATGGATGCCGATCTGACGAGCGCGACTGACCACCTGGATCGACAGGATCGAGTCGCCGCCCAGCTCGAAGAAGTTGTCACCGAGTCCGACCTGCTCGACATTGAGCACTTCGCGCCAGATTCCGGCCAGTTGCTGCTCCAGCAGGCTGCTTGGCGCGACGAAAGCCTGGCGGCTCTGTGCCGGGTCGGGTGCCGGCAGCGCGCGGCGGTCGAGCTTGCCGTTGGCGGTCAGCGGCAGCTCGGCGAGCAGCAGCAGCAGATGGGTCGGCACCATGTAGTCCGGCAGTTGCTGCCTGAGATGCGCTTTCAGCGCCTCGCGCATGCCGGCCTGGGCCGTCTCGTCCTGCTCGGCCGCAGCGCTGGCGACATAGCCCACCAGTTGCCTGCCGCTCGGACTGTCCAGCGCCAGCACCACTGCCTCGCGAACCTGGGGATGCTCCAGCAGGCGCGCCTCGATCTCACCCAGTTCGATACGGAAGCCGCGAATCTTCACCTGATGGTCGATGCGTCCTGCGTACTCCACCTGGCCATCGTCGTGCTGACGTGCCAGATCACCCGTGCGATAGAGGCGGCCCGTGCCGAAGGGATCGGGCACGAAGCGCTCGGCCGTCAGCCCTGGGCGCTGGTGATAGCCACGCGCCAGGCCGGCGCCGCCGACGTACAGCTCGCCAGTCGCACCCTGCGGCAACAGCGCCAGGTCGGCATCGAGGATGTAGGCGACACGTGCGCCCACCACGCTGCCGATGGGTACGCTGGCAGCGCCCTCCTCCAGTTGCTCGGGGGCCAGGCAGGCCAGCGGCATCACCACCGTCTCGGTCGGCCCGTAGGCATTGAAGAACTGCTCAGGTGTGAAGGCCTGACGAATTCGCTGCAGGTGCTCGGCGGTCAGCGCCTCGCCACCGGTGATGCACATGCGCACCGGCAACTGCCGACCCTGCCCCTGCAACCACTGGGCGAGCTGGCTGCCGTAGCTCGGCGTGAAGCCGAGCACGGTCACGCCCTGTTCGCGGATCAGCCCGCAGATGTCTTCAGCCCCCCATTGCCCCTGCGCACGCAACACCACGCGCGCGCCACACAGCAGCGGCGCCAGCAGGCGTTCGCTGGCAGCGTCGAAGTTGATCGAATAGAAGTGCAGCTCACAGTCGCTGGCGCGCATGCCGAAGCGCTCGATCACCGCCTGGCAATGCATGGCGATCTCGCCATGGGACACCACCACGCCCTTGGGCTTGCCGGTGGAGCCCGAGGTGTAGATCAGGTAGGCCTGATGCTGCGGGCCGCTGAAGGAAGGCAGTGGCGCGGCGTCTTCCTCGTCCAGTGCCGGGCCGTCCTCTTCCAGGCACCAGCGCGCGACACCGGCGGGCAGTTCACCGAGTGCCTCCAGTAACCGCGCGTGGCTGAGCAGCAAACGCACGCCACTGTCCTCGATCATGTATTGCAGGCGTTCGAGCGGGTACTCCGGGTCGAGCGGCACATAGGCGCCGCCCGCCTTGAGGATGGCCAGCAGGCCGACCACCATCTCCAGCGAGCGCTCCAGGGCCAGGCCGACCCTGACCTCGGGGACCGACCCCGTGACGACGCAGCACGCGTGCCAGGCGGTTGGCACGGGCATCGAGTTCGGCATAGTCGAGGGTCTGCCCGGCGAAGGTCAGCGCCGGTGCCTGCGGCGTGGCCGCCGCGCGGGCGGCAAACAAACCGTGAAGGGTGTTCTGCAACCCCGCCTCACCGCTCTCCCCACCCAGGCTGGCAAGCAATTCACGCTGCTCGTCGCAGTCCAACAGCGGCAGGTCGGCCAGGCGCCGCTGCGGCTCATCGACCATGGCCGCCAGCAGGTTCTGCCAATGCCTGGCCATGCGCGCGATACGCGGCTCATCGAACAGGTCGGTGCTGTAGGTCAGGCAGCAGCCAAGGCGCTGGTCGAGGTCGGTGACCTCCAGGTTGAGGTCGAACTTGGTCGCCCGTGCATCGTTGGCAATGTACTCGACGGTCATCCCGGCCAGTTGCCGGGTCTGCTGGAACTCCCAGCGCTGCACGTTGCACATCACCTGGAACAGCGGGTTGTAGGCCGCGCTGCGCGGCGGTTGCAGAGCCTCCACCAGGTGGTCGAACGGCAGATCCTGATGCGACTGGCCGTCGATCACGGTCTGCCGCACCTGCTCCAGCAGCTCGCCGACGCGCATCTGCCCGTCGAGCTGGCAACGCAGCACCTGGGTGTTGAGGAAGGCACCGATCAGCCCTTCGCTCTCCGGACGGATTCGCCCCGCCACCGGTGCGCCGATGCGCAGATCCTGCTGGCCGCTGTAGCGATAGAGCAGGGTCGCCAACGTCGCGGTCATGGTCATGAACAGCGTCAGCCCGCGTGCGCTGTTGAAGCGGCGCACCCGCTCGGCCAGCTCGGGACTGAGGTCGAAACGATAGAGATCGCCCTGATGGCTCTGCACCGGCGGCCGTGGACGGTCGCTCGGCAATTCCAGCAGGGGATGTTCATCGCCCAGCCTGGCCTTCCAGTAGTCGAGCTGACGCTGGCCTTCACCGGCCTCCAGCCATTCGCGCTGCCACACGCTGTAATCCAGGTACTGCACCGGCAAGGGTTGCAGCGGCGATTCGCGCTCGTCGAGGAAGGCTTCGTAGAGCGCACTCAGCTCGCGGGCGAAGATGTCCATCGCCCAGCCTTCGGTAACGATGTGGTGCAGGGTCAGCACCAGGTAGTGCTCGCGCTCGGCCATCTTCACCAGGCATACCCGCAGCAGCGGCCCGCTTTCCAGGTCGAAGGGACGGTGCGCCTCGCTGTCGGCGAGCGTCTGCAAACGCTGCTGGCGGTTGACGCGATCCAGCGCGGAGAAATCCTGCCAGTCCATGCGCACTCCACCGTCGCCGTGCACGCGCTGCACCGGTACGCCGTCGACGCTGGGGAAAGTGGTGCGCAGGGTCTCGTGGCGCTGCACCAGGGCCTGGAGCGCGGCCTCGAAACGCGCCACGTCCAGCGGCCCGCTCAGGCGTGCCAGACCGCCGACGTTGTAGGCCGGGCTGTCCGGCTCCAGCTGCCAGAGGAACCACATGCGTTGCTGCGAATAGGACAGTGGCACCGGCAGTTCGCGGTCGATACGACAGATCGCGCCCTGGCTGTCACCCTGGCCGCTGGCCTGGAGCAGGCGCACCTGCTCGGCGAACGCCTCCAGTTCACTGGCCTCGAACAGCACGCGCAGCGGCAACTCGACGTCGCAGGCCTGGCGCGTGCGTGAGACGATCTGGGTCGCCAGCAGCGAATGGCCGCCGAGTTCGAAGAAGTCGTCGCGCAGGCCGATCTGCGCCAACCCGAGCACCTCGCGCCAGATCGCGGCGATGCGGCGCTGCAGTTCGCTGCGCGGCTCGACATGCTCGCGCTGCTGCCACACCGGCTCGGGCAGCGCCCGCAGGTCGAGCTTGCCGCTGGGCCCCAGGGGCATCTGCGCCAGGCGCATCAGTTGCGCCGGCACCATGTAATCCGGCAGTTCACCCTGCAAGGCAGCGCGCAGGCGCGCACTCTGCTCGCCTTCGGTTTCGGCGTCCGCCTGGCTGGTGTAGTAGCCCACCAGCTGACTGCCGGCCAGCCCCTCGCGGATCAGCACAACCGCCTGGGCCACCCCCGGCTGTGCCAGCAGGCGCGCCTGGATTTCCTCGGGCTCGATGCGAAAGCCGCGCAGCTTCACCTGGCGGTCGAGGCGCCCCAGATATTCCAGCACGCCATCGGCACTCCAGCGCACCCGGTCACCGGTGCGATAGAGGCGTTCACCATGGGTCGAGAACGGGTCGGCGACGAAGCGTTCGGCACTCAGGCCGGGACGGCCCAGGTAGCCACGGGCCAGCCCGAGCCCCCCGATGCACAGCTCGCCGGGCACACCAGCCGGCAGCGGATTCAATTCACCATCCAGCACCCGGCAGATCACGTTGCCCAGGGGGCGGCCGATCGGCGAACGCTCGCCATCCTGCTCCCGGCAGTGCCAGTGGGTGACGTTGATCGCCGTTTCGGTCGGCCCGTAACGGTTGTGCAGGGCCACTGCCGGCAGGCGTTGCAATACACGATCACGCAGCGCGGCAGGCAACGCCTCGCCACCGCAGAACAGACGGCGCAGACGGGTGCCTTCGGCGACGCCAGGCTCGTCGATGAACAGTTGCAGCAGTGGCGGCACGAAATGCAGCGTGGTCACCCCGAACTGCCGTACCAGCTGTACCAGACGCGCCGGATCGCGGTGCTCGCCGGGCGCGGCGAGTACCAATCGGCAGCCGGTGATCAGCGGCCAGAAGCATTCCCATACCGATACGTCGAAGCTCACCGGCGCCTTCTGCAACAGCACGTCGTCGCGCTCGAGCGCGTAGGTCGCCTGCATCCATTGCAGGCGTTCGGCCAGAGCCGCATGGGTATTGCCGACGCCCTTGGGCTGGCCGGTGGAGCCGGAGGTGTAGATCACGTAGGCCAGGTTGTCGCCGTGCAGGTGCAGACCGGGAGCAGCACCGGGCCAGCCATCGAGGTGCAGGTTGTCCAGACAGATCGGCGTGACGCCAGCGACGGATGGCAGGCGCTCGAACAGCAGGCTCTGGGTCAGCAACAGCTCGACGCCGCTGTCGGCCAGCATGTAGGCCAGACGCTCGACGGGATAATCCGGATCCAGCGGCACGTATGCACCGCCGGCCTTGATGATCGCCAGCAGGCCGATCAGCAACTGCGGCGAACGCTCGACGCAGATCGCCACGCGCACATCGGGGCCTACGCCCTTGTCACGCAGATAGTGAGCCAGGCGGTTGGCGCGCGCATGCAGCTCGGCGTAATCGAGGCTGCCGCCATCCCATTCCAGGGCCACGCAGTCGGCGGATGACGCCAATTGCCGCTCCAGCCGTTCCGGCAACCAGACGTGCGCCGGCTCGCAGGGTGCGCTGCCCCAGGCCTGCAACTGCGTGGCCTGGGCGGCATCGACCAGGCTGATGTCACCCAGGCAACGCTGGGGATCGTCCACCACCTGGCGCAGCAGCTCCAGATATTGCCCGGCGAAGCGCTGGATGCTGGCTTGGTCGAACAGGTCGGCGGCATAGTCGAAGTTGAGGGTCAGGCGACCGCGCGCGTCCTCTTCACTCTGCAACTGCAGATCGAACTTGGCTTCGCGGCTGTGCCAGGGCAACTCGTCAGCCAGCAGGCCAGGCAGCCTGCGCAGCACGGACAGATCACGCTGCTGGTGGTTGAACAGCACCTGGAACAGTTGGCCCCCTTCACCGCAGGCTTCGAGTACCTGGTCGAACGGCAGATCCTGATTGGCCTGCGCCCCCAGTGTCGCTTCGCGCGCCTCGCCGAGCAGCGCGGCGAATGGCTGGCGCGCCTGCGGCGCCGCGCGCAGCACCAGGGTATTGATGAAGAAACCGACCAGCCCCTGGGTTTCCAGACGCTGGCGGTTGGCACTGGGCACGCCGATACGGATGTCGCCCTGCCCGCTGTGGCGGTGCAGCAGCGCCTGGAATGCCGCCAGCAGCCACATGAAGACGCTGGCGTCATGATCCAGCGCGGCGTCGCGGATGGCCCGCGCCAGGGCATCGTCGAGCCGCACACTGTAGCGTGCGGCCGGGGATGCCTGACTGGCGCGGCGTGGATGGTCGGTGCTCAGTTCGAGCACCGGCGCCTCGCTCCCCAACTGTTTGCGCCAGTAGGCCCGTTGACGTGCCCCTTCGCCCGCCTCCAGCCACTGCCGCTGCCAACTGGCGAACTCCGCGTAGTGCAGCGCCAGCGGCGCCAGGTTCGCCGGCTGACCACCACAGGCCTCGGCGTACAGGCGCGAAAACTCGTCAAGCAGCAGGTTCAGTGACCAGCCATCGGCGACGATGTGATGCAGGGTGACCCAGAGCTGGTGCTCCTGCTCAGCCAGGCGCACCAGGCTGACCCGCAGCAGTGGCCCCTGCTCCAGATCGAACGGTTGCTGCGCTTCGGCCTCGCGCTGCCGCTCGGCAGTGGCGGCACGCTCGCCCTCGGGCAGCCCGCCGAGATCGAGCACGTGCCAGGCGAACTCGCCCTGCGCATCGATGCGTTGCAGCGCCACGCCATCGCGTTCGAGAAAACGCGTGCGCAGCGACTCGTGGCGCTCGACCAGACGCTGGAAGCTGCCGCGCAGGGCCGCCTCATCCAGTTCCCCGCGCAGACGCAGACCACCGGGGATGTTGTAGGCGGCGCTCTGCGGATCGATCTGCCAGGTCAGCCAGAGACGGCGCTGCGCCGCCGACTGCGGCAGGTCGATACCACGCGGCAGATGCGCCATGGGCGACTGCGCAGGGGCGCCTTCGGCCAGTTGGCGGGCCACTGCGGCGCTGAAGGCTTGCAGAGTCGGCGCCTCGAACAGCTGGCGCAGTTCGATGGCGGCACCGAGGCTTTCGCGCACCTGTGCAACCACCTGGGCAGCGGCGATGGAGTTGCCGCCAAGCAGGAAGAAATGATCGCGCGGCGCAACCTGCGCCACGCCCAGCTGCGCCTTCCAGATTGCAGCGATACGTTCCAGCAAGGCGTCATCGAGGGGCGCGCCAACGTCATCCTGGCTGGCATCGAGGCCGGGGAACACGGCGTAGCTGTCCAGCGTGCCGTCCTCCAGGCGCAGCCGGCAGGCCGAACGCTGCAACTTGCCACTGGAGGTCTTGGGCAAGGCGCCGGGGTTGAGCAGCACCACGACCTGCGGTGCCTGCTGACAGGCCTCCGCCACGGCCTGGCGAATCGAATCGATCAGTTCCTGCGCGGGTACCGACTTCTGCACGCCACGACCGATTTCGGCGGCGATGCCGATCCCCTCCTCGCCGTCGGCCTTGACCGCGAACGCCGCGACCCGTCCCTTGCGCACCGCCGCGACCTCGGTCTCCACGGTACGCTCGATGTCCTGCGGGTAGAGGTTGTGGCCTCGGACGATGAGCATGTCCTTCAGGCGCCCGGTGACGTACAGCTCACCGCTGCGCAGAAAGCCCAGATCGCCGGTGCGCAGCCAGGTGCGGCCATCGCGCTCGACGAAGGTCGTTGCCGTGGCCTCGGGGTTGCGCCAGTAGCCGTGAGCGATGCTCGGCCCGGCAGCCCAGATTTCACCGACCTGGTCATCAGCCAATGTCTGGCCGCTGGCCGCGTCGACGATCGACACCGCATGCTCCGGCTGGCTGCGGCCACAGCACATCAGCACGCTGTCTTCACCCGCAGCGATGCGGTTGCGCGCCAGCGCCTCGCCATCCACCGACAGCGCCGCGATCCCCTGCCCGCGTTGCCCTCCGGTGACGAACAGCGTCGCTTCGGCCAGGCCGTAGCAGGCGAAGAAACCGGAGGCGTCGAAACGGCTGGCGGCGAACTTCCCGGCGAAGTGCTCCAGGCTGTCCTGACGAATCGGCTCGGAGCCGGAGAACGCGACCCGCCAGCGGCTCAGGTCGAGACGTTCCAGCGCGGATTCGGCCACCCGCTCGCTGCACAAACGGTAGGCGAAGTCCGGCCCGCCACTGATGGTGCCGCCGTAACGGCTGACGGCCTCCAGCCAGCGCAGTGGCCTGGCGAGGAAATACTGCGGCGACATCAGCACGCAGGGAATACCGCTGAAGATCGGTTGCAGCAGACCACCGATCAGGCCCATGTCGTGGTACAGCGGCAACCAGCTGACGATCACGTCATCGTCGCCGATGCCGAAACCTCGACGGATCAGCACCTCGTTGGCAACCAGGTTGCCATGGCTGACCTGCACCCCCTTGGGCAACGCAGTGGAGCCCGAGGTGTACTGGAGGAAGGCGATATGCTCGCCCCCCAGCGCCGGCTCGAGCCAGGCGTCGGCGCCGGCCAGGTCGAGCTGATCGACGCAGAGCAGGTGCGGGGCGCCTGAAGCAGACAGCTGCTCGTTCATCTGCAACAGTGGCCCGCGCAGATCCGCAGTGGTAAGGATCAGGCGTGGCTCGGCATCGGCGATGATCGACTGCAAGCGCTGCTGATGATGACGCCGCGCCGACTCCGGCGGATAGGCCGGCACGGCGATCACGCCGGCGTACAGGCAGCCGAAGAATGCCGCGACATAGTCCGGCCCGCTGGGGAACAGCAGCACCGCACGATCACCCAGCTCGGCGCGCGCCTGCAAGGCGGCGGCAATGGCGCGCGCACGCCGGTCGAGGTCGGCATAGCCGAGCAGCACGCCCTCGCCGTCGTCCTCGTCGAGAAAGCGTAGCGCCAGGCGCTCGGGCATCTGTTCGGCACGGCGGCGCAGGGCCTGAACCAGAGTGGTGGGGGTTTCGAATGCATCCATCATGTCTTCACCTGCGCCGATTCAAGGCTTGCGGTCGGTTGATAGGGGAACCTGGGGGCGATCGGAGGGCGGCTCAGCCTGCGGCACGCCGCCCATCGAGACGCCAGTGCCGCAGATAGCGTTCGCAGTGGCGGCACACCAGGCGAAGGGTTCGCGCCTCCTGCTGTTGAATGAAAAAGTGGTGTCTCTCCAGCAAGTCCAGCGAGAAATCACCACGGGTTTCCCGCTGCCACTCGAGCAGCGCCTCCACCCTTATCGCACCCTGCCTGCGACCCAGCACATGGACGGAGGTACGCAATGGAGCTCGCTGGCGATAGGCGTAGCCACCGTTCCACGGCAGTTCGGCAGGCGCGGCGGCAACCTCGCGCAATGGACTGTCCGAACGCTCCTCGTCGGGCGCATGCAGCCAGGTGTCCGTACGCATCTCGGTAGCGCCGTGTCGAACGCAGCGTGACGGCGCCACCACTCCCGACACGAACAGGGCAAGCGGCTCGCCCGCAGCGCACAGGCGCAAGCGATGAGCCAGTTCATACGCCAGCAACCCGCCGAGCCCATGACCGAACAGGACATAGGGTTGCAGCGCAGCGTCCGTGAGTTCGCCCGCCAGTTGCCTGACGAGCATGTCGATATCCACATGCCGCCCATCCGCAGCAAGCTCGCCTGGCTCGGGCAGCTCCAGCGGCCGCACCTGAATCCACTCCGGCAGCGACTCGCTCCAGCGCCGATAGAACGCCGCACTCCCCCACGCATGGGGCAGGCAGAACAACTGCAAAGCGCTCACGCGCAAGGCTCCTGGCACCGGCAAATCGACGATCTGAAATACATCTGCTTGATCCTCTGCGAGAACCCGAGGGGGCTGGGTATCGACTAGAGGACGTATCGAAGGGGGAATAATTAGGCCCGGCAGCGGCTAGCGGAAGTGAGTCACAGAAAAAACCCAAACGATATTGACAATCATTATCACTACAAATACTTTGTTTCCGGATGTGTGCCTTCCTCATCCACCTTCACCAGACGCAAGGTGATTTCCATGCCGGAACAAACCCTCACAAGTACGTGCCACTCATCCCTGCTTCAGGCTTTCGTCAACAACCGAACCCTTCTGGTCAAGACCGCAGCCCGCATCACCGGCTGCCACTCCCGAGCCGAAGATGTCGTTCAGGACGCATTCTTCAGGCTGCACAACGCCCCACAGATACAGTCTTCGCTCAAGGCTCAACTCAGCTACCTGTTCCAGATCGTTCGCAACCTGGCCATCGATCACTACCGCAGGCAAGCCATGGAACTGCGCTACAGCGGCAGCGAAGAGGAAGGCCTCAACGTCCCCAACCCCAGCGCGTCCCCCGAGGCCACGCACATCAACCAGCACGCCCTGAACACCCTTGATAACGCCCTGAACGATCTGCCTGCGCGCACGCGTTACGCCTTCGAGATGTACCGCCTGCACGGCGTACCGCAGAAAGACATCGCCAGGGAACTCGGCGTCTCGCCCACCCTGGTCAACTTCATGATCCGCGACGCCCTGGTGCACTGCCGCAAGACCGCTGCCGCACAGAACCTCTGAGCCCCAGCCGAAAGGATGCGGGAGGCTCCCGCGTCCTTTCGGGCAACCAGGTTTTCGACGGACACACTCGGCGCCCGCAAACGTAATCTCCCGGGTCTGGCGCCTTGCGAGCACATGTATCCCGAACGCTCTACTCAGGAACGAACGCGGCGCCGGGAAAATTACCCCCGGCAGACACGAGGCAATGGACTATGCGGTGAACGGGCAGTCACCCTGATCGAGCTACCCCCGAGCGGTATCGGCTTCGTCACCAGGCTTGCCCGCCCAGCGCAATGCGAGCGGGCCCAAGGTCAGCAGCAGGCCCATCAGCGCGAACGCCGCCCACCAGCCGAGCAGCCGTTCATCGCCCAGCAGGTCGAGGGTCATGCCGAACAGCAGCGGACCGAGAAAGGCACCGCTGAAGCCGGTGCAGGAATACAGTGCCATTGCGGCCCCCCGGTGGCCGGCCGGTGCCACGCTGACCAGTCCGGCGGTCAGCGACGCGGAGTCGGCGGTCACGGTCACCGCATAGATCAGAATCAGCACCAGCATCACCCAGAACGGCAGGGCTGCCCCCAGGCCGACCACCGCAGCCAGCAGTGCAGAACCGAGCATCACGCCGATCAGCCAGCGCTGGCGCCCGAAACGCAGTGCCAGTTCATTGCCGAGGATGCTCGACGGCATGCCGATCAGGGTCGCCAGCATCGCCACCCAGGTGCCGGACAGCCAGGGATCGCCCCCCTGCAAATGCCCGGAGAACGCCACGAAGGCCACCAGCCAGGCACGCAGGGCGAACAGCTCCAGGTTGTGCATCGCATAGGCCAGGCAGTAGGCCAGAACCGCGCGACTCTTCAGTGGCGCCAGATCCAGCAGATTGCGCGGCGCATGGGCCTGCACCGCTTTCGGCTCCAGCCCCCAGTACACCAGCGCCCAGGCCAGCAACGCGCAGGCGCCGCTGAGCAGTGCCGGCAGTTGCCAGCCGGCGAGACTGGCCAGTTCGCCGGACAGGGTGAAAGACAGCGCCGTGCCCAGGCCGAAGCTGGCAGTGTAGAAGGCGATTGCTCGTGATTGCGAAGCCCCGTCGATGCGTTCCGACAGTGCCTTGAGCCCCGGCATGTAGGTGCCTGCCAGACCGATGCCGGCGAGCACGCGCCAGAGCAGCGCCGACCAGAAACCATCGGCGAAGACGAAACCGGCACTGGCCACGGCCGTCAGCAGCATGGCCGCCAGGTAGATCAGCCGAGCGTCATGACGGTCGGTCAGGCCGGTTAGCACCGGCACGGCCAGCATGTAACCGAGAAAGAAGCCGCCACCGATCCAGCCGGCCTCGGTATTGCTCAGACCCCAGAGTGCCTGGAACTGCGGCAGCAGCGCGGCGAACAGGGCAAAGCCGGCCATGCCAAGGGTTTCGGCCGTGCACAGCAACAGGGTAATGCGGCGAGCGTTCATGCGTTCTAGCAGCAAACAGTCGGAAGGCCTTGCACTGTACCGGCAAAGCCGCACGAATCGGAAATCTCTGGTTACATTCGTTTCAAAGCACCAGGCCATCGCTGGCCAGCATCACCCCCGCCGGCAAGGCGCCGGGATGATCCAGCAGCCAGGCATCGAAACTGTGGCCGATATGAGTCAGCACCGCCTGTGCCGGGCGCAGACGCTCGATGACTTGCAGCGCACGGGTCAGGTCGTTGTGGTTGCGCGGTGCGACCGCTTGTGGCGCGCTGGAGCAGTCGAGCACCAGCAGTTCCAGCGGCGCACGCGCCAGCTCCGCGCAGCTGGCCTCGGGCACGCCGACGGTATCGGTGAGGTAGGCGATGCGCCTGCCCTGCCCTTCGAGCAAATAGCCGAAGGTCGGTTTGGAATGCGTCAGCGGCAAGGCAGTGACGCTCAGCTCCCCCAGTTGGCGGCGTTCGCAGGCGGTGAACGGCTGACTGAAGTCGAGAATGCCGGGATGCTTGTACAGATCGGCCAGGCCGTCCGGGTCGTCCGGGCCATGCACCGGGATCACCAGTCCCTGTCCCCAGCGCAGGTGCAGCAGGCCCTGGGCGTGGTCGGCATGGTAGTGGGTCTGCAGGATGCCGCTCAGGCTATGCGGTGCAAAACGCTCGGTGAGATCGCTCAGGCCGCTATCGATCAGCCAGCACTGCGTACCGCATTCGACCAGCGCGCAACAGGGGCCACGGCGCCGCGACGGATAGACGCGCGCCGCATCGCAGGCCGGGCAGCTGCAGTTGTACACGGGCACCTGGCGGGCATCGCCGGTGCCGAGCAGGGTCAGGCGCATCGGCGTGTCTCGTCGAGCAGTCGCAGCAGGCGGCTGACGGTCTGTTGCAGAGGGCCGGAGTTGTCGAGGGTGACGAGGTGAGGTTGCGCCGCCGTGCCGCTCGTGCTCAAGCGGCGGCTGCGCGCCAGGCGCTGCTCGATCTGCTCCGGCGTCTCCCGACCACGGGCCAGCAGGCGCTCGCGCAGTACGGCCTCATCGACCTGCAGAAGAATCGCCAGCAGTTCCGGGTAACGTCGGCGCGCAGCGTCGAGATGGCCACGCGAGCCGTTGATCAGCACATCCTGCCCGGCACTCAGCCAGTGGTCGATTTCGCGCGGGATACCATATGCCAGGCCATTGGCGCGCCAGCTCAGGGCGAAGGCGCCCTCGCCCTCCAGGCGCTCGAACTCGGCCAGGCTGACACCCAGCGCGTCTTCCCCCACCGACTCGGCGCTGCGAGTGATCACCCGCCGGGCGAAACGGCAGCCATGCGCCTCCAGCGGTGCACGCGCGGCTTGCAACAGGCTGTCCTTGCCCGAACCCGAAGGCCCCATCAGATAGATCAACCTGCCCTGCATCAGAACACCCTTCGTGCTTGGCGCCACACCTGCTGGATCACCGGCTGCTCGCCATGCGCCCTGGCCTGCACCAGGTCGGCCCGCAGCCCGACGCGAATCTCGCCGCGATCGTCCATCCCCGCCGCCCTGGCCGGCGCGCGGCTCACGGTGGCGATGGCCGCAGGCAAATCATAGTCGTTGTCCTGCCCGGCGAGCAGCCAGGCCGCATGCAGCAGGCTGGCCGGGTAATAGTCGCTGGAGAGGATATCCAGCACGCCGTGACGCGCCAGTTCGGCGGCGGCGATATTGCCCGAGTGCGAGCCGCCACGCACCACATTCGGCGCGCCCATCAGCACCTTCAGGCCCAGTTGGTGACTGGCCCTGGCCGCTTCCAGGGTCGTCGGGAACTCGGCGATGGCCATGCCGAAGCCGGCCGACTCCTGCACGTGGGCCAGGGTCGCGTCGTCATGGCTGGCCACCGAGATGCCCCGGCTGTGGCAGTCCTCGACGATGGCACTTCGCTGGCGGTCGCTGTACTGGCGCGAGTTGGCGATCTGCTCCTGGATGAAGTCCTCCATCTCCGCCGGGCTCAGGTGGTACTTGCCCATGTAGTACTCGCGGTACTTCTCCACCTTGGCGAACTGGCGCTGGCCGGGCGAGTGATCCATCACCGACACCAGCGCCACCAGCGGGTGCTCCACCAGATCGCGGTAGATCGCCAGGGCATCGGGGTGGCACAGCTCGCAGCGCAGGTGCAGGCGATGCTCGGCGCGGGTCTGGCCGCCCGCCTCGCTGGCCGCGATGGCCTCGATCATCGCCGGCAATTGCTGCATGCGCCGGCCACGCGGGTTGATGTCGCCAATGGACAGCGCATCGAACACCGTGGTGATGCCGGCGGCGACGATCTGCGCATCGTGGGTCAGCACCGCCGAGGCCGAGGGCCAGTCCACGCCAGGGCGCGGGCTCATGTGCTTTTCCAGGTTGTCGGTGTGCAGTTCCACCAGCCCCGGCAGCAGGTAATCGCCGCCGAGATCCTGAGCCTGCGGCAGGCGGCTGGCACCCTCATCCAGCGCAGCGATCAGCCCGTCACGCAGCAGCAGCGAGCCGAGGAATTCGCGATCGGCGGTGACGATACGGGCATTGCTGAGAATCTGTTCAGACGACATAGACGTACTCCGGTTGCGCAGCGGCGGCGCTCATGTCCAGGTAACGGTCGGCCACCGCCTCGCGGGCAGTGCGGTCGTGGAAGATGCCGATCAGTGCGCTGCCGGCGGCCTTGGCTTCCTGAATCAGCTCCAGCACCACCTGGCGGTTGCTGTCGTCCAGCGAAGCGGTGGGCTCGTCGAGCAGCAGCACCGGCCAGTCGACCATGAAGCCCCGGGCGATGTTGACGCGCTGCTGCTCACCGCCGGAGAAGGTACCCGGCGCCAGTTGCCAGAGCGCCTCGGGGATGTTCAGCCGGGTCAGCAGCGCCTTGGCCCGCGTCTCGGCGTCGCTGCGCGTCCAGCCGCGCGACAGCGCCGGCTCCATCACCACGTCGAGGGTCGAGACGCGCGGGATCACCCGCAGGAACTGACTGACGTAACCCAGGCTCTGCCGGCGCACCGCCAGCACCTGGCGCGGCTCGGCGCCGACCAGCTCCAGCGGCGCCCCCTGGTGACGGATACGGATGCTGCCGCCGGCGGCCAGGTAGTTGCCGTACAGGGTACGCAGCAGCGTCGACTTGCCCGCGCCGGACTGGCCGTACAGCACCAGGCACTCGCCACCACGCACCGTGAAGTTGAGGTCACGCAGCACGTGCAGGACGACGCCATTCTGCTGATGCAGGGTGAAGGTCTTGCTGAGGCCGCTGACCTCGATCAGGTTGTTCATATACACCTCGATTGCTGTCGTGGCCCGGATGCAATCCGGGGGTGGCGGGCACGGGCTTCCCGGATTTCATCCGGGCTACGGGTTGACGGTTGTAGGCCGTAGGACGGGTGTAACCCGCCATTGCCGTGGCGGGTTACACCCGCCCTACATCCCGCGTCATGCGCAAGCGGGCAGCGCTCAGTCATGGCTGCAACACCGACGACACCAGCAGTTGCGAATACGGATGCTGCGGATCATCGAGAACCTGATCCGTCAGCCCCGCCTCCACCACCCGCGAGCGGCGCATCACCATCAGCCGATCGGCCAGCAGGCGTGCCACCGCCAGGTCATGGGTGACGATCACCACCGCCAGATCCAGCTCGCGCACCAGGCCGCGCAGCAGGTCGAGCAGGCGCGCCTGCACCGACACGTCCAGCCCGCCCGTGGGTTCGTCCATGAACACCAGGCGTGGCGCGGACACCAGGTTGCGGGCGATCTGCAAGCGCTGCTGCATGCCTCCGGAGAAGGTGCGCGGCAGGTCGTCGATACGGGTCGGATCGATCTCCACCTGGCTCAGCCAGTGCACCCCGGCGGCGCGCAGCTCGCCGTAATGGCGCCCGCCCCGGGCCATCAGCCGTTCGCCGATGTTGGCGCCGGCCGACACCGCCATGCGCAGACCGTCGCGCGGGTTCTGCTCGACGAAGCCCCACTCGGTGCGCAACAGGGTGCGCCGCTCGGCCTCGCTGGCGCTGTACAGGTCGAGCCACTGGCCCTCCCGGCCCCGGTAGCGCACCGTGCCGCGATCCGGTGGGCAGCGTCCGGACAACAGGCTGAGCAGGGTGGACTTGCCCGAACCGGACTCGCCGACGATGCCCAGCACTTCACCGGGATAGAGGTCGAAACTCACGCCCTGGCAGCCCTTGTCCGGACCGTACAGGCGAGTCAGGTCACGCGCCGAGAACAGTGGTTCGGGCGTTTGCGCGGCAGGTTGCAGACGTTCGACGGCGCTCATTGCAGGTTCTCCTCGAGGTGCTCGGTGCGCTGACGGCAGTAGTCGGTGTCGGAGCAGACGTAGCGCTTGCTGCCGGCATCGTCGACGATCAGCTCGTCGAGGAAGGACTCGGTGCTGCCACAGAAGGCGCAGCATTCGTCCCATCGCTGCACGGCGAAGGGGTGATCCTCGAAATCCAGGCTGACCACGCGGGTGAATGGCGGCACCGCGTACAGGCGCTTCTCGCGGCCGGCGCCGAACAGCATCAGCGCCGGGCTCATGTCCAGCTTGGGGTTGTCGAACTTGGGAATCGGTGATGGATCCATCACGTAGCGCTCGTCCACCGTCACCGGGTAGGCGTAGGCCGTGGCAATGTGGCCGAAGGTGGCGATGTCCTCGTACAGCTTCACGTGCATCACCCCGTAGTCCTCCAGCGCATGCATGGTGCGCGTCTCGCTTTCCGATGGCTCGATGAAGCGCAGCGGCTCGGGGATCGGCACCTGGTAGACCATGATCTGCCCGGCCGACAGCGGTGTTTCCGGAATGCGGTGGCGGGTCTGGATCACGCTGGCCTCCAGCGTGCGCTCGGTAGTGGCGACACCAGCGGTACGGGCGAAGAAGCGGCGGATCGACACCGCGTTGGTGGTGTCGTCGGCGCCCTGGTCGATCACCTTGAGCACGTCGTCCGCGCCAAGGATGGCAGCGGTCAGCTGCATGCCGCCGGTGCCCCAGCCGTAGGGCAGCGGCATCTCGCGGCCGCCGAAGGGCACCTGGTAACCGGGAATCGCCACCGCCTTGAGCAGGCCACGGCGGATCATGCGCTTGGTCTGTTCATCGAGGTAGGCGAAGTTGTAGGCCGACGCCTCGCGGGCGCCACGTGCGGTCGAAAGGTTCATCAGCGGTTCTCCTCTGCCGGTGCCTGGCGGCGCAGCTTGCGGATCAGCTCCAGTTCGGCCTGGAAGTCGACGTAGTGGGGCAGCTTCAGGTGCGAGACGAAGCCCGCCGCCTCGACGTTGTCGCAGTGCATCAGCACGAATTCCTCCTCCTGCGCCGGGCCCTGTACTGCTTCGCCGTACTCGTCGGCACGCAGCGCACGGTCGACCAGGGCCATGCCCATGGCCTTGCGCTCGGCATAACCGAAAGCCAGGCCGTAGCCACGGGTGAACTGCGCCTGCTCGGCACGCTCGCCGACGAACTGGTTGACCATCTCGCACTCGGTGATTTCGATGTCGCCCAGCGGCACGGCGAAGCCCAGTTCGGCGGGCGTCATCCACACGTCCACGGCGCCGATGCGGATTTCCCCGGCGAAGGGATGGTTGCGCCCGTAACCGCGCTGGGTGGAATAGCCCAGCGCCAGAAGGAAGCCTTCATCACCACGCGCCAGTGCCTGCAGGCGCTCGGCGCGGCTGGCGGGAAAGGCCAGCGGCTCGCGGGTGATATCCGGCACCGGAGCACCGTCGTCCTGCTCGCGGGCCATCAGGCCCTCCTCGGCGAGAAAGTCCAGCACCCGTGGGCACGGTTTCGGCTCCTGGGGTGCTGCGGCGTCAGGCGCCGGATGCTCCCCCTCGGCCAGCAGAGTGAAATCCAGCAGGCGGTGGGTGTAGTCGAAGGTCGGGCCGAGCAACTGGCCGCCGGGCAGATCCTTGAAGGTGGCGGAGATACGCCGCTCGAGTTGCATCTGCGTGCTGTCCAGCGGTTCGCTGGCACCGAAGCGCGGCAGGGTCGTGCGGTAGGCACGCAAGAGGAAGATGGCCTCCATCAGGTCTCCCGCCGCCTGCTTGATGGCCAGTGCGGCCAGCTCCTCGTCGTACAGCGAGCCCTCGCTCATCACGCGGGCCACGGCCAGTGGCAACTGCTGGCGAACCTGCTCCACGCCCAGTTCGGCGACGGCGGTATCACCACGGCGGCGGCTGGCCAGCAGTTGATGGGCATTGTCGATGGCGCGCTCGCCACCCTTGACGGCGACATACATCAGGCAGCCTCCTCGGTTTCGATCAGCACGCGGGTGCTGCGTGGCAGGCCGATGACCTCGCCGCCTGCGGCGAAGAAGCAATCCAGCCCACGGGGAAAGGCACTGCGCGCCTGACGCTGCTGCCAGAAACCGGCGGCCAGCGGCAGGCTGACGCTGCGCACATCCTTGATGCCCGGCCCGCGCCAGCGCAGGGTCGGGCCGGCATGCAGCTCACTCAACTGGATCAGCAGCGTGCAGGACTGATCCGGATAACGTTCGCTGCCGTTGTCGAAGTCCGACAGGTCATCCAGCTCGCTCTCGTCGAGCAGGGCGAACAGAGCGATCTCGCGCTCGGCGACGATCGGGCAGCCGCAATGGAACGCCAGGTTGGCGCGGATCAGCGGCGTGTCGAAGCGCGGCGCCAGCCACAGCGGCGTATCGCTGTCGAGAAAGGCCAGGCACAGGCCATAGGTGGCCGGGGCCAGCTCACCGAGAACATGGGCGCGATCCATGCTGCGCGGCAACCCTGGCTCGGCCAGTGCCCCCAGGGCGGCGCGAAAGCTGACCTGGGCGTCCAGCACCGGGTCATCGAAAGCCGGTTGCAGCCAGTGCGAGCCGTGCGGGGTGTTCATCAATCCTCTCCTCTGACCAGGGTGAAGAACTCCACCTGGGTGGTGGCGGTGCGTGCGGCCCGAGCCATGCGCCGTTCGCGCTGCTGGCGGGCCAGGGGTTCGATCAGCTCGCTGAGCCAGCGTGCCTGGTCGCTGCCCTGCAGGTGCGCATCGGCCAGCGCCGCCAACTCGGCGCGGCGCTTGTCGCGGCCGGCCAGGTAGCTGTAGCCGGTACGCCCGTCGGCCAGGCGCACCACGCAGCGGGTCACGGTCATCTCGCCCAGGTTGAAGGCGCTGCCGGTGCCGCCCATGCGCCCGCGTACCAGGGCCATGCCCACCTCGGGTGCGCGGATCAGTTGGTAGGCGCTGTCCTTGAGCGCCGCCTCATGGCTGTCCAGTGCCTGGCCCGCGCGGGCCAGCACACCCATCCAGCGCTGGCGCGTGGCGATGTTCGAATCAGGGTCGTTCATGCAGGTCTCCATCAGGTCGCTACCTGGTACTGGAAGCGGTCGGCGCGGCTGCTGGACTGCGCCAGCTCCACGGCGCGACCGGCGGGATCGCGGGACAGGGTGAGCACGCTGAGCAGTGGCGCATGGCGCGGCATCAGCAGGTGGGAAGCCTCCTCGCGGCTGGGCAGACGCGCACCGATCAGGCTGAAGGTACGCACCAGAGGCAGGTCGTGCTCGGCCAGGTACTGGCGCAGCGACCCCCCGGTAGCCGGCCAGCAACGGCGCCAGGCTGGCGCAGAAGCGGTGGCGGATCAGGCTCAGCGGCTGGCCGTCGAGCAGGCGCAGGGTGGCCAGTTCGATCAGCTCGCTGCCGTCGGGCAATTGCAGGTGACGGCATTCCTCAGCGCTGCCGGTGCGACGCAGGCGCTCGATCAGCAGCGCCTCGACCCGGTGGCCGAGTGCCGACAACGACTGGCTGAAGGCACTACCCGCCTCCACCGGATACACCAGCGGCCTGGCCAGCACCTGAGTGCCCTTGCCCTGACGGCGCAGCAGGCGACCTTCGAGTACCAGCTCGTCCACCGCACGACGCAGGGTGTGGCGGTTCACCGAAAAACGCGCGGCCAGCTGCATCTCACCGGGCAGGTAGTCGCCCGGGTTCATGCGCTGCAACTCCTCGCGCAGCACGGCGGCCAGTTCGCGGTACAGCGGCTCGCTTTGTCTAGACAAGTTCATCGTTTGAAAAGGACGCACGCAGGCGCCCTCTTTCTCCTTCAGATAAAAAGCTTGCGCAGGCGCTGGGACAGGATGTCGATGGCGCTCACCACCAGGATGATCACGATCAGCAGCGCGCAGGTCTGGGCGAACTGGAAGCCGCGGATGGCCTCCCAGAGCATCACGCCGATACCGCCGGCGCCGACCATGCCGACCACCGTGGCCGAGCGCACGTTGGACTCGAAGCGGTACAGCGAGTAGGAAATCCATAGCGGCAGCACTTGCGGGATGACCCCGAAGATCACCTCTTGCAGCGCGCTGGCACCGGTGGCACGCACACCTTCGACCGGGCCCGGATCGATGGCCTCGACCGCCTCGGCGAACAGCTTGGCCAGCACCCCGGTGGTGCTGATGAACAGTGCCAGCACGCCGGCGAAAGGGCCGAGCCCGACCGCGACGACGAAGAGCATGGCGAAGACCATCTCGTTGATCGAACGGCAGGCATCCATCACCCGGCGCACCGGCTGATACACCCACCAGGGCACGATGTTCTCGGAACAGAGGATGCCCAGCGGAATGGCGCAGACGATGGCCAGCACCGTGCCCCAGAGGGCGATCTGCACGGTGATCACCATCTCCTTGAGGTAGTGCTGCCAGTTGCTGAAGTCCGGCGGGAAGAAATCGGCGGCGAAGGTGGCCATGTTGCCGGCATCGCGCACCAGCGCCAGCGGGTTCATTTCCGCGCCCTGCCAGGACCAGGCAAGCACGGCGCAGAACAGGCCCCAGCCGATCAGTTGCAACCAGCTGCGCTTGCCGTCGGCGACCGGGGTGGCGGTGGTCAGTGTGGTCATGGGTAACTCTCGATCACGCACGTGGAGTGAGCCGCCCGGCTTTCGCAGAGCGGCTCCAGGGTCAACCGGCGCTGGCGCCGTTGTGCTTCTCACGCTCGGCCATGCGCTGCTCCAGCTTGGCCAGTTCCGCGTCCAGCTCCTTGAGCTGAGCCTGCTTGTCGGTCTCCTTGAGCGTGGTGCTGTTGGCCACTTCGGTGCGTTTCTTGAACAGTTCGAGCTGACGGATCGGCAGCAGCTGATCGTTGTCGGACGGTTTGAACCGGCCCCACTGCAAGCCTTCGAGCACCTTCTTCTCTTCCGGCTTGGCGCCGTAGCTCATGAAGAACTCACGCAGCTTGTCGCGGGTTTCCTGCGGCAGGTTCTTGCGCCAGACGATGGGGTCGGAGGGAATCAGCGGCGACGTCCAGATCACCTTGAGCTGGGCGGCCTTGTCCGGCGCCGTCACCTCCAGGCGCTCCATGCCTTCGCTGTTGAAGGTGCCGACATCGACCTGCTTGTTGGCCACCGACAGCGCGTTGACTTCATGGCTGCCATTGAGCGAACGCTTGAAGATCTTGCCGGCATCGACGTTGTTCTGGGCGAACACGTAATAGCCGGGTACCAGGTAGCCGGAGGTGGAGTTCGGATCGCCGTTGGCGAAGCTCAGGGACTTGGCGTTCTTGAGCATGTCCTCGACCGAGTCGATCGGGCTGTCCTTGTGCGCCACCAGCAGGCTGTAGTAACCCTGCGCACCGTTGGCCGCCACCGTCTGGGCAAAGACTTCACCACCAGCACGATCGACCGCTTCCATCGCCGACTTGTTGCCGTACCAGGCCACGTCGACCTTGTCGAAACGCATGCCCTGAATGATTCCCGCGTAGTCGGGGGCGAAGAAGGCATTGATCTTCACGCCGATCTGCTTGCTCATGTCGGCTAGGAAGGGATCCCACGTGGCCTTGAGGTTCTGCGAGGACTCGGTGGAAATGATGCCGAAGTTGAGTTCCTCGGCCGCCTGGACCGAGCCCAGCAGGGAACCGGTGACGAGCGCGGAGGCAGCCAGCACCTGGCCGATGCGTTTGAACATGGAGCACACTCCTGTTGCGGGTTGGCGTTAGGGTTCGAATCGGGGACGTCAGGCCTTGGCCAGCGTCAGCGGACGCTCCACGGCGCGCGGGCGCTGGCCCTGCGGCAACAGCAGGCTGATATCGAGATCGCCGCCGTAGAGGTCGTTGAGGAAATCGGGATTGAAGCCCTCGGTCGGGCCGTCGAAATGGATGCGCCCGCCCTTGAGCGCGACGGCGCGCTGGCAATAGCGCACCGCGTAATCGACCTGATGCAGCGTTACCACCACCGTCTTGCCGTCACGGCGGTTGATGTCGGCGAGAATCTCCATCACCTTGCGTGCCGACTCCGGGTCGAGCGAAGCGATCGGCTCGTCGGCGAGAATTACCTCGGCCTGCTGGCACAGCGCACGGGCGATGGCCACGCGCTGCTGCTGACCACCGGACAGGGTCGAAGCACGCTGGGCGGCGAACTCGGCCAGCCCGACACGCTCCAGCGCCTGCATCGCACGCTGTTTCTCTTCGGGGCTGAACAGACTGAGGCTGCCGCGCCAGCGCGGCATGCGTCCCAGACCACCGAGCAGCACGTTCTGCAACACGCTGAGGCGGCCGACCAGATTGAACTGCTGAAAGATGTAGCCAATGTCGGCGCGCTGGCGGCGCACGTCGCCATTGAGGCGCCCGTCTGCCTGCACCTGGCGCCCGAGCACCTCGATGCTGCCGACGTCGCCACGCGCCAGACCGGCCAGATGTCGCAACAGGGTCGACTTGCCGGAACCCGAGGCGCCGATCAGCGCCACCATCTCGCCCGGCTGCACCGACAGCGCCAGATCGAACAACGCCTGTTTACGGCCGAAGCTCTTGTTCAGACGGTCGACTCGAATCGCTGCGCTCATATGCTGGCCCTCTACTATCATCAATGAACAGAGGGCGCTTCGGCTGCCTTCTGGTGTAGACCAAGGTAGGCAGATCCTGTGTCAGAGCTGTGAAACGGTCGTTACGTTTGAGTGACTATCATTTGAATCTTTTATGCCCGTTAGCGTCGAAACGGGTGCTTCAGTGCTCAATACTGCGCATTTCTGACAGCCGGTGCTGGCATAAAGCCGGTACCTCAAGCACAATGTGCCACGTATTTGGCGTCAAGGAACTGTTAAGATGGCCCAATGGTCATAACGACGCACAACGCGATACCGGTTGAACGGCTAGTGCGAAAGACGGTCAAACCGGTGACAATCTTGAAACTGACTACCAGTATCGCTCCTTGAACTAACCGGTAATGTATGCGCCCCTATGAAACAGGCTATCTATTCCAGCCGTACGGCTGACAAATTCGTGGTTCGCTTGCCCGATGGCATGCGTGAGCGTATCGCTGATGTAGCACGCAACCATCACCGCAGCATGAACTCGGAAATCATCGCCCGCCTCGAGCAGAGCATGCTTCAGGAAGGCGCCCTGGATGATGATCTCAACCTTCGCCTCGACAGCCCCGAGCTGAGCCTGCACGAGCGCGAACTGCTGCAACGCTTTCGTCAGCTGTCGCGCCGCCAGCAGAATGCGCTGGTTGCACTGATCGCTCACGACGTGGAAATGGCCGCCGAAGAAGAAGCCTGAGGCGAGCGCTTGTGAAAAGACCGGCTCCGATGGCCGGTCTTTTCGTTGCCTGCATCAGGACGCGACGTCCACGGCTGGCGCCATGGCCAGCAGCGCTTTCAGGTATCGCGTTTCATGTACGGGCGAACGCCCGAACAGGCGCTTGAACTCGCGACTGAACTGCGAAGGGCTCTCATAGCCCACCCACTGAGAAGCGCTGAGCGCACTTGCGCCCTCGCGAATCATCAGCAACCGCGCCTCATGCAGGCGTACGGCCTTGAGGTACTGCAACGGCGAAGACGACGTCACCGCCTTGAAGTGCACATGGAAGGCCGGAACGCTCATGTTGGCCATGCCAGCCAGCGTCGGCACATCCAGATCGGCCTTGTAGTCGCCGTGAATACGCTGCAGCACCCGCGCGATCCGACCGAAGTGCCCACCCTGCGCCAGACTCGCGCGCAACCCCGCCCCCTGCTCACCGACCAGCACCCGAAAGACGATCTCACGCATGATCGACGGCCCGAGCAGGCGCGCCTCCTCGGCAGAACTCATTGCCTCCAGCAGGCGCAACGTCGCATCGGCCAGCTTGGCGTCCACTGGCGTCGAACAGAGCGGCTCCGGCCCCGCCGGCAACGACTCGGCAGCATCATCCAGGCCCATAGCCAGCTCGGCCACCAGAGGCTGATCGATACGCAAGGCCAGCCCCAGCATCGGCTCCTGCTCGCTCGCCTCGGTCTCGATGGTGAACGGCAACGGCACCGACAGCACCAGGTAATGTCGGGCGTCATACACATACAGCTTGCCGCCATGCAGACCGGTCTTGCGCCCCTGGATCACGATGACGATGCTCGGCTCGTACAAGGCTGGCGTGCTGGGCAATGCCCGATTGCTGCGCATGAAGGTAACGCCATCGAGAGCGGATCGGGTATAGCCCTCTTCAGGCGCCAGGCGCTTGAGCAACTCGACCATGCGCCGATGAGACGCCTCGGGTATCACATTCATCGCCGTAGATCGCTCCAGAGCTGAAATAGCCCTCATTCTAGGATTCATTCAATAGAAACAGGCAAGATCAAAAGAGTAACCGGACTTAGCGAACCGCCCTGCCCCTCCTAGCATGGAGTCGTCCTCAAGACACCCAAGCAGGAGTTCACATGAGCAAAGTCATCCTCATCACCGGTGCCAGCAGCGGCATTGGCGAAGCCATCGCCACCCACCTGGCGAAACAGGGCCACACGGTCGTGCTCGGCGCCCGCCGCACCGAGCGCCTCAGGAAACTGACCGACGAACTTCAGGCCGCAGGCTTCAGCGCCGCGTTCCGCGAACTGGACGTGACTCGCCTGGAAGACATGCAGGCGTTCGTCGCCTTTGCCGAGGATCACTACGGCCCCACCGATGTAATCATCAACAACGCGGGCGTGATGCCGCTATCTCCGCTCAGCGCGCTGAAAGTGAACGAGTGGAACCGCATGATCGACGTCAACGTGCGCGGCGTGCTGCATGGCATCGCGGCCGTGCTGCCGGGCATGCACAGCCGTGGACGCGGCCAGGTGATCAACATCGCCTCCATCGGCGCCCATGCGGTGTCACCCACCGCGGCCGTCTACTGCGCGACCAAGTACGCCGTGTGGGCGATCTCCGAGGGGCTGCGCCAGGAGAACGAGCGTATCCGCGTGACCACCATCTGCCCCGGCGTGGTCGAGTCGGAACTTGCCGACAGCATTTCCGACGCCAGTGCGCGAGATGCGATGAAAGCCTTCCGCCGCGTCGCCATCACCCCGGACGCCATCGCCCGCGCCGCCGCCTACGCCATCGAACAGCCCGACGACGTCGATGTCAGCGAGCTGATCGTACGCCCGACCGCCAGCCCGTACTGATGGAGGCCGGCATGCCAGCGAAAAATACCCTGGCGGCCCTGCTCATCGGCAGCGGCCTGCTACCCGGCAGCGCCATGTCGGAACCCGGCAACTCTCATCCCTATACCGGGCTGTGGGTAACGGACGACGGTCATGTGCGCCATGAACTGCTGGCCAATGGTCGTTATGACGAGGCACGCGGGAATCGCGAAAGCGCCTATCGGGGCACCTATCGCATCACCGGCAACCATATCGACTATGTCGATGACACCGGCTTCACCGCCGACGGTGAATTCATCGGCGACGTGCTCCATCACGGCGGCATGATCCTGCGCCGCCAAAGCAACCTCGGCCAAGAGTGAAGCTCACGGAGAAAATCATGAACCTGAAAAGAACCATCGCCATCCTGCTATTGAGCGCATCGCCATGCCTGCCGGTCTGGGCCGGCGACAGCCCTCGCGACAACCAGGCCCTGATCCAGAAGGCCTTCGACGACTGGCGCGCCGGCCAGGGCGGTATCTTCGAACTGCTCGCCGATGATGCAGTGTGGGTGGTGGCAGGCAACAGCCCGGTGTCAGGCACCTACCGCACGCGCGAGGCATTCATGCAGGATGCGGTCAAACCCATCACCGAAAAGCTGGCCACCCCGATCGTTCCCAGCGTCCGCCAGATCGTGGCACAGGGCTCCGATGTCGTGGCGATCTGGGATGGCCAGGCGACCGCCAGGGACGGCAGTCGCTACGAGAACAGCTACGCCTGGCACATGCAGCTGGAGAATGGCCGGATCACACGGGTCACGGCCTTTCTCGATACCTGGCGACTGGTCGAGCTGATGAACTGACGCGACCTACAGCAGGAAGATCGACGCCAGCCCGAGGAAGATGAAGAAGCCCCCGCTGTCGGTCATGGCGGTGATCATCACGCTGGCGCCCATGGCCGGGTCGCGCCCCAGGCGCGCCAGGGTCATGGGAATCAGCACCCCCATGAGGGCCGCCAGCAACAGGTTGAGCGTCATCGCCGCGGTCATCACCACGCCCAGCGACCAGCTGTCGTAGAGGTAATAGGCCACACCACCGATCACGCCGCCCCAGAGGATACCGTTGATCAGGGACACACCCAGCTCCTTGCGCACCAGGCGCGCCGTGTTACCCGTACTGACCTGATCGAGCGCCATGGCGCGCACGATCATGGTGATGGTCTGGTTACCGGAGTTGCCACCGATGCCGGCCACGATGGGCATCAGCGCCGCCAGCGCCACCAGCTTCTCGATCGAGCCCTCGAACAGACCGATCACCCGCGATGCGAGGAAGGCCGTGACCAGGTTGATCGCCAGCCAGGCCCAGCGGTTGCGAACCGACTTCCACACCGAGGCGAAGATATCTTCTTCCTCGCGCAGACCGGCCATGTTCAGCACTTCGCTTTCGCTTTCCTCACGAATCAGGTCGACCATCTCGTCGATGGTCAGACGACCGATCAGCTTGCCGTTCTTGTCCACCACCGGGGCGGAAATCAGGTCGTAACGCTCGAAGGCCTGGGCCGCATCGTAGCCGTCCTCATCCGGATGGAAGCTCACCGGATCGTCCGCCATGACCTCGCCGACCTGTTTTTCCGGGTCGTTGACCAGCAGACGCTTGATCGGCAATACGCCCTTGAGCACACCGTCATAATCGACCACGAACAGCTTGTCGGTATGGCCCGGCAGCTCCTTGAGTCGACGCAGGTAGCGCAATACCACTTCCAGGCTGACATCTTCGCGGATGGTGACCATCTCGAAGTCCATCAGCGCACCGACCTGATCCTCTTCGTACGACAGCGCCGAACGCACGCGCTCGCGCTGCTGGGCGTCGAGCGACTCCATGAGCTCATGAACCACGTCGCGCGGCAGTTCCGGCGCCAGGTCGGCGAGTTCGTCGGCATCCAGATCCTTGGCAGCCGCAAGAATCTCGTGATCGTCCATGTCGGCGATCAGGGTTTCTCGTACCGCGTCGGAAACTTCCAGCAGGATGTCGCCGTCACGTTCGGCCTTGACCAGTTGCCAGACGGTCAGACGCTCGTCGAGCGGCAAGGCTTCGAGGATGTGGGCGATATCCGCAGGGTGCAGATCGTCGAGCTTGCGCTGCAGCTCGGCGAGATTCTGCCGGTGCACCAGGTTTTCCACCCGGTCATGGTGCTGGCCTTCCTGACGATGGGTCAGGTCTTCGACCAGCTTGTGCCGATGCAGCAGTTCGACCACCTGGGCCAGGCGATCCTGCAGGCTCTCTTGCGGCTTTTTGGCTTCTACTTCAGTCATAGCGCGCTCCACCCCCAGTTGGCGGGCACGCCAAAGGGGATCAATCAGGTCTTACACGATTGTGCGATGGGAGTATTGAGTAACTACTGGGTAAGTCCATGGTGGTATTCCACAAGCCCCGGCGGGGCTGACGCGGCGAATGATAACACCGCAAAACAGCTTTGTACGTGACAAAAGCGCGGCAAGAACAATTGCTTGCGCGGCAAACTTCAATCCCGCGTGAAAACCTGGCTATGCGACGCCAGCCATCGACACCGAGACACCCCGGCAAGCGGAAAAAACGATCCGGCAGGCCAGCGAGCCATGCGCAGACGGCATCTCGCCGCCCTTCCGCCCTGCCCTATTCAAGACAGCCTGGCCAGCGGCGCGTTCCGCTACCGGCCATGCAAACACGCCTCGCCGATGAAACCGACGCCCAGAGGCTGAATGCCGGGCAAAGAAAAAGGGCCTGCATTGCTGCAGGCCCTTTGGGTATGGCGGACTCAGGAGGATTCGAACCTCCGACCGCTCGGTTCGTAGCCGAGTACTCTATCCAGCTGAGCTATGAGTCCATTACAGATCACTCGAACGCTACTGCGCTTGGTTATGCTTCGTTGAAACCAAACTCAGAATGCTCGTTTAGAAAACTAAACTGTGCTTCTTCGTTTGCCTTCGCCTCGCCTACCCTTCGCTCGCTACGCTTTCGTGCGACCTTTTCAGCGCTTTTAGACCAGATCACCGCTGGTTGGAACATGGCCTGCATCGCTGCAATGCCATTGAATATGGCGGACTCAGGAGGATTCGAACCTCCGACCGCTCGGTTCGTAGCCGAGTACTCTATCCAGCTGAGCTATGAGTCCACTTTCAGCGCTTTTAGACCAGATCACCGCTGGTTGAAACAAAATGGCTTGCAAAGCTGCAAGCCATTGAATATGGCGGACTCAGGAGGATTCGAACCTCCGACCGCTCGGTTCGTAGCCGAGTACTCTATCCAGCTGAGCTATGAGTCCGGTCGGTGCTTTTATACCAGATCACCTCTGGTTGATTCGCCAGCTCGGCTTTCGCCCAACTCGCTGAATAATGGCGGAGAAGGGGGGATTCGAACCCCCGACACCCTTTTGAGGTGTACTCCCTTAGCAGGGGGAGCGCCTTCGGCCACTCGGCCACCTCTCCGCAACACGGGGCGCATGATAAACATGTTTTCCCCGTTTGCAAACAAAAATTTGTAGAAAAATTAGTGGCTTGGTTCGTCACCCTTCTCTTTCTGGATGCGCTGGTAGATTTCCTCACGGTGTACGGCAACCTCTTTGGGCGCATTGACACCAATACGCACCTGGTTACCTTTCACACCCAACACGGTGACAGTCACATCATCACCGACCATCAGGGTCTCTCCGACCCGGCGAGTCAGAATCAGCATTCCTTTCTCCTCACGGATTACATTTCAGGACAACAGTCTGCAAAAAAGAAAATGGTGACGGCCTGCGACGATATCAAGCGCCGAATGCCTCACCCAAGTATTGACCAGCCAGCGTAGAAAGAAAGTCCCCGCATGCCGATCAAAAAGACGAAAGGCGCGGAACCAGCCGCGCCTTTCGGGACAAGGGTATCAGTCGCCCTGTCGGGACGGAGCATCGAGCTCGAAAGCCGTGTGCAGCGCGCGAACCGCCAACTCCAGGTATTTTTCCTCGATGACCACGGACACCTTGATTTCCGAGGTCGAGATCATCTGGATGTTGATGCCCTCTTTGGCCAGGGCCTCGAACATGCGGCTGGCGACACCGGCGTGCGAACGCATGCCGACACCGACGATGGACACCTTGGCGATGTTGGTATCGCCGACCACTTCACGGGCACCCAGCTCGTCTGCCGTCTTCTGCAACACGCTCAGTGCATTGTTGTAGTCGTTGCGGTGCACGGTGAAGGTGAAATCGGTGGTGTTATCGTGCGCCACGTTCTGCACGATCATGTCCACTTCGATGTTGGCGGCACTGATCGGGCCGAGAATCTTGAAAGCGATGCCGGGGATATCCGGTACCCCACGGATGGTCAGCTTGGCTTCGTCGCGGTTGAAAGCGATGCCGGAAATGATCGGCTGTTCCATGGATTCCTCTTCATCAAGGGTAATGAGGGTGCCCGGCCCCTCCTGGAAGCTGTGCAGGACGCGCAGCGGGACGTTGTACTTGCCGGCGAATTCCACCGAGCGAATCTGCAGAACCTTGGAACCGAGACTGGCCATTTCCAGCATCTCTTCGAAGGTGATCTTCTCCAGACGCTGGGCCTTGGGCACCACACGCGGATCGGTGGTGTAGACGCCGTCGACGTCGGTGTAGATCTGACATTCGTCGGCCTTCAGCGCCGCCGCCAGGGCAACACCGGTGGTATCGGAACCACCACGACCGAGGGTGGTGATGTTGCCGTGCTCGTCGACACCCTGGAAACCGGCAACGACCACGACACGACCGGCCTTGAGCTCGGCACGAATCTTCTGGTCATCGATCTGCAGAATGCGCGCCTTGTTGTGCGCGCTGTCGGTGAGGATACGCACCTGGTTGCCGGTGTAGGACACCGCCGGCACGCCACGCTTGATCAGGGCCATGGCCAGCAGGGCAATGGTCACCTGCTCACCGGTGGACACCATGACATCCAGCTCACGCGCAACCGGCTCGCCATCGGTGATCTGTTTGGCCAGATCGATCAGGCGGTTGGTTTCGCCGCTCATGGCGGAAACCACGACGACGATGTCGTCACCGTTCTCGCGGAACTTCTTCACCTTGTCGGCCACCTGCGCGATACGCTCGATGGTGCCGACGGAGGTGCCCCCAAACTTCTGTACGATCAAAGCCATTTCAAAAAGCCGCCTGATTCCTCGAAGGGCGCCCATTAAACCCGCATCGGGTCATACTGCCAAGGCCCGCCGGACGCACTGCGGGCCCCGCTTTCTCGCTCGTTACGAAGCCTGCTCGACCAGGGTTGCGGCCAGCGCCAGCGCTTCATCCAGTTTGCTCGCATCGACACCGCCACCCTGGGCCATGTCCGGACGACCACCGCCCTTGCCACCCACGGCTGCCGCAGCCTGACGCATCAGATCACCGGCCTTGACCTTGGCGGTCAGATCCTGGGTCACACCAGCGACCAGCACCACCTTCTCGTCGAAAACGCCACCCAGCAGGATCACGGCGCTGCCCAGCTTGTTCTTCAACTGGTCGACCAACGCCAGCAGCGCCTTGCCGTCCAGGCCATCGAGACGCGCAGCCAGCACCCTGGTGCCCTTCACATCGACAGCCGAGCCAGCCAGATCGTTGCCTGCCGCACTGGCGGCCTTGGCCTTGAGCTGCTCCAGCTCCTTTTCCAGCTGGCGGTTACGCTCGATCAGTGCCGAAAGCTTGTCCAGCACGTTGTCGCGACTGCCCTTGACCAGGGACGCGGCTTCCTTGAGCTGCTCCTCGGCACCATTGAGCCAGGCCAACGCAGCGGCACCGGTGACCGCTTCGATACGGCGCACGCCAGCTGCCACGCCGCCTTCGCTGGTGATCTTGAACAGGCCGATGTCGCCGGTACGGGATACGTGGGTACCGCCGCACAGCTCTACGGAGAAGTCGCCGCCCATGCTCAGCACACGCACCTGATCGCCATACTTCTCACCGAACAGCGCCATCGCGCCTTTGGCCTTGGCGGTTTCGATGTCGGTTTCCTCGGTCTCGACCTCGGAGTTCTTGCGAATCTCGGCGTTGACGATGTCTTCCAGCTGCTTCAGTTGCTCGGGCTTGATCGCCTCGAAGTGGCTGAAGTCGAAGCGCAGACGCTGACTGTCGACCAGCGAGCCCTTCTGCTGCACGTGATCGCCCAACACCTGACGCAATGCGGCATGCAGCAGGTGGGTCGCGGAGTGGTTCAGCGCGGTGGCCTGACGCACGCTGGCCTCGGCTTCGGCCTTGACGCTGGCGCCAACGCTCAGGCCGCCCTTGGCCACCACACCATGATGCAGGAAGGCGCCGCCGGCCTTGGTGGTGTCACGCACGTCGAAGCGCACGCCGGCACCTTCAAGGTAGCCGCAGTCGCCGACCTGACCACCGGACTCGGCGTAGAAGGGGTCTGATCCAGCACCACCACGCCCTCCTCGCCTTCGGCGAGGCTGTCGACCGCAGCACCGGCCTTGAACAGAGCGATGATCTTGCCGCTGCCGCTGGTGCCTTCGTAGCCGAGGAAGCGAGTGTCGCTGTCGACCTTGACCAGAGCGTTGTAATCCATGCCGAAGGCACTGGCGGAGCGGGCGCGCTCGCGCTGCGCTTCCATTTCACGCTCGAAGCCGGCCTCGTCCACCGACAGCTCGCGCTCACGGGCGATGTCGGCGGTCAGGTCGACCGGGAAACCGTAGGTGTCGTAGAGCTTGAACACGATGTCGCCGGGGATGACATCGCCTTTCAGCCCCAGCAGATCCTGCTCGAGAATCTTCAGGCCCTGCTCCAGGGTCTTGGCGAACTGCTCTTCCTCGGTCTTGAGCACGCGCTCGATGTGCGCCTGCTGCTGCTTGAGCTCGGGGAAGGCTTCGCCCATCTCGGCCACCAGGGCCGCGACGATCTGGTAGAAGAAGCTGCCCTTGGCGCCCAGCTTGTTGCCGTGACGGCAGGCACGACGAATGATGCGACGCAGCACGTAGCCACGGCCTTCGTTGGACGGGGTCACGCCGTCGGCAATCAGGAAGCTGCAGGAACGGATGTGGTCAGCCACCACTTTCAGCGAAGCCTCGCCGGCATTGGCGCAGCCGATGGCCTTGGCGGACGCGGCCAGCAGGTTCTGGAACAGGTCGATCTCGTAGTTCGAGTTGACGTGTTGCAGCACGGCGCTGATGCGTTCCAGGCCCATGCCGGTGTCCACGCTCGGCGCCGGCAGCGCGTGCAGCACGCCGTCCGCGGTGCGGTTGAACTGCATGAACACGTTGTTCCAGATCTCGATGTAGCGGTCGCCATCCTCTTCCGGGCTGCCGGGCGGGCCGCCCCAGATGTGCTCGCCATGGTCGAAGAAGATCTCGGTGCACGGGCCGCACGGGCCGGTGTCGCCCATGGCCCAGAAGTTGTCCGACGCGTACGGCGCACCCTTGTTGTCGCCGATGCGGATCATGCGCTCGGTGGGGATGCCGACTTCCTTCGTCCAGATGTCGTAGGCTTCGTCATCGGTGGCATAAACGGTGACCCAGAGCTTTTCCTTGGGCAGCTTCAGCCACTTGTCGGAGGTCAGAAATTCCCAGGCGTAATGGATGGCATCACGCTTGAAATAGTCGCCAAAGCTGAAGTTGCCCAGCATTTCGAAGAAAGTATGGTGACGCGCGGTGTAGCCGACGTTTTCCAGGTCGTTGTGCTTGCCGCCGGCACGTACGCACTTCTGGCTGGTGGTGGCGCGGGTGTAGGCGCGCTTTTCCAGGCCCAGGAAGCAGTCCTTGAACTGGTTCATGCCCGCGTTGGTGAACAGCAGGGTCGGGTCGTTCGCCGGGATCAGCGAGCTGGAAGCGACACGGGTGTGCCCTTTTTCTTCGAAGAAGCTCAGGAAGGCTTCACGGATTTCTGCGCTTTTCATAGGAATTTCCAAGGAATCAGGCGGCCACGGCAAAGCCGGCAAAAGGACGCATTATATCGGCCCCGTCGCCCGCGGCTAGTGCCTTGTTGATCGCCAGCGCCTGTCAGGCGCCGGCATCGGCCTCATCGATCGCGAAAAGCCGCGAATGCCTCGACCACCCGCTCGATTTGTTCGGCGCTGACATCCAGATGCGTGACCAGACGCAGGCGTGGCGCCGCGCTGACCGCAATGCCGCGCTCGGCCATGAAGGCCTTGACCGTGCCGGCGCGCTCGCCGAGCTGCACGTAGACCATGTTGCTCTGCACCGGCTCGGCGCTATAACCCAGCTCGGCCAGGGCGCTGCCCAACCGCGCCGCGTTGGCATGATCCTCGGCCAGGCGCTGAACCTGATGCTGCAGGGCATACAGACCGGCCGCCGCCAGCACGCCCGCCTGACGCATGCCACCGCCGACCATCTTGCGCAGGCGTCGCGCCCTGGCGATCAGTGCGGCACTGCCGCAGAGCACCGAGCCAACCGGGGCACCGAGGCCCTTGGACAGGCACACCGATACCGAATCGAAGTGGCGGGTGATCTCGCGGGCCGGTACACCGAGCTTGACGGCGGCGTTGTACAGACGGGCGCCATCGAGGTGCAGACTCAGGCCACGACGGTCACACAGCTCGCGAGCGGCGGCGAGGTAGTCCAACGGCAGCACCTTGCCCTGCATGGTGTTTTCCAGAGCCAGCAGGCGGGTACGAGCGAAGTGGAAGTCATCCTGCTTGATCGCCGCCTCGACCCTGGCCAGATCCAGCGAGCCGTCGGCCTCACCATCGATCGGCTGCGGCTGGATGGAACCGAGTACGGCCGCGCCACCGCCCTCGTATTTATAGGTGTGCGCCTGCTGGCCGACGATGTACTCGTCACCCCGCTCGCAGTGGGCCATCAGGCCGAGCAGGTTGCTCATGGTGCCGGTGGGGACGAACAGCGCCGTCTCGAACCCCAGCTCACCGGCCAACCAGCTCTCCAGGCGGTTCACGGTGGGGTCTTCGCCATAGACGTCATCACCCAGTTCGGCAGCCATCATGGCCTCGCGCATGGCGGCAGTGGGTTGGGTGACGGTGTCGCTACGCAGGTCGATCAGGGGCATGGCAGGTTTTCCCGGTCATTGGCGAAAAACCCATGCTAAAGAGGTCGCTCCGGCGCTCACAAGATACAGTTGGGGCAAAATCGAGCGGAACGGACGACGGGCCTGTAGAAGCGGCTGGGCAGCATCACGCTTCAGCCGCGAAGCGCTCAGCAAGATCGTGGCTGAAGCCGCTCCTGCGCCGCACCTGGAAACGCCATGTCAACCGCGTAGCCCGGATGAAGTTCGGGGAATAGCCCAAGGATTACCCGCAGGCTACGCCAGTCCGGAGCCATCGTCCGGGACGATCAGGATGCCGGCACGCAGACCATTCCTGACCTTGGGATTGGGGAAGATGATGCGCGCGCCCTGCTCTTCCACCACCCAGCGGGTGTCGGCGATGTCTTCGGCGAGCAGGTAACCGGGCGCCAGCTCGGTGAAGTTCTCGATATCCGCCGGCAGGTGCAGTTGGAAACTGTCGCTGTGCTTGATGATCTCGCGCGATACCGAGAACAGTTGCAGGCCATCCAGGCTCGGCTCGTCGGCGATCACCTCGCGCCCTCGATCAGTGCGCGCAACGCGTTCTCCAGCAGGTCGAGGTTGACCAGTTCGTTCTGCCCGAAGGCACGTGCCTTGCCCAGCTCCAGGGTGAACGCCTCGGCATCGAGCTGTGCATAGGTGTAGGCGCTGAAGGTGATCGAGGATTTGTTCTGCAGCAGCACCGCTTCGATGCCGGCCGCGCGCAGGCGCTCCAGCTCGCGGCGCGAATGGGCGCGGCCTTCCTGCCAGGGATACAGGGCGAACTGCTCGATCTTCGAACCACGGATGGCGGTGTGCAGATCGTAGTGCAGGCGGGTACGGCCCGAGACCTTGCCGAAGAAGGTGGCGGCCAGGTGCTCCAGGTCGCAGGCGCGGATCGCCTCGAAACCACTGGACTGCTCATGACGACCGCTGAACAGGCGATTGATGTCCTGCTCGACGTAGCGTTCGCCACGGCGCATGGCCTCGGGATTGCCGAACAGGAAGAGAACGCGCGCCGCCGGATGCAGTTCGTTGCGCGCAATACCGCGCAGCAGGCGGTCGAGCAGTTCGATCGGCGCGGTTTCGTTGCCATGGATGCCGGCCGACAACAACAGGTCGAGGCCGCTGTCACGCGCCGCAGGTGGGGTCACCTCCAGCGCGCCTTCGTCGAGCCAGCGCAGACGCGTGCCATCGGGCGTCAGTTGAATCTTCGCCGACGGCTCATGGCCGGCCAGGGTCAGTTCAAGCAGTTTGCCGAGGGCAAGCATCGGACACTCCTCAGGACTTAGTGATTGCAGTCTGGGCCATGGACGTGATCGTCATCATCGGCCATCACGGGTTCCATCTCCAGTTGCAGGCTGACCAGGTTGGTGGCCTGGGGACGCAACAGCAGGTTGGCGTACTCGGTGTCGCCCTCCTCCACGTCAACGCCGATCAGCAGCTGATCGCCAACGGCCTGAACCCACAGCTCCTTGCCCTGCCACACCACGGCGAAGCGGCTGCAGGAGGTTTCCAGTTGGGTGCCGTCGTTGTCTTCGAGAATCAGTTGCAGCGCGTCGCTCATAAAATCTCCGGGTTCAGGTAGCGCTGGGTCGACGCTGTCAGCGGCGCCCAGCCTATGGATCAGTTCAGTTGGAAAGGATAGACCGAGCCCAGTTTAAGGATCTGCGTCAGTTCATCCAATGCCGTGCGGCATTCGGTCAGCAATTGCGGATCGGCCAGGTCGGCTTCGCTGAGGCGGTCGCGGTAGTGCCGGTCGACCCAGGCCACCAGGGTGTCGTGCAGGGCCTGGCTCATCACCACCCCCGGGTTGACCGCGGCCAGCTCCTGCGCCTTGAGCGCCACGCGCAGACGCAGGCAGGCCGGACCGCCGCCGTTCTGCATGCTCTGCTTGAGGTCGAAGACCCGCACCTCCCGGATCGGCCCGCCGCTGGCGGTCAGTTGCTCCAGGTAGTTCCATACGCTCGGGTTGTTGCGGCATTCCTCCGGCACCACCAGCAGCATGTTGCCATCGGCACGGGTCAGCAGTTGACTGTTGAACAGGTAGGATCTGACCGCATCCTGCACGCTCACGGCAGCGCCCGGCACGCAGACGGCCTGGAAGTTCGCACCGCGACGGGCCAGTTTGTCTCCCAGCTCGGCCAGCACCCTGTCCGTGTCCAGGAAGGCGTCCTGGTGATGGAACAGCACCTCGCCATTGCCAACGGCGATCACGTCGTTGTGAAACACGCCCTGGTCGATTACCGCCGGATTCTGCTGGGCGTAAACCACACCTGCCTCGCTCAGCCCGTGCAAACGGGCGACCGCCTGACTGGCCTCCAGGGTCTGCCGTGCCGGGTAGCGCGCCGGCGCCGGGTAACGGCTGTCGAAAGCGCTGCGACCATAGACGAAGAACTCCACCCCGGCATCGCCATAACCCTTGCAGAAGCGCGTGTGGTTGGCCGCACCTTCATCGCCGAACTGCGCCACCGCCGGCAGCGCCGGGTGATGAGCGAAGTGCGCGTCGTCCGCGAACATGGCTTGCAGCACGCGACTGGTGGTTGGGTGCTCGATACTGCGGTGGAACTTGCAGTTCAGGTTGGCCGCCGTGAAGTGCACGCGTCCGTCGGCCGTATCGGCACTGGGGCTGACGGTGCAGGCATTGGCCGTCCACATGCTCGATGCCGAGCAGCTCGCCACCAGCAGCGGCATGGCTTCACGCGCCGCGCGCTCGATCACTTCGGCATCGCTGCCGGTGAAGCCCAGGCGGCGCAACTCGCCGACGGCCGGGCGCTCCTGCGGAGCCAGCACGCCCTGCTTGAAGCCCATGTCCATCAGTGCCTTCATCTTGGCCAGGCCCTGCTTGGCGGCGTCCTTCGGACTGGATACCGCCTGGCTGTTGCTCTGTGACGCCACGTTGCCGTACGACAGCCCACCGTAGTTGTGGGTCGGCCCGACCAGGCCGTCGAAATTCATTTCAAAAGCGGACATCTCAGGGTCACTCCCGGGGTCAGGGTCGCAGGCAGAGCCAGGCTTTCGCTTTCCAGCGAGGCCACCGGATAGGCGCAGTAATCCGCCGCGTAGTAGGCGCTGGCGCGATGGTTGCCGGAAGCGCCAATACCGCCGAACGGCGCGCTGCTGGCTGCGCCGGTGAGTTGCTTGTTCCAGTTGACGATGCCGGCGCGGCTGTGTAGCCAGAATTGCTCGTAACGCGCACGCGAGTCCGACAGCAGCCCGGCCGCCAGGCCATAGACCGTGGCATTGGCCTCGGCGATGGCCGACTCGAAGTCGCCATAGCGGATAACCTGCAGCAGCGGGCCGAAGAACTCTTCGTCCACCCGCTCGGCAACCGCCGTGACATCGACAATGCCCGGTGTCAGCAAGGCGGAGTCTGCCTGCGGCTGGGTCATTGCCAGCAGTGCCGTGGCGCCCCTGGCAAGCAAGTCCTGCTGCGCCTGCATCAGTTGAGCGGCGGCGTGCAGGGAAATCACCGAGCCCATGAACGGCGCCGGCTGCTCGTCGAAACGGCCCACCCTGATCTGCCCGGCGACCTGCACCAGGCGCTCCAGCAGGGCATCGCCCCACTCCCCCTGCGGCACCAGCAGGCGGCGCGCGCAGGTGCAACGCTGACCCGCGCTGATGAAGGCGGACTGGATGACGGTGTAGACAGCGGCATCGACATCGGCCACCTGATCGACGATCAGCGGGTTGTTGCCGCCCATCTCCAGCGCCAGGATCTTGTCCGGACGCCCAGCGAACTGCGCATGCAGCAGATTGCCGGTGCGACTGGAGCCGGTAAAGAACAGCCCGTCGATGCCGGGATGAGCGGCCAGCGCGACGCCGGTCTCGCGGCCACCCTGCAGCAGGTTGAGCACGCCGGCCGGCAGACCGGCGTCGATCCAGCACTGCACGGTCAGTTCGGCCACCCTGGGGGTCAGCTCGCTGGGCTTGAAGACCACCGCATTACCGGCCAGCAACGCCGGCACGATATGGCCGTTGGGCAGGTGACCGGGGAAATTGTAAGGGCCGAACACGGCCACCACGCCATGCGGCTTGTGGCGCAGCACGGCAGTGGCATCGGCCAGCGGGCCGCTCTTGTGGCCGGTACGCTCGCGGTAGCTCTGGATGGAGATGGCCACCTTGCCGACCATGCTGTTCACTTCCGTGGTGGCTTCCCACAACGGCTTGCCGGTTTCCAAGCCAATGGCGCGGGCGATGACCTCGGCCTGATCCTTGAGGCGCACGGCGAAACGTTCGAGCACGGCAATGCGGCCATCCAGCGACTGCGCGGCCCAGGTGGCAAACGCGGTACGCGCCGCTGCCACGGCGGCATCGACCTGTACCTCGTTGGCGCCACGTCCATGCCAGACCACCGCCTGGGTAACCGGATCGTGGGACTCCAGCGGCTCGCCCTGACCAGCCAGCCAGTGGCCCGCGATGTAATGAGTGCTCATTGTATTTTTCACTCCACGCATTCACAGCCGGCAGGCAAACCGGCTCTCTACGAAAAACTTCAGGACTTCGCCGACAGCGTCACCGCACGCACCTGGTCACCCGCCGACAGACGCAGACGCTTGGCCGTCAACGGGTCGACCACCAGCGTGCCGGCCGCCAGCCGGGCCGGCGCCGCAGTGATGCGGCAGTCCTGACGCTTGCGGTTGTGCACCAGGAACGGCTCGGCGTCGTCACCCGGCGTACCGATGGCCAGTACCAGGTTCTGGCTGGCCTGCACGGCGCGAATCTTCGCGGTCTGCGCCTCGATGGCCGGCCCCGCATCGAAGATGTCGACGTAGCCCTGGTAACTGAACCCCTCTGCCTTGAGCATGGCCAGCGCCGGCTCGGTGTCCGGGTGTACACGGCCGATCACCGCTCGTGCATCCTCGGAAAGGAAGCAGGTGTAGAGCGGGAACTTGGGCATCAGCTCGGCGATGAAGGCCTTGTTGCCGACACCGGTGAGGTAGTCCGCCTGAGAGAACTCCATCTTGAAGAAGTGTCGGCCGAGGCTTTCCCAGAACGGCGAACGCCCGCGCTCGTCGGACATGCCGCGCATCTCGGCGATCAGCTTGTCGCCAAACAGCTCAGGGAACTCGGCGATGAACAGAAAGCGCGCCTTCGACAGCAGTTTGCCATTGAGGCCGGTGCGGTGATCGGCATGCAGGAACAGCGAGCACAGCTCGGAGTTGCCGGTCAGGTCGTTGGCCATGAACAGCGTCGGCACCTGGCGATGGATGTTCAACTCCTGCGAGGCACTCACCGTGAGGCCGACGCGGTAGTTGTACCAGGGCTCACGCAGACCGACGGCCCCCGCCACGGCAGAGATGCCGACGACCTTGCCGGCATCGTCCTCGAGCACGAACAGGTAATCGGCATCGGCACGCTCGGCTTCGCCACGAAGGTCTTCTCGGCCCAGCCGACCCGGTGCGCCAGACGCTCCTCGTTGGCCGGCAGCGTGGTCAGGCCAGCGCCGGTACTGCGAGCCAGGTCGATCAGGGCCGGCAAGTCGGCACTGCGCACGGGACGAACGATCATTGGATCCTCCGGATCAGCTATTGGCGTCAAGCGGCAAGCTGAAGATTAAAAGACAAGCCGGCCTGCCGCTCATGGCTTGCCGCTTCGATTCAAACCGCGACCAGCCTGACGCTGGCACCCTCACCGACACCCAGTGCCTCGGCAGCCTCCTGGCCGAGAACCACGGGCCTGCCGGGCACCCAGTCGAGATCGGCAACGATGGCGCGAAAATCCTGCAACTGCCCGTTGCTCACCAGGTACTGGCGCCCGCCCACCTCGGTGTCTGCGCTGGGCGCGATGCGCACCGGCACCAGACGGCTCTGCGCGATGCTGCGAATGCCGGAGGTGCGCGCATGCAGGGTCGGGCCGCCGTCGAAGATGTCGATGTAGTGATCGGTCTCGAAACCCTCGCGCATGAGGATGTCGAAGGTGATCTGCGCACGCGGATGCACCTGCCCCATGGCTTCCTGGGCCTCGTCCGAGAGCAGCGGCACGTAGATGGGGTAATGCGGCATCAGCTCGGCGAGGAAGGTGCGGCTCTTCAGCCCGCACAGACGCTCGGCCTCGGCGTAGGTCATGTCGAAGAAGTTGCGCCCCACCGCGTCCCAGAACGGCGAATCACCGTTCTCGTCGCTGTGGCCGACGATCTCCACCACCACCGCATCGGCGAAGCGCTCGGGGTGGCCAGCCATGAACAGCAGGCGACCGCGCGAATTGAGTTCGGCGAAGGCGCTGCCGACCAGCGGACGCTCGACGTAGAAGCTGGTGAGCAGGCTGTTGCCGGTGAGGTCGTGGCACAGCGAGAGCACGTGAATCTTGTTGTGGATCGAAAGCGATCGCGAGTTGTGCACGAAGGTTTCATTGCGAAAGCTGTAAAAGGGTTCGGAATAACCGGCCGAAGCGACGATGCCGGAGCAACCGACCAGGCGACCGCTCTCGGTATCTTCGAGGACGAAGAAGTAGCTTTCCTCACCGTTGAAGCTGACCTCGGCGGCGAAGGACGCTTCCGACGCGGCGATCTTGTCACCCAGCCGGCCAGCGTCGTCCGGCAGCGAGGTGACACCCACCGGGCTGTCCGCAGCCAGGCGCTGCACGTCGGCCAGATCCGCCATTTGCGCGGGGCGCATCACCAGCATGGGTCACTCCTTCTAGACACGAATCTTTAGGACGGCCGGGCCAGAGGCTCGTCAGCCCGATCGACAGCAAGGGTGGACAAGGTAGATGACCTCGCCCATCCGAGGTTGCAGTTACGCCACCAGTTTGCTCAGGGCGCGCTCAAAACGAGCCAGGCCCTCTTCGATATCGGCGCTCTCGACCACCAGGCTCGGGGCGAAACGCACCACATCCGGACCGGCCTGCAGAATCATCAGACCTTCGGCCGTAGCAGCATCGAGCACCTGCTTGGCCTTGCCCTTCCATGCGTCGTTGAGCACGCAACCGAGCAACAGCCCCATGCCACGTACCTGTTCGAACAGACCGTACTGCTTGCCGAGGGCTTCGAGCCGGGTCTTGAACTGCTCGCTCCTGACCTTCACTCCCTCCAGGGTCTGGCGGGTGTTGACGATGTCCAGCACCGCCTCGCCAACGGCGCAGGCCAGCGGGTTGCCACCATAGGTAGTGCCGTGGGTACCGGGCGAGAAGTGCCTGGCCAGCTCGGTCGTGGTCAGCATCGCCGCGATGGGGAAACCACCGCCCAGGCTCTTGGCACTGGAGAGGATGTCCGGCACCACACCGTAGTTCATGTAGGCGAACAGCTCGCCGGTACGCCCCATGCCGCTCTGTACCTCATCGAACACCAGCAATGCGTTATGCGCATTGCACAGCTCACGGGCACCTTGCAGATAGGCCCTGTCCGCCGGCAGCACGCCGCCTTCGCCCTGGATCGGCTCCAGCACGACGGCGCAGGTCTTGTCGGAAATCGCAGCTCTCAGCGCATCCAGGTCGTTGTAGGGCACGTGGGTGATGCCCTGGATCTTCGGGCCGAAACCGTCGGAGTACTTCGGCTGGCCGCCAACACTGACGGTGAACAGGGTGCGGCCGTGGAAGCTGTTGGTGGCTGCGATGATCTCGTGCTTTTCCGGGCCGAAACGGTCATGAGCGACACGACGCGCCAGCTTGAACGCCGCCTCGTTGGCCTCGGCGCCGGAGTTGCAGAAGAACACGCGCTCGGCGAAGGTCGCCTCGACCAGCTTCCTGCCCAGGCGCAGGGTCGGCTCGTTGGTGAATACGTTGGAGATGTGCCACAGGGTATTGGCCTGCTCGGTCAGCGCCGCGACCAGCGCCGGATGGCAGTGCCCCAGGACGTTCACGGCGATGCCGCCGGCGAAGTCGATCAGCTCTCGACCGCTCTGATCCCAGACTCGCGAACCCAGGCCACGCACGGGTACGAAGGCAGCAGGGGCGTAGTTGGGAACCATGAACTGGTCGAAATCGGCGCGTTGCACCGCATCGTGCTGAACGGACATCAAAGCTCTCCTGATGAGAAAAACCCGCCGCAGGCAGGCGACGAAGCACCCGAAACGACAGGGAATGCAAGGATTGTAGGGACTGATTCGGGGCCGGCATTGTCGACATGCGACAACTTCTTATAGCGCCACCCCGGGTTTTCCGAGGGTTTTCGTTCAAGCGACAGAAAGCGTCGGAAAGGCGCAGTTTAATCGCAGATCGTCGCCCGGAGTACGCCGCCGAAAAAATCTCCGCAGGTTGACCGGTCGGTATCGAACCTCTCCGGACTACAGCCAACGCACACCGTGGCAGAGACCTCAGCCGCGACAGCGCCGGCTCAGCCCCGCTCCACCGGCGGCGAGCTGAGTTCGAACGGGCTGTTGCTGCGGCGCTGGTTGCGATCGTCGCGCGGGGTAGCGCCGAAGAAGTTGCGATAGGCGCTGGAAAAATGCGGCCCCGAAGAGAAGCCACAGGACAGGCCGATCTGGATGATCGACTTGCTGGTCTGCATCAGCAGCTGGCGCGCCTTGTTCAGGCGCAACTCCAGGTAATACTGGCTGGGCACACGATTGAGGTACTGCTTGAAGATACGTTCCAGCTGACGGCGCGACACACAGACGTGCTGGGCGATCTCGTCGGTGGTCAGCGGCTCCTCGATATTGGCTTCCATCAGCAGAACCGCCTGGGTCAGCTTGGGATGACTGGAACCGAGGCGGTTCTGCAGCGGAATGCGCTGGCGTTCGCCGCCTTCGCGAATGCGCTCCACCACCAGCTCCTCGCTCACCGCACCGGCCAGCTCGGCACCGTGATCGCGTGCCAGCACCGCGAGCATCAGATCGAGCACCGCCAGTCCGCCACAGGCGGTCAGACGGTCACGATCCCAGTCGAACAGGTGACTGGTGGCGATGACCCTGGGGAAGCGTTCGGAGAAATCGTCCTGCCAGCGCCAGTGCACCGCCGCCCGATAGCCATCGAGCAGACCGAGCTGAGCCAGCGGGTAGACCCCGGCGGACAGACCGCCGATCACGCAGCCACTGCGCACCTGCTGCTTGAGGGCAGCAGCCAGACCGACGGAAACCTGCGCCGGCGGTGCATCGGCGAGCAGGAACAGCTTGTGCAACCCATCCATGTGCCCCGTCCAGGGCTCGCCCGGCAGACGCCAGTCGCCCGCCATCAGCGGCTCGGCCTGGAGAAACACCAGTTCGTACAGCACTTCCGGATGCACACGCTGAGCGACACGCAACGCTTCCTCAGCCAGGGACAAGGTCAGAGGCTTGGTGCCGGGCCAGTATAAAAAGCCTATTCGATGGGGGGTCATGAAAACCTGTTCAAAGTTTGCTGCGCGTCGGGCCTGCTGCGTTGAAAACAGGCTCGCAAAGCTCATTTACACCAGTAAAGTCGAGCGCGACTCCGACCATTGCTCGCCTGTTCTTGCTGGGCCGCCATCGGTATTGCATGCCTCTGGCTCGCAAGACCTTGAGCAGGCTTTGACGCTCAGTCTAGCTTCTTATTATTTGAGACTGCCGGAAAGGAACTGCTGCAGTCGCTCGGATTGCGGATTGGCCAGCACTTCCTTCGGACAACCGCGCTCTTCCACCAGCCCCTTGTGCAGGAACACCAACTGGTTCGACACCTCGCGGGCGAAACCCATTTCATGGGTCACCACCACCATGGTGCGGCCTTCGATGGCCAGATCCTGCATCACCTTGAGCACCTCGCCGACCAGCTCCGGGTCGAGCGCCGAGGTCGGCTCGTCGAACAGCATCACCTCCGGCTCCATCGCCAGGGCGCGGGCAATCGCCACACGCTGCTGCTCGCCACCGCTCATGTGCGCCGGGTAGGCATCCTTGCGGTGCGCCACGCCAACCTTGGCCAGGTAGTGCTCGGCCTTGTCGCGGGCCTCGGCCTTGCTCATGCCCAGCACGTGCACCGGCGCCTCCATCACGTTCTCCAGGGCGCTCATGTGCGACCACAGATTGAAGTGCTGGAACACCATCGCCAGGCGCGAGCGCATGCGCTGCAGCTGCCTGGCATCGGCTGCACGCAGCGAGCCGTCCTTGGCCGGCACCAGCTTCAGCTCTTCGTTGTTGAGCAAAATCCTGCCGGCATGTGGCTGCTCCAGCAGGTTCAGGCAACGCAGGAAAGTGCTCTTGCCCGAACCGCTGGAGCCGATGATGCTGATCACGTCGCCGGCCTTGGCTGCCATCGACACACCCTTGATCACCTCATGGCTGCCGTAACGTTTGTGCAGATCCTGAACTTCGAGTTTGTACATGTTCGGCTTCTCTTGAATCGTCATGGCATCAGGCCTTGCGCGGCGCCAGATAGGCCAGCCAGCGGCGTTCGGCCAGCTTGAACAGGCGCACCAGGATGAACGTCAGCGCCAGGTAGAACAGACCGGCGGTGACGTAGGCCTCGAACGGCAGGTAGTACTGCGAGCTGACGGTCTTGGCCGCGCCGGTGATGTCGATAAGGGTCACCACCGAGGCCAGGCTCGTCGTGTGCAGCATCATGATCACTTCATTGCTGTACTGCGGCAGCGCACGGCGCAACGCCGAAGGCAACAGGATGCGCCGATACAGCTTGCCACGCGACATGCCCATAGCCTTGGCCGCCTCGATCTCGCCCGGCGGCGTGGCCTTGAGGCTGCCCGCCAGGATTTCGGCGGTGTAGGCACTGGTATTGATGGCAAAGGCCAGACAGGCGCAGAAGGTGGCACTGGACAGGTAAGGCCACATGAAGCTCTCGCGCACCGCCTCGAACTGAGCCAGGCCGTAGTACAGCAGATACAACTGCACCAGCATCGGTGTGCCGCGGATCACATAGGTGTAGAGCCAGGCAGGGAAATTGATCAGCGCCTGCCTGGATACCCGCATGATCGCCAGCGGCACCGCCAGCAGCAGGCCCACGGCCAGGGCGACGAGCAACAGCTTGAGGGTCACCAGCACACCACCGAAGTACAGCGGCAGGCTGTCGAGTACCACGTTGTAATCGAAAAGCATGGTGACTCCCTCAGAGCTCGGCGGCTTTCACGCCGACCGAATAGCGGCGCTCGAGATAACGCAACACCAGCAGCGAAACGCTGGTGATCGCCAGGTACACGGCCGCCGCAAGGAGGATGTAGGTGAACGGCTCGCGCGTCGCATCACCGGCACTCTTGGCACGGGCCATCATGTCCTGCAGGCCGACCAGGGAAATCAGCGCTGTGGCCTTGACCAGCACCAGCCAGTTGTTGGTGAGGCCGGGAATCGCCAGACGGATCATCTGCGGCACGAGGATGCGAAAGAACACCCGCAGAGGGCTCATGCCGTAGGCCATTCCGGCCTCGCCCTGGCCCTTGGGGATGGCCATGAAGGCGCCGCGGAAGGTCTCCGACAGATAGGCGCCGTAGATGAAGCCCAGCGTACCGACACCGGCCACGAATGGATTGATGTCGATGTAATCCTCATAGCCCAGCAGCGGAGCGATGCGGTTCACCAGATCCTGGCCGCCAAAGAAGATCAGCAGGATCAGCACCAGTTCGGGGATGCCGCGAATCACCGTGGCGTAGGTCTCGCCCATCAGGGCCAGCCATTTCACCGGCGACAGACGAAACGCCGCGCCCAGCAGGCCAAGTGCGACGGCAACCGCCATTGACAGCAGCGCCAACTGCACGGTGAGCCAGGCACCGTCGAGAATGGTCGAGCCGTAGCCTTGAAGCATGCGCCAATACCTCTCAGGCACCACGATGGCGCCGTATAGCACAAAGGAAATTGATGTCGCCCGGGCGACGCACAACGCCTGAACGCCAGCACAGGCGAACGGGCAGCCGATTCCTACAGGATGAACCAAGAAAAAAGTGGCACAACCTCGGTAAAGGTTGGTGCCACTTCATCTGCCTCGTAGCGCTTACTCGCCGTAAACGTCGAAGTCGAAGTACTTGTCCTGCACTTCCTTGTACTTGCCGTTGGCGCGGATGGCCAGGATGGCAGCACTGATCTTGTCTGCCAGCGCCTTGTCACCCTTGCGCACGGCGATGCCCTGCCCTTCGCCGAAGTACTTCACGTCGGTGAAGTCGGGGCCTGCGAATGCGAAGCCCTTGCCGCCATCGGTCTTGAGGAAGCCGTCATCGATGTTCACCGAATCGGCCAGAGTGGCGTCCAGACGGCCGGACTGCATGTCCAGGAAGATTTCGTTCTGCGAGCTGTAACGCACGATTTCAGCGCCAGCCGGGGCGAAGAGGTCGGTGGCATAACGGTCATACACGGAAGAGCGCTGAACACCGACCTTCTTGCCTTTCAGGTCGACCAGCGGATCCTTGATCTCGGTACCGGCCTTCATCGCCAGCTTGGCCGGCGTGGCATAGTACTTGCCGGTGAAGTCCACGGACTTCTTGCGGTCTTCGGTGATCGACATGGACGACAGCACGGCGTCGAACTTGCGCACCTTCAACGCCGGGATCAGGCCATCGAATTCCTGCTCGATCCACTTGCATTCGACCTTCATCTCTTCACACAGGGCGTTACCGATGTCGTAGTCGAAGCCGGCGATCTGGCCATCGGGAGTCTTGAATGCGAAGGGCGGATAAGCCGCCTCGATGCCAATGCGCAGAGGCTTCTCGGCCATGGCCAGGGGCGACATCAGGGACAGCGCCAGGGCGCCAAGCAGTGCGATCTTCTTCATTCTTTGCTCCTTCGAATTGGGTATGGCATCGATGGCAGTGAGGGGCCCGGGCCTTTTATGGATTGTAGAAGGCGGTGCTGCACTATCGTGTAGGACGAGCGACAAAGGGCCTTGGCTGGGTGAGCGGCATTCTAGCGGCAGGCAATGAGGCGATATTTCCTCAATGCGACAACTAATTACAGAAGAGCAGGAAGCGCCTGCCGGAGATATTGACAGCCCGCCAAAGGGGTGATCAACGGAAAATGGTAAACCGATATTTACAGCAATACTCAGGCCATGAATCGGAGAAAGCCCATTTCATGGGCATCGAAACCTCTCGCGCATTTCAGCCGGCGTTGAAAATGGCACCGTATCGGCGCACCAATGTTCCCTAACCGCCCAACCGGGTGCGCGATGTTACCGCCAAGGCCAGCACTGCGCCGGGGCGTCGTGCATACCGCTACAACACCCCATGGAACAGCTGTCATTACGCCATCGAGCAACCGCCATGACCTCTTGGAACGACCGTCATGGCCCCATGAAACGACCGTCATGGCCCCATGAACAACCGTCATGGCCCCATGAACAACCGTCATTCCCGCGCAGGCGGGAACCCGGAAAACACGCGGCACCTGGGCTCCCGCCTGCGCAGGAGTGACGGGAATGATGGCTGCAACGGCCATGACAGCATGTGACAGCAGAAATTGCCGTGATTACCCGGATCAATCACCAGCGCGCAAGCCGAGCCGCGCGACCACGCGGCTCTCTTGCGCGCGGTCGAGGACGGCGCCTTCGACACGCACGCCCTGCTCTTCAAGCGCTTCGAGCCAGCGCAACAACTGGGCGAAAGCCACGGGCTGCAGGTTGACCTGCACTCCGCCGTAGCCCTCGGCATCCAGACGCTCGATCACCAACCCGTGCTCCGCAGCGGTAGCCGTGACCAGCCCCTGCAACCGAGCAGGGTCGATGCTGGCGCGCGGTTGCAGGTCGCGCCCACGCACCTCCGACGCACGGCTTTGCAAATAGCTGTACAGGCTACGCTGCTCCTCGAACACAGCGCGCGCAACCTGCACCTGACGCTGCGCCGGCTGCCACAATGCCAGATAGAAAACCATCAATAGCAGGAAAGTAACCAATGCCAGCAGCGCCAGGCGATCACGCGCTGGCAGCACCTGCCAGCGCTGGGCCAGCGGCGAGCGCTGCCAGTGCAGTTGCAGGCGCTGACCCAGACCGATTCTCGACATGATGCTCACCCTCCTATCACCATGCGCGCGCTGACACCGTCTGCCTCACGGCTGGCCGAGCCCATCTGCACCGACAGGCCGGCCTGCTCCAGGCGTTCACGCAGGCGCTCCAGTTCGGCGAAGCCCGGCGCCTGCAACTGCAATGACATATCGGCGCGGGTCGCGCTGTAGTCGAGCTGACCGACCTGCACCTGAGAAGCGCCACCGGCATGCAGTGCATCGGCCACCTCGGCGAGCAGCTCAAGCAACGGACTGTCGCCGCCAGAGGACTGCGCCAGATGCTGATCGAACTGCGCCCGCAGGTTGATCAGCTTGGCGTCCTGTGGAAACAGCTCGCGGTACAGCGCCTCGCTGGAAACGGTGTAGGCATCCGCTTCGCGTTGCAGATACCAGCCCTGCCCCACATTGAAGCCCCACTGGATGGTCAGGCACAGCGCCAACACCCCAGCCAGGGGGCGCCAACGCAGCCAGCCCTCGCCCTGTTGGCGCATGGCGAACTCCCCCTGGGCCAGGTCGACCCCGCCCCCCTGACGTACCAGCCACTGATGCACGTCCTCCAGCAGATGCACCTCATCGATCGAACCGGACAGCGCCCGACCGGCCGGCGCACTGACGATACACGGCGACGGGCAACGCGCTGCCAGTACCGGCCAGTCCTCGGTCTGCAGAGCCAGACGCCAGGGCACCTCGCCACCGAGCAACCAGCGCGACTGCAACCAGACCAGTTGACAGCCCTGACGCGGCAGCAGGTCGGCATCGACCCTGATCGCCCGTGGCGGCTGCGCCACGAACAGCGCCAGGCACTCGCGCAGCCAACTGGCGCGCAGCGCATAAACGCGATGACGGCCATCGGCCAGGGCTTCGCCCAGCGCCAGGTGCATCAGTTCGACATCCTCGGCAAGCAGCTCCTCCACCGCGAATGGCAGAGCCTGGCGCACCCAGCGCGCCTTCTGCGTCGGCAACTGCACGGCGCAGGCGGTAACGGCCTCCACTGGCAATACCAGTTCCCAGTGCGCAGGCAGATCGACCAGGGACTCGGCCAGGCTCAGCGTAAGGTTTTCATCAGGCGTGACCCGCTGCACCAGCAACTCCGGCGTGAGGCTCTGGCACGCCTGCGGCGGCAAAAATATCCATGACTGGTTCATTCTCGTTCTTCCTCGAGGGGCCGCGGCGGCATACCGGCCTGCCCCAGATCACGCGCCAGGACACTGACCTGGCCATCATTGCTGCGCTGCAACAGGCTGCGCAATACCACCCGACGCTCCCCCAGACTCACTTCGCTGAATACCTCGAAATACTGGCTACCGACCGCCAGCCCCTGCGTCACCTGCTCGCCCAGACCGGCAAGCACGGGCTGGGCGGCGAAGGCCGCCGTACTGGAATAGCCTTCCGTGCCCCGTGCGGCGATCACCGACATCGCCGCCTCGGGCGTGAGATTGTCGGAAAGACTCGACAGCACCATTGCGCTGGCCGTGTTGACGTTCAGCAGCGCCTCGCTCGGCAACGCACTGACGAAAGGCAACAGCCGGCGATAGTCGGCTTCGTCCATCTCCAGCAACAGACGCAGCTCGGAAACGTCGGTGATCTCACGGTTGGCGGTGCGATAAGGCGGCGCTGCCAGCAGGTACTGGCCGTCCTCGGCACCGTTACCGCCCGACAGCTCACTGTCACTGTCCAGCCAGTCCAGCAGGCGTTCGGCGTAGGGCTTGTCAATGCCCAGACGCAGCAGAAGACGACGCAGGCGCAGCACGGCCAGTTCGTTGGGCCGGCCTTGGCGTACCAGGCTGTTGAGGTTGAAACGACCACTGGGATCGACGATGCGCACACGCAGTTCACCGCCCTCGTCCAGCGGAAACGGCGCGAGCGGCCTGGCCCAGGGCTCCAGCGGATGATCCACTGGCTGACGCGGATCACCCCGGCGCAGATCGCGTTCGAGAATCGCCTTGGCCAGGGTCTCGCCGCCCAGCGCGTAATGCCAGGCCTGGGTCACGTGCAACTGGTTGCCGCTGCTGCGGATCGACAGTTGCTGACGAGCGATCAGCCCGGCGCAGACCACCGTCACCACGGCGACCACCAGCAGCACGGTGATCAATGCCACGCCACGCTGGTACCTCATGCTTGCGGCACCTCGGCCGGATCATCCGGCAGCGCACCGGCACGGTTCTGCGCCGGCAGGTCTGGCAGACGCAGCAGACGGCGCAGCTCACCGTAGCGCCGATGCTGCAGCCGCAGCTCCACCGCACGCGGCAGGTCGGTGAGCAAACCGTCGCCCGAAGCGTTGGCCGGTGGCCAGTCGGGCTGCCACTGACCGTCCTGATCCAGATAACGCAGGCTCAATGACTCGACACCATCGAGCGCCTGCTGTACCTGTGGCGCGCTGTCCTGGGCTCGATCGAGCACTCGCCAGTAGCGTCGCTGCCATTGTTCGCCGCTGAGCTGCCAGCGCACCCGCTGCACCTGGGCACGCGGCTGACCGAGCGGGTTGCGCCAACCGGCACGGCTCAGCTCCAGCGCCGTGGCATCGGCCAGATCGCTGTGCAGCGCCGGCTGCGCGTCGCCGAAGCCATCGCGAATCGGCCGCACCGCCACCTGTCGCAAGTCACGCTCGAACGCCGACAAGGCACGCGTCAGCTCACGCAACTGGCGGTCATGTTCACGGGTAACCGCGTCGGCGCTGAGCACGCTGTCGAGCATGCGGTAGGTGGCCAGCCCTAGCAGGGCGAAGATGGCGATGGCGATCAGCAGCTCCAGCAGGGTGAAACCCTGCATAGAGCGAGGTGACACCACGGCGCGAGCAGGAACCGCCGGGGCAGGCACGCAAAGGCCCTTGCACTCCAGGAATGCGCTCTCACGGGTCATGGTGCCCCCAGGAAACCGCTGAGGCTGACCAGCGCCCGCTCGCGCAGATCACTGCTGGCGCCCCGCTCCTCGGCGGCAACCCACAGGGTCACGCGGCGCATGGCCGGCTCGCTGGTAGCCTGGATCTCGCTCTGCCATGACCAGCGGCGCCCGGCGAACTCCACCTGTCCCTGGTCGCGGCCATCGGCTGGCGGCGTGTCGGCCAGTTGCAGTTCGCTCAGACGGTTGTCGGCCACCCACATGGCCAGGGTCTTGTCCTCCAGTTGGCTGGCCGTGCGCACGCTGCGGCCACTGGCCGTCAGCACACTGGCGGCGACCAGGGCGAAGATGGCCAGGGCCACCAGCACTTCGAGCAGAGTGAAGCCGCGAGTCGACTTCAGGGCACCTGCAAGAACCACCTCGGGTTGGGCTTTCTGCATCGCACTGTCTCCTGCCTCCATGCAGTCGTGCGTTGTCATCGCTGCGTTAGAAACAGGCAGGAACGCCAGCCCGAGCTGCCTACCCCCGCCGAAACGCTCATTTACAGCTCGGGAACTCGAATACGAGCTCAGTCCGTTCTTCGCCTTTTTTTGCAGAGCCACCATCGGTATTGCGCTGACGGCCTCACCTAGGTTTTCAGACGCTCCCTTCATCCGGCACGCCCCATACCCAGCTCCTCGACACGCGGCAGGCCGAAACCATCGCTGGACAACTGCAGGCGCACGCCACCACGCCGCCGCTCGGCCAGGCGCAGGCGAAAGGGGGTCAGCTCGCCGCTGGAGAGAATCAGCAGTTGCGGCACGGCGGCGCTGGCCGCCACAGGCAGGCTGAGGGCCTCGCCCTCGACCTCGAACTCCAGCACGGCCCAGTCCGGCAGGCGATGCGCCTGGCGATCCAGCGCATGCCACTCGGCGCGTAGCGGGTCATAGCGCAGCACCCGGTAGCCTTCGCGGGTAAAGCTCAGGCCGTACTCGCGGTTATCCAGCACCGCTTCATCGAGCAGCACGCCGATCAGCCCACCGAGGCGTTCAGCTTCGCTGCGCAGTTCACGCACCGGGCCGGCAACGCCGGTGCTGAACACCGCCAGACCGATCAGACTGCCGAGAATGACCAGCACCACCAGTAGTTCGATGAGGGTGAAGCCACGCGTCTTTCCCGACACGTCGATCATGGTCGGGTCAGAGATCCCAGTTGCCGATATCGGCGTTCAGATCGCTACCGCCCTGCTTGCCATCGGCGCCATGCGAGTAGAGATCGAAAGCCCCCTTGGTACCGGGTGCCAGGTACTGATAGGGGTTGCCCCAGGGGTCGATGGGCAGGCGCTTTAGGTAGCCGTCCCTGTTCCAGTTCTTCGCCGGCGGGTTGCCGCTCGGCTTGCTAACCAGCGCCTCCAGGCCCTGCTGGGTGCTGGGATAGCTGTGGTTGTCGAGCTTGTACATGTCCAGCGCCGCACCGATGGCACGGATGTCGTTCTGCGCAGCGGTGACCTTGGCCTGATCCGGCCGGCTCATCACCTGCGGCACCACCAGCGCCGCCAGAATGCCCAGAATCACCACCACCACCATGATTTCGATGAGCGTGAAGCCTGCCTGTTTTCTGGCAGACCGTGAAGTCGAACGCGACTGCGACCGGCTCCTCGCCCGTTCTTGTGGGGCCGCCATCGGCATTGCACCGGTATCCTCGCCTACGCGCTTCAACAGTCTGCTATTCACCTGGCTACCCCACCATTTGGTTCAAAGAAAGAATCGGCAACAGGATGGCCAGTACGATCACCAGCACCACTGCCCCCATAAACACCAGCATGAACGGCTCGAACAGCCCGACCAGCAGGGCGATCTGCGCACTGAGGTCGCTTTCCTGATTCTTTGCCGTGCGCGCCAACATCTGATCCAGCTCGCCGGAGCGTTCGCCGCTGGCGATCATGTGCAGCATCATCGGCGGAAACTGCCCGGTGGCCTCCAGCGAACGGGTCAGGTTGCCGCCCTCGCGCACCTTCTGTGCAACCACGACCACCTCGCCACGGATCACCCGGTTGCCGATCACCTCGCCGGCGATTGCCAGCGCCTCCACCAGCGGCACGCCACTGCGGGTGAGGATCGCCAGGGTCGAGGCAAAACGCGCGCAATCGGTAGCACGACCCAGCCGCCCAATCAGCGGCATGCGCAGCAGGAATCGATGCCAACGCAGACGGAATGCCTCGTCACGCAGAGCCGTGCGCAAGGCGACGACAGCCAGCGCCAGCGCCACCAGCGCGACCAGGCCCCAGGCCTTGACCCAATCGCTCAGAGCGATCAGCCCGCGCGTAAGCGCCGGCAGGGTCTGTCCCGAATCGACGAACACCTTGACCACGTCCGGCACCACATAACCCAGCAGAAAGCCGACGATCAGCAGCGACGCACACATCAGGATCACCGGATAGAGGAGCGCCAGCTGTACCTTCTGCCGCGACTGCTGGCGCTGCTCGGTGTAGTCGGCCAACTGCTCCAGCACCGGGCCGAGATGCCCGGCATGCTCGCCAGCCGCCACCGTGGCGCGATACAGCTCGGGAAAGGCCGCAGGAAATTCCTGAGACTGCCGGCCAGGCTGTGACCTTCCAGCACACGGGCGCGTACTGCCAGCAGCATGCCCTGGATACGGGAACTGGTGGATTGCGCGGCAGCGGCGCGCAGCGCCTCTTCGATGGGCAGCGCCGCCTGGATAAGCGTCGCCAGCTGGCGCGTGACCAGCGCCAGGTCTCGCGCAGACAGGCCACGGGTAAAGCCCAGGCGGGCCTGACCACCACCCTGTTCACGGCTGCGCGTGGCCTTGACCTCCAGCGGCGCCAACTGGCGCTCGCGCAGCAACTGCCGCACCTGGCGTGCGCTGTCGGCCTCCAGCACGCCCTTCTGCTGGCGACCGCGCCCGTCGAGGGCGATAAATTCAAAGGCCGCCATCGGCAAATCGTTCCAGTTGTCCCCGCAGGAACGGCTGGGCGGCATTCCGCTTCAGCCACGATTTGCGCCGACTCGCGGCTGAAGCCGCCCCTACAAGAACCGATGCCAACATCCCACTCGCCATCATTCCTCCCGTGTCACGCGCAGCACTTCCTCGACCGTGGTCACCCCCTCCAGCACCTTGCGCCGGCCATCGTCACGGATGCTGGGCCCCAGGGTACGGGCGTGGCGGGTCATCTCCTGCTCGGAAGCACGGCTATGCACCAGCGTACGCATGGTTTCGTCGAAGACCACCAGTTCGTAGATGCCGGTACGCCCACGATAGCCCTGCTGATGACAGTGGGCACAACCACGGGCGTGATACAGGGTCGGCGGCGAACCGGGCGGTACGCCGAGCAAGGCGCATTCGGCCGCATCCGCCGGGTAAGGCTCCTTGCACTCCGGACACAGCACGCGCACCAGACGCTGAGCCAGCACACCGAGCAGAGATGAAGACAGCAGGAAGGGCTCCACCCCCATATCGACCAGGCGGGTGATGGCGCCGATGGCGCTGTTGGTGTGCAGCGTGGATAGCACCAGATGGCCGGTCAGCGAGGCCTGGACGGCGATCTCGGCAGTTTCCCTGTCACGAATTTCACCCACCATCACCACGTCCGGATCCTGACGCAGGATGGCGCGCAGGCCACGGGCGAAGGTCATGTCCACCTTGGTGTTGACCTGGGTCTGGCCGATGCCTTCGAGGTGATACTCGATGGGATCCTCGACGGTGAGGATGTTGCGCGTGTGATCGTTGAGGCTGACCAGACTGGCGTAAAGCGTGGTGGTCTTGCCCGAGCCGGTGGGCCCGGTGACCAGCAGAATGCCGTGCGGCTTGCGCACGGTTTCCTCCATCAGCCGGCGATCCTCGGCGCGCATGCCCAGATGCTGCAGCGACAGACGCCCGGCCTGCTTGTCCAGCAGACGCAGCACCACCCGCTCACCGTTGGCCGAGGGCAGCGTGGACACGCGGATGTCCACCTCGCGCCCGCCCACCTTGAGGGAGATGCGCCCGTCCTGCGGGATGCGCTTCTCGGCGATGTCCAGCCGCGCCATCACCTTCACCCGCGACACCAGCAGCGCTGCCAGTTCGCGCTTGGGCTCGAGCACCTCGCGCAGGATGCCATCCACGCGAAAGCGCACGACAAGGCGTTTTTCGAAGGTTTCCAGGTGAATGTCGGAGGCGTTTTCCTTGATCGCCTCGCCGAGGATGGCATTGATCAGCCGGATGATCGGCGCGTCGTCCTCCTGCTCCAGCAGATCTTCGGTTTCCGGCACCTGGTCGGCCAGCGAAGCCAGATCCAGGCTGCCGCCGATGTCCTCGGCCAGTTGCATGGAAGCGGAGTCGTGCTGATAGGCCGCGCCCAGCGCCTGGGCGAACTCCGGAGCGCTCAGAACCTGCAGCGGCAGGCTGCGCCCGGCGAAGCGCTGCGCCTCGGCCAGCGCCACCGGATCGCAATCGACGCGATGGGCCAGGCTGACGTGTCCGTCGTGGGTGACGAACACCACACCATGGCGTTTGGCAAAACTGAAAGGCAGTCGGCGCAGTGGAGTATCGAGCAGCGAAGCGTTCATGCGTGACCTTAGAACAGAACCTTATCCCGTCGTGCAGACTAACTCGACTGCATGTCCCAAAGGGCCACCTTCAGGAAGGTCTCTTTAGTATTTTGTTCGATTATCTTTAACACATTGCCTGACATGGCACACCCACCCTATTTGGGGGATGCCAACCACGCCCAGGCTGCTATGATCAGCGCGCGACGCCCTGCACACACAAGAAGAATCAGGACGTCGCCCATGGAGTAATGCTTTTGCCCATATCGGCCCTTTCCCAGCGGCTCAGGGACAATGCCCCGAGCCTGATCGGCATGCTCATGCTGATCGCCCTCAGCGTCAGCCTCGCCTGGCAAAGCGCAGAACTGCTGCGCCTGGTGCGCAGCCCGGTGGAGCAGGCCACCGGCCAGACAGCCCCCACCCTCGCACAACGCTCCCAGCCCCCATCGCCCAGCTGTTCGGCACCCCACGCCAAGCGGACAGTGGTCCGCCACCAGCCACCAACCTGCAACTGACCCTGCTCGGCAGCTTCGTCCACAACGACCCTCAACGCTCCAGCGCGCTGATCCAGCGCCAGGGCCATAACGCCCAGCGTTACGCAGTCGGCATGGAGGTGGACGACGATGTGCGCCTGGACGCCGTCTACGTGGATCGTGTCGAGTTGCTGCGCAATGGTCGCCGGGAAAGCCTTGCCTTTCCGCGAAAATCAGGTGGGCAACACGACTACGTGCCTCCGGTCGAGGCCCCGGCGCAAGACCCGCTGCAACAACTCGATCAGCTCGAGCAGGACAACCTCGAGCAATTGCGCCAGCGCATGCAAGATCTGAACGAAAAGATGGAAGCCTCGGGCACCTCGCCCGCGCATACGCCTCCCGATCAGCCCAAGGAAAGCGACTGAACCGATGCATGTTCTCCGAAGCCGACTGACCCTCGCCCTCCTCGCCACCAGCCTGGCCAGCGCGCCCCTGCCTCTGCTCGCACAGATCCAGCAGGCGCCCACCAGCGCCAACCAGCAGGAAGAAAGCTGGACCATCAACCTCAAGGGCGCCGATATCCGCGAGTTCGTCGACCAGATCGCCAGCATCACCGGACAGACCTTCGTCGTCGACCCACGCGTGAAAGGCCAGGTCAACGTGGTATCCAGCACGCCGCTGGGCCTGTCCGAGGTCTACCAGTTGTTCCTCTCGGTGATGGCCACCCATGGTTTCAGCGTGCTCACTCAGGGCGACCAGGCGCGCATCGTGCCCAACGCCGAGGCCAAGGCCGAAGCCGACGCAGGCCGCCCGGCGCCGGATCGCCTGGAAACCCGCCTGATCCAGGTGCAGCACACGCCGGTAGCCGAGCTGATTCCGCTGATTCGGCCACTCGTGCCGCAGTACGGCCACCTGGCCGCCGTCACCTCGTCCAACGCACTGATCATCAGCGACCGCAGCGCCAACATCGAACGTATTGCAGACCTGATGCGCCAGCTCGACCAGAGCGGCACGCAGGACTTCAGCGTGGTGACGCTGCAACACGCCTGGGTGATGGACGCTGCCGAAGTGCTCAACACCGCCATCGCTCGCGGCCAGGCCAAGGGCATCAGCGCCACCCAGGTGGTGGCCGACGCCCGCACCAACCGCCTGATTCTGCTCGGCCCGCCGGATGCCCGCGCCAAACTGGCCGACCTTGCCCTCTCGCTGGACAGCCCCACCAGTCGTTCGGCCAACACCCGAGTGATTCGTCTGCGCCACAACGATGCCAAGTCCCTGGCCGAAACCCTCGGGGAAATCTCCGAGGGCCTGAAAAACCAGCAGACCGGCGAAACCACCGGCAAGCAGTCGAACATCCTCATCCGCGCCGACGAGAGCCTCAACGCCCTGGTGTTGCTGGCCGAACCGACCTGGTCGCCACCCTCGAAGACATCGTGCGCCAGCTCGACGTGCCACGCGCTCAGGTGATGGTCGAGGCGGCCATCGTCGAGATTTCCGGCGACATCACCGACGCCCTCGGCGTGCAGTGGGCAGTAGACGCCAGTGGCAAGACCGGCGGCATGGGCGGGGTGAATTTCGGCGGCACCGGCCTGTCGATCGGTACCGTGCTGCGCATCCTGCAAAGCGGCGAAGTGCCGGAAAACACCACGTTGCCCGACGGCGCCATCATCGGCGTCGGCAGCGACCGCTTCGGCGCGCTGATCACCGCGCTGTCGGCCAACAGCAAGAGCAACCTGCTGTCCACGCCGAGCCTGCTCACCCTTGACAACCAGAAAGCGGAAATCCTCGTCGGGCAGAACGTGCCCTTCCAGACCGGCTCCTACACCACCGACGCCTCGGGTGCCGGCAACCCCTTCACCACCATCGAGCGCAAGGATATCGGCGTCACCCTCAAGGTCACGCCCAGCATCAACGAAGGCGCCACCCTGCGTCTGGAGATCGAACAGGAAATCTCCTCCATCGCCCCCAGCACCGGGCTCAATGCCCAGGCAGTTGACCTGGTGACCAACAAGCGCTCGATCAAGAGCACCATCCTCGCCGACGATGGCCAGGTGATCGTACTCGGCGGGCTGATTCAGGACGACGTCACCCAGGCTACCTCCAAGGTGCCGCTGCTGGGCGACATTCCCCTGCTCGGCGGGCTGTTCCGTTCCACCCGCGACTCGCACATCAAACGCAACCTGATGGTCTTCCTGCGGCCGACCGTGGTACGTGACGGCGCCGGCCTGGCCGCGCTGTCGGGCAAGAAGTACAGCGATATCCGCATCCTCGGCAACGGCGACAGGGACAACGGGCGGCCCAGCATCCTGCCCAGCCACCCGGCCCAGTTGTTCGATGGCCAGGGCACACCGGCAGTGGATCTACGAGAGTAACTTGGGGCGATTCATTCGTAGGGCGGGTGCAACCCGCCATTACCATCGCGGCGGGTTGCACCCGCCCTACGTACTCAATTAATCGCAGCCCCCCAACGGCGGTGTACGCGGTGGAACCTGGCGCTTGCTGCCGGTCGACTCATAGGCGGCCGCCAGTTGCAGCAGCGCCGAATCATCATAGGCGCGGCCGGCGAAGGTCAGGCCCACCGGCATGCCGATATCGGCCATCACGCCCATCGGCACGGTGACGGTCGGCACACCCAGATGCCGAATCGCCAGGTTGCCGTTGGCCACCCACACCCCGTTGCTCCAGGCAATATCGGCGGAAACCGGGTTCACGTCGGCATCCGCCGGGCCGACGTCGGCCACGGTGGGGAACAACACCGCATCCAGGCCAAGCTGATCCATCCAGTCTTCCAGATCGATCTTGCGGGTGTGCTCCAGCCCGCGCAGGCCATCGGGCAGCGTGGCGATCTGATCCCAGGGCCTGATACCGCGCCTGGCCATGTTGACGTACTCGTCCATACCCGCCGCCAGGTCGCCCTCACGGTTCGGCAGCGTGCCGGGGTCATGCGGGAAGATCTGCGGCCCGTCGACATCGGCCAGACGGTTGAGTTTCGGGTCGCCGTTGGCACGCAGGAAGTCATCGAAGGCCCAGCCGCTCAACTCCCACAGCTCGTCATGCAGAAACTCGGGCGTGACGATGCCGCGATTGAACACGGTCGGCGCACCGGGGCGATCTCCTCGCAGTTGGACACCAGCGGGAAGTCCACTTCCACCACCTCGGCGCCGGCCGCTTCCAGCGCCTGGCGCGCCGCCTCCCACAGGGCGATCACCGTCGGCCGGGTGTGGATGCGCTGGCCGGTTGGCCCACCGATACCCGGCGACTCGCTGGTGCCGGCCTCTTCGTCCTTGTTGATGAACATGCGCGGCACACCCAGACGTTTGCCCGCCAGCACACCGCTACCGGCAGCCAGCGCCAGGTAGGAGGCGGGGCGCACATCGGATGCACGCGGGATCGGCACCCAGGGCTGCAAGCGCCACAGATCGCCACGGCAGTCGGCATCGTCGGCCACCACCACATCGAGCACTTCCAGCAGGTCGGCCATGGTGCGGGCATAGGGCACGACCACGTCCATGGTCGGTGTCAGCGGCCAGTTGCCGCGCACCGAGATCACCCCGCGCGACGGTGTGTAGGCACACAGGCCGTTGTTCGACGCCGGACCGCGTCCACTGGACCAGGTTTCCTCGGCCAGACCGAAGGCCGCGAAGCTGGCGGCGGTGGCGGTACCGGCACCGTTGGACGAGCCCGAGGCGAACGGCGCTGTCAGGTAGTCGGCGTTATAGGGACTCTCGGCGCGGCCATAAACGCCGCGCTGCATGCCGCCATTGGCCATCGGCGGCATGTTGGTCTTGCCCAGGCAGATGGCGCCGGCTGCGCGCAGACGCTCGATGGTGAAGGCGTCGCGTTGCGCCACCAGTTCCCTGAATGCCGGGCTGCCGGAGGCTGCTGTCAGGCCCTTGACCAGGTAGCTGTCCTTGGCGGTGTAGGGAATGCCATCCAGCGGACCGAGCGTTTCGCCACGGGCGCGGCGCGCATCGGAGGCCTCGGCCTCCTTCAGCGCATCGGGGTTGCGCACCACCACTGCATTGAGCCGGGTCGGCGTATCCGGGCCATCGTAGGCCTCGATGCGTGCCAGATAGGCCTTGACCAGCTCGACCGCCGTCGTACGGCCGGATTCCAGCGCGGCGCGCAGCTCGGCAATGGAAACTTCGGTAACCTCGATCATGGTGTCGTCACTCGCAGATGGCGGGCCGACTTCGCACGGCCCCGAATACGAAACAGCGTCAGCGCGATCGCGGCCCCACAGGCAGCTTCGACCACGAAAACAGACCACCGATGATACATGTCGCCAGGCCATCGCAGCAGCCCGCGCCCGATGGCCAGAATGCCAGCCAGCGATTACAGTCTGACCATCGTTCCCCAAGCACGCGGCAGGTAGGCTTGTGACACGCGAAGAACGCACCCATCTGTGGTCGGCACTGTCGGAGGTATTCGTCGACAACGAGGTCGACTACGCCGTCATCGCCCGTCAGGTGGCAGGTTTCGACCGCAGCCTGATGGAGACCGCCTTCTACGAGGATGTCGCACCCGCCTGCTACGCCAACCTGCTTGCGCCCATCCCGCCAATCTGGAGCGGTTTCGACAGCACCTGGCTCGGCACCACCATCGAGCAGGCCCAGGCCGCCCGCCGCGACTCGGCACTGCGCCGCCTGCGCGACCGCCTCTTCGTCGCCTACCTGCGCCGTGCAGTGAAATCGCAATGGATGAAGATCACGCAGGAGCTGGATCGCCTCTGAACGTCAGCGCCACTCCAGATGGCAGCCTGCGTACGCAGAACGCGGCATACCCTGCCAGGGTCTTCAGTCCTGCCCCCTGAAACAGGAGACCTGCACCATGTCACGCTTCACCGGTGGCTGCCTCTGCGGCCAGGTACGCTTCGAAGCCAGCGGCCAACCCTACCGCGTCGGCGTTTGTCACTGCATGGACTGTCGCAAGCACCATGGCGCCCTCTTCCACACCTCGGCGATATTCACGCAGGAGGCGGTGAAGACAGAAGGCGAAACCGCCCAGTACCAGGGCCGTCACTTCTGCCCACGCTGCGGCTCGCCGGTATTCTCGCGCTCGGCGGATGAAATCGAAGTGAACGTCGGCTCGCTGGACGCGCCGGATCAGTTCACGCCCACCTACGAACTCTGGACGAGCCGCCGCGAAGCCTGGCTACCGCCTTTCCCCTTCGACAGGCGCTACCCAGGCGACCGTGACCGCGGCACGCGCCACGAGTAAACCGCTCAGGCATCGGCTTCATGCCGGCAAAGCCAACCGTGCATCAGCCCGGCCTGGAAGAACTGCACCGGCATCGCGAACCCCGCTGCCTGGATGATGCCGGCCACCTGCTGCGCAGGCAGTACAGCCACATCACGGGCGTAGGCCGCACGCGCGCGCTCCAGCATCTCCGGTTGTACGCCAGCCGCAGACATCAGCGTCATCCAGCCGTGCAGCAACACCTCGTAGCCAGGCGAGCGGATATCGGACGCCAGGTCGGCATTGGCCAGCAGCGCACCCGGTTTGAGTCGCTGCGCGATCTGACGGAAAAAACCACTGCGCGCGACAGGATCGAGCAGGAACTGCGAGACCAGAAAACAGGTGGCACCGTCGTAGAGCTGCCCCACCGCCAGCGTCTCCAGATAGCCTTCGTGAAAGTCGCAACGGTGCAGGAAGCCGCCCCGCTCCGCACGCTGGCGACACACCTCCAGCATCGCCCCGGACGGATCGAGCGCGGTGAAGCGCCAGCCCGGGAAACGCTCGGCCAGATGCGCGATCTCCGCCCCGGTGCCGGCGCCTGTGCAGAGAATCCGCGCATCGGCCGGCAGCTCGACGAACAGCGCGTCGAGCAACAGGTACAGCGCATCGCGGATCGGCGCCATCCCTGCCCATTGCTGGTCGTAGCCGGCCGCCTGCTGGTCGAACAGCGCCCTGATTTCATCGTCACGCATGGCAAACCCTCCGTTGAATGATGAACCGCACCGTTCAGTATCCCAGACCTGTCAAGCCCCCTTCCCCGAGCGTTCATGGGATGAGCCGGCCTACCTGCCTTGCGCGCTCAGCCCTCATGCCCGTCTGGAAGAAGGTTGGGCGGGCCGCGCTCGGAGAGGGGAACCCATCACCTAAACGGCGGCATGCTTTGCGGCACTTTGCCAGGGACCGGGGGACTAACTGGCATATCCCTTCCCAGTGAATCCGCCATGCCGAGCCCGAACTTCGAACACAAGGCCTTCATCCTGCTGCTCGTCCTGGTGACGATTGGCTTCTTCTGGATACTGTTGCCGTTCTACGGGGCCGTGTTCTGGGCCATGGTGCTGGCCGTGGTGTTCGCGCCGCTACAGGAGCGCCTGCTGCGGCGCACGGGCGGCAGGGGCAACCTGGCCGCCCTGCTGACCCTGATCATCTGCCTGCTGGTGGCCATCCTGCCGGTGATCTTCATCACCTCGGCGGTGGTCGCCGAGGGCACCGCCCTGTACCAGAAGCTGGAGTCGGGCGAGCTGGACATCGGTGCCTACGTCACCAGCACCGTGCAGATGCTACCCCCTTCGCTCCAGGAGCAACTCGACCGCGTCGGCGTGACCGACCTGGAAGGCCTGCGCGAACAGATCTCCAAGGGCGCCATGGCTGGTAGCCAATACCTGGCTACCAAGGTATTCGCCATCGGCCAGGGCACCTTCGAGTTCTTCATCGGCTTCTTCGTCATGCTCTACCTGCTGTTTTTCCTGCTGCGCGACGGCAAGGATCTGGTGCACAAGATCCGTGCGGCCATTCCGCTGGCCGACAGCACCAAACGCCGCCTGCAGATCAAGTTCACCCGCGTGGTACGCGCCACGGTGAAAGGCAACGTAGTGGTCGCCGCGGTGCAGGGCGCGCTCGGTGGTTTCATCTTCTGGGCGCTGGGCATCTACAGCCCGTTGCTGTGGGGCGTACTGATGGCCTTCCTGTCGCTGCTGCCGGCAGCCGGCGCCGGCATCATCTGGGCCCCCGTGGCCATCTATCTGATGCTCAGTGGCAGCCTGGTGCAGGGCGTGATCCTCACCGCCTTCGGCGTGCTGGTGATCGGCCTGGTGGACAACATCCTGCGCCCCATCCTGGTCGGCAAGGACACCCGTATGCCCGACTACCTGATCCTCATCTCCACCCTCGGCGGCCTGGCCCTGCTGGGCCTCAACGGCTTCGTGATCGGCCCGCTGGTGGCGGCTCTGTTCGTCGCCAGCTGGAATCTGTTCGGAGCGAATAAGGCGGTGAAGTTGCCGGAGTGAGGGGCAAGCCCGGAGTGATGGCGGTGAAGGTTGTCCGAGTGTCTGCAACCAGAATGGGGCGATGCTGTCGCACCATCGCTCTCCGGTCTAACCGAAAAAGCCTGAATAGGCTGCCGGGAGTTTTGATAGGCCGTAGAGCGCTATCGCAAGATCTGCAATAGTGCTCCACTCAGCAAACTTAAAGCGGCTTCCGCAATAGATCATCCAAGATACTAATGGAGCCATTACTGCTATCCCACTGCTTCGCCTTGATCAAGGAGATAAACTCGTGAGCCGCCCTGATTATCTCCGTAGAAAATTCAGGTAGTTGTCCAGAGACCAGTACACTGGCATAGCAAAAGTACACCCTGCCATTACTTACCTCTACGGAGATTGGCTCTGGCTCTTCTAGAATTGAGATATTTGCCGAGCCCTTTTTGGTCGGCAGCAATGAGAATTGCAGTAGAGATAACAGCCATGAATCAATATAGGTATTTTCTATGCGAATCTCACCCTGGCTGTCACAAATCCTCAGGTCTCCAAGTGGCTCTGAATCTGCCGAGCCTGACGAATCCAATAGGTACTCAATCTTGAACATGGCTTAGTCCACTATGTAAACAGTTCTAATATTATTAGATGAGTTGACAACAACTTTTACTGAAACGACCTTTCCTCCTATTGTAGCATTCGCTTGATAAGCAGATCGACCGCCAGAAGCCCCAACAAAATTACTAGGATTACTGGCTATTCTTTGTCCTAGGTTGACTTGGTTCTGCAAGGTGAAGGCTGGATCAAGCCGCTGGAATTGAGGCAGATGCTTTCCTGTGTGTTTCAAATTTTTATTGCTGATTCCTGGGCATTGATCTGGGTTGAAATCTTGTTTGCATATAGGGTCGTTAGGGTAGAGCAAGCAGTAGTCTCCACTCCCTCCACCGGCAGACACAGTGCCACTCCCACCTATGGGTGTGGATCCAGTCATTAACATGGATGACCCGACAAGAGCCGTTCCTGTCAGTAAAACGCCTGTGCTGGTTGTGGCTGTCGCCCCTGTCCCTGCGAAAAGGAACCACCCCAAGAACCAAACTGCCCGCCCGTCCGGGTCGAAGTTGTTGATCGGATTCTGATAGGCATACCCGTAAGTATTCAGCCCGCCACTGAGCCCAATCGGGTCACTCTCCACATACCGCCCGGTCTCTGGGTCGTAATCGCGGAAGTAGTTGTAATGCAGACCGCTTTCACTGTCGTGGTACTGGTCCGGAAAACGCAGGTTGATGGTGGTGGAGCCGGTGGCCAGGCCGACGCCAAAGGCGTCCGACTGCCAGCGCCAGATTTCCAGCCCGGCCTGGTTGGTGGCCAGCCGCGGAGTGCCCAGGTGGTCGACATGAAGGAAGAACGGCTCGCTCGATGCCACCGAACCATTGGCACCGTAGGTGACGCCAATACCGCCAAGCGGGAGGTCATCCAGCCAGACATAGAACTGACTGCTCTGCGGTTGCCCCGACGCATCGTGGAGGGTTTCGCCCAGCAGTTGACCGCTGGGGTCATACAGGAAGGTCGTGGTGCCTGTGCCGGTGATCTTGTGGGTACGCTGCCCCAATGCGTTGTAGCGGTACTGCGCAACCGTTATCCCGCCGATCTTCACCCGCTCAAGTCGATTCTGCTGATCGTATTCCATCTGCCGATCGAGGCGATCCTGAGTCAGGTTGCCTGCTGCGCGTTGCTGACAGGAAAGCCGGCGTTCTCGGCCAGACGATTGCTGGTGGCGGCATAGCCGAGCGCAACCGTCGATCCGGCTTGAGGACACCCGCATGCCCGACTACCTGATCCTCATCTCCTCCTCGGCGGCCTGGCCCTGCTGGGCCTCAACGGCTTCGTGATCGGCCTGCTGGTGGCGGCGCTATTCGTCGCCAGCTGGAATCTGTTCGGAGCGAAGAAGGCGGTGAAGTTGCCAGAGTGAGGGGTGCCCGGAGTGATGGCGGTGAAGGTTGTCCGAGTGTCTGCAACCAGAATGGGGCGATGCTGCTTGTGGCTTCATTGCTGTAGGCGCTGCATTAACTTGAAGGCTGTGCCGGTACAACCTGACACCTTGAACCGAAAAGCTCTGAACGGGCTGCTGGGTAAATTGATACAGACCGTAGATTAGGTTAGCTACAGGTATAACTTGTCGAATGATGCTCCGACCTTCACCCAAACCATCTGTGGGCGTGCCAGTCGGCACGATGGATTGGTGAGAACCGAGGACGGGTCAATGACCCGCCCTAGAAGGCTTAGCTCCAGACAACAAATTGACCATTGGGCAGTATTAGCTCCACTGCCTCCGGCCCGACCCAAGAGTCGCTGTCCAGGAATATCTCTAAGAGTATTCCGTTATGAAGCTCTATATTTATTTTCTCCTCGCTCTCATTGATCGATTTTACTTTGCTTCCAGTCAGTTGATTAATGTCTCTTGATGAAAACTGATGCCTGTTAAAGATGGAGAGCTTGGATTTGTCTTCAAAAATCATTCCAGCGCTTTCGTCGTCCATATGCAGGTCTATTATTTTTTGACCAATTAGCGAGGTCAGATAAGATTTCATTTAATAGCTCCTAGTCGATTGGGTAGTGGCCGCTACTGTTTGGTACGGTTTTCCCTGTTGTAGGGTCGACCCCTTGAGGACGTGGGCTAGATGAGTTGGTGTATCGCATATATCCATTGGGGTATCCGGGGCTGCTGCCCTTAGGCTGAGTGGCGTTCATTATTCTTACAGTGGTTACCTGCCCATTGGCTCCGCCATTTCCTCCAATGAAGGCGGCTCCAGTGATGTTTCCGCTTTGATTTATTACGGGGCGAGGGCCCATGGCTCCTTGGGGTACTGGATATGCTGTTCCACCTGGAGTGACAATGAAGTTGGGAGAGAGTGAGCTGTAATTTCCCGATGATGCGCCTATTCCGCAATATCCTGCATTTCTCGCGTTGCTTAGATATTGTTGTAGGATTTTTATGTCGCTTTGATTGTATCGAGAACTACTTGATCGTACGGTTTGATATTGGAAGGCAGGGTCAAGTCGTCGGATTTGAGTGCTTAATAAATTTACTTGTAGATTAATTAAAGGCTGGCCAGGTGGTGCAGCCATAGATCCCCGTCGATTTGGACGTACTCCATTGTGAGCCTCAGGGTCAATTAGGCTTAGAGGGTCACCATTTACATACCCAAACGTATTCAGCCCGCCATTGAGCCCAATCGGATCGCTCTCGACATAGCGCCCAGTCTGCGGATTGTAATCGCGGAAGTAGTTGTAATGCAGCCCGGTTTCCTGATCGAAGTACTGCCCGGGGAAGCGCAGGTTGACCGTCAGGCTGCCGCTTGCAGCCCCCATCCCGTAGGCATCCGAGACCCACGTCCAGACCGTCTGCTGGTTGGCGTTGGTGGCCAGCCGCGGAGTGCCCAGGTGGTCGACATGAAGGAAGAACGGCTCGCTCGATGCGACCGAACCATTGGCACCGTAGGTGACGCCAATACCGCCAAGCGGGAGGTCATCCAGCCAGACATAGAACTGACTGCTCTGCGGTTGCCCCGACGCATCGTGGAGGGTTTCGCCCAGCAGTTGACCGCTGGGGTCATACAGGAAAGTCGTGGTGCCTGTGCCGGTGATCTTGTGGGTACGCTGCCCCAATGCGTTGTAGCGGTACTGCGCAACCGTTACCCCGCCGATCTTCACCCGCTCAAGTCGATTCTGCTGATCGTATTCCATCTGCCGATCGAGGCGATCCTGAGTCAGGTTGCCTGCTGCGTCGCTGCTGACAGGAAAGCCGGTATTGACGTCGTCAGTGTAGTCCGCTCTAGCGCTTAGTATTGAAGGGAGCCTTCCATATTTTTCCTCAAGCTCATCTAGCGCTCGCATAAGCATCTTTCTTTCCAGCGAGCGCCAAGACCTAAATCTGTTTTATTAGCAACTGCAGCGGCCAGGCTAATGATCTCCTTCCAATCGCTATCTTGTATTCCGTCTGTAGTGGTCATATCCATCCTAAAGCGGTCCGGGATAAATTACGTTAGGGCTAGCGGGAGAGCCCCATTCCGGAAGTACAGGGCGCGTGTTGTTGCCCCCTTTCTCCTCGCACCATAGTCCACTGGGCTGCGGGTTGAAAATTCGGCATGCGGGCTCATCAGAGTTTGCCGCACACATCTCTTCGAACATAGGGATTCACCCAGGAAATGAAAGCTCAGACATAGGAGCTTGAATAACCTCAATAGCATCAAAATTTGAAATATTAATGTTCGAGCCTCCAGACATGCAGGGCATATAGGTGTAAATGTAGCCACCGTCCACTGCGCGAATTAGCGCATCAGTCTGAGGCAAGATATCCTCGTAACTATTCTCGTAAGAAATGGCAAGCGACTTGCTGGATATATAAATATCCATCCACTCCACTGCCGCAGGCTTGCGGAGAAAATCTAGAAAGTTATCTGGCTTGAAAAATGGGTATCCATCAGCCACTAAAAGTTCATTCAATATCGCACCTTCTACAAGGTCTACGCATACAATTTTTCCGCTCATACTAAATCTGAAATTATCAACAAATTTAGCAAGCCCTATGCCGTCAAGCATAGGGGCCCTGTATATGGACTGAGTCCAGATTTTTTGCTTGCAAGTCATTACTCTGTACTATTCGATCCAGTTGCCCTGTGGAAGTGAGGCGACGTATGGTTTTGCGGGCGCCCATGGTTTGTTATATCCCATCTTCCTTCAAATTGATTACCACTTCCAAATTGTGCTCCTTGCGTATATGTTCCGGCATTTCTACTCTGGTTATGCCCTAGAACAGTATGAGGTCTACCTTGTGCTGCACCGAGTGGGAGATAGTTCTGAGTGTATGTGTCCCGGGGCAAAGGGCAAAAGCCGCTCATTTGATATTGCTGTAGTATCTTTTGAAGCGCAACTATATCTTCCCGCCCGTAGTTTCTGCCCTGAGGTCGCATGGTTTGATAATTGAAGCCAGGGTCATACCTTTGTATGTCGCGCGTGAGACCGTTGACGCGCCCAGCAGCTGTGCCTGATAGATTTGATCAACATTTGATCCCCCTCCGCGATTGCTTTTACTTAGCCCAAGGGGGTCGCTGAAGGTAATTGGATTCCCTTCCACATACCCATAGGTATTCAGCCCACCATCCAACCCAATCGGATCACTCTCGACATAGCGCCCGGTCTCGGGGTCGTAATCCCTGAAGTAGTTGTAATGCAGCCCAGTTTCCTGATCGAAGTACTGCCCGGGGAAGCGCAGGTTGACCGTCAGGCTGCCGCTTGCAGCCCCCACCCCGTAGGCATCCGAGACCCACGTCCAGACCGTCTGCTGGTTGGCGTTGGTGGCCAGCCGCGGAGTGCCCAGGTGGTCGACATGAAGGAAGAACGGCTCGCTCGATGCGACCGAACCATTGGCACCGTAGGTAGGGCCCCGTGGCCATCTACCTGATGCTCAGCGGCAGCCTGGTACAGGGCGTGATCCTCACCGCCTTCGGCGTGCTGGTGATCGGCCTGGTGGACAACATCCTGCGCCCCATCCTGGTCGGCAAGGACACCCGCATGCCCGACTACCTGATCCTCATCTCCACCCTCGGCGGCCTGGCCCTGCTGGGCCTCAACGGCTTCGTGATCGGCCCGCGGGTGGAGGCGCTGTTCGTCGCCAGCTGGAATCTGTTCGGAGCGAAGAAGGCGGTGAAGTTGCCGGAGTGAGGGGCAAGCCCGGAGTGATGACGGTGAAGGTTGTCCGAGTGTCTGCAACCAGAATGGGGCGATGCTGCTTGTGGCTTCATTGCTGTAGGCGCTGCGCCAACTTGAACGCGGTGCCGGTACAACCTGACACCCTGAACCGAAAAAGTCTGAACACCCTGCCGGGGAAATTGACGCAGCTGGCGCAGGGAGGGGCTTCGCAGTTAACCGACTATTTCACCTGCCAGTTTATCGTAATCAACTCCTATAACCGATCAGAGCATTGATCGCCTGGAGTCCGCACTGAAGCCATCGTGCAGTTGCGCGGCACTTAGTTATTGTCGCTGAAAACGAAACAGAGTACGCCCTGAGAACTACACTCCGGTGGGGGTCGAAGTAATGACTTCCCCTGCTTGTCCTTATACCGCCGCACATCGCTAATAATAAGCGATGTGCGGCGGTATAAGGACAAGCAGCAATTTTCCGGAGTGATTAGTAAGGCGTGCCTTACGAACGCGGCTCTGAAAAAACCAAAACCAGATGTTTATCAAGGGCAGGGATTATTACATATGAGCAATTGTTATCTAAAATAACTGACTTCAAAAAGAAACACTTGCCCACAGTTAGATCGCAAACCCTATATATCCCTTCAATTATTTTCCAACGCACATACCCTACTAAATTCTCCAGGCCAGAGGTGCTACCACCCTCAGTGGCGAGAACTTTCTCCAAGAAACCATGCAGGTAAGTTTCAAGCCATGGCTCTATATGCTCTATCACTTGAGGCTCATCAAAAACATGGCTGCTTTCGACCAACTCAAACTCACCACCACCTAGAAATTTACGTAAAGACTCAACTAGATCATCAGCATCAAGCTCGAAAACCATAGCGCCAGATGAGTATTTTCCAGACCCGCAAACTGTTGAAAGTGCAGAAAAAAATCCATCCAGCCATAAGTACTCTTTATCAGTATGCATTCATTGGTATCCTAGTTAGCACTTCCACACTCTGCAGGGTCACCACAACGCGATCTGTACGCGCGCTCTAAAGCTCCAAGTGTTTCCCTCAAAATCCTTATTCTCGTAACATGACCGACATAATTCATCGTACCTCGTTCTGCTGGATTGAGGTCTCCGCGTCGCCATTCAATTATTTTTCTAAGATTCTGGATTGCCCTCTTAAGAGCTTCACAGTCGTGCATGGGAGGAAAGTTTCCCATGCTAATAATCCTATTCTCTTCACCGTGTGAAATAGGGTTAGGTGTGGTTTGTCGGCCTTTATAAACCACATTCTGGTCGCGACTCTCCCTCTCTCGACCTGAACTACCTCCGCCCTCGCCCCACCCTCCTAGGATCGAACCACCTTGATGCCCGATAGAGCCTGCCGCTGCTCCAGGAACTATTGCTGCTGCCGCATTGCCAGCAGCTTGACTCATTGCTGATAAACCATAGTAGTCAACCGATGAAAGCGGATTCCCCCCCACATACCCATAGGTATTGAGGCCGCCCTCCAATCCGATCGGATCGCTTTCCACGTACCGCCCGGTCTCGGGATCGTAATCCCTGAAATAGTTGTAATGCAGACCGCTTTCACTGTCGTGGTACTGGCCCGGAAAACGCAGGTTGATGGTGGTGGAGCCGGTGGCCAGGCCGACGCCAAAGGCGTCCGACTGCCAGCGCCAGATTTCCTGCCCGGCCTGGTTGGTGGCCAGCCGCGGAGTGCCCAGGTGGTCGACATGAAGGAAGAACGGCTCGCTCGATGCGACCGAACCATTGGCACCGTAGGTGACGCTAATACCGCCAAGCGGTAGGTCATCCAGCCAGACATAGAACTGACTGCTCTGCGGTTGCCCCGACGCATCGTGGAGGGTTTCGCCCAGCAGTTGACCGCTGGGGTCATACAGGAAAGTCGTGGTGCCTGTGCCGGTGATCTTGTGGGTACGCTGCCCCAATGCGTTGTAGCGGTACTGCGCAACCGTTACCCCGCCGATCTTCACCCGCTCAAGTCGATTCTGCTGATCGTATTCCATCTGCCGATCGAGGCGATCCTGAGTCAGGTTGCCTGCTGCGTCGCTGCTGACAGGAAAGCCGGCGTTCTCGGCCAGACGATTGCTGGTGGCGGCATAGCCGAGCGCAACCGTCGATCCGGCTTGAGGGCTCCATGACCATCTACCTGATGCTCAGTGGCAGCCTGGTGCAGGGCGTGATCCTCACCGCCTTCGGCGTGCTGGTGATCGGCCTGGTGGACAACATCCTGCGCCCCATCCTGGTCGGCAAGGACACCCGCATGCCCGACTACCTGATCCTCATCTCCACCCTCGGCGGCCTGGCCCTGCTGGGCCTCAACGGCTTCGTGATCGGCCCGCGGGTGGAGGCGCTGTTCGTCGCCAGCTGGAATCTGTTCGGAGCGAAGAAGGCGGTGAAGTTGCCGGAGTGAGGGGCAAGCCCGGAGTGATGACGGTGAAGGTTGTCCGAGTGTCTGCAACCAGAATGGGGCGATGCTGCTTGTGGCTTCATTGCTGTAGGCGCTGCGCCAACTTGAACACCGTGCTGGCCTAACCTGACACCTTGAATCGAAAAGGTCTGAACACCCTGCCGGGGAAATTGATATGGAGTGCACGGAGGCGATCTACTCGCCGGGGGGCAAGGAGGCGCCGCGTAGCGCCGCCTCAAGCTTTTTGCGAATTAAAGACCTACAAGGTTTTTAATTCGTGTGAGTTTTTCGGAGTAATCCCCGCAAATAGATATCGAGAGGTCGTATTTCTCCTGATTGCCCGCAATGTCCTCTAAGGTAGGCAGAATATCTCTAATTACAGGAAGAATGTCGGCCTTCTGATACTCTGCCTTAAACTCCACTATTCTGAACAGAGAACTGGCGGCCTCCCCCTTGCTGAAATCATCGAGATTTTCGTTACTCAGAAAATCTTTAAAGCCAATGATGTAGTAGCGGAAAGGTATTGTCGGCATGAACCTCAGGTCAGTGGCTCGCATCGAAATATTGTCTCGATATTCTTTTGCCATTTGACTATTGCTTTTCCCGAAAAAATTCTGGAATGCTTCCCGGGAATCAAAGTCGGACTCATAGCCCGACCAGTCGCTCATGTTTGGTACGTCATTCATCTTCTTTTCTCACATTTATTGGCAGTCGGGCTTGCAGTTTTTATCATATTTTTCTTTCGCCCTCCGATAATTCTCATTCATTTGCAATATGTCGAGGTAGTGCCTATTCGGCGCCCAGCGTTCATCCCATTGATCCATTAAATAGGCACACTGTAAGAATCTGTTCATCTCATTGAGCAGATCTTTACATGGGTCTCCCGTTGGCGGGGCTTTCAGTGAGCATTGCGCTTTGTACCAGTCGTGTTCAGATTGAGCTTTTTTCTCATCCTCCGGTGACCTTTGTGGCTTCGAGCTTGTTGAAGTGACCGAGGCAACACCGGCAGTGTTGACAGCCCCTTCAATACCTGCCATCGCAGCAACACCTGCTGGAGTTTGAGTTGACAACTGGAATAAGCCAAACGGATCGCTAAATTTTAGGGGATTGTTTGTGACGTATGCGTATGTATTCAAGCCTCCGACGAGCCCAATCGGATCGCTTTCGACGTACCGCCCAGTCTGCGGGTCGTAATCGCGGAAGTAGTTGTAATGCAGACCGCTTTCACTGTCGTGGTACTGGCCCGGAAAACGCAGGTTGATGGTGGTGGAGCCGGTGGCCAGGCCGACGCCAAAGGCGTCCGACTGCCAGCGCCAGATTTCCAGCCCGGCCTGGTTGGTGGCCAGCCGCGGAGTGCCCAGGTGGTCGACATGAAGGAAGAACGGCTCGCTCGATGCGACCGAACCATTGGCACCGTAGGTGACGCTAATACCGCCAAGCGGGAGGTCATCCAGCCAGACATAGAACTGACTGCTCTGCGGTTGCCCCGACGCATCGTGGAGGGTTTCGCCCAGCAGTTGACCGCTGGGGTCATACAGGAAAGTCGTGGTGCCTGTGCCGGTGATCTTGTGGGTACGCTGCCCCAATGCGTTGTAGCGGTACTGCGCAACCGTTACCCCGCCGATCTTCACCCGCTCAAGTCGATTCTGCTGATCGTATTCCATCTGCCGATCGAGGCGATCCTGAGTCAGGTTGCCTGCTGCGTCGTTGCTGACAGGAAAGCCGGCGTTCTCGGCCAGACGATTGCTGGTGGCGGCATAGCCGAGCGCAACCGTCGATCCGGCTTGAGGGCTCCCACCGACAATCGGTGTGGAGGTCTTGCTGAGCCGGTTGCCGACGGCATCGTAGGCGTAGCTCTGCTGCAGATCGGCCTTCTGCTCGGAGGTGAGTCGATCCAGCGCGTCGTAACTGTAGGTGAGATCACCGAACAGGCTGCTTTGCAGGGACTCGATATTGCTGTTGGCATCGTAGCCATAGGCGCTTGTCCAGCTGGAAACCTGTTGCTGCGTCAGCCTGTAGTCCTGGTCGTAGCTTCGCGACAGGCTCAGGCCATTGGCCCAGGTCAGGCTCTTGAGCGGGCCGAACGGCAGGTACTCGATCTGACTCGCGAAAAGATCCGGAGGGTTGCTGCCGACCTGCAACTGCACCTGGCTGACCTGGCCTGCACCGTTACGGGCATACAGGATGCTGAGCCCCAGCGGATAGTTGATCCGGTTCAACTGGTTGGCGCCATCGTATTGATAGCCGAGCGCGCTATAGCGATCCGTCCCTGCGACCTCCACCGAACGCAGTTGCCCGGTCAAATTGCCTCGGGCGTCGTAGTGGTAACCCAGTACCCCGCTGGCGTCCTGAATGGCCGTCAGCCGCCCCACGCCGTGATTACCATCGGCCGTCATGTCGTAGTGGTACTGAACGTTCAGCGCCGGGGCGGCTGGATACTGACGCCCTGTCAGGCGATTGAGGGCGTCGTAGGTGTAGGTGGTGACCACGCCCCGAGCATCCGTCTTGCCGATGACGTTGCCCGCCGCATCGTGGGTATAGGTGGTGGTGCCGCTGTCCGGACTGATCAGCCGGGTCAGGTTGCCCAGGCCGTCGTACTCGTACTGCGTCGTGATGCCGCGCGGATCCTGAACCTGAGTCAGGTTGTCCTGCGCGTCATAAGCCAGTTGGGTCACGCCATTGAGTGGGTCGGTGCTCGATACCAGACGATCCAGTGCATCGAAGCTGCTGGTGGTGCTGTGCTGTTTGGGCGTTCGACTCAACGTGGAGTTGTCATTGAGGTCGTAGCCGTATTGCTGGGCCTGGCCTTGGGCGCCGACGGTGCGCAGGAGGCGGCCGAGTTCGTCGTACGCCCAGCTTTGCTGCTGAGTGAGCGTGCTGCTGGCGTCCTTGAGACGCTGGGCCGTGCGGTTGCCCATGAGGTCGTAGTCGTACTCGACCGACTCGCCAAGGTTGTTGGTGATCCTGGTCAGCCGGCGGGCGCCATTCCAGGTGTATTGCAGCCAGCTGCCATCGCCGCGAGTGACTTTGGTGATCTGCCCAATCGCATCGTGCTCGAAACCGGTGGTGCTGCCTGCCGTGCTGACCGAGGCCAGCCAGCCCTGGGGGGTGTAGCTCAGTGAAGTCGTGACACCGTTGGCATCCACCACGGTTTGCGGATTGCCGTAGCTGTCGAAATTCGACAGCTGGGTGATGTGACCGAGGGCGTTGGTGACCGACGTCAGTCGCCCCTGGAGGTCATAGACGTAGGTGGTGATGTCGGAGACATCGGTACGGGGGCCGTTGGCCGTTTCGATCAGCCCCTGGTTGTTGTAGGTGTAGCTCCAGCTGCGTTCGGTTGCCTGAACGCACGCAGTACCGAGAGTGATAGCCAGGGCCAGCGACAGAAGGCTGCCGCAATGCAAGGTTTTCATTGTTCAGTTCCTTCTGTGGTCAGCGTTGAATGATGGACTGACTGGTCTGCCGTCCCTGACTGTCATAGGTATATTGGGTGATGCGATCAGGCTCCGTGATCTTTACTGGCACGAAAAAATCCGGGTGCCACTCGGTGGTTATGGTGCGGGCCTGTGGCGTACCACTGGCTTCGGTTCGGGATATCTCAAGGCCACGGGTGTTGTACTCGTAGGTAGTATGGTTGCCCTTGTTGTCGGTCTTGGTTTTTAGTAGGCCGCGTTCGTCATAGGCGTATTTGGAATTACTCGCCGGGCAGTTGGCCGAGGGTTCTCCTTCGATGGCCGTGATTCGAGGTACGCCTTGAAGGCCTGGAAACGGTAGACCGTTTGTTTGCCCAGTGCATTGGTAACAGTGGTCGAGCCATCAGTGTTGAAACGAAGCGTAATTTTCTCCGCACCATTGGCATGTTCGCTGGAGACTGCGCGCCCTTGATCGTCATATGTCCAGGTTGCATAGCGGATGCCGCGCTCATCCGTGATCCCGGTGAGAAGCTTGGGATTGTGAGCGTCGGCATAATGATATCGGCGGTATAGTGCATGGCTACCCATATTCCTTCTAGCCTCAATAAGGCGATACTTGGAATCATACCGATAAGCCATAACCACATTGGCAGTGGTCATTGTTTGGGGTTGGCGTAATTTATCCTCAACAAGCAAGAGCCTTTCACCATTTTGGTGGGTAATGGTTAGGCGCTCAAATGGTTTTCTTTCAATGCTAATCCACCCGTCAGAGCAAATCAATCTAACGAGATGGCCGTCGCTGTCAAAGATGGATTTGTCTCCTCCTTTCTCCGAGTGGACATAATGTTTGCCATCATATTCCAGCGTTTCACTCCCTGCCTGCTCAAGCCATAGGTTGCCCGCCTTTGAGAATTTGGTTTTTGCCCCATCATCTCTCGTCAACATCATTTGATCATTGGCAAGCCTGTTTAGTTTTCTTGAAAAGCTATGCCTCCAGAGTCCGGTAAGGCTGTTGTAATACCTGGAGAAGCCAATTTTCGCCCCTGCATCGGTATCGACCTCCTCCTGAAATTTATTGCCATTGATAACGTTGATAGGGTTTCCTATCAAGCTGCATTCCGAACCTTTTTTGCCAGCTCCCATAGACAGGTCTACGGCAGATGCGCCTTGCGTATTAAGAGAGGCGATATATAATCCATTTTTCTTGGTGTGAAATATATAACCATGCCAGGGATGAGATTGATTGTTAAAATAACACTCATGCTCAAGCCCAAAGAGCTTGCTTTTTTCTTCTTGCAGCATTAGACAATAACTAAATGCCTCCGAATGGGTGTCATAAAATTTTCCCTCGGCATGAAGAGCACTGCACAGAGTCATAATTGAAACCATTGATACTAATGTCCGCATTTTAATGCCTGCCCCGCCCCGTAAATTACCTTGCTGAGAAAATTGTTGTTCTTTGCGCAAATAGATTGAAGGTAACTATTTGCACCGACTGGAAATCGCTTTCAGTGCCAGCAGGTTCCATTTGTAGAAAACGCAACGTGCCAGATCGTGTTACGAGCGAAATGTTTGGGGTACTTAAATGGCTGTCGGTACAGCCAAGAGTACCGTTGACTTCTACACTGGAATCAACAGCCCTAGGCTGTTGTGAGCACATGGTGTCTTGTTCCCGTTCTTGGCTGTCATGGCCGCCAGCTTGCTGGCGTCGCCGTGTTCGAAGATGACGTCACTCAGAGGGTAATTGGCTGTGCGTTCACCCACTCTCTTGGTTGAGATTAGTGGCGCCATTGGCGATGGCACCGAGCAAGCCTGCATTCGCAGCCATGCTTGCCTCGCATCACCGAGCGCCGAGAATTGACGGGGCGGCACGCCGATGCCGCGAGAGACGGTGGTCACGGGAAGTCGGGTTTGCTTCACGGTGAGTTCCTCAGGTGATTGACGCACACTGTTCAGAACAGTCTTCCCGAAGTACGCCTGCATGACTGAACAGACGCTGAATGCAGGTCACGTTCAGACGTTGTGGTTGTGGCCAGTCGAGCGAGTGGAGAACGGCGCAGGAGGGAGTCGCCACGTTCCTATCGCACTGTCTGCCGCGATTGGGGAAGCGCTGAAAAAACAATCAGTACTCGCTGCGCTCGCCCTGTTCGGGCCGCGCAAGCGCTGTGAGGCGCTGGCGGGGAAACGGCTTCAGCGCTTGAACAGCCTCAAGGGGAATCATCCAGAGGCCACGAAACGCCTGGACTCCCACCTTCGCGGGAGTGACTGGAAGGCGTATCCCCGGGCTCTGTAGGAAAAGTCGTCGAGCGAAGGTCAGGCAATACCTATGGCGGCCCCCGCGAAACCGCTCGAAGATGCGCAGTTCACGCGTTGTAAATGAGCATTCCGAGAGCGATTTCAACGCAGCATCACCGAGAGCAGGCACTTTCCGAACACAGCCTAGGCATTTCACCGATTCACAACTACTCTATGCCGGACTCGTACTGCCGCGGCTGCTGAACCCGGTATTCACGAGGACACCATCATGGAAAAAACCCGCGCCTGGAGACGTTCGCAGGCTCACAAAGATGCCCCCAGAACGCTGCTGCACTTGCCGCACCAGCGCCCGGAAAAGAACTGGAAGCTGATGTACACCCGAGCGGAAAACTGCTCAGGGCCCGTCAGCTCGGCTTCAGCTACCCCATTCGCTCCACCCGCCAACTGCTGGATCAAGCGTGACGAAGCTCCTTTTCATCTGTAGCCGCAATCAATGGCGCAGCCCTACCGCGGAAGCGATCTGGCGTCGCCGCCCCGGCGTCGAAGCGCGTTCGGCCGGCACCAGCCCGAACGCCCGCAAACCCATCGGCCCGGCGGATATCCGCTGGGCCGATGTCATCTTCGTCATGGAGCACAAGCACGCCAATCGTCTGCGCGCCGAGTATGCCCGCCTGCTCGAACACAAGCGGCTGCATGTTCTGGATATCCCCGATGACTACCGCTTCATGGATCCGGAGCTGGTGGAAATGCTCGACGAGATGGTGAGTGCACATCTGGCTGAACAGAGCGGATAGTGCCCTCACACCACTCAATGATTGCGCTCCCCCGCCGAGTGCACCGCGCCTGCGATCGCGGGGGGATGGATGAAGCGCCGCCCCCTACGAAAAGCCCACCCAGCCCCCACGAAGCAGCGATCGTCCGAGCCTCCGGTCAGTGATGCTCGATGCGGTTGCGCCCACCGCGCTTGGCGCAGTACAGGGCGATATCACTGCGTGACAGCGCGGCCTCGACACTGGCATCACCGGCATCGAGCGATGAGATGCCGACGCTGACGGCCAGGAAGATCCGCTCCTCGGCATGCAGGATCGGCGCCCTGGCCAGCTCGCTCTGGATGCGCCTGGCGAAGTGCAGCGCCTTGTCCAGATCTGCTTCGCTGAGCACCACGGCGAACTCTTCACCGCCCAGGCGTCCGGCGGTGTCGGTCTTACGCAGCTGACTGCGCAGAATGGCCGCGAAGTGGCGCAGGGCCTGATCACCGACGTTGTGGCCCCAGCGATCATTGATGGTCTTGAAGTAATCCAGATCGAACATCAGGATCGCCGCACTCTGCTCGGGGCTGCGCTGTAGCCGCGCCAGCTCGGCTTCGAGCTGGCGCATGAAGTGGCGACGGTTGGCGAGCTGGGTGAGGAAGTCGGTGGTGGCAAAGGCCTGCAACTCGGCCTCGATCTGCTTGCGCTCGGTCACGTCGGTCATGAAACCGTGCCAGACCACGCTACCGTCCTCCTGGCGGCGCGGGCAGGCTTCGCCCTGACACCAGACGATGCCGCCCCCCGGCACCTGCACACGAAACTCCAGATGCCAGGGCATCAGTTGCTCGGCGGAAAGCAGAAAGGATTCGACGAAGCGCGTGCGCTCCTCAGGGTGGACGATGGCCGTCAGTGCCTGAGCGTCATGCATCAGTTGCTGAGCGCTGAGGCCACAGATGGCCTGTGCGCCGCCACTGACGTAGGTGAAGGCCGACTCGCCATCGGCGTGTCGGCGGAACTGGAAGACCATGCCGGGGATTTCATTGGTCAGATCAGTCATCAGGGTCACCGTCTGCTGCACCTGGTCGGACAGACGCCGCATCGTGGTGATATCGGTGGTGGTACCGATCATTCGCAGCGGTTTGCCCTGAGCGTCACGCTCGACCACCTTGCCGCGACTGCACACCCATTTGTACTGACCGTCACGGCAGCGCAGGCGATGTTCCACCTCATAGACGGGGGTGTGCTGCTCCAGATGTGCCTGAATGGTCGCCCTGACGTAGTCGAGGTCGGCCGGATGCACCCGCGTGTAGCTTTCCTCGATACGGTTGCCGACTTCATGCTCTGCGTAACCCAGCAGCGCCTTCCAACTGCTGGAATAATGGATTTCCCCGGTGCTGACGTCACGATCCCAGATACCCGTGCCACTGCCGGCGATGGCCAGCGCCATGCGTCGTTCGCTTTCGCGCAGGGCTGCGATTTCCTGACGCAGCCGGGTGTCGTCCGCCTCACGCGCGAGCAGATCGAGCGCCAGCGCGGCGAAATCCTGCAAGGCCTCCTGCTGACCGGCATCGAGTTCACGCGGTCGTTCACCCAGCAGGTACAGCGTACCGAGCCTGTCACCCTCCGTTGCCCGCAACGGCCAGGCAATCAGAGGGTGCAACGAATCCCCCGCGCGGGGCGGGCAACTGGCGGTGCCATCATCCGCCTCGGCGATCCGCACCAGTTGTGCATCGTTCAGGCCAGGGCTGGCCCAGATGCGTCGCGTATTCCCTGCGCTAAAAACCAGCATCGCCGCCGAGTCGAAATACCGTCCGACCAGACGCACGAACCCGTCGACCCGCTCATCGTTGGCACTAGCGGGCGCACTCACCGAACACAGGGACTGCATATCACTTCGCCTGGATAGAAACGCGAAAGGCGCGCCGATATTGATACGCCATTACCGGGCCGGCGTCTAATCGTTCGTGATGACAGTCGCTGCACTTCATCAGGACACGTTACGCCCCTCCTCAAGGACGCGGCTGCCGAGGCGCCTGACGATTTTCGCCAACGCCTGCCGCCCTTCGGGGATCGGCAGAATCGGCCACACGTGGATCATCCCCTCGCCCACCACGCACTCGACCTGCCCACCGGCAGCCCGGCAACGCTCGGCGAACAGCAGTGCATCGTGGCAGGCAATGTCGCGCGTGCCGACGAAGATCAGCATGGGCGGCAAACCGTCAGGATCGCCTTCGATCGGGCTGACATGAGGGTGATCCGTGCCCAGCTCGCCAGCGTAAAGACGCCCGGCCTCGCGCAGGCCGATGGCTGCCAGCATGGGGTCGTCCGATTCGCTGGCGGCGATGGCCGCGTGCTGCATGCGCACATCCAGCCAGGGGCAGATCAGTACCAGTTCCTCAGGTAGAACGGCGCCCTGCTCATGCAGTGCATGGCACAGAGCGAGCGCCAGGCCGCCACCAGCCGAATCGCCCATGAGCCCAAGCGCCGGCAGTCGCGCCTGCACACAGAGCTGCTGGTACACCTCCCGCACCGTCGCCACGGTTTGCCGGCAGGCGCTCTCCGGTGCCAGGGGGTAGAGCGGCACGCTGAGCGTAACGCCCGAGCGCTCCACCAGCTCGCAGAGAAAGCGCCAGTGATGGCGGGTAATCGGCCGCACGTAGGCGCCACCGTGCAGGTAGAGCAGGTGTCGCCCCGACAGGGCTGATGCACGAGGTGACAGGTGATAGACCGGTACGCCGGCCAGGTGCTGCTCGCGAATCGCGATGCGCCGCTTCATGCCTGCCGAGGGTAATGCCGGCCCCGCCTGCCTGACCTGGCGAATGCCGTCGTGCAGACCCCGTAATGACGCATAGATGCGTTTGCGCTGGGTCATGCGCAGGAAGGCGATCACCAGTTGGCTGCGAAGGCTGGGCATGGAGGCGTCTCGCTGAGTTGTCGTTTGCCGGCGATCTTAGGGGATGTCGAGCGCGGCAGAGTGTTGGCTAGCCGACAGTTTCCGGTCGGGCATTCTGGGTTGCGGCCTGGGCGGCCGCGCGAAGTGCGTGCAGGCTGGTCAGTTGCGACAAAAAGGTTATGATATAACGTCTTATAATAATGAGCGCCATCCATGTAGCGCTTGCAAACCAACAACGACAAACCACTGCCACCGCGACGCCTGTTCGCCATTCACGCAACGCCCCACCAGGAATCCTCATGAAAGCCACTTCGGCCTCCCTCGCTGTCCTCACTGCCCTGGCCGCCGCTGACCTGCACGCCGCCTCGCCCGGCAACTCCACCGTCTCGCTCGGCGAGGTCTACATCACCCCAGAGCACAACGGTACGCTACGCACCGACAGCATCCTGACCTCGGTCGACATCATGGGTAGCGACAAGATCGAGGACAAGAACGTGATGAACAGCTGGGAGCTGCTGGGGCAGATGCCCGGCATCCAGCTGACCGAGACGCGCATGGGCGCCGAGTCCGGCAAGGTGACCTTCCGCGCCTTCAACGGCGAGGGCTACATCAACGGCATCAAGACACTGATCGACGGCGTGCCGAGCAACGTCAACAGCGGCAATCAGCGCTTCATCGACATGATCTTCCCGCTGGAGCTGGACTACATCGAAGTGGTGCGCGGCACCAACGACCCGCGCTACGGCCTGCACAACATCGGCGGCAACGTCAATTTCGTCACCCGCCAGGGCGGCAACTACACCGACGGGCGCCTGACCTACGGCAGCTTCAACACCCGCGAATTCCAGTTGGCGGTGGGGCACGAGGAAGGCAACTTCGCGCAGAACTACTTCATGGCCAAGCAGGACTCCGACGGTTTCCGCGACCACAGCCAGTCCAACAAGTATTCCCTGGGCGGCAAGTGGTTCGTCACCGATGACGAGCAGACCATGAAGCTCGGCGTGATCGCCCGCCTCTACCACCATCAGGCCGAGGAGCCGGGCTTCCTCACCGCCCAGGAGCTGGCTGCCAGCCGCACACGCTCGCCGGAGAAGAACGCCAACGATGGCGACGACCGCGACATGAAGCACCTCAGCGCGCATGCCGACTTCCAGCTCAGCGACGACCTGAGCCTGAGCAACAAGCTGTACTACAACAGCTACGACGACGACCGCACCGTGACCTTCACCCGCTATCCGGTGGGCAACGCCCCGCGACAGCGCCGCCAGTGGGAAGAACGCCAGACCGGCATGCTGAGCAACCTGACCTGGCGCGCCCACGAGATGCTGACCCTCGATGGTGGCGTCAACTACGAACAGCAGAACAACGAATACCGCCGCTATCGCTACAACTTCGGCATCCCCACCGACTTCGATGCGCCGCCGGCCCGCACCCAGAACGATGACAGCCACACGCTGTACAACACCGGCGCCTACGTCCAGGCAATCATCCAGCCCATCGAGGAGCTGAAGATCATCCCGGCCTACCGGGTCGACACCTTCTCCGGCAACACCGAACTGATGAGCGGCGAGCGCGCCGAGCTGCAGGATTACGGCTGGATCAGACAGCCCAAGCTCAGCGTGGTGTACAGCGTGACGCCTGACATCAACCTCTACGCCAACTGGGGGCGTACCTTCCAGATCCTCACCGGCTCCACTGCACCGGCCTACCTCACCGCAGGCCAGGGCGCGTACCGGCCGTCGATCAACACCGGCAAGGAGGTGGGAGTGAAGTTCAGGCCCTTCGCCGATTCCGAGGCCCGCGTCGCCGTATGGCAGCAGGACGCCACCGATGAGGTGTCCAACATGCCCGCCACCGGCACCACCGTCGGCCTGGGCGAAACCCGCCGACGCGGCGTCGACATGCAGCTCAGCGTGCACCTGAACGAACAGTGGACGGTATGGGGCTCGCATGCCATCCAGGAGGCCAAGGTGGTCAGCGCCTTCACCGCCGGGGGCCAGTCGCTGGCCGGCAAGGAAGTGTTCTCCACCCCGCGCTACATCAGCAACGCAGGTGTCGACTACCAGTTCAACGACGCCTGGCGCCTCGGCCTGCAGGCACGTGCGCAGGGCGACTACTACATCGACACCCTCAACGAACAGGGCAAGTACGGCGGCTTCGCGGTACTCGATGCCAACGTGCGCTATCAACTGTCCGACACCACCAGCCTGGATTTGCAATTGAAGAACCTGACCGACCGCGATTACGAGTACGTGTGGTTCGACAACTTCTTCTGGGCCGCAGGCGACGAACAGCCCATGTTCTCCCCCGCGCCAGGCCGCTCGGCGTATGTCTCGGTGAACATGAAGCTGTAGCCGGAGACAGGCCGGCAGGAGCCGGATTGCCGGCGCCCGCCCCAACACGCCCTGCAACGCAGGGTATCAAGTCAGCCAATACTGGACAGCGCGAAACGCAGGTCGGCCCTGCAAAGTCATTGATCGTCTCACTCCCGCAAAGGCGGGAGCCCAGGAAGTTCGCAGATTCTGGATGATGCCCCTTCGGGCCGGCGCAAGCGCTGAACGCACTTCAGTGCGGCCCGAGCAGGGCGAGCGCAGCGAGTAATGACGGTTTTCAGGGTTTCCCCAGGGTGCGCCCTGCGCACCAGCTGTCCACCGGGGAAATAGCTGGCGCGCCCGGCGCCCCTGCCGCGGCCGCTCTCAGAGGTACTTCAACCAGCGGATATCCCGTCGGCGCGCCTTGAGCCGGGCGAACCACTGCGTTGGCGCAAACAGCAGCACGGCCAGCAGCAGCGTCACCGCCCAGACCCATACCAGCGAATCGAAGCCGAAATAATGCCCCTGGTTCGCCCCCCAGACAGCGAAGGCAGCGATATAGAGCAACTTCAGCACGTACAGGTGCAGCAGGTAGAAGAACATCGGTGCACTGCCGAAAACGGCCAGGGTGCGCACCATGCGCCCGTCGTTGCGTCGCTCGAAGTACGCCAGCAACAGCAGGCCGATCCCCAGCGTCAGCGCCAGGAACAGCAGCGACGGCGGGTACTTGGTGATGTTGAACAGTCCCATCAGCGTTTGCAGCCAGGTCTCCTCGAGTCTCCAGGGCTTCTCACCGTAGCCGTTGAACAGACGCAGCACCACGAACAGCGCCAGCGCGCCGCAGCCGGCAGTGCGCAGCAATTGCAGACGCTGCTCGGGCGCGTTCGACCGACGGAACCAGGGGCCGATCACGTAGCCCAGGGCGATCACGCCGATCCACGGCAACACCGGGTAGGAGGTACGCAGACGCAGCGTGCCGGAGAACTCGATCCAGCCACGGTCATGCAGCACCGCCCAGGGAATGTGCATCATCGACTCCGGCGCGAAGTGCAACCCATCGAGCAGGTTGTGCCCGGCCACCAGTGCCAGCCCCAGCACGGCCAGCAGCATACGCGGCAGCCATAACAGCAGCGACAGCGCCAGCATGCTCAGGCCAATGGCCCATATCACCTGCAGGTAGATCACCGTCGGCGGGAACTGGAACGTCCAGGCGAAGTTGACCAGGGTTAACTCCAGAACCACCAGAAACAGTCCGCGCTTGAACAGAAAGGCACTGGTCGCGGCCCGGCTCATCTGCTTCTCCCCGTAGAGAAATGCCGAGAGCCCGGTGAGCAGGATGAACACCGGTGCGCACAGATGCGCCAGGGTACGGCTGAAGAACAGCGCCGGATCGGTGGCCGTGACGTCCATAGGGTCACCGACCTGCTGGTGCAGGTAGAAGGTTTCACGGACGTGATCGAGCAACATGAAAAGGATGACCAGACCGCGCAGGGCATCGATGGAAAGCAGGCGATTGGAGGACATGAAAGGATTCGAATGGGAGACGAAGGAACGTAATAGCGTAACATTTTATCCCCCAAGGCGATGCGACCTGCACGCACAGCGCCACCATGCGGCTGGGCACCGCCAGCTGAACGAAGCGTGACGAAGAAAGTCGGAAAGCAGAACAACCGCCAAGGAGGCTCCGCCCCATGCTGCCCAATCGCGCCCTTCTATCCGCGTTCATCGTGGCTCTGCTCAGTCCGCTTGCCGATGCGCAGGAGCCTTTGCGCATCCAGAGCCTGCAACGCTGCGGCGACCTGCTCGCCAGTGATCGACAGGACTGGTGCATGCAGGTAAGCGGCCTCGACGAGAAGATACCTGCGCTGCACCTGGGCGATGACACCCTGCCCTCCTCGGCGGTGAAACGCTACGAAGGCGGCCTGCGCCTGCAACTGAACAGCGAGGAACACCGCAGCGCACCGTTGTGGCTGGAGGACGGCTCGCGCGCCAGCAACCCGGTGTGGCTGTCGCTGCAAGGCAGCCATGTGCTCGCCGCAGGCCCTGACGAAGTGGCGAAGAACATGGATGGCCTGACCACCTATGTCGATCTGGTCAGTCTGCTGATCGAGGAAAGCCATGATGGCCTCGAAGAAGCCAGGCGCCTGGCGAAGAAATACGACGCCAGGGTGGTCGGCGCCATCCCCCGCTCAACGTCTACCAGTTGCGCCTGCCGGTGAACGACCTTACCGAGCGCGATGCCCTGGTGTTGCGCATCGGCAGCGAAACCAGCGTCGATGCCGTGGTCGTGGAAGAAAGCGCGCCGGAGCGCGGCGAAGAGAGCGAAGCCGCGCGCAAGCCTGATCAGCAACCGGAAAAGAACTCCGAGGAGTGGGCGGCGAACCGCTTCATGGACGCGGTCAACTACTACCAGCGCCGCATCCCCGCTGTCGAGTCGCCCATCGAGGCCGAGCCAATCCGTGTCGGCGTGATCGAGCGCAACGTCGATTTCGACGCCCCCGACTTCGCCGACTACCTCGGCGCCTGCCCCGACGGCAAGCCGCGCACCTGCGTCTATGCCCGCGACGCCGCTCAACCGGACAACCATGGCAGCACGGTGGCCGGCATTCTTGCCGCGCACTGGGACAAGGGCGGCAACACCGGTTTCCTGCGCGGACTGGACAAGGCCAGCAATGGCTTCGACGTGATCGTCGAGCGCAACTCGGATGCCGGCATCACCGCCAACATCGCCGCGTCAGTCAACCTGGTGGAGGACGGCGTGCGCGTACTCAACTGGAGCTGGGGCATTCACCGCGTCGGCACACGCAATATCGAAGGTGACGAGATAGACTCGCTGGTGCGCTCGGGCATCGCCATGAGCGGCTATGAAGAGCTGCTGGAGGAATTCTTTCTCTGGCTGCGCGAGGAGCACCCGGACGTGCTGGTGATCAACTCCGCCGGCAATGGTTCATCCTACTCAGGCACCGACGAATACCGCCTGCCCTCCTCCTTCATCACCGAGCAGTTGCTGGTGGTCGGCGGGCATCAGCGCAGCCAGGAAAAGGAGGTCGAAATCGACGACCCGACCTACGTGGTCAAACGCAATTCGTCGAACGTCGACATGCGTGTCGACATCACCGCTGCTGCCTGCGCCCGCGCCTCGACCCATGAGCTCGACGCTACCGGCGATGTGCATTGCGGTACCTCATATGCCACACCGCTGGTAACCGGCGTGGTCGCAGCCATGCTGTCGATCAACCCGCGCCTGCAACCGGAACAGTTGCGCATGCTGCTGCGCCGCAGTGCCATGACCATTGGCGGTGATTACGACTTCGAACCGATGGACGCCGAAGACCTGACTGCCCCCATCCTGCCCTCGGAGCGCAACTACCGGCTGAGCGACAAGGACGTGGGACGCTCGGCGAGGCTGGACATGCAGAAGGCGCTGGATCTGGCGGTACAGAGCCGTGATCGGGTGCGTTGACAGGCATGCCGGTCATTCGCCGGAAACACGCTCGTACAGTTCGACCGGTTCGACCTTGCCCTGGCAGCCGCATTCGCTGTGGCCCAGGCCCAGATGGCGAAAGCCGGCCTTGAACAGCACACGACCGGATTGCGGATTGCGCGCCAGATGGCTGGCGTGCAGACGGCGCAGACGCAACTGGCGGAAGGCGAAATCCACCAGCGCATTGCAGGCTTCGCTGGCGTAGCCACGGCTCCAGTACGGCACGCCGATCCAGTAGCCTACCTCGGCCTCGCCTCGGCCAATGTCCTTGAGCACCATGCTGCCCACCAGTCGCCCGCTGTCCGACTCGGTGATCACGAAGTTGGCAGCCGCACCGCTGGCCCAGTCCTGCAAGCAGCGTTCGATCCACTGCTGCGCCAGCTCGGGCGGATAAGGATGGGGAATGCTGCCGGTGACATCGGCAATGCGGAAGTCACCGGCCAGACGCTGCACCTCGTCGGCATCCTGCGGCTGCGGCGGACGCAGCGTCAGGCGCTCGGTCTCGATGCGATGCTCATCCATCTGCGTCTCCTGTCAGACCCGTGGGGCGCGCCATGCGCACCGGCGCCTCTACCGAAGCGACTCGCTCCTCAGGCCGGAGAAGGCCCGATGGGATAGAACTGCCCGGCACTCCATACACCCAGCCAGGGTTCTCCGTCGACCTCACGCTCCACCGCCAGTTCCACCAGTTGGTAGAACACGTTGCGATGAATCAGCGCTTCGAGGTTACGCCGCACCAGAACGTAGGGCGAGGGCTCCAGTGTCGCAGGATCGATCGCCACGCGAATCGGATGCTCGATACCCGCGACCACTTCATCCTCGACATTGGTGGTGAAACGCAGCACCTGCGCCTCGCCCTCCCCCTCCACCTGCAAGGTCACGGCAACGAAGGGCGCGTCCTCGACCAGGATACCGACCTTCTCCACCGGGGTGATCAGGAAATAATCGTCGCCGTCGCGGCGGATGATGGTGGAAAACAGCCGTACCATGGGCTTGCGGCCGATGGGCGTGCCCAGGTAGTACCAGGTGCCGTCGCGGGCGATACGCATGTCGATATCGCCACAGAAATCGGGGTTCCACAGGTGCACGGGGGGCAGACCCTTGCCTTCATCCCTGGGGATCTGCGCCAGCAGGTCGCCGGCCTTGCCTGGATCGCTCATGCTCTCTCCTCGTCCGTTGCCCGACATAACGGGTAGACCGACGAGGATACCCTACCCTCGCTGGAGCATCAGCCGCGGCACGTCGTCAGCGCGCTACGCCCAACAGGCTGCGCGCATAATCATGCAATGGCGGGCCGATCAGATCCTGCGGCTGAGCATCGTAGAACGTCAGGAATCCGCCACGACTGCGAATCCGTGCAGTGTCCACCAGGTAGCGTGTATTGGTCTCGATCAGCATCAGCTGGATCACCGCCCGATCGGTGCCGAGGCGCTCCAGCTCCTCCTGATCCTCCCACTCCTCCAGGGTGCCGATGCGGTCGTCGCTGTAGGCAAAGCGGGCGTACAGCAGGTAATGCGCGCCGGCGGCTCGCGCCTCGGCCATCGCTTCGTCCAGGCCGGCCGGCTGACGCGCGCGACGCACCAGCGGGAAGTACTCGACGAAGCCCTTGAAGGCCTCCTCGGCCACCACGTTGGGCCGCGGATAGCCGTGGCCCGGCGGTACGAAGTGCCCCTGGGCGATATAGATGAAGGAGTCCTGCTGCAGGCGCCGCGAAGCCATGCGCTCGGTGCGACCATGGTCGAGAAACCCGGCATCGCGCAGGTGGTATTCGGCGCCACTGGCCATATCGCTGACCTTCATGCAGCCGGCCAACCCCAGCAACGCTACCAGTAGAAGCAGGTTACGCATGAATCAATCCTCCTCGTGCCGGTGACGGAAAACCGGCAGATACGGTGGGGATGCAGGTTCTGCGCCAGGCATGCGCTAAAGCCCGCGCTGCCATTCCTGACGCAGATTGGCCATCTGCGGCTGTTCGATGGCGCTGCGAACCTGGGCTAGCAAGCGCTCCTTGTCCCGCCCCAGGTTGCCCTTGAGTACCAGGTAGTTGGAGGCATGGTCACTGCGAAACACCGTCTGCTTCAGCTCCAGCCCACGAAGCAGCCGCTCGACTTCGCTGAACAACTGCAACTGGGTCAGAGGCCGGTAGTCTGCGAACTGCTCGCGAAAGCGCACCTCTCCCAGTGGGAAGCTGACCACCAGCGTGGAAAGGTATTCGGGCTGTGCCTCGTTCATCAGTCGCGCCGAATTGTCCGCGTGTCGTTCACTGAGCACCTGGCCGCCGAGCCCGTTGAGGATCATCACCGAACGCGTGATCCCGGCCTGGCCGAGCTTGTCCAGCGCACTGAGACTGGAGTCGAAGGTTTCTCCCTTGCCAACCCGCGCCAACACGTCATCATCACCAGACTCGCAGCCGACATAGGCCATTTTCAGCCCGGCATCGGCCAGCTCCCTGAGTTCGCCGACCGACTTCTTGCGCAGATTGCGCGGCAGGCAGTAACTGGAAACGCGGCGCACCTCGGGCATGTGCTCGCGGATGGCTTGCAGAATGTCCAGCAGGCGCCGTGTCGGCAACACCAGCGCATCGCCGTCGGCAAGGAACACCCGATTGACGATCAGTTGCTCGCCGGCACGACGAATGTCGTCCAGAACCTGAGCTTCGTCACGGGCACGAAATTTCTTCTGCGGCGCGGTGTACATCTTCGGAGTAGTTATCCTGCCATCATACAAAAAAGAAGCACACGACAAGCAACCCATTGATTTTTATGGCCTTATTATTGGACTTCTTTTGAGCATCAATGCTTTGTGCACTCCTAAAAGTACTATCAGAGCCTTGAGCAAGCCACACTCCGCCTGTACAAAAAATGAACGATGCATCAGGGGGGGGGGAATGAGAGCGCTGAGCATACTCAAACGAGGGGTCGCCTCAGAAAACGGAAAATAAAGCACGCTAAGCCGGTTGCAGTGGCCGTAGCGGCCTGAACTTGCCCGCGCCGATCTTGGCGCTGCTGCGCCAGAGGTAATCGCCGGTCAGGTTGATATGCTCCCAGCCCAGCGGGGACAGGTACTGCAACTGGGCGTCATCGACGGCCTGGCCGTGGCCACGCAGGGCGTTCGCGGCCCGTTCCAGATAGACAGTGTTCCACAGCACGATGGCGGCAGTCACCAGGTTCAAGCCGCTGGCCCGGTAGCGCTGCTGCTCGAAACTGCGGTCGCGGATTTCGCCCAGGCGGTTGAAGAACACCGCGCGGGCCAGCGCGTTGCGCGCCTCGCCCTTGTTCAGTCCGGCATGCACACGGCGGCGCAGCTCGACGCTTTGCAGCCAGTCCAGGATGAACAGCGTGCGCTCGATGCGTCCCAGCTCGCGCAGCGCCACAGCCAGGCCGTTCTGGCGGGGATAGCTGCCGAGCTTGCGCAGCATCAGCGAGGCCGTCACCGTGCCCTGCTTGATCGAGGTGGCCAGCCGCAGGATTTCTTCCCAATGGGTGCGGATAGCCTTGATGTTCAGCCGGTCGTTGCTGACCATCGATTTGAGCGCGTCGTAGGCGGCTTCGCCCTTCGGGATGTAGAGTTTGGTGTCGCCCAGGTCACGGATGCGCGGCGCGAAGCGGAAGCCAAGCAGGTGCATCAGCGCAAAAACGTGATCGGTGAAGCCTGCCGTGTCGGTGTAGTGCTCCTCGATGCGCAGATCGGATTCGTGGTACAGCAGACCGTCGAGCACGTAGGTCGAGTCGCGCACGCCGACGTTCACGACCTTGGTATGAAACGGCGCGTACTGGTCGGAGATGTGGGTATAGAACGTCCGCCCTGGGCTGCTGCCGTATTTCGGGTTGATGTGGCCGGTACTCTCGGCCTTGCTCCCGGTGCGGAAGTTCTGGCCGTCCGACGATGACGTGGTGCCATCGCCCCAGTGCTCAGCAAAGGGATGGTGGAATTGCGCGTTGACCAGCTCGGCCAGCGCCGTCGAATAGGTCTCGTCGCGGATGTGCCAGGCTTGTAGCCACGCCAGCTTGGCGTAGGTCGTGCCAGGGCACGATTCCGCCATCTTGGTCAGGCCCAGATTGATCGCGTCAGCGAGGATCGTGGTCAGCAGCAGGTTCTTGTCCTTGGCCAGGTCGCCCGATTTCAGGTGCGCGAAGTGCCGGGTGAAGCCCGTCCATTCGTCCACCTCCAGCAGCAATTCGGTGATCTTGACGTGCGGCAGGACCATTGCGGTCTGGTTAATCAAGGCCTGCGCGGTATCGGGCACCGCTGCATCGAGCGGCGTGATCTTCAGGCCCGACTCCGTGATGATGGCGTCCGGCAGCTCGTTCGCCAGCGCCATGCGGTTGACGGCCGCAAGCTGCGTTTCCAGCAGCGTCAGCCGTTCATTCAGGTACTGGTCGCAGTCGGTGGCCACGGCCAGCGGCAATTCGCTGGCCTGCTTGAGGCTGGCGAATTTTGCGGGCGGCACCAGATAGTCCTCGAAATCCTTGAATTGGCGCGACCCCTGCACCCAGATGTCGCCGGAGCGCAGCGCATTCTTCATCTCCGACAGCGCGCACAGTTCGTAGTAGCGCCGGTCGATGCCGTTGTCGGTCATCACCAGCTTCTGCCAGCGTGGCTTGATGAAATTGGTTGGTGCGTTGGCGGGCACCTTGCGGGCGTTGTCGCTGTTCATGCCGCGCAGCACCTCGATGGCGTCGAGCACGTCCTTGGCGGCGGGCGCTGCCCGCAGCTTGAGCACAGAGAGGAATTCCGGCGCGTACCGACGCAGCGTGGCGTAGCTCTCGCCGATGCGGTGCAGGAAATCGAAGTCCTCGGGTTGGGCGAGCTTCTGCGCCTCGGTCACGCTCTCGGCGAAAGCATCCCAAGACACGACGGCCTCGATGGCGGCGAACGGATCGCGGCCCGCTTGCTTGGCCTCGATCAGCGCCTGGCCGATGCGCCCGAACAGCCGCACCTTGGCGTTGATCGCCTTGCCGGATGCCTGGAACTGCTGCTGATGCTTGTTCTTGGCGGCGTTGAACAGCTTGCCCAGGATGCGGTCGTGCAGGTCGATGATTTCGTCGGTGACGGTCGCCATGCCCTCGATGGCGAGCGCCACCAGGGTGGCGTAGCGCCGCTGCGGCTCGAACTTGGCCAGATCGGTGGGCGTCATCTGGCCACCCTCACGGGCGATTTTGAGCAGGCGGTTCTGGTGCACCGATCGCTCGATGCCGGAAGGCAGGTCGAGCGCCTGCCACCCCTTTAGGCGTCCGATGTGCTCCAGCATATGCCGCGAATTGGGCTTGACGGGTGACTGGCGCAGCCAGGCCAGCCAGGTCGTCTTGCCGTTGTCCCGGCGCTTGAGCAGATCGTCGAGGCGGCGGCGATGCGCATCCGACAGCGGTTCGGCCAAGGCATCGTAGATGCGCCGGTTGGCGCGAGTGATCGCCTCGGCGCTCGCCCGCTCGACGGCGTTGAGGGCAGGCAGAATGACCGACTGCCGCCGCAGATGCTCGATCAAGGCGCTGGCCAGCACGATGCCCTTGTCGGTCTGCATGGCCAGCTCGGTCAGCAACTGGACGGCCTGCCGGTAGTGGCTCATGGTGAAGGACTGGAAGCCGAACACCGTTTGCAGCTCGACCAGGTGCTCGCGCCGGGTCTGTTCCCGCTGGCCGTACTCGTCCCAGCTTTCGACGCCGACCTTGAGCTGGTTGGCGACCAGTCTCAGCAAGGGCGGGAACGGCGGCTCATCGACGCCAAGGATGACGCCAGGAAAGCGCAGGTAGCAGAGCTGCACGGCGAAGCCTAGCCGGTTGGCCGGGCCGCGCCGCTGCCGGATGATGGACAGGTCGCTTTCGCTGAACGTGTAGTGACGGATCAACTCATCCTTGGTGTCCGGCAACGCCAGTAGGCTTTCGCGCTCGGCGGCGGACAGGATCGAACGGCGGGGCATGCGGTTTCCTTCTTCTTGAAAACGTAGGTTTGTGACAAGCCCGCCAAAGCGCCCGGCGCGGCTGTCATTTTCAGAAGACGACTGCACCAGTTGATTGGGCGTAATGGCTGTTGTGCAGCCAGCTCCTGACAGTTCAATATCAGAAGTGATCTGCACCAATCTCGACTATGCTCAATACTCGTGTGCACCAAAGCGAGGTGAGCATGGCGACGGACACCCCACGGATTCCAGAACAAGGCGTGGCCACTCTGCCTGATGAGGCTTGGGAGCGTGCGCGCCGTCGTGCGGAGATCATCAGTCCGTTGGCGCAGTCGGAGACGGTCGGGCACGAAGCGGCCGATATGGCGGCTCAGGCGCTGGGCTTGTCTCGGCGCCAGGTATACGTTCTGATCCGGCGTGCCCGGCAAGGCAGCGGCCTCGTGACGGATCTGGTGCCCGGCCAGTCCGGTGGAGGTAAAGGTAAGGGGCGCTTGCCGGAACCGGTCGAGCGCGTCATCCACGAGCTACTGCAAAAGCGGTTCCTGACCAAGCAGAAGCGCAGCCTAGCGGCCTTTCACCGCGAAGTCACTCAGGTGTGCAAGGCTCAAAAACTGCGAGTGCCGGCGCGCAATACCGTGGCCTTACGGATCGCTAGCCTTGACCCGCGCAAGGTCATCCGCCGGCGGGAAGGCCAGGATGCCGCTCGTGACCTACAAGGTGTGGGCGGCGAGCCTCCTGCCGTGACCGCGCCGCTGGAGCAGGTGCAGATAGACCATACGGTCATCGACCTGATCGTGGTCGATGACCGCGACCGGCAACCTATTGGCCGCCCGTACCTGACCCTCGCCATCGACGTGTTCACCCGCTGCGTGCTCGGCATGGTCGTCACGCTGGAAGCGCCGTCTGCCGTTTCGGTTGGCCTGTGCCTCGTGCATGTCGCCTGCGACAAGCGCCCTTGGCTGGAAGGACTGAACGTGGAAATGGATTGGCAGATGAGCGGCAAGCCCTTGCTGCTCTACCTAGACAACGCGGCCGAGTTCAAGAGCGAGGCCCTGCGCCGGGGTTGCGAGCAGCATGGCATCCGGCTGGACTATCGCCCGCTGGGACAGCCGCACTATGGCGGCATCGTGGAACGGATCATCGGCACGGCGATGCAGATGATTCACGACGAACTGCCGGGAACGACCTTCTCCAACCCTGACCAGCGCGGCGACTACGATTCCGAAAACAAGGCCGCCCTGACGCTGCGCGAGCTAGAGCGCTGGCTCACATTGGCGGTCGGCACCTACCACGGTTCGGTGCACAACGGCCTGCTCCAACCGCCGGCCGCGCGCTGGGCCGAGGCCGTGGCGCGTGTCGGCGTACCGGCCGTCGTCACACGCGCTACTTCGTTCCTGGTCGATTTTCTGCCGATCCTCCGGCGCACGCTGACCCGCACCGGCTTTGTCATCGACCACATCCACTACTACGCCGATGCGCTCAAGCCGTGGATTGCGCGGCGTGAACGCTGGCCGTCCTTTCTGATCCGGCGCGATCCGCGCGACATCAGCCGTATCTGGGTCCCTGGAACCGGAGGGACAGCATTACCTGGAAATTCCCTACCGTACCTTGTCGCATCCGGCTGTCACCCTCTGGGAACAACGGCAGGCGCTGGCGAAACTGCGGCAGCAAGGGCGCGAACAGGTGGATGAGTCGGCGCTGTTCCGCATGATCGGCCAGATGCGTGAGATTGTGACCAGCGCGCAGAAGGCCACACGCAAGGCGCGGCGTGACGCGGATCGCCGCCAGCACCTCAAGACATCAGCTCGGCCGGACAAGCCCGTTCCGCCGGATACGGATATTGCCGACCCGCAGGCAGACAACTTGCCACCCGCCAAACCGTTCGACCAGATTGAGGAGTGGTAGCCGTGGACGAATATCCCATCATCGACCTGTCCCACCTGCTGCCGGCGGCCCAGGGCTTGGCCCGTCTTCCGGCGGACGAGCGCATCCAGCGCCTTCGCGCCGACCGCTGGATCGGCTATCCGCGCGCAGTCGAGGCGCTGAACCGGCTGGAAGCCCTTTATGCGTGGCCAAACAAGCAACGCATGCCCAACCTGCTGCTGGTTGGCCCGACCAACAATGGCAAGTCGATGATCGTCGAGAAGTTCCGCCGCACCCACCCGGCCAGCTCCGACGCCGACCAGGAGCACATCCCGGTGTTGGTCGTGCAGATGCCGTCCGAGCCGTCCGTGATCCGCTTCTACGTCGCGCTGCTCGCCGCGATGGGCGCGCCGCTGCGCCCACGCCCACGGTTGCCGGAAATGGAGCAACTGGCTCTGGCACTGCTGCGCAAGGTCGGCGTGCGCATGCTGGTGATCGACGAGCTGCACAACGTGCTGGCCGGCAACAGCGTCAACCGCCGGGAATTCCTCAACCTGCTGCGCTTCCTCGGCAACGAACTGCGCATCCCGTTGGTTGGGGTAGGCACGCGCGACGCCTACCTAGCCATCCGCTCCGATGACCAGTTGGAAAATCGCTTCGAGCCGATGATGCTGCCGGTATGGGAGGCCAACGACGATTGCTGCTCACTGCTGGCCAGCTTCGCCGCTTCGCTCCGCTGCGCCGGCCTTCCCCAATTGCCACGCTGGACATGGCTCGCTACCTGCTCACACGCAGCGAGGGCACCATAGGGGAACTGGCGCACTTGCTGATGGCGGCGGCCATCGTCGCCGTGGAGAGCGGCGAGGAAGCGATCAACCATCGCACACTCAGCATGGCCGTTTACACCGGACCCAGCGAGCGGCGGCGGCAATTCGAGCGGGAACTGATGTGAAGCCTGCGCCGCGCTGGCCGCTGCATCCCGCCCCGAAAGAAGGCGAGGCGCTGTCCTCATGGCTCAACCGCGTGGCCCTTTGCTATCACATGGAGGAGCCCGACCTGCTGGAGCACGATCTTGGTCACGGCCAGGTCGATGACCTGGACACCGCGCCACCACTCTCGCTGCTGGCGTTGCTTTCCCAGCGGAGCGGCATCGAGCTGGACCGGCTGCGCTGTATGAGTTTCGCCGGATGGGTGCCTTGGCTACTGGACAGCCTTGATGACCAGATTCCAGACGCCTTGGAAACCTATGCGTTTCAGCTCTCGGTGTTGCTGCCAAGACTCCGCCGTAAGACGCGATCCATCACGAGCTGGCGTGCCTGGCTGCCCAGCCAGCCGATAAACCGCGCCTGTCCGCTCTGCCTGAGCGATCCGGAGAACCAAGCCGTACTGCTCGCGTGGAAGCTGCCCCTGATGCTGAGCTGCCCGCTGCATGGCTGCTGGCTGGAATCCTATTGGGGCGTGCCAGGGCGGTTTCTCGGCTGGGAGAACGCCGACGCCGAACCGCGCACCGCCAGCGACGCGATTGCGGCGATGACCAGCGTACCTGGCAGGCACTGACAACCGGTCACGTGGAGCTGCCGCGCCGACGCATCCACGCCGGATTGTGGTTTCGACTTCTTCGCACGCTGCTCGATGAGCTGAACACCCCGCTTTCCGCGTGCGGAACCTGCGCGGGGTATCCCCGCCAAGTCTGGGAAGGCTGCGGGCATCCGCTGCGTGCTGGGCAAAGTCTGTGGCGACCGTATGAAACCCTGAATCCGATAGTACGGTTACAGATGCTGGAGGCGGCGGCAACGGCAATCAGCTTGATTGAGGTGAGGGACATCAGCCCGCCAGGCGAGCAGGCAAAGCTATTCTGATCCGAGCCCCAAACCGGGTTCACCAGTGGCCTGCCGACGAAAGCGCCGAAGCCCGAGCCCATCAATCACTGGCAGCGTGCAGTCCAGGCCATCGACGAGGCCATCATTGAAGCGCGACACAACCCCGAGACGGCACGCTCGCTGTTCGCGTTGGCTTCCTATGGTCGGCGCGATCCCGCTTCCTTGGAACGGTTGCGCGCCACCTTCGTGAAGGAAGGCATCCCGCCGGAATTTCTGTCACATTACCTGCCTGATGCACCCTTTGCATGTCTTAAACAAAATGACGGGTTAAGTGACAAATTTTGACGGATAGAGCTTTCCGGCTCACACTGTCACATAATCGAACGTATACGTGACGGGTGAAAAGGTGCTGATCGGCTACATGCGGGTATCGAAGGCGGACGGATCCCAGTCCACCAATTTGCAACGCGATGCGCTCATCGCCGCTGGTGTGAGCCTTGCGCACCTTTACGAGGATCTGGCCTCGGGCAGGCGCGATGATCGCCCAGGGTTGGCTGCTTGCCTGAAGGCGCTTCGTGAAGGGGACACGCTGATCGTGTGGAAGCTCGATCGGCTTGGCCGTGATCTGCGCCACCTGATCAACACCGTGCACGACCTAACTGCGCGTAGCGTGGGCCTGAAGGCCCTGACCGGTCACGGTGCGGCGGTCGACACGACGACTGCCGCCGGCAAGCTTGTGTTCGGTATTTTTGCCGCGCTGGCCGAGTTCGAGCGTGAGTTGATTTCCGAGCGAACAGTCGCTGGACTTATCTCGGCGCGCGCTCGCGGCAGGAAAGGGGGCGCCCCTTCAAGATGACCGCCGCCAAGCTACGCCTGGCGATGGCCAGCATGGGGCAACCGGAAACCAAGGTGGGCGATCTCTGCGAAGAACTCGGGATTACCCGGCAGACGCTCTACCGGCACGTGTCGCCCAAGGGCGAACTGCGGCCAGACGGCGTAAAGCTGCTCTCCCTCGGTTCAGCCGCATAAATGGAGGCGACCTGGAACGGGGCGCTGTTCAGTGCGGCAACGATCCGATTACCGGTGTCGACCCAGAGCAGCCGTAGAGCTTTTGGGAAAGCTGTCGTTCAACGTTTGACATGAGGGGCGGCCAAGGGCGCCAGCCCTTGGACGTCCCCCTCGATGGAAGGGTTAGGCATCACTGCGTGTTCGCTCGAATGCCTGGCGTGTTTGAACCATGTACACGGCTGGACCATCTGGGGTGGTTACGGTACCTTGCCTCTCAAACCCCGCTTTCTCGTAGCATCGGATCGCTCGCAAGTTGCTCGGCGACGGGTCCGTTTGGATCTTGGTGACCTCGGGATCATTGAACAGCAACTCAACCAGAGCTCGAACCAGCTTGGTTCCCAAGCCTTTGCCCAGTTGTGATGCATTCGCCAGTGACTGGTCTATTCCGCGTACTCCTGGATCGGTTTCTTCTTCCCACCATCCGTCCCCGCTTCCAAGAGCAACGTACGACTGGGCATACCCAATCGGCTCTCCATTCAGCATTGCAATGTATGGAGTGACGGACTCTTGCGCTAAAACGCTTGGCAAGTACTGTTCCTGTACGTCAGCAAGTGTCGGGCGTGCTTCTTCTCCGCCCCACCACTCGACGATATGAGATCGATTTAGCCACTCATAGAGCATCGCAAGGTCATGCTCAGTCATGAGGCGCAGTGTGACGGAATCGTTGCTGTTGGTCACGATGCTGTACTTTGTGATGCCTAACGAATTAGCTCAGCGGGCGGCGAAGCCGTCCGCTGGAGCGACAAGTTGGGCTGTAGTCGGTGATGCCCGGTTTGACCGTTGAGCGGCGCACTTCAACCTTGAACTCAGTTGATGCGCTCAAGCGCCGCAACAGGATAAATCTGTACTGAGCCTGGGTGAGCCTCAGACTCGACGGCGTAGCCTTCGGGGGTCAAATTTGTGCAGTACCAGCCGACAATCTGACCTTGCCAGGCGGCGCCGGATTTCTTGCGCACGCGATCTCCTATACCAAACGTGGCGTTCGATGGGAATACAAAATTGCCAGCAACTGGATTACTGACTTCATTGCTACTTCGTTCCATTTCCGACCTTTCTTGTGAACTTCTAGGTGTTCTATGTGGCCCGACGACACGCTGCATTGGTCACGCCCAACTTTGTTTTAGGGCGACTGCCCTGCTGCGTAACATCGTTGCTGCTCCATAACATCAAACATCGACCCACGGCGTAACGCGCTTGCTGCTTGATGCCCGAGGCATAGACTGTACAAAAAACAGTCATAACAAGCCATGAAAACCGCCACTGCGCCGTTACCACCGCTGCGTTCGGTCAAGGTTCTGGACCAGTTGCGTGAGCGCATACGCTACTTGCATTACAGTTTACGAACCGAACAGGCTTATGTCCACTGGGTTCGTGCCTTCATCCGTTTCCACGGTGTGCGTCACCCGGCAACCTTGGGCAGCAGCGAAGTCGAGGCATTTCTGTCCTGGCTGGCGAACGAGCGCAAGGTTTCGGTCTCCACGCATCGTCAGGCATTGGCGGCCTTGCTGTTCTTCTACGGCAAGGTGCTGTGCACGGATCTGCCCTGGCTTCAGGAGATCGGAAGACCTCGGCCGTCGCGGCGCTTGCCGGTGGTGCTGACCCCGGATGAAGTGGTTCGCATCCTCGGTTTTCTGGAAGGCGAGCATCGTTTGTTCGCCCAGCTTCTGTATGGAACGGGCATGCGGATCAGTGAGGGTTTGCAACTGCGGGTCAAGGATCTGGATTTCGATCACGGCACGATCATCGTGCGGGAGGGCAAGGGCTCCAAGGATCGGGCCTTGATGTTACCCGAGAGCTTGGCACCCAGCCTGCGCGAGCAGCTGTCGCGTGCACGGGCATGGTGGCTGAAGGACCAGGCCGAGGGCCGCAGCGGCGTTGCGCTTCCCGACGCCCTTGAGCGGAAGTATCCGCGCGCCGGGCATTCCTGGCCGTGGTTCTGGGTTTTTGCGCAGCACACGCATTCGACCGATCCACGGAGCGGTGTCGTGCGTCGCCATCACATGTATGACCAGACCTTTCAGCGCGCCTTCAAACGTGCCGTAGAACAAGCAGGCATCACGAAGCCCGCCACACCGCACACCCTCCGCCACTCGTTCGCGACGGCCTTGCTCCGCAGCGGTTACGACATTCGAACCGTGCAGGATCTGCTCGGCCATTCCGACGTCTCTACGACGATGATTTACACGCATGTGCTGAAAGTTGGCGGTGCCGGAGTGCGCTCACCGCTTGATGCGCTGCCGCCCCTCACTAGTGAGAGGTAGGGCAGCGCAAGTCAATCCTGGCGGATTCACTACCCCTGCGCGAAGGCCATCGGTGCCGCATCGAACGGCCGGTTGCGGAAAGTCCTCCCTGCGTCCGCTGATGGCCGGCAGCAGCCCGTCGTTGCCTGATGGATCCAACCCCTCCGCTGCTATAGTGCAGTCGGCTTCTGACGTTCAGTGCAGCCGTCTTCTGAAAACGACAGCGGCACGCGAAATCAAGGCATTGCGATTCTCGAAAATGGTTCTTGAAATTCTATTCTTGATTGCATATCATCTCAACGAGTTTCGATAAGAAAGGATGCCCATGCGACCGTCCGTTGTGCTTGACATGAAGCGAAGCGCGGTGCGTGAAGCAGTAGGCCGCTTCCGCACCGCGAACCCGCGCGTATTCGGTTCGGTTCTGCATGGCACCGACCGGGATGGCAGCGACCTCGACCTGCTGGTCGATGCCTTGCCTGGTGCCACGTTGTTGGACTTGGGCGATTTGGAAGAAGAACTGAAATCGCTGCTCGGCGTGGACGTCGATTTGCTGACCCCTGGCGACCTGCCGCCAAAGTTCCGGGCCAAGGTGCTCGCGGAGGCGCAGCCGGTATGAGCGAGAACCGTCTGCCCGATTACCTCGACCACATCCAGCAGGCCGCAACCGATGCACGCAGCTTCGTGGAAGGGATGGCCAGGGACGACTTCTTGGCCGACAAGTGCACCCAGCAGGCCGTCATCATGAGCCTTATCGTCATCGGCGAGGCTGCGACGAAGGTGATGGATGGCTACGCCGAGTTCACCCAGGCGCATGCCGACGTGCCGTGGCGCAGCATGCGCAATATGCGCAATCGCATGGCCCACGGCTATTTCGACATCAACCTCGATGTAGTGTGGGAGACGGTACAGCAATGGCTACCGGAATTGCTCAAGCAACTGCCAGCCGTGCGCCTGGATGCCAACGACCCCGCCGTCAAGGCTTACCCCCACGAAGAAGCCATGCAGGTGGTGCAGGAACGCATCGACCGGGCAAAAGGCAAGCCATGCTAATCGGTTATGCGCGCGTTTCCACGCAGGATCAGAACCTTGAGCTGCAACGTGAAGCCTTGGCCAAGGCCGGATGCCAAAAGGTCTTCGAGGATAAGGTGAGCGGCACACGGGCAGACCGTCCGGGCTTGGGCAAAACGCTCGAAATGCTGCGTGAGGGCGACACCTTGGTCGTCTGGAAGCTCGACCGGCTGGGCCGCTCGGTCAAGCAACTTGTCGATCTGGTCGGCGAGCTGCACAAGCAAGGCGTCCAGTTCAGGAGCCTCACCGACTCCATCGACACCGGCACGCCGTCCGGGCGCTTCTTCTTCCACGTCATGGCCAGCCTTGCCGAGATGGAACGTGAGCTGACCGTCGAGCGCACCCGTGCCGGACTGGCGGTTGCCAAGCAACTCGGCCGCAAAGGGGGCCGCAAGCCGAAGATGACCGACAGTAAGATCGAGTCGGCCAAGAAACTGCTGGCTAGCGGCGTGCCGCCGCGGGACGTGGCCAAGAACCTCGGCGTGTCGATTCCGACGCTGTATCGCTGGGTGCCGGCGTCGCTACAAATCTAATGCTTATGAAATTTCAATGTCATTTTCTCTCTGTCCCTGTGGCGATACTCGGATGTGTTGGCCTCATCTGCACATCCGCATATGCCATGGATACGGGAATCCTCGACCTCGCTGTAACCCAAGAGGAGACCACGCTTCAGGCTAGGGTCGGAGTGGCGGTGATCGATACGGATTCCGGCCTGACGTGGCAGCATCGTGGCGACGAACGCTTCCCGCTGAACAGCACGCATAAAGCCTTTTCCTGCGCGGCCGTTCTGGCCCAGGCCGACCGCCACAAGCTGAACCTGGAGCAGGCGATACCGATCGAGCGCACAGCGCTGGTCACATACTCACCCGTGACGGAAAGGGTGCCACCTGGCGGCACGCTGACCCTGCGTGAGCTGTGCAGGGCCGCCGTCAGTATCAGTGACAACACAGCGGCCAATTTGGCGTTGGATGCAATCGGCGGGGCACGGACATTCACCGCGTTCATGCGGTCTATCGGTGACGATAAGACACGCCTGGATCGGCGAGAACCCGAACTCAACGAGGCCACGCCGGGGGATGCACGCGACACGACAACGCCAATTGCGGCAGCGCGGAGCCTGCAAACACTGTTGCTCGACGGTGTCCTCTCCGCTCCGGCTCGGAACGAACTGACACAATGGATGCTCGGGGATCAAGTTGCCGATGCCTTGCTACGCGCTGGCTTGCCGAGGGATTGGCAAATTGCGGACAAGTCGGGAGCAGGTGGTCACGGATCACGTTCCATAATCGCCGTTGTCTGGCCGCCCAAGCGTTCAGCCGTCATTGTGGCGATCTACATCACCCAAACCGCAGCGTCTATGTCGGCAAGCAACCAGGCGGTGTCCAGAATCGGATCAGCCTTAGCAAAGGCGTTGCAATGAGCGTTCCCGCCTCAGTGCACACTTAGCGTGCTTTATTTTCCGTTTTCTGAGACGACCCCACGATCAGCGATCGGCTCGTTGCCCTGCGCCGCTCCAAAGCCCGCGACGCAGCGCCGGCAGGCAGAGCAAGTAGAGGGCAGCGCCTGCAATCCATGCCCACCCGTTCCACGTTGTTATAGAAGCCGCATAGATCGCCGTGAAGAGGAGGGCCCGACGATCGAGGTCAGGCTGGTGAGCGCCGCCAGTGAGCCTTGCAGCTGCCCCTGACGTTCCTCATCCACCTGCCTGGACAACATTGTTTGCAGCGCCGGCATTCCGATGCCACCCGAAGCAAGCAGGACCATGATCGGGAACGCCATCCATCCCCGTGTCGCGAAGGCAAGCAGGATGTAGCCTGTGCCGTCGGCAATCATTCCGAGCATGAGTGCCCGCCTTTCGCCGAGCCGGGCGGCTACAGGGCCGGTGATCATTGCCTGGGCGAGTGAATGCAGAATGCCAAATGCGGCAAGCGAAATGCCGATCGTGGTCGCGTCCCAGTGAAAGCGATCCTCGCCGAAAATGACCCAAAGCGCGGCCGGCACCTGTCCGACAAGTTGCATGATGAAGAAGACCGCCATCAGGGCGGCGACGACGGTCATGCCCCGGGCCCACCGGAACGAAGCGAGCGGGTTGAGAGCCTCCCGGCGTAACGGCCGGCGTTCGCCTTTGTGCGACTCCGGCAAAAGGAAACAGCCCGTCAGGAAATTGAGGCCGTTCAAGGCTGCCGCGGCGAAGAACGGAGCGTGGGGGGAGAAACCGCCCATCAGCCCACCGAGCACAAGGTCCCGCGACCATCCCGAACCCGAAACAGGCGCTCATGAAGCCGAAGTGCCGCGCGCGCTCATCGCCATCAGTGATATCGGCAATATAAGCGCCGGCTACCGCCCCAGTCGCCCCGGTGATGCCGGCCACGATCCGCCCGATATAGAGAACCCAAAGGAAAGGCGCTGTCGCCATGATGGCGTAGTCGACAGTGGCGCCGGCCAGCGAGACGAGCAAGATTGGCCGCCGCCCGAAACGATCCGACAGCGCGCCCAGCACAGGTGCGCAGGCAAATTGCACCAACGCATACAGCGCCAGCAGAATGCCATAGTGGGCGGTGACGTCGTTCGAGTGAACCAGATCGCGCAGGAGGCCCGGCAGCACCGGCATAATCAGGCCGATGCCGACAGCGTCGAGCGCGACAGTGCTCAGAATTACGATCAGGGGTCTGTTGGGTTTCACGTCTGGCCTCCGGACCAGCCTCCGCTGGTCCGATTGAACGCGCGGATTCTTTATCACTGATAAGTTGGTGGACATATTATGTTTATCAGTGATAAAGTGTCAAGCATGACAAAGTTGCAGCCGAATACAGTGATCCGTGCCGCCCTGACCTGTTGAACGAGGTCGGCGTAGACGGTCTGACGACACGCAAACTGGCGGAACGGTTGGGGGTTCAGCAGCCGGCGCTTTACTGGCACTTCAGGAACAAGCGGGCGCTGCTCGACGCACTGGCCGAAGCCATGCTGGCGGAGAATCATACGCATTCGGTGCCGAGAGCCGACGACGACTGGCGCTCATTTCTGATCGGGAATGCCCGCAGCTTCAGGCAGGCGCTGCTCGCCTACCGCGATGGCGCGCGCATCCATGCCGGCACGCGACCGGGCGCACCGCAGATGGAAACGGCCGACGCGCAGCTTCGCTTCCTCTGCGAGGCGGGTTTTTCGGCCGGGGACGCCGTCAATGCGCTGATGACAATCAGCTACTTCACTGTTGGGGCCGTGCTTGAGGAGCAGGCCGGCGACAGCGATGCCGGCGAGCGCGGCGGCACCGTTGAACAGGCTCCGCTCTCGCCGCTGTTGCGGGCCGCGATAGACGCCTTCGACGAAGCCGGTCCGACGCAGCGTTCGAGCAGGGACTCGCGGTGATTGTCGATGGATTGGCGAAAAGGAGGCTCGTTGTCAGGAACGTTGAAGGACCGAGAAAGGGTGACGATTGATCAGGACCGCTGCCGGAGCGCAACCCACTCACTACAGCAGAGCCATGTAGACAACATCCCCTCCCCCTTTCCACCGCGTCAGACGCCCGTAGCAGCCCGCTACGGGCTTTTTCATGCCCTGCCCTAGCGTCCAAGCCTCACGGCCGCGCTCGGCCTCTCTGGCGGCCTTCTGGCGCTCCTGCTGCGGCGTCCGCTCGTGGGCCGTGGCGCGGGTCCGCGCGCCGGCCTCGTGCGCCTGGCGCTCGCGGGCGAGGTCCAGGGCGGCCGTCTTCACGTTCTGCCTTGCGCAGATGAGATAGATCTAGCGTGGACTCCTTGATACCGTTCCAGCAGGTAGGCGATACCGTTCCAGCGGATGCCGGATACCGTTCCAGCGGATGCCGGATACCGTTCCAGCGGATACGCTATCCACAGGCCGAACAGGCTGCAAACCCGCGCCAGTGCTGGGTTTTAGCCTTTGGCGAAAACGAGCCTAATCCGGTTTTAATCCTTTTTTAATCATCGCGTGCCCTGCACGGGGCACCCCTGCGGGGTTCCCCACCGCTTCGCGGCGGCTCCCCCTCCCGCATATCGAGGCCCCCAAAGGGGGCGAGCTATCCCCCCTTCGCGCCCTACGGGCTTGACCAGCCCCCTTCGGGCTGGACCCCCGCATGGGGTCTTGCCCCATACGCCGCGGGAGCAGGGGCGGGCTGCGCCCTTTTCCTGCTCCCCGGCTGAGGCTGGGGTCGTTTGCGGGAAGGGGCGGAATCCTACGCTAAGGCTTTGGCCAGCGATATTCTCCGGTGAGATTGATGTGTTCCCAGGGGATAGGAGAAGTCGCTTGATATCTAGTATGACGTCTGTCGCACCTGCTTGATCGCGGCCGCGATAGCTAGATCGCGTTGCTCCTCTTCTCCATCCGCGTTCCAAGCTGCGGAAAGGCACCCATAAGCGTACGCCTGGTCGAGCAGGCGACGCGGATCGACGTCCAGCGCACGAGAGAATGCGTCCGCCATCTGTGCAATGCGTCTAGGATCGAGACAAAGGTCGTCTCTGTCAGCCGGATCGTAGAACATATTGGCGGCGCCAAAGCCCACTTCACCGACCAGACCGACGGGATCTATCACCAGCCAGCCGCGACTGGAGAACATGATGTTTTCATGATGCAGATCGCCATGTAGCCCACGCAGTTCCGAGGCATTGCTCATCATTTGATCGGCTATAATCGCCGCGTGGACGTAGTCAGTTTGACAACCTGCGTTTTGATCATCGCGCGCCCGCTGAAACAAAGCTGCAAAGCGATCCCGGATCGGGAGAAGGGCAGAAGGCAGGGGTTCCTCAGATGCGGCATACAGCTTCGCCATTAGTTCCGCTGCAATTTCGGTCGCCTGGTAGTCGCCGTGCTCGGCAACGATGTGAGAGAGCATTCGCTCCCCGGCATATTCGAGCAACATCAGATTGTTCTCACGACCGAGCAACCGGACTGCTCCCCTCCCATTGCGCCATACCAGATAGTCGGCCCCGCGCAGTTCATCAGCAATGTCTTCTATAGGTTTCAATCCCTTGACGATTGCAGGAGTCCCGTCTGGCAATGAAACTTTCCAAACGAGGCTGGAAAAGGTGTCCGCAATGAGAACAGGTTGCGAAACGTGCCAATGAGCAGGAAAAACAGGCGGCATGAACATCAACCCCAAGTCAGAGGATTCAATCGCAGATAGAAGGCAAGGCGTTCGCGGTCGGGGGCTTCGATCCCCAATACATTGAATAGGACAGCGAAGGCGCGCTCTGCTTCATCTGGCGCTGCCCAGTTCTCTTCGGCGTTAGCAATCATGAGTGCCAAATCGGCATAGCGATCTGCTGTTCCGAGCCGCCCAAGGTCGATCAGACCCGTGCATTGAAGAGTTTTAGGGTCCACCATGAAGTTCGGCATGCAGGGATCACCATGGCAAACAACCATATCGGTGCGCTCTTGGTCGAGCCGCACCGGTAGCTCTCGTTCGACACGAGCCAAAAGATCGAGCTGCGGCGTACTCTTGTCCTCGTCCGGTAAGAAGTCGGGATTGACGGCATTGCGGGACACCACATCAACGGCGCGTCCGAACATTCGCGACAGCCTGCGCTCAAACGGACATTGATCAACCGATAGGCTGTGAACAGCGCCAAGTTGCTGCCCCATTGACGGCCACGCTTTGAGCAAATCCGCTCCAGACAGATCAGCCGCCGGTACTCCCGGAATTGCCGTTATCACCAAGCATGCACCCTCCTGTTCCTCCTGCCAGTTGATGACCTCGGGGCAAGCCACACCTCGACCTTTGAGCCAAATGAGGCGGTCACGCTCTCCAGCGAGCTCACCGCGGCGGGAAGCAGGTGCGATTTTCGCGAAGGCATGCCCGTCACCACGTCGAAAAACAAAATCACCAGATTCTCCGCCTCTGACAGGCAACCAGTCAGAATGCGATTCACCAAAAAAAATATTAGTTCGATTCAATGGAGGTTCCTTCAGTTTTCTGATGAAGCGCGGAGGTGGCTCAACTTGCGAAAAGAAACGAGTTGCGACGTAAGTCCGAGAACATGCTTTCCATGGTCTCTGAGCTCGCCTTTGGGACCGACATATCGGTAGAGAGTGACGCGCTCGATGCCGAGTTCCTTGCAGAGATCGGAAACTGAAGTATCGCGCTGGGCCATGGCGGCTTGCGCGAGACGCACCTGAGCTTTGGTGAGCGCGAATTTTCGTCCGCCCTTGCGACCGCGCGCCTCTCGCGGAGGCGAGACCCGCCATGGTGCGCTCTCGGATCAGATCCCGCTCGAACTCGGCCAAGGTGGCGAAGATTCCGAACACCATGCGACCGGACGCAGTCGTGGTGTCGATCTGAGCGCCCTTTCCAGTCAGAACCCGCAGGCCGATCTTGCGGTCTGACAGCTCCTTCACCGTGTTGACCAGATGGGCAAGCGATCGTCCGAGGCGATCGAGCTTCCAGACCACCAGCACATCGCCGTCACGCAATGACTTGAGGCAGGCAGTCAAGCCAGGGCGATCATCACGACCGCCGGAAGCAAGATCATCATAGATATTGTCCCGTTCGACACCTGCGGCGCGCAAGGTGTCGTGCTGCAGGTCGAGAGACTGCGAGCCATCGGCTTTGGAGACGCGGGCATATCCGATCAGCATGTATCACAAACGTTGGTTTGAGGCGGCGCTTCGGCCACGATTGCATTGACCTCTGGAAATGTATCTCAACCAGCTTCATAAACAAAGCGTCTTGAACGCTATCAGATTTTGAAAAAGGAACATGTATGCCGCGTCGCGTCACTCTAACCGATCGGCAGAAAGACGCGCTGTTGCGCTTGCCGACTTCACAGACGGATTTGCTCAAGCACTATACGCTGAGTGATGAAGACCTTGGGCATATCAGGCTGCGTCGGCGCGCTCACAACAGGTTCGGCTTCGCCCTGCAATTGTGTGTCCTGCGCTATCCCGGCCGGGTGCTGGCTCCAGGCGAACTGATCCCTGCAGAGGTCATCGAATTTATCGGAGCGCAGCTTGGCCTGGGTGCCGACGATCTCGTAGACTATGCTGCCCGCGAGGAAACACGGCACGAGCATCTTGCCGAGTTACGGGGGCTCTACGGCTTCCGCACCTTCTCCGGACGTGGTGCGAGCGAGCTGAAGGAATGGTTGTTCCGAGAAGCCGAGATGGCGGTGTCGAACGAGGATATCGCCCGTCGCTTCGTAGCCGAGTGCCGACGCACCCGCACTGTCCTTCCCGCGACATCCACGATCGAGCGGCTTTGTGCCGCGGCTCTCGTCGATGCCGAGCGACGCATCGAGACGAGGATCGCCATTCGTCTGCCTATGTCGATCCGAGAACAGTTGCTGGCATTGCTCGAGGAGACGGCTGATGATCGGGTGACCCGTTTTGTGTGGCTGCGCCAGTTCGAGCCTGGCTCGAACTCTTCGTCGGCCAACCGGCTGCTCGACCGGCTCGAATATCTGCAACGCGTCGATCTCCCCGAGGATCTGCTTGCCGGCGTTCCTGCCCATCGGGTGACTCGTCTGCGCAGGCAGGGTGAACGGTATTATGCCGACGGCATGCGCGATCTCCCGGAGGACAGGCGGCTTGCGATCTTGGCTGTTTGCGTCTCGGAATGGCAGGCGATGTTGGCCGACGCAGTGGTCGAAACCCACGACCGGATCGTCGGCCGTCTCTACCGTGCTTCGGAGCGTATTTGCCATGCAAAGGTCGCAGACGAAGCGGGGGTGGTGCGTGACACCCTGAAATCCTTCGCCGAGATCGGGGGCGCCCTGGTCGATGCACAGGATGATGGCCAGCCGCTGGGCGACGTCATCGCGAGCGGATCAGGGTGGGACGGCTTCAAAACCCTTGTTGCAATGGCAACCAGGCTCACCGCCACCATGGCCGACGATCCGCTCAACCATGTGCTCGACGGTTATCACCGCTTCCGCCGATACGCTCCACGCATGTTGCGCCTGCTCGATCTGCGAGCTGCGCCTGTTGCACTGCCGCTTCTGGAAGCGGTGACGGCCCTTCGTACCGGTTTGAACGATGCCGCGATGACCAGCTTCTTGCGGCCCAGCTCGAAATGGCATCGCCACCTTCGGGCCCAGAGGGCTGGCGACGCTCGCCTATGGGAGATCGCGGTGCTGTTCCATCTGCGCGATGCGTTCCGCTCCGGAGATGTCTGGCTTACTAGGTCCCGGCGCTATGGCGATCTGAAACACGCACTCGTTCCGGCACAAGCCATCGCGGAAGGCGGTCGTCTCGCTGTGCCATTGCGGCCGGAGGAATGGCTGGCAGACCGGCAAGCTCGCCTCGACATGCGGTTGCGCGAGCTTGGCCGTGCCGCTCGCGCAGGCACGATCCCGGGCGGGTCGATTGAAAACGGCGTTCTGCATATCGAGAAACTCGAAGCCGCCGCGCCGACAGGCGCCGAAGATCTGGTGCTCGATCTCTACAAGCAGATCCCGCCCACGCGCATCACCGATCTCCTGCTGGAGGTGGATGCGGCGACCGGCTTCACCGAAGCGTTCACCCATCTGCGCACAGGAGCACCCTGCGCTGACCGGATCGGGCTAATGAACGTTATCTTGGCGGAAGGGATCAACCTCGGCTTGCGCAAAATGGCGGATGCGACAAACACCCACACCTTCTGGGAATTGATCCGCATTGGACGGTGGCATGTCGAGGGCGAAGCCTATGACCGGGCGCTGGCCATGGTGGTCGAGGCACAGGCAGCGTTACCCATGGCCCGGTTCTGGGGCATGGGCACGTCGGCTTCGAGCGACGGACAGTTCTTCGTCGCTACAGAGCAAGGTGAGGCCATGAACCTGGTCAACGCGAAATATGGCAATACCCCGGGCCTGAAAGCCTATAGCCACGTCTCCGACCAATATGCGCCGTTCGCAACCCAGGTGATTCCTGCAACGGCAAGCGAAGCGCCTTACATCCTCGATGGCCTGCTGATGAACGATGCTGGACGCCATATCCGCGAGCAGTTCACCGACACGGGCGGCTTCACCGATCACGTCTTTGCCGCATGTGCCATTCTCGGCTACCGGTTCGCTCCGCGCATCCGCGACCTGCCATCCAAACGGCTCTACGCGTTCAATCCGTCGGCCGCCCCGGCGCACCTGCGAGCGTTGATCGGCGGAAAGGTCAACCAAGCCATGATCGAGCGCAATTGGCCCGACACCCTGCGCATCGCCGCCACCATTGCTGCCGGAACCGTCGCGCCAAGCCAGATTCTGCGGAAACTCGCCTCCTATCCGCGGCAGAACGAGCTCGCGACAGCCCTGCGGGAAGTCGGTCGCGTCGAGCGCACCCTGTTCATGATCGACTGGATTCTGGATGCCGAACTCCAACGGCGTGCCCAGATCGGGCTCAACAAAGGCGAAGCTCATCATGCGCTGAAGCGGGCAATCAGCTTCCACCGCCGCGGTGAAATCCGCGACCGTTCCGCCGAAGGCCAGCATTACCGCATCGCCGGCATGAATCTGCTCGCCGCCATCATCATCTTCTGGAACACCATGAAGCTCGGCGAGGTCGTTGCAAACCAGAAACGCGATGGAAAGCTGCTATCGCCCGATCTCTTGGCCCATGTTTCGCCGCTCGGATGGGAACACATCAATCTCACCGGAGAATATCGCTGGCCAAAGCCTTAGCGTAGGATTCCGCCCCCTCCCGCAAACGACCCCATTCAGGGAAAGAGAATGAGCGCTTTCCGGACGGATGGATGGACGCCGCCTATGACGCGCTGAAACCCATGATCGGCGGCACGCTCAACATCAAGCACGTCCGCGCCCATTGGGACGAAATCCTGCGGCTGGCCACCTCGATCAAGCAGGGCACGGTGACGGCCTCCCTGATGCTCCGAAAGCTCGGCAGCTACCCACGCCAGAACGGCCTGGCCGTGGCGCTCCGCGAGCTGGGCCGCATCGAGCGCACGCTGTTCATCCTGGACTGGCTGCAAAGCGTGGAACTGCGCCGCCGCGTGCATGCCGGCCTGAACAAGGGCGAGGCGCGCAATGCGCTGGCCAGGGCAGTGTTTTTCAACCGCCTGGGTGAAATCCGCGACCGCAGTTTCGAGCAGCAGCGCTACCGGGCTAGCGGCCTCAATCTGGTAACGGCTGCCGTCGTGTTGTGGAACACGGTCTATCTGGAACGGGCTGCGCACGCGCTGCGTGGCAACGGCCATGCCGTTGATGACGCGCTGTTGCAGTACCTGTCGCCGCTCGGTTGGGAGCACATCAACCTCACCGGCGATTACCTCTGGCGCAGCAGCGCCAAGATCGGCGCGGGCAAGTTCAGGCCGCTACGACCGCTGCAACCGGCTTAGCGTGCTTTATTTTCCGTTTTCTGAGGCGACCCCAACGATGGAAGAATCATCGCGCGTAACAAGACCGAAACGGCTCAAGTCCTCATCGCTGGCACTGAACATCGAGTTCACCATTCGTTCGCGCTTCAAGCCTGCCAGGGTCCTGAAAAAGCAGAGTTCGCACAGATGGATTTCATAACACTCGCCACCATGAGCCGAGCCGAGTCCCCAACTGGCGCGAAGGGTTCCGAATTGCACCCCATACCCTTCAACACGCATGCTGTTGCCACAAACATCGCAAAAAATATCAGTGACAGATTCGGCCTGTTCCATAACTGCACCCCTCATTGAAAGCTTCCCACCGAGGTCGAAAGCCCATGCGATGCCTTGACATCAAGCCCGTGACAAACGCCGAACGGTACGTTGTGCGCCTGCTCGAACGTAAAAAGTGCGGAAAATTATTTACTGACTTTCCGCGATATTATTTGGCGGTGGAGCGGTGGTTTATTGGGTTCAAATTCTTATAGGGGTTTGAACCTGCCGTGCGAGCCCACTGGGAACCAACCAAATCGCCATAGGTGGTTCTTACCGTGATACCTCAGAACCGTAGGGTAGCAGTGGCAGCCCAAGTTCCTTGAGGAATTCATTGTGTTTATCGGTGGCCGTCTTGATCTTCTGATCTAGTGCCACAAGCTCGGTATGCACGGCCGTCAGGTCTATTTCTTCATCGGCTACCGCCGTACTGACGTAGCGGGAGATATTCAGGTTGAAATCGTTCTTCTCGATCTCCTGCATGCTTACCCGTCGCGCATAGCGCGGCACTTCCGCTGGGCGTTGCTCGTAGGTCTCGATAATCTTGTCGATATGTCGGTCTGCTAGCTGGTTCTGCCTCCTACCCTTCTCGAAGTGCTCGGCTGCGTTGATAAACAGCACATCGTCCGATCTTTTGCACTTCTTCAGCACGAGAATACAAACCGGGATGCCTGTTGAATAAAACAGATTGGCCGGCAGCCCGATCACGGTATCGATATGTCCATCCTGCAGCAGTTTGCGGCGAATACGCTCTTCCGCCCCCCGGAACAGCACGCCGTGCGGCAGGATGATGGCCATCACGCCATCGTCTTTGAGGTAGTGCAGCCCGTGCAGCAGGAAGGCGAAGTCCGCCGCACTCTTGGGTGCCACGCCGTGGTTCTTGAAGCGCATGTCTTCGCTGATGGCATCGCTCGGCCCCAGCGATAGCTGAACGGCGGATTGGCCACCACCGCCTCAAACTGCGGTTTCTTCGCCGGGTTGGTCTCGCGCAGGAAGTCCCAGGCATTGGTCAGCGTGTCGCCGTGGTAAATCTCGAACTCGGTGTCCTTCACCCCGTGCAGCAGCATGTTCATGCGTGCCAGGTTGTAGGTAGTGATGTTGTATTCCTGCCCGTAGATCTTGCCGATGCTACCACCCGCGTCCTTCATGCGGTGCCGGATGTTCAGCAGCAGCGAGCCCGAGCCACAGGCGAAGTCGAACACGCTTTCCAGCTTCTTGCGGGGGCCGGTCTCGGGCGCCTGGCCGTCGAGCGTGACGATGGCCGAGAGAATGTTCGAGACTTGCTGTGGGGTGTAGAACTCGCCCGCCTTCTTGCCCGAGCCTGCCGCGAATTGGCCGATCAGGTACTCGTAGGCATCGCCCAGCGTGTCGGTGTCGGTAGAGAACAGCGACATGCCGCGCGCTAGCTCCGAGAGGATCGAACACAGCTTGGCATTGCGATCCTCGTACTTGCGACCGAGCTTGTCGGACGTGAGGTTGATCTCCGAGAACAAGCCTTGGAAGTTGCTCTGGAAGGACTCGTTCTCGATGTACTTGAAACCCAATTGCAGGGTATCGAGCAGCTTGTTGCTCTGGGTCTTGGCCAGTTGAACGATGTTGCCCCACAGGTAATCGGGCTTGATCACATAGTGCACCTTGCGGCGCATCTGCCTCTCGAACGCGTCGACGTCGCTGGCATTCTCCTCGTACCAGATTTGCAGCGGTGTCGTGGCTTCGGACTGTTCCATTACGTCTGGAGCCACGTCCGGATAATCCGCCCCCAGCTCCCGCTTGGCAGCCTGTTCGTAGTTGTCCGAGAGGTAGCGCAGGAAGAGGAAGGACAGCATGTAATCGCGGAAATCGTCGGCGTTCATCGATCCGCGCAATTGGTCGGCAATCGCCCAGAGGGTTTTGCCTAGCTGTTTCTGATCTTGTTCGGTCATAGTTTGTGTCGTTTCTTGAGTGTGTTTTCCAGCGCCTTGAGTTCGGCTTCGTCCTGCGCGTCGGCCTGACGTACCTCCTCCTGTTTGCGGCGTTGGTCATAATCGAGATAAAGCGCATTGGTGGCACGTTCCATTTGCGCGTGGCTCACCTTGCTGGCATGGGTGAGCACCGGAAAACCATTGCTGCCGATGATCTGGCCCACGTTCTGGCGCCAGAAGTTCATTGGGATCGCCTCGCGGCGCTTAGTGCGCAGCTCAACTCGTCATCGTCAAAGATATTCTTCAGGTGCAGGCTGACGTTATCGGTGCTTACGTCGAACAGCTCCGCCATTTCACGCTGAAAGAGCCAAACCGTCTGATCCTTGGCTCGCAGCTTGATCTGGCTGCGCCCGTCTTCGGTAGCGTCGAGGATCAGTTCACTCATGGTGCTTTCACAATACTCGGCAAGCTGAATTTAAACTCCGCCAGGAAGTCGTTGAGAATACGGCGGAACAAATCTTTATTGTCTTCACCCATTTCGGTGGGTTCATGGACGGCATATTTGCCGTGACTAAGAAGATTGAGTGCCCGGTTGTACAGTGCTCTGTCATCCTCATTATTAAGCGCTTTGAGGCAAAAAGAAATGTCCGAGTGCCCAAAGAAAGAGGCAGTCTTCTCCATAATGCTGCGCAGCGCGTTGAAGTGGAATGTATAGAGCTTGCCTTTGGCTGGATCGGCGGCCAACTTAAGTTCCGCAAGGGTTGCGACATGGTGAAAAAACGGGGTGTCTTCGGTGGCTCTAAGGGTGTAGACCCCATCGCCATTCGGGCGATGAAGGAAGTATCGCTTATGGGCTACCTTGGGTTGATCTTCTTTTGCTCTGCCGATTTCATTACACATTACGTTGAAGAAAAGGGCGTGATGAGACGAGAAAACAACCTTAATAGGATCGGCGGCGCCGTTTTCGTCCTTACGGCTGGCGGCACGTCGGAGAAGCTCTGCCAAGTCGCACGCGACAGCGATGGCATTGTTATCGTCGAGCGAAGAAATAGGGTCGTCAATGTAAAGGTATTTATTGGATTGGTACGAGACGTGGCCATCTAGCATTCGCTCGCAGATGGCCATAAACAGGCACCATATAAAGATATTCTGCTCACCTCGGGATATTTTGATGTTTTCCGCATCGCCCTTACGAAATGAGACCTTCCAATTCTCGTAATCGATATCAAAATCAAAATCAGCGTAGCGACGGAGATAGCCTGCAATAGGCTCATCTAGTGCGAGGTCTTTAAGGCCGTTGAAAAAATTGGAATTTGGATTCAGTTGAAGATGGCGGACACTATCTCCGTCGAGATCATTTTCCCAGATAAACAAGTCTTCTGTGTAGGCGTTGAAGTAAAGCGTATCTGAGCCTCCGCCATTTTTCCGCTTCCCTTCGTCCTTAAACTCCATGGAGAGACGTGTTTTGCCCGTACGGTTATAGGCGTAAACCAACACGAGGTGCGTTGGTTTTGTCGGATTTTTCAAGTCGTCGCGTAGGCGCCTCACCAAGGTGCGAAGGCTCTTAAAGGTGCTGATACCACTCATGCTTCCTGCTCTTCCAATACAGGGAAAAGTTGCTGCATCAAGCCGATTTTTTGAGCTTCCAGAACATGAAGATGCTCGGTTTCGGCGGCGATTTTTACATCGAGCGACGACAGGCAGTTGGCAATTCGCGTTTGTTCGTCAACTGAAACCGGCAAAGGGATTTCTAGGCTCTCAAATTCCTTCTGACCCAACGTCTTGTTTCTACCCGCGCCACCGGGCGATGCCACCCCCAGCAGGCGCTTGCCTTCTTTGGTGAGAAAAAACCATTTGACGTACTCGGCATCACACTTGCCCGGCTTCGCTAGATACATTGGAAATCGGTGAGAAGCAATCATTCCGATTTCTTTATCAGAAGTCATAGCCACCGCTTGTTCCCAAGCAAAAACAATATTTAGTATGAGTGCGCCTTGCACGACCTGAAACACACGCTTCTCACCAATGACTTTTCCGAGAACTGGATCTTTGTGGAAAATCCCCTTGCCATGAGATCGAATTCCGATCTCTCGATACATCTTTTCGGCTTCTACACTTACCGCGACAGAGGCTTTGCTCAGCAAACTGGCGACTTTTGGGGAGTGCCAAGAGCTAGCGTGGGTAAACTCAGGGAATCGAAGACGGGGGAGAGTTTCGCCCTCGCGAGGGAAGAGTTGTTGCATAAGACCGCTCTTATAAGTCTTCAAAAACTCTACTTTCTTCCTCTGAGCGGCAATCACCTCGTCCAGCGATAATAAACAGTCGGCGATTTTCTGTTGCTCGCGCTCATCACTGGGGTAAGCAATTTTGATACGTGCTAATCGAGTTGGCGAAATCGCGTAGACTTTTGTCCCTTGAGCCTCCTTCTGGATTTGATAACGAACTCGTGCAGACCGGAAAACATAACCGCCAAAGCCGACAGCGAGTGCATCATTTTTTGGGCGTGCGAGAATCGTATGCTGCCCCGCGAGCAATAATTGGCCGTCTAAACAAACGACCTCGATGGCCTTTCCAACATCCTTTATGTCTTCTGATGCGTCAGCGAAGATGATGTCGCCTTTTACGCAGTAATCATCGGAGTTAGCATCCGGTAACGATTCGGTGCCATTGATGTAAGGCACACACTCTTTGGTGATATCAAATATCGTTGAAAACTTTTTGTGAATATCTCCGTAGTGAATGTTCTTGGCTATGCCGTGTTCGTAATTCAGTTTGTCGCGGGATAGAGCATTGTTCCGCTTGAACGAATACAGCGTATCCATACGCTTGCTCTCCCATTCAGTACCCCCGCGAAACTCCGGAAACCGCAGCTTCGGCACCACCGTTCTCTTACCGTCCTTCACCATCGATCAATCCTCATAAGCCTGGAGGCCTGAGATATCCCGGCCTCCTGCGCGCTTCTTCAGCATCGGCGCCAGCTCGCTCATCAAGGCCAGCTCCTTCTGCGTGCGGGCCTTCCAGCCCAGCTCCAGCGGCGTGAGCAATTCAGTGAGCCGTTCGCCGTCGAAAATGCGGCGCTCCAGTACCTCATCCACAAATCTTTGTAGTGCTGCAGTGGGCAGCCCGTGCTTGGCCGCCAGCTCGGTCAGTTCGCGGGAGGCTTTTACCGCCTTGAATTGCTGGTAGCCCATGCGAATGGCGCGCTCGTCCAGGCCCTCGCCGGCCTTGAGGCTCATCACGTATTCGGTGATGTCATCGCGCTCGTCGATGAATTTGGCATCGCTCGCAATCAGGCTGACCAGTTGTTCACGGCTCATGGTGGCTTTGCCAGGCTTCTTAGTGGAGAAGTCGGTGATCAGCCTCATGATGTAATCGTAATCGATGGTGGCGGAGGCAAAGAGCACGAACTCGAAATCGAGCTGCTCCAGCTCCTCGCGCTTGTCATCACCGGGCTTGGCGCGCTCGTCGCGCAGCCGCCTAGCCGTCTCCAGGTACTGGCCACGGAAGGCGCTGATTTCATCCGCCGGCAGGATGGCCTGGATAGCGGCTTCCTGCTCGGGGGTGAGGTCGGTGTATTGATCGAGCTGGGTTTGCAGCTTCTGCACTTTCTTGAAGGCTTCGACAAAGCCGATGCGGGCTTCGTCGCCCTTAAGGGTGGCGATCTCCTCGGGTTTGCCTGAAAGCCCGTACGCCTCCATGAAGCTGTGCAAGCCGAGTGCGGCTTCTTGCAGCTTTTCGATGACGATGGGGGCTTTGTCCACCAACCAGATAGTGCGCGCCTCATCGGCCTTCGCGCCGGAGAAAAGCGCGATGGCAGCGTCCACCGCGTCTTGCTGCCCACGGAAGTCGAGGACGTGGCCGAAGGGTTTGGTGTCATTCAGCACGCGGTTGGTACGGCTGAAGGCCTGAATAAGGCCGTGGTGCTTGAGATTCTTGTCGACGTAAAGCGTGTTGAGGTACTTGCTGTCGAAGCCGGTGAGCAGCATGTCAACGACTATGGTGATGTCGATCTTGTGTTGCGGGACCTTGGGGTTGGCTTTGCGCAGGTCGGCATCGGGCCATTGCTGATCCTTGATACGCTGCTGCACGTCTTGATAGTAGAGGTCGAATTCCTCGATGCGATAGCTCGTATCGAAGCGGGCGTTGTAGCGGGCGATGATCGCTTGCAGCGCCGCCTTCTTGGCGTCCGGCTCCTGCTGGTTGTCTTCCAGCTCAGTGGGCAGGTCTTCCTGCAACTGCCGTACATCGGCACTCACGTCGCCCGGCGGAGAGAACACGGCGGCGATATTGAGCGGCACAAACTCGGGGTTGGCCTGCAGTTTCTCGGTCTGAGCTTCTTCAAATAGTGCGTGATAGGCGATGGCATCATTGATGGAAGCTGTGGCCAGAATCGCGTTGAACTTGCGCCCCCCGTGGCGGCATCGTGCTTGGCGAGGATGGCATCAACGACGGCGCGCTTGGCCAGGGTTTCACCGGGTTTGGGTGGGTTCTTCCCGTCGGGCTTGTAGTAGTCGACGTGAAACTTCAAGACATTGCGATCATCGATAGCATCGCTGATGGTGTATTCGTGCAGCGACTGCTGAAACAGGTCCCTGCGTAGTCTTCAGCGTCTTTTCTTCGCCACTGATCTGCGTAATGCTGGCATTGGCCTCGAAGATGGGCGTGCCGGTAAAGCCGAAAAGCTGGGCCTTGGGGAAGAACGTCTTGATGGCCTGGTGGTTCTCGCCGAACTGAGAACGATGGCATTCATCGAAGATGAAGACGATACGCTTGTTGCGCAGCGCTTCGAGCTGCTCGGCATAGGTGGCAAGCCCACGCTTTTCGCGACTTTTGTTGCGTTTGCTGCCCTCGTCCAGCGCCAGGCCGAGCTTCTGAATGGTGCAGACAATGACCTTGTCGGCCGCATCGTCCGACAGCATGCGCCGGACGAGCTCGCTGGTGTTGGTGTTGCTTTCGACGCAGCCTTCTTGGAAGCGGTTGAATTCCTCGCGGGTTTGCCGGTCGAGGTCTTTGCGATCAACCACGAACAGGCACTTTTCGATGTTCGGATTGGCCTTGAGCAGGGTGGAAGCCTTGAAGCTGGTGAGCGTCTTGCCGCTGCCGGTGGTGTGCCAGATATAGCCGTTGCCACTGTTTTCTTCGATGCACTTGACGATGTTTTTGACGGCATAGATCTGGTAGGGCCGCATCATGAGCAATTTCTGCTCGCTGGCGACAAGCACCATGTACCGGCTGATCATCTGGCCGAGCGTGCACTTGGGCAGAAAGGCATCGGCAAAATCATCCAGCCCGGTGATCCTGGTGTTATCCAGCGCAGCAAACTGGTAAATGGGTAGGAAGCGCTCATCGGCGTTGAAACTGAAGTGTCGAGCGTTGTTGTTGGCGAAGTAGTGGGTGGAGTGCTGGTTGCTGACGATAAACACCTGCATGAAGCACAACAGCGTGCGGGTGAAGCCGTTACCGGGGTCGTTCTTATATTCGACTATCTGCTCGATGGCGCGGCGTGGGTTGATGCCCAGCGTCTTTAGTTCGATCTGCACGACCGGCACACCGTTGATGAGTAGAATGACGTCAAAACGGTGGTGGCTGTTGTCGGTATTGATTCGCAGCTGATTTACAACCTCGAAACTGTTCTTGCACCAGTCTTCGATGTTGACGAGGGTGTAGTTCAGCGGCGTGCCATCTTCGCGGATGAAGCTATTGCGTGTACGCAGCGTTTGCGCGGCGGTGAACACGTCGGGGGTAACAATCTCTTCCAGCAGGCGCGCAAACTCCTCATCGGTGAGGTTGACGCGGTTGAGCTGCTGGAACTTTTCTCGAAAGTTGGCTTCGAGCCCGGCGCGGTCGCGAATCTCGGGGCGATAGCTGTACTTGAGGTCGCCGAGCTTGGCGAGCAGGTCCTGCTCGATCTGGTGTTCGGTGATGGTCATGAATCAGTCCTGCCGTCATAGAGGCTTCGATGTGGCGGATAGGCGGCTACTTGTGGCGAATCAGAGCCACATCAAGCATTCGTCTTGGGCTCCCCGCCTGGGTGGTTCAGACTCAAGTCATGATTGCGCGCGTACTCCAGCACCAAAATCTCGACCATCGATGCCACCGAGCGGCGTTCGCGATCAGCCGCCATACGCAAAAGCTGCTTGATCTCAGCGGAGGTGCGGATCGAAAGGGTTTCGTCCTTAAGGCGTGACATGGCAGGGCCTCGTCAAAAAAAGTCACGCAAATGTACTGCCTTTGCATTTAACTTGACAGCACAAATACATAGCTTCGATGAAGTTGCACCCGTCTTGAGTCAAATGGTCACAACCCAACATTGCGATCCATTCGGTCTGGTGTGCAGGGAGCTTTGGCTAGCGTCCCGAAGACACCGCCAGTGATGCTTCTTCAGCGAAAGGAGCCAATGCCGCCCGCATCCATTTGGGCATTCTGCAGGCAAGCAGCGTGGCCAATTCGTCCGGGCTCAGGGTATCGGCTATTTTGGAAAGCGCGTGGGGACACGCCCCTTCTTTACCAAGGTAGTAAAGCGCCGTGAGCGCCAGGCCTACCTTGTTCCCGGCATGCTGCAAGCGATCACTGGAAACATGATTGAGACGAACCACAGCATTGCCGGCCTTGATTTCTCGGGTTCTGCCGCTGGTGTAGTAGACCGGCACCACCTGCATCTGCGTGCTGAGCCCCAGCCTGCGCACGGCCTCAGCTCCATGTATCTGAATCGTCTCTCCATTCACCTTGGAAAGAACATTCATGATGGCTAGTGGACTAGGCTTTACCAGTTGGCAGGTGTACTCGCTTAGCTTGGGGCGCATATAGACGCCGCGGGCTAGACGCTCCAGACAACCTGACTGCACTAGCCTAGAGAGCGCTTTATCGACCGCTGCACGCGAACCCAACTCTGCGAAGAGGTTGCGCACGAAAGGCTTGCCCTTCTTCATGCGCTTGACTCGATTTGAGATGGCTTGTGCGACAGACATGGAAGCCTTCTAGGGCCTGTTCGTCTTCTGAAAGATCGAACGCTGATAGACCTAAACAGCAGGTGTTGAGCGCTGGTCTGCCACGATCCTTTCCACCTCGTCGACGATCTCAGCTGCCGTGCAGCCCAAGGGGATAGCCAGCTTGATCAAGGTGGTGATCGTTGGCTGATGGATACCCCGCTCCATCAGGCTGACATAGTTACGCTGCAATTCTGCCTCATGAGCCAATCGCTCCTGGGTGAGCCCTGCTTCGACACGACGTCTGCGCAGAACCTTTCCGAACGCCAGTTCGACTTCCACAGATACCCCCAAAAGGGAGGACTATCTGGGCGGCGCCGCTCCAGGTCTTCACAGTATACTATGAATTTGGTAAAACATGACCCCATGAGATGGCGTCACCCTCCACCGAACTGAAGGGTCACCTTCCTACAAATGCCGGCCTCTCAATCCGCACTAACTCAAATAAAAACGATTAATTCCAGATAAGCAATCAGTTAAAAAAAGGATATATAGACATGAGGGCTATTGGCATAACTGCTTCTGTTGCACTTGTAATGCTTCTACAGTCAGGAGCCATTGCTGGGGAAACTGGAGTTCAGCAGCTTGTTAAAAGGTGCGAGGCCGCTTCTAAAGCGCAAGGGACATCACCTGCACTATGTTCGTGCACATTGAAGAAGATGCAGGAGTATGGATTCTCTGATTCGGAAATCGTTAATTTTTCTCGACGCGACTTCAAACCAAAGGACCTACATGAAACTGAACGCCATATGGACTACAGCATTAAGATTCGATTAATAGGAGGCCAGTGTGGCTGATTAGTATTTTTCACTGCCGCCAGCCTAGTCGTACGTCATTGATTATGAGACTTTCCATAAAGGATGGGGCGGGGTCATGCCTTAGCGAAATGACCGATCACGACCAACCGAAACGGCGGGTCACGATACTCCGAAATCCGCTTCTGAACGCATCACAGACTTCCATTTTGCGTCCCCACAAAATAGAAAGATGCTGCGTTGACGAACAATATATGACTAGAAAATATATTGCTCATCAATCGGTGATTACATCCCATCAAGGAGCCAAAGGTGTTTAAGACCAATCGCAATGCGGAGCTACTTCCTGGACTCTCCAATGGTCCAGGTGGCGTGCAGTTCTGGTCATTTGTCGAGCAAGAGGTGGCCTGGCCATGGTTCTACCTTCAGATGGTCGAGGATGATGGCAAGGAGGCCTTTCAAAGCATGCTGATGGTTCCCACCCTCCCATTGCTTGAGCAGATCGTGGGAGCAAAAAGCGATCATGCCTGGATTGAACAGGCCCAACTCGTGAGCCCAGCGCACATAAACAAGACGGGGCGCTGGATGATGGAACCGCTGCTGGAGGTCAGCGCGATCCTTAACGAGCAAGGGCAAGAGCTTGGCTACGAGTGTGTAGTGGAGGGAGGTCGAACGTACTCCATCTCAGCAGACCAGCTACCAGACGGACAGCTGAACACTCACACGATCTTCTCTGCAGCATTACATCTTTCGAACTGAAGATCTTTGACTCAAGAACAGACAGCGTAAGCCTAGATCAAAACATGACCATGCCCCATGAGCGTACCCGTGCAGTTGTACAAACACATGATTTCTTGATCGAGCTAGCTCGCGATGCGTCTCTGCCCGAACGTATTCGGCGCGACGCTCGCTTCCTCCTGCGTCATTACCCAAGCCGGAGAGACATGGTGTTGGCCGGCCGTATTGAAGAACATGCAGAAAAACTGCCAATTGGTGCGCTTGGCCCAGTATTCAGTTCAACGTTTACGCAATAACTATCTTCTTATGTATAGAGTGCTACAAAGCCGCACCATGCTCTAAAGCGTCAGCTACTAAACTACTAGTGACCGAGCAGAACGAGCAGTTTCGTCCAGGCTGCAGGTTTTGAGTAAGGCAGTAGCGCCACACTAGAACAACTGCACGGACTATACGAGAGATAAGAGCCCAATCTAAACGTAGCCCTTACCTCACCGGCACCGCTAGAACTTTCTCAATAGCATCGCGAAAACCGAACTTGTGGATGATCCTTTCCCGAGCATCAACAACTTCGCCACGACTACCGATAGATAATCCGACAAGCCTTAGAGCTTTCGGATCAATTGCTGCTCTGAGCGCTGCCAACTCAGCATCATTGAGACGAGGCTGACTCGGAAAAGCTTGCCTCGTGCCACCTCCTAAAATTATAGGGGCAGCGCTATGCTTCGCCTTTCGGGCCTCTTTGGCTTTGAGCGCACGCAATTCCTTGGCAAGCAGAGTGACGCTCATGCGCAGCACTGGGTCTTGGATGTGTTCGATCCAATCATTTGGATCAGCCTTTGTATTACTGGCCTTGGGCAGCGACGCGAGTTTCCACGCCTGGATCAGTTCCCGGTAATGCGCGCCGGTCGTATTGACGATGGACTTCTCGCCGGGAATCGGCAGCCCACGGTCTTTGCCAAGTGTGATGATGGCCTTGTAGGAGAAGTCCGAAGAATGCCGCTCATGCAGCAGCCTGCACGCTTCATTGATGGCTTCTAGGCTGCGCTTTCGGCGGCTATCGCTGGCCTCGCTCATCAGCCGTCCGTAGGTATCCTGCGGCGAAACAAGTTGGTCACTCATTGATAGAGGCCTCGTGGGTCAACTGGCGCGCGCTATTCGGATTGGAGAGAAGCTGTTTGATCTCGGTCGAAATGCGCGTCAGCTCCGGCTCATGAGCGTCAATGTCGAGCAGCATAAGTTCGCCCGAGAACAGGTCGCCGATTTTTTCCCAGGAACCCAAACGCCGAAGGAGAATCCGATTCATCTCGTTTGCAACGACCAGCTTCTGTTCGTCGTCGAGCCTGAACATAGCCGGGAGCAAACCGTTGTTCTCGGCCATACGGTCGATGGCCTGGGCGATCAGCGGCACGGCACGCGAGGGGTTGGCCGACCGATAGATGGTCGCGTTCTGGCAGATTTCGGCCAGCAAATGGTAGTCAGTCTTGGATTCTTCAAAAGTGACACCAACCTCGGCAAGATCTCCACCGGCGATTAGTCTGACGCCATTCTCGCCTTCGCCGCTCTGCTCGCCTTCATTGATGAGTTTCAGGCAGCCCTGGACGTAGTGATTGACGGCTGCATAGTCAGTCAGCAGGCCGTCCAGCTTCCCGGCGCTCAGTTGCTGGTTGGCGCTCGCCTGCTTTCGAATAGAGTGCTGAGTGTCCAACTGATTGGCCTGGCAGGCGTCATACCAGTCCTGCTCAAGCCGATCGACCTCCGCCGCGTAGCTCTGAAAACGTGCGCTTTCCGCATGAATTTCTAACGCGAGTTCGTTAGCCAGCGCCACGAGGCCGCCAAGGAACGGAACCCCGGTGACAAAGAACCGACATCGCGGGCAATTTTTCTGCCCGAGATAGCCCGCTTCGACAGGCGCATAAAGACTTTCAACCTTTCTCTCGGCCACAGCCTCGCCGCCGCTTTGGCATGCAGCGCCTGACATGGGACAGATGCCGTGATCGAACACCACGCAGGCCGAGTTCGGCACGTCAGATTCGAGCAGCAAGCGATTTCCGTCCGTTGCGATCAGTTGATGTCGAAGCGGCTGTAATCCCTGCGTCCTTACCGCTTCGGCATGGCGCTGAGTTGAGATCTGTGCGGCGCGCTTCTCGGTCTCGCCCATGGTGCGGCGCATCTGATCGTTGTTCAGCCTGATGTAGTAGATCGTCATCACCAGCGAGGCATGACCAACAAGCTTGGAGATCAGGTGAATAGGCGCTTCGCCGTCTGCAATGAACGCCGTAATCAGACTGACACGCAGGCTGTGCGGTGTGTATGGGCTGACATAGCGCTGATTGTTCACTTTGGAGTTGGGGCTTTCGCTGGCAAGGTTTTCGCCGGGGCGCTGAATCGCGTAGAGCAATGCCGGCAAAGTGTGGGTGAAAGCCGTTGTGGTGAACGCCGGCTGACCCGAGGCGTCCGTACGGAACAGAAAGCATTGGGTGCCACGTGCCTGCAAAATCTTCTCATTGGTTTCGGCGCGTAGTTTTATATCCGACCAGCGCGTCGGCTCTTTCAGCGGGTTGTACTTGGCTTGCCAGTCGCGCAGCAATAGGAACCAATAGAGCAGATCATCAGGAATCCACTCAACTTCGTAGCCACCTTCCTGGCGTCCGGTCTTGTTGGTAGTCACATATAGCTTGGGCGCGTCCTTGTCGCCGCGCTGTACCGCAGCCTGCGGGCGACGTTTCTTGCTCCCCTTCCCAACCAGGGGGCCAGCGTTCTTCTCCCAGCGAACACCACCAAGCTCAGCATCGAGAACAGCAATCTCTTTATCCGCCTCACCGCTGTCCAGCCAAAGAATCTGTTGGCCGCGCAGCGGAAAACGCAGCAGTGTGTAGAGCGCCACAAAGCGAACAGGCGACCAAATCTGATAGCTGTTCACAACTTCGCGCTTGTCTTTCATCTTGCGGTCAGCCTTGACCACGCGCCAGATGCAGTTCGGATCGTCGCGATCGATCAGCGACTCGTCCACATAAATCCAGTCGGCGCGGGTCGAAAAGAAGTCTTGTAGATGCGGCAAATCCGTCAATCTCGGCCTTGTCTGCAATACCTGTTCGCCGTTCGGTACGAGGAAATTGCGCGCCCGGAGGATGTATTCATAACCGAGCGGCGGCTTGGTGGACTGGTTGGGCCGGTAGGCCTGCAAGCTATCTGCAAAGCCCGCCAGCACCGTTTGAAAGGGGTTCCGGAATTCAGCAAGCACAATGCGCTCGTCCGCGTCGGCATCGGTGCAGTGTTCATCCAAAAGCCAGCCGAAAAAGGCCGCGATAGCACTGTGATAGGACTTTTTCTGGGACTCGGCTTGAGCTTCGATGAACTGCTGATAGGCCTCAGTGGGGAATGGATTGGCGCGCAGCAGCAGGTGTACTGGCTCATCTGGCAATTCCTGTACCTGATAGAAACCACTCAAAAAAACCCTGATCGCGGATCTCTTACCTTGGATGTTTGTTTGGGTCTTCAGCCACTGATCGACATTGGCCCAGATGTGCGGGTAGTCCGCTAGGGCAGCGCTAGGGTTTTCATTGCCGAGGAAGTCATACCAGTCGATCCAGCCGGTGTCGGCATATGTGGTTTGTGGGTTGGACGGCAGCCTCGGGTCTTCGCTAAAGCGCTTGTTGTAGTCAGCCAGGTTCTTGATGCACAGTGCCTGGGCTGCCACCTGGGCCTCGGCGTAGGTCGGGTAGAGGTCGGGCCGTTCATTGCCGAGGAAGTCGTACCAGTCGATCCAGCCGGTGTCGGCATATGTGCTTTGTGGGTTGGACGGCAGCCTCGGGTCTTCGCTAAAGCTCTTCCTGTAGTCAAGCTGACGTTTGATACCCAACGCCTGGGCTGCCGCCTGGGCCTCGGAGTAGGTTGGATAGAGGTCGGGGCTTTCATTGCCGAGGAAGTCGTACCAGTCGATCCAGCCGGTGGCGGCATAGATCCTATCTGGGCTGGCCGGCAGCCTCGGGTCTTCGCGGTAGCGCTTCTTGTAGTCAGACAGACTCTTAATGCCCAACGCCTGAGCGGCGGCTTGGGCCTCGGAGTAGGTTGGATAGAGGTCGGGCCGTTCATTGCCGAGGACGTCGTACCAGTCGATCCAGCCGGTGGCGGCATAGATCCTATCTGGGCTGGCCGGCAGCCTCGGGTCTTCGCGGTAGCGCCTCTTGTAGTCAGACTGACTCTTAATGCCCAGCGCCTGAGCGGCGGCTTGGGCCTCGGTGTAGGTCGAGTAGAAGTCGGGCCGTTCATTGCCGAGGAAGTCGTACCAGTCGATCCAGCCAGTTCCGGCATAGGTCGTCTCAGGCTTGGCCGGCAGCCTCGGGTCTTCGCGGTAACGCTTCTTGTAGTCAGGCCAATTCTTGATGCACAGAGCCTGGGCTGCCGCCTGGGCATCGGCGTAGGTATAAAAATCCTTCTTGGCTGGCATCGGCGTCAGTCCTTGGTCAACAGATCGTGGGAGTCGTCTGCATGCTGCGAGCGCAGCCGTGCTTCAAGGTCGCAGAGATCCTGGCGCATCTGTGTCGTCGTGGGCTGCGTGTAAGTCTGACTCGATGTGATCGACGCATGGTGCATGGCGTTTTTGATCAGCAGCGGGTCGGCGCCATCCCGAGCCAGGCGCTGGCCATAGGCATGGCGGTGTCCGTGCGGGGTGGTGCCCTCCATTTTCTCGTACACCAACCCGATCCGCTTAACAGCTAACTTGTGGGCCTTGCGAAACATCCGGTGCGAATAGGGCTGGCCGTCCCTGTTGGTGAAGGCATACGGGTGAGCTTCACCAACCTTCGGCTTCACCCGCTGTTTAAGGTGATAGTCACGCCAAAGACCGGCAAAAACCGGCCCAGCCTCATAGGGATAAAAGAACACCTCGAAACAGCGACGGTGCGGGTCGGTAATCAATCCGTTCTTCCAGCCGAGAAACAGCGGGTCGGCTGCTTTCACCAGCCTATTGCGGGGTTGCAGCCCGTATTGGCTTTGCAGGCAAGCAGCTCGGTTGGTTTTACCGCCAGGTGTCAGCCCGTACTCAGGGTGATAGATACGGACGATGACCTCCCCGTCCTCTACGCTAACGTCATCGATCCATAGCGACAGCGCTTCGGACAGCCTCACTCCGCCATAGTGCATGAGGTAGGTAATCAGGACATTGCGAAGATCTGTCGGCCCTCGTGAATCTCGCGTCCGCCTGCGGAAACCCTCGGATACCAACAGTTCAAAATACTCTTCTGGAAAAGCCTTGGCGGGCGTTTGCCGCTCCACCGGCAGCGTTCTTGAGCGCACTGCTCTGGACTGGCTCGTCTGCGGTTTGGAGCGCCAAAGGTGTGACAGGAATGCGTTGTCCCTACGATGCGAATACGCAGCCCAATTCAGCCGTTCTTCATGCCGAGTCGCTTGTCGCCAGGGATTAAGCTGAAGCATGGCGTCCTCATTGACGAGCGCCAGCCAATCGGTGAACTTCGTAATATGGCCGATCAGCTTACCAGCGTCATCCGGCTGTCTGGGCTGCCACCACAAACCAGAAGGATCGCCGATGTTCGAGACAGTACCCGTGAACAATGCATCGGAAAACGCAGTGAACAGCATGCGCGGCTCATCATAGAAAGCATGGTTGGCCTCTATGAATTCCAACAGCAGCCGCACTGCAAAAACCGAAGAATCCTGCCAAGAACGGCTCTTTCGGTGATTCAAATGCATGTATCGAGCAAACTGATCCAGAACTCCATGTTCGGTCACGATGACCGGCAGGACATGCTGTTGGCCAGTTGCATCGACCACAAAGGATCTGAATTCTCGGTGGGACGACTCAAGGATTGTTGGCATTGATCACGCCCCCAAACCTTGAACGTAGGACGATATCTTTTGTAAAGCACCCTCTCGAAAGCCATGAAAGCACCGCGTTCTCTGAGCGGCGAAGTGTGATGCCTCGTTGTGTTTACTGACATCGAAGAGGTTGAGTGGATTGGGCATAACGTGAACTCTGGTTAGTGACTCAACCAGAATGATGAGGACGCCCCTAGCGCCGCAACTCAACTCAATGCAGTTACTACCACCTAGCAGAGTGGCGTTTACTCGAGATTTCTGCCCAGGTCAGTCCAAAGCAATTCGCTCACCTAAATAGGCTGCACTTATTGTGCGTAAGCCGGATCAGATGGTCAGCGAGAGGATAACCGGGGCTGGCCACTGTCAGGCGATGCTGCCTCTGAGGTCTATCGCTCCTGGCCGACTCTGATGCGACCTGAGCGACCTGGTTCCTACGCCATGACTTTGTGCTCATGCGATTTGGGAAAACGTGTACTTTTCTGGGGTAACTACTGCAGGGGGAGAGCGGGCCAAAAGACCATGGGGTCGATGATTAACCTCCAAACCGCAAGGAACTGGAGTTTTTCGGTGATTTCTAGGGGCTAACTTAGGGATAACTAATCGCAAAAGGTACAACGGTTCCAGGAACAGCCGTTGGTGACCGGCAGAATGAGGGACTGAGCCTCGCTCGGCGGGCGAAACACCGGCTCGATGTAGTCGATGGGAAAACGGGTGGACATGCGCTGGAGACTCGTGACGGAAAGCCTGCACAGTCTATCGAGGTGGAGCGTGACTGCCGAGCCACGCCCCAGGCCCTTCAGCCGCCGATGATCTTCATCACCGTCACGCCACCGGAAAAGGCCAGATCCTGCTTGTCGCCCAGCGCCTTGACCAGCAGACGCTGCAACGCCGGCAACGCCTGATGACGCGGCTTGTCCAGCAGGTCACCGACGAAGTGGCGATTGCTCGACGACAGGCAACCGTGCAGCCAGCCGGTGGACGACAGGCGCAGGCGTGAGCAGGTGCGGCAGAAAGGCACGCTCTCGTTGGCAATCACGCCGAAATGGCCGACATCGGGAATGGCGTAGCGCAGCGCAGTGGCATCAACCGCCGCGCTGGCCTGGACGTACTGGTGGCGGCTACCGATCAGTTCGAGCAGCTCGGGCAAACCGACGAACTGCTGGTTGAAGGCATTGGCATCGCGTGCCAGGTGGCCCATGCGCATCAGCTCGATGAAACGCAGCTCGAAACCGCGCTCCAGGCAGTACTCCAGCAGCGGCAGAACCTGATCGAGGTTCTGCCCGCGCAGCGGCACCATATTGACCTTGATCTTCATCCCGACTTCGCGCGCCGCCTCCATGCCTGCCAGCACGGTGGCCAGATCGCCACCACGGGCAATGCTGCGGAACGCCTCGGCATCGAGGGTATCGAGGGACACATTCAGGCGACGGATGCCGCACTCGACCAGCAGCGGCAGCTTGCGCTCAAGCAACTGGCCATTGGTAGTCAGGCTGATGTCGTCGAGGCCGAGCTGGCTTACCTGACGCAAGAAGGGCTCCAGGCGCGTGCTGACCAGTGGCTCACCGCCCGTGATACGCAGGCGCTCGATACCGGCCGCCTCGATCAGGTAAGCCACACCGCGTGCCATGGCGTCGGCGGACAGCTCGTCCTGAGCGGCGACCAGGCGCTTGCCGTTCGGCACACAGTAGGTGCAGGCGTAGTTGCAGGCGGCGGTCAGGCTGACGCGAAGATTGCGAAAGCGTCTGCCCTGGCGGTCTACGATCATGGAGAACTCCAGTGGAGGGATGGCTGGAGTATATCGCGCAGTCGACCATGACAGATCATGGTCGATGACACGAGAAACGGCCTTACCCCTTGCGAACGTGGGGCCTGCCTACACGCAGCAGATCGTGAATCAGGCGTCGCGCTTGCGCTTGTTGCCCATCCGCACGCCGATATCCATGAGGAACTGGAAGAAACCTTCCTGATCCTCGAGCACGTTGCTCCAGAACGGCGAGTGATACAGCGCCACGGCACCATGCACCAGCGCCCAGGCCGCGCAGTAGTGGAAGTACGGAGGCACGTCTTCCAGCTTGCCTTCGGCGATGCGGCCCTTGATCAACTGGGTCAGACGCTCGAAGTTGGATGCACGGATCTTGTGCAACTGCTCGACCATCTCCGGTACCTGATTGCCCTTGACCACCTTCTCTTCCAGACGATCGAACAGGCGATAGCGCTGCGGGTCGCGCATACGGAACTCGAAATAGGCACGCGACAGCGCCTCCTTGTCGCGATCCACGTCGGCCGAATGCAGCAGCGTATTGAGGTCGCGCTCGTAGTCGAGCATCAGGCGCAGGTAGATCTCCGCCTTGGACTTGAAGTGCTTGTAGATAGTGCCTTTGCCGATACCGACCGCATCAGCGATCATCTCGACGGTAACGCTGTCTTCTCCTTGTTCGAGGAAGAGTTTCAGCGCGGTATCGAGAATTTCTTGCTCGCGGCGACGGAATTCGCGGCACCTTACGGGGTTCTTTCTGCATAAAGGGACTACGGGGTCAAAAATCGAAGCCGCTTATTATGCCCAAATGCGGCCAAATTGCACGGATCATCCGACCATGTACGTGTTTCATGATGAGTTTCCCCAGGAAAACGGACTGCGTTATCTGAACCACGCAGCGGTCGCTCCCTGGCCGAAACGCAGTGCTGAAGCGGTTCGGCGGTTCTCCGAAGTGAACGTGACCAGCGGGGCACGTGATTATTCCGACTGGTTGAAACTGGAGCGTAGACTACGAGAACGCCTCGTGCGCCTGATGAATGCACCAGGCACCGGCGATATCGCACTGGTCAAGAACACCTCCGAGGCTCTGTCCTTCGTGGCCTTCGGCCTGGACTGGCGCCCCGGCGATCAGGTGGTCATCAGCGACGAGGAGTTTCCCTCCAACCGCATCGTCTGGCTGGCACTGGCCACTCAGGGCGTGGAAGTGATCGAAGTCAGCCTGCGCGGCGATGACCCGGAAGGCGCACTGCTCGCAGCCATCACGCCACGTACGCGCCTGCTGTCGATCAGCGCCGTGCAGTTCGCCAGCGGCCTGCGCCTGAATCTGCCACGGCTGGGTCAGGGTTGCCGTCGGCACGGTGTGCTGTTCTGCATCGATGCCATTCAGCAGCTTGGTGCCCTGCCCTTCGATGTGCAGGCCTGTGACTGCGACTTCGCCATGGCCGATGGCCACAAATGGATGCTCGGCCCGGAAGGCCTGGGCGTCTTCTATTGCCGCAGCGAAGTGCGTGCCCGGCTCAAGCTGCATGAGTATGGCTGGCACATGCTCGAGCATGCCGGCGACTACACCCGCCAGGACTGGCAGCCCGCGAGCAGTGCACGGCGCTTCGAATGCGGCAGCCCGAACATGCTCGGTGCCTTCGCCCTGGAAGCGAGCCTGTCGCTGCTCGAGGAGGTCGGCATGGACAAGGTCGGCGCGCAGCTGGAAGAACGGGTACAGCGCCTCACCGATGGCATTCGCGCACTACCGGGTGCGGTGCTCCATAGTCCGCTCGACCCGGCGCGGCGCGCCGGCATTCTCAACTTCAGCCTGTCAGGCTGGGATAACCCGGCGCTCTATCAGCGCCTGCGCGAGAATCAGGTGATCTGCGTACAACGGGGCCCCGGCGTACGCCTGTCACCGCATTTCTACACCCGCGAGCAGGTGATCGAGGAAACTCTGGGTCTGCTGACCCGACTGGCAAAAGGCTGAGAATCCGATCACGACCTGCCCCATGCGGGTTCGGCCTGCTCGAGGTCGGGGCTCCAACCCAGTTGGCAAAAGGGTGAGGACTCAGCAGCGCCCGGGGTATTCCAAATCTGTTTAAAAAACATCCAATCCGGCCTGGACGCTCGCGCCTCATGACCAATACTGGAACGTACTGGCGTGCGACATCTCCCCCAAGTGTCCCGCCAGCCAAGGTACCGTGGTGCGTACCTTGATTTACTCCTAATGGTCTTGACCCGGATTCATCCCCCAGAGTCCGGGTTTTTTTTGCCTCATGCAAAGTGCCGCGAAACCTCGATACGCATGACGGCGCAGCGATGACGCAATCAGGCAACACTGGCCAGTGGGAACAGGCGCCTGAAGTTGTTCGAGGTCTGCTCGGCCAGAGTCTCGTAGCTGACCCCCCGCAACACGGCCAGGTATTCGGCCACTTCACGCACGTACTGCGGCAGGTTGGCCTTACCGCGATGGGGCACGGGCGCCAGGTACGGAGAGTCGGTTTCCACCAGCAGACGGTCAGCCGGCACCTGACGCGCCACCTCGCGCAACGCCTCGGCATTGCGGAACGTGACGATGCCTGACAGCGAGATGTAGAAGCCGATATCCAGCGCTGCCCTGGCCATCTCCCAGTCCTCGGTGAAACAGTGCAGCACGCCAGCCTGCGGCAACGCCGCTTCACGCAGCAGCGCCAGGGTATCGGCACGGGCCTCGCGGGTGTGCACGATCACCGGCTTGCCGGTGATCCGCGCTGCCTCCAGATGCAGACGGAACGAAGCCTGCTGCAATGAAGCCGACTCCGGCTCGTAGTGATAGTCCAGGCCGGTCTCGCCAATGGCCACCACCTTCGGGTGAGCCAGCTCGCTCAGCAGCCAGTCCAGGGCAGGCTCCGCGCCCGGCTCGAGATCCAGCGGATGCACGCCCACCGAGCAGTCGACATCCGCATAACGCTCGGCCAGCCCCTTGACCGTCGCCGCGTTATCGGCGCTCACGCCGATGCACAGGAAATGCCCGACTCCGGCAGCGCGCGCCGCATCCAGGGCAACATCCAGCGAACCGCCATGGGCAGCGAGGTCGAGACGATCAAGGTGGCAGTGAGAGTCGATCAGCACAGCAGGAAAATCCGGACAGGAACAAAGCCCGGATTGTAATCGAAAGCGGCAGATACCTGCTGGCTTCGACGGAGGGAGCTCGCAGCGAGCGGGATGTCGTCGCGGCTGGATTCTTACATGGTGTGGGTCGGACGGTCGGACTTCAGCGCACCGGCCAGATAGGTCTCGATCTTGTTGCGCGCGGTGTTGTCACCATCGTTGAACTGCACACCGACACCGGCGGCGCGGTTGCCCTGGGCACCCTTGGGGGTGATCCATACCACCTTGCCGGCCACCGGGATCTTCTCCGGCTCGTCCATCAGGTTGAGCAACATGAACACTTCGTCACCGAGCTTGTAGCTCTTGTTGGTGGGAATGAAGAGACCGCCATTCTTGATGAAAGGCATGTAGGCCGCATACAGCACGGACTTGTCCTTGATGGTCAGGGACAGAATTCCGTTACGGGGACCCAGATTGGGTGGCAGGCTCATCGGCGCATTCCTGGCGTCTATTGCGTAATGCCCGATTCTAGCCCGGTCCGGGCAAGCTTGCCCACTGCACCAGCAGGGCTTCGAGAAGCAAGACACGGTTGAGATTGGCTTTGCTCATGACCTTCTGCCGCTGTGCGAGCAACCACTCCTGGATCGCCAGCACCCTGGCTTGCGGCGTCTTGTCGGCGAGGTACTGCACCACCTTGCGCATGTCTGCCTGCCCCAGCCCCTCTTCATCCCTGGTCAACTGGTAACGCAACATCAGCTGCGCCCAGTCACAGAACCAGTCGAACAGCAGGTTCAGCGGCAGCGCATTCCAGCTCTCCGCCAGCTGGCTTGGGGATATCTGCTGCTTGAGCAGCTTCTTCACCCCATCCACTGCCTGTGCGCGCTGCTCGCGCACACCCTGTGCCTGCAAGCGCACGGCCGCCAGCGGCGAGCCTGCCGCCAGGGTCAGCAGATCGGCACGCTCCTCGTCGCCCAGTTCGGGGAGTGCTCCGGCCAGCCAGGCCAGGCTCACCGCCTCGCCCGGCAGCGGGCAGGCCTGCTGCACGCAGCGACTCTTGATGGTCGGCAACAGACGACTGGGCTGGTGACTGATGAGCAGCAGCACGGTATTGCCGGACGGCTCCTCCAGGCTCTTGAGCAGTGCGTTGGCGGCGTTGAGGTTCATCGCCTCGGCCGGCTCCAGCAGCACCACCTTGCGTCCGCCGAGCTGGGCAGTCTGCACCACGAAGTCGACCAGCTCACGTACCTGGTCGACCTTGATCGGCTTGTCCGCTTCCTCGGGCTCGAGAACGAAATTGTCCGGATGGGTACCGGCGGCCAGCAGGTGGCAGGATTTGCAACTACCGCAAGCATCCAGGCCATTGGGGGCCAGGCACAGCAAGCGCGCCATCAGACGCTCGGCCAGCGCGCGCTTGCCAATACCCGTCGGGCCATGCAGCAGGTAGGCATGGGCATGCTGACTACGTCCTGCCAGTTGCTGCCAGAGCGATTCCTGCCAGGGATAGACCTCAGCCACGGCAGGCCTCCAGCAGGCTCGGCAGCAAGGCATCGATATCGGCCTGCACCTGCGCCAGGGTCTGCCCCGCGTCCAGCACGCGATAGCGCAGCGGCGCCTGCCCGGCACGTTGCAGGTAGGCCTGGCGAACGGCCTCGAAGAACCCCCGCCCTTCCTGTTCGAAACGATCCAGACGACCACGGGCTGCGGCGCGAGCCAGGCCCACTTCGACCGGTAGATCGAAAATCAGCGTCAGGTCGGGGCGCAGCTCGCCCTGAACGAACTGCTCCAGTTGCGCGATGCGCTCGATGGAAAGGCCACGACCGCCCCCTGATAGGCGTAGGTCGCATCGGTGAAACGATCACACAGCACCACACTGCCCCTGGCCAGAGCCGGGCGGATGACCTGTTGCAGATGCTGGGCGCGCGCCGCGAACACCAGCAGCAGCTCGGTATCGGCCGCCATCGGCTCGTCACTGGGATCCAGCAGCAGCTCGCGGATACGCTCGGCCAACGGCGTACCGCCTGGCTCGCGGGTGAGCAGCACGTCGACGCCCTGCTCGCGCAGGCGCTCGGCGAGGTACTCGCGGTTGGTGCTTTTACCGGCGCCTTCCGGGCCTTCCAGAGTAATAAACAGACCGGTCACGGATTGCCCTTATTCGGTTTCGGCCGCCGCGCGGGGCGCGGGGCTGGAGCGGTAGTCGGCGCGACGCTTGAGCTGGTATTCGCGCACGGCGCGATTGTGCTCGGCCAGAGTGTTGGAGAACACGTGGCTGCCGTCGCCTCGCGCGACGAAATACAGTGTGCGGCCATCGAGCGGGTTGAGCGCGGCATTGATGGCCTCGCGACCGACCATGGCGATGGGGGTCGGCGGCATTCCGTCGATGGTGTAGGTGTTGTAGGGGGTCGGCGTACGCAGGTCGGCACGGGTAATGCGGCCGTTGTAGCGCTCGCCCATGCCATAGATCACCGTGGGATCGGTCTGCAGGCGCATGCCCATGCGCAGACGACGAACGAATACCCCCGCAATTTCACCGCGTTCCTCGGGCACGCCGGTTTCCTTCTCGATCATCGACGCCATGATCAGTGCCTCGTAGGGCTCACGGTAGGGCAGGTTCTCGGCACGCTGCTGCCACTCCTCGGCGAGCACGGCCTCCAGGCGCGCGTTGGCCTGCTTGAGCAGATCCTCGTCGCTCATGCCTCGCACGTAGCGGTAAGTGTCCGGGAAGAAGCGCCCTTCGGGATTCTGTCCAGCCAGCCCCAGGCGCTCCATCAGCTCGGCATCGGTGAGGTTGGCCAGACGTTGCTCCAGGCGCTCCTGGCGGCCCAGCGCAGCACGCACCTGGCGAAAGTTCCAGCCTTCGACCAGGGTCAGGCTGTACTGCACCACTTCACCCCGCTGCCACAGGCCAAGCATGTCCTTGGCGCTGTGCTCGGGCAGCAGCCGATACTCACCGCTGTGCAGCGCGGGAGCACGCAGGTTGAAACGCCAGTACAGACGTAGCCAGAAGGCATTGTCGATCACACCCTGCTCTTCAAGACGATTGAGCAGGCCGCCGGGCGTGGCGCCGGACGGGACTTCCAGTAGCATCTCTTCATTCAGATGCAGAGGTTGCTCCAGCGCCTTCTGCTGTTGCCAGGCACCCCCGACCACCAGCAGCGCAGCCAATAGCACGCCGCACTCGAGCAGCACCAAGATCTTGCGTAGCACCAGTTATTTACTCAATAGGTCGCAAACGATGGCCTGCAGTTTACGGGTGAGCGGCCCGACCGGCCAGTGTCGCTCTCGTAGCGCCCGTACAGGCCAGATGCCGTATAGGCTGTTGCAGAGAAAGACTTCATCGGCGTTCAGCAGTTCGTCGAAGGAAATATCGCGTAACTCGACAGGCAGCCCGAGCAATTGCGCCTGCTGCAGAATCTCGGCGCGCATCACGCCAGCCACGCCACAGCGCGACAGGTCGGCGGTAACCAGCCCACCGGCCACCACCAGAAACAGATTGCTGTACACACCCTCGATGACCCGACCGCTGCTGTCACGCATCAGTCCTTCGGCACACTCGGCGTCCTGCCATTCGGCACGCGCCAGCACCTGCTCCAGGCGGTTGAGGTGCTTGAGCCCGGCCAGCGCCGGTTGCTCGGCCAGGCGCGTCACGCAGGGAAACAGACGCACGCCCTGTTCGGCATGCACGGTGGGGTACTGTGGCAGTGGCGCCGCCTGCAGGATACGCAGCGGCTGGCAGGGCTGCGGCGGCGCATAGCCACGCTGCCCCTCCCCACGCGTGACGATCAGCTTGGCCACACCCTCGCCCAGTTGCCCGGCAAAAGCCTGCAACTCGCTTTCCATCTGCACCGGATCGAGGGGAATGAACAGACGCCGACAGCCATCGGCAAGGCGTGCCATGTGTCGCGCCAGGAGCGGGATACGCTCACCCCGTACGGCGATGGTCTCGAACAGACCATCGCCGTAAGCCAGGCCACGGTCGCGAACCGACAACTGCTCGCCGGGCGCGCCGTTGACCCAGCAGTGCATCAGCCGTGGTACCGACGGAACAGCAGCGAGCCGTTGGTACCGCCGAAACCGAAGGAGTTCGACAGCGCGATCTCGATCGGCATGGCCTTGGCCTGGTGCGCGACGAAGTCCAGGTCGCAACCTTCGTCCGGGTCATCCAGGTTGATGGTCGGCGGTGCAACCTGATCGCGGATCGCCAGCACGCTGAAGATCGCCTCCACGGCACCTGCCGCGCCGAGCAGGTGGCCGGTCATCGACTTGGTCGAACTGACGGACAGCTTGTAGGCGTGATCACCGAAGACACTCTTGAGCGCCGCCGCTTCGGCGATATCACCCGCCGGTGTCGAGGTGCCGTGAGCATTGATGTACTGCACCTGATCCGCGTTGATACCGGCATCGCGCAAGGCGTTGGCCATGCAACGGGCAGCACCGGCGCCATTCTCGGGCGGCGACGTCATGTGGAAGGCGTCACCGCTCATGCCGAAGCCGATCAGCTCGGCATGGATGGTGGCGCCGCGCGCCTTGGCGTGCTCCAACTCTTCCAGCACCAGCGCGCCGGAGCCATCGGACAGCACGAAGCCGTCACGGCCCTTGTCCCACGGGCGGCTGGCGCGAGTCGGCTCGTCGTTACGGGTCGACAGAGCACGTGCCGCACCGAAACCACCCATGCCCAGACCGCAGGCCGCCATCTCGGCACCACCTGCAACCATCACGTCAGCCTCGCCATAGGCGATGTTGCGTGCAGCCATGCCGATGCAGTGAGTACCGGTGGTGCACGCCGTGGCGATGGCATAGTTCGGGCCCTGCAATCCCAGATGGATCGACAGGAAACCGGAAATCATGTTGATGATCGAGCCCGGCACGAAGAACGGCGAAATGCGCCGTGGCCCCTGCTCGTGCAGCGACTTGCAGTTGGTCTCGATATTGGTCAGGCCGCCGATACCGGAGCCCATGGCCACACCGATACGCTCGCGATTGGCATCGGTGATTTCCAGCCCCGAATCACGCACGGCCTGGAAGCAGGCGGCGAGACCGTACTGGATGAACAGGTCGAGCTTGCGCGCCTCCTTGGCGGAGAGGTACTCCTCGACGTTGAAACCCTTGACCGACCCGCCAAAACGGGTGGAGTAGGCGGACAGGTCCATGTGTTCGATCAGACCGATGCCACTGCGCCCGGCCAAAATGCCCTGCCAGCTGCTCGGCACATCGTTACCCAGCGGCGACAGCATGCCCATACCGGTAACCACGACGCGTCTACGCGACACAGCAATCTCCTCTTGTTCTACTCAGGCGCCACATGCGCCTTGCACGTAAAGAAAAGCCGCACGCCTGATTAGGGCAGTGCGGCTTTTCTCGGTCAGAAAGCTGACGGTGACTTATTGCGCGTGGGCAGTCACGTAGTCGATGGCTTCCTGAACGGTGGTGATCTTCTCTGCTTGCTCGTCCGGGATCTCGGTCTCGAATTCCTCTTCGAGAGCCATCACCAGCTCAACGGTGTCAAGAGAGTCGGCACCCAGGTCTTCGACGAAGGAAGCGCTGTTGGTAACTTCCTCTTCCTTGACGCCAAGTTGCTCAGCAACGATTTTCTTGACGCGTTCTTCGATGGTGCTCATACCTTGTTTTCACTCCTATTGGACAAATCCAGGCAGCTGGTAGCGGCCAAGTGTATAGAAAGGGTTTTTAGCATTTCAAGCTGAATGCCGGGGAGCCCCCAGGAACACTTCAACGATCTGTCTATAAACCTGTTGCAGCTTTATAACGGATTTTAGACAGCCACTATGACAGTTTTCTGATGGCTCGCGTCACATTCGAGAACCTCCGGACATTCGGAGGCGCCCTTTTTAGCTCATGTACATACCGCCGTTCACCGGGATAGTAGCCCCTGTGACGTAACCTGCGCCATCGGAAGCCAGGAAGCCGACCACCTTGGCGATCTCCTCGGCCTGGCCCAGACGGCCCAGCGGAATCTGGGTCAGCAGCGCATCGCGCTGGCCTTCCGGCAGCTCACGGGTCATGTCGGTGTCGATGAAACCGGGTGCCACCGAGTTGACCGTGATACCGCGCGAACCCACTTCACGCGCCAGAGCACGGCTGAAACCTTCCAGACCGGCCTTGGCTGCCGCGTAGTTGACCTGACCGGCATTGCCCATCGCACCGACCACGGAACCGATGTTGATGATGCGCCCGAAACGCGCCTTGGTCATGCCACGCAGCACGGCCTTGGACAGACGGTACAGGCTGTTCAGGTTGGTATTGATGACGTCATGCCACTCGTCATCTTTCATGCGCAGCATCAGGTTATCGCGGGTGATGCCGGCGTTGTTGACCAGGATCAGCGGCTGACCAAGATGTTGCTGGATGTGTTCGAGGGTGGTGGCAACGGACTCGTCGTTGCTCACGTCGAGCACCAGGCCGGCACCTTCGATGCCGTTGGCCTTCAGCGTCTCGGCGATACGCTCGGCGCCCGAGGCGCTGGTGGCGGTACCGATGACGATGGCGCCCTGACGGCCCAGTTCCAGGGCGATTGCCTGGCCGATACCACGACTGGCGCCGGTGACCAGCGCGACTTTACCTTGCAGACTCATGTTCGTTCTCCTTGCTCAAGCCAGGGCTGCGCGAGCGGCAGCGAAGGCATCCGGGGTATCCAGGTTATGGGTGTTGATGCCTTTCACGCAGCGCTTGTTCAGGCCGCTCAGCACCTTGCCCGGACCGCACTCGACCAGGTCAGTCACGCCTTGCTCGGACAGGCGCACCATCGACTCGACCCAGCGAACCGGACTGTAGAGCTGTGCCAGCAGGTCGGCTTTCAATGTGGCCAGGTCAGAAACCACAGCCGCACTGACGTTCTGCACCAACGGAATCTGTGGGGCCTGCCAGTTCAGAGCCTCGACCGACTCGGCGAAGCGCTCGGCAGCCGGCTTCATCAGGGCGCAGTGCGATGGCACACTGACCGGCAGCGCCATGGCGCGTTTGGCGCCGCGCGTCTTGCAAGCCTCGATGGCGCGCTCGACGGCCGCCGCGCTGCCGGCGATCACCACCTGGCCAGGCGCGTTGAAATTCACCGCACTGACCACATCACCCTGTGCGGCTTCGGCGCAGGCGGCCAGTACGTCGGCATCTTCCAGACCGAGGATGGCAGCCATCCCCCTGCCCGGCCGGTACGGCCTGCTGCATCAGTTGACCGCGGCGCTCCACCAGCTTCACCGCATCGGCAAAACCAATGCTGCCAGCGGCAACCAGTGCGGAGTACTCACCCAGGCTATGACCGGCAACGAATGCCGGCCTGGCGCCACTTTCAGCCTGCCACAGGCGCCACAGGGCGATGGACGCGGCAAGGATGGCCGGCTGGGTTTTGTCGGTCTGGTTCAGTTGCTCTTCCGGCCCCTGCTGGGTCAGCGCCCAGAGGTCATAGCCGAGAGCCTCGGAGGCCTCGCCGAAGGTATCGAGCACCAGCTTCTGCCGGGCACCGTGATCGGCGAGCATGGCCAGGGCTTGCGAACCCTGACCGGGGAAGACGAATGCGAGGGATGCAGACATGAATAAGTCCCTTGAGTCGAAAAACCCACACCAGGGCGAGCCTGGCGTAGAAAACTGACAGTTGGATGGCAGGCCACGTGCCCCGGTCACATTCCCGAGCACACCCCAACCCAACGAACGCGACGAGTCTACAACAACAAGTCTTCAAGACGACCATGCAGTCGCTGCGGCAAATTCTCCTGCACCTCGCGCAGCGCGCAGCGAATGGCACTCTGGAAACTCTCCTGCCCCGCCGCACCATGGCTTTTGACCACGATGCCCTGCAGACCGAGAAAACTCGCACCATTGTGCCTGGCCGGTGCCAGATCGGCCTTGAGTCGACGCAACAGCGGCATTGCCAGCGCCCCTACCGCCTGAGCGAAAAGCCCCTCATTGAACAGCGTCTCGACACGACCAGTGATCATCCGCGCCAATCCCTCACTGGACTTGAGCAGGATGTTGCCGACGAACCCATCGCACACCACCACATCGGCCTCACCGCGATAGACACCATCACCTTCTATGTAGCCAATGAAGTTCAGCCCCCTGGCCTGCTGCAGCAGGCTGGCGGCGAGCTTGACCTGCTGATTGCCCTTGATGTCTTCGGTGCCGACATTGAGCAGCGCAACCCGCGGCCGCGTCACACCAAGCGTCTCCGCCGCTACGGCGCCCATGATCGCGAACTGGTAAAGATGCTCGGCACTGCAATCGACGTTGGCCCCCAGATCCAGCAGGTAGCAGTGGCCCAGCTCGGTGGGCACCGGGCTGACCATGGCCGGCCGGTCGATACCTGGCAGCGTCTTCAGCACATAGCGCGACAGCGCCATCAACGCACCGGTATTGCCGGCACTGACGCACGCGTGAGCCTGGCGCTGACGCACCATTTCCAACGCCACGCGCATCGATGCATCGGGCTTGCCACGCAATGCCTGGGCCGGGCGTTCGTCCATGGCAATCACTTCACTGGCGTGATGAACCTGCAGACGTGCGCGGTCGACGCCCGGATGACGAGCGAGCTGTTCTTCGATGAGGGGAGCTTGACCGACGAGGGCCAGATGCAGCGAGGGGAACTCGGCCAGTGCAGAAATGCAGGCCGGAACAATGCAGTGGGGATCGAAGTCCCCACCCATTGCATCAATCGCGATGATCGAGGCGGACAAGGATTACTCGTCAGCGCCCTTGTCGATCACTTTGCGACCGCGGTATACGCCTTCCGGAGAAACGTGGTGGCGCAGGTGAACTTCACCGGTGCTCTTCTCCACGGACAGGGCATTGGCCTCGAGGGCATCGTGCGAACGACGCATGTCGCGGGCGGAACGGGATTTTTTGTTCTGCTGAACAGCCATAACTCATTAACTCCTAAACGTTTGGGTCACGCTTTAACTGCGCCAATACACTGAACGGGTTGAACCGCGATACCTCGTCCTCGCCCGGCTCGGGCTCATCGAGACCGTCCGGCTGCTGGCAATCACCTGGGGCATGAGCGGGAACGATCGGCAAGGCAAGGAGCAATTCATCCTCGACCAGACCGAGCAGCTCCAGCGGCTCTTCACCCACTTCCAGCACGTCGTAGCCCTTCGGCAAGGACTGAGTGTTCGCTCCAACCCGAACCACCGCGTATTCACACTCGCTGCGGATGGGTAGCGCGACCAGCTCCAGACAACGCTGGCAGACCATTTTGACCTCAACCTCGAGCTCACTGCGGATGACCACAGTTTTCTGCTCGTCACGCTCGAAATGAAATTTCGCCTGCACCACACCGGCCGTATCGGCAAGCGGGTCGCAGAGACGCGGCAGGCTGGCCAGTTCGAGCTGCCCTTCGAGGGTAGCTTCGCGGTCGGCGAGCTTGCGCGGATCAACGTGAGGTGGAATCGGCCCATTCAACATAGGCGCAGCATTCTAGGGATGCACCCTGCTTGTGTCAAAGGAAATTCAGCCTGTTGCTGCCAGGTGGAGGCCAGTAGAATTTGCCGCCCCTTCATATATAAGGAAGAGATCATGCCCGCACTGCTGCTCGCCTCCAGCTCGCCCTATCGCCGCGAACTGCTCGAACGCCTGCAACTGCCTTTCACCTGGCGGTCACCGAGCATCGACGAGACCCGCCGCGAGGGCGAAGCCGCCATCGACCTGGTCAGGCGCCTGGCCGAACAGAAGGCTCGCGCACTGGCGGGACAATACACCGAGCACCTGATCATCGGCTCGGATCAGGTTGCAGTACTCGACGACGGACAGATCCTCGGCAAACCCCATGACCTGCCGCGAGCGCAGAAGCAATTGCGCGCCGCCAGCGGCAGCAGCGTGACATTCCTGACCGGCCTGGCACTGCTGAATAGCCAGAGCGGTCACTGCCAGGTCGGCTGCATACCCTTTACCGTGCACTTCCGCTCGCTCAGCGATGCACAGATCGCACGCTACCTGGAGCGCGAACAGCCATTCGACTGCGCCGGCAGCTTCAAATCCGAAGGACTGGGCATCAGCCTGTTCCGCAGCACCGAAGGCGAAGACAGCACCAGCCTGGTCGGCCTGCCGCTGATTCGCCTGGTGGACATGCTGATCAACGAAGGCATCGACATCCCGTAGAGGATGCCATGCGCGCCACTGACGACAAGAGCCTCGGTGCGCGCAGCACGCCCTAAACCAGTGAACAGATCAACGAGGACGCAACCTCAGCGCAGTGTCGGCCCCTGAAAGCCCATCCACAGCGCGATCCGATCCGCAACACTGGTTCCCAGGCGCTTGGCGAAACGGTCGAACGGCGTATCACGCACGGTGTAGTCGACCAACTCCTTCTCGCCGATCACCTCACGCGCCACGTAGCTGGCACTGCCCAGCGCATCGACCAGCCCCAGTTGCAGCGCCTGCTCACCCGACCAGACCAGACCGGAGAACAGCTCGGGATGCTCGTCTGCCTTGAGCCGGTCACCGCGCCCTTTCTTCACGCTGTCGATGAACTGACGATGCGTGGTATCGAGAACGGTCTTCCAGAAACGTGTTTCCTCGTCCTTCTGCGGCTGGAAGGGATCGAGGAAGGCCTTGTGCTCACCCGATGTGTACACACGACGCTCGACACCCAGCTTCTCCATCGTCTCGACGAAACCGAAACTGGCCGCAGTCACTCCGATGGAGCCGACCAGACTGGCCTTGTCGGCATAGATTTCATCTGCCGCACTGGCAATGTAGTAGGCACCGGACGCCCCCAGATCGGAGATCACCGCGTACACCTTGGTCTGCGGGTACTCACCACGCAGACGACGAATCTCGTCATAGATGTAGCCAGACTGCACCGGGCTGCCACCCGGGCTGTTGATACGCAGGATCACACCCTTGGTACCGGCATCCTCGAAGGCCGCACGCAGGCTGCCCACCACCTTGTCGGCACTGGCCTCCTCACGATCTGCGATCATCCCGCGAATCTCGATCAGGGCCGTATGCCCCTGACTGCTCGAGGTGCTCTTGAGATCCAGAATCGGCAGGAACACCACCAGCGCGCCGAACAGATAGATGAAGGTCAGGAACTTGAAGAAAATCCCCCAGCGCCGCGAGCGCCGCTGCTCCTGCACACTGGACAGCAAGGCCTTTTCCAGCAGCTTCCAACTCCTGGCATCCTCGCCCTGGGAAGAGGCCGATGACTTCCACTCATCCGACATGTTCACTCACCTCTGCTTCACGCCGCAGCGGAAAACCCTCCAGCCACGCACGCAGTTCATTGAATTGTTCGATAGCCAGACGCGGGCCGCATTCGCGCAGCACCGATAGCGGCTGAGCCCCATAACCGACAGCGACACTATCCATGCCGGCATTGCGCGCCATCAGCAGATCGAAAGTCGAATCCCCCACCATCAGCGCCCGCTCGGACGCGACACCGCAGTGCGCCAGAATCTCGTGCAACATGCTCGGATCAGGCTTGCCGGCCGTTTCATCGGCACAACGGGTGATATCGAAGTACTCCAGCCATCCCTTGTCCGCCAGTACGCGCTGCAAGCCATTGCGCCCCTTGCCGGTGGCAACCGCCAATCGATAGCCCTGCTCGCGAAACGCCTCGAGCGACTCCTTCACCCCCTCGAAAAGCGGTGACGGCTCACGCTCCAGCAGCAGGTACTGCTCGCTGTAGGCACGACGGATGGCTTCGATTCGGCTGGACTCGTGGAGTTCCGGGTAAAGGGTCTGGATGGCATGCCCCAGCTCCAGTCCGATGATGCCGCGCACCTCGGCATCACTGCAACGCCGCAACTGCCCAACATCCGCGGCACGGTGCATGGCCTCGACGATCCGACCGATGGAGTCCACCAGCGTGCCATCCCAATCGAAGATCAGCAGTTGATAATCAGGCACTCAGACGCTCCAGGGTACGCGCCCACATCTCATCCACCGGCGCCTCGAGGCGCAGCTCACCCCCATCGGGCAGCGGCACGACCAGCTCGTAGGCATGCAGGAACAGGCGCTTGCCGCCCAGATCGCGAATCTCGCGGGTGAAATCGTCATCACCATACTTGGAGTCACCGGCAATGGAGTGCCCGGCATGCTTGGCATGCACACGGATCTGATGGGTACGCCCAGTCACCGGCCGGGCCTCCACCAGCGTGGCGAACTCACCGAAACGACGCAGTACACGGAACAGCGTCAGCGCTTCCTTGCCTTCGCTGTCGACCTCGACCATGCGTTCGCCAGAGCGCAGGTTGCTCTTCTGCAGCGGCGCATTGACCTGCTTCCTGGCGGTAGCCCAGTGACCACGCACCAGCGCCATGTAGCGCTTGTCGACACCATCGCCGCGCAGCGCCTCGTGCAGATGACGCAGCATGCTGCGCTTCTTGGCGATCATAAGGAGTCCGGAAGTGTCGCGATCCAGCCGATGCACCAGCTCCAGATCCTTGGCGTCGGGACGCAGTTGGCGAAACGCCTCGATCACGCCGTAGTTGAGGCCGCTGCCACCATGTACGGCGATACCTGCCGGCTTGTTCAGCACGATCAGCGCCTTGTCCTCGTAGACGATGGCTGCCTCGAGGCGTTCGAGCAGCCCCTGAGCCAGCGGCTCGGGCTCATCACGCTCGGCCAGACGCAGCGGCGGCACGCGCACCACATCGCCCGCCTGCAGCTTGTATTCGGGCTTGATGCGCCCCTTGTTCACGCGCACCTCGCCCTTGCGCAAGATGCGATAGATCAGGGTCTTGGGCACACCCTTGAGCTGCGTCCGAAGAAAATTGTCGATACGTTGGCCGGCGAGTTCCGGTGCAACCTCGATCAGCTGAACGCCGGAGGTTGGAGAGGCAGGAGTAGTCATCGCGCAATCATAACAATTTTTTATGGAATTGAAGCACTTAATCATTACTGATATAGTCGCGAACGCCGCCAAAAGCGGCCTGGCCTGCGGATGATCGCCAACCTTGCCATCCCCTGCCCGCGCAACCCTTCCTGGACGTGAGGCCGTCCGACGGAGTCTTCGGAGTTAGAAAGGCCGCAAAGTGGTCACGAAGAGTTCGGAAATAACGCCTTGAGTATGATGCGCGATTCGCCCTGACAAGGCGGTCGCGATAAATGACAACCGCTGCGGAATCCGCGCGCGGCACCCGATTTTCAGCGATACGTGTAGGGTGGAGATGTACAACTGTCGGCCTGCGTAGCCCCTGGCTTGATCAAAGACGCCTCATCTCGTCCGCGACCTTCAGTTGATTCCTCCTCCTGACTGAGTGCTTTCTGTCACCACAGCAAGCAGGAGACGTCCGTCGCGACCGCCACCTCTGATGACTGGCCGTCGCTCGACAGTGGAACGATTTACGACCGTTTCTGACGCGCCTGACACCGACCCTGAGAGTCGTGTGTGCCTAACGTGGCTTCCGGTAGCCCGGAATCCATTGGTACCACATGAAAAGAATGCTAATTAACGCGACTCAGCCTGAAGAGTTGCGTGTTGCCCTGGTAGACGGCCAAAAACTCTACGATCTGGACATCGAATCCGGTGCCCGCGAACAGAAGAAGGCCAACATCTACAAAGGCCGCATCACCCGCGTCGAACCCAGCCTTGAGGCCGCCTTCGTCGATTTCGGCTCCGAGCGTCACGGTTTCCTCCCCCTCAAAGAAATCTCCCGCGAGTACTTCTCCAAATCCCCCGAAGGCGGACGCGTCAACATCAAGGACGTGCTCAGGGAAGGCCAGGAAGTCATCGTCCAGGTCGAGAAAGAAGAGCGCGGCAACAAGGGCGCTGCTCTCACCACCTTCATCAGCCTGGCCGGTCGTTACCTGGTGCTGATGCCGAACAACCCGCGTGCAGGCGGCATCTCCCGTCGCATCGAAGGCGAAGAGCGCAACGAACTGCGCGAAGCGCTGAACGGCCTCAACGCACCGGCCGACATGGGCCTGATCGTCCGTACCGCGGGCCTGGGCCGCTCCAGCGAAGAAATGCAGTGGGATCTCGACTACCTGCTGCAACTGTGGAGCGCCATCAAGGACGCCTCCACCAGCCGCTCCGCCCCCTTCCTGATCTATCAGGAATCCAATGTCATCATCCGCGCCATTCGCGACTACCTGCGTCAGGACATCGGCGAAGTACTGGTCGACAGCGTCGAAGCCCAGGAAGAAGCCCTCTCCTTCATCCAGCAGGTCATGCCGCAGTACGCCAGCAAGATCAAGCTGTACGAAGACAGCGTACCGCTGTTCAACCGTTTCCAGATCGAAAGCCAGATCGAAACCGCTTTCCAGCGTGAAGTGAAGCTGCCGTCCGGTGGCTCCATCGTGATCGATCCGACCGAAGCCCTGGTGTCCATCGACATCAACTCGGCGCGCGCCACCAAGGGCAGCGACATCGAGGAAACCGCCCTGCAGACCAACCTGGAAGCGGCCGAGGAAATCGCCCGCCAGCTGCGCCTGCGCGACATCGGCGGCCTGATCGTCATCGACTTTATCGACATGACCCCTGCCAAGAACCAGCGCGCCGTCGAAGAGAAAGTACGCGAAGCGCTGGAAGCCGACCGCGCCCGCGTACAGGTCGGTCGTATCTCGCGCTTCGGTCTGCTGGAAATGTCCCGTCAGCGCCTGCGTCCATCTCTGGGCGAGACCAGTGGCATCGTCTGCCCCCGTTGCAACGGCCAGGGCATCATCCGTGACGTGGAGTCCCTGTCGCTGGCCATCCTGCGCCTGATCGAAGAAGAAGCGCTGAAGGATCGTACTGCCGAAGTCCGTGCCCAGGTACCGATCCCGGTCGCCGCCTTCCTGCTCAACGAAAAGCGCAACTCGATCACCAAGATCGAACTGCGCACCCGCGCACGCATCGTGATCCTGCCGAACGATCACTTGGAAACCCCGCATTTCGAAGTACAGCGTCTGCGTGATGACAGCCCGGAAGCCCTGAGCAGCCAGACCAGCTACGAAATCGCCGCCACGACGGAAACCGAAGAAGCCGCCCATCCGGCAGCCGCCACCCGCACTCTGGTTCGCCAGGAAGCCGCGATCAAGGCCGCGCCGCGCAGCAGTGCACCGGTCGCTGCCGAGCCTCAGGCACCGCTGGCCCCGACCAAGGCGCCGGAGCCGAGCCTGTTCAAGGGCCTGGTCAAGTCTCTGGTCAGCCTGTTCGCCAGCAAGGAAGAAGAAACCAAACCTGCCGTCGTCGAGAAGAAGAGCAACGAGCGTCCGCCGCGCGAAGAGCGCCGCAACGGTCGTCAGCAAAGCCGCAACCGTGGCGGTCGTCGCGACGAAGAGCGCAAACCGCGCGAAGAACGCGCACCGCGTGAAGAACGCCAGGCTCGTGAAGAGCGTCAGCCTCGCGAAGAACGCCTGCCACGTGAAGAGCGTCAGCCGCGTGAAGAACGCGCCCCACGCGAACCGCGTGAAGGTCAGGAAAATCGTCGCGAGCGCAAACCGCGTGAAGAACGCGCACCGCGCGAAGAGCGCGTGCGCGAACTGCGCGAGCCGCTGGATGCGGATAATGAGCAGCGCGAAGAACGCGCCGAGCGTCAGCCTCGTGGCGAGCGCCAGGAGCGTCAGCGTCCGCCACGCGAGGAGCGTCAGCCGCGCGGCGAACAGGAAGAAGCACTGCCGAACGAAGAGCAACTGCAGGATGACGAGCAGGAAGGCGCCGATGGTGAGCGTCCGCGTCGTCGCTCCCGTGGTCAGCGCCGCCGTAGCAACCGTCGTGAGCGTCAGCGTGATGCCGATGGCAACCTGATCGAAGGCAGCGAAGAAACTGCCAACGAGCCGGTAGCCACCGCCAGCATCGCAGCAGCCGCCACCGCTGCCGCCGTGATCGCCGAAACCGAAGCCGAGCAGACCGCCCCGGTCACTGAAGAAGCCCCAGCTCAAGTCATCGCCGAGCGCGCCGATGCAGTGATCGAAGCCCTGCCACAGATCGAACAGGCAGTTGAAACGACCCCGATGGCCGAAACCGCACCCGAGCAGGCAGCTCAAGCACCCGCCGAAGTGGCCAGCGAAACACAGGTGATCCAAGCACCGGCCATTGAGGCGCCAATCGCCGAAACGGCGGTTGTCGAACAACCGGCAGTCGAAGTCACCGCCACGCCAGTCGTCGATGCGGCTCCGGTTGTCGAGACAGCACCGGCAACGGTCATCAGCGAGAGCGAGCCGCAAGCCCCCGCCACACCAGCAGCCAGCAATGGTCGCGCCCCGAACGATCCGCGCGAAGTTCGTCGCCGCAAGCGCGAGCAGGAACGCCTGGCTCGTGAAGCCGAAGAAGCTGCCAAGGCTGCACCGGCTGTCGTGGTAGCCGAGACATCGGTAGCGGAGCCGGCACCTGCTGTCGAAGTCAGCGCCGAAGCGGAAAGCCAGGAAGCGCAACCCCAGACCGCGGTCGAGCCTCAAGCCGAGCAAGCCGAGCAAGCCGAGCAAGCCGATGTGATCGTCACGTCGGTCGACGAGCAAACGCAACAGGATCAAGACACTGCCAAACCGCAAGTCTGATCGACAAGGCCAATGAAAAAGGGATGCTTCGGCATCCCTTTTTTATTGGCGCTGCCCCGACGTATTGCGGCATGATCACCTCACCCACCCTCGCCCCGCTGATTCAGAAAAACATCTCCAACCTGAAGTGCAGCGGCCTCTCGCTTTGCGAAATTGCGCTGGGTCGTTTCAGGGAATGAGCAAGCGTCACTCCGACTGACAGGTTTTCGCCACGGGCACTGAGCTCCAGAGCATGCCCACTCAGACGACCACTGGCCCCACCGTTGTAGCGGCTGTGCCGAATCGCGCCGACGTCATAAGCCAGTGAAACACCATATTGAGATATCTGCGGCTGAATCAGCGGCGCAGCGACCGGCTGCGTCCAGAGCAGTTGGTTGCGCCAGTAGCCACCCTCGTCACCCGACAACGAGTATTGCTTGAACCCGCGAACCGAACTGAGAGCACCGATGCTGATACGTTGCGGGCCATGCAGTACATCATTGCTCTTCTGCCCGGTGGCCAGGCTTTCGAAACTCAGGTGTCGGCTCCAGAAGCTCATCGGCTGCAGGTAACTCAGGGTCAGGCTGTATTTGTCATAACGAGCCCGGGGAGCATCCGATCCGGAACCATGATCGGCCTGAGCGTCGAACAGACCCATACCGCGCTGCCAGCCAGCGTCCAGATTGACGAAGGCGGCGCCGAGACGCCGGCCATGATTGAAGCCCAGATGCGCCTCACTGAGCCGATGGCTGGCCCCTCTGAGCAGACGACCAAGCAGATAGTTGTGCGAGCGCAAGTGACTGATGCCCAGGTTGAGCGCTGTCTTGCCCATGGCGTCACGGTGCAGCACACGCTCGACCCGCAAGCCGTGGTGCTGGTTATCACCATGGCGCTTGAAACTGAAATCGTTGATGCGGCCCAGAGTGCGATATCGACTGTAGCTGTAGCTGTAGTCCAGTCGCCACCAACCATATGGCAGGCCATAGTGCAGGCCATGACTGCGCGAATCGCGGTACCTGTCGCTGACGCCATCGCGACTGGTGCGCAGACCGAGATGATCGGCAAGCCCCAGCGGACTATCCCATGAAATGCCCAGCGACCACTGTTGCTCACCGGAACTGCTCTGCCCCTCATTGTGACGACCGAGACTGACTTTCCATGGTTTGCTGCGCTCACCCTGCAAACTCAGACGAGTGCTACCTACCTGCTCCCCCGGCAGCAACTCCAACCGAACCGAACGCGAAGGCAGTCGGTTGAATGTATCGACCATCTGCTCCAGCTCGCGCAAATCAAGCACCTCGCCCGTCACGCCTGGAAAGGCCATGGCCAGCTCCAGGTCGCTGGCCATGATAGAACCGTCCAGCCCCTCCAACCGCCCTTCGATCACGATGACCCGCAGCGTGCCTGATCCGAGATCCTGCGGGGCCAAATAGGCCCGGGTGGTTATATGGCCACGCCCGATGTAATGCTCGGAGACCGCCTCGAGCAGCTCATCCAACTGAGCCAGCCCCAGGCAGCGCCCGGTGAAAGGGACAAGAACCCGAGCGCGATCGGCATCGGAAAGCAGCGAAGCCCCCTCCAGCTCGATGAGTTCGATAGCAAAGCAACGGTTATCCTCGGGTATCGTGGAAGCACGCTCGTCAGCCTCATCACCCGGCAAGCGTTGCAGATCGTCAAGGCGCTGTTGCTGCTCCTGCAGCAGGTGCTCCTGGCGCTCACGGATGAACTCCTGATCACTGGGGATCTGGGCGTTGGCAACCAGACAGAGACAACACAGGAGAAACGTCGGTGTCAGATGCGCCCATCCAGATGATATGTGAAACATCGATATCTCCTTCCGCTGGACATTACAGTTCCTCGAAAAGCTGAACCGGCTATAACGTGAACGTGATATTGGCGCGCAACATCAGTCAGAAGATGAATCCGTCTCCCTTCCTTCATTGCCATGAAAAAAAGCAGCGTAGATATCAGATGTAATATTCATCAGGAAAACATAGCCAGGCATGTGGAAGCTCAAGGCACTTATCCCTCCTGGAAGCAAACCAATCTTATCAACCTTTGCCGGCTCAAGTAGCGGCTCGTCCGTAATCGGATCAAGTTCCTCCCAAGATATCTCATCCACAAAACGCCCCCACGAAAAATCCTGGTCAGATGCAGAAAAATGATTCTGATACATAAGGCGTCATCCCGTAAAACCAGAACAACTTGCCTTGCTTGCTGATCTACGCTTCCTACCGAAACCTGCCCATCTCTAGCACACTGCAACAGATTGGCCAGGAATTTACGGAAATACCCGCTCCTTGCACTATGCGCTGTTGCAACACAGTCGGAGACATACCTCCTCTCTCCGAATTTCATCCCTGACCGGTAGATTCAACGTAAATCAATGAATATCAGCCCTCAACCCTTTAAATTAACTGACTCAATTTGAAAACCAGTCAATCCTCCAATACAGCTCCAACACCGGGAGCAGCAGCTTTATGCCACTCACGAGGTCAGGCACTTGCAAACGCTGGGGAAGCATGCATCGTCTGGCCATATTTCCTAGCTGAGCAGTCACCGGAAATAAAAAGGACGGATTTATTTTTACACACACAACCACTCGAAAAATAAACCCGCCCCACCCGCATGCAGTAGATTTCCGGGAAAGTTTGGAGCTTGCTTGAAAAGCGCTGGATAGCAACTTTTCACCACAGATGCCAGCCAACAATAGAATCCAATCCCTGAACAAATGCTGAACACGGAATCAATAAGAGGTCGATCAGAGAGAAAGGAACAAACCGCATTCAGGGGAGAGTTTTCACCAACCCTGACGGGTAGCCAATGATTTTCACAGGTGGGATCCTGGTTCCCAGGACGCTCACATGCACTCGGAAAAATCGCGAACATGCTATCCATCCGAGAAAAGGGAGGGAGCGAAAATGAGGACTCCCATTAGCCGGCCTTGCATAGAGCCCCCAAAGCAAAGTATTCCAGTGCCTCAGAGGTAGTGTCTTGCATGGCTGCTGGCACGAACTGATAGACATCAGCTTCGCAGGCAGGCCATCGACGTGATCTGCCGATGCATTCGGTTGTGCTTTTAAAGAGCGGGGATAAGCGAGGCGTTATCCCCCCTACTTGCTGCAACGCCTGGTTGGCGGCGAACTGGCCGATGCCACTCCAGGTGGACAGGCCCTCGGTCGTGGCAACCGTGGCGCTGTTGGTCAGGGCGCCAGTGTTCGCTGTCCTGGTTGCTGTATGAGACGCCGTTTCGGTACCCGTCCAGCCGTCATACTGCCCTGAGGTCAGGCCGACGGTGATGCCGCTGATGGCGTAGCCCTTGATGGCATCCTTGGACGTGACGTCCCTGGCGACCGCCCCGAGGTTGCCTTTGTTGTTGATGGTGCTGATCGCTCCGGTGGTGGCCAGACTGGTAGCTGCCGCGCTGGTAGCAGCGCCGCCCATGGCACCCATGGACATCGGGCCCACCACGGCTGACATCACGATCGCGATGATCAGTTGCGCCGCGACGCCCAACCCAGACTGGCTGTGCTTGAAGCTGTCATGCAGCTCCCTGACCTTGCGCCAGGGCGAGATAATCACCGTCCCAAATGAACAATTTGAATAACGGCAAGAGCATGATCAGGGGTCAATAGTGGCCTGCTGATGCATTCAGTTGTGCTTTTAAAGAGCGGTGGATAAGCAGAGCGTTTCCACCCTACTTGCTGCTCGGTACGTCAGGGAAGGCCTGTCGAATGTGCTTGGTTAGGCCTTCCAAGTCGTCATAAGCAACCGGGCCAAACTCTGGCTCGTATTGAGCAAGGTATTGATCCGGGGTCAAACCCAGTTTTAATGCCTGCTCTTTCACCTCCCATAATCGGCTTGGCCCTATTGTCCAGTTTGTCCCAGACAGACCATCTCGCTTATGTTCACCCAACACCCACAAAATCTTTCCAGAGTAGCTTTCTATTGCCTGCCTCAGCCTCTCTATGGCTACCTCATGATCATCTTCAAACCTGAATGAAATATATGGCGGACACTCACTACGATCTACCCTCTCAAAATGGTCGCCAACCCAAAGCTCCGGGTATCGCTGTTGGTATTTCCTCCACTCCAGAGGGCTGATCTCATACAGGAGATTCAGTAAACCTCCTTCAGGCGCTGTAATTTTTCTAATAGTCATTACAGCCCCTTCAACTTATCTGAGATGGTCACGCCTTCGGGGTTCATGCCCTTAATATGCTGCTCCCAGTCACCCTTCGGAATCGGATTAGATGACAGGCGAGGGTCATATACATAGCGGCCATCCGTATATACCTGATGGTAGAACTGTCCTGGCTCCTTCGCTCCATTTTCAAAAAGGGTTAAGTTACCGGGCTGCTTCGGCCTAACCTCAATGACCTTCCCTTTACCAGCCGCCGCACTAAGGAGCTTACTTGCAATCTCCGAGCAGTCTGCTCCTTGGCAAACTGTCATACCTTTAATTTGGGGACTTTTCATCGCATCTACAACAGCCGTGTTTGGTGGAAACTCTGGATTGACTGGACGGAACGGACGTTCCATCCCCGGCGGAATGAGCCCATCCGTTACTTTGCCAGTAGTTCCACCCCTCTTTCCATCCACCGCATGAACGGCCGCTCCAATCGCTTTGCCCCCAACCCGCTCAAGCACCAGTTCCGCTGCGCTCGATACGACATAGCCACCGATGCGGCTGCCGAGACTCACGTCTCCCGGATGAGTGCCCGGCCTGAACGAGTCGAGAACGTGCTGCCCTTCTGTGGAGACGAAGCCCGTGTTCAGGCGTTCGAGGCCGTCGCTGTATTGCGCAACACTGCCCGCGACACCGGCCGCCCCCAGAGCACAGCCCAGGCCCACTGACACGGCGCAGGTGGAAGCACCGGCCACGCCCGAAGCCACGGCGCCCACCGCGCCGCCAATGATGCTACCCGCAGCCCCTGCGTAGTGAAGTGCCTCGCCCCGCCTGGTAATCGCGTCGAGTAGCCGCTCGCCACCTGCGTACTTGAACAGGCCGCTTTCTGCGAGGCTGGCCCGCAAGTCCGGATACTTGGCACCTTCGGCTTGCAGCGCGACCGGGGATGCGTGGCGAGGGTCGCTCGGCGGCACGCCCTCACTGCAAGCCACCAGTGCACAGGCGGCTGCATCCCATTCCCTGGCGCGTGCCGGATCGAGTTGCGCCAACTCCTTGAGCAGCTTCGCTTCATCACTGTGCAACTGCCGGTTGTTGGCATGCCTAGGAATGAAGAGCAGGTCACAATCACAGGTGTTTCAGTCGTGATCGGCCCATGAATTAAATGATGACTTTAAAGAGCGATGAATAGGCAGGGCATTGCCCGCCCTACTTGCTATGATTACAATAATTCCAAGCCACATACAGAGATAAACTCTGACAATGGAAACTCAGTAGAGCTTTCAAAGCCGGAAGAAAGGACATCCTGCAACTTAACCACCCCTCTCTCGAAATCAAGAACAACATCAAAACAATTAAACTCAAACTCCCTGATTAAAACACTATCCGAATGAGCCCTTTCATCAAGCGCCTCATTTAAAACAAAGCGCACACTAGCATTAAGCTCCTGAGCAATAAATTTTTCCATTAGAGAACCACCGCTAGTCATGATTACCTCCCTAATTAGAGCGGGAACGCCGTCTGAATCACCCCATCACGAATATTGACCTTAATTGTGGAGGTTAAGGCGCCCGTGGAGTTAGTCCCTATGACCTTTCCTGCGTTGTACTCAATAACATAACCGCCAGGGCCATTGGGAGATACCTTCCCATATCTCAGCGCGCTGTCTACATAGTTGGAGACATCCTTAAGAGATGTTCCCTGAGAAAACTTACTAACGTTCGAGAAGCCTGAATCTGGCCCATGGCGATAGAATACGTGCTCAATACCAGTCATCAAGCCACCTTTGTTGTACGTGCTCGCACTCCAAGATGCCTCTATTTGTTTTGGCCCTGGTAAAGCTTTGACCGTATCATTCGCGGCTCCCGCTGTTCCAGTTGCTTTTGGAATATTCTCAGTAGTCCCTGGCGGCCGCCGTAACACGGCCCCTGCCGGGATTATCACTGAGGTTGCAATCGCCCCCACCGCCTGCATTTCAGCCACGCGAGCAGTGAAGTCATCATCATAATTACGGCTTTGGAAGTCGAGCAGGATATTCCGCTCTTCGTCGGTAAAGCGAGTCTGCTGAACCAGCCCATCGAGGGATGCTGATCCTCCAAGCGCGTCTATCAGTTGCTGACTGCAAGCTTGCACCCCATGCTCGACGCATCTGTAGATTTTGCTGCCGTGACGTGAATCGCTGAGCGCCCAGTAATGACCTTGAACCTCAGCGCGACACTCTGCTGGATTCGATGCGCCCCGGCACTCAACAAGCGCTTTGGCAAGCTGCTCAGGCTCCTGATGCTGTAGGTAGTTATACGCCGTCGCACCACCTGCCACCGCCGCGCCCACCTGCATGGCCTTGGCATCCCCGCCTTGCAGGCTTGCCGTGACTACGCCGAGTACCTGCGAGCTCATGTGCAACAGGTTCTTGCGGTCTTCCACGCCCATTTTCTTGTACTGGGCATCGAGTTCGGCGACCACCAGCTCGTTCACACCCGCTGCCAGTGCGCCGGTCTTGAAGTCGCCGCCCATGGCTTCGGCGGCCAGCCCGCCCATCACCGCGTGCAGGCCGGCCTTGGTCAGGCTGCCGTTGTCCAACTGGCCATGGCTGACGTCACCCACCCAGTTGAAGCCCGCCGCCATGAAGGTGTTGGCCAGGGTGCGTTGCAGCGCATCGCTGAAGCTGTCGCCCTGCCCCAGCAGTTTGCCGAGCGCCGCAGAGGTGGTGTTCTGCAACGCCTGGTTGGCGGCGAACTGGCCGATGCCACTCCAGGTGGACAGACCGTCGGTCGTGGCAACCGTGGCGCTGTTGGTCAGGGCGCCGGTGTTCGTTGTCGTGGTTGTTGCATGAGACGCCGTTTCGGTACCCGTCCAGCCGTCATACAGCCCTGAGGTCAGGCCGGCGGTGATGCCGCTGATGGCGTAGCCTTTGATGGCATCCTTGGACGTGACGTCCCTGGCCACCGCCCCGAGGTTGCCTTTGTTGTTGATGGTGCTGATCGCTCCGGTGGTGGCCAGGCTGGTGGCTGCCGCGCTGGTAGCCGCACCGCCCATGGCACCCATGGCCATCGGGCCCACCACGGCTGACATCAGGATCGCGATGATCAGTTGCGCCGCGACGCCCAACCCTGACTGGCTGTGCTTGAAGCTGTCGTGCAGCTCCCTGACCTTGCGCCAGGGCGAGATAATCACCGTCCCAAATGAACAATTTGAATAACGGCAAGAGCACGATCAGGGGTCAATAGTGGCCTGCTGATGCATTCAGTTGTGCTTTTAAAGAGCGGTGGATAAGCAGAGCGTTATCCACCCTACTTGCTGCCCAAGCTGCCGGGAATTTCCATTTGAGGCTAATCAAGAACATAAGAGAACTTATCTTCCCATCCGAAGCCCTCATCCTGCTGCTTCACCCTCTCCAACATCTCTACAATCCCATTAAATTCGTGAGGAATATTTCTTCTGGAATAGTCATGATCTTTCCAGATTAAGAGCAACGGCCTCTCAACACTTGCACTGAGTAAGTCCCATAGTGCATCCATGTTATATCCGTAGAAATCTTGGACACCCAAAACCACCGCCAACTGACGATGGAAATCCTGCTCTGTAACGACTCTACAGCCATCAATCGTAATATCCATACTCCCTACTTCCATGATCCAATAGGAGAGACGGTTTTATAGTGATCCGTGGTTATATAAAGCAGACCATCGTTCGAATACAGCAGTCTCGTGCCAGGCTGATTGCTACGAGACATGGTGGCACTCAAGCCAATGTCAGCTTCAAACCACGCTCTACCTGGGCTCGACGGTAGTACATTCGTCGTATTATGGAAAATATCTCCACCAATCTGGCCACCCGGAACACTGTTATTTAAAGCCTTTCCTGGCTGCCAACCTTGCCGCGCTGCTTGAGCTTTATTTACATAGTTGGCAGGAAGCTGCCCCGTAGCACGAAGACTATCAACAACAGCGTTAGCCGATTCTGTTGTCTTAAGATCAAGCTTTAGCTGAGCGAAACTTGCCGCGTTATGTGCAGCATTGTCAGCGGCTGTAGCATTTCCTTCCCGCCTTGCAGGCTTGCAGTCAGCACGCCGAGTACCTGCGAGCTCATGTGCAGCAGGTTCTTGCGGTCTTCCACGCCCATTTTCTTGTACTGGGCATCGAGTTTGGCGACCACCAGCTCGTTCACACCCGCTGCCAGTGCGCCGGTCTTGAAGTCGCCGCCCATGGCTTCGGCGGCCAGCCCGCCCATCAGCGCGTGCAGGCCGGCCTTGGTCAGGCTGCCGTTGTCGAGCTGGCCATGGCTGACGTCACCCACCCAGTTAAAGCCCGCCGCCATGAAGGTGTTGGCCAGGGTGCGTTGCAGCGCATCGCTGAAGCTGTCGCCCTGCCCCAGCAGTTTGCCGAGCGCCGCAGAGGTGGTGTTCTGCAACGCCTGGTTGGCGGCGAACTGGCCGATGCCACTCCAGGTGGACAGGCCCTCGGTCGTGGCAACCGTGTCGCTGTTGGTCAGGGCGCCGGTGTTTGCAGCAACCGTGTTGGACGCCGTTTCGGTACCCGTCCAGCCGTCATACAGCCCTGAGGTCAGGCCAGCGGTGATGCCGCTGATGGCGTAGCCTTTGATGGCATCCTTGGACGTGACGTCCCTGGCCACCGCCCCGAGGTTGCCTTTGTTGTTGATGGTGCTGATCGCTCCGGTGGTGGCCAGGCTGGTGGCTGCCGCGCTGGTAGCCGCACCGCCCATGGCACCCATGGCCATCGGGCCCACCACGGCTGACATCAGGATCGCGATGATCAGTTGCGCCGCGACGCCCAACCCTGACTGGCTGTGCTTGAAGCTGTCGTGCAGCTCCCTGACCTTGCGCCAGGGCGAGATAATCACCGTCCCAAATGAACAATTTGAATAACGGCAAGAGCATGATCAGGGGTCAATAGTGGCCTGCTGATGCATTCAGTTGTGCTTTTAAAGAGCGGTGGATAAGCAGAGCGTTATCCACCCTACTTGCTGGCGGCACCGGCTGCTGATGACCCCACGCTGCCGGCCACTCCACTGGCCGCCCCGGCAGTGAAGTACGTCACCACGATGGCGATGACGATCGCCGCGGCACCACTCAACCTCGAGTGCTTGTGCTTGACGCTGTCGTGCAGCTCCCTGACCTTGCGCCAGGGCGAGATAATCACCGTCCCAAATGAACAATTTGAATAACGGCAAGAGCACGATCAGGGGTCAATAGTGGCCTGCCGAGGCATTCGGTTGTGCTTTTAAAGAGCGGTGGATAAGCAGAGCGTTATCCACCCTACTTGCTATTTATCGAAGAGACCAGTCATGTATAGAAATGTATTGAATGATTTGATCGGGAGCATCCTTTAAAGAAGCCCGGTAATCCGTTAATAAGCTAATCCCCGCCAATATGCTTTCATCTTTCACAAGAAGAAAATCATCATCCATATCATTAAATAAAATACCAAACCCCGCCCCCTCTAGACTTCGCAGATCATCTCCCGGCCTTACCCCAAAGAAACTACCGCCATATCCCTTCCCAACATCTACCCTATACAGCCTCAAGCTCTCCTCAAACTCCAGGCAGATTACATCATTCATATAGATAAGTGACTGGACCAACGTGCAAGGACACCGCCAGGCAAACCACATCTCGACTTCACCCCAATCCAACCCGTGTTTGAGGAAAGCTTTTCATCTAGCGTGGAATCTTTGTCATGCCATTCAACGAAACCTACTCGCTTTAGAATTGAGTCAAAGCCTTCGCCAATCTCAAATCCAGCAGCACCTTTCGCAGGAATCAGCTCTGCCATTAAATCAGGAGTATAAATAGACATTGCTTTACTCCCAGGACTTCCACTGGCCAGCTTCATATCTCAACCTATTACCGGTAGTGTCAAAATATTGCTGGGCACTGGTGATGGTGCCCGGTTTAAATCCAGAAGCAGAATCAATGACTCTGACTTCAACCCCATCCTTGTAGGTAAATTTATAGTACGGCGCACCATGCGTACCGCCACCAGGATGAACTTGGACTTCCTTTATAGTCGGATGCCCTTCAACCGTAAAAGCTTGAGCCTTGCCGGAAGTTCCGGAGAGTGCAGGTTTGGGTACTAGGGTAGCGCCATCCATCTTATATGCTTGTGCTAGGTCATCGACTGAAGCGCCCCAAACCTTATCTAGACTTCGCGGTATTCCTGCTTGCGCGGCTAAATCGTTTCTCAAACCATCACGAGCGATTGCAGAAGTAGCAGGCACTTCAGCCGTAGCAGTTCCTTTTGCACCATCTGATCCTACACGCCCCCCACCCCTCTTTCCATCCACCGCATGAACGGCCGCTCCAATCGCTTTGCCTCCAACACGCTCAAGCACCAGCTCCGCTGCGCTCGATACGACATAGCCACCGATGCGGCTGCCGAGACTCACGTCTCCCGGATGAGTGCCCGGCCTGAACGAGTCGAGAACGTGCTGCCCTTCTGTGGAGACGAAGCCCGTGTTCAGGCGTTCGAGGCCGTCGCTGTATTGCGCAACACTGCCCGCGACACCGGCCGCCCCCAGAGCACAGCCCAGGCCCACTGACACGGCGCAGGTGGAAGCACCGGCCACGCCCGAAGCCACGGCGCCCACCGCGCCGCCAATGATGCTACCCGCAGCCCCTGCGTAGTGAAGTGCCTCGCCCCGCCTGGTAATCGCGTCGAGTAGCCGCTCGCCACCTGCGTACTTGAACAGGCCGCTTTCTGCGAGGCTGGCCCGCAAGTCCGGATACTTGGCACCTTCGGCTTGCAGCGCGACCAGGGATGCGTGGCGAGGGTCGCTCGGCGGCACGCTCTCGCTGCAAGCCACCAGTGCGCAGGCGGCTGCATCCCATTCCCTGGCGCGTGCCGGATCGAGTTGCGCCAACTCCTTGAGCAGTTTCGCTTCATCACTGTGCAACTGCCGGTTATAGGCCGTCGCATTCTTCGTCAACTCTGCTGCCTTGGCCGCATTGCCCTTCGTGGCCATGGATGTGGCGGCACCGATGAGTTGCGATACCGTCAGCTCCAGCTCCTTGTCTTCGCCGATCACGCCGGACAGGCGTTCGATCAGCAGTTCATTGGCCCCTGCGGCCAACGCACCGGTTCTGAAGTCACCGCCCGTGGCCTTGCTGAGCAAGCCGCCAACCGCTGCGTGCAAGACGATTTTCTGCGGGCTGCCTTCCGCCCAATGAATGCTCTCCAGCCATTTGCCATCGGCAACGTCCCCGGCGAGGTTGAAACCGACGGCCTGCAACAGGTGCTCGACCTGGCCGGTCAGGGCGCTGCGCAGGTGGTCTTCCAGGCTGCCACCCTCCAGGGCAGCTCGGGTCATGGCGTGCATCCCGCCTTGCAGGCCCAGGTAGGAGCCGAACTTGGCGACCTCACTGGCCTGGCTCAGGTCGAAGCCTTTGGTGACCTTGTTGACGTTGTCGCCTTCGACCCCGAAGGCATTGTCGAGAATCCCCGAGGTGAGGGCGGCGGTGATCGCTGAGGTGGCATAGCCCTTGATGGCATCGCTCGACGTGACGTCCCTGGCCACCGCCCCCAGGTCGCCCTGGTTGTTGATGGCACTGATGGCGGCGTTGCTGGCGGCCGAGGTGATGACGGCCGTGGTGGCCGCTTTGGCGGCGGCCCCCACGGCGGCGGAGGTGGTCGCCGTGGCGCCCGCCGAACTGGCGGCACCGGCTGCTGATGACCCCACGCTGCCGGCCACTCCACTGGCCGCCCCGGCAGTGAAGTACGTCACCACGATGGCGATGACGATCGCCGCGGCACCACTCAACCCCGAGTGCTTGTGCTTGAAGCTGTCATGCGTCTCCTTGACCTTGCGCCAGTCCACGTCGCCGCGCTGCTGCATGGCCTTGAGCCAGGCCAGCTCGGGGTCGGCCTTGACCATGGCGTCGATGGCCTGGCTGACGGTTTTCCCGTCGACCTGTTTGAAGTCGATGCTCAGCCCTTCCACGGCCTTGATGCTGAGTTCGCCCTGGGCGGTCAGTCGGCTCTGTTGCAGGGTTTCGTCGCTGCCACCCCTGGCCTTGTTGCTCTGCCACAGCGCGCTGCTCTTGTTGTGGCTCTTGCTGTGTTGCTCCAGGTCTTTCACGCCTTCAAAGGCGATCGAGCCGCCACTGGCCAGGCTCAGGTCGGCGCCACTGTGCAGGTGGGCGCGCTGGTACAGCTGGCTGCCTGCGCTTTCCAGGTTCAGATTGCCCCCGGCCTGGATCGAGGTGCCGATATGGGTGATGCGGGTGGTTTCGCTGGTTTTCCTGCTGCTGCCACCGAAGCTGCCTTTCCTGCGGCGTTCATGGCGGATGCGTTCGAGGTTTTCCGCCGCGAGCAGGGCCAGCTGACCGCCGGCTTTCAGGCTGCTGTGCCGGCCGCTGTCCAGGTGGGCGGCGCTCAGGGTCAGGTGGTTGCCTGCATCCAGTGTCAGGGCGTGCCCGGCGCTGAGCTGGCTGCCCAGCGACTGGACGGTGTGCTGGCTGCTGCTCTTCCTGCCGCCGTGCTGGCGGTGGCTTTCTTCGCTGATGACGCCGCTGTACAGGTCGTTGCCGGCGTACAGGGCCAGGTCGTGGTCGGCCCGCAGGCGACTGGCGTTCAGGGTCAGGTCCCTGGCCGGCGTCGAGGCGCAGGCTGTGCCCGGCCTTGAGGTCGCTGACCTGGGCGGGGCCGCCGGGTTGCGGCGCGGCGGTGGTCAGCAGCAGGTTGCGCCCGGCGCTGAGTGACAGGTCGCCCTGGCTGTGCAGCCGGCTGCCGACGCTGAGCAGGTCTTGCCCGGCCTTCAGGTCGATCTGTTGGCCGCTGAGGCTGCTGCCTTGCAGAAGATGGATGTGCTCCAGCGCCTTGAGGTGCAGGCGGCGGGCTTCGAGGGGGCCGGCGTTGTTCAGCTTGCGGGCCTGCAGGTCGAGGCTGCCGTGGGCTCGCAGGGTGCCCTCGTTCTTCAGCGTGCCGCCCGTGTAGAGGTCGAGGTCATTGCCCTGGATCAGCGCACCGTTGGCGCTCTGCGTCTGGCCCAGGTAGAACACCGGGGCCAGCACCTGTTGCCCACGGTGCTGCTGTCGTTCCAGCCAGACGATGTCGTGCGGCAGAGCGGCGATCTGCGCCGGGGTCAGGGCTTTGCCGGGGGTGAGCTTGAGGCTCTGGTGGCTGGCGCGGGCGTTGTCCATCAGCAGCCGGTAATGGCTGGCATCGCTGGCGTGGCCGGGAATGAAGCGTTGCCCGGTGCGGCTGACGAGGGCGTCACGCAGCAGCTTCTGTTCGTAGAGGCCATCACCCAGACGCTTGTCGGGCGTGCCTGGGGGCTTGCCGAGCGTGTCGAGCAGGTACTCGGCGCCCAGGGCCGGGCTGAGCTCGCTCAGTTGGGGGTGGGTTTCGATCAGGTAGGGGCTGCTGGCGACCAGGCTGGGGCGGAACAGGCCATGCTGGCCTTCGGGCAGGCTCACGCCGGGCAGTGCCAGGGGGTCGACGGCACGGCGCTGGGGGTCGTGTTTGGCCGGGGCCGGCAGGTGGCTCTGACCGGGGCGCTGTACGCCGTTGCCGATGCTGTCCCTGGCCCGCACGCTGAGCTCGCCTGCGGCCTGGATGATGCCGGCGTAGTGCTGGTCGCCCTGGGTTAAACGGGTATGTCGGGTGTAGGCCGGTTGTACGCCGAGGCTTTCGCCGTTGTGGATGAAGCCATTGAGTGCGGCGGTGATGGCGGCGGCGCGCTCGGGGCTGTAGGTGGTGGTGTTCGGTGCAACGCTGGCAGGGTCGATCCAGCGGTGCTTGTGCGGTTGGCGAGTTCTCTCCTTGGGAGGACGGCTGACTTGGTTTGTAGGTTTTACTGCATCGGGGCTCCAGTAATCACGCGTGATCTGATGGGCTTTCTGCTCATGACGCACGATGTACTTCTGATTCATGTGCTTGAGCATCACGCTCTGCTGGGTCTCGCTGTCGCCGGTCTCGATGCCCTGGTTGTCCAGGCGTACGAGATCGGCTTTCAGGTGGCCCCCGGCACTGATCAGGCTGCTGTGGTTGTCCAGGCTGTTGCCTTGCAGCGTCAGGTTGCCGCCGGCCAGCAGTTGCGCCATGGGGCTGGCCTGGCTGACGGCGTGACGGTCGCGCTGGGTGATATCGAACCAGGCGTTTTGCCCACTCCCCTTGCAGTCACCTCCACGACAGGCGCCTCTGCTGATCCGCGCGGCATAGGGGCCGCCCTGGTGTTCGAGGGTGCTGCGTACGTTGCGCAGGGCCTCGACCGCAAGCTTCAGGTCGCCTGTGGCTTCAAGCGTGCCGGAGCGGTTGTCCAGCTGCTGCGCACGGGCCTTGCCGTCGCCCTTCAGCGTGAGATGGCCGAGGCTGAAGATGTCGCCCGGGTTGTCGATCCCGTCGACCTGCAGGTTGAGATCGCCACCCGTGCCGAGCAGCCCATGGTTGTTCAACTGGCCGGCGCTGAGGCGAGCATGCTGTCGGCTGGCCAGGGTGCCGTGGTTGTCCAGTTGCTCGCCTTCCAGTTCGAGCGAACCGCTGCTGCTGAACAGACCATGGTTGTCCAGGCGCTTGCCGCGCAGGCTCAGGGTGTCGCCTGCACGAATCTGTGGGTCGGGATGCTGCCGGGTACTGCTGGCCGTGAGCTGGTTGAGCAGGCGCTCGGTATTGAGCCAGAGCTTGCCCTGGGCTTCGAGGCTGCCATGGTTGTTCACCTGCTGGCTGCGGGTTCCGCTCTTGCCCTGCCCATTCAGGTCGATGAAACCCTGGCTGTACAGGTCGGCATGGTTGTCCAGCCGATCCAGGTTGAGCGCCAGGTTGCCGCCACTGAGCAGCAGACCGTGGTTGTCCAGCCGTGCGCCGGTGAGGATGGCGCCCTGGCTGCTGGCCAGGGTGCCGTGGTTGTCGACGCGGCTGGCCGTGAGCGTCAGGGCCTTGCTGCTGGACAGGCGGCCACGGTTGCTCAGCTGATCACGCAGGGTGATGCGGGCCGTATCGCTGCCCAGCAGAAGGCCGGCGGCTTGCAGCTCGAGCGACTGGGCATCCAGGCTGAGCGCGCCCAGGCTGCTGAGCTGGCCTGCGCCGCGGTAGCCGCCGCTCAACGTCAGGCTCAATGCTCCGTCGCTGCCGATCAGGCCGTCGTTGCGCCAACTGCCGCCCTGGCCGCTCAGTTTGCTGCGCGCCACCAGGCTGCCGGCACGATCCTGGCTGAAGCTGCCGATATCCAGGGTCAGTTGCCCCGCCTGGATCTGGCTGTCGTTATGCCAGCGCTCGGCCTTGAGGCTCAGGCTGCCGGCGGTACCCAGGCTGCCGCCCTTGACGCTGATCAGCGGCACGCCAAGGCTGAAGGCACCGCTACCGCTGTGGCGCACCTGCCCATCGGCATTGTCCAGGCCGCCGGCCTTGAGGTTCAGGCTCGGGGTGCTGGCGTCGAGACGGCCGGCGCGGTTGTTCAGGGTGCCGCTCAGGCTCAGCAGGGTCTCGCCCTTGCTGCCCAGCGCGCGCAGCTGGCCGTGCGCGTTGCTCAGGTCATGGCCGGTGATGGACAGGTCGCCGTGGCTTTCGATCAGCCCCTTGTGGTTGTCCAGGCTGGCGCTACCCGTACCCTGGGTGATGCGTATCTGTTGGCCGCCAATCCGCCCCTGCCGGTTGTTCAGCGTCGGCGCCTTGAGCCGCAGCTCGCCCTGGCTGAGCAGGTGGCCCTGATTGCCGATGTGCCGGCCTTCGATCTCCAGCAGCGCACCACCATGGATCTGCGCCGCCGCTTGCCCGGCATCGGCGGCCGGGTGGTTATGCAGGGTGTCGGCATGCAGCCAGAGCTTGCCCAGGGCACCGATGCTGCGGTGGTTGTCGATCCGCTCGGCATGGGCACTCAGGTGGCTGCTCACACTCTGGATGCGGCCCCGGTTGGTCAGGGACTGGGCCCGCGCCTTGTCGAAGTCGGCGCTGATGACGATGTCGCCCTGGCTCTGCAGTACGCCGTGATTGTTCAGGCGATCCTGGAACAGGTTGAGCACCTTGCCGATGGACGCCTGACCGTGGTTGTCGATCTGCTCGGCATGCACGATCAGGTTGCCGCCGCTGTGAATCTCGCCATGGTTCTGGACACGCTTGGCGTTCGTGCGCTTGTCGGCTTCCGCCTTGATGACCGTGTTGCCCTGGCTGTGCAGGCTGCCACGGTTGTCGAGGTGCTGTTGAAACAGCAGCAGGTCTTTGCCGCTGGAGAGCGTTCCGTGATTGTCGGTGTGGTCGGCATGGACGGCCAGGTTGCCGCCGCCGTGGATGCGGCCCCGGTTGGTCAGGGACTGGGCCCGCGCCTTGTCGAAGTCGGCGCTGATGACGATGTAGTCCTGGCTGTGCAGTACGCCGTGATTGTTCAGGCGATCCTGAAACAGGTTGAGCACCTTGCCGATGGACGCCTTACCGTGGTTGTCGATCTGCTCGGCATGCACGATCAGGTTGCCGCCGCTGTGAATCTCGCCATGGTTCTGGACACGCTTGGCGTTCGTGCGCTTGTCGGCTTCCGCCTTGATGACCGTGTCGCCCTGGCTGTACAGGCTGCCCCGGTTGATGAAGCGCTTCTGATACAGGTGAACGTTCTCGCCACTGGACAGCGACCCATGGTTGTCGAGGCGCCCGGCAACGATTTCCAGGGTGCCCTTGCCACTGCGAATCTGCCCGCGATTCTCCAGTTGCCGACTGCTCAGGCTCAGGGCGCCCTGCGCCAGCAGCTTGCCGTCGCGGTTGTCGAGGCGCTTGGCTGTCAGGCGGGCGTCGCCCTGGCTGGAGATTTCGCCCTTGACGTTGCTGGCCTCGGCCACGGCCTTGACACTCAAGGGGCCCTTGGCGCTGATCACACCCTGGTCGTTGCCCAGCCGACCACCCTGTAGATCGAGGTCGAGTGCACCCTGGCTGAGCAGCGTGCCCCGGGTCTGCTCCAGGCTCCCGGCTTTGAGCTCCAGGCCCTTGTGCGCAACGATCTGCCCGGCGTCGTTGAGGGCCTGGCCAGTGCCGATGGTCACGCGGCCGTCGGCATACAGCGTGCCCTGGCTGTTGTCCAGGCGCTCGCTGTCCAGTTTCAGATCACGCCCGGCCAGCACCCTGGCGTTGCGGCTGTCCAGCGCCTTTGGGGTTTGCAGCTGGATGTCACGCCTGGCCACCAAGGTGGCGCCGGCCTGGATGTCGCCAGCGCCCTGCACGTGCAGATCCTGCTGCGCCTGCAGGGTGCCGCTCAGGGTCAGCTTGCCGGAGGCGTCGAGGCGAATGTCCCGGGCGCTGGCGGCCATGTCACCGGCCAGCCTGACGCCCACACCCGCCTCGTTGGCCCGCAGACGAATCGCCCCGGCGTACATGCCGCCCAGGGCACTGCTGTCGATGGACAGGTCAGGCTTGCTGCCTGCGGGCGTTTTCGCGCTGATCCGCAGGTCATCGGCGTCGACCTGGCCAACCCCGGTGATCAGGTTCAGCTGCTGACCGGCATGCAGCTCGGCATTGATCCGCGCACTGCGGGTGATCAGGTCGAAGCGATCCACAGAGCGCGCATCGAGCCCGGCGCCCTGGATGGCGATGTCGCCACCCTTGACCTCGAAGCCTTTCAGGCGGCCGCTGTCGATCAGCGGCGCGCCGCTGCTCAGCGTCGCGTGCGGGGTGTTGAGGAAGCCGCAACCGTCGCAGGTGATGCCATGAGGATTGGCGACGATCACCCGCGCCGCCTGGCCGGCCACTTCGGTGTAGCCCTGCAGCAGGCTGCGCTGGCTGCCGGTGACTTCGTTGAGGATGACCTGGGCGCTCGACCCGGTCAGGTTGGGATTACCGGCGATGCTGCCGGCCAGTTCGGTGGAAGGCTTCTGCGAGGCCGTGGCGTTGTTGAGGATCAGCCCCTGGGGGCCGACGTTGTAGGTGTTGAAGCGGTTGTGCGAGAGGCCGCCGTCACTGGGGGTGGCGATGTTGACCAGCGCTACGCCGTTGCCGGCCTGGCTCAGTTGGGCCGCGCCCTGCACCTGGGCGGCAGCGGCGACGACGGGGTCGAGGAACATCACCCCGGCGAGGATCAGCGCGATGTTGCGGAACAGCGGGCTGCGGACGTCCATGTCGATCTTGCTCCGTGCTGAACAGGGGTCACAGGATGACCTGCTGAGGAAGCGAACTTCTTCAGCAGGCGCAGACGACCATAGAGGGCACTACCTGACTGGTAGCTGAACGGAGAGATAGAAAGGTGCGTGCAGATTGGGGTTGGCAGAGGGGATGTCGGTGCGCACGGCGCACCCTGCCACAGGGCCTGGGGGCGTATCGCACGCCCCTCACGCCCGAAGGGGATGCCGGGCGTCAGAGCACGTTGGGCTCGATTTCCAGATGGACGTCGAAGCGGGTGGCAATATCCGCCTGGATGCGCCGCGCCAGGTCGTGCAACTGCGGCCCACTGGCCTCACCATGGTTGACCAGCACCAGAGCCTGCAAGCGGTGCACGCCGGCATCGCCCTCGCGAAAGCCCTTCCAGCCAGCCTGTTCGATCAGCCATCCGGCGGCCAGTTTGACCAGGCCATCGGCCTGCGGATAGGCCACCAGCCCGGGATAACGCTCCGCCAGGCGACGGGCCAGTTCGGCCGACACCAGCGGGTTCTTGAAGAAGCTGCCGGCATTGCCGAGTTGCGCCGGGTCTGGCAGCTTTTCCTGACGGATACTGCAGATGGCCTGACTGACATCGCTGGCGGTGGGGGTTGCAATGCCCCGTTCGGCCAGGCGCTGACGCACCGGGCCGTAGTCCAGGTGCAATGACGCGTGACGATGCAGGGCGAAACGCACGCGCAGGATGATCCAGCGACCGCCCTCACGCTTGAACAGGCTGTCGCGGTAGGCGAAAGCACACTGCGCCAGGTCGAAGGTGCGTAGCTCGCCACTGTGGCGATCCAGAGCGGTCAGACTGTGGAAACAGTCCTTCAGTTCCACCCCGTAGGCACCGATGTTCTGCACCGGCGAAGCCCCCACCGTGCCGGGAATCAGGCTGAGATTTTCCAGCCCGACCAGGCCCTGCCGCAGGTCCACTGCACGAAGGGGTGCCAGCTCTCCCCCGCCTCGGCCTCCAGCAGAACCCTTTCGCCGTCATCTTCGAGAATACGAATACCACGGCTGGCCATGCGCAGCACCAGTGCCTCGACATCGCGGGTGAGCAGCAGGTTGCTGCCGCCACCGATCACCAGCAGCGGCACACCCTGCTGCGCAGACAGGCTCAGTGCCTCGCTCACATCACTATCGTGATGCGCTTCGGCAAACAGGCACGCACGCACATCGACACCGAAGCTGTTGAATGGCTTGAGCGAAACGTCGCGTTGCAGATGCAGGCTCACAGCCGCCCCCTGATTTCCATCAACAGTGCATCGCTGGCCTGCTCGATCAGATCCAGCACCTGTTCGAAGCCGTCCTCGCCGCCGTAGTAAGGGTCGGGAACCTCGTCCAGGGCCAGTTCGTAACGACGCAGGTACAGGTCGAGATCAGCATGGGCGTCGGCCGGACGCAGCGACTGGAGGTTGCGCAGGTTGCTCTGATCCATGGCCAGGATCAGATCGAAACGCTGGAAATCGGCTACCTCTACCTGGCGTGCACGCAACGCGGACAGGTCATAGCCACGACGCTGAGCGGCCTGGCGGGTGCGGCTGTCCGGCGCTTTGCCAACGTGCCAGTCACCGGTGCCGGCGGAGTCCACCTGCACCCTGTCTTCCAGACCGGCACCGCGCAGCTTGTGACGCAGCACACCCTCGGCGGTGGGCGAACGGCAGATGTTGCCCAGGCAAACGAACAGAACCTTCATCAGGCCCCCAGCAGGTGGCGCACCCGCTCCAGGTCTTCGACCGTATCGACCCCGGCAGCCGGTGCTTCGAGGGCATCGGCGACATGGATGCGCACACCGTTGTACAGCGCGCGCAGTTGCTCCAGGCACTCGGTGTCTTCCAGCCAGCAAGGGCCCCAGGCGACGAAGTCGTGCAGGAAGCCGGCACGGTAGGCATAGATGCCGATATGGCGACGGTATGGCACGCCTTGCGGCAACTCGTCGCGGCTCCTGGCGAAGGCATCGCGCGCCCAGGCCAGCGGCGCACGGCTGAAGGTCAGGGCCAGGCCGTTCTTGTCGGAGACAACCTTCACCACGTTGGGGTTGAACAGCGCGGCAACATCGTCGATGGGTTCGGCCAGGGTGGCGATGCCAGCCTGCGGATTGGCAGCGAGGTTGGCCGCCACCTGGTCGATGATCATCGGTGGAATCAGTGGCTCGTCGCCCTGCACGTTGACCACGATGGCATCGGCAGGCAGGCCGAGCTGCGTAGCGACCTCGGCCAGGCGATCCGTGCCGGAGTTGTGATCCTCGCGGGTCAGCAACACTTCGGCGCCGAATGCCCGGCAGGCTTCGACGATACGCGCATCATCGGTGACCACCACCACGCGGTTGGCCGAACTCTTTTTCGCCTGTTCCCAGACGTGCTGCACCATGGGTTTGCCGGCAATGTCCTGCAACGGCTTGCCAGGCAGGCGGGTGGAGGCGTAACGGGCGGGAATGACGACGGTGAAGGCTGCGCTCATTTACTTGTCCAGACGCTCGTCGGTGTTGAGAGTACGAGCTTCGCTTTCCAGCATCACCGGAATACCGTCGCGAATCGGGTACGCCACGCCAGCGCCCTTGCTGATCAGTTCGGTCTTGTCTTCGGAGAGCTGCAGCGGGCCCTTGCAGATCGGGCAGGCGAGAATGTCGAGCAGTTTAAGGTCCATGGCGGAGTCCTTGATGAAGTTACGAACGCCCCGGTATGAGGCGGGCCAACTGTCCATCCAGCCAGCCGACGAAAGCCTCCGTGGGCACGGCGTCGACGGCCAGGTACCACCAGTCGGCAGCGGCGAAGGCCCGGCATTTCACCGCATCCTTCTCGGTCATCAGCAGCGGCAGCGACGGCTCGAAGCTGAGCCTGGCGGCGTCGTACTGGGCATGGTCGGCGAAGGGGTGCGGAACCGGCCGCCAGTTTAGCGCTTCGAGGGTATCGAAGAAACGCTGCGGGTTGCCGATACCGGCGACGGCATGTACGGCCTGGCCAGGTGGAAAGTGGTCGAGTGCGACGCGCTCACCGCTGGCAAGGTTGACCAGGGCCGTCGGCTGCAAGCGAAAGGCGAAGCCCTCCGCGCGGTCAGTCTCGGCTCCGTTGAGCAACACGGCATCCACGGTGTCCAGACGCTCGGCAGGCTCGCGCAGCGGCCCGGCGGGCAGGCAGCGGCGGTTGCCCAGGCCGCGCGCGGCGTCGATCAGCACCAGCTCCATGTCTCGCGCCAGGCGGTAGTGTTGCAGGCCGTCGTCGCAGAGGATCAGATCCAGAGGCTCCTCGACCAGCAGCGCACGCACGGCACGACTGCGATCCGGATCGATCATCAATGGCACGCCGGTGCGCTGGACGATCAGAAGGGGCTCGTCACCCGCCTGCTGCGCCGGCTGATCGCCACGCACGCGCCAGGGCAGACTCGACGGTCTGGCACCGTATCCACGACTGACCACGCCGACACGCAGCCCACGGGCGCGACAATGTTCGATGAGGAAGAGGATCAGCGGCGTCTTGCCAGTGCCGCCGACAGTGATATTGCCGACGACCAGCACCGGAACCGGCGCGCGATAGATATCGCCTTCACCGGCAAGAAAACGGGCGCGTTTGCTCTGCACCACACGGCGATACAGCCATTCCAGCGGACGCAACAGCGTGAGCGCCGGGTGACCCTGGTACCAGGCCTGGAGCAGGCGGTCGGCAGCGCTCACTCAGGGCGCTTCCTGTGCTTCCACCGTGGTGATGCGCAGGTGCGAGAAACCCAGCTTGCCGGCCGCGTCCATGGCGGTGACGACGGCCTGGTGCGGGGTCTTGCCATCGGCGCTGATGGTCAGCGGCAGGCTGTTGTCCCCGTCCGACTCCTTCTGCAAGGCGGCCATGAGGTTGCTCAGGTTGCTCTCCAGCAACGCCTGGCCATTCACCGAAAAGGCGCCGTCGGCACCGACAAGAATCTCCAGTTGCTTGAGGGCGCTCTGCTCGGGCGGCGTGCCACTGGCCGCTTCAGGCAGGTCGACCTTGAGCTGGGTCTCGCGAGTGAAGGTGGTGCTGACCACGAAGAACAGTAGCAGGATGAACACCACGTCGATCAGCGAGGCCAGGTTGATTTCGACGTTCTCGCGCCGACTACGCCGAAACTTCACGCTTTGCGTCCTTCCTTGCGGCTCGGTTTCTCGACGGCAGTTGCAGCGGCCGGGGCATCGCCCAGATCGACCTCGCGGTCACCCTGGAGCATTTCCACCAGTTTGATCGCTTCCTGCTCCATACCGACCACCAGTTCATCGACGCGACGCGTCAGGAAACGGTGGAAGAACAGTGCCGGAATCGCCACGATCAGGCCGGTCGCGGTGGTGATCAGTGCCTTGGCAATACCGCCGGCGAGCATCTGGGTGTTGGCACCGCTGGTCGAGCCCATGAAGGCGCCGAAGATATCGATCATCGCCAGCACGGTGCCGAGCAGGCCCAGCAACGGGGCGATGCCGGCAATGGTGCCAAGGGCATTGAGGTAACGTTCGAGATCGTGAATGACCCGTGCGGCGGCCTCCTCGATGCACTCTTTCATGATCTCGCGACCATGCTTGGAGTTGGCGAGGCCGGCAGCGAGCACCTGGCCAAGCGGCGAATGACCACGCAGCTCCTTGAGCTTCTGGTTGTTCAGTTGCTTGTCCTTGATCCACTGCCACACCTGGGCCAGCAGATTGGCCGGCGCAACGCGAGAAGGGCGCAGCGTCCACAGGCGCTCGGCGATGATGCCGGCAGCAGCGATGGAGCAGAGAATGATCGGCAGCATCACCCAGCCGCCAGACTTGACCAGTTCCCACACGGTATTGATTCCCCCTCGAAAAAGTGGCGCCACTCTAGCATAGGGGCGCCAGGCCGCACCGCTGCGGTTCTCATTTTTCCCGCCAGAAACGCCTTTCGTCACGCAAGCCGATGACGTCGCCATGACGGCCCAGCCACAGCATCAGGGCACCCTGCTCGGCGGTGTCGTGCAGTTGCGCCTGGCGCGCGTGATAGCGTGCCACGACCTGGGCATGGGGATGACCGAAACTGTTGTGCCGCCCACGTGACAACAGCCCGCCCCGTGGCGAGACGGCGTTGAGAAAGCCGGGGCTGGAGGAGCTGCGACTGCCATGGTGCGGCACCAGCAACCAGTCGGCCCGAGCAGGCAACTCGCTACGCAGCAGGGCCCGCTCGGCGTCCCTGTCGATGTCGCCGGTCAGCAGCAGGCTTTCTCCTCTGGCGGTTACCCGCAGCACGCAGGAGCTGGCATTGCCAGGCCCGGCGTCCTCCCAGCGCCATTGCTGGAATTCGACACCATCCCAGTGCCAGTGCCCTGTGGTGCAGGGCTCGACCTTGAGCTTGCGTGACTTGCGCGCCAGGCGCTCCTCCTCGCCACTGACCAGCCGCTCGACCGGCAGGCCCTGGACAATGGCGCCAGCACCGCCAGCATGGTCGTTGTCGGCATGGCTGATCAACAGCAGGTCGAGCCGCCGCACGTCGAGCGCACGCAGCGACGGCAGGATCACCCGCTCGCCCGTGTCGAAGCCTCCGAAGCTCGGCCCGGCATCGTAAAGCAGCGCATGCTCGCGGGTGCGCACCAGCACCGACAAGCCCTGGCCAACGTCGAAGACCCATACCTGGGCCAGCCCGTACGGCAGAGGCTTGCCCTGTACCAGCAGGGCCGGCAGCAGCAGGAACAAACCCGGCAGGCGCAACGGCACGCCGGTCGGCAACAGCAGTAGCACTGCTCCCAGCACGGCCAACGCCAGAGCCCATCCGGGTACGTCAGACGGCAGCCAGGCTGGCAACCAGGAGGCAATATGCTCGAGCACGACGAACAGGAGTGCGAGCATGCCGCCGGCCAGGGTCAGCAGCCATTCTCCTACCCAGGGGAGGGGCAGCAGCAGAGTCCCCAGCAGGGACACCGGCACCACCAGCACACCGACCCAGGGCACCGCGATCAGATTGGCCAGCGGCCCACTGACGCTGACTGGCAGGCCCAGCGCCAGCATCGCCGGAAGCAGGCCGAACGCCATGGTCCATTGCGCACGCCCCAGACTGCTCAGAGCTCCCCAACTACCCAGACGCCCGCCAAAGACCAGAATCAGCACGGCAACGGCGACAAACGACAACCAGAATCCTGGTTGCAGCACCGCCAGGGGCTCAGCCAGCAGCACCACCACCAACGCCAGCAGCAATGGCCACCACGCCCCCAGGTGGCGAAAGCGCAGGCGCCACAGCAGCACCAGGGCGACCATCACGCAGGCTCGTCGCACTGGCACTTCGAAGCCGGCCATCAATCCGTAAGCCAGAGCACCGAGCAACGCCAGAGCGCAGGCACAGGGCAACCAGGGCCAGCGGCGCGGCCAAAGCCCCAGGCGAGCAAGCCCCGCCACAAGACCATAGAGAATCCCGGCGAGCATGGTGACGTGCTGGCCGGAGATGACCATCAGATGCACCGTTCCGGTGTGCTGCAACAGGCGCCAGTCGGCGCTGCTCAGGCCCGAGCCGTCGCCGAGTACCAGCGCGGCTATGCCGCCGGCACGACCGTAGGCCTCGACTTGCAGTACCTGCTGACGAACCTGGTCGCGCCAGGCCGTGAAACCACCGGCCTCGCTCACACGCTCACCCGCCTTGACCGTACCGGTGGCGCCAATGCGCTGCGCCAGCAACCAGGCCTCGTGGTCGAACGCCTGTGGGTTCACCAGGCCATGTGGCTGACGCAGGTTGACGGCCAGACGCCAGCGCTCGCCGCCACGGATCGGCGGCCCGCCGCGCCAGGAAAGGCGCATCAGTTGCGGGAGCCTGGCGCGACGCGATACGGCATCTTCGAGCTGAAAGCGCACTGTGCCGTCGGCAACCGCCGGCAGGCCGACCACCTGGCCCTCCAGCCACAAGGTACGACCATCGAGCACGGCGGACAGGCGATCATCCAGTGCCCACTGCGCCGAGGTGCAGGCCCAAGCCAGCCCCAACGCGAAGAAGCCGATGAGATACAGGCGCGATGCCAGAAGCACCAGGCCCAGCGCTGCGCAAAGAAGCAACAGCCAGCCCGGAGGCAGCGCCGGAAGAAATCGAAGCGACAAGAGGCCCAAGGCCAGCGCCAGCATCCCTGCGCGCATTGGTGTGCTCCTGCACATGGGCCGTTGCGGCCCAACAGGCAGGGAGTGTAGACCGGATATCCTCCGGGCTAGGTGCTATTCGTAACGCAGTGCTTCGGCAGGCTGCACCTGAGCGGCACGCCAGGACGGATAGACCGTTGCCAGGAAGCTGAGGATCAGGGCTGCCGAACAGATCAGCGCCACGTCGAGCCATTGCAGGTCGGACGGCAGGCTGCTGATGAAGTAGACGTCGGAACTGAGCACCTGCTGCCCGGCGAAAGACTCCAGCCAGGCCACCAGCGCGCTGACGTTGAGCGCGGCGAGCACACCGAGCACGGTGCCGATCAGGGTGCCGACCACGCCGATCACGGTGCCCTGCACCATGAAGATGGCCATGATCTGTCGCGGCGTGGCGCCGAGGGTTCGCAGGATGGCGATGTCCCCCCTTGTCGGCCACGACCATGATCAGCGTGGCAATGATGTTGAAGGCGGCGACTGCAACGATCAGCAGCAGCAACAGGCCGATCATGGTCTTTTCCATCTTCATCGCGCTGAACAGGCTACCCTGCGTGTGCGTCCAGTCATCGGCGCGGTAACCGCTGCCCAGCTCGGCGACCAGCGCCTTGGAAACCTGTGGCGCCTGGTACAAATCCTTCAGCGCCAGACGAATGCCCGGCACCGTGCCTTCGGGCAGGCGCTGCATGGCGGCCGCATCGGCGACGTTGATCAACGCCAGCGAGCTGTCCAGCTCCGCACCGACCTTGAACACCGCCGCCACGTTCAGCCGCTGCATGCGCGGGGTAACGCCACCGGGAGCATTGCTCGGCTCGGGAATGATCAGGGTCAGCTTGTCGCCCACCTGCAGGCCGAAACGCCGCGCGGTGATATCGCCGATGACCACGCCGAACTCGCCGGGCTGCAGATTGCTCAGACTGCCCTGACGGATGTGATCGGGCAGAATCGACACCCTGGCCTCCTCGGCCGGATCGATGCCATGAATCTGGATCGGCTGCATCAGTCCACGATGCGACAGCATGCCTTCGAGCTCGGCATAGGGCGCGGCGGCCTGAACCTGCGGATTGGTCATGGCCTCGTCGGCCAGCGCACGCCAGTCGGCGAGCGGCTCGGCGCCATAGAGCATGGCGTGCGGCACCATGCCGAGAATGCGCGAGCTCATTTCCTTCTGGAAGCCGTTCATCACCGACAGCACCACGATCATCGCCAGCACGCCAAGCGCCAGGCCGATCATCGAAGTCAGCGAGATGAAGGAGATGAAGTGGTTACGGCGCTTGGCCCGCGTATAGCGGGTGCCGATGAACAGACTCAGCGGGCGGAACATCAGAGCGCCACCAGCTTGCCGTCCTGCAGACTCAGCACGCGATCCATCTGCCGCGCCAGCTGCATGTCATGAGTCACCACCAGGAAAGCGGTATTGGAGTCGCGACTGAGTTCACGCATCAGTTCCTGAATGCCTTCGGCAGTGTGCTGATCGAGGTTACCGGTGGGCTCGTCGAGCAGAACCAGGCCCGGGCGATTGACCAGGGCTCGGGCGATGGCCACACGCTGACGCTCGCCACCGGACAACTCGGAAGGTTTGTGATGCAAGCGATGCCCCAGCCCGACTCGCTCAAGCAGCGCGGTCGCACGCTGGCGGGCCTCGGCAATTGGCGTCTTGCCGATCAGCAGCGGCATGCAGGCGTTTTCCAGTGCAGTGAACTCGGCCAGCAGGTGATGGAACTGGTAGACGAACCCCAGCGCCCGGTTGCGCAACAGGCCGCGTGCGGTTTCGCTCAACGCCGACAGTTGCTCGCCCGCCAGCCATACGCTGCCTTCACTCGGCGTATCCAGGCCGCCGAGCATGTTCAGCAGCGTGCTCTTGCCGGAGCCGGAACTGCCAACGATGGCCACGCGCTCGCCCGGAAACAGTTCCAGTTCGAGACCATCGAGCACCACCACGGACTCGGGCCCCTCCTCGTAGCGCTTGCCCAGGTTACGGCAGCTCAGGACGGCGTTGCGCGGATTCTTGGCTTGGTCGTTCATCAGATCACTCATAACGCAGGGCCTCGGCCGGCTGGGTACGTGCGGCGCGCCAGGCAGGATACAGGGTGGCTAAAAAGCTCAGCAGCAGCGCGGCAGCGCAGACGGTGACGACGTCGGAAGTCTGCAGTTGCGACGGCAGGTAGTCGATGAAGTAGACGTCGGCATTAAGGAATTTGATGCCCAGCAGTCGCTCCACTCCAGCGATCAGGCTGCTGACGTTGAGCGCCGCGAGAATGCCGAGCACGGCACCGATCAGGGTGCCGACCACGCCGATCACGGTGCCCTGCACCATGAAGATGGCCATGATCTGCCGGGGTGTGGCACCGAGGGTACGCAGGATGGCGATATCGGCCTTCTTGTCGGCCACCACCATCACCAGCGTGGAAATGATGTTGAACGCGGCGACTGCGACGATCAGCAGCAGCAGCAGGCCGATCATGGTCTTCTCCATGCGGATGGCCTGGTAGAGATTGCCGTGGGTACGCGTCCAGTCACGGGCATAGAAGTCGCCATCGAGAGTCTGGGCGATTTCCCAGGCCGAGCGTGGTGCCTGGAACAGGTCGTCGAACTTCAACCGCAGGCCCTGCACCTGATCCGGTTGCCAGCGTTGCAGACGCGCCAGGTCACTGATGTTGGCCAGGGCCAGGGCACCGTCGATCTCGCCAGCACCGACATGGAAGATGCCGGTGACGGTGAAACGCTTCAGGCGCGGGAACATGCCGGCCGGCGTCACGGTGACCTCCGGGGCGACGAAGGTGACTTTGTCGCCGAGTTCAAGGCCAAGCTTGGCCGCCGCCTTGTCGCCGATGATCATGGCGAACTCGCCGGCCTTCAGGGTATCGAGGCTGCCCTGCTGGAAGAAACCGTCGATGATCGAAACCTTGCGCTCCTGCTCGGGATCGATGGCGTTGATCAGCACCTTCTGCACCTTGCCTTCATGAGTCAGCAGGCCCTGCATCTGGGTGAACGGCGCGACGGCCTCGACACGCGGATGCTGCTCCACCTGACGAGCCAGCGCCTGCCAGTCCCTGACCGGCGTCGGCGACTCGACCGTGGCATGCGGAATCATGCCCAGCACACGGGTACGCATTTCATGGTCGAAACCGTTCATCACCGACAGCACCAGGATCATCACCATCACCCCCAGGGTGAGGCCGAGCATGGAAGTCAGGGAAATGAAGGAAACGAAGTGGCTTCGCCGTTTTGCACGTGTGTAACGCGTACCGATGTATACGAACAGAGGTCTGAACATGTCGGGGAAGGATCAGGGGAAAAAGGAACGTCCTTGTGGCGGGCCCTGCCGAGCGGCCTTACACTCAGAATCAGGTCGAGCCCGCCACGAAGCGGATCGTCGACGAGTTCTCTGACCACCACGGCTGCCATGGGTTCGCCATGTCGAAATACGATGTAGATGATCGCCGCGAATACTATCGTATCGAGGATACGATAGCACTGGAATTCACCCTGCTATCCGGCGCAGAGGCCCACTCCAGTGACGAGCTTCACGATGCTTCGCCGCTGTTCAATCTGCTCAGCGACCTGCATCTGATGGACTTCGAATCACAGCACCTGCTGCGTCATATCAGCGAGCGTGACCGCACCCTGGCCAACTACCTGAAGGTGATCAACAAGCGCATCGACCTGCTCGGTCAGGCCGTTGCGCAGAGCCTGCTGCGCGATATCGGCTCGCCACGCAGGGTGTCGTTGTCCGAAGGCGGCATCAGCTTCAACAATGCCCAGCCAGTACCTGCGCAAAGCCACCTGGCGATCAAGATGGTGCTGATGCCACAAGCACTCGGCCTGCTGTTGCGCGCCCGCGTGGTGCATTGCGGTCAACGCACCGACGGCCAGTACGAGATCGGTACCGAGTTCGAAGCGCTGACCGACTCACAGCGCCAGTTGCTTGCCCGGCATATCCTGCAGAGACAGGCTCTGGAACGTCGCCAGGCCCGTGAATGATCGCTGCTCAGGAGCCTCGACATGCACCGCCTCATCCTACTGCTTGCTCTCCTCATCCCTGCCTCTCTGCTCGCTGAAACCCTGACCATTCCGGTGGGCAGCCAGGGGGCGGATATCGATGAACGCAACCTGCCACGCAAGGGCGAGTCCAAACGCTCGGTGCTGGAGCGCTTCGGCCTGGCGGACGAGGAGCATGCGCCAGTCGGCCAGCCCCCGATCACCCGCTGGGACTACCGTGAGTTCAGCGTCTACTTCGAATACGATCACGTGATCAACAGCGTGCGCCACCATCACGCACGTCATCTGGATACCGTAAAGGAGCAACAGTGACTTTCATCTACGGCCACCGCGGCGCCAAGGGCGAAGCCCCGGAAAACACCCTGGCCAGCTTCCAGCGTTGCCTGGAACATGGCGTCGACCGCTGCGAACTGGATCTGCACCTGTCGCGCGACGGCGAACTGATGGTCATCCACGACCCGACCCTCAAGCGCACCACCGGACTGCGGGGCAAGGTGGTCGAGCATGACGCGGCCGACCTGGTTCGTTACGACGCGCGCAAGAACGGCCCCGGCTGGGTTCGCCCCTGCCCGATCCCGCGCCTGGATGAGCTGTTCGCGCAATGCCGCTTCGAACACTGGCAACTGGAGGTCAAGAGCGCCTCGAAGATTCGCGCCGCGCGAACCGTGCTGGCGATCGCCGAGCTGGTGGAGCGCCATGGCCTGAAGGATCGCATCACCATCACCTCCAGCTCACGCGCCGTGCTCAAGGCCGCTCGCGAGCTGACGCCACACCTGCAACTGGGTCTGGTGGCGGAATACGCCTGGCTCGATCCACTGAAGGTCGCGGCCCATTACGGCTGCCACCTGCTGGCCCTGAACTGGACGCTATGCACCCCGGAGCGTCTGCTCAAGGCGCAGAAACAGGGGTTGCACGTATCGGTCTGGACCGTCAACGAGCCAGCCTTGATGCGCCGCCTGGCCGACTTCGGTGTCGACAGCATCATCACCGACTTCCCCGGCCTGGCCGTGCAGACGCTGCGCGGCTGAAACCCGGGGAATGTCCGGGTAAGCGAAACCCGGCGCGAACGTCGTCGGTGCGCACGGTGCACCCTACAAAAGCCATCCGCACCAGACATCAAGCCTTATCCGATCGCCATTGGGCAATGTCCACACCTTCGCTCCCGGATTGCATCCGGGGATACCCGCCCACAAGAACGACAAAACCGGCCATTGGCCGGTTTTGTCGTTGCTGCCGCCTGAGACGCTAGAAGCTCTCCCGATTCGGCCAGCGCCATTCGGAAGCCACCACCCAGCCTGTCTCCCCGACCGGCTCAGGCCGCCGGCCGGAGCCGCTCAAAAAGCCGGTTGAGGCCGTCGAACGCTGCCACCCGATAGGCCTCGGCCATGGTCGGGTAGTTGAAGGTGGTGTTGATGAAGTACTTGATGGTGTTGGCTTCGCCCTTCTGGTTCATGATCGCCTGGCCGATGTGGACGATTTCCGAAGCCTGATAGCCGAAGCAGTGCACACCGAGCACTTCCAGGGTCTCGCGGTGGAAGAGAATCTTCAGCATGCCCACCGGCTCGACCGAAATCTGCGCGCGCGCCATGCCCTTGAAGAAGGCCTTGCCCACTTCGTAGGGCACCTTGGCCTGGGTCAGCTCGCGCTCGGTCTTGCCGATGGAGCTGATCTCGGGAATGGTGTAGATACCGGTCGGCACGTCATCGACGAAACGCCAGCTGCCATTGTCGACGATGCTGCCGGCAGCCGAACGACCCTGGTCGGAGGCGGCGCTGGCCAGGCTCGGCCAACCGATCACGTCACCTGCGGCGTAGATGTTGCCGGCCTCGGTGCGGTAGTGCTCGTCGACCTGGATCTGTCCACGGCTGTTGACCTTGATGCCGATGTTCTCCAGCCCCAGCAGGTCGGTGTTACCGGTGCGACCGTTGCACCACAGCAGCGCGTCGGCCTTGATCTTCTTGCCCGACTTGAGGTGCAGGATGACCCCGTTCTCCAGCCCCTCGATGCGCTCGTACTCCTCGTTGTGGCGAATCAGCACGTTGTTGTTGCGCAGGTGGTAGGAGAGCGCATCGGAAATCTCCGAGTCGAGGAAGCTCAGCAACTGGTCACGGTTGTCGATCAGATCGACCAGTACACCCAGACCGCTGAAGATCGAGGCGTACTCGCAACCGATGACGCCCGCTCCGTAGATGATCAGGCGGCGCGGTGTGTGACCGATGCTGAGGATGGTGTCACTGTCGTAGATGCGCGGGTGACGGAAGTCGACATCGGCCGGGCGATAAGGGCGCGAACCGGTGGCGACCACCACGTTCTTGGCGACCAGTTTCTCCACCGCACCGTTGATGCAGACCACTTCGACCGTGTGTTCGTCGGCGAAGCTCGCGGTGCCGAAATAGGTGTCGATGCGGTTGCGCGCGTAGTAACCGGTGCGCGAGGTGACCTGCTTGGCGATTACCTTTTCAGCGCTCTTGAGCACATCGGGGAAGGAGAACCAGCGCGGCTCACCGATCTGGCGGAACATCGGGTTGGTGTTGAACTGCATGATCTGCCGCACCGAGTGACGCAGCGCCTTGGAGGGAATGGTGCCAAGGTGGGTGCAATTGCCGCCGACCAGAGGACGGTTGTCCACCACTGCCACCTTGCGCCCGGCCTTGGCCGCGTTCATTGCCGCGCCCTCGCCCGCAGGCCCGGAGCCCAGCACCACTACGTCATAGTTGTAGACCGCCATGTTTACTCCTTCAGATCAGACCGGTGCGCTTGTGGCGCACTCTCGGCAGGGACCGGCAGCGAATTGCGCGCGCCGGCTATCAATCCATATCGACTCGCTCAGCGTTTGCTTGCGTCGTAAGCCAGATCGGTGTTCGGTGCATCGTTCTTGTCGCGGTTGACCTCTTCGCACTTCTCGCGGCTGCCGCCACAGATCGAGCACTCCTTCTCGATGCCCAGGTTTGCGATACCACCGCAGGAGCCGGCAATCGGCTTGCGCCCCATGATCACTCCAATGGCCATCATGCCCACGACAAGCACCATGACCAGAAACACAACCAGAAACGTCATCGTTGATCTCCTGCTGCGAACAGTTGCTCGAAAGCGGCCGTGGCATGTGTGACGAAGCCTTCGCCCTCACGCATCACGAAAAACGCCGCGATACCGTTGCGCTCGGCGAACGCCATGCCGGCATCCGGCCCGAGCACCATCAATAGGGTAGACAAACCATCGGCGCGCAAGGTCGATGGATCTGCCACAGTGACCGCCGCCAGTGTGTGGCTGACCGGCTTTCCGGTCATCGGGTCAAGCGTGTGGGAATAGCGTTGACCGTTCTGTTCGAAGTAATTGCGGTAGTCACCCGAGGTGGAGATACCGTAACCGTCGAGTTGCAGGACACGCTGAGCCACGCGCTGATCATCACGCGGTGCTTCCAGGCCGATGCGCCAGTGACTGCCATCAGGCTTGAGACCGGCGGCCTTGAGCTCTCCGGTGGCCTCGACCAGGTAGCTGGTGACGCCCAGTTCGGCAAGACGCGCCACGATCAGGTCAACGGCATAGCCGGCCGCGATGCTGTTGAAGTCGACCTGTACATCGACCGACTTGCACAACTGTTCGCCCTCGATTCGCAGGTGCTGCTGGCCAACCCGCTGGCGGGCCTCGGCCAGCCGCTCGGCGTCGGGCACTGCCTCACCCTGCCCCTTCGGCCCGAACCCCCAGAGGTCGAGCAATGGTTCGAGCGTGAGGTCGAAGTAGCCCCGGCTCTCTTCGTGCAGACGATTGCCGGCGCGCACCAGATCGAGCACACCCTGCGGCATCGCCTGGCAGGTACCGGCTGGCGCACGATTGAACTGCTCGATCAGGGAATCCTGACGATACGTGGACATCTGCAGATCGATCTCGGCCAGGATCGCCTCGGTCGCGGCCTTGAGCTCGGCTTGCGGCGCAACACCCTCACTGCGGACGTATTTGACCGAATAGGTGCTGCCCATGGTCGGGCCACCGAACTCTTCGATCCGTTCAGAATGCAAGCAGCCCGTTAGGGCTGCCGCCAGGGCGACAGCGATAACGGGCTGGAGTACAGCTGACCTCATGCTTAGCCGCCGAAGTCGTCGAGGAGGATGTTCTCCGGCTCGACGCCCAGGTCGGTCAGCATCTTGATCACTGCAGCGTTCATCATGGGTGGCCCGCACATGTAGAACTCGCAGTCCTCAGGAGCCGGGTGGTCTTTCAGATAGTTCTCGTACAGCACGTTGTGGATGAAGCCGGTAAGCCCGTTCCAGTTGTCTTCCGGTTGCGGATCGGACAACGCCAGATGCCACTCGAAGTTCGGGTTCTCGGCCTGCAGCTGGTCGTACTCTTCGTTATAGAAGGACTCACGCATGGAGCGCGCGCCGTACCAGAAGCTGATCTTGCGCGTGGACTTCAGGCGCTTGAGCTGGTCGAAGATGTGCGAACGCATCGGCGCCATGCCGGCACCACCGCCGATGAAGACCATCTCGGCATCGGTGTCCTTGGCGAAGAACTCGCCGAACGGCCCGTACACGGTGATCTTGTCGCCCGGCTTGAGACTGAAGACGTAGGAAGACATCTTGCCCGGTGGCAGATCGTCCTTGCCAGGGGGCGGCGAGGCGATACGGATGTTGAACTTCACCAGTCCGCGCTCTTCCGGGTAATTGGCCATGGAATAGGCACGGATCACGGTCTCGTCGACCTTGGAAACGTACTTCCACTGGTTGAACTTGTCCCAGTCGCCGCGGTACTCCTCCTGAATGTCGAAGTCCTTGTAGTTCACCGTATGCGGCGGGCACTCCAACTGCACGTAACCACCGGCACGGAAGTCGACGTTCTCGCCTTCCGGCAGCTTGAGGGTCAGTTCCTTGATGAAGGTGGCCACGTTCGGATTGGATTCGACCGTGCACTCCCACTTCTTCACACCGAAGACTTCTTCCGGAACCTCGATCTTCATGTCCTGCTTGACGGCGGTCTGGCAGGACAGACGCCAGCCCTCGCGGGCCTCGCGCCGGGTGAAGTGCGATTCCTCGGTGGACAGCATCTCGCCGCCACCGCTCTCGACGATGCACTTGCACTGGGCGCAGGTACCACCACCACCGCAGGCGGACGACAGGAAGATGTTGTTGGCGGCCAGGGTTTGCAGCAGCTTGCCGCCGGCAGGCACCACGATGGTTTTCTCGCCATTGATCTCGATGTTCACGTCACCGCTGGAAACCAGCTTGGCACGCGCCACCAGAATGAGCAGTACCAGCGCCAGGACGATGGCCGTGAACATGCCGATCGCCAGAAAGATCTCGTAATTCATCTGTTCATTCCTTCCTTACAACTGCACGCCGGAGAAGGACATGAAGCCAAGCGACATCAGACCAATGGTGATGAAGGTGATGCCCAGGCCCTGAAGGCCTGCCGGTACATCACTGTACTTGAGCTTCTCGCGGATGCCTGCCAGCGCGGCAATCGCCAGCGCCCAGGAAAGGCCGGAGCCGAAGCCGTACACGGTACTTTCCGCCAGGTTGTAGTCACGCTCGACCATGAACAGGGTGCCACCCATGATGGCGCAGTTCACGGTGATCAGCGGCAGGAACACACCGAGCGCGTTGTAGAGCGCAGGTACGTACTTGTCGAGGAGCATCTCCAGAATCTGCACGATCGCAGCGATCACGCCGATGTAGCTGAGCAGACCGAGGAAACTCAGATCGACGTCCGGCAGACCGGCCCAGGCCAGCGCGCCATCCTTGAGCAGGTAGGTGTAGATCAGGTTGTTCGCCGGTACGGTGATGACCTGCACCACGACAACGGCAATACCGAGGCCGATCGCCGTTTCCACTTTCTTGGAAATGGCGATGAAGGTGCACATGCCGAGGAAGAAGGCCAGTGCCATGTTCTCCACGAACACGGCCTTGGCCAGCAGGCTGAGATAGTGTTCCATCAGTAGGCCTCCTTGTTGGAAACCTGCGGCGCCATCTTGAAGCTCGGTTTCTCGACCTGATCCTTCTTCCAGCTACGCAGTGCCCAGATGAACAGACCGATCAGGAAGAAGGCCGAAGGCGGCAGCAGCAACATGCCGTTGGGCTGGTACCACCCCCCGTCATTGACGACCGGAATGATGGTGTAACCCATCAGCTTGCCGGCACCGAACAGCTCACGGATCACACCCAGAGCCACCAGCATGGCGCTGTAGCCCAGGCCGTTGCCAATACCGTCGAAGAACGACAGCATCGGTGGGTTCTGCATGGCGAAAGCCTCTGCGCGCCCCATGACGATGCAGTTGGTGATGATCAGACCGACGAATACCGACAATTGCTTGGACAGACTGTAGGCGTAGGCCTTGAGAACCTGATCGACCACGATCACCAGCGAAGCGATGATCACCATCTGCACGATCATGCGGATCGAACTGGGAATCTGACTGCGGATCATCGAGATGAACAGGTTGGAGAAACCGGTCACCAGCGTCAGCGCGATGGACATCACCAGCGCCGTCTTCAGGTTCGAGGTCACCGCCAGGGCCGAGCAGATACCAAGGATCTGCAGGCCGATGGGGTTGTTGTTGAAGACCGGGTTAAGCAGGACTTCCTTGATGGTTGGCTGCGACATGATCAGGCCTCCCCTTTCTGCAGATTGGCCAGGAAACGGGCGAAGCCGTTCTCGCCGAGCCAGAAGTGCAACAGATTATTCACGCCATTGCTGGTCAGCGTGGCACCGGCCAGGCCATCGACCTGGTGGGTGGCCTGCGAACTCTGAGCGTCGACGTTACCCTTGATGATGCGGATGGCCAGTTCGCCTTGCTCGTCGTACAAGGTCTTGCCGGGCCACAGGCCGACCCATTTCGGATTGTCCACCTCTCCCCCCAGACCAGGCGTCTCGGCGTGCTGGTAGAAACCGAAGCCGGCCACGGTATTCAGATCGCCCTTGAGCGCCATGAAACCATGCAGCGTCGACCACAGGCCGTAACCGCGCACAGGCAGAACCAGGGTTTCCAGCTCGCCGTCGCGCTCGACCAGGTAAACGGTGGTGAAGTTCTCGCGACGCTTGATCGAAGCGATATCCTCGCCACCGCTCAGGGGCTCGGAGAGTTTCGGATCCTTGGCCGCAACCAGCGGATCGAAAGTCAGCGGATCCTCGGCATCACTGAAGGTACCCTTGTCCAGATCGACGATGCGCGCACTGATACGCTCATCGAACAGGGCCTTGACCTCGGCACCGCTCATGCCCGGTTTGGCCAACCCGGCAATTGCCAGGATGCTGCGCTGCTTGTCGAGCAGACGGTTTTCCACCTGAGTCGGCTTCAGCGCAATCGCTGCACCGGCCACGAACACCGAGCACACCAGGCAGACCAGCAGAGCGACGGTCAGCGTGCGGACGGTGGATTCTTTTTGACTAGACATTGCGTGCCAGCCTCCGCTTGATGTTGGCCTGAACCACGAAGTGGTCGATCAGGGGGGCGAACAGGTTGGCCAGCAGGATCGCCAGCATCATGCCCTCGGGGAACGCCGGGTTGACCACCCGGATCAGTACGACCATCACGCCGATCAGCGCACCGAAGATCCACTTGCCGGTATTGGTCATCGACGCGGAAACCGGGTCGGTGGCCATGAAGATCATGCCAAAGGCGAAACCACCCACCACCAGGTGCCAGTACCATGGCATGGCGAACATCGGGTTGGTATCGGAACCGATGGCGTTGAACAGCGAGCTCAGGGCGATCATGCCCAGCATCACGCCAGCCACGATGCGCCAGGAAGCGATCTTGGTCAGCAGCAGGAAGGCACCACCGATGAGAATCGCCAGGGTGCTGGTCTCGCCCATGGAACCCTGCATGGTGCCAACGAAGGCATCCATCCAGGTGATGCCACTGTTGATCACGTTTTCCATACCACCCGAGGCGGCCAGACTCAGCGAGGTCGCACCCGCGAAGCCGTCGACGGCAGTGCATACCTGATCACCCGACATCTGCGCCGGGTAGGCGAAGAACAGGAAGGCGCGGCCAGTCAGCGCCGGGTTCAGGAAGTTCTTGCCGGTGCCACCGAACACTTCCTTGCCGATCACCACACCGAAGCTGATGCCCAGGGCCACCTGCCACAGCGGAATGCTCGGCGGCAGGATCAGGGCGAACAGCACGGAAGTGACGAAGAAACCTTCGTTGACTTCGTGGCGACGGATCGAGGCGAACAGTACTTCCCAGAAACCACCCACGATGAAGGTCACCGCATAGACGGGCAGGAAGTAGGCGGCCCCCTGGATGAAGTTGTCCCAGAGGCTGTTCGGATCGAAACCGGCCAGCGCACCGATCAGACCAAAACGCCAGCCATCCTGGGCAGCCAACAGCTCGGGGTTCTGGGCGAAGATCAGGTTGGCCTGATAGCCGGTGTTCCACATACCGAAGAACATGGCCGGGAAGGTACACAGCCACACGGTGATCATCATGCGCTTGAGGTCGATGCCATCACGCACATGAGCAGTGGTCTTGGTCACACTGGCCGGACGGTAGAAGAAGGTGTCCACGGCTTCGTAGAGGGCATACCACTTCTCGTACTTGCCGCCCTTCTCGAAGTTGTGCTCGATCTTGTCGAGGAATGCACGAATACCCACGGCTTAGCCCTCCTTCTCGATACGACTGAGGTTATCCCGCAGAATCGGGCCATATTCATACTTGCCGGCACATACGTAAGTGCACAGCGCCAGATCTTCCTCGTCCAGCTCCAGGCAGCCAAGTTTCTGGGCCATCTCGGTATCGCCGACGATCAGGTAGCGCAGCAACTGGGTCGGCAGAACATCCAGAGGCATCACCGCCTCGTAGTTGCCGACCGGCACCATGGCACGCGGACTGCCATTGGTGGTGGTGGTGAAGTCGAACAGCTTGCCGCCCATCATCTTCGACACGAAGACGTTGAGCACCGAGTGCTTGTTCACCCCGGCGCGGAGGTAATGCAGCATCTCGCGGTCACGGCCTTCGGCCAGACAGGAAACCTGATTGTGGTAGCGACCGAGGAAAGCATACGGGCCACGCGCGGTGCGGCCACCGAATACGGAGCCCGAAATGACGCGGTCGTGCCCAGGCTTGAGCTGACCGGCAGTCAGTTCTTCCAGACTGGCCCCCAGACGGGTACGCAGCAGGCGCGGCTGCTCCACGACAGGCCCGGCCAGAGACACGACGCGCTCGACCCAGATCTGCCCGGTAGTGAACAGCTTGCCTACGGCGATCACATCCTGATAACCAATGTGCCAGACACTCTTGGTGACACTGACCGGATCGAGAAAGTGGATGTGGGTGCCCGGCAGGCCGGCAGGATGCGGGCCGGCGAAGCTTTCGCTCTGCACGTCGGTGAGTGCCTCACCCGGAATGTTCGCGCCTTCGGCCTTGCACAGGAAGACCTTGGCCAGACGGGTCAGTACCTTGAGGCCGTTCTCGAAGTCAGCGGCGTGCTCGGCGATCACGACTTGCGGATCGGCAGCCAGCGGATGGGTATCGACAGCGGTGACGAAAATCGAGCTCGGCTGGGCCTCGGGGGCCGGCACCTTGCTGAAAGGACGGGTGCGCAACGCGGTCCAGAGACCGGACTGCAGCAGGTTCTCACGCACCTGCTCCTGGCTCAGAGTGGCCAGTTGCTCGGCGGAGTACTGGGCGAAGGTGATCTGCTCGTCACCTTCGACATCGATCACGACCGATTGCAGTACACGACGCTCACCGCGGTGAATGGCGCTGATCACACCAGCAGCCGGCGCGGTGAAGTGAACGCCCGGCGTCTTCTTGTCGCTGAACAGTACCTGCCCCAGCTTGACGCGATCCCCGACCTGAACCTCCATGGTTGGCTTCATACCGTGATAGTCGGGGCCTATGACGGCCACGCTTCGGATCGGCCTGCCAGCGTCTATGCGCTGTACCGGCCCTCCGTTTATGGGCAGATCGAGCCCATGTTTTATCTTGATCATAGGGTTGCCTAACCACTTGTTTTATAAAAATTCTAATTAGGTAACGGAGGGCTTGGAGGCCCAAAGCGATGAACCACGTCAGTCCTGGGAGTGACATGGACAGCAAGACCGAAACCGGGTATGAAATCCGCCCGATTATAAATATCCCCCCCACCCTGACCACCCAAGCGCTTGTTTTTTTTAGCCATTCGGTAACAGCTGGCAACAGTCTTGCATCTGTCAAGACGTGTCCGGGTGGTCACGCACGGATACCGAGTCCACCCCCACGAACCCGCGCAGAACCAGCCCTGGCGCGGGATGTGGCGTTATGACGCAGAGCGCTGCCGGAAGGTCACCGGCCATACGCCGAAAGGAAGCGAATACAACGGGCGCATGCCGCAACGACGCGACGAGCGGCCGACAGCGAATGACGCCCATAAAAAACGGGAGCCGAGGCTCCCGTTTTTTGATGCTACCCAGCGATCAGCGCGGGAAAGCCGGCGGGTTGACCCCGGCCATGTCTTCCATCACGCGAACCACCTGGCAGCTGTAGCCGAACTCGTTGTCGTACCACACGTACAGCACGACACGGTTGTCGTTGGCGATGGTCGCCTCGGCATCGACAACACCGGCATGGCGCGAACCGACGAAGTCGGTCGATACCACTTCCTGCGAGCTGACGAAGTCGATCTGCTTCTGCAGATCCGAGTGCATGGCCATCTGGCGCAGGTACTCGTTGATCTCGTCGCGAGTGGTCGCCTTCTCCAGGTTCAGGTTGAGAATGGCCATGGAGACGTTCGGCGTCGGTACGCGAATGGCGTTGCCGGTCAGCTTGCCTTTCAGTACCGGCAGCGCCTTGGCGGCTGCAGTGGCGGCACCGGTCTCGGTGATGACCATGTTCAGCGCGGCACTGCGACCACGACGACTGCCCTTGTGGAAGTTGTCGATCAGGTTCTGGTCGTTGGTGTACGAGTGAACGGTCTCGACGTGGCCGTTGACGATACCGTACTGATCATTGACCGCCTTGAGCACCGGCACGATGGCGTTGGTGGTGCAGGAGGCGGCGGAGATGATCCTGTCTTCAGCGGTGATTTCGCTGTGGTTGATACCGTGCACGATGTTCTTCAGCGCGCCCTTGCCGGGAGCGGTGAGCACCACACGATCGACGCCCGGGCACTTGAGGTGCTGGCCGAGACCTTCGGCATCACGCCATTTGCCGGTGTTGTCCACCAGCAGGGCATTCTTGATGCCGTACTGGGTATAGTCGATGGAGGCCGGGTCATTGGAGTAGATGACCTGAATCAGGTTGCCATTGGCCGTGATGGTGTTGCTTTCTTCGTCAATGGTGATGGTGCCATTGAACTTGCCATGCACCGAGTCGCGGCGCAGCAGGCTGGCGCGCTTGACCAGGTCGTTCTCGGCGCCCTTGCGCACCACCACGGCACGCAGACGCAAGCCGTCGCCACCACCGGTCTTCTCGATCAGGATGCGCGCCAGCAGGCGACCGATACGGCCGAAGCCGTAGAGAACGACATCGGTACCCTCACGAGCGGCGCCGTTCTGCTTGCCAACCACTTCGTCCAGCTCGTCCTTGACGAACTGCTCGACGCTGCGGCCCGCACCTTCGGCCTTGAACTTGGCAACCAGCTTGCCCAGGTCGACGGAGGCGGCGCCCAGCTTGAGCTCGCTCATCGCCTTGAGCATGGGGAAGGTGTCATGCACCGACAGCTCGGCGTCTTCGGCCAGGCGGTGGCGGGCAAAACGGTGAGCCTTGAGGATGTCGATGACCGAACGGTTGATCAGGCCACGGCCATACACCGAGGTCACCACATTGTTGTTGCGATAGAGCTGACCAATCAGAGGAATCATCGCTTCCGCGAGAGCTTCACGATCAATCCATTCACCGAGACACTGGTCGGGCTTCTGAGTCACGGGCAGTACCTTCCACATGTAGGGGCTGAAAAAAGGGGCTACATTATGACGGCGCTTGCTGACTGGAGCAATGCGCGCCTGTCGCGACTGACATTGACCATCAAGCCCCGCTACAATTCACGGCCTTTCGTCATGACCGCGAGCCGCCCGTGTCCGTACTGCGTCTTCCGTCTCTGCCGGCCAGCGCCGGCAAACAGCAATGGGGCAACCTGCCCGGTGCCGCCCTCTCCCTGGCGATAGCCGAAGCGGCCAACAGCGCAGGCCGCCTCACGCTGGTACTGACCGAGGGCAGCCAGAGCGCCGAACGCCTGCAGGAAGAACTGGCCTTCTTCGCCCCGGATCTCCCGGTGCTGCACTTCCCCGACTGGGAAACCCTGCCCTACGACCTGTTCTCGCCGCACCAGGACATCATCTCCCAGCGCATCGCCACCCTTTATCGCCTGCCGGAGCTGACCAGCGGCATCCTGGTAGTGCCCATCACCACGGCGCTCCACCGCCTGGCACCCAGACGCTTCCTGCTCGGCAGCAGCCTGGTGCTGGACGTCGGCCAGAGGCTCGATGTCGAGGAAATGCGCAGCCGTCTTGAAGCGGCCGGCTATCGCTACGTCGATACGGTCTACGAACATGGCGAATTCACCGTACGCGGCGCACTGATCGACCTGTTTCCGATGGGCAGCGACACGCCCTACCGCATCGATCTGTTCGACGACGAGATCGAAACCCTGCGCACCTTCGACCCCGATACCCAGCGCTCGGTGGACAAGGTGCAGTCCATACGCCTGCTGCCGGCCCGCGAGTTCCCGCTGGAAAAAAGGCCGTCACCGACTTCCGTGGGCGCTTTCGCGAGCGCTTCGACGTCGACTTCCGCCGCTGCCCGATCTATCAGGATCTGTCTTCCGGGATCACCCCCGCCGGTATCGAGTACTACCTGCCGCTCTTCTTCGAGGAAACCGGCACGCTGTTCGACTACCTGCCTGGCAATACTCAGGTGTTCTCCCTGCCGGGAATCGAGAAGGCCGCCGAGCAGTTCTGGCAGGATGCACGCACCCGCTATGAAGACCGTCGAGTCGACCCCGAGCGGCCCCTGCTGCCGCCGGCCGACATCTTCCTGCCGGTGGAGGACTGCTTCGCTCGCCTGAAAAGCTGGCCGCGCGTCGTGGTCAACCAGCAGGACATCGAACCGGGTGTCGGCCACACCCGCTTCGACGCCCACCCTTTGCCCGATCTGGCAATCCAGGCCAAGGCCGGCGAGCCCCTGGCGGCACTGCGCCGCTTCATCGACCAGCACCCCGGTCGCGTGCTGTTCTGCGCCGAGTCGGCCGGGCGCCGCGAAGTGCTGCTGGAGCTGCTCGCCCGCCTCAAGCTCAAGCCCAGGGAAGTCGACGGCTGGCCGGCGTTCGTTGCCAGCGACGAACGCCTGAACATCTGCATCGCGCCGCTGGACGAAGGCCTGCTGCTCGATGACCTGGCGCTGATCGCCGAAAGCCCGCTGTTTGGCCAACGCGTGATGCAACGCCGTCGCCGCGAAAAAGGCCGCGAAGGTGGCGACAACGTCATCAAGAACCTCACCGAGCTGCGCGAAGGCGCGCCGGTGGTGCATATCGACCACGGCGTCGGCCGCTACCTGGGCCTGGTGACCATGGAGTTCGACGGCCAGGCCGCCGAATTCCTCGCCTTGCAGTACGCCGACGAAGCCAAGCTGTACGTCCCGGTCGCCAGCCTGCACCTGATCGCCCGCTACACCGGCAGTGACGATGCCCTGGCGCCCCTGCACCGCCTCGGTTCGGAAACCTGGCAGAAGGCCAAACGCAAGGCGGCCGAACAGGTGCGCGACGTGGCAGCCGAACTGCTCGACATCTACGCACGCCGTGCGGCCCGCGAAGGCTTCGCCTTCCAGGATCCGGCACTGGATTACGCCACCTTCAGCGCCGGCTTCCCCTTCGAGGAGACCCCCGACCAGCAAGCCGCCATCGATGCCGTGCGCACCGACATGCTGGCCGGCAAGCCGATGGATCGCCTGGTCTGCGGCGACGTCGGCTTCGGCAAGACCGAGGTGGCCATGCGCGCCGCCTTCATCGCCGTGCACAGCGGCAAGCAGGTCGCCGTACTGGTGCCCACCACCCTGCTCGCCCAGCAGCACTACAACAGCTTCCGCGACCGCTTCGCCGACTGGCCGGTAAAGGTCGAGGTGATGAGCCGCTTCAAGAGCGCCAGGGAAGTCGACGAGGCCGTGCAGCAACTGGCCGAAGGCAAGGTGGACATCGTCATCGGCACCCACAAGCTGCTGCAGGACGACGTCAAGTTCCACAACCTGGGCCTGGCCATCATCGACGAGGAACACCGCTTCGGCGTGCGCCAGAAGGAGCAGTTGAAAGCCCTGCGCAGCGAAGTGGACATCCTCACCCTGACCGCCACGCCGATTCCACGCACCCTGAACATGGCCGTGGCCGGCATGCGCGACCTGTCGATCATCGCCACGCCGCCAGCGCGGCGCCTGTCGGTACGGACCTTCGTCATGGAGGCCAACAAGCCGACCATCAAGGAAGCGCTGCTGCGTGAGCTGCTGCGTGGCGGCCAGGTGTACTACCTGCACAACGACGTGAAGACCATCGAGAAGTGCGCCGCCGAGCTGGCCGAACTGGTGCCGGAAGCGCGCATCGGCATCGGTCACGGACAGATGCGCGAGCGCGACCTGGAACAGGTGATGAGCGACTTCTACCACAAGCGCTTCAACGTGCTGGTGGCATCGACCATCATCGAGACCGGGATCGACGTACCCAGCGCCAACACCATCATCATCGACCGCGCCGACAAGTTCGGCCTCGCTCAGTTGCACCAGTTGCGCGGTCGCGTGGGTCGCAGCCACCACCAGGCCTACGCCTACCTGCTCACCCCACCGCGCAAGCAGATGACCCCGGACGCCGAAAAGCGCCTGGAGGCCATCGCCAACGCCCAGGATCTGGGCGCCGGCTTCGTGCTCGCCACCCATGACCTGGAAATCCGCGGCGCCGGCGAACTGCTCGGCGACGGCCAGAGCGGGCAGATCCAGGCCGTCGGCTTCACCCTGTACATGGAAATGCTCGAGCGCGCGGTCAAGGCCATCCAGAAAGGTGAACAACCCAACCTGGATCAGCCGCTGGGCGGTGGCCCGGAGATCAACCTGCGCGTGCCGGCACTGATTCCCGAGGACTACCTGCCGGACGTGCACAGCCGCCTGATCCTGTACAAACGCATCGCCAATGCCAGCGACGAAGAAGGGTTGAAGGAACTGCAGGTGGAGATGATCGACCGCTTCGGCCTGCTACCGGAGCCGACCAAGAACCTGATGCGCCTCACCCTGCTCAAGTTGCAGGCCGACAAGCTGGGCATCACCAAGGTCGACGCCGGCCCACAGGGCGGTCGCATCGAATTCGCCGCGGAAACCTGCGTAGACCCGCTGACCCTGATCAAACTGATCCAGGCTCATCCCAAGCGCTACAAGTTCGAAGGCGCTACCGTATTCAAGATCCAGGTACCGATGGAGCGTGCGGAAGAACGCTTCAACACCCTGGAAGCCCTGTTCGAACGCCTCGCCCCATCCACCTGAAGGACTCCTCCATGCGCCCACTGCACCTGATCGCCCTGCTGCTCTGCCTGCTTGCACCCAGCGCCTTCGCCGAACGCCTGTATCAGGTCGAACTGCTGGTGTTTCGCCAGGCCGGCGAACCGGTCGTGGCGCCCAAGGTCGCGCCGGACGACTGGGCCGGCACGGCCCTGCCGATCAGCGGCAACGAACGCCCCACCTCGCTCGATGGCGAGGCTGCCAAGCTCAACCAGAGCAACGGCTATCAGGTGTTGCTGCACAAGGCCTGGAGCCAGACCCTGGGTAGCAATCCGAGCCGCGCGGCGATCAGCAGTGGCGAGGCGCACTTTGGCCACTACCCGGTCGAAGGTACGCTGAACTTCGTGCAGGAACGCTTCACCGATCTGGACATGGAACTGTGGATCAACCGCTTCAGCGCCGATGGCCTGCTGGAAACCAGTGAACGCCTGAAGATCGCCCAGCGCCTGAAGGACAATGCGCTCACCTACCTCGATCACGGCAGCCTGGGCGCACTGATCCGCATCACGCCGCTCTGAGCGTTACCTGACGGACAGCGGGGCTGATAACCCCGCCAGGACGCTATACGGCGTTAGCCGCCAATACCCGCAGCACTCTCGCCATAAGGCGTTGCCAGCGTCAGCGCGCTGTCGATGCGCACCCCGTCGAGTTGCGTCAAGCCGGCACCACCGATGATCGCCAGCGCCGTCATGTGCGCAGCTAAGCCAGCAACTGGGCAGCGCGCAGAGCCGATACCGCCTGTTGCCAACGCGGCACCTGACGATAATCGGTGCAGGCATGGGCACGCCCGCGCATACGCGCCAGGCGCGTCGGGGCCGTCACCTTCAGGCGCTGCAAGGTGCCAAGCGCCAGCTCTGCGGCAGCGCGGTCATTGCACACCAGCCCCATGTCGCACCCGGCACTCAGCGCCGCCTCGATGCGCTGCCCGGCATCGCCTGCAACATGGGCTCCAGCCATGGACAGATCGTCACTGAAGATCACCCCATCGAAGCCCAGTTCGCCGCGCAGGATGTCCTGCAGCCAACGCCGGGAAAAACCGGCGGGCTGCTCATCCACCTGCGGATAGATGACATGCGCCGGCATGACCGCATCCAGCTCGCCAGCCAGCAGCCTGAACGGCAGCATGTCGCACGCACGAAGCGCTTCCAGACTGCGCTCGTCACGTGGAATCGCCACATGGGAATCGGCCTCGGCCCAGCCATGTCCCGGGAAATGCTTGCCTGTGGCCGCCATTCCCGCCTGACGCATACCGCGAATGAAGGCCCCGGCCAACACTGCGGCACGTTGCGCATCCCCTTCGAAAGCCCGACTACCGACCACGGCACTGCGCTGATGATCGAGATCCAGCACAGGCGCGAAACTCAGATCCAGGCCGACGGCCAGCACTTCGGTCGCCATCAGCCAGCCACAGTGTTCCGCCAGAACCTCGGCTGCGTCATTATCGGCAATTGCGCGCATCGCCGGCAGGCGCAGAAAACCCTGACGCAATCGCTGTACCCGACCGCCCTCCTGATCCACCGCCAGCAGCAGATCGGGGCGCAGCGCACGAATGGACTGACAGAGCTCGCGCACCTGGCGCGGTGACTCGATGTTGCGCGCGAAGATGATCAGGCCGCCCACCTCGGGCTGGCGCAGCATCTGGCGATCCTCGGCAGTCAGCCAGGTACCGCCGATATCCATCATCAGAGAGCCTTGCATGTAGTGATGTCCTTAAGTGATATCCGCCGCTGCCCACTGTGAGCACGGCGCTTCATCGATCCGAACCACGCAATGCGCCGGCACACGCTCGAACAGCGCCAGCATGTCGACATTGCGCAGGCGAATACAGCCATGTGACAGCGGCGTGCCCATGGGTTCCGTATCCGGCGTGCCGTGCAGGTAGATGTAGCGGCGAAAGGAGTCGGCCGAGCCGAGGCGGTTGAGCCCCGGCTCCAGGCCGCTGAGCCAGAGAATGCGGGTAAGAATCCAGTCACGACCGGGAAACTGCTCATGCAACTCGCGCGACCAGACCTCGCCCGTCCAGCGGCGGCCACGTAGCACGGCGCCAATTGGCAAGCCATCACCGATGCGCGCACGCACCTGATGCAGGCCGCGGGGCGTGCAGCCACTGCCGTTGAGTTCTCCCACGCCATTGAGCGCGGTGGAGACAGGAAGACGCACGAGCAGGCGATTGGCACGGAATCCGTAAAGCGTCTGATCGGCGATGGAGATGTGCAACAGGTCGAGATCCGGCATGGCGCCTAGCTTAGCGGATGACTCGCGCCAAGCCCACCGCCGTCAGAAGCTGTTTGCGATCGGATGAGCGAAAGACAGCAAGGGACGCTTGTAATGAACCAACGCGCAGCAGACCGCAGGCAGGCACTCAGGCCTTGACCGGTGCGCTCGCCGTCTTGTTGCGCGGTTTGAGCTGGGCAGTAGCCAGAGCGGGATCGGCAACGCCGCTCTCGGCGCGCATGCCGGCGGCGAGAAATGGCACCATCATGCGCATGACCTGCTCGATGGAGGTGTTCACGCCAAAGTCGGTCTCGGCCATGGCGCGCAGCGCCTTGATGCCGGACATGCTGAACGCTGCGGCGCCAAGCATGAAGTGCACGCGCCAGAACAGTTCCAGAGGCGGGATGCGCGGCGCAGCCTCGTGCACCAGCAGCATGTAGCGCCGGAACACTTTGCCATACACCTCTTCCAGGTATTTGCGCAGGTGCCCCTGACTCTGGCTGAAAGCCAACCCGAGCAGACGCATGAAGATGGAAAGATCGTTACCGCTGCGCGGCTTGACCGCCAGGGCCTGCTCGACCAGCAATTCGAGCAGTTCCTCCAGCGAAGCCTGAGCTTCGGCCTTGGTCTGGCGACGATCGAGTTCTTTCTCGAGACTGGCGCAGAAGGGGCCGAGAAAGCGAGAGAAGACGGCCTGAATCAGCGCCTTCTTCGAACCGAAGTGATAGTTGACGGCAGCCAGGTTGACCCCGGCCTTGCTGGTGATCAGACGCAACGAGGTTTCGGCGAAGCCTTTTTCCGCGAACAGCTGTTCCGCTGCATCGAGAATGCGTTCAACGGTTTCCGACTGAGCCATGAATGATCACCTGACAAACACTCGTTTGAAACATACGTTTCAGCCCATCGAATTGTCAAGCCGCATCGGCCGCCTTTTGGCCAACCGGTCACAGCTTACAACAGGCAGTGACGCGCATTCATCACCCCAGGCTACAGACCTGGTCGATAACAAGACAAATTGGTCGTTGCCAAGCACGGCTTACTGTATATAATTCCAGTCACTGTATAAAAAGACAGAGCCCGCCATGTTGAAACTGACGCCACGCCAAGCCGAGATCCTCGCTTTCATCAAGCGCTGCCTGGAAGACAACGGCTATCCGCCCACCCGAGCGGAAATCGCTCAGGAACTCGGGTTCAAATCCCCCAACGCCGCAGAGGAGCACCTCAAGGCGCTCGCACGCAAGGGCGCCATCGAGATGACCCCGGGAGCGTCGCGCGGCATCCGCATTCCGGGTTTCGAGCCCGGCGCGGCCAACGAAGACGAAGGCCTGCCGGTCATAGGTCGTGTCGCTGCCGGTGCGCCAATCCTTGCCCAGCAGCATGTCGAGGAATCCTGCCAGATCAATCCGTCGTTCTTTCAACCCAAGGCCGACTACCTGCTACGCGTGCGCGGCATGAGCATGAAGGACATCGGCATTTTCGATGGTGACCTGCTGGCCGTGCACACGACCCGCGAAGCGCGCAACGGCCAGATCGTCGTCGCCCGCATCGATGACGAAGTGACGGTCAAGCGCTTCAAACGCGAAGGCAACAAGGTCTGGCTGATTGCCGAGAACCCGGAATTTTCCCCTATCGAAGTGGATCTCGAGCACCAGGAACTGGTGATCGAAGGTCTGAGCGTCGGTGTCATCCGCCGATAAGCTCCAAAGGAGACTCCCATGCAGATGCAGCAGTCGTTCGAGCGCCCTCAACTCCCCTTGTTCGATGCCTTCCTGGCAGGTACGCCTGACGACGTGCTGCTGGAGGCCCCAGAAGACGACCAGGGTTTCAGCGAGCTGGCTCTGCGTGGCGCTACGGGCCACTGCCTGCATCTGCTGGCCCCGATTCTCCGTGAACTGAGCCAGGACCAGGACGCCCGCTGGCTGACCCTGGTGGCACCACCCTCCAGCCTGACTCAGACCTGGTTGCGCGATGCCGGCCTGAACCGGGAGCGCATCCTCCTGCTGCATCCGCGCCAGGGCCAAAGCGCACTCGAGTTGGCCGAAGAGGCGCTCAGACTGGGTCGCAGCCACACAGTGATCAGTTGGCTTCACCCTGTCGAACGCAGTACCCGCCAGAGCCTCGCCAGGGCGGCTCGGACTGGCCAGGCACAAAGCCTGAACATCAGCCTGGGATAACGCAACCACGCATGAGCGAATTGATTCGCGCCCTGCCCTGGCCGCCTGAGCTGCCCACCCCAAGATGCGCAGCACGCATCCGCTCCGCCCGGGAGTGGCATAGCGCGAACTCCCGATTTGCATCCAGGCTCCGCACTGACTCACAAATGAAAACGGGCTCCCATGGGAGCCCGTTTTCATTTGTCAGCAAAGCGATCAGTGCAGCACGCGCGGCCCTTCATCCTCGCTGCTGAAGTCACCTTCAGCCAGGCGACCAGCCATCTGCACGCCGACATTGAGCATGGCCTTGGCCACCTCGACGTGCTGGCCCTGCAAAAAGGCTTTGGCATCGGCGGAGAAATCCAGAGTCACCAGTGCCTCTTCATCCTCTGCACGACGCAGGGCAATACGCCCATCGGGCAGTTCGACGATTTCCAGGAAGGATGTAGGCATTGGGTCAGTCTCGGTACGAAATCACATCATTGTAACAGCCGAACAGGGTCATCCCCAGTCCACTTGTCCTGATATGCACTATCAGCACTCGCTGAGGCCTTCGCGAAAGCGCAGCACCAGGGTCTTGAGTTGCTGCCGCCAGGCATCCACATCGTCGCAGCTCAACTCGACCGGCTCCTCGCCGACACTGACTGCCGTGATCAACGGCATGGACGGATCGACCTTGGCCTTGCGCTCCTCACGTGGCGGCTGGAACAGCTCGGCATAGGCGGCCAGCAGTTGCGCCAACCAGGCCTCGCGCTGCTGTGCCAACTCGACCAACTCGGCCAATTCAGGGCTCGGTGCGCCATCGAGCACGACCTGCTGAACGAAAGCCTCGACCCGCGAAGGCGCACTTTCGCTCATGCGGTAGTAGCCGGCAATCTCGTGGCACAGCCCCAGGAGCCCACCGTACAGATGAAACAGCGCAGCCTCGCGCTCGGCCTGCACCAGCGCCTGTACGTTGAATGCCGTCGAAGCCTCGGCCTTGCGCCAGTTATCCAGAGCAAGGCCGGCGAAGAAGATCTTCTGGTTGGTGCGGGTGTAGATTTCTTTGGCCATCGCGGAGACCTCCACTGCAGATCGAGCCATGATACGCGCACCGGTGGATACCGGTACGCATCTCGTCAGGGCGCTGGAATCAACGCTTGTCCTCGACCTTCCACTTGCCACCATCGTAGAAGGCGCGCCAGCCGGTGGGCTTGCCATCGACTTCGGACTGCACGTACTGCTCCTTGGTCTTGCGGCTGTAGCGGATCACTGCCGGCCTACCATCGGGGTCCTTCTGCGGAGCGTCGCAAAGGAAGTGGTACTTGGGATCGATCTCATGCCTGTGCGGGATGATTTCCAGCACCAGCGGAGCACGCGTCTCGCGATTCTTCGGGAACTGGCTGGCGGCCAGGAACAGGCCCGAGGCGCCATCGCGCAGCACGTAGGTATCATCCACCTTCTCGCACTTGAGCTCCGGCATGTCTACCTTGTCCATCTTGGGCGGAGCCGCCTCGCCGTTCTTCAGCAGCTTGCGGGTGTTCTTGCAGGCCGAGTTGGTACAGCCGAAGAACTTGCCGAAACGGCCGGTCTTGAGTTGCATCTCGCTGCCACACTTGTCGCACTCCAGGCTCGGTCCTTCATAGCCCTTGATGCGGTACTGCCCCTGCTCGATCTCGTAACCCGTGCAGTCCGGGTTGTTGCCGCAAATGTGCAGTTTGCGGGTTTCGTCCAGCAGATAGGCGTCCATGGCAGTGGAACAGATCGGGCAGCGGTGCTTGCCCAGCAGTACCCGAGATTCGGATTCGCCTTCATCGTCCGCGGCGATCTCGTCGCCCGGCACCAGGTTGATGGTCGCCTTGCAGCGCTCCTTCGGTGGCAGGCTGTAGCCGGAACAGCCGAGGAACACGCCGGTGGAGGCGGTACGAATCATCATCGGCCTGCCGCACTCGCGGCATGGAATATCGGTCGGCGTCGGCTGGTTGGCGCGCATGCCGCCATCGCCCGCTTCGGCCGCCTCGAGCTTCTTCTTGAAGTCACCGTAGAACTCGTCGAGCAGGTGCTTCCACTCGCGTTCACCCTGCGCCACGTCGTCGAGGTGTTCTTCCATGGTGGCGGTGAAGCCATAGTCCATCAGGTTGGCGAAGCTCTCGTCGAGACGCTCGGTGACGATGTCGCCCATCTTCTCGGCATAGAAACGGCGGTTGTGCACCGTGACGTAGCCACGATCCTGGATGGTGGAAATGATCGCTGCGTAGGTGGAAGGACGGCCAATGCCGCGCTTTTCCAGCTCCTTGACCAGGCTGGCTTCGGAGTAACGCGCCGGAGGCTTGGTGAAATGCTGGCTGGGGTCGAGCTGGATCAGCTTGAGGCCCTCGCCTTCCTTCATTTCCGGCAGAACATCATCCTCGCCCGGTTTGCTCTGCTGCGGCAGCACGCGGGTGTAACCGTCGAACTTGAGGATGCGGCCCTTGGCACGCAACTCGAAGTCGCCAGCGGCAACGGTGACGCTGGTGGACAGGTATTCGGCCGGTGGCATCTGGCAAGCCACGAACTGGCGCCAGATCAGATCGTACAAGCGCTCGGCATCGCGCTCCATGCCAGACAGCTGATTCGGCCGCAGGTTGACGTCAGAGGGGCGAATCGCCTCGTGCGCCTCCTGGGCGCCTTCCTTGCTCGAATACAGGTTGGGCTTGCCCGGCAGGTACTTGTCGCCATATTCGCTGCCGATGAAGCCGCGCACCATCTCCACCGCGTCGTTCGACAGGTTGGTCGAGTCGGTACGCATGTAGGTGATGTAACCGGCCTCGTAGAGACGCTGGGCCATCATCATGGTCTTCTTCACCCCGAAGCCCAGACGGTTGCTCGCCGCCTGCTGCAGGGTGGAGGTGATGAAGGGAGCCGACGGCTTGCTGCTGGTCGGACGGTCTTCACGCTTGACCACGCTGTAGCTGGAAGCCTTGAGCTTCTCCAGCGCCGCCATGGCCTGCGTTTCATTGACCGGCTTGAAGGCGGCACCGCCCTCTCGCACCACCTCGAAGCGCACCTTGGCGTTCTTCGCAGTGCCAAGATCGGCGTGCACTTCCCAGTATTCTTCGGGAACGAAGGCGCGGATCTCTTTCTCGCGCGCCACCACCAGCTTGACCGCCACCGACTGTACACGACCAGCAGACAGGCCACGGGCGATCTTGGCCCATAGCAGCGGGGAGACCATGTAACCCACCACGCGATCAAGGAAGCGGCGCGCCTGCTGGGCGTTGACGCGGTTGATGTCCAGCTCGCCAGGCCTGGAGAAGGCTTCCTGAATCGCCTTCTTGGTGATTTCGTTGAACACCACGCGCTTGTAGCGGGAATCATCGCCGCCGATGGACTCGCGCAGGTGCCAGGCGATGGCTTCCCCTTCGCGATCCAAGTCGGTTGCGAGATAGATGGTGTCGGCATCCTTGGCCAGGCGGCGCAGCTCTTCGATCACCTTTTCCTTGCCGGGCAGGATCTCGTACTTGGCCTTCCAGCCATGCTCCGGATCGACCCCCATGCGTGCGAACAACTGGCGCTTGGCCTTTTCCTTGGGCGACAGCGCAGGCGCCTCACCGGCTGCCTTGCCGCGCTTGGCAGGCTCCTTGGTGGCGCTTGCCGAGCCGCTGGTAGGCAGGTCACGGATATGGCCGATGCTCGACTTCACCACGTACTGGCTGCCCAGATACTTGTTGATGGTCTTGGCCTTGGCCGGGGATTCCACGATGACCAGCGATTTGCCCATGGATCAGAAAATTCCTGAATTGCGAAATATAGAAGGCAGGGAGCCTTGAGGCCCCGCTATATATAGTGGCGACCAAGCGAAGGTCAAGCACGGGGCTGCACACTCAGACCTGCGAGCCACCGACAGGGCTGACTTCGGCCTGAATCAAAGCAAAGCGTGGAACGCGCTTGCCGTCCATCTCGACCTCTTCGCAGAACATGCTCAGCGGCCTTACCCAGAGGCCGAACTCGCCGTACAGCGCCTGATAGACCACCACCTCTTCCTCACTCTCGGAATGACGCGCCACACCGAATACACGGTACTGCGGGCCTTTGTAATGACGATAGAGTCCTGGCTGCAACTGCATGAGCGGTTCCCGAATGAAAAGCTGTAAAAAGCAAAACCGGGGCACTGGGCCCCGGTTTCTGTCCACTGACGCTTAAATGCGCTCGAAGACGGTGGTGATGCCTTGGCCAAGGCCCACGCACATGGTGGAGACACCGAAAGTGCCGCCGTTCTGCTTCATGACATTGAGCAGGGTACCGGAGATACGGGCCCCGGAACAACCGAAGGGGTGACCCAGAGCGATCGCGCCGCCGTGCAGGTTGACCTTCTCTTCCATCTTGTCGAGCAGCTTCAGATCCTTCAGCACCGGCAGGGCCTGAGCTGCGAAGGCTTCGTTGAGCTCGACGAAGTCGATGTCGGCCATGGTCAGACCGGCGCGCTTGAGCGCCTTCTGCGTGGACGGCACAGGGCCATATCCCATGATCGCCGGATCGACACCGGCAACCGCCATGGCACGAACCACCGCCATCGGCTGGATGCCCAGATCCTGGGCGCGCTGGGCGCTCATCACGATCATGCAGGAAGCGCCGTCAGTGATCTGCGAGGACGTGCCGGCAGTGACGGTGCCGCCTTTCGGATTGAACGCAGGCTTCAGGGCTGCCAGGCTCTCGAGGGTGGTTTCCGGACGAATGGTTTCGTCGAAGTCGTACATCTTCAGGAAACCGTTCTCGTCGTAGCCCTGCATCGGGATGATTTCATCCTTGAACTTGCCCTCGACGGTGGCCTTGTGCGCCAGACGGTGCGAACGCTCACCGAAGGCGTCCTGCTGCTCGCGGCTGATGCCATGCATCTTGCCCAGCATTTCTGCGGTCAGGCCCATCATGCCGGACGCCTTGGCGGCGTACAGCGACAGGTGCGGGTTCGGGTCGACACCATGCATCATGCCGACGTGGCCCATGTGCTCCACGCCGCCGACGACGAACACGTCGCCGTTGCCGGTCTGGATCGCCTGCACGGCGGTGTGCAGGGCGCTCATGGACGAACCGCACAGACGGCTGACGGTCTGGCCGGCGCTGGTGTGCGGGATCTGGGTCATCAGCGACGCCATGCGCGCGATGTTCCAGCCCTGCTCCAGGGTCTGGTTGACGCAGCCCCAGATCACGTCTTCCACTTCGGCCGGATCGACCTTGGCGTTACGCTCCAGCAGCTTGCTGATCAGGTGCGCGGACATGGTCTCGGCACGGGTGTTGCGGTGCATGCCGCCCTTGGAACGACCCATCGGGGTACGACCGAAGTCGACGATCACTGCATCTCTAGGATTCAGGCTCATAATTCTACTCTCGCTCTGTTCGCTGCACGGTTAACCGAAGAACTTCTGGCCCTTGGCGGCCATTTCGCGAAGTTTTGCGGTCGGGTGGTACAGGGCGCCCAGTTCGGCGTACTTGTCGGCCAGGGCGACGAATTCAGCAACACCGATGGAATCGATGTAACGCAGCGCACCGCCACGGAAGGGAGGGAAGCCGATGCCGTAGATCAGACCCATATCGGCCTCGGCTGCGGTATCGACGATGCCGTCTTCCAGGCAACGAACGGTTTCCAGGCACAGCGGGATCATCATGAAGTTGATGATGTCCTCGTCGGTGACCTCACGCTCTTCCACCACGATGGACTTGAGCAGTTCGTAAGCCGCCGGATCGGAGACCTTCTTCGGCTTGCCGCGCTTGTCGGTCTCGTAGGCGTAGAAGCCCTTGCCATTCTTCTGGCCCAGGCGGTTGGCCTCGTACATCACGTCGACGGCAGTCTTGCCTTCTACGGCCATACGATCCGGGAAGCCTTCAGCCATCACGTCACGACCGTGGTGGCCGGTGTCGATGCCGACCACGTCGGACAGGTAAGCCGGGCCCATGGGCCAGCCGAACTTCTCCATGATCTTGTCGATGCGCACGAAGTCGACACCGAAGCCCAGCAGCTTGGAGAAGCCGCCGAAGTACGGGAACAGCACACGGTTGACCAGGAAGCCGGGGCAGTCGTTGACCACGATCGGGTTCTTGCCCATTTTCTTGGCATAGGCAACGGTAGTGGCCACTGCCACTTCGCTGGACTTCTCGCCACGAATGACTTCCACCAGCGGCATCATGTGCACCGGGTTGAAGAAGTGCATGCCGACGAAGTTTTCCGGACGCTTGAGCGCCTGGGCCAGCAGGCTGATGGAGATGGTCGAGGTGTTGGAGGCCAGGATGGCGTCTTCACGCACCACAGCTTCCACCTCGGCCAGCACGATCTGCTTGACCTTCGGGTTCTCGACCACGGCTTCGACGACGATGTCGACGTTGCCGAAATCCCCGTATGACATGGTCGGGCGGATGGCATTGAGAGCTTCGGCCATCTTCGCCGGAGTCATGCGACCTTTTTCGACGCGCTTGCCGAGCAGCTTGGAAGCCTCGTTCAGGCCCATCTGGATACCCTCTTCACGGATATCCTTCATCAGGATCGGCGTACCTTTGGAAGCCGATTGATAGGCGATACCACCGCCCATGATGCCGGCACCGAGTACGGCAGCCAGTTTCACGTCGCGAGCGATTTCGTCGTGGTGCTTGGCCTTCTTCTTCAGCTCCTGATCGTTCAGGAACAGACCGATCAGGCTCTCGGCGACCGAGGTCTTGGCCAGTTTGACGAAACCGGCAGCCTCGACCTCCAGGGCCTTGTCACGGCCGAAGTTGGCGGCTTTCTGAATGGTCTTGATGGCTTCGACCGGAGCCGGGTAGTTCGGGCCAGCCTGGCCGGCGACGAAGCCCTTGGCGGTCTCGAAGCACATCATCTGCTCGATGGCGTTGAGCTTGAGCTTTTCCAGCTTGGGCTGACGCTTGGCCTTGTAGTCCAGCTCGCCGGAGATGGCACGCTTGACCAGATCCAGCGCGGCAGCTTGCAGTTTATCTGCGCTGACCACGGCATCGACGGCGCCCACTTTGAGGGCGTCTTCGGCACGGTTTTCCTTGCCCGAGGCGATCCACTCGACGGCGTTATCGGTACCGATCACGCGTGGCAGACGCACGGTGCCGCCGAAGCCTGGGTAGATGCCCAGCTTGACTTCCGGCAGGCCGATCTTGGCGCTGGCGCTCATGACACGGTAGTCGGCGGCCAGGCACATCTCGAAACCACCGCCCAGGGCGATGCCGTTGATGGCGACGACGGTCGGCACGGCGAGGTCTTCGAAATCGCTGAAAATCTTGTTGGCTTCCAGGTTGCCAGCCACCAGCTCTTCGTCGGGCAGTTTGAAGTTGTCGACGAATTCGGTGATATCGGCACCGACGATGAACACGTCCTTGCCACTGGTGACAATCACGCCCTTGATCGAACCGTCGGCCTTGATCGCGTCGACGGAGGCGCGAAGCTCATTGAGGGTAAGACGGTTGAATTTGTTGACGGACTCACCCTTGAGGTCGAAATTCAATTCGACGATGCCACTCTCAAGAGCCTTAACCGTGATGGCTTTACCTTCGTAAATCATCAACTGATCTCCACGGTATGGAAGCTGAACAGTACACATCGGAGCCAACCGGCAGGCCAGCTCTCGGCACAGCCGTCGAGCATAGCTCCAATCGGTACGACACACCCACCGACGCGATATTCGGGCTGTAAAGGCGGCGCCTGACCAGGCAAACGCTCAATTCATACGCCCGTTTGATTTGGGTGTGCACACCTTCACGGAAAAGCCAGCGCTTGTCAATTGGCCTCTTTTCGTCGATTTCTCGACGAATTCTGCAGGCCTGGTCATTCGCGGCCTCCAGCCAATTTCGATAAACAGCGTCAATATCGCGCCATTTCAGGCGTTTTCCGGTTTGTTGTCGGCGATTCCGAGTGCCTAGCCAAATCACCACGCTCCGGGTACAGTCGTCTCACTTTCAACTGGCACAGCGCCATCTGAAGGCAATACAAAAACAAATCGAGCCCCACGATGGGCCACACGGAGTTGCCAATGTCGAGCCGCCGTTCGCTTGCATTTCCCCTGAGCGTCCTGCTCGTTTTCCTCTTCGCGTTCCTCTCCCCTCCGATGCTCAACGCCGCGCCGGCCGACGACCTGCTGCGCCTGCACCAGTTGCGCCTGGCAACGCAGAAGAGCCTGGGCGATTTCTACATGTACAACGGCATGGAAGGCGATCAGCGCTATGCGCGAATGATCGGCGAATCCCTGCAAGAAGGTCAGTCGCACCTCGATGGGCTCGGTGAAATGCCCGGCGATGCCAGCAAGGCCCTGCGCGCCCAGTTGCAAAGCAACTGGCAGAGCTATCGCGCAGCTCTGCTGGCTCTGATGGAGGCCATGCGTACCCAGGGTTTCACCGACCTGCAACCCGTTGCCGACCTGGCTGACGGTAACCAGCGGCTCATGGCCATCAGCCAGGAGCTGTACCAGAAGATTCAGCAGGAGGCAGGGCACAGCGTACCGCCACTGACCCAGAAGAGCCGCGAGCAGAGCCTGCTGATGCAGAACATCGCACTGGACTATGCTTCACGTAGTGCCTCGGTCGGCGCCAGCTTCTTCGGCGGCGGTGAAGAGCGCGCCATCGACGAACTGGCCGGTGAGTTCGCCAGCCGGCTCGATAGCCTGAGCAACGCGCAGCAGAATACTCCGCAGATCACTGCCGCGCTGAACTCCATCGGCACCAAGTGGCGTTACATCGAAAAGTCGCTGCGCAACTATAACGAGAACACCGTCCCCTTCCTGATCAGCAAGTATTCCGACAGCATCATCGAAGGATTGGAGGACGTGTCGGCGCAATACGCCTCCAATCAGCTCTGATAGCTTCCGATTTCCGGCCTGCCTGGCCCCGTCAGGCCCGGTGTTCGCACCGGGCCTTCCTTTTTGCAGCAAAGTGTCACGACAATTCATCCCTTGTACGATGCAATGGGGCCATACTTGGCGCAGAGCCACTTTAATCTCAGGAGATGTTCCTCATGCCCTATCAGCATATTCTGGTCGCCGTCGACCTGACCGAAGAATGCGATCCCGTGGTGATTCGCGCACAGAAGCTGGCTCAGGCCAGTGGAGCCAAGATGTCTCTCGTCCACATCGTCGAGCCGATGGCCATGGCGTTCGGCGGCGACGTGCCAATGGATCTGTCGATGCTGCAACAACAGCAATTCGAGCAGGCGCGCGAACGCCTGGACAGTTTCACCGGCAAGTATCCGGAACTCACCGCCGACCAGCGTCATCTGGCTTACGGCCAGCCGCGCCAGGAAATCCATCGCCTGGCCGAAGAGCAGGGCTGCGACCTGATCGTGGTAGGCAGCCACGGCCGTCACGGCCTGGCTCTGCTGCTCGGCTCGACCGCCAATGACGTGCTGCACGGCGCGCCCTGCGATGTACTCGCGGTGCGTTTGAAGAAAACGGAAAAAGGCGCCTGATACCCCGGGGTGCGTCATGCACCCCAGGGTGACCGTCAGGTAGTGAGGTGCGCCCGGCGCACCTTGCCTCGTCAGTCGAACGAGTCGCCCGCGCTCATCACCAGAGGGCGGATCTTCTGCAACTGCGTCTCCAGCGATACCGTCATGCTCGATGACATGGAGAAGAAGGTGAGGAAGGCCTTGAGGTTGGAGTCGCCTTCACAGGTATCGTGGATGCGTTGCCAGAAGGCCTGGTTGACCAGCTTGAGCTGCAGGAACAGGCGAACCAGCCCCTTGAGCTCCCAGTCGGCCCAGCGCCCTTCACGCATGTTGAAGTACTGCCGGGTGAGGTACAGCGAAACAGCTCGCAGGATGAATTCCTGATTGTTGGCGAATGGCAGGTGATGCTGCGCCATCGGTCGCAGGCGCCCAAGCAACGGGCAACCGCTGGTGGCCATGATCACCCCGAGCAGAGCGCGCAAGCCCTCCTCCAATCCCAGATTCTTGGTGTATTCCCGCTCGGGCGTGCGCACCCAGACACTGGCTTTCTTGAAGGCCGGCAGGCCTCGAAAATCTTCGATGACACGATGCAGGTCGACCGCTGCCGGGCAGTGGCTGAACTGCTCGCGGCTGAGCGGACAATTGCTGCATTGTTGATGTGCGAGGCGCGTCCAGGCCGGAGCCTGTCTCGCCTCTTCCGGATCGTATTCACGATTCAGCTCGATCCTGTAGCTGAACTGATGGTTGTCGTCGAGAGTAATGCGGTACTCGATGGCCATTCGATTCTCCGCCCCTTAGGACCGCTCCCATTTCGACGCAACTGCGGCGAAATGGGCACGGCCCCTACTCAGGCTTCCAGTTCTGCCCAGCGCTCGATCAACCTGTCCAACTCCGTCTGCAGGTCATCGAGGCGCGCCAATACTTGCGTGGTGATCTGCGACGCCTGCTCGTAGAAGCCGGGATCAGCGATCTGCGCCTGCAGTGTCGCCATCTCCTGCTCCAGAGCATCGATCTGCCCGGGAATCGCTTCCAGCTCGCGTTGCAGCTTGTAGCTCAGTTTCTTTTTAGCCGGTTCGGCGACGGTCTGAACCGTTGCCTGAGCGACTGCGGAAGGCGCTGGAGCCTCGACGACCGCGCTTGCCAGCTCGGCCTTGCCCGATTTGCTCTCGCCGACGCCCAGCAGGCGCGGAGAACCACCCTGACGCAACCAGTCCTGATAACCACCCACGTACTCGCGTACCTTGCCTTCGCCCTCGAACACCAGGGTGCTGGTCACCACGTTGTCGAGGAAGGCCCGGTCGTGACTCACCATCAGCACGGTTCCGGGGAAGCTCAGCAGCACCTCTTCGAGCAGTTCGAGGGTTTCCACATCCAGGTCGTTGGTCGGTTCGTCCAGTACCAGCAGGTTAGCCGGTTTGCTGAACAGCTTGGCCAGCAGCAGACGCGCCCGCTCGCCGCCGGACAATGCCTTGACGGGTGTACGAGCACGTTGCGGACTGAACAGGAAGTCCCCCAGATAACTGAGGACATGACGACTCTGACCGTCGATGACAATGAAGTCGCGTCCCTCTGCCAGGTTGTCGATAACGGTCTTTTCAGGCTCCAGCTGATGGCGCAACTGATCGAAGTACGCCACCTCCAGCTTGGTACCTGCCACTATCGTGCCAGTATTGGGTGAGAGTTCGCCGAGCAGCAGTTTCAACAGCGTGGTCTTGCCGGTACCGTTGGCGCCGAGCAGGCCGATGCGGTCGCCACGTTGCAGCACCATGGAGAAATCACGCACCAGTGCGACTCCCCCTGTGTGCGCAAAACTGACATTTTCTGCCACTATCACCTGCTTGCCGGACTTGTCCGCCGTCTCGATCTGGATGCTTGCCTTGCCCTGACGCTCACGACGTTCGGCACGCTCGGCACGCATGGCCTTGAGCGCACGCACACGCCCCTCGTTACGGGTACGGCGCGCCTTGATGCCCTGACGAATCCACACTTCTTCCTGCGCCAGGCGCTTGTCGAACAGCGCATTGGCGGTTTCCTCGGCAGCCAGTTGCTGCTCCTTGTGCACCAGGAAGCTGGCGTAGTCGCCGTTCCAGTCGATCAAACCGCCACGATCCAGTTCGAGGATGCGCGTGGCCAGGTTCTGCAGGAAGGAACGGTCGTGGGTGATGAACAGCACGGCACCACCGAAATCCTTCAGCGCCTCTTCCAGCCAGGCGATGGCACCGATGTCCAGGTGGTTGGTGGGCTCGTCGAGCAGCAACAGATCCGGTTCGGAAACCAGCGCCTGCGCCAGCAGCACGCGGCGGCGCCAGCCACCGGACAGTTCGGCCAGGGTCTTGTCGGCCGGCAACTGCAGGCGACTCAGGGTGCTGTCGACCAATTGCTGAAGGCGCCAGCCGTCTTTCGCCTCCAGCTCCTGCTGTACGTGCATCAGTTGCTCGAGGTCATCATCACCGTGGATGTTCTGCGCCAGATGGTGATAGCGCGCCAGCAACTCGCCAACACCGGCCAGGCCTTCGGCCACCACGTCGAACACGGTGCGCTCGTCGGCACGCGGCAATTCCTGCGGCAATTCGCCGATCTTCAGCCCCGGCGCGCGCCAGATCTCACCGTCATCGGGCATCTGATCACCCTTGACCAGGCGCAGCATGCTCGACTTGCCGGTACCGTTGCGACCGATGATGCACACTCGCTCGCCCCGGGCGATTTGCCAGGACACTCCGTCGAGCAGGGGCATGGCGCCATAGGCGAGGGATACGTCGGCAAACTTGAGCAGGGTCATGGGCACCTCCAGAAACAGGGGGCGCATTCTACCCGAGTTGCAGGCGCGCTGTAGCAGAGGGCGCAGCACTCGTAGCAGTGCGCCAGGCATTTTTGCCGCATGTGTCCATCTGTTCCGGCGGCATTCACCGCGCCCCGTCGAAGCGCTAAGCTAAGGGCATGCAACGACACGGATCGTGTTGCCCCCACTCTCTGCTTGCCCCTGGAAATGCCATGCGCGGTCGTCTTCTTTCTGTAGTTTCCTGCCTGATCTTCACCACCACAGCCGGCCTGGCCAGTGCCGAAGCCGCCAACCTGGCACAGCAGCGCCAGTACTACGACGAAGCCAAGCGTGCCCTGGCCAAGGGTGACAGCGGCCCCTACCAGCGCTATGCCAGCGCCCTGCGCGACTATCCGCTGACGCCGTACCTGGCCTATGACGAGCTGACCAACCGGCTCAAGTCGGCGAGCAATGCGGAAATCGAGAAGTTTCTCGCCGAACACGGTGACCTGCCTCAGGCCAACTGGATGAAACTGCGCTGGTTGCGCTGGCTGGCCGAGCGTGGCGACTGGAAGCCCTTTCTCGATCACTACGATCCGGCACTCAACTTCACCGAACTGGATTGCCTCTATGGCCAATACCAGCTCAGCCATGGCCTGACCGCCGAGGGCAATGCCACCGCCGAGAAGCTCTGGCTGGTGGGCAAGTCTCAGCCCGATGCCTGCGACCCGCTGTTCGAGCGCTGGGCCGCCAACGGCCAGCTCACCGAGCAACGTCGCTGGCAGCGCACCAAGCTGGCGGTGGAAAGCGGCAACTACGGCCTGGCCAATTTTCTGATCAAGGGCATGCCAACGCTGGGTGAGCGCGGCAAGCTGATGGTCGAAGTGGCGCAGAAGCCGCAATTGCTGAAGAACACTGCGCGCTTCGCGCCAGCAGACGACGCCATGAGCGACGTGGTCGGTCTCGGCCTGCGTCGTCTGGCCAGGCAAACCCCCGAAGATGCCATGGCACTGCTCGACGGTTATGCCCGGCGCATGAAGTTCTCCTCTGACGAACAGGTCGCCATCGCCCGGCAGATCGGCCTGCGCCTGGCGCAACGCTTCGACCTGCGCGGCCTGGAGGTGATGGCCAAGTACGACCCGCAGCTGCGCGACAATACCGTCAGCGAATGGCGTGCACGTCTGCTGCTGCGCCATGGCCGCTGGGAGGAAGCCTACGAGCTGACCCAGCGCATGCCGGCCGACCTGGCCAGCAGCAACCGCTGGCGCTACTGGAACGCACGCAGCCTGCAACTGGCACAACCCAACAACCACCAACCGGCGGTGCTGTTCCAGGCCCTGGCCAAGGAGCGCGACTTCTATGGATTCATGGCCGCAGACCAGGTCAAGGCGCCTTATCAGTTGAACAACAAGCCCCTGGCGCTCGATCCGAAGGTGGTGCAGAAGGTTCGCAACACTGCCGGCATCAGGCGCGCCATGGAATTCCATGCACGTGGCCAGATTGTCGATGGCCGCCGCGAGTGGTACCACGTCAGCCGCCTGTTCAGCCGCGACGAGCTGGTGGCCCAGGCGCGTCTGGCCTATGAGATGGAGTGGTACTTCCCGGCCATCCGCACCATCAGCCAGGCCCAGTACTGGGACGACCTGGAAGTGCGCTTCCCCATGGCGCATCGTGATCAGCTGGTGCGCGAAGCCAGACGCCGCGACCTGCATTCGAGCTGGGTATTCGCCATTACCCGTCAGGAAAGCGCCTTCATGGCCGACGCCCGCTCCCACGTCGGCGCCATGGGCCTGATGCAGTTGATGCCGGGCACCGCCAAGGAAACCGCACGCAAGTTCGGCATCCCGCTGGCCTCGCCGCAACAGGCGCTCAACCCGGACACCAACATCGAGCTGGGCGCAGCCTACCTGAGCCAGGTGTACGGCCAGTTCAACGGCAATCGCATACTCGCCTCGGCTGCCTACAATGCCGGCCCAGGTCGTGTGCGTCAGTGGCTGCGCGGCGCCAATCACCTGAGCTACGACGTGTGGGTGGAGAACATCCCGTTCGACGAAACCCGACAGTACGTGCAGAACGTGCTGTCCTACTCGGTGATCTACGGCCAGAAGCTCAATGCGCCACATCCTCTGGTGGCGTGGAACGAGCGCTTCTTCGACGACCAGTAAAGGAAAGCCCCGATCAGACTAAGACTGATCGGGGCTTGCTACTGCCGACGCAGGGCATCAGCCCGGCACCGCCACGCAGACCATCGCTGCCACTTCAGGCTTCAGCGTTGGCAGATCATCCGGGTGCGCATGGCGCACCCTATTCCAGCACTTCGACCGCCATCCCTACCTGCAACTCACCGATGCCGCGCGGCAGCAGGTTCTGCCCGAAGTAGACATCACCATCACGTTCCCGATAGGTCTTGAGCGTGGCCAGCGGCTCGCGCTGGGCATTGCGCTCGCCGGTCTGCGGATCGATGGTGGTGAGAATGCAGCGCGAACAGCCCTTGGCCACCTCGAACTCCACCTCACCGATGCGGATTCGCTTCCAGCCATCCTCGGCATAGGGTTCGCTACCGGTGACGACCAGATTGGGGCGGAAACGCAGCATGGAAAGCGGCTGCCCGACACGCTGCGAAAGGTCGTCCAGCGACGCCTGGCCGATCAGCAGCAGCGGGAAACCATCGGCAAAGGCAACGCGGTCACCCGGCTGGGCATAAGCGGTATCGACCTGGCGAGTGCGCCCTTCCGGTACCTGCACCAGACGGCAGGCCTTGCCCAGCAAGGCACTGAGCCATTCAGCCGCCTCATCGCCGGCATCCGGCACGCGCAGGTTGTCGCGCCAGACCATGACCCCGCGCAGATTCTGCTCCGGATCGGGAAGTGCCACGGACAGATCATCGCGACCTGGCGCACTCAGCGTCAGACCACCGCGCGCATCGTACAGAGCGGCCAACTGGCTCATCTGCGGCAGCAGGCGTTGAGTGATGAAACGGCCATTGTCGGCATCCACCAGCATCCAGCGGCGGTCACCCTGCAAACCGAGACCGTCCACCGCGCTGCGCTGCAACACTTCGCCGCGACCAGACTTGAGCGGATAACGGTACAGCCCCGAGAGACTCGGCATGGGTCAGCTTCCTGTTGGCAAAACGCCCTTATACGAGCTGACGGCGTCGCTCACAAGCACCCAGGGGCAATCAAAGCAGGAAGGCTTAGCGCGGCTCGTCCAGTTCGAGGCGCTGACGGATCACGTCGACCAGCTTGTCCGGCTGGAACTTGGACAGGAAGTTGTCGCAACCGACCTTCTTCACCATCGCTTCGTTGAAGCTACCCGACAGCGAGGTATGCAGCACCACGTAAAGATCCTTGAGCCGCGCGTCGCTGCGAATCTCGCTGGTCAGGCGGTAGCCGTCCATCTCCGGCATCTCGGCGTCGGTGAAGACCATCAGCAGCTTGTCGGTCATGACCTCACCGCTGTCGGCCCACTTCTTCAGCAGGTTGAGCGCTTTCAGGCCATCGCTGGCCATGTGCAGACGGATACCCAGTTGCGACAGGGTGTCGCGCAACTGGCTGAGGGCGACGCTGGAGTCGTCCACCAGCAGCACCTCGCGGCCACGCGCCTTTTCCAGCAGCGGATCGGCGAGCTTCTCCTCGGAAACCTTGGTACTCATCGGTACGATCTCGGCCAGTACCTTCTCGACGTCGATGACCTCGACGATCTGCTCGTCGACCTTGGTGATGGCGGTCAGGTAGTGCTGACGCCCCGCCCCGCCAGGCGGCGGCTGGATCGACTCCCAGTTGAGGTTGAGGATGCGATCCACGCTGCCGACCAGGAAGGCCTGCACCGAACGGTTGTATTCGGTGACGATGATGGTGCTGCGCTCATCCGGCACCAGCGGGCGCATGCCGATGGCCTGGGACAGGTCGATCACCGGCAGGGTCTGGCCACGCAGATTGACCACGCCGCAGACGAAACGGTGACGCTGCGGCATCAGCGTCAGCTTGGGCATCTGCAGGACTTCCTGCACCTTGAACACGTTGATGGCGAACAGTTGCCGGCCGGCCAGGCGGAACATGAGGATTTCCAGACGGTTCTCGCCGACCAGTTGCGTGCGTTGATCCACTGAATCGAGAATGCCGGCCATCATGCGCTCCAAGGTAGATAGGGGTGAGTCTAGTCTGCCATTCGGGTTATCGGCGGACTGCCGGCAGACTGAAGCGTTGCTGGCGCACAGCCATCATGCCTCAGCCCTCCACGCCTGACCAGCGACCGAGCAAGGGCGAGTGCGCCGGCAGGTGCAGGCGCACGGCACCGGGCGCGGCGCTGAAACGCAGGCGCTGGCTCTCCATCGGCTCTCCGTCGAGATTCAGATCCAGTCCTTCCAGAGCCTCCACCTCCAGCCAGGGCAAACGTGCACTGACCGCGACGCTCTGCAACCCATGCATGCCGCCGGTCAGCAGTGTGCCAAGGGTGCTGACCACATCCTGCGCCGCCGGCACGATGCTGACATCCAGCAGGCCATCATCGATGGTCGCGTCCGGGCAGAGCAGGTGCCCACCTCCGGCCTGGCGACCATTGCCGATCCCCAGGGCCAGGAATTCACCCTGCCACTCGAAGCCGGGCCCGTGAAAGCGGCCAGCAGCTGCGCGCACTTCGGAAAAGCGACTGAGCCCGGTGAGCAGATAGGCGGCCCCTCCCAGGACTTTCTTGAGATCTTCCGGGGTATTGGCCGTGACGTTGGAACCGAAACCACCGGTGGCCATGTTCAGGAAGGCGCGCTCACCGGCCATGCCCACGTCCACGGCCACCGGCTCGACCTCGAGCAGTGCCAACGCGGCAGCCGGTGTCAGCGGAACGCCGGCAGCGTGGGCAAAATCGTTGGCCGTGCCCAGCGGCAACAGCGCCAGGCTCGCGTCGCTCTGCGCCTTGACCAGTGCCTCGACCACATCGCGCAGGGTACCGTCGCCCCCTCCTGCGATCAGCGTCGGGTAACCGGCAGCCAGCCCTTCCTGCACCAGACGCCCGGCATCACCGCCCTCCCAGGTCAGACGTACCGCCAGTTCCCAGCCGCGCTCGCGCAGACCGTTCACCGCCGCCCTCACCTCTTCGTTCAACGCCTGCTTGCCATGCAGGATCAGCCAGGCCTTGCGCTCACGCATCGCAGTCCTCCTTGGAAGGATCAACGAAAGCCTAGTGCGTGGCCTTCGCCAAGATTAATCAAATTAATAGATATTTAAACTGTAAATATTGCGCTTTTAAATCTATCAAGCCAAATGGATCATGCGCCCATCGACGCTGCACGGGACTGACCCCATGCACGACTGGAGGATTGACCATGATCGATGTACGTCCGTTCGAACAACTCGGTGCAGCCAACCATGGCTGGCTCAACGCCCGGCATCACTTTTCCTTCGCCGAATACTACGACGCCGAGCGGATGAACTGGGGCCGCCTGCGCGTCTGGAACGATGACGAGATCGCACCGCACTCGGGCTTCCCGCCACACCCGCATCGCGACATGGAGATCATCACCTACGTTCGCGAAGGTGCCATCAGCCACCAGGACAACCTGGGCAACAAGGGCCGGACCGAGGCGGGTGACGTGCAGGTCATGAGTGCCGGCACCGGCATCGCTCACAGCGAGTACAACCTGGAGGATGAAACCACCCGGATCTTCCAGATCTGGATTCAGCCGAACCAGGCCGGTCTGCCGCCGTCATGGGGCGCCAAGCCGTTTCCCAAAGGCGATCGCGCAGGCGCCTTCGTCACCCTGGCCAGCGGTTACGAGGATGACCTCGACGCGCTGCGTATCCGTACCGACGCTCGCCTGGTGGCCGCCACGATCAAGGCTGGACAGAGCGCCGAATACGCCCTGCAGCCGGGTCGCAAGGCCTACCTGGTCGGCGCGAGCGGTGCCTTCACCGTCAACGGCGTGGCTGCCAGGGCGCGTGATGGCGTGGCCATCGCCGATGAGACGCTGATCCGTGTCGAGGCCGAGCAAGACAGCGAGATCGTGCTGGTGGATGTCGCCTGATACACACCCTCCGCCCTCCACTCCGGAGGGCGGCTTTTTCTGTAGCAGAGGCTTTGGCCCCAATCGGGTCATTGCCCGGTCGCGACCAAAGCCCCTCCCTCCTGTTCATCCACTTCAGCCTACGCCGGGTAACCGGTGATCTTGCGAATGCGCTGGTACAGCGGCTTGAGCTGACGATACATGCGCTGATAGACCTGCCCGTAGAGCTGCTCGTAGGTACGCTGCGCCGCCGGATCGGGCTGGAACACCTGGCCGACACGGGTCATGGCGGCGATGGCGCTCGGGTAATCGGCATGCAGGCCCAGGCCGACCGCACAATTGATCGCCGCCCCCAGACCGCTGGTCTCGTACAGATGCGGGCGTTCGGCCGGCAGGCCGAAGATATCGGCCGTCAGTTGCATCGCCGCATCGCTCTGCGAACCGCCACCGGAAACGCGCAGGCGCTCGATGCGCGTACCGGCGCGTTTTTCGATGCGTTCCTTGCCCTGGCGCAGGGCATAGGCCAGCCCCTCGAGAATGGCCCGGTACAGGTGCGCGCGGGTGTGCACGTCACCGAAGCCGATGATCGAGCCCTTGGCCTCCAGACCAGGCTCGCGGATACCCGGCGTCCAGTACGGCTGCAGCATCAGGCCCATGGAGCCCGGCGGCACGGCGTTGACCAGCTCGTCGAACAGCGTTTCGGGCGGCACGCCCAGCGCTTCGGCACGCTGCATCTCGCGCAGACCGAATTCACGCTTGAACCAGCTGACCATCCAGAAACCCCGATAGATCATCACCTCGGTGTTGAAGTGATCCGGCAACGCCGCCGGGTAAGGCGGAATCAGCGGGATGGTTTCCAGATAACGACGGCGCGTGGTGTTGATGGTCGCGGTGGTGCCGTAGGACAGGCAGGCGGTATTCGCCTCCAGGGCTCCCGAGCCCAGGACTTCGCAGGCCTTGTCGGCACCGGCGGCGATCAGTGGCAGCCCTTCGGGGATACCGGTATGCAGGCTCGCTTCGGGTGAAATGCTGCCCAGCCGCTCACCGGGCTTGAGCAGCTCGGGCAGTTGTTCACGGCGCACCGCCAGCGCCTGCCACTTCCAGTCGCCCGGGGCGGCCCAGCGCAGACGCTTGTAGTCGAACGGCAGGTAGGCCACGCAACTGCTCGAGGAGTCGACGAAACGGCCGCACAGGCGATGAGTGAGAAAACCTGAAAGCAGCAGCACCTTGTGCGCGTGCTCGGCGATCTGCGGTTGGTGCTGGGCGACCCAGTTGACCTCGGCCTGGCCGCGGAAGTGATCCACCGCTTCCTGCGCACGCGCCAGCTTGAACAGCCAGCCCCAGAATCCCTTGATATGCCCCTGTACCTCGGCGCGGCGCTGGTCGAGCCAGAGAATCGCCGGGCGCAGGGGGTGGCCCTGCGCGTCGACATGGATGATGCTGCCACGCTGGGTGGTGACGGCGACGCCCCTGATCAGGCGACGATCGATATCCACCTGCTGCCAGAGCAGACGGCAGGCCTCGCCGAGGCTGGCCCAGTAGTACTCCGGATCCTGCTCTGCCCAGCCCGGCTGGCTGGAGAAATAGGGATCGAGTTCGACCTTGCCCTTGGCGAGCAGATTGCCGTTGGTGTCGAACAGCAACGCACGCACGCTCTGGGTGCCGTTGTCGATGCTCAGCAGGTAGCTCGGTTCGCTCAAGGTGTGATCCTTTCTTGTCATGCCCGTGACCACGCTGCGCACGGTTGAATATCCCTGGTGCGCAGGGTGCACCCTACGAAGTTGGCCGCCTACGGCAGGCTGTAGCAGCGCTGCCACAGCGCCAGGTAATCGTTCTCTTCCTGCTGCCAGCGGGCATCGCTCCAGCCCAGACGTGGCTGGCATAGCGTGCGGATACGCGGCAGCTCGGCACGCCCGCCTTCGGCGAGCAGCAGGCCCAGCCGCGTGCGGCGCAGCAGCAGGTCATCCAGGTGCAGCACCAGCTCGCCCTCGGCAGCCCAGGCCAGTTCGGCCCACAGGGTGTCGGTGGCGCCAACGCGCTCGCTGCCCAGCTCATCGACCCGCCGCAGCACGTCATCCAATTGCCGACCATGACGTCCGAGCAGGCGGCGCTGCTGCGTCGGGCTCAGCGATGACATCGCCGCTGGCGCACAGTCGCGAAACACGGCGCAGCCACGATCATCCACGGTCTTGCCGACGAAACCGGCACAGGCACGCAGCACTTCCAGCGCCAGCAGACGGAAGGTGGTCAGCTTGCCACCGGCCAGGGTCACGCTGCCCGGCTCGATCCACAGCGCATGCTCGCGTTTCTCGTCCGAGGGTTTCAGCCCGGCAGTCCCGTCTCCCACCACCGGTCGCACGCCGGCCCAGGTCGACAGCACGTCGGTACGCGTCACCTGCGCGGCGGGAAACTGCTGGGCGCAGGCGCGCAGCAGGTAGTCGACTTCCTCGCGACTGATGGCTGCCTCACGATCCAGTTCGTCGCCATGATCCAGGTCGGTGGTGCCGATCACCGTCGCGCCCTCCCAGGGAAAGACGAATACCGGCCTGCGGTCGTCCGCGTGCATGAAACTGAAGGCATGGGCCACCGGCAGGCGCCAGCTCGGCAACAGCAGATGGCTGCCGCGCAGCGGACGAATGCAGCCATTGCCCGGTTGGCGCAGGCGATCGGCCCAGGCTCCGGTGGCCTGGGCCACAGCGCGACTGCGCAGACGATGGCGGGTGCCCGTCTCGACGTCCTCGGCGAGCACGCCGACCACCTTCCCGGCCTCGCGCAGCAGCTCGACCACACGCATGCCGTTGAGCGCCTCACCGCCCTCGGCGCGCGCTTCGCCCAGCACGCGCTGCACCAGACGTGCATCGTCGGTCACCGCGTCGAAAAAGCGTGTGCCACCGAGCAGGCCGTCCTCGCGAATCCCCGGCGCCAGATAACGCAGTTGCTGCAACGGGTAGAACAGATGGTTGCGCTTGCCCGCCAGAGCGTCGTACAGGCTGAGCAGGCCGCCAAAGACCTTCGGCCCGGGGAAGCCGCCACGGTAGTGCGGCATCACGAAACTCAGCGGTTCCACCAGCCCCGGCGCCTCGCCGAGCAGACGCTGGCGCTCGCGCACCGAGTCGCGGGTCAGCCCCAGTTGGCCTTTGGCGACGTAGCGCAGCCCACCGTGCACCATCTTCGAAGAACGGCTGGATGTGCCCCAGGCAAAGTCGCGCTGTTCCAGCAACAGGCAGCGCCAGCCACGCCGGGCGGCCTCACGCAGGATGCCGGCACCGCAGATGCCGCCGCCGATCACCAGCAGATCCCAGTCCCGTGCGGCCAGTTCAGGCAATGCGCGCTCGCGCCAGGTGGCGTTCCACTGTTCCATGCTCAGTCTTGCAACAACACGCCGGGCGCCAGACGCTGCTCCGGATCGAAATGCGTGGCCAGGCTGCGCAGCGTGGCCATGCCCAGCTCGCCCTTCTCCGCCACCAAATACGGCGCATGGTCGCGGCCCACGCCGTGCTGATGGCTGATGGTGCCGCGATTCTCGGCAATGGTACGGCTGGCCGCCGCCTTGAGCCGCTGCCAGCGCGCCATGGCTTCGCGGTAATCGGCGCCGGGACGGAACACGTAGGTGGTGTAGATGCTCGAGCCTTCGCCATAGACGTGCGACAGGTGAGTGAACACGTGCACCCGCTCACCCTCGCCGGCCAGCTCGTCACGCAGGCTGGCCTCGACCTTGTTCAGCAGGTTGTCGACGTTCGACCAGTCGGTGGCGGTTTCCAGGGTGTCCACCAGGTAGCCGTGCTCCCACAGACCGTGGCGCAGATAGGGGAAGCGAAAGCGATTCTGCTCCCACTTCCTGCCCAGCAGGGTGCCGGTGAACACGCCACCAAAACCTTTCAGCAGGCGCCGCGCCTGTTTCAGCGAGGCGGCATTCTGTAGCCGGCTGCCGGTGACGCCGAAAGTCAGCATGCATTTGCCGTCGCGGGCGCCTCGCAGGGCCAGGTATTTCTCCAGCAGGGCGATCTGTTGCGGGTGACCGGCCAGGGCCAGCTGGGTACGGGTTTCGATGGCGTTGGACAGACGCAGCATGGACAGCGGCACGCGCGCCTGGGCCAGCCTGCGAATGGCGCTAAGCGCCTGCTGCCAGTTGGGCAGGAACACCGCGTAGAAGCGCTCCTGCTCGGCCAGGCGACTGATGCGCACGCGCACCTCGGAGATCACCCCGAAGCGCCCCTCCGAGCCCAGTACCAGCTCACGCAGGTCGGGCCCGGCGGCCGATGCCGGGAAGGTGGGAATCTCCAGCGTACCGGCGAAGGTTTCCAGCTTGCCGCCGGCGAACAGTTGCTCGATACGTCCGTAGCGCAGCGACTGCTGGCCGCTGGAGCGGCTGGCGACCCAGCCACCGAGGGTCGACAGCTCCCAGGACTGCGGGAAGTGCCCCAGGGTGTAGCCGCGTGCGCGCAGTTGACTCTCCACCTGCGGGCCGTTGGCACCGGGGCCGAAGGTGGCGATCAGGCTGTCCTCGTCGATCTCCAGCAGCCGCGTCATGCGCTCCAGCGACAGGGTCAGCACCGGGCGCTGGCCGGCCTGCGGGTTGATGTGTCCGGCCACCGAGGTGCCGCCACCGTAGGGAATCAGCGTCACGTCATGCTGCTGCGCCCAGGCCAGCAGCTCGCGAATCTGCTCGGTGCTCTCCGGGCAGGCGACACCATCGGGAAACAGACCGAAATCACCGGAGCGCATGGCCAGCCAGTCCGGCAGGCTCTGGCCACGGGCGTGGCGCACACGCACCTCGGCGTCCTGGCTGATCAGCGGGTGCGGCGCCAGACGCGAAGCCGGCACGCTGGCCATGACCTGTGCCAGGCTGGCATCGGCCAGGCGCTGGCCGGGCCCGACCAACTCGGCGAGAAAGGCCTCGCCGTGGGCCGGCAGTTGCACCTCGGTCGCTTCGTCACCCCATCCGTTCCAGCGTCGCATTGCATCCCCCATTTCGATCAGCACTCTTGGCTGCCTATACTAGCCAGCCGCCGTCGGCCGTCACTGTCGGATTGTGACAGCCGCTGTCGCCAATCAAGACAGGCATCGCGTCACTTCACCCAGAACAAGAAGAATCCATGGAAAACCTCGGCTATACCTCGGTTCCCGCCCTGCTCAAGTACCTGCGCCAGGCCGAACAGCTCGGTCTGGATATCGACCGTGCCCTGGCGGCGGCCGGCATCGGCGCGCAGGATCTGGCCGACAACGGCAAGCGCATGCCCAGCGAGGTGCACGAACGCCTGCTGGCGCATCTGATGGAGGTTTCCGACGACCCACTGTTCGGCCTGCACGCGGCGCGCTTCGTGCAGCCGGGTTCCTGGAGCGTGCTCGGCTATATCGCCATGAACTGCGCCACCCTGGGTGAAGCCATGGGACGCATCGTGCCCTACGAGAAACTGGTAGGCGACATGGGCACCAGCCGTATCGAGGCGGCCGACGACCATGTGCGGCTGATCTGGATATGCCGCCATCAGGCGCCGGAGGTGCGTCGTCACATGGTGGAGAACGTGCTCGCCTCCTGGCTGCTGTACGCCCGCTGGATCGCCGACTCCGAGCATTCGCCACGCGAGGTGTGGTTCGAGCATGCACAGCCCGTCGCTGCCGACCTGGCCGAGTACCAGCAGTTGTTCGGCTGCCCGGTGCTGTTCGAGCGCCCGTGCAACGCCCTGCTGGTGCCGCTGGAATATCTGAGCGTGCCGCTGCGCCAGGCCGATGCCAACCTGCTGCGCACGCTGGAGGAGCATGCCCTGACCCTGATGGCGGGGCTGGATGACGACGAGCCACTGCCACGCCAGGTGAAGAACGCCCTGCGCCAGCTGCTCAAGGACGGCCTGCCACGCAAGGAACGGGTGGCGGAGAAGTTCGACATGACCGTGCGCACCCTGCAGCGTCACCTGCAACAGGCCGGCACCAGCTACCAGCAGATTCTCGACGAACTGCGCCAGGAACTGGCCGAGCACTACCTGCTGCGCAGCGACCTGGCGATTCAGGACATCGCCTGCTACCTGGGTTTCACCGAGTCACGCTCGTTCCATCGCAGCTTCAAGAGCTGGATACGGGCAGACGCCGGGCGAGTTTCGCGAGAGCCGACGTCGGGACAATCCGCTGGGCTAGGCTCCCTGAAACGCCGCGCCAGCCAATGATCCAGGCTCAGCCAGCGCCCTGCCCCGCTGAAGAACAGCGCCACCAGCATCACCAGGTAGGTGGCGGCGAATTCGATGCCGTTGTTCAACACCACGAACTTGCCGCTGCCGCTCAACCAGTCGTAATTGCCGTGCTCACGCAGAATCGAACGCGCGCGTTCGAGCTTCTGCGCCGCCGCCAGCACCCGCTCGTTGGCGAAGGGCGCCGACGGATCGGCGATGGCCTGCCAGCCATAGGGCCAGTGCACGGCGAAGATCGCCACCAGCATGGTGACCATCAGCGGGATGCTCACCCAGCGTACCGCCAGCCCGAACAGCAGCAGGATGGCGCCACCGGCCTCGGTCAGCGCCGCCGCCCAGGCCAGCAATTCGGGAAACGGCAGGCCAAGCCCCCATTCCGGGTTGCCGAACCAGGCAGCGGTGGCATCGATATCCGCCAGTTTCTGCGTACCGGCCATCCAGAACACCGGCACCAGATACAGGCGCAGCAGCAACGGGCCGAGAAAATCCAGGCGTCGGGAAGCCTCCAGCGCATCCTGGAAGCGATTGAGCAAAGCGATCATGAAGTCAGTCCTCGGACGGGGGAAACCAGATATCGCGCGCCTGCCAGTCATCCAGCAACGCGCGGGCATTGGCGAAATAGTCGCGATCGGCGGCAAGCCCATGGGCCGTGGCCAGCGCCAACTGGGCCTGCACAGGCGACTCGCCGGCCTGCAGGCGCAAGGCCAGCTGACAAGCGAAGGGGGTCAGTTGCATGAAGCGCACCCGATCCTGGCGGTCGCGCCAGACCAGCAGACAGGTCGGCGCGGGTGGTGGCTGCTCGGGGCGATGATCGATGCCGATCAGTTGTACCGGCCACTGGTAGACCAGCGGCCAGGCCAGTGGCGACCAGCCCTGTACGGGCAGTTGCGCCTCGCTGACATCCAGCGCCAGCTCCACCCATTCGTAATGCGCCAGCTCCAGCATGAAGGGCGGGTCGCCCGGTTCGGCCCGATACCCCTGCTGCAACCAGGCGATGAACGCCTGGCTGATCTCGAGGAAATACGGCGTCGTGGCCCGGTGCTCGACCAGAAAGGCCCGCAGCAGACGCTGCCAGCGCTCGACACCGAAGATGCCGCGCAACACCGGGAAAGCGCCGCCGACCAGGCTGACGAGATTGTTGAAGAACAGCTCTTCGTAGATCGCCATGCGCTCGGCGGTGATGCCCGGCAACAGGGGCTGCGCCTGCGGCTGGCGAATGCGCGCGGCAAAGTCGCGCTGCAACTGGATCGTGTTCATGTGCCATACCTGCGCTGGGGGGCGGCAGCCTGCTGCAGGCTGCGGATATGCGCCAGCTCGGCATAGAGTTCAGCCAGAGGGGGAAGTTGAAATCGCGCTCCAGCAGCGTCGCACGCACACCGTGGTAGTCGTAGGTTGCACTCAGCAGTGCCCACACCGGGTCGATCACCGGCGCGCCGTGGGTGTCGATCTTCAGGTCTGCCGCCTGGTCGTAATGACCGGCGACATGCAGATAGGCGATGCGCTCACCGGGCATCGCGGCGATGTAGGCATCGGCATCGAAGCCGAAATTCAGGCTGTTGACGTAGACGTTGTTGACGTCCAGCAGCAGCTGGCAGTCGGCACGCTCCAGCACTGCGCGGACGAACTGCGCCTCGTCCAGCTCACCCGGCAGGCGGGCGTAGGCCGAAACGTTCTCGATGATCAGAGGGCGCTCCAGCACGTCCTGGACGATACGCACGCGCTCGGCGATGCGCACCACCGACTCCTCGGAAAATGGCAGCGGCATCAGGTCATAGAGTTGGCCATCGTCAGCGCAGGACGACAGGTGTTCGCTATAGGCCAGTGCACCGTGCTCATCGAGAAAGCCCTTGATGTCGCGCAGCAGCTCCAGGTTCAGCGGCGCGAAGCCGCCAAGATCGAGGGACAGGCCATGACAAAGCAGTGGGCGACGCTCGCTCAGGCAACGCAGCTGCCTGCCCAGACGCCCACCGACGCCGATCCAGTTCTCCGGCGCCACTTCGAGGAAATCGGCGCCACTGGCGTCATCGTCGATCAACTCGGCGAGCAGACCGCGACGCAAACCCAGGCCGGCACCAGTGAGATCCGTGAATTGCATGATCCGTCCCCCTGCCTCGTTACTCGGCCTTTTCGCCGCCGCACTTGCCTTCGCCACATTTGCCCTCGGCGTCGGCCTTCTTCTCGGCGCCACACTTGCCCTCGCCACATTTGCCTTCCTTGTCGGCCTTCATCTCGCCACCGCATTTGCCTTCACCACAGGAGCCTTCCTGCGCTTTCTCGGCGGCTGCCAGGCTGTAACCGCTGGTCAGCTCCTGTGCGGCGAATGGATTGCCTGCGGCATGGGCGGTGAACGCCACGGAAGTCAGCAGTGCGGCGCCCAGGGTGGCAGTCAGGGTATTGAGTTGTTTCATGGCATCTCTCCATCGGTTTCGAATGCGGGGCCGGATTGGCGCCCTCGCGGCAATGGACGAGGCAGGAATGAAGACGTTACAGCGACGCCGATTTTTTTCGGTAGCCGATAAAATCCGGGGGCGCTTTGCCCGCTACCAGTCGCGGCCAGGGAAACGCTGCAAAAGCCGTCATGCCCGCGTAGGCGGGAATCCGGAACCTGCAAAACTCCTGGGCTCCGGCTTTCGCGGGGGCGACGATAAATGGCTTTTTCAGAACATCCTTAACAAGCAGGTAGTCCGGACAACCACCGCAAACGGTGGATGAAAAAGCGTCATCCACCCTACGCGCTTCCCACAGGCAGAGGAGCATCCACCGCATCGTGGGAGGCGCTTCAGCGGCGAGGCTTTCGATGGCCATTAGCCCGAACAGCCACAGCAAACGGTGGATGAAAAAGCGTCATCCACCCTACGTGCTCCAGCTCTGTGTTGACCGTTGATTTCGACACAGTCTCTCGCGTGCCTTGCACCTTTCCAGCGCCTTTGTGTATACCTATCCAGTAGCAATAAAAGTGTGAAATGCGGAAGTCAAGCGAATACACCCTAGCGCATGCCTCGCCTGCCAAATAATTGAAAAATTTAAGCCTTTTCTGAATTTAAACTTTTAATTCTCGGAGTTATACCACCTTCCCTACCATTGGATTAGCAAGGAAGACTATCTAATCACTGTTAGGCCTCAAGAAAAATACGCACCGGTATGATCCTAGAATTCCAATGCATCTATGGTCAGAAACATCCAGTACATCGGCGATGTGTGGCATCGACTTCCTAGATGCCTGGTTGCTGGCGGAGATCGCTACGACCGATACATGTGCTCCGCACTATTTATGACGATGCACACTCCTGAAGAGTGTTCGCAAGCGCTGGAGAAAATCGATCTAGTCAAAAGTAAAAAAGCCGTAGAAGGCAATTCGGAATCAACGACACATACATCACCTTCAGTGCGAATGGCGCGCAGGTTGAAATTCTCATTGAAGAAGAACCAAATGCTGCCGCGGGTTGCTTCAATCTAGAAGAATTTCGTAAAGCAATCTGTGCTTGGCAAGAATTTCTGCGAGCGCCGGAGTTTACATGCAAAATTCAGGTAAGTATCACGTGAGGTCTATTTTTGGCCAGCAAAGGAGTTACTTTCAAAGAATGTGCACACCACAAATAACTTTCAGAATCAAAACCGACTCACCGTGCGCTCCGCCGTTTAAGCTCAGAGCTGCGAGCATGTCCTATGCCCGAACCGATGCCCGCAGCCTAACAACTGGCCCAAATCGCTCCTACGCTCACTGGGACGGGCTAAAGCCCGCCCCTTAGCCAAACGTTAGGCAAGGGAAAGCGCAGTGGAACTCTTACGAAACATCTATGAAATTTCTGTATCAAGCCCGCAGGGTGAAGTCTGGTTTGAGCTATTCGGTAAGTACATCCGGTTCGCTGTAGACGGCGACGCCACGCTTGAGTACGTCGAAATCTGAAATAAAAAGGGGACAGTTTTATTTATGGCGCAGTACTATCGACCTAAAAATAAACCTGTCCCCTTTTCGCTGTATGGGCTAAAGCCCGCCTCTTAACCAAACGTTAGATTTTAATGAAAATGGAGTCACGAGTGAAAAATATACAAATTTTTACAGTGATAGCCTTTGCTTTTTTATAAACGGCTGCGCATCTCAGTACACCCCACCAAACTCTGGCCCGCAAGCAAAGGTAACATATATCTCCGAAGCAAATAACAACGCCTTGCAGGTATTCCATTTCAAATCGTACGAATGCAAAAAACCCGAAATGATAAAGTCTTTTAAACAATCTGGGATCAGGCAGCGGCACACGATATACGTTCAGGCCGGCAAGAAATTTATAAATACATTTCGCCTTCTTCAAACCTCCACTTCGCATTTAACGTGGTATTACTCCACAATCGAAATCACTCCCCAAGAAAATGAAGAATACTTGATAACCCTGCACGGCGAAACTTATGTCAAATCCAGCATTAAAAAGCTTAAGAATAATGAATATGAGTTAATTGCAAATTTGACCAGGCCTGAGAGGAGTTGCACATGGTGAGTATTGACCTGTAAAAAATCTAATAAATTTCTCAAAAATTCCGTCAAGTTGACTGAACCTTCGTTGTGAAGCGTTAGAAAAAAACATGGACAGGCGTCAGTCCTTAAACGCAAAAAACGACAGTGACTGTCAACATAGAAGATGGTGAATCAATTGAAATTGCATTACGCAAGCTCAAGAAAAAGGTAAAGTACGAGACAGACCGGCGCTGGCACAAGCGAAGATTTGGTTATTACGAAAAGCCATACTTATTGAAGCGTAAGGCAAAAAAGATGAAAGCGTTTTAATACAGTCAGGTGGTAGTTTGTAGTTGAAAGCTGGCCTTAAGGAACAATTCTCCAAAAGCGGTAACTTGGCTGCGGGGGGCTAGCAAGTAGCCCGGACAGCCACCGCAAACGGTGGATGAAAAAAGCGTCATCCACCCTACGCAGTGACTTGCCACACCAAGCCGTCCACCAAGCACGCAGTTCACCCCTGGTTGCGCCGGTTCTGCGCCAGGCGCTCGGCCAGCGCATCGAGCTCGGGCAACTCGCCCTCCGGCATCTGCCGGATCACCGCCTGGGTCAGCTTCATCTGGCGGATGAAGCGCCGGCAGTTACCGCACATGGCCAGGTGCGCACGCACGGCCAGGCGCTGGCGCAACGTCAGTTGGCCGTCGAGATAATCGCTGGAGTGAGCGACCAGTTCCTTGCAGGTCAGCATTGGCCTGTCTCCTCGAAATGTTCCAGGGTAGCGAAGACTTTCAGGCGTGCCCGGTGCAGCAGCACACGGGCATTGGAGAGGGAGATGTCGAGAAGATTACAGATCGCCTCCAGCTCCAGGCCCTGTCGCTCGCGCAGCACCAGCACACTGGCCTGCAATTCGGACAGGCTGGCCAGGGTGTGCTCCAGGCACTGGCGCAGCTCGTCCTCGGCAAGCAGGGCTTCGGGGCTGTCCTGGTGCCAGGCATGTGGCGCCAGCAGCCAGTGACCGTCCTCGGCGAAACGCTCGTCACCCACCGTGCCATGGGGCGCGACCAGGTCGTCGAGCAGCACCTCGCGACGGTTGTGCTTGAGACGGGTCTTGGCGGTGTTCGCGGTGATGGTCAGCAGCCAGGTCTTGAGGCTGGAACGCCCCTGGAAGCCGCTGAGGCTGCGCACCACGGCGAGCCAGGCATCCTGTACCACTTCGTCGGCGTGGCGGCTGCCAACGATGGCATAGGCCACCGCACGCATCGCCCCCTGGTAGCGAGCGACCAGCTCGCGATAGGCCTTCTGCTCACCGGCGAGCAGGCGGCCCAAGAGATCGGTATCGGACATAGAACTCCCATGCGTAGGGCCTGACGCGCACGCTGGGACTCTGCGTGCGCACCAGGCATTCCTACAGAGAGTTCAACGTTTGCGCAAAATTACACTGCCGATCGAATAACCGGCTCCGAAGGAGCTTAGAACACCCAGGCTGCCGGCCGGCAGATCATCCTGGTTCTTGTGCAGGGCGATCACCGAACCGGCCGAGCTGGTGTTGGCGTAGGTGTCGAGAATCACCGGCGCCTCATGCGGCTCGGCATCGCGACCCAGCAGCTTGCGGGCGATCAGCAGGTTCATGTTGAGGTTGGCCTGGTGCAGCCAGAAGCGCTTGACGTCGGCGACGTTCAACTGGTGCTCGGCGAGGTGCGCGGCGATCAGCTCGGCCACCATCGGGCAGACGTCCTTGAACACCTTGCGGCCTTCCTGCACGAACAGCTTGTCACGCGCCCCCACGCCCTCTTCCGCCGCCCGGTTGAGGAAACCGAAGTTGTTGCGGATGTTGTTGGAGAACTGGGTCAGCAGCTTGGTGCCGACCACGTCGAACTGGTGACTGGAGGTCGCCTGGTCGGCACGCTCGATGATCACGGCGGTGGCGGCATCGCCGAAGATGAAGTGGCTGTCGCGGTCACGGAAGTTCAGGTGGCCGGTACAGATCTCCGGGTTGACCATGAGAATGGCGCGGGCCTGGCCGGTCTGGATGGCGGTGGTCGCGGCCTGGATGCCGAAGGTGGCCGAGGAACAGGCCACGTTCATGTCGTAGCCCCAGCCTTCGATGCCCAGTGCAGCCTGCACTTCGATGGCGACCGCCGGGTAGGCACGCTGCAGGTTCGAGCAGGCGACGATCACACCATCGATGTCCGCCACGGTCTTGCCGGCACGCTCCAGCGCCTGGTGGGCGGCACCGACGGCCATCTCGCAGAGAATGCCCCATTGCTCGTTGGAGCGTTCGGGAATGCGCGGCACCATGCGCTGCGGATCGAGGATACCGTCCTTGTCGATGACGAAGCGGCTCTTGATGCCGGACGCCTTCTCGATGAAACCACTGCTGGATTCGCTCAGTGCCTCGACTTCACCACGGGCGATGGCCTCGGCATTGTCGGCATTGAACTGCTGCACGTAGGCATTGAAGGATGCCACCAGCTCGTCGTTGGAAATGCTGTTGGCCGGGGTGTACAGGCCGGTACCACTGATCACGACGTTATGCACGGTCATTCCTCTTCTCGGCCGCTGGCGGCCTCAGGCAGTAGGCCTGCGACAATGGCGCAGGCCGAAAATCGGGGGACTTGGGCCAAGCTCTGACGATGGTTGGCTCCGGGCCACCGAGTGTGCCACAGGCCAGCATCATTCGTCCTCAGCCCTTGCGAGTGTCTGTACGGACAGAACATGACCCGATATAGCTGTTTGGTCTAAAGTCTTATCTCGCCCCACGCATCCGGAGCTTGCATGAACCTTTCCCTGCTCAGCCGCTATGCATTCTTTGCCTTCTGCGTGCTGTTCACCCTGGCCAGCCTGCCCTTCCTTGCCCATGACTGGCTGTGGCCGTTCACCCTGCTCGGCGGCGTGCTCAGCCTGATCGGTATCGGCGATCTGCTGCAAACGCGCCATGCGGTGCGCCGCAACTATCCGATCCTCGGCAATATCCGCTATCTGGTCGAGGGCATCCGCCCCGAGATTCGCCAGTACCTGCTCGAAGGCGATGCCGAACAACTGCCGTTCTCGCGCGCACAGCGCTCGCTGGTCTATGCCCGTGCCAAGAACGAAGGTTCGGACAAGCCCTTCGGCACGCTGAGCGACGTGTACCAGAACGGCTTCGAGTTCATCAGTCACTCGATGCGCCCCGCACCGTTGACCGACCCGTGCAGCTTCCGCGTGGAGATCGGCGGCCCGCAATGTGGCCAGCCTTACTCGGCGTCGCTGTTCAACATCTCGGCGATGAGCTTCGGCTCGCTCAGCGCCAATGCCATTCGCGCGCTCAACGAGGGGGCGAAGCTGGGCGAGTTCTACCACGACACCGGCGAAGGCAGCATCAGCCCCTACCACCGCGAACACGGCGGCGACCTGGTCTGGGAACTCGGCAGCGGCTACTTCGGCTGCCGCGCCTCGGATGGCCGCTTCGACCCGGAGCGGTTCGCCGCCCAGGCAGCCAGCCCGCAGGTAAAGATGATCGAGATCAAGCTCAGCCAGGGGGCCAAGCCCGGCCATGGCGGCATCCTGCCCAAGCACAAGGTCACCGAGGAAATCGCCAGCACCCGTGGCGTGCCCATGGGCGAGGACTGCATCTCGCCGTCGCGCCACAGTGCCTTCTCCACGCCCACCGAGCTGCTCCAGTTCATCGCCCAGTTGCGCCAACTGTCCGGCGGCAAACCGGTCGGCTTCAAGTTCTGCCTGGGCCACCCCTGGGAGTTCATGGGTATCGTCAAGGCGATGCTGGAGACCGGCATCCTGCCGGATTTCATCGTCGTCGACGGCAAGGAGGGCGGCACCGGTGCGGCGCCCCTGGAGTTCACCGACCACCTCGGGGTGCCGCTGCGCGAGGGGCTGCTGTTCGTGCACAACACCCTGGTGGGTAGCAACCTGCGCGACAAGATCAAGCTCGGCGCCAGCGGCAAGATCGTCAGTGCGTTCGACATCGCCCGGGTGCTGGCCATCGGCGCCGACTGGGCCAACTCGGCGCGGGGCTTCATGTTCGCCATCGGCTGCATCCAGTCGCAGTCCTGCCACACCAACAAGTGCCCCACCGGCGTGGCGACCCAGGATCCGCTGCGCCAGCGTGCGCTGGTGGTAGAAGACAAGGCCCAACGCGTCTACAACTTCCACCGCAATACGCTCAAGGCACTGGCCGAGATGCTCGCTGCCGCCGGCCTCGACCATCCATCGCAGATCGATGCCAAACACCTGGTGCAGCGCCTGTCGGCCACCGAGATCAAGCTGTTCTCGCAGCAACATGTGTTCCTGACGCCAGGCGAATTGCTCGGTGGCCAGATCGAAGGCGAGTTCTACGAGCGCATGTGGCGCATGGCACGCGCCGACAGTTTCGAACCGGCGCCAGCCTGAAAGTCGCCCCGTTCGCCACGCGACGGCACTCGCCCATCTTGAGCGCTGCCCGAAAGCGTGAGACCTTCGCCCGTGCGCCTGGTCGTCGAGGAGTCGCCATGCTTACCCCACGCAGTACGACATCATCGTTCGGCAGGTCGTCACCGCCTGCATGAGTACATTTTCCCTTTGTCGCCTGAGTGCCCTGCTGGCCTGCCTGTTCAGCACGCTGACACAGGCAGAGCAGCCGGCGCTGCGCTTCGCCGTCACCGAAAGCACCGCGATGCCGATGATGCAGATCGAGCATGGGCAGGCCGTGGGCGGCATTCTCTACGACCTGCAATCACGCCTGGCGCAGAAAGTCGGACGCCAGGCCAGGATGCTGGTGCTACCACGCCTGCGCGTGCAGAGCATGATGATGCACGGCGAGATCGACGTACGCTGCAACGTCAGCCCGGCCTGGCTGATCAGCGGCCACCACCAGTACATCTGGAGCCTGCCGTTCATGTTCCAGAGCGACGTGCTGGTGACCCGTGCCGACATGACGCATCGCGAGCCCAGGGCTGGCGAACGGATCGGTACCGTGCTCGGCTTCGGCTACAGCGCGCTGGAGGCACGCTTTCTCAGCGGCGACCTGGTGCGCGAAGACGTGCGCACTCAGGATCAGGTTCTGGAAAAACTCATCGCCAGACGCTACGACTTCGCCATCGCCAACCAGCTGACCCTGGACTGGTTCAACCGCCACCTCGCCCCAGACAAGCGCCTGGTGCGTGTCACCGAGATCGGCAGCGACCCGCTGGCCTGCATCATCCGCAATGAAGCGGACGTGCCGACCATGGCTCTGCTCAGAGCCATGGTGCAGATGAAAGAGGATGGCGAACTCGACGCCATCCTCGCCCGCTATCGCTGAACCACGGGCGCTGCGTACTGCGGCAGGGTGATGCAGCCGACGTTGCCACCGCCGAGCAGCAGCTCGCGCGAGCGTTGGATGCCGATGATGCGGTGGTTCGGGAACAGTTCAGCCAGCACGGCCTGGGCCGCGCGGTCGTTGGGGTCGTCGAACAGCGGCACGACGATGGCCGAGTTGCCGGTGTAGAAGTTGATGTAGGACGCGCAGATCAGCGTGCCGGCCTGGCGCGGCATGCTGCCTTCCACCGCATCGAGGCCTTCGGCCTCCTCGGCGCTCCACTCCAGCACGCGCGGCTGCGGCAGCTTGTGCACCTGCAGGGCACGACCACGGGCGTCGCGCGCACTGCGCAGCACGTCGTAGGCCTCCTGGTAGATTTCCCACTGCGGGTCGGAGCGATCATCGGTCCACTGCATCACCACCACACCCGGCCGCACGAAGCAGGCCAGGTCATCGATATGCCCGTCGGTTTCGTCGAACTTGCAGCCACGCGGCAGCCAGATGATCGATTCGGCGCCCAGGTAGTCGGTCAGCCGCCGGGTCACCTCGGCCTTGCCCAGGTGGCCGTTGCGATTGCGGTTGAGCACGCACTGCTCGGTGCTCAGCAAGGTGCCCTGGCCATCACTGCGAATGCTGCCCATCTCGGCGATCAGCGAAGCCCGGTAGCGGTCGCACTCCTCCATTTCGAGAATCTTCCGGGCGATCTGGTCGTCCTTGTCCCAGGGGAAGTACAGCCCGCCATCGAAGCCGCCATAGGCATTGAACTGGAAGTCCACGCCACGTACCTCGCCACTGCGGTCGTTGACCAGGAAGGCCGGGCCGCTGTCGCGCAACCAGGTGTCGTTGCAGCTCATCTCCACCACCCGCACCTGGGCCGGCAGGCGGCTACGCGCGTTGACATACTGCGCCGCCGAGGCGCAGACGGTGACCGGCTCGCTGCTGGCGATGGCGCTGACCACGTCCACCCAGACCTGCTGCGCCGGCTTGCCGCCATTGCGCCACACGTCCGGGCGCTCCGGCCAGCCAAGCCAGCAGCGGCGCTTGGGCTCGAACTCGCCAGGCAGGCGAAAGCCATCGGTCTTGGGGGATGAAGTCAGGGTACGTGCCATCTCGCGGCGCCTCGTCGGTGGCTGGAATCGGCCCCGACAGTACCCGCGCGGCCCTCGCGCGACCAATGAGCTTTATCGCGCGATTGCTGAATTCGATTCACAGATCGATCAGCTGATCGGTGAACCAGTCGATGAAACCGGCCACTGCCGGCCTGTCCAGGCGCAGGCGCTCGCAGACCAGGGCGTACTGCCCCAGCGCCGGCACCTGGGCGGCGAAGGGCCGCACGAGGCGACCGCTGGCCAGGTCTTCGGCGCTGGTCAGGTTGTCGCCGATGGCCACCCCCTGACCGCGTGCAGCGGCTTCCATTGTCAGGCCGGCGTGGCCCAGGTAAAGGTGTCGCGAAGGACGAATGTCGCCGGCATGGGTGGTCAGCCAGGCGGTCCAGGTCTTGCCGTCCTGATCGTCGTGCAGCAGGCAATGGCGTGCCAGGTCGCGCGGGTGCTTGAGCGGCAACTGGTTGAACAGGCCGGGGCTGCACACCGGGAAGAATTGCAGGGTCGGCAACGGCCGCACGAAGTAGTCGCGGGCATCCTCCGGGCCGGTGCCGTAGGTGATGGCGATGTCGATGTCTGGCGCCGGCAGCGAGGCGTCCAGCGGCTGCTCGTGCAGGTGCAGGGTGGTCTGCGGGTGACGCTCGGCGAAATCGGCCAGGCGCCCCACCAGCCACTTCTGCGCCAGCTCGGCGGTCACCGCGATGCGCAACTGGGCTTGCGAGCCGGGGTCACGCAGCTCGTCGCAAGCCTCACCGATCAGCTCGAAGGCCTGCTGCAAACGACTCAGCAAACGCCGCGCCTGGGGCGTCGGACGCACCTGGCGGCCATCACGCTCGAACAAGGCGCTGCCGAGCTGCTCCTCCAGTTGACGAATCTGGTGGCTGACGGCGCTGTCGGTGACGCACAGTTCGGCGGCGGCACGACCGAAGTGGGCATGCCGCGCCGCGGCTTCGAAGGTGCGCAGGGCGGTGAGCGAGGGCAGGCGGCGCATGACGATCCCGGTTCGGTCTGAAACGCGCATCCTCGCCCAGCCATAGATGGCCGACAAGTTTCGTCGAGTGTCGCAAGACCGCCCAGACGTTGCGCGCCGCTGATTGCAGCCATGGCTGGCTAAACTCCAGACGGGTTTCACACATCGCCATATGAAGGCGGTGTGCGCAGCGCCCCCTACGCAAAACCACCCGCAGCAATCCCGGCAAGTGCTTCGCTCGTTCGAGCCTAGGGTGCGCCGTGCGCACCGCCTGCCTCCGACCAGGTTCCGCTCAGGCCATGCAGCGTCTGCCCGATGCGCTGCTGCAGCGAGCCGGTCAGCCGGGTGAATGGCCAGCCGCGCCGCGTCAGCTCCTGCTCGTACCATTGGTTCTGGCGTCGGCGGAAGGTCTCGTCCTGACGCGTACCATCCTGCACGAAGGGGAAGTCATCGGCGCACAGGAACAAGTGGTGATAGTGCCGCTCGGCCAGGCGCTCCAGCTCGGCGTCGGCGCGGCCGAACAGCTCGCGGCAGTAGAACAGCGTGGTCAGGGGCGTGGTATCGCAGACCAGGTAGCGTCGGCACTGCCCGGCCAGTTCGTCCTCCCGTGCGACCTGGGTGCGGCCGATGCGCAGCAGATCAGCGTAGCCAAGCACGCCGCCCTGCTGCTCCCACAACTCACGACCGTACTCGGCCGCGTGGCGCGTACCCAGCGCCTCGGCCAGCGCCTGGGCCAGGCTGCTCTTGCCGGTGGACTCGCCGCCGAGCAGGGCAATGCGCTCGACGAAATCGCCATACACCCCGGGTGCCAGGTAGTGGCGCAGACCGTGGACGTCGGCACGCAGACGGGTGGCCGAGATCGGCACCTGGCAGCGCGCCCGATCCACCTCGACGTGCACCACCGGCCGCTGGAAACGCGCCGCCAGATGCGCGGCGAAACCGTCACCATAGGCCTCGCTGGTGAACACCGCATCCACTGGCTGGCCCAGCACGGCGAGGCAGAATGCAGCGACGAACTCGCGCTGTACGGCATCGGGCTCGGATTCGTCGGGAAGATCAGGCAGCGCCACCCCGTGCGCACGCTGCCGAGCCACCCACTCGGGCGTCACCACCCAACTGCGCAACTCGGGAAAACGCAGGCGCAACCAGCGTATGCGGCGCTCGGGCTCGCAGCCGGCAAGCTCCGGGCGCGACCAACTGAGCAGCAGCACCCGTTCGCATTGCGCCTGCGCCTGGCGGATCAGCCATTCGTGGCCCAGGTGCAGCGGTGCGAACTTGCCCACCACCAGGCCCAGGGCGAAACGTGCGCTCATCCCTGCTGAGCCCGCACCGGTTCGACCAGCTCACGGCGCCAGCGATACAGGCCATACCAGGCGTTGCACCAGAACAGCAGGTAGATGAAAGCCGTCAGGTACAGCTCTCGCGAGGCGAACAACGGCACCGCCAGGGTGTTGACCAGCAGCCAGCCATACCAGCTCTCCAGCTTGCGACGCATCAGCAGCAATTGCGCCAGCACGCTGAGGGTCAGCACCAGCGAATCGATGAAAGGCGCATAGGCGTCGGTGAAATGATGCAGCAAGGTGCCGTAGGCCAGCGCCACCAGCACCGCCAAGGCGAGCGCCAGCGACAATCCCGGCCAGGCCGTGCGGCCGATCGGCATGGGCTCGCCAGCGCGTCCATGCAACCAGCTCCACCAGCCGATCAGGCTGGTCATGATGAAGAACCCCTGCAAGGTGACGTCCGCATACAGCTGCACACTGAAGAACAGCCAGCCGAACAGCGCGCAACCGACCAGCCCGACCGCCCAGGTGTGCACCGAATTGCGCGCCGCCAGCAGCACCGAAACCAGGTAGAAGAGGTTGGCGAAAATCTCCAGCGACGACGGCATGCACGCAGACTCATGGACATGGAATCAGCCGCGCAGCCTATCACGTGACACAGGCCACAGCCGTGCATGCGTCACCTGACAGAAACGCTGATCCATGCTCTGATAAGCGCCCCTCGCACGCCAAAGGACTGGATCGTACATGCCTCTGCTCGCCCTGCTGGTCATCGCCTGCCAGGTCACCTGCGGCCTTCACGTGGTTCGCAGCGGCCAGGATCGCTACTGGCTGTACCTGATCATCGCCCTGCCCGGCCTCGGCTGCCTGATCTACTTCCTCGGCATCATGCTGCCGGAGCTGCTCGGCAGCCGTCGTGGCCGCCGTACGCTCAACCGCCTGCACGACAGCATCGACCCGCAGCGCCACCTGCGCACCCTGCGTGACGAACTGGAGATTCGCGACACCCGCGATACCCGCGTCAACCTGGCCGACGAACTGCTGCGCATGGGCCTGGCGGACGAAGCTGCCCAGCACTATCAGGCCGCCCTGCGCGGCATCCACAGCGACGCCCCGGACATCCTGCTCGGCCTGGCCAGGGCACGCTTCGCCCTGGGCGATTTCGCCGGTTGCCAGGCGAGTCTCGATCAGTTGATCAGCCACAATCCCGACTTCCGCTCCAGCGACGGCCACCTGCTCTACGCACGCGCGCTCGAAGGCCAGGGCAACGACCTCCAGGCCGAGGAGCAATACCGTGCCCTCGGCAGCTACAGCGCCAGCCCGGAAGCGAACTACCGCCATGCCCTGTTGCTGCGCCGACTGGGGCGCGAGCGCGAGGCCATCGAACTGCTGCGGCAGATCCAGACCCACGCCCGCCGCTCCGCCCGGCACTACCGGGTTATGCACAAGCAGTGGCTGGATCTCAGCGACAGAGCCCTGCTCGACCTGCAACGCCACTGAGCAGCGCGCCGCTGCACAAGGCCGCGCTCGCCGCTCGTAGCCACGGATGAACGCGAGGATGGCCTGGGCTAGGTTCGGGAAAGCTCTTCCCACGCCTCCCGCTCGCCCCTCCAGGCGTGCAGCTCGCGCTTCTGCGCCCCCGACCACAACCAGCCACCGCGTGCGCCGACCAGGGTACTGACCGCATGCTGGCGGCCAAAGCGGTTGTGCCGGGCGAGCATCAGGGCGATGTCGCGCAGCACGGCCAGGACATTGCTGTCGGACTGGAACAGCGGCGTCAGCAGCCGGCTGGCCTGGCGGTAGTAACGCAGGTGATCGCGGCGCGCATCGCCGTAGCGGGCGAAGACCGCATTCCAGTCGAGCCTGTGCCGGCTCTCGTCGGCGGCATTTCCAAGGGCATCGGCCAGGGCAGCAGCGTCGACCAGCGCCATGTTGGCGCCCTGCCCCAGTTGCGGACTCATGGCATGGGCGCAGTCGCCGATGGCCAGTACACGACCCTCGTGCCAACGCTGCATGCGCACGTCCGCGTAGGCGGCCAGGGTCAGTTGGGCGGGTTCACGGAGCTGTTCGAGATAGGCCTCGGCGGCCTCGCCCGCCAGGTTGCGCACGCGTGTCTTCCAGGCCTCCAGCCCACTCGCCTGCCAGGCTTCGTGCTCACGCAGCGGCAGGCTCCAGAACAGGCTGGTGAGCGAGGTGTCGCGCGCCTCGTGGGTACAGCCTGTCGGCATCAGCCCGAACATCTCGCGACAGCCACGGTACCACTGACGCAGCTCGCCGGACTCGGCCGCTGGGGTGGTCGGCAACATGCTCCACAGCGCGCCCCAGGGATAGGGCCGCGCCCACTGGCGCACCTGCATCTGCGCGCGCAGGCTGGAACGGGTGCCATCGGCCAGGATCAGCGCGGCGCAATCGCCAAGGCTGCGTTCGTTGCCGTCATCGTCCTGGCACAGCAGGCGCACGTGGCCGCGTGCCTGCTCGAAACGCGCGACGCTGACGCCGGTTTCCACCTGCACGCCGGCACGCCGGGCGGCATGCAGCAAGGCGGTCATCAGCACGCCACGGTGGATGCCGAGGCCGAAACTACCCGGCTGCCAGTCGTGATAACGGGTGTCGAGGATCGTCCGCCCCTGGCAACTGGTGCCGTACAGCCGGCTGACCGGTGCGCCCAACGCGGTGCACTCGGCCAACAGCCCGAGGCGCTGCAACACCGCCAGCCCCGATGGCTGCAAGAGAATGCCGGCGCCGACCGGCTGCAACTGCTCGACCCGCTCCAGCAGGCGCACCGCATGGCCCTGGCGGGCGAGAAATATGGCACTGGCCAGGCCGGCCGTGCCCGCCCCCACTATCGCGATTGGCAATCCGTTCACAGCGGCTCTCCCTGTTCGATCGGGCGATTCTAACCGCTCCGTCACCCGCTGCGCTCGACCCTGCACACACTTCCACGACGCGGCTTGCCGGCGCATCGCGTACTCCATTATGGTGGCGCCCTCGTCGGTACAAGGATCGACCATGCGCTGGAATTTCTGGACAGGCTTCATCGCGTTCGCCCTGCTGATGCTCGGCTTCTACCTGCTCAATCCGCTGGGCCCGGCCACCCTCGATCCACGAGCGCGCATCGCGGGCTACGTGCCCTACCAGGTGCCGGCCAACTCGATGGCGCCTACCCTGCAAGCGGGCGACTACATTCTCGGCAGTGTCTGGGCCTATGTCGGTAGCGAGCCCGAGCGTGGTGACGTGGTGGTCTTCGTGAGCCCGGTCAGTGACATCGTTTACGTCAAGCGCATCATCGGCCTTCCCGGCGACCGTCTGGCGATGCGCGACCATCGCGTCTACATCAACGGCCAGTTGCTGGACGAACCGTACCTGCCCCCAGCCCGCGCCCTGAACACGCCAGATCGCAACTACGGCGACCTGACCGAAACACCTATCGCCGAGGGCGAGCTGTTCATGCTCGGCGACAATCGCCGCAACTCCGCTGACAGCCGCCTCTGGGGCAGCGTGCCACGCGCCAATCTGATCGGTCGCGTCGAGCGCATCTGGTGGGCCGAGAACCCGCAGCGAACCGGCAAGCTGCACTGATCCGCCGAACGCTGCGTCAGGGCGTGTCCGGCACGATATCGAAGCCGCCACGGTTCTGGCTGATGATGCGCAGCTTGTGGGTCTCGCCAGTCTTCACCGGCACCGCCACCTCGCGCAGCAATCGGCCCATGCCGCACAGGGTGTCATCCATGCGATCCGGCGTGATGCCCACCACGCGCGTACCCGGCGGCACCTGGAAGGTGGCGACCTCGCCCATACCGATTCGCGCAGCGACCTTGCGATCCACCTCGATGGCCACGTAGCAGCCGCCCCCCATCACCCCGAAATCGCGATTGACCACGATCTGCGCGCTGTTCGCCTGCGCTTGCTGGAACGCCAGCAGGCGATCTTCAGGCACCGGCCTGATGTTTTCCGGGTCACCGCGAAACGATGAACAACCAGCCAGCAACAGCAGAGGTAGAACGATGAGAGTCGAACGCATGAAGCCCTCCATGGGCAAATGAATGCCGCCTGAGTATTGGTGTTGACGAGCCGGCGAGCAAGGTATCGATGGCAGCGATGTTCAGTAGCACAAGCATCGATTTCATCAATGAACAGCGCGATGTTTTCATCTCTCTCGAACCCGGCGCCACACACTTCGGCGCCACTGATCGGAGACCATCACCATGAAATTCGCCGCTATCGCCACCACGCTCATCGCCGCTTTCGCACCCATGGCTTTCGCCAGCGAAAAAGCACCTGACATCAGCAAGCTGGACGTGCAGCAGTACCAGTACGGCATGCAGCTGGACATCGACCAGGTGCTGCAACGCACGGACAACAGCCGCAAGAGTGGTGTAGTGCCCAGTGTGCTGGTCTACCGCGACAGCCAGGGCGAAGTGCATGCCGTGCGATTCATGGAGTGGGGCGGGCTGAACAACCAGAACGGTTGAACGCCCCCATGCAGATGCCCCGACCGATGCACTCGGCCGGGGCATTCGCGCTTCAGCCTTGCAGACGTTTGACCAGACGCGCCTGCAGCGCCTCCAGCTCGGCCGGGTCGGCCTTGTTGGCGGCATGAATGCCGAGGCTTTCGCCCTCGAAACGCGGGATCACGTGCATATGGATATGGAACACCGTCTGCCCGGCCGGCGCGCCATTGAACTGCGCAATCTGGACACCAGCGGGCTGCAATTCATCGACGACGGCCCGGGCAACCTTCTTCACCACGGCCATGACCTTGGCCAGGCTGTCTTCGTCGATCTCCAGGATATTGCGCGCGGCGGCACGTTTGGGGATCACCAGACAGTGCCCCTTGGATTGCGGGAACAGGTCGAGGAAGGCCAGCACCTCGTCGTCCTCGTACAGCTTGTAGCAGGGGGCGTCGCCGCGAATGATCAGGGCGAAGATGTTCTGGGGATCGTAAGTACCATGCAGACTCATGCCGATGGGCTCCGTGCCGGGTGAATGAAGACTCGCACCATACCGACTCGCCCGCGCTCAGGGAACCGGGCACCATCGCCCGGGTCGATGACCAGTAGCAGCCTGATCGATTTCCGCCGAAACGACCTATCGTGTTCTGATCGCCACTTCCCGACACACTCACTCGACATGGAACCCGCATGACAGATCTCAGCCCGTTCGCCATCACCCGCAAATGGCCCGCCCGGCACCCCGAGCGCCTGCAACTGTATTCGCTGCCCACGCCCAACGGCGTCAAGGTCTCGATCATGCTGGAAGAAATCGGCCTGCCTTACGAGCCGCATCTGGTCAGCTTCGACAGCAACGACCAGTTCAGCCCCGAGTTCCTCTCGCTGAACCCGAACAACAAGATTCCCGCCATCCTCGATCCCAGCGGACCGAACGGCGAGCCGCTGGCGCTGTTCGAATCCGGCGCGATCCTGGTCTACCTGGCCGAGAAGACCGGCAAGTTGCTGCCGCAGGAACCGGCCGGACGCTACGAAGTCCTGCAATGGCTGATGTGGCAGATGGGCGGCGTGGGCCCGATGTTCGGCCAGCTCGGTTTCTTCCACAAGTTCGCCGGCAGCCAGTACGAAGACAAGCGCCCGCGTGACCGCTACGTCGCCGAATCCGCCCGCCTGCTCGGCGTGCTCGACCAGCATCTGCAAGGACGTGACTGGATCGCCGGCGACTACAGCATCGCCGACATCGCCGTGTTCCCCTGGATTCGCAACCTGGTGGGTTTCTATGAGGCCGGCGAGCTGGTGCAGTTCGAGCGCTTCGCCAACGTGCGTCGTGTGCTCGATGCCTTCCTCGCCCGCCCGGCCGTGCAGCGCGGCCTGAACATCCCCGCTCGCGGCTGATCCGCCGTGCAGGAGCCGGCGTACCGGCTCCTGCCATACGGCCCTAGGTGTGCGCGACAGCCTGCCGCTCGCCGGCCTTGCTATCGGCCTGGGTACCCAGGTACCAGCCGAGCCAGCCCCACAGTGCGGCGCAGGCCGCCCCCACCAGCGCCACCAGCCAGGCCCCCTGGGCCAGCATGTCGAGCAGGCTCTTGAGCCAGCCACTCATGGCATCGCCGGCGCGGTACACCACGGTATCGATGAAATTCTTCGCCTTGTACTTGCTCTCGGCGTCCAGCGGCGCGAAGAGCATCTCCCGCCCCGGACGGACGAAGGCGTACTCACCGATGCGGCGCACGATCATCAGCGCAGCCAGCATGGCAAAGCTCGGCATCAATGCCAGTCCGATGAAGCCGATGCACACCATCAGCGGCACGCAGGCCAGCAACACCCGCACCCCCATGCGCCGGGCGATGCGCCCGGTGATGAACAGCTGGGAAACCAGCGCCCCGGCCTGCACCACGAAATCGATCACACCGAACACCCGAACCTGGTCGGCCCGCTGTGGAAACAGTTCGGCCACCAGGCGCGCCTGCTCGAAGTAGAGAAAGGTACTGGCCGTGGCCAGCAGGATCACGAATCCGGCGATACCCAGCAGATAAGACGAAGCCAGTACCCGGGTCAGGCCGCTGAAGGGATTGCCCGGCACGGGCCGCCGGGGGCTCTCGGCCCTGATTGCACCGACCCGCCCGGCGCCCCCTGCTCGCGCCAGCGCATCAGCACCTGCTTGAGCATCAGCGCCACCGCCAGCAGCAGCGCAGCCAGAGCGATCAACCCGGCCTGACCGAACACACCGATCAACAGCGCACTGAATGCCGGGCCGGCCAGACCGCCGACACTGGCACCAGCGGCGATGAAGGCGAACAGTCGTCTGGCCTGCTCGCTGTCGAACACATCGGCCATCAGGCTCCAGGCCACTGACACCACGAACAGGTTGTACACCGATATCCACACATAGAAGCCCCGGGCCAGCCAGATGCTCTCGTCACGGACGAAGAACAGCACGGCGAACGCCAGCAGATTCAGGGTGAAGAAACCGTAGACCCAGTCGATGAAATGCAGGCGCGGCACCCGTGAACTCAGCCAGGCGAACAGGGGCACCGCCAGCAGCATCACCACGAAGGTGGCGGTGAACAACCACTGCAGGTTCTCCACACCGGCGACAATGCCCATCGACTCGCGAATCGGCCGCAGCATGAAATAGCCCGAGAACAGGCAGAAGAACAGGCTGAAGCCGGCCAGCGCCGGCCACAGTTCATCGCGCTGCGCGTTGATGGCCACGGCCACGCGCTGCGCCATCGTCAACGATGACATGGAAAGCTCCTCGAAGGGGCACGCCGGCACGGCGCGCCGTCAGGTCTCAGCCGTACTTGACGCCTGTCAGACGTTCGGCCACCGACCACAGGCGCGCTGCATCGTCGGCATCCGATGCCGCAGCCGGCACCCGGGCCAGGCCCAACGGCCCGCGCTTTTCGTCTTCGCCGGTCGGCCCGTAGTAGCGGCCACCCTCGGCTTCGGCGGCCGTCGCGGCGAACAACGACGACAGCGCGCCCTGCGCCGCCGAGTGGTAGACATCCCGATCCTTTGCCCACTCGCGACCGAACTCGCTCTCCAGCCCTGGCCCGCGTGCCACCAGCTCGGTGACCGCGACTCCCGGATGCGCGGCGACGCTGCGCACGCCCCAGTCATTGGCCAGGCTGCGCCGCTGCAGCTCGAAGGCCATCATCAGGCAGGCCAGCTTCGACTGGGCATAGGTGGCATAGGGGTTGTAGGCGCGCTCGGATTGCAGGTCGGCGAAATCGATGCGGCCACGGTTCACGGCGATGCTCGCCAGGGTCACCACACGCGCATCGGCAGACTGACGCAGCGACGGCAGGAGCAAGCCGGTCAGGGCAAAGTGGCCGAGGAAGTTGGTCGCCAGCTGCATCTCGAAACCATCGCGGGAAACTTCACGCTGCTGCGGCGCCATGATCGCGGCGTTGTTGATCAAGACGTCCAGCGCCTCGCCTTCGCCGTTCAGGCGCAGGGCCAGGCTGCGCACCGAGGACAGGTCGGCCAGATCCAGTTGCTCGAAGCGTATGCGCGCATCAGGGACGACACCGCGAATACGTTCGATGCTTTCGGCGCCACGTTGCGGATTACGCGCAGCGATGATCACCTGTGCACCGGCGCGGCTCAACGCCAGGGCATCCTCGAAGCCCATGCCACTGCTGCCGCCGGTGACCAGCATGCGCTTGCCGACCAGCGACGGCATGTCCGCAGCCTGCCAGCCCGATGCCTCGCTGGCCCAGGCGAGCGACGGCACACCGTCCATCACGCCATGCAGGGCCAGGCTGCCGCCGACCATGCCGAACATCTTCAAGGCATCACGACGCGTATGGCCTCGCCCAGATTCACTCTTCTTGTCCATCGGCTGTTTCCTCGTGTCCGTTAGCTCGATGCGTCGAGCCAGGCATCGACGCCGGACACAGGGTGCGGGCATTCGCGTCGCCCGATAAGCCGTCCAATGACGAACAGCGCATACGGCCAGGCGGACAGTTACCGGGTGTTTCGGCCTCGCGACTGCTGACCTTGTCACCAGAATGCCATCCGTGATCGGCTCAGCCCCCGGATTGCATGCGAGCTACGGCGTTCGCCAACGCAGGCCAAGCCGCCCATGGCTGTCATCCTCCACTCGCGCCGGGTTGGCAAACCGGCCGCTGCGCCGCATCATCGGACGCTTCGCTACCTCCGACTCACGCCCATGCGCCAACCGAATCTCTCCGATATCGCCCTGTTCGCCGCCGTGGTCGAGGCGGGAGGCTTTCGCACTGCGGCGCAGCGACGCGGCATGTCGGCCTCCTCACTCAGCGATTGCGTCCGGCGCCTGGAAGAAGAACTGGGCGTGCGCCTGCTCAACCGCACCACCCGCAGCCTGACACCGACGGAAATCGGTGCGCGCCTGCTGGAACGCTTGCGCCCGGCCCTGGAGGAGATCAACGCCGCGCTCAACGACCTGCAGGAAGACCCGCTGCACCCGGTCGGCTCGCTGCGCCTGCACGTGCCCGGCGTCATTGCCCGGCATGTCCTGCCGCCACTGCTGGACGGTTTTCTCGCCCGCTATCCGGGTGTCGCGCTGGAGGTAAACATGGACAACACCTTCATCGACGTGATCGCAGCAGGTTATGACGCCGGCATCCGCTACGAGGAAAGCCTGGCCAAGGACATGATCGCCGTGCCCATCGGCCCACGTCGGCAATGCTTCATGGCCGTCGCCGCGCCGGCCTATCTGCAACGCCATGGCACGCCGCAACACCCGAGCGAACTGAGCAACCACCGCCTGCTCGGCTATCGCTTTGCCAGCGGCAAGCTTGGTGTGTGGGAGTTCGAGCAGGATGGCAAGACCCTGCGCATCGCCCCCGAGGGCACCCTGGTCAGTTCCTCGCAGGATCTGCTGATCGCCGCCGCCTGCGGTGGCCACGGCATTCTCTACACCTTCGAGGAATACATTCGCCCGCAACTCGCCAGCGGCCAGCTACGCCCCTTGCTGCAGGACTGGTGGCAACACTTCGAAGGCCCCTATCTGTACTACCACAACCGCCGTCACGTACCGGCACCGCTACGCGCCTTCGTCGATTACGTGAAGGCTGCCAATACGCCCGACCATTCGTCTTCAAGCCCGAAATAGAGCGCTTGCGAATACCCAAGCGAGCTACTGGGAGAATATAATCGGGCACCTGTTTCTCCCCCCTCCAGGTCACTCATGAGCAGCCACTCCACCAGCGCCGCGACCACCCTGTCGCCTGGCGCGATCCTTCTCATTCAACTCGCCCTGGCCCTCGGCGGCTTCGCCATCGGCACCGGCGAGTTCGCCATCATGGGCCTGATGCCCAACGTCGCCCAGGATCTGGGCGTCAGCGAACCCCAGGTCGGCCATGTGATCAGCGCCTATGCCCTCGGCGTGGTGGTCGGCGCACCGATCCTCGCCCTGCTCGGCGCCCGTTTTCCACGGCGCGTGCTGCTCCTGCTGCTGATGGGCTGCTTCGCCCTCGGCAACTTCGCCAGCGCCCTGGCACCCAGCTACGAACCGCTGCTGATCTTCCGCTTCATCGCCGGCCTGCCGCATGGTGCCTACTTCGGTATCGCGATGCTGGTGGCCGCGTCCATGGCACCGCCGCACAAGCGTGCCAAGGCCGTGAGCCGGGTGCTGGCCGGCCTGACCGTGGCAATCCTGATCGGCAACCCGCTGGCCACCTGGCTCGGCCAGTTCATGAGCTGGCGCTACGCCTTCGCTCTGGTCGGGGTCATCGCCATCACCACCATCGCCATGGTGGCCATCTTCCTGCCGTCCGACCCGCACGAACAGCGCAGCAGCCCATTGGGCGAGCTGCGCGCGTTCAACCGTGCGCCGATCTGGCTGGCCCTGGGCATCGGCGCCATCGGCTTCGCCGGGATGTTCTGCGTATTCAGCTACATGGCGCCGACCCTGCTGGAAGTGACCCGGGTCGGCCCAGGCTGGATTCCCCTGGCCATGGGCGTGTTCGGCGCCGGCTGCATCGTCGGCAACAGCGCCGGCGGCTGGCTGTTCGATCGCCTGCGCCTGCGCGCCGTGGCCTGGATCCTGGCCTGGAGCACCCTGGTGCTGCTGGTCTTTCCGCTTGCCGCGCACAGCCTGTGGACGATTCTCCCGGCGATCTTCGCCCTCGGCACCATGATCGCCCTCGGCCCGGCCCTGCAGACCCACCTGATGGACGTCGCCACCGGCGCGCAAACCCTGGCGGCTGCCTCCAACCATGCCGCATTCAACGTCGCCAACGCCCTTGGCCCCTGGCTCGGCGGCCTGGCCATCAGCGCCGGCATGGGCTGGACGGTCACCGGCTACATCGGCGCGGCCACCGCCCTCGGCGGCCTGGCACTGTTCGCCTGGGCGTGGCAGGTGCAACGCAGCAAAGGGCAGATCTGAGCAGGTGCACGAGGCGGCTCGGACAGGTATCTTCTGCCTCCCGAGCCACCGTCCGCCACGAACCCTCCCGATGATTGCCCAGCGTTTACGATTCGCCCTGATCGGCACTGCCCTGTTCACCACCCTGACGGCACAGGCACAGGTGGTCGTCGAAGCCAACGCCGGCCTGCTGGCGGCGAAAATTTCCGAAGAGATCGTACCGGGCGACTACGAGAAGCTGCTGCAAGGCCTGCGCGCCAACCCGGGCAAGCACAAACGCAAGATCGTCATGCTCGACAGCATCGGCGGCAGCGCACCGGAGGCCATCCGCATGGGCCGCCTGCTGCGCGAGACCGGCTTCGAGGCGCTGGTGCCGTCCGGCGGCATGTGCCAGGGCAGTTGCGTCTACCTGCTCGCGGCCGGCAGCAAGCGCACCATCAACGGCCACGTCGCGCTGCGCCGACCGCCCTTCCCCGCCGGCGACTCGGCACTGGCCCAGGCCGCCCATGGCAGCCAGCCATTCAGTCCGGCCAGGTACTTGCGCGACATGGGCGTCGACGCCAGCCTGGCCGAAGCGATCCATCAGGTCGCGCCAGGCGGCTTGCGTCTGCTGAGCCGGGATGACCTCGCACGCTATCGCCTGAAGTGACGAGGCGTGTCCGCCTCGGACGATCCCTCGCCTTTCTGCCGGGCGTTGAGCAAGCAGTCAGGCATTTCCTCTTACGTTCGGTCGGTGCCCGTGGAAAGCATCACGGGCGCCTCGGCAACACGGCAGCCAACTTGCCCAGGGAAGAACATGCTGCCGTGCACCTCCATCCCGGACTATTGGAGTCATCATGAAGAAACTGACCTCGGCTGCCTTTGCAGCCTCGTTACTCGCCGGTGCGCTTCGGTTCCCATGGAAGACAAGAACGCCTCCGCCGCCGCCAAGCAGTTCCCGGCACCACCCGCGGGCAGCGCCGGCCTCTACATCTACCGCACCTCGGGTTTTGGTACGGCGCTGAAGAAGGACATCTGGATCAACGACAAGTGCGTCGGTGAGTCTGCCCCCAGCCTGTTCTTCTATGAACAGGTCAAGGGTGACACCGAACACAAGGCGTCCACCGAATCCGAGTTCTCCCCGAACGATCTGCTGGTCAAGACCGAGAGCGGCAAGAACTACTTCGTGAGGCAATACATCAAGATGGGTGTGTTCGTCGGTGGCGCCGGCCTGGAACTGGTCGACGAGCAGGCAGGCATGAAGGCCGTCTCGAAACTGGAGATGGCGCGCAAGGGCAAGTGTTCCAGATAAGCCCTTGCCGCTGCGCGAAGCCCCGGCAGTGGGTGCCGGGGCTTCGTGGCGTCGAAGAAGAAGGTCAGCGCCAGGTTGAACAGCATGGCGGCGATGAAGCCGATCGGTGCGGCACGCAGCAGCAACTGCGAGAACAGCGTGGAGCGTGCCTCGTCGTCGGTGCAGGAGCCCAGCAGCAGGCTGCCACCCGACGAGAACGGCGAGATCGAGGTGGCCTGCGCACCGACCACGATGGCGATGAAGATGATCATCGGATCGATCGACATCGAAGCCGACAGCGGCAGCACCATGGGAAAGAGTGCCGGCGTCACCACCCCGAGGGTGCTGGCGAAGATCGACATCAGTGCCGCCACCACACCGAAGGCCACCGGCACCATCAGCGGCGGAATGTTGCCGCCGATCCAGGACGCCAGGGCATCGATGGCCCCCGCCTTGATCGCCACAGAGATCAGCATGCCGACACCGCAGATCATGATCAGCGTCGCCCAGGGCACCGAGGCGATGGCCTTGCGCTCGTCACCCAGCTTCAGCAGCAGCGCGATCACCGAGAACACGCTGGCGATCAGGCCGATATCCACCTTGCTGTTGATGAACTTCGCCGTGCCGCTGTCCGGGAAGGCCAGCAATGCCAGCGGCGCGGCCAGCACCAGCAGCATCATCAGCACGGTCAGCAGCAGGGTCAGTTTCTGCTCGCGGTTGAAGGCTTCGGGCAGGTCGGCATCGATCACCGCGTTCTTCAGGTTGCGCCCATGACCGCCGAGGAACACGAACGCGGAAATCACCAGCACCGGAATGATCGCCGTGCTGGCGAAAATGCCCAGGGCATTGACGAAGGCCTCGCCCTCGGCAATACCGGCACTGGTCATCAGGCCCCGGAAGATGATGCCGCTCTGGCTGGAAACGAAGTTGGCACCGGCCAGTGCGCCATAGTTCACCGCCATGCCACCGAGGATCAGGCTCATGCCGGTACGCTGGCACAGCAGCAGCGTGAGCGGCGCCATGAAGGCCAGTACGGTGTAGTAACCGGCGCCCATGCCGGCGATGACGCTGGCGGTGAAGAAGATGGCATAGGGCAGCAGGTGCGGCACGCCGCGGCAGCGATACAGCAGGTGGCCGGCCAGTTTCTCGAGGGTGCCGTTGACCGTGGCGAAGCTGTAGAACAGGCAGACCGAGAAGATCACGAAGAAGATCTTCAGCGGCCACATGTTGATGATGTCGCCCGGACTCAGGCCCATGCCGAAGCAGCCCAGCAGGTAGGCGAAAGCGATGGCGAACAGGCCGATGTTGATCTTGGTGGTGTACCCCAGCGCGACAGCGAGAACGATCGCGGCGACGACGAGCAGGCTCATCATGACTGGACTCCTTTTGTTGTTCTGATGTGAGCAGCGATTACGCCGAAGCGAAACCGAACAGGGTTGCGGGGTTGTCCACCAGAACGCGGCGGCGCTCGTCGGGGTTGGGCAGCAGAGCCTCGAGCAGCGCGAACTGCTCATCGTAGCGGGTCTGCGATTCGAACTGGGTGTGGGGCCAGTCGCTGCCCCAGAGGAAGCGCCCCACGCCGCCGCAGGCCTCGCGCAGACGCGCTTCGATGGCCCGGGCACGGGCCAGGTCGGACTGGCTGCGGTAGGCCGCGGACAGCTTGATCCACACCGGTGCCTGGCCGAGTAGCGCGAAGAAGGCATCATGCTGCGGATCATCCAGCTGCACGCTGGGGCTTGGCAGGCCGAAGTGATCGATCACCAGCGTCACGCCGGATTCGAGAATGGCCGGCACGATCAGCGCCAGATCACCGAAACCACGCTGAATCTCCACCTGCCAGCCGCGTTGCGCCAGGCGGCGGAACAGGTCGCGCCACTCGGCGCCCGCGTAATCCTCCAGCGCCTTGCCGATGAGGTTCAGGCGCACCCCCACCACACCAACGTCCGCCAGCTCGTCGAGTTCGGCATCGCTCACCTGCGCCGAGACCACCGCAACACCGCGCAGGCGCTGCGCAAAGCGCCGCAACGCCTCGACCATGTAGTGATTGTCGGTACCGAGAAAACTGGGCTGGATCAGCACGCCATGGGACAGACCGCAGCCGTCCAGATGGGCCAGGTACTGCTCCACCGTGGCGTCATGGTCTGGGCTGTAGCGGCGGCCGGGCACCATCGGCAGGTTCTGGAGAAAGATGTGCGCATGGGTGTCGATGCCGGTGATACCGGCATAAGGCATGGGCGTCACGAAGCGATACCTCTGTCGTTCATTGTTCGAGCCGCCAGGTAGGGGCGACTCCTTCTTATAAAACATCTAATCATATATATGATTAGATGACTTTATCGACAGCGATCGGCTGCTGTCAACGCACAAGGCGGTGGTAAAGTGACGGCCGGTCGAATTTCGGATTGAGGTTTATGAGCCCTACCCCCCTGGGACAGGACGAACGCCTGCCGCTCTACCAGCGGCTGCGCGACGAGATGCTGGCGAAGATTGCTGCCGGGCAATGGCTGCCTGGCGAGGCCATCCCCACCGAAGCCGAACTGACTCGCCAGTACGGCGTCGCCATCGGCACGGTGCGCAAGGCGGTGGAGACCCTGGTGGCCGAAGGGCTGCTGCTGCGTGCCCAGGGTCGTGGCACCTTCGTGCGCCGGCCCAATTTCGATGGATCGCTGTTTCGTTTCTTCCGCCAGGTCAATGCCAGTGGGCAATTCCAGATGCCCCAGAGCCGCATTCTGGAATGCCGACGCGATGCAGCGGATGCCACGGTGCGCGAGGCGCTCAAGTTGGGCGAAGGTGAAGACTGCATCTACCTGCAACGCCTGCGCCTGGTGGAGGGCCGTCCGCTGTTTCATGAGCGCATCTGGCTGCCAGCCTCGGGTTTCGAAGCCTTGCTGGAAGTGGCGCCGGAGGATTTCCCCCAGTTGCTCTACCCCTTCTACGAGCAACACTGCGGCCAGCGCATCGCCTCCGCTCAGGAGACCCTCAGCGTGTCGGCCGCCGACCTGCAAACCGCCGCAGTGCTGGAAGTGGCACCGGCCAGCCCGATCGTGGTGATCGAGCGCAACGCACGAGGATACGACCGCGCGCCGCTGGAGTACCGCCTGTCACGCGCAGCAGCCGAGAATTTCCGCTACCAGGTGGAGATCAGCTGAGTCAGGTTTTCACGGCATTCATCACGACAAGGGAATGAGCACACGATGAATCTCATCGCACGACACTTCAAATGGCTGATGCTGGTATCCGGATTTCTCACAGCCACCCTGTTCTATGGACTGATCGCGCCACAGGCTGCGCTCGAATCGATGTTCGGGACATCGTTCGATGGCCAGCTGGAATCCATCATCATCCGCAGTTGGTCGGCGCTGGTCGGACTCATCGGCATGGTGATGATCTGCGGCGCTCTGAATGAGCGGCTACGGGTGTTCTGCGCCAGCATCGCAGCGCTGAGCAAGGCCATTTTCGTGTCGCTCGTGACGATTTACGGGCAGGACTTCCTGAATGTGACAGCACCCGCCATTGCCCTGGATCTGCTGGTCATCGCCGGCACCCTGCTGTTCCTCCTCGCGCTGCGCCGGCAACGTACCAGCAGCGCCTGACACGACCGGGCCAGGCGCATGCGGACGATTCGACAGGTTCTCTGGCTGGACTGCAGCGCCGCCGCGCTGGCGGGCGTCATCGTGCTGTCGTTCAGCTCTCAGCTGGGCAACTGGTATGCATTGCCGGAGGCACTGCTGAGGTTCATCGGCGCGGTCAACATTGCCTACGCCTGCTATTCCTGCTCCCTGGCCATTCGTGCCCAGCGCAGCGAAACGTCCATCATGCTGCTGGCCTGGGCCAATGGCTTCTGGGCATTGGCGTGCCTGGGTATCGCCGCGGTCTTCGCACAGAGCCTGTCTCCACCGGGACTCGTCCATCTCCTCGGCGAGGCGGCCTTCGTCGGCGGCCTGGCTTCGGTCGAATGGACATGGCGCAAGAATCTGCTCAACCGATACGAAAACCACGCATCGACGCCTTGCCGCGCCAGCGAGTAGTCTTCGTACGGTCACAGGCTGAAGCGATCATCGACGGTTGCGCTTCCTGCGCCCCAACGCAACGCCCCTCTTCGTCCCCATCACGAGGCCCGCCTTGGACACCACGGTCTTTCTCGCCGTCATCGCCGCCGCGGCCCTGCATGCAGGCTGGAACGCCCTGCTTAAAATCGGTCTCGACCGTTTCCTCACCGCCACCCTGATCCAGATCGGCGCCGGCCTGGTGGCGCTGTGCGCGCTCCCGCTGGTGGCGCTGCCGACGGCCGCGGCCTGGCCATGGATCGCGCTGTCTGCCCTGCTGCACATCGGCTACAACTTCTTTCTCGCCCGGGCCTACCAGTACGGCGATCTGGGCCAGGTCTACCCCATCGCGCGGGGCAGTTCGCCGCTGATGGTGGCGCTGCTGTCGTTGCTGCTGTTGCACGACAATCTGAGCGCCCAGCAACTGCTGGGGCTGCTGACCCTGGTGCTGGGTATCTGGCTGATGGCGATACGCGGCGGTCATCGCCAGGCACCTCATGGCGCAATGCTGTTCTGCGCGCTGATGACGGCCCTGTTCATCGCCGGCTACACCCTGAGCGACGCCATGGGCGCACGCAGCAATGGCGATGCACTGAGCTATTCGCTGTGGCTGTTCACCGTCAACGGTGTGGTGATGGCGGCAGTTCTGGTCATCGCTCGCGGGCCGCGCGCCTTCCTGCAACTGGGGCCGCACTGGCGTGGCGGGCTGGCTGGTGGCGCGATGTCCATGGCGGCCTACAGCATCGTCATCTGGGCCATGACCCAGGCGCCGGTGGCGCTGGTTTCCGCCCTGCGCGAGACCAGCGTGGTGTTCGCCGTGCTGCTGGGCATGCTGCTGCTCAAGGAACCCCTGCGACCGATCCGCCTGCTGGCCTGCGCGGTGATCGCCGCCGGGGTGGTGGTGATGAAGCTGGCCTGAAGATCGGCGCGCCAGCAAGCGCCTGGACAAATGCGCGCCGCAAGGTGGCCTGCCCCCGCCGCCGCCCGTGCTACCTTGGCGCCCCACACCACAGCCGGAAACCTGTAGCCCCGTGACCTCAGCACCGCCGTTCTTTCTGATTGCCATCATCATCGCTGCGCTGATGTGGGGTTATCTGATTCTCCTGGGTGGCTCCGTACTCAAGCTGTTCGGCAGGAATCCGGAGACGAGTATCGCGCGCCCATACCGAACCATGCTGAACGCCAGCCTGCTCTCGTTCCTCATCTTCATCCTCGTGTCCGCCCCCATGTTGGCTGCCGACATCGCAAGCCCGGGCACCGGCTCGTTTGCCATTCCCTATACCGCCTGTCTGTTCGTCGCCGGATTCATCGTGTTCATTCAGAAGATCAGCAGCGCCACGACAGGCACCCGGCAAGCGCTCATCTGCGCCGGCCTGTCGGGGCTTATCGTGGCGCTGTTCACGGCCAGTCGATACCTGGTCGGCCATGTGCTGCTGTCCTGATTGCAGCCCCCGGGCCTGAAACGCCTGGCATGAGCCCAAGGCCCACTGCCTGCTCGTGGCACGCGCGCTGCCGAGCACAAGAGTTTTTGCCCGCCGCCCAGGCTTGCGGCAAACTAGGCGCCTCCTGAGCGCCTGTCCGCTCCCGCATGCAAGAGTCCGTATGACCCGCTCCCCTTTTCGCCGCATGGCCTTCAGCGCACTGCGCCGCCTGCTGTACCTCTGGGTACGCTCGGAAACCATCAACCAGTCTGCCTTCACCCTCAGGCTCGACCGCAGCAAGCCGGTGTTCTACGTGCTGCAGCAGCCTTCGGTGAGTGACCTGGCGGTGGTCGACCGCGAGTGCTCCAAGGCCGGCCTGCCGCGCCCGGTGCTGCCGGTGGCAGTCGGGGAACACATCGAACCCGCCGCCTTCTTCTACCTGACCCCGGAGCCGGACTGGTTCGGTCGTCAGGACAAGCGCGGTATCTCGCCGACCCTCGATCGCGTGGTTACCGCCCTGTCCCGTCACGCCGTGGATGATGCGCAGATCGTGCCGGTCAGCGTGTTCTGGGGGCAGTCGCCGGATCGCGAGACCAGCCCGTGGAAACTGTTGTTCGCCGATAGCTGGGCAGTCACCGGGCGCCTGCGCCGGCTGGTGAGCATCCTGATTCTCGGGCGCAAGACCCGCGTGCAGTTCTCCACGCCGATTCACCTGCGCGAGCTGGTCGAGCAGGACAAGGGCCAGGAACGTACCCTGCGCATGGTGCACCGCATCCTGCGCGTGCACTTTCGCAACCAGAAGGCCGCGGTGATCGGCCCGGACGTGTCGCACCGACGCAACCTGGTCAAGGGCCTGATCCACGACCCGCTGGTGCGCCAGGCCATCGTCGAGGAAGCCGAGCGCGAGAAGATCAGCCTGGAGAAGGCCGAGACCCAGGCACTGCGCTATGGCAACGAGATCGCCTCGGACTACACCTACACGGTGATCCGCTTCCTCGAACTGGTGCTGTCCTGGTTCTGGAACAAGATCTACGACGGCATCCAGATTCACAACGTCGAAGGCGTGCGCGACATCGCCCAGGGCCACGAAGTGATCTACGTGCCCTGCCACCGCAGCCACATCGACTACCTGCTGCTGTCCTACCTGCTGTTCCGCAACGGCCTGACGCCGCCGCACATCGCCGCCGGCATCAACCTCAACATGCCCATCATCGGCGGGCTGCTGCGCCGTGGCGGCGCCTTCTTCATGCGCCGCACCTTCAAGGGCAACCCGCTGTACACGGCGGTGTTCAACGAGTATCTGCATACCCTGTTCAGCAAGGGCTTCCCGGTGGAGTACTTCGTCGAGGGTGGGCGTTCGCGTACCGGGCGCATGCTGCGGCCGAAGACCGGCATGCTGGCCATTACCCTGCGCAGCTTCCTGCGCTCGCACCGCCTGCCCATCGTCTTCGTGCCGGTGTACATCGGCTACGAACGCGTGCTCGAAGGCCGCACCTACCTGGGCGAGCTGCGCGGCGCGAGCAAGAAGAAGGAGTCGATCTTCGACCTGTTCAAGGTGCTCGGCGCGCTCAAGCAGCGCTTCGGCCAGGTCTCGGTGAACTTCGGCGAGCCGATCAAGCTGGCCGAGTTCCTCGACCAGCAGCAACCCGGCTGGCGTGAGCAGGAGCTCGGTCCGCAGTACCGGCCGACCTGGCTCAATGACACCACCAACCGCCTGGGCGAACGCGTGGCGCGCCATCTCAACGAGGCGGCGGCGATCAACCCGGTCAACCTGGTGGCCCTGGCACTGCTCTCCACCAGCAAGCTGGCACTGGACGAGCGCGCCCTGTCGCGCGTGCTCGACCTCTACCTGGCCCTGCTGCGCGCCGTGCCCTACTCGCCGCATACCACGCTGCCGGAAGGTGACGGCCTGGCGCTGATCGAGCATGTGCAGGGCATGGATCTGCTGGCCGAGCAGAAGGACGCGCTGGGCAAGATTCTCTACCTGGACGAGCAGAATGCCGTCCTGATGACCTACTACCGCAACAACGTGCTGCACATCTTCGCCTTGCCGGCGCTGCTGGCCAGCTTCTTCCAGAGCAGCGCACGGATCAGCCGCGAGCAGATCCTGCGCTACGCCGGCGCACTGTACCCGTACCTGCAGGCCGAACTGTTCATTCGCTGGGAACAGAGCGAGCTGGAAGGCGTGATCGACCAGTGGCTGGCCGCGTTCGTCGAGCAGGGCCTGCTCAAGACCGAGGGCGACGTGTACGTGCGCCCGGCGCCCAGCTCGCGCCAGTTCGTGCTGCTGACGCTGCTATCGCGTTCGGTGGCGCAGACTCTGCAACGCTTCTACATGGCCATCGCCCTGCTGCTCAATGCCGGGCAGAACGCGATCAGCGCCGAGGAACTGGAAGACCTGTGCACGGTGATGGCCCAGCGCCTGTCGATCCTGCATGGCCTCAACGCGCCGGAGTTCTTCGACAAGAGCCTGTTCCGTCACTTCATCCAGAGCCTGCTGGATCAGGGCGTGCTGCGCCAGGACGAAGCCGGCAAGCTCAGCCATCACCCGCTGCTCAGCGAACTGGCCGAAGGCGCCGCCAAACGGGTATTGCCGGCGGAGATTCGCCTGTCGATCCGTCAGGTGGCGCTGGATCGCAACGAGGACGAACCGGCCGCGCCGTGATGTGTGCAGGGTGCGCTGTGCGCACCTTCGAATCACCGCAGCCACCGCTCAGCATCGTCGTGGATGTCGCTTTTTACATCCGCCATGGCGCTGGCTCGATGCGACCAGCCGAACCTGTCACGGGTTTGGCAGTCAGTGATAGACCAACTACCGGCAGGAGGCCCTGGGTAATGATCGACTCCCTGATGCTCAGCGCAGCACGCATCACCACCCTGGCGGCAGGGCAGATACTGACCAACGCCAGCGGTTTCTTCTTCCAGCGCGATGATCGGCTGTTCCTGGTGACCAGCCGCCACGTGGTGCTCGACGAACCCAGCGAGCACCACCCGGATAGCCTGCAGATCGAACTGCACACCGACGCGGCCAACCTGGCCGATACCGCCAGTTTCGGCATTCCCCTTTATGACGGGGGAAAGCGCCTGTGGCGCCAGGGCATCGATGGTGCTGGCGAAATCGACGTCGCCGCGATCGAATTGAACGGGGCGGCACTCCCGCCCGGCTGCACCTTTCAGGCCTTCACCCCACAGCACCTGCTGCAAGCCGACGAACACGTGGAAATCGGCTCGACACTGCTGGTGGTGGGCTTTCCGCTGGGTTTTCAGGACAGCCTGCACCGCATGCCGGTCGCCCGTCATGCCGGGCTGGCCTCCTCCTTCGGGCTGCGCTTTCAGGGGCTGGGCTACTTCCTCACCGATGGCCGTACTCACCGTGGCATCAGCGGCGCCCCGGTGGTCAAGCGCGCCAGCGTGGATGGCGAACTGCCCTGGCACCTGCTCGGCATCCACTCCACCCGCCTGCTGGGCAATCGCGACGAGGAACAGGACGAAGCCCTGGGCCTGAACTGCACCTGGTACGCCGATATCCTGATGACGCTGACGGAATGACCGTAGCCGCGACCGCTCGCAGGGCGAATCGGCGCCGACCGCTCGTAGCGAAGCGAACGATCCGCCGGGCTGCGCCCTGCGAAGCAGTAAGCCGTACTCGCCACGAAGTACGGGCGTTGGCCCAATAGAAAACCCGCCCTGCGCATCACACAGGACGGGTTCTTCGTAACGCCGGGAGGCCTTACAGGGTCACGGCCGTCGGCTGTGGCTCGATGGCCATTTCCACGTCGGGAGCGACCTCGATGTACTGCAATTGCAGACGTTCGCTGCTCCACTGACGGATGCGGTTGGTCAGTTCCAGATCATCGTTGAGCTTCTGCCCGTAGGACGGGATGATCTCTTTCAGACGTGCCTGCCACTCGGGCGTGGCGACCTTGTCGGCGAAGGTTTTCTCGATCAGGTGCAGCATGATCGGCGCGGCGGTCGAGGCGCCCGGCGAAGCGCCCAGCAGCGCACTGATGCTGCCATCGGCGGAGGTCACCACCTCGGTGCCGAACTGCAGCACGCCACCCTTCTCGGCATCCTTCTTGATGATCTGCACGCGCTGGCCAGCCTGCAGCAGTTGCCAGTCCTCGTCACGCGCATCGGGGACGTACTCGCGCAGCGAGTTCATGCGGTCTTCCTGACTGAGCATCAGTTGCCCCATCAGGTAGGTGCTGAGCGACCAGTTGTCGATACCGGCGTTGACCATCGGCAGGAAGTTGTCGGTGGTCATGGCGCTGAAGGTATCCAGCAGCGAACCCTGCTTGAGGAACTTGGTGGAGAAGGTGGCGAACGGGCCGAACAGCAGCACGGTCTCGCCGTCGATCACGCGGGTGTCCAGGTGCGGCACGGACATGGGCGGCGAACCGACCGAGGCCTTGCCATAGACCTTGGCCAGGTGCCGGGCCACGATGTCCTTGTTGCGCGTCATCAGGAACTGGCCACCGACCGGGAAGCCGGCATAGCCCCTGGCCTCTTCGATACCGGACTTCTGCAAAAGCTTGAGCGCACCGCCACCGGCACCGATGAAGACGAAGCGGGCATCGACCACTTTCTCCTCGTCCCTGGCCAGGTCGTACACGGTCACGCGCCAGGTGCCATCGTCGTTGCGCACGAGGTTGCGCACCTCGTGCTCCAGATGCAGGCGCGCCTGATCCCTGCCGATCAGCGAGTCGATCAACTGGCGGGTGATTTCCCCGAAGTTGACGTCGGTACCAATGGCCATGCGGGTGGCGGCAACGTGCTGGTTCTCGTCACGCCCCTGCATGATCAGTGGCGCCCACTGAGCGATCTGCGCGTGATCCTCGCTGAATTCCATGCCACGGAACAGGTTGCTGTGCTGCAGCGCGGCATGGCGCTTGCGCAGGAACTCGATGTTGTCCTCGCCCCAGACGAAGCTCATGTGCGGGGTGGTGTTGATGAAGCTCCCGGGCTTGCTCAACACTTCGCGATCGACCTGGGTGGCCCAGAACTGCTTGGAAATCTCGAAGGATTCGTTGATCGCCACGGCCTTGCCGATATCGATGCCGCCGTCGGCGGTTTCGGGGGTGTAGTTCAGCTCGCAGAAGGCGGAATGGCCGGTGCCGGCGTTGTTCCAGGCATTGGAGCTCTCGCCGGCGACGCGGTCGAGGCGCTCGTAGATATCGATGCTCCAGGTAGGCTCCAGCTCGTGCAGGTAGGTGCCCAGGGTCGCACTCATCACGCCAGCGCCGATCAGCAGGACATCGACGGTTTTCTCGGGCTCGCGGTTGTTGGAGCAGCCGATCAGGCTGAGGCTGAGCAGCGTCAGCAGGATTTTCTTCATGACACGGTCCAATGGTGACGCACGGGGGATCGCCGTACGCGCAAGGTTTCTGACAGCGACCGTTCCAGAACCCATTCAGGAGCTCGCGAGCTAGAGATAAACAGTGGCAAAAATGGCCGAGGAACGATCGGAATCGCGCTCGAATTTACGTGCTGTAAATGAGCATTACTCACTTCGTTCGCCCTTCGGGCCGCGCTGAAGCGCGTTAGCTGCAAGCAGCTTGCCGAGGCCGTTTTCAACGCTGTTCAACCGACGCGCAGCAGATCCAAAACAGGTTCCTGGGTCGCTCATGGGACGAATGCTGCAGGTATGCAGCGCTGCGGAAGGAAGGGTGTTCCAGGCCTCTTGGCGGGCTCGTTCCGCTCGCGCCCTGGTAGAGCAAGATGCATGCCGCTGAAAGGATTCAGCTGCAATCCGGGGCCTGTCGGAGGGCCAGCCATGGCCGGGGCTGGCGAGTTCTCGCCAAACCCGGCGTTGGCGGGCGTCGAGGGTGGCGGAATTCCGCCCTCTGACTCAAAGCGCGAACAGCAGGGGCAGCAACAGGGCCGTGGCAATGCCCAGCAGGCTCATGGCCAAGGCGGCGAAGGCGCCGCATTCCTGCCCCTCCTGCAAGGCATGGGCGGTGCCGATGGCGTGGGCGTTGAGGCCGTAGCTGAGACCACGGGCAGCCGGGTGTTCGACGCCAGCCCAACTCAGCAGCAGTGGTCGAGTGCCGTGCCGATCACCCCGGTGAGCATCACCATCACCGCCGCCAGCGAGGCGATACCACCGATCTGCTCGGCCACCGGCATGGCGATGGGCATGGTCACCGACTTCGGCGCCAGGCTCATCAGCACGCTCCAGTCGGCCCCCAGCAGCCAGCCGATCCCCAGGGTCAGTCCGACCGAGAGCACGCCACCGGCCAGCAGGGTGATCAGGATCGGCCAGAGCAGCCGCCGGATACGTTCGATGTTGTGCTGCAAGGGTACCGCCAGAGCCACGGTAGCCGGATCGAGCAGCCAGGCGATGGGTTCGGCGCCGACGCGGTAGGTGGCATAGTCCACCCCGCATACCAGCAGGGTGCCGACGATCAGCACCACCGACACCAGCACCGGTTGCAGCACCAGCCAGCCACTGCGTCGGTAGAGCCAGGCGGCGAACAGGAACGCCGCCAGCGTCAGCGCGATGGCGAACAGGGGGTGATGGGTCAGGACATTCATCGGTCGCGCTCCTGGCGGCGAATCAGCACCTGCAACAGCCAACCGCAGAACGGCACCGTGACCAGCAGCGAGAGCACCAGCGCCGCAGCGATCACCGGCAGCTCGGCGAGCAGCAGGTCGCTGCTGGTCATGATCCCCGAGGCCGGCACCGCCAGCAGCAGCGGCAGATAGGGCAACAGCCCGCCCGCCGCCTGTTGCAGCGACTCGGGCACACCTGCGCGCCACATCAGCCAGAGCGAAAGCAGCAGCAGGCCGATGATCGATCCCGGCAGCATCGGCAGCAGCCAGTGGTTGACGGCGACGCCGACGAGTTGCAGCAGCACCAGCCAGAACAGTCCACGCAGCAGCGTCATGTCGGCTCTGCCTCCGCGCCGGCATGCCCATGACCGAGGCGTCCCCGACGAAACAGCGGGCGTGGCTCGATGACCGAGCGGCCGTACAACACACTCAGGCCCGCCAGCCCCTTGAGCGCGTCCTCCAGGGATTTGTCGGCGCGCACCGCGAAGGCATCGAAACCGCACTGGCGCATGTGCGCCAACTGGTCACGCAGCACATCGCCCACCGCACGCAGCTCGCCCTGCCAGCCCAGACGGGTACGTAGCAGGTAGGCCTGGCTGTAACCCCGACCATCGCGGAAGCTGGGGAAGTCGATGGCGATCAGCGGCAGGCTGGAGAGAAACGGTTGTAGCGCCTCCGGCTCGTCATCGACCTGCAGCAACAGGCCATCCGCGCTTGGTGCCCTGCCCTCCAGCACCGCCACCGACTGTCGCTCGCGCCACGCGGCCAGCGGCACGATCAGCGGCGCCGAGCCGGCATTGTCGGCACCGTGCAACTGCCAGGGATCGTCACTGACGATACGCGCCTCGCCCTCGAACAGGCGAATCAGATTGTTCATGCTGCCACCTCCCGGCTGTACACGCGCTCCTTGAACGGCTCCAGGCCGATGCGCTGGAAGGTGTCGAGAAAGCCCTCGTTCACCTCGCGATGGTGCACATAGGTCTGCACGATGCGCTCGATCACCTCGGGTACCTGCTCGGCGGCGAACGACGGACCGATCACCTTGCCCAGCGCCGCCTGCCGGCCCTGGCTGCCACCGAGGGTCAACTGGTACCACTCGCTGCCGTTCTTGTCGACGCCAAGGATACCGATGTTGCCGATGTGGTGGTGGCCGCAGGCGTTCATGCAGCCGGAGATGTTCAGGCTCAGCTCGCCCAGGTCGTGCAGGTAGTCGAGGTCGTCGAAACGCTGCTGGATGGCCTGGGCGATGGGGATCGACTTGGCGTTGGCCAGCGAGCAGAAATCGCCTCCCGGACAGGCGATGATGTCGGTGAGCAGACCGGCGTTGGCGGTGCCAAGCCCGACCGCCTGTGCCTCCATCCAGAGCGCATGAAGGTCGGCCTTGCGTACGTCAGGCAGCACCAGGTTCTGCTCGTGGGCGATACGAATCTCGCCGAAACCGTAGCGCTCGCTCCAGTCGGCCACGGCTTCCATCTGCTCGGCGGTGACGTCGCCCGGCGGTGCGCTGATGCCGGGCTTGGTCGACAGCACCACGCTGAGGTAACCGGGCACCTGATGCGCCATGACGTTGCGCGACACCCAGCGGGCGAAGGCCTCGTCATGCGCCAGGTGGGTGCCGAATTGGAGATCGATGGCATCCAGCGGGGCATAGGCCGGCTTGTGGAAGGATGCGGCGACGCGCTGGTATTCATCCTCGGTGAGCCGCGCCGGGCCGTCCTTGATCGGCTGCCATTCGCGCTCCACCTCGGCGGCGAAGGCTTCGATGCCCAGTGCCTTGACCAGAATCTTGATCCGCGCCTTGTACTTGTTGTCGCGCCGACCATGGCGGTTGTACACGCGCAGGATGGCTTCGACGTAAGACAGGCAGTCCTGCCAGTGCAGCCCTTCACGCAGGGTCTGGGCGATGATCGGTGTGCGCCCCAGGCCACCGCCGACGAGCACGCGCAGGCGCAGCTCGTCAGCCTCGTCGCGGTACAGTTGCAGGCCGATGTCGTGCACCTGGATCGCCGCGCGATCCTCTTCGGCGGCGCACAGGGCGATCTTGAACTTGCGCGGCAGGAACAGGAACTCCGGATTGACCGTCGACCACTGGCGCAAAATCTCGGCCAGCGGACGCGGGTCGAGGTACTCGTCGGCGGCGACCCCGGCGAAGGCCTCGGTGGTGATGTTGCGCACGCAATTGCCGGACGTCTGGATGGCATGCATGTCGTGCTCGGCCAGCCAGTCGAGAATGTCTGCCACACGCGCCAGTTCGATCCAGTTGAACTGGATGTTCTGCCGTGTGGTGAAGTGGCCATAGCCCCGGTCGTATTCCCGGGCGATGTGCGCCAGGGCGCGCATCTGGCTGGCCGAGAGGGTGCCGTAGGGAATCGCCACGCGCAGCATGTAGGCATGCTTCTGCAGGTACAGGCCGTTCTGCAGGCGCAGCGGCAGGAACTCCTCTTCGCTCAGTTCGTCGGCCAGGCGCCGCTGTACCTGGTCACGGAACTGGGCGACGCGCTCGCGCACCAGGGCGCGGTCATAGTCATCGTATTGGTACATGCAGGCATGCCTCCTGATCACGGGGCGTCGACTATGCCTGCCGGAGGTGCTTCGAAAACAGCGCCAGAAAAGCCTTAAAAAACCGGATCAGATGAGCGTGAAAGCACCGTCGCTGGCCGCTGTTCGGCGCGGCGCGATGTCGCAGGCCGATACCTGTAGCGCTTTGCCTGAAAACCTCGGGCAGCAGAAGTGGCCTGGCCTGGAGCCCTGTCAGGGTTTTCCCGCAGGGCTCGTCGCGCGCATCTGATCCGCTTTTTTATCGAAAACCTGAGTCTGTTTCGCGATCAGTTGCCCTCGGATCATGGCGCCAGCCTGAATAAACGCCTGATGAGGGCAACGACATGACCGATCTGATCCCCGTGCGCAGCGTCGAGACCATCGACCCGAGCAAACCCATCCGCCTGACACCGGCCCAGGCCGGCGGCCCGATCCACACACGTAGCTTCACCGGGCGCTTTCGCAACCTGCGCCTGCTCGGCGCCGGCCTGCTGTTCCTGCTGTTCTTCGGCACCGCCTGGATCGACTGGAACGGTCGCCAGGCGGTGCTGTGGGATCTGGAGAACCGCCAGTTCCACATCTTCGGCGCGACCTTCTGGCCGCAGGACTTCATCCTGCTCTCGGCGATCCTGATCATCGCCGCCTTCGGCCTGTTCTTCATCACCGTACTCGCCGGGCGCGTCTGGTGCGGCTATGCCTGCCCGCAGAGCGTGTGGACCTGGGTCTTCATGCGCGTGGAGCAGATCACCGAGGGCGACCGTGGCCAGCGCATCAAGCTCGATGCCGCGCCCTGGTCGCTGCAGAAACTGGCCCGACGCAGCGCCAAGCACGGCCTGTGGCTGGTCGTGAGTCTGATCACGGCGATGGCCTTCATCGGCTACTTCACCCCGGTGCGTCAATTGACCACTGATCTGCTGACCCTGGAGATGGGCGCGACCACCGCATTCTGGGTGCTCTCCTTCACCGCTGCCACCTACATCAACGCCGGCTGGCTGCGCGAGAAGGTGTGCCGCGACATGTGCCCCTACTCGCGCTTCCAGAGCGTGATGTTCGACAGCGATACGCTGGTCATCTCCTACGACGCCGCCCGTGGCGAAAGCCGCGGCCCGCGCCGCAAGGACGCCGACTATAAAGCCGAGGGCCTGGGCGACTGCATCGACTGCACGATGTGCGTGCAGGTCTGCCCCACCGGCATCGACATCCGCGATGGCCTGCAACTGGAATGCATCGGTTGCGGCGCCTGCGTCGACGCCTGCGACAGCGTGATGGACAAGCTCGGCTACGCCCGAGGCCTGGTGCGCTACAGCTCCGAGCACGAACTGGCCGGCGGCAAGACCCACTGGCTGCGCCCACGCCTGATCGGCTACGCGGCGATGCTGGCGGTGATGATCGGTGCCTTCGTCTGGGCGCTGAACGAACGACCGCTGATCTCCCTGGACGTGACCCGCGACCGCGGCCTGTTCCGCGAGAACGCCCTGGGCCAGATCGAGAACATCTACAGCCTGAAGATCATCAACAAGACCCAGCAGCCACGCAGCTACGCCATCGGCCTGGTCGACGCCGGCGACTTCGAGCTGCACGGCCCGGGCACGCTGAACCTGGCTCCGGGCGAGATCCGCGACCTGCCGGTGAGCGTCGCGCTGATCGCCACGCACAATGGCGCCGGCCCGCAAACCGTACGCTTCGAGGTAAGCGACCGGGCCGACCCGAGCAGTCGCGTCAGTACCCGCAGCACCTTCCTCGCGCCGCTGCGCTGAAGCGCGTGGCCCGGATTGCATCCGGGCTACGGTTGCCACAAGCCCAGCAGGAGCGGGTTCATTCGCGGATGAATCCGCTCCTGCACCCGAGATACGCCCTGACCCCACTCACGAGGCACTGCCATGTCTGCCGCTCACCCCGTAAAGTGTTCGCCCGTACCCTTTGCCTCGGTGAACCAGGACAGGATGAAACGCTACGAAAAATTCGCCGACGAGATCGCCGAGCTGATCCGTACCGGCGTGCTCGGCCCCGGCGAGAAGGTGCCCTCGGTGCGCCATGCCAGCCGCACCTACGGGGTCAGCCCGTCCACGGTGTTCCAGGCCTACTACCTGCTGGAGGATCGTGGCCTGATCCAGGCACGGGCACGCTCCGGCTACTTCGTCCGCGAACATGCCAAGCGCCCGCTGCATGAGCCGGAGCTGACCGCCCACGCGGCGCAGACCACCGAGGTGGATGTCAGCGAACTGGTGTTCTCCGTACTCGCCTCGCTGAAAGACCCGCATACCGTGCCTTTCGGTTCGGCCTTCCCCAGCCCGGATCTGTTCCCCCTGCAACGCCTGGCCCGCAGCATGGCGCAGAGCCTGCGCATGCTCTCACCGCACGAGATCATCGCCGACATGACGGCCGGCAATGCCGACCTGCGCCGGCAGATCGCGTTGCGCTACATGGTCAGCGGCGTGATGCTGCCGATGGAGGAACTGGTGATCAGCAACGGCGCCATGGAGGCGCTCAATCTCTGCCTGCAGTGCGTGACCCAGCCGGGCGACCTGGTGGCCATCGAGTCACCGACCTTCTATGCCTGCCTGCAAGTGCTGGAGCGGCTACAGCTCAAGGCCGTGGAAATCCCCGTGCACCCGCGCGAAGGCATCGACCTGGGCGCCCTCTCGGACAGCCTGCGGCAACTGCCGATCAAGGCCTGCTGGTTCATGAGCAGCCTGCAGAACCCGCTCGGCGCAAGCATGAGCGAAACGAAGAAGCAGGCCCTGTACCAGTTGCTCGTCGAGCATCAGGTGCCACTGATCGAGGACGATGTGTATGCCGAGCTGTATTTCGGCAGCCACCCGCCCAAGCCGGTGAAGAGCTTCGACCGCGAAGGGCTGGTGATGCATTGCAGCTCCTTCTCCAAGAGCCTGGCGCCGGGCTATCGCATCGGCTGGGTGGCCGGCGGGCGCTATGCCGAGCAGATCGCCCGACTCAAGCTGATGACCACCATCTCGCCTTCGGTACCGGCCCAGGCGGCACTGGCCGACTACCTGCAGCACGGCGGCTACGACCGCCATCTGCGCAAGCTGCGCCACGCCCTGGAAATGCAGCAGAGCGCGATGCTCGCCTCGGCCGCCCGGCACTTTCCCGCCAGCACGCGAGTGACACGACCATCGGGCGGCTACTTCCTCTGGTTCGAGTTCCCCGAGCGGCTCGACTCACTGCAACTGCTGCGCCTGGCGCTGGCCCAGGGCATCAGCCTGGCGCCGGGACCGATCTTCTCTGCCAGCCAGGGTTTTCGCCACTGCGCCCGCCTGAACTACGGCCACCCCTGGAGCCCACGCAGCGAACAGGCCATGGAGGTGCTCGGGCGCCTGGTGGCCGGGCTGCTCTGACGCCGCGCACGTGCCCCGTAGGGTGGATGACGCTCTTCTCATCCACCAGGCAGACAGTCACGGTGGATCGGTGAAGCGTGATCCACCCACGCCTTGCCATCTACCCATCCATGCCCCGTAGGGTGGATGACGCTCTTTCATCCACCAGGCAGGCAGCCACGGTGGATCGGTCAAGCGCGATCCACCCTACGCCTCGCCATTGAGCCCCATCCATACCCCGTAGGGTGGATGACGCTCTTCTCATCCACCAGGCAGGCAGCCACGGTGGATCGGTGAAGCGCGTCATCCACCCTACGCCCATCCATGCCCCGTAGGGTGGATGACGCTCTTCTCATCCACCAGGCAGGCAGCCACGGTGGATCGGTGAAGCGTGATCCACCCACGCCTCGCCATTCATCCCCATCCATGCCCCGTAGGGTGGATGACGCTCTTCTCATCCACCAGGCAGGCAGCCCCGGTGGATCGGTCAAGCGCGATCCACCCACGCCTCGCCATTGAGCCCCATCCATACCCCGTAGGGTGGATGACGCTCTTTCATCCACCAGGCAGGCAGTCACGGTGGATCGGTGAAGCGCGATCCACCCTACGCCTCGCCATCCATGCCCCGTAGGGTGGATGACGCTCTTCTCATCCACCAGGCAGGCAGCCCCGGTGGATCGGTCAAGCGCGATCCACGTACGCCTCGCCATTCAGCCCATCCATGCCCCGTAGGGTGGATCACGCTCTTTTCATCCACCACCCAGGCAGCCAAGGAGCGGCCCTACTTCCACCAGTACTCCACCTGCACGCCGAAGTTGGAGCCATTGCGCGCGCTGCCGAAGGCACCGTTCTCGGACAGTGCCGAGCCGTTGGCCAGCAGATTGGCGGCCTGTTGCGCCGCTCGGTTCCAGCTGGCGTAGGTGTAGTACAGGCGGATTTCCGGACGTTCCCAGAAGCCTGGGCCGGCGGGCGACCAGGTCGGCGCGATGGTGAACTTGGTCAACTTGCGGGTACCGCCGGGCGCCTCGACCTGATCGCGACCGACCTCGCCGACCAGCTTGAACTGTTCGGTGAAGGCATAGCTGGTGCGTCCTCCGATGGACAGCCAGTTCTGATCCGCACCATCCGGGCGCTTGTCCTTCTGATAGACCAGTTGCACCTGGCCACCGAGACGCGCGGTCATCTGGAAGTCGAAGAACTCCACCAGGCGCCAGCTTCGGTTGCTGCGATCCAGGGTTGGATCGCCGGTGTAACCGAGGCCGGTACCCGGCCCGCGGCCATACTGCAGAGCGACGGTATTGACCCCGCCGAGGAAGTCCTGCTGCTTGTGTTGCGCGGTCACCGCCCAGCCACTGTTGGCATCGCTGCTGTCCGGCTTGTCGATGTAGCTGACGCCGACCTCCAGCTCACCGCCCGGGTTGACCTGGAAGCCGCCGACGTTGAAATCGTGGCGGTTGATGTAGGGCTTCTGGTCGTAGTTGTCCTTGCGCGAGAACACGTAGCTGTACTTGAGGTCACCGATCAGCATTTCGTCGATACCGAAACCGGTGGCACTCTGGTTCCAGTAGTAGAAGTCGGAAATGTGGATGTCGTTACGCTTGTAGAAACGGCGCCCGGCCCACAGCGAACCGCCCCCAGCGCCGGCATGTTGCTCCACTCGGCGTACATCTGGTTCATCCGCGCGAAACCATAGTCACCCGTGAACTTCGGCGTGTGGCCGTACTGGTTGTAGAGCTGCGCCATGCCCTCGACGCTGATCACCGAGCCATCGTCCAGGCGAAACAGATCCTGACGCAGATCCAGTTCGATGTACTGCTCGCACTCGTTGCCCAGGCGGTACTTCGATTGCGCACCCGGCAGTTGGAAGCACTGTTGCGTGCCACCGGTATCTGCGCCACCGATGCCGCTGCGCAGATAACCGGTGAATTCGACGGCCTGAACCTGCGGTGTGGCCAAAGCCAGTGCCAGCAGGCAGGGAGCGCCAAGCGAACAGATGAGGGGTTGCTGTCTGGTCTTCATCGTAGTTCCTGATTGTTTTTATTGAGCGATGCTGCGGATCACCGCCGCAGCGACGGTTCTTCGTTGTCTCGAAGCGCCGTAGCCCGGATGCAATCCGCTGAGGCTGATTGGGCAGCCTGCGGATTTCATCGGCTACACGGCTACCCTCGCTTCAGTTGCGCCACCTTGTTGTCAGTGGCCTGGCGCTTTTCCGGCAGCAGACGCTCGCCGCTGCGGGCATCGAACAGCAGCACGCGCTTCGGATCGAAGCGCAGCGCCAGGCGGCTGCCGACCTTCGGCGTCATGTCCGGCGCCAGGCGGCAGCACACCTTGGTCTGGTTGATATTGACGAACACCAGGGTGTCCGGCCCGGTGGGCTCGATGACCTCCACCTCGGCGAGGAGGCTCGGTGAGTCGGCACTGCTGTCGCCGGCCAGCTGAATCTGCTCGGGGCGGATGCCGAGAATCACCTCGCGGTTCTCCAGGCCCTCTTCCATCGCGCCCAGCGGCATCTCGCAGCGCGACGGCCCCGAGTCGATCGTCGCCCACCATCGGCAGTCACTGCGTTGCAGATGCGCGGGAATGAAGTTCATCGGCGCAGAGCCGATGAAGCTCGCCACGAACAGATTGGCCGGGTCGTTGTAGATCTGCTGGGGCGTGCCGAACTGCTGGATGATGCCGTCCTTCATCACCGCAACCTTGTCACCCAGGGTCATGGCCTCGATCTGGTCATGGGTGACATATACCGTGGTGGTCTTCAGCCGCTGATGCATCAGCTTGATTTCGGTGCGCATCTCCACACGCAGCTTGGCATCGAGGTTCGACAGCGGCTCGTCGAACAGGTAGATCTTCGGTCGCCGCGCCAGCGCCCGGCCCATGGCCACCCGCTGCTGCTGGCCGCCGGACAGCTGGCCCGGCTTGCGCCCCAGCAGGTGCTCGATCTGCAGCAGGCGGGCGACCCGTGCCACCTCCTCGTCGATGTCGGCCGCCGCCATCTTGCGCATCTTCAGACCGAAGGCGATGTTGTCGCGCACATTCATGGTCGGATACAGCGCGTAGGACTGGAACACCATGGCGATGTCGCGATCCTTGGGACTCATGCCGCTGATGTCGGCCCCATCGACCAGGATCGCGCCGCCACTGATGCTCTCCAGCCCGGCAATGCAGTTCATCAGGGTGGATTTGCCGCAACCGGACGGGCCGACGAGAATCAGGAATTCGCCGGACTCGATCGACAGTTCGATGTTCTTGAGGGTGTCCGTCAGACCACTGCCGTAGGACTTGTTGACGTTGCGCAGTTCGAGTGTTGCCATTTCGTTTCTCCACTTTGAGAGCGTCGTGACGAGCGAAGGTCAGGCAAGGCAGCGCCGGACGAGGAAGCGGAGTCCAACGCCGAATGACCGAGCTCGGCAGCTTTCAACCCTTGACCGCGCCAGCCGTGAGGCCACGCAGGAAGTACTTGCCCGCCACGACATAAACCAGCAGCGTCGGCAACCCGGCGATCATCGCGGCGGCCATGTCGACGTTGTATTGCTTGGCACCGGTACTGGTGTTCACCAGGTTGTTCAGCGCCACGGTGATCGGTTGCGCGTCGCCACTGGCGAACACCACGCCGAAGAGGAAATCGTTCCAGATCTGGGTGAACTGCCAGATCAGGCAGACCATGATGATCGGCACCGACATGGGCAGCAGAATCCGTCCGAAGATGGTGAAGAACCCGGCGCCATCGAGGCGTGCCGCACGCACCAGCGCATCCGGAACGGTCACGTAGTAGTTGCGAAAGAACAGTGTGGTGAAGGCGATCCCGTAGACCACGTGCACCAGCACCAGGCCTGTGGTGGTGTTGGCCAGGCCAAACTTGCCGAGGGTGAACGAGGCCGGCAGCAGGACGGTCTGGAACGGCAGGAAGCAGCCGAACAGCAGCAGCCCGAAGAACAGCTGCGAGCCACGAAAGCGCCACATCGACAGGACGTAGCCGTTCAGTGCACCGACGGCCGTGGAAATCAGCACGGCGGGAATGGCGATCTTCACCGAGTTCCAGAAATAGCCGTCGACCACACCCCAGGCCTTGACCCAGCCAATCAGGGTGAAGGTCTCGGGCCAGGACAGCAGGTTGCCGGTGCGGATGTCCTCGGGGGTCTTGAAACTGGTCAGCAGCATCACCAGCAGCGGCATCAGGTACAGCGCCGCGGCGAACAGAAGGGTGGCATGGATGGCCAGGCGGCTTGGGCTGAAGGCTCTAGTCATGGCGTTTGCCTCGCAGTTCCGAATAGAGATACGGCACCAGGATCGTCAGGATCGCGCCGAGCATCAGCATCGCGCTGGCCGAACCGATACCCATCTGGCCGCGGCTGAAGGTGAAGGCGTACATGAACATCGCCGGCAGGTCGGATGCGTAGCCAGGCCCGCCCGCCGTCATTGCCGCGACCAGATCGAAACTCTTGATGGCGATATGCGCGAGGATCATCACCGCGCTGAAGAACACCGGGCGCAGGCTCGGCAGCACGATGCGCAAATAGATGGTCGGCAGCCCCGCGCCGTCCACCTGGGCGGCACGAATGATCGACTGGTCGACACTGCGCAAGCCCGCCAGGAACAACGCCATGACGAAGCCGGAAGCCTGCCAGACGGCAGCGATCACCAGGCAGTAGATGACTCGATCCTGATCCACCAGCCAGTCCAGGCGAAAGCCCTGCCAGCCCCAGTCCCGCAGCATCTTGTCCAGGCCCAGCCCCGGGTTGAGCAGCCACTTCCAGGCCGTGCCGGTGACGATCATCGACAGCGCCATGGGGTACAGGTAGATGGTGCGGATGAAGCCCTCGCGGCGGATGCGCTGATCGAGCAGCACCGCGAGAAACACGCCGATCACCAGACTGATGCCGATGAACAGGCCACCGAACACCAGCAGGTTCTTGCTCGCCACCCACCAGCGGTCGTTGTCCATCAGGCGCATGTACTGTTGCAGACCGACCCACTTGTAGCTGGGCATGAAGCTGGAGTTGGTGAACGACAGCACCAGCGTCCAGAGGATGTAGCCGTAGAAACCGACCAGCACCACCAGCATGCTGGGCGCCAGCACCAGCTTGGGCAGCCAGCGTTGCAGCACATCGAGGGGCGAGGCCTTGGTCATTACCGTGGTGACAGTCATCGCGCATTACCAGTCAGCGAAGTGAAATCCGGGTAGCAGGCCGCCGCCGACGGGGCGCGGGCCCTGTCGCGAGAGGCTGTGCCAGGGAAACGGGCCGGGAATGCCGGCCCGGATGGATCTACCGGGCGGCCTTGATGGCCGAGTAGATCTGCGCGCCGGCCTTGCTCGGATCGGCGTTCTTCTCACTCATGAAATTGGTCACCACATCGAAGATGGCGCCCTGTATGGCGAGGTTGGTGGCCATGCTGTGCGCCATGCTCGGCTCCAGCGTGCCGCTCCTGTCGGCCTCCTGGAAATCCTTCATCGAGGCCTGGGCGCAACTGTCGAACCGGCTCATGTCCAGGTCGGCACGCACCGGTATCGAGCCCTTGTTCTGGTTGAACACATACTGGAACTCGGGCTCCAGGGCGATGCGCGCCAGGGCATGCTGGGCGGCGATGTCGCCTTCGTTCCTGAGCCTGAACATGGCCATGGAATCGATGTTGTAGGTGTAGCTACCGGCGGTGCCCGGCATCGGTACGCACTGGTAGTCCCTGCCCGCAACCTTGCCGGCGGCGGTCCCACTCGCTCTTGGCCCAGTCCCCCATGATCTGCATGCCGGCCTTGCCGTCGATCACCTCGGCGGTAGCCAGGTTCCAGTCACGCCCGGCGCGGTTGTCGTCCATGTAGGTCGAGAGTTTCTTCAGCGCGGTGAACACTTCGGTCATCTGCGGGCTGGTGAGGGTCGCCTCGTCGTTCTCGACGAACGCCTTGTGGAAGCCCTCGGCGCCCATGATGCCCAGCACCAGGCCCTCGAACACGGTGCTGTCCTGCCAGGGCTGGCCGCCATGGGCCAGCGGGATGAAACCGGCAGCCTTGAGCTTGTCACCAGCGGCATAGAGTTCTTCGAGGGTGGTCGGTGCCTTGTCGATACCGGCCTTGGCGAACACCTGCGGATTGATCCACAGCCAGTTGACGCGGTGGATGTTCACCGGCACCGCCACGTAATGGCCGTCGTACTGCATGGTGTTGGTAACGGTCTTCGACAGCAGGCCATCCCAGTCATTGGCTTGCGCCACCTCGTCGAGGGTACTGAGCAGATCCAGCGCACCCCACTCCTGCAGATCGGGCCCCTTGATCTGTGCCGCACCCGGCGGGTTGCCGGACACCACGCGGGTCTTCAGTACGGTCATGGCGGCGGAACCGGCACCGCCGGCCACCGCACCGTCTTTCCAGGTGAAGCCATCCTTCTCGAGCAGATCACGCAGAACCTTAACTGCGGCAGCCTCGCCGCCTGACGTCCACCAATGCACCACTTCCACCGTGCCTCTGGACTCGGCGGCCAGTGCGCTGAAGGGAAGCAGGGAGGCGAGAGAGACGGCGGTAGCGAGGCGAGCAATAGCGTTCATCGGAGTACCTTTCTTGTTGTTATCGGGCAAGTCGTGGCGCTTGCGTTGTCAGGGAGTGTAATCAGGCTCGGCGGCGGCTCGGGTAACGAAAGGATGCGTGAATGTCACCGACCCGTTACATCGGTTGCGAGCGCCGTGGCCAGACTCGGTGCCAGCGCCAGGCGCGGCAACAGCAACGCCTGATAGGCGTGATAGAGATCGGGCTTTCCCGGCCAGATGCCGGCGGCCGGCTGGTTGTCGCTGTCGAGCTCGTGGTGCCAGCTCCCCCTTGCAGGTCGATGAAATGCTCGGCGATGAAGGCCCAGAACTGCCGGTACCAGTGCTCGTAGATCGCCTCGTCGGTTCGTCGCAACAGCGCGGCGGCTGCCGCGCTGGCCTCGGCATGCACCCAGTGCAGGCGTGCGCGAACCACCGCTCGCCTGTCCCAGTCGAGGCTGTACACCAGCCCTGGCGCTCCGTCGACCTGCCAGGCGTGCCGGCAGGCGCTGGCGAACAGGCCCTGCGCATCGCTCAGCAGCCAGTTGGGCACGGCCAACCCGGCCGCTGCCAGGGCCGCCTCCAGGTGCAGTAGCAGGCGTGCCCACTCGAAGCTGTGGCCAGGCGTGCTGCCGTAGGGGCGAAACGGATCGGCGCGATTGTCGGCGTTGTATTGCGGCACGGGGCGCCAGTGCGCATCGAAGTGCTCGACCACGACATGCCCGAACGCGGCGGCGTGCTCATGAATCAGGCGCTCGACGATACGCAGCGCACGCTGCAACCAGAGCGGATCGCCGGTGACGTCGGCCAGGGCGAGAAAGGCCTCGGTGGCGTGCATGTTGCTGTTGGCACCGCGATAGGCCTCTTCGCCCGTCCAGTCACGCTTGAAGCCTTCGCGCAGCGCCCCCTCCTCCTCGCTCCAGAAATGCCGCTCGATGAGGTCGATGGCCTCCTCCAGCAGAGCCTCGGCACCGGGGCGACCGGCGACCCTGGCGGAACTCGCGGCCAGGGCGACGAAGGCGTGCAGGTAGGCGGACTTGCCGCCGCTGCGCGTCGCATCGGTGAACCAGCCGCCATGCGCCTCGTCCCACAGGACAGCGCGCAGTGCAGCCAGGCCATGGTCGACCAGCGCCGCATGTCCGGGAATGCCCTGAATATGGGCCAGGGCGAAGCAGTGGGTCATGCGCGTGGTGTGGATCAGCTCGGCCACCGCGCCAGCGGGCAACCGCCCCTGGTCATCGAGCGCGGCGAAACCCTGCTCGACGCGGGAGGCCCGGGCGAACGGCAGCAGACGCTGGGCCTCGGTGTGCAGCCAGGCAAGGTGCAGGGGTTTCGTCAGCCAGTTGGCAGCAGGCTCCACGCTACGCTTCATGACCGACATTCAACGCAGCGCCTTGATCGCGGCGGCCAGTTGCTGCGCAGCCTTGCGCGGGTCGGAGGACGGTGAGTTGAAGAAGTTCGTGACCACATCGAAGACCGCGCCCTGGACATGCCCCGGGGCCGCCATCAGATGCGCCAGGCTGGGTTGCAGGCCACCGCTGGCAGCAGCCTCCCTGAAGTCCGCGATGGAGGCCTGGGCACAACTGTCCAGGGCGCTCGCGTCCAGATCCTGATAGACCGGAATGGAGCCCTTGTTCTGGCTGAACAGAATCTGGAACTCGGGGCTCATGACCACCCGCGCCAACTCCTCCTGCGCCTCGCGATCGGCGGCATTGCGAAGCCTGAACAGGGCCAGCGAATCGATGTTGTAGTCGAAGCTGCCCTGGGTGCCCGGAAAGGCCACGCACTGGTAATCCTTGCCCGCCACCTTGCCGGCGGCCGTCCATTCGCCCTTGGCCCAGTCACCCATGATCTGCATGCCGGCCTTGCCCTCGATGACCATCGCGGCGGCCGCGTTCCAGTCGCGCCCGGCAGCGTTGGCATCGATGTAGCCGCGCAGCTTCTGCAATCTGTCGAACACCTCGACCATCTTCTCGCCGGACAGCGTCGCCACGTCCAGCTCGACGAAGGCCTTGTGGTAAGCCTGCGGGCCGAGCACGCTCAGCGCCAGGTTCTCGAAGACCGTGCCGTCCTGCCAGGGCTGGCCGCCATGGGCGATGGCGATGAAGCCGGCGGCCTGGAGCCTGTCGGCGGCGGCGAAGAATTCGTCGAGGGTGGTCGGCGCCTGGTCTATCCCGGCCTTCTCGAACACCTGCGGGTTGATCCACAGCCAGTTGACCCGGTGCACGTTGACCGGGACGGCCACGTAATGGCCCTGGTATTTCATGATGTTGGCGACCTCGGGTGCCAGCAGCCTGTCCCACTCGCCCTGAGCCGCCACCCCGTCCATCTCGCTGAGCAGGCCCAACTCGCCCCATTGCTGGATATCCGGCCCCTTGATCTGCGCGGCGGCGGGCGGATTGCCGGAAACGGCGCGGGTCTTGAGAACGGTCATGGCAGCCTCGCCACCACCACCGGCGACGGCGAAATCCTTCCAGTGATGGCCCTGGCCCTCGACCCGCTCTCTGAGCGTATCGACGGCGCGCTTTTCGCCGCCCGAGGTCCACCAGTGCAGAACCTCGACTTCGCCAGCGGCAGCCAGGGGAGACAGGGTAACGAGCGAGACGGCAGTTGCCAGACGAGTGAATGCATTCATGAGCACAGTACCTTCTTGTTGTTATGAACCGCGCCGGGCGCGGCTGCACGTTGGCACATCCTAACCAGCGAGACGGTGGTGCAAGTAACAAAGGGACGCACAAAGGTCACCAACTCGTTACGAAGCGGCAGGGCGTCGATGAATGCGGCGAAAGGCCCTGGGCGTGCAGCCCTTGAGCGCCAGGAACTGGCGATTGAACAGCGACAGGTTGGCATAGCCGACCTGCTCGGCGATTCGTGCCACCGGCAGCTCGCCACCGATCAGCAGCGAACAGGCGCGGCCGATGCGCAGACGCGTGAGGTACTGCACCGCGCTCATGCGGCAGTGACGCTGGAACATGCGATGAAAGGCGGAAACGCTGAGGCAGGCCAGCGCCGCCAGCGCCGCGATGCCGATCGGTCGGGCGAAGTCACGGTGCAGGACATCGAGCACGCGCAGCAGACGCGGGTCGGCCTGGAGGGGCTGCGCCTGCGGGCTCGGCACATTGCTCAGCGGCTGCCGGTCATCCGCCCGGCACAGCGCCAGCAACACCTCCAGCAGCAACATCAGACGCCGGGCCGGCTCGGCCGCCGGCATCGCCTCGATCAGCGGCCGGGCACGATTTCGGCTTGCGGGACCAAAGCTCAGGCCGCGCCCGGCATCCGCCAGCAGGCCCGCCAGCTCCCTCAGTTCGGGCAGCGTCGCCAGCATGGCGCTCACCCACTCGTGACGAAACCAGATCACCAGGGCGATATGCGGACGAGCCGGATCGATGCGCTCGCGGGAGCACCAGCTATGGGCGATGCCCGGCCCCACCAGGGCCAGATCGCCGTCATCGTAGGGCTCGATATCGTCACCGATGTAGCGATGCCCACGGCTGTTGAGCGTCAGGGTCAGCTCGTACTCCGGGTGGTGATGCCACTCGAAGGGAATGCCGTCCTCCAGGCGTCGGTCGAGCAGTGACCAGGACGCTCCCTCCTCAGGCGTGATCCGTTCCAGAAATGCGCGCATTGCTCCTCCCGCAGTCGTTGCCCTGCCGCTCGCCAGCCCGCCGGGCGTCCGGACAGGCTGTCCGCTCCGGCGCCGCGCACGAGGCGCCTGCGACGAACACGCGACAATCGTATCGGTTCACGCCTTCAGGTCGGGCAATCGCCGCCCTCGCGTCTGGCTAGGCTGGCCATTCCAGACACAAGAGGATCACGAAATGAACCACCGCCCACCCCCTGGCCACGGCGATCACCCCGGCGCCAGAGACGCCGCCATTCCCCTGCGCGATATCCGCAAGCGCCTGCCCCTGCGCGCACTCGACGAACAGGCCTGGCGACACTGGACGCAGAAGGGCTACGTCATCGTGCCCCGGGCCGTCAGCGACGAAGCCGCCGATGCCGTGGTCGACATGCTCTGGCAGTTCCAGGAGATGGATCGCAATGATCCCGCCACCTGGTACGCACCACAGCGCCGCGAACACCGCATGGCCGAGCTCAACAACACCGGCATGGTCGAGGTCTATCACCACCAGAGCCTGTGGAACACCCGGCAGAGCCGGCGTATCCACGATGCCTTCGTCGATATCTGGGATCGTGAAGACCTCTGGGTCGCCATCGACCGCGCCAATCTCAACCCGCCGAACCAGGCCAGCCGCGCGGCCGGCAACCCCGACGGTTTCATCCACTTCGACGTCGACGTGTCCCGACGACCGTTGCCCATTGCCGCCCAGGGCGTACTGGCCCTGGCAACGCAGGACGACGAGGTGGGCGGCTTCCAGTGCGTTCCCAGCCTGTTCGCCGAGATCGACGACTGGTGGTCACGGCAACCGGCAGGCGCCAACCCCTTCAAGCCGGACATCGGCCAACGCCCCATCGAGAACGTCAGCCTGAACAAGGGCGACCTGCTGATCTTCAACAGCCTGCTGGCCCATGGCGTGCGTCCCAACCATTCGCAGAACCGCGTGCGCCTCGCGCAGTACATCTCCATGTTTCCCGCCGACCCCGGCAACCAGGCGCTGCGCGACAGGCGCATCCGCTCCTGGGCCGAGCAGACGCCGCCGCCCGGTGACCCCTTTCCCGGCGACCCGCGCGAGTACGAGCGAACGCACTTCGCACGCGCCGAACTCGATGCCCATGGACGCCGCCTGCTGGGGCTCGATCCGTGGCCATGAAGCGCCGGCATCAATCCGGCGTGCGCGGCAGGCGCAGGGTGACGCGCAGGCCGCCCTCACGCAGGTTGCGCAGGCTGACTTCACCGCCGTGGCTGTGGGCGATGTTGCGGGCGATGCCCAGCCCGAGGCCGTAGCCCTGCTGCTGGCCGGCGAGACGAAAATGCGGCTCGAACACCTGTTCCAGGCGCTGCTCCGGCACCCCTGGTCCTTCGTCATCGACGTGCAGGACGAAGGCGCTGTCGTCATCCTCGATGTGCAGGTGAGCGTTGCCCCCGTACTTGAGGGCGTTGTCGATCAGGTTGCCGATGCAGCGGCGCAGCGCCAGTGGCTTGCCCGGATAGGGCGCGCGGGCCGCGCCATCGAGGGTCACGCGACCATTGCCGGCCGGTGCCAGACAGGGCTCGACCAGGCAGTGCAGCAGGTGGTTGAGATCCACCGGCTCGATGTTCTCGTGGATGTCGGTGTCCTTCACGCATTGCAGGGCGCCCTTGACCAGCAGTTCCAGGTCATCCAGGTCACGGCCGAACTTGGTCTGCAGGCTCTCGTCGTCCAGCAGCTCGACGCGAAGGCGCAGGCGCGTGATGGGGGTGCGCAGGTCATGGGAAATGGCACTGAACAACTGAGCGCGTTCGGTCAGGTAACGGCTGATACGCTCACGCATGGCGTTGAATGCACGGGCCACCTCGACCACTTCGCGGCCACCGCCTTCGGCCACCGGCTCCACCTCGGCGCCCAGCGACAGGTGCCGCGCGACCCGCGCCAGGCGCTTGAGCGGGCGGCTCTGCAGGTGTACCAGCAGACCGATGAACAGCAACAGGAAGCCACTGGTCAGCAGGATGAACCACAGCTGCTGGGTCGGCAGGATCGGCTCTTCCAGGCTGGTGTAGGGCTCGGGCAGCAGCGAGGCGATGTACAGCCACTCCCCCGGTGCCAGCTGGATCTGGGTCACCAGCACCGGCGGATTGACCGGCTCCAGGGTCAGCGCGTAATGCGCCCAGGAGCGCGGCAACTCATCGAGTTTCAGGCCACCGTTGAAGATACGCAGGTCGTCCGGGCTGACGAAGGTCACGGAAATGTCCGCGGCGCTGCCCAGCGACTGGTGCAGCACGTCGGCCACCGCCTCCGTCACCGCCTGCTTGCGCGGTGTGACCGGCAGCAGCCTCATCTGCAACGGACGATCGTTGAGGCTGACCACGAAGCGCGTGCCACCCATGCTGCGCAACTGGTCGAGCACCAGCGGCCGGTAGGCCACCGGCAGGGAGCGGAAATAACGCACGCTGGCCGACATCGAATGGGCCAGGCTGCGCGCGGTGGTCACCAGCCCTTCGAGCTGGGTCGCACGCAACTGCGACAGCCAGATGACGCTGGACAGAGTCTGCGCCGCCAATATCGCCAGCAGGGTGAGCAGCAGCATGCGCCCGAGCAGCGAGCGCGGCAGCGGCAGCCAGCGCCGCGTCTCAGCGACCATCGCCGACCTGCATGCTGACCGTCGCAGCCAACTGGTAACCGCTGCCACGCACGGTGCGAATCAGTCGCGGCGGCTTGTCGGTGTCACGCAGGCGCTGACGCAGGCGGCTCACGGCCATGTCGACGATGCGCTCCAGCGGCATCACCTCGCGGCCACGCGTGGCATTGCCGATGGTGTCGCGGTCGAGTATCTGCTGCGGATGATCGAGGAACAGCTTGAGCAGGGCGAAATCGGCGCCAGACAGGATCACCTCCTCGCCATCGCGGTGGAACAGACGATGGCTGACCATGTCCAGGCGCCAGTCGTCGAACGCCAGCACCTCACCGCCACGCTCCTGGGTGAACTGTGCACGGCGCAGCAGCGCCTTGATCCGCGCCAGCAGCTCACGCGGGCTGAAGGGCTTGCCCAGGTAATCGTCGGCGCCCAGCTCCAGGCCGATCACCCGGTCGGCTTCGTCGGAGCTGGCGGTGAGCATGATGATCGGCACCTGGGCGAAACGCTGGTGCTCGCGCACCCAGCGGCACAGGCTGAAACCGTCCTCGTCGGGCAGCATCACATCGAGAATGACCAGGTCGGCCTGTTCGGCGCACAGACGCTGGCGAAAACCGGCGCCATCGGCGACGGCGTGCACCTGAAAGCCGACGCGGCTCAGGTAGGTATCGAGCAGTTCGCGAATTTCCTGGTCGTCATCGACCAGCAGTATCGACTTGCCGGGCTGGCTCATGATCCGCCCTCCTTGTTGTGTTCATGCGCCCGTTCAGATCCAGCCGGCCGTGGCCGCCTGTTGCAAAGCGACACCGGCACCGGTCAGGCCGGGATACTCGGCCGTCACCAGCCACACCGGAATGCCGTGAAGGTAATCGCTCATGCAGCCCTTGTCGCTGAAGCTTCCGGCAAATCCGCTGTGCAGGAAGCGCTCGGCGAAACGCGGCACCACGCCACCGACGATGTACACCCCGCCGCGCGCCCCGAGCGTCAGCACGTTGTTGCCGGCAACGCGGCCGAGCCAGCAACTGAACTGCTCCAGCACCTCGGCGGCGATGCGTTCGCCCGCCAGGCCGGCAGCGGTGATCTCGGCCGGCGTCGAGTGCTGCGGGTGATGACCGTCGAGCAGGCAGATCGCCCGATACAGAGCCAGCAGGCCATTGCCGCTGAGCACGTCCTCGGCTCGCACGTGGCCCAGTTGCCGATACAGGGTCTGCCACAGCTCGGCCTCGCGCAGGCTGCCGATGGGCAGGTCGACATGCCCGCCCTCACCCGGCAGCACCAGCCAGCGGCCATCCGGCTGCCTCAGCAGGGTACCCACGCCCAGACCGGTGCCGGCGCCGATCACCAGCGCCGGACGATCCGCCTGCGCCTGCCCCGGGCACACCGGCACCCGCTCTTCATCGCGCACTCGGGTCATGCCAAGGGCCATGGCCGAGAAATCGTTGATCATCAGCAGCTCGTCGACCTGCAGCGCCGCGCAGAAGGCCGTGCGCTCGATACGCCAATGGTTGTTGGTGAAACGGAACAGATCACCGCTGACCGGGCCGGCGCATGCCAGGCACACCGAACCCACCGCGCCCAGGGGCAGCCCAAGGGCCTCCAGGTAGGTGGCGATCGCCTGCTCGGGACCGGGGAAATCGGCGGTCGCCAGTACCTGCACCGCCTCCAGTCGTTCGTCACGCCACAGGGCGAAGCGTGCGTTGGTACCGCCAATATCGCCGACAAGGGCCAGTTTCACGTGAACACCTCCAGAGCCGGAGGCATTCGCTGATCGCCTGAAAAAGGGTGCATGCCTTCGACTCCAAACCGGAATTATTTTTGTAGTTCAGATAAAGCGCTTCACAGTAAACCCGAAGATTCTGCCTATCAAGCCGCCACAACGTAGTAATAACAACAATATTCGACAAAAACCCCTCGGGTGCAGCACCACCCCGCATTCGCCCGCCGACATGATCCCGGACAATATCCGCAACCGACTTGCGACCTAGACTCGGGCTTTCCCGAGTCCGCACGGAGAGCTCCAGCATGTCACCCGATATCGTCATCGTCGGCGCCGGCCCGGCCGGTCTGTGCCTGGCGCGCGCCCTGTCCGGGCACGGCCTGTCCATCGTCGTGCTGGAGCGCCAGGCCGAACAGAACCTGGCCGAACCGGCCTTCGACGGCCGCGAGATCGCCCTCACCCATGGCTCGCAGGCCCTGCTCGAACGCCTGGGCCTGTGGGCGAACCTGCCCACCGAAGAGGTCGCCGTGCTGCGCGATGCCCAGGTGTTCAACGGTCCTCGCTGTTCGCCCTGAAGATCCGCGCCGAACAGGCGGGCGCCGAGCGCCTCGGCCACCTGGTGGCCAACCAGGCCATTCGCCGCGCCGCCTATCAGGCGGTGAAGGCCTGCGCCGACGTGCAGTTGCTGTGCGAAACCGGTGTGCGCAGCCTCCAGCAAGGCGAGAACGAGGTGAAGCTGGTGCTGCACGACGGCCGGCTGCTGATCACCCGGCTGCTGGTCGCCGCCGACAGCCGTTTTTCGGAAACCCGCCGCCAGCTCGGCATCGGTGCGCAGCTCAAGGATTTCGGCAAGACCATGCTGGTGTGCCGCATGCAGCACGAACAGGATCACCAGCAGGTGGCCTGGGAATGGTTCGGCTACGGCCAGACCCTGGCCCTGCTGCCACTGAACGGTCGGCAGTCTTCGATGGTGCTGACCCTGCCACCGCGCGAGATCGAACGCCTGCAGAAGCTCGACGAAACCACCTTCACCCGCGAGATGGAACGACGCTTCGAGCGACGCCTGGGCGCCATGCAACTGGTCAGCAGCCGCCATGCCTATCCGCTGGTGGGCGCCTATGCGCGACGCATGGTCGGCAGCCGCTGCGCGCTGCTCGGCGACGCCGCAGTGGGCATGCACCCGGTCACCGCGCACGGCTTCAACTTCGGTCTGATCGGCGTGCAGTTGCTCGGCGACGCGCTGCTGGCCGCACACGCCCGACACCAGGACATCGGTGCAGCTGCCACGCTGACCCGCTACGAGCGCCAGTTGCGCCTGGCCACCTGGCCGCTGTACCAGGCCACCAACCTGCTGGTCGAGCTGTACACCAACGACCGCCTGCCTGCCCGCCTGCTGCGTGGCGCCGGCCTGCGCGTGGCACAGGGCCTGTTGCCGTTGAAAAAGGGGATCGCCCGTCATCTCACCGCACGCGCCTGAGCAAACGGCGCCGAGACCACTGCCGTGGCCATCGGCGCACCTCGGCGGCGGCATCTGATACGCATCAGAGAGAACTTTCTGAGTCTGTTTTGTTTTTCCCAGCCTCCCTACAGTTTCGCCACTCGCGCGGCTGAGCCCGCATTACTGTATGGAAGGTTACCGCGATGCAATCTGCTGCTCCCCATCCGGCCTACAACTACAAGGTCGTCCGCCAGTTCACCCTGATGACGCTCTTCTGGGGCGTCGTGGGCATGTGCACCGGCGTGCTGATCGCCGCCCAGCTGGTGTGGCCTGAACTCAACTTCGACACGCCCTGGCTGAGCTTCGGCCGCCTGCGCCCATTGCACACCAACCTGGTGGTCTTCGGCTTCGCCGGCAGCGCGCAATTCGCCGCCAGCTACTATGCGGTGCAGCGCACCTGCCAGACGCGGCTGTTCTCCGACCGTCTGGCCGCATTCACCTTCTGGGGCTGGCAGGCGACCATCCTGATCATGCTGGTGACCCTGCCAATGGGCCTGACCACCACCAAGGAATACGCCGAGATCGAATTCACCGGCGCGGTGTGGATGGCCATCGTCTGGGTCGTCTACGGCATCGTCTTCTTCACCACCCTGACGCGGCGCAAGACCCGCCATATCTACGTCGGCAACTGGTTCTTCGGCGCCTTCATCCTGGTCATCGCCATGCTCCATGTGGTCAACCACCTGTCGGTGCCGGTGAGCTGGTTCAAGTCCTACTCGGTGTATTCGGGAGCCACCGACGCCATGGTGCAGTGGTGGTACGGGCACAATGCGGTGGGTTTCTTCCTCACCACCGGTTTTCTCGGGATGATGTATTACTTCGTGCCCAAGCAGGTGAACCGGCCGGTGTATTCGTACCGCCTGTCCATCGTCCACTTCTGGGCACTGATCACCCTGTACATCTGGGCCGGCCCGCACCACCTGCACTACACCGCCCTGCCGGACTGGGCTCAGAGCCTGGGCATGGTGATGTCGATCATCCTCCTGGCACCGAGCTGGGGTGGCATGGTCAACGGCATGATGACGCTTTCCGGTGCCTGGCACCTGCTGCGCACCGACCCGATCCTGCGCTTTCTGGTGGTATCGCTGGCGTTCTATGGCATGAGCACCTTCGAAGGCCCGATGATGGCCATCAAGACGGTCAACGCCCTGTCCCACTACACCGACTGGACCATCGGCCATGTGCATGCCGGGGCACTGGGCTGGGTGGCGATGATCACCTTCGGCTCGCTGTATCACCTGATCCCGAAGGTCTTCGGGCGCGACGGCATGTACAGCAGCGCAATGATCAACGCGCACTTCTGGCTCGCCACCATCGGCACCGTGCTGTACATCGCCTCGATGTGGGTCAACGGCATCACCCAGGGCCTGATGTGGCGGGCAGTGAACGAGGACGGCACCCTCACCTACTCCTTCGTCGAGGCGCTGGAGGCCAGCCATCCCGGCTTCGTGGTACGCCTGGTCGGCGGCCTGTGCTTCCTCGCCGGCATGCTGCTGATGGCGCTCAACACCTGGCTGACCCTGCGCCGCCCAGCCACCGAATCGCACGAAGCGGGAGAAGCTGCTCATGCCGGCTGAGGCCTGGTGGATGATCGCCGTGGCGGTGTTCTTCGTCGGCGTGCAACTGAGCCTCGGCCGCGGCAGCCAGCGTGACCTCGACGAGGCCACCATGCTGCCGTTTGCCGACGATCCCGACGTGGCCCGGCGGGTCGAACGCGATACCGGGCGCAGCACCCGCGGCTGTGCCTGCCCCGGCACGTGCAGCGGGCGCTGCGAGCATCAGGGGCAGCAGGAGTTCTGAGAGCCTGTTCACGATCTGGCGAGCCAGAGCGATACAACACCTATGGCTGCCCCGCAAAAACAAGCGAGGAGCGGTCGGAGTCGCGCTCGACTTCACGAATGGTAAATGAGCATTACTCACTTCGTTCGCCCTTCGGGCCGCGCTGAAGCGCGTTAGCTGCAAGCAGCTTGCCGAGGCCGTTTTTAACGCAGTAGCGCCGACGTGCAGCAGATCGTGAACAGGTTCTGAGGGCTCAGACCCACTGATCACTGCGCTTGCGCTTGACCCGCAGCATGGTCGGCAGGATCAGACCGAGCAACAGGCCGGCGCCGGCGATGCTGCCGCCGTAGGCCATGTAGCGCATCAGCACCTGCTGCTGCTCCTCGCCGAGTTGCGCCTGGGCATCGCGCAGTTGCGAGCGCGTGGTGGTCAGCTCGGCATCCAGCGCGCCACGTGCGGCCTGCAACTCGTCGATGTGCGTCTTGCGCGAGTCCAGGGTTTCCTGCATGCCTTGCACACGCGCCTTCCAGGCATCGTCGATACCTTTGAGTTCGGCGGTGAGCTCGGCGACCTTCTGCTCCAGTTGCGGCAAACGCTCGGCCTGCCCCGGTACCGATTGCAGGTCGCGACTGGGTATCCACACCGCGCTGCCACTTTCGCTGCGCACCTGGCTGTAGTCGCCCTGGGTACGCAGCAGCTCCACTTTCTCTCCGGAGGTCAGGGTACCGACGATACGGTAGCCATCGGTGGGGCCGCTGCGCACGTAGGTATTGAGGCTGTCGCTGACCCAGCGCTGGTTGCTGGCGGTCTCTTCGGCGTGCAGTGGTGCAGCGCCGAGCAGGCTGCCGAGCAGGCAGGCGCCCAGCAGGCGGGACGGTGTCGGGGTGAGGCGAACGGAAAGCGGGCGGGATAAGCGCATAGGAAATCTTCGACTGACAGTGGTACGAAGCCCGACTGATGGGCGTGACAAGGGTCGACGCGCAGGTTGAATGCGGAATCGGCGATGAAAGCCGCACAATGACGGCAAATGGCCATGAAATTCCGCCCCGGTGGGCCGACAGCAGACAGACCCTGATGGGCCGTCGCGAGTTCAGTCGAAGCGGAAAATGGAGGATGGACGGTTCAGCCGTTGTGGCGCTGGACGAACTGACAGAAGTCGTCCAGCGGCATCGGCCGGCCGAGCAGATAGCCCTGGAACTGGCTGCAACCGTTGTCTGCCAGGAAGCGCCGCTGTGCTTCGGTCTCCACGCCTTCGGCGATCACCGTCATGCCCATGCTCTGGCCGAGGGCAATCACCGTGCGCACGATGGTTTCGCTGTTGGCATCGGTGAGCACATCGAAGATGAACGAGCGGTCGATCTTCAGTTTGCTCAGCGGCAGGCGCTTGAGGTGGCTGAGCGAGGAAAAGCCGGTGCCGAAGTCATCCAGCGAGAAACGCACGCCATGCTCGACCAGTGCGGTCATCTTGCGGGTGAGGTCTTCCATGTCATGCACGATCAGCGTTTCGGTCAGTTCCAGCTCCAGGCGCCGGGCATCGATGCCGTGGCGCTCGATCAGGCCGAGTATCTCGGCGACGAAGCTCTGCTGCGAGAACTGCTTCTGGCTGATGTTCACCGCCAGGCCCAGTTCGGCGAACAGCGGGTCGTCGCGCCATTGCCGCAGCCGCGCGGCGGTCTGCTCCAGCACCCACTGACCGATGGGGATGATCAGCCCGGTGTTCTCGGCGTGGTCGATGAACTCGCCCGGCGCCAGCAAACCACGCTGCGGGTGCTGCCAGCGGATCAGCAACTCGGCCCCGATCACCCGGTTGGCGTCGTTCAGTTGCGGCTGGTAATACAGCACGAACTGCCGCTCGCGCACCGCTGCGCGCAGGTCGCGATCCAGCTCCGAGCGCTCGGCGGTATCGCTTTGCAGTATATGCAGCAGCAGAAAGAACAGCACCATGGCCACCAGCCCCTGCACCCAGGAACCGACCACGCGCACATCGTCCGGCAAGGCATAGAAGTCGGTAGGTCGCCAGTTGGAGGCGGCCAGCGCGACGAACAGCAACAAGCTGAACGAGGAAACGCCGTAGCGCAGCCACAGCGGCTCGTCACGAAAGGCCATCAAGGCTCCCACCGCAATTGGCAGCAGATACAGATGAGTGGCACGTGGCGCATCGAGCGTGGACGGGTCGAGCAGCAGCGTCGATGCCACCACGATCAGGGTCAGCGCACTGAACAGGATCAGGTTGGCGCTGCGCGCCCGGTTGCGCAGGGTCAGGGCGAACACCGCCAGGCCGCTGACAATGATCGTCACGTCCATGGCGACGATGGCCCAGTACCCACGTGAGGCAAAGAACAGCCCCCACAGCAGGCCCATGATCACCATGACCAGGCTCGACAGCAGGCGCATGCGGCGCTCGCGGCGCTGGCCAACCAGCGCCAGATCCGCAGCATGCCAGAGTTGGCGAACGCGTTTGCCGAAGGTCGAGAGAGCTGGCATGGAGAAATCCTTGTCCGATCTTTCTCATTCTCGGAGACAGCTGGCCAAATGCAAGCAGGTTTTAATCTTGCCAGTGCGCCTCGCTGGCCAGGCGTTCGGCAATGAAGTCCAGCAGCAGGCGCATGGCCGGCAGCATCTGCCGGCGCGTGCCGTACAGCGCATGAATGCCCAGCTCCGGCGGTTGGTAGTCACCCAGCAGACGCACCAGGCGCCCCTCGCTCAGCAACCCCAGCACCGAGTACAGCGGCTGCAGGCTGATGCCTGCGCCGGCCAGGGTCGCTTCCAGCAGCACCATCGACTCGTTGGCACTGAGGCTGCCGGACACCGATACCGCACTGACCTCGCCGTGATGGTCGAACTCCCACAGGCTCCGGCCGAAGTAGGCATAGGCCAGGCAGTTGTGCCGTGCCAGATCCTCCGGGCGCTGCGGCGTGCCATGCCGCGCCAGGTACTCAGGGGTGGCGCAGACCACCGAACGGCACACCGCCAGGCGCCGGGCGATCAGATTGGGGTCGAGCTGATTGGTGATGCGCAGCGCCAGGTCGATGCGCGCCTCCACCAGATTGACCGCCTCGCTGCCCACCAGCAGATCGACGCTGACCTGTGGATAGCGCTCGGTGAACGCCTGCAACGCATGCACCAGCCAGGCCTGGGCGAAGGACTGGCTGCAGGTGATGCGCAAGGTGCCGCGCGGCGTGTCGTCCAGGCCCTGGCCGAGGGCCTGCATGCGCTCGGCCAGCGCCAGCATCTCGCGGCACTGCGGCAGCATCTGCTCGCCAGCGGCGGTCAGGCTCAGGCGCCGCGTGCTGCGATGCAGCAGGCGCACGCCGGCCCAGCTCGAGCTCGGCCAGGTAGCGTGAAACCATGGCCCGCGACATATCCAGTGCCTCGGCGGCGGCCGTCTGGCTGCCCCGATCCACCACTTCGACGAAGACCCGCGCCGCTGTCAGGCGATCCATGATTCGCTCGATCCATGCAATGAAGATGGCCAGTTTACGGGGCTTTTCGCTCACCAGATAGCACATAAGATAGCCCCACCCTCACCAGCCTGGAGATCGCCATGTCCCTCGCCACCCGCTTCATCGCCAGCCTGGGCCTGCTCGCCGCTAACGCTTGCGCACTCGCCCAGCCGCTGACCCTGGACACCTACAACCCGCGTGAAAGCGCGGTTTTCCCGGTCAGCTCGACGCTGATCAGCGGTGACAAGGACGCCATCCTGGTGGATGCGCAGTTCTCCAGCGTCGAGGCACAGGCGCTGATCGAGCGTATCCGCGCCAGCGGCAAGCGCCTGACCACCATCTTCATCAGCCATGGCGATCCGGACTACTACTTCGGCCTGGACACCCTGACCCGTGCCTACCCCGAAGCCAGGGTGCTGGCCACGCCGGCCACCGTTGCCTACATCGAGAAGACCCGTGCGCCCAAGCTGGCCTACTGGGGCCCGATCCTCGAGGACAGCGCGCCGTCGCGTACCCTGGAGCCCGAAGCGCTACAAGGCAACCGGCTGGAACTGGAGGGCCAGCGCATCGAAGTGGTCGGGCATGACCCGCAGCACACCAGCCTGTGGATTCCGAGCATCAGGGCCGTGGTCGGTGGCGTGCTGACCAGCGCCAACATCCACCTGTGGGTGGCCGATGCACAGAGCGCCGAGGCACGGCAGAGCTGGCTGAAGTCGCTGGACGAACTCGAAGCCCTGCAACCGACCACTCTGGTACCGGGTCACTACCTGAGCGAACCGTCGATGAACCTGGCCGACCTGCACTTTACCCGCGACTACCTGCTGGCCCTGCAGGAGGAGTTGCCCGGGGCCAGCGACAGCCAGGCCCTGATCAACGCGATGAAGGCGCGTTATCCTCGGTTGCTCGATGACGGCAGCCTGGAACTGAGCGCCAAGGTACTCAAAGGAGAAATGCAGTGGCCGTGAAACGCCGGATTCTGATTTGCGGCGCCTCGCGCGGACTGGGCCTCGGCCTGGTTCGCGCCTTTCTCGATGCCGGCTGGCGGGTGCTGGCGGTGGTGCGCGAGCTGCGCCCGGCCAGCCCGCTGGATGCATTGCGCACTCGACATCCGGATGACCTGCTGGTGATCCCCTGCGATCTCGCTCGACTCGACGCCGCCTGCACCCTCGAAGCGGCCCTGCATGGCCAGCGCCTGGACTGCGCCCTGTTCAATGCCGGGGTCTATGGCCCCTCGCACCAGGATCCACGTCAGGCCGAGGTCGAGGATATCGGCCAGCTGTTCCTGGCCAACGCCGTCGCCCCGATTCGCCTGGCCCAGCAACTGTCCGAGCATGTGCTCGAGGGGGGCGTGATCGCCTTCATGAGTTCACAGATGGCCAGCCTGGAACTGGCACGCGCCGCCGAGATGCCGCTGTATGGCGCCAGCAAGGCGGCCCTGAACAGCCTGCTGCGCAGTTGGCAGGCCCAGTTGCCGCAACTGCCCTGGAGCCTGCTGGCGCTGCACCCCGGCTGGGTGCGCACCGACATGGGCGGCGACGCCGCACCGCTGAGCGTGGAACAGAGCGCCAACGGCCTGCGCGAGGTGATCACCCGGCAACTGGGCCAGCGCCAGTGCGCCTTCATCGACTACCAGGGCCAGACGCTGCCCTGGTGATTGCCGCCCCACTACCAGCAGCGCCCTGACCATTCAGGGCGCTGCCGCCCGTCTTCGTGTCCTCCCACAGCTGCCCCTCTCGTCCGCTGCGCAGCGCAATGCTATACAACATCTGTACAAACATTATCTTTGTACATATATTTATCAGCAGCACGGTTCGTACAACCCTTGTGCAACCTTATCCGGCGCACAACGACGAACCCGCAGACAAGCTGCGCAATCCGGCAACGCCCATCTCCCCCTTTTGGTTGCCGGATTTTTTTATTCGAGGCCCGTGCCGCCGGGCCCGGCATGCAACGGCTGGACGCGGCTCTCGCCAGCCGACTCAGAGGGAACGACCATGGCAGCCCTGCTTCGACCTCTGCCCCCGGCTCTGATGCTGCTCCTTCTGCTGCTCAGCGTACCGACGCTGGCCAACAGCCAGAGCGGCTGGCGCGAACGCCTGCCACAGGCCAGCCTGATCGGCAGCGGCGACTTCAGCTGGTTCGGTTTCACGGTGTACAACGCCAGGCTGTGGAGCCCGGTGGAACGTGTGGATTTCTCGCAGCCCTTCGCGCTGGAACTCACCTACCGGCGCAGCATCAGCCGAGAAACCCTGGTCGATACCAGCCTCGACGAGATTCGCCGGATCAACGGCGGGCCGCTCGATCGCGACCAGCAGAACGACTGGACGCGGCAGATGGGCCTGGCATTCGTCGACGTGCGGGACGGCACGCGCATCACCGGCGTCTTCCTGCCCGATGAGGGCTGCCGCTTCTATGTCGACGGCAAGCTGCAACACGTCATCGACGATCCCGCGTTCGCCCGCGCTTTCTTCTCCATCTGGCTCGACCCGCAGACCCGCAGCCCGAAACTGCGTGCCGCGCTGCTCGGCCTGGCCCAATGAGGTACGCCATGAAAACCCTGTTGATCCTGTTCACCAGTCTGCTGTTGATCAGTTGCGGTCAGGTGCCGGTCGAGCGTTACGCGAACGAGAAACCGGCGCTCGATCTGCCCACCTTCTTCGCCGGCCCGGTGCAGGCCTGGGGCATGTTCCAGGATCGCTCCGGGGAGGTGATCAAGCGCTTCCATGTCGATATCCAGAGCCGTCGCGACGGCGACAAGCTGATCCTCGACGAGCGCTTCCTGTACAGCGACGGTACCCGCCAGCGCCGGGTCTGGACGCTGACCCCGGACGCGTCCGGACGCTGGATCGGCACGGCCGACGACGTGGTTGGCGAAGCCATCGGTGAAGTGGCCGGCAACGCCCTGCGCTGGCGTTACCACCTGAACCTGCCGGTGGATGACAGCACCTATGTGGTCTACTTCGATGACTGGATGTACCTGATGGACGACGACACCCTGATCAACCGTTCGAGCATGAGCAAGTTCGGCGTCGAACTGGGCCAGGTGACGCTGTTCTTCCGCCGGGGCGCCGCGCAACCATGACCCTGACCAGCCTGGGCAGTGGTTACAGGGCGCTGGTGATAGGCGCCAGTGGCAGCATTGGCCAGGCGTTCTGCCAGTTGCTGCGGGCTGACCCCAATTGCGCAGGCGTGCGTGAACTGAGCCGACAAGGTTCGCCTGCGCTCGACCTCGAAGTGCCGTCCAGCATCGCCGACGCTGCCGCGGCCGTGGCCGATGAGGGGCCTTACCAGTTGATCCTGCACAGTGCCGGGCTGTTGCATCGTCCCGGCATCGCCCCGGAGAAAAGCCTGTCGGCCATCGAAGCCGACACGCTACAGGCGGTGTTTCAGGTCAATGCTCTGGGCCCTGCACTGGTGCTGCGCCACTTCCTGCCGCTGCTCGACAGCCAGGGCGCCATGGCCATGCTATCGGCCAAGGTCGGCAGTATCGGCGACAACCGCCTGGGCGGCTGGTATGCCTACCGCGCGTCCAAGGCGGCGCTGAACATGCTGATCAGGGACCGCCGCCATCGAACTGGCGCGCAGCAAACCCAAGGCACGTCTGCTCAGCCTGCATCCCGGTACGGTGATTTCTCCCTTGTCGCAGCCCTTTCGCGGGGCGACCGCTGCGCGCCCGGCCGAACAGGCTGCCGCTCAGATGCTGCAGGTGATCGACAGGCTCGGTCCGCAGCACAGCGGCAGCTTTCACGCCTATGACGGACAGCCCCTGCCGTGGTGACAACGGCTCGATGCCCCTGACGACAACGCCACGCGCATGCGTGGCGTTGTCGTTTGCCGGGATCAGTACTTGCCGACGACGTTGAAGAACCAGCCCTGGCTGCGATACGACAGGTCGGTCAGGTCATCGCTGAAGTCGCTGAAGTTGTAGCCCAGGCCCGCCTTGAAGTGATTGCCGAAGTGCCGGTAGACACCGACCAGCGCACCGTTGCGGCTGTCGCGTGCCTGCGACTCCTCACGCCGGCGCAGCTCGACCATCAGATCCCACTTCTTCACCACGTGCCAGTCGACCCGCGCGGCATAGAGCTGACCGCGGCTGTTGAACCAGTCCGCCGAGGTATCGCGGCTCATGCGCAGCTCGCTGAGGCGATAGGCGTACTTGCCGCCGACGCTCCAGCGCTCGTTGAGGTCGTAGATGCCGTCGACGGCGAACACGTGGCTGCGCTGGGCGTAGTCGACGCTGGTGCCGGTGGCGGTGGACACCTGATCCGGCGGCGGCAGATCCGACAGGTAGGTGTACTTGGCCAGCAGGTTGAGGCGATCGTTGAGCACCGGGCGGTAGGCATAGCCGAGCGAGGCCTCGACGAAGTCGCCGTCGAAGTAATCGCCACGGTCGGAGTCCCCCACCGAGAAGTCCAGGCGGCCGAGAAAGCGCCAGTCCGGGTTGACCTGGTAGCTGAGGTTGTTGCGCATCAGCCATACGGACAGATCCTGCACCTGACTGCGATCCTGGCGGTACTCCAGGCGGCTGGCGTAACGCAGGTCGCCATTGCTGTAGCCGATCCTGGCCCCGTAGGCACGGCGCTTGAGTTCGTACTCGGTCTCGCTGTTGAAGGTGCCGAACTCGGTGCTCAGGCCGTAGCTCCAGAACTCGTCCGGAGCGAAGTCCAGGCCGTAGCCCTGGATCAGGCCGGCCTGGTCGCCATGCTGCATGCGCTGCTCGGCGTAGACGCTGGTGCTGTCGGTCCAGCGCGAACGGGCACCGGAAACCAGCTGCCCGGTGCGACCGGTGCCGACCAGGCCGCTGCGGCTGGCGAAACCGTCGTCACCACGGTCACTGTCGAGCTGGTAGTTGAGGTACAGGTTGGTGCGCTCGGAGGCGTCGTAATTGACCCCGCCCCTGGCCCCCAGGCCGAGGTTGCCGCCGGACAGCTCGCCATTGAGCGAGGTGCGTTCGTTGAGGCGATAGTCGCCGCCCACACCGATGCGGTTGTTGGCCTGACGGCCGGCATCACGGCTGACGGTGCCCTGGGTGAAACCGTACAGCGACCAGTCCTCGGCCTCGTGGTAGAGCGCCTGGAGGATGGCGTCGTTGCGCTCGCCCTCGTCACGCTCACCCGTGTCGTAGCCGGCGTAGGTGCCGGTGTAGAGGCTGCGGTAGGCGCCACCGTAAGTCTGATGATCGTTGCGCAGCCCGGCGGAGAGGCGCCAGGCCTCGCTCAGGTCGTAGGCGATGATGCCTTCGACCGCACGCCGCGAACGCCCGCCCTTCTCGTCCGTCTGGTCGCCCTTGAGGGTCACCTCGGTCTTCTCGCCCAGCGGTGCGGTGTAGCTGCCGCCGACCTGGTCGGTGGCCAGGTCGGTGAGACGCCCCGGCGCGGCGAAACCGGCGTCGCGGCTCTCGTAGTAGAAGGTGCCGCGCCCTTCGGCATCGGTCACCACGTCGCGCAGGTCGAAGGCGGTTTCCACACGGTTGGCGCGGGCGCGCGAATCGGTGCCGGCGATCTGCTCGCCGAAGCCGAAGCCGCCGTCGTAGGAGAAGCGCTGGTCGAGGCTGTCGCCACGACTCTGCGCCGACTCGACCTTCAGCCAGGTGCCCTCGCTGTGGCGCAGCAGCAGGTCGCCGCCCCCCAGGGTCTGGTCTTCGCGACCGGTCTGTTGCTGCTGACTGCCGGTGACGCCGATGCGCACCTTGTCGTTGGCCCAGTAGGCGACGCGGCCCCCGTAGGCCAGGTCGTCGAGGCGATCCAGGCCAGGCGAGTATTCGTAGCCGACCACCAGGAAGGCCGGATGACCGGACAGGCTGCCAGCGGAGCGGATCAAGCCGCTGCCGTCGGCACTGGCCGACAGCGGCTGGCTGAGGATCACCCGGCCCTGCAAGGCATTGATCTCGTAGTCGATGCCGGCCACCAGGTCCCTGGCTATGCAGCACCAGGCCGGAATCCTTGTCGCGAACCTCGATGCGCACCCGCTCGCTGCCCACGGTGAGGTCCCTGGTGACGCAGGTAGTAGAGCGAACCACCGGTACCCCGGAAGTCCTCGCGGGCCGAGGCGGTGCCCGGCTCGGCGGCGAAGCCCTCGACCTGCAGGCGACGCTCGCCGAAGCTGGTGAAACCGTCACTGCGGTAGCGCGCCTGGGCACCGTAGAGGCTGCGGTCGACCTGCGCCAGCTCGGTGTCGCGAATCTGCTGGCGGAAGTTGCCCCACAGGGCGTGGGACTTCTCGTCCTCGACACGCACGTAGAACTTGCCGCGCGTCGGCGCATCCTCGATCAGCGTCGAGTCGTCGCCAAAGGTCGTCCAGCCCTTGTCGGACTCATTGTCGAGACGGCGCAGGAACTCGCGCGGATCCTTCTCGTTGAAGTTGCTGAACAGGCTGTCGGCCGGCTCCTCGCCAGTATCGACGCTGGCGGTGACGGTGTATTTGCCGTCGATCCTGCCCTTGCTGTAGAAGGCCAGGCGGCCATCGGCGTAGAGCTTGTCGTCGTAGTAGCGATCCTCGCCGGTGACCAGGCTCGCCGGGCCACTGCTGTTCTGCTGGCCGACGGTGAAGTCGGCGATGGCCACGGTGAACCAGTCCTGCTGCGGCAGGCGCAGGTCGCGACGGTAGATGCGCCCCTTGCCCTGCTCGTCGAGCACCGCCACCTCCACGGTGTGCAGGCCACGCGGAATGATCTGCGCACTGGCGAAGCTGCCGTTGCCATCGACCGGCACCGGCTTGCCCATGACGAACACATGCTGCCCGTCGCGGATCTGCTTGCCATTGATGGTCACGGTGCCACCGGCCACCGGAATGCTGTGCCGAACCAGGCGGTTGCCATCGTAGCCGGCCAGCAGATTGGCCTCGCCCTCGGCCTCCTCCTCGGCCTCGCGCTGGCCACGGGCGACGTTGATCAGTTGCGGGCTGGTCTCGTCGTAGCGGCCCTCGGCGTCGTAGACGCGCAACTGGTAATAGACGCGCTCCGGCAGGCTGGCGGACGGCGTCCACCGGCCTTGCAACTGCTCATCCAGCTTGAGGGTTTGCAGCAGCTCCGGCTCACCGAACAAACGCTTCTTGCCGACGATGCGCACTTCGGCGCGGTCGATCCAGTGCAGGTAGTTGCTGAAACCGTTGAAGGTCAGCGGCTGACCGATGCGCGCCAGGCGTGCGCTGGACACCAGGTTCAGGCGTGGCTTGGCCGACAGGTTGTCGTAGCGCACCTGCAACAGGTCGCGCGCCAGGGCCACGTCCACGCAGCGCTGGGTATCGGCACTGCCAGCGGCCTGGCCGCCCTGCGGCTGGCCGTCGATGCTCAGGCGAAACGGTGCGACGCCTTCGCCGGAAACGCTACCGGGCGCGCATTCCTGCGGTTTGGCCGGCGTACTGACGATGGATTCGTCGTACCAGATTTCCACCTCCACACGGCGGTTGGTGGCCCAGGCCTCGGGACTGTCGCCCTGCACCAGCGGCTCGCTCGGGCCGCGGCTGTCGAACAGCAGTTGCTCGGGACGCAGGTTCAGGCGCTCACGGAAGATCGCACCGACTTCCCTGGCCCGCTGCAAGCCCAGACCGAGGTTGTCCTGGTAGACGGCACGGGTGCGCTCCGACAGATGCTGCGGGTCGGTATGACCGACCAGGCGCAGACGCAGGTTGCGCTTGCCGGCCAGGCGTTGCATCAGCCTGGCCAGGGCATCGCTGTCGGTATCCGGCACCACCGAGCGCCCGGAGGCGAAACGTACCACCGGCAGGCCGTCGCGCAGGGCGACGGTTTCGATCTGCTCGTCGCCAACGTCCAGCAGGTGCTCGCGCTCACCGAGCGCCCCCTCGTACTGCCAGAGGATCAGGCGTTCACGCGGCAATTCACGCTCGGCATTGTGCGGCAGGGCCGGCAGGCCACCGGGGGTGAAAGGCCGGCGCTGCAACAGCGACTCGTCCTGCATCGCCCCGCGCAGGCCTTGCAGGCCACAGCCCTTGCCTACCTCACAGGACTCCGAGGCCTGGGCAATGGCCGCTGCCAGCGGGTTCAGGGTCATGGCGGCAACGGTGCACGCCAGCAGTTTGCGCATGCTCATCGGATCACCTCCACGCTTTCGGTCGCCGGTACGATTTCTTCTTCCAGTTGCAGGTCGTAACAGCACTCGCGGGGCTCCCAACGTTCCTTGATCGAATCCCTGACATGGCCAATCCGTGCTCGGGCCTGCTCGGTATCGCCGCCCACCGGCAGGTGGTAGGCGATCCGCAGGATCGACGGCTCGGCGTTCAGCGCGGCCAGCACTTCGTCCATGCGAGTCTGGTAGTCGGCGCGCAGGCGATCACCGTCGAAGGCATCACCGGTCAGATCCAGGCGCACCACGCGATGGATGCTGGCGCCGAAGTTGGCCTTGACCAGACGCCCCTGGGTCATGCGCACCACACGCGGGTTCTCGGTGACGATGCGATAGCCGCTGGGCAGGGTGCGCTCGTCGACCTTGAGGATGAAGTTGCTGCCACGCATCTCGCTGGGCACGTCGGCACAGGCGATGTGGTAGCGGCCATGGGCATCGGTGGTCACCAGCCAGCCACGCGGCGTGGCCAGGCGCACGCCGGGCAGGCCGGGCTCGCCCTCGTCCTGGTAGCCGTTGCGGTTCCTGTCGTCGAAGACCTTGCCGATCAGGTCGGAGCAGTCGAAGGTCGGGTCGGCGACCACACGCACGGTGGCACTGGCGACGTTCGACACGCGCGTACCCACCGCGAGGTTGAGTGCCCAGGTCTGGTTGACGTACTCGTTGAAGCCGACGCCGGAACCGACCACCAGCAGCAGCTTGACGGTCACCACCTGGCCACCGACCAGGGTACGTGGCGGCCAGCGCAGGCGGCGCCCTTCCATCTCGGGTTCCTGCGGCACACCGTCGACCTGCGCCGAGCCCTTGACGTACTGGAAGCCCGGCGGAATCTGATCCTCGATGGCGATGTCGGCCAGCGAGGTGCCCAGGGTGTTGCGCGCGGTGAGCACGTAGGGCACCAGCTCGCCACGGGTGACATTGACCTTCGGCGACACCTTGGTCATGACGATGGCACCGCCCATCACGGGATCGAGCGGGATGTGGTTGTTGACCAGGTCGGCGCTGCTGCCATCGAGCACGAAGCTGAAGTAGTACTGGGTACTGCCGGCCCCACCGGCCAGGCCGGCGCTGCTGATCGGGCAGGTGGCCGGATCGTGCAGGGGGATCGAATCCGCCGGTGCCAGGCTGCTCGCCTGAACCAGCGCAGGGTCGGGCACCGCCGTGACCGGCAGCGTGTTGGTACAGGCCGGGATCATCGCGGACGGGCCTGGCAGGTATCCCGCCGGGGAGGTCACGGTCAGTGTGTAGGTGCCAGCCGGCGCCCCCGCCAGCAGCAGGAACTGATAGAAGCCATCGTTGCCGGTGGTCTGGCTCAGCGAGCCACCCAGCACGTCGGCGGCGGAGAAGCCGGGCGGGCCACTGATGCTGACCACGGCACCGCGCACCGGCTGGCGGCTGATGGCGTCATACACCACACCGGACGGGTCGATCGGCAGACTGTGCTCGACCACGTTGCGGCCATGGCTGATGGTGATGTCGCTGAGCGTACCGCCACTGTTGTCGGCACCGGCCGGGTTGCCCGGGCCGGAGGTGCCGGGGGTATAGCCGATGCCCTGCTCGTTCGGCACCGGGCGGCCGAACAGCGTGCCGGACTCCGGATGGCGGAAACGCACCTCGTAGCCACCGCCGGGTGTCAGGTCGTTGAAGGCATAGGCGCCGTTGCTGTCGGACTCGGTGGTGGCGACCACCGTGCCGTGTTGCAGCAACTCGACGGTCCAGCCGGGCAGCACGGTCTCGCCCGGATCACGAACGCGGTCGTGGTTGGTGTCGATCCACACGGTACCGGACAGCGACGGAATCGACACCTCGGCGAACCAGTTGTCCACCGACAGCGCAGTGCCGGTCAGGTCGATGCCGCTGATGCTGCTCGGCGTCTCGCTGACCACACCACCCGCCGTACCGGCGGTGGTCGAGCCGTTGATCAGGCCGTTGGGCTGATTCGGCTGCACCAGGGTGTAGGTGCCCGGCGGCAGGCCGGTGAAACTGAAGTCGCCACTGCCGTCGGTGACGGTGCTGCGGGTGATGCTGTTGCCGTTGACGTCGGTGCCGCTCAGCTCGATGAGCTGGCCCGCCAGACCGCTGTCACCGGAGGTCGGTGCGCCGTCCACATCGCGGTCGTGGAACACCTTGCCGTAAATGGCACGGCCATTGAGGATCTCGCCGAAGTCGTTGTTCTCCGACACGTAGCCCGGACTCAGGCGCACCCCGTCGATGACGCTCGGGGTCGTGCTCACCGGCGTCACGCTGGGGGTCGTGCCTGCGCTGTTGCCGGCACGGGTGACACCATTGGTGGTGCCATCCGGCTGGGTCGGCTCGGTGACCCGGTAATCACCCGGCGGCAGGCCGCTGAAGCGGTAGTCACCATTGCCGTCGGTGACGGTATTGCGTGTGACCGGACGGCCGAGCCAGTCGCTGCCACTCAGCTCGATGGGCACACCGGCCAGGCCGCTGTCGCCACTCTGGCGAATACCGTCGTTGTTGAGATCGACGAACACCGAACCGCTCAGACTGGCAGGCCGTACTTCGGGGAAGTCGTTGCCGGACGAGCCGCTGACCTCAGCGCCGGCGCCGTCGCCTTCGAGCACGATGGCGGCGATCTGGCTGCTGCTCTCGCTCGGGTTGCTCGGCGTACCGACGCTGCCGCTGCTGCCATTCACCGCGACGATGCCACCGGCCACCGGTTGGCCGTTCAGGGTGCCGGACGGCTGACTGGCCTGGCACACCGAATAGGTGCCGGCCGGCAGCCCGGCGAACAGGTAGTTGCCGGCGGCATCGGTGTTGATCGGGTTGATCAGGCCGATGATGCCGCCGACCGGCGCACCGCTGGCGCAGCTGGCGCCACTGCGCAGCTCGATGGCGACACCGGCCAGCGGGCTGTCGGTGCCGGCCGCATAGCTGCCGCTCAGGTCGTTGTCCAGATACACACGGCCGGAGATGAAGCCCAGGGTGCTGACCGTCAGCGGCGCATGGGTCGGCTCCGGGTTGTTGCCCATGTCGGTCTGCAAGGCACCGGCCGGGATGATGTTGGTGTGCTCACCGGCGGTATCGGCAGTGACGTCCACCTCGATGGTGCAGCCACCGGCCGGCACCTGGGTAGCGCTGGCCAGGCGCACGCTGGCGCTGTTGGCCGCGGCGGTGATGGCGCCTGCCGGGCAACTGCCAGCGATATTCGGCGTGGCAGCGACACGCACGGCACCCGGCAGGGTCGGCAGGGTGTCGACCAGGGCAGCGCTGAGGGTCATCGCCGTGGCATTGGGGTTATTGACGAAGATCGTCAGGCGCGAGATGCCGCCTGGCGGGATCACCGCCGGGGCGAACTGCTTGCTGACGCTCGGCGGACTGGAAATGATCAGACGCGCGCGGGTCGGTTCCTCGTTGCGAACGCCTTCGAAACTGCTCACCGCGCCGACGCCGATGGTGTTGGTGTAGGTGCCGGCGATGTTGCTCAGCACGTCCACCTCGACCAGGCAACTGGCATTGCCGGCCAGCGCAGCGCCGGACAGGCGCACGCTGGTAGCGGACGGCGCAGCGCTCAGTGTCCCGCCACAACTGTTGCCGGCATTGGGCACCTGGGCCACCACCAGGCCGTCGGGCAAGGCATCGGTGTAAGCCAGGCCGGTCAGCGGACTGCTGCCGGGGTTATCCAGGCGAATGGCAAGGCGCACCGGCACACCGGCCGAGCCATTGGCGGTGCCGGTGGTGAAACCGACCGGATTGCCGGCATCCAGCGTGCGCGTGGCGATGGCCTTGTGCACGGTCAGCGGCGAGGTGACGCGCAAGGTGTCGGTGGTGTCCTCGTTATTGGTCACCGGGCTGCCGCCAGCATTGCCGGTAAGGCCGCCGCTGGGGATGACGTTGACGTACTCGCCCTGGCTACTGGCGGTCACGTCGATCTCCAGGTAGCACGAAGCCGGAGCTGCGCCCGTGCCGGCAGGCAGTTGACCGCCGCTCAGGCTCACCTGAGCGGAGCTGCTGCCGACACTGCCCTGGCAGGTGTTGACGACGTTGGCCGGGCTCGCCGTGACCAGGCCGGCCGGATAGGTGTCGACCACGCTCAGGTCGCTGATCGGCTGGGTGGTCGGGTTGTAGAAGGTGATGCGCAGGCGTGAACGCTCACCCGGCGCGATCACCCTGGGGGTGAACTGCTTGACCAGGCCAAGGCCGCTGCTGGTCTGCAGGCTGCTCGACGCCGGATCGACGTTGCTGACGCCCTGATCGGTGCTGATCGCGCTGGCCGGGATCACGGCGGTAACCGTGCCGGTGTTGACCATGGTCACGTCCACCGTGACGGTGCAACTCTGCCCCGCCGCCAGGCTCGCCCCGCCGAGGGCCAGGCGATTGCCGTTGGCCGGCGCGGTGACCACGCCCCCGGGCAGGTGGTGCTGACATTGGGCACGCCGGCGATACGCTCGCCGGTCGGCGTGCCGCCCACCAGACCATCATCGGTGAAGAAGCTGTCCAGCGTCAGGTTGCTCAGATCCAGGCTGCCGCTGTTGAACAGGGTCAGGGTCAACTGGGTCACCGCGCCCGGCGCAGCAACGCTGGCCGTGGCGTGGTTGAGGGTGACGCTGACCCCGCCGCCGCTGGCGTTCTGCAGGGTGGCGCCGAAGGCGGTGACGTTCTGCACGCCACCATCGGCCTTGAGCTGACCGGCGGCGATGCTGTTGACCCAGTCGCCGCCGCCCGTGGCGGTGACGTCGAACAACAGGTCGCAGCTGCCGGTGGGAATGCGCGCGCCACTGAGCGTCACCTGGCTGCTGCCAGGCGCGGCATTGATCGTCGGCGCACCGTCGCAGGTCGAATAGGCATTGGCCGGGTTGGCCACGGTCATGCCCGCCGGCAGGTCGTCGGTGATGCTGACGTTGGTCAGCACGCCTGCCTGCGAGTTGCTGAGGTTGATGGTGACGGTGGAACGGCCGCCCGGCTGGATGCGGTTGGGCACGAAGGTCTTGTTGCCCGCCAGGGCCGAGAGGAAATCGATGCTGGCATTGACCGGGCCCGGGCTCTGCACGCGATCGGGGTTGGGCGAGCCATCGGCATAACGCTCGACACCGCTGGCAGCACCAGCAGGCAGGGAGTTGACGTAGTGACCAGCAGCGCCGACCACGTTCACCCGCACCTGGCAGCGGCCGACCGCACCCAGGCCGTCACCGGTACGGGCGGGCACGCTGGCCCCGGTGAGGCGCACTTCATTGCTGCCCGGCACCGCGACCAGGGTGCCGCCGCAGGTGGTGGCGGCGTTGCTGGGGAATGCCACCTGCATCGGCGTGTTGTTGCTGCCCAAAGGCAGGTTGTCGAGCAGGCTGACATCGCTCAGCGCCTGCGCCGACAGGTTGACCAGGTCGATGGTCATGGTCGCCGCGCTGCCTTCCGGCCTGGAGCTGGCATCGAAGCCCTTCTCCACCGTCAGGATGGAACTGCTGACGCTGTACTGCGCGGACGTCGAGCTGTGGTTGCAGATACCGCCGGCGCACACGCCACCGGCCGGAATCTCGTTGATCACAGCACCACTGCTGGCGCCAGGCGGCACCATGCCCCAGAAATTCAGGGTACAGATCGCCGGATTGCCCGCCGCGCCCGCGCCCATGTCGAAGGTGAAGGTCGGGCTGGTGGCGCTGCCACCAACGGCCACCGAGCCACTGCACCCCGTACCGCTGATGGAGGGGTCGGCCCGGTTCGGCGCGCTCAGCAGCACCATCCCGCCAGGCAGGTGGTCGGTGACCGTCACGCCGCTTTGCGCGGTGGTCGAATAGTTGCGTACCGCCACGCTGAAATACACCGGGTTGCCGGGGGCAACCACATCCGGGCTGCTGGTCTTCTCGATGAGGAACTGATCGACCACCGTGACCGAAGCGGCCGCGCCCTGGCTGAACACATCCGGATTGCTGACGCTGACACCGCCGGCCGGGATGGTATTGGTGAAGGACTCCGGCACACCCGCCGTGCTCAGCGTCGCCGTGTAGGGCACGCGGATCACGCAATTGCTGCTGGGCGCCAGCGTGCCGCTGCTGTACGCCAGGGTCTGGGTGCCCTGCCCGCCCAGGCCATTGAGGCTGGAACCGCCGGTACAGGTCGCAGTCGGCGCCGAAGTGATCTGCAGGCCGTTGGCCGCGCCGTCGATGTCATCGCTGAAGGCCTGCAGATTGAGCGTGGTCAGCGGGCTGGCGTTGGTCAGGGTGATGGTCAGCAGCGCTTCCTGGCCGGCCGCCACGGTGGCCGGGTTGAAGTTCTTGGCCACACGCAGCGGCGCGGTGACGGTGAGGTTGGCGCTGGCGTTGCTCGGCGGCACCAGGCCACGCTTGTTGCCGAAATCGGTGGTGCGGTTGATGACGTTGGTCAGGCCCATCGAGTAGGCGCTGGCCGAACCATCGGCCACCACCATCACGCTCAGGGTGCAGGTGCCGTTGGCTGGCACCACGCCGCCGACCGCGCTGATCTCGGTGGCACCGGCCGCCGGAGTGAAGCTCGGCGGGGTGGCGCCGCAACTGATCTGCGCATCGGGCGCTGGCGCGACCCGCAGGCCGTAGTCACCGAGACGGTCGCGAATGGCGAAGGCCGGGCTGTCACCGGCATCGTTCAGCGGCAACGGCTGGGAGGCGTTGTTGCGGATGACGATGCTCAGGCGAGTGGCCTGATCCTGTTTGACGATGGTGCCGGCGGCGAAGCTCTTGCTGATGGTCGGCGCGGCCAGGGCGAGGAAGTTGAGCGACTGCTGCGCCGGGTCGGCGTTGCGCACCGTGCTGCCGTTGTAGGTACCGCTGACGGCATTGGCGGGGATGACGTTGTTGCCGCTACCAGAGGTGCTGGAGGTGACCTGGACGACGATCTCGCAACGTCCGGCCTGAGTGCCGGCGCCGCGCGAGGAATCACGCCACCGCTGAGACTGATGCTGTTGCTGCCTGGCGGCGCAGTGACGCTGCCGACGAAAGGCACCGGGTTGCCATTGCCATCGGCACAGGTGGCGGAAACGACCCCCGCCCCCGCCACGCGGAAACCGGCCGGCATGTTGTCGGTGAAGGCGACATCGGTGATGTCGCTGTCATTGAAGTTGTTGGTCAGCTGGATGAGAAAGCCGTCGGTATCGCCGACGTAGACCGGGTCGGCAAAGCCGGGTGCCCGCGTCTTGCTGATGCCCAGACTGGCCTGCGCCGCCAGCGGCAACAACCCCGCCCCCAATAGTGCGCAGCCAAGCAGCCACGACCGATGCTTCGGTGTCGACAACATGCAACTCTCCCCCAGCGCAGTGCGCCCAAGGGATTCGCCAACCTTGGCGACTCAGTCGTTCAGCGTGCCAGGCACGTCATGCTCTCGACATTCTCGTTCGAGGCGAACGACGAATCGGTGGGCGAATCCACAGCTCCCAAATGAGGGCGCAAGTTTCGCGATGGGGACTCCGCGAACAAGGCAGCGGAGCGGGAAGTAACGTTGCTGCGTGCGCAACCCCGATCCTCTCCGGCAAAGATCGAGGTCAATCACTGACTCGTGAAAAGTGCTTTTAAAACAGTAGGTTGAAAGCGAAAAAGGCGGGATTCGAGTTTTTGCCGCAGCACCTGCGCGAGGCGACTCAGTAGGCCACTCTCAGCGTGCTACCGAGCTGCCTGGACTCGCCGACCACCACCCCGTAATCGCCAGAACCGAGCTGGCCACGCACGGCGGTGATGTACTGCCTGTCAAACAGATTGCGAACCCATAGCTCAAGTTCCCAACTGCCATCGCGGTGGCCAAGACCGAAGCGCAGATGGGTGAGCGCATAAGTCGGCTGCTGGCTCCCGGCACCACCTTCCAGGGTGCCCTGCGACGCACTGCGCAAGCTGTAATCGAGCCCCGCGAAGACGGCCAGGCCCTGCTCCAGCGGCTGGCGATAATCGAGACCCGCAGTGATCCCCCAGCGCGGCGCATTGAACAGCCGCTGCCCGCTCAGATCACAAGTCCAGCTCTGGCTTTGCGGTGCACAGGGCGCGTTGGCGAAATCCCGGTAGCGGGCGTCGCTGTAAGCGACGCCCAGTCGCAGTTCGAGCTGTTCGCTGGCGCGCAGACGGCCGTCCAGCTCGACACCACGCAGACGAACCTGGCCGACGTTGATCAGGTTGTCGCGCAGCGGCGGGGAGAACGCATCGGCCGGTGGGCTGTTGGTCAGAGCCTGGTAGTCGTCGACGTCGGTCTGGTACAGCGCAAGGTCCAGCCAGGCGCGCTCGTTCCACAACCATTGCTTGAGGCCGACCTCCAGCGACGTGGCCCGCTCGGCTGCGAAGGTGGGTTGTGCATAGCGACTGGTCACATCGAGGTTGATGCCCCCGGCCTTGTAGCCACGCGACCAACTCGCGTAGCCGAGCAGGTCATCGTTGAAGCGGTAGCTGATGCTCAGGTGGCCGGACAGGTTGTGCTCGTCGATGGCGTCGCGTCGATAGTAGTCCCCACCCAGGGCCACCTGGCGCAGCAGCAGGCCGCCCCACTGCCACAAGGGATCCAGCGGGTCGAGCGGGTTGGACACCAGCGGCGCCAGGTTGGAGACCGTTCGCGACAGCCAGGCGCGCTTGCGTTCATGGGTGTAGCGCAGGCCCGGAGTGACTGCCAGGCGCGGCGTAAGGTGCCAGGTCAGTTGACCGAACAGGGCGCGACTCTCGCTGCGCTGCTCGCTGTCGAGGTGTTGCCGGGCGCCTTCGAGCAAGGACGCCGGGATGACGCTCGGCGGCAGGGAGCCGAACGGCGGCTGGTTCAGCTCGGGCCGATCACCCAGGAAGAACGCCGCCGCATCGCCACCGAAGCCCACGCCGATGTCGCGCACCAGGTTCTGCCTCAGGTAGTAGAGCCCCGCCACGTAGTCCAGCCGCTCATGGGGCGAACCGGCCAGGCGCAGTTCCTGGCTGAACTGCCAGTGATCCAGCTCGGCGCTGCCGGCTGCGACCGCCAGGCCGGTGCCGTCGGCGTCCAGCCGGGTGTCGTAACGCCAATCGCGGTAGGCGCTGATGCTGGTCAGCGTGGTGCCGTCGTCCCAGTGGCGGTTCAACGCCAGCGAAATACCGTTCTGGCGCACATCGGCAAGACTTTCCCGGTCATGATCGACCTCGCGGGCGTAGGGGTCGATTGGCGGCAGTGCATACCCCACATAGGCGCTGCGTTGCACGGTCGCCTGGCTGTAGTTGCTGGCAGCCAGGGCGACATTTTCGCGGCGCTGGTCGTGATCGAGAATCAGCCGTGCACTGAAACGCTCGTCCGGCTGCCACAGCAACTGGCCGCGCAGCCCCTGCTCGTCACGCTCACGCGATGAAACGCCTGGATGAAGATTGTCGACAGCCGCTTCCCGCTGGCTGTCGTAGCCGGACAACCGTCCTGCCAGTACGCCCTCCACCAGTTCGCCGGACAGTACCCCGCGATACCGGCGCAGGCCCGCCTCGCCCATCGTCACCTCGCCGCGGGCCTCGGGCTGGAAGGTGGGCAGGCGACTGTAGAAGTTCAGCGTGCCGGCGGTGCTGTTCTTGCCATACAGGGTGCCCTGCGGACCACGCAGCACCTCGACGCGCTCAAGGTCGAAGAGCGTGCCGACCGACATGCCCGGCCGCCCCAGGTAAACACCGTCGACGAACACGCCGACACTGCCGTCGAGTCCATCGTTGTAGCCGCTCGAACCCAGCCCGCGTATGGCGTAGCCGGCCTGCCGTGCATTGGGTGCAGCCAGCGACAGGGATGGCACTCGCTCCGGTAGCTCGCTGGCGCGCGTCAGCCCCGCCTCGTCGAGTTGCCGCCCCTCGATCACGCTGATTGCGATGGGTACGTCGCCAGCCTTCTCCGGGCGCTGGCGGGCATTGACGCTGAGGTCATCGAGCTGCAGCAACCCCGGCTCCTCGGTGGCCACCTGCGCCAGCGCCGTGCTGCCGAGCAACGCCAGCAGGCCGGGCCAGCACGGCCGCAGACGCCTCATGCCAGAGCCCCCGCTCGCTCGCCAGGCAGCGCCAGGTTCAGCTCGAAGCTGAAGCGGCTACCCGACACGCCGTCGCTCTCTACCCGCAGCGCACTGTCCATGGCCTGCAACGCCTGGGTGACAATGGCCAGACCAAGGCCACTGCCCTCGACTGCCTCGACGCCGGCTCCTCGCTCGAAAGGTTGCAGCAGGCGCTGTTGATCGTCAGGGTGAATGCCCGGCCCCGTATCCTCCACCTGCAGTTGCAGGCTTAGCGCAGCGACACCACGCGGCTGGCAGCTCACATGCAGCTGGATGCGACCGCCACGGGTGAACTTGGCGGCATTGCCCAGCAAATTCAGCAACACCGTGCGCAAGCGCCGGAAATCGGCACTCACCTGCTGCGGTACGTCTGTCGCCAGGTACAACTCAAAATCGTTGGCATGGCGCCGAGCCAGCGGCTCCACCTCCTCCGCGATCGCCCGCAGGAACAGGTGCAGATCCCCCGGCACCTCATGCTGTGGCTGCTCGCTGTGGGAGAACTCCAGCAACTCGTCGATCAGTGCCAGTTGGCGGTGAGCACTGCGCTCGATCCGTCGTGGATAGTCATGGCGACTCTCGGCCACCAGGCGCTGGGCGTACTCGACGATATCCAGCAACGGCGTGCGCAAGTCATGGCTGATGCGCGCCAGCATGGCCCCCCGCGCTCGCAAGGACTCGCTCAACTGCCCGGTACGGCGTTGCACCATGCCCTCCAGACGGCCCTGCTCCGCCTGACGCAGATCCTCCAGTTCGCTGCGGGCCCGCATCGCTCGCTTGCGGCTGCGGTAAAGCTCGGTGAGCAGCGTACAGGTCAGCATCACCACCCCCGGGATGATGGAGGAGAGGCTGAAAAAATCCTGGCGCGACTGCCAGATCACCTGATCGGCCTGCAACACGTAGCGCATGAAGAACTGCAGCAGATACAGCAGCGGTACGGCCCAGGCCATCCAGATCAGCGATACCCCGCGATACCAGGCGACCAGCAGGGTCAGCGGCATCAGCAGATAGACGGTGAAGCGTCTGAGCAGATCGGTGAAGGCGCCGCCCTGCGCATGATCGAGCAAGAGCGTCCACAGGTGGCTGGCGATGAACAGAACAAGCAGAACGCCATACAACAACCCCCAGTAGCGCGGCAGATAACGCACCTGCAGCAGCACGCGGGCGTAGCCCAGGAAGCAGGCGAAGCTGATCACGCTGACCAGGGAACGGATCACGTCGCTCCACGGCAGCAACGCCGGCCAGTGGGTCAGATAACCGTTCAGCACACAGGTCACGACGATGTAGCTGAGCACGGTTGCCGCGTGCGCGAGCAACAAGGGCGAGCGCATGATGCCGCCCACGATCAGGCTGAAAGGCACCACCAGCAACACGATCCCCAGGCTCAGGCCATCGACCAGCGCACTGATCTGACGCTGTATGAGCATCGCCTGCCCCGACCAGAGGATCGGTTCGACGATCAGCGCCGAGCGGCTCGTCGCGCGAATCAACACGCTGCCGTCGTCTTCGGCATACAGGGGAAAACTCGGCTGGCGCGCCAGTATCGGCCACTCCTCGGCGGGATAGGCACTGCCGGCATGCATGCGCTGCCATTGGCCAGCGCGCTGGATGAACACTTGAATGTCGTTCAGGCGCGGGTCGCCCACCGTCAGCCAGCGCATGCAATCGCGGCTCGCCACATCGGCCAGAGAGAAACGCACCCAGTACGCAGAATGGGTGTAATTGGCAAACAGGTAGCCCTGTTCGAGGTTGCTGAAAGCCTGATCCGGCAAAGCCAGAATCTGCTCCAGGCGCAATTGCGCGCCACGATCCTCGAACGCCGCCAGGTGCTCGAGACGCGCGGGCGGTTGATCGACACATACCGTGGCTACGGCCATCTCACTGACAACCAGCAGGACGAACAGCAGCGCCAGACGCATCATGCCGTGTCCAGCAACCTGGCTATCTGCTCGAGCAACTCGCCGCCATCGGCAGGTTTCAGCAGCGCGGCGTCGAAGGCCAAGGCCGGGCTGCAGGATGCGGGGCGCAGAGGCGGCGCCGCGGAGTACAGCAACACCGGCAGCGCCGGATAGGAAGTGCGAACCGCCGACAGCAACTGCCAGCCGTCGATCACCGGCATCATCTGATCGGTGATCAACAGGTCGAAGGTCGTCTCTTCGAGCGCCAGCAGGGCCTGCGCGCCATCCTCGGCGACGAAGGTATCGAAGCCATAGCCACCGAGCAGATCGCTGATGCTTTCGCGGTTCTGCCCGGTATCGTCGACGATCAGCACGCGGCGGTCTTCGCCACGGATGGCAATGCCGCGGCTCTCTTCCATCACCACGTCGAGTTCGTGTTCATCGGCAGTCGCCAGCAGCAGGAGGAAGGAGAAGCAGCTGCCGTGTCCCGGTCGCGTATCGATCAGCAACTCGCTACCCATCTGCTCCAGGAGTTGATTGACGATCGACAACCCCAGACCGCTGCCCTCGTAGCGCCTGGCATTGCGCCCGCGGCTGAAGGGCTGCAGCAAATGCTCACGATCTTCCGGATGAATACCGATGCCGGTATCGCTGACGCTGAAAGACAACTCCACTTCATCAGCTTCGGCCCTGACCAGGCTGACGCTGAAATCGATCCGTCCCTGATGGGTGAACTTGCCGGCATTGGCCAGCAGATTGACCAAAATCCGCCGCAGGCGGCGGAAATCGGCCTGCACCAGAAGCGGCAGATCGACACCGAAGCGGCAGTGCAACTGATTGCCCTGGCGCTGAGCGAAGAAGCGCGCCTCGTCCTCGATCTCGCCCAGAAAGCCGTACAGGTAGCCAGGCGCCAACACCAGTTCCTGCTGTTGCAATTCACTGCGCGAGAACTCCAGCAGTTCGTCGATCAGCTCCAGCTGGCGACGCGCGTTGCGTTCGATCTTCTGCGGATAATCCTGACGGGTCTCGGTACGCAGCAGACGGGCATAGTCGATGATGCCAGACAGTGGCGAGCGCAGGTCATGAGTGATGCGCGCCAACAGCGAACTACGCGCACGCAGGGATTCGCGCAACTGCTCGGTACGCCGTGCCACGGTGATTTCCAGACGCTCCTGCTCCGCCTTCTGCTGGGAATCCAGTTCGGCCAGCGCATGCCGCTCACGACGCCGGCTGTGAGCGAACTCCATGATCAGGGTGCAGACCAGCAGCAACACGCCCGGCAGGCTGGAGGCCAGCCCCAGGTAGTCCTCGCCGTACTGCCAGGCGGCATCGTTGATATCAAAGACATAACGTGACAGTGCCTGCAACGTGAAGAAACCGCTCAGCGACCAGGCCAGCCAGCTCGGTCGCAGGCCGCTGTGCCAGGAGGCCAGGCAGAGCAGCGGCACCAGAATGTAAAAGATCCAGCGCAGCTCGCTGAACAGGCTGCGGGTAGCGGTGTAATCGAGCAGGACGCCAGATAGCAGCAAGCCACCGAGCAGCAGCGCACTGATCGCCAGCAGAGCGCGCCAGAAGCGGGACATCTGCCTCACCTTGAACAGCACGTGCAGATAGGCCATGAACAGCATGAGCGCCGTACAGCCCATCAGGCTGCTGACCTCGCTGCTGTAGGGCAGCATCTTCGGCAGATAGAACAGGTAACCGTTGGCGACACAGGCCAGCATGACGTAGGCGAGAATCGCCATGGCGTTGATCACCAGCAACGAGGAGCGAATCTGCACGCCAACGATCAGGCTGAACGGCACGATCAGCAGCACGATGCCGAACACCAGGCCGTCCGCCATGTACAGATCCGGGCTGGCCTGCAACAACTCCAGCTCGGCCCACAGATGCGGCTGGATCATCAACACCCCGCGACTGGCCACGCGGACCAGCACCTGAACCCGTTCCCCCTCCTCCAGCAGCAATGGAAACAGAGGCGTACGCGTGCGGGTTGGCCATCGTTCGATCGGATAGTCGCGCCCGGCCTGCATGCGGATCATCTCGCCACCACGCAGCACGTATACCTGCACGTTATTGAGGCGAGGCTCGCCCACGCTCAACCAGTTCGAACAGGAAGCAGCGGGCGGTGCACTCAGAGAAAAACGCAGCCAGAATGCGGAATGACTGAATTCGATAGGAAAGGAGCCTGGCGGCAGGCTCCAGAAATGCTGTTCGTCCGCAGCCAGCACCTGTTCCACGCCAAGTTCGCGGGAGGCGTCCTCCAGCACCTGGATCGGCACCTCACCTTCGAGGTGACAGGCCGGCCTGCTCTCTGCCGCCAGCACCTGCTGCATCAGCACCAGCGACAGCAGCAGGCAAACGTTCCAGCGGTACAGAGCCCCGCTCAACTCGGCTCTCGCATCTGCTGACGGTACTGGCTGGGGGTCATGCCCTGACGCTCACGGAACGCCGTGGTGAAGTTGCAGGCACTGCGAAAGCCGATCAGCTCGGCGATGTCCTGCACGCTCATGCCACTGCCAGCCAGCAGCTCCTGGCCCTTGCGCAGGCGCGCTTCGCGAATATAGGCGAAGACCGTGGTTTGCAGATGCTGACGGAAGATCGCGGAAAGACGCTTGTCATGAGTGCCGACCTTGCGGGCGATCTCGGCCAGCGAAGGCAGATCCGCCAGGTTCTGCGCGATCAGACGCATCGCAGCCTGCAGAATCACTACCTCTTCATCCACCGGTTCCAGCGGATTGTCGATCGCCCCCTGTGGCTGTCCTGTACGCGACAGCTGCAGGTGAATGCGAATGCGCGCCATGACCTCGACGGGTTCGAAAGGCTTGAGCACGTAGTCGACACCACCAATGCCCAGGCCCTCCAGGCGCTCTTCGAGGGAGCCGGCGGACGTCAGGAAGATGATCGGCGTATCGCGTGTGGCCGGTGCCTCGCGCAGCAGGCGGCAGAGCGTGAAGCCATCCATCTGCGGCATGCGCACGTCGAGCACGATGAGGTCGGGACGCAGGGCCAGGGCACGCTGCAACCCCTGTCGGGCCTCGCTGGCCAGCGACAGTCGCCAGCCCTGGGCGCGGATCTGCTGCAGTAGCGTCTGCAACGCTTCCGGCATGTCATCGATGACCAGAATCAAGGGACTCTGAGCGGCCTCTTTGCTCGCGAACATGACTACAAGTTCCCCTTCCAGGTACGAGGGAACCGGTAGAAATCCCCCCAGGCAAAACCTCCGTCCGCTCCAGCAAAAGTCCCTGTTCGGAGCGGTGCATAAGATAGCGTATTGCCAGGGGAAGCCGAATGAATGATCGTTCTCAAGGTTCGAACACTACGTACCAAAAACAGCAACTGCAGACCAGCATGGCCGCCAGGATGCTGGGTGATCTCTATTGGTACGTGCAGGTGGTCGATGCAGGCAGCTTCTCCGGAGCGGCCGACCGCACCGGTGTGGCCAAGTCCAGCCTGAGCCGACGCATCGCCCAGTTGGAACGGGCACTCAACGTGCAACTGCTCAATCGCAACACCCGTCTGTTTGCCATGACCACCATCGGCGAGCAGATCTATCGTCACGCCCTGGACATGATCAACGCGATGGAAGCGGCGCTGCTCTGCGCGCTGGAGACCAGCAACACGGCCAGCGGCCTGATCCGCCTGGCGGCCCCCAGTTCACTGTCGGAGTGGACGCTCAACACCATGGCCAGCTTCCAGCGCAGTCACCCCAGGGTTCAGTTCGCGCTGACCCTGGAAGACGGCTCGCTGGATCTCGCCGCCCAACGCCTGGATCTGGCATTGAGCCTCGACGAAGTGCCCACCGACAGCAGCACCCTGGTGGCCCGGCCACTGGCCGAACTGACCATGGTGATCGTCGGCACGCCGGCCTTGCTGACCCGCCTTGGCAATCCGAAGCACCTGGACGAAGTGAGCGATCAGCACCTGCTGACGCTTGGTACCAGCACCCTGCCGCAACCCTGGAAGCTGCAGCCTGGTCTGCGCGAAATCCATCAGCCGGCGCTCCAGGCCGACAATACCAATACCCTGCTCAAGGCAGCACGCACCGGGCTTGGCCTGGCGTGCGTGCCGCTCTATGCCTGCCGTGATGACCTGGTCGAGCAGCGCCTGCAACGCGCCTGCCTGGGCGAGCAACCAAGCCCGATGATCCTGCATGCCCTGACGCCTCCGCACAAAGGGATCACCTCGACGGCCCGTCAGTTGATCGAACACATGCGGCAAAGACTGATCAGTAAGGAGCGCGAAGGCATCAGCCTGCTCTTCGAGGCCCCGCCAGGAGAACGAGAACGATGACCTGCAAAGGCCCTGCTGCGCTGCCAGCGAAGCTCGTGAGACGCCATGCCTTGCCCCGCCCGATCACTGCCCTGGCCCCGCCCCGGCGTGATGAGCCCTGTCAGCACCAGGCAACCGCCGAATACCAGGCCGCTCGCCTGGGCAGACTGCTCAGGAGCCAGCCGAGTCAGGCGCAATCGGAGATGGCCAGCCTGCTGTTGCAGGAACTGCTCGAGGCCTATCGCCTGGCCGTGCACAAGGCCAGGCAGGGGTGAGCGCTCAGAGGGCGCTGAACAGATCGTTGGCGTCGAGCAGGCGCCAGGCGATTTCCGGTCTCTTCTCCATGGCCCGGCGGATCGCCGCCGGAATGCTCTGCCGCGTCTTGCGGCACAGTCCCGGATGCGCATCGAACTGCATGTGAATGCCGCGCATGCTGCGCACCTCGCCATGCGCCGGCTCGATGTGCAGGCGAATGCCCAGTTGCTCGTACATGCGCTGCTGCATGCGCTGGAGATCATCCAGACTCTGCAGGTTCTCCAGGCGTTCGAGCAGACGCTGCTCCTCCTGACGAGTGAGCAGCAGAATGCGCGTGTCCGCGCCCGAGCTGTCCAGCAGTTCGTCACGCTGGCAATCGCAGGCGCCCGGTGGGCAGGGATTTCGCACGGGAAGATTCATGGCTCCGATCATAGCCATAGCCGTGCGCGCTGCCCATCCACGCCCATCGGCTGGCTTGCCAGTGCCGCAGACTCCGTTAAGCTGACGCTACTTCTCCCGATGCAAGGAACATCACCATGCTGCGCCTCACCACGCTCGCCGCCGGCCTGCTGCTCTCGGCCAATGCCTTCGCCCTTTCCCTCTCCGACCTGAGCCAGCAGGACGCCAGCGGCGGCCTCAAGGACGCGCTGATCCAGGGCGCCCAGGTGGCCGTCAGGCAACTGGGCGCGCCCGGCGGTTTCAGCAACAACCCGGACGTGCGCATCGAACTGCCAGGCAAACTCGGCAAAGCCGCCAAGACCATGAAGATGATGGGCATGGGCGCCCAGGTCGACCAGCTCGAAGCGAGCATGAACAAGGCAGCCGAGGCCGCCGTACCACAGGCCCAGGCACTGCTGGTCGACGCCGTGAAGAAGATGACCGTGGCCGATGCCAAGGCAATTCTCGGCGGCCCGCAGGATTCGGCGACCCAGTACCTGAACAAGAGCAGCCGCGAGCAGATCCGCGCCAAGTTCCTGCCCATCGTCAAGCAGGCCACCGACCAGGTCGGCCTGGCCCAGCAGTACAACGCCTTCGCCGGCCAGGCCGCCAGTTTCGGCGTGGTCGATGCCAAGAGCAGCACCGTGGAAGGTTACGTGACCGAGCAGGCGCTCGACGGTCTGTTCGAGATGATCGCCAAGCAGGAAGCCAGCATCCGCGAAAACCCGGCCGCAGCCGCCACCAGCCTGGCGAAGAAGGTCTTCGGCGCACTCTGATCGCCCCGACCTCGGCAGGACCGGAACCGGGGCAGGCCTTTGCGGGCCTGCCCCGGTTTTGTTTTGTCCGCAGGATCTGCGCAGCAACCTCGGCATCGTGTTGGCCGCCGGATTAGCGGATGAACCCGCTTGCGCGAGAAAGCCGGTGCAGTGTCCAGCGGGAACACCGACGTTGCAGCCCGAACATGCACACAAACAAAAAGCCCCGCCGGGCTCGTGGCCGGGCGGGGCTTTTCATTACCGTTGCCGAATCAGGCGCAGGCGGCTTGCATCTGACGATGCGTATCGATGAGGTGCTGCACCACGCCAGGATCGGCCAGCGTGGAGATGTCGCCGAGTGCATCGTATTCGGCGGTGGCGATCTTGCGCAGGATACGGCGCATGATCTTGCCCGAACGGGTCTTCGGCAGCCCCGGTGCCCACTGGATCACGTCCGGTGTGGCGATCGGGCCGATTTCCTTGCGCACCCAGTTGCGCAGTTCCTGACGCAGTTGCTCGGAAGTTTCCTCGCCGGCATTCAGGGTGACGTAGACATAGATGCCCTGTCCCTTGATGTCGTGCGGTACACCCACTACCGCAGCCTCGGCCACTTTCGGGTGGGCGACCATGGCGCTCTCGATCTCGGCGGTACCCATGCGGTGGCCGGAGACGTTGAGCACGTCGTCGACGCGACCGGTGATCCACCAGTAGCCGTCTTCGTCGCGGCGCGCACCGTCACCGGTGAAGTACATGCCCTTGAAGGTCTTGAAGTAGGTGTCGACGAAGCGGTCGTGGTCGCCGAACAGGGTACGCGCCTGACCCGGCCAGGAGTCGATGATCACCAGGTTGCCTTCGGCCGGCCCTTCGATGATGTTGCCCAGGTTGTCCACCAGCGCCGGCTGCACGCCGAAGAACGGACGGGCAGCGGAGCCCGGCTTCATCGGGTGAGCACCCGGCAGCGGGGTCATCAGGCAGGCGCCGGTTTCGGTCTGCCACCAGGTGTCGACGATCGGGCAGCGGCTCTGACCGACATTCTCGTAGTACCACTGCCAGGCTTCCGGGTTGATCGGCTCACCGACCGAACCCAGCAGGCGCAGGCTGGAGCCGTCGGCGCCGGCCACGGCAGCCTTGCCCTCGGCCATCATGGCGCGAATGGCGGTCGGTGCGGTGTAGAGGATGTTGACCTTGTGCTTGTCGACGATCTTGGCGACACGGGTGACGTCCGGGTAGTTCGGCACGCCCTCGAACATCACGGTGGTGGCGCCGTTGGCCAGCGGTCCGTAGATCAGGTAGGTGTGGCCGGTGACCCAGCCGATGTCGGCGGTGCACCAGAAGACCTCACCCGGGCGATAGTCGAACACGCGCTCATGGGTCAGCGAAGCGTAGGTCAGGTAGCCACCGGTGGTGTGCAGCACGCCCTTGGGCTTGCCGGTGGAGCCGGAGGTGTAGAGGATGAACAGCGCTTCCTCGGCGCCCATTTCCTTCGGCGCGCAGACACTGCCGGCGACCTTCATCAGGTCTTCGTACCAGATGTCGCGGTGCTGGTTCCACTTGATCTCGCCACCGGTGCGGTTGACCACGATGATCTTCTGCACGCTGTTGGTTTCCGGGTTGGTCAGCGCGTCATCGACGTTGGCCTTCAGCGGTACCTTCTTGCCACCGCGCACGCCTTCGTCGGCGGTGATCACCACCTTGGACTTGCAGTCGATGATGCGACCGGCCAGTGCCTCCGGCGAGAAGCCGCCGAACACCACCGAGTGGATCGCGCCGATACGGGCACAGGCCAGCATGGCCACCGCCGCTTCGGGGATCATCGGCATGTAGATGGTGACCACGTCACCACGGTGAATGTCCTGGCCACGCAGGGCGTTGGCGAACTTGCAGACCTGCTCGTGCAGTTCGCGATAGGTGATTTCCTTGTGCTCGGACGGATCGTCGCCTTCCCAGATGATCGCGATCTGATCGCCGCGCTCTTCCAGATGACGGTCCAGGCAGTTGTAGGAGACGTTCAGGGTGCCATCGGCGTACCACTTGATGTCCACGTGGTGGTCGTCGAAGGAGGTCTGCTTGACCTTGGTGTAGGGCTTGATCCAGTCGATGCGCTTGCCTTGCTCGCGCCAGAAGCCTTCGGGGTTGACCACCGACTGCTGGTACATGGCCTTGTAGGTGGCCTCGTCGGTCAGGGTTCGGGCAGCCACCTCGGGACGCACGGGATACAGGGACGCAGCACTCATCGGGGAAACCTCTCCGGTAGTTGTTTTTCTATGCTGCCTTTTGTATCCCCCGCCCCTTCGTGAGGCCATTCGACCATGGTCTTACCGGTGTAAGACCATGGTCTCGAGGCCCGATCCCGCGCCAGCCCAGACAATGCAATGCACCCAGCCCGCAAGCGATATGCACCGTTGCGCACGAGGCGAAGGAGCAAAAAAGCCCGGCACGAAGCCGGGCGAGAGGTAGACGCGGTATAGGCGGTTCCTAGCTCATCCCCAGCCAGTTCGGCAGTGCCAGGGACACGGCGGGCACATAGGTGATGATCACCAGGAAGCTGAGCAGCAGCATCAGCCACGGCATGGCGGCGCGGATCACCGCGGTCAGCGGCATCCCGGTCACTGCCGAGGTGACGAACAGGTTAAGGCCCACGGGCGGCGTGATCAGACCGATTTCCATGTTCACCACCATGATGATGCCCAGGTGGATCGGGTCGATGCCCAGTTGCACGGCGATGGGGAACAGGATCGGCGCCAGGATCAGGATGATCGCCGACGGTTCCATGAAGGCACCGGCCACCAGCAGCACGATGTTCACCACCAGCAGGAACTGCCAGGGTTGCAGGCCCAGATCCACCACCCAGGCGGTGATGGTCTGCGGGATCTGCTCGGTGGTCAGCACGTGGGCGAAGAGCATGGCGTTGGCGATGATGAACATCAGCATGATGGTCAGCTTGCCGGACTCCAGCAGCACCTTCGGGCATTCGCGGATGGTCAGATCCTTGTACACGAACAGGGCGACGAAGGCCGCGTACACCGCTGCCACGGCGGCTGCCTCGGTCGGGGTGAACATGCCGGTGTAGATGCCGCCGAGGATGATCACCATCAGCAGCAGGCCCCAGATCGCCTCGCGGGCGGCGCGCAGCCACTCGCGCAAGCTGGCGCGCGGCAGGGCCGGCAGCTTCTTGATGCGCGCGACGATGTAGATCGCCACCATCAGCACCAGGCCGAGCAGCAGGCCGGGAATCACGCCTGCCATGAACAGCTTGCCGACCGACTGCTCGGTGGCGGCGGCGTACACCACCATCACGATCGACGGCGGGATCAGGATGCCCAGGGTACCGGCGTTGCACACGATGCCGGCACCGAAGGCCTGCGGATAACCGGAGCGCACCATGCCGGCGATGGCGATGGAGCCCACGGCTGCCACGGTGGCCGGCGAGGAGCCGGACAGTGCGGCGAACAGCATGCACGCCAGCACCGCGCCAATGGCCAGGCCGCCACGGATGTGGCCGACACAGGCGTTGGCGAAGTCGATCAGGCGCCTGGCCACGCCGCCGGTGGTCATGAAGGCACCGGACAGCAGGAAGAACGGGATCGCCAGCAGGGTGTAGTGCTCGGAGGTCTCGAACAGCTTGATCGCCAGCGAGCGAACCGAGTCGGGGCTGAACAGCATGATGGTGATCGAGCCGGCCAGGCCGAGCGACGCAGCGATCGGCACGCCGATGAACATCAGCAGGAACAGCAGCAGGAAGAGGAACAGCACGGTCATTGTTTGGCCTCCTCGTGCTCATTGATCTTGAGGGCGTCCGCGGCCTCGTCAGCCAGCCCCAGGCCGGTCTGTTCGTTGCGCAGGATGCGCACGAGGATTTCCAGGAAACGAATGAACACCATGGCGTAGCCGAACGGCACGATCATGCCGATGTGCCATTGCTGGATGCCGTAATGGCCGAGGTCTTCGGCGCCGATGCCGGCGATGAACAGGGTGCGCACCCAGTCATAGCTGCCGACGGCGATCAGACCGGCGTAGCCCAGGCATGCCGAGCAGGCGATGATGCCGATCACGCGCTGAATGTGGCGCGGAGCGAGCTTGACCAGGGCGTCGACGCCAATGTGGCCGGCGGTGCGCACGCCATAGGCCAGACCGAAGAAGATCAGCCAGCCGAACAGGGCTTTGGTCAGGGCGTTGCTCCAGGTCATGGCCTGGGCCATGTCGAGAATGGCGTCACCGATGCCGAGCAGGGTTTCGTTGCCATCGAAATGGTCACCCAGCCAATAGAACAGGGTGTAGAAGTTGTTGAGGATCACATAGACGAAAGTGATCAGCGTCATGGCCGCCAGGAGAAAGGCGATGAAGCCTTCCTCGAAGCGCTCCCAGACGCGCCGCAAGGCGTTCATGGGCATCTCCAGGCGTTGTTGTTGTATGGCCTGCCCAAAGCCTGCTGCGCGTGAGTCAGGCGGCATGGGGACAGTCGTTCACGACGGGTGATCGCACGTGCGACCCCAGTCCGTTCTTCCCCTGTTTCGCCCTGCCAGGCTCTCTCGCGAGGCGTTGGACAGGCTATCGGAGTCGGACGAATCTAACCGAGCCTGCAAGGGCGCGATATTCGTCATTGGCAAACGCCGTCTTAGGCGACGGCGAATGAAGAACCACCCCGGGTGCGTGGCCCGGTATGGTTCCAGGGGCTCAATGCTGGTTGGCGGCCTGTGCAGCCTCGATCACGTCCGCACCGATGTCGGCCTCGAACTTCTTCCAGGCCGGACGCACGGCGTCACGCCAGGCCGCACGCTGCTCGGGCGTGAGGGTGATGATCTCGCTCTTGCCGCTGTCGAGAATCGCCTGGCGGGCTTGTGCATTCAACGCTTCGGCCTGCTTGTTCACCTCGACCGTGACCTCATCGACTATCTGCTCCAGCTCACTGCGGATGTCGGCCGGCAGGCCATTCCAGAACCGGGTATTGGTGATCAGCACATAGTTGCCGATGGCATGGTTGGACTCGGTCATGTACTTCTGCACCTCGAAGTACTTCTGCGAGTGGATGTTCGACCAGGGGTTGTCCTGGGCATTGACCACACCGGTCTGCAGGCCCTGGTAGATCTCGGCGAAGCTCATCTTGCGCGGCACCGCACGCAGGGCACTGTACTGCGCTGCCTGCAGGTCGGAAGGCTGCACGCGGAACTTCAGCCCACGGGCATCGGCCGGCTCGTGCAGGGGCTTGTTGGAGGTCAGCTGGCGCATGCCGTTGAGCCAGTAGGCAAGACCGGTGATGCCCTTGCTCTCCATCGACTTGAGCAATGCCTTGCCCTTGTCCGAAGCCTGGAAGCGCTGTGCGGCGGCGACGTCGTCGAACAGGAACATCATGTCGAACAGCTGCAGCTGCTTGGTGTACTGCTCCAGCTTGGACGGTGCCGGTGCCAGCATCTGCACCTCATTGAGCAGCAGCGCTTCCATTTCCTTGCCATCGCCATAGAGCGAAGAGTTGGAATAGACGTCGACCTTGACCTTGCCGGCCAGGCGCTCGTCCACCAGCTTCTTGAACAGCAGCGCGCCCTGTCCCTTCGGCGTGCTGTCGGCGGTGATATGGGAGAACTTGATCAGAATCGGATCGGCGGCATGCGCCGAAAGCGCGCCAAGCAGTGCGCAACCGGCGAGCACGCCAGCCAGGCCACGACGGACGAAAGAGAACTTCATGGAGAGCTCCTGTTGTTTTTGTCTGAGCGTCGAGGGCGGATACCCGTCGATTGGCCCGGACTCTACTCCGCCCTACCCTGGGCTGAAATTCATATTTGAACAACCGAGCCTTCGGCATTCACGAAGGCAGCGCAGAAACATCCTCTGTCGACGAGCTGTTACGCAGGTGATCGAGCATCTGCTTCGCGGTCAGCGAAAGGTTGTCCAGATTGCGCACCGCCACCTTGAGTTCGCGCCTGGCCCAGGGGTCGTGCAGCGGGATCACTCGCACATCGAGCGCCGGCAGGTAGGTGCGCACAGCCAGCTCCGGCAGCACGCCAACCCCCATTCCGGTGTGGATCATCCGGCAGATGGCTTCGAAGCTGCGCACCTGGATGCGCAGGCGCAGGGCGATGCCCTGATTGTGCGCCGAATGCTGCAGCAGGCTGTGCAGCGAGGCATCCTGTTGCAGGCCGATGAAATCGAAGCCCACCGCTTCGCGCAGGAACAGGCCGTCGCGCTCGGCCAACGGATGCTCACGGGGCGTCACCAGCGCCAACTGGTCGTGGCGGTAGGTGAACACCTGCAGGTCGTCGGCCGGCACGTGGCCCGCGAAGATGCCGATGTCGGTCAGCCCCTCGCGCACGGCGCGGATGGTCTCGCTGCTGACCCGCTCCTCCAGATCGATCTTCACCTGGGGGTGAATACGGCTGAAACCGGCCAGATCCTCGGGCAGGAACTCGATCACCGCCGAGGTGTTGGCATGAATGCGCACATGGCCCTTGACCCCTTCACTGAACTCGCTGAGGTCGGCATTGAGCTGTTCGAGATTATCCATCATGTTGCGCGCGTGGTGCAGCAGCGCGTGGCCGGCGGGGGTCAGCTCGACCCCCTTGGGCTGACGGTACAGCAGCGCAATGCCGAGCTGGCCTTCCAGGTCGCTGACACGCTTGCTCACCGCCGCCAGCGCCAGGTGCTCGCGCTCGGCGGCGCGGGTCAGGCTGCGCTCGTCGGCAATGGCCACGAACAGCTTGAGGGTGACGAAATCGATACGACGCATGGTGGTTCTCCGTTTCGTGCCTGGCGAAGCAGCGATGCCGGATCACCGTAGCCAAGCAGGTTTACAGCATGACACTTCGCCGTACGCGAAGGCCAGCTTGACCATTGAGCAATTGTCGACACCGCGCCGCTACGCCATTCTGCGCACCACGAGAAACGCACAGGCAAATCAGGTGCAGCCATGACTCAAAGCAACAACGGCAACATGGCCCTGCAAGGGTTCAAGGTGATCGAGATGGGCCAACTCATCGCCGGCCCCTTCGCCAGCAAGCTGCTCGGCGAATTCGGCGCCGACGTGATCAAGATCGAGCCACCAGGCGTAGGCGACCCCCTGCGCAAGTGGCGCAAGATCAAGGACGGCACTTCGCTCTGGTGGCACGTGCAGTCGCGCAACAAGCGCTCGCTGACCCTCGATCTGAAACAGAGCGAAGCGCAGGACATCGTGCGTCGCCTGGTGGCCGAGGCCGACGTGCTGGTGGAAAACTTCCGTCCCGGCACGCTGGAAGGCTGGGGATTGGGCTTCGATGCGTTGCGGGCGATCAACCCGCGCCTGATCATGCTGCGCATCTCCGGCTATGGTCAGACCGGCCCCTACCGCGACCTGCCCGGTTTTGGCGTGATCGGCGAAGCCATGGGCGGTCTGCGCCACCTCTCCGGCTACCCCGGCCAGGCGCCGGTGCGCGTCGGCATCAGCATCGGTGATTCGCTGTCCTCGCTGTACGGCGTCATCGGTGTGCTGCTGGCCCTGCAGGAGCGCAACCGCAGCGGCCAGGGCCAGGAGATCGACGTGGCGCTGTACGAGTCGGTGTTCGCCATGATGGAAAGCCTGGTTCCCGAATACGATGCCTTCGGCTACGTCCGCGAGCCGGCCGGCAGCGCCCTGCCGGGTATCACGCCCTCCAACTCCTACCCCTGCAACGACGGCACCTACGTGCTGATCGCCGGCAATGGCGACAGCATCTACAAGCGCCTGATGAGCCTGATCGGGCGCGACGACCTGGGCAACGATCCTCGCCTGGCGCAGAACGATGGGCGCAGCGAACACGCCGAACTGATCGACGGAGCCATCGCCGAGTGGACCGCACAACGTGGCCGCACCGAAGTGATCGAAGCGCTCAAGGCCGCACGCGTTCCGGCTGGCTATCCCTACACCGCCGCCGATATCGTGCAGGATCCGCACTACCTGGCACGCCAGATGATCGAGCAGGTACAGACCAGCACCGGGCCGCTCAGGGTACCGGGCGTACTGCCCAAGCTCAGCCGCACGCCAGGCCGCATCGGCAATGGCGGCCCGCAACTGGGCGAACACAGCGACGACATCCTCGCCGGCCTCGGCCTGAGCGCGGAACAGGTCGCCGGCCTGCGCGAACGCGGGATCATCTGAGAACACGCCCTGTCATGGTGGATGGATAAAGCGCCATCCACTCCACGCCCGTACGCCGCTACATATTCAGGATCGCCCCATGAGCAAACGTCTGTACATCCAGGACGTCGCCACCCGCGACGGCTTCCAGATCGAGGCGGCCTTCGTGCCGACCGAAGACAAGATCGCCCTGATCGACCAACTCTCACGCACCGGTCTGGCCAAGGTCGAAGTGACTTCTTTCACCTCGCCCAAGGCCATCCCCAACCTGCGTGATGCCGAAGAGGTGATGCGCGGCATCGAGCGCATGGAAGGCGTCGAGTACACCGTACTGGTGCCCAACGTGAAGGGCTGCGAACGCGCCCTGTCGTGCGCGGTGGACGAGATCAACCTGGTGATGTCGGCCAGCGATACCCACGGTCTGGCCAATCTGCGCATGACGCCGGAACAGTCCCTGGTGCAGTTCCGGGAGATCATCGAGGTCTGCCGTGGCAGCGGCGTGTTCATCAACGCATCGTTGTCGACCACCTTCGGCTGCCCGTTCGAAGGCGATGTCAGCGAAGCCCGCGTCCACCAACTGATCCAGCGCCTGCTGGAGATCGGCGTGCAGGGCGTGACCCTGTGCGACACCACCGGCATGGCCGACCCGGCGCAGGTCGAGCGTATCTGCCGCGAAGCGCTGCAGCGCTGGCCCGAGGCGGTATTCACCGCGCACTTCCACAACACCCGTGGCATGGGCCTGGCCAATGCCCTCGCGGCCCTGAATGCCGGCATCGACCGCTTCGACGCCTCGCTCGGTGGCCTCGGCGGCTGCCCCTACGCACCGGGGGCCAGTGGCAACATCTGCACCGAAGACCTGGTACACATGTTCCAGCGCATGGGCCTGAATACCGGCGTCGATCTCGATGCCCTGATCGAAGCCGCAACCACCCTGCCCAGCCTGATCGGACACGATGTTCCGGGAGCCATCCTCAAGGCCGGCAAATCCGATCGTCGCTATCCCAGACCGAAATGGATGCAGGAAGCCGGGCTGTGAGCTACGGCCCGAGCGCGGACTGGGTCAGCCTCGGGCAGCCCCCGTTTCCTCGAAGGCGTGCGCAAGGCCGTGGAGACCGGCCTGATCCCACTCCCCCGGCACGATGACGGCAGCTATTGCGGCCGGGGCGGCTGCGAGTACCAGGCAAGAGCCCTCAGGTTCTGTACGAAAGGTCGTCGAGCGAAGGTCAGGCGATAGCGATGGCGGCCCCGCCGAAACGGGTGAACAACGGACTGGGCTCGCATTCGAGTTCGCGAGCTGTAAATGAGCATTACTCACTTCGCTCGCCCTGCGGGCCGCGCTCGAGCGCGTTAGCTGCAAGCCGCTTCCGACCGAGCTGGCGTCCCAGCCCGTTCTTAACGAAGCCTCACCGAACCCGGGCACTTTTCGTACAGCACCCAGCACGAATGGGCTGGATGCACGCAAGGATTCGAACATCCGCAAACGACCTTCTGTATCCCATTCGCCACGTCCAGCACGTCGGATCGGCTGCGACAGGATTCAGCGCAGGTCGATACCTTTTTGAAAGCACTCGCTAAAAAATACAATGATACGCATTATCGATTGATACTCTCACTCGCTCCGTGGCTCTTGTAGAAACCTCTGCATCAGGAGGTTTCTACCATGCGTATGCCTGTCACTCTGATCCTGTTGGGGTTGCTCTGCGCCTGCACGGCAACCCATCGACAAGAAAACGCCGCGAAGCTGGTGGTCTTCGGTGATTCGCTGTCCGACCAGGGCAACATGATCACCCTGCTACGTGACATGACCCAACTGCATCACTTGCACATGACACATCCCCCTGCCTCTCACGATGGCAAGTCGTTCAGCAATGGCACCCTGGCGGTCGAGTTCCTCGCCGATGCGATGAACACAGGCCTGCAACCGGCCTGGCGCGCCTCGACACGCCGGAGCCGGGAAGCTCGCAAGGGGGTCTCCATCCCACTGCTGATGCCCATGCTCGGCCAGCCCTCCCAGGAGCATCTGCATGATCGGGTTCTTGCGCAGGAAGTGCGGCTGGCACGTGACATCGTCGCCGAAAAGAACGCCCCGGACATGGCCGCAGGATGGAACTTCGCAGTGGCCGGTGCCGCAGTTGCAGGTGACTACGAGGGGCTGCGCTTCGAACTGCTCAACGAGGTCGCTCTCGACAAGCAGGTAAGCGCCTATCTCCGACGCAGCGAATCAACGCAGGTCAGAGACGCCGTGTTCGTGATCTTCATCGGCGGCAACGATCTGCTTAACGTGTTCTCCGATCGCCGCCTGCACTCGGCCGAACGGCGCCAGCGCAAGGTCGCCACGCTATCCGACACGCTCATCACCAGCATTGACAGACTTCGTTCGGCAGGGGCTCGACATATCCTGATCGTCGGCCCACCGGATATTTCCGAGGCACCGGTCATCCACGGAGCCTCTATCCGCGAGGAGGCCCAGGCACTCTCACGACAGTTCGAGCGTGAGCTTGGCCAGCAACTGACGACCCGCTACAGCCCAGACGAACTCGCATGGATGCCGATCCAGGCGACGTTTTCCGAACTGTTGCAGGCCTGGCCAGAGACGATTCGCCACCAGGCCTGCACGAACAGCATCGCCACAGGCCACTTCCGCCTGGAACCATTCCTGGCACATGAAGAGCTGGCGATCCAGTTCACCGATGGCTGCACCCAGTCCTGGCTCGATACGCAGCGCATCCCCTTCTTCGATGGCATTCATCCCGTCGAGAAGATCCACGGTGAAATCGGAGCACGCATGATCGAGAAGATCAGGCCCTGGGTGCAGCAGCGCAAGGGCGAACGCTCGTAGCAGGCACGACGGATCGCCCGGGCCCGGAGTGAACGGCATTACGCCAAATTCAGACGAAGGGCCGTTGTCCCCAGGCGCATCGAGCCGCGCACATGCGACGTACCAGAGCAGGAGCGGCTTCAGCCGCCCCTCACCACCTTCGCGGCCGAAGCGCAATGCCGCTCAGCCGCCCCTACAGGTCGTGTACGCCTGGACGCGAGACGATTGCACCGGACGTTTCTCTTCAGGATACGGGATCAACCCTGATTGGCCCGCTCGGCAGCCTGGATCAGCTCGGCGCCGATCTCCTTCTCGAACTTCTTCCACACCGGACGCATGGCCTCGCGCCACTCGGCACGCTGCTCCGGGGTCAGCTCGATGATCTCGGTGGTCCCCGCCTTGGCGATATCCTGCTTGGCCGTGCGATTCAGTTCATCAGCCTGGCGGTTCACCTCGACGGACACCTCGACCATGATCTTTTCCAGCTCGCTGCGCACGTCATCCGGCAGGCCTTTCCAGAACCGGGTGTTGGTGATCACCATGTAGTCGATCAGGCCATGATCGGATTCGGTCATGTACTTCTGCACCTCGTGAACCTTCTGGCTGAAGTAGTTCGACCAGGTGTTCTCGGTGCCATTGACCACGCCCGTCTGCAGCCCCTGATAGACCTCGGCAAAACTCATCTTGCGCGGGTTGGCACGCACCGCCTTGAACTGCTCCTCGAGCACGGCCGAGGCCTGCACGCGGAACTTCAGGCCACGGGCGTCGGAAGGCTCGCGCAGCGGTTTGTTGGCGGACATCACCTTCAGTCCGTTGTGCCAGTAGGCCAGGCCGGTGATGTTCTTTTCTTCCATCGAGGTCAGCAGCGCACGCCCGGCAGGGCCGTTCTGGAAACGATCCACCGCCGCCATGTCGTCGAACAGGAACGGCAGGTCGAAGATCTGCACCGGCTTGGCGTACTGCTCGAACTTGGCCAGCGACGGCGCCAGCATCTGCACGTCGCCAAGCAGCAAGGCCTCCATCTCCTTGCCATCGCCGAACAACGAGGAGTTGGGGTAGACCTCCACCCTCACCCGACCGGGCAGACGCTCCTCGGCCAGTCGCTTGAACATCAGCGCCCCTTGTCCCTTGGGCGTGTTGTCCGCCACCACATGAGCGAACTTGATGACGATGGGTTCCTCCGCAGCCTGCGCCAGACCGGCACAGGAGAGGATGGCGGCACATGCGAGCGCCTTGGCGGTGAGTTTGAACATGACGTTACCTCATTGTTTTTGTAGGTCGGTTACGTGGGACACAATGGCCGGCGGCATGATGCTGCCGGTCGTTTTTTCAGGCAGGGCACTCTCCTGCGCGCGACAGCAGGCGGCGGGCGCGGCCGAGCACCGGGGCGTCGACCATCTGGCCGTCGACCACGAACACCCCCTCGCCGCCGCTGGCGGCTGCCATTACCCGCCGCGCCCAGGCCAGTTCCTCTTCGGCCGGGCACAGGGCGCGATGGATGGTGTCGACCTGTGTCGGATGAATGCACAGCAGGCCATCGAAGCCCATATCACGGGCATCACGCGCGGTACGAGCGAGACCCTCGCGGTCTTCGATGGCCGGGAACACGCTGTCCAGCGGCGCCGCCAGAGCGGCCGTGCGCGAGTGCAGCAGCAAGGCGTAGCGGGCCTGGTCGAGAATGCGTTCGGCCGCCGCACTGCCGCTGCTCAGGCCCAGATCGAGGCCGAGATCGAGAGCCCCGAACGACAGGCGCTCGACCCCCCTGGCGCGAGCGATGGAGGGCAACTCCAGCAGCCCCGCCGCACTCTCGATGATCGGCCACACCGGCTTGCCGCAGGTGGCCACGCGTGCCACCTGAGCAGCGCACTCCACCTTCGGCAGCAGCACGCCAATGACACCGGCATGACGGGCACACAACTCGATGTCGGCGGCATGTCCGGCATGCTCGGGCGCGTTGATCCGCACCAGCAGACGCGCCTCTGGATTGCTCGTCAGAAAGGCATCGAGATTGGCCCGGGCCTCGACCTTCAGGCTTTCCTGCACGGCGTCTTCCAGGTCGACGATGACCGCATCGGCACCGACGGCGAGCGCCTTGGGAATACGCTCGGGCCGACTCGCCGGCACGAACAGGGCACTGCGAATGATCTGTGGGTTCATACCTTGTTCCGTAGGGTGCGCCATGCGCACCGGCTCTTGAATTCATCGGTGCGCACGGCACACCCCGCCTGGCGCCGCACAGCCGGATGCAATCCGGGGACGGGCGCTTTCACACCGCCCCCTGCCGATGCAGACGCTGGATATCGTCCGCCCCATAGCCCAGCTCGGCGAGCAGCGCATCGGTGTGCTGCCCCAGTGCGGGCACGGCGTCCATGCGCGGTTCGAAGGCGCTGTTGCGCCCCGGTGGCAGCAGCGCCGGCAGGCTGCCGCCGGGGCTGTCGATCTGGCGCCAGCGCTGGCGCGCCTGTAACTGCGGGTGCGCCCAGACGCCCGCCATGTCATTGACCTGAGCATTGGCGATCTGGGCCTGCTCCAGGCGCTCGATGAGCTGCGCCGCACTCAAGCGCGAGAAGGCATCGACGATGATGGCGCGCAGTTCGGCGCGGTTTGCCGAACGCTTGAAGTTGGCGCTGAAACGCTCATCGTCGGCCAGCTCCGGCTGCTCCAGCACCTTGGCGCAGAACGCCTGCCATTCGCGCTCGTTCTGCAGGCCGAGCATCACCGTGCCGCCGTCACCGGCCGGAAACGGGCCGTAGGGATAAATGGTCGAGTGGGCGGCCCCGGCACGCGGCGGCGGCGTGGCGCCGTCGTACGCGTAGTACAGCGGGTAGCCCATCCACTCCACCAGGCTTTCCAGCATCGACACATCGACGCGGCTGCCCACACCGGTCTTGCCGCGCAGCATCAGTGCCGACAGCACGCCGGTGTAGGCGTACATGCCAGCCGCGATATCGGCGATGGAACAACCGGCCTTGGCCATCTCTTCCTCGCCCGGTCCACCGGTGACGGAAAGAAAACCGCCCTCGCTCTGGATCAGCAGGTCGTAGGCCTTCTTCTGCTCGTACGGACCGCCCTCGCCATAGCCGGAAATGTCGCAGACGATCAGTCGGGGAAAACGCTCGTGCAACGCCTCGAACGACAGGCCCATGCGTGCGGCAGCGCCGGGCGCGAGGTTCTGTACCAGCACGTCGGCATCGGCCAGCAGGCCGCCCAGCACCTGCATGGCGTCGTCCTGCTTGAGGTCGAGGGTCAGGCTTTCCTTGGAGCGGTTGGTGCACACGAAGTGCGAGGCCAGACCGTTGACACGCTCGTCATAACCACGGGCGAAATCGCCACTGCCGGGGCGTTCGACCTTGATCACCCGCGCGCCGAGATCGGCGAGCTGACGGGTGCAGAACGGTGCGGCGATGGCATGTTCCAGGCTGACCACGGTAATGCCATCCAGTGGCCGGGGGTTGCTTTGCGTCATATCGGAGACCTCGTATACCCAGGCGCAAGAGCATCCTTGTAGGAGCGGACGTGTCCGCGAATGCAATGCGTCAGGCGTTGCGGTTGCGTGGGGGTGGCTTACGTCTGCGCGGATGAATCCGCTCCTACGGAATCAGGTTGCTCAGGTCATCGGTCTCGCGCAGGCGCCAGACCCTGGCGATCAGTTCGCCCGCCTCGTCACTGCTGCGTTGGCCGGCGAAGGCCAGCAGACGGCGAAACTTGTCTTCCAGCTCGGCTCGGCTGAGGCTGTTGCCCGGATCGCCCTTGGGCTCGTCGATGGCGCCGCGAAGGATGCGACCATCGACCGTGACCACCTCGATCCGGCCCAGCCAGCGCGCCGGGTAGGCGTTATCCACTTCGGGGTCGAGACGCATGCTGACCTTGTCGCGAAATTCGGCAACGTCATCGTCGCTCAGTGCCAGGTTCTCGAACTCGGTGAGCTGCGCCTTGCCATGCACCGCGATCAGACCGAGCACGGTGCCCATGGAGAACTTGGCCTGATGCACGGTCTGCGGCACCTGCACGCGGCCGAGCACGTCGATGGCGCCCTGGTGCACATGGGTGATGACCCTGGCGATATCGCCGTGACGCAGCTTCTCGCGCTGCATCAGTGCCAGCAGCGCGTCGGCAGCCGGATGGGTATGGCGGCAGGAAGCGTGGTACTTGAACGAGGTCTCCACCAGCGCCCAGCGCCGGCCGAGACGGTCGGACAACGCCGCCGGGTCGGCATCGCTGGACATGCCGGCAGCCATGCCCTGCTCGCCTTCGAGAATGTTCTGCGCACCGGTCAGACCCTGCGCGGTGAAGTACGCGGCCAGCAGACCATCGGCGGCGGCCTTGGCGGTGTGCAACTGCTTGGAGTCGGCGGCGTCACGCAGGAACTCCCACAGCCCGGCGGCCTGGGTACCGGCGTTGCCGAACAGGTGGACGAACTGTTGCTGGTCGAAGTCCAGCAGCTTGCCCACCGCCACGGCGGCGGCCAGGGTGCCAACCGTGGCCGTGGTGTGGAAGATGCGGTAGTGCGAACGGCCGAGGAACTCGCCGATGCGAATGCCCGCCTCGTAGCCCGCGACCGCAGCCAGCAGCAGCTCGCGCCCGGACTTGCCAAGATCCTGCGCCGCCGCCAGGGCCGCCGGGAACACCACGGTGGCCGGGTGCAGCACCGAGCTGTTGTGCAGGTCGTCCTGCTCCACCAGGTGCGACGAGGCACCGTTGACCAGGGCGGCAAAGTAGGCCGAAGTACCACGACCGTTGACCAGGATGCGCGCCGGGCCATCGGCCGGGCCCATCTTCCGCGCATAGGCCTCGAACAGCGGGATCGGCCTTGCACCTTCACTGGCCAGGGCGGAGCCGAGCCAGTCGAGGAACAGGTCTTCGGTGCGATCCAGTACGTGCTCGGGAATCTGCTCGTGATCGAGATCGGCGAGGAATCTGGCCAATGCCTGGGTGTGCTGACTCATCTTGTTGTTCTCCAATTCGCATGGTGGAAAACCGCGAAGCGTTTTCCGCCATGCAGGTGGCGCGACATCCACCCTACGTTCACAGTCAGAACGAGCGCGGCAGCTCGAGCAGGTGCTCGGCCACGTAGCTCAGGATCAGGTTGGTGGAGATCGGCGCCACCTGGTACAGGCGGGTCTCGCGGAACTTGCGCTCGACGTCGTATTCGTTGGCGAAACCGAAGCCGCCATGGGTCTGCAGGCAGGCGTTGGCCGCCTCCCAGCTGGCCTTGGCCGCCAGGTACTTGGCCATGTTGGCGGCGGCACCGGCGTTGCGCCCGGCGTCGTATTCCTCGCAGGCGCGCCAGCGCATCAGGTCGGCAGCCTCGATCTCGATATGCGCCTCGGCGATGGGGAACTGCACGCCCTGGTTCTGCCCGATGGGTCGGCCGAACACCACGCGATCACGGGCGTACTGTGCGGACTTCTCGATGAACCAGCGGCCATCGCCGATGCACTCGGCGGCGATCAGCGTGCGCTCGGCGTTGAGCCCGTCGAGGATGTAGCGAAAGCCCTTGCCCTCCTCGCCGATCAGGCTGCTGGCGGGGATTTCCAGGTTGTCGAAGAACAGTTCGTTGGTCTCGTGGTTGACCATGTTGGCGATCGGCTGCACGGTCAGGCCGTGGCCGATGGCCTCGCGCAGATCGACCAGGAAGATCGACATGCCCTCGGACTTGCGCTGCACCTCGGCCAGCGGCGTGGTGCGGGCCAGCAGGATCATCAGGTCGGAATGCTGAACCCGCGAGATCCACACCTTCTGGCCGTTGATCACGTACTTGTCGCCCTTGCGTATGGCGGTCGTCTTGATCTTGGTGGTATCGGTGCCGGTGGTGGGCTCGGTAACACCCATCGACTGCAAACGCAGCTCGCCGCTGGCGAGTTTGGGCAGGTAGTAGCGCTTCTGCTCCTCGCTGCCGTTACGCAGCAGGGTGAACATGTTGTACATCTGCCCGTGGATGGTGCCGGAGTTGCCGCCACAGTGATTGACCTCCTCGAGGATCACCGACGCCTCGGCCAGGCCCAGGCCCGAGCCGCCGTACTCTTCCGGGATCATCGCCGACAGCCAGCCGGCTTCGGTCATGGCACTGACGAAGGCCTCGGGAAAGCCCTTGTCCTCATCGATCTTGCGCCAGTACTCGGCAGGAAACTCCGCGCACAGGGCGCGCACGCCTTCACGGATGGCGTTGAGTTCTTCGTTGTTGTTGGGGTTCATCACATGTCCTCGGTAAGCCGTAGCCCGGATGCAGTCCGGGAGCGATTTCCCGGATTGCATCCGGCTACAAACGAATCAGTCGAACTGCACTTCGGCGCGTTGCGCCAGGCCGGCTTCGTTACCCGCCCACAGCTCGGCCTGGCCTTCGCCCAGCAGACGCCCGCCCACCTCGAAGGGCTGCGGCGAGATCAGTGGACGCAGACCGCGATAGGCGAAGCGACGCAGGCGTACCTGCGGATTGGCGCGGCAGAAGGCCCGCAGATTCAGCGTGGCGATCAGCGGGCCATGCACGACCAGACCGCCGTAACCCTCGGTTTCGGTGACGTAGGGCCAGTCGTAATGGATGCGATGGCCGTTGAAGGTCACCGCGCTGTAGCGAAACAGCAGAGTGCTGGATGGCGTAACGGGCTCGCGCCAATCACCGGCGACCAGAGGCTCGCCGCTGCTGGCCTTGGGTGGGCTAGGCTCGCGGTAGACGATGTCCTGCTCCTCGCGGATGGCCAACTGACCGTCCTGCAGGTAATCGTGCTGCACGGTGACGAACAGCAGCGCGCCGGTACGACCATGCTTCTCCTCGATGTGCCTGATGGTCGACACCCGGCTGGCTTCACCGCCCACGCGCAAGGGCTGGAAGAACTCCACGCGACCGCCGGCCCACATGCGGTTGCGGTTGTCCGCCGGCGGCAGGAAGCCACCACGCGCCGGGTGGCCGTCCTCGCCCAGGAGGTTCTCGCTCAGGGGTTCCTGAAAGAACGCCCAGTGCCACAGCGGCGGCAGCGCTTCGCCATGGGCCGGTGTGGTTTCGCCGAAGGTGGCGGCGATGCGCTTGACCAGATTACGGCTGAGTTGGTCGTGGGCCTCTTCGCTACGACCGATCCAGGCAGAAACAGCAGAGTCACTCATGGGGGCAGGTTCCAGCTCGTTCTTGTGTGAGCCGAAGCATGCAACTGCACCTTGCGTTCAGAGAATCAGCATTTATTGAATCCAGCGTTCGGATATGCTGAACACAATGACAGCACTGCCACGATGGAGACGCTTTAACTGCCAACACTTCACAGGTGCTCTGAACCGTCGCGACCCGATACTTACCGTCACTCCCGCGCAGGCGGGAGCCCAGGAACTGCGAAAACCACTGGATTCCCGCCGGCGCGGGAATGACGGCGATGTCAGGCGCCCAGGAAATCCCACCATCAACCAGCCCAGCCCCATTACCGAGGCCAACATGCACTTCGATCTTGCCGATCTTCGCCTGTTCATCCACATCGCCGAGTCGCCCAGCCTGACCCAGGGGGCGCGCAAGGCGTTCCTCTCGCCGGCCGCCGCCAGCGCCAGGATCAAGGCGCTGGAAAGCCAGCTCGGCAGCCGCCTGCTCTACCGCGACAGCCGCGGCGTAGAGCTGACGCCGGCAGGTCAGCGTCTGCTGCAACACGCACGGCTGATCATGCGTCAGGTGGATTACCTGAAAAGCGAGTTCACCGAGTACGGCACCGATGCCGCAGGGCATATCCGCATCTTCGCCAATACCACGGCGGTGACCGAATTCCTCCCGGAAGTGCTGGCCGGTTTTCTCGCCGAACGGCCAGGCGTCACCGTCGACCTGCAGGAGCGTCTCAGCCGCGACATCGTGCGTGGCGTGCTGGACGGTGCCGCCGACCTCGGCATCATCGCCGGCCCCGTACAGGCGCCGGGTTTGCAGGTACTGCACTTCAGCACCGACCGCCTGGTGCTGGCGGTGCCGCTGGGCCATGCGCTGGCACAGCGCAAGTCGGTGAGCTTCGCCGACACCCTCACCTATCGGCACATCGGCCTGCACGAAGGCAGCACCCTGCTGAGCTTCCTGCGCGAACAGGTGGAGCGACTCGGCGGCAGCCTGGCGCTGCGTATCCAGGTATCGAGCTTCGAAGCGATCTGCAGGATGGTCGAGGCCGGCGTGGGCATCGGCATCATCCCCGAGTCATCCGCGCTGCGGCACAGCCGCACCATGCGACTGGCGACCCTGCAACTGGACGAAGCCTGGGCGGTACGCGAGCGCAGCATGCTGGTGCGCGAGCTCGACGCGCTGCCTGGCAGCGTGCGGGCACTGATCGAACGCCTGAATCAGGGCGTCTAGGCCCCCGGCCTGCATCCTGGCAAGCCCAGGCAAGGCAGGCAAAAAAAGGGCGACCAGAAGGTCGCCCGCCCATTCAAGGCATTCCTGAAACGGAATGCGGAAACGCTTGCACCCAAATCACGCAGGATGATCGGTACGGCCCCAGTGTCGCCGCAGCCCCCTGCCCTGCCTATTGCACCAAGGTCGTAGGCACGAACCTCCATCGACGCAATCCTCTCGCCGCATGCCGGGCAACGCACTGCCGCGCCTCGGCCGCCGCGCCGCGAAATCCTCACGAAAACGACAAAGGGCTTGCCATGCAATCAATAACCATTATCATCAAGCAACGTTATACAGTAACCAAAGGCAAACCCTTCATGAAACCCGACATCCACCCTGCTTACCGCCCCGTGCTCTTCCATGACGTATCCGCCAATGCGTACTTCCTGATCGGCTCCACGGTCGCGACCGACAAGACCCACGAATACCAGGGGCAAACCTACCCCTATGTGATTCTCGACGTCTCCAGCGCCTCGCACCCCGTCTACACCGGCCAGCAGCGCCAGGCCAAGAGCGAAGGCCGCATCGCCGGCTTCCACAAGCGCTTCGCCGGTTTCACCGGAGGTGGCGCATGAAGGTCGTCGCCTCGCTGAAGAAAGCCAAGCTGCGCCACCGCGACTGTCAGATCGTCAAGCGTCGTGGTCGCGTCTACGTCATCTGCAAGACCGAGCCGCGCTTCAAGTGCGTGCAGGGCAGGCCCAAACCCAAGCGCAAGAACAAGGGCTGAGCGTCCCCTTCACTCCTTGCCCAGCCCATGCTGGCGCAGCTTGTTGGCGATGGTCGTATGGGAAACCCCGAGCCGCTTGCCCAACTGACGGCTGCTCGGGTACTCGTGATACAGCTGCTCCAGCACGGCCTTTTCGAATCGTCCGAGGATATCGTCGAGGCTGCCCTCCACCGAAAACTCGCCCAACGGCTGCGGCGCGCCGTAATCCGGCAGGCGGATATGCTCGACCTTCACCGTACCGCCGTCGCACAGCGATACGGCCTGGAACAGCACGTTTTCCAGTTGCCGCACATTGCCCGGCCAGTGGTAGTGGGCCATGCGTTCGAAGGCCTGCGGCGCCAGCTTCGGCAGACTGCAGCCGATCTGCCGGCTGGCCGAGTCGAGGAAGTGATCGACCAGCGGCGCCAGGCCATCGAGGCATTCGCGCAGCGGCGGGATATGCAGGCTGAGCACGTTGAGGCGGTGGTAGAGATCCTGGCGAAACTCGCCCCGCGCGCACAGCTCGGACAGATCGACCTGGGTGGCGCAGATCACCCGCACGTCCAGGTACACCTCCTCGTCACTGCCAACGCGGCGGAAGCAACCGTCCTGCAGGAAGCGCAGCAGCTTGGCCTGCATGCGCGGGCTCATTTCACCGACGCCATCGAGAAACAGCGTGCCGCCCGCCGTCAACTCCAGCAGGCCGAGCTTGCCTTCCGGGCGTGCGCCCTCGAACGCGCCAGGGCCATAGCCGAACAGCTCGGTCTCGGCCATGGACTCGGGCAATCCGGCGCAATTGAGCGCCATGAACGGCGACTGCCCGCGCGGGCTGGCCAGGTGGCAGGCGCGCGCCAGCAGCTCCTTGCCGGTACCGGTCTCGCCCTCGATCAGCAGCGGCGCATCCAGCGGCGCCATGCGCCGGGCCTCGCGCACCACTGCCGCCATCACCCGGGAGCTCTGGAAGATCGAGTCGAAACCGCGCAGCTCCTGTTTGCGCACATGGTAGATGCGCTCGCCTACGCGGTCGGCGCGGTGCAGGGTGAGCACCGCCCCGGCCAGCGCCTCGCTCTCGTCATGCTCGCTCTGCAACGGGGCGATGTCGGCGAGGAACACGTCCCCCCTGATCTGCACCCGCAAGCCATTGATCCGCGCCTTGTTGGCGCGCACCAGTTCGGGCAGATCGAAGTCCTCGGCGTAGCGTGACAGCGGAATGCCCGGCACTTCGTCCACACGCACGCCGAGCAACTGCGCAGCACTGCGATTGGCCGCAACGATGGAGCCACCCATGTCGATCGACAGCACCGGAAAGTCCAGCGCGCCGAGCAAGGCATTGAGTTCCAGATGGCGGCGCTCGCTGGGCATCAGGCCGACGCGCTTGACGCCGAACACCCCGGCGATGGCCTCGAGCTTCGGGCGCAGCGCCTGGAACTGCAGATTGATCAGGTTCGGGCAATGCAGATAGATGGCGTTGCCCTGCTCGCCCCCGACCTCGCCGCGCGCCACGTTGATCCCGTAATCGACCAGCAGTTCGAGGATATCGCGCAGGATGCCGACGCGGTTCTGGCAGTGAATCTTGATACGCATGGCGGGGCTCTTGTCGGTCTTGTCATGGCGTGCAGCGTCGAGCGATCTGTGCTGCGCACGAATTTTTCGTAAAGAATATGTGACAGATTAGCGCGCCAGCAAGGCAGTGCTGGGCTTTCTCGCGCCAGATGTAATCAATTCTTTACGATTCAAGTCCACACGTGACTGCCCCAGGATCGCCCGCCCGCTGTCATGCACGGCACGACGAGCCCATCCTCCGGTCAAGACAATAACAACAGGAGGCAGCGATGAAGCGTACGCAGTACCTGGCGCGAGAGCCGGACGAAAAGGGGTTCATCCATTACCCGGACAGCGAGCACGAAGTCTGGAACAGGCTGATCACCCGCCAGCTCGAGGTGGTTCAGGGGCGTGCCTGCCAGGAGTACCTCGACGGCATCGAACAGCTCGCCATACCCCTCGAGCGCATCCCGCAACTTGGCGAAATCAACCGCGTGCTCGAAGCCGCCACCGGCTGGAACGTCGCCCGCGTACCGGCACTGATTCCCTTCCAGACCTTCTTCGAACTGCTGGCCAGCAAACGCTTTCCCGTGGCCACCTTCATCCGTACGCCCGAAGAACTGGACTACCTGCAGGAGCCCGATATCTTCCACGAGATCTTCGGCCACTGCCCGCTGCTGACCAACCCCTGGTTCGCCGAATTCACCCACACCTACGGCAAGCTCGGCCTCGCAGCCAGCAAGGAAGAACGCGTCTACCTGGCGCGGCTGTACTGGCTGACCATCGAGTTCGGCCTGGTCGACACCCAGGCTGGCCGGCGCATATACGGCGGCGGCATTCTCTCCTCGCCGAAGGAGACCCTCTACGCGCTGTCCGACGTCCCCGAACACCAGGCCTTCGATCCGCTGGAAGCCATGCGCACGCCCTACCGCATCGATATCCTGCAACCGCTGTATTTCGTCCTGCCGGATCTCAGACGCCTGTTCGAACTGGCCCGGCAAGACATCATGGCACTGGTGCAGCAGGCCAGAGCGCTGGGCCTGCATGCCCCGAAATTTCCACCAAAAGCCGCGTAAGGTGATCACACCGCACCGCAGCCTGGATCACAGGTCACCGATCCACCACCATGGCGAATGTGAAACACCACATCCGCCCGACGAAAAACCGATTCGAGGAGTCATTCCCATGAGCCTTGCCCAAGCCCAATGCGAAGCCTGTCGTGCCGACGCGCCGCATGTATCGGATGAAGAACTGGCCGAACTGATTCGCGAGATTCCCGACTGGAACATCGAAGTGCGCGGCGACCACATGGAGCTGGAGCGCGTCTACCTGTTCCGCAACTTCCGCCACGCCCTGGCCTTCACCAACGCGGTAGGCGCCATCGCCGAGGAAGTCGGCCACCACCCGGCCCTGCTCACCGAATGGGGCAAGGTCACGGTGACCTGGTGGAGCCATGAAATGCGCGGCCTGCACCGCAACGACTTCATCATGGCAGCCCGCACCGACGTGCTCGCCGCCAATGCCGAAGGACGCAAGTAGCACGTGGGGGGATGTCGAGTTCCTGCATCGGATGGCGGCACTAACGCGCACTGCCCAGCTGCGCCATCGCGAAACGACGGCGAAAACGCATTGCGCACCCTCAGTTGTAATAGAGCGTGAAACTTCCCCCTGCCGATACCGAGCCGGCGCTTGGGGAGCCATCCTGCCTGACGTAGATAGCCCTGACAGGTATCGAGACGGCACCTGGGGAGCGAATCTGCATGGCAGGAGTGCCATCCCACTGGACGATGCGTTCGCTGCCATCCAGCTCGTATTCCAGCCTGAACGCGAGGTTGCTTGCGTCTCCGCTGCCGAGCCTCGCGGTCAGAAGCGAGGGAGCGCCGCTCACCCTATCCGCAGACGTGAACTGCACGCTCATGTTCTGTGTCCCCGAACAGATGGCCTGCAATTGCGCCTGCGCTGATTTTCCCGCCACAGGCTGGCCCAGAGCAGTGGCGGCGATTTCCTGGAATGTCACTGCCGGCAGCTTGAGACTCAGGGCGCTGGTGGTCAGCAGGCAACCGGGCGTAATGATTCGGCCCGCCAGTCTGTAAACCGTCTCCTGCGTCGATTGCACGACGCCGGACGTATCGCGAGTCTCGACCACCCTTTTCAGCAAGGGAGCGGACAAGGTGAAAGCCTCGCTGCCAGCGCTCCTGTCACCCAGCAACAGCTCCAACCCCAGCTCGACAGACTCGCCCGCACGAGGGTGCGCGGGCTGCCCCTCATCGAACTGCACCCTGGCCCTCAGGCCGGAGTCACCGAGTTCGATCGTGGTCGGCCGATCGCTGGATAGAGGCTCAGCACCACCGTCCATGGCGAGCCAGCTGACCGTCTGGTTCAGGCACTGTTCGTCGTCATGGCAGACCGTGCCGGTACTCACCCGCGTGGAGAAGAAAGCCCCCCATGTGCTTCACCGACTGGCAGCGTGACGTTACCCAACTCGATCAGCCGGTCTCTCGATGACACCTCGGCGGTGTGGGCCGGATCAGCGGCGCACGCGCAGAACAATCCGTAAATCAGAACAGCTTGATAGTGCTTCATGGCGCGTCCTTCAATCCAGGGCACACGCCAGACCAGTGCCTGGCTGGCGGGACAGCTTCAAGAAGACGCCATGCAGGCGCCGGTGGAGATGTTGCAAACTACTCACAGACTGCGCTCAGCTCATGTACGAGCACATCGCTATCCGGCAACTGATAAGGGGCGACACACTGCTGATCGGTTCGCGTGCCCCACCTTGCCTGGATCACGCCACCATTGCCGGCACTGACGATGTAAGCCTGGCCGCCGTCGCCGACGATGCCGCTCTGCGATACCCCGTCGGAGTCGGCCACGACCATGGCGCCGAATGGCACGGCCTGTCCGCGATAGACCAGGCTTGCCAGCACCTTCCTGCCTCTGAAGGTCTCGAAGTTCGCCAGTACCACCGCGCCACGGGTAGGCACCAGACGTTTCTCGGTGGCCTTGAGCTCGACGTCGTCAGGCAATTGATCGACGTCCAGGGAAACGACGTTCTTCTGGAAGGGGGTCAGGCCGGACGCCACGGTATAGCCACGCCAGTCGGTGCTGGCGCCCGTGCTGCGGCCAAGGCTCACGCCGGCGGCTCCCGGCGCCCTGACCAGCGCATTGCCAGCGCTAAACGAAAGTGGCTGGGAAAGCACCACGCCGTGCTCGCTCGCCAGCAGACCACCGCGCACGCCATAGGTCACCAGCCTGGAGTCGTTCCGGTAGCTGTAACCTGCATCGACGCTCCCATAACTGCCGACGTAGTTCAGGCTGGCATCACCGCTGTAGTCGCGCCCCTGATTGCCAACGCCCTGTGACACCGCGTAACTGAGATTGCGGCCCTCCAGCAACGAACCACTGACCCCGACCTGCTGGTGCAAACGCTCGTCGTTCTTGCTGGTGAAGGCGTTCACCGAACCATTGCTTCGCTCACCGAACAGCCTGCTCAGAGGAACGGACAGATTCAGAGTGATCTGCGTGCGGGTATCACCATCGCGCGGGCTACGATTGGCCGCTGCCGACACGCCGACCGATACGCCGGAGAACGACCGGCTGTAATTGGCCTGCAGATGCTGGCCGACATGGTTTCGGCTCCAGTACCTGATCCGGCTGCCGGACAACGACAGGGAGCCAAAGCCCCCGAGCTTCTGGGAAACGGAAGCCTGCACCTGCGAACGCTTGTGATAGAGGCTCGCCGCCGACCGGCCTGGCCATGCCCGCTGCCGCTCCTGCACTTCGCCGAAGTTGTAGAACCCCTTGCCCGCGTACTGATAGCTCGCCACGTTGAACGTGGTAGCGGTCGGCTCGAAGGCCCGTGCGTACTGCACGCGATAGGCCTCACCGCGTTGCGAGTCGGGCTCCCCCGGCATGGGAGAAGTCGGAACGAGCCAGGGTAGCATCGAGAGAAAAGCCCCGAGGCTCGGTGCGTACTGCCCGGCCCCCAGCATGATCGAACGGTAATTTTCCGCCAGTTGGCTACCGCCATAGAGCGTGGTGCCGTGTTCAAGCCCCCAACCCAGGGTACCCTGCACGAAACCTGGCGTCGGCCCCTGCCCTGCCCCACTTCGACGGTACTGCCCGGCCGCCAGGGAATAGCGGACACGCCCCGAACGCAACAGTTGCGGCACGCTGGCAAGCGGCTGGGTATAGCGCTGCACCTGGTTGTCGGCGCCGCGAATCTCGACCTGCATGTCGCCACTGCCCAGCCCTGGAGGAATGTCCTCGAGGCGGAACGGGCCAGCCTGCACGTTCTGCTGATGGATCACGTTGCCGTTCTGTCTAATGGTCACCACCGAGGGCGACGTTGCGATGCCACTGATGACAGGCGCAAAACTCGCCTTCGTCGGCGTGAGCATGCCATCGTCGGACACCACCTGAGCGCCGGTGAACGGCACGCTTTCGAACAGCGCGCTGTCGGTGCCGGTCTCACCCAGGGTGAGTTCGCCGCCCTGCAAGGCCGAATAACTGCGCGCGGCGTAGGTGTTCAGAGATGTCCAGTTATCCTTGCGAGCCGTACCCTGCTGCAGGCTGCTGTCGTTGCGCAGGCGCCAACCGAACAGGTTCAGGCTGCTGTTGAAACGCAGGAAGCGCGAGTCGTAATGCCTGCCAGCAGTGTCCTGACTGGCCCCGTTGACGCTGTAGTTGAGCAGCAGCGCCGGCATGCCATGATCCCACTGGCTGGGCGGGGTTCGCAGCCACGGGCTGCGCGCCATCTGAATCTGCGGCACGCTGATCGCCAACGACCAGGCGTTGATATCGAGGCTCTCGGTACTGCCGGCCACCATCGATCCGACGTGCGTGCCGAGGCTGCACCCCGTACCGGGCGCGTCAGGCGCCTGGTCGTCTACCCTGATGCCCCAGCCACGGAGCTGTTCGGCCGTCAGGCAGGCGCGCAAGGTGCGCGGCGCGTCGGTAGCAGGCACGAACTGCAGGTTTTCATGGGCCACCAGTTCATCGTTGACCCGGATGCTGACCGGGTAGAAGCCGGGCATCAAGCCGCCCTGGCCAGCGAAGTAACTCAGATCGACCTGGGCGGCCTCCTCCGCCGGCAGGCCCAACAGAGCCGGATCGAAGGACAGCTCATCACCGGCACATGCCAGTTGGGTGCCCAGGCAAACGCCCGGCAATAATCCGATCAAGGTACGTAGGGAGTTCATCTGTTCGATCTCATGGGCAGCATGCTGCCGGATGGGGTCAGAAGAGCTTGCTGACCACGCTGGAAAAGCCGCCGAAGTCGTTGATGCTCTTGAAGCTCAGGCTCTTCATCGGGCCCTGGTAGGGAATGCTTCCGTGGCCGAAAGGCGCCAGCATCAGGCCGGCTTTTTCATGCGCCACGCCATCGATGGTCAGTTGGGTGAGCGTGATGTGATACGGCGTGGGGTTATGGAAACTGAAGCCTTCCGCCGAGGGCTCCACCCTGACCTGTTCATAGGCGGAACCGGCCTTGTCGGCGAGGCCGGCAGGACGGTAGAAGAGTTTGATCCTGTTGTTGAAGGTGAACTTCATCACGCCGGCCACACTGCCCCCGCCTTCCTCCACGGACTGGTTGGGCGGAATGGCCATCACGTTGACGTAGAACAGCGATTCGCGGTCCTGGGGAAGCGTATTCGGCAAGGCGTTGATCTTCAGATGCAGCGAACTTTCCGGGTCGAGTCGATACAGCGGCGGAGTGATGATGAAGGGGATCTTGAGCGGCTCCGCCCCGGCGCTTTCATCCCCACCGGAAACCCACGAGCGCACCAGCCAGACGTCCGTGGCACTGGTGTTGCCCACCCGTAGCGCAGCGGTCTTGGCGGAAGACGAGAAAACCACGCGCGTAGCCCCAGATAGACACCTCCGCCCTGGGCGTTGGCCAATAACGTGAAAAACAACAGCGTGAAGCACCAATAGCGCATCGGAGGCCTCGTAGAAATAAAAAGCCGGGCAAATGACAGCATTAAGCCCGGCAAAGGGAATAGCAGGTCTGGGACGCTGTTTCTTCTACCCGTAAAGGGCTCAGAGATAACTCAGCGAATAGTTGAAGTTGCCACCATACTTTCCAGTTTTGATATCATTACCCTCACCCCTAACCCCCCTGATGACCATTGGAATCTTGACACTTCCCGAGTCGCCAATAGCAAATCGCTGCAATTCAGGTTTAGATCTAATCGCACCAACCGCGTAATTGTAACTCCCCTCCATGTTACGAAGCGAAATCCTTATGACATCCCCCCCCAATCCATGCCACGTAAGAGTCACGCCATTTCGTATGCTCACCAAGAGAAGGCACGTTGGTGAGCCGCAGCTCTACCGTACCACTCGGGCATCCAGTCAATTCCAAACTGACATCCTCGTTAAACAACTCACCCCCTGCTTTGACACCACTGATCTCAGGTACAATCACATGGAACACCGCCGTTTTTTTGACCGGACTCACGACACAACTGGCAGCCTTGATACTCCCAGCCAGATCAAGAGCGCCCTCACTTAGGGGCGCCTCCCGCTCCGCCGCGTAGGAATACGCGAAAAAAGCCATCGGCAAAAGCATGCCGAACAACATCAACTTATTCATAACAAAACACCGTCTGACGAACGCCATGGCTTGAAGCCAACCGTGCATCACCCGTGGATGACACACGCCACGTTAACGAACTTACTTATAGCTAACCACATAGCTGACACTCGCCGAAAAGTCGCCAGCCAACTCGTCAACGTGTTCATCAGCGCCACGAACCAGCTCAACCCCCAGGGTCAATGTCGAGCCAGCAACCTCAACATCTTGGGCGGAACCGTTCAGCAGCAACTTTTTGTCACCCGCTTTAACGGAGTAAAGAAGAGCGGGGGCTTCTTCACCTTTAATGGCAACATTACCGGCGAGATTCTCACTATCCGAATTGATGTGATTGGCAGTCAATGCAAGAGTGAATGCATCGTCAGTCTTGCAGTCACTGAAGGTAAAACTTACATTCTGGCCTTCCCCAACCACACCACCCGCCGTCATCTCTTTCAACTTGGCGTATTCAATTTCGGGAAATTTTACGCTGTTCTTGTCGAGCGACACGGTACATGCAGCTGCCGCGATGGTGCCGCTGAGCGTGATAGTGCCGGAACCGCCTTCAATATTTTTATCACCCGCCGCGAATGCAGAAAAAGCGATAACCGACAGGGACGCGGCACAAAGTTGCTTGAGGGCTTTCATATTCATTCCTTCTTGCTGATCATGAAGTGTGAGCACGCTGCCCTACACCAGGCAGCACTAAAAATTTCTCACAGCACCTGCCGGGCAAACCACGGAAGAACGAGCGACCTTTTGTAGGAAATTTCTTTTTTGAATGAGTATCAGGCATTGCCCGCGCGCCCATACGGCAGATCACCGAGGAGCACTTGCCCAACAGGTGAGAACGTTAATTTTTTTGTAGGAATTTTCCTTATATTGCGCGGAATACTTGAAAAAGCAGACGGATTGATGGATCAAGTGCAGGCCAGATCTTCTTGGTCGACCTCTTCCTTACTTAAACTGGATTGCGTATATGAATGGAAATTCCGCCGGCAGGAAACTCATGGTCGTCGACGATCACCCCTTTATCCGCTCGGCATTGAAACTGCTTCTGGGTCGCGAGGGGTTCGATATCCTGGAAGCGGCCAATGGCGCCGACGCCGTTCGGCTGGCGAACGAACACAAGGACGCATTGGCGCTCATCGTGCTGGACATTTACATGAGCGGGGTGGATGGCTTCGAAGTCATCGAGCGCATTCTCAAGTCACGCGCCAGGGTGAAGATCATCATCCTGACGTCATTGCCCGCCGAGTTTCATTCGATGCGCTGCTTCAAGGCCGGCGCATCGGGCTTCGTCTCCAAGTCGGACGACATGGACGTACTGCTCAAGGCGATCGAGATGGCACTGTCGGGCTACACCTTCTTTCCGGAATTCACCACCAACCTGGCCAGACGCCAGGGTTCGACCAGTGACGAGAAAGACCTGATAGACCTGCTCTCCAACCAGGAAATGATGATTTTCATGGAGCTGGCCAGAGGGTTCAGCAACAAGCAGATCGCCGACGTCATGGCGCTGAGCAACAAGACGGTGAGTACCTACAAGGCACGAGTCCTCGAGAAACTCGGAGTCAAGTCACTGGTTGGTCTGCACGAATTCGCCAAACGCAACAACGTGATCTGATCGCCGATGTGAGCCGTACCTTCAAACTGCTTTTCTCCTCGCTGCTACTGCTCGTGGCGGTTACATCGATCCAGACGCTTCAGTTCGATCTCGCCGAACGAGAAGGACGGTCTGCGCAGACAATTATCGACCTCGACCCGCTCAACAGCCGATCCGTGCTGTATGCCGGCCTTGAGGAAAGCGACGCGCACGACCACGTGCGCAAACAGGACGAGCAGATCATCACGCAGTTGGTCGATGCGCTGGAGGGTATGCTGGATGTGCCGGTCGAGGTGAAGAGCTACCAGACACGGGAGCAGCTCATCTATGCCCTGCAGGCCGGAAAGATCGATTTCTTTCTGGGCGGCAACCAGGTCGATGCGCAAGACCCCAGGCTGATACTGTCCACCCCCTACATGCACAGCCAGCCGGCGTTCTACCGCACGCCCAACAGGCACGGCGGCCAACGAGCGAGCCCCAATGGCAGCCGAATCGCCATGCATTACCGGTATCTGCCCACCGCTGCGGTGACGCGCCAGTACCCCGATGCCGTCTTGCAGCTGTACTCGTCGCCGTTGGCCGCCGCCGCAGCGGCCGCGCTGGGCAGGGCCGATCTGTACCTGGGAGACAGGCGCAGCAGCAGGCGACTCATCGCGTCGCGCCACCTGAATCTGGAGCGGGTCGAGCTGGAACAGGGTGATGAGCTGCCCGAACAGGGCTATTCGCTGGCCGTACTGGCCTCGGCCAGCGCGTTGCGGGAAGAGTTGGACGCACGGCTGCACCTGCTCGAGGCCGAGCGCATGACCAGGATCACCCTCGCCCTCACGGACGAATCCCATCCACCGCAGCGATTGCAGGGGCTTTCGTTCAACGCGCAGGAGCTCAGCTGGCTAAGCCGGGCGCCACCGATCCGCGTGGCGATCAATGAGAATGCCTTGCCGCTGGCCTATTTCGACGGGCGTGGCGAGTACCAGGAAATGGGCATCGATGTGCTGCGCACCCTCGAATATGCGACAGGCCTGCGTTTTCAGCTCGTACATGGAGTCAATCCCGATCATTATTTCAACGCCTTGCAGTCCGGCGAGCTCGATCTGGTGCTCGATGCCTCGGCCGATGCCCTGCTCCGCGCCGGCATCACCCCCGTCGGTCCCGAATTCGCCAACCCCTATGTGCTGATGGCGAGAACGTCGCGGGGCCGTGTGCCGGTAAAGACGCTCGATGACTTCTCGACCGAGCGGCTGGCCGTTCCACAGCGCCTGACACGCCTGATCCACCATCTCGACACGGCGTATCCGGGTATATCCCTGACCACCTTCACGACTGCCGACGGTGCGCTGCAGGCATTGCTCGACTACGAAGTGAACGCAGCCGTCACCACGGCAGCGGCCGCTCGCAGAATGCTGCCCAACGTCAATTTCAGCAGGATCAAGATCGTTTCGACGGTCAGGCAGGTGGAGTCACGCTCGTCGTTCTTCGTGCGCAACACCGAATCCGAATGGGTATCGATCCTCGACAAGACGCTGCAACGCATCGCGCTCGACGACTACAGGCTGTTCACCACCTTCGACGATTACCAGGAACTGAGCCCCTACGTTCAGTATTGGTACGACAACAAGGTCACCATCCAGCGCATAGCCCTGAGCGTGACCGGCATCGCCCTGCTGTCGGGTTTCTGGGTAGTGCAGCTGATGCGTTCGATCCGCAAGCGCGAGGTGATCCAGGCACAGCTCGAGGATCAGCTCGCCTTCATCAGGGTGATGCTCGACGGTACGCCCCACCCGATCTATGTCCGTGATCGCGCAGGCGAGCTGGTGATGGGCAACGTCTCGTATCGGCAGGCCATGGGTGATCAGCGCAACGACATCATCGGCACCCGGGTAATCGACAACCCAAGGCTGGATCCCGAGCAGGCACGGCAGATCCACCAGACCTACCTGGACGCGATGACGCACGACCAGCCTCACATCTGCGACCGGGAAGTCTGCATAGATGGGCGCTCGATACACGTCTATCACTGGGTATTGCCCTACGCCGATAGCCGGAGACGGATCAAAGGCGTGATTGGCGGCTGGATCGATATCAGCGAGCGCCGAAGCCTGCTCGAACAGCTGCGCCAGGCAACGATCAGCGCCGAGCATGCCAACCGGGCCAAGACCTCGTTCCTGGCCACCATGAGCCATGAAATCCGTACGCCCCTGAATGCCATCCTCGGCATGCTGGAACTGGCCGAACAGCAGGCGAGCAAGGGGCAGGTCGATGGCCTGGCGATCCGCACCGCTTCGAACGAAGCGGCCAGGCTGCTCGATCTGATCGGCAACGTGCTGGACGTGGTTCGCATCGAATCGGGCAAGCTCAGCCTGGCGCCACGACGGGTGAATCTGGCCGAGACCGTACGCAGCATCGAGTCACTGTTCGGTGGCATCGCCAGCGAGAAGCACATCAGGCTGGTATTCGAGATCGACCCGAAGGCGGATGTCGACGTGCTGGTAGACCCGACCCGCCTGCGGCAGATCGTCGTCAATCTGTTGGGCAATGCCCTGAAGTTCACCCAGGCCGGGCAGGTTCGGTTGCGCCTGGTGAGCGAGGCCGAACCTGACAGGCTGAACCTGCTGATCAGCGTCGACGACACCGGGCCGGGCATTTGCCGGGCCAGCCAGAAGCGCCTGTTCAATACCTTCGAGCAGGCGGAGGGAACACATGGAGGAACCGGGCTCGGCCTGTCCATCTGCAAGACGCTGTGCGAGATGATGGGCGGCACGCTGCGGCTGATCAGCCGACCGGGTGTCGGCACCCGCGTCAAGGTTGCCCTGAGCGTCGCTACCCTGCCGCCTCTGCCGGACGCCCCTTCACAGGCGCTCGTACCGAACGTGCCGACGGACGCCAGCACCACCTACAGGATTCTGGTAATCGACGACCACCCGCCCAATCGACTGTTGCTTGCCCGGCAACTCATTCACTTCGGTCATGCCGTGACACTGGCCGAAGATGGCGGTGCAGGTCTGGCGGCATGGCGCAAAGGGGCTTTCGACCTGGTATTCATCGACGGTGACATGCCAACGCTCACGGGCCATGAGCTGGCCCATGAAATACGCAAGGCGGAAATCGCCGAGCATCGCCCCCATTGCATCCTGCTCGGCTACACCGCCAATGCGCAGTTGGAGGAACTCCAGCGCTGCATCCGTGCCGGCATGAACGATTGCCTGTTCAAACCCGTGAGCCTGCAACTTGTCGGGCAGCGTCTGTCGCGCTATCGCGAATACCTGGCGAACCCGCGCTCCACCTCACCCGAAGCGCACAGCCTGAGCCACCTGCGCAGCTTGATGGGCGGCGATGAACAAGCAATTCAGGCCATCCTGGCCGAATTGCTGGAGGCCAACGTCGATGACCTGATGCAACTGGCCAGGCTCATTGGCGAGCCGGATCTGCTCGCGCTGCGCCGCGTGGTTCACAGGATCAAGGGCGCAGCCCGAATGATCGGCAACCGGAACCTGATCGAGCCTTGTGAAACGCTGGAGAACCTGTGCGTGGCAGGGCAAGACCCGGCGCTGATCAGGAGACATGCGCTGGGCCTGTTCGTGCAGCTGAGTGCACTCGATACCACCATCCGCGAGCAATACCCCGGAATCGCCACGCCCCCCGATCCCGCCCCCACCCGGGTGGACACTGCACGCCATCACGATCCCGCCAGGTAAGGCGCCACTCCTGAAAAGCTCGCCGCTGAAGCCGCTGCTGCGAAGTGTGGTCATCTCGCGGGCTGCGCGATTTTCCATAGGAGCGGCTTCAACCGCGAAACACCGAATATGCCGACGTGCGCAGGGTGGATGACGCTTCACCCATCCACCATTCCCGACGATGACGGGCGTTGCCCCCGCGAAAGCCAGAAACGACAAGGCCCGTCAGTGACGGGCCTTGTCGTGTGCGAGTCGAAACTCAGAGAGCAGAAACGTCTTCCGCTTGCAGGCCTTTCTGGCCCTGGGTCACACCGAACTCGACCTTCTGGCCTTCGACCAGGGTGCGGTGACCTTCGCCACGGATGGCGCGGTAGTGAACGAATACGTCCGGGCCGCTTTCGCGCTGAATGAACCCGTAACCCTTGGAATCATTGAACCATTTGACGGTTCCGGTCTCACGATCTGCCATTACCAACTTCTCCAAACTCGCTATGTTTTTATTGTCCCGAAGGCGCTTTGACGGCTCGGTAAAAACGTTCCCTTCTTCGTTCGCCAACCCCGGCAACTCGAGCATGGAGCAGGTCAAGCGAATGGCGTTCTTGCTGCAGCCGATGGCCGAGTATAAAGCATGATCCGGGACTGAAAAGCACTTTTTTAGAACTGGCACAAACCCGGAAGATACAAGGCCTACAGCCCGTTTTACGGGCTTTTCGCCAACAGATCGCGCAACTTTTTCGTCAGCCTGCGAACCTGATCGACGTCCAGTCGATAGGCCCAGTCGCTGCGCCCAGTCACCTCACCCGACGCAAAGCCCTGATGCTCGCCGAGCACCAGCCAGTGCTGGTCACCCTGCTGGTACAAAGCCCCCGTCAGTGACTGACCCTCGAACCCGCTCAGTTGCAGTTTCAGCACCGGCGCCTGCCTGAAACCGATCTGCGCAAGCGGCGCGGCATCGGCGAACAGCAGATTGGAGAACAGCGTGACCATGCCGTTGGCTGCGCCCTCGAAGCTGAGTGCCTGCCCCTTGGTCATCTGCTCGACGGCAAAGTTGTATTGCTGCGCATCGGCCTTGCTCAGCGTCAGCTTTTCACCGTCGGCATGGTCGAGCTCCAGGCGCCGAATGCGGGTGAAGTCAATATCGGTGACACGGCGATCGAGCCATTGCAGCTCAACCGTCGGCAGATCGAGTTGCTGATCGATCTGCCAGACCTGGTCGTCACCGGCACGCCGTACCAGTTGACCGTTGCCCTGCCGAGACGGATTGCCCAGGCGCAGGTTCAGGTCGGGATGGCCGTCGAACAGCAGCTTCAGGCGCAGTGCCTGCTCGCTCTCCTCGCCGCTTTCGGCCAACCCCAGGCGCCCATGCCATTGGGCGTTGGCGGTCTTGGCTTCCACCATGCGCGCCTCGCGCAACGCACGCAGCAACTCGGCCAGAGGCTGCTTTGCTGCCGGGTAATCGGCCTTGGCCGGTACCACCCAGGTGTCACCGCGACGTTCGATACGCACCGCCGGCTGGCCAGGCTGCTCGATCTCAAGGGCTTGCAGGCTGCTCAGGTAACCCTGCTCGGCCGCCAGCCAGGGCGCACGCTCGACCTGTGCGGTACGCCGCTGCTGGCTCTGCTGCACGGCCAGATAACCCAGCACGCAGAGCAGCGCGATGACGATCAATGCGGTCAGACCTTTACGTCCCATGATCTCTCACTCTCGAATACGACTGAATCACGTAGGGTGTCGCGGGGCCGCCCAGGCTATGCGCACCGACACATCCGCGGTGGTGCGCACGGCTCACCCCAGGTTCCGAAACCTAAGCAACGCGGCGACGCCGCCATAACCACAGCGCCAGCACCGCGAGGGTCAGCAGCGCCGGCACCAGGGCGATGTTGATGACCTTGAGCGTGCGGCCCAGCGCCTCGATATCGGCGTTGAGCTGATAACGCACGTCGCGCAGTTCCTTGCGGATTTCCAGCTTCTGCTGGATGAAGCTCTGCAAGGCGCTCTGCTGCTCCGGCGTGAGTTCCAGAGCCTTGCTCGGGTCGTCGTTCTGCTGCAGCGCCGCCAGTTGCTGTTCGGTTTGCGCCAGACGCGCCTGCAAGGCCTGCTCCTTGTCGCGGAAACGCTGTTCGGCAGCGCGCTGCAACGCTTCGACCACCAGGAAAGGACGGCTGAAACGACCACGCGAGCGCACGCTGATCAGCGCCTCGGAGCCGGCCAGGTTGTCCAGTGCGTTGATGGTGAAGGTGCCGTTGTCGGCCCAGGGTTGCGGCATGCGCTGGCCGAAGAAGTCCTGCACCTGCACCCACAGGCGGTCGCTGAGAATGTCGGTATCGGCCACCGCGATGACATTGATGTTGTCGGCCTGCCTGAGGCCATCCTTGCGCCCTTCGATGCCATCGGGGAAGGCGCTCCGCGCGGGGCCGTCGATACGCGCGGCGATGGTGTAGCGCTCGCCGGTCGGCTCCAGCTCGCGGATCAGTTCCTCGGGGTTGTTCAGCATGGCGAAGCGCTGAACGTCGAAGGGCATGGCGTATTCGGAGCTCTGCATCAGCGGCGTGAAGCGCGTCTTCGCCCCTTCCACGGGTTCGAGAATGCCGGCAGTAGCGACGGTGATGCTCTCCAGCCCGGCGGTGGCGATGTCGGTCTGATCCAGCGCCTTGCGCGGCAGGCTCAACCACGCAGCGTGCCGCACGGGGCGCTGACCCTGGCCCATGTTCACCGACATGGCGTAGGAGCCGTCGCCGAGCACCTTGTCGGGTACCATGCGCAGGCCCCAGGCCTTGAACAGTGCGTCGATGTTCGAGGTGCCTGTCCACCGCCACCTCGCCCGGCATGTCGCCGCTATCGGCCTCTGCATAGGGGTCGACGAACACCATCAGCTTGCCACCGCGCAGGACGAACTGATCGATGGCGTACAGCGCCGGCTGGGGCAGGTTCTTCGGATGCACCAGCCACAACACCGAGATGTTGTCCGGGATCAGGTCGAGATCAGCCTTGAGGGTCTCGATGTCGAACAGTTGACGCACCTGTTCCAGAACCATCCACGGCGGCGTCGGTTGCCGCGCCATCATGTCGAAGCCGCCGGTCATGGGCAGCCCGGACAGCACACCGACTACAGGCAGCTCGGGCTTGGCCAGGGTCTGCACCAGGCGGCTCAGCTCGTACTCCAGGTGCTCCTCCTGATCCAGAGCGAAGAACGGAATCACCTGGGTGTCGTCCAGCGCATTGGTGCCGGCCAGGCCGAAGTAGATGGAATCACCACCCTGTTGCAGCGGGATGCCCTGCAGGCCGAATTCGGCGGCCTTGTCCTCGTCTTCGGAGAACGGTTCGGGGTCGATGATGTGCAGGCGAATCTTGCCGTCCGCCTGGGCCTGGTAGGCCTTGAGCATCTCCTCCACACGCTGGGCGTAGGTGCGCAGCGCCGGCAGATCCTTGGCCACCTTGTCCGAATAGAAGAAGTACAGGTTGATCGGCTCGTCCAGCTCACCGAGGATCTGCCTGGTGCCGTCGGAGATGGTGTAGAGCTTCTGTTCGGTCAGATCCAGGCGCACGCCGCCCAGGCCCACACCGGCCAGCAGGTTGAAGGCGACGAAGGCCACCGCGATCAGCAGCAGCCCGGCGCCGGAATAGATCAGCTTTTTCATGGTGCGGGCCTCAGTCAGCTTTCTTCAGATCGATGACCACCGCAGTGGCGGTCAGCCAGGCAGCGATCAGCGAGAGGAAATACAGCAGGTCACGCACATCGATCACGCCCTTGCTGATGGCATCGAAGCGCACCAGAAAACTCAGCGAGGCGATGGCGTCCACCAGCCACTGCGGCGCCCAGGCAAAGGCGTCGAGCACCATCGGAAAACCGCTGACGATGAACAGGAAGCAGGCACTGACCGCCAGGATGAAGGCGATCACCTGGTTCTTGCTCAGCGCCGACATGCACGAACCGATGGCCAGGTAAGCCCCTGCCAGCAGCCAGCTACCGATATAGCCGGTGACGATGGCGCCGTTGTCCGGCTCGCCCAGGTAGTTGACGGTGATGATCATCGGGAAGGTCAGCAGCAGCGCGATGCCGGCGAACACCCAGGCCGCCAGGAACTTGCCGGTGACCGCCTCGAAGCGGGTGATCGGCAGGGTCATCAGCAGCTCGATGGAGCCGGACTTGCGCTCTTCCGCCCACAGGCGCATGGCGATCGCCGGCACCAGGAACAGGTACAGCCAGGGGTGGAAATTGAAGAAGGCCGACAGATTGGCCTGGCCGCCCTCGAAGAAACCACCCAGATAGAAGGTGAACACCCCGGACAGCACCAGGAAGATCACGATGAACACATAGGCCAGCGGCGTGGCGAAGTAGCTCGCCAGCTCGCGCTTGAAGATCACGGGCAACTGGGTCATGGCTGCTCTCCCGGGTCAGCGTGCGGAACACTTCATCGAGTCGGCCGCGCTCCACATTGAGTTCGCGCACCTTCCAGCCGCGCTCGGCGATCAGCGCATTGACCTGCGGGAAGATCACCTCACCTGGCTGCGCCAGCACGCTCAGACCGTGCTCGCGGGCATTCTCCTCGACCCCCGCAACGCCTGGCAGCGCAGCGAGGGCAGCCTGATCGAGTGCCTCATCGGCCACCAGCGTCACTGCCTGGTGGTAGCGCGAGCGGCTCTCCAGCTCCAGCGGCGTGCCATCTGCAAGCAGTCGGCCATGGGCGATCACCACGGCGCGGGTGCACAGCGCCGTTACCTCTTCGAGAATGTGGGTGGAAATGATCACGATCTTGTCCTGCGCCAGGCCCTGGATGAGCTGGCGCACCTGATGTTTCTGGTTGGGGTCGAGGCCGTCGGTGGGCTCGTCGAGGATCAGCACACGCGGGTCATGGAGAATCGCCTGAGCCAGGCCGACACGGCGTTTGAAGCCCTTGGACAGCGTCTCGATGCTCTGCGCCAGCACCTTCTCCAGCTCCACCTGCTCCACCGCGCGCTGGACGCGCAGTTGCTTCTCGGCGCCGCGCAAGCCGCGCACCTCGGCGATGAATTCGAGAAAACCACGCACCGTCATGTCGCCATAGCACGGCGCGCCTTCGGGCAGGTAACCGATCTGCCGCTGGGCCTCGAGGGTCTGGGTCTGGATATCGCAACCGAGGATGCTCGCGGTGCCGGAGGTCGGCGCAAGAAAGCCGGTGAGCATCTTCATGGTGGTGGATTTGCCGGCCCCGTTGGGGCCGAGAAAGCCCAGCACTTCGCCTGGCTGGATCTGGAACGACAGGTCATCGACTGCCGTGTGCTGCGCAAAACGCTTGGTCAGGTTTCTTATTTCGATCATGGCCTCTCACCGTCGCGAAAGGGCCCGCGCCAGCGAAACCGCCATGGGCGCAGGCCGCAACAACGCCGGGCAGAAAAACCGCATACCCGGACGAGGGCAAGACCGTAGCACAACGAAAAAGTTCAGTCGGCTGCTGGAAACATGTGGTAAATGGAATATGCGCTCAGAACCACAGAAGGCGGTTACCAGCGGATCGACGCGATCGAGCCCAGTAACGCAGACCTCTGTGGTTTGCCAATAGAACACCAGCCCTTTGCAATGGACGCGTTCGAAGCGGATGGAGTAGTGTCTCGGGCGATCCGGTCACGCACCGGATCGATGCAAAGGATTTTCTCCAGCGTGTGCCGCCCTCCCCCAATGCGCCCATGCCCCGCGAACGCATTCGGCTGGCAGGCCTGAAGAAGCCCCCTGACGGCAAGTCATGTGACCTTGCTGCCGACACCTGCTCAGACCGGACAATCGGATGTCTCTTTCATGCTGAAACTCATCGCCCAGGACTTCATCAAACCGGAGCATATCGAGGACGTGATGCCTCTTTACCGAGAGCTCGTGCAAAAAACCAGGGAAGAGCCTCTGTGCCTGTCTTACGACCTGTTCATCGATCAAAAGGATCCAGGGCATTTCGTGTTCATCGAGGAGTGGCCTGATCGTGCAGCGCTGGATGCGCACTGCAATAGCGAGCATTTCAAAAGGCTGGTGCCGCTGATCGATAGCTATCAGCGATCCCCCGGCACCTACCTGCTCATGGATGCATTCCAGTGATTCCGCTCGATCGTTAATGCAGACGCGCTATCCGGCACACTAGCCTCAGGCATTGGATTGCTTTCGCATATGGAAAACTCATACTTGATAGCCGGGGCTGCATTGAGCGCTATTGCAGCCCTCTTGCACATCGGTTGTATCTTTTTCGGCCCAGCGTGGTACCGCTTCTTCGGTGCAGGAGAGCGTATGGTTCGACTCTCCGCTGCCGGACACAAAGCACCCGCGCTCATCACTGCCGGCGTGGCAGCCTTACTCACACTCTGGTCGCTCTATGCGCTTTCTGGCGCCGGAATCATTCCACCCCTTCCGTTAACGCCCATCGCGCTTTGTGTCATTACCGGCGTCTACCTTCTGCGCGGTCTGGCTGGATTCGCCTTGGCTGCCGTAGCCCCGGGTGAACGTAGTGTGACGTTCTGGTGCTGGAGTTCGGCAATCTGTCTCGGGCTGGGTACTCTGCATCTTTTAGGCACATGGCAAGCCTGGCCACCAGCCCCATGAAACGCAGCGCGTCGCTGGCTTTGCTGCTCTGCATCCTGAGCATCGAATGCCTCGGGCATCAAGACAAAGTGCTGAGCCTCCACAACGATGGGGACATCACTGGCCTGCCCGAGCGCTACTCACCGGCGGTGCTGAAAATCGAACGCTCCGGCCGCTCCAGCGAATCACTGTTGCAGGGCATCCAGATGCGCATTTCAGCCAATACCTCGACACTTCCGCCGTGCGTGGTGAAGCGGCTCAACACCCGGCACGTATCTCACATAGGCCTGACGGCCTCGTGGCATCACGACCTGACATTGCTGCCGCCCTATATCAACGTCGATTTTTACGATACCGGATATGATCCACATCGCTGGGAAAACCCCAGGCATTCGATACTCTTCAACCTGAACAATGCCAAGGTAGTAAGGATGACGTACTCAGGGTTCAGCACAGACGAGAGCCGCTTCGAGTTCCTGCCTATCGACCTCTCCAGTATCTGCGACAAACGGGAGATCGAGAATGTCGTGGAGCCTACATCGGCGCCATGACTACAAACTCCCCCTCAGACGTCGGCATGATCGACGAGTGTCTGTCCATCGTCCGAACGTCGCTTGCACGATGTTTCCAACAGCAGGCCCCAAGCATTCAAGCCACATGGCCACTTTCAGGACGCGCGGTATCCGAGATTGGAGGGCGCCTAGTCGAGAGTTTCGTTTTAGCACGACTCCCGCATGAACTGAGCACCACGCCTTTTGACGGCCAGATTCTATGTGAAATACCTGAGTCCGGCAGAGCGATGGAAGACATTGCGGTGACCTTCATCGGCCCACATGGAAGGGCTCGACTACTCATCGACGTCAAGGGTCATAACGAATATCGCACGGGATCGAGACCCAATTTGGCTTCGATCCGAAAATGCCTGGAACTCTATCGCAGCGCCTCACATACCGTTGATGAGCTCGTTATCTTCTTCTGCCGTTACCGACCATCCATCCACCCGGATCATCACGCACAAGCGGTCGAATATCACGTTCTGCCCGAGTCGTTTGATGAGCAGGGAATTTTCCTGCTTCGTGCCCTGAGCGAAAGCAACCTGGATCCAGCCAATATCGGAAGTGGCGGCCAGTTGCTGCTTGCCAGGGAAAACAACATACGGTTAGTGAATCGTTCAAGGTCGGAGTTCGTTCAACTTCTGGAGGGTCTCCAGTCACGCCTTCAACGGGGGCGAAGTACGGTTTGAATCGACCCGGCAGGCCATCTGGCACCCTGCGAGACGACATGGAGCCAACGATGCTCAAAGCAAGAATCATGATCCTCGCAAACCGTATCGAGGTGCTAACACCGGCCGCGTTGATCGCTTGGGCAGATGGGATGATTCTGGGCACCAGTGAACCACCCTGCTATCTCATCGACCTTGCATTGGGAGATCTGCCGACAGGCCCCGAAGCGCTGGATCTCGTTCGCAACGAGCCCAATGAATCAGAAATCGCTCAACTGGCGGAGCTCATTCTGGAGAGATTCAACGACACCTCGGAGATGAACGAGCTTGGCCTTCACTGCTATCGACTGGCGTTGCTCGCAAAAGGCCAATCCCGCGAGCGGCTGCTTTGGGTGTCGGACGAGATTCATCTGTGCAGTGAAGGAATCAAGTCTTTATCGGACTCAAAGCCCCTGCTCATGGAGGCCCTGCTGGAGACTGCACGCCCCACCATTTGAAGCTGATAAGACGAACCCCTCCTCCTTCACCCTGACTGTCGAGACGACCGTTGAAATACCTCTACCCTCTGCTTCTACTCATTTCGACTACTGTCCTCGCCACCGAGGCAGACGAAGACCCCTGCCATGTCCAGGGTGGCGGTGTGATGGCCGGCTACCTGCGCATCGCTCAGAAAGCCAAGGTGGTAGATGAACAACTGAACGCCGAATACCAGCTCGCCCTGAAACGAATCGAGGAAGAAGAACGTGCCCTGCGCCAGACCTGGCCGAACACCGAGCTGGTCAGCCTGTTTCGAGCGGCACAGCGGGCCTGGCTGGCGTTTCGCGATGCCGAGTGTCAGTTCGCGGGCATCTCTTCGACGCCTTCACCCTGGCAAGGCGTTCAGGTCGAGGAATGCAAGCTGAGGATAACCCTCGAACGCACGGAATACTTCAAGGGAGTGATCGCTGGATGAACGACATGATCAGAGCGGTATCGATGGGCGTCCTTGCCCTGGCGTGCGCCTCGGCGCATGCAGAGCGGCGCACGCCCGTCGACTCCATCACCACGGCCACCTGGGAGCAGTACCGCGCCGAGTACTGGCCAAGCCCGCTGTGCGGCGAGGACGAAATCACCCTGTGGAGCTGCGAGGCCGGCAAGCGCGCCTACGCGCTCTGCGCCTCCCGCGTGGTAACCCGCAGCGCTGGCTACCTGCAGTACCGCGCCGCCAGGCACGGCAAGCTGGAGTTCACCTACCCGCAGCAGAAGAAACCGCCGCTGGGTTCATTTACCTACCAGTCATTCGCCAACGGCAATGCATCCGTCGAATTCAGCAACGGTGGGTATGGCTACACGCTGGTCGATCCACTCCGGCAGGCATCGTCCATTCTCGTCACACCGCCCTCTGGTCAGGGCAAGCAGATAGAGATCACCTGTGGCGGCAATCAGACCCTGCAGGTGAACTACACGATGCGGCTGATGTACGACGCCGGTATCTGGAGCGATTACTGAGCGCGATTCCCGGTAGAATCGCCACTCCCACTACCGAGTCGAACATGATGAGCAACGATCCCCTTCACGGCCTGACGCTCAAGGCCATTCTCCAGGCCCTGGTCGACAAGCACGGCTGGGAGCGGCTCGGGCAACTGATCAGCATCCGCTGTTTTCAGCACGAACCGAGCATCGAGTCGAGTCTGAAATTCCTGCGCAAGACGCCCTGGGCGCGGGAAAAGGTGGAAGCCCTCTATATCAGGGACATCGCGCGCAAGGCCTGATGACGCTCAGGCGCGCGCGGCCTCGATGCGCTTGACCGCTTCCACCCAGACCGGGTCGAGGCGATTCTGCTCCACGTCCAGCCCCTGCCGTTCCATCGCCTCGCGGTGCGCATCGATCTCGTGAACCATCTGGCTCAGCTCGCTGGAATTGCCATCGAGCTGGTGCATCTGGGTCACGCCCAGGTGGTAGAAACGCAGCAGCTTCATCGCCACCTCATCGCCCTGGGTCACGCCAACCTTGACGTGGTGCATGACGTTGGTAATGCGCATCAGGCTGCGCTTGAGGCGCCAGCCGTAGACCGCCGGCGCCATCCACGGACGCGACCAGAACTGCAACCGCACCAGCACGACCGTCAGGGCGAAGCCTGTCAGCACCCCGAGCAGGTTCCAGCGAAAGTTGTCGTTGCCCCCCGGTTCGCCGAACAGCTGCACGCTGAGCATTGCCAGCAGCATGGCGAGGATGACGAAGATCGCCGCTACCAGCATCGTGATGCGGCGGGTCTGCTGACGATACTTCTCGGGGCTGGTGGGGACGATCTCGAACATACGCCTGAGTTCCTGGGGTGAGGGCAAGGCGCGATGTTACGCCAGCGCCATGCTTTGCACGAACCTGTGCTCGTTACCAGCCGCTTGCCGCAAGCGGGTAAAGGCGTTACGCAACAGCATGGCGCAGCCATTCGCTGGGACTGGCACCCACCTTGCGGCGAAAGGCACGCGCCAGCGCCGAGGGGCTTTCATAACCGACTTCGTCGGCGATCAGCGCCATGGGCCGGCCTTCACGCAGGCGCTTCTGCGCCAGGCTGACGCGCCAGCTCACCAGGTAATCCGCCGGGGTAGCGCCGACCACCTGGTGAAAATGCGCAGCGAAACTGGCCCGCGACATGCCGGCCAGGGCCGCCAGCTCGGCCACCGACCAGCCATGCTGCGGTTTCTCGTGCAACTGGTTGAGTGCTTTCGCCAAACGTGGCTCGGCGAGACCGGCCAGCATCCCCGAAGCGAGTTCGTGGTTGTTCAACAGGTGGCGCAGCAGCTGAATCACCATCAGCTCGAACAACCGGTTGAGCACCAGCTCACGTGCGCAGTCGTCCCCTGTCGCCTCGGCGAACAGCCAATCCAGGCAACCGCTCAGGCTCGGCAGCTCGCGTAAGGGTTTGACGATGGCACCGGGCAATGCGCGCGACAGCGGGTTGTCAATGCCGCCGTCGAACGCCAGGGTGGCGCAGACCAGTTCGGCAGCGTCGGCTTCGCTGGCGCTCATCTGGTGCAGGCGCGGTCGCGCTACCAGCAGCAGGCTTGGCTCCTCCAGGCGCAGCTCGCGGCCATCGCCTTCGCGAAAGCTCATGCGACCAGCACGCAGCAGGTGAATGTAGCCATGCGGTTCATGCTCGCCATGGCTACTGGTGCCGCAAAATCCACCACGATGAAACGTGCTGGCGTGCAGATTGAAGTGGTGCAGCAGGCTGGAAAGACGATCCATGGTCATCTCGCACTCTTGGACGATCTGTCGCATAACATCGACGATCTGAATCCGAAAAGCCAGCCCACCTCACTAGCATGGCTCCAGGCTTGAACGACAAGCTCTCCACCCTGACTGGAGAATCAGCATGACACGTATCACCGCACTGCCGTTCGAACAAACCGCTGCCAATGCCCAGGCGCAGCTCGAAGGCATCCGCAAGGGCCTCGGTTTCATCCCCAACACCTTCGCCACCCTGGCCCACGCCCCCGCGGCACTGAGCGGCTACCTGGCGCTGTCCCAGGCACTGGGCAAGGGCACGCTCAATGCCAAGGCGCGCGAGGTGGTGGCTCTGGCCAGCTCGCAGGTCAACGGCTGCGAATACTGCCTGGCCGCGCACACCCTGTTCGCCGGCAAGGCCGGCCTGAGCGAGGCGGACATCCGCAGCGCCCGCGACGGTGAATACGACGCAGTGGCCCGTCTGACCCGACAGGTCATCGACAGCCGTGGCCGTCTGAGCGATGCACAACTTCAGGCCGCACGCGATGCCGGGCTGACCGATGCGGCCATCGTCGAAGTGGTGGCCAACGTGGCCCTGATGACCCTGACCAACTACCTCAACAACCTGGCCGAGACCGATGTGGACTTTCCACCGGTAGCCGTCTGACGCCTTTGGGAGGTGCACCATGCAGGCCGTTACCCTCTACACCACCGGGTACTGCCCCTACTGCGTGAATGCCAAATCGCTGCTGAGACGCAAGGGCGTGGCCTTCGAGGAAATCGACGTCGGCGCTTCACCGCAACGGCTGGCAGAAATGCTGCAGCGCAGCAACCGGCGCAGCGTGCCGCAGATTTTCATCGGCGAGCGCCATGTCGGTGGCTTCGATGACCTGGCCACGCTGGAGCACCAGGGCCGGCTGGACGAATTGTTGCAGGCATGAGAGTCGATGGCCGCCCCATGGGGCGGCCATCGCCGTTCTGCGCAGGCACGTCCGGGCTCGGCAGCCCGCTGTACGCCCGAGCGCCCGTCAACTCAAGGAGCCCGGCAGGCCTTACCACCTCACGCCGAGGTTCAGATTGACGGCGCCGTCGTCGCCGGCTTCGGCCCGGGCACGGAACCGGTTCTTGCTCAGTTCCAGACCCAGGCCATAGCCGCCCTCCCCGCGCCGGCCCGTGGCACCGGGCTGGCTCCAGGTTTCCCCGGCCAGCTCGCCCCTGACGACGGCCGCATTGCCCAGGCGGTAGCGGTAATGCGCGGACAGTTCGGGCCTGAGCATCCAGCCGTCGAGCTGGACGTTGCGGCTGACCGTCAGCCCCGTGCTGGCATGGAAGCCGCTGTGCTGCCGATCCTTGATGCGCAGCGCGGCGTTCTTCTCGGTGGTGCCCTTGAGTCGGGTCTGCTCCACGCTAAGACCGGCATCCGGTTCGAACGCCCAGTCGCCCACCGCGAAGCGGCTGCCCAGGCGCGTCGAAGCATGGTACTGGGTGGCCGAGGTACTGCCCTTGGCCGCGATACCCTCATGGTTGCGCCGGGTGTCGATGCCGGCATGAGCCACACCCACACCCGCGCCAACGTACACCCCACGATGCTCGTCGAGCACCTGGCGCACCACCAGGCCGGCCTGGGTCAGGTCAACGCCGGCCTTGCCGTCGCTGCTGATCCGACCTTCGCTGCGGGCGATGCCGAGGCCCAGGCTCAGGTCATCGCTGGGTCGATACAGCGCACCTGCCGCCAGGCCACGGCTGCTCTGCTGACTGTCCTTGCGCATGCCGCTGCCGGTAATGCGCTCACGGGTGTCGAAGATCCCGGCCCAGAGCCTGGAATCGCCTGGCGCCATGTCGTCGTGCGCCAGTTCGGCGAACAGCTGATCGTCGAAACGGTTCGCCGCGCGACCCAGATAGTCCAGGGCGTCCGCATAGGCCTGACGACGCAGCGACGGATCGTGAATGCCCTTGGGTGCCTGCGCCGCGACGGCCATGGTCATGCCGGCGGCTTCGACCTCGGCCACCGCTTCGGCAGCGTCATTCACCGCTGTCTCGACCACGACGGCAGCCCCGGTTTCTTCGACCGTCACCTCCTCGACCACGGCGTCGTGCACTGGAGTGCCTTCGACACGGACGATCTCCAGCGGCGAGCCGGCAGCATCGCGCTCGTCCAGGCGGACGGGGTCGGGCTCTGCTGGCGTTCGCACCACGGACAGAGCCGCCACCTCCTGCTCGGCCACCACGATCAGTTGCGCCAGATCCCGGCTCGCATCCTCGGTGGCGGCGCTGCTCACGCGCTCGTACACCGCCTGCGGCAGGAAGCGCACCAGGCTGACCCCACCTTCGGCAGCCTCGTCGGGCTGCACGCCGTAGATGGCCTTGATGTCCCAGCCGGCGTCCCTGGCCTCGTCGAGCAGCGCTCGGACGATTTCGCCACCCACGCTGCCGGCGGCTTTCTCCACGTCCATGTTCATGTCGAGCAGGCTTCTGCCCTGAGGGCTGCGTACCAGACTCAGGCGGCCCTGCTCGTTCTTTTGCAGACGCTGCACGAGCGTCCTGCCGCCGGCCTGCGCCACGACGATGTAGTCGTTGATCCGCTCGGGCAGCGCCGCCTGTTCGTCGAGCACGGCCACGGCAAGCGGCACCTGGTGGTGGCCGATGACCGGGTCGAGCGATATCGCCGCAAGCTCCGCTCTGGCGAAGCGATCACGCCCATCGCGAATCAGGCTGGCCAGGGTGCGGGCATAGACGGCCTCGCGCGGTGCCGGGCCGGCTTCGGAGGACTCTTCGCCGTCGGCCTGCCCGCCGTTTCCAGTGGATACATGCGTCTGCTCGGTTGAAGTCGACTGCTTGCTGGCGAGGCTCGCGTCCGGTTCGACGGGCCCGAGTTGCGGCACATCGAGGGGATCGCCACCGACGTGGGTATCCAGGACATTGCCGGTGACTGGCGGACTCGTCTCCGGCAAGGGCTGCTCGACTACAGGTGACGGGTTGTTCTGTGCTGCGTGCGCAAGAGAACCGTCGTTCACCGAGGTATCCACGTCGTGCGGGGTCTGCGCTGGTGTGTGCATTGCCTCGAGGTGAACGTTGGCGTCGTCGATGCCTGAGTTGCCTGCCTGGGCGACAGGCAGAGGGACAACCGGCATTTCGCCTTCAACGACCTTTTCAGGCTGGTTCTGCGTGGCGGGCAGTTGTTCGTCTGGGCTGGCCTCCTCTGGAGGCGTCAGCGGCTGGCTGCTCGGCAGCGAATCGATAGCCCCCTCGAACGGCTGATCCCGCTGATGCTCACCGACGCCCTCGGGAGTCTGCGAATCACCGCGCACTGCCCCCGGCTCCGGAGTCGCGCCAGAGGGTGTCGTTGTTTCGCTATTCTCTGGTTCTTCGGCAGGGACGTGACGCTCCTCCGACTCACCATCACCTGGCTGTGCACCGACGTCCTGCAGGCTCTGCGGCGAGGTTCCCGCGTGCTCTTCACCAGCCCCCTGAGGCGGGGTATGGGTTACCTCCGTTTGGGCGGCGACGGGCGCCTTCTCTTGCGCAGGCGGCTGGGCGAACTCACCATTGCTCTCGATCAACCGATCAAGCAGCACGGCCTCTTCGAGGACATCGTCAGGTTCGTGCTCCGGCTGCTCGTCTTCCCTGACCTGCTGGTGTGAGACGTCCTCCGTTTCGACAGGACGCTCATCGGTGTTCGGCTGATCGTCATCGCCAGATTCTCCGGTACCTTCCGACTGCTCGTTCGACTGCGGGCCTGCATGCTCCTCGCTCACGTCCGTATCGGTATCAGGCTCGATGATCGGTTGATCGTCCCCATGCTCCGTGTCCGGCTGGATATCACCACGCCCCTGCTCGGTATCCTTTGCCGACGGCTGATCCTGCCGATGCTCACCGATCTCTTGCGCACTGTGCGCGTCGAGCGGCAACTCCGGCAGCGGCTGCTGTGCAGTCGTTTCGGACCTTGGCGCGTCGACCTTCCCGGCCTCTTCGTCGGAGCCCTGATCCTTTTCGTTCAGGGCATCGGGGGCAGGAGCGCCATCGTCCGTCATGGGATCGACGTGCTGCGAACCGTCGGTCTGCCCGTCATCGACCTCCTGCGGCGGCGGATTCAGCTCCGGGTCAGCTATCTCCTCACTGACAAGCGTATCCGCGTGGGACTCGACGAGCGGTTGGTCGTGCCGCTCATGGATGTCGGCGGGGGTGTGGAGATCATCCGGCAACGCATCGACGGCTTCAGCCGGTGGCTCAGTTGTCGTGTCGGGTGCTGCTGGCAGTTCCGGCGCTGCGTCGAGTTCAGGTGTGCCGACCTTCGGGGTTCCTTCGCTGGAGGGCTGATCCTCCTCGCCGGTATCGACAGGAGCAGGTACATCGCCCTCCGCTGGATTCTCGATGTCTGGCTGCGGGACGCCCACCTCCTCTTCGCCAGCCTGCTGAGGCTGGGCTTCGATCGCATCCGCCTGAACCACGACGGGCTCCTCATCGGGCAGCGCGTCACCCTTGCTCTCGGGTCGCTCATCAGGCACCGTGACCTCTTCGCGGGTGGCTTCAGGCTCGCGCTCTGGCAGCACCTCTTCCGCCACCTGCGCGATGCTGTCGGTTTCGGTCGTGCCGACTTCCTCCGTCGTGCCCGGCCGATCACCGGGATCGGCATGTTCATCGACGTACTGCGGCAACGCCTCTGTGGCGTCGACCCGCTCGCCGAGTGACGGCAGCTCCGGGGCCGAGAATTCCGGTGTACCAAGCGTTACGCCACCCTGCGTGCCGGGTAGTTCCTCGATGGCAGCGAGCAGATTGGTCTCGCTCACCTCGTCAGACAGCGGATGCTCGTCGGTCAGGCGGGTATGAAGACCGTCCGCCAGAGACTCGGGCGGAACGAGCGGATCGGCCACCAGTTGATAGTGCGCACCCGTTCGGCTCAGGCGATAGCGCTGGCTACCGGACTCATCAGACTCCCGCAGGAGTGCGACGCGCAGCTCATCGGAGCTGCGTCCGGTATCGAGCGACAGCAGCGTCAATGGGCCCTCCTTGCCCGTCAGCCCCTCCGCGAAATCGGGTACATCCAGCAGCAGACTGCCAGTGGCGTCACCCTCGATGACCAGCTGGCCATTGAGTGCAAAGCCCTTGCCGCGCCTGAAGGTGAACACGCCCTCGCCCGAATAGTTGCCCTGGATGCGTAGCGTGTGCGTTTGCGCATTGTCATCCCCGGAAAAGGCGATAGTCGCACCCTGCTCCATCAGCAACGAACCCAGGGTGCTGTCTGCCGTCAGTTGCCAGAGGCCTTCGGCGGCGAGGCTGAGCCGAGCACTTCGATCCGCCTGGATGCTCCCCGTGTAATGGGCATTGCCCACCGCCAGTTGGGCGTTCTCCGCCAGCTGGATGACGCCACTGAAGGTGGAGGCGCCAGCCTGCCCGGCTTCGCCCTCGGATAGCTGGCTCAGGCACTTGGGGTAACCGGAATGATCGTCCATGTGGCACTTTCGAACGTGTTTCCAGGCCTCGCTGCCAGCGGTGGCCGTGACATCGCGGTGGTAGCCCAGAACCACTTGGCTGTTGCGCGCAGCCGTCAGCGTACCCGTGGCCACATCGGCATGCAGGCCGACCTTGAACGCCTTGTCCTCGTTGACGTTGACTTCATCGAAGCGGAACCGCGAGCGATCCCAATCGCTCAGGTAAGTGTGGCCGGCATGTGGCACGGGGGCACCCTGCAATTGCACCATCCCGTTGGCCACGGTGAGTCGGCCGTTTAGGTTGGCTCCACCGGTCATGACCAGGAAGCCTTGAGCGAACTGGGGCTCGAACGTCAGATTGAGCGGCCCGTTGACGCGCGCCGGGTCGGTTTCGCCCAGGTTGCCGAGGAAAATCTGATGCTGACGGGCACGCACACTTGCCGTCACTTTCAATGTCGCAGCCCTGGAAAGACTGTGATTGACGATCCGTGCGCCGCTGTCCACATGCCTGATGTGACTCAGCTCGAGATCGTTTCCATCCAGGTCCAGACGCCCGCCACGAGGGCCGAAATAAAGATTGTCGGGGTTGATCTGCGTGCTGTCGGAGAGCACGACGGTTGGACGGCCACTGAACAGACCAACCTGCTCGAATGCCCGTTTCTTTCCGTTCCCGTCAGGGCGCTGAGCAAGGATCACCGTTCCGTCACCAACCTTGAGAGCCCCCGCGTTGCTGCCGACCCCGCTGACACGCAGCGTGCCCTCGCCAACCTTGTGCAATGCGTCGTCCGCAGCGCCATTGACCTGCCAGTTGACGGTCACATCCTTGGCGATGGACAGGCCGCCGCCTTTCCAGGTCTGGCTGTCTTGCGGCCTGACGTCGAAGTCGATGTCGAAGGTCAGCGAACCTGCCCCCTGGTCGATGCTCTCGCCCAGGAGCAGAACGCCAGCCATACCGCCGAAGCGGATGTTCTTTCCGGCGTCGCGGTTTTCACCTCGCGCCAGTGCGGTTTCCCAGGTTCTTGAATTTTCGCCTTGCTGGACGATGCGATAGGTGTCGGCAGCAGACGCCTTGCCCCAGCGCAGGGTCGTGCCGGGTTGCTCCAGGAGAATCTGCGCCCCCTCGCTATCGGCCAATGACTGCGCGATGAAATCGGGAATCAGGAGCGACCACTTGTTACCGAGGACATCCTGAGTGGCCAGAGCCGCGATCAGCACCCAGGCTTCTCGCTGGGCGTCCCAGGCGAAAAGCGGCGAACCACTGTCGCCCTTTTCGCCCCTGTTGGACAGGAGACCATTCACCTCATGGGACAGATTGGCGGTGGATGCGTAGAAGAACCTGCTGTCGGGGGACGTCGGGCGGCCCACGGTACCCCCCGTGAGATACATGTACGGCTCCGCTACCTGCGTCTGCACCTTGCGCTCGCCGGGCGTAAAGGTGTACTGGGTTCCGCTGCCCAGACGGTAAAATGCTGGAAATCTTGCCGCATCCAGGTACGGGTAGCTGCTTGCATCGGTATTCGTCATGACGGCAGGCGCCGCATCGACTACCAGCTTGTTCAGGCGCGGCACATGAAAATCGACTCCCGAATGGTCGTTGTACCTGATGATGTCGTAGGAGGTTCTGCCAACGTCCGGATTACCGCTATGCACACCGAAGAACACTTGATCGAGAACATCAGCGTTGTGGGCAACGCCTACGAGATGCTGCGGTGTGATCAGCGTGGCCCTACCGTATGCTTCGACGCTGCTGAAGTCGGGCATCGGCGCCTGATCCAGCCGCCCCAGAAGCAGGCCGTCGCGGGTATGGATGGGGATGTCGATCGCGCCTGGCCTGAACATGCCCTTGTTCTCGGCGAAGTCGCGATAGAGCTGGTAGTCGATATCACCCCGTACGGTAGAGGCATGTGTCGAGTGCTTGCAGCACAGCACCAGAAGACAGGTGGCCATGGTTACCTGCCAGGTATCAACAGCCTGAATGAATACGACGCCACAACCTGCTTGTGCGCCCTGTCGGTGAAAGATTTCCTGCCCACTACCTGCTTACCTCCAGAGATGACGAAAGCGAGGCGATAGGGGCCAGAAGAACGTTCGCATCGCCCTCATCACGCGGAGCTCAGCGCGCCTTGCACCTGCCAATCCAGATATCAACCTCGAAACGTCCTGGATTGGATCATGTAGAAGCTGAACGCTTGCTGATGCTGCATTGAAAAGCTCACGAGCGGCGGATGCAGCAACAGCGGCTATCACGGCAGACCGCCGTCGACCTCGGGGACGAAACGTTGGCCTGCGAAAGCTCGATCTCGACTCGCTCGCGACCTCCGACGGACAACGACTCGAACGGGCGGATACCAGCGCCGGCCTGATCCTTTTCGCCAGAGCGGTCGCCTTTATCCTCATGCAGCAGGCCACTGCTGCCGATACAGAAACGGCAACGCAGGCCCTTTAGGCTGGCCTGCACGCCATGCCCGAACTGGAGTTCCCCCATGCGTCTCGATGCCCTGTCTCTGAAAACCCGCCTGATCATCGCGGTGGCCATTCCCTGCATCGCTCTGCTGCTGGTCGCGCTGACCAGCCTGAGCAGCATGTCCAGCATGCACCGGGACACGGAGGTGCTCTATCTCAACACCGCCGCGCCGATGCGTGCCATGGCCGAGGTGGCGTCACGCATTCCGCGCATGCGCGTGGGCATCGACATGATGTTGCTGCAGGAAACGCCGCTGCGCGACGAACGTGGTGTGAAATCGCGTGTGCAGGATGCTCGCAACGAAGACATCCCCGGCATGCGCGAGGCGATGCGCCAGGCCGTGGCCGCCCAGGTCAATGCGCAACGCAAGGCTCAGGCGCAACAGCTGCTCGACCAGTTCGAAGCCATGGTGAACAACGAGCTGAACCCGATGCTCGCAGCCTTCGATGCTGGCGACATGGCCAAGGCTCAGCAGATCTACCGCGACCAGTACGCCAAGACCTACGGGGTGATGCGCCAGGGCGCGAACGACTTGCTCGACGCCCTGCTGCAACAGGCCGAGCAACAGAACCAGCACAGTGCACAGAGCTATGACGAAGGCCTGACCCGCCAGATCGCCATCATCGCCGTCGGCCTGCTGGTGTCGATGATCATGTCCTGGCTGATCGTGGTGCAGTTGCGCCGCCGCGTGAGTGTGTTGCAGAACAGCCTGGGCCAGGCTGCGGAGAACCTGGCGCTGGACACCCGCATCGAATTGCCCGGCCAGGACGAACTGAGCGAAATCGCACGCAGCTTCAACCAGTTCATCGACAAGGTGCATGGCGCCATGCGCCAGCTCGCCGACAACTCGCGCCAGTTGTCGGGCATGGCCCGCGACGTGGCCGAACGCGCCCGCCTGACCCAGAGCAACTGCACGGCACAGAGCGATCGCACCGTGCAGGTGGCGACCGCGATCAACGAGCTGGGCTCGACCGTAAACGAGATCGCGCGTAACGCCGAGAGCGCCGCAGCAGTCGCCCGCGAAGCGACTCGGCATGCCAGCGACGGCAGCGCCGTGGTCAGCCAGGCACATCGTCAGGTCGACGCCCTCAACGGAGAACTGGAACAGGCCGCCAAAGTGATCGAGGCGCTGGCCGCACAAACCAACGCCATCAGTGCCACGCTCAACACCATCCGCAGCATTTCCGAACAGACCAACCTGCTGGCCCTCAACGCCGCCATCGAGGCCGCCCGAGCCGGCGAACAGGGCCGCGGCTTCGCCGTGGTGGCCGACGAAGTGCGCACGCTGGCCAGCCGCTCCGGCGCCTCAACCGAGGAAATCCAGCAGGTCATCGACCGCCTGCAGAACGAATCACGTTCGGCCGTGGAAGCCATGGCCAAGGGACAGCGACAAAGTGTGCTGGTCGTCGAGTACGCGGGCAAGGCATCGGCGGCGCTGGAGCAGATCAACGCCCATATCGGCCAGATCAGCGATCAGAACATCCAGGTCGCCACAGCCACCGAGGAGCAATCCAGCGTGGTGGAGGACATCAACCGCAATATCGTCGACATCAACGAACTGACCGTCGGCACTACCCACATCGCCGATCAGTTGAACCAGGCCAGTAGCGACCTGCAGGAGCTGTCGGCGCAGCTGGACGCCCTGGTAGGACGCTTCAGGTTGTAAGCAGGCATACGCCCTGCTCGCGGCTGCGGAGGTTCATCGCCCCCGCTAGCCTGACAGCCGCTGCAATTCCCGACGCACCATATTGGCGAACTCCGCCGGGCTGAGCTGGTAGAGCTCCTGTGCCACCCAGGGTAGCCAGCGCCCTTGCAGTTCAGCCTTGCGCGCCAGCAGACGCTGAGCCTCGGCTTCGGCACGGGCCTGGTTCTGGCGGTGATAATCGGCACGACCGGTTTTTTCCGTACTCACGCTGCGGCCCTTTTCCTCATTCCGGGCGGAGCAGGCATAATCGCGCTCCGTTCGCCCATTTCGATCGTTATCCATGCGCATCCACGTCAGCTTCATCGACCGCGTCGGTATCACTCAGGAAGTCCTGGCGCTGCTCGGTGGGCGCAATCTGAATCTCGATGCGGTGGAGATGGTACCGCCAAACGTCTATATCGACGCACCGACACTGAGCGCCGAAGTGCTCGAAGAGCTGCGCGGTGCGCTGCTTCAGGTGCGTGGCGTGCAGAGCGTCGAGGTGGTCGATATCCTGCCCGGCCAGCGCCGCCGCCTGCAACTCGATGCACTGCTCGCGGCCATGCCCGACCCGGTGCTGGCGGTGGATGATCGAGCCACCGTGCTGCTGGCCAACCCGGCGCTGGTGGACATGTGCAGCCGCCCGCCCGAGGGCCTGAGCATCGCCACCCTGTTCGCCGATGAGACGCTGCAACAATCACTGCTCGCGGCCGGCTTTCACCAGCCGCTGCGCGAAGTGCACTTCGCCGGCCAGCCGCTGCTGCTCGACGCCCAGCCGATCACCGAAGAGGGTCGCCTGACCGGCGGCCTGCTCACCCTCTATGCACCGAGCCGCATGGGCGAACGCCTGGCGGCGCTGCATCACGACCATGCCGAGGGTTTCGACTCGCTGCTCGGTGAGTCGGCGCCGATCCGTGCGCTAAAGGCCCGGGCCCTGCGCGTGGCCTCGCTCGATGCGCCGCTGTTGATCCACGGCGAAACCGGCACCGGCAAGGAGCTGGTGGCGCGCGCCTGCCACACCGTCAGCGTGCGCCGCAGCGCGCCGTTCCTCGCGCTGAACTGTGCCGCCCTGCCGGAAAACCTGGCCGAAAGCGAGCTGTTCGGCTACGCGCCCGGAGCCTTTACCGGCGCCCAGCGTGGCGGCAAACCGGGGCTGCTGGAGTTGGCCAACCAGGGCACGGTGTTTCTCGACGAGATCGGCGAGATGTCACCCTACCTGCAGGCCAAGTTGCTGCGTTTTCTCAGTGACGGCAGCTTCCGCCGCGTGGGCGGCGACCGCGAGGTGAAGGTGGACGTGCGCATCCTCAGCGCTACCCACCGTGACCTGGAGCTGATGGTCGCCCAGGGCAGCTTCCGCGAAGACCTGTTCTACCGCCTCAATGTGCTCAACCTGGAAGTGCCGCCGCTGCGCGAGCGCGGTCAGGACATCCTGCTGCTGGCCCAGCACTTCATGGCTCAGGCCTGCGCGCAGATCCAGCGCCTGCCCTGCCGCCTGGCACCTGCGACCTTCCCGGCGTTGCTGGCCGGGCGCTGGCCGGGCAACGTACGCCAGTTGCAGAACGTGATCTTCCGCGCCGCCGCCATCTGCGACAGCAACTGGGTGGAGATGGACGACCTGGATATCGCCGGCACCGAAGTGGCGCCGAAGGCCGAAGGGGGCGTGGTGAGCCTGGAACAGGCCATGGAGAACTATGAGAAGGCGTTGCTGGAGAAGCTCTACGAGAATCACCCATCCAGCCGCCAGTTGGCTGCCCGCCTGGGCACGTCCCACACCGCCATTGCCAAGCGTCTGAAGAAGTACGGGATACCGGGCGACCGCTGATACTGCTGCGCAGTAGCCGCTACACCCGGTAGCGCTCCGTCAGATCGAGGCGGTGACGTTGGCGACCTTGATCACCCCACAGGCCACGCGCGCGCCCCCTCCACCAAGTGGCTGAGGATGGTCGGAGTGGTTGTCGGCACCGGCATGGATCATCAGGGCGCGGCCGTCGAGATCCTCCAGTCGTTTCAGACGCGGCGCCAGCACCGGCTGGCCGGCGCTGCCATCTTCGGCCACATGGAGCGCGGGCAGATCACCGAGGTGGGCGTTGTCCTCCCAGGGGAAACCATGACGACCGGTCTTGTCCGGATCCCAGTGGCCACCGGCTGCACCGGCAGGGGTCAGCTTGCCGTTGACCTCGGCCGCATCGCAACTGGCGTTGGCGTGGACATGAAAGCCGTGCAGCCCCGGCTCCAGCCCGTTGAGTTGCGGCGTGAACACCAGGCCATAGGCGGACTGACTGATGGTCACGGTGCCCAGCGGCGCACCAGGGCCATTCTCGGTGGCCTGCGCGATCGTCACGCTAACCGTTTCGCTAGCCTGCAGGCTGGTGGCGCCAAGTAGTGCGAATGCCAGGGGAATCAAGTGTCTCATGGGTGCAAAACCTCCTTTGCGGTGATCGACTCTATACCGACCCATGCCACCGCCAGGCGGTTCCGACAACGGATCGTATCGATATCGTGACACCGTAACGATATCGAAACAACCCTCTACAACCCGCGCTCAGCCTCGTGCGACTTCGACTTTTTCAAAAACGACATGCGCATTCGTAACGATAACGTTACAGAAAATTGCCCACAGCCTCCCGAAAAATACATAAGTCATTGTTTTTATTGAAATTTAATACGTTGGCACCGGCATTGCTAAGGCTTTGCCAAATCCTGCCCGCCACCTAGAAGCGGGCGCCATCACCCCTTGAGGAGTTCACATGAGCGAGTTGCGCTTCACCGCCGATCACGAATGGCTGCGTCTGGACAATGATGGTCTGGTGACCGTCGGTATCACCCATTACGCCCAGGACGCGCTTGGCGACGTGGTGTACGTGCAACTGCCGGAAGCCAAATCCTACGCCCAGGGCGAGGAAGTGGCCGTGCTGGAGTCGGTGAAGGCCGCCAGCAACATCGTCATGCCGCTGGACGGCGAGATCGTCGAAGTCAACGGCGACCTTGAAGGCAGCCCGGAACTGGTCAACGAGTCGCCCCTGGACAAGGCCTGGTTCTTCCGCATGCGCCTGGCCGACAACGCCGTCCTCGCCGACCTGCTGGACAAGGCAGGCTATGATCGTCTGTTGAACGCCAACGCCGACGCCTGAGTGACCGCCATGACCAAGCTCGATACCCGGAACGAATTCATCGCCCGCCACATCGGCCCGCGCGACGCCGACACCGCAGCCATGCTGCAGCTGCTCGGCTACGACTCGGTAGACGCCCTGACCAACAGCGTGATCCCCGAGACCATCAAGGGCACCAGTATCCTCGGCGAACAGCCGGGCCTGTCGGAAGCCGACGCCCTGACCAGGATCAAGGCCATTGCCGCCAAGAACCAGCAGTTCAGGAACTTCATCGGCCAGGGTTACTACGGCACCCATACACCGAGCCCGATCCTGCGCAACCTGCTGGAAAACCCGGCCTGGTACACCGCCTACACCCCGTACCAGCCGGAGATTTCCCAGGGTCGCCTGGAAGCACTGCTGAACTTCCAGACCCTGATCAGTGACCTCACCGGCATGCAGATCGCCAACGCCTCGCTGCTGGACGAAGCCACTGCCGCTGCCGAAGCCATGACCTTCTGCAAGCGCCTGTCGAAGAACAAGGCCAGCAACACCTTCTTCGCCTCCCACCACTGCCACCCGCAGACCCTCGATGTGCTGCGCACTCGCGCCGAGCCACTGGGCATCGAAGTCGAAGTTGGCGACGAAGCTGCCATCAGCGACGCCAGCGCCTACTTCGGCGCACTGCTGCAGTACCCGGCAAGCAACGGCGACATCTTCGACTACCGTGCCCTGGTAGAGCGTTTCCACGCCGCCAACGCCCTGGTCGCTGTCGCGGCCGACCTGCTGGCCCTGACCCTGCTCACCCCGCCGGGCGAATTCGGCGCCGACGTCGCCCTGGGCAGCGCCCAGCGCTTCGGTGTGCCGCTGGGCTTCGGTGGCCCGCACGCGGCCTACTTCGCCACCCGCGACGCGTTCAAGCGCGACATGCCGGGTCGCCTGGTCGGCATGTCGGTCGACCGTTTCGGCAAGCCGGCCCTGCGCCTGGCCATGCAGACCCGCGAGCAGCATATCCGCCGCGAGAAGGCCACCAGCAACATCTGTACCGCGCAAGTGCTGCTGGCCAACATCGCCAGCATGTACGCCGTCTACCACGGCCCGAAAGGCCTGACTGCCATCGCTCAGCGCGTGCACGGTTTCACCGCCATTCTCGCCCTGGGCCTGACCAAGCTGGGCCACAGCGTCGAGCAGCAGCACTTCTTCGACACGCTGAGCATCAAGACCGGTGCCAAGACCGCCGAGCTGCATGCCAAGGCCCGCGCCGCCGGCATCAACCTGCGCGAGATCGACACCGAGCGCCTGGGTCTGTCGCTGGACGAAACCACCGACGAAGCGGCTGTCACGGCGCTGCTGAACCTGTTCGCCGCTGACCAGGCCGTCCCTGCCGTCAGCGACCTGGCCGCGCAGATCGCCAGCCGCCTGCCGGAGAACCTGCTGCGCCAGTCGGCGATCCTGCAGCACGAGGTGTTCAACCGTTACCACAGCGAAACCGAGCTGATGCGCTACCTGCGCAAGCTGGCTGACAAGGATCTGGCTCTGGATCGCAGCATGATCCCGCTGGGTTCCTGCACCATGAAGCTCAACGCCGCCAGCGAGATGATCCCGGTGACCTGGCCGGAATTCGGCAACCTGCACCCGTTCGCACCGGTCGAGCAGGCCGCGGGTTACACCCAGTTGACCAGCGAGCTGGAAGCCATGCTCTGCGCAGCCACCGGCTACGACGCCGTGTCGCTGCAGCCCAACGCCGGCTCCCAGGGCGAGTACGCCGGCCTGCTGGCGATCCGCGCCTACCACTTGAGCCGTGGCGACGATCAGCGTGACATCTGCCTGATCCCGCAATCGGCCCACGGCACCAACCCGGCGACCGCCTCCATGGCCGGCATGCGCGTGGTGGTGACCGCCTGTGACGCCCGTGGCAACGTCGATATCGCCGACCTCAAGGCCAAGGCCGAAGAGCACAGGGATCGCCTGGCTGCGATCATGATCACCTACCCGTCCACCCACGGCGTGTTCGAGGAAGGCATCCGCGAGATCTGCCAGATCATTCACGACAACGGTGGCCAGGTCTACATCGACGGCGCCAACATGAACGCCATGGTCGGCCTATGCGCCCCGGGTCAGTTCGGCGGCGACGTCTCGCACCTGAACCTGCACAAGACCTTCTGCATCCCGCACGGCGGCGGCGGCCCGGGCGTCGGCCCGATCGGCGTCAAGTCGCACCTGGCGCCCTTCCTGCCCGGCCATGGCCACATGACTCGCAAGAGCGGTGCTGTCAGCGCGGCACCGTTCGGCAGCGCCAGCATCCTGCCGATCACCTGGATGTACATCACCATGATGGGTGGCAACGGCCTCAAGCGTGCTTCGCAGATGGCCATCCTCAACGCCAACTACATCGCCCGTCGCCTGGAAGAACACTACCCGGTTCTGTACTCCGGTGAAGGCGGCCTGGTGGCGCACGAGTGCATCCTCGACATCCGCCCGCTCAAGGAGACCAGCGGCATCAGCGTGGACGACGTGGCCAAGCGCCTGATCGACTTCGGCTTCCATGCCCCGACAATGTCCTTCCCGGTGGCCGGTACCCTGATGATCGAGCCGACCGAAAGCGAGTCCAGGGAAGAGCTGGATCGCTTCTGCGACGCCATGATCGCCATCCGCGAGGAAATTCGTGCGGTCGAGCAGGGTCGTCTGGACAAGGACGACAACCCGCTGAAGAACGCCCCGCACACCGCGGCCGAACTGGTTGGCGACTGGCACCACGCCTACAGCCGCGAGCAGGCCGTGTACCCGGTAGCGAGCCTGATCGAGGCCAAGTACTGGCCGCCGGTAGGCCGCGTGGACAACGTCTACGGCGACCGCAACCTGGTCTGCGCCTGCCCCTCCATCGAGGCGTATCAGGACGCGTAAGCGCCACCCCGTGGCCCGGATGCAACCCGGAAGCTTTTGACAGCTTCCCGGATTGCATCCGGGCTACATCAATCCGGTTTCTTTCGGCTCACCCCGGATCGGGGCGGGCGAGCTTCATCCCGAGAAAAACGATAAAGAGGGCCTCACCATGTTCAGCAAGCATGACCAACTGCAGGGCTATGACGATGCGCTGCTCGCTGCGATCCAGGCCGAGGAACAGCGCCAGGAAGACCATATCGAGCTGATCGCCTCGGAAAACTACTGCAGCCAGCGCGTAATGCAGGCGCAAGGCAGCGGCCTGACCAACAAGTACGCCGAAGGCTATCCGGGCAAGCGTTACTACGGTGGCTGCGAGCATGTGGACAAGGTCGAGGCGCTGGCCATCGAACGCGCCAGACAACTGTTCGGCGCCGACTATGCCAACGTCCAGCCACACTCCGGCTCCTCGGCCAACAGTGCTGTCTACCTGGCATTGCTCAACGCTGGCGATACCATCCTCGGCATGAGCCTGGCCCACGGTGGTCACCTGACCCACGGCGCCAGGGTGTCGTCCTCGGGCAAGCTGTACAACGCCGTGCAGTACGGCATCGACGAAAACGGCCTGATCGACTACGACGAAGTCGAGCGCCTGGCAGTCGAGCACAAGCCGAAGATGATCGTCGCCGGCTTCTCGGCCTATTCGCGCGTGCTGGACTTCGCCCGTTTCCGTGCCATCGCCGACAAGGTCGGGGCACTGCTGTTCGTCGACATGGCCCACGTCGCCGGCCTGGTTGCAGCCGGCCTGTATCCGAATCCGGTGCCCTTCGCCGATGTGGTCACCACCACCACCCACAAGACTCTGCGCGGCCCGCGTGGCGGCCTGATCCTCGCGCGCAAGAACGAGGAGATCGAGAAGAAGCTCAACTCCGCCGTATTCCCCGGCGCCCAGGGCGGCCCGCTGATGCACGTGATCGCGGCCAAGGCGGTGTGTTTCAAGGAAGCACTGGAGCCAGGCTTCAAGACTTACCAGCAACAGGTGATCGACAACGCACGCGCCATGGCCGAGGTGTTCGTACAGCGCGGCTATGACGTGGTCTCCGGCGGTACCGACAACCACCTGATGCTGATCAGCCTGGTCAAGCAGGGTCTGACCGGCAAGGCCGCAGACGCGGCGCTGGGCGCGGCGCACATCACGGTGAACAAGAACGCCGTGCCGAACGACCCACAGTCGCCGTTCGTCACCTCCGGCATCCGTATCGGTACACCGGCAGTGACCACACGCGGCTTCAAGGAAGGCGAATGCCGCACCCTGGCCGGCTGGATCTGCGACATCCTAGACGACCTGGAAAACCCGGCCGTGGTCGAGCGCGTACGCGGCCAGGTTGCCGACCTGTGCGCCACTTTCCCGGTCTACGCTGACTGACACCCGACGAACGACGGGCTGCGCTGCGGCCCCAACCGGTGCGCGCGGCGCACCCAACAGGATATCGACATGACCACTGAAACCCTCGCCAAGACTCCGCTGCACGCCCTGCACCTCGAACTCGGCGCACGCATGGTGCCCTTCGCCGGCTATGACATGCCCGTACAGTACCCGCTGGGCGTGATGAAGGAACACCTGCACACCCGCGCCGCCGCCGGCCTGTTCGACGTCTCGCACATGGGCCAGATCCTGCTGCATGGCGAGAACGCGGCACGAGCCCTGGAAACCCTGGTGCCGGTGGATATCATCGACCTGCCGGTGGGTATGCAGCGCTACGCCATGTTCACCGACGCCCAGGGCGGCATCCTCGACGACCTGATGGTCGCCAACCTGGGTGACGACACTCTGTACCTGGTGGTCAACGCCGCCTGCAAGGATCAGGATCTGGCCCACCTGAGCAAGCACATCGGCGAGCAGTGCCGGATCGAGTGCCTGTTCGAGGAACGTGCCCTGCTCGCCCTGCAGGGCCCCAAGGCGGTCGAGGTGCTGGCCCGTCTGGCGCCGCAAGTGAGCCAGATGACCTTCATGCAGGTCGCTCGCGTACGCCTGCTGGGCAGCGAGTGCATCGTCAGCCGCAGTGGCTACACCGGCGAAGACGGTTTCGAGATATCCGTCGCCGTCGACCAGGCCGAAGCCCTGGCGCGCAGCCTGCTGGCCGAAGTGGAAGTCGAAGCCATCGGCCTGGGCGCGCGCGACTCGCTGCGCCTGGAAGCCGGCCTGTGCCTGTATGGCCACGACATGAGCAGCGCCACTACGCCGATCGAAGCCAGCCTGCTGTGGGCCATCTCCAAGGTACGCCGCGAAGGTGGCGAACGTGCCGGCAACTTCCCCGGCGCCGAGCGCGTGCTCGAGCAACAGCACAAAGGCGTGGCGCGCAAGCGCGTCGGCCTGCTGCCGCAGGAGCGCGTGCCGGTACGTGAAGGCGCGGAAATCGTCGACGCAGGCGGCCAGGTGATCGGCCAGGTGAGCAGTGGCGGCTTCGGCCCGACCCTCGGCGCGCCGGTGGCAATGGGCTACGTCAATGCCAGCCACACCGCCATCGACAGCGACGTCTGGGCCGTGGTGCGCGGCAAGCGCGTAGCGATGAAAGTGGCCAGGACACCGTTCGTGCCGCAGCGTTACTACCGCGGTTGAGCGCTCCAGGTAGCCCGGGTGCAAGCCGGGAGCTGTGAGGCTCCGGGATTGCATCCGGGCTACGTCGTCAGTGCCCCTGCGCGGGGCGGGTGCAACCCGCCAGATCAGCCGTGGCGGGTTTCCCCCGCCCTCCCCTTCAGCGCACGTCGGTAAAGATCAGCCGATTGCCGAATGGATCGGTCAGCGCCAGATCACGGCCCCAGGGCTGCGTCACGATATCCGGTCGGGCAAAGCCGTAGTCCTTGCTACGTAGCTCTCGCAACAGCTCATCCAGATCGTCACAGAAGATTCGCAACGCCGCGCCCGGGCAACAGTCGCCATGATGCTCGGACACATGGAGCACGCAGTCGCCTCGCGACAGTTGCAGGTACAACGGCAGAGTCGGCTCGAAGCGGTGCGACCAGTCCTCGATGAAGCCCAGATAATCGATATAGAACGCCCGCGCTCGGGCCTCGTCGAAGCTGCGCAGAATGGGAATCGGAGCGGCCATTTGCATAATGTCGTCCAGCAAAGGAGTGGTTCACCAGCTTTACCGCAGTGGCTCGCTGACGCAAGCGCATCATCCTCTGATCCGCTCGTATGGCACACGCTCGCGCCCGGCACGCAGCGTCTGCGCCCACCAGTTCAATTGCACCAACATATGGGCCATGGCCGAGTTGGCGCGACGCGGCTCAGCCAGGCGCCTCTGCTCGTCAAACTGCTCCCAGGCGTTGGTGAAGCTCACCGAGCCGCGCACCGTCATGGCGTGCAGCTCCGCCAGTACCTGACGCAGTTGCTCCACCGCCCGTAGCCCGCCGGATACCCCGCCATAGCTGACGAAGCCCACCGGGCGCGCCTCCCAGGAGGCTGGCACTTCGTCGATGAACTGCTTGAGCGCCGCCGGATAACCGTGGTTGTACTCCGGCGTGACGATCAGAAAAGCCTCGGCCCGCAACAGTTGCTGCTGCGACTGGTGGCGCTGCTGCGCAGCCTCTGGCGTCTCGCCAGGCTGGCGGAACATCCGGGCCGGATCGACCAGACTCAGCTCGAATTCGCTGCGCTGCTCGATCTGCTCGCGCGCCCAGGCCACGACCTGATCGCAGAAGCGCTCTTCACGCACACTGCCATAGACCAGTACCAATCGAATGCGATCCTGCATGGGAACCCCCCGGTGTTGTCTATCGAGGCCAGCGAGGGTAAAACCTCAACTTAACTTGAGGTCAAGGGGATTCTTCATGTCCGGATCGGCGCACTGCGCGTTCCACGAACGCCCGCTGAGTGTCGGCCAGGTCGCCGAACGCAGCGGCGTGGCGGTCTCCACGCTGCATTTCTACGAAGCCAAGGGGCTGATCCACAGCCAGCGCAACGCCGGCAATCAGCGGCAGTATCGACGCGATGTGCTGCGTCGCGTGGCAATCATCAAGGTGGCTCAGCGTCTGGGCATTCCGCTGGCCGACATCGGCGTGGCGTTGAGCGCCCTGCCCAACGATCATCTGCCGACAGCGGCGGATTGGCAGCAGTTGTCAGCGCAATGGCAGCGCGATCTCGACGCTCGTATCGAACAACTGACGCGGCTGCGCGACCAGCTCACCGGCTGCATCGGTTGTGGCTGCCTGTCGATGCAGGACTGCCCACTGCGCAACCCGGCCGATGAACTGGCCAGCCAGGGTGCAGGGCCACGTCTGCTGGAGTCCGATTAGTCCTCCCGACAGTTGCGTCGGTTACTGAAGACCTCCCGCTGGATGTCGCGCACATCCAGCGATATGGCCGGCACCTGTGGCAAACGATCCACCAGCGCCCGCACGATGCGTCTGGACAGGGCACGCTTGTCCACATCACTGCGTCCGGCCAGGACATAAAAGATCAGGTGCACGAACAGCCCTGGCTCGCCCCCTACGCAGTGGTGCTCGTACAGGCTGAGGCGAACCTTGACCTCACCCGGTTGAAACAGACCGCTGTCTGCCGCCTGGTCGTGAACCAGGCGCAGCAGATCCTGTGGCGCTATCAACCGACCCACCTCATGGGCAGCTTCGATCAGGCAGTGAGGCATGGATTCTCCACGTGATAACGCATGAATTGTCATACGTTATCACACAACAACACCGATACCAGACGGCTTGCGACTCAACACCAGAGAACCAATCCCGACCAGAATCCCCCGGGTTCAGGGCCTGGTAGCCGACCAGTCGTTGCGACTTTCGTCTAGCCACACGTTGACAAGAAGAGAAAAGGCTGCGGATAATCCGGCAAGTTGTATGACGACATATAACATCGATAACAACAAGAATCAGGGCCAAGAACATGATCGACCTCGCCTCTCCCCCTGCGCAGCAGCAGCCGAGTCACGCGGCAGCCCCCCTCTTCGTATGTCATAGAACCGGATTCGCCGGAGGCTGACCCAGCCCCCGGCAATGATCGGTCTCGCTCGGCCGATCCATCGCCCCGAAGGGGCAACCACAACATTCCCGTCATGCAGGCCCAGAGCAGGCCGGCAGGGGATGGTTCGTTCAAAAACTGGGAGCACAACAACAATGACCGCACGCAACACTCTTCCCCTGGCTCTGCTCGGCAGCACGGCCCTGGCCCTGGTTCTGCCAACCACGACCCACGCTGCCGGTTTCGTCGAGGACGCCAAGGTCTCGCTGAACCTGCGCAACTACTACTTCAACCGCAACTACCTCAACGGCACCGATCCGCTGATCCAGGGTGAGCGCCAGGGCCAGGCCGAAGGCTGGACCCAGAGCTTCATCCTCGACGCCCGCTCCGGCTTCACCGAAGGCACCGTCGGCTTCGGCCTCGACGTGCTCGGACTGTACAGCATCAAGCTCGACGGCAACCGTGGCGCCGCCAACACCCAACTGCTGCCGATCCATGACGACGGCGAAGCCGCCGACCAGTTCGGCCGTACCGCCGTCGCCGCCAAGGCCAGGGTTTCCAAGACCGAACTGAAGGTCGGCGAGTGGTTCGCCGTCCTGCCGATCCTGCGCGCCGACGACGGTCGCTCCCTGCCGCAAACCTTCCAGGGCGCCCAGCTGACCTCCAACGAGATCGACGGCCTGACCCTCTACGGCGGCCAGTTCTGGAAGAACAGCCAGCGCAACGACGCCAGCCGCGAAGACATGTCCTTCGGTGGCGTGAAGGGTGACGACTTCAACTTCGCCGGTGGCGAATACCGCTTCAACGGCAACAACACCATGGTCGGCGTCTGGCACGCCCGCCTGGAAGACGTCTACAAGCAGAGCTACGTGCAACTGACTCACAGCCAGCCGGTCGGCGACTGGGTGCTGGGCGCCAACCTCGGCTACGTCAACGGCAAGGAAGAAGGCTCGGCCAAGGCCGGCAAGCTGGACAACAAGGTCTATCAGGCCGCCCTCACCGCCAAGACCGGCAACAACAGCTTCATGCTGGCCTACCAGAAGCTCAGCGGCGATACCAAGTTCATGCGTATCGACGGCGCCAGCGGCGGCACCCTGGTCAACGACGGCTTCACCAACAGCTACGACAACCCGCAAGAGCGCTCCTGGCAGATTCGCCACGACTACAACTTCGCCGGCCTCGGCATCCCGGGCCTGACCCTGATGAACCGCTACGTCAGCGGCGACAACATCAAGACCGCCAACCGTGACAACGCCGAAGAGTGGGGCCGCGAGTCCGAACTGGCCTACACCATCCAGGAAGGCACGCTGAAGAACCTGAGCATCCGCTGGCGCAACTCCGACGTGCGCCGCGACGTCGGCCAGGATCTGCACGAGAACCGTCTGATCATCAACTACCCGCTGTCGATCCTGTAACACCGGACGCATCACCGCGTCCTATTGACTCCTGTGTGTTTACGGCACTTTGCGCCCGTCCTCGTGACGGGCTTTTTTTGCCCGATTCTCAGCGTAAACACCCCACCATCTGCGTCAGCACGCTCAGCACATCGCGCCCCAGCTTCTTCGAACGCGCACCGTTCCAGCCCGTACGGGGTTGCGGGTTGTCGTCGTGATCCTTGAACGGCATCTCGATGGTGAACGACAGGCAGTCGAAGGCCTGTCCGACCGCGTTGCAGGCCAGGGTCAGGTTGGCCTGGCCAGGCTCGTCACGCGGGTAGCCGAAGCGGGTCTGGAACTCCGCACCGATGTCGACCAGACGGCTGCGAAACTCGGCCTCCAGCTCAGCCAGTCGCGGCGTATAGCCGGGGTTGCCCTCGCAGCCTGCGGTAAATACGTGGGGAATCTCTTCGTCACCATGGATATCGAGAAACAGATCGACGCCGATACGCTGCATGTGCTGCAAGACGAACAGAACCTCGGGGCTGCTCTCGGAGTTTGCCGACTGCCACGCCCGGTTGAGATCCTGTCCGGCCAGGTTGGTACGCAAGTGACCGCGATAGGCGCCATCGGGATTCATGTTCGGTACCAGGTACAGCTCGGCCTCGGCCAGCAGCCTGACCATCTCGACATCCTGAGAATCCTGCAGGCGTTCGATCAGGCCTTCCATGAACCATTCGGCCATATGTTCACCGGGGTGCTGCTGGGCAATGATCCACAGCTTGCGCGGTGCAGGCGCCGAGCCAGCGATACGCAGCAACTGTATATCGCGCCCTTCCAGGCTCCTGCCACAGGCCACCAGCTCGGTGCCACGCTCCAGCGCCCGAGCGATCAGGCACTCGTGACGCGCTCGCGGGTAGGGTTCGAAATAGGCGAACCAGGCCTGCTCGTGCTCAGCCTGCAGTTCGAAGCGCAATTGCCCGTCCTCGAAGCGCGTCGGCACGCGAAACCAGTCGCGCTGATCGTAACTGGCCACAGCCTGGTATCCCTCCCAGGCGCGGTTGTAGGCCGACTGACCGGCGTTGTTCAGCACGAAGGCATGACGCTGTCCCGACACCAGCCCCTCCACCTTGAAGTGAAACCACTGGAAGTGATGGCTGTTGAGATCCGGCCGCATGGCCAGCACGACCTGCTGCGGGTCGCTGGCGTCGATGACCTGAATGTTGCCGCTGTCGAAATCCGCGCTGATTTTCATGGCTGCCTCGTGAACGAAATCGCCCATCAGCATTGCAGTTCATCGCCACAGTGTGAAGCCGCACGACGACAGACCGGCCATCCGTAGCGAACTATGGCGGACGAGTCCGGCCTAATAGCGACTTGCCTCGTTTGCCTATGGAGCCACAACCATGCCCAGCCCGATCGACCTGCGCCATGCCACGACCGTCCTCCTCGCCCTCGCACTGCTGGCCGGCTGCGCCGGACGCGAGCCCGACTCCGACGAGCGGGGCACGCAGCCGATCGAACAGCCGGCCCCCCTGGATGAGCAGGCCCAGTTGCGCCAGCAGGCACAGCGTGGCGACCTGGAGAGCCAGTTCCAGCTCGGCAGCAGCTACTTCGTCGGCCAGCCCGAGAAGAATCTCAAGCAGGCCGAGTACTGGTGGAAACAGGCCGCCGACAAGGGCCACTCCATGGCAGCGGTCAGCCTGGCCTACCTCTATACGGGCCGTGATGCGCCCGAGTTCGCCAACCAGCGCGACATGCTGCGCTATCTCAATCAGTCGGCGGCAGCGGGCAACCCGATGGCGCAGCACATTCTCGGCAACCTCTACCGTCGCGGTGAAGGGGGTGTGCCGCGCGACCCGGATCAGGCCAGACGCCTGTATCAGAGCGCCTGCAAGCAGAACTACCAGCCCTCCTGCAGCGCACGTGAGCAGTAACCACCAGTCATCCGGACGAAGCGGCCGATAACGGCTCAGCGGCTACGCTTCCGTCTGTCATGAATCACGAAAGGAGTCTCGACATGTCACAGGCAGAAGCGGCAGTTCTCATCGACTGGGGGCGCCGGTGGTGCGCTCACATGTGGATCGGCAACCAGCAGGACAAGCGCGACGAGCTGATCGCTCACGTCAACAGCGAGCTGGGGAGCCTGGGTTTCAAGCTGGGCCGGGGCTGGCAGAACTACGACCCGGTGATCCGCCGCACGGGCAGCCGTCCCACCAGCTACGCACAGATCGCCGGCTGGGCAGAGCGTCATCAGGATCAGGGCCGAGCACTCGCCCAGCAGTTCCACGACTGGGCCACCGGCGACGAGGTCGGCCTCCTGGATCTGCCGGTGCAATTGCAGGATCTGGCAATCATCACCCACCTGGCCGAGGTCGGCCGCGGCTACGTCTCGGCGCTGAAGGGTGACCTGTACCCCTTGATGCAGGACATCGCCAACGGTCATCGCGACTGGAGCGACTACAGGGACTACTCCCCATCGCTGAAATATGCCGAGGACGTCGCCATGGACTGGCAGCCCTGACCCTCGGCACGGCGCTCAAGGCTGCAGGTCGAAGAGCGCCTTGCCGCTTTCCATGTCGCAGGGTGCCGAAAAGTGTTCGTGGAAGATCAGCCAGCGGCCACCCTGCCGACGCAGGCACTGGGTCACCCGCATCCAGCAACTGTCCATCTCGCCTTTTTCGTTGGTACCGCCGCAGTGCAGCAGGTAATGCGTCACGCCAAGATCGCCCTCGGCAGTGAAAGTCGGCGCATGCGGGTCGAACAGGCCGGGGCCGCTGCACATTTCCATGCAGGCCTGCCAATGCGCCTGGTAAACCGGGCGCCCTTGGAAACGCAACGGGCCAACGGCATCGTAGGCGACCACATCCTCCACATAGTGGCTCATGATGCGTGCCACATCCTTGCTACGGCAGGCTTCTGCCCAACCGTTCAGGGCGTCTTGCAGTTCATGCTGACTCATGTCGATTCTCCTCACTGAGGTTCAGGCCTTGTGGGCACAGCAATCATGGGTGGGCGCACCCTGTTCGTACTCGTCGTGCAGGCGCGTCCAGTTCAACCCCTTGCCGTCCAGATCGGGCATGCCGTCCCAACCTTCGCCACGGCCAAAGGGCGTCAGATCGAGGAAGTGGAAGCTGCTCATGAGAATTTCCACCCCTCGGCCATAACAGGAATAGGTGTGATAGATCCGCCCACCGTCGCGCAGGAACACGCTCAGGCCGTGCTGCTCGCCCTGTACGTGATAGTCCTGCCCCCTGCGCAGCAGTTCGTCCTTGTCGCGGTAGTTGTACTGCACCGGCGCGACCTTCTCGTCGCTGGTGGCGTGGTAGTCGTAGTTGAAACGACTGCCGTAGGAGCTGTACCAGGGCAACGTCCAGCCCATGCGCCGTCTGAACGTCTGCAGATCGTCCAGCGGCGCGCGTGAGACCAGTACCAAGGTGGTGTCGCGTGCATGCAGGTGGGCCTGATGGCCGATGTTGTCCACCAGGCAGGAACAGCCGTCACAGCCCACGCCACGATCCATGTGGTACATGAAGTGATAGACGATCAGTTGGCTGCGCCCTTCGAACAGTGCATCCAGCCCGAGCTCGCCCTGCGGCCCCTGAAAACGGTAATCCTCTTCCACCAACACCATGGGCAGGGCACGGCGGGCACGATTGAGCTCATCACGCTGACGAGTCAGCGCCTTCTCCTGTTCGAGCAACGATCGGCGTGCGGCCAACCATTGCTCACGGCTGGCGACTTGCGGGATGTAGCGACGATCCATGACAGCTCTCCTACGCTTGATGGACGCTGACCGCTCAGTGCCGAGCGGCCGGGTCGATATCCAGTTGGCGAACCGGACGTACCTCAACGCAGCCGACACGGGCAGCGGGAATGTGCCCGGCGAGCTGGATGGCCTCGTTGAGATCGCGCGCCTCGATCAGATAGAAGCCGGCGAGCTGCTCCTTGGTTTCGGCGAACGGGCCATCGGTGATGGTCAGCTTGCCAGCGCGCATGCGTACGCTGGTGGCCGTCTGTACCGATTGCAGTGCCTCGGCGGCGAGCATGCGCCCGCTCTCCTGCACACGCTGGGCATAGGCGTGGCACTCGCTGTCGTGGGGGCTGTCCGGGGAGCTGTGCAGCTCCTGCTCATTGGCGTAGACGAGGCAGAGGTATTTCATGTCGCGCTCCAGTTCCAGTGCAGTGGGTACTGAATAGTCGACCGCGACGAGGCCATTTCGACATTGGCCGGAAAAACAGCATGACGCCCGACGAACGGTCGTCATGCCTCGAAAGCAAGGCCGGTGCGTCCTACTCCGGCACTTCGACGCTGACGTGAATGGCGTCGTGACGCCAGAACTCCAGGTCACAATCGATGATACGGCCGTTCTGATCGCGGTTGACCCGCGTGATGCGCAACGCCGGACTGCCCGGCGCCACCCGCAGACTGGCAGCGGCCTCGGTGTGCAACGCAGTGGGCACCATGTCGAAACGCACCCGGCCGTAGTGGATGCCGTACTCGCTGGCATAGAGGTCGGTCAGCGAGCGAGTCAGATCGAAATCGAGGATGCCGGGGAAATAGGCCGGGTTGAGGTAGTGTTCGACATAGAGCACCAGGCGTCCATCGATACGCCGCGCCCGGCACACCTGGTAGACGCTCGACAAAGCCGGCAACTCCAGTACCTGACAGATCAGGGCGGTAGCCGGCATCAGCCGGGCACTCAGAACCTCGGTCGCAGGTACACGTCCCTGCTCGGCGACCATGGCATGGAAGTGCGTACGCACCAATGGGTTGTACGCTACCCGTGCAGGCGAAACGAACCAGCCACGACGCTCCTCACGATAGACCAGCCCCTGTGCTTCCAACTGGCCAAGCGCCTCGCGCAGGGTGATGCGCGTGGTGTCGAACAGTTCGCTGAGCTTGCGCTCGGCCGGCAGCTTGCTGCCCGCGGGTAACAGACCGCGGTCGATCTGCTCCTGCAAGGCACGGCAGATGAGAGTGACGGCCCGTGGCGCTTCTTCGCGCATCAATATTTCCCCTTTTGGACTAGTCCAGCCCCAACACAGGGCAAAACCACTTGTTCAGACAGGTCGCAAGCCTAGGCAGTCTAGATGACTGGTAGATGACAAGGTTGCTGCAAGCATGCCGCATGCCATCGACATGCCCTCTGCAAAACCCGCCAAATCAGGCATTTATCCATGGTCTACGCTTGTTGAGCACACCAGCCGGGCACGCTTGGACATCCACCATCAGCGGCTGGACATGAAACTGTCATCGACGGTCAATAGATTGGCTCGGGTATTGCTGATCTAGACCAACCTCTCACTGCATGCAAAGGAGTTTCCGATGAAACAACTGCTGTTGGCTTCACTGATGGGCTCGGCCATCGCCCTGGCGACCTCCGCCATGGCCGAAGGCACCGACTTGCAGGCACTGGAACAGGCTGCACGCGCCGAAGGTGCGGTGAATAGCGTGGGTATGCCCGACAGCTGGGCCAACTGGAAAGACACCTGGATCGACCTGACCAGGCTCTACGGCCTCAAGCACCAGGACACCGACATGAGCTCGGCGCAGGAAATCGCCAAGTTCGCCGCCGAGAAGGACAACGCCACCGCCGACATCGGTGACGTCGGTGCCGCCTTCGGCCCCATCGCCGTGCAGCAGGGCGTGACCCAGCCGTACAAACCGAGCACCTGGACGCAGATCCCGGACTGGGCCAAGGACAAGGACGGTCACTGGATGCTGGCCTACACCGGCTCCATCGCCTTCATCGTCAACAAGCAACTGGTCAAGGACATTCCGCGATCCTGGGCCGACCTCAAGACCGGCACCTACAAGGTCTCCGCCGGTGACGTGAGCACCGCCGCGCAAGCCGTCAATGGCGTGCTGGCCGCCGCCATCGCCATGGGTGGCAACGAAAGCAACGTGCGACCGGCGCTGGACTTCTACGGCGAACTGGCCAAGCAACGTCGCCTGTCCCTGGCCAACCCGACCATCCAGACCCTGGAAAAGGGCGAAGTGGAGGTCGGCATCGTCTGGGACTTCAACGGTCTGTCCTACCGCGACCAGATCGACCCCGAGCGCTTCGAAGTACTGATCCCGTCGGACGGCTCGGTGATCTCCGGCTATACCACCATCATCAACAAATGGGCGAAGAATCCCAACGCCGCCAAGCTGACTCGCGAATACATCCTCAGCGATGCCGGGCAGATCAACCTGGCCAGAGGCAATGCCCGCCCGATCCGCGCCGAACACATCGACCTGCCGGCCGACGTGCAGGCCAAGCTGCTGCCACAGGAGCAATACGCCAGGGTGCAGCCGATCAGGGACGCAGCAGCCTGGGAGAATACCTCCAAGATGCTGCCGCGCCTGTGGCAGGAGCACGTCATCCTGCACATGAACTGATGCCCTAGCGCAGCCATTGATCCGTGCCCCGGATGACACTCGGGAAAGTGACCGAATGCTTCCCGGCTTGCACCGGGCTACGACCGAACGAGAGAAACCGATGAAGCACAACGTCATCCTGGTGGTACTGGATGGCCTGAGCTATCAGGTGGCCCGGCATGCGCTGGGCCACCTGCTGGCTTACTGCCAGGCCGGACGTGCCGCGCTGTACAAGCTCGAGTGCGCCCTGCCCGCACTGTCCCGCCCCCTGTACGAATGCATCCTGACCGGCGTTGTCCCCATCGACAGCGGCATCGTGCACAACGATGTGGTGCGCCTGTCGCATCAGCGCAGCGTCTTTCATTACGCCCGCGACGCCAATCTGACGACGGCCGCTGCCGCCTATCACTGGGTCAGCGAGCTGTACAACCGCGCGCCCTTCCAGGCTGCGCGCGACCGCCACACCAGCGACGAGTCGCTGCCGATCCAGCACGGCCACTTCTACTACGCCGATCACTATCCGGACTCACACCTGTTCGCCGATGCCGACAGTCTGCGCCAGCGCCACCAGCCGAACCTGTTGCTGGTACATCCGATGAACATCGACGATGCCGGCCACAGGCACGGCCTCGACAGTCCGCAGTATCGCAACGCCGCTCGCATGGCTGATGTGCTGCTGGCCGAATACATCCAGACCTGGCTCGATGCCGGCTACCAGATCCTGGTGACTGCCGACCATGGCATGAATACTGATCGCAGCCACAACGGCCTGCTGGCCGAAGAACGCGAAGTGCCCCTGCTGGTGCTTGGCGATGCCTTCAGCCTTGACCCGGCAGCCCGCCCGCAGCAGACCGAACTGTGCGGCACCATCTGCCAGTTGCTCGGCGCAGTGCACGACAAACCCTGGTGCAGGGAGTTACTCGCATGAAGTCCGCCATCACCGGCAAGGGCTGGGCACTGTTGTGTCTGATACCCTTCGCCCTGTTCTTCTTCGCCTTCCAGATCGCGCCGCTGGTCTGGGTCGCCGGCAACAGCCTCAACACCACCGAAGGATGGGGGCTGGGCAACTTCCAGCAGGCGTTTTCCTCGCCGTTCTATCGCCAGGCCATGCGCCACAGCCTGGAGGTCGCCTTCTGGTCGAGCCTGTTCGGCATCGTCATCGCCATCATCGGCAGCTACTCGCTGCGTCAGGTCAGCAGTCGGCTGCGCGATTTCGTCATGGCCTTCTCCAACATGACCAGCAATTTCTCCGGCGTGCCGCTGGCCTTCGCCTTCATCATCCTGCTGGGTTTCAATGGTGCCCTGACGCTCCTGCTCAAGCAGATGGGCGTGATCGACGACTTCAACCTCTACTCCAAGACCGGGTTGATCGTGCTCTACACCTACTTCCAGATTCCCCTCGGCGTGCTGCTGCTCTATCCGGCATTCGACGCCCTGCGTGAAGACTGGCGCGAGTCGGCCGAGCTGCTCGGCGCCAGCAACTGGCAGTTCTGGAAACACATCGGCCTGCCGGTGCTGACACCGGCACTGCTCGGCACCTTCGTCATCCTCCTGGCCAATGCCCTTGGCGCCTACGCCACGGTGTACGCACTGACCACCGGCAATTTCAACATCCTGCCGATCCGTATCGCGGCAATGGTTTCCGGCGACATCTTCCTCGACCCGAACATGGCCAGCGCACTGGCAATGGTACTGGTCGGCCTGATGACCCTGATCACCATCGTCCATCAATGGCTGCTGCGCCGGAGCTACCATGTCGCCCGCTGAAAAACGCTCGCCGCTGTTCCACCAGCTGGTGGTCTACCTGCTGTTCCTGATCCTGCTGCTGCCGTTGCTCGGCACCCTGGTGTATTCGCTGTCCACCAGTTGGTCGGCGACCATTCTGCCCAGCGGCTTCACCTTCAAGTGGTACATGGCGCTGTGGAGCGATGCACGCTTTCTCTCCGCCTTCGGCCGCTCGCTGCTGGTGTGCTTCGCTGCCCTGGCCCTGTCGCTGCTGCTGATCCTGCCGCTGCTGTTCGTGGTCAACTACCACTTCCCCAGACTCGACGGCGTGATGAACGTGCTGATCCTGCTGCCGTTCGCCGTTCCCCCGGTAGTGTCGTCGGTGGGGCTGATGCAGCTGTTCGCATCCGGCCCGTTGCCGATCCTGGGCACGCCATGGATTCTGATCGGCTGCTACTTCACCATCGCCCTGCCCTTCATGTACCGCGCCATCACCAACAACCTGCAGGCCATCAACCTGCGCGACCTGATGGATGCCGCCCACCTGCTCGGCGCCAGCACCTGGCGCGCGGCCTTCATGGTGGTGCTGCCCAACCTGCGCAAAGGGCTGATGGTCTCGGTGTTCCTGTCCTTCAGTTTCCTGTTCGGCGAATTCGTCTTCGCCAACCTGCTGGTGGGCAGCCGTTACGAAACACTGCAGGTGTATCTGTACAACATGCGCAACGACAGCGGCCACTTCACCAGCGCACTGGTGATTTCCTACTTCATGTTCGTGCTGCTGATGACCTGGGCGGCCAACCGTCTGAACAAGGACAAATCATGAGTTTTCTGCACATCCGCAACCTGCACAAGAGCTACGGCCCGACCCGTATCTTCACCGACATCAATATCGAAATCGGCCAGGGGCAGTTCATCACTCTGCTCGGCCCGTCCGGCTGCGGCAAGTCCACCCTGCTGCGCTGCATCGCCGGCCTGACAGCGGTCGATGGTGGACAGATCCTGCTCGATGACCAGGATCTGGTACCGATGCCACCACAGAAGCGTGGCATCGGCATGGTTTTCCAGAGCTATGCGCTGTTCCCCAACATGACAGCGGCACAGAACGTCGCCTTCGGCCTGCGCATGCAAAAGGTGCCGACAGCCGAGGCCAGGAAGCGCGTCGCCGAAGCCCTGGAACTTGTAGAGCTGAACGACTACGCCGAACGCTATCCGCACCAGCTCTCAGGCGGCCAGTGCCAGCGTGTGGCGCTGGCTCGTTCGCTGGTCACTCGCCCACGCCTGCTGTTGCTCGACGAACCGCTGTCAGCGCTGGACGCACGCATCCGCAAACACCTGCGTGAACAGATTCGCGCCATCCAGCGCGAACTGGGCCTGACCACCCTCTTCGTTACCCATGATCAGGAAGAGGCGCTGGTGCTGTCCGATCGCATCGTGTTGATGAACGACGGCCAGATCGTCCAGAGCGGTGACGCGGAAACGCTGTACACCGCCCCGGCCGATGCGTTCGCCGCCGGATTCATCGGTAACTACAACCTGCTCGACGCCGATGCCGCCAGCCGCCTGCTGCTGCGCCCGGTGACCAGTTGTGTGGCGATTCGTCCGGAAGCCATTCAAATTGGTACCGTCGGCATCGAAGGCACCATTCTCGGCCACAGCCTGCTCGGCAACGTCGTGCGTTATCGGGTCGAAGCCCGAGGCGTGGAACTGCTGGTAGACGTGCTCAATCGCTCCGCGGCCGACCTGCATCAGAACGGCCAGAGCGTCAGCCTGGCCATCGTCGCCGACGCAATCCGGGAGGTGGCATGATGACCCTGGCAATCTTCGATCTGGACGACACCCTGATCCATGGCGACTGCTCCACCCTGTGGTCGCAGGAAATGGTCAAGATCGGCTGGGCCGATGGCGAATCCTTCCTCGCCCATGAGCAGGAGCTGATGCGCCAGTACGCTGCGGGCACCCTGGCGATGGAGGACTACATGACATTCACCCTGTCGCCACTGGTGGGCCGCACGCCGGAAGAAGTCGCCCATGTGGTCGAGCCCTTCGTCGAAGACGTGATCGAGCCGGTCATCTACAGCGACGCCACTCGTGCCCTGGCCGCACATCGCGCCGCAGGTGATCGCCTGCTGGTGATCTCGGCCTCGGCGCATTTTCTGGTCAGCGCCATTGCCGAGCGCCTTGGTATCGATGAAGTATTGGCCATCGACCTGGAGCAACGGCACGGTTTCTATACCGGGCGTACGCAAGGCGTGCTGACCTATCGCGAAGGCAAGGTGATTCGCCTGGAGAGCTGGATGATCGAACAGGACGAGACCCTCGCCGGCTCCTGCTTCTACTCCGACTCGCGCAATGACCTGCCGTTGCTGCAGGTCGTGGACAAACCCTTCACCGTCAACCCGGATCCAACCCTGCGCGCCCATGCCGAACAGGCTGGCTGGCCGATCCTCGACTGGAGCTAGAGCGCCTGCGGGAGATACAAAAAATGCCGTTCACCCGGGTGAACGGCATTTCTATTGGACGTACGGGGAGTTATCGGCAAACGACTCGGTACAGCTCGTCGCTGCGTTCGAGCTGACGCAGACGCGGGTTGTTCTCACTGGCCGACACCATCTGCGCATTGTCACAGTTGAGCAGATAGGTCTGGTGAGTGAGTCGATCCACGTACTCCTTCTCGAAACGGTAGAGGATGAACTGCCGGATCTGCTGCCCATCCTGCTCGGCGCGCTGGATATTACCGGTATCCACCACGCTGAAACCCACGGTCAGGGGAAACAGGTAGGTCCAAGGCCGCAGTATCTGCTGCTCGACTTCGAACTCGACGACTGCCGAGCCGGCCGGCAGTTGACTCTGCTTGTGGGTCGCCCAGGAATACTCGTAGTAGATCTGATACCCCAGCATCCCCAGTCCCGCGAAGGCCGGGACTATCCAGCCAGGCAAGCGCTTGCCACTGAGTGAACGCAGCAGGAATCCAATACCCGCCGCCCCGAGGCCTGCGAATACCAATGCAACCAAGTGCCAGACCATAGATTCTTCCGAAAATGAGGCGGGCTTCCTTTTCAGGGGAAGCCCGCCGAGGTCGAAACCGAACCGGAACCTCGTCCCGGTTCGTCAGAGCAAACCCATCAGTGGCTGATCGCGCCACCGGCACCTTTCGGATAACGGACGCTTTCCACCAGTTCCTGAACTTCCTGAGGCGGTGCTGCCGTCACACGCGAGACAGAGAACGCCACCGCGAAGTTGATCAGCGCCCCCACGCTACCGATGGACAGCGGAGAGATGCCCAGCAGCCAGTTGTCAGGCGTGTTCGGCAGAGTGTTGGTACCCGGGATGAAGAACCAGCCCAGGTAGATGAAGATGTACACCACCGTGAACAGCAGGCCGGCAACCATACCTGAAACCGCACCCACACTGTTAACACGCTTGGAGAAGATCCCCATCATCAACACAGGGAAGATCGAGGATGCGGCGATACCGAACGCCAACGCCACCACCTGCGCAGCGAACCCTGGCGGATTGAGGCCCAGGTAGGTCGCCACCAGAATCGCCACGGCCATGGAGATACGCGCCGCGAGCATTTCCGATTTCTCGCTGATCTTCGGATTGATGATCGTCTTGATCAGGTCATGACTGACCGCCGAAGAAATCGCCAGCAACAGCCCCGCTGCCGTGGACAAAGCCGCCGCGATGGCGCCCGCCGCGATCAGACCGATCACCCAACCTGGCAGGTTGGCGATTTCCAGGTTGGCCAGAACCAGGATGTCGGAGTTCACTTCCAGCTCATTGCCGGACCAGCCACGGTCAGTGAAGTCGGCGGTCGGGTTGTACATCTGGATACGGCCATCGGCGTTCTTGTCGTCGAACTTGATCAGGCCGGTGTTTTCCCAGTTCTTCACCCACTCGGGACGCTCGGCGTACTCCAGAGACGGCTGCTCGACACCGTTGGGATAAACGGTGGTGATCAGGTTCAGACGCGCCATGGACGCGACCGCCGGTGCAGTGGTGTACAGCAGCGCGATGAACACCAGAGCCCAGCCAGCGGACGAACGCGCATCCGAAACCTTGGGTACGGTGAAGAAGCGAATGATCACGTGCGGCAGACCGGCCGTACCGATCATCAGCGACAGGGTGAACAGCACCATGTTGAGCTTGTTGGAAACATCTGCGGTGTAGTCCTGGAAGCCCAGTTCACGCACAACCTCGTTGAGCTTGGCCAGCAGCGGCATACCGGACTCGGTATGAGTGCCGAACATGCCCAGTTGCGGCAGCGGGTTGCCAGTGAGTTGCAGCGAGATGAACACCGCCGGAATGGTGTAGGCGACGATGAGCACGACGTACTGGGCCACCTGGGTGTAGGTGATGCCCTTCATGCCACCGATGACCGCGTAGATGAAGACCACTGCCGAGGCGATCCAGATACCGGTGGAGTTGCTGACTTCCAGAAAGCGTGCGAACGCCACGCCGGCGCCACTCATCTGACCGATCACGTAGGTGATGGAGGTGAGCAGCAGGGCAATGACGGCGGTAAGACGCGCGCCCTTGCTGTAGAAGCGATCCCCCACGAAATCCGGCACGGTGAACTTGCCGAACTTGCGCAGGTAGGGCGCCAGCAGCATGGCCAGCAGCACGTAGCCACCGGTCCAGCCCATCAGGAAGGACGAGTTGACGTAGCCGACCGAAATCAGGCCTGCCATGGAAATGAAGGAAGCCGCCGACATCCAGTCGGCGGCCGTGGCCATACCGTTGGGGATGGGCCCTACGCCACCACCCGCGACATAGAACTCCTTGGTGGAACCCGCCCGCGCCCAGAGCGCAATGCCGATGTAGAGCGCGAACGATACGCCCACAAACAGAATGTTGATTGCGAATTGACTCATGCGGGCTTACTCCTCAAGGCCAAATTCTTTGTCGAGTTTGTTCATCCGCCAGCTGTAGTGGAAGATCAGAACGACAAAGGTGAGGATCGAGCCTTGCTGAGCGAACCAGAAGCCAAGGTCAGCTCCACCGACGGAAATACCCGCCAGCAGGGGCCGCAGGATGATGCCGAAACCGTAGGAACATAGAGCCCAGACCACCAGACTCCAGAAGATCAGGCGTAGATTGGCCGCCCAATAGGCTTCAGCGTTGTGTTTTTCTTCTGCCATAGGTATTGCCTCTTTCATTGTTGTTATTGGATTTAGAGGACTTGATCCTACAAAGGAATGCTGACCGGCGGACTACGACATTAGTCTGAAACACCCAATAGCCATATTGACTTCTTCAGCCACCCACCGCTCTAGAACGGGCGTTCCAGCACCTCTCCAGGCTCTTGCGGGCCACAGATAAGCAACCATTGAATCCTGAATGTTGTAACTTGGCATTTCGGCATATCTGGCAGGCCGGATCGTCTGCAACGCTGTTCATCGACGCGCAGACTTCGAGCACATTCTCAGAGCACTCGCATGATTGTCCCGCAAGCCTCGATCAATACCGCCACCAGTTCACGGGCATAACCGGGCAACTGCGGCCTGGCATGCAGCGCCACCTCGACCGGCGGCACAGCGGGAAAGCCATCGGCCTCACTCAGCTCACGGTGCTCCGAAGTGATCAGCCGGCGCGGCAGCAAGGTCAGACCCAGCCCGCCTTCAGCCGCCGCACTGACGCCGGGCAAACTGCTGCTGACGTAGGCGATACGCCAGGGCTTGCCCATGGCATCCAGCGCATGGGTCATCTCCAGGCGATACAGGCCGTTGGGGGGAAACACCGCCAGCGGCACCGGATTGCGCACCTGCACCGGACGGGCGCGGCTGTCCAGCCAGGCCACCGGCTCGGCCCAGCTGGCCAGGCCCTTGGCGCTACCGGCACGCTGCTTGATCAGCGCCAGATCCAGCTCTCCGGCATTGAAGGCGCGCCATACGTCATGGCTCAGTCCGCTGGTGATCTCCAGACGGATACCCGGATGCGCGTCGGCGAAGTCAGCCAGATAAGGCGTCAGGCTGTTGGCCGCGAAATCGTCCGGCACGCCCAGGCGCACCTCACCTTCCAGGGTGTTCTGCCCCAGCGCCAGCAGCGCCTCGTCCATCAACGCGACGATACGCTGGGCATAGCTGAGCAGACGCTCGCCCTCGGTGGTGGTGACCACGTAGCGGCCACTGCGATCGAGCAGTTCGGCGCCGATCTGCTCTTCCAGACGGCGGATCTGCTGGCTGACGGTGGACTGGGTCAGGTGCAGGCTGGCCGCGGCCCGGGTAAAGCCGCCGGTCTGCACCACGGCGAGAAAACTGCGCAGAAGAACCGGATCGAGCATGGCGATAGCCCATCATGAAATCCACTGAACAGCATTCTACTATTTAATTTCCGAATCGAATCATGATCTCCTTATAGTGTGCCGGTCAGTTTCCCGCGCAGGGTCAAGCCCGGCGTCATCAACCCGTAGAGGCCATCGCCCGATGAGCAAGTCTCCCTACTATTACGCCCCCCATGGCGGCCACCCAGGTCAGGAGCAACTGCTGACCGACCGCGCCATGTTCACCGAAGCCTATGCCGTGATTCCCAAAGGCGTGATGCGTGACATCGTCACCAGCCATCTGCCGTTCTGGGACAACATGCGCATGTGGGTCATCGCCCGTCCGCTGACCGGCTTCGCCGAAACCTTCTCCCAGTACATCGTCGAAGTCGGGCCGAACGGCGGCAGCAACAAGCCGGAGCTGGATGCCACGGCAGAAGGCGTGATATTCGTCGTCGAAGGCGAATTCAGCCTCACGCTCAACGGCACCCAGCACGCCATGCGTCCCGGCAGCTACGCCTTCATCCCGCCGCAGAGCGACTGGTCGCTGCGCAACAACGGCAGTGAAGCCGTGCGCTTCCACTGGCTGCGCAAGGCTTACCAGGCGGTCGAGGGCGTGCCCTATCCGGAAGCGTTCGTCACCAACGAACAGGACATCCAGCCGATCGTCATGCCGGGTACCGAAGGCCGCTGGAGCACCACGCGCTTCGTCGAAATCAGCGACATGCGCCATGACATGCACGTCAACATCGTCAACTTCGAGCCGGGCGGCGTGATCCCCTTCGCCGAAACCCACGTCATGGAACACGGCCTGTATGTGCTCGAAGGCAAGGCGGTGTATCGCCTGAACCAGGATTGGGTCGAGGTCGAGGCCGGCGACTTCATGTGGCTGCGTGCCTTCTGCCCGCAAGCCTGCTACGCCGGCGGCCCAGGCCGCTTCCGCTACCTGCTGTACAAGGATGTGAACCGCCAGATGCCGCTGACCCTGGGCGGCCTGAAGCGCTGAGGGACGCGCCACCGGTAGGGTGCGCCGTGCGCACCGACGACAGCAACGCAGTGAGATCGGCGCGCAAAACCGCTCATCGCTGATGGATGAGCTCGCTACTGCAGCCAGAAAAACAAAAGGCCACCCCTGCGGGGTGGCCTTTTTCACTTCTGCAACAACCGATCAGCTATGGCGAATCAGGTGGTCGAAGGCGCTCAGCGAAGCCTTGGAGCCTTCGCCCATGGCGATGACGATCTGCTTGTAGGGCACGGTAGTCACGTCACCGGCAGCGAACACCCCCGCCACGTTGGTGTTGCCCTTGGCGTCGACGATGATCTCGCCGAAACGGTTGAGCTCCAGGGTGCCCTTGAGCCAATCGCTGTTGGGCAGCAGGCCGATCTGCACGAAGATACCTTCCAGCTCGACGCTGTGCAGTTCTTCGGTGGCGCGATCCTTGTACACCAGGCCGGTGACCTTCTGGCCATCGCCCTTGACCTCGGTGGTCTGCGCACTCTTGATCACGGTCACGTTCGGCAGGCTGAACAGCTTCTTCTGCAACACGGCGTCGGCACGCAGGGTGTCGGCGAACTCCAGCAGCGTCACATGGGCGACGATCCCGGCCAGGTCGATGGCGGCTTCGACGCCGGAGTTGCCACCACCGATCACCGCCACGCGCTTGCCCTTGAACAGCGGGCCATCGCAGTGCGGGCAGAAGCACACACCCTTGGCCTTGTACTCCTGCTCACCCGGTACGCCCATTTCGCGCCAGCGAGCGCCCGTGGCGAGGATCACGGTCTTGGCCTTGAGCGAAGCACCGCTCTCGAACTTCACCTCGTGCAGACCACCTTCGCTGGCAGCCGGCACCAGAGCCGAGGCGCGCTGCAGGTTCATGATGTCGACTTCGTATTCCTTGACGTGCTCTTCGAGGGCACGCACCAGTTTCGGGCCTTCGGTTTCCTTCACCGAGATGAAGTTTTCGATGGCCATGGTGTCCAGCACCTGACCGCCAAAGCGCTCGGCGGCGATACCGGTACGAATGCCCTTGCGCGCAGCGTAGATCGCAGCCGCCGCGCCAGCCGGGCCGCCACCGACCACCAGCACGTCGAAGGCTTCCTTGGCATTCATCTTCTCGGCGTCACGGTTGGCAGCACCGGTATCGATCTTGGCGAGAATCTGCTTCACGTCCATGCGACCGGAGGCAAACACCTCGCCGTTCAGATAGACGCTCGGCACGGCCATGACCTGACGGCGCTCGACCTCGTCCTGGAACAGCGCGCCGTCGATGGACACGTTGCGGATATTGGGGTTGAGCACAGCCATCAGGTTCAGAGCCTGCACCACGTCCGGGCAGTTCTGGCAGCTCAGCGAGAAATAGGTCTCGAACTCGAAGCGGCCTTCGATGCCCTTGATCTGCTCGATGGTCTCGGCGTCCAGCTTGGACGGGTGGCCACCGACCTGCAGCAGCGCCAGCACCAGCGAGGTGAATTCGTGGCCCATGGGGATACCGGCGAAGGTCACGCCGATGTCCGCGCCAGGGCGCACGAGGGAGAACGACGGACGACGAGCGTCATTGCCATCGGTCTTGAGGGTGATCTTGTCGGTCAGACCGACGATGTCTTTCAGCAGCCCGAGCAGTTCCTGGGATTTATCACCGTCATCCAGGGAGGCGACGATCTCGAACGGCTGGGTGACCTTTTCCAGGTAGGCCTTCAACTGGGTTTGCAGATTGGCGTCCAACATGACGGGAATCCTCTAGAAAATCGCGAATTTCAGACAGACGAACGCCCGGACGGATCGCGCCCGGGCGTTCGGGCACTCGCAGCTGGGTCACAGCCGGCAAAGCGCAAGGCATTCGAGTGGGGCCATGGCGACCCCAGGCAGATCTTAGATCTTGCCGACCAGGTCCAGAGACGGAGCCAGGGTCTTCTCGCCTTCTTTCCACTTGGCCGGGCAGACTTCGCCCGGGTGAGCGGCGGTGTACTGGGCAGCCTTCAGCTTGCGCAGGGTCTCGGCAACGTCGCGAGCGATTTCGTTGGAGTGGATTTCGACGGTCTTGATCACGCCTTCCGGGTTGATCACGAAGGTGCCACGCAGCGCCAGACCCTCTTCAGCGATGTGCACGCCGAAAGCGTTGGTCAGTTGGTGAGTCGGGTCACCGATCAGCGGGAACTGAGCCTTGCCAACGGCCGGCGAAGTTTCGTGCCATACCTTGTGCGAGAAGTGGGTGTCGGTGGTCACGATGTAGACCTCGGCACCAGCCTTCTGGAACTCGGCGTAGTTGTTGGCCGCGTCTTCGATCTCGGTCGGGCAGTTGAAGGTGAAGGCAGCCGGCATGAAGATCAGCACGGATGTTTGCCCAGCAGGGACTGCTCGGTGAGCTCGACGAACTCGCCAGCGTGGAAAGCATTGACCTTGAACGGTTGAACTTGAGTGTTGATGAGGGACATCTCTGATTCCTTCTGAGGTTTCTGTGAGGGGTTGAAAATTTACGGGTGCTATCTTAGCTACCTAACAGAAAAATGCTTATTGATTGCGCCCATGATATCGATTGAATGCACCAATCGATGAAAAGACCCGCGCCAGACGCGGGCCAGAACCCTGGGTCAAGCCAGGTCGGGATCGATCAACAGCGCCAGTTTACCTGCCACCAGGTTACCGGCGAGTGTCTCGAACGCCTCTTCACTGTCTTTGATTGCAAAACTGCGCTCCAGTTGCGGTTTCAATCGCCCCTCGGCGAACAGCGGCCAGACCTGCTGCTGCAGATCGCGCAACAGATCGGCCTTGAACTGGTCGTCACGATTGCGCAGGGTAGAGCCGATCAACTGAATGCGCTTGCCCAGCACCTGTGCCAGATCCAGCCTGGCTTCACGGCCGCCCATCAATCCGATGTTGATCCAGCGGCCATCACGCGCCAGCAACTCCAGGTTGAGCTGCGCATATTGTCCACCCACCGGATCGAGAATCACGTCGAAAGGGCCAAAATCACGCAGGCTCTGCAAATCCTCGCCGCGCAGAACGCCTCCCTGGGCACCGAGGGCTTCGCAGTATGCCAGACGCTCGGCCGAACCGACGCTGACCCAGCTGGGGCTGCCAAACGCCTTGCACAACTGGATGGCCGCCGAACCGACACCGCTGGCTCCTGCGTGCAACAGCACCTTCTCGCCCGGACGCAGGCCGCCGAGCTGGAACAGATTGAGCCAGGCGGTCGCATAGACCTCCGGCAAGACGGCTGACTCCACCAGGCTCAGCCCTTCGGGCACCGGCAAGGCATGACGCGCATCGAGCACCACCTCTTCGGCCATGCCGCCCCCCGCCAGCAGGCAGCAGACCCGGTCGCCAACCTGCCAGGCACTGCCAGCCCCCACCTCGATCACCACTCCGGAACACTCCAGCCCCAGCGCCTGGCTGGCGCCTGGGGGCGGCGGATAAAGGCCGGCACGCTGTAAAAGGTCGGCACGGTTGAGCCCGGCGGCGGCTACCTTGACCCGGATCTGACCCGCGTCACACACCAGCTCCGGCTGTTCCAGCCACTCCGCACGCCCTTCGACGCCTTGCAATGCCTTCATGCTGCCTCCATAGTGCAAGTGAACGAGCCCAACGCTGACCGTCGGGCTTTTGCCTAGCGCCAACGGAACCTGGCGCCCTCAATTACGGCCTAATATGCGTTATCACCCGCCACTACGTCGAATCAGCATGAAGCGCTCTCTCGCAAGCACCGCCCTCGCCCTCGTACTTGGCCTCGGCGCTCTGCCGCTCGCCGCCAAGACCACCACCGCCACCAGCTGGGATTATCTGCAGCCGGATCGCGAGCAGGTGATTGCCAGCCTCAACGTGGTGGAGCTGCTGCGGCGCCATCACTACAACAAGCCGCCGCTCAACGATGAACGCTCGATCCAGATCTACGACAACTACCTGAAGTTGCTCGATCCGAGTCGCAGCTATTTCACGGCAGCCGACATCGCCGAATTCAACCAGTGGCGCACCAAGTTCGACGACCTGCTGAAAAGTGGCGATCTCGAACCGGGCTTCACCATCTACCGTCGGCACCTGACGCGCCTGCAGGAGCGCCTGGATTTCGCCCTGGCCGAACTGGCCAAGGGCGTCGACAAGATCGACTTCACTGTCAACGAAACCCTCGAGGTGGATCGCGAGAAAGCGCCCTGGGCAAAGAATCGCGCCGAACTCGACGAACTGTGGCGCAAGCGCGTCAAGGACGAAGTGCTGCGCCTGAAGATCGCCGGCAAGGAAACCAAGGACATCCAGGAGTTGCTGACCAAGCGCTACAAGAATCAGTTGTCGCGCCTCAAGCAGACCCGTGGCGAGGACGTGTTCCAGGCCTACATCAACGCCTTCGCCACCACTTACGACCCGCACACCACCTACCTGTCTCCGGACAACGCGGAAAACTTCGACATCAACATGAGCCTGTCGCTGGAGGGCATCGGCGCCGTCCTGCAAAGCGACAACGAGCACGTCAAGGTCGTACGCCTGGTGCCGGCCGGGCCTGCTGAAAAGAGCAAGCAGATCGCGCCGGCCGACAAGATCGTCGGCGTCGCCCAGGGCAATGGTGAAATGGTCGACGTGATCGGCTGGCGCCTGGACGAAGTGGTCAAGCTGATCCGCGGCCCCAAAGGCTCCACCGTGCGCCTGGAAGTCATTCCAGCCAGCAACCCGCCCAGCGACCAGACCAGCAAGGTCGTCACCATCACCCGCGAAGCGGTCAAGCTGGAAGAGCAGGCGGCGAAGAAGAAGGTGCTGAACCTGAAGCACGAGGGTCGCGACTACAAGCTTGGCGTGATCGAACTGCCGGCCTTCTACCTCGACTTCAAGGCCTTCCGCGCCGGTGATCCGAACTACAAGAGCACCACCCGGGACGTCAAACGCCTGCTCGATGAGCTGCAGGCAGAGAAGGTCGACGGCGTGGTCATCGACCTGCGCAACAACGGTGGCGGCTCCCTGCAGGAAGCCACCGAGCTGACCAGCCTGTTCATCGAGCAGGGCCCCACGGTGCTGGTACGCAACGCCGACGGTCGCGTCGATGTACTCGCCGACGAGAACAAGGGCATTTACTACAACGGCCCTCTGGCCGTGCTGGTCAATCGCCTGTCCGCTTCCGCCTCGGAGATCTTCGCCGGTGCCATGCAGGACTATCATCGCGCACTGATCCTCGGTGGCCAGACCTTCGGCAAAGGCACCGTGCAGACCATCCAGCCGCTCAACCACGGCGAGTTGAAACTGACCCTGGCCAAGTTCTACCGGGTTTCCGGACAGAGCACCCAGAACCAGGGCGTGATCCCCGACATCCTTTACCCGGACGTCATGGACACCAAGGACATCGGTGAAAGTGCCCTACCCGCCGCCCTGCCCTGGGATACCATTCGCCCGGCGATCAAACCCGAGCTCGATCCGATCAAGCCATTCCTCAGCGAGCTGAAAGCGCGTCACGATCAGCGCACCGCCAAGGATCCGGATTTCGTCTTCACCCGCGACCGCCTGGCTCTGTCCAAGAAGCTGATGGCCGAAACCACCGTCAGCCTCAACGAAAAGACGCGGCGCGAGCGTCAGGCCGAGGTCGAAGCCAAGCAACTGGCTCTGGAAAACAGCCGTCGCCAGGCCAAGGGCGAAGAACCGCTCAAGGAGCTGGAGAAAGAAGACGAAGACGCGCTGCCGGTCGCCGATGACAAGAGCAAACCCGAAGACGACGCCTATCTGGCCGAGTCCGGGCGCATCCTCCTGGATTATCTGGGCTTGAACCCGTCGCTGGCGCTTCACTGAGAACCAATAGAGCGAACGTCATCAAATCGTCATCGAACTGTCGTGAAATGCAGGGGCCGGCCAGAAACCGGCCCCTTCGTTTTCCGGCAGATCGAGCACACCATGACCGTCACCGAGCAGTTGAGCGCACTGGGCAACATCCTCGCTCACGGCGACCTCAGCAGCCTGTTCCAGCCCATCGTCTCACTTTCCGAGCAGCGCATTCTCGGTTATGAAGCCCTGACCCGCGGCCCCTCGAACAGCCCGCTGCACTCGCCCCTGACACTGTTTGCCGTGGCACGCCACGCCGGACGCCTGAGCGAACTGGAAATGGCATGCCGCAAGAGCGCCTGCAAAGGGTTCAGTACCCAGGGTCTGGAGGGCAAACTGTTTCTCAACGTCTCGCCCGAGTCGTTGCTTGACCCCAGCCATCAGCCGGGACGAACCCTGAAACTGCTACAGGCCTTCGGCATACCCCCAAGCCAGGTGGTGATCGAACTCACCGAGCACTCCCCCACCGAAGACTTCGGCCTGCTCGACAACGCCCTGCATCATTACCGGGCCATGGGCTTTTCCATCGCCCTGGACGATCTCGGTGCCGGTTATTCGAGCCTGCGGCTGTGGTCGGAATTGCGCCCGGACTACGTGAAGATCGACCGTCATTTCATCGATGGCATCCACCAGGACGCGGTCAAACGCGAGTTCGTCGGCTCGATTCTGAAGATGGCCGCCGCCTCCCGCGCCCAGGTGATCGCCGAAGGTATAGAGCAGAGCGAAGAGCTGGCGGTACTGGCCGAAATGGGCGTAGACCTGGTTCAGGGTTATCTGCTCTGCCGCCCCCAGGAAAAGCCGCCGCGCGATGCCCGACAGTTGCTGCCGAGACTACAGAGCAGCCATCTCGGCATCGGCGAGGAGAACCACGACCTCAGCGCCCTGCTCAACGAGCAGCCTGCGGTCGATCAGAATACCGCCACCGCTGACGTTCTGGATGTGTTCCGCGCCCAGGCCAATCTCAACTCGCTGGCAGTACTCGATCAGAACCGGCAACCGGTCGGCATCGTTCACCGCCACTCGCTGTCGGAAGCCCTGCTCAAACCCTTCGCCACAGACCTGTTCGCACGCAAACCGATCAGCCGCCTGATGAGCCAGGACTTTCTCGCCGTGGAGCTGACGCAGTCGCTGCAGAAAGTCAGCCGGCTGCTCACCAGCCGTGCCCGCCAGCGGATCGAAGAAGATTTCATCATCATTCAGGATGGTCGCTACCTGGGACTGGGCCGCGTCATCGACGTGCTCAAACTGATTACCGAACAGAAACTGCAGCAGGCACGCCATGCCAATCCACTTACCCTGCTACCCGGGAACGTGCCGATCCAGCAGTGCCTGAGCCGCCTGCTGCAACAGCGGCGCGAGGCAGCGGTGTGCTACGTAGACATCGACAGTTTCAAGCCCTTCAATGACATCTACGGTTACGCCAAGGGTGACGAAGTGCTGCTGTGCCTGGCTCAGTGCCTGAACGAGAAGGTCGATCCGGCTCGTGACTTCGTGGGACACATCGGCGGCGATGATTTCATGCTGGTGCTCGGCTCACGCGACTGGCGTGAAAAGCTTGGCCGCCTGATCGAGGACTTCCAGAGCCAGTGCCGGCGCTTCTACCGCGAGGAGCACCTGCAGGCCGGTTGTTTCAGCGCTCACAATCGCCAGGGGCAACGCCAGGATTATGCACTGCTGTCATTGTCCATCGGCGTGGTGTACCTGCACAGCGACGACTGCGCACAACTGGATGCCTCGCGCCTGGCGGAGCTGGCCTCCGAAGCCAAGCGCCAGGCCAAGGCCATTCCGGGTTACAGCCTGCACATTCTCGATGGTTCAGCGGCCTGAAGCAGATACATTGCCCGCCTGCTTCGCATAGCGCTCGGCCAATAGCGAATCGGCCGCCACACCGGGCGCACCGTCACGATACAGCTGGCTGAGGCGATTGGCCGCAAGGGGGTGCCCTGCTGCCTGCGCCTGCGTCCACCAGCGCACCGCCTCCTGCCCATCCGGCGCCTGGCGGGTGTTGCCTTGCAGGGCCTGAACGCCGAGTTGATAAGCTGCCTTGCCATCACCGCCAGCAGCGGCGAGACGCAACAGACGCAGCCCTTCCTCCCGCGCACCGAGCCCCTGCCCGCGAAACAGCAGGATATGACCATAGAAGCTCTGCGCGGAGACATCACCCAGATTGGCCATGCGTCCGTATTGCCCCTGCATCCATTGCCATGCTCGTGGCTGACGCATCACCCATGGCCAGTGAAACAGCCGGCGAGCCACCCAGTAGCCCAGCCGGGCACGTAGACGCCAGAAGAGCCTAGACATCGGCGGGGTAATCGAATTCGAACACGCGCACCACCTCGGCAGCATGCCAGGAGGCCGCAGCGACACCGTCGGACGCACCGCTGAACCGCCCCAGACGTGTCACGCACTCGAAGAAACCGGTACGTGGCAATCGGCTGGCCCCCTGGCTGATCACCAGGGCACTGCGCAGCGGTCGCTCGGCCCTGGCGTCCAGCGCTGCCAGATGTTCCAGCGCAGCAGCCAGGGTCTGCATCGCCGGCGTCGGCAGATCGAGTCGCTCGATCAGTGCTCGATAGGTCAACAGGTGGCGTTGGCGGCGCGCGTCGTCCAGCTCCGCGATCAGGGCCTGCCAGTGCTGGCGACTGATACGTACGCTCAAGACCAGCCCTCCAGCCCCAGTTCCCAGGCCAATGAGCGCAGGATGGCAGCATCGGGCTGACGCTCGCCGCTTTCGATCATGGCCAGGTAATGAGGACTGATGCCGACACTGCGCGCCAGACCCTCGGGACTCAGACCTTTGGCTTCACGCAGGGCCTGCAGTTGTTCGAGGCGTGCGCGATTGGCGGCGGGAGCAGGCGCGCTGGGCACGACAGCCTGCTGCTGCCCTGCCGCCTGCAACAAAGCCTGATAGTCGGCCCAGGGCAGCACGGCGTATTCCGGTTCGCCGTCACGGGCAATGATTTGCACAGTCATGGAGCTCTCCATCTCAACAACGCCGTTGGAAAGCAGGATCGACGATCTCGGCACCTTCCTTGCGAACCGCCATATTAACAGGCGTCAGCCATTCAGGGCGCGATCAATGCCACCCCCTGATACGTTCGGCACCGTCTATGGGTGGATGACCTGCTCGTCAGCCGGTAAATGTTCGATGAGCGCCAGATGCCCCGGGCTCTGCCTGTCTCGCCAGACCCTGAAGGCCTCCAGCTCGGCGTGCCAGGTGCGCATCACCCAAGCCAGCACGGCCAGGTCGTCGACGAAGCCGACACCCACCAGCCAATCCGGGATCGCATCCAGAGGGCTCAGGAAATACAGCAGCGCCGCCACCACCATCAGCAAGGCCTGGCTGCTGACCTGCCGGTATTCCCCTTGAACCAGGCCAGACACAATGCCCGCAGCAGGCGCAGATCCTCCTTTAGCCCAGCGAAGCGTTCGCCCTGCGGCGTGCGCTTGTCCGACAGTGCACGGAGCAGTTCCGGTAGCCGCCCCTCACGTAGAAAACGCGCCGCCATAGGCAGGTAACGAGTCAGTTTCCATGGGAGTTTCATTGGCCCTCCTCGGCAAGCCAGGCGGTATCTGGGCTTGCCTTGCTTATCCACCGAAGCTGTGGATAACTCTGTGAAAATACATTCGACAAGCTTACCAAAGCCCCGTGCCATGGGGCCTTGGCTCAGATCGGGCATTTTTTATACAGCCCATAAAATCCATGAAAATCAATAAGTTGCTGATTGACAGAGACGAGCTTCAGATGTAGCGCGGTTTTGTTGGGAATGCTTCCCGTAATGTGCATAAGCGTAACACTCGAACCGCACTGCACGACCCGATACGCTCCAGAAACGACAACGCCCCGTCAAGACGGGGCGTTGTGATGACACGCGAAAGTGTTACTCGGCAGCCGGCTCGGCAGCCTTCTGATCCTTGATACCGATCAGCTCCAGATCGAACACCAGCACCGAGTTGGCCGGAATGGCCGGGGACGGGCTCTGCTCGCCATAAGCCAGTTCACTGGGGATGTACAGCTTGTACTTCTCGCCAACGTGCATCAGTTGCAGACCTTCGACCCACCCCGGAATCACGCCGCCAACCGGCAGGTCGATGGGACTGCCACGTGCAACGGAACTGTCGAACACGGTGCCGTCGGTCAGCTTGCCTTCGTAGTGAACGGTCACCACGTCGCTTTCCTTGGGTTGGGCGCCGTCGGCCTTCTTCACCACTTCGTACTGCAGGCCGGATTCGGTGGTGACGACCCCCTCGCGCTTGCCATTCTCCTCGAGGAATTTCTTCCCGGCTTCGGCCGCTTCCTTGTTCAGGGCAGCCATGCGCTCTTCGGCACGGGTCTGCAGGAAGGAGAAAGCCTCGATCATGTCTTCATCCTTGATGCGCGGCTCCTTCTTCGCCAAAGCATCTTCGATACCCTGAGCGACGGCCTTGGAATCCAGATCGTCCATGCCTTCTTCGGACAGGCTGCGGCCCATGTTCAAACCGATGCCATAGGAGGCTTTCTGCGCCGGGCTCTTGAGTTCGACTTCACTGGTTTGCGAGTCGCAACCGGCTAGCACCAGACCCACCAGGGCAACTGCCGCCGCCAAACGATGCTGTTTCATGCTTGTTCCTTGTAGATACGCCCGAAGGCCGTCGTGTGAAAGCGCGAGCTTAGCAGTCCGCCACGATAACTGGCTACGGCATAGGAGCCGAGCGACAGGCATAAGTTCAGGATGACAAAGGATTTTTTCTGAGTTTTCGGCGAATGCCGAGAAGATTGTCACAGGAGGGGATGAAGCGAGGAGAGAAATGGCGCAGCGGACGGGACTCGAACCCGCGACCCCCGGCGTGACAGGCCGGTATTCTAACCGACTGAACTACCGCTGCGCGTAACTGCGAGATTGGTGGGTGGTGACGGGATCGAACCGCCGACCCTCTGCTTGTAAGGCAGATGCTCTCCCGGCTGAGCTAACCACCCATTCGCTCTCGAAGTGGGGCGAATTCTAGAGAGCCGATTGCACCTTGGCAAGCCCTCTTCGCAAAAAATTCATCGCTCCAGCAAGAACTTAGGCGATACCAGCGAATTTTCTCACAGGCCCGTTGTCAGGGTTGGCCTGAGCTCGCCAGCGGAGAATAATGCGCGCTCTGTGCCGGTGGACGAATCACAATCCAGTGGATCGCCCATCCCCTCATCCGTCGCTGCGCGCCTCCTTTCCCGAACGGGGAAGGTTCAAGGATGGCGCTGCCCTGCGACCCCAACGCCAATGGAGAGTCACCCGCTCATGTGGTTCCGTAACCTGCTGGTCTATCGCCTCACTCAGGACATTCCTTTCGACGCCGAAGCGCTGGAGACCGCACTGGCCAGCAAGCCGGCACGTCCCTGCGCCAGCCAGGAGCTGACCACCTACGGTTTCAACGCCCCCTTCGGCAAAGGCGCCGACGCCCCTCTGGTACATGTCAGCGGGGATTTCCTGCTGATCGGCACACGCAAGGAAGAGCGCATCCTGCCGGGCTCGGTAGTACGCGACGCGCTTAAGGAGAAGGTCGACGAGATCGAAAACACCCAGATGCGCAAGGTGTACAAGAAAGAGCGCGATCAGATCAAAGACGAAATCGTACAGGCCTTCCTGCCGCGCGCCTTCATCCGCAAATCCGGCACCTTCGCCGCCATCGCCCCGAAACAGGGACTGATCCTGGTCGACAGCGCCAGCGCCAAGAAGGCCGAGGATTTACTCTCCACCCTGCGTGAAGCCATCGGTTCACTGCCGGTGCGCCCGCTGTCGGTGAAGATCGCACCGACCGCCACGCTCACCGACTGGCTGAAGACCCAGAAGGCTGCCGAGGGCTTCTTCGTACTGGACGAATGCGAGCTGCGCGACACCCACGAAGACGGCGGCGTGGTGCGCTGCAAGCGCCAGGGCCTGACCAGCGAGGAAATCCAGCTGCACCTGTCCACCGGCAAGCAGGTCACCCAGTTGTCGCTGGCCTGGCAGGACAAGCTGTCCTTCGTTCTCGACGACAAGCTGACCATCAAGCGCCTGCGCTTCGAGGACGTCCTGCAGGAGCAGGCCGAACAGGACGGCGGCGACGACGCATTGGCCCAGCAGGACGCCAGCTTCATCCTGATGATGATGACCCTGGTGGAGTTTCTGCCGGAGCTGTTCACCGCACTGGGCGGCGAAGAGATTCCACAGGGCATCTGAGTGCAGCACGGGTGCCACTCGCCAGAGAGCTTGGCGGGTTGCACCCGCCCTACAGGCCCAAACGAACTGCACCGAGCCGGTAGCCGGATGCCTTGGGGCTATGCCGGGCCTCAGCCAGGTAGGGCGAACCGGAATGCCGGCCGCTGGTAGCGCCAGCAAACAGTCCGCCAAGCCTAAGTTCAGCGGCGTACTGCTTCCCTGCATCGGGTTCAGGTCAGCGATTCCAGGCTGGCGGTGAAGGCACTGGCACCGCGTTCCGCCGTACTGAAGTTGTGGCGCATGAAAGCGAACAGCTCACGTCCACAGCCAATGGCGGGAGCCGGTGCCAGGGCCAGCTCGCGTGACGCCAGCTCGGCATCGTCGACCTTCAGCACCAGTTCCCCGCGCTGCCCATCCACACGCAGCACATCACCGTCGCGTACCCGCGCCAGCGGCATCCACCATCGAAAGCCTCGGGGCAGACATGGATGGCAGCGGGAATCTTGCCGGAAGCGCCGGACATGCGCCCGTCTGTCACCAACGCGACCCTGAAACCGCGATCCTGCAGGACGCCGAGATAAGGCGTCATCTTGTGCAGCTCGGGCATGCCATTGCTGCGCGGCCCCTGGAAGCGCACCACGGCGACGAAATCGCGCTCCAGCCTGCCAGCCTTGAAGGCCTCGACCAGCTCCAGCTGATCCTCGAACACCAGCGCCGGCGCCTCCACCACCTGGTGCTCGGGCGCCACCGCAGACACCTTCATCACCCCACGCCCCAGATTGCCCTGCATCAGGCGCAAGCCGCCTTCTGCCGAAAACGGGCGCACCAGCGGGCGCAATACACTCTCCTCCAGGCTCTCGCACGGCCCATCACGCCAGACCAGCCTGCCCTCCTCGAGGAAAGGCTCGCGGGTATAACGGGACAAGCCGTGACCAGCCACCGTGTTCACATCCTCATGCAGCAGACCGGCTTCGAGCAGCTCACGAATCAGGAATGCCATGCCGCCTGCGGCCTGGAAATGATTGATGTCGGCCTTGCCGTTTGGATAGACGTGAGCCAGGGTCGGCACCACCTCGGACAGATCGGCCATGTCCTGCCAGGTCAGCAGGACACCAGCCGCACGGGCAATGGCCGGCATGTGCAGGGTGTGATTGGTCGAGCCTCCGGTGGCATGCAGAGCGACGATGGAGTTGACCAGACAACGCTCATCGACGATCTCGCCAATCGGCATGAACTGACCGCTCTGCCGGGTCAGACGGGTGACCTGCTGCGCCGCTTCACGGGTCAGCGCATCACGCAGCGGCGTCCCGGGATTGACGAAGGAGGCGCCCGGCAGATGCAACCCCATCACCTCCATCAGCAACTGGTTGGTATTGGCGGTGCCGTAGAAGGTGCAGGTGCCGGGCCCGTGATACGCGGCCATCTCGGCCGCCAGCAGCTCATCGCGAGTGGCCTTGCCCTCGGCATAACGCTGACGCACGTCGGCCTTTTCCTTGTTGGACAAGCCTGAGGTCATGGGCCCTGCGGGTACGAACAACGACGGTAGGTGGCCAAAGCGCAACGCGCCCATCAACAGGCCCGGCACGATCTTGTCGCACACCCCCAGGTACAGCGCGGCATCGAACATGTTGTGCGACAGCGCCACCGCAGTGGACATGGCGATCACTTCGCGACTGGCAATCCCCAACTCCATGCCCGGCTCGCCCTGAGTGACGCCATCGCACATGGCCGGCACGCCACCAGCGAACTGCCCCACCGAGCCGAGTTCACGCAAGGCCTGCTTGATCTGATCGGGAAATCGTTCATACGGCTGATGTGCCGACAGCATGTCGTTGTAAGCAGAAACGATGGCGACGTTGGCTGCATCCATCAGACGCAGGGTCTGCTTGTCGTGACCACTGCACCCCGCCACACCGTGAGCGAAGTTGGCGCACTGCAACTTGCCGCGCTGCGGCCCCTCGCTGGCAGCGGCACGAATCATCGCCAGATAGCGCTGACGGGTGGCACGACTGCGTTCGATCAGACGGTCGGTGACTTCTAAAACGCGAGGGTGCATGGGGGGCTCTCCAGGCTGACGGTCATAATTTATTTATTTTTACAACAAAATACTGCCACTTGTGCGGCTTGTTTTCCATTAACAGGGAGCTAATATTGTATTTAAAACAACAAAACCATAGGAATCTCACCATGACATTACGAGTTGCCATCAATGGCTTCGGTCGTATCGGCCGCAATGTCCTGCGCGCACTCTATACCCGGGATTATCGTCAACACTTGCAGGTGGTGGCGATCAACGACCTGGGCGACAGCGCGATCAATGCCCACCTCCTGCAATATGACAGCGTTCACGGCCATTTCCCCGAAGAGGTGAAGGTCGATGGTGAAAGCCTGTGGATCAGGGGAGATCGCATCGCCGTCAGCGCCATTCGCAACCCTGCCGAACTGCCCTGGAAAACCCATCAGGTGGACGTCGTACTCGAGTGCACCGGGTTGTTCACCGAGCGGGACAAGGCCGCCGCCCACCTGACCGCCGGCGCACGCAAGGTACTGATCTCCGCACCGGCCAAAGGCGCCGACGCCACTGTGGTCTTCGGTGTCAACGAGCAGGCACTGACCGCCTCGATGCAGATCATCTCCAATGCTTCCTGCACCACCAACTGCCTGGCACCCGTGGCGCAGGTGCTGCATCGCGAGCTGGGTATCGAGCAGGGCCTGATGACCACCATCCACGCCTACACCAACGATCAGAATCTCTCCGATGTGTACCACAGCGATCCTTATCGCGCTCGCTCGGCCACCCAGTCGATGATCCCGACCAGAACCGGCGCAGCCGAAGCGGTCGGCCTGGTTCTGCCGGAGCTGGCCGGCAAGCTCACGGGCATGGCGGTACGGGTACCGGTGATCAACGTCTCACTGGTCGACCTGACACTGCAAGTCAAGCGCGAAACCGAAGCCGACGAAGTCAACGCCCTGCTCAAGGCGGCCAGCGAGCGATCGCCGGTACTGGGTTACAACGCGCTGCCGCTGGTGTCGTGCGATTTCAACCACAACCCACTGTCGTCGATCTTCGACGCCAACCACACCCGGGTCAGCGGCAAGCTGCTCAAGGTCATGGCCTGGTACGACAACGAGTGGGGCTTTTCCAACCGCATGCTGGACAACTGCCTGATCCTGGCGCGCCTGTTCTGAACGAGGAGATTCGATGAGCCGCATCAGTTTCACTCAGGCAAAGCTGCCTGCTCGCAAGCGTATCGCCCTGGTGGCACACGATCACTGCAAGGGCTTTCTGCTGGACTGGTGCGAGCGCCAGCGCCACAGGCTGGCCAGTCATCATCTGCTGGCGACCGGTACCACCGGGCTGCTGCTGAGCACGCGCCTGAATCTGCCGGTGGAAAGCATGATCAGCGGCCCGCTGGGTGGCGACCAGCAGATCGGCGCACGCATCGCCGAACAGCGCGTGGACATGCTGGTGTTCTTCTGGGATCCGTTCGAACCGCAGCCGCATGACCCGGACATCAAGGCCCTGCTGCGCGTGGCGGCGGTCTGGAACATCCCGGTGGCCTGCAACGAGAGCAGCGCCGACTACCTGCTCGCCAGCAGCCTGCTGGAGCAGGAGCACGAATACCGCATCCCGGATTACCAGGCCTATCTGGCCAGCCGTGGATAGGGTGTGCCGTGCAAAGCGAAGATAGCGGCGTCGTTCGTTCGCAGACGCAGCCTGCGCAAGGCCGCCGCTCTCCCCTGCGGCGCGCGAGCTAGAAATCCACCCTGCCCCGCCCCGCCTTGATCGCCCCACGCTTGCTCTTGCCGTCGAGACGGCGCTTCTTCGAGCCCAGGGTCGGCTTGGTCGGGCGGCGCTTCTTCTCCACCTTGCCCGCACTGCGAATCAGCTCGGCGAGCCGTTCGAGCGCGTCGGCGCGATTCTGCTCCTGGGTGCGATACTGCTGCGCCTTGATGATCACCACGCCATCGGCAGTGATACGACTGTCGGCCAGCGCCAACAGGCGCTCCTTGTAGAACGGTGGCAGCGACGAGGCCTGAGAGTCGAAACGCAGGTGCACCGCGCTGGACACCTTGTTGACGTTCTGCCCTCCGGCGCCCTGAGCACGGATGGCGGTCAGTTCGATTTCATCATCGGGAAGGTGAACACTGTTGGAGACGATCAGCATGGCCATGATTTCTTGAAAGGCATGACCACCAGAATACCCGCCACAGCTGTAATCTTTGCTTGAAATTTCCCCACGGCATTCGCCCGGCGCCTCGGATAACGTAGCCGCCTGTATTTTTTCGGAAACAGCCCATGGACTCCATAACCCAGGCAGTACTCGGCGCCAGCATCCAGGGCGCGTTGCTCGGTCGCTGGCAAGGGCGCAAGGCACTGCTCTATGGTGCGATGCTCGCCACCGTTCCCGATCTGGACGTAGTCATCGAATACGGCGACGCCGTGGCGAACATGACCTACCACCGCGGCTTCAGTCATTCGCTGTTCGTGCTCAGTGGCCTGGCTCTGTTGCTGACCTGGCTGGCCAGGCGCTTTCGACCACACCCGGGCTATTCGGCCAATCGTCTGCTGCTCACGCTCTGGCTGGTACTGATCACTCACCCGCTGCTGGACGCCTTCACCAGCTACGGCACCCAGCTGTTCTGGCCATTGATGCCGACACCCACAGCCTGGTCCAGCCTGTTCATCATCGATCCGCTGTATACCGTACCGTTGATAGTCGCCGTGGCAGTCAGCCTGTTCACCGGCCTGCGCGAGCAGACCTGGCGTGTTCCGGCCATGGCGCTGGCGGTGTCGACGCTGTACATCGGCTTCAGCCTGGTCGGCAAGTTCATGGCCGAACAGCGCGTGGAGCGTGAACTGGCACGCCAGGGTATTCAGGCCGAACAACTGTTCATCACGCCAACGCCGCTCAACACCCTGCTGTGGCGTGTCATCGTGCTCGATGGCGAGGACTATCACGAAGCACTGGTCGGCTGGCTCGACGCCACACCACCGCAGTTGCAGCGCCTGCCACGCGGTCTGCACCTGCGCGAGCAACTGACGGACTCGCCCATGCACGAGCGCCTGCAATGGTTCACTGGCGGCGTGCTGCGCTACGACCAGGTCGACGACCGCCTGATCGTCACCGACCTGCGCCTGGGCATGACCGGCTTTCACCCCTTCCGCTTCGATTTCGCCCACCTGCAGGATGGCCAATGGCAGGTACATGAATACATCGATCGCCTGCCCTTCGAACGCGGAGAGCCCGAACACCTGGCCCTGCTGTTCAAGCGCATCTGGCAGCCGGAGCTGGAGATTCCCCTGCTGGCCTGGGCGGGGGAATTACAAAAACCGCTTCTGACTGGGACTCGCTCGCACTGACAGCGTTACTATCGGCGTTCTCCTCCACTGAGGCAGGACGCCTGCAATGCTGTTTCGCCGTTTCGAATCACTGATCGACGTATTCAAACCCAGCACGGACGTGGCACCACCCGAAGGCATGCTGCGCTTCTATGGCCACTACCTGAAGCAGGTATGGCCGCTGATGCTGGCCGTGCTGGTCGTCGGTTTCTTCGCTGCCGTGATCGAGGTGGCGCTTTTCAGCTTCCTCGGCCAACTGATCGACATGGCCCAGGCCAGTGCTGATGCCAGCAGCTTCTTTGCCGACCACCAGAACGCCCTGCTGTGGATGTTGCTGGTGGCACTGGTGATTCGCCCGCTGGTGTTCGGCCTGCACAACCTGCTCACGCACCAGGCGGTCAACCCGGGCCTGACCAACCTGATCCGCTGGCAGAACCATCGCTACGTGCTCAAGCAGAGCCTGAGCTTCTTCCAGAACGATTTTGCCGGCCGCGTGGCGCAGCGGGTGATGCAGACCGGCCCTTCGCTGCGCGACTCGGCCATGCAGGTGATCGATGCGCTCTGGCACGTGGTGGTCTATGCCGGCAGCGCCCTGTACCTGTTCGCTGCAGCCGATTTGCGTCTGGTAGTGCCACTGGCCCTGTGGATCATCGGTTACAGCGCCGCCCTGTGGTACTTCGTGCCACGCATCAAGGCGCGCTCGGCTGCCGCCTCCTCGGCACGCTCGAAAGTGATGGGGCGAGTGGTGGACGGTTACAGCAACATCACCACGCTCAAGCTGTTCGCCCATTCGCAGGAAGAAGAAAGCTACGCACGAGAAGCCATGCAGGATCTGCTGGACAAGTTTCGCCTGCAATCGCGCACCATCACCGCCCTGGACTTTCTCATCACCTGCCTGAATGGCGTGCTGATCGTCGGTACCGGCGCCCTGGCACTGTGGCTATGGAGCCAGTCGCTGATCACCACCGGTGCCATCGCCCTGGCACTGGGCCTGGTGATCCGCATCAACAACATGGCCGAATGGATCATGTGGGTGGTCAACGGCATCTTCGAGAACGTCGGCACCGTGCAGGACGGCATGCAGACCATCGTCCAGCCTCGCCAGGTGCTCGACCGGGACGATGCCACACCGATCCAGGTGCGGCAGGGTGGTGTGCGTTTCGAGGACATCCACTTCCACTATGGCAAGAAAGGTGGCGTGATCGCCGGCCTCAGCCTCGACATTCGCCCCGGCGAGAAGATCGGCCTGGTCGGCCCGTCAGGCGCTGGAAAGTCGACCCTGGTCAATCTGCTGCTGCGCCTTTACGACCTGGAAAGCGGACGCATCCTGATCGACGATCAGGACATCGCCACGGTGACCCAGGAGAGCCTGCGCGCCAATATCGGCGTGGTGACCCAGGACACCTCCCTGCTGCACCGTTCGATTCGCGACAACCTGCGCTACGGCAAACCCGGAGCCAGCGACGAACAGCTCTGGGAGGCCGTGCGCAAGGCACGCGCCGACGCCTTCATCCCCAACCTGGACGACAGCCAGGGCGGGCGTGGCATGGACGCTCAGGTCGGCGAACGAGGAGTCAAGCTGTCCGGCGGCCAGCGTCAGCGCATCGCCATTGCCCGCGTGCTGCTCAAGGATGCGCCGATCCTGGTACTGGACGAGGCCACCTCGGCACTGGACTCGGAAGTGGAAGCAGCCATTCAGGAAAGCCTGGACAGCCTGATGGAAGGCAAGACGGTGATCGCCATCGCCCACCGCCTGTCGACCATCGCGCGGATGGATCGTCTGGTGGTGATCGACAAGGGCCAGGTCATCGAAACCGGCACCCACGCCGAACTGATCGCCCATGGCGGCCTGTATGCACGCCTGTGGCAGCATCAGACCGGCGGTTTCGTCGGGGTGGATTAGCAGGGTGCGCCACGCGCACCACTGCGTTGGTGGCGGCGCGCATAGCGCCCCCTACGCGGTAGATCACTCCGCCGCTGGTTTCTTGCGCTTGAGTGGCGCGCTGCCATCCGCGCTGACCAGCGCCGAGGGCTTGCCTGCCGGACGAGGGCCACTCTTGCGCTTGGGCGCAGCGGCCTTTTTCGGGTCTTTCTTGTCGGTCTTTTTCTTCTTGCTGCCCGCCGCCTTGCCCGAAGCCTTGAGATTCTTCGGCCCCTGGTAGGTGCCCTTCAGCTCCTTGATGGTACGCCGCTCGAAACGCTGCTTGAGGTAGCGTTCGATGCTCGACATCAGGTTCCAGTCGCCGTGGCAGATCAGCGACACCGCCAGCCCTTCGCCGCCGGCACGCCCGGTACGGCCGATACGGTGCACGTACTCATCCCCGGAGCGCGGCATGTCGAAATTGATCACCAGATCCAGCCCCTCGACATCCAGACCGCGCGCAGCCACGTCGGTGGCAACCAGTACCCGCACCGCGCCCTGGCGCAGCCGCTCGATGGCCAGCTTGCGATCCTTCTGGTCCTTTTCACCGTGCAGCACGAAGGCCTTGACCCCGGCAGCCACCAGCTTGCCGTAGAGACGGTCGGCCTGGACGCGGGTGTTGGTGAAGACGATGGCCTTGTCATAGGCCTCATTGGCCAGCAGCCAGTCCACCAACTGTTCCTTGTGGTGGTTGTGGTCAGCCGTGATGATCTGCTGCCGGGTGCCTTCATTGAGCTGGCTGACGCTGTTGAGCATCAGATGCTGCGGCTCCTTGAGCACCCTGGCGACCATCTCGCGCAGGCCGTTGCCACCGGTGGTGGCGGAGAACAGCAACGTCTGGTGCGGGCCACAAGCCTCGGCCAGGCGCTGGGCATCCTCGGCAAAGCCCATGTCGAGCATGCGGTCGGCCTCATCGAACACCAGCACCTCAACCTCATCCAGCGGCAGATTACCGGCATTGGCATGCTCGATCAGCCGACCCGGCGTACCGATCAGGATGTCGATCTTGCGCATCATGGCGGCCTGCACCTTGAAGTCCTCGCCACCGGTCACCAGGCCGGCCTTGAGGAAGGTGAACTGGGCGAAACGCTCGACCTCCTTGAGGGTCTGCTGCGCCAGCTCGCGAGTCGGCAGCAGAATGAGGGCGCGAATGCTCAGGCGTTGCCTGGAATTGCCATCACCGAGCAGGCGGTTGAGCAGCGGCAGAACGAATGCTGCGGTCTTGCCGCTGCCGGTCTGGGCGATCACCCGCAGATCCTTGCCCTCCAGCGCAGGCGGAATCGCTGCCGCCTGCACCGGGGTGGGCTCGACGAAATCAAGTTCGGCCACGGCTTTGAGCAGGCGTTCATGAAGGGCGAATTGGGCAAACACGGGGGCAATACCTCGAAAGATCGACAAAACGGTGCATAGCCTAACGGTTTCCGACGTCGGGGCCGAGTTTCTTTGCATGCCCAGTGCATTCAGGCGACGACTGCCGGGGGCGGTACTGCCTGGCAGGAACCGAAACGGCGCGCGAACCGTCCAATCAGCATGCCAACCACGGAGCCTCGTACCATGCTTAGCAAATTCCAGTCGAACCTGAGCCTCGCACTCTGCATTCTGCTTGCCGCCTCACCGGCGCTTGCCAACCCTCCGCCCGGCAAAGGCAAGCAGGATCATCACGATGGTGTGCAGATCGATCTGCGCGGCCCGAGCGTGGACATCGGCCAGGTACGCATCATTCTTGGCGACAACCGCCAGTTGATCGGTCCGGCCGCCTCCCTGCCACCCGGCATCGCCAAGAACCTTGCACGTGGCAAACCTCTGCCACCCGGTATCGCCAGGAACTTCGACAGCCGCCTGAACGCTCGCCTGCCCCATTACGACGGCTATGAGTGGAAGCAGGTCGGCCGCGATGTGGTGCTGGTAGCCATCGCTACCGGGATCGTCTACGAAATCCTGCGGAACGTGCTGGATTGAGACAGCTCCAGGCACCAGCCGACAAGCGGTGCGGCACCCGGCGAACTTGTCGACGGGGTGACGATCAAACTGCCAGATAACCCGCTTGTGGAGGCATGATGAACTCCTCGCTGACCTACCACGTCACTTCGAGCCTGGATGGCTATATCGCTCGTCCCGATGGCCACCTCGACTGGTTCGATTCGCTACGCCAGGCGGACCAGGAATACAGCTTTCAGTATTTCTATTCGGGTATCGACGCTCTGCTGATGGGGCGCGGAACCTACGAAGCGCTGCTGGCGCGTGGCGGTTCCTGGCCTTACCCCGGCAAACCCTGCGTGGTGCTCACTCGTCTCGCACTGCCTCGCGCATCGGATGAAATACAGCTCACCCACTGCACGCCTGCGCAGGCGGTCGCCGCGCTGGAAGAAGCGGGTTTTCATCGCGTCTGGCTGGTCGGTGGCAGCCTGCTTGCCGGCAGTTGCTATACCGCCGGACTGATCGACGAAATCATCGTCAATCTGGTACCGCATCTACTGGGTGCCGGCGTGCCAATGCTGGCCACCGGCATGGAGCGCAGCCTGACGCTCAATGAGCAACGCCGCTTCGATAACGGTACGCTGCAATTGCACTATCAGGTGCAGAAGCAGGCCAGACAGTCCCTGCCCATTCCCTCGCCGCGCATCAACGCGGCCTGATCAACGCTCGCGCTGCTGCTTGCGCAGCAGCCGGGCGCTGTCCCAGCCGACCAGCAGCACCGCCAGCCAGATCGGCAGGTAGGTCAGCCATTGTCCGGCATCGAAGCTCTCTCCCAGCACCAGCAGTGCCACAGCGAACAACAGAACCGGTTCGACGTAGCTGAGAATGCCGAACAACCCCAGCGGCAGCAGCCGGCTGGAAGCCATGTAGGCGGCAAAGGCCAGCGTTCCGATCAGGGCCATCACCGGCACCAGCAGCCATAGCAGCGGGCGCTCGGCGAATGCACCGACGGGACCGTAGGCGACGATCAGCCAGATCGCCAACGGTGCCAGCATCAGCATCTCCAGCACGAAACCGGACAACGCATCCAGGCGCATCCAGCGGCGCAGCATGAAGTAAGGCGGGTAGCCCAGCGCAGTGATCAGCGTCAGCCAGGAAAACGCCTGAGTGCGCCAGAGCTCGTGCAGCACGCCGAGCATGGCGCAGACCACCGCCAGTCGCTGCAACGGACGCAAACGCTCACCGTAGAACAGCCGCCCCGTCAGCACCATCGCCAATGGCAGGAGGAAGTAGCCCATGGACACTTCCAGCATGTGCCCGGCCAATGGCGCCCACAGGAACAGCCCCCACTGCACGCCGATCAACGCGGCAGCCAGCGGACAGGCCGCCAGCAGCAATGGCTCGCGGCGCAGGCGCACGAAGGTCTCGCGCAGCAGCGAGGTCTGCCGGGCGAGAACGACCAGCAGCAACACCATAGGAATCGACCAGAGCACGCGCTGGGCGAATACCTGTACGCCATCGAGTGGCGCGAGCCACTGCACGTAACCTGGCAATACGGCGAACAGCACCGAGGCGCCAACCGACAACGCCACACCGCGCCCGGACAGTTGCATCAGACGGCCCTCCCCTGCGCCTGCCGTACTCGCCCGAAATGAACCAGTGGCAACGACGCAACGATCACTGCCCCGCCCAGAGCCAGACGCAACAGGTCGGCGTCATGGTTCCAGATGAGCAGATTGACCAGCAGACCTGCCGGCACCAGTGCATTGTTCATCACCGCCAGAGTGCCGCCATCGACCAGGCTGGCGCCCCTGTTCCACCAGTAGAGCCCCAACCCCGAAGCCACCACGCCAAGCCAGACGAGCACGCCCCATTGCAATGCCGTGGTCGGCAGGCGCTCGCCATTGCCGAGCAGCAGGAAGGCGGGTAACGCCACCAGCAGGGCACCCAGATAGAAAAACCCGAAGCGCTTGTATTGCGGCTCCGTCGACGGGTGTTTGACCAGCAGATGCTTGTACAGCACCTGCCCGGCGGCAAAGGTGAAGTTGGCGACCTGCAGCAAGACGAAACCCAGCAGAAAGCCGCTGCTGATGCCGTCATAGCGAATGATGCCCGCCCCCAGCACCGCAACCACCGCCGCCACCAGAGCCCAGGGGTTGAAACGCCGATTGAGCGCATCCTCGATCAGCGTCACATGCAACGGCGTGAGGATGGTGAACAGCAGAACTTCCGGCACGGTCAGCACCGCGAAGCTCAGGTAAAGGCAGACGTAGGTCACACCGAACTGCAACGCGCCGATCAGCAGCATGCCGCGCACGAAGGCCGGGGCATGGCCGCGCCAGCGAGTCAGCGGCAGAAACAACAGGCCGGCGATGACGATACGCGTCAGCACCGCGAAATAGCTGTCGACCCGACCGGCCAGGTACTCGCCGATCAGACTGAAGGAAAACGCCCACAGCAGGGTCACTATCAGCAGATATCGCACAGCCACCTCCGAAGGAAGGCGGCGACCTTAGCGCGTTCGCCACGGGCGGACAATCCATGGACGATCGCCTGCTGACAGGCCACATAAAAAAGCCGGCCATTTCTCGGCGAAATGACCGGCACAACACGCCCTCTGTCGGGCGCTCAGGAGAGTGAAGCCGCTGTCAGGCTACTGCTGCCAGCTTGGCCTTGGCCTGAGCCAGACCTTTTTCGCTGAACTCGGCGCCCATGTTCAGGCCTTCGGCATGGATGAACTGCACGTCATGGATACCGATGAAGGCCAGTGCCTGGCGCAGGTAAGGCTCCTGGTGATCCAGGCCGCTGCCGGCATAGATACCGCCGCGAGCGGTGAGGACGAAGGCGCGCTTGCCGGTGAGCAGGCCCTGCGGATCGGTCTCGGTGTACTTGAAGGTGACACCGGCGCGCAGCACATGATCCAGCCAGGCCTTCAGGGTGCTTGGGATGGCGAAGTTGTACATCGGCGCGGCCAGCACCAGTACATCGGCAGCCAGCAGTTCATCGGTGAGTTGGTTGGAACGCGCCAGCGCGGCCTTTTCGGCTTCGCTCTGCTGCTCGCTCGGGGTCATCCAGCCGCCCAGCAGGGTGGCGTCCAGGTGCGGAACCGGATCGATGGCAAGATCGCGAACCTGAACCTGATCGGCCGGGTGAGCCGCCTGCCAGTTGGCGATGAACTGTTGGGTCAGTTCGCGGGAAACCGAACCTTGTTGGCGGGCGCTGCTTTCGATAACCAGGACACGGGACATGTTTGAGACTCCATCGAGGTGGGTGAAGATCGATGGAGCACAGAGTAGATTCACAACTATCGATTAAAAAGCGCAATTATCCGCTTACACATATCGACAAAGTTGATTTGTCGAATACGCAAAGCTAGGCTTTGACTACTTGAGTCCACAGGTCAGGCTGATTCGCAGGCGAATCACGCTACGGGTGAACTTGACCGTCATGTTGTTGCTGGCCCCTGGCGCCAGTACGGTTCGCCGGGTGCGCGGCGCCTCGGGCCCATTGCGGAACACGGCACTGCACTCGGCTTCGCTCTGGCCATAGTTGTAAAGCATCAGCGCCGCCATGTTGTGGTCGATATCCTGAGTCGTGGCCGACACTTCGGCACCGTTGAACTGTTTCTCCAGCTCGATCGGATAGGCATGGGCGCCCAGCGGCAGACAGGCGAACAGCAGACAGATTATTTTTTTCATCGGTGCTCTCCAACATGGGATCGCCAGTGTAACAGGCAGACACAGGCAGGATGATGTGATGAAAGCCCCCGCGTGACCCTGGATCAATGGCGCACGCTGCAAGCCGTGGTGGATCAGGGTGGTTTCGCCCAGGCCGCCGAGGTGCTGCACCGCTCGCAGTCCTCGGTCAGCTATACAGTGGCACGCATGCAGGAGCAGCTCGGTGTACCGCTGCTGCGCATCGACGGGCGCAAGGCCGTGCTCACCGAGGCCGGCGACGTGCTGCTGCGGCGCTCGCGGCAACTGGTCAAGCAGGCCAGTCAACTGGAAGACCTGGCCCATCACATGGAGCAGGGCTGGGAAGCCGAAGTTCGCCTGGTGGTGGATGCCGCCTACCCCACCGCCAACATCGTGCGCGCGCTGACCGCCTTCATGCCGCAGAGCCGTGGCTGCAGGGTACGCCTGCGCGAGGAGGTACTGTCCGGGGTCGAGGAGGTGCTGCTCGAAGGTACGGCCGACCTCGCCATCAGCGCGTTGAACATTACCGGCCATCTGGGCATCGAGCTCAATGAAGTGGAGTTCGTTGCCGTCGCCAACCCGGAACATCCGCTGCATCGTCTGCAACGCGAACTGAGTTTCCAGGATCTGGAAGGCCAGATGCAGGTGGTGACTCGCGACAGCGGCCGACTACAGCCACGCGACGCTGGCTGGCTGGGCGCGGAACAACGCTGGACGGTAGGCAGCCTGCCCACTGCTCGCACGTTCGTCAGCAGCGGCCTGGGCTTTGCGTGGCTGCCACGCCACCTGATCGCCCGAGAGTTGCAGGAAGGCCAGTTGAAGCCTCTACCGCTGTCACAGGGCGGTGTGCGCAAGCCCCGTTTCTTTCTCTACAGCAACAAGGATCGTGTGCTCGGCCCGGCCACGCAGATTCTCATCGAGCTGATCAAGAACTTCGACGGTGCACCGCTTGACGCCGCCTTCGCCGCACCACAGTCGCCCAACTGAGAAGCTGCCCATGCCCTACTTCGACAACGATGGTTGCCAACTGCACTACGAAGAGCATGGCCAGGGCGCCCCGCTGCTGTTGATCCATGGCCTGGGTTCGAGCACCCGAGACTGGGAATATCAGACGCCGGTGCTCAGCCAGCACTATCGTGTGATCGCGCTCGACGTACGTGGTCACGGTCGCTCGGACAAACCACACGACACCTATCGAATAGCCGACTTCGCAGACGACGTGATCGCATTGATCGAACACCTGCAACTGCCGCCCGTGCACCTGGTAGGCATTTCCATGGGCGGCATGATCGGCTTCCAGCTCGGCGTGGAACGCCCGGAGCTGCTGCGCAGCCTGACCATCGTCAACAGTGGCCCCGAGGTGAAGGCCAGGAGCGTGCGTGACTGGCTGGAAATCGGCAAACGCTGGACGCTGTCACGCCTGCTGAGTCTGGAGACCATCGCCAAGGCCCTGGCCAAGCTATTGTTCCCCGGGGCGGATCAGGCCGAGCTGCGGCGCAAGGTCGAGGAGCGTTGGCCACAGAATGACAAACGCGCCTACCTTGCCAGCCTCGACGCCATCATCGGCTGGGGCGTGCGGGAACGCCTCTCTCGCATCACCTGTCCTACGCTGGTGATCACGGCCGATCACGATTACACCCCGGTAGAGCGCAAGCGCGAGTACGTCGCAGAAATGCCCGACGCGCGCCTGCTGGTAATCGAAAATTCGCGCCACGCCACACCACTGGATCAACCACAACGCTTCAATGACGCTCTGCTCGCCTTTCTCGGCGAAACTGCCAACAAGGAAAACTGACCATCATGCTCAAGCAACTCGTCATCGCCACCGGCGCTCTGCTGCTCTCGACCAGCCTGCTGGCGGCCGAAAACCCCAAGGTGCTGCTGACCACCAGTCTCGGCGAAGTGGAAATCGAACTGGCCGCCGACAAGGCTCCGATCAGTACGCAGAACTTCCTGAAATACGTCGACAGCGGCTTCTATGCCGGCACCCAGTTTCATCGAGTGATCCCGGGCTTCATGATTCAGGGCGGCGGCTTCGATGCCGACATGCGCCAGAAGGACACCGATGAACCGATCAAGAACGAGGCCGACAATGGCCTGCACAACGTCCGCGGCACCCTGGCAATGGCCCGTACCCAGGCTCGCGACTCGGCCACCAGCCAGTTCTTCATCAACCACAAGGACAACGCCTTCCTCGACCACGGCTCGCGTGACTTCGGCTACGCGGTATTCGGCAAGGTGACTCGCGGCATGGACGTGGTGGACAAGATCGCTCAGGTCCCCACCGGCAATCGCGGCATGCACCAGAACGTACCGCGCGAGCCGGTGCTGATCATCGAAGCCAAACGTCTGTAGACACCACACAAAAGAAAAAGCCGCCCATTGGGCGGCTTTCCTATTCGGTCTTGCGAGCTAGAGCCATGCAAGGCAAAAACAGGCGAGAAAGCGCAGTGTGCTGTAGCACATGAACATTTCGAGCCTGTTTTTAACGCAGCAGGGCCGACGCGCAGCAGATCGACGGCTTACTTCTCGACGAAGGCACGCTCGATCAGATAGTCACCCGGCTCACGCATGCGCGGGGATATCTTGAGGCCGAAGCTGTCGAGCACTTCACTGGTCTCGTCGAGCATGCTCGGGCTGCCGCAGATCATCGCACGGTCGTCCTGCGGGTTGATCGGCGGCAGACCGATGTCGCTGAACAGCTTGCCGCTGCGCATCAGGTCGGTCAGACGCCCCTGATTCTCGAACGGCTCACGGGTGACGGTCGGGTAGTAGATCAGCTTTTCCTTCAGCGCATCGCCGAAGAATTCATTCTGCGGCAGGTGTTCGGTGATGAATTCGCGGTAGGCGACTTCGTTCACGTAACGCACACCATGCACCAGGATGACCTTCTCGAAACGCTCGTAGGTTTCCGGATCCTGAATCACGCTCATGAACGGCGCCAGGCCGGTACCGGTGCTGAGCAGGTACAGGTGCTTGCCCGGATTGAGGTCATCGAGCACCAGGGTGCCGGTAGGCTTCTTGCTGATGATGATCTCGTCGCCTTCCTTGAGATGCTGCAGCTGAGACGTCAGGGGGCCGTCCGGCACCTTGATGCTGAAGAACTCCAGGTGCTCCTCCCAGTTCGGGCTGGCGATGGAATAGGCGCGCATCAGCGGGCGACCGTTGGGCTGTTGCAGACCGATCATCACGAACTGGCCATTCTCGAAGCGCAGACCCGGATCACGGGTGCACTTGAAGCTGAAAAGGGTATCGTTCCAGTGGTGGACGCTGAGCACGCGCTCGACGTTCATGTTGCTCATGATGATTTCCTCGGAAAACTCGGGCACCAGGGAGGCGCGATTGCGCGGCATTCTAATTGCGCCGAGAATATCTGTTAAGTGGGTTATTACGATATAGGTTATTGGTTATATCGATATGCGATTTACTCTCAGGCAGCTCCAGGTTTTCGTCTCCGTCGCGCAGCACGAAAGCGTCTCGCGCGCTGCCGAATCCCTCGCCCTGTCACAGTCGGCCACCAGCACGTCGCTGACCGAGCTGGAGCGACAGTCCGATTGCCTGCTGTTCGATCGCGTCGGCAAGCGTCTGAGCCTCAACGCCCTCGGACATCAACTCCTGCCGCAGGCCGTGGCGCTGCTCGATCAGGCCAAGGAAATCGAGCGCCTGCTCAGCGGCAAGAGCAGCTTCGGCTCCCTCAACCTGGGCGCGACCCTGACAGTGGGCAACTACCTGGCAACCCTGCTGATCGGCAACTTCATGCAGAGCCATCCGGAATGCCGGGTCAGCCTGCATGTGCGCAACACAGCGCATATCGTCCAACAGATCGCCCACTACGAACTTGATCTGGGTCTAATCGAAGGCGATTGCCAGCATCCGGATATCGAGGTACAGCCGTGGGTGGAAGACGAACTGACGGTCTTCTGCGCGCCCCAGCACCCGCTGGCGAAGCGCGGCATCGCCAGCCTGGAGCAGCTCACTCAGGAGGCCTGGATTCTCCGCGAACAGGGCTCGGGCACCCGCCTGACGTTCGACCAGGCCATGCGCCACCATCCGCAGAGCCTGAATGTGCGCCTGGAGCTGGAACACACCGAGGCGATCAAGCGCGCCGTGGAATCGGGCCTGGGCATCGGTTGCATCTCGCGCCTGGCACTGCGCGATGCGTTCCGGCGTGGCAGCCTGGTGGCGGTGGACACGCCGGAGCTGGATCTGCGTCGACAGTTCTATTTCATCTGGCACAGGCAGAAGTACCAGACCTCGGCGATGCGCGAGTTCCTCGAACAGTGCCGGACACTGACCGCTGGCGTAACGCGCAGCGACCAGATCGTCCTGCCGCCCATCGTCTGAACGTCACCCCAGCAGGATGACCGCCCAGACCGTCGCGATCATGCCAAGCGCGACGAACTGGGCGGCGCTGCCCATGTCCTTGGCATTCTTGGACAACGGATGGCGTTCGAGGGAAATGCGATCGATGGCTGCCTCGATGGCCGAGTTGAGCAACTCGACGATCAGTGCCAGCAAACAGACCGCGACCATCAATGCCCGCTCGCCACGGCTGACGTCGAGCAGAAATGCCGAGGGAATCAGGACGCAGTTGAGCAGCACCAGTTGACGAAAGGCGGCCTCGCCGAGGAAAGCCGCGCGCAGGCCGTCCAGCGAATAGCTGGCGGCGTTGAGGATACGTTTCAGGCCGGTCTGACCCTTGAATGGCGACATGCTGCGCCTCGCCCCACGGTACGAAGGCGCGCAGCTTACTGCATTCGCCGCTTCACTGCCCCGGAATCGACTCCATCTGCTGCAGCAGCAAGGCTGCCTGAGTACGGGTGCGTACGCCCAGCTTGCGGAAAATGGCCGTGACGTGCGCCTTGACGGTCGCCTCGGATACGCTCAGCTCGTAAGCGATCTGCTTGTTCAGCAAACCTTCGCAAACCATGGTCAGCACACGGAACTGCTGCGGTGTCAGGCTGGCCAGACCGGCGCTGGCAGCCTTGACCTCGTCCGATACCGGCGCAGCCTCTTCTGCCAGTTGCGGCCACCAGGTATCGCCATCGAGCACCTGGCGAACGGCTTGCTGGATGATTTCCAGCGAACTGGACTTGGGAATGAAACCACTGGCGCCGAACTCGCGAGAACGATTGACCACCGAGGCCTCCTCCTGCGCAGAGATCATCACCACGGGAATCTGCGGATACTGCCCTCTCAACAGGACAAGGCCGGAGAAGCCGTAGGCTCCAGGCATGTTCAGATCCAGCAGCACCAGATCCCAGTCACTCTTCTCGGCCAGGCAGGCTTCGAGCTCGGCGATGCTGGCAGCTTCCACCAAACGCACCTGAGGGCCAAGACCCAGCGTCAGGGCTTGCTGCAACGCACTGCGAAACAGCGGATGATCATCGGCAATCAGGATTTCGTAGGCGGCCATTGACGGATCCTGTTCTTGTTATGGATGGCACTGAGGTGAGTATGGCAGTGCTTCATTGACCTGTTTCCGCTCAAGCCTGCGAATTTCAACGCGACAGACTCCCCATGCGGATCGACGGCGGCGCTCAGCATGCCGAGCGATGACGGGGTGGTCAAGCGCAATGCTTTGCGGCACGATGCGCTGCTTTGCCTGCCGAGACGTCCAGATGCGAAGCCAAGCCCTGCGCGCTGACCTGTTGATGCTGATTACCGCGATGATCTGGGGGAAGCGTATTCGTCGCCCAGCAACTGGGTATGGAGAACATCGGCCCCTTCCTCTATTCCGGCCTGCGCTTCATGCTCGCCAGTCTGGTGCTGATTCCGGTGATCGTCCTGATGCAGCGGCGCAAGCGCAAGCCTGCCCCGTCGACGAGTCGCGGCCTGATCCTCGGCGGCGTGATCATGGGACTCGCACTGGCCACCGGGATCAACCTGCAGCAGGTTGGCCTGATGTTCACCACGGTGACCAATTCCGGTTTCATCACCGGCCTTTACGTGATCGTGGTGCCGCTGCTCGGTTTGTTCATCGGTCAGAAAAGCAGCCTGGGCATCTGGCTGGGCGCCAGCCTGGCAGTCGTCGGCATGTTCCTGCTCAGCGTCGGCGAAGGGTTCACTGTCGCCTCCGGCGACTGGCTGCAACTGGCTGGAGCCTTCGTCTGGGGTATCCATGTACTGCTGGTGGGGTTCTTCGCCAGCCGTCACGACCCGTTGCGCCTGGCGCTGATCCAGCTCGTCACCTGCGCCGTGATCAGCCTGGCGCTGGCTCTGGCCTTCGAAACGGCAACGCTGGACGGCATCCTCAAGGCTGCCCCGGCCATCCTCTATGGCGGCATCTTCGGGGTGGCGATCGGCTTTACCCTGCAGGTCATCGCCCAGCAGCATGCCATTGCCTCGCATGCGGCGATCATCCTCTCGCTGGAGGCCGTGTTCGCCGCCATTGCCGGGGCCTGGTTTCTCGATGAATCGCTGCCGCTGCGTGGTTACCTGGGCTGCGGACTGATGTTCGCTGGCATGCTGCTGGCTCAGCTGTGGCCGAAGTCATTGCCGCATGAAGTCAACGGTACGCCTGCAAGCGCTGATGCAGAGCATCGTTGAGATCAAGCGGCAGGCGGCGCTTGGCCGCCAGGTAGTGCTGACTGAAGGCGTCCAGATAATCGTCCAGCGCCTCGCCGGCACGCAAATCGCCGGCCAGCTCCAGGCACATGGCGGCCACCTCGGCGGTGCACAGGTGTTCGCCACGCGTGGATCGACGCAGGCGATAGCGCGATAACTGCGCGGGCGTCAGGCTGAGCACAGGCAGCGCATCCAGATAGAGACTCTTGCGAAACATCTTGCGTGCTTCGGTCCAGGTCGCATCGAGCAGAACGAACAGAGGCCGTTTGCCAGGCGCAAGCGTCACCTCCTCCACCACGCGCTGCGGTGCCACGTATTCCCCGGGAAGACCAGATAAGGCTGCCACTGCGGATCGGCCAGCAATGCCAGCAGCGCAGGATCGACGGCCGTGCGTGCCCAGCCAAACGCATGGGTTTCAGGGATCACATCGGCGATCAGCCAGCCGGTATTGCTGGGTTTGAGCGCTTCGATGTCGTGCATCACCAGGCACATCCCGGCATTGGCCTGTACCTGCGGACGCCAGGCGCACAGGCAATGGGTTGGCTGTACCCGGCAGTTCGGGCAACGCTCGGCGCGAGAGCCACGGGCGACGAAGGGTTTCAGGCTGCGCGCCAGGCGTTCTGCGCGCAAACGGGCGACGGCATGTGGGGCTGGTTGAGTCATGGGAGGGGCGACAACGAACGGGGGCGCGATTCTAGCACCCCCGCTCACCGCTCAGGCGGATCAGAACCTATGGTTCAACGCCAGACCGATGAAATGGATGCGCGTCTCGTACTCGCCCTTGAAATTGCCGCCGTTACCGGTGCAGCGCACGCCACTGTCCTGGTACAGGCCACCGGGGCCGGGCACCCAGCCGGCCGGCGAGCAACCGTCCTGGTAGTCCATCTTGCCGCTGGAGAACTGTACGTAGCTATAGGCGAAATCCAGAGAAGTATCGGGCGTCACCTTGTAGTTGGCACCGAACGACAGCCAGTAACGATCCGCATCGGGGAAGGCCGGGTGACGCAATTGCGGCGAGTTGACCGGCGAGCGGTCATAGGCCACACCGGTACGCAGCAGCAGGTCGTCGCTGTACTGATAGTTCATGCCCAGGGAAATCTTGTAGCTGTCCTTCCAGTCCTGCTTGACGCTCAGATCACCCTCGGTGACGCCGTTGAAGTAGGGATAGCCCGCGACCTGATCGATACCGATGCGAACCTCGTCGAGCCGCGAATGCCGCGTGAACGTCAGGTCGGCCATCAACGCCACCTTGTCGTTGAGCTGATGAAAGGCGTTGAAGGAGAGCATCTCCGGTGTATCGATGGCAGTCTTGGCCTTGGAATTCGGATGCAGACGAGTCGCGGCGAAGTCCCCCGGATTGACCCAGTTACCCTCGTCGAAGAGTTCTTGCAGCGCATCGGTCGGCGGCACGTAGATGTCGAATATGGGGATGGTGATCCCACCCTCGAGAGAAGTATCCGGAGAAGGGACGCCCCCTTGCACGTCAGCGAAGCTCCACTTGGTCTCGCCTTCCAGGGTGTGGCGGATATTGGAGCGATAGGACACGCCAAAACGGGTCGACTCGGTCGGCTCCCACAGGTAGCCGATGTTCCAGCCAAAGCCCCAGTCATCACCCTTGACCCGAAAATAACCGTCACCCTGGACGTTATCGGCGAAGTTGCTCGCCACACAATCGACGAAACCGTCTCTGTCTGCCACACCGCCGCAAGAAGTGATTTCATCCGGCACAGGTACCCCGGCGATGCCGCCCACGATAGGCCCGAGAATGGGATCTGCCGCATTGCGGGTGCTTTCGTAGTTGGCGTCGACGAACTGCCCGGCCAACTGCCGCGAGGCACCTTTGACATCCGCCGCCCCGCGCTGGATCGACTTGATGTACTGCGCCGACACACCGAAGCCGATGCTGTGATGCTCATTGAAACGGAAGGAAATGCTCGGATTGAAGGTCACGGTTTCCAGGCTGGCCGACTGAATGCCGTAACGCCCTGCCCAATCCTCCTTGTAATCGAGCTTGGCACCGAACGGAGTGAAGATGCCCAGGCCGACCGTCACGCGGTCATTGATCTCGTGGGAAAAGTAGAAGTTGGGCGCCGCGGCGGCATCGGGCAAAAAGTCACCGGCATCCCCCGACACCGGATTGCCGAACACATCGCTGCTGCCCTTGTCCTCGTACTTGCCGTCCGGCAGCAGAATGCTCAGACCCGACGTCACCTGAGTACCCTTGAGACGAGCCAGACCCGCCGGGTTGTAAAAAATGGTCGAAGGGTCGGCTGCCTCGGCACCATTGGCATGCGCCGAACCCTGCGCCGCCACCGACTGCGAACCGAAGTGATAACCGGATGCCTGCACCTGCGTGACGGGCAAAACCAGTAAACTGCCGACCATCACACGCGATGGCCAGCGCCGAAAGAGCATTGTCATTGTTATTCTCCTGCACGCTGCTTCAACACCGCGCAGCGCAACGACCACCAGCGGCAGACTTCAGGCAGGCCTGCGCTGGCAACTTCCGGCTGCAGCGGCGGTTCAGTGTTGTGACGTGCAGGATTGGCCGATGATCCCCGGCCTTTGGTCGTGGTGACGGACGGCGGCCAGAAGCCATCATGTCCCCATAGGTAACACCGTGTTTCACGCGATCAAATGGCCATCAGGGCGAACATTAGCCCCCTGTCCCTGTCCAACCCTCGTTCACGATTTCAGGAGTCGATCAAATGTTGCGTTACATCCTTCCCGCTCTCGCGCTCAGCCTGATGCTTCCCACTGCCCAGGCAGCCTCGCTGAAGGAGATGGAACTGACCCGAACTCTGGAACAGGTGGCCCGACAGAGCAGCGAGGGGACGCCGCGTGCGATCAACGAGGACATTCTCGATCAGGGCTATACCGTTGAAGGTCACACGCTGATCAACCATCTCAGCGTACGCGAGGCGCATGCCGCGCAGATGCGCGGCAACCCCGATACCGTACGCGCTCAACTGGCCGCCAGTGTCTGCCGCAATCCGGGCTATCGCAGCCTGCTGGCTCAGGGCGCGCAATTGCGCTACCAGTTCAGCGAGTACCGCAGCAATCGCCCGGTAACCGTCGAAGTATTCGACAAGAGCGATTGCGGCGTTTGAGGCCTGCCGCTCAGTTCCTCTGCGCTCGACGCTGCGCATCATCGGCACGCAGCTCGGCGAGCAGGGCCTCCATGTAGCGCGAACGGCGCACGCCGCCCTCCAGGCGGCGTGTGCATTCATCCTGCAGACTCAGATGGTTGGTTCGTGCCGCGTCTTGCAGCGTGCGGTATAGATCCGTGTTTATCTCCAGAATCAGCTTGGGCATGCCTGCCCCTCCCTTTCCGTTGACCCAGACGGCGGATCAGCGCAGAGAGCGAGGATCCCCCGTCCCTGCCAGAGCCGCCAGCTCTTCAGCCGTCAGCCAGCTATCGAGCGATGCGCCGAGCACTTCGGCAACGCTTTGCAGCACATGCGCCCAGGTACAGCCATTGGCGAACAGCATGCCGGCCTCGTCGAAGGTTCCGCCGCGATTGCGGTAACCGAGTACACGGCACGAAGCGCTATCGCCCAGCACCGTCGACAGGTGCCCAAGGGCAACCTCCGGGCGCATGTGGCCGAGTAGCACACGACGGCGCAAGCGAGCTGGGAACAGCACCTCACGCTGCGCAGCGGTGGCCACGCTCGCGGCTTCCCAGGGATCGCGCGGCGCACGAAAACGCCCCGGCTCCTGCAAGTAAATCAGACGCCAGGCCACACCCTGCTCGCTCAGACGAACGGCGGCGCGACGCATCTCGCTCAGTTGATAACTGCCACTGGCAATCAGCAGAACCGGCTCGCCATCACCCGCTGCATCGACCTGCAGCGCACCATCACGAGCCAGTTGCCTAGCCTGTTCGACCGTGAAGACACAGGGTTGTTCACGCTTGGCCACCACCAGGCAGGCCAACCGGCCACGATCCTGATAGATCTCCGGCAACAGCGCCAGCAACGCATTGTGATCCGCCGGCAGCAGTACACGCATGACATCGTGCATCTCGCCCAGCAAGGCCTCACAGAAGGTGGTGTCCTGATGCGACTGCTGGTTCTTGCCGTTCTCCCAGGTGTGCGACGTGGCCACCAGCGGCCAACCCAGCCAGCCAGCCGGACGCCCCGCCTCCTTCTGCTGGCGCGCGAAGATCAGGCTCTGACGCACGGCACCAAGCATCTTCACGCAGAAGGCTTCATAACTGGCCACCAGATTCAGCCCTCCCTGGTTGGCCAGGCAGGCCGAGACCACGGCCTCTTCGTTGAGAGCGGTGATCACCGCACCATGGATCGCCTCTTGCTCGTTCTCCGGCTGGCTGACGCGGTGTTTGAGCGCGGCCAGCACACCACCCAGGCGATTGCTGGCAAGCTCGTCCGGGTTGCCCACACGTGGTCGCAACTGCGGGTTGGCCCGCACCAGGTCGACGAAGTAACGATCGAGCGCACTCATCGGCGAGCAGGGCTGCGAGTGAAAATGCAGGGTCGGTTGCACGGGAAGTGGGGGTCGGCGACAGGCCAGTGGGTTGTCTCGCTCGGGCACGCGCGTCGGTCGTGATGCAAACAGACGACAGGCCTCCGATAGCGTCTGCGGCTCCACCCACAGCGCGGCAGCGTGCTTGTTGAACAGCATACGTGCCTGCTCATCCAGCGCAGGGCTGGCTGGTAGCGGCAGGTTGTGCGCCGCGTTGCTGCCGGCGCCATGGAATCCGTACCCCTTGATGGTCTCGGCGATGCCATAGGGCATCGGCAAGGGATAGCCGATCACCCCGCTTTCGAGTTCACCCACCCGATGCGCCAGGCGCTGCTCCATCTCCCACAGCGCACAGACGAAAGCCGCAGGGTCACGCCCATCGAAACTCAAGGGGTCGAAACCACAGCCACGCAAATGCCGACGAAAACCTTCCAGCCCTTCCAGCGTGCCAAGCTCGGTACGCTGCTCGATACGACGACCGTTGGCGATCATCACCGGTAGCGCCACTCCACAATCTTCGGCACGCCACCAGCGCGGCATCCAGTCGCTGCCACGTTGTTCTTCGGCCGCACCGTCGGAAAGAAACGCCACCAGTTTCTCGCCAGGCAGCGGCAGGTGTGCGTACTGCAACTCGGCGAAGCCCAGGTAACCACCTTCGGCGATGCCTCCGGCGGTGTGTGGATTGACGTGACTGCCCAGCGGTACGCCAGCACTGCCATCGGCCGCCTGGGCATAGCTGTAGAAATCGGCGGCCAGACGGCTCATGCCGGTCTCGTCACACGCATAACGGGCAGCCTGCTCGGGATGCTGATTGCCGGTCAGCAGATTCAACGCCTCGATCGCTGCCACGCAATGGCCCTGGCCCATCAGCCAGCCACGGGTCTCGCCGGTCAGGGCATTGAGCGCCAGATAGCCGGCATAAGCCGGCACCATGTTCAGCGCGCCACCGGTATGCCCCTCCGGTACGGTCTTGAAGTCATCGGCTTGCAGCGGCTCGCCGTCGAGGCGAACCCGACGAGCATAGGTCATGTGCACCACCAGCCAGAGACCGGCCGCCGTCAGCGAATCAAGCGCCTGCAGATGTCGATAGACGCTGGCCAGGTCGGGCTGTACACCATTCTGCACCAGCTGATGGGCGAGGCGAAAGACCGCAGCGCAGGTCTGCGGGCTATGCTGAACAGGCCCATGGCCTTTCTGCCAACGGGCGAAGTCGGGATGGATACAGGCATGCTGAGCCAAGGTAGCCGCATCGGGAAATAGCTGAGTCATCGGTGCTCTCCTGAAGGTTCACTGCCAGTCTAGGCACCCGGGAAAAGCGCCGGCTGATCTACATCAAGGCCTGCTTCCGATCCCGCAGGCAGACTCGTCTCATCATCACGACAAGGATAGAACCATGGCCCTGCTCACCTTCATCGGCGCGATTCAACAAGTCACAGGCTCCTGCTACCTCGTGGAAAGCCGCGAGGGTGCCAGGGTGCTGCTCGAATGCGGCATGCACCAGGGACGCCGCGAGGAGGAAGATCAGAACCACAGTGCTTTTCCCTTCGATCCGAGCAGCCTGGATGCCGTGGTCATTTCCCACGCCCACCTCGATCACAGCGGGTTGCTGCCGCGTCTGGTGGCCGAGGGGTATCGCGGCCCGATCCATGCCACCGAAGCCAGCTGCGAGCTGCTCGAACTGATGCTGCTGGATTCGGCCTTCCTGCAAGAGAAAGACGCCGAGTGGGAGAACCGCTGGCGCGCACGCCAGGGCAAGCCGGCGGTTCAGCCGCTGTACACCCTGGCCAACGCCGAGCAGGCGCTCAGTCAGCGCCACCCACAGGCTTACGGCGTACCGGTGGAGGTGGCCAGGGGGGTACAGGTCACCTTCCATAACGCCGGGCACATCCTTGGCTCGGCCATCATCGAGATGCAGGTGCAGGATCACCACCTGCAACGCCACCTGGTGTTCTCCGGCGATCTGGGCAATACCTGCTCACCGTTGATGCAGGCCCCCGCGCAGCTGGACAAGGCCGATGTACTGCTGATGGAGTCGACCTATGGCGACCGCGATCACCGCCCCAGCGACGAAACCCTGGAAGAGCTGGCGGACATCCTGCAACAGGCCCACAGAGAGGGCGGTAACGTACTGATCCCGTCGTTCGCCGTTGGCCGCACCCAGGACCTGATCTACTACCTGGGCCGCTTCTATCAGGAAGGCCGACTGCCACAGCAAGCGGTGTTCCTCGACAGCCCCATGGCCATTCGTGCCAACGCCATCTATGGCCGCTTCCATGAGCAGTTCGCCGCCGCCGATCGCGCAGCGCTGGCGGCCAAGGGAGTCAAGCGCGTCGAGGACTGGCTGCCGATCCTGCGTTGCACGCCCACGGCCGATGAGTCGATGGCGATCAACCGGATCAAGAGCGGTGCGATCATTATCGCCGGTGCCGGCATGTGCAACGGCGGACGCATCGTCCATCACTTCAAGCACAACCTCTGGCGCGAGAACTGCCATCTGGTGTTCCCCGGATTCCAGGCCAGGGGCACGCTGGGCCGGCTGATCGTGGACGGTGCCGATACGGTCAAGGTGCTGCACCAGCGCATCGCGGTAAAGGCCAAGGTACACACCCTCGGCGGCTTCTCCGCGCACGCCGGGCAATCGCAACTGATCGAGTGGGCCAGCCGCTTCGAACATCACCCCGAGCTGTATCTGGTGCATGGGGAACTGGAAAAGATGCAGGCTCTGCAACAGGTTCTGCACGACCGCCTTAACTGGATCGCCAACATTCCCGAGCCGGGCGAGCAGATCGCCCTGTAATCGGCGCTTACGAAAGGTATCGGCGAAACGGCAGCCTGTCTGTGGCAAGCTGCGTAACACTCCATGATCAGGGAACCGGCCAATGCGAGATGCTCTGAAGCGTCTCGCGGGTCAAGAAGAGGAGAGTTTCCATGCCCTATGAAGCCGATGACTATCTGTCGCGCCACGTGCAAACCGGCGAAGTCGACCTGAGCCGCAAGGTGGAGGAACTGGTGGCGCTGGCAGCACCAGGCAACAGCCCCAACCTGTCGCTGTACCGGGAAATGCTGACCACCGTGATTCATATGGCCCAGGCGGATCGCAACCGCTGGGACGCCAAGATCATGATGCAGACCCTGCGCGAGATGGAGCACGCCTTCGGCGTGCTGGAACAGCTCAAGCGCCGGCGCAAGGTCACGGTATTCGGCTCGGCACGCACTCCGGCCGACCACCCGCTCTACCAGCAGGCCCGCGAGCTTGGCGCGCTGCTGGCACGCCGTGATCTGATGGTGGTGACCGGAGCCGGTGGCGGCATCATGGCGGCAGCGCACGAAGGTGCCGGGGTGGAAAACAGCCTGGGCTTCAACATCACCCTGCCCTTCGAGCAGGCAGCCAATGCCACGGTTCGTGGCAGCCACAACCTGCTGTCGTTCCACTTCTTCTTTCTGCGCAAGCTGTTCTTCGTCAAGGAAGCCGACGGCCTGGTGCTCTGTCCCGGAGGCTTTGGCACGCTCGACGAAGCACTCGAAGTGCTGACCCTGATCCAGACCGGCAAGAGCCCTCTGGTGCCAGTGGTACTACTCGATCAACCCGGCGGCAGCTACTGGGAGGATGCGCTGGGTTTCATCCGCCGCCAGTTGGGTGACAACGGCTATATCCTGCCCACCGACCTGAACCTGATGCATCTGGTGTACAGCGCCGAAGAGGCCGTGGATGAAATCGCCAGGTTCTATCGCAACTTCCACTCCAGCCGCTGGCTAAAGGATCGCTTCGTGATTCGCCTCAGCCATCCACTCAACGAATCGGCGATGGCGCAACTGCATGCCGACTTCTCCGGGCTATGCAAGGACGGCGGCTTCACCCAGCAACCCCATTGCGAGCAGGAACGGGACGAGCCCGAGCTACATGACCTGACTCGTCTGGCGTTCGCCTTCAATGGCCGCGACTACGGTCGTTTGCGTGCGCTGCTCAATGTGGTGAACGAACCGGACAACTGGGCGAACTGAGCGCAATTGCCCTCGTAAAGCACGGAGGCAATTGCGAGCCGCGCAAGGCAGGAAGCCCGGCATTTGCCGGGCTGACGAGTTATCAGGCGTTGCCCGCGACCTTCAGGCGAGCGGCCTGAGTGAAATCGAGCATGCGTCTGAGCGGTTTGACGGCCCTGGGAATCAGCGCCGGGTCGACATGAATCTCGCCGGAACCTTCACGCAGCCCGGTCAGTACGCGCTCCAGTGTATTCATCGCCATCCACGGACAGTGCGCACAACTGCGGCAAGCCGCGCCATTACCGGCAGTCGGCGCCTCGATGAAGGTCTTGTCCGGGCACAACTGCTGCATCTTGTAGAAGATGCCGCGGTCAGTGGCAACGATGAAGGTGGAATTCGGCAGGGTCTGCGCAGCTTTGATCAACTGACTGGTGGAGCCCACCGCATCGGCCAGCTCCACTACATTCTGCGGCGACTCGGGGTGCACCAGGATGGCTGCATCCGGATACAGCGCCTTCATGTCCAGGAGCTGCTTGGACTTGAACTCCTCGTGAACGATGCAGGCGCCATCCCACAGCAGCATGTCGGCTCCCGTTTCACGCTGGATGTAATTGCCCAGGTGCTTGTCCGGTGCCCAGATGATGGTTTCGCCGTTGTCCATCAGGCTTTCGACGATTTCCAGCGCGCAACTGGACGTCACCACCCAATCGGCACGCGCCTTCACTGCAGCCGATGTGTTGGCGTAGACCACGACGGTGCGCTCCGGATGCTGATCGCAGAAGGCCGAGAACTCATCCACGGGGCACCCCAGATCCAGCGAGCAGGTCGCCTCCAGCGTCGGCATCAACACGCGCTTTTCCGGATTGAGGATCTTCGCCGTCTCGCCCATGAACCTGACGCCGGCCACCACCACGGTCTGCGCCGGATGCTGGTTGCCGAAACGGGCCATCTCCAGGGAATCGGAGACGCAGCCACCGGTTTCCTCGGCCAACGCCTGGATGACCGGATCGCAGTAATAGTGGGCCACCAGCACCGCGTTCTGCTTCTTCAGCTCGGCGGCGATTTCGCGGCGATAGAAAGCTTCCTCCTCGGCCGTCAGCGGCTTGGGCTGCTTGGCATCGAGGTGGGCTTGAACGAGGAGACGTTCGGAAATCTGCGTCATGTCATCAGGCTCTGATTGTTATCCGGCGCATCGATTATACCTCCCCGAGAAAACCGGGAAGAACGGGCAGATACGGGAATCAGGGGAGAGGTGACACTGAGGGAGGAGGTTGGTGGGTCGTGTAGGATTCGAACCTACGACCAATTGGTTAAAAGCCAACTGCTCTACCAACTGAGCTAACGACCCAACGCGAGGCGCATGATACTGATTTAATTCAGGAAATCAACACTTCGCGAAAATTTTTTCAGAAATAGCGGGTGGCATCGGGCACACCCGCGGTCAGGAAACCGGCTGCGCGCAGACGGCAGCTGTCGCACTTGCCACAGGCGCGCCCCTCATCATCGGCCTGATAACAGGAAACGGTCAGCGCGTAATCCACCCCCAGACGCATTCCAGCCTGGATGATCTCACCCTTGCTCATCTGTTGCAGCGGCGCACGGATGTTGAAGCCCTGCCCTTCCACGCCGGCCTTGGTCGCCAGGTTGGCCATGCGCTCGAAGGCCTCGACGAACTCCGGCCGACAATCGGGATACCCCGAGTAATCAACCGCATTGACGCCGATGAAGATATCGCGCGCATCAAGCACCTCCGCCCAACCCAGGGCGAGCGCCAGGAACACGGTGTTGCGTGCGGGCACGTAGGTCGAAGGAATACCTTCGGTAGGCGACTCGGGCACCGCGATACGGCTGTCGGTCAGCGACGATCCACCGATACCGTTGAGGTTCAGGCCGATCACCTTGTGCTCGACCACACCAAGTTGCTTCGCCACACGTTCGGCCGCCTGCAACTCGGCGCGATGACGCTGCCCATAATCGAAACTCATGCTGTAGCAGCAGTAGCCTTCGGCCTTGGCCATGGCAACCACGGTGGCCGAGTCCAGGCCGCCGGAAAGGAGGATGACCGCTTTTTTGTCGTTCATGATCAGTGTCCTGGCTCGTCGTTCCAGAGAATCTTGTGCAGTTGCAATTGCAGACGTACCGGCAGGTTGTCGGCCACTATCCAGTCGGCCAGCGCGCGGGCATCAACCTGCTGGTGGCTGGGCGAGAACAGCACTTCACCGGCACGTGCGGCCAGGTCATGCTCGATCAACTTGGAAACCGCCCAGTCGTAGTCCTCACGCGAGCAGATGACGAACTTGACCTGGTCGTTGCGCGTCAGCCACTGAATGTTCTCGTAGCGGTTGCGCTGCACTTCTGCAGAGCCGGGTGTCTTCAGATCGAGCACCTTGCTGACGCGCGGATCGACCGCCGAAACATCGAGCGCGCCGCTGGTCTCCAGCGATACCTCGTAACCGGCATCGCACAGCCGGGCGAGCAAGGGAATGCAGTTGGGCTGAGCCAGTGGCTCGCCACCGGTCACACAGACATAGCGCGGCCGATAGGCGGCCACCTGGCCGAGGATATGATCCAGTGTGACGACTTCGCCGCCACTGAAGGCATAGGCGGTGTCGCAGTACTGACAGCGCAGGGGGCAGCCGGTCAGGCGCACGAATACCGTCGGCAAGCCGGCAGTACGCGTCTCCCCCTGCAGCGAGTAGAAAATCTCGGTGATGCGAAGGGTTTCTTGCATGGTAGCCACGGGCGTGATGACGAAACAGGCCATCCGCCTCCGTTGCGTTGAAGGAAAGGAACACGGGCATGAGCCGGTGTTCGACAAGACATGGCGGCAAGGACATCAGCCGAGCTGAAACCCTGCCAGCCACGCGAGCGGGCATTCTAATGGAAGTCGTCGAATTCCGGACAAGAAAAAACCCGCGACGGGCGCGGGTTCATTCATCAGCGGCAGGCTTACAGACGCTGCAGGTCGCGCTGCGCCAACTGGGCGGCAGAGCTGCCCGGATACTGAGCGACGACCTGCTGGAGTATCCCGCGAGCCTTGTCGTTGTTGCCCAGGCGACGCTCGACATCGGCTAGCTTGAACAGCGAGTCCGGCACCTTGGCGTGCTGCGGGTAGCTCTGGCTGACCTTGGCAAAGGCCTGGCCTGCGCTCTGCAGATCTCCCTTGGCGAGGTTCACCTCACCCAGCCAGTACTGGGCGTTGCCGGCGTATTGACTGTTGGGATAGCGGTTGAGAAAAGCGGTGAACGCCTGCGACGCCTTGTCGAAATCCTTGGCCTTGATCAGGTCGAAGGCAGCGTCGTAATAGAGTTTTTCCTTGGCCGGATCACCCGGCTCGGCGCTTGCCTGCTGCTGAGCGGCAGGGGGCGTCGGGGTGCCATTGGCGTTAATCGCGCCATTGGCAGAATTCTGTGCAGAAGCACCGGCGCCAGCAGCACCGGAAGAGATACGTTGATCCAGATCCTGGTAACGCTCCAGGCCTTCCTGCTTGAGGCGCTGGATTTCATTCTGCTGCTCTTCGAGCATACCGCGCAGCTGAGCGATTTCCTGCTGCATCTGCTCGAGCTGGTTGAACAGCATACCCTGCGCCGAAGCAGGTGCTTGCGCACCCGCTCCGGCGTAGGAGCCGGCCGTACCATAACCCGCCGGTGGATAGCTGCTGCCCTGTTGCATGGAGCTGCTTTCCAGTACGGGAACTTCCGCCATCGCCGCAAGCGGCAGGGCGAGTGTCAGAAGGGTCAGAATACGGCGGCAATCACGCATGGCAGCTTACTTACGCAGCTCTACGCGACGGTTCTGGGCCCAGGACTGCTCGTCGTTGCCAGTGGCAACCGGACGCTCTTCGCCGTAGGAAACCAGTTCCAGCTGAGCCGGGGAAACGCCCTGCAGAACCAGGTAGCGTTGAACGGCCTTGGCACGACGCTCGCCCAGAGCCATGTTGTACTCACGGGTACCGCGCTCGTCAGCGTGGCCTTCCAGAACGACGCGAGCGCCGTTGCCTTTCAGGTCCTTGGCGTGTACGTCCAGAGCGCGCATGGCTTCGGCTTTCAGGTCGGAGCTGTCGTACTCGAAGTAGAAGGTGGTGATAGCGCGCAGAGCCGCTTCTTCGCTCAGGCTGCCGTCAACAGCACCAGTATTGGCACCGTAGCCAGCGTTCGGGTCGACAGCGCCTTCGCCAGCAGTGTCACCGCCTTTGGAGGAGCAACCTACGGCAACGGCGAGAGCCAGGGACAGTGCAGCGAACTTACCGAATTTCAGCATTTCCATCATGTAACTCCTAATGAACCCCAGTTGTGTTAAGCAAGAATGGTGTAGCACCGCATCAGTTCAGGTAAGGGATCAAGAAGGCTCTCGAACTTCGCCTTGAGCGGTAGGAAGAGGGAGCCTTACACGACCATTGGTGGACGCCAACATCAAGACTCCCCGACCCTGATGGCGGGTGGCGTAGATTAGCATGGCGCCATTGGGCGCAACAGTGGGCGACTCATCCAAACTTGTGTCGGAAAGTATGCGCAGACGGTTGGTTTCCAGATCCTGAGCAGCCACCTTGAACACGGTGAAACCGTCCTGACGGTGGATCATCACCAGCGTCTTCTCGTCAGCCGACAATTTCGGGTTGGCGTTGTAGTTGCCGACGAAGGTCACGCGCTCCACTGCCCCGCTATTGATGTTGGTCTTGTAGATCTGCGGTTTGCCCGCACGATCCGAGGTGAAGTAAAGCGTCTGACCATCCTTGCCCCAGAAGGGTTCGGTATCGATGGCGTAATGGTTGGTAATGCGGCGCATCTGCCGGCTGCCCATGTCCATCACGTAGATTTCCGGGTTGCCATCGCGCGACAGGACGAATGCCAGGCGACTGCCGTCCGGAGACCAGGCGGGAGCACCGTTGAGACCTTCGAAATTGGTGATCTGCTCGCGGCGGCCGGTATCGATGTGCTGCACGAAGATACGCGGACGGCGCTGCTCGAACGACACGTAGGCGATCCGACGACCATCAGGGGCGAAGGACGGCGACAGGATCGGCTCGCGCGATTGCAGCAGGGTCACCGCACGCGCACCGTCGTAATCGGAACGCTGCAGGGTGTAACGGGTATTGTTGACGCCCATGCGCTCGGCCGTGACGTAAAGCAGGCGCGTGGAGAATGCCCCTTTGACGCCCGTGAGCTTCTCGAACGACTGGTCGGCGATGTGGTGCGCCATGTCGCGCAACTGATCGGTGCCCCCACCGACGTTGCCGGTCATGACCTGCTGCTCGGTGTTGACGTTGAACAGCGCGTACTGCACCTGCAGGCGACCGCCGTTGGGCACTATGTTGCCCACCAGCACGTACTGGGCGCCCAGTGCTTTCCAGTCGCGATAGATCACTTCGCTGGCCTGGGTTGGCAGGCTGATCATGTTCTGCCGCGGGATGGGTTCGAAGTAGCCGGAGTTGCGCAGGTCGTTACCGATGATCTGCGACATGTCCTCGGGCAGCACCGAGCCGCCCTGCCAACCGAACGGCACCACGGCAATCGGCGTGGCGCGATCCGCGCCTTGAGAAATCACCAGCGGGTCGGCCGCCTGGACGCTACCGACCAGCATGACCAGCCCCAGCAGGGCGGTACGAATCAGGGTATTCACAGAGCTCAATCCTCCGGTTTGAAAATGACGCGACGCTGCCTGTACATACGGTCGAAGGTAGCGCGATCCAATTGTTGCATCTCGGGAATACGCCCGACGTTACGTACTGCAGCCACGGCGGAGCTGTCGAACGGCGCATCACCACTGGAGCGCGACACGCTGGCGTTGGTCACGGTGCCGTCAGGCAGCATCTGGATCAGCAGCTCGACGCTCATGCCACGACGTGCCGACATCGGTCGCTGCCAGTTCTCGGTAATCAGTTTGATGATCAGATCATCGAGATTGCCCGCGACCTGGTCACCGTGCGTCTCGGCCAATGCCTGCTGGTTCTGCACGTTGTCCGACAGCAGCTCTGCCAACGCCGCTGCCTTCTGATCCTCGGCAGCCTTGCGCCGTGCATCTTCAGCCTTGCGCTTGGCATCCTCGGCAGCCTTCTTCTTGGCGGCTTCGGCTGCGGCCTTCTTCTTCGCCTCTTCTGCTGCGGCCTTTTTCTTGGCCTCTTCAGCAGCCTTTTTCTTGGTCTCTTCAGCGGCTTTCTTCTTAGCCTCTTCCTCGGCGCGCTTCTTGGCGATATCCGCCTGACGCTTCTGCTCGGCAGCTTTCTCGGCCTCGGCTTTCTTCGCGGCGTCAGCCTTGGCTGCTTCGGCTTTTCGAGCTTCCTCGGCGCGCTTTTGTTCCGCGGCCTTGGCAGCCGCCACCTTTTGCTCCTCGGCCTTCTTCTGCTCCAGCCGCTCGGTTTCGAACTGCGGTGCCGAAGTCTTCTGCGCCTCACCCGCAACCTTCTGCGTGGTCTGAGTGGTGGCCTGACTCTGCGACTGCAACTGGTACAGCGTAGCCTGCACCACCGGCCGTGCCGGCGGCAGCTCCGGCGTGAAGGCGAAGCTGACGAACAGCATGGCGAACATCAGGACGTGCAGACCCACGGCCCAGACGATGGGCCAGAAGTAGCTTTCCGATTGCGAACGCTCGGTCTGCTGCATCACGGGGCCTCGGTAATCAATCCGACGTTACCCACGTCGGCCTGTTGCAGACCACCCATGGCCGCCATCACGGTGCCGTAATCGACCGACTTGTCGCCGCGCACGAATACCTGCACCTGCTTACCCTGGCGACGGTTCTCGGCGATGATCGCCGTGACGGCCTGGGTCATCTGCGGCAGCGTGGAGGCACGCTCCTGCTCCGTGTCGACGTCTACCTCGCTACCCATGTTCCAGTAGTAGGTCTTGTCGGCCTTGATGGAAATGGTCAGCACCTGAGCGTCGTTGTCCTGCGGCAACGCCTCGCTGCTGACCTTGGGCAGGTCAACCTTGACCCCCTGGTTGAGCATGGGCGCGGTGACCATGAAGATGACCAGCAGCACCAGCATCACGTCGATGTAGGGCACCACGTTCATCTCGGCGACCGGCTTGCGTCTGTTGCGAATTCTCGCCATGGCTAGAACCTATCCTCTTCGCGCGTCTTAGTCTTCCGAGGTGTGCACCTTGCGGTGCAGGATGGCCTGGAACTCGTCGGCAAAGGTGTAGTAACGACCGATCAGCATCTCGCCACGGGCGGAGAAGCGGTTGTAGGCAATGACCGCCGGAATCGCGGCGAACAGGCCGATGGCCGTGGCGATCAGTGCCTCGGCGATACCCGGCGCCACGGTGGCCAGGGTGGCCTGCTGCACCTGGGCCAGGCCGCGGAAGGAGTTCATGATGCCCCAGACGGTACCGAACAGACCGATGTAGGGGCTGGTGGAACCGACGGTAGCCAGAAATGGCAGCGCGGTTTCCAGTTTCTCTTCTTCACGGGAGATGGCCACGCGCATGGCACGTGCCACACCGTCCATCACCGCATCCGGGTCGACGCCCTGTTGCTGGCGCAGGCGCGAGAATTCCTTGAAGCCGGCGCGGAAGATCTGCTCCAGACCGGAGTCGGGATCCGGGTTGCTGCCAGCCTGGCGATACAGCTTGGACAGGTCGATGCCGGACCAGAAGCGATCCTCGAAGTTGTCCAGAGCACGCTTGGCTGCGCGCAGCGCATTGCTACGCTGGAAGATCATCACCCAGGAAATGACCGAGGCGGCCACCAGGGTCAGCATCACCAGTTGAACCACCAGGCTGGCGTTACTGATCAGACTCCACATCGACATATGGTCAACGGCGTTAGCTTCCACGCTTACTCTCCTGCTGCTATTAAACCCGGCGCCTGCGTCCCCGCGAACGCGTGCCGCAGGGTTTCGGGGATGGCCCGGGGTTTCAAGTTGTCGGCGCGCACACAGGCCACCAGAAACTGCCCTTCACAGAGCAGCACATCATCCGCGGCCCGCCTGACCTGTTGACGAAAACGCAGGCTGGCACGGTTCAATTCGATCACATCGGCGCTGATCACCAGTTCGTCGTCCAGGCGTGCCGGCGCGTGATAACGCGCTTCGGCCGAGTGCACGACGAACAACAGGCCCTCACCCGCGAGCGTCGACTGGGCATAACCCAGCTCACGCAGGCGCTCGGTGCGAGCCCGCTCCATGAATTTGAGGTAGTTGACGTAGTAGACGATGCCGCCCGCATCGGTGTCCTCGTAGTAGACCCGACAACGGTGGCTGAACGGCTGGACTCCGTTTTGCGCGCGCATACTCTAGTCCCCGGCCTGTCGCTTGCCAATCCGGCCGGATAACAATTTTTTCGTCATTCGTCACCTGCTGAAAAAAGATCGCCATTGGGCTGCTCACTCAGGCGCTTGGGCGTGTTCAGGCCGAAGTGCAGGTAGGCATGACGAGTGACCACCCGCCCACGGGGCGTGCGCATCATGTAGCCCTGCTGGATCAGATAGGGTTCGAGCACGTCCTCGATGGTATGCCGCTCCTCGCTGATGGCTGCCGCCAGGCTGTCGACCCCGACCGGCCCGCCATCGAACTTCTCGATCATGGCCAGCAGCAGACGACGGTCGGAGTGGTCGAAACCACGTTCGTCGACATCCAGCAGATTCAGGGCCTGATCGGCGATTTCACGGGTGATGTGTCCGCGCCCGCGCACTTCTGCAAAGTCGCGCACGCGGCGCAGCAGACGATTGGCGATACGCGGCGTACCCCGCGCACGCCGGGCAATCTCGTAAGCCCCCTGCGGCTCGATGGGCAGACCGAGGATTCCGGCAGAGCGGGACACGATGGTGGCCAGATCGTCGATGCCGTAGAACTCCAGGCGCTGCACGATACCGAAGCGGTCGCGCAGCGGGTTGGTCAACATACCGGCACGGGTAGTGGCGCCAACCAGGGTGAAAGGCGGCAGATCCAGCTTGATCGAACGGGCCGCCGGGCCTTCGCCGATCATGATGTCGAGTTGGAAATCTTCCATGGCCGGGTACAGCACTTCCTCGACGATGGGCGAGAGACGATGGATTTCGTCGACGAACAATACATCGCCGGACTCGAGGTTGGTCAGCAGTGCCGCCAGGTCGCCCGGCCGCTCCAGTACGGGGCCGGAGGTGCTCTTGATCGAGACACCCATTTCCTGGGCGATGATGTTGGCCAACGTGGTCTTGCCGAGGCCGGGCGGATGAAGATCAGGGTATGGTCGAGCGATTCCTTGCGCCCACGAGCTGCCTGGATGAAGAGCTCCATCTGCTCACGCACGCCAGGCTGGCCGATGTACTCGGCCAGCTTCAACGGGCGAATGGCCCTGTCCTGCTGCTCCTCGCGCTCGCGCGGGCTGGCGGTAATCAGGCGATCTGCTTCGATCATCGCAACACTTCCATCGACCTTGTCACGCCATGCCGCGCAGTGCGCGACGTATCAAATCTTCGCTGCTCAAACCATCTTCCTTGACTGCAGCTACGGCTCGGCTGGCCTCCTGGGGCTTGTAACCCAGGGAGATCAGCGCACTCACGGCATCATTCTCCGCGCTTGAGACTGCCTGAGCCAACTGAGGTTCAACCACCAGCGGGGCAATGGAGGGGATAGACTCCCAGGCCTTGAACCTGTCCTTGAGTTCGACCAGCAGGCGCTCGGCGGTTTTCTTGCCGACACCCGGCACCTTGACCAGCGCAGCCGTATCCTGCGCCTGCACGCAGCGCACCAACTCATCGACCTCCAGACCGGACATCAGAGCCAGGGCCAGCTTCGGCCCGACGCCGTTGAGACGGATCAGCTCGCGGAACAGCTCACGCTCACGCTTCTCGAAGAAACCGTAGAGCAGATGGGCATCCTCGCGCACCACCAGATGGGTATGCAGCGTGACCGCCTCCCCTACCGAGGGCAGACGATAAAGGGTGGTCATCGGTACTTCCAGTTCATAACCGACACCATTTACATCCAGAAGCAAATGCGGAGGCTGCTTCTCCGCCAGGTTACCGCGCAAACGTCCGATCACCGGTTGGTTCCTTCACTTGTTCTATAAACGCAGACGACCACCGCGCCGCTTGGCACCGGCCAGACCATGAGGAATCAGGCTCTGACGGTGATGGGCATGACACAGGGCGATGCCCAGGGCATCGGATGCATCGATCTGTGGCTTCTGCACCAGCTTGAGCAGGTGCATGACCATCATCTGCACCTGCTGCTTGTCCGCTCCACCCGTGCCGACAACGGCCTGCTTGACCTGAGTGGCGGTGTATTCGCTGACTTCCAGCCCCGCCTCCACCGCCGCGACGATGGCGGCGCCCCGCGCCTGCCCCAGCTTGAGTGCCGAGTCGGCATTGCGTGCCATGAACACCTGCTCGATGCCCATGGTCACCGGGCCATAGGTTCGAATCACCTCGCCCACGCCACGAAAGACGATCTGCAGACGCTCGGCCAACGGCCCGTCGCCCGTGCGAATGCAACCGGAGGCCACATACTCGCAGCCACGCCCGGTATCGCGCACCACGCCGTAACCGGTGATACGCGAGCCAGGGTCGATTCCTAGGATCAGGGTCATGTCGCCAACTGTCTATTTATCCAGTTGGCGAGTATACGGGGCCCCCTCGTCGACGTCATCCGCCAGCCGGTCAGCCTGACGAAAAAAGCCGGAAGCGCTGTAGAGCGCTTCCGGCTTTTCATTTCACAGGGCGGGCATCCCCACCCCGAGAAACCGTCTCGTGTTACATCGAGGCAAGGATGTTCTGAAAAAGTCATTCACCGTCACTCCCGCGAAGGCGGGAGCCCAGGAACTTCACAGGTTCTGGATTCCCGCCTGCGCGGGAAGGACGGCTTTTCAGCGTGTCCCTGAGGCCTCAGCCCAGTTGCTCCATGATTTCATCGGCGACTTCGGCGTTGTGATAGACGTTCTGCACGTCATCCAGGTCTTCGAGCATATCGATCAGCTTGAACACCTTCTGCGCGGTTTCCAGATCGGCGATCGGCGCGCTGATCGATGGGATCATGGCGATCTCCGCCTCCTCACCCTTGAAACCAGCGGCATTCAGCGCCTCGTTGACGGCATGGAATTCGGTGAAGCTGGTGGACACCAGCGCGGAACCATCCTCGCCCATTTCGACGTCGTCGGCGCCAGCTTCCAGTGCCGCGTCCATCAATGTCTCTTCATCGACGCCCGGCGCGAAGCTGATCTGCCCCTTGCGGTCGAACATGTAGGCCACGGAACCGTCGGTACCCAGATTGCCACCACACTTGGTGAAGGCATGACGAACCTCGGCGGCGGTTCGATTGCGGTTGTCGGTCATCACCTCGACGATGATGGCCACGCCACTCGGCGCATAGCCTTCGTAGCTGAATTCGATGACGTTGTCGGCGTCGTTGTTGCCCGCGCCACGCGCGATGGCACGGTCGATCACCTCACGCGACATGTTGGCGGTCAGCGCCTTGTCCACGGCCAGGCGCAGGCGCGGGTTGTCCGCAGGGATCGGCCCGCCGTGCTTGGCGGCGACGGTCAGCTCACGAATCAGTTTGGTGAAGATCTTGCCGCGCTTGGCGTCCTGACGCCCCTTGCGGTGCTTGATGTTGGCCCATTTGGAATGACCGGCCATATTCAACTCCAGTTTTCTGCTTGGGGGATGATCTAAAACAGTCACCATTACTCGCCGCGCTCGCCCTGTTCGGGCCGCACTGAAGTGCGTTCAGCGCAAGCACTGTCCCGCGAAGGCGGGAATCCAGAGCTCTCGAAACACCTGGCTCCCGCCTTCGCGGGAGTGACGGCAAAGGATGTCTTCAGAACATCCTCAGGCACAAAGGTGCGAGCATTCGAGTCTCTCCGTCCAGTAACGAAGAAGCCTGGAAATCCAGGCTTCTCGTTTCAGACTCATTCGGCCTTGGGTTGCTCGCGCAGGCGAATGTGCAGTTCACGCAGCGATTTGCCATCCACCACACCCGGCGCCTGGGTCATGACGCAGGCTGCGCTCTGGGTTTTCGGGAAGGCGATCACTTCGCGAATCGACTGTGCACCGGTCATCAGCATGACCAGACGATCCAGGCCGAAGGCCAGACCACCATGGGGTGGCGCACCATACTTGAGTGCATCGAGCAGGAAACCGAACTTTTCCTGCTGCTCGTCTTCACTGATGCCGAGCACGCGGAACACGGTCTGCTGCATGGCCTTGTCGTGGATACGGATCGAACCGCCACCCAGCTCGGTGCCGTTGAGCACCATGTCGTAGGCACGCGACAGCGCGGCCGCCGGATCGACCTCCAGCTCTTGCGGGGTGCACTTCGGCGAGGTGAAGGGGTGGTGCATGGCGGTCAGGCTGCCATCGTCGTTTTCCTCGAACATCGGGAAATCGACGACCCACAGCGGCGCCCACTCGCAGGTCAGCAGGTTGAGGTCGTGACCGAGCTTGATGCGCAGCGCGCCCAGAGCCTCGCTGACGATCCTCGCCTTGTCGGCGCCGAAGAACACGATATCGCCATCGACCGCACCGACGCGATCGAGGATGACGTTGATGTTGTCCAGCGGAATGTTCTTGACGATCGGCGACTGCAGGCCATCGACGCCAGCGGCACGCTCGTTGACCTTGATGTAGGCCAGGCCCTTGGCACCATAGATGCCGACGAACTTGGTGTAGTCATCGATCTGCTTGCGCGGCATGCTTGCCCCACCCGGCACACGCAGTGCGGTGACGCGGCATTTGGGATCGTTGGCGGGATCGGCGAAGACCTTGAATTCGACATCCTTGAGCTGATCCTCCACATCCACCAGCTCCAGCGGAATGCGCAGATCCGGCTTGTCCGAACCAAAGCGACGCATGGCTTCGGCCAGCGACATGTGCGGCAGTTCGCCGAACTCGACGCCCAGGACTTCCTTGAACAGGTTGCGCACCATGGTCTCGGTGATATCCATGATGTCCTTTTCATCGAGGAAGCTGGTCTCGATGTCGATCTGAGTGAACTCCGGCTGACGGTCGGCACGCAGATCTTCGTCGCGGAAGCACTTGGCGATCTGGTAGTAGCGATCGAAGCCGGCGACCATCAGCAACTGCTTGAACAGCTGCGGCGACTGAGGCAGCGCGAAGAAGCTGCCGGCGTGGGTGCGGCTCGGCACCAGATAGTCACGCGCACCTTCCGGCGTGGCGCGGGTCAGGATCGGCGTTTCCACGTCGAGGAAGCCGTTGTCGTCCAGGTAGCGACGGATGCTCGAAGTGATGCGCGAACGCAGCTTGAGCTTCTCGGCCATTTCCGGGCGGCGCAGATCGATGAAACGGTAGCGCAGTCGGGTCTCCTCACCGACATCGGTGTATTCGTTGAGCGGGAACGGCGGGGTTTCCGCCTCGTTGAGCACGTCCAGCTCATAACCCAGCACCTCGATGGCACCGCTGGCCATGTTCGGGTTGACTGCTCCAGCCGGGCGCAGACGCACCTTGCCGGTGATCTTGACCACATACTCGCTGCGTACCCGGTCGGCCTTGGCGAAGGTCTCGGCACGATCCGGATCGAATACCACCTGGGCCAGGCCTTCACGGTCACGGATATCGAGGAAGATCACCCCGCCATGGTCACGGCGACGGTGTACCCAGCCGCAAAGGGTAATTTCCTGGCCATCCAGGCTCTCGTTCAGTTGGCCGCAATAGTGGCTGCGCATCATGATCGTGTTTCGCTTCTCTAAAAGGTCTTGGATTGGTCAGGCAGCCCCCTGTGCACCGGGCAGAGGCCACACCGCGGCGAGCGTCCAACTGCGCACCCCGCCTCGATAAAGGGCGGGATTATATAGGGTAAATCGCCGTGACGCAGCCGCCTGGCGGATGGCTTCTATAATGAGTACGCCTCCATCCGGGAGAATGACCATGCCCCTGCCGCGCTCTGCCGACCTTTCCAGCGACCTGTTGGAAGACTTCCGTCTGGACACGGCCGAACAGCTCCCTCGCTGCGAGCAGTTGCTGATCGAACTGGAGCACGCGCCGAAAAGCAGCGAACGCCTGCGCGAACTGTTCCGTCTGGTGCACACCCTCAAGGGCAACCTCGGCTATGTCGAGCTCGGCGCACTGATGCCGCTGCCGCAGGCCATGGAGGATGTACTCGATGCATTACGTGCCGGACGACTGGAGTTCGACAGCCTGCTGGGGGACATTCTTTTACTGAGCCTCGACCAGTTGCGCGCACTGATCGACAAGGCTCTTGGCAGGGCCGAGGATCATCCTGGCCAGCCTCAGCTCGGACAACTGTGCCAGGCGCTACAGACACTGGCCATGGCACCGGCGCAGCAACAGGCCGAGATTCGCCGAGACCTGCTGCAACAACTCGATCCCAGCACCCGCCTGCAAGCCCCTCAGCTTCCACCTCTGAGCCAGACCGACACCCTGCTGGCCCGGCATGGCATCGCCGCGCATCCGGATCTGCAATTCTTCGCGGCCCTGACCGAAGCCGCAGAGCAACGCTCGAGCTATTGGCGGGGGCGCAACCTGCGCCTGCTCGAACTGGCGCTGAGCATCAACGCCATGGGAGGTCTTGCCGAACAGCCTGCACAGTTGGCCGCCGCCGTCTGCCTGCACGACCTGGGCATGGCCTTTCTACCACTGGAGCTGCTGCACAAGCAGGCTCACCTGAGCCGCGAGGAACGACGCCTGATGCAGGGCCACCCACGACTGGCGGGAGACCTGCTCAAGCGCATGCCGGACTGGGCTCCCGCCATGGAGATCGTTCTCCAGCATCAGGAACACGCCGATGGCAGCGGCTACCCCAAGGGATTGCGCGAGCTGGAAATTACCCCAGGCGCATTGATTCTGCACATCATCGACACCTTCGACGCCCGAACTCACGAGCGAGCTCACCAGACCCTGAGCAAACGCCCCCTGCTTCGCGCCATCCTCGAAATAAACAGCCTGGCAGGTCAGCAGTTCAGCGCCCACTGGGTCGATGTGTTCAACCGCACCCTGCAACGCCAACCTGATCTGGCACGCAATTGAAGCATGACCCCGAACGCGTCTTGCCCAGGTTGCCAGGCTCGCACGGCCATCTACCGCTTTTATCTCTAAAAATGAACCGAGACCTACCGATAGCTTCTAAACATCGCTTTCATTGATACAAGCCAAGATCATCCCGACGCCCCGCGTGTTAGGCTCTCCCCCAACATTGCGGGATAGAACCCCTGGGCTCACCTGAAAGGAGAAAGACCATGGAAATCAATATCGGAATCGCCGAGCAGGATCGCGCCGCCATCGCCGAAGGCCTTTCGCGCCTGCTGGCCGACACGTACACCCTCTACCTGAAGACCCACAACTTCCACTGGAATGTCACCGGGCCGATGTTCAATACCCTGCACCTGATGTTCGAGGGGCAGTACACCGAACTGGCTCTGGCTGTCGACGCCATTGCCGAACGTATCCGCGCCCTGGGCTTCCCGGCCCCAGGTACCTACGCCGCATATGCGCGCCTGTCGTCGATAAAGGAGGAGGAAGGCGTGCCCAGCGCCGATGAAATGATCAAGCAGCTTGTTCAGGGCCAGGAGGCCGTGATACGCACTGCACGCGGCATTTTCCCGCTGCTGGACAAGGTCAGTGACGAACCCACCGCAGACCTGCTGACACAACGCATGCAGGTGCACGAGAAGACTGCGTGGATGCTTCGCAGCCTGCTCGCGTCCTAATATGATCGAGGCCCGGTTATCCGGGCCTTTTCATTAGGCAGGCGAGTCCGGCCTGAACTATGCTCTGGCCATTCGCCAGCGAGTGCTCCGATACACATGAGTCAGCCATCCAAGCCCCCAGCATCATCGAACTGTATCCGGAGGAAACCCGCGAGGCAGCGGATTTGCTCAAACAGGCAGTCCCCCTGATGATGCGCCATGATATCCCACCCAACCCGGTTCATTACGCACTCTGGTACACCTACAGCCGAGGCAGCGAACCCGAACTCAATCGCCGCCTGGACAAGGTCGTCGAAGACTTCGACGTATTCCCTCCCGAAACCGCCAGCAAGCTGTTTCGCGACTTCATCATCCGTGGAGAACTGGAAGAAGCTCGTGCGGGCCAGCAGCAGGTCATCGAATTGGTCGACGACATCGAAGATGACGTCTCGCGCAGCATGATCGGCGGCAAGAACTACCAGCAGAGCCTCAACCAGGGGCTGAGCGCCCTGCAGGAGCCCATCATCGACGACCTGCCCAGCGTGCTCAACGAGCTGCAGGAGAGTACGCAGCTGATGCAGGATCAGCAGGAGAAATTTCTCTACCGCCTGCGCGCGGCCCAGGATGAAATCAAACACCTGCGCAGCCAGCTCGAGCGCGCCCACATGGCCGCCACGCTCGACAGTCTGACCCGGGTTTTCAACCGCAATGCCTTTACCCGCCTGCTGGAACAGGCCCTGAAAGAGTCTTATCAGGGACTGGCGCTGGTTATCCTCGATATTGACCACTTCAAGCAGTTCAACGATCAATATGGCCACCCGCTCGGTGACCGGGTGTTGCAGCATGTAGGCCAACTGATGCGCGATCTGCTACCACCAAGAGCCTTCGCCGCGCGCTACGGCGGCGAAGAGTTCTGCGTCGTACTGCGCGACTGCGCCAACCTGGCCGAAGTTCTCGACTTTGCCGAACGCCTGCGCAACAAGATTCAAGCCCTGCGAGTCAAAGTACGTCGTACCGACCAGGTACTGGATAGCATCACCGCTTCGTTCGGCTGCGCCCTGGCCGAAGCGAACGACACCTTCGAGTCCTTGCTGACTCGCGCCGACGATGCCCTCTATCAAGCCAAGCGCGGTGGACGCAACCAGGTGCATGCAGCCACCAGCGAAACCATGCTAAGCGCTTGATTTGAGAAGCCTCCTCCTTTGCTGTTAAATACGCCGGCGCGCCACATTCGTGTTCCGGGGCGTCGCTATGCAATACATCGGCACGCGCCGTGACCTTCCATCTGGTCACCGACCAAGCGCGTTCGCCTCGCAAAGCCGTGAGTCGCCATTCAATCAATGAGTTCATCGAAGATGTTGAAGATCGCCCATCTTGTCGCAGGGTTTGCCGCCCTGCTGCTGTCTGCAGTCCCCAGCCTTTCCACGTCTTTCCTCAATACCCCTGATGCCATCTACCTGGCCTTTACCGGCCTGCTCAATCTGCTGCTGGCCTCACAGCAGACGTCCACCCCGAGCGGCGCTCGCCAACAGCTCCAGAGCCTGGCCTCCGCCCTGTTGATTCTTGCAGCCGTCGTGCAGGGCCTGATCCTGCTCGCGCCGCTGCCGAGCATCGGCGGCCAACCAGCCGTATGGCTGCCCCTTGTGATCACTGTCGCCGCCATCGCCCTGCAGTTGCTCAGCCACCTGAGCCCACAAGCCAGCCAGTACGATCAGCGCAATCCCCCACAGGTCAGCCACCCGGTCGACCAGGAAGACCGCGAAACCGGTACCGTAAAGTGGTTCAACACCTCCAAGGGGTTCGGCTTCATCTCCCGGGACTCGGGCGAGGACATCTTCGTGCACTTTCGTGCCATTCGCGGGGAAGGCCATCGCGTGCTGATCGAGGGTCAGCGCGTAGAGTTCTCGGTCATGCAACGCGACAAGGGACTGCAAGCAGAAGACGTCATCGCGGCTGCCCCGTCACGCCGCTGAACAAGAGTCAACAAAAAGCCCGCGATCTCTCGCGGGCTTTTTGTTGACTGTCATTTCCTGCATCAGTAGTGCGGTGGCGGTGCTTCGTCCTGAGCAATGCCCATCTGCCCCTGCGCCTCCTCCATACGTCGTGACAGAGCGGTCAGTTGCAACTGCAAGCGTTCGATGCGCCTTTGCTGCTCGACCAACTCATCGTTCAACGCCTGGATGGTGTCATCCTGGAAAGCCAGACGACTCTCCAACTCCATGACACGAGCCTCGAGACTCATGCCTGATCCCCTGCGAAGCGAAAATCCTCGGTCAACACCAGACGCAACTTTTCCGTGAGCCGACTCACCTGCTCATCGCTATAAGGCTGCGCAGGATGCTTGCCCCAGACAGGAGCCGGCCAGGCTACATCGTCACGCCGACGCACGATCACATGCATGTGCAACTGACTGACGACATTGCCAAGCGCCGCCACGTTCATCTTGTCGGCGGCGAAGGTGTCCTTGAGCGTTTCGGCCAGCAAGGTGGTTTCATGCCAGAACTGACGCTGATCCGCAGCATCCAGCTGAAACAGTTCGCTGACCTCCTCGCGACGCGGCACGAGAATGAACCAGGGATAATTGGAGTCGTTCATCAGCAACAAACGACAAAGGGGGAAATCCCCGATCTGCAGGCAGTCCTGCTGCAAGCGTGAATCCAGGGCGAACATGACAGCTCTCCTCAGCTCGATCCCGACGAACAAGCGCAGCGCTTGACCAGAACTGCGCACTGGAAACGAAGCATACGTGGCTGCAAGCGACAATTCACCCTGCCAGCGCGCACCAGCGCAAGGCAGACTCGGTAGATTCGCACCGCAGACGTGCACCATTTTGTTTCTTCCCGTAATGGCAACAGCATGCCGTTACCACTGGCGGTATCGCGCCAGGCAGAAACAACAGCCTTCCCGCTCGCAGCACTCACCTCGAGAACACGAGGCAACCCCTAGGTAAATCCAGGCCGGCCGGCCTCGAGATCGATCATCGCTGCCCCAAAATCAAGGTTTTAGCAGTGACAGAGGAATTTGAGCACGACTTTTGCTAACTCTCTCGTCAATGCTCGGCCAGCCGTGCAGTCGACCAATAAAAGCGGTCACCAGGCACCTCAAGAACCGCGAAAGCGTTGGCATAACGAAACGCACGTGCAGAACTACAGATTTGCGACATTTTTCATCAGGCCACGCGACACGGTCACAAACGAAGCCGCAATGAATAGACTGCAACTATCGCCAATATTGGCTGCGTGCTATAAGTTACCGCCGACACAAAAAGAAAGAGCCGCCCATATAACAAAACAGTGGGCAGCGCAACTCTTCCAAACCAAAGGAGCAATCACGATGCAAGTGATGAAGTGGAGCGTAATCGCCCTGGCAGTAGCCGCGGGCACCAGCCAAATGGCAGTGGCTTCCAGCCAGTCCGAGTCCAAAGGCTTTGTTGAAGACAGCAGCTTCAACATTTTCACCCGTGCCCTGTACTTCAACCGCGACTACCGTAACGGCGGCGGTAACATCGCCGACGCGAACAAATCCAGTGGTTTCAAGAGCGGCTACCGCGAAGAAACTGGTCTGGGCCTGCGCCTGCTGTATGAGTCGGGCTTCACTCAAGGCACCGTGGGCGTGGGTTTCGATGCTCACTCTCTGTCCAGCGTCAAACTGGATAGCGGCAAGGGCCGCACCGGTACCGGCCAGTTCTCCACCGACAGCGACGGCACGCCTGAAGACACTCAAAGCGAAGTTGGCGGCGCCATCAAGTTCCGCATTTCTGACACCGTGCTGAAGTACGGTAACCAGTTCGTGGCCAGCCCGGTGTTCTCCACCGACGACAGCCGCATCCTGCCAGAAGTTGCTACCGGCACCTACCTGGTCAGCAATGAGATCAAAGGTCTTGAGCTGAGCGCCGGTCGTTTCACCGGCCTGAGCAGCCAGACCGGAACTCATCGTGACGACCTGGAATTGACTTCTACCAACTTCGGTGGCGCCAACTACCAGTTTACCGATAACTTCAGCGCCGGTTACCACTACGCCGACACCGAAGACTACTGGAAAAAGCACTACATCAACGTCAACTACACCATTCCGTTCAGTGATGACCAATCCCTGAACTTCGATCTGAATGCTTATCGCACCAAGGATCAAGAGCAGAAACTCGGTGGTGATATCGACAACAAACTGTGGAGCCTGGCAGGTGCCTACAGCTTTGGCATCCACACCGTAACTCTGGCCTATCAGCAGTCGAGCGGTGACAGCGCCTACTCCTACGGCGTAGACGGCAACGGTACCGTTTGGGTTGCCAACGCCGTTACCGCAGAATTCTGGAGCCAGGACGAGAAATCCGCCCAGGTTCGTTACGACGTCGATCTGAGCCAAGTTACTCCGGGCCTGAGCCTGATGGCTCGCTACGTCAAAGGCTGGAACGTAACTTCTGATGAAGGTACCGACGGCAAGGAACACGAACTGGGCTTCAGCGCCAAGTACGTCTTCCAGGACGGCGCGGCCAAAGATCTGTCCCTGCGCCTGGCCCTCAACCGCGTACGCGCCGACAGAGTTGCAGCTGCCGGCCCGTCCACTGTTGGCGATGTCAACGAAGTTCGCTTCTTCATCGATTACCCGCTGAGCGTTCTGTAACTTCAGCGCTACTCGATAGCAGCACAAAAGAAACCCGGTCTTGGCCGGGTTTCTTTATTTCTGGCCTAGTGCTTTAAAGAGGCAAGGCATAAGTCCCCGTGACATGCGCCACCAACTCGCTCTCATTACCCGCCGAATATAACGACACTTCACAAACCGCCTGTCGCCGACTCAGGCGCAATATTCGCGCGTCAGCCAACAAGTCCACCGGTTTGGGTTTGACCAGAAAGTTGATATTGAGATTGGAGGTTACCGCCATCTCCACTCGGCCGAGCCGCCCGAGCACGACGGCATACATGGCTGCATCCCCCAACGCCATGATGGTCGGGCCGGACAGCGTTCCACCTGGACGCACCAATTTGGCCTGGAACGGCACCCGCGCCAGCACACCCTCTTCGTCCAGGCGATCGATACGCAGGTCGATGTCTTCTGCCATTGGCAGCCCCGCCCGAATCAGTGCCTGAACCTCACTCGCAGTCAATCCTGCCATCCATTTCACCTCGCAAACTGCAATGACCCGGCATCGGCCTGCGCAAGCAGCGAAATAACCGGGCACTCGGGCCGTCGCAACGGCCCCTGTCCTGTACGCCACTGTATAGGCACCGTACAATGCCGGCCTATTCCAAGCCCTAGCAACCGACAGAACGGCCAAACATGCGTACCAGTCAGTTCCTGCTCTCGACCCTGAAAGAAACCCCTTCCGATGCCGTGGTGATCAGCCACCAGCTGATGCTGCGTGCCGGCATGATCCGCAAGCTGGCCTCCGGCCTGTACACCTGGCTGCCGATGGGCCTGCGCGTGCTGCGCAAGGTCGAGACCGTGGTGCGCGAGGAGATGAACGCCGCCGGTGCCCTGGAAGTGCTGATGCCGGCCATCCAGCCTGCGGAGCTGTGGCAGGAGTCCGGTCGCTGGGTGCAGTACGGCCCCGAGCTGCTGCGTATCAAGGATCGCCATGACCGCGAATTCTGCGTCGGCCCGACCCATGAAGAAGTGATCACCGAACTGGCCCGCAACGAGCTGAACAGCTACAAGCAGTTGCCGATCAACTTCTACCAGATCCAGACCAAGTTCCGTGACGAGATTCGTCCGCGCTTCGGACTGATGCGCGGACGCGAGTTCATCATGAAGGATGCCTATTCCTTCCACGCCGATCAGGCGTCGCTGCAGGAAACCTACGACCGCATGCACCAGGCGTACTGCAACGTGTTCAGCCGCCTGGGCCTGAACTTCCGCCCGGTGCAGGCCGATACCGGTTCCATCGGCGGCACCGGCTCGCACGAGTTCCACGTACTGGCCGATTCCGGTGAAGACGACATCGCCTTCAGCACCGTTTCCGACTACGCTGCCAACATCGAGAAGGCCGAAGCCATCCCGCGTGAGAAAGAGCGCGGTGCCGCGACCGAAGCGATGCGCCTGGTCGATACTCCCGACACCAAGACCATCGACGCATTGGTGCAGGGTTTTGGCCTGGCCATCGAGAAAACCATCAAGACCCTGGTGGTGCACGCTGCCGAGGAAGGCAAGCTGATTGCCCTGATCGTGCGCGGCGACCACGAGCTGAACGAGATCAAGGCGGCCAACCTGGAACAGGTCGCCAGCCCGCTGCAGATGGCCAGCGAAGCCGAGATCCGTGCGGCCATCGGTGCCGGCCCCGGCTCTCTGGGCCCGGTCAACCTGCCGATTCCCTGCGTCATCGACCGCAGTGTGGCGCTGATGAGCGATTTCGCCGCCGGTGCCAACATCGAAGACAAGCACTACTTCGGCGTGAACTGGGAGCGCGACCTGCCGCTGCCGGAGATCGCCGACCTGCGCAACGTCGTCGCGGGCGACCCCAGCCCGGATGGCCAGGGTGTTCTGGAAATCAAGCGCGGCATCGAAGTCGGTCACATCTTCCAGCTCGGAACCAAATACAGCGAGGCGATGAACTGCCAGGTGCTCGGCGAGAACGGCAAGCCAGTCACCCTGACCATGGGATGCTACGGCATTGGCGTCTCCCGCGTGGTAGCCGCTGCCATCGAGCAGAACTTCGACGAGCGCGGTATCCGCTGGAACGACGCCCTGGCGCCCTTCCAGATTGCGCTGGTGCCGCTGCGTTACGAAACCGAGCAGGTACGCGAGGCCACCGACAGACTCTATGCCGAGCTGACCGCTGCCGGCTTCGAGGTTCTGCTGGACGACCGTGACAAGAAGACCAGCCCCGGCATCAAGTTCGCCGACATGGAGCTGATCGGCATTCCGCATCGGGTGGTCGTCAGCGACCGTGGCCTGGCCGAAGGCAACCTGGAGTACAAGAGCCGCGCCGAAACCGAAGCGCAGGCCGTACCGCTGGCCGACATCCTGCCGTTCCTGAAAGCCCGTATCAGCCGCTGATCACGCCGCACCGAGACATCATGCACACGAGCAACAACCTCCGCCTCACTGGCGCCGCCCTGTGCGGCGCCCTCTTCCTAAGTGGTTGCGCCAACCAGTTGCCGCAACGCAGCGAGCACGAGGAGCGCGTCGAACGCAAACTGCTGGATCATCAGTTGCAGATCGACGTGGGCGAACCCAAGGTGCTGGAGCTGCCGCAGCGGCGGATTCGTGTGCATGACCAGAAGAGCTACGAAGTCACGGCCTTCGAGGTCACCCGCCGCTACGACCGCTACACCCCCTATCAACCCTGGCGCGAGCTGTACGAAGTGCCATTGGGGGCGGTCGCCGTGGTCGCAGGTGTCGGCGCCAACGTGCTCAACGTGGTGCTGCTCGGCAGCCTGCCGGAAACGGTCACGCGCGACTGGATCAGCTACGGCATGGCCGGGCTCAATCCGTTCATGAACGCAGAATCCAACGGACGTGCCGAGCAGAACCTGGCAAGCATCGAAGAACTCCAGCGCGATCGTCGCATGGAGTACATCAACCTGCCCTGGGCTGAACGTCCGGTGCTGATCAAGACCGCAGATCAGCAGTTCGAGCTGCTCACCGACAATACGGGCGTGTTGCGCCTGAACCTGCTCGACAGCCCCTTCACCGAGCAGAACATGGCCCGCCTCAATACCCTGCAACTGAGCGTGGAAGATCGCCTGGGCGAGGAATCGGCCCAGGCGACAGCGACCCTGATGGTCAGCCATACGCTGCGCGGCAAGTTGCGCGAGGCTCACGATCTGATCTTCGACGACCTCGAAGACGACGACGTCGCGCAATGGGTGCATCGGGTCAAACGCCTGTCGGATCTGGGCCTGGAAGAGGAAGCCAGCGAACTCGAGCAGAGCCTGATCGAGCTGACTCGCAATGATCCCGAATTGCAGGACGCCTTTCTCAAGGCTCTGCTGAAGGATGCCGGGCGCCTGGCCGCCGACCCGGCCAACTGATTCCAGATGCCATGCGACGGGGCCTGCGCCCTGTCGCTCGGGAGTCTCTCGGCGCGACCTCAGACCATCTCCAGCCTCTGCCTGGCTTGCGGGGGAGGAAAGGCAGCATCCAGCAGCGCCAGATCATCGCCGGTCAGAATCAACGAAGCGGCAGCTGCATTGTCATGCAGATGCTGGCGGCTCACCGCCTTGGGAATGGCGATCACACCGTCATGCCTGAGCGTCCAGGCCAGCGCCACCTGAGCAGGTGTAACGGCATGCCGCCCGGCCACTTCCAGCAGGACCGGCTCATGTAGCAGCGCCCCTGCCTGACTCAGCGGACAATAGGCCATCAGCGGCATGCCCGCTCGCTGCTGCCAGGGCAGCAGGTCATATTCGATGCCACGGGCCTCCAGGTTGTACAGCACCTGGTTGGTTGCGCAGACGGGTTGATCCAGTTCGCACAGATCGTCCAGATCGAAGTTGGAAACACCCCAGGCGCCAATCTTGCCCTGTTCACGCAGGCGCTCGAAGCCTTCCACCGTTTCCGTCAGCGGGTAATGGCCGCGCCAGTGCAGCAGGTACAGGTCGATACGCTCACATCCCAGGCGCCGCAAGCTGCGCTCGCATGCGGCCTGGACGCCCGACAGGCTGGCGTTGTGCGGGTACACCTTGCTGACCAGAAATACCTCGTCGCGACGCCCGGCAATGGCTTCACCGACGACCTCCTCGGCACCGCCCTCACCGTACATTTCAGCCGTATCGATCAGCGTCAGCCCCAGTTCAAGGCCTTCTCGCAGTGCTGCGACCTCCGCCGCACGCTGTCGCCGATCCTCGCCCATGCGCCATGTCCCCTGGCCTATCACCGGTACTTCAACGCCCGCCAACTCGATCGTACGCATCACGCCCTCCTGAATGGGTCACAACCTGCTCATCTGGCGTGCACCTGCGGCAAGCGCACGACTCAGAGCGGCTTGAGCAACAGCAGCAGAGACACCGGCTGCACGCTTTCCGGATGCAGAGGCTCCTGTAGCCACTCCAGGCGCCAACCGGTCTCGCTCATCAGCGTCAACCAGGACTGCAGAGTGCGGAAGAACCAGGGCATGGGAGCCTGAAAACCCTCGCCGAAACCAGCGAAATCCTCCACTCGCCAACCGTCCTGATAGGGTTCTCCGTGACTGGCACGCCACGGATGCAGCGTCTGGATCAACAGACTGCCACCCGGCGCCAGCAAGCCGTGCAGGCTGCGCATGACCGGCTCCAACGGCTCCTCGAGCAGGGCGAAATTGCACACCAGAACCTCGAAGCGACCAAGTTGCTCGGCGTGCTCGTCCAGTTCGGCATAGCCGCAGACCCTATACTGGCTGCGCCCATCGCAGGCAGCACGAGCCGCTTCGATCAGAGGGGCGGAGGCGTCCACGCCGACCGGCTCGATGCCGTGTTCGGCAAGTCCACGACACAGCCAGCCCTCACCACAGCCGATATCCAGCACGCGTCTTGGCGCCAGAGCCAGCACGGCCTGGAGAATCGCCGCATCGGTAACCAGGCGCCGGCTCTCTATACGCTGCTCGCGCACCGCCGCCGCCCATGCATCGGCATTGGCCTGCCAGCTCTGCTGAAGCTGTTCTCGGTGATCGCGCTGCATGCCGGTGCCCTGCATCTGGCGGTGCGGCCGAGTCTAGCAGGCCATCGCCAGACCTTGATATCTCCATCCGCCCTGTCGGATATACGCATAGCGACTAAGCTTGTAATGGACAGGCGAGACGGTCGTAGCCTTGGTCAGCACCCGGCAAGCGGCAGTTTCGCGGTTTTCGTGGAGCCGGAGGATCATGGGCGCACTATGGCAATCCGACCCTGAGCAGCGCGATCCACGGTCGAGCGCTCTACCCATCGTCGACAAGCGGTCGCGTCGCTGGCGCCTGTTGCTGTATGTGCTGATGACTGCTCTGTTGCTGGCATGCGTCGCCCTGTTCATGTTCGAGTTGCGCAGTGCGCATTTCCAGGCCAGAGAGCTCAGCCGTTACGCCGCCAGTCTCACCTACCAGGTAGAAACAGGGCCAAGCCCGAGCATCCTCTATCCAAGTGATGGGCCCTTCGACAAACGCCAGGGTTACGCCTACCTGCCGCTGATGCTGGAACGCCTGCTGCACCGTGATTTCCTGATCACCGCACAATCACGCTTTTCCCCGGAACTGATGGCATACAGCCGTCGCGGCCTGTTCCCTCCATTCATCGAGAAGAGCCAGAGCGGGCTCGCTATCAGCGACTGTCGCGGTACGCCGTTCTACGCGTTTCACTATCCGCAGCAAGGCTATGCCGACTTCGCCAGCATTCCTCCTCTGGTGGTCGGCAGCCTGCTGTTCATCGAGAACCGCAATCTGCTCGATCCGTCCCAGCCCCAGGCCAACCCGGCGGTGGACTGGCCGCGCTTTGCCATGGCGGCCCTGTCGCAGCTTGGCAAGGTGCTCGACATGCAGGATCAATCCGCCGGTGGCAGCACCCTGGCCACTCAACTGGAAAAGTACCGCCACTCCCCAGACGGCCTCACGCTGTCGCCCGGCGAAAAGCTGCGGCAGATGATCTCGGCCAGCGTACGCGCCTATCAGCAAGGGCCGCAGACCCTCGAGGCACGACAGAGGATCGTGCGTGACTACCTCAACAGCGTGCCGCTGTCAGCCGCGCCTGGACACGGTGAAGTGCATGGTCTGGCCGATGGCTTGCGCATCTGGTACGGCGCCGACTTCGAGCGCAGCAACGCGCTCCTCGATCCGAGCCGTACCCCTGCTGCCAGCCCCGCAGAACGCGGCCTTGCCTTGCGCCAGATGCTCTCGCTGATGATCGCCCAGCGTCGCCCGTCCTATTACCTGGCTCAGGGACGCAAGGAAATGGAAGACCTGACCGAGAGCCATATCCGCCTGCTGGCGAACGCCGGACTGATCGATGCACAACTGCGTGATGGCGCATTGAGTCAGAAGCTGCAGTATCGCGACTGGCAGCAGGAGCCCAACCTGCGCCCGGTGGAAAGCGACAAAGGCATCAGCGTTGCCCGCTCACGCCTGTCCAGCTTGCTGGGCATGCCGCTGTACGATCTCGACCGCCTCGACCTGGCCGCTCGCAGCACCTTGCAGCGCGACCTGCAACAGCAGGCCAGCAGCTATCTGCAACAGTTGGCCGACCCCGAGTTCGCCGGCAGAATCGGCCTGTTCGGCGATCGCCTGCTGTCACCCGAGAAGACCGCCGAAGTGCGCTACAGCTTCACCCTGTTCGAACGTACCGCCACCGGAAGCCGGGTTCGGGTGCAGACAGACAGCACCGATCAGCCCTTCGACATCAACGAAGGCAGCAAGCTGGAACTCGGCTCGACCGCCAAGCTGCGCGTGCTCACCACTTACCTGGAAATGATCGCCGAACTGCATCAACGCCATTCAGGCAAGACACCTGCCGAGCTGCGTGCACTGGAAGTCGCCGAACAGGATCATCTGAGCCGCTGGGCCGTGGACTATCTGCGAGCAAACCCAGGCGTCGACCTGACGACCATGCTCGATGCGGCGCTGGAGCGGCGCTATTCGGCCAATCCGCATGAACGCTTCTTCACCGGAGGCGGCGCGCACACGTTCGGCAACTTCCGCCGCGAGGACAACGGCCGCAATCCCACGCTGCGCGAATCCCTGCGCGAGTCGATCAACCTGCCGTTCGTGCGCCTGATGCGTGACCTGGTGCGCTACAGCACCTACCAGAACAGCGCCGAACTGCTCAAGGATGACAAGGATCCTCGGCGTCAGGAGTACCTGCAGCGTTTTGCCGACCGCGAAGGGCGAACCTTCCTCCTGCGTTTCTGGCGCAAATACCAGGGACAACCCGAACAGCAACGCCTGGAGACCTTCCTCAGCGGCCTGCGGCAGACTTCGGCCCGCCTCGCCGCCGTACACCGTTATCTGATGCCGGAGGCCGACGTGGCCACCTTCGCCGCCTTCCTGCGTGCTCAGGTACCACAGGAGCATCTCAGTGACGAGCGCATCGCCCGCCTCTACAAGGACTATGGTCCGGGCGCCTACAGCCTGCCGGATCAGGGCTACATCGCCCGCGTGCATCCGCTGGAACTATGGCTGCTGGGCTTTCTCATCCAGCATCCGGAGGCCGGTTTCGACGATGCCGTCGCCGCCAGTGTCGACGAGCGCCAGGAAGTCTATGGCTGGCTGCTGCGCACCCGGCACAAGAGCGCGCGACAGCCGGATCCGCATCATGCTGGAGGTGGAAGCCTTCTCCGATATCCATCGCCGCTGGAAAAACCTCGGCTACCCCTTCCAGCATCTGGTGCCGTCGCTGGCGACCGCTCTGGGCAGCTCGGGCGACCGCCCGGCGGCGCTGGCCGAGCTGATGGGCATCATCCAGAACGACGGCATCCGTCAGCCGGTGTTGCGCATCGATGAACTGCATTTCGCGGCCAACACGCCCTACGAGACGCTGGTTGCAAACGATCCGCAGGGGGGAAGCGAGTGATGCCATCGGAAGTCGCAGCAGCATTGCGCGGCGCCCTCTCGCAAGTCGTCGAAGGTGGCACGGCCCGGCGTCTGCAAGGCAGCTTCCAACTGGCCGACGGCCAGGCGCTGACGCTTGGCGGCAAGACCGGTACCGGTGACAACCGTATCGAAAGCGTCGGCCCGGGCGGCCGCGTGCTGAGCTCCCGGGCGATGAATCGCACGGCCACCTTCGTGTTCTTTCTCGGCCCCCGCCACTACGGCACCCTGACGGCGTTCGTACCGGGACGCGAAGCGGAGCGCTTCACCTTCACGTCGGCACTGCCTGTGCAGGTACTCAAGGGGATGGCGCCGATCCTTGCCCCGTACCTCGAACCTGGCCACGCAACGCTGTGTCAGGCGCCGCTCTCGGCGCAACAGGCCAGTTGGCGGTAACACGCGGTAACCACAGAGCAGGCGCCGAAACGAAACCGCACGACGAACGACCGGTCAATGGCCCAGCAACGCTGTACTGTCCATCTGCTTTCACCCGCTGCTTTCGGAGTCGCCATGCCCGCTTCCTGGATCGCGCTGATACGCCGTCGCCGTTTCAGTTTCATCGCTCTGCTGAGTCTGCTCATCCTGCTACCGGTCGGCTGCGCGAAGCTGGAGGAGACCGAGCGCAAACTGGTGTTTCGCATCGAACCTGGCACCGCCCGCTGGTTCAGCGGCATTCCGAGCGGGCTACAGGAAATGCAGCTGCAATCTCCGGATCTGGCGTCTGGCGAGAGTCTCCACGCCTGGTGGTGGCCATCATCCCGGGCCGAGGCCCCTACTCTGCTCTATCTGCATGGTTCGCGCTGGAATCTCACCGGCCAGCTGTTTCGTATCGAGCAATTGCACGCCATGGGCTACTCGGTGCTGGCAGTGGACTATCGCGGCTTCGGCCAGAGCCGTGGCCAGTTGCCTTCCGAGCGCACCGTCTACCAGGATGCCAATATCGCCTGGCAGCACATCGAGCGCCTGCAACCCGATCCAGCCAAGCGCTTCATCTATGGTCATTCGCTCGGCGGCGCAGTGGCCGTCCACCTGGCCTACGAACTCGCCCGCAAAAACGACTCGCCTCAGGCGGGCGGGCTGATCGTCGAATCGAGCTTCACCAATCTGGGCGATGTCGCTGCTGCCGTCACCCAGACGTCACTGCCGATACGCTGGCTGCTGTCGCAGGAATTCGACTCGCTGAGCAAGATCGGTGAGGTCGGCATGCCCGTACTGATCGCCCACGGGCGCGATGATCGCTACGTCCCCTCTCGCTTCAGCGAGGAACTGTTCGCGGCCGCCAGCGAACCCAAGCAACTGCTGCTGATCGACGGTGCCAACCACAACAACAGCCTGCGCATGGCGGGCAACGACTATCGCCAGGCGTTGCAGGATCTGAGCAAGCGCCTGAACTAAGCCGTTACGTAGGCCGTGCCGTGAACCATCGGTGTGCACGGCGCACCCTGCATGCCCAGCCCTGCGTACGCGCAGCGACGGCTCGCAGGATGGCCAGCATAAATGGCAGGCAATAAAAAAGGCGGCGACTGCATGACAGTCGCCGCCTTTTGCGTACAAGGGAGAATCAGACCGCCTTGTATTCCTGATCGGCTTCCTCGAAGCGCTTCTGGATGGAAGCGGAAGGCTCCTTGTCCAGCAGGCTGAAGATCACGATGCACAGGCTGCACAGGATGAAGCCCGGAATGATCTCGTACAGACCCAGACCGATGAACTCCTTCCAGACCACCACGGTGACGGCACCAACCACCATGCCGGCCAGAGCGCCGTTGCGGGTCATGCGCTTCCACAGCAGGGAGAAGATCACCACGGGGCCGAAGGCGGCGCCGAAACCGGCCCAGGCGTAGGCAACCAGGCCCAGCACCTTGCTCTCGGGGTTGTAGGCAATGGAGATGGCGACCAGCGCGATGGCCAGAACCATGAAGCGACCTACCCATACCAGCTCGGACTGCGAGGCGTTCTTGCGCAGGAAGGCCTTGTAGAAGTCTTCGGTCAGAGCGCTGGAGCACACCAGCAACTGGCAGCTCAGGGTGCTCATCACCGCAGCCAGAATACCCGACAGCACGATACCGGCGATCCACGGGTTGAACAGGATCTTGGTCAGTTCGATGAACACGCGCTCACCGTTCTCGTTGACCGCACCGGCCAGCTCCGGGTTGTTGTTGAAGTAGGCGATCCCGAAGAAACCGGCAGCGACAGCGCCGCCCAGGCAGAGGATCATCCAGGCCATGCCGATACGGCGAGCAGCGGGGATGGTCTTGACCGAGTCAGCCGCCATGAAACGCACCAGAATGTGCGGCTGGCCGAAATAGCCCAGACCCCAGCCCAGCAGGGAAACGATGGCGATGAAGGACAGGTTGCGGAACATGTCGAAGTTGGCCGGGTTGGCCTGTTCGATGGTGGCCAGAGTGGTTTCGTAGTCACCCAGGGCCAGGATCACGAATACCGGAGTGACCAGCAGGGCAAAGAGCATCATCGCCGCCTGCACGGTGTCGGTCCAGCTCACCGCGAGGAAGCCACCGACGAACACGTAGAGAATGGTGGCAGCAGCGCCGACCCACAGGGCAACGTCGTAGGAGATGCCGAAAGTACTCTCGAACAGACGAGCACCAGCGACGATACCGGAGGCGCAATAGATGGTGAAGAACACCAGGATCACCAGCGCCGAGAAGATACGCAGCAGACGGCTGGAGTCTTCGAAGCGGTTGGTGAAGTAGTCGGGCAGGGTCAGGGCGTTATTGTTGTGCTCGGTGTGCACGCGCAGACGCCCAGCCACGAACAGCCAGTTCAGGTAGGCGCCGACGATCAGGCCGATGGCGATCCAGCTTTCGGACAGACCGGCGACGAAGATCGCGCCCGGCAGGCCCATCAGCAGCCAGCCACTCATGTCGGAGGCGCCAGCCGACAGAGCGGTGACCACGCTGCCGAGGCTACGACCGCCAAGGATGTAATCGGAGAAGTTCTTGGTGGCTCGATAGGCGATGAATCCAATCAGCACCATGGCCAGGATGTACACCACGAAGGTGACGAGCATCGGAGTACTAGCTGTCATTGGGGGCTCCCCTCTCGTTTGTTGTTATCGGGCAGCGGGAAATAACCCATATGCCCCGATTGGTGAAACGCACTCGCGCGTGGCGAGCACCGGGCACCGACTACTTCCCTTTTCACGCAGGCAACCCGGAGGTCGTCGGCGAGGGCAGGTAGATCGTCGCGGTTCTCCACCGCACCATCCGCGTTTCGGCGAGCGCGTCATACACGCAACCGATCTCCCTGCGAACACCGCATCGCACCGACCGCTGCATGCATGTCCCTTCTATCGGTCTAGTCCAGTTGCGCTGGTCTTACCAATCGAAGGTCACGCCAGCGGACGCTGCAAACGTGAAGGGCGGAATTTAGTGGCATCGTGATACAGGCATCTTGCAGAAAGCTCTGAACTTTTTTCAGGAAACTCCAACCTGGGGAACTTCCGCCAGCCGGCTCGCTACATCCGGGAGACCGGAGCACGGTGTCATGCGCTCCGGTAAGGCAGATGCACCGACGCCTGTTCGGCGTAAGCGAGTACATCGATGCGCTCCTGCTGCAAGTAATCCGCCACGGCCGCACGCAGCCCAGGATGACAGAGATAGTGCCAGGAACGCGTGACCACCGGCTCGAAACCGCGAATCAGCTTGTGTTCACCCTGGGCGCCCGCGTCGAAGCGGGCCAGCCCGGCATCGATGGCCCATGCCATGCCCTGATAGAAGCAGGTCTCGAAATGCAGTCGATCGAATTCGGCCAGGCACCCCCCAGTAGCGACCGTAGAGGGTATCACCACCGACCAGGCTGAAGGCCATGGCCACCGGACGACCATGCTGATGCGCCAGTACCACACGGATCGACTCGGGCATGCGCTCGGCCAGCAGGCTGAAGAACGCACGCGTCAGATAAGGTGCCTGCCCGCGAACGTGGTAGGTGTTGGCGTAACAGTGGTAGACGAAGTCCCACTGCGCCTCGCTCAATTCATGGCCAGCCCGCCAGTCGAACGCGATCCCCTGCGCCGCCACCTGCTCACGCTCCTTGCGCATCTGCTTGCGCTTGCGCGAGGCGAGTGCATCGAGAAAGTCCTGAAAGTCCCGGTAACCGCGGTTGTGCCAGTGATACTGGCAGCCCAGCCGCTCCAGCCAATCCTCTCGTCCCCGCAGCAATTCATCGCAGGCCGGCTGGGTGAAATTGATATGCACACTGGAAAGCCCTTCCTCATGCACACAGATGCCCAGTGCGTCGATCAGGCGGACGCAGGCCTGGCGGTCACCAAGCAGACGAGCGCCACCAACCGGTGAAAAGGAACGGCGCCGAGCAACTTCGGGTAGTAGGCAATACCGGCGCGGCGACAGGCGTCTGCCCAGCCGTGGTCGAACACATATTCGCCGTACGAGTGCTGTTTGACGTAAGCCGGCATCGCTGCCTGCAAGCGCCCCTGCTCGACCCAGAGCCGATGCGAGGGCAACCAGCCGCTGCGCCCACCGACACTGCCGCTGTCCTCCAGTGCACCGAGAAACGCGTGACGCAGAAAAGGCTGGGCATCAGGCAACAGTGCGTCCCAGTCTTCAGGACGTACCTGCTGCAAGGACGTGATGCATTCGAGTGGCATGACGGATTCCAGAACTTCACCCGAGCGAACGGTCGCTGCGGCTCAGCTGCAATATATCTCTAACAATGCCCGCGCAATATGGGAGCGCCAACACTTATAACCTCAGGTTCTCAAAGGAGTTCCCATGCGCAAGTCCCTCGTCGCCGTCGGTGTGGCCCTCGTGCTCGGCAGCAGTGCAGCCCTCGCGGACAAGTCCATCGTTCACCCCTTTACGCAGAACAGGCGGAAAACGCACCGAACGATGTGCACATGGCGGTGGAAATCCCGGCAGGCAGTTTCACCAAGTACGAGATCAACGAGCAAGGTCTGGTGTTCGTCGACCGCTTCCAGTCGATGCCGGTAGTCTACCCGGCCAACTATGGTTCTCTCGCGCACCCTGGGCGGCGACAACGATCCGCTGGACGGCCTGGTACTGACCCGCGAACCCCTGCACCCTGGCGTACTGATCAAGTTCCGCCCCATCGGTTACCTGAAGATGATCGACGGTGGCGAAGCCGACGAGAAGATCATCGGCGTTCCGAGCAGTGACATCGATCCGAGCTACGACAAGATTCAGGACATTGGCGATCTGCCGGAAATCGAACGGCAACGCATCGAAGCCTTCTTTCGCGTCTACAAACAGTTGCCGGAAGGCCGCAAGAAGGTCGAGCTGAACGGTTATGGCAACGCCGCCGAAGCGCGCCAGATGATTCAGCTGGCACTGGACAACTTCAAGAAGAACAACTGACCGCCGCTTCGAAACGAGAAAGCCCGGCGCATTGCGCCGGGCTTTCTGCTTTGCAGGCTCTGAACAGTATCAGCCTTTGGTGCCCAGGCTTTTCTTGTAGCTGGTGGCGTAGTTCAGCTTGCGACCCGCCACCTTGTTCAGTTCCTTGCGATCCACCGACGAGTAGCCACCCAGCTCGCGGGCCTTGAAGCCACTGTCACCAACGCTATCGTCAGGCGCCAATGCCACCATCTTCTTCGCTGCGGCTTCGACCGCATCGCGGTAATCGCCACGATCACTCAGGTCATACTCGTCCAGCGGCAGCACCGAGCGCAGCCAGTTGCCCCAGTAGAACTCGAGGAACTCCGGCGCCACTTCGCCGGAGCGCGGCTTGTCGTAGCCCACCTCACGGGTGAAGTACACCAGGGCACGATACGGGTCATTGGCCAGGTGCTGCAGGCCAAGTCGCTCAGGTATCCGCTGTGGGTCAATGACCAGGCCGTTGCCATCCTTGAGCCAGACCTTGCGCGCCTGCGCCATGCGCTGCCAGAAACCGGCCATGTCCGCGCTGTCGCTGAAATTATCGGTAACCCGCACCCACATGTTCAGGTTCTCGCCGCCCTTGGGGTGCTCCAGCAGCACGGTGAAGGTGTGGTGACCGTCGGTGAGGAACAACCTGCCTCCAGGGCCGATCACCACGGTCTTCATCTCGCTGCCGCGTGCGCCAACCCTGTCCTGGCAACTGAAGCTCTCGGGCCTGTGCAGGTCGGCATCGCTCGGCACCTTGGCGCTCTCGCCCTGGCCATTGGCCTCGCAATACTCGTCGAACAGCTTGTTGCGCTCCTGCGCGAAGCGGCCAAGCTTGTAGTAGATCTGGTCGTAACCAACCGCTGCCTGAGTCGGGTGCAGCGCTTGCAACGGTACCTGAAGCAATTCGCCGGGCTGGCTGGCACTGTAGTCTTGCGCCAGGGCAGGCGAACTCAAGCCGAACGCAACCAGTAACAAGGTGATGTGACGCATCAAAGAATCTCCAGATGGGCGATAAAAAAGCCCCGCCAATGGCGGGGCTCAATCAGGAGCAACGGATGAAGCTGTTGCTTAGAACACGTATTGCAGGCGAGCGATGATGGCCTTGCCGTCATCCTGAACGCCTTTGCCGTCGACCTGGCGGGAGGTGTCGATGTTGTCCACCTGATAGTCGACATAGTTCAGGCTGGTACGCACGGCAGGCGTGACGAAGTAGTTGACACCCACCACCATGGCCTTGGTCTGGAACTCGTCGTTGACGTCCTTGGCAACGATGTTGGCCAGGCCCAGGTTCCCCGGGATAGCGCCTGCGTCGGAGTCGATGGTGGTGCTCTCGTAACGAGCGAAGATTTCCCAGGAGCCCTTCATGTTGTCCGGCTTGTCCCACTTGCCATCGGCGGCCTTGTACTGGCGCACGCCGTTGAACATGTAGGAGACCTGGCCGTAGTAGCCGCTCAGGTCGACGTCCGACTTGGCACCTGCGAGGGTTTCACCACTGATCTGGCGCTGGAAGTACTCGGCCTGAGCGCGGAAGGCGCCGAACTGCGCACCGGATTCCAGCACCCATTCGACGTCCTTGTCGGCGACGCGCACGTCACCGAAGGTCAGACGGAAATCGTTGTCGCTGCGGATGCCCATACGGGTGCGCGCACGTGCGCGGTTATCGTCGGACTCACTGTTGTGATAATTGGCCGCCAGGTGAATGACATCGGTGCCGTTCAGGTACGGAGCCCAGTGGGCACGCAGGGTATAACCGTAGAGTTCGTCGTTCTCTTCGCCCTTGTAGTTGTTGTCACCTTCGTAGGTGGCAACCTGAGCCATCAAGCCGTAGTTGTCGCCGGAGTGCTTGAAGTTCACACCGAACTGAGTGTCTTCGTCACCATTCAGGAAATCGTACATGAACGGACGTTCGATGGCGGTGATCCAGGACGAACTGGTGGTGTTCTCCAGGCCATAGTCGACGCCGAAACGTCCAACGGTGAAGGTGCCGATATCCAGACCGGTGTAGGCGATGAAGGCACGGTCGACACTGGTGTCATCGGCTTCGTCGTAGCTCAGACGCAACCCCCAGTCCCAATCGCTGTAGGCGGTGCCTTCCAGGCCGAACTCACCGCGGCGGATGAAGGTGTTGAAGGTATCGTCGAACGGCTTGTTCTGATCGGCAGCCATCAGGCCATCGAAATTGGTGGCGTCCCACTGCAGCTTGCCGCTCAGCTTGAAGCTGAAGGCCTTGTCGGTGGTAGCGACTTCCAGGCCGCCTTTGGTCTTGATCACGAGGTCGGCGCCGTCGGTGGTGACGGTACCGGCGAAAGCCTGGGCGGAGACGGCCAGAGCCAGAGCGCTGGCTGCGAAACCGGCGAAGTGCTTACGGATCATCGAGGATTCCCCTGTTGGACTTTAAGTGTTGAAAACACCCGAGCGGAGGGCTCGTTCGTGTTGGGGGGAATCTTGGCGAGGGGTTATTTCAGCGCAGTTGCTGATATATAAATATTTGATGACAGCGGAACTTTTTACTCCGATCGTCTATAAGGGCATTTGCAGGCCGACGCGCAACGACAGCGCGTCAACCTCAACCACGCAACATACCTTCGCGCTCCCAGGCACAGCGCACGCGCAGGGCACCTTCCTGCGGGCTGTGAAAACCGCTGTCCGACTCCCAGCGAAAGGTGTGCAAACCGTTGAGTTCGGTTTCCAGATGAACCACGGCGCTGGCCCAGTACAAACGCTTGAGCAACGCCTCGAAGGCTTCGATCCACAGGTTCCATTCGTACTCCACCGCGCCGTAGCTGGCGCCGAAGTGGATCACCTGGGTTTGATACAGTCCCGCCCCGGGCAGATTGCAGAAAGAGAACATCTCACGGCCGAGAAAGGGCCAGAGATCACCGGACGGTAGTTCGGCGAGCACGCCATGATTGGTTTCACGCCGCAGGCGACGCTGCTCGGGGTCATCCGAGGGCCAGTCGCGGATACAGCCATAAACGATGGATTCGGACTCCACACCGGCACTCCTGAAAAAGCAGAAAGCCTTCTAACACAGCCTGCCAGGCCAAGAAAGGAAAGCACGCCAATTGTTCAGGGTTGCCGCCGCCGCCGGCCGAGCAACCAGGCCAGCAGGGTCATCAGCAGGGCCAACGCCGTCAGCACGGCGAAAGGCAGTTGATAGCTCCCCGACAGATCACGCGCCAGGCCCGTGAGGATGGGTGTCAGACACCCCAGGCTGTAACCGGTGAACAGCATCATCGCCGTCCAGCGACTGACCGCCAGCGGCGAGCCGGCCTCGTACAGCGGCAACACCAGGGACAGCGCGAAGGAGCCCCCCAGGGAGAAGCCCATGACCACTGCCCACGCCTCCGGCACCAGACGCGGCATGAAGGTGACCATCACCAGACACAGGCAGGTCGTCGCACCACAGGCCAGCAGCAGCGGGTAACGCGCATTGAAACGCTGTGCCAGCCAGGGCAGCAGGAACGAACTGGGCAAGCCCATCAACATGGCGATGCTCAGCAACGAATTGCTGCGCAGCATGCTCAGCCCGGCTTCGTGATAGCGCGCCACTGCCCAGGTCGCGATGGCATAGAACAAACCGGCCTGGATGGCGAAGAAGCAACTGATCAACCAGGCACGAGGCTGTCGCCAGGGCAAACCGCCGCTCTCGTGCTCTTCACTGCTACCCGCCTGGTTCGGCAACCAGACCCAGAGCAGCACTCCCAGCGCCGCCGGTATCGCCCATACCGCCAGCCCCAGATGCCAGGCATCACCGAACAACGCAGTGGCCGGCGCCGTGAGCACCGCGCCGGCGGCTCCACCAATGGCCATGCCCAGCGAATACCAACCCACGACCCGGCCCATCTGACTGGCAAAATGACGTTTGATGAAGCCCGACAACAGCGGCCCGGCAACGGCGATGGCAGCCCCCAGAGCGATGGCGCTGCCAATCAGCACCACACTCTGATGCGCAGCCAGACGAGCCAGCAGCGCCAGGCCGATCAAGCCCAGGCACAGGACAATGGTGCGCTCCAGCCCCCAGCGCACCGCCAGACGCGGTGCCAGCGGGGCGAGCAGACCCATGCACAGCACCGGCAAGGCCGTGGTCAGACTGATGAAGCTGCGGCTCAACGACAGCTCGGCGGCGATGCGCTCGATGAGCGGAGCAAGAGAGGTAATGCCGGGGCGCAGATTGATCGCCGCCAGCACCAGGGCCACCAACAGCAAGGCCCGAGGGACTGGTTTCACGAGTATTCCATGGTCAGAGCGGCAGGCAGGCCGGGTCGGCCACCCTACCCCCGCAGACTACGCCAGGCAAGCCTGCGGGGAGAACCAACCGACCTGATGGTCAGCTGACGGATCTGACCTTGCCGCGCATCTTCTCGGCCATGCCGGCCATCTCGTCGTATAGCATCTGCGGGTTCTTCTGCTTCAGTGCCCAGGCCATGCGCCCCATCTCGTGCGGCAGGATCATGAAGCTGCCCTTGGCCATCTCGTCATGAATGTAGCTGGCGATGTCCGCCGCGCTGATCGGCGAGCTTTCCAGCAGCTTGCCGACCTGTGCTTTCATCGCCGGGGTCGGGCCACGGAAGGAATCCAGCAGGTTGGTCTGGAAGAACGACGGGCAGACCACATGCACGCCGACCTCCAGCTGACGCAGTTCGACCAGCAGGCTTTCCGACAATGCCACCACACCGGCCTTGGCCACGTTGTAGTTGCTCATACCCGGCCCCTGCATGAGCGCGGCCATGGAGGCGATGTTGACGATGCGGCCCTTGCTCTTTTCCAGCAGCGGCAGGAAGGCCTTGCAGCCCTTGACCACGCCCATCAGGTTGATCGAAATCTGCCAGTCCCAATCCTCCAGCGACAGTTCGCTGAAAAAGCCGCCCGACGCCACGCCTGCGTTGTTGACGATCACGTCGATGCCGCCGAACTGTTCCTCGCAAGCCTGAGCCAGCGCCGTCAGCTGGCTGTAATCACGCACGTCACAACGACGGGTGAAACCATCACCACCTGCCTCTCGTACCAGTTTCAGCGTCTCGACGAGACCCGCCTCGTTGACATCGGCCAGCGCCAGGTGCCAGCCCTCGCGAGCCCAACGCAGGGCGATTTCACGCCCCAGACCGGAACCAGCACCAGTGATCATCATGCGGTTTTGCATAGCGGGCCTGCCTTTCGATATTCGGTTTCAATGGCTCGCAGTGTAGCCAAGGAAATAGTGCCCAAGCCCCTTAATCAGACTTATGAATGGCCAGGGCAAATCAGCGCTACGTGCGTTGCAACCGGCGCTTGAGCAGACAGGCATAGACCGTGACGTTGATGAGCACGACGACGCCGCCGAGCCAGAGCTGTATCTGCGGTGTCAGCCCTGCCGGATAGATCAGCGGGATCAGGTAGTGCTCAATGAAGCCGCCCTCGTAACCCGCATCACCGGCAGCTCGCCGCAGTTGGTTTTCCCAGGGGGTCAGCGGGCACAGCAGATGGAAGAACTCCACCGTGGCGCCCCACGCCACTGCCGGCAGATGCAGCCAGAGCAAACGCGGCCAGCGCAGCAACAACAGGCCGCCAAGCAACACGAAAAGAATGAAGCCAAGGTGGATCACCACCAGAGCATCGGCAGCCAGACGCCAGCCCATCGCGGCTCAGTCCACCACGAACAGACGCGCACCAGGCGTCGTCGAGGAACGATGGGCCTCGGCGCCATCGGCCACCTGGTAACTCATGCCGGGCTTGAGGGTGAACACTCGGCCGTCTTCCAGCTCGGTGGTCAACTCCCCCTCCAGGCACAACAGCACGTGCCCCTTGTGACACCAGTGGTCGGCCACATACCCCGGCGAATATTCGACCATGCGTACCCGCAGCGTCCCGAACCGACAGGTACGCCAACGCGCCAGGCCCTGCTCACCCGGATGCTCGGTAGCAGGTATCGCTGCCCAGTCCGTCACACCGAAAGGGATATCACTGATCTGCATGAGTCGACTCCGCTGAAGTGGAGCATCACCTTAACGCGATCCCTCCGGAAACAGACAAATAGAACCAGGTCATCAGAAATATGAAAACGATTTAAAGCAACTATCAAAGCCATGCAAAGCTCGTATTTCCGCAGCTCGAACGGTGCTACTAGCCTTGCCATCAATACGAAATGATTCTCATCGAGGTGCATCATGATCAAAACCCTGACCTTCACCCTCATGCACTTCTGCATTGCCTTCGGCGTGACCTACGCACTGACCGGCAGCGTCGCCGCGAGTGGCCTGGTGGCGGCCATCGAACCTCTCTGCAACTCCGTGGGTTTCTACTTTCACGAGAAGATCTGGCAGCGTTTCGAACGGCGCCAACAGCCGGTGGCCGAGCGTCCCAGGCATGCCTGGCTGCACCATCACGCCTGAGTGAAAAAGCCTGCGAACGGTGCGACGTACGGCGCACTCATTCCTGCTACTCATGTTTCCCTGCGATAAGGCAGGATAGTCTGGCACTTTGCCCAGCTTGCTGATGTCATAAGCCAGCTGTTCAATCCAGACGTTCTCTTATTGCAGGGACTTGCCAAATGCCCAGCCTTGCCCGACTCGCCGCCTTGCTCGGCGGCCTGGTCTTCTGTGCCTCCGCGACCGCCGCGGATGTGGATGCCGAAAGCTACGGCTACCCACTGGCCAACCCCTTCGAAGCAACCATTGCCACCACCCCGCCCGAGTTGCGCCCTGCGCTACCGGCCGATGGCGACATCAGGCAGAGTGACTATTCGGTGCGTCTGCGTCCGGATCGTGAGTTCGAGCTGCTGGACAACTTCTGGCCGGTGACCAGGCTGCGCTACCGCCTGGCCGAACAGAAAGGCCGTGCGCCGCTGATCTTCATCATCGCCGGCACTGGCGCGCATTACGCCAGCAGCACCACGGAATACCTGAAGAAGCTGTTCTATGGCGCAGGTTTCCATGTCGTGCAGTTGTCCTCCCCGACCAGCTACGACTTCATGGCCGCAGCCTCACGCTTCGCCACGCCCGGCTACAGCCCGGACGATGCGGACGATCTCTACCGGGCGATGCAGGCCGTGCGCGCCCAGCATCCGAAACTGGAAGTCAGCGAGTTCCTGCTCACCGGCTACAGCCTCGGCGCCCTTCATGCCGCCTTCGTCAGCCAACTGGATGAAACCCGCCGCGCCTTCGATTTCAGACGTGTCCTGCTGCTGAACCCGCCCGTGAACCTCTACACCTCGATCAGCAACCTCGACAAGCTGGTGCAGACCCGCGTGCAGGGCATCGACAACAGCACCAACTTCTATGACCTGGTGCTGGGCAAGCTCACCCGCTACTTCAATGACAAGGGCTATCTGGATATCAACGAGGCCATGCTCTACGACTTTCAGCAGTCCAAGCAGCGACTCTCCAACGAGCAGATGGCCATGCTGATCGGCACCTCGTTCCGCTTCTCCTCGGCCGACATCGTGTTCACCTCGGATCTGCTCAACCGTCGCGGCCTGATCACCCCCCGTGACTACCACATCACCGAAGGCACCAGCCTCACGCCTTTCTTCCAGATGGCGCTGCGTTGCGACTTCGACTGTTACATCGCCGAGCAACTGATGCCCATGTGGCGCGCACGCTATGACGGCGGCAGCCTCAATCAACTGATCGAAGAGAGCAGCCTCTACGCACTGGAGGACTACCTCAAAGGCAGCGACAAGATCGCCGTGATGCACAACGCCGACGACCTGATTCTCGGCCAGGGCGATATCGGCTTCCTGCGTCGCACCTTCGGCGAGCGCCTGACCCTCTACCCGCGTGGCGGGCACTGCGGCAACCTCAACTATCGCGTCAACAGCGACGCCATGCTGGAGTTCTTCCGTGGTTAAGCACAGCACTCTCATCATCGCCCTGCTGCTGACCAGCGGGCAGGCACTGGCCGAGAACCAGATCGACGCCGACGGGTTCACCAATCCGCTGCAAAGCCTGCAGTTCAACCCCGGTCTCGATCAGCAGGAGTTCGAGCGCGCCTCCAATGACGCCTTGCAGGTCTTCGATCCGCTGGAGTCGTGGAATCGCCGCGTCTACCACTTCAACTACCGCTTCGATCAGTGGGTGTTCCTGCCCGTGGTGGACGGCTACCGCTACATCACGCCAAACCTCGTGCAAACCGGTGTGCACAACTTCTTCAACAACCTGGGCGAGATTCCCACGCTGGCCAACAGCCTGTTGCAGCTCAAGGGCCAGCGGGCGATGAACAGCACGGCCCGGCTGCTGTTCAATACCATCATCGGCGTGGGCGGTGTCTGGGATCCGGCCACGCGCATGGGTCTGCCGAGACTGAGCGAAGACTTCGGCCAGACTCTGGGACATTACGGCGTGCCCGCCGGGCCTTACCTGATGCTGCCGCTGCTCGGCCCGTCGAACCTGCGCGATACCGGCGGCCTGGTGGCCGACTTCAGCCTGGAGAACGCGGTCAACTACCTCGACGTGGCAGATGCCAGCCGCAGCAACCCCGGCATCACCGCGCTGCGCGTCGTCGATACGCGCGCCAACACCAGCTTCCGCTATGGCCAGCTCAACTCGCCGTTCGAGTACGAGAAGCTGCGCTACTTCTACCACGAGTCACGCAAACTCAAGATCGATGATTGATCCCGGGCCATACATCGAATAAACCGATGTATGGCCCGAAAATTTTGCGAACAAACATCGATTCAAGCCGACTAGCATGGCGTCATTCCCCCTTTCAAGGAGCTCGCCATGACTTCGCAACGCCGCGTCATCAGCATCCAGCCAGGCCAACCTGCATCCGACGGCGCGGGTGTACGCCTCAACCGCGTGATCGGCGGGCCAGGCCTGGAGCGCTTCGACCCCTTCCTGATGCTCGACGAGTTTTCCAGCGACAACCCCGACGACTACATCGCAGGTTTCCCAGCGCACCCGCATCGTGGCTTCGAAACCATCACCTATATGCTCGAAGGGCGCATGCGCCACGAGGATCATCTGGGCAATGTCGGCCTGCTCGGCAGCGGCGGCGTGCAATGGATGACCGCCGCGCGCGGCATCATCCACAGCGAGATGCCCGAGCAGGAGTCCGGCGCCATGCGCGGCTTCCAGCTGTGGCTCAATCTGCCGGCCCGGGACAAGCTGGGTGAACCCGGTTATCGCGATATCCCGGCCGCCGAAATCCCGCGCATCACCACCGAGTCCGGCGTGGAAGTGGTCGTGATCGCCGGTGAGTTCGATGATGGCGAGATCCGTCAGCTCGGGGCCGTGCAACGTCCCCAGACCCAGCCACAACTGTTCGACCTGCACCTGCCGGCCGGCGGCCGGGTCGCGCCGCGCCTGGCCGATGGCCAGCGGGTCATGCTGTACGTCTACGAGGGTCTGCTGGAGCTGCCCGGGGCCAGCGTACAAGCGGTCAGCGCCGGACGCCTGGTTCGCCTGTCCGACGAGGGCGAGCTGCACCTGGCCAGCGCTCAGGGCGCGCGGGTGCTGCTGATTGCCGGTACTGCGCTGAACGAACCCATCGTGCAGTACGGCCCCTTCGTGATGAACAGCCGTGAGGAAATAGAACAGGCCCTGCGCGACTTTCGTGACGGCGTGCTGGCCTGACAGCCAGAGTGCGCAGCACCGAGCGACACGCAACCGATTTGGGTGCGCACAGTGTCCCCTGGGGAAACGCTGGAAAAGCCGTCATGACTCGCTGCGCTCGCCCGAAGGGGAATCCCTGGGCTCCCGCCTTCGCGGGAGCGACGATAAATGACTTTCTCAGCCCCCCTGGAAAAGCGGCTCAGGCGGGTTGGGCGACCTCGGCCAGTCCGAGAAAGCGCCAGAGATCAGCCTTGCGCGTCATCGCATCCTGGTAACCCAGTTCGATCAGTTCGCTGCAGTAACCCGGCTCGAACAACAGGTAGCTGAGTACACCGGCACCGCCTGCCTTGGTCGCGCCAGGGCCCCGCAGGAACAGGCGCAATGCCCTGGGCAGCTCGCGTTGATGGCGCGCGGCGATCTGATCCAGCGGCTGGCTGGGCGCGATCACCAGCACGTCCACCGGGTTCAGTCCCAGGCCACGCGGCCGCTGCTCCGGAGGTACCAGCGCACTCAACTGGTTGAGCCGTTCGAGCAGTTCGATATCGGTTTCCAGATTGTCGATGAAGGTGCTGTTGAGCATATGCCCGCCGATCTGCGCCAGGCTGGGTGGGCGATTGGCCGGGTTGATCGGAACGGGGGCATGCGGATCGCTGTGAGCGTTGCCGCTGACGCCGATCACCAGCACACGGCTGGCGCCCAGATGCAGCGCCGGGCTGATCGGTGCTGCCTGGCGCACCGCCCCATCACCGAAGTATTCGCGATTGATCTTCACCGGTGGGAAGATCAGCGGGATCGACGCGCTGGCCAGCAGGTGTTCGAGCTGCAGACGCGTCGGCACGCCGACGCGGCGATGGCGAAACCAGGGATCGATGGTGGCGCGTCCCTGGTAGAAGGTCATCGCCTGGCCGCTTTCGTAGCCGAAAGCCGTCACCGCCACCGCCCGCAGTTGACGATGGCGCACCGCCGCGGCGATGCCGGAGAAGTCCAGTTCGCGCTCCAGCAGTTCGCGCAAGGGAGAGCTGTCGAGCAGTGCCACCGGGGCATGGCGGCCCAGACCCAGCAGGCTGTGGCCAATGAAGCGTGACGCCTGGCGCAACACGCCGGGCCAGTCGCTGCGATACACCATATGGGTGTGGAAGCCCTGCCAGACCGAGGTCAGGCGACGCACCGCCTCACCGAACTGCAGCGCGCCACAGGCCAGGCTGACGGCATTGATCGCCCCGGCCGAGGTACCGACTATCACCGGGAAGGGATTGTGCGAGGCATCCGGCAGCAGGTCGGCGATGGCCGACAAGACGCCTACCTGATAGGCCGCCCGCGCACCGCCGCCGGAGAGGATCAACCCAGTAACGGGCATATCGGGGCGGGCAATCACTGTCATCGGGCGATCCTGTTTTTTCGTTGCAGTATAGATGGGCTACTTGCGCTTTCCGTACAGCTTCGCTTCACCCTCGGGGCGCGTCTTGAAGCGCCTATGCGCCCACAGATACTGCTCAGGACAGGCACTGACCACCTGTTCGATCCAGTGGTTGATACGCAGGCAGTCGAGTTCCTCGCTCTCACCCGGAAAATCCGCCAGCGGCGGGTGGATCACCAGGCGATAGCCGCTGCCATCGGCCAGGCGCTGCTGGGTGAAGGGCACCACACGCGCCTTGCCCAGACGGGCGAACTTGGTGGTGGCGGTGACCGTTGCCGCCCGGATACCGAACAGCGGTACGAAGATGCTCTGCTTGCGCCCGTAGTCCTGATCCGGTGCGTACCAGATCGCCCGGCCTGCACGCAGCACCTTGAGCATGGCGCGGATGTCCTCGCGCTCGATGGCACTGGCATCGAGGTTGTGACGTTCACGGCCACGGCGCTGAATGAAGTCGAACAACGGGTTCTTGTGCTCACGGTACATGCCATCGATGGTGTGCAACTGCCCGAGCAGCGCCGCACCGATCTCCAGGGTGGTGAAATGCACCGCCATGAGGATCACGCCCTGCCCTTCGGCCTGCGCCTGCTGCAGATGTTCGAGACCTTCGACATGCGCCAGAGGGGCCAGACGTGCCCGGGGCCACCACCAGCTAATGGCCATCTCGAAGAAGGCGATGCCGGTGGAAGCAAAGTTCTCCTTGAGCAGGCGCTCACGCTCGGCGGCGCTCCTGTCGGGGAAACACAGCTCCAGGTTGCGCGCGGCGATGCGCCGACGTGAGCGAGCCGTGCGATACATCAGTCCACCCAGCGCTCGTCCCAGTTTCAGTTGCAGACCATAAGGCAACTGCACCACCAGCCACAGCAGCCCTAAGCCGAGCCACAACGGCCAGAAGCGCGGGTGAAGAAAGTAGGCGCGAAAGCGGGGGCGATCCATGTGATGTTTCCGGTCACGGGCAAAGCCGCGCATTCTAACGCAGTTTTTCCGCCGACTCGGAGGCATCGGCGCAAGCCGCCAGGGTCACGGCAGCCAATCGGCAGGTAAAGCCTCTGCCTCGCGTCGCCTTGCCATGGGCTCACCGCCGCGGATGTCTTGCGGCATGCGGGCTATGTCGTTATAAGTCCGGCATCTTTCGTCTCGCCAGAAGGCCCATCGCCCTACCATGAGCCAACCCGACCTCCTTGCCCAAGACCCCGTATTCCAGCTCAAGGGCAGCATGCTCGCCATCACCGTGATGGAACTGGCACACAACGATCTGGAACGCCTCGACGCCCAACTGACGGAAAAGGTCGCCCAGGCCCCCGCCTTCTTCAGTAACACGCCGCTGGTGCTGGCACTGGACAAACTGCCGGAGGGCGAAGGCGAACTGAACCTGGCCGAGCTGATGGCCGTCTGCCGCCGTCACGGCCTGCGAACCCTGGCCATCCGCGCCTCGCGCGCGAGCGACATCGCCGCAGCCGAGGCCATGGATCTGCCGGTACTGCCGCCATCCGGGGCACGTGAACGCCCCATCGACCCGGCGCCGAAGAAGGCGGAAGAGAAACCGCCCGAGCCCGAGCACAAACCCAGCCGAATCATCACCAGCCCGGTGCGCGGCGGCCAGCAGGTCTATGCCCAGGGTGGCGATCTGATCGTCCTGGCTCCGGTCAGCGCCGGGGCGGAACTTCTCGCCGATGGCAACATCCATGTTTACGCGCCCATGCGCGGCCGCGCCCTGGCGGGTATCAAGGGCAACACCAAGGCCCGGATTTTCTGTCAGCAAATGGGCGCCGAAATGCTGTCCATCGCCGGCCATTACAAGGTCGCCGAAGACCTGCGCCGCGACCCGCTGTGGGGCGATGCGATACAGGTCAGCCTGTCGGGTGACGTGTTGAACATCACCCGCCTTTAACGGATACTGCGGCCACTTTTTCACGGACATATAAGGAGCCTCTAAAAACGTCGGCGAGGCAGTCAGCGCAAGGCGAAAGCAGGTGAGAAAGCGCAGTTTACGAGTGCTGAATGAGCATTTCGAACCTGCTTTCAGCGCCGCGATGACAACGCAGCCAGTTTTTAGAGGCTCCGTTAAAAGGGCATCTGGAGGCCTCGATTGGCCTTCGATTCCCGCATTATCTTCATTTTTTGGGGTGAATCACCTTGGCCAAGATCCTCGTAGTCACTTCCGGCAAGGGTGGCGTCGGTAAAACCACCACCAGCGCTGCCATCGGTACCGGCCTCGCCCTGCGCGGGCACAAGACCGTCATCGTCGACTTCGACGTCGGCCTGCGTAACCTCGACCTGATCATGGGTTGCGAACGCCGTGTGGTGTACGACTTCGTCAACGTGGTCAACGGCGAAGCCACCCTGACCCAGGCCCTGATCAAGGACAAGCGTCTGGAGAACCTCTACGTTCTGGCCGCCAGCCAGACCCGCGACAAGGACGCGCTGACCCAGGAAGGTGTCGAGAAGGTCATCGGCGAGCTGTCGGAGAACTTCGAATTCGTGGTCTGCGATTCGCCGGCCGGTATCGAGAAAGGCGCACACCTGGCGATGTACTTCGCCGACGAGGCCATCGTCGTGACCAACCCGGAAGTCTCTTCCGTGCGTGACTCCGACCGCATGCTCGGCCTGCTGGCGAGCAAATCGCGCCGCGCCGAGAAAGGCGAAGACCCGATCAAGGAGCATCTGCTGCTCACCCGCTACAACCCCGAGCGCGTCACCAAGGGCGAAATGCTCGGCGTCGAAGACGTCGAGGAAATCCTCGCCATCCGCCTGCTCGGCGTGATCCCGGAATCCCAGGCCGTCCTCAAGGCGTCCAACCAGGGTATCCCGGTCATCCTCGATGACCAGAGCGACGCCGGTCAGGCGTACAGCGATGCTGTCGATCGCCTGCTGGGCAAGGAAGTGCCGCACCGCTTCCTCGATGTGAAGAAGCAGGGCTTCCTGCAGCGCCTGTTTGGAGGTCGAGAATGAATATTTTTGACTTCTTGCGTTCGCGCAAGAAGGAAACTACCGCATCCATCGCCAAAGAACGTCTGCAGATCATCGTTGCCCACGAACGTGGCCAGCGCAGCCAGCCGGACTACCTGCCTGCCCTGCAGCAGGAGCTGGTGGAGGTGATCCGCAAGTACGTCGCCATCGAATCGGATCAGGTTCAGGTCGCCCTGGAAAACCAGGGCAGTTGCTCGATCCTGGAGTTGAACATAACCCTGCCGGATCGTTAAAAATCTATCTGGACTTGCTGCGCGTCGGCCCTGCTGCGTTAAAAACAGGTTCGGAATGCTCATGTACAAAAGTACACTCCGCTTCCTCACCTTTTTTGCCTTGCATGGCTCTAGCTCGCAGCGCCTAGAATAGATTTTCTGGCTCATATACACGAATGGCGGCCTTGCGGCCGCCATTCGTTTTTATCGCCCAGTCCAACCAGAACACACCATGCCGCTAAGCCAGATCGAAATTCTCCACCAGGACGCCGCCCTGCTGGTGATCAACAAGCCCACCCTGCTGCTGTCGGTGCCCGGTCGCGCCGATGACAACAAGGATTGCCTGGTCACCCGCCTGCAGGAAAACGGCTACCCCGAAGCACGCATCGTGCATCGGCTGGACTGGGAAACCTCCGGCATCATCGTCCTGGCCCGCGACGCCGACAGCCACCGCGAGCTGTCACGCCAGTTCCACGACCGCGAAACCGAAAAGGCCTACACCGCGCTGTGCTGGGGCCAGCCGCAAGCCGACAGCGGCAGCATCGACCTGCCACTGCGCTACGACCCACCAACCAAACCACGCCACGTGGTCGACCATGAACTGGGCAAGCATGCCCTCACCCACTGGCGTGTGCTCGAACGCTGCGGTGACTGGTGCCGGGTCGAACTCACGCCGATCACCGGCCGCTCGCACCAGTTGCGCGTGCACATGCTGTCCATCGGTCATCCGCTGCTGGGTGATCGCCTCTACGCCCATGAACAGGCCCTGGCCGCCCATGAGCGCCTGTGCCTGCACGCCAGCATGCTCGCCCTCACCCACCCGCAGACTGGCGAACGCATGCGTTTCGAATGCCCCGCACCGTTCTGAATGTTGCCAAGGCGCACTGACCTCTGGCCTGACGCCTTCCCGAGAACCTCGCCGATTCGCTGCCGAGCCTGCGCCCGCATGTCCGGGTTGGCCGCATCGAGCCGGGGATCGAGGCGCTGTTTCCGGAGGTCTGACAGGCGCAGCCAACTGGTGGGTGTCAGCCTGGAGGCATTCCTGATGCCACCCTCCAGGGAAACCCTGAAAAAGCCGTCATTACTCGCTGCGCTCGCCCAAGGGGAATCATCCAGAGGCTGCGAACGTCCTGGGCTCCCGCCTTCGCGGGAGTGACGATGGAGGACTGTTTCAGAACATCCCTAATAGAGATTCTTCAGATCGTGTCTTACCACCGCGTCGACGACCAATGTAGTGGCCTTGCCTAGCAAGCCTTTGCCATTCATGTGTTCGGAGAGCATCTTGGCAAACGATGGCATGTCACCTTCGCTGATATGCGTTTCCTTGCGCCAAAGGCCTGCCTCCACCAGCTCCGAACAGCTCACGAAGCGATACCGCTCGACCAGCAGCACGGTAGCCACCACCGGCAGCTTGCCATTGATCGCCAACAACCGGAGCCTCTCGGGGTCGGCTGTCAGTTGAGCACGGCCGACCACCGACAAGGCAATGCGGCTACCGGGAATCAGAAACGACAGCGTCACGGCATCTGCACTGAGGATATTGCTCAGGCTACAGGCTACCTTGTTGCCCGGACGCTCCGGAATCAGCAGGGTTCGTCGATCCCGGACACGGACGAATCCATCGGGATCGCCTCGCGGAGAAATCTCCGTAGCGCCCGTACCGTTGCTGGTCAACATCAGCAGGTAGGGTGAGGCCGCGATGAAGGCCTGAGCCGCGTCGCAGAGCCCACCCGTTCCCTCCGCCCCCACACCGGGCGCGGCAAGCGGCGGACGCGGCTCCCAGAAACCGGCCCGAACCTTTGCCCGCGAGCAATGCAGGAAAAGTGCATCGACACGAAACTCCAGGCGTGTACCCGCAGTATCCCGCCGTACTGAGCAATGACCGTTGGCACGCAACGCGAAACCAATGCCCGGCATGATGAAGAGCAGGCTGCAAGCGTGCGCAGTTGCCTGCTCCAGCAGCGCAGGAACGCATCTGTCGCTCGGCCATGCCAGGTGAATGTCCCTGCCCTCGGCACGTAACACCCCGGCTTCACTCAAGTTGAAGTACTGGATGTCCAGCGCCGGGTCGAGATAACCCAGGGCGCAGGCCGTGGAGCGCTCGATGATCGTCAGGCAGTGCTCGTCGATGGTCTGTTGCAAGCGTTTGCTCATCATCGGCGGTGGTGCGGCGATGAGCGTACGCAGGCCCTTTAACGACTCGATTCTGTGATTGTTCATCTGCCCCCGGTCTGTGGCCACTGTCGTGTCCACGATGCTAGGCAGCAGACGGAATGCTCACCATGGCGCCAGGGATCAAACCGCATGGCTTTGGGTTGCAATCTGCATCCGCAGCGCCTTGATACCGAACGCACGGCAAATGAGCCAGGGAGTCCCGGCCGTAGCCTTGTGTAGAAACATCGCGATAGAGTGCTCCGCGAGAGCATTCGACGAAGGGCGCCGGGAAATGCAGAAAACCACCAGCGTATCGGCGCTGACAGTGCTGGATCTGCATGACACGCTGCTGGAGATGGGCGTCACCACCCTGGAGCAGATGACGGCAGCCGGCCTGCACCGCGAACAGCTGATCGATCACGGCAGCCATGCGCTACCCGCCCAGGAGCAGCGCCTGGACGAATCGCTGCTGCTCAAGCTGTGGCAACTGGCGGCCAACAACAGCGAGTTGCCACACATTGGTCTGCTGATTGGCCGGCGCTTCAACCCTGCCACCCGCGGCATATTGGCCAACTGGCTGTTTCAGTGCACCCAGGTGTCCGAAGCGCTGGACGTCTTCCAGAAACACATCGCCCTGATGAACCCCTCGGAGCATTGGACTTTCAGCGAGGTGGAGGACAGCCTGCTGCTGCAACTGTCTTTCGCTGCCGACAAGCCCTATCCACAGGCAGCCATCGAACGCAGCCTGAGCGCCTGGCTGCGCTGGTGCGAGGAGATGACAGGCCAAGCCATCCGGCCGCGACGCGCTGAATTCACCTTCTCCCGCCCTGCGCATCACCAGGCCCATGTCGAGGTATTCGGCGACCACCTCGTATACGACAGCCCCCGCAATTGCCTGCAATTGCCGCGCAGCGTGCTGGACTGGCCCATTCGCGGTGCCGATGACTACCTCAAGCAGATCGTCGAACAGCGCGCCCTGCAACACTTCGAACGACTGCAAGCCAAATGCGAACTGCTCGCGCGCGTGCGCCAACTGATCCAGACCGACCTGCAGCAGGGCGTGAGCATCGAAAAGGTGTGCAAGGAACTGCACGTCAGCCGCCCCACGCTTTACCGTCGCCTCAAGCAGGAAGGCACCAGCTTCACCCAACTGGTCGGGGAAGTGCGCAAGAACCTCGCCTTCGAGCAGATCCGCCAAGGCCTGCCGGTGGCCCAGGTCAGCGACGACCTGGGCTTCAAGGACGTGAGCACCTTTCATCGCGCCTTCAAACGCTGGTTCAACCAGTCGCCGGGGGAATATCGTGGGCGCCAGCGTGGCGCACGCACGCCCTGAAGCACGACTCTGCTCTGTCACGCTGCGCAGCGCCCTGCCAAGCGCCGGCAAAACGGTTAAACTGCGCCATCGCTGTCTGGAGCCCTGCATGCGCGAAGAACTGATTCAAGGCCTGCTCGATTTTCTCAACGCCTCGCCAACCCCATTCCATGCCACCGCCAGCCTGGCCATGCGCCTGGAGGCAGCGGGCTACCGCCATCTGGACGAACGCGTCGCCTGGCACACCGAAGCCGGCGGGCGCTATTACGTGACCCGTAACGACTCTTCGATCATCGCCTTCAAGCTCGGCAAACGCCCTGCCGTCGAGGGCGGTATCCGCCTGGTCGGCGCGCATACCGACAGCCCATGCCTGCGCGTCAAGCCCAACCCCGAACTGCAACGTCAGGGCTTCTTCCAGCTCGGCGTGGAAGTCTACGGCGGCGCCCTGCTTGCGCCCTGGTTCGACCGCGACCTGTCGCTGGCCGGCCGCGTGACCTACCGCCGCGACGGCAAGGTCGAGAGCCAGTTGATCGACTTCTACCAGCCCATCGCCGTGATTCCCAGCCTGGCCATCCACCTCAACCGCGAGGCCAACCAGGGGTGGGCGATCAATCCGCAGAACGAGCTGCCGCCCATCCTCGCTCAGCTCGCCAGCAGCGAAACCGCCGACTTCCGTGCCCTGCTCGCCGAACAGCTGGCCATGGAGCACGACTTCAACCCCGACGCGGTACTGGATTACGAACTGAGCTTCTACGATACCCAGAGCGCCGCCATCGTCGGCCTCAATCAGGACTTCATCGCCAGTGCGCGCCTGGACAATCTGTTGTCGTGCTACGCCGGCTTGCAGGCGCTGATCGACTCGGACGACGAGGAAACCTGCGTACTGGTGTGCACCGACCATGAAGAGGTGGGCTCCTGCTCGGCCTGTGGCGCCGACGGCCCCTTCCTGGAGCAGGTGCTGCGGCGCGTACTGCCCGAAGGCGACGCCTTCGTGCGCGCCATCCAGCGCTCGCTGCTGGTATCGGCCGACAATGCCCACGGCGTACACCCCAACTATGCCGACAAGCACGACGGCAACCACGGCCCCAAACTCAATGCTGGCCCGGTGATCAAGATCAACAGCAACCAGCGCTATGCCACCAACAGCGAGACGGCCGGCTTCTTCCGCCACCTGTGCCTGGAGAACGAAGTCCCGGTGCAGAGCTTCGTGGTGCGCAGCGACATGGGCTGCGGTTCCACCATCGGCCCGATCACCGCCAGCCAGCTCGGCGTGCGCACGGTCGACATCGGCCTGCCCACCTTCGCCATGCACTCGGTACGCGAACTGGCCGGCAGCCATGATCTGGATCACCTGGTGAAAGTGCTGACAGCGTTCTATTCAAGCCCCGACCTACCCTGAGGTTCTGGAGACCTGCGATGATCGAACATATCCGCAACAGCCTGCAGGAAGCCCAGCGTGCGCTGGAGGCCTTCCTCGCCAACGAGCAGACCCTGAGCAACATCCAGAGGGCCGCCGAACTGCTGGTCGAGAGCTTCGAGAACAAGGGCAAGGCCTTTTCCTGCGGCAATGGCGGCTCGATGTGCGACGCCATGCACTTCGCCGAGGAACTCACCGGACGCTACCGCAAGAACCGTCCCGGCATCGCCGCCGTGTCGATCAGCGACCCCAGCCACATCAGTTGCGTGGCCAATGACTTCGGCTACGACTTCATTTTCTCGCGCTACATCGAGTCCCATGGCCGTGCCGGCGACGTACTGATCGCCATCAGCACCAGCGGCAAGAGCCCCAACGTGGTCAAGGCCGCCGAAGCGGCCAAGGCTCTGGGCGTGAAGGTGATCGCACTGACCGGCAAGCCCGGCTCGCTGCTGGAAAGCCTGGCCGACGTGTGCATCTGCGCCCCGGGCGGCGACTTCGCCGATCGCGTGCAGGAGCTGCACATCAAGACCTTGCACATCCTCATCGAGCTGATCGAACGCAAGCTGAGCCCGCAGAATTACACCTGAAGACGCGCACTGAAATCTTCGTCGTTCCCGCGCAGGCGGGAACCACGCGGCATCTGGACGCCCGCCTGCGCGGGCGCGACGGCAAGGGGAATGTCCCTCGATGCGCGGAGTCCGGAAACGCACGCAAAACGACCCCATGCCGCGCAAGACGCCCCCATGCCGCACCCGGGCTACGCGTCGGCCATTTCAGGCGGCACGCAGCCGCTTCGGGGTCAGGCCCATGTAGCGGCGCATGGCCGTGGTCAGCGCGCTCTGGCTGGAGAAACCGCACTCCTCGGCGATTCGCACCAGCGGCAGGTTGCTTTCGCGCAGCATGCGCGCCGCACGATCGAGGCGGGTCTTGAGCAGGTACTGGTGGGGCGTGAGGCCCACACTGTCCTTGAACTGCGCGTGAAAGTGGCTCGGGCTCAGGCACACCTCGTGCGCCAGCTCGGCAACGCTGATACGCCGCGCCAGGTGCTCGCCGATGTAATCGTCCAGACGTTGCAGATCCATCGTCCCTTGCGGCTGCCTGCGCTGCTCGCCGAACAGGCGCAAGTGCAAGGCTCGGAGCAGCACTCCGCCGAGAGAGCGCGCGAGAATGGAGTCGCTACCGTAGCGCTCCAGTTCCGCGCCGGCATAGGTCAGCAGGTGCTGGAAATCGACATCGAGGGCAGGATAGCGAGGCGTTTCGAACAGGCGGTGGAGCAGCTCCAGGTCTTCGCTGGGCGTATCCTGCTCGTCCAGATCGAGAATCAGCATGCGGTTTTCACCCATGCCGGCGAACTGGTGAGCCGCATCGCCCGGCACCAGACAGGCGCGCATGCGGCAGACTTCTCCGCCGCGACCGCCGACTTCGAATTCGGCACGGCCGACCAGAGACATCACCAGTTGATGATGATCGTGAGCATGTTCATGGGCCTGTTCATCCAGGCGGATCACACGGGCTTGCAGCATCGCAAAAGACTGGCGGCACGAAACAAGGGTTGCACTCTACTCCTTTCCGAAGGAAAACGCCGCAACCACCCATCAGCGAGATGGTTGCACCTTTAGCAACCGCCGCACCGAATCGCACCTGTAAAGACCGCCAGGCTCTATTACTGTGCACCGGCGAGAGCCTGCATCGCCGCATTACGACAACTCTGGCGACTGGCAGGAGAGTTGCTTCGTTCCCTCCGAACGCCACACAAGCGAGCCCCGATGAGCGATACCGGTCTGACTCTCCTGCTCCTTCTCGTCACGCTGCTGGCCCTGGGCTACTGGCTGACGCATCGCGCCGAGAATCGGCAACTGAAAGCCAGCAAGGAGGCGGATACCGAGACGGTGCAGCGCTGCCTCGACCTGCTCCAGACGCTACAGAAACATCGCGGCCTGGGTGCCCAGCAGGATGCCGAGAGCATTGCCCAGCGCAATGCACTGGCGCAGCAACTGGATGGGCTCTGGCTGAACTGGCCCGGCGCCAGCCTCCAACTGCCGCCCCTGCAGCAGCACTGGCCGCAGTTGCGCCGCAAACCCGCCGATTTCGATGCTCACTGTCGGTTGATCGAAGCCTTGCTGGAGGTGATCGAGCACCTCGAGGATCGTCTTTATCGCCAGGGTCATTTCCGGATTCGCGGCCTCGGCGAGGCCTGCCGCTCGCTCGAAGACCTCGCCAGACTACGCGGCCTGGTCGTACGCGCCGCCAATTACCAGCGCTGCCCACACGGACTGCAGATGCAGTTGCGCTTTCTCTGCAATCGCCTGCTCGACCAGGAGCAGGATCCGCCGCTGCTCGCACTGATCGAGCGCCTGCAAAGTGACCTGATCGAGTCGCCACAGATTCGCCTGGCTCCCGCTGAATGCTTCGCCCTGCTCACGCCCCTGATCGAACAGCGCCTGCAAGGCATTCGCCTGAACATTGACTGAACCGTTGAAAAGAACCTGGTGTCGCCCCATGTAGCAACCAACGTGCAAGCAAAGGTGCTCCATGAACGATCAGGACATCCACTCCGAAGCTGTCGAAGAAAACGCCCAGTCCTCTGCCACCGGGCTGGTGCTACCTGCGCAAAGGCTGCCGGACAAGCTCTACGTCATCCCCATTCACAACCGCCCGTTCTTCCCCGCGCAGGTGCTGCCGGTGATCGTCAACGAGCATCCCTGGGGACGCACGCTCAATCGCGTGGACAATACCGAGCACAAGTGCCTGGCCGTTTTCTATGTCGACAACCCGCCTGACGAGCACGGCGAGTTCGATCTCGACAGCCTGCCCGAGCACGGCACCCTGGTACGTGTGCACCACGTCAGCGAGGAAGGCGGCAAGCTGCAATTCGTCGCCCAGGGCCTGACTCGCGTGCGCATTCGCGGCTGGCTCAGCCGCCGTGGCCCGTACCTGGCCGAGGTGGAGTATCCACAGGCCCCGGCCGACCCGCGTGACGAGGTCAAGGCCTATGCCATGGCGCTGATCAATGCGATCAAGGAGCTACTGCCGCTCAACCCGCTGTACAACGAGGAGCTGAAGAATTACCTGAATCGCTTCAGCCCCAACGAGCCCTCTCCTCTCACCGACTTCGCCGCTGCCCTGACCACTGCCTCGGGCCGCGAATTGCAGGATGTACTGGACACCGTGCCCATGCTCAAGCGCATGGAGAAGGTGCTGCCACTGCTGCGCAAGGAGGTCGAGGTCGGCCGCTTGCAGAAGGAGCTGTCCGCCGAGGTGAACAGGCAGATCGGCGAGCGTCAGCGCGAGTTCTTCCTCAAGGAGCAGCTCAAGCTGATCCAGCAGGAGCTGGGCATCAGCAAGGACGACAAGAGCGCCGATCGCGAAGAGTTCCTCGCCCGCCTGGAAGGCAAGACCCTGCCGCCCTCCGCGCAGAAACGCATCGACGAGGAACTGAACAAGCTGTCGATCCTGGAAACCGGCTCACCCGAATACGCCGTTACCCGCAATTACCTGGACTGGGCAACCGCCCTGCCCTGGGGCATCCATGGCCAGGACAAACTCGACCTGGGCCGTGCACGCAAGGTGCTGGACAAGCATCACGCCGGCATGGACGACATCAAGCAGCGCATCACCGAATTCCTTGCCGTCGGCGCCTTCAAGGGCGAGATCGCCGGCTCCATCGTGCTGCTCGTCGGCCCGCCGGGCGTGGGCAAGACCAGCATCGGCAAGTCCATCGCCGAATCCCTCGGCCGGCCGTTCTACCGCTTCTCGGTAGGCGGTATGCGTGACGAGGCGGAGATCAAGGGCCATCGCCGCACCTACATCGGCGCCATGCCCGGCAAGCTGGTGCAGGCGCTGAAGGAAGCCGAGGTGATGAACCCGGTGATCATGCTCGACGAGATCGACAAGATGGGCGCCAGCTACCAGGGCGACCCGGCCTCGGCACTGCTGGAAACCCTCGATCCGGAGCAGAACGTCGAGTTCCTCGACCACTACCTGGATCTGCGTCTGGATCTGTCCAAGGTGCTGTTCGTCTGCACCGCCAACACCCTCGACTCCATTCCCGGGCCGTTGCTCGACCGCATGGAGGTAATCCGCCTGTCGGGTTACATCACCGAAGAGAAGCTGGCCATCGCCAAGCGCCACCTGTGGCCCAAGCAGCTGGAGAAGGCCGGCGTGCCGAAGGCGCGCCTCTCCATCAGCGACGCGGCGCTGCGCACGGTGATCGAAGGCTATGCCCGTGAAGCCGGTGTGCGCCAACTGGAGAAACAACTGGGCAAGCTGGTGCGCAAATCGGTGGTGAAGCTGCTGGATGATCCCGAGGCGAAGATCCGCATCGGCGCCAGGACCTGGAGGAGGCACTGGGCATGCCGGTGTTCCGCAACGAGCGGGTACTGGCCGGCACCGGCGTGATCACCGGCCTGGCCTGGACCAGCATGGGGGCGCCACCCTGCCGATCGAGGCGACGCGTATCCACACGCTCAATCGCGGCTTCAAGCTCACCGGCCAGCTCGGCGAGGTGATGAAGGAATCGGCGGAAATCGCCTACAGCTACGTCAGCTCGCACCTCAGGCAGTTCGGTGGCGACCCGAGCTTCTTCGACCAGGCCTTCGTCCACCTGCACGTGCCGGAAGGCGCCACGCCCAAGGATGGCCCCAGCGCCGGCATCACCATGGCCAGTGCCCTGCTCTCCCTGGCGCGCAACCAGGCGCCGAAGAAAGGCGTGGCCATGACCGGCGAGCTGACCCTCACCGGCCAGGTACTGCCCATCGGCGGCGTACGCGAGAAGGTGATCGCGGCGCGCCGGCAGAAGATTCACGAACTGATTCTGCCCGAGGCCAATCGCGGCAGCTACGAGGAGTTGCCGGACTACCTCAAGGCAGGCATCACCGTGCACTTCGCCAAACGCTACAGCGACGTGGCCAGGGTGTTGTTCGACTGACCCTGGTACGCGCAGCGCACCCTACGGCTCGCATGCCGCCCCCGTGGGCGGCTATGCTGGGCCAGGTTTCGTCGACTGGAGTCCGTCATGACCGCCACCTTGCGCCTGCTTGCCCTGCCCGCCCTGGCCCTGCTCACTGCCTGTGCCCATCAATCCGGCACGCTGGAGCTGAAGAAGGATCGGCAGTGCCCGTTGACCCTGAACAAGGGCCAGCAACTGATTCTCAGCCTGCCCAGCAACCCGACCACCGGCTTTCGCTGGGAAGTGCGTGAGGCGGCGGCGAACGTGCTGCAAAGCCTTGGCCCGGAGGTGTACAGCAATCCGGAAGATGCCGGGCTGGTGGGTGCCGGCGGCATCTCCACCTGGCGCTTCACCGCGCGCGAGCCAGGTGAAGGCCGCCTGCTGCTGACCTACCAGCAACCCTGGGAACCGAACGTGCCGCCAGCGGAAACCTTCGAGTGCGAATTGCGGGTGAAGTGATCCGTAGGGCGGGTGCAACCCGCCAACGGTGTCTGGCGGGCTGCAACCGCCCTACGCACCGATCACAACCTGCCAGGTTCAGCTCTTGAGCCGGTAACCGGTCTTGAAGATCCAGCCCACCAGGGCGATGCACAGCACCAGGAAGCCCAGCACCATCGCCAGGCTGACGCCGACGTTGACGTCGGACACACCGTAGAAGCTCCAGCGGAAAGCGCTGATCAGGTACACCACCGGGTTGAACAGCGTGACCGTCTGCCAGGCCGGCGGCAGCATGCTGATGGAGTAGAAGGCACCCCCGAGGAAGGTCAGCGGCGTGACGATCAGCGCCGGAACGATCTGCAGCTTCTCCCAGCCATCGGCCCACACGCCGATGATGAAACCGAACAGGCTGAAGGTCAGCGCGGTAAGCACCAGAAACGCCGCCATCCACAACGGGTGCTGGATCTCGAAATCGACGAACAGCCGTGCCGTGATCAGGATGATGATGCCGAGGATCACCGACTTGGTCGCCGCCGCACCGACGTAGCCGATGAGGATTTCCAGATAGGACACCGGTGCCGACAGCAACTCGTAGATGCTCCCGGAATACTTGGGCATGTAGATGCCGAACGAGGCGTTGGAGATGCTCTCGGTCAGCAGCGCCAGCATGATCAGGCCCGGAATGATGAAGGCGCCGTAGCTCACGCCCTGCACCTGGGTCATGCTCGAACCGATGGCCGAGCCGAACACCACGAAGTACAGCGAGGTGCTGATCACCGGCGTGGCGATGCTTTGCAGCAGGGTGCGCCATGTGCGCGCCAGCTCGAACAGGTAGATGGCCTTGATGGCGTACAGGTTCATGCGCGCGACTCCTTGATAAGGCCGACGAAGATTTCCTCCAGAGAGCTCTGGCTCGACTGCAAGTCCTTGAAGTCGATGCCGTGCTGGGCCAGGTCACGCAGCAGTTCGGCGATGCCGGTGTTCTCGTGCTGGGCATCGAAGGTGAACACCAGGGCATGGCCCTGATCCGCCAGCTCCAGGCCATGACGCGCCAGTTCGGCCGGCACGCAGGACAGCGGTTGTTGCAATTGCAGGGTCAGCTGCTTCTTGCCCAGCTTGTGCATCAGCACCTGCTTGTCTTCCACCAGGATGATGCGGCCCTTGCTGATCACCCCGATGCGATCGGCCATTTCTTCGGCCTCTTCGATGTAGTGGGTGGTGAGGATGATGGTCACGCCGCGCTCGCGCAGGCGCCGCACCATGTTCCACATGTCGCGGCGCAGCTCCACGTCGACGCCGGCAGTGGGCTCGTCGAGAAAGAGGATCTGCGGCTCGTGCGAGAGCGCCTTGGCGATCATCACCCGGCGCTTCATGCCACCGGACAGTTCCATGATCCTGGCATTGCGCTTGTCCCACAGCGACAGATCCCTGAGCAGTTGCTCCAGATAGGCCGGATCGGGTTTCTTGCCGAACAGGCCACGGCTGAACGTGACCGTTGCCCAGACGGTTTCGAACACGTCGCTGACCAGCTCCTGCGGCACCAGGCCGATCTGCGAGCGTGCCGCGCGGTAGTCACGGACGATGTCCTTGCCGCCAACCAGTACCCTGCCCTGGCCCGGATTGACGATGCCGCAGATGATGCTGATCAGGGTGGTCTTGCCGGCGCCGTTGGGGCCGAGCAGGGCGAAGATCTCGCCCTGGTGAATGTCCAGGTCGATGCCTTGCAATGCCGGATGCCCGGACGCGTAGGTCTTGTTCAGTTGAGCGATGGAAATGACCGACTGCACGGTGGGTTGTCCCTTGCCTGCGGAAAACGACACAGTCTACAGGGCTCGGGCAACGCCATCATCGCGCGCAATGAAAAACGGCGCACTTGTGGTGCGCCGGGGATGCAGCAGGTGAGGTAAGGAACGATTGCAGCGCTTGTGACGCTGCAACGATAGGCCAGGCGGCAGGTGCAGCCCGACATATTCTTCAGGGATTGCCCCGCCCGATCACAACGGCGTCAGCAGCTCGCCGGTCGCGATGAAGCTCTGCAGGTTGTCCAGCACCAGATCGGCCATCTGCTGGCGGGTCTCGACACTGGCACTGCCCACGTGCGGCAGCAGCACCACGTTGTCCAGCTCGCGCAATGCAGCCGGTACCTGAGGTTCGCGTTCGTAGACGTCCAGACCTGCGCCGGCAATCACACCCTTTTGCAACGCGCGGATCAGCGCCGACTCGTCGACCACCGAGCCACGCGCCACGTTGATCAGAAAACCATCGCCGCCCAGTGCTTCGAGCACAGTGGCGTCGATCAGGTGATGCGTGGCCTGGCCGCCAGGACAGGTCAGCACCAGGAAATCCGCCCAGCGGGCCAGTGCCAGCAGATCCGGTTCGTGCTGATGAGGGCTCCCGGCCACCGGTCGACGATTGTGGTAACGCACCGGCATGGAGAAACCTGAAGCGCGCTGCGCCACCGCCTCACCGATGCGCCCCAGACCGACGATGCCCAGGCGCTTGCCACTGACCCGACGCGCCAGGGGAAACCCCGTGGGGCTGTTCCAGGCACCGCTGCGCACGAAGCGATCAGCCTCCGACAGACGCCGCGCGCTGTCGATCATCAGGCCCATGGCCAGATCTGCCACGCAATCGTTGAGCACGTCCGGCGTGGTGCTGAGGGCAATGCCGCGCGCGCGCAGCAGCTCCAGCGGATAAGGGTCGTAGCCGACACCGAAACTGCAGATCACTCGCAGGTTGGGCAGCAGCCCGAGCTGATCGGCCGTGCAACCGAAGCGTGCCGAGGACACCATGTAGATGAACTGCTCGCCCTGCTCTCGCAGAAAGTTCAGCGGCTCGGCCTGCTGCCACAGGGCGCTGACATCATAGCGCTGCGCCAACTCGTGGTTGAAACGATCGCTCAGCGGACCGACCTGCAATACCCGGAGTTTGCTCATGGGGACTCCTCATCTGCCATTGGACGCCATCAGCGGCGCGTCATAGTGCTGCAATTCAAAGCAACTTGCCCGGATTCATCAGCCCGGCTGGATCCAGCGTCTGCTTGATGCTGCGCATCAGTTCCAGCTCCAGTGGAGCCTTGTAGTGGCGTGCCGCCTCGCGCTTGGACTGCCCCAGCCCATGCTCGGCACTGATGCTGCCGGCATCCAGCAAGGTCGAGTCGTAGATCAGCCGCATGATGGCCTCGGCCTGCGCCTTGAACACTTCGTCCTCGGCACCTGGCGGCTTGCTGATGTTGTAGTGCAGATTGCCATCGCCAACGTGCCCGTAAGCCACGATGCGTACACCGGGAAAGTCCTGCTGCAGCGCCCGATCGGTGCGCGCGATGAAAGCGGCAATCCGGCTCACCGGCACACTGATGTCGTGCTTCAGGCTCGGCCCCTCGTGATTCTGCGCTTCTGAAATACCCTCGCGCAGTGCCCACAGCGCACGTACCTGGGCCTCACTGCCGGCGACTACGGCATCCAGTGCCATCCCCTGCTCGAACGCCTCGCCAAGCCCCTGCTCCAGCAGCTCGTTCAGCGGTGCGGCAGGCTGGGTATCGCTCAGTTCGATGAGGACGTACCAGGGGTGTGCTTCGACGAAGGGATCACTCACGCCCGCGACATGGCGCAGCACGAACTCGACGCTTTGTCGCGACATCAGTTCGAAGCCGGTCAGGCGGTCACCGCACAACCCGCGCATCTGCCCGATCAGCTCGACGGCTGCGCCGGGACTGGGCAGCGCCACCCAGGCGGTGGTCAGGCTGCGTACGGCCGGGAACAGCTTGAGCACGGCAGCGGTGATGATGCCCAGGGTACCTTCACTGCCGATGAACAGGTGCTTGAGGTCATAACCCGTGTTGTCCTTGCGCAGCCCGCGCAGGCCGTCCCAGATACGCCCGTCGGGCAAGACCACTTCCAGCCCCAGGGTCAGGTCGCGCATGTTGCCGTAGCGCAGCACGGCCGTGCCGCCGGCATTGGTCGCCAGGTTGCCGCCAACCGTGCAGCTACCTTCGGCCCCCAGCGACAGGGGGAACAGCCGGCCAACCTCGGCAGCGGCTTCCTGCAACTGCTGGAGAATCACGCCGGCTTCGACGGTGATGGTCTCGTTGGCGACATCCACCTCGCGAATGCGCTTCAGACGCGTCAGCGACAGGACGATCTGGCGACCCGAGGCGTCCGGGATCGAGCCACCGCACAGGCCGGTGTTGCCGCCCTGCGGTACCAGCGCGACGCCGGCCTGCGCGCACAGGCGCACCACCGCAGCGACCTCTTCGGTGGACGCCGGGCGCAACACCGCCGCCGCCTCGCCACGGTAGGCGTTGCGCCAATCGGACAGGTAACTCTGCATGCGCTCGCCATCGAGGATGAGGCCGGACTCGCCGACCACCTCACACAGCGCCTGGATCAGGTCTTCGGGGAGGCTGCTCATATCAGGTCACCGGCGCCGGGTTGAACAACACCAGGTCGTTGTGCAGACGCAAGCGTTCGGCACAGGTCTGCTTGCGCCCACTGGCCACGTCCAGGTAGAGCTGGAAGATCGACCAGCCCATCTGCTCCAGCGTCATGCGCCCGGAGAGAATCTGCCCGGCGTCGACATCGATCAGATCCGGCCAGCGTTCGGCCAGCTGGGTGCGCGTGGCCACCTTGATCACCGGCACCATGGACAGGCCATAGGGCGTGCCGCGACCGGTGGTGAAAATGTGCAGGTTCATGCCTGCCGCCAGTTGCAGGGTGCCGCAGATGAAATCGCTGGCCGGTGTGGCGCAGAACCACAGGCCCTTGCCGCGAATGCGCTCGCCCGGGGCCACGACACCGGCGATGGTGCCGTTGCCGGACTTGGCGATGGAGCCCATGGCCTTTTCCACGATGTTGTTCAGGCCACCCTTCTTGTTGCCAGGCGTGGTGTTGGCGCTGCGATCCGCCATGCCGCGCTGCAGATAGCGGTCGTACCAGTCCATCTCGCGAATCAGTGCATCGGCCACCTCGACGCTGGCGGCGCGCGGGGTCAGCAGGTGAATGCCGTCACGCACCTCGGTGTTCTCGGAAAACATCACCGTGGCGCCAGCGCGAACCAGCAGGTCGGCGGCCACGCCAAGGGCCGGGTTGGCGGTGATGCCGGAGAACGCATCGCTGCCGCCGCACTGCATGCCGACGACCAGTTCGGATGCCGGTACGGTTTCCCGTCGACGCAGGTTCAGCACCTTCAGGCGATCTTCGATCATGCCCATGATCTGCTCGACCATGCCGGTGAAGCCGGTGCCGGAATCCTGCAGACGGAACAGCCAATCTTCCTCGTCCATGCCGTTGGTCAGTTGGTCGCCATCCATCAACTGGTTGGCCTGCAGCTTCTCGCAGCCGAGGCTGATCACCAGTGCCTGGCCACCGAAGTTGGGGTTGCGGCTGATGTTGTACAGGGTGCGGATCGGCACCACGGCGTCCGGCGCGTTGATCGCCACGCCACAGCCGTAGCTGTGCGACAGCGCCACTACGTCGTCGACATTGGCATACCTGGGCAGGACTTCCTTGCGCACGCGCTCGACCACGTGATCGAGCACGCCGACCACACACTGCACGGTGGTGGTAACACCGAGGATGTTACGCGTACCGACGCTGCCGTCCGGGTTGCGGAAGCCTTCGAAGGTATAGCCCTCCAGCGGCTCGCCGGGCGCGGCCTTGATGGTCGCCTTGGGCAGGTTGTCCAGCACCGGCGGCTCGGGCATGCGCAGCACCTGCTCGGTGACCCAACTGCCGGCGGCGATGGGTTTCAGCGCATAGCCGATGACCTCGCCATAACGCACCACCTCTTGCCCTTCGGCGATATCCACCAACGCCACCTTGTGGCTCTGCGGGATCCCTTCTACAGCCTTTAGACCGTCGTCGAACTGACCACCGACGGCCACACCCTGATCGTTGACCACCACGCCGACGTTGTCGGTCGGGTGCAGGCGGATATAGCGGGGCGAATCCTGATGGGGAATCAACTGCATGACGCTTGCTCCTGTTGTGCGTTCAGGATGCCGAGCCAGACGTGGCGTCCAGCTCGACCCTGTGAATACGGCCGACGATCAGGCCGAAGCTCACGACCGCCAGCAGGGCATTGAAACCAACATAGGCCAATGCCCAATCGAATGATCCGGTACGGCTTACCAGGTAACCGATGACGATGGGGGTGGTGATCGCCGCCAGGTTGCCGAACGTATTGAACAGCCCGCCGGACAGGCCGAGGATCTGCCGTGGCGAGGTGTCGGCCACCAGCGTCCAGCCCAGCGAACCGAGGCCCTTGCCGAAGAAGGCCAGGGCCATCAGCGCCACCACGGCCGTGTCGCTCTCGACGAAAATGCACAGCACCACGGCGCTCGACAGCAGCAGACCGAGCACCATCGGCAGCTTGCGCGCCAGGGTCAGCGAGTGGCCGCGACGCAGCATGCCGTCGGACAGCAGCCCGCCGAGCACGCCACCGACGCAACCGCTGATGGCCGGCAAAGCCGCGGCGAAACCGGCACCGAGGATGCTCATGCCGCGCGCCTGCACCAGGTAGACCGGAAACCAGGTGAGAAAGAAGTAGGTAATGGCGTTGTTACAGTACTGGCCAAGGTAGATGCCAATCATCGTGCGCTGGCGCAGCAACAAACCCAGGTAGCGCCACTGTGAGCCGCCACTACCGCCACGCTGCCTTTCCAGATCGATCAGCGCCCCGCCCTGCTCCAAGTGGGCCAGCTCGGCCTCTTCGATACGCGGGTGCTGACGCGGGCCGTGCAGTTGTTTCACCCACAGCAGCGACAGCGTCAGCCCCAGACAACCGAGCACGATGAATACCGACTGCCAGCCCATCACCTGCACCACCCAGCCCATCAACGGTGCGAACAGGGCGGTAGCGGCATATTGCGCCGAACTGGAGATGGCCGTGGCCGTGGCCCGCTCGGCAGTGGGAAACCAAGAGGCGATGATGCGCGCATTGCCGGGAAAGCACGGCGCACTGGCAAAGCCCACCAACAGCCGCAGCAGGAACATCGAGGTCACGGCCCAGGTGCCCGGCAGCCAGCCGACGAAGCCCTGCAACAGGGTCAGCGCCGACCAGACGAACAACGCCAGGGTGTACACCGGCTTGGTACCGAAGCGATCGAACAGCCAGCCGCCGGGAATCTGCCCGATCACATAAGCCCAGCCGAACGCCGAAAAGATATAGCCGAGTGTCACCGCGTCGATGCCCAGGCCAGCCTGCATCGCCGAGCCGGCGACCGACAGACTGGAGCGATCGGCAAAGGTGATGGTGGTGACCAGAAACAGCATCAGCAGAATGCTGTAGCGCACCCGACCCGGTTGGGCATCTGGCATTAGCAAAGCTCGCATTTGCAAACGAAAGGCCCGGTGTATCACACCGGGCCGCAGGTTCAGCGAACCAGGCAGGGCTTCTTGTTGTTGAAGGTGCCAGCCCGGAATCAGGTACTGCATGGCGATGGCATCGTCACGCGCCCCCAGCCCCTTGGCCTGGTACAGCTCGTGCGCCTGCGCCAGCGCGTCCCAGTCCAGTTCCACACCGAGGCCCGGCGTTTTCGGCACCTGCACCAGGCCACCCTCGATACGCAACGGATTGCGCGTCAGGTGCTGGCCATCCTGCCAGATCCAGTGGGTGTCGATGGCAGTGACGCGCCCAGGCGCCGCAGCGGCGACGTGGGTGAACATGGCCAGGGAAATGTCGAAGTGGTTGTTCGAGTGCGAACCCCAGGTCAGGCCCCAGTCGTTGCACATCTGCGCCACACGCACGGAGCCGGCCATGGTCCAGAAGTGCGGGTCGGCCAGCGGGATATCCACCGATTGCAGGGAGATGGTGTGGCCCATCTGCCGCCAGTCGGTGGCAATCATGTTGGTCGCGGTGGGCAGGCCGGTGGCACGGCGGAACTCGGCCATCACCTCGCGGCCGGAATAGCCGTTCTCGGCGCCACAGGGGTCTTCGGCATAGGCCAGCACGCCATGCAGATCACGACACAGGGCGATGGCCTGATCCAGCGACCAGCCGCCGTTGGGGTCGAGGGTCACACGGGCCTCGGGGAAGCGCGCGGCCAGAGCGCGAATCGCCTCGACCTCGGCCTCACCATGCAGCACACCCCCTTGAGCTTGAAGTCGTTGAAGCCGTAGCGCGCATGGGCGGCCTCGGCCTGACGGACGATGGCTTCGGGGGTCAGCGCGGTTTCGTTGCGCGTGCGGAACCAGGCGTCTTCGGCATCACGCTCGTCGCGGTAGCCGAGGTCGGTCTTGCCCTTGTCGGCGATGAAGAACAGGTAACCGAGCATCTCTACCGCGTCGCGTTGCTGCCCTTCGCCGAGCAGTGCAGCGACCGGTACGCCCAGGTGCTGGCCCAGCAGATCGAGCAGCGCAGACTCCAGCGCAGTGACGGCATGGATGGTGATGCGCAGGTCGAAAGTCTGCAGGCCACGGCCACCGGAGTCGCGGTCGGCGAAGGCACGGCGTACCTGGTTGAGCAACGCATTGTAGTTGCCGACCGGCTGGCCAACGAGGATCGAGCGTGCGTCTTCGAGGGTCTTGCGGATTCCCTCGCCACCAGGGACTTCGCCGACACCGACATGGCCGGCGCTGTCCTTGAGAATGAGAATGTTGCGAGTGAAGTAAGGGCCGTGCGCCCCGCTCAGGTTGAGCAGCATGCTGTCCTGTCCGGCGACAGGCACGACTTGCAGCTCGGTGATCAACGGGGTGCCGACGGCGGCAGTGGTCTGTGAATTCATGAACGTTACCCTGCTTGTTTTTATACGGGTTTGGCTGAATTGCATGAGCGTCGGGGCGAATGAGCAATCGCCATCCGCCCTGCGCGATCAACCGATGTAGGAAGTCTTCACCGTGGTGTAGAACTCCTGGGCGTAGCGGCCTTGCTCGCGCGGGCCGTAGGACGAACCTTTACGACCACCGAACGGCACGTGGTAATCCACGCCGGCAGTGGGCAGGTTGACCATGACCATGCCAGCCTGAGCGTGACGCTTGAAGTGGTTGGCGTATTTCAGCGAGGTGGTGCAGATGCCGGCGGAAAGACCGAACTCGGTGTCGTTGGCCATGGCCAGCGCCGTCTCGTAGTCAGCCACACGAACCACGTTGGCCACCGGGCCGAAGATTTCCTCGCGGCTGATACGCATGTCGCCTGTGCTGCCGGCGAACAGCGTCGGCGCCAGGAAGTAGCCTTCGGTGTCGCAGGTCACCAGAGCGCCACCGGATACCAGTTCGGCACCTTCCTGACGACCGATCTCGATGTAGCGCAGATCCTGGTCGAGTTGAGCCTGCGAAACCACCGGGCCGATGTCGGTGCCGGCCCGGAGCGCATGACCGACCTTGATCGAACGCATGCGTTCGGCCATGGCGGCGACGAAGCGATCATGGATGCCGTCCGTGACGATCAGCCGACTCGACGCCGTGCAGCGCTGTCCGGTGGAGTAGAAGCTGCTCTGTACCGCCAGCTCCACGGCCACGTCGAGGTCGGCGTCGTCGAGGATGACCTGCGGATTCTTGCCGCCCATTTCCAGCTGCACCTTGGCGCCGCGGGCGATGCAATTGGCCGCGATGGTACGCCCGACGCCGACCGACCCGGTGAAGCTGATGCCATCGACACGCCTGTCAGCGACGAGGGTTTCGCCGACCTCGCGACCGGTGCCCATCACCAGGTTGAACACGCCGGCCGGGAAGCCTGCGCGCGAGATGATCTCGGCGATGGCCCAGGCGCTGCCCGGCACCAGATCGGCCGGTTTGAACACCACGCAATTGCCGTGGGCCAGCGCTGGCGCGATCTTCCATGAAGGGATGGCGATGGGGAAATTCCAGGGAGTGATCAGACCGACCACACCCAGCGGTTCGCGAGTGATCTCGACCGAAACACCGGGGCGTACCGAGGGCAGGATCTCACCACTCAGGCGCAGACACTCACCGGCGAAGAACTTGAAGATGTTGCCGGCACGCGTCACTTCACCGATGGCTTCGGGCAAGGTCTTGCCCTCTTCACGGGCGAGCAGCTCACCGAGCTCCTGGCGGCGCACGAGAATCTCGCTGCCGACCTTGTCCAGCGCATCGCTGCGCGTCTGGATGCCGGAGGTCGACCAGGCGGCAAAGGCCACCCGAGCCGCCTCGACGGCCCGTGCGACCTGAGCCGCATCCGCCTTGGCGTACTCGCCGACCACATCGCTCAGATCCGATGGGTTGATGTTCAGCGCGTAGTCGTTGCCAGCAACCCACTGGCCGCCGATGTAATTGTCATAACGCCGAGTCATGGGATTCTCCCGCTGCACACGAGGTGAAAACCGATGCGTGCGGCCAAGTGGCGTCGAACCCTGTTCAACGCCTTGCCTGGCCGCCGCCTACACCGTTGTCAGAACCTGTTCACGATCTCGCGAGCTGGAGCCATACAACACCGATGGCGACCCCGCAAAAACAGGCGAGGAGCGGTCGGAGTCGCGCTCGACTTCACGAGCTGTAAATGAGCAGTCCGACCGGGCTGGCGCTGCGCCTGTTTTTAACGCAGCGCAGCAGATCGTGAACAGGTTCTCAGGCGGTGCTTACTGAGCGCCTTGCGCCTTGATCAGTGCAGCCAGTTGCTCGACTTCCGCCGGCAACAGGTCGGTCAGCGGTGCGCGAACCGGACCTGCGTCGTAACCGGCGATCCTGGCACCAGCCTTGACGATGCTCACCGCGTAACCGGCCTTGCGGTTGCGGATGTCCAGGTACGGCAGGAAGAAGTCATCGATGATCTTGCCAACGGTGGCGTGATCGTCACGGGCGATCGCGCGGTAGAAGTCCATGGCGGTCTTCGGAATGAAGTTGAACACGGCCGAGGAATAGACCGGTACGCCCAGGGCCTTGTAGGCAGCGGCGTAGACTTCGGCGGTCGGCAGGCCGCCCAGGTAGGTCAGGCGCTCGCCCAGACGACGACGGATGGAAACCATCAGCTCGATGTCACCCAGACCGTCCTTGTAGCCGATCAGGTTGGGGCAGCGCTCGGCCAGTTGCTCCAGCAGGGGGGCGTTCAGGCGGCAGACGTTGCGGTTGTAGACCACCACACCGATGTTCACCGATTTGCAGACCTGCTCGACGTGGGCGGCAACGCCGTCCTGGGACGCTTCGGTCAGGTAGTGCGGCAGCAGCAGCAGGCCCTTGGCGCCCAGGCGCTCGGCTTCCTGTGCGTACTGGATGGCCTGACGGGTGGAGCCACCGACGCCGGCAAGAATCGGCACGCTCCCGGCGCAGGTATCCACGGCCGTCTTGATGACGGAGGAGTATTCATCGGCGGCCAGGGAGAAGAACTCACCGGTGCCACCTGCAGCGAACAGGGCAGATGCACCATAGGGGGCCAGCCACTCGAGGCGACGAACGTAGCCTTGCGGGTTGAATTCACCATTGGCATCGAAATCGGTCAGCGGGAACGACAGCAGACCGGAGGAGAGGATGGACTTCAGTTCTTGTGGATTCATTATGCGAACACCCTGTAAAGCGAGTTGTGAGGAGTAACGTCAGCCGCAGCTGTAGAGATACGTTATCGTACAACAACAAAAAAAACACCATATTTCGCACCACCAGTTCGTCGCCCCCTTCCATTGCCCCTCCCCGGCGAGCGCAGCACGAGCCCCGGACAGAAACAAGAACACCGCTCTAGAGCCCTTTCTCACTGCGTCTGAAGACATCCAGCAGGCAGTTGCGCACCATCATGAGGCAGGTGCATCCACGATTGACATGAGAAAAACGGGCTGTTACTAATTCAGCCCAAGTCATACGACAACCTATGACACCCAATAAAAACAAAATGAGGTTCAGGCCATGTCATTGCCCCTCACGCACCTTGCCGCTGCCCCATCCTCGGCGTGTCGCGTCACTCCCACGCCCGTCTTGAACAGCTCAGATCCGCAGCGCAGCTGAACAACGCCTTTGCCATCGCGGCCAAGGGCCGCAACACGTTCGGAGCCCAAGCCAAGATGTACGACGCCACACCCAGCATCACCGCCATGCAGGTCATCCCTGTCGCCGGTCGCGATAGCATGCTGCTGAACCTCTGCGGTGCCCATGCCCCCTACTTCACCCGCAATCTGGTACTGCTCAAGGACAGCGCCGGCCATACCGGTTGCGGCGAGGTGCCGGGGGGCGAAGGCATTCGTCAGGCGCTGGAGCGCTGCCGCGAGCGAGTCATCGGCCAGCCCATAGGCCGCTACAACCGCATCCTCAACGACCTGCGCCAGGCCATCGCCGGATCGGCAAAGGGGCCACAGACCACCCAGCATCAGGTCACGTCCGAGTCCGAAGCGCGGGTACTGAAACAGCCGCACGAGATCAACCTGCGGCTGGACAACGTGATCACCGCCGTCGAAGCCGCCCTGCTCGACCTGCTCGGCCAGCACCTGGGCGTGCCCGTCGCCGAACTGCTCGGCAGCGGCCAGCAACGCAACAGCGTGCCCATGCTCGCCTACCTCTTCTATATAGGAGAGCGCCAGCGCACCGACCTGTCCTACCTCGCTGGCGAGGGCTCGGCCGACGACTGGTATCACCTGCGCCATCAGTCGGCAATGACGCCCGAGGCCATCGCCCGTCTAGCCGAGGCCGCGCATGCCCGTTACGGCTTCAACGACTTCAAGCTCAAGGGCGGGGTCATGCGTGGCGAGGACGAAATGGACGCCATCCGCGCGATCAAGGCGCGCTTCCCTCAGGCCGGCGTCACCCTCGACCCCAACGGCGCCTGGTCGCTGGATCAGGCCATCGCCCTGTGCAAGGGCCAGGGCCACGTGCTGACCTACGCCGAAGACCCCTGCGGCCCGGAAAACGGCTACTCCGGCCGCGAGGTGATGGCCGAGTTCAAACGCGCCACCGGCATCCCCACGGCCACCAACATGGTTGCCACCGACTGGCGGCAGATGGGGCACTCGCTACGCCTGGAGGCGGTGGACATCCCGCTGGCCGACCCGCACTTCTGGACCATGCAGGGCGCCGTGCGCCTCGGCCAGGTCTGCGAAGAGTTCGGCCTGACCTGGGGTTCGCACTCCAACAACCATTTCGACATTTCCCTGGCCATGTTCACCCACGCCGCGGCTGCGGTTCCGGGACGCATCACAGCCATCGATACCCACTGGATCTGGCAGGAGGGCACCGAGCGCCTGACCCGCGAACCACTGCGGATCGTCGGTGGCGAGGTGAACGTCTGCGACAGGCCGGGCCTCGGCATCGAACCGGACATGGAGCGGATCATGGCCGCTCATGACCTCTACAAGAAAGTGGCCAGCGGCGCACGTGATGACGCCATGGCCATGCAGTACCTGGTTCCGGGTTGGCAGTACGACCCGAAACGTCCCAGCCTCGGCCGCGCCTGACAAGCGCAGCCCTCATCCCCACGGAGCATTCCAATGAAAAAATCTTCCGCGCCTCTCTACTCTCTGCCTTGATCGGTGCAGGAGCCATCACCAGCCATTGCGCTGCCATCGCTGACGACGTCAAATGGCCTACACGCCCGGTGCAGGTGGTAGTCATCGCCAACCCCGGCGGCGATACCGACTTCAACGCCCGCATGATGGCCAAGTACTTCAACGAGATCACCGGCAAGAACATGGTCGTGACCAACGTCGCCGGCGGGGGTGGCACCCTGGCTGCCGAACAGGTCAAGGGAGCCGCTGCGGACGGCAATACCATCCTCTTCACCCACCCGGGTCAACTGATCGTCAACGAAGTCGCCGGCCTGACCGAAGACAGCTTCGAAACCTTCGACGTCGCCTGCATCGCCGGCGTCGACAAGAGTGCCGTGTTCGTTGCCTCCAAGCAGTCCGGCGTAACCAGCATGCAGGACCTGATCGAGAAGTCCAAGGCCAATCCGGGCAGCGTCACCTACGGCACCGAGCTGGGCAACTTCTCCCACGTGCAGGGCCTGCAACTGGAGAAACTCGCCGGCATCAAGCTGAAGATGGTCGACGGCGGCACGGTTTCCGACCGAGTGGTGGGCATGCTCGGCGGCCGCCTCGACATGGGCGCGATCAGCTACGGCGCGGTACAGGACTACGTCAACGGTGGCCAGATGGTTGCCCTGGGTCAGCCCAACGACGAACGCAACGAGTTGCTCGGCGACATCCCGACCCTCAAGGAACAGGGCCTGAACATCACGCTGGACAAGCCCTATGTCGTGGCCTTCCCCAAAGGTACCGATCCGGCCATCGTCAAGAAGATGGCTGACATCATGAAGCAGATCAGCGAGAAGCCGGAGTACGCCGAAGACCTGAAGAAATTCAAGCAGCCGGTTTCCTACTACGGCACCGAAGAGGCCAAGCAGATCCTGGCCAAGACGCGCGAGGACTTCATGCAGTTCAAGGATGCTCTGCGCCAAGGCAAGTAAGTCATGACGCAGCATCGGCCGGTCGCGCCGACCGGTGCTGCGCACTCGTCCTCCGAGGTTTCACATGAGCACCACGACGAAAAAGAAAGAACTGATCATCGGTATCACCATGATCGGTGCCAGTCTCGCCTACCTGGTGATGGCCTATCAACTGCCTGGCCATGCCGGCGTGGACGCCGGCACCGTTCCGCGCCTGCTCGCCGGACTGATGATCCTGCTGGGCGCGATGCAACTGCTCAGCGCTCTCGCCACCAGAACCACTGCTCCCGAGCAGCCCGGCCAACTGGCCGACGACCTGCCGCAAGCCCCCACCGAGGAAACGCCGAAGGACATCGTCGAACCCAGGACAGTCCTGCTGACGCTGGGTCTGATACTCGGTTACATCGGCCTGCTGGGCCCCATCGGCTTCCCCATCATGACGGTGGTCTATCTGTACCTGCAGTTCCTGATACTGACTCCGGTCACGCAGAAACCCAGACACCTGACCTACCTGCTGACGTCGATCGTCTGCTCGGCCGTCATCTTCCTGCTGTTCCGCGAGGCTTTCGACCTGATGCTGCCCGCCGGCCTGCTGAACAACTTCCTCTGAGGATCGACCATGCTCGAATTACTGCAGCAAGGCTTCGGAGCCGTCTTCTCGCTGAACATCCTGCTGCTCATGGCCATTGGCGTGGCCGTGGGTATCGTGTTCGGCGCCGTTCCCGGCCTGTCCGCCACCATGGCCGTGGCACTGTGCCTTCCTCTGACCTTCACCATGGGGCCGCAAGCCGGCCTGTCACTGCTGGTCGCGCTGTTCATCGGCGCCACGTCCGGAGGGCTGATTTCGGCGATCCTGCTGAAAATCCCCGGGACACCTTCATCGATCGCCACGGTGTTCGATGGTGGCCCGTTGATGGAACAGGGTTACGGCGCCAAGGCGCTGGGGATCGGTATCGTGTTCTCCTTTCTCGGCACCCTGTTCAGCATCGCTGCGCTGATGTTCATCGCACCGCAACTGGCCAAGGTGGCCCTGAGTTTCGGCCCGCACGAATATTTTGCCATCGCCGTGTTCTCCCTGACCCTGATCGCCACCCTGTCCGCCGGCTCCATGGTCAAGGGTCTGTTCGCCGGCGCCCTGGGCTTTGCCGTGTCCACCGTGGGTATCGCACCGGTCGAAGCCATTCGCCGCTTCACCTTCGATTTCAGCGAACTCAACGGCGGCTTCTCCATGCTCACGGTGATGATCGGCATGTTCGCCGTCGCCGAAATCATCAAGCTCGCGGAAAGCGGTCGTCACGCCGTGCAGGGCAAGGCGCGCTCGGTGAACATGAAGAACATCAAGGGCTTCGGTTTCTCGCTAAAGGAATTCCGCCAGCAACTGCCCAACGCCGGCCGCTCCGGTCTGATCGGCCTGGGTATCGGCATCCTGCCGGGCATCGGTGCGGGCACCTCCAACCTGGTGGCCTATATCATTGCCAAGAAACGCGCGAAAGACGGGCACACCTATGGCAAGGGCAACATCGGTGGTGTGGTTGCCAGCGAAACCGCCAACAACGCAGGTATCGGTGGCGCCATGATGCCGCTGATGACCCTCGGCATCCCCGGTGATACCGTCACCGCGATCATGCTCGGCGGTTTCCTGATCCACGGCATCCAGCCCGGCCCGCTGCTGTTCATCAGTCAGGGCCCGCTGGTGTACACCATCTTCGCCGCCCTGATCGTCGCGACCTTCATGATGCTGTTCATGGAGTTCTACGGCCTGCGCCTGTTCGTCAAGCTGCTCGACGTGCCCAAGCACATCCTGCTGCCGATCATTCTGGTGCTGTGCGTGGTCGGTGCCTTCGGTCTGTCCAGCCGCCTGTTCGACGTCTGGTCGATCCTTGGCTTCGGTCTGCTCGGCTACGCCTTCGTCAAGGCCGGCATGCCAGCCGCTCCGTTCATCATCGGTTTCATTCTCGGGCCGATGGCGGAAACCAACCTGCGCCGTGGCCTGATGCTGTCGGATGGCAATTTCCTGGACTTCTTCACCAACCCGATTTCCGGAAGCTTCCTGGCCCTGGCTCTGGTCTTCATCCTCTGGCAGGTGTTCAGCGCAATGCGCCCGAAACCCAGTGCGATCAACGAGATCCTGCGCACCTGATCGCCGCCCCCTCTCCCCTCGCCGACACGGCGGGGGGAATCCTCCCTGCCTAACGCCACCTGGCAGCACGCCCCACTCTCCCGCCTGGCGCTGCGCCCGTGCAGCCCACCATGAATCGCACGACGCAGTGCGAGCGTTCCATTCAAGCGCATCAGGGGTATGGCTGCCGAAGTTCATCATCAGTCCGAGTCTGTGTGGCAAGACGATGATGGACGCTGCCATTGATACAGGTCTAATCTAGTTTCCCACTCGATTGATACCTGGATTGAATCAGTGTTCGAGCTATCCCAACTGCGCTGTTTCACCACCCTGGCCAGCGAACTGAACTTCCATCGTGCAGCCGAACGCCTGCACATGACGCAGCCGCCATTGAGCCGGCAGATCCAGTTGCTGGAGCATCAGTTGGGTGTGCCCCTGTTCACCCGCAGCACGCGCTCGGTCGCACTGACGGCCGCCGGCAAGGCGTTCTTCATCGAAGCCCAGGCATTGCTCGATCAGGCGCACCGCGCCGCCCAGAGCGCACGTCTGGCGGCCAGTGGTGAAAACGGCGCGCTGACCATCAGCTTCGTCGCCAGCGCGGTGTACGACTTTCTGCCCCGTGCCCTGGTCGAGAGCCGGAGGGGACGGCCAGGCGTGGACATCACCCTGCTGGAAATGAACACCTTCGAACAATTGCAGGCCCTGCGGGCCCGGCGGGTGGACATGGCTATCGTGCGGGCACCGCTGCAGCAGCCCGGCCTGGTCAGCGAATGCCTGCTACGCGAGCCCTTCGTCCTTGCCGCGCCCGCCGAGCACCCGCTGGTACACGCAGCGGCCCCTCAGCTGGAGCAACTCCACGGCCAACCGTTCATTCTTTATGCGCATGGCGCCTGGCAACCCTTCAACGAGCTGATCACCGGCCTGTTCCGCAGCAGCGGCATCCAGCCCGAGTACGTGCAGACGCTGGGGTCGACCCTGGCCATTGTGTCCCTGGTCAACGCCGGCATGGGATTGGCACTGGTGCCACGTAGCGCCAGCGCCATCCGCTTCGAGCAGGTCCGCTTCCGCGAACTGCCGATGCCACCGGGCGTGCGCAGCGAGTTGCACCTTGTCTGGCGCGACGACAACGACAACCCGGCCCTTGCGGCCGTCCGCGACGCCGTGCGCCAGTCCGCCGAAGCGACCTATCAGGCGCGCTGACCCACCTCGGCCTGCTGTACCGTCCAGGCGGCCACCTGTTCGCTCAGGCTCAGGCCGAGCCCGGGGAGCGTGGGCACCAGCATGCGCCCATCACGAATTTCCAGACGTTCGTTGAACAAGGGTTCCAGCCATTCGAAGTGCTCGACCCAGGGCTCACGCACATGAGTCGCGGCCAGGTGCACGTGCAACTCCATGGCGAAGTGCGGCGCCAGGGTCATGCCGGCCTGCTCGGCCAGCGTCTGGACACGCAGATAGGGGGTGATGCCACCGACCCGCGGTGCGTCCGGCATGAGGAAGTCTGCAGCACGCTGACGGATGAATTCCCAGTGTTCGGCCGGGCTGGTGAGCATCTCGCCTGTGGCGATCGGCGTGTCGAACTGACGCACCAGCTCGGCATGCCCCTCGGCGTCGTAGCAGTCCAGCGGTTCCTCGATCCAGATCAGATCGAAAGCCTCGAGACGACGACACATGCGCCGGGCAGTCGGGCGATCCCACTGCTGGTTGGCATCGACCATCAACGGGAAGCTGTCGCCCAGGTGCTTGCGCACCGTGTCTACGCGATGCAGGTCAAGCGCCCAATCCGGCTGACCAACCTTCAGCTTGATGCCACCGATACCCTTCTCGCGGGAGATGTCGGTGTTCTTCATCAGTTGATCGAGAGGTGTATGCAGAAAACCACCGGAGGTGTTGTAGCAGCGTACGGAGTCACGCTGTGCACCGAGCAGGCGCGCCAGCGACAACCCGGCCCGACGTGCCTTGAGATCCCACAGGGCGACATCGAAGGCACCAATGGCCTGGGTCGCCAGGCCACTACGGCCAACCGAGGCCCCCGCCCAGCACAGCTTGTCCCAGAGCTTGGCAATGTCGCTGGGGTTCTCGCCGATCAGGTTCGGTACCACCTCCAGCGCGTGCGCGTACTGACCCGGCCCACCGGCCCGCTTGGAATAGCTGAACCCCAACCCCTGATGGCCATCACGTGTTTCGATCTCGGCGATCAGGATGGCGATCTCGGTCATGGGCTTCTGCCGCCCGGTGAGCACCTTGGCATCGCTGATCGGGTTGGCCAGTGGCAATGCCACCGAGCGTAGGCGCACCCAGGCAATACGGTCGTCGTCGGCGCGCGGGGTGGTGTTCTTGTCGTTCATGAAGCCTCCTCGGGATGGGATGAAAGTCGACCGCCCTCGATGATTGCGCAATCAATCCTGACCGATGGGCAGCCGAAGAAGACAGCCCGAGTCAGACTATGATGATTGCGCAATCATTCAAGCCCCGATTCGGTCTTTCGGCCCAGGGCTCCTCCACATGGATCAGGTGCTGCTGCGCTCGATGAGTTCGAAGCCGACATCCAGGCGCAGCGGGTGGCGCGCCATCGCGGGATTGGCAATGCGCGCCAGCAGCGCTTCGGCAATGGCCTGGCCAATGCGCACGCCGTCGACCCGAACGGTGGAAAGCGCTGGGTGGGCATGCTCCGCGCTGGACAGATCACCGAAGCCCATCACCGCCAGGGCCTGAGGCACCGCAATACCCCGGCTGGCAGCCTCGGCCAGGACTCCCTGGGCGACGGTGTCGGAACTGCATACCACTACATCACCCAGCACACCGGCCTGCAACAGGCGGCTCAAGCCCTCGCGGCCCACCGCGAGGGTCGCCGGAGCGGGCAGAAGCTGCGCCGCCACCGGCCCGATACCCTGCTCGGCCAGTGCCTCGACCAGGCTGCGATAACGGCGCATGCCGCGTGGATCGTCAATACCGACCACCGATACCCGGCGATACCCCTTGCCCAGCAGATAAGCGGCCACGCTGCGGCCGACTGCTTCATGGGAGAAGCCCACCAGCATGTCCAGTGGACGCTCGCACAGATCCCAGGCCTCCACCACCGGAATCCCCACACGCGTCAGCCGCTCTCGACTGGTCTGGGTATGTTCGGTGCCGGTCAGCACGATGCCGTCGGGGCGCCGCCCCAGCACGGCCTCGAGCAAGCCCTCCTCCTGCTCGGCGCTGTAGCCGGTCAATCCGAGCAGGGTCTGGTAACCCGCTGCTGCCAGGTGATCGGTCAGGGCCTGCACGGTGTCGGCGAAGATGGAGTTCGCGATGGTCGGCAGGAATATCGCCACCAGACGACTGCGACTGGACGCCAGCGCCCCGGCAGCAAGATTGGGAACATAGCCGGTCGCCCGCACCGCTTCCAGAACCCGCCTGCGGGTGGCATCGGTCACCACTTCCGGGCGGCCCAGCGCACGAGACACGGTGATGGGAGAAACGCCCGCCACCTTGGCCACTTCGATCAGGGTCGGGGCCCGCCCCTGTGAATCTCTGGATTTTCGACTCATGCGTGACCACTCGACAGATTCGGTTGCTCTTGAGACCGGGGCAGCGCCACCCCCGAATCGGGCCAAATTCGGTGTACTAGCCCGCTGCCAGCAAGCCTCGGACTGCCTATACTACACAGGCCAGCCATCCAGGCGGGTGCAATGCCAGATGACAGGGACATCCATATGGCTGACATCTACGGACGTCAGGCTGGCCCTCAAGGTTTCATCTCCGAGGCACGTCCCATGTTTCTGCAAAAATCCCTGCGCGCGCAGATTCTCGCTCTGGTCGGCGGCAGTCTTGCACTGATCCTGATCACCGCTCTGGCCTGCTTCAGCTTCCTCTCCGGCGGTATGCAGTCCTATCGCGATCTGCTCGATGGCCCACTGCAGTCATCCCGGCTGATCGACGCGGCCAACGTCGAGTTCAAGACCCAGGTGCAGGAGTGGAAGAACGTATTGCTGCGCGGTCAGGACAGCGCCAACCTGCAACGTTACTGGGGCCAGTTCGAAACCCAGGAACGCAAGGTGCAGGAGATTCTGAGCCAGTTGACCCAGGTCACCTCGGCTGACCCCGCGCTCAGGGCTCAGGTCGAGCGACTGCGCGGCGAACACCAGACACTCGGCAGCAACTACCGCAAGGGCCGTGACGCCTTCGTCGCATCGGGCGCCGACCCCAAGGCCGGAGACGAAGCCGTCAAAGGCATCGATCGCGCCACCAGCGAGCAACTGAGCGCGCTGGTCGAGCACCTGCACCAGCAGAGCCTTGTCCGCGCCGACCAGATCAACGCCAGCGCCGCCCGTACCATTTTCAACGGCACCCTGCTGATGCTCGCCGCAGCGCTGGTGATCGCGGTGTTCAGCCTGTGGCTGGTCAATCGCAACCTGATCATTCCCATTCGTCATCTGATCGGCCATGTCGATCAGCTCAGCCATGGCCAGTTCGGCCAGCGTGTGGACAGCAGCCGCCGGGACGAGCTGGGTCTGCTGGCGCGTGCCGCCAACACCCTGCGTGACTTCCTCGCCAGCACCACCGAACGCCTGCATCACAGCACCCACAACCTCGACAATGCCAGCAACGAACTGAACGCCATTGCCTCGCGCATGACCGAGGGCGTGAACGAGCAGTTCGAGCGGACCGATCAGGTCGCCACGGCCATGCATGAAATGTCCGCGACCGCGCAGGAGGTGGCACGCCACGCCGCCGATGCCGCTCAGGCAGCCAATGACGCCGATGATTCGGCACGTCAGGGAGGCGCCGTGATGCAATCCACCATCGCAACCATCACCGATATCCGTGGCGAGATCGCCAATACCGCAGAGGTGATCCGGCGCCTGGAAAGCGACAGCGGGCGCATTGGCAAGGTGCTGGAAGTGATCCGTGGGATCGCCGAACAGACCAACCTGCTGGCCCTCAACGCCGCCATCGAAGCGGCCCGTGCCGGTGAGCAGGGTCGCGGCTTCGCCGTGGTCGCCGATGAAGTGCGACATCTGGCCCAGCGTACCGCCGAGTCCACCGCCGAGATCAATCAGATCATCGATACCGTGCAGACCGGCGCATTGAATGCCGTGCGGGCCATCGAAAGCGGCCAGCAGCGCAGCGAGCAAGGGGTCACCCAGGTCACCGAGGCCGGTGCCATGCTGCAGCGCATCACCACGGCGGTGGAGGCCATACGCGACATGAACAGGCAGATCGCCACGGCCGCCGAAGAGCAGACCTCGGTGGCCGAGGACATCTCGCGCAACCTCACCGAACTGACCGCCATCGCCAGCGCCAATCAGGACAACGTCGAGCGCACCCAGTCAGCCAGCAGTACCCTGCATCAGCTCTCCGGCGAGCTGGGCGAGGTGACCCGCCGCCTGGGCTCCTGAAGCCCGCACGAACTGCGCACAGGGAGGTGCCGGGGCGCGCCAGCGAGACACTTTGACAGCGGAGATTTCTGGCACTAAGGTGCCTCTCTTGCCTATTCCCAGGCCCTCTCTCTGCTTGCCAAGGAAACGGAATATGTTGCTCCGTCGCATGCTCATCATGCTCGGTGTGGTACTGCTCGTGGTACTCGCCCTCGCTGCCTACAAAGGTTTCTCCATCTACCAGCAGATCCAGATGTTCTCGGCCCCGCAGCCGGCCATCAGTGTGTCTGCCGCGACCGCTGCGCAGCAGCCCTGGCAAGGGCGGCTGCCGGCCATCGGTACGCTCAAGGCCTTCCAGGGGGTGGATCTGGCGGCCGAGGTGGACGGTATCGTGCGTGAAGTGCTGTTCGAATCCGGACAGAAGGTCACCCTCGGCCAGCCGCTGGTGCAACTCGACAGCGAAGTGGAGCGCGCCAGCCTGGCGACCGCCGAAGCCGAGCGCAGCCTGGCGCAGATCGAGTACGAGCGCGGGCGCAGCCTGGTCAGCCGTTCGAACATCTCCAAGAGCGAGTTCGACCGCCTCGCCTCGACCCTGCAGAAGGCCACCGCCAGCGTCGCCCAGCTCAAGGCGCAACTGGACAAGAAGCGTATCAACGCGCCTTTCGCCGGCACCATCGGCATTCGCCAGGTCGATCCGGGCAACTACCTGTCCCCCGGCGCCACCATCGCCACCCTGCAAGACCTGTCGCGCCTGCACGTGGACTTCTTCCTGCCGGAACAGCAGGCCCCACGCCTGGCCATCGGCCAGCGTGTACTGGTCAGCGTAGCCGCCTACCCGGGCGAAACCTTCGAAGGGCAGATCGCCGCGCTCAATCCCAAGGTGGAGAACGAAACCCGCAACCTGCAGGTGCGCGCCACCCTGAACAACCCCGACGAGAAGCTGCTGCCCGGCATGTTCGCCAACCTGCAGGTGCTGCTGCCCAGCGAGGAGCAGGTGATCACCGTGCCGGAAACCGCCATCACCTACACCCTGTACGGCAATTCGGTCTATGTGATCGGCGAGAAGAAGGATGACAAGGGTGAGGTGGTCAAGGACGCGGACGGCAAGACGCAATTGGCCGTCGAGCGCCGTTTCGTCGAGACCGGCGAGCGCCGCGAGGGTCGCGTGGTGATCCTCAAGGGCCTGAAAGCCGGCGAACGGGTGGTCACCTCCGGCCAGTTGAAGCTGGACAACGGCTCCCACGTCGCCATCGTCGACGATCCGGTGCAGCCCGACAGCGCCGAAGCGAGCCCCAACTGACAAGTCCCGAGGCAGCCGCCGGATAGCGGCTGCCTCGGGCAGCAACAGCCAAGGAAATCATCATGGCTTTCACCGATCCGTTCATCCGTCGTCCCGTGCTGGCCACCGTGGTCAGCCTGTTGATCGTCCTGCTCGGTATCCAGGCGTTCAGCAAGCTGGTCATCCGCCAGTATCCGCAGATGGAAAACGCCCTGATCACGGTCACTACCGCCTACCCGGGGGCCAATGCCGAGACCATCCAGGGCTACATCACCCAACCGTTGCAGCAGAGCCTGGCCAGCGCGGAAGGCATCGACTACATGACGTCGTCGAGCCAGCAGAACCTGTCGACCATCTCCATCTACGCGCGCATCGGCGCCAATACCGACCGCCTGTTCACCGAGTTGCTGGCCAAGGCCAACGAGGTGAAGAACCAGTTGCCGCAAAACGCCGAAGACCCGGTGCTGTCCAAGGAAGCAGCCGATGCCTCGGCACTGATGTACGTCAGCTTCTACAGCGACGAGCTGTCCAACCCGCAGATCACCGACTACCTGTCGCGCGTCATCCAGCCCAAGCTGGCCACCCTGCCCGGCATGGCCGAAGCGCAGATTCTCGGCAACCAGGTATTCGCCATGCGCCTGTGGCTGGATCCGGTGAAGATGGCCGCCTACGGCGTCACTGCCGGCGACCTCAACGACGCGGTGCGCAAGTACAACTTCCTCTCCGCCGCCGGCGAGGTGAAGGGCCAGTACGTGGTCACCAGCATCAACGCCAGCACCGACCTGAAATCGGCCGAGGCCTTCGGCGCTATTCCGGTCAAGACCGTCGGCGACACCCGTGTACAGGTGCGTGACATCGCCCGCGTGGAAATGGGCGCGGAGAACTACAACTCGATCAGCTCCTTCGACGGCATCCCCTCGGTATACATCGCCATCAAGGGCACACCGAGCGCCAACCCGCTGGACGTGATCAAGCACGTGCGCGCGGCATTGCCGGATCTGGAGGCGCAACTGCCACCGAACCTCAAGGTGGCCATCGCCTATGACGCCACCGAGTTCATCCAGGCCTCCATCGACGAAGTGGTCAAGACTCTGATCGAGGCGGTGCTGATCGTCATCGTGGTGGTGTTCCTGTTCCTCGGCGCGTTCCGCTCGGTGCTGATTCCGGTGATCACCATTCCGCTGTCGATGATCGGCGTACTGTTCTTCATGCAGCTGATGGGCTATTCGATCAATCTGCTGACGCTGCTGGCCATGGTGCTGGCCATCGGCCTGGTGGTGGACGACGCCATCGTCGTGGTGGAGAACATCCACCGCCATATCGAGGAAGGCAAGACCCCCTTCGATGCCGCCATCGAAGGCGCCCGCGAGATCGCCGTACCGGTGATCTCGATGACCATCACCCTGGCCGCCGTGTACGCCCCCATCGGTTTCCTCGAAGGCCTGACCGGTGCGCTGTTCAAGGAATTCGCCCTGACCCTGGCCGGCGCGGTGATCATCTCCGGCATCGTCGCCCTGACCCTGTCGCCGATGATGTGCGCCAAACTGCTGCGCCACGAGGAAAACCCCTCGGGCCTGGCGCACCGCCTGGACGTCATCTTCGACAAGCTCAAGACGCGCTACCAGAAGGCTCTGCACGGCACCCTCAACACCCGCCCGGTGGTGGTGGTGTTCGGCGTGATCGTGATGCTGCTGATCCCGGTGCTGCTGTCCTTCACCCAGAGCGAACTGGCCCCCGAGGAAGACCAGGGCATCGTGTTCATGATGACCCAGTCGCCACAGCCGACCAACCTGGACTACATCAACGCCTACACCGACCAGTTCGTGGAAATCTTCAAGAGCTTCCCCGAGTACTACTCGTCGTTCCAGATCAACGGTTTCAATGGCGTGCAATCAGGTATCGGCGGCTTTCTGCTGACCCCCTGGGATCAGCGCTCGCGCACGCAGATGGAAATCCTCCCGGAGGTGCAGGCCAAGCTCAACCAGATTCCCGGCCTGCAGATATTCGGCTTCAACCTGCCATCGCTGCCTGGCACTGGTGAGGGTCTGCCGTTCCAGTTCGTGATCAATACGCCCAACGACTACGAGTCGCTGCTGCAGGTGGCCGAACGGGTCAAGGCACGTGCCCAGGAGTCGGGCAAGTTCGCCTTCCTGGATATCGACCTGGCCTTCGACAAGCCGGAAATCGTCGTCGACATCGACCGCGAGAAAGCCGCACAGATGGGCGTGTCCATGGAGGATCTGGGCAGCACCCTGGCCAGCCTGCTCGGCGAGGGCGAGATCAATCGTTTTACCATCGACGGTCGCAGCTACAAGGTGATCGCCCAGGTGGAGCGTGCCTACCGTGACAATCCGGGCTGGCTCGACAGCTACTACGTACGCAGTGAAAGCGGCCAGATGGTGCCGCTGAGCACGCTGATCAGCATCAGCGACCGGGCGCGGCCGACCCGGCTCAACCAGTTCCAGCAGCTCAACTCGGTGATCATCCAGGGCTTCCCGATCACCAGCATGGGTGAAGCCATCGCCACCGTGACCCAGATCACCCAGGAAGAAGCGCCGCGCGGCTACAGCTACGACTATGCCGGCGCTTCGCGCCAGTACGTGCAGGAAGGCAGTGCGCTGTTCCTCACCTTCGGCCTGGCCCTGGCGATCATCTTCCTGGTACTGGCGGCGCAGTTCGAGAGCTTCCGCGATCCGCTGGTGATCCTGGTGACCGTACCGCTGTCGATCTGCGGTGCGCTGATTCCGATCTTCCTCGGTTTCTCGACCATGAACATCTACACCCAGGTGGGTCTGGTGACACTGATCGGGCTGATCAGCAAGCACGGCATCCTCATCGTCGAGTTCGCCAACCAACTGCGCCGCGAGAAAGGCCTGGCGGTGCGCGAAGCCATCGAGGAAGCCGCCGCCATTCGCCTGCGCCCGGTACTGATGACCACTGCGGCCATGGTGTTCGGCATGGTGCCGCTGATCCTCGCCACCGGTGCCGGTGCAGTGAGCCGCTTCGACATCGGCCTGGTAATCGCCACCGGCATGAGCGTCGGCACGGCCTTCACCCTGTTCGTCCTGCCATGCGTCTACAGCCTGCTGGCCAAACCGGATGCACAGCCGCAGGAACAGACACGGCCCGCCCCCAGCCACTGATGACCCCGTAGGGTGCGCCATGCGCACCGTCTCTGCGAAGTAAAAGAGACGGTGCGCATAACCTGGGCGACCTCACGACTCCCTACCGGCCGTCCCTCTCCACGCCTGGAAACGACAGAAGGTCGCAATTAATCCTTGCTATTTACGTAATAGGAATTATTCTCAGTTACGTAAAAACGGCCAAGGAGACATGCCATGACTTACCTGATCGATGCCTGGCTGGATCGCCCGCATCCCTATCTGCGTATCCTCAATCGCGAGACCGGCGAAGTCTGCGCGATGCTCGGAGAAGAGGCGCTGAACGAACTGCGCAACCAGGGCGACCTGGATCTGCACGAACTCAGCTCCAGCGAGCCGGGGGTGCTCAAGGAACTGGTGCGCAGCCTGTTTCTCTACTGCTACGCGCGAGCCCTGCGACCCTGAAATGCTCGCGGGGAGCATGGACGGATATTCGCCATTACCCGGTGCGCACAGCGCACCCTACCTGGAGAAACGCAAACGGGGCGCCCTGTCACCAGGGCGCCCCGTTCTGTAGGGTGGCGCGGGGCCTCTCAGGTAGCGCGCACCGACACCGCGATCTCTTACAGAATGTCGAGCAGCTCGACATCGAATACCAGCACGCTGTGCGGCGGGATGCTGCCGACGCCCTGGGCACCGTAGGCCAGTTCGCTCGGAACGTGCAGACGCCATTTGCTGCCGGTACCCATCAGTTGCAGGGCTTCGACCCAACCGGCGATCACGCCACCAACGGGGAATTCCGCCGGCTGGCCGCGCTCGTAGGAGCTGTCGAACACGGTGCCGTCGATCAGGGTGCCGTGATAGTGGGTACGCACATGGTCTTCAGCCGACGGTTTGGCACCCTCGCCTGCTACCAGCACTTCATATTGCAGGCCGGACGGCAGCACGGTAATCCCTTCGCGCCTGGCGTTCTCCACCAGATAGGCACGCCCTTCGCCAGCAGCCGCCTCGGCCTTGGCAGCGGCTTCAGCCTGCATCACTTCACGAATCACCTTGAAACTGGCCCCCAGCTCGGCCTCGGAAACACGACTGGCCTGGCCACCGAATGCATCGGTCAGCCCCGCGAGAATGGCCAGCAGATCGACGCCGGGCGGCGGGTTGTCGCGCAATTGGCCGCCAAGTTGACGACCGATGCCGTAACTGACGCGGCCCTCGTCGGAGGACAGATCGGGGCTGAAGTTGAATTCGGACATGAAAGGCTCCGCTTGGGGCTGCAAAAAGGCCGGCCAGACTAGCACAGAACGGCCCTGGGCCGAGCGTGCTGTCCGTCCTTCGCCTGTTGATCTGACACAACACCTACTACCTTCAGCTAAGGTTCACTTAATAAAAGTTGAGCCATCATATAGCCATTAATTTGTTCCAGCCCCTGCGGCCAGGAGCGTGCTTCGTGCAAAAGGGCAGCAAAGTCAGTCTTCGGACCTGGATATGGCGCGCTTTCGTACAAACGGCACTGATTCCACTGATCCTGGTGGAGATGGTGCTGATCAGTGTCTATCTGTTGACCAACGTTTCGATCCGCGACGCCCAGGTCAATCATCTGCGGGAAATGGCCCTGAACGACCTGCAGACCTCGGCCTCCCAAGAAGCCAACCTGATACGCGGCGAACTCAGCCATATCGCTCAACTGACAGCCACCTACGCCGTCCTTGCCCGGGAAGCCCTGCTCGATGATCACCCGGTCGAGCCGGCCGTCCTGGCCAGCAGCCCCGGCGGCGTCCGCTACAGCGCGCAGGATGATGGCAATGCGGCGTCGTTCTACTCCGCCGCCACACCGCTGCCGCAACAGGATCTGACCAAGGTCGCACGCCTGGCTCATCTCGACCCGTTCATGCGTGAGACCGCCCGGCACAACCCGCTGATCGCCAGCATCTACTTCAACAGCTGGGACAACTACAACCGCATCTACCCCTGGTTCGACACGCTGAATCAGTACCCGCACAACATGGTCATCCCCGACTACAACTTCTATTACCTCGCCACCCCCGCCCATAACCCGCAGCGTCAAGTCGCCTGGACCGACGTCTACCTCGACCCGGCAGGCCAGGGCTGGATGCTGTCGGCCATCGCTCCGGTGTTTCGCGACGACTTCCTCGAAGGTGTGGTCGGTCTGGACATCACGGTCGACAAGTTGCTCGAGCATATCCAGCAACTGATCGTGCCATGGAACGGCTACACGCTGATCGTCAGCCACGACATGAACATCATGGCTCTGCCCCCGCCGGCGAAGACGATTTTGGCCTGGACGAGCTGACCACCCACTCCTACGACGAGGCAATCAGCTCGGAGCTGTTCAAACCCGAGGACTTCAACCTGCGCAAACGCGCCGATACCGCAAACCTGGCCGAGGCCATTGCCAGGGACGACAGCGGCGTGCTCTCCATGCCGTTGAACGGCCGCCCTCACCTGGTGGCCTGGGCCACCATTCCGGCAACCGACTGGCATCTGCTCACAGTGGTCGATGAAGCAGCGGTGTTCAGCCAGACCAATGCCCTGGCCAGCCACTACCGCAATATCGGCTATCTGCTGATCGCCGGGCTGGTGCTGTTCTATCTGCTGTTCTTCGGCGTCATGTGGGGTCGTACGCGTAACCTGAGCGACAAGCTCAAGGCGCCGATCACTGGAATCGCGGCCATGTTGCAGGCGATCGGCAAAGGTAACCTGCATCCCCCCAGGCCTCGGAGCGAGATCGCCGAGCTCGAAAACATAATCGCCGACGTGCAACTCATGGGTGAACAGCTGCAACGCAGCTCCAGCCAGTTGCAGCGCGCCAGCCTGGAAGCCCAGGAAGCCAGCCAGGCCAAGAGCACGTTCATTGCCAGCATGAGTCATGAACTGCGCACGCCGCTCAACGCCATTCAAGGCTTCGCCCAACTGATGCGGATGAAGAGTCCGGTACAGAGCAGCAGTGGCCAGGAGGACTATCTGGAAGAAATCCTCCTGGCCAGCCGCCACCTCAATCAACTGGTCGGAGACATTCTCGACTGGTCGCAATTGCAGAGTGACCGTCCACGCCTGGAGCTACAACCCGTCGACGCGGTTGCCCTGATGCGCGAATGCGCCGAACTGGTCGAGCCGGAAGTCAGTGCCCATGGCCTGAAGCTGAAGCTCCTGCTGCCAACCGGTTCGCTGCTGGTCATGGCCGATCCGCGACGCCTGCGCCAGGTGTTGCTCAACCTGCTCTCCAACGCCATCAAGTACACCCCCCAGGGCAGTATCGAGCTGCAATGCACCGAAACGGACGACAGGGTTCGCCTCAGCGTGAGCGATACCGGCATCGGTATTGCCGAGGCGCTGCAACCCTTGCTGTTCGAGCCGTTCCAGAGGCTTGGCCAGGAGAATACGGCCATTCAGGGCACCGGTATCGGCTTGTCCCTGTGCAAGGAATACGCGGTGCTGATGAATGGTCAGATGGATCTGCACAGCGAGGCAGGCGTGGGAAGCTGCTTCTGGATCGAGCTGCCACGCCATCGAACCACGCCCGATGTGCTCGATACGGCAAGCCCGGCTGCGCCGATTCGCGTCTATCACGCCGACTGCGACGCGCAGAACCGCGCGACCGTGCAGCAGGCACTTACGGACGTCTCGCTCGAACAGTTCGACAATGGCCAGCACCTGCTCGACGCGTTGCTATCGAGCCCGCCCGACGCGCTGCTGCTCAGCATCGATCTGCAAGAGCGCGATGGCCACGACGTCCTGCACGAAGTGCACCGCAAGCCGCAGTTCGCCGGCCTGCCCATCATTCTGCTGTGCCGCCCCGATCAGGTCGAAGAACTGATCGGTCTCGGCGCCAGCGCCCTGCTCGCCGTGCCAATCGATCCGGTGGAGTTGCACCAACTGATCCACGACCTGGCTCACGATTCAGAAGGAGCTTGATGATGCTATCGAAGGACTTTCACCAATCGCGCGTGGTCATCGTCGATGATGTCGTCGCCAACAATCGCCTGCTCGAATCCAGCCTCAAGGCTTTCGGTCTGCGTAACACCATCAGCTTCTCCGACTCGGCAGCCGCCCTCGAATGGCTACAGCACAACCCCTGGAACCTGCTGTTGCTCGATCTCGACATGCCGCCACCCAATGGCTTCGAAATCCTCCGCTGCCTGGCCGGCCGGGATCGTAGCGCCAGCCCGGTGATCATCATTACTGCCCTGAGCGATACCGTGAGTCGTCGCACCGGGCTGGAACTGGGTGCCAACGACTACCTGAGCAAGCCGATAGACCTGCCCGAGGTCATCCTGCGCGTGCGCAACAACCTGCAACTGAGTCGTGCCAGCCAGGATTTGCAAACCGCCAATCAGACTCTGGAACAGAAGGTGCGCGAGCGCACCGCCCAACTCAACCACAGCCATGGCGCGCTGATGCGCACCCTGACCCGTGCGGCGGGCTATCGCGACAGCGAAACCGGCAACCACATCACCCGCATTGGCGAGTCAGCCGCCTTGATCGCCAGAGCGATGGGCATGGAGGACGAATGGGTCGAACTGATACGTCAGGCGGCCCCCATGCACGATGTCGGCAAGATCGGCATCGCCGACCATATCCTGCTCAAACCCGGCCAACTGACCGAGCAGGAGCGGCAGACCATGCAGGAGCACCCGCAGATCGGCTATTCGATTCTCCATGACGAACACCCCTCGGCGCTGACCCACATGGCCGCCGATATTGCGCTCTACCACCATGAAAAATGGGATGGCAGTGGCTACCCCAAGGGGCTGAGCGGCGAGCAGATTCCACTGTCGGCACGCATCGTCGCGCTCTGCGATGTCTATGACGCCCTGCGCATGCCACGCCCATACAAGGCCGCCTGGCCAAGAGAGAAAGCACAAGGCTACCTCCGCGAACAGGCCGGCAAGCATTTCGACCCCGCTCTGGTGACGCTCATCGAGGGCCTGTACGAGCAGATCGAAGCCCTCCAGAGCGCACTCAGCGATTGTCCGCAAGAAGACTGAGCGACCCAGATCATTCGCTGTGCTGCCTGCCCCCGTGAAACATCCTCTTACTCCGCGAGTACTGCCACAATGAACTTCAGATCCATATCCATAGCCCCCAGAGCCGCAATAGGATTTGGCTTCATCGCACTGCTGGTCTTCGTCCTCGGCGGCTTCGCGCTGCTGCAGATGAACAGCATGCATGACCGCTCCAACGAGATAGAAAGCAACTGGGTACCCAGCCTCAACGCCCTCAGCGATATCTCGCGTGATGCGCTGCGACTGCGGGCATTGACCCTGCGCATGCTGCTCAACGAGGATCAGGAGCAGTTGCGTGACAACCTTGCTAAGGCCCAGCAGTTGCGTGACGACCTGAGCCGCTCGCAGCGCCTGTACGAACCGATGATCAGCTCCCCGACCGAGCAGACGCTTTACGAAACCTTCAAGAAGGCCGAGCGCGACTACCTGGAGTTGCAGGCGCATGTGGTGCGCTTGCAGCAAGACGGCGATCACCAGGCTGCCGTGGCCCAGGTCAGCCACGGCCTGAGCCAGCATGCCGATGAGATGGTCAATGCACTCAACGACCTGATCGCACAGAATCGCCAGGGTGCTGACCAGGCGGCCAAGGCATCCAGTGAGGTCTACGTCCAGGCCATGCGCGGCACCTTGCTGGTGATGGTTCTGTCGGCCATCTCCACCGTGATACTCGCCACAGTACTCACCCGCAGCATCGTCAGGCCACTGGCCGAAGCCATACAGGTCGCCGACTCGGTCGCCGGTGGCAACCTGACCCTGAGCATCGATACCCGTGGCAACGACGAACCGGCCAGGTTGCTGCAGGCGCTCAACAGCATGCAGGGCAACCTGCGCGGCACCATCGAGCAGATCGCCGATGCCTCGAACCAACTGGCTTCGGCCGCCGAACAACTGACCACGGTCACCGATGCCAGCGCTCGCAACCTCCATCAGCAGAACCTGGAGATCGATCAGGCAGCCACGGCCGTGACCGAGATGAGCAGCGCCGTGGACGAAGTGGCGCGCAACGCCGCCAGTGCCTCGGAAAGCTCCAGCGAATCAGGGCGCATCGCCCACCACGGCAGCGAACGCATCACCCAGACGCTGTCGTCGATCAACCAACTGGCCGGCAATGTCGACAGTACCTCGAACAACTTTGGCCAACTGGCCGGCAAGATTCGCGGCATCAGCCAGGTGCTCGAGGTGATTCGCAGCATCGCCGAGCAGACCAACCTGCTGGCCCTGAACGCCGCCATCGAAGCCGCACGCGCCGGTGAAGCCGGTCGCGGCTTCGCAGTGGTGGCAGACGAGGTTCGCGCCCTGGCACACAAGACCGGGCAGTCCACCCGCGAGATCGAGAGCATGATCGGTGCCGTGCAGAGCGATACCGAACAGGCGGTACGCGACATGGAGTCGAGTAACGGCCTGGCCAAGCAGACGCTGGAAATCGCGCAGGGAGCAGGCACGGCGCTGCAACAGATCATCCAGTCGATCAGCGACATCGGCGACCGCAACCTGGTGATCGCCAGCGCCACCGAAGAGCAGGCCCATGTCGCCCGCGAGGTCGATCGCAACCTGATCAACATCCGCGACCTGTCGCTGCAGAACTCCGCCGGTTCCGAGCAGACCAGCACCGCCAGCCGAGCCCTCTCGAATCTGGCCGCCAACCTGCAGGGCATGGTGGCGCGCTTTCAGGTCTGAGCTGCAGCCATGCGTGACCGGCGGACAGGGCGGCCGGTCACGCATGGCCGGGTCAGCGGGTTCGCCGGCAGCGTTCGGAGCAGTAGCGCACGTCGTCCCAGCAACGCGCCCACTTCCGGCGCCAGGTGAAAGGCAGACCGCACCTGGCGCAGGTCTTCACCGGCAGTTGGCTTTTCTTCACAACGACTCTCCGGCATCCAGCCGCGCCAGCAGGCGCTCGCCCCAGTTCCAGAGCGCCTGCTGCCTGGCGTCATCCATGCGTGCCAGGTTGCGATAGACCATCCCCAGGCGCGGATTGCGCTCCAGGCGCTCGCGGTGACGCATGAGGAAATGCCAGTACAGTGCATTGAACGGGCAGGCCGACTCACCCGTGCTTTCGTTCACCCTGTAGCTGCACCCCTGGCAGTGGTCGGACATGCGCCTGATGTACTGGCCACTGGCGCAGTAAGGCTTGGAGCCCAGGTAACCGCCATCGGCATGCATCACCATGCCCAGGGTATTGGGCAGTTCGACCCAGTCGAAGGCATCCATGTACACGGCCAGATACCAGTCGCAGATCGCCTTGGGCGCGATGCCGGCCAGCAGGGCGAAATTGCCGGTGACCATCAGGCGCTGAATGTGGTGCGCATAGGCATGTTCGAGCGTCTGGCCGATGGCCTGGCGCATGCAGGCCATGCGTGTCTGCCCGCTCCAGTAGAACTCGGGCAGGCTGCGACGGTTGCCGAACGCATTGCCCTCGGCATAGTCGGGCATGCGCAGCCAGTAGATACCGCGCACGTATTCGCGCCAGCCGATCAACTGACGGATGAACCCCTCGGCCGCATTCAGCGGCACACGCCCGCTGCGGTAGGCCGCCTCGACGTCCTCGCACAGCCGGCGCAGATCCAGCAGGCCAATGTTCAGCGCGGCGCTGATGCGCGAATGAAAGAGAAAGGGCTCGCCGCTGGCCATGGCGTCCTGATAGTCACCGAAGTCGGCCAGGCCGTTGCCAAGGAAGTGTTGCCAGAGCCGTTCGGCCTGCTCGGCAGTCACCGGGTAATCGAAGCCCTCCAGGCTGCCGTAATGCCCAGCGAACCGCTGCCGCACCAGCACCAGCACCTCGTGCGTGATCGCATCCGGTTCGATGCGCAGCGGCACTGGCGGGCGCACGCCCTTGGGCAGGGCCTTGCGATTGTCCGCATCGAAGTTCCAGGCACCGCCTTCCGGGCTGCCGTCCGGGCTCAGCAGCAAGCCGCTGACTCTGCGCATTTCCCGATAGAAGAACTCCATGCGCAGTTGCTTGCGCCCCCGGCCCATTCGGCAAAGCCTTCGCGGCTGCATAGAAACCGGCTGTCGGCGTGCCACTGAATGGGTACCCCGCAATGCCGCAGCGACTGCTCCAGCCGCCAGTCGCCGCACTCGCAAAGATGCACTTCCTGCGGGTTCAGGTGCTGCGTCCAGCGTGCAAGTTCTCCGTGCAGGGAACCACTGTTGTGCGGATCATCGAGCTTCACGTACTGCACACGCACACCTGCCGCCCGCAGTCGCTCGGCGAAGTGACGCATGGCACTGAAGATCAGGGCGATCTTCTTCGGGTGATGCAGAACATGGCTGGCCTCTTCCATCACCTCGGCCAGCAGCACCCGGTCACGCTCGGGATCCAGCGCCTGCAGGGAAGACAGTTGCAACGAGAGCTGATCCCCCAGAACCAGCACCAGTCGACGGATCGACACGGCCCTACGACCATTTCGAGCGCAGGCTGATCGGTACCTTCAGGGCATTGTCGACCGAGGGCGTCCCGCACATCTCGTCGTGCACCGAGGTGTGTACCAGGAAGAACGGCAGGGTCGGCAGGTCTTGCAGCACGTCACGGGCGTGCTCGACCGAGCGCAGCTTCAGCGTACCGCCGTGGCTATCGAGCAGCGGATGAGCGCGACCGTCCATCCTGGCCTCCAGCAGGTAGATGCCGCCTTCGAGAGAAACCAGATTGAGTTCGGCGATGCGTCCAGCCTGGGCATGGATGGACAGGTCGGGCAGGTTCATTCGGGGCCTCCGTAAACTCATACAAAAATTATACAAAGTATATTCTTGTACAAGATCAGGAAAGCTCAAGCCCGACGAAGCGACCGCCCGCCCCTTGCGGACGAGCGGTCTGAAGAGGACTCAGTCGTGCTTGGTCAACTTGTCCAGGTAGCCCATGGCGAACGCCGAGGCCACGAAGGTCATGTGGATGATCACGTACCACATCAGGTGATTGGTCTCGTAGTTGCGCGCATCCATGAACACACGCAGCAGGTGAATCGAGGAAATCGCCACGATGGAGGCCGCCACCTTCATCTTCAGCGAACTGGAGTCCATCTTGCCCAGCCAGTTGAGCTTTTCCTTGCTCTCGTCGATGTCCAGTTGCGAGACGAAGTTCTCGTACCCGGAGATCATCACCATCACCAGCAGGCCCCCTACCAGTGCCATGTCGATCAGCGACAACAGCACCAGGATCAGATCGGCCTCGGCCATCGCGAAAACGTTGGGCAGGATGTGGAAGACCTCCTGAAAGAATTTCAAGGCCAGTGCCAGCAGTCCCAGAGACAGGCCGAAGTAGATAGGTGCCAGCAACCAGCGCGAGGCGTACATCGCGTTTTCGATAAAGCGTTCCATGGAAAACTCACTAGAGGTGGAAGCAAAACGGCGGCGAGTATACCCAGCCGGCCGTGTCAGCAGAAGTATCCTGAAGTACTGTGGATAACCCCAGGTCAAGAGCTGGCCGATGGCACTGGAAAAGCGTCTGAAACGAGGCTGGCTCAGCTCTGGCCGTCGGTCTCCGGACGGCGCTGCAACAGCCGACCGAGACCCTGCCGCTCGCCATTGACACGACGCAACTCAGCCAGCAGATGCAAATGCCAGATCGGCGGCTCGGAACACTCGACATAGCCTTGCAGGGCCAGGCTTTCGGCGATGCCCGCAAGCACATCCTCAGCAACCGAAGGCCCGTAGAATGGGCCTTGAACCTTGATTGCAGAAGGTTGTGCATCAGACATGCCGGCCGCGCAGAGCAGCGTCCATCGTCCGTTTTCCCCTGCCAGAGGCCGAATCAGGCATTCGATGCGGGTGACCAGACCCAGGCATTGGCGGGTAAGGCAGAGGCTACGCGACATCACGGCGACCCTCGCGGAATCCAGGCTTCAGCCTACACCCCGAGCAATCCCACTGTGAAGAGCGGAGTTACCCCCAGAACCTGTGGATAACTCTGTGCATGAGAGGTGAGCAAAAGGATCGCAACAGCTGTCCCGGGCGATCCGGGACAATCGTGCAAGTTCTGATCAGCCCGCAGCGCCCTCGCCTTCGCCCTTCTTGCGACGCGGTGCCCTGGTCGGCTTGGCGGCCTCGCTCACGACTTCGGGCGCCTTCGTCACCTCGGCGCTCTTGCCCTCTTCTTCCAGACCGATCTCGGCGATCTCGCGCAAGCGCTCGACTACGCGGGCATTGACGCTACCTCTGGGGAAACGCCCTTTCTCATCCGGATGGCCGGCAGCTTCGCCGACCAGCAGACTCAGCGCCTCGTCCACGTGACGCACGGCGTAGACGTTGAACAGGCCATCTCTCACGGCCTGTAGCACCCGCTCGTCGAGCATCAGGTTGGCCACGTTGGAATGCGGGATGATCACGCCCTGCTCGCCAGTCAGGCCACGGGCCTGGCACAGGCGGAAGAAGCCTTCGATCTTCTCGTTGACCCCGCCGACCGCCTGCACTTCGCCGAACTGGTTGATCGAACCGGTGATGGCGAAACACTGCTTGAGCGGTGTGCGCGACAGTGCCGAGATCAGCGTGCAGACCTCGCCGAGCGATGCGCTGTCGCCGTCGACATAGCCGTAGGATTGCTCCAGGGCGATGCTGGCGGAAATCTCCAGAGGAAATTCCTGCGCATAACGGCTACCCAGGAAACCGGTGAGGATCATCACACCCTTGGAGTGGATCGGCTGACCGAGGCTGACCTCACGCTCGATGTCGACGATGCCGCTACCGCCCGGATAGACGGTGGCGGAAATCCGCGCCGGCACACCGAAGGCCGAGTCGCCCACCTCCAGCACGGTCAGGCCGTTGCACTTGCCGACGGCGGCGCCACTGGTGTCGATGAGGATGATGCCGGCCAGCATGTCGTCGATGATCCGCGCCGAAACCCGCCCGGTGCGGGTGGCCTTGGCCTTGAGCGCACGCTCGATGTGACCGACGTCGGTCAGTGTCTCGCCGGCCAGGTGGCGGATGAAATCCGCCTCGCTGACCAGTTGGAACAGATCGCCGATGCGCGCCGACAAACGCCCCTGGTGTTCGGCCAGGCGCGCGCTGTAGGTCGCCAGGCGCGCCACCGCAGCGCCGGTCAGCGGCGCCATGCCCTCCTCCGAGGTGCGCGTCTTCATCAACTGGGCGAACTGCTCCAGGCTGTCCTCGGCGAGCGGGATGTCCTCGTCGAAGTCGACCAGCACGCGGAACATCTCCTGAAAGTCCGGATCGGCATCCTGCAACGCGTAATAGAGCTGACGCGAACCGATGATCACCACCTTGAGCTGCAGCGGGATGACCTGCGGGTTGAGCGTGACGGTGGCGATGCGACCGAGATCGCCCAGGGGCGACTCCATCTTCAACTGGCGCGAATGCAGGGCGCGCTTGAGCGCTTCCCAGACGAAGGGTTCACCGAGCAGCTTCTCCGCCTCGACCACCAGATAGCCACCATTGGCACGATGCAGCGCACCGGGGCGCAACTGGCGGTAGCTGGTGTACAACGCACCCTGGTCGGAGCTGTACTCGATACGGCCGAACAGGTTGTCGTAGGTCGGGTGCGATTCGAACACCACCGGCGCCCCGCCGTGGCTGTGGTGACCGACCACCAGGCTCGGGCAGTACAGCTCTTCGAGCAGCTTGCGCAATTGCGGGTCGGCCTTGTCCACATCCACCAGTTGCTCGACGGCGGTCTTCAGCAGGTTGACCTGCATGGCTTGCAGATAGGCACACACACCGGCGTTTTCCGCGTATTTCTCCGACAGCGGTGCCAGCAACGGTTGCAGCGCGACGGTGATGGTTTCTTCGTTGAGCTGGCGCAGCAGGTTGCTCGACTCGCGCTTCCACTGCGGCAGGCTGGCCAGCTCCTCGTTGAGGCGTTCCTCGAGCAGGGCGATATCGGCGTGAAAACGCTCGCGCTCGGCCTCCGGAAGCTGGGCGAATTCGGCTTCGTCCAGCGCCTTGCCGTCGGCCATGGGCGTGAAGGCGATGTTGGTGCTGTCACGATACAGAGCAATGCCCTTTTCCAGCGACAACCGTTCGATCACGTCCAGCGCCTGGTCATAGCGCTTGTTGAAGGAGCGATCGATGGCGCTCTTCTTCTGCTGGTAGGTGGGGGTCTCGAACACTGCCGGGAAGGTCGCCAGCAGGTTGTCGATCAACTGGCTGATGTCGGCGATGAATTCACTCGCCGTACCGGCCGTCAGTTCCAGCGCCCGAGGCTCGCGCGGCTCGTCGAAGTGATTGACGTAGACGCGATCGGCCGGCGTCTCCATGCGCTTGGCTTCAGCCTTGAGATAGCGCTGCACGAAAGAGAAACGCCCGGTTCCCGGTTCCCCCATGACGAACACGTTGTAACCGGGGCGCGGCATGGCCACGCCGAACTGCAGGGCTTCCACTGCGCGGGCCTGGCCGAGTACACCGCGGAAAGGCTCGAGATCGTCGGTGCTGGTGAAGTTGAACTGCTCGGGGGAGAAAGGGCGGGTCAGTGACTCGGGGGCAAGGCGCAAAGCATCGAGGCTACGCTTGGACATTGGCGATCCTTATAGCGGGCGGACATCTCCGCAAACATGATGTGATTCTGGACCCGCTATCCGGCCATGATCAAGGCTTGATTCCTCCAGATGGCGAAAAAGCCATGACGCTCACGCTTCAGGGTTTGCATGTTGCAGATGGAAGAACACCGCCCCTGGGCGGTGTTCCTGGTTCGCCACTGTGGGATCAGAACTCGCCGCGCAGGGTCAGGGAGAAATTGCGCGGCTCGCCGTAGTAGTAGTTGACGCCCGTGGCGCCAATCTTCTCGTAGTAGTACTTGTCGAAGAGGTTGTTGGCGTTGAATTGCAGCGAATAGTGCTCATCGAAGCGATAGCCGAGCATGGCATTGTAGATGGCGTATCCTCCCTGCTCGGCCCGTGCGGCAATCCCCCGATAGGTGCCGGTGGCATAGATGTCGCTCTGCGCCTGAACGCCACCGCCGACGGTCCAGGCCGAGTAGGCACCGGGCAGGCGATAGGTGGTGAACAGCCGCAGCAGGTGCTTCGGATCGGTTGGGCGCAACACGTTGCCCGCGTTGGCAGCCGTATCCTTCAGGTACTCGGTGGTGGTGTAGGTATAGCCACCGGTGACCTGCCAACCCGGCAGCACTTCCCCCGAAATCTCCAGCTCGACACCTTCGGCGCGGCTCTTGCCCGACGCGCTCTTGCAGTAGCCGGTGGTGTAGTACGGCGTACAGGGGTTGTTCGAACTGGTGTCGTCGAGCGCCTTGCCGATCAGGTTGGTGCGAAACAGCGAAACCGAACTGTTCAGGCGCCCCTCGTAGAATTCGCCCTTGAGGCCCAGTTCATAGACCTCGCCCGTCATCGGCGCCAGCAGTGCGCCCCCGGCATCGTAGGCGGCCTGCGGGCTGAAGATTTCGGTGTAGCTGGTGTAGACGCTGAGGTTGTCGGTGAGGTCGTAGATCAGCGCCGCATAGGGCACCACCTCACGGGTCACCTTGTAATCGCCGGTGGCACTGGCGCGGTTCTCGAAGTCATACCAGTTCAGGCGTGCACCGATCGCCGCAGTCAGTGCATCGGCCAGCGAGAGGTTCCAGGTGGCATAGACGGCCTTTTGCGTGGTGAGCGTATCGGTCTGCGGGTTGACCTGGCGAGTCAGGGGCGTCGAGTCGATGCTCGACGGATTCCAGTTACGGATATCCACGTCATACGCCAGATACCCCCATGCCGACTCGACGCCAATGGCATCCGCCTCGTTCCACTCCGCGCCGAGGGTCAGATGGTGCTCCCGTCCGAACAGCTGGAAAGGGCCGTCGAGCACCGCACCGATGTTGCTGTAGAGGGTGCGACCGCCTCCGTCGCTGTAGTTGTAGGTGACATCCCACAGGTACGGATTGGTCGGCACCGGACGGGGTGCGGACGGACGCGACAGGTTGGTCTGCTGGAAACCATGATCCTTGTAGGCAAAACGGCTGCGGTTGCCGCTCAGGTTCAGGTTCCAGCCGTTGTCGAAGGCATGTTCCAGCTGGGCGAAATATTGCAGGTTGGTGCGATCCCAGCGAGCCCAGTTGGCGCCCAGGAAGGTGTCGCGGGAAAAGGGTAGCGGTGACCCATCGAAGTTGGCTGGCAGGTTGCCCCAGGCGCCGGTCGCATCCAGCTCGGTATATTCCAGCCCGCCGGTCAGGGTGGTTGCCTCGCCCAGGTCAGCCGCCAGAACCGTATAGAGCACGTTCTTGCGCTCCATCCGGGTGTCCTGGAAGAAATCCTTGTCATCGTGCACGGCGATCACCCGGCCGCGAATCGTGCCGCCCTCGGTCAGCGGGCCGGAGATATCGGCGGTGTAGCGGTTGGCATCCCAGGAGCCCAGCGTATAACTGGCCGAGCCCTGGAATTCACGGGTCGGGCGCTTGCGCACCATGTTCACCGTGCCGGATGGGTTGCCGGAACCGCGCAGCATGCCGCTGGCACCACGCAGCACCTCGACATGATCGAGCGTGGCCACATCGGGCTGGATGAAACTGCCGCTGCTGGTGCCCTGGGCGACGGTGGCGCCATCGAACTGGATCGCATCGATGCCGTATCCACGCGAGTAGTAGTTGACTCGCTCGCTGTCGGTGTAATCGACGACCACGCCGGGCGTCTGCTCCAGTATCTGGGTCAGGTTGGTGAGGTTCTGATCCTTCATCCGCTGCTCGGTCAGTACTGTCACGGACTGTGGCGTGCGCCGCAGCGACTGCGGGGTCTTGCCGATGGACACCATTGCGGTGGTGTAGGAGCCGCTGCCCTCGGTCACCCCACCCAGGCCGGTGCCCACCACACTGGTCGCCCCGAGGTTCAACGCGCCCTGCGCATCACCCGGTGCGCTCAGCAGGAATGCCTTGGGCGAGAGTTGTTGCATCTGCATGCCGGTGCCGCCCAGCAGCATCAGCAGCGCCTCGCTCGTATCGCTGGCGGCCTGTACACCAGGGCTGTGCCTGCCCGCCACGTCGTCGGCGGCGTAGGAGAGGCTGACCCCGGCCTGGCGAGCGAAACGATCGAGCGCATCGGCCAGCGGCCCGGCCGGAATATCCCAGGACTGCTGCTGCGCGGCCGCTTCCTGTTCGGCCATGACCGGCACGGCGACGACGGCCAGGGACAGCCCGAACAGGGAGGCGCGCAGGGCGCGGGTCAGAGGGTGAAGGGAGAGGATCATTCAATGCTCCGTAGAATGTCTGGATTTGGGGATATGTAGCCGGCCTTTCCTGACATGCCGAACATGAATGAGAAACCACCTCAATTATTTTCTTATTTGCACCAATTCATTGGGCGACCCGCGTCTTCGAGTCCCTCGAAGGCATTCAGGCGATTGCAGAAAAGACTCAGGCCCGCGCGCTGACCGTGACCCAGTAATCGGTTCGGTAGTCCACCCGCACCGGCAAGGCGATTGCCAGCAGCCCCAGGATCTGCCGGGTGTCGTCCAGCTGGTAGGTGCCGGAAACCCGCAGGTGCGCGACCTCGTCACTGCACAGCAACAGGCCGCGTCGATGCCGCGACAGTTCGTTCAGAAAGGCATCCAGACGCATGTCACTGGCGCGAATCACGCCATCACTCCAGGCCCATGGATCCAGACCATCGCTCGCTGCCGGGCGCACGCCCTCACCACCGAAGCGTACCTGCTCGCCAGCCGCCACGTGGGCTACCGCAGCCGTCTGCGGGTCGGCGAACAGGCTCACCTCCCCATCCCTGACGGCCAGGGTGCTGAAGCCGCTGTGATGCTGGTTCAGCAGGAACCGTGAAGCGTCGCCCCGCACCTGGCCGTCGCGCCCCATGACCCACAGTGGGCGGCGATCCTCGCCGCTAGTCTCGATCAGCAACTCCCCACGATACAGGCGAATGCGTCGGTACTGCCCATCGAACGCGGTGTCGAAGGCACTGTCGCTGTTCATGTGGATACGGCTGCCCTCACCCAGTTCGACCAGGCGCCGCTCGCCCACGCCGCTGCGATACTCGGCCAGCATCCCGGGCAGCGGTGCATGTTCGCGTCCGTGCCAGAGCAATGCCCCGGAAGCCGCGAACAGCCCCAGCATTTTCAGGCTCTGCCGACGGCTCATGCGCTCACGCGCGCCACCCAGCGTTCGACGACTCAAGGTCGCTGGCAGGTTGGCGAAACGCTCGCCCGCCTGGCTCACGCTCTGCCAGGCACGGACGTGCTCGGGTGACTCATCCAGCCAGCGCTCGAACGTCTCCACGGTGGCGGCATCGGGTGTATCGAAGCGCATCCGCACCAGCCACTGGATGCCCGCCTCGAGCACCGCCGCATCGAGCGGCGCGTCAGTCCTGTTCATGGCTGAAGCGATAGCAGGCGTGCAGGGCCTTGGCCAGATCGCGCTCGACGGTGGCGCGCGATACGCCAAGCTGCTCGGCGATCTGCGAACAGCTCAGGCCATCGAGCTGGGCCAGCAGGAAAGCCTGGCGCACGCGAGGTTTGAGCCTGTCGAGCAGACGATCCAGCGCTTCCAGCGTGTCGAGCAGTTGCAGGCGCTCTTCCTCTGAAGGTGCCTCGCCCTCGCCCAGATGGGCGATGCTCTCCAGATAGGCCTGCTCCAGCGCGCGACGCCGGTACTGATCGATCATCAGGCCCCGAGCGATACGGCCCAGGTAGGCGCGCGGGTTGAGCAGCGTGACCGGCAACTCGCTACGCAACAGACGTACGAACACGTCCTGAGCCAGATCGGAGGCATTGTCCCGACAGCCAACGCGACGGCGGAGCCAACTGTGCAACCAGGACTGATGTTCGCGATAAAGCTGATCGACGGTGGGGGAAAGGCCTGACGAATCGCTCGACATATGGGAAAGGCAAAGATGCAATTGATAGGAATTCTCATGTTATTCCTTTCTCCCCCTGCGCGACAATCCCGCCGCCAGCGATACGACCGACTTCTCCCCCGGTTCATCGCGCCTTGACACCCGCATCGGGCTTGGCCAAAGCTCGGCCATCGCCACGATGAAAAGAACAGCGACCTTGAAACGGATATTCGCCGTCCTCGCCCTGGGCTTGAGCTTCCCGCTTCATGCCGCCTCGTCGCAGCCCCTGGCCGAACTGGCCAACGACCCGTACTGGATCGCCCTGGGACACTATGAAACCGGCAAGCTCGGCGGCTGGCGCAGCTATGTCGACGACAAGGGCTTCTTCCTGGCCGCTGACGGCGACCACGACCCGGCAGCCGAACTCGCCAGCACCGTGCAGGCGCTCTATCGACCGGCCGAACTTGGCGACGGTCATCCACAGTGCATCTACCCCGCGCGCACGCGCTGGCTGAAGGCCCGACTGCAACTCGATGACCTGCCCAACCCGGACTGCGCCGAGTACCGGAACTGGTTCGCCGACGTCAATCCGCACAGTACCGTGCTGGTGTTCCCGGCGGCGTATCTGAACAGCCCATCGTCGATGTTCGGCCACACCCTGCTGCGTATCGACCAACCCGATATCGACAGCCACAACACTGCGCTGCTGAGCTACGCACTGAACTTCGGCGCCTTCATCGAGGGCAACGACAACAGCATTCTCTATGCCTGGCGCGGGCTGATGGGTGGCTACCCGGGGCTGTTCGCCCTGGTGCCCTACCGCGACAAGCTCAGCGAATACAACAGCCTGGAAAACCGCGACCTGTGGGAATACCGTCTGAACCTGACGCCGGAAGAAACCGCGCGCATGGTCGAGCATGTGTGGGAACTCAAGCAGATCCGCTTCGACTACTTCTTCTTCGACGAGAACTGCTCCTACCGTCTGCTGGAGTTGCTGGAAATCGCCCGCCCCGGCATCGAGCTGACCGAACGGTTCCCGCTCACCGCCATCCCCACCGACACCGTGCGCGCCGTCAAGGATGCCGGGCTGATCGAGCGCATCGACTATCGCCCCTCCCGCGAGCGTGAACTGCTGGCCCGCGCCGAACCGCTGGACGCCGATGAACAGGCCTGGGTACTGCGCCTGTACGAAGACTCGGCGCGGCTTGGCGATGCCGACTTCCTCGCCCTGCCAGCCGAGCGCCGCGCGCTCGTGCAGGACGCCGCCTTTCGCCTGGTGCGCTACCACGCCAACAGCGAAGAGCGCGGCAGCAATGCCCAGCGCAGCTTCCAGCTGCTCGGCGCGATCAACCGCAACCCGCCACCAGCGCTGGAGGTCGAACGCCCGCCGCTGCCCGAAGAAGGCCACGAATCGCGCACCTGGCAACTGGCCGGCGGCAGCCGTGATGATCGCGCCTTCGCCGAATACGGTCTGCGCATGGCCTACCACGACCTCAACGACAATCTCGATGGTTTCCCGCTGGGCGCGCAAATCGAGATACTCCAGCTCAAGCTGCGCCAGTACGAGAACAATCACTGGCAACTGCAACGTCTGGATCTCGCCAACATCCGCTCGCTGACACCGCGCAATGCCCTGCTCCAGCCGTTGTCCTGGCAGATCGGCGGTGGCCTGGAGCGTGTGCTCGGGAAAGACGGCGATACTCCGCTGGTCGGCCACATCAGCGGTGGTGCCGGCGCCAGCTGGCAGTTGAGCGAGGGCATGCTCGGCTTCGCCCTCGGCACCGGGCGCCTGGAATACAACGAAGACTTCGCCGCCGTGGTCGCCCCTGCCCTGGGCTTCAACACCGGGTTGCTCTGGCGCAACCCGCTGGGCAACCTGACCCTGGAAGCCGCCGGCGACTACTTCCACAGCGGCGAGGTGCGCCGACGCCTGTCGCTCAACCAGCAATGGGAAGTGTCACGCAACCTCGGCCTGCGTCTGAGCGCCCAGCGCGAATTCAGCCAGCTCGCCAGCCCGGTCAATGAACTGAAGCTGGAACTGCGCTGGTATCACTACTGACGAACGGCCTGCCAATCGAGCCCGAAGCGCGCCAGGTACTTGCGTAGTCGATCGGCATCGTTGGGCTGCGCCTTGGACAGGCGCGACACCTGATACAGCTGCCTGCCGGCATCGGACAGGCTGTCGGCCTGGCGGCACAGCTCGACCACCGCCTGCAACTGCAACCGGTCGAACAGATCCAGCGTATCCGCCGCCTCGCCCAGCAACGCAGCAAGCCCGTCGCGCTCGGCCACCTGGCCCCAGGCGCGCCGCAGTCGTTCGATTTCCTCCTGCACCTGAGCTTCATCGATACGCCCGCTATCGGCCAGCGTCGCCATGCGCGTGATCGAGGCCGACAGCTCGCGAAAGTTGCCCTGCCAGGCGGCCTCGCTGGAGCAGGCGAAGGCCAGGTAACGCCGCCGCGCCTCCAGATTGAAACGCACCATCCGGCCCTGTTCGCGGGCGTGGCGCTCCAGCTCGAAATCGATGTTCGGTTCGATGTCCTCGCGCCGCCCGGCCAGGCCCGGCAACTCGAAAGTCCAGAGGTTGATCCGCGCATAGAGGTCTTCACGGAACGAGCCCTCGGCCACGCGGGTACGCAGGTCGCGATGGGTGCCGGCGATAAGCAGGAAGTCGCTGCTCACTTCCCTGTCCGCGCCCATGGGAAAGAAGCGCTTCTCTTCGATGGCCTTGAGCAGCATGGCCTGCTCATCCAGCCCGAGCTCACCGATCTCGTCGAGGAACAGCATGCCGCCATCGGCAGCGCGCAGCAGGCCGTCACGGGTATTCTGCGCTCCGGTGAACGCGCCCTTGATATGCCCGAACAGCGCCGACATGGCGCCATCGCCACGCAAGGTCGCGCAGTTGACCTCGACGAAGCGGCCGTCCACCAGATGGCGGCTGCGCTTGAGTTCGTAGATACGCCGAGCGAGGAACGACTTGCCGGCACCGGTCGGGCCGATCAGCAGCATGGGCGCGGAGGAGCGCACGGCGACCCGCTCGATCTGCTCGATGGAACGGTTGAAGGCAGCATTGCGCGTGGCGATGCCGGACTTGAGGAAGGCCAGCCCCTCCAGACGCTGGTGCTGGAAGCGTGTGGCGATACGGTCGTAGCGCGACAGGTCGAGGTCGATCAGCGCGTGGGTACCGGTAACCTGCGCGGCTTCGTCCCGCTTGCGCGCCGGCGAGGTCTGCACCAGGCGTGCCGGCAGGTAGCGCGCCTCGGTGAGCAGGAACCAGCAGATCTGCGCCACGTGAGTACCGGTGGTGATGTGCACCAGGTAGTCCTCGTGCTCGGTATCGAAGGCATAGGTGCTGGTGAAGTCGTGAAGCGCGCCGTACACCTCCTCGAAATCCCAGGGGTTGCGCAGGTGCATGGGCTGCAGGCGCACCTCGGTTTCCGGGGAAATCTGCTGGATATCGGCACGTATGCGCTCGGCCAGACCGACATCGCGGCCATCCGTGCCGTGGATCAGCTCCAGGCGGTCGATCAGCAGATCCGGCTGCTGGCACAGGCCAATGCTCGGTCGCCACTTGTTCCAGCGACTGGCGCCCTTGCCGACCCGATCCAGGGTGGCGCCGATGAAACCGATGGCGACCGTACGCTTGCGGGCCATGCTCGATCCTCTTGAGTCAGGCCAACATTATCCATAAAGATAAAAAACGATCCATAAAGATATGAAAATCCAAGAGACGGCTTCCTGAAAAAAGCTCAACAGGTTCTTGATAAAAAATAAAAACCTTTAAATTCAATTAGTTATAAAAAATCCAAGAAAAATCAGAAAACCTGGCACAGCCGCTGCAATAGTCCTGACAACAACGGACAAACACAGCGAGACGCCACGATGGCCAACTTCAACCTGTTCAACACACGCCAAGCCCAACTGCCGGCCAGCGATACGCTGAACAACCAGCAGGCTCCGGCTTACGCCTACAAGCCCAGGCACAAACTGGCGCAGTTGGCGGTCACCGGCTGCCTGAACCACACCTTCTACGCCGATGCCCAGACCCAACTGGACGAGGTGCTGAAGCTGGTGGCCGAACTGGACGCTCGCTATGTGGCCAAGGCCGCGCTGTATGCCCGCAAGAAAGGCCACATGAAAGACATGCCGGCACTGCTGCTGGCAGCCCTGGTCGCACAGCGTTCCAGCCTGGTACCGACGCTGTTCGAGCAGGTGGTGGACAACGGCAAGATGCTGCGCACCTTCGTGCAGATCCTGCGCAGTGGCGTGACCGGTCGCAAATCGCTCGGTTCGCAGCCCAAGCGCCTGGTGCAGAACTGGCTGAACAGCGCCAGCGAACGCCAGTTGTTGCAGGCCGCTGTCGGCAACCAGCCGTCGCTGGCGGACGTGGTGAAGATGGTTCACCCCAAGCCGAACGAGGCCTGGCGTGAAGCCTTCTTCGCCTGGCTGATCGGCAAGCCGGCGCACGCCACTGCCCTGCCACCGCTGACCCACGCCCTGCTGGCATTTCGCAGCGGTGCAAGCGGCGAGCTGCCGGATGTACCGTTCCAGTTGCTCGGTAACGAGACACTGACGGCCACGCAGTGGGCTGAGCTGGCAGGTCGCATGGGCTGGCAGGCGCTGCGCATGAACCTGAACACGCTGGTGCGCCACGGTGCATTCGCAGTGGAAGGCTGCGCGGAGACGGTGGCGAAGCGTCTGGCCGATGGCGAGGCACTGGCCAGGGCAAGGGTCTACCCGTACCAGTTGCTGTCGGCCTACCGCATGAGCGGTGATGGCGTGCCGGTGGTGGTGCGTGAGGCGCTACAGGATGCACTGGAACTGTCGCTGGCCAACGTGCCGGCGCTGAGCGGCCATGTGGTGGTATGCCCGGACGTATCCGGCTCGATGTCGAGCCCTGTGACCGGCTACCGCCAGGGCGCGACCACGGCGGTGCGCTGCATCGATGTCGCCGCGCTGGTGGCAGCAGCGATCCTGCGCAAGCAGCCACAGGCCCGGGTGCTGCCGTTCGAGAACGAGGTGGTGAAGGTGACGCTCGACCCGCATGACAGCGTGATGCGCAATGCCCAGAAGCTCGCGGCGATCGGTGGCGGTGGCACCCGTTGCTCCGCCCCGCTCAGGCAACTGGCAGACGCCAAGGCCAAGGTGGATACGCTGATCCTGGTTTCCGACAACGAATCCTGGATCGACGCCCGCCGCCAAGGCGCCACCGAAACCCTGCGCCAGTGGGAGCGGATCAGGCAGTTCAACCCGCAGGCGCGGCTGATCTGCATCGACCTGCAGCCCCATGGCACCACGCAGGCAGCGGATCGTGCGGACATCCTGAATGTCGGCGGCTTCAGCGACGCGGTGTTCGATGTGCTGGCACAGTTCACCAGCGGTACCTTCGGCGCCGGCCACTGGGTCGATGCCATCGAGCGGATGGAGATATGAGAACGCTCCCGGCCAATCGGGGCCGGGAGCACGGATACTGACGATTCGAACGCATCCGAATGCTGACGGGACTACATCCAGAACGTCTCGTCACAGCCTTGTCGAATGCGAGCGAAGGCACGAATGCCAGTGGCTGTACATGGATTGAGCGGGTTCGACTCCAGCCCGTGGCGACACGGATCAGTCACTTGCCCTGTCGTGCCACCTGATTCACGGTTTTGCGACGAATGCCGGTGGAACTACACCCTTCCACGGTCGAGATGCGGGTTCGAATCCCGTCGGCTCCATCACTTGGGGGGCCGTAGTTCAATGGCAGAACACGAAAATACGTTTCACCACTCTTGTCGTCGCATCTTTTCAAGGCAGCGAATGCCATGGGTACTACATTGGGTCGCGGGTTCGAGCCCCGCCCCGGCAACGGGTAGCTCAGTCGGTAGAGCAAATGTGCCCATTACCTCGTCGCTGCATGGAGGCTGGCCTCCCGCTTCAGGGATACCTGAAGAAGTGGCTTGCAGTCACTCCCGCGCAGACGGGAGCCCCGAAATTCCGTGGCCTCTGGATGATTTCCCCGAGGCCGGCGCAAGCGCTGTTCAGCGATGAAACCGCTGTCCCGCACTCGCAGGAACGACGGCTGTTTCAGAGCATCCTTGGCGGATTTATCCGCGAAGCTCGCGGCTGAAGCCGCTCCTGCAAGGTTGTATCGATTTGACCCGGCGAATGCCGGTGGAACTACAGAACGTGAAGGTCGCGGGTTCGAGTCCCGCCAACCGCAAGGTTGTAGCTCAGCCATGGATAGAGCATCGCGCAGGTTTCACCAACGATTGTCGCCGTACCGAAAACACGCTGGCCCGGCCAGCACGAATGACGAGTGAAATGACAATGCAGACCAAGACCTACAACCTGCTGGAAGTCGCCAACGGCAAGCCGATCAAACTGTGGACGCAAGGCGTTCCGGTCGAGGAAGACGCCAGGCAGCAGTTGATGAACACCGCGAAGATGCCCTTCATCTTCAAGCACCTGGCCGTGATGCCGGACGTGCACCTGGGCAAGGGTTCGACCATCGGCAGCGTGATCCCCACGGTCGGCGCGATCATCCCGGCGGCGGTCGGGGTGGATATCGGCTGCGGAATGATCGCCGCGCGTACCTCGCTGATGGCGCACGACCTGCCGGACAACCTGGCCGGCCTGCGCGCCGCCATCGAGAAGGCGGTGCCGCACGGACGGACGTCCGGTCGCGGTGGCCGCGACAAGGGCGCCTGGGAGAACGTGCCGGAGATGACCGACCATGCCTGGTCGGCGCTGAGCGACCGTTTCAAGGTGATCACCGACAAACACCCGAAACTGGAGAAGACCAACAACCGCAAGCACCTGGGAACCCTGGGTACCGGCAACCACTTCATCGAGGTGTGCCTGGACGAAGCGAACCGCGTCTGGTTCATGCTGCACAGCGGGTCGCGTGGCGTGGGTAACGCCATCGGCAACCTGTTCATCGAACTGGCCCAGGCCGACATGCGCCAGCACATCGCCAATCTGCCGGATCGCGACCTGGCCTACTTCGAGGAAGGCAGCCAGCACTTCGCCGACTACGTCGAAGCGGTGGGCTGGGCGCAGGACTTCGCCAAGCAGAACCGTGCATTGATGATGCACGCGGTGATCGCCGCAGCCCGAGGGGTGATCGCCAAACCGTTCGAGGTCGCCCTGGAAGCGGTGAACTGCCATCACAACTACGTACAGAAGGAACGTCACTTCGGTGAAGACGTACTGGTAACACGCAAGGGTGCGGTGTCGGCGAAGAAAGGCGAGCTGGGCATCATCCCCGGCTCCATGGGCGCCAAGAGTTTCATCGTGCGCGGCCTGGGTAACGAAGAGGCATTCTGCTCGTGCAGCCACGGTGCCGGTCGAACCATGAGCCGCACCAAAGCCAAGAAGCTGTTCACCGTGGAAGACCAGATCAAAGCCACCGCACACGTCGAATGCCGCAAGGACGCCGACGTGATCGATGAAATCCCGATGGCCTACAAGGACATCGACCAGGTGATTGACGCCCAGCGCGAGCTGGTGGAAGTGGTGCACACCCTGCGTCAGGTGGTGTGCGTGAAAGGATAGGACGATGAAATACCTGAAAGACTGGCTGGAACGGTTGAAAAGCCGCCCGGCTTCCGGCGACTACTGGGAAGACCATCGCCATCACGAAGCACTGCAAGCCCTCGCCGCCTGCAACGGCGAGGGCGACTGGCTCAGCCTCGGCAGCCACCGTAATGGCTTCGTCCGCGAGGCTGCGGTGCGCGCACTGAGTGAACAGCCTTCACCTGCGGCACTGGCCACATTGCTCGAGCGAACCAACGACTGGGTCGCCCAGGTGCGTAAACTGGCCAGCGCAGGCGTGCAGCGCTATCTGACCCCCGAACACACCTCGGCCCTGTTGCACGCCTTGCCACAGCTGATGGCTCTGGCCGAACGTCAACGGGCCGATCACGCCCGGACACTGGCAGCGGCGCGCACCGCCTTGCAGGCCTCCGAGGTGCGCAGCGAAGTCGTGACGGACTTCCTTGCGCGCCGCGGCAAGGCTGCACGCTTTCTTTTCGCAGTGCTGCACGAGGCGAGCCCGGAGCCGGCTGCCCTGCTGCAGATGGCGCTGACTCATCGCGAGATGACGGTACGCCAGATGGCCGTTTCGGCATGCCGAAACCTGCCCGTGGAACAGGCGGTACCGCTGCTGCTGCACGCACTCGCCACACCCGGTGCAAGCGTGCGAGTCAAGGCCCTGCATGCCCTGCTGACGAGACTGGACGACCCTCGTGACAGGCTCCGTGACGCCCTGCTGGACGCGTCGCCGGCCGTGCGCAACCTGGCCCGCTGGGCCGCGCCGCGTTGGCAGATCGACGCCCACGAGGTGCTGCAAGCCCGCCTGGAGCGTGCATTGCCGAAGCACAAACGAGAATGGTTGGGTGTGCTCGGCCTGGCCAATGATCTGGAGGTCACGCTGGATCAGCCCTGGCGCTCTGCCGCCCTGGGTTCGGCCATGAGCAGCGTGCGCCTGGCCGCCCTGGTCAACCTGGGTGACGCGCACTATGGTGATCTGCTGACGATGCTGGACGATCCCTCCGACAAGGTATTCAGCCAGGCAGTGGAGGGGCTGGACAGGCAACCCTGGGCAATGCTGGCGCCCGAACTCGACGCTCGGCTGGATCGCGACTGGTACCTGCTGCCAGCCACACGACGAACCGCACTGATGCGCCTGCGCCCGTGCTGGCAGCAGTTGGCCTATCTGCTGCGTCGCCTGGACATGGCCAACGAGGACAGAAACACCTGGCTCGACCTGATCGCCCAGCGTTGCGGGCGGCGCTATCTGATGCCCGATTCGAGCACAGCGAAAACCGAGCAAGCGCACCTGATCGAACGAGTGCGCGAGCTGGAAAACAATGGCGCCCTGCCACGCGGTTGCGCAGCCAACCTGAGCTGAAGGAGACGACATGCTCAAGCTGATCGAGCAGAGCCGCAACGCAGCGCTGCGCGAGCGCATGAACGAGGCAGGCTGCGTATTCCAGTTCGTGCTGTTGCAGGCCGATGCGGATGATGTGGCGAACGAAGCGCTGCATCGGCAGGCGTTGCAGGGTCTCCATGACCAGGTGATGAAGGAAGCCCTGGAGTGGCACCACGCCCAGCTGGAAAACCCGCAGTACGCCAACCGCGAAGCGCCGCAACTCGACTGGGCAAGCGAACGGGCCGTCGCCCACCGGGTACCGACCAGCGAACTGGAGGCACTGGTGAAGTCGCTCTACGGTGCGTTTCGCCAGCCGCCCTACGGCACACAGTTCGAAGGCGGCGAAGCCGAGGCGCACGCACTGTTTCGGGAATGGGTAGAACGGCTGGGCCTGGTCGAGAACGAACAACCCGAAGTGATCGACTGGGTGGCCGACCTCGACCCGGACGTCGACGGCGCCCCATCGCCCTGGAGCAGCTACTTCGACGACGGCCTGCAATGGTGGGGCGTATGGTGTCTGACGATATGGAACCCACGACACCGGACAATGGGCGCACTGATCGCCAGCAGCACGGATTGAACGAGGATCGCACGCCCACTGCATCGCACGGGCGCGACCGAAGCAACACAAGGACAAAGGATGAACACGGATTTGATCGAACTGGACGGCGCCATCGGCGGCGGCCAGATACTGCGCAGTGCGCTGAGCCTGTCGATGATCACCGGCACGCCGTTGCGCATTCAGAACATACGCGCCAAGCGCAGTCGCCCCGGCCTGTTGCGTCAGCACCTGACAGCCGTGACGGCCGCCGCGCAGATCACCTCGGCACGCACCGAGGGCGTGGAGATCGGCTCGCAGAGCCTGAGCTTCGTGCCAGGCGCCATACGTGGCGGCGACTATCACTTCGCCATCGGCACCGCAGGCAGTTGCAGCCTGGTGTTGCAGACCCTGCTGCCGGCACTGCTGCGCGCGGATCGCCCCAGCCAGGTGCGCATCAGCGGTGGCACCCACAACCCGCTGGCGCCGCCGTTCGAGTTTCTCGAACGCGCCTGGTTGCCACTGCTCCGGCGCATGGGTGCGCAGGTGGAGTTGCGCTTGCTGCGCCACGGTTTCGCACCGGCAGGTGGCGGTGAAATCGCGCTGCAGGTCACTCCGTCGGCTCTTAAACCCCTGCACCTGAATACGCCTGGCGAAATCATCGGCGAGCAGGCCGTCGCCCTGCTCGCCGATATACCGGGCCATGTAGCCGAGCGTGAACTGGCACGAGTCGGCAAGCGCCTGAAATGGCCGGAAGAATCACTCAAGGGCGTCTGGCTGGAGCGGGAAATCGGCCCGGGCAACGTGCTGCTGCTGGAAATCGCCTGCGAGAACCTGACCGAGGTGTTCAGCAGCTTCGGCCAGAACGGCGTGCGCGCCGAGCAGGTGGCCGACCGGGCCGTGGATCAGGCACGCGAGTGGTTGCACAGCCGCGCCGCAGTAGCCGAGCACCTGGCCGATCAGCTGTTGCTGCCGATGGCTCTGGCAGGCGGCGGAAGCTTCAGCACGCCGCGCATGAGCGAGCACCTGAGCAGCAACATCGAGGTGATCCGACGCTTCCTGCCCCTCGACATCCGCTGCCGCAAGAACGACCGGGGCGCTCTGCTCGTCGAGCTGAGTCGCTGAGCCGGTCTGCTCAGTGAGCGTTTTCTCCGGTAGCACGCAAGGGCGAGCGACTGCAAAGCGCAACGACAGGATGCTCCTATACTGCAATTCTCACCCCACGTTCGGAGAGCCGTCATGCGCCGTCTATTCGTGTTTCTGACCGCAGCCCTGGTCAGCCTGCCGCTCTGGGCCATGCACTGTCCGCAGGACATGGCCAAGATCGACGAACTGCTGCAAACCGATCCCCCCACCGATCCCGAGGTGCTGGCCAAGGTCAAGGAACTGCGCGCCGAGGGCGAGGCGCTGCACAAGGCCGGCGACCACGCCGAATCGGTCAAGGTACTCGGCGAGGCACTGGATCTGCTGTCAGCCAGCGAGTGAAACGCGAGAGCCTGCTCAAAAACCGCTGTAGAGCAGGCTCAGCGCCACCTGCCGCACCTCCTGCAGATCGACCGGCTTGCTCAGACAGGCCGACGCACCGCGCGCGTTGGCGTCTTCGAACAGGCGGCTGTCGACCGTCGCACTGATCACCATCACCGGCACATCACGCAGACGTGGCTCGGCGCGCATCGCGTCGAGGATCTCCAGGCCATTGCCATCCGGCAGATCGATATCCAGCAGCACCAGCGCCGGCTCGCTGTTCTGCAACTCGGCCAGCGCACGCTGGCAGGAACTGACGCCACGTACCTCGGCGAACTCCCGCAAGGACGCCTGGAGGATTTTCATGCAGGCCGGGTGATCCTCCACGCACAGCACCTGCACCAGGCTCGGCGCCGCCTCCGTTGGCGCATCGATGATCGCGCTGCCCAGGCCTTCGGGGCTGGCGGCACTGGGTATGTCGAGCCAGAAGCGGCTGCCCACGCCCGGTTCGCTGCGCAGGCCGATCTCACCGTCCATAAGGCTGGCCAGGTCGCGGCACAGCACCAGACCGATACCGGTTCCCGGAATGTTCGAGCTTTCCCGCCCGAGCCGCTGGAAGGGTTGGAACAGCTGCGCCTGCTGCTCGCCGGACAGCCCCGGGCCGGTGTCGTCGACCCATAGCCGCACGCAGTCGGCACGCACCTCGTAGCCCATGCGAATCATCCCGCGCGGGCTGTTGTACTTGATCGCATTGGACAGCAGATTGAGCAGAATCTGGCGTACCCGACGTGGATCGCCCTGCACGAACAGGGGTGGGTCGGCTGGCGCCATCACCTGCAATTGCAGTTGCTTCTGCTGCACCTCGGGCTGCACCAGCTCGGCACAGCCGTTGAGCAGCGCACCGATTTCGATGGGCTGGAGCTGCAACTGCTGACGCCGGCTCTCGATGCTCGACAGGTCGAGAATGTCGTCCACCAGCGAGGTGAGATGGCGACTGGCGCTGACGATCTCACGGGAGTAATCGCTCTCCAGCCTGGCGTCGTGCTTGTCCTGCACTTCCATCTCGATCAGTTGGGCGAAACCGTGGATGGCATTGAGCGGCGTGCGCAACTCATGGCTCATGCTCGACAGGAAGCGGCTCTTGGCCTGGCTGGCGGCGTGCGCCTCGAGGCTGGCATGACGCAACTCTTCCTGCACCTGCTTGAGCCGAGTGATATCCACATGGGTGCCGGCGATGCGCAGTGGCCAGCCAGTCTCGTCACGCGCCAGCACCTTGCCGCGGCTGAGCAGCCAGACGTATTCGCCATGCCGATCGAGGTAGCGATATTCGGCGTCGAAGTATTCCTCGCCGCTGTCAGCGAACAGCTTGCGCAGGTGGCGCAGGCGCTCCAGGTCATCCGCATGCACGCGCTGGTTGAACTCGCTGAGCGCCAGAGTCGAGGCTCCCAGGCCGAAGCGCCGCACGAAACGCTCGCTAAGCTCGATGGTCAGCGCCTTGGCATCGATCTGCCAGAGGCTTTCGGTGGTGCTCTCCAGAACCAGTTGCAGGATGTTCTGTGCCTCCTGGCGCTCCTGTTCGCTGGCCTTTAGCTGTCTGCCGGCCTGCTGCACCGCGTCGGCCAGGCGGCTGACCTCGGCAATGTGGCTGTCCGGCGCGGATGGCAGATACTTGCCCTGGCCCAGGCTGGCGGCCATGTCGACGATGCCGTCGATGGGCTCGGCCAACTGGTTGCTGAGATTGCGCGAGCGCAGCCACATCAGACCGAAGAACAGCAGGTAGAAGGCCAGCAGGCCACCGATCAGCAGATAGCCGATCTGCATGTAGCGTTCGGCCAACTGGTTGGTGTCGTGGAATATCTGCTCCTCGTCCACCACCAGCAGCAGCCGCCAGCCGGTTTGCGGAATCTCGCTCCAGGCCACCAGTTGCCGGCGTCCGCCGAGCATCACCTCCTGAACGTTGCCGTTGCCCTCCTTCATCGCCCGCAGCAAGGGCTCCATGCCCTCGCGCTTGGCCAGGTTGAAGTCCTCGGGCTTGAGTACCTCGCGGCGCACGGCCTCCTCGTAAGAGTACCGAGTCAGCTCGCTCAGGCCGAAATCCAGCTCGCCGGCTCTGGGCAGCGCCATGATGTTGTAATCGTGGCTGACCAGCGTTGCATAACCCTGCCAGGGCACGTTGAGCTCGGCAATCTCCCCCAGCACCTGGCCAACGGTGATATCCAGCCCCACAACGCCTTCGAGAAAATCGTCGCGATACACCGGGGCGATGGCCGACATCATCCAGCCCAACCCCGCCGGATCGAGGTACACCTCGATCCATACCACCTTGCGCTCCGGGTTGTGACTGGCGTCGGCGAGGTAATAGAAGTTGTAGTCCGGTATCACCATGTCATGGGGATACTGCGCCGGCGTATCGAACCAGGGGTAGATGCGGTTGTAGCTGTCCCAGGTATTGAAATACAGCGCCGCCACCAGCGGATTGGCCTGCTGGATCGAGCGCATCAGCGGGTCGAGCTGCGACAGGCGCATGACCTTGGCATGATCCTGCTTCGCCAGCGGCGTGCTGTTGGCATAGAAGGAAGCCGAGCGCCCATCGTCGCTGCGGGTGTAGAAGACACCGCTGTCAGTGACCGCATGACGCTGGTGCTCCAGCTCGTCAGCCTGAAAGTGGGTATCGAACAGCGCTTCGTGCGCCGCATCGCGGTACACCTGCACCAGCGATTCGACGGAGCGCAGGCGCCCATCGATGATCTGCGCCTCGCGCAGCGCAGCACTGGCCAGATCCTTGACGGCCGCCTCCTGCAGATGCCCGATCTGCGCATCGCGGATGGCCTGGTTGCTCAGCAGGTACACCGCAATCAACACCGACTCCACCAGAATCAGCGGGATCAGCGCGCTTTGCACGAACGCTCGCCAGATCCACTGACGTAGAGGGTAGCGGCTAGAACTCGGCATTACGGTTCCTTTTCAGAAGGCGCAGGCGAAAGCGAGGCGCCATCATAGCTTCCCGAGATCAAATCCGCAGTCGACGCTGAGGAACCTTTGGCGTAGACTCCGCGTCCTAGCTGTAACCACGAAGGTTTTGGGGCCGATTAGGATTCGACGCCGGTAACGAAACTTGAGGGGCATGCCGAGTAGGTGACAGTTCTCGTAAATCCGCTGCCACAACTTCATAGTTGCCAACGACGACAACTACGCTCTGGCTGCCTAAGGGCGCCAGCTGACCCTAGGGGATGCCTGTAAACCCGAAGATCTGGTCAGTCATATAGAACAGGATCGCCGCCAAGTTCGCTGCAGACGTAACGGCTAAAACTCATGCAGCTCGCTCCAAGCACCCTGCCACTCGGGCGGCGCGGAGTTAACTCAGTAGAGATGGCTAAGCATGTAGAACCGATAGCGGAGAGCTGGCGGACGGGGGTTCAAATCCCCCCGGCTCCACCAAATAAACCCCTGATTTTCCTAGAGAAAGTCAGGGGTTTTTCTTTGGGGTGTCGAAAAGGCGTCGAAGCGTTAAGCCTGCTGGAGAAGATCGCTTTCGATGTCTGAAAAATTACTGATCTTCACTGAGCCATCGGGAAACCGGGCAATGACATCCAACTGACCACCCATGGCTTCGATGTGGCTACGCAACGTGGAAATGTACATGTCAGTACGCTTTTCCATCTTGGCGATGGATGGTTGCTGTACATGCAGCACCTCAGCCAGCACCTTCTGTGACAACCCACGAGCCTGGCGCAGCTCATGAAGCGGCATCTCTGCAAGCAGCTCCTGGGCTTTGGCCTCTACCCTGGCCTGAGCCTCAGGCGCCATTTTTGCGCGTAGCTCTGCAAATTTCTTAGCCATCTATCAAGCCCTCCTTTCGAAGCTGTTCCAGATGTTCGTCATACAGTCGATCAGACAGCGGAACGTTGATGTCATACCAACGATCATCACCAGTCTTGTCGCCACCGATCAGCAAAATAGCCGAGCGCCTGGGATCGAATGCATACAGGGTTCTGTAGGGTCGCCCTTCGTGCTGCGTCCTCAGCTCCCGCATGTGGCTGTGACGAGAACCATTGATTCCGCTGCTGTGTGGAAAGCCGAGTGACGGGCCTCGCTCCTCCAAAAGCTGGACTGACACCGCGACGGACTCCTGCTCCTCAGCAGACAAGCTTTCCCACCACTCACCGAATTCGTCGGTGTATTCAATATCCCAAGTCATGGAGAAAATATAACCTCAAAGGAATATTCCATCAATGGAATATCTGAATCATAGAGACGAGAGAGGGCCAAACCGTAAAGCATCCAGCAGATGATCCGGCGCTAGGTGCGCATAGCGCATGGTCATGGCCAGGCTGGAGTGACCCAGGATTTTCTGAAGGGTGAGGATGTTGCCGCCGTTCTGGATGAAGTGACTGGCGAAGGTGTGGCGCAGGGAGTGAGCGGCCTGGCCTTTCGGTAGGCGGATGGTCGTTCTGGCCAGGGCGCGACGGAACGAGGTGATGGCCGAGTTTGGCTGGCCGTGTTGCTTCCAGTGCCTGACGATCTTGGCTTCCAGCTCGGCAGTGATCGGCACCGAACGAACCTTGCCGTTCTTGGTTCCGCTGAACGTGATCACGCCATTGCGCAGGCCGGTCGGTTTCAGCTTCTCAGCCTCTGACCATCGAGCACCGGTGGCCAGGCAGATCAGAGCGATTATCTCGACGTGCGGGTTGTCGCAGCCACGCCGAATCTCTTCCAGCAGCTCGTCGATCTGTTCCGTGGTCAGCCAGGACAGCTCGCGTTCTATCACCTTGAGCGGCTTCACCAGGGCGAGCGGGTTGGCATAGTCGATCACACCCAGACCACGCAGCTCGTTGTAGACGGCACGCAGGTAGCCCAGCTCGTTGTTCAGCGTCTTGGGCGAGGCGCCCTCCCCTAACCTGACTCGACGATCCTGGGCGTAGGTTTGCGGGTCGAGCTTGGCGCCCTGGGGATTGCGCAGGCGCTTGGCCAGAGCATCGAGCTTGCTACGGCGGCGTTCACCATCGCGCAGGGAATGCCCGTGCAGATCGAACCAGAGGCCAACCAGCTCGGCGAGCGTGCGACGGTCTTTTGGCCTGGGCGACCAATCCGGGTTCTCGACGACCTTGGCCCTGCAGGATGCTTCGAAGCGCTGGGCTTCGCCCTTGGTCTTGAACGTCTTGCGGAAGCGCTTGCCCTTGATGGGCTCCACGTCGACTTTCCAGCGGCCATCCGGTAGCTGATCGATAGCCATCAGACGGCACGCCACCACCGGACGTAGCGTTCTTCCAGGATGCCTTTGATGTGCTTGTAGAGTGCGTCCTCATCCATGCCTTTGGCGGCATAGTGGTCGCGGATCACCGGCCAGCACTCCCAATCCTTGAGCCGGTGAAATGCTCTTCTAGCGCCCACTCGCTCCCGTGCCAGCAGGCTTACGAAGTTTCCCAGGAACAGTTCCACGTTCTTGCCGGAGAAGCCTCGCGAGGTCTTGTGATAGCGCTTGTACTCGGTTTCATCGAGCAGGGAATCGACGGGTAGATCGACGCGCACGTCGTCACGGATCAGCGTCCAGATCGGCTCAAAGTATCCAGGGCGGGCGATCAGCTTGAACTGGCTCAGGCCATAGCGCCACAAGCCATCCAGATGCTGGGAGAAGGCAGCGAAGGTACACGTCTCGATGGTCTGGCCGCTCTGTAGGTCAACCGAGCCGCTGGCGAACTGCTGGACGATGGAGTGGTGATAGCGCAGCTCTATGCGCCATACATCCTGGGCTGAGTTGTAGTTGTCCGGATCGCCCTCATCCAAGCTGTCGCGGCGTCGCCAGACGCTTTCCCAGTAGTCGAACTTGTCGGTGGCCTTGGCCTGTTCGGTCTTGTTGTAGATGCAGAGTTGCAGGCCGTTGGCCGAGCCGAACATCGAGGTTTCACCGCGGCCATACACGCTGGATTTCGTGGCCCAGTGCAGTTCGTTGATGCCGGATACGTCCCGGTGCGTTCGTGCCCTGCAATGTATCCTGGCGACCAGATCGGTCGGGGGTGTCCAGCCTTGTAAATCAAGTGCCAGGTGCACGGCACACTGATTGACCTCGATGCTGGTGAGGATCTGGGCAGCGTAGTGATCCATGCGGGCTTGCAGGCGCTCGGGCGACAGGCTGTCGATGGCATGGGGTGACACTTCGATCTTGAGGTGTGGGCCGATGTTCTCGATCTTGGCGTTGAAGTTTTTCAGCAGCAACACGAACCCGAGGTCGGCGTTCTGTAGCTTGTACTGGTAGCCCGAGTCACGGCTAACCCGCCCGGCGTGCCAGCGGTCACCCGCAAAATCGACGATGGTGCCTGGCTTGTCGAACAGGCTCAGAATTTCAGGGCGAAGCAGCCCTTTGTAGAGCTGACGCACCGTATCGACGCCACAGCGCAGCAAACGGACTTTCGACAGGTCGGTGATACGAGCCGTGTTGCGATCAACGAACAGCCGCCCAGTCGGGCTTTCGTAGCCATTGTTGTCTAGCCGGATTTGATCTTTTGCCATGTTTCAAAACTCCAACAATGACCATTACTGGCCGAAATCATTCGTCTCTATCTGACGTGTTACAGGGACGTCAGCGGGCCGGCGGCGCGCACCCGCGCTCGTGCCTCGCACGCAACCCCACCGCCGGCCCGCATCCTTCATCTGTCACTGTCCAGGCATACGGCGAAGGACTTCCCGGGCTCATCATGGCCACCCACCCGTTACCCCAGGCGAAGAGGATCAGGAACAGGATCAATGCGAGAAAACCCGGCAAGGTGTCGGGCGTAGGCGGTAGGAGGTGCAGGCGGGAACGCCCAGGATCGGGCGTGGAGCTGGTGCGGCGCGCGCGGGCCGAGAGGATCAACACCAAGGGCTTTGCCCTTGTCATCCCACTCTTGCCGCCGAGGGCTCGGGAGCGCGGGGCGGTGAAGCTGCCCCACTCTCCCATGGTCAGGCTATTCATGATGGTGCGGGGTCAAGGGTGCGCTGCGCCCGTGCTTCCGTTCGCCGGAACGGTGGAGCTGTTCCGACGAGCCGGGAGCGCGGCCCCTGACCCGGCCGAATGGGTCAGGGTCATGCGGCCCAGTACGTTGCCGGAACCATGCCGGTCGCGGTACCGCATCGCCCTGATAGAGCAAATGTCTTCAAAGTAGATTTCGTTGGCGTGGCGTGTGCTAGAGGCGATGCCCATGCCCAGGAAGTAGGCTTCGTCCTGCACACCTTCGACCGGCAGCACGACACCGACGATATGCATGCACTGCCAGAAGGTTTCTTCGTCCCCTTCCCACATCAGCTCCAGCAGAACGGTCTGGCCGATGTAGCCGAGGGCCGTGGCAGCATCCAGGGTGATTCCGCGCTTAGTCATGGTCGTAATCCCCTTCCTTGAATTCCTTCTTGCCGCTGAGCAGATCGGCGCGGAGCTTGCCCACGTCCACCATGATGAAGTCGGCGAAACGAACGCTGGGGATAGTGCCGTTCTCCACCCACTCCACAACCTCTTCAACCGGAATGCCGCTGGCCGAGGCGAAGGTGACGATGCTGGTCAGGTTTTCGATGGCGGCACCGAGCGCAACCACGTTGCCCTGTTTCGAGTTCGGGTTAGTCATAGCGTCCATTCCTGTTCGAGTAGTTGGCTGGTCAGCAGCGCGACGTTGACGACGACGTGTTTGCCGACCTTGTGGGAGGGGATGTAACCGTGGCGAATCCAGCCCCAAACGATGTCGTGGCTTTGGCTCATCCGTATCCAGTCGGCGAACTCGCGCCATGGCATTACGGGCGGAGCCGGCTGGATAGGCATGTCTTTCAGCGTGAGGTTGGTTCCTTCCATCGTGATGGCCTTTGCTGCACTATGTTGGTCTTTATTGCGCTACGTCTTGGGCACTCTGCAATGGACGCAAGACGTAACCTACAGTCGTAATATACAACGACGATGGGTAGCACTTGTATATTACAACCGTAAATTACTAGATCATTATGGAATCGATAGACGACCGCGTTAGAACACTTGTCGATAAGGCAGGGCTAGACGAGCTGGTGAAGAAGACCGAGATCAGCGGAACGCGGTGGAGGACTGTTCGCTACGACAAACGGACGAGGATCAGCACACAAGAGGTAGAAGCACTGACACGCCTATACCCGTCCTACGCACTTTGGCTAGCTAGCGGAACGGTCGCACCCGAGAGCGGGCAAACTAGCCCCGAGTACGACGAAGCCAATCAAAACTTGACCGGTCAGAATGAGAGATAGCGATTCCCCAAGAAGATGCTTGAAAGACTCTTTAAATTGCTAGAAATGACCAGCCTCAAAGACCTTGCCGAAGTGAACAGCAAGGAATACGTGAGGTGGCAAAGCATCAAGCGCGGAAAGGCAAGGATCAGTGTAGAAGAGATCGAGAAGCTCGGTAAGCTTTACCCGAGTTACCGATGGTGGCTCATGACAGGTGAAGTGATGCCAGACAAAGGGCAGACCAGCCCCAAGAACGGGACGTAGGTGGAAAAGGAGAAGGTCTAAATTAGGCCACTGCGGCTAAGTATGGGCAGCCTAATTCAGACCGCCCTATCACTCTGTAGTCTTCTGCTGAAGAATCTTGATAGCCTTTTTCGATAACGCCTCAACTTCTTTAGCGGCCTTTTCTCGGGTTGCCTGATCCCCAGCATTAGCAATTTCTTTGGTGCGATGTGTGATCGTCTTCAACATGCCCTGCAGTGTCTTGTTGCTCTTAACATAAGCGGATACTTCTCTGGCATCAGCACCATGATTGGCAACCAGCTCTTGAATGATGTCTAGCTCTTTCTTATTGCTGCGGATCAGCTCATCAATCTTGGTTTGTTGTGTTTTCGTGAGTGGCATGGCTATTCCCTTAACGTGGCGGATGATTTTCCTTGCTACATGCATTCTTCCGATTCCCGGTCAACCAAACGATACGTATGGCCTACAAAAATTAAAGGGCATGAGACAAGATCGGACGCGCTGCAATGCATAGCATCATGCCACCAGAGGCTATGGATAGAGTCAGTGGCTGTCTAGAGGTAGTGTCGAAAAAGTGTCGAAATTAAAGGCCAAAGAATGCCGATACTGGCCAAAGCGGCCGAAAAAAGCAGCGCCGTACCACTAGCTTTGACCAACAAAGGTCATCAACGGCCAGCGCTAAGACCGGGTTCAAATCCCCCCGGCTCCACCAATTTTAAGCACATAAGCCCCTGATTTTCTTATGAATTTCAGGGGCTTTTGCTTTCGCCCCCCGTCAACTGCCCCGAAAGTGTCACAGCAGCGAAAATTACCAGTAGTCCGGCTTGACGATGGCCGGCTTCCTGGGAAGCGGTACCTTTGGCGGGAGCTGGAAAGCCGCAAGTTCAGACTCGGGAATGTGCCGGCGGATCCAGTGAGCATGCTCTTTCAGTGATCCCGGCGGATCTCGCTGTTCGTGGCGGTGCGGAAGAATTACGCCAATGCGGATGTTCGGGAAGTCCGAGCGAATGGCAGCGAGAGCAGGCGCCAGGTCAGTGTCGCCCGATACCAGCACGATCTGATCCAGCTGCAGATCCACAGACCGGCATGCTGCCCGATACATGCCTAGAGCCAGGTTAACGTCCGTCTCTTTCTCTTCGAGCTGCCAAATCGCTACCTGATCCTGCCTGGAAGGCTTCTGACCATCGAGGTACCTGGGCGCATAGCCCTTGGCCAGCCGATGCGTACCGAGCGTGACCGAGACGCCTCTCGCCTGCAAAGCGCGGATATAGCGATTCTGCGCATCGTTGGAGACCTGGCCACGAGTCGCAAGCCTGGCGATGACAGGAGATGTGAAATAATCGACGGAGACCAGTTCAGCCGACGGTTCCTGGATCCGCAAGATCTCGGCAAGCAGCGCAGTCAGATCCAACCACTTGTGGTCGGAGCCATGCAGGACGCCGTAATAGAGGTTGTAGCCGTCTACGAAGAAAGCTGTACGCACAATGCCCTATCCCTAGAAACGAAAAAACCGGCTTTATGGGCCGGTTTCTTCACCCGAGGCTAAGGCTGAACTGAATCGGCCCGCCAAGGGTTGAGTCGTGGAGAAAGTATCCCCTAAAACCGAACACGCTTCAACACGAATCAACACGATCTCACACCAAACTGATCAGTGATACCCGCGATAGGATTCAACTTCACCGCCTCAGCCAGATGCTCCGGTGCCAAGTGCGCATAGCGCATGGTCATGGCCAGGCTGGAGTGGCCCAGGATTTTCTGCAGGGTGAGGATGTTCCCGCCGTTCTGGATGAAGTGGCTGGCGAAGGTGTGGCGCAGTGCATGGCTGGCCTGCCCTTTCGGCAGCACGATGCCGGATAGGCTCAATGCTCGACGGAACGACGTGATAACCCCGGTGAAGACACGATGGCGTCGATGTTACCCGCCCCCCCCGCGACAAAACGAAAGAAGGCACCTGGCGATCATCACCAGGTGCCTTTGTCGTAAGCGCGCAATGCCAGCGGACTAGGCGGTCTCTTGCGCAGTCGCGCGCTGACGCATGAGGACGCCCACCGCAATCACCAGCGCAGCGCCCAGTGCGCCGGCCAGGTACTTCAGACCGACGACCGCCGGCATCCACTCGGCCACGGCCACGTCACCCACCGCCATGCCGCCGGCGATCCAGCCCAGCAGCGCGCCGCCGAGCAGCACCACCTGGGGGAAGCGATCCATCAGTTTGAGCACCAACTGGCTGCCCCAGACGATGATCGGGATGCTGATCAGAACGCCGAGGCTGACCAGCAGCAGGTTGCCGCCGGCAGCACCGGCCACGGCCAGGACGTTGTCCAGGCTCATCACCGCGTCGGCAACGATGATGGTCTTGATCGCCGCGATCAGCCCGCTACCCGGCTTGATCTCGTGAGTTTCTTCCGGCTCGGGCAGCAGCAGCTTGATGCCGATCCACAGCAGCAAGCCAGCGCCGAAAAGTTTCAGATACGGTAGCGCCAGCAGTTGCATGGCGAAGAACAGCAGGCCGATGCGCAGCGCGATCGCCCCGATCACGCCGCCCATGATCGCCTTGCGCCGCTGAGCTTCGGGCAAGTGCCGACAGGCCAGGGCGATGACCACGGCGTTGTCGCCGCCCAGCAGAATATCGATGGCGATGATCTGCATCAGCGCCATCCAGAACACGGGATCGATGAACCAATCCATCAACGAAGGTCTCCAGCTGTAGAAAAAAATACCGGGAACCTGTGGGTTCCCGGCGCCGCAGCTCGACCGGGCGTGGCGGATGGCCGTGCCCTGCGAGTCGGATAGTCGTGGTCAGAAGCCCCTGTTCCTCGTGAGCGCAGGGGACGCGCCCGCTCGAGGCAAACGCTGTTCGGGGCGGATAGCCCCGGTTCGTGCCGGACCGCGCCAACACGCGGCCCGGCAGGGTCAGGCAAACAGGCTGATGGCGCCGGACAACAGCGCCAGCCCGGTGATCACCAGCGAGGTGAGCACGGCCCACTTCCAGGTGAAACGCTGGAAATCACCGATGTCACGGTCGACCATCCCTACCAGCAGCAGGGTCGAGGCCACCAGCGGGCTCATCAGGTGTACCGGCTGCCCCAGTACCGAGGCCCGGGCTATCTCCACAGGGTCGATGCCGTAGGCGGAGGCCGCCTGGGCCAGAATGGGCACCATGCCGAAGTAATAGGCGTCGTTGGAGAGCACGAAGGTCAGCGGCATGCTGGTCAGTGCCACCACCAGCGGGAAAAAGCTGCCCCAGCTCGGCGGGATCATTTCCACCAGGGAATTGGCCAGCGCATCGACCATCTTGGTACCGGAAAAGATGCCGGCGAAGACACCGGCGGCGAACACCAGCAGCACCACGGTCATGGCGTTACCGGCGTGGGCCAGGATGCGCTCCTTCTGCTCGTCCAGGCGCGGGTAGTTGATCATCAGGGCGATGACGAAGCCGATCATGAACAACACGGCGGCGTTCATCACGCCGGCCACCAGGGCGACCATCACCGCCACCACCAACAGCAGGTTGATCAGGATCAGCCGCGGACGCTTGTGCGGGCCCTCGACGAGGATCGACTTGATGTAGCAATCATCGCCGCCGGTCTGCAGTTGCACGTTGCCGACACGCTTGAGCTCGCGACGGCCAAGCACCCAGGCGGTGAACACCACCCACAGGGCTCCGCCGATCATGGTCGGCAACATCGGAATGAAGTAGTGGGTGGCGTCCAGCCCGAGGACGGCGATGGCACGCGTGGCGGGGCCGCCCCAGGGGCTCATGCCGCTCATGATGCTGAGCGAGAGCATGGAGATGCAGGCCAGGATCAGCGGGTTCATGCCGATGCGCCGGTACAGCGGCAGCATGGCGGCCACGGTGATCATGTAGGTGGTGGTGCCATCACCATCGAGCGCCACCATCAGCGACAGCAGCGCCGTGCCGATGGCGATCCTGGTCGGGTTGCCATTGACGGCATGCAGGATGGTGCGGATCAGCGGATCGAACAGACCCGAATCGATCATGATGCCGAAGAACAGAATGGCGAACAGCAGCAGGGCCGCCGAGGGCGCGACGGTCTTGAGGCCGTCGAGCATCATCTTGCCGAGGTCGGGCGCGAATCCACCGATGACGGCGAAGACGATAGGCACCAGGGTCAGGGCCACGACAGGGGACAGACGTTTGGTCATGATCAGGTAGGTGAACACGACCACCATGGATAAACCGAGCAGTGAGAGCATTGCATTGAACTCTTGTAATTATCGGATCAGATGAAAGCTGGATTGCTGGCGATGACGCGCCTGCCGGGTATCAGGGCAGGCCGCGGCCGGTCATCTGAATCACGGAAGAACCTGGCAATGCGAAAGGAACGATGAACATGTCGGATACCCGTCTTGTGTTTATTGTCGGGCTGATGGAGGAAGGCCTGGCCTTCATCAATTCAAGGCATCAGCCACACGGTAGAACAAACGACCGTCCATGATCTTGCGTGCCGTACGAATCAGCGACACGCGGGCGATATCGAGGGGGTTGCCGTGACGCAATCCAATACGGATATCGAGGTGTCCGGAGGGATGCTCGATGCGAATGGCTTCGAGTATCTGCCCCTCCAGCAGTTGCCCAGAGTCCCGCGCAACGCGGTTGGCGACGCTCCCCGGCAGGTTCAGTGCGGCACCGAGCGCGATGGCCCCGGTGACGGCCAGCGCCTTGTGGCAGCGCTGCGGTACGAAATAACGCGCACAGAGGGTGGCAGCGCCCGCCGCCGCGCTGATCAGAATCGGCTTGGGCAGTACGGACTGGCTGACGTCGCCCATGCCCATACGCAGGCCGGCTTCGCGGCGAATGCCTTCGAGCCTGCGCAGCATCTCCGGGTTGGCGTCGAGGGTGGCAGAATCGGCGTGACCGTTAACGCCCAGGTCGCTGGCACGCAGGATCACCACCGGTGTGGCCGCATCCACGCAGCTGACCTCGATACCGTCGATGCGGTCACAGACGCTGCCGGTTGGCAGCAGTTTGCCGGTCTTGGCCCCGGCAACGTCGAGAAAGCTAAGCTGGATACCGGCGGCACTGCCCGGTACCCCACTGATGGAGGTGTTGCCCTCGTAGGCGACGCGACCATTGGGCGTCGGTACCAGGCATTCGATGATGCGTTGGGTGTTGACGTTGAAGACACGAACGCGGGTCTGCTCATAGGTGGGAGCCACCAGGCCGGTCTCGATCGAGAACGGACCAACCGCAGACAGCATGTTGCCGCAATTGGGGGTGTAGTCCACGGATCGTTCGCTCACGTCGACCTGGGCGAAAAGATAGTCGACATCCGCATCGCTGCGGCTGGACGGCCCGACCATGGCCACCTTGCTGGTCAGCGAATTACCGCCACCGATGCCATCGACCTGCAGCGGATGCCCTGCGCCCATCAGGTCGAGCAGGATCTGGCTGCGCGCCTCGAGCGACTCGGGCAGGTCGGACATGCGAATGAAGGGGCCACGCGAGGTGCCGCCGCGCATGATGATGCAAGGGATGCTATTCATTATCTCTGTTCCAGCTCACCGCAAAGGCAGCGGTGGGCACAGCTTGTCAGCGCCCTTTTTATGCATCAAATGCAAACATAAAGGAAGAATGATAATTTATAAGCATTAATGCGTAATATATTGAAAGGTTTACCTGTTAATGCATCGAATAGAGTTTCTTGATCTGGCCGCCTTCGTGCGGGTTGCCGAGTCGCACTCCTTTCTGGAGGCAGCTCAATCTCTGCATCTGTCACAGCCGGCGCTCTCGCGGCGGCTGCAGAAGCTGGAGGAAACCCTGGGCGCCAAGCTGCTCGAACGGACGACGCGCCGCAGTTGGCTGACGGATGTCGGCAAGGATTACCTGCCCCGCGCACGGCGCATGCTGGAAGACTATGAGTCGTCCATCCAGGGCGTGCGCGAACTCAAGACCCACCAGAAGGGCACGGTGACCATCGCCTGTATCCCCACGGCGGCCTTCTACTTCCTGCCCAGCGTGATTCGCGTGTTCAACGAGGCCTATCCGGGCATCCGCATTCGCATTCTCGACGTCAGTGCCAATGAGGGCCTGGAACGCGTGATCAATGGCGATGCCGATTTCGGCATCAACATGATCAGCGCCCAGCATCCGGAGATCAGCTTCACGCCGCTGCTGCGCGACCCCTTCGTACTGGCCATGCGCAGCGACCATCCGCTGGCCGCCCTGCAGGTGGTGGAATGGCAGGATCTGCAGAGCGTGCGCCTGATCACCGTCAGCCGTGACAGCGGCAACCGCATGCTGCTCGACAGCGCGCTGTCCAGTCATGGCATACGCCTGAACGGCTTCTACGAGGTGCAGCACCTGTCGACCTCGCTGGGCCTGGTGGAATGCGGCCTGGGCGTGGCCATCCTGCCTCGTCTGGCGATGCCGGCCAGCGAGCATGACGCGATCTGCTGCCGCGAGCTGCCACCGCCACAGATCGAACGCACCATCGGCCTGGTACGGCGCGATGGCGCCCCCTGTCGAGCACCGCAGAGCTGTTCATCGAGATGTTGCTCAAACGCTGGAGGGAGTGATGCCAGCGGCGGCACACGGGGGCTTTCAACTTGCCTCGTTTCCTTTCAAGTTGAACGAGCGGTAACGGCAACGCCGCACTGCTTCGCTGAAAAACCCATACCAATCAAGGCATTGCGCTTTCGATTGATTGTGGCACCGGTCTTGCTCAAGAGAGGGAAACAACAAAAGCCGTGCCCATCACGGTGACGTCCTCCGGGAGATCTGCATGACCCAGCGCATCAAGGTAATCATCCCAATTCCCATGGATCAGGCAGGCGCCGATAACCGTGCCTCGCAGTTGCCGGCCAGCATGATCCTGCCCGGCTTTCATCCGGAATTCGTCCCGGTTGCCAAGGGTGCCTCGCTCGGCGACAGCGCGTACGACGTGTTGCTCATGGATTTCTCCGTCGTGCAGGCCGGCCTGCGTGCCCAGGAGGAAGGCTACGCCGCCGTGTGCATCGACACCGTCAGCGACTCCGGCCTGGCCGCCCTGCGTTCGCGGCTGGACATTCCGGTGATCGCGCCGGGCATGGCGGCGTTTCACACGGCCTGCATGCTGGGCAAGAAGTTCAGCATCATCAGCATGTGGGACGAATGGTTCCCGCTGTACGAGAAGACCCTCACCGAATACCACTTGTGGCCACGCGTGGCGTCGCTGCGCTCGATCAAGACCCGCCCCGACCTGAAGGAGTTGCTCGAAGGCAAGGAAGAGGTGGTGTTCGCCAAGCTGGAGGCCGAGGCACGCCGGGCGATGGAGGAAGACGGCGCCGACGTGATCGTGCTCGGTTCCACCACCATGCACCAGTCCCATGCCTACCTGGCCGAGCGCCTGCCGATTCCGGTGATCAACCCCGGCCTGGTGTCCTACAAGCTGTGCGAGATGCTGCTGAGCCTTGGCCTCAAGCAGAGCCGCAAGGCCTACCCGGCCCCGCAGATTCTCAACGATGCCGCCTATCACGGCTTCGCTGGTCAATGACATCAACAAGGAGAACAAGCAATGAGTCATCTTTCCCGTGAGCAACTGATCGACCTGGCTACGCAGAAGTACTTCGCCAACGTGGACGCCAAGAACATGGCCGGCGTGCTGGACTGCTTCCACGAGGATGTCGCGTTCACCATCCAGACCGACAATCTCACGCACGACGGCCGTACCGGTGTACGCCAGATGTTCGAGAACCTGTTCGCCAACTTCGAGGAGATCTGGCACGGCGATTTCGAACTGGCAGTCGACGTCGACACCCAGACCATCTGCTCGCGCTTCAATGTGTACCTCAAGGATGCGCAAGGTAATGAAACCCGCCTGCGCAACTGCAACTTCTGGTACGTCGAGGACGGCAGGTTCCGCCGCGTGTTCGTCTTCATGAGCGGCGAGAACGTGCTGCGCTGACCTGCGCCAGCCAGCGCCCGGAGGCATGACCGTGATGCTTTCCGGGCGCCCTGCCCGCCTGCCGGTCCGAAGGCCGCGCAGGCAGCGGCTACGGCCCGTTCCACGACAACGGGCCTCTCACCAGAACAAGAACAAAGGATGAGGAAAATGACCCAGCCCAAGACGCCGGGGAGCTTCGCTATCCCTCGATTTTCTCGCCGCTGAAGATCGGCAACATCACCGTACGCAACCGCCTGATGCAAACCGCCCACGCCAAGGGCTTCGCCTCGGCCGAAGGCCTGACCAACGACCGTGACATCCATTACCAGGCCGAGCGCGCCAAGGGCGGCATCGGCCTGATCGTCACCGGCGCACGCCACACCCACCCCGCCTCCACCGGCCCCAATCGCTCGCTGGCCCGTGGCAATCGCCAGGAGATGATCGAGCGCGATGCCGAGATGGTGAACGCCGTGCATGCCTTCGGCGCGCGCATCATCGCCCAGTTGATCCACTTCGGCCCGCAGGGGCGCAGCGGCGCGCTGGACGACTACCGCGTGCAGTGGGGGCCATCGACCATGAAGTCGCCGGCCTACAACGAGTGGGCCAGGGAGATGACCAAGGCGGAAATGGACGAGGTGTCCGAGCACTTCGCCCTCACCGCGCTGAACGCCAAGGCAGCGGGCTTCGACGGCGTCGAGCTGCACTACTCACACGGCTACCTGCACCAGCAGTTCCTGTCCTTCGTCTACAACAAGCGCACCGATGAGTACGGTGGCAGCCTCGACAACATCGTGCGCTTCCCCATCGAGACCATGCAGCGCGTACGTGACGCGGTCGGCCCGGACTTCGTGGTGGGCATCCGCGTCTCGCTGGATGAATGCACCGTCGATGGCATGCATGCCGACACGGCGATCCAGATGACCCGCAAGATGGTCGAGACCGGACTGATCGATTACGTCAGCGCCACCGCCGGCACCTATGCCGCCCACGCCGACCAGATTCCGCCGGGCGACTACCCGGAGAACTGGCTGGTGGACGATGGCGCCCGCCTGCGCGCCGCCCTGCGCGAGGTCAGCGAGATTCCGGTGTTCATCGTCGGCCATATCGTCGACCCGGAGAAAGCCGAGGCCCTGGTGGCCAGCGGCGCCACCGACATGGTGGCGATGACCCGCACGCAGATCGCCGACCCCGAGTTCTGCAACAAGCTGCGCGAAGGCCGCGAGGACGAGATCAACCACTGCATCCGCTGCAATCAGGCATGCATCGCGCGGCTGATGGCCGGCAACGCGATTTCCTGCGTGGTCAACCCGGCAGCCGGGCGCGAGCAGCGTTTCGGCCTGCACACCCTCAAGCCCGCAGAAACGCCCGGCCACTGGCTGGTGGTCGGTGGCGGCCCGGCGGGCATGAAGGCCGCACTGACCCTGCGCCAACGCGGCCACCGCGTCACACTGGTGGAGAAGGACGACCGCCTCGGCGGCCTGCTCAACCTCGCCGCACGTCTGCCGCGCCGGCACAAGTTCGCCTTCATCCCGCGCGACCTGGAGCGGCAACTGCGCAAGGCCGGGGTGGAGATTCGCCTGAACTGCGCGATGAGCGCCGACGAGGTGGTCGCGTTCGGTGCCGACGGGGTGATCCTGGCCACCGGCTCGACACCGCTGAAGACGGCCTTCACCTCCACCCGCCCGGCGCTGGATCGCGTGCCCGGCACCGAGCAGGACAACGTGCTCAGCGTGGTGCAAGTGCTCGAAGACCCGGCGCGGGTCGGCAAACGCGTGGTGCTGTTCGACGAAGACGGCGGCCGCTATGCCCTGGGCACTGCCGAGTACCTGCTCGACCTAGGCCATGAGGTGCACCTGGTCAGCCGCTTCATCGCCCTGGCGCCCAACCTGGCGCTGACCCTGGATCTGCCGGTGAACTACCAGCACGTGTTCCGCAAGGGCCTGCAATACACCCTCAACAGCTGGGTGCGCCGCATCGAGGGCCAGAACGCGCAGTTGTTCAACCTGTTCACCGACCAGGACAGCGCCTGCCTGGACGCGGACACCTTCGTCATCGCCGCCGGGCACAGCCCGCACGATGCCCTGTATCGCGCCCTGCTGGGACGGGTGAAGAACCTGCACTGCATCGGCGATGCCCGCCTGCCCAGGCCGCTGCAGGACACCCTCTACGAAGGGATGCTGGCCGGTCGCGAGCTGCTCGACGATCCGACGCGCTTCATCGAGCAGGGTGAGCTGGAAGGCTTCGGCGCCGACTGGCGCACGGCCATGGGCGCACCGCTGGGTTGAGTGGCCGATCGGCTGGCGGTGCGCACGGCGCACCCTACGGAAAACCGCGCGCAGCCATGGCTGCGCGCGAAATGACGCCATTTCCGGCCGGCACCGCCGGCCGCGAAGGAGAACAGCATGACCGTCGAACGTTATCCCCACCTGTTCCAACCGCTGCGCCTGCGCGGCATCACCCTGCGCAACCGCATCATGCAGTCGGCCCATGCCATGGCCTTCAACTCGCCGCAAGGGTTGACCAACAACCGCGACATCCATTACCACGCCGCGCGCGCCAAGGGCGGTATCGGCCTGATGGTCACCGGCAACCGCCTGATCCACCCGACCTCCAACACCTTCTGCCGCGGCTATCCCTATGGCTACCGCGAGGAGATGGTCGAGCGCGACAGCGCCCTGACCCAGGCGGTGCACGGCTTCGGCGCGCACATCTTCGCCCAGCTCAATCACTTCGGCGTGATGGGCGAAACCCATGCGATGGACGACTACCGCGTGCTCTGGTCGTCGTCCAACATCAAGTCGCCAGTGTTCGGCGAAATGGCCAAGGCCATGGAGCGCTCGGACATGGACGAGGTCGTCGAGGGCTGGGTGCGCTCGGCCGAGTACGCGCGCCTGGCCGGCTTCGACGGTGTCGAGATTCACCTGGCACACAGCTACCTGCTGCACCAGTTCATCTCCCCGCTGTTCAACAAGCGCACCGATGAATACGGCGGCAGCTACGAGAATCGCATGCGCCTGCCGCTCGAAGTGATCGCGGCGGTGCGCGAGAAGGTCGGCCCGGATTTGGTGATCGGCATTCGCCTGTCGATGGACGAAATGGTGCCGGGCGGCATGCAGATCGAGGACTGGATCCAGGTGGCGCAGACGGTCGAGGCCACCGGCCACATCGACTACATCATGGCCACCGCCGGAGTGTACCAGTCGGCCACCTACATCATGCCGCCCTACGATGTGCCCAACGGCTGGCTGGTCGACCCGGTGGCGCGGCTCAAGCGTGCGGTGAAACTGCCGGTGTTCTGCGTCTCCGGCATCGGCAGTGCCGGCGAAGCCGAGGCCATCCTGGCACGCGGAGACGCCGACATGGTGGCCATGACCCGTGCGCAGATCGCCGACCCGGACTTCGCGCGCAAGACCGCCGAGGGCCGCGAGGACGAGATCTACCATTGCCTGCGTTGCAACCAGGGCTGCGTTTCGCGACTGTTCCACGGCACCTCGATGACCTGCCAGGTCAACCCGGCCACCGGCCGCGAGGAAGTCTTCGGTCCGCAGACGCTGGAGCTGGCGCCAGCGGCCAGGCACTGGGTGGTGGTCGGCGGCGGCCCCGCCGGGATGAAGGCCGCCGAAGGCCTGGCCAAACGCGGGCACCGCGTCACCCTGCTGGAAAAGGCCGGCGAACTCGGCGGCCAGGTCAACCACATCGTGCGTCTGCCACGCCGCGACTCCTTCGCCTGGATCACCGAAGACCTCAAGGTGCAGATGGCCAAGGCCGGCGTGCAGGTGAAGCTGAACTGCGAAGCCAGTGTCGACTCGATCCGGGCGCTGCAACCGGATGGTGTGATCGTCGCCACCGGCTCGCTGCCGACCGCAGCGGTTACTCCGACATCAACCCGCTGGTCGAGCAGGTCCCCGGGGCTGGATGCCGAGCATGTGTTCACCGCACTGGACGTGCTGGCGCAGCCGCAGCGGGTCGGCAAGCGCGTGCTGGTGCTGGACGAAGAAGGCAACCGCTACTCTGCCGGCATCACCGAACTGCTGGTGGAAAACGGCCACGAGGTGCATGTGGTCACGCGCTGGAACGCGCTGTTCCACCGTCTGGGCACCACCCTGGATCAGCCGGTGGTGTATGCCAACCTGTTCAGCCGTGGCCTGACCTACACGCTCAATGCCTGGGTCAGCCGGGTACGCGGTACGGCGGTCGATCTGTTCAACCTGTACAGCGGTGAGGAGCAGACCCTGGAAGGCTTCGACAGCATCGTTCTGGCGGTGCGCCACCTGCCGCTGGACGGCCTGTACCACGCCCTCAAGGCCGAGCTGCCGAACGTGCACCGCGTCGGCGACGCGGTGGTGCCGCGCAAGACCGACCACGCGATCTTCGAGGGTTTTCTCGCCGGGCGGGAAATCTTCGACAACTGGAAACGTTACATCGAACCGGGTGCCCTGGAGGGATTCGACGGCCCCATCGAGCCACACCGATTCACCTGAGACTGCTCCTGAGCGTGAAGTTTGCCGGCACCTTGAGTGCCGGTTTTTTTGGGTGGGCGTATCGCTCGTGGGCTTGGTACTGTCCATATGCCGCGTCGTCTGATCCGATGGGTTTCGCCCCTTACGGGCGAGTCACTTTCTCTTGCTTGCCCAAGAGAAAGTAACCAAAGAGAAGGGCACCCCGCCATTCGGCCCCGGCTACGCCGGGGTTCGTTCGCTCCATCGTTGCTCCGAGGGTCGGCTTACAAGGGCCATCCATGGCCCTTTAAGCCTCTCGCGGCATCCATGCCGCTCGCCCCTCTACACAACGATTCCACTCCCCCTCCTGAAGGGGGCTTGGGCGTCGTCTGCAAGATCGCGATTCAAGAACGAAAACACGGGTATCGCGGATTGGCCACGACACCGGTATCAGCCCTCCCTGCTCGACGCCCTTCCCCGCCGCTCCCTTCCATGCAGAATGAAATCGCCATTTCACCTTGCAATGCGATTGCTTCGAGCACTTCGCTGATTCAGTCGGAAAATTAAAAAAATCCCTTTAAAAACAAACAACTAAAAGTCATCCAAAGACTTGGCAAGCCCCTTGCTATCCCTCTTGTGCGGGCAATTCCAACAAGTACAAGAGAGCGATCATGAGCAAACCGCTAGAGGGGATTCGCATCCTCGATCTGACCCACATGCTGTCCGGTCCCTATGCCGGAATGATCCTTGCCGATCTCGGGGCGGAAACAATCAAGGTCGAGCCGCTGACTGGCGAGGGCACGCGGGCCCTGCTGGCCAAGGATCCTCGGCATTCGTTCAAGGGCATGGGCGCCTACTTCCTCACGCTCAACCGCAACAAGCAGAGCGTGTGCATCGATCTGAAGAGCGAACAGGGCCTGGCCGTGTTCCACGATCTGGTGCGTGAAGCCGATGTGGTGCTGGACAACTTCAGCGCCGGCGTACCGCAGAAACTCAGGATCGACTACGACCACCTCAAGCAGGTCAACCCACGCATCATCACCTGCTCGGTGTCCGGCTTCGGCCAGGACGGCCCCAACTACCAGCGCCCGGCATTCGACCAGGTGGTACAGGGTATCGGCGGCGGCATGTCGATCACCGGCGACAACGCCGAACACCCGACCCGCGCCGGCATTCCCATCGGCGACCTGGGCGGCGGCATGTTCGCCGTGATGGGTGTGCTGGCCGCGTTGCAGGCGCGCCACAGCAAGGGCCACGGTCAGCACGTCGACATCAGCATGCTCGACTGCCAGATCAGCATGCTCAATTACATGGCCACCATGTACTTCCTCAGCGGCGAGAACCCCGAGCCGCTGGGCAACGGCCACTTCGTCCACGTGCCGTACAACACCTACCGCACCGCCGACGGTTTCATCATCGTCGCGGTGATCTTCGACAGTTTCTGGGACAACCTGGTCGGCCTGCTCGACGTCGAGGCGCTGAAGGATCCGAAGTACAAGACCCAGCCGGCGCGCCTGGCCGACAAACGCCTGATCGACGGCATCCTCAACGAACTGTTCGCCACCCGCGAGACCGCCCACTGGGTCGAGCAGCTGTCCTCGGTGCGCGTGCCCTGCGCACCGGTCAACCGCTTCAGCGATGCCCTGGCCGACCCGCAGGTGCGCCACCGCCGGATGGTGGTGGAAATCCCCCATCCGCAAGGCGGCACGGTGGAAGCACCGGGCAACCCGATCAAGCTGTCAGCCGACGACGAAGACAGCTACAGCCCCCGCCCCTGCTGGGCGAACACACCGACGCGGTACTCGAACGCGTGCTGGGGTACGACCCCGAGCGCATCGCCGCCCTGAAGAACCAGCGGATCGTGGGGTGAGGCATGAACGAGTTCATCACCGTCAATGAAGTCGGCCCGCGCGACGGGCTGCAGAGCCAGGGCAAGACCCTGAGCCTCGACGAGCGCCTGGCGATGATCGAAGCGCTGCTGGAAAGCGGCATTCGCAGCATCGAGGTTGGCAGCTTCGTGTCACCCAGGGCGGTGCCGCAGATGGCCGGCACCGGCGAGCTGTTCGGCCGCCTGCCGATGGCCGATGCAGTCGCCTACTCGGCGCTGGTACCCAACCTGCGCGGCTACGAGCTGGCCCGCGAGGCCGGCGTACGCTCGGTCGCCGTGGTGCTGTCGGCCACCGAGACCATGAACCAGCGCAACATCAACATGAGCCTGGAACAGACCAGCGCAGTCTGCGCCGAGCTGATGCAGCGTGCCCGCCAGGACGGCATCGAGGCCCGCGCCTATGTCGCCGTGGCCTTCGAATGCCCCTTCGAAGGCGTGACGCCCCCGGCCGTGGTGGAGAACCTCGCCCAGCGCATGTTCGAGGCGGGCGCGGACAAGGTGATCATCGCCGACACCATCGGCGCGGCCAATCCGCGTGCCGTGCGCGAGGTGCTGCAACGCCTGGCTGCACGCGGTGCCCAGCTGTCATGCCATTTCCACGACACCCGGGGCATGGCTCTGGCCAACGTGCTGGCCGCGCTGGAGTGCGGCGTGCGCGAATTCGACAGCTCCATCGGCGGCCTCGGCGGCTGTCCCTTCTCCCCTGGGGCGACCGGCAACCTGGCCACCGAAGACCTGGTGCTGATGCTCGATGCCATGGGCCTGCGCAGCGGCATCGACCCGCTGGCGCTGGTGGCCACGGTACAGCGCGTGCGCGCCCTGACCGGTACGCCGCTGGGGGGGCATTCGTTCCGTTGGCTGGAACGTCAGGTCGGCAAACGCCAAGGGGGTAGTCATGCTTAAGTGTCTGCTTGGCTGGCTTGCCCGGCTGGCGCCCTGGATGGTGATCGGCAGCCTGGCCTACGCCGCCGTGTTCATCAAACCCACGGTCAATCCGGTGCCGCTGGATCAGCCACTGCTGGAGCGCCGCGACGCCTTCTTCGACGGGGCCGCGCTGGGCGAGCACCTGTGGATCGTCGGGCAGAACGGCGCCCTGCTGTCGAGCCTCGACGCCGGTGCCACCTGGACCCGCGAGGAGTTGCCGGCACGCAGCAACCTGCAATCGATCGCTGTCTCCGACGACGGCCGTCAGGTGGTGGTGGGCAACCAGGGCCACCTGTGGACACGTCAGGGGCAGCAGCCCTGGCAGAGCCAGGAACTGGTGGTGTCGGATCTGGCCGGCAAGCTGCTCAGCGTCGCCTTCATCGACGGCCACTTCTGGGCGGTCGGCGAAATGGGCGCGCTGTTTCGCGGCAACGCCGACGCCTCCCACTGGGAACCCATGGGCAGCGGCGATGACGTCACCTTCAACAGCATCCGCGCTGGCGTCGATGGCGATCTGTGGATCACCGCCGAATTCGGCCGCCTGCTGCGCAGCCGTGATGGCGGCCTGACCTGGACGACCCAGGAACTGGGCAGCGAGAGCCTGCGCGCCCTGGTCTTCGATGGCCGCACCGGTGTCGCGGTCGGCAATCAGGGCCAGGCCTTCATCAGCCGCGATGCGGGCGACAGCTGGGAGGCCGTGAAGCCCTTCACCCCTGAGCACCTGTTCGACGTCACCGTCCACGACGGCGAGTGGCTGACCACCGGCGACCGTGGCGCGCTGTTCCGCTCGCGCACCCCGGCCAACGAATGGCAGGCCTGGACGCCGGACGGCCTGGACAAGAGCTACCACAGCCGCCTGCTCGACACCGCCGACGGTGTGGTGCTGATCGGCCATCAACTCGGCCTGCTGCGCCAGGACGACCTGCAGCTCTGGCCTCGGGAGCAAGAACAATGAATGCCGCCATGAATTTCGCCGCGCGCCTGTCACTGTGGTCGATCCGCCATCGTCTGCTGGTATGCGTGGTGGTCGGGCTGATCACCCTGGGTTTCGCCATCAGCCTGGTCAACCTGGATATCCGCACCCGCTTCAGCGACATGGTTCCCCACGACCACCCTTACGTGAAGGTGCACCAGAAGTATCAGGACAGCTTCGCCGCCAGCAACCGCGTGACCATCCTGGTCAAGGCCAGGGAAGGCGACATCTTCCGCGAGGATGTGCTCGGTGAAGTGCGCCGGATCACCTACGACCTGCAACAGGTCGAGGGCGTCAATCCGATGCAGATCACCTCGCTGGCCTCGAAGAAGCTCAAGCGCGTCAATGCCTCCAGCGAAGGCATCGAAACCCGTCCGCTGATGTGGCCGGATCTGCCCAGGGACGCGCAGCAGATGCGTGAACTGCGCCAGGCGGTGCTGAACAACCCGCTGGTGTACGGCCTGTACGTCGACCGCGATCTGAGTTCGGCGCTGATCCAGGTGGATTTCTACGACCACCTGGTGGACTACGCGAAGATCTTCCCGCAGATCGAGGCGATCCTCGATGCCTCGCCGGTCAAGGATCAGGTCAGCCTGCACCTGGTCGGCGAGCCGATCCTCTATGGCTGGGTGGCGCACTACCTCGGCGAAACCGTGGGCATCGCCCTGCTGTCGCTGGCCGCGATGCTGATCCTGCTGTTCGTGTTCAGCCGCACCTGGCGCGGCACCGTACTGCCGCTGATCGCCGGCATGGTCTCGGCCATCTGGGCGCTGGGCGTGGGCAGCCTGCTGGGCTACAACTTCGACCCGCTGGTGATCGTGGTGGCCTTCATCATCACGGCGCGTGCCTTCTCTCATTCGGTGCAGCTGATCACCCGCTTCGACGACCTGGCGGTCGGCGAGTCCATCGAGCCACGCAAGGCCGCCGAGCAGACCATGCGCGAGCTGTTCCGCCCGAGCATGCTGGGGCTGTATGCCGACGCCGGGGCGATTCTCTGCGTGATCCTCACGCCGATTCCGCTGATGCACAAAGTGGCGATCATCGGCGCCATCTGGGTGATGACCATCGCCGTGTCGGCGGTGCTGCTGACCCCGGCGCTGCTGTCCTACGTCAAGCGCCCGGAAGGTTACGTGCACCCGGTCAACCTCGACGGTTTCATGCAGTTCGTCCTCGCTGGAGCGAAGTGGATGGTGCGCAGCCGCGCGCGCTACTGGGTCGCCCCGGTGACCCTGGTGCTGCTCGGCGGCTTCATGTTCGAAGCCACGCGGATCAACGTCGGCGACGCCAGCGACGGCTCGCCGATCCTCTGGCAGGACTCCGCCTTCAACCGCGACAGCGCCCTGATCAACCGCCTCTACCCCGGTTCCGAGCAGATGTTCGTGGTGCTCGAAGGCAAGGAACTGGACGCCATGAAGACGCCCGAGGTGCTCGACTGGATGCTGCGCTTCTCGCGTTACATGGAGCGCCAGCCGGAGATCGGCGGTTCGGTGTCGCTGGCCGACATCGTCATCGACATCCGCCGCAACCTCTACGAGGGCAACCCGCGCTACGGCGAGCTGGGCCTGAGCCGCATGGAGAACGGCGAGCTGATCAGCTTCTACATGCAGGGTGCCGACCCCGACGACCTGACCCAGTTCGCCGACGTGCAGTTTCGCAACGCCGCCGTGACCCTGTTCTTCCGCGATCACAAGGGCGACACCCTGCGCAAGGCGACCCACTACGCCAACGAGTTCATCCGCGACAACCCGCTGGAAGGCGCCGAGGTGAAGCTGGTGGGCGGCGTGCTGGGGATCATCGCGGCGGTCAACGAGATTCTCCTCGGCGATCAGATCGAGGCGACCGCGCTGGCCTTCCTGGTGGTGGTGCTGTGCTGCCTGGCGGTCTACCGCTCTTCGGTCAGCGGCATCTTCTTCATCATCCCGGTGCTGATCTCCAACGTGGTGACCTTCGCCTTCATGGCCTGGCAGGGCATCGGCATGAGCATCAGCACCCTGCCGGTGGTGGCCCTGGGGATCGGCCTGGGCGTGGATTACGCCTTCTACATCGTCGACTCGATGAAGGAATACCTGGAGAAGAACCCCGACGCCGACCCGCTCGACGCGGTATTGCAGTCCCTCGGCTCGGCGGGCCGCGGGGTGCTGCTGACCGCCTTCACTCTGGCTGCCGGGGTGCTGTTCTGGTCGTTCTCCTCCCTTCGCTTCCAGGCGGAGATGGGCATGCTGATCGGCCTCTGGCTGATGGTCTCGGCACTGACCTCGCTCTTCGTCATGCCTTCGCTTGCGCTGGTGTTCAAACCGAAATTCATCTTTGAGCACGGCCAGACGAAAGATGCCCCGATCTGCGGGCGTATCCACCAACCTGAACACATCAGGAACTGAAAATGAGCGCACACAACAACAATACGAAAGCGTGGTCTGGCAAAACTCCGATCGCTTGCGCGGTGCTGCTGGCTGGTATGGGAGTGCAGGCTGGGGCACAGGCTGATGAGGGCTTCTTCTCCGACTGGGAGGTCAGCGGCTATGTGCGCCAGCACATGTCCTGGAACCTGGAGAATCCCTATGTGATGGACACCGATGATCCCAACGGACTGGTCGGCGCCGGGCGCAAGGGCAACTACCGCTACGACCTGTCGATGGCGCGCACCACGCTCAAGCTCAACCTGTTCAAGGACTTCGGCAACTCGCAGTTCAACATTTCCGGGCGCGTGGCCCGCGAGGTGGAGACCGACTACCTGAAAGACCTGCAGAAGAGCATGGACGGCAACGCCGCGTCCGATCTGTTCAGCGACCGCAGCAAGTCCTCGGTCAACCTGATGGACGACGTCTACAACAGCGAGGAAATCCGCGAGCTGTGGTGGCAGACCGGGGTTACCCCGACCACCACCCTCAAGCTCGGCAAGCAGCAGGTGGTCTGGGGCGAGACCGACTTCTTCCAGTCACTGGACGTGATCCACGGTTACGACATGCGCATCCGCTCGTTCCTCGAACCGGAGAACGAGGACGTGCGCAAACCACTGTGGATGGTCAACCTGATGGAACGCTTCGACAGCGTCGACGGCACCCTGCAACTGCTCTACATCCCGGGCCGGATGAACCGCGCCAGCGACCGTGGCAACAGCTATGACCTGGAAGGCGGACGCTGGGCGAACAACCCGAACAAGGGCATCACCTTCGAGTCGGCCACCTTCGGTGCCGACGTGCCGTACAGCTACGACCACAAGGCCGCCGACATGGACGATGCGTCCTACGGCGTGCGCTGGAAGGGCATGGCCGGCGAGTGGGAATACTCGCTGGGCTGGTTCCACGGCCCGTCGCAGAACCCGGTGATCAACTCCAACCCGAACAACCCGCTGGGCGTCGGCAATGCCGCCAGTGGCCGCACCTACGTCGGCCCCTACAAGGGCGAATACAGCTCCGACCCGAACTCCACCGTGGGCGAGCTGATCTTCCCCTTCATCGATGTGTTCGGGGTGACCGCCAACCGCTACCTGGAGTCGGTCGATGCGGTGTTCTCCGCCGAGGTCTCCTACATCCCCAACGCGCCGTACAACATCGGCGTGCAGGCTGGCGAAGCGGGCGGCTGCTCCTTCTTCCCGGGCTTCTGCGGGATCATCGAGAAAGACGTGGTCAAGACCATGGTGCGCATGGACAAGCAGCTGGGCCTGCAGAACTACCTGGGCACCAGTCGCCCGTCGTTCTTCTCGGTGCAGTTGTTCAACACCTGGATCACCAACTACGACCGTGACGACGAAGTGGTCAACACCGCCGGCTTCAGTGGCCGGGCCAAGGAGTTCTCGACCATCGCCACCGCCATCCTGGCCGCCAACTACGACAACGACCGGATCAACCCGACCCTGGCCGTGGGCACCGACCTGACCTATGGCGGCAGCTTCATCGTGCCGAGCGTCGAGTTCGCCTATGGCGACAACTGGCGGGTGCGCGTAGAGGCCGACCTGTTCTTCAACGACGAGCGGCAGAAGCGCGCCCTGCAAGGCTTCAACAACACCAACCTGTTCGGCTATTTCGATGGCAACGACCAACTGGCCGTCCGCGTGACCTACCAGTTCTGATCCAGGAGATAACAACAATGACATTGCTCAAGAATCACCTCGTTGCGTCCCTGGCGCTGACCTTCTCGGTGGCGCTGGCCGCCCAGGCCGCCGAGCTGACGCCCGGCACCCGGATCGACGCGAGCAACCTCGCCCAGCACCTGGGCGACAGCTTCGAGGGCCACGGCATCGGCGACCTGCTCACCGAGCGCATGCAGATCCTGATCAGGGACGAAGGCCTGGCCATCACCCTCAAGGCCTCCGAGCCGATCACCCTGGGCCGCGACTACGTGGCCGCGACCAAGGCCAACGAAGGCAAGGCGGTGTACAACCGCGACACCCGCCAGGTCGAGGGCTGGGTGGCCGGCGTACCCTTCCCCAACGTCAGCCAGGATGACCCGGACGCCGCCGCCAAGCTGATCTGGAACCACCACTACGCGCAGCCGATCAAGAACCTGCAGGACTATCCCAAGTTCGGCTACCTGTTCCTCAACGACAAGGTCGGCCTGGAGCGCCGCCAGGAGTGGGCGTTCAAGCGCTACTACATGAAGGGCCGCCTGGGTACCGAGCAGACCGTCGAGGGTGACGGCAGCATCCTCACCAAGACCCTGCTGTACGCGACCTACCCCACCGACATTCGCGGCCTGGGCCTGTTCACCGTGCGCTACGACTCGCCCAAGCTGGAGGACTCCTGGGCCTACGTGAAGTCGGTACGGCGCACCCGCCGCCTGTCCGGTGGCACCTGGATGGACCCGATCGGCGGCACCGACCAGCTCAGCGACGACATCGAGATCTTCAACGCCCACCCCAGCTGGTACCCGGACTACAAGCTGCTGGGCAAGCGCTGGATTCTCGCCGTGGCCAACTCCCAGGGCGAGACCTGGAACCAGAACGCCAGCGGCAATGCCGAGTTCCCGGTGATCGACCTGGACAACAAGCCGCACTGGAACCCCAAGGCCGAATGGGAACCGCGTGAAGTCTGGGTGCTGGAAGCCACCACCCCGCCGGAGCATCCCTACAGCAAGAAAGTGATGTACATGGACACCCAGTTCCCCCGCTTCTATCAGGCCGAGGCCTATGATCGCAAAGGGCAGTTCTGGAAATGGATGAACTATCACCTCAAGACCATCAAGACCGAGGATGGCGACGTGGGGATCGTGTCCGCCGCCGGCTTCACCATCGACTACCAGCGCCGTCACGGCACGGTATTCGTGCTCGGTGAACCGCGCCTGAACACACCGGGTGTCAGCGCTGACGACGTCAATCTGCGCGAGCTGGAAAAGGCCGCGCGTTAAGCCGAAACAGCTGGGGGTAATGCCCCCAGTCCAGGATGCACAACAAAGCCAAGAAAGTGCTTGGAGGCAACATGAGTTTTCGTTTGGGTGTTGATGTAGGCGGAACCTTCACTGACCTGCTCCTGATCAACGATGTGACGGGTGACAGCTATACCGCCAAGGTGCCTTCCACGCCGCACAATCCTTCCATCGCCGTGCTCAACGGCATCGACAGGATCTGCCAGACCTCGGGCGTCGAACCGTCAGCCATTCGCTCGGTGATGCACGGCACCACGGTCGCGACCAACGCCATCCTGACCCGCCGCGGCGCCAAGGTCGGCCTGGTGACGACCAGAGGCTACAAGCAGGTACTGCATATCGCCCGCTCCTTCGTCCCCGGCGGCCTGGGCGGCTGGGTCACCTTCAACAAGGGCGAACTGCTCGCCCCGCTGGAACTGACCGTCGAAGCCGACGAACGTATCGATACCCACGGCGCGGTGGTGCGTGAGCTGGATCGCGAGGCGATCCGCGCCGAGCTGCTGCGCCTCAGGGAAGCCGGCATCGAGGCGCTGACCATCAGCCTGGTCAATGCCTATGCCAGTGGGGCCCACGAACAGGCCATCCACGACATCGCCCGCGAGGTGATGCCTGGCGTGCCGGTGTCGCTGTCCTCGGAAGTGGTGCCGGAAATGCAGGAGTACGAGCGCACCGAGACCACCGTGGTCAACAGCTACGTGCGCCCGGAAGTGGCCAACTACCTGGAACACCTGCAGGGCGAGCTGTGCAGCCGCCTGCGCCCGGACGTGCAACTGTCCATCCTGCGCTCCGACGGTGGCCTGGCCACCAGCCAGTCGGCCGCCAGCACGCCGGTCAACCTGCTGCTCTCGGGCCCTGCCGGCGGCGTGGCCGGGGCGATCTGGTTCTGCTCCCGTGGCGGTTTCAGCAAGGTGCTGACCTTCGACGTCGGCGGCACCTCCACCGACGTGGCACTGATCGACAACAACCAGGCGCGCATTCGCCGTGAAACCCGCGTGGGTGATGTGGCCGTGCGTGCACCCTCGGTCGACGTGCGCACCATCGGCGCCGGTGGTGGCTCCATGGCCTCGGTGCCGGAGCTGACCCGCGCCCTGCGCGTCGGCCCGGAAAGCGCTGGCGCCGTACCTGGCCCTGCGGCCTACAACAAGGGCGGCACCGTGGCCACCGTGACCGATGCCAACGTGGTACTGGGTTACCTGCCGGCCGAGCAGAAGCTCGGCGGCGACTTCCAGGTGCGCAAGGATCTGGCCACCGCCGCCGTGCAGGCCACCGCCGATGCCATGGGCGTCTCGCTGTTCGAGGCCGCCGAAGGCATCGTGCGCATCGCCAACGAGCACATGTTCGGCGCGCTGCGCCTGATCAGCGTCGAGCAGGGTTACGACCCGCGCGACTTCGCCCTGTGCGGCTTCGGTGGCGCCGGCCCGCTGCACGCCAACGCCCTGGGCATCCTGATGAATGCCTGGCCGGTGATCATCCCGCCGGGGCCGGGCGTGCTCTGCGCCTATGGCGACGCCACCACGCGGGTCAAGGACGAAGCCTCGCGCTCGCTGGTGCGCCGCGTCAGCGACATGAGCGTCGAGGAAGTGGTGCAGATTCTCCAGCAACTCGGCGACAACGTGCGCAGCTCGCTGGCCGCGCAGGACATCCCCGCCGAAGTCCAGCAACTGACCTGGCAGGCCGACGTGCGCTATCAGGGCCAGGCCCTGCTGCTGACCCTGGACATCGACCCGGACGAACTGAGCCGCGCCGGCATGCAGGCCATCACCGCCGCCTTCGATGCCGAACACGAGCAGCTATTCACCTTCGCCCTCAGCGAAGCCCATGAGCTGGTCAACCTGCGTGCGATCGCCCGCGCGCCGCGCCCGGAAATCACCGAGCGCGCCTTCGAGAGCGCTGCCAGCAGCCTGGCCGAGGCGCAGGTCGGGCAGAGCCCGGTGCACTACGCCGGCCAGGATCACGACGCCACGCTCTACGCGCGCGGCAAGCTGAGCCCGGGCCTGGTCGTGCCGGGACCCGGCCATCGTCATGGAGATGGACTCCACCACCCTCGTTCTTCCGGGTTACGAAGCGGCCGTGGACCGCGTCGGCAATCTGTTGATCCGCCCGCTGGGCCATCAGGAGTAAGCGTCATGGTTGCGCGCATCAAACAAGAAAACAGCAATCCGTTCCAGCGCGTCGAAGTCGACGGCATCACCATCGATATCGTCGAGAACGCCCTGGGCAACGCCCGTAACGAAATGGACGCGGTGCTCTTCCGTACCGCCATGAGTCCGGGCATCCGCGAGCAGGGCGACGCCTTCCCGATGATCGCCACCTGCGACGGCAAGATGATCGTCGGCCAGTTCGGTTCGTTCATCAGCGGTTTCCTGCGCAGCTACGAGGGCGAGATCGAGGAAGGCGACGTGTTCCTCACCAACGATCCGTACCTGTGCAGCGGCGCGGTCAGCCACCTGCCGGACTGGCTGGTGCTGATGCCGATCTTCAAGAACGGCCGGGTGATCAACTATGCCGCCATGTTCGGCCACATGTCCGACGTCGGCGGCAAGGTACCGGGCAGCCTGCCGACCAACGCCAGCTCGATCTGGGAAGAAGGCATCCGCATCCCGCCGGTGAAGCTGTATCGCCGCGGCGAGATGAACGCCGACATGCTCAACGTCATCCTGCACAACGTGCGCATGCCGCGCTGGAACCGCTCCGACCTCAACGCCATCGTCGCCGCCTGCCGTACCGCCGGCAAACGCTGCGTCGAGCTGGCCGAGCGCTTCGGTGACGACGTGTTCTACAGCGCCCAGCAGGAGATGCTCGAACGCACCCACCGGGCGATGAAGGAAGTCATCGGCCGCGTGGTGCCCGAGCAGCGCCAGGTATTCGAGGACTACATCTGCGACGACGGCGCCGGCCTCGGCCCCTACACCCTGCGCTGCGCGCTGTGGCGCGAGGGCGACAAGGCGATCTTCGACTTCGAGGGCACCGACCCGCAGGCCCCCTCCTCGGTCAACTTCTACCTCAACGAAGAGATGTTCAAGATCTTCTTCGGCGCGCTGACCATCAGCCTGTTCGACCCGGCGATCCTGCTCAACGACGGCTTCTACGATCTGGTGGAGGTACGCATCCCGCAGGGTTCGATCCTCAAGCCCAACTTCCCCGCCGCCCTGTCCTGCCGCACCCACCTGCTGGGGCGCATCTTCGACATGATGGGCGGGCTGCTCGGCCAGGGCACGCCGCAGGCGATGAACGCCGCCGGCTTCTCCGACTCGCCGCACTTCATGTACTCGGGCTATGACCAGCAGGGCGAATGGTTCCAGCTGTTCCAGATCGGCTTCGGCGGCATTCCGGGGCGGCCGGTGGGCGACGGCCCGGACGGTCACTCGCTGTGGCCGGGCTTCACCAACGTGCCCAACGAGTTCGTCGAGGCGTACTTCCCGCTGCGCATCGAAACCTACGAGACCCTGACCGACTCCGGCGGCGCCGGCCTGCACCGTGGCGGCAACGGCCTGCGCGTGGCCTACCGGCTGCTGGTCGACGGTGAGGTGTCGATCCACGACGACCGCTGGCTGACCTACCCCTGGGGCGTCAACGGCGGTGCGCCGGGCGCGCGCAGCCGCAAGGAGCTGATCCGTGCCGACGGCACGCGGCAGATGCTGCCGGCCAAGTGCGACAACATCCAGGTCAAGGCCGGCGACCTGGTGCTGTTCGATACCTGGGGCGGTGGCGGCTGGGGCGACCCGCTGCAACGCGATCCGGCCAAGGTGCTCGGCGATATCCGCAAGGGCCTGGTCAGCGTCGAGGGTGCCCGCCGCTACGGCGTGGTGGTCGCCGGTGATGCCGTGGACGAAACCGCGACCCGCGCCCTGCGTGAAGTCATGGCTGCCGAACGCGGTGCGATCGAGCTGTTCGACCGGGGCGGCACGCTGGACGAACTCAAGGCACGCTGCCTGGCCGAAACCGGCCTGCCGGCACCGACCACGCCGTCCTGGAACTGAGGATCGCCATGGCTCTGGATTCCCGCTCCTGTCCCCGGCCCAGCGCTATGCGCTGGTGCTGGTGACCTCTCGGTCGGTTTCACCGACCCCACGAAAAGCCCGCTGGCCAGCGAATGCCCGGCGGTCATCGAAGCCAACCGCCGGCTGCTGGAAGCCTTTCGCCGGCGTGGCTGGCCGGTGATCTTCACCACGGTGGCCTATGACGCCCCAAGCCAGGCGCGGGTCTTCCGCGAAAAGATTCCGGCGTTGAACGTGCTGGCGGCCGGCTCGGAGCTGGTGCGGATCGACCCGCGCCTGGCCCCGCGAGATGGCGAGCCGGTGCTGGTGAAATACTGGGCCAGTGCCTTCTTCGGCACCGACCTGGCGCTGCGCCTGCACGATGCCGGCGTCGATGGCGTGATGGTCACCGGCCTGACCACCAGCGGCTGCGTGCGGGCCACCGCACTGGACGCCTTGCAGCACGAATTCCGCGTGCTGCTGCCGGAGCAGGCGGTGGGTGATCGCGACGCGCAGGCGCACCAGGCCAACCTGCGCGACCTGCAGATCAAGTACGCCGACGTGCGCGACCTGGAGGACTGCCTTGCGCTGCTGGGCTAGCGCCCTGGTGCTGGTAGCCGTCGCCGGCTGTTCGGCGACGGCGCCACAGCAGACCGCGCAACGGGCAGGCGTGGCGAACGGTGCCCTGTGCACGGCCTTCGTCGACGCCTGGGTCGGCCACTTCCAGGCCAACGTGGCGCAGCTCGATGGCCAGCGCGTCGCCTCGCTCGATCAGTCTCTGGCGCAGGCGCGCCAGGCGTTGCAGGCCGCCGGCCAGGACGAGAACGCCTGCCAGAAGCCCTATTGCATCATCCAGCCCAAGGCCGGAGGGCGCCTGGACAGCTACTGCGGCTACCGGGTCGCCGATCGCAGTGGCAACGAACTGTACCGCTGGGTGCCCTGGGCACCTGCTCGGCGCTGATAGAACAACAACCCACAGGAACCTGTTCAAAGCCTCGCGAGCCAGAGCCAGGCAAGGCGAAGTCAAGCGAAGAACGCACGGGGCTCGCATCCGAGTTCACGCGCTGTAAATGAGCATTCCGAGCTTGATTTCAACGCGTCATGGCCGACGCGCAGCAGGCTTTGAACCGGTTCGAAGAACCGCCCTTTTCTACTGCCGAGGTAATCACCGTGGGAGCACAAACGCTCTACGACAAACTCTGGGATCGTCATCGCGTGGAGGACCTGCCCGATGGCTCGACCCTGCTCTATATCGATCGCCACCTGCTGCACGAAGTGACGTCGCCGCAGGCCTTCTCCAACCTGCGCCTGGCCGGGCGCAAACCCTGGCGCGTGGACACCAGCCTGGCCACACCCGACCACAACGTGCCGACCCTCGGCCGCGAGCTGGGCCTGGGCGGTATCGGCGATCGCATCGCCCGGCAGCAGATCGCCGTGCTGGAGCGCAACGCCCGCGAGTTCGACATTCCCCTGTTCGCCCTCGACGACATGCGCCAGGGCATCGTCCATGTGGTCGGCCCCGAGCAGGGGCTGACCCTGCCGGGCATGACCCTGGTCTGCGGCGACTCGCACACCGCCACGCATGGCGCCCTCGCCGCACTGGCCCACGGCATCGGCAGCAGCGAGGTGGAGCACGTGCTGGCCACCCAGACCCTGCGCAGCCGCAAGCTGAAGAACTACCGCATCCGCGTCGAAGGCACCCTGGCCACAGGCGTCACGGCCAAGGACCTGGCGCTGTACATCATCGGCCGGATCGGCAGTGCCGGCGGCAGCGGGCACGCCATCGAGTTCTGCGGCCCGGCCATCGAAGCGCTGTCGATGGAAGCGCGCATGACCCTGTGCAACATGAGCATCGAGGCCGGCGCGCGTGTCGGCCTGGTGGCCTACGACCAGACCACCGAGCAGTACGTGCGTGGCCGTCCGCTGGCCCCCACGGCGGAGCACTGGGACGCCGCCACCACCTACTGGCGCGAGACCCTGCATTCGGACAGCGATGCGCACTTCGACCAGACGCTGACCCTCCAGGCCGACGACGTTCACCCGCAGGTCACCTGGGGCACCTCGCCGGAAATGGTCATGTCGGTGGATGGCCGGATTCCGACCCTGGACATGGCCCGTGATGCCCTGCAACGCCTGGACTGGGAGCGCGCCCTGACCTACATGGGGCTGCAAGCGGGCCAGGCGCTGGCCGGCGTGCCGCTCGATCGCATCTTCATCGGCTCGTGCACCAATGCCCGCATCGAGGATCTGCGCGCCGCCGCGGAGGTGCTGCGCGGTCGCCGCGTACACGAGCGTATCCGCCAGGCGCTGGTGGTGCCGGGCTCCGGCCTGGTGCGCCTGCAAGCCGAACGCGAGGGGCTGGATCGCATCTTCAGGGCCGCCGGTTTCGAGTGGCGCGCGCCAGGTTGCTCCATGTGCCTGGGCATGAACGCGGATCGGCTCAACCCCGGCGAACGCTGTGCGGCAACCTCCAACCGCAATTTCGAAGGCCGCCAGGGCAAGGGCGGTCGCACCCATCTGCTGTCGCCGACCATGGCCGCCGCCGCCGCCGTGGCCGGTGAACTGATCGACTTCAGGAGTCTATGAGCATGCAGCCGCTGACCACCCACCAGGGCATCATCATCCCGCTCAACCGGGCCAACATCGATACCGACATGCTGCTGCCCAAGCAGTACCTCAAGAGCCTGGAAGCCTCGGGCTTCGGCGCCTTCCTGTTCGACGACGAGCGCTACCTCGACCCGGGGGAGATCGACACGCCGCTGGACAAGCGCCGCGAGAACCCGGCCTGCATCCTCAACCAGGCGCCCTATCGCCAGGGCAGCGTGGTGCTGGCGCAAGCCAACTTCGGCTGCGGCTCCAGTCGCGAGCATGCGGTCTGGGCGCTGCGCGATTTTGGCGTGCGGGTGGTCATCGCCCCGAGCTTCGGCGATATCTTCCGCAACAACTGCTTCAACAACGGCGTACTGCCTCTGCAGCTGGAGCAGCCGGCGGTGGACGCGCTGTTCGCCCTGGCCGAGACCCAGCCCGGCCTGGTCGCCGAGGTGGACGTGGAACGCCGCTTGCTTTCGGTTACCGGCGGGGTATGGTGTTTCGAACTCGACGAAGGACGTCGCCAGCGCCTGCTCAAGGGCCTCGACGAGGTGGGTGAAAGCCTCTGCCATGCAGAGCGGATCAGCGCCTACGAAGCACGTCGCCGGCTTGCAGAACCCTGGTTGTTCCGTCGCTGAACGCACCGGCCCGCGAGCCGGCAAATGCCCCGTTCCAATAACAACAAGAGGGTCAATACACCGTGGAATTCGCCAACGCGGAACTCGACCGGGTTCGTATCTGCCTGATCGGCAACTCGAAGCTCAGCCAGGTGGTGCACAGCCTGATCCCGGAGTTCGAGGCCCTGGCCAGCATCACCATCATCGACAACATCTTCAACGATGCGGTGAAGGCTGCGCGTGACCTGATCGAACGGCAACAGGTGGACATCTTCATCAGCGCGGGGGCCAACGCCTTCTACCTGCAAGACACCCTGCCCATTCCGGTGCTGGCCCTGAAAGTGGAGCAGGCCGACCTGATCCAGGCCGTGCTTACCGCGCGGCGCATTTCCCCGAAGATCCTGCTGCTCACCTACGAGCGGCAGGAAACCAACGTCGAGCTGCTCAGCCTGTTCGATGGCGTCGAACTCACCCACCACACCTACAGCACCGCCGAGCACGCCAAGGAAATCTTCCACAGCGTGCGCAACGAGGGCTTCGGCGTGGTCATCGGCTCCAGCTACGCCTGCGACCTGGCCGAGTACGCCGGGCTGCAATCGGTGCTGCTGTATTCGCGCGAGTCCTGTCGCAACCTGCTGCGCAAGGCGATTCGCCAGGCTGGCCAGCACAAGCGCGAGCAGCAACACGAGGCCATCGGCCAGTTCCTTCTGGAGCAGAACCTGCAACCGCAGATTCTCACCAACCGCAGCGGCGCGGTGGTGGCCTGGAACAGCGCTGCCGGCACCCTGATCCCCACCCTCGGCAGGCGCCGACGGCTCGATGGCGTGCTCGACGGCAAGATGCTCGACGCCCCCAGCCTGCGCGCCGAAGGCCTGCTGCTGGGCGACCGCCTGTGCAGCCTGAACAAGCAGCCGTTCGAGCTCGATGGCGAGCGCGTGGGCTTTCTCTACAGCTTCCAGCTCAGCCCGCTGGCCATGCCCCAGGACGATGGGCGGCGCCTGGTGTTCCAGTCCAGCCGCATGGCCGAAGTGCAGAATCAGTTGACCGTCTACGGCGCCACGCCGGGCACGGTGCTGATTCGTGGCGAAACCGGCACCGGCAAGGAGCTGGCGGCACGCCAGGTGCACGTTTCCAGCGCCAATGCCAAGGGCCCGTTCGTGGCGATCAACTGCGCGGCGATCCCGGCCGAGCTGTTCGAATCGGAGCTGTTCGGCTACGCCGAGGGTGCCTTTACCAGCGCCAAGAGCGGCGGCAAGTCCGGCCTGCTGGAAAGTGCCAACAACGGCACCTTCTTCATGGACGAGATCAACTCGCTGCCCCTGCCGCAACAGGCCAAGCTGCTGCGCGTGTTGCAGGAACGCGAAGTGAGCCCGGTCGGCGCACGCCGGCCGATCTCGCTGAACATCAAGTTCGTCGCCGCCTGCAACGTCGACCTGATGGACGAAGTGCGCGCCGGGCGCTTTCGCGAAGACCTCTACTACCGCATCAGCACCTTCGCCGTGCATATCCCGCCGCTGCGCGAGCGGGTCGAGGACATTCCCGTGCTGACCGCCTACCTGATGCGCCGCGAAGGCCTGCGCTATGCCCTGGAGGTGGAGCCGGATGCGCTGATCAAGGGTGTCGCCCCGGTGTTTCGCCGCTACCACTGGCCCGGCAACGTGCGCCAGCTGGAGAACGTGGTGGAGCGCCTGATCGTCTCGCAACGCATGTACGGCAGTTGCGAGGCGTTGCTCGATGCCCTGCCCAGGGTCGTGCCCGAGCTCTACGCGCCGCTCGGCGAGGGCGAACAAGGCGGACACCTGCACCATGTCGAGCAGGAGGAAATCGTCAAGGCGCTGCAACTGTTCGGCGGCAACAAGAGCATGGCCGCCGAGTACCTGGGCATCAGCCAGACCACCCTGTGGCGGCGCCTCAAACGTCTGCACAGCGGAGAGCACCACGGATGAAAGCCTGGCAGGCAACACCGCCCTTCGGCCTCGCAGCCCTGCGCCTTGTCGAGCTGCCACGCCCCACGCCAGGCCCGCAGCAGGTGCTGATCCGGGTGCGCGCGGCCTCGCTCAACTACCGCGACCTGGAGATGGCCGGCGGCACCTACCAGGGCCAGCCGCAACACGCCTTCACCCTGCTCTCCGACGGTGCCGGCGAAGTGGTCGAGGTCGGCTCGGCGGTCACTCGGTTCAAGCCGGGCGAACGGGTCATCGGCTGCTTCTGGCAGGGTTGGGAAAGCGGGCGCCTGGGCGATGCCGGCAACGCGCTGGCACTGGGCGGCCCGCTCGACGGCATGCTCGGCGAATACGCGCTGCTCGATGAACGTGGCGTGGTGCCCTGTCCCGCCCGGCTGTCCTGGGAAGAAGCCGCCACCCTGCCCTGCGCGGCATTGACCGCCTGGCAGGCACTGGTGGTCGAAGGCCAGCTCAAGGCCGGCGACTGGGTGCTGCTGCAAGGCAGCGGCGGTGTGTCGCTGTTCGCCCTGCAATTCGCATTGCTGCACGGTGCCCGGGTGATCGTCAGCTCCAGCCAGGACGACAAGCTGCAACGCCTGCAAGCGCTCGGCGCCATGGGGCTGATCAACTACCGCCGCACACCCGAGTGGCACCAGCAGGTCATGGCCCTCACCGACGGCCAGGGCGTCGACCACGTGCTGGAAGTGGGCGGCCCGCGCAGCTTCACGCAGTCGCTGCTGAGCCTGCGCCCCAGCGGCCAGGTCAACGTGATCGGCTACCTCGGCGGCCAGCAGGGCGAAATCAATCCGCTGCTGATCCTGCAACGCAATGCCCGCGTGCGCGGTATCGCCGTCGGCCCACGGCAATCGTTCGAATCGATGAACCGCGCCATCGAGGCCAGCGGCATACGCCCGCTGCTCGACAGCGTGCACGACTGGCTCGATCTGCCCAAAACCCTGGCGCACCTGCAATCGGGCCGGCATTTCGGCAAGGTGGTGCTGCGCCTCGGCCACACATGAACGAACGACCTACCGCCTTGAATCCGGTTGATCAGGAGTACCTCATGCCAGCGGCTCTGACGATGCAGCGCGTGCGAACCGACATCGATCCGTTCGAACCCTTCGCCCTCTCCCAGGCAATTGCGCTGGGTGACTGGCTGTTCGTGTCTGGCCAGGCGGCGCTGGATGCGCAGGGACGCGTGGTCGCAGCGGGTGACTTCGTGCGCCAGGCCGAATGCGCCTTCGCCAATCTGCAGCAGGTGTTGCAGGCCGGCGGCGCGAGTCTGGATGACGTGGTCAAGGTCACGCTGTTTCTCACCGACATGGGCCATTTCCCCGATGTCGTGGAACTGCGCCGTCGTTACTTCCGTGCGCCCTATCCCGCGGACAGCATCGTTGAAGTCAGGGCGCTGGCACTGCCTGAGCTGATGTTCGAGATCGATGCCATCGCCGTGCGCGGTGCCGGCGCAGCCAAGACAACCGGTTAGAACCTTTTCCTTTCCTCAGCGCTTCGCGCGAAACCCTTGCGAGTAGTCCACCATGCCCGAATTCAACGCCCCGCTGCGCGACATGCGCTTCGTCCTCCATGAAGTCTTCCAGGCACCCAGCCTCTGGGCGCGCCTGCCGGCCCTGGCGGACACCGTCGATGCCGACACCGCCGACGCCATCCTCGAAGAAGCGGCCAAGGTCACCGGCGGCCTGATCGCCCCGCTCAACCGCAGCGGCGACGAGCAAGGCGCCCAGTGGGAAGGCGGCGAAGTACGCACCCCGGACGGCTTTCGCGAGGCCTACGCCACCTACACCGAAGGCGGCTGGGTCGGCCTCTCCGGCAACCCCCTCTACGGCGGCATGGGCATGCCCAAGATGCTCGCCGTGGCCTTCGAGGAAATGCTCTACGCCGCCGGCTCCAGCTTCGCCCTCTATTCGGCGCTGAGCTCCGGCGCCTGCCTGGCCATCGACGCACACGCCAGCGAAGAACTGAAAACCACCTACCTGCCGCCCATGTACGAGGGCCGCTGGGCCGGCTCCATGTGCCTCACCGAGGCCCATGCCGGCACCGATCTGGGCATCATCCGCACCCGCGCCGAACCGCAGGCCGACGGCAGCTATCGCATCACCGGCAGCAAGATCTTCATCACCGGCGGCGAGCAGGATCTGACCGAGAACATCATCCATCTGGTGCTGGCCAAGCTGCCCGATGCACCGGCCGGGCCGAAAGGCATCTCGCTGTTCCTGGTGCCCAAGGTCATGGTCGCGGCCGATGGCAGCCTCGGCGCACGCAACGCGGTGAGCTGCGGCTCCATCGAGCACAAGATGGGCATCAAGGCCTCGGCCACCTGCGTGATGAACTTCGACGGCGCCACCGGCTACCTGATCGGCGAGGTCAACAAGGGCCTGGCGGCGATGTTCACCATGATGAACTACGAACGCCTGTCCATCGGCATCCAGGGCATCGGCTGCGCCGAGGCGTCCTACCAGGCCGCGGTGGCCTATGCCCGCGAACGCATCCAGAGCCGCGCCGCCACCGGCCCGGTCAATCAGGACAAGGTCGCCGACCCGATCATCGTCCACGCCGACGTGCGCCGCATGCTGCTGACCATGAAGGCGCTCAACGAGGGCGGCCGCGCCTTCGCCTGCTACGTCGGCCAGCAGCTCGACCTGGCCAAGTACGCCGAGGACGCGGATGAGCGGCACAACGCCGAGGCTCTGGTGGCCCTGCTCACTCCGGTGGCCAAGGCCTTCTTCACCGACACCGGGCTGGAGAGCTGCGTGCACGGCCAGCAGGTGTTCGGCGGCCATGGCTACATCCGCGAGTGGGGTCAGGAACAACTGGTGCGTGATGTGCGCATCGCGCAGATCTACGAAGGCACCAACGGCATCCAGGCACTCGACCTGCTGGGTCGCAAGGTGGTGGCCAACGGTGGCGCCGCGCTGCGTCTGTTCGCCGCCGAGGTACGCGGCTTCGCCCATGAACACGAATCGCCTTTCGGCGAGCGCCTGGTCGAAGCGCTGGAGCGTCTGGAGGCCGTCAGCGGCTGGCTGCTGGAGCAGGCCAAGGCCGACCCCAACTCGCTCGGCGCCGCCTCGGTGGAGTACCTGCACCTGTTCGGCTACGTCGCCTATGCCTACATGTGGGCACGCATGGCCGCCGTGGCGCAGGACAGACGCAGCGAAGACGAAGCCTTTTACAGCGGCAAATTGGCCACCGCCGAGTTCTTCTTCGCCCGCCTGCTGCCGCGCAGCCTGGGCCTGGAAGCGAGCATTCGCGCCGGCAGCCAGCCGTTGTATGGCCTGGCCGCCGAGCAGTTCTAAACGTAGGGCGGGTGTAACGCGCCGTCACCAAGCCGGCGGGTTGCACCCGCCCTACCCGGACGCATGAACAGCCTCGGCCCTGCGGTACCCGCTGAGCATGAAGAACACCACCACCGCGAGCACGCCGACCATCGCCGCCGAGGTCAGCAGCAAGGTCGAGTGAGTGGCCGAGAAGGCTGCCTTGGCCGCGTCGATCAGGGCGCTGGCCTGGGGGTCGGCCAGGCCCCTGGCTACCTGGTAGCTGTCACCGATGGAACGCGCCGCACGCTCGGCCAATGGCGCGGCCAATTGGGCGTCGAGCGCGATGCTGTGGCGGAACACGCTGCTCATGAACACGCCGAAGAAGGTGATGCCCAGCCCCGTGCCCAGCTCGTAGGCGGTGGCTTCCAGCGAGCCGGCAGCCCCGCCCTTACTGGCCTCCACCGAGCCCATGATGGCGATGGACGAGGCCGTCAGGCCGATGCTCAGGGTCAGGCCCAGTAGCGCCAGCATCGCCGGCACGGCGAAGCCGGGTTGGTGAAAATCGGCCAGGGCGAGAAAGGCCAGGGCCACGGCGGACAAGCCCAGCGACGCACTGGCCACCAGCCGCAGGCCACAGAGGTTGGACAGGTAGCCGGCCACCGGGCCACCGACGGCCGCCGCCGCCATGATCGGGATCATGAAGATGCCAGCCTGCAGCGGCGTCTTGCCCAGCACGTACTGCAGCTCCTGCGCCAGGGTCAGTTCGACCCCGGCCAATGCGCCGATGGCCACCACCGCCATGATGATCCCGGCCAGGATCGCCGGGCGCGAGAACAGCGACAGGTCGAGCATGGGCGTCGCCGAACGCAGTTGCAGACGCACGAAGACACTCAGCAGCGCGAGCCCCAGCAGCGCCATCAGCAGCGCCACGCCCAGCGGCTGCGTAGCGCCAACGGCGGCCTTGATGCCATACACCAGCGCCAGCATGCCGGCGATCAGCAGCAGCGCCTGGCCCAGCGCCCAGGTGCCGGGCGTGGTTTGCTCCTTGCGCGGCAACAGCAGGAACACCAGCGGCGCGACCACCAGCATGATCGGCACGTTGATCAGGAAGGCCGAGCCCCACCAGAAGTGCTCCAGCAGCGCCCCGCCGATCAACGGCCCGAGTGCCGCACCGGCCGCACCGACCATGCCCCACAGCCCGAGAGCCATGGCCCGCTCGTCCTCATCCTCGAAGGTACGGCGGATGATGCCCAGCACGCACGGCATGATCATCGAACCGCCAAGAGCCAGCAGCACCCGTGCGGCGATGAGCAGCGCCGGGGTCGGCGCGAAGGCCGCCAGCAGCGAGGCGATACCGAACACCACCAGGCCGGTGAGCAGCACACGGCGGTTGCCGATGCGGTCGGCCAGGGTGCCCATGGGCACCAGCAGTCCCGCCATCAGCAGTGGGTAGATGTCGATGATCCACAGCACCTCGGTGGCCGATGCGCCGAGCGCCAGGGTCAGCGAAGGCACGGCGATGTGCAGGATGGTCATGTCGATGACCACCGGCAGGAAAGCCAGCATGACGGCCAGCAGGATCAGCCAGCGACGGGGAATGACGGCACGCATGTAAAGACTCGTGGGCAGACGTGGGTCGGACTCTACTGAGTGCCCGTGACAGCGGCAATCCCGGTCGGGCCGTACCTTGGTAAACCGGGACGGTGGCGAGTCATGCCAAGGTGCCCGAACGCTGCCTCAGCGCTCCAGCAGTCTGCTGATCCAGACCGTCTGCTGCTCGAGCTCGTTCACCCTCGCTTCCGACACGCGCTGCTTCGCTCGGACGAAGCTGCTCAAGGTTCGCCGTTTCAAGCGCAACATACGCTGCCACTTGGCCAGAAATACCGGGCTGCGTGCCTGCAAGAGCAGCGGGCCGAAGTACAGTTCTTCAGGGCTGTACGTCACCGGCGCAGCGCGCTCGGCCACGATGATTTCGTAGTAGAAGCGGTTTTCCTGCAGCAGGTCTTCGCTGAGGATTCGGTAGCCATTGAACATCAGCCACTCGACGCAGTGGTTGCTCGCCGCCGTTGGGCTGCAGGATCAGGCGCTCATTGCCGCTCAGCTGCGCCCGATCACGTTCGAGAATGTCGCGGATGGTTTCACCGCCCATGCCGCAGAAGCTGATGGCCGTGATGCCATCCTCTGCCGTGATCGCCGCAAGCCCATTGGCCAGGCGGACGCTGATCCGATCCCCCAACCCCTGCTCCCGCACGGCCCGTTCGGCCGAGCGAAACGGCGTCAATGCCACCTCGCCGGCGACGCCGGCAGCGATGACCTCACGGTTCATCAACGCGACGAGCAGGTAGCCGTGATCTGCGCCTATATCGGCAAGGCGTGCGCCGACGGGCACATGCGCCGCTACCCGTTCCAGCCGCTGGGACAATTTCCGGTCGTTCAACTGCGGCTCCTTTTCACCACGGACGTTCACGTTCGGCCGAACAGGCGCGAGATTCTGTCGGGCGAGCGCGCTCATGGCAAATGCCTGCGGCTGGCCGTGCGAACCGCCCCGGAACGAACCTGACCCGCACCTTGCCCCCGTCGAACAGCACAAGACTTCCCCTCGAAAACCCGGATAATGGCCGCCATTTCGTTTCACTCGCGGGTAGCGCTTCATGGAAATCAAGGTCAACTTTCTCGACAACCTGCGCCTGGAGGCCAAGTTCGACGACTTCACGGTGATCGCCGATCAGCCGATCCGCTACAAGGGCGACGGCTCGGCACCGGGGCCGTTCGACTATTTCCTGGCCTCCTCGGCGCTGTGCGCGGCGTACTTCGTCAAGCTGTACTGCCAGACGCGCGACATACCCACCGAGAACATCCGCCTGTCGCAGAACAACATCGTCGATCCGGAGAACCGCTACGCGCAGATCTTCAAGATCCAGGTCGAGCTGCCGGCGGACATTTCCGAGAAGGATCGCCTGGGAATTCTGCGCTCCATCGACCGTTGCACCGTGAAGAAGGTGGTGCAGCAGGGCCCCGAGTTCATCATCGAGGAAGTGGAAAACCTCGACGCCGATGCCCAGGCGCTGCTGATGCCGGTGGCAGGCACCACCACCCGCATTGCGGGCAAGGATCTGCCGCTGGAGCAGACCATCGCCAACATGTCGGGCATCCTCGCCGGTCTGGGGATGAAGATCGAGATCGCCTCCTGGCGCAACATCGTGCCCAACGTCTGGTCGCTGCATATCCGCGACGCGCAGTCGAATCTGTGTTTCACCAACGGCAAGGGCGCGACCAAGGAAGCCGCGCTGGCTTCGGCGCTGGGCGAGTTCATCGAGCGGCTGAACTGCAACTTCTTCTACAACGACCAGTTCTGGGGCGAGGACATCGCCACTGCCGAGTTCGTCCACTACCCCAACGAGCGCTGGTTCAAGCCGGGCCCGAAAGACGCGCTGCCCGAGGAGATTCTCGACGAGCACTGCCTGGCCATCTACAACCCGGATGGTGAGCTGCGCGGCTCGCACCTGTACGACACCAACTCGGGCAACACCCTGCGCGGCATCTGCTCGCTGCCCTTCGTGCGCCAGAGCGATGGCCAGACGGTGTATTTCCCGTCCAACCTGATCGAGAACCTGTATCTCTCCAACGGCATGAGTGCCGGCAACACCCTGGCCGAAGCCCAGGTGCAGTGCTTGTCGGAGATTTTCGAGCGGGCGGTGAAACGCGAGATTCTCGAAGGCGAGCTGTGCCTGCCGGACGTGCCGCAGGACGTGCTGGCCAAGTACCCGGGCATCGTCGCCGGCATCCAGGGTCTGGAGCAGCAGGGCTTCCCGATGCTGGTGAAGGACGCCTCGCTCGGCGGTGAATTCCCGGTGATGTGCGTGACCCTGATGAACCCGCGCACCGGCGGCGTGTTCGCCTCCTTCGGCGCCCACCCGAGCCTGGAAGTGGCGCTGGAGCGCAGCCTCACCGAGCTGCTGCAAGGCCGCAGCTTCGAGGGCCTCAACGACCTGCCGCAGCCGACCTTCGACAGCCTGGCGCTGACCGAGCCGAACAACTTCGTCGAGCACTTCATCGACTCCAGCGGCGTGGTGTCGTGGCGCTTCTTCGGTGCCACGCCGGACTTCGAATTCGTCGAGTGGGACTTCTCCGGCGAAGGCAGCGATTCCAACGAGCAGGAAGCCGCGACCCTGTTCGGCATCCTCGAGGACATGGGCAAGGAGGTCTACGTGGCCACTTACGACCACCTCGGCGCCAACGCCTGCCGCATCCTGGTGCCGGGCTACTCGGAGATCTACCCCATCGAGGATCTGATCTGGGACAACACCAACAAGGCCCTGCTGTTTCGCAAGGACATCCTCAACCTGCACGCCCTCAGCGACCGCGAGCTCAAATCGCTGCTGCGCAACCTGAACAACACCGAGGTCGACGACTACACCGACATCACCACGCTGATCGGCATCGAGTTCGACGACAACACGGTGTGGGGCCAACTGACCATTCTCGAACTGAAGCTCCTGATCAACCTGGCGCTGAAGAAATACGACGACGCCAAGGAGCTGGTGGAGATGTTCCTCCAGTACAACGACAACACCGTCGAGCGCGGCCTCTTCTACCAGGCGCTCAACGCCGTGCTGGAAATCCAGCTGGACGACGAGCTGGAGCTGGCCAACTTCGAGCACAACCTGCGGCGCATGTTCGGCAACGAGCGCATGGATGCGGTGATCGGCTCGGTGGACGGCAGCGTGCGTTTCTTTGGCCTGACGCCGACCAGCCTGGCACTGGAAGGCCTGGACAAGCACCTGCGCCTGATCGACAGCTACAAGAAGCTGCACGCCGCTCGTGCCCGGGCGGTGGGCCTGAGTGCCTGACGGACGGGCCGCCATGCACCCGGATCGTGTCGCCGCACTGATGCTCGCCGCCGGCTACAGCCGCCGTTTCGGCGCCGACAAGCGCCGCCTGGAGCTCGCCGACGGTCGCTCGCTGCTGGCGGCCAGCCTGGCCCTGCCTTGCTCGTTGCTGGAAGACGTCTGGCTGGTGCTGCGCCCGGACGAGACAGGCACGGAGCTGGCGCTGCCGGCCAACCTCGCGGTCGTCCGCCATCCGGCAACGGCGCAGGGCATGGGCCATAGCCTGGCTGCCGGCGCCGAGCGGCTGCTGGCCGAGTCGGAGGCTGACTCCGTGGCGATCTTTCTCGCCGATATGCCGCTGATTCGTCGGCAGAGTCTGGAAACCCTGATCGCCCATGCCAGTGCCGACGCCATCGTGCTGCCCAGCTACCAGGGCAGGCGCGGTCACCCGGTGCTGTTCGGCCGTGACTTCTGGCCACAGCTCGCGGCACTGAGCGGCGATGCCGGCGCCAGAGCGGTGCTGCAGCAGAGTCCCGAGGCCGTGCGCATCGTCGAGCTGGACGATCCCGGCATCCTGCAGGACGTCGATACCCCGGCAGACCTGATTCGGTTCTAGCTCCGTAGGGTTTGCCACCACGCAGGCGGTGGTTTCACCTGCCCTACTGTCCGGCCTGCCGCAACAGCACCTCGCTCAACGCCTGCGCCGCACTGGACAACTGATGTCCGGCCTGGTGCAGCAGGCCCACCCGGCGCGATACCTGCGGCTCGCTCAGCGGCACGCAGCGTGCCCCCAGCTCTTCCATCTGCCGCCGGCACAGCTGCGGCACCGCGCTGACACCCAGCCCTTCGGCGACCATGCGCCCCACCGTCACCAACTGATGGCTCTCGAACGCCACCGGCAGCTTGCCGTGGCGGGCGATCACGCTGTCCTCCAGCAGCAGGCGCACCGCCGAGGGCCGTTGCAGGGTGATGAAGGGCTGCTCCAGCAGTTGCGCCCAGGTCAGCGCAGGCTGCTCGGCCAGGTCACTGGTAGTCGGTACCACGGCGACGAAGCGGTCGTCGTACAGCGGCGTGAACTGCAAGCCGTCGAGGGTCGCCGGTTCGAAGGCGATGCCCAGTTCGACGCGACCATCACGCACCATGTCCATCACCTGCTCGTTGACCACGTCATGCACCGCCACGTTGACCCGTGGGTAGGCGTCGCGAAACGCGCGCAGCGCCGCCGGCAGGCGATTGCCGGCGAACGACGGCATGGCCGCCACCGCCACCTTGCCCATCTGCAAGGTGAAGTGCTGGCGCAACAGGTCTTCGGCGTTGTCCCAGTCGGCCAGCAGGCGCACGGCGATCGGCAGCAGCGTCTCGCCCTCCGGCGTCAGCGCCACGCTGCGGGTGGTACGCACCAGCAACTGGCCTCCCAGGGACTGCTCCAGGTTCTTGATCGCCAGGCTCAGCGCCGGCTGCGACAGGTGCAGGCGCTCGCAGGCCTGGGCGAAGCTCAGGCTCTGCGCCACAGCGAGAAAGGCGCGCAGTTGCTTGACGGTCATTGATTTATTTACCTGATCAATCAAGAGGAAAAACAAACTTAACAAATAAGCCCGCAGCGATGAAGCTTGGCCCCACCCTGGCAGTGCGCCACAACAACAAGAGGCAGACTCGAATGAGCGGACTCGACAAACGCGTCGGCAGCTATGCAGAAGCCCTGGACGGCCTGCAAGACGGCATGACCGTGCTGGCTGGCGGTTTCGGCCTGTGCGGCATCCCCGAGAACCTGATCGCCGAGATCCGCCGCCGTGGTGTGCGCGACCTCACGGTGGTGTCCAACAACTGCGGTGTCGACGGCTTCGGCCTCGGTGTGCTGCTGGAAGACCGACAGATTCGCAAGATGATCGCCTCCTACGTCGGCGAGAACGCCCTGTTCGAACAGCAACTGCTGAGCGGCGAACTGGAGGTCGAACTCACGCCGCAAGGCACCCTGGCCGAGAAGCTGCGTGCCGGCGGCGCCGGCATCCCCGCCTTCTTCACCGCCACCGGCTACGGCACCCCGGTCGCCGAGGGCAAGGAAGCGCGCGAGATCGACGGCCGCCACTACATCCTCGAACCGGCCATCACCGGCGACTTCGCCATCGTCAAGGGCTGGAAGGCCGACCACTTCGGCAACGTGGTCTACCGCCACACCGCGCAGAACTTCAACCCGGTGGTCGCCACTGCCGGGCGCATCACCGTGGTCGAGGTGGAAGAGATCGTCGAGCCCGGCGAACTCGATCCGACGCAGATTCACACCCCCGGCATCTACGTCGACCGGCTGATCTGCGGCCACTTCGAGAAACGCATCGAAAAACGCACCCTGCGCAGTTGAGGACAAGACCATGGCACTGACCCGTGAACAGATGGCCCAGCGCGTTGCCCGCGAGCTACAGGACGGCTACTACGTCAACCTCGGCATCGGCATCCCGACCCTGGTGGCCAACTACGTGCCCGAGGGCATGCAGGTGATGCTGCAATCGGAGAACGGCCTGCTCGGCATGGGCGCCTTCCCCACTGAAGACGAAGTGGACGCCGACATGATCAACGCCGGCAAACAGACCGTTACCGCGATCAGGGGCGCTGCGATCTTCGACTCGTCGCAGTCCTTCGCCATGATCCGTGGCGGTCATGTCGACCTGACCGTGCTCGGCGCCTTCGAGGTGGACGTACGCGGCAACATCGCCTCGTGGATGATCCCCGGCAAGCTGGTCAAGGGCATGGGCGGCGCCATGGATCTGGTAGCCGGTGCCGACAACATCATCGTCACCATGACCCATGCCTCCAAGGACGGCGAGTCGAAGCTGCTGGAGCATTGCAGCCTGCCGCTGACCGGCTGTGGCTGCATCCGCAAGGTGCTGACCGACCTGGCCTACCTGGAGATCGAGAACGACGCCTTCATCCTGCGTGAGCGCGCGCCGGGTGTCAGCGTCGAGGAGATCGTCGCCAAGACCGCCGGCAAGCTGATCGTGCCGGAACATGTACCGCAAATGCAGTTCTAGGTTGTCTACCGCCCCGGAGCACGCCACCACGTATGGCGTCTCTCCGGGGTGTTTTTATTTGCCCCAGCAGGAGCGGATTCATCCGCGAGGCTCTTTCCGCTCTGCCGCGTCAAGAGGATCAACCCATGCAAGACGTCGTCATCGTTGCCGCCACCCGCACCGCCATCGGCAGCTTCCAGGGCAGCCTGGCCGAGATTCCCGCACCCGAACTCGGCGCCATCGTCATCAAACGCCTGCTGGAGCAGACCGCTATCGACGGCGCCCTGGTCGATGAAGTCATCCTCGGCCAGGTGCTCACCGCAGGCTCCGGGCAGAACCCCGCACGCCAGGCCGTGATCCGCGCCGGCCTGCCTCACGTCGTGCCGGCCATGACCCTGAACAAGGTCTGCGGCTCCGGACTCAAGGCCCTGCACCTCGCCGCCCAGGCCATTCGCTGCGGCGATGCCGAAGTGATCATCGCCGGCGGCATGGAGAACATGAGCCTCGCGCCCTACGTCCTGCCCAAGGCGCGCACCGGCCTGCGCATGGGCCACGCACAGATGCTCGACAGCATGATCACCGACGGCCTCTGGGATGCCTTCAACGACTACCACATGGGCATCACCGCCGAGAACCTGGTGGCCAAATACGGCATCAGCCGCCAAGCCCAGGACGCCTTCGCCGCCGCCTCGCAGCAGAAGGCCGTGGCCGCCATCGAGGCCGGGCGCTTCGACGCCGAGATCACCCCGGTGCCAATCCCCCAGCGCAAGGGCGACCCCATCGCCTTCGCCCGTGACGAGCAGCCGCGTGCCGGCACCACCGCAGAATCCCTGGCCAAGCTCAAACCGGCATTCAGCAAAGACGGCAGCGTCACCGCCGGCAACGCCTCCAGCCTCAACGACGGCGCCGCCGCCGTAATGCTGATGAGCGCGGCCAAGGCCCGGGCGCTGGGCCTGCCGGTGCTGGCAAGAATTGCCGCCTACGCCAATGCCGGCGTCGATCCGGCGATCATGGGCATCGGCCCGGTATCGGCCACCCGTCGCTGCCTGGAGAAAGCCGGCTGGAACCTGGCCGAGCTGGATCTGATCGAAGCCAACGAGGCCTTCGCCGCTCAGGCACTGTCGGTCGGCCAGGAACTGGGCTGGGATGCCGACAAGGTCAACGTCAACGGCGGCGCCATCGCCCTTGGCCACCCCATCGGCGCCTCGGGCTGCCGCGTGCTGGTCAGCCTGCTCCACGAGATGATCCGCCGCGATGCGAAGAAGGGCCTGGCCACCCTGTGCATCGGCGGCGGTCAGGGCGTGGCGCTGGCCATCGAGCGCGAGTGAAGCGCGAAGCCGTAGGGCGGGTGTAACCCGCCATCTCGGGTTGCACCCGCCCTACGGAGCAACACACCCACCCGCTCGGCCTCGGCCGGGCGTTGTCATTTCCACCAACCAGGCACAATCGACCTGACAGGCCTGGTCAAAGCCCTTACACAACCATAAGAAAGAGGCGTCATCCATGTTCAACACCCTCACCCGCATGAGCGTGAGCCTGGTACAGAAGTACCTGCCCTCGCCTTTCGTGTTTTCCGCACTCCTGACCCTGGGCGTCCTGATTGCCGGCATCTTCTCCACCGGCCAGTCGCTACCCGCCATGGTGCAGCACTGGAGCACCGGTTTCTGGACCCTGCTCGGCTTCGCCATGCAGATGGCCCTGATCTTCGTCACCGGGCACGCCCTGGCCAGCGCGCCAATCATCAACCGCCAGCTCGACCGTCTCGCCGGCCTGGCTCGCACACCGGGCCAGGCGATCATCATGGTCACCCTGGTGGCACTGGTCGGCTGCTGGGTCAACTGGGGCTTCGGCCTGGTCATCGGGGCGGTCTTCGCCCGCGCCCTGGCGCGTCAGGTCGAAGGCGTGGACTACCCCCTGCTGGTCGCCTCGGCCTACTCCGGCTTCCTGGTCTGGCACGGTGGCCTGGCCGGGTCGATTCCACTGTCGATGGCCACTGGCGGCCCGGATCTGGCGCGCATGACCGCCGGCGTGCTGAGCGACCCGGTGGGCATCAGCGAAACCCTGTTCAGCACCCTGAACCTGACCATCGTCGGCCTGCTGGTGATCGGACTGCCGCTGCTCAATCGCGCCATGCACCCGCGCCAGGGCGCCAAGGTGGCCGACCCCGCCAAGCTGGTGGAAGCACGCGCCGAACTGCCGGCCCGTGAAACCCCGCCCAACGCCTGGACGACAGCCGCCTCCTCGGTCTGGCACTGGTGGCCATGGCCGGCATCTACCTGTTCAACCACTTCGCCACCAAGGGCTTCGTCCTCGGCCTGGATGTGGTCATCGCCATCTTCCTGTTCAGCGGCCTGCTGATGCACGGCACCCCGGAGCGCTACATGCGCGCCGTGGATGAAAGCGTGCGCGGCATCGGCGGCATCGTCCTGCTGTTCCCCTTCTACGCCGGGATCATGGGCATGATGATGGGCGCCAGCGCCGACGGCGTCTCCCTCGGCCGGCAGATCACCGAGGCCTTCATTTCCTGGTCGTCGGCCGACACCTTCCCGCTGCTGGCCTTCCTCAGCGCCGGTGTGGTCAACGTGTTCGTGCCGTCCGGTGGCGGTCAGTGGGCCGTACAGGGGCCGATCATGCTGCCGGCCGCCGAAGCCCTCGGCGTATCGACCACCGTCACCGCCATGGCGATCGCCTGGGGCGACGCCTGGACCAACATGATCCAGCCGTTCTGGGCCTTGCCGCTGCTGGGCATCGTCGGCCTGGGGGCACGCGACATCATGGGCTACTGCCTGATCATGCTGCTGTACTCGGGCGTGGTGATCTGCGGCGCGTTCTACTTCCTCGGCTGACCTTGCAACGAAGCCAGGAAAGGCCTGGCCACCGACGGCCAGGCCATTGCGCGCGAGTAAAGAGCGAGAAATCGTAGGGCGGGTAAAAACCCGCCGCCACAGGCACCGGCGGGTTGCACCCGCCCTACGGTTCCCCAGCCGTTGCCCGCTCGCGATCAACACGTTGCTGGCGCGATGCAAGGCAGAGCAGAAGCAGCAGGCGGTGCCGAACTCACTCCCCCATCAGCCGCTGCGCCTTTGCCATCGCTACGGCCTGGGTGCGTCTTTGCACACCGAGCTTGACGTTGATCCGCCGCGCATGGGTCTTGACCGTGTGCAGCGAGATGAACAGGCGATCGGCGATTTCCTGATTGGAACAGCCCTGGGCGATCAGTTGCAGCACCGCCAGCTCGCGCGAGCTGAGCAGCGCGGTGCCGGCGCTGGCGGGTTCATCCAACCGCGGAGCCGGCTCGAACAGTCGCTGATGCAGGCTCTGCCCGACCTCCCCGGGCAACAGGCGTTCGAGCCATTGCGCCTGGCGCTGCTGCAACTCCTGCAAGGGGCGCAGCAGACGCACCTGACGGGCCTCACCCAGGGCCTGCAACAGCAGCGCATCGGCCTGTTCCTCGCGCCCCTGCAACAACACGCCCTCGGCCAGGGCGACCTGGCATTCACAGGCCAGGCTGCGATGCCCGGCGCGCTGGAACTCCTCCAGCAACAGACGCAAGGCATGCTCGGCAGCGGCGTGATGGCCAAGCAGTTGGTCACTGATCGCCAGATAGAGGCGCAGCCGTGGCAGCAGGTCGTAGAACTCCGAAGGCGCCAGTTGCTGGCGCTGCTGCAACTGCTGCAGAGTCTGGGCGAACACCTCGCGTGCCCTGACATTCTGCCCCTGACGCAGCGCCAGGCGTCCGGCCTGTAGCTGCAACACGCAGCGGTAACGCACCTCGGGGACGTGCGACCACTGCATCACCCGCTCGGCCTTCTGCAACCACTGGTGAGCCTCGTCCAGATCGCCACGCGCCTCGGCCAGTTCGAGCAGCCCCAGGTAGCCGGAAATGGTGTAGGCATCCTCGCAGTGCTCGGCTTCCTCCAGGCCCTGGCGATAAGCCTGCCGAGCCGCCTCGTCCAGGCCCTGGCGGGCCAGCAGGCTGGCCCGCATGAGCAGCAACCGGCCCACTACCGGGCTGTGGTCGCAGTGCTCGCGCAACAGGGCCAGGGACTGTTCGGCGAGTTCGGCCGCGCGCCCGGCCTCGCCACGCATTTGCAACAGCAGGCAATGATCGGTGTTGAGCAGCGCTTCGAAGATCAGGCTGCCATGCACGCGTGCCAGGCGCAGGCCCTGATCCAGAGCCTGCTTGGCCTGCTCCAGGGCATGTTCGGCCATATGCTGCTGGGCCAGCGCCTGATAGCAGAGCACGCGCTGCGACCAACTGCCCTCGTCCAGCATCTGCAGGGCTTCCTGGCAGTGCATCCGCGCATCACGCCGTCCGCATTGCCGGGCCAGTACGCCCATCAACGCCTGCCAGTGGGCGACCAGTTTGCGCTGGCGGCGCTCGTCGGGTTGCGGCATGAAATGCGTCAGGCCTCTGATGCAGGCGCGGGCTTCGTCGAAACGGGCACAGATGATCAGCGCCCAGGCCTGCAACACGATCAACCGTGGCGAACTGGCGAACAACCACTGCGGCAGCTCCTCGCGCCATTGCAGCAGTTGCGCCACCGAGTGTTCCTGAAGCAACTGCTCCTGGTCGAAGCGTTGCAGGTAGTTGACCGCGACCTCGACCTGGCCGGCCTGCAAGGCATGTTCGACCGCCTCGCGAATATCCCCGTGCCGGGCGAACCACTGGCAGGCGCGCACGTGGATCGACGCGGGTAGCGGGGCTCCCGGCAGGCGCCGCAGCACGTCGGCAAGCGGCCGCCACAGGCGGAACCAGGTGCCGCTGCTGTCCAGGCTGCGGACGAACAACTGACGCCGTTGCAGCTCGGCCAGCAACTCACTGCCACGGCCTTCGAGCAGATGCTCGCACAGCGGCAGGGAAAAACGCGGCAACAAGGCCAGGGCGTGCAGGTCGCTGCGCAGCTCCTCGTCCAGTTCGCTCAGCACCTCGTGCTGCACGTAGTCGCGCAACACCGGGCAGCCATCCTGCAAACGCTGGCGCAGTGCATCCTCGTCGGCATCGAGCAACAGCAGGCGAACCGCCGCCAGCCAGCCTTCGCTGCGTTGCAACAGGGCCTGCCGGCAGTCGTCGGCGAGCGTGACCGGCAACGCCGCCAGCAGCTCGCTCAGCGCCGCCGCATCCAGCGCCAGATCGCCGCCTTGCAGTTCCAGCAGATCGCCCTGCAACAACAGGCGTGGCAGGTTCCAGGCAGGCGTGCGGCGGCTGGCGACCCACCAGGTGACCCGCGTCGGCGCCGCCGCGAACAGGCGGTCGAGACAGGCATCGAGCGCGTCATCGGCCTGACGCGGGTAGTCGTCGAGAAAAATCCACAGGCGCCCCGGATGCGCGTGCAACAGTTCGAGCAGGGCCGCTTCGCTGCCCTCCTCGCCCGGCACCTGCATGGCCACGGCCAGCCGCCTGCACAGTTGTTCAGGCGACAGGCGGCGCCCACCGAGGTCGAGCCAGACCCGCTCGATGGCCGTTGGCATCTGCCGCGCACACTGGCCGAGCAGCACGCTCTTGCCGCTGCCGGCAGGCGCGCACAACAGGCGCAGGCGCGACTCGCTGGCGAGCAGACGCTGAATCAGAGCAGGACGGGAAACGACGCCCGGCGGCAGTCGTGGCAGATCGGCAGGTTGTACCTGCACCGCGCTCGCGCGGGCGATGGCAAGGGTCGGCATGGCAGCGGTTCTCTCTGCTTGTCATTGTTGAACCACCCGGTGATGGTACCCCGCTCACCGCTCATGACCACCCCTTGGCGCTTATGCTTTGAGATTCACGCCAGAGCCGGTGCCGCACGGGGCGGCACCGGCCTGGAACGGACTCGACTACCTCAGCGCACGCCGGCGTTACGCAACGCGGCCGGGGTGAAGTCCTTCGCCGATGCCTGGGTACCGTACTGGATCGACATCTTCTCCTCGTTGGCCATGCCGACGGCGACATAGCGACCGGCGATGACGTCGTACAGCGCCTCCAGGGCGTAGACCGGAATCTTCTGCGCATAGTGCTGCAACAGCATCGCCTCGCCGATACGCCAGAGCTGACCGCGACCGTCGTAGTGCTCGGACAGGGCGATCTGCCAGGAGTCCTCGTCGACGTAGAAGCGACGCTTGGCGTAGATGTTGCGCTCGCCGGACTTCAGCGTCGCCTCCACTTCCCATACACGGTGCAGCTCGTAGCGGGTCAGATCCTGGTTGATGTGCCCGGCCTTGAGGATGTCGGCATACTTCACGCTCGGCAGTGCCAGACGGTAGTTGTTGTAGGGGATGAACAGCTCGCGCTTGCCCACCAGCTTCCAGTCATAACGATCCGGGGCGCCGTTGAACATGTCGAAGTTGTCCGAGGTGCGCAGGCCGTCCGACGCGGTGCCGGGGCCGTCATAGGCCACCTGCGGGGCACGCCGCACACGGCGCTGGCCGGCGTTGTACAGCCAGGCCATGCGTGGCTCGGCCACCTGGTCGAGGGAGTCGTGCACCAGCAGCACGTTGCCGGCCAGGCGCGAGGGCGCGGTGACCCGCTGCTTGAAGAACAGCAGGGCGTTCTCCGCCTTGCCCGGATCGATGTCGGGGATGTTCTCCGGGAACGCCACTTCGTCCTCGAAGTTGACCAGGGTGTAGGCACCGTTGGTCTGCGGCGAGGCCTGCACGATGCTGCGCTTGAGGTTGCCACCGCGATAGCGGGTGATGTGGTTCCACACCACCTCCAGGCCGTTCTGCGGAATCGGGAAGGCGTAGTAGCGGCTGTCGGTGAAACCGGTCAGGCCGTTGCCACCGTCACGCAACCCGGTCTTCACCGCGCTGGTTCTGGCGGCGGCGTTGATCGCATCGGGCACCGCCGTGCTGCGGTGCGTCGGGTACACCGGCATGCGGTAGGTTTCCGGGTAGCGGGCGAACATCGCCAGTTGTCCGGCCGACAGCTGGTCGCGGTATTGCTCCAGGTTCTGCGCGGTGATGGTGAACAGCGGTTGTTCGCCAGCGAAGGGGTCACTGAGAAAACCACGCGCATCCACCTGCCCGGCATCGCTGGCCATGCCGCCCGTCCAGGCCGGAATGGTGCCGGCGGCGTTGCCGGCCATCTCGCCACCCAGCGGGGTCAGGCTGGTGCCGAGCCTGGCCGCTTCCTGCTCGCTGACTGCCGCCAGCACGCCGCTGGTCAGCAGGCTCAGGGAAAGCGCGCCGAGCATCTTCAGGGTTGTATTCATCTGCATTCCTCAACTGATCCTGATGGCCTAGAAGCTCACGCCGAAGCTGAGCGCCAGGAAGTCGCGGTCAACCGCGACGTTGTAATCGCCGCCAAAGAAGTCGGTGTACGACAGGCTGGCGGTGTAGGTATTGCGGTAGTCGGCGTCGATACCGAAGCTCACGGCCTTGGCACCCTCGTTGAACAGGCCGTTGGGGCCGTAGCCGTCGACGTCGTGCGACCAGGAAACGTTCGGCTTGAGGTTCACCCCGGCGAACACGTTGCTGTATTCCCAGATACCGCGCACGCGGTAGCCCCAGGAGGTGCTGGTGACGAAGCCATCGGTGTCGCCGCGAAAGCCATAGGCACCGAACAGCGAATCACGCCCGTAGCGCAGGTCTTCGCGGCTCTCCAGCCCACCGACATGGGCCATGCCGATCTCGCCTACCAGGGTGAAGCGTCCGGCACCCATCACCTGATCGAAGAAGTGGGTGAAGGTGGTCTGCACCTGGGTGACCTCCTTGCGCCGGTAGCCGACGTTGTCCTGTCCCGGGCCTGCCACGACCGGCGCAGTGCCGGGGGCGATAGGGTTGAGCAGGCTCAGGGTCATGTCGGTGGTGTTGATCTGCAACGGCAGGTTGGGCCGGTAGCTGACCTCGCCGGCCCAGGCGGTGCCGGTGGGCAGGGTGGTGGAGAAGCTCAGGCCGTACAGACGGATGTCCTCGGGGTATTCGAGGTAGTAGCGGCCATTGCCGAGCATCACGCTCTGCGCCAGGCCGGCGCCGCTGCCGGGTACGATGCCATTGGCGGTGCCGATGATCCCCGGCAGCGCATTCAGGGTCGCCTGCCCGACGTTCTGCGTGCTGACGATGGGCGTGCGGCTGTGATAGTTCATGAAGTACAGGCCGTACTCGGTTTCATCCCCCAGCCAGCGCAGGGCCAGGCCCCACTGGCCGCTGTCACGCGCATCGCGATCACCGGCACGCGGCAGGATCACCCCTTCGCTGTCGACACGAAAGCCCTGGCCGAACGCGGCGGCGACCGGCTGCAACGGCGCGATGGCCGGCGAACCGATGTGATAGCCGTCGTCGCAGCCATCGGCGGCCACGTCGGCGGTGGAGAAGAAGGTGCCGCAGTTGTCGAGGATGGTCTGATCCCACTCCAGCTGGTAGAAGGCCTCCATGCTCAGGCGGTCGGTCAGACTCTGCGACAGGTAGAGCATGTTCACCGGGATCAGCCCTTCCTTGATCTCCGCACCCGGGCGGCGGAAGGCGGCCACGTCGATGGGGTTGATCGAGTTGATGCTGTTGCCGATGAAGGTGCTCTCGCCCCAGCTCACCACCTGCTTGCCAACCCGCACGGTGCCGGGCAGGTCGCCGATGGCGTAGTTGTGATAGAGGAAGGCATCGAGGATTTCCGCCCCGGAGGCCTTGGCGCCCTCCTTGCGGTTGTGGTCGTCGATGTCCTTGAACAGGCGACTCTCGTCCTTGAGTTCGAAGTCGTACCAGTACTTGCCACGAACGAAGGCGCCGGTGTCGCGATAACGCAGTTCGAGATCGTGGATGCCCTTGAAGATCTTCGAGAAGGTCTCGCCCTTCTTGAAGTTCAGACGGCCATCGTCACCGGTCTGCGCCTGGCCCTGGCCACCGTTGTTGGGGCCGATCAGATCGCGATCCGGACTGCGCATCGACCAGCTGGCACCGACCGACAGCGAGCTGTCGAACTGTCCTTCGATCTCACCGATGTTGAAATTGACGGCCTGCGCCGGAGCGGCGAAACCGACGGCGACGGCCAAAGCCAAGGTGTGCGGCTGGAATAGTCCGGGCCCTGTTGTTCTTGTCATGCGGGTCTCCTGAGATGGGGGTGCAACTGCAGGAAACCCTACGCAGCGACCACAGCCCGGATAAGCGCACCAAGGAGGGATTTCATCTGTCGCTCGAAAGGATGAACGCCGCCCTGGCGCGGGCCCGCACAGGCCGACCTCGGCTTGCTGAATGATGGGCCATCAGAGGGATGGGGAACTTTCCTGGAAGCCGCCCACGCAGGCATGCTGCGCAGTTGCACAACACAGGAGCGACAAAGGTCATGGAAATACTGCTGAAACTCTTCGCCACCGTGGGCCTTGTCATGGGGACGGTCTTCGCCCTTTTGCCCGGTTCGTTCGGCTTGCTCAACTATCGTCGCGAGCACACCGATACCGGGCGCGGCCGCCTGGCTACTCTCACCTGGTGGTTGCTGGTGCTGACTCACCCGCTTGCGCTCTACCAGCTGTGGCTGAGCGACGCTTACCCGTACCTGTGGCTACTGGTGCCACTGCCTCTGCACCTGCTTTTCTTCAGCCTGTTCGGACGCAACCTCGGTACTCGGTGACGCGGCTCAACGCCAGCGGTCGAGCAGGTTCACCGCCAACCGATCCAGCCAGCCCCACAGGCGCTGCTGCGCGCGGCGCCACCAGGGACGCTGGCGCCAGTCGTCGAGGGTGATCTCGCGGCTGACACCGAAGTCCTCGAGGAAACTGGCCGCCACCGCCTGGGTGAACGCCGGGTCGAGCGCCTCGACATTGGCGTCGAGGTTGAAGCGCAGGTTCCAGTGATCGAAGTTGCACGAGCCGACGCTGACCCAGTCGTCCACCAGCACCATTTTCAGGTGCAGAAAGCGCGGCTGATATTCGAAGATGCGCACACCGGCCTTGAGCAGTTTGGGGTAGTAGCGCTGCCCGGCAAACCGCACCGGCGGGTGATCGGTGTTGCGCCCGGCCAGCAGCAGGCGCACGTCGACACCCCGTGCGGCAGCGCGGCGCAAGGCGCGGCGGATTTTCCAGGTCGGCAGGAAATACGGCGTGGCCAGCCAGACGCGCTGCCTGGCACCGCGCAGGGCGCGCAGCAGCGACAGCAGGATATCGCGATGCTGCGCCGCATCGGCGTAGGCCACCCGCCCGAGGCCGCTGCCCGCGGGCGGGCACTCGGGCAGCTCCAGCGCTACCGGCTGATGGCTGGGCCGCCAGGAAAAACGCGCGCGCCACTGGTGCTCGAACAGTTGCTGCCAGTCCCCCACCAGCGGCCCTTCGATTTCCACCATGGCTTCATGCCAGGGGCTGATCGCGGCCTCTGGCAGCCAGAACTCGTCGGTGGAACCGGTGCCGCCGACATAGGCCAGGCGACCATCCACCAGCAGCAGCTTGCGGTGGTCGCGGTGAAAGTTGCGAATGCCACGGCGCCAGCGCAGCGGGTTGTACCAGCGCAGTTGCACCCCGGCACTCTGCAAGCTCTGTCGCAGTGCAGCGCCCAGGCCCGCCGCACCGTAGGCATCGAACAGGCCGCGCACCTTCACGCCGCGCACGGCGGCCCGGCACAGGGCCTCGACCAGGCGCTCGCTGCACTGGCCATCCTCGACCAGGTAAAGCTCGATCTCGATCTGGCGCCTGGCGGACTCGATGGCAGCGAGCATGCGCGGGAAGAACGTCTGCCCGTCGAGCAGCAACTCGAAGCGGTTGCCTGCGCGCCAGGTAAAGACGGAGCCGCGCATCGGACGCTCAGCGCGCCGTGAAGATCAGCACGGCGCCAACCGGCACCGACAGGCTGATGGCCGGCAGATCCGCGACCTTGCGCAGCGCCTCGATGCCGCCGGCCAGGCCGTAGTCCTCGGCATGCAGCACCAGCGGCGCCAGGGTCACCACCTGGAAACGACGGTCGTCGAGCCGGGTCACCAGCAGTTCCGAGTCCAGCTCGCGCGTGTGCTCGTTGAGGGTCAGTTGCAGCGGCAGGCGCAGCTCCAGCTGGGCGCCTGGCGCCAGATCGGTGAGCAGGGGCAGATTGACCTGGCCACCGACATACGCCTCGGGCAGGCGCGCCGTGTCGAACAGCATCGCACGCAAACGCTCGTCACGCAGGCCGATACCGGTGCTCAGCGAGTCGAGATCGATGCGCAGACGAACACGCCCATCGGCGGCGATCTGCCCATGCAGGGTAAGGAAACGATGCACCTCCGACTGACTGCCAGAATGGGTGGAGATGAACGACAGCCGCGAGGACTCGTTGTCCAGGTACCAGTCGGCGTGAACGGGCAAGGCAGCGGCAAGCAGCAGGGCGAATAGCGAACGGCGCATGAGAACTCGAATGACGACATGACCAGGCGGCAACGATAATCGCCATGGCCTGCCTTGCAAAGTCCAGCGCAAGAATGGCCAGGCCAAGCGGCTTCAGCCGCGAATCGGTGAACCGTAGGGCGGGTGCAACCCGCCACCGCGACCTGGCGGGTTTCACCCGCGCTACGCAGCCCCGTGCCCCGGATTTCATCCGGGCTACGGTTCATTCGTTCGGCAACAGTTGGCAGCCCTGCCGCTCGCCCAGCCACACGGCGCTGTGGGTACGCCCCAGGCCACTGGCGGTCACGCGCCGGGCACTCGCGTCGTCGAGCAGGCTGCTGATCGGCACGTACTGCTTCACATAGCCCTCGCAGTAGGCCGCCGGGTTGCCGCTGACATAACGGCAGGAGCAGTACTCCTTGGCCGTGTAGGCGCCGATGATGTCGGGGAATGCCTGCAGGTGCGCACGGTTGGGCCAGGCCCAGGCCAGCAGGAGAAGCAGCAACAGCGCCAGCACGCTGAGAATCGGATGACGACGGATCATGGCTGCACCTGCGCGGCGAAGGCCGCACGCACACGCTTGAGCAGTTCGTTGTGCCGGAAGCTGCCGTCGCGGTCATCGGCGTAACGCACCACCACCAGTTTCTCCTCCGGCATCACGTACAACCCCTGCCCCCAATGCCCGAGTGCCGCCACGGTATCGGTCGGCGCATCCGGCCAGGGTCGCCGGCTGCCCGGCAGTTCCGCGTTGAGCCACCAGTGCCCGCCAGGCACCGCATCACCCGGCTTGGCCAGTTGCGCCTGGTAACCGGCAAAGGGGTAGAGACGAAATCGACCCAGGCGGCCGGCAACAGGCGCCGCTCGCCCCAGCGCCCGCCACGCTGCATCAGCAGGCCGACGCGAGCCAGGTCGCGCGCGCTCATGTAGGCGTACGACGACGCGACGAAAGTGCCGCCGGCATCACGCTCCCAGGTTGCGCTGGTGATGCCCAGCGGCTCGAACAGCGCTGTCCAGGGGTAGTCGGCATACGCCTGCTCACCGACCATGCCACGCAGTGCGGCCGACAGCAGGTTGCTGTCGCCGCTGGAGTAGCGAAAGCGCGTGCCCGGCGCCGCATCGGCCTCATGCGCGGCGGTGAAGGCGGCCATGTCGTCGCGACCACGGGTGTAGAGCATGGCCACCACCGAGGACTTCAGCGGCGCGTATTCGTAGTCCTCCTCCCAGGCCAGGCCCGAGGCCCAGTTGAGCAGGTGACCGATCTTGATCTGCGGGTGCGCGGCCATTGCCGGGTAGTACTGCGCGGCCGGCGCATCGAGCCTGAAACGCCCCTCGCCATAGGCCACACCCAGGGTGGTGGCGAGCAGGCTCTTGGCCATCGACCAGGAGAGGTGCGCGGTCTGCGCCGTGGTCGGCTCGGCATAGCGCTCGTAGACGATCTGGCCGTCGCGCACCACCAGCAAAGCGTCGGTGCGCACACCCTTGCGCTCGGCGTCGTCACGGGAGGGAAAGGCATACCGTTCGAGATCGGCCAGTGCGGCGCTCTCGACGGAGGGTTGGGTCTGCCAGTCGGGTTGCGGCCAGTTCTCCGCCCGGGCGGCAGTGGCGAACAGAGCGAAACCGAGCACCAGGCTCAGTCGCTGAAGACAAGGGATGAACATGATGGGCCTCGGTTAATGACCGAGGCGCACCCTAGCATGGCGAAGACGACGGCTTGAAGAGCCTGTTGCGCCATCTGCGCGGCTCATTCGGGCAGGGCACCCTTGCCGTCACTTGGGCAGTTGGTAATCCTCCGGCCCCATCAGGTCGAGACCGCACTCGAGGTTCTCGATCCAGTAGAGGAAGGCACTGATCATCTCGGGCCCCACGAATGGCCGGCCGTGCTGCGGCACGATCATCGCCACATCCATTTCGCGCACCATCGCCGCCCACAGGCGACAGGCCTTGTTGCCGGCCATGTAGCGGCGATGGAAGGCCTCCATGTTCGGCACGTGGTTGACGAAGTCGCGCACCGGCGAAGCGTCGTCCACCATCGAGGCGCCCATGTCGCCGGAAAAGAGAATCCTGCTGATCGGGTCATACACCTGGAAGTTGCCCACCGAGTGCAGAAAATGCGCCGGCACGGCCTTGAGGTTGCATTTGCCCAGCGGGATGCTCTGGCCGCGATCCGGCAGCGCGATGATGCGGTCGTAAGTGTTGATGCCACGACTCAGAACCAGGTAATTGGCCGTCAGGTGCGGCAGGAAACGCGCCCACAGCTTGGAGCAGATCACCCGCGCGCGGGTGTGCAGCAACCACTTGTCCAGCGAGGCAATGATGTCCGGATCCTGGTGCGAGGCGAAGATGTAGGTCAGATCCTGCACCGGGATGTGCTTGGACAACTCCAGCGACAGCGGGGTATAGGTCAGGTCGCCGCCCGGATCGAGCAGCAGGTACTGCTCGTGGTCGGTGATCAGGAACTGGTTGGACTGCACGCCCTCGCCGCTGACCAGGTCATCGAACATCAGGCATTGGTGGTTGCCGTTATCGAACAGCACGATGGGCTCGCGGCGCATGGAAACCTCGTAGATGAAACGCGAGGCAACCTTATGCGCAAGCCACCGGGGCGGTACTGATATGGATCAAGAGCCGGCGACAATCTGCCGCGCTTTGTCCAGGCGCTTGCTGCGCGCCGCCTCGGCGATGCGCAACAGGCCCTTGTCGCGCTGCCACAGTTCGGCCCAGTGCGCGGGACCAGGCGGCGAAGGCCGCGTCCAGCTCGTCGGCCAGCGCCTGCTGCTGAGCGAACAGCCCGGCCAGCAGCAGATGCGTGACAGGGGCATTGGGCGCCTGCCGCGCCACCTCGGCGCAACCGGCCAGCAGCGCCAGCAAACGCAGCGACAACGCCTGCGGCCAGGCGCACTCGCGACCCACACCGAACAGCCAGGCCGTCACCGCGGCGAGCACGTGCACGTCCTCCAGGGTACGGAAGGGTTTGACGTAGTCGTCCCAGCCATCGCCGGCCAGGCGCTCGCCCTGCGCCTGATCCAGATGCAGGCGGGCATGACCGATATCCGGCATCAGCGGCAGCGCCGGCAGTGGCTCGACACGCACGCCCGGCGCGCCCTGGCGCACCACGCCGAGAGCCAGGCGCGGCGCTTGCTCGGCATTGTCCTCGCGCGCCGCCACCAGCAGCCAGTCGGCACACTCGGCAGCGGTGACGAAGTCCTTGCGGCCACTGATGTACAGGCCATAGATGCGCGTGCTCATGTCCGCCGGCCGGGTGCTGCGATTCTCCGTCACGCACAGCGCACCAGCCGTCCAGGGCGCCGCCGGCCACAACATGCGCAGGGCCGCCTGGTAGCCGGCGAGAAAGGCCAGCCCCGGCGTGGCCGCCTGCAAGCCGCCCATCAGGGCCAGGTCGAAAGGCTGCGGTGTCGCCCCCAGCCTCGCCAGCAGCCGGGCATACCAGTCTTCCAGGCCAGCCTCGGCCGTCAGGCGCTCGATGGGCTGAAACAGGCTCGACCAGGGCATCGCAGACCTCCTCGCAGCAGCCACCGGGCCGCCGTCACACAAGCATCAAAAAGCTTCACGGTGGTGACACCGCAGCTACCTAGCCTGAGCTTGCCCAACAAGATCGACCGGCTGCAAGCACCCAGCCGGCACACGGAGGATCTGGCATGACTCAAACCGCTCGCCGTCTGCAGGCCGAACGCCTGCATGGCCCCGCCGCCCTGCGTGAAGCCCAGGCCTTGCGCTACCGCGTATTCAGCGCGGAATTCGACGCCAAGCTCAACGGCGCCGAACTGGGTCTGGACATGGACGACTACGACATCCACTGCCGCCATATCGGTGTGCGTGATCTGGAAAGCGGAGAGCTGGTGGCCACCACCCGCCTGCTCGACCACCAGGCCGCCGCCGGCCTGGGCCGCTTCTACAGCGAAGAGGAATTCGCCCTGCATGGCCTGGCCAGGCTGGAAGGCCCGGTGCTGGAAATCGGCCGCACCTGCGTCGCTCCCAGCTACCGCAACGGCGCCACCATCGCCGTGCTCTGGGGCGAGCTGGCCGAGGTGCTCAACGAAGGCGGCTACCGCTACCTGATGGGCTGCGCCAGCATCTCCATGCAGGACGGCGGCATCCAGGCCCAGGCCATCATGCAGCGCCTGCGCGAGCGTTACCTGTGCACCGAACACCTGCGTGCCGAACCGAAACACCCGCTGCCGCAGCTGGATCTGCCGGGCAACGTCATCGCCGAGATGCCGCCACTGCTCAAGGCCTACATGCGCCTGGGCGCGAAAATCTGCGGCGAACCCTGCTGGGATCGCGATTTCCAGGTGGCCGACGTGTTCATCCTGCTCAAGCGCGACGAGCTGTGCCCGCGCTATGCCCGACATTTCAAGGCCGCCGTCTGACCCACGACAGGCTGACGAGACTTGCATCACCTGCGCCGGCCCTGTAGACAGGGGCCGGCTTTTTTTCTTGTGGAGTTCACGATGACCCGACTGCGTCTTTCCCTGCGCCTGCTGCACCTGGCCCTGGTGATTGCCTTCGGCACGCTGCTGGCCGCAGTCGTCAGCCTCTGCGAACGCGTGGTGCGGCATGACCTGATGTCCCTGCGTCAGCGCCTGACACGCTGGTTCCTCGCCCGCCTGGGCGGCGCCCTGCCGTTTCGCGTGCGCATAGAAGGCGAGCGCCCCACTCAACCGATGCTGTGGGTCGCCAACCATGTGTCATGGACGGACATTCCGCTGCTCGGTGCCTTGCAGCCGATCTCCTTTCTGTCCAAGGCGGAAGTGCGCGCCTGGCCGCTGGCCGGCTGGCTGGCGGACAAGGGCGGCACCCTGTTCATCCAGCGCGGCGCCGGCGACAGCGGCCAGGTCAGTGACCAGCTCAGCCGACACCTGCAACGCGGCCGGCACCTGCTGATCTTCCCCGAAGGCACCACCACCGACGGCCTCGCCCTGCGCACCTTCCACGGTCGCCTGCTGAGCAGTGCCATCGACAGCGGCGTAGCCATACAGCCGGTCGCCATTCGCTACCTGCGTGATGGCCAGCCTTGCCCGGTGGCGCCCTTCGTCGGCGATGACGACATGCTCTCGCACCTGCTGCGCCTGCTTTCCAGCTCCGCCAGTGAAGTGGAAATCCGCCTGCTGGAGCCGATCCCCAGCGACACCCGCAGCCGCAACGAGCTGGCCCGTCATAGCCAGGCCTCCATTGCGGCGGCATTGCAACTGGAGTCGTCCCGGAACAGGCCAGGGCCGCGTAAGCCGGACGCAATCAGGGATAACCGCGTACGGTGGATCGGTACAACGCGATCCACCGTACGCGTGCATGCCCCGGATTTCATCCGGGCTACGGGAGTCAGCGCGTCGGCGGAACGATCAGCGCATCGACATCCTGGGTGGCCAGCAGGCGGCTGGCCACACTGCCCAGTACCAGGCGCGAAACGCCTTCGCGAGCGTGAGTACCCAGCACCAGCAGGTCGGCGCTCGATCGCTTCAGCGCATCCTCGATCACCAGATCGGGCGAGCCGATTTCCACCTTCAGGCGCGCCTGGGTAAGGTTCAGACCCTCCTGGCCGAGCCGCTCGACGAGCTGTTTGCGCAGTTCCTCACGCTGGGTTTCCAGCACCTGAGCACTCATGCCCGCCTCTACCATCATCCCGGCCGACACCGGCTCCAGCGCACTGGCCGCCTCGAAACTCTGCGCGTCGAGCAGACCCAGATCACGGGCACGAGCGGCGGCGTGCAACGAGATACGGGACAGATCCAGCGCCAGCAGCGCGTGCCTGTACTCGTGGGTGACCGGGCCATTGACGCGCAGCACCGGCAGGTGACTGGCGCGCACCACACGCTCGAGCGTGGTGCCGACGAAGAAATCTCGCAGCGACGATTTGCGATGCGCGCCGACCACCAGCAACTGCGCACCACAGCCCTGCGCACTCTCGACCAGCACCTCGGCGGCATCACCGCTGCCGACCACCACGCGCGGCTTGCTGCCGGCCTGCTCGGCCAGACGCTCGGCCTGGGCATGCAACAGGGTTTCGGCCTGTTGCAGCTGACTCGCCACGTGCTCGGCTGGTGCGTCGTCGTCGACCACATGAACCAGCGTCCATTCTCCGCCACCCTGGCGACGGATCAATTGCACGGCACGCTGCAGCGCATGGGCCGAACGCTCGGACAGGTCGGTTGCCACCATGATCTTGATCATCTCGTTCTCCTCCATTCGTGTAATGAGCGGATACATTGAGCCTCGACAGGTCTCGCCGATCCTTGATGCAGATCAGGCTCCGGGCTCGAAAGCCGACTAGGGTTCCAGGAGCCTGTCGGACTTGATCGTTCGTAACGAGAGGAAGCCCGATTTGAGGCAGTTTTTTCGGTTTTTCGAGGAGAATAGCCCGCTATTTGACGAGGAAAAGCGGAAAAAATGTCCAAATTCGGCTTTCTCGCAGTAGAACAGCATCAAGTCCGACAGGCTCCTAGGTTTCACTGCGCACGAAGCGAACACCGTTCCTCGCGCCCGAAGGAGACTAGTCCCCATGGAAAATCGGCTTCCTGGACATACTGACCACGCCTGGCACCAATTGACTGCGCAACAAGCGCTGGAGGCTCAGCGCAGCACCCCGGCGGGGCTTGCCGCCCATGAGGCCGACGAGCGTCTGCAGCGCCATGGGCCCAACCGCCTGCCGCCACCGAAACGGCGCGGCCCGTTGCTGCGTCTGCTGTACCAGTTCCACAACGTGCTGCTGTACATGATGATCGGCGCGGCGCTGATAACCGCCCTGCTCGGCCACTGGGTCGATACCTCGGTGATCCTCGCCGCCGTGCTGATCAACGTGATCATCGGCTTCATCCAGGAAGGCAAGGCGGAGAACGCCCTCGACGCCATTCGCAACATGCTGTCGCCCCACGCCATGGTGCTGCGCGACGGCGAACGCCACGAAATCGATGCCGAACGGCTGGTGCCCGGCGACGTGGTGCTGCTGGTGTCCGGCGACAAGGTACCGGCCGACCTGCGCCTGCTCAGCGTGAAGAACCTGCTGGTGGAAGAAGCGGCACTGACCGGCGAGTCGGTGCCGGTGGAAAAGTCCGTGGCGCACTGCAACGCCGACGCCGCGCTGGGCGATCGTCGCTGCATGGCCTATTCCGGCACCCTGGTCAGCAGCGGCCAGGCCACCGGCCTGGTGGTGGCCACCGGCGCGGACACCGAGCTGGGCCGCATCGGCGCCATGCTGCAACAGGTACAGGCGATGTCCACGCCGCTGCTGCGGCAGATCGAGCAGTTCAGCCGCTGGCTGGCGGTGATCATCCTGATTCTGGCGCTGGCCACCTTCGTGCTCGGCATCCTCTGGCACGGACAGAACCCCGGCGAGATGTTCATGATGGTGGTAGCGCTCACGGCCTCGGCGATCCCCGAGGGCCTGCCGGCGATCATGACCGTGATCCTGGCCCTGGGCGTGCAGCGCATGGCCGGCCACAACGCCATCGTGCGCCGCCTGCCGGCGGTCGAAACCCTCGGCTCGGTGACCGTGATCTGCTCGGACAAGACCGGCACCCTGACGCGCAACGAGATGACCGTGCAGCGCGTGGTCAGCGCCAGCCGTGTCCTCGACGTCAGCGGCGTCGGCTACGCGCCGGAGGGCGCCTTCCACCACGACGGCAAGGTGCTCGAACCCGACAGTGCGCTGCTGGAGATCGCCCGTGCGGCGCAGCTGTGCAATGACGGCCGTCTGCAACAGGACGCCGCCGGCCACTGGCAGTTGCACGGCGACCCGACCGAAGGCGCGCTGCTCACCCTGGCACTGAAAAGCGGCCTCGACATCCATACCCTGCATGCGCAACTGCCACGCAGCGACGTCATTGCGTTCGAGTCCGAACACCGCTTCATGGCCACCCTGCACCACGACCATGCCGGTCACGGCCTGATTGTGCTCAAGGGCGCGCCCGAACGCGTGCTGGAGATGTGCGCCAGCCAGCGCAGCGCCGATGGGGGCAGCAGCGCGCTGGACGCCGACTACTGGCGGCGTCAGGCCACCGACCTGGCCGCGCGGGGCCTGCGTCTGCTGGCCCTGGCCAGCAAACCGGCCGCAGCCGACCAACGCACGCTCAACTTCGACGACGTGGAAGGCGGCCTGACCCTGCTGGCACTGGTCGGCATCATCGACCCGCCTCGCGAGGAAGCCATCGCCGCCGTCGCCGAATGCCAGCGTGCCGGCATCCGCGTGAAGATGATCACCGGTGATCACGCCGAAACCGCACGCGCCATCGGCGCGCAACTGGGCATCGGCGTCGGCCTGCCGGCACTGACCGGGGCGGAGCTGGAAATGCTCGATGACCGCCGTCTGCGCGAGGTGCTGCCCAACGTCGAAGTCTTCGCCCGCGCCAGCCCGGAACACAAGCTGCGTCTGGTGCAGAACATGCAGGACAGCGGCCAGGTGGTGGCGATGACCGGCGACGGCGTCAACGACGCCCCGGCCCTCAAGCGCGCCGACGTCGGCGTGGCCATGGGCCTGAAGGGCACCGAGGCGGCCAAGGAAGCCGCCGAGGTGGTGCTCGCCGACGACAACTTCGCCACCATCGCCGGCGCCGTGCGCGAGGGCCGGGCGATCTACGACAACCTGAAGAAATTCATCCTCTTCGCCCTGCCCACCAATGGTGGCCAGTCGCTGATCGTGATCTTCGCCATCCTGTTCCAGGTGGTGCTGCCACTGACCCCGGCACAGGTGCTGTGGATCAACATGGTGACCTCCAGCACCCTGGGCCTGGCACTGGCCTTCGAGCCCACCGAGCGCGGCCTGATGAACCGTGCGCCGCGCGCCCCGAGCGAGCCGTTGCTGTCCGGCTTCTTCGTCTGGCGTGTGGTGATGGTCTCGGTGCTGATCGCCGGTGCGGGCATCGGCCTGTTCCTCTGGGAACTGGAACGTGGCAACAGCCTGGAGAGCGCCCGCACCGTCGCGGTGAATGCCGTGGTGATGTGCGAGATGTTCTACCTGCTCAACAGCCGCAGCATCTTCGGCTCGGTACTCAACCGCGAAGCCCTGCTGGGCAATCGCGCCGTGCTGATGACCATCGCCATCTGCCTGGTGCTGCAGTTGCTCTTCACCTACGCCCCGCCGCTACAGGGGGTGTTCGGTTCGGTGGGGATGAGCCTGGATGAATGGCTGCGCGTGCTGCTGGCGGGCCTGGCGCTGTTCAGCGTGGCGGAATTGGAGAAATGGCTGGTGCGGCGCCTTGGCCTGCATGCCCGGGCGGCCTGAATCGGCGTGGGAGGTAATCCCTGGTGCGCACGGCGTATCCTTCCGATGCAGGCCGAGCAACCTCGTAGGGTGCGCGATGCCCACCGCCTCTACCCCGATGCGTTCAGCTCGGCCTCGGCGAAGGCCATCAGCTCGGGGTAGAAGGCACGAAAGTCCTCGCTGAGCGGCTCGTACAATCGCTCCAGCTCGGCCAGGCTGCCATCGAGCAACTGCGGCCTGGACAGGCGCCGCTGCATGCCGGCAATCACCTGCTCCAGCACGGCGAACTCGCGGTAGCTGCCCAACCAGTCCTGCGCCGCCATGCGCGGTGCCATCAGCGCGAGGCGCCCCGGCAACTCGGGCTCGGCCGCCAGCACCTGATAGACCCGGTCAGTGAAGTGCCCCAGCGGCTGCGCCGCGTACGCCTGCCAGTCACGAGCCAGACAGTGGTCGAAAAACAGATCCAGCAGCATGCCGGCCATTCTCCGTCGCTGCGCCGGGAAACGCGCCCGTGCCCGAGCCTGCAAGGGGTGGCTGTCGGTAAAGGCATCGATACGCCGATGCAGACGAATGGCGGCCTCGATTTGCGCCGGCCAGCGCCCGACCAGCGGCCCCTTGACGAAGTCGCCATAGAGGCTGCCGAGCAGCTGTGGCGCGGCGTCGCCACCCAGATGAAGATGAGCCAGGTAGTTCATTGCCTGAGCTTAGCGCTGCCGGCAGGACAATCGAAGTGGTTGATGGAGACTATCGGAACAAACGATCTGTATATCGCTCAGAGACGATATAAGGTTCGCCACATGACGATACGCAACGACAACGCCATGGACATCGACCTCGACGCCATCATCAAAGCCCTCGCCCACCCGGTACGCCGCGACATCCTCGACTGGCTGAAGGCGCCCGAGCGCAACTTCGCCGAACAGGATCACCCGCTGGAAATCGGCGTGTGCGCCGGCAAGATCTTTCTGCGCACCGGGCTTTCGCAGTCCACCGTTTCCGCCCACCTGACCACCCTGCAACGTGCCGGTCTGGTGACCAGCCGCAAGGTCGGCCAGTGGCACTTCTTCAAGCGCAACGACGAGCTGATCCAGGCCTTCGTCGAGCGCCTCGGCCAGCAAATCTGAATCGCACCTTCCCTCGGAGAAAACACCATGCCCACTCTGTTCGACCCCATCCAGATCGGTGATCTGCAACTGAACAACCGCATCATCATGGCGCCGCTGACCCGTTGCCGCGCCGACGAAGGCCGCGTGCCCAACGCGCTGATGGCCGAGTATTACACCCAGCGCGCCTCGGCCGGACTGATCATCAGCGAAGCCACTGCGGTCACGCCGATGGGCGTGGGTTACCCGAATACCCCCGGCATCTGGTCCGACGAACAGATTCGTGGCTGGAGCAACATCACCCAGGCAGTACACGCCAATGGCGGCAAGATCGTCCTGCAACTGTGGCACGTCGGCCGCATTTCCGACCCGATCTACCTGAACGGCGAGCTGCCGGTCGCGCCGAGCGCCATCAAGCCGGCCGGCCACGTCAGCCTGGTACGCCCGATCAAGGACTTCGTCACCCCGCGCGCCCTGGAGAGCGAAGAGATCGCCGATATCGTCGAGGCTTATCGCCAGGGTGCCGAGAACGCCATGGCCGCCGGTTTCGACGGCGTGGAAATCCACGGCGCCAACGGCTATCTGCTCGACCAGTTCCTGCAAAGCAGCACCAACCAGCGCACCGACCGCTACGGCGGCAGCGTCGAGAACCGTGCCCGTCTGCTGCTGGAAGTGACCGATGCCGCCATCTCGGTGTGGGGCGCCGGCCGTGTCGGTGTACACCTGGCGCCGCGTGCCGACTCCCACGACATGGGCGATGCCAACCGCGCCGAAACCTTCGGCTACGTGGCTCGCGAGCTGGGTAAACGCGGTATCGCGTTCATCTGCGCCCGTGAAAAGGCAGGTGACGACAGCCTGACGCCGCAACTGAAGAAGGAATTCGGCGGCGTGTTCATTGCCAACGAACGCTTCACCAGGGATCAGGCCAACACCTGGCTGGCCGAGGGCAAGGCCGATGCAGTGGCCTTCGGCATCCCCTTCATCGCCAACCCTGATCTGCCCGAGCGCCTGGCGCAGGATGCAGCGCTGAACGAACCGCAACCGCAGACCTTCTACGGTGCAGGCCCGGTCGGTTACATCGACTACCCGCGCCTGTAACGCACTTCATGCAGGGTGCGCTGCGCGCACCAACCGGGCCGGTGCGCACAGCCTGGGCGGCCCCGCGACACCCTGCGGCCGGAAAGAAACGCACAGGCCCCGCATTGCGGGGCCTGTGCGTTCAGCGGAGTGTCTCAGCGCTGATTGATCTGCTGCTGCAGGTTGACCACCTGGCTCTGCAGGGTGCTGATGTTGCGCGTCATCTGCGCACGGAAGGCATCGAACTCGGCGGTGTTCGGACCGGCACTGGCGGCCGGGCGGTTGTCCAGTTCACTGCGCAGTACCAGCAGATCCTGCTCCAGGTTGCGAATGGCCTGGCTGGGGTTGCCCTGCTTCTTCAACGCCTCGATATCGCTGCCGAGGGTCTTGATCCGCGTGTCGAGCTTGGCCAGCTCGGCCTGAGTCGCCTTGGCATCGCCCTGCGCAGCCTTCAGCGCGGCCTGCTCGCTGCCGAGCGTCTGCAAGCGCTTGTCGAAATCGGCACTGGCAGCGATGCCGCTCTTGAGCTCGTTGCCCAACTGCTCGACGCGCTTGTCCAGTGCAGCCTGAGCAGTGGCGCTCTGCTGCTGTTGCTTGCCCAGCTCGGCCAGACGGTTCTCCAACTGCCTGACCTGCAGCTTGAGCGCCTCGCTGCCGCTGGTGACACTGGACTCGGTCGCCACCACCTTGCCGGAAATATCCTGAATGCGTCCGGCGGCCTCTTCACTGATACGCGCGAAGCTCTCCTGGGTGGCGACCAGGCGCTGCTCCATCAGGCCAATCTGCTGCAGGCTCCACCAGCCGAGGCCGGCCAGGGCGATGCTCAATGCGCCCACCAACGCCCACAGCGGCCCGGTGCTGGCGCTCCTGGCGACCGCTGCGCGGCTGCCGCTGACGCGGCTGCTGCGTGGAGCCGGCTCGTCACGTGGCTCGGCGAAATCCTCGCGGCGCTCCGGGGTCAGGCTGGGCAGATTGTCGAGCTCGTCATTGGCGTCGTTGCGCATGGTCAGACCTATGGTTGGAACGGATGAACGGAAATGCCGCGCAGTATACCGATTCGCCACACCACCATCAGTGCCGCGCCAAGGAGGTGCGCAGCGCACCGACGAAGGGCGCGACACGGCCATCGACTCCGGCGGCAGCCCAGCAGTTGCGCAAAACTTGAACTGGTACGCACTTTGCTTTTTCCATTGTCGTGAGCACACCTCCAGAGCGTCGCTCACAAGCCAGCAGGCGGCCTGAAAGTTCTGCAAAGCAAACAGCACGAATGCGTGTTACAGCCGGCGGGAAGAAGCTGTTCAGGTCACGGGGGGCGAGGAATGCCGAAGCCCGTGACCCTTCAACCAAAACGGGGGAAGTGGCAATGGAACTGAACAAAGAAGTACTGGACTGCATGAAGGCATTGCGCCGGCGTCTCCGTGAAGAGACCGACGTGGACATCCGCCTGAGCCAGCCCGACGCGATTGTCGCCATGCTCGATGGCAGCCTGAAATCCAGCGACGAAGAAACCCGCCGCCTTGGCCAACGCCTGGCCGAACTCGCCGATCAACCGCGACGCGCAGCCGTCACGCCGCTGGCAGCGGTGGAACTGCCGGTCGGCTCCGTGCGCATCTATCGCGGCCAGCGCGTCTACGCCTGACGTTCCATCTGCACCTGCCACCAGGTGCAGAACTCGTCCAGCGCATCCCACAGACTCGCGCGGGGTTCATAGCCGAGGTACTCGCGGGCGCGATCGATGTTCAGGGAGAAATCCCTGGCCATCACCGCCACCCCCAGGCGAAACAGGCTCGGTTCCGGGCGCCCTGGCAGCAGGCGACAGACACCCTCGTTGAGCGTTGCCGCCGCATGAGCCAGCGGGAACGGTACATGCCGCGTCACCGGGGGCAACTCCAGGCGACGCAACACATAGTTGACCACATCCCACAGCGGCACCGGCGCACGGTTGCTGATGTTGTACACCTGGCCGAGTGCCGGGCCGCCGACCTGCAGCGAGCTGAGCAGGGCATCGTTGAGGTTGTGCACGCTGGTGAAATCGACCCTGTTCAGGCCATTGCCGATGATCGCCAGGCGGCCCTTGCGCTGCATGCCGATCAGCCGTGGGAAGATGCTGGTATCGCCCGCTCCGGTAACGAAACGCGGGCGCAGGGCGATCACCTCCAGGCCGAACTCCTGGGCGGCGAACACCTGCTGCTCGGCCAGGTACTTGGTCTGGCCGTAGTGGTCGGAAAAGCGCCGAGGCACCTGCTCTTCACGGATATCGACATGGGAACGCCCATCGAAATAGATCGATGGCGAAGACAGATGCACCAGGCGCCGCACCTTCTGCCTGAGGCAGGCATCGACGACGTTCTCGGTGACCGTCACGTTGGCCTGATGGAAATGCGCATGGTCACCCCATACGCCGACCGCGCCGGCACAGTGCACCACGGCCTCGACATCCTGGCACAGTGCCTGGGCCAGCTCGGCATCACCCAGGTCGCCCTGGACGAACTCGGCACCGCGCCTGATCAGGTGCTGCACGCCTTCGGCGCGACGCCCGTTGACCCGCACCGCCAGCCCCTGTTCGAGCGCGAAACGCGCGAAGCGCCCACCGATGAAGCCACTCGCGCCGGTGACCAGAATCCTCATCGCATCCCCCTGTCGTTCTTGTACTCGCCGCACTCTAGCAGTGCCCAGCCCTGGCTGCCCTGTCGGTAGCGGCCAGAACGACGACCCTGCAAGCCGCTCATTGGTGCAATGGCACCAGCACCGAAGCGGAGTAACGACGCAGCTGTTCGGTCAAGTCGCCAAGCAACTCGCCGCCATTGCGCCAGTGATGCCAGTACAGCGGCACGTCGATGAAACACTCGGGCACCAGATCCACCAGTCGGCCGCCGGCCAGTTCATCGCGCACCTGCAACTCCGGTACCAGCCCCCAGCCCACACCCCCTTCGGTCAACCGCACGAAGCCTTCGGACGAGGGACACAGGTGGTAGGAGAACGTGCCCGTCATCCCCAGCCCTGCCAGGTAACGATGCTGCAACTGGTCATCCGGGCCGTAGACGATGGCCGGCGCACGCGCCAGCGCTTCGGGCGTGACCCCGCTGGAGAAATGCCGCGTGATGAAATCCGGGCTGGCCAGGGCACGGTAACGCATCGCCCCCAGCGCCAGGCTGCGCGCACCCGCCACCGGGCGTTCGGCCGCGCATACGCAGCCCGCCACTTCGCCGGCGCGCATGCGCTTGAGGCCGACCTCCTGATCCTCCACCACCAGTTCCATCAGCACCCGCTGAGTGGCACAGAACGCCGCCGTCGCCGTTGCCCACCAGGTAGCCAGACTGTCGGCGTTGATGGCGATGCGCAGGCGCTCGGGCAAGGCCTGTTCGTCCAGCCCCGGCACCTGGCCCTGCAGATCGCGCTCGAGCAGACGCACCTGTTGCACATGGTTGAGCAGGCGTCGGCCGATCTCGGTGGGCGCCGGCGGCGTGGCACGCACCAGCACCGGCTGGCCGACGCGCGCCTCGAGCAGCTTGATACGCTGTGAAACAGCCGATTGCGACAGCCCCAGCACCTGCGCCGCCCGTTCGAAACCGGCCTGCTCCACCACCGCCGCCAGCGCGGCCAGGAGTTTGTAGTCGAACAATCGATTTTCCTAATGAGTGATCATCAATATTGGTTTCTCTTATACATCCGGACGCCGCAGACTCGCCAGCATTCAGCCCAATCAGGAGTCCGCCATGTCTGGCGAAACCCATCTCGCACGACTGCTGCAAGGCATGACACCGCAACTCAACCCCGGTCAGTACGTGTTCTGCTGCGTTGCCGCCGATCACGATTGCAGTGCCCTGCAACCGCTGGCCAGCATGCACGAACGCGAAGGGCTGAGCCTGGTACTGCCGCGCGAAGTCGCCGACGCCCATGGCCTGGGCTATGACTACGTCGCTGCCTGGATCACCCTCGAAGTGCACTCGTCGCTGGCCGCCGTGGGCCTGACCGCCTCCTTCTCCGCTGCCCTGGCACAGGCCGGGATCAGCTGCAACGTGGTTGCCGGCTTTCATCACGACCATATCTTCGTGCCCATCGAACGCGCCGAACGGACACTGTCCACCCTGCGCGCCCTGTCGGCGGCGTCCACCCCGGAGCTGGCGTGATGTGGCAGAGCTACAGCAATGGCCTGCTGGTGGCCATCGGTCTGATCATGGCCATCGGCGCCCAGAACGCCTTCGTCCTGGCGCAGAGTCTACGCCGCGAACACCACCTGCCCGTGGCCGCACTCTGCATTCTCTGCGATGCGATCCTGGTGGCCGCCGGGGTGTTCGGCCTGGCCACCCTGCTGGCGCAGAGCCCTGCCCTGCTGGCCATCGCCCGCTGGGGCGGTGCCGCCTTCCTGATCGGGTATGGCAGCCAGGCACTGCTGCGCGCCGCCCGCCCGCAAGCCTTGCAGGCCTCGGGCAGCGAACCGCGCTCGTTGCGCGCCGTGATGCTCGCGGCGTTGGCAGTCACCCTGCTCAACCCGCACGTCTACCTGGACACCGTGATACTGATCGGCTCGCTCGGCGCTCAGCAGCCCGAACCGGGCGCCTATGCCGCAGGCGCCGCCAGCGCGTCGTTGCTCTGGTTCAGCAGCCTGGCGCTCGGCGCAGCCTGGCTCGCCCCCTGGCTGGCCAGGCCGCTGACCTGGCGCCTGATCGATCTGGGCGTGGCAGCGATGATGTTCGCGGTAGCGGCGCAACTGATCTTCGGCGCGCTATAGCCAGGCGGCTGAAAATCCAGGCGCGGCACTGCCGATGACGGATCAGCAAAAGCAACCTGCCTGGATGCGCAGTCGCGCATAATGCGCCTGGCCCATTACGCCAGGAGCAACAATGGACACCTTGCATGGCATGCGCGTATTCGTTCAGGTGGTCGAGCGCGGCAGCTTCACCGCTGCCGCCCAGGCACTCGACCTGTCCACCGCCCAGGTGTCGCGTCTGATCGGCGATCTCGAACAGCACCTGCAAGCCCGCCTGCTGCAGCGCACCACCCGACGCCTGGCACTGACCGAAACCGGCGAGCGCTATCTGGAACGCTGTCGGCAGATCCTGGCGCAGATCGACGAAGCCGACGCCGAGGCCCGTGGTGCCCACCACATTCCCAGCGGCCGTCTGCGCGTCCACACCATGACCGGCCTCGGCCTGCAACACCTGACGCCGCTGATCGCCCGCTACGCCGAGCGCTATCCACAGGTGGTGGTCGAACTGACCCTGGCCCAGCGCACCCCGGATCTGCTCGAAGACGGCCACGACGTGACCATCGCCTTCGCCCGCGACCTGCCCGACTCACAACTGGTGGCGCAGCGCCTGGGCCCGGTGTACAGCGTGCTCTGCGCCGCGCCCAGCTACCTGACTCAGTACGGCATTCCACAACAACCGAGCGATCTTCAGCGCCACCGCTACCTGCGCCTGACCGACCCGCTGTACCGCGGCCAGTGGGATTTCGGCGATGAGCAACTGGACGCCCTGCCGGCCGAATGCTTTCAGGTCAACGTCGCCGAGGCGCTGGTCAAGGCCGCGCAGGCCGGCATGGGCTTCTGCCTGCTGCCATCGTTCGTCGCCAGCCAGCCACTGCGCGAAGGGCGCCTGTTGCGCATCCTGCCGAAACATCGCCTGCGCGCCCTGAACATCTACGCTCTGTATCCGTCGCGACGCTTTCTCGATGCCAAGACGCGTACCTGGGTGGAGTTTCTCAAGGCTGAACTGCCGCCGCTGCTGCAAGCTGATGAAGCGGTTCTGGACGACACGCACTACTGGGCCTGAGCCGGGATCATTGTTACGCAGCAGGTAACAGTCATTCACCTGTAACTATCTGTTTCGGACGCCTGCGCCTCACTAGGATGACTTCGAACCCACGAAGAATCCGCACGAGGATCGCCCCATGAAAAACCTTCTGACTGCTGCTGCCCTTTCCCTCGGCGTCCTGCTCGCCAGCCAGGCCAGCTTCGCCGACGAGTCCCCCGCTTTCATCGCCCACCTGAAGGCTCACCAGCCTGCGCAACCGGCACCAGGCGCCGAACGTCAGGTGCAGGCGGACAGCGCGCACGAGGCCGACCAGCAAGGCTGATCGGCACTTGCCCGACGCGGGTCTCCCACTCCTGGCCAGCGTCCCTCGGGCCGTTCCCCGGCCCCTTTTCAATCACCGGAGATCATCATGAAACGTATCGCCTGTCTGCTCGCCCTTGCCTGCGCCAGCACCCTGGCACAAGCCGAATCGGTCGAGACCTATCACTACGGCATGCACCTGGATGTCGCCAAGGTCATCAGCCAGACCCTGCCCCAGGGTTGCCAGGTCGGTGAGGCCCGCATGGTCTATCTGGACTCCCGGGGCGAACGCCACACCCTGATCTATCAGCGCATCGGCGAAGACTGCCGCTACTGAGTCCGCAGCACGTCAGGTGCATGCACTGCGTCACCTCGTCCAACCCGCCTGGCCATGGCGGTCTACTCTGTTCAGAGAGCTGCTGGGCGCCCGCCCCGGTAGCACCCAGGTTGCACCACGCTGGAGCGGGGATGTAGCCGACTGCTGAACCCGCCCGATGACGGCTGGCGTTCCAGCAGCCGCTGCAATGCCTGCCCCACTGGCACGAGCCCTTGAAATTCGTTACCCAGACGACCGCCGGGGGAGTGAATGTACGTCCGTCGGCTCACGCGAGATATTGGTTGCACCTGGTTGCACCCGACGTTGAGCAGGTTTAATCTCGCGCAGCTTCCGGTGCCCGCCATCCACAGGCGGCACCCCTTCGGATCGTCGCTGGCGACGTCGAAATTGCCCCAGGCAATTTTTTACCGTGCATTACCTGAATATTAGGATTCCCCCATGGCCACCACGACTCTTGGCGTAAAACTCGACGATGCCACCCGCGACCGCCTGAAACAGGCTGCGCAGTCGATCGACCGCACTCCTCACTGGCTGATCAAGCAGGCAATCTTCAACTATCTGGAGCAGATCGAAGGCGGTCTTACCCCCGCCGAGCGTTCCGGCCTGGCTGCCGCTGCCGGTGAAGAGGCGCTGGAGTCGCTGACCGAGCAGGGCTTGCAGGTATTCCTCGATTTCGCCGAGAGCATCCTCCCGCAATCGGTTCTGCGCGCCGCCATCACCTCGGCCTACCGCCGCCCGGAAACCGAAGCGGTGCCGATGCTGCTGGAGCAGGCTCGCCTGCCGAAGGAACTGTCCGACGCAACCCAGAAGATGGCCCTGGGGATTGCCGAGAAACTGCGCAACCAGAAGAGCGCCGGCGGCCGTCAGGGCCTGGTGCAGGGGCTGTTGCAGGAGTTCTCCCTGTCCTCGCAGGAAGGTGTCGCCCTGATGTGTCTGGCCGAAGCCCTGCTGCGCATCCCCGACAAGGCAACGCGTGACGCGCTGATCCGCGACAAGATCGCCAACGGCAACTGGAGCCAGCACCTGGGCCAGAGTCCGTCGATGTTCGTCAACGCCGCCAGCTGGGGTCTGCTGATCACCGGCAAGCTGGTGTCGACCCACAACGAGGCGGGCCTCTCCAATTCGCTCAACCGCCTGATCGGCAAGAGCGGCGAGCCGGTGATCCGCAAGGGCGTGGACATGGCCATGCGCCTGATGGGCGAGCAGTTCGTCACCGGCGAAACCATCGGCGAAGCCCTGGCCAATGCCGCCACCCTGGAGAGCAGGGGCTTCCGCTACTCCTACGACATGCTCGGCGAAGCCGCGCTGACCGAAGAAGACGCCAAACGCTACCTGGCCTCCTACGAGCAGGCCATCCACGCCATCGGCAAGGCTTCCCATGGCCGTGGCATCTATGAAGGGCCCGGCATCTCGATCAAGCTCTCCGCCCTGCACCCGCGCTACAGCCGTGCGCAGTACGAGCGGGTGATGGAAGAGCTGTACCCGACCCTGCTGAGTCTGACCCAGCTGGCCAGGCAGTACGACATCGGCATCAACGTCGACGCCGAGGAAGCCGACCGCCTGGAGCTGTCGCTGGATCTGCTCGAGCGCCTGTGCTTCGAACCGAGCCTCGCCGGCTGGAACGGCATCGGCTTCGTCATCCAGGCCTACCAGAAGCGCTGCCCGTACGTGATCGACTACGTCATCGACCTGGCCAAACGCAGCCGTCACCGCCTGATGATCCGCCTGGTCAAGGGCGCCTACTGGGACAGCGAGATCAAGCTGGCCCAGGTCAATGGCCTGGAAGGCTACCCGGTGTACACCCGCAAGCCGTACACCGACGTGTCCTACATCGCCTGCGCACGCAAGCTGCTGGCCGCGCCGGAAGCCATCTACCCGCAGTTCGCCACCCACAACGCCCATTCGCTGTCGGCCATCTACCACCTGGCCGGGCAGAACTACTACCCGGGGCAGTACGAGTTCCAGTGCCTGCACGGCATGGGCGAGCCGCTGTACGAACAGGTGGTGGGCAAGGTTGCCGACGGCAAGCTGAACCGTCCGTGCCGCATCTACGCCCCGGTGGGCAGCCACGAAACCCTGCTGGCCTACCTGGTACGCCGTCTGCTGGAAAACGGCGCCAACACCAGCTTCGTCAACCGCATCGCCGACCACAGCATCTCGCTCAAGGAGCTGGTGCTCGATCCGGTGCAGCAGATCGAGCAGATGGCCGCGCAGGAAGGCAGCGTCGGCCTGCCGCACCCGCGCATCCCGTTGCCGCGTGACCTGTACGGCAAGGCCCGCACCAACTCCGCCGGTCTCGACCTGGCCAACGAACACCGCCTCGGCTCGCTGTCCTCGGCCCTGCTGTCCAGTGCCAACCAGAGTTACCTGGCCGAGCCGATGCTCGGCAGTGGCAGCCCTGCCGCCGGTGAAGTCGAGCCGGTACGCAACCCGGCCGATCATCGCGACCTGGTCGGCCATGTGCGCGAGGCGAGCATCCAGGACGTCGACAACGCCCTGCTCAGCGCCCTCTCCAGCGGCCCGATCTGGCAGTCCACCCTGCCGGGCGAACGCGCCGCCGTACTGGAGCGCGCGGCCGACCTGATGGAAGCCGAACTGCAACAGCTGATGGGTCTGCTGGTGCGCGAGTCCGGCAAGACCTTCGCCAACGCCATCGCCGAAGTGCGCGAGGCAGTGGACTTCCTGCGTTACTACGCCGCCCAGGCACGCAGCTTCGGCAACGACAGCCACCGCCCGCTGGGCCCGGTGGTGTGCATCAGCCCGTGGAACTTTCCTCTGGCCATCTTCAGCGGCCAGGTTGCCGCCGCCCTGGCTGCGGGTAACACCGTGCTGGCCAAACCGGCCGAACAGACCCCGCTGATCGCCGCACAGGCCGTACGCATCCTGCTCGAAGCCGGCGTGCCGGCCGGCGCCGTGCAGTTGCTGCCGGGCCGTGGCGAGACCGTTGGCGCGCGCCTGGTCGGCGACGAACGCGTACGTGGCGTGATGTTCACCGGCTCCACCGAAGTGGCCGGCATCCTCGCCCGCAACATCGCCGGCCGCCTGGACGCCCAGGGCCGCACCATCCCGCTGATCGCCGAAACCGGTGGCCTCAACGCCATGATCGTCGACTCCTCGGCGCTGACCGAGCAGGTGGTGATGGATGTGGTCGCCTCCGCCTTCGACAGCGCCGGCCAGCGCTGCTCGGCCCTGCGCGTGCTGTGCGTGCAGGACGACGTGGCCGACCGCGTGCTGACCATGCTCAAGGGCGCCATGGCCGAATACACCGTCGGCAACCCCGAGCGCCTGTCCACCGACATCGGCCCGGTGATCGACGCCGAAGCCAAGGCTGGCATCGAGACGCACATCCAGAAGATGCGCGACAAGGGCCGCAAGGTGTTCCAACTGGCACGCGCCGATGGCGAGAGCATCAAGCGCGGCACCTTCGTGGTGCCGACCCTGATCGAACTGGACAGCTTCGACGAACTCAAGCGCGAGATCTTCGGCCCGGTGCTGCACGTGGTGCGCTACGCCCGTGCCGACCTGGACAAGCTGCTGCAACAGATCAACGACAGCGGCTACGGCCTGACCCTCGGCGTGCACACCCGCATCGACGAGACCATCGCCCAGGTGGTCGACAGCGCCAAGGTCGGCAACCTGTACGTCAACCGCAACATCGTCGGCGCCGTGGTCGGCGTGCAACCCTTCGGCGGTGAAGGCCTCTCCGGCACCGGCCCGAAAGCCGGCGGCCCGCTGTACCTCTACCGCCTGCTGTCGACCCGTCCGCAGGACGCCGTCGCCCAGTACCTGCGCAACGACGAGGTGCAGCCCCTGCCGGCTCCGGCCGAGCTGGACAAGGCGCGTGCCGCCTTCGCCGAATGGGCTGGCAAGCAGGAGCCAGGCATCGCGGCTCTGTTCGAGCAGTATCGCGGCCTGTCGCAGAGCTACAGCAGCCACACCCTCACCGGCCCGACCGGCGAGCGCAACAGCTACACCCTGCTGCCACGCGAACAGGTGCTGAACCTGGCCGACGAGCGCAGCGATCTGCTCGCTCAGTTGGCCGCCACCCTCGCGGTCGGCAGCCGCGCGGTCTGGCTGGAAAGCCAGCGCGCACTGCATGGCGAGCTGCCGAAGGAGGTGCAGAAACACATCCTGCTGGTCGCGGACTGGAGCAGCGAAGAGGTCGCACTGGACGCCATCCTCCACCATGGCGACTCCGATCAGTTGCGTGCGGTCGGCGAACAGGCGGCGCAGCGCAAGGGCGCCATCGTCGCCGTTCACGGCCTGAACAGGGGCGAGACCGACATCGCACTGGAGCGCCTGCTGATCGAACACGCCCTGTCCGTGAACACCGCAGCGGCCGGCGGCAACGCCAGCCTGATGACCATCGGCTGATAGCCCGGCGTCATCCTGCGGCAACGCCGTGGAAAGCTGAATGAAAGCTTTCCACGGCATGCTGTACCCACACGGCGCGACTGCCTGCAGGGGCTACCCGCCCGGCGCCGTGTTCTCTCCTCCCGACCTTCGGGTCTGCGCCGGCCTACCCGGCCGGCGCGTCGAGCGGGGCCAACCGCCCCGCCCCTTTCTCTCTGGATGTTGTGAAAACATCACTCACCGTCACTCTCGCGAAGGCGGGAGCCCAGGACGTTCGCAGGTTCCGGATGTCCCCCTTCGGGCCAGCGCAAACGAGTCACGACGGCTTTTTCAGCGCCCCACTGTTGATAAACAATCTCAACTCGCCATCATTGCGGAACGGCAAGTTCCTACTATCGTCTCAGGACTGACGCCTCGCTGCGCGGGTCGGAGCAGCAGCCCTGGCCTGCCGCAAGCGCCTGAACCAGGCGTCGTACAAGGATGTGCGTTGACGAATCCTGACTTTTGATTCAAGTCAGGATGTTCTGCTCGCCAAACGCGCTCAATACCTATGTCCCCCTGTGATACGAGGTAATTGAGATGTCTGATTCAACGCAAAAACTCCGTCTTGGGGCCCTGGTAGCGCTGGTCGTCGGATCCATGGTCGGCGGCGGTATCTTTTCCCTTCCACAGAACATCGCGGCCAGCGCCAGTGCTGGTGCCACCCTGATCGGCTGGTTGATCACCGGGGTCGGCATGCTGACCCTGGCATTCGTGTTCCAGACCCTGGCCAACCGCAAGCCCGAACTCGACGGCGGGGTGTATGCCTACGCCAAGGCCGGTTTCGGCGACTACATGGGTTTCTCATCGGCCTGGGGCTACTGGATCAGCGCCTGGATCGGCAACGTCAGCTACATGGTGCTGCTGTTCTCCACGCTGGGTTACTTCTTCCCGGTATTCGGTGAAGGCAACACCCTGCCGGCGGTGATCTGCGCCTCCGCGCTGCTCTGGCTGCTGCACTTCCTGGTGCTGCGCGGGATCAGGAGGCAGCCTTCATCAACACCGTCACCACCATCGCCAAGATGCTGCCGCTGGCGCTGTTCATCGTCATCGCCGCCATCGCCTTCAAGCTCGACGTGTTCACCGCCGACTTCTGGGGGCGTGGCAATACCGAGCTGGGCAGCGTGATGGATCAGGTGCGCAACATGATGCTGGTCACCGTCTGGGTGTTCATCGGCATCGAGGGTGCGAGCATTTTCTCCGCCCGCGCCGAGAAGCGCAGCGATGTCGGCAAGGCCACGGTGATCGGTTTCGTCGGTGTACTCCTGCTGCTGGTGCTGGTCAACGTGCTCAGCCAGGGCATCCTGGCCCAGGCCGAACTGTCCGGGCTGAAGAACCCGTCCATGGCCGGCGTGCTGGAACATGTGGTCGGCCCCTGGGGCGCCCAGCTGATTTCCATCGGCCTGATCGTGTCGCTGGCCGGCGCCCTGCTGTCGTGGACACTGCTGTGTGCCGAGATTCTCTTCGCCAGCGCCCGTGACCACACCATGCCGGAGTTCCTGCGCAAGGAAAACGCCAACCACGTCCCGGCCAACGCGCTGTGGTTGTCCAACGGGCTGATCCAGCTGTTCCTGATCATCACCCTGTTCAATGCCTCTACCTACCTGAGCCTGCTGTACCTGGCCACCTCGATGATCCTGGTGCCGTACTTCTGGTCCAGCGCCTATGCGGTGTTGCTGGCAGCACGCGGCGAGACCTACGAGAACGCCGCAGGCGAGCGCAACAAGGATCTGCTGATCGCGCTGATCTCCACCCTGTATGCGGTGTGGCTGGTCTATGCCGCCGGCATCCAGTACCTGCTGCTCTCCGCCCTGCTCTACGCCCCCGGCGCGATCCTCTTCGCCAAAGCCAAGCACGAGCTGGGACAACCCGTTTTCACCGGCCTGGAAAAACTGATTTTCGCGGCCGTGCTGATCGGTGCCGCCATTGCAGCCTACGGCCTGTATGACGGTTTCCTGAGTCTGTAAGAGAGAAGGAGTTCTTTCATGAGCAAGAAAGCCCTCGGCGTTCATTCCGAAGCCGGCAAACTGCACAAGGTGATGGTCTGCTCCCCGGGCCTCGCCCACCTGCGCCTGACCCCGGCCAACTGCGACGAACTGCTGTTCGACGACGTGATCTGGGTATCACAGGCCAAACGCGACCACTTCGACTTCATGACCAAGATGCGCGAGCGCGGCATCGAAGTGGTGGAAATGCACAACCTGCTCGAGGAGACGGTGCGCAACCCGGAAGCCCTGAAGTGGATCCTCGATCGCAAGATCACCCCCAACAGCGTCGGCCTCGGCCTGCTCGGCGAAGTGCGCGACTTCATCGAGGGCCTGGAAGCGCGGCGCATCGCCGAATACCTCATCGGCGGCGTATCCGGCGCCGACCTGGCCAGGCACAAGGATTGCGAGGCGGCGAAGATGTTCAACGCCTACCTGGGCGAGTCCAGCTTCATCTTCCCGCCGCTGCCCAACACCCAGTTCACCCGCGACACCACCTGCTGGATCTACGGCGGCGTCACCCTCAACCCCATGTACTGGCCGGCACGCCGCCAGGAGACCCTGCTCACCAGTGCCATCTACAAGTTCCACCCGGACTTCGCCAACGAACAGTTCGAGATCTGGTACGGCGACCCGGACAAGGATCACGGCTCGGCCACCCTGGAAGGCGGCGACGTGATGCCCATCGGCAACGGCACCGTGCTGATCGGCATGGGCGAACGCAGCTCGCACCAGGCCATCGGCCAGGTGGCACGCGCCCTGTTCGCCAAGGGTGCGGCAGACCGAGTGGTGGTCGCAGGCCTGGGCCGCTCTCGCGCGGCCATGCACCTGGATACCGTGTTCAGCTTCTGCGACCGCGACCTGGTGACCATCTTCCCGGAAGTGGCCAACTCCATCGTGCCGTTCATCCTGCGCCCGGACGAAAGCCGCCCCGGCGGCATCGATGTACGCCGCGAAGACAAACCCTTCGTTGATGTGGTCGCCGAGTCGCTCGGTCTGAAGAAGCTGCGCGTGGTGGAAACCGGCGGCGACGCCTACGAGGCCGAGCGCGAGCAATGGGACGACGGCAACAACGTGGTGTGCCTGGAACCCGGCGTGGTGGTCGGCTACGACCGCAACACCTACACCAACACCCTGCTGCGCAAGGCCGGTGTCGAAGTCATCACCATCAGCGCCAGCGAACTGGGGCGCGGCCGTGGCGGTGGTCACTGCATGACCTGCCCGATCATCCGCGACCCAATCGATTACTGACCGAGCCAGCCCCGGCGGCCAACCGTCGCCGGGGCGTTTCGACTGCCCAAAAGGAGAGAGAACCATGGCTTTCAACATGCACAACCGCAACCTGCTCAGCCTGATGCACCACAGTACTCGCGAGCTGCGCTACCTGCTCGACCTGTCGCGCGACCTCAAGCGCGCCAAGTACACCGGCACCGAACAGCAGCACCTCAAGCGCAAGAACATCGCGCTGATCTTCGAGAAAACCTCCACCCGTACCCGCTGCGCCTTCGAAGTCGCCGCCTATGACCAGGGCGCCAACGTCACCTACATCGACCCCAACTCGTCGCAGATCGGCCACAAGGAAAGCATGAAGGATACCGCCCGTGTGCTCGGGCGCATGTACGACGCCATCGAGTACCGCGGTTTCAAGCAGGAGATCGTCGAAGAACTGGCCCAGTACGCCGGCGTGCCGGTGTTCAACGGCCTGACCGACGAATACCACCCGACGCAGATGCTCGCCGACGTGCTGACCATGCGTGAGCACAGCGACAAGCCGCTGCACGACATTTCCTATGCCTACCTGGGTGACGCGCGCAACAACATGGGCAACTCGCTGCTGCTGATCGGCGCCAAACTCGGCATGGACGTGCGCATCGCCGCACCCAAGGCACTGTGGCCGAGCGACGAACACGTGGCCGCGTGCAGGCAATTCGCCGAGGAAAGCGGCGCACGCATCCTGCTGACCGAAGACCCGAAGGAGGCGGTCAAGGGCGTCGACTTCGTCCACACCGACGTCTGGGTCTCCATGGGCGAGCCCGTGGAAAGCTGGGGCGAGCGCATCCAGGAACTGCTGCCCTACCAGGTCAACGCCGACATCATGAAAGCCGCCGGCAACCCACGGGTGAAGTTCATGCATTGCCTGCCCGCCTTCCACAACAGCGAGACCAAGGTCGGCAGGCAGATCGCCGAGCAATACCCGCACCTTAAGAACGGCATCGAGGTCACCGAGGACGTCTTCGAGTCGCCCTGGAACATCGCCTTCGAGCAGGCGGAAAACCGCATGCATACGATCAAGGCGATCCTGGTCTCGACCCTGGCGGATATCTGACGCCCCAGTGTCTGCCGGGGCATGCCCGCAAGGCCCTGCACCATTGCCCCGTATTGCAGCCGGGCTACGAGACCGACCAGCCGTAGCCAGGCTGCAATACGGGGATGAGTTGGTTTCCCCTCCCCCAGTCATGGGAGAGGGGCCGGGGAGAAGGTCTGGCCGGCGACGCCGAACGCCACACCACGCCCCGGATTCAATCCGAGCGACAAGGAGAACACCATGCGACTCGTCATCGCCCTGGGCGGTAACGCCCTGCTTCGTCGCGGCGAAGCCATGACCGCGGAAAATCAGCGTGACAACGTACGTGTCGCCTGCCAGCAGATCGCCAAGGTGGCGCCCGGCAATGAGCTGGTGATCGCCCATGGCAACGGCCCACAGGTGGGCCTGCTGGCCCTGCAAGGCAACGCCTACGACGCCACCAACCCCTACCCGCTGGACGTGCTCGGTGCCGAGACCGAAGGCATGATCGGCTACATGATCGAACAGGAACTGGGCAACCTGCTGCCCTTCGAAGTACCCTTCGCCACCCTGCTCACCCAGGTGGAAGTCGACAGCGGCGACCCGGCGTTCAAGAAGCCGAGCAAACCCATCGGCCCGGTCTACTCCCGGGAAGAAGCCGAACGCCTGGCCGCCGAGAAAGGCTGGAGCATCGCCCCGGACGGCGACAAGTTCCGCCGCGTGGTGGCCAGCCCCAGGCCACAGCGCATCTTCGAGATTCGCCCGATCAAATGGCTGCTGGAAAAAGGCAGCGTGGTGATCTGCGCCGGCGGCGGCGGTATTCCCACCATGTACGACGGCAACCAGTTGCGCGGCGTCGAGGCGGTGATCGACAAGGATCTGTGCTCGGCGCTATTGGCCGAACAGCTCAATGCCGACCTGCTGGTAATCGCCACCGACGTCGACGCCGCCTATGTCGACTGGGGCAAAGCGACGCAGAAATCCATCGCCGAAGCCCACCCTGACGAAATCGAGAAGCTCGGTTTCGCTGCCGGTTCCATGGGGCCGAAGGTGCAGGCCGCCTGCGAGTTCGCCCGCAATACCGGCAATACGGCCGTGATCGGCTCGCTGGAAAACATCGAAGCCATCGTCCAGGGCACCTCGGGCACGCGCATCAGCCTGGAGTGCGACGGCATCACCTATCGCTGAGGGACACGAGAATGTTCACGCCCGGCCACATGCACCGCGACAACCTCGACCGCCCGGAGCACCTGCGGCTGGCGCCGCCCTTCTCGGTCGACTTCTATTACGACGTACGCCAGGATCCTCAGCAGGGGCCCATGCTGCACATGCGCCTGGTCGGCGAAGTACGGGGGCGGCGCTTCGAGGAAGAGTTCGAACTGCACCGCGACGTCGCCTTCAACTTCGCCAGCGTGGCCACTCGCGTGGCCGCCCGTCACGGCCTGCCCGTCAATGCCAGTCCGGTGATGCGTGGGCATGACGAGTACGACAAGGTGTTCGCCGACATCCGCACCAGGCTGCACGCCAAACCGGGAGAGCCGGTTAACCTCGATCACGTGCTCTGACACGTCCCTCCCGGAGAAAGCGCGGTGCCCGCAGGGTGCGCCGCGCGCACCGACACGACCGCGTGCTCAGCCCCCGCTCTCACGCCTGCATCGTCCAGCCATGCACCCCCATCGCCGCCTGGCGCCCGGCCTCCGAACGGGTCGGATGCGGGTGGCAGGTCAGCGCGATGTCCTCGGCCGAGGCGGAGAACTCCATGGCCACGCAATATTCGCCGATCAACTCGCCCACGCTCGGGCCGATCATGTGCACACCGAGAATCTGATCGGTACTGGCGTCGGCGAGAATCTTCACGAAGCCTTCGGTCTCGTGGTTGATCTTCGCCCGGCTGTTGGCGGTAAAGGGGAACTTGCCGACCTTGTAGGCGCGGCCCTCGGCCTTCAGTTCCTCCTCGCCCTTGCCGACGCTGGCCACCTCAGGACGGGTGTAGATCACCCCGGGAATCACCCCGTAGTTGACCTCCGCTGCATGTCCGGCGATACGTTCGATGCAGGCCACGGCCTCGTCCTCAGCCTTGTGCGCGAGCATCGGCCCGGCAGTGACGTCACCGATCACCCAGACCCCAGGCACGCCGCTCTGGTGCTTGTCATTGCTCAGCATGCCGCGCTTGTCGGTACTCAGGCCGACGCTTTCCAGACCGAGCCCCTGGGTGTAGGGACGACGGCCGATGGCCACCAGCACGTAATCGGCTTCCAGGGTTTGCGCCGCCCCACCGGCTGCCGCTTCCAGGCTCAGACTGACGCCTGACTTGCCGGCCTTGGCGCCAGTGACCCTGGTGCCGAGCTTGAAGCTCATGCCCTGCTTGCTCAGGGTACGCTGCAAGGTCTTGGCGGTCTCGCCATCCAGCCCCGGGCAGATGCGGTCGAGAAACTCCACCACGGTGACCTGGCTGCCCAGGCGGCGCCAAACCGACCCCAGCTCCAGGCCGATCACCCCGGCGCCGATCACCACCAGGTGCCTGGGCACCTCCGGCAGCGACAGTGCGCCGGTGGAGTCGAGGATGCGCGCGTTGTCGATGCTCACCCCAGGCAGCGGCGTCGGTTCGGAGCCCGTGGCGATGACGATGTTCTTCGTCTCCAGCAGGCGCTCGCCACCCTCGCTCAGCGCGACCTGCACCCGCCCGGGGCCATCGATGCGTCCCCAGCCCCGAACCCATTCCACCTTGTTCTTGCGAAACAGGAACTCCACACCCCGAGTCAGCGCTTCGACGCTGTCGGCCTTCTGCTTCATCATCTGCACCAGATTGAGCGTCGGCGTGACCTCCACCCCCAGCGCGCTCAGTTCACCGTCGGCCGCCGCCTCATAGAGTTCGGAAGCATGCAGCAGCGCCTTGGACGGCATGCAGCCAACGTTCAGGCAGGTGCCGCCAAGGGTTTCGCGCCCCTCCACGCAGGCGACCTTGAGACCCAGTTGGCCGGCACGGATCGCGGCGTTGTAACCGCCAGGGCCGGCACCGATGATGACCACGTCATAGCTGCTCATTGCTTTGTCCTCGAATCAGGGAAGTTTGCCGGCCACCGCAGCCGTGACGACCGGGCGGGTGCGCAGAAGGTGGAAGAACAGAAACGCCAGCACGGCGAACAGGGCATTCAAGGCAACCATAGGCCAGGCCGAGCCATCCTGCAGGACGCCCAGCAGCAGACCAGCCAGGGTGGCGCCCGCCATTTGCGAGAAGCCCATCAGGCCCGCTGCCAATCCGGCACGCTGCGGATTGGGAATCACCGCACCAGCCACCGCCGCAGGCAGCAGCATGCCGCCCCCCAGCGTCACCAGAACCTGCGGCAACGACAGGCCAAGCAACGACAAGCCGAACAGCAGGTAAATCACCAGGGTCAGCAACGACCCGAGCAGCACCAGTGCTACGCCGATGCCTACCACCCGCTGCGGCCCCAGGCGCTGCACATTGCGCAGGGTGAACAACGCGCCACCGAGCAGGCCGGAAACGATCAACGCGAAGGCCAGCCCATATTGCGCCGCGCTCAGCCCCAGAATGCCGATGTACACCGACGACGACCCCGCCACCACGACGAACATCGAGCCGTAAGTGCAGGCGATGGTCAGCGCCAGCGCGCGACAGCTGGGCCACACGTTCAGGTAGCTGGCAAACAGGCCCTTGAGCCGGCCGGCCTGGGGATCGCGTTGCAGATGGCTCTCGCGGTAGCTGGTGAACACGGAGAGCAGCGCCAGACTACCGAGCACCACGGTCGCCAGCAGTGGCGCGCGCCAGCCGCCGTACTGGGTCAGCAGACCACCGATCACCGGCGACAGCACGATGGCCGCGAACATGCCCAGTACCGTCAGCGCCAGGGCCGGCCCGGCCTGCTCCTGCCACACGTCACGGACGATGGCACGCGCCAGCACCAGGGCCGCGCAGGCGCCCAGGCCCTGCAACACGCGCATGCCGATCAGCACCTCGATGTTCGGCGCCAGCAGCATGCCCAGGGTCGCCAGCAGGTAACAGCTCAAGCCGCTGAGCAGCACCGGACGCCGCCCCAGCCGATCCGACAGCGGCCCCAACAACAACTGGCCGAGGCCAAAGGCGCCGACGAACAGAGAAAGCGCCAGCACGCTGCTGCCAGGCCTGGCATTCAGTCCGCGCTCCAACTCGCCCAGCGCGGGAATCAGTAGCTGCGTGGAGGTTTCCCCCAACGCCGTGAGCAGCATCAGGATGACCAACAGAACACGGGAAGGCTGCATGGCGGAACTCCGATCGACAACGACTGGCGGCTATTTATATTTCGACCATAATATGAAGCATTGAATGTCGTCCATCATATTTATCTGGAGCCCACATGACCGCCTTGTCCCGAGATGCCCGCCTCGCCACCTGGATTGCCGAAGAACAGGCGGTGCGCAACCAGCTCGCCGCACCCGGTACCCTCAGCCTGGCGGAAGTGGCTGCCATGTCGCCAATGGATTTCTTCGACGGCATCGGCCGTGGCGAACTGCCCTCGCCACCGATCAACGCCGTGCTCGACTTCACCCCGGTGCAGTGGGCCAGCGGCCTGTTCGTGTTCCAGGGCGCCCCCGACCAGCGCCACTACAACCCGCTGGGCAGCGTGCACGGCGGCTACATCGCCACCCTGCTCGACTCCTGCATGGGCTGCGCCGTGCATACCCTGCTCAAACCCGGCCAGGGCTACACCACGGCGGATCTGCGGGTGAGCTACATCCGCGCCCTGCGCAGCGAGGCCGGCCCGGTGCGCGCCGAAGGACGCATCATTCATGTCGGCCGCTCCACCGCGCTGGCCGAGGGACGCCTGTACGACGTCGACGAACGCCTCTACGCCGTCGCCTCCACCACCTGCCTGATTCTCGACATGAGCCACTGAAGGAGTTCGCCATGACCCTCGCCGTGATCGCCGGGTTCGCCCGCTCGCCCTTCCACTTCGCCCGCAAGGGGGCCCTCATCGACCTGCGCCCGGACGACCTTGCGGCACAGGTGCTACGCGGCCTGGTCGACCGCCTCGGGCTCGATCCCGCACGACTCGAGGACGTGATCATGGGCTGCGCCTACCCCGAGGCCGAACAGGGTATGAACATCGCCCGCATCGCCAGCTTCCGCGCCGGCTTCCCGGAAACCCTCGGCGGTGCCACGCTGAACCGCTTCTGCGGCTCGTCGATGAGCGCCGTGCACCATGCAGTCGGGCAGATCGCGATCGGCGCTGGCGAGGCCTTTCTATGCGCCGGGGTGGAATCCATGACCCGCGTACCCATGGGCGGCTTCAACCTGTCGCCCAACCCGACCCTGCTGGCCGATTACCCCGAGGTGTACATGGCCATGGGGCACACCGCCGAGGAAGTCGCACGGCGCTACGCCATCAGCCGCGCCGACCAGGAGGCCATGGCCGTCGAATCTCATGCCAAGGCCGTGCGCGCTCGCGAGCTGGGCCTGTTCGCCGATGAGTTGCTGACCATCGACACGCCACAGGGCCGCGTCGACGAGGACGGCTGTCTGCGGCCGGGCACCAGTCTGGAGGCACTCGCGCAACTCAAGCCGGCCTTCGCTGGCAGCGTCACCGCCGCCACCTCCTCACCACTGACCGACGGTGCCGCCGCGGTGCTGGTGTGCAGCGAGGCCTTCGCCCGCGAGCATGGTCTGAGCGTGCTCGCCCGCATCAAGGCGGTGGCCGTGGCCGGTTGCGCGCCGGAGATCATGGGCATGGGGCCAGTGGCAGCGACGCGCAAACTGCTGCAACGCGCCGACCTCTCGATCGGCGACATCGATCTGCTGGAGATCAACGAGGCGTTCGCCAGTCAGTCGCTGGCCTGCGTGCAGGAACTGGGCCTGGACATGGCCCGGGTCAACCTCGACGGTGGCGCCATGGCCCTCGGCCATCCACTCGGCGCCACTGGCGCACGCATCACCGGCAAGGCCGCCAGCCTGCTGCGCCGCAGCGGCGGGCGCTACGCCATCGCCACCCAGTGCATTGCGGGCGGCCAGGGTGTGGCGACCCTGCTCGAAGCCGCCGACGCCTGAATGACTCCCGGCCGTGCCGCAGGTGCGCCGGGGGTGTAACATGACAAGCAACATTTCATAGACGGGGATCGCCATGCGCTATTCGGAAGACCACAAGGCCAAGACCCACCAACGCATCATCGAGGAAGCCGCCCTGCGCTTTCGCCGCGACGGTGTGGGCGCCACCGGCCTGCAACCGCTGATGAAGGCCCTGGGCCTGACCCATGGCGGCTTCTATGCCCACTTCAAGTCCAAGGACGACCTGGTGGAAACGGCCCTGCAGCATGCGGTGCAAGCGCTGGAAAGCAACACCGCCGAAGCGCTGGAAGGCGCCGAATCACCCTTGCAACTGTTCATCCAGCGTTACCTGTCCGATGCGCATCGCGCCAACCCCGGCGTCGGCTGCCCACTGCCGACCATGTCCGCGGAGCTGGGCCAGCGTGGCGAACCCAGCGCCACTACCGATGCGATGGTGCGCAACCGCCTGGCGCTGATCGAGAAAAACCTGGAGGGCGAGAACGCGCAGGAAGAAAGCGTGCTGATGCTATCGGCCATGGTCGGCGCCCTGCTGCTGTCGCGCAGTGTCAAGGATCCGGAGCTGTCCGACCGCCTGTTGAAGACCACCCGCCACCTGCTGATCGAGCAGGCGCAGAAGCAGTAACGACTGGCGCCTGGCGCTTGCGTAGGGTGCACCGGGCGCACCGGGGTTGCTCAGGCTCGACGAAGCGCGCAGCAGTCGAGCTGTTCAAGACCGCGGATCACACCCGGTGCGCGCCGCGCACCCTACAGCCATAGGCCGCCTGGCGTCACTTGTAACGGGCAGCTGCCTGGTTGCGCGACAGGTTCGGCCCGAGCGCACCGCGCGCCTTGACGAAGGCATCCCAGTCGGCAGCATCGGGCAGCGACGGAATGGTCACCAGCTCCTGCTGATCGAAACCAGCCAGTGCCGCGTCGACCATCTCGCCCACTTCCATGATCATCGACGGTGGCAACGCTGACGCATCGGTGCCGCTGCGCTCCCAGATCTCGGTGCGGGTCACGCCCGGCATCACCGCCTGCAACTGCACGCCGCTGCCACGCAATTCGCCAGCCAGGGTCTGCGTCAGGCTCAGCACGTAAGCCTTGGTGGCGCTGTATACGGCGTTGAACATTTCCGGCGCCAGCGCCACCACCGAACCAAGGTTGATGATGCCGCCACGCCCGACCGCAGAGAAATTCGCCGCCGCCGCAGCAGCCAGGCGAGTCAGTGCGATCACGTTGAGCTGGATCATGGTCTCGGCCTGATCCAGGTCGGCAGCAGCCAGCGGGCCGTTCATGGCGACACCGGCGTTGTTGACCAGCAGCGCGATGGCCGTGTCTTCACGCAAGCGCCGCTCCACCTGGAACACGTCCGCCTTGCGCGTCAGATCGGCCGGCATCACCTCGACCGCAACACCGTATTCGCCGCGCAGACGCTCAGCCAGTGCATTCAGCCGCTGGGCATCGCGCGCCACCAGCAGCAAGTCGTAACCGCGCCGGGCCAGGCGTTCGGCATAGGTGGCGCCGATGCCGGTCGAGGCACCAGTGATCAGAGCGGTTCCGAGGGTGGCTTGGGCATTCATGGTGAGTCTCCTGGGGGGTGTGATGAGTGAGAGGACATCCTCCCACTCATTAAATTACAGTCATAATTTAAATATCATATTACGACCATAATCAAACTAATCAAGCACACCGCTGAAAAAGCATCGCCGTATCCGCCAGACGGCTGCGCACCAAGTTATGGCTTTTTTGTCCTTTCGGTCAGAAAACGGTGCAACGAACGCTCTGACACTGGCCCTGGTTTTCCGTGCATCCGATTGATTTGCCAGGGATAAGCACAATCACGAGAATTGGCGTCGTTTTTGCTCTAGCAGCACCAGCCTGACCAGGCGGACAGGTTTAAAAATCATAACGACACGTCTCAACCACCAGGAGCTTCCATGAATCGCACTCTCTCTTCGCTGGTGCTCGCCAGCGGCCTGCTGGCGGGCGGCCAGGCCGTCGCCGGTGACCTGTTGCACTGGCAGAACAACAGCCTGACTTATCTCTACGGGCAGGACTTCAAGATCGACCCGGAGATTCAGCAGACCGTCACCTTCGAGCACGCCAGCGGCTGGAGCTTCGGTGACCTGTTCTTCTTCACCGACTTCATCAAGTACAACACCGATGCCAGGAACGGTGACGGCGACGGCCACACCTACTACGGCGAATTCAGCCCGCGCCTGTCGTTCGGCAAGATCAGTGGCGCCGACCTGTCCTTCGGCCCGATCAAGGACGTGCTGCTGGCCTTCACCTACGAATTCGGCGAGAAGGATGTCGATGCCTACCTGCTCGGCCCGGCCTTCGACCTGGACATCCCCGGTTTCGACTACTTCCAGCTCAACACTTACCTGCGCAAGCCGGACGGCAACCGCCCAGGCAAGAACGTCTGGCAGATCACCCCGGTGTGGAGCTACACCATCCCGGTGGGCGATTCGGACATCCTCATCGACGGGTTCATGGACTGGGTGGTGGATAACGACAGCAACCGCCGTGGCGACTATCAGGCCAACCTGCACTTCAACCCACAGATCAAATACGACCTGGGCAAGGCGCTGAAGTGGGGCGAGAAGCAGCTCTACGTCGGCATCGAGTACGACTACTGGAAGAACAAGTACGGCATCAAGGACGGTGGCGACGTCAGCCAATTCGTTGGCCCGACCGATCAGAACACCGCCAGCCTGCTGGTCAAGGCGCACTTCTGACACGTGCATGGCGGCGCGTGACCGGCCAAGGTCGCAGGGAGTTGCGACCTTCTGCCAATGCCATCGGGCAGCCCGACGTGTTTAGCTGCCCGGCATCCCCAGACCTTCACCCAAGGATGGACGATGCCACCGCGTATCCTGCTGCTCACCGCCCTCGCCATGCTGGCGTTCGCCGGCAACTCGCTGCTGTGCCGCCTGGCACTGCGTGAAACGGACATCGACGCCGCCAGCTTTACCGCCATTCGCCTGTTGTCCGGCGCGTTCACCCTCTGGCTGCTGCTCAGGCTGCGGCAGAACCGGCAGGCCGTCGCCGGCAACTGGCCTGGCGCCCTGGCGCTGTTCGTCTACGCCGCAACCTTCTCCTTCGCCTACCTGCAACTGGACACCGGCGCCGGCGCCCTGCTGCTGTTCGGCGCCGTGCAACTGAGCATGCTGCTCTGGGGGCTGCTGCGCGGAGAACGCCTGGGCTTGCAGGCCAGCCTCGGCACTGCGCTGGCCAGCGTCGGCCTGCTGGCCCTGCTGCTGCCAGGTGCCAGCGCACCACCGCTGCTGGCAGCACTGGCGATGCTGCTGGCCGGCGTTGCCTGGGGTGCCTACTCGCTACTCGGACGCGGCCAGGGCGACCCGCTGGCGGTGACCGCCGGCAACTTCCTGCGCGCAGCGCCATTGTCCCTGCTGCTGGCCCTGGCTCTGCTGCCACACCTGAACTGGGACGGGCCGGGCCTGTTCTATGCGCTGTTGTCCGGCGCCGTGACCTCGGGCATCGGCTACGCCATCTGGTACAGCGCGCTGCCTGGCCTGCATGCCAGCCAGGCGGCCACGGTGCAATTGAGCGTGCCGATTCTCGCCGCGCTGGGCGGCAGCCTGCTGCTGAGCGAAGCGCTTACCCTGCGCCTGATACTCAGCGCCGTCGCGGTGCTCGGCGGTATCGCACTGGTACTCGCGGCGGGCAGACGAGCGCCAACCAGGCAGCAAGCACAGGAGCGACCGGGGAGCTAATCGCGCAGACAGTGGTCTGCTGAAAGGTAGCCACCATCGACAGGGATGCCTTTCATGCCAGCCTTCATCCGTCTCCCCCTCATCGCCCTGCTCGCCCTGGGGCTGAGCGCCTGCGCCAGCCTGGGCAACCGCGATCCGCTACGGGTCGACCTGGTCGGCCTGGAGCCGCTGCCAGGTCAGGGCCTGGAAGTACGCTTCGCGGTGAAACTGCGGGTGCAGAACCCCAATGACAGCGCGGTGAGCTTCAACGGCATGGCGCTGGATCTGGATGTGAATGGGCAGCCGCTGGCCAGTGGCGTCAGCGACCAGAGCGGCAGCGTGCCGCGCTTCGGCGAGACGGTACTGAGCGTACCGGTGAGCATTTCCGCGTTTTCGGTGATGCGCCAGGCCTGGGGCGCAGCCGGCTATCAACCCGGCCAGGAAGTGCCCTACGTGCTGCGCGGCAAACTGGCCGACGGCCTGTTCGGCACCCGTCGCTTCAACGACAGCGGTACCCTGAACTGGCCGCAACCGCCAAGCCCCTACTGATGCAGAGGCCCGGCGGCAGCGCCTGGCTCAGGCGGCCTGGCGACCGTTACGCGCCACCACGCGGCGATGACAGGCTTCACCAAAAGCCTGGAAGATCTTCACCGAATCGGGGTTCTGCGCAGCTCGCCATTCCGGATGCCACTGCACGGCGAACAGGAAAGGCGACAGCGTTGGCGCGTGGATCGCCTCGATCAGCCCGTCCTCGGCAGTAGCCAGAACCTCCAGCCCTTTGCCCAGCTTGCGAATGGCCTGGCCGTGCAGGGAGTTGACGCGAATCTCCTCCTTGCCCATCAACTCGGCGAACCAGGTGCCGGCAACCGGACGCACGCCGTGGCTCGGTGCGTACTGCACCTCGACCGGGTCATCGGGGTTCTCGCGATGGTCGTTGAAGCCAGGCTCGGTATAGACCTTCTGATAGATGTCGCCACCCAGCGCCACGTTGATTTCCTGCATGCCCCGGCAAATGCCGAAGATCGGCAGACCACGGGCGATGGCGGCGCGAACGAGCGGTAGATCGAACAGGTCGCGGTCGCGATCCTGGCCCTTGTCAGGCGTCTGGTTCTCCTGGCCATAGAGCGCCGGGTCGATGTTGCTGCCGGCGCCGGTCAGGTACACACCGTCGGCCATGTCCAGGTACTGCTCGAGATCATCGATACCGCAGCAGGTGGGCACCAGCAGCGGCACGCAACCGGAGAACTCGACCAGAGGCTGGATGTATTTGTGGGTCATTACCTGATAGTCGTGGCCCTTGCGCTCTTGAGCGCCCATGGACATCAACACGACGGGTTTGCGAGGGGTATTGCGCATCTTGTTGTCGGACATACGTCACCTTGGGACAGGCCGGGCCTGTCGTTGCTGTGCAGACCCGTGGCCAGCAGAACTCGCTGCTGCCGCACCTGTGGCCTGTTTGGCTAACCCCGTGCACCCAGGCTCCTCCTGAACCAGAGTGCCGCCTTCCGACGGCGGCTCGAACCGGGCCAATCCCATCCGGAGATGAAGCAGCAACAGGGCTGCCCCGTTACCCGGTTCGGCAACGGAATCTGCTGCCAGTCTGCCCGAGCCGTAAAATATGTCAAACGAATCCGCACAAAAATGCCGCACACGCACGACGCCCCAAACGCAACAACCGCCAAAACAAGGCGCTCAAAGGGCATTACCGCCAAAATTTCAGAGGCATGAAAGTCCAATATTTTTAACACGCACCACTCGAACACCCCGCGTCCCAGAGCGGCGCCCGCGAACAAAACCCTATATAATCTGCGGTTTTCCATCAGCCCCGAGGATGCCCCTTGACCAGCTTGCCACCCTGCCCCAAATGCAACTCCGAATACACCTACGAAGACGGCGAGCAGCTGGTCTGCCCCGAATGCGCCCATGAGTGGAAAGCCGGCGAAGCCGCCGAGGCGGGCGACGATGCGCGCGTGATCAAGGACTCGGTCGGCAACCTGCTGCAGGACGGCGACACCATCACCGTGATCAAGGATCTCAAGGTCAAGGGCTCGTCGCTGGTGGTCAAGGTCGGTACCAAGGTGAAGAACATTCGCCTGGTCGATGGCGACCATGATATCGATTGCAGGATCGACGGCATCGGCGCGATGAAGCTCAAGTCCGAGTTCGTCCGCAAGGTCTGATTCCCCTCGCCTCGCCCGCCTCGTTCGAAGAAACTGGCTAGCCTGAAATACAGGCCCGTCACGAGGTACCCGCCATGCGCCATCTGCTGCTTGCCCTGCTGGCAATGACCACATCACTGGCTGCGCAACCCTGGCGGGTGGTGGGCGACGAGCAGTTCGCCCCCTACAGCTTCGTTACCGCCGAAGACGACACGCCACGCGGGCTGGACGTCGAGCTGGTCGACGCGGTACTGCGCGAAGCCGGGGTGGATCACGAAATTCGCCTGTACCCCTGGCAGCGCGTCAAGCGCATGCTCGACCGTGGCGAGGTGCAGATGGCCTTTCAGTTCGCCGGCACCCCGCAGCGTCAGCAGCAGTACGAACTGGTCGGCCCGCTGCGCAGCGGCTCGACCGTGTTCATGACCACCGCCAGAACGGCCCTGAGCGACTGGAAGAGCCTGGACGATCTGTCGCCTTACGTGATCGGGCAGGTACGCGGCTACGCCTACGAAGAGGAGTTCGACCGCGCCGATCTGGCGCGTGACACCAGTGCGCAGAATCCGCGCCAACTGGTCTCGATGCTGCTGGCCGGACGCATCGACATCATCGTCGGCGACCGTGTGCAGCTGCAGTACTTCGTGCGCGAACAGCGCGCCCAGGAGCAGGTTCGCATACTTCCTCGCCCACTGATCCAGATGCCGCGCTTCGTGGCCTTCGCCAAGGGCGATAGCGAGCGCGCCCGGATATTCTCCGAAGCCCTGGTACGCCTGCGCCAGGCCGGAACCCTGAACCGGATCGAGCAAGGCTGGACGCACTGAACGGCGCTATTGCACCGGCAGGAAATTCAACAACATCAGGCTCTGCGCGTAGTTCGCGCCCATGCGTCGGTAGCGCTCCTCCAGCACATGGGTGAGCAGATCGAGGCGCGCCACCATCTTGCCGAACTCCACCGCATAACTGAGGTTGTTGCCCTGCTCGGAAAACTCGTTGGAGAGCAACAGCGGGCGCCCCATGGCATCACGCCGCTGGCCCAGCATCCAGGCGGCCTTCTCCAGGTTGCGCGCGGCATTGTGGATGAATTCGGCATTGAAGCTGTCGGTCAGATAGAACTCGGTACGCCCGCCATGGGCGGTCACCAGCATGCTGCCGATGGCATAGGTGAAGGCGGCTACCCGGTCGCCCTCGAATGCCGGACTGAGGGCATAGTCCAGTGCGACCACGTCACGCCGCCCACCCAGGGTTGGCCAGTCCTGATTGTGTTCGATGGCGTAATGGATCGCCCGCTCGGCGGCCGCGCTGTCAGGCAAGGCGTTCTTGCGCCATTCCCGAGGGTTGCGCTGATACAGCTTGTGCATCAACCGGTACAGACTGTTGAGGTTGTTGCGCATGGCCAGCGTAGCCATGCGATCCACATCGGTCTGCAGCAACTCGGTCGGTTTGACCGGGTTGCGCGTATGCAGGATCGAATCGTTGTCCAGCCGCCCCGTGCAGCCACTCAGCAGCAACGGCAACACCAGCGCTGGCAACAACCATTGCCACCCCACCCCCTTTCTCGCTCGCCCGCCCATAGTTGCAGGCATCGGCCTCGCTCCCATCCTGAGTATCCCTGGCTGGCACGCGCCGGAGCGGCACGCGCTTCACTCAGAACCTCAGTAAAGCGCAAAAATTCCAAACGACCTGTGTCCTGGCGCATAAATCGTGCCGACAAGTGTTCGGCACGGCAGAAAAATGCACAGGATCAGGCCGGATTGGCGGCCCATTGCTCCAGGCGCGTCACACTTTCGCGATAGGGTTTGAGGCTCTTGGCCAGCAGGACGATCGACATCAGCACCGCCAGGGTGGTGACGATCAACAGCGAATAGCGCAGCGCGGCGTCATCGGCGAAGACGAAGTCGGTCACCAGCGCCACCGCCGTCGGGCCGATGCCCAGGCCTATCAGGGTGATGACGAACAGGTAGATGGCCGATGCCTGGCCGCGCATCGAATTGGGCATGATTTCCTGGATCGCCGCAGGCGCGACGCCGAACGGCATGCTCAGGCAGAACACCGTGGGTGCCATCAGCACGCTGGCCCACAAAGCGCTGTCCATCAAGGGGAACAGCACCACCATCGGCAACGCCCCCAACGCGGCGTAAAGGCCGACGCGCATGTTGGCGTCGCTGCGCCCGCGCTTGGCCATCCAGTCCGCCAGGCGGCCGCCGAAAACGATGCCCAGGCAACCGAACACCGCGACGATGCTGCCGTAGACGATGCCGACCTGACCGGCGTCCCAGCCATAGGTGCGGATATAGAAGGTCGGCACCCAGGCCGCGCTGCCATAGCCGGCGAATGCCAGACCGGCGAAGCCGAAGTTGTGCAGCAGCACCGTGCGACGGTTGGCCCGGATGTAGCGCCCGACCTCGCTGAGCGGCACGGCAACGCCGGCACCGACACCGCGCCGAGCCGGCTCCCTGACCGCCAGCATGAGCAGGGTGAACAGCACACCCGCCCCCCGAGAATGAGGAAGATCAGTTGCCATGGGCGCACCTCGCCCAGCACCGGCAGCGTGACGTCGCCCTGCGCCGAAGCGAACTGGATCACCAGGCCACCGACCAGAAAGGCCAACCCCGAACCGAGGTAGACCCCCATTGAGTAGACGCTGATGGCCGTGGCGCGACGCTCGGCAGGAAAACTGTCGGCAATCAGCGAATAGGCCGCGGGGGACAGCGCCGCCTCACCCACGCCCACGCCGATGCGGCACAGCAGGAACTGCCAGTACATCCTGGCCATGCCGCAGGCAGCGGTGGCCGCGCTCCAGAACAGAACGCCCACGGCAATCAGCCCGCGCCGGCTACGGGTATCGGCCACACGTCCGAGAGGAATGCCGCAGACGGTGTAGAACAATGCGAACGACAGCCCCATCAGCAGGCTCATCTGCGTATCGTTGATCACCAGGTCGCGGCGGATGGGTTCGACCAGCAGGTTGAGAATCTGCCGGTCGACGAAGGACAGGACGTAAGCCACCATCAGGATGGCGACAGTGACCCAGGCTCGGACACTGGAGGGATAGCCGTTATTGTTGTTATGCACGGACGCTCTCCTCGGCACCGCAGAACGCGATGCGCGACGGTTGAAAGAGGCGCCAGCTTAGGACGATATAAACGGCAGTGAGTATCGCTCGAAGGTGTTATCAGAACGGCGAATGCTTCATACCCGCCAAGGCGAATGCCTCGCCTCGGCGGCAAGAGATGTAACCTAAAGGGACACGGGTGCTCGCTCGCAAAGCACCTTCAATGCTGCTGCCCAATCGGGATGATCATTCAGGCAGGGCACCAGTTGCAGGCTCTCACCACCCGCCTCGACGAACTGCTCACGGCCACGGTCGCCGATCTCCTCCAGGGTCTCGATGCAGTCGGCGACGAACGCCGGGCACATCACCAGCAGCTTCTTCACGCCCTGAGCGGCCAGCTCATCCAGGCGGGTCTCGGTATAGGGCTCGATCCATTTGGCGCGCCCCAGGCGCGACTGAAAGCTCACCGACCATTGCTCCGGGCGCAGCCCCATGCGCTGGGCGAACAGCTCGGCGCTACGCAGGCATTGCGCGCGGTAACAGTTGGCGAGTACCTGCGGCGAAGCCGTGCGGCAACAATCCTCACCCTCGAGGCAATGGCCGCTGGGATCGAGCTTGTGCAGATGCCGCTCCGGCAGGCCGTGGAAGCTCAGCAGCAGGTGATCGAAATCCTGCTCCAGATAAGGCCTGGCACTGGCGACCAGCGCATCGAGGTATTCGGGCTGGTCGTAGAACGGCGGCAAGGTGGATAACCGCAGGTTCAGACCATGCGTGCGGATCACCCGCCTGACCTCCTCGATCACCGTGGTGGTGGTGCTGTCGGCGAACTGTGGATACAGCGGGGCCAGGGTGACGTCACGGATGCCCTGCTGGGCCAGTCGCAGCAGGGTCGACTCGATGGACGGCTCGCCGTAGCGCATGGCCAGCTCCACCGGGCCGTGCTTCCACTGCGCCTTCATCGCCTCCTGCAAGCGGCGACTGAGCACCACCAGTGGCGAGCCCTCATCCCACCAGATCGAGGCATAGGCATGCGCCGATGCGGCGGGGCGCTTGATCAGAATCAGCGACACCAGCAGCCGACGCAGCGGCCAGGGCAGATCGATCACGTAGGGATCCATCAGGAACTGATCGAGGTAACGGCGGACATCGGCTACTTCGGTAGACGCGGGCGAACCCAGGTTAACCAGCAACAATGCGTGATCGGTCATGCGAAATCCTAGTCAGTGATGAGCCAGCAAATCCGCCAGGGCCACATCCAGATGGGTAAAACGGAAACTGAAGCCAGCCTCGAGCGCACGCATCGGCACGGCACGCTGACCACCGAGCAGCAAATCGGACAACTCGCCGAGACCGGCACGCAGCGCGAAGGCCGGCACGGGCAGGAAAGTCGGACGGCTCAGTGCCTGCCCGAGAATCCTGGTGAACTCGGCGTTGCGTACCGGTGATGGCGCGCAGGCATTATAAGGACCGCGAGCATCGGTGTGCTGCAAGAGAAAATCCATCACGGCGATTTGATCGGCAAAATGAATCCAGGGCATCCACTGCCGCCCGTCGCCGATCCGCCCGCCAAGACCAAGCCTGAAGGGCAACAGCAGGCGTTTGAGCATGCCGCCATCAGGGCTCAGCACCAGACCGGTGCGCACCAGCACCACCCGTATGCCCAGCTCTTCGGCACGTAGCGCGGTCTCTTCCCAGGCGCCGCACAGCTGTGCAGCGAAGTCGTCGTTGACCTGGGGTGTATCCTCGTTCAGCTCACGCTCGCCACCGTCGCCGTACCAGCCAACGGCCGAGCCGGAAAGCAGAACCGCCGGGCGTTGCTCACGGCTTTGCAGCCAGTTCAGCAACTGCTCGGTCAGACCGATGCGGCTGGCCCATAGCAGGGCCTTGCGCCTGCTGCTCCAGGGACGATCGGCGATGGGCGCGCCGGCCAGGTTGACCACGGCATCGAGCGGCTCGTCGGCCAGCTCCTCGAGCCGAGCGATGCCGCGCACGCCAGGCCCGCACAGCTTGGCGACCTTGCCCGGCTCACGGCTCCAGACAGTCAGGCGGTGACCCTGTTCGGCCCAGTACGCACAAAGCGCACGACCGATCAGGCCGGTACCGCCGGTCAGCAGGATATGCATGGCATCCTCCTCGCATGGCAATGGATAAGCGTCTTTTTTTGGACACGCACGTGCCTTTATCGATTGCCGCGTTTGTCCTAAACCTAAAGACAGGGCGTGTCACTCACGGCATCAGCTGTACATGAAAACATTCTTGTATAGCTTTTGTCCAAAACGTAGCCTGTAATGCATTCAGCGCTGACGAGGTCATCATGAACGCACCCATCGCCATCATCGGTACCGGCCTGGCGGGACTCTCCGCCGCACAGGCCCTGCATGCCGCAGGTCTGGAGGTCGAACTGTTCGACAAGAGCCGCGGCAGTGGCGGGCGCATGGCCAGTAAACGCAGTGATGCCGGCAGCCTGGATCTGGGCGCCCAGTACTTCACCGCCCGTGATCGCCGCTTCGTCGAGGTGGTACAGCAGTGGCAGACCCGGGGCTGGGTCGCACAATGGGAGCCCGACCTCTACAACGCCCGCGACGGTCAGCTCAGCGCCTCGCCGGACGAACAGCTGCGCTGGGTCGGCACCCCCGCATGAGCGCCATCACTCGCGCTCTGCTCGGCGCCTTGCCGGTGCACTTCAGTTGCCGCATCACCGAAGTCTTTCGCGGCGACCGCCACTGGAACCTGCTGGACGCGGAAGGAAACAGCCACGGCCCCTTCAGTCACGTCATCATCGCCACTCCGGCACCGCAGGCCAGCGCGCTGCTGGCCGCTGCCCCGAAACTGGCCGGGGCCGCTGCCAGCGTGGTCATGGAACCGACCTGGGCCGTTGCACTGGGCTTCGAGACGCCGCTGGAAACCCATGTGCAAGGCTGCTTCGTACAGGACAGCTCGCTCGACTGGGTCGCGCGCAACCGCAGCAAGCCTGGCCGTGACAACCGCCTGGACACCTGGGTGCTGCATGCCACCAGCACCTGGAGCCGGCAGCACCTGGATCTGCCCAAGGAGGCGGTGATCGAACAGTTGCACGGCACCTTCGCCGAGCTGATCGGCTGCGCGCTGCCACCACCCAGCTTCACCCTGGCCCACCGCTGGCTCTATGCCCGCCCTGCACAGGCACACCAGTGGGGGGCGCTGGCCGATGCCGACCTGGGCCTGTATGCCTGTGGCGACTGGTGCCTGTCCGGCCGCGTCGAAGGCGCCTGGCTCAGCGGCCAGGATGCCGCTCGCCGCCTGCTCGAACACCAGGCATGAGCGCCCCGCGCCGACTCAACCCGCGCAAGCTGCTGCTGTCGAAATGGACGGCGGCGCAGCCGCAGAACCGCGGGCGTCACTTTCTCGTCACCGAACTGATTCGTGACGAGGCCGACAACATCCTCGCCGTGGAATTGCAGGCGGTGCTGACCAAACGCAGCCAGACGCTCGACTGGCGTGAGTTGCACAATACCGAGCGCTGGCTGCAAGGCTGGCACTGACACCTTCCCCTCGCCGATGACCGCCACCGCGCCTGACGGCTCGCTGGCGCCTGCCTGCACGCCAAAAACGATACCAAAGCTGTACAAATAATTTGACTTGTACAATTGCAAACCTATGATGAACACAGGTTGTACATGAACTACATTCTGTACAAGTTAATCCGGGGTCATAGCATGCAGTCGAGCAAAGCCAAACTGGCAATCAGCGCCTGCCTGATGGGCGCAGAAGTGCGCTACAACGGCGGTCACAAGCTGTCGCGTCTGTGCAGTCGCAGCCTCACCGAGCACTTCGATTTCATCCCGGTCTGCCCGGAGGTCGGCATCGGCATGCCTGTGCCACGCGAGCCCATCCGCCTGGTGGGCGACCCGCAGTCACCCCGCGCCGTCGGCAGCGTTGACCGTTCACGTGACGTGACCGACGCACTGGCTGCCTACGCCCGGCGCATGGTCGACGACCTGCATGACATCAGCGGCTTCATCTTCATGCAGCAGTCGCCGTCCTGCGGCCTGGAGCGAGTCAAGGTCTACCAGGAAGGAGGCCGCCCCAGCGAACCGGGTCGCGGCATCTTTGCCGCCACGTTCTGCGCCCTGCACCCGGATCTGCCGGTGGAAGAAGACGGCCGCCTCAACGACCCCGTGCTGCGTGAGAACTTCATCACTCGCGTCTATGCCTATGCCGAGTGGCAGCGTCTGCTGCAGCAGGGCCTGAGCCGCCGCGCGCTGATCGCCTACCACTCGCGCTACAAGTACCTGCTGATGGCCACCGACCCGGTGCGCTACAAGTCCCTGGGCCGGCTGCTCGGCGATCTCGCCCGGTACGACCTGGCCGAACTGGCGCCGCGCTACTTCAGCGAACTGATGAGCGCGCTGAAAAAATGTGCCACCCGAGGCACCCACAGCAACGTGCTGCAGCATCTGAGTGGCTACCTCAAGCGTGCCCTGAGCGCCGACGATAGGCAGGAAATGCAGCACCTGATCAGCCAGTACCGCGCCGGTATCGTACCGCTGGTCGTGCCGCTGACCCTGCTCAAGCATCACTTCCGCCGCCACCCCGATCACTACATCGCTGGCCAGGCGTACCTGCAGCCACACCCCGAACCTCTCAGCCTGCGTAACGCGCTCTAAGCCGATGACAGACGCAAACATCACCGGCGAAGAGGCCGGCCACGACTACCGCCAGGCACTGGACGAAGGCTTCCTGCCGATCCGTGAGGTGGCGCGCAACACCGGTATCAACGCGGTCACCCTGAGGGCGTGGGAACGCCGTTATGGCCTGATCGTGCCGTACCGTACGCCCAAGGGACACCGCCTCTACTCGCCGGCCAACCTCGAGCGCATCGGCGCCATCCTCGCCTGGCTGTCGCGCGGCGTCGCGGTCGGCCAGGTCAAGGCCCTGCTCGACCATGGCCAGCCGACGCCAGCGCCGAACGACGACAACTGGTCGTGCCTGCGCGCCGAACTGCTCACGTGCATCGCCATGCTCAGCGAGCGGCGCCTGGATGACCGTTTCAATTCGGCGCTGGCGCTGTACCCGGCCAGCACCCTGGTCGAACAGATGCTCTGGCCCCTGCTGGGCGAACTGGATCAGCGCTGGCAAGGGCAGTTCGGCGCACGCCTGGAGCAGGTGTTCTTCTTCTCCTGGCTACGCAGCAAGCTGGCCACCCGCGTCTACCACTGCAATCGCCAGATCGGTGGAGCGCCGCTGTTACTCGTCAACCTTGGCGAAGCACCGATGGCGCCTGGCCTGTGGCTCAGCGCCTGGCTGGCCAGCACCAGTGATTGCCCGGTGGAGGTTTTCGACTGGCCGCTGCCGCCCAATGAACTGCTCACGGCTCTGGAACAGATCGCCCCTCGCGCCCTGGTGCTGTACGCGGATCAGGCTCTGGACAACACCCTGGTGCGCCGCCATCTGCCCCGCCTGGCCGAGCAATGCCCGGTACCGCTGCTGATCGCCGGCCCGGCCACCCATATTCACCGCGACGCGTTGGCCGCCATGCACTCGGCCACCGACCCGCTCGCCGCGCATGCCTGGCTGCTCGGCCAGGGTCTGCTCGGCGTCCAGGAGCTCATGCCATGAAACAACTGATGTGGTTCCGCAGCGACCTGCGGGTTCAGGACAACACGGCCCTGAGCCGGGCCATGAGTACCGGCTCGACCCTTGCCCTGTACCTGATCACGCCGGGCCAGTGGCAGAGCCATGACGATGCCGCGTGCAAGGTGGACTTCTGGCTGCGCAACCTCGCGTCTCTGAGCCAGGCACTGGCAGAACTCAACGTGCCGTTGCTGGTGCGGCACTGCGAAACCTGGGAACAGGTACCCGGCGTGATCGCCGAGGTCTGCCACCAGCACAACGTCTGCGCCGTGCACGTGAACGACGAATACGGCATCAACGAAAGCCTGCGCGATCGTCAGGTCGCCGCCTATCTCGGCCAGCAGGCCATAGCCTGGCACCACTATCTCGACCAGCTGTTCTTCCAGCCGGGCAGCGTGCTGACTCGCTCCGGCGGCTATTTCCAGGTCTACAGCCAGTTCCGCAAAGTCTGCTACGAACGCCTGCACAGCGCTCTGCCCGGCCTGCTCGGAACGCCTCGCGCGCAGACGTCCATGGCGCTGACCTGCGATCCGCTGCCCCAGGCGGTAGAGGGTTTCGAAACACCCGCTGCCAGTCTGCGCGAACTATGGCCGGCGGGTGAGCAGGCCGCCCGGCAGCGCCTGGAGCGCTTCGCCGACGAGCAGATCGCCTTCTATCAGAGCGAACGCGACTTTCCCGCCCTGCCCGGCACCAGCCAGCTCTCGGCCTATCTCGCGGCGGGGGTGCTGTCGCCACGCCAGTGCCTGCACGCCGCGCTGGCGGCCAACCAGGGCGAGTTCGACACTGGCAACCCCGGCGCCATCACCTGGATCAACGAACTGCTGTGGCGCGAGTTCTACAAGCACATCCTGGTCGGCTACCCACGCGTTTCGCGGCATCGGGCCTTCCGCCAGGAAACCGAAGCCGTGCCCTGGCGCCATGCACCGGACGAACTGGCCGCCTGGCAGGAGGGGCGCACCGGTCTGCCGATCATCGATGCCGCCATGCGCCAACTACGTGAAACCGGCTGGATGCACAACCGCCTGCGCATGGTCGTCGCCATGTTCCTGACCAAGAACCTGCTGATCGACTGGCGTGAAGGCGAGCGCTTCTTCATGCGCCACCTGATCGATGGCGACCTGGCGGCGAACAACGGCGGCTGGCAGTGGAGCTCATCGACCGGCACCGACGCGGCTCCCTACTTCCGCATCTTCAACCCGATCAGCCAATCGCAGAAGTTCGACCCGGAAGGCCGCTTCATCCGTCACTGGGTACCGGAGCTGGCGAGCCTGAACAAGCGCGACATCCATGATCCGTCGGCAATTGGCGGGCTGTTCGCGCCAGCCGGCTACCCGCGCCCGATCGTCGATCTGGCGCGCTCGCGCGAGCGCGCCCTGGCCGCCTTCAGGAACCTCGACAACCGAGAGGTGCCGGCATGAGCGACTTCCTGCACAGCTTCGCCGACCGCTTCGCCACGCTGAACAAGGACAACCTGTATCTGCTCGGCGAGCTGTACAGCGACGACGTGGTATTTCGTGACCCACTGCACCACGTGCAGGGACTGACGGCCATGCAGCGTTACTTCGCCGAACTGTACGCCAACGTCGAGGCATTGCGTTTCGAGTTCCATGGTTTCGATCGGGTCAGTGCCGGCGAGGGCTACCTGCGCTGGACCATGCGCTATCGCCACCCGCGTCTGCGCGGCGGCGCCGAAATCGCCGTCGAGGGCTGCTCGCACCTGCTCTGGCGCGACAAGGTCTACCAGCACCGCGACTACTTCGACGCCGGCGCCCTGATTTATGAACACCTGCCCGTGCTAGGCGGCGTCATCGCCTGGCTGAAACGGAGGCTGGCATGAAGCGCATCTGGCTCACCGGCGCCAGCAGCGGCATCGGCGCCGCCCTGGCCGAACAACTGTTGCAGGCCGGACATCGCCTGGCCCTCAGCGCTCGCAGCAACGGCCCGCTACAAGCCTTCGCCAGCCGCTACGGCGATCAGGTACTGGTCGTTCCTGGCGACCTCACCGATCCCGCTCAGGTGCGTGCCATCGGCGAGCGCATCGCGCAACAATGGGGCGCGCTGGATTGCGTGATCCTCAATGCCGGCACCTGCGAGTACGTCGAGGTACACCAGTTCGAAGCCGCCATGATCGAACGCGTGGTCAGTGCCAACCTGTTCTCCGCCAGCCACTGCATCGAAGCGGCACTGCCCCTGCTACGCCGTGGCAATCGTCCGCACCTGGTCGGCGTCGGCAGCTCGGTGACCTTCATGCCGCTGCCACGCGCCGAGGCCTACGGCGCCTCCAAGGCCGCCCTGCGCTACCTGATGCAGACGCTGCGCATCGATCTCGCCCGCGAAGGTATCGACGTCACCCTGGTCAGCCCGGGCTTCGTCGATACCCCGCTGACGCAGAAGAACGACTTCCCCATGCCCATGCGCTGGCCGGTCGAACGCGCCGCACGGCACATCGCCGAGCGCCTGGACGGACGTCCTCACGAAATCGCCTTTCCCACCCCCTTCATCGCCGTACTGAAGCTGCTCGGCAGCCTGCCCAGCCGCTTGCAACTGGCCATCGGCCGCCGCCTGGCGCGTCACGAGGACACCCCATGAAAATCGCCATCATCGGCAGCGGCATCGCCGGCCTGACCTGTGCCTACCTGCTCAACCGCCAGCACGACATCCAGGTATACGAGGCCAGTGACTGGATCGGTGGCCACACCCACACCGTCGACGTGACGGTGAACGGCCGCACCTACGCCATCGATACCGGTTTCATCGTGTTCAACGACTGGACCTACCCGAATTTCATCCGCCTGCTGAACCAGATCGGCGTCGGCTTCAAGCCCACCGAAATGAGCTTCTCGGTCAGTGACCCGAGCACCGGCGTGGAGTACAACGGCCACGACCTCAACACCCTCTTCGCCCAGCGCCGCAACCTCCTGTCACCTGCGTTCTGGGGCATGCTGCGCGACATCCTGCGCTTCAACCGCCAATCCCAGGACGACCTGGCCAACGGCCGCATCGGCGGCGAGATGACGCTCGGCGAATACCTCGAACGCAACGGCTATGGCCGGCGCTTCATCGACCATTACATCGTGCCCATGGGCTCGGCCATCTGGTCGATGTCACTGTCCGAGATGCTCACCTTCCCGTTGCAGTTCTTCGTGCGCTTCTGCAAGAACCACGGCCTGCTGTCGGTCAGCAACCGCCCGCAATGGCAGGTGGTCGAGGGCGGCTCGCGCAGCTACGTGGCACCGCTGACCGCCGGCTTCGCCGAACGCATCCGCCTCAACTGCCCGGTCAGCCGCGTGGTGCGCGACGCGTCTGGCGTCACCCTGTACAGCGCCGCCGGCCAGGAACGCTTCGACAAGGTGGTGTTCGCCTGCCACAGCGACCAGGCCCTGGCCCTGCTGGATCTGGCCAGCGAGCAGGAACGGGAAATCCTCGGCGCCCTGCCCTATGCCGCCAACGACGTGGTGCTGCACACCGACACGCGCCTGCTGCCCGAGCGCAAACTGGCCTGGGCCAGCTGGAACTACCGCCTGGGCGGGCCAAGCGCAGCAGCTCTGCAGCGATCCGCCGATCAGTTGGCTGCGGTGACCTACAACATGAACATCCTGCAAGGCATCGAGAGCGACACCACCTTCTGCGTCAGCCTCAACCAGACCGCCGCCATCGACCCGGCGCAGATTCTCGCGCGCTTCCAGTACGCTCATCCGCAATACAGCCTGGCCGGCACTGCGGCGCAGGCGCGCTGGGAGGAGCTGCTCGGCGCCCGGCACAGTTACTTCTGCGGCGCCTACTGGGCCAACGGCTTCCATGAAGACGGCGTAGTCAGCGCCTTGCGCGTGGCCCGTGCCTTCGGGGAAACGCTGTAATGCGCAGCGCCCTGTACAGCGGCTGGGTGCAGCATCGACGCTTCGCCCCACGCACGCACGCCTTTCGCTATCGCATGGGGCTGCTCTATCTGGACCTGAGCGAGCAGGCGCAACTGTTCGCCCTGTCGCCATTGGCCGGCTCCGGCCGCTTCGCGCCATTCGCCTTTCGCGAAACCGACTACCTGCCCGAGGCCACACGCAAGGGTGTGGCGCTGCATGAGGCCGTGCGCGACCGCGTGGAAGAGGCGCTGGGTTCGCGTCCGCAGGGCCGTATCTGCCTGTTGACGCAACCACGCAGTTGGGGCCTGGCGTTCAACCCGGCCAGCTTCTTCTATTGTTTCGATAACGGCGACCAGCTCATGGCGATCCTCTGCGAGGTCAGCAACACGCCGTGGCGCCAGCGCTACCACTACGTCCTGCCCGCCAGCGGCGAAGGCCGTCACCGTGTCGCAGTGGACAAGGCGTTTCACGTCTCGCCCTTCTTGCCGCGCGAGCTGGAGTACCGCATGAGCTTCAGCCCGGTGGGCGAGCGCCTGGGCATCCACATGGCCGACTGGCAGGGCGAGAACAAGCTGTTCGACGCCAGCCTGAGCCTGCAACGCCAACCGCTGACCCGCGCCAGCCTGCACCGCTACCTGCTCACCTTCCCGTGGATGACCGGCAAGACTCTCGCCGCGATCTACTGGCAGGCCCTGCGGCTGCTGTTCAAGCGCATCCCGATTTTCGACCACACGCCTGCGGAAGGCCGCTTCCGTGTCGCCCACCCACAAGTGAAGGACATGCCTCATGAAAAGCTCTAGCCTGACCGCCACCAGAAGCCTGGTACGCAGCGGCAACGGCATCGGCGCCGGTCTGCTGCGGCGCGCCGTGCTGCGCCAGCTGGAAAACCTGCGCCATGGCCTGCTGCTGATTCATGAAGGCAGTGACACCCTGCATTTCGGCACGCCGCAGAGCAACCAGCGCGCCGAGATCAGGGTCACCGATCCAGCCGTCTGGGGCCTGGTCGCCGGTAACGGCTCGATCGGCGCGGGAGAGGCCTATATCCATGGCTACTGGAGCACGCCCGATCTCACTGCGGTGATCCGCATCTTCGTCGCCAACCTCGACGTGCTCGACGCCATGGAGAACGGTCTGGCGCGCCTGGGGCGACCCTTGATTCGTGGCCTGCACTGGCTCAACCGCAATACTCGCCAGGGCTCGCGGCGCAATATCGCGGCACACTATGACCTGGGCAACGACCTGTTCGAGCAGTTCCTCGACCCGACCATGATGTACTCCGCGGCCATGTTCCTGCGCGATGACGACAGCCTGCAGCAGGCGCAGCTCAACAAGCTGGAGCGCATCTGCGAGAAACTCGCGCTGCAACCCTCCGACCATCTGCTGGAAATCGGCACCGGCTGGGGCAGCATGGCCATCTACGCCGCAACCCGTTACGGCTGCAAGGTAACCACCACCACGCTGTCGCGCGAGCAGTACGCCTACACCGAACGACGCATTCGCGAACAGGGCCTGGAGGATCGCATCACCCTGCTGCTGGAGGACTACCGCGACCTCGTCGGCGAGTACGACAAACTGGTCTCCATCGAGATGATCGAGGCCGTCGGCCATCGTTTCCTGCCCACCTACTTCGAACAGTGCGCGCGCCTGCTCAAACCCGAAGGACTCATGTTGCTGCAAGCCATCACCATTCGTGATCAGCGTTACGAACAGGCTCGCCAGTCGGTCGACTTCATCCAGCGCTACATCTTCCCCGGCGGCGCCCTGCCCTCGGTCAACAAGATGCTGGAAGTGGTGACTCGCCACACCGACCTCAACCTGCACCACATGGAAGACTTCGGCCTGCACTACGCTCGCACCCTGCGCCTGTGGCGCGAAAACCTGTCCCAGGCTCGCCAGCGCCTGGAGCAACTGGGCTACGACGACTACTTCTACCGGCTGTGGGAGTTCTACCTGTGCTACTGCGAGGGAGGGTTCCTCGAACGCACCATCGGCACGGCGCACCTGCTGCTGGCCAAACCCGGTGCCCGGCCGCAGCCGCAGTACGTGCAGTCATCGACGTTGGTCTGAGAAGCCCGGTGGCCTAGACTGCCCGGCTCGAATCGCCCCAGGGAAGCGCCCATGCCCAGACTGCTCGCCAACGCCATCCTCTTCCAGCTCGGCTGGTTCGCCTGCGTCCTCGGCGGGGATGGCCCCTGGCTGCTGGTGGCGGGCCTGGCACTGGCCGTGCATCTGCTGTGGGTCAGCAGTTGGGCAGCGCAAGGCAAACTGCTGCTCAGCGTCTTTCTGTTCGGCTGCGCGGTGGACAGCTTCCTGCTGCACCTGGGCGTGTTCGACTTCGGCGAACCACGCACGCTGATCCCGCTGTGGCTGGCCCTGCTGTGGCTGCTGCTGGCCACCACACTCGATCACAGCCTGGCGTGGAGTGCGCGCCCCTGGTGGCGCGCCAGCCTGCTCGGTGCCATCGGCGGGCCGCTGGCCTACTACGCCGGGGCGCAACTGGGCGGCGTGCAGCTGCCCCTGGGTACCGCAACGACACTGGGCCTGCTGGCACTGATCTGGGCCGTCGTGATGCCCCTGCTGCACGGCTTCGCCCGGCTCTATCGCCAGCAGTACCAGCAGAATCTGCGTCTGCCCTGACGAACTCCGCCAGGGCCCTGCAACGGGCTCCATCGGCTCATCTCGATTGACGTACACTGCCTGCCCGCCTGCCGAGCATCGCCACGACATGGACATCGACCTGACCCGCACCTTTCTGGAAATCGTCCGCAGCGGCAGTTTCATTGCCGCCGCCGAACGCCTGCACGTCACCCAGACCGCCATCACCGCACGCGTGCAGAAGCTCGAAGGCCATCTCAAGTGCACCCTGTTCGTGCGTAACCGCACCGGCGCCAAGCTGACTGCCGACGGCGAAGCATTCGTCTCCTACGCCAACCAGATCCTGCAGACCTGGGAAGCCGCGCAGCGCGATCTGCCGCTGCCCGACGGCTACCACAACGTCATCCGCATCGGTGGCGAAGTCAGCCTGTGCAACCCGCTGATGCTGCACTGGGTCAGCCGCATCCGCGCCAACATCGACCAGTACGCCGTACACACGCATATCGCCGACGGCCAGCAACTGCTGCGCCAGCTGGAACTGGGGGTGCTGGATGCCGCGCTGGTCTATCAGCCGCACTACTGGCCGGGCATGCAGGTAGAGCAACTGCTGGAAGAAAAGCTGATCCTGGTGCGCGCGAAGAATCCCGAGCCTTACGTGTACGTCGACTGGGGCGAGGCTTTTCGCCTGCAACACGACAGCGCCCTGCCGGAGCAGGCCAGGGCGCCGGTGTCGTTCAACCTGGGGCCGCTGGCTCTGCAATACATCCTCGAACACGGCGGGTCGGGCTATTTCCGTACGCGGGTGGTGCAAAGCTACCTGGACAGGAACGTCCTCGAACGCGTGCCGCGCGCCCCGGAGTTCAGCTACCCCACCTACCTGGTGTATTCCCTCGAGCGCGACTCGGCTGTACTTCAGCAAGCCTTCGAGCTGCTGCGTGAAACCGTCGCCAAGGACACCGACTGGTCACAGCGCTGGGATCCGCTGATCTGAAACGCAATCGCCCCTGCGAACAGGGGCGATTCGTTCAGGCCAGGGAAGCGGCTCAGAAGCTCATGCGATAGTGCAGCGTGTAGGCTTCCACACCATCGTTGGGATTCTTGAGACCGGCGTTGGAATAGTGCACGGCGCGCACGCCCACTTCCTGGCCGGAGAAACGCAGCCCCAGGCCGATACGATCCTCGAACTGGAAGGACGAGCCCAGGCGATTGTCTTCCAGCTCGGTGCTGGAGAACGCCGCCACGCCGATACCCGCCTCGATGTACGGACGCACGGTCTCACCCGCGAACTCATAAACGAACACCGGGCTGAACGACAGGCTGTGGTTGCTCGCCGTCTCGTCGCCATCCCAGTAGGTGTACCCCAGATCCCAGTAACCAGTCAGGCGGCCGACGCTGCTCTGCAACCAGCTACTGTCCCAATCCCACTGCGCGCCCAGGCGGTACACCATGGTGGAGTCGCCACTCTGACCAATGGCGGCGGTCACATCCGCCGCCTGCGCCGCCCCCAGGGTTCCCAACGAGAGAGTCGCTGCAACAGCAAAGGCACACAACTTCTTCATGAGTCATTCCTTTTAGTGAGAATTTTTATCCGGATCGCCACAAAAATATAAAAGTATCCGATATCAGGGATAGCCCAAATCGAAAAAATTCACTATATCGAACGGACTTCGGCCTGTTCACCCAGCAAAATCGGCAATACTCGAGAAAGTTGCGCACTATCGCCGCTCGTCCAGTAACGGATCGGCTGCGGCGAGGCGCTGGCCAGCAGATCGGACTGGACGAGCAAACGCTGCAATTGCCGTGCAACCGCCGCACCGGTGTCGATCAGCGTCACCGACTCCGGCACCAGCTCATGCAGCAGCGGACGCAGGAAAGGATAGTGCGTGCAGCCCAGAATCAGCGTGTCGCAGCCCTCTGCCAACAACGGCTCGACATAGCTCTGCAGCAATGCGCGCGTGGCCGGCGCCTGTAACTCACCCGCCTCGATGCACTCCACCAACCCCGGGCAGGGCTGGGTGATCACCCGCACGTCATTGGCGAAACGGTCGAGCAACGCGGCGAACTTGGCGCTCTTGAGCGTGCCGGTGGTGGCCAGCACGCCAACCACGCCACTGCGGGTCGCGGCTGCTGCGGGCTTCACGGCCGGCTCCATGCCGACGATGGGGAGCTGTGGATAACGCGCGCGCAACTCGACACCGGCCGCCGCCGTGGCGGTATTGCAGGCCAGTACCAGCGCCTTGGCGCCCTGCGCCAGCAGGTGGTCGATGATCAGCACGCAGCGTTCGCGGATGTAGTCCGGGCTCTTCTCGCCATAGGGCACATGGCCGCTGTCGGCAACGTAGAGCAGTGACTCGTTCGGTAGCAACCGGCGAATCTCGCGCAGCACGGAAAGGCCGCCGACGCCCGAGTCGAGAACCCCGATGGGCGCGTTACTGGGCATCGCCGCAGACACCACAGGCCGGGTCGCGCCTGACCCGCAGTTCGCGAAAGCGCGTACCTAGCGCATCGATCAGCAGCAGGCGGCCCACCAGCGGCTCGCCGAATCCGGCCAGCAGCTTGAGCGCCTCCAGCGCTTGCAGGCTGCCCACCAGGCCGACCAGCGGGCCGACCACGCCGGCCTCGCTGCAGGTCAGCTCGGCCTCGCTGCCATGGCCGTACAGGCAGTGATAGCAGGGACTGGCGGCATTACGCGGATCGAACACCGAGAGCTGCCCCTCCAGACGAATCGCCGCGCCGGACACCAGTGGTTTACCCGCCTTGAAGCAGGCGGCGTTGACCGCCTCGCGGGTGGCGAAATTGTCCGAGCAGTCCAGCACCAGATCGACGGCGCTCACGGCGGCGGCCAGCGAGTCGGCATCCAGCGCCTGGCGATGCGGCACCAGGCCGATGTGCGGATTGATCGCCGCCAGCCGAGCCATGGCCGAGTCCACCTTGGCCTGGCCAATGCTGGCGGTGTCGTGGGCGATCTGTCGTTGCAGGTTGGTCAGATCCACCGTATCGAAGTCGGCCAGGTGCAGTTCACCGACCCCGGCAGCGGCCAGATACAGCGCCACGGGCGAACCCAGCCCGCCCATGCCGACGATCAGTACACGCCCCTGCTTGAGGCGCAACTGCCCCTCCACGTCGATCTGTTTCAGCAGAATCTGCCGGCTGTAACGCAGCAGTTCATCATCGCTCAGCATCTGATCACTCACGGTCGAAACGTCCCAAACTGATGCGTTCGTGCCCACCCAGGTCACGGCGACTGTGCACGTCGGTGAAGCCGACATCGGCGAGCAGCGCCCGCACTGCCTCGGCCTGGTCGAAGCCGTGCTCCAGCAGCAGCCAGCCAGCATCGAGCAAATGCTGCGGCGCGGCCTGGATGATCGCACGAATATCATCCAGCCCATCGCGACCGGCGACCAGAGCACTGCTCGGCTCGAAACGCACGTCGCCTTCGTCCAGGTGGTGATCGTCGGCACGGATATAGGGTGGATTGCTCAGGATCAGGCCGTAGCGCTGCCCGGCCAGGGCGGAAAACCAGTGACCATGCAGGAAACCGACATTGCCCAGTTTCAACCGTTGACGGTTGCGCTCGGCCAGGGCCACAGCGTCTTCGACGCGATCCACGCCGGTCACCTGCCAGGCCGGGCGCTCGCTGGCCAGAGCCAGGGCGATGGCACCGCTGCCGGTTCCCAGATCCAGCACGGCCAGCGGTGCGGCAGGCAGCAGCTCGAGCGCGGTTTCCACCAGCAGTTCGGTATCCGGGCGCGGGATCAGGGTATGCGGCGCCACCTCCAGATCGAGACTCCAGAAGCCCTGGCGGCCGAGGATGTAGGCCACCGGCTCGCCATTGCGACGACGCGCCAGGCTCGCCTGGTATTGGGCCAGTTGCTCGGCCTCCAGCTCGCGCTCCGGCCAGGTGCGTAAATAGCTGCGTGGTTTGCCCAACGCGGCCGCCAACAGCAACTCGGCGTCCAGCCGAGGGGTGGGCGAGTCGGGCAGATCAGCGGTGTCGAGCAGGGATTCGATGGTGGCCATATTTCTCTCGTAGCCCGGATGCAATCCGGGGACATACTTCCCGGATTGCATCCGGGCTACGGTTCTTGAGCGGCGTAGGGTGGATCACGCTTCATCGATCCACCGAACGCAATGGTGGATGAAAAAGGCGTCATCCCCCTTGCGGAACCACAGCCGCTTTTAGTCGCCCAGTGCCGCCAACTGATCGGCCTGGTACTCGGCCAGCAGGGGTTCGATCACCGCCTCCACGCCGCCGGCCATCACTTCGCTCAGCGAATAGAGCGTCAGGTTGATGCGGTGGTCGGTCACCCGCCCCTGCGGGAAATTGTAGGTACGAATGCGTTCGGAGCGGTCGCCGGAACCCACCAGCAACTTGCGCGTCTCGGAAATCTCCTTGTGCGCCGCAGCCTCCTGCTGATCCTGCAGCTTGGCCGCCAGCCAGGCCATGGCCTTGGCGCGGTTCTTGTGCTGCGAGCGCTCTTCCTGGCATTCCACCACGGTGCCGGTGGGAATGTGGGTGATGCGGATCGCCGAATCGGTGGTGTTGACGTGCTGACCACCGGCACCGGAGGAGCGGTAGGTATCGACACGCAGGTCGGCCGGGTTGATCTCGATGGCCGCCTGCTCGTCCGGCTCGGGCAGCACCGCCACGGTGCAGGCGGACGTGTGGATGCGCCCCTGGGATTCGGTTTCCGGCACGCGCTGCACGCGATGGGCGCCGGACTCGAACTTGAGCTTGGCGTAGACGTTGTCGCCCTCGACGCGGGCAATCACTTCCTTGAAGCCGCCATGCTCACCCTCGTTGGCCGACAGCACCTCGACACGCCAGCCCTGCTTCTCGGCGTAGCGCGAGTACATGCGGAACAGGTCGCCGGAGAAGATCGCCGCCTCGTCGCCACCGGTGCCGGCGCGCACCTCCAGATAGACGTTGCGGCCGTCGTTGGGGTCTTTGGGCAGCAGCATGCGTTGCAATTTGTCTTCGAGTTCGACCAGGGCAGCCCTGGCCTGGGCCACTTCCTCTTCGGCCATCTCGCGCAAGTCCGGGTCGCTTTCCTTGAGCAGCGCCTGGGCGCCTTCGAGGTCGCTCTGCACTTTGCGCAATTCGCGGAAGGTGGCGATCACCGGCTCGATCTCGGCGTACTCCCTGGAATAGGCACGGAACTGCGTCTGCCTGGAAATCACCTCGGCATCGCCGAGCAGCGCCGTCAGTTCCTCGAAGCGGTCGCTGAGGTTGTCCAGCTTGTTCAACAGTGAAGCTTTCATTGCAGACCTTTGTCCTGCGGCGCGCCCTCGTCGAGCGCGAACAATTCCTGAGCCAGGCTGAGCGCATCGACGCGCCCTTCGGCGGTGAGTTTCTTCATGCGCACGCTGGGAGCATGCAACAGCTTGTTGGTCAGGCCGCGCGCCAGTTGCGCCAGCACATCCTCGGCATTGGCGCCGTTGACCAACATGCGCTGGGCCTTGGCCAACTCCTCGTCGCGCAGCCGCTCGGCCTGCTGACGGTAGGCCTTGAGCACGTCCACCGCGGCCAGCTCACGCAGGCGCTGCATGAAGTCATCGGTGCCGGCAGCCACCAGTTCCTCGGCGGCCTGCGCCGCCCCCTGGCGACTCTTGAGGTTTTCCTCGATGACCTCGTGCAGGTCATCGACGGTATAGAGGTAGACGTCGTCCAGCTCACCAACCTGCGGCTCGATATCACGCGGCACGGCGATGTCGACCATGAAGATCGGCTTGTGCTTGCGTTTTTCAGCGCGCTTTCCACCGCGCCCTTGCCGAGGATCGGCAACTGGCTGGCGGTGGAGCTGATGACGATGTCGCTGTGCGCCAGCACCTCGGGGATGTCCGACAGCAGTACGGCATGGGCGCCGAACTCTTCGGCCAGCTGGCTGGCCCGCTCCAGGGTGCGGTTGGCTACGACGATACGCTTGATGCCCTGGTCGTGCAGGTGCCGCGCCACCAGGCTGATGGTCTCACCGGCGCCGATCAGCAGCGCCTGGCTGCGGTGCAGATCGGCGAAGATCTGCTTGGCCAGGCTGACCGCGGCGAAGGCCACCGACACCGGGTTCTCGCCAATGGCGGTATCGGTGCGCACGGTCTTGGCGGTGCTGAAGGTGGCCTGGAACAGACGCCCGAGCAGCGGCCCGACGGTGCCGGCCTCACGCGCCACGGCGTAGGCCGACTTGAGCTGGCCGAGAATCTGCGGCTCGCCCAGCACCATCGAATCCAGCCCGCAGGCCACGCGCATCATGTGGCGCACCGCGTCATGGTCGCTGTGCACGTAGGCACAGGCGCGCAGCTCTTCGATGCTCAGGCGGTGGTAGTCGGCTAGCCACTGCAGCACTTCGTCTGCCTGCAGGTGATCCTGCTCCAGGTACAGCTCGCTGCGGTTGCAGGTAGAGAGGATCGCCGCCTCACGACTGGGCGTCAGCCGGCACAGCTGCTGCAGCGCCTCGACCAGTTGTTCCGGCGTGAAGGCAACGCGCTCGCGCACCTCTACCGAGGCGGTCTTGTGATTGATACCGAGGGCGATGAAGGCCATGCAGGGTCGCTGAGGGGCAATACGGAAGCCGGCAATTGTCCTACTTCGCCCCCAAGAGAACAACTCCCGCGACCTATTGTCCCAATAGACGGTTCGCCGCATCGTCCTGGCCAGTGGGCTTGCTCCCAGGCTTGTGTCATGATGCCGCGAACGTCGCTGGGCGCGAGCCGGCATGGCTGCCGCCCTGGAATCACGCACGACAAGGCACTATGAAGACTAACCTCGCGCTGCTCACCGCATTCGCCCTCATCAGCGGCTGCCAAACTTTCGCCCCCAGCGAGCCGGACGGCACGCCACCGGTACAGGAAGCCGACCAGACCACCCAGCTGGAGCCCAGCGAATACGGCTCCTTCAGCCAGGAAACCCTGTTCGCCCTGCTCACTGCCGAGCTGGCCGGCCAGCGCAACCGCTTCGACATCGCCCTCGGCAACTACGTGCAGCAGGCTCAGGTCACCGGCGACGCCGGCGTCGCCGAGCGAGCCTTCCGCATCGCCGAATACCTCGGCGCCGAGCAGCCCGCGCTGGACAGCTCGCTGATCTGGGCCAAAAGCGCACCGAACAACATCGATGCGCAACGCGCCGCCGCCGTGCAACTGGCCCGCGCCGGTCGCTACGACGAATCCATGACCTACATGGAGCAGGTGCTGCAACGCCAGGGCGACACTCACTTCGACTTCCTCGCCCTGTCCGCTGCGGAAACCGACCCGGACACCCGCGCCGGCCTGCTGCAAGGCTTCGACCGCCTGCTGCGCAAGAACCCGGACAACAGCCAACTGCTGTTCGGCAAGGCCATCCTCCTGCAACAGGACGGCCGCAGCGAAGAAGCCCTGCAACTGCTCGAAGAGCAGCCGGCCAGCGAGACCGAGGTGTCGCCGATCCTGCTCCGCGCCCGCCTGCTACAGAGCCTGGGCCGTGGCAACGAAGCGCTGCCGCTGCTGCACAAAGGCATCCGCAAGAACCCCGAAGACAAGCGCCTGCGCCTGACCTACGCACGCCTGCTGGTCGAGCAGGATCGCCTGGAGGACGCCAAGGGCGAGTTCTCCAAGCTGGTGCAGGAAAACCCCAACGACGATGACCTGCGTTTCTCCCTGGCTCTGGTATGCCTGGAAGCCGAAGCCTGGGAAGAAGCCATCGTCTATCTGCAAGAGCTGGTCGAGCGCCGCAGCCATGTCGACGCCGCCCACTACAACCTGGGCCGCGCCTACGAGGCCCTCGAAGACATCGACAGCGCCGTGCAGGAATACAGCCTGGTCGGCCCGAGCAACGACTACCTGCCGGCGCAGCAGCGCCAGGCCGAACTGCTGTTCGCCCAGCAGCGCGACGAAGAGGCCGGCGCACGCCTGGCCCAGGCACGCGACGCCCAGCCCGACTACGCCATCCAGCTGTACCTGATCGAGGCCGAAGGGCTGAGCAATCGCGGCCAGGTCGAAAGCGCCTGGAACGTGATCGACCAGGGCCTGGAGCAGTTCCCCAACGACCTCAACCTGCTCTATACCCGCGCCATGCTGGCGGAAAAGCGCGACGACCTGGCCCAGCTGGAAACCGACCTGCGCTACATCATCGAGCGCGAGCCGGAGCACGCCATGGCCCTCAATGCCCTCGGCTACACCCTGGCCGACCGCACCACGCGCTACCAGGAAGCCTTCGAACTGATCGAAAAGGCCTACCAGCTCAACCCGGACGACCCGGCCATTCTCGACAGCCTCGGCTGGGTCAACTACCGCCTGGGCAACCTCGACGAAGCAGAGCGCCTGCTGCGCCAGGCCCTGGAGAAATTCCCCGATCACGAAGTCGCCGCGCACCTCGGCGAAGTGCTCTGGGCCCAGGGCAAGCAGCGCGAAGCCCGGCGCGTCTGGCGTGACGCCCTGAGCACCGCGCCCGACAGCCATATCCTGCGTGACACCCTGTTGCGCCTGACCGGTTCCGAGACCCTCTGATGCTTCGTCACCTGCTCGTATTCAGCCTCATCGCCCTGCTCGCCGGATGCGCCGGCCTGACCTCCCGCGAAGCGCTGGAAGGCCAGGGCAACGCCGCCGACTGGCAGGCGCACAAGAAACAGATCACCCGGCTCGACGGCTGGCAGATCAACGGCAAGATCGGCATTCGCGCCCCCCGCGACTCCGGCAGCGCGACCCTGTTCTGGCTGCAACGCCAGGACTACTACGACATCCGCCTGTCCGGCCCGCTCGGTGGCGGCGCCGCCCGCCTGACCGGGCGCCCCGGGGACATCCTGCTGGAAGTGTCCAACCGTGGCCGCTTTCAGGCCGAGTCGCCGGAAGCCCTGCTGCGCGAGCAGCTGCGCCTGGATCTGCCGGTGTCCAACCTGCTCTGGTGGATCCGCGGCCTGCCCTCACCGGACAGCCGCAGCCGCATCACCCTCGACAGCAGCAGCCACCTGGCCCGCCTGGAACAGGACGGCTGGCAGGTCGAGTATCAGCGCTACACCGAGCAGAACGGCTACGCCCTGCCCGAGCGCCTCAAGCTCCATGGCCAGGATCTGGAAGTGACCCTGGTGATCAAGGACTGGCAGCCCCGCCAGCTCGGCCAGTAACCCCACGCGGCCCTCTCCCGCCGGCGGGAGAGGAGCGCCAAGCAGCCCCCGCCGGGACGACTGCGGTGCTCGCAGGAGCGACTTCAAGCCGCGATGCGCCCCTGAGGCCCGCACCTGCCGGTGCACTTCCCGAATAGAATCGCCACCAACCTCGCGACGACGCCCCTGCCCCGACCATGACCGCCATCCCCGCTCAAGCCGAACTGATCCTGCCCGCCCCCGCCAAGCTCAATCTGATGCTGCACATTCTTGGCCGCCGTGCCGACGGCTATCACGAGCTGCAGACGCTGTTCCAGTTCCTCGACCATGGCGACGAACTCGGCTTCGCCCTTCGCCACGACGGCGAAATCCGCCTGCATACCCCCATCGAGGGCGTACCGCATGACGGCAACCTGATCGTGCGCGCCGCGCGCCGCTTGCAGGAAGCCAGCGGCACCCGTCTGGGCGCGGACATCTGGCTGGACAAGCGCCTGCCCATGGGTGGCGGCATCGGCGGCGGCAGCTCGGATGCCGCCACCACCCTGCTCGGCCTCGACCACCTGTGGCACACCCGGCTGGGCGAGGATCGTCTGGCCGAACTGGGCCTGGCCCTAGGCGCCGACGTGCCGGTATTCGTACGCGGCCGCGCCGCCTTCGCCGAAGGAGTCGGCGAACGCCTCACCCCGGTCGAACTGGAAGAACCCTGGTTCCTCGTCGCCGTACCGCAAGTCTTTGTCAGCACAGCAGAAGTTTTCGGCGACCCCGAGTTGACACGCGATACGCCGCCCATTAAAGTTCGCAGCCTTCTTGCGGGGGTGGTCGAAACGACTGCCAGCCGGTTGTAGAGAAGCGTTACCCAGCAGTTCGTAACGCTTTGATCTTGTTGAACAAATTTGTTTCAGCTAGATTAACCGGCACTGGAGCTTGCGTATTTGGGAGCTTCCCAAAACGGGACGATGCTGATAAAGTCGCCCGCCAACTTCCAGGCACTCTGCCGAGCTTTGTCGCTCAAGGTCGCAACATCTCGATGCTGCACCGAAAGCTCCAGGCGTTGGCCAAGAAGTGAATGCTCGGCATTCGGTTATACGATACAGGGGCGTCGCCAAGCGGTAAGGCAGCAGGTTTTGATCCTGCCATGCGTTGGTTCGAATCCAGCCGCCCCTGCCATAACCTCCCTCGGGAGGCATCGAAAACCGAAGAAGCAGCATTCGACACAGAATATAGGGGCGTCGCCAAGCGGTAAGGCAGCAGGTTTTGATCCTGCCATGCGTTGGTTCGAATCCAGCCGCCCCTGCCATTTTCCATACCCATCCAGGTATACCCCAGCCGGCAGGTACTGCGCGTGTCCAAGATGATGGTCTTCACGGGGAACGCAAACCCCGATCTGGCGCGACGGATCGTTCGTCAGCTGCACATTCCCCTCGGCGATGCTTCGGTCGGTAAATTCTCCGACGGCGAAGTCATGATCGAAATCAACGAGAACGTCCGCGGCAAGGACGTCTTCCTGATTCAGCCGACCTGTGCACCCACCAACGACAACCTGATGGAACTGGTAGTGATGGCCGACGCCTTCCGCCGTTCCTCGGCGACTCGCATCACTGCAGTCATCCCCTACTTCGGCTACGCCCGTCAGGATCGCCGTCCGCGTTCCGCACGTGTGGCGATCAGCGCCAAGGTAGTGGCCGACATGCTCACCGTGGTCGGTATCGACCGCGTGTTGACCGTCGACCTGCACGCCGACCAGATCCAGGGCTTCTTCGACATTCCGGTGGACAACATCTATGGCTCCCCGGTACTGGTCGACGACATCGAAGACCAGCGCTTCGAGAACCTGATGATCGTTTCCCCGGACATCGGTGGCGTGGTTCGCGCCCGTGCCGTGGCCAAGAGCCTCGGCGTCGACCTGGCGATCATCGACAAGCGTCGCGAGAAGGCCAACCAGTCCGAAGTGATGCACATCATCGGTGACGTCGAAGGCCGTACCTGCATCCTGGTCGACGACATGGTCGACACCGCCGGCACCCTGTGCCACGCGGCCAAGGCCCTGAAAGATCGCGGCGCCGCCAAGGTTTACGCCTACTGCACCCACCCGGTGCTGTCCGGCCGCGCCATCGAGAACATCGAGAATTCCTCGCTGGACGAGTTGGTGGTGACCAACACCATCCCGCTGTCCGCTGCGGCGCAGTCCTGCTCGCGCATTCGCCAGCTCGACATCGCCCCGGTCGTCGCCGAAGCGGTTCGCCGCATCAGCAACGAAGAATCGATCAGCGCCATGTTCCGTTAAGGAACAGCGCTGACGTCAAGCGCCCCGCCTCGTGCGGGGCTTTTTCCCTACCGCCCAACGCTGGTCGCAAGCGTGAAGGCGGTTTGGTTATTTTGGAGATGTGAAATGACTGTTGAATTTGCCCTGAATGCCGAAGTGCGTTCCGACCTGGGGAAAGGTGCGAGCCGCCGCCTGCGTCGTAACGCCAACCTGGTTCCTGCCGTGATCTACGGCGGCGAGAAAGCCCCGCAATCGATCAGCCTGCTGGCCAAAGACCTGGCCAAGCTGCTGGAAAACGAAGCCGCTTTCAGCCACGTACTGGCCGTGAACGTAGCTGGCGCCACCGAAAGCGTCGTGATCAAGGCCCTGCAGCGCCATCCAGCCAAAGGCTTCGTACTGCACGCTGACTTCCAGCGCGTCGTTGCCGGCCAGAAGCTGACCGCCCACGTACCGCTGCACTTCATCAACGAAGCAACCTCCGTTGGCGTGAAGCAGCAAGGTGGCGAGATCTCCCACACCATCAACGAAGTCGAAGTTTCCTGCCTGCCGAAAGACCTGCCGGAATTCATCGAAGTCGACCTGGCTGCCGTTGAAGTCGGTCAGAACCTGCACCTGTCCGACCTGAAGCTGCCGAAAGGCGTCGAGCTGGTCGCACTGGCTCACGGTAACGACCTGGCAGTGGCCAACATCCACGCCAGCCGCGTTAAAGACGAAGAAGGCGCTGCCGAGTAATCGCAGCGCGGAACCCGCCCGGCAGGCGATCACGCCGGGCGATTTCCTCGAAAGGGCTCCTGTATGACTGCCGTACAACTGATCGTTGGCCTGGGTAATCCCGGCCCCGAATACGACCAGACCCGGCATAATGCGGGGGCCCTTTTCGTTGAGCGCGTGGCTGCCAGCCAGCGTGCCAATCTCTCTGTCGATCGCAAGTATTTCGGCCTGGTGGGCAAGTTCAACCACCAGGAACGCGAAGTTCGTCTGCTCATCCCCACCACCTACATGAACCGCAGCGGCCAGTCCGTGGCGGCGTTGGCCAATTTCTTCAAGATCAAGCCCGAAGAAATCCTGGTGGCCCACGACGAACTCGACATGCCCCCCGGCGTCGCCAAGCTCAAGCAGGGCGGCGGCCACGGCGGGCACAACGGCCTGCGCGACATCATCGCGCAACTCGGCAACCAGAATAACTTCCATCGCCTGCGGCTCGGCATCGGCCACCCGGGGCACGCCAGCCTGGTTTCCGGCTACGTGCTCGGGCGCGCCCCACGCAGCGAACAGGAACTGCTCGAGCAGAGCATCGATTTCGCCCTGGACGTCCTGCCGGAGATACTCGCCGGCGACTGGACCGTGGCCATGCGCAAACTGCATAGCCAGAAGGCCTCCAAGTAACCACCTTTCCCCCGAGGGACACATCATGGGATTCAACTGCGGCATCGTCGGCCTGCCCAACGTCGGCAAGTCCACCCTGTTCAACGCCCTCACCAAGTCCGGCATCGCCGCAGAGAACTTTCCCTTCTGCACCATCGAGCCGAACAGCGGCATCGTGCCCATGCCCGACCCGCGCCTCGATGCCCTGGCCGAGATCGTCAAGCCGGAGAAGGTCATCCCCACCACCATGGAGTTCGTCGACATCGCCGGCCTGGTAGCGGGCGCCTCCAAGGGTGAAGGTCTGGGCAACAAGTTCCTCGCCAACATCCGCGAGACCGACGCCATCGCCCACGTGGTGCGCTGCTTCGAAGACGACAACGTCATCCACGTCGCCAACAGCGTCGACCCCAAGCGCGACATCGAGATCATCGACCTCGAACTGATCATGGCCGACCTCGACAGCTGCGAGAAGCAACTGCAACGCGTGGCCCGTACCGCCAAGGGTGGCGACAAGGAGTCCGTGGCGCAGAAGGCCCTGCTGGAAAAACTCATCCCCCACCTCACCGAAGGCAAGCCGGCGCGCAGCCTGCTCAAAGACCTGGGTGACGACGAGAAGCGCCTGGCCAAGACCTTCCACCTGCTCACCACCAAACCGGTGATGTACATCGCCAACGTCGCCGAGGACGGTTTCGAGAACAACCCGCACCTCGACGTGGTCAACGCCATCGCCGAAGCGGAAGGCGCCATCGTCGTGCCGGTGTGCAACAAGATCGAAGCCGAGATCGCCGAACTGGACGATCTCGAAGAGATGCAGATGTTCCTCGAAACCATGGGCATGGAAGAGCCGGGCCTGAACCGCGTGATCCGCGCCGGTTACTCGCTGCTCAACCTGCAAACCTACTTCACCGCCGGCGTGAAGGAAGTGCGTGCCTGGACCGTCCGCGTCGGCGCCACCGCCCCGCAGGCCGCCGCCGTGATCCACACCGACTTCGAGAAAGGCTTCATCCGCGCCGAAGTGGTCGCCTACGACGACTTCATCGCCTACAAGGGCGAAGGCGGCGCCAAGGAAGCCGGCAAATGGCGCCTGGAAGGCAAGGACTACATCGTCAAGGATGGCGACGTAATGCACTTCCGCTTCAACGTTTGAGCCGAGCAGGCCATTTCTCAGGGTTTCATAAGATTGCTTTGAAGCTCTGAAACAACGCTATAGCCCCGGCAAATCCGGGGCTTTTCGTTTCTATGGCTTGCATACGATTACTCGACCTTGCCCGCGGAAAGTGACTACGCTGGTGTATACGAAAATTAGACCTAGCAAAATAAGGTGTATATGATCCATCCATCACCCCTTCTTGCCGACCCCGTGACACCATGCTTACAGATGCTCACTGCCGTGCTGCCAAACCGAAGGAGCAGCTCTACCGCCTGAATGACCTTCGCGGCCTTTACCTTGAAGTGAAGCCCAATGGGGTGAAGGCTTGGCGCTACCGCTTCAAGCTGGGCGGCAAGGGGTCGTGGTTCGCGCTGGGCGACTACCCCGCCGTCAGCCTTGCCGAAGCGCGGGACAAGTGCGAGGAAGCGCGAAAGCTGGTCAAGCAGGGCATCAATCCCGTTCAGAATCGGCAGCTTGAGCGCCTCAAGCGCGAACAGGATTCCGCCAATACTTTTGAGACGGTCGCCAAAGAATGGCTGGCTCTGCGGGACTGGGAAGACATCACCAAGAAACGCCGCCTGGACATGCTGGAGCGGGTGGTATTCCCCAGCATCGGCAAGCTACCAGTGCGTGACATCACCCCCGCGCACGTTCTCGACATCCTCACCAAGACCGTGAAGCGCGGTGCGCCGACCGTCGCAGCCGAAGCCAAGCGCACCATGTCCGGCATCTTCGAGTTGGCCGTCGCCACCTTGCGGGCAGACAACGATCCCGTCTGGCCCGTCCGCAAGGCGTTGCCCGCCAACAAGACGCAACACAAGACGGCACTGACCACCGCGCAGATCGGCAAGCTGCTCAACGACTTCGACAACCACCGTTGCGGCTATCAGGTCAATTTCTGCATCCAGTTGATGTGGTGGACACTGGCGCGTCCCAGCGAAGCGGCAGAAGCGGAATGGGCTGAATTCGATCTCGATGCCGCGCTTTGGACGATCCCAGCCCGGCGCATGAAAGCCCGCCGCGAGCATGTGGTGCCGCTGCCGACGCAAGCCGTAGACATGCTGCGCCGCCTGCACGCCATCAGCGGTGACCGGGTGCACCTCTTCCCCGGCAGGGATGACCGCAGCAGGCCGATGTCGGCGCATTCGATCCGGCAGGCGCTCAAGGTGCTGGGCTGGAGCGGCACTTACAGCCCGCACGGCACCAGAACCACGGGCAGCACCCGGCTGAATGAGATGGGCTATCGCGCCGACGCCATCGAAGCGCAGCTTGCCCATGCGGAACCCAACTCGGTACGCCGCACCTATAACCATGCCACCTACCTCGAAGAGCGGCGAGACATGATGCAGGCATGGGCGGACAAGCTCGAAATCTGGAAGCGGGAGAGCACAGGTGAAGTCAGTAGAACACAGTGAGTACATGCCCGACACGGAGGTAGGACGCTCCTTATTCAGGGAGCGCCTGATTGCAAAAATTCAGCAACATCGCGATTTCAAGGCGCTGCCACAAGAAATTCAGTCGAGCTACTTTGAGGAGTTAGCTGAACTCACCCTCTTCGGCACCAACAACTGTTCGGTGGAGACACATAGCCCTAGGATACGCAAGCTCGAAAAACTGGCCGACAGTTATCGCCGGGTTGCCAATAGCATTGCACTGCTTTCGGAAATAGATGAGCTGCTGCTCGATGATGCCTTTCAACATAGCATGTCTTTGCAACAGCAAAAGAAACTGATGCGGCAACTGGTTGCTGAGGTTGATGGTCTGATAGGCGCTATGCGTCAGACGCCCTCTGGCACATCTGAGCGGTTTTCACTGCGACTGCAGGGCGCGGGCTTGCTGAAGCAATTGGGCAAGCTGGGGGTGACCTGCAAGATCAACAATGATTTTCAAAAAATCGATCAAGATGATGCAGTGCAGCGCGAGAAAAGCGAGGGCGCACAGCGCTTTCTGCCAGATCTTTCGCAGAGCATGACACTTGCCATGCTCTGCGCGATGCTGGTTCTCTTCAACAATGGTCAGGTCGTCGAATGGAGCTATTGCCGGAGGCTGCTGAAGGAAGGCAAAAAGCATCTCGATTCAGCGACAACTGAATGAACCACCTCTGTGCCAGCACCCCGTTTACGGCACTTTCCACGCGGGCAAGTCTGTTTAAATCACTCACACAGAACGCGGCCAATCCTCAGGTACGAGCTTCAGCCCATCGCGCCAGCGTTCGCGAAGCGCTGCCTGGAAACGCACATCGTCGCTGAAGTCTGGGTGATCGGTGATGAGCACTTGGAACTTGCCTCCTAGTTTCTCCACAACGTCGAAGATCAGGTTGAAGAGGCGCTTAACGGCTTGGCGATCTGCGTCGATCTTTTCCTGCGTTACGCCATTACCGGGCAACGTGTCCGGCGAGAAATGTGCCTGCGACAGCTGATCCAGTAGCAGGAATGAGGGCACCGGTCGTCCTCGGCTAGCGAACCAAGTATGCAACGCTAAGTGTGCGACGATGTGGTAGCCGACGTGATTCTCGCCGCTACCGATCTCGCGCATGGATACCCCCGCTCAGGCGTGTCGGCCACGATGGTCAGATTGCGTGGGTCGAGGCGCAGCGGTGAATCTGAGTATTCCAGGTCGATTTGCTTGGCATAGTCAGACAGGTGCCTGTTGACGTTGGACAGGCAGGACTCCAGCCTGGCTTGGATGGTCTCGGTGCTGACAACCTCATTGAGCTGAGCCTCTTGCTCCCGCAATTCGTCCAGTCGTACTTGCTGCCCACTCACGTCGGGCACCTGCGGGATATTTTCCATGTAGAGGCTAATGCGCCCCAAGACCATGGCACGCCGTGCCTCGGTGTCTGTAGCCAACTGCAGTCGCTGGTTCGAACGTTTAACAGCTGTGAGCAGGGTGCGGTTGTCGTCGAGGCGGCGCCGTACGTCGGCGAGCTTCTCTTCCACTTCCTGAATTGCTGTCGCGATGCGGGGTGTCGCTGAGTCCATTGCACCACTACGCTCGCCAATGTAGTCCTGTGCTGCGCGCAGATCGCTGACCGAAGGCACCTGCGACGCCTCAGGCAAGCCTTGCAAGCACAGCGGGCAGGCGTGTCCTGGCGCATCGTGCTCGAAAATCGTCACCGCTTGGAGTCGAGCAGCGTGCTCGCGGGCCTCAGCGGCGTAGCCTTTGGAATTGCCTTCGAAGCTACGAGCTCGCTCCAGAGTTGATTGGAGTGTGCGCTGCTCGCGCACAAGCTCACTGCGCACATCAGAGAGGCGACGGAACTCGACGTCTTCGTCAGCTTCTGAGGCTGCCGAAGGCACCGGGGTGTTCTGGATTGTGCGTAGAGCCTCGATTTTCTCCTGCCAGGGGGCACTGTCATCGAGCACAGTCAGGCCGACCGCTTTCGCTTCGGCCAGCAGCGTATCTGCGCGGCTAAGTCCTTCACCACGGATGGCGGTGGCCTCGGCAAGCCTGCGCCCGATCTGCCGAATATCTGCGCGCACGCGCTTGAGCTCCTGCTGTTTCGCCACGTAGTCTTCGGTGACAGCACCCAGGAAATACGGCAGGGTGTCCTTGATGGCTTGGGCCACGAAACGGTCGCTCGAACCGTGGAACAAGTGCTTTCGCTGCGCAATTTCGGTCTGCGACTGGAAGCAGAACGTGAGGGCGTGGCTGATCGAGGCGGCCAGCGGATCCCGGCTCTGACCTGGCGGTGGTTCGTACAGATAATCGGACATACCAACCCAGGACGCCAAAAGCGCACGCAGGCCGTCACGGTTGGTAGTCTGGCGCAGCACATTGGCTGCGGGGATCGCCACTGTGTTGTCGGTCTGAACGTAGATCGCCTCGTTGGATTTACCGTCGCCATTCGGCAGTTGGCGCGCCACGAAAGCCTGGCCTCGCCCCGTTTCCAGAAGCAGACCAAACCAGGCAACGTTGCGGCGCACCTTGCCTTCCGGCACATCAATCTCTTTGGCCCCAAAGCAATAGTCGATGACGCCAAGGATGGCTGACTTACCCGTGCGAGAGTCGCCCGAGATAATGTTGACGCGACCCGGCTCGAAAGGCACTACGCGGTGCCGCCCATCATGGCTATAGATCACGACTGCGCGAATCTGGATCATGTCTTTACTCCCAACAGCGCCAGCACGGTCGGGGGCGCCCCCGCTTTGCACAGCCATCGTCCGACGAACGTCGCCTGATGCATACAGTCCCTCACCTCCTCGCTCGATGTTCGGAGGTAGGTGTTCATTTTTCTCGCGGCGATGCTTCCCGCTTCGATCCGTTGACCATCGAACGACAGCAGCCCCTGCTGTGTGCCGAACAGCAGTGCCTCCCGCACCGTCTCACGCAGTACGACCACGCCTTTGGCAACCGCTGAACGCTCCAGCGGATGGTCATTCACCCAGGTCGCGAGCGACGAAGTGATCGTGCGTGGCAGTTGGTCACGCGTCTGCCCGCGCAACACCAGGCTGGCGCCCACGAACGCCAGCGCAAGTGGCAAACCATCCTCGTTGCTGCCGAGTGCCGTTGCCTCAGTGCGATAGCCACGCGCAAGGTGCCACACGGCAATTGCGCAGAAAGCCGGGTTGAGCAAGTTGCGCTGCTCGATGGCGCGCTCCTGCCAAACGCTCATATCGCACCCCCTTCTCCGGTTTCGCTAAAGATGGCCCGTAGCCGGGCCTGGAAGTCTGGGTGCCAGCCCAAGCGCTGGTCTTCGGCCAACATGTGCAGTGAACCCCGGCAAACCCAGGGAACGTTCACGCCCGAACGGATCGGCACATGTGCGTCCTCGGCCCATTTCAGGATGGCGCGTCCGGCACGGGCCATGGATTCCTCAGTGGGCTCAGCACCAAGTTCGTCGCAAGCTTGAGCGAACTGCAGCTCCCATTCGGTATGCAGGCGCTGGTCGTATTTCTGCAGATCGGCGTCGAACAGCAGGTCGTCGCGGGTCCAGGCTGAACGCTGCCGGAATGCTTGCAGGTAACTCGTAATCGCGTTGCGGATACGCAGTTGGCTACCCCCAACCAGTTCCACCTGCTTATAAAAGGGACGGTTGGCGAATTCCGGCAACTGATCCAACGCAACCATCAATGCGTCGAGCTCGTCGTCGATGGGCAGCGATTCAGGCTTTAGTGACTCCTGGATTTCCGTGATCTGGGCATCGATCTCCGCACGCGGGATACCGCCTCCAGGATGGATCAACTCGCAAAGTACGCGTTTGAACCACCAGCCCTCCAGCATCTGAACGGACAGAGCTTGATGGTGCAGTGAGACATGGTAGAGCTCGGATTGCAGTTGCGCCTCTATGGCCGCCGCATCAGGCTGGGATGGCACGACATAGATTCGTGCCAGCAGAGCCTCCCTTTCCGCCTCATCCAAGTCCAGATAGGCTTCAAAGGCATCCTTGAGCTCACTGTTGGTCGAACTCGTGGCGGCGTGTTTGAGCCGCTTAGCCGCTTCTGCCACATTGCGTCCCGCCTCCTCGATGCACAGCGCGGCGCAGGCACTGCCTGCTGGGGCGTTCGCCGTCGCAATCAAAAAACGTGTTGCTTCAGGTGGGATCTCACCGCTGGCCAGACCAACGAGCCAGATTCGCAAGGTCTTCCACACCTCAGGGCTCAGGTCGGTCAGGTTGGCTGTCGCGTTGAGCGAGTGTTTGGTTTGCAGCACGGCATCGGGCTGGCCACCGACCTCAAAGCTCACGTCGTCCAGTGTTTCGATGCTGACAGTAAAGTCACTGGTGCGGCTGCGGCGGATAGCCCAGAGCAGGCCAAGCCGAACCTGGTAGAGATAGCCCGTCATCGAACCGGCTGCGCCGAAGGTGGAGATGCTGGAGGGATTCATGGGCATTTGCTTCCGGAATGCGCATCCAGCCAGCGCTGCCCGAGGGCTGTCAGGCGGTAACGTTGACTGCGGCTATTGGGCTTGTCGGGGTGGGTCATCTCGATCACGCCCAGTTCCAGCGCTGGGACGAGATAGGTTTTCCTGAAGTGCTCCCTGTGGGCAAGCCCTACAGCATCCTGCATCGCCTGCCGGGGCATTTCACCTTTCATCTGCACCAGCAGTGCCCCAACTTGCGCGGTAACTTGCGCGGTAACTTGCGCGGTAACTTGCGCGCCGACTTCCTCTGTCGGGACAAGAGATAAAGGATGGCGCGGTAGCCGAATCACGAACGACAGGCGGTCGTCGTCCGTCTCGAACAACGGCGCTGGCGAGCCGTTGGCTGCCATTTCCTTCAGGATTTTCGGGATGCCGGTGGAACGCCCTTCGGTCATCTCCAGTTCTTTCAGGAACTCCCCGATCCGCCGGTTGCGGTAGCGGCGGCTGACGGCGCGCCCGGTTTGAAAATCCTCCAACCGGATCGACCGATCCGGGCCGGGGAAGCTCAGGATGACCAGATCATCGTTACTGATGCGTACCTCGATAGGCTCTCGCTCCTCGTAAGATCGGTGATAGACCGCGTTGACCAAGGTTTCCTCGATGGCGGCGTAAGGGAAGTTCCAGACCCGTGTGGCCTCGGCGCGATCCGGGTGCTTGATGACGGTCTCGCGCAGGAAGTTGCGCTGGATGTAGCTCAAGGCCTCGCGCGTCATCCGTGCCAGCGGGCCTTTGAAAATCTTTTCCTCAAAGCGATCTCCGCCTGCGCCTTCGGGGAACCAGACCACATCGATCTGCACGCCGGGGAAGAAGCGCTCTGGTGCTTCATTGAAAAACAGCAGGCCCACGTTCTTGGGCCACGGTGATTCGGTGGGGCCGCCTGCTACATTCATCTGCCGCGCCAAGGCCTCGACCGACAGGCCCGGCGCATCAGCGGCCAGTTCGCTGCCCACCTCCTGCAAAAAGGCCTGCATTAGCGGCTTGGACAAATCATCGATCCGAGCCGACTGGTTGTAGCGGTCATCGAATGGCACCTTGGCTGCGAGGCTCAACAATTCCTGCTCGTTATCGCCCTTGGCCTCGACCGTGCTGCTGTATTTGCGGATGAAGTACTTCCAGACCTTGTGCTTCGCCGTAACGGCTTCCGGCGCTTTGTAGGGCCGGGTCTGACCGCCCGGTGCCCACAGCACGATCAGCTTGCGCCCTTCGACTTCCTCGATGCTCAACACCGGGAAGTACGGTGGCTGGATCAACTGGCAGTGCGCCAACAGTTCCCGCTGAATTTTGTCGAGCTGATTGTCGGCCAGCCCAACGGGAGGAAACACTGGCTGGCCATTGGCATCGCAATCCTGCCCGATCACCACATAACCGCCGCCGAGGTTTTCGAAGTCGTTGGCGAAGGCGCACAGGGTGCGGATAATCGGGTCAGGATTCCACCCGGTCTTGTATTCGATGCGCTCACCCTCAACGGTGCGTTGGCGCAGCAGGTCATTGAGATTGATAGGAAGCTTGGTGCTCATGCGGGGGCACCTCCAGCACACTTGGATTTGATGAACTCAAAAACCGGCTTGAATGCTTCAAAGTGTGCCCGATCCAATGTTGGAACGACGTCGTTGGCAAACTTGACCTTATCGCCTGAAAACTCAATGATCTGAGCGCCAGCGGATGCTGCCTTCCGTTGGAACCAAGTGCCGACCCATTCGTCTTTAAAGAAAAGTAGCTCAATGGATAAATGGGAATCCTGCCCTCGCCCCCAAGGCTTTCCTGTGTCGTCGAGTACCTGCCGTTTGACGGCATCAACATTTGGCACCGGGAGAAGTGCTGCGTAATGATTTTGATGCCGAAGTCGCTTGACCAATCCCTTATGAGGGTCAGTCACCTCAGCATGGCATGCTTTAGAATCCAGGCCATTCCAATCATCGTAGGCCTCATCGAAATCGAACAAGGCAAACATCTTGCGATCGGGAAAGTTGACTCGAAGCTCATCTCTTGAAAAGAGGTTTCTAAGAAAAATGCGATCAAACGCATTCTGTATTGCAAATGGACATGGCTCCTCTGGGTAGAGTTTCAGCCATGCTGTCTCCAATATCTTTTCATCTGTCACACCTTCGGTAAATAAAACATCACCGGATGTGCTGCGGAGAAAATGATTGATGCTGAGCCGCGCCTCACTTTCAGAAAAAGTTATCAAGCCAGCAGACAGTGACTTGATAACATCTGCCTTGTTTACCTTGGTTAGCGCCACCTTTTTCACCGTCAAACTCGAACAAATTGATAACGTTCTCGTTAGCGCAGGTAATTGTTGATGCGCTATGGCTGCTCATCAAAACGTGGCTGGTTTTCGCTGCCGCATCAGTGATGTCGAATACCTGCCGCAAAAACTCAAACTGCCATTCAGGGTGAAGAAAAGCATCCGGTTCATCCAGCAAAATCAGGCAATTGCGGTCTTTAAAGAGTTCGATAATAGAATATATGTAGACCGACTGAAATTGGCCGTCACTGAAATGGCTAATATTGGCCTCTATGCCAGAAGCAAGGCGAAGCGGTACAGAAACGCCGCCCAGCATTCCCAAGGTCTTCAAGTTATCAAACTGCCGGAACAATTCCTGCCATTTTCCGGCAAATTTCTCCTGCAGCTTGCTGATGGACAGGTATAAGATGTAACGATCCTCAGTAGGCAAATAACCCTCTGTCACCGTCAGCTTCTCTGTGTTGTCCCACACACAATCGCTCAAGATGCCGAGAAAATCCTTTGTAATGCCGAGTGGACGCCAATAACGGGAGGCGGCATCAACATTGTCGATGTCGTACTTTTCCTTCTCGCCACCTCGCGCGTAGTCCGGCCGCTGTAAATCAATCCTCAACACAGGCTCGGAAACGTCTGCAGTTCCAGGTTTTGTGATGCCAAGTCTATCGATTTTCAGCTTTTGTCGAATGAATGTGTGAGCTCTGCTATCTAAGGGCTGCACCAGCAATGCCGCCAATAGCAGTGCCTTGTATTCTTGGCCGATACCGAGGAAGCGACGGGAGTCCTCAAGATTGGCTCCTTTGATGCGCCCACGAAATTTCTCTTCGTAGTCGGCAATCAAGTCGGTAACAGTAGTGTTGTGGCCAGAGTAATAGATCAAGACGTTGTCGGGGAATGGTGTTTGCCCCAGCGTTTTGCGATCTTCGCCCTTGTTAATTCGCAGCTTTCCCGCCTTCCATTCGATTTCAGTCTCTTGCCCTTCGATTTCGTAACTCACGAGGTAATCGAAGGATATTTCATTCGCAGGGCGGCCAAATTGATCTAGATGCCGGAATATCTCAATCAGCGCCTCGAATAGATTCGACTTGCCGCTGCCGTTCTTTCCTACGAACACATCGATAAAGCTCGTGCCATCAAAACTCAACGTAAAATTCTTGAGATTCTTGTAGTTGCTAACAAAGAGTGATTTCAGGCGCATGACTGTTTTCTCACATCTTCACCATCAGGGAGCTCAACAACGCTGTCTGCTGGTTGGCGGCGGCGTCAATCTTCTCTTCCAATGCATTGCACATTTTCATCAGCTGATTGATCTTCACCACAATTCGGTGCTGTTCTTGAATCGGCGGGATCGGTATTGGGAGGCTCTTTAGAGTCTTTTGGTTAATTTTTGGCATCGTCCCCGACGTTCCGGATGCTCGCTCCCTGAGAAAGTTTCTTGCTGGCTCCGAACTCATCGCAAAGTACAGATAATCAGTGTCAAGCTCTGAGGACACACGGAGCTTCATCATCAAATCTGGATAGATGTAGCAGTTGGGTTCACCCCGATAAACAGCAGGTACGCCAACGTACTCCAGCGTATTTCCTCGTTGAATCAGAATGTCGCCGTCACGCAGCCAAAGGTCGGAATCAGACGAAATTTTGTCCGCGATAAATTTTGCGTGTTCGCCTTTAAATATGCCCGAAGTTGTCGCGCTGAGCGTTAGAGAGCGTACCGGAGTCTCGTAGTCAACCGCCCTGGGCGAGAATCCATTGGTTGGGCCAGACACAAGAAGGTCGCCGAGGCATCGCCATTCCCAGTTCCCAGGGATCTCGTAGCCTAATGGTTTGGGATCGCGAATCGGATTGGGTGACTCTTGAATTTTGAGGCGACGCCTTTCTGAAGCTACCTTGACTAAGGTGTCAGTTGCTGAACCATCCTTATCGTTTTGATCGGTTAACCTGCCCCGAACAGCAAGTTGCAGAATGGCCTTACGCAGTTCGGTGATATTTTCTTTTACTGAATATAGATCGCCGAAGTGTTGGGTGATAAAGGCCCACGCATCGTTGGTGCTGCGGTTGCCGGTGGTGTCGATCAGTTGCGAGAGCGCGGCGGCGTGTGTGGCCAAGCGCTTTTTTTCGCGTTCATTTCGCAGATTTTCCAGCGCGTCGCAACGCGCCATCAACCGGTCGATTTGGGCGACGATGCGATGTTGCTCGTCAAGCGGTGGAAGCGGGATTGGTATCTCGACAAACTTGGCAATGGAGACGCCGCCGATGATTCCAGTCATCGCGGCTGTGAACGATGCACGAAAGACTGGGGACAGATAAACATAAAGGATGAATCGCGACGGGATCTGCCCAAACAACTCATTGGCAAACAACTTGTTGCCAAAACAGATATCGCGATCGGTCAGACCACACTTTTTTCCCGCGCTGCCGCCTTCGGCACAAATCAGCACAGCGCCCTGGTGCGCGATCCTGAATTTTTCTTCATCCGGAGGAATGCAAATACCGTTGTCGTAGTCAAGCGGTTCGAAACCGTAGCCGACATCCTTGGTTGCTATGTAGGGCAACCCCTCGACGCCGGCATATTTCGATTCTTTTTCGGATGCATTGATGCTGTTGCCGTTGAAGATATTGCCAATTGCACCGAGTCGAACCCACTGCCACCCATGGGGCAAAGAGTAGGGTTCATCGCTGGCGGTGACCTCCGGCAAGGTTTTAGGCGCTTTGATCTTACGTTGTCTCACCAGCCGCTTCTTTTCGGCGTCAATGGACCTGAGCAGTTCGCTGGCCGGTGAGTCATTTGGATCTTGCGGCACCAGTTTTCCCTGCATCGCAAGCTTCAAAATCAGCTCGCGCAATCTCGGGATGCCATCGGGCGCGGCAAAGGCGGTTTCGAAATGCTGTTCTAGCAGATCGCGGGGTGCGTCAGTCATGCCTTGCCCCCGAGACACGCCATCAGCTCGGCTTTCAAAGCAGCCTGCGCTGTTTCGAGCTGGGTGACGATTCCCTGGTATTCGCGCATCAAGTCTTCTGGCTTGCCATGCTCAACTTCTACCAAGTGCGGGTTCTTGCCAACAGCATCCAGGTTGTAGTTTTTGTCGGCTATCTCTTTTGCAGAAACTTTCCATGCGTATTGCGTTGTCTTGCGACCTTTGCGGCTAGGGCCACCCCACCAGGCTTTTTCAAGGTCGAATTCTTCGATGGTTAGCGGCTTGGAGCGCGAATAGCTCTTGTAGCCTTCCGGGTATGGGTGCTCAAAGAACCAGACGTCTTTGGTGGGCTCGCCCTTCTCGAAAAACAGCACATTGGTGGCGATGCTGGTGTAGGGCGCGAACACGCCTTTGGGCAGGCGCACGATGGTGTGCAGATTGAACTCTTCGAGCAGTTCGCGCTTGAGCGTGGTCTTGGCACCCTCACCGAACAAGAAACCATCCGGCAGCACGACGGCGGCGCGGCCTGTGTCGTGCTTGAGCAGGTGCATGATCAGCGCCATGAACAGATCGGCGGTTTCGCGGGTCTGGTACTTGCGCGGGAAGTTATTCTCGATGCCATCTTCTTCCATGCCACCAAAGGGCGGATTGGTGAGGATGATGTCCACCCGATCCTTCGGGCCGTAGTCCTTGAGGGGGCGGCTCAGAGTATTGTCGTGCCGGATGTTGCTGGGCACATCAATGCCGTGCAGCATCAGGTTGGTCATGGCCAGCATGTGGGGTAGTGGCTTTTTCTCAACCCCGTGGATGCTGTCTTGCAGCGTGATGCGGTCAGCTGCTGTTTTGACCTGTGCCTTCAGGTGCTCGATGGTGCAGGTCAAAAAACCACCCGTGCCGCAGGCTGGGTCCAGCACGCTTTCGCCCAACTGCGGGTCAAGAATGTCCACCATAAACTGGGTGACGGCACGTGGCGTGTAGTACTCGCCTGCGTTGCCAGCCGACTGAAGATCGGCCAAGATTTTTTCGTAGATGTCGTTGAACAGGTGCCGGTCTGTGGAGGAGTTGAAATCGACATCGCTCTCAATGGTGTTGATGACTTGGCGCAGCAGGGTGCCGGACTTCATGTAGTTGTAGGCATCCTCGAACACCGAGCCAACCACTTTGCCGCTTGGTGACACGCCAGCAGCGGTAGCCAGCTTTTTCAGGGCCGGAAAGAGATCGTTGTTGACGAAGTCAATCAGCTCTTCTCCGGTAATGCCCTCGGCATCCTTGGCCCAGTTACTCCAGCGGAACCGGCTTTGCAGCGGTGACTTGTAGCCGGGGACAGTGAGCTGCCATTCCTGCTCCTTGTCGTCGAAGATTTTCAGGAACAAGAGCCAGACGATCTGGCTGATGCGCTGGGCGTCACCATCCACGCCAACGTCCTTGCGCATGATGTCTTGAATGGTTTTGATCAGGGTTGCGATGGACATAAATAGATTCCGAAGTGTTTGTCAGGCGCGCTGCTGCGGTGAGCCGTAAAGCGCTTGTTCGAGTTCAGAAATTGCACTTTGGTAGTGATCCAAGCCACCGAAAGCACGGATGATTTCCATGGGTGTGCCGATACTAGTGAAGGGGGCGATGGTGAGGATTTGGGTTTCCTCAATGGGGCCGAGGCCTTCATCTGAATATTTTTCCAACAGGGCTTGCAGCACGCGCTGCGCCTGTTCGCCATAGCGGCTGAAGTAGTCACGCTTCTTTACCTGCTCGGCACGCTCTTTACGGGTAAGCGGTGGCTGATCCCAAGCGACGTGGCAGACCAGATCAAACGGGTCAAATTCCTTGCCAGACTGGCGGCCAATTTCTTCGGCCAGCGCTTCAAAGAACACGCCTTCGTTGGCCAGCTCGTCGATGATGGCCTGCTTTTTCTCAGCGTTGTTCCAGCGCCGCAGGAAGTCGTCGAGCGAGCTGAACTCCTTGGCCAGCGCCTTGCGGGTGTAGTCCTTGAGTGATTCGGTAATCAGTTTTCCGTTGGCATCGAAATACTGCACCCGCTCGGACGCGACTTTGACTTCTACATTAGCGACAACGTAGCGACGGATGCCGCTGCCTTCCTCGCCTGGTCGAGGTTCGGCCACACCTGTCCACGGCGATTCTTCTGCCGGTGGATAGGTGAAGCCATCCTGGGTGGATGAAGCCTCGCCCTCATCCGGCGGTACGGGCGAGTCATCGCCTTTGGGTTCATAGACCTGCACCGGGTCGCCATCAAAATCAGGATCAGCGAACAGCTCGGTCGCTTTTTTGAAGTCGATGATGGTGAAGTAGTACTTGTCGTAGTCTTCGTTGATGCGCGTGCCACGGCCAATGATCTGCTTGAACTCGGTCATGGACTGGATGCGTTGATCGAGCACGATGAGCTTGCAGGTCTGCGCATCCACGCCCGTGGTCATCAGCTTTGAGGTGGTGGCAATGACCGGGTACTTGGACTCGGGGAAGATGAAGTTGTCGAGCTCTGCCTTGCCTTCTTCGTTATCGCCAGTGATGCGCATGACATACTTGCTGTTCTGTGCCACGAGGTCGGCGTTCTCATTGACCAAGGCTTGGCGCATACGCTCGGCGTGGTCGATGTTGTCGCAAAAGACGATGGTTTTATCGAAGCGATTAGTCTGCTTCAGAAAGTCGCTGATTTTTTTGGCGACCAGCTCTGTGCGCTTTTCCAGGACTAGGTTTTTGTCGAAGTCGCGCTGGTTATAAATCCGGTCTTCGATCTCGTTGCCGTATTTATCGACCATGCCTTTATCAGGTCGCCAGCCGGTGAGGTCTTTATCCAGATCAATGCGCACGACCTTGTAGGGCGCGAGAAAGCCGTCATCGATGCCTTGGCGCAGGGAGTAGGTGTAAATCGGCTCGCCGAAGTAGTCGATGTTGGAGACTTCTTTGGTTTCTTTCGGGGTGGCGGTCAAGCCAATCTGCGTGGCCGACGAGAAATACTCAAGAATCTCGCGCCAGGCCGAGTCGGCTGCCGCGCTGCCACGATGGCATTCGTCGATGACGATCAGATCGAAGAAATCACGGCTGAACTGCTTGTAGATGTTTCGTTCTTCTTCCGTGCCAGTGACGGCCTGATACAGCGACAGATAAACCTCATACGATTTGTTGGCCTGCCGCTTCTGGATCTTGGTCATGGCCGAACCAAAAGGTTTGAAATCGTTGGTCATGGTCTGATCGACCAGAATGTTACGGTCGGCTAGAAACAGGATGCGTTTTTTAGCTCTGGACTTCCACAGACGCCAGATAATCTGGAAGGCGGTGTAGGTTTTTCCGGTGCCGGTGGCCATGACCAGCAGCAGGCGGTTCTGGCCGCGAGCGATGGCTTCAATGGTTTTGTTGATCGCCAGCAGTTGGTAGTAGCGCGGGGTTTTGTTGCTGCCGTCGCTGTAATAGTCCTGCGAAACCAGCTCGCTTTGCGCTGTGTTCAGGCCAAGGTGTTCAGCCCACCATTGCCAAAGCAGATCCGGGCCGGGCAATTCGTGTAGCGCCAACTCACGCTCAATGACACCGTCTTTGGCAATCTTGTTGTGAAACAGGAAACCGTTGCCATTGCTGCTGAACACAAAGGGTACCTGCAGCATCTCGGCATAGCCCAGTCCTTGCTGCATACCATCGCCCAATGAGTGTTTGTTGTCCTTCGCCTCGATAACCGCGATCGGCATGTTGGGTTTGTGGAACAAGACATAGTCGGCACGTTTGTTTTGAGCGCGAGTGTGCAGCTTGCCTCGGACGATGATGCGCCCCTTGGTGAGCGGAAACTCTTCTCGTACCTGAGTGGCAATGTCCCAACCCGCTTGCTCAAGCGCAGGGGTAATGAACTTGGTGCAGATGTCACGCTCACTGAGCTGGCGTTTATCCATGTCAGTCGGCCTCCTTATTTTCGCGGCCTTGATCTTCGTCAGCCCCGCCTGCGCGCACCCACTCATCGACTTCGGAGAGCTGGAATTTCCACAGCCGTCCTACGCGGTGCGCGGGCAAACCCTTGCGCTCGCGCCAGCGGTACACGGTGTCCTTGGCCACGCCCAAGTGCTGGGCGACGTGCTCGGCGGTAACCCACGGTTCTGTGCTCATGTCGTTGGCGCTCGGATTATGCGATTCAAAGTCGTCTTAAATCGTTTGAAGTCTACCATTTAGGTGCTGTGGACGCATCCCGACTGCCTTTGACTGCGTTCGCTGTAAGTTGAATGTGGTAACAAAGGGCGCAGCACCACACTGTCACCACCATGGCGACACAATGCTGCCACAGAGCCCCCACATTGCCACCATCATCCTTGCCACACTTTCAACACCTTGTTCCCATAAGGTTGACACCCTGCTGCCACCATCCAACCACACTGTTCACACAGTGGGCCCGCCGCCCGATCTGATCGCACTGACAACTTTTGCTGGTCACAAAGACCCACGCGCCGTTACTCACTAACCTGGGCACAAGATAAGCAATAACAGTCGAGGGATTTGGAATGTACGTTGTGCAACTTTGGAATGTACGTGGCCGGAAATAAGCTTTTCGCAGCCTGATCATGTGCCCGAACAACAAAAGCATTGGAAAGAACGTAGTACCAGATAGGGAGTAACGGGGCATGTGACCATGCTAAAAGTCATTGCGATCAACGCAGCACGATTTGAAAACCCAACGGCTGAAAACAGCACATTTTTGCTTACCCAGTTGGCGGCATGTCCGCATTGCCGCCGCTGCGGAAATGGCTATCAACCAGCTTGGCGATGTCGGCAGGCTGGGCTCCTGTCTTGAGCGCAAGGCAGAGCGTTTGTTCCAGCTGCTGCCACCCCCGTGATGACGTGACATTGCTGCCAACCGTTTCGGTCAGACGGAACATCAGCCCTTCCAGCAGCTCTTCGTCACCCACGTCCGATGCGGTCTGCTCCGCTAGTGCCAAGAGGACGTTGCGCGCAGATGCCAGCGAGTCGATTGGCACCCCGGCCAATGCCGAAGGCATGGTGATGACACGATCCACCCTGACGACTGTCGCCAAATCTAGGGCTTGATCGACACCAGGCTCGATCTCCATGCGGATCAGCACATCGCCAGCCAACAGAAAGCGCGTCTTGATCAGCCCCGGCTGTTCATCCTGAAACAGCCACACCGGCTGCGTGTTGGCCAGTAGCGTACCCAGCACGAGCCTGCTGTCATCCAGTGCCCCGCGATCCTGCCACTGGTGCAACACGTCGGAACGCAGGCGACCGCCTTCCATACCAAGGTGATGTAACAGGCCGACCAGTCGTTTAGCGGAGATCACCTGTTCCTTGCCACGCAGCCAGACCGAGAGGTTGGCAGTGCGGATACCGGTGGCTTCGGCAATCCGCCCCAGCGTTTCCCCGCGCAGTCGTATCAAGGTGGCGGCAAGGGCTGGCAATTGTTCGTTGGCAAGGGTTGGCATGTCGGGCTCTGTGAATTCACTGTAAATCACTATAAGACTTATTGACCGACAAGACGAGCGTGCGGAGTTTGGCGATTCGCGCAAACCGCTGTTATAGTAATTTATAGTTAGATTATTTGGAAGGCCACCATGCGCAAGTCAAAGCAAGCCCGTCCGTTGCGCCTGCAGGAATATGAAGCCGCCATTGCTGCGCTCAAGGCGCAGCATCCCTGGCTTGCCCAGCAGATCGTCGAACCTGCGCCAGGGCATCTGGCCGTGGTGGCACATCTATTTGCCCAGGTGGAATGCCTGCTGCCGCCCGCCGTGCTCTCACGAAAGGGCTTACTGTCTGTGAGCTGCAACCGGGATCGCCTGGCCATTCATTACCAGCCGCCGCGCCGCCACAGCGAACGTGCAGCCGCCATGTTCGATCTAATTGCCCAGACCAAGCACCTTTCGCTGCAACAATGCCCCGTCTGCGGCGCACAGGTTATCGGGGACGGCATCCGTCCCCAGCGCTGCCCGCAACATGACGGCATCCAAGGGTTGTTTGCCGAAGAAGTGCGCCGCAGCCGCCAGCTCATCGTCGAACAGGGGGTACAGCAGGTGGTGCACGATCTGGGCAAGGTGACGACCGAAGATGTACGCGCCGCCATGGCGCTTGAAGATGAGCCCGTCCCAAGTGAGGCCAAACCGGAGCAGGTTCAGGAGCAGCCGACAGAAGCCGCTCAATCAGTGCCCTTGCCGAGCATCGTCTTTCTCGATGAAGCGGGGCTGGAGGCGTTCGTGGATCGCCACCGACCGAAAGGCGATGACAAGTTCAAGCGCGCGCAGGCGATGGCGGAGCGGATCAAGCGGGCGGGCCATGGTAGCCGCCAACTGGGCCATCTGCCCCCGAACTGGAAAGCCCTGCTGGATGAGTTCTCGCAGGCTTTTCCAAACTTCCATGAACTGGCCGAGCTGCTACATGATCACTTTGCCCTATCCAGCCTGGGCGATGGCCGCGCGTCCTGGCCTGCCGTGTTGCTGGTCGGCCCGGCGGGCATCGGCAAAACCGAGGCGGCACGCTGGTTGGCCGATCAACTCGTGTTGCCGTTCCGGGTCTTCGACATGGCGAGCACGCAATCGAGTTCGCCGCTCGCAGGTTCCGAATCGTTCTGGAGCAATTCCGAGCCAGGCCAGCTCTTCGAGCTGCTGGCCTACCAGCTGCTGGCAAACCCGGTGGTGGTGCTCGATGAACTGGACAAGGCAAGCAACGGTCGACCGCAATACGATCCGCTGGCGGCGCTCTATACCTTGCTGGAACCACGCAGTGCGCGTGATTTCATCGACCTGTCGATTCGTGATTTCTCCATCGACGCCAGTCATGTGAACTGGATCGCGACCGCGAATGAGCTGGAGGCGATTCCGGGGCCGCTGCGCTCACGGCTGACGGTGTTGCACATTCAACCGCCTAGGCCGGAGCAGGTCAGAAGCATTGCTCAGTCGATTTACAACCGACTCCGCGACGAGTCGAGCTGGGGCAACGCCTTTGCCGAGAGGCTGGATGATGATGTCCTGTCCCGTCTGCAAGCCTTGCCGCCGCGCAGTGTGCGTCTGGTTCTGCAGCGGGCCTTGGGTTCGGCAGCTCGTGATGACCGAGGAGTCGTCCAGGTGCAAGACATCAGGCCGCTGGTGGAGATCAGCCGCCGTGGCGTTGGCTTTGTCAGCGAGGGATGGAATTGAGGTTGGCGATCCAGGCCGCACCGGCGGCCAGCGCATCGGCCTCGCTGGCATAGGTTGTCGATGGGCCGCTGATGATGCAGGGCTCGGTTTCGCCGTCGCCTTCCACTGTCCATAGCTCCCAGGTTCCGTCGTTTTTCCAACTGGGGATGGCGGTGTAGGGTTTGTCTTTCAGCGCAGCCAGCGCGGCATCCACTTCGGGACGGATTTGCAGCTCACCCGAGTAGATATAAGGTGTCGCGCAGCGGGCATCAGATCGGCTCATGTTCCGTACTCCAGAAAAGGCCCAGTAGCGCACTCGCCTGCAGGTAAATACCGGGGTTGCGCGCTTCACTCGGGCCAGCAATGTTGAGAATAGCGATGGGATGGCTAAGCAACCAGCCTTGCCATGCCGTCAACAGCTCTTCTGTAGGGTCATGCAAATCGCACAGCAGCAGCGGCTTGCCGTGTCCCGCCGCCAGATCGCGAGTGAGCAGGCTGCCGCCTTCGAGCCTGCCCCGGTAAAGGATCAGTGTGGCATCAGAGTCCAACACATTGCGTTTGGTGCGCTGGCGGTAGCCGCTGGATTCGGTCTCCAGCAACTGGTAGCGAGCATCCAGTACGCCATCAGCGGCCCGTCGGCCTGCCGGGCACCAACCGCCGTGCGGAATCTGCCGGGCAATGGCGAAATCCAGCGCCGCCCGGTCTACGCCGGTCTGGCCGCCGGAGAGGATGCGCTGAATGCTCACCCTTGCTCCGTTGCGGCGACCGTGCAAGTCACTTGAACCTCTGCGCTGGGCTGATCTGCCGAGAGCTGGCCGATGCGCCCGCGCTGGCTGGCAAGCTTCAGTTGCTTGCGCACCTGTTCCAAGCTGCGCTTTTCGATCACTGCGGTATAGCTCGCACCCAATTCACCATCCGGGTCGATGAACAGCTCGATACGCGTCACCGGCAACCCGAACACTGTGAAGCTGCGTGCCGGTGTCAGCGACCAACTGCCGGGAGCATTGGGCGCAATGCCGTCCAGTACGTGCAACGGCAAGGTTTGACGGCATTCCACGGCGGCGACGATGGCTGGCTCGATTCGCAACCAGTGGTCGGGGTCTGGGGCTGTGCCATCCATCAGCACCACCGGCATGGCGGCCAGTAGCAGTGCGTTCATCCCTTGATATTCCTGATCCAGAAGCGGCGATCATCGACCGTGAAGTTGGGGTCATAGCCGACCAGCGTCAGCAGTGAACCGACATAGTAAAGGCCGAACTGATTCATCAGCCAGCGCTCCATCGCCGGGTCGCTTGGCAGCTTACTGTACGGTGGGATCGATTCCATCGCTACGAACCTGACCACTGGTTTTTCCGGAGATGGAAAAGCTCTTCCAGGTCAGCACGAAATTGTTCGACTGTTTCGGCAACTCCGGTGCGCAAAGCGACAGATTGCTGAAGCGCTCGGGGCGCTTGGCGTCGTACCAGAGCACTGCGTCAAAGCGAATGCAATCACTGGCTTTGAGCGTGAGGCTACGGGTCAGGGTCATCTGATCCGCCGGAATTTGCAGATTGCTGATCACCACCTTGGGCCACTCCGGGGCGCGACCGTCGGTAGAAAGATTCTGGCGCAAGGCGTTATGCAGTGGAGTGCCCAGCAGGCTGTTGCGGTTTGCCGCGCTTGCGGGCGTAGCCGCTTGCGACAGACTGGTCCCAATGGATTGTCCCAGTCCGCTCAGTGAATCCAGCGCCCCCTGCATGTCGGTTGTGGCGCAGCCCGTCAATACAAAAGGCAGAAGCAGCAAGCTCCGGTAGTGTTTCATCGCAGTTCCTCGCGAGCTTATCCGTTGAAGATGGCATTGAGCCGGGCACACCAGGTTTCCGCCGCCCGACGGCTCATGGGAAAACTGAGCACTGGTCGTTGCGGATCGGCGGTTTGCAGCTCGATGGCGAAGTCTTTCGCGCGTACCGTGCGCTCGAAGGTCGGCACGCTCATGCCGCTGGCGTTGACCTGACGGCTACCGCCGTTCATCTCCATGCTCTCGACCTCGCGCCAGGTCATCCGCCAACCAAGCAGCCAGGAGAAGTCGTGCAGTTTGTATGCGTCATTGACCACATCACAGGCCGCGATCTTGCGATTCTGAGAGTCAAAAACAAGGAATGCCGGTGCGGGATAACCCAGGAGATGTCCAGCATCGAATGACAGTCCCTGCTGGGCGTTGATCCTGGCGACAAGGGCCTGACAGCGGGCCTGCAAGCGCGCCAGAAAGCGGAAGGACAGCGTGAAGATCGCCAGCGAAATCAGTAGATAGAGCATCAGCTCACTGGTCAACAGCCCCCAAAGCGATGCCTGTGACAGGCGCGCAGGCCCCACGCCGATCATCGCCAGTACAAGAATCAGCGTAAGACCAGCGGCAGCAAGACCTGAAAGCCCAGCCACCGGAACTGCCAGCCCCGCCGCCGCTCCCACCCCCGCAGTCTTCCAGACGCTTGCCATACGTCATTTCCCCCATTTTGTTACTCATAGAGGCCATTTTATGGGGCCTGCATTCAATTGTCACTCATAGTGCGGGTACTTATCGGGCGTAGCCCTATAGAGGGGGTACTCATAGAGTCATTTCTCTTTAAAGAAGAGAGAAATATGGCCCTTGATCCCCGACTACGCTTCGGCCTGAAGCTGATAGAAATCAGAAAGACCAGAGGGTGGTCGCAAGAACGCCTAGCACTGGAAAGTGGCTTGGCACGCAGCTATCTGGGGGGTGTTGAGCGTGGGCAGCGCAACATCGCATTGCTCAACATCTTCAAGCTGGCCGAGGCGCTGGGGGTGGAGCCTTCAGTACTGCTGGAGGCGCCGGCGGCTGGACAGGAGCCTGCACCGTAACATCGTAACGCTACGTTATCGTAACGTTACGATGTCGTCTGAAAGGAGCGAGTGGGCAAGACCACTGGGCAGGCCCACCGAAGGCATATTGGAAACAGCCGACGCCAAGTAGCCCTGCTATTTTTAAATGGGTATCCGGATTAAGTGGTTGATGGGCCTTCCAGCCCCATCCAACCCTTAGTCCTTCCAGAAGGTTGATAGATCGACACCGAAGTTCTTCTCAGGCTCGGGGAGTCCCATGTTGTAGGTCATGGTGGCTCTGCCCAGAAACGGGGATTCCTTGACTTGTGGCGCCTTCTTCTTGTGCTTGGTGGTATAGAGCATCCGGGCTCGCATTACCTCGAACGAATAGCCCCGGCCATCACGGTTTTTGTCCTTGGCTAGGCGGTTTATCGACTACGTGAAAGCGTTGGTGATCGGGATGTCGGTCTCAAAGTAGGTCAGCATCTCTTCACGCCAGCCACTGACGGCGCTGACGAGATCCTTCCAAACCTCCTTCTGCCCCTGAGGGATGTTGTCAATCCAGGTGGCGAGAGCCTGTTCGGCACCACGCCGATTGGTACAGTCCCAGATATGGTAGAAGCGCTCCTTGTGCTCGTAAGCCGCCAAGAGCTGGGGGGAATGCTCCTGTCCAGGTCTCCATGATGAGCCGTTCGCGGTCTGAAACGTCGTGAGCGCGCTTCAGCAGGATTTTCCGGTCACCTTTGAGGGTCCGGCGCTGATTGGGCTTCAACTCCTTCCTTAGGCCTTTGCGGATCTTCTCTAAGGCCTCGTTGGCCATGCGCACGACGTGGAACTTATCGACCACGATACGGGCCTGTGGCAGCACCGTCTGGAAGGCGCGGCGGTAGGGCTTCCACATGTCCATGCTGACGATCTCGACCTGGTGGCGGTTGGCCATGCTCATGAGGCGTCTTGTCACCCTCTCTTGCTGACGACCGGGTAGCAGGTCCAGCAGGGTGCGCTCTTCCAGATTGGTTAGGATGCAGCAGAGCCCTTGGCAGCAGTCGTGCATCAGGAACGTACAGCTGGCTCATGAAGGCGTGCCGCCTTATCAAGGCCCAGGACGCGCCTATTCCGGAAGTCAAGCATGCGATAGCGAAGACGCTAGGCGATTCAGCGGCGGCGGCTGCCTGGTTGATGTCGTATTTCCGCCCAAATAAAGAGGGCGACACCGAGGAAGATCCATACGTCCGCTAGGTTGAACGATGGCCAGTGCCACTGGGCATAGTGAAAATCGAGAAAATCCTCTACGTAGCCTAACCGCAAGCGATCTGCGACATTGCCCAACGCGCCGCCGAGGATCGCACTGAGGGCGAGCCGATAACTCAGTACGCGTGGTGAACGCCAAAGCCAGTACACCAGTAATATCGAGATAACCAGGGCCAGTCCGATGAAAAGCGGCTGCTGCCAACCGCCGACATCCGCGAGAAAGCTGAAGGCCGCCCCCGTATTGTGGCGGTGAATCCCAATTGAAGAAGGGTGCGGCAGGCACGCTTTCACCATGCGCTAGCATGGTGCTGGCAAGGTACTTGCTTGCCTGATCGACAAACAGTAACAGGAGCGAGAGCCACAGCCAGCGCATCGCCTTTCCCGGCTCGTGGGCTTTCTCTGCGAGCCGACTGCCATAAGTAGACATATCCCCTTCCTCCTGACCCAATCTAGAATTTGCTCGCTGCTAAATAACAAGCGTCATGTACCCAACCGATGATGCCGACGAATTCGACGGAGCAGGAGCAGGCCGAGTCCGAGTGCGGTCAGGCCAAGGACAGGCCAATCCCGCCAGCGCACATAAGGGGGCGCGCCAGTTCGCGGTGTCACTTCGGCGCTGAGGGTGGCCACTTCGAACTGCGGAGCACGCTTGAGCACTTTGCCCTCATGATTGATGGCTGCTGTGATACCGGTGTTCGTGGCTCGAAGAAGGTCACGTCCGGTTTCGATGGCACGCATGCGTGCCATCTGGAAATGCTGGAGGGGCCGAGCGAGCTGCCGAACCAGGCATCGTTGCTGACATTCACCAGTAACTGCGCTTCGGGCAGAAGCTCAGTGACTTCGGCACCAAAGACCGCCTCGTAGCAGATGAGTGCCCCTACGGGCACCCCTGCTGCATTCAGGACGTGCGCTTCCCGTCCCGGTGTGAAGTCGGACATGGGCGCCCCGAGCACGTCGAGGGCCGACCCCAAAAGATCCCGAAACGGAACATATTCACCGAAGGGCACCAGGTGGCGTTTGTAGTAGAAGCCTGAGGGATCGGAGAGGCTTACCACGGCGTTGTAGGTACGGCCCTCCGCCTCGCGTACCGGGACGCCAATCATTAACGATGTGCCTGCCTGATCGGCTAACGCCTCAAGCTCAGCAAGATATGCTTTGGCCTGGTCATGCCGCATCGGGATTGCCGCTTCTGGCCAGATCACGATATCGGCTCCGAGATGCTGCGCGGTAAGCGCCTGATAGCGCTCAAGTGTGATGTCCCGGTATCTCGGACCCATTTCTTGTCTTGCGCGATGTTTCCTTGCAAGAGGACGACATCGATCGGGTCAGCGGCTGGCTGCGTCCATTCACGATCCAGCAGTTGCAAGCCGGCGAGGGTAGCGACTAACACGGCACCGACTACCGCAGCACGGCGCAGGCTTGGCCCCTGGACAACCCAGGCAAGCCCGCCAGCGAGAAGTGCCACCAGTAAACTCACGCCAAGCACGCCAAAGACGGGAGCGATAGTGGCAAGTGTGGTGTCGGTCTGGCTGTAGCCAATGAAGAGCCAGGGAAAGCCGGTCAAGAACCAGGTGCGCATCCATTCACTCAGCACCCATGCCGCAGGTAGCCCTAGCCAGAGTGCCATTGCATCCATCTCAGGGCGCAGGCAGCGCACGAGGTACGCGACGCCCCATGGAAAGAGGGCGAGCAGCGAGACAAAGGCCGCCGTGACTAACACCGCCACCACGGGGCCATTGCCGTACTGGCTAATGCTGATAAAGACCCAGGAGACACCCACGCCGAAGTAGCCAAGGCCAAAGAGGTAGGCCGACCACAGCGCCTGACGCCTTGAAGACTGCGCGGTCAGGACAAAAAATGTTGCCAGAGCGATCACCGCAAGCCATGCCCAGCCCACAGGGGCAAAGGCAAGCGGCATGGCGCCTCCAGCAAGTAGAGCCATCCCCCCTGTCAGAAGCGGCTTATAGCGCACGCCCGTGTATAGGCTAGAGGGTAGCGCGCACTTATCACCCAATGCTCTCTCGCCTCCGAATCCAGGATCAACCCTGTGGCTCATGCTTTCTTGCTCCGCTTAATCAAGCTGCGTCAATTCATTCGGCCGGCTGGCCAGGGTGGCAAAGTGAATGTTTCTGGACTCGACTAGGTGCGCCGTAAGCTGGGAGCTGCTTCGTATTCGGCCAGCACGACAGTGGCTGTGTTGGGGAGCAGTACGTTAGCTTTGCGATACCACCCCTTCCAAGCCCGCTGATACCAGAACGAACAGGACGAAGCCGCCTATGAAAGCCAGCGGTGAGATGTGCGTATCGTCACCGCTCTCGTGAGCCTCGGAGACCATATCTTCGATGGCAGCGACCGTGAGAAGGCCTGCCGTGAACGTCAGTGCCGCTAGCTTAAATGCCTCCGGCTGGTTCCTGAGTACGAAGTAAGCAAAGACGGCTGCCGAGAGCACAGGAATCGCGAAGGAAGCAGAGAGCAGTATCCGCTTGCTACGAGGGATTCCTTTATCTTTCATGGTGGCGATCGTCGCAAAGCCCTCAGGAACATCGGCGAGAACCTGACCCGCCGCCAGGATTATCGCGACCGACGGTGAGACCGCCGACCCCGCCCCGATCAGGAGGCCATCGCTGAACAGGTCGATGGATACGGCGATATAGATCATCCAGACACTCGTCTGACCGCCTTCTCCCTGCTGGCCTTGTCGCTTCTGGAGACTCTCAACGAGCTTCTCGATACCTACGTAAGCAATGCCGCCCAGCGCGAAAGCGAGGGCGATTACCCAGGCTGAGAGGTTCTCTAGCACGCGCGGCATGATTTCAACCGCCACCACCGCAATGACGAGGCCGGCAGCGCCGTGAAGGGCGTAATTGAGACGGCGCCCGGTAGTTCGGGAGGCCTCCGCAGCGAGCCCACCACTAAAATTGCCTAAGGCGGGCAACAGCGCCAGGCCGAGTACCAGCCAGATACTATCCATCATCTTCCTTCCTTGGTTGATTCCTAGATACGCTACCTTGCTGGCTCCGAGCCTTCGCGCTATATGCTGTCGTTCAGGCCTAGCGCGCTTGTACAGCCACTTCGATCAAGTGTCCCAGGCATCGATAGCTGCGTACCGTGCAGCCTCACCCCTTGAGCGCCAGGATGCGCCGAGCGCCGTTGAGGACGATCAGGCCCACGATGGTACCGATAATCAGGTCAGGGTAGCTGGACCCCGTCCAGGCGACCAAGGCACCGGCGGCGATGACGCCCATGTTGATCACCACATCATTGGCCGAGAATATCCAGCTTGCCTTCATATGCGCGCCGCCTTCGCGGTGCTTGGATATCAACAGCAGGCAACCGGTATTGGCGATCAACGCGACGAAGGCGATCGCCATCATCATCAGCGATTCAGGCTCACTACCGAAAACAAAGCGTCGCACCACCTCGACGAGTACGCCGATAGCCAAAATCAGTTGCAGTACCCCTGCCAGATGCGCGGCACGTACCTGCATTTTCGCACTGCGCCCTACGGCATAGAGAGCCAGGCCATAGACGGCTGCATCGGCAAACATATCCAGGGAATCAGCGATCAGGCCGGTAGACTGGGCGATCAGGCCAGCAGTCATTTCCACCACGAACATGATCGCATTGATACCGAGCAACACGCGCAGAGTGCCTGACTCCTGCGTAGCAGAGACTGCCGAGCTCTCAGCGGCCTTGATCGTCTCTGGGTCGGCAATGACGGTTTCCTGAAGAGAGGCGCCTAGCCCCAAGGTCGCCAGTTTCGCGGTAATGGGCTCAGCCTCGCCGTCATGCACGACCTCCAATCGGCGGTTCGACAAGTCGAAGGACAGCGTTCGAATCTCATCAAAGCCGTTCAGCGCCAAGCGGATCATCCGTTCTTCTGAGGGACAATCCATCTTCGGCACAGCATACACGCTGACCCATTCCCCTGACGCTTCGGAGGAGACCGGCATATCGGTATCCGCTGCAGGCGTTGCATCGCAGCTACATGGGCCACCACAGGCTTTACTCACGATACGGCTCCAGTTAACCAACATAGATTGCTAGTATTAAAAACTATATAGCTACTATAAGGTCAATGGGACAGATGATCCGTTGAGGAGTAAGCCTGATGCGCATTGGTCAGTTAGCCCAGATAGCGGGTATCGACACGCAGACGATCCGCTTCTATGAGCAGCAGGGCCTGTTGCCGCCGCCAGAACGGCAGGAGAATGGTTACCGTGTCTATACCGAGAAGCATGGCGAGTGGCTTGCCTTTATCCGCCGCTGCCGAATTCTGGATATGTCACTGACAGAGATTCGCGAGCTACAGAGCTATCAGGACGACCCTCGCCAGCCCTGTACCGCCGTCAACGCCATGCTCGATGACCACATCTCTCATGTGCGGTCGCAGATAACTGCTCTGCAAGCGCTTGAGCAACAACTCGTTTCACTGAGGGCGAGTTGCAACGAGGGTCGGGAGATCAATGCCTGCGGCATCCTGACGGGGATCAGCGAGGAGAGCAAACAACAGCTGTATAGGGCTAGCTCAGGCCGTAAGGACTGAGCAGAGACATGCCGAATCTTGCAGTGACATTGTGAATGCATGGTGTGTTGATCGCGAAGCCTCACTGCGTATCTCGGCATGCGAACCTGGGCGTTGCTGCAAACTTGCAGGGGCCGTGAAGAAGAGTCGTCATCAACCAGGTAATCCGCTGAGCTGATGGTTGGTTCCGTCATCATGATATGAGCCAATCAACCAAAAAATCCGGATACCCTTTTAAATAACGAGTAGCCGCGCAGCTACCGGAGGGTGCGAAGGATTGCCCACAGCCGAAGAGCGGCAGCTACTAGGTTTTCTATAAATACTAGAAAAGCCTAAAAGCAGAACTACTAGGGGCGGTCTCTCCATTTCGCTGAATCCCCGTCCCAGTGGGGTTTACAGGCGATTCCGCACGTCGGCCGTGACTAGCGATGTCACGTAAAACGGCTAGCGATGTCACGTACCGATGACTAGCAATGTCACGTGGACAACTTGCAGAAATGGCACCAAAGCCAGCTCTGGCAAGGGTTTCAGCCTTACTAGTGATGTCACGTGGACAACCCGAAAAGCCCACAGGCTTATCCTCTCCTCTTGGTCGCTGCGATATGTAGGCGTGCAGGGGTGAGGATCAGGTGGTCTTTCGTTTCCTCGATGTGGTTCCGAGCCTCGGGATAGAACAGCAGCGCTTCATTTAGCCGGAGGCGGAAATTGGTCTTGAAGTTGGCCAGCCCCTTAGGAGTATTCGCATAGCCAGAGCCGAACTGCCTCATCAAGCCAGCCCAAGGCACCTGAGCAAGCCGCTTGCCGCCCTTGATTGTCGCCACGTTCAGACTGAACATGCGGTAGACCAGCCATGTGTAGATATCCATCGCCAGAGGCGACTTCTTGAGCGCTTGAAGCGCCTCCATTCTGATCGGCACCGGAGCATGGGTCAGGCTCTCGAAGAAGTCCGTACTGAGGGTGATTGAGCTGTCCCACAGTGCGGGCTGCTCAGTGTCGCGGGCGTTCCAGAAGAGAAATGCCCGTTTGGCGATCAGGATGTTTTCGATACCCAGTGCATCCCCGTCCGCGCCGCTGACGGAGATCAGCGAGCGGACTAGCCGCAAGCTCTGGTCACGCACTCTGGCGATGTACCGGCCATCGTTGTACAGGTCGAGCTTTTCCAGAAATTCCGCCTGTGAGCGCCCCAGCGATAGCTCCGGACTGCCTGTGCGGACGGCCTCGGTACACATCCACGCCAACAGCAGGCGCGGCAGACCGCCATAGGGCACGCCATGTTTGGGGTTAGCTGTGATGGAGAGGGTCAGCTTGCCTGTGCCGCGTTCAAAGTAGTTGCTCTTGGGGTCTGTATGAGGAAGCGTGGCCTGCGCCAGAAAGTGCGCGATGTAGCCTGTCGCGCCTGCGCTGCGGGCCTGCTCGACCTCCAGCTCCACGGCTTCGTCGATCAGGTGGCGTACCCGCGGAGTCAATACTTGGGCGGCGTCGTGCTGCTCCGCCTGCTTCGCCACCTCGGCGGCATTCTGCCTGATCCGCTCCAGCGGATCGCGCTTGAGCGTGGCTTTTGCCACACCAGCGTCCAGCAAATTGCCCACGCTGCGCATCGTCAAATCCTGACCCTCGACCGGCGGGATCGCAGCGATCAGGGATGGACAGCGTTGTTGTTGGCGGTGCGGGCGGCAGCGGCCTTCTGTCCGAGCCAGGTATCAATCTCGTGTTCCAGCCATCCGACAACCCGCTTGTTGATCTGGATGCATACCGGGAATGTCGGATCATCGCGTGTGATCCGCCAGAGCGTTACGTCATTGATGCCGCCAAGCTTTTCGCAGACGGCCTTGCGGCGTAGAATTTTCATCGTCCCCACCTCCTGCACATTGAAAGTCGATGCAGGAAGTTTCAGGCGGCGACCCGGCAGCGGTCACGGATTCCCAGAAGGGAATTTTTGCAGCAAAAAATCCGACAGCAGCGATGCGGGCCAGGCAAGCGATGCGCGGGCTTCGCTCCGGGTAGCAGCGGCCAAAGTGTATATGGAAGTGACTACAAGATGAGTGACAACAGGGGTAATTCCGCATCCATAAACGCTTTACGGACAGATTTCTGGTTTAACGTTTGATCGTTGTAGATAGCGCATAAACAAAACCCCGCCTTGGCGGGGTTTTGTTGTTTTTGGGAGTATGGAATTTCTGGGTGGCGGTTTGGCCAGGCTGGGCATTATGAATCCGTTACGAACCGCCCGACTGAGCCAGAAAGCCCCATAAATGAAGGGCCATAGCCATTCCCGCCCCTCAACATCACACTCTTCTCCAAGAAAAACGCCGTTTGTAGTCACCTAAAATTCAAAGCCGAATCAGGTGTTGCTCAACGTAAGTTCACTGTTGCCCAAGGATATCGCTTATCTCTTTAATGCAAACTTTTGGCATTTTTAACGATGATATATCAACTTTTGAAAGCACAAGCAAATAGTCCTCAATATCTTCAGCCTCACCCCAATTAATAGCACGCCTCAACCTTAAAGCAGTAAACCTTGAAAAACCTAGCGACATTAAGCTCAACTCAATCGTAGAACACGACCCAAATTCTAAAAATGTATGGTAGGCAGCTTGCTTTGCATCCCGCTCTTCAAAGCCTTTCTCAACAAGGCAATGCTTTATTACATCTTCAAAAGCACTAAAGTACTTAACAAGCTTAAACCTTATCTCCGTCTCAATTAATTTTAACAACTTCCTAATAACTGAAGAGGTACTTTCCGGCTCCTCCTCACGCCTTACATAATTAACTCGATCCTTTATAAGCGTCGCTATAGATGTACCTATAGCCCATTGATGGGCTATGTAAGTCACTGCATTTCTGAACTTCTGATTCTCTGCCCAACCAAATACCTCAGATATTATATCTATAGCATTACTCATCCGCTCATATCCACCCTTTACAAAAGGGTTAACCAATGAAAACTCCTCCGTATAAATCGCACCAGAAAGCTTATCATATAAATTTTGCAGGTGATCGGGTCTCAAACTACTATGTGAATCAAGTATTTCCTGCGGCAAAGTAATGGAAAGACTTTTTACATGCTCTATATTTTTGAGCAAAACCTCGGAGTTATCTTTTGTCTCATACTTTAAAAGAACCTCCTCTTCACCCTTAACCATAGTCTCTTGATAGAGGCGACTAAAACCAGCCTCTGCAAGACTTTTATACTCTGAATCAATATTCCCTGAGATTAGCTCCTCAATAACCTTCCCGCCATCATCCATTATCTTGGACATTGACGACTTAATCTCTTGCAATTTTTCGCCAGTATAAGACTCTTCACTCCAGTCACTTGGCCTTATACACCATATATTTCCATGAAACTCTTGCAGGAGCCTGCCCGCTCTTCCAGACAGGTTTAGAAAGTCCGACCTCGACATCGGATTATTTCCACTGTAAGGATTTTCTATGACGATGTGCTTTGCAGGTAAATTAACACCTTGAAGCAAAGTACTTGTGCAACATAGAAAGCGAATGTTACCTGATTTAAAAGCTCTTCTACGCCTGCTCTAACAATCGAAGGCATATCACCATAATGCACCGCCACACCATATTCTAGTGTTTGTGCCAGCGGATATTCCTCATGCACCTCCGACCGAATAAAGTTAATAAAATCTCTTACTTCATCCGATACAGAAAACCCTCTATTTATTTCGATCAACTCCCCAGCAACAGCTTCGGCCTCACCGGGCCCATTGGCAAAGATAATGGTAGACTCTTTATCCAAGGTTATCTCATTGGCGAACATCGCTCTCTGATATGACTTCCCCCTCTAAAACTAAAACTAAGTGACGATACACCAAGATCAATTACTCTATTAGCAGCCAACAAAGACACCCCGACCTTAGAAGGCTGCCTATTTACCCCAGATATTAGTAATACGTTTTGAGAAACAGGTGATATTGTCTCTGTAAAGAACAACCCAGAGTCTTGTCGCCCGAACAAACTTAAAAAATACCCCGGATTGCTTATGAGGGGACTCGCGAACAAGACCGAGGCGTAAGGGTGCAAGCTCAGCGCTAGGTCTACGGCGCTTTGCAATGTTATACCTCTGTTGCCTTTTTGTATCTCATGAGCCTCATCAATAAATATTGACGTAATTCTCTTCGTATTATTTTCAGGTTTAAGAAGGCTTAACAGACGCTCTGGAGTTAAAACATAGATAATATTTTTTACTTGAGCGCTGTCTTTTATAGGGAATGGGGCCGTTCTTACAACCGCACCAGTAATCTCTCTAGACTTTATAGTTTTTCTTATTCGAGCTGAAACCTCAGAAATTAGCGCCCTGGTAGGAACAATGTATACAATATTTTGCTCCTTCCCAGCTCCAAGCCGTCTAATCAAGTCGAGATTGAGTATAAAAGACTTCCCTGCAGAAGTAGGCGCAGAAATACTTAACGATTTCTGGGTTTCAAGATTTGTATAAAACCTATGTTGAAAATCCGTCAGCGTTATTCCTTCATCTGTCGTATTCTCAATCTCCTCGCCAACCGTTCTAAAGATAACGCTAGGGCCGGCGAAAAATCTTCAAGACTTTTGTAGCGCCTTCGAAGGAGTTCTCGCCCTGGAAAATTGCCAATCCTCGAAAGAATTATGTCCGCCGCCTGAGCTATTTTCTCTTTATCATCCGATTCACACTCCACTAACCGACTGATTATTTCGTATGCAAGAGACAATTCATCAGGATCGTCTGATATAGATAAAATAGATGCAATACCAATAAGCCTTTTCGATTCAGCCGATGATATATTTTTTGCCCCTACGTTTGAGGGAAGCAAATACAGAGTACTGCAAACAAAAAGTCGATTAATATCATGCTGAAAATCTTCTATATTGATATCCATATCAGTCTAACGCTTCATTAAATTCGTTTCTGAAATCTTGCACCGATGGGAATGGTATAAAAAACACATCCAGGCAAAGATGTTTTCTTGAGAATCCTTCTAACTTCTTATCTAACTGAGCCGCGATACTTGGAGCCTCACACACGAGCTTCTCTTTAAACTCTTGAGCAAGCTCCCTGCTACTTTTATTATTTTTATTCTCGTATGCATCCCAATTGTAGCCAATTAGGCACGCATGATTGACTCGTGCGCCAGGCCCAGGCTCTCCAAGCTTAATATGTTCAGTGACTGCCTTCTGAACTTCTGCATCTGCATACTTAAAATGCTTTGTTATCATTGTGAACTCATGCTTGTAAATTTCATCGGCATGAAAACTCTCAATACTTTTTATCGCAGAGGTAATAGCATCGTCTATTTTTCTATATAACTTTGATTCGCCAAAATAAAAATCTACGATTTCATCCTCTTCATTCCACCTTGCGTGAATACCGTCGGAGCCGTTTGCCTCAAGTTTTCTGTTTGTTTTTAGCTCCATCTTGGAAACTATTTGTGGAGCCTGAATTATTGACTCCATCAAAAAGAAGAGCAGCGCCTCTCCAGCCTCACCGGTTTTATCTGGGCTATCATCTGTTATGTCTGGATGACGAAAAAGCTTACGTGCTTCCTTTATTAGCTGAGCAGACTCTTTTGCTGTAATAGCGGACGGTCTATTTTTGGCAGCTATGCAATAGTGGATTATGTATTGATATAAAAGCTCAGCCAGAGCTTTTGACATAGGCCGCCCGTTCCCATCAAATTTTAGATGATGGAATCTTAGCTTTGCTTTTAAGTTACATATATTCTGAGAATGCTCTACTGAATCTAGGCATTGCTTGTAATCATCAAGATCGACAGCGACGAATTTATTTATATCTTTTAGTTTGACCATTCCTTGTCTCTCATCTTGCGGGCGTACCAGCGTCGAGCAGCCTCTTTAGTTATCGCTATCCCGCGTTTGGATTGGCCAAGTTTCGGTTGGCTTCGTCATAGGCGGGGCTCGTTTGGCCATTCTCTGGTATCACTTCGCCAGTAAGCAACCACCACCTATAGCTAGGGTAGAGCTTCCCTAGTATCTCGATCTCATCCGCACCGACGCGCGCTCTCCCCCGCTTGATGTTCACCCTGCGCGGGTAGTCGGTCTCTCCAGCCTTTGAAAGCTCGACCAAGCTCGCAGCGTTGATCAGTTGAAGGGCTCTATCAGACAACTTCCCCGTCATCACAAATATTTATGGCATGTCATATGTACAAAACCACAAATTGCCCTTACGGCTTGCACATATGGCAAATCCATATGATTTGCCGTCATTGGCGAACCATAAGGTACAGCTATGGAACAGTCTGGTGTAGTGGGGCTTTCGATTTCGGGAGACGCCCAACGCGTAACGGATTTCCGCGACGCACCGCTCTGCACGAAATACGTGCTGGCTCAGCTCCTGGGCATGGAGCAAATCACCGAAGGCGTGCTGCGCGGCAGGATGGAAGGCCATGCCCTGCCGAACGTGAAAGTCGGTCATCGTCACACGATCAATCTGCTCGACGGTCAGGGTTCTTACCGATATGCATGAACCGATGGAGACCGTTATGGAACAAAGTCATTGCCCCTTGCTGCTGATGCGCCACAACCGCCCCCTGCGTGGCGTGATGATCGACCGACAACCCTGGGTCTGTGCCAAGGAGTTCGGCCTGTTGATGGGGCATCGCCACCCGGAGAGAATCTGTCGGCTGATGGATGACGACCAGGTGCGCACCGTGACGTTCTGTACCCGCCACGGAGATTTGGAATCTGTTGAGGTGCTCAGCGAATCCGCGCTTTACCGTGCCCTGTGCCGTTTCGGCCATCCCGAGAATCGCAATCTGCGCCGCTGGCTTACCCACGAAGCCCTGCCCGCCCTGCGCGATGCCTGGGAAGATCGCCCGCAGGAACCCAGGCGCACCCTGATGGCCTGGGATCACCAGCGCATCAGCCTGCTGGAGTGGCAGGGCGACCTGTGGATCGCCCTGCGCGATATGCCCCGCTTCGCCACTCCGCCGGCAACCGGCGAGCGTTCGTTGCGCGCCCTGCTCGATCGCTGGTGGCGCTGATGGCCAGCCTGGCCATTCGCAGCCTGGATGCCGACCTCAAGTAACATTTACGCGCCCAGGCAACCCGCAACGGACGCTCGATGGCAGAGGACGTGCGGCAGATACGGCGTGAAGCGCTCCTCAATGAACGGCCCAGAGCCACGACCTGAGGAATACTGGCCGCTACAGCCGCATCGCTGGCTGACTTCAACAAAGACCCTATGGGCATCATCCGCGAAGGCGGTAGTGAGACGGTGGTGATCCTCGATCGTAACGTGCCTGCGTTCCATGCAGTCCCTCCTTCGCGATACGAAGCCATGCAGGAGATACTCGACGACACCTGCCTGGCTGAAACCGTACGTACGCGGCGCGGCGGGACAACCGTTCGAGCCGATATCGATGACCTCCTCGCACAGGCCGGCGAAGCCAACCAGATTGGTGCAGCAGCCCACTCCAGGCGATTACGAATGCAGCTGGCAGCGCTGCCTCCCCTATGGCTATAGATGACATGGATATCCCTGGCTTTCGCTCGCACCCGCTCAAGGGAGAAATGCGTGGGCGCTGGTCGATCATGGTGAACGGCAAAAGCTGGCTGGCCATGATCTGTGGATCGCTCGTCAGCACGTGAACCTGACGCAGCTTGGCAAACTGGCGCTCGCTTGATCGCTACAGCGATTGTCACCGTCGATACAGGTAGCGTCTTTCGGATCACGAAAGTCTACTGCCTTCACGCGAGGCGACATTGAACCCGCTTCGCCCCAGGGGCGACTGAAAGGGGCAAAACGGAGCTTCTTCCATGAAAGCTATTGGCCAGTATCCATTGCGTGGTATTTTGCGCCCGTAAGGGGGCATCCCGTGCGCCTGAACCGTGGCGCGAATGCTACAGCCAGCACGCCCTCCCCTGCATGGACGCTGACCGCATGACCCGACTCATCCTCGCCCTGATCGCCACCCTGCCGCTGCTCTGCTCCGCCGAGATCTACAAATGGACGGATGAGCATGGGCGCGTTCATTTCGGTGACAAGCCACAGGACAAGGACAACGCCGAGTTGCTCTCGATCAAGGTCAATTCCTATGAGAGCGTCAGCTATGAAGCCATCACTCCAGTGCAGGGCGCCGAATCAAAGCGAGTCGTCATGTATTCCGCTGTCTGGTGCGGCTACTGCAAGCAGGCCCGCCAGTACTTCCAGCAAAACGGCATCCGCTTCGTCGAATACGATATCGAGAAAGACCAGCGCGCCCGCCAAGCCTACGACTCGATTGGCGGCAATGGCGTGCCGGTCATCTTGGTCGGCGACAAGAGAATGAATGGCTTCAGCATCGCCGGATTCCAGGGCATCTACCCGTAGCCCCTTCACCAGAATTCCCACCCACTTCCCTGCACACACGAGACAGCAATATGAAATACATTCTTATATTGGCGGTGCTGATAGGCGGATACTATTACTATCAAAAAAACAGCCTGCTCAAGCACGAACACATGATCAATATCATACTCAGCAAACAGACCGAGATGTGCAGCCATCAAGGCATGCTGGATTACCAGAAAATGACCAGCGCAGAATGCAACAGCCAGTTCACCGCCAGCATCGAGCGCTGCGTGTCTGCACTCAAATCTCGGTACCCTGGAAGTAAATTCAGCTCGAAAGAAGAGGCTGATGCAGCAGGCTCCAGCCTGGCGAACTGTCTGACCGGTAGAACCTGAGCAGGCTTGCCTCAGGCTCCGTCGAGGCAGCAAAAGCAGGCGATACAGGGGTAACACCACCATGAATCTGACGTGTCCGACATGTAGGGTTGAACAATGGAAGTCTTGTTTTTCCTCGTTCCGATTGCCTTTGTCATGGTGGCGCAAGCCATCATCGATCATATGAGGCTTGCACGGTTATCGCGTGAACGAGGCGCTCCCAACATCTGCGAATTTGCCAGGTCATTCGATTACCGAGCGATAGATACAGCCATCATTCGGGAGGTCTGGAATGAAGTGCAGCAGTACCTGGGCAACTACCACGGCAAACCATTCCCGCTACACGCTGATGATCATCTGGCAAAAGCCTATGGTTTCTCCCCTGACGATCTGGACGAAATCTATTGGAGACTCGCTGATCGTCTAGGCATCGATGTTGAACACCCCGAAACAAACCCGTTCTTCAACAAGGTCACTTCGATCAGGAATCTGGTGATGTTCCTGCACCATCAACCCAGCATCGCTCAATAGCAATAGCGCTTCAGCGCTCTATACTCGCCCATCGTATAAGCAGATAGAGCCAGCCCATGGCACAAGTAAGCCGTTCACGAGCCTCATTGAGAATAATGGGTGAAAGCCTGATCCCGTCCGAGATATCGAAACTTCTCGGCCGAGACGGGACAACCATGTATACGAAAGGTGACGTGTTCACAAGCAAAACGGTAGACCGGGAGGTAACGAGAGCATCCGGTCATTGGTCTCTGGCCACGCACGCGTGCGAACCTGAAAACCTTGATGGCCAGGTCAGAGAGATACTCGACCAACTGACAGACGACCTCGATATCTGGGGCGAGGTATCGACTACCTACCGTTGCGACATTTTTTGCGGCCTGTTCCTGAAGGAAAGTAACGAAGGTATGGATATCTCCCCCTCCACCCTCAAACTACTGGGTGAGCGAGGCATATCACTTTCACTGGATATCTACGATGGTTCCTGAAAACGGACATACATCCAGGTGACCCGTAGCTCGTTTGCCACCCCCTGAACCAGGTGCGCTTCGTGCGTACCAGGAATGGCAAGAGTCGTTCGGTGCCGATCCCGGCCGAGCTGGAGACGCTCATTCTGTCGCGGGGCTACCCTGAAAACGGCAAGCTGTTCAGCTCCTGCCGGTCAGCCTTCCGCAAGGCCTACGAGCGCACCGGCCTGCATACGCCAGGGCAGATCACCCACATCCTGCGCCACACCTTCGCCAGCCACTACATGATGCAAGGCGGGAACATCGTCACCGTTCAACGCCTCCTGGGCCATAGCGACATCAAGATGACCATGCGCTATTCACACCTTGCGCCTGATCACTTTGCCACTGCCCTGACCCATTCGCCGCTGGCGTTGCTGCAAGACGCTACCTAGGGGCTTCCGCTATAATGAGCGACGTCATGCAAGAGAGGTAGCCACCATGCCAAGCCCATCCCTGCAGGCCAAGAAGGCTTATTGCGCCAAGGCACGTCAGTCCAACTACGCCGCCAGCCTGCGTCTGGAAGGTTTTCAGGTTACTGCCGCCGATGCTGAGCGCAAGCTCCCAACCCGTGAGGCCGCGCTGAGCGAGTTACGTTCCCGGCAGGCCTGATGCGCGACAAATACGGCACAGGCCAAGACCCAGACTGCTATCCAGGCTCACCAGTTCTCCGCAACCGTCTCGGCCTGACCAATGACGAAGCGCTCAATGAAGCAGAGCGTACCCTCTCCGAGATTGCAGCCAGCAAGATCGACTTCGACCTTCCTCCCTACGATCTTCCCTACCTCCAGCAGATTCACCGACAGCTGTTCGCTGACGTCTACGACTGGGCCGGAGAGCTGCGCACCGTCGACATATCCAAAGGCTCCACGCACGTCTGCAATCTCGCTCGCATCGAGGTCGAATCAGCCAAGCTGTTCAAGCAGCTAGCCGATGCTGGCTGGTTTGAAGGCCTGTCTCGCGCTGAGCTGGTTACAGCAGCAGCCGAACTCTATGGCGATCTGAACATGATCCACCCTTTCCGTGAGGGTAACGGTCGGGCACAGCGAATCCTGTTCGAGCACATCGTCATCAACGCGGGCTATGAGATCAGTTGGTGGGCGGTCGAAGAAGGGGAATGGATCCAGGCGAATATAGACGCAGTGATCTGCGACTACCGGGCAATGACTGAGATATTCGAACGCTGTGTCGGCAAGCCTATCGTCTAGGCCGGGACAAGAAAGGGACAGTTCGGGGACACCAGCCCAAATAAAAAGGGCTAGCTTGCGCTAACCCCTTGAAATTTATGGTGGCTACACCGGGACAGACCAGTATGCCTGGGAATGGCCGGCTGTTCATGCCCTGCCGGTCGGCATTCCGATCGGCTTACCAGCGTTGTGGCTTCCACACGCCTGGTCAGATGACCCACATCCTGCGTCACACCTTCGCGAGCCATTACATGATGGGTGGGGGTGACATTCTGGGCTTGCAGCGCATTCTCGGACACTCGCCCATCACGATGACCATGCGCTATGCGCACTGTCGCCTGATCATCTGGAGTCGGCGCTTAGGCTCTCCCCTCTCAATCAGAGCGGCCATGCCGTGGTATGCGTGTAACTTGCGTGCCTGTATGCTATCAATGATTGCACTGAATCCACAGGAGGTAGCCATGGCCGCTATCACTATTCGAAACCTCGACGACGACTTGAAAGCCCAACTGCGTATTGTCGCGGCAAGCCACGGTCGCTCGATGGAAGAAGAAGTCCGATTCATCATTCGGCAGGCTCTTTCACGCCAAGAAAAGCGTGGGGGCCTGGGCAGTCGTATTCACTCTCGCTTTGCCGCTGTCGGTGGGGCTGACCTTGAGCTGCCAGAACGCACCACCAAAGCCCGAGCCGCGAGCTTCGATTAATGATCCTGCTTGATACCAACGTGCTGTCGGAACTCATGCGTGCCAAACCTGCCCCTCAGGTTCTGGAGTGGGTTGACGCTCAGCCTGCCGGGGATCTGGTAATCACCTCGATCACCGTTGCGGAAATTCTCTATGGCATAGCCAAGATGCCGGATGGGAAGCGCAAGCAAGGATTGCTCGATATAGCCTCGGTCATGTTCGATGAGGACTTCGCAGACAACATCCTGCCGTTCGATGCAGATGCCGCTGTGTACTACGCAGAGACAGCCGCGGAAACCGAGGCGAAAGGGCGAGTAGTTGACATGGCCGACGCGCAGATCGCTGCAATTGGTCGGCTACATGAAGCCGTGATCGCAACTCGCAATATTCGCCACTTCGAAACCCTGGGCGTTGCCCTGGTAGATCCCTGGAACGTCTAGCCCGGGTAAGGAGTGTGCAATGAAAAAATGGATTGTGTTGCTAGCTGTCGGCTTTACGATATGGCACTTCTATTTCAACCAACCTGCAAGCCCAGTGATTACCAATACTTCTGACGATGGCACATTGCTGAACGAGCCGATAATCAAGCAGCCATCGGAAGGCTTCTCGTTTAATAGCCTGTTACCACCTTTCAGTTCGGGCAGCTCTTTATCTTCGTCTCCTATGTCCGCCGCTCAAGATTCACAGCAGGCGGCGAAGTATCGCTGCGATGGTCGCACTCATTGTTCACAGATGAGATCTTGTGAAGAAGCTACCTTCTTTTTGAACAATTGCCTTGGCACGAGGATGGATGGCAACCGGGACGGCGTTCCGTGCGAGCAGCAGTGGTGCCGCTGAAGCGTAGACAGGGTGTAGTCACTACCCCAGAAACGACAAAGGGCTAGCCGAAGCTAACCCTTTGATAAATATGGTGGCTACACCGGGACTTGAACCTGGGACATCAGCATTATGAATGCTGCGCTCTAACCGACTGAGCTATGTAGCCAACGGCGCGCATTTTCCGCGTCTCGTATGGCGCTGTCAACCCCAGATCATCGATAAATTTACGTTTTATCAAGCGGTTAGGCTTCGCTGCCGGCAGATCGCTCAATCGCTCGTTTCTGAGCCTGCGGCTCACCTCTCAATGGCTCGGACGGTGCTTGCGGGGCTGTTGGGCGATGCAGGAAAATTCGCCCCCTGCCAGGCATCAGCGCCGCCGCGCGCTGGCCTTGGCTCCAGGAGAGCACCTTGAGAGCAAGAGACGACTTCGACGATTTGCGTGCCGAGCGCGACATGCCCACCCACTACCGGAGCGAACCCAACCGCCACGCCGGGCTATGGAAGCAGATCGCGATCGGCATCGTCGTCGGCTACAGCGTGCTGGGAATCCTCGGCACGCTTGCCTGGATGATCCTCGCCAGGGTGGCGCTGGGCGGCATGTCGATCAACCTGCCCTGACGCCCTGCCCTACCCTTCCATTCACAGGGCACTCGGAGGGTCGAGGATGGTACTTGCCATCCACTGCCCGGCTCTTCATTCTGCTCGATTGTTTTCGTGAAGAGCCTTGTCATGACGCCCATCCAGAATATCGGCCTGGCGCTGTTCGTCCTGCTTTCCATCGGCGTTGCCATCGGTCACAAGACCGAGTGCGCCGATGGTCGCGTGGTGGAAACCTATCTGGCCAAGGGGCTGGCCTCGCAGTTGCTGGGGCATGATCTTTGCCAGCAACCCTGATCCAAACACTCATTAAGGAAGATGTGATGAAGACGTTCGCTCTGCTTGTCAGTTGCAGCCTGCTCGGCGCCTGCGCCAACCTGGGCTCGCAACCACCCGTGCCGATCACCTCGCCGGTGGTGCAGGCGTTTCGCGATATCTGCCTGCAGACAGCGCCGAGCTTTGCCGAAGCGCATCAGGTCGCGCGCCAGCATGGCATTGCCGAGGTGACCGACATGGGTTTCGCCACGATCGGCTTCAATGCGGACAAGAGCCTGAGCATTCAGGTGAAGGTGAGCCGCGAGTGTGTGGTGACCAGCGAGCCGCAACAGGACGAGACGCTGACCAGCCAGCTGCTGACGGCCGCTGCGGTGAGTGCCGGCACCACGGTGCCGCGCAAGGTGCCGGTGAAGATGATGATCGGCGGGCAGTCGTTCATCCTGATGCACGACCGCGAGGGCGGTGAGGCGTTCGTGATGCTGAAGCCGGAGTGAGGAGATAGAAGCTTCGCCGCAGGATGGATGGTGCCTTTTCATCCGTCGGCGTTGAAAGGTGGATCGGTGAAGCATGATCCACCCTGCGCGGCTAGGCGCTCCTGCCAGGCCGCGTGGCCACCAGCAACCCGCCGAAGATCATCGCGGCGCCGATCCAGTGGTAGACCTCCAGGCTTTCGTTCAGCAGCACCCAGCCCAGCAGCGCAGTGAATACCGGCATCAGGTAGTTGGTCAGGGCGGCCTTGGCCGCGCCGATCACGCGGATGCCGTGGTTCCAGGCCAGGTAGGCCAGCAGCGAGGCGAACACGGCGGTGTAGCCGATGGCCGAGAGGTTGGCAGTGTTGATCACCAGGTGCGCACCCTGGCTCAGCTCGTACAGATAGAACGGCAGGATCAGCGGCACGCCGAGGATGATGAAAATACCCAGCAGCGCCAGCGGCGGATGGGTTGCAGGTAGGCCGCCCAGCGCCGCAGCAGCAACGAGTACAGCGCCCAGTCCACCACGGCCAGCAGCATGATCAGGTCGCCCCGGTTGAATGACAGGCTGGCGATGCGGCTCCACTGGCCATGACTGATCAGCACCGCCAGGCCAACGACGGCAACGCCCATACCCCACCAGGCGCGCCGCGCCGGCCATTCGTTGAGCAGCAGGCCGGCACCGATGAAGGTCACCAGCGGCAGGCAGGTGTTGACCAGCGAGATATTGATGGCGGCCGTCGTCTGCGCCGCGCTGTAGAGCAGCGAGTTGTAGCCGGCTATGCCCAGGCCGCCAAGCACCAGCAGGCGCCAGCCAGCGTGGCACAGGGCCGTGCGGTGGCGCCACAGTGGCAACGCGACGAAAGGCAGCAGCAGCGCCAGCGCCAGGCACCAGCGCCAGAACGACAGGGTGAACGGCGCGATTTCCCCGGCAAAGGCACGCGCCACCAGAGCGTTGCCGGACCAGCAGAGGTTGGCCAGCAGCAGGCCGAACAGCGCCAGCGAGCGCGAATGGTTGAGTGCGTTCATGAGGCAGACGCTGCGCCAGGTGTGGAGGCCTCTTGCGGACAGTGCTGAACGATCATTGCATAGCTTCCGAATCAGACGGCTTTGCACCATACGGAGGCAGGCTGGGCTTGGCAAGGTTGTGCAGGTTGATGATCACGGGGCGCGCCGAGCCTGGGCGGCGCTTGCGTTGAGCACACTTCAGTGCGGCCCGAACAGAGCGAGCGCAGCGAGTAAAGACGGTTTTTTCGGCGTTTCCCTGGGAATGCCCTGAAACCACTCATCGTCACTCCCGCGAAGGCGGGAGTACAGGTAGTTCGCGGAAAGCCTGCAGATTCAGGGTGGTTCCCCTTCGGGCGAGCGTAGCGAGTCAATGACTGCTCTTTTCGGCGCTCCCCAGGGTCTGTTGACGTTTGCGGCGCAACGGGCGAGTCAGCAGCCAGAGGATCAGCAGCACGCAGGCCAGGATCACCGCACTGGCGCCCCACTGCATCGCCCCGGCCAGGCGAAACAGCTCGGCCGGATGCAGGCTGGGCGCACGGATCATACGCTCCTCGGCGGCGACACCGGTGGTGGGGATGTCGGGCAGGCCGTCACCGTCGAGGTCGGGCAGGCTGCGGATATGATCGAGCAACGCCTGCCATTCCTTGAGCTCCTGGACACCTTCCCTGACCGGATCCTGGTCGACGATGGCGTCTTCGATACGCGGCAGCGGGCGCCCTTCGGCGTCCTTGGGGATGACATCGAGCAGGCCCTTGGTCAGATCCGGCACCAGCCAGGTGAAGCTGCCGACGTAGCTGGTGGCACCGATGCTGTAGAGGCGCGGGTCGTCCAGATCCAGCTCGCGGTAGCCCTTGACGGGATCGCCGATCTCGATGCGGCTGACCCGGTCGAACGGCACGCGCCAGGGGTTGTAGGTGAAGCGCACGCCGGAAACCCGGGGGTAGTAGCTCTGGCTGTCGCGCAACTGGTAGGCGAGCAGCAGCACCTCCAGCAGCGACTTGATCTCGCGGGCACTGACGTAGGCCTTGATCAGCGGGTAGCCGGGTTCATCATCGAAATGGCCGATACCCAGCGGGGCGATGCGGAACAGGTCGGAGACGTCCTGTACGCCATGGCGCCCCTTGAGCAGATCATCGCGGATGGTGCCATTGCCGGTGAAGGCCAGGTCGGCGTCCACGGCGTGACGCAGGGCATCGGTCACCAGGTTGGCCAGGGTGTGGTCACTGAAGTCGCGGCCCAGGCTCTGGTCGACCTTGGCCAGCGGTTGGTCGAAGCGATAGCCCTTGGGCGCCAGCATGCGTTCGCTGACCACCTGCTTGAAGTCTTCGACCTTGGCGGTGATGGTCGCGTCACCCGCGATGCGGTCGTTGACCGGGTGCAGGCGGTAGTCGCGCACACGCGGGACACCGTCGTCGCCGAGGGTCATGCGCAGTTCGCCGAGGTACTGGATTTCCGAGCCGGCCTGCACCACCGGGGTGTGTCCGTTGACCAGTACCGGCTGCGGCAGGGCCACGTGGGAGTGGCCGCCGACGACGATGTCGATGCCCGGCACCTGCTCGACCAGTTCGACTTCCTCGCCACGCCAGCTGCCATCGGCCTGCTGGGTGACGCCCATGTGCGAGAGCAGGATGACCACCTCGGCGCCCTCCTCGCGCAGCCTGGCCACGGTTTCCCGAGCGGTGGCCACCGGGTCGGCGAAGGTCACCGGCTTGATCATCGGGCTGACTGCCACGGCGTCGTTGCCGAGCAGACCGAACAGGCCGAAGCGAATGCCGCCGCGCTCGATCAGGGTGTAGGGCAGGATGCGTCCGGCATCGAAATGCGCCTGGAGACGGTCATCAGCCTTGTTCGCGGCATCGAAGCGCATGTTGCTCGACAGCAGAGGCAGCAGCGTATCGCCCTTGGCCTTGTGTGCCGCGCTGATCATCGCAGCGAGGCCCGCAGGGCGAAAGTCGAACTCGTGGTTGCCGATCACCGCGGCGTCGTAACCCAGGTCGGTCATCAGGCGCAGTTCGCTGCCCATCTCCCGGGCGATGGTGTGAAACAGCGTGCCCATGGTGAAGTCGCCGCCATCGAGCAACAGCAGCGGTTCGTCGCCGGCCGCCGCGCGGCGCTCGTCCAGCAGGGTGGCCAGGCGTGCAACGCCACCGACGGTGTCGTCATCGTTCACCGTCGCCGGGGTGTATTCGTTGTTGGGGCCGAAACCAAGCAGTCGCGACTGCCAGTCGTTGCTGTGCAGGATGGTGAAGCTGCGTTCGGCGGCGGCCAGTGGCGTTGCGCTCAGCAGGCCGGCGAGCAGGAGTGAGGAGAACAGGCGCATGGACGATCCTTGACGATGACTGCGCACAGTATGGAACAGGCCGTGACGCCAGACAGCGACCAATCGGGACGCTCATTGTCGCCAATCGAGTCAGCCGTATTGCCCCAGGTCAGCACCGGGGGCCAACGGAAGGGCTAGTCTGTATGCAGAGGGCTGGGAAACGGAGAAGAGCGATGGATCACTATCATCTGATGCTGCTGCTATTGATTGGCGGTTTCCTGCTGCTGGGAGTCGGCTTCAACTTTCGTGAACACGAATGGGGCATACGTGTGCTGGGCCTGGGTGTGCTGCTGATGCTGGTGCCGATCGCGCTGCGGGTGCATCTGGCGCTGGCGTAGAGAGTGCGCCATGCGCACCGACGCGATGCCGATGGTGTCGCGATTCATTCGGGCACGGTGTTGCGAACAGCCGGTGCGCGCGGCGCACCCTACGGACGTTGCCAGCGCTCGGCGGCACTCTGGTCGCTGCACCGGCCTTCGACCCAGCGCGGGCCTTCACGGGTATCTTCCTTCTTCCAGAACGGCGCGCGGGTCTTCAGGTAATCCATGACGAAGTTGCAGGCATCGAATGCGGCCTGGCGGTGAGCACTGCTGGTGCCGACGAAGACGATGGGCTCGCCCGGCTCCAGGCGGCCAATGCGGTGGATGATCTCGATGCCCAGCAGCGGCCAGCGCTCACGGGCTTCATCGGCGATACGGGCCAGGGATTTCTCGGTCATGCCGGGAAAATGTTCGAGGAACATGCCGCCGACCTCACGCCCTTCGTTGAAGTCACGCACATAGCCGACGAAGCTGACCACCGCGCCGATGCCAAGGTTGGCGGCATGCAGGGCATTGAGTTCGCTGCCGGGGTCGAAGGGTTGGCTTTGTACGCGAATGGTCATGGAAGACTCTTTTGGCAGGACGTTTTCAGGTGGGGTTTGGTGGGCTGAAACGGAACGCCGCCCGCCCCCCAACAGCGCTGTTCATCATCGCGGCCGAAGCCGCTCCCACACCCGTATCAACCACCGGTGACTGTGGGGAAGAAAGCGACTTCATCGCCTTCGGCCAGGGGTTCGTCGAGGCTGCACAGTTCCTGATTGCGTGCGCACATCAGGTTCTGCTCGCCCAGCACTTCCCATTCGCCGCCCCGGGCAATCAGGTGCAGACGCAGGTCGTCGAGGGTGGCGAAATCGCCGCTGAGCTGCTCGTCGTCACGGCCCAGGGCCTCACGGTAGCGGGCGAAGTACTGCACGCGGATCATGCCTGTTCCTCCAGCTTGTAGTGGCCACTCTTGCCGCCGAGCTTTTCCAGCAGGCGCACCTGCTCGATGACCATGCCGCGATCCACGGCCTTGCACATGTCATAGAGGGTCAGCGCGGCGACGCTGGCGGCAGTCAGTGCTTCCATCTCGACACCGGTTTGCCCGGACAGTTTGCACCGCGCGGTGATCTGCACGGTGTCCTCGCCTTCGGCCCGCAGCTCGACCTTGACGCCGGTGAGCATCAACGGATGACACAGGGGAATCAGGTCACTGGTTTTCTTCGCCGCCTGGATACCGGCGATACGCGCTACGGCGAACACGTCGCCCTTGGGGTGCTCGCCGGCAACGATCATCTGCAAGGTGGCGGGCAGCATGCGCACGCGCGCTTCGGCGGTGGCTTCACGAAAGGTGCTCGCCTTGTCGGTGACGTCGACCATGTGCGCGCGGCCTTGGGAATCGAGATGGGTCAGCACAGGGTAACTCCTGGCGGGAATCGGCCGATTGTAAACCCGCAGGTCAGTATTTGCAGGCATCTTGTGGCCCGGGTGCAATCCGGGACAGAAAACCGCAGGAGCGGATTTATCCGCGATCATCGCGACAGAAACGACATGCCGACCGACCGCGCCTGAAGACGTGCAGCGGCTCCCCCAATGAAAAGCGCCCCTGCTCTTGCGAGCAGGGGCGCGAGTGCCTGACGGCCCGAACGCTACATGTGGGTTTCCGCGTATTCCGCCAGGATCGAGCGCGGTACGCCTTGCAGGGTGATGTGAACGCCGTGCGGGAAGTCCTTGAAGCGTTCGGTGAGGTAGGTCAGGCCCGAGCTGGGCGCGGACAGGTAGGGGGTGTCGATCTGCGCCAGGTTGCCCAGGCACACCACCTTCGAGCCGCTGCCGGCGCGAGTGATGATGGTCTTCATCTGGTGCGGGGTAAGGTTCTGGCACTCATCGATGAGGATCAGGCTCTGCTGGAAGCTGCGCCCGCGAATGTAGTTGAGCGATTTGAATTGCAGCGGCACCTTTTGCAGGATGTAGTCGACGCTGCCGTGGGTGCTCTCGTCGTCCATGTGCAGGGCTTCGAGGTTGTCGGTGATCGCGCCGAGCCAGGGTTCCATCTTCTCGGCCTCGGTGCCGGGCAGGAAGCCGATTTCCTGATCCAGCCCCTGCACGCTGCGGGTGGCGATGATGCGCCGGTAGCGCTTGCTGACCATGGTCTGCTCGATGGCCGCGGCCAGTGCCAGGATGGTCTTGCCCGAACCGGCTGCGCCAGACAGGTTGACCAGGTGGATGTCCGGATCGAGCAGCGCGAACAGCGCCAGCGCCTGGTGAATATCGCGTGGTTTCAGACCCCAGGCTTCCTGATGCAGCAGTGGCTCCTGATGCATGTCGAGGATCACCAGCTCGTCATTCTTGATCGCCTTGATCCAGCCGACGAAACCCTGCTCATCAAGGATGAATTCATTGACGTGAACCGATGGCAGGTTGTCGGTGAGCTGCACGCGATGCCAGGTTCGGCCATGATCCTGACGGGTCTCGACCTTGCTCACACGATCCCAGAACGAGCCGGACAGGTCGTGATAGCCCTTGGAGAGCAGCGAAACGTCATCGACCAGTTGGTCGGTGTGATAGTCCTCGGCGTCGATACCACAGGCGCGCGCCTTCAGGCGCATGTTGATGTCCTTGGTCACCAGCACCACGGACAGACCGGGGTTGCGTGACTTGAGCTCCACCAACTGGTTGATGATCTTGTTGTCGTTGAGGGTTTCCGGCAGCCAGGTCACCGGTGCCGCGCTCTTGCTCATGAGAATGGAAAGACGCCCGCAGGGGCCGCTCTTGCCGCGCTGAATGGGTACCCCGTACTCGACGTCCTCGGGCTCGGCACCGGCGAGAATCTGGTCGATCAGGCGGATGGCCTGGCGACATTCGGCGGCGACGCCATGCTTGCCGGACTTCAGTTTGTCGAGTTCCTCCAGCACCGTCATCGGAATGGCGACGTGGTGTTCTTCGAAGTTGAGCAAGGCGTTGGGATCGTGAATCAGAACATTGGTGTCGAGGGCGTAGAGGGTTGGAGCGGTGGGCTTGGAGCGTCCGTGGTCATCCATACTCGGTCACCTTCTTGTAGTAGCCAGGCGACGCAATACCAGGGCGGTGCTGCGCCGTACAGAGACCGCCGACTTTTCAGGTCGGGGCCGAAAGGTGGCAAGCAAGGTGAGGGCCAATGGCCGCCACCTGTCTGCAGGTTTCGGCGGTCTTGCTTTTTTATTACTCCAATTCACATGACAGAAAAACGTTTTTTTATCGCCATGCAGGTTTATTTGCAGAGGCGACGGATAGTGCTTGGCGAGGTGCCGGCTCCCCGTTAAAGTCCGAAGTCCTACCTGCTGTAACCCTCCGCGACTCCCCGCCCCTACTTGCAGCACGCCGCGCCAATCGGGTGCAGCGAACCCTTTCAATCGCCCCGATAGGTGGTCTTGCCGATCCCCGACCTCTAGAATCGCCGTCACGCTTTCTGGAGACTCCGCTGATGCTGATGGTGATTTCACCGGCCAAGACCCTCGACTACGAGACGCCGCCCGCTACCCCACGCTTCACCCAACCCGAACACCTCGACCATGCCCAGGAACTGATCGCCCAGCTGCGCGACCTGAGCCCGGCGCAAATCGCCGAGCTGATGGGCCTGTCGGACAAACTTGCCGGGCTCAATGCGGCACGCTTCGGCAGTTGGGAGCGGCCGTTCAACCCGTCCAATGCCAAACAGGCACTACTGGCGTTCAAGGGTGATGTCTACACCGGCCTGAACGCCGAGGACTTCTCCGAAGCGGACTTCGATTTCGCCCAGGCCCACCTGCGCATGCTCTCCGGCCTGTACGGCGTGCTGCGCCCGCTGGATCTGATGCAGGCCTATCGCCTGGAAATGGGCACCCGGCTGGCCAACGGCCGTGGCAAGGATCTCTACGCTTTCTGGGGCGAGCGCATCAGCGGCTGGCTGAACGAGGCACTGGCCGCCCAGGGTGACGACGTGCTGCTCAACCTGGCGTCCAACGAATACTTCGGTGCAGTCAAACGCAAGATCCTGAACGCACGCATCATCGACACCGAGTTCAAGGATCTGAAGAACGGCCAGTACAAGATCATCAGCTTCTATGCCAAGAAGGCCCGCGGCCTGATGGCGCGCTACGTGATCAAGGAACGCCTGACCAACCCCGAGGGCCTGAAGGATTTCAACTATCAGGGCTACCGTTACTCGGCTGAACATTCCAAGGGCGACAGCCTGGTTTTTCTGCGCGACCAGCCGCTGGACTGACTCTTCCCGCCTGCCACGCCATGCACCGCTCATCGGTTGGTGCATGGGCGTGGTGCCTGCGCCTGCAACCTCCCTTCTCCCGCCCCCGCCGCTTCGCTGCGCCCTGAACGTTGCGCCTGGAAAAAATTCCCTCAACACAACGCAACGCTGGCCAAAACCGGCTTGGCGTCACACTTTCAGCTCGCCTGAACTTTCTCACGAACTTAATACGCCGCTTAGTTATCCGATATTTTCACGCTTATTAATAAGCCCAATGCCATCATGCATTTTGCAAGTTGCCATTATATTGAGATCAATTATTCGTTCAGCTCCCGTTCAGCTACAGACGAACGGTAGGAACTATCGAAAAAGACCACCACTCATACAGCCCGTACCCACTTGAACACTCAACTTTCTTATCAAGCGAAACTGACCGAACGCCATTAGACAACTGCTGGTCAGCTTCAATACCACGAAAGTTCCGTGCGTTTCACAGGGAGAAGAAGAGCCCAGAAAGCAGCGAGATAGAGGCCTCAAGCGAGGCGACCAGGACAATATCAACGAGCCACGATTCCTATAAGGCTCGCATCTGACGCCACACTTCCGGCGTCACAACCTTCTTATGCCTGAATGAACTTGCCAGTCTTCCAACAGCAAGTTCACGGATTAGTTTTGGCCATCAAGGCCAGTTTTTAAACGCATCGAACGGACGAGGTGAATACCATGCGAATCAGTATCTTCGGTTTGGGTTATGTGGGTGCAGTCTGTGCCGGATGTTTGTCGGCACGCGGCCATGACGTGATTGGCGTGGATATCTCCGCGAACAAGATCGACCTGATCAACAACGGCAAATCGCCCATTGTCGAGCCGGGTCTGGAAGAACTGCTGCAACAGGGCCTGCGTCAGGGTCGCCTGCGTGGCACTACCGACGTCGCCACTGCCGTTCTGGAGAGCGATGTGTCGTTCATCTGCGTCGGTACGCCGAGCAAGAAGAACGGCGATCTGGAACTCAACTACATCGAAGGCGTTTGCCGCGAGATCGGCATGGCCATGCGCGACAAGCACGAGCGTCATACCGTCGTGGTACGCAGCACCGTGCTGCCGGGCACCGCCAAGAACGTGGTACTGCCGATTCTCGAAGACTGCTCGGGCAAGAAGGCCGGCGTCGACTTCGGCCTGGCGGTGAACCCCGAGTTCCTGCGCGAAAGCACCGCGATCAAGGATTACGACTTCCCACCGATGACCGTCATCGGCGAACTGGACAAGGCCTCCGGTGACCTGCTGGAAAGCATCTACAGCGAGCTGGACGCACCGATCATCCGCAAGGACATCGAAGTCGCCGAGATGATCAAGTACACCTGCAACGTCTGGCACGCGGCCAAGGTCACCTTCGCCAACGAGATCGGCAACATCGCCAAGGCAGTCGGCGTCGACGGCCGCGAGGTGATGGACGTGGTCTGCCAGGATCACAAACTCAACCTCTCCAAGTACTACATGAAGCCCGGTTTCGCCTTCGGTGGCTCCTGCCTGCCCAAGGACGTGCGCGCCCTGAACTACCGCGCCGGCAGCCTGGACGTGGAAGCGCCGCTGATCGGTTCGCTGATGCGCAGCAACGCCGCCCAGGTGCAGAAAGCCTTCGACATCATCGCCAGCCATGACTCGCGCAAGGTCGCCCTGCTCGGTCTGAGCTTCAAGGCCGGCACCGACGACCTGCGCGAAAGCCCGCAGGTGGAACTGGCGGAAATGCTCATCGGCAAGGGCTTCGACCTGAGCATCTACGACCGCAACGTCGAGTACGCCCGCGTACACGGCGCCAACAAGGACTACATCGAGTCGAAGATCCCGCACGTCTCCTCGCTGCTCAACAGTGACCTCGAAGAGGTGGTGGCCAAGGCCGACATCATCGTCCTGGGCAACAGCGACGAGCGCTTCGCCAAGCTGGCCGCACAGGCGCCAAGCGGCAAGCGGGTGATCGACCTGGTCGGCTTCATGCCCCACGCCAGCAACGGCGTGGCCGAAGGCATCTGCTGGTAAGGGCCGAGCCTACCTGCGCGCCCCGCGCGTGCAGGTAGCCGGAGACGCATATGGACAAGCTCAAGAACGGCCTCAACCAAGCCAGCGGCTGGATGCTCTATCTCAGCCTGCTGATGCTCCTGGCACTGGCCCTGCCACGCACAGTGTTCGACCCCGAAGCGCGGGACTTCATCCTGCTCATCGGCATCGTCGGCATCTGGCGCTATTCCATGGGCGCCATGCACTTCGTGCGCGGTTGCCTGTTCCTTTACCTGGTCTATCCCTGGTATCGCCGCAAGGTGCAAAAACTCGGCAAGGACGCCGACCCCTCTCACGTGTATCTGCTGGTCACCAGCTTTCGCATCGAGGCGCTGACCACCGCCATGGTCTACCGCTCGGTGATTCGCGAAGCCATCGACTGCGGCTACCCCTGCACCGTGGTGTGCTCGATCGTCGAGCTTTCCGACGAGTTGCTGATCAAGAACCTCTGGGCCCAGGCCGAACCGCCGGCGCACGTCACCCTGGACATCGTGCGCATCCCCGGCACCGGCAAGCGCGATGGCCTGGCCCATGGTTTCCGCGCCATTTCCCGGCAGATGCCGGATCGCGACGCAGTGGTTGCGGTGATCGACGGCGACACCGTGCTCGAACCTGAAGTGGTGCGCAAGTGCGTACCCTGGTTCAAGCTCTTCCCCAACGTCGGCGGGCTGACCACCAACGAGTTCTGCGAGGTACGCGGCAGCTACCTGATGAGCGAATGGCACAAGCTGCGCTTCGCCCAGCGCCACCTCAACATGTGCTCGATGGCGCTCTCCAGGCGCGTGCTGACCATGACCGGGCGCATGTCGGTGTTCCGCGCCAGCGTGGTCACCGACCCCGAGTTCATCCGCGACGTGGAGAGCGATCACCTGGAGCATTGGCGCCTGGGTCGCTTCCAGTTCCTCACCGGTGACGACAAGTCCAGCTGGTACAGCCTGATGCGCCTGGGCTACGACACCTTCTACGTGCCGGATGCCGCCATCAACACGGTCGAGCACCCACCGGAGAAGAGCTTCATCAAGGCCAGCCGCAAGCTGATGTTCCGCTGGTATGGCAACAACCTGCGACAGAACTCGCGCGCTCTGCGCCTCGGTATGGGCCGTCTTGGCGCATTCACCAGCCTGGTGCTGTTCGACCAGCGCGTATCGATGTGGATATGCCTGCTCGGCCTGTGCGTGGCGATCATCGCCAGCCTCAAGTACAGCCTGATGTACCTGCTGATCTACCTGCTGTGGATCGGCACCACTCGACTGATCCTGACGCTGCTGCTGATGTGCTCCGGCCACCGCGTCGGCCCGGCCTATCCGGCACTGCTCTATTACAACCAGATCGTCGGCGCGCTGGTGAAGATCTACGTGTTCTTCCGCCTCGATCAACAGTCCTGGACGCGCCAGAACACCAAGCTCAACCGTGGCCTGTCCGGTTTTGCCACCTGGTTCAACAGCTGGTCGTCGCGTGCCATGACCTTCTCTGCCTCCTGTGTCTTCATCGCCGCGCTGCTGGCGCTGGTGTGACCGTACTCGAAAGGAATTAGCCACCATGAACTCCGTCGCCAATCTCAACGTCGTCCATGAGTCCGAGGCCCAGCGCCAGCACGCCCGCGTCAAGCTGCCGGGACGCCTGCGCTTCACCAATGCCCAGCGTGAGCGCATCGATGCGCGCCTGCAGGATGTGTCTGCCGGCGGCTTCAGCTTCACCAGCGAGAACCCCACGCACAAGGTCGGCGATTTCCATCGCGGCCAGTTGCAGTTCCAGCTCGACAGCCTGGTGCTGGGTCTGGATGTGGAGTTTCAGGTCAGCTCGGTACAACCCGAGCACAATCGCGTCGGCTGCCAGTTCCACAACCTCGGCGCCCGCGAGACCGCTGCCCTGCGTCACCTGATCAGCAGCCACCTGGCTGGCGAGCTGGTGAATGTCGGCGAGGTGCTGCACATCCTGCAACGCGACAATTTCACCAAGGCGCGCAAGAGCGGCTCCGGTGGCGGCATGGGTGTGTTCGGCCGCCTGCGTGCAGTGGCGTTCAGCGGCGCGATCTTCATCGTCGGCCTGGCCGCCTTCGGCTACATCGGCAAGTCGATCTACGGCCTGTACTTCGTGACCCACGCTCAATCGGCGCAGGTCAGTCTGCCGGCGTTGCAGGTGACCATGCCGCGTGAGGGTAGCGTGCAGAGCCTGGTGCAGCCCGACGCCGTGATCGAGAAAGGCGCGCCCATCGCCACCTTCACCACCAGCATGCTGGAGATGCTCAAGGGCCACCTCGGTGACGACCAGCTCGAACCGAGCCAGATCGAGGCCCTGTTCGCCCGTGAAATGCAGGGCACCCTGACCAGCCCGTGCAACTGCAAGATCGCCCGCCAACTGGTGGCCGACGGTCAGTTCGCCAGCAAGGGGGACGTGATCTTCGAACTGGTGCCGCAGGACGGCGTCGCCAGCGTCAGCGCCAGCTTCCCCTACCGCCACCTGGAACAGGCGCGCCCCGGCACACCGGTGAGCTTCCGTGTGGCCGGCGAGAACGAAAGCCGTCGTGGCCAGATCATCAGCAGCAACCTGCACGAGGGCGGGCTGTCCTCGGACATCCGCGTGCAGATCAAGCCCGACGATCTGCTGCCGGCCAGTCTCGCCGGGCAGCCAGTGGAAGTGGTGATCGATCGCGGCCCGTCGCTGAGCTGGCTGGTCGACCGCGCCGTCGCGGCAGGCCGCTAAGGAGAACCACGCCGTGAGCATGCCCCTTCTCCGTCCTGCCCTGCTGGGCCTCGCCGTCAGCGCCACGCTGGCCGGTTGCGCCGGCCTGCCGGATCAGCGTCTGGCCCGCGAAGCCCTGCAGAGCGGTGACCAGCAGACCGCCGAGTGGCATTTCCGTCAGCTCGCCGAAATGGGTTACAGCGATGCGCAGATCGGCCTCGCCGACATCTACGCCGCCAATGGCCAGACCCAGGATCTGGACGAGGCCGAGCGCATCTACCGCCAGGCCCTGGACGGCTCGCCGCGTGCCCAGGCACGGCTCGGCAAGCTGCTGGCACGCAAACCCGGCAGCACCCAGGCCGAACGCCAGGAGGCCGCCGAGCTGCTGGAGAGCGCAGCGCGGGCTCACGAGCCCAGCGCGCTGCTGCCGCTGACCGAACTCTACCTGTTCCATCCACAGGACTTCCCCGCCATGAACCTCGCGCAACGTATCCAGGACTGGCGCCAGCAGGGTCTGCCACAGGCAGAGCTGGCGCAGATTCTCCTGTACCGCACCGACGGCACCTACGACCAGCACCTGGGCGAGATCGAACGCATCTGCCAGGCGCGTCTGGCCAGCAACGACGCCTGCTACGCGGAACTGGCCACCGTCTACCAGAAGCAGAACCGCGAAGACGACCGCGAAGCGCTGATCGAGCAATTGCTGGCCGGTTACCGGGCCGGCAACGTCTCGCCCAACCAGGTCGAGTCCGTGGCCCTGGTGCTCAGCGACGCCGAACTCGGCCAGCCGCAGCCACAGCGCGCGCAGGAGCTGCTCGAAGCCATCGCACCGAGCTACCCGGCAGCCTGGGTAAGCCTGGCGCGCCTGCTCTACGACTATCCGGCACAGGGCGATACCGAAACCCTGCTCGGCTATCTGGACAAGGGCCGCGAGGCTGCCCTGCCACGCGCCGAGCTGCTGCTCGGGCGCCTCTACTACGAAGGCAAGCTGTTGCCGCAGGAGCCGAAAAAGGCCGAGGAGCACCTGCGCAAGGCCGCGCCCAGCGAGCCCAGCGCCAATTACTACCTGGGACAGATCTACCTGCGTGGTCACCTCGGCGAGGTCTATGCCCAGCAGGCGCTCGACCACCTGCTCAGCGCCGCCCGCGCCGGCCAGCTCAGCGCCGACTTCGCCCTGGCGCAGATGTTCAGCCAGGGCCGCGGGGTCAAACCCAACCCGGTCAACGCCTACGTCTTCAGCCAGCTGGCCCTGCCACGCAACACGCCGCCGACCTTCGAGTTGGCCCACGAGGTGGCCGAGAGCCTGACCCCGGCGCAACTGGCCGAAGGCCAACGCCTGCTGCGCGAAGAGCGCAATGCACGCGGCATCGTCCTGCAACAGCAGGCCGCATTGCAGGTCAGCCAGCCATGAACAGGGATGCACGCATGCAGCAGAACAGGTCTTTGAAAAACGTAGCCGACGAATGCATGGATGCAGGAGGTAGAGCGAAGCAGGAGGCCCGAGCCGAGACAGGCAAGACAAGGCAAAAGTGGCCGAGAAAGCGGAGTTTACAAGCAGCAAATGAGCGTTTTGAGGCCGCTTTCAACGCAGTATTGCCAACGCAGGTAGTTTTTCAACGACCTGTTAACCGTATCGTTAGCCAGCTGTGTCTGAGTGCCAGCCTGCTGGCAGCCAGCGCCGCCTGGGCGGCGGATGCGCCGAAGAACTTCGGCCTGGATGTGAAGATCACCGCACAATCGGAAGACGACCGCGACCTCGGCACCCGCGAAGGGGGCGACGTCAACGGTATCGGTCTCGACCTGCGCCCCTGGGTCTACGGCGAACGCGGCGACTGGAGCGCCTTCGCCATGGGTCAGGCAGTTACCGCCACCGACACCATCGAAACCGACCCGCTGCAGGATGATGGCGAAGACAGCAGCCAGCGCAGCGACGCGCGCCAGCCGGACAAGAACTACCTGGCCATGCGCGAGTTCTGGGTCGACTACGCCGGCCTCACCGCCTACCCCGGCGAGCACCTGCGCGTCGGTCGCCAGCGCCTGCGCAGCAATGAGGGCACCTGGTGGGACACCAACATCGAGTCCGTCAACTGGCGCTTCGACACCACCCTTCTGCAAGCCACGGTCGGCGTCGCCGAGCGTTTCTCCGACTACCGCACCGACCTCGATGACCTGGCGCCCGAGGACGAAGACCGCCAGCACTTCTTTGCTGGCCTCGACTACCAGTGGACGCCCGGCCACCGCATCGGCGCCAAGCTGCACCACAGCCGTGACGACGGCCACCTGGCCAATCAGGGCGAGCGCGTCGACGAACTGAGCAAGCGCTATACCGGTGACCTGACCTGGTTCGGCCTGCACGCCGATGGCGGCTTCTTCGAGCGTAATTCGCGCAACCGTCTCAACTACTGGGCGCAGCTGACCTGGCTGCAAGGCGACACCGACCAGTTGCAGCAACAGGTGGTCGGCAACGAGCGCATCGCCACCGGCTCGCGCAGCCAGGACGTGGATGCCTGGGCGATGGATCTGGGTCTGCGCTACAGCCTCGACGACAACTGGAAGATCGGCGCCGCCTACGCCCGAGGCAGCGGCGGGGGTGACGAAGGCAAGTCGCGACAGTTCATGCAGACCGGTCTGCACAGCAACCGGGCCAACTTCACCGGTGTCGAATCGCGCCTGCACCGCTATGGCGAGGCCTTTCGCGGCGAGCTGTCCAACCTGCAGGTGGCCAGCGCGTTCAGCTCCTGGCAGATGGGCGAGGACTACGACGCCAGCGTCGTCTATCACCGTTTCTGGCGCGTCGATGGCGACCAGGATGTTGGCGACAGCGGCATCACCGCACCGCTGGTGGCGGGCGAGAAGGACATCGGCCAGGAAGTCGACCTGGTGCTGACCCGCTATTTCAAGCAGGGCCTGCTGCCGGCCTCGGTGGCCGAACAACTCGACGACCGCTCGGCGCTGGTACGCCTGCGCGCCGGCGTGTTCCTGCCCGGCGACGCCTATGGCAGCGGCACCGATTCGGTGATGCACCGTGCCTTCGTCGACTTCATCTGGCGCTTCTGAGGGATCGGATCATGCAACCCAACGGATTAGCCCTACCCCTGCTGCTCAGCGCGATGTGTCTCGCCGCGCCACTGGCCCAGGCCAACCCGCAGGAACACCAGTTCGAATACCGCGTGCGCAGCGCCCCGGCCGCCGAACTGCACATGGAGGCGCCCACGCTGCCGGATCTGTCCGGCTATACCAGGGAAGCGGTGCTGGCCAAGATTCCGCAAGGCAGCAAGGGCAAGGTGGTGGTGCGGCGCATGCTGCGCCAGGACGCCCTGAAGGACTTCACCGGCGGCAACGAGCGCCTGCGCGAATGGATTCAGCGCCAGCAGGGCATGCCCATGGCGATCTTCATCGAAGGTGGCCTGGTCACCGCGCAGGACATCGCCAAGGCACTGCCCGACAGCCAGTTCGCCGAACAGGAAGACGGCGTGTACCTCGCCCGCCTGCCCATCGTGGTAGCCGAGGGCGCGGCGCTGCACGTCGGCAAGGAAACCCGCGAGCTGCGCCTGTCGCAGGAGCGCGGTGCGTTTCTGGTCAACGACGGCCTGATGTTCATCACCGACACCCGCGTCACCGCCTGGCGCGAAGCCGACAACGGCCCGGCGACCATGCGCGACGAGGGCAAGGAATTCCGCCCATTCCTGGTGTCCTGGGGCGGCAGCGAGCTGTATATCGCCAGCAGCGTGCTGACCAGCCTGGGCTACGACAACTCCAAGTCCTACGGCGTGTCGATCACCCAGTACACGCCGAGCATGCAAGAGCGCCTCAAGCGCGATGAACCGACCGGCTGGCTGATCGACTCGGAGTTCGTCGACCACTGGTACGGCTTCTACTGCTACGAAGCGCAGAACGTGGTGATCAAGGGCAACACCTACCGCGACAACATCGTCTACGGCATCGACCCGCACGACCGCTCGCACGGGCTGATCATCGCCGAGAACACCGTGTTCGGTACCAAGAAGAAGCACGGCATCATCATCTCGCGCGAGGTCAACGACAGCTGGATCATCAACAACGAGAGCTACGACAACAAGCTCTCCGGCGTGGTCATCGACCGCAGCAGCGAGCGCAACCTGATCGCCTACAACCGCGTGCACGGCAACCATGCCGACGGCATCACCCTGTACGAGAGCGGCGACAACCTGCTGTGGGGCAACCAGGTGATGCGCAACCAGCGCCACGGCATCCGCATCCGTAACAGCGAGAACATCCGCCTGTACGAGAACCTCGCCGCCCTCAATCAACTGACCGGCATCTACGGCCACATCAAGGATCTGTCGGACACCGATCGCGACCTGGATCTCGACCCGTTCGACACCAAGATCTCGATGATCATCGTCGGCGGCACCCTGGCCGGCAACGGCTCCAGCCCGATCAACATCGACTCGCCGCTGTCGGTCGAGCTGTACCGCGTGAAGATGCTCGCGCCGCGCAAGAGCAGCGGCATCCAGCTCGCCGGCATCCTCGGCGAGAAACAGGACGAAATCCTCGACCTCATGGTGCGCCAGCGCCAGCCCGTGCTGATCGATCCGATCGAGCCCGAGCAGATGACCAACTGACGAGGCCCAAGAATGCGCGTATCCCAACTCAAGACCCTCGCCCTGGCAGTGACCTGCGCCGCCTTCGGCAGCAGCCTGCAAGCCCAGGAGCGCCAGGCGCCGCAGTACCAGGTCGAAGACTGCTGCTCGCTGTGCCCGGCGGCGCACGATGCCAGCCGCTACACCACCAGCTACATGAAGAACTTCGTCACCCTGCTCGACGCTGACGAAGGCTGGCTGTTCCGCAGCGTCGAAGACCTGCGCACCGAGTTCGGCACCACGGAAGTCGGCTACCAGCGCCTCAAGGAACTGCGCGACGGCCTCAAGCAGCGCGGCGTGGAACTGGTGGTGGTCTATCAACCGACCCGCGGCCTGGTCAATCGCAGCAAGCTGCGCCCAGCCGACTATGAGCGCTTCGACTACGACAAGGCGCTGCACAACTATCGCCAGGCGCTGACGCGCTTCGAACAGCTGGGCATCTGGGTGCCGGATCTGACCCCGCTGACCGACGAAAACAGCGACCAGGCGTTCTACTTCCGCCGCGACCAGCACTGGACGCCCTACGGCGCCGAGCGCACAGCGCGCCTGGTGGCCGAAACCGTCAAACGCATTCCCGGTTTCGCCGACATTCCGCAGAAGGAATTCGTCACCGAGCGCATCGGCCTGATGGGCAAGACCGGCACCATGCAGAACGTCGCCAGCCAGCTGTGCGGCACCGGCTATGCGGTGCAGTACGTCGATCAGTTCAGCACCGAGCCGAAGGACGCCAGCGATGGCGACGCCCTGTTCGGCGACGACGCCAGCCCGCGCGTTGCCCTGGTCGGCACCAGCCACAGCGGCAAGAACTACAACTTCGGCGGCTTCCTCGAACAGTACCTGGGCACCGACGTGCTCAACGCCGCCTTCCCCGGTGGTGGCCTGGAAGGCGCGATGCTCGAATACCTGGCCAGCGACACCTTCCAGAACGACCCGCCGCAGATCCTCATCTGGGAGTTCTCGCCGCTCTACGACCTGGCCTCCGACAAGATCCACCGCCAACTCATGGCCAGCCTGAACAACGGCTGCAACGGCCAGCCCGAGGTACTGGCCAAAGAAACGCGCCTGCGCCCGGGCAGCAACGAAGTGCTGGTCAACGGCGAGAACAAGCTGCTGACCCTGGCCGGCAACCGCCACCAGCTCGACCTGCGCTTCAGCGATCCGTCGGTCAAACGCGTCGACGCCACCATCTGGTACCTCAACGGCCAGCGCGAACAGCTCAAGCTGGAGAAACCCAACACCGTCGATACCGATGGCCGCTTCGCCGTGGAACTGCGCGACGAGCCGGGCTGGGGCGAGCAGAACTTCTTCGCCCTGGAAATCGAAAAGCCCGAAGACAGCGCTGACGACCTGAAGGTGCAGGCCAGCCTGTGCCAACGCCCGAGCGGCACCAACCAGCAAGTCGCCCAGCACCACGCAGGCGACTGAGGAGGCCCTTATGCGCACACGACTCGCACCTCTGACGCTCATGTCCCTGCTGCTCGCCGGCCCGGCTTTAGCCGCCCTGCAACCGCCTGCCGGCTATCACGCAGCGGTTGCCCAGCGTGAGGGCCAGGCGCCCGCCTGCCCGGCGACGCCCCAGCCCTACACCGGCGAGCTGCAGTTCACCAGCAAGTACTCGGGCTCCGACAGCGCGCGCGCCACGCTCAACCGCCAGGCGGAGCAGGACTTTCGCCAGCAGACATCGAGCATCACCCGCCTGGAGAAAGAAGCCGGACGGATGATCACCGGCTACATGCGTACCGGCCAGCGCGAGCGCCTTGACTGCGCCATCACCTGGCTCGACCAGTGGGCCAGCGCCGATGCGCTGGAGTCCGAGCAGTTCAACCACACCGGCAAGTCGATGCGCAAATGGGCACTGGGCAGCCTGGCCGGTGCCTGGCTGCGGCTGAAGTTCTCCGAGTCGCAGCCGCTGGCCGATTACCCCGAGCAGAGCGCCCGCATCGAAGCCTGGTTCACTCGCCTGGCCGAGCACACGGTGCGCGAGTGGAGCGACCTGCCGCTGCGCAAGATCAACAACCACAGCTACTGGGCCGCCTGGTCGGTGATGGCGGTGGCAGTGGTGGCGGATCGTCGCGACCTGTTCGACTGGTCCGTCGATCAATTCCGCATCGCCGCCAATCAGGTCGATGAGCAGGGCTACCTGGCCAACGAGATGCGCCGCAGCCAGCGCGCCCTTGCCTACCACAACTATGCCCTGCCGCCGCTGGCGATGATCGCTGCCTTCGCCCAGAGCAATGGCGTCGATCTGCGCGACGAGAACCACGGTGCCTTGCAACGCCTGGCCGAGCAGGTGCTGCAAGGGGCGCGCGACCCGGCCGCCTTCGCCCAGCGCACCGGTGCCAGGCAGGACATGAGCGAGCTGCGCAAGGACTACAAGTACGCCTGGCTGGCGCCCTACTGCACGCTCTACGCCTGCAATGAACAGACCCGCGAGCTGAATCGCGAGATGGAACCTTTCAACAGCTTCCGCCTGGGCGGCGAGGTGACTCAGGTGTTCGGTGACGGGCGCTGATCCCCACACCCTGTAGGAGCGGATTCATCCGCGAAAACCGCTGCTGAAGCGCAATGTCGCGCGCCTGCGGGTATGTGGCGATATGGCAAAAAACAAACCCTCCGCTCGCGGGGGAAAGGGGGCGCTGCCCCGGCTATTCACGGAGAAGCACGGATGGTCTTTTCATCCAACGTATTCCTGTTTCTGTTCCTGCCGATCTTCCTCGGCCTGTACTACCTGTGCCCCAACCGGCACCGCAACCTGCTGATCCTGGTCGGCAGCTACCTGTTCTACGCCTGGTGGCGGGTGGATTTTCTCCTGCTGTTCGCGGCGGTGACGCTGTGGAACTACCTGTTCGCCCTGCGCATCCACGCCAGCGCCGGCACCGAAGTGGCGCGCAAATGGGTAGTGGCCGGGGTGATCGGCAACCTGGCGACGCTGGGCTATTTCAAGTACGCCAACTTCGGCGTGGCCAACATCAACGCGGTGCTCGAATCCTTCGGTCTCGAGCCCTTCGTGCTGACGGCGGTGATCCTGCCGATCGGCATTTCCTTCTACATCTTCCAGTCGATCAGCTACCTGATCGACGTGTACCGCAAGGACACCGAACCCACCCGCAACCTGATCAACTTCGCCGCCTTCATCGCCCTGTTTCCGCAGCTCATCGCCGGCCCGGTGTTGCGCTACAAGGATCTGGCCGACCAGTTCACCGGCCGTACCCACAGCCTGGACAAGTTTTCCGAGGGCGCAACGCGTTTCATGCAGGGCTTCGTCAAGAAGGTGTTCATCGCCGACAGCCTGGCGCCGCTGGTGGATCACTGCTTCGCCCTGGAGAACCCCAGCACCGGCGACGCCTGGCTGGGCATGATCGCCTACACCGCGCAGCTGTACTTCGATTTCTCCGGCTACAGCGACATGGCCATCGGCCTGGGTCTGATGATGGGCTTTCGCTTCATGGAAAACTTCAACCAGCCCTATATCAGCCAGTCGATCACCGAGTTCTGGCGGCGCTGGCACATCAGCCTGTCCACTTGGCTGCGCGACTACCTCTACGTGCCGCTGGGGGGCAATCGCCACGGTACCTTCAACACCTACCGCAACCTGTTCCTGACCATGCTGCTGGGCGGTTTCTGGCATGGCGCGAACTGGACTTTCCTGATCTGGGGCGCCTGGCACGGCACCTGGCTGGCCATCGAGCGGGCGCTCGGGGTCAAGGCCGCGCCAACGCTGTTCAATCCGCTGAAGTGGGCCTTCACCCTGCTGCTGGTGATGCTCGGCTGGGTGATCTTCCGCGCCGAGAACCTGGAGGTTGCCGGGCGCATGTACGCCGCCCTGTTCGCCTTTGGCGACTGGCAGCTCAGCGACACCGTGCTGGCGCAAACCAGCAGCCTGCAAATGACGACGCTGGGACTGGCCTGGGTGGTGATCGCGGTCAATGGTGCACGCCAGCACTTCGCTCAGCGCCGTATCGATGGGCTCACCACCCCATCGCTGGCACTCGCCGGCGGCGGCAGCCTGGCGGCCACCTCGGTGGACGTGCGTGCCCTGCTGCTGCACGGCGCCCTGCTCCTGCTGTTCTGTGCCTCGCTGCTCAAGCTTTCGGCGCAGAGCTACTCCCCTTCCTGTACTTCCAGTTCTGAGCGGAGACACGCCATGAGTCGTCGAACCCAAGTCGTCTATGTCGTCCTGTTCCTCGCCCTGCTGCTGCCGGCCAGCCTGCTCGCTCTGGGCAGCCTGGCCAGCTATCGCACGCCCAGCCAGCCGACGCTGCTCGACGGCGGCCTGACGCGCAGCATGGAACACCACTACGACGAACATTTCCCGCTCAAGCAGGCCGGCATCAACCTGTGGGCCGCCGTGGAGTACCTGATGTTCGGCGAGGGCCGTATCGGCCTGGTGGTCGGCGAGGACGGCTGGCTGTACTCGGACGAAGAGTTCGCCCCGGTCGCAAACGGTCAGCGCCAGTTGCGCGACAACCTGGCGCTGATCCGGGGCGTACAGCAACGTCTGGCCGAGCAGGACGTGCACCTGCTGCTGGCGATCATCCCGGCCAAGTCGCGTCTGTATCCCGAGCACACCGACGGCCATCGCCCCAGCGCCCTGCAACGCAGCCTCTACCCGCGCTTCCATCAGGCCGCACGCTCGGCCGGCATCGCCGCACCGGATCTGCTCGCGCCGCTGCAGGCCGGCAAGGATCAGGCGTCGATGTTCCTGCGCACCGATACGCACTGGACGCCGGAGGGGGCCGACGTCGCCGCCCAGGCACTGAGCCAGGTGATCGCCAGCGCCGTGAAGCTGCGTGGCGAACCGCAGCAGTTCGTTACCGAGACCGTGGAAGTCCGTCCGCACCTGGGCGACCTGACCCGCTTCCTGCCCCTGGCGCCGCTGTTCGAAAGTCTGCTGCCGGAGGCAGACCGCATCAGCCAGCGTGAAACCCGCACCAGCGAGGACAGCGGCAGCGATGCCCTGTTCGCCGAACAGGATCTGCCCGTGGCACTGGTCGGCACCAGCTACAGCGCCAACCCCGCCTGGAACTTCGCCGGTGCCTTGCGCCAGCACCTGCAACGCGACCTCAGCAACCACGCCGAGGAAGGCGGCGGCCCGCTGGTGCCGATGCTCAAGTACCTGCAAAGCGACGACTTCACCCAGCACCCACCGCAGGTGGTGATCTGGGAATTCCCCGAACGCTATCTGCCGGTGGCTGGCGACCTGACCGCCTTCGACCCGCAATGGCTGGCCGACCTCAAGCAGGCCGGCAGCACACAGCGTCTGGCCCATGCGACCAGCCACTGAATTGATCCGCAACCCAAGGAGGAACCTCCGATGACGACTCGCAACTTTCTTCACCGTGGTGTCATGAGCGCCTGCGCCCTCGCCCTGAGCCTGGGCATGCTCCAGGCGCAGGCCGACGATGGCGCGCTGTATGGATCCCAAGGCGCCCAAGGGCTCGGCGTTCGTCCGCGCCTACAACGCCAGCAGCGCCGAGCTCGACGTCAATGTCGGCGAAGCTCAGCTCAAGCAGGTGGCGCCACTGGGCTCCAGCGACTTCAAGTTCCTGCCGGCCGGCAGTTACCAGGCGCAGGTCGGCAACGCCCAGTTGCCGGTGCAACTGCAAGCCGAGCGCTACTACACCCTGGTCAGCCAGACCGGCGCCGAACCGCGCCTGGTCGAGGAGCCGCCCTTCACCAGCCGGCAGAAAGCCCTGCTGCGCGTGCAGAACCTCAGCGGCAGCACCCTCAGCCTGAAAACCGCCGACGGCAAGACAGACGTGGTCGCCGACGTCAAACCGGACGGTCGTGGTGACCGTGAAATAAATCCGGTCAAGGTCGGCCTGGCGCTGTTCGACGGCGAGCGCAAGGTCGCCGACCTCAAGCCGGTGACGCTGGCACGCGGCGAAGTGGTGTGCCTGTACATCACCGACGCACAGGGCAAGTTGTCGCCGGTATGGGTCAAGCGCCCGGTCGACAGCTGAAACCGGCCATGCATCCCAGAACAAGGAAAACGGCGGGCACACGCCGCACCGACACGACACGGGCACCCCTCTCGATCCATCGCTCAGGAGATACACCATGACCCCCATCATCCTTTCCGGCGGCAGCGGCTCCCGACTCTGGCCTCTTTCACGCAAGCTGTACCCCAAGCAGTTCCTCGCCCTCACCGGTGAACAGACGCTGTTCCAGCAGACCTTGCAGCGCCTCTCCATCGAAGGCATGCAGCCGCCGGTACTGGTGGCCAATCAGGAACACCGCTTCATCGTCCTGGAACAACTGGAGCAGATTTCCCAGCAGGCGCAGTTGCTGCTGCTCGAACCCTTCGGTCGCAACACCGCGCCTGCGGTGGCCATGGCGGCGCTGCAACTGCTCGCCGACGGCCGTGACGAGCTGATGCTGGTACTGCCCGCCGACCATGTGCTGGACGACCAGCAGGCGTTCCGCCAGGCACTGGCACTGGCCACCGTGGCCGCCGAGAAGGGCGAGATGGTGCTGTTCGGCGTACCGGCCAATCGCCCGGAAACCGGTTATGGCTATATCCGCGGCAGCACCGACAAGGCACTGCCCGAAGGCGTCGCGAGGGTCGCCAACTTCGTCGAGAAGCCGGACGCCAAACGTGCCAACGAGTACGTGAAGAGCGGTGACTACTACTGGAACAGCGGCATGTTCCTGTTCCGCGCCAGCCGCTTCCTGGAAGAGCTCAAGCATCACGACGTGGACATCTACGACACCTGCCTGCTGGCCCTGGAGCGCAGCCAGCGCGACGGTACGCAGATCGCCATCGACCCGGCCACCTTCGCCTGCTGCCCGGACAACTCCATCGACTATGCGGTAATGGAGAAGACCAGTCGCGCCTGCGTGGTGCCGCTGACAGCCGGCTGGAACGACGTGGGCAGCTGGTCGTCGATCTGGGAAGTGCACGACAAGGACGCCGACGGTAACGTCACCAAGGGCGATGTGGTGGTCGAGGACAGCCGCAACTGCCTGGTGCACGGCAACGGCAAGCTGGTATCGGTGCTGGGCCTGGACGATATCGTCGTGGTGGAGACCAAGGACGCCATGATGGTGGCGCACAAGGATCGCGTGCAGGACGTGAAGAAACTGGTCGGCAAGCTCGACGAGCAGGGGCGCTGCGAAACCCAGAACCACTGCGCGGTTTACCGGCCCTGGGGCTCGTACGACTCGGTGGACATGGGCGGCCGCTTCCAGGTCAAGCACATCACCGTCAAGCCGGGTGCGCAGCTCTCGCTGCAGATGCACCACCACCGTGCCGAGCACTGGATCGTGGTATCCGGCACGGCCAAGGTGACCTGCGACGACCGTGAGTTCCTGCTCACCGAGAACCAGTCCACCTACATCCCGATGACCGCCGTGCACCGCCTGAGCAACCCGGGCAAGATCCCGCTGGAGATCATCGAGGTGCAATCGGGCACCTACCTGGGCGAGGACGACATCGAACGCCTGGAAGATGTCTATGGCCGTAGCGATGCGGTGGCAGTGGGCGCCGCTCACTGAGCCGAGCGCGTCGTAGTCGAATGCAGTCCGGGGAATGTCATGCCGCCATCCCCGGATGGCATCCGGGCCACGCCTGCCTGTCATACCCTGCGACAGCCCATGCGGTTACCCTGACCAGGCACCTTGTGTAGGATGGCGGACAGACTCTTGCCAAGGTTGCCTCCATGCTCTTCGGTGTCGTGCTCGTCATCACCTGGTTGATCCTGCTGATCCGCTATCCGACCAAGGCCCTGCCGGTTTCCATGGCCGCGCTGGTCGGCCTCGGCCTTGTGGCGAGCTGGGTGCTCTGGCAGGAAACCCGCGACGAACGCTACCTCGCGCACCTCGAACTGCGCCTGAGCCACGACCCGCAGCAATGCCCCGCCGACCGCCCCCTGCTGGTCAACCTGAAGAACGGCAGCGATGCCGCACTGCTGGAGCTACGCTGGGAAGTCGCCGCCTACCGCCCCGGCAATGCCACCAATCTGGCCCAACGCCTCTATGAATCGCCACGCTACAGCGGCCCGGGTGAACTGCTGCCAGGTGCCAGCTGGAGCGACTGCATGCCGCTGCCCGACCTGCGCAGCGGCTATCGCCCGGCTACGCTGGAGTTTCGCGCCGAGCGCCTGCAAGGCCGGTTCATCCGCTAAGGCAGGGTGCGCTGCGCGTACCGCCGGATCGCCTATCGCCGCACAGCCCAAGGAAACCATCCCATGTCTCAACCCAGCGTCCTGATCACCGGTTGCTCCAGCGGCATCGGCCGCGCCCTCGCCGATGCATTCAAGACGGCGGGCTACGCCGTATGGGCCACTGCGCGCAAGGATCGCGACCTTGCGGCACTCGCCGAGGCCGGCTTTCACGCCGTGGCCCTCGACGTCAATGACGGTGAAGCGGCGCAGCGCCTGGCCGAACATCTCGCAAGCGAAATTGGCGGCCTCGACGTGCTGATCAACAACGCCGGCTACGGCGCCATGGGCCCGCTGCTCGACGGTGGCGCCGAAGCGATGCGCAAACAGTTCGAAACCAATGTGTTCTCCATCGTCGGCGTGACCCGCGCCTTCTTCCCGCTGCTGCGGCGCAACAAGGGCCTGGTGGTCAATATCGGCAGTGTCTCGGGCGTACTGGTGACGCCGTTCGCCGGCGCCTACTGCGCATCCAAGGCAGCCGTACATGCCCTGTCCGACGCGCTGCGTCTGGAGCTGGCGCCCTTCTCCATCGAGGTGATGGAAGTTCAGCCAGGCGCCATCGCCTCCAGCTTCGGCGCCAATGCCAGCCAGCAGGCCGAGGCGCTGATCCGCGAAGACTCGCCCTGGTGGCCGTTGCGTGAAGGCATCCGCGCCCGCGCCAGGGCCTCACAGGACAACCCGACCCCGGCCCTGCACTTCGCCCGCCAGTTGCTGGCCGCCGTACAGGCCAGCAAGCGTCCGCGCCTGTTGCGCCTGGGCAACGGCAGTCGCGCCCTGCCGCTGATGGCCATGCTGCTGCCCAGGGCCCTGCTGGAGCGGGTACTGAGCAAACGCTTCGGCCTGGAGCAGAAGCTGTGAGCCAGGGCCTGCAACTGCGCTATTACGCTGCGGCGGGGGTGATCGCCGCCGTGCTGCTGAACCTGCTGCTGCGTACCTTCGTGCGCCTCGGTGGCGTGTTCACCACCCTGCTGATCGCCGCTGCCATCGCCGCCGGCCTGGGGCTGGTGTTCCACTGGCGCCAGGGGCGTGCTCCGAGTTCTGCCGAGCGCTGGCGCCTTACCCTGCTCTACGGCGGCATGCTCGGGCTGCTCTACCTGGGGCTGCTGGGCATGATGGTCGTGCAGGACACGCCCAGCCCCATGGGCCTGTTTCTCTTCAGCCTGCATTACCTGTGCTATCCACTGCTGGCGTGGCTGGCCTTCTCACCACGCCATGGCCGCTGATTCTTCGTCTGGACGCCCCCCATGCTGCATACCCTCGCCGTCGCCAACTACCGCTCGATCAACAGTCTGATCCTGCCGCTGGGCCGGCTCAACCTGATCACCGGCGCCAACGGCAGTGGCAAGTCCAACCTTTATCGCGCACTGCGCCTGCTGGCGGAAACGGCGCAAGGCGGGGTGGTCAACGCGCTGGCACGCGAAGGCGGGCTGGAGTCGAGTTTCTGGGCGGGGCCGGAGAAGATTTCCCGGCGCATGCTCAAGGGGGACGTGCCGGTGCAGGGTGGCCCACGGCAGAACGTGATGCGCCTGCGCCTGGGCTTTGCCGGCGAGGACTTCGGCTATGCCATCGCGCTCGGTCTGCCCGAGCCGAGCAGTTCGGCCTTCGCTCTCGACCCCGAGATCAAGCGCGAGTGCATCTGGGCCGGCGCCAGCTACCGCCCCGCCTCGCTGCTGGTGGATCGCGCCGGTCCCATGGTGCGCATGCGTGAAGGCCGCAGCTGGCAGGTACTGGCCCAGCACGTGCCGAACTACGACAGCCTGTTCGACCAGATCGGCAACGACCCCAACTGCCCGGAAGTCTTCCAGCTACGCGAAACCATCCGCCGCTGGCGCTTCTACGATCATTTCCGCAGTGATGCCGACGCGCCGGCGCGCCAGCCGCAACTGGGCACGCGCACGCCGGTGCTGCATCACGATGGCCGCGACCTGGCCGCCGCGCTGCAGACCATCCGCGAGATCGGCGACCGCGCCGCACTGGACGCCACCATCGACGACGCCTTCCCCGGCAGTCGCCTGCATATCGACTTCCAGCCCGGCGGCCGCTTCGCCGTCGAACTGCGCCAGGAAGGCCTGCTGCGCCCCTTGAGCGCCGCAGAATTGTCCGACGGCACGCTGCGCTACCTGCTGCTGGTCGCCGCCCTGCTCACCCCACGTCCCCCTTCACTGATGGTGCTCAACGAGCCGGAAACCAGCCTGCACCCGGATCTGCTCCCCGCACTGGGGCGCCTGATCATCGCCGCCTCTCGGCAGACTCAGGTGTGGGTCGTCTCTCATGCCAGCCGATTGATCGCCACGCTCAGGGAAAGCCCCGAATGCAACATCCTGGAGCTGGACAAACAGCTCGGTCAGACCTGCATTCGTGGCCAGGGCATGCTGGACGAGCCGCCCTGGCACTGGCCGGATTGAGTCCGTAGGGTGCGCCACACGCACCGACTTCCCAAGGCCTCCGCGAATCAGGGCAACGTGTTGCAGACCTCGGTGCGCACAACGCACCCTACCCGGCCTCAGAGGCCGTCGAGATAACGTTCGACATCCAGCGCGGCCATGCAGCCGGCACCGGCCGAGGTGATGGCCTGGCGATACACGGAGTCGGCCACGTCACCCGCTGCAAACACGCCAGGCATGCTGGTTGCGGTGGCATTGCCCTCGCGCCCGCCATTGACCACCAGATAGCCGTCCTTCAGCTCCAGTTGGCCATCGAACAGGCGGGTGTTGGGGGTATGGCCGATGGCGATGAACAGCCCCTCCACGCTCAGTTCGCGATAGGCGCCGCCATACTGTTTCAGGCGCACACCGGTAACGCCGCCGGCATCGCCCAGCACCTCATCCACTTCAGCATTCAGTTGCAGCTCGATCTTGCCCTCGGCGATGCGCGCACGCAGCTTGTCCTGCAGGATCTTCTCGGCACGGAAGGTCTCGCGACGATGGATCAGGGTCACCTTGCTGGCGATGTTGGCCAGGTAGAGCGCTTCTTCCACGGCGGTGTTGCCGCCGCCGACCACGGCCACCTCGCGACCGCGATAGAAGAAACCGTCGCACGTGGCGCAGGCCGAAACACCACGGCCCATGAAGGCCTCCTCGCTGGGCAGGCCCAGGTAACGCGCGCTGGCACCGGTGGCGATGATCAGCGCATCGCAGCTGTAGGTGCCCCGATCACCGACGAGGGTGAGGGGTTTGCCTGCCAGATCGACAGCGTTGATATGGTCGAAGACGATCTCGGTATCGAAGCGCTCCGCGTGTTCCTGCATGCGCTGCATCAGCGCCGGGCCGGTCAGGCCATAGGCATCGCCTGGCCAGTTGTCCACCTCGGTGGTGGTGGTCAGTTGGCCGCCGGCCTGGATACCGGTGATCAACAGCGGCTTGAGGTTGGCGCGCGCGGCGTAGACGGCAGCACTGTAACCGGCGGGGCCGGAACCCAGGATGATGACGCGGGCATGACGAACGGACATCGCTAACTCCTCGTCGGCCCAAAGGCCGGCAGGCCAGATAAAAAGGGACTCTCGAAGCACTAGGGGAAGGCTTGGAAGGGTGAGAGCCCCGCAAAACGGAAACTGTGCGCAAGGCTATCCACGCAGCTGACGAAGCGGAAATATCCATTGCCAATTCCGTGAATAGAATCCGACTATGGCTGCCAGGCACCCGCCTGAACTTTCACCTCGTCGACGAAGTCGGTATGGTCGCGCGCATCAACCACTCAGGAGATCGCCATGCCCGCCGCTCCCGTCCTGTCCGGCCCGCAATACCTGCGTGAAGGCCTGAAACTGGTGCTCAGCCCCGGCCTGCGCCTGTTCGTACTGTTGCCACTGACGGTCAATCTGATCCTGTTCGCCACCCTGATCGGTTTCGCCGTGCAACAGTTCAGTGGCTGGGTCGATACCTTCATGCCCACCCTGCCGAGCTGGCTGAGCTTCCTGCAGTACATTCTCTGGCCGCTGTTCGTGGTGCTGGTGCTGTTGATGGTGTTCTTCACCTTCACCCTGCTGGCCAACATCATCGCCGCGCCCTTCAATGGCTTTCTCGCGGAAAAGGTCGAGGTGGTTGCGCGTGGCGAGGATCACTTCCCGCCGTTCAGTTGGGCCGAACTGGCCGCCATGGTGCCACGCACCATGGGCCGCGAGATGCGCAAGCTGGCCTACTTCCTGCCACGCGCCATCGGCCTGCTCGTTCTCAGCTTCATCCCGGTGGTGAACCTGATCGCTGCACCGCTCTGGCTGCTGTTCGGCGTGTGGATGATGGCCGTGCAGTACATCGACTACCCGGCGGACAACAACAAGATGAGCTGGCAGGACATGCTCGCCTGGCTGCGCGAGAAGCGCTGGCAGAGCCTGAGTTTCGGCGGCATCACTTACGCCGCCCTGCTGGTGCCGGGGCTGAACATCCTGATGATGCCGGCGGCGGTGGCCGGCGCGACCCTGTTCTGGGTGCGCGAGCGTGGCGAGCAGGCGCTAGATTCGCGCAAGCACATCGCGTAACGCCTGCATCGAGGCCTGCGACTCGCGCTCGATGCGTCGGCGCATGAGCAAGACGTTGGCCAGGCGCATCGGCCAGCCGGCGAAGCCGTATTCGAGGGTGCGCACGAATTCGCAGCCACCCTCCACGTCCACGCATTCATAGGTCAGCAGCAGGTGAAGACCATGATCGCCCCGTGCGCACGCCTGCCAACGCTTGCCCGGCTGATGATCGAGCACATCCCAGCACAGATGCCCGGCACGGCCGCCGGCATGAATGTCTTCCTCGAAACGCTCGCCCGCATGCAATACCCCTTCGCGGCCATGGATGCGCAGTGACGACGGGTGCCACTGCGGCCAGTGACTCGGCGCCGCGGCGTAGTCCATCACGCGTTCGGCAGGTTGGGCGATGCGGATGCGGTGCTGCTGGCGATTCTGCTCATGGATCGCCTCAGGCTCCCAGTGCAGGGTGCCGTACAGCCAGTCCATCAGCGGGTGGACGATGCCGAAGTTGCGTAAATGCATCAGCTCGCGGCGATGGTGCAGCGCGTGCAGGCGGCGCATCTGACGTATCCATGGCAAGCGTGACAGCGGGTGCTCGGCCGGCAGATGCTCGCAGGCATGTACCACTTCGTAGCTCATGTAGCCCAGCAGCATGCTGCCGGCGAACAACGCCGCGAGGTTGCCATCGACAGGCGCCAGCAACCACCAGGTGGCCAGCAACGGCAAGCTGTAGAGCACGATCAGCCAGGCCGGGAAGAGAATCACCCGCCAGTCGTGCGGCCGCTCGCAGGGCATCAGCGACTCGACGAAGAAACTGTGGTGATCGCCCGTGTGGCGCTTGTAGAACAGCCTGCCGAAGCGTGTCCTGTTGTGCCCGAGGCGCTTGTGCACCTGATACTCGCCCCAACTGAAGAACACCAGCGTGGCCGGCACCACCAGCCATTGCCAGGGCGCAACGGCCTCCAGCGTGCCCCACGCCAGGATCACGCCGGTCAGGCCGTAGGCGAGGACGAACGCGGCGTGCAGCCAGGGGTTGTACAGCGGATGAATGGCAGCCCGGTAATCGCTGCGAAAAGCCTGGGCATTGTGATTGTTGTAGGCCATGGCGTTCTCCTGTGGATTGACATCAGTCTAGGCCCGGCCAAATCATTCGAATAATGGATATTTGAAAAGAGCATTATCCTTGATAACGAATTTACGCCAGCTCGACCTCAACCTGCTGCTGGTCTTCGATGCGCTGATGCAGGAAGGCAATCTGACCCGCGCCGCCCAGCGCCTGCACCTGAGCCAGTCGACCGTGAGCAATGCCCTGGCCCGCCTGCGCCAGCAACTGGGCGAGGAACTGTTCCAGCGCACCGCGCGTGGCATGACGCCCACCGCCCGCGCCCAGGCGCTCTACCCTCCTGTGCGCCAGGCGCTGGGCCTGCTGCAATCGGGCCTCGGCCCGGCGGAACCCTTCGACCCGCAGACCTCGCATGTCTTCAGCCTGTCACTCAACGACTATGCCCAGGCGGCGCTGTTGCCGATGCTGCAGGCGCATCTGGCACGCGTGGCGCCACGGGTGGAATTGCTGGCGCAGAACGATGATGCCGACAACCTGCTTGCGCGCCTGGAGAGCGGCGCCCTGGATCTGGCCATCGACTACCTGCATTTCGACTCACCCGACCTGCTCTACTCGCCGCTGCGCGAGGAATCGCTGGTGGTGATCGGGCGCAAGGATCATCCGGCGTTCGTCGGCGGCCTTGCCCTCAAGGATTACCAGCAGGCCCGCCACGTGATCGTGACGCCGCGTGCCGGACGCGGATCGCCACTGGAAATCGTGCTCGGCTCGGCCAGGGTCAGGCGCCACGCAGCGCTGCACCTGCCCAACTACCTGCCGATTCCGGCGATCGTCGCCCAGACCGACCTGCTCGGTACGGTGCCGGCGCGCCTCGCCGAAGCCTTCGCACCGATGTTCGAACTGACCGTCGCGCCGCTGCCTTTCGACATGCCCGCCGTGCAGATCAGCCTGATCTGGCATCGCCAGCAGCACCACGACCCGGCCCACACCTGGCTGCGTGAACGACTGCACGGCCTGCTCGCCTGACACATAAACGCAACACAACCGTCACCTTCGCTACATCGGCAGGGCCGAGACTGCGTGCATGAACGCACCCTCTCTGCATATCGCCCTGATCAGCGAAACCTTCCCGCCGGAGATCAATGGCGTGGCCAATACCCTTGGCCGTCTGGTCGACGGCCTGCGCGGGCGCGGCCATCGCGTGCAACTGGTGCGTCCCAGGCAGGACGCCGACCAGGAGCAGAGCGCCGAGGCCGATCTGCTGCTCACCCGAGGCTGGCCATTGCCCGGATACCCAGGCCTGCAATGGGGTCAGTCCTCGCTGCACAAGCTGCTGCGGCGCTGGCAACGGCAGCGCCCGGACGTGCTCTACATCGCCACGGAAGGCCCACTGGGGTTATCGGCGCTGCGTGCGGCAAGGCGCCTGGCAATTCCGGTGGTCAGCGGTTTTCACACCAATTTCCAGCAGTACACCGGACACTACGGCATCGGTCTGCTGACGCGGGCGATGACCAACTACCTGCGCTGGTTCCACAACCGCACGCAGATGACCCTGGTGCCCAGCATCGGCCAGAAGGTCGATCTGGAACGCCGCGACTTCGAACGCCTGGCTCTGCTCGCCCGCGGGGTCGACAGCCAGCTGTTCCATCCTCGCCGGCGCAGCGATGCCCTGCGCGAAAGCTGGGGCCTGGGGCCGGACGACCTGGCTGTGCTGCATGTCGGTCGACTGGCGGCGGAGAAGAACCTCGGCCTGCTGGCCAAAGCCTTCCACGCCTTGCAGAAAGCTCACCCACAGCGGCGCATGCGTCTAATCCTGGTGGGCGACGGGCCGTTGCGTCCCAGCCTTCAGGCGCAGTTGCCGGACGCTCTGTTCTGCGGCCTGCAACGTGGCGAGACGCTGGCGACGCACTATGCCTCGGGCGATCTGTTCCTGTTTCCCAGCCTGTCGGAAACCTTCGGCAACGTGGTGCTGGAGGCCCTCGCGTCCAGCCTGGGCGTGGTGGCGTTCGATCAGGCCGCAGCCGCGCAGCACATCCATCACCGGCACAACGGCATGCTCGCTCGCCCCGGCGACGAAATAGGCTTCTGCGAAGCGGCCTGCGAACTGCTGGGAGATGCGGAAATCTTCCGCCGCATACGCCTCAATGCCCGTCGTCATGCCGGGCATCTCGGTTGGGACGGCATCGTGGCGTTGTTCGAGCAGCACCTGCGCAACGCCATGCAGCCTCAGGCGCCAATCCGGGTCAGCACGGAGCGTCCCGGCAGGGTAGGTGAAACCCGTCATTGAAAGGCGCTGACGGGTTTCACCCGTCCTACACCAGTTCATCCACTCAAAACATTCAGCCGTAAAAAAGCCCCGATGTGCCGGGGCGGGAAACCGGGTGCCGGTCAAGGCACCCCGGTGAAGCCAGGCTCAGGCCAGGGTGTTCAGCGCCTCGCGGCTGAACGGCAGGATGTCCTGCTCGCGCCCTTCACGCACTTTCAGCGCCCAATCCGGATCGACCAGTAGCGCACGGCCCACGGCCACCAGGTCGAACTCCTCCTTGTTCAGGCGCTCGAGCAGGTTCTCGATGCTGGCCGGCTCGGCCACCTTGTCGGTCTTGACCATGAATTGCAGGAACTCGCCATCCAGGCCGACACTGCCAACGGTGATGGTCGGTTTGCCGGTGAGCTTGCGCGTCCAGCCAGCCAGGTTGAGGTCGCTGCCTTCGAACTCAGGCTCCCAGAAGCGGCGGGTCGAGCAATGGAAGATGTCCACACCCGCCTCGGCCAGCGGCTTGAGGAAGGCGCCCAGTTCTTCCGGGGTCTGTACCAGGCGAGCGGTGTAGTCCTGCTGCTTCCACTGCGAGAAACGCAGGATGATCGGGAAGTCGGTCTGACCGCCGCACGCACGGCCTGGATCAGCTCGATGGCGAAACGCGAGCGCGCGGCCAGATCACCACCGTAGGAGTCGGTGCGCTGGTTGCTGCCCTCCCAGAAGAACTGATCGATCAGGTAGCCGTGGGCGCCGTGGATCTCCACGCCGTCCATGCCGATGGCCTTGGCATCACGCGCAGCCTGGGCGAAAGCGCCGATCACCTCATCGATATCGGCCTGCGTCATGCCATGCACCACCACTTCGCCGTCCTTTACCTTCTCCATCGGGCCATAACCGGGAACGCTGACATCCGGCTCCGTGCCCAGGCGGCGCACGTTGCCGACGTGCCAGAGCTGCGGGACGATCTTGCCGCCTTCGGCGTGTACCGCGTCGACCACCTGCTTCCAGCCGGCCAGGGCGTCTTCGCCGTAGAAACGCGGCACGTTCGGATAACCGTTGGCCGCCTTGTGGCCGACGGTAGTGCCTTCGGTGACGATCAGGCCCACGCCTGCTGCCGCACGGCGACGGTAGTACTCGACGACCTTGGCGTTGGGTACGCCACCGGGCGAGAAGGAGCGGGTCATCGGCGCCATGACCACACGGGTCGGCAGCTCCAGGCTACCAAGGCGGAAGGGGGCGAACAGGGCTTGTACGGGAGCGCTCATGGTCTTTCCTCTGGGATTTGCGGTTATCAGGCCTGCAGCAAGCGCTCCAGGCGGGTGACGAAGGCTTCCAGCGGTTGCAGGCTGCGGCCCACCTTGAGGCGGGCGAGCACGCCTTGCCAGGCATCGCTGATGAAGGTGGCGAGATTGGCGCAGTCCTCGTCGGCCGACAGCTCGCCGGCCTTCTGCGCCTGTTCCAGGCAGCCACGGAGGATGTCTACCGAGGCCTGCTGGATGGCGGCGACCTCGACGCCGATGGCCGGCAGCATCTCGCTCATCTCGAAACTCAGGCTGCCGATGAAGCAGTGATACTGCGGGTTCTCCTGGCGGGCGAAATGCGCCAGCAGGTCGCGGTAATAGGCCAGGATGCGCGCGCGCGGGCTCAGCGCCGGGTCATTCAGCGCCTGGGCATAGCGCGCCAGGCGTGGCCGATAGATGAAGGCGAGGGCCTGCAGGGCGAAGTCTTCCTTGCTGGCGAAGTAGTGATAGAAGCTGCCCTTGGGAATGCCGGCGGCCTGGACGATCTCCAGCACACCGGTGCCGTGATAACCGCGCCGCGTCATCACCGCCGAGCCTTTGCTCAGGATCAGATCGCGCTTGTCGAGTCGAATGCTGTTCATGGCGCCGAGCATATGACCGGTCGTCTCGCTCGGCACAGCACTATTGATATTGGTGATTGGGGACTAGAAAACGTAGGGCGGGTGCAACCCGTCGCTCGCCAGTCTGGCGGGGTTCACCCGCCCTACTTCACGCTCAGGGTTGCAGCCAGATCAGCGAAGCGAAGCGCCCGGTACGGGCGCTGCGGCGGTAGGAATAGAAACGTGGATCGTTATAGGTGCACAGCCCGCCGCCGCTGACGGCCGTCACGCCGATGGCGGCCAGGCGAATGCGCGCCAGCCGGTAGATATCGGCCATGAACTTGCCGTCGACAACGCCGGGCACGAAGGCACTTTCGCTCTCGGCATGCTGGCGCACGAAAGCCTCGCGCACCTCGGCGCCCACTTCGAAGGCAGCCGGGCCAATGGCCGGCCCCAGCCATACCAGCAGATCCTGCGGCGCAACGCCGAGCGCCTGCACGGTCGCCTCCAGCACCCCGCCAGCCAGGCCGCGCCAGCCGGCATGGGCGGCTGCCACACGGGTGCCGGCGCGATCACAGAACAGGGCCGGCAGACAATCGGCGGTCATCGCCGTGCAGGCGATACCCGGCGTGGCCGTCCAGTTGCCATCGGCCTCGACGACCACCGCCGGGTCGGCTTCGGTCACCACGATGCCGTGCACCTGACGCAACCAGGCTGGCTGGCAGCCGAGCGCCGCGACCAGATGGCGACGGTTGGCGGCCACCGCCATCGGCTCGTCATCGACATGGTCGCCCAGGTTGAAGCTGTCGAACGGCGCGGCACTGATGCCACCACTGCGCGTAGTGATGCAGGCACGCACATTGGCGGGCGCGGGCCAGTCGGGTGTCAGCCAGTCGTGGGCACTCACCCGACGAAGGCCTCGCGATCCTGACGCAACAGGGTCAGCAGCCAGACCAGATCATCCGGCAGCTCCGACTCCCACTTCATGCGCTTGCCGGTGGCCGGGTGATCCAGCTCGAGGAAACGCGCATGCAACGCCTGACGCGGGAACTCCTTGAGACTCTGTACCAGAGTCGGGCTCGCCGCCGGCGGAATGCGGAAACGCCCGGCATAGACCGGATCGCCCACCAGCGGATAACCAACGTGGGTCATGTGCACGCGAATCTGGTGGGTTCGCCCGGTTTCCAGCTTGACCCGCACATGGGTGTGCGAGCGATAGCGCTCAAGGACACGGTAGTGACTGATCGCCGGCTTGCCGCCATCGGTCACCGCCATGCGCTGACGCTGGCTGGAGCTGCGGCCAATCGGCGCATCGATGGTGCCACCGGCGGTGATCACGCCGATGCAGATGCACTCATAGATGCGGCTGACGGTGCGTTTCTGCAACTGCTCGACCAGGTTGGTCTGCGCCTGCAGGGTCTTGGCCACCACCATCAGGCCGGTGGTGTCCTTGTCCAGGCGATGGACAATACCGGCACGCGGTACGTTGATGATGTCCGGCACGTGGTGCAGCAGGGCGTTGAGCAGGGTGCCGTCGGCATGTCCGGCAGCCGGGTGCACCACCAGGCCTGCGGGTTTGTCGATCACCAGCAGGTGCTCGTCCTCATAGACGATGTTCAGCTCGATGTCCTGCGCGATCCACTCGCCCTGCGCTTCCTGCTCGGCATCGAGCACCAGCGTCGAGCCGGCATGCACGGTGTCGCGCGGGCGCGCCACGGCGCCATCGACGGTCAGGCGACCTTCCTTGATCCAGGTGGAAAGGCGCGAACGGGAGTACTCGCCAAACAGCTGCGCAGCCACCTGGTCAAGGCGTTGTCCGCCCTGTTCAAAGGGGACGACGGCCTGGAGTTGGATCAATTGTTTGTCTATCGAAGTCATCTTCAGAACCAGTTCAAAGTTTGCTGCGCGTTGGCCCTGCTGCGTTAAAAACAGGCTCGGATGCTCATTTACAGCTCGTAAAGTCGAACGCGACTCCGACCGATCCTCACTGTTTTGCCTTGCATTGCTCCAGCTCGCGAAACTTTGAACAGGCTCTTCGGCAACGGCGGGAGCCTGGCCTTTGGTTTCGGCGGCAGGCTTGTGGTTAAATACGGCGTCTTTGCCCCAGGGTTTTCCGGGGGCGCTCATCATAACAGGACGGCCGTGCGGCCGTCACAGGGACGCAAGCCGCCATGCAAGTGAAACACCTGCTGCTGATCGCCATCCTCGCCCTTACCGCCGCCTGCTCCTCCAAGCAGCCGGAGGTCGATGAAAACCTCAGCGAGGTGGAGCTGTACCAGCAGGCCCAGGCCGACCTGGACAACCGCAGCTATACCCAGGCCATTTCCAAGCTGAAGGCGCTGGAATCACGCTACCCATTCGGTCGCTACGCCGAACAGGCGCAGCTGGAACTCATCTACGCCTACTACAAGAATGCCGAGCCGGAAGCCGCCAAGTCGTCGGCCGAGCGCTTCATCCGCCTGCACCCGCAGCATGCCAACGTCGACTACGCCTACTACCTCAAGGGTCTGGCCTCGTTCGACCAGGATCGTGGCCTGGTGGCGCGCTTCCTGCCGCTGGACATGACCAAGCGTGACCCGGGCGCAGCGCGCGACTCCTACAACGAGTTTGCCCAGCTCACCAGCCGCTACCCGAGCAGCCGCTATGCGCCGGATGCCAAGCAACGCATGATCTACCTGCGCAACCTGCTGGCAGCCTACGAAGTGCACGTCGCCCACTACTACCTGACCCGCCAGGCCTATGTCGCTGCGGCAAACCGTGGTCGCTACGTGGTGGAGAACTTCCAGGAAACCCCGTCGGTGGGCGATGGCCTGGCGATCATGACCGAAGCCTATCAGCGCCTGTCCCTGGACGATCTGGCTGCCACCAGCCTGGAAACCCTCAAGCTCAATTATCCGGATCACCCGAGCCTGGAGAGCGGCCAGTTCGTACCGCTCGAGGAAGAAGCCGACAACCGCTCCTGGCTGGCCAAGGCCACCCTCGGCCTGATCGAGACCGACGCACCGCTGCCGCCGGGCCAGACCCGCGCCAGCCAGGACGTGATCCGCCAGTACGAAGACGCCGTACAGGAGATTCCGGCCGAACTGCAGCAGGACGCCAAGACCGGCGAAACCGCCAAGAAGCGCTCCATCTGGAGCTACCTGACCTTCGGCCTGTTCGACTGACCGATGCGTCACTGAACAAGGGAGGCCATGGCCTCCCTTTTTCATGGCCTGGCATTCCCGCCAGTAATCGCCTGGGGATACGCTGGGGCAGCTATTTCCTGCCACCCCCGCGAAGGCGGCAGTCCAGGTGTTTCATGGCCTCTGGATACTTGCTCTGCGGGACAGCACTTGCGCTGAACGCACTTCAGTGCGGCGCGCAGCAAGTGATGGCGATTATTTTCCAACCAACCCCGGCAGAATCGAAACGGGTTCCCGCTCATGGCTTTCGCACCCGGTAACAGCGCACAGCTTGCCACCACGCCACTGTGCCGCCGGCTTCTCCTTGGCTAAACTGGCAGCCCTCAACCAACGAAAGAGTGCACCATGGGTCTGTTTCGCCTGCTGTTCTGGATCGCCATCATCTTCGCCGCGATCTGGGTCTGGCGCCGCTACATCAGCGCCCCCAAACGCCCCGGCCAAGCACAGCGCGAAGATGAACCAGCCCCCATGGTGCGTTGCGCACACTGCGGCGTGCACATTCCCCAGAGCCAGGCGCTGACCCAGGATCAACGCTGGTACTGCAGCCAGAAACACCTCGAGCAAGGCCCGCATACCGGTGATCGCTGAGAGCAGCGTACAGGACAGCAAGCAGGGTCAGCGCATCCTCAGGCTCTACCACTTCTATCGCCTGAGCATCGGACTGGCGCTGATCCTGCTGATCTCCAGCAACCTCGACGAACAGCTGCTCGATGTGGTGCACATCGAGCTGTTTCGCACCGGCAGTTGGGCTTACCTGATCCTCAACATCCTCATCGCCGTGCTGGTGCAGAAGCCCAAGCACCTGATGCAGCTGTTCAGCCTGGCGCTGGTTGACGTGATCTTCCTCTCGGCCCTGTTCTACGCAGCCGGCGGCACGCCCAGCGGGATAGGCAACCTGCTGGTGGTCGCCGTGGCCATCGCCAATATCCTGCTGCGGGGACGCATCGGTCTGCTGATCGCCGCCATCGCCGCCATGGCATTGATCTACCTGACCTTCTACCTGAGCCTCAGCCGCCCCGCCGCTGCCGCCCAGTACGTCCAGGCCGGCGCCCTCGGTGCGCTGTGCTTCGCCGGCGCCCTGTTCATCCAGGGCATTACCCGCCGCCTGCAGATGAGCGAGAACCTGGCCGAACAACGCGCGGCCGACGTGGCCAATCTGGAAGAGCTCAACGAACAGATCCTGCAGCGCATGCGCACCGGCATTCTCGTCCTCGATACCCAGCATCGCGTGCTGCTGGCCAACCAGGGGGCGACGCAATTGCTGGGGCGCAGCGAACTCAGCGGCAAGATCATCGACCCGCACTGCCCCGAACTGGTCAAGCGCCTGCAGCAGTGGCTGCACAACCCCACCCTGCGCCCGGACAGTCTGCAGGTGCAGGTCGACGGCCCGGTGCTGCAACCCAGCTTCATCTCGCTGCAACGCGGTGACCAGCAGCACACCCTGGTATTTCTCGATGACATCTCGCAGATCGCCCAGCAGGCGCAGCAGCTCAAGCTGGCCTCGCTCGGCCGCCTGACCGCCGGCATCGCCCACGAGATACGCAACCCGCTGGGCGCCATCAGCCACGCCGCGCAACTGCTGCAGGAGTCGGAAGACCTGCAAGGCCCGGATCAGCGCCTGGCGCAGATCATCCAGGATCACTCAAAACGCATGAACCTGGTGATCGAGAACGTGCTGCAACTGTCACGCAGACGCCAGGCCGAACCGCAGTTGCTCGACCTGAAGTACTGGCTGCACCGGTTCGCCAGCGAATTCCGCAGCTCGGCACCGAGCGACCGACAGATTCACCTGGAGACCCAGGGCGGCAGCCTGCAAACGCGCATGGATCCACACCAGCTGACCCAGGTGCTGACCAACCTGGTGCAGAATGGCCTGCGCTACAGTGCGCAGAAACACCGGCTCGGGCAGGTATGGCTGCGCCTGTTCCGCGACGCCACCAGCGATCTGCCGGTGCTGGAGATTCTCGATGACGGCCCCGGTGTGCCGCCCGAGCTGGAACAGCACATCTTCGAGCCCTTCTATACCACCGAGAACAAGGGCACCGGCCTCGGCCTGTATATCTCCCGCGAGCTGTGCCAGAGCAACCAGGCACGTCTGGACTATAAACCTCGTGAGGGTGGTGGCAGTTGCTTCCGCATCACCTTCGCCCATCCGCGCAAACTGAGCTGATCATGAACCGCCAGAGAGCCCTGATCGTCGACGACGAACCCGATATCCGCGAGTTGCTGGAAATCACCCTCGGCCGGATGAAACTGGACACCCGCAGTGCGCGCAACGTCAAGGAAGCGCGCGAGTGGCTGGCGCGCGAGCCCTTCGACCTGTGCCTGACCGACATGCGTCTGCCCGACGGCACCGGCCTGGATCTGGTGCAGCATATCCAGCAGCGCCACCCGCAGGTTCCGGTGGCGATGATCACCGCCTACGGCAGCCTGGATACCGCGATCAACTCGCTCAAGGCCGGCGCCTTCGACTTCCTGACCAAACCGGTGGATCTGGGCCGCCTGCGCGAGCTGGTGAGCACCGCCCTGCGCATGCGCTCGCCGGAAGGCGAGGAAACCCCGGTCGACAGCCGCCTGCTCGGCGACTCGCCGCCCATGAAGGCGCTGCGCAAGCAGATACAGAAACTCTCGCGCAGCCAGGCTCCGGTCTATATCAGCGGCGAATCGGGCAGCGGCAAGGAACTGGTCGCCCGCCTGATCCACGAACAGGGCCCACGAATCGAGCAGCCCTTCGTACCGGTGAACTGCGGCGCCATTCCCTCAGAACTGATGGAGAGCGAGTTCTTCGGCCACAAGAAAGGCAGCTTCACCGGTGCCATCGAAGACAAGCAGGGCCTGTTCCAGGCGGCCAATGGCGGCACGCTGTTCCTCGACGAGGTGGCTGATCTGCCGCTGCCGATGCAGGTCAAGCTGCTGCGTGCGATTCAGGAAAAAGCCGTGCGCGCCGTCGGTGGTCAGCAGGAGGTGGTGGTCGACGTACGCATCCTCTGCGCAACCCACAAGGATCTCGCCGCCGAAGTCGCCGCCGGCCGTTTCCGCCAGGATCTCTACTACCGTCTCAACGTCATCGAACTGCGCGTGCCACCGCTACGCGAACGCCGCGAAGATATCGCCCAGTTGGCCGAGGTGATGCTCGCGCGCCTGGCCGAGGGCACTGGCCTGGCTGCCGCCAGCCTGCATCCCGACGCTCTGGAAAAGTTGAAGAACTACCGTTTCCCGGGCAACGTGCGCGAGTTGGAGAACATGCTCGAGCGCGCCTACACCCTCTGCGAAGACGACCGGATCACCCCCGGCGATCTGCGCCTGGCCGACTCCGGCAACCCCGGCAAGGAAAACGGCGAAGCCAGCCTGGCGCAGATCGACAACCTCGAGGACTACCTCGAGGACATCGAACGCAAGCTGATCATGCAGGCCCTGGAAGAGACCCGCTGGAACCGCACGGCGGCGGCCCAGCGCCTGGGTCTCACCTTCCGCTCGATGCGCTATCGGCTGAAGAAACTGGGAATCGATTGATACCCGGGTGCGCCATGCGCACCCGCGGCGTCACCGAGCCAGTCGCCCAGCGGGCGCATAAGGCGCCGGATCGATGATGGGCTCACGCCCCAGCATCAGATCAGCCAGGAGCTGGCAGGACGCCGGCGCCAGCACCAGGCCGTTGCGGAAGTGCCCGCAGTTGAGCCACAGACCTGGATGCGAAGGCAGCTCGCCGATGAAGGGCACCCCCTCCGGAGACCCCGGCCGCAAACCGGCCCAGTGACCAACCACCTCGGCATCCCTGAGCGCAGGCACAAGCTCTTCGGCCGAGGCCTTGAGGCTTTCCAGGGCACTGTCGGTTGGCGTCTTGTCGAAACCGGCGTACTCCAGTGTGCTGCCTATCAGGATGTGGCCATCGCGTCGCGGAATCGCATAACGCCCCCTGGCCAGCACCATGCTCGGCAGAAAATCGTCGGCGCATTTGTAGAGAATCATCTGGCCCTTTACCGGCTCTACGGGCAATTGCAGACCCAGCGTCAGGAGCAACTCACCGCTCCAGGCTCCGGCTGCCAGCACCACGCGCTCGGCGCGAATCTCGCCATCGGCTGTGGTGACCCCCGGATGCGTCCCCCCTCATGAATGAAGCCGGTAACCGGACAATGCTCGCGCAGCGACACGTTCGGCTTGCGCGCCAGGGCGGCACGCAATGCCTTGACCAGCCTGGGGTTGCGCACGTTGGCCACACCCGGCAGATGGATGGCACGGGCAAAACCGTCGCCCAGAACCGGCACCTGCCGATGAACCTCGGCAATTGCCACCTGTTCCAGCGGACGCCCCTCGCGCTCGGCCCAGGCCAGGGCATCGGCCTCATCGTCCAGATCCAGCCAGTACAGCCCCGTGACGTGCACTTCGGGGTCGACACCAGCCTCATCCAGCAGTTGCTGGCCGAAGCGCGGATAAAAATCCTGCGACCAATGCGCCAGGGCCGTCACGGCGGGACTGTAACGCCAGGGATAGAGCGGTGAGACGATGCCCCCGCCTGCCCAGGAAGATTCGCGTCCCATTTCAGAACGCTCCAGAAGGACGACCTCGCCCGTTGCCTGGGCCAGCCTGTGCGCAGTGATCAGCCCCAGCGCACCGCCCCCCACAATCAAGGTATTTGTCAAAGCTTCAGACCCCTACTACACCTTTTTTGTTGACGCCAGGACGGCGCCTTTCACGACCCAAGGGAATATACCGGTGAAACAGAATCAGCAGTGGGCATTCAGCCTGTACGAACTCATGATCGTCCTGTCCGTGATGAGCATCTGCATGGCGATAGCTCTTCCGGGACTCTCCACTCTGAAGCAATACAGCGAACGCGCAGTCCTGCGCAATCACCTCCATGACGCCATCGACCATGCAAGGCAGCAGGCCATCCTGAACAGGACGACCGTGGAGTTATGCGGATCACGGGATGGGTTGACCTGCGGCAGAGACTGGAGTCTGGGCTGGCGCATCCAGTTGCATGACGATCCGCAGCATACCCTGCTGGTACAGCAGCATCGCACTGATCAAGCGCTGCACTGGGCCGGGTTCGACCCGCGCATCCGTTTTCACGCCAATGGCATGAGCCCTTCCAGCAATGGCCGCTTCTTTCAGTGCAGCAAGTCCGAGATCGCCTGGCAGTTGATCCTCAACAGACAGGGTCGCCTACGCACAGCCAGAGCCGAAGAAAACCTTGCGCAACGCCATCGCTGCGAATCGAACCACTCACCGTAACCGGTCATCTGCTCCAACCAGCCAGCTGTCATGCCAGGGCAGACAGGACAAGAGGTGCTCACGCAGTATCAGCATCGGAAGTCCCCCAAGGAGCTCATCATGTCACACAGCCCTGGCATGCGAGGATTCAGTCTGATCGAACTGATGATCGCACTGGCTTTGCTGTCGATCGCCGTAGGAATCGCGGTTCCCGGTTTTGCCCGTCTGGTTGCGAACAACCAGATCGAAGCGCAGGCGCAGACCCTGAACAGCCTGCTTCAATTCGCGCGCGCTCAGGCCGTGGTACGCCGCACGTCCATCGAAGTCGTCAATACCAATGACGACTGGGTTGTACGCACCGCCTCAGACGCCACCGCGCTGCGTCAGGAAACCTTCAACCCTGACCATGCCACCATCGCCACCAGCCTTTCCCCGGTCGAGTTGACGTTCACGCCCAATGGCTCGGCCGAAAGCGCTGTCTTCGTCATCTGCCGCGATGACAAGCCCCTGTTCGCCTACCGGCTCGAAGTACAGCCCAGTGGTAGCACGCGCCTGCTGCCGCGCGGCAGGGATGCTCAGGGCAACGAGCTAGGAGATTGCGAGCCATGAACACCCCTTTCACCACGCAACGCGGCTTCAGCCTCATCGAGGTGCTGGTCACGCTGGTACTGCTGACGATCGGCATGCTGGGTCTGGTGGCCATGCAGGGACGCGGGATCCAGTTCACCGCCGACTCCGTCTCACGCAACAACGCCGCGATGCTGGCAACCGAGATCATGGAAAAGATCCGCGCCAACCCCAGTGCACGGGATGACTACCTGATCAGCCAGCTCGAAGCCGAGGGCGAGTGCGATACCCCCCTGTCGCCGCCAACGACGTCGCCAGACAAATGACCTGCTGGAGCGAGAAGGTGCGCATGCTGATGCCGGGCACCGCTGGCGGCGACGCGGATGCCGTGGCCGTGCGCAATGCCTTCTACATCTGCCGCTCTTTGGTTCCCGGCGCCTGCGCCGCCGGCTCCGGCTCCACTGTCGAGGTTCAGGTCGCCTGGCGCTCCAATGGCGAAACCTGCGGTACGGGTGCCGATCCCTTCATCTGCACCTTGCGCCTGCGAGGAGAACTCTGATGATGCACAAGCAACATGGCCTTTCCCTCATCGAGATGATGGTCGCGCTGCTGATGAGCAGCTTCCTCATCCTCGGCATCACTCAGGTCTACCTGGACAACCGGGAAAACACGCTGTTCCAGCAGAGCCAGGGGCAGAACATCGAGAGTGCTCGCTTCTCCATCCTGCTGCTTGAGCAGAGCCTGGCAAAAGCGGGCTACCGCCGCCGGCCCGACCAGACGATGGAAGAAGCCTTCCCGCGTGAGAACACCCTCTGCAGCGGTCTGAATGCAGGCGAGGTGGTCAAGCGACTGGATGGATCCTCCTTCTGCATCCGTTATCAGCCTGCCTTTCCCGGCGCACGCACCTGCAGCGGCGACGCCATCGCCAACATACCGAACAGTCCTTACGTGGACGCCGATCCGGTGGTGGAAGTCTTCCAACTCACCAATGGTGAACTGCGCTGCAATGGACAACCCATCGCCACCGGGATCAGGGCGCTGAGCTTCGATTACGGCGTCAACTACAACGACGACAAGCGCATCACCGAGTACAACCCCGCCCCCGCGGCGAATGCCCGTATCCGCGCCGTTCAGTTCGCCATCATGGCCGCCAGCCCGACCGAGATCGGCAAGAGTTCCGGCAGTACGGTCTACGAGTTCTGGTTCGGCAACGCGCCCACTGACAAACGCCTTTACACCATGCTTTCCAGCAGCACCAGCATGAGGAACCTGATGCCATGAACAGCCGTCGTCACTATCGCCTGGGTCAGCGCCAACAGGGCGTGAGCCTGGTCATCGCGCTGATCTTCCTGCTGGTCATCACCGTGCTGGCCATCGCCAACATGCGCGAAGTCAGCCTGGAGTCGCGCATCACCGGCAACATGATCGAACAGAAGCAACTGCTCAACGTGGCAGAAGCCAGCGTTCGCGATGGCGAACGCCGAACGGTTCAACGTGGCCCGCAGGAACCGAGCGACAACTGCGAGGGCATCGCGCCAGGCAAGCTCTGCTTACTCAAGTCGCCCCCCGAGTACGCAGTCGACACGACCAATAAACAGTTCTATTCCCCAGACGACGACACTCAGCTCTATGGCAGGGCCACCTGGTATGCCCAAATCGCACCTGGCGGTGAGCATCAGGGCGAATCGGAAAATCCAGAGTATCTGGGCACGCAGGGTGCAGTGGGTATTTTCAGATACGAGGTAAACGGCATGGCCAGCAACAACGGCCTGAACAGCGCAGTCCGTTCCACCGTGGCCCTGAACTCCAAGGGCCGGATCGAAAGCAACTGACGTCGCCTTGCACAATTCGAGAACCTACCTCATGAAAGCCTTCACTCATTCCAAAGCGCTGCTCAGTACGCTCGGCTTCTTCGTCTACTTCGCCGGTACCTTTTCAGCGGGCGCCGCAGCGCTGAACGTCAGCCAGAAGCCCCTGATCCTGAGCGAAACCGTCTCTCCCAACCTGATCCTGACCCTCGACGATTCGGGCAGCATGCGCTGGGCCTTCGTCCCGGACAACATCAACGGCGAGTTCGACAGCCGCCGGGGCAAGTCCGCCGACTTCAACCCCATGTACTACAACCCCAACGTCACCTACCGGATACCGACCCGTTACGACACCAACGGCAACGTCTCCTCGACGCCTTACAGCACCAGTTTCACTCAGGCCTACAACCATGGTTTCGTGCAGAGCCGTGGCAACTTCAACCTGAGCAACAGCTACCGGGTCACCTGGAGCTACGACCCACGTAGCACCCTGGCGACCAATACGGCCTATGGTTACAGCAGCACGAGCAACCGCTTTGCCCGCAACCCGCCTACCGATTTTTCTGCAACGGTCGTCAGAAGCACCAACGGCACCTCGATAGCGCCCGCCACACCGGCCGGCATCGTGTTCACGATCAACCGGACAGGCAGCAGCAGTTGCACGGCTACCGCGACGCTGGCCGGTGTTTTCACCAATCTAGCGGCCAACTGCACCCGAACGGCCAGCAATACCTACCAGGGCTCCCTGACCGAAGTCGCCATACCCGCCTATTACTATCGTCTGGACAGAACGATTGCCGGTTGCGCCAATGCGGCCGGCAGCAACGAGAGCTGCCAGAAACTGGTGTTCGTCAGCAGCACCTCGGGCAAGCTTCGCGCGGATGATGTCAGCTCGGGCATCGATGAGCGGCAGAACTTCGCCATCTGGTATTCGTTCTACCGCAACCGCGCATTGGCCACCCTCAGCGCCGCGCAGATCGCCTTCGCCGACCTGCCGCCGGAAGTGCGCCTGACCTGGCAGAGCCTGGGCACCTGCACCAGCTTCACCGGCAATGACACGGGCAACTGCTACGACAACCGCCTGCGCGAATACAACAACGCACACAAGGGACAACTGTTCGGCTGGCTGCAGGATCCGCCCTTCAGCCAGAGCACCTACCTGCGCCAGGCCATGCGCCGCGCCGGTGAATTCCTGAAAACCGGCGTCGCCTGGCAGAAGTACCCCAACGACAGCAGCCAGACCAACAACGCCGGCAATACCTATGCCTGTCGCCCCAGCTACCACATCATGATGACGGACGGGATCTGGAACGATGGTTTCAGCAGCCCCAGCGATACCTTCCGTTCAGACAACGCCAGTTTCACCCTGCCAAACGGCACCACGTACAACGGCACCCGCGCGCCCTATGCCGACAGTACCCAACAGACCGTTGCGGATCTGGCCATGCATTACTGGGCCACCGACCTGAACACCAGCCTGGGCAATGAACTGCGTCCGTACCTGCCGTTTCGCAACGATAACGACCTGACCGCTCAGTTCTGGGATCCGCGCAACAACCCGGCGACCTGGCAGCACATGGTCAACTTCACAATGGGCCTGGGCCTGACCAGCTCGCTCAATCAGCCCAACATCCCCTGGGATGCGGCTCAGGGCACGTTCGGCGGCACTGGCTACGACAACCTGCGCAACGGCACGGTGAACTGGCCCGCGGCCGGTACCGACAGCGTCAACAACGTCTACGACCTGTGGCACGCCGCAATCAACTCCCGTGGCGAGTTCTTCAGCGTCGACAGCCCCGATGCGATGGTTCAGGCATTCCGCGACATCCTCAACCGTATCGCCGACCGAACCTCGACGGCTGCACGCCCGGCGGTTTCCGCCTCGTTCGTCTCGGACAGTGACGGCAATGACATCCAGAGCAACGTCTACGCCACCCAGTTCAACAGCACCGACTGGAGCGGGCAGATGTTCAAGAGCCTGCTCGGTGCCAACGGGCAGGTCACCGAACTCTGGAACATCCAGTCCGCCAACCAGGGCATCAACCCCACCACCCGCCGCGTGCTGATGGCGGACACCGGCAACAAGACCACCGGCTTCAAGGACTTCAACTGGATCAATCTGGGCTCGATGCAGGATCTGCTCAACGTCAACCCGGAAAGCCTCGTAGGTGCCCGAGACTCGCGCGGCCAGGCGCGCGTCGCCTATATTCGCGGCGAGCGCAGTGGCGAGGGTGACAACAGCCCGGCGTTCCGCAAGCGCAACAGCCGTACCGTCATGGGCGATATCGTCAACTCGAGCCCGGTGGTGGTCGGCACGCCCGGCTACCTGGCCTACCTGGCCGATGCGATCGAGAACCCCAGCGGAACCCGCACGAGCTACAAGGGCTACGGCGACTTCCGCGAAGCCAACAAGAAGGGCAGCCGCAAGGAAATGGTCTATGTCGGTGGCAATGACGGCATGCTCCACGGCTTCAACGCCAGCACCGGTGCCGAAGAGTTCGCCTTCATTCCGACCGAAGTGATCAAGAACCTGTATCGACTCACCGGGCAGAACTACAGCGGCGCCGAGCACCGTTATTTCGTCGACGGAACGCCGATCGTGCGCGACGTCTACATGGGCGATGACACGGGCTGGCGTACGGTGCTCGTCGGCACACTGCGCGCGGGGGGCCGTGCGCTCTTCGCGCTGGACATCACCGATCCGTCCCAGATCAAACTGCTCTGGGAGTTCAGCTCTACCAAGGATAACGACCTCGGCTACACCTTCCCCCAGCCCGAGATCGTTCGTTTGCATACCGGTGGGTGGGCAGTTCTGCAAGCCAACGGCTATGACAGTGCCAACGACAAGGCGGCCTTGATGATCATCGATCTCAAGACAGGCGATCTGATCAAGAAAATCACCGTCCCCGATACCGTCGAGAACAACACGGTACTGGCCAATGGCTTGTCGAGTGTACGTGGAGCCGATAACAACAGTGATGGCGTAGTGGACTACGCCTATGCGGGCGACCTGCAGGGCAACATCTGGCGTTTCGACCTGGTCAAAGCCTCCCCCATTGCGGACACTCCCGCGACTGGCGACCCATTCGCCCGAACCAATACCGAAGTCGCCAGTACCACCAAGGACGACTTCAAGCTCGCCTACGGCAACAGACCGATTTTCGTCGCCAAGGACAAAGCTGGCAGACGTCAGCCCATTACCATACAACCGTCCATCGTCCGCCATCCAAGCAGCTACGGCTACCTGGTGCTAGTGGGCACAGGTAAGTATTTCGAAGGCAGCGATGCGAACGTCGACACCAGCCGAGCAATGACCGTCTATGGCATCTGGGATCGCAAGACCAAGCGACAGCTAACCACTGGCAGCACGCTTGTTGCAGGTAGCCGCTTCACCTCGGGAACATCTACGGGGCGCCTGATGGAACAGAGCTTTACCAATCAAGAGGACAACGTGACCATCGGTGATGAGAATCAGAGTGCCAACCGCGATATCAAATTGCTCAGCCAAAACAACCCGCAGTGGTATCGCACGCCGCCAGCCAACGCAACGCTGAACATTCCAACTGACGACACCGCTGTCAATCACTGGGGCTGGGCATTGGACATGGCAATAACCAGTACTTCCGGCACGACACGACGGGATGGAGAGATGATCGTCAACAACATGACAGCCAGTGGCTCGATTCTGTTCCTCAGCAGCCTGACGCCGAACCAGGATCCCTGCCAGGCTGGCGCGGATACCTGGTTCTACGGGATAGATGCCTACACAGGCGGTCGCACCCGCTTCAACGTACTGGATCTGAATGCGGATCGACTGGTCAACCCAACCGATGCTTACAGAGGTGATGTGGTATCCGGTGTACGCTTCCCCTCTCTGGGTGGCTTCACTCTGGCGCCGGGTAATAAAATCTTCGGCAGTGACGGGGCATCGAACCCCTTCACCGTGGGCGACGACCCCAACAGCAGTGGCCGCCAGAGCTGGCATATCGTACCTGAGGACTTTCAATGAACAGGCCTAGACAAAAAGGCTTCAGCCTGATCGAACTGATTTTCGTCGTGGCGATCATCGGCATTCTGGCAGCCATCGCCATCCCGAACTATCAGGAGTACATCACCCGCAGCAAGAGAGCGGAAGGCATGGCGCTCCTGCAGGAGATGGCCGCGCGGCAGGAGCGTTTTTACGCGCAGAACAACCGCTACGTCACCACGCCCGGGGATCTCGACCTGCTGGTCTCCGACCAGAGCAACGTGGCCAACATCAATACTGCCAACGCCGCAGTGCGTTCGGAAAACGGCTACTACCTGGTCAGCGTGTCCCGCAGCAATGGCGATGGCGGTTACATGCTGACGGCGGAGCAGATGATTAGCGATGGTCTGTGTGGCAACCTGACCCTCACAGCGGTCGGCATCAAAGGCAGGACGTCCACCAGGCCGGATGCCAAGACGGTGGAGCAGTGCTGGCGATGAGTCGCCAGGCAAAGAAAAAGGCGATCCTCGGATCGCCTTTTTCATGATCAGATGGCCTTGACCCGGAGCTCCTTCGGCATGGAGAAGGTGATGTTCTCCGGTCGCCCATCCAGCTCGGTCTCCCCCACGGCTCCCCAGGCGCGCAATTGGTCGACCACCCCACGCACCAGGACTTCCGGCGCAGATGCGCCAGCGGTGATGCCGACGCCACTCACCCCCTCGAACCAATCGCGCTCGAGGTCTTCGGCACCGTCGATCAGATAGGCCGGCGTGCCCATGCGCTCGGCCAGCTCGCGCAGGCGGTTGGAGTTGGAGCTATTGGGGCTGCCGACGACCAGCAGCACGTCGCACTCGCTGGCCAGTTGCTTGACCGCATCCTGACGGTTCTGCGTGGCATAGCAGATATCGTCCTTGCGCGGCCCGCCGATGGCGGGGAACCTGGCGCGCAGAGCGTCGATCACCTTGCTGGTGTCGTCCATCGACAAGGTGGTCTGGGTCACGAAGGCGAGGTTCTCGGGGTTGCGCACCTGCAACTCGGCGACATCCGCCTCGTCTTCCACCAGGTAGATGGCGCCGCCATTGCTGGCGTCGTACTGACCCATGGTGCCCTCGACTTCCGGGTGCCCCTCATGGCCGATGAGGATGCACTCGCGCCCCTCGCGGCTGTAGCGCACCACTTCCATATGCACCTTGGTCACCAGCGGGCAGGTGGCATCGAATACCTTGAGGCCACGGCGCGCCGCCTCGTCACGCACGGCCTTGGACACACCGTGGGCACTGAAGATGACGATGACGTCATCCGGCACCTGATCCAGCTCTTCGACGAATACCGCGCCACGGGCGCGCAGATCCTCGACCACGAATTTGTTGTGCACCACTTCATGGCGCACGTAGATCGGTGGGCCGAACACTTCCAGGGCACGGTTGACGATCTCGATGGCGCGATCGACGCCGGCACAGAAGCCACGAGGGTTGGCGAGTTTGATATGCATGCTGGCTGTCTCGGTATTGATCGAGGATCGAAACGACGCTATCGCATCGATCCTGGAAGACGCAGCCTGCGCGCAATGGGCACAGGCTGCAACAAGAGCTTCGCGGCCAAGGCCGCCCCACGGAGGCGGCGATACTGGCTAGCAGGCCGTTGAAAAACTACCTGCGTTGGCAATACTGCGTTAAAAACGGCCTGGATCGCCAGCCCGGTCAAAATGCTCATTTAGAGCACCTGAACTGCGCTTTTTCGGCCGTTTTTGCCTTGTCTTGCCCGCCTCGCCTACGTTTTTCAACGGCCTGCTAGAGTGCCCTGACGTCGATGATCTCCACCTCGAAGTCCAGCACCTTGCCGGCCAGCGGGTGGTTGAAATCGATGGTGACCTGCCTGTCGTCGAACGCCTTGACCACGCCCGGCAGCTCGGTATTGGCGGCATCGTTGAAGATCACCAGCAGCCCTTCGGAGAGCTCCATGCCTTCGAACTGGCTGCGCGGCATGATCTGTACGTTCTGCGGATTCGGCTGGCCGAAGCCCTGCTCCGGTGGTACCTGCACGCTACGTTTGTCACCAGCCTTGAAGCCATACAGAGCCTGTTCGAAACCTGGCAGCAGATTACCGTCGCCAACCCTGAAGGTTGCCGGCTGCTTGTCGAACGTGCTGTCGACCACATCGCCGTTTTCCAGCTTGAGGGCGAAGTGCAGGGTCACTTCCCTGTCCGGGCCGATGCGTACGTCGGTCATTGCGCAGCCTCCTTCGCGGACTTGTCGCCCTTGAACATATCCAGCGCCAGCAGGATGGCACCGAGGGTGATGAAGGTGTCGGCCAGGTTGAACGCCGGGAAATACCAGCGGTTCTGCCAGTGCACCAGAATGAAGTCGACCACGTGCCCCAGCACCACACGGTCATACAGGTTGCCCAGCGCACCGCCCAGAACCATGGCCAGCGCCACGGCCAGCAGGGTCTCGTGACGCTTGAGACGCTTGAGCCAGACCACCAGCACGATGCTGACGACGATGGCGATGGCAGCGAAGAACCAGCGCTGCCAGCCATCGGCATCGGCCAGGAAGCTGAATGCCGCGCCCGTGTTGTAGGCCAGGGTCCAGTCGAAATAGTCGGGAATGACCTGAATCCGCTGGTACATGCTCAGGCTGCCTTCGAAGAAGTCCTTGCTCACACGGTCGACGACCAGGATCAGCACGCTCAGCAACAGCCAGGGCAGATGCCCGAAACGAGACGACTCAGGCATGCTTGCGCACCTCACCCTTGCCTTCGATGTTGCTGACGCAGCGGTCGCACAGTTCCGGGTGAGCGGCATGGCTGCCGACATCGGCGCGGAAGTGCCAGCAGCGCCCGCACTTGGCATGGGTGGACTTGAGAATCTTCAGTTTCAGGCCCTCGACCTCGGTCACCACCGCATCGGCCGGAGCTTCGGACAGCGGAGCTGCCTTCGCCGCCGACGTGATCAGGGCGAAGCGCAGCTCGTCGCCCAGCTTGGCCAGGTCGGCCTGTTTGGCCTCGTCGCAGAACAAGGTGACCTCGGCCTGCAGGCTGGCACCGATGGCCTTGGCCGTACGCAGGTTCTCCAGCTCCTTGTTGACCGCCGCCTTGACCACCATGACGCGATCCCAATAGGCACGATCCAGTTCGAAACCTTCCGGCAGGCGCTCCAGACCGGTGTACCAGGTGTTGAGCATGACCGATTCGTTACGCTCGCCGGGCAGGAATTGCCAGATTTCCTCGGCGGTGAACACCAGGATCGGCGCGATCCAGCGCACCAGTGCTTCGCTGATGTGGAACAGCGCGCTCTGGCAGGAGCGACGCGCGACGCTGTCGGCTGCGGTGGTGTACTGACGATCCTTGATGATGTCCAGGTAGAAGCCGCCCAGCTCCTGCACGCAGAAGTTGTGCACCTTGGAGTAGACGTTCCAGAAACGGTAGTCGGCGTAAGCCTCGATGATCTCTTCCTGCAAGCGCGCCGTGGCATCCAGCGCCCAGCGATCGAGGTCGAGCATCTGCGCGGGCGGCAGCAGATCCTTCGCCGGATCGAAGCCGTTGAGGTTGGCCAGCATGAAGCGTGCGGTATTGCGGATACGGCGATAGGCATCGGCGCTGCGCTGCAGGATCTGGTCGGAGACGGCCATCTCGCCGGAGTAGTCGGTGGACGCGACCCACAGGCGCAGGATGTCGGCCCCCATGCTGTCGATCACCTTCTGCGGCGCGACCACGTTGCCAAGCGACTTGGATTGCTTGCGGCCCTGCTCGTCGACGGTAAAGCCGTGAGTCAGCAGCTCCTTGTACGGCGCGTGGCCGTCGATGGCGCAGCCGGTCAGCAAGGAGGAATGGAACCAGCCACGGTGCTGGTCGGAACCTTCCAGGTAGAGATCGGCCGCAGGGCCATCGGCATGCGCCAGCTCGGCGTGAGAGCCACGCAGCACGTGCCAGTGGGTGGTACCGGAGTCGAACCACACGTCCAGGGTATCGCGGCTCTTGTCGTACTGGTCGGCTTCGGCGCCCAGCAGCTCGGCGGCGTCCAGCTTGAACCAGGCCTCGATACCTTCCTGCTCGACACGCTTGGCGACTTCTTCCATCAGTTCGACGGTGCGCGGATGCAGCTCGCCGCTTTCCTTGTGAGTGAAGAACGGGATCGGCACGCCCCAGTTGCGCTGACGCGAGATGCACCAGTCCGGGCGACCGGCGATCATGCTGTGCAGGCGCGCCTGGCCCCAGGCCGGGACGAACCGGGTCTGCTCGATAGCCGCCAGGGAGCGCTCGCGCAGGGTGCCGCCCTCCTTCGGCTGGCTGTCCATCCCGACGAACCACTGCGCGGTGGCGCGGTAGATCAGCGGCGTCTTGTGACGCCAGCAGTGCATGTAGCTGTGGCTGATGGTGGTGTGCTTGAGCAGTGCACCGACCTCCTCAAGCTTGGCGATGATGGCCGGATTGGCCTTCCAGATGAACTGGCCGCCGAAGAACGGCAGCGACTCGACATACACGCCGTTGCTCTGCACCGGATTGAGGATTTCGTCGTTGCTCATGCCGTAGCGCTTGCAACTGTGGAAGTCGTCCTCGCCATAGGCCGGCGCGGAGTGAACGATACCGGTACCGGCGCCCAGCTCGACGTACTCGGCCAGGTACAGCGGCGACAGACGATCGTAGAACGGGTGACGGAAGTTGATCAGTTCCAGCGCCGCACCTGGTGCGGTAGCGATCACCTTGCCTTGCAGGTCGTAGCGCTGCAGGCAGCTCTCGACCATTTCCTCGGCCAGCAGCAGCAGGCGGTCGCCCACGTCCACCAACGCATAGGTGAATTCCGGATGCACGTTCAGCGCCTGGTTGGCCGGAATGGTCCAGGGCGTGGTAGTCCAGATGACGATGGCAGTCGGTTTGCTCAGATCGGCAAGACCGAAGGCGGCCGCCAGCTTGTCGGCGTCCTCGACCGGGAAGGCCACGTCGATGGCTTCGGATTTCTTGTCCATGTACTCGACTTCGGCCTCGGCCAGCGCCGAGCCGCAGTCGAAGCAGAAGTTGACCGGCTTGAGGCCCTTGAACACGAAACCGTTCTTGACCATTTCGGCCAGCGCGCGGATCTCGCCGGCCTCGTTGGCGAAGTTCATGGTCAGGTAGGGGTTGTCCCAGTCACCCAACACACCAAGACGGACGAAACCGGCCTTCTGCTCTTGCACCTGCTCGGCGGCGTAGGCACGGCAGCGTTCACGGGTGAGATCCGCCGGCTGGTTCTTGCCGAAGGTGGTTTCCACCTTGTGCTCGATTGGCAGGCCATGGCAGTCCCAGCCCGGCACGTAAGGCGCGTCGAAGCCGGCCATGGTCTTGGAGCGGGTGATGATGTCCTTGAGAATCTTGTTCAGCGCATGACCGATGTGAATGCTGCCGTTGGCATAGGGCGGGCCGTCGTGCAGGACGAACTTCGGCCGGCCTTCGCCAATCTTGCGCAGCTTGCTATACAGACCAATCTCGTTCCAGCGTTGCAGGGTCTGCGGCTCGCGTTGCGGCAGGCCGGCCTTCATCGGGAACTGGGTATCGGGCAGGTTCAGCGTAGCTTTGTAGTCGGTCATTTCGGGCTCTTCATCAGCGGGTGGCTCTGCCAATAGTCACGGGCAGCGGCAATATCGGCGGCAATCGCCGCCTTCAGTGCCTCCAGCGAGGCGAAACGCTGCTCATCACGCAGCTTGTGGTGGAAAGCCACCGAGAGGCGCCGGCCATACAGATCACCGGCGAAATCCAGAAGGTGCACTTCCAGATGGGCACTGCCGTCACCGGCAACGCTGGGGCGCACGCCGATATTGGCGACGCCTGGTTGAATCACGCCATCGATTTCACAACTCACCAGGTAAACCCCGGTCAACGGCACCTTGCGCCGCTTGAGCTGGATATTGGCGGTCGGGGCATCGAGCTGACGCCCGAGCTTCTGTCCGTGCAACACCCGCCCGGCGATACGGAACGGCCGTCCGAGCAGCGCCTCGGCCAACTCGAAATCGCCATCGGCCAGGGCCTGACGCACGCGTGTGCTGCTGACCCGACCGCCACGCACCTCGACCGTGGTCGAGGCATCGACACTGAAGCCATGGCGCTGGCCGGCGGCCTTGAGAAATTCGAAATCCCCGGCACGGTCGCAGCCGAAACGGAAATCATCGCCGATCTCCAGATCCCTCACCTTGAGCCCATCGACCAGCACGCGCTGCACGAACTCGGCGGCCGACAACTCGCGCAGGCGGCGGTTGAAGGCCAGGCACAGCACCATGTCGACACCTTCGGCGGCCAGCAGGGCGAGCTTGTCACGCAGACGGGTCAGGCGCGCCGGTGCGCTGTCCGGGCCGAAGAATTCGCGCGGCTGCGGCTCGAAGATCACCACGCAGCTGGGCACGGCCAGTTCCGCGGCACGCTCGCGCAAGCGTGCCAGGATGGCCTGGTGCCCACGATGAACGCCGTCGAAATTACCGATGGTGACCACACAGCCCCGCGCCTGGGGCTGCAGGTTATGAAGACCTCGAACCAGCTGCATAACACGCTTCTTGTTCACAAAGTGGCCGATTATACGCACAGCACGCCATGCACAACAGGCATCACACGCCCGGCAGTGGCTACAACGCCCGCCGAGCAAAATCGCGCAGGCGGAACCCCACGATCAGCAGCATGCCGAAGTAGGCGATCAGACCGGCGACCACCAGAGCACCGAGGCGCAGCAGGCGCACGGGCATCTCGCCTTCGGCCCAGGGCGGCATGATCTGCAGCAGCGCCAGCAACACCGCGACCATCACCAGCACCGCCAGCGCCAGCTTGAGCAGGAACAGCCCCCAGCCCGGCAGGGGCTGGAAAATATCGGCGCGGCGCAGTTGCCAGTACAGCAGGCCGGCATTCAGGCAGGCCGCCAGGCTGATCGCCAGCGCCAGACCGGCATGCGCCAGCGGGCCGATCAGCACCAGGTTCATCAGTTGCGTAAAGACGAGGGTCACGACAGCGATCTTCACCGGCGTCTTGATGTTCTGCTGGGCGTAGAAGCCGGGCGCGAGAATCTTCACCAGAATGATGCCGAGCAGGCCGACGGAGTACGCGATCAGCGCCTGCTGGGTCATCAGCGCATCGGTCGCGGTGAACTTGCCGTACTGGAACAGCGATACCGTCAGCGGCTCGGCCAGCACCGCCAGCGCCAGGGCACTGGGCAGCACCAGCAGGAAGCACAGGCGCAGCCCCCAGTCGAGCAGGTGCCGGTACTCCTCGCGATCACGACTGGCATAGGTCTTGGAAAGCGCCGGCAGCAGAATGGTACCCAGCGCCACGCCGAGCACCCCCGATGGCAGCTCCATCAGGCGGTCGGCGTAATACATCCAGGACACCGAGCCCGCCACCAGGAAGGAAGCGAAGATCGTGTTGATGATCAGCGAGATCTGGCTCACCGACACGCCAAAGATCGCCGGCCCCATCTGCTTGAGCACACGCCAGACGCCAAGGTCGCCGAAATTCAGCCTTGGCAGCACCAGCATGCCGATTTTCTTCAGATGCGGCAGCTGCCAGAGCAACTGCGCCAGCCCGCCGACCAGTACCGCCCAGCCCAGCGCCATGATCGGCGGATCGAAATAAGGCGTCAGGAACAGCGCGAAGACGATCATGCTGACGTTGAGCAAGGTGGGCACGAACGCCGGCACCGAGAAACGGTTCCAGGTGTTGAGAATGGCCCCGGCCAGCGACGACAGGGATATCAGCAATATATAAGGGAAAGTCACCCGCAACAGGTCGACGGTCAGCTCGAAACGCTGAGCCTCATCGGCGAAACCGGGCGCCGTGGCCCAGACGATCCAGGGCGCGGCCAGCACACCGATAGCGGTGACCAGCGCCAGCACCAGAGTCAGGAGGCCGGAGACGTAGGCGATGAAGGTACGCGTGGCCTCCTCGCCCTGCTGCATCTTGTACTCGGCCAGAATCGGCACGAATGCCTGGGAAAACGCCCCCTCGGCGAAGATCCGCCGCAGCAGATTGGGCAGCTTGAACGCCACCACGAAGGCATCCGACGCCACCCCGGCACCGAAGGTGCGGGCGATGATGGTGTCGCGCACGAACCCCAGCACACGCGACACCATGGTCAGGGAACTGACGGCAGCCAGGGACTTGAGCAGATTCATGGGGTGTTTCGGCTTCCATAAAGAGGTGCAGTAGCGGACAATCCGCTGCCCAACGAAGGCGTCGAGTGTAGCGAGCCACCACTGGTCAGGCCAGCACAGGAAAGCGTCATCAGACTTGACAGCAGGCAGATGGATCGGCATGATTCGCGGCCTTATTTGTCGTAACCCCCCAGTTTTCGAGGAGCTTGACGGTGGCCAACTCACCTTCTGCCAAAAAACGCGCCAAACAGGCTGAGAAGCGCCGTAGCCATAACGCCAGCCTGCGCTCGATGGTTCGTACCTACATCAAGAACGTGGTCAAGGCTATTGCGGCCAAGGATCTCGAGCTTGCCAAGACTGCCTACACCGCAGCCGTTCCGGTCATCGACCGCATGGCTGACAAAGGCATCATCCACAAGAACAAAGCCGCTCGTCACAAGAGCCGCCTGAACGCGCACATCAAGGCGCTGGGCGAAGCTGCTGCCGCCTGATCGCGACAGGTTCTTGCAGAAAATGCCCGCATCGAAAGATGCGGGCATTTTTGTTTGTGCGCTCGACCCAATCCCCACCCGACAGCGAAATATCCGATGCACGCGCAAGCCGGCCTGGCGCAAGCATGACTAGACCACCCGCAGTCCAGGGCAAACCAGACGATCAGAAATTCAATGACGGGGGCGGGGGGCACAGTGGCGCGCGGAGAGGAAGAGACAGGAAACGGGACAACAGGCCCGATCCGGCCCACCCCGCAAACAGGGTGACCGCCCCCTTCGGCACAGTCACCCCTGAAAGGTATTACTGCAGCAGAACCTGGCCGATGGTCGGGTCCCTGAACGCGCGAGTCAGCGCGTCGCTGAGCACGTCACTGACCAGCTTGGTATTGGTCTGCTGGTTGGGCGCGGTTCCGAAACGCTGGTTCAGCGAAGCGCCATAGCGCCCCGTATAGCGACGACTCCCACCCTGCACGTCGGCACGAATCGACGCAGAGATGTCGGCCTCGGTCACGTACAGCCCTTCTTTCGGCGACTGATACTTCAGGTCAGCCAGCGTAATGGTTAGCTGAGGCGCGTTATAGGCATTGGCCGACGGGGTGAAACCAAGCAGACGCACGGCCGCTTCAGCCTCGGCCTGCAACTTCGGCAGCACGCTCTCGCTGCTGACAGTGATGGCGCTGGTCTCCGGATACAGGCCGCCACGGGTTCCCAACACCGGCGAAGCGCGACCATCGACGACACGCACCACCACCGGCTGCCCCTGACCGACAGGCGTCAGCGAGCTGGTGAGTCTGGGTTGCGGGGTGAGTTGCTGAGGGCTATGGGCACAACCAGCCAGGGTCAGGCTGGCAGCAGCAAGCAGGGCGAACAACGCACGGTGCAGCATGCTCGATCTCTCCGAAAGGGGATGTCATGAAATGGCTGGCAGTATACCCAGCAGGGCCAGACGCCGACAGCCGTACCTGCTATCGACAAGCCCGGCCAGGCCGCGGTTCCTGTCATGGCCCTGTCACTCAAGTGCGTCATAAAGAAAGCTCGTCAATTCACGGAGCCATCGCCATGCTCTTCCTGCTCGGTCTGTTCAGCCCTCGTCAGCCGATGAAGCACTTCATCCTTGTCGATGCTCAGGAGCGCTGCCGCGCGATACGTCAGTCACGTGAACGACCACATGACGGCAACTGGATCGAAGTCAGGGAGGCACGCCTGAGCTGGCTGGGCGCCCCCCTCCCCGCCGAAGCCCGCGTCACACCGGTCGTCAAGCATGCACAGGGCTCCCCCGCGTTGGCAGCCTGACCGGTGGAATAATAAAAGTCACAGCAAACGATCAATTTCCCCGCATTCACCGTTATAATCCGGCCCCGATTATAAGGACGCCTCCTGATCGGGCCGCACCATCTCATCGATGCATTGCCATCGCCCGCCTCAGAGAGTCGCCCACTTCGCGCTGCCGATCCGGCCAGCGGCTTTAGCCCATAGCAGAACCAGTTGCAGCCATGCCCGCCATGGCATGCACGGGCAGAAGCACGCCGAGGCAGACGAGCTTTTGAGGTTCACCGCTCCAAAAGAGCGTGAAAAAAACGGGTTTAACAACTTCACAAGAGTGTGGCGAAAAAATGAACGACTTTGCGTCCGTAAACAGGAGCCTTAACCCTCCCCACACGGCCGGGCGAGGTGCCTGAGCCCAGCGGTATAGCCCCGACAGGCCGATAGGCCAGCCAATCTGGTGCAGTATTTCTTGGAGAGAGGTTAATGGCGCATAACGATTCCCAAAGCGTAGATGTGGTGCTGGTTGGCGCCGGCATCATGAGCGCGACCCTGGGCGTACTGCTCAAGGAACTCAACCCCGGCATCACGCTGGAAGTGGTGGAACTGCGCGAGTCCGGCGCAGTTGAAAGCTCCAATCCCTGGAACAATGCCGGTACCGGCCACGCCGCCCTGTGCGAGCTGAACTACACCCCGGAAGGCGCTGACGGCAGCATCGACATCAAGAAATCGGTGACCATCAACGCCCAGTTCGAGGAGTCCAAGCAGTTCTGGGCCTACCTGATCGGCAAGGGCGCGATCGACTCGCCGAAATCCTTCATCAACCCCGTGCCGCACATGAGCTTCGTGCGCGGCAACAGCGGCATCGCTTACCTCAAGAAGCGTTTCGAAGCCCTGCGCCAGCACCATGCGTTCGACAGCATGGAGTACACCGAGGATCGCGCCACCATCGCCGACTGGGCGCCGCTGCTGATCCCGGGCCGCGATGAGAGCGAGCCGCTGGCGATGACCCGCGTGAAAGCAGGTACCGACGTCAACTTCGGCGCCGTCACCCAGCAGATGCTCGATTACCTGGTGACCCAGCCGAACGCCAAGGTTACCTGCAACCAGAAAGTCACCGACCTCAAGCGTGACGATCAGGGCTGGCTGGTCAGCATCAGGGACACCCGCTCCGGTGCCACCCGCCAACTCAAGAGCAAGTTCGTCTTCCTCGGCGCCGGCGGCGGTGCATTGCCACTGCTGCAGCTGTCCGGCATTCCGGAAGGCAAAGGCTTTGGCGGCTTCCCGGTCAGCGGCCAGTGGCTGCGCTGCGACAACCCCGAAGTGGTCGCCCGCCACCAGGCCAAGGTCTACAGCCAGGCCGCCGTAGGCTCGCCGCCCATGTCGGTACCGCACCTCGACACCCGCGTCGTGGACGGCAAGAAATCCCTGCTGTTCGGCCCCTACGCCGGCTTCACCACCAAGTTCCTCAAATACGGCTCGTTCCTCGACCTGCCGCTGTCGGTACGCCCCAACAACCTCGGCCCGATGCTGGCGGTGGCGCGCGACAACATGGATCTGACCCGCTACCTGATCAAGGAAGTGATGCAGTCCGAAACGCAGCGCCTGGAGACGCTCCGCGGCTTCTATCCGCAAGCCAAGGCCGAGGACTGGCGCCTGGAAGTGGCCGGCCAACGCGTGCAGATCATCAAGAAGGACGCGAAGAACGGCGGCATCCTGCAGTTCGGCACCGAACTGGTCGCGGCCGCCGACGGCACCATCGCGGCGCTGCTCGGCGCCTCGCCAGGCGCATCCGTGACCGTCTCGATCATGCTCGACCTGATTCGCCGCTGCTTCCCGGAGCAGGCCAAGAGCGAGGAATGGCGCAGCAAGCTGGACGAGATCTTCCCGGCCATGGCCGACGTCCTGTCCCGGGATGCCGAGCGCTACCGCGAAGTGCAGGCCCAGTCCAACCAGCGCCTGCAACTGGATACCCCCAGCGCCTGATCAGGCAGCATGAAAAAACCGCCCCTCGGGGCGGTTTTTTGTGGGCGGTGGTGAAGCACAAAGCCCGTGCGCCGCACTAGCGAGTCCAGGGCAGGATCGGTATGGCCGTGACCGCGTTCTGCGGGCTGCCTTCGATCACTCGATCGCTGTAGACCAGGTACACCAGGGTATTGCGCTTCTGATCGAAGAAACGCACCACCTGCATGGTCTTGAACACCAGCGACGTGCGCTCCTTGAATACTTCCTCGCCATCCTTGAGCTTGCCCTTGAACTCGATCGGCCCGACCTGGCGGCAGGCAATCGACGCTTCCGCACGATCCTCGGCCAACCCCAGACCACCCTTCACGCCACCCGTCTTGGCCCGCGACAGGTAGCAGGTCACGCCATCCACCTTGGGATCATCGAAAGCCTCGACGACGATCTTGTCGTTGGGGCCGACCCACTTGAACACCGTGGACACCTCGCCGATGGTTTCGGCCAGCACCAGGCCCGGCAGCATCAGCAGGCTCAGCACACATCCCTTGAACAGACGCATCGCACCCTCCCTTCGTTCGTAACGACTCAGACCAGAATCAGGTTGTCCCGGTGCACCAGCTCGGGCTCATCCACATAGCCCAGCAGCTTCTCGATCGCATCGGACGACTGACCGATGATCTTCTGCGCTTCCAGGGCGCTGTAATTGACCAGCCCTCGCGCCACCTCACGACCATCCTGCGCGACGCAGACCACCATCTCCCCACGGCGGAAGCTGCCCTGCACGGCCTTGACCCCCACCGGCAGCAGGCTCTTGCGATCCTGGCTCAACGCTTTCACCGCACCGTCATCCAGCACCAGCGTGCCGCGCGTCTGCAGATGGCCTGCCAGCCACTGCTTGCGCGCAGCCAGCAGACCGCGCTCTGGCGCCAGCAGCGTGCCCAGACGCTCACCAGCCTTGAGTCGCGCCAACACCTGCTCGATCGCCCCCACGATGACGGTATGCGCGCCGGAGCGCGCGGCCAGGCGCGAGGCACGCAACTTGGTCTGCATGCCACCGCGCCCAAGCGCGCCGCCGACACCCCCGGCAACGGCATCCAGTGCCGGGTCATCGGCACGAGCCTCGTGAATCAGCCTGGCATCGGGATTGTGACGCGGATCGGCGTCGTACATGCCGTCACGGTCGGTAAGGATCACCAGCAGATCGGCTTCCACCAGATTGGCTACCAACGCAGCCAGGGTGTCGTTGTCGCCGAAGCGAATCTCGTCGGTGACCACCGTGTCGTTCTCGTTGATCACCGGCACCACATCGAGGTCGACCAGCGTGCGCAGCGTGCTGCGTGCGTTGAGGTAGCGCTTGCGGTCGGACAGGTCGTCGTGAGTCAGGAGAATCTGCGCAGTGCGCCGACCATGTTCGGCGAAGCTCGACTCCCAGGCCTGCACCAGCACCATCTGGCCGATGGCGGCAGCAGCCTGCAGTTCGTGCATCGCGCTAGGTCGGCTGCTCCAGCCCAGGCGGCTCATGCCTGCCGCCACGGCACCGGAGGACACCAGCACCAGTTCGACGCCCTGCTCACGCAAGGCCACCATCTGCCTGACCCAAACCGCCATGGCCGCACGATCCAGGCCACGTCCGTCGGCGGTCAGCAGCGCACTGCCGATCTTCACCACCCAGCGCCGCGCGCCGGTCACCTTGTCACGCATGATCTTCCAACCTTAGCCAGAGGCCCCACCTACAAAAACGCCGCAATCAAGCGGCGCTGGAAAACTTTGCTCAATCCCGGACGTAAATGATTTCCGGGCCGTCGTCATCTTCATCATCGAAGAAGTCATCGTCTTCGTCGATATCGTCGACACTGCGCACACCGGACTTACGCAATGCACGCTGATCATCCAGCGCCTGCAGACGGGCACGCGCCTCGTCTTCGATGCGCTGATCCAGCTCGGCCAGCTCCTCGGCGAACACCGGATCTTCGGCGATGCGCTCTGCGCGCACTTCCAGATAATGCATGATGTCACGACTGATGCGTTCGGTGCCGTCACGGCTGATCGCCGAGACCACGTAGACCGGCCCCTGCCAACCAAGGCGTGCGACGATATCGGCCTTGCGCGCCTCGCGCTCCTCTTGCGGAACCTGATCCATCTTGTTCAGCACCAGCCAGCGATCACGCTCGGCCAGCGCCGGGCTGAAGCGCGCCAGCTCGTCGATGATGACCTGCGCAGCCTCGGCCGGATCGCTCTCGTCCAGCGGCGCCATGTCCACCAGGTGCAACAACAGACGCGTACGCGCCAGGTGCTTGAGGAAGCGAATGCCCAGGCCGGCACCTTCCGATGCCCCCTCGATCAGGCCGGGAATGTCGGCGACGACGAAGCTCTTGAAGCGGTCGACACTGACCACACCGAGGTTCGGCACCAGGGTGGTGAAGGGGTAGTCGGCGACTTTCGGTTTGGCGGCCGATACGGCGCGAATGAAGGTGCTCTTGCCGGCATTGGGCAGACCGAGCAGACCAACGTCGGCCAGCACTTTCAACTCCAGCTTCAGGTCACGCGACTCGCCCGGCTTGCCCGGCGTGGTCTGACGCGGCGCACGGTTGGTGCTGGACTTGAAGCGGGTATTGCCCAGACCGTGCCAACCACCCTGGGCGACCATCAGCCGCTGACCCGCCTTGACCAGGTCACCGATGACCTCCTGGGTCGCCACGTCGATCACCGTGGTGCCCACAGGCACCGGCAGAATCAGGTCTTCGCCCTTGGCGCCGGTACAATCGGTACTGCCACCCTTCTCGCCGTTCTGAGCGAGGAATTTACGGGTGTAGCGGTAGTCGATCAGGGTGTTGAGGTTCTCGTCGGCCTCGAGAAATACCGAGCCACCATCCCCTCCGTCGCCCCCGTTGGGGCCGCCCTTCTCGATGAACTTCTCGCGGCGAAAGCTCATCATGCCGTTACCACCGTCACCGGCTTTTACAAAAATCGAAACTTCGTCGACAAATTTCATGGTTATGCCTCCCGCGCTACCCGCGGGCTGGGGGAACGCTTGCCGAATCATCCAAACCTAGCGGATCGGGCAAGCGAACCAAGGATACATAAACGAAAAAAACGCCTGGAGCGTTTTTTAACGTCGCCTGCGACGGCCCGCAGGGTTGCCGCCATGGATGGCGGAGCAATAAAAAAAGCCCCGTCCTACGGACAGGGCTTTTCCAGCGCGCAGGCAATCAGGCCTGAACGACGCTCACGTAGCGACGGCCGAAAGCGCCCTTCACTTCGAACTTGACCACACCTTCGACTTTGGCGAAGAGGGTGTGATCCTTGCCGATGCCCACACCGAAACCGGGGTGGAACTGGGTGCCGCGCTGACGCACGATGATGTTGCCGGCCTTGATGACCTGGCCACCGTACATTTTCACGCCAAGGCGTTTACTTTCGGAATCGCGGCCGTTACGGGTAGAACCGCCAGCTTTTTTGTGTGCCATGAGTCAATACTCCAAATAAGTGGTCGGGCCGACGAATCAGGCCTGGATACCGGTGATTTTGATCTCAGTGAACCACTGACGGTGGCCCTGACGCTTCATGTGGTGCTTACGACGGCGGAACTTGATGATGCGCACTTTATCGTGACGACCTTGCGAAACGACTTCTGCGACAACCTTGGCACCGTCTACGACCGGAGCACCGATCTTGACGTCGTCACCGTTGGCGACCAGCAGAACGCGGTCAAAGGTAACGGCTTCGCCGGTGGCAACTTCGAGTTTCTCGATTTTCAGGAATTCGCCTTCGGCGACCTTGTATTGTTTGCCACCGGTAACAATTACTGCGTACATGGTAAATCTCCGTTGATCCTGCTCACCCAGCGCTTTAGAAGAATCGTTATGGGCTGGCATGGCTGCTCGGGGCCGGAAGTGACACCCTTGCAATTGCGTAAGGCAGGGAAATGCCCAGGGGGAAGTTCAGGGTGCGCGATTGTACGCAAGGCTTTGACCTGACGCAAGGCCCGCAACCCCTTGCCTTGACAGCCCCCACCCTGCCACCTAGCATGCCGCGCAGTTCAGAAGGAGCGCCCCTTGTCAATGCAACCCCAGGCTTTCTACCGCGTGGTAGCGGACGATTTCACCGCCGTCGATGGCATCATTCGCCAGCAGGTGGTCTCTCGCGTGCCGCTGGTGGAAAAGATCGGCGACTATATCATCTCCGCCGGTGGCAAACGCCTGCGCCCGTTGCTCGTCCTGCTCAGCGGCAAGGCACTGGGCTACCAGAGCGACGACCTGCGCCTGCTGGCCGCGACCATCGAATTCCTGCACACCGCCACCCTGTTGCATGACGACGTGGTCGACATGTCCGACATGCGCCGTGGTCGCAGCACCGCCAACGCCCAGTGGGGCAACGCACCGAGCGTCCTGGTGGGCGACTTCCTTTATTCGCGCTCGTTCGAAATGATGGTCGAACTCGGCTCCATGCCGGTGATGAAGATTCTCTCCCACGCCACTCGCGTGATCGCCGAAGGTGAAGTGCTGCAACTGTCCAAGGTACGCGACGCCAGCACGACGGAAGACACCTACATGGAAGTCATCCGCGCCAAGACCGCGATGCTGTTCGAGGCATCGACCCACAGCGCCGCCGCCCTGGCCAATGTCGGCGAGGCACAACGCGAGGCCCTGCGCACCTTTGGCGATCATCTGGGCGTGGCCTTCCAACTGGTCGACGACCTGCTGGACTACAAGGGCGATGCCGCGACGCTGGGCAAGAACGTCGGCGATGACCTGGCAGAAGGCAAACCCACGCTGCCACTGATCTACACCATGCGCGAAGGCACCACCGAGCAGGCCGCACTGGTGCGCCAGGCGATTCAGAAAGGCGGTATCGAGGATCTGGAACGCATCCGCGCGGCCGTCGAAGCGGCCGGTGCGCTGGATTACACCGCCCAACTGGCTCGCGACTACGCCGAACGCGCCATCGCCTGCCTGGATGTACTGCCGGCCAGCGAATACCGTGACGCACTGATCGAGTTGAGCCGCTTCGCCGTCGCTCGTACGCATTAAGAAACAGCGGTGCGCCGCACGCACCACCTACAGAAACGAAAACGCCCCGAACCAGTCGGGGCGTTTTTCGTTCAGGCCTGGCGGATTACAGACGCAGACCGCCGTCGAGCTCCAGGACACGACCGGTGTAGTAGTCGTTCTCCAGGATGTAGGCCACCGAATGCGCGATCTCGGCAGGCTTGCCCAGACGCTTGAGCGGGATGCCGGAGGTCATCTTCTCCAGGGCTTCCGGCTTCATGCTGGCGACCATGTCGGTTTCGATGAAACCCGGCGCCACGCCCGCCACACGAATGCCATAGCGCGCCAGCTCCTTGGCCCACACCACGGTGTCGGCAGCGACGCCAGCCTTGGCTGCGGAGTAGTTGGCCTGGCCCATGTTGCCGGCACGGGAAATGGACGAAATGTTGACGATCGCGCCCTCGTTCTTCAGCTCGATCATCTTCGCCGCCACTTCACGGGTGCAGAGGAACACGCCGGTCAGGTTGACGTCGATCACCGCCTGCCACTGCGCCAGGCTCATCTTGGTCATCTCGCCGTCCTTGACCTTGATGGTCAGACCGTCGCGCAGGATGCCGGCGTTATTGACCAGACCGTTGATGGCGCCGAAGTCTTCGGCAACCTGGGCAACCATATGGGTCACCTGCTCTTCGTTGGCCACGTTGCACAGGTAGGCACGGGCGTCGCCACCGGCGGCCTTGCAGGCAGCCACGGCATCATCCAGCTTCTCCTGATTCAGATCGACCAGCGCCAGCCTGGCGCCCTTGCCGGCCAGGTACTCGCCCATGGCACGGCCCAACCCCTGGCAACCGCCAGTGATGATGATGACTTTGTCTTTCAGTTGCATCGCTATTCCCCTCAAGGTGCAGCTTTTACCGGCCCCGCTGATGCCCACTAACCGCTATGCTAGGGCGTCTGTCCGTTTCTTGGGAGTCTGTTCACGGCCTTGCGAGCTGGAGCGATGCAAGGCAAAAACAGGTGAGGAAGCGCAGTTTACGAGTTGTAAATGAGCATTCCGAGCCTGTTTTTAACGCTGTAGCGCCGACGCGCAGCTGACCGTGAACAGGTTCCTACGGATTCTTTGCGAGGAGTCATATAGGTGAGCGTGAAAGCCGGCAAGCATGCACGAGAATTGCTGCTCAAGGAATACCGTGGCGTGCTCAGCACCCACTCCAAAGCCATGCCGGGTTTCCCGTTCGGATCGGTGGTGCCCTACTGCCTGGACGCCGAAGGCAGGCCAATGCTGCTCATCAGTCGCATCGCCCAGCACACCCATAACCTCAAGCAGGACGCCAAATGCTCGCTACTGGTCGGCGAACGTGGCGCAGAGGATGTGCAGGCAGTCGGCCGCCTCACCCTGCTCGCCGAAGCCAGGCAATTGCATGACGACGATGAAATCGAAGCGGCCGCCCAGCGTTATTACCGTTTTTTCCCCGGATCACGCGACTACCACCGGGCGCATGACTTCGATTTCTGGCGACTGGAGCCGGTACGCTGGCGCTTCATTGGCGGTTTCGGTGCGATCCACTGGCTCGACGAAGTGGCTCTGACCAATCCCTTCGCGACCGACGGTAGCGAGGCCAGCATGGTCGAACACATGAACGCAGACCATGCCAATGCCATCGCCCACTACGTGGAACTGGCCGGCCTACCCCGCCATGAACCTGCACGGATGGCCGGTGTCGACAGCGAAGGCTTCCACTTGCGCATTGGCCAGAGCCTGTACTGGCTGCCGTTCCCAACATCCTGCAACAACCCGGGGCAGGTACGCGAAGCCCTGGTGATGCTGGCTCGCGCCGACCGATGGCCGGAATCCGTAGCGACTTAAGCTTGAATTCAGGCCGCAGCACCATACTTACACCCTACTGGAAGCTCGCTTCCGCCAAGGATTCTCCGATCATGCGTGCGTTTCTGTTTCTCTTCCTGCTGTTCCCGATCATCGAACTGGCCCTGCTGATCAAGGTCGGCAGCGCCATCGGCGTGTTCCCCACCCTGTTGCTGGTGATCGGCACCGCAGTCCTGGGCAGCATCCTCTTGCGCGTTGCCGGCATCGCGACCGCCTGGCGCGCACGCGAGCGCCTGGCCCGCGGCGAACTGCCGGAGCAGGAGATGCTCGAAGGCCTGCTGATCGCCGTCGGTGGTGGCCTGCTGATCCTGCCGGGCTTCATCAGCGACCTGCTCGGCCTGCTCTGCCTGATCCCCTTCACCCGCCGTCTGCTGGTTGGCAAGATCCGCCGCCGCGCCGAGGAACAGGCCCTGCGCCAGCGCGCCTTCTTCGATGATGCCGCCGTCCGCTCCGGGCAGACCCGACGGGATGCAGCCCAGCCGAACGTGCTCGAAGGCGAGTACGAACGCCGCGACTGACCGCAGCCCCGCCTCCCGTTCAGGGAGGCGTTTCGTTTCCAGCCCCCACCGCTTCCGAGCAGCATGACCGTGCGCATGGCACTGCTGCGTGCAGTCGGAAGGTTCAACATCCCTCGATGGCCGCACGCAAAAAATTTGTGACCGTCCCCTTGAAATGCCTTTGTCCGCCCTCATGTAGCAGTCACCGCAAGGTGCCTGCCCCATGAGGCAGTCCGACTTTCGCGGTGCGCCCAGCGTGCCGCGCCCGGCCTCGCCGGATTTTACAAACCCGCCGACCACGAGAGTCGGCAAGTTGGCCATTAAATTGTTAGGAGAGATCGACAATGAAGCTTCGTCCTCTGCATGACCGCGTCGTGATCCGTCGCAGCGAAGAAGAGACCAAAACCGCTGGCGGCATCGTGCTGCCGGGTTCGGCAGCCGAGAAGCCGAATCAGGGTGAGGTCGTTGCCGTCGGTACCGGTAAGGTTCTGGACAACGGCGAAGTACGTCCGCTGGCCGTGAAGGTCGGTGACAAGGTGGTATTCGGCCCTTATTCCGGCAGCAACACCGTCAAGGTTGGCGGCGAAGACCTGCTGGTCATGGGCGAGAACGAAATCCTCGCAGTCATCGAAGCCTGATCCCCCACGATTTCCCGTTAATCGTCAAAGAATTGAGGAAGCAAGAACATGGCAGCTAAAGAAGTCAAATTCGGCGATTCCGCCCGCAAGAAAATGCTCGTTGGCGTCAACGTACTGGCTGACGCCGTCAAAGCCACCCTCGGCCCGAAAGGTCGTAACGTGGTTCTGGCCAAGTCCTTCGGCGCCCCGACCATCACCAAAGACGGTGTTTCGGTTGCCAAGGAAATCGAACTGAAGGACGCCTTCGAGAACATGGGCGCCCAACTGGTGAAAGACGTTGCCTCCAAGGCCAACGATGCTGCCGGTGACGGTACCACCACCGCTACCGTTCTGGCTCAGGCCATCGTCAACGAAGGTCTGAAGTCCGTCGCTGCCGGCATGAACCCGATGGATCTGAAGCGCGGCATCGACAAGGCCACTGCCGCCATCGTTGCTCAACTGAAAGATCTGGCCAAGCCGTGCGCCGACTCCAAGGCCATTGCTCAGGTAGGCACCATCTCCGCCAACTCCGACAACTCCATCGGTGACATCATCGCCGAAGCCATGGACAAGGTCGGCAAGGAAGGCGTCATCACCGTCGAAGAAGGCTCGGGCCTGGAAAACGAACTGTCGGTCGTGGAAGGCATGCAGTTCGACCGTGGCTACCTGTCGCCTTACTTCATCAACAAGCCGGACACCATGGTTGCCGAGCTGGAAGGCCCGCTGCTGCTGCTGGTCGACAAGAAGATCTCCAACATCCGCGAACTGCTGCCGGTTCTGGAAGCCGTTGCCAAGGCTGGCCGTCCGCTGCTGATCGTGGCTGAAGACGTCGAAGGCGAAGCCCTGGCTACCCTGGTCGTCAACAACATGCGTGGCATCGTCAAAGTCGCAGCCGTCAAGGCTCCGGGCTTCGGCGACCGCCGCAAGGCCATGCTGCAGGACATCGCCATCCTGACCGGCGGCACCGTGATCTCCGAAGAAGTTGGCCTGTCCCTGGAAAGCGCCACTCTGGAGCACCTGGGTAACGCCAAGCGCGTCGTCCTGAACAAGGACAACACCACCATCATCGATGGTGCTGGCGCTCAGGTAGACATCGAAGCCCGCGTTGCGCAGATCCGCAAGCAGGTCGAAGAAACCTCTTCCGACTACGACAAAGAGAAGCTGCAAGAGCGTCTGGCCAAACTGGCTGGCGGTGTTGCCGTGATCAAGGTGGGCGCTGCCACCGAAGTCGAGATGAAAGAGAAGAAAGCCCGCGTTGAAGACGCCCTGCACGCAACCCGCGCAGCCGTCGAAGAAGGCGTGGTGCCTGGCGGTGGCGTTGCTCTGGTTCGCGCACTGCAGGCCATCGAAGGTCTGAAGGGCGACAACGAAGACCAGAACGTCGGTATCGCGCTGCTGCGCCGCGCTGTCGAAGCGCCGCTGCGTCAGATCGTTGCCAACGCCGGTGGCGAGCCGAGCGTAGTGGTCGACAAGGTCAAGCAGGGTTCGGGCAACTTCGGCTTCAACGCCGCGACCGACACCTACGGCGACATGATCGAGATGGGTATCCTCGATCCGGCCAAGGTAACCCGTTCGGCCCTGCAGGCAGCAGCCTCCATCGGCGGCCTGATGATCACCACCGAGGCCATGGTTGCCGAAGCGGCTGACGACAAGGCTCCGGCCATGCCTGACATGGGTGGCATGGGCGGTATGGGTGGCATGGGCGGCATGATGTAAGCCGACCGGCTCCCTCGCTGTAAAAAGAACCCCGCGCCTGTCGCGGGGTTTTTCATGCCCGCGAGAAAGCACGACCGCTCGGGAAATCCGTGGGCATCGCCGGTGGACTCAGGAACGTTGTTTGCTTATTTTTCGTTACAACCCTGAACTACGCAGTGCCAGTTCACGAGACGCGCGCTGCGCCACCCAATAGAAGAAGAACAACAAAATGGCCCTTTGCAGCACGAGCGAAATCCCTCAGCAGGCATTCCAGTACTGGTGGCAACAGCAAGGTGACTGGGTCGAAGCGCCCAATGTTCGGCGCGGCGGTGAAAGCGGCGTGCAACGCCTGCTGGATCAGAGTGGCGTGCTGTATGCCAAGCGGCAGATCGGTCATGTTTACCGCAGCCTGCTGCATCCCCGGGGGCTCCCTACCGTACTGCGCGAACGTCGTGCCCTGCTCGCGCTCGACGCACTCGGCGTGCACGTCCCGCAACTGGTCTACTGCGGTGTCGAGCATGATCCGCAGCAAGGCTGGCGCGGCCTGCTGGTGACGGCCGAACTGACTGGATTCACGGACATCGAAAGCTGGTACGCCCAGGGAGGGCGTGAGGCCTGTGGTGAAGCCCCCCATGCGCAACTGCTGCAACTCATTGGTGCAACCCTGGCGCGCATGCACCTCGGACACTGGCAACACGGCTGCCTGTACGCCAAGCATGTGTTCGTCCGTCTGGATGGCGATACCCCTCAGGTGGCGCTGCTCGACCTGGAAAAGAGCCGCCAACGGCTGAGTCGATTGCGTGCAGCACGCCATGACCTGCTGCAACTCAAACGCCACAGTCCCTGGTCGGCCAGCGATTGGCATTCACTGCTGGAGGGCTATCGCCAGGTGTTCGCCGACGGCATACGACATCTGGGCACAGCTCTTGCCTGAATCTGCGAGTGCCGGCCCAGCGCCGGCATTCGTTTATCTGCATCCGCTCGCGTCCCACCACCTGGAAGTGGCTCTATCCCATGCCTTTGCGCGGGGTGACGAGAAAAATTGCCGTCGAACACGCCCGGTCACACCCCACTGTTACGAGGCCGGGACAGCTACATAAGGTTACGTTAAGACGTTACCTGCACCATTGCTGAACCAACCGACAAGGCTCGTGTCTCAGCACAGCCCCGATGGGTGCCAGCCACGCACAACGACCGCTCGTCGCACGATACGGCGACAAGGCGATGGGTGATCTAGGTTTATCGAACAGCGTTTGGCAGCGCTTTCAAGGGGTTAGCAAAATGAAACTAGAAATAGCTCGAGGTTTGTTCCTTGGCCTCGCCCTCAGCGTAACGGCGATCGCCGCCGCAGCCTGGCAGGAGCCAGGCCCACGCGTATTGGAAGCGCACGACTGCACAGCCGTAGACCCCTGCCCCAGCGCCCCGCTGCGCAAGCAGATTCAACCCGTGGTCACAGCGGATGCCAACCTGCTGGTGCTGATGTTCGGCCTCAGTGGCGCCATGAAGGGCGAGCACTGATCAACTCTGATCACCGCGCACCACCGCCAGTTGGCGGGCGCGGTCGAGCGTCAGGCGCACCAGGCAGTCGTAGCTGAATTCGCCGAACACCGAATAGGGCTGCTCGTCACCATAGGGCCTGCATTCGGCATCACGCATCGCGATCCAGTGACGCTGCGCCTGACGCAAGGCGTCACTCGCCTCATCCGACAATTGCCGCTGGCGCTCGCGGTAGGCGGCGTTGAGCAGCGCATCAGCATCCCCCAACACCAGTGCACTGATCCCGCCCAGCGCCATCACGTTCTGCGGCAGGGCCTGAGACATTTCCTCGTTCCAGTTGTAGAAGCCGTTGGTCTCCACTCGCAGACGCGCCGTGGGCCGGCTGTAGACGCCGTCATGAAGCGGCCGCAACGCAGTGCGATAGACCAGTTCCAGGTAGATCGGGTCACTGGCGCGCTCCGGCCTGCTCAGCAGCGTCTGATTCATCGGTTGGAGCGGGCCACTGCCCTCATCGATCGTCACCTCGAAACAGCTGTCCGGCGCGAGCTGCTGGCCTGGTACCTCGGCCAGTGGGCACTTGCTGACAATGGATTGCTGATCGGTAGCGAAAGCCTCATCCAGCACACGTACCAGCAGACGCGCTTCCGGAGCCTGGGAGAAATCCGCGTGGACGATGGTGGCCGTGAGCGTGCCCTCGGCGGCAGCGAGCGCTGGCAACAGACACAAGGCGAACAGCATGGGCATGCGCATGGGTGACCTTCCCTGGTGACGGAGTCGAGCCCGCATCATTCCGAGCGACAGCATGCCCCGCAAGCACCCCGACTCGACAGTGAGCAACAGTTCTCGTGCGACAGCGGATCGCGAGAGTGACGACACCCAGGTCACCTGCGCACGACGCAGTTCTGCCTGCGCGGCGGCTCAGTCTGCGAGATGCTGGCGCCGACCATCCAGGCGCATGCCCCAGAACTGGCCGCCCGTTTTTCGCGGCTGAAGCCGCTCCTACTAGCGAGGTGTCTGGGCGTAGGGTGGACAACGCCAAGCTTGTCCACAGTCCAGGGAATCGGTCGTGTACGTTGAGAGAGATCGGTGGGCTAACCGAGATTTTCGCGGCTGAAGCCGCTCCTACGGATGAGCGGCCTGTGCGCAGGGTGCCCTTCACGCGCCTGCGATCAACCGTTCGATGATGCCCCGGAGGTCGGGATGCTCGGGTACCTGAATCCCGAACTCATCGCGCAACACACTCAGCACCTGATCGACACTCTGCAACTGCACCCGCTCGCTCGCCTGCCCCAGGCGGTGGATGGCGAAGCTGCCATTGTTCAAGGTCTTGCGCAGGCCCGGGCCGGTGCGGGCGGCGATCATCTGGCCGAGAAAGGGCGAGTCGGGATGGGTGCACACGTACCAGTTGCCGACAACGTAGTCGATGTCCGCCACGGGTTGCAGGTCGAACACGTACATCGCCCGCCAGCTGCCGGCCACCAGCGCCCGAAGGGTGTAGGTGCCATCCACCTGGGTGAGGCGATAAGGCTCGTGCGGCGTGGCCTGCTGCGCCTCGCTGTCCAGCAGCAACGGCGCGGTCGGCACCATGCCGCCGAAACCGACGTCGGTGATATAACGCACCCCCTCGAGGGTCACCAGGATCAGCATGTGGGTGCGTGCAGGCTGGGCATCTTCCGGCCCGCCCATGACCACACGGCCGGTCAGGCCGCGCGCATCGAAGCCCAATGCCTGCAACAGCAGCAGAAACAGGCGGTTGAGTTCGAAGCAGTAACCGCCACGCCCCTGACGCAGCAGCTTGTCCTGAACCGCAGCGGGCTCGACCTCCACCGGTACGCGCAACAGGGTCGCCAGGGTTTCGAAAGGAAACTCGGCGCTATGGCGCGACTGCAACTCGCGCAAGGTGTCGAGAGTCGGTGACGGCGCCGAGGCATACCCCAGGCGCCCGAGATAAGCGTGCAGATCCAACATGAATGGTTCGGTCATCGTGCTTCTCCCTTTATCTATCTGCCGGCTGTTGTACCAGAGGTGTCCGATAGGAGATATGCATAGGCTCGATAGCCGGAAGGCCGATGACAGAACCTGGCTTGCGCTCCATCGCTGTGCAGGAGTTCTGCTTTTCAGGGGATATTCGACACCCCGTAATGGCCATAAGCCTTTATCCTACGCGCCCCTCTTCAGTACCCACGACAAGGATGTAATCCGGATGTCCTCAATCAAGTCCGCCGCCATGCTGACAGCCGCACTGATCGTCAGCGGCTGCTCCACTGCCACCTGGGTCAAGTTGCCCGACGACAGCACCCTCATCGTCAACGAGCGCCAGCCCCTGCACCGTCAAGGTCTGGTCAAGACTCGCCCGTTCTCGTGGGGCGCGGCAGGCGGTGTGCCTTATCGGCTGGAGGACAGGCAGTCCCACGTCATCCAGAGTGGTCGCCTGAAAACACGCTTCCGCGTTGCCTCGATCTTCTGGCCTCCGGTCGGCATTGCCTACTGGCCGATGGGCTTCGGTCAGCGTTGCTACGACCTGACTGGCCAGGAGCCACAGACCTGCACCTATCAGGATCTGGTCGATCTGCGCAGGAACCATCGCCTTTCGCGCTGACGAAAAGGGGAGCCAATGGCTCCCCTTTTTCTGCCTGCTCGCATACCGATGACCAGATTCGTGGCGCTACGCTGATTCGCAGTTGAGGCCACGCCTGCAAACACTCCGATCACCACGGCAACGCACCAATGAAAAGGCCGATCTCGCGATCGGCCTATCGTGCAGCACCTCAGCTCACATCAGCCATTGCTGGGGAAGGCGAACTGCGCGGCCTCATGGCTCTTGCGCGCCGGCCAGCGCTGAGTGACGGCTTTCTTGCGGGTGTAGAAGCGCACGCCATCCGGGCCGTAGGCATGCAGGTCGCCGAACAGCGAACGCTTCCAGCCGCCAAAGCTGTGGTAACTCACCGGCACCGGCAGCGGCACGTTGACGCCGACCATGCCCACTTCGATCTCGTCGCAGAACAGACGCGCTGCCTCACCGTCACGGGTGAAGATGCAGGTGCCGTTGCCGTACTCGTGATCGTTGATCAGTTGCATGGCCTCTTCCAGGCTGCCGACACGAACGATGCACAGCACCGGGCCGAAGATTTCATCGGTGTAGATGGTCATCTCCGGAGTCACGCTGTCGAACAGGGTGCCGCCGACGAAGTAGCCATTCTCGTGCCCTGCGACCACCAGGTCGCGACCGTCGACCACCAGCCTGGCGCCCTGCGCGACGCCGGCATCGATGTAGCCCTTGACCTTGTCACGCGCAGCAGCGGTGACCAGCGGGCCCATGTCCAGGCCGCAGGAGGTGCCGGCGCCGATCTTCAGGCCCTTGATCTGCGGGACGATCCTGTCGATCAGCGCGTCGGCGATCTGATCGCCCACGCACACGGCCACGGAGATGGCCATGCAGCGCTCGCCGCAGGAGCCATAGGCGGCGCCCATCAGTGCGCTGACGGCGTTGTCCAGGTCGGCATCGGGCATCAGCACTGCGTGGTTCTTGGCGCCGCCCAGAGCCTGTACGCGCTTGCCGCGCCTGGTGCCTTCGCTGTAGATGTACTCGGCGATGGGGGTCGAGCCGACGAAGCTCAGGGCCTTGACCTCGGGCGCCTCGATCAGCGCGTCGACCGCATCCTTGTCACCGTTGACCACGTTCAGCACGCCCTTGGGCAGACCCGCCTGGTTCAGCAGTTCGGCAATGAACAGCGTGGAGCTGGGGTCGCGCTCGGACGGCTTGAGGATGAAGCAGTTGCCACAGACGATGGCCAGCGGGTACATCCACAGCGGCACCATGGCCGGGAAGTTGAACGGGGTGATACCTGCCACGACACCGACCGGTTGCAGGTCGGTCCAGGCGTCGATGTTCGGGCCGACGTTGCGGCTGTATTCGCCCTTGAGGATTTCCGGGGCGGCGCAGGCGAACTCGACGTTCTCGATGCCACGCTTGAGCTCCCGACGGCGTCTTCGAGGGTCTTGCCGTGCTCGGCGCTGATCAGCGCGGCGATTTCATTCTCGTTCTGCTCCAGCAGTTGCTTGAAGCGGAACATGATCTGCGCGCGCTTGGCCGGCGGGGTGTTGCGCCAGGCCGGATAGGCGGCCTTGGCGGCGTCGATGGCCAGTTGCATGGTGGCGCGATCGGCCAGGCCGACCTGAGTGGTCGAGTCGCCCGTGGACGGGTTGAACACGGGAGCGGTACGTCCACTACCGGCAACCAGTTCGCCGTTGATCAGGTGCTTGATTGTGCTCATGGTGATTCTCTGCTCGCTGGAACGGAAAAGGGGTTGGCGGGTCGATCCCGCATTGGCGCCAAGCGCCGGGTTATCGTCGAGGCCACGACTGTAATGCCTGTGGCGTGCCCTGCGCCTGCGCGCGTGCACGCACGGTCAGGACGGTTTCAGCTCGATCTCGATGAACGCCACTTCGTGTGCGCACGGGTTGATCACGTTGTGCTCGGTGCCGATCTGCCGCGTGTAGCTCTGGCCGAGCACCAGCGGCGCGCGGCGCTCGCCCTCGGGCGTCTCCAGCAGCAGCTCGCCATCGGTGACCGGTACCACGACATACTCCATGCCGTGGCGATGCCAGCCGGTCTCGGCACCGGGGGCAAAGCGCCACTCGGTGACGAGAACCTTGTCGGTGTCGAGCTGAACCGTGGCAACGGCCTTCGCACGCTCGCTCATCAGGCGACCCCGTCGAGCGCTTCGCCGACGGCGTTGAACACACGGTCGAGGTCTTCGATCCGGGCGTTGAAGGTCGGGCCGAACTGCAGGGTGTCGCCACCGAAGCGCACGTAGAAGCCGGCCTTCCACAGCGCCATGCCGGCCTCGAACGGACGAATCACGGCGTCGCCATCACGCGGGGCGATCTGCAGTGCGCCGACCAGGCCACAGTTGCGGATGTCGACCACGTGCCTGGCGCCCTTGAGACCATGCAGGGCGTTCTCGAACTTCGGCGCCAGCTCGGCGGCCTGCTGGATCAGGTTCTCGCGCTTGAGCAGCTCCAGAGTCGCCAGACCGGCGGCGCAGGCAACCGGGTGTGCCGAGTAGGTGTAGCCGTGGGTGAATTCGATCATGTGCTCCGGCGACGGCTGCTGCATGAAGGTGTTGTAGATCTCGCTGCTGGCGATCACCGCGCCCAGCGGAATGGCGCCGTTGGTGATCTGCTTGGCGACGTTCATCAGATCCGGGGTCACACCGAAGTACTCAGCGCCGCTCCATTTGCCCATGCGGCCGAAGCCGGTGATCACTTCGTCGAAGATCAGCAGGATATTGTGCTGCGTGCAGATCTCGCGCAGACGTTGCAGGTAGCCCACCGGCGGCACGATGGCACCGGCCGAACCGGACAGCGGCTCGACGATCACTGCGGCGATGTTGGAAGCGTCGTGCAGCTCGATCAGCTTGAGCAGTTCGTTGGCCAGCTCCACGCCGCCGGTCTCGGCCATACCCCTGGTGAAGGCCATGCCTGGTTGCAGGGTGTGTGGCAGATGATCGGCGTCCATCAGTTGGCCGTACATCTTGCGGTTGCCGCCGATGCCGCCAAGGGCGGTACCGGCGATGTTGACGCCATGGTAGCCACGGGCGCGACCGATGAAACGGGTCTTGGTCGGCTGGCCCTTGAGACGCCAGTAGGCCTTGGCCATCTTCACCGAGGTGTCGGCGCACTCGGAACCGGAGCCGGTGAAGAACACATGGTTGAGCTCACCGGGCATCAGGTCGGCGACCTGCTCGGCCAGCTTGAACGACAGCGGGTGGCCGTACTGGAAGCCCGGCGAGTAATCGAGGGTGCCAAGCTGCCTGGCCACGGCCTCCTGGATTTCCTTGCGCGAGTGACCGGCGCCGCAGGTCCACAGGCCGGACAGACTGTCGTAGATCTTGCGGCCCTGATCGTCGATCAGCCAACTGCCTTCGGCACCGACGATCAGACGCGGATCACGCTGGAAGTTGCGGTTGGCGGAGAACGGCATCCAGTGCGCATCCAGCTTGAGCTGGCTGGCCAGGGACGGGGTAGCGGTCTGCGGCATGTTCATCAGGGTAGCCTCGCACTCGAAGGTGTCGTGGGAGGGGCTCAAGCCGCGAGATCGACAGCAATCGCGGCTGAAGCCGCTCCTACAAGGAAAGTGAATCAGTTGCCAGCAAAGGTGCCACGGGCATAGAGTCAGTAAAACAGTACTTTTCTTAACCTCGGTTCAAGGATCACTAAACAAATGAGCAGCCGCCGTCCCGATCCGCTGGCCCAGGTCAGCGACTTTGAAATTCGCCTGCTCAAGCTGTTTCGCAGCGTGGTGGAATGCGGTGGTTTTTCCGCTGCGGAAAGTGCGCTGGGCATTGGCCGCTCGGCCATCAGCCAGCAGATGAGCGACCTCGAGCAACGCCTCGGCCTGCGCCTGTGTCAGCGCGGCCGCGCCGGTTTTGCCCTGACCGAGGAAGGCCGCGAGGTGTACCAGAGCACCCTGCAACTGCTCAGCGCGCTGGAGAGCTTTCGCACCGAGGTCAACGGCCTGCACCGCCATCTGCGTGGCGAACTGAACATCGGCCTGACCGACAACCTGGTGACCATCCCGCACATGCGCATCACCAACGCCCTGGCGCGCCTCAAGGTGCAGGGGCCGGACGTGCGCATCCATATCCGCATGACGCCACCGTCGGAGGTGGAACAGGGTGTGCTCGACGGTCGTCTGCACATTGGCGTGGTGCCACAGGTCGGTGCCCTCTCCGGCCTGGAATACCAGGCACTGTACGACGAGCGTTCGCTGCTCTACTGCGCCGTCGGCCACCCGCTGTTCTATGTCGACGACCAGCAACTGGAGGACGAGCGCCTCAATGCCCAGGAAGCCATCGCCCCGACCTTCCGCGTGCCGCCCGAGGTACAGAGTCACTACCAGGTGCTCAACTGCACGGCCAGTGCCTCGGATCGCGAAGGCATGGCCTTTCTCATCCTCACCGGGCGTTACATTGGTTACCTTCCGGATCACTACGCCCAGGCCTGGGTACAACAGGGACGGCTGCGTGCACTCAAGGCCGGCAGCCGTCATTACGACATCAACCTGGCGGCCGTGACGCGCAAGGGGCGGCGCGCACACCTGGTGCTGGAAAGTTTTTAGAGGCCCTGGCCGAGGCCTGACCCACGCACCAGCCCGGTGCAACCCGCACCAACGCCGGGCACCTCGCCCTGCGCGGGCTTCGGGCACCTTTACCCGGCACTCGACCGCGCAGCGCTCGGATGGCGGGAACATCTGGCTATTGATGTCAGCTTCACGTCGCCATATAAATGACGGCAGGTTTCTTGCTGGCAAAAAGCCAGAGAGGCTTGCTCCTCCGTCATTCTCAATTGCCCTGGCCTTACGCCTGGCTGTCGTTACTCCTGGTTTTAGAGGCTCAAGATGTTCTTCTTCAAACCGGTTCTGGCGTTGATGAACCGCGCGCGCTATGCCCACAAGTTCCTGCTGATTTTCACTGTATTCATGCTGCCCTACTGCTGGCTGTCGATCAGCAAGCTGGTCGACGTGAATGCGACCCTGGAGCTGTCACGCCATGAGCTGCATGGCCTGCAGACCATCGAGCAGTACCTGCCGGTATACCGTCAGGCACTGGAACAGGCCGGCATGCACGTGATCGGCTATGCCCGCAACAAGGATGACGCCAAGCAGGAAATCGAACGCCGCAGTCAAGCGTTCATCAGCAGCATCAGCGGTCTCAATGCCTGGCTCGATGGCAGCCAGTTCGCCGACATGAAGCTTGCCGAAACCGACCCTGGCTACGCCGTGGACAAGAAACTGTCGGTGCAGGGGCTGAGTTCGCAGATGATCGAACACGCCGCGCCCGTGCATGACCTGAGCGCCAACATGCGTGAGATCGCGGCCGTATCGAGGCTGAGCCAGGACAGCAACCCGCGCATCTACCGCAACGTCGACCTGCTGCTCAACCAGATGCTGCCGCTGTACGAAGTGCTCAACCAGACCCGTACCTATGCCAGCTACATGACTGCCTACGGCTTCCTCGAGTCCTCGTCGCGTCCGGCCATCGTCAACCAGCTCGGCACCCTGCAACGCTATGCCGGCGACATCGAGGCCAAGGGCAATGCACAGGCGCAGCAACTGATGAGCGAAGCGGCGCGCACCGGAGCCGAACAGTACAAGCGCGAAATCATCGACACCTACACGCAGAGCGGCTACTTCGACCAGAACGCGGTGGAACAGTGGCTGCAACGCTATGAATCCTACGCACCGCAGGTCGCCGAGCTGGACAAGGCCAGCAGCCTGCTGCTGGCGGAAACCGCCGGGCTGTTGCAGGCACGCGCCGATGCCAACCTGCGCGAACTGGTGCTGTGGGCCACCACTCTGCTGCTGGTGGTGATGGTGCTGGTGTACCTGTTCATCGGCTTCTACCTGTCGGTACGTGGCGCCATTCGGGATCTGACCAGCGCCACCCGGCGCATGGCCGAAGGCGACCTGCGCCGGCGCGTGGAGACAGCCGCACGTGACGAACTGGGTGACCTGGCCAAGGACTTCAACGACATGCAGGCGCGCATGAGCGAGCTGATCGCCCAGGTCGCACGCTTCTCCGAAACCACCCTGGACAAGGCGCAGAGCGTCAGCGACAGCGCTTCCACCAGTCAGCGCAGCGTCGAGCGCCAGGCCAGCGAGCTGGAGCTGATCGCCACCTCGATGAGCGAGCTGGTCAGCAACGTCCAGGAGGTCAGCCAGAACTCCCACGTCACCGCCGACAAGGCCAACAGCGCAGGTGAGAAATGCCGCGAAGGTCGTGTGCAGGTCGACCATGCCGTGTCGCGCATCAACCAGCTGTTCAGCGAGATGGACGACTCCATCGGCGCCATCACCTCGGTGGAGAAGGAAAGCGAAGAGATCGCCAAGGCCGTCGACCTGATCAAGAGCGTCGCCGAGCAGACCAACCTGCTCGCGCTCAATGCCGCCATCGAGGCTGCACGCGCCGGTGAACAGGGGCGCGGGTTCGCCGTGGTGGCCGATGAAGTGCGCAGCCTGGCGATCCGCTCCCACGAGCTGACCGGCGAGATCGACCAGACCATCGCCCGTCTGCGCCAGCAGGTCGGCAGTGCGGTGAAGACCATTCGCGGCAGCCACCAGAGTGCGGCGCAGAGCGTCGAGCAGATCACCCTGACGGCGAGCATCTTCGAGCAGATCACCGGCAGCATGGATCAGATCATCGACCACAACATCCAGATCGCCTCGGCAGCCGAGCAGCAGGCCGCCGTGGTTCAGGGCGTCGAGCAGAACACCCTGGAGATCAAGAGCCTCAGCGACAGCAACGCCCACGAGGCGCAGAGCACCGTGAACGTCAGCGACGAGCTGACCGGCATGACCCGCAACCTGCATGGTCTGATCGCCAACTTCAAGGTGTGACCGGCGCGACCGTGGGCCGCCATTGCCCCACGGTCGCCAACGCAGAGTGGCACGCCCGACCCAAACGGGCTTTTTCACGCCGTGGCGCTTGTCACCCGGCCACGGCTGGGGTATCTGTGCAATCGCTCCGCTCCCAGATCAGTCCGGAATCGCCCATGACCTTCGAAGTCCCCGCTCACAGCGCCAACGGCAAGCCCGCCGGACGCATCCGCCAGAAGAACGAAGAAGCCATCATCAAGGCTGCCGAGGAAGAGTTCGCCCGGCACGGCTTCAAGGGCACCAGCATGAACACCATCGCGCAGAACGTCGGCCTGCCCAAGGCCAACCTGCACTACTACTTCAGCAACAAGCTGGGCCTGTATCTGGCGGTACTGAGCAACATCCTCGAACTGTGGGACAGCACCTTCAACAACCTCACCGTCGACGACGACCCGGCCGAGGCGCTGGAACGCTACCTACGCGCCAAGATGGAATTCTCCCGCCGCCAGCCGAAAGCCTCGCGCATCTTCGCCATGGAAGTGATCAGCGGCGGCGACTGCCTGTCGCAGTACTTCAACCAGAACTACCTGGACTGGTTCCGTGGCCGCGCCGCGGTATTCGAAGCCTGGATCGCCGCCGGCAAGATGGATGCCGTCGACCCGATGCACCTGATCTTCCTGCTGTGGAGCAGCACTCAGCACTACGCCGACTTCGCCTCGCAGATCTGCCGCGTCAAACAGTGCTCGCGCCTGACCAAGCAGGACTTCGAGGAAGCCTCCGATCAGTTGGTACGGATCATCCTCAAGGGTTGTGGCCTGACGCCCGCCGTCAAAGCCTGATGGCGTTCACCCTGCTTGGCCCTTGCCAATACCGCGAGGAAATTCGCAAGAGCCGCTTCATCGCTCTCGCCGCGCCCGTGCTCAGCGCCGCCGAAGCGCAAGCCTTCATCGACAGCCACAGTGACCTGGCCGCCTCGCACAACTGCTGGGCGTGGAAGGTCGGCAATCAATACCGCTTCAACGATGATGGCGAGCCGAGTGGCACCGCGGGACGGCCGATCCTCGCCGCCATCGAGGGGCAGGACTGCGATCAGGTGGTGGTGCTGGTGATTCGCTGGTACGGCGGTATCCAGCTCGGCACCGGCGGCCTGGCCCGAGCCTACGGCGGCAGCGCGGCCAGATGCCTGCAGGCCGGTGAGCGACGTGAACTGGTGCTGCGCCAGGCCTTCGCCTGCCATTTGCAGTTCGCCGAATTGCCGCTGTTCAAGGCACGACTGAACGAATTCGACAGCCTCATCGAAAGCGAAGACTACGACGCCACGGGCGCTCATCTGCAACTGGCCGTCGCCCCGGCCGAGCGTAAGGCCCTGGAGCGATTGCTGGGTGATATCAGCCGGGGCCGCGAGAGCCTGCAAGCGCTCTGAAGTCGCCCCCGTAACCGCAGACGCTACAACGCTCTCCCCCCAAGCCACAGCGGGTCAGCCAGGACGCCTGGTTGCAGAGCACGGCCGCAGGGTGCGCCGTGCGCAGCAACGTCACCGGCAACAGGCGCACGAATGCGGTGCGCATAGCGCACCCTGAGGGGCAGCTCGCACCAATCGCGCACACGGGCAAAGCGGGTGGCTGAGGCAAACAGCCCCAGCCAGCGCTTTTCTGACTCACTGGCCAGGTTTTTGCTTTGGCCACGCTCAGTCATTCCCATGAGCGCTTTCCATGTCTGCTTCACCTGATACCCCGCGCCTGCAACTGACGGCCATCAGCAAGCGCTACCCTGGCTGCCTGGCCAATGATCGTGTCGACCTGGCCATCGCCTCCGGAGAAATCCGCGCCCTGCTCGGCGAGAACGGCGCCGGCAAGAGCACGCTGATGAAGATCATCTACGGCGTTACCCAGCCCAGCAGCGGCGAGATTTGCTGGCAGGGCCAGCGCCTTGCGATGCGCGACCCGGCCATGGCGCGCAGCCTGGGCATCGGCATGGTGTTCCAGCATTTCTCGCTGTTCGAGACCCTGACCGTCGCCGAGAACATCGCCCTGGCCATGGGCGCAGATGCCGGCACGCCGAAGCAGCTCGAACCGAAGATTCGCGAAGTCTCGCAACGCTACGGTATGGCGCTGGAACCGACCCGACTGGTACACAGCCTGTCCATCGGTGAGCGCCAGCGCGTGGAGATCGTGCGTTGCCTGATGCAGGACATCAAACTGCTGATCCTCGACGAGCCCACCTCGGTGCTCACCCCGCAGGAGGCTGACGAGCTGTTCGTCACCCTGCGCCGCCTGGCCGCCGAGGGCTGCAGCATCCTCTTCATCAGTCACAAGCTCGGTGAGGTGCGCGCGCTATGCCATAGCGCCACGGTGCTGCGGGGTGGCCGCGTGTCCGGTCATTGCGTGCCGGCAGAATGCAGCGACCTGGAACTGGCACGGCTGATGGTCGGTGATGCCGAAGGCCTGGAAAGCAGCTACCCGAAAGCCTGCGGCGGCCTGCCACGTCTGCGTGTCGATGACCTGAGCTGGCACAACCCCGATCCTTTCGGCTGCTCGCTGCAACGCATCCGCCTGGAGGTGCGCAGCGGTGAGATCGTCGGTATCGCCGGCGTGGCCGGTAACGGCCAGGACGAACTGCTCGCCCTGCTCAGCGGCGAAATCCGCCTGCCACGTGGCGAGCGCGAACGCGTCAGCCTCGACAGCGTGCCGGTGGCCAACCTGCATCCGGATGCGCGGCGCAGGCTCGGTCAGGCCTTCGTCCCCGCCGAGCGCCTCGGCCACGGCGCCGTGCCGGAAATGAGCCTGGTCGACAACGCCCTGCTCACCGCCTTCGGTCAGGGCCTGGTCAAGGGCGGCCTGGTGCAACGCGGCAAGGTACGCGCCCTGGCCGACGAGATCATCCGCCGCTTCGCAGTGAAGACGCCGAATGCCGACACCGCCGCACGCAGCCTGTCCGGCGGCAATCTGCAGAAGTTCATCCTCGGTCGCGAAATCCTCCAGCAGCCCAAACTGCTGGTGGCCGCGCACCCCACCTGGGGCGTGGACGTTGGCGCGGCCGCTGCCATCCACCGCGCACTCATTGCCCTGCGTGACGCCGGGGCAGCGATCCTGGTGATCTCCGAAGACCTCGACGAGCTGTTCCAGATCAGTGACCGCATCGGCGCGCTGTGCAGTGGGCGGCTGTCGCCACTGGCCGAGACGACGCAGGTCTCCACCGTGGAAGTCGGCCGCTGGATGGCCGGTGAATTCGATCAACCTGCCGCCGCCGCGGCCTGCTGACGGAGCCCGTCATGCTGTTATCCCTGGAACCGCGCGGCCAGGCGTCGCGCCCCATGCTCTGGCTGTCACCGCTACTGGCCGCCGTGCTGACCCTGCTCAGCGGTGTGCTGCTGTTCGCACTGCTCGGCCATGATCCGCTACAGACCCTGCACACCCTGCTGATCGACCCGCTGACCGACTGGTACGGCGTCTCCGAGCTGCTGGTCAAGGCACTGCCGATCCTGCTCTGCGCCCTGGGCCTGGCCGTGGCCTATCGGGCGCGCATCTGGAACATCGGCGCCGAAGGCCAGTTGCTGCTCGGCGCACTGGCCGGCAGTGCCATGGCCCTGCAACTGATCGACTGGGAAAGTCGCTGGGCACTGGCCTGGGTGGTTCTGGCCGGCACCACCGCCGGCGCAGCCTGGGCCGGGCTCACTGCCTGGTTGCGCACACAGTTCAACGCCAACGAAATCCTCACCAGCATCATGCTCAACTACATCGCGTTGAACCTGCTGCTGTTCTTCGTCCACGGTCCGCTGAAGGATCCGGCCGGTTTCAACTTCCCCGAGTCGGCCATGTTCGGCGACGCCAGCCGCCTGCCCCTGGTCAGCGAGGACGGGCGCCTGCACGGCGGCCTGTACCTGGCCCTGCTGGCTCTGGTGGCGATCTGGGTACTGCTGCACAGGAGCTTTCTCGGCTTCCAGATCAAGGTGCTGGGGCTCGATAGTCGCGCTGCCGGATTCGTCGGCTTTCGCGAGAAGCGCCTGGTGTGGTTCGCCCTGCTGGTCAGCGGCGCGCTGGCCGGCCTGGCTGGCGTCGGCGAAGTGGCCGGCCCCATCGGTCAACTGGTACCGCAGGTGTCACCCGGCTATGGCTATGCCGCGATCACCGTGGCCTTTCTCGGGCGTCTCAACCCGCTCGGGATCGTCGCAGCCAGCCTGCTGATGGCGCTGTTGTACCTGGGCGGCGAGAACGCGCAGATGAACCTGAACCTGCCTCAGGCGATCACCCAGCTGTTCCAGGGAATGATGCTGTTCTACCTGCTGGCCTGCGATGTGTTGATCCTCTACCGGCCACGGCTGAAGTGGAAATGGGCGCGACGCGAAACGCTTGCCGAAGCAACCACCTGAACACGAAGGGAACCCCATGGATCTCGATCTGTTGACCAATATCTTCTATGCCATGGTACGCACCGGTACGCCGCTGCTGCTGGTGGCCCTGGGCGAACTGGTGTGCGAGAAGAGCGGCGTGCTCAACCTCGGCCAGGAAGGCATGATGCTGTTCGGTGCGGTGATCGGCTTCATCGTCGCACTGTCCACCGGCAGCCTGTGGCTCGGCGTGTTGCTGGCGATTGCCGCCGGCATGCTGCTGTCGCTGCTGTTCGCCGCCGTGGCGCTGGGCTTCAACGCCAACCAGGTGGCCACCGGCCTGGCCCTGACCATCTTCGGCGTAGGCCTGTCCACCTTCGTCGGCGCAGCCTGGGTGGGCAAACCGCTGAGCGGTTTCGACCCCATCGTGATTCCGCTGCTGGCAGATATCCCGCTGATCGGACGCATGCTGTTCGCCCAGGACGTGCTGATCTATCTGTCCTTCGCCCTCTTCGCCCTGGTGGCCTGGGTGCTGCTGAAGAGCCGCATCGGCCTGATCATCCAGGCCGTCGGCGAGAATCCGGACGCTGCCAGCGCCATGGGCCTGCCGGTGCTGCGCGTGCGCACCCTGGCGGTGCTGTTCGGCGGCGCCATGGCCGGCCTGGCCGGTGGCTACCTGTCGCTGGCCTACACGCCGATGTGGGCAGAGAACATGACTGCCGGACGCGGCTGGATTGCCCTGGCGCTGGTGGTGTTCGCCAGTTGGCGCGTCTTGCGCGTGCTGCTCGGCGCCTACCTGTTCGGCCTCGCCAGCATCCTCCACCTGGTAGCACAGGGCATCGGCCTGTCGATCCCGTCGAACCTGCTGGCCATGCTGCCCTACGTCGCCACCATCGTCGTGCTGGTGCTTCTCTCGCGCGATGCGATCAAGACCCGGCTGTATGCGCCGGTGTCGCTGGGCCAGCCATGGCAGCCGGGGCATTGAGACTCAGAGAATCGCGGCTGAAGCGCAACGCCGCCCAGCCGCTCCGACACCCCGTAGGAGCGGCTTCAGCCGCGAATAACTTGCCGAGGCGCCCTGACCGGCCACAACTGCGCCACGCCCCAGGCCAGTTCGAAGACCAGGAAGATCGCGATCAGTGGTGTCGCACCATGCATCAGCGCGTAGATTTGCCAGGTGGAAAACAACAGGCGACCGGCCGCGTCATAGCGGCCGAACACCGCTTGCGGGTCGCGGATACGCAGCACCGACCAGACGCAGATGATCGAGCCCATCAGGTTGCCAAGCAACATGTGCATCGGCTCGAAGGCCGGCAGCGCGCCGGGCAGACCGAGGCCGTGATGCAGGCTTTGCAGCAGCCCGTGCAGCGCCATGAAGCTCCAGGGCGTAACGAAGGCCGCGGCCACCAGCAGGTCGTACCAGCCGCTGGCCCGTACCAGTCGACGATAGTGTTCGGGGGTACATGGGTGTTGCTCCAGTCATTGAAGGAGCACCCAGGCTAAGGCCTGGAGTATGCTCCAGGGTCAACCCCCCACCGAGTGAAAAGATGCGAATCGGAGAACTGGCCGAAGCCTGCGAAGTGAGCCGCGATACCCTGCGCTTCTACGAGCAACGCGGATTGATCGCGGCACGACGCAGCGCCAACGGCTACCGCGACTATCCCGTCGAGATGGTGCAGCTCGTCACCTATATCAAGACCGCACAGCGCCTGGGTTTCAGCCTCGGCGAGATCAGCCGGCATGTCGGCGGTCTGTGGCAGGCCAGCGATCCGGATCAGACCGTGACCCAACTGCTGCAGGACAAGCTGGCGCTGATCGAAAGCCGCATCGAAGAGCTGCAGCAACTGAAAAACGAACTGCTGCTGCGTCTTGCGACGACCTGTCCGCTGCGCGCCTGACGCAGATTGCATGCTGACCCCGGGGCCAGCTATCTTCGCCGCACGTCATTTCTGACGAACCTGGATCAGCAGACAGGGTCAACACTGAGCTGGCTTACCTGACATCAACCTCAGAGGAGCCACTCATGGCTGCTACCCGTATCTGGATCAAGAACCCGCTCGCCATCTTCACCGCCAACGACCTGGACGCTTCCGGCGGCCTGGTGATCGCTGATGGCCGCATCGCCGAAGTGCTTGGCAAGAGCCGGCAGCCTGCCACCCCCTGCCAGCAGGTGTTCGATGCTCGCGAGCATGTAGTACTGCCGGGCCTGATCAATACCCATCATCACTTCTACCAGACCCTCACCCGCGCCTGGGCACCGGTGATCAACCAGCCGCTGTTCCCCTGGCTGAAGACGCTCTACCCGGTCTGGGCACGCCTCACGCCCGAGAAACTGGCCCTGGCCAGCAAGGTGGCACTGGCCGAACTGCTGCTGTCCGGCTGCAGCACTGCCGCCGATCACCATTACCTGTTCCCGGGGGGCCTGGAGAATGCCATCGACGTGCAGGTCGAAGCCGTTCGTGAACTGGGCATGCGCGCGATGCTCAGCCGCGGGTCGATGAGTCTGGGCGAAGACGACGGAGGCCTGCCGCCGCAACACACGGTGCAAAGTGGCGAGACGATCCTGGCCGACAGCCAGCGCCTGATCGGCCAATACCATGAGCGTGGCGATGGCGCGCAGATCCAGATTGCCCTGGCGCCCTGCTCGCCCTTCTCGGTCACACGCGAGATCATGCGCGCCAGCGCCGAACTGGCCGATGAACTCGATGTGCGCCTGCATACTCACCTGGCCGAAACGCTCGACGAAGAGAACTACTGCCTGCGCCAGTTCGGCCTGCGCACCGTGGACTACCTGGAAAGTGTCGGCTGGCTTGGCCCGCGCACCTGGCTGGCCCATGGCATTCACTTCAACCCCGAGGAGATCGCCCGCCTCGGCGCCGCGGGCACCGGCGTCAGCCACTGCCCCTGCTCGAACATGCGCCTGGCTTCGGGCATCTGCCCCGTGCACGACCTGGAGGCGTCCGGTGCACCGGTCGGCCTGGGTGTCGATGGCTCGGCCTCCAACGATGCCTCGAACATGATCCTCGAAGCGCGTCAGGCGCTGTATCTCCAGCGCCTGCGCTACGGTGCCGAAGCGATCACCCCCGAGCGCGCGCTGGGCTGGGCCAGCAAGGGCTCGGCACGCTTGCTCGGACGCAGCGATATCGGCGAACTGGCGGTGGGTAGGCAGGCCGACCTGGCGCTGTTCAGGCTCGATGAGCTGCGCTTCTCCGGTAGTCACGATCCCATCGCCGCACTGCTGCTGTGTGGCGCCGACCGAGCCGACCGCATGATGATCGGCGGCACATGGCGCGTAATCGACGGGCAGATCGAGGGGCTCGACGTCGCGCAACTGATTGCCGATCACCGTCAGGCGGCGAGGCAGTTGGTGAACACCTGAGCCTGAACCGCAGGGTGCGCCGTGCGCACCCTGCGGTTTGCAGCAAGCCACTCGCACCACAACGCAGCATCTGCACGCCCGTCGCACCAATAGCGTTCCACACCATTCCCCGCGCTTGCCCACATACGCTTTCACCACGGCTATCTGTCTTGTTGGTCAGCTTTTTGCAGTCATGGGATCAGCCAAACAACGGCCATCCCGACATCAAGACTGGAGCTCCACCCCATGTTCGAGAAGAGCAAGAAACCGCTGCTGCGTACCCTCGTCGCCGCCCTGGGCTTTGGCGCCATGCTCAGCGCCTCCGCCGCCGATCCGCTGAAGGTCGGTTTCGTCTACATCGGCCCCATCGGCGACCACGGCTGGACCTACCAGCACGAGCAGGGTCGGCAAATGCTGATCAGGGAACTGGGCGACAAGGTCACCACCAGCTTCGTCGAGAACGTGCCGGAAGGTGCCGACGCCGAGCGGGTGATCCGCAACATGGCCAAGGGTGGTTTCGACCTGATCTTCACCACCTCCTTCGGCTACATGAACCCGACGATCAAGGTGGCCAAGCAATTCCCCAAGGTGACCTTCGAGCACGCCACCGGCTACAAGCAGGACAAGAACGTCGGCACCTACCTGTCGCGCTCCTACGAGGGCCGCTATGTCGGCGGCTTCCTGGCAGCAAAGATGACCAAGACCAAGAAGGTCGGCTACATCGCCTCCTTCCCCATCCCCGAGGTGATCCGCGACATCAACGCCATCCAGCTGGCGCTGGACAAGTACAACCCCGGCACCGAGATCAAGGTGGTGTGGGTCAACACCTGGTTCGACCCGGGCAAGGAGTCCGACGCCGCCAATGCGCTGATCGACCAGGGCGTGGACGTGCTGTTCCAGCACACCGACAGCCCCGCGCCGATCCAGACGGCCGAGCGCCGTGGTATCTACTCGGTAGGCTACGCCTCGGACATGGCTCACTTCGGGCCGAAGGCCGTGCTCACCTCCATCGTCAACGACTGGGGCCCGCACTACGTGAAATCCGCCCAGGCGGTGATCGACGGCAACTGGCAGCCGCAGGACTTCTGGGGCGGCCTGGCCGAGGACACCCTCTCGCTACCGATCAGCGACCTGGTGCCTGCTGACGTGAAGAGCGAGGCCGAGCAGATCATCGCCGACATTCGCAGCGGCAAGCTTCACCCCTTTACCGGCCCGATCAAGGATCAGAGCGGCGTGGTGCGCATCGCCGACGGCGCGAGCGCGACCAATGCCGAGCTGGCCTCGATGAACTACTACGTGGAAAACGTGAAAGCCGAACTGCCGAAGTAAGCTGCTGGCGGGTTGCACCCGCCACCGAGCAACTACCGATGCCGTCCCTGCACCGCAGAACCGCATCAAGGGGGTGCTTCATGAGAAGCGCCCTTTTTCGCTGCCCTGGGTACGAGAAGACTCGCAGCACCGCCCCACCCGAGGCTCAACATGAACGCACTACCCATCATCGATATCGCCCCTCTGTACAGTGACGACGAATCCGCCTGGCCCGCCGTGGCCGAGCAGATCGACCGCGCCTGCCGCGAATGGGGTTTCTTCTATATCACCGGGCACCCGATCAGCGCCGAGCGCATCCGGAACCTGCTGGACAACGCCAAAGCCTTTTTCGCTCAGCCGGAAGAGCGCAAGCTCGGGATCGACATCACCCGCACGACTCATCATCGCGGCTATGGCGCCATCGCCACCGAACAGCTCGACCCAAGCAAACCCGGCGATCTCAAGGAAACCTTCGACATGGGGTTCCACATGCCCGCCGATCACCCCGAGGTGCTGGCCGGCAAGCCACTGCGCGGCCCCAACCGGCACCCGGACATGCCCGGCTGGGCTGCACTGATGGAGCAGCACTACAGCGACATGCAGGCACTGGCCACCACCTTGCTGCGGGCCATGGCGCTGGCGCTGGATATCGAACCGGAGTTTTTCGACAAGCGCTTCCATGAGCCGATCAGCGTACTGCGCATGATCCACTACCCACCGCGCCAGAGCGCCAGCAGCGCCGAGCAGCAAGGCGCCGGTGCGCATACCGACTATGGCTGCATCACCCTGCTCTACCAGGACGATGCCGGTGGCCTGCAGGTGCGTGCGCACAGTGGCGAATGGATCGACGCACCGCCGATCGCCGGCAGCTTCGTGGTCAACATCGGCGACATGATGGCGCGCTGGAGCAACGATCGTTACACCTCCACGCCGCACAGGGTGATCAGCCCGCTGGGCGTCGATCGCTACTCCATGCCGTTCTTCGCCGAACCCCACCCGGACACCCTGATCGACTGCCTGCCGAACTGCTCCAGCCCGGACAATCCGGCGAAGTATCAGGCAGTGACCAGTGCCGAGTACCTGTTGTCGCGCTTCGCCGATACCTATGCCTACCGGCGCGAAGAACAGAGCGTCTGACAGCTCCGGCGCCTGGCGGCAGCGCTCGCCAGGCGCCCCGGAAAGCAACGAGGCGCGGCCGCTTTCCTGATAAACTGCCGCCCTCCCCATTCCGAGATGCCGCGCATGCCTGCTCTTGACCAGGCGCTGCGCGCCGCCCTCGACGTTCGCCAGGACCTGCTGAGCGAACTGCACGACCAAGGCACCGACTGCTACCGCCTGTTCCATGGCAGCCAGGAGGGCGCCCCCGGCCTGACTCTCGATCGCTATGGCCCGCAATTGCTGGTACAGAGCTTTCATCAGCCGCTTCAGAACGGTGCGCTGCAAGGCCTGGCCGCGACGGTCGAGCAATACCTCGGCCAATCGTTGCTGCTGGTCTACAACGACCGCTCGCAACGCAATTCGCGCATCGACCGCAACCCGACCTCGTTCGTCGCCGAGGAGGCTGCGCTGGCCGATCTGGTCGGCCGCGAATGGGGCCTGAACTACCGCGTACGCGGCCGCCACGCAGGGCAGGACCCTCTGCTGTTTCTCGACCTGCGCAACGCCCGTGGCTGGATCAAGGCCAACTGCGCCGGCAAGTCCGTGCTCAACCTGTTCGCCTACACCTGCGGCGTCGGCCTGTGCGCGGCAGCCGGCGGTGCAAGTGAAGTGACCAACCTGGACTTCGCCCAGGGCAATCTTGCCGTGGGCCGCGAGAACGGCGCGCTCAACCCGGAGCTGCCAACGATGGACTTCGTCCAGTCCGACTATTTCCCGGCCATCCGCCAGCTTGCCGGTCTGCCGATCACCAGTCGCCGAGGACAGAAACTGCCGAACTACCCACGCCTGCAGGCACGTCAGTTCGATTTGGTGTTCCTCGACCCACCCGCCTGGGCCAAGAGCGCCTTCGGTACGGTCGACCTGCTGCGCGACTACCAGAGCCTGCTCAAGCCGGCGCTGCTGGCCACTGCCGACGAGGGCGTGCTGGTGTGCTGCAACAACCTGGCGAAAGTGACCATGGAAGACTGGCGCGAACAAGTGCTGCGCTGCGCCGAAAAGCTTGGCAGGCCAGTGCGCGACTGTCAGGTACTGGCGCCTGCGGCGGACTTCCCTTCACATGATGCAAGACCGCCGCTGAAGACGCTGATCCTGCAACTCTGAGCCAGGCACGGGGATAATTGCGTAGCGGCGCACACGACCGGAACCGAACTGGCGTGCCATACTCCAAGGCATCTTCTCGTCTGGATAGATGACGCCAAGCCATGCCCAAAGGACTGAAGCGCGCGCTAAGCGCCCTGTTGATCGCCCTTTTTCTCTACAGCCTGATCGGCTTTCTGATCCTGCCAGGCATTGCCCTGCGCATTGCCAATCAGCAACTGACGCAATACGCCACCGTGCCGGCGTCACTGCAACGCCTGCAACTCAACCCCTTCAGCCTGGAGCTGAGCCTCTGGGGCCTGCGCATCGGTGAGGCAGGCCAGGAGCATCTGGCATTCGAGCGCCTGTATGCCAATCTGCAAAGCGACAGCCTGTGGAGCGGAGCCCTGCACCTGGCCGCGGTCGAGTTGCAGGGCGCACGCACCGCCGTGCTGTTCGACGAGGACGGTACGCTGAACCTGACCCAGTTGCTGCGCCTGCCGCAAAGCCCCGAAGACGCGCAGCCGAGCACCGGCGATCCGTTCCCGCTGCGCATCGATACCATCACCCTTCAGGAGAACGCCCTGCGTTTCCGGGATCTGCGGCCGAGCGAACCGGTGGAGTTCGCCTATGACGCACTCGACCTGAAGCTGCATAACCTCAGCACCCTGCCCGAAGACAACGCCGAGATGACCCTCACGGCCAGCGGCCCGAACGGCGCGCAGATCGACTGGCAGGGCCAGGTCAGCCTGACGCCGATCAGATCCAGTGGCAGCCTGAAGATCAGCGACGGCCGCCTGAGCACCTTCTGGCCTTATGTGCGCGATGCCCTGCCCCTGGTACTCAAGGAAGGTCTGGTCGATCTCAGTGGCGAGTACCGCCTCGACCTCTCCACGGGTACCGAACTGCAACTGAGCAAGGTCGATATCCATCTCGCGCCCTTCGCCATCGACGACCCCGACGGCAAGCCCCTGGTGCGCCTGCAACGACTCCAGGTCAGCGACACCAGCCTCGATCTGGCCAGGCAGCAGGTGGTGGTAGGCCAGGTACGCAGCCAGGGCCTGGAAGCCTGGGCCGCGCGTGAAGCCGATGGTCAGCTGGACTGGCAGAAACTCTTCGCCCGCCAGCCAGCGCAAGCCGACGAAACGCCAGCCGAGGCGCAAGCGCAAGACACGACCGAAACCGAAACCAAGCCCTGGCAGGTACTGCTGCAGGACGTGCAACTGCGCGACTACAAGGCCCATCTGGCGGATCGCGTCCCCAGGAGCAACGTGGCACTGGAAGTCGGCCCGCTGAATCTCGACCTGAAGGATTTCGACAGCCTCGGCGACAAGCCTTTCACACTCGAACTGGATACCGGCCTGGGCAAGCAGGGCAAGCTGCGGGCCGCCGGCAACGTGCAACTGAGCCCCACCACGGCCCAGCTCAAGGTGGCCACCAACGACATCGACCTGCGCGTGGCCCAGGCCTACCTCAGCCCGTTCATTCGTCTGGAACTGCGCAGCGGCCTGCTCGGCAGCGACCTGGACGTCCAGCTCAAGAGTACCGAGCCACTGGCACTGAGCATTACCGGCAGCGCCAGGGTCGATCAACTGCACACCCTCGACACCCTGCGCGAGCGCGACTTCGTGCGCTGGAAGCAGGTGCGGGTGGACGGCCTCGACTATCGCCATGGCGAAAGCCTGTCCATCGACCGCGTCGAACTGGATCAACCCTACGCCCGCTTCGTGATCAATGAAAACCTCACCACCAACGTTGCCGACCTGATCGTGCCGCAACCTGCCGCCGCCAGCTCGGCTCGGCAGGATACCGGCAAGCCGCTGGCGATCCGTATCGGTGGCGTGACGATCAACGACGGCTCGGCCAACTTCGCCGACTTCAGCCTGACCCCCAGCTTCGCCACGGCCATCCAGCAGATGAATGGCCGCATCGGTGTGCTCGACAATCAGCAACCCCAGGCAGCCAGCGTCGACATCCAGGGCAAGGTGGATCGTTACGCGCCGATGAGCATCAAGGGCAAGCTCACCCCCTTCGATCCGCTCAATAGCCTGGACATCGCCACCCGCTTCAAGAACGTCGAACTGACTACCATCACCCCCTACTCCGGCAAGTTCGCCGGCTATCGCATCCGCAAGGGCCGGCTCAACCTCGATCTGCACTACCGCATCGAGAAAGGTCAGCTCAATGCCGAGAACAAGGTACTGGTCGAAAACCTGCAACTGGGCGAACGGGTCGACAGCCCCGACGCGGTGGATCTGCCGATACGCCTGGCGGTCGCCCTGCTCAAGGACACTCAGGGGCGCATCGCCATCGAACTGCCGGTACAGGGCGACCTGAACAACCCGCAATTCAGCGTCATGCCCATCGTCTGGCAGACCTTGCGCAATCTGGTACTGCGAGCCGCCCAGGCGCCGTTCAAGTTCATCGCCGGCCTGGTCGGTGGCAGCGATGTCGATCTCAGCACCGTGCCGTTCACGGCCGGTTCGGCCGAGCTGGAGGATGATGCCCGCAAGGCCCTCGATACCCTGGCCAAGGCATTGCAGGAACGTCCCAACCTGCGCCTGGAGGTAGAAGGCCAGAGCGCCCAGGCCAGCGATGGCCCCTTGCTGGCCGAACAACGTCTGCAACGTGAATTTCGCGAGGGCTGGTACAAGGTGTTGCAGCGCCGCGGTGACAAGGTGCCAGCCAGTCCCGACGAGCTGACGGTCGACGAGGACGAACAGGCCGCCCTGCTCGAAGGCATCTATCGCACCCGCCTCAAGCAGCAGCCACCGGCCGAATGGGCCGAGCTCGACGACGAACAGCGCACGCAGAAGATGCGCCAGGCCGTGCTGGACTCCTGGGCACAGAGCAAGCTGCTGCTACGCCAGCTTGCCCAGCAACGCGCTGCAACGATCAAGGACTATCTGGTGGAACAGGGTGGGTTGTACGATGAACGCGTCTACCTGATCGATGTCAACCTGGCTGAGCCCGAGGCCGATGGGCGCGTGCTCACCGCTCTGCATCTGGATAGTCAATGATCATGCACCGCTCATCCCTGATTCCGTGCATCGCCCTGTTCACTGCCCTGATCGGCACGACCGCGCAGGCCGATACCCTGCGTTGCGGCACGGCCCTGGTCAGCCTGGGCGACCGCCCGTTCGAGGTCGAACGCAAATGTGGCGCACCGGTTCATCGCGATCCCGTCGGCTACACCCTGGGCTCGTACGACCGCCGCGAATACATGATCGAAGAATGGGTATACGGCCCGAGCAACGGCATGCTCAGCATCCTGCGTTTCGAAGGCAACCGCCTGGTTGCCATCGAACGTCGCCGCGAACACTGAGCAGGAGACTCTCATGCGCAAACTCGCTCATCTGCTCGTGCTGCTGAGCCTGCCCCTGGCTGCCGAGGCCTCCTCCACCTACCGCTGCGGCAGCGCCCTGGTCAGCACGAGCGCTCCCGCTGGCGAAGTGCTGAGCAAGTGCGGAGAGCCGGCCAGCCGCGACTTCCTTGGCTACAAGGAAGTGGTCGACACCTATGGTTTTCGCAACGAAGTGAGCGTCGAGGAATGGGTCTACGGACCGAGAAGCGGCATGTACCACTTCCTGCGTTTCGAGGGTGGCCGACTGACCGAGATTCGTAGCAAACGCGGCAGTTGAAGACCTGCGGCATACACAATGGGCTGATTCCGCCCCAAGGATAAAGGCCCCGCGGTCACACCGGCGGGGCCTTTGTGCATCCATGCCTGTCGCTATCCGTGCGTGAAAGGTATCCGTTCCTGCTGCTGTCCGTGCCTGGGCGGCATCCCTGCCCGACTATCCGTGCTCAGAGCTTGTCGCTGAAGTCGCGCAGCTCTTGCTGGGCCTTTTCCTTGATCCAGCCATAACGTTCCTGAAGTTTGCCGGCCAGGTATTCGCTGTGGCCTTCGGCGACGTCCAGGTCGTCATCGGTCAGGTTGCCCCAGCGTTCCTTGATACGACCGCTGAGCTGCTTCCATTTGCCTTTGATGATGTCGCTATTCATGGTCATTCTCCCAGTGACAGGGGATGGGCCGGGCCTGAACCCGGCCAGCGGGGCTATCAGTCAGCCGTTTTCAGCGCATCGGCGGAGACGTCACGCACGCCTTCGATTTCCCTGGTCTTGGCGATGGCCAGGTCACGTTCGGCGTCGGTGGCGACCACGCCGGACAGGGAAACCACGCCCTGGTTGGTCTCGACCTTGATGTCCAGCGCGCTCAGGTTCTTGTCAGCCACGAAAGTGGATTTGACCTTGCTGGTGATCCAGGTGTCGGATACCGCCTGCTCGGCTTTATCCACGGTGTCATTGGCCGCCAGCATGGTTGGCTGGGCAAATGCGGCCGAGGCCAGCGACATGCTCAGCACAGCGGCGGTCAGGGTGGCAGTGGCAAAACGGTTGATTGGCTGTTTCATGATTCGACTCCTGTACATTCCAGACAATCTGCAAACCAACTCCTGGCTGCAGGTTCACCAGTACTATCGCAAGCGCTGTGCCAGCTTTTTAAAAACCAATAAATACTTTAAAAACAATAAGTTATAGAAACACTCAAAGACGCCCGTAATTGCATTTCGCCAACTTTCAAAAAAATATTCGGGCAATTTGCATGATCCACAAAGCCCTCCACGGGGAGAGCCCCGGGATGAATGCTGAGCACAGAAAGAACGCCTGGTCTTGTCGTCCGCCCCTGCTTCGCTGTGGGTACAGTCGACCGCAAGGTCTCACCATCAACGAACGAGAATCGTACCTGTGACAGGCCTGCTGGAAGAGAACCGCCGCAGCCACGTGCTTTAGCTCGCTGTATGTTCCAGCGGAAATGGGTAACTCACCGCTCGCAGACTTAATGTCGGCATCAGCTAAACCTGACTGGATCGGATTGACGGTGATGTCACGGGCTGCGGGAAGCTGGAGAGTGGATTTCGTCAGGTAGAAGACCGTGCCGACATTACCGACGATGGGTTCTGAACCGGTCGAACCGATGTCGATGCTCATCATGGCAATCGTGTCCAGAAACGCGATAGCGACACTGCTGAGCAGAATATCGAACAAGCAGGCGCCTCGTCTGCCGCATCGGCCGAGGCTTTTCACCACCACCCAATCGGCACTGTTGCCCGCATGACGATCACAGCGCCACAAAGCCTGGATAACCCAGCACCTCTACCGTACATCCTGCGAAGTGCTCGCAGGTGGTCGCGAATTCGTGCCTCGATCGGTCACGCCACTGCGATCGAGCTCCCGATGCCCCTCGAGGCCAAAGCTCGTTTTCCAATCAGATGACTCATTACTTCGCATATTTATTTAATGAGCGATATGAAATTAAAAGGCGACCAGCACTTAGCAATAAGTTATGTATCGATCAATAAATAATGTGAAAAAAGTCTGAACACGAGCTGTCTGGAAAGCGCTTTACCGCGATATCGGGGCTCCACGGAACACCGGAGGCCTTGGCGACACGAAGTGTTGTGGCATATTCCCGAAACGCAAAACAGACTCACATGAAGAGCCATGGATAAACCCGCGAAAACCAAAGCAACCCGTGGCCGCCCACGTGCCTTCGACCGTGAAACAGCCTTGTCCCAGGCGACTCACCTGTTCTGGCTAAAGGGCTATGGCGCCACCTCCATCGCCGATCTCACCGAGACGATGGGCATCGGCCCACCCAGCCTGTATGCGGCCTTCGGCTCAAAGGAGGCTCTCTACGCAGAAGCCATCGATTATTACAGCAAGACCTACGAAGGGTTGCTCTGGAGCAAATTCTGTACAGCGCCAACCGCCCGCGAGGCGATAACGGCTCTGCTAGTGGACTCAGCATCGGTACTGACCGGGAGTCTCATCGATATTCCTCGAGGTTGCATGGTTGCGCTCTCGTCGGTAGCCAGCGAAGGCCATATCAAACTTGGCGAGCGCGTGCGCCTGGCTCGTGCTACTACCTGCGAGCGCATCAAGGCACGCATCAACCAGGCCATAAGAGAAGGTGAACTAGCCCCCTCAACTGATGCCCATGCCCTCGCCCGCTTCGTTCAGACCCTGCAGAACGGCATGTCGCTACTGGCTCGTGACGGCGTGAGCAGGGAAGAGTTGGCAGCAGTAGCCCTGATTGCAATGGGGGGCTGGGATACCCATACCGCCACCCGAATATGAGCACTGGCAAACAGGCATTAAAAAGGGCCCCCGCAGGAGCCCTTCTCGTATCGACAGACAAACAGCCGCTTAGACGCCAGAGGCCTCGGCAGCGGCGACATCCTTGATCGACAGCTTGATACGGCCGCGGTTGTCCACATCCAGTACCAATACCTTCACTTCCTGACCTTCCTTCAGCACGTCGGTGACCTTCTCCACACGCTGATCACTCAGCATCGAGATGTGCACCAAGCCGTCCTTGCCCGGCAGGATGTTGACGAAAGCACCGAAGTCGACGATGCGCTCGACCTTGCCGACGTAGATCTTGCCGATTTCGGCTTCCGCAGTAATGGCCAGAACGCGCTGCTTGGCGGCTTCGGCTGCTTCCTTGGTTTCGCCGAAGATCTTGATCGAGCCATCGTCTTCGATATCGATCGAAGCCTTGGTTTCTTCGCAGATCGCGCGAATGGTGGCACCACCCTTGCCGATGACGTCGCGAATCTTGTCCTGATCGATCTTCATCGCCAGCATGGTCGGCGCATTGGCCGACAGCTCGCTGCGCGACTGGGAGATGACCTGGTTCATCTGACCAAGGATGTTCAGACGCGCTTCCAGCGCCTGCTCCAGCGCCTGCTCCATGATCTCTTCGGTGATGCCCTGGATCTTGATGTCCATCTGCAGCGCAGTGACGCCTTTGGCGGTACCGGCCACCTTGAAGTCCATGTCGCCCAGGTGGTCTTCGTCACCGAGGATGTCGGTCAGAACGGCGAATTTCTCACCCTCCAGCACCAGACCCATGGCAATACCGGCAACCGGAGCCTTCATCGGCACACCGGCGTCCATCAGCGCGAGGGAAGCACCGCAGACCGAAGCCATGGAGGAAGAACCGTTGGACTCGGTGATTTCCGATACGACGCGCACGGTGTACGGGAACTCGTCGGCGCTTGGCAGCATGGCGGCAACGCCACGACGGGCCAGGCGGCCATGACCGATTTCGCGGCGGCCAGTGGCGCCCATGCGACCACATTCACCGACCGAGTACGGCGGGAAGTTGTAGTGAAGCAGGAAGGGGTCTTTCTTCTCGCCTTCCAGGGTATCCAGAATCTGCGCGTCACGAGCGGTACCCAGGGTGGCGACTACCAGTGCCTGAGTCTCGCCACGGGTGAACAGTGCCGAGCCATGGGTCTTGTCCAACACACCGACTTCGACATGCAGAGGACGTACGGTACGGGTGTCACGGCCATCGATACGCGGCTTGCCGTCGACGATGTTCTGGCGCACGGTGCGGTATTCGATCTCACCGAAGGCTTCCTTGACCGCGGAAGCGGACGGCTCGCCTTCTTCGCTGGCGAATCGGGCCACGACCTGGTCACGCAGCTCACCCAGGCGCGCATAGCGATCCTGCTTGACGGTGATGGTGTAGGCCTGGGAGATCGCATCGCCAAACTCACCACGGATGGCGTTCAGCAGCGCAGTGTTCTCAGGCTTCGGCTGCCAGTCCCAGGTCGGCTTGCCAGCTTCGGCGGCCAGTTCGGCAACAGCCTGGATGACCACCTGGAATTCGTCGTGGGCGAACAGCACGGCGCCCAGCATCTGGTCTTCGGTCAGTTCCTTGGCTTCCGACTCGACCATCAGCACGGCGTCACGGGTACCGGCCACGACCATGTCCAGACTGGAAGCCTTGAGCTGTTCGTAGGTCGGGTTCAGCAGGTAACCGGCTTCCGGATGGAAGGCGACGCGGGCGGCACCGATCGGGCCGTTGAACGGAATACCGGAAATGGCCAGAGCTGCCGAGGTACCGATCATCGCAGCGATGTCCGGATCGGTCTTCTTGCTGGTGGAAACCACGGTGCAGATGACCTGGACTTCGTTCTGGAAACCTTCCGGGAACAGCGGACGGATCGGACGATCGATCAGGCGCGAGGTCAGGGTTTCCTTCTCCGACGGACGCGCTTCACGCTTGAAGAAGCCGCCAGGAATCTTGCCTGCTGCGTAGGTTTTCTCCTGATAGTGCACGGAGAGGGGGAAGAAGCCTTTGCTCGGATCGGCGCTCTTGGCGCCAACCACGGTGACCAGCACGCTGACGTCGTTGTCGACGGTCACCAGTACGGCGCCGCTGGCCTGACGGGCAATACGGCCGGTCTCGAGGGTAACGGTCGACTGACCGAACTGGAATTTCTTGATTACCGGGTTCACGGTGTTTTCCTTCTCTTTGTTGCCTTGGGGGAAATCTGAAAGCGGCATGGGAGTCGGACCCGATGCATCCTTCGAAAAGCCAAAAGCTGGAAGCCCGGCACCGCGAGGTGAGGATCACTCCCCACTCGCGATGCCGAACTCCCAGCTTCCAACTTGTGCAGCTCGCGTCTATTAACGACGCAGGCCCAGGCGACCGATCAGGGCGCTGTAACGACTGGTGTCTTTACCCTTCAGGTAGTCCAGCAGCTTGCGGCGCTGGTTAACCATACGGATCAGACCACGACGGCTGTGGTGATCCTTGCCGTTGGCCTTGAAGTGACCTTGCAGCTTGTTGATGTTGGCGGTCAGCAGGGCTACCTGCACTTCCGGGCTACCGGTATCGCCTTCAGCTTGCTTGTAGTCGTTAACGATCTGGGCTTTTTCTTCAACGCTGAGTGCCATGTTGGCTTCCTCTCATCTGGAAACTGCAGAAGCAGTCTCAATAGGCCGGGAATCGCTTCCCGTGTTTTAAAAAGAGGCATGACCGTGCCTACTGACAGCCACCCTCGCAGTGCCTGATGCCAACTTCGTCAGCATCAGGCTTTCAGCCATTTCGGCCGAACCATTTGACGTCACCGGCCAATACCCATGACGCCCCACCGACGCTAAGCGCCCGTGTAAATCAATCGACGCGGCGCAATGCGACCGTCATCGCTCACTTCGCCGATACCGATGAAGCGACCGGCGTGATCCTGCACCCTCACCATGCCGAACTTCGGCGCCTCCGGGGCACGCACCGGCTGCCCTTGCAGCCAGTAGAACGCACTGTTCTCGGAGAACTGCAGCAACGGCCAGTCCTGCAAACCACTGTCGACCGGCTGCAGGAAGCGATCCAGAGCCGCATTGCCGCCTTCGGCATGCGCGGCTTCCAGCTCTTCCAGCGTCACGGTACGCGACAGGTCGAACGGGCCGGCCTTGGTACGACGCAACTCGGCAACATGCGCACCACAGCCCAGCAACTGGCCGAGATCCTCGACCAGGGTACGGATATAGGTACCCTTGCTGCAGTCGACGACCAGGCGAGCCTGCTCACCGTCGCATGCCAGCAATTCCAGGCGCGCAATAGTAACAGAACGCGCCTCGCGCTCCACTACTTCACCTGCACGGGCCAGCTTGTACAGCGGCTGTCCATCTTTCTTCAAAGCCGAGTACATCGGCGGTATCTGCTTGATTTCACCACGAAAGCGCGGCAACAGCGCCTCGATTTCGGCGCGACCGACGGTCACCGGACGACGCTCGATGACATCGCCTTCAGCATCGCCGGTGGTGGTGGTGACACCGAGCCTGGCCACGGTTTCGTAGCCTTTGTCGGCATCGAGCAGGTACTGGGAGAACTTGGTGGCCTCCCCGAAGCACAGCGGCAGCACACCGGTGGCCAGCGGATCGAGGCTACCGGTATGACCGGCCTTCTCCGCGTTGAGCAACCAGCGCACCTTTTGCAGGGCCGCGTTGGAGGTGAAGCCATGCGGCTTGTCCAGGAGGATGATGCCGTCGACCTTGCGGCGAATACGTTTGACCTGCGCCACGTTTACTCCTCGCCGCCGTCCTGATGCTTGCGATCTTCCGCCACGGCGCGCTCGATCAGTGCCGACAGCTCGGCACCACGACGAATGCTGGCGTCGTACTGGAAATGCAATTGCGGGATGGTGCGCACTTTCATCGATTTGCCGAGCAGCATGCGCAGATAGCCCGCCGCCTCGGCAAGAATCTCCAGATTGAGCTTGATCTGCTCCGGGTCGTCCTTGCCCATCACGGTGATGAACACCTTGGCATGAGACAGATCGCGGCTCACGTCCACCGCCGTGATGGTGACCAGGCCCAGACGGGGATCCTTGATCTCACGCTGGATCAGCACTGCCAGCTCGCGTTGCATCTGGTCGCCGATACGCTGGGTACGGCTATAGTCTTTGGCCATTTCTTACTTACCTTTCCTTCGCCAGACGCCGTATGCGGCGGCGGGCGTAAAGCGGCAAACGCCCGGCCGCGCAGAAGCGGGGCCGGGCGTTGCATGATCGGGATGCCGCGCTTACAGACTGCGCGCCACCTGGACCTTCTCGAACACCTCGATCTTGTCGCCGACCTTGACGTCGTTGTAGCTCTTCACGCCAATACCGCACTCCATGCCGTTACGCACTTCGGCGACGTCGTCCTTGAAGCGACGCAGCGACTCCAGCTCGCCTTCGAAGATCACCACGTCCTCGCGCAGTACGCGGATCGGACGGTTACGGAACACCGTGCCTTCCACGACCATGCAGCCGGCCACAGCGCCAAACTTCGGCGAGCGGAACACGTCACGTACCTCTGCGATACCCAGGATGTTCTCGCGAACATCGCTGCCGAGCATACCGGTGAGTGCCTTCTTGACGTCTTCGATGATGTCGTAGATGACGTTGTAGTAGCGCATGTCGAGGCCTTCGGACTCGACGATCTTGCGCGCACCGGCGTCAGCACGGACGTTGAAGCCGAACAGCACGGCGTTCGACGCCAGTGCCAGGTTGGCATCGGATTCGGTGATACCACCGACACCGCCACCGACCACACGCACCTGCACTTCATCGTTGCCCAGGGTACTGAGCGAGCCCTGCAGGGCTTCCAGAGAACCACGCACATCGGCCTTGAGGACGATGTTGAGGGTTTTCTTCTCTTCCTGGCCCATGCTCTCGAAGATGTTTTCCAGCTTGCCGGCGTGAGCGCGAGCCAGTTTGACCTCGCGGAACTTGCCCTGACGGAACAGTGCAACTTCGCGTGCCTTCTTCTCGTCGGCCACAACCATCATCTCGTCGCCGGCATCCGGTGTGCCGTCCAGACCGAGAATTTCGACCGGAATCGACGGGCCGGCTTCCTTGATCGGCTTGCCGTTCTCGTCGAGCATCGCACGAACACGGCCATAGTTGACGCCAACCAGCACCATGTCGCCCTGACGCAGGGTACCGTCCTGAACCAGCACGGTGGCCACCGGGCCACGGCCCTTGTCCAGGCGCGACTCGACGACCACGCCACGACCCGGTGCGGTCGGGGTAGCTGTCAGTTCGAGCACTTCAGCCTGCAACAGAACGGCTTCGAGCAGTTCGTCGATACCGGTTCCCATCTTGGCCGAAACATGCACGTAAGGTGCATCACCGCCCCACTCTTCCGGGATCACATCGAGCGCGGCCAGGCCATTCTTGATGTTGTCCGGATTGGCATCGGGCTTGTCGATCTTGTTCACCGCGACCACGATCGGCACACCAGCCGCTTTCGCATGCTGTACGGCTTCCTGGGTCTGCGGCATCACGCCGTCGTCAGCCGCCACCACCAGGATGACGATGTCGGTCGCCTTGGCACCACGGGCACGCATCTGGGTAAACGCGGCGTGACCCGGGGTGTCGAGGAAGGTGATCATGCCGCGGTCGGTTTCCACGTGGTAGGCACCGATGTGCTGGGTGATGCCACCCGCCTCACCGGACGCAACCTTGGCACGACGAATGTAGTCGAGCAACGAGGTCTTGCCGTGGTCGACGTGACCCATCACGGTCACGACCGGCGCACGGGACAGCGCCTCACCTTCGAACTTCAGCGACTCGGCCAGGGAGTCTTCCAGCGCGGTGTCGCTGACCAGAGTGACCTTGTGGCCCAGTTCTTCAGCAACCAGTTGCGCAGTTTCCTGATCCAGCACCTGGTTGATGGTCGCCGGCGTACCCAGCTTGAACATGAACTTGATGATTTCAGCAGCCTTGACCGACATCTGCTGGGCGAGATCGCCCACGGTGATGGTCTCGCCGATCTTCACATCACGCACCACCGGACCGGCCGGAGCCTGGAAGCCGTGCTGGTTGCGCTTCTTCATCTTCGACTTGCCACCACGGCCGCCACGACGGAAGCCATCGCTTTCCTCGTCGACGCTACGCGGAGCGACGCGCGGAGCCGGCGCCTTCTCCTTGGTAGCCGGACGGTGCTGGGTGTGCTTGCGATCGCGACGCTCGTCTTCGTCGGCACGCGCCTTTTCCGGGCGACGCACTTCTTCTTTCTTGCGCTCGACCTCGACCACCGGAGCAGCGACAACCGGCTCACTGACGGCAGCGGCAACAGCCGGCGCTTCCGGAGCAACGGCCGGAGCAGCTGCGGCCTGACGCCTGGCCTCTTCCTCGGCCTTGCGCCTGGCTTCTTCCTCGGCCTTCAGGCGTTCGGCCTCGGCAGCGGCCTGCTGGGCTTCCAGCTCACGCTGCTTCTCGGCCTCGAGTTCCTCGGGGCTGCGCTTGACGAAGGTCTTCTTCTTGCGCACTTCGACACTGATGGTCTTGCTACCCGCCACTTTCAGGGTGCTGGTGGTCTTGCGCTGCAAGGTGATCTTGCGCGGCTCTTCGACCTTGTCACCGTGACTGCTCTTGAGATGGGCCAGCAGGGCCTGCTTCTCACTGTCAGTCACTACCTGTTCGGCACTGCTGTGGGACAGGCCGGCTTCACGCATCTGCTGCAGCAGGCGTTCAACCGGAGTGTCGACCACTTGGGCCAGTTCTTTCACCGTGACTTGCGTCATGCATCTTTCTCCTCAGGCCGCAACCGCTTACTCGAACCAATGGGCTCGGGCGGCCATGATCAGCTTGCCGGCACGCTCTTCGTCGATGCCGTCGATGTCGAGCAAGTCGTCGATCGACTGCTCGGCCAGGTCTTCACGGGTAATCACGCCGCGCAGCGCCAGCTCCAGAGCCAGCGCCTTGTCCATACCCTCGACTTCCAGCAGGTCATCCGCTGGATGGGCATCTGCCAACTTCTCCTCGTTGGCGATCGCCTTGGTCAGCAGACGATCCTTGGCTCGTGCGCGCAGCTCGTTGACGATCTCCTCGTCGAAGCCATCGATGCTGAGCATTTCTTCCATGGGTACGTAGGCAATCTCTTCGAGACTGGTGAAACCCTCTTCGACCAGGACTTGGGCCAGCTCTTCGTCGACTTCCAGCTCGTCGATGAAGGACTGCATGATGTCTCCGGTTTCAGCCTGCTGTTTGGCCTGGATGTCCGCCTCGGTCATCACGTTCAGCGTCCAGCCGGTCAACTGACTGGCCAGGCGAACGTTCTGACCGCCACGGCCGATGGCCTGGGCCAGGTTGTCTTCGCCAACGGCGATGTCCATGGCATGGGCATCTTCATCGACGATGATCGCAGCCACTTCGGCAGGAGACATGGCATTGATCACGAACTGCGCGGGGTTGTCGTCCCACAGCACGATATCGACACGCTCGCCGCCCAGCTCACCGGATACGGCCTGCACGCGCGAACCACGCATACCGATGCAGGCGCCCTGCGGATCGATGCGCTTGTCCTTGGAACGTACGGCGATCTTGGCGCGCGAGCCCGGATCACGGGAGGCGGCCTTGACGTCGATCAGCCCTTCGGCGATCTCCGGCACTTCGATACGGAACAGCTCGATCAGCATCTCCGGGGCGGTGCGCGACAGGATCAGCTGCGGACCACGATTCTCGGTGCGAATTTCCTTGAGCAGGGCACGCAGACGCACACCGACACGGAAGGTCTCACGCGGGATGATGTCTTCACGCGCCAGCAGGGCTTCGGCGTTGTTGCCCAGGTCGACAATGACGCTGTCACGAGTGACCTTCTTCACGGTACCGGAGATGATCTCGCCCAGACGCTCGCGGTAGGCGTCGACCACTTGCGCACGCTCGGCCTCGCGCACCTTCTGCACGATCACCTGCTTGGCAGTCTGCGCGGCGATACGACCGAACTCGATGGACTCGATCTTCTCTTCCAGCACGTCACCGATCTTGGCCTTGGCCTCGACGGCACGCGGCATGTCCTCGGTAACCTGATGGGCCGGATCTTCGAACTCGGACTCATCGACCACGGTCCAGCGACGGAAGGTTTCGTAACTGCCGTTCTGACGATTGATCGACACACGCAGGTCGACCTCGTCCTCAAAACGCTTCTTGGTCGCGGTCGCCAGAGCCAGCTCCAGCGCCTCGAAAATCACGCCTGCCGGTACACCCTTTTCGTTGGATACCGACTCAACAACTAGCAGTACTTCTTTGCTCATCGTACGCCTCGCCTTTCGCAATCCATTGGATCCGCGCAATCCGCGCTACCTGTACGCAATCCGCGCTACCTGTACGCAATCCGCGCTATTCGCGCCCCGACAATTGCGGGGCCCACGCACAGACGCGGAATCCGCGTCTCAATCAAACCGGGGGATAATGTTGGCCTTGTCGATCAGATCGATCGGCAACAGATATTCGTGGTCATCCACCTGTACCACCACGTCCTGCTCCTCCACACCACGGAGGAGGCCCTGAAAGTTGCGTCGCCCCTCGAAAGGCGAACGCAGCTTGATCTTCACCTGCTCGCCGGGGTACTTCGCGAACTGTTCGAGCGTGAACAGCGGCCGATCCATACCAGGAGAAGAAACTTCAAGGGTGTACTCGGAACTGATCGGATCTTCGACGTCCAGTACACCACTGAGCTGACGGCTGACGATCTCGCAATCGTCGATGAGAATGCCATCGGCCTTGTCGATATAGACACGCAGGAGCGAATGTCGCCCCTGCGACAGGAACTCGATGCCCCAACACTGATAGCCGAGCGCCTCGATTACCGGGGCCAACAAGGCCTGCAACTGTTCTAGCTTGCTCGACACTTAACGGCCCTCGCGCATGCTGTGCAAATAAAAAATGGGCGAAACGCCCATCCCTTCAACCCACCCAATGCAGGCGGACAGTGTATCCAGCGAAGAACCTGTCTACGATTTTTCGAGCTGGAGCCATGCAAGGCAAAAGCAGGTGAGGAAGCGAAGGTGCTATAGCACATGAGCATTCCGAGCCTGTTTTTTAACGCAGCAGGGCCGACGCGCAGTAAATCGTGAACGGTTCTAACAAAAAGCCCCTGAAAAGGGGCTTCTGAAACTGGTTGCGGGGGCTGGATTTGAACCAACGACCTTCGGGTTATGAGCCCGACGAGCTACCAGACTGCTCCACCCCGCGTCAAAGCTGGGCCGGAATTATACGGCTGCCCCCTACAGGGGTCAACCAAGACTCCAGCAACAAGAAGGCCCGCAAACTGCGGGCCTTCTTGAGTATGGTACCGAGGAGGGGACTCGAACCCCTACAGCCTATGGCCACTACCACCTCAAGGTAGCGTGTCTACCAATTCCACCACCTCGGCAAAACGGTTACTGCTCTGGAGCCTCCGGCACATCCGAAGCATCGGATGCTGGCGCTTGCTCTTCGAGCACCGGCACGTCTTCGACCGCCGGTTTTGTTGGACTTCCAGAGCCGCTGGATCTGGAAGTCCAACCTGAGTCAACACTTCAGCTTTTTCCTTAGCAAAGTAAGCTAAGCCCAAGCTGGTAGTGAAAAAAGCTGCGGCAAGTATAGCAGTAAACTTACTCAGAAAGGTAGCGGAACCTTGGCTTCCGAATACAGTTGCCGAAGCACCCGAACCGAACGACGCACCCGCGTCCGCACCTTTGCCCTGCTGCAACAGCACCAGCACGACAATACCGATCGCACCCAGCAGGTGCAGAACAACAATGACTGTTTCCAGCATTCTTCAGTTTCCTGCAGCGCGACAGATCGCACCGAATTCATCCGCATTCAGAGAGGCTCCACCCACAAGCCCCCCATCGATATCCTGCATACCGAACAACTCGGCTGCACTGGCGGCCTTTACACTGCCGCCATAAAGAATTCTCAGCCCGCTCGCGACATCGGCATTCAACTGCGCAACCTGCGCGCGAATGGCCGCATGCACTTCCTGGGCCTGCTCGGGTGTCGCAGTCAATCCGGTACCAATAGCCCAGACCGGCTCATAGGCGACCACCGCATTCATCAGCGACTCGACACCCAGAGCATCGATCACCGCCGAGAGCTGACCACCTACCACACCCAACGTTGCATTCGACTCACGCTGCTCGCGGGTCTCGCCGAGACACAGCACAGGGATCAACCCCGCCGCCTGCACCGCCGCAAACTTGCGAACGATCACTTCATCACTTTCGCCCAGAATCAGACGACGCTCCGAATGACCCACCAGCACCAGCTCACAGCCACCATCGACCAACTGACTCGTCGCCAGCTCACCGGTCAAGGCACCCTGCTCCAGCTGCGCCGCGCAATCTTGCGCCCCGACCCTCACCACACTACCGACCAGACCATCCACGACCTGGGCAATGTGCAAGCTGGAGGGGAACACCGCGACTTCGACATCAGCAGGCAGATCCTGCCGACACAACCCTTCGATCAGCTCTGCGACGCTGGCGCGGGTACCGTGCATTTTCCAGTTACCGGCGACCAAGGGGCGACGCATGGTTTACCTCGTCGATCAAAGAGGGCGCAGATGTTACCCAAGAGCACCCTCGGTAGCAAGCTCAATCAAGCACAGACTTCGGCAACAATCTTAGCCAATTCATCGGCATAGCCGCGAACCAGGCTTTCATCATCACCTTCGACCATCACTCGAACCAGCGGCTCGGTGCCGGACTTGCGCAGCAGCACCCGCCCACGCCCCGCCATACGCTCGGTGACCTTCGCGCACGCCTCCTTCACCGAAGGATGCTCAAGCGGATCGGCATTGCCGGACAGCCGCACATTGACCAACACCTGCGGACACTTCTTCAACGCCGCACGCGCTTCGACCAGCGTCTGCCCGCGACGCTTGAGTGCCATCAGCACCTGCAGCGCAGCGATGATCGCATCGCCAGTCGTGGTGTGCTGGAAGCACACCAGATGCCCGGAATTTTCCCCACCGAGCAACCAGTTGCGCGCCAGCAGCTCGGCGATCACGTAGCGATCCCCCACCTTCGCACGCACGAACGGGATATTCAGATCGGCCAGAGCCAGCTCCAGCCCCAGATTGCTCATCAGCGTACCGACCACGCCGCCGTGCAGACGACCGCGCTCCTGCAGGTCACGGGCGATGATGAACAGCAACTCGTCGCCGTCTACCACCGCGCCATACTGATCAACCATCAGCACACGATCGGCATCACCATCGAATGCGATACCCAGATCGGCCTGCTGCGCCACGACTTCGGCCTGCAATGCGGCGATGTGGGTCGACCCGCAACCGTCATTGATATTGAGCCCGTCAGGGTGCGCAGCAATGACCCGCACTTCGGCACCCAGCTCGCGAAACACGCTGGGCGCAACCTTGTAAGCAGCGCCGTGCGCGCAATCGACGACGATCTTCAGCCCCTTGAAACTGGTACCACTGGGCACGCTGCCCTTGCAAAATTCGATGTAACGACCCGAGGCATCGTTGATGCGCGACGCCTTGCCGATTCCGGCAGACTCGACCACGGTCATGGGCTGATCGAGCAGTTCCTCGATCATCAGCTCCACGTCGTCCGGCAACTTGGTGCCTTCGCTGGAGAAGAACTTGATGCCATTGTCATCGTGCGGATTGTGCGAAGCACTGATGACGATGCCCGCATCAGCCTGGAAGGTGCGGGTCAGGTAGGCGATGGCCGGCGTCGGCATCGGGCCGAGCAGTTGCACATCGGCACCCGCCGCAGCGAGACCGGCCTCAAGGGCGGACTCGAACATATAACCGGAGATCCGCGTGTCCTTGCCGATGAGAATCCGACACTTGCCCTGCTTGCGAAAGGCCATACCCGCAGCCCAGCCGAGCCTGAGCATGAAATCCGGAGTGATTGGAAATTGCCCGACGCGACCACGGATACCGTCGGTGCCGAAGTACTTTCTAGCCATAACGCTTTCCTTGTTGGCAGGCCATTGAAACCACCTGCGTTGTCCGGCCGCCACTGAAAACGGCCTCGAAATGCTCATTTGCAACACGCAAGATCGGGAACGCTTCCCGGCTGTTTCGCCCAGCCCAGAGTGCCTCGCTCACGCGCTCAAGAACTCGCTATTGCGCCGCTTCAACCGCAGCGATCATGCGCACCACATCGACCGTCTCGGCGACATCGTGCACACGCAGAATGTGCGCGCCCTTGGTCAGGGCAAGCGCAGCCAGCGCCAGACTGCCGTACAGCCGACCGCCGACCTCGTGACCAAGCACCTTGCCGATCATGCTCTTGCGGGAGACGCCAACCAGAAGTGGTCGACCAAACGCAGAAAGCTGATCCATATGCTTGAACAGGGCAAGATTGTGCTCCAGGGTCTTGGCAAAACCAAAGCCCGGATCGAGCACCAGCCGCTCAGCGGGAATACCGGCCGTCGCACAGGCCGCCATGCGCTCGACGAGGAAATCGCGTACCTCGACGAGGATATCGGGATAGCGAGGATCGTCCTGCATGTTGCCGGGCTCGCCACGCATGTGCATCAGACACACGGGCAAGCCGGTGTCTGCGGCCGCATCCAGAGCGCCATCACGCTGCAGCGAGCGCACATCGTTGATCAGCCCTGCACCGAGGCGCGCCGTTTCACGCATGACCGCAGGCGTGGAGGTGTCCACCGAGATGATCACATCCAGCTCGCGAGCGATGGCCTCGACCACAGGCGCAACCCGCTCCAGTTCCTCGACGGGAGAAACCAGGCGCGCTCCCGGTCGCGTCGACTCGCCGCCGACGTCGATCAGTGTGGCCCCCGCCGCCACCATGTCGACGGCATGCCGTAACGCCGCGTCACGCTGGGCGAAACGGCCACCATCGGAAAAGGAGTCAGGTGTGACATTGAGGATGCCCATCACGTGCGGACGGGACAAATCAAGAAGCCGGCTGCCACAGGGCAGCCGGCTTGGGTATTGCGCTTCGGACATAGAGAACCTTAGTGCTCGGCAGCGGGCCCGCCGATCGGCTTCTCGGGGCGCGGAGCCTCGTCGACCTTGGGCTGCGACGAACCGGAATCGCCATCACCCCAGCCACGCGGCTCGCGAGGCTCACGACCATTCATGATGTCATCGATCTGATCGGAATCGATGGTCTCGTACTTCATCAGCGCTTCGGCCATGGCATCGAGCTTGTCGCGATTCTCGATCAGCAGCTTCTTCGCCGTCGCATAACACTCATCGATGATGCGCCGCACTTCTTCGTCGATCTGCTTGGCGGTCTCGCCGGAAACGTTGCTGTTCTGGCTGCCCATGCTGCGCCCCAGGAAGACCTCGCCCTCCTCCTCGGCATACATCAGCGGGCCGAGCTTCTCGGAAAGCCCCCATTTGGTGACCATGTTCTTGGCCAGTTGAGTGGCGCGCATGATGTCGTTGGAGGCACCGGTGGTCACGCCATCGAAGCCCAGAGTCATTTCTTCGGCGATACGACCGCCGAACAGCGAACAAATCTGACTGGTCAGTGCACGCTTGCTCAGGCTGTAGCGATCCTCTTCCGGCAGGAACATGGTCACACCCAGCGCACGACCGCGCGGAATGATGGATACCTTGTAGACCGGATCATGCTCGGGCACCAGGCGACCGACAATGGCATGGCCCGCTTCGTGGAATGCGGTGTTGAGCTTCTCCTTGTCGGACATGACCATGGTCTTGCGCTCGGCGCCCATCATGATCTTGTCCTTGGCCAGCTCGAACTCCTTCATTTCGACCAGACGCTTGCCGGCACGAGCGGCAAACAGCGACGCTTCGTTGACCAGGTTGGCCAGGTCGGCACCGGAGAAGCCCGGCGTACCGCGCGCGATCACGGCCGGATTGACGTCATCGCCCATCGGCACCTTGCGCATGTGCACTTTCAGGATCTGCTCGCGACCACGGATATCCGGCAGACCGACGACGACCTGACGATCGAAGCGACCGGGGCGCAGCAGCGCCGGATCGAGCACATCCGGACGGTTGGTCGCGGCGATGACGATGATGCCATCGTTCATTTCGAAGCCGTCCATCTCCACCAGCAACTGGTTGAGGGTCTGCTCACGCTCATCGTGACCGCCACCCATGCCGGCGCCACGATGCCGACCGACCGCGTCGATCTCGTCGATGAAGATGATGCAGGGCGCGTGCTTCTTGGCCTGGTCGAACATGTCGCGAACGCGCGAGGCGCCGACACCGACGAACATTTCAACGAAATCGGAACCGGAGATGGTGAAGAACGGCACCTTCGCTTCGCCGGCAACGGCCTTGGCCAGCAGGGTCTTGCCGGTACCCGGCGAACCGACCATCAGCACACCACGCGGGATACGGCCACCCAGGCGCTGGAACTTGCCCGGATCACGAAGGAATTCGACCAGCTCACTGACTTCTTCCTTGGCCTCGTCGCAACCGGCGACGTCAGCGAAGGTGGTCTTGACCTGGTCTTCGGACAGCAGGCGCGCCTTGGACTTGCCGAAGCTCATCGGGCCGCCCTTGCCGCCCGCACCGCCCTGCATCTGGCGCATGAAGAACATGAACACCGCGATGATCACCAGAATCGGGAAGCTCGCGACCAGCAGTTGAGTCCAGATGCTCTGCTGCTCGGGCTGCTTGCCCTCGATGACCACGTTGTTGTCGATCAGGTCGCCGATCAGGCCACCGTCCTGAATTGCCGGACGAATGGTCTTGAAGCCTTCGCCATCGGTGCGCTTGCCGGTGATCACGTAACCATCGACGGTCACGCGCTCGACACGCCCTTCCTTCACCTGCTCGATGAACTGCGAGTAGCTCAGCGTCTGTGGCTCGTTCGGGCTGGAGAAGTTGTTCATCACGGTGACCAGTACGGCCGCGATGATCAGCCACAGGATCAGATTCTTTGCCATGTCGTTCAATTAGCTACCCTCTGAAGCAGGCCTCGTGGCGAAGCGAGCTTCCCATGACGACCAGTGATATACCGATCTAACTTACACCAAACGCCCACTTCTGGCAGGCACCGTCTGTAACCCTTTATGAGGTTTCAACGATTGAGACCTGTCCGCAGATCGCCGGTTTCCCTGCGCTAGCCGCGAAAACCACGCGCCAGCAGATATTGTTCGCGAGAGCGATCTCGCGACGACAGCGGCTTGCGCATCTGCACCTTCTCGAAAGCCTCGCGCACCTGCTTGTGATACTCGTCGAACCCCTCTCCCTGGAAAATCTTGATCAGGAAGTCGCCGCCCGGGCGCAGCACCCGTGCCGCCAGATCCAGCGCCAGCTCGCACAAATACATCGCGCGAGGCTGATCGGCCGCCCTCACCCCACTCATATTGGGGGCCATATCGGAAATAACAAGGTCGACCGGATTTTCACCGATGGCCTCGAGAATCCGCGCAAAGACCGCGTCGTCGGTAAAGTCACCCTGAATGAAGGCAACATCCGGAATACTGTCCATTTCCAGGATATCCGACGCGATCAGGCGCCCCTTGTCACCGATCACCCGACTGGTCACCTGCGACCAGCCACCAGGTGCGGCACCCAGATCCACCACGGTCATGCCTGGACGCAGAATGCGATCCTTCTCCTGGATTTCCAGCAGCTTGTAGCTGGCACGCGAACGGTAACCGTCCTTTTGCGCCATCTTCACATAGGGATCGTCGAAATGTTCTTTCAGCCAACGCTGGCTGGTCTTGGAACGGGCCACTGAAACCTCGGACTCAACGGGTCATGAATAACTGCGCGGGCTCGGGTAAGATAGGCGCCGTTTTTCCAGACCGAATTAGGTACTAACGATTATGCCGCTCACTCAAGAGCAGAAGAAACAATTCAAATCTATCGGCCACCACCTGAAACCTGTATTGATCGTGGCTGACAATGGTTTGACCGACGGCGTGCTGGCCGAACTGGATCGAGCACTGAACGATCACGAACTGATCAAGGTACAGCTGCGCCTCGCCGAACGCGAGGATCGCCAGGCTGCCATCGGCGCCTTGTGCGAGGCCGGGCGTGCGGAGCTGGTGCAGAGCATTGGCAAGGTGGCGCTTCTCTATCGCAAGAACCCCAAGCCGAACCGCAATCTCTCCAATGTCATCCGCTATCAGGGCTGATGCTTCCGTCCTGGCACGGGCTGCAGCACCAGCAGCAGCCCGCAGAACGCCATGACCAGATAACTGAAGCGTAGCCAGTAGCGGGCATCAGGCCACAGGTGCAGTGCCAGCCAATGCCCCAGCGCCATGACCGCAACGGTCAGCAGCACCTGGCCACGCACATCCCGCCACAGGCTTGCCGCTCCCTCGCAATGCAGCAGTATCGCTGCCTGCAGGCCAACGCACACGACAGCCAGGGCGATCAGCAGCGGCGCCATGTGCGAAGCAATGTCCTGAACCAGCAGAGGTGCCAGCCCGAACTGGCCGATGGCAGGCAGCATCACGAACTGCCACGACCAAAGACCACCGACCCACAGCGGCAGAGCCAGCTGCCAGGCAATGACTGCCGGCTTCGACGAACGACGCACGCTAGATGTGGCGGACTTCGACAATCTCGTACTCGACCAGACCGCTGGGAGTCTTTACGCCCACCACGTCGCCCTCGCTCTTGCCAACCAGGGCACGGGCGATGGGCGAGCCGACGGAAAGCTTGCCCTGCTTGATGTCGGCTTCGTCTTCACCAACGATCTGGTAGGTCACGCTCTCGTCGGTCTCGACGTTGGCGATTTCCACGGTGGTACCGAAGATCACCTTGCCGGTGTGCTCGATGGTGGTGACATCGATGATCACCGCGTTCTGCAGGCGACCCTCGATATCACGCACACGCGCCTCGACCATGCCCTGCTCTTCACGGGCGGCATGGTATTCGGCGTTTTCCTTGAGGTCGCCCAGCTCGCGAGCCTCGGCGATCGCCTGGCTCAGCGCAGGGCGGCGCACCTTGGTCAGGTGCGCCAGCTCTTCTTCCAGGGCGCGAGCGCCCTGGACGGTCATGGGGTACTTGTTCATGCCTTGATTCCTGCATGCAGATCCTGCAGCCGGCGCACGGTCTTCTCCGAACCGAACTTGAGCGCCTCACAGACCGCCTGACCCGCCGCGATGGTGGTGGTGCAGTAGATCTTGTGCTGCAGAGCGTTACGACGGATCGAGTAGGAGTCAGCGATGGACTGACGCCCCTCGGTGGTATTGATGATCAGGGTCACTTCATCGTTCTTGATCATGTCGACGACATGGGGACGACCCTCGGTCACCTTGTTCACGCGACGCACCGGCAGACCGGCAGCCTCGATCACCTTGGCAGTGCCGGCGGTGGCGACGACCTCGAAGCCCAGGGCGACCAGGTCACGGGCGACCTGTACGGCTTCCGGCTTGTCGTCTTCGCGAACGCTGATGAAGGCGCAACCGGAGTTCGGCAGAATCTCGCTGGCCCCCAACTGCGCCTTGGCAAAGGCTTCGCCGAAGCTGTCGCCAACACCCATGACTTCGCCGGTGGACTTCATTTCCGGGCCGAGGATCGGGTCAACGCCCGGGAACTTGGCGAACGGGAACACCGCTTCCTTGACGCTGAAGAACGGCGGGATGATTTCCCTGGTGTAGCCGACCTCGGCCAGGCTCTTGCCAGCCATGACACGAGCAGCCACCTTGGCCAGCGACTCACCGACGCACTTGGAAACGAACGGCACGGTACGCGACGCGCGCGGGTTGACCTCGATGACGTAGATGTCCTCGCCCTGCACGGCCATCTGCACGTTCATCAGACCGATCACACCGAGCTCCAGGGCCATCTTCTTGACCTGCTCGCGAATCTCGTCCTGGATGTGCGTCGGCAGCGAGTAGGGTGGCAGCGAGCAGGCGGAGTCACCGGAGTGCACGCCGGCCTGTTCGATGTGCTGCATGATCGCGCCGATCACCACGGTTTCGCCGTCGCTGACCGCATCCACGTCCACCTCGATGGCGCAGTTGAGGAAGCGATCCAGCAGCACCGGGCTGTCGTTGGACACCTTCACGGCTTCACGCATGTAGCGCTTGAGTTCTTCTTCCTGATAGACGATTTCCATCGCCCGGCCGCCCAACACGTAGGACGGACGCACCACCATCGGGTAGCCGATGTTCTTCGACAGGGCCAGGGCTTCGTCTTCGCTGCGCGCGGTGGCGTTGGCCGGCTGGCGCAGGTTCAGGCGCTGCACCATCTGCTGGAAGCGCTCGCGGTCTTCGGCGCGGTCGATGGCCTCGGGGCTGGTGCCGATGATCGGCACACCTGCTTCTTCCAGGGCGCGGCAGATCTTCAGCGGGGTCTGGCCACCGTACTGGACGATGACGCCCTTCGGCTGCTCGACGCGAACGATCTCCAGCACGTCCTCCAGGGTCACCGGTTCGAAGTACAGGCGGTCGGAAGTGTCGTAATCGGTGGAGACGGTTTCCGGGTTGCAGTTGACCATGATGGTCTCGTAACCGTCTTCACGCATGGCCAGTGCCGCATGCACGCAGCAGTAGTCGAACTCGATACCCTGACCGATACGGTTGGGGCCGCCACCCAGGATCATGATCTTGTCGCGGCTCGACGGGTTGGCCTCGCACTCTTCCTCGTAGGTCGAATACATGTAGGCGGTGTCGGTGGCGAATTCGGCGGCGCAGGTATCCACGCGCTTGTACACCGGCTGCACTTTCAGCTTCTGGCGGTGAGCACGCAGGCTCTTCTCGGAGACGCCGAGCAGCTTGGCCAGACGCGCATCGGAGAAGCCCTTGCGCTTGAGCTTGAACATCAGGTCGCGGTCGATGGCGGACAGACCCAGGGTCTGTACGGTGGCCTCATCCTTGATCAGGTCTTCGATCTGTACCAGGAACCACTCGTCGATGCGGGTCAACTCGAACACTTCGGCAACGGTCTTGCCGGCACGGAAGGCGTCGGCCACGTACCAGATGCGATCGGCACTGGGCACGGTCAGCTCGCGACGCAGGGTGCTTTCGGCTTCCGGGTCGTTCAGATCGAGCTTCGGATCGAAACCGGCAACGCCGACTTCCAGGCCGCGCAGGGCTTTCTGTACCGACTCCTGGAACGTACGACCAATGGCCATGACTTCACCGACGGACTTCATCTGAGTGGTCAGGCGAGCGTCGGCCTTGGGGAATTTCTCGAAGGCGAAGCGCGGCACCTTGGTCACGACGTAGTCGATGGACGGCTCGAAGGAGGCCGGGGTACGCCCACCGGTGATGTCGTTGCTCAGTTCGTCGAGGGTGTAACCGACCGCCAGCTTGGCGGCGATCTTGGCGATCGGGAAACCGGTGGCCTTGGAAGCCAGCGCCGAGGAGCGCGAGACGCGCGGGTTCATTTCGATGACGACCATGCGGCCGGTGTTCGGGCAGATGCCGAACTGCACGTTGGAACCGCCGGTTTCCACACCGATCTCACGCAGCACCGCCAGCGAGGCGTTGCGCATGATCTGGTATTCCTTGTCGGTCAGGGTCTGGGCCGGCGCCACGGTGATCGAGTCACCGGTGTGCACGCCCATCGGGTCGAAGTTCTCGATGGAGCAGACGATGATGCAGTTGTCCTTCTTGTCGCGGACAACCTCCATCTCGTATTCCTTCCAGCCGATCAGCGATTCGTCGATCAGCAGCTCGCTGGTCGGCGACAGATCCAGGCCGCGGGCGCAGATTTCTTCGAACTCTTCACGGTTGTAGGCGATGCCACCACCGGTACCGCCCATGGTGAAGCTGGGGCGGATGATGCAGGGGAAACCCACCTGTTCCAGCACGCCGTAGGCTTCTTCCATGCTGTGGGCGATACCCGAGCGCGGGCAGGCCAGGCCGATGTCCTTCATGGCCCTGTCGAAGCGCGAGCGATCTTCGGCCTTGTCGATGGTATCGGCGTTGGCACCGATCATCTCGACACCGAATTTCTCCAGCACGCCGTGACGCTCCAGATCCAGAGCGCAGTTCAGCGCGGTCTGGCCACCCATGGTCGGCAGCAGCGCGTCCGGACGCTCCTTCTCGATGATCTTGGCCACGGTGGCCCACTTGATCGGCTCGATGTAGGTCGCGTCGGCCATGGCCGGGTCGGTCATGATGGTGGCCGGGTTGGAGTTCACCAGGATGACGCGGAAACCTTCTTCCTTCAGTGCCTTGCACGCCTGGGCACCGGAGTAGTCGAACTCGCAGGCCTGGCCGATGACGATGGGGCCGGCGCCGAGGATCAGGATGCTTTTGATGTCTGTACGTTTTGGCATTTTCTCTACTCGAATCCTTGGGTCAGTCGGCGAGTCATCTCGAGCGTTACTGCGCGCCGTCTGGCTGCGCACTACTCACTTACTCACCGCTCTACCCGTACTGTCTCGTCGTTGCGTTCCGGGCGCCTTGCCCGGAACGCGCTCGCTACACTCTCCAGACCACTCGCTTACTGCCGCTTGGCCATGGCTTCGATGAAGCGGTCGAACAGCGGGGCCACGTCGTGCGGGCCGGGGCTCGCCTCGGGGTGTCCCTGGAAACTGAAGGCGTCCTTGTCGGTGCGCTCGATACCCTGCAGGGTGCCGTCGAACAGCGACTTGTGAATCGGCCGCAGAGTGCTCGGCAGGCTGCTCTCGTCCACGGCGAAACCGTGGTTCTGGCTGGTGATCATCACCACGCCGCTGTCGAGATCCTGCACCGGGTGGTTGGCGCCGTGGTGGCCATGGCCCATCTTCAGGGTCTTGGCACCGGAGGCCAGGGCCAGCAACTGGTGGCCGAGGCAGATGCCGAATACCGGAATATCGGTTTCCAGCACGTCCCTGATCGCCTGGATGGCGTAGTCGCAAGGTTCGGGGTCACCCGGACCGTTGGACAGGAACACGCCATCGGGATTGAGTGCCAGCACGTCCTTGGCCGGAGTCTGCGCGGGCACCACGGTCAGGCGGCAGCCACGGGCGACCAGCATGCGCAGGATGTTCAGCTTCACACCGTAGTCATAGGCAACGACGTGATACGGCAATTCGCTGGCCGGAATCTCCGGGTGACTGTCGTTTTCCAGGTTCCACACGCTGGAGCGCCACTCGTAGGACTTGGCGCAGGTGACTTCCTTGGCCAGATCCATGCCCTTGAGGCCCGGAAAGCTGCGCGCCAGCTCCAGCGCCTTCTCTTCGGTGGCGTCATCGCCGACCAGGATGCAGCCGTTCTGCGAACCTTTCTCACGCAGGATGCGGGTCAGGCGGCGGGTATCGATGCCGGCGATGGCGACGGTACCGTTTTCCTTCAGGTACTCGTCCAGCGGCTGCTTGTCACGCCAGTTGCTGGAGATCAGCGGCAGATCGCGAATGATCAGGCCGGCCGCCCAGACGCGGTTGGACTCGGCATCCTCCGGCGTGGTGCCGGTGTTGCCGATGTGCGGGTAGGTCAGGGTCACGATCTGTTGGGCATAGGACGGATCGGTAAGGATTTCCTGATAGCCGGTCATGGCGGTGTTGAACACCACCTCTCCGATGGTCTGGCCATCGGCCCCGATGGAATCGCCGCGAAAAATGCTGCCGTCAGCAAGGGCCAGAATGGCAGGTTTGGGGGCTGGCTTAGTCAAGAAGACCTCCGTCTCGATCAAGGCTTGAAGCAAACGCAGGTTGTAAAAAAGCGGGATGACGTGTGAAGGTCATCCCGCTTTTTTATTTGAGCCATTCTGCGTAACTTTTAGTGGACACACTAAAACAGGAAGCTTACAGGAAAGCGCCAAAAATCGAAAGCCGAAAAGGCCAAAAAGGCATCCGCAAAGCCGGCAGCGAGCTCAAGGCAAGGGTTGACAGCAATGAGGCGCCGGGAAACCATTGGTACCTTTCCCAGGTTTCGCAAGAGAAACCCTGCATGAGTACCAGAATCAGCATCGAAGATGCTGCACGTCAGCTTCACATAAGCCCACAACGCACCCGAACGCTCTGCCGCACTCAGGCACTGCGCGCCGAGCGAGTGGGCAAGACCTGGATCATCGACCAGGACAGCGTGACCCAATACGGATTAAGAACAGCACATATGATTGCAGAGGATCATCCTGCCTATCACGCGCCTGCGCGCAACAAGAATGCCCCCATCGCCCTGAGTTTCTTTTCCGGCGCCATGGGGCTCGACCTGGGCATGGAAAAGGCCGGCTTCGATATCCGCCTGGCCTGTGAATTCGACAAGTACTGCCGCCAGACCATTGCCCTGAATCGTCCCGACACGGCCTTGCTGGGCGACATCAATGCCTGCACGGCCGAGCAGGTGCTCGAGGCAGCTGGCGTCCCTCCTGGCGAGATCGACGTCATCATCGGCGGCCCACCCTGCCAGGCATTCAGCACGGCCGGCAAACGCAAGGCGTTCAATGACGAGCGTGGCAACGCGTTCCTCAAGTTCATCGACCTGGCGCTGGAGATCAGCCCCCCTATATCGTCATCGAAAACGTGCGCGGCCTGCTGTCGTGCCCGATGGATCACCGCCCGCACGATCAACGTGGCCCGGATTTCCCGGATCTGTCGCTCGACGAGATGAAAGGCGGTGCGTTGAACTTCGTACTGAGCAAGCTGAGCAACGCCGGCTATGCCAGCTCGTTCAACCTGTACAACTCGGCCAACTTCGGCACCCCGCAGATTCGCGAACGCGTCATCATCGTCTGCTCCCGAGACGGCACCCCCGCCCCATTTCTCACCCCGACCCACAGCGAGGACGGCGCGCTGGGACTGCCGGCCTGGCGCACGGTACGCCAGGCACTGCAAGGGCTGGACAGCCACAATCATCTGAACTTCCCGGAAAAGCGCCTGCGCTTCTATCGCCAGCTCAAGGCCGGGCAGAACTGGCGCGACCTGCCAGCCGATCTGCAACGCGAGGCCCTGGGCAAGTCCTATTTCTCCGGAGGCGGCAAGACGGGCTTTCTGCGGCGCCTGGCCTGGGACAAGCCATCACCCACCCTGGTGACGCACCCTGCCATGCCGGCCACCGATCTGGCCCACCCGGAAGCGGATCGCCCGCTGTCGATCGAGGAATACAAACGCATCCAGGAGTTCCCGGATGACTGGCAACTGGCCGGCCCGCTGATCCAGCAATACAAGCAGATCGGCAACGCCGTGCCGATCAGCCTGGGGCATGCGGTCGGCAAACTGTTGCGCGATCTGCTCGCCGGCAAGGCGCAAGCGGCACCGCGCAACTTCCGCTTCTCACGCTACCAGGCGACCTGTCACGAAGAATGGCGCCAGGCATTCGAGCAGCAACGCCGCAAGGCGCAGCTGGAACTGGCGATCCGCTGACGACTCAGGCTTCGGAATTGAAACGCAGCAGCCGCGCCCAGTCGATGGCGCCCTGCTCGTCGCAGAAGTCGAGCGTGAATTCGCGGGTGAACTTGTTGATCATCTGCCCGTAGCTTTCGGCGAACTCGTCATTACGCTCGCGCGCCTTGAACCCCAGAGGCTCGATCAGCTCGACATAGAGCTGATCGTCGCCGGAGATGAACGACCAGAAACGCTGACCGCAGTACTTGTAGTAACTGCCCTTGTCCGGGTTGTTGTCGCGACCATAGCAGCAGCCATTGACGGCCACGACCTGCAAGCCGGAATTGCCCGTACGCAAGGTACGCTGCGCTGTCAGAAAATTGGTTTTCATCTGACCGATCTGCGAGCTGTTACCCCAGTTCGGCCCGGACTTGATGGCCACGATGTAGCGCCGCCCATCCCGATCGAACTCGAGGTCGACACCGGTGATGCCGGACTTCCAGCCACCGTATACCTGGCCATTGATGAAAATGGCCAACCCTTCCAGCCAGTCACCGAACAGGGTCTCCTCATTGGAGGAAATGTGCGCATCGACGATACCGCGAATGATCTGCTCCGCGGTCAGCACGTGCTTGGCCCTGTACATGTAGGGGTTCTTGCGCTTGAGTACATCCTTGAGTCTCAGGCGCCCCAGACTGGCAATGCGCTTCTCGTGAAAGGCACCGATATTGAGTTCGACGTAGCGGGCCACGTCATCCAGGTTCAAAGGCGTCATCAACTACCCCACGACATCCATGCACGAGCGGGAGACGAGCCTCCCGCTTCCCTTTGCCTTACTTCAGGCCCAGCACATCCTGCATATCGTACAGCGCGGCATCTCGGCCCTGCAGCCACAATGCCGAGCGCACGGCGCCCCTGGCGAAGGTCATGCGACTGGACGCCTTGTGAGTGATCTCCACGCGCTCACCGTCGGCAGCGAACAGCACGGTGTGATCGCCAACCACATCACCGGCGCGCACGGTGGCGAAACCAATGGTTTCACGCGCGCGCGCGCCGGTCTGGCCTTCGCGACCGTACACGGCGACCTTCTGCAGATCACGGCCCAGGGCATCCGCGACCACCTCGCCCATGCGCAGGGCCGTACCGGATGGCGCATCGACCTTGTGACGATGGTGGGCTTCGATGATCTCGATATCCACATCGTCGCCCAGCACGCGGGCAGCAGTGTCCAGCAACTTGAGGCAGAGGTTGACGCCCACGCTGTAGTTGGCGGCGAAGACGATGGGAATCTGTCTCGCAGCATCAGCCAGCAGTTGTTTTTCCTCAGGGGTGAAGCCGGTGGTGCCGATGACCATGGCCTTGCCCGCCTGACGGCAAACCTCCAGGTTCTTCAACGTCACCGAAGGATGGGTGAAGTCGATCAGCACGTCGAAATCGGCAGTCACCGAAGTCAGATCACCAACCAGCCTGACACCGACCCAGCCCAGACCGGCCAACTCACCGGCGTCGGCGCCGATCAGGCTGCTGTCGGGACGATCGATGGCCGCACACAGCTGCGCATCATCGGCCTGATGGACGGCCTCGATGAGAATCTTGCCCATGCGCCCGGCGGCGCCCATTACTGCGATACGTTGCATAGCATTCCAGCTCCAAGCTGACGCGTCGTGGCGCGGAAACTCCGCACCCGGCACGCTGTTTTATACGTCGCCGAAGAAGCGCTTGACGCCTTCGAACCAGCCACTGGCCTTGGGCGAGTGGGAGTCGTCGCCCTGCAGCGACTTGCGGAACTCTTCGAGCAGCTCGCGCTGACGCTTGTTCAGGTTGACCGGCGTTTCCACCGCCACCCGGCACATCAGATCGCCGGCTGCACCGCCGCGCACCGGGGCTACGCCCTTGCCGCGCAGACGGAACAGCTTGCCGGTCTGCGTGCCTTCGGGGATTTTCAACTTGACCCGGCCATCGAGGGTCGGCACTTCCAGTTCACCGCCCAGCGCCGCATCGGCGAAGCTGATCGGCACCTCGCAGTACAGGTGCTTGCCATCACGCTGGAAGATCGCGTGCTCGCGCACATTCACCACCACGTAAAGGTCGCCAGCCGGGCCACCATGAGACCCCGCCTCTCCCTCACCGGACAGGCGAATGCGGTCGCCGGTATCGACACCTGGCGGTACCTTGACCGACAGCGTCTTGCTCTCCTCCACTCGACCCTGGCCGTGGCAGCTGCCACAGGGATCGGTGATCATCTTGCCGCTGCCGTGGCAGCGCGGGCAGGTCTGCTGCACCGAGAAAAAGCCCTGCTGCATGCGCACCTGACCGATGCCGCCGCAAGTGGTACAGGTGACCGGGCTGGTGCCCTTCTTCGCACCGGTACCATCGCAGGTCTTGCAACCGACCAGAGTCGGCACACGGATGGTCACGTTGGTGCCGCGCACCGCTTCTTCCAGATCCAGTTCGAGGGTGTAACGCAGGTCGCTGCCACGCTGGGCACCGCCGCGCGAACCGCCACGACTGCCACCGAAGAAGTCACTGAACACGTCACCGAAGATGTCGGAGAAGTTGGCGCCACCGAAACCGGCACCGCCGCCACCGCCCATCTGCGGATCGACGCCGGCATGACCGTACTGGTCGTAGGCCGAGCGCTTGGCTGCGTCGGAGAGCACCTCGTAGGCCTCGTTGGCCTCCTTGAATTTCTCCTCGGCGTCCTTGTCGTCCGGATTGCGATCCGGGTGGTACTTCATCGCCAGACGACGGTAAGCCTTCTTCAGCTCTGCCTCGCTGGCGCCGCGCTCGACACCGAGCACTTCGTAATAATCGCGTTTAGCCATGGGTTTTCTGCACCTTCAAAATTCGCACCCTCCAGACACGCCGACGCGGGAGCAAGCCCCCGCGCGACGGATTGCCTCACATGCCGGAGCATGGCAAGGCAGAGTACAAGTGAGCCCCGGATCCCGTGAAAACCGCTGCGTTCGCTGCGCTTTCCCAGAATCCGGTACGACTTACTTGTTGTCCTTGACCTCTTCGAACTCGGCGTCGACCACGTCGTCACCGGCGTCCTTGGCGTCGTGCGCGTCAGGCTGGGCAGCGCCCGGCTGCGGCTGTTCGGCGTACATCTTCTGCGCCAGCGGCGTGGTGGCCTCGGACAGGGCATTGATCTTGGCCTCGATGGCCGCCTTGTCGTCGCCCTTGATGGCCGCTTCCAGCTCGCCGATGGCCTTCTCGATCGCGGCCTTCTCGTCGGCAGTGGCCTTGTCACCCGCCTCGGTCAGCATCTTGCGAGTGGCGTGTACCAGTTGGTCACCCTGGTTGCGCGCAGTGGCCAGTTCCTCGAACTTGCGATCTTCCTCGGCGTTGGCCTCGGCGTCACGCACCATGCGCTCGATTTCGTCATCGGACAGGCCGGAGTTGGCCTTGATCACGATGGACTGCTGCTTGCCGGTGGCCTTGTCCTTGGCGGACACGTGCAGGATACCGTTGGCATCGATGTCGAAGGTCACTTCGATCTGCGGCACGCCACGCGGAGCCGGCGGAATCTCGGCCAGGTCGAACTTGCCCAGCGACTTGTTCTGCGCGGCCTGCTTGCGCTCGCCCTGCAGCACGTGAATGGTCACGGCGCTCTGGTTGTCGTCAGCGGTGGAGAACACCTGCGACTTCTTGGTCGGGATGGTGGTGTTCTTCTCGATCAGCGCAGTCATCACGCCCCCCATGGTTTCGATACCCAGGGTCAGCGGGGAAACGTCCAGCAGCAGCACGTCCTTGACGTCACCGGCCAGTACCGCGCCCTGAATGGCGGCACCCATGGCCACGGCTTCGTCCGGGTTGACGTCCTTGCGTGCTTCCTTGCCGAAGAACTCGGCGACGGTCTTCTGTACCAGCGGCATGCGGGTCTGGCCACCGACCAGGATCACGTCGTTGATCGAACCGACGTCGATGCCGGCGTCCTTCAGCGCGATGCGGCATGGCTCGATGGTGCGCTGCACCAGATCCTCGACCAGCGACTCCAGCTTGGAACGGGAGATCTTCACGTTCAGGTGCTTGGGACCGGTGGCATCTGCGGTGATGTACGGCAGGTTGACATCGGTCTGCTGGCTGGAGGACAGCTCGATCTTGGCCTTCTCGGCGGCTTCCTTCAGGCGCTGCATGGCCAGAGGGTCGCCCTTGAGGTTCATGCCGGTTTCTTTCTTGAACTCGTCGACGAGGTAGTCGATCAGGCGAATGTCGAAGTCTTCACCACCGAGGAAGGTGTCACCGTTGGTGGCCAGCACTTCGAACTGGTGCTCGCCATCGACTTCGGCGATCTCGATCACCGACACGTCGAAGGTACCGCCACCCAGGTCGTAGACGATCACGGTGTGGTCGCCCTTGGCCTTGTCCATGCCGTAAGCCAGCGCAGCCGCGGTCGGCTCGTTGATGATGCGCTTGACGTCCAGACCGGCGATACGGCCTGCGTCCTTGGTGGCCTGACGCTGACTGTCGTTGAAGTAGGCCGGAACGGTGATCACCGCCTCGGTCACAGGCTCGCCCAGGTAATCCTCGGCGGTCTTCTTCATCTTCTTCAGCACTTCGGCGCTGATCTGCGGCGGCGCCATCTTCTGGCCGTTGACTTCGACCCAGGCGTCACCGTTGTCAGCCTTGGCGATCTTGTACGGCACCATCTGAATGTCTTTCTGTACGACTTCTTCGTCGAAACGGCGACCGATCAGACGCTTCACCGCGTACAGGGTGTTGTGCGGGTTGGTCACTGCCTGGCGCTTGGCCGACTGGCCGACGAGGATTTCACCGTCGTTGGCGTAGGCGATGATGGACGGCGTGGTGCGAGCGCCTTCGGCGTTCTCGATCACCTTGACGTTGCCGTTTTCCAGAATGGAGACGCAGGAGTTGGTAGTCCCCAGGTCGATACCGATGATTTTGCCCATGAATGTTCTCCCGAAACTCTGATTTTTCCGTCGCCTCGTTTCACAGGCGCCGGTAGCACTAAAACGCTTGACTTGAAAATGGGGTCGTTACCGCAGATTTCAAGCCTGCTCGTCGATACTCGGCGGCGGCGTGGTCGGAGCCTTGCTGACCACGACCATGGCCGGACGCAGCAGGCGACCATTGAGCAGGTAGCCCTTCTGGAACACCTTGAGCACCGAATTCGGCTCGGCGTGAACGCTCTCTTCCATCGCCATGGCCTGATGATGCTCGGGGTTGAACGGCGCGCCGTGCGGATCGATGGCCTCCAGGTTGTAGCGGGCCAGGGTGTCGTGGAACAGCTTGAGGGTCAGCTGCATGCCTTCACGCACGGCCTTGATGGCCTCGTCGTCGGGGCTGGACAGCTCCAGGCCACGCTCCAGACTGTCGATCACCGGCAGCAGGTCGCCGGCGAATTTTTCCAGCGCGAACTTGTGCGCCTTTTCCACATCCTGCTCGGCGCGACGGCGCACGTTCTGCAGGTCGGCAGCCATGCGCAGCGACTGATCCTGCGCAGTTGCCAGTTGCTCTTCCAGCGTATGCACGCGAGCAGCCAGGTCGTCGCCCGATGTTGCAGCCTCTGCCGCCTGCGTTTCGGGATTCTGCGTATCCAGGGTCTGTTCGTCAGCCATGCCTTTCTCCTCTCGAAAAACTTGCGCGACTCCGGCTCGCGCACCTGCCGCCTATATGGAGCCAATTCCACAGCTTTCAAGGGGCGATAGGGAGGATTGCCAGAGAAAGAAAAAACACTGTATAAATAACCAGACCTACATTCGGGAGCGTTCGCCATGCTGGTGCACCTGTCCATTCACAACTACGCCATCGTCGATCATCTGGATCTCGAGCTCGATAGCGGCATGAGCGCCATCAGCGGCGAAACCGGTGCCGGCAAGTCGATCATGCTCGATGCGCTGGGCCTGTGCCTGGGTGACCGGGCCGACAGCGGTGTGGTGCGCCCGGGGGCGGACAAGGCGGATCTGCTCGCCAGCTTCGATCTGAAAGAGATTCCCGAAGCGCGCACCTGGCTGGCCGAACGTGATCTGGACAGCGACGGCCCCTGCATCCTGCGTCGCGTCATCACCGCCGAAGGCCGCTCGCGTGGCTATATCAACGGTACGCCCTGCCCGCAGAGCGACCTGAAGGCACTCGGCGAGCTGCTCATCGACATTCACAGCCAGCACGAGCACCAGTCGCTGCTGAAAACCGACACCCACCGCCGTCTGCTCGACGAATATGCCGGCAGCCAGGAACTGGCGCGCCAGGTGCAATTGGCAGCCCAACGCTGGAAACAGACCCGCAACGAGCTGGAACGTATTTCCAGCATCGGTGACGAACAGCGCGCCCGCCACCAGTTGCTGAGCTATCAGCTGGAAGAGCTGGAAAACCTGGCCCTCGGCGAAAACGAACTGGAACAGCTGGAGCAGGAGCACAAGGCCTTGAGCAATGCCGAAGCCCTGCTCGGAGCCTGCCGTCAGGTGCTCGACCTGTGCAGCGAGAGCGATGCCGGCAATGTGCTGTCGGCCCTGACCTCCAGCCTCAATCGCCTGGGCAGCTTCGGCAGCCAGGGTGGCGCCCTCGGCGAGGCCAGCAACCTGCTGGCCAGCGCGCAGATCCAGGTGGAAGAAGCCGTCGGTGAACTCAACCGCTTCCTCGACCACTTCGACGCCGACCCCGAGCGCCAGCAGTATCTCGAGGAGCGTCTGGACAGCATCTATACCCTCGCCCGCAAACATCGCATCCAGCCAGGCGAACTGGCCAACCTGCAACAACGACTGTTCGAGGAGCTCGAAGGCCTGAACGCCGACGACCAGGCCAGTGAACGCCTGGCCGAAGAACTGGCCGCCTATGCACGTCACTATCAGGAAAAAGCCGCGGAGCTGAGTGCTCTGCGCGGCAAGGCCGCCGAACGTCTGGCCAGGATCGTGGAAAAGGAAATGCAGACCCTCGGCATGCCTGGCGGACGCTTCAGCGTCCAGTTGCAGGGCATGGAGAGCACCGAACCGCAAGCCAGCGGTCTGGAGACGGTGGAGTTTCTGGTCAGCGCCAACCCGGGCCAACCCCTGCGCCCGCTGGCCAAGGTCGCTTCCGGCGGTGAACTGTCGCGCATCAGCCTGGCGATTCAGGTGATCACCGCGCAGACCTCAAGGGTACCCACCCTGGTGTTCGACGAAGTGGACGTCGGCATCGGCGGCCCCACCGCCGAAGTGGTCGGCCAACTGTTGCGACGCCTTGGCGAGCGCGGCCAGGTGCTGTGCGTGACGCACCTGCCGCAGGTGGCCGCGCAGGGTCACCAGCATCTGTTCGTGCACAAGCGCCGCGGCAGCGATGCGACCTCCACAGCAGTGAGCAAGCTGGACGAACAGGGCCGCGTCGAGGAGATCGCCCGCATGCTCGGCGGTGTCGACCTGACCGAGGAGTCGCTCGCGCATGCCCGCAAGATGGTCACGACGGCGCAAGCATGAGCGACCAATAACACGGCTCGCCTCATCGGTGACGCCTGACTCGGTGCGTACTACGCGCCCATACGCCAGACGCAAAAAGGCGACCCGAGGGTCGCCTTTTTCGTCGGAGCCGAAACTCAGCTCTTCTTGCGTACGTACAACACCAGATTGTGGTCGACCAGCTCGAAACCGTGCTCTTTGACGATTTCCTTCTGGCGCTTCTCGATCTCGGAATCGAAGAACTCGATGACCTCACCGGTATCGACGCAGACCATGTGGTCGTGGTGGCCGCTGTCAGCCAGTTCGAATACCGCATGACCACCGTCGAAATTGTGGCGAACCACCAGGCCTGCGGCCTCGAACTGAGTCAGCACGCGGTATACGGTGGCCAGGCCCACGTCCTCGCCCGCCTCCATCAGCGACTTGTAGACATCCTCTGCGCTCATGTGGCGATGCTCGGCGTTATCGAGCATCTGCAGGATTTTGACCCGTGGCAGAGTCACTTTCAGTCCAGCTTTGCGGAGTTCGCTATTTTCAACCATGGTCTGCTTTCTCGATGGAGCCGCTTCGCAGCTTCCCTTAATGCGGGTATGATCCGGGGTTCAAGTTGCCCAAGATAGTGGAAGTCACCCTCCGATGCAAAAAACCAAGCTCTTGCTGACCAGCCTGTCGCTGACCGGGCTCTTCGCACTCGCCGGTTGTTCATTCCCCGGGGTTTACAAGATCGACATTCAACAGGGCAATGTCGTGACGCAGGACATGATAGACCAGCTGCGCCCTGGAATGACCCGACGCCAAGTGCGGTTTATCATGGGGAACCCGCTGATTACCGACACCTTCCATGCCAACCGCTGGGACTATCTGTACAGCATGCAGCCTGGCGGCACGCAACGCCTGCAGGAGCGTGTAAGTCTGGTGTTCGACGGCAACGACCAGCTGGTCGGCCTGGCAGGCGACTTCATGCCGGGCGTCAGCCGTGATCAGGCGATCCTGGGCGAAGACAGCGGCGTTACCACGCCACAGGCCCAGCCGCAGCAACAGAGCGACACCCCGCCCGCCCCGGGCTCGTTGCTGGAGCAGATTCAGCGCGAAGTGGATCAGGTGGAAACCGTCCCCGTCCCTACGCCGGAACCGCTGGATACCGATCCGCAGTAACATGCGGACATGAAAAAGCCCGGAGTTCGCTCCGGGCTTTTTTCATTTCAGCGGGAACGTTTCCCACCAGGTGCACTAAGCCTGCTGGTCGCCCTCGGCCCGTGCCTTGGCGCGCGCCGCACGCAGCTTGCGCACCTCCTTGGGGTCGGCAACCAGCGGACGATAGATTTCCACTCGCTCGCCCTCCTGCAATACACGCTCCTCCGGCCTGGCTACGGCCTTGCCGAAGATCCCCAGCGACGCCTGCTGCAGATCGAGACCGGGAAAATGCTGTTGCATACCGGAGGCGAGAGCGGCTTCGCGCACCGTGGTGCCGACCGGCACGGACAGACGCAGCAGCTTCTGCTCACCTGGCAGGGCATAGACCACCTCGATACTGAGGGCGCTCTTATCCATACAGCTGCTTGGCTCGCTGGCAGAAGGCATCGACCATGGTGTTGGTCGCCTGATTGAACAGCGGGCCGAGGGTTGCGCGCACCAGCGGCCCGGCATAGTCGAAGCTCAGATCCAGAGTGATCTTGCAGGCCTTGTCGCCCAGCGCCTTGAATTCCCAGACCCCATGCAGACGGCTGAACGGCCCTTCCTGCAGGTTCATCTCGATGCGCTGCCCGGGCAGCAGGGTATTGCGGGTGACGAAACGCTGGCTGAGGCTGCCCTTGGCCACTTCCAGGCTGGCCACCATGTGCGTCTCACTGACCTCCAGCACCTGACTGGCCGAGCACCAGGGCAAAAACTGCGGGTAGCTGGCCACATCGTTGACCAGATCGAAAAGCGCCTGCGCCGGATAGGGCAACAGTGCCGAACGTTGAATACGGGTAGTCATGCCACGTCAGCTCCGCCACGGGTACAGCGTGCGCTCATCGAGGTATCGGCCCATGGCGAACCGGCACTGCGCAGGAAAGATCGCGCATTGTCAGGGATATGGGCATGAGGCTCAAGCACGCCCCATGGCGCAGGCGCCAGTGACTCCCTATAATGCGCGCCCTATGGCTAAGCAAAAGAAACACCCTCAAGGCACCATCGCGCTGAACAAGAAGGCGCTCCATGACTATTTCATCGAACACAAGTTCGAGGCCGGCCTGGTGCTGTCCGGCTGGGAAGTGAAGAGTCTGCGTGCCGGCAAGGCACAACTGGTAGACAGCTACGTGCTGCTCAAGGACGACGAGGCCTGGTTGATGGGGGCACACATCACCCCGTTGAAAACCGCCAGCACCCACGTCATCGCCGACCCCACCCGCACGCGCAAGCTGCTGTTGAACAAGCGCGAACTGGACAAGCTGTTCGGCGCGGTACAGCAGAAGGGCTACACCTGCGTGGCGCTGTCGCTGTACTGGAAACAGCATCTGATCAAGTGCGAGATTGCCCTGGCCAAGGGCAAGAAGGATTTCGACAAGCGCCATGTCGAGAAGGAACGCGACGCCGACCGCGAAGTACAGCGCGCCATGCGCAGCAAGGGCAAGGACGACTGAAAAGTCCGGACGCAGGACGGATGCGGGGCAAACCGGGACGCCAGCCATTCGTAGCGAAGCGGACAGTCCGCCATTGTTCGGAGCAGCACGAATCCCGACGGCGTGCCGCTTCGCGAGTGCGTCCTACAACCCCAGCCGGCGCTGCGCACGCGCTACGCGCTGAGCCTCCAGTTGCACCTCGGAGAGCACTTCCTGGACGTAATCGATGTGTCGGTTCGACAGGTCGCGCGCGTCGTCGGCTCGCCCTTCGATGATCGCTTCGTACAGTGCCCGATGCTGGGCGATCAGCATGTCACGAGTTTCCGAACGCTGGGCGTACATGCCGCCGATGTTGGTCACCACGTTGCGCTTGAGCAGGTCGAACAGGCCGCGGATGGTGTGCAGCAGCACGGCGTTGTGGCTGGCCTCGGCAATCGCCAGATGGAAACGCGCATCCGCCGCGCCCTCCTCGGCGCGCGTCACCTTGCCTGCTCGTGCGTAGCAATCCTGCAGTGCGTCGAAGGCCTCGGTCAGACGCTGGCGATCGATATCGGTCGCGCGTCTGGCCGCATAGTAGGCGCAGGAGCCCTCCAGCGTATGACGAAACTCCAGCAGGTCGCGCTGCGCATCCTCCTTGTTCTCCAGCAGGTGCAGCAGCGGATCACTGAAGGTGGAACCCAGGGATTCGGCAACGTAGTTGCCACCACCCTGGCGACTGACCAGCAGCCCTTTGGCCACCAGTTTCTGGATCGCCTCGCGCAGCGAAGGACGCGAGACACCGAACTGTTCGGCCAGAACACGCTCGGCGGGCAGTCGCTCGCCGGCACGCAGCGTACCCTCGAGGATCATGGTTTCCAGTTGCGCGACGATGTCGTCCGATAGACGCCGCTGCCGCACCTGCCCTACTTCCATCCCGCGTTTCTCCAATGCTTTGACCAGGCTGCCAAGCCCTGTCGCGCAAGCCTATAGCGCCGCCCCGTAGCGGACAAGCCAGCGCCTTACGACCAAAGTCTTATGCCCTCGATTTGACAGGGATTTGGACAACTTTTAACCTGAGCCCGCTGTTTTGTAAATTGGTCTTACCAATTTAACCAACAAGAACAACAACCCTCGAGGTCATGCCATGACAGCCCATCGTGCTGCTCACCTGTTCGATCACGCCTCATCCCTGCTGCGCAGACCGCGCGTTCGTGTGGAGTAACCCCATGTCCAACGGAATTCTTGCCCTGCTGGCGTTCTCGCCGATCCTGCTGGCTGCAATCCTGCTGATCGGCCTGCGCTGGCCGGCCAAGCACGCCATGCCCGTGGTTTACCTGGTCACAGCCGCTGTCGGCCTGTTCGCCTGGGACATGACGCTCAATCGCGTACTGGCGTCTACCCTGCAAGGCTTGCTGATCACCCTTGGTCTGCTGTGGATCATCTTCGGCGCGATCCTGCTGCTGAACACCCTCAAGCACTCCGGTGGTATCACCGCGATTCGTGCCGGCTTCGCCACCATCACCCCTGACCGCCGCATCCAGGCCATCATCATCGCCTGGCTGTTCGGCTGCTTCATCGAAGGGGCCTCGGGCTTCGGCACTCCGGCAGCCATCGCCGCCCCGCTGCTGGTCGCTCTGGGTTTCCCGGCGATGGCGGCCGTGCTGCTGGGCATGCTGGTACAGAGCACACCGGTCTCATTCGGCGCAGTCGGCACGCCCATCATCGTCGGTATCAACACCGGCCTGGATACCGCCACCATCGGCCAGCACCTGGTCGAACAAGGTTCGTCCTGGGCGCAGTTCCTGCAACTGATCACCACCGAAGTCGCGATCATCCATGCCACCGTCGGGATCGTGATGCCGACCATCATGGCCATGATGCTGACCCGTTTCTTCGGCCAGGAGAAAAGCTGGAAGGCCGGCCTGGAAGTTCTGCCCTTCGCGATCTTCGCCGGCCTCGCCTTCGTCGTTCCTTACGTATTGACCGGCGTATTCCTCGGCCCGGAATTCCCATCGCTGCTCGGCGGCCTGATCGGCCTGGCCATCGTTACAACCGCGGCTCGCGCAGGCTTCCTGGTTCCGAAGCAGACCTGGGACTTCGCTCCGGCCGACCAGTGGCCCAGCGAGTGGCTGGGCACCGTCGAGATGAAGCTGGACGAGCTCACCGCCAAGCCGATGAGCGCCCTGCGTGCATGGCTGCCCTACGTACTGGTCGGTGCTCTGCTGGTCGTCAGCCGCGTCTTCCCGGAGATCGGTAACGCGCTGAAAGCGGTCGTGGTGAATTTCCCTGACCTGATGGGCGAAGCCGGCGTCAGTGCCAACTTCCAGCCACTGTACCTGCCGGGTGGAATCCTGATCGCCGTGGTGCTGATCACCTTCTTCCTGCATGGCATGAAGGCTCGTGACCTGGGCAAGGCCGTGAAGGAGTCGTCCAGCGTTCTGCTCAGCGCCGGCTTCGTGCTGCTGTTCACCGTGCCGATGGTGCGTATCCTGATCAACTCCGGGGTCAATGGCGCCGAGCTGGCGAGCATGCCGATTCTCATGGCCCGCTGGGTAGCCGACAGCGTGGGGGGTATCTACCCGTTGCTGGCACCAAGCATCGGTGCGCTGGGGGCCTTCATCGCCGGTTCGAACACCGTCAGCAACATGATGTTCAGCCAGTTCCAGTTCGGTGTCGCCAGCAGTCTGGGCATCTCCAGCGCACTGATAGTCGCGGTACAGGCCGTAGGTGCTGCTGCCGGCAACATGGTGGCGATCCACAACGTGGTGGCTGCATCGGCAACCGTCGGCCTGCTCGGCCGCGAAGGCAGCACGCTGCGCAAGACCATCTGGCCCACGCTCTATTACGTGCTGTTCACCGGCATCATCGCGATGCTGGCAATCTACGTGCTGGGCGTCAGCGACCCGCTGGTAGCGCGCTGATCACAGCACCTCGAACGCGCCCCGGCCATGCCGGGGCGTCTGCCGTCAGGCTACGCTTCCCCCTTTTCAGCAACAGGATGAGCCCATGATCATTTCTGCCTCCACCGACTATCGAGCCGCAGCCCAGCGCAAGCTGCCGCCCTTCCTGTTCCACTACATCGACGGCGGGGCCTACGCCGAGCACACCCTGCGTCGCAACGTTGCCGACCTTTCGGACATCGCCCTGCGCCAGCGCGTGCTGAAGAACATGTCCGATCTGAACCTGGAAACCGAGCTCTTCGGCGAGAAGTTGTCCATGCCGGTTGCGCTGGCGCCAGTCGGCCTGACCGGCATGTTCGCCCGCCGTGGCGAAGTGCAGGCAGCCAAGGCTGCGGCTGCCAAGGGCATTCCCTTCACCCTGTCCACGGTCTCGGTCTGCCCCATCGAGGAAGTCGCCCCGGCCATCGACCGGCCGATGTGGTTCCAGCTCTATGTACTGAAAGATCGCGGCTTCATGAAGAACGCCCTGGAGCGTGCCAAGGCCGCTGGTTGCACCACCCTGGTGTTCACCGTGGACATGCCCGTTCCCGGCGCTCGCTACCGCGACGCTCACTCGGGCATGAGCGGCCCGAACGCGCCATTGCGCCGCATGTTGCAGGCCATGACCCACCCGCAATGGGCCTGGGATGTCGGGCTGCTGGGCAAACCTCACGATCTCGGCAACATCTCCGCCTACCGGGGCAACCCGACAGGCCTGGCCGACTACATCGGCTGGCTGGGCGCCAACTTCGATCCATCGATTTCCTGGAAGGATCTGGAGTGGATTCGCGATTTCTGGGATGGCCCGATGGTGATCAAGGGCATCCTCGATCCGGAGGACGCACGCGACGCCGTGAGTTTCGGCGCGGACGGCATCATCGTCTCCAACCACGGCGGTCGTCAGCTCGACGGTGTCTTGTCCAGCGCTCGTGCCCTGCCGGCCATTGCCGACGCGGTGAAGGGTGAACTGAAGATCCTCGCCGACTCCGGCATCCGCACCGGCCTGGACGTAGTACGCATGCTCGCACTCGGCGCCGACACCGTACTGCTCGGTCGCGCCTTCATTTATGCCCTGGCCGCAGCAGGCGGTGCTGGCGTGAGCAACCTGCTGGATCTGATCGAGAAGGAGATGCGCGTAGCCATGGTGCTCACCGGTGCCAGGTCGATCGCCGAGATCACCCCGGAACTGCTGGTCAGGGAGCGTTGATCCCATGACTGCTGCAGGCCAAGCCATCGTCACTCGCGATGCCCTGCTGGCGCAGATGCGCCAGATAGTCGGCAGTTCCCATGTGCTCACCGACGAGCAATCCACGCGCCGCTTCCGCAAGGGCCACCGTACAGGTGAGGGCAATGTTCTGGCGGTGGTTCGCCCTGGCTCGCTGCTGGAGCAATGGCGCATTCTGCAGGCGGCCGTGGCGGCCGACCGGATCGTCATCATGCAGGCGGCCAATACCGGACTGACCGGCGGCTCCACCCCCGATGGGGCCGACTACGACCGTGAGATCGTATTGATCAGCACGCTGCGCATCACCGGGGTGCAGTTGATCAATGCCGGCGAGCAGGTCGTGTGCCTGCCTGGCGCCACCCTCGACCGCCTGGAACAGGCGCTGGCCCCGCTGAACCGCGAACCGCACTCGGTGATCGGCTCGTCCTGCATCGGCGCCTCGGTACTCGGCGGCATCTGCAACAACTCCGGCGGCGCACTGGTGCGCCGTGGATCGGCCTATACCGAACTGGCGCTGTATGCACAGGTCAAGGATGACGGCTCACTGGAGTTGGTCAATCACCTGGGTATCGACCTGGGCGACAGCCCCGAGGAAATCCTCACTCGCCTGCAAAATGGCGAGTACACGCCTGAGCAGGTGCACAACGAGGCAAGCGCCAAGGCTTCCGATGCGCGCTATGGCGAGCATGTGCGTGATGTCGATGCCGACACCCCGGCGCGTTTCAATGCCGATCCGTCGCGCCTGTTCGAAGCCTCTGGCTCGGCCGGCAAACTGTGCCTGTTCGCCGTGCGCCTGGACACCTTCCCGAAAGAGCCAAGCACGGTGTTCTACATCGGCAGCAACGATCCGCACGATCTGACCGAAGTGCGCCGCCACCTGCTGGCCAGGTTGCCGCGCCTGCCGATTGCCGGCGAATACATCCATCGCACCGCCTTCGACATCGGCGAAAAATACGGCAAGGACACCTTCCTGGTGATCGACAGGTTCGGCACCGCCAAGGTACCGGCCGCCTTCGCCATGAAGAGCCGAGTCGACGGCTTTTTCGAGCGTTTCGGCCTGCGTGGCGTGACCGACACGGTGATCCAGGCGCTGATGAACCTGCTGCCCAGCCACCTGCCGACACGCATGCGCGAGTACCGCGACCGCTACGAACACCACCTGCTGGTGCGTGTCTCCAACGACACCCTGGAGCAGACCCGCAGCTTCCTGAGCGAATACTTCGCGCACAGCAGCAGCGGCGCCTACTTCGAGTGCGATGCCGAGGAGGGGCGCAAGGCCTTCCTGCATCGCTTCGCCATCGCCGGCGCCGCGATCCGCTACCGCGAAGCGCATCGCAGCAGGGTCGAAGACATCCTTGCGCTGGACATCGCCCTGCGCCGCAACGACCGCGACTGGGTCGAGACGCTACCGGCGGAAATGGAAGAGCAGATCATCCACAAGCTCTACTACGGGCACTTCTTCTGCCATGTGTTCCACCAGGACTACATCGTCAGGAAGGGTAATGATCCGCTCGCCATGGAGCATGCCATGTGGAAACTGCTGGACAAGCGCCGCGCCGAGTACCCGGCCGAGCACAACGTCGGCCATCTGTACGTGGCCAAACCGGCGCTGGCCGGTTTCTATCGCGAACTGGATCCGACCAACACCTTCAATCCCGGCATCGGCCATACGTCGAAGAAGAAGCATTGGGGCGGTTGCTGCGGCCAGGAGCACTGAGCAACAGCGTCGCTCGCATGCAGCGGATGACCGTAGATCACAGCCTTCGCGGCTGAAGCCGCTCCTACGGGTTGCATGCGTCAGGGAAGAGAGAGGCAGGCCGGACTGCATCCGGCTACGGAAAGGCCCGCCAGATGGCGGGCCTTCGCTTTTCAAAAAAGTATCAGGCGAAGACGATCTCTTCGTCTTCCACCTTGGCCTTGACCTGTGCACCCGGCGCGAAGTCGCCAGCCAGGATGCGCTGCGCCAGCGGGTTTTCGATCCAGCGCTGGATCGCACGCTTGAGCGGGCGAGCGCCATACACCGGGTCGTAACCCACAGCGATCAGCTTGTCGAGCGCCTCCGGTGTCAGCTCCAGACTCAGCTCACGCTCGGCCAGGCGGCCACGCAGGCGTTTTAGCTGGATCTCGGCGATGCCGGCGATCTGCTCGCGAGCCAGCGGCTCGAACACCACCACCTCGTCGATACGGTTGATGAACTCGGGACGGAAATGGCTGCTCACCGCATCCATCACCGCCGCACGCTGCGCTTCCCTGTCGCCGACCAGATCCTGGATCTGCGCCGAACCGAGGTTGGAAGTCATCACGATCACCGTGTTCTTGAAGTCCACGGTGCGGCCATGGCTGTCGGTCAGACGGCCGTCCTCCAGCACCTGCAGCAACACGTTGAAGACATCCGGGTGAGCCTTCTCGACCTCATCCATCAACACCACCGAATACGGCTTGCGACGCACCGCCTCGGTCAGATAACCGCCCTCCTCGTAACCGACGTAACCGGGCGGCGCACCGATCAGGCGAGCGACGCTGTGCTTCTCCATGAACTCGGACATGTCGATGCGCACCAGCGCTTCCTCGGTATCGAAAAGGAACTCGGCCAGTGCCTTGCACAACTCGGTCTTGCCCACCCCGGTCGGGCCGAGGAAGAGGAACGAGCCGCTCGGTCGGTTGGGATCGGCCAGACCGGCGCGCGAGCGGCGCACGGCGTTGGACACGGCAACCACCGCTTCGTCCTGACCAATCACGCGTTGGTGCAGCAGACCTTCCATCTTCAGCAGCTTCTCGCGCTCGCCTTCGAGCATCTTGCTCACCGGGATACCGGTCCACTTGGACACCACCTCGGCGATTTCCTCGTCGGTGACCTTGTTGCGCAGCAGCTGGTTCTCGCTCTTGCCATGCTGGTCGACCATCTGCAGGCTGCGCTCCAGATCCGGAATCACACCGTACTGCAGCTCGGCCATACGGTTGAGATCGCCCTTGCGTCGTGCGGCCTCGAGTTCGGTCCTGGCCTGTTCGATCTTCTGCTGGATCTGCGCCGAACCTTGTACCTCGGCCTTCTCCGACTTCCAGATTTCCTCCAGGTCGGCGTATTCCTTCTCCAGCTTGGCGATGTCTTCTTCCAGCTTGAGCAGACGCTTCCTGGTCGCCTCGTCGTCTTCCTTCTTCAGCGCCTCGCGCTCGATCTTCAGCTGGATCAGGCGACGATCCAGGCGATCCAGTTCCTCCGGCTTGGAGTCGATCTCCATGCGGATGCGGCTGGCGGCCTCGTCGATCAGGTCGATGGCCTTGTCCGGCAACTGGCGATCAGTGATGTAGCGATGCGACAGCTTGGCCGCTGCGATGATCGCGCCGTCGGTGATGGTCACCCCATGGTGTACTTCGTAGCGCTCTTTCAGGCCACGCAGGATGGCGATGGTGTCTTCCTCGCTCGGCTCGTCCACCAGCACCTTCTGGAAGCGGCGCTCCAGCGCGGCATCCTTCTCGATGAACTGGCGGTACTCATCCAGCGTGGTGGCGCCAACGCAGTGCAGCTCGCCACGAGCCAGAGCCGGCTTGAGCATGTTGCCGGCGTCCATCGCGCCCTCGGCCTTGCCGGCGCCGACCATGGTGTGCAGCTCGTCGATGAACAGGATGATGCGGCCTTCCTGCTTGCTCAGTTCGTTTAGCACGGCCTTCAGGCGCTCCTCGAACTCGCCGCGGAACTTGGCACCCGCGATCAGCGCGCCCATGTCCAGCGACAGCAGGCGCTTGTCCTTCAGACCATCGGGCACTTCACCATTGATGATGCGCTGGGCAAGGCCCTCGGCGATGGCGGTCTTGCCGACACCGGGCTCACCGATCAGTACCGGGTTGTTCTTGGTGCGGCGTTGCAGCACCTGGATGGTGCGACGAATCTCGTCATCACGGCCGATCACCGGGTCGAGCTTGCCGTCCTCGGCGCGCTTGGTCAGGTCGACGGTGTACTTGTCCAGCGCCTGACGCGACTCCTCGACGTTGGGGTCATTGACCGCCTGGCCGCCACGCAGGTTGGCGATGGCGTTCTCCAGCGCCTTCTTCGACACGCCCTGGCCGAGCAGCAGCTTGCCCAGTCGGGTGTTCTCGTCCATGGCGGCGAGCAGCACCAGCTCGCTGGAAATGAACTGGTCACCCTTCTGCTGCGCCAGGCGGTCGGCCTGGTTGAGCAGACGCGCCAGATCCTGCGACAGGTTGATGTCGCCGGTGGGGTTCTGCAGCTTGCCCAGTTGATCCAGTTCGCGGGTCAGGCCCTGGCGCAGGCTGTTGATGTCGAAGCCGACCTGCATCAGCAGCGGCTTGATCGAGCCGCCCTGTTGCTCCAGCAGCGCCTGCATCAGGTGCAAGGGCTCGATAGCGGCGTGATCCATACCCACCGCCAGGGATTGGGCGTCGGAGAGTGCAAGTTGCAGCTTGCTGGTCAAACGATCGATACGCATAAATGTCCTTCCTCCAGAAGAGCGGGCCGGGAAAGGAACCCCGAATAACGACACCCGCCGAGATGAAGACTAGATAAGGACGATTACGCCGTATTCAAGACGTGGCGATTTGATCCAGGTCAAGCGTGGCTACAGCCAGGTGACCTGCTGCTCCAGCGGGAAGCGCAGACGGGGGTTGTAGACGCCCTTCTCACCCTGACGCCCCACTGCCAGCAGCATGATGGGAATGGCCTGACGCGGTATGTCCAGCACGCGGCGCAGACGCACCTCGTCGAAACCTTCCATCGGACAGGTCGCGTAGCCGTGGCTCTGGAACGCCAGCATGAGATTCTCGGCCGCCAGCGCCGTGGACTTCACCGCCCACAGGCGCATGTCGGCCCTGCTGTTGGGCGTACGCATCAACGGCTTGCGCAGGCCCACCAGGCGCACCAGTTGGCGCTTGAGCAAACCGAGCAGCCCCATTGGCCCCTGGTTGTACTGAAACGGCGCGGTCTTGTCATAGAAGCTGCGGATACGTGCCGGCACCTCGGGCTCCGGCCAGTACTCGATGACGTTTCGGCAGGCCTGCCGCCAGCTATCGGGGCGCGCCAGCACGGCGATGATCAGCGGTGCACGGGCGGCGTTCTGGTTCATGCACACGGGATGCAGCTTCGCCAGCAGCGCCGGATGGCGAATCACCTGAAAGCTCCAGGGCTGCAGGTTGCAGGAGTTCGGCGCCAGCACGGCCAACTCCAGGCAATCGCGAATCACCGCCTCCGGCACCGCTTCAGGGGTGAAGCGGCGCACCGCGCGACGACTTTCGATCAGCGCACGCAACTCGGCCGGTGAGGCCATGGCAGGCGTCTGCTCGTTGGGAAAGAGGGTCATGGGCGCACTCCTCGGCACGTCGCCCGATTAAGCAGCCGGGCGCCCATGGGAACAAGGGGGCGTGAGGAAATGCCCGTGGATTTGGCCGATCAGCCACGCCTGCAGCCCGGATTCAGACCGCAGGCGCCGCAGTTCAAAGGCCGAGCGCTTTCTCGATGGCCTGGATCAGCGCCGGATCGTCCGGCGTGGTTCGCGGCGAGAAACGCGCCAGCACGCGGCCGTCCTGACCAACCAGGAACTTTTCGAAGTTCCAGGTGATGTCGCCAGGAAACTCGGCACCTTCTCCGGCCAGCAGGCGATACAGCGGATGGCGCCCAGGCCCGTTGACTTCCATCTTGCTGCCGAGCGGAAAGGTCACGCCGTAGTTGAGGCTGCAGAATTCGCGAATCTCGTCTTCACTGCCCGGCTCCTGCCCGGCGAACTGGTTGCAGGGCAAACCCAGCACGGTGAAACCGCTGCCCCTGTACTGCTGATAGAGCTTTTCCAGCCCGGCGTACTGAGGCGTCAGGCCGCACCTGGACGCGACGTTGACCACCAGAACCACCTGGCCCTTGTAGGGCGCCAACGGCAGTTCCTGGCCGTCCAGCGCACGCAGATTGAGATCGTGAAAGGCACTCATGACGAACTTCCTCGGCGAATTCAGTGCAGCAGGGCGCAAGGCCCCTGACTCGGATAACGCCACCACTTCAGCAAGTGGCCGGCATGCATGAAAAAGGCGCCCTGGGGCGCCTTGATCGCAAGTTTGAGCTTAGCAGCGGTTCGGACAACAGGGACGACCGCAAGTCGCCTGAACGTCTTCCGCCAGACGCTCGATACCACTCAGTGGTGATGACCGCCCTCGCCATGGATATGACCGTGAGCCACTTCTTCCTGGCTGGCGTCGCGCACGCTCACCACCTTGACCTTGAAGTTCAGACGCTGGCCGGCCAGCGGGTGGTTGCCGTCGACGGTCACGTCGTCGCCATCGATGTCACGGATGGTGACGATCTGCATGCTGCCGTCCGGGCCGGAGGCGTGGAACTGCATGCCCACTTCCAGCGTGTCGACGCCTTCGAACATGGCACGGCTCAGGGTGGCGACCAGTTCGGCGCTGTACTCGCCGTAGGCCTCTTCAGGTTCGACGGAAACGTCCACTTCATCGCCGGCCTGCTTGCCGACCAGGGCCTTTTCCAGGCCGACGATGATGTTGCCTGCACCATGCAGATAGACCAGCGGAGCGCCGCCAGCCGAGCTGTCGATCACCTCACCGGCATCGTTGGTCAGGGTATAGTCGATGGAGACGGCCTTGTTGGCGGCGATCAGCATGGGTGAGACCTTTTGCAAAAGAATGATGAACGGTCGAGTTTAACCAAGGCTGCCATTGAATGCGACCCGAGCCCGGACAAACGGCCACGGTTCCCTCTTTCACGCCTGCTTGATTTTCGTCAGGACGAGCATGGCGACTGGGTGGCAGTCTTGTCTTGTGGTCATACTCAGCATGTACGCCATCGCCCACCCTGGCAGAATCGCTCCTGGATACTCGATCCGGCGCAGCGCCAGGCACGCCTGGGCGATCCCTTTCCCTGTGGCTGGTGTGCCCAGGGAAAGACGAACGATGATTTCAAGGAAGCTTAAATGTCTGCACGCAACATTCTGGTGATCAACTGCGGCAGCTCGTCGATCAAGTTCGCCTTGGTCAACGAGGCCCGGGAAGCATTCCCCCTGAGCGGCCTGGCCGAGCGTCTGGGCACTCCCGAAGCGGTGCTGCACTGGCAGCAGGGCGAACACAGGGAGAGCCTGGTGATCGCTGGCGCCGATCATCGCCTGGCACTGTCTCACCTGCTGCCCATCGTCCAGCGCGTGGCGGGCGGCGAACTGCACGGCATCGGCCACCGGGTGGTGCATGGTGGCGAACACTTCTCCGGAGCCTGTCGCCTGGACGATGCCAGCCTGCTGGCGATCCGTCAGGTCGCGCCGCTGGCACCGCTGCACAATCCGGCCAACCTGCTGGGCATCGAGGCGGCCATGAGGCTGTTCCCCAGCATGACCCAGGTTGCCGTCTTCGATACCGCCTTCCACCAGAGCCTGCCGGAGCATGCCTATCGCTATGCCGTGCCAGAGGCGCTGTACCGTGAGCATGGCGTGCGCCGCTATGGTTTCCACGGCACCAGCCACCGCTACGTCAGTCAGAAAGCCGCACAGATGAGCGAACTGGCGGTCGAGAGCAGCAGCTGGCTCGTGGCCCACCTGGGCAACGGCTGCTCCACCTGCGCCATCGAGAACGGCTACAGCCGCGATACCAGCATGGGCCTGACACCACTGGAAGGCCTGGTGATGGGCACGCGCAGCGGTGATGTCGACCCCAACCTGCACAGCCACCTGGCCCGCGCACTGGGCTGGAACCTGGATCAGGTGGACGCCATGCTCAACAAGGACAGCGGTCTGCTGGGACTTTCCGGCCTGTCCAACGACATGCGCACCCTGGAGCAGGCCCGTGAACAGGGCCATGTCGGCGCCACGCTGGCCATCGAGGTGTTCTGCTATCGCCTGGCCAAGTCGCTGGCCGCCATGAGCTGTGCGCTGCACCGCCTGGACGGCCTGATCTTCACCGGCGGCATCGGCGAAAACTCCGCACTGATCCGCAGCAGGACGCTCGATCACCTGGGCCTGCTCGGCCTGAAACTCGATCCCCAGGCCAACGCCCGCTGCGTACGCGGTGTCGCCGGTGCCATCCATGCAGACGGCCACCCGCGGGTTCTGGTGGTGCCAACCAACGAGGAGCGCCAGATCGCGCTCGATACCCTCGCTCTGCTCGACTGAGGCTTACATGCATACCTTCTTCATCGCCCCTACCGGTTTCGGTGTCGGTCTTACCTCCATCAGCCTGGGCCTGGTCGGCGCACTCGAACGCAGTGGTCTGAAGGTCGGGTTCTTCAAGCCCATTGCCCAGCCGCATGCTGGCGACCTCGGCCCGGAGCGCTCCAGCGAACTGATTGCCCGTACCCATGGCCTGAACTCGCCCAAGCCACTGCCACTGAGCCATGTCGAGCGCATGCTCGGTGACGGCCATCTCGATGAACTGCTCGAAGAAATCATCAGCCTTTACCACCAGGCTGCCACCGACAAGGACGTGGTGATCGTCGAGGGCATGGTGCCCACCCGCCACGCCAGCTATGCGGCGCGGGTCAATTTCCATCTGGCCAAGAGCCTGGATGCCGACGTGATTCTGGTCAGCGCCCCGGAAGACGAGAACCTCACCGAACTGTCGGATCGCATCGAGATCCAGGCCCAGCAGTTCGGCGGGCCGAAAGACCCCAAAGTACTCGGTGTGATCCTCAACAAGGTACGCAGCGACGACGGTATCGAAGCCTTCACCGAGCGCCTGCTGGAGCTCTCGCCACTGCTCAAGACCGACGATTTCCGTCTGCTTGGCTGCATTCCCTGGCGTGACGAACTGAACGCGCCGCGCACCAAGGACATCGCCGAGCTGCTCGGTGCCCGCATCCTCAATGCCGGCGACTACGAGCAGCGGCGCATGATGAAGATCGTGCTGTGCGCCCGCGCCGTGGCCAACAGCGTGCAACTGCTCAAGCCCGGCACCCTGGTGGTCACACCGGGCGACCGCGACGACATCATCCTCTCCGCCAGCCTGGCGGCGATGAATGGCGTGCCGCTGGCCGGCTTGCTGCTGTGCAGCGATTTCGTGCCCGACCCACGCATCATGGAACTGTGTCAGGGCGCTCTGGCCAGCGGCCTGCCGGTGATGACGGTGGGCACCGGTTCGTACGACACCGCCACCAACCTCAACCGCCTGAACAAGGAAATCCCGCTGGACGACCGCGAGCGTGCGCAGAAGGTCTCCGACTTCGTCGCCGGTCACATCGACCACGACTGGCTGAGCGCACGCTGCGGCACCCCGCGCGAGTTGCGCCTGTCGCCGCCGGCCTTCCGCTACCAGTTGGTGCAGCGCGCCAAGGCCGCCGCCAAGCGCATCGTCCTGCCCGAAGGTGCCGAACCGCGTACCGTGCAGGCAGCCGCAATCTGCCAGGCACGCGGCATTGCCCGTTGCGTACTGCTGGCCAAACCGGAAGAGGTACAGGCCGTGGCTCGTTCGCAAGGCATCGAGCTGCCTGAAGGCCTGGAAATTCTCGACCCGGATCTGATCCGTGGCCGTTATGTCGAACCGATGGTCGAGCTGCGCAAGGGCAAGGGACTCAACGCACCGATGGCCGAAGCCCAGCTCGAAGACACTGTGGTCCTCGGCACCATGATGCTGGCACTGGACGAGGTGGACGGCCTGGTGTCCGGCGCCATTCACACCACCGCCAACACCATCCGCCCGGCGCTGCAACTGATCAAGACCGCTCCCGGCTACAACCTGGTGTCGTCGGTGTTCTTCATGCTCCTGCCGGATACCAGGTACTGGTCTATGGCGACTGCGCGGTAAACCCTGATCCGAATGCCGAGCAACTGGCGGAGATCGCCCTGCAAAGCGCCAAATCGGCGCAAGCCTTCGGCATCCCCCTCGCGTGGCCATGCTCAGCTACTCCACCGGCGACTCCGGCAGCGGCGAAGAAGTGGAAAAGGTGCGTAGCGCAACCCGCCTGGCCCGCGAGAGGCGCCCCGACCTGCTGCTCGACGGCCCATTGCAGTACGACGCGGCCGCCATCGAGAGCGTCGGCCGGCAGAAGGCGCCGAACAGTCCGGTGGCCGGCCGCGCCACGGTGTTCGTGTTCCCCGACCTGAACACCGGCAATACCACCTACAAGGCGGTACAGCGCAGCGCCGACTGCATCAGCGTCGGCCCGATGCTGCAGGGCCTGCGCAAGCCAGTGAACGACCTGTCACGTGGAGCACTGGTGGATGACATCGTCTTCACCATCGCGCTGACGGCGATCCAGGCGGCCGACCTGCCGGATTGAACATTCGGGTGCGCCACACGCAACTGATGCCGGGACAGCTGCAGATTCCCGACGCACGGGGCGCACCTTGCAAACCACGAAAACCTTGCGGTCAGAGCTGGCACTTGCAGGTCAGTGCACAAGCGTTAACCTTGGCACCGAACCTGCTCGCCGCACGGAACGCTGCAGCTCTTTCGACCGATACGGGGCACACAGAAAGCCCCCATTCTCAGGCTGCCCGCCGGGCGTGCGGCCTGCTTACGGAGGCGTTCGCCCGATGCTGCACTTTCTTCCCGCGCCACTGCGTGGCGTGATCGCGAGCCTGTTGCTGGCTCTGAACACCCTGTTCTGGTGCTGGCCACTGTTCTTCGTCGCCCTGCTCAAACTGTTGCTGCCTTTCGCGCCGATCCAGCGCGCACTGCGTTTCATCATGCACGGCATCGCCGAGAGCTGGATTGGCGTCAACAAGTTCTGGATGCGCCTGGTCGGCCGGATCGAGTGGGATGTCAAAGGCCTGGAGCGCTTCGATACCCGTCACTCCTACCTGGTCACCAGCAACCACCAGAGCTGGGTGGATATCCTCGTGTTGCAGTACCTGCTGAATCGGCGCATGCCGCTGCTGAAGTTCTTCCTCAAACAGGAGCTGATCTGGGTGCCGGTGATCGGCCTGTGCTGGTGGGCGCTGGAGTTTCCCTTCATGAAGCGCTTCAGCAAGGAGTACCTGGCCAAGTATCCGGAAAAGCGCGGCCAGGATCTGGCCACCACGCGCAAGGCCTGCGAACGCTACAAGACCAACCCGGTGGCGGTGTTCAACTTCCTCGAAGGCACCCGCCTGACTCCAGCCAAGCATGCACAGCAGAATTCCCCGTTCAGACACCTGCTCAAGCCCAAGGCCGGCGGCATCGCCTTCGTCCTCGACGCTATGGGCGAACAACTGCACGCCATCGTCAACGTCACCATTCATTACCCGCATGGTATTCCGGGGTTCTGGGACGTCCTCAGCGGCCGTCTCGATGCGGTGCAGGTGCGCTTCAGGCAGGTAGAGATTCCACGCGAATTCATCGGCCGCAACTACGACCAGGACGAAACCTACCGCCTGGCCTTCCAGCAGTGGGTCAACCGTCTGTGGGAAGAAAAGGACGCGGAGCTGGCCGAGCTGGGCCGGAACGCGTAAGAGCCGACCTCGACGTTCCTGGCGAAGCATGGTTACGGTTGGGAGCGCCGTGCGCACCTGATTCTTTCGCCGCTGCCGGGCGATCCCTACGGCTTGATCCCGGGCAGTGGCAGCTTGTCCCATTCCAGTTGTGCCGGCACCTGCATCGCGGCATCGGCCGAGATCCCCGGCGCCACCAGAAAGCCCTGCATGATGCTGCAGCGGTGTTGCACCAGCCAGTCACGCTGCGCCCGTGTCTCGACCCCCTCGGCGATGACTTCCAGCCCCAGGTGATGCCCCAGATCGATGATGGTGCTGACCACCGCCGCGTCGCGTGGTGAGTCAAGCATGTTGGCGATGAACAGACGATCGATCTTCAGCGTGTCCAGCTCGAAATGGCGCAGATAGGCCAGCGACGAATAGCCGGTACCGAAATCGTCGATGGCGATCTTCACCCCAAGCTCCCGCAGATGGCGCAGTTGCGCCTGGGTCAGCTCCAGATCCTGCATGAGCGCACTTTCGGTGACCTCCACTTCCAGCTGGCTGGGTTTGAGCCCATGAGCTTCCAGGGCACGCTGCAGCTCCGTGACCAACTGCGGCATGCCGAACTGCACCGGGCTGACATTGAGGCTGAGCACCAGCTCATCACCGAACTGACGCTTGAAGGCGGCGAGTTGCCGCGCGCCTTCGCGGAAGATCCACTCCCCGAGGCGGTTGATCAGCCGGGTTTCCTCCAGCAGCGGAATGAACACGTTGGGCGCCACCGTACCGGCGACCCGATGCTGCCAGCGCAGCAATGCCTCGAACCCGCGCAGGCGCCCGGTTCCCAGCTGAAACTGGGGCTGATAGACCAGCACGAAGTCATCGTTCTCGATGGCGTGGCGCAAGCTCTCCTCGAGCATCAGCCGCGAACGCGCCCGGCCATTCATCTCCGGCGAGAAGAAACGGTATTGCTGGCGTCCGGCGCGCTTGGCCTCGTACATCGCCATGTCGGCCGAGCGCAGCAGCCCTTCGACGCTCTGCCCGCACTCGGGAAAACAGGCGATGCCGACGCTGGCGCCAAGGGTGAAGTCCACACCATCGAGGGTATGCCTCACCGAAACCAGCTCGATCAGCTTCTCCGCCACCTTGGCGGCATCCTCCGGATGGCCGAGGTTGTCCAGCAATGCCGTGAATTCGTCACCGCCGATACGCGCCAGGCTGTCATAGGGACGCAGACAGGCCTTGAGTTGCTCGCCCACTCGGCGCAACAGCTGATCACCCACATCATGGCCGAGCGAATCGTTGATCCGCTTGAAGCCGTCGAGATCCAGATAGAGCACCGCGACACGCTGGCCACTGCGCTCGATGCGCGCCAGCGACGACTCCAGCGCCTGGTGAAAACCACGGCGATTGAGCAGACCGGTGAGCGAATCGGTCACCGCCTGCGATTCGAGTTGGGCGTGCAGGTTGCGCACCACGGACATGTCCAGCGCGATGACCACCATGGCGCGCTGCACGCGTGGCAACGGTGAACAGGACAACGCCACGGGTATGCAGCCGCCCTTGAGCGTACGCATCATGGCCTCATGCACGCGATAGGTGGCCTCACGCTTGAAGTGCAGGAAGAACTCCGAACGCTGCCAGCCATCCTCGACCACGGGGGCCTTCAGGAAAGACAGCAGCTCGGCACCTTCGAGGTCGGCGACATCACCGTCGAGCATCTGCGCCATGGCCGGATTGGCGAACTGGATACGGCCATCCTCGCCGACCACCATGATGCCTTCGGCAGCATTGGACAGTACCGAGGCATTGAAGGCCCGTGCCCGCTCGAGCTGTTGCGAGAGCTGCTGCAACTCACAGCGATTGTGCTCATGCTCCAGCAGGCTTTGAATCTTGTGCCGCAGCACCGTGGGATCGAAGGGTTTGAGGACGAAATCGACGGCGCCGGTGCTGTAGCCACGAAGTACCGCGTCATGGGTCTGCGAGATGGCCGAAACGAAGATGATCGGCGTCAGTCGTGTACGCGGGTTACCACGCATCAGGCGGGCAACTTCAAAACCGTCCATACCGGGCATCTGCACGTCCAGCAGCACCAGGCCGACATCCTCTTCCAGCAGGCAACGCAAGGCCTCCTCACCCGAGCTGGCGCAACGCAGCTCCCACTCACCGTCCTCGAGCAACGCCTGCATGGCCTCAAGATTCTCGGCACGGTCATCCACCACCAGCAATACCTGCTTGGCGGGTAAGGCGACGGTCTTGCTCTGCGCCTGGGCCATAATCACTCCCCTGTCCTTTTGCCCTTGCACCGGTAACTCCTGTTATCAGGTTAGATCATTGCTGCCGGACGACACGGACGGCATGCTCAACCAACGCTCCAGCAGCGCCAGCAACTCGTCACGCTTGATTGGCTTGGCCATGTAATCGTCCGCGCCGGCGGTGATGCATTTCTCGCGATCCCCCTTCATCGCATGGGCCGTCAGGGCGATGATCGGAATCTCGCAACCATGCTCCTGCTTGAGCAGACGCGTAGCGGTGTAGCCATCCATGTTGGGCATGGCCATGTCCATCAGGATCAGATCGAAGGTGTCACGCTGATAAGCAGCAATGGCCTCGACCCCATCCTTCGCCGAGCTGACGCGCAACCCCACCTCATCGAGCAGGGCGGTCAGTGCGTAGACGTTACGTACATCATCGTCCACCAGCAGGATGCGTCGCCCCAGCAGCGGGTTGCCCCGTGGATGCGCCGGCGCGGGTGAGCGCACATCCCCCAGGAACCCCTGCACGGCCTGGCCGAGCGCCTCGGTATCGTCGCCATGCTTGCGCACCACTACGGCGCTGTAGCGACGCAGGCGCTGCAACGTCTGCTGGTTGACGTCCACCCCGGTATTGATCACGATGCGCGTGCCTTGCAGCGGGCGCATCTGGTTCAGGCTGTCGAGCAAGGCGAAACCATCCTGATCCGGCAGATCGAGGTCGACCACCAGAGCGCAGAACTGCCCCTGCATATAGGCAATGCGCGCCTCGTCGCCGTTGGCACAAGCCGTCACCTGGAAGCCCAGGCTGGCCAGTTGTTCGCGGTAGTGCTCACGCTCCACCTCGACATCCTCGACCAGCAGCAATGCCTGCTCCTGCGCCGCGCCATGCTGCAACTCGAGGAACACCTGCTCCAGCTCATCGCGGCCAATGGGCTTGACCAGGTAACGCGTTCCATCGTCGTTCCAGCCTGCCGGCTGCGGCACGCACGAGATGATGTGCACCGGCGTATAGCGATGGCTTGGCTGTGCGCGCAAACGGCGAAACAGCTGCCAGCCACTGAGATCCGGCAGCAGGATGTCGAGGATCACGGCGTTGAACGACTCCTGCTGCAACACCCCCAGCGCCTGCAAGCCGGTGCGGCAGTGCACGCTGGAAAAACCATGGGCGTGGGCTTCCTCGGCGATCACTGCGGCGAAGTTGGCGTCGTCCTCGATGATCAGAAGCGGCGGCCCGTCGCCGGCTCGCTGCGGCCCCTCCACGGGCGCTTCGGCGGTGATCGTCGACGTCTGCACCGGCAGGCGCACGATGAAGGTAGAGCCCTGTCCGGGCGCACTTTGCAGTTTGATGTCGCCATCCAGCGCCAGCACCAGTTGGCGGGTGATGGCCAGGCCCAGTCCGGTACCGCCGAAGCGCCGGCTGGTAGAGCCATCGATCTGCTGGAAGGCCTGGAAAACCTGCTCGTGCTGAGCCGGGTCGATACCGATACCCGTATCACGGACGGAGAAACACAGCAGCTCGCGGTCATCTTCCTGGCGCCCCTGGCTGCTCACACTCAACGTCACCTCACCCTGGTCGGTGAACTTCAGCGCGTTGGACAGCAGGTTGCGCAAGATCTGGTGCAGGCGCACACGGTCAGTGTGGATAACCCTCGGCACTCCGGCCTCGACCTGGGTATGCAGACGCAAGCCCTTGATCTCGGCCATTGGCCGCAAGCTGGCATCCAGTTCAACCAGCACGTCCTGCACGTTGATGGGCTCGAGCTTGAGCTGCATGCGCCCGGACTCGACCTTGGCCAGGTCGAGCACGTCGTTGATCAGTTGCAGCAGGTCGCTCCCCGCGCGATGCACGATATCGGCATGCTTGGTCTGCTTCTCGGTGAGGTTGCCTGCCAGGTTCTGGCGCAGTTGATCGCTGAGAATGAGGATACTGTTGAGCGGCGTACGCAACTCATGGGACATGTTGGCGAGGAATTCTGACTTGTAGCGGTTGGCCAACAGCAACTGCTCGGCCTGCTCACGCAGTTTCTGCTCGGCCGACTTGCGTTCGCTGATGTCGATGATCACCGCCTGCACCAGGCTTTCGTCACCACTGCGAATCGGCGACAGACCGACCTCCAGCGGAATCATCTTGCCTTCGCGGTGCAGGCCGAAGAGTTCACGATTACCGCCCATGCGGCGCTGTTCGGGCATCGCCTGGTAGCCACGGCGCAACGCCACATGGCTGCCACGCTGTGGCGCCGGCAGAAGCATCTCCACCGGTTCGCCGAGCAGCGTCTGCCGCTCATAGCCGAACAGCAGCTCGGTCTGGCGATTGACCATGGCGATGCGGCCAAGGCCGTCCACCAGCACGATGGCATTGGGCGAGGCCTCCACCACCAGGCGGAAACGCTCCTCCGCCACCTTGCGTGCGCGCAGATCGACCAGGTTGATCAGATAATTGCTGCCCTCGTGCAGCGGATTGAGGCTGATGCTCACCGGGATCGAATCGCCACGCAGCGTTCGCACGATGCGCTCGTCGCTCTCGCTCAGTTGCTCCAGCAAATCCTGCGGAGACTCGATACTGGGCAACACACGCAATATGGTCTCACCCAACAGGGCGTTGAGCGTGCAGTCGAACAGCTCGGCTGCACTGCGGTTGGCCATTTCGATACGTCCCTTGGCATCACACAGCAAGGTAGCGACAGGCAGCCGCTCGACCAGCAAACGAAAGCGCTCTTCGCGCTCCTGCAGCTCGGATGCAGCTCTTTCGCTGAAATGGAGCTTGCGCTCACGCTGATAGAGATAACCGCCAACCAGAAGCGCCAGCAGCAGCGTCGCAGCAAGGCCGGCCCACAAGCCCAGGGTACTCGTACGATCGACCAGGCCGCGTTCGTACTCGAGGGTGCCGATCACATTGAGCCCCCAGACCCGACCGTATAACGGCAACTCCAGGTGAGTACGAAAATGCGGCGTCCAGCCGTTGGCGTGGGTTTCACCCCTTAGCAGATCAGTGTCAGACGCATTCAGATCCGTCAGCACGATATCGAAACGGCGGGTCTGGGAACCGAGGATGCCCTCCATCAGGTCATGGCTGCGAAAAGCTCCATGCACCACTCCCAGCAGGGCCGAGCGGCGCTGCTCGACGGTGTTGAGCGGCACCCCCGGACGGAAGACCGGAAGGAACAGCAGCACGCCCTGCTGCACGTTGACATCGATCTCCTGGCGCAGCACCACCGGCCCGCTCAGGCTGGCTTCACCGCTCTCGATACTGCGCTCGATGGCGTCCTGACGGGTCGCTTCACTGAGCATGTCGAAACCCAGCACTCGCCTGTTACGCCAATCCATGGGGCTGACGTAATCGATGGGCAGATAATGCTCGCGCTCTTCGGTCGGGAATATCTGGTAATCGAGGCGTCCTTGCGCAAGAGCCTCGGCACGGAAGTCAGGCAACTGCTCGGGGGTCAGATAGCGTGACCAGGCGACAGCCTGGATGCCAGGGTAACGATCCTGCAATTGCAACTGGTCCCAGTGCGCGCTCCCACTCCACAGGAGACACCTGTTCGCTGCCGGTCATCAGCCCGGACACGCCACGCAGAACCATTTCGTAGGCCTGCATGCGCGTCAAGACGCGCTGGCCAATATCCTGCGCCTCGAGCTGAAAACGGTGCTGATTGTCTTCGCGCTCGCGCTCCTGAAGCACGCTCCACTGCCAGAAGATCAGACCTCCCAGCGCGAACAGCAGAGATGAAGCAACCAGTAGCGGTATCCAGGGCCTGGGCGGCCGCTCGACAGCTCTGTCGTCCATTTGCACTCCCTCGGTCATCCAGAACCAACGCGCACGGGCCATCCGCATGCGGACTTCGCAGAACCACAGCAAGCAGTCTAGTCAGGTTTTGCAAGGCTGGCCTTTTGCCAGAGGGGACACGACAAGCGGTTGTGAAAAGCCCCCGAGAACGGGGGCTTTCAATCACGCCGAAACAGGCTCAAAGCGGCCGCAGGTTGATCTCGACACGACGGTTCTGGGCCCGCCCGGCTTCGTTGGCGTTGCTGGCGATCGGCTGGCTGGGGCCGGCACCGTAGGCGGAAATGCGCTGACCCGGCACGCCATTGGCAGTCAGGTAATTGGCCACGCTCTGCGCGCGACGCTGGGACAGGCTCTGGTTGAGCTCCTGTGAGCCGGTGCTATCGGTGTGCCCCACGATGTTAACGCCGTTCTTGTTGAACTCCTTGAACACCAGCACCAGCGAATTGAGGGTCGGATAGAAGCTGCTGGCGATATCCGCCGAGTTACTGCCGAAGGTGATGTTGCCCGGCATGATCAGTTTCAGGTCGTCGCCATTGCGCTGAACCTGCACACCGGTGCCTTGCAGGGTCTGACGCAGCTTGGCTTCCTGGGTATCGACGTAATAACCGTAACCGCCACCGGCAGCGCCACCGACGGCCGCACCGATCAGGGCACCCTTGGCGCGATCCTTCTTGCTCGAGGTGGCAGCACCGATCACCGCACCGGTGACAGCGCCAACACCGCCGTAGACACCCGCCTTGCCGGCCTGTTGCTCACCGGTGTAGGGGTTGGTGGTACAGCCGGCCAGCATGGCCATGACCGCAGTTGCAGCGATCAGATTACGCCTGGTCTTCATAGGACTTCCTTAGGATTTCTTCTGGTATCGGGCAGACATGCCGCAGACTTCGAGCCCCCTGAGTGCCCCGAAGTTCCGCGCCAGCTTGTCAGCCGACGCGTCGCCAGACTGCGATGCAGAGCGGATCCGCCCGATCGACCAGCCTCACTGCACGCCAGGCAGCGGTCGCAGCGTCACCTCCACACGGCGGTTCTGTGCCCGCCCCTCGGCTGTGGCGTTGCTCGCAACAGGCTGATCCGGCCCCATGCCACGGGTACTCACGCGACTCGGATCGACACCTTGCGCCAGCAGGTAATCGGCCACACTCTGCGCGCGCCGCTGCGACAGCCCCATGTTGTGACTGTGCGAGCCGGTGCTGTCGGTATGCCCAACGACCTCGATGCTGTTCTGGTTGTACTGGCGGAAGGAGTTGGCCAGGTTGTTCAGCGGTTGGTAGAAGCTGCTGGCGATCTGTGCGGAATCGGTGGCGAAGGTGATGTTGCCCGGCATGATCAGCTGGATCACATCGCCCTGACGCTGTACCTCGACCCCCGTGCCCTGCATGCTGCGGCGCAGTTCCTCTTCCTGCCTGTCGGCGTAGTAACCGTAGCCTGCCGCTGCCGCACCGGCCACGGCAGCACCGATCAACGCACCCTTGCCACGGTTGTCATGGTTGATCAGCGCCCCAGCAGCAGCACCGGCCAGTGCGCCAATACCGCCGTAAGTGGCGGTGCGGTTGGAGCTCGGCGCGCTCTGGTCATAGGGATTCTGCGAGGCGCAGCCGCTCAGCAGCAGCGCAGAAGAGCACAGGGCAATCAGGGAAAGGCGGAACATGAAGGCATCTCCATGAACGATGGGTGATGGCTCTTTGAGTCCTCGGCCCGCCATTAGTGCCCTGTCACGCACGAATAAAGGGGTTCTCGCGCATCTCGTCTCCCAGACGGGTATCGGGGCCGTGACCGGTGACCACGGTGGCATCCTCGTCCAGTTTGTACAGACGCTGCCTGATCGAACGTTCGATGGTGGCGTAGTCACCGCCCCACAGGTCGGTACGGCCGATACCTCGACGGAACAGGGTGTCACCGGCGATCAGCAATTTGGCGTCCTCGAACCAGAAGCTCATCGACCCCGGCGTATGACCAGGCGTATGCAGCGCCACGCCGCAACCACAGGCCAGCGCCTCATCATCGGCCAGCCAGCGATCAGGCGCCGGCACGGGCGTGTAGGGCACGCCGAACATGCTGCACTGCATCTCCAGATTGTCCCAGAGGAACTGATCCTCCTTGTGCAGATGCAGGGTGGCGCCCGTCTTCTCCTTCATCTGCCCCGAGGCAAGGAAATGATCGAGATGGGCATGGGTGTGGATGATGCTCACCACCTTCAGACCGTGCGCCTCAAGGCGCGCCATGATCAGGTCAGGGTTGCCGCCCGGATCGACCACGATGGCCTTTTTCGTCAGCGGGTCGCCAATGATGGTGCAGTTGCACTGCAAAGGCCCGACGGGGAAGGTTTCGCGGATCAGGGCGGGGCGTTCGGCGGTACTCATCAGGAGGCCTCGTTTCGATAATCGCCTGGCAGTTTACCCGTCCACTTGCGGAATGCACGGCGGAAGTTGGACGGATCACTGAAGCCCAGCAAATGAGCGATTTCATACAGCGGCAGATGCGTGGTGGTGAGGTATTGCAGGGCCAGGCGCTTGCGTACCTCGTCGAGCACCTGCTGATAGCTGGTGCCCATCTTCGCCAGGTGCCGGCGCAGGCTGCGGCCACTGGTGTGCAGTGCGCTCGCGGCGCTCTCCAGATCGGGGAACTCGCCCGGCCGTGCCAGCAGCAGGCGACGCAGGCGGGTCAGCAGGCCATCCTGCACATCCAGACTGGCCAGCAGTGCCTCGCACTGCTGCTCGCACATCTGCACGGTGGCCGGGTTGGCCAGGGCCATGGGCCGATCCAGGTAATGCCGCGGCAGCCGCAGCCAGTGATACGGCTGCTCGAACTGCGCCGCCACGCCAAAAACCTCGGTATAGCGCTCGGCATAGTCCGGGGCTGCATGGGCAAAACCAACGGCGAGCCCCTGCAACGCCTCGCCGAGCAGAAAGCGGGCGATGGTGTGGATGCTGGTCAGCAGCCCCTCGGCGGCGAAACGCGACTGCGGCCCCATGGGAAAGGACTCGACCGCACGCAACTCCATGTCCTTCCCCTGCTCCACCAGCTCCAACTCGAAAGCCAGGCCAAGCACGCGGTAGTACCTCAACGCGAACTGCAAAGCCTTGCCCAGGTTGGCACTGGACAGCACCGCATAACCGAGGATGCCGTGGGTAGAGACATTCAGCCTCTGCCCCAGCACCAGCCCGAGCGCCGGCTCGGCGCAGTGCTCCAGCGCGGCCTGGGTCAGTAGGTGGAAATCGAGAAAGGACAAACGACCGTTGGGGCTGCCAAGTATCTCGGGGCGTACCCGCGCCAGGGCGAACAGCTCGCCACGCTCGCGTCCCAGCTCCTCGGCCAGCGCCAGCAACGCCTCGGCATAGGCGACCGGCACCAGTTCGGCAGTGAAGTTCAGGGATTGCTTCATGGTCTTGTCGTTCTGAGCGGATGGCCGCAAATGACCGTCCTCACCACGAACCTTAACCCGGCACATGGGTGTTGGCGTCTTGCCTCCTACCCCAACTTTTCATTGGAAAATCGCATTGGCCGGATATGACCGCCACCTTGGCTGTTACGAACCTGTGCCCCCGTGCGAACCCGGCCCATAGTGACTGCCAGTCAAACAGCGCAAGGGAGCCCTCATGGCCAGCACCACACCGGAAGGTTTGCAGATTCGCCCCAGGCACATGGATTTCGATCTGCCCAATCCGTTGCCGCGCCACTGGAACGGCGGCGACGCCTTCAAGACCCACTTGTTCGATGCCATGTCGGTGTTGTTTCCCGACGGTGAGCGTTTTTTCATCGATTCGGTGCGCCAGTTCCGCGACCGTATCGACGACCCACGCCTCAAGGAGCAGATTCGCGGCTTCATCGGCCAGGAAGGCCACCACAGCCGTGAACACCTGGAGTACAGTCAGCGCCTGCGCGACCTGGGCTACGACGTCGAACGCATCGAAAAGCGGGCACGTGCGCGCATCCGCTATACCCAGAAGAAGTTCTCGCCACAGCGCCAGTTGGCCGCAACGGCCGCGCTGGAACACATCACCGCGATCATGGCCGACGGCCTGCTGAAGAACCGTCAGTACATGGCCGACGCCCATCCGACCCTGGTACGTCTGTGGCGCTGGCATGCGCTGGAGGAAACCGAGCACAAGGCGGTGGCCTTCGATGTCTACAACCAGGTATGCGGCAGCCGCAAGCTGCTGCGCCGGGCAATGCTCATGGGCACCTTTTTCTTCGTCCTCGACACCACACGCGGTCTGGTGCACATGCTCAAGGTCGACGGCCTGCTGTGGAACTGGCGGGTGTGGCGCGACGGCATTCGCTGGATGTGGGGCAGGGAAGGTGTGTTCCGCCCACTGATCCGCACCTATCTGGACTTCTTCAAGGATGACTTCCATCCCTGGGAGCACGACAACCTGGCTCTGCTCTACGCCACTCGCGAAGAGTTCGACGGCGCGCCACAGGCCCAGGCCAGCGCTGCCTGAACGGCAGCGCGCCAGGGATGTTCCGAGAAAGTCATTCATCGTCACGCCCGCGAAGGCGGGAGCTCGGGGCGTTCGCAGGTTCTGGATGATTTCCCGGCGGGACAGCGCTCGCGCTGAACGCACGTCAGTGCGGCCCGAACAGGGCAAGCGCAGCGAGTGATGACGGCTGTTTCAGCATTCTCCCAAGAATCGATATCCCCCTGGTGCGCACGGCGCACCCTGCGACGCAGCCCGGTTCATCCGGGCTGCGTCGTCTTCACGTCAGCCCTTCAGGAAGCGCATGGCATCGGCTGCACTCTGTTCGGGAATCTCCTCCATGGGGATATGCCCGACACCCGGGTAGACCCTGACCTGAATCCCCGGCAGATCTCGCTGCCACAGCGGCACGTGCCGGGGTGAAATCCAGCGATCACGCTCGCCCCACATCAGCAGGGTCGGCGCCTTGATCTGCGCCACACGCTGCGGCGTGGCATGCAGTTCCTGCCTGTTGACCTGCAAGAGGATACGGAAGATGTCCATCATGCCGCGACGATTCCCCGGCCTGCGCGACAGGTCGTAGTAACGATCGACCACCCCCGGCCTGATCCGCCCCGGATCGCCATAGACCTCGCGAATGCCCTGGGCGATCAGCGCACGCGGCATCCACATCGGCATGGCGAGGGTGGCCCCGGGCAGTGCCGCAGCGGCGATCATCCAGGGCACCTTGCTCATGTGGTAACCGGCCGGATCGATCAGCACCAGCTTGCCGACCCGCTGCGGCTGCGCCAGGGCAAAGTTCCAGGCGATATACCCACCCAGCGAGTTACCGGCGATATCCGCCTTGTCTACCTGCAGGTAATCGAGCAGCAGACCGAGCACGCGGATCATTCGCTCGGCGGAATACTGACCGTCGCGCGCAGGATCGGTCAGGCCGAAGCCCGGCACATCGAAGCGAATGATGCGGTAGTCAGCGGCGAAGGCCTGTACCCAGGCATCCCAGGTGTGCAACGAGGCCACCACCCCGTGAATCATCACCAGTGCCGGTTTGTCGCGGCTGCCCTCGTCGCGATAGTGGATGTTGAAGCCGTCGAGCTCGATATAGCGCGAGCCTTCGGCCGCATTGCCGTAGCGTCCCTTGAGACGCTCCAGTGGTAGCGCACCGAAGCCCAGGCGGGCAAAACCGGCGGCCAGCGGCGGTTGCAGGGACAGACTGTTGGCGGTCATGCGCGGTACCTCGATTCTTGTTGGAGTGCCCTCGATCAGAACACGACGACAGGCCGAACACCGCCCAACCTTGGGTCTGTTCCCGCTTCATCCAGCCGCACGAGGCACTCAGGCACGCGGGCACAGCGAGGCGATCAGCAGATCGGCCAGTACGGCCTTGGCTCTTTCGATTTCCTCCCTGCTGGCGCTACGCCCGAGCAGATCGAGGGAGGCCGCCTCGAGCGCCCAGATCAGCGCCTGGTAGGCCAGAGGGTCACGCGGTGCCAGCTCCGGCTCCAGGCGCTCGACCAGCAATCGCAACATCTCCTGATGTGCCCGTTGGCGATGGGCGGCCAGAGGAGATTGCGCACGCAGCGCCTCCTCCTGCATCAGGCGGATGATCGGCCCGACCGCCAGGTGGTAATCGAAAAAACGCCCGACCATGGCGCGCAGCCAGGCCTGCGGGCTTCCGGCGACCTGCTGCATCTCGCGAAAACGCGCGAGCAGCAGTAACACCGAAGTCTGGTAGATGCCCTCGAGTACCTCCATCTTGTTGGCGAAGTACTTGTAGAAGGTACGCCGCGATACCTGCGCCGCCTCCAGCAGGTCGTTCACGGTCGCCTGCTCCAGCCCCTTGCGTGCGAACACCGTGATGGCTGCCAGCTGGATATGGGTGCGCTGCAGATGACCGACCAGTGGCCCCACGGCCGTTGTGCCCTGCTGCGAGGCGAGCGCGCCATAGCCGCCCAGGTCTTCGAATACCGCCTGTATCGCACCGTGTCCGGCCAACTCGTGCATGCTGCACTCCCAACCAAGGCGCGGGTGACGCGAGGCCCCGAGCTGAGTACTCTGGAGCCGCCTCTAGCCGCGGATATTCATCGTGTCGCTCACCCTAGCACGTCGCCTGTTCTGGCCGCTGGCCATCCTTTTGCTGGTCTGGCTGCCGCCGGCGGGTGCGGCCGAGCTGTTCTATCTCGGCCAGCGCATTCCGGATATCCACAAGCAGTGGCGCAGTGGCGATTACCGGCAATTGCGCGAGGCGCTGGAGAAAATCGACAGCTCACAGGCCAATGCTCTGCCGCGACGCAGCGGCGAGTTCACCGGGCCGATCTACCAGCGCATGGTATCGCCGGACAATTTCCGTCCGCAGCTGAACATCTACGCCCCGCTGGAACTGCGGCAGAACGAGGCACGTGAAGTCCTGTTCGAGCTAAAGGAGCTGATGCGGCTGTATTTCGACTTTCGTGCCAAACAGCAGCCCTACGCTGCCGAAGCCCTTGGCCTGATGAGCCATTCGCTGCGCCAGCAGGCCATTCTTTTTTTACCCTCACCACCGAATTCTGGATGACGCTGTCACAGAGCGAGCAGAGCAATCCGGTTCGCCTGCAAGGTCTGCAGGAAACCAAGGCCGCCGCCGCGATGCTCAGCAGCAGTGCCCTCGACTACCTGGAACTGACCCAGGCCTTTGGCCGCGACGAGCTGCTGCTGTACAGCGCCGAGCTGAGCCAGCAACTGCCGGAACTGTTCGTTCACCTGCCCGCCGATGTACAGGCGCAGTTGCTGACGCGTATCGAAGGGCTTTCCACCGGGCACCGCTACCCCCAGGTTGGCCAGGACATGGCTGCCCTGCTGCCGGTGCTGCAGATGATCCACCAGGATGTGCGAACCAAGCTGGCGCAGCCAGTGGTGCCGGCGATCGAGGCCCCGCCACTGGATCTGTCACTGCCGACCTCAACGCAGTAGACCGAGCGCCTTGGCACGAGCAACCGCCTGAGTGCGCCGCTCGACGCCAAGCTTGCTATTGATATGCCGGGCATGAGTCTTGACCGTGTGCAGGGAGATGAACAGCCGCTCGCTGATTTCCTGGTTGGAACAGCCGCCAGCGATCAGTTGCAGCACCGCCAGTTCGCGGCTGCTGAGTTTCTCGGCCAGCGGTTCCGGCTCCGCCGTGGGCGCTGCGCCGGGGCGCTGTCCGACAACCGGAAGATGGCCGAGCAGTGCGTCCCCCACCTGGCAGGATGGGCGCGCCAGCAAACGCTCACGCAACCACTGCGGCTGGTGGTGAATCAATTCGATGAAGGGCAGCAGCGCACCGCCTTCCGCCTCGTCCAGACAAGCATCGAGCTGTTGCTGCGCCTCGCGCTCGCGACCGGTCTGGCGCAACAATTGAGCCAGTTGTGCCTGGGCCATCAGGCCGACCAGTTGCCCACCCTGCCCCTGAGCACGCTGATGCAACGCCCGCAGGCGCCGCTCGGCCGCGTCGATCTGGCCCTGCTGCCGCTCCAGCGCAGCCTGCTGCAAGTCGATATGCAAGGCCAGTTGCGGATGCAGCTCGGGCGCCAGAGCGCGCCCCTGGGCACCATAGGTTTCGTCCAGTTGCGGTAACCAGGCGGCGGCCAGTTCGATCTGTCCCTGACGCATCCAGAGTTCGCACTTGATCAGCGTGATCATCGCCAGGTAGTAGATCGCCGGCACATCCCAGACATGCATCAGGCGCTCGGCCTCACCGAGCAGGGCGAAGGCTTCGGCCGGACGCCCGTCACGCCCCTCGAGGCTGGCCAGCACGCAATAGCCCACCACCACGCCGACATCGCGACAGGCCCTGGCCTCATTGATGCCCGCGCGCAGCCGCTCCGGCGCCTGCGGTTGCAGACGCAGGCTGAGCAGATACCCTTCGAACAGCGTCAGGCGCGCACGCACCGAGTAACTGCGCTGCGGCGCCAGCCCCTGCACCCGTGCCAGCCCCTGGCGCACCTCGCTCAAGGCACGCAGCACCTCACCTCGAGCTTGCAGCACTCGCGCCCGCTCGTAATGTGCCAGCGCTTCGAGCATGGGATTCTCGATGCGCTGAGCCAACTCCAGCGCATCGCGGTTCAGACCGCGGGCACGCCACAGGTCACCCCGCGCCATGGCCAGATTGGCCAATGCCGACAGGCACATGAAATGCGGGCCGTAACGATCGGCCGGCAAACCGCCCAATGCCTCGCTGCACTGCTGCTCGGCACGCGCACCGTCACCACGGCCACGGGCGATGACTCCGTCCAGAGCCTGCCACTGCGCAAGCAGACTGCGTTGGGCGGAGGCGTCCGCCGCCGGCAGGAAACGCTCCAGGCGATCGAGCAGTTCCTGCGCCGCATCCAGTTGGCAGGCCAGGGCCAACGCCCAGCCATAGAGCATGATCAGCCGCGGCGTGCTGACCAGCAGATCATCCGGCAGGTTGGCCTTCCAGCGCAGCAGCATGGCAATGTTCTGCTCCGCCAGCATCTGCTCCTCGGAAAGGTTCTGCACCAGGCTGGCAGCGACATCGGACTGACCGGCCAGCAATGCCTGCTCGATCGCGGCATCGAGCATTCCCTGCGCGGTGAACCAGCGGCATGCGCGCAGATGGGCGCTGCTGCGTGAGCGACTCATGCCATCGTCCGGGCGGGCATTGAGCAGATCGGAAAACAGGTGGTGATAGCGAAACCAGTGCCCGTGCTCATCGAGCGGCACCAGAAACACCTGGTTGGCCTGCAACTGCCGAATGATCGCAGCGCTGTCACGACTGTCGCGTACCGCGTCGCACAACTCGGCGCAAAAGCGCTCCAGACAGGCGGTGTCATAAAGGAACTGCTGCACCTCGGAAGGCTGACGCTCGATGACCTCCTCCAGCAGATACTCGCGGATCAGGCCCTCCCCGCCATGCAGTTCCAGCCCCTCCCCCGCGCCGTCCTCATGCGCCTCTGCCGCCAGCAGCCACAGGCGCAACCCTGCGACCCAGCCCTCGCTACGCTGGAGGATACCGGCCACCTGCTGCTGCCCCAGGTGAGCCCCCTGGCTCGTCAGCAAGGCATCCAGTTCGGCAGCGGTCAGGCGCAGATCCTGCTCATTGAGCTCCAGCAACTGGCGTGACAGGCGCAAGCGCGCCAGATGCCAGTCTGGTCGCTGGCGGCTGGTCACCAGCAGCAGCACCCCGGGTGGCAAGTGGTTGAGGAAGAACTGCAAGCAGCGGTCGAGCACCGGCCCCTGGGCCAGATGGTAGTCATCCAGCACCAGCAACAGCGGCTGGCCATCATCCAGTTCGTCGGCCAACTCATCAAGCAAACCATCGAGCCATTGTTCGAACGCGAAGGGTTGATGGCGCTGACGCATCTTCAACAGGCCGAGCGCCTCCTCCCCCAAGGTCGGATAGAACTGCTGCAACCCCTGTAGCAGGCGCTCGAGGAAACGACCCGGGTCGTGATCACGCTCGCTGAGCCCCAGCCACAGGCTGCGCCAGTGAGCAGGCAGGCGCTCGCAGAATTCGATGGCCAACGAGCTTTTACCGAACCCCGCCGGAGCGGAAACCAGCAGCAGGCGACCTTGCAAGCCCTCTTCGAGGCGCTCGCACAAACGAGGCCGTGACATATGCCCTGCCGGTAGCGGCGGACGATAGAAACGCGCCTCGACCGGCGTAGCCGGCATGTAGGGAAAACCTGACGAGCGAGAAAGGTCTGTCATCGGCCGATTCTTGGAAGTCTTCTGTAGGCAACAGCGGGCACGATCCGGCTCAGCCTATCGACTTGCCATGGCCATTTGAAGCCTCGGCTACAGTCCGTAACGAAAAAGCCGGGGCCAATGCCAATCGGTCAGGCGTCAATACTCCCGATGCGCACAGCGCACCCTACCCGGGAAACGAAGAAGCCGGCACTAGGCCGGCTTCTTCGTGTTGCACTACAGCGTTTCAGCGAACGCCGGCCTGACGCAGAGCGGCCGGGGTGTAGTCGCTGCCAGCAGCCTTGTAGTTGAAGTCGTAGGCCTGTTTCTCCTCGTTCTTCATACCCAGGGCCAGGTAGCGACCGGACAGCAGGTCGTACAGGGTTTCAACGGTGTACCACGGCACTTGCTTGTCGTAGTAGTACTGAGCATGCGCCTCGGCTACGCGCCACAGGGTGCCACGACCGTCGTAGTGGTCGATCAGAGCGGCTTGCCAGGTATCCTCGTCGATGTAGAAGTCACGCTTGGCATAGATATGACGCTCGCCAGACTTCAGGGTGGCGGTCACGTGCCAGACGCGGTGCAGCTCGTAACGAGTGAGATCCTGATTGATGTGGCCGGCCTTGATGATGTCGGAGTACTTCAGGCTGGGCGAGTCCAGCTTGTAGGCGTTGTAAGGAATGTAGATTTCCTTCTTGCCTTCGAGCTTCCAGTCGTAACGATCCGGCGCACCGTTGTACATGTCGAAGTTGTCGGAGGTACGCAGACCGTCAGCGGCGGTACCCGGGCCGTCATAGGACACCTGCGGAGCACGACGCACACGACGCTGGCCGGCGTTGTACAGCCACGCCAGACGCGGCTCCTTCACCTGGTTGAGGGTCTCGTGCACCAGCAGCACGTTACCGGCCAGACGCGACGGAGCGGTCACGCGCTGCTTGAAGTAGAACAGCACGTTGCTTTCCTTGCTCGGATCGAAGTCGGTCAGCGCATCACGGAAGGTGAACTCGTCCTGGAAGTAGACCAGCGAGTAGGAACCGTTCGGCTGCGGGGTCGCCTGGGTCACCAGACGACGCACGCTGCCACCGCGGTAACGGGTGATGTGGTTCCAGATCGCTTCCAGACCGTTCTGCGGGATCGGGAAGGGGTTGGCAGTCTGGAAGTTCTCCAGACCGTTACCACCCTCGACCATCTTGGTGTTGACGGCGTTCTGCTTGGCCGCCGCGATCACCGCCGCCGGCACGGTCGCCGAACGGTGGGTCGGGAAGACCGGCATCTTGTAGCTTTCCGGATAGCGCTTGAACATGGCCAGCTGGCCGGGGGTCAGCTTGTCCTTGTACTGCTCGACGTTCTGCGCGGTGATGGTGAACAGCGGCTGCTCGCTGGCGAACGGGTCGGCCAGGAAGCCACGCGGATCGACGGCACCGGCGTTGGTCGGCAGACCACCCGTCCAGGCCGGGATCGAACCATCGGCGTTGCCGGCCATTTCCGCACCCAGCGGGGTCAGGGTCGTGCCCAGCTTGGCCGCCTCGTCAGGCGACACGGCCGCCATCACGCCGGTTGCCAGCAGAGACAGGGTCAGGACGCCGCTTTGCCACAGTTTTTTTGTTGTTTTCATTTGCATCATGATTCCTCGAAATTCCCGACCGCTTAGAAGTTCATACCGAAGCTGAGCGCGACGAAGTCACGGTCAACCGAGGTGTTGTACTTGCCGTCAAAGAAGTTGGTGTAGGACAGGCTGGCGGTATAGGTGTTCTGGTAATCGGCATCCAGGCCCAGGCTGACGGCTTTGGCGCCTTCAGTGAACAGGCCATTCGGCCCGTAGCCATTGACATCATGCGACCAGGACACGCTGGGGCGCAGGTTCACGCCAACGATCGCGTTCGGATAGTCCCAAATGGCCCGGGCGCGATACCCCCAGGAAGTGCTGGTGGCAAAACCATCGTCTTCACAATAACGGTCGACATTCTTGCCAGAGTTACCGTTAAGAATTTGCGAGCAGGTATTGCGGAAGACGCCAGGAGCTACCTGAGTCGGTGGCAACGGCCCTGGGCCATAGCTGGGATCACGACCGTAGCGAACCTTGTCACTACTCTCCAGGCCTCCGATGTGTACAACACCAATCTCACCAACCAGAGTCAGACGTGAAGCCCCCATGACCTGATCAAAAAAGTGAGTGAAGGTCGTTTGGAACTGAGTAATTTCCTTACGGTTGTAACCGTGAAGATCTTGTCCCTGAGCACCGTTTGCCAGCGAGGCATTAGCAAATGCACCGCCCAGCAGTTTTACACCGCCGTAAAGGATGTCTGTAGAGTTGATTTGAACGGGAGCATTCGGCCGATAACTCAGTTCACCCGACCATGCAGTACCAGTAGGCAGCGTGGTGGAGAAGCTCAACCCGTAAAGACGGATATCTTCCGGATACTCCATGAAATAATTCGAGTTTGCTGCAATCACAAGCGGCGCCGCTGCCCCAGCTCCCGGAGCAACTGTATAGACACTGGCCGGTGCCGCCGTCGCGCTGAAGATTGGCGTCCGGCTATGGTAGTTGATGAAGTAAGCACCGAACTCGGTATCCAGCGGTTCAAACAGATAACGGAATGCCACGCCAAATTGACCACTGTCACGAGCGTCTCGATCACCGCTACGGGGTACGATGACACCCTCGCTAGTTCCCGTTATTGGCCTGAAGCCGGGAACCGCCGCGAAGTTGGCATTGAGAACTGCAAGCGTAGCCGCCCCAGGGTTTGTCAGAACAGCCAGGTTGTTATCACAGCCATCCGCAACGATATCAGCCTGAGCAAAGAAGGTGCCGCAGTTGTCGACAACAGTCTGATCCCACTCCAGTTGATAAAACGCCTCCATGGAAAGGTTATCGGTCAGGCTCTGGGCGACATAGAACATGTTGACCGGAATCAGACCTTCCTTGATTTCAGCGCCGGGACGACGAAACGCAGCGGCATCAATCGGGTTGATCGCATTGATACTGTTCTGGATAAAGGTACTTTCACCCCAACTGACAACCTGTTTACCCAGACGAACCGAGCCAGGTTGATTACCGATGGCGTAATTGTGGTAGACGAAGGCATCCAGAATTTCAGCGCCAGATGATTTGGCACCCTCTTTGCGATTACTGTCGTCGATGTCCTTGAACAGCCGGCTCTCGTCTTTCAGCTCGAAGTCATACCAATACTTGCCCCGAACGAACACCCCGGTGTCCTTGTACTTCAATTCAAGGTCATGGATACCCTTGAAGATCTTCGAGAAGGTCTCACCGCGCTTGAAGTTCAGGTGAGCATCATCAGACGTCTGCGACAGCCCATCACCACCATTATTCTTGCCGATCAGGTTTTTATCGGCCTTTGACGTGGACCAACTCGCCCCCACCGACAAAGATGAGTCGAACTGCCCTTCGATCTCGCCGATGTTGAAAGTGACGCCGAATGCCGGAGCGGCCAGGGTGGAAGCGAGGCTGACGGCCAGCGGCAGTTTTGCCAGGCGCCAGTAGGGTGTTGTTTTTGTTGTCATCGACGCTACTCCATGTGTTTTTTGTTATGGATGCATTGACTATAGCCAGCGGGTGGTACTGCTTGATCCCTCGAAAGTGTGATTTGCAGCCCCCGGCCACTCTGGCTCGCAGGTTTCAGGCCCTGCACCTAGCCAAGCATGGACGGGAAACAGCAATTAGCAAGCCAAACGCTTGTTTGACTGAGCAGTCACTTCCACCGCTCAGTCACTCCGCACCTCACAGCGTGGAGAGAAAGGCGCTACCAGCCTCCTGCCATTGAGCGATTTCGATGCGAATGCGCTTCTTGTCCAGTTTGCCGACACTGGTCTTGGGAATTTCGGTAACAAGAGCGATCTGCGTGGGAATCGCCCACTTGTTGATATGGCCTTGCTCGACGAAGGGCTTGAGGTGTTCCTTGAGCCCCTTGGCATCCAGCCCCCGCTCCTCTCGCAGCACCAGCAATGCGAACGGGCGCTCTCCCCACTGCGGATCGGGCACTCCCACTACCGCCACTTCACGCACGACCGGGTGACGGCTGATCAGATCCTCCAGCTCCAGCGAGGAAATCCACTCGCCGCCGGTCTTGATCACGTCCTTGATGCGGTCACGAATCTCGATGAAGCCCATGCCGTCAATGGTCGCCACGTCACCCGTGTGCAGCCAGCCATGCGCCCACAACTCCTCGCCCTTCTCGGCCTCGCGGAAATAGCCCTGGGTCAGCCAGGGCGCACGCAGCACCAGCTCGCCCTGCGACTCACCATCGCTCGGCAGCAATTTGCCGTCGGCATCCATGATCGCGGCTTCCACCAGCGGCACGGGAATGCCGGCCTTGATCCGATAGGTGGTGCGCTCGTCCTCGCTCCCCGCGCGCAGTTCATCGTTGAGGTAGGCACAGGAGATCAGCGGGCAGGTCTCGGACATGCCATAGGCGGCGGTCAGCTGGATGCCACGGGCCTTGGCCGCTTCGTACAGGGAACGATTCAGCGCGCTGCCGCCGATGATCATCTTCATGCCGCCGAAGTCATGATCCTGCGCACCCGGCGCATTGAGCACCATCTGCAGGATGGTAGGGACGCAATGGGAGAAGTTGACCTTCTCTTCCTTGATCAGTCGACAGAGCATGTCCGGCTCGTAGCGGCCGGGGTATACCTGCTTGACCCCGAGCATGGTGGCGACATAGGGCACACCCCAGGCATGCACATGGAACATCGGCGTGATCGGCATGTAGACATCGTCGTTGCCCAGCAGCCGAATGCTGTCCAGGCCACCCATGGTGGTGGCCATGGACAGTGTGTGCAGCACCAGTTGCCGATGGGTGAAGTACACGCCCTTGGGATTACCGGTGGTACCGGTGGTATAGAAAGTGGTGGCCACCGAATTCTCGTCGAAATCGGCAAACGTGTAATGCGGGCTGGCGGCTGCCAACAGACGCTCGTACTCACCGACGAGACCCGGCAAGTCGGCAGTCTTGTCGTCGCCATCGGTCAGCAGCAGGGTCTTCTCGACAGTGGTCAGTTGCCCGGCAATGCCGTTGTAAAGCGGCACGAACTCACTGTTGACCAGCACGAAGCGGTCTTCGGCGTGATTCATGGTGTAGAGGATCTGATCCGGCGACAGACGGATATTGATGGTATGCAGCACCGCACCCAGCATGGGAATGGCGAACATGCACTCCAGATAGCGGTGGCTGTCCCAGTCCATCACCGCCACGGTGTCGCCGGCCTTGACCCCGGCCTCGCTGAGCACGTTGGCCAGTCGCGCGACACGCTCGTTGAAGGTGGCGTAGCTGTAACGCAGCTTGTCGCGATAGACGATTTCGCGGGTCTTCTCGTAGCGGCTGCCGGACAGCAGCAGGCGCTTGATCAGCAGCGGATAGGCGTGGGCATTGTCAGCGGGAGGGATCAGTCGGGTCTGCAGCATGAAGTCACCTTGAAGCACGCTAGGAATAGGTATGCCGCGACTCTAGAGCGGGGCCTGCACAGCGAAATCAGCCCAAAGAATGATTTGCGGTGTGACCCTATTTCATATTTTGGTCAAAGGTTAGAATCGATGCATTCATACAGTCTCGAAACAGACTGAACAAAGCCACGCTCTCACTCGAGGTAACACCATGTCCGATATCGTCATCGTCAGCGGCGCCCGCACTCCCATGGGCGGTTTCCAGGGCAGCCTGGCCAGCGTCGCAGCCGTCGACCTGGGCGCTGCCGCCATTCGCGAAGCGGTCAGGCGTGCCGGCATCGAGCCGACCGAGGTACAGGAAGTGATCATGGGTTGCGTATTGCCTGCCGGCCTCAGGCAGGGCCCGGCTCGTCAGGCAGCGCTCAATGCCGGTCTGCCATCCGCCACCGGCTGCACCACCATCAACAAGCTGTGCGGCTCGGGCATGAAAGCCGTGATGATGGCATTCGACGCGCTGAAGGCAGGAAGCAACCAGGTCATGATCGCTGGCGGCATGGAAAGCATGTCGAACGCGCCATACGTGCTGGAGAAAGCTCGTACCGGTCTGCGCATGGGTCATGGCGAGATCAAGGATCACATGTTCCTCGATGGCCTGGAGGACGCTCGTACGGGCCGCCTGATGGGCTCCTTCGCTCAGGAAACGGCCGACCAACACGGCATCACCCGCGAGGAAATGGACGCCTATGCCATCGAATCGCTGCGCCGTGCGCAGGCGGCAATAGAAGATGGCTCGCTGGCAGCCGAGATCGTTCCGATCACCGTCACGTCGCGCAAGGGCGATGTGATTGTGAAGGATGACGAGCAGCCGCTGACCGCCAACCTGGACAAGATTCCCACGCTCAGGCCCGCCTTCAGGAAGGACGGCACCATCACCGCAGCCAATGCCAGCTCCATCTCCGACGGTGCCAGTGCCCTGCTGCTGATGACCGCCGACGAAGCGGCCAGGCGTGGTCTCAGGCCGCTGGCCAGGATCGTGGCCCATGCCACCCAGAGCCAGGAGCCGAGCGAATTCACCCTGGCGCCGATCGGCGCGATGAGCAACCTGCTGAAGAAGACCGGCTGGAACAAGGACGAGATCGATCTGTTCGAGATCAACGAAGCCTTTGCCATGGTCACCATGCTGGCCATGCGCGAGCACGGTCTGGATCATGCCAGGGTCAACGTTTTCGGCGGCGCCTGTGCCCAGGGCCACCCGGTCGGCTCCACCGGCTCGCGGATCATCCTCACCCTGATCAATGCCCTGCAGAAAAAGGGCGGCAAGCGCGGCGTCGCCTCGCTGTGCATTGGCGGGGGCGAAGCCACCGCGGTCGCCATCGAACTGCTGTAGGCCAGCCCGTCATCAAGAAAGAGCCCCGCAATCGCGGGGCTCTTTCGTTCAGCGCATTTCGCTCAGCGCCAGCTTCACGCCGATGCCCACCAGCACCGCGCCCATCAGCCGATCGAACCAGTGCCCCAGGCGGGCAAAACCGGCGCGCACACGCTGCTGACTGAACAGCCAGGCCACCAGGCAGAACCAGAACGCGGTAGCCAGTGCCAGGTAGACCCCGTAACCGGCCTGCACGGCCACCGGCGTGTGCGGGTCGATCACCACGGTGAACAGAGAGAGGAAGAACAGCGTCGCCTTGGGGTTCAGGCCGTTGGTCACGAAACCGGTGGCAAAAGCACCGCGCCCGCTGCGTTCACCCGCCGCCAGGCTCAGCTCGGCACTGGCCGGGTCGGCCGGACGCGCCCGCAGGGCCTTGATGCCGATATACAGCAGATAGGCCGCTGCCAGCCATTTCAGCGCATTGAACAGAACGATCGACTGCGAAACGATCAGGCCGATACCCAGCAGCGAATAGGTCACGTGCACCAGAATGCCGGTACCCACGCCGAAGGCGGTGAACAGTCCCGCGCGGCGCCCGTAGGCCACGCTCTCGCGTACGACGATGGCGAAATCCGGCCCCGGGCTGGCTACCGCCAGCAGATGGATCAGGGCAACAGTGAGGAATTCACTCCAGTACATGGCGGCTCCGCATCGGCGTTGAAGGTCTGGTAGGCTCGCCAATCTACTCCTGCGCCCTCTCTGCGAAAAGGTACAGCTGATGAGCAATAGCCCACGCGCCGTGTTCCTCGATCACGCCTCTCTCGACCTTGGTGACCTCGACATGCAACCACTGCATCAGGCGTTCGCCGAGCTGACCCTGCACGCACACACGCGTCCGGATCAGGTCGCCGAACGCCTGCAGGGCGCAGAGGTCGCCATCAGCAACAAGGTACCGCTGGACGCCGCCACCTTCGCGGCCTGCCCCGACCTGAAGCTGGTTCTGGTGACCGCCACCGGCACCAACAACATCGATCTGAAGGCTGCCAGCGCCCATGGCGTTAGCGTCTGCAACTGCCAGGGCTACGGCACCCCGTCCGTGGCTCAGCACACCCTGATGCTGCTGTTGGCGCTGGCCACACGCCTGCCCGACTATCAGCGCGACATCGCGGCCGGACGCTGGCAGCAGGCCAATCAGTTCTGCCTGCTCGATCACCCCATCGTCGAACTCGAAGGCAAGACCCTGGGCCTGCTCGGCCACGGCGAACTGGGTGGCGCCGTCGCCCGTCTGGCCGAAGCCTTCGGCATGCGTGTGCTGCTCGGCCAGTTGCCGGGACGCCCGCCTCGCGCCGATCGCATCGCCCTGCATGACCTGCTGCCGCAGGTCGATGCGCTGACCCTGCACTGCCCGCTCAACGAGCAGACACGCAACCTGATCGGTGCTGCCGAACTGGCGTTGATGAAACCACGCGCCTTCCTGATCAACACCGCACGCGGCGGCCTGGTCGACGAGCAGGCCCTGGCCGATGCCCTGCGTCGCGGACACCTGGGCGGCGCCGCTACCGACGTGCTGCTGCAAGAGCCACCGAAGGACGGCAACCCGCTGCTGGCCGCCGACATTCCACGCCTGATCGTCACCCCGCACAGCGCCTGGGGTAGCCAGGAGGCCCGCCAGCGCATCGTCGGCCAGGTGGTGGAGAATGCCGCCGGCTTCTTCGCCGGTGCGCCGCTGCGAGTCGTCGGGTAAGCTGCGCAGCTTTTTCAGGCAGGAGCCACCATGGATCCGCGAAGCGAAGTTCTCTTGCGTCAGCCCGAGCTGTTCGCCGGCAAGCTGCTGCTGGCAGGTTTGCCGGCCGATGACCTGCTCGGCACATTGCCAGAGGCGCAGGGCTGGAGCTGGCATGCGGGCGACCAGACGTCGCTCGCGGCACGCTTTCCCGGGCGCAGCCGGTTCGACACGCGGATGCCTGAAGAAGACTGCCGCGCAGCCGTGCTGTTTCTGCCCAAATCACGCGAACTGGCCGACTACCTGATGCAGGCCCTGGCTTCGCGCCTGTCAGGCAAACCGTTGTATCTGGTAGGTGAAAAGCGCGGCGGTATCGAACGTGCAGCGAAACAGCTGGCTGCCTATGGCAAACCACGCAAGCTCGACAGCGCGCGACATTGCCAGCTCTGGAGCGTCGAGGTGGAACAGGCGCCTTCAGTGCCCGATCTGCATGCCCTGGCACAGTCCTACTCGTTGCAGCTGACCGACGGCCCCTTGGAGATCGTCACACTGCCTGGCGTGTTCGCCCACGGACGACTGGATCGCGGCAGCGCGCTGCTGCTGGAACACCTCGATGGTCTGCCGAGCGGCCACCTGCTGGACTTCGGCTGCGGCGCAGGCGTGCTCGGTGCAGCGCTGAAAAGGCGTTATCCCGCGAGCGAGCTGAGCCTGCTGGATGTCGATGCCTTCGCCCTGGAAAGCAGCCGCCTGACTCTCGCTCGCAATGGCCTGTCGGCCAACCTGATCGCCGGCACGGGGATCGAGTCGGCACCGCAAGGACTGGCCGCGATCATCAGCAATCCACCTTTCCACCAGGGTGTGCATACCGACTACCAGGCCAGCGAGAACCTGCTGACCCAGGCTGCACGCCATCTTGCCAAAGGGGGCGAACTGCGTCTGGTGGCCAACAGTTTCCTCAAGTACCTCCCGCTGATCGAACGTCATCTGGGGCCCTGTCGTACGCTGGCCGAGGCCGATGGTTTTCGTATCTACAGTGCGCGCTGCTGAAATGGGGTTGCTCCCACCGAAGTGCTTGGGCACAATAGCGCCCGTCCTAGGGGAGTAGTCTCCCGCGAGCGCCCTGCTCGCCAGGCATGCGTCAACACACTTGCTCCGCAGAGCATGGCGCATGCAACCCAAGGTCTCCCGAGAGAGGCCTGCGGTTTGACAAGACCTATGACACGTACAACCTCACCCGGGGGCGGGAAGGTCGTTCGTGTCATAAGCCGTGTCGACCCGCCCCTTTAGGAAACCTGATGCTGGAATCCCTGTTCGTCCCCACCTTCATCGTTGCCCTCGCCGAAATCGGCGACAAGACCCAACTGCTCGCTCTTCTCCTGGCTGCGCGCTTCCGCCGCCCCTGGCCGATCATCTGGGGTATCGTCGTTGCCACTCTGGCCAATCACTTTGCAGCAGGTGCTGTCGGCAACTGGGTCGCCGGCTTCTTCTCACCAGCGACCCTGAGCTGGATTCTCGCTGCCAGCTTCGTCGCGGTCGCCGTCTGGACACTGGTTCCGGACAAGCTGGACGATGACGAAGAATCGGGCCTGAAGAAATACGGCCCCTTCCTCACCACCCTGATCGCCTTCTTCCTTGCCGAAATGGGCGACAAGACCCAGGTCGCCACGGTGATGCTGGCCGCACAGTATCCGCACTTCGTCCTGGTGGTGATCGGCACTACGCTGGGCATGCTGCTGGCCAACGTCCCGGTGGTACTGGCAGGCAACTTCGCCGCAGAGCGCCTGCCCCTGACCCTGATCCGTCGCCTGGCAGCCTGTGCCTTCGCCGTGCTGGCGATCTATGCCGGCTACCAGGCCATGAAAATGAGCGGATTCATCTGACGCACTACTGACGTCAATCACCCGGCATTTCGGCCAATCCCAGCCCCCTCCCGCCAACTGCTAAAGTGCGCGCCACGTCACGCAGTTCAGTCCGCAGTCGGGAGGGTGGCATGTCATTGGACGATCGCAAGAAAGTGGTGTGTCAGCACATAGACCTGGTCTGGAACAAGGGTCGCCTGGCTCTGGCCGAGCAACTGCACAGCCGGGACTTTCTCTACAAGAGCTCATTCATTGGTCGCCCGCTCGGCAGTGCCGGTTTTACCCAGATGGTGCAGGACATCCGCCATGCCATGCCGGATCTGCAGGTAGTGGTCGAAGAGTGCATAGCCGAAGGCTACAAGGTAGTGACCTGGTGCACACTGATCGGCACCATCCAGAAACCTGCCCTGGGTTACCCACCCAGTGACAAGGTACTGAGCATCTCCGCCATGGCGTTCTGGACGCTCACACCCGGCAACGAAATCCAGGAAATCTGCACCATGTTCGACATGGAAAGCTTCCGTGCCCAACTGGGCCTGCAGACCCGTCCCTACGCCGAAAAAGCCCTGCCCTGATGCACCAGCGGCGCGCCGTGATCACTCACGCCGTGCCGCCTTGTTCCGCCGAGGCGCTAACGCCCGGCCCTGGCCTGCTCGTAGAGCGGCATCACCTTGGGAATAGCCGCCTGCAATGAAGCAATACGGCTGCTGGACGACGGGTGGGTGCTCATGAACTCGGGCGGCGCACCGCCACCTGCGGCTTCCATCTTCTGCCACAGGCTGATGGCTGCATTCGGGTCGTACCCCGCCCGGGCAGACAACTCCAGACCGATCAGATCGGCCTCGTTCTCGTTACCACGACTGTTGGGCAGAGTCAGACTGTACTGCACGACCGTGTCGGCCAGCGCCAGACCACTCTCACCCAGGCCGAGCAGCGCGCTGGCGCCCTGCTTGGCCACCTCGATTCCATAGGCTTTGGACATCGCTTCACGGCTGTGCTCACGCAGCGCGTGCGCCATCTCATGCCCCATGATCGCGGCGATCTCGTCGTCGGTCAGCTTGAGCTGCTCGATGATGCCGCTGTAGAAAATGATCTTGCCGCCTGGACCGCAATTGGCATTGAGCTCCGGGCTCCTGATCAGGTTGACCTCCCATTGCCAGTTGGCGGCATCCGGACGAAAACGTGGCGCCTGAGGAATCAGGCGAGCGGCGATGGTCTGCAAACGCTTGGCATTGGCACTGCTCTTGTCCAGCACGCCTTTGCTCGACGCCTCGCTCAACGTCTGCTGATAGGATTGCGCATACATCTGGTTGACTTGTTCGGCTGACAGCATGCTGAACATGTACTGCTTGCGCTCAACACCAACCGCGCCACCGCTGGTGGTATTGACTGCCTGGCAGCCTGTCAGCAGCAGTGCCGCTGCCAGGCCACTCAGATAAAGAACCTTGCTCATCGAGCCTTCTCCTTGAATCGGACGCACTATGCTAGGCCGCCCCCGTAACAGGGGCAACCGCGCCACTTGCGCGATAGCCTAGCGCCATCTTTGCTGAATACGACACCAGCCTGCTCATCTACACCAGCCCATTAAGGTTTTGCCCTGTCATTGCCGATAGCCATGACAGGCCACTTTGTGCCCGGGAGATCTCATGAAGTTCAAGTCGATCCAGTTTTCTGTCGCTTTCCTTGCAGGCGCCAGCGTACTTGCGGTGGTCGTGGCACTGGTGCTTTACGCCCTGTTCGCCAGCGGACGAACCCAGACCCTGGTGCAACAACGCACCCAGGCGCTGCTCGAACAGATCATCGAACAACGCCTGTCTGCACTGGCTCAGGCACAGGTCAGCGAAATCCAGCGCGAGCTGGAAGCGCCCCTGCAGATCACCGCCGACCTGGCACGCATCAATGCCATGCTGGGCATGACCGACGGAAATGGCAGCCCACTGCTCAGCATCAGCCGCGAGGAGCTGGCCAACCTGGTTCATGAAACCACGGCGCAGAATCCCAAGCTGCTCGGCAGTTACCTGGGCTGGGAGCCGAACGCCTTCGATGCGAGCGACGACATGTACGCCGGCAGCAAGGAAAACGGCTACGACGGCACTGGCCGTTTCCTGCCCTGGTGGTACCGCAATGCCGACGGCAGCCTCGGCATCGACGCCATCGGCTCGACGGAAAGCGAGGAACTGCTGCCTACCGGTGTACGCGCCGGCGAGTACTACCTCTGCCCCAAAGAACGTAAACGCCCCTGCGTGATCGACCCGGCCCCCTACGATGTCGGCGGCAAGATGACCATGCTCGCCTCCTTCACGTCACCGATTCTGGTCAATGGCGAGTTCCGCGGCATCGCCGGTGCCGACCTGGCGGTCAACTTCATCCAGGAGTTGCTGGTCAAGGCTGATGCCCAACTCTACGGGGGCGCGGGCGAGATGGCCCTGATCGCCAGCAATGGCCGGCTGGTCGCCTCGACCAAGGCCCCGGACAAGCTCGGCGAGCCTGCCACCACCCTGCTCGACGCCAACGAGGTGAGCAATCTCGGTAATTTGCAGCCCGGCCAGCCGAGGTACTCCATCGACGCCCAGGACGACCCCGAGCATAGCCATATCGAGCTGTTCCTCAGTTTCAACATTGGCCAGAGCGACACACGCTGGGTGTTGATGCTGGTGCTGCCGCTCAAGGCGGTAATGGCAGAGCTGCATCAGTTGCAGAACGACCTGGCCACTCAGCGCGATGCCGACACCCTGGGCATGACGTTGGTCGGCCTGCTGATCGCCGGTCTGGGCCTGCTGGTGATCTGGTTCGTTGGCTACGGCATCGCCCGCCCATTGCGGCAGATGGTTGGCATGCTCGACGACATCGCCAAGGGCGACGGTGACCTCACGGTGCGCCTGCAAGTCGACCGCAAGGACGAACTGGGTCAGATCGCCCAGGGGTTCAATGCCTTCCTGACCAAGTTGCAGACGATGATCGCTGCCGTGGTGACCTCGGTGCAGCAGGTCAGTGATTCTTCCGAACACACCGCCGACATCGCCATTCGCACCAACCAGGGTGTGCAGAAGCAACTGGCGGAAATCGAGCTGGTGGCCACCGCGGTGCATGAGATGACCGCTACCGCCCAGGACGTTGCACGCAACGCAACCCATGCCGCCGAAGCCGCCAACCATGCCGATCGCGCGGCCAATCAGGGCAAGCAGGTGGTGCAGGAAACTTCCGCCGCCATCGCAGCGCTGGCCAGCGAGATCGGCCGAGCCGTGGCAGTGGTGCAGAACCTGGCCAAGGACAGCGAGAACATCAACGCCATTCTCGTTGCCATTCGCGGCATTGCCGAACAGACCAACCTGCTGGCGCTCAATGCCGCCATCGAAGCCGCTCGCGCCGGTGAACAGGGCCGAGGCTTCGCCGTGGTCGCCGACGAAGTGCGCAACCTCGCGCAAAAGACCCAGCAGGCCACCGAAGAAATCCAGAGCATGATCCAGCAACTCCAGCAAGGCACCCGCGAAGTGGTCAAGGTGATGGAGCAGAGCCAGAGCAAGACCGACGACAGCGTGGAGCATGCCAACCAGGCGGCTCACTCACTGGAGTCCATCACTCAGGCAGTGTCGGTGATCAACGACATGAACACGCAGATCGCCAGTGCAGCCGAAGAACAGAGCGCGGTGGCCGAGGACATCAACCGCAACGTCATCAACATCGGCCAGGTCGCCAACGAGGTCGCCAGCGGTGCCGACGAAGCCAGTCAGGCCAGCGCTCAACTGACCAAACTGGCCGAACAGCAACGTCGTCTGATCAACCAGTTCAAGGTGTAACGGGCAGATTCGGCCGGGTGCGCCACGCGCACCCTAAGCCGGAGTCAGGCACTCCGGCGCATCCAGTTTCGGATCGTTGACCAGCGTCGCCAGGGCACGCTCACGCAGCGTGACCGACGGTTTGGCCAACAACACCGCCAACTGCTCGGGCGGCGTATCGGCGCTCAGCCAGAGCGCCCGTTCATGCTCATCGAGAATCAGTGGACGACGCAGGGTGGCGGCCTCCTGAGTGATCAGCGCCACACTCAGGTATTCGTGCCCACTGACGGGATAAACCTCCCACAGCGCCGCGAAGTACATCAGCGAGTCGCCATTGGTCATCCAGTACGGTCGCTTGCGTACACCACCCCGCCACTCATAGAAACCATTGGCAGGCAGCACGGCGCGACGCAGACGCAAAGGCTCCCGAAACATCGGCTGTCCGGCCAGGGTTTCGGCACGCGCATGGGCAGGCGTCTTCGACAGATCCTTGAGCCAGGCGGGTGTCAGCCCCCAGCGCGCGGCAGCCGCCTCCAGCCCCTGCGCGCCGGCACGCAGCATCAGCACCTGGCCGTTAGGGGCAAGATTCCAGTGCGGCTGCTGGTCAGCGGGAAAGCCGGGCAATGCCGCAAAGGCAGGCGACCAGCGGAACAGGGCGTAACGTCCACACATGAAGCGACTCGACAGGCAGGGGGTGCGTCAGCAGAGCAACACACCCTGGAAAGAGTCCGGCTCATCGCCGGTTACAGGTTGCGCGGCATTGTACTCAGCGATCAGCGTGCGTGCCCGTTCGGCATCGACATCATCGACCAGCAACCCGAGCAGACCGCAAGCCGGCAACTCCCCAACGGCGCCAACCAGATGCTGCCCGAGCAGGTGCGCATCGACCCCCTCGCTGGCCAGCATGTCCACCAGCAGCTGACCCTCCAACAGGTTTTCCGGCTCATAGATTCGTTGCATCAGTCGTTCTCCCCCCGAACGTCCAGCTCCCAGTCGACACCATCGGTACGCAACTCGAACTGAACCGGCCGACAGCAAACCGGGCAGTCCTCGATGTAGGACTGGTCACCCCCCGACAGGTCGAGCACCGCCTCGGCAGGCTCGCCGCAATAGGGACAATGATACGACTCGCTTTCCAGCATCGCGGCCTCCTTGTGACTTGGCGCTATAATCGCCGGTCTACTGCTGACCCTGCTACGCAGACACCATTTCAACCTTAGCCGTTCTAGTACAAGAGAGCATGATGGGCGCATTCGATGCCATCCGACCCTATGCCGATGCAGAAGTGCGCCCAGTGCTGGCGCGCCTGCTCGCCGACCAGGCGTTCCTCGGAACCCTCACTCGTTTTCGCTTTCCGCGTCTGGCCGGGCCTCTGGGCTGGCTGCTCAAGCCGCTGATCGCCGCCCGTCTGCGCAGCGAATTCGCCAGTATCGATTCGGTAGCCAAGCTGCAGGCGAGAATCGAACCCTATATCGACCGCACCATCGAGCATGCCAGCGACGGCATCAGCTACTCGGGGCTCGAGCACCTGCAACCAGGCAAGCCTTACCTGTACCTGGCCAACCACCGTGACATCGTCATGGATCCGGCCTTCGTCAACTATGCCGTCTATCATGCCGGGCTGCAGACGCCACGCATCGCCATCGGCGACAACCTGCTGCAGCGCCCCTTCGTCAGCGACCTGATGCGCCTGAACAAGAGCTTCATCGTGCACCGCTCGATCAGTGGCAGACGCGAGAAGCTGGCGGCGTATCAACTGCTCTCGGCATACATCAATCACTCGATCCGCGAAGATGGCGAATCGATCTGGATCGCCCAGGCCGAAGGCCGCGCCAAGGACGGTGACGACCGCACCGACTCGGCCATCCTCAAGATGTTCCACATGAGCCGCAAGGACGAGCCATTCGCCGAGGTGATCGACTCGCTTAACCTGATCCCGGTGTCGATCAGCTACGAATACGACCCCTGTGATCAGGCCAAGGCTCGCGAACTGAGCGTGCGCGCCACCACCGGCAGCTACACCAAGGCACCAGGCGAAGACGATGCCAGCATCGCTCTGGGCATCACCGGCTACAAGGGTCGCGTGCACCTGCACTTCGGCCAGCCGGTCGCCGGCCTGGAAGACACCAAGCAACTGGCGCAGGCGCTGGATCGTCACATTCTCGGTCAGTACCGCCTGTTCCCGGTGCACTACCTGGCCTATGCCATGTGGGAAGGGCGCGAAGCCGATCTCGGCGTACCGGCAGCCAGCGAGCTGTTCGCCACCACCGAGCTGACCAAGGCCGAAGCCGAATGGCGCAAGCGCCTGGCCGCCTGCAGCGCCGAAGAGAAGCCCTACCTGATCCTGCAATACGCCAACCCGGTACGTAACCAGTACCGGATCAAGGCGGGCCTGCCGCTGTAAAAGGCGCCAGCACCAATGAAAACGGCAGCCATCGGCTGCCGTTTTCGTTTATCGCAAGCGCCTTACAGACGGGTACTGAACCAGGACAGCACCAGAGCGCCACTCAGGCAAAAGGCACCGAAACGATAGAAGAAACGATTGATGCGCAGGGTGCGCTCTTCAGCTACCTCGGCATCATCGAGGCCATGAGCCAACACCCGACCCTCACCCCGCTGCTCACGCAGGCGCGTCATCAGGCATAACCAGGCGCCTGCCACTGCGAAGAAGAGCGCCAGAGCGTTCACCGCTCCAGCCGGATGGGCAAGAAGCAGTGACCACAACACCTGCAGCGACATTCGACACCTCGAGATCAACGTGGTGCAGCGCCATGGAAACCGCACCAGAATAGGGATTTCGGCTGAAAGAACTTCGTTTCCAGCCCTCCTGAGTCGCCGCGCAGTGTACTGAAACTCTGCTTTTATAAGGTTCCTTTCCGACGAACGCCGCGCGCTATCCCGAAATCGTCTGAAAACTGTCACATGCCTGGCCTAGGGTTTGTATCTCTCGTAGTGACCAGGCAGTCACGACTGCCATTGGAGCCAAACCCTGTGTCCTGGAGGACCTGCCATGCTCAACCCGCAACCGCTGGATCGCGATTATCTGATCGACTCACTGGATGAAGTGGACGCCGTGGTCGACGAACTTTCCTTCAACGTGCAGGATCAGCATTGGCTGGTTTACTGCGCCCTGGGCGGACATGAACACCATGACCTGCCGGACATCGACAATCGCACCGGCATGAGCCTGCCGGAACTGTACGAGGCAGCCGCCTGAGACTGTGCACCAACGAAAACGCCCCGAATGAGTCGGGGCGTTTTCGTTGCAACAGCGCTGGCTGAGCGCTGATGATCAGCCGCGAGCAGCCTTGATCACGTCGATATAAGGCTCGGCGTTGCGCTGATCCTGAATCAGAGCGACGAAATCATTGCCCTGGGCATCCACTGCCGCCAGGTCGTAACCCGCTGCGACGAAGAAACCGACGAAGCGCTCGAAGTCATCCACGCGCAGGCCGCGATAGGCCTTGACCAGCTTGTGCAGCGAAGGCGGCGTGGCATCGGCCGGCTCCACCGTGAGGAACAGCTTGATCGAGTCGTCGCTGATTTCTTCGCCAATCACCTGCTTCTTGTCTTTACGCATCGCCCGCTCCCGCCAGCATTACAGAGGGCCGGCAGTTTAGCGCCGACACAGGCGCGGCTCAACGCGCAGCAGAGCACGCTAACACGCGACGAATCACGGCAACAGCCGACCTAGGTCAAACCGCGAGCCGCTCCGCGCGCCCTATAATGCGCCAAGCCGCCAGGATCCGTTGACGTTTCGGCGCAAGCCGAAGGGCCGTGCCGGTTTTAGCGCGGTGCGCAGTGGCTCGATGGCTCATTTGGGCGACCAATTTTCGCGTCTCGCGCCTGGCTCCGCGCTAAAACCGGCGACGACGCGGTCGCGGCGAAACGTCAACAGACCTGGGGAGCCAGCATGTCACTTCATTCGCTGCCGCTGTTCGCCGCCTGGCGCCAGACCCTGCGCGCCGGATACTCCTGGAAAGCCCTGCGTGGCGACCTTGGCGCCGGGCTGACGGTCGGCATCATCGCCATCCCGCTGGCCATGGCACTGGCCATCGCCGTCGGCGTGGCGCCACAACACGGCCTGTACACGGTGCTGATCGCCGCCCCGCTGATCGCCCTGTGCGGCGGCTCACGCTTCAATATTTCCGGCCCCACTGCGGCCTTCGTGGTGATTCTGCTACCGATCACCCAGCAGTATGGCCTGGGCGGGCTGCTGCTGTGCACGATGATGGCCGGGGTGATTCTGATCGCACTCGGTCTGTTGCGGGCCGGCCGCCTGATCGAATTCGTGCCTTACCCGGTCACGCTGGGGTTCACGGCCGGCATCGGTATCGTCATCGCCATCCTGCAGATCAAGGATCTGCTCGGTCTGGAGCTGTCCGCCACCCCCCAGCATTTTCTCGACAAACTGGCACTGCTCGCCGAAGCACTGCCCAGCCTGCATCTCGGCGACACCCTGGTCGCCGCTTGCAGCCTCGCAACCCTCCTGCTCTGGCCGCGTCTGGTACCCCGCGTCCCCGCGCACCTGGTAGCCCTGGCCGTGGGCGCGCTGCTCGCATTGGCACTGGAGCGCATGGGGCTGCCCGTAGCGACTCTGGGCGAGCGCTTCAGCTACACGCTAGACGGCATCGAATACCCCGGCATCCCGCCGTTCCTGCCGGATCTGGCGCTACCCTGGTCCCTGCCGGGCCCGGATGGAGAACCGCTGCGGCTGTCGTTCGAGCTGATTCGCCAATTGCTCGCACCCGCCTTTGCCATCGCCATGCTGGGCGCCATCGAATCCCTGCTCTGCGCCGTGGTGGCCGACGGCATGACCGGCAGCAAGCACGATCCGAACGCCGAACTGGTCGGCCAGGGCCTGGGCAATCTGGCAGCACCGTTCTTCGGTGGCATTACCGCCACCGCGGCGATAGCCCGCAGTGCGGCCAACGTGCGCGCCGGTGCGTTCTCGCCGTTGGCCGCAATCATCCACGCCGGCGTGGTGCTGGCCGCCATACTGCTGCTGGCACCGCTGTTCAGCTACCTGCCGATGGCCGCCCTGGCCGCTCTGCTGCTGATGGTGGCGTGGAACATGAGTGAGGCACGGCATGTGGTGCACACCCTGCGCATCGCCCCTCGCGGTGATGTACTGGTGCTCCTGACCTGCCTGGTACTGACCGTGCTGTTCGACATGGTGCTGGCCGTGGCCGTCGGCCTGCTGCTTGCCGCCGGCCTGTTCATCAAGCGCATGAGCGAACTGACCGACACCGCCGCGCCAAGCCGGCGTCAACGCCTCGCCCTGCAGGATCTGCCGGAGCAGGTATTGGTCTACGCGATACGCGGCCCGCTGTTCTTCGGGGCCGCGGAGAAGGCGCTGAGCGTACTGCGCCGCTTCAGCCCGGAGGTGAAGGTGGTGATCGTGGACATCAGCGCCGTACCGTTGCTGGACATGACCGCCATTGCCGCACTGGACAACGTGCTGCGCGATTACCACAAACAGGGCGTGGCACTGATCCTCAGCGGCCCCAGCGCCCAGGTTCGCCTGCAACTGCGCCGTGCCGGCATTCACCGCCAGCCCGGACAGCTGGCTTACGTGCATGACCTGCCGCAGGCGCGGGAGAAGGCACTGCGCTGGTTGGATGACACATCGAAAGAGGCGCTCCTCAAGTAGGGTGCGCCATGCACACCGGGAGCAACGGCAGGAAAAGCCGTCGCGCGCGGCGCACCTTACTCTCCTCGCACCTGCCGGGGCTTACAGCCCCTTGACCGCGAAGATGCCTGCCGCGTTGCGCCAGTAGCCCTTGTAGTCCATGCCGTAGCCGAAGATGTAGCGGTCGACGCACCGCAAGCCCACGTAATCCGCTTGCAGATCCGGGCGCGCCTTGCGCTCGTGATCCTTGTCGATCAGCACGGCGGTGTGCACGGCACGGGCGCCGGCATGGCGGCAGAAGTCGATGATCGCGCCGAGCGTGTGCCCTTCATCGAGGATGTCGTCGATGATCAGCACGTCGCGGTCGATGAACGACACTTCCGGCTTGGCCTTCCAGAACAGCTCACCACCGCTGGTCTCGTTGCGATAACGCGTCGCATGCAGATAGGACGCCTCCAGTGGGAAATTCAGCTTGGTCAGCAGCTTGCCGGAGAAGATCAGACCGCCGTTCATCACGCAGAACACCACCGGATTGCGTTCGGCCAGTTCGGCGTTGATCCGGGCAGCGACCTGATCGATGGCGGCCTCGACCTCGCTTTCGGTGAACAGACAATCGGCTTGCGCCATGACTTGGCGAATGTGCGCGAGATCGGCGGACATGGTGGCGTTCTCTCTTGATCGGGGCGTTTGGGAAGGGAGCGAACGGCTTGAAAGCTGATCGACTCGTCAAATAAAAGCGGGCAAAGGTACAGACCTGCCCAGCGCTTGCCAAGTACAGGCTGACCAACGTCGAAAAGGCCTCCGATCCAGCATCGTGACCGCTCAGTCACCCACCACTTGGCACATGCAATGCTTTACTCTAACGCGATTTTTACCAGAGCCCGTTGGAGATCCCAGCTTATGCCCATCCGCGAGATCCGCCACCCGCTGATCCGTCACAAGATCGGCCTGATGCGCCGCGCCGACATCAGTACCAAGAACTTCCGTGAGCTGGCCCAGGAAGTGGGCGCCCTGCTGACCTACGAGGCCACCAAGGATCTGCCGCTGGAGTCCTACGAGATCGACGGCTGGGCCGGCCCGGTGCTGGTGGAGAAGATCGCGGGCAAGAAAATTACCGTGGTACCGATCCTGCGGGCCGGTATCGGCATGCTCGATGGGGTACTCAGCCTGATCCCCGGCGCGAAGGTCAGTGCCGTCGGCGTCGCACGCAACGAAGAGACGCTGGAAGCGCACACCTATCTGGAGAAACTGGCCCTGGGCATCGACGAGCGTCTGGCGTTGATCATCGATCCGATGCTCGCCACAGGCGGCTCCATGGTCGCCACCATCGATCTGCTGAAGAAGGCCGGCTGCAAGGAAATTCGCGCCATGGTTCTGGTCGCGGCCCCCGAAGGCATCGCCGTAGTGGAGAAAGCCCACCCCGACGTAACCATCTTCACCGCCTCGATCGACCAGTGCCTGAACGAGCACGGCTACATCATTCCGGGCCTGGGCGATGCCGGTGACAAGATCTTCGGCACCAAGCAGAAGGACGCCTGAGCATGAGCCAGCAGGAATTCAACGATCCGCTCTGGCGCCAGGGTCTCTCTGGCGCGCAAATGCTCTTCGTGGCGTTCGGCGCCCTGGTGCTGATGCCGCTGATCACCGGGATGGATCCCAACGTCGCGCTGTTCACTGCCGGTATCGGCACCCTGCTGTTCCAGCTCGCTACAGGGCGCCAGGTACCGGTGTTCCTGGCCTCGAGCTTCGCCTTCATCGCACCGATCCTGGTCGCCAAGCAACAGTTCGGCCTGCCAGCGGTTCTCGGTGGCATCGTTGCCGCCGGTTTCGTCTACGTCCTGCTCTCCGCAGCGGTCAAGCTCAGAGGGCCGAATTTCATCGACCGCCTGCTGCCGCCCGTGGTGATCGCGCCGGTGATCATCTCCATCGGCCTGGCGCTATCGCCGGTGGCGGTGAACATGGCCATGGGCAAGGCCGGTGATGGCAGCGTACAACTGGTGCCCTACTCCACGGCCATGATGATCTCCATGCCCGCATTGCTGACCACCCTGCTGGTCGCCGTGCTCGGTCGCGGCATCTTCCGCCTGGTGCCTATTCTTGCCGGCATCGCCGTGGGTTGCAGCCTGGCCTTCTTTTTCGGGGTGATCGATACCAGTGGTATCGCCAAGGCCTCCTGGCTGGCCATGCCCGCCTTCGTCGCGCCTGAACTGCACTGGGGGGCGATCCTGTACATGGTACCGGTGGCCCTGGCCCCGGCCATCGAGCATATCGGCGGCGTCGTCGCCATCGGCAGTGTCACGGGCAAGAACTTCGTGAAGAAGCCCGGCCTGCATCGCACCCTGCTGGGAGACGGCCTGGCGACCTCTGCCGCCGGGCTGTTCGGTGGCCCGCCAAACACCACCTACGCGGAGGTGACCGGTGCGGTGATGCTGACCAAGAGCTACAACCCGAAGATCATGACCTGGGCAGCGGTTTTCGCCATCGCCCTGGCCTTCGTCGGCAAGTTCGGCGTCGCCCTGCAAAGCATCCCGGTGCCCGTGATGGGCGGCATCCTCTGCCTGCTGTTCGGCTCGATCGCCGTGGTCGGCCTGAACACCCTGATTCGTCATCAGGTCGATCTGTCCGAAGCACGCAACCTGATCATCGTCTCGGTGACCCTGGTGTTCGGCATCGGCGGCATGGTGATCGGCGGCGACGAGTTCGCCCTGTCGGGCATCTCCCTGTGCGCCATCGCCGCCCTGCTGCTCAACCTGCTGCTGCCGGGCGGCGCCGGTTGGCAGAACAAGGCGCTGGACGAGCAACAAGAACCCTGATGTAAACGCAGCAACCAGCAAACGAAACGCCCCGAACCAGTCGGGGCGTTTCGTTTGCCGAAGGGGCGCGGCGCGCCTTGCGGGCGCCTTACCAGCCCACGCCGAAGCCCAGCGTGTAGCGGGTTTCATCGAGGTCACCCTCGGCGCCGCTGACGATATCCTTCTCGGCCTTCATGTTCAGAGAAGCCCAGTCGGTGACCTTGTAGCGCAGGCCCACCTCGGCATCCAGGCTGTATTCGGCGGCGCCACTGAGCGGACGCCCGATCTCACCGACGCTGAACAGCTCGATGGTCTTGCCGATAAGGTAGCGGTTGTAGTCCCACTTCACGCTCAGGGCATAGAAGCGATCCTGCTCACCGTTGCTGTAGCGGTAATCGCTGCGGTTGGCCAGGGTGGCGATGGAGAACGCACCCAGCTCGTCGTCCCAGAACTGGTAACCCGGGCCGGTACCGAGGGTACGCTGGCGCTCGACCTCCTCGATACGGTCGCGCTTGTATTCGAAGCGCCCCTGCCAGAACCACTTCTCGGTGAGGAAGCGGTCAAGCGCGTACTCGGCGCTCCAGTTGTCGGTACTGACCACGTCGTTCTTCAGTTCCCGGTTGTAGTCGGCTATCGCATTGTGCCGCCACAGTCCATGGCGCGCCTGGGTCTTGATATCCACATCATAGTCATCGGAGTCGCGCTCACCGCGCTTGTAGTCCAGGCCGAGGTCGACATTACCTTTCCAGACGAAATCCTCCACCAGCGGCTTGGGCTTCATGATCTGTTCGATCTGCGCCAGTTCGATGGTCTTCGGCGCTTCGCCATTGGCCAGAGTGACCTTGCCCGGCTCGGCGGCCAGCAGCGACTTGGCACGCTCACCGTCGACCGGCCCGAGCTTGACCAGCAGTTCGTGGTCGCTCTCCAGGGTAGCGACTTTCTTCCAATCCAGCGGAATGGAACCACCGTAGTCGGTCTCAAGCAGCAGCTTGCTGCCATCGAAGAAGCGAATGGTGCCGGTGAGGCGGTCACCGTTCTTCAACCAGACGGTATCGGCGAAAGAGGTGGAGCTGAACAGGGCGATGCTCAGACCGAGCAGGGAAAGCGATGCAGAGCGCGACATAAGATGGGCAATGGCGTTGGTGGGCGAAAGCCGGGCATTATCCGCAACCCCGGCGCCAGAGCAACAGGTGACCGGGTTAAATCCGCAGAGTTCAGCGTTTTCCGCTCAATGGCGTCACAACACCTCGAAACCCACGCGCAGCAGACGCCTTTCGGCCCGATTACCAGCCGACACCGATACCGATCAGGTAATGCCGATCCGATACGGTCCCGGCCCTGCCCCCGCAACTGATCGAGCTCATACAGAAGTGACAGCCGCGCCCACTGGTTCAGTCGGTAACGCAGGCCGAACTCGCTATCGAGCACATAGTCGATCTCATCGATATGGGGGATCTGCAGTTCGGCGTTGGCATAGAACTCCAGGCGAGTGCCCCACAGCAGACGCTTGTAATCCAGCTCCAGCGAGGTGGTATTGAAGGCAAGGTCGGCGACATCCGACTCCAGACGCACGCGGTTGAACTGCCCGATCAGGTCGAAGCGCCCCAGCTCGTCGTCCCAGAAGCGATAGCCCGGCCCCGTGCCAACGAGGCGCTGGCGTTCGATGGATTCGAATTCATCCTCGTTCTGCTGCAGGCCGACGCGCCAGAACCACTGCTCGGTGAAAAAACGGTCGAGGTCGTACTCCAGCTCCCAGTTGTCCTCGACTTTCCTGTCGTTCTTGGTCTCGCGCTCCAGCTCACCTCTGAGTACATGCCGCCAGCGCCCATGCTCGATGCGGGTATTGCCCTTGAGCTTCCACTCGTCGACATCGTTCTGGTTGCGCTTCATGTCCAGCTTGGCGTCGAGGTTGCCCTCCCACAGCGGATCCTCCAGCAGCGGACGCGGCGGAACCAGGCGCTTGATCTCGGCCAATGGCAGCACGTACTCACGCTCGCCCAACACACGCACCATGCCGGTTCCGGCAGCGGCCAACCTTTCGCTGTGCTCGTTGTCGAAACCGCTGCGCCGTACCAGAAGGGGCTTGTCCGAACTCAAGGTGTCGATATCCTTCCAGTCGATCAGCACCTGACCGGCGTAGCGGGTCTTGAGCGCCAGCTTGCCACCATCGAGCAGGATGATCTCGCCCGAGAGGCGATCGCCATTGTCGAGCCAGACGGTATCGGCCCAGGCAGTCACGGCAAGGGTATGAAGGACGCAGACGAGCAACAGGCGCAACGGCATATAAGGATGACCCATATGGGCAAGATGAACCCGGCAGAGTCTGCATGGCCAGCTTCGCCACCGGCAAGCGCCGAAGCGCGTCGTGAAGCGCTTTACCTGGTGCTGGCGCAGATTCCGAGCGGCAAGGTGATCAGCTACGGTGAGCTGGCGCAGATGGCCGGTCTGGGACGTGCCGCACGCTGGGTCGGACGCACCCTCAGCCAGTTGCCGGAGGGCTCGCGCCTGCCCTGGCATCGAGTGATCGCCGCTGGCGGCCGCCTGAGCCTGGCCAGCGGCACGGCCTCCGGTGTCGAGCAACGCGCTCGCCTGCGTGCCGAAGGGGTCATCATCCTGAACGAACGAGTGGATATGCGTCGCTACGGCTGGCGCCCACTGGAGCACAGCAGTTAGAGTGCGCCCTACGAACCACCCCCAGTCCAGACTCGAGCCAATGCCACGCAAATCCTGGCGAGAAGCCCTCGCTGCCTACGCCAGCCCCGCTACGCTGGCGCTGCTCCTGCTCGGCTTCGCCGCCGGCCTGCCCTACATGCTGGTGTTCTCGACCCTCTCGGTATGGTTGCGTGAGGCCGGCGTAGCCCGCGAGACCATCGGCTTCGCCAGCCTGATCGGTCTGGCTTATGCCTTCAAATGGGTGTGGGCGCCGATGCTCGACCAGTGGCGCCTGCCGCTGCTGGGCAAACTGGGGCGCCGCCGCTCCTGGCTGGTGTTGTCGCAGTGCCTGATCGCCATCGGCCTGCTGGGCATGGCCAGTTACGATCCGCAGACCCAACTCAGCACACTGATCGCCCTGGCAGTACTGGTAGCCTTCGCCTCGGCCACACAGGACATCGCGGTGGATGCCTATCGCCTGGAGATCGCCGAAGACAATCGTCAGGCAGCACTGGCAGCTTCCTACATGGCGGGTTATCGGGTCGCGGCCCTGCTCGCCACCGCTGGCGCCCTGTACCTGGCCGAAGGATTCGGCTCCACCGCCAAGGACTACCAGTTCAGCGCCTGGGCCGGCACGTACCTGGTCTTCGCCCTGTTGATGCTGCCAGGGCTGATCACCACGCTGTGGATGCGCGAACCACCGGCGCCACCGCAAATGCGGGCCGCACCGCCCAGGCATGGGTTTCTGCACCAGTCGCTCGCCCTGCTGGCGGTATTCACCCTGGTGATTTCCGTGCCGACCATGTTCATCCAGTTCTATCAGAGCGATCTGATGTTGATGCTGCAGGGTGACCTCACACCGCACGACCTGCTGTACAACGACCGCGCCTTCCTGCGCGCGATGCTCTATACCACGCTGACCTGCATCTCCATCTCCGGCCTGGCCTGGGGTGGCCTGGCTCCGGTGCTGAAGACCGCGACCGAACGTTACGGCTTCTTCCACCAGTTGCTCTCGGTGCTGCTGCTGATCATCCTGCTGATCTCGGTACCGGCGATGTTCACCCAGTTCTATGCCAGTGACCTGCACCTGGTCTGGGAGGGTCAGCTCAGCCTGCAGTATCTGCTCTACTACGATCGCGCCTTCCTCCGTGCACTGCTCTATACCATCCTCACCGGCCTGTCGATTTCCAGCCTGTTCTGGGGCGGCATGGCGCCGGTGCTGACACCGGTCAACGACTTCATCGTGCGCTACCGCTGGCAGGCTTTGCTGCTGCTGGCGCTGATCGCCACTTATCGCCTGTCCGATACGGTGATGGGGGTGATGGCCAACGTCTTCTACATCGACCAGGGCTTCACCAAGGATCAGATCGCCAGTGTCAGCAAGCTGTTCGGCCTGCTCATGACCCTGCTCGGCGCTGGTATCGGCGGTCTGCTGATCGTACGCTTCGGGATCATGCCGATCCTGCTGATCGGCGCCGCATCCTCGGCGGCGACCAACCTGCTGTTCATGCTGCTGGTCAACATGGGGCCGCACCTGCCCATGCTGACCCTGACCATATCCGCCGACAACTTCAGTGCCGGTCTGGCCACCTCGGCGTTCGTCGCCTATCTGTCGAGCCTGACCAACCTGAAGTTCTCCGCCACCCAGTACGCGCTGCTCAGTTCCATCATGCTGCTGCTGCCAAGGCTGATCGGTGGCTACTCGGGCGTGATGGTGGAGAACCTGGGCTACGCCCAGTTCTTCCTCGCCACCGCGCTGATGGGCGTACCGACCCTGATCCTGATCGTCATCCAGTGGCGTCGCGACAGGCAGAAGCCCACAGAGGCAGCCGCAGCTCCAGATACCCCGGAGCGAATCTGAACGCGGCCCTGCGGCCGCGGATCACGCCGAACTCAGTCGGCCTTGGCCATGTGCACGACACGCTGCGGGAAAGGTATGCCGATGCCGGCGGCGGTCAGGCGTTCCTTGGCCAACTCGATGAATGCGAACGTCACCGGCCAGAAATCGCCGGTATCGACCCACACCCGCAGCGACAGGGTCACGGCATTGTCGCCAAGCGCCGTGACGAACACCACCGGTGCCGGATCACGGTGCACGCGCGGGTCTTCGGCGATCTCCAGCAGCACCTCGCGAGCGCGCCTGATGTCGCTCGAATAGTCGATACCCACCACGATTTCGGCACGACGACGCGTCTCACGTGAATAGTTGGTGATGTGTCCGTTGGACAATGCGCCGTTCGGCACGATCACCACCTTGTTGTCGGCAGTCTTGAGCGTGGTGTGGAAAATCTGGATGCTGTCGACACTGCCCGATACCCCCTGCGCCTCGATCCAGTCACCGGCACGGAACGGGCGGAACAGCATGATCAGCACTCCACCTGCCAGGTTCGCCAGGCTCCCCTGAAGCGCCAGGCCGATCGCCAGGCCGGCTGCACCGATCATGGCGATGAAGGAGGTGGTCTCCACGCCGATCATCGAGGCCACGCTGATCAGCAGCAGAATCTTCATCACGATGCTGACCAGGCTGCCGATGAAGCTGCTCAGGACGCGATCGACCCTGCGATTCTCCAGCAGACCGCCGATGCTGGTAGTCAACTTGCCGATCAGCCACCAACCGATTGCCAGGGTGATCAATGCCAGGGTCAGCTTGCCGCTGTATTCCAGCACCACGGGCAGCCAGGCCTCGGACAGCTTGACCAGTTCATCGACATTCATATCCATGCAGGACTCCTGATTTCCTCTGTTTGAAACGAAACCGCCATGGCAGGCCATGGCGATCAAAGTGCTATCAACCTAGGCTGCGACGCCCCGGCACCGCAAAGGTTCAGTCGCGGAAATTGTTGTACTGCAGCGGCATGCCGAACTCGTGACCACGCAGCAGGGCGATGGCTTCCTGCAGGTCGTCACGCTTCTTGCCGGTGACGCGTACCTGCTCGCCCTGAATGGCGGCCTGCACCTTGAGCTTGGCATCCTTGATATGGGCGACGATCTTCTTCGCCAGCTCCTTGTCGATGCCCTCGCGGAAAGTGACCTCCTGTTTCATCACCTTGCCGGAGGCATAGGGATCCTTGGTTTCCATGCACTGGCAATCGATCTTGCGTTTGATCAGACTGCTACGCACGATATCGAGCATCTGCTCGAGCATGAACTCGGCTTCGGCGGTCAGGGTAAGGGACTTGTCCTTGCTCTCGATGCTGCACTTGCCGCGCAGATCGAAACGGCGGTCGAGCTCCTTGATGGCGTTGTCGACCGCATTGGTCAGTTCGTGTTTGTCCAGTTCCGACACGACGTCGAACGAAGGCATGGGCTTGCTCCTGATGGACGGCGCGATACTCTTCACGGAGTGAGCGCGCCTGACTTGACGATAACTATGGCGAGCCCATTATAACCAGTCTCATACACGCCGTTTGGCGTCCTTCCTATCTGCCTGCGAGCCTGCCCCATGCCCAACCCCCATCTCAGCATCCTGGTGGTGGACGATGCCAAGTTCTCCAGCGCCATGATCGGTCGCGCTCTGAGCCAGGCCGGCTATCAGGACGTGCGCTTCGCAAGCAGCGCTGCCGAGGCGCTGCAACAGCTCGAACAGCGCCCCGCCAGCGTTCTCCTGGCCGACTGGCTGATGCCCGAGATGGATGGACTGGAACTGACCACGCGGGTACGCCAGCTCGACGAAACGGCCGATCACTACACCTACGTAATCCTGCTGACCGGCAAGGAAGGCGAGAACGTACTGGGCGAAGCCTTCGACCGTGGTGTCGATGACTTCATCAGCAAGGCTGCGATGAGCGAGCAACTGGTACCACGCGTCTATGCTGCCGATCGCCTGTGCAATACCCTGCAACGCCTGCTCCATGAAAACCGCATGCTGACGCAGAACATCGCCAGCCTGGAGCGGCGCAATCTGGTCGACCCACTGACGGGCCTGGGCAACCCGCGTTACCTGCGCCAGAAGCTGGCCGACAGCCTGCGCCAGATCGAATCACGCGGCGGTGCCGTGTGCTATCTGCTGATCGGGTTGCAGGATGCTGGTCAGTTGCGCAGCCAGTACGGCGACCGCTTCTACAACGAGTTGCTGCACAGCGCCGCACGACGCTTGCAGCAACTGGTACGTCCGCTGGATGTGCTGACCCGCCTGGATGATGACCACTTCGGTCTGATCACCCTGCTCGAAGACCTCCACGAGTGTTCGCCGAGCAGCTTCAAGCGCCTGCATGAAGGTCTCAACCTCAAGGCCTTCAAGACCAGCGAAGGCTTCATCACACTCAAGGCCGGCATCAGCCTGGTCGGACTGGATGCCAAGGCACTGCCCAGCAGCCCCGAGCAAATGATCGAGCATGCCGAGAACCTGCTGGCCGAGTCCTATGCCAGCGGCCGTGTGGCGGCCATGCGCCTGCCACTGCCATGACCTGGCACGTTCTCGGCGCCGGCAGTCTGGGCACGCTCTGGGCTGCCCGTCTGGCTCGCGCGGGCATACCGGTAAGCCTGATTCTGCGCAACCATGAGCGTCTGGCTGCCTACCAGGCTGCCGGCGGCCTGAGCCTGATAGAAGGCGGCAAGTGCAGCCAATACGCCGTCCCGGCCGAACTGCCAGACAGCGACACCCCCATCCGGCGCCTGCTGCTGGCCTGCAAGGCCTATGACGCCGAAAGCGCCGTAGCCGACCTGGCCCCACGCCTGGGCGAGGGGGCGGAACTGCTACTGCTGCAAAACGGCCTGGGCAGCCAGCAGGCGGTTGCCCAGCGTCTGCCCGGGCGGCGCTGCCTGTTCGCCTCCAGCACGGAAGGCGCGTTTCGCCAGGCCGACTTCCAGGTGGTGTTCGCCGGCCACGGCCACACCTGGCTGGGTGATCCGGAAAACCCGCGGCCTCCCGCCTGGCTCGATGAGCTGCAACGAGCCGGTATCGCCCATCAGTGGACAGCGGACATTCTCATGCGACTCTGGCGCAAGCTGGCGCTGAACTGCGCGATCAATCCACTGACCGTGCTCTACGACTGCCGCAATGGCGATCTGCGCCAGCACCCCGCCGAGGTCACCGAACTCTGCGCCGAACTCGGCGAACTGCTGCAACGCTGTGGCCAACCTGCCGCCGCTGACGACCTCCACGACGAAGTGCTGCGCGTGATCGGCGCGACAGCGGCCAACTACTCCTCGATGCACCAGGACGTCACCCAGGGCCGGCGCACCGAAATCACCTACCTGCTCGGTTACGCCTGCGCAGCCGCACAGCGCCATGACCTGCAACTGCCACACCTGAGCTACCTGCAACAGCGCCTGCTCGACCATCTGCACGAACGGGGCCTGCCTCTGAACTGAGGCGTGGCAAAGGCCGGCCCGGCAAGCTAACCTGCCGTTTCCCCCCGACAGCGAAAGCCTCATGCACCTGCGCCAGCACCTCGAAAACCTTCCCGTCGGCCGCAAATTGCTCGCGGCCCTGCTGGTGCTGGTCGCTGCCGTGCTGCTGATCGCCAACCTGACGTTCATCAGCGCCGCCTACTGGATCACCCAGCAGAGCATGGCACCCCAAGCCCTGCATACACTCGGTCGACTGATCGCCAGTCCGGCGCTGAGCAAGGAGGCGCTGTACTCGCCAGCCTCGGCCGAAGCGCTGCTCAAACGCCTGGACGACTATGCGCCACTGCGCGCGGCAGTGATCTACGACAGCAACGGTGTCAGCCTGGCGCAGTTGCAACGCGGCGAGAAACTGCGTCTGCCACAACAATTGAGCGAACTGGAAAGCTGGCGTGAAACAGCCTTTCGCACCAACCTGCTGGTGGAGCTGCCTCATCCCAGTGGCCGTCCCGGCTCGCTGCTGCTGGTGGCCTCCAGCGAACTGCCCGGCGCGTTCTACACCGGCACCCTGACTGCCAGCCTGGTGATCCTCGCGTTGAGCGTGCTGCTCTGGCTGCTGGTGGCCAGGCAGATCAAGCGCCTGGTGACCCGGCCGATCCGTCGCCTGGAGGAGCTGTCGCGCCAGGTCACCCGCGAGGAGAATTACGCCCTGCGCGCGGCACGTGGCAATCGGGACGAGATCGGCGGCCTGGCCGATGCCTTCAACACCATGCTGATGCGTATGGAGGCTCGCGAACAGCAGCTCAAGCGGGCCCGCGACGACGCCCAGCAGGCCTTCGACCAGGCGCAGAATCTGGCCGAAGAAACCCGCCACTCCAACCGCAAGCTGGAACTGGAAGTACAGGTTCGCAGCAAGATCGAGAAGAAACTCACCGGTTTCCAGAACTACCTCAACAGCATCATCGACTCCATGCCCTCGGCACTGATCGCCCTCGATGAGCAGCTCTACGTCACCCAGTGGAACCAGGAGGCCAGCGCCCTCTCCGGCACCCGTCTGGACGAAGCGCTGAACCAGCCGGTGTTCCTCGCCTTTCCGCCGCTCAAGCCCTTTCTGGCCAAGCTCAAGCGCACCGCAGAGCAGCACCGGGTGGAGAAGATCGAGCGCGTCACCTGGCACAAGAACGAGGAACCGCGGCATTACGCCCTGACCTTCTATCCGCTGATGGGCGGCACCGGACGTGGCGTGGTGATCCGTATCGACGACATCACCCAGCGCCTGTCCCTGGAAGAGATGATGGTGCAGTCGGAGAAGATGCTGTCGGTTGGCGGCCTGGCAGCCGGCATGGCCCACGAGATCAACAACCCGCTCGGCGCCATCCTGCACAACGTGCAGAACATCCGCCGACGTCTCTCGCCAGAACTGGAGAAGAACCTGGAGCAGGCCGAGCAGACCGGCGTGAGCCTGGCAGCCATCGAGCAGTACATGGAGGCACGGGAAATACCGCGCCTGCTCGACGGCATCCAGCAGGCCGGGCAGCGTGCTGCCAAGATCGTCACCCACATGCTCAGCTTCAGCCGTCGCAGCGATCGCCAACTGGCGCCCTGCAACCTGCCGGCGCTGATAGACCAGGCCCTGGAGATCGCCGGCAACGACTTCGACCTGGCCGACAGCTTCGACTTCAAGGCCCTGCAGATCGTCCGCGACTTCGACCCGAACCTCGGCCCGGTAGCCGCGACCGCCAATGAACTGGAACAGGTGCTGCTCAACCTGCTGAAAAACGCCGCACAGGCCATTCATCAACGCGACGATGACAGCGAACCCGGACGCATCACCCTGCGTACGCGCCTGACCGGCAACTGGGCGGAGGTACAGGTGGAAGACAATGGCACCGGCATGAGCGAAGCGGTACGCAAGCGTATCTTCGAGCCCTTCTTCACCACCAAGGAAGTCGGCCAGGGCACCGGCCTCGGCCTGGCCGTGTCCTATTTCATCGTCACCAACAATCACAAGGGCCAGATGGAAGTGCAATCCACGGCCGGCCAAGGCACCTGCTTCACCCTGCGACTACCACTGAACACCACTTTCGAGAGCAGCACAGGACTCTGACCATGGGCTACCGCCTATCCAGGATCTACACACGTACTGGCGACAAGGGAGAAACCGGCCTGGCCGATGGCCGCCGGGTAGGCAAGGATCATCCCCGCATCGAGGCCATCGGCGAAGTCGACACGCTGAACAGTCAGTTGGGGCTGCTGCTGGCCGATCTACAGGAGGCGCTCGGCCAATGGCCGCAGCTCGAGGAAATCATCGAGGTTCTCGCCCCCTGCCAGCACCGCCTGTTCGACCTTGGCGGTGAGCTGGCGATGCCCGACTACCAAGCCTTGCAGAGCAGCGAAATCGAACGCCTGGAAGCGGCCATAGACCGCTGGAACGAAGAGGTCGGCCCCCTGCAGAACTTCATTCTGCCCGGCGGCTCGCGTCTGATCGCCCAGGCCCATGTCTGCCGCAGTTTCGCCCGAAGTGCGGAACGCCACTGCCAGCACCTGAATGCCGTGGAACCACTGCGTGCCGAGGGCCTGGCTTACGTCAATCGCCTGTCCGACCTGCTTTTCGTCGCCGCCCGCCTGATAGCCAGGCGCCAGGGCATCGCCGAAGTGCTGTGGAAGGCGGCCGACAAGCCGTAGGGTGTCGCGGGGCCGCCTAGCGAGGGCTTCGTACGAAAAGTCGTCGAGCGAGGGTCAGGCAATACCGATGGCGGCCCCGCGAAATCGCTCGAAGAAGCGCAGTTTACGCGTTGTAAATGAGCATTCCGGGAGCGATTTCAACGCAGCACCACCGAGCGCAGGCACTTTTCGTACAAAGCCTGGTATCCACATGTCGGCATTTGGGTAGGCTGTGCCATGCGCACCAGAGATACAGCAGAGCTTGCCTGGTGCGCACGGCTCACCCTACACCGGCCAGAACGCGCGGATACCGGCGACACCTTGCGCACCTGCCAGCCAGGCACGCTCGACATCACCCGGCCCGACACCACCGAGCAGATAAGCCGGCAGGTTGAAGCCCGAGAGCATCTCGCCTGCGGCTTCCCAGCCCAGCGGCTGCGCCTCGGGATGAGTCGCCGTCGCCTGCACGGGCGACAGGGTGACGAAATCCACCCCCATCTGCGCAGCCAGTGCCAGTTCCTCGACACTGTGACAGGACGCCGCCAGCCAGCGCTGCTCGGGAAACGGTCGGCCCTTGCTGGCATACTTGCGCAGTTGCTCGGCGGTCAGGTGCCAACCGGCCGCCGGGAAATCCCCCAGCCACTCCAGCGGCCCCTTGAGCATCAATTGCGCCTTGCCGGCGCACAGCCCTTGAATATCCACGGCCAGGTCGCGGTACTGCGGGTCGAACATCTTCGGCGCCCGCAGCTGGATCAGACGAGTCCCTTGCGCGAGCGCCGCGCGCACCCCGGCCATCAGCTCACCCGGCTCCAGGCCATCCGGCGTGATCAGGTACTGCGCCGGCAAGCGCGCTGCCGCGACGATGGGCTGGTTGGCAGCCGGAAACTGGTAATCGAGCAATTCTCGCTGCGTCACCCAGGCCAATGGCTGTCCTTCGGCGCCATGAGGCTCACCGGAAAAGGTCGTAACCTCCCACACATCCAGCAACACCTGCTTGTCCGGATAATCGTGGCGCACCTGAATCAGCGGGCGCGCAGCCGTGGGCTGGATACCCAGCTCCTCCTGCAGCTCGCGCGCGAGGGCAACACGAACCTCTTCGCCCTCCTCCACCTTGCCCCCCGGGAACTCCCAGAGCCCGCCCTGATGCTTGTCGTCCGGGCGTCTGGCGATGAGGATGCGGCCATCTTCGCCGAGGATGACCGCAGCGGCCACGTGAACACGCTTCATCCACGATTCTCCTTCAGCGCCGCCTGGTACCAGCGCTCGAAGGCCGGCCAGCGATAGATGCTCTCGACGTAGGCTGCCGCCACCTCCAGGCAGCGCCACGCGGTAGCTGCGCAAGCGTGCCGCAACGGGGGCGTAGAAGGCATCGGCAATGCTCAACCGACCGAAGAGGTAGTCACCGCCCTCGCCAAACCGGGCACGGCAGTCGATCCACAGCGCACAGACGCGTGCGATGTCCGCTGCGGCATCGGCCGGCATTTCGCCCAGCGCCTGGTCTCGCTGCAGATCCATCGGCAAGTGGCTGCGCAGCGGCACGAAACCGCTGTGCATCTCGGCGCAGACACTGCGCGCCACCGCGCGTGCGTAGCGGTCTTGCGGCCAGAGCCCTGCATCGGGATAGCTCTCGGCCAGGTATTCGGCAATGGCCAGTGAATCCCAGATCGGCCCCTGCTCGGTGATCAGCACCGGCACCTTGCCAGTTGGCGAGTGGCGCAACAGGCGGGCGCGGCTGTCGGGCTGAAAGAGGCGCACCAGCACCTCGTCACAGGCCGCACCGCTCAGGTCGACCGCCAAGGCCGCACGCAGCGACCACGACGAATAATTCTTGTCACCCACCACCAGTTGCAGCGCCATGAGAACTCTCCACTCTTCGATCATTCGGATGCCAGGGACGTTAAAAGCCCACCCCCAAAACGCAAATTCCCGCTGCTCATGAGGGCATGAGCAGCGGGAATGACTACCTGCGTAGCTGGATCAGGTGCGGTATTCGGCGTTGATCTTCACGTATTCGTGAGACAGGTCGGTGGTCCAGATGGTTTCACTGCAGGAGCCGCGTCCCAGCTCGATCCGGATGGTGATTTCTTCGCGCGCCATCACCGCAGCGCCCTGCTCCTCGGTATAGGTAGCGGCGCGGCCACCCTTGCTGGCGATGCAGACCTCGCCGAGGAACACGTCGATCTTGCTCACGTCCAGTTGTGGCACGCCGGCATAGCCAACGGCAGCCAGAATGCGTCCCCAGTTCGGGTCGGACGCAAACAACGCGGTCTTGATCAGCGGAGAATGGGCAACGGCATAGGCCACATCGAGGCATTCCTGATGGGTGCCACCGCCGTTGACCTGCACGGTGACGAATTTGGTCGCACCTTCGCCGTCACGGACGATGGCCTGCGCCACCTCCATGAACACATCGAATACCGCCTGCTTGAGCTTGGCGAACAACTCGCCGGACGCCTCGGTGATTTCCGGCAACGCGGCCTGGCCAGTGGCGATCAGCATGCAGCAATCGTTGGTCGAGGTGTCGCCGTCGATGGTGATGCGATTGAACGACTTGTTCGCCGCATCACGTACCAGATCCTGCAATACGCCCTTGGCGACCTTGGCATCGGTGGCGATGTAGCCGAGCATGGTCGCCATGTTCGGACGGATCATCCCGGCGCCCTTGGAGATGCCGGTCACGGTGACCGTCACCCCATCGTGCACGAACTGGCGGCTGGCGCCCTTGGGCAAGGTATCGGTGGTCATGATGCCGGTGGCGGCCGCTTCCCAGTTGTCGGCCTTGAGGTCATCCAGAGCAGCCTGCAGGGCGGACTCGATCTTCTCCACCGGCAGCGGCTCACCGATCACACCCGTGGAGAACGGCAGCACGGCGCTTTCCGCGACACCGGTCAGCTCAGCCAGACGAGCGCAGGAGCGACGTGCCCGCAGCAGGCCATCGGGGCCGGTACCGGCGTTGGCGTTGCCGGTATTGGTCAGCAGATAACGCACTTCCCCGCCCAGGCGCTCACGGGTGATCAGCACCGGCGCAGCGCAGAACGCATTGGTCGTGGTCACCCCGGCGATGCGCGAACCTTCGGCACAACGCATCACCACCACATCCTTGCGCCCGGGGCGCTTGATACCGGCCGAAGCGATACCCAGTTCGAAGCCGGGAACCGGGTGCAGGGTAGACAGCGGGCCAAGACCAACAGCCATGAGTTGCGCTCCTTCAAGTGTGCAGTGGTCGCCTCGGCGACCGGTTGAAATGGTAAAACGCCGCGAACGGCTGAGCCGTTCGCGGCGTTCATGCGAGGGCGGCGACAGCATAGCCGAAGCGCCCTCTACTGCAAGCGGGGTCTACCGATCAGCCGATCTGGCCGTGGCAGTGTTTGTACTTCTTGCCCGAACCACAGGGGCACGGCTCGTTGCGGCCGACCTTGGGCTCGGCGCGAACCGGAGCGGCAGCAACGGCGACTTCGCCTTCCTCGTCATTCGTTTCAGCAGCCAGCGCCGACGCATCGGCATGCTGGAACTGCATGCGCTCGGCCAGGGCCTCGGCCTCGCGACGCAGACGGGCCTCTTCCTCGGCCGGGTCTTCGCGACGCACCTGCACGTGGCTCAGTACACGAATGGTGTCGCGCTTGATCGACTCCAGCAGTTCCTGGAACAGGGCGAAGGACTCGCGCTTGTATTCCTGCTTGGGGTTCTTCTGCGCATAACCGCGCAGGTGAATGCCGTGGCGCAGGTGATCCATGGTGGACAGGTGATCCTTCCACAGGTCATCCAGCACGCGCAGCAGAATCTGCTTCTCGAAGGTACGCAGGGCCTCGGCGCTGGCCTGGGTTTCCTTCTCGTTATAGGCCGCCAGCAACTCGGCGAGGATGCGCTCGCGCAGGGTCTCCTCGTAGAGCTTGTCGTCTTCGTCCAGCCACTGCTGAATCGGCAGCTTGAGGGCGAAATCGCTGTACAGCACGGACTCCAGACCAGGGATGTCCCACTGCTCGGCCATCGACTGCGGCGGAATGTGGCTGTTGATCGCGGCCGTCAGCACTTCCTCGCGGAACTCGGCAATGGTGTCGCCCACGTGCTCGGCAGCCAGCAGGCTGTTGCGCATGTGGTAGATCACCTTGCGCTGCTCGTTGGCCACGTCGTCGAATTCGAGCAACTGTTTGCGCATGTCGAAGTTGCGCCCCTCGACCTTGCGCTGCGCCTTCTCGATGGCGTTGGTGACCATGCGGTGTTCGATGGCCTCGCCGGATTGCATGCCGAGCGCCTTCATGAAGTTCTTCACCCGATCCGAGGCGAAGATACGCATCAGGTTGTCTTCCAGCGACAGGTAGAAACGGCTGGAACCCGGGTCACCCTGGCGACCGGCACGGCCACGCAGCTGGTTGTCGATACGACGCGATTCGTGACGCTCGGAGGCGATCACATGCAGACCACCCGCTTCGATGACCTGCTGGTGGCGCTTCTGCCATTCGGTCTTGATCTGGGCAATCTGCTCGTCGCTGGGCTGCTCCTGACTGGAGAGTTCCAGCGCGGCGACTTCCACTTCCCAATTGCCGCCGAGCAGGATGTCGGTACCGCGACCGGCCATGTTGGTGGCGATGGTCAGCGCCCCCGGACGACCGGCCTGGGCGATGATCTCGGCCTCCTTGTCGTGGAACTTGGCGTTGAGCACCTTGTGCTCGATGCCTTCCTTGTCCAGCAACTGCGAGACGTATTCGGAAGTCTCGATGGTGGCAGTGCCCACCAGAACCGGCCGGCCCTGGGCCTGGCATTCCTTGATGTCGGCGATGATCGCCTGGTACTTCTCTTCCTGGGTCAGATAGACCAGGTCGTTGAAGTCCTTGCGCGCGATCGGCTTGTTGGTCGGGATCACCATCACGTCCAGACCATAGATCTGGCGGAATTCGAACGCCTCGGTATCGGCGGTACCGGTCATGCCGGAGAGCTTGTTGTAAAGGCGGAAGTAGTTCTGGAAGGTGGTCGAAGCCAGCGTCTGGCTTTCGGCCTGGATGTTCACCCCTTCCTTGGCCTCGATGGCCTGGTGCAGCCCCTCGGACAAGCGACGCCCCGGCATGGTACGACCGGTATGCTCGTCGATCAGGATCACCTGGCCATTCTGCACGATGTATTCGATGTTGCGATGGAACAGCGTATGGGCACGCAGACCGGCATAGACGTGAGTCAGCAGGCCGAGGTTGTGCGCGGAATAGAGGCTCTCGCCTTCGGCCAGCAGCCCGGCGGCAGTGAGCATTTCCTCGACGTACTGGTGACCGGCTTCATTCAGCTCGACCTGGCGCGATTTCTCGTCGACCTTGTAGTGGCCTTCCTGAGTGACCACGCCTTCCTCTTCCTCGATGTGCTGTTTGAGGCGGGGAATCAGCTTGTTGATCTCGATGTACAGCTTGGAGCTGTCCTCGGCCTGGCCGGAGATGATCAGCGGAGTACGGGCTTCGTCGATGAGGATGGAGTCGACTTCGTCGATCACGGCGAAGTTCAGCTCGCGCTGGAACTTGTCCTCCATGCTGAAAGCCATGTTGTCGCGCAGGTAATCGAAACCGAATTCGTTGTTGGTGCCGTAGGTGATGTCGGCAGCATAGGCGGCGCGCTTTTCTTCCGGCGGCTGGAAGGGGGTGACGATACCCACGGACAGACCGAGGAATTCATACAGCGGACGCATCCAGTTGGCGTCACGGCGGGCCAGGTATTCGTTGACCGTGACCACGTGTACACCCTTGCCGGACAGGGCGTTGAGGTAGACCGCCAGCGTCCCCACCAGGGTCTTGCCCTCACCGGTCCGCATCTCGGCGATCTTGCCTTCGTGCAAGGTCATGCCACCGATCAGCTGCACGTCGAAGTGACGCATGCCCATCACGCGCTTGCCGGCCTCACGGGCCACGGCGAAGGCTTCGGGAAGCAACTGATCGAGGGTTTCGCCCTTGGCCAGACGGGCCTTGAACTCTTCGGTCTTGCCACGCAGCTGCTCGTCCGAGAGGGCGATCATCTGTTCTTCGAGGGCGTTGACGGACTGCACCGCCTTGAGCATGCGTTTGACTTCACGCTCATTCTTGCTTCCGAAAAGTTTTTTCAACAGAGGCGCAAACATATCGACAGGATCTTCCGGCGAATGGATGGAGGTCGGCGCAAATCGCGACCTGGCAGCCAGCATGGCTGCGGGCGAAGGGGGCATTCTACCCGGAAACGCCGGGGAGGAAAGTGACGTTGTCAGCCCATTGCTACCGCATGATGGCGCAGACCGCACGCGCCTCGAGCGAACCCGAAGCGTGGCGTGACGAATTAAATGGGGACGATTCGCAGCAATTCAAGGGGCGTCATTTCACTCGCCATCACTGGCCCGTGCGATGTAAAGCGCCGGATTGACCTGACGGCCGTCCTTGCTCACCTCGAAATGCACGTGATAGCCGGTGGAACGACCACTGCGCCCGACCTTGGCGATGGTCTGGCCGCGCTGAACCAGATCACCGATCTGCACCGTATTGCTCTGATTGTGAGCGTAGAGGGTGACATAGCCATCGGCATGACTGATTTCCACCGTGTTGCCATAACCGCTCTTCTTGCCGGAGAAAGTCACGACGCCTGCGGCGACCGACACCACGTCACTGCCAGGCTTGGCGGCGAAGTCCATGCCCTTGTGCACACTGGCCCGCCCCGTGAGAGGGTGCACCCGACGACCGAACGGAGAGGATACATAGCCCTGCAGGACAGGCCGCCCCGAGAGCGTTTCCGCTTCGCTCAGACGGCGCTCACCCAGCAGTTGCTCCAGAACTTCCAACTGGTGCTCGCGACTTTCCACACGCAGCGCCAGTTCATCGAGGGCGCTCATGAAAGGTGGCGGCGCGTAGGCAGAGGCGCCGAGCGCATCTTCGGCACCGCCCTGACCGACACTGAGGGAGAAGTCGAACTCGCCCGCATCCAGCTCCGCCAGTTCGGTGAGACGCTCGCCGAGGGCATCGAGGCGAGTCAGGCGCGCCTGCAGCTCGGCGACATGGACGGCGAATGCGTCCAATTGACGCTGGGCATCCTGGCGCACCACACCAACCTGTTCACGCTGCTGATCGAGCGCCTTGACCAACGTGCTGTCGGCCACCGGCTGGGTGGTCAGCCACTTGGCGCCTGCGACAGCACCCGCCCCCAGAGTCGAAACCACGAGAAGCAGCAGCGCCAGCAACAGCCAGCGCAGATCGAGATGGATCGTTCGCGCCGAACCGTGCCGGCTATTGAGAAGAATTATGTGCATGGCTTCCCCTTCTGGCAGAACACAGACCGGCAGCTGGCTCTGCTACCATGACGGCTCTGCAATATAAGGCTTCCTGCCACATGACGTTCCGTCCCTTGCCGGCCCAGGCACCCGCTACGCTGCTACGCGAAGCCAAGCCCCTGAAAGCGCTGTTCGGCCAGGCCCAGCGCCTGTCCAACCTGCAGCGTCTTGTCGAAAGCCAGCTACAGCCTGCCGCCCGGGAACACTGTCACGTAGCGTCCTGGAACAACGGCTGCTTGCTATTGATAGTGACCGATGGCCACTGGGCAACACGCCTGCGTTATCAGCAAAGAAGACTGCAACGACAACTGCAGGCACTCGAAGAATTCGCGACCTTAACGAAAATACTGTTCAAGGTGCAACCTCGAGTGGGCCCGAATCGTGGAACCGGTCGCACCCTGCAACTGTCCAACAGCGCCGCTCAAAGCATCCAGGAAACGGCCGAAGGCATCCGCGACCCCAGACTGCGCGCCGCTCTGGAGCGACTGGCCAGTCACACGAAGAAGGCCGAATGACGCCCCTCTCCGTTCGTCGGTAAAGCACCGGTTCGGTGCACGCGGCACTCCCCTCCGAGCAAAAAAGAGGCCACCCGAGGGTGGCCTTCAATCTGAAGCTGGAAAGAGAGTTCGATTACACGGCCGCTACCGGGCGCATGTAGGAGATCGGCGCGAGCTTGGCGTCCTCGAAGGTCACCATCTCCCAGGCATCGGTCTGCTCGATCAGGGTACGCAGCAAACGATTGTTCAATGCGTGACCGGACTTGAAGCCCTTGAACTCGCCGATCAGGCTGTTACCCAGCAGATACAGATCGCCGATGGCATCGAGAATCTTGTGCTTGACGAACTCGTCCTCGTAACGCAGGCCGTCTTCGTTGAGCACGCGATGCTCGTCGACCACGATGGCGTTCTCCACGCTACCGCCGAGTGCCAGGTTCTGCGAACGCAGGAACTCGATGTCACGCATGAAACCGAAGGTGCGGGCCCGGCTGACTTCCTTGACGAAAGACGTGCTGGAGAAGTCCACACTGGCGCTCTGCGTGCGGTTGCGGAAAACGGGGTGATCGAAGTCGATCTCGAAGCTCACCTTGAAGCCGTCGAAAGGTACGAAGGTGGCGCGCTTGTCGCCCTCCACCACCGTCACCTCGCGCAGGATGCGGATGAACTTCTTCGGCGCTTCCTGCTCCTGCAGGCCAGCGGATTGAATCAGGAATACGAAGGGGCCGGCGCTGCCATCCATGATCGGCACTTCGGACGCGGAGAGCTCGACGTAGGCGTTATCGATGCCCAGGCCTGCCATGGCCGAAAGCAGATGCTCTACCGTATCCACCTTGACGTCACCATTGATCAACGTGGTCGACATGGTGGTTTCACCGACGTTCCCGGCCAGCGCGCGGATTTCCACCACGGGGTCGAGGTCGGTGCGACGGAACACGATACCGGTATCCACCGGTGCCGGCTTCAGGGTCAGGTAAACCTTTTCCCCCGAATGCAGGCCAACGCCGGTGGCACGGATGATGTTCTTCAGGGTGCGTTGTCTGATCATGGCTTGGCCGCTATATCGCTAGTTGCGAACTGTTTTCAACAATGGTCGGGGATGATAGCAGAACCGACCTTTGCTGAACACCAATCACCCTTATACTCCTGATAAATTTCATCAATCAGCCTGGCGACGCAGGAAAGCCGGAATATCCAGGTAATCGAGATCATCCTGGGTATTGAGCTTGGCTGCGGTCGCTGCACCGCCGTGGCTCTGACGCTGCACGGTCGGACGCTCGTAGTCCTTGTAGTTGACCGACTGCTCGCTGCGCGCGGGCGCGGCGGGCTGTTGGGCAACCGGCTGGCTGACGGCGACCTGCATGGTGTTGTCGACCACCTTGACCGGCTTCTCCATACGTGCGCCGAGACCGGTGGCGACCACGGTGACGTGCAGCTCGTCGCGCATGTCGGCGTCGATCACGGTGCCGACCTTGACGGTGGCCTGCTCGGACGCGAACTGCTCGATGATGTTACCCACGTCGGAGTATTCACCCAGCGACAGATCCGGACCGGCGGTGATGTTCACCAGGATACCGCGAGCGCCCTGCAGGTTGACGTCTTCCAGCAGCGGGTTGCGAATCGCCGCCTCGGTGGCTTCGCGAGCACGGTTCGGACCGCTGGCGCAGCCGGTGCCCATCATCGCCATGCCCATCTCGCTCATCACGGTCTTCACGTCGGCGAAGTCGACGTTGATCATGCCCGGACGCTTGATGATATCGGAGATACCGCGCACGGCACCGGCCAGCACGTCGTCGGCCTTGGCGAAGGCGGACAGCAGGCTGGCGTCCTTGCCGAGGATGGTCAGCAGTTTCTCGTTGGGGATGGTGATCAGCGAGTCGACGCTCTCGGCCAGCGCACGAATGCCCTCATCGGCGATGACCATGCGCTTCTTGCCCTCGAAGGGGAACGGGCGAGTGACCACGGCCACGGTGAGAATGCCCAGCTCCTTGGCGACCTCGGCAATCACCGGCGCAGCACCGGTACCAGTGCCACCACCCATGCCGGTGGTGATGAACACCATGTCGGTGCCGGCAAGCACTTCGGCGATGCGCTCGCGGTCTTCCAGTGCAGCCTGACGACCCACTTCCGGATTGGCACCAGCACCCAGACCCTTGGTCACGCCCGGGCCGAGTTGCAGCACGGTGCGCGCACCGATGTTCTTCAGCGCCTGCGCATCGGTGTTGGCGCAGATGAACTCGACGCCCTCGATGTTGCTGACAGCCATGTGATTGACCGCGTTGCCGCCGCCACCACCGACACCGATGACCTTGATCACCGCACTTTGTGGAATGTTGTCTACTAGTTCGAACATGATCCCTCTCCTTCCTTTCTAGTTGTAACGCCTACAGCAAATTTAGAAATTGCCTTGCACCCAGCGCTTGAGGCGCTCGAGTACCGGGGTCTTGGTTTCGTCCTGGTAAGGACTGCCCACCGACATGGAAATGCCGTCGTTCTGCTTCTGCAGCCCGTACAGCAGCAGCCCCACACCGGTGGAATAAATCGGGTTGCGCACCACGTCGGCCATGCCCTTGACGCTGTGCGGCACGCCGAGGCGCACGGGCATGTGGAAGATCTCCTCGGCCAGTTCGACCGCACCTTCCATCTTCGCCGTGCCGCCGGTCATCACGATGCCGGCGGGAATCAGATCCTCGTAGCCGCTGCGACGCAGCTCCGCCTGGATCAGGGTGAACAGCTCGTCGTAACGCGGCTCGACCACTTCGGCCAGGGACTGACGCGACAGGTCGCGCGGCGGACGGTCGCCGACGCTGGGCACCTTGATGGTTTCGCCGGCGCCAGCCAGCTTGGCCAGGGCGCAGGCATAACGAATCTTGATTTCCTCGGCGTACTGGGTCGGGGTGCGCAACGCCATCGCGATGTCGTTGGTGACCTGATCGCCCGCAATCGGAATCACCGCGGTGTGACGGATGGCACCCTCGGTGAAGATGGCGATATCGGTGGTACCGCCACCTATGTCCACCAGGCACACACCCAGCTCCTTCTCGTCCTCGGTCAGTACCGAATAGGCCGAAGCCAGCTGTTCGAGAATGATGTCATCGACTTCCAGGCCACAGCGGCGCACGCATTTCTCGATGTTCTGCGCGGCATTCACCGCACAGGTGACCACGTGCACCTTGGCTTCCAGGCGCACACCGGACATGCCCAACGGCTCGCGTACGCCTTCCTGGTTGTCGATCACGTAGTCCTGCGCCAGGGTATGCAGCACACGCTGATCGGCCGGAATGGCAACGGCCTGAGCGGCGTCGAGCACGCGCTCGATATCGGCCGGGCTCACTTCGCGATCGCGGATGGCGACGATGCCATGACTGTTCAGGCTGCGGATGTGGTTACCCGCTACCCCGACGAAAGCCGAGTGGATGCGGCAGCCCGCCATCAGTTGCGCTTCTTCCACCGCGCGCTGAATCGAAGCCACGGTGGACTCGATGTTGACCACCACGCCCTTCTTCAGCCCGCGCGACGGATGGGTGCCGATACCGACGATTTCCAGCTGGCCGTCGGCCGTCACCTCGCCCACCAGCGCCACCACCTTGGAGGTGCCGATGTCCAGGCCAACGATCATCTTGCCGCTCTGCGCGCTACTCATTAGTCCTGCCTCTCCTCAATTCACTTTCTGCTCGGCCGCGGCCGGCTCCACCGGCTCACGCCAGGCCACGGCCAGGCCGTTGGCGTAACGCAGGTCGATGCGCGCGATGTTCGCGCTCTGTTCTTTCAGCTCCCGCTCGTAAATGGCGGCGAACCGACGCATTTTTTCCACCACGTGGTCGCGCCCCAGCAGGATGTCGATACGTTGGCCGCTGGTGTTCTCTGTCGCCGAGAGGAACCAGCTGCCGCGCTCGCGCAATTGCAGGCCGACCACGGTAAAGCCCATGGGACGCAGCAACTGGCTGAGCATCTGGTACTGCTGCATCACCTTGGACTGCGCCCGCTTCGGTCCGACAGCTGCGGCAGGTGCTGGTAGTTGTCCAGTTCCTGCGGTGCGAAGGCCTGCCCCTGGTTGTTGAGCAAGGCCTCGTCGCCCCAGCGGGCGATGGGCAGTTGTTCTTCCAGGCGCACGTCGATCTGATCCGGCCAGACGCGACGCACCTCGGCATGGGCGATCCAGGGCATGCGCTCCAGCTCTTCGCGCATGCCGCGCAAGTCGACGCTGAAGAAGCTCGCCTCGATGAACGGCGCGATCCGACGCTGCACGGCCTGCTGGCTGACGTAGGCCAGGTCGCCCTGCACGCTGATGCGGGCAATCGGGCGGTCGGCATAGGGCAGCAGGCGCTGTGCACCTTCGTAGGCGGCAAAACCCAGCCCCACCAGCAGCAGCGGCCAGAGCAGACGCCCCATCCAGGAAAAGTCCGGCTTGGGCAAACGCAGGCGCATGGGCTCCTTGGCCACCAGACGGCTGGCGCCACGCGGCGCGGGCTTGCCGCGTTGCGGAGCCCTCAGCGAGTCCTGATGACGCAGAGCGATGCTCATCGCTTAACCCCTCGCCTCGACGCTGTCAGCCAGGATCGCCAGCACCAGTTGCTGGAAATCCAGACCGGCGGCGCGCGCGGCCATCGGCACCAGGCTGTGATCGGTCATGCCCGGCACGGTATTCACTTCCAGCAGCCAGAACTGGCCATTGGCATCCTGCATCACGTCGGCACGTGCCCAGCCCTGAGTACCCACCGCCTCGCAGGCGCGGGCGGTCAGTTCCTTCAGCTCCGCCTCCTTCTCGGCGGACAGGCCGCAGGGAATGCGGTACTGGGTGTCGTCGGCCAGGTACTTGGCGTCGTAGTCGTAGAAGGTGTGCGGCGTTCCCAGGCCGATCGGCGGCAGCACCTGGCCACGCAGCACGGCGATGGTGTACTCGGGGCCGGCGATCCACTGCTCGACCAGCACCTGGCTGTCGTAGCGGGCCGCGTCCTGCCAGGCAGCGATCAGCGCCTCGACGCTTTCGACCTTGGCCATGCCGATGCTCGACCCCTCATGGGCCGGTTTGACGATCAACGGGAAGCCCAGCTCGGCAGCAGCGGCTTCACAATCGGCGTGCGAGCTCAGCACGGCATGGCGAGGCGTCGGCAGACCGAGGCTGTGCCAGACCTGCTTGGTGCGCAGCTTGTCCATGGCCAGGGCAGAGGCCAGGATGCCGCTGCCGGTGTAAGGAATACCGGCGCACTCGAGCAGCCCCTGCATGGAGCCGTCTTCGCCACCGCGGCCGTGCAGAACGATGAAGGCGCGGTCGATCTTCTCGCTGTTCAGGCGAGCCAGGAAATCGTCCCCCACATCGATACCGAAGGCATCCACACCAGCGGCCTGCAGCGCACCGAGCACGGCATTGCCGGATTTGAGCGACACCTCGCGCTCGGCGCTCTTGCCGCCGAACAACACGGCGACGCGACCGAAGGCCCTGGGATCAAGAGTACTGTGCAAACTCATTTCGACTCCCCCACGAACAGCGGGTGCTTGATCAGTTGTGGCGCCACTGCGCCGATATCACCGGCGCCCTGACACAGCAGGATGTCACCGGCACGCAACAGCGGCTTGAGCAGCGGTGCCAGGTCGACGCCACGCTCGACGTAGATCGGATCGAGCTGGCCACGCTGGCGGATGCTGTGGCACATCTGGCGGCTGTCGGCGCCTGGAATCGGCTCCTCGCCGGCCGGATAGACCTCCACCAGCAGCAGCACATTGGCCTCGCTCAACACCTGCACGAAATCGTCGTACAGATCGCGAGTACGGCTGTAGCGATGCGGCTGATAGACCATCACCAGACGGCGCTCCGGCCAGCCGCCACGCACGGCCTTGATCACTGCTGCCACCTCCGCGGGTGATGGCCGTAGTCGTCCACCAGCATCACGCGACCGCCGTCCACCGGCAGTTCGCCGTAGACCTGAAAGCGCCGACCGACGCCCTGGAAACCAGACAGACCGGCAACGATGGCGCTGTCGTCGATGCCTTCGTCGGTGGCAATGGCGATGGTCGCCAGCGCGTTCAGCACATTGTGGTTACCCGGCATGTTCACCGACACATCGAGCGGTTCGCAGTCCGGGCGCAACACGGTGAAATAGGTGCGCATGCCGTCCTGACGAACATTGATCGCACGCACGTCGGCATCTTCGGAGAAGCCATAGGTCACGGTCGGGCGGCCAACCTGCGGCAGCAGCTCGCGCACCACCGGGTCGTCCACGCAGAGCACGGCCAGACCGTAGAACGGCAGGTTGTGCAGGAACTCGATGAAGGTCTTCTTCAGCTTGTTGAAATCACCGCCATAGGTACTCATATGGTCGGCGTCGATATTGGTGACCACCGAGACCATCGGCTGCAGATGCAGGAAGCTGGCGTCGCTCTCGTCCGCCTCTGCGATCAGGAAGCGGCTGGAACCAAGCTGGGCATTGGTGCCTGCTGCATTCAGGCGACCACCGATGACGAAGGTCGGGTCGAGGCCACCGGCGGCGAACACCGAGGCCAGCAGGCTGGTCGTAGTGGTCTTGCCATGGGTACCGGCCACGGCGATGCCATGGCGATAGCGCATCAGCTCGGCCAGCATCTCGGCACGCGGCACCACCGGGATACGCCGCTCAAGGGCGGTGGCGACTTCCGGGTTGCTGGTGTTGACGGCGCTGGATACCACCAGCACATCGGCCTGTTCGGCATTCTCCGCGGCATGGCCGATGAAGATCTTCGCGCCGAAGTTTTCCAGGCGCTCGGTGACGGCCGATGCCTTGAGATCGGAACCCGACACTTCATAACCCAGGTTGAGCAACACCTCGGCGATGCCGCACATGCCGACACCGCCGATGCCGACGAAATGGATGCGACGGATGCGTCGCATGCGGCGGACTTCAGCCTTGACGGCGGCGGGAGACTTAGCCACGGGCCACCTCCTGGCAGATGTCGACCACCGTGCGGGTGGCATCGGGTTTGGCCAGGCGACGAGCAGTAGCGCCCATGGCGGTGAGTTTTTCCAGGTGCATCAGAACCTCGGTGAGCTGCGCGGCGAGCTTGGCCGCGTCAGTGGCGTGTTGCGGAAGAAGAACGGCCGCGCCCTCCTTCGCCAGGTATTCGGCATTGCGGCTCTGGTGGTCGTCGATGGCATGCGGCAAAGGCACCAGCATCGACGGCAGACCTGCGGCAGCGAGCTCACTGACCGTCAGCGCGCCCGCGCGGCAGATCACCAGATCGGCCCAGCCGTAGGCACGTGCCATGTCCTTGATGAACGGCGCGACCTCGGCTTCGACCGCGGCATCGCGATAACGCTCCGCAGTGATTTCAGCGTGCTGCTTGCCGGCCTGATGGAACACCTGCGGGCGCACATCGGCGGGCAGTTTGCCCAGTGCCGCAGGCAGCAGCTTGTTCAGCGGCTCGGCGCCCAGGCTACCGCCCAGCACCAGCAATTTCGGCTTGCGACCGACCAGTGGTTCACGCGGCGTTTCCAGGAAAAGCTCCTCACGCACCGGGTTACCGGTGGTGCGCCGCTTGTCGGACGCCGCGAAGGTATCCGGGAAGGCCTCGCAGATACGGTTGGCGATGCGCGACAGCAGGCGATTGGCGGTGCCGGCGACGGCATTCTGCTCGTGGATGATCAACGGCACTCCCGCCAGGCGTGCAGCCAGGCCACCCGGCCCGGTGACGTAGCCGCCCATGCCGAGCACGCACACCGGCTGCAACTCGCGCACGATGCGACGCGCCTGCCACAGCGAACGCAGCAACTGGAAAGGTGCCTTGAGCAGCGACAGCTTGCCCTTGCCACGCAAGCCGCTGACGTCGATCAGATGCAACGGCAACCCGGCTTGCGGCACCAGGTCGTTTTCGATCCCGCGCGGTGTACCCAGCCAGTGCACGCTGTAACCGCGTGCCTGAAACTCGCGTGCGCAGGCCAGTGCCGGGAACACGTGCCCCCCGGTGCCGCCGGCCATGATCAGGACATTACCGCGCATGACGAGGCTCCTCGAGCACCAGAGCAGGTGGTTCGATGGCGAAATCCGACTCGTCGAATTCCACATCCTCGTTGCCCAGCACGTTGCGCCGCTCCCACTCGATACGCAGCAGCACCGCGAGACTGACGCAGCAGATCACCAGCGACGATCCACCGTAGCTGAGAAATGGCAGGGTCAGGCCCTTGGTCGGCAGCAGGCCGGTGTTCACCCCGATGTTGATCAGGAACTGGCCGATCCACAGGAAGGACAGGCCATAGGCCACATAGGCCGAGAAGAACTGCTTGGCTTTCTCCGCCCACAGACCGATGTACAGACCACGCACGCAGACGAATGCGAACAATGCCAGCGTTGCCAGCGCACCGACGAAGCCCAGCTCCTCGGCCAGCACCGAGAAGACGAAGTCGGTATGGGCCTCGGGCAGGTAGAACTGCTTCTGAATGCTGTTACCCAGCCCCACGCCGAACCACTCGCCACGGCCAAAGGCGATCAGCGCCTGAGTCAGCTGGTAGCCGGAGCCATACTGATCGGCCCAGGGGTCGGTAAAGGTGATCAGGCGTTGCAGGCGATATTCCTGGGTCTGCACCAGCACGAATACCGCGCCGACCGCCAGGGCCACCATCAGACCGAAGCGCAACATGCCGACACCACCCAGGAACAGCATGGCCATGGCCGCCCCCATCATTACCACGGTGGCACCGAAGTCAGGCTCCAGCAGCAGCAGGCCGGCCATCGGCAACAGCACCACGAACGGCTTGAAGAATCCCATCCAGCTCTCGCGCACTTCTTCCTGACGGCGTACCAGATAGCCGGCGAGGTAGACCACCACGAAGACCTTGGCGATTTCCGATGGCTGCACGTTGAAGGCGCCGAAACCGATCCAGCGCCGCGCACCATTGACCTCGCGACCGATCCCCGGAATCAGCACCAGCACCAGCAGGCCGAAGGCCGCCAGCAGCATCATCCAGCCATAGCGCTGCCAGAAGCTCATCGGGATCATCAGCACGATGCCGGCTGCGCCCAGACCGATGACCAGGTAAACCAGATGGCGAATCATGTGGTACAGCGGGTTGCCCGAGAGCGCAGCCGCCACCTCCGATGACGCCGAGGTGATCATCACCAGACCCAGACCGAGCAGGCCGAGGCAACCGGCCAGCATCGGGAAGTCGAGGTCGATGCCACGACCGAGCAACGGCGAGGGGCGAACGTGAAGGAAGGCCAGCATCAGGACAGCCCCTCCACGGCCAGGGCGAACAGGCGCCCGCGTTCTTCGAAGTTCCTGAACATGTCCAGACTGGCGCAGGCTGGCGACAACAGCACGGCATCGCCGGCCACGGCCAGTTCGCTGCAACGCTGCACGGCTTCGTCGAGGCTGTTCACCCGCACCAGCGGGGCGGCATCACCCAGGGCCTGGGCGATCAGCTCGGCATCACGCCCCAGCAGCACGACGGCACGGCAGTAACGAGCGACCGGCGCCTTCAGCGCGGAGAAGTCGGCACCCTTGCCATCGCCACCGGCGATCAGCACCAGCTTGCCGGTGATATCCGCGCCCAGGCCTTCGATGGCCGCCAGCGCGGCACCGACGTTGGTGGCCTTGGAGTCATCGTAGTAATTCACCTCACCGCGCTCGCGCACCCACTGGCAACGGTGCGGCAGACCGCCGAACACGCGCAGGGTGTCCAGCATGGCGTCCATCGGCAGGCCGACAGCGTGACCGAGTGCCAGCGCCGCCAGGGCGTTGGACTGGTTGTGGGCGCCACGAATCTTCAGCTCGGCAGTCGGCAGCAGCGCTTCGAAGCGCAGGGCCAGGAATTTCTCGCCGTTCTCTTCCAGCAGGCCGAAACGTTTGAAGTCAGGCTTGCCCAGGCCGAACTCCCAGCAGGTCACCTGGTCGGCGATCAGCGGACGCGACAGGGCATCGTCACGGTTCACCACCACCTGACGCGCGCCACGGAAGATCCGGTGCTTGGCCAGGTGATAGGCCGGCAGGCCGCTGTAGCGATCCATGTGGTCTTCGCTGACGTTCAGGCAGGTGGCCACTTCGGCGTTCAACTGATCGGTGGTTTCCAGTTGGAAGCTCGAAAGTTCCAGCACGTATAGCTCGATGTCGTCCGCCAGCAGATCCAGCGCCGGTGTACCCAGGTTGCCGCCCACCGCAACGCGCTTGCCGGCTGCCGCAGCCATCTCGCCCACCAGGGTGGTGACGGTACTCTTGGCGTTGGAGCCGGTGATGGCGACGATCGGCGCCCTGGCGTGGCGGGCGAACAGGTCGATGTCGCCGGAGAGCTTCACCCCGCGCGCTGCGGCTTCGGCCAACGCCGGCGTGGCCACGGCCAGGCCCGGGCTCACGTACAGCTCCGAGGCGCGGCAGAGGAAATCCACGTCCAGCTCACCGCAGCGTACTTCCACCTGCGGGTAATCGCGCTTGAGCGTTTCCAGCTCCGGCGGGTTCGCGCGCGTATCGGCCACGGCAAAGCGCGCGCCCTGCTGCGCCAGGAAGCGCACCAGGGACATGCCGCTCTTGCCGAGGCCGACAACGATGCGGAACTGGTCGGAAGCGATCAACGACACGCTCAATTACCTCAGTTTCAGGGTGGCCAGGCCGATCAGCACGAGAATCACGGTGATGATCCAGAAACGGACGATCACGCGCGGCTCGGGCCAGCCCTTGAGTTCGAAATGGTGGTGGATCGGCGCCATGCGGAACACGCGCTTGCCGGTCAGCTTGAAGCTGGCGACCTGGATGATCACCGACAGGGTTTCCATCACGAACACGCCGCCCATGATGAACAGCACGATTTCCTGGCGAACGATCACCGCAATGGTGCCCAGTGCAGCGCCGAGCGCCAGCGCACCGACATCGCCCATGAAGACCTGCGCCGGGTAGGTGTTGAACCACAGAAAACCCAGACCGGCGCCGACCAGTGCGGCGCAGAACACGATCAGCTCACCCGAACCCGGCACGTAAGGAATCAGCAGGTATTCGGCGAAATTCACGTTGCCCGACAGGTAGCAGAAGATGCCCAGCGCCCCGCCGACCATCACGGTCGGCAGAATCGCCAGGCCGTCGAGACCGTCGGTGAGGTTCACCGCGTTGCTCGAGCCGACGATCACGAAATAGGTCAGCACCACGAAACCAATGCCCAGCGGAATGCTCACGTCCTTGAGCAGCGGCAGGATCAGGGTGGTTTCCACCGGGCTTTGCGCAGTCATATAAAGGAAGAAGGCCGCGCCCAGACCGAACACCGACTGCCAGAAGTACTTCCAGCGGCTCGGCAGGCCACGCGAGTTTTTCTCGATCACCTTGCGATAGTCATCGACCCAGCCGATGGCGCCGAACAGCAGGGTCACGGCCAGCACCACCCACACGTAGCGGTTGGACAGGTCGGCCCAGAGCAGAGTACTGACGGCGATTGCCGTGAGAATCAGCGCACCGCCCATGGTCGGCGTGCCCTTCTTCGACAGGTGCGACTGCGGGCCATCGTTGCGCACGGCCTGGCCGATCTGGCGCACCTGCAGGGTGCGGATCATCCACGGGCCGAGCCACAGCGACAGCGCCAGGGCGGTGAGCACGCCGAGGATGCCGCGCAGGGTCAGGTACTGAAAGACCGCGAAGCCCTTGTGAAACTGTTGCAGGTACTCCGCCAGCAGCAGCAGCATTTAGTGAATCTCCCCAGATACGCCACACAGCGCCGCCACGACCTTGTCCATGGCAGCGCTGCGTGAACCCTTGATTAGTAATGTGCTGCCGGCCTGTTCGGCGCGAAGCGCTTCGATCAACCCGGCCTGATCGACGAAGTGGCGGCCTTTTGAGCCGAACTCCTCGACCGCATGACGCATCAGCGGCCCGACGGCATACAGCGCATCGACCTTGCCTGCTGCATGACGGCCGACATCGCGATGACCCTGTTCGGCCCATTCGCCCAGCTCGCCCATGTCTCCCAGCACCAGGACGGTGCGGCCGGAGAAGCCGGCGAGTATATCCACCGCCGCGCACATCGACACGGGGTTGGCGTTGTAACTGTCATCGATCACACGCACGCCATTCGGCGCCAGCTGCGCTACGGCGCGGCCCTTGACCGGTTGCAGGCTTTCCAGCCCCTGCACCATGGCGACCAACGGCATGCCCAGGGCATGAGCGGCGGCACAGGCGGCCAGTGCATTGGCCACGTTGTGCTCGCCGAGCAGGTTGAGCTGGATGCGCGCGCTGCCAAGCGGGCTACGCAGGGTAAACCCCTGGCAGCCGCGCTCGTCGCGAGCCAGGTCGCTGCCATGGAAGTCGGCGCGAGTGTCGCGCAAGGCGAAGCTGCGCACGGTACGACCTGCGGCGCGACGCTGCCAGGTGACGAACGCCTTGTCATCCAGGTTGAGCACGGCTACGCCGTCGCTCGCCAGGCCCTCAATAATCTCGCCCTTGGCCTCGACGATCTTTTCCGGCCCACCGAACTCACCGACGTGGGCATTACCGGCATTGGTGATGATCGCCACCTGTGGCCGGGTCAGGCTGACGGTGTAGGCAATCTCGCCGACATGGTTGGCGCCCAGTTCGATCACACCGGCGCGATGCTCGGGCGCCAGCTCCAGCAGAGTCAGCGGCGCGCCCAGGTCATTGTTGAGGTTGCCCCGGGTAGCCAGAACGGCTCCGCCCAGACCTGCGCGCAGGATGGCCGCGAGCATTTCCTTGACGCTGGTCTTGCCACTGGAGCCGGTCACCGCCGCCAACGGGCCGCTGAAGGCCTGGCGGTTCAGTGCCCCAAGTTGACCGAGCGCCTGGCGGGTATCGGCCACCAGCAGTTGCGGCAACGGCGCATTTGCCACTTCACGCTCCACCAGCGCCGCGACGGCACCCTTGGCGGCTACGTCGGCCAGGTAATCGTGACCATCGAAACGCGGCCCGATCAGCGCGACGAACAGTTGCCCCGCGGTGATGGTGCGGCTATCGGTGCCGACCGAGGAAAACCTGACGTCCGCGCCAATCACGCGGGCACTCAGGTCGGCGGCGACATCACTGAGCAGCCAGGGCTTAAGCATGAGCCTCCTCCCAGGCCGCCAGGGCCTTGCTCGCTTCGCTCAGATCGGAGAACGGCTGACGCACACCCATGATTTCCTGGTAATCCTCATGGCCCTTGCCGGCCAGTACCAACACATCGGCCGCTTCGGCCTGGGCGATCAGGCGAGCGATCGCATCGCCACGACCATGAATGAACTGCACCCTCTCCGGCGCCGCGAAGCCGGCACGGATATCGGCGACGATCTGCGCCGGATCCTCGGTACGCGGATTGTCGTCAGTCACCCACACCGCGTCGGCCAGGCGCTCGGCCGCCGCCGCCATCAGCGGACGCTTGCCGCGATCACGATCACCACCGCAACCGAACAGGCAGACCAGACGCCCCTGCACATGCGGGCGCATGGCTTCGAGAACCTTTTCCAGGGCATCGGGGGTGTGTGCGTAATCCACCACCACCAGTGGCTTGTCGCCACCACCGAGTCGCTGCATGCGGCCGGCAGGCCCTGCAGGTGCGGCAACACCTTGAGAATCTCGTCGAGGCCGTAGTCCATTCCCAGCAGCGCCCCGACCACCGCCAGCAGGTTGCTGAGGTTGAAGCGGCCCAGCAGATTGCTGCGCAACACGCCTTCACCGCGCGGGGTCAGCAGGCGTGCGCGCACGCCGTGATCATCGAAATGCGCCTCGCTGCAATAAAGGAAGGCGCTCGGATCGTTCAGGCTGTAGCCGATCAGGCGAGATTCGTGGGCCTGGGCAGCCAACTGCCGGCCGAAGGCGTCATCCAGGTTGATCACCCGGCAACGCAGGTTCGCCCAGTTGAACAGCCTGGCCTTTGCGGCGCCGTAAGCCTCCATGCTGCCGTGATAATCGAGGTGATCACGCGAGAGATTGGTGAACACCGCTACGTCGAACTCCAGTGCGGCGACGCGCCCCTGATCCAGGCCATGGGAAGACACTTCCATGGCCACGGCGCGAGCACCGGCCTGCTTCAGCCCGGCCAGGGTGGCCTGTACGCCAACAGGATCCGGCGTGGTGTGCCTGCCCTGCTCCAGCGCACCATGAAAGCCATTGCCCAGAGTACCGACGATGCCGCATGGCTCGCCCAGCACATCCAGCGCCTGTGCCAGCAACTGGCTGACACTGGTCTTGCCATTGGTGCCCGTGATACCGATCAGGTGCAGGCCACGGCTCGGCTCACCGTAGAATCGGCCTGCGATGGCCGAGAGTTGCCCGGCCAACCCCTTGACCGGCACCAGCACGGCGCTTTCGGCATGCATGACCGGAGCGCCTTCGGCTTCGAAGGCTACTGCCGCGGCGCCACGCGCGATGGCGTCGGCGATGTGTACGCGACCGTCCTGCTGAGTGCCAGGCACGGCGAGGAACAGATCGCCCGGACGCACCTTGCGGCTGTCGAGCGTCAGTTCACGGATCAGCACACCGCTCTCGGCGGCCAACAACAGTTGATTGAGAGGCATGGGCATCAGAGGCGCCCTCCATGACCGATGGCAGCCGTCTTCTGCTCGGGAGCGGGCAGGTTGTCCGGCGCGATGTTCATCAGGCGCAGAGAACCGGCCATGACCCGACTGAACACCGGAGCGGAGATCAGGCCGCCGTAGTAAGCGCCCTTGCCGGGCTCGTCGATCACCACGACCAGCGCAATACGCGGATCCTGTGCGGGCGCGAAGCCAGCGAACAGGGAGCGGTAGGAATTGGTCTGGTAGCCCTTGGCGCCGGAGTTTGTCTTGCGTGCAGTACCGCTCTTGCCCGCAACGTGGTACCCCGGTACCTGGGCTCGAAACACGCCACGCGGCGCTTCGATGACCTGTTGCAGCATCCCTTGCAGGGTCTTGGCCACGTCAACCGGAACCACCTGCATCGCACCGGGCTTCTCATCCACGCGGATCATCGACAGCGGCATCATGCTGCCACCATTGGCCAGCGCGGCATAAGCGTGCGCCAGTTGCACGGCGGTCACCGAGAGGCCGTAGCCATAGGACAGCGTGGCCGTTTCGGCCTCGCGCCACTTGCGATGATTTGGCAGGTTACCCACGCGCTCGCCGGGGAATCCCAGCCCGGTATCGCGGCCGAAGCCCAGATTGCTGAACACCTGGTGCAACTGCTCGCCGCCGACATCGAAGGCGACCTTGCTCATGCCGACGTTGCTGGAGTTGATCAGGATGCCGGTCAGATCCAGCGCCGGCCCCTGAGTACGAGACACGTCGCGAATGGTATAGCGACCGATCTGCAGGGTGCCGTTGCCGACCTGAACGACATCACTGGGTTTCCAGCGGCCGGTTTCCAGGGCTGCGGCCATCGACAACGGCTTGATGGTCGAGCCGGGCTCGAACACATCGATCATGGCGCGGTTACGCATCGCAGCCGGGGTCAGGTTACGGCGGTTGTTGGGGTTGTAGGTAGGATGGTTGACCATCGCCAGCACTTCGCCGGTCTTCACGTCGACCATCACCAGGCTACCGGCCTTGGCGTCGTTCTCCAGCAAGGCGTTACGCAGCTCACGGTGCGCCAGGTACTGCAGGCGCAGGTCAATGGACAACGCCAAGGCCTTGCCGGCCTTGGCGTTCTGCGCTACCTGTACATCCTTGATCAGCTTGCCGCGCCGATCCTTGAGTACCTGCCGCTTGCCGGGAATGCCGGCCAGCCACTCCTCGTAGGCGAGTTCCATGCCTTCGCGGCCCCGGTCGTCGATATCGGTGAAGCCGACCACATGAGCCGCCACCTCACCGGCCGGGTAGAAACGCCGGAACTCTTCGATGGCGTAAACACCGGGCACCTTCAGATCCAGCACGCCCTGCCCTTTCTCGGGGTCAGGCCACGCACCAGGTACATGAACTCACGCTCCTTGTTCTGCTCCAGGCGCGCCGCGAAGCTGCTCGGTTCCTGCCCCAGTGCAGCAGCCAAAGCAGGCCACTGCTCGCGACCGGCCTGCAACTCCTTGCCATTGGCCCACAGGGTCGTAACCGGCGTACTGACGGCCAGCGGTTCACCATTGCGATCAGTGATCAGACCACGGTGCGCGGGAATGGGAATATGGCGCACGCTGCGCGCATCGCCATGCGCCTTGAGGAAATCGTGGTCGAGCACCTGCAGGTCGAGCATGCGCCAGGCGATCGCGCCGACCATCAGGGCGAGCAACGCCAGCACCAGGCGAAAACGCCAGGGGTAGAGTGCGCCTTCGAGACCGATCATGGACGCACCATGCGCACGGCGGCGGGGTCGGGAATGTGCATTTTCAGCTGTTCGCTGGCCAGCGCTTCGATGCGGTTGTGCGCCGTCCAGGTGCTCTGCTCGAGAATCAGCCGCCCCCACTCCGCCTGTGCCTTGTCACGCACGCTGAGCTCGCCGTACAGCTCGTTGAGCAACTGACGATTCCAGTGGGCGCTGTAGGACACTGCCAGCGAAGAAAGCAGAATGGCGATGAACAGCAGCAACATCAGGAAGCTGCCTCTGGGCATCGAGCGCATCGGACGGCGGTTCACCGCAGTTTCTCCGCAATACGCATCACCGCGCTGCGCGAACGCGGATTGGCCTTGAGTTCGGCCTCACCGGCATAGACCGGCTTGCCGATCAGCTTCAGGCGCGGCTCGAAAGCCTTGGGAATGATCGGCAGGTCGCGCGGCAGCTTGTCCGCCTCGCCCTTGGCCTGACGTTTCATGAACTGCTTGACGATACGGTCTTCCAGCGAGTGGAAGCTGATCACCACCAGACGACCGCCAACCTCCAGCGCCTCCAGCGCTGCGTCCAGGCCTCGCTCGAGATCACCGAGTTCGTTGTTGACATGAATGCGGATGCCCTGGAAAGCACGGGTCGCCGGATTCTTGCCCTTTTCCCAGGCCGGATTGGCAACGGTGAGCACTTGCGCCAGATCAGCAGTACGGGTGAACGGCTGTTCGGCACGGCGCTGCACCACGGCACGCGCCATACGCTTGGCGAAGCGCTCTTCGCCATAATCCTTGAGCACACGGGCGATCTCGTCTTCGTCAGCCGTGGCGATCCAGTCAGCGGCACTCACACCGGCATCCGGGTTCATGCGCATGTCCAACGGGCCGTCATTGAGGAAGCTGAAACCGCGCTCGGGGTCATCCAGTTGCGGCGAAGAAACACCCAGGTCGAGCAGGATGCCCGAGACAGAGCCGGCCAGGCCGCGGACAACGGATTCTTCGCCAAGTTCCGCAAAACTGCGCTGCACAACGACAAAGCGGCCGTCTTCGGCCGCCAATGCTTCCCCGGTGGCTATTGCCAGGGGATCCTTGTCGAACCCCAGAAGCCGCCCTCCCGGGCCAAGCTTCTGCAAGATCAGCCGACTGTGCCCACCCCGCCCGAAGGTGCCATCCATATAGCAACCGTCCGCGCGCACGGCGAGACCCTCGACGGCCTCGTCGAGCAGCACGGTAATGTGGCGCAAGCTACTATCGGTCATGGTCACAGGATCAGGTCACGCAAATCATCGGAAAGGGCACCCGGTTGCTTGATGGCAGCCAGGTCGGCTTCGGCTACGGCATTCCAGGCATCTTCATCCCAGAGTTGAAACTTGTTCAGCTGACCAACGAGCATCGCGCGCTTGTCCAGCCTGGCGTACTCGCGCAGGCGCGGCGGCACCAGAAAGCGGCCACTGCCATCCAGCTCGAGGTCGACGGCATTGCCGATCAGCAGTCGCTGCAGGCGGCGGTTCTCTTCACGGAAGGAAGCCAACTCACGCAGCTTGTTCTCGATCAGCTCCCATTCGGGCAATGGATAGACACAGAGGCAGGGATCGACAGCATCGATGGTGACGATGAGCTGGCCACCACAACGCGAAACGAGCTCATCACGATACCGACTCGGCATCGCGAGGCGCCCTTTGGCGTCGAGACTGATGGCGTTAGCTCCGCGAAACACGGCTGCGCTTCCCCTGTATTAGCTTTCCATGCCCATAAATACCCACTTCATGCCACTTTTCACCACTTGCGCACACTATAGGAATGCGTACGCCCCACCGTCAAGGCGCGCCAGAAGGGAAAAATCCTTACAGGACGGAGATTTAGCGAACAAAAGCGAGGGGGGAAAACGATGCAGGAACCGAAAATCTGCGTACAAAATCCAGCCAATCCAGCGAGCTGAAAACTGAACTTAAAGTAGTTTCTTAAGAGTAAGATTTTTTCGGTATCAGACGAGCGGGGACTAGAAGCGCAAAAAGCGGAGAAAAGGAGGAGAGTCGATCTGTAAGCCGGGTTCTGTCGAGGACAGCCATTCCTCTACGATGTACATCACTGCACATCTTTAGCAACCTACCCGGTTCCAGCGCGGGCCACGCCAATGGAACCCTATTTGGTCTTGCTCCGAGTGGGGTTTACCTAGCCACGGACTGTTGCCAGCCGTGCGGTGCGCTCTTACCGCACCTTTTCACCCTTACCGGCGCGTGAGCGCTTAGGCGGTTGTTTTCTGTGGCACTTTCCGTAGGCTCGCGCCTCCCAGGCGTTACCTGGCACTCCGCCCTGTGGAGCCCGGACTTTCCTCCCCCATTTCGCGGAACGAAACGAGGCAGCGACTGTCCGATCGACTCTCCGCCAGCAAGGGTACCGGGGGTGATGACAAGCTGCAAGCGAGACGGATACCGCGCACCTCAGGCCTTGCGCTCGAGAGCGGCCTGATAGAGCAGGTTCTTGCGCACACCGGTAATCTCTGCCGCCAGAGCCGCCGCACGCTTGAGCGGCATTTCCGCCATCAGAAGATCCAGCACACGCAGCGCCTCGGCACTCACCGCCTCGTTCCCCTCCGGCGCCTGCCAACCGGCCACCAGCACGACACACTCGCCTCGCTGCTGATTGCTGTCAGCGGCGACCCAGGCGCACAACTCATCCAGCGGCAGCCCCTTGAGCGTCTCGAAGGTCTTGGTCAACTCACGGGCAAGCAGCGCCTGGCGTTCACCGCCAAATACCGCGCGCATGTCCTCCAGGCATTCGAGAATGCGATGTGGCGCCTCGTAGAAGATCAGCGTGCGCGGCTCTTCACGAACCTGCTCCAGACGCGAGCGACGCCCAGTTGCCTTGGCCGGCAGAAAACCTTCGAAGATGAAGCGATCCGACGGCAGGCCGGCTGCCGAGAGCGCCGCGATCAGCGCACAGGCACCCGGCACGGGCACCACCGGAAAACCAGCCGCACGCACCTGGCGAACCAGATGAAAGCCCGGGTCGGAAATCAGCGGCGTCCCCGCATCCGAGATCAGCGCCACGTCTTCGCCAGCTTCCAGCCGAGCGATGAAACGTCCGCCCTGCTCGCGCTCGTTGTGCTCATGGCAGGCTGCCAGCGGCGTCTGGATACCGAAATGCTGCATCAGGCGGGCGGAGTGGCGGGTGTCCTCGGCGGCGATCAGCGCCACGTCCCGCAAAATCCGCAGCGCGCGCGCACTGATGTCGTCCAGGTTGCCGATTGGCGTGGCGACCACGTACAGGGTGCCGAGCTGAGCACTGGCGACAGCGGACTGAGTCAAGGGAAACACCTCGTTGATTGAAAGACCGCTCATTCTAGGGTCTGTTGACGTTTCGCCGCGACCGCGCCGTAGCCGGTTTTAGCGCGAGACGCAGCGCGCCAGAACCGGCACGGCTCCTGGGGAGACGCTGAAGACGCCGTCATTACTGGCTGCGCCCGCCCTGTTCGGATTGCACCGACGTGCGTTCAGCGCAAGCGCTGGCCCAATCCATAACCTGCGAACTGCCCGAGCCTTCACCTTCGCGGGCGTGACGGTGAATGACGCTCTCAGAGTCTCCCTCGGGGTGCACGGAAAAATGGCTCCTGCTGTCATTGCAGGGCTTGAACCATTACCGGCGTCCTGCACCTAACCGTGAACCATTTCTCGCGGCAACGCCGCTCGCGCCGAAACGGCAACGAACCCGGGCCAGTTAAGTCCCCGCGGCATCGCATGGAGCTCGCCCCTTGGGTACAATCGCCGCTCGTTTTGCTCAAGTATCAGGATGACCCGATGACCGCTAGCCTGCGTCCTCTTTCTGCTCTCTTTCTGGCAGGCCTGCTCGCCGCCTGCGCCAGCTCGCCCTCCAATACCCTGGGCCAGTTGCCGCGCACGCCGCAGGCCAGCATCGAGCAGATGCTCCAGCAAGCCGACGCCAGCAAACCGGAACAGGCAGCCCTGCTGCGCCTGTCCGCCGCCGACAAGGCCTACCAGCAGAAAGACGTCGCACGTGCCGCACGCATCCTGGAACAGATCGATATCGCCAGCCTGCAACCTGCACAGCAGATATTCGCCAGCACCCTGAAAGCGGAGCTGGCTCTGGAGCGCAAGCAGGCCAAGAGTGCCCTGAAGGCCTTGCAACACCCGAGCCTGGAACGCCTGGGTGAACTGCCGGTGGAACAGCAGATCCGCACCCAACTGGTTCGTGCCCGCGCCCTCGAAGCCGATGGGCAGACCCTGGCCGCCGCCCGCGAGCGTGTATTCATCGCTCCACTGCTGAGCGGCCAGGTCGCCCGCGACAACCACGAGAACATCTGGGCACTGGTCTCCAGCCTGCCGCCGCAGACCGCCACCGGTACCGACAGTGACCTGGCAGGCTGGCTGGATCTGGCGCGCATCACCAAGAGCAGCGCCACGCTGGAACAACAACAGGCCGCAATCGACCAATGGGTGGCCCAGAATCCGCAGCACCCGGCCGCCGAGCAATTGCCCGAGGCATTGAGCAAACTGCGCGAACTGGCCAGCCAGCCGCTGACCCGTGTGGCCCTGTTGCTGCCCCAGGAAGGCCAACTGGCCGGTGTCGCCCGCGCCCTGCGCGACGGTTTCCTCGCTGCTCACTACGAGGCGCAACAGGCCGGGCAGAACCCGCCTGACATCAAACTCTACGACAGCGCCCGCATCGGCTCGCTGGATGCGTTCTATCAGCAGGCACAGGCTGATGGTGTGCAGTTGGTAGTCGGCCCGCTGGAAAAGCCACTGGTCAAACAGCTGAGCGACCGCGAGCAACTGCCCATCACCACCCTGGCACTGAACTACAGCGACTCCAACCAGGAAGGCCCGGCGCAACTGTTCCAGTTCGGCCTGGCGGCCGAAGACGAAGCTCGCGAGGTCGCCCGCCGCGCTTGGGACGACGGCATGCGCCGCGCCGTAGCGCTGGTACCACGTGGCGAGTGGGGCGACCGCGTGCTCGACGCCTTCCGCCAGAGCTGGCAGGCACAGGGCGGCACCCTGATCGCCGCCGAGCATGTCGACCAGCCGGTGGAACTGGCTCGCCAGATCGCCGACCTGTTCCAGCTGCGCGAGAGCGAGGCCCGCGCCCGCCGCCTGCAAAACACTCTTGGCACCAGCCTGGATGCCCAACCGGCACGCCGTCAGGACGTCGACTTCATCTTCCTGGCCGCCACACCACAGCAAGCCCAGCAGATCAAGCCGACCCTGGCCTTCCAGTACGCCGGCGACGTACCGGTATACGCCACCTCGCACCTGTTCACCGGCGCTCACAGCCAGGCGCAGTACCAGGATCTGGAAGGCATTCGCTTCTGCGAAACCCCCTGGCTGCTGGACACCCATGCGCCACTGCGCCAGGCAGTCAGCAACCAGTGGCCACAGGCCGGCGGCAGCCTCGGTCGCCTCTACGCCATGGGCGTGGACGCCTATCGCCTGGCACCGCGCCTGGGTCAGCTCAAGGCGCTGCCGGAGTCGCGTATCGACGGCCTGTCCGGCAACCTCAGCCTGAACCCAGCGCAACGTGTCGAGCGTCAACTGCCCTGGGCCGAGTTCCGTGACGGCCAGGTTCAGCGCCTCCCCGACAGTGTCAATTGAGCGCACACAACGACCTGGGACGTGCCGCCGAGCAGGCGGCACGCCAGCATCTGGAACGTAACGGTCTGCGCCTGATCGAACAGAACTGGAGATGTCGCCTGGGCGAGCTCGATCTGGTCATGCTTGATGGCGATACAGTAGTATTCGTCGAAGTCCGCGCCCGCCGTCACAGCGCCTGGGGCGGCGCCCTGGAGAGTATCGATGCGCGCAAGCGTGGCAAGTTGATCAAAGCCGCCGAGCTCTTCCTCCAGCAGCAGTCTCGCTGGGCACGCCACCCCTGCCGCTTCGACGTGGTCGCCATCAGTACCGGCGCAGCCACACATCTCGACTGGATCAAGAGCGCCTTCGACGCCTGACGACCGCACACTCAAGGTTTATCCGATGGACATGCAATTCCGAATCCGCCAGCTCTTCCAAGCCAGCATCGAAACCAAGCAACAAGCCATGGAAGTCCTGACCCCTTACATCGAGCACGCCAGCATGGTGATGGTTCAGGCGCTGCTCAACGAGGGCAAGATCCTTTCCTGCGGCAACGGTGGCTCGGCAGGTGACGCCCAGCATTTTTCTTCCGAGCTGCTCAATCGTTTCGAACGCGAACGCCCGAGCCTGCCGGCCATCGCCCTGACCACCGACAGCTCGACCATCACCTCGATCGCCAACGATTACAGCTACAACGAGATTTTCTCCAAGCAGATTCGCGCGCTCGGCCAACCCGGCGACGTGCTGCTGGCCATTTCCACCAGCGGCAACTCGGCAAATGTCATACAGGCCATTCAAGCTGCCCATGACCGCGAGATGATCGTTGTCGCACTCACCGGCCGTGATGGCGGCGGCATGGCGTCACTGCTGTTACCCGAGGACGTGGAAATCCGCGTTCCGGCCAAAGTCACCGCACGCATCCAGGAAGTCCACCTGCTGACTATCCACTGCCTGTGCGACCTGATCGACAGTCAACTGTTTGGGAGTGAAGAATGAAGCGTTCCGCACTGATTCTGGCCGCCCTGGCCTTTACCCTGACCCTGGTCGGCTGCGGCAGCCGCAGCATCGGCAACAAGATCGACGACCAGTTCCTCGGCCCGGACGTCGCCTCGCAGATCAGCAATGCCCACGCCGACCTGTCCAGCCCCACCTCACGCATCGTGGTCACCAGCTACAACGGCGTGATCCTTCTGGCAGGCCAGACGCCACGCAGCGAACTCAAGGATCTGGCCGCCCAGACCGCGCGCCGCGTACAGGGCGTGAAAAAGGTCTACAACGAGCTGCAGGTACAGCGCCCCGCGTCCCTGCTGGCACGTAGCAACGACTCGCTGCTGACCACCAAGATCAAATCCCAGATGCTCGCGGACGCAACCGTGCCCAGCACCCGCGTCAAGGTGGTCACCGAGAACGGCATCGTCTACATGCTCGGTCTGGTCACACGCGAAGAGGCCAACGCCGCCACCCGCGTCGTGCAGAGCGTATCGGGCGTGCAGAAGGTGGTGCGCCTGTTCGAGTACACCAACTGAGCCACTCGCTCGGCAGATCGAATGAAAGCGGGGCGCCAATGGCGCCCCGTTTTCGTTCGTACATGCCTTACTTGACCACCTTGAGACTGGGTCGGCCGCTCGGGCGCGGCGGCTCGCCACCGCCATCCGGTCCTTCATCGTCCGGCCCGGCACCTTCCGGATCACCCGCAACCGGCGGCTCCATATCGAAGACCATGCCCTGGCCATTCTCGCGCGCATAGATCGCCAGGATCGCCGCCGCCGGAATGTACAGGGTATGCGCCACACCACCGAAGCGCCCCTCGAAGCTCACCGCCTGGTTGTCCATGTGCAGGTGACGCACCGCACTGGGCGACGCGTTCAATACGATCTGGCCATCACTGGCAAAGCCGGACGGCACCTGCACGCCAGGGTATTCGGCATTGACCAGCAGATGCGGCGTGCAATCGTTGTCGACGATCCATTCGTACAGCGCACGCACCAGATAGGGACGACTGGAATTCATGGTTTTCCTCCTAAGTCTCAGCGCATTGCGCGCTCGGCAGCGGAAAGACTGGCCTGAAAGGTATCACGAGCGAACTGGCGCTCCATGTAATCGAGCAAGGGCTTGGCCGGACGAGGCAACTCGATGCCCAGCAACGGCAGACGCCAGAGAATCGGCAACAGGCAGCAGTCCACCAGGCTCAATTCCTCACTGAGGAAGAACGGCTTGTCGGCGAACAGCGGCGAAACGCCGGTCAGGCTCTCGCGAAGCTCCTTGCGCGCCAACTGACGCTCGGCCTCCTTGGTGCGCTTGTCGAGAATGCGATCGACCAGCGCGCACCAGTCACGCTGAATTCGATGGATCAGAAGACGGCTGTTGGCACGCGCCACCGGGTAGACCGGCAACAGCGGCGGATGCGGATAGCGCTCATCCAGATACTCCATCACCACGGACGACTCGTACAACGCCAGGTCACGGTCGACCAGCGTCGGCAAGCTGCCGTAGGGATTGAGCTCGGCCAGTTTGGGCGGACAACGGCCCAGTTCGACATCGACGATCTCGACGCTGACACCTTTCTCGGCGAGCACCAGACGCACGCGATGGGAATAGTGATCGGCGGGGTCGGAGTAGCAGGTCAACCTGTTGGTCACCGCCATGGCGATCCTCCTCGCTTTTTTGATTATCCAGAAACACAAAGACCTGCGCGCCCATCAGGGCGCGCAGGTCTGCTACAGCGACAGCGACTTAGTGCACGTCCTTCCAGTACTCACGCTTGAGCAGGTAGGCGAACACGAAGAAGAACGCCAGGTACAGCAGTACGTAGGTACCGATGCGCTGGGACTCCAGCTTGACCGGGTTGGCCGAGTAAGCCAGGAAGGTCACCAGGTTCTTCACTTTCTCGTCGAACTCGGCTTCGCTCAGCTTGCCGGTGTTCGGCTGGATGGTCAGCTGATCACAGGCTTCGTGAGTGATCGGCGTACCGGTCAGCGGGTCGAACTGCTTCTTGCCGTTGTCCACCACCTGAACCTGCTTGCAACCGATGACCTGGTTGCCCTGCAGGCTCACCAGCACATTGGGCATACCGACGTTCGGGAACACCTTGTTGTTGGAGCCCAGCGGACGCGTCGGATCCGCATAGAAGGTGCGCAGGTAGGTATACAGCCAGTCGGTACCACGAACGCGAGCGACCAGGGTCAGATCGGGCGGCGCAGCACCGAACCATGCCTTGGCATCTTCGGGCTTCATGCCGATCTTCATGTGGTCGCCGATCTTGGCCTCGTTGAACACCAGATTGTCCAGCATGATCTCGTGCGGGATGCCGAGGTCATCGGCAACACGCTCGTAACGCTGGTACTGGGCCGAGTGGCAGCCCATGCAGTAGTTGGCGAAGGTACGCGCGCCATCCTGCATGGCAGCCTTGTCGCGCAGGTCGATATCCACCTTGTCCAGCGGATGGTTGCTGGCAGCGCCCATGGCCAGGGCCGGCAGCGCAGCGAAAACAAATGCAGCGAAGAGCTTTTTCATCAGCCAGTCACCCTTTCCGGAACCGGTTTGGTCTTCTCCATCCTGGTGTAGAACGGCATCAGGATGAAGTACGCGAAGTACAGGAAGGTGCACACCTGCGACAGCAGGGTACGACCCGGAGTCGGCGCCAGCACACCCAACACGCCGAGGATGACGAAGGAAATGCAGAAGACCACCAGCCAGATCTTGCTCATCCAGCCCTTGTAGCGCATGGATTTGACCGGGCTACGGTCGAGCCAGGGCAGAACGAACAGAACAGCGATCGCGGCACCCATGGCGATGACGCCCAGGAGCTTGTCCGGAACCGCACGCAGAATTGCGTAGAACGGGGTGAAGTACCAGACCGGAGCGATGTGCTCGGGCGTCTTGAACGGGTTGGCCGCTTCGAAGTTCGGCTTCTCGAGGAAGTAACCGCCCATCTCCGGGAAGAAGAACACCACGAAGCAGAACACGAACAGGAAGACCACTACGCCGACGATGTCCTTCACGGTGTAGTACGGGTGGAACGCGATGCCGTCCAGCGGCACGCCGTTCTCGTCCTTGAACTTCTTGATGTCGACGCCGTCCGGGTTGTTCGAACCGACTTCGTGCAGCGCCAGGATGTGCAGCACGACCAGGCCGAGCAGAACGATCGGCAGCGCGATCACGTGCAGCGCGAAGAAGCGGTTCAGGGTGATGCCGGAGATCAGGTAGTCACCACGAATCCACTGGGTCAGATCGTCACCGATGACCGGAATGGCACCGAACAGCGAGATGATCACCTGGGCACCCCAGTAGGACATCTGGCCCCACGGCAGCAGGTAGCCCATGAAGGCCTCGGCCATCAGCACCAGGTAGATCAGCATGCCGAAGATCCACACCAGCTCACGCGGCTTCTGGTAGGAGCCGTAGAGCAGACCGCGGAACATGTGCAGGTAGACCACCACGAAGAATGCCGAAGCGCCGGTGGAGTGCAGGTAACGCAGGATCCAGCCGTACTCCACGTCGCGCATGATGTATTCGACGGAAGCGAAGGCTTCCTCGGCGGACGGGGTGAAGCTCATGGTCAGCCAGATACCGGTAACGATCTGGTTGACCAGTACCAGCAGGGCCAGCGAGCCAAAGAAGTAGAAGAAGTTGAAGTTCTTCGGTGCGTAGTATTTGGAGAGATGGTCTTCCCACATCTTGGTGGCAGGGAAGCGCGCATCCACCCATTCCATGAATTTGCTCATCAGGCCTTCTCCTGGATCCACACCGATGACGATGACGTCATCCGTCTCGTAGCTATACGGCGGCACCGGCAGGTTCAGCGGAGCCGGCTGCGACTTGTAGACACGTCCTGCGAGGTCGTAACGCGAACCATGGCAGGGGCAGAAGTAACCGCCAACCCATTCAGCCCCCAGATCGGCCGGCGCCACTTCCGGACGGAAGGACGGCGAGCAACCCAGGTGGGTGCACAGGCCGACCAGCACCAGCAGCTCGGGCTTGATCGAACGGGTCTTCTTGTCGACGTACTCCGGCTGCACGGAAGCAGCGGATTCGGGGTCAGCTACGCTGCCCTCGATCTTGGTCAGGTTGGCCAGGATCTCCTCGGTACGGCGCACGATGAACACCGGCTGACCGCGCCACTCAGCAACCATCTGCTGACCCGCCTCGATCTTGCCGACGCTCACCTTCACCGGTGCGCCGGCCGCTTTGGCCTTGGCACTGGGGAACCATGACCCCACGAACGGAGTCGCAGCACCTACCGCCCCTGCTGCACCCACCACGGAGGTGGCTGCAACCAGGAAGCGACGCCGGCCTGCATTCACGCCGTCATTGCTCATTCAGTCGTCTCCCATCAGCTTTGTGGCCTGTTGTTCAGGCCTCTACTAAGTAAAAATCGGGCCGCGCAAAAAATTCGCCAAATGGTAAAGAAAAGCCCCTTTTCTGACAAGGTAATTACCCGCCAAGAGGCTGACGAAAGCCTTGCCGCGCGCGGCCTGCGCGCATGCGGCACGTTGTCGCATCATTTCTCCACGCCCATAAAAAACGCCCAGCTCCGTAAGGAAACTGGGCGCTTTTGCAAGCGTAGACGCGATTAACGCTTCGAGTACTGCGGACGCTTGCGCGCCTTACGCAGACCGACTTTCTTACGCTCGACTTCGCGGGCATCACGAGTGACGTAACCGGCCTTACGCAGCGGGCTGCGCAGGGTCTCGTCGTACTCGATCAGAGCGCGGGTGATACCGTGACGGATAGCACCAGCCTGACCGCTGACACCACCACCAGCGACGGTGACGAAGATGTCGAACTTCTCGACGGTCTCGGTCAGCTCCAGCGGCTGACGCACGACCATGCGAGCGGTCTCGCGGCCGAAGAAGGTATCCAGGCTGCGATTGTTGATGGAGATGTTACCGGTGCCCGGACGCAGGAATACGCGCGCGGTTGCGGTCTTGCGACGGCCAGTGCCGTAGTTTTGAGTCGCCGACATAATGAACTATTCCGTTAAATCTTCAGTTCTTGGGGCTGCTGAGCGGTGTGCGGGTGAGCGGCACCCTTGTACACCTTCAGCTTACGGTACATGTCGCGACCCAGCGGGTTCTTCGGCAGCATGCCTTTGACCGCGGTCTCGATCACGCGCTCAGGAGCACGAGCGATCAGCTTCTCGAAGTTGATCTCTTTGATGCCGCCCGGGAAACCGGAGTGGGAGTAGTACATCTTGTCGCTGGTCTTGGCACCAGTCACGCGCACTTGCTCGGCATTGATCACGACGATGTAGTCGCCGGTGTCAACGTGAGGCGTGTACTCAGGCTTGTGCTTGCCACGCAGACGGCTCGCGATTTCGGTGGCCAGACGACCCAGGGTCTGACCAGCAGCATCAACGACGAACCAGTCGCGTTTTACTGTTTCCGGTTTAGCAGTAAAAGTTTTCATTCTTTATAGCCTCAGGGGCCGCCCAGCAAAAATAGACGGCGGATCTTACTGAATAGTGCGTACTTTGACAAGTCAAAGGCAGCCGCATACGGACGCTATCGGGGGCTCGGGTCAGCGCGTCCACAATACGGCAAGATTCTTCGGCAGGCGGCGCATCACTTCCACCGCAGAAAGAGGTGGCGGATTATCCTGATTGCGAAAAAATTTCAACCTGCTTGTATGGCTCTTTTGCCAAGGGAACACCTCATGGAATACCGCAAGCTAGGCCGAACCGGTCTCGACGTCAGCGCCCTGTGTCTCGGCAGCATGACCTGGGGCGAGCAGAACAGCGAAGCCGAAGGCTTTGCCCAGATCGAGCGCGCCAAGGCCAGCGGCGTCAATTTCATCGACACCGCCGAGATGTATCCGGTGCCGCCACGCGCCGAGACCTACAGCAAGACCGAACAGATCATCGGCAACTACTTCAAGCGCCACGGCGATCGCGCCGACTGGATCCTGGCCAGCAAGATCGCCGGCCCCGGCAACGGCATCTCGCACATCCGCGACGGCCAGCTGAAGTTCAACCGTCAGCACATCGTCGCTGCGCTGGATGCCAGCCTGAAGCGCCTGCAGACCGACTGGATCGACCTATACCAATTGCACTGGCCCGAGCGCCCGACCAACTTCTTCGGCCAGCTCGGCTATCGCCACCAGGACGTCGACTTCACCCCGCTGGAGGAAACCCTGGAAGTGCTCGACGAGCAGGTCAAGGCCGGCAAGATTCGCCATATCGGCCTGTCCAACGAAACCCCATGGGGCGCCATGACCTTCCTGCAACTGGCGCAAAGCCGTGGCCTGGCGCGCGCGGTGTCGATCCAGAACCCCTACAACCTGCTCAACCGCAGCTTCGAGGTAGGCCTGGCGGAAGTGGCGATTCGTGAACAGTGCGGCCTGCTGGCCTACTCGCCGCTGGCGTTCGGCATGCTCAGCGGCAAATACGAAGGTGGCGCCCGCCCGGAAGGCGCACGCATCAGCCTGTTCAGCCGCTTCGCCCGCTATACCAACCCGCAATCGGAAGCAGCCTGCTCGCGCTATGTCGCCCTGGCCCGCGAACACGGCCTGGATCCGGCACAGATGGCCCTGGCCTTCGTCACTGCACAGCCGTTCGTGACCAGCAACATCATCGGCGCCACCAGCCTGGAGCAACTGGACAGCAACCTGGCCAGTGCCGAGCTGAAGCTTTCCGAAGACGTGCTCGCCGGCATCGAGGCGATTCACAAGGCGCAGCCCAACCCGGCGCCCTGATGAACGCGTAGCCCGGATTTAATCCGGGCTACGCGCTGGCAGGGTGGGCCTTTGCAGGGTGTCGTGAGTTCGTCCAGGCCGTGCGCACCAATGACCGTAACGCCGACATTTCGGTGTGTACGGCACACCCTACGGCTCTAAACCAGAGAGCGGGCGATGATCTCCTTCATGATCTCGTTGGTACCGGCATAGATTCGTTGCACCCGAGCATCGGCCCAGGCGCGTGCCACCGGGTATTCCCACATGAAGCCGTAGCCACCGTGCAGTTGCACGCATTCGTCCAGCACCTTGCACTGCAGGTCGGTACCCCAGTACTTGAGCATCGCCGCAGTCGGCACATCCAGCTTGCCCGCCAGGTGCAGCTCCAGGCAGCGATCGACGAAGACTCGGCCGACCTGAATCTCGGTGGCCATTTCCGCCAGTTTGAAGCGAGTGTTCTGGAAGTCGGCAATGGCCTTGCCGAACGCCTTGCGCTCGCGGGTGTAGTCCAGTGTCCATTGCAGCGCCGCCTCGGCCGAGGCCAGGGCACCGATGCCGACAGTCAGGCGCTCCTGCGGCAACTCCTGCATCAGGTAGGCGAAGCCCATGCCCGGCTGGCCCAGCAGGTTCTCCCTGGGCACGCGCACGTCCTGGAAGAACAGTTCGGAGGTGTCCTGCGCCTTCATTCCCACTTTCTCCAGGCGCTTGCCTTTGGAGAAGCCCGGCGTGTTCGCCTCCACCAGGAACAGGCTGGTGCCCTTGGCCCCAGCCTTGGGATCGGTCTTGGCCACCACGATCACCAGATCGGCCAGCCAGCCGTTGGTAATGAAGGTCTTCGAGCCGTTGATCACGTATTCATCGCCATCGAGCACGGCCGTGGTCTTCACGCCTTGCAGGTCGGATCCCGCACCCGGTTCGGTCATGGCGATGGCCGTGACCATTTCGCCACTCACCAGCTTGGGCAGGTAATGCTGCTTCTGCGCCTCGCTGCCGTAATGCAGGATATAGGGCGCGACGATATCCGAGTGCAGGGAAAAGCCGATGCCGGTCAGCCCCAGGCGACCGATCTCCTCGATCACCACGGTGCTGTAGAGGAAGTCGGCCGCCATGCCGCCGTACTCTTCCGGAATGTGCGAGCAGAGCATCCCCGCCTCGCCCGCCTTGTTCCACAGCGCACGGTCGATGTGCCCGTCCTTCTCCCACTGGTGGTGGTGAGGCACGGCCTCCTGTTCGAGGAACTTGCGCACGCTGTCACGGAAGAGTTCATGGTCGGAGCTGAATAGGGTTCTGGGGAGCATGGCATTACCTGTGTCTGAGACGGTGAGAAGCATGGCCTCGACTTTAGCCAAGCAAACGCTTGGTTACACTGGACACAAGCGCCAAAAAATAAGACGATCCAGCCGCTGCATGACCACTTAGCCTTGAACAAGAATAAATACCCATGGTTATTCCACAGCCGCGTACGACCTTGCGTCGTGTGAGCATTCTCGCCACCGATGGCGTCTTCGCTTCTACCCTGATGCAGGCCAAGGACTTCTTCCACATGGCCGGCATTCGTTACGCCAAGCAACAGGGGCTTGGCCATGAACCGCCCTTCGAGATTCATCTGGTCAGCCCGGACGGCCTGCCAGTGAACAGTTTCAGCAAGGTCAGGGTGCCGGTGGACGGCGGCCTCGATACCTGCGACGTGATCATCCTGCCCGCCTTCTGGGACGACTTCGACGCCCTGTCCCGGCGCTACCCGCAAGTGCTCGAATGGCTGCGCAGCCGCCATGCCGCCGGCACGGCGATCTGCGGTGAAGCCACCGGCGTGTTCTGGATGGCCGAGGCCGGCCTGCTCGACGGCAAGGAGGCGACCACCTACTGGCGCTTCTTCCGCGAGTTCAGCGAACGCTTCCCCAAGGTGCAACTGAACCAGGACAAGCACCTGTCCGATGCCGACAACCTGTATTGCGCCGGCGGCGTCACCTCGGCCTGCGACCTCTACATCTACATGATCGAGCGCTACTGCGGCGCGGGGTGGCTCAGGGCGTGTCGCGCGACATCCTCTATGAAGTACAGCGCAACTACACACCCGGACGCATCGGCTTCGGCGGACAGAAACTGCACCAGGACGTCACCGTGCTGCAGATCCAGCACTGGCTGGAAGAGCACTACGCCGACAAGTTTCGCTTCGAGGACGTGGCCCGCGAGCACGGCATGAGCATCCGCAACTTCATGCGTCGCTTTCAGGGCGCCACCGGCGACAAGCCCCTGCACTACCTGCAACGGCTGCGCATAGAGACCGCCAAGAGCCTGCTCTCCTCCACCCGCAAGAGCATCAAGACCATCAGCTACGAAGTAGGCTACGACGACGCGAGCTTCTTCGCCCGCCTGTTCCGCCAGCACACCGAGCTGTCACCGAACCAGTACCGCCGTCAGTTCCAGCAGAAAGACAATCAGCCCTGAGCTGCCGCCCGGCCAGCCCGGCCGGGCACTTTCCCGCAGGCAGCAAAAGGCCAGCCCACCCTTGGTTAGGTTGGCGCCCTGCGGCAGCGCCCTATGATCGGTGAGCGAAGATAACAACAACAGGTTCACCGCCATGCGCCGTCTATTGATTGCCCTGCTTGCCACTTGCAGCCTCAGCGCTGCTGCCGCCGACAACTGGAAACCCTTCCCCCTCGACCAGAGCGCCTATGACTACAGCGGCGACAAGCTGCGCCAGGCCTGGCCGCAGCTGACTCGTGGCTTCGGTGATTACCCCTTCCCAGATGCCGACTGGGTGATCACCATGGCCACACGTCACCCGCAAGCGCTGGAGAAGACCGTCGCGGCGGGCACCGGCTTCACCGGCAAGCCGGAAGAGGCTGAAATCTACGCGCAGAAGCTGCAGGATGTCTGGCGCCTGATGTTCCGTGGCGACTTTGCCCAGGCCAAGCAACAGGGCCTCGAACTCGGCGTGGGCGGACAAGTGCCGGCGATGTTCGCCCAGGTGATCTACGCCATGTTCCTGGTGCCGGATCAGCAGGAGAAGCATCGCCTGCTCGAAGAAGTGATCGCCTATACCGACGACGCCGGTGAACTGGTACAGGCCGACACCGTCGCCCAGTTCGGCCGTGTCTACGCCAAGGCGCGCCTGGGCGAGGAGCTGTCGGTGCCCGTGGTGCTCAAGCGCGGCTACACCTCGCAGATCCCCCGGGAACTCGAGGCCTTGCTGGCCAAGCAGCCGCAACAGCCGTTCGCCCTGGCGCTGTATGGTGGCTACGAAGCAGGCGTGATCCGCAAGGTGGGCAAGCTGGTCGGCAAGATGACCTACGGCGTCAGCGCGGACAACATGGAGAAGTACTTCCAGCGCAGCTTCAAGGCCCGCGACGACCTGCCCATCGGCCACTACGAATACGCCAACGCCCTGACCTACGTGTATGGCGATGACGAAGAAGACAAGGTCATCGAACACCTCAAGCGCGCCGTGGCGATCAAACCGATCAACGCCATGGAGGCACTGGAGGTGGCCCATGCGCAGGAGATGCTCGCGCAGTACCAGCAGAAGCTGGCCAGAAACTGAAACCCTGTGCCCCATCGTGCCGCCGTGCGTACAACAGCACCTATGGGTATGGGGGCGTAGCGCGCACCGGGCGGCGACTCAGGGGCAGCCCCCGGCAGGCGGTGCGCATGACGCGCCCTGCGTGTCACCAACTCACGCCGAACTTGAGATTGACGGTGCCGTCGTCGCCGATTTCCGCCCTGGCCCGGGCGATGCTCCTGCGTACCTCAAGGCCCAGACCGAAACCGCCACTGCCACGCTTGCGGCTCGCCCCCGGCTGACGCCAGGTGTCGCCTGCATACTCGACCCTGACCGAGTCCAGGCTGCCCAGCAGACGCCGGTACTCCGCCGACAGCTCCGGCCTGAGCAGCCAGCCATCGAGCTGGAAGCTGCGGCTGAGGTTGAGACCGGTGGTGGCCTGCGAGCTGTTCTGGCGCTGGCTCCTGACATGCAGGCCGGACTGCTCTTCACGGGTGCCCTGCAGCTCGGTCTGGCGCAGCATCAGGGCGATGCTCGGGGCGAATATCCATTCGCCCAGCTCGACGCTGCTGCCCACACGGGTCGACGCGTGATACTGGGTGATCGAGGTCTCGCCCTTGGCCGATACCTCGTCATGGTTGCGCTTGGTGTCGATGACCGCATGGGCCAGCCCCGCACCGACGGCCAGGTAATGGCCGCCGTCGAAGGCATGGCGTCCCATCAGGCCCAGCTGGGTGAGGTCGAGGCTGGCCTTGCCATCGCTGCTCACCTTGCCGGCGCTCTGTGCCAGGCCCACACCCAGGGTGAAGTGGTCGCTCAGTTGATACAGCGAGCCGGCCGCCAGGCCCTGGCTGTTTTCCTTGCTGTCCTTCTGCATGCCCGTGCCGCTGATGCTGCCGGCAGCGCTGAGGATGCCGACCCATTGCCGGGAATCCCCCTGCTGCAACGCCTCCAGGCTCAGTTCGTCGAACAGCAGATCGTCGAAGCGAGTCGCGGCACGGCCCATGTAGCCCAGGCTGTCGGCATAGGCCTGGCGGCGTAGCGCCGGGTTCTGCAAGCCCTTGAGCGGTGCCATGGCAGCGGCCGCCGCCCGTTCGGCAGCGGCGATGGCTTGCTGCTCACGCAGGCGAACCTGCGCGGCTTCGGCATCGACTTCGGCCAGTGCATCGAGCAGCGCCTTGCCGGCCTGGACGGCAGCAGTGACCTTGTCGTAGGTCGCCTGCGGCAGGTAGCGAACGATGCTCACACCACCGGGCGCCTCGTCGTTTCGGGTCAGGCCGTAGAGCGTTTCTACAACCTTGTCCCGTGCCTTGTCGCTCTGCATCGAGGCATCATCGCCAGGCGCGGTTTCGCCTTCGCTCGGCACAGCCCTGCGCAGACGTCGCAGCGACGACCTGGCGCCAGACTCGACCGACAGGATCAGGTACTTCTCGTCATCCTCGGCCCCGGCGGCATCGGCACCCAGCAGGGCATTGTCACGCACAGACTCATATACCCTGTTCTCGCCCGTTGCTTCGCTGCCCTCGGCAGGCGCGCTTCTACGCAAGCGCTGCAACGAAGGCTGAGCGCCAGGCTCGGCGGACAACACCAGGTATTCATTGGCATCGGCAGGCAGGAGCGTGCCGGCATCGTGCACCGCGACACCCAGGGGCAGCGCGTTGGCCACGATGATGCGATCCAGCGCGCCGAGCGCTACGCCAGCCTCGGCGAAGGCCTGCCGACCGGCCTGCATGAGCTTGGCCACGCTCAGGGCGTAGCGAGCGGCCTGCTCTGCCTGAGTGGCACGCTGCTCCTCGAAACGAAGCGCTGCCATACGTGCGGCCGTGGCGCTGTCGACCCGGTGCAGGGCTTCGCTCGCCCTGCCCCTGGCCGCCTGCAACCTGGCCATGGCGTCTTCGATGTAGGTCGCCAGCATGTGCTGGTGATCGCTATCCAGACTCGCGTTCGATTCCTTTTCGGCAGCTTCGATCTGCTTTTCCAGTTGCGCCACCTGGGCCATGGTCTCCTGGTTCAACAGGCGGGCGGCGTTAGCCTCGTGCTCGGCCTCCTGAGCCTGATCCAGATACCGCTCGGCAGCTTCTCGGGCGGCCCTGGCCGTATCGGCCCGTTGCCTGGCCAACCGTTCAGCGGCAAGCGATTCGTCTTCGGCCTCGCGGGCCTGCAAGCGAATCTCGCGAGCATTCGCTTCGGCGCTGGCCCGAACGCCCTCCACATCGACTGCGGAGGCAAGAACCTCAGCCAGCCCCTGCCCTCTGTGCCTGGCTTCGGTTTCTCGCTGGCGGGCCTCGGCCAGGCGTTGCTCGGCACGCTGCATAGCCTGCTGCAACCGCGCCCTCTCGCCCTCGCCAAGGGTAAGCGTCAGTTCCTCCCTGGCCTGATCCAGCTGGGTTTCGAGCTGTTCGATCTGCACACCGAGCTCATCGACCAGCGACTGCACGGCAGCAGCCTCCCGGGTGGCCAGCGGGATCACGGCATGGGCTCGTTGCTCAGCGGCCTTGTCGGCTTCGCCAGCGGCGGCCCGCTCGGCAGTCACTGCCGCCTGTTCGTGTCTCTCAGCTTCCAGGCGGGCAAACTGTGCAGCCTGACGTGTCCGTTCAGCCTCCAGCGCAGTGTCGTGCGCAGCACTGGCCTCCTCCGCCCTGTGCCTGGCCGCTTCCGCACGCTGGCTGGCAGCAGTTCGCCGGGATTCGATCTCTTGCAGCCTTTGCTCCAGCGCCGTTCTGTCGTCCAGCCCCTCGGTCAGTTCGATCTCGATCCTGGCCTGTTCGATCTGGATATCGAGCTGGGCCACCTGCTCAGCCGCCTGCTCGGCGATTGCCTGGGCAGCCTGCGCTTCTCTGGTAGCAGCCTCTGCACGAGAGGTCTGGCTGGCGGCGGTGTCCTGCTCGGTTCTGGCGGCATCCGCCTGCCGCATGGCAACCCGTTCGGCAGCCTTCGCGATTTCCTCGGCCTTGTGCGCCTCGGCGCGCGCCTCATGTGCGCTGGCTTCCTTGGCAACACGACGCTTTTCCGCATCCTGGGCAAGGTTCTGCGCCTTGGCCGCAGCCGTCACACGGGCCTCGGCCTGCACCTTGCGTTTTTCAGCATCGGCCTTGCGGGTCTCGGCGTCCCTGATGGCTGCATCAAGAGCAGTCCTGGCCTCGTCTTCGGTGAGTAGGGCCAGTTCCTTGCGAGCTTGCGCAATCTGCTTGTCGAGTTCAGTGATCTGCGTGTCGACCTGCTCGACGGCTGTCTTCGCAGCGGCAACCTCTTTGCCGGCAGCGGCGGCCCTGGCGGCCTGACTGGTGGCATCGGCAGCTTCGGCGCTGGCTTCGTCCGCCTGTTTGAGCGCTACCGCTTCAGCACGCCTGGCCGCCTCTTCGGCCTTGCGCGCATCGGCCTGGGCGGTCTTGGCCGCCTGGGCGACCGCCTTCACTCGCACGGTCTCTGCATCGATGGCGGCCTGCCTGACGGCCATCAGCCCTTCCAGAGCCTGCTCTACCTCGGCATTCTTCTCCCGGGCTTCGGTCAGACGCTCTTTCGCCTGCTCGATCAGCTTCTGCAGCGTCTTTTTCTCAGCCTCGCCCAGGGTATTGGCAAGTTCCTTCTCGGCACTACTGATCTGGATATCGAGCTGCTCGATTTGCACGGTGATGCGATCCGCGCTTGCCTTGGCGGCATCGACCTCTTCATCGACCTCCGCAACGACGTCCGGTGCTTCGGTATCGCTGCGCTTGCGCCTGCTCTCGCTGGGCTTGGCCTCGGTCTCGCGGGATGCCTGTTCGAGCGCTTCGGCATCCTCCCGGGCTTTCCGGGCCTCCAGGCGCGTTTTCTCGGCTGTCAGAGCGCCGGTCTGCGCATCGCTGGCTTCATCCGCGCGATCGCCGGTGCTGGTGGCTCGCTCCAGCAGGTTTTTCTTGCGCGCCTCGGCCTCCAGCAGGCGCTCGCTCAGTTCTTCCTGCTTGACCGCGTCGATGGTGAGCGCCATGGCAGCCTTGGCCTGAGTGATCTGCTCGTCGACCAGGTCGAGCTGCTTGGCGACCTCGGCCGCCATGCTGCGCGCCGCCTCGGCCTCCTTCTCGGCCGCCTCTGCGCGAGCGGTCTGGCTGGTGGCTGCGTCCCGCTCGGCGCGGGCTTCGTCCGCTTCTTTTTCAGCCTTCTGCTCGGCCGTTCGGCTGGCCTCTTCAGCCGCCCTGGCGCTCTCGATGGCCTTGCCGGTGGTCACACGCAGGTCGAGGATGCGCTGGAACTCGTCGCGTTCGGCTTTTTCCCGCGTCTTGGTCAAGGCATCTTTTTCCCTGGCCGCGCGAACGCTCTCGTGCTCTTCGCCCTTGGCCACCTCGAACCCTTTCAAGGCCTCTTTCGCGTCTTCCAGCTGCGTCGCCAGCTCACTGGCTTCGCTGCTCGCGGACTCGGCTTCTTGGGTCGCGGTGGCGGCAGCCTCCTCGGCCTTGCGCAGAGCTTCATCGGCTGCCTGTTTGGCGGTTCTGGCTTTTTCGGCGTCTGTCTGCGCCTTCTCCGCTGAGGTCTTGGCAGTGTCCGCTTCGGCGGCCTTTTCCTTGGTTTCGGTTTCGGCTTTCCTGGCCTCGTCCAGCTTCTCCTGCATTTGCTTGAGTTCTGCTTCCTTCTTGACCTTCTCGGCCTCATCCGTGGTGGCGGCCAGGGTCTTTTTCGCCGTTTCCAGCTGCCCATCCAGTTCACTGACCTTTGCCGTGGCTTCGGTGGCGGCCTGCCTGGCAGTGGTCAATGCCGATTCGGCCTGCCTTACCCGCTCGGCAAGCGTTTCGCTATCGCTCACACCTCCGGCAGCCTCCGCCGCCTCCTTCGCCAGCTTGCGGGCGGCATCACGCTCCTTGGTGGCCTTGGCAACCTTGTCCCTGGCCTCCGTTTCCTTTGCCTTGGCGTCGGTCAACTTCTTCTCCACCTCGGCGATCTTACTGTTCAGGGTGGTCTTCCTTTCTTCGAACACTGCCCGCGCCACGGCTTCATGGGACGGCAGGAAGCTGACGAAGAGGTTCTCGTCGCCGGAGGCAAGCAGGTAAAGGCCGTAAAGAGGTTGGCCGTCGATCTTGTAGGTGCCGTCCTTCATGGCAGTGATCAACTTGTTCAGGAAGGCCTTGCGCCTGTTTTCGGACGCATTACTACCGCGAGCAATACGCGGCCCCACGCTTTTTTCGAGAGAGACGACCGCGATGACGCTGTATTGATCTCGCTGGTAAATATCGAAGGAATCCGGATCGAAATCAGCATCAACTCTGATATCTCGGGTAACGAGATCGGCCCCTATCAATACCTCGTCCTCACGACCCTTATCGAGGACGGCATTCTTCAGCCCTTCTTTCGCCAGTTCGGAAAGGATTTCGATACCTTTCTCCCGAACAGGCGCCGGCTTGAGATTTCGATATTTGTCTCTGAAACCCGTAATGTTGATCACATCCGGATCCAGCTTCTCGCCCTGCCCGGCCCATACATCGGGCGCTGCCACCCACACCAGCAGGCATAGTGCGAAAGAGCAGTAACGCACCTCCTTGAAATTAGTCATGGCGAGCAGTGACCTGGGCACATCGAGGCAAAGACGTTTTCCCCGTCGAACCGGGGTGGCCGATCAGGTTGATTTCGAGGGGGGGGGGGAATTCGCCCGAGCCTGACGTCTGGCGCTTTTGCAAAGCAGGTGAACGACCGGGTTCGGCTGCCCGGATCATCCATGGCGGCGAAGGCAAGAAATCAGGGAGAGTGGATGACCCTGCTCCGTCGACAGATGTGGGATAGGCCCTGTCGTAAACTGACTCGCGGCTCTGCATCAGTGTCCCCTGAAAACCCCACCAGCTCCGGCTGACGACGGTGTTGGCGGTATTAGATCGCAGGGACACTGAATGACGGCTGAATGCCATCCGCTGGATGGCGACTGCTGATCAGGGGGGGGGGGCAGGGCACCATGATTGGCCGGCATGAAAAAGGCGACCTTGTGGGTCGCCTTTTTAATATCGCGTTCCGTCAGGGCCGGTGTGGGCGCGAGAGGAACTCGTGCGATTGCATCTCCAGCAGACGACTCAGCGTACGCTGGAACTCGAAACTCAGACGACCACCCGTGTAGAGATCCTTGAGCTCCACCTCGGCGGAGATGATCAGTTTGACGTTGCGGTCGTAGAACTCGTCCACCAGATTGATGAAGCGCCGCGCCATGTCGTCCTTGGCCACACTCATCTGCTCGACGTTGGCCAGGATCACCGCGTGGAAGATCTTGCCCAGTTCGATGTAGTCGTTCTGGCTGCGCGGACCGTCGCACAACTCGCGGAACTCGAACCACGCCACATCTTCGCAGACCCGCACGGCGTTGATCGCGCGGTTCTCGATCATCAGCGCCTCGTTCTCCACCATGTGGGTGCAATCCGGTAGCAGGCTGCGGAAGCTGGTCAGCAGGCTTTCGTCGGCAGCCGGGCCAAGCGGGAAATGGAACAGCTCGGCCTGCTCCAGGGCGCGCAGACGATAGTCGACACCGCTGTCGACGTTGACGATGTCGGTGTGCTGCTTGAGCAGGGCGATGGCTGGCAGGAAGCGCGCACGCTGCAGACCGTCCTTGTACAGGCCGTCCGGCACGATATTGGAGGTAGCCACCAGCGACACGCCGTTCTTGAACAGCTCCTCCATCAGCGTGGCGAGGATCATCGCGTCGGTGATGTCGCTGACGAAGAACTCGTCGAAGCAGATCACCCGAGCCTCGTCGGCGAAACGCTTGCCGATGATGGTCAGCGGGTTCTTCTCGCCCTTGAGGGTCTTCATTTCCTCGTGCACACGCTTCATGAAGCGGTGGAAGTGGGTGCGCATCTTCTTCTCGAAGGGCAGCGCATCGAAGAAGGTGTCGACCAGATAGGTCTTGCCACGCCCAACGCCGCCCCAGAAATACAGGCCCTTGACCGGCCCCTGCGGCTTCTTGCCGAACAGCTTGCCCATCAACCCTGACTTGCCCTGTTCACGCGCGATCAGATCGTCGTACAGGCGCTGCAGGTGACGGACGGCATTTTCCTGGGCCGCATCATGGAAGAAGTCGGGCCGTTTGAGGTCGGCCTGATAACGCTCGAGAGGAGTCATGATTCGTTAGAGCCTGTTCAAAGTCTGCTGCGCGTCGGGCCTGCTGCGTTAGAAACAGTCTGGAACGCCAGCCCGGTCGAATGCCCATGTACACCAGTACACTCCGCTTCCTTGCCTGTTTCTGCCTTGCATGCCTCTAGCTCGCGAGCCTTTCAACAGGCTCTCGGCCGGCAAGTAAAAACGGGGGCGTCACTTTAGCGACGCCCCCGTGGATTGGCAATCATGGCTGTAGCCCGGATGCAATCCGGATCACCTCACCCTGCGGAGCCAGAACCTCGCGTAGACGGGCGATGGCGGTTTCCAGTGCCTGACCGTCGGCGAACTCGGGGCTGCTGGCCACGCTTTCGCCATCGATCCAGATGGCGAACGCCTGACCTTCCGCACGCACGTCCAGCGGCTCACCGGATTGCAGGCGCTTGCCTACCAGGCCGGCCGACTTGCCATCAGCGAAGGATTTCGACAGCAGCAGTTGCTCGCCATCGGCATCCAGCAGACGGAAGCGGAAGCTGCCGTCGTCGTCACGGAAGCTGACGAAGCGTGCGCTCTTGGCGGCTTTCTTCTTCTCGCCGCCGGAAACCTGCACCTGTTCGCGAAACGAACGCAGGCCGACCGCCTCGCGCAGCTCGCCGAGGAACGGCGTGGCGATCCTGCGCGCCTTGGCTGCGCCAGCGAGGAGGATGTCTTCGAGATCGGCCGGTTTGGCGATCAGCGCGTTGTAGCGCTCACGCGCCTCGCCCAGGGTATCTTCGAGCAGTTGGTACAGGCGATTCTTCGCTTCACCCCAGGCCAGACCACCCTCCAGCTCGGCACGGAACTCGGCCTGCTGCGCGTGACTGGCAAAGGCCTGGTACAGGGTGAACAGGTGCGAGCCTTCGGCATCCTTGGGCTCACCCGGCGCACGGGAGTCGGTGACGATGCGCGCCACGGCGTCCTTGAGCTGCCTGGCGGTGCCGAACAGCGGGATGGTGTTGTCGTAGCTCTTGCTCATCTTGCGCCCATCGAGACCGGGCAACGTGGCCACCTCTTCCTCGATCACCACCTCGGGCAGGACGAACAGATCCTTGCCCTTGCCGAACAGGTGGTTGAAGCGCTGGCCGATATCACGGGCCATTTCCACGTGCTGGATCTGGTCACGGCCGACCGGCACCTTCTGCGCGTTGAACATCAGAATGTCCGCCGCCATCAGCACCGGATAGCTGAACAGCCCCATGGTCACGCCGGCGTCCGGGTCTTCACCGGCTTCGACGTTTCGGTGCACCGAGGCCTTGTAAGCATGGGCACGGTTGAGCAGGCCCTTGCCGGCGACACAGGTGAGCAGCCAGCACAGCTCGGGAATCTCGGGAATGTCGGACTGGCGGTAGAAGGTCGCCTTGTCGGTATCCAGGCCCAGCGCCAGCCAGGTGGCCGCGATTTCCAGGCGCGAACGCTGGATGCGCGCCGGATCATCGCACTTGATCAGCGCATGGTAGTCGGCGAGGAAGTAGAACGAGTCCATCTGCGGATCGCGGCTGGCGACGATGGCTGGACGGATGGCACCAGCGTAGTTGCCCAGGTGCGGCGTGCCGGTGGTGGTGATACCGGTGAGGATACGGGTGGTCATGTGAGGTTCGCTTGTCTTGCTGCAATGACGTGGCAGGGCTTCACTTGCCGTCACTCCCGCGCAGGCGGGAGCCCAGGTACTGCGGCCCTCTGGATTCCCGCCTGCGCGGGAATGACGGTTTTACAGACGCGGCAGAAGGAGTTCCTTCAACTCGGTCAGCTTGCCGTGAAAAAAGTGACCGCATTCTGCCACTTTAAGCAGCTCATGGGCACGTCCGAGATTGGCGGATCAGTCATACACGGCCTGAGGCTCCACCACTTCGTCGGTATCGGGCTGGATCACCACCAGCGGGCACTGGCTGGCTGGCGGCGTGTCGGCAGTCAGCCGATGCACCGCCGGCGCCACCATGAACAGTTTGTCCGGTGCCTGGCCACGCGCTTCCAGGCGCGCTCCCAGCGCAGCGGCGACGAAACCGCCGAAGGAAAAACCGAGCAGGGTGATGGGCAGGCTCGGGTACCGCTCCTGCAGCCAGGCGGCCACGGCCCCGGCATCGTCCACCTCACCAGTGCCCATGTCATGGCTGCCGGCACTGGCACCGACGCCTCGATAATTGAAACGCAATGTGTGGTAGCCACAGTCACGCGCCGTACGCTGCAGGGTGGAGACCACCTTGTTGAGCATGGTGCCACCCTGAACCGGATTGGGGTGACAGACCAGCGCCACGCCACGGGCGTCAGGCACCTCCAGCAGGAGCGCTTCGAGCTGACCCACCGGGCCGGGAATGAAAATGGGGGTTTCGCGACTGAGCAACACTGAACTCCGTGACCCCGCAACGGGTCGACTCGTCTAGCAAACTGCCTGCGCGGTAAACGTATACAGCGCAGGTTCGAGCCGCTAACGTAAAGCAAAGCCGTTTTGAGAGGAAGGACTCGTGGAACAGACCGTTACTGCCTGGTTGATACCCGCCCTGACCCTGGTGGTCGGCATCGCCGTGGGCTTTGTGCTCGCCCGCCTGGCACCCAATGCCGCACCGGGCCGTACGCAGCGGCAGATGGATGAAATGCAGGCGCGCTTCGAGGCCTATCAGAGCGAAGTGGTGACCCACTTCAACACCACTGCCAGCCTGGTGAAGAAACTCACCCAGAGCTACCAGGACGTGCAGGAGCACCTGTCCGATGGTGCCAACCGCCTGGCCCTGGACGAACTGACCCGTCAGCGTCTGCTGGCGACCCTGAACAGCACCGAAACCGGCGAAAAGCGCGAGCGCCTGACGCCACCGAAGAACTTCGAGATGCCCAAGGACTATGCCCCGAAAAGCGACGGCCCCGGCATGCTGGACGAGAGCTACGGGCTGAAGAAGCCGTAACCCTCACCCCCAACGAAAGAGCCCCGCAACTTGCGGGGCTCTTTGCTTTCGGCACTAGCGTTAGTATCCCAGGCGCTGGCGCAGCGTCCGCTCGAGGTGCTGTGCCACGTCGTCGAAGGCAGGCGGTGCGTCGAGCAGATCCTTCAACTGCACCATCTTCAGGCCGGCATAGCCGCAGGGGTTGATGCGCAGGAATGGCGTCATGTCCATGTCGACGTTCAGCGCCAGGCCGTGGAACGAGCAGCCACGGCTGACCCGCAGCCCCAGCGAGGCGATCTTGTCGCCATTCACGTATACGCCCGGCGCGTCGGCCTTGGGCGCCGCCTCGACGCCGTAGTGAGCCAGCAGGTCGACCAGACTCTGCTCCATGGCCGTGACCAGTTCGCGCACGCCCAGGTCGAGACGACGCAGGTCGAGCATCAGATAGGCCACCAGTTGACCTGGGCCGTGGTAGGTCACCTGACCACCCCGCTCGACCTGCACCACCGGAATGTCACCCGGCGCCAGCAGGTGCTCGGCCTTGCCGGCCTGCCCCTGGGTGAACACCTTGGGGTGCTGCAACAGCCATATTTCATCCGCAGTCTGCGCGTCACGCTCGCGGGTCAGTTGGCGCATGGCCTCCAGCGTCGGCTGATAATCGACCAGACCAAGATGACGAACGACGAGGTTCGCCACTTACAGCACCATGTGCACACGGCCGGTGGCACGCAGATCGACGTGAATCGCCTGCAACTGCTCGACACTGGTGGCGGTGATCAGCACCTGAACGGAGAGGAAGTTGCCATTGCGGCTGTCACGCAGCACCAGGGTCGAGGCATCCAGATCCGGCGCGTGCCGCTGGATCACCTCGATGACCAGGTCGGAGAAACCGTCGCCGGCGGTGCCGATCACCTTGATCGGGTAACGCTCGCAGGGAAATTCGATTTTGGGCGGTTGAACGTCGCTATCGGTCATGACATCAGCGGGCTCGTGGCCCGTCCAGAAGGGGCTGCTCCGAACTGGAGCGGCCTGGATGAATCAGGAAGCCTCTGCAAGGCAGTCAGCACAAGACGCGACGACCACGAAAGCCGGTTCGCGTCGTTGAATCGAACAGCCGGAGCAGCGCCGTTTACAAGGTGTAAATGGGCACTGCTCCGGCCGTTTTCAATGCGGGGCGACCACTCGGGTCGTTGCCAGCACTCCCCGTCAGTTGAAGAGGCCGAAGAAGAACAGGCGAATGCTGTCCCACAGACGACGCAGCAGGCCGCCCTCTTCCACCGCTTCCAGCGCCACCAGGTCGGTGCTGCGCACGACGTCGTCACCCAGCTTGACTTCGACCTTGCCGATCACGTCACCCTGTGCGATCGGAGCGACCAGCTGCGGGTTGAGGATCATGCTGGCCTGCAGTTTTTCCAGTTGGCCCTTGGGCATGGTCATGGTCAGGTTTTCAGCCAGACCGGCCTTGACCTGACGCGCAGCGCCTTTCCAGACGGTGGCCTGGGCCAGTTCGGCACCCTTCTGGTAGAAGGTGCGGCTTTCGAAGAAGCGGAAGCCATAGGTCAGCAGTTTCTGGGTTTCCGCAGCGCGGGCCTGCTCGCTGTCGGTACCGAATACCGAGGTGATCATCCGCGCGCCATCACGCACGGCCGAGGCAACCAGACAGAAACCGGCTTCCTGGGTGTGGCCGGTCTTCAGACCGTCGACGGTACGGTCGCGCCACAGCAGCAGGTTGCGGTTGGGCTGCTTGATGTTGTTCCAGAGGAATTCCTTCTGCGAGTAGATCGCATAGTGCTCGGCGTCTTCGTTGATGATGGCGCGGGCCAGGATCGCCATGTCATGGGCGCTGGAATAATGCTCGGGGTGCGGCAGACCGGTGGAGTTCATGAAGTGGCTGTTCTTCATGCCCAGGCGCTCGGCCGTGGCGTTCATGATGTCGGCGAAGGCGTCTTCGCTGCCGGCGATGTATTCGGCCATGGCGATGCTCGCATCGTTGCCGGACTGGATGATGATGCCGTGCAGCAGCTCATCCACGGTGGCCTGGCTGTTCAGCGGCAGGAACATGGTGGAGCCACCGGAGGCCGCGCCACCGGTACGCCAGGCGTGCTCGCTGATGGTCACCAGATCCTTCTCGCCGATCTTGCCATTGCGGATTTCCAGGGTGGCGATGTAGGCGGTCATCAGCTTGGTCAGGCTGGCCGGCGGCAGGCGCTCGTCGGCGTTGTTCTCGACCAGGACATTGCCGCTGGCGGCATCCATCAGAACGTAGGATTTGGCGGCCAGTTGCGGCGGCGCCGGAACCACCTGCTGACTGGCCATGGCAAGGGGCGCGGCCAGAAGGGTAAGAACCAGGGAAGCACGTTGCACGAAGCTGGTGATGTTCATCCGTCTCTCGAAAATCATTACTTGGGTTGTACGGCCCCGAAGGGCCATCTTTCGACTCGCGGCAGGGCGAGCCTCGGATTTAGTCCGGCAAATGCCGGTTTAGTGCCATCAGTCGGCACGCACGAGCGTCGGTTGCCCGAGGTTGGCCAGGCGTACGCTGCTCTGCAGCTGTTCAGCCTCGCCCTGGTTGCTGATCGGCCCCAGACGCACCCGGTGCAGTATCTGCTGGTCGCGCACCACTGAGCTGATGAACACCGGCACACTGGTCGTCTGGCTCAACTTGGACTTGAGCAGCTCCGCAGCGTCCGGATTGGCGAAGGCTCCCACCTGGAGATACAGGCCAGAGGCTGCGAGTGAATCGTTTTTTTGCGTCGATCTGCACCGGCACCACGGCCGCGGCGTGCTGCTGCGGAGGCGGCGAATACTGCTCGACGACCTGCGGCATGGGCTGCGCGACGGGCTGGGCCACGGTCGTCCTGGCCGGCTGGTTGTTGGCCAGCACCAGCGGCACCGGACGTCCCTGCTGCGCCCACCACTCGTGTGGGTCGATACCCTCGACCTTGACGCGGGCCGTGCCCTTCTCGGCATAACCGAGCTTCTTCGCCGCGGCGAAGGAGAGGTCGATGATGCGATCGGAATAGAACGGCCCGCGGTCGTTGACCCGCAGGATCACCGTCTTGCCGTTCTCCAGGTTGGTGACGCGCACGTAGCTGGGCAGCGGCAGGGTCTTGTGTGCGGCGGTCATGCCATACAGATCGTAGGTCTCGCCGTTGGCGGTGGCCTGACCATGGAACTTGGTGCCATACCAGGAGGCGGGACCTACGGCCGAGTAGCGACGGGCGTCCTGGATCGGATAGTACTGCTTGCCGAACACCACATAAGGGCTGGCCTTGACCGGGCCATAGTGGGGCATGGGGATGGCGTCCTGAATCTTGGAGACGTCGACGTCCCACCAGGGGGCGCCATCCTTGTGCGGGCGGTTGAAATCATCCGGCCCGGAAATGCCGGCCGACTGATCCGGCGAGAGCACCGACTGCGGTGCACGGTTGGAGGAACAGCTCGCCAGCAGCAGCGCAGCCGTCATGCAGGCTGCCAACGGCAGCAGTTTGGAAACACTCATCGGTTACCCCGTGCTTCGACCATCAGCTCGGCCAGTTGGTTGACCGCCATGGCATACATCACGCTGCGATTGTAGCGGGTGATGGTGTAGAAGTTGGGCAGACCGAACCAGTATTCGTCGCCTTGTGCGCCTTCCAGACGAAACGCGGTCACCGGTACGTCCCCGGCAAGCGCGTCCTTGCTGTTCCAGCCCAGCGCGCGAAGCTCGGCGACGCTCTTCACCGGATCGAGTCCCTGGGTCAGGCCCTCGTCGACACGTGCGCCACTGACCTCCACCCGGCTGGCCACCTGGCCGCCGGCCTGCCAGCCGTGGCGCTTGAAGTAGCTGGCAACGCTGCCGATGGCATCGGTCGGGTTGCTCCAGATGTTGATGTGGCCGTCACCATCGAAGTCCACGGCATAGGCGCGAAAGCTGCTCGGCATGAATTGCGGCAGGCCCATGGCGCCGGCATAGGAGCCCTTGAGCGAAAGCGGGTCGACCTGCTCTTCACGGGTCAGCATGAGGAACTCGCGCAGCTCCTTGCGAAAGAACGGCGCGCGCGGCGGGTAATCGAAAGCCAGCGTGGACAGGGCGTCCATCACCCGCCAACTGCCGGTGTTGCCGCCGTAGAAGGTTTCCACGCCGATGATGGCGACGATGAACTGGGGCGGCACACCGTACTCGGCCTCGGCCTTTTCCAATGCGGCCTGGTGCCTGTTCCAGAAATCCACACCCTGGGCGATGCGCTTGTCGGTGATGAAGATCGGCCGGTATTCCTTCCAGGGCTTGACCTTCTCTGCCGGGCGCGAAATGGCGTCGAGGATGGCCTGCTTGCGCTCGACCTCGGCGAACAGTCCGTACAGCTGCTCGCTGGCGAACCCGTAGTCACGGGTCATTTCCTCGACGAACTCGGTCACCTGCGGCGAGTTCTGGTAATCGGCCGCCAGCGCCTGAGCGCCAGTACCGAGCAGACCAGCAAGACCTACGCCCATGAATGTCCGAGCGGCCCAACTGCGCAATGCATGCATTAACTCAAAACCCCCAATCAAACCTGAGCGATCCACTTTCTGTGGGTGTGGATCGCCATCAATATCCCGAAGCCTGACAACAGCGTGACCAGATGGGTTCCGCCGTAGCTAATGAAAGGTAGCGGCACGCCCACGACCGGGAGCAAACCACTGACCATGCCGATGTTGACGAATACGTATACGAAGAAGGTCATGGTCAACGCACCCGCCAGCAGCTTGCCGAACAGCGTCTGAGCCTGGACGGTAATCACCAGACCGCGTGCAAGCAACAGCAGGTACAACAACAGCAACAAACAGACACCAACCAGGCCGAACTCTTCGGCGAGCACGGCAATGATAAAGTCCGTATGGCTTTCCGGCAAAAAATCCAGGTGCGACTGGGTACCCAGCAGCCAGCCCTTGCCCAGCACGCCGCCGGAGCCGATGGCCGCCTTGGACTGGATGATGTTCCAGCCGGCACCCAGCGGGTCGCTCTCGGGGTTGAGGAAGGTCAGTACGCGGCGTTTCTGGTAGTCGTGCATGACGAAATACCACATGCCCACCGCGATCGGCACCACGGCGGCGGCGGCACCGACGATCCAGCGCCACTGCAGACCGGCCATGAAGATGACGAAGGCTCCCGAGGCGAGGATCAGCAGCGAGGTTCCCAGATCAGGTTGCTTGACGATCAGTACGAAGGGCACGCCGATCATCGCCAGGCTGACGACGATGTGCTTGAAACGCGGCGGCAGGTTGTGCCGCGACAGGTACCAGGCGATGGTCATCGGCATGATGATCTTCATCAGCTCCGAGGGCTGGAAACGGATCACCCCGGGGATGTTGATCCAGCGCGTGGCGCCCATGGCGGTGTGGCCCATGACCTCTACCACGGTCAGCAGGCCGACCCCGACCACATAGGCCAGAGGCACCCAGCGCGCCATGAAGCGCGGGTCGAACTGGGCGATCACCACCACCGCGACCATGCCGATGCCGAACGAGGACGCCTGCTTGAGCAGCAGGTCGATGTTCTTGCCGCTGGCCGAATAGAGAATGAAGAGACTGCCGGCACCGAGCACCAGCAGCAGAAGCAGCAGCCAGCCGTCGATGTGCAGGCGCTGCAACAGAGAGGCACGGCGGCGCAGCACATCCTCGTCGGACAGTGCGCGGTCGAAATTGCTCATCATCGCTGAGACACCTCGGCACTCCTGGGCGCTGCGAATTCGGCCTTGAGCTGGCCATTCTCATCCAGCAGCCAGGCGTCCATCACCTGTTTGACCACCGGGGCGGCGACCCCCGAACCGGACTCGCCGTTCTCCACCATCACCGACACGGCGATCTGCGGGTTGTTTGCCGGAGCGAAGCCGATGAACAGTGCGTGGTCACGGTGGCGCTCCTGCACCTTGTTGCGGTCGTACTTCTCGCCCTGCTTGATCGCCACCACCTGGGCCGTACCGCTCTTGCCGGCGATGCGATAGACCGAGTTGTCACCGACCTTGCGCGCAGTACCACGAGCACCGTGCAGCACCTCTTCCATGCCGCGAATGCCATAGTCCCAGAACTTAGGATCACGCAGCACGATGTCCGGAATCGGGTTGGGGTCGACAGGCAGACGGCCACCGACGCTCTTGGCCAGATGCGGGCGAATCCACTTGCCACGGGTGGCCATGAGCGCCGTGGCCTGCGCCAGTTGCAGCGGCGTGGTCTGCATGTAGCCCTGGCCGATGCCGAGAATCAGGGTTTCGCCCGGGTACCAGGGCTGCCGATAGCGCGCCCGCTTCCAGTCGCGTGACGGCATCAGGCCTGCGGTTTCCTCGAACATGTCCAGCGACACGCGCTGGCCGAGACCGAAACGGCTCATGTAGTCGTGCATGCGGTCGACGCCCATCTTGTGCGCAAGGTCATAGAAATAGGTGTCGTTGGATCGGGCGATGGCCAGGTTGAGGTCGACCCAGCCGTCACCGGTACGGTTCCAGTTGCGGTACTTGTGACTGTGATTGGGCAACTGGTAGAAACCGGGGTCGAACACCCGTGACGTGGGCGTGACCACACCGGCATCGAGGCCGGCCACGGCAACCATTGGCTTGATCGTCGAGCCCGGCGGATAGAGGCCGCGCAGCACACGGTTGTACAGCGGCTGATCGATGGAATCGCGCAGCTCGCCATAGGCCTTGAAGCTGATGCCGGTGACGAATGGATTGGGGTCGAAGCTGGGCTGACTGACCATCGCCAGCACCTCGCCGTTGTTCGGGTCGATCGCCACCACCGCACCACGGCGACCACCCAGCGCCTTCTCCGCAGCCTCCTGCAACCTGACGTCGAGGCTCAGGACGATGTCCTTGCCCGGTTTCGGATCGATGCGATTGAGCACCCGCAACACGCGACCGCGAGCGTTGGTCTCGACCTCTTCGTAGCCGACCTCGCCATGCAGCTCGTCTTCGTAGAAGCGTTCGATACCGGTCTTGCCGATATGGTGCGTGCCGGCGTAGTCGGTCGGATCCAGGCGCTTGAGTTCCTGCTCGTTGATGCGCCCGACGTAACCGACGGAATGAGCGAAGTGCTCCTGCTGCGGATAGTGCCGTACCAGTTGCGCGGCCACTTCCACGCCGGGCAGGCGGAACTGGTTCACCGCGACACGGGCGATCTGTTCCTCGGACAGTTCGAAGAGGATCGGCACCGGCTCGAACGGCCGACGCCCCTGACGCACGCGACGCTCGAACAGCGCACGGTCATCCTCGGTCAGCTCCAGCACCTCGACCACATTGTCGAGTACCGACGGCCAGTCGCCGGCACGCTCACGGGTGACGGTGAGACTGAAGCTCGGGCGGTTGTCGGCGATGATCACCCCGTTGCGATCGAAGATCAGCCCACGGGTCGGCGGCAGCGGCTGTACATGGATGCGGTTGTTTTCCGCCAGGGTACTGTGATGCTCGTACTGAATCACCTGCAGGTAGTACATGCGCATGATCAGCACGAACGTCAGCAGCAGGATGAAAACGCCCCCGACCAGCACGCGGCGCCTGACCATACGTGCGTCTTTTTCGTGATCCTTGAGGCGAATCGGCTGGGGCATCGTTAGGCAGAGCCTATGTCACTTGTGATACGGGTGGCCGGACAACACGGTCCAGGCCCGATAGATTTGCTCACCGAGCAGGATACGCACCAGCGGATGCGGCAAGGTCAGCGGCGACAGCGACCAGCGTTGCTCGCTGCGGGCGCAGACCTCCGGTGCCAGACCTTCCGGGCCGCCGACCATGAGGTTGACGTTGCGGGCGTCCAGGCGCCAGCGATCCAGCTCTGCGGCCAGCTGCTCGGTGCTCCACGGCTTGCCATTGACCTCGAGGGTGACGATACGTTCGCCCGGCTGCACCTTGCTCAGCATGGCCTCGCCCTCCTGACGAATCAGACGTGCGACGTCGGCATTCTTGCCACGGGTATTCAGCGGGATTTCCACCAGCTCCAGCGGCAACTCGGCCGGCAGGCGCTTGACGTACTCCTGCCAGCCCTCCTCGACCCAGCGCGGCATGCGCGAGCCAACGGCAATCAGCTTGATGCGCATTACTCGGCGGAATGCTGGGCGCGGCTCTGCTCGGCCCCCTGCCACAGGCGTTCGAGGTCGTAGAACTGACGCGCGGTCGGCAGCATGACGTGCACGACGATGTCGCCCAGGTCGAGCAGCGCCCATTCACCGGAGTCCAGGCCTTCGCTGCCGATGGGGCGCACACCCTGCTCCTTGACCTTCTCGAGGACGTTCTCCACCAGCGACTTGACCTGACGGCTGGAGCTACCACTGGCGATCACCATGAAATCGGTGATGCTGGTCTTTTCCTTGACGTCGATGACGGTGATGTCCGTCGCCTTGATTTCTTCCAGCGCCGCAACGGCGATCTTGACCAGCTCGGCGCTGGGCAGGGTTTGCTTGCTCATATTCGACTCATTTGCCTCATGTAATTGGACGTCAGCGCGACAGGCGCGACGCTTCAAGCATTGGGCGCACGGTACAGATCGTGCGCCTGGATATAGGCCAGCACCGCTTCCGGCAGCAGATAGCGCGCCGACCGCCCGGATGCCAGCAACTGGCGAATCTGCGTGGCGGAAATCGCCAGCGGAGTCTGCCAGATGAAACTGATCTGCCCGCCCGCCCCGCTCAGACTCAACGGGTCACTGACGCTGCGCGCCGCCAGCAGATCGCGCAGCGCCTCCGGCGCCTCGCTGTCGGCATCGGGCCGCTGCAACACCAGCACATGGCAGTGTTCGAGCAGCTCCTGCCAGCGGTGCCAGCTCGGCAGACCACAGAAGGCGTCCCAGCCGAGCAACAGAAACAGCTGATCGTCCTTCGCCAGTTCGGCCCGCACCGACTCCAGGGTGTCGACCGTGTACGACGGCTTGTCACGCCGCAGTTCACGGCTGTCCACCGTCAGCCGCGGCTCGCCGGCTACCGCCAGTTCGACCATGGCCAGGCGCTGTTGCGCAGTGGCCTGCGGCGTATCACGGTGCGGCGGCCGCGCGCTGGGTATCAGACGCAGTTCGTCCAGCGCCATGAACTCGGCCACTTCCAGCGCTGCACGCAAGTGGCCGATATGCACCGGATTGAAGGTACCGCCGAGCAGGCCGATACGTCGGGCGCCAGGCGCCTGGGCGTCAGTACGCTTCATTTATGTGCGAATGTGCCCGTCACCGAAGACCACGTACTTCTGACTGGTCAGCCCTTCCAGACCGACCGGCCCACGTGCGTGCAGCTTGTCGGTGGAAATGCCGATCTCCGCCCCGAGACCATATTCGAAACCATCGGCGAAGCGGGTGGAGGCGTTGACCATCACCGAGGCCGAGTCGACTTCGGTGAGGAAGCGCCGCGCGTCGCTGAAGTTCTCGGTAATGATCGAGTCGGTGTGCTGCGAGCCGTAATGGTTGATGTGCTCGATGGCCGCATCCAGAGAGTCGACGATGCGAATCGCCAGGATCGGCGCGTTGTACTCGGCGAACCAGTCGTCCTCGCTCGCCTCCAGCACGTCGCCACCCAGCAGCTCGCGCGTGGCGGCATCGCCGCGCAGCTCGACGCCTTTTTCGCGGTAGATGGCGGCCAGCGGCGGCAATACACGCGCCGCGATGGCGGTATGAACCAGCAGCGTTTCCATGGCGTTGCACGGCGAGTAGCGCTGGGTCTTGGCGTTGTCGCAGACGCGGATGGCCTTGTCGAGATCGGCCGCCACGTCGACATAGACATGGCAGACGCCATCGAGGTGCTTGATCACCGGCACCTTGGCATCACGGCTGATGCGTTCGATCAGGCCCTTGCCGCCACGCGGCACGATCACGTCGACGAACGCCGGCATGCTGATCAGCTCACCGACAGCAGCGCGATCGGTGGTTTCCACCACCTGCACGCAGGCGGCGGGCAGGTCGGCCTCGGCCAGGCCCTGCTGGATGCAGCGGGCAATCGCCTGGTTGGAATGAATGGCTTCCGAACCGCCACGCAGGATGGTGGCGTTACCGGACTTCAGGCACAGGCTGGCGGCATCGATGGTCACGTTCGGACGCGATTCGTAGATGATGCCGATCACCCCCAGCGGCACGCGCATTCTGCCGACCTGGATGCCGGACGGCAGGTAGCGCATGTCCTGAATCTCACCAATCGGATCGGGCAGCGTGGCGACCTGACGCAGGCCTTCGATCATGCCGTCGATGACCTTCGGGGTCAGCGCCAGGCGGTCGACCATGGCTGGCTCCAGGCCACTGGCACGCGCAGCGGCCAGATCCAGTTCGTTGGCGGCAGTCAGCTCGGCGCGGGCAGCGTCGAGCGCATTGGCGGCGGCCTGCAACGCGCGATTCTTCTGCGCGGTGCTGGCACGGGCGAGCACCCGCGAGGCCTGGCGGGCAGCCTGGCCCAGGCGGGTCATGTAGTCGTGCACGGACTCGGTCATGGCGGCGGAGGTCTGGCAATTGGAAAAAGGGGCTGATTATAGCGGGCTCGCAAGGCCACGCCCAGCGGCGTCTGGCAAGCGGTAGACAGCTCGTCCGCCGAGCGCATGCGGTAACGCCGCCGGGCGCGCCGCAGAAGCCTTGCCGGGGTGACGGTGACACTCATGGCAAAAGGCCGCCCGAAGGTTGGGTAAACAAAAGACGGTGCAATGTTTACCTTCGAACTCAGGTTGGTCAGACAAGACGCCCCGGCGCCGTATGCCGTTGCCCCGATAACGATAAGAACGCCGGAGTGCCCACGCCATGCATTACCGCACCGATTACAGCGCTGCACTGCTGACAGCCCCAGCCTCCATCGTCGAGATCGCGGGCTGGCGCCTGCACTACCAGGCCTATTCGACCCGCCAGGCGGACACGCGCCAGCCCGTGTTGCTGCTGGGCGGCGCCTTCCAGAGTTTTCGCTCCTTCGCCGCCGAGGTCGACGAACTGCTCGCAGAGCACCCGGTCATTCTGCTCGACCTGCCCAGCCAGGGCGGCAACCTGCAATTGGCACCGGAGCTGAGCCTGGAGCAACTGGCCGACCTGATCGCCGACTTCGCCGACGAGCTGCAACTGCCCGCGCTGATGCCCATTGGTCTGTCCTACGGCTCGGCGCTGGCTGCGCTGTTCGCCGCCCGCCACCCCCGGCGTTGCGCACGGCTGCTGCTGGCCGGTATCACCGCCTTTGGCCGAAGCGGCGCTCGCCTGATGCTGGAAGAAGGCCTGACGCTGCTCGACGAAGGGCGCACGGGCGAATTCGCCCAGGGCGCACTGACCGGTTTGCTCAATCCGCTGCACCTGAACGACACCGGCATATCACCGCTGTTTCGCAAGGCGTTGCTGCGCCAGATCCAGCGCCTGAACCCGACGGAAGTCGAGCGTTATCGACAGAACAGCCGGCGCCTGCTGGCCTTCGGCGGCTTCACCGCTCACCCGCAGTGTCCGACCCTGGTGCTTGCCGGCGAGCACGACCATTTCACCCAGCCCTGGGAACATGCGCATTTCGCGGCGGCCTGCGACCAGGGGGAATGCGCCCTGATCCATCAGGCCGATCACCTCGCGCAGTTCGAACGGCGCGAAGCCTGCGCGGCGCTGTATCGCCCGTTTCTCGGCGAGCGCCCGCTGCCGCTACGCGGCCCGGGCAGCACCCGGCTAGCGGGCGAGCAGTTGCTCACGCTGGAGAAACGCAGCGAGCCGCGCCGCGCGCCGCGTCAGCGTCATGCGCTGCTGCGGCATGCCGAAGGCCGGCAGTGGCCGGCCGAGCTGTGCGAACTGGGTTTCTTCGGCGGGCTGCTGCAGGCCGACCTGCCACCCGAGCTGCCAAGCCGTGGCTGGCAACTGCTCGGCAACGGGCTGCCGCCACAGCACGTGTTGCCCCTGCGCCATGACCGGCATGGCCTGGCCTTCGTCTTCGCCCATACCGACGCCGACGCCAGCCAGGCACTGGCCGAGCTGACCCAGCCGATCCCGTTGCCGGCGGCAGCCTGCGCCTGACCGCCCCCTATACCTGCGCCTGAATCACCCGCACCAACCCCGGCAGACGTGCCGGAGGCAGGCCCAGGCGCGAGGTGTCGGCACTGGGATCGAGCACCTGCACCTGATCGAAGCCACAACACTGGAAACCCGCCACGATGTCCGCATGGTCGCGGTAATGCAGCGGATAACTGCCGCGAGTCAGCCGACCGATCAGCTCGACGCCCCAGCGCAACTGGCGATAACGGGGATGCTCGCGCAGATCGGGGTAAAGCTCGGTCAGATAGGTGCCACGGGGAAAACCGCGCAACGCCTCGGCCAGTCGGCTCCAGAAACCCTCGATCAGCGGCAGCGGAAAGTAGTTGACCAGCCCCTCGGTGATCACCACCACCGGTTGGTCATGGTCAAGTTCGGCGAACAGTGCCGCCAGCCGCTGGCTGCCGCGCTCGGCGAGGATGTCCACCGCCCGTACCTGATGTCGACCATCCAGCCAGCCCTCGCCGTGCAGCAGCAGGCGCTTGCGCGCCGCCATGGCCGGCAGGTCGGCCTCCAGGTAATGCAATTGTGGATAGCGCGAGCAGAAGCGCCGCCCACGGGGCGACAGGCCACAGGCGATCTCCACCACCTGGCGTACCCCACCCTGCTCGATGGCCGCACTGAGCAGGGCGTCTATCTGCAGATGGCGCTGCAACAGAAACGCCTCGATATCCAGACCGAAACCGGCCCGCGCGCCCCAGGTGACCGGCCACAGCAGCTTGTGCACGAAACGCCCGAAGCCAGTGACGAATACCGGGTCAGCCAGTCGATGGCGATACCAGACATAACCGGTGTAGTGCGCCGAGGGGCTGATGTGGGCACTGCTGGCTCGGGCGCGTTCAGACATTTTTAAGACTCTTGTTTTATGCTCACGGCCCCAGATTAGAATGCTGCGAGTCTCATCGACAGATCATGCCCGCCGAACCCACCCTTAGTTTGCCCTGGCCTGGCGCCCGCCCCCTGCCCGATACCTTCTTCGACCGCGACGCCCAGTTGCTGGCGCGCGAGCTGCTGGGCAAGGTGATCCGTCACCGCGTCGGCACGCTCTGGCTCAGCGCCCGGATCATCGAGACCGAAGCCTATTACCTGGCCGACAAGGGCAGCCATGCCTCGCTCGGCTACACGGAAAAGCGCAAGGCGCTGTTTGCCGATGGTGGTCACATCTACATGTATTACGCCCGAGGGGGTGATTCGCTGAACTTCAGCGCCCATGGCCCCGGCAATGCGGTACTGATCAAGTCGGGACACCCGTGGATCGATGCCATCAGCGGCCCCGACGCCCTCGCCGCCATGCAGCGCAACAACCCCGACTGTCTTGGCCAGCCACGTCTGCCCGAGCGCCTGTGCGCCGGGCAGACCCTGCTGTGCAAGGCGCTCGGCCTGAAAGTAACGGACTGGGATGCACGCCGCTTCGACCTGGCGCGTCTGTTCGTCGATGACGTCGGCGAGCGCCCGGGGCACATCGTGCAGTGCGCGCGCCTGGGCATTCCTGAAGGCCGCGACGAGCACCTGCCCTACCGTTTCGTCGATGCCGCGTACGCACGCCATTGCACACGCAACCCATTGCGTCGGGGCCAGGTCGAAGGACACGACTATCAACTGCATGCGCTGGAGCCCAACCAACCATGATGCAATGGTTCGACAGCATGACCACCTGGCTGCAAGGCAGCCCGCACTGGCTGGCCCTGGCCATCTTCCTCGTCGCCTGCCTGGAGTGCCTGGCGGTGGCCGGCATCATCATCCCCGGCACCGTGGTGCTGTTCAGTCTCGCCGTGCTGGCCGGCAGCGGTGCCCTGGAACTGTGGCAGACCCTGCTGCTCGCCTACACCGGCGGCCTGCTTGGCGATGCGATTTCCTACAGCCTCGGCCGACGCTTCCATCAGCGCATTCGAGGCCTGCCGGTGCTGCGCGATCACCCCGAGTGGCTGACCACGGCCGAGAACTATTTCCAGCGCTATGGCGTGGTCAGTCTGCTGGTCGGTCGCTACATCGGCCCGTTGCGGCCCATGCTGCCGCTGGTGGCCGGCATGCTGGACATGCCGGCCGTGCGCTTCGTCCTGGTCAGCCTGCTCGCCGCCGCCGGCTGGGCAGTGGCCTACATGCTACCCGGCTGGGCCACCGGCGCCGCGCTGCGCCTGCCCCTGCCGGAGGGCTTCTGGGGCGCCGCCGGTGTCGTCAGCGCCACGCTGGCGGTGATGCTGCTGCTGATCATGCAGGCCAGCCTGCGTGAACGTCGCTGGAGCGCCAGCCTGGCAGCCCTGCTCGGTGCCATCGCGCTGGCGGCGGTGCTGATCGGTTTCCCCCATCTGGACGCTCTCGATCAGGGCCTGATGACCCTGGTACAGGACGAGCGCAGCGCCACCCTCGATCCCATCGTGGTATTCATCACTCGCTTCGGTGATTTCCATATCCAGCTGGCGGCCGGCGTGCTGCTGGTGCTGCTGCTGTTCGTCGCGCGCCGCTGGCAGGCCGCGCTGTTCGTCGGCGGTGGCCTGCTGCTCGCCTCGACGGCCACCACGGTACTGAAGAACCTGCTGGCCCGCTCGCGTCCGGATGTGTTGCTGCAGCCGCTGGAAACCTACAGCCTGCCCAGCGGCCACAGCTCGGCGGCATTCGCCTTCTTTCTGGCCCTGGGCATTCTGGCAGGTCGTGGCAGCGCGGCACGCACGCGACTGACCTGGCTGCTGGTGGCCTGCCTGCCGGCCCTGGCCATCGCGCTATCGCGGGTTTACCTGGGCGTGCACTGGCCCAGCGACATCATCGCGGGGGCACTGGTCGCGGCGACCAGTTGTGCCCTCAGCCTGGCACTGATCCAGCGAGCAGCGCCGATGCAGCCATTGCCGGCGAAGGTGTGGTGGCTGGTGATTCCGGCGTGCGCCACGCTGCTTGGCACGATGGTGACATGGGAGTTGTCGGCGACACTGTCGCGTTACAGCTATTGAACGCAATCATGCCCACAGACAAGGCCTGGGCCCGACACGGATGACTTTGCAGGGTGCGCCGTGCGCACCTGTAGCGATGGCGCCAACATCCCGGTTCGCGCGGCCAGGGCGCCCTAGGAGGCATCGCCCTGGAGCTGCTCCACCATGACCTGCAACTGGCTCAGGCGCTGCTCGGCGTCGTCCAGTTGCAGCAATTGCAGCTTCTGCGCGGGCTCCAGCGGCAGCAGATAGGCGAGCTGGTTGGCCAGTTGCAACTGGCCACTGGGTAGACCGGCCATACCCAGACCGGCCACCAGCGGATGCTGCGCCAGAGCCGCGAGCAACGCGGCCAGGTCGGCATGCTCGCCAAGCAACGGACGCTCTTCGGGTTCGTCCAGCCATTGCACCTCGGCCAGGGTCAGTTGATCAGGCAGCACCTGGGCGCGCTCCACCCTGAAGCGCCGGCCACCTTCCACGCGAATGCCCAGCAAACCATTGGGACGCTGCTGGAAATCGCGCACCAGAGCCTCGCACCCCACGGCGGCAAAACGACTGGCCGCCTCACCGACCTCCGCACCCTCGACGATGCATACCACACCGAAGCCGCTGCTCTGCTTCATGCAGCGGCTGATCATGTCCAGATAGCGCGCCTCGAATATCTGCAGATCGAGCATGCAACCGGGAAACAGCACGGTATTGAGCGGGAACAGGGGCAGGTTCATCAGTGCACGCCTTCAACGGGAGAACGTGCCGCAGTGTGCCAGCAGAGCCAGCGGCTTTACAGCAGCAGGGCGTATGCCAGGGGCAACAGCACGGCCGTGATCACCCCCATCAGGCTCATCGCCAGAGCCGCGAAGGCACCGCATTCGTCGCTTTCCTGCAAGGCCCGCGCCGTGCCCACCGCATGGGCGGTGATACCCAGCGCCAGTCCCTGTGCGGCCGGGTGATGGACACGACACAGACGCAGCAGCGACGGCCCGACGATGGCGCCAATGACGCCGGTGATCATCACGAACACCGCAGCCAGCGCAGCGATGCCGCCGATCTGATCGGCCACCAGCATGGCGATGGGCGAGGTCACCGATTTCGGCGCCATGCTCTTGAGCATCAGCGGCTCGGCGCCGAACAGCCAGGCCAGGCCCACCCCCAACGCCGTGGCCAGCGTACCGGCGAGCATCAGGGTGATGACGATCGGCCAGAACAGCTGGCGGATGCGTCGCAGGTTGAGAAACAGCGGCACCGCCAGGGCCACGGTAGCCGGCCCGAGCAGCAGGGTCAGGGCATCGACGCTGCGCTTGTACTCGGTGAAGCTCAGCCCGCAGACCAGCAGGATGCCGATCACCGTGAGCATGGAAACCAGCACCGGCTGGAGAAACACCCAGCGGGTTCGCTCGTAGGCAGCCATGGCCAACTGATAGGCGCCCAGGGTGATACCGATACCGAACAGCGGGTGATGCGTCAGCGCCTGCCAGGCGCTCTGCCAATCGAGGCTCATACATCCTCCCGCTGCTGCTGGCGGTCGATCAGGCGCTGCATCAGCCAGCCGGCGAAGGCCAGCGAGATCAGCAGCGACAGCACCAGCGCGCCGACCACGGCCCAGAAGTCATCGACGATATCGCTGGCGTAGGCCATCACCCCCACCGCCGGTGGTACCAGGATCAGTGGCAGGTACTTGAGCAGGCTGCTGGAGGCCACGCTCAGCGGTTCACCCACCTCACCGCGCAGCAACAGAAACACGAACAACAGCAGCATGCCGATGATCGGCCCCGGCAGCATGGGCAGGAACAATGCATTGAGCACGGTACCGAGCAACTGACACAGCACCAGCCAGGACAGGCCGCGAAGCAGCATGATTGAGGTCTCCGAAGACGAGCGATGGCCGTCATCTCCACCGTTAGAGGGGATTGCGGGCATCCTTGAGGGCATGTCGGCCATTATAGAGGCGTTGGCCTGCGGATTGCCTTCCTATGACGTGTCATTCAGTGCGACGAGGCGTGCTTGACCCCGTGCCATGCCCATGATGATCTAGCCCGCAACGGTTCCACGCACAAAACAAAAACACCCGCGTCCTCAAGGAGGAACTATGCCGTCAGTACCCGTAGCAGAACTCAAGGACTATGTTGGCAAGGAACTCGGCAAGTCCGAGTGGCTGACCATCGACCAGCAGCGCATCAACCAGTTCGCCGAATGCACCGGCGACCATCAGTTCATCCACGTCGACCCGGAAAAGGCCAAACTGACCCCCTTCGGCACCACCATCGCCCACGGTTTCCTGTCGCTGTCGCTGGTTCCCATGCTGATGGAAAAGATCATGATCATGCCGCAGGGCCTGAAAATGGCCGTCAACTACGGCCTGGACAGCGTGCGTTTCATCCAGCCGGTGAAGGTGGACTCGCGCGTGCGCCTGGTGGTGACCCTGACCGACGCCAACGAGAAGAACCCCGGCCAGTGGCTGCTCAAGGCTCGCGCCGTACTGGAGATCGAGGGCCAGGAGAAGCCCGCCTACATCGCCGAACCGCTGACGCTCTGCTTCGTCTGATCCTTCCCACCGGTTGACGACGCGCCGCGCCAGCGGCGATAACGTCCTCATACCTGCAACTGTGCGGCGCATCCGCGTCGCCAGTCGCGTCTGCGGCATACTGCATGCCGATGCCTCGACCTGGACGTCCTCATGATTTCGCCCGTTCTGCGCCTTGCCCCGCTTTGCCTGAGCCTGCTGCTCGTCGCCTGTGACGATGTGAACAAGGTGCTGCCACCCGACGCGATCCTGCCCGATGGCGGCCAGTACCGTGGCAAGGTGGTCGATGGCCTGCTACAAGGGCCGGGTCGCCTGGACTATCGCAATGGCAGCTGGTTCGTCGGCCAGTTCAAGGACGGCATGCTCGAGGGCGCAGGCGAATGGCAGGGCCCAGGCGGCGAACACTACCTGGGTGACTTCCACGAGGGCATGTTCCACGGTCAGGGCACCCTGACCTACAGCGACGGCAGCCGCTACCAGGGTGGTTTCGAACGCAACCGCTTCAGCGGTGAAGGCCTGCTGGAACAAGGCGGCCAGCGCTACCAGGGCGAATTTCTCAATGACCGCTTCCATGGCCTGGGCAAACTCGAAGTGCCCGATGGCAGCAGCTTCCAGGGCCAGTTCGTGGCAGGCGCTCCCGAAGGCCAGGGCGTACGGATCGATGCCTACGGCAACCAGTACAGCGGCCTCTTCAGCCAGGGTGCGCTCAATGGCCAGGGCAACTACACCGGCACCGACGGCGACAATTACAGCGGCGAATTCCGCAACAGCGAGTTTCATGGCAAGGGCCGCTACCAGAGCGCCAATGGCGACGTCTGGGCCGGCGAGTTCGTCGATGGCGTGATGCAGGGCAGCGGGGCCTACAACAGCAGCGACGGCAGCCGCTATCTCGGCCACTTCGAGGACTGGCGCTACCAGGGCGAAGGATTGCTGACCCTGGCCGACGGCAGCGTCTACCAGGGCAATTTCTCCGCTGGAGAGTACGCCGGTCAGGGCACCCTGACGCAGGCCGACGGCACACGCCAGACCGGCACCTGGCAGCGCGGCCGCCTGATTCGCGACGAGCAGGGCCAGCCCGTGCCCGACAGTCTGGAACTGGGCCTGCTGCAACAGGGCCGCCTGCTCGACGAAGCCATCGCCGCCATCCCGGCGTCCACCCCCGAACGCGAACTCTATGCCGTGACCCTGGCCGGCGACGGCAAGCAGAGCGTGTTCATGCGCGAAGCCGATTACGTCAGCCAACTGATGCGCGAACGCTTCGGCGCCCATGGCAGCGTCACTCTGGTCAACCACCGTGAGCACATGGCCGACCGCCCGCTGGCCACCCGCGAGAATCTCACCCGTGTCGTCCAGGCTCTGGCCGAGCGCACCGGCGAGGAAGATCTGGTGTTCATCTACCTGACCAGTCATGGCTCGCGCCACCATGAGCTCAATCTCGATCAACCGCGCCTGCAACTGGCCGATCTGCCTGCCAGCGAACTGGCTGCCCTGCTCGCCCCGCTGAAGGATCGCAACAAGGTGGTGGTGATTTCCGCCTGCTACTCCGGTGGTTTCATCCCACCACTGAAGGACGAGAAGACCCTGGTGATGACGGCCGCACGGGCAGACCGGGTATCGTTCGGCTGCAGCGAGGAAAACGACTTCACCTACTTCGGCCGGGCGCTGTTCGCCGAGGCGCTGGGCGAAACCGACAACCTCGAGCGTGCCTTCGAACTGGCCAGGGAGCGCGTCGCCGAACGCGAGCAGAGCGACGGTTTCGAACCCTCCGAACCGCAGATATGGGCGCCCCGGGGGGTCGTCCAGCACTGGCGCGACCTGCGCCAGAGCCAGGCCGAACGCGCACTCAGCGCCGCTGCCAGCGCCACCGCAAAGCACTAGGATCTGTTGACGTTTCGCCGCGACCGCGCCGTAGCCGGTTTTAGGTTCTGTACGAAAAGTCGTCGAGCGAAGGTCAGGCGAGGCAAAAACAGGTGAGGAAGCGGAGTTTACGAGCTGTAAATGAGCATTCCGAACCTGTTTTTAACGAAGCATCACCGAGCGCAGGCACTTTTCGTACAGAACCTAGCGCGCAGCTAGGCGCGAGACGCGAAGTTTGGTCGCCCAAATGAGCCGTCGAGTAACGACGCGCCGCACTAAAACCGGCCCGGCCCTTCGGGTTGCGCGGGAAATGGCTCCCGCTGTCGTTGCAGGACTTGGCAAGGGAATGACCATTACCGGCGTCCTGCGCCTAATCGGGAGCCATTTCTCGCGGCAACGCGGCTTGCGCCGAAACGTCAACAGACCCTAGGGTACTGCTAAGCTCAGCTGTAACAGACAAGAGACAATCGAATGCACCTGACCCCGCAGCACATCCTCATCGCCGGCGCCACGGGCCTTACCGGTGAACACCTGCTCGACCGCCTGCTCAGCGAGCCAACGGTGAGTCGCGTGCTGGCGCCGACCCGCCGTCCGCTGGCCGCTCACCCGCACCTGGAAAACCCGGTGGGTGACCTGCAAAGCCTGTTGCCAACACTCTGCGGCGAGGTGGACACCGCATTCTGCTGCCTCGGCAGCACCATCAGGCAGGCCGGCTCGCAGGAGGCCTTCCGCGCCGTCGATCACGATCTGGTGCTGGCCTTCGCACGCCGCGCCCGCGAGCTGGGCGCTCGCCATCTGGTGGTGATCAGCGCCCTCGGTGCCAATGCCAACTCCTCGGTGTTCTACAACCGAGTCAAGGGTGAAACCGAAGAAGCGCTGAAAGCCATGGGCTGGCCACAACTGACCATTGCCCGCCCCTCTCTGCTGCTCGGCGCCCGCCATGAGTTTCGTCTCGGCGAGCGCCTGGCAGCGCCTCTGCTGCGCTGGCTACCAGGCAAGTATCGCGGTATCGACGCCTGCGCCCTGGCGCGTGCACTCTGGCGCCTGGCGCTGGAAGAGCAGAAAGGCATTCGCGTGATCGAATCCTCCGACCTGCGTCGGCTGGGGCGCTGAGCCATGGCCACATTGATCGAGGCGCTGCTGGGCGCCGACATGCTGGAAATCGATGGCCTGCACGCCTGGCAGTTCGAACTGGACGACGCGCTGCTGGAAACCCCTGATGCCGATGCCGAGCAACCCCTGCTGTGGATCGAGTGCATCGACGGGCGCACGACGCGGCGCTGGCAGTTCAGCCTGGCCTCGGTACGCGCTGCCACGCACGATGCGCAAGGCGACATCTGGACGCTCACCGATACCAACGGCGCTCACCCGTTGAAGTGCTTCGCCGCCTTCTGTGGCGACAACCTCGACGACGAGGATGGCAACGAAACCCCATGAGCCTCTACGAGCGCCACGTGCTGCCGCACCTGATCGATTTCGCCTGCGGCATGGGCGCAGTGATGAAGGCACGCTCGCAAGTGGTGCCGCAAGCCCGTGGGCGGGTGCTGGAGATCGGTATCGGCAGCGGGCTGAACCTCGGTTTCTATGATCCGCAGCGGGTACAGGTGGTGGTGGGTGTCGACCCCAGCGCCGCCATGCAGCGCCTGGCCCGCGAGCGCGCCGCACGCTGTCAGGTGCCGGTGGAAATGATCGCCCTCGAACTGGGACAGATTCAGGCCGAGGACGCCAGCTTCGACGACATCGTCTGCACCTTCACCCTGTGCACCATCCCCGATGCGGTTGCTGCCCTGCGCGAAATGCGCCGCGTGCTGAAGCCCGGTGGACGCCTGCTGTTCTGCGAACATGGCCTGGCGCCGGATCTACCGGTGCTGCGTTGGCAGAGGCGCCTGACGCCGCTGTGGAAGCCGCTGGCCGGAGGCTGTCACCTGGATCGTGACATTCCGGCACTGATTCATGCTGGCGGCTTTCACATCCGCCAACTGGATACCGGCTACCTCAAGGGGCCACGGCCGATGACCCACGTTTATCGCGGGTGGGCTGACTAAGGTTCAAGCCCTTGGTTGCGCTGCAAGCCTCGGTGCGCACGGCGCACCCTGCGGACGCGCCCTGGTTCACACCTCTGAACGGATCGCCAGCGGATCGACGAGCCCGGCGGCGATGGCCATGCCCACCAGTTCCGGCAAGGTCTCCGCCTGCATCCGTTTCATCACCCGCGAGCGATACAGGTCGACGGTCTTCACGCTGATATCGAGCTGCTCGGCCACTTCGCGGTTGGTATGGCCACGCACCAGCGGCAACAACACATCACGCTCGCGCGGGGTGAGCTGCTCCAGACGCGCCTGCACCTCGGCCAGGCGCGGGTCACGGCGCGGCTGCGGCGGGCGTCGATCCAGCGCCTGCTGCACACTGTCCAGCAGCAACTGCTCGTTGTAGGGTTTCTCGATGAAATCCACTGCGCCGGCCTTGAATGCGCGCACCACGATGGGTACGTCGGCATGACCGCTGACGAAGATCACCGGCAGATCGATGCCGCGCAAGCGCATCTCTTCCTTGCACGTTCAGCCCGCCCATGCCGGGCATGCGCACATCGAGCAGCACGCAGGCATTGGCGCCGGGATCACAAGCCTCGAGAAAGGCGCGACCGCTGGTGAAGGGCACGCCGGTCAGGCCCACCGACTCCAGCAGCCAGAGCGTCGAATCGAGCATGCCCTGGTCGTCATCGACCACATAAACCCGTTGTTGCATCTGCATGCAGCTCCTCTTGTTGTTGTCATGGTGCTCATCGACCGCCTGGCAATGGTTCGTCGCCCCTGCTCAGAGGTAATCGGCATTCCAGGCACAGCCCACCTCCCTCGACCGGGAAGGCTTCCAGCGCCCCGCCGAAGCCCTCGACGATACTGCGGCTCATGGACAGGCCGAGACCCAGACCATCGGCCTTGCTGGTGTAGAAGGGGGTGAACAGCCTGCCCAGTTGTTCCTCGCTGACGCCCGGCCCCTGATCGATCACCCGGATCGCCAGGCTGCCGTCGCGCTCCCCGGCCTCCAGACGCACCTGCGATGGCGCCCCCGGATGCTGGTCGCGGTTGGCCTCGATGGCGTTACGCAGCAGGTTGAGCAACACCTGCTCGAGCAGAACGCGATCAGCGAATACCGACGGCAGATTGTCCGGCAAGACATCGCTTACCGCCACCTGCGCAGTGCCCGCCTCCCAGTTGCACAGGCGCACCGCCTCACGCGCCACCTCGGCCAGATTGAGCGCCTGCATGCGCCGCTGGCCCTTGCGCAGGAAGGCACGCAGGCGCTTGATCACCGCCGAGGCGTGATTGGCGTGCTCGGTGATGCGCGCCAGCCCCTGGGCCACCTTGTCCATCCCCGCCGGATCACCGCCGACGCCTTGCAGGTAGCGCTGGCTGGCACTGGCATAGTTGACCACTGCCGCCAGCGGCTGATTGATCTCGTGGGCGATGCCGGATGCCAGCTCCCCCAGGGTGATCAATCGCGTGGTGTGCGCCAGCTCGTCCTCCAGGCGCCGCTTGTTCTCCTCCGCGTGAATCCGCGCGGTGATCTCGCGCGACACGCTGACCACCTCCACCACGGCACCGGTATAGGTCTCGCGAATGGCGCGGCTGGCCGTCTCGAACCACAGGTAACGACCATCGCGATGGCGAATGCGGAAGGTCATGGTGTGGTAACCGTCTTCTTCCAGTGCCTCACGCGCCTGCCTGGCCTGCTGGCTGAGTTCCTGCGGGTGCAGCAGGCTGTCGACCGCGACCCCGCGCAGCTCTTCCGGCCAGTACCCCAGCAGTGTCCAGCTGGCAGGCGAGGCATCGAGAAACACGCCGTCCGGGGTGTGCCGGGAAATCAGATCGGTGGTGTTCTCGGTGATCAGCCGGTAAAGGCGCTGCGCACGCGCCGCCTCACGGCTTTCGCGCACCTCGCGGGTAGCTTCACGGCAGCGCGCCAGCACGCGCTGCTCGACCTGATCCGGGATGAAGCACCAGATCAGAATGCGTTCGCCGTCCTGCGCTTCCACCGCCTCGATGGCACGGCGCTGCTCCAGGCAGGCGCGCACCAGCGGCAGGTGGTTGACCGGCAGCAACTCGCCAAACTGCGCCAGAGAGCGCTCCCCCAGCAGCATCTGCAGCGCCGCGTTGCTTTCCAGCAGGCGCGCATCGGCATCGAGCAGCAGCGCCGGCTGCGGATCGGCCGATAGCAACGGCGCACTGCGCGCCAGCCCGGCAGCCAGTTCCACCATTTGCGCCAGCATCTCGCGCAACCAGGGAAGCCATTCCAGCCCGGCGGCTTCATCGACCTGCAACAGCAGCAGCCCCGGCTGACCGGGGTGCAGCTCCAGGGCCAGCGCCTGGCCATGATGCAACGCCGCCCGGCGCAGGCGCCCGGCCAACCAGCAGGGCAAGTGCCGCAGGGCTTCGAAAGTCAGCGCGGGTTGCTCGCCGAGTGCAGCGAACAGCGCCTCGTCGCTGGCCTCCAGCGGATCGCCCATGCCTGGCGGCAGGCGTAGTCCGTCGTCCTCCTGGGCATAGGTGCGGCTGGCTGGCTGCCAGGCCAGGTACCAGGCCTGGCGAACCTGCGGACAACCGAGCAAGGCACGGCGTAGCGCCCTCGCCCGCTCGCCCAGCGGCGGAGCCTCGCGCTGGATACGCAGCCAGGATTGCAGGGGAACGGCGGAAAGGTGGGCGTTGAGATTCATATAGTAATTATTCTATAAAACCTTGGTACAACTTCCATAATAATTGGAAATGACCTATAAATTATCGCCAGATAGCTTCGGTAATGCCTGCATCATTACCGGAATAACCAGAGCTAACAATCAGCCAAAGGTGTATCGCCATGTCGATCTATGAACAGGGCCTCAGCCGTGCCCCTGTCAACCACGTCGCGCTCAGCCCGCTGAGCTTCATCGAGCGCACCGCCGCCATCTACCCGCACTACCCGGCCGTGGTACATGGTTCGATCCGCCGCAACTGGGCCGAAACCTACGCACGCTGCCGGCGCCTGGCATCGGCACTGGCGGGCCGCGGCATCGGCAAGGGCGATACGGTGGCGGTGATGCTGCCGAACATTCCGGCCATGCTCGAAGCGCATTTCGGTGTGCCAATGATCGGCGCGGTGCTCAATACCCTCAACGTGCGCCTGGATGCAGAAGCCATCGCCTTCATGCTGCAGCATGGCGAGGCCAAGGTGGTGATCGCCGACCGCGAATTCTTCGACGTGGTGCACGCGGCCATCGGCATGCTCGACCATCCGCCGCTGGTGATCGACGTGGATGACCCGGAATACGGCGAAGGCCAGGCGGTCAGCGATCTGGACTACGAAGCCTTCCTCGCCGAGGGCGACCCCGAGTTCGCCTGGCAGTGGCCGCAAGACGAATGGCAGGCCATCAGCCTCAACTACACCTCCGGCACCACCGGCAACCCGAAAGGCGTGGTCTATCACCACCGTGGCGCCTTCCTCAACGCCATGGGCAACCAGATGACCTGGAACATGGGCAACCATCCGGTCTACCTGTGGACGCTGCCGATGTTCCATTGCAACGGCTGGTGCTACCCCTGGACGGTCACTGCGCTGGCCGGTGTGCACGTGTTCCTGCGCCGTGTCGACCCGGCGAAGATTCTCACCCTGATCCGCGACGAGCAGGTCACTCACCTGTGCGGCGCCCCCATCGTGCTCAATGCCCTGGTGAACATGCCGGCCGAGGCCAAGGCGGCCATCGATCATCCGGTCAAGGCCATGGTCGCCGGTGCCGCGCCACCGGCCAAGGTGATCGGCGCGGTGGAAGAAATGGGCATCGCCGTGACCCACGTCTACGGCCTCACCGAGGTCTACGGCCCGGTGACATTGTGCGCCTGGCATGCCGAATGGGACGAGTTGCCCCTGGAAGAACGCGCCACCATCAAGGCGCGCCAGGGCGTGCGCTACCCGACCCTGGAAGGGGTGATGGTCGCCGACCCGAAAACCCTGGAGCCGGTACCGCGTGACGGCCAGACCATCGGCGAGATCTTCATGCGTGGCAACACCGTGATGAAGGGCTACCTGAAGAACCCCAGCGCCACCGCCGAAGCGTTCGAGGGCGGCTGGTTCCACACCGGCGACCTGGGCGTGTGCCACGCCGACGGCTACGTGGAAATCCGCGACCGCCTCAAGGACATCATCATCTCCGGCGGCGAGAACATCTCCACCATCGAGGTGGAAGGTGTGCTGTATCGCCACCCGGCTGTACTGGAGGCCGCCGTGGTCGCCCGTCCGGACGAGAAATGGGGCGAGACACCCTGTGCCTTCATCACCCTCAAGACCGGTCAGCAGGCCAGTGAAACCGAGATCATGACCTTCTGCCGCGAGCATCTGGCCGGCTTCAAGGTGCCCCGGACAGTGGTCTTCACGACGCTGCCCAAGACCAGTACCGGCAAGATCCAGAAGTTCGTCCTGCGCGACATGGCCAGGGCACTGTAACCCCCAACCCGGTGCCCTCGGTGGCAGGCCATGCGCCTGCCGCCGCTGGCCCCGTTCGTCTGGCCACAACAAAAACAAGGAGCCGTGGCATGAGCCAAACCGAAACGACACACACGCAGCGATACGCGCGCATCCGCAACCATCCCAAGTTCCAGGAGCTGGCACGCAGCCGTGCGCGACTGGCCTGGACCCTGACTGCCCTGGTGCTGGGCGGCTACTACCTGTTCATGCTGGTGGTGGCGTTCTTCCCGCAGTGGCTGCACGCCCCGCTGGGCAATGGCAGCCAACTGACCATCGGCATCCCGGCTGCCGCCGCGGTCATCGTGCTGTCCTGGCTGCTGACCGGCTGGTACGTGCGAGTCGCCAACACCCGTTTCGACGCGCTCAGCGCCGAACTGCTGGAGGAGCTGAAATGAAGCGCCTCGCTCCGCTCGGCAGTGCCCTGCTCGCCCTCGCGCCCCTGGCTGCCAATGCCGCGCCGGTGGTGGCCGAGAAGCAGCCGATCAACCTGCACGCCATCGCCATGTTCTTCGTCTTCGTCGTCGCCACCCTGATGATCACCTGGTGGGCGGCGCGGCAGACCAAATCCACTTCCGACTTCTATACCGCCGGCGGCGGTATCAGCGGCTTCCAGAACGGCCTGGCGATCGCCGGCGACTACATGTCCGCCGCCACGCTGCTGGGTCTCTCCAGCCTGGTGTTCGCCAAGGGCTACGACGGTTTCGTCTACACCGTGGCGTTCTTCGTCGGCTGGCCGGTGATCACCTTCCTGATGGCCGAACGCCTGCGCAACCTGGGCAAGTACACCTTCGCCGACATCGTCTCCTATCGCCTCGACCAGACCCGCATCCGCACCTTCGCCGCCTTCGGTTCGCTGACCGTGGTGTGCTGCTACCTGGTGGTGCAGATGGTCGGTGCCGGCCAACTGATCAAGCTGCTGTTCGGCCTCGACTACAGCACGGCAGTGATGGTGGTCGGCGCGCTGATGCTGGTCTACGTGATCTTCGGCGGCATGATCGCCACCACCTGGGTGCAGATCATCAAGGCCGTCCTGCTGCTAGCCGGCGGTACCACCCTGGCCGGTCTGGCCCTCGCCGAGTTCGGCTTCAGCCTGGAGACCCTGGCGGCGCGCGCCGTGGAAAGCCACGCCATCGGCTGGAACATCATGGGCCCGGGCAGCATGCTGGCCGACCCGATCAACGCGGCGTCGCTGTCGCTCGGTCTGGTCTTCGGCATCGCCGGCCTGCCGCACATCCTGATGCGCTTCTTCACCGTGCCCAACGCCAAGGAAGCGCGCAAATCGGTGTTCTACGCCACCGGCTTCATCGGTTTCTTCTTCCTCGTGGTCATGGTGCTGGGCTACGCGGCCATCGTCATCGTCGGGCGCGACGCGCAGTTCTTCGTCGATGGTGATCTCTCCGGCGCGCTGATCGGCGGCGGCAACATGGTCGCCATGCACCTGGCCAAGGCGGTTGGCGGCAACCTGTTCCTCGGTTTCCTCTCCGCCGTCGCCTTCGCCACCATCCTCGCGGTGGTCGCGGGCCTTGCCCTGGCGGGCGCCTCGGCCATCTCCCATGACCTCTACGCCACGGTGCTGCGCAAGGGCCAGGCCAGCGAACGCGAAGAAATGCGCGTGACCCGCATCGCTACCATCGGTCTGGGTATCGTCGCCATCGGCCTTGGCATCCTGTTCGAGAAGCAGAACGTTGCATTCCTGGTCGGCCTGACCTTCGGCATCGCCGCCTCAACCAACTTCCCGGTGCTGATCATGGCCATGTACTGGAAGGGCCTGACCACTCGCGGCGCCCTGCTGGGCGGCTTCGTCGGGCTGGCCAGCGCGCTGACGCTGGTGATCCTGTCGCCGGCGGTGTGGGTCGCGGTGCTCGGCAACGCGCAGGCGATCTACCCTTACGACCACCCGGCACTGTTCTCCATGCCACTGGCGTTCATCGTCATCGTCCTGGTTTCCAAGCTCGACAACAGCGCCCGCGCAGCCCGCGAGCGCGATGCGTTCGACGATCAGTTCGTCCGCGCACAGACCGGACTGGGAGCGGCCGCCGCCTCCAGTCATTGATCCACCACCCCGACCGGGGTGAGCAATCGGAGCACCTGGCAGTCGAATGCCAGGTGCTCTTTCTCCGTTTCACTGGCCGGGTTCGCCCGGCGTCACGCATGAGGTGACCGATGCCCGAATTCAACGCCCCGCTGCGCGACATGCGCTTCGTCCTCCATGAAGTCTTCCAGGCACCCAGCCTCTGGGCACGCCTGCCGGCCCTGGCGGACACCGTCGATGCCGACACCGCCGACGCCATCCTCGAAGAAGCGGCCAAGGTCACCGGCGGCCTGATCGCCCCGCTCAACCGCAGCGGCGACGAGCAAGGCGCCCAGTGGGAAGGCGGCGAAGTACGCACCCCGGACGGCTTTCGCGAGGCCTACGCCACCTACACCGAAGGCGGCTGGGTCGGCCTCTCCGGCAACCCGCAGTATGGCGGCATGGGCATGCCCAAGATGCTCGCCGTGGCCTTCGAGGAAATGCTCTACGCCGCCGGCTCCAGCTTCGCCCTCTATTCGGCGCTGAGCTCCGGCGCCTGCCTGGCCATCGACGCACACGCCAGCGAAGAACTGAAAACCACCTACCTGCCGCCCATGTACGAGGGCCGCTGGGCCGGCTCCATGTGCCTCACCGAAGCCCATGCCGGCACCGATCTGGGCATCATCCGCACCCGCGCCGAACCGCAGGCCGACGGCAGCTACCGCATCACCGGCAGCAAGATCTTCATCACCGGCGGCGAGCAGGATCTGACCGAGAACATCATCCATCTGGTGCTGGCCAAGCTGCCCGATGCACCGGCCGGGCCTAAAGGCATCTCGCTGTTCCTGGTGCCCAAGGTCATGGTCGCGGCCGATGGCAGCCTCGGCGCACGCAACGCGGTGAGCTGCGGCTCCATCGAGCACAAGATGGGCATCAAGGCCTCGGCCACCTGCGTGATGAACTTCGACGGCGCCACCGGCTACCTGATCGGCGAGGTCAACAAGGGCCTGGCGGCGATGTTCACCATGATGAACTACGAGCGCCTGTCCATCGGCATCCAGGGCATCGGCTGCGCCGAGGCGTCCTACCAGGCCGCGGTGGCCTATGCCCGCGAACGCATCCAGAGCCGCGCCGCCACCGGCCCGGTCAATCAGGACAAGGTCGCCGACCCGATCATCGTCCACGCCGACGTGCGCCGCATGCTGCTGACCATGAAGGCATTGAACGAGGGTGGCCGCGCCTTCGCCTGCTACGTCGGCCAGCAGCTCGACCTGGCCAAGTACGCCGAGGACGCGGATGAGCGGCACAACGCCGAGGCCCTTGTGGCTCTGCTCACTCCGGTGGCCAAGGCCTTCTTCACCGACACCGGGCTGGAGAGCTGCGTGCACGGCCAGCAGGTGTTCGGCGGCCATGGCTACATCCGCGAGTGGGGTCAGGAACAACTGGTGCGTGATGTGCGCATCGCGCAGATCTACGAAGGCACCAACGGCATCCAGGCACTCGACCTGCTGGGTCGCAAGGTGGTGGCCAACGGTGGCGCCGCGCTGCGTCTGTTCGCCGCCGAGGTGCGCGGCTTCGCCCATGAACACGAATCGCCTTTCGGCGAGCGCCTGGTCGAAGCGCTGGAGCGTCTGGAGGCCGTCAGCGGCTGGCTGCTGGAGCAGGCCAAGGCCGACCCCAACTCGGTCGGCGCCGCCTCGGTGGAGTACCTGCACCTGTTCGGCTACGTCGCCTATGCCTACATGTGGGCACGCATGGCCGCCGTGGCGCAGGCCAGGCGCAGCGAAGACGAAGCCTTTTACAGCGGCAAATTGGCCACCGCCGAGTTCTTCTTCGCCCGCCTGCTGCCGCGCAGCCTGAGCCTGGAAGCGAGCATTCGCGCCGGCAGCCGGCCGTTGTACGGCCTGGCCGCCGAGCAGTTCTAAACGTAGGGCGGGGGCAACCCGCCACCGCCAAACAGGCGGGTTGCACCCGCCCTACAGGATTGAGCGTTCGCGCGGCGTCAAGCCGCGCTTTTTTATTCAAACCTCGGCTGCGTAATGTTCAGCCGACGAGGAACCTTTATGCGTGAAGTCGTGATAGTCGCTGCCTGCCGTACCGCAATCGGCAGCTTCCAGGGCTCGTTGAGCCGTATTCCTGCCCCGCAGTTGGGCGCCGTGGTGATCCGTGAACTGCTGGCCCGCTCCGGCATCGATGGCGAACGGGTCGACGAGGTGATCCTCGGCCAGGTGCTCGCCGCTGGCTCGGGGCAGAACCCGGCCAGACAGAGCGTGATCCTCGCCGGCCTGCCGCACACGGTGCCGGCCATGACCCTGAACAAGGTCTGCGGCTCCGGCCTCAAGGCCGTGATCCTCGGTGCCCAGTCGATCCAGTGCGGCGATGCCGACATCGTCATCGCCGGCGGCCAGGAAAACATGAGCCTGGCTCCCTATGTCATGCCCGGCGCCCGCAGCGGCCTGCGCATGGGCCATGCGCAACTGGTCGACACGATGATCCAGGACGGCCTGTGGGATGCCTTCAACGACTACCACATGGGTATAACTGCCGAGAATCTGGCCGAACAATACGGTATCGACCGTGCCGAACAGGACGCCTTTGCCCTGCGTTCGCAACAGCGCGCCCAGGCCGCCATCGAGGCCGGCCGTTTCGCTGGCGAAATCGTCCCGGTAGACGTCACGCAACGTGGCCGTGAGCCACTGAGTTTTAGCCAGGACGAGCAGCCACGCGTCGGCACCAGCCTCGACAGCCTGGGCAAGCTACGCCCGGCGTTCAAGAGCGACGGCACGGTGACTGCCGGCAACGCCTCGACGCTCAACGACGGCGCCGCCGCCGTGCTGCTGATGAGTGCCGAGAAAGCCGCTGAACTGCAGTTGCCGGTACTGGCACGCATTGCCGCCCACGCCAGCGCCGGGGTCGACCCGGCCGTGATGGGCATCGGCCCGGTGTTCGCCAGTTGCAAGGCACTGGAGCGCGCCGGCTGGAGCCTGGAGCAACTCGACCTGATCGAGGCCAACGAAGCCTTCGCTGCCCAGGCCATCGCCGTCGGCCGCGAACTGCACTGGGACAGCGCCAAGGTCAACGTCAACGGCGGCGCCATCGCCCTCGGTCATCCCATCGGCGCATCGGGCTGCCGCATCCTGGTCAGCCTGATCCACGAAATGCAGCGTCGCGATGCCCGTCGAGGCCTGGCCACGCTGTGCATCGGCGGCGGTCAGGGTGTGGCCCTGGCCATCGAACGCTGAAACAATCGCCGCACTCGGGTGGATCACGCGCTGGCGCGCCACCCACGCAACCCTCACACGACAAGAACAAGAGATAACCATGCGAACCCTGACCACCCTGCTCGGCAACAGCCAGAAACTCGATGGCGGCGCCATGTTCGGCAACGCCCCCAAGGCGCTGTGGCAGCGCTGGATGCCAGCCGACGAGCTGAACCGGATCGACCTCGGCTGCCGCGCCCTGCTGGTGCAGGAGGACGAGCGCAATATCCTGGTGGAAACCGGTATCGGCGCCTTCTTCAGTCCGGAGTCGAAGCAGCGTTTCGGCGTTCAGGAGGATCGCCATGTGCTGCTGGACAGCCTGGCAGCAACAGGCCTGAGCGATGCCGACATCGATATCGTGGTGCTCACCCATCTGCACTTCGATCACGCCGGCGGCCTGCTCGCCGCCTGGCAGGCGGATCAGCCGCCGCGCCTGCTGTTTCCCAACGCCCGCTTCATCACCGGTCGCCGCCAATGGCAACGGGCGCGCCAGCCCCACGCCCGAGACCGCGCCTCCTATATTCCAGAGCTGCTCGACCTGCTCGAAGACAGCGGTCGCCTGCACCTGATCGACGAAACGACACACTGCGAGCTGCTCGGCCCGGACTGGCACCTGCACTGGAGCGATGGTCACACGCCCGGCCAGTTGATGCCGGAGGTGGCCATGCCCGGCGGACCGGTAGTATTTCCTGGCGACCTGATTCCCGGCGCGCCCTGGGTGCATTTACCGATCACCATGGGCTACGACCGCTTCCCCGAAGGCCTGATCGAGGAGAAGGAAGCGCTGCTGGCCGACCTCCTGGCTCGCGGTGGCCGCCTGGTATTCACCCATGATCCGGATGTCGCCATGGGCCGGGTCACGCAGGATGAAAAAGGTCGCTATGGGCTCGATGAGGCGGCGAACGCGGCACATCTGCTGGCAAACTGACGTCATCAGGTCTTGACGTCTCCGTCATGCAGCGCGAGCATGGCCGCTTGTTTCAGCCGTGGTCGCGACCACAGCAGCGCCCCAGGGACGGATCGCGCCTGCTGGCCACAGCCCTCCGACAGCCCTGGGGAATCGCTTCATGAGCCTGGCCTCTGTACGCGCCTTCTTCGCCGCCAAGGCGCCCGACATTCCGATCATCGAATTGCAGACCAGCACCGCCACCGTGGCGCTGGCCGCGCAAGCCCATGGTGTTGCGCCGGGCCAGATCGCCAAGACCCTGGCCTTTCGCATTGCCGAACGCGACGTGCTGATCGTCGCACGTGGCGATGCGCGCATCGACAACCGCAAGATGAAGGAGTGCTTCGGCGCCAAGTCGCGCATGCTCGATGCGCAGACCGTGGTCGAACTGACCAGCCACCCGGTCGGCGGCGTCTGCCCGTTCGGCCTGGCGACGCCATTGAGTGTCTATTGCGACCGCTCGCTGCTGGCCTTCGACGAAGTGCTGCCGGCAGCCGGCGCCACTCACAGCGCCGTACGCATATCCCCGCAGCGCATGGCCGAACTGGTCGATGCCGAATGGATCGACGTCTGCCAGGAAGTGGAAACCGAGGCCTGCTGAGCCCTGAGTGCCCCCATCGCTCGTAACACGGTGCGCGTGGGGTTCACAAACCGCCGCTGATGCCCAGGCTGATGCCCAGCGCGGTGGCCAGGGAAAGCGGTAGCAACAGGGTATCGAGCAGCGCGCTGGCCGGTAGATCCAACGCCGCGTAGCGCGGCGCTTCGGCGCCAAAACGCGCCTGCGGGCAACAGCCGCCGTTGATGCTGTACCAGTCCAGCCGCGTACCGGCATAGACCACTGGCGCATCGGGCTGGGCAGCGTTCAGGGTGCGTACCGTGGCGCAGCCGGTCAGGCTCAGCAGTGCCAGCATGCAGACGAACCGCCGCCCGGCGCTAGTCATCCGACACCAGGTGGTGCTCGCCCCAGCGCGGCAGCATGTCCTGGGGAATGCCCAGGCAATTGAGGATGCGCGCAACGACGAAATCCACCAGATCATCGAGCGTCTGCGGCTGATGGTAGAAACCGGGCGAGGCCGGCAGGATGGTCACGCCGAGATTCGACAGCTTGAGCATGTTTTCCAGATGGATGCTCGAGTAAGGCGCCTCGCGCGGCACCAGAATCAACTGACGGCGCTCCTTCAGCGCCACATCGGCGGCACGTTCGATCAGGTTGTTGCAGGCACCGGTGGCAATGGCCGACAAGGTGCCGGTACTGCATGGCACCACGACCATGGCAGTCGGCGCACCGGAGCCCGAGGCCGCTGGCGCCATCCAGTCCTCCTTGCCGTACACCCGGATCTGCCCGGGTGCCGCACCGGTGTATTCGGTGAGGAACTGGGCCATGGCCTGAGGCTTGGCCGGCAGGGCCACGTCCGTCTCGGTGGCCATCACCAGTTGCGCGGCCTTGGAAATCAGGAAGTGCACTTCGCGCTCCTCCTGCACCAGACAGTCGAGCAGGCGCAGACCGTATTGCGCGCCAGAGGCGCCGGTCATGGCCAGGGTGATGCGTTCCGCTCCAGACATTTACCCCTCCAGCGCCTTGGCCAGTTTGCCGTGCAGGCCGCCAAAGCCGCCGTTGCTCATGATCACCACCTGGGTGCCGGGGCGCGCCAGGGTCTTCACGCCGTCGATGATCGACTCCAGCGAATCGCACACCCGCGTCGGATTGCGCGCCTGAGCAACGGTCGCGGCCAGATCCCAGCCGAGGTTGGGTGGCGCATACCAGAACACCGCATCGGCCTGCTCGGCCGAATCAGCCAGCCCGTCGCGGTGGGCACCCAGCTTCATCGAATTGGAGCGCGGCTCGATCACGGCGATGATCTGCGTTGCATCGCCGACGCGCTTGCGCAGGCCGTCGAGGGTCGTGGCGATGGCGGTCGGGTGGTGGGCGAAGTCATCGAAGACGGTCACGCCATTGACCTCGGCGACCTTCTCCATGCGCCGCTTGGCATTGATGAACCGGCCCAGTGCCTCGATGCCCAGTGCCGGACCACGCCCACATGGCGTGCCGCAGCGAGCACGGCCAAGGCATTGGCGACGTTGTGCTGACCGGTCAGGTTCCACTCCACGGTGCCCTCGACCTTACCCTCGAAGCTCACCTCGAAGCGCGAACCGTCCGCAGCGAGCAGACGTGCCTGCCACTGGCCGCCTTGACCGGTGGTCTGTACTGGCGTCCAGCAGCCCATCTCGATCACTCGCGCCAGGGCACGTTCGCCAGCCGGATGGATCACCAGCCCCTCACCGGGAATGGTACGCACCAGATGATGGAACTGCCGCTCGATGGCCGCCAGATCAGGGAAGATATCCGCGTGGTCGAACTCCAGGTTGTTGAGGATCGCCGTACGCGGACGGTAATGGACGAACTTGCTGCGCTTGTCGAAGAAAGCGCTGTCGTATTCGTCGGCCTCGACCACGAAAAAGGGCGTGCCGCCCAGACGCGCCGAAATACCGAAGTTCTGCGGCACGCCACCGATCAGGAATCCCGGACTCATGCCGGCATGCTCCAGCACCCAGGCCAGCATGCTCGAACTGCTGGTCTTGCCATGGGTGCCGGCCACTGCCAGCACCCAGCGCCCCTGCAGCACGTGATCGGCCAGCCACTGCGGGCCGGACACATAGGGCAGGCCCTTGTTGAGCACGTACTCCACCGCCGGATTGCCACGGCTCATGGCATTGCCCACCACCACCAGATCGGGCGCCGGTTGCAAGTGCGCCGGGTCGTAACCCTGCATCAGTTCGATGCCCTGGGCCTCCAGTTGAGTGCTCATGGGTGGATAGACATTGGCATCGGAGCCGGTGACCCGGTGGCCAAGTTCCTTGGCCAGAACGGCCAGCGACCCCATGAAGGTGCCGCAGATGCCGAGAATGTGGATGTGCATGAATGACCTCGGTAGGTGCCCCGTCGGGGGCCTTGAAGCAATGGCGGCAGGTTAGCACAGCGCCCGTCGGGCGGCTGCTGCGCCACTGCTCAGACCAGGGCGCGGGTGCCAAGTTGCGGCTCACGGATAAATCAAACGCTTGCTTGGATTGCGCTTTCAACTGGCTTTGAGGCAGCATCGGCTGGTCTGCTGGCACAACAGCTGCATTGCCACTCCAGCCCATTACAGAAGCCGAGGCCCGCCATGCGCATCGTCCAAGCCACCCTGGAGCACCTGGATCTGTTGACCCCGCTGTTCGTCAGATACCGCGAGTTCTACAACGAACTACCTTTCCCGGAATCGTCACGCAAGTTCCTCGAGAAGCGCCTGCGCCGCAAGGAGTCGGTGATCTACCTGGCCCTGGCCGACGATGAAGACAAGCTGCTCGGGTTCTGCCAGCTCTACCCCAGCTATTCCTCGCTGTCGCTCAAGCGTGTGTGGATTCTCAACGACATCTATGTCGCCGAAGATGCCCGTCGCCAACTGGTGGCTGACCGCCTGCTGCACACCGCCAAGCAGATGGCCAAGGAAACCAACGCCGTGCGCATGCGCGTGGCCACCAGCCGCGACAACGAGGTGGCGCAGAAGGTTTACGAGTCCATCGGTTTTCGCGAGGACGAGCAGTTCAAGAACTACGTCCTGCCGATCAGCGAAGACTGAGCGGCCGATCGCCCGCCACGGCTTGCCGTGAACGGCCACCGACCTTAAGGTGGCCGGGTTTTCCGCCGCGAAGCACTCCTCATGTGGTCACTCAAGGCCTGGCGCCGTCGTCGTACCCTCGAACACAACCCGGTCGACCCCGAACAGTGGGCCGACGTGCTCAGGCGCCTGCCCATTCTCGACGGTCTCGATGAGATCGAGCTGCAACATCTGCGCGAACGCGCCGTGCTGTTTCTGCATGACAAGCACCTAACCGCCCTGCCCGGCCTCGAACTCGGTTCGTTCGAGCGCCTGCTGCTGGCGACCCAGGCCCAGTTGCCACTGCTGCACCTGGGCGATCTGGACTGGTATCAGGGCTTTCACGAGATCGTCCTGTACCCCGACGACTTTCTCAGCCCGCAGCGCCATCGCGACGCCAGTGGCATCGAGCACGAATGGGATGACGCGCGCAGCGGCGAAGCCTGGCAACAGGGCCCGGTGATTCTCGCCTGGCCCGGTGTCGAGGGCAGCGGAGGCTGGGAGGGTTACAACCTGGTGATCCACGAGCTGGCGCACAAGCTGGACATGCTCGACGGTGGTGCCAATGGCCTGCCACCGCTGCACCGCGACATGCGTGTGCAGGACTGGGCCAGCGCCATGCAGAGTGCCTTCGATGCGCTGAATGCCGAGCTGGATGCCGACCCCGACGCCGAAACCGCCATCGACCCTTATGCGGCAGAAGATCCGGCGGAGTTCTTCGCGGTGACCAGCGAATACTTCTTCACCGCCCCGGATCTGCTGGCAGCCGCCTTTCCCGAGGTTTACCGGCAACTGGCGCTGTTCTACCGCCAGGACACCCTGGCCCGGTTGCAGCGCCTGCAGGCGGAACACCCCGACTACCGAACGGTCGAAAACGCGACCAATTGCTAAGTAGGCCGCCGTAGTAACGCCAGGCGAATACGCCTATAATGCGCCCCACTTTTTTGGCCCTCCCTGGGAGTTCCCCCATGAGCTACAGCAAGATCCCGGCTGGCAAAGACCTGCCGAACGACATCTACGTCGCCATCGAAATCCCGGCCAACCACGCGCCGATCAAATACGAAATCGACCACGATACCGATTGCCTGATGGTCGATCGTTTCATGGCCACCCCGATGTTCTATCCGGCCAACTACGGTTTCATCCCGCACACCCTGGCTGATGACGGTGACCCCCTCGACGTGCTGGTCGTGACCCCCTACCCGGTCGCTCCGGGCTCGGTGATCCGCGCTCGTCCGGTCGGCGTACTGCACATGAGCGACGAGGCCGGCGGCGACGCCAAACTGGTCGCGGTTCCGCACGACAAGCTGACCGTTCTGTACAAGGACGTTCAGGAATACACCGACCTGCCCGCACTGCTGATCGAGCAGATCAAGCACTTCTTCGAGAACTACAAGGATCTGGAGAAGGGCAAGTGGGTCAAGGTAGAAGGCTGGGGCGGCGCTGAAGAAGCCCGCGGCCTGATCAACAAGGCAGTCGAGGCATACCAGAAGTAAGCCCTGACACCTCCTGAAAGCCGGCCACAAGCCGGCTTTTTTATTGCCCGAAGAAATCCAGCAAGATCTCACACGCTAGAATTCACAAGGCCTGCAGCGTACCATCCCTCCCATAACGTCCGATGAGAATCCACTGAATCCCACATAAAGGTGTGGGTCAGAGTGTGGGTCAAAAGGAAGACATAATGGGTAAGCTCACAAGCAAAACAGCCGAATCTCTCGCCAAGGCTGCAGTACCAGGGAAGAGCAGTGATGGCGAAGGCCTGTACTTTCAGGTTTCAAAAAGCGGAGTCTCCAGCTGGATATTTCGCTACAAGCGGGATGGCCGCAGCCGTGAAATGGGCCTAGGCCCCTTCCCCACCATCACCTTGAGCGCGGCCCGGCAACTGGCCGCTGACCAACGTAAGGTACTGGCAAACGGCTCTGACCCACTAGGCACCCGGGACGCAGAACGAGAGGCCAAGCGCGAAGCGCAGCGCCAAGCCGATGCCAGCCGTATAACCTTCAAAGACCTCGCTCAAGAGCACCAAAACGCTCATGGCGCCTCCTGGTCAGAGAAATGGCGTAAAGGCTGGTTAAGGAAACTGGAGCTCTACGCATTCCCTACCATAGGGATGCTCTCGGCGGATGCGATCAAAACCGAACAAGTGGTGAGTGTTTTACGCCCGATCTGGGCAACCAAGACCCGTACAGCAGACGAAGTCCGTGGCCAGATCGAGCAGATCTTGGACGCGGCCAAGACTCGCGGCCTACGCTCAGGTGACAACCCAGCTCGCTGGCGCGGTCACCTGGATAATCTTCTGAGCAAGGCGGAAAAAAGAAGGCTCGTCAGCGCACCCACTTTCCGGCCATGCACTGGAAAGAACTACCAAGCCTGATGGAAAAACTCGCTCAAGCCCCAGGCCGAGATGCTATTGCTACGCGCCTATTGATCTTGACTGGCGCCCGCTCCCACATGATCCGCTTCGCTCAATGGTCTGAGCTCGACCTAGAAGCAGGCATATGGTCACTACCTGCCGCACGCATGAAGATGCGAAAAGCCTTTGTCATTCCGCTGCCTGAAGCTGCGGTAAGCATGCTTCGAGATATGCCAACCACGAACTCGCCCTACGTGTTCCCTGGACAAGGAAAGACCGGCGTGATCCACGCCAACGCAGTTCGCAACCTGCTGCACAAACTCGGCCATGCAGACATCACCCGACACGGCTTCCGCTCTACCTTCAGGGACTGGGCAAGCGAAAACACTCACTACCCTAGAGAGGTATGCGAATTTGCGCTGGCTCATGATGAGCGAGACCAAACAGAGGCTGCCTACTCTCGTTCGGACTTTCTAGATAAACGTAGAGAATTGATGACCGACTGGGCAGTATTTTGTACAAATACCAATGCAGACACACTGACGGATAACGGCAAAAGCCTGTAGTCGGCACTGCGCCCGCAGATCGTATCCACAGCAACAGGCAGGCGGCGAATATAGCACTAGAACGCATGGGCTCGAGGGACGCCTAGTCAGCCATGGCATGCACTCAGTGGCCAGTACCGCGTCAAATGAACGCGGCTGGGAATCTGAACTTATCAGTACACACATCGACAAGGGCGAGGTTCGTGGCGAACTATAATAGTACTGACTACATCAAGTCAGTGACAGCCTAGTAGAGTGAGCATATTCAGGACACAGCTACCGGAAACTTATCGACGTCAGCCATGCGAGAAAACGCGAAATAAACGTCGCTTCGATATGCTGTTCAAAAGGCGACTACTGATTGAAGCCAAGCTAGCACTGCGCCTGCAGAGCTCTCTCAATATTGCTCAGGATGAATGGTGTAAGTGGGCCGCTGATCTTACAGGCTGCTGATCGTGAAAATCCTATCTGCCCCTTAACCCCTTTGTAGGTGACCTCGTAGGAGGCTGCATCAACCAAAAAATCAGCCATCCCTAGTAGTTTAATATTTTCTGTATTGATGCCCTCTTTAGATACCAACTCAATCCGAGCAAGGGAATTGGCCTTCGGGATCGCACCCGACACTTTTAAACTGTTCAGAACTTTTCTAGTGGCACTTTCTAGTGCCGTTTGTACCAGAGCATCGCTGATGACTATCTGCTCACAAGCAAAGCCAAACCCTATCGCATTCTCCAAGGCGTTCAGGACTTCACGTATTGACCTTGCCGGACTCTCAAATCGAAAAATTGTGGATCGTTCGTTAAGCACAATAATAGACTGAGAGTTGACGGTGATGATCTGCTGATACTCAGCGTTCCCTTCACTGTCTAGACGGACAGCGTTGATAGTAGATGGCCAAATGTAGCGAAAAGATGACTCGCTTTCGCTAGTCAAAAAGCCCGCAGTGCCTGCACTGTCGTATCCTACGGCTCGTAACTTGGTAAAGAACTCGGCTACAGAGCAAGGTAGACGCACCTGGTACCACTTGTAGCGTGAGATCATACTTGATCACCTCCTTGAGTGCATTCCGCCTTAAGTTTCTGCATCTGCTCACGCGCGGCCTTTTCAATCAACCTAGACATCGAGTCGATTTCAGACTTCAAGGGCGCGCGTTTTTTCCCCACTTTGCCGTCTACATAAGGGTATACCGACTTGACTAAGATCGAGAAATCCATGCAATTCTTGGGATCTGCGAACAAAACCTCCACACTAATTACATCTCCATTCCCAAGAGTGCGCTGCGCAGTCCAACACATCTTAAAAATATAGAATGCATCTTCATCCACGAGATCAAGGAGCAAGGACGAACGAGTAACACCATTACCCTTAAGCAATACTTTTTCGATATGCGTCTCATGCTCATCGGATGCTAATTCTTCATCATCGGCGTCCAGCTTCGGCTTATATACATATACGTCAGATACATCACGACGACTAAAGCCATCCAAGCTTGTACTAAGATCAATGAAGAAGCGCGTCCTCATCTTAGGATTAATTACGTCATACAGGTTAACCGTGATACGTTCAATATCATCAGGTACTAGCGTGTCTACCTTTGCAACGATCTCATCGCGCACAGTGTTCATGAATTCATTTTGCGCGTTGTTGATCAGGTAGCCGTCAGCGCTCTTAATAAACTCAACCACACCATCCTTGATTTGCTGCTGTGCAAATTCGGTTTTTTTGTAATCAATGAGCGAATACTGGACTTTCAGCGTAAAATCATTACCACTCCTAACAATGTGGGCGACATCACCATTGGCAATGATTTCCTTCTTAATAGCCTCAAGCGCAAACTTAAGCTCCTCGGGATCAATGGCTCCAACAAGATCCATAGAGGTAGTGCGCTCCCTGCGAGGAAGAACCCCCAATTTCTCCGATATTATCCGATGATCATAGTAGTCATGAGGAAGGCGGGAGAAATACTCTGCCAGATCGTCTCTTGGGGTCTTTTTGGAAACAATCATGTTACGTCGCTCGAACAGCACCGCCAAGGTAGGGGCATCCACTCGGTGTTGAATCAGTGCATCAAAGACATTTTTATCCGATGCGTAGTACATGGCCGGGCCGAATGTTCTTTTTTCAATTGCGCCACCCCATCCAACCTGGATTGTACGAGTCCGTCACTGCGGTAACTGCCTCAAAACTGATCGCGTTCAAGACAGTTTCTCGAATCGGATCGAAGCCCCAAGCCTTGGCGTACCTCTCTTTGGCCGCTTTGAAGTTTGCCACCATTTGAGGGTCAGCATTTGGCACTGTGACTCGAATTTGAACTGACTTGCCTGACTCCAACATCTGATATCGCGAAAGGCTGTCTAAAAAATATTCAAACTCAGTATGCGAGGCACCGGGACGGTTGTAGTACACCACGTAGCCTGGCTCGGTCTTGTCCGTACCTTTATGCTGAACAATCAGGTAAGGACTGGTAAGCGCTTCGATGGTTGCGGGCTGCCCCCATACATCCCCTTGCCGCCGACGCAATACAAGGTCGGGATAATAGAAGGTGTATTCGCTAGACATTTTCTTCTGGCTAGTCAGGCGAATCATATCGTTGGCGATGGTAAACAAACGATTGATGTCATGTGGCCCAAGGTAGTGAAGATAGACATTCGGCGGTATGGGAATCGAGTCAAAACCAATTTTCTCGATCAGGCCGTAAAATGGCTTTTCATACCCATGATCATGGTTGTGCACAAAGAGAAGACCTCGAACTTCATAGTTATCGCAGTCAGTAATCGCGAAACTACTTCGCCAAGATTCCGAATCCCTAGCGCATTCGACAGTAACAGCCAAGGACTTGAAGGCGTCGCGAAGCTTTTGCTTCCCGATACTCTCTTTCTTGTAGGCTTTCAGGTCAGTGTGAAGATAGATCGTGCTCCCGAGATAGGGATCTTCGTAATAGAAAATCGCATCACCAGGATGTTGAGTCTTTGGTTTGCCATCACTACCCAAGTGAGCAGGACAGTGGCAGTTAAAATTCTCGTTCCATTTATCCTTCATTTGCCAGAAAAAGCTGCCAAATATATCAACTGAAAGCTTCTCAGCAATCTCACCAACGTTTACGGTTTCCGACATGGCTCCTCCTAAGCAACTGTCCCTGGCGCTCGAGCCAAGGGATGTGAGGAGCCAGCATAGCAGGATCAGCGGTACGCAGAAGCCATATGCCACTACGGCATACATGGCCAACAGCTTTTGAGTCAATAGCCCTACCACCACCGTAAATCCAGCTCCAAAAAATCTCAGTCACACATCACAGCAATGACATCCCCACCATGGAGTCTTCAACCATGTCATTGCACTGCCCGAGCTGCGGCTCTCCTCAGGTCTCTACGCACCTCACCGCCATGCGGATTGCTGCCTTCATCGGCATGCTGGGCGGTGCGCTGCGTGGCGCAGGCACCATCCTGCTCACTGGCCCAGCTGTTACCAGTAGCGATCTAGCCAAGCCTCCCAACGTCAATCTCAATGCCTTCTCATCAGCCATTCTCAGCGGCCTGGTTGGCGCCGCTGGCGGCTGTGCGATGGGCGCTCAGCTTGGCGAAAAACTCGACCGTCATGTGCTGGCCCACAACCTCTGCCTGAGCTGCGGTCACCGCTTCAATCAGCCGGTCTGATCCGGCTGCCGTCTCTCTCATTCATCTCTAAATGCCGGTGCTGCGCCATGCGCAGCGCTTTATACCGGCTATTGCTCAAAGGAAATTCATCATGGCTCATCAAGTCGAACAAATGGCCTACGTCGGCGCTACCCCCTGGCATGGCCTGGGTAACAACCTGCCTCGCAAACAGTCCATCGAAATCTGGCAACGTGAGGCCGGCATGGATTGGCAGATTCAGGAAAGTCCTGTCTATTTCAAATCAGAGTTCATCAGCCATCTGGGCAGCATCCACTCCTTCCCCGAGCAGAAGGTGCTCTTCCGCTCCGATACCAAGGCTCCGTTGTCGGTGGTTTCCAACCGCTATCACACTGTGCAACCGCGCGAGGTGCTGGAGTTCTATCGCGATCTGACCGAGGTCTCCGGCTATGAGCTGGAAACCGCTGGCGTGCTCAAGGGTGGCCGCAAGTTCTGGGCACTGGCGCGTACCGGGCAAGAAACCGCCATCAAGGGTAATGACCAGGTCAACGGCTACCTGCTGCTGGCGACGTCCTGTGACGGCACCCTGGCTACCACAGCGACACCGACCACCGTGCGCGTGGTGTGCAACAACACCCTGACAGTGGCATTGGACGGCACCAGTCGCGCAATCAGGGTGCCACACAACACGCGCTTCGATCCGAAGGTGGTGAAGAAGCAACTCGGCATCGCCGTCTCGCAATGGGACGACTTCATGTACCGCATGCGCGCGTTGGCTGAGCGCAAGGTGCAGTGGCATGAGGCGCTGGGCTATTTCATGAATGTGCTGTGCGAGGTCAGCCCGACCGGCCAGTTGCCCGAGCAGTTGCCCAACGAGCGCGCTCTGCGCCGCGTTCAGGAACTGTACGAAGGGCGTGGCCGTGGCTCGGATCTAGAGTCGGCTCGTGGCACTGCCTGGGGTCTGCTCAACGCGGTGACCGAATACGTCGACCATGAACGTCGTGCTCGCAGCACTGAGTACCGCCTCGACTCGGCCTGGTTTGGCCAAGGCGCGCAGGTCAAGCAACGCGCGCTGGATGCGGCCCTGCAAATGGTCGCCTGATCCTCCTCTTTCTCCATTTCATCCACTCCATGACGCCCGGTCAGATCAGCGCTGATCGGGCGTTTTTGTGTCCGCGAGGTGAACACCATGAAAGCAACGTCATTGAATGGCATCACCAGCAATAAACGCCCTGCCCTGCGCCTGGTCAGCACCAAGGAACTACCGCGCGAGGACTGGCTGCAGATCCGCAAGCAAGGCATCGGCAGTTCGGATGCAGCAGCAGCGGTCGGTCTCAATCCCTACAAATCCCAGTTGGAGCTGTGGCTGGAGAAAACCGGCCGCGACAGCAACCTGCCGAAGACCGACCCGCACGACGAAGAAAGCCCGGCCTACTGGGGCAACGTGCTGGAGCCCATCGTGGCCTGGCATTACAGCAAACGCACGAAGCACAAGGTACGTCGCATCAACGCCGTGCTGCAGCATCCCAATCCGGAGTTGCCCTGGATGCTGGCCAACATTGATCGCGAGGTGATTGGTACAGATGAGGTGCAGATCCTCGAATGCAAGACAGCCGGCATAAACGGGGCACGCCTCTGGAAAGAAGGCGTCCCCGAATATGTGCAGTTGCAGGTGATGCACCAGCTCGCCGTCACCGGCAAGCAGGCGGCGGATGTAGCGGTGTTGCTCGGTGGCCAGACGCTGGAGATCCATCGCATCGAACGGGACGAGCAGATGATTGCTCGCCTGATCGAGTTGGAGCGCCGTTTCTGGCAGTACGTTGAAACCGATACGCCACCGCCTGTCGACGGCACTGCCTCGGCCGAACTGGCGCTGCGTTGCCTGTATCCACAGGACAACGGTCAGGTCGTCGATCTCAGTGGCAATGCCGGCCTGGCTGCTGCATTCCTGGAGTTGAAGGCTGTACGCCAATCGATCTCCGATAAGGAGAAACGCGAGGCCGAGCTCAAGCAGATGCTGCAGCAAGCCATGGGTGAATCCACCCGGGCCGAGTTCTCCAGCGGCTACGTGAGCTGGCGCAAAGCCAAGGACAGTACCGTGCTTGATGTCGAGCGCCTGCTCCAGGAAAAGCCCTACCTACAGGCCCGCTATCCAAAACTCAAGGAAGGTAGCCGGCGCTTTCTGATCGGCTGATCACCCTCTTCCACTCAATCCCTCCCCTTGGCCAGTCCATGCAGCTCACGCTGTGTGGCTGGCCTTTTTTGCTTTCAAGGAGCGCCATCATGCTCAAAGGTCTGGCAATTACCCCGCCCGTGCTCGGGCGTATTTCCATCGGAAAGGTCGTCGAGAAAAACGGCAAGCGCCTGCCGGAGAAAGACGACCAATTCACCATCACCTCTCAGGTGCAGGGCAAGGACGGCTGGCTTCTGCATCCGCTCAATGACGAGCTTCGTCAGGGTAAGGACGACAAGCTGCGTAGCATTCCTGTGCGCTTGTTGTTCAACGAACCGGAGCTGAATTTCCGCGCTAATTACACCCTGTTTGATCGGCAGAACGGTCGACCGGTATGTGTCGGCAACGGTGAGACCTGCAAGCGCATCAGCAAGGACGGCGTTCAATCGCTGCCCTGCCCCTCGCCCGATGCCTGCCCCCTGGCCAAGGGCAATGCCTGCAAGCCCTACGGGCGCATGAACGTAGTGATCGGCGATGAGGATGCCCTGGGCAGCTTCGTGTTTCGCACCACCGGTTTCAACAGCATCCGCACGCTAATCGCCCGTTTGCAGTACTTCCGGGCCATATCAGGTGATCGCCTGGCGTGCCTGCCGCTGGAGCTGCGTTTACGTGGCAAATCCACCCGGCAGAGCCACGGCACGCCGATCTTCTACGTCGATCTGACGCTGCGCGGCGGCATGACCGTGGAGCAAGCGTTGCTCACTGCGCGGGAGCTGGATGAGACGCGTCAGGCAGCGGGCTTTGATCAGGTCGCGCTGGATGCCACTGCGCGTGTCGGTCTGGGTAACGGCATCTTCGAGGACGACGGCGAGGACAGCAGCGCCATTGCTGAAGAGTTCTTTCCGGAGGGTCAGCCCACCGCGTCGAAACCCGACAGCACCGTTCACACCCAAACACTCGCCGAGAAGCTCGAAGCCCAATCCCAACAGCTCGAACCGTCCGCCTAACCACGGGCGATAGCCCTTACCTAGAGGTCTGCATCCAGAAGTAAATCCGAAGGTTTGCAGCCCAGAGCATGAGCAATCCGCGCAATGTTCAGAAATGTCACGTTGCGCTCTCCCCGCTCAATTTTCCCCATATGCGAACGGTCAATCCCAGCCGCATCAGCAAGCGCTTCTTGGGAGAAGGCCTGCTGCGCTCTACGGGCACGCACAGCCTTTCCCAGACGTATCAGGCTTTGGTCTTGATCTTGAGTCGCGGAGATTCTTGGCATGCCGCGAATCGTTTCGTTATGCTGCTAAAACGACCACGGTATTTACGACCCATTTCTTTGATCGCACAGGGAGTACTGAAATGACGCAACTCACTTTTGATGACCTGGCCACCGCCAAACTTCCTCAACTCATCAGCCGCAAGGAGTCCTTCGAGGTCGTAGGCCTCAGCGGCAAATTGCTCGAAGCCGTTCGCCTGGTCGAAAACAAGATTGAGGTCACTGGGCTGACCTGCCGCGTTTACACAGCCGGTCGCATTGGCTTGGCAGCAGGCAGTTTCGCGGGGGTGTTACGGGTGCCTTGGGATTGCTCACGGCCACCGGCATTGCCATGCACAACCTGCTGACACTCAGCCCTGACTACGTGATCGAGAAGTATCCGACCTACAACCGGATCGTCGTTCGCTACAAGAAAAAGAAGAAGTAACCCTCCCTCACCTTTCTCTTCAGCAATCACCTACGCCACATGGCCTCCATGCAGCTTCTACCTACATGGGCCAAATAAATGAAAAGGAGTCCTCATGACCATATTCAGGAAGTCGCTCATAGCTCTGGGGCTGATCAGCAGCCTCCCTACCTTCGCAGAACAAGTGGAGTACTTCGATTACACGCCCGCCATGAACGTTATGTCCTGTGACACCAAGATGGAGATCCCGACTCTGGGCCTGAGAAGGGCCGATGGCTCCTTGCCAACCCGCACCGTCTACGACTGTCGGCCGGCGGGCAAGAACACGCCCAGCCAAAAGCAGATGGCATTCATCAACCGGGAAACAGGGGAGCGCTTTGTAAAACACACCGCAGGGACTTTAACCATGGAGTGTGGAGAACATGGATGCGCCCTTCAAAATGAGGTCGACGGATACACTCCCGGTGCGCTGCTTGGACAGGGACGCCAGGGGAATTACCTAATCGAAAATGGCTGGTATCTGGACTATGACGCTCAAGGCAATACCGTGGCCTATCGCAACGATGTCGGCCCCAAGAAAAATCAAGCCCCGTTCGGTAGCTCGAAGCCACGCCCGAAGAACTATGGAAAGGAAGCCTGCTATGAAGATGCGCTGGATGAGCTCGAACGCAGATTCGGCGTGCCGAACGAAGACTACTATCTAGAGCTTCAGATTCGCGAAGAATGCGGCCTACCGCTTCAGTAAGCGACACTAGTATCAGCTCAGATCCCGCGCCAATCGGCGCGGGATCACTTTTATTTTTTGCGATTACAGTATCCTTCAAATGGCTGCTTTCGACAGACTCTGTTGAGAAATGGGCCGGGTAACTAGGCCTTACGCGCCATCCGTTACCAACCCATTGAGCCATTGCCACTTCGCCGGTTCGTAATAATTCCGCACCAGCGCCGCGATATACTCGCTCTCAGTCTTTCAGCTCAGCCTCCTCCTCACGCCGATAGGCCCAACGATAGAGCGCAGGCAACACCAGCAGCGTAAGTGCGGTAGAGGACAGAATCCCACCGATCACCACAGTCGCCAGAGGGCGCTGTACTTCAGCCCCAGTCCCAGTCGCCAGAGCCATGGGCACGAAGCCAAGTGATGCAACGAGCGCAGTCATCAATACCGGGCGCAGACGTTGCAGGGCACCGTCGGTGACGGCCTGCTGCAACCCCATTCCCTCCTCGCGCAGATTACGAATGAAGGAAATCATCACCAGACCATTGAGAACCGCCACCCCCGACAGAGCAATAAAGCCCACCCCGGCGGAGATCGAAAGCGGTATGTCACGCAGCCACAGCGCCATCACGCCACCGGTCAACGCAAAAGGAATACCGGTAAACACCAGCAAGCCATCACGCACGTTGTTGAACATCATGAACAGCAGCATGAACACCAGCAGCAGGGCAACCGGCACCACCACTTGCAGACGTTTGGCCGCCGATTGCAGTTGCTCGAACTGTCCGCCCCAAGTCGTCCAATAACCGGCTGGCAGCTTCACATCGCTGCGAATCTTCTCTTCGGCCTCTTGCACAAAGGAGCCGATGTCACGCCCCCGCACGTTGGCACTCACCACAACCAGGCGCTTGCCATTCTCGCGACTGACCTGATTTGGCCCTGGCGCCAGTTGCAGACTGGCCACCTCAGAGAGCGCGATAAAGCCGACGCTGGTGGCTGCCCCCGTTGCTGGAACGGGTATCAGCAGTCGCGAGAGCCCCTCGATATCGGTACGCAGGTTTTCCGGTAGACGTACTACCAGATCGAAACGGCGATCCCCCTCGAATAACGTCCCCGCGCGGCGCCCACCGACAGCCACGGCGACGGTTTCCTGAATGTCACCGACATTCAGACCATAGCGAGCCGCCTTGTCTCGGTCGATGGCCACGGTCAGCACCGGAAGGCCTGTTGTCTGCTCGGCCTTCACCTCGGACGCCCCATCAATACCGCCCAAGGTCTCGGCCACTTCGGCTGCCGTGCTATTGAGGACGTCCATATCGTCGCCGAAAATCTTCACCGCGACATCGCTACGCACACCCGATATCAATTCGTTGAAACGCAATTGAATAGGCTGCGAAAGCTCGTAGTTACTGCCCGGCACCAACTCGGCAGCGGCCTGCAGCTCGGCGATCAGAGTCTCACGCGACTTTTTCGGATCAGGCCATTGATCACGCGGCTTGAGCATCACGTAGCTGTCGGAAATGTTCGGCGGCATCGGGTCGGAGGCGATTTCCGCCGTACCGGTACGCGCGAATACTCGCTCCACTTCCGGCACCTTGGCCAGAATGGTCTCCTCCAGGCGCATCTGCATATCCACCGACTGCGTCAGGCTGGTACCTGGGACACGCAGCGCCTGCAGCGCGAAGTCCCCCTCACTGAGACTCGGCACGAACTCGCTGCCCATACGTGATGCCAGCAGACCGGAGAACAGAACCAGCGCCACAGCCGCACTGAAGGCCAGCATACGCCGCCGCATGACCCAGGCCAGCACTGGCTCGTAGGTGCGTCGGGCAACGCGCATCAGCGCGTTTTCCTCTTCCTTCACCTTACCGGTGACGAATAGCGCAATGGCCGCAGGAACGAAGGTCACCGAAAGGATCATGGCCCCGAACAGGGCGGTCACCACGGTAAAGGCCATAGGGTGGAACATTTTGCCCTCGACCCCGGTCAGGGCGAAGATCGGCAGGTACACCACCATGATGATCAACTGACCGAAAATCAGCGCACGACGAGCTTCCTTGGATGCCGCGAAGACCTCATGCAGACGCTCACTACGGGTCAGCTCGCGGCCAAGCCTGTGCTGCGCATGAGCCAGACGGCGAATAGCGTTCTCGACGATGACCACGGCACCATCGACGATGATGCCGAAGTCGAGTGCACCCAGACTCATCAAGTTGGCGCTGACCTTATTGCTGAACATGCCGGTGAAGGTGAACAGCATCGACAGCGGAATGACCATGGCAGTGATCAGCGCCGCACGGATGTTACCGAGGAACAAGAAGAGGATGACGATAACCAGGATCGCCCCTTCGATCAGGTTCTTCTTGACCGTGGCGATGGCCTTGTCCACCAGATTGGTGCGGTCATAGACGGTCACCGCAACCACCCCTTCAGGCAGCGAACGGTTGATCTCCTCCAGACGTGCGGCCACGGCCTGCGACACACTGCGGCTGTTCTCGCCGATCAGCATGAACACTGTTCCCAGCACGACCTCGCGACCATTCTCGGTCGCAGCACCGGAGCGTAACTCACGGCCCAACATCACCTGCGCCACATGACTGACACGAATGGGGGTGCCGTCCACATTGGCCACGACGATATTGGCGATGTCGTCCAGCGTGCTCAGTTGCCCAGGCGCCCGAATCAGTAGTTGCTCGCCATTGCGCTCGATATAGCCAGCACCGACGTTGGCATTGTTGCGCTCCAGCGCCAGCAGCAGGTCACCCAGCGTCAGCTTGTAGGCAGCCAGGCGTTTGGGATCTGGAGCGACCTGGAACTCCTTGGCGAAGCCACCAATGGTGTTGATTTCGGCAACGCCAGGTACCGTGCGCAACTGCGGTTTGATGATCCAGTCCTGGATCACCCGCAGATCGGTTGGTGTGTAAGGCGTACCGTCCTCCTTGAGTGCACCCTCCTCGGCCTCGACCGTCCATAGAAAGATTTCACCCAGGCCGGTGGAAATCGGCCCCATGGAGGCCTCGACACCCTCGGGCAATTGCTCCTTGGCGCTTTGCAGTCGCTCGTTGACCAACTGGCGGGCGAAATACAGATCCGTGCCATCCTCAAAAATCACGGTAACCTGCGACAGCCCCGAGCGTGACAGCGAGCGGGTCTGTTTCAAATGCGGCAGGCCGGCCATGGCCGTTTCGATCGGGAAAGTGATGCGCTGCTCGGTTTCCAGCGGCGAAAAACCCTCAGCAGCGGTACTGATCTGTACCTGGACGTTGGTGATGTCGGGAACGGCGTCGATCGGCAGCTTCTGATAGCTGGCCACGCCCACACCGGCCATCGCCAAAACGGCCAACAGCACCAGAAAACGCTGTTCTATGGCGAATTGAATGATGCGCTCAAACATGAAAAGTACTCGTCGGTGAGGATCAGTGCGCGTGTTCGGCGCTGCCTTTGCCCAGTTCGGACTTGAGGATGAAACTGCCTGTGGCAGCTACACGTTCGCCTGACTTCAGGCCTTCGCGTACCTCGACGAAGCCATCGCTGCGGGTGCCCAATGTCACCGGACGCACTTCGAAGCCTTCAGCGGTACGCACGAAGACACTGGTCTTGTCCTCGACATCCTGAATCGATGAAGCCGGCACCACGGCCGCGGCCTCATGGCTTTCAGTCGCCAAGGCAACCGAGACGAACAGGCCGGGACGCCAAATGCCGTCGGCGTTATCCAGGTCGATGCGGCCTGTCGCCGTCCGCGTCTGCTCACCCAGCAGGCGGCTGATGTAAGCCACCTTACCCGTAGCTTCGCGCCCCAACTCTGGCGCACTGACACGTACTGACTGCCCGACTTTCACCTGTTCCAGATCACGCGGGGAAACGCTGAAGGTGACCCAGACGCGACTCAGATCAGCCACCGTGAAGGCATTACTGGTCTCACTGACGACTTCGCCAGGTACCAGGTGCTTCTCCACCACTACACCGGCAAAAGGTGCACGCAGGTTGTAACGGCTGCCATCGCCAGCCTCGCCCTGAGGGCTGATCGTCTTGCCCTTCTGTCGGGCATTGGCCAGAGCGATCTCGGCCTCCTGCAGCGTTTGCCGGGCCAGGAGATAATCCTGCTCGGCCGAAATACCGTCCTTCCACAATTGGCGTTCACGCTCGAAGGTCGTGCGGGCCAGCTCAACGCGTCGAGCGGCAGCCGCCATTTCACTGCGCAACTCGGAAACCTGCTGACTGACGATAGTCGCCAGGCCATCCCCAGCAGCCACCTTCTGCCCCAGCCCGACCAGCACGCGCTCGACCACGCCAGCGCTGGGCGGCACGACATGAGCCGTGCGTTCCTCGTCGAAATTCACCTCGCCAGGTAGAGATGTATGTGCTCATGGCGCGCGCTTGTACGTCGACGAGTTCAATGCCCGCAGCGGCTATTTGCGCCTCACTCAGCACCAGCCCCCCTCTTCGGCATGCCCACCCGCGGACTCACCGTGATCATCGCCAGCCTCGCCATGATCATCATCGGCATGATCGTCCCCGGCCTCACTGACCTGCCCAGCCCTGACTGCAACAACGCTGTCGCTACTGGCAAGCATGTGCCCGATTTCTGCGGCAAAGCGCCCGCTGTTATAAAACAACGCACCACCGACGAACCCCAAGGTCAGGGCCGCCGCGATGGCAACACCAAGTTTCTTCTGCATGAACAACCCCAAAAGATGATCAGTAACCGGCATCGCGCCGATCGTCGTGACAGGAAATCAGTAGTTATCGGCTTGGGCAGATAGGTCGCCGTAGATGCGCTCAAGGCGAACCCAGGCATCGAGCGCTTCGCCGAGTGCCTGCAGGTAACGGGAGCGAACGTCGATCAAGGTGCGCTGGGCATCGAGAACATCGATAAAGCCGAACTTGCCCATCTGAAATCCACGCGTCGTGCTTTCCAACGCTGTGTCCGCGGACGCAAGCAGGCCCCCCTCGAAACCGCTAATCGCTCCCTGCGCCGTTCGCCATTGCTGATAGGCCTGCTGCACCTCACTGCGCAGGCGCAACTCGGCAGCATTTCGCAAGTCGCGCGCCTGATCAGCCCGCCGCGAGGCAGCCAGAACATTGCCCTGGTTGCGATCGAACAGAGGCAGAGGCATGGACAAACCAACAAGGTTGACGCGCTCACGATCCTCACTGCTGTATTGACTGCCGAGGCTGACCGTCAGATCGGGAATCCGCCGGCTTTTCTCAACGGCGATTCCGGCCTCTTGCCGGTCGATCTCGACCCTGGCAAGACGCATCTGCGGAACTTTGTCCAGACGGCTCAGAAGTGCGACTTCAGAGGGTATTGCGGGCATATCGGTAACATCGCCACTGAGGCTAGGCTCACCACTGGCGGATGCCCCCCAATCAAGGCCAGCAACTGATTCATGGCGTTGATGTACTGATCTCGAGCCCGTGCGGCCTCCAGTCGAACCTCTTCGTACTGCAGCCGGGCGCGCGATGCCTCCAGGGCAGAGGCCTTGCCAGCCTTGACGCGCGCATCAACGACCGCCACGCCGCGTTCACTCAGGCGTTGTGACTGCTCAGCCAACTCTTGGCGCATCTTCGCCAACAAGGCTCCTTGAAAAGCCCCGACCACCTCGGCACGCAGCTCATTGCGCAGCTGCTCCTGACCGACCGCAGCACTGTCGATACCGCGTTCGGCCATTTCTATCCGGGCGCCGCGCTTGCCTCCCAGCTCGATAGGCTGGCTGATCTGTACCGTCGTGGTTCTCGTAGCACTGCGGGTGTCCTCAACCTCCCAAGACAGCTCCGGATTGGGAATCACACCGGCTTGGCGACGCTCACCTTCTGCGATGCCGACATTACGATCACCTGCCATCAGCGACGGGTTGGTCTGCAGTGCCTGCCCCCATGCGTCGCCCAGGGTGATCGGCGTTGATGCCACGGCATGACTCACTACAACTGAGCAGGCAACAGCCAGGCAAAGTGCCTCAGCAACTCTCGAATAACGCCTCGACAAGGGCCTTTCCTCCACACCTGTATAAATTCGGAGACATGTATGAAATCTCCGAGACCTTCATTCGGTGCAGAATTTAGGGAGCCTCACCTATCGTCGAGGTGACTGCAAAATTACAAATACGTAATGCCCAACTAAGCCATTCAACGCTGTATTACCATGACGCCAACGCAACGATTATTCGGGTCATGAAGTTACAACTGGACATATAAAAAACATCAGAAGAGCAACAAACGGCTTACAAAGGCAGAGGCTACAGCCCCCTAAATTAGGGGCTCTGACGCTTGACCCTGTAGTTACTACAGGGATCATCATCTGCCATGAAACTGCCGATCGCTACCAAGTCCAACAATCATCGCGACTCGATAAAAACTTCTCTCCCTCCACCAAGGTCAACCACTAAATGCGAATCCTGATTGTTGAGGACGAGCTTAAAACTGCCGAATATCTTCACCAAGGACTTACCGAGAGCGGCTATGTCGTCGATATTGCCACCAATGGTGTCGACGGCTTGCACATGGCGGCCCAGGCGTCCTACGAATTGATCATCCTTGATGTCGACTTGCCAGAGATCGACGGCTGGGGCGTACTGGCCAGCATTCGCCGCAATAGCCGCACACCCGTGATGATGCTGACGGCACGCGGACGCCTGGCCGACAAGCTCAAAGGCTTCGACTCCGGCGCCGATGACTATCTGGTGAAGCCGTTCGAGTTCCCCGAGCTTCTGGCAAGAGTTCGCTCGCTACTACGAAGAGGTGAGCAGGTCAGTGCGCCAGACGTGCTCAAGGTCGACGACCTTGAGCTGGATCCAGCCCGCCACCGCGCCTATCGCAACGGCCAACGAATCGACCTGACCACTAAGGAGTTCGCTCTGCTGCACCTACTGATGCGGCGCAGCGGCGAAGTGCTCTCACGCACCCAGATCATCTCGCTGGTATGGGACATGAACTTCGACTGCGACACCAACGTCGTCGAAGTTTCCATTCGCCGCTTGCGCGCCAAGATTGACGACCCTTTCGAGAACAAGCTGATCCATACCTTGCGCGGCGTTGGCTATGTATTGGAGGCTCGCCGATGAAGCCTACAAGACTGTCGAGCCAACTAAGCCTGTCGGTCGCACTGCTGGGTTTGATACTGGTTGCACTGCTGAGCACACTGGCCTATTTCTCGCTGAGTCGGCAACTCGATAGCATCGCCGAGCAAAGCCTCAAGGACAAGCTACAGCAAATCCGCCACGGCATGAAGGAAGTCACCACTCATCCTGAAGTCGGCGACCAAGCCCACAACATTAGAGATTTGATCAAAGGCCATGACAGCCTTTCACTCGCTCTCTATAACGACAGCTCGTCCCCCAGGGAAATCATGAGCGTAGGCCCGACGCTGGAGCACCTACCCTTTTTTATACAAAACGCAAGCGAGACTATCGGCTTCGAACACTGGCGAGACACTCAGGGCAAGCAGTTCTTGACCGCCTCCCAGCTTATTCTGCGCAAGGACGGATCAAGAATACGCGCAGTGTTGACACTTGAACGCACGGCAGACCAAGCACTGCTTCGCGCCTACGTCGAATCCACGCTGATTGCCCTACCCTTCGTGCTGGTTCTGATCGCAGCCGGGGCCTGGTGGATCGCTCATCGCGGCCTGAGTTCCCTGAATCAGTTCCGCAAGGTTGCAGAACGCGTCTCGACCCAGGATCTAAGCCATCGCCTGCCGCTGGATAACCTTCCGCAGGAACTTCGTGAATTGGCCAATGGCATCAACTTCATGCTTCATCGCCTGGACAGTGGCGTGCAACAGCTCTCGCAATTCTCAGACGATCTGGCCCATGAGTTGCGCTCTCCCATCACCAATCTGATCGGCAAAGCCCAGGTGACCCTTTCACGTGAACGCCCGCCCGAGGAATACAAACTGGTGTTGGAGAATTGCACTGAAGAGCTCGGCCGGGTCACACGAATCGTATCGGACATGCTGTTTCTCGCCCACGTCAGTCATCCGGCGGCACTTATCCCCTTCGAGCCTATTGCACTACACAAAGAGGCAGAGAAAGTAGCGGAGCTTTTCAGCCTCACGGCCGAAGAAAAGGACATCAAACTCAACGTATCAGGGTACGCAACAATTAATGGCGATCGCTTGATGGTGCAGAGAGCCATCTCTAACCTACTCTCCAACGCCATTCGCCATAGCCCGGAAGGCTCTAGGATCGACATCGATATTATCGCGGGCGCAAAGAACGCTACCCTAGCCGTAAGCAATCCAGGTACAGGCATCCCCCCAGAGCACTTGCCCAAGCTGTTCGAACGCTTCTATCGCGTGGATCGTGGGCGGTCGCGTGCCGATGGTGGCACCGGACTGGGTCTGGCCATCGTGCGCTCGATCATGAGCCTGCATCAAGGCCAAGTAGGTGTGAGCAGCATCGCAGATCAAACCACAGTTTTCACGCTGTACTTCCCCTTGCCACAACACGCGATCGAGCAGGCTTGCCGAAGCGTAACGGAAGAAACGGCTTAACCGATTGCGCCAGGGACGGCGCCCCCTTTTCCCTTCCCCCGCCTATGTCGAATAGCACTATACGGCGCATTTTCTCAACTTCAGCCGCCTACTATCCCCTCACGAAGCGTCATGCGCTTAACGAACTGTGATGCGGGTAATAGACCGATCATCCGGGTTAAAAACGCAAGTTCAGAGCAGATGCTTGGCCTCCACTCGAACTCAGCGTGAGTCATAGCCCACCTGCAGACGTTCACAAAATTATGCAGCTCCAAGCCCGTTTCTTCGCGAACAAAAAAAGCGCCCCAAAAGGGGCGCCAAGGAACCATCTCTCACCAAAGGAGCGGGAGCTACCAAGAGATGGACTGGAGAGAGCGAGCAGGGCGGCTTGCGTTAATTCATGCGCTCAGTCGTCTTGCCCACTCCGAGCATCTGCGGAGACTTGCTGTTCAACGGTTTTATCACCATGAATGCGCTGCTGATTTTCACGAAACTGTTTGATTGCGTTACGTGAGTGCTCCATACCGTCTTGTGCCGAGACGACCATACTGGTCGAAGCGAGAAAGACGATAAGCATGAACTTGGATAGAACTTTCATATGACCCTCGGACTGAATTAGCAAACGTGGAAACGAACGCTTCGAAGACAGTCCCATGCTAAGCATCGGCACCTAACATGAGCATGAGGTTCAAATTACAATCTTGTCAGACAGGGGCGGCTATGCCGCCCCTGAATGTCGTTACAGCACCTGCAGCGGATACTCGACAATTACACGCACTTCATCGAGGTCGCTTTCGTAAGAAGTTGCGCGAGTGGTCATCTGACGCACGCGCACAGACAGATCCTTCAGAGAACCTTCGAGGAACACGTATTTGACCTCAAGGTTGCGCTCCCAGCGCTTCTGATCGGTCAGCGGGTTACCGGCACCATCCGTGCGCATGTAGGTGCTGTTGGCATTGGAGTAGTCCGCATCACGTCCCAGCGCGTAACGCGCCATGAAGCTCAGCCCTGGCACACCAAAGTCAGCCATATCAAGGTCGTAGCGCACCATCCAGGAGCGTTCCTTGGGCGAGTTGAAGTCGCTGTACTGAAGGGAGTTGTCGAGGAAGATCGAGTCGGACTGACGCAGGTAGTCAAAGTCGTCATCGCCGTTGTTGCGCTGGTGAGAGAGCGCTACACGGTGAGCGCCGTACTTGACACCGATGCTACCGCTATAGATGTTGTTACTGAAATCACCCAGCTGCTTCTTACCTTCGTCGGTAGCGTTGTAGTAATTCAGGCCACCAAACAACGACAGATCCTCGGAAAGTGGGTAAGTCCACCACATGCCAGCGTAGTACTGATCCCAGGCATCCTTCAAACGGCTGCTGTAAAGGCTGAAGCCCAGGTTGTCGTTGAGCTCGTAGTCACCACCAAAGTAGCCGACCCAGGGAGAGTCCACCTGCCCGGCATAGAAGGTCGCGAAGTCACCGCGTGAGGTGCTCTCCTGCGGCTGGCTCATGGCATGCAAACGACCGCCTTGCAGGGTCAGGCCATCTACGCTTTCGTTGACGACTGTCACCCCTTTGAAACTCTGCGGCAGAAGACGAGAGTCCCCGTAGTGCACGACAGGTGTCGTTGGGAATACGTCACCTGCCTTGACGACCGTATCAGCGAAGCGCGCCTTTACCGCGGCCCCCACTTTCGAGTACGAGTCCTCGGCACGATCATCGCTGTCGACCGGGAACATGTTGACACTACCACCGGGGCCATAACGTCCATCACCGGTATCAAGCTTCAAGCCCAGTCCGGCATAAGCGTCGATGCCGAAACCAACGGTTCCCTGAGTGAAACCGGACTCGAAGTTAGCCATGATGCCGTGCGCCCATGCCTCGGTGTAGCTGCTGCGCTCACCGTTGGGCAGTACTCTGGCTTCGCCCTTACGGAAATCACGGTTGAAATAGAAGTTTCGGTTGAGAATATTCAGGCTACTTCCTTCGATGAAGCCTTCGGCTGCCTGAGGCTCGGATGCCTGAGCCATCGCGCTTGCACCGAATGCCAACGCGGAGATGATCGCCATGGTTAGAGGACTTTTTTCATGCATTGCTCCTGATGCTTACCGGCAGTATTGGGATTGTCATAGGCCGATTTCTTCTTGTGGATTTGGCCCTTCTATCCTTGCAACTGCTGGATAACTCGAAGATGAGCGCAGCATTACAATTTCGTAATCAAAGAACCTCTTCATTTCCAGACTGTCACGAAGCCATCAATCTAGATGATGACAAGCCGCTCTAACGGCAGTATCAGCACCTCATGCTGACGTACTCTGGAAGCATCATTATGAAAATTGGTGAACTCGCTAGGCGAACAGGCTGCCCAGTGGAAACCATTCGCTACTACGAGCGCCAGGGGTTACTACCCAGCCCCTCGCGCAATAACAGTAACTATCGCTTATACGGCCAGTTGCACTTCGAACGCCTAACGTTCATCCGCAATTGCCGCGCACTTGATATGACATTAGAAGACGTAAGCCGATTGCTGGACATGCGTGATCGGCCGCAAGCGAGTTGTGCACTTGTCAGTACATTGGTGGAGGAACACATCGCCCATGTCGAGGGACGTATCCAGAATCTGCTGGCACTGCATGCGCTGTTGCGCGAACTGCGTGGGCACTGCAAGGGGAGGCATGAAAAGGTGGCACGTTGCGGCATTGTCGTCCAACTAAACAGCCACGGTAGCGCCTCATCTTTATCAATCGACTAAGAAGACGAATTGAAGCATGTTGCCCCTTCTGTACAGAACAGAAGAGGCAACTTTCTATGATTTACAGCAATGGCAGGCTGTACGTCACATAGAGTCGATTCTCATCGACGTCGGCCCCAACATTGCCACGCAGGCTGGCATTACGCAGAGAGAAGCCGAGCCCCTTCAGCGTCCCTTCCTGCAGAACGTAATCGAGGCGTAGGTCGCGCTCCCATTCGTTGCGCTCACCCTGTGCACTGTCAACGTTGTCACCCGACAAATACATCACCGAGGCTTTGAGTCCCGAGACACCCAGCTTGCCAAAATCATAGGCATAGCCGGCTAGCCAAGTGCGCTCTCCGGCACTGAGGAATTTGCCACCACGACCGATCTGCCGATCGGTGATCAGGTAACTGGTTGCCCCGTCACCAGCATTCAAATACGGGAAGGCGCTATCGCCGGACACCTGCTGATAACCCGCGCTCAGCTCATGACCGCTATGACTGAAGGTGAACAAGGCACTCCAGGTACGGTTGTCTACCTCACCGCGCTTGCTGTCACCGACCGCCCAGTAACCGTTGCTGCGATAGCCTTCGGCACGACCGCTTTCACTGCTGTTCTTGCCATCGGAGGTGCTGTAGAAGTAACGCAGATCGGTCTTGAGATTGCCACCGCCCAGTGCGTAGTTATGGATCAGACCCAGGAAGTGTTGCTTGTAAAAATCTTCCAGATTGCCGAAGTAGTACTGAGCGGTAAGATCCTTGGTGACCTTGTAGTCGCCACCTGCGAAATAAAACGTATTTACGAACTGCCCAGTGGCCGCATTGTTGGCACCTGCGATGGACAGGCCACGCGAGTCGGTCGAGCTACGACCTTTTGCGTGCTCCAACTGACCGGCTGTCAAGGTCAGCCCTTCGATCTCGTTGGAGACGATCTGACCACCTTCGAACAACTGCGGCAATAGGCGGCCATCGTTTAAAGTCACCACCGGCAACTTTGGCTGTAGGGTGCCAAGGCGCAGCTCGGTCTTGGAAAGACGTGCTTTGGCCGTTACACCGGCCTTGCTGTAATCACTGACCGCAGAGCCATCACTCTCGAGGGGAAACAGAGCGCCGGGAGTGCGATCGATACCGGCCTTACCCGAACGGCCGCCACCATCGAGGCGCACCCCAAGCAAGCCGATTGCATCGACCCCCAGGCCGACCGTTCCATCAGTAAAACCAGACTGATAGTTGAGGATGAATCCCTGCCCCCACTCCTGAGTAGATGGAATGTCACGATCACGAATATCCTCGTTGAAGTAGAGGTTACGCAGATCGAGCGTCGCCTTGCTGTCTGCGAGAAAATCGGCGGAAGCAGCCTGACTGAGCGTTACGGCCATGATGGCCAGTGCCAAGGTAGATCGATTCATACTTTATTCTCCAATTGTCATGGATGAGGCATCGTTGGTCTTGTAACCACGTCGTCGAGCTCGCCGTGTGGCATCACCCCCCTCGCCAGGGGAAAACCATTGCCGCCGTTCCTCGAACGCGTCCTGAATCAACGTCACCAGCCCTACAACGTCCTCACGCTGTGCGGACAACGGCGCACAGGACAACCAGATCGATTGCCTCATGGACTGCGTGAACAGGTTTGGTAGGGATTGCAGATTCGCATCGAGATGCGTGATGTAGTTCGGCATCAGGCCAACACAGGCGGCATGCTTGACCAGCTCCATCGCCCACTGCTGAGAATGCACCCGCGTCACCGCGCTTCGCCTTGAGTCCACCAAAGCATTCCACGGTGAAAACAAGGCCGATGTGGAGATATCGGACTGCTGAACCAGCATGTAGTCATGCAGATCGTCGAGGCTGGCGGGGAGACGTCGCTCACGTGCATAGCGCTTGGCAATGCACGCCTCAAAATCTATGCAGGCCAGACTCTGCGGTCGCGTCATGGCAAAACCTGGATCTGGTCGAGCCTGACTCGGGTCAGCCAACCAGATCATGACCTCACTCTGCATTAACGGACCATGTTCCTGGCGGATTAACTCCAGGTGCACACCCGCATCCCTTCGCAGGAAGGCCACCAGATGCCGACCCAGAATATCGTTGAGCACCCTGTCGGGTAACGCCAAACGAAGCTTGGGTTTTTCAAGCAACCCGGCGTCTGGGCGCAAATCTTGATACTGGGCAGCCAGCTCTGCCTGCAAAGTACGACCGCGTACCGTCAGAGCAAGGGCGCGCTCCTGATACACGAAGAGCGCTTCTCCAACAGTTTTCTCGAGGCGCTGCAGCTGCCTGCGTAGCACCATGGGAGGCAGGTTCAGACTGCGCGCAGCCTGCTTGAAACTGGCACAGCGCGCAGTCGTCAGGAAGCTTCTGGCCACCTGCCGTTCGACCTCAGCCACGGCAGCCCCCATAAGCGCCGCCCGGTATTCGATTCGATGTGTGACCCAGAAGCATCATGTAAGGCAGATGAGAAGTGATTGCGTGCAAGCAAGCCTACTCACCACCACCTATCACCAGCCTTGCTGGAAAATTACTTATCTGTAATGCGGGAACGTGACCCGCACCGAGCACTCAAACTTCGGCTGGTCTAGCTGGATCGCCCTTACCTTCGGCGTAGGGGTCATCACAGCCTGCGGTTTCACCAAACGGTAATTGAAGTGAAACCACCCACGGACGATTACCGAAAAGCCCCAACACCCGCCAACTCTGGGCTGGCAGAACCAGCCTACACCCCGCAATCAAAACGTCACAAAACAGACCAATAACCGTCACCCGAACTGCAAAGCATCGCGTCGCCAACACCTAGCACTCGGCGATAAGGAGCCATGCATGTTTATCAAAAGCAACCAACTCTCCCCACTAGCACTCGGCATTCTGCTAAGCCTGCCGGCCTTCTCGGTAATGGCCGGCACGGTCACCACCGATGGTGCTGACATCGTTATCAAGACCAAAGGTGGCCTGGAGGTCGCGACGACCGACAAGGCATTCAGCTTCAAGATCGGTGGGCGTCTACAGGCCGACTATGCGATGTTCGACGACTACTACACCCGTAATGGCAACGCTGCCGATGCGGCATACTTCCGTCGCGCCTATCTGGAATTGGGTGGCACTGCTTACAAAGACTGGAAGTACCAGGTCAACTATGACCTGTCACGAAACACCGGTAACGACAGCGCAGGTTATTTCGATGAAGCCAGCGTGACCTACACTGGTTTCAGCCCCCTGAACATCAAGCTCGGGCGTTTCTACACTGACTTCGGCCTGGAAAAGGCTACCAGTTCCAAATGGACGACAGCCCTGGAACGCAACCTTTCATACGACCTGGCCGAATGGACAAATGACAACTCGGGCATGGGCGTACAGGCCAGCAGCGTACTCGCTGACAGCGTGTTCCTGTCAGGCAGCATTTTCAGCGAGAACAATAACGATACCGACGGCGACAGCGTCAAACGCTACAACGCTCGCGGCGTTTTTGCGCCTTTGAACCAACCGGGTAACGTTCTGCATGTAGGCCTGCAGTACGCCTATCGCGACCTCAGTGGCAGTGCAGTGGATACTCGCATTCGCTCGCGTATGGGGATGCGCGGCGTCGATACCAACGGTGGCAACAGTGCCGGCGCCAACGGCAACCGTGCGCTGTTCGGTGGTAGCGCGGCCACTGCCGACCTCTGGGAAGACGATGCCGTTTGGGGCGTAGAAGGTGCATGGGCACTGAATGCCTTTTCGATTCAGGGCGAATATCTTAGCCGCACACTCAAGGCCGATCAGGCTAGCAGCGATATAGACGCCAAGGGCTACTACGTGCAGATGGCCTATACGCTCACAGGTGAACCGCGCCTCTATAAACTCGATGGAGCCAAGTTTGACACCATCAAACCTGCCAACAAACAGTTAGGCGCATGGGAGTTGTTCTACCGATTCGACTCGATCAACGTAGAAGATGACAACGTGACCAGTAGTAGCGCGACGCGGCAAGTCGGCGATGCAAGCGGCAAGGCTCACACCTTGGGTGTCAACTGGTACGCCAACGACGCGGTAAAGATCAGTGCCAACTACATCAAGGCCAGTACCGACAGGGTCAGTAACTCGGTCGGTGATGATAGCGGCGACGGCGTCGTCATGCGCTTGCAGTACGCATTCTGAGTCAGTCGCTGGCAGGTGCCCTCACCTGCCAGCCCCTTTCGCGATTGTAATGTTGGCGCAATGCCTGGGTAAGGGACGAATCGCTAATGTTTGCTAAACACTAGCCAACGGGCCTACTCATGAAACTGCTCAAACGCCTCCTTCCGATCGCTCTTCTGCTGGCTGCAGGCAGCACTTACGCACAGTCCTTTCCAGAGGACAAGGTCAGGCAGATCGAACAGAAGAGTATCGAGATCGCTCAGAAATACGCAGAGCGCACCGGAAAGCCGGTGCCTGAAATTCAGGACTATCGCTACAGCATGAAACTGAATGTTGCCAAAGTCATTTATCAGAGCCCGAACATCGAGTACTGCGGCGTAGTACCCCAGATCATGGTATTCGAGGACTCAAACGATGAACTACGCAGCATCCGCTATCGAAGTTATGGCGAGTGTCGCAATCAACGCTGACAGCCAGCCCCCTTTTCAAGGGGGTATTGCATAAAGCCCACGCAAGTTCTCATTAACTCAGTTTGGTATGCTCGGCTTCGTCGATGAAAACGTCGCGACCACACCGGATTTAAGTCCGCCAATCAGCCATCTTGACGCTCGGCAAGCAAAGTAGGCTGGTCTCGCCTCGCCCTTGGATAAACGCTTCCCTGCTAATAGCAGATTTGAAGTCATCAAATCACAGCAAGGTCGATACCGTTGCTTTTACACAAACAGGGGCAGAAGAGGGTATCCATTGGCGCTAAAGCCAGCGCCTGACCTGACGACAGTACTGTACGAAGTCATTTCCAAAGAGACCGGTAAGGGCTCGCTCCTCAGGTGCGATCTGAAAACGGTTCATGTACAGCACAAAGCCCAGCACACCCAGCAGTGCTGGCGGCCAGGCTAGATAGACCGACTAGGCAAGCAAGCCAGTAGCAAAGCCGAGATACATGGGATTACGCGTATGTCGGTATATGCCCGAGCGTACCAACGCCGAAGCCGTTTCCGGCCTCAGCGGGTTGACCGTGGTACGGGCTACACGGAAGGACAGCACGCCAGCCAAGCAGATGGCGACGCCCGCCAGCAACACCAACAGAGCTATGCTGGCACGCCACTCGACTTTCAGTTCCAGAGCACCCGGCAGATGATGGGCTGCAAGCCACATCAGCAAGCCAAAAAGGGTGGCGACTAAAGGCGGAGGAATGCGGTTCTCCAATGCGCCCATGACATCACTTCCCGACCTTGGCGACTTCGCTGGCGACCATCTGGCGCAGCGGCTCAGGGCCGAACTTATCCAGTGGACGACCATTGACGAAGAAGGTCGGCGTGCCCTGGACACCTACAGCCTTCACATCCTGCATATCCAGTTGCAGCACCGCATCAACGGCTGGCGTATGCATGTCTGCGCGAGCCTTCTCTATATCCAGTCCGGCGCGCTCAGCGGCAACCCAAGCTTCCAGTACTTTGGGATCGTCATGCCAGCCTGGCTGAGCCTCAAGCACCGCTTCCAGGACTTGCGGGTAGAGATTCTGCTTGCGAGCTGCTTCCAGCAGCCGTGAGACTTCTTCCGAGCCCTGGTGGAACAGTACGTAGCGCAACACCAGGCGTACGCTGTCGGGATTCTCGTCGAGGATCTTCTTCACATGGGGATAGAAGGCGCGGCAGGCCTCGCAGGAAGGATCGAAGAACTCGACGATGGTGACCGGTGCCTGCGCAGGGCCGAAGACCGGCGAGTGGAAGCGAACCAGATTGGCTGCACTGGAAGTTGCCTGCTGTGCCGGGGACTGGGCTTGAGCGGGCTGCTCCGCTGGGGGCGGCGCAGACGGCGAGTAGAAGTAAGCGGCTGCAGCGAAGGCGATCAGAATCACCACGCTGATGATCAGGACCAGAGTACGGCGGTTCATGGGGTGGTTCTCCGACGGATAAGGACAAGCAAAATGACGATCAGAACGAAAGCGAACAGCGCCAGCCCCGGCAGCGGTACGCCGCCGAAGATGGTCATGCCGGCACCGGAGCACGATGGCCCGGTGGCCGTGCAGGGTTGAATCGGCTGCGGAATCAAGCCGGCGTAGAGCAGTACGTGCACAAAGGCTAGTAACGCACCGATGCCGGCCAGCGGCAGTGCATAGCGCCAGACGGCGAAATCCGAGCGGTAGCAGGCAATAGCCAGGATCACCGCCAGGGGAAACATGAAGGCGCGCTGGAACCAGCACAGCACGCAGGGCGCCTGGCCCATCACCTCACCGATGAAGAGTGCGGAAAGCGTCGACACCAGCGCTACCAGCCAGGCAAGGAGCAGGAGAGCCCACAGATGCGAGGGCGTTTGGGTGGTCATTTGCTGATCCTCAGTCCGCGCCAGGCGGTACGGTGGTGAAGGTCACCGACAGGCTCTGGCCATCGGCGAAGAGCAGGCTTGCTTCGACTTGGTCGCCCAGGGCCAACTCGCGTTGGCGCTGCATCAGCATCAGGTGATAACCGCCGGGGGCGAATTTCAACGTCGCGCCAGCGGCTACCTCGACCTGAGCGACGTGCTGCATGCTGGCCATGCCGTTTTCCAGCGAGCTGCGATGCATCATCACCTGGAGGAAGGCGGTGCTCTGGGCGCCGGTCAGTACCACCGGCTGGTTGCCGGTGTTGGTCAGAGTGAAATAGCCGGCCGCCGGTAAGTTACCCGGCAACAGCCTTAGCTTTGCCTCGCTGACCTGCAGCTCGGCCATGGCCGCCGTCGAGGCGATCAGCAGCAGTGCTGTAGTCGCGAGTTGTACGAGTCTGCGCATCGCTGTACTCCTTGTTGTTATGAGTTTCTAGTCCTGTTGCTTAGGCGAGCAGCAGCCCTTCACCGGCGTGCTGGCGGCTCGGGGCTGTTCGCAGCAGGTGTCCTTCTTCGCTGTCTGAGCCTCACCCGCGCAGCAACTCTTGGCCGGCTCAAACTGGACTGGCGTAGCGGTCGGTTCGGTGATACCCAGCAACGGCTGTGGGCATTGCTGCGGCTCAGGCGCGCTGGCTCGCCACTCTATCCAAGCCTCGCGGATGATCTGCCCGGCGGAGTGCAGGAACAATGCGGCGATGGCCAGGCCGACGAGGATGTCCGGCCACAAGCTGCCTGTCAGCGCGACCATGCCTGCTGCGATAATCACGCTGCTGTTGGCCAGCAAGTCGTTACGCGAGCAGAGCCAGGTCGAACGCATGTTCAGGTCATCGGAGCGATGGCTGTAGAGCAGCGCGAAGCAGTAGCCATTGGCGATCAGTGCGAGTGTGCCGATGACACCCATCAGATCGGCAGACGGCACTTCCTGCAGTATCAGTTTGCGCAGAGCATCGGCTACCACCAGCACGCCGAACAACAGCATGAACCCGCCTTTGAACAGCGCGGCTCCGGCGCGGGCTCGAACACTGCGGTGCATGACGAACAGCGTAAGGGCATACACCGACGCGTCGCCGAACATGTCCAGCGAGTCACCGAGCAGCGCCGTTGAGTTGGCGATCCAACCGGCGATGAACTCCACCAGGAACATGACGACGTTGACGGCCAGGACGATATAGAGCACTCGGCTCTGTTTAGCGCGCAGCTGGGCCAGTTCGCCGGCCTTGTTTTCGCAGCAGCTGTCCATGATCCGTACCTCGTTCGCTCGATCTTGTCGTTAGAATGAGGGTTATAGCGACTATAAGGTCAAGTGCCATGAGTACGACGAACTTCACTGTGGGCCAACTGGCGCGCCTAACCGATACCAAGGCGGTAACCATTCGCTACTACGAGCAATTGGGCCTGCTGCCCATGGTTTCGCGCAACGCTTCCGGCTACCGCCAGTACACAGCGGAGGAACGTGATCGACTGCTGTTCATTCGTCGCAGCCGCGCCTTGGGCTTCAGTCTTAACGACATCCGTCAGTTGCTGGTTTTTTCCGACCACCGCCAAGCGTCATGCGCCTCGGTGGATGCCAAGGTGGCCGAGCAGTTGGAGCAGGTGAGATTGCGCATCCACGACCTACAGGGGCTGGAGAACGAACTGCAGCACTTGCTGTCCTGCTGCCATGGTGGGGTAATCGAGGAATGCCGGATTATCGGGTCGCTGAGTCAGCAGCGCTAAATTGACGAGCTCGAAGGGCGAGCAGGCGAGCGGCTAAGTAGACCAAGGGAGCAGCCCCTTCGAGGAGCCTATTCCGGTCAAACGCTGACGCCCGCCTCAACCGTATCTCCACACCACCGAGCACACCTTCCCAGGGAATAGGGCTAGCGGCGTACCAATACCAAGCTACCGGAGTACAGGTTGCCCCTTACGCAAGCACTTCGCCCCCTTCGGACGTAATCTAAGTCGCTGAAACCGCTTGACCAGATAGCTCATCGTACGATGCACATTGCCACGAGTCCGCTCGTCACGACGGTGAATCATCCCGATACCGCATTTATCACCGTACTGGGCTTTGTTGTGATTGCAGCTGTCGTAGCTCCCCCTACTACGGGTGATCTGCTCCCACAGGGCACCGATCTGCTGCGCTTTGTAGATATCGCCACGCACCATAGCGCCATTGAAGAAAAAGGCCGCATGGATGTGGTACCCACGACGCTTTCCCTGCTCTACACGGCAGATGTAACCAGTCTCATGGTCGAAGATCGGATTGCGCTCACGCGCCCGAATCAGTCGGTGCAAATCCGCAAACACATGCTCCACCCTCAGCCTCGCCTTAGCAGCGGAGCGGTAGTACAGGTTGACCCTGATCACCAGGGTCGTGGCATAGCGATCCAGTACCTGGTCAACGTATTCAGCCACCTCACGGGACTGCTGGCGCTGCTGATATCGTGCGTCATCCCGACGACGACGGTAGCTGCGTTCACGATTCAGTTGGCGGATACGCTCAGCCAGGCAGTTGAGCGTATCGCTGTAGTCACGGTACTGGGAGGTTTCTTCATTGAAAGAATTGATCCCTACCAGTGGACTGTGTTCCACACCGACGTCGTAACACGCCTGTTGGAACAGCCGCAGGCACGGCCCGTAGTGGTAGTCATCGCTGTGGCTAACTAGCGCCAGCATCTGATCGAGGTTCTCGAAGTACCGAGTGAGCTTGGTACGTTTGGTTTTGCCGCTGGCAGTCAACGACTGCACAGGCCCTTCGCTGCGTTCTACCGCTTCAACCAAGTCTTCGATCTGGAGTGCGATATCGGACTGAGAGAGGGTTTTTGATGTGTGACGATGGTTCATGATGATGCACCTGGGTTGTGAGTACATATCAGGTGCAAGGTCTGTATTTTTTTACTGCTCGGAGCCTGCTAGTGCTGTTGCTGTGTGGTCAGCAACAGCGCCCTGTCATGACCATGCGCAGCTAGTTCTGATGGCTACGGGTCATGGTGCTATGGGTATGATTGATGAGGTATTGAGGTATATAACTAGAACAAGCAGCCCGTCGCTCAGCACGGTATCGACCAGCCAGGAAAACCAGAGGCAAGACTTTCCCAGCAACCTAGAGATTTTCTATTCGTAGAGGACGGGGAGTTAGCTGAGGGCATTTGGCAGCAAGGCGGCATAAATACCCTGACCGGTTTAGCCGGTCAGGGCATCAATACACACCTTCAAATCGAGACAGGCTGCCCGACTCCCGCAGCCATATCGCGCGCCTCAATCTTGGCCATGATCCAGTCGTGCACCTCCTCCTCAACCCATCCGACGCAGCGATCGCCAAGCGGAACTGGTTTAGGGAAGGTGTCTTCTGCGATGTACTTGTAGAGAGTCGACCGAGCAAGGCCAGTCGAGTTGGTGACTTCTTTCAGACGGATGATCCTCATGAACGGGCTCCTGTAATACGTTCAGAGGATTGCCAGGGTTTGTTAAAAAGTACTGGTTTTGCGCGCTCTCAGGCTCTTGAGCGCAGCACAATGAACCCTTCATCACCACTAATGTGCGGCAGCCAAATGATGCGGCAGTTCGCCCATCCAGGAAGAGTCTCATCCCTCACACAAGCCCGGAGAACCTGAACCACCTGGAGAACGTACCTGCAAATGACTCGTGCCATATCCGATAATTCGGCCAGCGATCCATCTTCATCCAACACTACCCTCAAGCTAGGCTCAGGCATGTCATGCGGTACCCCTGACCGCCGCCACAACTCGCCATCAGAGGGTTTGGGTACTTGGAAATCAGCACGAATGAGGGGTTTGAGTACGCGGTGGAGCTCCGAGTGCTTCAACCGCTCGATACCACTCTCGAGGATAATGCAGGCGTACTCACATAGCCGGAGCGGTAGCTGCCTGAAATACACGTCAGACTCCTCCCGGCGCAGAACCCAGTGATAGCGCCCCCAGGGATCATCACCGTATCCCTGAGGATCACGATCAAGCTGACGTACCCGCTCTTGATGATGATGTAACGTCCAGTCCCAATGATCTCTGCTCGCCCTTTGACTTCGTACAGATGAATAATCCAGCAACTCGGGCAAACCGCCTGCTCCAGAAACAATGGGGTGGGAGCAGTTCAACACATAGACACTTTCCAACCGACCGCCAAGCATCCGCGAGTAACCACCTGGTATCACATGACAAATAAAGCCTTGCTCCACTAGTCGCCCAAGACGGTGCTTCAAGCTTTCCTTATCAAGCCCCGTCAGCGTAGACATCAGTTTTGCACCAACGCCCTCTACTACCCCAAAGCGATCAGCGTAAGCCCAGAGCGCAACGAGCAGAAGGCAATTCACATACGAAATCTTCTTACTGGATCGAACAGCCCTGACCGCAGCCATCCGCGCCTCGACAACCTTGCCCGACATAGAGGCTCGGGAGCACGAACTCAGCAACTTAGATATCACGTCCAGATAAGGTGTTTTCGACACTAGTTCAGCCATGAGCTCGTGGCTCCATTCCTCTGCCCATTTCAGCTGAGCCCTAGGTCGACCGCTCGGTGCTGCTAGGCTCGACTCAAACAAGATCTCATGCTCGATCAGGCCATCCTTCGCTTTGGTAAATGCGGAATCAGGCATACCAAAGTACTTCGCAAGCATCTTGCTTCCCACATCCAGCGGCTCCGATGTATGCGCACGAAAAGCCAATCGAACCAGGACATACCTCTCCTCCGGCGTTAAGCCAGTAGCCGGCTTGAGCAGCTCAGCGATGGACATAGAACCTCACTCATATCTAGCCTAAGGCTCACCGATTTAATCACATATTTTAACCCCTATAAAATAAGTCAAATCGCTACATTCAACTTGGAACAAACATTACGTGTCACATTTTACAGATTCCTGAGAGTAGTCTAGGCTCTGACATCCCCACGAATAGGCTCACGCCCTTGCGCAAGCGACTCACTCCAGACGACTGGCTAGCCACCTTGACCCCAAGAGAAATCCAGTGGGTTTACGAAAGCCTTATAAAGAAAAAGGTTGTTAGTGCACGAGATGACCATTCTTCCGCCGACCTAAAGGCACTAATCAGTGATCGTCTGCATCGCTCCCGCAACGCTGATGACCTGTTCAAGCAGTGCAAAAATGGGATAAGAACGAGGCGATGCCGAGAAAAGACGAAGAAAAGTACCTATGCGTTTCGGCTCACCGAGAACGAAGCAAATAAACTTCAAGCGATGGCCTCTGCGGCAAAAACAAACCGGACAGAGATCATCAGAAGGCTGATTCGAAACGGGCCAGAAATGCTCTGTGCGATTGATCAGCAAGAGGAAGTCAACCTCCGAGCGCAGCGCGACCTCACACTCAAAGGCAAAGATATGGAGAAACTGGCCGAAGCAGCCAAAGCCCTCGCGAATCAGAACGCGCGGATGCTAGGCATGGCACAGTCGTTGCTGGCACATCACGGTATAAAATGGGAGCAGCCATCGTTCTCCCAGCTCCAGCTAGGCATGGCGTACTACCACTTAATCGAAGCCGAAATGGAAAAGTTCTACGAAGAGGAGAAGAGGAAACTCAAAAAGCAGCTGCATCATTTGGATCGCAGCATTCCTCGACCAACCCACCCTCGAAACGAGAAAGCACAAGAAGACTCATTGAAAGCCCACGACAAGGGAATGGGTCAAAGTGTGGGTCAAGGACAAGAATAAAAAATTAAATCATTAATAATCAACAACATGGAAAAACAAGAACACCGGCCACAAGCCGGCTTTTTTATTGGATTCGGCAGAGCCGGGCCAACACCATCATTGCCGCGCCCCTCTCGCAATCACCGCCGCCCCTCACGGGCGAAGGAATGCGGCCTGCTCTCACTGCCGCCAGCAATCTGTCGGCGCCCCCCTACTCGAACTCTTGCCTCCCCGATCAGTCAGGACGAGATGACCACACTTGTCGTCTGACATATCGTTGACCGGCGTAGCGACCAGCGCGTAGCTGAAATCATCCACCCTGGATAACGCCAAGGTATAGCTCGCCGTGGCGGAATCCCTGGGCACCTTGTCGAACGGCAGCGTGGGTGCGTCTGAATCCGCGGTGGTATACCTGCCATGAGCGGTGTAATGACGCTCCATGAACTGGGCAAGCTCCATCAGCGTGGCCTGGGCGCTCGCTCTCTTGCTACTGCGCACGTGTTCCTGATACGCCGGGTAGGCGATGGAAGCCAGAATGCCCATGATCACGATCACGATCATCATTTCCATCAGGGTGTAGCCGTACATTCTTTTCATGGCGTTCAACTCATTGACCAATCGGCTTACCGCATTTCCTGCCATGCCTTGCGACCAGAGCCGTAAAGCGCGGAGTCGGCGACCTCGATGCACTGCGCATCCCCTTTGGAGTTCGAGTAGCAGAGCCACTGGCTCAGAGGCGTGATCAGTTCCCTGATGATGCCTTCGCCATCGGAGATGCCTGAGGCAGGAGGCGCCTCACCGGGCTCGACGCTGCTGGCGCCATGCTCGGGCGGGAGGGCTGGGTTCGGGTCGAAGTAGTCGTAATCGAGTCGCGCACCACTGGACAGATCGAGCGCCATCACCCAACTGGTTCCGCCGGAGACACAGACATCGCTCGAGGGGGTGAGGGTGGTGAAGAGGACATGATCACCTCTCGGGGTCGCCCCGACCACCACGCGCTCTCCCGTTGGGCCGCTGCCGCCCTGGGCGGGTTGCCAGGCCAGATCCAGGTACCAGCCGCTCTTGCCGGCCTGCGGATGCCGGGAGAGCGTGCGGCGCTGGAGATCATCGTTCTTGCTCTCATGCAGGATCGCCTGCCGCTGCAGGTCGTGACGCGTCAGGGTTCTGCCGGTATCGACGATGCCATAGAAACTCTGCACCTGGGGCGAGTCGGAGATCTCGTTGTCACCGACGAACAGGTATGAACCCGTGCCGAACAGCAACATGTGTTCACCTTTATCGTTGAACGCAGAGGCGAGCGGCGCGGTGATCGGCTGCGGCCTCTTCCCGTCGGTGGCACGGAACAGAACACTGGGCGTCGTCCAGGCGTGTGGAGAACGGGCACTTATATCCGAGCGCCAGACATGACCTGCGGTGTCCGCGACGTAGAGCCTGTCCGCTACGCCGTCGCCTGTCGTATCGGCCAACAGGGGTGCCCCCGGATCACCCGATGCTGCCAGGGTCATGCTCGTGATCACGCTGCCTGTCGCGGCATCGAGGAACCAGATCGTCATATTGTCCCTGGCGGCGGACTCATAACCACTGGTGACCACGACAGCGAATTGACCGTTGGCCAGGGCGACGATGGCGGGCTGTCCAATGGTGTAGCCCATGTCCGGGTGGGTGAACTCCCAGAGGAACTTGCCGGCTCCCATCCGCTCCGGCTCGGAGACATCCAGTGCGAACACGCTCCTGCCACCGGCTCCCGTGGTACCGGCGAGGATGGTCTTCCACTCTCCCTTGATCCAGGCGTCGGAGACCCTCGGTGTGCCATCCACATAATAACGGTGTGCGTAATTCGGCTGGGTCAGTTGCTTGAGGTTGGAGAAGACCGCCAGGGGAATGAAGGCAAACAGTTCATCGCCCCCCGTTGCCGTCAAGCTGGCATCGAACCCATGCAGCATGCCGTCATTGGCTCCCACCACGATCATGGGTTTTCGCCCGGCCTTGCTGGCGAGAAAATCGGCATAGGTCTCACGCGCCATTTTCCATGCATCGCCTGGCAGACGCGTGTAGCCGAAGTTCTGATTGCCGACGTACTGGGGGACGGAGTTGACGATGTCCCCCAGGCGACTGGCGCGACGACGGAACTTCCACGCATCCTTGCTGCTCGGTTTCTCGGGTTGCTCCCAACTGCGTTCGCCACGCAGATAATTGAGCCGTTGCTCGGCCATCTCGAGCTGAATGGAGCTGTCGTCGGCGGTGTCGATCAGTTGCGCCCTCTGCCCGGAGGAAAGCCCCCCATGCCAGCTGCCTGGCATGAGTGGTCGTCGAGCCGCCAGCAGAGGTGCTTTCAGGAACGGGATCAGGGGTGAATATCTTGCGTACGCTCAGCCTCTTTCGATCGAGCCTGTCGGCGGCACTCCAGACCGGTACCGGCTCGATGCGTCCAGCAGGGTCGACTTTTCTTGCCACCAGATCACCGCTCCAGCGCGCGCTATCGAACGAAGCCTGGAACATCACCTTGTCGTGAGCCAGGCGAGCGGGCGTTGCGGCCGACGTTGTACCGACCCGGCTGTTTTCCACGATACGTTTGAAGGCCTCGTCGAGCGCCACCTCCATCTTCGCCATCTCGCTGGCCACGAAGAAATTGTCCGGACGCAGGTCACCGCTCGGCAGCCTGTCGCCACTGGTGTGCCACCAGGCCTCGGGCAAGGCGGTGCGACGGGCGTAAGGGTCTATCGAGAGCTTTTCGGGAATCCTGAAGCCACCATACTTGGCCGCCAGCCAGTACTGGTTTTCCCGCCTGGGTTTGACCGTGCCGCCACTCTCCACGTCGACCCAGAACGTGGAGATGCTTTGCCTGCCCGGCAAATCCGGACGCAGATCCCGCGTATTGGCCAAATAGGCAAGCCCGGCAATATAAGCCGAGTTATGGTTTACCGTGAATTCACTGGCCGATGCGCTCACGGCGATGCCCTCCAGATCGAAAATGGCCTGGGTGGCGCTTACGACATCGATTTTTCTATCAACGACGACCTCGTGCGGCTTGATAGGCTCACCTACGGCGCTGGTACTCCCGGGAAGGTTCTTGTCATTCCAGGAGTCGGCAGCAGCGATGCCGAGAATTGCATTCTTCTGACAGGCATATTGGAGTGGATCCTGCCAGTCGGTAATAACCGGAAAGCTGTCGGCAGCCTCCCGGGTTCGCAGGAAACTGGCAGGATGAGGACTTGAGTATTCGTACACATTGCCAATATTCCGAAAATAGCGCGTGGCGGTGTAATAGAGTTCACTGATCGACCCGCCGATCCTGTAGAGGCTATCGTTGATCTGACCGGACTTGTTGATGTAATTGATTACACCACTGTCATGGATATTGACCCCCTCCATCGCACGCGTGACGTTGTCCGGATTTATGACCAGTATGCCCGTTTCCGGATCCCACTCCCTGGCTGGATTGTCTTCCTCGCCCACACCTGGCGTGATCCGTTTATTGCCAACGAACTTCTGGCCAGCGCGCAGCACACCCCCATCACGCCCAAGCAGGTCGTTGTCATTCAGATAACCGAAGACGCTATACCGGAGCATGTCCGAATATTTCTGTAGCAGCCCCTCCGGCTTGTAAGAGCCGCCTGGATAAGCCTTGCAATTGCTTTCCAGCATGCCGGGGACACACACCCTGACTCGCATATTGACTCTGAATACGCTGCAATTCCGACGCCCGCATTTCACCTTGGGGTTGAGACGCCTCTCCCCGTCCAGATAACCGGCTGCAGCTGAGTCATAGTCAACCCAGGCAATGCTGCTATGAGCGCGACCGCGTTCGAACACCTCCACGTCGTCATTGGAGATATACATGTAGGTATTTGAACCTGTAGCACGCATCATCGGCGGGTCTTCGAGTGAAACATGCAATTGGCTCCAACTTGACGAGACAGGAGCCGCCCCCATGATTTCAGCGCGCGGAACCATGCCCCTGCGCTTGCCCTCATTATCCGGATTCCGCGATTTGCTCAGCACGGTCAAGCCTTTTGAATCCCGAAACCGGTATCCACCCGTCAATATGCTTCGGAACAAATCGATCGAGAGCGTTCCGGCCCAGTTAAGAAAGTTGCCACTCCATTGATGGTGCTCCGTGCATTTCCTGCTGCGCGTAGTCGCGTTCGGTTCGAACCGTTCATTTGTCGTGTCGTAGAGGTAGCATTTATGCGGATCGAAATAACCGGGATAGGTCTTGTCGGAGCTGTAGTCGCCTGGGTGTGCAAGCGACACCATGGTCTGTTCATCGGTCGCCAGAACCAGCGCCAGGTTTCTCGGAACATCGCTGCCGCCCCCCAGAGCCAGAGGTACTTGTGACACGGTTGCCGGGCAGGCAGACGCTGAAAACAACAGCGAGCCGATAACCAGAGCGGCCGTGAGAGTCATCGCATTGCCGCTCATTGCAGGGCTCCACATGAAATACACAAGGTGTGTTGATCCGTTCATTTCCTGACCATATATACGGAGGACAATGTACGAGTCATGGCTGGCCTGTCGGGATCGTTTCTGGCTCGGCCATGGCCTGTCGCCTCGATACGTATCAAGTAGCCCTCGCCGTCGATGGCAACCCCGGCTTCAGTGCTGTCTCTCAGAGTTGCCAGTTTCGAGAGGGAGTAACTTGGATCCGTTGCGACACCTTCGAACGAGATGAACACCCTCCTGTCGAACACCAGCTCATCCAGCTCACGGGTTTTCAGCGCTGCTTCGGCCACGCGTAACGCCGCTTCGGCGGCCTGCATGGCGAGCTCCTGATCAAGCAGGTTGCCGGCGATGCGTTCCTGCAGCGAAGCGGCACGCATGCTGGCCAGGCCAATGGCTGTGAGCAGGAGCAGGATGACCAGTGCCGCGATCAGAACCGTGCCCTGCTGGTGACTCGGACTCAAGACACTCCTCCTCGCGTTCATGGCAGTCGATTGCGCAAGCTGACGGTCGAGGTGAAGGCACGGGCCAGTCGGCGCTGAGGAATCTCGATGCTGTCCGCCGAGCTGCATGCACGCTCGCCCTTGCCGCAGACGAGGCCCTTGCTCCGGTCATAGACCTGATCGTCCTCGGTGACGTTGATCTCGCTCCCCAGCACGAGCAGGCGAACCCTGACGGCCACCACGTCGTTCCAGTTGCGTACGGAAGACGCCCCCACGAAATCACCGCTGCCAACGGCGCGATACTCGCCACTCCCCTGGCCGATGCCATAGTCGAACTTCAGGTCATGAATGCCTTCCACCAGCTCTTCGGAATATCCATGGAGCTCGCTCTTCCAGCGTTTTCGCCAGAGCGACGGCAAACCGTCCGCCCCCTTTCGCAGGTAGTACTGGTTGCCCTGGGCAATCAGCAGCCGGGTGATTTCCGGTTTGTAGCTACGGCTCAGGGGCTCTTCGTTCACCTTGGCAATGGAGGTCTTGCTGACCGCACCGCTGCGGAACAGATCGCAGCCCAGAATGCTGCTCAGGACGATGTTGCTATCGGCCGCCTCGTCATGGACTTGGGTCATGGCGATCCGCATGGCCGTTTCCGGGATGTCGACATCGGCATGAACGCCTGCGCTGAGGGCCGCGTGCTTTATCAGGATGCTGTCAGTGCCCTCGATCTTTTCCGTTCGCAGGCTCCTGGGCCAGTCGGGCAGTTTCTCCTCTGCCTCCCACCCCTTTATCGCCACGTTGAGGTCGAAGCGCTCGTCACCGCCCAGCGCAACCGGGGCGTTCACCGACGCCAGGCATTCGCCTCTGTACCCGGCATTGCGCAGGTCATAGCCGATGTAGTCCATGGCCAACCGAGCGCTATCCTGCAGGCGGCTCAGTGCCGTACTGGCGATGTAGCTTTTGTGGCTGGAGAGAAACAACTGCATTACACCCAGCATCAGCAGCAGGCTCAGCAACATGGCGATCATCAATTCGACGAGCGAGAGGCCGGACTGGCGGCGAACGGAATCCACGGTCAGATCACCGTTCTGTAGATGAAACGGGTCATCTCTTCGATATCGGAGGATGTAGCCCTGGCGCCTGCCTTCTCGATAGCGCCGCGCCGGTCGTCCCACTCGATGGTAATGGTCACCACGGCGCTGTTCCCGTCTCTCTGGATCCTGGCCTTGCCCAACGGCAGTTGAGCAACCTGCGCGAGCCACTCGTGCAAATCCTTGTCCGCACGCGATGCGCTACTGGCATGGGCATTTACCAGGTCGTCAAGGTCGTAGCGCCCTTTCAGCGCCGCTGTTCGATTAGCGCGCATCCGATCCGCGATATCCGCAGCAAGAGCAGTAGCCTGGGTGCGATAGAGAGCGCTGTAATTACTCTTGATGGCTGTCGCCTGTAGTCCTGCCATGCCCACAAGGCCGATAGACAGCACCAGCACGGTAACCAGCACCTCGGCCAGCGTGAGACCTTTCTGGGTGCTCGGTGCATCGCTCATCATCATCTGCATTCGCCCTTGTCACGGCGGGTTGTCCCGACCAGCGATACGACAAGCTTGCGCACTCTGGGGCCGCTGCATTCGGGAACACTGATGGAGAAACTGGCCGCAGTGGCGGTCATGCCGTTGGGCTGGAAGCTCAGACCTGCATGGGGCCCCGTCACGGCCATGCTCTGATTGCCACCCCACATTCTTACGACTGCGGCAGTGGGGTGGCTGGCGTCAGCGCGCAGGATGACCCAGCCACGACTCCAGTCGGTGCCATGATCGCAAGCCGTACCGCCCACGTTGCGACGGCAGACGATCACGCGGCTGCGGCTCATGACCGCCTCTGCACGCGCCATGTGGAGCGCGTCCTGAAGGTCACTGGCAAGCGTGTGAGCACGAACCTCGGACACAAGAAAGGTATAGGAGGGGACGCCTATACCCAGAAGGATCCCCATCAAGGCAACTGTCACCAGTAGCTCTACAAGGGTGAACCCATGGGCAGATCGCATAGCAAGTCTCTCGGAACACAGGGCGACCATGCTGAATGATCACGGCTGAACTGGAGCTGAATCAGAGCCGCACAGGGCAGATGTTCACCTGCATCGCGGCCCGCGGCGCCTATTCCACCTGCATCCTCGCTTGTACTAGCCACAGGCCTGAACAAGCGCCCGTGAAGCCCATCGATGGGAAGAACAGCGACTTCCCGGAACTCGGACGACTTCCATCCGGAGAATCGGTACCATCTCCGCAGAAAATCGCATCGAGCCTTTCCGTTGCCTTCAGCCAACCAGTACAAATTGGTTGCTTCCAGGCAAAACGACAGCATGACGATATGCTGTAATCGAACACCCAACCTGATCAGCCAAGCCCAGTGGATATGATGAACCTGACCGTACGCAATCGAATCATTGCCAGCTTCATGCTGATTATCGCCATCCTGGTTCTGCTGGCAGGTGCCTCCTACATGCGCCTGGTGAAGATCGAGGGCGAAGCGAACGGCATACGCAACGAGTCGATTCCCGGCGTCTATTACATCAGCAAGGCCCAGAACATCTGGGCACGCCATATGCTCGACACCCGGCGCCTGCTGCTGCGCTTCGCCGATGAAGGCGGTACCACCCTGCTCGACAGCTATCGCGAACAGTTCGCCACGACCGAACAGGAGCTCGACGAGCAGTTCGGCCGTTATCTCAATACCGTCGTCGATGAAAAGGAACGTGCCCTGGTCGAGCAGTTCCGCCAGCAGCAGCGCCTGTATCTGAACCGCCAGGGTCATTTGCTCGACGCCCTGCCGAGCACCGAGCTGCGCCAGGCACGCCAGTTCAGTGCCGAACGCGTGTTTCCCGAGTGGGAAAAGGGCCAGAGCATGCTGGACGACCTGATCGAGCTGAACCGCACACAGGCCGACGCAGCCGCTCTCGAGATTCGCAACGCGGTGCGCATCATGGAGATCGGCCTGCTGATCGCCATCGTGCTGGCCATCTTCGTTTCGGCCATCTGCGGCTGGCTTCTGATGCGCGCCATCACGACGCCGGTGGAGCGTATCGTCAACACGCTCAAGGCGCTGGAAAGCGGTGATCTGTCGGTGAAGCTCGACTTGCATCGCCGTGACGAGTTCAACGCCATCGAGCTGGGTTTCAACAGCATGGTCGGTGAGCTCAAGAACCTGGTCGGCAACGCCCAACGCTCGGCCGTGCAGATGACCACCTCGGTCACCGAAATCGCCGCCACTTCACGCCAGCAGCAGGCTACCGCTACCGAAACCGCAGCCACAACCACCGAGATCGGCGCCACCTCGCGGGAGATCGCCGCCACCTCTCGCGACCTGGTGCGCACCATGGGCGAAGTGTCCGATACCGCCGAGCACACTTCGATTCTCGCCGGCACCGGCCAACTGGGCCTGGCACGCATGGAAGAGATCATGCACCAGGTGATGGGCGCCGCCGACGTGGTCAACGGCAAGCTGTCGATCCTCAACGAGAAGGCCGGCAACATCACCCAGGTGGTTACCACCATCGTCAAGGTCGCGGATCAGACCAATCTGCTGTCGCTCAATGCTGCCATCGAAGCGGAAAAGGCCGGCGAGTATGGCAAGGGCTTCGCCGTGGTCGCCGTGGAAGTACGTCGCCTGGCCGACCAGACCGCCGTGGCTACCTACGACATCGAGCAGATGGTGCGCGAGATTCAGTCCGCCGTATCGGCAGGCGTGATGGGCATGGACAAGTTCTCCGAGGAGGTACGCCGCGGTATCGGCGAGATGACCCAGATGGGTGATCAGCTCAGCCAGATCATCCAGCAGGTACAGGCACTGGCCCCCCGCATCCAGATGGTCAACGAGGGCATGCAGGCGCAATCCACCGGGGCAGAACAGATCAACCAGGCCCTGGTGCAGCTCAGCGAGGCCAGTAGCCAGACGGTGGACTCACTGCGCCAGGCCGGCGCCGCCATCGATGAACTCAACCAGGTGGCCAACAACCTGCGTGTTGGCGTCAGCCGCTTCAAGGTCTGAGCATGCCAGCCTCCAGCAAAGCAGCGAAGGGCGAACTGCACCTGCAGTTCCAGCTTGGCGAGGATCGCTACGCCCTTCCCGCCCGGGAGGTCGTCGAAGTGCTGCCGCTACGCCGTCTGAAACAGATGCCCGAGGCGCCGCAATGGGTCGCGGGGCTGTTCGAACACCGTGGCCGCATGACCCCGGTGATCGACCTGTGCCACCGCGTGCTAGGCCGTAAAGCGCTTGCGCGCAGCAGCACGCGACTGGTGCTGGTACGTTTCGATGCCGATCTGGGCGAGCGGTCTCCGGTGCTAGGCCTTCTGCTGGAACAGGCCACGGACACTCTGCGCCTGACGGCAGACGCCTTCCAGGCCAGCGGTCTGGAAGCCGGTCTGCCGGATTACCTGGGCCCGGTTCAGCGCGACGCCCAGGGGATGATTCAGCGCATCGAGATCAGCCACCTGCTCGACGACGCCATGCGCGCCCTGCTGTTCCAACCCGTGGCACAGGGATGACGGCATGATCGAGCATATCGAACGCCTGCTCAAAAGCCGCATCGGCCTGGATGCCGAGTCGGTCGGGCGAAGCGTCATCGAACGTGCAGTGCGCCAGCGCATGACCGCCCTCGGCCAGAGCGAACTGGAAAGCTACTGGACGAACCTGGGCGGCTCACCGCGCGAACAGCAGGCGCTGGTCGAGGCCGTGGTGGTGCCGGAAACCTGGTTCTTCCGCTATCAGGAGTCCTTCAACGCGCTGGCCAGCCTGGCGCTGGAGCGTCATGCACAGTTGTGCGGCGCTCGCCCTATGCGCCTGATCAGCCTGCCCTGCTCCAGCGGCGAGGAACCCTACTCCATCGCCATGGCCCTGCTCGATGCGGGATTCGCCCCCGGGCAATTCCAGATCGACGCGCTGGACGTCAGCGACAAGGTGCTGGAGCAGGCCCGCCAGGGGCGCTATGGACGCAATTCGTTTCGCGGAGAGGCTCTGGACTTTCGCGAGCGCTTCTTCCGTGAACAGGCCGGCACCTTCCTGCTGGACGAGCGCGTGCGCGGGTGCGTGCACCTGCGCACCGGCAACCTGCTGGACGGCAACCTGTTCGCCGATGCCCCCTCCTATGACTTCATTTTCTGCCGCAACCTGCTGATCTATTTCGATCGCCCCACCCAGGTGCGCGTACTGGAGTTGCTCAAACGCCAGTTGCAGGACGGCGGCACTCTGTTCATCGGCCCGGCTGAAGCCAGCCTGGCCAGTCAGAACGGCCTACAGGCACTGGGTCGGCAGCAGACCTTCGCCTTCCAGTTGGCAACGACCATTGCGGCCAAGCCGGCAGCGGCCCTGCATACACCGGTCGGCCGCTCTCGCCCACAGGGCATGGCAGCGGCTCGCCCGGCCATCGCCAGTCGCGCCCGCCCGGCCCTCAAGCGAGCCCGGAGCGAGGCTCCGGCAGCACAACCACGCAGCGAAGACATCTGGGCGGAAGTGGCCAGCCTGGCCAATGCAGGACGCAGCGCCGAAGCCCGCCAGCGCAGTGAACAGCATCTGCAGCAACACGGCCCCAGCGCTGCCGGCTATTACTGGCTGGGGCTGCTCAGCGATGTGGACGGGCTCAGCGCACAGGCCTGCGCCTACTATCGCAAGGCGATCTATCTCGAACCCCAGCACCGCGAAGCGCTGACCCACCTGGCCGCGCACCTGGAAGCCCAGGGCGACCAGGCTGGCGCCCAGCGCCTCTACCGCCGTGCGCAGACACCGGGAGCAGGTGACGATGGCAGATAGCGCTGACTTCATCCTGCATGAGCAGGCGACGGTGGACGACTGCTGGAATCGTGTCGGCGTGTTCGGCAACAAGAGCTGCACACGTCTGGAGCGCCACATTCACTGTCGCAACTGCGAAGTCTACGGAGCCGCAGCGATAGCCCTGCTCGACCGCTATGGCAGTACCCTGGAGCAGGAGGACAACCAGTACGGACAAAGCGAGGCAACGCAACAGGCCGGCGAACAGCGCTCACTCCTGATATTTCGCCTGGGTGAGCAATGGCTGGCCATTGCCAGCCGCCGTCTGGCCGAAGTGATGCCGGTTTCGCCGATTCACGTGCTGCCTCATCGCAAGACACGCGGTCTGCTGGGCGTAACCAACGTGCGCGGCACCCTGGTTGCCTGCCTGTCGCTGAGCGAGCTGCTGGATCTGGAACAACAGCAGCCACACCTGGGCAACCGGCGGGTCATCCCGCGTATGCTCATTCTGCAGAGCGACAGCGGCCCACTGGTCGCACCGGTCGACGAGGTCAGCGGTATCCAGCGCATCGATGTGGCCAGGATAGGCACCGGCAAGGGCGAAGACATCCGCACCATCAGCCGTTTCACCGCTGGTGTTCTGCAATGGCAGGGACAGAGCATCACCCTGCTGGACGATGAACAGTTGCTGCTGCACATGATCGGGAGCCTCGCGTGACGCCGGACCAGATGAGGGATGCATCGCTGCTCGACCTGTTTCGCCTGGAAGCCGAAGCACAGAAACAGGTGCTCGACACCGGCCTGCTGATTCTCGAACGCGACCCGAGCAACGCCGGCCAGCTGGAAGCCTGCATGCGCGCCGCACACTCGCTCAAGGGCGCGGCGCGCATCGTCGGCCTGGACAACGGCGTGCAGGTGGCTCACGCCATGGAGGATCTGCTGGTCGCTGCGCAGGAAGGCCTGCTACGTCTGCTGCCCGATCATATCGACGCCCTGCTGCAAGGCTCCGATCTGCTGCTGCGCATCGGCCAGGCGCAGCAGGATGCCGAGCTGGATGCTCGCGTCGAGACCCTCACCTCTCGGCTACAGGTGCTGCTCGGCAATGCCGTACCGGCCCTGCGTACGCAAGCGGACACCGCCAGTGCACCGCGCACCGGACACGATGAGGCACGCGCAGCGCCCACCCAGGCCGCTGCGCCCATCACGGTGACCGGCGAGCCCGCTGGCGACGAGCGCAACAGCCGCGTGCTGCGCGTATCGGCCGAGCGCTTCGACCACCTGATCGATCTGTCCGGCAAGTCGCTGGTGGAGTTCCAGCGCACCAAGCCCCTGAACGAATCGCTCTACCGCCTCAAGCGCCAGCAGGAATCAGCCCGACGCACCCTGGAGACGTTGCGCGAACACCTGCTCGTCAGCGAGCAGGACGCCACTGCGCAAGCCCTGTTCAACGAGAGCCGCAACCTGCTGATCGAATGCCAGCAGCAATTGCAGGCCCATCAGGAGCTGTTCGACGACTTCGTCTGGCATGGCGGACAGCGTACCCAGCAGCTCTACGACCTGGCGCTGGCCTCGCGCATGCGCCCCTTCGCCGACGTACTGACCGGCCATACGCGCATGCTGCGCGATCTCGGCCGCTCTCTGGGCAAGCAGGTACGCCTGGAAATCGAGGGCGAGAACACCCAGGTCGACCGTGACGTACTGGAGCGCCTGGAAGCCCCTCTGACACACCTGCTGCGCAATGCCGTCGACCACGGTATCGAGCCCCCCGCCCTGCGCCTGCGCAAAGGCAAGGAAGAGGAAGGTCGAGTGCTGCTGAGAGCCCGCCACCACGCCGGCATGCTGGTGCTGGAGGTCAGTGACGATGGCGCCGGGATCGACCTGGAACGTGTCGCCCAGGCGGTGGTGAAGCGCCGCTTCGCCTCGGCCGAACAGGTCGCGCAGATGACCGAAGAGGAGCTGCTGTCATTTCTCTTCCTGCCGGGCTTCAGCATGAGCCAGCAGGTCACCGAGGTGTCCGGTCGTGGTGTCGGCCTCGATGTGGTACAGCACGAGATTCGCCGCATGCGCGGCAACGTGCGTCTGCTGCAACGAACGAACGGGGGCTGTCTGTTCCACCTCGAGCTGCCGCTGACACTCTCGGTGGTGCGCGCGCTGGTGGTCACCATAGGCGGCGAGGCCTATGCCTTTCCGCTGGCACAGATCGAGCGCATGCTGCGCCTGCCACGCAACGCCATCGTCCAGCTCGAAGGCCGCCAGCACTTCTGGCTGAATGACGAACATGTCGGCCTGATCTCGGCCGCGCAGTTACTGCAATGTCCGGAAAAACAGGGCGAAGACGACAGCATCCCGATCGTGCTGATTCGCGACCGCGAGCGCTACCATGGCCTGGCCGTGGAGGCGTTTCTCGGCGAGTTCACCCTGGTGCTGATGCCGCTCGATCCGCGCCTGGGCAAGGTTCGCGACGTCGCGGCGGGCGCCCTGCTCCACGACGGTACTCCGGTGCTGATTCTCGATGTCGACGACCTGCTGAACTCGGTGGGCAAACTGCTCGGCGATGGTCACCTGGATCGTGTCGACCACAGCAGCAACACCCGCCAGGCCGCAAGCAAACGCGTGCTGGTCGTGGACGACTCGCTCACCGTACGCGAACTGGAACGCAAGCTGCTGCTGAGCCGCGGCTATCAGGTGGCGGTGGCGGTAGACGGCATGGATGGCTGGAACGCCCTGCGTGCCGAAGCCTTCGATCTGCTGATCACCGATATCGACATGCCGCGCATGGACGGCATCGAACTGGTCACCCAGGTTCGTCAGGATCCACGCCTGCGCTCGCTGCCGGTGATGGTCGTGTCGTACAAGGATCGCGAAGAGGATCGCCGCCGTGGCCTGGAAGCTGGCGCCGACTATTATCTGGCCAAGGCGAGCTTCCACGACGAAGCCCTGCTGGACGCCGTACAAACCCTGATCGGTGAGGCCCGCGAATGAGGATCGCCATCGCCAATGACATGCCGCTGGCTGTCGAAGCCCTGCGCCGCGCCCTGGCGGCAGAACCGGAATATCAGTTGATCTGGGTGGCCGGCAACGGCGAGGAAGCCGTACGTCGCTGTCGCGAGGATCTGCCCGACCTGCTGCTGATGGACATGCTCATGCCCGGCATGGACGGCGTGGAAGCGACGCGACTGATCATGCACGACACACCCTGCGCCATTCTCATCGTCACCTCGGACGTGGAACGCAACATGGCGCGGGTGTTCGACGCCATGGGTGCCGGCGCCCTGGATGTGGTCGCCGCGCCGTCACTCGATCCGCAGCAGGTTCTCGATGCCGCCAGCGTACGGCGCAAGATTCACAACATCGCCTGGATGATCGGTCACAAGACCTCGCGCACGGTCAAACCGGCGCCACTGCGCAGCAGCGACAATCGCGGCAAGCGCCTGGTCACCATCGGCGCATCGGCTGGCGGGCCGGCTTCGCTGGTGGAACTGCTGCAGCAGATACCGGCGAACTTTCCTGCCAGCATCGTGCTGGTGCAGCACGTCGACGAGGTGTTCGCCGCCGGTATGGCCCAGTGGCTTGGCAGCGAGTCGCACATGCCGGTGCGCCTGGCCCGGGAGGGTGAGACACTGCAACCCGGCGCCGTGCTGCTGGCCGGCACCAACAACCACCTTTACCTCTCGCCGGAAGGACGCCTGGTGTATCGGCGTGAACCGGCCGATCAGGTCTATCGTCCCTCTATCGATGTATTCTTCGAAAGCGTGGCCAGCTACTGGCGAGGCGAAGCGATCGGCGTACTGCTGACGGGTATGGGGCGCGATGGCGCCAGGGGCCTGAAGCTGATGCGCGAACGCGGTTTTCACACCATCGCCCAGGATCAGGCCAGCAGCGCCGTCTACGGCATGCCCAAGGCTGCCGTGGCCCTGGGCGCCGCCGCCGAAGTGCTGCCGCTGGACAGAATCGCAGCCAGCCTGATCGAGCGGTTGGGCTGAATCCACATGCCACCCAATAACCCAAAACGACGGCGGAGACGCATACATGCAACGGCCTAACGGGAACTCCAATCACTATCTTGGTCTGCCGGACTATTCCATGATGGTGCTGCTGGTCGACGATCAGGCCATGATCGGTGAAGCCGTGCGTCGCGCCCTGAGCGAAGAGAGCGACATCGACTTCCACTTCTGCTCCGACCCCAACCAGGCGCTGAGCGTAGCCCAGCAGATCAAGCCCACCGTGATTCTCCAGGATCTGATCATGCCCGGCGTCGACGGTCTCGAACTGCTCGCCCTGTACCGCGCCGCGCCCGGCCTGAAGGACGTGCCGATCATCGTGCTGTCGACCAAGGAAGACCCCAAGGTCAAGAGCGCCGCCTTCACCGCCGGAGCCAACGATTACCTGGTCAAGCTGCCGGACGTGATCGAACTGCTGGCGCGCATCCGCTACCACTCGCGCTCCTACCTGACCATGCTGCAGCGTGACGAAGCCTACCGCGCCCTGCGCGAAAGCCAGCAGCAACTGCTCGACACCAACCTGGTGCTGCAACGCCTGATCAAATCCGACGGGCTGACGGGCCTGGCCAACCGGCGTTATTTCGACGAGTACCTGGAAATCGAATGGAATCGGGCGATGCGCGATCAGAACGAGCTGGCTCTGCTGATGATCGACGTCGACTACTTCAAGGCCTACAACGACCAGCATGGCCACGTTGCCGGTGACGAAGTACTGCGCCGCGTCGGCGAGACGCTGCGCGCCAGTTGCACGCGCGCCTCGGATCTGGCCGCACGCTATGGTGGCGAGGAGTTCGCGGTGATCATGCCCGGCACGGCAGCCGGTGGCGCGCGCCTGCAAGCCGAGAAGATTCGCCGTGAAGTGGAAGCCCTGGGCATCCCGCACAACCTGCCCAAGACGGGCTCGGCGATCAGTGTCAGCATTGGCATCGCCACCATCAAACCATCGCTGGAAGGCACCCCTCTGAGCCTGGTGATCAAAGCCGACGAGGGCCTGTACCTGGCCAAGCACGGCGGTCGCAACCAGGTGGCGATGGCCAGCGGCAACAAATGAGATCGGTGACTACCGCTAGCCGGTAATCGCCCACTTTCGCCGCTCGCCTTCACCACCGCAGACGCCCGCGAAACCCGCACCCGCCTTGCCCCCGAAGCCTCTCACGAGGCTTTCGGCGTTTCTCTGCGCGATGACACCGGCAGTCGATCGATTGACTGAATTAACTGGTTAGTACATTTTCCCCGGCGTTCGTCACAACAACAAGAGAAGCCCTCATGACGCCCTGCATCCTGGTGCTCAACGGCCCCAATCTGAACCTGCTTGGTACCCGCGAGCCGGCCACCTATGGCCATGAAACCCTCGCCGACATCTCCCGGCTGTGCGCCGATACCGCCGCCGCGTGCGGCCTGAAGATCGAGTTCCGCCAGACCAACCACGAAGGCGAGCTGCTCGACTGGATTCACGGTGCCCGCAAGCGCTGCGCCGGCATCCTGATCAATCCGGCCGCCTGGACTCATACATCGGTGGCGATTCGCGATGCCCTGGTGGCCAGCGAACTGCCCGTGATCGAGGTGCACCTGTCCAACGTGCACAAGCGCGAACCGTTCCGGCACCACTCCTTCATCTCATCGATCGCCGTCGGCGTGATCTGTGGCCTCGGCAGCGAAGGCTATCGCCTCGGCCTGCAGTACTTCAGCCAGTCTCTAAAGGGATAAGACCATGTCCTCCGTTACCAGCGGCATTCTTGCCGGCCTCATCGGCCAAGGCATCCAGGCCTCCCGCACCCCAGCCCTGCACGAGCGCGAAGGCGACGAACAGGGGCTGCGCTACCTCTATCGCCTGATCGACCTGGATCAGCTCGGCGTAGATGTCGGCGCCCTGCCCCAGTTGCTCGACGCGGCCCAGCACATGGGCTTCACCGGCCTCAACATCACCTTCCCGGCCAAGCAGGCGATCATCCCGCTGCTCGACGAACTGTCGGACGAAGCGCGGGGCATCGGCGCGGTGAACACCGTGGTGCTCAAGGATGGCAGGCGCGTCGGCCACAATACCGATTGCCTGGGCTTCGCCGAAGGCTTCCGCCGTGGTCTGGGTGATGCACCGCACCGCCATGTCGTGCAGATGGGCGCGGGCGGAGCGGGTGCAGCGGTCGCCCACGCCCTGCTCGCCGAAGGCGTGGAAAAGCTGGTGATCTTCGAAGTCGAGCCCGGCCGCGCACAGGCGCTGGCCGACAACCTCAACGCACATTTCGGCGCAGGCCGCGCCGTCGCCGGTGAGGATCTGGCGGGCGAAGTCGCCGCTGCCGACGGCCTGGTCAACACCACCCCGGTGGGCATGGCGAAACTGCCCGGTACGCCGCTGCCGGTGGAGTTGCTGCACAGCGCGCTGTGGGTCGCCGAGATCATCTACTTCCCACTGGAAACCGAACTGCTGCGCCACGCCCGTGCACTGGGTTGCCGCACGCTGGACGGCGGCACCATGGCGGTGTTCCAGGCGGTCAAGGCGTTCGAGCTGTTCAGCGGCCGTCCGGCGAATGCCGAGCGCATGCAGGCACACTTCGCCAGCTTCCGCTGAGCCACCACGGGCCGGGCGCGCCATGCGCCCGGCTTTCTCTGCAACGGGCCACCGGCCGGCGGCCCGCTAGCCGAGCACCGGCTTGAGCAGCGCCTGCGCCTCATACAGTGGGGTGAGATAGCGCTGGCGCATCTCGCTGATCTCCATGCGCGAGGCATGCGTCGTCAATGCCATCGCCGCTTTCAGCTCGCCGTTGCGGCTGCGCAGCGGCACCCCCAGCACGCGCATCCCCGCCTCGTACTCGCCATCGACCGTGCAGTACCCCTGCTGATTGATCTTCTCCAGTTCCTCGCGGAACCGCTCGGGGTCGGTCTGTGTATAGGGGGTCAGGCTGCGTAGCTCGACACGTTGCAGATACCCATCGAGCTCCTCGCGCGGCAGGCTGGCCAGCCAGATTCGCCCGCTGGCCGTGCAGTACAGCGGCATGCGTGCGCCCGGACGGATCGACAGTGAAGAGATATGGCTGTAGCGGCTGCGCACGATATGCACGATATCGTCGCCATCGCGCACGCCGACCGAAATGTGCTCGCCGGTGATGCGCGCCACCTGCTCGACGATCGGACGCAGCATCAGTGGCAGTTGCGCCGAATCCACGTACGCCTGGCCAATGCGCAATGCCTTGGCCGTCAGCCAATAGTGACGCCCGTCCGTTTCGGCGAACCCCTCGTGCACCAGTGTCAGCAGGAAGCGCCGCGCCGCGCTACTGGTCATGTCGCATCGCCGTGCGGCGTCCGGAACCGTCAGTCGTGGCGTTTCCACGCTGAACAGCTGCATCAGCGCCAACCCCTTCTGCAACCCCGCGATCAGGTCGCGCGGGTGGATCACCGGAGTCTTCATGTCCGCCTCGATTCAAGCAAAGACTGCGATTATCGCATCGACACTGCGATTAACAACCAAAACCTCGATCTATCGTGTTGTGGGGGTCACGCGCCCACCGCACCATGGTGCCCAACAACAACTCCAATACGCAGGCACCTCGCATGGTCAACGGCTCCACCGAACTGGTCGCGATCGTGGGTTCCCCCATCGCCCAGGTGAAATCCCCGGAAAACTTCAACCGCTGGTTCGCCAGCAATGCCCTCAACCGGGTGATGCTGCCGATCGACATCAGCGCACAGGCACTGGCCCCCTTCATCGACACCCTGCGCGGCTGGCAGAACCTGCGTGGCTGCGTCGTCACCGTCCCCTACAAGCAACAGGTGGTCGAGCACCTCGACGAGCTGAGCGAGCGAGCCCGCGTGCTGCGCTCGGTCAACGTGATTCGCCGTGAGGCCGACGGCCGCCTGATCGGTGACAACGTGGACGGTGAAGGCTTCCTCAATGCCGGCCGCCAGCAAGGCTTCGATGCCGAGGGCAAGCGTGCGCTGGTCATCGGCGCCGGTGGTGTCGGTAGCGCCATCGCCTATTCGCTGTGCCAGGCGGGCGTCTCGGCGCTGAGCCTGGCCGATGTCAGCCCGCAACGCACGCAAAGCCTCGCGCAACTGCTGCGCAGCGCCTTCCCCGAGCTGCCGATCAGCACCCAGGTCGACAGCCTGGAGGCGTTCGACCTGATCACCAATGCCTCACCGGTGGGTATGGGCGATAGCGGCGAGCTGCCACTGTCGGAAGCGCTGCTGCACGGCCTGCCTGCCACGGCACATGTCGCCGACGTGGTGACCGCGCCAGAGATCACGCCCCTGCTGGCACTGGCCAGGGCTCGTGGCTGCAGCATCCAGACCGGCCCGCAGATGGCTCTGGCACAAGCCGGCAACCTCGGACACTTCATGGGCGCGACCGCGCTGGTTCTGTGAGAAAAACAAGATGAATGCCGCCATTCAAACTGCCTCCGCGCAAACCACCGCAAACGACGCGCAGACCTACGACCTGATCGTGCTGGGCAGCGGCGCCGCCGGTTTTGCCGCCGCCGCCACCGCCGCATGCCGCGGCCTGAAGGTGCTGATCGTGGAAAAGGCCGCCACCTTCGGCGGTACCTCGGCCATCTCCGGCGGGGCCATCTGGCTCTACGGCACCGACCAGGCCAGGGCCGCAGGCGCCAAGGACAGCCCCGAGGCGATGCGCAGCTACCTGCAGCACGTGATCGGTAACGGCTACGACCCGGCGCTGGTCGATACCTTCATCGAGCGCGGCCATGAAGCGCTGCGCTGGCTGCAAGACAACACCGAGCTGAGCTACAGCCTGCGCCCGCACTCGCCGGATTATTACCCGGACGCCCCCGGCGGTACCGAGCGCGGACGTGCGCTGGAAATCGACGAGTACGATGGCAACCGCCTCGGCGAGCACTTCGCCAGGCTGCGCATGCCGCCACCCGGCATGCTGCTGTTCGGCGGCATGATGGTGAACCGCGTCGACATCCAGCACTTCCTCAGTTTCCGTCGCTCGCCCGCCTCGCTGTGGCACTGCCTCAAGCTGATGAGCCGCTACGCGCTGGATCGCCTGCACCACCCGCGCGGAACCCGCCTGACCACAGGCAATGCGCTGATCGCGCGCCTGGCGACCAGCGCGTTCGCCAAAGGCGTCGAACTCTGGCTGGAGAGCCATGCGCAGGCGCTGATCATCGAAGACGGTGCCGTGCGCGGCGCCAGGATCATCCGCGACGGCCGCACGCTCGAAGTGCGCTCGCGTGGCGGTGTGGTCTGCGCGATGGGCGGCTTTGCCGCCAGTGCCATGGCTGCCGAGTTCCGCCCGCCAAGCCACGACCCGCACCTGACCATGTCACCACCGGGCAATGTCGGCGACGCGCTGCACCTGGGCGCAGCAGCCAATGCGGCAGCCGGTGAAGGGCTGGCCGCAAACTTCTTCTGGGCTCCGGTTTCCGAGGCCGTGCACGCCAACGGCGAGCGCGAGCGCTTCCCGCATCTGGTGACCGACCGCGCCAAGCCGGGCGTGATCGCCGTCAACCAGGCCGCGCAGCGTTTCGTCAACGAATCCAACTCCTACCACCACTTCGTGCAGACCATGTTCGCCACGGGCAACACCCGCTGCTGGCTGATCTGCGACGCGACGGCGATGAGCCGCTACGGCATGGGCCTGGCGCGACCGAGCCCGGTGGACAATAGCGCGCTGGTCGCCTCCGGCTACCTCGTGCAGGGTGAGAGCATCGAGCAACTGGCGCAGGCCATCGGCCTCGACCCGCTCACCCTGCGCCAGACCCTGGAGCGCTACAACAGCGATGCCCGCGAAGGGCTCGACCGCGCCTTCGGCAAAGGCGGCAACAGCTACAACCGCTACATGGGCGACCCGGCCCATCGACCGAATCCGTGCCTGGCACCGCTGGAACGCGGTCCGTTCTACGCCATCGCCATCCACACCGGTGACCTGGGCTCGGCGCGCGGTCTGCGTACCGATCGGCATGCCAACGTACTGGATAAGCATGGCGAGCCCATCGAAGGCCTGTACGCCAGTGGCAACGACATGAACTCGATCATGGACGGCACCTATCCCGGTCCGGGCATCACGCTGGGCCCCGGCCTGACCTTCGGCTATATCGCCGCCACCCACGTAGCCGAGCGCCTGGCCTCGCGCGTGCAGACGTCCAAGGAGTAACACCATGTTCTACGAAATGCGCACCTACACCCTCAAACCCACGCGCATGGCCGACTGGCTGGCGCTCTACCAGAGCGATGCCCTGGCCGTGCAGACCGAACACCTGGGCCAGCTCGTCGGCTTCTTCACCACCGAGTTCGGCGAGGCCAATCAGGTGGTGCACATCTGGGCCTACGACAGCCTCGACGAGCGCACCCGTCGCCGTGCCGCCATGGCCGCCGACCCTCGCTGGGCAGCCTTCGGCCGCAAGAACAGGGAACTGGACGCGATCGTCACCCTGGAGTCGCGCATCCTGCGCCCCACCGGTTTCTCGCCCCTGCAGTGACCTGTTAGCCAGGTCACTCCCTCGGACGCAGGAGCCACGCCTCCTGCGCAGGACTCGCTCGCCCATGCAAAACAACGACAAGAGGCAGGCCATGCGTACGCTCGACTGCGATGTACTGGTCATCGGTTCCGGCGCTGCCGGACTGGCGGCAGCGGTCACCGCGGCCGAGCATGGACTGAGCGTGGTGGTCGCGGAAAAGGCCGGGCAACTCGGCGGCACCAGCGCCTGGTCCGGCGGCTGGCTGTGGATACCGCGCAACCCGCTGGCCATGGCCGAAGGGTTGCGCGAGGACGACGATGCGCCAGAGCGCTACCTGCGCCAACAGACCCATAACCCGCAGCTCGACGCGCTTCAGCAGGCCTACCTGCAACGCGGCCCGGAAATGGTCGAGTTCTTCCACAGCCGCACCGCCGTGCAGTTCCATTCTGGCAGCCGCATGCCGGACATGCGCGATGGCGATGGCGCGGTGGCGGGTGGTCGCTCGCTGTGCGCGCAGCCCTTCGACGGTCGCCTGCTCGGCGCCGAGCTGAAGCGCATGCGCGCACCGCTGGACATCGTCAGCCTGTTCGGCATGGGCATCGCCGGCGGCGCCGACATGGCCGCATTCTTCAACTCACGCCGCTCGCCACGGGCCGCCCTGCACGTGGCCCGGCGTCTGCTGCGTCATCTGCGCGACTGCCTGCAGCATGGTCGCGGCCTGCATCTGGTCAATGGCAATGCCCTGGTGGCCCGCTTGCTGCGCAGCGCCCTGGATCGCCAGGTCGAACTGTTCACCGCCAGCCCCGCTCGCCAACTGCTGCACGACCAGGGCCGCGTCCACGGCGCCGTGCTGCAACAGGCGCAGGGCGATCTACGGGTCAACGCCCGACGTGGCGTGGTGCTGGCCTGCGGTGGGTTTCCCCATGATCGCCAGCGCATCGCGCAACTGATCGCACACGCCCCCAACGGCACCGAACATCACAGCGCCGCCCCGGCACAAAACAGCGGCGACGGGCTGAGGCTGGGTGAAGCGGTGGGCGCACAGGTCGCTGCCGACCTGGCGCATGCCGGCGCCTGGGCTCCGGTCTCTCGCGTGCCCCGGCGCGATGGCAGCATCGGCAACTTCCCGCACCTGGTCGATCGGGCCAAACCCGGCTTCATCGCGGTACGCCGCGACGGCAAGCGTTTCACCAACGAAGCCGACTGCTACCACGACTTCATGAACGCCCTGATCGATGCCACACCAGTGGGCGAACCCATCGAGGCCTGGCTGATCTGCGATGCCAGGGCGCGCTGGCGCTACGGCATCGGCTGGGCCAAGCCACTGCCATTCAGCGATGGCCACTACCAACGCTGCGGCTACCTGCACAGTGCGGCCGATGCCGCCGAACTGGCAGCCCGCTGCGCCATCGATGCGGCGGCGCTGCAAGCCACGCTCGAACGCTTCAACCGCTTCGCCAGTCAGGGCCAAGACCCCGACTTCCAGCGCGGCCGCTCCACTTACAACCGCGCCCAGGGCGAAGTGCTGCAGCAGCCCAATCCTTCGCTGCGCCCGCTGCGTGGACGCCTCTACGCGGTGAAGCTGCATCCCGGCAGCCTGGGCACCTTCGCCGGACTGCGCACCGATGCCGATGCGCGCGTTCTCGACGCGAGCGGCCAGCCCATCGCAGGGCTGTTCGCCGTGGGCAACGACATGAACAGCGTGATGGCCGGCCATTACCCCAGCGGCGGCATCACCCTCGGCCCCGCCATGACCTTCGGCTACCTCGCCGGCCTGGCCCTGGCCGGCGACGGCCGGGAGGAGGCGCCCGTCCACTAGCCAGACATCGCCGGCAGCAGATTCGCCGAGCATCGATACGCACACGCAACAAAGGTACGCCCCGACCTCTACAGGGGCTCACAACAACAACCGATGGAGAAGATCCACATGTACAAATCACTACTCGCTGGCGCCGCTCTCGGCCTCGGCGCCCTCACCATGGCCCTCCCGACACACGCCGCTTACCCTGAGCGCAGCATCCAGGCCGTGGTGCCCTGGGGCGCTGGCGGGGCTACCGACAACGTGATGCGCAGCCTGAGCGCACACGTCGAGAAGGAGCTCGATACCAAACTGGTCATCACCAACCGTCCTGGCGGCACGGCGCTCATCGGTGGCACCTACGTCAGACAGCAACGCCCCAACGGCTACACCCTGCTGCTGGGCGCGGAGAACCCACAGCTGTACCAGGTGATGGGCCTAGCCGACTTCGACTACAGCGCCTTCTACCCGGTCAACATCATTGCCCAGAACAGCGTGCTGATCGCCGTGCTGGCCGACAGCCCATGGAAAACCATGGATGACCTGCTCGAGGCCATCCGCAAGGGCGAGGGCAACATCCGCATGGGCAGCACCGGCGTCGGTGCACTGCAGAACACCGTGTTCTCGATGTTCCGCGCCGTGGAAGATCTGCAGGTTCGTGAGGTCAACTTCCAGGGTGAGGACTGATCGTCAGCGCCCTGCTGGGCGGCCACATCGACTTCACGCCTCTGTCCTTCGCCGCCAGCAAGGAAATGGTCGCCTCGGGCAAGTTCCGCGCCCTGGCGGTATTCGCCAGCGACGAATTGCCGGAACTGCCTGGCGTGGAGCCGATCACCAAGACCATCCCGGCGCTGGCCCAATACCTGCCATGGGGCCCGTTCTACGGCGTGTTCGTCCACAAGGACACCCCGGACGAGATCAAGCAGGTTCTGGTCAAGGCCTATGCCAACGCGGTGGCGAGCGATGACTATCAGGCTTTCCTGAAGAACTTCGGCGCCAAGACCCTGAACCTCCACGGAGACGACGCCGAGGCCTTCCTCAAACGCTGGCAGTCGGTCACCACCTGGTCGATGTACAAGGCCAAGGCGGTATCCATCTCGCCAGAGTCGGTCGGCATCGCCAAACCATAAGCCATGAAAAAGCCCCTGACACCGAGGTGACAGGGGCCTGCGTGGAGAAACCGTGAACTAACGCTGCACGTAGCGCAGCACAGCCTCGCAGATCATCTCCTTGTGACGCTGCTTGATCTCGTCGCCCTGAAAGTCGATGGCAAAGATATGGCCGAAGGTATGTCGGTTGGAAACGCGATAGAAGCAGAACGAGCTCATCAGCAGATGCACGTCCAATACGTCAATGTTGGGACGGAACACACCCTCCTGCTCGCCACGACGAATGGTCTTGCCCAAGGTATCGAGCACCACGTTGCTCATCTGACGGATGGCCGGCGACTGCTTGACGTACTCGCCGTAGTGGATGTTCTCGATACTGACGATACGCACGAAATCGACGTTGCGATCATGGTGGTCGAAAGTGAACTCCACCAGGCGACGAATCGCCAGGGCCGGCGGCAACGAAGCCAGGTCGAGGCGGCTTTCGGTGCCACGGATATCGCCGTAAAGCTTGACCAGCACTTCGAGGTACAACTGCTCCTTGCTGCCGAAGTAGTAATAGATCATCCGCTTCGACGTAGCAGTGCGCTCGGCGATGGCATCCACCCGTGCACCGGAGAGGCCCTGCTGGACGAACTCGGTAATGGCGGCCTGGAGGATGCTTTCGCGGGTTTTCTCGGGATTGTTCTTGCGTGCCTTGCGCACCGATTCTGGTGGAGCGGCGGCAAGACCTACGGCTGCTTCAGTCATACGGCAATGATCTTTTTTATAGGTATGGATGGAACGGATTATGGCAGGCCGCACAGACTCTGGGCAGCGGCGCCCCACAGGAGCACCGCCGCCTCACGATCAGAGCCGCGGTTTCTTCGCCGCGCCGCTGCGCGCCTTGGCCATGGCTGCCAGGCGCACCGCGACGTTGGCTGCGCCATAGCCGACATAGCCATTCCTGCGCTGGATGATCTCGAAGAAGAAGCGCTCCTCGAATGGCTCGGTGTAGACGTGAAACAGCTCGCCCCCCTGAGCATCGCGGTCGTACAGCACGTTGTAATAGGCCAGCTCGCTGAGGAACTCGTCGTCGAAGTCGAAGCGCGCCGCCAGATCATCGTAGTAGTTCAGCGGAATTTCCAGCAGCGGCACGCCCGCCTCTTTGGCACGCGCCACCTCGGCGAAGATGTCCTCGCAGGAAAACGCGATGTGGTGCACGCCGGAGCCCTGATAGCTGGACAGCGCATGGGCAATGGCGGTGTTGCGGTTTTCCGAGATGTTCAGCGGCAGGCGAATCGAGCTGCAACGGCTGCGGATCGCGCGGCTTTTCACCAGGCCGTAGGGGTCGGGCAGGACGACTTCGTCATCGGCCTCGAAGTCCAGCAGGCTCTTGTAGAACAGCACCCAGCTGTCCAGCGAGTCGGCCGGCAGCGCCAGAGCCATGTGATCGATACGCTGCAATCCGCCAGTGGCCTGGGCGGCGGGGTTGAGGCTGAAGTCGGTGTCATAGATGGTCTGCCCCTCGCCGGCCTGCTCGACCAGATAGATCAGGCTGCCATCGGGGGCACGCACGGCGGGAACTTCCCGCTCGTTGGGGCCGACCAGGCCACGATAGGGCTGGCCGCGATAATCACAGGCGCGTTGCAGCGCCTCTGCGCCATTCTTCACGCGCAGCGCCGTGGCGCACAGCGATGGGCCATGCGACTCGAAGAAGTTGTGCGCGAAGGAATAGGGTTCGGCGTTGAGCACGATGTTGATGTCGCCCTGACGCAGCAGGCTGACATCCTTGGAGCGATGCTGGCCGGCATGGGCGAAACCCAGACGCTCCAGCCAGCCGGATAGACGGGCGCCGACGGCTTCGTCGACGGCGAACTCGAGGAACTCCACACCGTCGTAACGATGCGCCGAAGGCGGCGTGAAGAGCACGCCCGGCTCGATCGGGTGCCCCTCTTTCAGCAGGCGCTTGTGGGTCTTTTCCTCGAGGTAGAGCAGCGAGCGCAGACCGTCGGCGGCATTCTGCCGTGGCGGCGCGGCGCGGAAGCCATCGTTGAAGATTTCCAGCGACAGCGGGCCGCGATAGCCGGTGCGCAGGATCGGCGCGAGGAACCCGGCCAGGTCGAACTCGCCCTGCCCGGGGAAACAGCGAAAGTGACGACTCCACTCCAGCACATCCATGGCCAGGATCGGTGCATCGGCCATCTGCACGAAGAAGATCCTGTCGCCGGGAATGTCGGCGATGGCGCTGGGGTCGCCCTTGAGCGAGAGGGTATGGAAGCTGTCGAGGATCACCCCGACGGCCGGGTGGTCGGCCTGGCGCACCAGGTTCCACACCTGCTGATAGGTATTGACGTGACGTCCCCAGGCCAGGGCTTCGTAGCCGATGCGCAGGCCGCGCGCGCCAGCACGCTCGCCCAGCAGGCGCAGGTCATCGACGAGGATTTCCTCGTCACCCAGAGAGTCGGCAGCGACATTGCTGCACACCAGCACCAGGTCGGTGCCCAACTCCTGCATCAGGTCGAACTTGCGCTCGGCGCGGTCGATGTTGCGTTGCAGGCGGTCTCGGCGACAGCCTTCGAAATCGCGGAACGGCTGGAACAGGGTGATCGCAATGCCCAGGTCGGCACACCGCTTGCGGATCTCGCTGGGGCTGCCGTCGTAATAGAGCAGGTCGTTCTCGAAGATTTCCACACCATCGAAGCCGGCGGCGGCGATGGCTTCGAGCTTCTCGGGCAGAGTACCGCTGAGGGAAACGGTGGCAATTGAACGCTGCATGCTAGTGTTCCTTATTGTTGGCGCCGGCTCGCCAGCCCGCACCTTTGAAATGGATCGAGCAATACGCGGGGATTCGTCCCGGCACGCAATCGGCCGTACGCCTTGCTTTCGTGGCACGCGTGATTATTCGTCTGTGGCAATTGCCCAGCAATTCAAAATGTACGAACCAGTTAGTTTTGTGTTCGATTAACGAACAAAACACCGATTTGCGCGATTGACGCCTCTTCGACCCGAAACGCAGCGTGAACCGGACAGCGAACCGGGTCGCCACCTCAGGCCAGCGAACCTGCCTCCGTGCCCCGCAGTGCCGCCCAGCAACGCAGGCCCTGCACAAGCAGGCGCCCCGCCACGTGTGGCCTGTCTGCCGGTAGCCCCGCCCGAGCACGACTCGCAGCTCGCCCCTGCTGACCTGCCGACCTGGGCTCCTGACGCCAGCGACCCAGTCGCAGGACGCCGGCCGCAACGACGGCATGCGTGCCGTCAGCCCGTGATTTCGACACACCCAATCGACAAGGCCTCTCTCGGAACCTTCGTGCTGCCTGCCGGCCGGAACCGCTCGCCGGGCACGCGTCCCACATCAGCCCTTGCGTTGCGTCCAGGCCGCCGCCAGGCCGCTCAGGCAGATGATGGCGATGCCGACCAGGGCGATGGCATCGGGCATGTGACCGAACACCAGCAGGCCGAGCAGACCGGCGAAGATGATCTGCACGTAGCCGAAGGGCGCCAGCAGCGCTGGCGCCGCATAGCGGAAGGAATGGGTCAGCAGCAGGTGTGCCGCCATGCCGCAACCACCCAGCGCCAGCATCATCAACCCGTGCATGACGCTCGGTACCTGCCAGAAGAATGGCACCAGCAGGCTCATCACCAGCGTGTTGACCAGCCCGGCGAAGAAATTGCTGGTGGTGGCACTGTCCACGGTACTCAGGCGTCGGGTCAGAATCTGATAGAGGCTGAAACACAGCGCCGCGCTCAGCGGCAGCAGAACCGCCGGGGTGAACAGATCGCCCCCCGGGTGGACGATGATCATCACGCCAACGAAGCCGACTATCACCGCAATCCACTGCCCCACACTGACCCTCTCGCCCAGCAACGGCACCGACAGAGCGGTCACCAGCAGGGGCGCGAGAAAGATCACCGAGGTCGCCTCGGCCAGTGGCATGAACATCAGACCGGTGGTGAACAGCAGGCTCACGGAAAGCAGGCTGAGTGCCCTCAGCATTTGCAGGCCTGGCCTTTTGGTGCGCAGCACGCGCAAACCGGACTGCGGCAGGAAGATGCCGGCCATCAGCAGGGTGTGCACAACGTAGCGCGCCCAGACGATCAGGATGATCGGGTAAAAGCCGGACAGGTACTTGGAAATCGCATCATGGCTGGCGAACAGAAAGGTCGCCAGCACCATCAGCGCAATGCCCTTGAGTGGATGATTGACGCCGGACAGCGGTTTGGAGCTCATTGAGTACTCGGGATGCGGCAAGCCGCGGAACCATAGATAGGTAGCTAACTATACAGATCTCCCTATCCAGCCGCCTATGACCCGCGTGACAGTATTTGCCCCACGGGTGACAGGCGGCATCGAGACGCTAAACCTGCGTCAGCAACCGCAGGGTCTTGTCCATGGCCATCTGCGCCCGCTCCAGCGCGCTGACACCCTGTTCGAGCAACTGGCGAGTGGGGATCTCCAGGCTCAGGGCGATGGTCGGCGGCAGGGCACGCAGCAGCCCGAGCAGGTCGCTGTCGCCATCACCAGGGAAACGCCGTTCGTTGCGCGCCTGACGCAGAATCTCGTCCATATCGTCCGGGCGCGGGCCGTTGACATCGCACAGCTGCGCATAGCGCATGCGCTCGGCCGGAACCTGCGCCAGATCCGCCAGGCTCGAGCCGGAGCGGTCGAAGTGGAAGGCATCGACCAGAACGCAGCCATTGGGGCGGTTGGCCGCCTCGACGATGCGCCTGGCCTGAGTCAGGTCGCGCGCGTTGGTCCAGGGCATGAACTCCAGGTGCGGGAACAGGCCGAATGGCGCGGCCAGGTCGCAGACTGCCGCGAAGTTCTCGGTCAACCGCGCTTCATCCGGGTCATTGCCGGCAATCAATACGTCAGTGGCCCCGAACTCGGCACCCACCTCGAAGATGGCCTCGAAGTCGCTGACCCGGGTTTCCGGTTTCAGGCGCAGGATTTCGATATCCGCCACCTTGATCCCGGTATCGCTCAGGCGCTTGAGGGTTTGTGCACGCAGCCCGGCATCGGCCATCAGCGGGAAGTGGTGCTCTTCGGCGGTTGCCGGCACCAGGCGCAACCCCACGTGGCTGTAACCGGCGCGTGCGGCCACCTCGACCATTTCCGGCGGCGACACTTCGAGTACGGTCAGGGCAGCCAGGGACAGAATACGTTCGCTCATGATGATTCTCGTGTTTAGAGGGTGTTTACAAAGCAGCGAGCGAAGGTCAAGCAAGGCGAAAGCAGTCGAAAAGGCGGAGTGTACGAGTAGTACATGAGCATTTTGAGACTGCTTTCAACGCAGCATGGCCGAGCGCAGCAATTTGTAGACGCCCTCTCAGATGATTTCAGGGTTACAGGCCTGGCCGCTCTCGGCCGCCTGACGGATAGCTTCGACCAGTGCCAGGGTGCGGCCGGCATCGGCGGCGCTGACCAGCGGCTTAACCAGGCCACGGGCAACCTGGACGAAATGCTGCAACTGGCGACGCAAGGCCTCATCGGCCTCGAACGGCTCGTGCACCTGTAGCAACGGCTGGTGCCAGCCGGCACCCTCCTCGGCGTAATGCCAGCGCTTGAGCTGGGGAATGCTCAACGCACCACGGGTGCCGGCAAGCAGGTAGCAGGGCTGATCCGTCTGACGCGGATAAACCGGGTTCTCACCCGAGTCCAGCTCCCAGCTCCAGGGCGCGGCGACCGCGTCGGAGCCGGTCAGGCTGCCCAACGCACCGCCTTCGAACTGCAACAGCACGGCGGCGCTGTCCTCGTTGGCGAAGCCGCGCACGCCGTTGCTGGTGATGGCCTGCACCTGCCGCACTTCACCGCACAGGTGACGCAACAGGTCGAGGTCGTGGATCAGGTTGGTCAGCAGCATCCCGGCTCCAGCCTCGCGGCGCCAGGGGATGTCGTAGTAGCTGTCGGGCTTCTGCAACTGCCACAGCGCCGTCACCGTGGTCAGCCGGCCCAGCACACCCTGTTCGATCAGCTCGCGCGCACGGGCGATCAGCGGGTTGTGCCGCCGGTGATGACCGACCAGCACCGGCACACCGTTGCGCTCGCTGGCAGCGACCAGCTCGCGTACCTCGTCCAGGTGCACGCCGACCGGTTTCTCCAACAGCACCGGCACGCCGGCTGCGATGCAGTCCAACGCCGTGCTGACGTGCAACGCATTGGGATTGGCGACGATCACCGCCTCGGGCCTGGCCTGCTCCAGCATCTGCCGATGATCGGCGAAATACGGCACGCCACACTCGGCGGCGAAGTCGGCGGCCTGCGGGCCAGGATCGGCGATGGCGCACAGTTGCGCCTCGTCGAGATGTTGCAGGTGCTGATAGTGCTGCCGGCCCATGACACCGGCGCCGATCAGCGCAATACGCAAGGGGAAGTCACGCGGTGATCCTCTTGTTGTCGTTCTCGCGCGGGTACACCGGATGCTTCCGACGCACGCCTTTTAATATTTAGAACTTAGTTCCAAATTTTACGCAAGACGAAAATGCAGACGCGCATTCACGATCATCGATCACTGCGCGAGCGGCTGGACGACATGCCGCTTCAGCCACCTAGGCCGCTGATTCGCGGCTGAAGCCGATCCTACGAGGCTGGGGTATCGCCGCTCTGGGCTGTGCAGACGAGCGGCGCGCGGGTGCGCGCAAGCCTCGCATCAAGCCGTTGCCGGGAGCGAGTGGGCGGCATCTCGCTTCAGCCGCCAAGACCGCCGATTCGCGGCTGAAGCCGCTCCTGCGGGGGTGGGGTATCGCCGCTTTTGGCCGCTCAGGCGAACAGCTCGGAGGCGGGGCTCGCAGCGGAGAGCTCTGCAGCGGCGGCCAGCAGCTCTGGCGCCAACTCGTGCATGCGCGCAAGCGGCAGACGTGCGCTCGGGCCGGCGATGCTGAGCACGCCGATCACCCGACCATCACGCGGGTCATGCACCACGGCGGCCAGCGCTGCGGTGCCCAGGGACGAGCTTTCCATGACCCAGGCATAACCCTGCTGGCGAGCCTGGGCCAGGCGTTGCAGCAGTTCGTGCTCGTCACGAGGGGCATTCGGACCGAACTCGGCAGGGTCGGCAATGCCCTGCCGCGCCACCAGTTCCAGCGCCTCGGCGTCGCTCATGCTGGCCAGCCAGGCATGCCCGGATGCGGTGTAGAACAGCGGTGCATCGCGGCCCATGTCCGGGTCGTAGCGCAGGCCGGAGCGGGCGCCCTGGCTCTTGGCGATCCAGGTTTGCCGCTCGCCCTCGATCACGCCAAGGCGTACGAGCTCGCCGCTACTCTCGGCCAGGCGATCGAGAATCGGCTGCACCACATCCGCACCGCTGCTGGCCAGGTAGCGAAAGCCCAGGGCCACCAGTTTGGTCGACAGGCGATAGCGACTGGTTTGCGGATCCTGGCGCACGTAACCCAGACGGATCAGCTCGGCGAGCATGCGGTGCGTGGCGCTCTTGGGAATCGCCAGTTCGTCGGCCAGGCTCTGCATGGGCATGCCGCCAGGTTCACGAGTGAGGCTTTCGATAAGGCTGAGCGCGCGTTCGATCTGACTGCCGGCCATGGGGCATTCCTGAAAATTTTGCGCCGATTCTAAGAGACAACGCCGCACGGAAGCGAGCCAGCGAACTGCCTGAAACTCTGGAAGCACGAACCTGGACACGACATACTGCCGACGCCAGTGCAAATGTACTAACCGGTTCGTTCTTGTTCGGTTATCGAACAGAACCCCGTTTAACGAATTGAAATGGCCGGGAGGGTCGGCTCACTATTCCGACCACGCCTGAGACGACGCGCATTCCTGCCTGGTGCCATTGCGCTTCGAACATTTCAGCAGCCAATAAATATAAGAAGGTCGATAAGTCATGCCACAGCCCAAGCACCTGCGTGCCCCGGCAACTCCAGCGCCCCATGCGGTCGCTGCCTGCACTCCAGCCAGTCCTCTGCTCGATGACTGGTCATCCCTGTCGCCCATCGCCCTGCCCACACTGGCGACGCACGCCGACAGCGAATCCACCAGCCTCTGGTCGTATCTCGTCTCTATCCTGATTCCACGGTTGCAGTCCGCTCGCGCGGCCTGACGACGACACTGACCCGTCGGTTTCCTCACCTGTCGGAGCGACAATGAACAAGACAGAAAAAATGCTGGTCGGCGAGCGCACCTTCTGCGCGATGCTACTGGCTCTGACACTGGCCATCCTCTACCTGGCCTACGATATTTCCGGTTTTTCCTCGGTCAACTCGCCGGGCGCCTTTCCCCTGGGCGTCGGCCTGATCATGCTGCTCTCGGTGATCAAAATCGGCTGCGAACTGATCGGCAAGGCCAAACCCGACAGCCACGGCTGGCTGGATTCGGCGCGCCAGTTCGCCCACGAACATTTCCCCAAGCGCACCCTGATCTTCCTCGGTCTGGCAGTGATCTACCTGGCCGCCATTCAGTGGGCCAGTTTCTACGTCAGCACCTTCGTTTTCCTGGTGCTCTCGATCGTCTACCTGCGCAATGGCAGGGTCGCAGGTGCGGTACTGGTGGCAGCGGTGCTGCTGGCAGTGATCTACCTGCTGTTCACCCTGGCTTTCAGCGTTTACCTGCCATAACGAGGCACCCGAGATGAGCGACAACTTTTCCTACCTGCTGATGGCCTGGACCGACCCGCAGCTCCTGATGCTGACGGCGCTGGGTACCTTCGCCGGCATCTACATCGGCGCCATTCCGGGCCTGTCGGTGACCATGGCAGTGTCCATCCTGGTGTCCTTCACCTTCTCCTGGGACGTCAACGACGCCCTGGCACTGATCGTCGGCATCTTCATCGGCGGCGTCTATGGCGGCTCACGCAGCGCCATCCTGCTGAACATCCCCGGCGGCCCCTCTTCGGTCGCCACGTCCTTCGACGGTTATCCGCTGGCCAAGCAGGGTGAAGCGGGACGCGCCATCGGCCTGAGCACCGTGATGTCGGTGGTCGGCGGCATCGTCGGTACCATCATGCTGGCCAGCGCGGCCCCGGTGATCGGCGACCTCGCCCTGAAGTTCGCCCCGCGCGACTACTTCCTGGTCGCGGCCATCGGCCTGTTGCTGGTCGGCAGCCTCGCCGAAGGCTCGCTGGCCAAGGGCATCTTCGCTGCTGCGCTGGGCGCGGTGATCGGCCTGGTCGGGATGGATCCGGTGACCGCCGCGGGGCGTTTCACCCTCGGTCAGGTCGATCTGATGGGCGGTATCCATTACGTGGTGCTGATGATCGGCCTGTTCGGCGTCGCCGAACTGTTCTATCAGCTGCACAACCTGGAAACGCCGGTAACTCGCCAGGTGGTGGACAAGATCGTTCCGTCCTTCGCCATGATGCTCAAGTTCCTGCCGCTGTCGATCCGTACCTCGATCATCGGCGTGGTGGTCGGCGTGCTCCCCGGCGTCGGCGGCGACATCGCCGCGCTGATGGCCTACGACCACGCCAAGCGCACCGTGAAGAACCCGACCAAACCGTTCGGCCAGGGTGCCTATGAAGGCCTGGTGGCTCCGGAAACCGCCAACAGCGCGGCCGTCGGTGGTGCCTACGTGCCCATGCTGACCCTCGGCATGCCGGGTGACGCGGTCACGGCGGTGATCATCGGCGCACTGGTGATCCATGGCCTGAACCCCGGCCCGATGCTGATGGTGGAGAACCCGCACATCTTCTACTTCACCGTGGGCAACCTGCTGCTGGCCAACATCTTCCTGCTGATCTTCGGCCTGATGGGCATCAAGCTCTTCGCCAAGTTCGTCGAGATGCCCAAGGCCGTGCTGATCCCGCTGATCCTGGTGCTCTGCGTGGTCGGTACCTACTCGATCAACAGCAGCATGACCGAGGTGTACTGGATGCTTGGCTTCGGCCTGCTCGGCTACATCCTGAAGATATTCGGTTTCCAGATGGGCCCGATCATCCTCGGCGCCATCCTCGGCCCGCTGATGGACACCTCGTACCGTCAGGCCATGTCGTCGGCCGGCGACAACCCGGTGGAACTGCTGCAGGGCCTGGTCACCAGCCCCCTGTCGCTGATCCTGACCAGCGCCGTGGTGCTGATCCTGCTGGGTAACACGCCACTGCTGAAGAAGATCAAGAGCAAGTTCAGCCCCGCCTCCGCGCGCGGCTGACAAACAGGCAAGACGCGCCTGTTCACGCGCCCACGCGCTGCAACCCGCCCTGGTGGGAAGACACGCAACGGAGCGTGGACAGGATCATAAAGGTGGCCCCGACCTCGACAGGGGCTCACAACAACAAGCGATGGAGAGTCCAGATGTTCAAGTCCCTTTTGACCGGCGCCGCCCTCGGCCTTAGCGCTCTGACCATGGCCCTGCCGGCACACGCCGAATACCCCGAGCGCAGCATCCAGGCGGTCATCCCCTGGGGTGCCGGTGGTGCCACCGACAACGTGATGCGCAGCCTGACTCCCTACGTGGAGAAGGAGCTGGGCGGCAAGTTCATCCTCAACAACCGCCCGGGCGGCACCGCCGTGATCGGCAGTTCCTACGTCATGCAGCAACGCCCGAACGGCTACGCCATCCTGCTCGGCGCGGAAAACCCGCAGCTGTACAAGGTGCTGAAACTGGCCGACTTCGACTACGCCGACTTCTACCCGGTCAACATCATCGGCCAGAACGTGGTGGTGATCGCCGCCAACGCCGACGCGCCGTTCAACACCATGGGCGAGCTGCTGGCCGCGGCCAAGGCCAATCCGGACACCCTGCGCATGGGCTCCACTGGCGCCGGCGGCCTGCCGAGCACCGTCAGCGCGATGATCAATGCGGTGGATGAACTGAAAGTGCGTGAAGTGACCTTCGGTGGCGACGGCCCCGGCATCACCGCACTGATGGGCAAGCACATCGACTTCATGCCACTGAGCCTGGCGGCTGCCCGCGAACTGGTTCGTAGCGGCAAGCTGAAGGCCCTGGCCGTGTTCGCCACCGAAGAGACTCCGGAACTGCCGGGCGTCGCGCCGATCACCCAGGATCTGCCAGCCATCGCCGAGTACCTGCCGTGGGGCCCGTTCTGGGGCGCCTTCGTGCACAAGGACACCCCGGACGACGTCAAGCAGAAACTGGTCGATGCCTATGCCAAGGCCGTTGCCAACGAGGAGTTCCAGGGCTTCCTGAAGAACTTCGGTGCGCAGAGCCTGAACCTGAGCGGTGCAGAAGCCGAAGCCTTCCTCAAGCGCTGGCAGTCGGTCACCACCTGGTCGATGTACAAGGCCAAGGCCATCGAAATCTCCCCGGACTCGGTTGGCATCGCCAAGCCCTGATCCCGGTCTGAAGCACCCGCGCCGGTAGAACCGGCGCCGCCCCCTCTTTTGCGTATCTGCCTGCGCGGAGGGGGTCGTGCACCCTGAAAAACGACAACACAGGAAGAAAAACAATGAAAACCACCATCACCCGCCTGCTGCCCAGCGCACTGGCCCTGTCCGTCATCGCTGCTCTGCCCACCGGGGCCCACGCTGCCGGTTTCGTCGAGGACGCCAAGGTCTCGCTGAACCTGCGCAACTACTACTTCAACCGCAACTACCTCAACGGCACCGATCCGCTGATCCAGGGTGAGCGCCAGGGCCAGGCCGAAGGCTGGACCCAGAGCTTCATCCTCGACGCCCGCTCCGGCTTCACCGAAGGCACCGTCGGCTTCGGCCTCGACGTGCTCGGCCTGTACAGCATCAAGCTCGACGGCAACCGTGGCGCCGCCAACACCCAACTGCTGCCGATCCATGACGACGGCGAAGCCGCCGACCAGTTCGGCCGTACCGCCGTCGCCGCCAAGGCCAGGGTTTCCAAGACCGAACTGAAGGTCGGCGAGTGGTTCGCCGTCCTGCCGATCCTGCGCGCCGACGACGGTCGCTCCCTGCCGCAAACCTTCCAGGGCGCCCAGCTGACCTCCAACGAGATCGACGGCCTGACCCTCTACGGCGGCCAGTTCTGGAAGAACAGCCAGCGCAACGACGCCAGCCGCGAAGACATGTCCTTCGGTGGCGTGAAGGGTGACGACTTCAACTTCGCCGGTGGCGAATACCGCTTCAACGGCAACAACACCATGGTCGGCGTCTGGCACGCCCGCCTGGAAGACGTCTACAAGCAGAGCTACGTGCAACTGACTCACAGCCAGCCGGTCGGCGACTGGGTGCTGGGCGCCAACCTCGGCTACGTCAACGGCAAGGAAGAAGGCTCGGCCAAGGCCGGCAAGCTGGACAACAAGGTCTATCAGGCCGCCCTCACCGCCAAGACCGGCAACAACAGCTTCATGCTGGCCTACCAGAAGCTCAGCGGCGATACCAAGTTCATGCGTATCGACGGCGCCAGCGGCGGCACCCTGGTCAACGACGGCTTCACCAACAGCTACGACAACCCGCAAGAGCGCTCCTGGCAGATTCGCCACGACTACAACTTCGCCGGCCTCGGCATCCCGGGCCTGACCCTGATGAACCGCTACGTCAGCGGCGACAACATCAAGACCGCCAACCGTGACAACGCCGAAGAGTGGGGCCGCGAGTCCGAACTGGCCTACACCATCCAGGAAGGCACGCTGAAGAACCTGAGCATCCGCTGGCGCAACTCCGACGTGCGCCGCGACGTCGGCCAGGATCTGCACGAGAACCGTCTGATCATCAACTACCCGCTGTCGATCCTGTAAGCAGCCGGCGGCATTGTTAACCGATTGACTCCTATGTGTTACGGCACCTTCTGCCCGTCCTCGTGACGGGCTTTTTTTACGCCACCCGAGGTGACCATCCCAGGGCCTCCGTGAGCGACATCAGGATCGCTCCCGGCGTTTTTCATATGCAACCGGTTCGAGGAATTACCACCATGCGCTGGATGATCGAACGCACCGCCGACCTCAAGGTCGGTCACAAGCTCCTGCTGGGCTTTTCTCTCGTGCTCCTGCTGACCCTGGCGGTCGCCCTCGGAGGCTGGCGCACCGCCAGCGATATCCTGCGCCACGCCGAACACTCCAGCGAGGTCGCCACGTTGCAGCAGCAGATCCTGCAACTGCGCCTGCTGGAAAAGGAGCACCTGCTCGCGCCGCTGGCCGGCCTGCACGACAAGGTCACGGCTCAGCATGCCGTGATCGCCGAACAGTTGAATCGTCTCGATGACACCAGCGCGCAACTGGATACCCTGCGCAACGGTAACGACGCCTACCAGCAGCGCTTCGAGCATCTGCGAAAGACACAGGCGAAAGCGGCCTCCACGCAGACCGGTATGGCGATTCGCGCCGAGGAAGCGCTGATCCAGTTCGAGATGGTCGCCCAGGATCAGTTGAACTCGATCCGCGACCAGTTGTTCGATGGCGAAAGCCGCTCAGACGAAAGCGTCAACCAGGCGGAGGGGGCCAACCAGCTGGCCCGCGACCTGTTACGCCTGCGCCTGGCCGAGAGCCAGTTCATTCAGCACGGCACGGCTGAACAGGCCAGCCACTGGCAGGAGCGCTTCGATGCGATGACCGCGACCGCCCAGCAACTGCGCGCCCAACTGCCCGCCTTGCAGCAGGCGTCCCTCGACGAAGCCTTGCGTGCACTGGATGACTACCGCGAGTCCTTCGACCATTACCGCCGCAGCCTGGAGGCCGAACAGCAGAGCAGCGCCGAACTGACCGAACTGGCGCAGCGCATGCTGCAGCAGGGCGAAGAAGTGCTGCGCCAGCAACAGGCGGACATGCACCGGCAGAACACGCAGTCGCTGCAAGGCCTGGCTCTGCTCACCCTGATCGCCCTGCTGCTCGGTTTCATGGCCAGCTGGCTGATTCGCCGAATGATCGTCACGCCCCTGCGCGACTGCCTGCAACTGGCCCAGCAGGTCGCATCCGGCGACCTCAACGGTGCGCGCCTGCCCATGCGCCGCGATGAGGTCGGTCTGCTCCTGGCCGCCTTGCAGGAAATGCGCGACAGCCTGCGTGAGCTGATCGGCCAGATCGGCGGCAGCGCCAGCCAGATCGCGGCAGCCGCCGAAGAGCTCTCGGCAGTCAGCGAACAGACCCGCGCCGGTGTGCAGGAGCAAAGCCAGGAGTCCGGCCAGACCGCCTGCGCCATGCAGCAGATGGTCGGCAGCGTGCAACAGGTAGCCGGTGATGCCGAACAGGCTTCCCAGGCAGCTCAGCAGGCGGAGCGGCAGGCACGCGAAGGCGACCGACTGGTGCGTCAGGTGATCGGCCAGATCGAGCACCTGGCCGACGAAGTGGTGCGTACCGAGCAGACGGTCGACCAGGTACATGAAGAAAGCCAGCGAATCGGCAGCGTGCTCGACGTGATCAAGTCGGTAGCCGAGCAGACCAACCTGCTCGCGCTGAACGCCGCCATCGAGGCCGCACGCGCCGGTGAACAGGGCCGTGGCTTCGCCGTGGTCGCCGACGAAGTACGCGGCCTGGCGCGCCGTACTCAGGACTCCACCCGCGAAATCGAAGCACTGATCGAACGCCTGCAACAACGCGTGCAACAGGCCGTGAACCAGACCCAGACCAGTCAGCAACTGAGCCAGAGCGCGGTGGCCGGCGTCGAGGTCGCCGGCCAGACGCTGGGGCGGATCAACCAGGCCGTGGCCCTCATCGAACAGATGAACCAGCAGATCGCCAGCGCCGCCGAACAGCAGAGCGCGGTCGCGCAGGAGATCAATCGCAGCCTCGACAACGTACGCGGCATCAGCGAACAGAGCGCCAGCGCCACCGAACAGACCGCGCTATCCAGCGCCGAACTGGCCAGGTTGGGCGGCGAACTGCAGATGCAGATCGCCCGCTTCCGCACCTGACCGCCCCCTTCCACACAGCCCCAGGAATTGACCACATGACAAGAACAGGATGCCTGTGCGCGGTTCTCGCTCTCTGTGCCCTGGCCGCCTGGCCGACGGCACAGGCCGATTATCCCGAGCGCAAGATCAGGGCCGTGATCCCCTGGGGCAAGGGCGGAGCCACCGACAACCTGATGCGCGCACTGACGCCCCTGGCCGAACAGGCGCTGGGCCAGCAGATCGAGCTGATGAACTGGCGCGGCAACTCGGCCGTCACCGGCAGCCGGCACGTACTGAGCCAGCGGGCAGATGGATACACGCTGCTGCTCGGCGCCGAGAACCCACAACTCTACCCGGTAATGGGCCTGGCCGAATTCGACTATGGCGACTTCCAGCCGATCAACATCATTGCCCAGAACACCGCACTGATCGCCGTGCGCAGCGACAGCCCATGGCAGTCCATGGCGCAGCTGCTGGCGGCAGCCAGGGCCAATCCCGGCAGCCTGCGCATGGGCGGCACGGGCCCCGGCGGCCTGCCGGGCACGGTGCATGCGATGATCAACGCCGTGGATGCCTTCGTCCTCGATGTAGTGCCCTTCGGTGGCGACGGCCCCGGGATCAGCGCCCTGCGCGAGGGGCGCATCGACTTCATGCCGATCACCCTGGCTTCGGCCAGGGAATCGTTGCGCAGCGGCCAGCTCAGGGCGCTGGCGGTGGTCGCCCGGCAAGCGCATCCCGAACTACCGGCTGTAGCGCCGATCACCGAAGCCCTGCCGGGCATTGCCGAGTACCTGCCATGGGGGCCGTTCTACGGGGTCTTCGTGCGCCGCGACACCCCAGACGAGATCAAGCGCACGCTCACCGAAGCCTACTCCAGGGCGGTGGCCAGCACCGACTTCCAGAGGTTCCTGAGCAATGCCGGCACCCAGAGCCTGAACATTCACGGCGCCGAGGCCGAAGCCTTCCTCAAGCGCTGGCAATCGGTAACTGCCTGGTCGCTGTACAAGGCCAGGGCCATCGAAGTCTCCCCGGACTCGGTGGGCATCGCTCAGCCCTGAGCCTGACGAGCGCTGCCCGGCTGGCCGGCCCTGGCTGAGCGAGACATCCAGGCTTGGCGGCGACAGTGTGTCGATATAAAATATGGAACCAAGTTCCAGAAACACAAAAACAGCCACCCATCGGGGGCTGCAACAGGAGAGACGCCCATGTCGGCCGAGCCCACCGTGGCCAGTTCCATCGAATGCGACCTGCTCGTCGTCGGCTCCGGCGCCGCCGGCCTGGCCGCCGCAGTCAGTGCTGCCCATCTGGGCCAACGGGTGATCCTGGTCGAGAAGGAGCCCGTGCTCGGTGGTGCCACCGCCTGGTCCGGCGGCTGGATGTGGGTGCCGCGCAATCCGCTGGCCAGGCGCGCCGGCATCGACGAGGACATCGAACAGCCGCGTACCTACCTGCGCAACGAGCTCGGTGAGCACTACCGTCCCGAGCTGGTCGATGCTTTCCTGGAAAACTGCCCGGACATGGTGGCGTTCTTCGAGCAGCACACCGCGCTGCAGTTCGTCGACGGCAATGGCATCCCCGACATGCATGGCGATACCCCCGGTGCGGCCACCGGTGGACACCAGGTGATCGCCGCGCCCTACGACGGTCGCGAAGTGCTCGACCTGCTGCCGAGGCTGCGCAAGACCATGCGCGAAACCTCCTTCATGGGCATGCCGATCATGGCCGGAGCGGATCTCGCCGCCTTCCTCAACATGACCCGCTCGCCCAAGGCGTTGCTCCACGTGATCCGCCGCTTCACCACTCACCTCTACCACCTGGCCCGCCATGGCCGCGCCATGCACCTGGTCAATGGCGTAGCGCTGATCGCCCGCCTGGCCCGCTCGGCGCAGGATCTTGGTGTACGGATGATCGAGTCCGCCCCCGCGCAGGAGCTGGTCATCGAAGAAGGAGTCGTGCGTGGCGCCCTCGTGCGGCACGCCGGTCAGCTCATGCGCATCAACGCCAAAGCCGTGGTGCTGGCCGCTGGCGGTTTTCCCAACGACCCGGTGCGGCGCAAGGCGCTGTTCCCGCGCGACAACAGCGGCCACGACAATCTCGCCCTGCCGCCAGCCAGTTGCTCCGGCGACGGCCTGCGTCTGGGCGAAGCGGCGGGCGGCCTGGTCGCCGACGACCTGCGCTCACCGGTGGCCTGGGCTCCCGTATCGAAGGTGCCCTACCCCGACGGCAGCTTCGGCCACTTTCCGCACATCATCGACCGTGGCAAGCCCGGCCTCATCGGCGTGTTGCGCAGCGGTCAGCGCTTCGTCAACGAAGCCGGCGGCTACTACGACTATGTCGATGCCATGCTCAAGGCCATCCCCGAGGATCAGGAAGCCTGCTCCTGGCTGATCTGCGATCACCGCTTCCAGCGGCGCTATGGCCTGGGCTTCGCTCGCCCGGCGCCAGTGCCGTTGTCGCCGCATATCCGCAACGGCTACCTGAAACGCGGCGATACGCTGGAAGCGCTGGCCACGGCCTGCGGCATCGATCCGGTAGGCCTGGCCACCACCGTCGCCGAGTTCAACCGTCATGCACGCCTGGGCCAAGACCCGCAGTTCGGGCGTGGCAGCACCCCCTTCAACCGCCGCAGCGGCGACGCCAGCCACAAGGGCCCGAACCCCTGCGTGGCGCCTATCGAGCACGGCCCGTTCTATGCGGTGAAGGTACAGCCGGGCTGCTTCGGCACCTTCGCCGGGCTGCGCACCGACGGCCATGCCCGGGTGCTGGATGACCAGGGCCGACCCATTGCCGGGCTGTACGCCGCAGGCACCGACATGGCCAGTCCGCTGGGCGGTCATTACCCGTCCGGCGGCATCAACCTGGGCCCGGCCATGACCTTCGGCTACGTCGCCGGACGGCATGCCGCAAGCCTGGCGTGATGGAAAAACTGGATGAAGGCCATTTGTCAGCCTCATGACCGACCTTCATATGCCTGATTGCGACCTTTGCGGTAGAATCCGCCCCCTCTTTCTTCCGCCCAACTGGTTTTCAGGGGATTGCCATGTTCAGCCGTGATTTGAACCTTGCTCGTTATGACGCCGAATTGTTTGCCGCGATGGAGCAGGAAGCCCAGCGCCAGGAAGAACACATCGAGCTGATCGCCTCGGAAAACTACACCAGCCCGGCAGTGATGGAAGCCCAGGGCAGCGTGCTGACCAACAAGTACGCCGAAGGCTATCCGGGCAAGCGTTACTACGGTGGCTGCGAGTACGTCGACGTGGTCGAGCAGCTTGCAATAGACAGAGCCAAGCAACTGTTCGGCGCCGACTACGCCAACGTCCAGCCACACGCCGGCAGCCAGGCCAATGCCGCTGTCTACCTGGCCCTGCTCAGCGCGGGTGACACCATCCTCGGCATGAGCCTGGCCCATGGTGGTCACCTGACCCACGGCGCCAGCGTGTCCTCCTCCGGCAAGCTGTACAACGCCGTGCAGTATGGCATCGACGCCAACGGCCTGATCGACTACGACGAAGTCGAGCGCCTGGCGGTCGAGCACAAGCCGAAGATGATCGTTGCCGGCTTCAGCGCCTACTCGCAGGTACTGGACTTCGCCCGTTTCCGCGCCATCGCCGACAAGGTCGGTGCCTACCTGTTCGTCGACATGGCCCACGTGGCCGGTCTGGTCGCCGCCGGCGTGTACCCGAACCCGGTACCCTTCGCCGACGTGGTCACCACCACCACCCACAAGACCCTGCGCGGCCCGCGCGGCGGCCTGATCCTCGCGCGCAAGAACGAAGAGATCGAGAAGAAGCTCAACTCCGCCGTGTTCCCCGGCGCCCAGGGTGGCCCGCTGGAGCACGTCATCGCGGCCAAGGCGGTGTGCTTCAAGGAAGCCCTGCAACCCGAGTTCAAGGCTTACCAGCAGCAAGTGGTGAAGAACGCCCAGGTCATGGCCCAGGTGTTCATCGACAACGGCTACGACGTGGTTTCCGGTGGCACCCGGAACCACCTGTTCCTGCTCTCGCTGATCAAGCAGGACATCACCGGTAAAGATGCCGACGCCGCCCTGGGCCGCGCCTTCATCACCGTGAACAAGAACAGCGTACCGAACGACCCGCGTTCACCGTTCGTTACCTCCGGCCTGCGTATCGGCACCCCGGCGGTGACCACTCGCGGCTTCAAGGAAGACGAGTGCCGTCAGCTGGCTGGCTGGATCTGCGAAGTACTGGCCAACATCGGCAACGACGAAGTCGAAGGCCGTGTGCGTGAGCAGGTCAAGGCGCTGTGCGCCAGGTTCCCGGTTTACGGCAACTGAGGCTCGGTCTGAAATGAAGAAGCCCGCCAACTGGCGGGCTTCTTTTTGCCTGTGTGGCGCCTGGATAAGCCTGGTGCGCACGACGAAGCGGACGTGTCTACGCAGGCTGTTTCACGTAACGCGCCAGTTGCGCATCGCGGCTCATCACTTGCAGGGTTGCCGCCAGAACCTGCTCACTGGTGGCATCTGCCTGGCTGAAGATGCTGCCGAAGTTGTCGTGCGTGACCTTGGCGAAATGCGCACGATCCTGAGCCTCGACGCCCAGCAAGGTCGCGTAGGCATCCAGGGCCTCGCCCTGGCCCATGGCCATGTCTTGGGCGATGGAGTCGAGCATGCCGTTCATCGCCAGCATCGAACGGCCGTTGTAGCCCAGCGCGCCGCTGGTGTCGCAGCCGTTGGTGCCGGAAGTCATGCCAAAGGTGGCGTTGCCAAAGGTGCCGTTGGTGGTGGTGGCCAGAAAATGTGGCGCCATGCCGCGCTGTCCTTCGAACAGCATGTTGCCCCAACCGCAGCCATTACCGCCGGCCGCATCGGCGAACGCCCCGACGCTGGCCACGCTCAGTACACCAAAGATCAGACCCTTGCCCAACATTCGCTTGCTCATAGCTCTCGCCTCGCAATATCGAGTGATTGAAACTGCATAAGGAGCTTTGGTCAGCTACCCCCGACTGTCAAACGAGCAACGCTACCGTTCGTGCAACTCGACACATTTCGAGACCGCCGAAGCGGCCTTGGCTATAGTGTTGGGAAACCTGCAGATCGGAGTTCGGGAATGAGTGATACAGCCAACGAGCGTCGGCGTTTCCAGCGCATCGCCTTCGACGCCCCCACCGAGCTCGTACAAGGCGAGCGGCGCTGGTCGGCGGTGTTGCATGACCTCTCGCTCAAGGGCCTGATGGTGGAGACGCCTGCGCACTGGAACGCCGATCCGGAGCAACCGTTCGAGGCGCAGATCCAGCTCGGTGACGAAGCCCGGGTCAGGATGGAGGTTCTGCTGACTCGAACCCAGGACGGCTATCTCGGCTTCGTCTGCCGCCATATCGATCTGGATTCGATCAGCCATCTGCGCCGCCTGGTCGAACTCAACCTGGGCGACGAGAGCCTGCTGGAACGGGAGCTTGCCGCCCTCGGCGACAAGCCCTGATCAAGGCAGCCCGAGCGCTTCGGCGAAACCCTGGCGGATTTCATCCTCGGGCAGGTCGTCGCCGATGAACACCAGCACGCTCTCGCGCACCTCGTCTGCCGACCACTCACGGTCCCAGTCGAAGCTGTACAGCCGCAGCACGCCCTGGAACACCAGGCGACGCGGCTCGCCTGCCACCGCCAGCACACCCTTGTAGCGCAGCAGCGCGTCACCGAAACGCGCCAGCAGACCTTCCATGAACGCGCTGAGGCGCTCCAGATCCACCGGCTCGCGACTCTCCAGTACCAGGGTGCGGATGCGATCCGGCGTGCTCGTCGCAGGCGCCAGCGGGCGCAGCGTCAGGCCGCGCGACGGCGTGGGATCGAGCTCGAAACCGCGCAGATCGAGTAGTGATGCAAGATCGATATGACCATGCTCGACCACCTGGATCGGCGCACGCCGGTTGATGCGCTGCAACCGGGCTCGCAGCGTCTCGACGCTGGCCGCATCGGCCAGATCGGTCTTGCTGAGCAGGAGTAGATCGGCAAATCCGACCTGGGCCTGAGCGATGGTCTCGCTCAGGTGACGTTCGGCGTTGACCGCGTCGACCAGGGTAACGATGCCGTCGAGCCGATAGCGGGTGCCCAGCTCTTCGGTGGCGAAGAAGGTCTGCGCCACCGGCGCCGGGTCGGCCAGGCCGGTGCACTCGATCACCAGGCGGTCGAAGGCCAGCTCGCCGTTGTCGAGCTTGTCCAGCAGCAGGAACAGCGCCTTCTCCAACTCGACATGAATCGAGCAGCACACGCAACCATTGGCCAGGGTGACCAGCTTCACCGGCTCATCGCCGAGCAGTTGGCCATCGATGGGCGTGGCGCTGAATTCGTTCTCGATCACCGCCAGACGCAGGCCATGCTCGGCCTTGAGCATGTGGCGCAGCAGCGTGGTCTTGCCGGCACCGAGAAAGCCGGTGAGCACGGTGACGGGAATGGGGAGTTGAGACATTCGATACATCCTCGAAAGATGGCGATGAGCCGGTCATGCCATCCAGAAATGAACACGCCACGGCGAGCGTGGCGTGTGGCCAGGGTCTGTTGCCGTTTCGCGCCCGGCCATGGCGCAATTTGGCGCAGCAACGCGGCTCGTGTCGAAACGGCAACAGCCCCTGGCTGACAGCGGTTCAACAACAGCGCACGGGCCGTCCGTTACCGCCACCATAACGCGCTTCCTGGCGTTCACGGAAGAACGCCTCGTAGCTCATCACCGGCTGATCCGGATGCTTGGTGGCCATGTGCTCGACATAGGTGTCGTAGTCGGGCATGCCCACCAGCATACGGGCAGCCTGGCCCAGATAGCGGCCCATTCGGGCGAGGTCGTTGAACATGACGCGCTCCTTAGCTCAGTTCCGCAGCGGCCTGATACGGCGACTCGCGATCGCTGCGTTCGGCCTTGCCCAGCGCCTGACGAGCGACCTTGATGGCGTAGAACAGGATGCTCAATACCACGAACAGGAACAGCACGGTCAGCACCGAGTTGGTGTAGGCATTGAACACCACGTGCTGCATCTGTGCCATGTCCTTGGCCGGAGCAATGACCTGGCCGGCAGCCATGGCATCGCTGTACTTGTTGGCCAGTGCCAGGAAGCCGACTGCGGGGTTGGCGTCGAACAGCTTGATCAGGCCGGCGGTGGTGGTACAGATCAGCAGCCACACGGCGGGTACCAGAGTGACCCAGACGTAGCGCTGACGCTTCATCTTGATCAGTACCACGCAGCCGAGCATCAGGGCGATACCGGCGAGCATCTGGTTGGAGATGCCGAACAGCGGCCACAGGGTGTTGATACCGCCCAGCGGATCGACCACGCCCTGATACAGCAGCCAACCCCACAGCGCCACACAGCCTGCGGTGGCGATCAGGTTGGCAGCCCAGGACTCGGTCTTCTTCAGCGACGGCACGAAGTTGCCCAGCAGATCCTGCAGCATGAAACGCCCGGCACGAGTACCGGCGTCCACGGCGGTAAGGATGAACAGCGCTTCGAAGAGAATCGCGAAGTGGTACCAGAATGCCATGGTGTTCTCACCCGGCAGCACGCTGTGCAGGATCTGCGCGATCCCCACGGCCAGCGTCGGCGCACCACCGGCACGGGCCAGGATGCTGTGCTCGCCGATGTCACGAGCCGTCGCCTCGAGCTGCTCGGGGGTGATCATGAAACCCCAGCTGCTGACGGTGGCGGCTACCGATTGCACGTCGCTACCGACCAGTGCAGCCGGGCTGTTCATGGCGAAGTAGATGCCTGGTTCGATCACCGACGCGGCGACCATGGCCATGATGGCGACGAAGGACTCCATCAGCATGCCGCCGTAACCGATGTAGCGCGCATGGGCTTCATTGGCCAGCAGTTTGGGCGTGGTGCCCGAGCTGATCAGTGCATGAAAACCGGATACCGCACCGCAGGCGATGGTGATGAACAGGAAGGGGAACAGACCGCCCTTCCACACCGGGCCTGTGCCGTCGATGAACTGGGTCAGCGCCGGCATCTTCAGTTCCGGCATGGTGATCAGGATGCCGATCGCCAGGGCGACGATGGTGCCGATCTTGAGGAAGGTCGACAGGTAGTCGCGCGGTGCCAGGATCAGCCATACCGGCAGCACCGCCGCGACGAAACCGTAGCCCACCAGCATCCAGGTGATCTGCACGCCGGTGAAGGTGAAGGCCGGGCCCCAGAACGGATCGGCCGCAACAACGCCACCGAGCCAGATCGAACCGAGCAGCAGCACCACGCCGATGATCGACACCTCGCCGATGCGCCCCGGGCGGATGTAGCGCATGTACAGGCCCATGAATACCGCGATGGGGATGGTCGCCATCACCGTGAACATGCCCCATGGGCTCTCGGCCAGTGCCTTGACCACGATCAACGCCAGCACGGCGAGGATGATGATCATGATCAGGAAGCAGCCGAACAGCGCGATGGTGCCGGGAATCCGGCCCATTTCCTCGCGCACCATGTCGCCCAGCGAGCGACCGTTGCGACGCGTGGACAGGAACAGCACCATGAAGTCCTGCACCGCACCAGCCAGCACCACGCCGGCGATCAGCCACAGGGTGCCGGGCAGGTAGCCCATCTGTGCAGCCAGCACCGGACCACCAGGGGGCCTGCGCCAGCGATGGCGGCGAAGTGGTGACCGAAAAGGATGTGCTTGTTGGTGGGGACGTAATCGAGACCGTCGTTGTTCACGACAGCGGGCGTAGCGCGGGAGGGATCCAGCCCCATCACCTTGTTGGCGATGAACAGGCTGTAATAGCGGTAAGCGACCAGGTAGATCGCTACGGCGGCAACCACGATCCATAAGGCATTGATGGACTCACCACGGCTCAACGCAACGGTGCCGAGGGCGAAAGCGCCCAGCAACGCGACGGCGAACCAGACGGCATGGCCGGCAATTCGGGTCATTGCAGCTCTCCTACCGAAGCCTCTTGGGCGACGGCGATCATTGTTCTTGTGGGTACTCCGAGGGAGCCTGACCACTATCCGGATATGCGCCAACCGAAGAAATTCGCAGTACTACCCATAAGCGACTGCGTAAAACTACGTAGACTCGCGACTCCGTGCTTGCGCAGCACCGGCCGTATGGGCCTGCCGGCGACACGACCACACCATCGCCAAGGCGACGACCTGAGCGACCGATGGACAGAGCATCATGCGCGACACGTTTCATGTTAAAAGCAGGCATGGAGCCTGGCGCAGGCTCGACCCTGGGCGCCGATACCCAGCAACCTGCATGAATTCATGGACACCCTGAAAGAGTCCCGAATCAGCGAAGCAGCTGCTCCGTATCCCGCCGGGTTGCCAGAGCGTATTTTCAGACCACCCGTATAAAAACGAACAGACGATAGGGATATAACGCATGCGTTCACTCAACGTCCGGATCAGCAAACGACACGATCAACTCACGTCGGAAATCGATGGCAAAGTCATTCTGCTGGGAACCGACTCCGGAAAATATTTTGCATTCGATGACATCAGCACGGACATCTGGAATCGGCTCGATACCTATCCACTGCTGGCTGATCTATGCAATGCCCTGTCCCGTGACTATGACACCGACCTGGAAACCATACAGGCCGATGTCTGCAAACTCATAACGATGCTGGCCGAACATCAATTGATCGTCGTTGACGATTAAAGATCAACACCGCGCCCGGTTTGCACACCCCTCGCACGACACTCGACCGAAAGCCCCCTCATGCCTGATTACTCACTCTGCGGATGGCACTTGCATTCAGACAGATCCTTGCCATTGATAACCGCACTCGGCTCACCACGGTCGACACCGGATATCCATGTCACGCATGCCCCCATTCCCCCTGTCGAGCAGCCCATCCTGTTCTCCAGCCCCTTTGTCACCCTCTATGCCGATGGGCAGGCGCTCATACACATAGGCGGTGCGTTATCCCTTCTCGTCTCGGCAGGGCGACGGATCACCATAGACGTGGCAGGCCCAACAACACCGGAGGAAGTCATGACCTTCCTGCTGGGCCCGGCATTGGGCCTGATCTGCCACCAAAGGCAGGTACTGCCCCTGCATGGAGCCTCGATCAAGATAGGGGATGCGGCTGTCACGCTGGTGGGAAACTCGGGCGCCGGTAAATCGACCAGCGCCACGGCCCTGATCAAGCGCGGCCATCAGTTGCTGTGTGACGACATCAGCGTTGTCGATGCAGTGAACGCATTGGTACAACCCAGCTTTCCGGCTCTGAAACTGTGGCAGGACGCCGCTCATGCCATGGATATCCAGACGGATGATCTGGGCAAGGTCAGAGCCGGCTTGCAAAAATTTCATTACCCGGCTGAATCAAGCTTCGACAATACACCCACCCGGCTGCGAGCCATCATCATTCTCGCCCCCCGCAGCCATGCCGCGTCTGCGTCCTTGTCATCGCTTAACAAAATCAGTGCGCTGGCCCAGCTTCGGCCCCATATCTACAGGCGCAGACTGGCCCAACTGACGGGCGTAGAGCGGACGTACTTCAAGCAGTTGGGACAACTGATCAGCACCGTTCCCGTGATGGTCTTGAATCGCCCCGATGACCTCTCGCACCTGGATCGGATGATCGACCTTATCGAGAATGCGGTCTTGTCATGAGCACCTTCATCTGGCTGGCTTCTTACCCCAAATCCGGCAATACCTGGGTCAGGGCGTTTCTAAGTAGCGTCAAACACGATGGCCGCCCCGTCGATATCAATCGTCTGGAGACGGTGACACAGCCGTCATCGCGCCATTTCCTGGATGATCTGTTCGGTGTGGCCACAGCCGATCTCACGCCGGAAGAAGTGATGCAGGCACGTCCCGCCGCGCTGTCCGCTCACGGCTCCAGCACCAGCCACACCGAGTTGCACAAAGTTCATGATGCATGGTTACGCAACCGCGACGGCCAGCCACTATTCCCCCCGGAGCTGACCCAGGCCAGTGTCTATATCGTGCGCGACCCACGTGATGTCGCCATATCCTTTGCCCACCACATCGGCAAATCAATCGATCAGGCCATCGACAAGATGGCCTCGACCGAGACATGCCTTGGCTCCAACCTCGGGCGGTTTACCCCGACGACCCGACAACCGCTACACACCTGGAGCCAGCACGTGGAAAGCTGGCTCGATCACGCCACGCCCTCCCCGCTGTTGGTGCGCTATGAGGACATGATGGCCGATCCGGTGCGACAAGGTGCGCGGATCGCTCGCCATGTCGGCTTTGACAAAACCATGGACATCTATGAGCAGGCGGCCCAGAACACCCGGTTCAGCGAACTGAGCAAGCAGGAAACACAAAGCGGTTTCAGAGAGGTTCTGGCACCCGAGAGGCGCTTTTTCCGCTCAGGCAAAGCCGGAGGCTGGAAGGACACCCTCACCCCGGCCCAGATTGCCAGAATCGAACAGGCTCATGGCCCTGTGATGCGGCGCCTGGGATATCTCTGAGAACACACAAGGATCAACGATGAGCGCTATCTGCGGCATCATTCAACTCGATCAGCTCTCCGATGCCGGCCATTGCTGCCGTATGGTTCAGGCAGCACTGGAACCCTATGGCCGTCACGCACAAGGACTATGGGATGACCCAGACGCAGCTCTGGGTAGCCGCCTGACCCGACTGCTACCGGAAGACCAGTACGACCACCAACCCCTGCAAGGTGGCAATGGCAGATTTGTCCTGGTAGCCGACGTGCGCCTGGACAACCGCGCAGAACTTGCCAACAAGCTGGACATTTCCCCTGCCCATCTGAAGGTGATGGCCGACGCAGATGTGCTGCTGGCCGCCTACGAGAAGTGGGAACAACAGGTGCTGGATCACCTGATGGGGGATTTTGCCTTTGCCATATGGGACAAGCAGCAACACAGCCTGTTTCTTGCCCGAGACCATATGGGCAGGCGTCCGCTGTTCTATCATCGAAACGACAGCAGGTTTGCGTTCGCCAGCATGCCGGCCGGGCTCCTGGCGCTGCCTGATGTGCCCATGGCGCCCGATCAGGAAAGGGTACGGAACTTATTGTTCTTGCTGCCGGACAATTCCGATAGCAGCTACTTTTCGGGAATCAGTCGCTTACTTCCAGGTCACTGTGCAACGCTATGTGCGGGAGGACGTTTTCACACCAGAGAATATTGGAGCCCGCCCACGGAAAAGCGCATTCATTTAGACACCGATGCCGACTATGTAGATAAATTCCTGGAGATACTGAACGAAGCCGTACACTGCCGCCTTCGCTCAACTGGCGAGATCGCCACGCAACTCAGTGCGGGTTTCGATAGCGCAACGGTTACCAGCCTTGCGGCGCACCAGCTACAGGATTCGGCGAAACGCGTTCATGCCTTTACAGCCGTACCCAACCCTGCGGGCCTGCCCTCCGAATACAGCCGCGTCCTGGACGAAGGTCCATTGGCCGCACAAATCACGCAATTATTCACCAACCTCCAGCATCACCGGGTCAGAACTGACGATCAAAGCATTTTCGACATGCTTAAGTTTCTGTTCAGTGTCTGCAATCGCCCGGCAAAGAATGTAATCAATCTTCTTTACTATACAAGTATCCCGCAACGTGCTGCCCAACAAGGTGCGACGACCCTGCTGACAGGAGAACTGGGAAACCTCACCATCAGCTACCATGGCAATCACCTCCTGAACAGTTTGCTCAGAGAGAGAAAGTACAAATCGTTATCCAGACAGCTCTACCGGCAGCTAAAAGGAAAACGAATCCGCAGCAAGCTTGGCGTCATACGCAACTTGCTCATTCCTTCTACCCCCACTGGCCTTCAGGACTTTCTGGAAAAAAAACTCTACAAGAAAACCACGAAAAACCTGTTCGACTCAGGCATCAATCCATCACAACTAGCCAGGCACAAAAGCCTACAACGCCATTTTGACAAACTGAACAGATACCAGAACATTCAATCCCTCTATATGGAGAGTCGGGCCTGGCGTTCAAGTGTTCTCAGAAAACATGATCCCGCCGAACTGATCAAAGGCATACTGGCCGCGACAGGAGTCGATCTGCGCGACCCCACCGCCGACATCAGACTCATCGACTACTGCCAGGCAATACCGGTCGAGCAATATAGAGATCACGACATCGATCGCTGGCTGCTGCGCCGAGCCATGCGACGCTACTGGCCTCAAGAGGTTATTTCGTCGCGGATCAAGGGTGTACAGGGAGCGGACTGGCAACTTTGCGTTGCCGCCGAACACAGCCTGCTCGTTCAAGAACTTCAGTTGCAAAAGAACCGTCCCGAAATCGGACAGCTACTGGATCTTGAATGGCTCGACAGGCAGTTATCCACGTTCTCGAAGGACCACAACGAGAACGACGCGTTCACCTACGCTCGGTTATTACACTGCATCGCAGCCGGTCATTTCTTGCGAAACGCCTTCGACGAAAAAAGACCGCGCCCCTGAAGATCAGGGCCATGCCGCAATAACGCATGCGTCATGATTTCCCGCCGTCAATATTCAGCAGGCAGTCATGCTTTCGAAGCACCAGGAGCGTCCTGAAAAAGCCAATTGTCTGGCCCCCGCGAAGGCGGGAGCCCAGGCAATCCGCAGGATTCCCGCCTGCGCCGAACAGGACGAGCGCAGCGAGTAATGACGGCCTTTCAGCGCACCCTAGCTGGCACTACTGGAGGGGCCATCGCCACCGACCCCGCCACTGGCCATGGTCAGATCCTCCACATCATGCATCTCAACGACCGGCATCACCCATGGCTTACGGGCATCAACGGCCTCCATTCCATCCTCTACTGCAAGCTCTGATTTGGTAGTCATCATCTGTTCCCCCTTCAAATGAAACGCACATCCGGATGCAGCATCCGGCCCTGAGCAAACCGCACGACAACCTCGGAGCAGTGCCTTCACCCGTTTATCGGCGATTGTAGCTTCAGCCCTCCTCCCTGGCCAATCCAATTGTTTCGCCGCCGTTACTTGGTAGCAGGGAAGGTAAAAAAATCAATAAAAAATATTAAAAATATAAATTGACTCACCCCAAAGAGGCATGGCAATAAAAATATGGCACGCGCATGGAAATTGGCACAGCTTCTTGGTGGCCTGCAGTAGCATACCGCGGCGCACATGAAATATTGACAACGACACACTGCCAGCATAATTCGGCCAAGTGTCAAGTCGGTCTCTTGCAACAAGAACACTGACTGTTCGCTGGCCGCTCTATTCAAGGATGACAACATGGATCCATTTGTTGGTGAAATAACCCTCTTTGCATTCGATCGGGTTCCACAAGGTTGGCTACCGTGTAATGGTCAACTGCTCCCCATCACCCAATACGCCGCACTCTATTCGTTACTGACGACCACTTATGGTGGCGATGGCAGAACAACGTTCGCCCTCCCCGACCTTCGGGGCAGGGTTACGGTCGGACAGGGAGTGCCTCCATACAACATGGGGCTTGCGGCGGGCGAAGAGAGCGTCACGTTGACGACCAATACCATTCCCCCCCACACCCATCCTTTCATGGCGGTCGATCTTGCCGCGCCCGTCAATAACCCACTCAACAATCTACTTTGCCAGTCGGTTACCAATATCTACGCCCCCACTGACGCAAATCTCCAGGCGCTCAACTCCGGCAGCGTGAGTATCGCGGGCGGCTCCCAGCCACATGAAAATCGACAACCCTCCATGGCACTGCAATTCTGTATTGCCACTGTCGGGCTCTACCCGCAACGCCCCTGATTGAAGCCGCACCGATAACTCGACAATCATGAACATGAAGGAAGCAATATGGACGCTTACCTGGGTCAGATTCGCATATTTGCCGGGGACTTTGCTCCGAGCGGCTGGTCACTGTGCGATGGTTCAACGCTCACTATCAACGGCAATGAAGCTCTGTACACACTGATCGGCACCATCTACGGTGGCGATGGCCGCACCAACTTCAAACTTCCCGATCTCCGCGGTCGACTCCCCTTGCATATTGGCAAGGGCCCTAGCACCTCGACCCCCACCACTTACACCATCGGGCAGAGCGTCGGTGCGGAAACGGTCACTCTCGCGCTCACCAATCTGCCCGCCCACACTCACGCCCTCAATACGACCAAGACCGCAGCCAGTCAGACCAGCCCTCTGGGAACGCCTCTTCTCGGCACTACCACCAACGCGTTCTATCAGCTCTCGACCGCGGCGGGTTTCGAAACGATTGCATTGAACAACGCCGCCTTACAGCCGTCGCCAGGCGGAGCAAGCCACAACAACACCATGCCGACACTGGTACTGAATTACATCATTTGCACTGTAGGCCTGTTCCCCAACCTTCAATGATCAGCCGGACATTACAGATATAAGCGGAGAATGACATGGATGATGCATATATCGGCGAAATCCGAATCGTACCCTGGGCCTGGGCGCCAGCCGGATGGCTGCTGTGCAATGGCCAGTCGCTGCTGGTTTCACAGTACCAGGCACTGTTTGCCGTCATCACCAACAGGTATGGGGGCGATGGAAGAGTCAACTTCCATCTACCGGATCTGCGTGGCAACGCTGCCGCCTGTCAAGGCCAGGGCACAAATCTGACAGCCCGGGTACTTGCACAGACCTATGGCACGCCCACCGTGGCCTTGAATGCCAACCAGATTCCGTCACATGACCACACCGTGCTTGCTGCAAAGTCCACGGCAGGTGCAGCGGGCTACACCAGCACCCCAGGCACCAACACCTATATCGGCCGCAGCCCGGTAACTGGCGACAAGAGCTATATCGCCCAGACAACCCCTGTGGTTCAACTGAGTCCGGCGGCAATATCCCCAGTGGGAACCGGTGGCGCACACGAAAACCGGCAGCCATTTCTGGTCATGAACTACATCATCTGCTACGACGGAGAGTTCCCGATGAGACCCTGATCAGGTTCCAGGCCATACTCGGCCAACGACCGTGAAGCGTGCAGAACGCTTCACCAGCAGGTAGGCAGGATCACTTGCCTACCTCTGGTCGGCCCGCCTCATCGCGCTCATCCTCGCGCCAGCAATGCCCCCTCACCGAACGTTCGATGCGGAATCATGCAGATTCGCAACCCGCTGCTTGCGTGGTCGTCATGAAGGGACGAACCTATGGCATCGCCCCGCTCCTGCCTGAAACCATGCAGCTCAAGCACAAGATCGTCACCCTCAGCCTTCTGCCTCTGCTGCTCGCGGTCACCGTGGTCGGCCTGCTGGTGATGCTGCAGAACCAGCGCCTGGGCGAGCAGCAGGCGCAGTTGATCGAACAAAGCATCATGAGCAGCAAGAAGGCCGAGCTGCGTCACTACGTCGGCCTCGCTCTAAGTACCATAGAGCCGCTTTACCAGAGCGGCGACGACGAACAGACCCGCCAGCGCGTACTCGACGTGCTGCAACGGATGAACTTCGGCAGTGATGGCTATTTCTTCGTCTACGACGAACACGGCCGCAACCTGATGCACCCGCGTCAGCGCGAACTGATTGGCCGCGACCTGTGGAACATGACCGATGGCCGTGGTCTGCCGGTGATCCAGGCGTTGCTGAAAAGCGCCAGTGAAGGGGACGGTTTCCAGCCCTACCGCTGGCGCAAACCGTCCAGTGGCGAGGAGTCGGAGAAGCTCGCCTACGTGGTGATGCTCGATCGCTGGGGCTGGATGCTCGGCACCGGCATCTACCTCGACGATGTCGAACAGGCCATCCGCCAGGTACGCAGCGACGTCACCGATGGCCTCTACAGCACGGTGCTGACGATCGGCATCGTCGCCCTCATCGCCGTGCTGCTGGTGTACGCCAGCGGCCTGACCCTCAACGTCAGCGAGCATCGCCTGGCCGACCGCAAGCTGCAACAGCTGACCCAGCGCATCGTCACCTCGCAGGAGGAGGAGCGCTCGCGGGTCTCACGGGAGCTGCACGACGGCATCAGTCAGCAACTGGTGTCGATCAAGTTCCAGTTCGAGCTGGCCGCCCAGCAGCTGGATGCCGGCGACGCACGCGCCAACACCACTCTGCATCGTGGCATCGAGCATCTGGCCGGGGCCATTGGCGAAGTAAGACGCATCTCCCACGACCTGCACCCGTCGCTGCTCGATACCCTGGGGCTGTCATCGGCCATCGGCCAGCAGGCCTCGGAGTTCGCCGAGCGTAGCGGCCTGACGGTGGACTACCATGACGATCTGGGGGACGCACGCCCGCCGACCGGTGTCACCGTCGCACTGTTTCGCATCCTTCAGGAAGCGCTGGCCAACATCGAACGGCACGCCCACGCCAGCCACGTGGAAATCGACCTGCATGGCACGCCCCGACGCATCGAGCTGAGCATTCGCGACGACGGTGTCGGTTTCGACCCCGACCACATCGAGCACAGCCATGGCGGTATCGGCCTGCGCAATATCCGTGAGCGAGTGGAACACTTCGGCGGTCATTTCCGTATCAGTTCAAAACCGCAACGTACCGAGCTGCATGTGGCTCTGCGCCTGGAGCCGAATTGAAAGGAGGCAGGATGGAAAGCGATTCGATCCGTATCGCTCTGATCGACGATCACGCCCTGGTACGCGACGGCGTGCGCGCACTGCTGGAAATGGTCGAGCGCTTCAAGGTGGTCGGCGAAACCGGCTGCGGCAAGGAGGCCCTGACGCTGATCGAGCGCGAACGTCCCGACATCGTGATCATGGATATCGGCCTCAAGGACATCAACGGCCTGGAGCTGACCGCCACGCTCAAGCAGCGTCAGCCGACGCTCAAGGTGCTGATCCTGAGCATGTACGACAATCAGGAGTACGTCAGCCAGTCACTGCGCGCCGGAGCCTCGGGCTACGTGCTCAAGGACGCGCCATCACGCGAGATCGTCTCGGCCATCGAGGTACTCGCCGTGGGTGGGCGCTTCTACAGCAGCGACATCGCCGAGAAGCTGATCAACGGCGACCCCTCGCAGGAGGCCGAGCTGACCCCACGCGAGCGCCAGGTACTGCTGATGATGGCCCGTGGCCTGAACAACAAGGCGATGGCGCGAGAACTGGCGATCAGCGTGCGCACGGTGGAAACCCACCGCCTGAGCATCCGTCGCAAGCTGGACATCGAGAAACCCGCCGACCTGATGCGTCAGGCCATGGAACACGGCTGGTCGCCGGAGCTGGACGCACGTCCGGAATGAGACGCGCGCAGCGAGCGACGAACCAGGCTCAGTGGACGCGGCAGGCAGCCTCGGCGGCCTGACGACGCTGGCGACGCGCCTCGATGCGCTGACGCTCACGCAGCACCGCATCGCGCGACTGCACGGCCTGAGCATCGAAATTGAAGGCGCGGGAGAAGAAGTCGAAGAACAGGAACATGATGGTGTCTCCTTGTTTGGATACGCCTTCATGCTGCGCGCCGATAGCCTGCTACCTATTGACCTGGGTCAATTTCCACCCGAGCCCATTCGCGGCAGAACGCCGCAGGCTCTGACGCACCGACTGCCGTGGCCGGATGCAATCCGGTGGCAGGGGCGCAGGCGTGACCCGGATGTCATCCGAGATACGCGCGACGCGGCAAAGCGCTACTCGAACAGCGCATCCAGCGCCTGCTCCAGACGGGTCACGGCAACGATCTGCAACCCTGCCGGCGCTTCCTTCGGCGCGTTGCCCTTGGGCACGATGGCACGCTTGAAACCATGTTTGGCCGCTTCCTTGAGACGTTCCTGACCACTCGGCACCGGCCGAATCTCGCCGGACAAGCCGATCTCGCCGAACACCAGCAGATCGTGCTGCAAGGGCCGGTTGCGCAGGCTGGAGATCACAGCGGCCATCAGCGCCAGGTCGGAGGCCGTCTCCAGCACCTTGACCCCACCGACCACGTTGAGGAATACGTCCTGATCGTAGGTGGGAATACCGCCGTGACGATGCAGCACGGCCAGAAGCATGGCCAGGCGATTCTGATCCAGGCCCAGGGTGACACGCCGTGGATTGGCCAGATGACTGGTGTCCACCAGCGCCTGCACCTCCACCAGCATCGGCCGCGAGCCTTCCCAGGTGGCCATCACCACGCTACCGGGCACCGCCTCCTGCGCGCGAGTGAGGAAGATCGCCGATGGGTTGGATACCTCCTTGAGGCCCTTGTCGGTCATGCCGAACACACCCAGTTCGTTGACCGCACCGAAACGGTTCTTCACCGCCCGCAACAGACGCAGGCGGCCGTCGGACTCGCCTTCGAAATACAGCACGGTATCGACCATGTGCTCCAGCACGCGCGGACCGGCCAGCGCACCTTCCTTGGTAACGTGACCGACGAGGAAGATCGCCGTGCCGCTCTGCTTGGCGAAGCGCACCAGCAATGCTGCGCTCTCGCGCACCTGGGCGACACCTCCCGGTGCCGACTGCAACTGCTCGGTGAAGATGGTCTGGATCGAGTCGATCACCATCACCTTGGGCTTTTCCTGGCGGGCAGTGGCGATGATGGTCTCGATGCAGGTTTCGGTCATCACCTTGAGCTTGTCCTGCGGCAGATCCAGGCGCCGTGCACGCATGGCCACCTGCTGCTGCGACTCCTCGCCGGTGACGTACAACGCCGCAAAGCGCTGGGCGATGTTGCACAGGGTCTGCAAGAGGATGGTCGACTTGCCGATGCCCGGGTCGCCGCCGATCAGCACCACCGAGCCATCGACCAGGCCGCCGCCAAGCACCCGATCCAGTTCGCTGGAAGCGCTGGAAAAACGCGGAATTTCTTCGACACTGACTTCAGCCAGGGTCTTGATGTTGGCCTTGTCACCGGCCCAGCCGGTACGCCCACTGGGCGCAGCGCCCTCGACCACGGTTTCCACCAGGGTGTTCCAGGCGCCACACTCGCCACACTGCCCAGCCCATTTGGGAAAGGTGGCGCCGCACTCGGTGCAGCCGTACATGCGTTTAGCCTTGGCCATGGAGAAATCGTCCTGCCTGTTGAGCGAAGGCTGGAACGATACCGAACAACTGGATAAATTTACAGATCAGCTCATCCCGGAATCATCAAGGAACGCCATGCAGATCGAACTGCTACCCACCACCGTCGAGCAGTTGCCGCTGATCCGCAACCTCTACCAGTTCTACTCCTACGACAGCTCCGACTGGGAACAGGAAGACGTCGAAACGGATGGCCGTTTCTACATCCACGAGGAACACCTGCAACGCTACTGGCAGGAGCCAGGCTGGAGCGCCAGCCTGATCCTGGCCGATGGCTTCATTGCCGGCTTCCTGCTGGTCGAACGCAGTGAACTGCCTGGCATCGACGCGCCGGAGTTCGCCGACCTGTTCATTCTCAAACGCTACCGCCGTCAGGGTATCGGCCGCGCCCTGGTGCAGCAGGCGATGGGCGACGGCAGTACCTGGCTGCTGCGCTTCTACCGCCAGGACGACGTGGCCCTGGCCTTCTGGCAGCAACTGCTGAGCGAATTGCCGAGGCCGCCACGGGCGGTCTGGACGGAAGATGAGGCAGACGGATTACTGACCTATCTGATCAACCCGCCCGTGCATTGAAGCCTGTTGGCGCCCACGGCGTTACCCGGATGAAATCCGGGAAAGCCGGTGCACCGCCCCCCCCCTGGCGATAGCGATCGCACAGGGTGCGCCGCATCATTGCGATGCAATCAACCGCGACAGCCGTTGCCGCACCCACAGCACTGCCCCGCAGCACGCTTGAGCTGGCGCGCCAATTCGTCCTTGAGCGCGACGCGGTTGAGTTTCAGAGCACCGAGGGTGACGTCATCGAGCAGCTCGATACCGTCCTCGATACGGCAGATGCGCTTGTCCAGCGCTTCGTATTCCTCGGCCTGGCGAGCGAACTGCTCATCGCTCTGACGCAAGCGCTGCAATTCGCTACGGTGTTCGGGGAAGTCATGAACCAGCGGATGATGATCGACGTGCATGGTGAAGTCTCTGACAGGGAAGATGACTCCAGCCTAGCGCCACACGCCGACCCTTCATTTGATCCTGATCAAGCACCGCCCGCCTTGTGCAGCAACTCGGCGATCTCGTCCTTGAGTCCCACTCTCTGCAGCTTGAGCCCCTGCAAGGTCAGGTCGTCGGCGGCAGCCCGACCGTCCTCGATTTCATAGATGCGTTTATCCAGTGCTTCGTATTCGCTCGCCAGGCGGGGGAAATGCGGGTCGCTTTGCATCAGCTTGCGCATGACCTCGCCTTGCTGTGGAAACTCGCGCGTCAGGGGATGATGTTCGAGCGGCATGGACAATCCTCCGGTGGAATGGCCTTATCAGCCTAGCCCAAGCCCCTCAAGGTTGCCGAACGGTACGGATATCACCCCGCTCCAGACTGCCTGCGCTGTTGCCGAAACCGTCCTGCGCCTGCAGATCCGCGCCGCGCTCGGCCAGCGCCGCGAGCAGCTCCTTGCGCTGGAACAGCGCCGCGTACATGGCCGCGGTCTGCCCCGCGGCATTGCGCTGGTCGGGATTGCACTCGACCTCGAGCAGGCGCCGGGCGATGCCCAGCTCGCCCTTGAAGATGGCGCCCATCAGCGCGGTGTTGCCGCGCCTGTCCTGCGCGCAGGGGTCGGCGCCGGCGGTCAGCAGCCGCTCCACCAGTTCGCCGTGGCCGTTGTAGGCGGCCAGGATCAGCGCCGTGTAGCCCTGGGCATCGGCTGTGTTCAGGTCGTAACCGGCCTGGATGAATTCGTCGAGCATGGCGCCATCGCCCGCCCGTGCCGCATGGAAGTAGTAATGGCGCAGCTGCGCCTGGACGTACTGGCCATCGGCCGGCATCTGCGCCCACGACGGCAGGACGAAGAGCAGCGCGATGGCGCTCAGTAACAGACGTGACATGGATGTGGCTCCCGAAAAACGCCGCCCGCGGCAAGGAGACACGGGCGACGGTGAAGGGGCCGGCGAACCGGCCCGGCTGGAGAGACGGGATCAGTCCTGCAGTGTGGCGGCCAGCGCCTTGACCCGCTGCAGGTCGCCTTTGGCCACCTTGGCCAGGCCCTCGCCGTACCTGGCGTCGGCCTTGTAGAAGTACGACAGCATGAGGTGCTTGCTCTCGTCCTCGGCGCCGGCCAGCGCGCCGCCCAGGGTGGCGATCAGGTCGCTCTGGGTTTTCCTGTCGTAGGAGCGGAACAGCTCGCCGGCCTGCCTGAAGTTCTGCTCACGCTGAATCTTCTGCTGCTGGGTGCTGCCGGCCAGCGGCAACTGGCTGTAACGCGCACGCGGCTCCTGCGGACGCGGCTGGATGCGGCTCGGCTCGTAGTTCACCTCGCCGCCACGGCTGCCGACGTTCATCAGGCCGTCCTGGTTGTTGTTGTGCACCTCGCTACGCGGCCGGTTGACCGGAAGTTGCGCATGGTTGGCACCCAGGCGGTAGAACTGGGTGTCGGCGTAACTGAAGATGCGCCCTTGCAGCAGGCGATCCTCGGACGGCTCGATGCCGGGCACCAGGTTGGTCGGGGCCATGGCCACCTGCTCGCATTCCTGGAACACGTTCTGCGGGTTCCTGTTCAGCACCATCTGGCCGACCTTGCGAAACGGCACGTCGGACTCCGGCCAGATCTTGGTGGCGTCCAGCGGGTCGTAGTCGAACCTGGCCAGATCCTGCGGTTCCAGCACCTGGATGTACAGATCCCAGCGCGGATGGTCGCCGGCGTCGATCGCCGTGATCAGGTCGCGAGTCATGTGGTTGAAGTCCTTGCCCTGTACGCGCTCGGCGTCTTTCGGGTCATGGTTCTTCACCCCCTGCAGGGTGCGCCACTGGAATTTCACGTAGCGGTATTCGCCCTTGTCGTTGACGAACTTGTAGGCGTGTACCGAGTTGCCGTCCATATGGCGGTAGGTGGCCGGGGTGCCCTCGTTGGAGAACAGCGCGGTCAGGGTGCGGGTGGCTTCCGGCACGTGACTGAAGAAGTCGAACAGGGTCTTGTCGGTGCCGAAGTTCTTGTCCGGATCGGGCTTGAAGGCATGCACCATGTCGGGGAACTTGATGGCGTCGCGGATGAAGAAGGTCGGCAGGTTGTTGCCGACCAGATCCCAGTTGCCGTCGGCGCTGTAGAACTTGGTGGCGAAGCCGCGCGGGTCGCGCAGGGTCTCCGGGCTGTGGTTGCCGTGCACCACGCTGGAGAAACGCACGATCAGCGGCGTCCTGGCACCGCTGCGGAACAGGCTGGCCTGGGTCAGTTCGGACAGATCCTCGGAGGCGGTGAACTCGCCGTAGGCACAGGTGCCGCGGGCGTGCACCACGCGCTCGGGAATGCGCTCGCGGTCGAAGCGCTGCAGCTTCTGGATCAGTTGCACGTCCTGCAGCAGCACCGGGCCGGCGCTGCCGGCGGTCTGCGAGTTCTGGTTGTCGCCCACCAGCGCGCCGTTGTCGCGGGTCAGGGAGGCAGCCTGGACGGAAAGAGACAGCAGCGATAGGGCAAGCAGCCCGCCCATCAGGCTCGGTGCCGATGGTCTTGGCATCCACATCATGGAGTTCCTCGTTGTTATGGTCCTGGAAGGCGCTTTTGGCGCCGGACAAGACTACGAGGCCAGTTGCCGCGGTTTTAAATTGAAAGGTTGCAGCACAGCCATAAACAATGGCTATGCCGCAACCCTGTCCGGGTCTGCTATGGCAGGTAGCGCCCCGCTGTCGGAACGGCAGGGGCTGGTCAGACGGTCAGCGGCACCAGCAGTACCTTGCTGACCCGGCGATCCTTCACCTCGGTCACGGTCAGGCGCCAGTCGGCATGCTCCAGCTGGTCGCCGATCACCGGCAGGCGGTCGAGCAGACTCATGGCCAGGCCGGCAACGGTCTGGTAATCCTCGCTCGCGGCAGCGGCGAAGCCCAGCCGCTCACGCAATACCGCCAGGTTCAAGGCACCGTTGACGCGCCAGCCACCCTCGACCTGCTCGATATCCGGGCCATCCACTTCGCTGGCGTCCGGCAGCTCACCGGCAATCGCCTCGAGGATATCGGTCAGCGTCAGCAGCCCCTCGAAACCACCGAACTCGTTGACCACGAAAGCGACGTGGGTAGAGGCCTGGCGCATCTGCTCCAGCGCGCTGAGTACCGACACGCTCTCCGGCAGGTTGATCGGTGCACGCACCAGGCTCTCGATATCCGGCTGCTCGCCCTTGAGCAGTTCCTTGAACAGCTCCTTCTTGTGGATGTAGCCCAGCGGCTCCTCGGGCTTGGAGGCACGCACCACCACCAGACGCGAATGCGGCGAATCCAGCAGCACCTGATGGATCTTCTCCAGCGGATCGTCGATGTCGATGCGGTCGACTTCCATGCGGTCGGTCATGGCCTTGCGGATCGACTGCTCGGCCAGCCCCAGCACACCACGGATCATCACCCGCTCGCGACGGTCGAACAGCGCCTGCTCGCCGGTCTCGTCACCGATCATGTCGGCGATTTCCTCACCGACCTCGTCGGCCTCGACCTTGCCGCCGAGCAGACGCAGTACCGCATGCGCGGTGCGCTCGCGCAGGCCACGTTCGCCCTGCAGGCTGCGCTTGCGACGCGAACGGGCAACCTGGTTGAACACCTCGATGAGGATCGAGAAACCGATGGCAGCGTACAGGTAACCTTTCGGGATATGGAAACCCAGGCCTTCGGCGGTGAGGCTGAAGCCGATCATCATCAAGAAGCCCAGGCACAGCATGATCACTGTCGGACGCGCATTGACGAAGGCCGTCAGCGGCTTGCTGGCAACGATCATCAGACCGATGGAGATGATCACCGCGATCATCATCACTTCCAGATGCTCGACCATGCCGACGGCGGTGATCACCGCATCGAGGGAGAACACCGCGTCGAGCACGATGATCTGCGCCACCACCGGCCAGAACCTGGCGTAGGTACGTGCGCCACCCGGCTGATGCACGCGCCCTTCGAGGCGTTCGTGCAGTTCCATGGTGGCCTTGAACAGCAGGAACACACCACCGAACAGCATGATCAGGTCACGGCCGGAGAAGGTCTTGCCGAATACCTCGACCAGCGGGTCGGTCAGCGTGACCAGCCAGGCCATGCTGGCCAGCAGGCCCAGACGCATGATCAATGCCAGACTCAGGCCGATCACCCGCGCGCGGTCACGCTGATGCGGCGGCAGCTTGTCGGCGAGGATGGCGATGAACACCAGGTTGTCGATGCCCAGGACGATTTCCAGGACGATCAGGGTCAACAGGCCTAACCAGGCCGTCGGATCAGCGATCCATTCCATTTAGCGTGCAGCTCTCTCTAGGGGAAAACGAAGGCAGCCGAACGCGCCACGCGAGCACGGGGCAGGCGCGGAAGGAGTCGGCTGACGGGAAAGGTGCGTGGCACTCGGCCACACGAGGGGGAGGCGCCGGACGGCGCTGCCTCTGGGAAATGTCGCCCTCGTCCGAACTGGCGAGGGCGGTCGACTACTGTCGCTGTCCATGAAGACCGAATGATGAGAAACAGACCGCCGAATGTACTGGAGCGCAAGTCACATCGAAAGTCGCCAGTTTGTTACCAGTTCTTACCAGTAGTTCTCCACGGCCACCTGACCGGGGCGACGCGTAAGGCTCAGATTGAGGCCGCGCGCCTTCAGACGCTGGCGAATGTCGTCGATCATCTGCGGATTGCCGCAGATCATCACGCGTGAATGTTCGGGAGTCAGCGGCAGACCGGCGGCACGCTCCAGCTCACCGTCGTCGAGCAGATCGGTGATACGCGCCCCCAGACACCCCGGCACCTGCTCGCGAGTGACCACCGGCAGATAGGTGAGCTTGTGGGCGAAATCGGCCAGGTGCTCGAGCTCGGCGAAGCCCCGGATCATCGACTGATAGGCCAGCTCGGCAGCGCTGCGGGCGCTGTACACCAGCACGACGCGTTCGAAACGCTCCCAGACCTCGAAGTCCTGCAGCATCGACAGGAAGGGGGCGATGCCCGTGCCGCTGCCGAGCAGCCAGAGATCGCGGCCGTCGACGAAGCGATCAAGGGTCAGGTAGCCGGTGGCCATCTTCTCCACCAGCAGGGTATCGCCGACGCGCAGGCGGCTCAGCTCGCTGGTGAACTCCCCGCCCGGCACCACGATGGAGAAGAACTCCAGATGCTCGTCATGGGGCGCTGAAACCAGCGAATAGGCACGCCAGACCACCGAACCATCGGCCTTTTCCACCCCCAGGCGGACGAACTGCCCGGCGCGGAAGCGAAAGCCCGCATCGCGCGTGGTGCGCAGGGTGAACAGGCTCGGCGTGAGCGTCTGCACGTCGAGCAGGGTCTGGCGGGTGAACTTGTCATCGCTGACGGTCATGCGAAGCTCCAGGGCGAATGATGCCGGCAGTGTCGCGCAAAAGACGCGCGACAAAAACCGGCAGATCGCAGGGGCATCAGACCACGGTCATGCGCCCGTTGGGTTCGCGGCGCAGCGCGGCGGCCAGCCAGCGCGCGATGTTCGGTACCTGCTCGTCCTGCCCTCGGGCCACGATGAACTGGGTGCCGACGCGCAGGGCGTAGGCGCCAGGCGTGCTGGGGTCGTTGCAGGTGCCCACCAGAATACCTTCGTGCTCCAGCGCCTTGATCGTGGCGGGCGCATCCCTGACCGCACTCATCGGCACCAGCACCTGATGGGTGAACACTTCGCCGGCAACCGGCGCGATCACGTTCACGTTCAGTTCACGCAGCACTTCGGCGAATATCTGGCTGGCGGCGCAGATGCGTCGCGCATAGGCGCCGCCATCGGCCTCGGCCTGCTGCAGGGTGACCAGGAAGGACGGCAGCTTGCCAGCGTCGTAGTTGGCCAGCAGCGAACGGTCGATGAACCGTGCCAGGCGTTCGCCATCCTCGGCGTTGCGGCCGGCGATGAGACTGTGCGGCCGCCCCGGCAGGGTCTTGTAGGTCGAACTGGTGAGGATGTCGACACCCAGCGCCAGCGGATTGGGAAAGGTGCCACCGGCGATCAGCCCGGACACATGCGAGGCATCGAAGATGGTCTTCGCGCCCACTTCACGGGCGGCAGCCACCACCGGTTCGATCTCGTCGGGAGTGATGATCACCGAACGCCCCAGCATCACCAGTGCAGGGCGCAGCGTGCGCACCTGCTCGGCAGCGGCCTGGGCATCCAGGCGACAGGTGCGGGTATCGAACGGCAGGTCGGCCACGCGCAGCCCGGCCAGCTCCGGCGTACCGCCACGACGCTGGCTGAGGTGCCCGCCATGGGCCGCGGCAGGCGCCAGCAGCAGGTCACCCGGACGGCTGAAGGCGTGGAACACCGCCAGGTTGGCGATTGTGCAGCTGGGCAGACGCGGTTCGGCCCAGGCAGCACCGAACAATGAGCAGATACGCTCACGCACGGCCACTTCGAGGCCGGATACCAGATCGGTATCCGGCTGTTCCTTGGCGTAGCTCGGCCCCATCGCCGGGTAGGCACTGAGCTCGACGCTGTAGGCTCGCTGCGCTTGCTCGCTGGGCAGGTTGGCGCCGGCGTACAGCACCACGCGTCCATCACGCAGCGCTGCGCCGCGCGCAGCCGCCATCGCCAGCAATTGCTGTTCGTTGGGCATTTCCATGGTTTTCGTCCGGCGTCAGTGAGAGAGAATTTTCGACAGGAATTGCTGGGCGCGCTCGGAGCGGGCGCTGATGTCGCCGAAGAACTCTTCCTTGGGGCAGTCCTCGACGATCTGCCCGGCGTCCATGAAGATCACCCGGTCGGCGACCTTGCGCGCAAAGCCCATCTCGTGGGTCACGCACATCATGGTCATGCCTTCGTGGGCGAGCTGCACCATCACGTCGAGCACTTCGTTGACCATCTCCGGGTCGAGCGCCGAGGTGGGCTCGTCGAACAGCATCACCACCGGATCCATGGCCAGGGCTCGGGCGATGGCCACGCGTTGCTGCTGACCACCGGAGAGCTGGCCAGGATGCTTGTGCGCATGATCCTTGAGACCGACACGCTCGAGCAGTTGCAGGCCCTTGCTCGCGGCTTCGGCCTTGCTGCGGCCGAGCACCTTGATCTGCGCCAGCATCAGGTTTTCCATGATGGAGAGATGCGGGAACAGCTCGAAATGCTGGAACACCATGCCCACGCGCGAACGCAGCATCGGCAGGTTGGTGTCCCTGGCGGTCACGCTGACCCCATCGACGGTGATCTCGCCGCTGTCGATGGGCTCCAGCGCATTGACCGTCTTGATCAGGGTGGACTTGCCGGAACCGGAAGGCCCGCACACCACCACCACCTCGCCCTTGGCAACGGTGGTCGAGCAGTGCGTCAGCACCTGGAACGAACCGTAGGATTTACAGACATCGCTGATCGTTATCATGGCGAAGGCACTCTTAGCGAATGATGGCGACGCGCTTTTGCAGGCGGCGTACGGCATAGGAAGCGAGCAGGGAAATCACGAAGTAGACCAGCGCGGCGAAGACGTACATCTCCAGCAGGCGGCCATCGCGCTGGGCGATCTTCGCCGCGGCGCCGAGGAAGTCGGTGATCGACAGGATGTAGACCAGCGAGGTGTCCTGAAACAGCACGATGGTCTGCGTGAGCATCAGCGGCAGCATGTTGCGCAACGCCTGCGGCAGCACCACGTAGAACAGGCTCTGGCGGCCGGTCATGCCGAGCGCCATCGAGGCCTGGGTCTGGCCCCTGGGCAGCGACTGGATGCCCGAGCGGATGATCTCGCAGAAATAGCAGGCCTCGAACAGGGTGAAGGTGATCACCGACGACCAGAACGGATCGATGCGCACCGGGCGCGGCGCACCGGTCACCCACTGCACCACGAAGGGCACCATGAAGTAGAACCAGAAGATCACCAGCACCAGCGGCAGCGAGCGCAGCAGGTTGACGTAGCCGCCAGCGAACATCGACAGCGCGCGGTAGCGCGACAGGCGCATGATGGCCAGCAGCGAACCGAAGAAGATGCCGCCCAGGGTCGCGCAGAGCGTGAGCGTCAGGGTGAAGCTCATGCCGGTGTAGAACAGATAGGGGAGCGAGTCGACCACTACTCCCAGGTCGAAACTGCCGAGCATGTTTAGCTCTCCTTGCGCAGGCCGTAGCCCGGCACCGCGGCCTTGCGTTCGACGGCACGCATGGCGAAGACGATGATCAGGTTGAGCACGAGATACAGAGTGGTTGCCGCAGTGAACGCCTCGAAGGTCTGGAAGCTGTTCTCCTGCATCGCGCGGGCGCTGCCGGTCAGCTCCATGAGGCCGATGGCCAGGGCAACGGAAGTGTTCTTGGTGCAACTGAGAAATTCGGAGGTGATGGCCGGCACCACGATGCGATAGGCCATCGGCAACAGTACGTAGCGGTAGGTCTGGATCAGCGTCAGGCCCATGGCCAGGCCAGCCATGCGCTGCCCGCGTGACAGGCTTTCCAGCCCCGCGCGCACCACCTCGGCCATGCGAGCCGCGTGGTAGCAGCCCAGGCAGATGACCGCCGTGTAGAACGCGGCATTGGGCAGTTGCTTGAACCAGCGCCCCAGGTCGGTGGGCAGCAGCTCCGGCAGCACGAAGTACCAGAGGAACATCTGCACCAGCAGCGGAATGTTGCGGAACAGTTCGACGAAACCGGTGCCCAGCGCACGCATCCAGCTCAGCGGCGAGGTACGTGCAACGCCGACCAGCGAGCCCAGCACCAGGGCGATGGTGAAGGCGCCGATGGCCGTGGCGACGGTCCAGCAGGCGCCCCAGATCAACGTCATCAGGTAGGTATTGGTGCCGTCGAGCGAAGGCTCGAAGAAAATCCACCAGTTCCAGTTATAACTCATGGCCTAACCCGTCCAGTGCATGTCATGTCCCGGCCGGCGCAGGGCACCGGTCGGGTTCGGTGACGCTCGATCAGCGATACAGCTCGGGATTCGGATCGTCTGTGGGCTGGGCGATGACTTTCTTCAGTTGGCTGGACATCGGGAAGTTCATGTTGATGCCGCGCGGCGGAATCGGCTGAACGAACCATTTGTCGTAGATGGCGTTGATTTCACCGCTGGAATACAGCTCGTCGAGGGCGCCGTTGACCAGTTCCTTGAAGGCCTCGTCGTCGCGGCGCAGCATGATGCCGTAAGGTTCGACCGACAGCGGCTCGGCCGACATGACGAAGTCATCCGGGTTCTTCGAGGTCGCGGCAGCACCGGCGATGGATACGTCGTCGAAGATCAGTGCCACGGCGCGCTCGGTCTGCAGGGTGAGCATGCCTTCGGCCAGATCCTTCACGCTCAGCACGTTCAGGCCGAGACCCTGGGCGGCATTGATATCGCTGATGACCTTGACGCTGGTGGTGCCGGCCAGAGTGACGACGGTCTTGCCCTTGGCATCGGCCATGGTTTCGATCGGTGCGCTCTTCTTCGACAGGATACGGACACCGGCCACGAAATAGGTGTTGGAGAAGCTCACCTGGCGCTGACGCTCGGCGTTGTTGGTGGTGGTGCCGCACTCCATGTCGATGGTGCCGTTGGCCAGCAGCGGCATGCGAGTGGCACCGGTGACCGGCAGGTAGCTGACCTTCAGATTCGGCTCGTCCAGCTTGAGCTTGATCGCATCGACGACCTTCGCGCAAAGATCCATGGCATAGCCGACGGGACGCTGCTGATCGTCATAGTAGGAGAAGGGCACCGCACCATCACGGTGACCGACGCTGATTTCCCCCAGTTCGGCGATCTTCGCCAATGTGCCTTCCTGTGCCGACACGCCCGCCGCCGCGAGCATCAGCATCATCGACGAAGCCGCAAGAATCTTCTTCATGGATTTGCCCCCTGATTTGTTATTGCGCAACGACGCCCAGTGGCGGGTGTCGGCGTGCCCTAGCAAGCACCGCCGGGTCACTCTGCGTGACAGCAATCATCATCGTCAACAAAAAAGAATAATAAATAATGAATTCATTTTTATTGCACGAACTTGGGGCGATTTTTCAGGTTAATGCCCGTTATTGGGCGTATCTCACAGGTAATCCGCAAAGCGATGACAGCAGAATGACGACCGTTAGCCGGGCTGAACATTGGCCAGTTCGTCGATGGAATGGCGGACGGTGCGCGCGGTATTCATCACATGCTGGCGCATGATCCTGCCGAGTCGGCCGGCATCGCGCGCAGTCAATGCCTGGAGGATCTTCTCATGGTCGCCTACCGCTTCTTTCCAGTCCTTCGGCGCCTGGCGCACGGTATGTCGGATGTTGCGGATGCGCAGCTCCAGGTTACGGTAAAGCGCCAGCAGCGAAGCATTGTCGGCGGCCTCGAAAATGGCGAAGTGAATGGCCCGGTTAAGCCGCGAATACTCCATGGCGCGTGACGCCTGGTACGCCTCGATCATCTCTTCGTGCATCTGCCGGATGGCATCGAGTTGCGCATCGCTGATCTTCTCGCATGCCAGTTCGCCGGCCAGCGCCTCGATGCTGGCGATGATCGGGAACAGCTCCTGCAATTCCTCGTCGGTGATGGTGACCACCCGCGCGCCACGCTGCGGCAGCAGCTCGATCATGCCTTCGGCCGCCAGTGCCTTGAGCGCTTCACGCAGCGGCGTACGAGAAATATCGAAGCGCTCGCACAGCGCCTTCTCTGGAATTTTCTGGCCCGGCTCCAGTTCACCACTGACGATCAGCTCGCGCAGATGGTCGACGATTTCACTGTGCAGCGTACGGCGCTGGATGGGTCTTGCTTCGGAAACGCTCAATCTTGTCTCTCTTTCATGCATCACGAATGCCTGGCGGCATGCAGTCCGACAAGCCAATGGGTGAGACTTAGCCACCGGCGCTCACGGTTGTCCAGCGGCACATGTGCTCAGGCCTGCGAATGTTGGGATGCAGCAACGCCAGCAGCTATCATGCGCGAGCTCCAGAGACCTCCGGAAATCGCCCGCCATGCCGCAACTCGTCACCCCCTTCGCCGACCTCGACCTGATTCGCCAGCCGGAGCAGCAGAACGAACCCCTGCTGGCCTTCGATGCTGCCGACGAATACCTGCTGAGCCATCTGCACGAGCTAGGCATCGATTCGGCCAGCCGCGTGCTGATACTCAACGACAGCTTCGGCGCCCTCGCCTGCTCACTGGCCACGCATTGCAGGGTGAGCAGCAGTGGCGACTCACACCTGAGCCATCTGGCGTTGCAGAAGAACCTGGTGCGCAACGGCCTGCCGGGAGAGGCAATCGGCTTCGTGCCGGCCAGCGAAACGGCGCAGGGCCCGTTCGACCGGGTACTGATTCGCGTACCCAAGACCCTGGCGCTGCTGGAGGAGCAACTGATTCGCCTGCATGGCCAGTTGGCACCGAACGCCCACGTGGTGGCCGGAGCGATGATCAAGCACCTGCCACGCGCCGCCGGCGACCTGCTGGAAAAGTACATTGGCCCGGTGCAGGCATCACTGGCGGTGAAAAAGGCTCGCCTGCTGACGGCCACGCCACAGGCCAAGACAGCACCGGTCTCGCCCTACCCGACTCGCTATGCGCTTGATAAACCTGCGATCGAACTGCTCAACCACGCCAACCTGTTCTGTCGCGAAAGTCTGGACATCGGTACCCGCGCCTTCCTCCCGCACCTGCCGAAGCACCTCGGCCTCGTGCGCGTCGCCGACCTTGGCTGCGGCAACGGCGTACTCGGCATCGCCTATGCACTGGGCAGCCCGCAGGCGCAGCTGACCCTGGTGGACGAGTCGTACATGGCCGTGCAGTCGGCCCGGGAAAACTGGCAGGCGACCCTCGGCGAACGACCGGTGACGATCCGCGCCGGCGATGGTCTGGCCGAGCAGCCGGCCGACTCACTGGATCTGGTGCTGTGCAATCCGCCATTCCACCAGCAGCAGGTGGTCGGCGACTTCCTCGCCTGGCGCATGTTCCAGCAGGCCCGTGCGGCGCTGGTCACTGGCGGCGAACTGTGGATAGTCGGCAACCGCCACCTGGGCTATCACGCCAAGCTGGGGCGCCTGTTCCGCGGCGTCGAGCAGGTAGCGGCAACGCCGAAGTTCGTGGTGCTCAAGGCACGCAAATAAGGCCACGGCCTCCCCTACAAGGTCAGGGTAAAGCGCGAGAGCAACGCCCCCGGCAACGCCATCGAACCCGTCTGCCTGGCACCATAGGTGCCACCGGGCAGCAGCAGTTCGGGCTCACGGGTCAGTGCCTCCAGTTGCGGGCCGAGGAAGTCGAACAGCGAATCGTCGAAGCGCATGCTGCTGACCGGCGCCCGGATCTGCCCATCCTCGACCCAGAAGGTGGCGAAGCGGGTCATGCCGGTCAGGCGCCCGGCCGGCAGGTCGGAGAAGTTGCCGTACCACAGGTTGCCGATGTACAGCCCTGTCCCGAGGCGTTGCAGAATGTCCTGTTCGTTCAGATCGCCACCGTGCATGCGCAGTGACAGGGGTACTCGCCGCCGCAGGCGCCGTTGGCGATCAGGCCGTACTCGGCGGCGCTGCGCGAGCTGATCAGGCGCTCGCCAGGTCGCCCCTGGCTGATAAGCCGCAGTGGCTGGCGTGGCCCTTCGGCGGTGAAGGCCGGAGCCAGGCCACCTTCGATGCGCTCTTCCATGGTCACCCGCGAAGCGAGTTCGGCCTTGCCACCGAACAGGCGCTGCAAGGGGCTGCCGCCCGAGGCCAGCGCCTGGGCGCCGAAGCCCCAGCAGAACAGGCTGACCAACTCCTCCAGCGCCGCCGGAGCCAGGTAGGCGCGATAGGCGCCCGGTTGCAGCGCCTTCGCCGGACGGCCGAGAAACGCCAGCTGCTGCCTGGCGCCGTCCAGTTTGCGGGCGAATGCCTGAGCGTCCCACTGCTCGCCGGCATAGGCACTTTTCACCGCCTGGCCGTTGTCATGGAACAGGCTGAACTCAAGATTGAAGCTGCTCGCAGCGTACCAGCCGAATGCTCCCCAGGCGCTGGCGAACCCTTGATACTGCGGGCCGGCGGCAAGAAAACCGACCAGATCCAGACCACTCGTCGCCGCCACGACCTGCGCCGCCATGGCCGCACCCTCCAGTGGCGCGCCTGCGGCCGCCACCTCACTGCGCCAGGCCTCACGATTGATCCGCAGATAAGGGTCTTCCCCGAGGGTCGGCAGCACCGCACGCAGGTGCTGCAAGGCCTGCTGCAATCGCGGCACGTCCTCGTCGAGCACACCGCTGAGCGCCAGCCTGCTCTCGGCGTGGCGCTGCCCCTGGTACAGCGACAGCGTCGCATTGATCTGTTGCACCTGCCCGGCCTGACGCACCTGCCCCTGGTTGAAACGGATGAAGCTGGACACCTCCGCCGCATAGGCCAGGGTGAAGCCTTCCTCGCCACCGACCTGCCCCTGCAAGTGAGCCAGCAACGCGCTGAAATGCTGACGTGCATCCATCAGGCTGCCCCTCCGAAGACATCGACATCGGCGAACACACAGGCCGGCGAGGCGTGCCCCACACGAATCACCTGATTGGGCTCGCCCTTGCCGCAGTAGGGCGTGCCCAGCACCTCGAAGGTGCCGGCGTCGCCCACTGCGCACAGGCTGCGCCAGAAGCGGGCGGATGTGCCCCGGTAATTGGGGTTCTTCACCACCCCCTTGAGTTCACCGTTCTCGATCAACTGGCCCCACTCGCAACCGAACTGGAATTTGTTGCGCGCATCGTCGATCGACCAGGAGCGGTTGTTGCTCATCAGGATGCCGCGCTCGATCCCGCCGATCAGCTCGGCCAGGCTCTTGTCGCCCGGCTCCAGGTTGAGGTTGGCCATGCGGTCGATGGGCGGCCGGTTCCAGTTGCACGCACGGCTGTTGGCCACGCCCGGCAGGCCGCTGCGCCACTGCGAGAGTGCACCACCGAGCGGCCGCCGAAGGATGCCGCCCTCGATCAGCAACTGGCGCTCGGCCGGTGTGCCGTCGTCATCGAAGCGGTAGCTGGCCAGCTCGCCCGGAACGCCCGGATCGAAACTGACATTGAGCAGGGGCGAGCCATAGCGGTAATGGCCGAAATCCTCCTGGCGGATGAAGCTGGTGCCGGCGAAGTTGCGCTCGTCACCGAGGATGCGATCCAGCTCCAGCGGATGGCCGATGGACTCGTGAATCTGCAGGATCATCTGGTCGGGCATCAGCAGCAAATCCCGCGAGTCGTTCGGCGTGTTGGGCGCCAGCAGCAGTTGCAGGGCCTCGTCGGCGATACGTGCAGCGCTGCCGATCACCCCCAACTGCTGCAGAACCTCGGCGCCACCCTGGCGCGCCAGGTGGCTGCCACCGAAGCTGCGGCTCTGGCTGTCGTGCTCGTCGCTGGCGGTCACGCCAAGCTGGGGAAAGACGTAGCGCTGGGCGCGGCGCAGGCGGGCGCCGGCGCTATTGAGGTAGATCTGTTCGTGGCAGGTGAAGGTCAGCCCGACATGACTGTCCACCAGACGCGCGTCACGGGGAATCAGCGCCGACTCCGCCATCAGCAGCTCGAACCAGTGTGCAGCCCCGGCCAGCGGCTGCTCGTAACCGGGCATCACATCATCGGCCTGCTCGGCCGGTTGCGGCTGGCTGCCGAGATCCAGCAGGCTGCGCCCGGCCATGGCGCGTGCCAGAGCTTCGGCCCGCTCCAGCGCGGCCTGCAGGCCCGTCTGGCTGAGATCGCTGGTGGCCGCATAGGCCTCGACGCCGGCAATGCGCACCGTCAGCATGGCGCCGGCATCGTCGACGAAGGACGGCGCCTGCGCCACCCGTCGACGCACCCAGTAGGATTCCCGGCTTTCCTGCACATGGCGCAGCGACCAGAAATCGGCGCTGCTTTTCAGCGCGGCAAAGCGGTGTTGCAGGGTATCGGCGAGGGCGAACATCGAGCCTCCTCGGCATGCGGCAAAGGAGGTCAGTATGAAAACAATCGCGCGGACGGATCAACCGCTGGCCTGCCAGGGTGGGCCCTTTCCAGCTCAGAAGTCGACCGTCGCCGAAACCTTGAAGGTGCGCGGCGCGCCCTGGGTCAGGTAGCCGCCATTGGCCGAGGCCCAGTAATTCTCGTCGGCGACGTTCTCCACCACGGCGTTGAAGGTCACGGCGTGCGCGTCCACACGGGTCTTGTAGCGTGCGCCCAGGTCGACACGAGTCCAGGCGGGAATGCTGTAGTCGTTGCCCGTATCGACGAACTGGCCACCGGTGCGCAGCAGCAGGCCATTGAGACTCAGCCCCGGCATACCCGGCACATCCCAGTCGGCGCCAACGTTGAACTGGAACTCGGGCACCCCGACAGCCTGGTTGCCATCGTTGTCGCCACCGGCTGTGCCGCGCAGCTCCGCTTCCGTCCAGGTCGCGCCACCCAACAGACGCAGCCCGCTGAACGGCTCACCGAACAGGCTCAGTTCAATGCCGCGGTTGCGCTGCTCGGCGTCCACGCCGTAGTTGCCGTTGCCGTCGATCACGCCTTGCGGCTGCTCGATGCGAAAGACGCTCAGGTTGCCACCGAAACGCCCCCAGTCCAGCTTCATCCCCAGCTCGGTCTGCCGGGAACGGTAAGGGGCGAACATCGTCCCGCGGTTGTTGGCGGCATTCGGAGCGGTCGGCCCCTGCTGCAGCGACTCCACGCGATTGGCATAGAGCGACAGGTACTCGGTGGGCTTGATCACCAGACCATAGGCCGGCGTGGTGATGCTCTGCTGGTAGTTGGAGGTGCGCGCACCATTGGCCGCGTTCCAGGCATCGGCACCGATGGACTGGCGACGCAGGCCCAGGGTCAGCAGCACGCGGTCGTCGTAAAAACCCAGGGTGTCGGAAACCGCCAGGCTCCTGTTCTGAACCTTGGCCGTGGTACTCGGATGGTGCAGGTCACCGGAGGGCAGGCTGGCCGTCGGTACGGGTACGGGCAGTCCGTCATAGAGGTTGCCATGGCCCCGATTGGCGACGGTGGTGGACTGGAAGGCATTGCGCTTTTCCTGCCAGATGCCGTTGACCGCCAGATTGATCCTGTGGCTGACCGGGCCGGTCAGCAGCTCGCCACGCAGGCCGCTGGCCACGCTCAGGGTTTCCTGATCCAGCGGCGAATAGAGGCGACCGATGCGTGCCGCGCCATCGGCACCGTACACGTAGCTGGAGGCGTACACGCCATTCTCCCGCGTGTACTTGCCGCCGCCGATGAGGTAAGCGGTCCAGGATGGCGACAGATCGTACTCGGCACTGAACATCCCATAGGTGTCTTCGAGCTGTGACCAGCTCCAGGGCTGGGCGTAGTTGTGCCTGGAATCCGGAGCCGACGGCACCTTGCCGTTGAGGGTGGACGTGTTGCCGGTGGTGGTCAGGTAAACCACCGAACGCCCCTCGTTCACCCGCTGCTTCTGGTAGCCGAGATCGGCCGCCAGGCGCAGGCGCTCACCCCGGTAATCCAGCCCCAGGGTGGCCAGGCTGAAACGCGAATGCTCGCCGTCGATACCCGTCTCACCCTCGCGCTGCGCCAGGTTCAGGCGCGCACCGAAGCGGTTGTCCTCGCCGAAACGGCGGCCGAGATCCAGGTGCCCACCCACGCGACTCTGATTGGCGTAGTCCAGGCTGAAACTGCGGTTCGGGGTGTCCTCGGCACGCTTGGACACCACGTTGATCGCGCCGCCGACACCACTGCCGCCAGGCGCCACACCGTTGATGAAGGCGTTGGCGCCCTTGAACACCTCGACGCGCTCGACCGCCTCGGTGGAAATGATCTGCCGTGGCAGCACGCCATACAGGCCGTTGAAGGCGATGTCGTCGCTGTACAGCTGAAAGCCGCGCACGACGAAGACCTGCGAGAAGTTGCCGAAACCGTAGGACTGGCGCACGCCCGGATCGCTGGCCAGCACGTCGGCCAGGGTCTGCGCCTGGCGCGTCTCGATCAGCTCGGAGGTGTAACTGGCAAAGGCGAAGGGCGCATCCTGCATGTCCTGATTGCCCAGCAGGCCGATGTTCGCGCCGCGCGCCACCTGCCCACCGGCGTAGGTGCTCGGCAGGTCGCGGCGGGCATCGAGCTGGCCACTGACGGTGGTGGCGCCCAGTTCCAGGGTATCGCCGCTGTCAGGCGCGGGGATCAGCGTCACGGTACCGTCAGTGCCGACGCTGAAGGTCAGGCCACTGCCCTGCAACAACTGCTGCAAGCCTTCGCTGACGGAATAGTCGCCCTTCAACGCGCTGCTGCCGCCAATGCCACGGGTCAGATTGGCGTCGTACAGCAGGCGGATGCCGGCCTGCTCGGCAAAATCGGTCAGCGCCGAATCCAGGGGCTGGGCCGGAATGTCGAGTTCGACGGCCTGCACCTGCGCGGCGGCAAGGCCGAGGGAAAGCGCGATCAACGTCGGGAAGAAGGGAATCGAACGCATGCGAGTGTCCTGTGTCCTGCTGGCTATTCATGCGAAGAAGTCGCATTTGCAGAAACAGAAGACGAGGGCGTCACGCATTCCTGAACCGATGCCACGATTTTTTTTGCAAAAGACTCGCAGCACCCGCGAGAGAGGCTCCAACCGCGATGACGGCGTGGCAACGGGATCGTATCCGCCAACGCCGCATTCAACCGCGCGAGGACACCAGCAATACACCCGGAAGCCGGGTCAGCCTGACCGGTAGTGCGGTTTCGATGGCGCGCAGCAGCGCCGGCGGATCGCAGAGGACGAACACCCCGGTCACCTTCAGCTCCCGTGCCTGGCCATCGAGGAACAGCACCTGCTGCGCCTGCTGGCGCTCCAGTTCCTCGAACACCTCTGGCAGCGGGCGATCCCGGAACACCAGACGCCCGCGTTGCCAGGCCAGTGCCCGCGTGGCGTCCAGAGGCTCCAGGGATTGCAGGCGGCCGTCCTGCCAGGCGATCTGCTCACCGGCCCGCACGACACGCTCGTTGCCATCGGCATCGCTGACCTGCACATGGCCTTCGGTCACGGCGAGCAATACCTGCTGGCCCAGCAGATTGACATCGAAGCGGGTACCAGTGACGCGGATGCGTGCAGCACCGGCATCGATCACGAAGGGGTGGGCCGCATCGGCCGCCACCTGGAAATCCACCTGACCACGGTACAGGCGCACCCGGCGCTGGCCATCGACGTTGGCGTCCCAGTCCAGGGCAGTCGCTCCGTTGAGATGCAGCCGCGTGCCGTCTTCGAGCGTCACCTCGCGGCGTTCACCCGCCTCCGTGTGCACATCGGCATGCCACCCCGGCGGAGCCAGCCACAGGGCAAGCAGCAGGCAGGCGGCGGTCGCCAGGGGCAACGGCCAGCGGCGCACGCGACGCGGCAGCGTCTGCACCACGGCAGCCGGTCGCTCGACCTGGCCGAGCAGCCCCCACAGGCTTTCCACCTCGGCCAGTGCGCTGGCGTGCTCGGCACTGGTCTGGCGCCAGCGCTCGACAGCCGCACGATCGGCCGCACTGGCACGCCCTGAATTCAGCAGCACCAGCCACTCCCGGGCCTGGCTGCGCAAATCTGGCTCACTGGTCATCCATGCGTTCCTGGCAATATTCGAGGGCCCTGAGGATATAGCGTCCGGCCATGCTTTCCGAGACGCCGAGGCGCTCGCCGATCTCGCGCTGGGTCAGACCGTCCAGGCGGTTCCATAGCAGCGCCTGGCGCAGGTGCTCGGGCAACTCGTGCATCAGTGCCTGCAAACGGGCCAGACGGCGACTGTCTTCGGTCGCGCGTTCGGGGTCGGGGAGCTCGCTTTCCAGCGCCTCGTCGAGCGGTGCCAGTTGCGGGCGAATCTGCTGCTGACGGTGGTGGTCGATGAGCAGGTTGCGCGCAATGCGATAGAGAAAGGCACGCACGTTGCCAATCTCCTCGGTCTGGCGCCCTTGCAGGCGCAGCCAGGTTTCCTGGCGCAGGTCGGCGGCGAGTTCGCTGCAACGCGTCTGCCGGGTGAAGAAACGCAACAGCTCCGACGAATGGCGCCGGAACAGCTCTTCGGGCGGCTGTGGATCGACAGGCGGGGACACGAGCGGCTCTCGGTGCCGGGAAAGTCCGAGAAAATATTACAAACGCAAATGATTTTCAAATATATCCACTCGACCCTGCCAGCCGAGTGGAAGTCGACCAGCCACCGGACTCAGCCCGGCGTGCCCAGCCCTGCCGCGCTCATGAACTGGCGCAACAGCCAGGCCACCAGCCCCAGGGCCGTCACGCTGCAGGCCCAGATCAGCACCAGCCAACCCAGGCGCTGCCACAGCGGCTTTTTCTCTTGCTCGACCTTGGTCATATCGCCTCTCTCGAAACCTGAGTCAAAGCCTCGCGAGCTAGCGCCATGCAAGGCAAAAGCAGACCGAGCCTGCTTTCAACGTCGCAGGGCCGACGCGCAGCAGGCTTTGGCCAGGCTTTCAATGGTAACCGTCATCCTGAGTCACCTTGCCGCGGAACACGTAGTAGCTCCAGGCGGTGTACATCAGGATGAAGGGAATGATGAACAGCGCACCGACCAGCATGAAGCCCTGGCTCTGCGGGGGCGCAGCAGCGTCCCAGATGCTGATCGACGGCGGGATCACGTTCGGCCACAGGCTGATGCCAAGACCGCTGTAGCCGAGGAAGATCAGCGCCAGGGTAAGCAGAAAGGGCGAATAGTTGGCATTGTCGGCCACCGCCTTGAGCAGCGCCCAGGTGCACAGCAGTACCAGCACCGGCACGGGCATGAACCAGAACAGGTTGGGCAGGCTGAACCAGCGCTCGGCGATGTCCGGGTGCGCCAAGGGCGTCCACAGGCTGACGATGCCGGTGACAGCCAGCAGGACGAACACCAGCGGCCGCGCCATGTCGTGCATCTGCTGTTGCAGGCGCCCCTCGGTCTTCATGATCAGCCAGGTGCAGCCAAGCAACGCGTAGGCGGCGATCAGCGCCAGCCCGCAGAAGATCGAGAACGGCGTGAACCAGTCGAAGGCGCCACCGGCATAGGTGCGGTTGACCACCTCGAAACCGTCGATGTAGGCACCCAGTGCCACCCCCTGGAAGAAAGTCGCGGTCAACGAACCACCGATGAACGCCTTGTCCCACAGGTGGCGCTTGTTGGCCTTGGCCTTGAAGCGGAACTCGAATGCCACGCCACGGAAGATCAGCCCCAGCAGCATCAGGATCAGCGGCAGGTACAGGGCATGCAGAACGACCGCGTAAGCCAGCGGGAAGGCACCGAACAGGCCGGCACCACCGAGCACCAGCCAGGTTTCGTTGCCGTCCCACACCGGCGCCACGGTATTCATCATCACATCGCGCTCACCCTCGCTCTTGACGAAGGGGAAGAGGATGCCGATACCCAGGTCGAATCCGTCCATCACCACGTACATCATCACGCCGAAGGCGATGATCACCGCCCAGATCAGCGAAAGATCGATACCCATGTTCAATTCCTCCCCGGCAGTGTGTCGGTTTCGCCATCTTCCGTGCCCTCATCGGCGGCCGACAGCGGACGCGCCGGCGTACGCGACATGCCAGGCCCTCCCTGCGAAGTTTCGTCCCCTTCGTCGATCTGCGGGCCCTTGCGCACCAGGCGCAGCATGTAGCTGATACCGGCGCCGAACAGCGCGAAGTAGACGATCACGAACAGTGTGAGCGTCAGGCCCAACTGCTCGGCGCTGTGCCCGGAAGAGGCGTCGGCAGTGCGCATCAGGCCATGCACGATCCACGGCTGGCGACCGATCTCGGTGGTGTACCAGCCGGCGAGGATGGCGATGATCCCGCTCGGCCCCATCCACACCGCCAGGTGCAGGAACGGCCGGCAGCTGTACAACCGCTCACCACGGCGCAGCCAGGTGCCCCACAGACCGACGAAGATCATCATCAGGCCCATCGCGACCATGATGCGGAAGGTCCAGAACACGATGGTGGAATTGGCGCGATCCTCCGGGGGAACTCCTTGAGCGCCGGCACCTGCTTGTCCAGGCTGTGGGTAAGGATCAGGCTGCCCAGCGCGGGAATCTCCACTTTGAACCGAGTCTCCTCGCGCTCCATGTCAGGCCAGCCGAAGAGAATCAGCGGGGTCGGTTCGTCGCCTACGTTCTCCCAATGCCCTTCGATGGCGGCGATCTTCGCCGGCTGGTACTTGAGGGTATTGAGACCATGCAGATCACCGATGAATGCCTGTACCGGCGCCACCAGCAGCGCCATCCACAGCGCCATCGAGAGCATCTTGCGGATCGCCGGGTTGTCGCGGCCGCGCAGCAGGTGCCAGGCCGCCGAAGAACCCACGAAGAAAGCGGTGGCGAGGAAGGCCGCAGTGGCCATGTGCGCCAGGCGATAGGGGAAAGAGGGGTTGAACACCACGGCGAACCAGTCCACCGGAATCACCCGGCCATCGACGATCTCGAAGCCCTGCGGCGTGTGCATCCAGCTATTGGAGGCGAGAATCCAGAACGTGGAGATCAGCGTACCGATGGCCACCATCACCGTGGAGAAGAAGTGCAGGCCCGGCCCGACGCGGTTCCAGCCGAACAGCATGACGCCGAGGAAGCCGGCTTCGAGGAAGAACGCGGTGAGCACCTCGTAGGTCAGCAGCGGCCCGGTGACCGCACCGGCAAAGTCGGAGAAGGCGCTCCAGTTGGTGCCGAACTGATAGGCCATGACCAGGCCCGAGACCACGCCCATGCCGAAGTTGACCGCGAAGATCTTCGACCAGAAATGGTAGAGGTCACGATAGAGCGTCTGCCCGGTTTTCAGCCACAGCCCCTCGAGCACCGCCAGGTAGCTGGCCAGACCGATGGTGATGGCCGGAAAGACGATGTGAAAGGAGATGGTGAAGGCAAACTGGATTCGGGCGAGATCGAGCGCCTCTAAGCCGAACATGGCACATCCTCATACAGGGTTATCTCGGTTCCAGCACGGTCGGCCGAACCACAGGCTCCAGATGTTGGAGTCACAACAGCCACGATTGTTCTTGTTGGTTGGGCACGACGGAAAACGCTCGACGGCAATGCGCAATCGATCACGTATTGATCTGGATCAATACGCAGAGAAGATTAGCCGTTCTGCCTGGCGATACCGCTGTGGTGATTTGCCGCGCGACAGGCCACCGCAGTTGGGCGAAAGTGCCTGGAGTTCGGAGGGAAGCCCCTGGGCGTGGGCAAAAAAGAGCGGCCACGCATCACGCGGGCCGCTCGAATCACGGAGTTGCTTACATCGAGTGACCGCGATGACCTGCGACCACCCGTATTGGATTACCGTTCGAGGATCGCGGTCACACCCTGACCGCCTGCGGCGCAGATGGAGATCAGGCCGCGCCCCTCACCTGCCACCGAAAGCAGCTTGGCCAGGTTGGCGACGATGCGCCCTCCGGTGGCTGCGAAGGGGTGACCCGCCGCCAGCGAACTGCCCCTGACGTTCATCCGGCTGCGGTCGATGGCCCCCAGCGGTGCGTCCAGGCCCAGGCGCTCCCGACAGTACTCGGCATCCTCCCAGGCCTTGAGCGTGCACAGCACCTGAGCGGCGAACGCCTCGTGAATCTCGTAGTAGTCGAAGTCCTGCAGGCTCAGCCCATTGCGTGCCAGCAGACGCGGCACGGCATAGACCGGCGCCATCAGCAGGCCCTCCCTGCCCTGGACGAAGTCCACCGCCGCCGCCTCGCCGTCACGCAGGTAGGCGAGCACCGGCAGGCCACGAGCCCTGGCCCACTCCTCGCTGGCCAGCAGCACCACCGAGGCGCCATCGGTCAGCGGCGTGGAGTTGGCCGGCGTCAGGGTGCCGCGCGGGCCGCGTTCGAAGCAGGGTTTGAGCGTGGCGAGCTTCTCGGCGCTGATGTCCGGACGCAGATTCTGGTCGCGAGTCAGACCGAGGAACGGCGTCATCAGGTCATCGTGCCAGCCCTCGGCATAGGACGCTGCCAGTTTCTGGTGACTGGCCAGCGCCAGTTGATCCTGCTCGTCACGCGGGATGGCCCAGCGCTGCGCCATCAGCTCGCAATGCTCGCCCATCGACAGCCCGGTGCGCGGCTCGCCGTTGCGCGGAATGTGCGGCGCCAGGTGGCGCGGGCGAATCTTCAGCAGGCTCTTGAGCTTGTCGCCGGTGCTCTTGCCACGGTTGGCCTCCAGCAGGATCTGGCGCAAGCCCTCGTTGACGCCGATGGGCGCATCCGAGGTGGTATCGACACCGCCGGCAATGCCGCAGTCGATCTGCCCGAGGGCGATCTTGTTGGCCACCAGGATCGCCGCCTCCAGCCCCGTGCCGCAGGCCTGTTGCAGATCGTAGGCCGGAGTCTCCGGCGCCAGCCGCGAGCCCAGTACGCATTCGCGGGTCAGATTGAAGTCACGCGAATGCTTGAGCACCGCACCGGCCACCACCTCGCCGAGGCGCTCGCCGTGCAGGTTGAAGCGCTCCACCAGCCCCTCGAGCGCGCTGGTCAGCATCTGCTGGTTGCTCGCCCTGGCGTAGACGGTGTTGGAACGGGCGAACGGAATACGGTTGCCGCCTACGATGGCGACCCGGCGCAACTGGGCCATGAGGACTCCTTGCTGGTCGAGAGAGCGGAGAGACGATCGGCAACGATTGCGCGCCGGACGCCTCCCGGACAGATCGGGCATTTGTATCAGAGAAACACTTTAGCCCGCTGGCCGCACAGGCTAAACCTCGGACAGGCGCGAACATTGGCCGCCTTGCCGGAGTCTGAGGCAACAGAGTCAATTGCGCTTTGGCAGTCACCGCGTACAGTGACAGCAACCTTCGATTCGCCGCAGGAGCCATTCATGTCAGATCGTTACCTCGCCTTCGCCAACTCTCCGACCGGCCGCCGCCTGGTCGGTGCCCTCGGCCTGCCGGCGCCGCTGCGCCTGGAGCGCTGGATGGCCGGCCGGGTTCGGCCGGTGGATGGCGCCCTGCTGCTGGGCGGCGAAGGGGATCTGCTCAAGGCCGTGCAGCCGTTCGCCAGCAAGCTCACCGATCAGCTGTTCGCCGCCCGCGAAGGTCAGCTCGACCTGCCGCGCTGGACCGCCGAGCACGGCCCCGGACTCAAGGCGCTGGTGTTCGACGCCAGTCACCTGACCCGCTTCGAACAACTGATCGAGCTGCGCGACTTCTTCCAGCCGGCCTTCAGGGGCCTGGCGACATGCCCGCGCGTGGTCGTCCTGGGCCGCGCTCCGGAATCGCTGAAAGATCCCATTGCCGCCAGCGTGCAGCGTTCGCTGGAAGGCTTCACCCGTTCGCTGGGCAAGGAAATCCGTCGCGGCGGCAGCGTGCAATTGCTCTACGTCGGCAAGGGCGGTGATCAGCAACTGGAGGGCGCGCTACGCTTCTTCCTCTCGCCGAAAAGTGCCTACGTCTCCGGCCAGGTGCTGCGCCTTGGCGCCTGTACCGAACAGGTACGCGACTGGACGCGCCCGCTGGCCGGCAAGAAGGCGCTGGTCACCGGCGCTTCACGCGGGATCGGTGCCGCCATCGCCGAAGTGCTCGCCCGTGACGGCGCCGAGGTGCTGCTGCTCGACGTGCCTCCCGCTGCCGAAGCCCTGCAAGCCTTGGCCGCACGCCTGGGCGGGCGAGCCGTGACCCTCGACATCTGCGCCGAGGACGCGCCGCAGCGCCTGGTCGAAGCCCTGCCCGACGGCCTCGACATCGTCGTGCACAACGCCGGCATCACCCGCGACAAGACCCTGGCGAAGATGAGCGACGCCTTCTGGAATTCGGTGATCGACGTCAACCTCAAGGCGCCGCAGGTGCTGACCCAGGCGCTGCTCGACGCCGACAAGCTGCACGACAACGGCCGCGTGGTACTGATCGCCTCGATCAGCGGCATCGCCGGCAACATGGGCCAGACCAACTACGCGGTGAGCAAGGCCGGCGTCATCGGCCTGGCCCAGGCCTGGGCACCGGCGCTGGGCAAGAAAGGCATCAGCATCAATGCCGTGGCGCCGGGCTTCATCGAAACCCAGATGACCGCCGCCATTCCGCTGGGCATCCGTGAAGCCGGTCGCCGCATGAACTCGATGAGCCAGGGCGGTCTGCCGCAGGACGTCGCCGAGGCCGTGGCCTGGTTAGCCCAGCCCGGCTCGGGTGCAGTGACCGCGCAGGTGCTGCGCGTGTGTGGGCAAAGCCTGTTAGGCGCTTGAGCCAGGGTGCGCCGTGCGCCCCCACCGAAGCAGGATGATGGCCTCGGTGCGCGAATTCACCCCTTGCCGCGCTTGCGGAACTCCACCGGTGTCTCTCCGACCCAGCGCTTGAAGGCGCGGTAGAAGGTGCTCGGCTCGGAGAAACCGGTGCGCTCGACGATCACCTCGATACGCTCGTCGGTCTTGAGCAGCAGCTCCTTGGCCAACCGGCAACGGTAATCGGTGATCAGATCGTTGAAGCGCACGCCGGCCATGGCCAGTCGCTCGCGCAGGCGTCGTGCCGGCATGTTCAGGCGACCGGCCACCTGCTCCAGTGTCGCCCCGCCATCGACCAGCAGCTCGGCGATCAGCTCGCGCACCTGGCGCACCAGATCCAGCCGCTCGACCTCCGCCAGTTGCCGCCGCGCCAGCGATTCGTGCATACGCAGCAACTCCGGCGCCGCATGCTGCGACGGCTTGTCCAGTACCGCAGCATCGAAAACCAGTACATAAGCCTCGGCCCCCAGGCGCACCGGGCATCCGTAAACAGCCTGGTAACGCTCGGCCGGCGCGCCCTCCTCGTGCATGAAGCGCACCTCCAACGGGGTGAACTGGCCTTCGGTCAACGCCGAGAACAGACGGATCACCGCACCCGCCAGCATCTCCGGAAAATGCCGGGGCGTGCCGGGGGAAAGCCCGAGCGAGAGCACCGCTCGCTCGCCATCGACATCCAGGCGGGCATTGAGCGTGTCGGAGAGCAGACGCACGTAGCGCAGGGCATGGCGCAGGCCGGCGCCGAAGGTTTCGCTGGAGAGAAACAGGTATTCCAGCAGCAGGCCATGAAAGGCCGGCAGGTGCTGCGCCAGGAACAGGCCCACGTGCTCCTCGCCACACTCCTCGCTGGCGGCCTTCCAGAAGGCGGCCTGGGCACTGTGGGGAAAGCGCCCGGCAGGCAGGCCGCCCGGCGGCAGGCCAACACGCGCCAGCACAGGGTCAGGGTCGGCTCCGCTGGCACGCAGGGCATCGATTACCGGGCGCATCAGCGCCACATCGTCGGTCAGATCACGCATGTTTTCCGGCTGTTGTTGTTATTCGTGAACCGCGCCATCTTAGGGGCTGCGGGCTGCCGTGCGCAAACCGGCGCGGCAGACGGATTGGCTAGCCTGCCACGGAGCCAGGCAATCCAGCCAATGCACGCACGGGCTCGACAGCTAAGCTGCTGCCACCGATCGCTTACCGAGGAGTATTTCATGCCCACCGACTGGCTCGACCTCAACGCCCCACCGGCCCTGCCCGGCCTGTTCCTGCGCGCGGCGCTGCGCCGCAAGGTGAGCGGTCGCCAGCTACCGAGCCTGGGGCTGCGCTGCCGGGTGGAGGTCGACCCCGGGCATCTGAAACGCTATCGCCAGGTCTGCGGTATCGCCGACAGCGCCTACCTGCCACCGGTCTATCCACACATCCTGGCCTTCGGCCTGCAGATGCAACTGCTCACCGACCGCCGCTTCCCCTTCCCGCTGCTGGGCCTGGTGCACCTGGAGAATCGTATCCGCGTATTGCGCCCGCTGGGCGGGCTGGGGCCGTTCCAGGTCAGCGTGCAGGTGACCGACCTGCACCCCCATGACAAGGGCGCCACCTTCAGCCTGATCACCCGCCTGGAAGATCAGCTCGGCCTGCTCTGGGAAGGCGACAGTCGCATCCTCTGCCGGGCTCTGCGCCTGGACGGTCAGACGCCGCCACGAACCGAGCAGCCTCCCCTGTCCCTGACGCCACTGGTCGACTGGTCCGCGCCAGCCGATACCGGACGGCGTTACGCCCGGGTGGCCGGCGACTACAACCCCATCCACCTGTACGCCGTGACGGCACGCCTGTTCGGCTTTCCCCGCGCCATTGCCCATGGCCTGTGGAACAAGGCACGCAGCCTGGCCGCTCTGCACGCTCATCTGCCACAGGCCGGCTACGAGGTGGAGGTGCGCTTCCAGAAACCGCTGCTGCTGCCGACCCACGTCGCCCTGCTGGCCAGCGAGCCGGCCGCAGGCGGGCAGTTCCGCCTGGTCGGCGACAACGACACGCCGCACATGAGCGGCAGTTGGCAGCCACTCGAAAGCTGACTGCCACTCCTGCGAGTGGATAAAGCGCAGGGCAGCTTGCAGCGCGCCCCGTTCGAGCCGAAGCTATGCGGCTCGAAAGGAGCCGCACCATGAACATCGCCGAACTCACCGCCCGCATGCATGCCATTCGCGATCACAACGACTGGCGTCGTTACCAGAGCCCGAAGAACCTGGCCATGGCCGCCAGCGTGGAAATGGCCGAGCTGGTGGAAATCTTCCAGTGGCTGAGCGAAGAGCAGTCCCGCCAACTGCCTCCGGAACAGCTCGCCCACGCGGGGCAGGAAGTGGCCGACGTGGTGCTGTATCTCGTGCAACTGTGCAGTGAACTGGGCATCGACATGAACCAGGCGGTGCTCGACAAACTCGCCGACAACGAACGACGGTTCCTCAAATGAGTGACCGCCATTTCGACGAGCTGGCGACCCGCTTCGCCGAGAAGATCTACGGCGGCGCCAAGGGCGCCATCCGCCTGGCCGTGTTGCAGGCCGACCTGGTCGAAGCGCTGCCGGATCGCCCGTTGCGCGTGCTGGATGTAGGCGCCGGCCTGGGCCACATGAGCCTGTGGCTGGCCGAGCACGGTCACACCGTAACCCTGGCCGAGCCGGCCGAACCGATGCTCGCCGGGGCGCGCCAGCGCTTCGCCGAAGCCGGCCAGAGCGCCACCTTCATCCAGGCACCCTGGCAGGAGCTGCTTGGCCAGTTCTCGCAACCCTTCGACCTGGTGCTGTGTCATGCCGTGCTGGAATGGCTGGCCGAGCCGGCCGCCATCCTGCCGGTGCTGCATCAGCTGACCGCCAGGGACGGCTGGCTGTCGCTGGCCTTCTACAACAGGGACGCGCTGATCTACCGCAACCTGCTCAAGGGGCACTTCCGCAAACTGCGCAAGGAGCGCTTCGCCGGTGAAGGCCGGAGCCTGACCCCGCAACAGCCGCTCGACCCACGTGAGCTGGCCGCGCAACTCGACGCCGGCTGGCAGGTCGAAAGCCGTAGCGGCGTGCGCGTATTCCACGATTACATGCCGCATGAATTCCAGGCCAGGGCCGAACTGATCGACCTGCTGGAGATGGAGCTGGCCCACCGTCGCCACCCGGCCTTCGCCGGCCTGGGGCGTTACCTGCACTGGATCTGCCGGCCACGCTAACGGCCTCGCCGGCACGTTGGACGAAGCAGGCAGTCCGGCGTAGCCTGAGCCTATCGGGAATGTCGCGCGCGACCACGGAGACGAACATGCGCACCGTCATAGCCTTACTCTTGCTGCCGCTGCTGGCGGCCTGCCAGAGCCGGAACCCTTACCAGGCCGAATCGTTGCCGATGCCACCAGCCCCGCCCGGCGCAGCCACCACCTTCGATCGCAGCGCCTATCCGGCGGCGCCGCGCGATTACGGTCGCTACCGCAGCTGGAGCTGGGACGGCGGCCGAGCGCCGAGCGGAGCGGCCTGGGCCGGCGGCGAGCAACTGGCCGACAGCGTCAGCGCCGGCCTCGACCAGTACGGTTTGCGCCCCTCGCTCGATGGCCAGGGCGATCTGCTGGTCAGTGCCCGCATCAGCCAGGAAACGCGCCTGCGCCAGTATCAGGACAACATCGGCGGCTACTACGGCGCCGGCAGCCACTGGGATCGCCGTTACGGCGCCTGGGGTGGCGTGCCCGTGGTACGCACCTACGAACAGAAGGTCGCCGTGGTGCGCATCGACCTGATCGATCCGCGCGACCGCCAGGTCGTCTGGTCCGGCAGCGGCGAAGCCGTCGCCGGCAAGGATCAGGCGGCCCAGGCCGATGCCGTGCGTGTGGCCATCCGTGCGGCGCTGGACGGCTACCCGCCCTACTGATTTCCCCTCTTTACTGCCTCTGGAGTCCATCATGCGTACCCTGCCCTACCTGCTCCTCGTCCTGCTGCTGGGTGGTTGTGCCAGCGTCAGCCTGGAGCGCGACTTCGACCCCAGCCGCGACTTCGCCGCCTACCGCACCTGGAGCTGGATGGACGACAAGCTCGCCTACCAACCCGACGATGCGCGCCTGAAGAGCGACCTCACCGAAGCCCGCATCAGCCAGGCGGTGGCCGACCAGCTCGACCAGCGCGGCCTGCGCCAGGCCACCGATGGCAAAGGCGACCTCAAGGTGCAGAGCGTGCTGATCGTCGACGAACGCCAGGATCAGATCACCACCCAGTACGGCGGTGGCTGGGGTGGTTACTGGGGTGGCTATTGGGGGGCCCGGCCTTCACCGAAACGCGTCGGGTGGACTACAAGGTCGCCACCCTGCAGATCGATCTCTACGACGCGAAGGACGGCAAGCTGGTCTGGCGTGGCAGCGGCGAGCAGATCATGCGCAGCCAGCCGCCCAGCCCGGCCGAACGTGAGCGGGCGATCCGCGAAACGGTCAACCAGGTTCTCTCGCAATACCCGCCACGCTGAATCAAGGAACGCACCGCTTGAACGTCCTCCTGCAGCATCGTCCGGCCACCGCCGCCGACCTCGGCGACGTGGTCGGCTTCCCACAGAATGTCGATGAACTGTTCTTCTGCTACCCCAAGGCCATCTGGCCACTGAACGTAGGCCAGCTCGCCGCCGCCATGGCCGAACGGCGCGAAAGCACCGTGGTCGAGAGCGCCGACAGGGTGGCCGGCTTCGCCAACTTCTACCAGTGGCAGCACGGCGAGTTCTGCGCCCTGGGCAACCTGATGGTGGCGCCCTGGGCACGCGGCCAGGGCGTCGCGCAGTATCTGGTGGAGGTCATGGAGAGTCTGGCGTACAGCCGCTACAAGGCGCCGCTGATGAAGGTCTCGTGCTTCAACGCCAATGCCGGCGGCCTGCTGCTCTACACCCGTCTTGGCTACCAGGTCAGCGGCATCGTCGAGCGCCGTGCGCCGGATGGCAGCCGCGTCGCTCTGGTGCAGTTGGAGAAGCGCCTGCCGGGCTGATCAGCCCTCGTCGACCGGCAGAGGTGCCGGCTCGGGCTCTTCCATGTTTTCCAGAAAGCGCAGGCGAAACAGCGTCTGCCGAGTGATCGACACCAGCGCATCGAGCTGCGTGTCCGGCGTTTCCGTCATGTAGGAAACGCAGAACCTGGCGGGAGGAATCGGCGGCTCGCACGGCAGGCTGCGCAACAGGTTGAGCGCCAGCATCTCGCGAATCAGCGGCACCGGCAGGATGCCGATGGCGTGCCCGGCGGACACCAGCTTGGCCATGAACGCCAGCGAGTTGCTGGTGTGAAAGGCCTCGGAGGTGGCATTGCCGCTCTTCAACCAACTCTCCACCACCGAGTACAGCGTCGACGGCGCCGAATGGGTGACGATCGGATGGCCACTGGCGTGCTCGGGCAGGAAAGGATTGGCGTCGATGGAGAACTGCGGCGAGGCGACCCACTGGAAGGTCATCCAGCCGATGAAGATGTCGGTCACGTCCTCACGCGTGGCCGGGTTGGTCAGCAGGGCCAGATCCAGTTCGTGATCGTTCAGCTTGCGGTTGAGCACCGCGCCGACATCGATGGTGATTTCCAGGGTGATCTCCGGGAAATGCGCCTTGATTTCGGCGATCACCGCCGTCAGGCCAACCATCGCCGAGCACTCGTCGGCGCCCAGGCGCAGGCGCCGGTGCTGCTTCTGCTTGGCGGCGAACTGTTCCAGCCGGGTGCTGTTGTTCAGCACCAGCTCGGCATGGCGCAAGGCGATGTGGCCGTCGGGAGTGAGGGTCATGCGCTGCTTGCTGCGATCGAACAGTTTCACCTCGAGCAGCGACTCCATCTCGCGGATGCGTGAGGAGATGGCCGGCTGAGTCAGATGAAGATGACGAGAGGCGGCATGCACCCCACCCAGGCGTGCCGTCCAGTAGAAGGCCTCGATCTGCATCAGGGTAATACGCATGATAAAAATCGCCCTCTCTTGCGGTCGCCCGTTTTTATTATCGTCACGAAAACAGGCTTGTTAGCATCCGGCTCAACCTTCAGAAACCTGTTCAGGATCTCGCGAGCGGGAGACAGACGGTGGCGAAGATGGCCGAGGATGCGAAGTCTACGTGTTGTGACCGAGCATTCCGAGGCAATTTTCAACGTCGTCCGGCCAACACGCAGCAGGTCGTGAAGCGGTTCCAGACGAATCGGACAAGAACACGCACATGTACCTCATCGAAGCCTTGCCAGAGCCCATCGAGCAGAACGTGCTGGACGTGCTCGCGGCTGCCGAACCGGCCACCATCGGCCACTTCATCACCACCGGCATATTGAGCCCGCGCATCCGCGCCCACTTCCCCGACCTACGCGCGGTCGGCACCGCGGTGACGGTGAAGATGCCCGGCGCGGATGGCGGCATCCTGCATTACGCGATGGGCTGCGCCAGGCCCGGGGACTTCCTGATCGTCGACCGCTGCGGCGAAAGCGTGACCGCCGCGATGGGCGGCGCGATGGCCTACGCGGCCAGGCAGGCCGGCATCGCCGGCATCGTCATCGACGGCTACGTCACCGATCTCGGCGAGATACGTGAACACGGCGTACCGCTGTGGTCCTGGGGCGCCAGCGCCATCACCACGCGGGTCAAGGGCGAGGAAGGCGAGTTCTGCACGACCGTGCAGTGCGGTGGCGTGGTGGCCCGCCCTGGCGATGCGGTGATCGCCGACGAGAACGGCATCGTGATTCTGCCCAAGGCCCTGGCCCTGCCCCTGGCCCGACGCGCCATCGACTTCCAGAACAACGAAAAGCACACCCTGGCACGACTCGCCAATGGCGAGAAGTTCCCCGATATCGTAGGCTCGCGCGCCGTCATCGACGCAGCCATACAGGCGCGCTGACAGGGCCGACGCCCAGCGCACCGCAACACCTGCCAGGCCAGACGAAAAGAAGAACAGGGCTGGCCAGGGACATCGTCAGGTTTCTGCCTCGTAGCTCCAGAAAATAACAAAAGGACTACCATGAAACTGCAGTCGCTCCACGGAGGGGTTCTCGCCGTGCTTGTCTGTGCCTTCGCCGCCAGCAGCTCGGCAGAACAACAGCCTCCTCTAGAACTCAATGTCATCGGTGGTGGCAGCCACAACTACAGCTTCCGTGCGGTCGAGCGACCGTTCTGGAGCCAGACGCTGCCCAACGCCTCGGGCGGCAGGCTCAGCGCACGTCTGCGCGGTCTTTCCGAGACGGGGCTCAAGGGCCCGGAGATGGTGCGCCTGCTGCGCGCCGGCGCGGTGGAAGTCGGCATGGGCGTGTTCGCCTTCGTCGCCGGTGACGACCCGGCCTTCGAAGGTATCGACCTGCCCGGCATGGCCGGCGACATCGACACTGCCCGCAACATCGCCAATGCCTACAAGCCCGTGCTGCAGCAGCGCATGGCCGAACGACACGGCGTCAAGCTGCTGGCCACGGTGCCCTATACCGCCCAGGTGTTCTTCTGCCGCGATGCCGTCGCCGGGCTCGACGATCTGCGTGGGCGCAAGGTGCGCGTGCGCGGGCGCAACATGGCCGACCTGGTCGCCGCTCTCGGCGCCTCGCCGATCACCCTGCCCTTCGCCGAAGTGGTGACCGCCATGCAGACCGGCGTCATCGACTGTGCGGTGACCGGCATCGGCTCGGGCAATGCCGCCAGGTGGTACGAGGTGGCCAATCACCTGTACAACCTGCCGGTGGACTGGTCGCTGGGGTTCTACGGCATCGGCCTGAAACGCTGGGAACGACTGACGCCCGACACCCGGCAACTGCTGCTGGAACAGGCCCAGGTGCTGGAAGACGCCCTGTGGCAGGCAACCGCCCGCGAGAACCACTACGCCCTGGCCTGCAACACCGGCGTAGGCGAGTGCCAGATTCACCGCCCCGCGCACATGCAGGCCAATAGTCCCACGGAGGCGGAGAAGCAGCGCCTGCACGAAACCGTGCTGAGAATCGCCGAGGGCTGGGGCAGACGCTGCGGCGCCGCTTGCGTCGAGCGCTGGAACGCCACGGTCGGCAAGGCCATCGGCACTCATCTGAACGCCAACGGCAGCTGAGGGAGAATGCCCATGAACACCCCGCTAGCGCCCCTTCACCTGATTGCCCGCAGCAGCGCCTGGGTCGCTGGCATCGCCCTGCTGGCCTGCGCCCTGCTGATCAGCCTCGACCTGATCCTGCGCAAGACCATCGGCCTGTCCATGGGCGGTGCCGACGAGATCGCCGGCTACGTGCTGGCCATCGTCAGCAGTTGGGCCTTCCCCATCGCTCTGCTCAGGCGCTCGCACGTTCGCGTCGACATCCTCTACTCGCGCCTGCCACCGGGGCTCAGGGTCAGCCTCGACCTGCTGGCGCTGGCCGGCATGGCGATCTTCGTCGCCGCGCTGCTGTGGTACAGCGGCCAGGTGCTGCTCGACTCGATCCATTACCGCTCGGTGTCCACCACCCCCTTGCAGGTGCCGCTGTGGATACCCCAGTCGCTGTGGTTCGCCGGCTATCTGTTCTTCGCCGTGACCCTGCTGGGGCTGGCCTGGATCAGCCTGGCGCAGCTACGTCGCCAGCGCCTGGCTGCGGTCAGCGCACTGATCGGCATTCATTCGGTGGAGGAAGAGATTCACGAGGAAGTCCCCACCACCCGTTTCGACACCGACAAGGGGGCGCGCTAGATGCTGCTCTTCACCCTCATCGTGCTCCTCGGCCTGCTCGCCCTCAGCGTCGCGGCAGCAGTCAGCGTCGGCCTGCTGGGCATGTCGCTGGCCGAATTCCATTCGCCCCTGCCGCTGACCGGCGCACTCGGCGAAATCGCCTGGAGCACCAGTGCCGAATTCCTCCTGGTGGCCATTCCGCTGTACATCCTGATGGGTGAGCTGCTGGTCTGCTCCGGTGTAGCCGGACGCATGTACGGCGCAGCGGACAAGTGGCTGTCGTGGCTGCCCGGCGGGCTGATGAACTCCAACATCGGTGCCTCGGCGCTGTTTTCCGCCACCAGCGGCTCCAGCGTCGCCACTGCCGCGACCATCTCCACCCTGGCGCTGCCGGAACAGGCGCGCAAGGGCTACCCGGCACCGCTGTTCCTCGGCTCCATCGCCGCCGGCGGCACCCTGGGCATCCTGATTCCACCGTCGATCAACATGATCCTGTTCGCCCTGATCGCCAATCTGTCGGTGCCCAAGCTGTACCTAGCAGCGACCATCCCCGGCATCCTGCTGTGCTTCATGTTCGTGTCGGTGATCGTCCTGGCCTGCCTGATCCGCCCGCAACTCGGCGGCCACCGCCGGCACGTGAGCTGGACCGAGCGTCTGGCCTGCGTGCCCGACCTGGCGCCACCCCTGGCGATCTTCGTGCTGGTGGTCGGCGCCATCTACAGCGGTTTTGCCACCGCCAGCGAATCCGCCGCACTCGGCGTACTCGCCGCCTTCGGCCTGGGCCTGTGGCGCCGCGCCTTCACCTGGCAGACGCTGGGCCAGGCGTTCGAATCCACCATGCGCACCAGCGGCATGATCATCTTCATCACCCTGGCGGCGTTCTTCCTCAACTTCGTGCTGTCGTCCATCGGGCTGACTGCTTCGCTGGTCAGCTTCGTCACCGATCTGCAGCTGTCTCCCATGACGACGTTGCTGGCGATCATCCTGTTCTACATCGTGCTGGGCTGTTTCATGGACACCCTGGCGATGCTCATCACCACCGCCCCGCTGGTGGTGCCGGTGATCGTCGCACTGGGCTTCGACCCGCTGTGGTTCGGGGTGATCCTGATCGTGCTCTGCGAGATGGGGCAGATCACCCCGCCGTTCGGCATGAATCTGTTCGTGGTGCAGAGCATCCGCAACAAGGGCCACTTCATGGACGTCGTCCTCGGTGCATTGCCGTTCTGTTTCGTGCTGCTGTTGCTGATCGCGCTGTTGATCATGTTTCCGCAACTCGCCTTGTGGTTACCGCAATTCGCCTGATCCCGGATATTGTTTCTTCCCTCTGCTCACGCCTCGACAGGAATCGATAAAAAGAACCCGCCATAAACATCCGCCCGAGTTATCCCCTGCAAAAGGACTTTGTTCTTCGCTCGCCTGGCGAACTTCTTCGCGGCGACCTCAGCCCCCTGCTGCCTGCACACTTCGCGCATGGCATCGCTGCCTCTCGCCTACCACTTCCCCCACTCGAAAAAGCCCTGAAAACCTCGCCATGACGGGCTTTTGCCTGTGTCCGTGGTGACTGATCGCGCACGATAAAAGTGCAGAAACGTCATACCCACCGGCCTTTATCAACCTAATAAAAACATTGAATCCGACTCTGCGTGACAGCGTTGCGCATTCATAAAAAAATCACCCCACGTCGTATGACAACACACGACCAATAACAATAAAGGTGACATATGCCTCATACCGAAACCACGGCCGAAGATGCCGGATCGCGAACTTTCACCGGTTCCGAATACAACAAGGAAACTCCCTTTCTCTCAACTGCCGATACGCTGGAGAGAACACCGTGAAGGTCATCCTCGATCTCTATTTCAACACACTGAAAGTGCTGATCTGCAGCACCCTGGTGTGCATCACCACACTGATATTCCTCAACGTGGTACTGCGCTACGGTTTCAACTCCGGGCTCTTCTTCAGTGAAGAAATCTCCCGCCTGGCCTTCGTCTGGCTGGTATTCGCCGGCGCCCAGCTGATGCTCCACGAGAACGGCCACATCGGCGTCGACATGCTGACCAGCCGCGTCTCGCCAGGGGTCGCCAGGGTGATGCTGGTGGTCAGCCAGGGGCTGATGCTCTACGTCACCTGGCTGTTCCTGCAAGGCAGCTGGAAACAGACCCTGATCAACCTCCACGTCGGTGCACCCTCCACCGGTGTGTCCATGGCCCTGTTCCACGGCGCCGGCCTGGTGTTCTCGGTGCTCAGCATGGGGCTGATCTTCGTGCAACTGATCGACACCCTGCGCAAGCCGGCCGGTACCAACCGTAAAGCCGCCGAACCTGACGCCCAGCTCGCCTCCTCTTCGCAAACCGGGGTACTCAAGTAATGGCCCTCACCGTCTTCGTTGGCGTGCTGATGGCCGCCATCCTCATCGGCACCCCCATCGCCTACGCCCTGATTCTCTGCGGCGTGGCGCTGATGTGGCTGCTGGGCCTGTTCGATGGCCAGATCATCGCGCAGAACATCATCAACTCCGCAGGCAGCTTTCCATTGCTGGCCATCCCGCTGTTCATCATTGCCGGAGAGGTGATGAACAATGGCGGGCTGTCCAAACGCATCATCAACCTGGCCATCGCCATGGTCGGTCATCTGCGTGGCGGCCTGGGCTACGTAGCGATCTTCGCGGGTGTGCTGCTGTCGAGCCTGTCCGGGTCGGCCCTGGCCGACGCCGCGTCGCTGACCGCCCTGCTGCTGCCGATGATGGTCATCGCCGGCTACGACAAGAACCGCTCAGGTGGTCTGATCGCCTCGGTCTCGGTGCTTGGCTCGATCATTCCACCGAGCATCGGCTTCGTGGTACTTGGCGTGGCCTCCGGGTTGTCGATCACCAAGCTGTTCCTGGCCGGCATCGCTCCGGGGCTTATGATCGCCGCCGCGCTGTGCGTGGCCTGGTGGCTGGTCTCGCGTCGAGACAGCGACGTCGAGCTGAGCCCGAAAGCCTCCGGCAAGGAGCGCCTGAAGGCCTTCATCGACAGCATCTGGGCACTGATGCTGCCGGTGATCATCGTGGTTGGCCTGCGCTTTGGCGTGGTCACCCCGACCGAAGCCGGCGCGGTGGCCAGCGTCTATGCGCTGCTGGTCTCGACCCTGATCTACCGCGAACTGGACCTGAAGAAGCTCAACGAAGTGCTGTTGAGCGCCGGCAAGACCACCGCCGCAGTGATGTTCCTGGTGGCGGCCGCCTCGATTCCGGCCTGGATGATCACCATCGCCGACATTCCCGGCCAGATCATCGACCTGATCCAGCCGGTGATGGACAACCCGAAACTGCTGATCCTGGTACTGATGCTGCTGATCCTGGCCATCTCCATGGTCATGGATCTGACCCCGACCGTGTTGCTGCTCGCACCGATCCTGGTGCCCGTGGTCACCGCCGCCGACATCGACCCGATCTATTTCGGCGTGCTGTTCATGATCAATTGCTCGATCGGCCTGATCACGCCACCGGTCGGCACGGTACTCAACGTGGTCTGCGGCATCGGACGAATGCGCTACGAGGCGCTGCTCAAGGGCACCTTCCCGTTCCTCATCGCCGAAATCATCGTGCTGTTCCTGCTGGTGGCCTTCCCCGAACTGGTCACCGTCCCGGCGCAGTGGTTCGCCAGATAACGGTTCATCCAATAACAACAGCCAACAAGAAGGACTCCACCATGAAAAAGCAACTGACCGCTCTCGCCGCGTTGCTGCTGGCCAGCAGCATGACCTTCGCCGCCGAATACAACGCGCGCACCATCAAGTTCGCCGCCACCAGCCCGAAGGGCACGCCACCGGCCATCGGCATGGAGCTGTTCGCCGAGAAGGTCGCCGAGCGCAGCGGCGGCAAGATCAAGGTACGCACCTTCCCCAACGGGGTACTGGGTGGTGACGTGCAGGTGCTGTCGTCCCTGCAGGGCGGGGTGATCGAGATGATGACCTGGAACGCCGGGCTGATGCTCAACCATGTCACCGACTTCGGCATCCTCGACTTTCCCTTCCTCTACACCGACACCGCCAAGGTAGACGCCATGCTCGACGGCGAGGTCGGCAAGATGCTCACCGACCAGTTGCCGCAGCAGAACCTGGTTGGCCTGGCATTCTGGGAGCTGGGCGTGCGCAACCTGACCAACAACAAACGGCCGGTCGAGAAGATGGAAGACATCGCCGGCCTGAAGGTACGTGCACAGCAGTCGCCGTTGTTCCTCGACGTCTGGTCGGCCCTCGGCGCCAACCCCACACCGCTGCCGTTCACCGAAGTCCACACCGCCCTGGAGACCGGTACCGTCGACGGCCAGGAGAACCCGGCAGCGCTGATCCTCGCCTCCAGGTTCAACGAGGTGCAGAAGTACCTGAGCCTCACCCATCACAACTACAACCCGCAGATCGTCCTGATCGGCAAGGGTTTCTGGGACAAGCTCAACGACGACGAGAAGAAGCTGCTCACCGATGTGGCCATGGAAGTACGCCTCGAGCAGCGCCGCATCTCCCGCGAGGCCGACAGCAAGGCAATCGCCGAGCTGCAAGCCTCGGGCATGCAGGTCAACCAGTTGCCTGACGAAGAGGTCGCGCGCATTCAGGAAAGGATTCGCCCAGTGGTCGACAAGTACGCCGCCCAGATCGATCCGGAACTGGTTCGCAAGGTCTACGAGGCCATGGACGTACCCCAGCAATGAAGCCGACGGGGGCGTCCGGAGCGCCCCCAGCCGGCCTGAACAACCGGCGCGCCGGGCACGGCGCGCTCTGCCAGTAGATGAGGAAAACCATGAAGATTTCGGTTGCGCAGATTCATCCCGTACCGGGCAACCCACACCAGACCATCGACAAGGTCGCCGAGGTGTCGCGCCAGGCAGCCGCCGACGGCTCGCGCCTGATCGCCTTCCCCGAATGCCTGCTGACCGGAGGCTCGTTCAACAGCCGCGAGGATCTGGAAAAGGGCGCCATCGAACTCGACGCGCTGGCGCCGCTGCTGGCGGTGAGCGCCGAAACCGGCATCCACATCATCGTCGGTTTCTATGAGCGCAACCCCGAGACCGTCTTCAACACGGCCGCGCTGATCGGGCCGCAGGGCATCATCGGCCTGCACCGCAAGCGCCACCTGCCCTTCATGATCGGCGACCGTTTCACCGATACCCCGGACGACTGGTCAGCACCGGTGTTCGACACCGAGATCGGCCGCATCGGCCTGGCCATCTGCTACGAAATCCGCTTCCCGGAAGTGGTGCGCACCCTGGCCCTGGAAGGCGCCGACATCGTCGTGCTGCCAGCCGCCTGGCCGGAGCAGGCGCGCATGCTGCCGGACATTTTCAGCACCGTGCGCGCCGCCGAGAACATCGTGTACTTCGTCGCGCCGAACCGTAACGACCTGGACGACGGCATGCAGTTCATCGGCATGAGCCACATCATCGAACCGTCGGGCAAGACCCTGGTGCGCGCGGGTCTGGAGGACGGCGTGTACAGCGCCGAGATCGACCTGGCGAAGGCCCGCAACAAATCGCTGATCCGCGAACCTGGCGTGTTCGAGATCCACCCGTTCAAGGATCGCCTGCCCGACACCTATCGTCTCTGAGGACGCCCGATGAACACCACGCTCAAACAGCTGATGGCGCGCGGCACCACCTTCGGCATGAACATCTACAGCACCGCGTCGATGCCCATCGAAGTGGCCGGCAACTGGGGCCTGGACTTCGTCTTCATCGATGCCGAGCACACCTCGCTCGGCGTCGACCGCGACATGGAGAAGCTGATCCTGGCGGCCCGCTGCGCCAACATCCACAGCCTGGTGCGGGTACGTGGCACGCTCGACTGGGACATTCGCAAGGCGCTGGAAATGGGCGCCAGCGGGGTGATCATCCCGCAGGTGCACAACGCCGAGCAGATGCGCAGCATCATCCGCAGCAGCAAGTTCCCGCCGATGGGGCGCCGTGGCGGCGACAGCTCGGTGCGCTCGGCAAGCTACGCAGGGCCGAACTTCGAGTGGGGCCGCTACACCCGGACGGAGAACGAACGCACGGTGATCGTGCCGATGGCCGAGAGCTACGAGTTCTTCGACGACATCGACGCGATTCTCGACGTCGAGGGTATCGATGCCGTGCACTTCGGTCCGGCCGACTACTCGCTGTCACGCCAGTTGCCCGTGGACTACCGACTGGGCAACCCCGAAGTACGGGCGCGCCTGGAATTGCTGATCGAGAAATGCCATGCCCGTGGCATCCAGGTGATGGTGCCCTGCTTCCCCGCAGACGGGGAAACGGCCTGGCACCTGAGGGAGATGGGCTGCGACATGCTGCTGATGGGCAGCGACCTGTCCTGGCTGAACCAGGCCGGGCAGCGCATCGCCGCGATTCGTCAGGATATCGGCCACTAGCTTCTGCAGAGCACCCCTTCTGCAGGCACCTCGGGGTAACAGGTTCAGCCCCGGCAGCGCGACCTGCAGAAAGGCGGCTCGCATGGAGGCCGAGTCATAGACGCTTGCGGGGCATGGATGCCCTGCGTTTATACGAACTACCGGCAGACGCATGCGCACCGAGCGCAGTCGCTCTCATACCAACAGCTCACAATGCAGAACGCCCGGTGCATGGCACCGGGCGTTTCGCTTTCAGGTGGATCGGATCAGGCGCCGAGCATTACCAGCTCACGCCCAGGCTGAGGTTCACCGCGCCGTCGTCAGCGACCTCCGCCTTGGCCCGCATCAGGCTCTTGCGAACCTCCAGGCCCAGGCCGAAACCGGCACCGCCGCGCTTGTCGGTCGCCCCCGGCTGACGCCAGCTCGTGTCGTCGTACGCCACCTTCACCGACTCGGGACTGCTCAGACGGTACTGGTACTGGGCCGACAGCTCCGGCTTGAGCATCCAGCCCTCCAGCTGGAAGTTGCGACTCAGGTTCAGGCCGGTCTGGGCGAATGCACTGTTGTGCACCTGACTCTTGATGTGCAGGCCCTCGTTCTTCTCCCGGGTGCCCTTGAGATGGGTCTGCACACCCATCAGCCCGAGACTCGGCTCGAAGGTCCAGTCGCCCGCGTCGATGTCGCTGCCCAGCTTCACCGAGGCATGGAACTGCGTGGCCGAGGTCTTGCCCCTGGCGGTCTCGCCCTCATGACTGCGCTTGGCCTGGATGCCGGCATGCGCCGCCCCCAGACCACCGCCCAGGTACGGACCGCTGTCCTGGCCATTGAGGCGATGCAGCCCGGCCACAGCCACCTGGGTCAGGTCGAGCTTGGCCTTGCCGTCACTGCTGACCTTGCCGACAGTCTGGCCGAGCGCCACGCCCAGGGTCAGATCGTCGCGCAGCTGGAACACCACCCCGGCGGCAACGCCCTGGCTACGCTCCTTGCTGTCTTCGCGATCGCCACTGCCCGCGATGCTCTCGCTGGCACCGATGAGACCGGCCCAGAGGCGCGAATCACCGGCGGCCAGCCCATGATCCTGACCCAGCTCGTCGAGCAACTGACCGTCGAAACGGCTCGCGGCACGCCCCATGTAGGCCAGGGCATCGGCGTAGGCCTGGCGGCGCAGCGCCGGATTGTTCAGCCCCGGAACCTGCGCCGCCTCCAGCATGGCGAGCACCTGCTCGGCCTCTTCGGCGACTGCGGCATCCGCGGCCGAATCAGCATCGACCTTCGCCAGCTCGACAGCGGGTACCTTGTCGCCCGCGACTTTCACGGCCTCGGCTTCGACCTCGGCGATGGCGGCGATCACCTCCTTGCCGGCCTTCAGTGCGGCCTCGACCTTGGCGAATGCCTCCTCAGGCAGGTAGCGCACGACGCTGAGACCGCCTTCGGCTTTGGCGTCAGGTTGCAGACCGTAGATGGCCTTGACCTTCCAGCCGGCGGCATCGGCCTGGGTGAGCAGGGCATTGACCGTCTCGCCGCCCAGCGTGCCCTTGGCTCCGGCCTTGCTCATGTCCAGCAGGCTTCGCGCTTGCGTAGGGCTGAACAGTTTCAGCCCACCCTCCTCCGTGCGTTGCAGGCGCTGCAGCAGGGTGTTGCCGTCCGGCTTCTCGATCACCACGACATAGTCGCGGATGTTCTCGGGCACCTGGCCGCCGATATCGAGCCTGGCCACCTGGAGCGGCGCCTTGCTGCTCTGGATCAGCGACTCGAGGCCCTTGCTCGCCGTCCCCGCCTTGCCCAGCAGCTCGCCGCCATCCTTGAACAGCTTGGCGACGGCCTGGCGGTAGTTCTCCACCTTCGGCTCTGAAGCAACGTCGGAGGTGGATTGATCAGCGCCCAGGTCGAAATCGAGATGGTAGAGCTTGGCGCTGTCCTCGGAAGACTGCACGAACGACGTATCCGCCGAGTCAAGTCCGAAGAGCCCCAGAAACAACGAACCGGAACCAGCAGCCAGGTCAGAGGCCTGTCTGAAAATTGAAGCGATATCTCGTCCGCTCGAGAGATCGATCCTGACGAGTTCCAGGCTCTCCTCCTCACGTAGGGGGTGACTCAGGAGCACGGCGACTTCCTGAACCTCGTCCGGCACGCTGGCGTCTTCCTTCAGACGAATAACTACCGCACGCTCATGAATCTTGCTCAGCCCCTCTTGGGTGAGGTTTTCCGCGATTACGTCTGCCGGGGACTTGAGCTGCGGCACGGCCTTGGCTTGCGCATTCGCACCATCACCACCTTGGGTATTGGAGCCCGCAACGCTCTCACCAACCGGAGTATCGGTATGGGTCGAGGAACCATCAGTTGAAGTGGCGCCTGACGAGGCATCGTCATTTTTCAACTGCAGGCCTGCCTTTCTGGCCTCAAGGTCTACGACTGTCGCCAGGAGTTCCGGCTTGTACAAATGGAAAGCCCCCTACTGCCCCGCACCAGAATGCCTGCGACATCCTCGGAAAAAGCATCGGTCAGCACGCTGGCAGAGCTGTTTTTGGAGAGCAACTTCGACTCCACCGAGCCATCTTTCCTGATGACGAACATCGCCTCCGCAGCAGACGGCAAGGTAGCGATCTTTTCCTTTGCCCTCTCGCTGACATGCGCGCCAAAATCCTTCAGCGTTGCAACCAGGCTCTCTGGTGTCTTGTCGCTCGCGCCCAAGACAGCAAAGTCGTTTCGCGTGTTGTCGGGTTTGACATGCACGACATCGCCATCTTTCGTCACGAGAGACATGATGCCGATATACGCTTTCTGCTCGGGGTCGAAGCCCCCCACGAGGTCTTTCTTCTCTTCGAACTTGCCTTTCAAGTCACTGCCGCCAGCCTCGACGAACACATATTCGCCGCCGCTCGCACCTTCATCGTTCTTCTTGTAGGCGATCAGGACTCTGGAATAGTCCTCAGGCTTGATACTTTCCGCATCCTTGATTTCCATCTTGATGTCGGAAAACGCCCTATTCTTCAAATAGGATTCCGGCAAATAGTTGGCATTGGTCAGTGCAGAAAGCTGACTCCCGCCCCCCAGGTACTCGAATGCGCTCTTGAGTCTTCTGACGGCATCCTGATCGGGTGGCACCGGGGTGCTGGCCGTCTTGCCCGCCGCATGGGCTTCCGCTCTGTACAAACTGAAAACGCCATTTTTGCTGCGCACCAGAACCGCTGTGACGCCCTCGGTAAATACGCCTTTCAAGGCATCAGCCGAATCGGCTTTCTTGAGAGACCTGGATTGCACCGTATTGTCGTTCTTGAGGATGAACATCCTCTGCGCACCGGCCGGAAGCTGCTCCATGGAGTCCAAACCTGGCTCACGGACATACGAGCCAAGCGCTTTCAGACCTGCAACCACCTGTTCTGGTGACTTGCCCTTGACCTTCTCGATGAATGCGTCGTTCCGGGCGCTGTTGGGCTTTACATGAACGATCGAACCATCATCCTTTACAAAGGACACAGAACCGATGGAGGATTTGCCGTCTTTGGCAGCAAACCAACCAACATCGTCCATCGCCTTTTCAAGCACAGACTTTCCCTTCGCCTCATTGCTGTTTGCCTCTGTGTTCTTACTGTCCTCTTTTTTCTTCAGATCAATCTCGACAACCTTGATTTTACCGATGCCTCCTTCCGTGACCGCGACCACCGCCTTGGAGAACTGGTCATATTCGGTCTTGACGATCGCGGCCTTCTTGATATCACCGCCGACCTTCTTGAGCTCGCCCTGCAAGTGATAGGCGATATAAAGGGAAGGCATGCTGCCTAATTCACCACTGTTACCGACCTCGTTCAATTTTTCCTTGAGCTTCTTGACTGCCGTTTCGGCCGTTTCTCCATTTTTCTTGCTCTCTTCCGTTCTCGACTCAGCGGCGTGAACGAAGCTCGCAAGACCACTTGCCGCGACGATCAGCGGAACCGATGCCACCCCACCCAGCCCGACACAGATCGATAAACCCAGATTACGGGCGGTAGCATTCTTGCTCTTTTTCATGTCCCAAAGCCCTATGAAAGTTAAATATGAAGGCTTTGGTAAAATGCCAACCTGACACTGAATGAAGACTGAACATCGATACACCCCTTTCAGGCGCCCAATCGAAATCCAGAGGCCCCATGACCAGAACAACGGCATTCATCCAGACATTTCAGGGTGCGTGAGGTGAAGCGAGTCGGGATGAACGGCCAGGGCTCCGTTTGGAGAACGCCTGCCTGGCAACTGGCTCGCCAATTCAGGGAGCCACCGGGCAGACGCCCGCAGCGCAGGGACAGCGAATAGCTGCAACCCATGGCACAGGGCCGCATACTTGCGGCTTTTCTGCCTTTGGAGTTTCCCATGAATCATGTCAGCGGCTGGCTCCTCGCCCTGCCCTTCCTGGCCGGCGCGGTGCTGCCTCTGCAGGCCGGCATCAACGGCCAACTCGCCCGTCACCTGTCCAGCGTCTTCGCAGCAGCGCTGATATCCTTCGCCGTCGGCAGCCTGGCGCTGCTGCTGATGACCCTGAGCCAGCGTGAGATGCCTGGTCTCGGCGCGCTCAAGGAGCTGACCTGGTGGCACTGGAGCGGTGGCCTGCTCGGCGCCTTCTTCATCGCCACGGCCGCCTTCGCCGGCCCGCGCGTGGGCGCACTGCTGTTCATGGTGCTGGTGATCGCCGGACAGTTGGCCATGGCCATCACCCTCGATCACTTCGGCTGGGCCGGCTTTCGCGAATCGCCGATCACTGCGGGCAAGGTCGCGGGCCTGGCGCTGATCGTCGCGGGCATCTGGTTGATCCGCCGGGGCTGACCAACGGCAGGCAAATACTGGCAAAGCGATAGCTCACGTGCTCGCAAAGACGCTATGCTCGGAACAGCAGTCTTTGTGATCACAAAAGCCTCCCGGAGAAGGTGCTGACGTTACCTGCGACGGCCATGAGGTCGTCCGTCGGGGATGCCAGGCCATAAAAGATGACCGACGCCGAAGTACCGCGCCAGCCCACCACCTTTGCCCTGTGGCGCGAGGTGGACGACACTCGTATCCGCACCCGACTGGGTGGTTTCTTCTACCTGCTCGCCTGGCTGCTGACCTGGGGCTTCAGCGCGGCGCCTGGCAGTCTCGTCATCAGCGGGCTTTTTGGCACCGCACTGTTCGCGGCGCTGCTGGCGGCGCGCCTGCTGCACCGCCCCGACGGGCTGGAAACCCCTCGACAACTGCAACGCTGGCTGAACCATCACTGGGGGCTGATCCTGCTCACCGCCCTGTGCTGGGGCCAGGCTCACGCGCTGGCGTTGCATCGCGACGAATACAATGATTCGGAAATGATCGCCACCCTGGCCACGGTGGCCTTCAGCACAGCGGTGACCTTCAACTTCGCCATGCGCCGCCAGCGTGCGCTGCTGGCACTGGCACTGCTCTATCTGCCGGGGCTGGCGGTCATGGTGCTGGACTGGCAGAACCGCCATGCCATGCTGATCACGCTGACCTGCTACCTGGGGTATCTGGTGCTGGTGCTGGGCCGCAATCACCGCGAATACCGCGCCACACTGGAGCTGGAGCTGAAGCTGCTGGAACAGCAACGTCAGTTCGATGTGCTCAGCCGCACCGACAGCCTGACCCAGTTGGGCAACCGTTATCAGTTCAACAACCTGTTTCCCAGCCTGGTGGCCCATGCACAGCGCCTGGGCGAACCGTTGTCGCTGGTGCTGCTGGATATCGATTTCTTCAAGAAGGTCAACGACGAACATGGCCACGCTGGCGGCGATGCCTGTCTCAGTGCCTTCGCCGAACGAATGCGCCGGGTATTCCGCCGTGACGGCGATGCCCTGCTGCGCCTCGGCGGCGAGGAATTCGGCGTGCTGCTGCCCGGCACGACCCTGGCTCAGGCCTGGGATCTGGCGGAGCGCTTTCGCCAGGAGCTGGATGAGGAGGGCCTGTTGCTGGCCGAACAACGCCTGAAGCTGACCACCAGCCTGGGCATCGGTAGCTTCGACAGCCGTCATGACAGCGACGCCGACGCCTTCTTCAAGCGCGTCGACAGCGCGCTGTACCGAGCCAAGCGCGAAGGCCGCAATCGCCTGGTCGCGGCCGATCACTGACACTCCCGCCAACTTGAGATCGCGCGCGGGGTTTGGGTAGGGTGCGCCGCGCGCACCGGCAAGTCGGCAGCGATAAGCGGTGCGCACCCTACCGGGACAGCATCCCGGCTAGAGCCTGAACTTGCCCATCTGCCCGGCCAGGTCATCGGCCAGGCGGCTGAGGGTCTGACAGTCCTCGCGGCAGGCGCGTACTTCCCCGGCCGTGGCGTGCGCCAGATCGGCGATACCCTGGACGTTGCGATTGATCTCTTCGGTTACCGAGCTCTGCTCTTCGGTGGCCGCCGCCACCTGGGTGTTCATGTCGCTGATACGCTCGACCTGCCCGGTGATCGCGCCGAGCGACTGCCCGGTACGCTGGCTGGACTCGACGCCGGTGCGGGTGGCCGACTGGCCCGCGTGCATGGAGCTGACCGCGTTTTCCGCGCCCTGCTTGAGGCGCTGGATCATCTGCTGGATCTCGTCGGTGGAGGCCTGAGTACGGCTGGCCAGCGTGCGCACTTCGTCGGCCACCACGGCGAAACCACGGCCCATCTCGCCGGCCCGCGCCGCCTCGATGGCGGCGTTGAGTGCCAACAGGTTGGTCTGCTCGGAAATCCCGCGAATCACCGCCAGCACCTGATCGATGGACGCCACCTGCTCGGCCAGCTCGCTCACCGCCGTGGCCGCGCTGCCGATATCGGCAGACATGCGTTCGATATGGGCGACGGACTGCTCGACCACCTGACGTGCACTCTGCGCCTCCTCGCGCGCACTGTGCGAGGACTGCGCCGCGTTGCTGGCGTTGCGTGCGATCTCCTGCACGGTCAGCCCCATCTCGTGCACGGCGGTGGCGACCATGTCGGTCATTTCCTGCTGCTGGCCGGCGCGCCCGGCGGTGTTGTCCACCACTTGCGCCACCTGAGCGACCGCCGTGCGCAGGCGCTCACTGGTGGCCAGCACCTCACCGATCAGTTCACGCTGACTACCGAGAAAACGGTTGAAACCACGGGCCAGATCACCCAGTTCGTCTGCACGCGACTCATCCAGACGCCGCGTCAGGTCACCCCCGCCGCCACCGATTTCCACCAGTGCCTGAGTCACCTGGCGGATCGGCCGCACCAGGCCGCGCGCCAGCAACACCACCAGACCGAGGAACAGCAGCGCCACGCCGAGGCCGGTCAGGCTGGTCAGCCACAGCGCCTGCCGGGCTTGGGCATAGATCTCCGCCTCCGGCACTTCGCTGACCAGCAACCAGTCGAGACTGGCGAACTTCTGCGCCACGGCGAGAAAGCGCTCGCCCTCGCGCTCGAAGCGCACCGCGCGGCTCTCGCCAGCCAGTACCTGGCGGCTGGCATCGGTGCCGAACAGTTCGGCGAGCCTGCCGCTGCCACTCAGTTCGGAACGAGGATGCACCTTGACACTGCCCTGGCCGTCGACGAGGAACACCTGACCACGCTCACCGAAGCGAAACTCGCTGATCATCTTCGACATGTCCGCCAGGTTGTAGCCCAGGCCGGCCACGCCGAGGGTCTTGCCGTTCTGCGTGATGCGCTGGTTGATGAACAGCGTGGGCAGGCGGGTGGTCTTGTCGATGTCGATCTCCAGCACCCGGTCGCGGTCGCTGTCGATCAGGCGATAGAACCACTGGTTCTCCGTCTGGCTGCGGTCGAGGGTGCGCATCAGCCCCTCGCCCGTGGTGTAGTTGCCACTGGCGAGGGCGACGATGGAGGTGGTCATGGCGTTCTGCTGGGCACGTACGCCTTCGAGGTAGCGGGCGAACTCATCGCGCCGCGCCGCATCCTCACCCGCGGCGAGCCAATCCTGCACCAGGCTGTTCTCGGCAATCGAGGCATTGGCCGTGATCGGCGCGGTCAGCACCCGTTCCAGGTCGTTGCGGATGGCCAACACACGCGCCGGTAGCGCCTCCTCGATCAGATAACGCTCGGTCAGGCGATCGACCACGGCGGAGTAGATACCGACGACGATCAGGATGCTGGCGAGCAGGGCCGCGCCCATGCTGAGGATCAATTGCCACTGAATGCTGCGTTGCCAGAGGCGCATGGGGGGCTTCTCCTGATGGTGGTGTGGAGTTTGGCCAAGCAATTGGATACAAAAATGTACACAAATTGCAAATCAATTGCCGATAGCTGTCATATCGGCGACTCATGACCAAGCTTGATCACCACCCGGCAATCTCCCCGCAGACCTCGGGCGAGACCGCAGAGCAGAGCGTTTGCGGTCTCCAGCGTTTCGTTCAGGGCAGCACGCTGAAGTCCAGACGAGCGGTCTGCCCCCCTCGTCGAGCACACTGAGCTGATGGCGGCCGCTGTCGAAGGCATGGCTGAACGGCGTGTCCGCGGCACTGTCGCCAATCGGCCGGCCATCGAGAAACCACCAGCGCCGACCACTGCCACCGAGGGTCGCCAGGCTCAGGCGTAGCGGCTCGGCGTTGCCTTGCGGACGGCGCAGCCGATCCCCCTGGCGGACGCCGACGATGGACAGCGGCGCCGCCTGTGCCTGCACGCTGGGCGGGCATTGCGTATCGGCAGCCGGCAGGCGCGCGACACGACGCTCCCGGCGCGCCAGCCAGGGCTCCAGCGGCGCCGGCCACAGCGCCAGCTCGCGGGGCTCGGCGCCCGCGCAGGTGGCCGCGACGCGCAGGCCCGCTGCATTGACCCAGTAACGCTCACGCAGACCGTTGCCCAGCGGCTGATCCGACGCCAGCAGGGTGGGTGGCGTGGTGCCCTCCAGCGTCCAGGCGAAGCGCTGGCGGCGACAGTTGGGGTCGCTGCGTTCCATCGGCTGTCCCAGGGGCCAGCAGATGGCGGCGACGCCCACCTCAGGCGGCTGCGGGTCGGCCGGCGCCGTCACGCCACGCTGGCTGTCGCGTGCCACCAGCAAGTCGTGTACCTGCAACAGCAGAGGGGCCGCCGAAGCCAGGCCGAACTGCCCGGGTACCGGCGTGCCGTCCGGACGTCCGATCCAGATGCCGATCAGGTGGCGCGGGCCGACGCCGATGGCCCAGGCATCGCGAAAGCCATAGCTGGTACCGGTCTTCCAGGCCAGGCTGGGACGCTGGGCCAGCTGCGCGCGCGGGTCGCGATCCGGCCGCGCCTGGCCGCTGAGAATGCGCCGGATGATCCAGGCTGCGCCCGGCGACAGCAGGCGTCGCTCACGCAGTTCATCCGTCGGTTGCAAGCGTGGCCGCGCCGCCAGACCGCCACGAGCGAAGGCGCTGTAGCCTCCGACCAGTGACTCCAGACGAGCACCGCCGCCACCGAGGATCATCGCCAGGTTGGGTTCGGCCAGCGCCGGCAGGCGGATCGGCACACCGGCGCTGCGCAACTCGCCGGCAAAGCGTTTCGGCCCGTAGGCTTCGAGCAGTTGCACGGCCGGCAGGTTGAGCGACGTGGCCAGGGCTTCGCTGGCCGACACCGGACCGATGAAACCGGCGGCGAAGTTGCCGGGGCGGTAATCACCGTAATGCCGAGGTACGTCCTGCAACAGCGATTCGGAATGGATCAGCCCGGCGTCCAGCGCCATGCCGTAGAGAAAGGGCTTGAGCGTCGAACCGGGCGAACGCAGGGCGCGCACCATGTCGACGTGGCCGAAGCGCGCTGTGTCACTGATGTCCACGGAGCCCAGGTAGGCGCGCACCGCCATGCTCTCGTGCTCGACCACCAGGATCGCGGCGGAGGTACGCTCGGGCAGCCGCGCACGCCACCCCATCAGCAGGTCTTCCAGACGCAGTTGCAGGCTGGCATCGAGCGTGGTTCGAATCAGCGGCGGGCTGCCGCCACGATTCAGTCGCCGCGCCAGCAGTGGCGCCAGGCTCGGCTCGCGACGCGGGGCGAGAAACACCGGTTCCTCCAGGGCTTCATCCACCTGCTCCTGCGGCCACACCTGGAACTCGGCCAGGCGTCGCAGCACCTTGTCGCGGGCGGCCTGGGCCCGTTCGGGGTGGCGATCCGGGCGCAGCCGGCTGGGCGCCTGGGGCAACACGGCAAGCAGCGCGGCTTCGGCGCGGGTGAGCTGGCTCGGTGGCTTGCCCAGGTAACTCCAGCTCGCGGCAGCCACGCCTTGCAGGGTGCCGCCGAAGGGCGCGCGATTGAGATACAGGGCGAGAATCTCGTCCTTGGACAGGTGCCACTCCAGCTGCGCGGTACGCCACAACTGCTTGAGCTTGCCCGGCAGGTCGCGACCATGCGGATCGAGCAGCCGCGCCACCTGCATCGACAGCGTGCTGCCACCGGATACCACGCGCCCGCCGGTGAGGTTCTGCCAGGCGGCGCGCCCCAGTGCCAGCGGGTTCACCCCCGGATGCTGGTGAAACCAGCGATCCTCGTAGGTCAGCAGCGCTTCGAGGTAATAGGGCGAGACCTCGTCCGTACCGACCGGATAACGCCACACGCCGTCACGATCGGCGAAACGCCACAATGGCGTGCCGTCCTCGGCCAGCACCACCCGGGCCAGATCATCCTCGGGCAGCGGTAACGGAAATAACAGGTCGGCGAGCCAGAGCAACCCCAAGGGCAACAGCAGGACAAGCAACCAGCGGCGTAGCCGGCGGGGCAGAAAACGAACGTACGCGACTCGGCCCAGCCACTGGCGAATAGTCATCAACTAACCGATTTACCCATAAGTGCCAGCAACTCCATCATGCGTGAATCGCCCATGAGCCGTGCGGACATCTGCTGGCGCAGCGACTCGCTGGAGCTCTTGTCGAGGATGGTCGCCTGGTAATGCTCTTCCAGGCTCTGAATACCATTGTCCGCGAGGACTCCCTGGTAGTGTTGCTGAAGCCGGATGGAATACTCGGCGCGATCCTCCGCGGAGGCAGCCCAGGCCTGAGGGTATTTCTGGGAGAACCAGTCGCCCCTCGCCCCCGATTGATTGGGCAACTCGAAACTGTAGTCCGCCATCCATTGCGGAATCTGATACATCTCCAGCGGATAATTACCACCTGCCCGGGAGCCAGGCACCTTGTTCTCGGCCGAGGCGATCTGCCGCCCCGCCGTGGAAATGCTCACCTGCTCGCCGGCAGGCGTACTCGCGGCGCTGCGGCTCTCTTCGGTGCGCACGGTTTTACTCGTGTAGGTGGTGCCCAGCACGGATTGGGTAGGGTTGATCTGCATGGTTCACTCCTTTGCTCGATGCGTTGTGTTGTCCGTTCGAGCAAGAATCAAACCAACCAGAAAGCTCAGGAAATACGTGGGTCTGGCGCTCACTTGCCGGCAAAGTTCTGCCTTTGCCGGCAATCTGCGTCCGCCGCTTACCGCTCCCTCACCACCATGTCCTCCGGCGTACTGCCCAGCGCCTGCCAGCTCGGCCGGTACATGGACTCGACCTGGGGTGGCGGCACGCGGTAGCGGCCAGGTGTCACCGCGCGGGCCAGGTACAGCAGGTGGGTGGTCTCGTAGCTTTCCACGTCCACGGCTGCCACGTAACGGTCGCCACGATACTCCTGGTGCTTGATCCGTGCGTTCTGCATGGCACGACTCCATTCCTTGACGTTACCGCCGGCGTCATCGAGGCTCGCCGCGCTCTGTGCCAGGTTCTGGTTCTCCAGCTCCAGGCCGGCCGGCAGCAGATCCACCACCAGCGCATCCGGTACACGCTGCTTGGCCCGGATGGCCAGGTGCACCAGCACCAGTTCGCCGCTGTCCAGGCGCTGCAGGTCGAGCGGACGACCATCCATGCCGAGGTATTCGCGCTCGATGCCGAGGTTCTCGCCACCGGCACGCGGTGCCTGGCTCGGATAGCCGGAGAGGGTCAGTTGCTGGTACAGGGTGACGCTGCCGGCATTGCTCACGTTCAGCGGCTCGGCCAGTTCGGCGCGCTCCAGCTTGATTCCAGGCTGCTGGTTGCTCAGGTCGAACTGGAAGGCACCACTGGCCAGCTTGGCGCTCCAGGCCTGCTCGGGCTTGCCGAGAATGCCGCGCCCGGCGAGGAACAGCGCGTTGCGCTCCTGAGTCGACAACCAGTTCTGCCCTGCCAGTTCGTCGGCCAGGTCGAACAGCCGCTGTTCACGCTGCCCGGCTGCCAGGTCGTGCTCTTCCAGTACGGCGAGGATCAGCGCCTGATCGCGCAGCGGGCTGCCGTAGTCGGCCATCCAGCGTTCGCCGTCACGCGGCAGGATCAGCCCCTGGTTCAGCGCCTGCTCGGCACGCGGGGCATCGCCCATGAGCTTCAGGGCGGCGGCCAGTTGCACCAGCGGCAGGCCGGAACGAGCGTCGCTGCGACGGTCGAACAGGCTACGCAGTGCGCCCAGCGGCGCCTGCTGGCTGCGCGCCAGAACGTAACCGGCGTAGGCCTGCACGGCAAAGCGGGTGTGGGCGAAGTCCTGGCTGTAGCTGGCCTCGATCAGGCTGCTCTGCTGCAGGTAGCGCAGCAGGCGGTCGTTGGCCTTTTTCAGCGCCTCGGCCGGTACACCGAAGCCCTGCTCACGAGCACGCAGGAGGAAGTCGGTGACATAGGCGGTCAACCAGTATTCCTCTTCGCTCTCGGCACTCCACAGGCCGAAACCACCATTGTGTCGCTGCATGCCGAGCAGGCGCTCGATCCCCAGTTCGATGCTGCCCCGCCGCTGCTCGTCCGGCTCGCCTTCCAGGCCGAGGCGTTTGAGGCTGGCAGCATCGGCGTAGAGCGACGGGTACAGGCCGCTGGTGGTCTGCTCCAGACAGCCGTAAGGGTAGGCCCGCAGTGCGCGAATCTGCTCGCCGAGGTTGAGCGGTGGGCGACTCGACAGTGCCAGCACGGCCTCCAGACCGGCAGGCTCGAACTGGTTCAGGGTGCCAGGCGGCATGCTCCAGGGCTCACCGTCGTTCAGCACCGCGCGGAAGTGTTGCAACTGCGCCGGGTAGGCAGGACGCACACCCAGTGTCCACTCGCGGCTGAAATCGCCCAGCTCTTCGTTGGGCAATGCCAGGCCCTGCACCTCGACATGGATGCGCCCCTGGCCCAGGCCACCTTCGGCCCGCACCGGAATGCGCAGGGTGGTGCGCTCGCCATCCTTGAGGTTGATCGGCGATTCACCGTTGCCAAGCAGGCGCAGTTGGCCTTCGACGCCCAGTTGCACGTCCAGCTTCTGCTCGCTGCCGGACAGGTTGGTCAGATCCAGCGCCAGAGTGGTCTCGTCGCCTCCGGCGAGAAAGCGCGGCATCGACAGTTCGGCGATCAGCGGCGCAGCCACCACGGTCTTGGCCTCGGCCACACCGAAGCGCTCGTCGCTCCAGGCTTGCGCCATCAGACGCAGCTCGCCGTTGAAGTCGGGGATATCCAGGCTGACTTCGCCTTCACCCTTGTCGTCGAGCTTCAACGCATCGCTTTGCAGCGCGACGATCAGCACGCTGGTATCCGGACGTTTGCCACCGGCCGCCAGACCGGCGTCACCGCCGAAGGCCAGGCTGGCGACCCGCCCCTGGGCTTCGATCAGCTGGCCGTAGATGTCCATCTGATCCGCGCCATAAGCCTTGCGCCCGAAGAAGTTGGCGAACGGATCAGGCGTGGCATAGCCGGTGATGTTGAGAATGCCCACATCGACCGCGGCAACCAGCACCCGCACCTGCTCGGGAATGCTGCCGTCGGCATTGCGTGCGCTGACCTTGACCTTCAGCGGCTGCTTGGGCCGCATCTTCTCGGGTGCCTGGAGGCTGACGGCCAGTTTGCGCGGTGCGCGATCCAGCGGCAGGTGCAGCAGGCCGACGGCGCGTTTCGGGGTGACCTGCGCCTTGCGCTCGCCGGGACGAACCACCAGAGCGCTGAGGTAGAGGTCGTGACGTGCCCACTGCTTGTCGATGGGCAGCTCGAAGGTCTTGCCTTCGGCCGGCACGCTGATTTCCTGCCACCACAGCGGTCCTCGCTGGACTCGACCAGCAGGTAGCCGTTGCCGGCGGCCGGCGGGGTGACGGTGATCCTGGCCACGTCGCCTTCGGCATAGGCGGGCTTGTCCAGCGCCAGCTTGACCTGATCCGGGCGCACTGCGCCGCCGTCGGCGTTGTCCTGCCAGCGATAGCCGGCCCAGAAGCGCAGGCTGCTGATCAGACCGGTCTGGTTGTCCACCACCTCGACCCGATACGGGCCCCACTCCACCGGGAAGCTGACCTTGGCGGTACCACCGGCGGCGACCTTCAGTGGCTCGTCGCTGAGGGTGAGGAATTTCTCGTTGTAGTTGTGGCGCCAGCCTTCACCGTCGGAGAAGGTCCAGAAGTAGTCACGGCGCTCGCGCACCAGGCGCACGTTGAGGTTGTCGGCGGCCAGCTTGTTGCCGGCGGCGTCGGCGACGAGGATTTCGAACTCGGCCAGGCTGTCGGCGTCGACCTCCTCACCCTCGAACAGACCACGCACGCCCGGCAGACGCTCGGCCGGCCAGACCGGCTGGACGAGGCGACGGGTGATCGGCCGGCCACCGGACTCCTGCAGGCTGGCCTGGAGGATCAGGCGCAGCGGCGAGCGGGCGTCGCTCCAGCGGTTCTCCGGGCTGAGCACGGCGCGTCCCTGGTCGTCGAGGTTCTGCTCGTCGAGTTCCTGATCCTGGCTCAGCTCGGCTTCGGTAATGTCACCGAACTGATACCCCGGCAGGCTCGCCACCGCCTCGCGCAGGGGGCGCACGTAGAGCTGCCCGGACAGGCGATTGCCAGCGGCCGGTGCGCCGTAGAGGTAACGCCCGGTGATGTCGAACTGCGGGTCGTCGCTGGGGGCGTATGGCTGATCCTGGCCCTTGATCTCCAGCGCCAGGCGCTCGGGCAGGAAGTCCTCGACGAGGAATTCGTAGACCTGCGGACTGCCGTCGCCGAGGTCGAGCAACAGTTGCCAGCGCCCGGTCGGTGCTTCTTCGGCCAGTTGCAACTGGTACTGATAGAGGCCGTCGTCATCGGCGGTCCAGACGAACTTGCGGCTGACCTGTTCGTCCGGACGACGCACCTCCACGCTCACCGGCTGGGCCTTGACCGGCTTGCCGTCGGCATCGCGCAGCAGGCCGTTGAGCAGTACGGTTTCGCCCGGGCGGTACAGGTCACGCGGGCCGAACACGAAGAATTGCAGGGCATGTGCCTTCGGCCCGGTGATGTCGAACTCGGCCAGATCCAGACCCGGCGCATTCAGGCGCAGCAGGCTGGTCTGCTCGTTCTGCCTGGCCAGCAGCACCTGGGCCTTCTCCGGCAGCGGCAACTGGGCATGGCCATCGGAGTCGGTCTTGCCTTCGGCCAGCAGCGCACCATCGCCGTCGAGCAGTTCCAGTTGCACGCCGGACTGCGCCTTGCCCCCCTCCAGCGCCTGGGTGAAGACATCGAGACGGTCACGGTAGCGGTGCGCGGACAGACCGATATCGCTCAGGCTGAACAGCGTCGCCGGCTGCGAGTAGCTGTAGCTGCCGGCTTCACGCATGACGGCCAGGTAGACCCCCGGCTGCTTGAACGGCTCCAGGCCGGCAATCGGCAGCAGCAGGGTTTCGCGGGTGTTGCGCGCCGGGTTGAGATCGAAGCGGCCGCCGTAGACCAGGTCGGCCATCGGCAGCAGCTCGCGCGCCTCCCAGGTGTCCAGGTTGCTGGCACGGCCCCAGCGCGACAGGAAGCCCGGCAGCGCCTCGGGCTTGATGCGGAAGAACTCGACATTGACCTTGTCGACGTTCAGGGCGATCACCGGCAGGCCCTCGGCCAGGCGGGTCGGCAGCAGCGAGCCACGGCTGGCGAAACCGACGCTGGCCTGCAGGTCACGGGTTTCGAAGCGACTGACGTGTTCGGCAGCCAGCTTGCCGCCATTGATCGATTTCAGGCCGGCGTCGATGGTCAGCACCAGCTTGCGCTGCGGTTCCAGATGGCGCAGACGCAATTCGCTGAGGTTGTCGGTCAGCTCCCAGGCCCCGTCGACCTTGCCGTCCTTGCTGTCGACCAGGTGCAGACGCTCGGCGAAGCGCTGATCGGGGTCGAGCGGAATGGAAAAGGTCACCGACAGTGCACTGGCACCATCGAGCTGGACTTCCGAAACGTCCACCACTTCCAGCTCACGACCGGCATAACGCTTGGCCAGCGCGTCGCGGTCGACCGCCGGCTTGGCCGCCTGTTGCTGCTGCGCGGCAGGCTGGCCACTGGTCACGGTGGCAGGCGGTTGGGAGGAATCACAGGCACTGAGCAGCGTCAGTACCAAGGCCAGAAGCAGTCCTTTGTTCGGCATTGCGGGCTCCGGAGAGTAGGGGCGCGAGGGCCGATACTATAGCCGAGACACCCAGGCGCGGACGAGACGAGACGACGAATTCCGCCAAGCTGCGCACACTCCGCCGCGTGCCTATAATCGGCGTTTTGCCGGAAGCCCGAGATGTCCGCCCTGTTCGACGCCTGGCGCCACGCGCCGACCCAGAGAAAGGTCTGGGCCCTGGCCGCACCGATGATCCTCTCCAACCTCTCGGTGCCCATGGTGGCTCTGGTCGATACCGCCGTGGTCGGCCATCTGCCGCACGCCCATCAACTGGCCGCCGTGGCGGTAGGCGGCAGCCTGTATACGCTGCTGACCTGGGCCATGGGCTTTCTGCGCATGGGCAGCACCGGGTTCGCCGCTCAGGCAGCCGGACGTGGTGACGGTGGCGCCTTGCGCCAGGTTCTGTTGCAGGGGCTGAGCCTGGGCGTGCTGCTGGCACTGCTGCTCGGCCTGCTGGCCCTGCCACTCAGTGGCGCTGCCTTGAGCCTGATGCAGCCCTCGGCCGAACTGGACAGCCTGGCCCGCGAATTCTTCCAGATTCGGCTGTTCGGCCTGCCGGCGACACTGGCCAGCTATGCACTGATCGGCTGGTTGCTGGGCACGCAGAGCGCACGCGGCCCGCTGGCCATACTGCTGACCATCAACCTGATCAACGTCAGCCTCGACCTGCTGTTCGTCTTCGGCCTGGAATGGGGCGTGACCGGCGTGGCCTGGGCCGCCGTGATCGCCGAATGGAGCGGTGCCCTGCTCGGCCTGTGGCTGACCCGTGGGGCACTGCGCCGCCACCCTGGCCAGCTCGACCCCGGTGCACTGAAGCGTTGGGTCAACTGGCGGCCATTGCTGACGGTCAATCGCGATATCTTCATCCGCACCCTGGCGCTGCAACTGGTGTTCTTCCTGATCACCGTGCAGGGCACGCGCCTGGGCGATGCCACGGTGGCCGCCAATGCACTGCTGCTCAATGGGCTGACCCTCACCGCCTATGCACTGGACGGCCTGGCGCATGCCGTGGAGGCGCTGTGCGGCCACGCGCTTGGCGCCCGTGACCGCGATGCCCTGCGCCGTTCCCTGCTGGTCGCCGGCAGTTGGTCGTTGTTGGCCAGTGCCGGTTTCGCGCTGTTCTTCCTGTTCGGCGGACACGCCTTCGTCAGCCTGCTCACCGACATTGCCGAGGTACGCGAACTGGCCCTGAATTTCCTACCCTACCTGGCCGTGCTGCCGCTGCTGGCGGTATGGAGCTACCTGCTCGACGGCCTGTTCATCGGCGCCACGCGCGCACGCGAAATGCGCGATGCCATGCTCATCGCTCTGGCACTGGCATTGCCACTGGCGTGGATGCTGCAGGATCTGGGCAACCATGGGCTGTGGTTGGCATTTCTGACGTTCATGGGGCTGCGAAGCCTGGTATTGGCTGGCTATGCTTGGCAGTTGAGTCGCCGAGACCTGTGGTTCCCACCGTCAGTATCAGGAGATATCGCCCATGCTCAGCGTCCCGCAGCCCACTAACGAAGCCCAGCGCCAACAGGCCCTGGACAGTCTGGAACTGCTCGACACGCCGGCCGACCCCTATCTCGACGCCCTGACCCGCCTGGCCCACGATCTGTTCGGGGTGAAGACCGCCCTGATCACGCTGGTCGACCACGACCGCCAGTGGTTCAAGAGCCGCCAGGGGCTGGACCTCGCCGAGACACCGCGCAGCCTGTCCTATTGTTCGCACGCGGTGCTGCAGGACGAGCCGCTGTTCATCGACGACAGCCATGTCGATGTGCGCTTCGCCGGTACCGAACTGGCCCTGCGCAACCCGGGTGCACGCTTCTACGCCGGCTGGCCTCTGCATGACGCCAACGGCATCCCGCTGGGCACCTTCTGCCTGGCCGATCCCGAAGCACGTCAACTGGACGAACGCGAGAAAGGCCAACTGCGCGACCTGGCCTATCTGGCAGAAGGCTATCTGCACCTGCGGATCAGCTCGCGGCAGGCCGATGACCTGCGTGAGGCCCTCGGCCGCGAGCAGCGCAAGGGCATGCTCGACCCGCTCACGCAGCTGTGGAACCGCGCCGGCCTAATGCATTTTCTGCCGCTGGAACAGGCAAGCGCCGAGCGTCACGGCCTGCGCCTGGGGCTGATCTACTGCGACCTCGATCATTTCAAGAAGGTCAACGATCAGCATGGCCACGACGGCGGTGATCACGTGCTGTGGGAAAGTGCTCGGCGCATGAGTGCAGCGGTAAGACCGCAGGACGTGGTGACGCGAAATGGTGGCGAGGAGTTTGTCATCCTCACCCAGGTGCATGACGGCCAGGAGTTGCTGCAGATTGCCGAACGTATCCGTCTTGCCATCTGCGAACGGCCCATCGAACTCGAACAGGCCCGGTTGCAGCAGACCGCAAGCCTCGGCTGTACCCTGCTGGAAACGGGCGAAAGCAGCGCCATGGCGCTCAAGCGTGCCGACCAGGCACTGTACCGGGCCAAGCACGGCGGGCGTAACCGCAGTGAGCTGGCTGACTGACACGAGGGATCCCGCATGGCCTCCGCTATCGTCGCTTACCTGCACTACCTGTCGATCTTCGTGTTGTTCGCCCTGCTCGGCATCGAGCACGTGCAGTTCAAGGCGCCGCTGGATTCTGCCCGGGCGCGCAGCCTGATGATCACCGACATCGCCTACGGCATCTGCGCCGGCCTGGTACTGCTGACCGGGCTCGCGCGCGTGCTGTGGTTCGGCAAGGGCAGCGCCTATTACCTCGGCAACGGCCTGTTCCACGCCAAGGTCGGGCTGTTCGTCCTGGCAGCACTGCTGTCGATCCTGCCGACCTGGGTGTTCCTCGGCTGGCGCAAGACAATTCAAGCCGGCCAGGTGCCCACGCCGAGCGCCAGCCAGGTGAAACGGGTGACCTGGGCCATCCGCCTGCAACTGCTGCTGTTGCTGGTGATCCCGCTGCTGGCCGTGCTGATGGCGCGCGGCCACGGGATGATTGGCTAGAGCGTTAGCGAGAGGGGCGTTGGCCGCGACAAACGCAGCCCCGTAGCCCGGATGCAATCCGGGCTACGGGGCGTTTCTCTCGCGACTACGAAGACAGGTAGGACGAGCGGGTCAGGCCCAGACGCAGCGCGTCGAGGAACTGCGTGCGCTCGCGGGCACTGATGCGCGCGCTGGCCACCTTGTCGCGGTAGTGGGTCATCAGCTCCTCGGGCGACAGGTGCACGTAGCGCAGCATGTCCTCGATGGTGTCGTGGGTCTCGATGCCGGCATGCACCACGCTGCCGTCGGCGGCCTGATAGATGTTCACCGAGTCGGTATCACCGAACAGGTTGTGCATGTCACCGAGAATTTCCTGGTACGCACCGACCAGGAAGATGCCCAGCACGTAGTCCTCGCCTTCACGAATCTCGTGCACCGGCAGGCTGGTCTCGATGGACTGCTCGTCGACGTACTGGCGAATCTTGCCGTCGGAGTCGCAGGTCAGGTCCCTGCAGCACGGCGCGACGCAGTGGCTCTTCGTCCAGGCGCGACAGTGGCAGGATCGGCAGGATCTGGCCGATGGCCCAGGTGTCCGGCAGGCTCTGGAACACCGAGAAGTTGCAGATGTACTTGTCGGCGAGCTTGTCGTTGAGCTCGTCGAGTACCGCACGGTGCGAACGCTGACGGGCCTTGAGCTGGTTGTGCAGGCGACGGCAGATGGCGAAATAGCACTGCTCGGCCAGGGCCTTCTGCGCCAGACTCAGCTTGCCGGCCGAGTACTGTGCAGCCACTTCCTCGATGTAGTGGGTGGCGCGCCAGTAGGTTTCGGCGACCATTTCCGGATCGCTGTCGTCCAGCAGTTCGATCAGCACCTGGAGGATTTCCGGCTGTTCGGCATTCGCGTCGATTTCCGGCACCTTGTCGTTATGCCGCTCGACATCGGTGACCTGCACCAACAGCACGGCATGGTGCGCGGTCATGGCCCGGCCGCTCTCGGAGAAGATATGCGGATGAGGGATTTCCTGGCGGTCGCAGAATTCCTTGAGCATGTCGACCACGGCGTCGGCGTAGTCCTGCATGTCATAGTTGATCGAGCTGGCGTTGCGCGAATGGGTGCCGTCGTAGTCCACGCCGAGGCCACCGCCGACGTCGATGTGATCGACCGGCAGGCCCATGGCGCGCAGTTCGCCGTAATAGCGGATGGCCTCGCGGAACCCCTTGCGGTAGTCGGCGATGTTGGCGATCTGCGAGCCCATGTGGAAATGCAGGAGCCGGATGCCCTGATCCAGCCCGGCCTCCCTGAAGCGCTCGACCACGTGCAGGATCTGCGCGGCGGAAAGGCCGAACTTGGACTTCTCGCCACCGGTGTCGGCCCACTTGGAGGACGCCAGCGAGGACAGGCGCACGCGCAGGCCGATCTGCGGTGCGACCTTCAGCTCGGCCGCCTCTTCGATCACCAGGCGCACCTCGGATTCCTTCTCGATGACGATGAACACGTTGTGGCCCAGTTTCTGCCCCATCAGCGCCAGGCGGATGAACTCGCGATCCTTGTAGCCGTTGCAGACGATGGTGCCGCCCTTCGGCGCCAGCGCCAGCACGGCCAGCAGCTCGGGCTTGGAGCCGGCTTCGAGGCCGATGGAAACATTCTGCGTGGCAATGATGTTCTCGATCACCGCCTCCTGCTGGTTGACCTTGATCGGGTACAGCGCGGTGTAGCGGCTCTGGTACTCCAGGCGCTCGATGCTGGCGTCGAAGGCGCCGGTCAGACGGCGCACGCGATCTTGCAGAATGTCCGGGAAGCGCACCAGCAGCGGCAGCGACAGGCCGCTCTGACGCAGCTCGTCGACCTGCTGATAGAGGTCGATCGGCTGGCTGTCGGGGCCGTTGGGGCGCACTTCGATACGCCCGGCATCGTTGATCGAGAAATAGCCGGCGCCCCAGTGGCGAATGCCGTAGACACTACGGCTGTCGGCTACGGTCCATTGGCTGCCGTCGTCTTTGCGGGTGCGTCGTGCGGACATCGGGTTCTCCCATGAGAAAAGCCTGACCTTGCTGGCGGCCAGTTCGAAAATTAAGGAAGCAAGATGACGTTTGCTCGGCGGTTGACCGACGAGCCTCATCGAAGTTTAGAAAAGGGCGCTTCAGCCGCCGGACTTCTTCGCGGTGAAACCGCGTTTGCCCAGCTCGGCCAGCAACAGATCGACATGATCGCCCTGAATCTCGATCACCCCGTCCTTGAGCGCGCCACCGGTGCCGCAGCGTTTCTTCAGCGCGCTGGCCAGCTCCTTGAGGGGCTCCTCGGCCAGCGGCACGCCACTCACCGTGGTGACGGTCTTGCCGCCGCGGCCCTTGGTTTCACGGCGTACGCGGGCAATGCCGTCGCCATCGGGAATGCGCGTCTGCCTGCAGATGCAGGCATCCACCGGCTGGTTGCAATCCGGACAATGGCGACCGCCATCGGTGGAATAGACGAGACCGCTCAGGGCGGAGAACGAAGAGGCTTTCTTGACCACCGGCTTGTCCTCGTAGGGGTCAGGATAGCGACTGGCCGACAGGCGTCGACCGCGAAGCCCCACTCAGGCAGGGGCAGCGCAAACGGACAGGCGTCCGTCGAAAAGGTCGCGCAGTGTAACGGCAAAGGCCGAGCTTGCTAAGTACGAATTTGCGTCATTGTGCGGCACTTTGGCGACGCCGTTCGCCATCGTGCACGCGGCGCTCGGAATCCCCGACGCGGCAGGGTGCGCCGTGCGCACCAGGGCCCCGCATCATTGGTAAAGCACACCCTACGATCTTGCAGCCAGATAACGCTCCAGCGCCGCCAGCGAATCCGGGCAATACGGCAGATGGCGGGTTTCCTCCAGTGCCTGTTCGATGCTGATGAAACGCGCCTCCAGCACCTCCTCGGGTTGCAGCACCAGCGGCGCATCGGACACGGCCGAGTAGGCCATGCACCACAGGCGACTTTCCGGGGCGTCGTAGAGAAAGTGTGCATGCTCGACCAGCGGAGCATCGGCGATACCCAGTTCCTCGGCCAGCTCGCGCCGGGCAGACAACGCATAGTCCTCGCCTTCCAGCACCATACCGCCGGCCGCCACGTCCCAGTAGCCGGGATACAGCGCCTTGCTCAGGGTTCGCCTGTGCACGCACAGCAGCCCCGCCGAATTGAACAGGAGGATATAGGTACCGCGCCCGATCAGCCGTCGTTCACGCAGCTCGACGCGGGAAACGCCGCCCAGTGGCCGGTCGTTCTCGTCGACCCAGGCGACGCGTTCCAGATCCGAAGCGGCACGGTGCGCCGCCTCGGTCGCCGAGATCGCGTCCATCAGCCCTGGCTCAGCAGTTGACGCAGGTCGATGAGGCCGGCATTGGCACGGGAGATGTAGTTGGCCATGACCAGCGAGTGGTTGGCGAGGATGCCGTAGCCGCTGCCATTGAGGATCATCGGGCTCCACAAGGTGGCCTGGGCCGCCTCCAGTTCACGGATGATCTGGCGAACGCTGACGGTGGCGTTCTTCTTCGCCAGCACGTCGGCGAAGTCGACCTCGACGGCGCGCAGCAGATGAGCCAGAGCCCAGGCCTGACCGCGTGCTTCGTAGAACACGTTGTCGATCTGCAGCCAGGGCGTTTCGTACACCCCGCCTTCGCCCACGAGACCCGACTCCTCGGCATCGTTGCCCACCTGCAGGTTGTCGTTCAGGCGTACCTGACCCACGCTGGCGGACAGGCGCTGCGACAGTGACCCCAGGCGGGTGCCGGCGTCGCCCAGCCAGTTGTTGAGGTTGTCGGCACGGGCATAGAACTGTGCGTTCTTCTGTCCCGGATCGGCCAGACGAGCGAGGTAGCGATCCAGCGACTTGATGCCCTCGCGGTACTCCGACTCGGAGGCAGGCAGGGCCCAGCTCTTGTTGTCGAAGTGGAAACGCGGCTCGGCCTTGGCCAGATCCGGATCCTCGGTGGACTGCGACTGCGAACGGGCGAAGTCCTTGCGCAGCGCACGGGAGAAGTCACGCACCTGCACCAGCACGCCGTATTCCCAGCTCGGCATGTTGTCGAGCCACAGACCGGGTGGGGCGAGGTCGTTGGCCAGGTAACCGCCCGGCTTGTCCAGCAGCGTGGTGGCGACCTGCTTGAGGGTTTCCACGGTGGTGTAGCCGGTCACCACCTGGCGCTGCGCCTGCTGCGCGGCGCTCTGGGCGTGTTGCTGCACCTGAAACGCTGCCGGCTCCTGACTCCAGTACCAGCCAACCACCAGGGCGATCAGCAGATAGACGCCGATCAGGCCGCCCAATGCACGGGCGATCAGGCTTGCGCCGCTGCGGCTGTCCCCTGTGGCCGTTTCGGTGCTGCCTCGCGAGTTCGTCGCGCGATTCTTCCAGTCCAGCATGGCAGTGTCCTTTTTCAAGCGAATTCGAGTGTTCGACCGCAACCCGGCCAACGGGTTGCGACCTGCTGCGCACTATAAGACAAGCCCACAGCAAAACGCAGGGCACGGGGGCAAACTTACCGCTGGTACGGGAAAACTACGTTTTTGTCGCCTATTCGACAGAAATACGGCCGTCAATTGATCGACGGCAATGCCAGCACCGCCAGCAAGTGATAGCATCAAGCCACCACTGACTTAACCACCTATAGAAGTCGGCCCATGACCGAGCACCCGGATCCCAGTCTCGACCGCCTCAAGCATCACTTCGCTCAGCGCGTGATTCACCAGGCGCGCCAGGTGCTGGAAGTCTGGCAACGTCTGCAACGCAGCGAGTGGAGCGAGGCAGGCATGGCCGAACTGACCGAGGCCAACCTGCGCCTGCTGCGCTACGCCGAACGCTTCGAACAGGTCGAACATGCGCAACTGGCGCAGAACATCAGCGCCAGCCTCGACGACGTGGTGGAAAACCGGGGTCGCCTCAACAGTACCTTGATCTCCCGGCTCAACCAGGCCATGCAGCGCCTCTCGCGTACCGGTCTGCGGCATGGCGATGCCTTCGAGCAGACCTTCCTGCCGCCGCTGCGCAAACCGGTGTACCTGGCCCTGCAGGATACTCAGCGCGCCGAGCGTCTGGCCCAGCAACTGGAATTCTTCGGCCTGGCGGCACAGTCCCTGGACGACGCCAAGGCCTTCCGCGCGGCCATAGCCGAACGCCATCCGGCGGCCATCGTCATGGACGTCGACTTCGCCGGCTCCGGCCTGGAGCTGGCCGACTCGGTACAGCAGGGGCTGGAGCAGAAGATCCCGCTGCTGTTCTTCAGCCATTGCGACACCGACACCCCGACCCGGCTCGCTGCCGTGCGCGCGGGTGGCCAGGAGTTCTTCACCGGCTCGCTGGATGCCTCCAGCCTGCTCGAACGCATCGAGGTGCTGACCCACGTCGCCCAGTACGACCCTTACAAGGTGCTGATCGTCGACGATTCCAAGGCGCAGGCCACCCACACCGAGCGTGTCCTCAACAGCGCCGGCATCCTCACCCACACCCTGACCGAGCCGATCAAGGCCATGGATGCCCTGGCCGAGTTCCAGCCCGACCTGATCATCCTCGACATGTACATGCCCGAGTGCAACGGCGCCGAGCTGGCCAAGGTGATCCGACACAACGACCGTTACGTCAGCGTGCCGATCATCTATCTGTCGGCCGAGGACGACCTCGACAAGCAACTCGACGCCATGAGCGAAGGCGGCGACGACTTCCTCACCAAACCGATCAAGCCGCGTCATCTGATCGCCACCGTGCGCAACCGCGCCGCACGGGCACGCAACCTCAAGGCACGCATGGTGCGCGACAGCCTCACCGGCCTGTACAACCACACGCACACCCTGCAACTGCTGGAAGACGCCTGTTTCCGCGCCCGCCGCGACGAGCAGCCACTGGCCTTCGCCATGCTCGACATCGACCATTTCAAGAAGGTCAACGACACCTACGGCCACCCCATGGGCGACCGGGTGATCAAGAGCCTGGCGCTGTTTCTCAAGCAGCGTCTGCGCAAGACCGACCATATCGGCCGTTACGGTGGCGAGGAATTCGCCGTGGTGCTGCCGGACACCGACGAGCAGTCGGCACTCAGGGTTCTGGAGGAAATTCGCCAGCGCTTCGCGGAAATCCACTACCCGGCCCAGCCACAGGATCTGACCTGCACCTTCAGTTGCGGCATCGCCATGCTGCAGCCGGGGCTAGACGGCAATGCGCTGTCCAAGCGTGCCGACGAAGCGCTGTACAAGGCCAAGAACGGCGGTCGCAACCGGGTAGAGCTGTACTGCGATACCTGATCGACGGCGGCACCTCCCGGCATTGGAATGTGACGCAGCTCACTGCGTCATCAGGCTGTAACCGAAACGCAATAACCTCGAGCGCATCGTTCAGTCGTCGATCGAGCCTGCCATGCGTCTCAAGCTGCTCACCAACCTCAACACCCTGCTGCTGGTCACCGTCTGTATCGCACTGGCAGCGACCTTGTGGTGGTCGCAGCGCGCACTGCAACAGCCGGTGCAACTGATGGAGCGCTACCTCGCGCTGTCCCAGCAGTTCCAGCATGACGTCGCCGATAACATCCAGGCTTATCTCGCCGGCGGCAACGCCGTGCAGCACAGTGCGGCCAGCCAGGCCATCGACGCCTTCGAACACGCCCTCGACGAGCTTCCACGGCAACTGGCCGACGAGTTGCGCCCCAGCCTGGAACAACTGCGCGACTTCAGCGCCACCCAGTTGCTGGCAGCCGGCAAGCTGGCCGGCGATCCACAGGGGCTGCTGCTGCAGGCCGAACGGGAAATGCTCGCGACTCTGGAGCAACTGACACAGTACGCCGGCAACGCCACGGGCGAGGCGGCAGCGCAGTACCGCAAGCCCCTGCTCGAAGCGGGATCGCGCCTGCTGCGCCTGGCCCACGCCCGGGAGCGCTTCATCAGCCAGGGCCGCCCGGAACTGCTCGGCGACGTCGAACGCGAACTGAAGACGCTGACCCAACTGGTGGAAACCCTCGACAATCTGCCATTGCTCGGCGTCCAGCAGGACGACAGCGCCGCCGACCTGGGCTTCGCCGCCATGCTCGGGCTGGATAGCGCACAGCAGGAGCAACAGACCCAGGATCGCGGCATCGACCTCAAGCGCGAGTTGAACACGCTGGTTCGGCGCTACCCCGGTGAACTGCAACGCACTCATGAACTGGTCGCGCAGCGCCAGCAACTGGCCGTGGACACCGGCCAGCGCGTGGCTCAGTTGCAACAGGCACTGGCCGAACTGGAGCCGGTGGTGAAAGGCGAGTACGCCCGCATCCAGGGCGAGGTACGCCTGATCCAGGGGTTGATGATCGGCCTGATCCTGCTGATCGCACTGGTCATCGACCGCATCCAGCGCCGTCTGTCGCAGGTGCTGGAGCACCTGGTTCCGGCGCTGTCGAAGTGGGCCGGTGGCGATTTCGGCACGGCGATCGCGATCGACTCGCGCACCCGCGAGCTGCGCGATATCGAAGACTCGCTCAACCACCTGCGCCGCTACCTGGTCGAACTGGTGGCCAGTATCCGTGGCCACGCCGAGCAGGTCGCCGGTTCCAGCCGCACCCTGGCCGGGCTCAGTAGCGGCCTGCATGCCGGCGCCGAACGCCAGGCGGGCGACACCGCACTGATCCGCGACGCGCTGGGCGAACTGGAAGCAACCATCGGCCAGGTGGCTCAGGATGCCAGCCAGACGGCGGATGCCAGCCGTGACGCCAATCGCGCACTGGAACAGGGCCAGCAGGTCATCGGTCAGAGCCTGACCGGATTGCATGCCCTGGTCGGCGAGGTGCAGGACAATGCCCAGGCCATCGAGCGACTGGCCGAGGAGACTGCCACCATCGGCGGCGTGCTCACGGTGATTCGCGGCATCGCCGAGCAGACCAACCTGCTCGCGCTGAACGCCGCCATCGAAGCGGCGCGTGCAGGCGAGGCCGGTCGTGGCTTCGCCGTGGTGGCCGACGAGGTGCGCTCCCTGTCGCAGCGCACCGGCAGCGCCACGGCGGAAATCCAGAACGTCATCGGCCGCCTGCAACAGGCCGCGCACCAGTCGGTGCAGGCCATGCGTGCCCAGGTCGAACATGCCGAGGCCACTGCCGACAAGGCCGAAGCGGCCGACGGTGCCCTCGACGAGATCGTCACGGCGATCCGCACCATCGCCAGCATGGCCGCACGCATCGCCGACGCCACCGCTCAGCAGAGCGAAGCGGTCAGCGAGATTCGCGAACACGGCGAACGCATTCATCACCTGGGCGACGAGAACCTGCAACGCATCGGCCAGGGCCGCGCCCAGGGCGAACAGCTGCTGCAGCTCGGCACACGGTTGCACAGTGCGGTGCAGGCGTTTCGCGTCTGACCCTGCGTCAGAGCAGCGCAGGTTCGGACGTAGCGGGAACTCGCCTCGCCCGCGCCTTTCCAAGGGCCGCCCATCCGAGAAATTCGACAGTCCGGCCAGGCTGGCGAAATCTGCACGGGCGCTTTCAGCTATCATGCCGCCACCTTTCGCCGAGATGTTCGCCCGATGTCACTGCGCCGCCTGCTGCTTCCCCTGCTGCTGCTTTGCCTGAGCCTACCGGCCAGCGCCAACCTGTTCGATCGCCCCGCCGCCTCCCCCATCGGCGCGCCGCTGAACAACAGCAGCGACTTCCTGCCGGTACGCGAAGCCTTCAAGCTGAGCCTGGTCAGCAGTGACGCCAAGGCGGTGACCCTGCGCTTCGTCGCAGCCGAGGGCTACTACCTCTACCGCCATCGCTTCAATTTCAGCGTCGAGCCGACCGACCTGGTAGCGGGCGAAGCCGAGCTGCCGGCGGGCCAGGCCAAGCACGACGAGTTCTTCGGCGACGTCGAGGTCTACTACGGCGTACTGGACATTCGCCTGCCGCTGGAAAACCCGGACAACCGCCCGCTGCGCCTGCAAGTGGGCTATCAGGGCTGCGCCGACAAGGGCCTGTGCTACCCGCCGGAGAGCGAGTTCATCGAGATCGGCGATATGCCCGCCGCCAACTCCGGCGGCACCCTGGGCAGCGTGGCGGCCACAGCAGCGGCCTGGAACTGGAAGGAGCTGGCGCTGTTCTTCCTCGGCGGCCTGGCCCTGACCTTCACCCCCTGCGTGCTGCCGATGCTGCCGATCCTTTCCGGCGTGGTACTGCGCGGCCAGTTCGGCGGCATACGCGGGCTGAGCCTGTCACTGGCCTACGTGCTGCCAATGGCGATCTGCTTCGCCATCCTCGGCACCCTCATGGGCCTGTTCGGCGCCAGCCTGAACCTGCAGGCGCAACTGCAATCGCCCTGGGTACTGGTGCCCTTCGCCGCCTTCTTCACGGTCTTCGCCCTGGCCATGTTCGGCCTGTTCGAACTGCGCCTGCCACGCCTGATCAGCGAACCGCTCGACCGCCTGGCCGGCAAGACCCACGGTGGCTCGCACCTCAATGCCGCGCTGCTCGGCGTGCTCTCCAGCCTGCTGGTCAGCCCCTGCGTGTCGGCTCCGCTGGCCGGTGCCCTGCTTTATATAAGCGCCAGCGGTGATGCCCTGGGCGGCGGTCTCAAACTGCTCGCACTGGGCCTGGGCATGGGCACTCCACTGGTACTGTTCGCCGTCGGTGGCGGCGCGCTGCTGCCAAAGAGCGGCACCTGGATGCTCACCGTGCGCAACGCCTTCGGCGTGCTGTTGCTGGCCGTGTCGGTGTGGCTGCTCGAGCGCGTGTTGCCGGGCAGCCTGAGCCTGGCGCTGTGGGGCCTGCTGGCAGGTGGTGTGGCGGTATTCCTCGGTGCGCTGGAGTTCGGGCCCAAGACGCATCGCCAGAAACTCGGCCAGATCGCCGGCCTGGCGCTGCTGGTCTATGCCCTGGCGGCAGGCTTCGGCGCGTTGCAGGGCGCAAGCGATCCGCTGCGTCCGCTGGGACAACTGGCAGGCACTGCTTCCGGCAGCGCCACGAGCGGCAAGAGCGACGCCTGGCAGACCCTGAGCAGCCCGGCCGAACTGGACGCAGCCCTGGCCGCAGCCAAGGCGGCCAACCAGCCGCTGCTGCTGGACTGGTATGCCGACTGGTGCATCAGTTGCAAGGTGATCGAGCGCGAAGTCTTCGGCAATGCCGAGGTGGGCAGCAAGCTCGACGGCTGGCGCCTGATTCGTTTCGACATCACCGAGAGCAATGCCGCCCAGCGCGCCCTGCTCGACCGCTATCAGCTGTTCGGCCCCCTGCCATCCAGCTGTTCGCCGGCAACGGCAATGAACTGAACGATCTGCGGGTCGTGGGCGAAGTGGATGCCGCGACCTTCTCGGCGCGACTGGATCAGGCCGCCGCCCGCCGGTAACGACCGAAACGCCCGACATGGTCATATTCTTGCCGCAGTTGGCAGGCATCGTGTCGGCTATTGCTGACATCGCCCGGCTGCGGCATAGTCCCGCGCAGTTCGAACAACAAGGAATGCGACGATGGCCACTCTATTGGTGCTGCACGGCCCCAATCTCAACCTGCTGGGCACCCGCGAGCCCGACAAATACGGCGCCACCACCCTCGCCGAAATCAACCAGAGCCTGGAGCGGCACGCCCGCGAGGCAGGCCATCACCTGATGCACCTGCAGAGCAACGCCGAGTACGAGCTGATCGAGCGGATTCATGCCGCAAAAGGCGAAGGTGTCGACTTCATCCTGATCAATCCTGCCGCTTTTACCCATACCAGCGTCGCATTACGTGACGCATTGCTGGCAGTGAGCATCCCATTCATCGAAGTGCACCTGTCCAACGTGCACAAGCGTGAACCTTTTCGCCATCACTCCTACTTCTCCGACGTTGCGGTAGGGGTGATCTGCGGCCTCGGCGCCAGCGGTTACCGCCTGGCCTTGGAAGCCGCGCTGGAACAACTTGAAGCTAAACGACCCTGACCTCACCGGGAGTGGAACCGCCATGGATATCCGTAAAGTCAAGAAACTGATCGAGCTGCTGGAAGAATCCGGTATCGACGAGCTGGAGATCAAAGAGGGCGAAGAGTCCGTACGCATCAGCCGCCACAGCAAGCAGCCGGCCTATGCCGCGCAACCCATCTATGCCCAGGCACCGGCTCCGGTCGCTGCGCCCGTGGCCGCAGCCGCCCCGAGCGCCGAAGCCGCTCCGGCCGCCGCCCCGAAACTGAACGGCACCGTAGCCCGCTCGCCGATGGTCGGTACCTTCTACCGTGCCGCCTCGCCGACCTCGGCCAACTTCGTGGAAGTCGGCCAGACCGTGAAGAAAGGCGACATCCTGTGCATCGTCGAAGCAATGAAGATGATGAACCACATCGAAGCCGAAGCCAGCGGTGTGATCGAATCCATCCTGGTGGAAAACGGCCAGCCGGTTGAGTACGACCAACCCCTGTTCACCATCGTTTGATGCACGGGGAGCCTGCAATGCAGAAGCTGGAAAAAGTCCTGATCGCCAACCGTGGCGAAATCGCCCTGCGCATCCTGCGCGCCTGCAAGGAACTGGGCATCAAGACGGTGGCCGTGCACTCCACCGCCGACCGTGAGCTGATGCACCTGGGCCTGGCCGACGAGTCCGTCTGCATTGGGCCGGCGCCTGGTTCGCAGTCCTACCTGAACATCCCGGCGATCATCAGTGCCGCCGAACTCACCGGCGCCACCGGCATTCATCCGGGTTATGGCTTCCTGGCCGAGAACGCCGACTTCGCCGAACAGGTGGAGAACTCCGGTTTCGCCTTCATCGGTCCGACCGCCAACGTGATCCGCCTGATGGGTGACAAGGTGTCGGCCAAGGACGCCATGATCAAGTCCGGCGTACCGGTGGTACCGGGCTCCGACGGCCCGCTGCCGGAAGACGAAGAAGAAGCCCTGCGCATCGCCCGCGAAGTCGGCTACCCGGTGATCATCAAGGCCGCTGGCGGCGGCGGTGGTCGCGGCATGCGCGTGGTGCACAAGGAAGAAGACCTGATCAAGTCGGCCAAGCTGACCCGCACCGAAGCCGGTGCCGCGTTCGGCAACCCGATGGTCTATCTGGAGAAATTCCTCGGCAACCCGCGTCACGTGGAAGTCCAGGTGCTGTCCGACGGACAGGGCAATGCCATCCACCTGTATGACCGCGACTGCTCGCTGCAGCGCCGCCATCAGAAAGTGATCGAGGAAGCTCCGGCTCCGCTGATCGACGAGAAGGCCCGCGCCGAAGTACTCAAGCGCTGCGTCGATGCCTGCGTCGAGATCGGCTACCGTGGCGCCGGTACCTTCGAGTTCCTCTACGAAGACGGTCGCTTCTACTTCATCGAGATGAACACCCGTGTTCAGGTGGAGCATCCGGTCACCGAGATGGTCACCGGTATCGACATCGTCAAGGAGATGCTCAGCATCGCCGCAGGCAACAAGCTGTCCATCAGGCAGGAAGACGTGAAGATTCTCGGTCACTCCGTGGAGTGCCGGATCAACGCCGAAGACCCGGACAACTTCATGCCCAGCCCAGGCAAGGTCAAGCATTTCCATGCTCCGGGTGGCAATGGCGTACGCGTCGACTCGCACCTGTACAGCGGCTACAGCGTCCCGCCGCACTACGACTCGCTGATCGGCAAGCTGATCACCTTCGGCAAGGATCGTGACGAGGCCATGGCCCGCATGCGCAATGCCCTGGACGAGATCGTCGTGGACGGCATCAAGACCAACGTGCCGCTGCACCGCGACCTGACCCGCGACAAGGGCTTCGTCAAAGGTGGTGTGAACATCCATTACCTGGAAAAGAAACTGGGCATGGACAAGCACTGAGTGCTGTCTTCGCAACACCGAAAGGGAGCGGCCAAGGCCGCTCCCTTTGCATTTTCACCTTCGAAGGATGAACGCCATGAACGGACTCGACCCCGCAGAGCGCAAAGCCGCCTCCATTGCCAGACTTCAGGCAGCCGGCATCCCCCATATCGACCACCTGCCGATGATCGAGCCCGCCAGCGAGGTTCGTCTGCGCAGTGCCGAAGAAATCGCCCGGCGCGCCATTGCCTGCCTGATCACCATCCAGGCCGCCTGTGACCGCAACGCCGGCAGCTATACGGCAGACAGCGCGCAGTGGTGCCAGCAATTGCTGGAGCGCTACGGCATCGAGCAACTGACCCCTGCCGAAGTGCGCATCCTGAACAACCAGGGCGAACAGCAGGACGTCATCAACATGGTCTGGAAGTACGAAGCCTACTGGGTTCTGCTCTGGGCCCTGGGCATCGTCGAGACGCTGGACTTTCCCGATCACACCATCGACTGCGACTTCGCCATCGAAGCCGTGTCAGGCCATGAGGATTTCGCCGCGTTCCTGCAGCAGGTTCGCTTGCGCGACATCCACAGCATCCTCGACGAGGCCGACCTGATCTACCGCTACCACTGGGCCTGCGTCGACGCCCGTCTGAAACAGGCCCCGATGCCCGCCGACATGAATGCAAGCGTAGTCATGGAGCGCCACGCCGCTTTAAACTGGCTGATCGATAACGATGGCCAGGACGACTGGGACAATCCCGACGTCAGTACCTGAGCCACAGCCCATCGCAGCCGCCCCTGGGCGCCCGAGTCAAACCCGCCGCGCCCAACCCGTCCGCGCGGCCCGCACAGAGAGCTTCCCATGCCCTGGTTACAAGTCCGTCTCGCCATCACCCCTGAGCAGGCGGAGACCTTCGAGGACGCCCTGCTGGAAGTGGGCGCCGTATCGGTGACCTTCATGGATGCCGAAGACCAGCCGATCTTCGAGCCGGATCTGGGCACCACCCCGCTGTGGTCGCACACCCATCTGCTGGCCCTGTTCGAGGCCGACACCGACGAAACCGCGCTGATCGCCCACCTGCAACTGCTGTGCGGCGGTTCACTGCCGGAACACCATGTCGAGCGCATCGAAGACCAGGACTGGGAACGCAGCTGGATGGACAACTTCCAGCCGATGCGCTTCGGCCAGCGTCTGTGGATCGTGCCGAGCTGGCATGACGCACCGGAACCGGAAGCGGTCAACCTGCTGCTCGACCCCGGGCTGGCCTTCGGCACCGGTACCCACCCGACCACTGCGCTGTGCCTGGAATGGCTCGACGGCCAGACACTCGACGGCTGCACCGTACTCGACTTCGGCTGCGGCTCGGGCATTCTCGCCATCGCCGCACTGCTGCTCGGCGCGCCGCAGGCACTGGGCACCGACATCGACCCACAGGCGCTGGAGGCCTCGCGCGACAACGCGTCGCGCAACGGCATCGACCCGGCACGTTTCCCGGTCTATCTGCCCGCCGAGCTGCCGCAACAACCTGTTGACGTGGTGGTGGCCAACATTCTCGCCGGCCCGCTGGTGTCCCTGGCACCGCAGATCACTGCACTGGTCAAAGCCGGTGGACGCCTGGCGCTGTCGGGCATTCTCGCCGAGCAGGCCGAAGAGGTACGCGCCGCCTATGCCGATGCCTTCGAACTCGACCCGACGGCGATCAAGGATGGTTGGGTACGCATCAGCGGCATCAGGCGCTGAATCCCGCGCAGCCATTGCGTTAGACTAGCCGCCTGGATTTTTCGGAACCGCGCATGAGCGAAAACCACGTCACCCAGTGCCCCCATTGCCGTACCAGCTTTCGCGTCAGCCAGGCGCAACTGGCTGCTGCGCATGGCGCCGTGCGCTGCGGGGCATGCCTGCACGTGTTCAACGCCGCCGAACAGCTGTTCGGCGCGGCCGCGACCAGCCGTCCGGCAGCGGCCAGAACGACGCCGGCACCTGCTGCTCCTGCTGCCGCCGCGCAGACGCCCAGCGCCAAACCGGACGCAGCGAAGCCTGCCGAAGACACCCTGTGGATTCATGATGACCTCGACCTGGACGGCCTCGACCTGGACGAGGAGCTGGCCAGGCTGGAGGAGCAGGAACAACAGCTGTCGCAGCAATTCCTTGCGCTGGAACGAGCACCGCAGCACGCCGAGCGCTTCGACAATGCCACCCTGCCCGCCGACGAAGAACCGCACGACGAGGCCTGGGCCGAAGCCCTGCTGCGCGAGGAGCCGGTAAGGCGTGACGGCTTCGAGTTGCAGGCGACCGACAAGAGCGCAGCGCAGCCGCGCCCGGCGGCCAGCGCCGACAGCGAACGCATTGCCCCTCTCATCGCCAGTTCCGGGGAGCCCGCCGCCGAGACTGTCGATACGCCGAACGAACCGAGCCTCGGCGACTTCCGGCACGATCAGGACGAAGAAGACGCGCGAGAGCCTGAACGTCAGGACTCACCGCGCAACGAGCCGAACCTGCGCGAAACCCGCCTGTTCGAACTGGACGACGAACCCCTGCAACTGGACTGGCGCCCACAGCAGACGCGCCCATGGGGACGCTGGTTCGGCTGGGGCCTGCTCAATCTGCTCGCTGCCGGCGGCCTGCTGGCGCAGTACGCCGCCTACAACTTCGATGAGCTGGCCCGCCAGGATCGTTATCGTCCCTGGTTCGAACAGCTGTGCCCGAACATCGGCTGCGAGCTGCCGTCGAAGGTCGATATCAGCCAGATTCGCAGCAGCAACCTGGTGGTGCGCAGCCATCCGGAATTCTCCGGTGCGCTGATCGTCGATGCCATTCTCTACAACCGCGCACCATTCGCCCAACCCTTCCCACTCCTGGAAATGCGCTTCGCCGATCTCGGCGGCCAGTTGATCGCCAGCCGCCGCTTCAAGCCCAGCGAGTACCTGGCTGGCGAGCTGGCTGGGCGGAGCGAAATGCCGCCACAGACGCCGATCCATATCTCTCTGGACATCCTCGATCCGGGCCCGCGCGCGGTGAACTACAGCCTCAGCTTCCATTCGCCCGAATAGCCTGGAGGCAGCGCGACCGCTGGTCGCGAGCCTCCGTTCTAACTACTGGCAATAAGCCCCTGGCTGTTCAGAATTTGTTCAAAACAACCTTTATCCGGTCATCCAGAGCGGGTATCATGCCCACCCTTTCGCGAGCACCGACCCACCATCGTTCCCCCTGAGGACACAGTGGAGGCCAGGTGTCGATCGCCCTTTGTCTCAACTGCGAACCAACAAGCAGGGACGCCCCATGTCGGCCCCACGTATTGGCCCCTACACATTGCCCAATCGGTTGATCCTGGCCCCCATGGCCGGTGTCACCGATCGCCCGTTCCGCCAGCTGTGCCGCCGTCTCGGCGCCGGCCTGGTGGTGTCGGAGATGGTCACCAGCGATGTGCGCCTGTGGAACAGCCGCAAGTCCAGCCTGCGCCTGCTGCATGCCGGTGATCCCGAGCCGCGCTCGGTGCAGATCGCCGGTGGCGACCCGCAGATGCTCGCCGAAGCGGCGCGCAAGAACGTCGAACTGGGCGCGCAGATCATCGACATCAACATGGGCTGCCCGGCCAAGAAGGTCTGCAACAAGGCCGCCGGCTCCGCCCTGCTGCGTGACGAGCCGCTGGTGCGCGAGATTCTCCAGGCGGTGGTTGGCGCGGTGGACGTGCCGGTGACCCTGAAGATCCGCACCGGCTGGGACAGACAGAACAGGAACGGCATCACCGTGGCGAAGATCGCCGAAGATGCCGGCATAACGGCGCTGGCGGTACATGGCCGCACCCGCGCCGACCTCTACACCGGCGAAGCCGAGTACGACACCATCGCCGCCATCAAGCAGGCGGTATCGATTCCGGTGTTCGCCAACGGCGACATCGACTCTCCACAGAAGGCCAAGGCCGTGCTCGACGCCACCGGCGCCGATGCCCTGCTGATCGGCCGCGCCGCCCAGGGGCGGCCGTGGATCTTCCGCGAGATCGATCATTACCTGCGCACTGGCGAAACCCTGCCAGCCCCCGCACTGATCGAGGTGGAACGCATTCTGCTGGAGCACCTGGCCGCATTGCACGCCTTCTACGGCGAACTGATGGGCACCCGTATCGCCCGCAAGCATGTCGGCTGGTATCTGGCAACCTTGCCGGGCGCCAGGGAGTTTCGCGCCCAATTCAACCGTCTGGAAAGTACGGACGCACAGTGCGCCCACGTTCGCGCGTTCTTTCGCGAACGGCACGAAGAAGGAAACGAGGTGGCCGCATGACGTTGATGACTGAGACCTTAGTGAGTGGAACTGCACCCGTGAGTGACAACACCAGCTTGAAACAGCACCTGAACACGCCGAGCGAAGAGGGCCAGACCCTGCGCGGCGCCGTGGAGAAGGCGCTGCACAACTATTTCGCCCATCTCGAGGGCGCGGACGTCACCGACGTGTACAACCTGGTGCTCACCGAAGTCGAAGCGCCGCTGCTGGAAACCGTCATGAACCACGTGAAAGGTAACCAGACCAAGGCCTCCGAACTGCTCGGCCTTAACCGAGGCACCCTGCGCAAGAAGCTCAAGCAGTACGACCTGCTGTAACCCCGAACTCCCGAAAAGGGCGGCCTGCATAGCCGCCTTTTTTGCTGACTTCCCGCTCTGATGGATTCTGAAATGACCGACCAGACCACCCGCCTTCCCGTTCGCCGTGCGCTGATCAGCGTATCCGACAAGACCGGTATCCTCGAATTCGCCCGCGAGCTCGTCGCCCTCGGCGTGGAAATCCTCTCCACCGGCGGCACCTACAAGCTGCTCCGGGACAACGGCGTGGCAGCGGTGGAAGTGGCCGACTACACCGGCTTCCCGGAAATGATGGACGGCCGCGTGAAGACTCTGCACCCGAAGATTCACGGCGGCATCCTCGGTCGTCGCGCCCTGGACGGCGCAGTGATGGACGAGCACGGTATCAAGCCAATCGACCTGGTGGCGGTCAACCTGTACCCCTTCGAAGCCACCGTGGCCAAGCCTGACTGCGACCTGGCCGATGCCATCGAAAACATCGACATCGGCGGCCCGACCATGGTTCGTTCGGCTGCGAAGAACCACAAGGACGTCGCCATCGTGGTCAACACCGGCGACTACGCCGGCATCGTCGAGGCCCTGAAAGCCGGCGGCCTGACCTATGCCCAGCGCTTCGACCTGGCGCTGAAAGCCTTCGAGCACACCGCCGCCTACGACGGCATGATCGCCAACTACCTGGGCACCATCGACCAGGCTGCCGATACCCTGTCCACCGAAGGCCGTGGCGCCTTCCCGCGCACCTTCAACAGCCAGTTCGTCAAGGCGCAGGAAATGCGTTACGGCGAGAACCCGCACCAGAGCGCGGCGTTCTACGTCGAGGCGAAGAAGGGCGAGGCCAGCGTCTCCACCGCCGTGCAGTTGCAGGGCAAGGAACTGTCGTTCAACAACGTGGCGGACACCGACGCAGCGCTCGAGTGCGTGAAGAGCTTCGTCAAACCGGCCTGCGTCATCGTCAAGCACGCCAACCCCTGCGGCGTGGCCGTGGTTCCGGAAGACGAAGGCGGCATCCGCAAGGCCTACGACCTGGCCTACGCCACGGACACCGAATCGGCCTTCGGCGGCATCATCGCCTTCAACCGCGAGCTGGATGGCGAAACCGCCAAAGCCATCGTCGAGCGCCAGTTCGTCGAAGTGATCATCGCCCCGAGCATCAGCGCCGCAGCCCGTGAAGTGGTTGCCGCCAAGGCCAACGTGCGCCTGCTGGAATGCGGCCAGTGGCCTGCCGAACGTGCCGCCGGCTGGGACTTCAAACGTGTCAACGGTGGACTGCTGGTACAGAGCCGCGACATCGGCATGATCAAGGCAGAAGACCTGAAGATCGTCACCCAGCGCGCCCCGAGCGAGCAGGAAATCCACGACCTGATCTTCGCCTGGAAAGTGGCCAAGTTCGTCAAGTCCAACGCCATCGTCTACGCCAGGAACCGCCAGACCGTCGGTGTCGGCGCCGGCCAGATGAGCCGCGTCAACTCCGCCCGTATCGCCGCGATCAAGGCCGAACATGCCGGCCTGCCGGTACAGGGCGCGGTGATGGCGTCCGACGCCTTCTTCCCGTTCCGCGACGGCATCGACAATGCCGCCAAGGCCGGCATCACCGCGGTGATCCAGCCGGGTGGTTCGATGCGTGACAACGAAGTGATCGCGGCTGCCGACGAAGCCGGCATTGCCATGGTGTTTACCGGCATGCGCCATTTCCGTCATTGATTGGCTGGTGGATGGCTTCGGCCATCCACCCTACGCCCACCTTATTTCGTAGGGTGGATAGCGCTTTTCCTATCCACCGAACGGGCCGCCGGCCCGCCTCCATCGGGAGAGAGACATGAACGTATTGATCATCGGCAGCGGCGGTCGTGAACACGCCCTGGCCTGGAAAGTGGCGCAGGACAAGCGCGTCGAGAAGGTCTTCGTCGCCCCGGGCAACGCCGGCACCGCGGTGGAAGCCAAGTGCGAGAACGTCGCCATCGACGTGCTGGCCATCGAGCAGCTTGCCGATTTTGCCGAGAAGAACGTGCAGCTGACCATCGTCGGCCCGGAAGCGCCGCTGGTCAAAGGCGTGGTCGACCTGTTCCGCAAGCGCGGCCTGGACATCTTCGGCCCCACCGCCGCCGCCGCCCAGCTGGAAGGCTCCAAGGCCTTCACCAAGGATTTCCTCGCCCGCCAGAAAATCCCGACTGCCGACTACCAGAACTTCACCGAAGTCGAGCCGGCACTGGCCTACCTGCGCGAGAAAGGCGCCCCCATCGTGATCAAGGCCGACGGCCTGGCCGCAGGCAAGGGCGTGATCGTCGCCATGACCCTGCAAGAGGCCGAGGACGCCGTGCGCGACATGTTGGCCGGCAATGCGTTCGGCGACGCAGGCTCGCGCGTTGTCATCGAAGAGTTTCTCGATGGAGAGGAGGCCAGCTTCATCGTCATGGTCGACGGCGAGAACGTGCTGCCGATGGCCACCAGCCAGGATCACAAGCGCGTCGGCGACGCCGACAGCGGCCCGAACACCGGCGGCATGGGCGCCTACTCCCCGGCTCCGGTGGTCACCGCCGAGGTGCACAAGCGCGTCATGGACGAAGTGATCTACCCGACCGTGCGCGGCATGGCCAGCGAAGGCAACGTCTACACCGGCTTCCTCTATGCCGGCCTGATGATCGACAAATCCGGCGCACCGAAGGTCATCGAGTTCAACTGCCGCTTTGGCGACCCGGAAACCCAGCCGATCATGGTGCGCCTGGAAAGCTCGCTGGTGCTGCTGGTCGAGGCAGCGCTGGCCAAGGCTCTGGACAAGGTCGAGGCCACCTGGGATCCGCGCCCGACCGTTGGCGTGGTGCTGGCTGCCGGCGGCTACCCGGGTGACTACGCCAAGGGCGACGTGATCGAAGGCCTGGATGAAGCCGCCAAGCTCGACGGCAAGGTGTTCCATGCCGGGACCGCGCTGAAAGACGGCCAGATCGTCACCGCCGGCGGCCGCGTGCTGTGCGCCACCGCCATCGGTGCCAGCGTCGCCGATGCCCAGCAGCAGGCTTATCGCCTGGCCGAGAAGATTCGCTGGAACGGCATGTTCCACCGCAACGACATCGGCTATCGGGCCATCGCCCGCGAGCGCGCCGAAGGCTGAAACCCCTCCCCATGCCGCTGACTTGAGCTTGTTCGCGCTTGCTCTCCGCTCCCATTCAGCAGAGAGAGGGGCTGGGGGGCTGAAAACGACGCTAAACGACCAGCCTCCCCTCTCCCCAGAGCGGCGAGGGGACTGATCGTGCTCGCAGAGGCTTGAGCCCCTGCACCGGCTCCTCGGGTCGCCTCCGACCACACACCTCGGGCAGGTTTAGACGCCAGTCGGCGAGTCTCGCTTGTGCCCCAGCCCACTGGCCGCGCCCTCCGACGAGAAGGCAACGTGGCCATTGCACGTATTTTCCAGCCTTCGCCTCCCCCTTTGCCATGGGGATGCAGGGACTGGCAGACCATCCAGAAACCACCCGCCATCATCTGCCTCTGCACCAGAAGTCGTCCCCATTTTCTCAACCGGAACAGGTCGGCTTGACACTCGTCTGCCCTGCAATGCGGCCAGCGCTCTTGGCCACTTCCTGCGCGACAACGGCGAAATCGGCACCGTCAACGCCAACCAGAGCCTGGCCGCCAACCTCGGCCAGGCCTTCTACCGCGACTACACCGACCGCCTGCCCCTCGCCCCCGACGTCGCCACCCTGCCCGGCATGAAAGGCTCTGGCGCCGTGCGCGACCTGCACGAAGCCGCCATGCAGAACCCCGAACTGCGCGAACGGCTGGCAGCTTGAAAGGCTGGTATCGCAACGACATCCTCTACGGCGGTGCCGGCGACGATGTACTGGACGGTGGCCAAGGCTCCAACGAACTCTATGGCGGTGATGTGCTGCGTGTCCACGAAGACGCCAAGAACAACCTTTTCGTCGGTGGCAAGGGCAATGACACGATGTACGGCAGCAAACATGCCGACACCTACCTGTTCAACCTTGGCGATGGCCAGGACACCATCGTGGAGGCGGGTAGTTATCACGGGGCAGTAGACGTGCTCAAGTTCGGTGAAGACCTTTCGCCCGAGCAACTCTGGTTCCAACGCCGGGACAACCATCTGGATATCCTGGTGGCGGGAACGGAGGATCGGGTCACGGTCAACGACTGGTACTCCGGCAGCCATCATCGTATCGAGATCATGCAGGCGTCCAATGGCCTGGCGCTGACCGAAAGCCGGGTGCAGAACCTGGTGAATGCGATGGCGGCGTTCGCCGTGCCGGCCGGCGCCGACTTCAACCTGCTGCCGGATCAGCGGGTGCAGCTGGATATGGTCATCGCGGCCAACTGGCAGTGATCCCGCACACCTGCCGCGCCTCGGGCACGGCAGGTGATCGGTCATGGGCGTGATGCCGCTCAGAACCGTTCACAATCTGCTGCGCGTCGGCCCTACTGCGTTAAAAACAGGCTCGGAATGCTCATTTACAGCCCGTAAACTCCGCTTCCTCGCCTGTTTTTGCCTTGTATGGCTCTAGCTCGCGAGATCGTGAACAGGTTCTCAGAAGAACTCCGCCTTGATCGGCTTCCTCTCCCCGCACGAGAAGAGGAGCAGACTGAAGTGAACGACAGCGGGGCCTCTTCGTTTCGGACGGCGATCAGTGCCAGTTGCGCAGGTCTCGATCCTTGGTTTCCGGCATCAGGAACAGGCCGATGAAGAAGGTCATCACCGCCACGATGATCGGGTACCACAGGCCGTAGTAGATATCCCCCGTCGCCGCCACCATGGCGAACGCAGTGGTCGGCAGGAAGCCGCCGAACCAGCCATTGCCGATGTGGTAGGGCAGCGACATCGCCGTGTAGCGGATGCGCGTCGGAAACAGCTCGACCAGCAGCGCGGCAATCGGCCCGTAGACCATGGTCACGAACAGCACCAGCACCGTCAGCAGCACCACCAGCATCGGCTTGTTGATCTGCTGCGGATCAGCCTTGGCCGGGTAGCCGGCGTTGCGAATCGCATCGGTCATGGCGGTATTGAAGGCATCGGACTGCGCCTTGAACTGATCGGCCGGCAATCCGGCGCCCTCGAACGAGGCGATGGTCTGATTGCCTATGCGGATACTGGCGACCGTACCGGCTGGCGCGGCTTCGTTGGCGTAGTTCACCGAATTGCGCGCCAGGAAGCCCTTGGCGATATCGCACGAGGCCACGAACTTGGCGGTACCCACCGGGTTGAACTGGAACGAGCAGGCGTCGGGATCGGCGACCACGGTCACCGGCGCATTGGCCTGGGCCTGCTCCAGCGCCGGGTTGGCGTAATGGGTGAGCAGGCCGAACAGCGGGAAGTAGGTCAGCGCCGCGACCAGGCAGCCACCGAGGATGATCGGCTTGCGGCCGATCTTGTCCGATAGCCAGCCAAAGACGATGAAGAACGGCGTGCCGATCAACAGTGACACGGCGATCAGGATGTTCGCCGTGGCGCCGTCCACCTTCAGCGTCTGGGTCAGGAAGAACAGCGCATAGAACTGCCCCGTGTACCAGACCACCGCCTGACCGGCGGTACCGCCGAACAGGGCGATCAGTGCCACCCTGGCGTTTTCCCAGCGACCGAAGGCCTCGGTCAGCGGTGCCTTGGAGGTCTTGCCCTCATCCTTCATCTTCTTGAAGGCAGGGCTTTCGCTCAGGGTCAGGCGAATCCACACGGAGATCCCCAGCAGCACGATGGACAGCAGGAACGGTATACGCCAGCCCCAGGCGGCGAACGCTTCCTCACCGAGCCAGGTGCGGGTACCGAGGATCACCAGCAGCGAGAGAAACAATCCCAGAGTCGCGGTGGTCTGGATCCAGGACGTGTAGAAGCCGCGTCGCCCGTGTGGCGCGTGCTCGGCCACGTAGGTCGCCGCACCGCCGTACTCGCCGCCGAGCGCCAACCCCTGAAACAGCCGAAGAATGACGAGGATGACCGGCGCCGCAATACCCCACGCGGCATAGCTGGGAAGGATGCCGACGATGAATGTCGACAGGCCCATGATCAGGATGGTGATGAGGAAGGTGTATTTGCGTCCGACCAGATCGCCCAGCCGACCGAAGACCAGTGCACCGAATGGCCGCACCGCAAAACCGGCGGCGAATGCCATGAGGGCGAAGATGAATGCTGCGGTCGGGTTCACGCCGGAGAAAAACTGCACCGCGATGATGGCGGAAAGTGAACCGTACAGATAAAAGTCGTACCACTCGAAGACCGTACCCAGGGACGAGGCCAGGATGACCTTGCGCTCCTCTCTGGTCATGGGCCTCGCTGCTTCATGCCCACCCTCTACTGCCGAATCTGCACTCATGGCTGCCTCCACGACGTCATGGAGCCTGGAGCGCCGATCGCCCTGCCCGGACGTCTTTGTTGTGATTGTTCTGATTGGCAAGGCTAGACGCGGATAGCGCAAAGAGCACTAGACATTAGTCTAAGATGGGTGAATTGCCGAAAACGCCGTATCCCCCGTAACGCGTGGCCTGTAGCGGATCATCGAGGTACTGGCGCAGGAACGGGCTCGCCCTGATGGGTTGACAACGGAGAAACGACCCGAATCGCGCTCACGGGAATCGCCGCGAACACGGGAAGCGGCAGCACTCGACAGGGAACTGATACCATCGTTCGCTGCGGCTTCGCCCAGCAAAATGGCCACCTGCGCCATATTCCCCAAGCATATGCTTGGCTATAATCCGGCCACCTACATAGAAGGGATTTGCCCGTGCACCGGCTCAGGACTGCCATCGGACTACTCGCCAGCCTACTGCTGATCGGCCTCGTATTCCCGGCCACGGCAGCGGACGAGGCGGTCACGACGGCAAGATGGTCCCTATCTGATCGACGCCAGTGCGCGCCTGGGCCTTGAAGAGATACGAACCCAGCACCAGCAGTTCAAGCCACTCGGCAAGCAATCCTTCACCTTCCCTCCCAGCCAGCATGCAGTCTGGTTGCGCGCCGAACTGCCGGCGAATCGGCAACCCACCTGGCTCTGGGTGTTCTCCCCAAGGGTGCAGTACCTCGACTACTACCTGCTCCGAGACGACCAGCTGGAGCAGAACCTGCACACGGGTGAGGCCATGCCGCTGGACTCGCGCCCGCTGCCCTCGCGTTTCTATCTGATGCCGCTGCCGAACGACGGCCAGGCGCGCGTCGCCTACATCCGCTTCACCTCGAACCATCCGCTGATGACCTGGTTCAAGGTGATGGATCAGAACGAGGTGGTCGGTCTGGAAAAGCCTGCCTATCTCTACGGCATGCTGTTCGGCGCGCTGTTGCTACTGACGCTGTACAACCTCATCCGCTTCCTCTACAGCCGCAGTACCAGCGGCCTGTGGCTGGCCGGCGTGAATATCGGCCTGGCGGTCTGCTCGTCCGCCAACCTGGGCATATTCGCCCAATGGCTGCCCAGCCTCGGTTACAACCAGTCGCTGATCGCCGACCTGTCGGCCCTGTTCGCCGCCTTCAGCGGCCTGGCCTTCGGCCTGGGGTTCATGCGTGGTACGCAAGCTCAGCACAGTCCGCTCAACCGCCTGTTGCAAGGCAACGCCCTGCTGCTGCTGGCCTATGCACTGTGCATCGGCATCACCGGCCTGTTCTGGTTCAGCTCGCTGGTCTATCTGCTGGTGGCACTGAGCACCCTGAACCTGCTGCTGGTATCGAGCCTGCACTGGCGCGCCGGCTATCAGCCCGCGCGACTGGTGGCGGTCGGCATGCTGGTGTTCAACCTCGGCTTCGGTTTCTTCGTGCCGGTACTGCTGGGCTTCGATCAGCTCAATCCGGGCTGGCTGGTACTCGGGGTCTTCAGCGTCGCCACTCTGGCGGGCCTGATCCTCAGCGTGTCACTCACCGAACGCCAGCGGCAGATCCAGCGCGATACCCTGCAAGAGCGCACCGCCATGGCCGCCAGCAGCGCCGAATTGCGCGCCAAGGCCGAATTCCTGGCCAAGATCAGCCACGAGATTCGCACCCCCATGAACGGCGTGCTGGGCATGACCGAGCTACTGCTGGGTACGCCACTGTCGGCCAAGCAGCGTGACTACGTGCAGACCATCCACAGCTCGGGCAACGAACTGCTTACCCTGATCAACGAAATCCTCGATATCTCCAAGCTCGAATCCGGGCAGATCGAACTGGACGACGTACAGTTCGACCTCGGTGCCCTGATCGAGGACTGCCTGGACATCTTCCGCGCCAAGGCCGAACAACAGAAAGTGGAGCTGATCAGCTTCATCCAGCCGCAGGTGCCGCGTGTCATCAGCGGCGATCCGACGCGCCTGCGCCAGGCATTGCTCAGCCTGCTCGACAATGCCTTCAAGCAGACCACCGAAGGCGAGATCCTGCTGGTCGCCGCTCTCGACAGCAGTAACGATCAGCATCACCTGCGCATCGCCGTGCAGGACAGCGGCCGTCCGCTACTGCCCGAAGAGCGCGACGCGCTGCTCACCGCCGAGCTGCAAAGCCGCGACTTCCTGGCCGCGACCCGCCTGGGCGGTCGCCTCGGTCTGATCATCGCACGCCAGCTGGTACGCCTGATGGGCGGCGAGTTCGGTATTCAGGGCAGCGGCAATCAGGGCACCACCTTATGGCTGACCCTGCCCCTGGACGCCACTCGTCTGGAACAGCCGGAAACCGATCTCGACAGCCCGCTGCAGGGCGCACGCCTGCTGGTCGTCGACGACAACGACACCTGCCGCAAGGTACTGGTGCAGCAGTGCAACGCCTGGGGTCTGCAGGTCAGTGCGGTGCCGTCGGGCAAGGAAGCCCTGGCTCTGATACGGACCAAGGCGCACATGCGCGAATACTTCGATGCCGTACTGCTCGACCAGGACATGCCTGGCATGACCGGCATGCAGCTGGCGGCGAAGATCAAGGAAGACCCCAGCCTCAATCACGACATTCTGATCATCATGCTCACCGGCATCAGCAATGCGCCGAGCAAGGTGGTCGCACGCAATTCCGGAATCAAGCGCATCCTGGCCAAACCGGTGGCCGGCTACACGCTCAAGACGACCCTGGCCGACGAGTTGGCGCAACGCCCCAACGACACGCCGGCGCAGGCCGCACCAACGCCAGTCAGCGCCCCGCTGAACGTGCCTGACGACTTCCGTATTCTGGTCGCCGAAGACAACAGCATCTCGACCAAGGTTATCCGTGGCATGCTCGGCAAGCTCAACCTCAAGCCGGACACTGCCAGCAACGGCGAGGAAGCCCTCAAGGCGATGAAGGCGCAGCATTACGATCTGGTGCTGATGGACTGTGAAATGCCGGTACTCGACGGTTTCTCGGCCACCGAACAGCTGCGTGCCTGGGAACAGGCCGAGCAGAGAACACGTACACCGGTGGTCGCTCTCACCGCACACATACTCAGCGAGCACAAGGAACGCGCTCGCGCTGTCGGCATGGATGGCCACATGTCCAAGCCGGTGGAGCTGTCCCAGCTTCGCGAGCTGATCGAACACTGGATCGCCGAGCGCGAATTGCGTCGCCAGCGTGAAGTGTCGTAAGACGGGTGAACCCCGCCTGACCGTCGATGGCGGGTTGCATCCGCCCTCCTCTCAAACGAGTGCCCCATGTCCGAGTTGTTCAGCCTCTACCTGAAGATGCTGGTGCTCTACAGCCCCTTCTTCGTCCTTTCCTGCTTCATCGGCCTCAGCCGCGGCCACACCCTCAAGGAGCGCAAGCGCCTGGCCTGGAAGGTGGCGCTGGCGACACTGGTCGCCAGCGTGCTGCTGTACCTGTTCGGCAGGCACATCTTCACCCTGTTCGGCATCACCATCGACGCATTCCGCATCGGCGCAGGATCGGTGCTGTTCATCTCCGCGCTCGGCATGGCCCAGGGCAAGTCGGCGGTGCAGAGCGACAACGTGCAGCAGGACGTGACCATCGTGCCTTTGACCATCCCCCTGACCGTCGGCCCCGGCACCATCGGCGCCCTGCTGCTGATGGGCGCCAGCCAGCCGCACTGGGACGACAAGCTGGTGGCCGTGGCGGCGATCTTCCTCGCCAGCCTCACCGTGGGCGTGGTGCTGTACCTGTCCAACCAGTTCGAGCGACTGCTCGGCGACCAGGGCCTGCAGATCGTCAGCCGCCTGATGGGCCTGTTCGTCTGCGCCCTCGCCGCGCAGATCATCTTCACCGGAGTGAAGAACTACCTGGTGCCATGAGACGGCGAGCTTCGAGCCCTCGGTGCGCACGGCGCGCACTACCTACCGAATGTCTACAGGCCCCCTCGATCCCGCTGGGTGCGCTATGCGCACCGCCAGCTCTCAGAACCCTGCACCATTCGCTTACAGGACAGCCCCACCTCGGTGCGACGCCTCTCGTCAAAGCCCCTTCCGTCACACTGTAGTCCCCGAAAATAAAGGCCTGCGCCAAACTGGCACCGTCATTGCTCTGCTGATCCCAACTTGGATACAAGATGGGATCTCGAAGCATGCGCAACACACCGATCGCTTTCACCCTCGCGCAATGGCAACAGGCCTACCGCGACGGTCAATCGCCTGCAGAACTGCTGCACGCCCTACGCCTGGAACTGCGCACTGACGACACGGCGTGGATCGCCCTGGCCAGCGAAGCCCAGCTGGACGCTCAACTCGATGCCCTGGCCAGCGCACTGCAAGGTGCAGCCGGCGACCTGAGCAGGCTACCGCTGTACGGCGTGCCGTTCGCCATCAAGGACAACATCGATGCCGCCGGTTGGCCGACCACGGCCGCCTGCCCCGAGTTCGCCTACGAAGCCAAGGCCGATGCCACCGTGGTCGCACGTTTGCGCGCGGCCGGCGCGATCCTGATCGGCAAGACCAACCTCGATCAGTTCGCCACCGGCCTGGTCGGCACCCGCTCGCCTCATGGCGCGGTGGCCAACAGCTTCAACCCGGATTACGTCAGCGGCGGCTCCAGTTCCGGTTCGGCCAGCGTGGTCGCACGCGGCCTGGTGCCCTTCTCCCTCGGCACCGATACCGCCGGTTCCGGCCGCGTGCCGGCGGGCTTCAACAATATCGTCGGGCTCAAGCCGACCAGGGGCTGGCTGCCCAATACCGGCCTGGTGCCGGCCTGCCGCACCCTGGACTGTATTTCGGTGTTCGCCCTGACCGTCAGCGATGCACTGGCCGTGGCCAACATCGCCGGTGGCTATGACGCCGCCGATGCCTACAGCCGCAAGAACCCCAATAGCGCCAAGGTCGGCATGCCGGCCCGGCCGCGCCTGGCCGTGCCGGCCAACCTCGCGTTCTTCGGCGACAGCCAGAACCAGGCCGTCCATGAGGCTGCTCTGGGCAAGCTGCGCGAACTGGGCGCAGAGCTGGTGGAGATCGATTTCGCTCCCTTCCAGCAGTTGGCCGAGCAGCTCTATTACGGCTCCTGGGTCGCCGAGCGCACCGTCGCGGTGGAGGGTGTCGACCCAGCGCACATCAACCCGGTGGTGCGCGGTATCGTCGAGAACGGGCACACGTACAGTGCCTGCGATGCCTACAAGGCCGAATACATCCGCGCCGCACTGTCGCGCACGATCAACGAGGCCCTGGCCGGCTTCGACGCCCTGGTGGTGCCCACCTCGCCGACCATCCGCACCCTGGCCGAGATGGAAGCCGAACCGGTGCTGTTCAACAGCCAGTTCGGCACCTACACCAACTTCACCAACCTCGCCGATCTGTCCGCCCTGGCTGTGCCGGCGGGGCTGCGCGCAGACGGTCTGCCCGCCGGCATCACCCTGATCGCCGCGGCCTGGCATGACCAGGCCCTGGCAGCCCTCGGTCAACGCTGGCAGCAGGCCCTGGCCCTGCCGCTGGGAGCCACCGGCAAGCCGCTCCCCGCGCAAGCCGCCAGCGACAAGCCGGCGCCCGGCAGCATCCGCGTGGCCGTGGTCGGCGCGCACCTGACCGGCATGCCGCTGAATTTCCAGCTCACCAGCCGCGATGCCGTACTGGTGGAGCAAACCACCAGCGCCGCGCATTACCGCCTCTTTGCCCTGCCCGGCACCGTACCGCCCAAGCCCGGCCTGGCACGGGTGGCCGCCGATGGCGCCGAGATCATCGTCGAGCTGTGGGACGTGCCGCAGGCGCGCTTCGGCGAGTTCGTCGCGGAGATTCCGCCACCGCTGGGCATCGGCAATCTGGAGCTGGCCGACGGTCGCTGGGTCAAGGGTTTCATCTGCGAGCCCTATGCCCTGGAAGGCGCGCGTGACATCACCAGCTTCGGTGGCTGGCGCGCTTTCATCGCCAGCACCCGTGCCTGAGCACGCCATGTCGCGCACGAGCCTGGCCGAGCGCATCCATGCGCAGCTCAAGGACGACATCTTCGAGTTCCGCCTGATGCCCGGCGACCGGTTCTCCGAGGGCGAGGTCGCCGCACGCATGGCAGCCAGCCGCACGCCCGTGCGCCAGGCGCTGCATCGCCTGCAACGCGAGGGCTTTCTCGAGGTGCACTTTCGCAGCGGCTGGCAGGTACGCCCACTGGACTTCGCGCAGTTCGACGAACTCTACGAGCTGCGCATCGTCCTCGAACTCGAAGCCGTGCGCCGTCTGTGCCTGCGCCCCACGGGCGAACACCCGCCTGCACTAAGGATGCTCGAGCGCACCTGGATGGTGCGAAACGACGAACGCCTGCAGGACGGTGCCATCGTCTCGCGCCTCGACGAAGCCTTTCATTGCCAATTGCTGGAGGCCGCCGGCAATCGCGAGATGGCCCGCGTGCACCGCGAAGTCAGCGAGAAGATCCGCATTCTAAGGCGGCTGGATTTCACTCAGGGGCATCGCATCGACCTGACCTACGCCGAACACGGGCAAATTCTCGAGGCAATCCTGACCCGTCGCTCAGAAGAGGCACAGCAATTGCTCAAGAGCCATATAGAGGTCAGCAAGGCAGAGGTGCATTCGATCACCTTGCACAAGCTGTATGCCGCACGCCAGCACATACAGCCGATGCCGGAATAACCGGGCCATGACCTTCACTGCATGACCAATAACAACGCTGTCCGCTTACTCACACTTGTGAATGGAGATCGCACCATGCAACGTCGCAGCCTGATCAAGGCCTTTACCCTTTCCGCTTCCATCGCCGCCATGGGCCTGTCCTGGTCATCCAGGCCGCCGAAACCATCAAGGTCGGCATCCTGCACTCGCTGTCCGGCACCATGGCCATTTCCGAAACCTCGCTCAAAGACATGGCGCTGATGACCATCGACGAGATCAACGCCAAGGGCGGCGTACTCGGCAAGCAACTGGAGCCGGTGGTGGTCGACCCCGCGTCGAACTGGCCGCTGTTCGCCGAGCGCGGTCGCCAGTTGCTGACTCAGGACAAGGTCGCCGTGACCTTCGGCTGCTGGACCAGCGTGTCGCGCAAATCCGTGCTGCCGGTCTACGAAGAACTCAACGGCCTGCTGTTCTACCCGGTGCAGTACGAAGGCGAAGAGATGTCGCCGAACGTGTTCTATACCGGTGCAGCACCGAATCAGCAGGCCATCCCGGCGGTGGAATACCTGCTCAGCGAAGACGGCGGCGGCGCCAAGCGCTTCTTCCTGCTCGGCACCGACTACGTCTACCCGCGCACCACCAACAAGATTCTGCGCGCCTTCCTGCACAGCAAAGGCATCGCCGACAAGGACATCGAAGAGGTCTACACCCCCTTCGGCCACAGCGACTATCAAACCATCGTCGCCAACATCAAGAAATTCGCCGCGGGGGCAAGACGGCCGTGGTTTCCACCGTGAACGGTGACTCCAACGTGCCGTTCTACAAGGAACTGGCCAACCAGGGCCTGGAAGCCACCGAAGTTCCGGTCGTGGCCTTCTCCGTGGGCGAGGAAGAACTGCGCGGCATCGACACCAAGCCGCTGGTAGGCCACCTGGCGGCCTGGAACTACTTCCAGTCCGTGGAGAACCCGGTCAACGAGAAGTTCGTCGCCGACTGGAAAACCTACGCCAAGGCCAAGAAGCTGCCGAACGCCGACACCGTGGTCACCAACGACCCGATGGAAGCCACCTACGTGGGTATCCACATGTGGGCACAGGCCGTCGAGAAAGCCGGCACCACCGATGTCGACAAGGTGCGTGAAGCCATGGCTGGCCAGACCTTCGCCGCACCGAGCGGCTTCACCCTGAAGATGGACGAGAAGAACCACCACCTGCACAAGCCGGTGATGATCGGCGAGATCCAGGAGGACGGTCAGTTCTCCGTGGTCTGGGAGACCGAAGGCCCGATCCGCGCCCAGCCGTGGAGCCCCTTCATCGAAGGCAACGACAAGAAAGCCGATACCCCGGTGAAGTCGAACTGAGGATGTCCTGAAAGAACTGTTTATCGTCACTCCCGCGCAGGCGGGAGCCCAGGCGTTTCGTGGCCTCTGGATTCCCGCCTGCGCGGGAATGACGGTAGTTTCAGAGCATCCATAAGGCAAAAGCCCCTCTCTCCCGGCCCCCTCTCCCATTCAGGGCGCAGGGGCAGGGAGAGAGGGCAGCCCTGACCCGGATACATTCCGGGACGCTCACCCCGGATTGCATCCGGGCTACGCCAAGGACACACCTTATGCCCACTGCCCTTACCCGAATTCTCCTGAGCCTGCTGCTGTTGCTGCCGCTGGCGGCGCATGCTGGCGAGGCCGACGACTTCGTCGCCGCCAATGCAGGCAGGCAGGCCAGCCTGCTGCAGGACTGGGCCGCCGCGCCCAGCACCGCGCGCATGCCACTGCTGCAAGCCCTGCAGCAGGGCCGCGTCGGCGGCGATACCGACAAACGCGCCTTCATCGAACAGGACGACACCTGGCAAGCCATCGATGGCGAAGCCGAGGCCAACGGCACCCCGCGCAAACTGCGCCTGAACAACCGCCTGCGCGGTCTGATCGCCATTGCCGTCGCCAGCCATCAGTTGCTCGAACACGACGTGGAGGCGCGCCTGGCCGCCGCCAGGCAGTTGCAACGCAACACACCACCCGCCCTGCTGCCATTGCTGGAAAGCCGCATGAGCGCCGAGGCCGACGAGAACGTGCGTGACGCCCTGACTCTGGCCCTGGCCAACCTGCAACTGGCCGACGCCAGTCCAGCCGTGCGCCTGGCTGCCGTGCAGCGCCTCGGTGAGACCGGCGATCCGCTGGCTCGCGTACGCCTGGAGGCGCTGCTCGATCCGACTCAGGAAAGCGACGCCGAGGTGCGCGCCGCCGCGCAGAAGAGCCTGGCCCAGGTGAAGAACAGGCTGATGATCGGCGAGCTGCTCGGCCAGGCCTTCAGCGGCCTGTCGCTTGGCTCGATCCTGCTGCTGGCCGCCCTCGGCCTGGCCATCACCTTCGGCCTGCTCGGGGTGATCAACATGGCCCACGGCGAGATGCTGATGCTCGGCGCCTACACCACCTACGTGGTGCAGCTGAGCTTCCAGCGCCTGGCCCCCGAATACCTCACGCTCTACCCGCTGGCCGCGTTGCCCATCGCCTTTCTGGTCACTGCCTGCATCGGCATGGCCCTGGAGCGCACGGTGATCCGCCACCTCTACGGTCGCCCGCTGGAAACCCTGCTGGCCACCTGGGGCATCAGCCTGATCCTGATTCAACTGGTACGCGTCACCTTCGGCGCACAGAACGTCGAAGTGGCCAACCCGGCCTGGCTGTCCGGCGGCATCCAGGTGCTGCCGAACCTGGTGCTGCCGTACAACCGCATCGTCATCATCGGCTTCGCCCTGTTCGTCGTGCTGCTGACCTGGCTGCTGCTGAACAGGACGCGCCTGGGCCTGAACGTGCGCGCAGTGACGCAGAACCGCAACATGGCCGCCTGCTGCGGCGTGCCCACCGGCCGCGTGGACATGATGGCCTTCGGTCTCGGCTCGGGCATCGCCGGCCTCGGCGGCGTGGCCCTGAGCCAGATCGGCAACGTCGGCCCGGATCTTGGCCAGAGCTACATCATCGATTCCTTCCTGGTGGTGGTGCTCGGCGGCGTCGGCCAACTGGCCGGCAGCGTGCTGGCCGCCTTCGGTCTGGGCGTGGTGAACAAGTTCCTCGAACCGCAGATCGGCGCCGTGCTGGGCAAGATCCTGATCCTCGCGCTGATCATTCTGTTCATCCAGAAACGCCCGCAAGGCCTCTTCGCTCTCAAAGGACGGGTGATCGACTGATGACCTGTGACCGTCATTGCGCCATCGACCGGAGGGCGGGTGAAACCCGCCAGACCGACCGGACGCCATCGCTGCAGCGGCGGGTTGCACCCGCCCTACGGAAATAAAGGACGAGTGATCGACTGATGAATGCGCTAAACCAAACGCTGCTGGCCAGAGCCAGCGCCAAGCTCGGCCCGCAGGTTTCGCTGGCCATCGGATTGCTGGTACTGGCGATCCTCGTCGCCATGCCGCTGCTGCACCTGCTGCCGGCCGAGCATGCCCTGCACGTCTCGGCCTACAGCCTGACGCTGGTGGGCAAGATTCTCTGCTACGCCATCGTCGCCCTGGCGCTGGATCTGGTCTGGGGCTATGCCGGCATGCTGTCGCTGGGCCACGGCCTGTTCTTCGCCCTCGGCGGCTACGCCATGGGCATGTACCTGATGCGCCAGAGCGCGGGCGACGGCCTGCCAGCCTTCATGAGCTTCCTGGCCTGGAACGAGCTGCCCTGGTACTGGTACGGCACCTCCAGCTTCCTCTGGGCCATGTGCCTGGTAGTGCTGGCGCCCGGCCTGCTGGCCCTGGTGTTCGGCTTCTTCGCCTTCCGCTCACGGATCAAGGGCGTGTACTTCTCGATCATGACCCAGGCGCTGACCTTCGCCGGCATGCTGCTGTTCTTCCGCAACGAAACCGGCTTCGGAGGCAACAACGGCTTCACCGGCTTCACCCGTATCCTCGGCTTCGACATCACCGCGCAGGGCACCCGCGCCGTGCTGTTTTTCGCCACCGTGGCGTTGCTGGTGAGCAGCCTGTACCTGGGCTTTCGCCTGGCACGCAGCAAGTTCGGCCGAGTGCTCACCGCCCTGCGTGATGCCGAGAACCGCCTGATGTTCTGCGGCTACGACCCACGCGGCTACAAGCTGTTCATCTGGGTGCTCTCCGCCGTGCTGTGCGGCCTGGCCGGCGCGCTGTACGTGCCGCAGGTAGGCATCATCAACCCCAGCGAGATGGCGCCGACGCAGTCCATCGAAGCCGCCGTCTGGGTCGCTCTCGGCGGCCGCGGCACGCTGATCGGCCCGCTGCTCGGTGCCGGCCTGGTCAACGGCATGAAGAGCTGGTTCACCGTGGCCTTCCCCGAATACTGGTTGTTCGCCCTGGGCGCACTGTTCATCGTCGTCACGCTCTTCTTACCCAGAGGTGTCGTCGGCCTGCTCAAGAAGGAGAAGGATCAATGAGAGCCACTCCAGTCCCCGAAACCATGCTCGAGGCCGCCTTCGACCCGACCGGCCTGGCGCTGGACACCGGCAACCTGTTGGGCAAGGGCGTCAACGTTCGTCACGGCACCATCCTCACCCTGGAAGACATCAACGTCAGCTTCGATGGCTTCCGTGCGCTGACCAACCTGACCCTGTACATCGGCGTCGGCGAACTGCGCTGCATCATCGGCCCCAACGGCGCCGGCAAGACCACCATGATGGACGTGATCACCGGCAAGACCCGCCCGGACAGCGGTGTGGCCTACTTCGGCGAACAGTTCGACCTGACCCGCATGAGCGAGGTGGAAATCGCCCAGGCCGGCATCGGCCGCAAGTTCCAGAAGCCGACGGTGTTCGAGGCGCTGTCGGTGTTCGAGAACCTGGAGCTGGCGCAGAAGACCAACAAGTCGGTGTGGGCCAGCCTGCGTGCCAGGCTCAGCGGCGAGCAGCGCGATCGCATCGACGAAGTGCTGACCACCATCCGCCTGGAAGGCTCGCGCAATCGCCCGGCCGGCCTGCTCTCTCATGGCCAGAAGCAGTTTCTGGAAATCGGCATGCTGCTGATGCAGGAGCCGCACCTGCTGCTGCTCGACGAACCGGTGGCGGGCATGACCGACGCCGAGACCGAGTTCACCGCCGAGCTGTTCAAGTCCCTGGCGCGCAAGCACTCGCTGATGGTCGTCGAACACGACATGGGCTTCGTCGGCTCCATCGCCGACCACGTCACCGTGTTGCACCAGGGCAGCGTGCTGGCCGAAGGCTCGCTGGAGAAGGTGCAGAACGACGAGCGGGTGATCGAGGTTTACCTGGGGCGCTGATGCGCCAGCTACAAGCAGCAAGCCTCAAGCTGCAAGTCCGTAGGGTGGATGACGCTTTTTCATCCACCAATGCCATCGCACGGTGGATCGATGAAGCGCGATCCACCGTGCTCCTGCTTGAAGCTTGCAGCTCCAAGAACGAGGAATTGAATCATGCTCCAAGTCCAACAACTCCATCAGTACTACGGCGGCAGCCACATCCTTCGCGGGTTGTCGTTCGACGTGAAGGTCGGCGAAGTCACCTGCCTGCTCGGCCGCAACGGCGTCGGCAAGACCACCCTGCTCAAATGCCTGATGGGCCTGATCCCGGCCAGGGACGGCAACGTGCAGTGGGAAGGCAGGGCCATCACCGGATTCAAACCCCACCAGCGCGTGCATGCCGGCATCGCCTACGTGCCGCAGGGCCGCGAGATCTTCGGCCGCCTGACGGTGGAAGAGAACCTGTTGATGGGCCTGTCACGCTTTCCCGGCAGCCAGGCCAGGGCCGTGCCCGAGTTCATCTACGAGCTGTTCCCGGTGCTGCGCGAGATGAAGCATCGCCGTGGCGGCGACCTCTCCGGTGGCCAGCAACAGCAGTTGGCCATCGGCCGCGCCCTGGCCAGCCAGCCGCGCCTGCTGATCCTCGACGAGCCCACCGAAGGCATCCAGCCCTCGGTGATCAAGGAGATCGGTGTGGTGATCAGGAAACTCGCCGCGCGTGGCGACATGGCCATCCTGCTGGTCGAGCAGTTCTACGACTTCGCCGCCGAGCTGGCCGACCAGTACCTGGTGATGAGCCGGGGCGAGATCGTCCAGCAGGGCCGTGGCGAGAACATGGAAGCCGAGGGCGTGCGTGGGCTGGTGGCGATCTGACCAGCCTCGTAGGGTGGACGACGCTTCATTCGTCCACCGCCCTGCAATGCAATGGTGGATAAAAAAGCGTTATCCACCCTACGTCCTGACAAGGCCCCTAGGGTGTCAATTGGTGGGCGCTACGGCCTTAATTCAGCCCCTCACTCGGCGAAATCCGCCCCCTCGCGCAGCAACTGGCGCTTCACGCTCTCCAGGTGCAACTGCGCACTTTCGGCGTTGCCCTGCAACATCTGCCGGCAGGCCGCACTGGCGATGGCAGGCGCCACGGCCTTGAGCGGCCGGCCGCTGGCCATGGCCCTGAGTTGCACCTCGGCGGCACGCTCCAGGTAATAGAGATCGTCCCAGGCCTCGGCGATGCTCGGCCCCAGCACCAGCGGGCCATGGTTCTTCAGCATCACCACATCGGCATCGCCTGCCGCACGGGCGATGCGTTCGCCCTCGGCGTAGTCCAGGGCCAGCCCCTGGTAGTTCTCGTCCACTGCCAGGCGCTCGTAGAACTTCAACGCGGTCTGCCCGGCCCAGACGAAGGGCTCGCCCTCCAGCATGCACAGCGCCGTGGCATTGGGCATGTGCGTGTGGAACGCCGCCGTGGCGCGCGGATGCAGACGATGCAACTGGGCATGGATGAAGAACGCCGTGGCCTCCGGACGCCCCTCGCCCACCAGCACACGCCCGTCGAAATCACAGATCAGCAGCGACGAGGCCGTGACTTCGGCGAAGGCCAGTCCATAGGGGTTGACCAGAAACAGATCGGGCCGCCCCGGTACCACCACGGAAAAGTGATTGCAGATGCCCTCGCCCATGCCGAGCCGGGCAGCCATGCGAAAGCAGGCGGCCAGGTCGACGCGTGCCTGGGCAATCGCCGGGCTGTCGAGGCCGCTGATGGATGCCACGGAGGCGGTATTGATCTCGAATGCATGGGCCATGTGCGCCACTCCTGAAAGGGGTGCACCAGCCTAACGTGCAGGCCGGGCACGCCTAGGGCCAGTTGTCTGGCGTCGATGAGCCAGCCTGGCTGACCCGGCTACTTGCGGTATCTGGCCCTACGGCCGGCAGGTGCTTTGTTCCTATGGTGAGGCATCCACAACGGCCAGCCCGAGGTCATCATGAGCACACCGATCAGCAACCAGTACGTCCACGATCTGGATCGCCAGTACGTCTTCCATTCCTGGTCGACCCAGGGCGCCCTCAACCCGCTGGTGATCGCCGGCGGCGAAGGCTGCACCCTGTGGGACTACGACGGCAAACGCTATCTGGACTTCAGCAGCCAGCTGGTCAACACCAACATCGGCCACCAGCATCCCGGGGTCATCGCCGCCATCCAGGAACAGGCCGGCAGCCTGGTGACCATCGCACCGGCCACCGCCAACCTGATGCGCGGCGAAGCGGCCAAGCGCATCCTCGCCCGTGCGCCAGCCGGTTTCTCCAAGGTGTTCTTCACCAACGCCGGAGCCGACGCCAACGAGAACGCCATGCGCATGGCGCGCCTGTACACCGGTCGCGACAAGATCCTTTCCGCCTACCGCTCCTACCATGGCAGCACCGGTGCAGCCATCGTCGCCACCGGTGATCCGCGTCGGGTGCCCAACGAATACGCCCGCGGCCATGTGCACTTCTTCAACCCCTACCTGTACCGCAGCGAATTCAACGCCACCTGCGAAGAGGAAGAATGCGCACGCGCCCTGCACCACCTGCGCCGGGTCATCGAGTGCGAAGGGCCCGGCGCCATCGCCGCCATCCTGCTGGAGAGCATCCCCGGCACCGCCGGCATCCTGGTGCCACCCAAGGGCTACATGCAGGGCGTACGCAAGCTGGCCGACGAGTTCGGCATCCTGCTGATCTGCGACGAAGTGATGGCCGGCTTCGGTCGCACCGGCTCCTGGCTGGCGCTGGAACACTTCGATGTCGTGCCGGATCTGATCGTCTTCGCCAAGGGCGTCAACTCCGGCTACGTACCAGCGGGCGGGGTGATGATCTCCAAACCGATCTGCGAGCATTTCGACAACCACTTCTTCCCCGGTGGCCTGACCTATTCCGGCCACCCGCTGGCCATGGCCGCCATCGTCGCCACGCTGGATGCCATGGCCGAAGAAGGCATGGTGGAGAACGCCCGCGACATCGGCGCACAGGTGCTCGGCCCGGGCCTGAAGAAACTGGCCGAGCGCTACCCGATGATCGGCGAAGCACGTGGTGTGGGCCTGTTCTGGGCGCTGGAGTTCGTCAGCGATGTGCAGCAGAAGACGCCGATGCCGGCGCCCGTGATGCAGGAGATGAAAGCGGCGCTGACCGCGCGCGGGCTGCTCAGCTTCGTGGTGGAAAACCGCATCCACGTAGTGCCGCCGTGCATCGTCAGCGCCGCGCAGGTGAATGAGGCCCTGGCGATCTTCGACGAGGTATTTGCGTTGTTCGCGCCGCGTTTCGTTTGAAGCAATCGCAACGCTCTCCCCGTAGCCCGGATGCAATCCGGGCTACGGACTGGCTACAGGACAGAGGGCGCTACAACCCCGCCAGCACCCCGCCCAGCTTCTGCACGCCCGGCCGGATACGTTCGGCATCGATGGCATGGAAGCCCAGACGCATGAAGTTCGTCGGCGCCGCACCGTCGCCCAGGAAGAACTGCGCACCGGACTCGATCAGCACACTCTGCTGTGCCGCTGCCCAGGCCAGGCGCTGAGTGTCGACACCACTGGGCGCGGCCAGCCAGCAGGCGCTGGCCCCCGGGCTGCCCATCGGCTGGCAATCGCTCAGATCGCTGCGCAGCGCCTGGTACAACAATTCGCGACGGCGGCAATGCTCCTCACGAAAACGCCGCAGGTGCGCGTCGTAGTGCCCCTGGGCGAGAAAGTCGGCGAGCATGCGCTGGTTGTTCAGCGGCGGGTGACGGTACATCAGCCGGCGCAGAGCCCTGAGTTCGTCGATCAGTTCGGCATCGGCCACCATGTAGCCAATGCGCAGGCCCGGCGAGAACGCCTTGGACAGGCTGCTCAGGTAGATCACCCGGCCGCTGCTGTCGCTGGCCTTGAGCGCCGGCAGCGGGTGGTTGTCGAGATTGAACTCGGCGTCGTAGTCGTCCTCGATCAGTACCTGGTCATGCTGGCGTATCTGCCGCATCAACTGCTCGCGACGCGCCGCACTCATCGCCACCCCGGTGGGCACCTGATGCCCGGGCGTAACGTAGAGGTACTGGCAGTCATCCAGACGCCGGTCCACCACCAGGCCCTGATCGTCGACATCCTGCAAATGCACCTTGGCGCCATGCAGATCGAAGATGCTCGCCGCATCGCGAAAGCCCGGATTCTCCACGCCGACACGCACCCCGCGCGTCATCAGCAGGCTGGCCAGCAGGTACAGGGCATTCTGCGAACCGAGGGTGACCAGGATCTCGTCGGCACGCGCCCAGATGCCGCGCTTGGGCAGCACACGCGTGCGCAACTGCTCGATCAGTTGCTCGTCATCGCGATCGAAGCGATCCCCCAGCCAGCCCTGGTCGCGCTCGCCGCTGAGGTTCTTGCGCGACACCTCCGCCAGCGCTCCAGCGGGAACAGCTCGCTGATCGGCTGGCCATAGATGAAGGGATAGGTGAAGCGACTCCAGTTGCTCGGGCGCAACACGCCGTGCTTCAAACTGGGCTGCATGCGAAAGCGCGCGGCCCAATCCGGGGCAGTCGCGGCGCTGCTGTCGTCGGGCGATGCCGGCTTGCGCAGCGGCGTCATGCGCAATACGGCATCGCCTGCCTGCCCGCAGTAGTCCGGGTGCAGGTAATAGCCGCTGCGCGGGCGGCTGATCAGATAGCCGTTGTCGAGCAGGCTCTCGTACACCAGCGCCACGGTATTGCGCGAGACCGAGAGCTGCTGGGACAGCTTGCGGCACGAGGGTAATGGCTCATCGGCGGGGAAACCACCGCCAAGGATGGCCGACACCAACGACTCGCGAAGCTGCTCCTGAAGGCCGCGCTGACGGTCGAAATCGAGGTGGTAAAAGTGATCGATCATGGCGTCCTCCAACATCCAGACAACCCTGTGACTTAGCAAGGAGCGCGCCATTGTCGCTGGCCAGAACAAAGGCCGGAACTGCCCCTATCGCCGGCTCGGCACGCCTCTCTAAGGTGAAAACGAAACCGCCGCCAAGCGGCCAGGACACCTCTCGTCGACACCTCAGGAGCACGCCCATGAAGCCATCGAACACCGATTCCAAACCCTTCGGTCTGCTGCGCAAGCTGGCCCTGGCCAGTTGCCTGGCGGGCGCCTCGCTGAGCGCCCATGCCGACCTCGACGACATCAAGTCCAGGGGCGTGATGACCGTTGCCACCGAGGACGACTACGCGCCGTTCAACTTCATCGTCGACGGCAAGCCGGAAGGTTTTCACAAGGAGCTGCTGGAAGACCTCAAGACCTACGCCAAGGCGCAGGGCTTCGACGTGAAGCAGGAAATCCTGCCCTGGACCGGCCTGCTCGCCTCGGTCTCGGCCGGCCAGTACGACATGGCTTTCACTGGCGCCCTGGTCACCGACGACCGCCTGCGCGTGTTCAACTTCGCCCCGCCCTTCGCCTCGGCGCAGCACTTCTACGTCAAGCGTGCCGGCGACGATCGCCTCGGCGACATCGCCAGCCTGTGCGGCAAGACCGTCGGCCTGCAGGCCGGCAGCGCCCTGCTCGCACGTCTGCCGGAACTGAAGAAGATGATGGCCGCCGAGGGCTGCGAGATCGGCACCGTGACCGAATATCCGTCCTACCCGGAGGCCTATGCGGATCTGGCCAACGGTCGTCTGGACTACGTGATCAACGCGCTGATTTCGGTCAACGACCTGGTCAAGACCCGTGGCGATACCTTCGCCAAGGGCATCGCCGTGTCCGGCGACGGTTTCGCCGCCTGGCCGGTACCCAAGAGCAGCCCCGAGCTGCTGGAGCTCCTTACCGGTTTCATGAACCAGGTGCGTGACAGCGGTCGCCTGGCCGAGCTGCAAACCAAGTGGTTCGGCGAAGCCTTCCCGGCCATGCCCAGGGAGCCGATCACCAACGTCGAGCAGTTCCACAAGCTCGCCGGCATGTAACGGCGGGTCGCGGCCAGGCCGTAGGGTGCGCGATGCGCACCAAAACGCCAGCACCACTGCCGCGGGTGCGCACGGCGCACCCTACGGTTCATCTCCAGCCTGCTGCCGCCTGGCCCTGACCTTGCTTGCAACACCTCACCCCTTTCCTCGGAGCCCGACATGAACGGACAAGCCTGGTTATTGCTGCTCGAAGGCGCCTGGACGACTCTGTGGATCTCCTCGATCGCCATCGCCCTGGGCGTCGTCATCGGCCTGGGCATCGCCCTGCTGCGCATGGCGCGCATTCCCTTCGTGGAGCAGGCGCTGGTGCTCTACGTGAGCCTGGCGCGCGCCACGCCGCTGGTGACCCTGGTGCTGTTCATCTTCCTCTCGGCACCGACCTTCGGCCTGGCCATGGATCGCAACACGGCGGCGATTCTCGCCCTCACCCTGAATACCGCGGCCTTCAACGCCGAGGTCTGGCGCACGGCGTTCATCAGCTTCTCCCGCGAGCAGAAGGAAGCGGCGCTGGCCTGCGGCATGACCAACGGCGTGTTCTTGCGCCGCATCATGCTGCCGCAGATGATCACCAGCAGCCTGCCCGGCCTGGTCAACGAAATGTCCTTCCTGATCAAGAGCAGCCCGGCCATCGCGGTGATCGGCATCGTCGATCTGACCCGCGTGACCAACCGCATCAGCGCCGTGACCTACGAGCCGCTGCCACCGATTCTCGCGGCGGCCCTGCTGTACATGCTGATCATCGGCGTACTGCTCAAGGTGCAGGCCATCGCCGAGAAGAAAGCCAACCGACTGGCCATGTGAGGACACGCCCATGACCGAGTGGAACATCATCTGGGAAGCGCGCGGCGCCTTCCTCAATGGCGCACTCAACACCCTGATCCTGTTCGTCCTGTCGGTGCTGGCGGCCTTCGTCATCGGCTGCTTCACCGTGTACCTGCTGGAAAGCCGCAACCGGCTGTCGACGCTGTTGCGCGGGGCGATCAACCTGATGCGCATGCTGCCCTTCCTGGTACTGGCCTACCTGCTCTACTACGGCCTGCCGGCGCTGGGCATCAAACCCAGTGCCTGGGGTGCGGGCCTGGTGGCGCTGGCGCTGTACCACGCGGCCTACTTCGCCGAGATCCTGCGCGGTGCGCGCCTGGTGCTGCCGCTCGGCCAGGTCGAGGCCGCCAGGGCCCATGGTTTTCGTCCCGCGCGTCTGTACTGGCGGATCATCCTGCCGCAACTGGTGATCAGAACCCGCCCGCTGCTCGGCAACCAGTTGATCTACGCGCTCAAGGACACGGCCTTTCTCACCATCATCACCGTGCAGGAACTGACCGCCGCAGCGAACTCGGTGCAGGCCACCTACTTCATCCCCACCGAGGCGTTCATCGTGGTCATCGCCCTGTACTGGATCATCAGCATCTGCCTGGAACTGGCGCTCAAGTGGGCCAGCCGGTTCGGCGCCAAACGAGGTTTCGAACATGCCTGACACCCCTGCGGTACAGATCGACAATCTTTCCAAGAGCTTCGACGACGTCGAGGTACTGCGCGACATCTCGCTGACCGTGAACAAGGGCGAGGTAGTCAGCGTGCTGGGCTCGTCCGGCTCGGGAAAATCCACCCTGCTGCGCTGCATCAACTGGCTTGAAGAGCCGGATCGCGGCAGTATTCACATTGCCGGCCAGCGCATCGGCGTCGACGCTCAGGGCAAGCGCATGAACAACCGCGACCTGGCGGCGATCCGCGCCCGCACCGGCATGGTGTTCCAGAGCTTCAACCTGTGGCCGCACCTCACCGTGCTGCAGAACATCATGGAAGCACCGATGCAGGTGAAGAAGATGCGCAGGGACGAAGCCCGTGCCATCGCCCAGACGCTGCTGGAAAAGGTCGGCATGGAGCAGAAGGCAGAGGCCTACCCCTACACCCTCTCCGGCGGGCAGAAGCAGCGCGTGGCGATTGCCCGCGCCCTGGCCATGAGCCCAGAGGTGATCCTGTTCGACGAGCCGACCTCGGCACTCGACCCGGAGCGGGTCGGCGAAGTCCTGACGGTAATGAAGAACCTTTCCGGTGAGGGCTACACCATGATCGTGGTCACCCACGAGATGGAGTTCGCCCGGGCTGTGTCGGATCAGGTGGTGTTCCTGGAAAAGGGGCTGCTGATCGAGAAATCCGCACCGGAGAAATTCTTCACCAACCCGGAAACCGAACGCGTGCGCAAGTTCCTCGAACTGTCCGCATGAATCCGTGGCCAGCTGTGGAGCGCGGCCTTTCGGCCGACGCCTTACACTTGCGCCCCCGCCCCAATGGGACTGCTCTACGTGCGCCCAACAGCGGATGCAGGAACAGGCCATGAACCCAAACAGCAAAACGAGGTTATCCATGAGCAAGGTGGCATTCATCACAGGCGCGACATCCGGCTTCGGCCGCGCCACGGCACGACGCTTCGCCGAGGCGGGCTGGGCCCTGGTGCTCAGCGGCCGGCGCCTGGAGCGCCTGGAAGAATTGCAGGCAGAACTGCAAGGCAAGGTGCCGGTGCACATCGCCGCACTCGACGTGCGCGATGCTGCTGCGGTGAAGGCGCTGGTCGACGGCCTGCAGGCGCCCTTCGACCGCATCGACGTGCTGGTCAACAACGCCGGCCTGGCGCTGGCGCCCGAGGCAGCGCAGAAAGTCGCCCTGGAAGACTGGCACACCATGATCGATACCAACGTCACCGGCCTGGTCAACGTCACCCACGCGGTGCTGCCCAAGCTGCTGGCGATCGGCAAGGGCACCAGTATCATCAACATCGGCTCGGTGGCCGGCGAGTGGCCCTATCCGGGTGGCCACGTGTATGGCGCCACCAAGGCCTTCGTCAAACAGTTCAGCTTCAACCTGCGCTGCGACCTGATCGCCACTGGCGTGCGCGTCACCGACATCGCACCGGGCATGGCCGAGACCGAGTTCACCCTGGTGCGCACCAAGGGCAACCAGGCCGCCTCCGATGCGCTGTACGGCAGCACCACGCCACTCACCGCCGAAGACATCGCCGAGCAGATCTTCTACGTCGCCACCCTGCCCGAGCACATCAACATCAACCGCCTGGAAATCATGCCGAGCCGTCAGGCCTGGTCGCCCTTCGCCATCGACCGCGATTGAAGGACGCCACTCAGCGTAGGGCGGGTGCAACCCGCCAGACCAGCGTGCCTGGTGATGCCCCTGCCCTACACCCACAACGCCCGCAGCAGACTGCCCAGCGACAGCAGCACCAGCAGCCCGCCGACCAGAACATGCAGGGGCAAGGGCTGCCAACGCGGATGCAGCCACTGGCCGAGCAGGTTGCCGGCCAGCGCCGGGAGTGCCAGCTCCAGCGCCAGCCGCCACTGCGCGCTGGTCAGCACACCTGCAACGCCCAGTCCGATCAGGGCCGCGCCACTGCTGGCCAGAAAGAACAGCACCGCCGTGCCGCGCAGTTGGCGAGCGTCAAGGCCGCTGCGCAGCAGGTAGATCATCAAGGGCGGGCCGCCGGCCGAAGCCAGGGTGGTCGCCAGGCCTGACGCCAGCCCTGCCAACCAGGCCATGCCCTGGCTCACCGGCTTGGCCACGGCCGGGCGCCACAACACCAGCGCGCCACCCCACAAACAGAGTACGGCCACCAGCGGTGCCACGATGTGGGCAGGCAGCCACAGCAGCGCCCAGGCCCCCAGCGGCACCGCCAGCAGCATGCCTGTCACCAGACGCCCCAGCACCCGCCCATGAACGACCCGCAGGGCCGCCGGCCACAGCGTCACGCTACAGACCACGTCGAGTATCAGCGCCACCGGCACTGCCTCGGCTGGCGGCAGCCACAGCATCAGCCCGAGCGCCATCAGCATGGCGAAACCGAAACCGCTGTAGCCGCGCACCAGGCCGGCGGCGAAGGCGATGCAACTGAACATGGGCGCTCCCGGCGAATCGACGGCCCGACTCTAGAGCCAGGCAGGCACCGCCAGGCAGAGCCAGATAGCGCGCCGCGACTGGCCACCTGAACGGCAAAGGGAAAACGCACCGAATTGGTTCAGGGCACGCCTCTTGCTTGCCCACTCGGTCAACTATCCTGTGGAACCCCTGCCCTGCCATGAATCTGCCTGCTGCCCTGTTCACGCCGAGCTGGCCCGCCGAACTGGAGTTGGCCTACGCGCGCCATGGCGATCGCACCACCCCAGTGCAGAGGCGCCACATCGGCCCCCTTAGAGTGCAGAAACACCTGTATGCCGAAGGCCCGGAGGTGTGCCAGCACATCATCGTCCATCCGCCCGGCGGCATTGCCGGCGGCGACGTTCTGGATATCTCGGCCCATGCCGGCGAACACACCTGGGTACAGCTCACCAGCCCCGGCGCGGCCAAGTGGTATCGCGCGGCCGGTGTCGCCCGCCAGGATCTTCGCCTGAGCGTCGAAGCCGGCGCCACCCTGGAGTGGCTGCCTCAGGAAACCATCGTCTACGCCGGCGCCCAGGCCGAGCTGCATACGCAGATCGACCTGCATGGCGACGCACGCCTGTTCTACTGGGATATCGTCGCCCTCGGCCGCCCGGCTGCCGGCGAGCACTTTGCCAGCGGCCACTTCCAGGCGGTGCTGGATATCCGTCGCGACGGCAAGCGGCTCTGGCACGAACGCCAGCGCGTGGCCGGCGGTGATAGCCTGCTCGACTCCCCCATCGGCCTCGACGGCCAGCCGGTGTTCGCCACCCTGCTGGTCAGCGGCGAGGTGGACAGTGACCTGCTGGAGCGCTGCCGAGAGCTGAAGATCGACGGTGTGCGCGGTGACCTCAGCCAGCTTTCAGGCCTGCTGGTCGTGCGCTGCCTGGCCAGCGAAGCGCTCAAGGCCCGTGCCTGGCTGATCGAACTCTGGCGCCTGCTGCGCCCGACCCTGCTGGGTCGTGAAGCGGTGCCCCCCGAATCTGGAATACCTGAGGCGGAGGCTGCCTGCAGCCACCCCATGAACTGGAGCGAACGATGGATCTGAGTCCACGCGAGAAAGACAAGCTGCTGATCTTCACCGCCGGCCTGGTGGCCGAACGCCGCCTGGCGCGCGGGGTGAAGCTGAACTATCCCGAAGCCATGGCCTATATCTCCGCGGCGTTGCTCGAAGGCGCGCGCGATGGCCAGACCGTCGCCGAGCTGATGCACTTCGGCACCACCCTGCTGACCCGCGAACAGGTGATGGAGGGCGTGCCGGAGATGATCCCGGAAATCCAGATCGAAGCCACCTTTCCCGACGGCACCAAGCTGGTGACCGTCCATCAACCGATCGCATAAGCCATGAGCCACGAAATAGCGAACGCCAGCGAAGCCGATCTGCCCGGCATCCTGGCCATCTACAACGACGCGGTGGAATCCACCACGGCGATCTGGAACGAGACCCTGGTGGATCTGGCCAACCGTCGCGCCTGGCTGGCCGAGCGCACGGTGGCCGGTTTTCCGGTGCTGGTGGCGCGTGACGCCGCAGGCCTGGTGCTCGGCTACGCCAGCTACGGTACCTGGCGCACCATCGAGGGTTTCCGCCACACCGTCGAGCACTCGGTCTACGTGCGTGCCGACCAGCGCGGCAAGGGCCTGGGCCCGTTGCTGATGCAGGCGCTGATCGAGCGCGCCCGCACCGCCGAACTGCACGTCATGGTTGCCGCCATCGAGTCGCAGAACGCTGCCTCGATTCGTCTGCACCAGCGCCTCGGTTTCGTCACCACCGGGCAGATGCCCCAGGTTGGCCGCAAATTCGGCCGCTGGCTGGATCTGACCTTCATGCAACTGATTCTGGAGTGAGCACCTCATGATTCCCGGCCAATACCAGATTGCCGACGGCGAGATCGAGCTCAATGCCGGCCGCCGTACCCTGACCCTCTCCGTGGCCAACAGCGGCGACCGCCCCATTCAGGTCGGCTCGCACTACCACTTCTTCGAGACCAACGATGCCCTGCTGTTCGACCGCGCCAGCACGCGTGGCATGCGCCTGAACATCCCGGCCGGCACCGCGGTGCGTTTCGAGCCCGGGCAGAGCCGCGAGGTGGAACTGGTCGACCTGGCCGGTGCGCGCCGTGTGTTCGGCTTCGCCGGCCGGGTCATGGGCGATCTCTGAGACACCTATTTTCGTAGGGTGCGCCATGCGCACCACAAGCAATGCGGATAACGACGGTGCGCACGGCGCACCCTACGGGACGAGCCAATGAAGATCAGCAGACAAGCCTACGCCGACATGTTCGGCCCCACCGTCGGCGACAAGGTGCGCCTGGCCGATACCGACCTGTGGATCGAAGTCGAGAAGGACTTCACCACCTATGGCGAAGAGGTGAAATTCGGCGGCGGCAAGGTGATCCGCGACGGTATGGGCCAGGGTCAGCTGTGCGCCGCCGATGTGGTCGACACCCTGATCACCAACGCCCTGATCATCGACCACTGGGGCATCGTCAAGGCCGATGTCGGTCTCAAGGACGGACGCATCAAAGCCATCGGCAAGGCCGGCAACCCGGACATCCAGCCGGACGTGACCATCGCCATCGGCGCCGGAACCGAGGTGATCGCCGGCGAAGGCATGATCCTCACCGCCGGCGGCATCGACACCCACATTCACTTCATCTGCCCGCAGCAGATCGAAGAGGCGCTGATGAGCGGCGTCACCACCATGATCGGCGGCGGCACCGGGCCTGCCACCGGCACCAATGCCACCACCTGCACTTCGGGGCCATGGCACATGGCGCGCATGCTCCAGGCCGCCGACGCCTTCCCGATGAACCTGGGCTTCACCGGCAAGGGCAACGCCTCGCTGCCCGAGCCCCTGATCGAGCAGGTCAAGGCCGGTGCCATCGGTCTCAAGCTGCACGAGGACTGGGGCACCACCCCGGCGGCCATCGACAACTGCCTGAGCGTGGCCGACGAATACGACGTGCAGGTTGCGATCCACACCGACACGCTGAACGAATCCGGCTTCGTCGAGACCACCCTCGGTGCGTTCAAGGGCCGCACCATCCACACCTACCACACCGAGGGTGCAGGTGGTGGTCACGCGCCGGACATCATCAAGGCCTGCGGCTTCGCCAACGTGCTGCCATCCTCGACCAACCCGACCCGCCCCTTCACCCGCAACACCATCGACGAACACCTGGACATGCTCATGGTCTGCCACCACCTGGACCCGAGCATCGCCGAGGACGTGGCTTTCGCCGAGAGCCGCATCCGCCGCGAAACCATCGCCGCCGAGGATATCCTCCACGATCTCGGCGCCTTCAGCATGATCAGTTCCGACAGCCAGGCCATGGGCCGCGTCGGCGAAGTGATCACGCGCACCTGGCAGACCGCCGACAAGATGAAGCAGCAGCGCGGCCCGCTGCCCGAGGACGTGCCCGGCAACGACAACTTCCGCGCCAAGCGCTACATCGCCAAGTACACCATCAACCCGGCGATCACCCACGGCATCAGCCACGAGGTGGGCTCCATCGAAGTGGGCAAGTGGGCCGACCTGGTGCTCTGGCGCCCGGCCTTCTTCGGCGTCAAACCGACGCTGATCCTCAAGGGCGGGGCGATTGCTGCCAGCCTGATGGGTGACGCCAACGCCTCGATCCCGACGCCGCAGCCGGTGCACTATCGGCCGATGTTCGCCAGCTACGCCGGCAGCCGCCATGCCACCAGCATCACCTTCATCAGCCAGGCGGCGTTCGACGCCGGCGTGCCCGAACAGCTCGGCCTGAAGAAGAAGATCGGCGTGGTGAAAGGCTGCCGCGAAGTGCAGAAGACCGACCTGATCCACAACGGCTACCTGCCGAACATCGAGGTCGATGCGCAGAACTATCAGGTCAGGGCCGACGGCCAGTTGCTCTGGTGCGAGCCGGCCGACGTGCTGCCGATGGCGCAGCGCTATTTCCTGTTCTGAGTTGCCTGGCGGGTTGCACCCGCCCTACGGGATAGGTGATTGCCCGTCTGTGCAACCCGACTAGTCTGCTTTCTTGGCGGGTTTTACCCGCCCTACGGGGAGGTGATTGCCCCGCCTGCACAAACCTGTAGGGCGGGTGCAACCCGCCGATTCACTCACCGGCACCCAGGTCATCAAGGTTCGAATCCCCGCCCCAATCGACGGGATAAACGCCCTGCTTCACCCAACGATGAAACGACGACCAGGGCCAATCCCGTATCCGCGTCACCAGCCCATGCTTGAGCGGGTTGCCGTGCAGGTAGTCGAAATGTCGCGCGTAATCGTCCTCGTCACGGATCAGGTGCTCCCAGAAGCGCTGCTGCCAGAGCGTGCCCTGCCCCTTTGCCTGGCGTCGCTCGCTCAGCAGATCGGCACGCAGGTAAGTCTTTCCGCATGCATGGGTGACATGCCGCTTGATCAGGCGCCATCGATTGGAAAAGTCCGCATCACCGGGCGGCAAGCGCCAGATGGCATGCAGGTGATCGGGCAGCAATACCCAGGCGTCGATGGCGAAGGGCTGGCTCAGGCGCACCGTCTCGATTGCCTCGCGCAGAGCCTGGCGAATATCGGGATGCGTGAGGATTGGCTGACGCCGCTCGCTGACAAGGGTGAAGAAATAGGTGCCGCCAGGAACGGCGGCGCGGCGGTAGTCAGACATGGCAACGTCCTTGTTGCGGAGTTGGCTGTGGCGGGTTTCACCCGCCCTACGGATCATGTGTAGGGCGGGTGAAACCCGCCATTGTCATTCAGGCTGGCTCATTCAGGAGGCCTGCTTCATCTCGTCGTAGGCATTCAGATAGTCACCGGCCAGGCGCTCTTTCTGCTTGTCGCTGAGCAGCTTCCCGGCCATCTGAAAGAAGGTGCGCTCCTCCTCCCTGAGATGGTGCTCGACCTTCTCCGCCAGCGCCTTGGCTTGCGCCAGCCAGCTCGGGCTGCTGGGGTCGGTCGCCTCCAGATCCTCGATCATTTCGTCCATCTCGTGATGCTCGGCAATTGCATGGCGCGACAGGTCGACACCTGCATCCTGCTGCATCAGGGTGATGTAGAAATGCCGCTCTTCGGCTACCGAATGCACGGCCAGTTCCTGCTTGAGCTGAGCGAACAAGGCGTGGCGCTCGGGGCTGTCGCCACGGGTGGCGACCAGCTTCTGCGCCAGTTCGCGCTGGATGTCGTGGCTGATGCGCAAGGCTTCGAAAATCGTCATGCAGGCACCTCTTCCTGAGTCACGGTCGTAGTAGCACTAGACCGTCAGCTCATGGATAGGTGCCCCGCCATGCGCTCAGCGCAACTGGCTGTCCTTGCTGCCACGGCGGTTGTAACCACTGAAGGCAGCGTTTTCCCGGTCGTGCTCGGCCTGACAGTTGACGCACAGGCGCACGCCGGGAATGGCCTGACGACGGGCTTCGGGAATGGCGGCATCGCACTCCTCGCAGTGACGCAGACTCTCGCCTTTCGGCAACTGGCTACGGGCACGCGCGACGGCGTCCTCGATGCTGCTGTCGATCTGCTCCTGTACCGCGTCGTCGTTCGCCCAGCCACTGGCCATGATCCACCTCCTCACATTCACCGGACAGATATGCGCCCGGAGAATGCGAAGTGCAAGGGCTGACCGTCGAGGGAGGCTATTCGCGAACTTCCATGAACTCCTTGGCCCAGCGAATGTAATCCTCGGGCATGGTGTACTTGTGGGTCAGCTCGGTGGCGTTGAGGTCGCACGGCTGCGCGCCGCGCTGCTCGCGCAGGCAGTCGTAGGTGGCCTTGATCGCGGCAAAGTAGGCGGCATGGCCATTGACCACGATACGCACGCCCAGGCGTGCCAGGCGCTGGTTGTCGCGCAGCTCCGGGTTGCCGTAGGTGACCAGCATCAGCGGCACCTTGAGGCCTTCGGCGATCTGTTCCAGGTGGGTGAAGTCCCTGACCCCGACCAGGCAGATGCCGTCGGCACCGGCGGCCTCGTAGGCGCGGGTGCGGCGGATCACTTCGTCCACCTCCAGCACACCGGCATGGGTGCGGGCGATGATCGCCAGATCCGGGTCGACGCGCGCCTCCAGTGCCGCGAGTATCTTGCCGACGCCTTCCTCGATGGAGATCAGGTCGGTGGACTTGCGGCCGAACTGGGCCGGCAGCAGGGTGTCCTCGATGGTCAGCGCGGCGACGCCGGCGCGTTCCAGCTCGACCACGGTGCGCATCACATTGAGCGCGTTGCCGTAGCCGTGGTCGGCGTCGGCGATCACCGGCAGGCGAGCGACGCGCCCGATGCGCGCAGCCTGCTCGACGAACTCGCTGAGGGTGATCAGAGCGAAGTCCGGCGCGCCGAGCACCTGCAAAGAGGCGACGGAGCCGCCGAGAATGCCGACCTCGAAATCGAGGTCGGCAGCGATGCGGGCAGACATCGGGTCGAAGACCGAAGCCGTGTGATAACAATGGTCGGAAGCCAGCAGCGCACGAAAGGCACTGCGCAGCTCATGATGGGATGCACGTTGAAGGATGGGCATGGGGCGTATTCCAAAGTCAGTTGAATCGCTTTTTCTCTTTTTAGTAATGGCGTAGACGTGGCGAATCCTGGCACAAGGCACTTGCAGCCAGCTTTCAGCCCGTCGACGTGACCGATGACCAGCAAATTATCGGCCAGCCAGGCCCTCGGGGGGCATCGGGAAGAAACCACCGCCGGTAAGCAGACCATGCGCCATCCAGCCGGCCACGGCCAGATAGAACAGACGCGGCAGCCAGGTCGCGAGCGATTGCTGGCTCGCGGCCAGCTGCTGCGCCTGTATGCGGGCGAAACGCAGCAGTGCCTCCCCCGGTCGTCCGGTCGCCTCGCCGGTATTGAACACGGCGACGAGCATGGACTTGCCCTGCACGGACAGGGCATCGAAGGCACGCGCCAGCGACTGTCCGGCGGCGACACGCGGCGCCAGGCTGGCGAAATCCCGCCGTAGTCGCAGGTTGTTCATGGTGCCGCAGGCGCGCGGCAGTGCATCGAGTGCCGGCACGCCGGCCTCCAGCAGCAACCCCAGGCTCTCGCAGAAATTGCGCAGATCCGCACGGCGCTGCAGGCTACCCAGCAAGGGTACCAACGACAGCAGATCGTCGAGCCAGCCTGGCTCGGTGGCCTGGCGCCGCTGCCAGCGCCGCCACAGACCACGAACCGTGAGAGACAGAATCGACAGCCACAAGAACGGTTGCAGCACAGCCCCCAGGTAGGCGCCCACACCAAGCGCACCACTCACCAGCGCCGGCAGGGGTTTCACCACCAGCGCCAGCAACAACACGCCGACCGACGTCAGCAGGCGTGCCCTGAACTCGCTGGCATGCCGCGCCTGAGCCGCATAACGCTGCGCCAGCTGTTCGTGCATGAGCGCCAGTTTTCCAGCGTCCTGCCCGGCACGCAGCAGGGCCGTTTCCAGTGGCGTGAATACGCCACTCAACTGGCCGGAACTCGCCAGATCACGCCCAGCCGCCACCATCTGTCGCAAACGTTTGAGCGGCTGCTCATGGCGACGATCCAGCTGCAGATTGGCCAGCGACTGCTCGATCGGCACCCCCGCCCGCTCCATCACGCAGAGATGCTCGAAGAGTCGGGCGCGGCTGGCGAGGTCAAGCGTGGGTGGGGTGCGGGACATGAGCGGATTCGACGAGGATGGGCGATCACAGGTTAACGGTCTTGGGTCATCATCTCCAGCGGAGGCAGTTCGGCCTGCGGCAGCCAGCGCCGGAGAATGGCGGCCAGGCTGCCGTCCTCGTGCATCTGACGCAATGCCAGTTGCCAGCGCGCCACCCGTTCGACCGAAGTGGGCAGCGAAAAAGCGATGTAATAGGCCGAACGCATGAAGGGCAGGTGCGCGTTCACATCAGCTGGCCTGAGCCCCACACTGGCCAACTCGCCGGCCAGGGTCAGGTCTTCGGTGGCTATCAGTTGCACGCGACCGTGCTGGAGCATGGTCATCATGTGTCTGGAGCTGGGTACACCGTAGAGATTGTCGAAACCATGAGCCTTCAGAATCTCGAAGGTGTACCACTGCCTGGGCAGCGCCAGCGGCCCGGTGGCCGCCGCCTGCGCCATGTTGTCGATGGTCAGACCCTGGGACTTCAATGAATAGAAACGGGTAGTGCCCACCACGATGGGGCCAACCCACTGGAATCGCTCTTCCCGTTGCGCAGTGCGCACGGTGGAGAACAGGGCGGTGTCCGCCTGCTGCTGAGCCAGGTGCAACGCACGAGTCCAGGGCAGCAATTCGATACGGGCGCTGTCGCCGGTACGGGCGAGCAAGGCTCTCACCACCTCCACCGACAAGCCGCTCAATTCGCCATCGCGCATGAAGCTCATCGGTGGCGCAGCCTCGGTCAACAGGCGCAACTCGGCCAGCGCCGGCGAACACAGAACCGCCAGCCAGCAGGACAGCAAGGAGCACAACGCCTGGCATCTCATCCTTCCCCTGCGCGTCGGTTGCAGGCCACCAATCGACGAGGCGATTCGCTGGCCGCTCAATCGGCCTTGAGCAGATCGGTAATGACCCGCTCGTCCGCAGTTGGAAACCAGTGCCGATAGATACCCTCCAGACTGCCGTCCCGACGCATCTGCTGCAATGCCTGTTGCCAGCGCGCCACACGCCTGGGGTCGGTCTGCCGGGAGAAGGCGATGTAGGCATCGCTGGGCATCAGGTCGAACTGTTCCTGCAACTGCTCGGCGCGCATACCCTGCTCGGCCAGCATGTCATCGAGGGTAAGAGTGTTGGCAATCAGCAGTTTGACTCGGCCATGACGGAACATCCGCAGCATGTCCTGCGGGGTGAAAACACCATAGAGATTGTCCAGCCCCTGCTCGGCCAGCAGCTCGTAGCTGTACCACTGCTTGGGTACGGCCAGCACCCCGACCTGCCGCAGCTCCTCCAGACTGCGGATATGGATGCCCGCATCCTTCAGGCTGTAGAAGCGCGTCTGCCCGCGTGCGATCGGTCCGACCCACTGGAACAGTGCTTCACGTGACGGTGTACGCACGGTGGAGAACAGCGCCGTATCGGCCTGTTGACGAACCTGGTGGTAACCACGCGTCCAGGGCACCAGTTCGATGTGCGCGCAATCACCGGTTCGCCGAATCAGCTCTTCGACCAGCGCCACGGCCATCCCGCTCGGCTTGCCGTCTTCGAGGTAGCTGAATGGACGGTAATCTTCGGTATACAGCCGCAGTTCGATCGCGCACAGGGCCGTGCTCAGGCCGCAGAGCAGCAACAGGACACCGGTTCTGCACATCTTGATCATCGTTCGTCACCGTCTACGGCGCGTCTTGCCGCACAGCCTGGAGGCGGATGATAAACGGCAACCCCGTCCATCACCAAAGTCGCTCCGGCTCGGCCGGATCGCTGGCGCGCAGTAGCCGAGGCTCCAGCAGCAGCTCGAAACGCGAGGCTGCGGGCTCGCCTCGCAGCGCCCTGTGAGCCAGGCGCACCGCCTGTTCGCCCATGGCCTGCGGCTGCTGCATCAGCAGTGCCTGAATCTGCCCCTGGCGCAACGCGTCGAGCAGTAGATCGCCACCATCGAAACCGACGAAAGCCACCTGCCCGGCCTTGCCCAGTTGGCGCAACGCCGCCAGCGTGGCACGGGTGCTGCTGCCGTTTGGACAGAACAGGCCATCGAGCATAGGCATCTGTCTGTCCAGAGCCTCGGCGATACTCTGCCGGTCATCGCCCAGGTAGGCATCGAAGACCACCTGCAAGCCGCCAGCCCTGGCGGCGAGGAGAAAACCGCGCTCGCGCTCCTGCGTCGATTGCAGGTTCTGCCGCAGGCGCAACAGGGCAACCCTGCCCTGACCACCCAGCAGCTCGGCCAGTTGCATCCCGGCCAGCTGTCCGGCAAGAAAGTTATCGGTGGCCACCAGGGCGTATGCCTCTTGCCCCGCAATGTCCCGGTCGACGTAAACCGTGGCGATGCCCTGCTCGCGCAGCGTGGCGACTCGCTGCGCAATGGCATCCCCGGCGGGCGCGATGACCAGTGCCCGGCAACCTCGCGCAACGATCCGCTCGATCAGTTGCAACTGCACCTCGACACTGCCCTCCTGACTGGGGCCACGGGTGTACAGCTCCAGTTCGAGATGTTGTGCGGCCTGCAGCGCCCCGGCCTCCAACTCGCGCCAGAATGCCGAGCTGCTCGCCGGCACCAGGCCAACGCAATCACGCGCCCAGCCCGATGCCGGCATCGACATGGCGACGCTCGACAACAGGCAGAACACAGCAGCGGCTCTTGGCATGGAGACCTCCCAACCAATGCCATCACTTTAGCATCACATCGGCATGCGCATCGCGCCTGTCGCCAAGCTGTCGGCTCATACTTTTTCACACTCGATAACGACAGCCGGGCTAGCTCTGGCGCCTCAGGCAGGCGATCATCTGGCCTCCAATGCAGACTCCAGCCGCCATGACCTCCACGACAGACAGCCGTACCCCGACGCACAAGCCTCGCCCCCTGATCGACCTGGCCATCAGCATCCTGATTCCCTCCTTCATCCTGATGAAGCTGAGCGGCGAGCACCGCCTGGGCGCCGACGGCGCGCTGATCCTGGCGCTGGCCTTCCCCCTGGCCTGGGGCGCCTTCGAACTGATCAAGTACCGCAAGTTCAACTTCATCGCCCTGCTCGGTCTGATCAGCGTCGCGCTGACCGGCGGCATCGGTCTGCTCAAGCTCGACACCCAGTGGCTGGCGGTCAAGGAAGCACTGATCCCCGGCCTGATCGGTATCGCCGTGCTGGTCTCGACACGCACCCGCTACCCACTGATCCGCACCCTGCTGTTCAACAAGTCGGTGCTCAATGTCGACAGGATTCACGAGCGCCTGGAACAGGGCGGCCATGTCGAACACTTCGAAACGCGCCTGATGCGCGCCACCTACTGGCTCAGCGGAACCTTCTTCTTTTCCTCGTTCATGAACTACGTGCTGGCCAAGTGGATCGTCATCAGCCCGGCAGGCACCGAGGCGTTCAACGACGAACTCGGGCGCATGACCCTGCTCAGCTATCCGATGATCGCCATTCCCTCGATGATCATGCTGATGGCCATCTTCTACTACCTGTGGAAAACCATTCACGGCCTGACCGGACTCAGCCTCGAAGAGATCATGGCCACCCCTCAGGAACGCCAGTCCTGACCCGCCTGCCCCATGCTGGCTACCTCCGCCTACCTGGGCCTGTTCCTCTCCGCCTTCTTCGCCGCCACCCTGCTGCCCCTGCAATCGGAGGCCGTGCTGGTGGCGCTGCTGCTCGGCGGCGCACATGCCACCTGGGCACTGCTCGCAGTCGCGACCGCCGGCAACGTGCTGGGCTCCTGGGTCAACTGGCTGCTCGGCCGCTCGCTGGAGCACTATCGCCAGCGTCGCTGGTTTCCGGTGGGCGAGGCACGCCTGCAGCAGGCCCAGACCTGGTATGCCCGCTATGGCCGCTGGTCACTGCTGCTAAGCTGGATGCCAGTGATCGGTGATCCGCTGACGCTGGTCGCCGGGGTGATGCGTGAGCCGCTGTGGCGCTTCCTGCTCATCGTCACCCTGGCCAAGGCCGGGCGCTACGCGGTGCTGGCCGCGATCACTCTGGCCTGGCTCTGAGTGATCGAGTCACTCGCGCATACCCACACCCCCTGCGAGGACATACTCGGTAACGCCGCAAATGCGCATAGCGGTTGAGCATCTGCCGCGCCTCCGTGATACTGCGCAGCGCGCTGAGCGGGCATGACACGTCCGCGCGCCCGCACAACCGGCCCACAAAGCCGATGAACAGTAGCCTCGATAGGGGCATACGGCCCGTCTTCACCACCTCGTGGGCCTATCGAGTGAGGAGTTGCAGTGTCCGTCGTTGAAGCCAAACCCAAACTGAAACGCAGCGATCTGATCTGGTCGCTGATTGGTCTTGGCGCTGTAGTGCTGTCCTGCTTCCTGCTGTACCGCGAACTACGCAATATCTCCCTCGACGAGATCGCCGACAGCCTGCGGGCGATCAGCCACATGAACTGGCTGATGGCAGCCGGCGCCACCCTCGGCGCCTACTGGGCACTGGCCTGGTACGACCGCATCGCCGTCGCCCACCTGGGCCGCAAGATATCCTGGCGCTTCATCACCCTCTGCTCCTTCACCACCTATGCCCTGGCACACAATATCGGCGCCTCGGTGTTTTCCGGGGCAGTCGTGCGCTACCGGGCCTACCGCACCAAAGGGCTGACCCCCCAGGAAATCGGCATCCTCATCGTCTTCTGCTCCTTCACCTTCGCCCTCGGCACCATCTTTGCCAGTGGCTGCGTGCTGATCGCCCAACCCGACCTGATCCACCGCGTCATGAACGTCACCCCGCTGATATCGGTGGTCATCGGCTCCGTTCTGCTGACCTTCGTCGGACTCTACGTGCTCGGCTCGTGGCGTCAGTTCAAACCCTGGACGCTGGGCAAACTGCGCGTCGAATACCCGCGCCTGCCCATCGTCGGCCGTCAGTTGCTGGCCGGCCCGCTGGAGTTGCTGTGTGCGGCGGCGATCATCTATTTCGCGTTGCCGGCCGACAATCACCCGGGCTATCTGGTGGTGCTCGGCGTCTTCCTCGCCTCCTTCTCCCTCGCCCTGCTGTCCCACGCCCCGGGCGGCCTCGGCGTGCTGGAAGTGACCTTCCTCGCCGCCCTGCCGGAAATCCCCGCCTCCGACGTCCTGGCGGCGCTGATCGTGTTCCGCTGTTTCTACCTGCTGCTGCCCTTCGCCCTGTCGTTGCTGGTGGTGCTGGGGTTCGAATGGACGCAGTGGAAGCACAAGCGCGAAGAGAACATCGACCTGCCATCCTGATCGGCGCTGAAAGAGCGGCACGAAACGCCGCTCTGGCATAGAATACGCGGCCGTTTTTTGCCGGCCTCCGTAACGGGCCGTCACCTTCGGGGTCGTCGCCATGCGACGTCGTCACTCTCCCCGGTAATCTTTCTGGCTGCCCGTACCATGTCCTTTTCCACTCCCGCTCGTGCCTGCGGCATCGACTTCGGCACTTCCAACTCCACCGTTGGCTGGTTGCGTCCCGACCAGGACAGCCTGCTGCCACTGGAAGACGGCAAGATCACCCTGCCGTCGGTGGTCTTCTTCAATACCGAAGAACGCCGCCCCGTCTATGGCCGCCTGGCCCTGCACGAGTATCTGGAAGGCTATGAAGGACGCCTGATGCGTTCGCTGAAGAGCCTGCTGGGCTCCAAGCTGCTGAAAAGCGAAACCACCGTGCTGGGCAGCGCCCTGCCGTTCAAGGATCTGCTCGGCTTCTTCATCGGCGAGTTGAAGAAGCGCGCCGAAGCGCATGCCGAACGGACCTTCGAAGAGGTGGTGCTGGGCCGCCCGGTGTTCTTCGTCGACGACGACCCGGTCGCCGACCAGGAGGCGCAGAACACCCTGGTGGCCGTGGCACACAAGCTCGGTTTCAAGGACGTGTCGTTCCAGTACGAACCCATCGCCGCCGCCTTCGACTACGAGTCGGGCCTGCGCCGCGAGGAGCTGGTACTGATCGTCGACATCGGCGGCGGCACCTCGGACTTCTCCCTGGTACGCCTGGCACCGGAACGTCATCACCTGGCCGAACGCCAGGACGACATACTCGCCACCGGCGGCGTGCACATCGGTGGTACCGACTTCGACAAGCAGTTGTCACTGGCTGGCGTGATGCCGCTGTTCGGCTATGGCAGCCGGATGAAGAGCGACGCCTTCATGCCCACCAGCTACCACCTCAACCTGGCCACCTGGCACACCATCAACGCGCTGTACGCGCAGAAGACCCAGCTTGCCCTGCAGAACATGCGCTACGACATCGTCGATGCCACGGGTATCGACCGCCTGTTCGGTCTGATCGAACAGCGCGCCGGACACTGGCTGGCCATGCAGGTGGAAGACAGCAAGATCGCCCTGAGCGAGCAGGACGCACGCCCCATCGACCTGTCGCGCGTGGAGCCGGGCCTGGTCGCCGAACTGACCCGGCCGCTGTTCGAGAACGCCATCGAGCCGCTGCTCGAGCGCATCCGCGCCAGCCTCAGGCAATTGCTCGCTGACGCAGGCGTCGACGCCAACCAGGTCGACACCCTGTTCTTCACCGGCGGCTCCAGCGGCGTACCCGCGCTGCGCCAGAGCGTGGCGGCGATGCTGCCGAATGCGCGCAGCGTGGAAGGCAACACCTTCGGCAGCATTGGTAGTGGCCTGGCCATCGAAGCCAAGAAACGCTACGGGTGACGGTCTGCTGCGCGTCGGCCCTGCTGCGTTAAAAACAGGCTCGAAATGCTCATGTACAAAAGTACACTCCGCTTTCTCGCCTGTTTTTGACTTGCAGGACTCTGGCTCGCAAGACCTCCACATACGCAGGCTTTGCTTACAGCTCACTTTTTGATTTTGAGGAACCGCACGATGAAAGCCCAGCTGGAAGAACTGATCGCCAAGATAAGCTCCGGCTGCCTGCCCGAGGACGAGATCGCACGCATCGCCGACGAGGCGGCCCAGGCCTATGCCGACCCGGCCGCCTTCCTCGCCGCCAACCCGGACATCAACTACGACGACGACTTCCCCATTCCCCTCGGTGAATGGGTGGTGGTCGGCAGCCTGCCGGATACCGTGCTGTTCCAGGCCGATACCTACGAAGAACTGTTCCAGCGCATCACCGAATCCTTCGGGCCGCAGGTGCAGTTCGTGCTCAAGGCCAAGCAACTGGCCAAGACCGAGCCGCTCAAGGCCCTGAACCGCATCCAGGTACAACTCTCGGCCCTGTCGCCGGAAACCGGCGGTTACGTGCTGCTGGACTTCAGCGAGCCTCTGGACGATGAACTGCAAGCGGTGCTGGTATACGCCAGCGACCTGCCGCGCGTGATGGAACTGGCGGTCGAGGTAGGCATCTATGCCGCGCCAGCCCATGAGGCGCTGAAGGAAGCAGAAGAACGGCAGTGACATCGCCCGACCTTTGCATCCAGCAGCACGACGCGAGCGAGTCGAGCAACGTCAGCACGGCGCTTCAAACCCCCATCACCATCATCCATAACGGCAGCGTCAGCGCAGACAACAGCGTCGACAGGGAAATCGCTGCGCTGACGCTGCGGTTGTCATCGGCATTGCGACAGAAAGCCATGACGTTGACGCCACTGGGACAGGCCGCCAGCAGCACCAGCACCGTGCGTGCCGAGTCGTTGAGCCCTGGCAGCAGCCCGCTCGACAGCCACACCATGGCCGGGAACAGCGCCAGCTTGGCGAAGGTAAGCCCCCAGGCCTCCGTCGTCGGACGCAGGCGATAACGCGACAGGCTGGCACCCAGCACGATCAGCGCACAGGGCAATGCCGCCTGTCCCAGCCAGGTGACCACACGCCAGAGACTGTCCGGCACCACCAGCCCAGAGATATTGAGCAGCGCGCCCAGTAGCAGACCGATGATCATCGGATTGGCCAGATTCTTCAGTAGCGCGCGGCCATCGACGCGCTCCTGGCTGCCCAGAGCGGCGTAGAAACTGTGCAGGGAAAACAGCGTCAGGCTGTGCAGCACCAGGATGGCGAAGACGTAGACCAGCGCATCGGGCCCCATCAGGCTGGCGATCAGCGGAATCCCCACCAGCACGTTGTTGGAGAACGCCGCAACCAGCCCGAGCGGTGAAGCACTGCCGCGCCGCCAGTGGGCCAGCGCATTGACCAGAACGAACACCAGCAACACCGGCAGGTAGTAGGCCAGCAGCAGCGCTGGCGACAGCCCCTCGGCCAGCGAAGCCTTGGCAATGCCGGCGAACAGCAGCGTCGGCATGAACAGTTTGAAGGTGATGTTGGCCAACCCCGCCGCAGACTCGGCGGTAAGCCACTGGCGCCACCCCAGCATGTAGCCGAGCACGATCAGAGCGAAAATCGGCAGGATTGCCTGTGCCGCGAGCATCGATGAATCAGCCTCCGGACTGCCTGGAGAAGGGCGTGGATCGACGACGCCCCGTCAAAAGTCGCCAAGCATACGCGCGCCAGACCGCCAGCGCGATACTGGAAAGACCGTCCCGGCACCCCTTGACACTGCGCCGTAACCAGCGTCCCAGAGCCCTCCGATCAAGTATTGAAGGCGTCGATGTTCACTATCAGGTCAGTCAAGTTCTTATCTGCCGGCAAGTCCCTAACATTGATCCCGTAGCCACTTCAATCAGCCCATCGACGGGAGAAACGAACATGAAAAGCAAACTGACTCTGACCGCTCTTGCACTGAGCATTCTGACCACCAGCGCCTTCGCCCTGCCGAACAGCGCACCCGCTCCCCTGGTTGGTGAAGCCAAGGACAACGCCCAGCAGGCGAGCGTCCTGAGCGTCGCCGATGGCGGCTCCGATCGTCTGATCGAGCGCATGATCGACCGCAACAAGGGCGAGGCCGGCAACATCGTCGCCGACGGCGGCTCCGACCGGCTGATCGAGCGCATGATCGACCGCAACAAGGGCGAAGCCGGCAACATCGTCGCCGACGGCGGCTCCGACCGACTGATCGAGCGCATGATCGACCACAACAAGGGCGAGGCCGGCAACATCGTCGCCGACGGCGGCTCCGACCGACTGATCGAGCGCATGATCGACCACAACAAGGGCGAGGCCGGCAACATCGTCGCCGACGGCGGCTCCGACCGGCTGATCGAGCGCATGATCGACCGCAACAAGGGCGAGGCCGGCAACATCGTCGCCGACGGCGGCTCCGACCGGCTGATCGAGCGCATGATCGACCGCAACAAGGGCGAGGCCGGCAACATCGTCGCCGACGGCGGCTCCGACCGACTGATCGGGCGCATGATCGACCGCAATAAAGTGGCCTGATCTTATGGCCAACCCCGCAAAGCCCGGCACGAGCCGGGCTTTTTTCATGGGTGAACGCCAACCGGCGGCAGGCGGTAGATCCAGATGCGCCGAAGAACCGTCCAGAACTGGCGCGCCAACGTCCCGCAGTTGTAGTGCTGATCATAACGCTCGGCGATCACCCGCACCTCACGGGCCAGTTCGGCATAGCGCCGCGCCGGCAGGTCGGGGAACAGGTGGTGTTCGATCTGATGGCTGAGGTTGCCGGTAAGCACATGCAGCAGCGGCCCGCCGGACAGGTTGCTCGATCCGCGCAGTTGGCGCAGATACCAGTGCCCACGCGTCTCGCCCTGCAGTATCTCGGGTGGAAACACCGCCGCCTTCTCGGTGAAATGCCCGCAGAAGATCACCAGGAACGTCCACAGGTTGCGCAGCAGGTTGGCCACCAGATTGCCCGCCAATACCGCCACGGCATTGGCCCCGAGCAGCAGCGCCAGCAAGGGGAACGCCAGGTAATCCTTGCCCCATTGCCGCGCCAGCTTGGCCCCGAACTGGCGGGCCAGCGGGCGCACCTCATCCGCGCTGATGCGCCCCTTGACCAGCTTGTCGAGGCGCAGATGCTGGATCGCCACCGCGTACTGGAACAGCAGCGCCTGGATCGTCACCCACAACGGCTGCCAGCGGTAGAAAGGCTTCCAGCGCTGCTCGGGGAACAGGCGCACCACGCCATAGCCGACGTCGTCATCCATGCCCAGCACATTGGTGTAGGTGTGATGCACGTGGTTATGGGTGTGTCGCCAGAAATCGGCCGGGCCGACGATGTCCCACTCGTAGGGGCGCCCGGCGAATTCCGGATCGTTCATCCAGTCGTACTGGCCGTGCATCACGTTGTGGCCCAACTCCATGTTCTCGAGAATCTTGCCCAGGCCAAGCAGCAGGGTTCCGAGCAGCCAGGTCGGTGGGAACCAGCCCAGCATCAGCAGCGCACGGCCGCTCCAGCAGCACAGCCGCACGGCCCCCGCACACGGCGGATATAGCGAGCGTCGGCCTCCCCCAGGTCGGCCAGGGTGCGCTGGCGCAAGGCATCCAGCTCCTGGCCGAAGGCATCGAGTTCGGCGGGACTCAACTCACGATCCGGACGGGTATTCACAGGTCGATCTCCACATCCCCATGCGGGGCGCTGACGCACAGACGAATGGGCTGCCCAGGCTCGGCGAACAGTTCACCACTGCGCAGATCGCGCACGGTGCCGGCCAGCAGCATGCAGGTACAACTGGCGCAGATGCCCTGCCGACACCCATGGGCCGGACGCAGACCGTTGGTCTCGGCCTGTTGCAGCAGACTCAGGGCCGTGTTGCCCGCCACCTGTCGACGGCTGCGGGCGAAACCGAGGCGCACTTGCCCCCCACTTCCACAGGCACCGCACGCAGAGGGGTGAAGCTCTCCAGTTGCAGGCTGCCGCCCCGCTCGCCCGCCCGCCACCACAGCCGCAATTGCTCGACGAAGCCGTGCGGGCCACAACCCAGCAGATGGGCTCCCGGCAGTTCGGCCAGGCCCGCTTCGCTGAGACGCCCATCGGCCTCACCGCTCAACGCCCAGCGCACGTGCAGATTGCGATGACGCTCGGCCAGCGCCTGCAACTCCTCGACATAGGCACGCTGGGCATGCCCGCGCACCTGGTGCAGCAGCGTCACCGGCGCACTGAAACCACGGCCCAGGGCATCACGCAGCAGTCCCAGCAGCGGTGTGATACCACTTCCGGCAGCGACCAGCAGCACCGGTCGAACATCATCCGGCCATCGCAGCTCGCCGAAAGCAGGCGCCAGCTCCAGCACCTGCCCGACTTCGACCTTGTCGAGCACGGCGTTGGACAGGCGCCCGCCCGGCTGACGTCTGATCGCCAGTTCGATGCGTCCATCGGGCATCACCGCCGTCAGGCTGTAACTGCGTCCATGGCGTACGCCATCCTGTTCCAGATGCAACTGCACATGCTGCCCCGCGCGCCAGCCACGGGCGTTGCCATTGCAGCGCAGGGTCAGCGCCAGCATGTCTTCGGCGACCCAGCGCCGCGCCTCGACACGGGTGTGAATCCGGTTCAGACGCAAGACCGGATGAACCAGGCGCAGGACAAGATCGACGTCGGCTTCGCGGAGCCAGCCAGCGCGACACAGATAGCGCAGCGGCTGTAACGGGCCACGCAGGCAGCGAGCGAGAGACAGGGGAATCAGAGCCATCATGCCTTTCCAGTGAACAAGTGTTCACAATGCTCGCAGGCGTCCCGCATTCAGTCAACACTTGTACACTGGAATTCGGGATGCGGTTCGACGCTCACCGCCTGCATTTGCTAGAGTGCGCCATCGCTCAGTGACCCTATTTCGCATGACACCACGCTCCGAACAGAAGCAGCAGACCCGCCAGGCCCTGATGGATGCCGCACTCACCCTGATGGAGAGCGGCCGGGGTTTCGGCAGCCTGAGCCTGCGCGAAGTGACACGGGTCGCCGGTATCGTGCCCACCGGTTTCTATCGCCACTTCGCCGACATGGACGAACTGGGCCTGGCCCTGGTGGCGGAAGTGGGTGAAACCTTCCGCGCGGCGATCCGCCAGGTGCGCCGCCACGAGTTCGAGATGCGCGGCATGATCGACGCCTCGGTACGCATCTTCCTTGCCGAAGTGGCCGCCAACCATGGCCAGTTCCTGTTCCTCGCACGCGAGCAATACGGTGGCTCCCAACCCGTACGCCAGGCCATCACCGCCCTGCGCGAACGCATCACCAGCGACCTGGCCGCCGACCTCAAGCTGATGAACCGCATGCCGCACCTCGACGACGCAGCGCTCGACGTGGTCTCGACCTGGTGGTCAAGACGGTCTTCGCCACCCTGCCCGAACTGATCGACCCGCCTGCCGAGACCCTGCCTGCGCACCTCAGCGCCGAAGCCAAGATCATCCAGCAACTGCGCTTCATCATGGTGGGAGGCAAGCACTGGCAGGGGCTGGGCAAACCGGCGACCCAGCCAGCACCACAAGAGTGCACGCTCGCGGGAAACGCACCAAAAAATCCTGACTGCCCTGCCAAGTTATCCACAGGCAGCAGAAATGCGCCGTGCTGCGGCACTCTGCGGCCTTGGCAAGCCACTTGCACTATTTCCGGGCACATTGCCCCGGAATAGATGCACATGCTGGTTATCCACGCCCGAATCGCGCCGCAGACCACCTTCGACGCCGAACTGGAACTGACCTTCGAAGCCCGCAGCAAGACGCGCCTGCGCTGCTTCACCACCACAGGTGAAGAAGTCGGACTGTTCCTCGAACGTGGCCAACCGGCCCTGGCCGATGGTGAATGCCTGCAAGCCAGGGACGGACGCATCGTGCGCGTGCGCGCCAAGTCCGAACCGCTGTTGCACGTCACCTGCGCCAACCCGTTCGAGCTGATGCGTGCGGCCTACCACCTGGGCAACCGCCATGTGGCCCTGCAACTGGGCGAAGGCTGGCTGCGCCTGCCCGACGACTACGTACTCAAGGCCATGCTCGAACAACTCGGTGCCACGGTCGAAGCCGTGGAGGCGCCCTACCAGCCCGAGCAGGGCGCTTACGGCGGTGGTCACCACCATTCCCATCACGGTGACGAAGAATTCAACTACGGGCCACGCCTGCACCAGTTCGGTGTACGCCCATGAACGGCTGCGCAGGGTGCGCCATGCGCATCGTGGCCACAGCATGAAACCGGCCTGGGCATTGCTGCGCCTGGCCAGCCCACAGCTGCCCATTGGCGGCTACAGCTACTCGCAGGGCCTGGAGTGGGCCATCGACAGTGGCCTGATCAGCGATGCCGATAGCGCCGAGCGCTGGCTGGCCGATCAACTCGCACTCAACCTCGCCCGCTTCGAAGCGCCGCTGCTGCTGGCCCACTGCCGCGCAGCGGATGCAGGCGACTGGTCGCAGTTGCAGGTGCTGGCCGAGCAGCATCGTGCCAGCCGCGAAACCCGGGAGCTGGCACTGGAAAGCCGGCAGATGGGTTATTCGCTGCGGCAGTTGCTCGAAGGCCTGCCGGAGCTGGACGAGGCCGCACGCGCGTTGCTCGAGACCCAGGAAGAAGCGGGCCTTGCCCTGGCCTGGGCACTGGCCGCACGCGTCTGGCGCATCACACCGGACGATGCCCTGGCCGCCTGGCTCTGGGGCTGGCTGGAAAACCAGCTCGCCGTGCTGATGAAGGTACTGCCGCTGGGCCAGCAGGCCGCCCAGCGCCTGACCAGTCGCTTGCTGCCGCAGCTCGATGCCGCCCAGCAACAGGCCGTCACCCTTTCCCCCGAACACTGGGGCAGCGCCGCCTTCGGCCTGGCCCTGGCGAGCATGGCGCACGAGCGCCAGTACTCGCGTCTCTTCCGCTCCTGACGAGGAACCCAGAAATGAACAGCCAACCCCTGCGTGTCGGCATCGGCGGCCCGGTCGGTTCCGGCAAGACCGCCCTGACCCTGGCTCTGTGCCGTGCCCTGCGCGAACGCTACAACATCGCCGTGGTCACCAACGACATCTACACCCAGGAAGACGCCCAGTTCCTGGTGCGCAACGAGGCGCTGGAACCCGAGCGCATCATCGGCGTGGAGACCGGCGGCTGCCCGCACACCGCCATTCGCGAGGACGCCTCGATCAATCTGGAGGCCGTCGAACAGCTCAACCGCCGCTTTCCCGGCCTGGATCTGATCATCGTCGAATCCGGTGGCGACAACCTGTCCGCCACCTTCAGCCCCGAGCTGTCCGACCTGACGCTCTACGTGATCGACGTGTCGGCCGGCGACAAGCTGCCGCGCAAGGGTGGGCCGGGTATCTGCAAATCCGATCTGCTGGTGATCAACAAGGTCGACCTGGCACCAATGGTCGGCGCCTCGCTGGAAGTCATGGAGCGCGACACCCTGAAGATGCGCGGCGACAAACCCTTCGTCTTCAGCAACCAGAAGGTCGGCCAGGGTCTCGACGAGATCATCGCCTTCATCGAACGCCAGGGCATGCTCACGGCGGCCTGATTCCCATTTCAAGGAGACTCACATGAATCTGCGCAAAACCCTCTACGCCATCGCCCTGTTCTGCACCCCCGCACTGGCGTTCGCCCATCCCGGGCACGGCCACGAAGGCATCATGGCCGGTCTGGCGCACCCGCTGTTCGGCCTCGATCACCTGCTGGCGATGTTCGCCGTCGGCCTGTGGGCCGCGCAGCAAAGCGGCGCTGCACGCTGGGCGCTGCCGCTGACCTTCGTCGGCACCATGCTGGTTGGCGGCCTGCTGGGTTTTGCCGGGGTGGAAATCCCGCTGATGGAGACCGGTATCGCCGGCTCGGTACTGGCGTTCGGCCTGCTGGTGGCCGTGGCGGCGCGCCTGCCAATGGCGACAGCCATGGCGCTGACCGCCGTATTCGCCCTCACCCATGGCGTCGCACATGGCCTGGAGCTGCCGGAGCTGGCCAGCCCCTTCGGCTATGCCATCGGCTTCATCGTCGCCACCGCCGCACTGCATGCCGTCGGCTTCGCCCTGGTGCGCTTCCTGCCGCAAGCGGCAGCTCCGCTGGTGCGCATCGCCGGTGCGGCATCGGCAGCGACGGGTGTCTGGCTGCTGGCCAGCTGAAGACTCGCAGCCCATCGCGGCCGCCGTGGCGCACTCTACCCCCGTAGGGTGCGCCATACCAACTCGCCCATCGCGGATACTTGCGGTGCGCGCAGCACACCCTACCGACGTCAGCCGTAGCGCTTGCCAATGCCCCTGTAGTGGGGCACAAAGTCCCGAACCGGTTTCGAGACCCTGCCCATGCTGCGCCTCACCCGATTTCTGATCATTCCACTGCTGCTGATCGGCATCGTCTTGCTGGTACTGGCGCTGACCAGTCGCCCGGTGAGCATGCCTGCGGTACTGGAAGATCTGGGCGAACGCCCTCTGGTGATCGCCCATCGCGGCGGCATGGGCCTGTGGCCCGAGAACACCCTGTTCGCCTTCGAGCGGGCCGCCGCCCTCGGCGTCGACATTCTGGAGATGGATCTGCACCTGAGCCGGGACGCCAGGTTGGTGGTGATTCATGATGAAACACTGGAGCGCACCACCAATGGCCAGGGGCCGGTCGCGCACTACAGCCTGGCCGAACTGCAAGCGCTCGACGCCGGCTACAAATGGACGGCCGATGGTGGCCAGAGCTACCCCTACCGAGGCCAAGGCACACGCATCGCTACTCTGGCAGAGGTGTTCGAGCGTTTTCCGTTGATGCCCAAGGCCCTCGAAATCAAGGTGCCCGATGTCGGCATGGAGGCCATGCTGTGCGAAATGCTGGCGGCTTACGACCAGCTCGACCGGGTGATAGTCGGCAGCTTCCACGAACGCAGCCTGCAACGCTTTCGCCAGCTCTGTCCGGAAGTCGCTACCGCCGCCGGCCCGCTCTCGGTACGCCTGCTGCTGGCGCTCAACTGGCTGGGGCTGAGCGACCTGCTGTCACCCTCCTACCCCGTGCTGCAGATTCCCCCGCAGCACAGCGGCCTGAACCTGGCCACGTCCCGCCTGATTCGCAATGCCCAGTCACGCGGCCTGCACGTGCAGCTGTGGACGATCAACGAGCAACCGAGCATGCGCCAGCTGTTGGAGATGGGCGTCAACGGCCTGATCACCGACTATCCGGATCGTGCCTTGCAGCTGCTGGGACGCTCCACCCAGCTTGGAGCACTGCCCGGCGACTAGGCTGGCGAAAAGCTCGACAGCAGCCTGAACACCCGACGCGAAGGGAGCCGGCACAATCTGCCACCAGCTTACCCACAGGGTGATCAACATATTCCGTGGATAATCCACCGCCATTGTTGCCGAGGCCCAAAAAACACTGGACAACTTCGCGCCAAACGACCTCAGTCCCTTGTCACGAGACACCTGATCAAAAACCCACCAAAGCGCTGAAGCGCCCGCAAAGCAGGGGCTACAGCGATGCTTACATAAGTTATCAACAACATCGCCCACAGCTCTCGTGGACAACCGCAGGACTCGGCCACAGCTTCCCCAAAACCTGTCAACCCTCTGTATGGAAAGGAAAAACGGCACTGATCAAATCTTCATCAGCCCCCTGAGAACGGCGTCATCTCAGCCGTACAGACACACACCACCAGCTTATCCACAGCTATTCCCACAGGCTTCGTGGAAAACTTTATTTTCACCACCTGGCACGCCGCCTGCTTGGGCGAGTAGCCTTCGTTTCCCTGCCTAGTAAGGATGCTCGATGTTCAGCTTCTTCCTCGCCGCCATGCTGCTTGGTTTCGTGTTCAACGCCGCCCCTGGCGCGGTTTTCAGTGAAACCCTGCGGCGTGGCCTGCGTGACGGCTACAGACCGGCCCTGCTGGTACAGATCGGCTCGCTGGTAGGCGATGCGACATGGGCCGCCCTGGGTCTTACCGGCCTGGCATTGCTGCTCGACAGCGCCCAGATCCGCTATCCGCTGACACTGGCAAGCGCGCTCTATCTGGCCTGGCTCGGTTATCAATCGCTGCGTGACGCTCATCGTCCACCGCAACCCAGTGACGATGGTCAGGTCGCAGCGGGTAGCGCCTTCGCCGCAGGCGCCGCCCTGTCGCTGACCAACCCGCAGAACATCGTCTACTGGGCCGCCATGGGCGGTGCGATGGCGGCCATCGGAGTCGCCCAGCCGACACCCACGCACCTGGCGGTGTTCTTCGCCGGCTTCATGGTCTCGTCGCTGCTGTGGTGCTTCATCTGCGCCGGCCTGGTGGACTGGTTCCGCCGCGCGGCCTCGCTGCTCTGGCATCGTCTGACCTATGCCGCCTGCGGCGTGGTGCTGCTGGGCCTGGCCGGCATGAGCGCGATGGAGCTGGTCTGATCGACTGGCGGCTATCGCCATCATCGAAACAATCTAACGGCGCGACGCCCTTGGCAGGACTAGCCTGACCAGCATCTGTCCGCTTCGAGAAGCCGCGCCATGCACCTAAACGACCTGCTCAAGCAACTGCTCGCCAGCTACGCCTGCGGCATTGATACGCGCCTCTGACTCTTGGTCGCGTCGCTGCGGGCCGTTACCCTTGACGCATTCAGTCAAGGAGCCCGTACATGTCCCTGCGTAGCGTCTGTGTCTTCTGTGGTGCCAGCCCTGGCGCCAATCCCGTCTATCGCCAGGCCGCCGAGGAGCTTGGCCAGTACCTGGCTCAGCGCGGCCTGCGCCTGATCTATGGCGGCGGCGCTGTCGGCCTGATGGGTGTGGTCGCCGATGCTGCACTGAACGCCGGCGGCGAAGTGATCGGCATCATCCCACAGAGCCTGGAACGCGCCGAGATCGGCCATCGCGGCCTGACCTGCCTGGAAGTAGTGGACGGCATGCACGCACGCAAGGCGCGCATGGCCGAACTGGCCGACGCCTTCATCGCCCTGCCCGGCGGACTCGGCACACTGGAAGAACTGTTCGAGGTCTGGACCTGGGGCCAACTGGGCTACCACGCCAAGCCGCTCGGTCTGCTGGAAGTGAATGGTTTCTACGGCAGGCTGGGCGATTTTCTCGATCACATGGTCGCCGAGCGCTTCGTCCGCCCTCAGCACCGCGAGATGCTGCAGATCGCAGACAGCCCCCGGGAACTGCTCGACGCCCTGAGCGAATGGCGCCCCAGCGCCGCGCCGAAGTGGGTGGATCGCGCGCCCATCTGAGGCTGTACGCAGACGGTGGGGGCAATGCTACGCTCTGCGCCTTGTCCCCCCACGGAAGCCGCAAAATGGCCGGAAGCAGCCTGCTCGCCCTGATCGACGACATCAGCACCGTACTCGATGACGTCGCCACCATGACCAAGATCGCCGCGCGCAAGACGGCCGGCGTACTGGGTGATGACCTCGCGCTGAATGCCCAGCAGGTCACCGGCGTACGTGCCGACCGTGAGTTGCCGGTAGTCTGGGCGGTGGCCAAGGGATCGCTGTGGAACAAGGCGATACTGGTACCCGCCGCCCTGCTGGTCAGTGCCGTGGCGCCCTGGCTGGTGGTGCCGCTACTGATGCTCGGCGGCCTGTTTCTCTGCTACGAGGGCGCCGAAAAGCTCGTCCACAAGCTGTTGCATCGCCAGGACGACGACGGCAGACAGGCTCGCCTGGATGCCATCGCCGACCCCGAGGTCGACCTGGTGGCATTCGAGCGTGACAAGATTCGCGGCGCCGTGCGCACCGACTTCATCCTCTCGGCAGAAATCATTGCCATCACCCTTGGCACCGTCGCGGCCGCCAGTTTTCTCAATCAGGTGCTGGTGCTCAGCGGCATCGCTCTGGTGATGACCATCGGCGTCTATGGCCTGGTGGCCGGCATCGTCAAACTGGACGACGCCGGGCTCTACCTCAGCCAGCGCGCCAGTGCACTGGCCCAGGCCTGTGGTCGCGGCATCCTGCGTCTGGCGCCCTGGTTGATGAAGACCTTGTCGGTGGTCGGCACCGCCGCGATGTTCATGGTCGGTGGCGGCATCCTCAGCCACGGACTGCCGCCGGTGGAAGGCGCCGTGCATCATGCCGCCGAATGGGTGGCACGCGACGCCGGGCACATACTGTCGATGCTCGTCCCGACCGTGCTCAATGCCCTGTTCGGTGTGCTGGCGGGGCTGCTGGCACTGCCACTGGTCAGCCTGGCGCAGCGCGCCTGGCGAGCGCTACGCGGCAACTGATCGTTTTTCACTCAGCGACTGGCGCCCCACGAAGGGCGCCAGCCGAGACGACTTTCCCCAACCTTGTCCACAGGCTCCTCCACAGCTTCTGGGGATAGTGTCAGAACCTGTTCCACTCATCCGTGGAGCCGCTTGCCAGATCAGCGAAGCATTTCATTACAAAGGGTTTTTCGCTTCTCGCAAGCGGCGCCGGCAGCGCTGATCGAAAGCTGACCAACTGCCCAGAAAGCCCGAAACGCCTGGCGTAGCCACGACTTCCCAGACCTTGCGCACACACTTATCCACAGTTTGTCTGAATAACCGCCGTGACCTTCGGTCGCACTCCGCAATGGCTCATGCTGTGCCACTCTCCGGAAGTCTTACCGACTCAATGGAATCCGGAGGAATCATGATGTTGCGTAACCTTGCCCTGATGGCTCTGCTCGGCCTGGCCAGCACGCCGCTGCTCGCTGCCGAGTGCTCGGTAGACGTCGAGTCGACCGACCAGATGACCTTCAACACTCAGGCCATCTCCGTAAGCAAGAGCTGCAAGACCTTCACCGTCAACCTCAAGCACGTCGGCTCGCTGCCCAAGACGGCCATGGGCCACAACTGGGTGCTGAGCAAGACCGCCGACATGCCGGGGATCGCTGCCGACGGCATCGGCGCAGGCCCCGGCGCCAGCTACCTGAAGGCTGGTGACGCGCGCGTCATCGCCCACACCGACCTGATCGGCGGCGGCGAGAGCACCTCGGTCACCTTCGACGTGAGCAAACTGACCGCAGGCGAGGACTACAGCTTCTTCTGCTCCTTCCCCGGTCACTACTCGCTGATGAAAGGCAGCGTGAAACTGGTCGACTGAGTCGAGCGTCGCCTGTGGGGGCGCCGCACCGCGGACGTCTCCCACGGCACCCTCATCCCAGCGGCAGCACCGTCACCTGCACTTCCGGGTCATGACTGCCGCCCCCCAGGATCACTCCACGCAACGGCGATACATCGGAGAAATCCCGGCCCCAGGCCAGGGTGATGTGCTCCAGTGCCGGACGCACGTTGTTGGTCGGATCGAAATCCACCCAGCCCTGACGCGGGCAGTACAGCGACACCCATGCATGCGAAGCATCCGCACCGATCAGTCGCGGCTGGCCGGGTGGTGGCTGAGTCAGCAGGTAGCCGCTGACGTAACGCGCCGCCAGACCACGCGAACGCAGGCAGGCGAGCATCAGGTGGGCGAAGTCCTGGCAGACCCCGCGCTTTTCCTCCAGCACCTGCAACAGCGGCGTCGCCACCTGGGTCGCTGCGGCATCGAAGCTGAATTCCTCGAAGATTTTCTGCATCAACGCCTGACCTGCCTGCAACAACGGCATGCCGGGCGTGAAACAGTCATCGGCATAGTCGGCGAACACTTGCTTGAGACGCACGTAGGGTGACTCGAAACGGTAGCGCGAAGCCTCCAGCAGAGCCGGTTCCATGCGTTTGCCGGCGTAGCTGAGCGCGGCACAGGCGGCCTCCCAGTTCGGCGAGTCGTGCAGATCCAGCGGCGCGCGCGCCAGCACCTCGACACGCAGCCTTGCACTGACGCTCAAGGCCTCGTGCGGGCGTTCGAACACCAGGCGTGTCAACGGGTTGCCGAACACATCCAGGCCATCGCGGCGCTGGCAGGGCTGCGGGTCGATGCGCAACTCCTGCTCGATGCAGCGTTGCCAGGGGCACTCGCGTGGCCACAGGTGCGCCAGTTGCTGGGCCAGGGAAACCGGCGCCGAATAGCGGTAATGGGTGTCGTGAAGAATCTGATACAGCGCACTGCTCATGAGGATTGCGTCCGCTGGCTGACGTCGACGTGGGCGAAGAAGCGCAGCCCGAGGTGATCGGATACCAATCCGACGGCTTCGCTGATGGCCACCAGCAGATCGGCCAGGCCTTCGAGCACTGCGCGGGTACTGCCGGGACCGAACAGCGGATTTTCCAGACTGGCCAGGCTGAATGCGCTCAACTGCTGCTCCAGATAGACCAGGTAGCGCTCGGCCGGCAGTTCGAAGCGCTCGTGCAGCCCCTGCAGCGAGCGCAGCAGGTTACTCAGCTGGAAGATCACGGCATGCGGGTTCTGCTCGTCCAGCAGGAGCAGGTCGAGCACCGGGATCAGTTGCGCCGAAGCCAGGTAGCGGGTGCGATAGGTGATGCTGCTGTTGCCCAGCTCCAGCAGCCACTCCAGCGCCGACTGGTCGGTTGCCGAGCCGCTGCGCAGGAAGCCGGCGAAGCTGTCGCAGAGAAATTGCAGGCGCTCGATGCAGCGACCGAGCATGAGGAAGCGCCAGCCGTCGTCGCGGGTCATGTCGTCGAGGGCGAAGCCGGAGAGCGCCGCGAGCGACATCAGCAGGCGGTTGAGAAAATCCAGCAACTCGCCGAAATCGGCCGGCTGGCCTTCGAGCAGCTGCGCCTCACGCTGCAACTCGACCAGCGCCTGCCAGTTGGCCTGGGACAGCTTGCCGCGCACGCTGCCGGCCGCCCATTGCAGACGTTGCAGGTTGGCGCGCAGGCTGGCCGGCCAGTCGCCGCCCAGCAGCGCCTGCAACAGGCGCTCTTCCAGCTCGCCTTCATCCGATCCGGCCAGCAGGCCCAGGCTTTGCGCCAGCGCCAGAGCGCTCTGCAGTGCCTGTGGATCATCGTCGTCATCGACATAGCGCGCCAGCATGATGCGCAGCAGACGCGCGCTGTCCTCGCAACGCTCGGCGTAGCGACCGAACCAGAACAGATTCTCCACCACCCGCGAGGGCAGGAAGGGGTCGCTGCGCACCAGGTCGGCGGTGCTCAGGGTGCGCTGCGTCTGCCAGGGCTCGCCACCGCTCTGCCGGGTGCCGAGCACCCAGGTGTCCTTGCTCGCGCCACCGCGCTGCATGGAGACCACCTCGGCATCGGCTTCGCCGGCCACGCGGGTCAGGCCACCGGGCATCACCCGGTAGCCGTCGGCACTGGCCACGGCGAACACACGCATGCCGATGGCACGCGGTTGCAGGCCACTGCCGTCCCATACCGGCGCCTGCGACAGCTTGGCCCGCGCCTGTGCCACATAGGCATAGGGGCGCAGTTTGAGCCGTGCGGCCAGCCTGGCGCGCTGCGTCTCGTCCAGGTCGCGACCGAACACCGGCGTGAAACTCTGCGAGGGAAAGGCCGGGCGCACCAGCAGTTCGTCGAGTTTTTCCAGCGCCTCCTCCAGCACCGGTGGCTCACCGCACCACCAACTGGCGATGGACGGCAGCAGCAGCTCTTCGCCCAGCAGGTGTTCGCTGATGGCCGGCAGGAAACCGGGCAATCCGGGGGACTCCAGCACACCGCTGCCCAGGGCATTGGCCACCAGCACGCGGCCACGGCGCACCGCTTCGAGCAGACCGGGCACGCCCAGGGCTGAGTCGGTGCGCAACTCCAGCGGATCGCAGTAGTCGTCATCGAGACGCCGCAGCACCGCATGCACGCGGCGCAGGCCGGCCAGAGTCTTGAGATAGAGGGTGGCGTCGCGCACGGTCAGGTCGCTGCCTTCGACCAGCGGATAGCCGAGCTGGCGCGCCAGGTACAGGTGTTCGAAGTAGCTTTCGTTGAAACGCCCCGGCGTGAGCAGCACCACCAGCGGTGTCTCGCCGCCGCTCGGCGCCTGGCGTGCCAGGGTGTCCTGCAGGGTACGGAAGAAACCGGCCAGGTATTGCACCCGCAGGTCGCGGTACAGCTCGGGGAAAGCGCGCGAGACGATCTGCCGGTTCTCCAGTGCATAACCGGCGCCGGACGGCGCCTGGGTACGGTCGGCAGTGACCCACCAGCGACCGTCCGGCGCCCTGGCCAGATCCACCGCGTACAGGTGCAGCCAGGTGCCGCCAGGCGCCTGCATGCCCTGACAGGGCCAGAGGAAGTTGTTGTGCCCGAACACCAGCTCGGTCGGCAGCAACCCTTCGGCGATCAGTTTCTGCGGCCCGTAGAGATCGGCCAGGACGCGGTTGAGCACGGTTGCCCGCTGCGCCACACCGGCGGCGATCTGCTGCCATTCGTCAGCCGGAATCAGGTTGGGCAGCAGGTCGAGTTCCCAGGGCCGGTCGGCACCCTCGGGGTCGGCGTAGACGTTGTAGGTGACGCCATTCTCCTGAATCTGCCGGGCCAGCATGGCTTCGCGCTGCGCCAGGTGCTCCGGGCGACTGCGTGCCAGTTGGTCGAACAGACGGCGCCAGTGCGGACGCACGTTGCCCTTGGCGTCGAGCAGTTCGTGGTAGGCCCCGGCAGGGGGCGGGTAATCGGCTAGCAGGTCGTGCATGGCAGGCTCGGCAGTGGCAAGGCAGTGCAGCGTGACACAGGTTCGTTCATCCCATCCGCGGGAGGCAGCGGCGACGATTCGCGGCCGAGCCTCCCGCGGACGAAGTCGACATCAGACGCGTCGCAGATCCAGGGTCATCGGCAGTTCATTATTATCCATCGGCTGCATCGCCGGGCGCTTGCCCGGGCTGTGGCCCAGACGGAAGAAGCGCGCCAGGCGCCGGCTCTCCGCCTCGTAGGCGTTGACCGGCAGGCTGTCGTAGTTGCGACCGCCCGGATGCGCCACATGGTACTGGCAACCACCCAGCGAGCGCTGCATCCAGGTATCGACCAGGTCGAACACCAGCGGCGCGTGCACGCCGATGGTCGGTTGCAGGCAACTGGCCGGTTGCCACGCGCGAAAGCGCACGCCACCGACGAACTCACCGACCTTGCCGGTGGGCCGCAGGGGCACCGGTATGCCGTTGCAGGTCAGCACGTAGCGATCCGGCGCCATGCCTCCGACCTTCACCTGCATCCGTTCCAGCGACGAGTCGACGTAGCGCACCGTACCGCCGATGGCGCCTTCCTCACCCAGCACGTGCCAGGGTTCCAGGGCCTGACGCAGCTCCAGGTCGATGCCCTTGACCGTGAAGTCACCGGCCTTGGGAAAGCGAAATTCCAGGTGCGGGGCGAACCACTCGGCCCGCAGCGGATAACCGAAGGCCGCCAGTTCCTGCAACACGTCGGCGAAGTCCTGCTCGACGAAGTGCGGCAACAGGAAGCGGTCGTGCAGCTCGGTTCCCCAGCGCACCAGTTTCGCCGGGCGATAGGACTCCTGCCAGAAACGGGCGATCAATGCACGCAGCAGCAGTTGCTGGGCCAGGCTCATCTGCGCATGCGGCGGCATCTCGAAAGCGCGCAGTTCGAGCAGACCGAGGCGGCCACTGGCGGAGTCCGGCGAGTACAGTTTGTCGATGCAGAACTCGGCACGGTGGGTATTGCCGGTGACGTCCACCAGCAGGTTGCGCAGCAGGCGATCGACCAGCCAGGGCGGACAGTCGCGGCCCGGCTCGGGCATCTGCGCGAAAGCGATCTCCAGTTCGTACAGGGCGTCGTTGCGCGCCTCGTCCACCCGCGGCGCCTGCGAGGTCGGGCCGATGAACAGACCGCTGAACAGGTAGGACAGCGACGGGTGGTTGTGCCAGTAGCTGATCAGGCTGCGCAGCAGGTCAGGGCGGCGCAGGAAGGGAGAATCCCCCGGTGTCGCCCCGCCAAGGACGAAGTGGTTGCCCCCGCCGGTGCCGGTGTGGCGCCCGTCGATCATGAACTTCTCGCTGGACAGGCGCGACTGCCGCGCCGCCTCGTAGAGGAATTCGCAACGCTCGACCAGCTCATCCCAACTGGCGGCCGGGTGGATGTTCACCTCGATCACGCCGGGGTCGGGGGTCACGCGGAAATACTGCAGACGCGGGTCGAGCGGCGGCTCGTAGCCCTCCAGCAGAACCGGACAATTGAGCTCGGCCGCCACCGCCTCGATGGCCGCGACCAGCTCCAGGTAGTCTTCCAGATGCGCCAGCGGCGGCATGAACAGATACAGGCGGCCCTCACGCGGCTCGGCGCACAGCGCGGTGCGTACGATACCGGCGGCCGATTGCCCGCTGGCCGGGCGCGCACTCTGCACGTTGGCACTGGCGCCACGCCAGACCCCACGCAACTGCCGCTGGATCTGCGCCGGGCTGGGTAGCGGTGGCAGTGTCTGACTGGGGTCGACCGGATTGACGTAGGGGTAGTCGGCCTGGCTGACCCAGGGCAGCGAGTCGAGCGGCAGACGATAACCGAGCGGCGAATCGCCCGGCAGCAGACGGCAGTGCTCGTCACGCAGGAACCAGCGACCGCTCTGCCAGCCCTCGCCGACCACCTGGCGCGCCAGCGGCAAGACATGGCCCACCACGGCATCGAGCCCCTGGTCGAACACCTTGCGCAGGCGTTCACGCTCCAGCGGGTCGCTCAGCCTCGGATCATCGGGGGTCACGTTGTCCGGCAGCTTGCGCTCGCGCCACAGGTAATAGAACCAGTCCTCGTAGGCCGGGAAAACGTTGCCGGCATCCACGTCCAGGCGCGCCGCCAGGGCTCCCAGGAAGCGCACGGCAGTGTCGGCGCTGGCGCCGTAACCACGCTTCTCGTCGGCCAGCAGCCTGGGGTCGTGCCACAGCGGCTCGCCGTCGCGACGCCAGAAACAGTTCAGCGACCAGCGCGGCAACTGCTCACCCGGATACCACTTGCCCTGGCCGAAGTGCACCAGTGCCCTGGGGGCGTAATGGTTGCGCAGGCGGTAGAACAGGTCGGCGGCCAGACGGCGCTTGTTCGGCCCGAGCGCAGCGGTGTTCCACTCGTCGTCATCGGGATAGTCGAGGGCAACGAAGGTCGGCTCGCCGCCCATGGTCAGGCGCACATCGTGCTTGTGCAGGTCATCGTCGATCTGCCGTCCCAGCGCCAGGATCGCCTGCCACTGCGCCTCGCTGTAGGGCTTGGTGACACGCGGCGCCTCCCACACGCGCTCGACGCTCATCAGGTGCTCGAACGCCACCTCGCACTCGTCCAGCCCACCGGTGATCGGCGCAGCCGAAGAGGGCTCCGGGCTACAGGCCAGCGGGATGTGGCCCTCGCCGGCGAACAGACCCGAGGTCGGGTCGAGGCCGATCCAGCCGGCGCCGGGCAGGTACACCTCGCACCAGGCATGCAGGTCGGTGAAGTCCTGCTCGGTGCCGCTGGAGCCGTCGAGAGATTTGACGTCGGCGGTGAGCTGAATCAGGTAGCCGGAGACGAAGCGTGCCGCCAGGCCCAGGTGACGCAGCAGTTGCACCAGCAACCAGGCCGAGTCGCGGCATGAACCGGAGGCCAGCTCGAGCGATTGCTCGGGTGTCTGCACACCCGGCTCCATGCGGATCAGGTAACGGATATCGCGCGCCAGGCGCTGGTTCAGCTCGACCAGGAAATCGACGCTGGGTTTCGGCGTGCGCTCGATGCCGGCCAGGTACTCGGCGAACAGCGGCGTGGCCGGCAGCCTGACCAGGTATGGCGCCAGCTCGCGCTGCTCGCCCTCGGTGTACGCAAAGGGAATCCGTTCGGCGTAGGGTTCCAGGAAGAAATCGAAGGGGTTGAACACCGCCATCTCGGCGAGCAGATCCACCTCGACCTTGAACTCGCGGGTCTTCTCGGGGAAGACCAGGCGCGCCAGGTAGTTGCCCTGCGGGTCTTGCTGCCAATTGATGAAATGTTCGCCCGGCTCGACCTTCAGCGCGTAGGAGAGAATGCGCGTGCGGCTGTGCGGTGCCGGGCGCAGACGCACGATCTGCGGCCCGAGGTTGACCGCACGGTCGTAGCGGTAGTGGGTGACGTGATGCAGCGCGACATGAATCGACACGGCGGCCTCCTGCTAGCCTGGACGATACCCTGTGCAGCGCAAGACTTATGCCAGAGCCCGGAGCACGCAGCCGCTAGGCCGGCCAGACACCCCGCGCACCAGAAACAGGCCCTGCGCGCACCAGAGTCGACATCATGCACCATAGCAATGCATCGTTACGGCCAATTTGCCATGCCCGACTTCTGCCGTAGACTGCGCCGACCTCATGCAAGGATGTATGTCATGCCGCAAAACGCCCTTCCCTTCCTTCTCCTCGGCCTGCTGTCCCTTGCATTCAGTTCATCGCTCCGGGCCGACGACCCGTTGCTCGAATCGCTGGCTCCCGTCACCACCGCGTCCGGCGAGCGGCAGGTGCGCGGCGTGCTGCGTGCGCGCAACCAGGCCGTGCTGTCCAGCGAGCTGCCAGGCCGCATCATCGAGATGCCATTCAGTGATGGTCAGGACTTCAACAAGGGCGACGTTCTGGCGCGCTTCGACTGCAGCGCCTACCAGGCTCAGCTCAACGCGGCCCAGGCTGCCGCCCGCGCCACCCGCGAGGAGCTGAACCACAAGAAACAACTGGCCGCCCTCAACTCCGTCGGTCGCTTCGAAGTCGCACTGGCCGAAGCACGGCAGGCCCAGGCCCAGGCGGAAACCCAGGTGTACCAGGTGCAGGTGAAGCGTTGCAGTGTCACCGCGCCCTTCGATGGCCGCGTGGTGCTGCGCCGCGCCCAGCCTCACGAAAGCGTCGCCAGTGGCTCACCGCTGCTGGAGGTGGTGGATAACGGCACACTGGAAATCTACCTGCTGGTGCCATCTGCCTGGCTCGGTCGCCTGCAACCGAACCAGGCCTTCGACTTCACCCCCGACGAGACCGGCACGCCGCTCAAGGCCAGCGTCAAACGCCTGGGGGCGCGCATCGATGAAGGCAGTCAGACCCTGCTGCTGATCGGCAGCCTGCCCGAGGACGCCAGGGGCCTGCTCGCCGGCATGAGTGGCACGGCGCAGTTCCAGGTGGTGGAATGAACGCTCCGCTACCCGGCACGGCCGAACGGGTTTTCGCCCTGTTCCTCGGTCTGCAGCAACAGGCTCGCAAGGCTGCCGGCACCGAGCAACTGGGCTTCGCCATGGTCAATGACGGCCAGGCACTGTTCGGCTTCCGTCACGCCGCCCTGCTGATCGCCGGCAAGGTGCAGGCACTGACCGGTATCAGCGTGGTGGAGGCGAATGCCCCCTTCGTGGCCTTCGTCGAGCGCGCCGCCGCCACCCTGCTCAAGCAGGCCCGCCTGGACGAAGGTCACAACGTCGATCCTGCACAGATGGACGAACAGACGCGCCTGGACATGAATACCCTGTCCGCCCCGCATGCCTACTGGCTACCGCTGACGAACCGCGACGGCGAAACCTTCGGCGGCCTGTGGCTGGCCCGCGACACGCCCTTCAACGAGGCCGAGCAGTCACTGCTCAGGCAGTTGGCCGACACTTACGCCCACGCCTGGCTGGCCCTGCAACCACGCAAGCCCTGGCGCATGCGCTGGCCGCGCCGAAAATTGCTGGCGGTCGCGGCAGCGCTCGCCCTGCTGTTGCTGATTCCGGTGCAGCAGTCGGTGCTGGCACCTGCCGAAGTCGTGCCTCTGGGCGGCCGTGTGGTGGCCGCGCCGCTGGACGGCGTGATCGCCGAGTTCCTGGTCAAGCCCAACCAGAGCGTCGCCGCTGGCGACTTGCTGGTGCGCTTCGACGCCACCAGCCTCAAGGCCCAGGCGGACGTAGCCGAGCGCGCCCTCGGCGTGGCCGAGGCCGAACTCAAGGCCAATACCCAGCGCGCCTTCGCCGATGCCGAATCCAGCGCACGTCTCGACCTGCTGGCCGCGCGCGTCGAACAGAAACGCGCCGAACGCGACTACGCCCGGCAACTGCTGGCGCGCAGCGAGGTACGCGCCGAACGATCGGGCATCGCCGTTTTCGCCGATGCCGAACGCCTGACCGGCAAGCCCGTGCAGACCGGTGAACGACTGATGCAGATCGCCGACCCGAGCCAGGCCGAATTGCGCATCGAACTGCCAGTGGGTGACGCCATTGCCCTGCAGCCGGGCGCCGAAGTCGCGCTGTTTCTCGACAGCGACCCACTCAATCGTCATGAGGCCCAGCTGGAGCGCTCCGCCTACGAAGCACAGACCACCGCAGCCGGACAATTGGCCTACCGCCTGGATGCGCGCTTCGTCGAGGCCCCACCACGCGTTGGCCTACGCGGTACCGCCAAGCTGTTCGGTGACCGTGCGCCGCTGGCCTATTACCTGCTGCGCCGGCCTCTGGCCGCAGCCCGCCAGAGCCTGGGCTTCTGATGCTGCCCGCCCTGCGCCCCGATCTGCAGCTATCGCCAGCAGCGCCTGGCCTCGACGGCGCACCGCAGTGGACGCTGGCCGACCCGCTGCGGGGTCGCTACTTCAAGCTCGGCGCCGCCGCCGTGCGCCTGCTGCGCCACTGGACATTGGTCGAGCCGCAGCGAGTGCTGGCAGCGGCCAACGCCGAACCCGGCGTCCCCTTGGGCCAGGTCGAGCTCGAGGACATGCTGCGCTTTCTCAGCAGCCATGACCTGATCGCCGCCCTGGACGACAAGCAGCGCGCCAGCTATGCGATGAAAGCCGCCGCCCAGCGCCAGAGCCCGTGGAAGCAGGCACTGCATCAATACCTGTTCTTCCGCATTCCGCTGTGGCGGCCCGACCCTTTCCTCAATCGCGCCTGGCCCGTGCTTGAACGCCATGGTTCCTGGCTGCTGCGCTGGGGCCTGCCACTGGTCTTCGCACTGGGTTTGTTCCTGGTGATACGTGACTGGCAGCGTTTTCTCTCGACGTTTCCCCATCTGTTCAGTCTCGGCGGCGCCCTGGCGTTCGGCATCGCGCTGACCTTCGCCAAACTCTGTCACGAGTTCGGCCACGCCTTCATGGCCAAGCGCGCCGGCTGCCGGGTACAGAGCATGGGATTGGCGTTCATGGTGTTGCTGCCGATGTTCTACACCGATGTCAGCGATGCCTGGCGCGTGCGCGATCGGCGTTCGCGACTGCTGATCGGTGCAGGCGGCGTGTTCGCCGAACTGTTGTTGGCGGTGCTGGCGCTGCTGGCCTGGTCATTGCTGCCGGACGGCCCCCTGCGCACCTCGGCCTTCATGCTGGCCAGCGCCACCTGGATCACCACCCTGGTGATCAACCTCAACCCCTTCATGCGCTTCGATGGCTACTTCCTGATCAGCGACCTGTGGCGCGTCGACAACCTGCAGAGCCGGGCCTTCGCCCTGTGTCGCTGGCGCCTGCGCGAAGCCCTGTTCGGCTATGGCGAACCGGCGCCGGAACCCTGGTCGCCAAGCATGACCCGACGCCTGCTGATCTGGGGCTACGGTTCCTGGATATGGCGCGCGATCCTGTTCCTCGGCATCGCGCTGGCGGTCTATCACCTGTTCTTCAAGGTGCTCGGCATCTTCCTGATGGTGGTTGAACTGCTGTGGTTCATCGGCCTGCCCATCTGGCGTGAACTGGGTGAATGGTGGCAACGCCGCGAACAAGCCGACTCGCGCAAGGTGCTGATCACCGGCCTCGGTCTCGCGGCGGTGCTGCTGGTGCTGATCGTGCCCTGGCGCAGCTCGGTGGAAATACCGGCCCTGCTCGAAGCCTCCCGCACCAGCGCCCTGCATGCGCCAGTGGCTGCGCGCCTGAAAGCCGTGCACGTGCAGGACGGGCAGAACGTGGCTGCCGGTGACCTGCTGCTGGAACTGGATTCACCCGACCTCGACTCGCGCCAGGCCATCGTCCGCCGCGAGACCGAAATTCTTCAGCTGCAACTGCGCCGCCAGTCCGCACGCAGCGAAACGGCGGCCGATGCGGGCATCCTCGAACAACGCCTGGCCGAAGCGGTAGCCGAGTACCGTGGCCTGGCCGCCCAGCGCGAGCGCCTGCAACTGCGTGCGCCCCAGACAGGCGTGGTGCGTGACCTGCAACGCGACCTCAACCCGGGACGCTGGCTGCACCCTGCCGAACCGCTGGCCCGCATCGTGGAACCGGGACTGCGCCTGCGCGGCTACCTGGCCGAGGAAAACCTCTGGCGGGTCGAGACCGGCAGCGAGGGGCGCTTCATCACCGACGACCCGGCGCGGGCGGCTATGAAGGTACGCCTGGACGAGGTGGACGCGACCGGCGTCGCCTATCTGCAACTGGAGGCGCTGAGCTCCGACCACAACGGTCCCGATTGCCGTACGCCGTGATGCCCAGCATCGTGCCGAACCCGTGCAGGCCCAGTACGGCGTGCGCCTGGCGCTGCTCGACAGCGACATCCACCCTGATCACCCCCTGCGCGGCATGGTGGTGCTGGACGGTGAGCGACAGTCGTTGCTGGGCGCCGCCTGGCGTCGGGTGGCGGCACTGGGCGTCAGGGAAAGCGGTTTCTGAGACGAGGACACGACATGAGTCAGGACGCTCTCCCCCGATGCTCCCGACTGCCACTGGCGATCCGGCTGCCTGCACTGCTGGCGGCGCTCGAACGGGTTCCCGCAGGCGCCTGGCAGCATCACTTCAACACGGGCTACTACGAGGGCGAGTGGAGCGGCGTCGCGTTGATCACCCCGGCCGACGCTCTCCTGCCACTCGCACCGGGGCAAGGCGAACCCGTGCGCAGCACCTGGTGGCAAGGGGAGGATGCCTGGCATACCGTGCTGGCGTCGTTTCGCTCCACGATCCGCAGCGCGCGACTCCTGCGCCTGGGCGCCGGCGCGCGCATCCACGAACACTGCGACCCCGACCTCGGCCAGCCCGGCGCTGACCTGCGCCTGCATGTGCCGCTGCTCAGCCCGCCAGGTGTGGAATTTCTCGTCGACGACCTGCACGTACCCATGAAACCGGGCGAATGCTGGTTCATCGATCTGTCCAGGCCACACCGGGTGGACAACCCAGGCCCCGGCGCACGCGTTCACCTGGTGCTGGACTGCGAACCCAATGCCTGGCTGCTGGAGCTGTTGCGCCAGGGCCTGACCGACACGCCCGAGCTGTCACCGGGCAGGGCCGGGTTGGCTTTCGCCGCATTCCGCGATCATGTGGCAGGCGACCCGAGCCTGGCCGAACGCTTGCGCGCGATCACCGATGTGCATCGTTTCTGTGAGACGGTCGTGCGCCTGGCGCACGAGCAGGGGCTGGTATTTTCCGAGGCCGAGGTAAGAGGCGCCATGCGCCAGGGAAAACGAACATGGAACGATCAATGGCGCGTGTGAAACCCGAGCAGGACTTCCATGGCTGGTTACCGATCCGTGTCTGGCAGGTGGATGGCCAGTGGCGCGTGGACTGGTGCTGGTTCGGCGATCGACGGCTGACCCAGCCGTTCTTTCGTGACGACGTCGAAAAGGCCCTGCGGCTGCCCTTCAACCAGGCGTTTCGCCGGGAGACCGGACTGAACGCGCTGCGCCAGTGGCAAGCGGACAGCCCGGGGCTTGCGCCCACGGCGCTGATCTTCCATGCCTCGCGCTGTGGCTCGACGCTGATGGCGCAGATGCTGGCGGCCCTGCCGGACAGCATCGTGCTCTCCGAGCCACCACCACTGGATAGCCTGCTGCGCGCCCACCGCAACGACCCCGGCCAGGCCGAACACCAGAAGGATCATCTGGCAGCGTTGCTATCGGCCTATGGGCAGGCCAGAGGGGGCAGGGAGCACAGGCTGTTCGTCAAACTGGATGCCTGGAACCTGTTCGAAGCCTCCCTGATGGTCGAACTCTATCCTCAGGTACCGCGCATCTTCCTCTACCGCGATCCGCTGGAAATTGCCGTGTCACAGCTGCGCCAGCCTGGCATGCAGTGCGTACCGGGCCTGCTCGGGCCTAGCGGGTTGAGCGAGCCCACCGAGACTGAGCAGCCAAAGCCTGCGGCGCAATTGATCAGCCGGATCATCGGTCGAACGCTCGAAGCGGGCCTGGAGCTGTGCATGCGTCACGGCGGCATAGCGGTCAACTACTGCGAGTTGCCGGGAGCTCTCTGGGGACGGCTGGCATCGTCATTCACCCTCGACGAGGCAGATATCGGGCCATTGCGGAACACCGCCAACTTCGACGCCAAGCAGCCCCGCATGACCTTCACCGCGGACAGCGAGCAGAAGCGACGAATGGCTTCTGCCGAACTCCGGGCAGCCATCGCGCGCTGGGCGGCAGAACCCTACGAAAGGCTGGAGGCGCTACGTCTTTCCCCCACCCGAGGGGCTTGAACCGGAACCGTTGCACACCCCTTTGAAAATAATCCCGGCGTTACTGGCAGTCAGCCAGCCCTGATCTATAGTCTCTTCAGTTTTTCCGCGACCACATGGCACTGGCTACGCCCCTGGCCAGGCCCGCAAGGAAGCCTTGAACCGTGCACACATCAGAAATCCGTCTTCGCCCGATCTCAGGCGAAGACCTGCCGTTCCTCCGGGAGCTTTACGCCAGTACCCGCACAGAAGAACTGGCCAGCCTGCTCTGGGATCAGGCGGCCAAGGATGCCTTCCTCGACCAACAGTTCAATGCCCAGCACAGCTACTACCAGACACATTTCCCCCATGCCGAATTCCTGCTGATAGAGCACGCGGGTCATCCCATGGGACGTGCCTACCTGCTCTGGGATGGCGCTCACCTGCAGATCATCGATCTCGCCCTGATCCCGGCCTGGCGTGGCCAGGGTATCGGCAGCCAGCTGCTGCATGGCTGGCTGAGTCGCGCAGACGCACAGGGGCTCAGCGTCGGCCTGCACGTGGAAAGCTATAACCCCGCGCAAAATCTCTACCTCCGTAATGGTTTCGCGGTAGCGGGAGAGAATGGCGTCTACCTCAAGATGCTGCGCCCGCCCTGCCTCCCCCATCGCCATTTGCCAAGGAATGCAACGTGTACCTGATGCCCACTCAAGCGATGCTCCAACAGAACGCGGGGCAGACCTTTCAACTCTGGATTGCCCCGGATCAGGCGCTCGACGTCGAGCTACTCGAGGTTATCGAAGGCATCCCGATGACCCCGCGGCACCAGTGTTTCTCTGCCCACTTCGCCCTGCCGATCGGCCATGCCCTGCCGCAAGCCGTATTTCGCGTATCGCACCAGGATGAGGACGGCTGGTTGTTGCTACTGACGCCCGGACTGCCATGCCGTGATGGACGCCAGGTGCTACAGGCCTCGTTCCACACCGACAAGACGGATTGAGATACCCCCACAACAAGTTCAGGCGGGCGTCGCCCGCTGCAGCAGCGAAGCAAAAGGAGATGCAGATGAGTGATCCATTCCTGGGTGAGATCAAGATGTTCGGCGGTAATTTCGCCCCACGCGGATATGCAATGTGTCAGGGGCAACTCATGAGCATTGCGCAAAACAGTGCCCTGTTTTCATTGCTTGGCACCACCTTTGGCGGTAATGGCCAGGTTACCTTCGGCCTACCCGATTTCCGCAGCCGCACGCCTGTCGGCATGGGTCAAGGCCCGGGCCTGAATCCAGTCGTTCAGGGCGAAATGGGCGGGACGACCAGCGTCACGCTACTGAGCAACAACCTCCCGCCCTTTTCCCTGCCGGTAACAGGCACGATCTCCGTAGCGATCCCGGCCTCCACCGCCGATGGCAGCAGCCAGACACCCGGAGCGACCTCGGTTCTGGCAAAACCTCTGGACAGCGCAGCCGGCGCCGAAGTCAGCCTCTACGGCACGGCGGCAGACACCACGCTGGCGCCTTTCAATGCCACCTTGAACGCGAATGCCACCCACCTGAACGGCGGTAGCCCCGTGAACATACGCAATCCCTATCTGGGCACCAATTTCATCATCGCCCTCGAGGGAATATTCCCGAGCAGGAACTGACCCGGCGAAGGGCATGGGTGGCGGTGGCGCTGTGACATATCGGCGCTACCGTCACGAGACACGGGTCAGTTCACGACCTTATTGTCATTGACAGCTTCACCCGATGCCGACTTAATCGGCGCAAAAAATCTAATAGCATGATGGAATCAGAGGGAGCTACACCATGTTCTGGAACCTGAACAAAGAAACGTCGCCCAGACCTCAGGCCTCCCGAACCAAGGCAGCGCTGCTCATCCCGCTGGAACCCCGCATGATGTTCGACGGTGCCGTGGCCGCCACTGCCGCCGAAGTGACCGCCACACCGGATGCGGACACGTCGGCCAGCCATGACACCACCACCAGCGACCTTGCCGCTGCACCGTCTTCGGCTACATCGGATCAGCGTCAGGAAGTGGTATTCATCGACGCCAGTGTCAAAGACAAGCAGCAACTGCTCGATAGCCTGGTCGCCGGCACGGAAGTCGTGATCCTGGACGCGGATCGGGACGGTCTGACGCAAATGGCCGAATACCTGAACGGGCGCTCCGGTATCGATGCCATCCATTTCATCTCCCACGGCGGTGAGGCCAGCCTCCAGATAGGCTCGACACGTCTTGGTCTGGACAACATCGCCAATGCGCAGAGCCAGCTTGCCGCCATCGGCAGCAGCCTGACGGAAAGCGGCGACTTCCTCATCTACGGTTGTGACACCAGCAAGGGCGAACAGGGTGCCGCGTTCGTGACACAACTCGCCAACTTCACGGGTGCCGACATCGCCGCATCCAGTGACTGGATCGGCGATACCGGCAAAGGCGGCAACTGGGTACTGGAGTCCAGTACGGGCGCCATCGAGACCGCCACGCTGTTTGCCGATGCCGGCTACAACCATGTGCTGAACACGCTCAATGCAGGAGACATCGTCGTCCTTGGCTGGAGCGCCATTTCCGACACCATCACCTTCGCGACGCTGGTCGACATCCCCGCCGGCACCGTCATCAAAATCACCGACTGGGGGTGGAACGCCGCCGGCACCGCATTCACTGGCGGCACGACTGCCGACGGCCTGATTACCTGGACGACCGGCAGCACCATCGAAGCCGGCACGATCCTCAATCTGTTTCTTGGCGGTACGGGTGATGCGCAGTCGACAACCTTGACGAACGTGACCACGAACACCGACCTGAGCGCCAATATCGTGGTCAGTGGTTATTCGACCACCGACCCGATGGGCATCGCGGGTGATGGGGTTTTCATCTACCAGGACTCGGATGCCAACCCCTATTTCATTTTCGGTTTCAACAACAGCTCCGGCACCAACACCGATGCCAATAACTGGAACACCTCTGCCAGTTTCATAACGCTTCGAGATTCGACATTGCCCGGTGGTACCGGCAGCCAGAATGCGCTGAGCAACGGCGTCAACGCCATCGGCCTGCCCAGTGGGGCCAATCAGCAGGACAACGTGCAATATATCGGTCCGACTTCGGTGGCCGACCGGGCCACCTGGCTGGCGCGGATAACCAACCTGGCCAACTGGAGCGGTGACAATACCGGGAGCATCACCACCAGCGTCGGCACCAGCAATGGCAGCGAGATCAATATCGCGCCCCCCAATAGCGCCCCGGTCATCGGCAACCTCAACGGCGATTCCACGACCTTCACCGAGGGTGGCAGTGCCGTATGGCTCGACGTGGGCAGCAACGCCACCGTCACCGATGCCGACTCCGCCAACTTCGATGGCGGCAACGTGACCGTAGCGATCACCACAAATGGCAGCGCTGGCGAGGATGTACTGGCGATTCGCAATGAGGGCACGGGGGCAGGCCAGATCAGCGTATCGGGCAGCACAGTAAGCTACAGCGGTACCGCCATCGGCACCATCTCCTCCAGCGGCACGGGCGGTGCCAGCCTGGTCGTCACTCTCAACGCCAGTGCCAACGCCGCTGCCGTCCAGGCACTGATCCACAACCTGACCTATGCCAACAGCAATGATGCCGCCCCGAGCACCGCTGCGCGCACCGTCAGCATCACCGTCAACGACGGCGATGGCGGCACCAGCACGGCGGCGCAGGTCACCGTGAACGTGATTGGCGTCAACGACGCCCCGACCATCACCGCCACAGGCAACAATCCCACCTACACCGAAAACGGCAGTGCGGTTGATCTGTTCAGCAGCGTTAGCATCAACACCATCGAAACCGGCCAAACCATCACCGGCATGACCCTGACCGTCACCAACCTGGCCGATGGCAGTGATGAGCTTCTGCGCTTCGACGGCACCGACATCGCCTTGCTCAACGGCAACAGCGGCACGACGGCAGGCAATGGCATCAGCTACTCGATCAGCCTCGTCGGCGGTACGGCAACCCTCACCCTGAGCAAGGCCGGAGGCATCAGCGCGGCAACAGCGCAAACCGTGGTCGATGGCATGGGCTACCGCAACAGCAGCGAAGCCCCAGGCACCGCAACGCGTGTCATCACCCTCACCAGCATCACCGACAGCGGCGGCACGGCCAACGGCGGCGTCGACACGTCTTCGACATCGATCGCCACTTCGGTATCCGTGGTTGCCGTCAACGACGCGCCAATCGTTACCTCCAGTGGTGGTGCCAGCACGTTCACCGAAGGAGGTGGCGGCACGGTGATCGACTCCGGGCTGACCCTGAGCGACCCGGACAACACCACCCTGGCCAGCGCCAGGCTGACCATTGCCGGCAACTTCCAGTCTGGCGCTGACGTGCTGGGTTTCGTCAACGATGGCAGCACCATGGGCAACATCGTTGCCATCTATGACGCCGGCACCGGTGTGATGACGCTGACCTCGGCGGGAGCCACGGCCACCCTCGCCCAGTGGCAGGCGGCTCTGCGTTCAGTGACGTACAGCAATGACAGCAACGCCCCCAGCACCGCCAACCGCACGATCAGCTTCGTCACCAACGATGGCCAGAGCGACAGTACGGCCGCCACCAAAATCGTCAACGTGACGGCCGTCAATGATGCCCCGCAGATCACGGCCCCTGTGAGCCTCGGCGTCACCGAAGACATGCCCAGCGCCATTACCGGGATCAGCTTCAGCGATGTCGACGCCGGTAGCGCCAACGTCACGGTCACCCTGTCGATCGGCTCCGGCGCCCTGTCTGCGACCAGCGGTGGCGGTGTCACGGTTGGCGGTACTTCGTCGGCGCTGACCCTGACCGGCAGCATTGCCAACATCAACAGTTTTATCGCGGGCAGCAACCTCAGCTTTACCACCGCAGCCAATGCCACCGCCGATGTGACCCTGACGGTGAACATCAACGATGGCGGCAACACCGGCAACGGTGGTGCACAAAGTGCCAACGAAACCGTCACCCTGCAGGTTACAGCGGTCAACGACGCACCGACGGTCACAGCACCAGGCTCCATCGCCATCACCGAAGATATTCCCGGCGCATTGACCGGCATCTCGTTCGCCGATGTCGACGCGGGTAGCGGCACTGTGACGGTGACGTTCTCGGTACCCAGCGGCACGCTCAGTGCCACCAGCGGCAGCGGCGTCTCAATTGGCGGAACCGCCAGCGCGCTGACCCTGACCGGCAGCCTTGCCGACATCAATGCCTTCATCGCGGCATCCGGGGTCAGCTTCACCACCGCCAGCAACGCCACTGCCAACGTTACCCTGACAGTCAGTATCAACGACGGCGGCAACACCGGCAGCGGGGGCGCGCAGACCGATACCACCAGCGTGACGCTCACGGTCACTGCCGTGAACGACGCGCCGGTCAACTCGGTACCCACGGCACAGAGCGTCGATCAAGACAGCGCTCTGGTATTCAACAGCGGCAATGGCAACCTGATCAGCATCAGTGATGTGGATGCGGGCTCCAATATTGTGCGGGTAACGCTAACGGCGACCAATGGCCTGCTGACTCTCAACACCGCCGGGCTCAGCTTCATAGTGGGTTCGGGTAGCAATGACGGAACCATGACCTTCGAGGGCAGCATCGCTGATATCAACAACGCGTTGAATGGCCTGGTCTTCTCACCTACCAACGGCTACAACGGCCCAGCCATCCTGCTGATCACGACCAACGACCTGGGCAGTAGCGGCAGCGGCGGCTCGCAGACCGATACCGACACCATCAGCATCACGGTCAACAGCCTCAACCCACGCATCACCGATGTCACCTCCAGCACGGCAGACGACGTCTACAAAGTGGGTGACACCATCACCATCATCGCCACCTTCAGTGAGGCGGTCACGGTCGACACGGTGGGAGGCACTCCAACCTTGCTGCTGGAAACCGGCAGTGTCGACCGCATCGCAACCTATGTTTCCGGCTCAGGTGGCAACACCCTGACCTTCACTTACACGGTGCAGGCCGGCGATATCAGTGCCGACCTGAATTACCAGTCCACGACGGCCCTTTCTCTCAATGGCGCGACCATTCGCGGCGCCACAGCCAACGATGCCGTGCTGACCCTGCCTGCACTGGGCAATGCCAACTCCCTGGCAGGCAATAAAGCAATCGTCATCGATGGCGTTGCCGCCACGGTCAGCTCGGTATCGGTGCCTGCCAATGGCACCTACGTGGCCGGGCAGAATCTGGACTTCACGGTCAACCTGTCGGAAAGCGTGACCGTCAATACCAGCGGCGGCACGCCAAGAATCGCCATCACCCTCGATACCGGAGGTACCGCCTACGCCAGCTATGTGTCGGGCTCCGGAACCAACGCCCTGGTATTCCGCCTGACGGTGGTGGATGGGCAAATGGACAGCAACGGCATCAGCCTGGGCAGTAGCATCGATGCCAATGGCGGCACCTTGCGCGACGTCGCCGGGAATGACACTACGACCACCTTGAACACGGTGGGCAGCACGACCGGGGTTCTGGTCGATGCCGTCGCACCGGAGGTCAGCGCCATCAGCCTGGACGGCGCCTCCCCGACCAACGCCTCCAGCGTCACGTTTACCGTGACCTTCAGCGAGGATGTCAGTGGCGTGGACATAGGTGATTTCACTCTGGTAACCAGTGGCAGCGTCAGCGCGACCCTGCAATCGCTGGTACAGATCGACCCACGCACCTATCGGGTGACGGTCGACGCCATCACCGGGCTCGGCAACCTGGGGTTGAACCTCAATGCCAACGGTACCGGTATCGTCGATACAGCCAGCAATTCCGTCGCGGGAGGTTTTACCGGCCAGGCCTATGGCATTGGCATTCCGACAGTGACACCCGATATCACCGGCGATCCGGAGTTCCGCGCCAATCCACCAGTGACCACACCGCCCGAGATCACGCCACCGTTGCAGCCCACCGTGCCGAATGCGCCGCCACTCTCGACCACCACGTCACCGCTGCTGCCACCCCCGCTGTTCGAGCCACCGACCCTCGGCAGCGGCATCCCGACTCTGGGCAACATCTTCATCAACAACGGAGCACTGGCGCCCAGCTTCATTGCCCAGGTCTTCGCCAGCAGCGACAGCGGTGCCGGCAATGGCAGCGGCATAGGCTTTCTGGGTTTTGGCGGCGGCGATGGTGGCGTGTTCGGCAGCAGCAGCCTCTCCAGCCTGTTCAGCAAGGACGCCCCGCAGGAGTCGGACGAAATCCAGCTACGCTGGGGCGCGCCGGACGGCAATGGCGCAGGAGGGATTCTCGGTGCGCCAACACTGGGTCAACAACTGCAGGAAATGGGGGAAAGCGAGCAGCGTCAGATCAGAGATCTGGCCTGGGCGCTGGGACAGATTCCGTTGCAGGCGCCAAACGCGTAATCGACACGACAGACAAGAATAGAAAAGTGTGCCGTACCAGGGGGCGGCCCAAGGATGAGCAAAGCAGCGAAGTTTTTCAGCATCAGTGTACTGGCGCTGGCCATTGGCGGCTGTGCGGTGACCAGCAAGCCCATCGACCGCAGCGTCAGCGAGCAGCGCGCCCAGCAGGATCTGGCCAGCATGTTCAAGGATCAGGAGCCGCTCAGCGGCCCCCTGACCCTGCACGAAGCCATGGCCCGCGCAGTGAAGTACAACCTGGAGGCGCGCCTGAAGGTCATGGAAGAAGCCATGGCTCAGCGCCAGGTCGACCTGGCCACCTTCGACATGCTGCCACGCATGGCGCTGTCCGCCGGCTACGCCGGGCGCAACAACGTCAGCGCCTCCAGCAGTCAGAGTGTCAACACCGGTACCCAGTCACTGGAGCCCTCCACCTCGCAGGATCGCGACCGCGGCGTGGCTGACCTGACGATGGTGTGGAACGTGCTGGACTTCGGCGTCAGCTACGTCAGCGCCAAGCAGCAGGGCGATCAGCGCCTGATCGTGCAGGAGCGGCGGCGCAAGGTCGTGCATACCATCACTCAGGACGTGCGTTCGGCCTACTGGCGTGCCGTGGCTGCCGATCGCCTGCTGACGCAGATCGACAGCCTCATGGCGCGCGTTGCCCAGGCACGCGATAACAGCCAGCGCCTGAGCGAACAGCGGATCGGCGACCCCATCCAGGCCCTGGGCTACCAACGCGCCCTGATCGAAGCCACCCGCCAACTGGAAGAACAACGCCGCGCCCTGTCACTGGCCAAGACCGAGCTGGCGACCCTGATCAACCTGCCACTGGGCACCCAGGTCGAACTCGCCCCCGAGGCCGGTTATCAGGTACCGGAACTCAAGGTGGCGCTTGACGCGCTCGAACAGGAAGCCCTGGCCAGCCGACCGGAACTGCGCGAGCAGGACTACCAGGCGCGCATCAGCGCCGCAGAAACCCGTAAGGCGATGCTGCGCCTGCTGCCGGGTCTGGAGTTCTCCGCAGGCGGCCACTACGACAGCAACTCGTTCCTGGTCAACCAGAGCTGGGCCGACTATGGCGTGAAGGTCACCTGGAACCTGTTCAACGTGCTCTCCGCCCCTGCCGCCATCGACGTTGCCAAGGCCGGCCAGGAAGTCGCCGATGCACGTCGCCAGGCCATGTCGATGGCCATTCTCGCCCAGTTGCACGTCGCCAACGCCAACTTCCGCGAGGCGCAACGCCAGTTCCAGACCAGCCAGCAACTGGCCGGCCTGGACGGGCAGATCGTCGAGCAGTTGCGCAATCGCTACCAGGCACAAGGGATAGGCGAGCTGGAGCTGATCCAGGGCGAACTGAACACCCTGCAAGCGGATCTGCGCCGCGACCTGGCCTACGCCGAACTGCGCAACAGCTACGGCCAGCTGTTCGCCAGCGTTGGCCTCGACCCGCTGCCGGAGAGCATCGCCTCCGACAGCGTCGCGGATATCGCAACCGCCCTCGCCAACCGCGAGGCGCAGTGGCAGGCCGGCCAGTTCTAGCATTACGCCACACGGACGGTTTTCGTAGGGTGCGCCGTGCGCACCAGGCACGCACTGCGGTCTTCGCGGTGCGCACGGCGCACCCTACCCCGAATGCCGACAGGTGATCCCTGTTGTGGCACCAGTGCCTCAGCACTCGCCCACCAGACTGGCGATCCAGCGGTCGATCACCTCGAGCCCTGCTCGGTGAGAGGTGGAGCGTCCCAGTTCGGGCATCATGATGCTGGGGTCGGTGCTGTGCAGGCGAAAGCTCAGCACCGACTTCTCCGGCGCGCCCGGATGAATGTCCACCAGGCGGTCGCCGGAACCCTTGCCTGCCGCCACCGGCTGCTTGCATAGACCATAGGCGATGCTCAGTGGCGTGGCCGGATCGAGATAAAGACCGGAAGTACGCCCCGGCCCCTGCGGGTTGTGGCAGTGCGAGCAGTTGGCATCCAGATAGCTGCGTGCCTGGGCCTGCAAGTCCTCGCCCTCGCGGGGCTCGCCCCAGCGGGCATTGCGCGGAACCTCGTCCACGGCAGCCGGAACGCCTTGCAGGAAGCCGACGGCCTGCCAGTGCAGCAACTGATTGGCAGTGCCTTCGGCATAGGCGAAATCCTTGTTCAGATGACGCGCCTTCGGCCCCAGCGGCTGTACCCCCTTGCCCGCCTGCTCTTCGTGGCAACCGGCGCACTGATTGGCATCGGGTACCTGATAGTCGACCGCCAGAACTTCCCCCTGCGGGTCATGCAGTTGCAGGTCGAAACTGGCACCCGCCCATTCCAGCGTGGCTTCGCGCTGGGCCGAGTCCCAGACGTACGGCAACGCGACCCAGCCCTGCTCCTGACGCAGCAGGATACGTGTCTCGATCAACCTCACCCGCTTCAGTTCCACCGCCTCGACAGCGTGCTGCTCGCTGCGCAACAACCGGCCCTGAGCATCGAGCGGGTAGTAGAAGGTCTTGCTCAGCACGGTGCCGACGGGGTAGTCGAAACGCTCATCGGCATAACGCGCATGACTGCCCTCGGGCATCCAGATCGTGCGCAGCTTGTGCGCATGGTCGGTGAACAGGGGCGTGTTCAGGTCATAGGGCAGTACGCCAGCGGCCGGCTGCAACTGGCCGTCGCGCTGTTGCAACACACCCCAGGCATCGAGCGTCTCCGGGTAGTTCTCGCCATCGGGCAGGTACAACGGCGTATGCGACTGCTCGCAGGCGGCAAGCAGCAACGCAGCGAACAACAGCCAGCCCGTCTTCATGCGCCCTCACCTGCCTCGGCCAGCGCGGCCCGCAGCTCGACGGCGGGAAGACGGGGCAGGTCGCAGCGATGCGGCGCGATGTCGGTGCTGATGTTCTTGTAACCCCCTGGCCCATCGACATTGACGATGCCCGCCTCGCCATTGTCGATGCAGATGGCCAGGTCAGCCGGCAGTCTGCCGTCCACCAGCTTCTCGGGATTGACGTAACCGTCCCAGAGGATATCGGGCAGGCGGCCGTTGAGCCCGAACTTGGCCAGTTTCAGAGCCTTGAGCTCAAGGTTGTCAGGGCTGTCGCCTGCCGGGCCGAAACGGTTGCCATGGATATGGATGGCTTCCGGATAGGGATCGAAGTCCTCGGTGGTGGAAAGGTCGGTGTAACCGGTACTGAAGTAGCTGCTGACGATGACGTTGGCGGTGCGGTGCTCACCGATATCGTTGTCGAAGATTTCCACCTTGTCGTTGGAATTGACCAGCACACCCGAGCCTGCCGGCACACTGGCCACCGGCGTGCCCTTGTGGCCGAAGTTCCTGTGGTTGTTGCCCTCGACCTTGTTGCGGTAAACCCGCGTGGTATGTCCCGGCTGCGGCAGGTTGGGCATGTTGAACACCAGAATGCCGCCAGTGTTGCCGGTGGCCACGTTGTCGTAGACGTCGGCGCCGATGGTGTTCTCGATCTCGATGCCGGCAACGTTGCGCTCGGCGCGGCTGTTGCGCACCACCACGTTGCGCGACTGGCCGACATAGATGCCGGCATCCGAGGCGGCAATGGCCACCACCCCGTCGATCAGCACGTTCTCGGTCTGCACCGGGTAGATGCCGTAGGCGCCGTTCTCGGTGGCCGGGCCATTGGTCCACCCGTACGCACCCGGCGGATGATGATGTTCTGCCCGCCGACGATCTTCAGCGCATCACCCCTGGTGTCTTCGAGTGCCAGATCCTCGATGGTGAAATCCGAGGCGTCCACCAGCAGCCCTTCGGCACCGGACTTCTGCCCCTTGAAGTTGAGAATGGTCTGATCCATACCGGCGCCACGCAGGGTCACACCACTGACCTTGAGACTCAGGCTGCGGTCGAGTTGCCAGGTGCCGGCAGGTATCTCGATCACCTCGCCCGGCTTGGCCTTGATCAACTGCGTCTGCAATTGCTTCTGGAAATCGAGATTGGCAACAGGGGGGCTTCACTCTCGCCGCATGCTGTCAGCAGCAAGGAAAGAGCAAGCAGAGAAGGAGCAGCAAGACGCATGACGGGCCTCCGGTTTTGTTCTTATATTTTTGGAACTATAGTACCAACAAGAGCGCAAGCCAAGACACGACGCTCATCACACGCCGCACGCTCCATACTGGCCAAATGCTTGCAGCCCCAACCGGAAAGCAACAGACTACGACCGCTGCACCTCCCCCTCGCCGCCCAAGGACAGGCCGTCATGCATACCCTAGAACGCATCTATCCGTTGAAGATGGATGAACGCCTGGCCGCCGATCAGGCCACCCTTGACCTGCACATGCAGCGCTATGAGTTCGCCAGCGACTCGCTGCAAGGTTCACGCGTACTCGACATGGCATGCGGTTGTGGTTACGGCAGCGCATTGCTGGCAGAGCGGCACCCGGACAAGCAGATCACCGGCATCGATATCGATCCCGCAGCCATTGCCTATGCCCAGGCGCACTACCAGCGGCCGAACCTGCGTTATCAGTGCGCCAACGCCGAGACCTTCGCCGACAGCGAAGGTTTCGACAGCATCGTCAGCCTGGAAACCATCGAGCATCTGCCGGATCCGGTGCGCCTGGTGGAGAACCTTGCACGACTGCTGAACAGAGGGGGCCGCATCATCGCTTCGGTGCCCACCACGCCGACACTCGACGGCAACCCGCACCACCTCCATGACTTCACCCCACGCAGTTTCTTCCGCCTGTTCGGGCGCCACGGCCTGTCGCCACGCCAGCGTTTCGAACAGATTCAACGCTGGGAGTTTTCCGGGTTGTTCAAGAAGCCCGAGAAGAAGGAGGCTCGTCAGCACCGCTCGGAAGGCGTCGGCAATGCCGTGCTGGCGTATTACCGCAGGCACCCGCTGTACCTGTTCAGGCGCTTGGGGTCGATCCTGCGCTACGGCCCGAGCAACCGCTACCTGACCTGCCGTTTCAGCGCGGACTGAGACAACCGCACCTCACGACGATAACGCTGGGCTGAAGCCCACCCTGCCAGGCGCCGGCAGGGACGCCTGAAACAGGAACGCCAGCGAAGTGCTGGCGTTCTTGTCAGTGCCGATGCGTCAGCGCGGTACTGCCGGTTTCTTCGACGGCTTCCTGCCCTTGCCTTTACCCGCGCCTGTGCGCTCGCGCGCAGCCTGCTGATTACGCGCTTCGGCCGCTGCCTTGGCCTGCTCGCGCTTGTCCCAGGGTTTGCTGCCGTCGCTGGCGCGAGGCGGCAAGCCGGTGTGCTGGGTCAGGATCTTGCCCACTTTCTTGCTGCCGGCCGGCGTCGAGTTCTTGCGTCGCGCGCTCTGGTATTCGTCGGTCTGCGGCTGATAGGTGGGGATCAGATGGTGCTTGCCGTTACCGATCAGGTCGCCACGCCCCATGCGCTCCAGCGCCTCGCGCAGCATCGGCCAGCCCTTGGGGTCGTGGTAGCGCAGGAAGGCCTTGTGCAGGCGCCGCTGCTGCTCGCTCTTGACGATCTCCACGCCGTCGCTCTTGTAGCTCACCTTGCGCAGCGGGTTCTTGCCCGAATGGTACATGGCGGTTGCCGTGGCCATCGGCGACGGATAGAACGCCTGCACCTGGTCGGCGCGGAAACCGTTGCGCTTGAGCCACAGGGCGAGGTTCATCATGTCCTCGTCGGTGGTGCCCGGGTGCGCGGCGATGAAGTAGGGGATCAGGTACTGCTCCTTGCCCGCCTCTTTCGAAAACTTCTCGAACATCTGCTTGAAGCGGTCGTAGCTGCCGATGCCCGGCTTCATCATCTTGTCCAGCGGGCCACGCTCGGTGTGCTCCGGAGCGATCTTCAGGTAGCCACCCACGTGGTGGGTGACCAGTTCCCTGACGTACTCGGGCGACTCCACGGCCAGGTCATAGCGCAGGCCCGAAGCGATCAGGATCTTCTTCACCCCCGGCAGGGCACGGGCCTTGCGGTACAGCTCGATCAGCGAAGAATGATCGGTGTTGAGGTTGTCGCAGATGCCCGGGAACACGCACGACGGCTTGCGGCAATGCTTCTCGATCTCCGGATCCTTGCAGGCGATGCGGTACATGTTGGCGGTCGGCCCGCCGAGGTCGGAGACCACGCCGGTGAAGCCCGGCACCTTGTCGCGCATCTCCTCGATTTCGCGAATGATCGAGTCATGCGAGCGGTTCTGGATGATGCGCCCCTCGTGCTCGGTGATCGAGCAGAAGGTGCAGCCACCAAAGCAGCCACGCATGATGTTCACCGAGAAGCGAATCATCTCGTAGGCCGGGATTTTCTCCTTGCCATAGACCGGGTGCGGCACACGCGCATAGGGCATGCCGAACACGTAGTCCATTTCCTCGGTGGTCATGGGAATGGGTGGCGGGTTGAACCAGACGTCCACCTCGCCATGCTTCTGCACCAGCGCGCGGGCGTTGCCCGGATTGGTTTCCAGGTGCAGCACGCGGTTGGCATGGGCGTAGAGCACCGGATCGTTGCGCACCTTCTCGAACGACGGCAGGCGGATCACCGTCCTGTCGCGGGTCATGCGCGGGCTTTCGAGAATCTGCACGACCTTGGCTTCGTTGGGGTCTTCGACCTCGCCACGGTTGGCCGCCCCCTTGTCCTGCTCGATGGCGCACGCCTCGGTGTCCTGAGTGTTGACGTAGGGGTTGATGATCTTGTCGACACGCCCCGGGCGGTCGATGCGGGTCGAGTCGACCTCGTACCAGCCTTCGGGCGTGTCGCGGCGGATGAAGGCCGTGCCACGCACATCAGTGATGGCTTCGATCTGCTCGCCCCGCGACAGACGCTGGGCGATCTCGACGACCGCACGCTCGGCGTTGCCATAGAGCAGGATGTCGGCGGTGGCGTCCATCAGGATCGAGCGGCGCACCTTGTCCTGCCAGTAATCGTAGTGGGCGATACGGCGCAGCGAGGCTTCGATGCCGCCGAGAACCACCGGCACATGGGTGTAGGCTTCCTTGCAGCGCTGGCTGTAGACCAGGCTGGCACGATCCGGGCGCTTGCCGGCCAGACCGCCGGGCGTGTAGGCATCGTCGGAGCGGATTTTCTTGTCCGCGGTGTAGCGGTTGATCATCGAATCCATGTTGCCCGCCGCGACACCGAAGAACAGGTTCGGCTCGCCGAGCTTCATGAAGTCGTCCTTCGAACGCCAGTCCGGCTGGGCGATGATCCCCACGCGAAAGCCCTGAGCCTCGAGCAGACGACCGATGATGGCCATGCCGAACGAAGGATGATCGACGTATGCATCACCGGTCACGATGATGATGTCGCAGCTGTCCCAGCCGAGCTGATCCATCTCTTCCCGGCTCATCGGCAGGAAGGGCGCAGGCCCGAAACACTCGGCCCAGTACTTGGGATAGTCGAACAGCGGCTTGGCGGCTTGCATATTTTTTGATCGGTAGGCGGTCACGAGGGGCGCGGACTATAGCACAAAATTTGACCAAACCAGACTATTGCGCTGGGTTTAAGGCCACCCGCACGATCCCTCGTACCACTCGCGAACCGCTCAAGTCCGGGCATTCCCATTTATTCGCCAACTACGCGCAAAACCGGACGTATTGGCAGAAAAAACCTGTCACTTTCCAACAATAGCGATGAGCCATATTGTTTTAGATCAATAACAAACCTGTGCATATACTCAATCACTCGAACACTCCATTTTCGGATGCCTATGCTGCAGCGCCTCCTCCTGTCGATCCTCCTTCTGCTCGGGCCCTGTACGCTGGCGGCCGCAACCCCCTTCGTGCTGACACCGACCAGCAGCGGTCTGCCATTGAACGGAAGCATCGAGCTGATGGAGGACACAGAAGGCGACATCAGCGCGAGCAACCTGGACTCACCCGAGGTACAGGCCCGTTTTCAGCCCGCCAATGGCCGCGCCAGCGTCGGTCAGAGCCTGAAACCGTGGTGGATCAGGCTCACCCTGCAACGCGAAACGGGTGCACCGGAACAATGGGCGCTGGAAGTCGGCTCGGTGACCCAGCTGGATCTTCAGCTGTACCTGCCCGACGGACAGGGCGGCTGGAGCGTGCGCCAGTCCGGCGAACGCGTCGCCTTCGCGCAGAGCCGTGACCACTCCTACCGGCGCATGCTGTTCAAGCTCCCCGCCCTGGACGAGCAACCACTGACCCTCTACCTGCGCGTCTTCGATCCGGCCGGCAACTCCTTTCCGATGCGCATCTGGCAGCTCGACGACCTCACCCAGCTGGCGACTCACGAGAACCTCGGACTGGGCACCATCTATGGCGTGATCCTCGCGCTGCTGCTGTACAACCTGTTCATCCTCATCTCCCTGCGCGACAAGGCCTACTTCTGGTACGTGCTTACCACCGCCTTCGCGCTGGTGTTCATCGTCAGCATGACCGGCCATGGCGCTCAGTACCTGTGGCCCAACGGCGCGGTTCCGCCCTGGCTCGACCGCGTCACCCTGCCTTCGCTATGGGGTCTGTTCGCCTGCCGCTTCACCCAGACCCTGCTACAGACCAGGCTTTACGTGCGCTGGGCGCATCACCTGCTGAGCATGGCCTGCGTCATCTACATCATCGCCATCGTCCTCAACCTGTTCGGCCAGCGCTACCTCGCCGCCTGGGCCATCGCACTGCTGTCACTGACCAGCATCCCTGCCGCACTCGGCAGCGCACTGATCCGCTGGCGCCAGGGCTTCTTCCCCGCGCAGCTCTATCTCTATGGCTATGGCCTGGTGCTGGGCAGCGTGGGCATCCTCCTGCTGCGCACCACCGGTGTGCTGCAACCGGCGGAATGGAACGCCTACGTGTTCCCGCTGGCCGTGGCTGCCGAATCGATTCTGTTCTCCTTCGCCCTGGCCTACCGTATCCAGATACTCAAGCAGGAACGTGCAGTCGCCCTGCAACAGGCGGATCGCGAGAAAACCGCACGCCTGGCGCAACTGCAAGCCAGCGCGGACGAGTTGCAAGCCGCGGTCACCGCCCGCACCGCCGAGCTGGCCGCCACCAACGACCAGTTGCGCGAGCGCGAGCGTGAACTCAAACATGCCGCCTTCCATGACCTGCTGACCGAGCTGCCCAACCGCCGCTATCTGGTCGAGCGCTGCGAGTCGGCGCTGGCCCATGCCGAACGGCACAACGAAAGCGTGGCACTGATGCTGATCGATCTGGATCACTTCAAGCCGATCAACGACCGCTTCGGCCACGCCGCAGGCGATCTGATGCTGCAGGTGATCGCCAAACGCCTGCGCGAACATGTCCGTGCCGGCGACGCGGTCGCACGCCTGGGCGGTGACGAGTTCGCCGCGCTGATCTGCGGCAGCGACGCCGAAGGCCAGGCGCGCGAGATCGCCGCCCGCCTGCTGGCCGAATTGTCGGAGCCCGTGCACTACGGCGCAGAACGCCTGCGGGTCACCATCAGTATCGGCGTTGCGCTCTACCCGTCCCACGCGGACAACTTCACCGGCCTGTACAAGATCGCCGACCAGTCGCTCTACCGCGTCAAGGAGCTGGGCCGCTCGGGCGCACGCGTGCACGGCGACGATGGTGAACTGAGCGAGCAGGCCTGCCTGCAGCTCGACGTGCTGAAAGTACCGAGCGGGCTGGTCTAGCCCGCCCTGGCGAGATCCTGCAGGGCTCAGCCGATATAGCGACGCGGTACGCGCGCGGTGACCTTGGTCAGCAGCTCGTAGCCGATGGTTGCACAGGCCGCCGCCACCTCATCCACGGGCAGGCTGGCGCCCCACAGCTCCACCGGCGAATCGACATCGACCTCGGGCAGGTCGGTAATGTCCACTGCCAGCATGTCCATCGAAACGCGCCCAGCCAATGCCGCACGCTGCCCCTCTACCAGCACTGGCGTTCCGCTCGGTGCGTGACGCGGATACCCGTCGGCATAGCCACAACTGACCATGGCGATACGCGACGGGCGCTCGGCCACCCAGGTCGCGCCATAACCAACGCTCTCGCCCACCGCCACCTCGCGCACGGCGATGACTCGCGCCGCCAGGGTCATCGCCGGCTTCAGGCCCAGTTCATGCGCGCCAAGGTCGGCGAACGGCGTGGCGCCGTAGAGCATGATGCCGGGACGCAACCAGTCCATGTGCGCAGCGGGTATGGTGAGCACGGCCGCCGAGTTGGCCAGGGAACGGTGAACGAAATCGAGATCCAGCACATCGAGAAAGCGCTCGACCTGCAATTCGGTAAGAGGATGGCCGCGCTCGTCGGCGCAGGCGAAGTGGCTGATCAGATTGAGTTCAGCCACCTGCGCGGCCCCCTGGAGATGCGCATGCCACTGACGCAGGCTGGCGCTGTCGAAGCCCAGGCGATGCATGCCGGAATCCAGCTTGAGCCAGACGTTGAGCGGTCGCGACAACTCGCTGGCGAGCAAGGCTGCCGCCTGCTCTGCACTCTGCACGACCAGATCCAGACCCAGCTGCGCAGCGATGGCATACTCGCCAGCCTCGAAGCAGCCTTCGAGCAGCAGGATACGCGCCTCGCCGTGCATGGCGCGCACCTCCGCCGCCTCCTCCAGACAGGCCACAGCAAAACCGTCGGCTACCTCATGCAGGGCCGTGACCACCTCGCGCACACCATGCCCGTAGGCGTTGGCCTTGACCACGGCGAATGCCTGGCGCCCCGGCGCGCAGCGCTTGGCGACGGCGTAGTTGTGGGTGATGGCGCAGAGGTCGACGATGGCGGCAAGAGGGCGCATGGCAGAAGGCCTGAACGAAAAACGGGCGCCCATCTTAACCCCTGGACGCCCGTTTTCATTGATCTGTGCCACGCCATCGTTGCCGCGCCAGGCGCAGCAACGAGCTATTCGTCTTCGAACTGATAGCTGCCCGGTGCCAGGTTCTCGAAACGCGAGTACTTGCCGAGGAAGGCCAGGCGAGCGGTGCCCAGCGGACCATTACGCTGCTTGCCGATGATGATCTCGGCCACACCCTTGTACTCGGTCTCCGGGTGGTACACCTCGTCGCGATAGACGAACAGGATGATGTCGGCGTCCTGCTCGATCGCACCGGACTCACGCAAGTCGGAGTTGATCGGGCGCTTGTTGGGGCGCTGCTCCAGACCACGGTTGAGCTGCGACAGCGCGATCACCGGGCAGTTGAACTCCTTGGCCAATCCCTTGAGCGAGCGCGAAATTTCGGAAATCTCGTTGACCCGGCTGTCACCGCTGGAACCCGGAATCTGCATGAGTTGCAGGTAGTCGACCATGATCAGGCCAATCTCGCCATGCTCGCGGGCCAGGCGCCGCGTACGCGCACGCATTTCACTCGGGGAAATGCCGGCGGTATCGTCGATGAACAGCTTGCGATCGTTGAGCAGATTGACCGCGCTGGTCAGCCGCGGCCAGTCATCGTCGTCCAGCTGACCCGCCCGCACCTTGGTCTGGTCGATGCGCCCCAGCGAGGCAAGCATACGAATGACGATGGATTCCGAAGGCATCTCCAGCGAGTAGACGAGAATCGACTTGTCGCTGCGCATCAGGGCGTTTTCCACCAGGTTCATGGCGAAGGTGGTCTTACCCATCGACGGACGACCGGCAACGATGATCATGTCGGCCGGCTGCAAGCCGCTGGTCAGGTTGTCCAGATCGTCGAAACCGGTAGACAGACCGGTGATCGCATCGCCGTTGTTGAACAGCGTGTCGATCCGGTCGATGGCCTTGACCAGAATGTCGTTGATACCCACCGGCCCGCCGGTCTTGGGACGGTCTTCGGCAATCTGGAAAATCAGGCGCTCCGCTTCGTCGAGAATCTCCTCGCCCGTACGGCCCTCTGGTGCGTATGCACTGTCGGCAATCTCGTTGCTGATGCTGATCAGTTTGCGCAGGGTGGCACGCTCACGAATGATCTGCGCATACGCCTTGATGTTGGCCACCGACGGCGTGTTCTTGGCCAGTTCGGCGAGATAGGCCAGGCCACCGACCTGCGAAAGCTGTCCTTCCTTGTCCAGTTGCTCGGACAGGGTCACGACGTCGAACGGCGCGTTACGCTCCGCCAGCTTGAAGATGGCGCGGAAGATCAGGCGGTGATCGTGGCGATAGAAGTCGACATCGGACACACCATCAAGCACGCGCTCCCAGGCGTTGTTGTCCAGCATCAGGCCGCCCAGCACCGCCTGTTCGGCCTCGATGGAGTGCGGCGGCACTTTCAGGGCAGCGGTTTGCAGGTCGTATTGCTCGGGGATGGTGATGTCGTTCATGAGCTCGGGAAAATGCAGCGATGGAAAAACAAAGGGCACGGATCGCCGAGGCGATGCCGTGCCCGATTGTCAGCAGACCTGCAACGGAGTGCAAGCCCGCCTGGCGGCTACTACAAGAGTCGGTTCATGATCTGGCGAGCTGGAGCCCCGCTCTCAACGTAGCGGAGCCGACGCGCAGCAGATCAGGGGCGGCTCTTAGGCAGCGACCACGATCACCTTGACGGTGGCTTCGACGTCGGTGTGCAGGTGCAGTGCAACGTCGTATTCGCCGACCTGACGGATGGTACCGTTGGGCAGACGAACTTCGGCCTTGGCCACTTCAACGCCGGAGGCGGTCAGGGCGTCAGCGATATCGTGGGTACCGATCGAACCGAACAGCTTGCCTTCATCGCCAGCAGTGGCGGTGATGGTGACTTCCAGCTCAGCCAGTTGGGCAGCGCGGGATTCAGCGGAGGCTTTCTTCTCGGCAGCCAGCTTTTCCAGCTCGGCGCGGCGGGCTTCGAACGCAGCCACGTTTTCAGCGGTAGCAGCGGTGGCCTTGCCTTGCGGCAGCAGGAAGTTACGGCCGTAACCGGCTTTAACATTCACTTTGTCGCCCAGGTTGCCCAGGTTGGCGATTTTTTCCAGCAGGATGACTTCCATTTGGGTCTTACCTCTTAACTTTTAACCTTCACCGTTCGTGGAGTCGGTGCCGCTCTTGCGCACCAGGCGACCACGAAAATCAAACAGACTGTCGACGATGGCCAAGACCACCAGCAAGGGATAGATCAGGTGCATGACCAGCACCAGCGTCACGTACAGGCCGACCAGCCAGAAGCGGCCGAGCCCACCCTTCTCCACCAGGCCGTGCACCAGGGCGACCCCGGCGAACAGCAGCGGCACACTGCACAGCGGCGTCAGCATGGCCATTTCCGGCCCCAGACTCGGGCCGATCAGCATGCCCGCCAGCAGCATCAGCGTCTGCGGCAGAGGGAGTCTCAGGGCGCGAAACTCGCGACCGAAACCACCCGGGTTGTACAACGCTGCCTGCCAGTAACGCCCAAGGATCAGGCTCAGCAGGCTGAGAATCTGCAGCAAGGCCGCCAGCAATCCGGTCAGCACCGGTGCCATGAGGCCCTCCAGACGCGCGCGTTCGTCCACCGACATCTGTTGGTGAACGCCGTCGAGCATGGTCGGCAGGAGCTTCTGCAGCTCGCCGGCCATGGCCTCGATGGGTTCGCGGAAAGCCGCCCCGAGGATCAACCCATACACCAGGCCCAGCGCCACACTGCAAAGCAGTATGCGGTTCCACGACCAGCCAGCGCGCAAGAACAACGCCAGCCCCAGCGCACCACCCAGCACCAGCAAGGTGCGGGGTTCGCCGAAATACCACCAGACAAGCGCCGGTAGCATGGCCCATACCAGGATGCCCAGGGCATCACCGGTTCCGCGCCGCAGCAGCACCAGGCTACCGGCGGCGGCACTCAACCAGAACAACAGCGGCATCGCTGCCGATCCGACCACCACCAGGGTGGCCTGCATACGGCCGCGCATGATGTATTCAGCAAGGGCGCGCATGCGATCTATTCCTTAACTTTCGTCGACCTTCCGGTCTCAGCGGCCGTGGCTGTCGGTGTAGGGCAGCAGGGCCAGGAAGCGGGCGCGCTTGATAGCGGTGGCCAGCTGACGCTGATAACGGGCCTTGGTACCGGTGATACGGCTGGGAACGATCTTGCCGGTTTCCGAGATGTAGGCCTTCAGGGTGTTGAGATCTTTGAAATCGATCTCTTTCACGTCTTCAGCGGTGAAGCGGCAGAATTTACGACGACGGAAGAAACGTGCCATGTGATTGGCTCCTCAATAGATCCGTGGATTACTCGTCAGCGTTGTCGCTGTCGTTGCTGTCGCTGTCATCGCCGTCGTTGGACTCGGCGTTTTCAGGACGTTCACGACGCTCGCGGCGCTCACTGCGGTTTTCTTCGGCCTTCAGCATCTCGGACTGGCCGGTGACGGCCTCGTCGCGACGGATGACCAGGTTACGGATCACGGCGTCGTTGTAGCGGAAGTTGTCTTCCAGCTCGGCCAGGGCCTTGCCGGTGCACTCTACGTTGAGCATCACGTAGTGGGCTTTGTGGACGTTGTTGATGGCGTAAGCCAACTGACGACGGCCCCAGTCTTCCAGGCGGTGAATCTTGCCACCGTCTTCTTCGATCAGCTTGGTGTAACGCTCGACCATGCCGCCGACTTGCTCGCTCTGGTCCGGGTGAACCAGGAAGATGATTTCGTAATGACGCATAAATGCTCCTTACGGGTTGTAGCCTGCCAACTAAGGTGGTCAGGCAAGGAGTGGGTTTTTCTCGTGATGAGCTTGCCAGGCGGTAGGCGCAAAAAGGCCTGCCGTCACGGCAAGGGGCGCCATTCTAGAGAAGCCCCTGCCGCGCGCAAGGCGCACTGGCGATTATTTGAACAGTCAGCCCTGGCGTCTGGCCTGGCGCTGACGCACCGCCTCGAACAGACAGACGCCGGTGGCGACCGAGACGTTGAGGCTGCTGACGCTGCCGGCCATGGGCAGCTTGACCAGAAAATCGCAGTGCTCGCGGGTCAGACGACGCATGCCCTTGCCTTCGGCGCCCATGATCAGAACCGTCGGCCCGGTCAGATCCTGCTGGTAGAGCGCCTGCTCGGCCTCGCCTGCGGTACCGACCACCCACAGGCCCCGCTGCTGGAGTTTCTCCAGGCTGCGGGCGAGGTTGGTCACCGCCACCAGCGGGATCACCTCGGCAGCGCCGCAGGCCACCTTGCGCACGGTGGCATTGAGCGTTGCCGACTTGTCCTTGGGAATGATCACCGCCAGAGCACCGGCGGCATCGGCCGTGCGCAGGCAGGCACCGAGGTTGTGCGGGTCGGTCACGCCATCGAGCACCAGCAGCAGGGGCGGGCCCTCGGCGCGGTCGAGCAGTTCGTCGAGCATCGCCTCGCCCCAGACCTGACTGGGGCTGACCTCGGCCACCACGCCCTGGTGCACGCCTTCGACCCAGGCGTCCATCTCGCGGCGCTCGCACTGACCGATGGCGACCCGCTCCTGCTCAGCCAGAGCGACCAGAGCCTGGACACGCGGTTCGCTGCGCCCCTCCGCCAACCAGACCTTCTTGACCCGCTTGGGGTGGTGGCGCAGCAGCGCCTCCACGGCATGCACGCCGTAGATCTTTTCCAACTGACTCATGACTTGGCCTTACGCTTGCGCGGCTTGCTGGCGGGAGCCGGTGCGCTGTCGCCACGACCGGAGCCCTTGCGCGCCCCGCTCGCGGGCTTGCTCGCCGGCTTGCCTGCCGAGCCCTTGGCATTCTTGCCACCCTTGGCCCCTGCCAGCAGCGCCTTCTTCACTTCCCGGCTCTTCTGCACATCGGTGTTGCCCATGCTCGGCGCCTTGCCGGCACGACCAGCACGCCCGACGGCTTCACGCTCGGCGGCCTGGGACAGTTCGAAGTCGATCTTGCGCTCGTCGAGATCGACGCGCATGACCTTGACCTCGACGCTGTCGCCCAAGCGGAAGCTGCGACCACTGCGCTCGCCGGACAGGCGATGGTGAACCGGGTCGAAATGGTAGTAATCCGCCGGCAGAGCGGTGACGTGCACCAGGCCCTCGACGTAGATATCGCGCAGCTCGACGAAGATGCCGAAGCCGGTCACTGCGGTGATCACCCCGGCGAAGGTCTCGCCGACACGATCCTGCATGAACTCGCACTTGAGCCAGTTGACCACGTCACGCGTGGCCTCGTCGGCACGACGCTCGGTCATCGAGCACTGCTCGCCAAGCTTCTCCAGCGCGGCCTCGTCATAGGGATAGATGCGCGCACGCGGCATGATGGTCGCGCCGGCGCGGCGCACGTGCGGCGTCTCCGCCTTGGAGCGGATCACGCTGCGAATGGCGCGATGCACCAGCAGATCGGGGTAGCGACGGATCGGCGAGGTGAAGTGGGTGTACGCCTCGTAGTTCAGACCGAAGTGGCCGTTGTTGTCGGCGCTGTAGACCGCCTGACTGAGCGAGCGCAGCATGACCGTCTGGATCAGGTGGTAATCCGGGCGCTCGCGGATGCTCTCCAGCAGTTTCTGGTAATCCTTGGGCGACGGGCCGTCCTTGGACTTGCCACGCTGCAGCGACAGCCCCAGCTCGCCGAGGAAGGCCTTGAGCTTCTCCAGACGCTCCAGCGGCGGGCCATCATGCACGCGGTACAGCGACGGAATCTCGTGCTTCTGCATGAACTGCGCGGTGGCCACGTTGGCGGCCAGCATGCATTCCTCGATCAGCTTGTGCGCATCGTTGCGCTGGGTCGGACGGATCTCGTCGATCTTGCGATCCTCGCCGAAGACGATACGCGTCTCCTGCGTTTCGAAATCGATGGCGCCGCGCTCGTGACGGGCCGCCAGCAGCACCTGGTACAGCGCATAGAGCTGCTTGAGGTGCGGCAGGATGTCCTTGTACTCGGTGCGCAGGGCCTTGCCTTCGCTGCTCTTGGGGTCTTCCAGCATGTAGCTGACCTTGTTGTAGGTCAGGCGTGCGTGGGAGTGGATCACCGCCTCGTAGAACTGGTAGTCCACCAGCTGACCGGTCTTGGACATGCTCATCTCGCAGACCATGGCCAGACGGTCGACGTGCGGGTTCAGCGAGCACAGTCCGTTGGACAGCTCTTCCGGCAGCATCGGCACCACACGCTCGGGGAAGTACACCGAGTTGCCGCGCTCCACCGCCTCGGCGTCCAGCGCCGAACCGACCTTGACGTAATGCGACACGTCGGCGATGGCCACGTAGAGCTTCCAGCCACCGGAAAACAGCTTCCAGCGGCTGCTGTTCTTCTCGCAGTAGACGGCATCGTCGAAGTCGCGCGCGTCTTCGCCATCGATGGTGACGAAGGGCAGATGACGCAGATCGATGCGTTTCTCCTTGTCTTTCTCCTCCACCTCGGGCTTGAGCTTGCGGGCTTCCTTGATCACCGCCTCGGGCCAGACATGCGGGATATCGTAGCTGCGCAGCGCCACGTCGATCTCCATGCCCGGTGCCATGTAGTTGCCGATCACCTCGACGATGTCGCCCTGGGGCTGGAAGCGCTGCGTGGGCCAGTGGGTGATCCTGATCTCGACGAACTGGCCGATACGCGCGCCAGCGGTACGCCCCGGCGTGACCAGTACCTCCTGCTGGATCTTCGGATTGTCGGCAACCACGAAGCCGACGCCGCTTTCTTCGTAATAGCGGCCGACGATGCTCTCGTGTGCGCGGCTGATGACCTCGACGATGCCACCCTCGCGGCGACCGCGACGGTCGAAGCCGGCAACCCGCACCAGGGCGCGGTCGCCATCGAACACCAGGCGCATCTGCGCCGGACTGAGGAACAGGTCATCGCTGCCATCGTCCGGCACCAGGAAGCCGAAGCCATCACGGTGGCCGCTGATGCGTCCGCAGATGAGATCGAGCTTGTCCACCGGGGCGTAGGTGCCGCGACGGGTATAGATGAGTTGCCCGTCGCGCTCCATGGCGCGCAGGCGGCGGCGCAGGGCTTCGAGTTCGTCGTCGCTGGACAGGCCGAACTCTTCGACCAGTTGCTCGCGGCTGGCGGGCGAACCCCGCTCGGCCAGATGCGAAAGGATCAGCTCACGGCTGGGGATGGGATTCTCGTATTTTTCCGCCTCGCGGGCGGCCTCGGGATCGAGGGATTGCCAATCGGCCATGTAAGAAGGATTACCTATGCTTATGTATAGAGGTGTATGCCATTTGCCTATTGAAGCGCGAAAACGACATTCGCGGCAGCTTTTCCGGCGACAATAATTTTTTCAGGCTCAGGGGTTTACAAGGTAAATGCCCGCCCGTATAGTTCGCGCCCACAGCGTCGAGCAGACGTTGTAACACGAAGCAGATGATGATTCATCGGTTTCAGTGCCCAGGTGGCGGAATTGGTAGACGCGCTGGTTTCAGGTATCAGTGGTGGCAACACCGTGGAAGTTCGAGTCTTCTCCTGGGCACCAAATTTCGTGAAGTGGCTTGATAACCCACTTTGCAAATAACGGATGCAATGATCCGTGTCGGCAACGACGAACATTGCTGCAGTGCCCAGGTGGCGGAATTGGTAGACGCGCTGGTTTCAGGTATCAGTGGTGGCAACACCGTGGAAGTTCGAGTCTTCTCCTGGGCACCAAATTTCAAAGAACCGAGTCGAATGACTCGGTTTTTTATTGCCCGTGAAAAAGCACGCCGCACCGCCAGAGCCAAGGCGAGGCGACCAGGCGCCCCGCCCGCCGATCAGACCCTGAACTGCCCCAGGCTGGCCTTGAGCTGCGCCGCCAGCTCGTCCAGTGCCCGCGCATTGCCGGCGATCGCCGCCACGGCCTCGGCCGCATGTTGCGCCTCGGCATGGATGATCTCGACACGCTCACGCACCGCCCCGGCACCCTCGGCCTGATGCGCCGCTGCCTGGGTAGCGGCATTGATGGCACCGTGCACGTCATCCACCGACTGCTGCACCGATTGCTGCAGACGCGCACTGTCGCGCAACACCTCCAAGCCCTCACTGCCCTGCGCGCCAGCCTGAGCGATGGCCGCTACCGCCTCCTGGGCACCGCGCTGCAACGCAGCGATATGGGTCTGGATATCGCCCGTGGACTGCTGGGTCTTGCTGGCCAGGGCTCGCACTTCGTCGGCCACCACCGCGAAACCACGCCCGCTCTCCCCCGCACGAGCCGCTTCGATGGCCGCATTGAGCGCAAGCAGGTTGGTCTGCTCGGCAATGGACTGAATCACCGTCAACACCACTTCGATCTGCTCACTCTGCCTGGCCAGTCGCTCGATCACCGCCGAGCCGTCCGCCACGCGCGCCACCAGCCCCTCGATCAGCGCCGACAGACGCTGGGCAATGGCGGCATTCTCATGGGCTGCCTGACGAATGGTGTCCACACGCTGCAAAGCCTCCCGCATGGCCTGGCTTTCCGCCTGCGCCTCATCGGCCATGCGCTCCAGCGCCTGCAGGCTCCCCGCCACTTCGTCGCGCTGACGACCGGCTGCCGCCTCGGCCACCACGCCGCGCTGGCTCAGACTGCGAATCTGCTCGCCGGTACGCAGCGCTACCTCGCCCGACTCGCGAACGATAGGCTGCAATTTGGCGATGAAGCGATTGACCGCATCAGCCATCTCGCCCACTTCGTCCCGGCTATCGATACTCACGCGCCGTGTCAGATCGCCCTCGCCCGCCGCCAGGTCATGCAGCGCAGCGCTGAGCAGGCGCAGGCGGCTGAGCACGCGCCAGCCGAGCACCAGCGCCACCACCACCAGAGCCAACGCGCCCACGACCAGCAGGCCCAGGGCTATGTTCCAGCGCAGTGAGTCGGCCGCCTCGCGTACCGATTCGCCACCATTGCGCGCCATCTCCTGGGTGTAACGTTCGGCCAACTGCAAACGCTCGCGCAACGCTCGGGTCGCCTCCTCGGAAGCACCGGCCAGGCTGCTATCGACCAACTCACCCGCACCGCCAACCAGCCTGGTGAAGCGACCATCGAGCGCCGCCAGCTCCTTCTCCACCACATCCAGCGACAGCCCCATCTGCACCTTGCCAATGGATGCCCCCATCGGACTGATGCTCGCCTCGACCACATACACGCGCGGGTCACGCGAAGCGGCATCGACCAGCTTGTCCAGCGGTGAGTCCCCCTGGCCAGCAGCGATCAGCTCGCGCACCTGCGCACTGCTGCGGTTGAAATTGCGCGTCAGACGCTTGCCTTCGGCGTCATAGATGATGGCGAACAGGACGGCCGGATCCTGCTGAGCGATGCGGGTCAGTGCCGTCAGGGCCGGAATGTCCAGATCCCAGATGGATTTCGGCGCCACCCCCGCGAGCAGTTGCGCCAATGCCTGACCGGACTGCTTGAGATTACCCTCGAGCACCACGCGCAGCTGAGCCTGCTCATCCTTCAACTGCCCGGAAAGCCCTTCCCCCAGACGAGAACGGGTGCTGCTGGCCAAGGTTGCCAAGCCCTGACTCATCTCGCGCTCGGCCATGCTCAACTCTTCGCCCAGGCGGCGACTATCCCCACCCAGGCGCTGCGCCAGATCCTCGACCATGCCGTCGACAGAGGCACGCATCAACCACACCGCCAGCCCGACCTGCACCAACATGGCCAGACCGAGCGCAACGAACACCGGGCGCAGCAGACGGCTGCGCAACATGGAAACGATGGCGAACACTGGGAACACTCCTCAACGACCGTATCAGCTATAACGGCGACTTCCGGGATTTATTGAGTGCAAGCAAGGCGCATGCCCAGATAGATAGCAAAAAGCCATCAACCCGGCAGCAGTATGACGCAAATCGGGTCGATGGCCGCCCTTGCCCGAGAGCCCTGCCAGGACGCCAGTAACGAAAAAGCCGCCCGAAGGCGGCTTTTCCACTCGACAGACGTCGATCAGGCGAACGGATGGCGCAGCACGATGGTTTCGTTGCGATCCGGGCCGGTGGAGATGATGTCGATCGGCGCACCGACCAGCTCTTCCACGCGCTTGATGTAGGCACGAGCGGCCGCCGGCAGGTCTTCCAGGGTCTTGGCGCCCAGAGTGGATTCGCTCCAGCCCGGCATTTCCTCGTAGACCGGCTGCAGGCCGATGTAGCTGTCGGCGTCGGTCGGCGCATCGACCAGCACCTGGCCGTCGGCATCCTTGTAACCGGTGCAGATACGGATGGTTTCCAGGCCGTCGAGCACATCCAGCTTGGTCAGGCACAGACCGGAGATGCTGTTGATCTCGATCGCACGACGCAGGATCACCGCATCGAACCAGCCGCAACGACGGGCGCGACCGGTGGTGGCACCGAACTCGTGGCCACGCTTGGCCAGGAAGGCACCGACATCGTCGAACAGCTCGGTCGGGAACGGGCCGGAACCGACACGCGTGGTGTAGGCCTTGGTGATGCCCAGGATGTAGTCCAGGTACAACGGGCCGAAACCCGAACCGGTGGCGATGCCGCCGGCCGTGGTGTTGGAGCTGGTGACATAGGGGTAGGTGCCGTGGTCGATATCCAGCAGCGAACCCTGGGCGCCTTCGAACATGATGTCCTTGCCACCCTTGCGCAGGTCATGCAGCACGGCCGTGACGTCAGCCATCATCGGCTTGAGCAGCTCGGCGTATTCCATGCACTCGTCCAGGGTTTTCTGGAAGTCGATGGCCGGCTCTTTGTAGAAATTGACCAGCTGGAAGTTATGGTAGTCCAGCAGCTCGCCCAGCTTGGCGGCGAAGCGCTCGCGGTGGAACAGATCACCCACGCGCAGGCCGCGACGCGCGACCTTGTCTTCGTAGGCCGGGCCGATGCCGCGACCGGTGGTGCCGATCTTCGCATCGCCACGCGCCTTCTCGCGCGCCTGATCCAGGGCCACGTGGTAGGACAGGATCAGCGGGCAGGCCGGGCTGATGCGCAGACGCTCGCGCACCGGCACGCCCTTCTCTTCCAGCTTGGTGATTTCACGCAGCAGGGCGTCGGGCGCGACGACCACACCGTTGCCGATCAGGCACTCGACGCCTTCACGCAGGATGCCGGACGGAATCAGGTGCAGGACGGTCTTTTCACCGTCGATCACCAGGGTGTGGCCGGCATTGTGGCCCCCTGATAGCGCACGACTGCAGCGGCCTGCTCGGTGAGCAGGTCGACGATCTTGCCCTTGCCCTCATCACCCCACTGGGTGCCCAGGACGACGACATTCTTACCCATAAACTTGTCCTCTTCGCGCAGCTTCGATGCCGGCCGCAGGCCGGCGAAAGTGAATTCAGGACGCCAGGGGCGTCACCTGCCAACGTCCATCGCGCAGTGCCAGCAGGCGATCACAGCCTGCCTCGCGCGCATCCGCCTCGCTCTGCCCGGGCAGCGCCTGTACCACGCGCTCACCCTCACCACGCAGACGACGAACGGCCTGCCACAGATAAAGATCATGATTGTCCGGCGCCCAGACACCGCTGACCGTCTCGTCCAGACGCATGTCACCCAGGGTCACCAGGGTTTTCAGGTCGGTCGAAAAACCCGTGGCAGGACGCGCCCGACCGAAGACCGCGCCGGTATCGTCATAGCGACCGCCCTGAGCGATTGCCCCACCCTCGCCGGGCACGAAGGCGGCGAACACCACACCGGTGTGATAGTTGTAGCCGCGCAGTTCGCCCAGGTCGAAATACAACGGCAACTCCGGATAACGCAGCTCCAGTGCATCAGCGATGGCCACCAGCTCATCGAGCGCAGCATGCACGGCATCCGGCGCCTCGACCAGCACGGCCTGCGCCAGATCCAGCACTTCACGCCCGCCACACAGCTCGCCCAGCGAACGCAGCAGGTTGCCCAGGCCTGCCGGCAGTTCGGCCGTCAGGGTTTCGATTTCATCCATGGCCTTGCGTTGCAGCGCATCGAACAACTGCTGTTCGGCTTCGCCGGACAACCCGGCGGCACGCGCCAGACCGCGATAGATACCGACATGACCGAGATCCATGTGCACGTCAGGCACGGCGGCCAGCTCCAGTGTTTCCACCAGCAGGCTTATCACTTCGATATCGCTGGCCGGACTGGCATCGCCATAGAGCTCGGCGCCCAACTGGATCGGACTGCGCGACGTCGTCAGCGCACGCGGCTTGGCATGCAGCACGCTGCCGGCATAGCACAGACGGCTCGGGCCTTCGCGACGCAGGGTATGGGCGTCGATACGCGCCACCTGCGGCGTGATGTCCGCACGGAAACCCATCTGCCGGCCGGACAGAGGATCGGTGACCTTGAAGGTACGCAGGTCGAGATCCTGGCCAGCGCCAGTCAACAGGGATTCCAGGTACTCGATATGAGGGGTAACGACGAACTCGTAACCCCAACGTTGGAACAGATCCAGCACCTGGCGGCGTGCCGCCTCGATGCGTGCCGCTTCCGGCGGCAGTACTTCTTCGATGCCATCTGGCAGCAGCCAGCGGTCTACCGTTGCCATTTCGCCATTCCCCTCTCGATCCGGGCGGCACAAGCCTTCAGTGAAGCAGATATAGAAGGGCAGTACCCAGCAGCATGCTGGCCAGCCCCATCAGGCGCAGTCGGCGGTCGGGCAGACGAGCCGCCTGCAATACCGCCCCGCGCCAGTGGCGCGGATAGAGGAAGGGCAGGATGCCTTCCAGCACCAGTACCAGACACAGTGCGATGCCGAGTTCCTGCCACATGATTCCCACAGACGCAAAAAAGCCGGGATTTTCCCGGCTGCCGCATGATACCACGTTTTCCCCTGCGGTCACCCTGGCGACGCATCGCGCCGCCAGGGTTGCCGATCAAGGCTTGGATTTTTCCAGGTAACGGAAGAAATCGCTGCTCGGATCGAGAACCAGCACATCGCGCTTGTCGGCGAAGCTCTCGCGGTAGGCCTGCAAGCTGCGGTAGAAGGAGTAGAACTCCTGATCCTGACCATAGGCGCGGGCGTAGATGGCAGCCGCCTGGGCGTCGCCGTCACCGCGCAGCTCTTCGGCCTCACGATAGGCTTCGGCCAGAAGGACACGACGCTGACGGTCGGCATCGGCGCGAATACCTTCGGCCAGCTCGCGACCCTTGGCGCGGTGCTCGCGCGCCTCACGCTCACGCTCGGTGCTCATCCGCTCGAAAACGCTGCGGTTGACTTCACGCGGCAGGTCGATGGCCTTGACCCGCACGTCAACCACTTCGATACCCAGCTCACGCTCGGCAGCGCGGTTGAGGGTCGCGGTCACGTCGGCCATCAGCGCATCACGCTCACCGGATACCGATTCATGCAAGGTGCGCTTACCGAACTGGTCACGCAGCGAAGCTTCCAGGCGACGGGCCAGACGCTCGTCGGCGACCAGCTTGATGCCGGAGGTGGACTGGTAGAAACGCTCGGCGTCCTTCACCCGCCACTTGGCATAGGCATCGACCATCAGCGCCTTCTTCTCCAGGGTCAGGAAGCGCGAGGAAGTCGAATCCAGGGTCAGCAGGCGACCATCGAAGATACGCACCTGGTTCACGTATGGAATCTTCACATGCAGGCCAGGCTGCACATCCGGATTGACCACACGACCGAACTGCAGCAACACCGCACGCTCGGTCTGCGCCACGATATAGAAGCTATTCCATGCCACCAGGGCCAGAACCACGGCCACGATCAGGCCGATCAGGGACTTGTTGCTCATCAACGGCCCTCCCGGGTACGCAGGTTACGCTGCGACAGATCGCTGCTCAGCGGCACGGCCGGCTCACGCGTTGTCGTATTGCTGCTGTTGGCGGAACCGGAGGAAGTGGAGCCGCCACGGCTGTCGATCATCTTGTCCAGCGGCAGGTAAAGCAGGTTGTTCTGCCCCTTGTCGCCGGTGACCAGCACCTTGCTGGTGTTGCTCATCAACGCCTGCATGGTGTCCAGGTACAGACGCTCGCGAGTGACCTCGGGCGCCTTGCGGTACTCGGCTACCAGCTTGGTGAAACGATCCGCCTCACCCTGAGCACGCGCGATGATCTCGTCACGGTAACCGTTGGCTTCTTCCAGCAGACGCTGGGCCTGACCACGCGCTTCCGGAATCACGCCGTTGGCATAGGACTCGGCCTGGTTCTTCTCGCGCTGCTCGTCTTCACGGGCACGGATCACGTCATCGAATGCTTCCTGCACCTCACGCGGTGCGGCCGCGCTCTGGATGTTCACCTGGGTGATGGTGATACCGGTACGGTAGTTGTCGAGGAAACGCTGCAGGCGCTCACGCACCTCGGAGGCCATCAGCTCACGACCTTCGGTCAGCACCTGATCCATCTCGGTGGAGCCCACGACATGGCGCACGGCACTGTCGGTGGCGTGCTGCAGGCTGACTTCCGGCTGGTCGACGTTGAGCACGAAGTCCTGCAGGTTGCTGATGCGATACTGCACGGTCAGCGGCACTTCGATGATGTTCTCGTCCTCGGTCAACATCGCGCCCTGCTTGCTGTAGGCACGCTCGCGGGTGACGTTTTCCTGGAACTTGCGATCGATCGGCGGGAAGTAGATGTTCAGGCCCGGCCCGACGGTCTCGTGGTATTTGCCGAAGCGCAGCACCACGGCCTGCTCCTGCTCGTCCACCACATAGATCGCACTGTACAGCCAGACCACGGCCAACAGGCCGAGACCAACGAACAGCAGGCCAAAGCCACCGCCGCCACCGCTGCGCCCGGAATCGTCGTCACCACGTTTCTTGCCGCCACCGAAAAGCCCGTTCAGGCTTTCTTGCAACTTGCGGAACGCTTCGTCGAGATCCGGCGGGCCCTGCCGGCCACCGCCCTTGCGGCCGCCCCAAGGGTCTTGATTATTCGAGTTGCCACCCGGCTCATTCCAAGCCATAGCGTTCTCCGTACTGATAAAGCGAAGGCGCGCCCACGGCGCGCCGGCCAATGCTACCCAAAGCCCTATAGCGACAGCAAAGCCGCCATCCCGGGCTTTATTGCAAAGTATGTTGCTCGATGAAAGCCTGAGGCTCCAGACCCTCGCGAGAAACCAGACGATTGAGTTCGACCCGTGGCAGTCGCACCGATAGCAGACTCTGCCCCTGGTCGTCATGCCCTTCGTTCTGCACGGCACCCAGGGCGAAGAACTGCGCACGAAGCCGCCCGAGACGCTGCGGCAGTTGCAACGTGCCGACGAACAGATCCTCACCAAGCAACTCGGCCACGGCCTGGCGCAACAGCTCCAGACCACGCCCCTCACGGGCCGATAACCAGACTCGCTGCGGCGTACCATCGGCATCGCGCTGAATCTGAGGCTCGACACCATCCAACAAATCCAGCTTGTTGTATACCTCGAGCATCGGCAACTCGTTCGCACCGATCTCCTTGAGCACCGCCTGCACCTGCTCGATCTGCGCCATGCGTTCGGGCTCATGGGCGTCGATCACATGCAGCAGAAGGTCGGAATTGCTCGACTCTTCCAGCGTAGCGCGGAAGGCCTCGACCAGCTTGTGTGGCAGGTGGCGAATGAAACCCACGGTATCGGCGAGAACGATCGGGCCGAGGTCGTCCAGCTCCAGGCGACGCAGGGTCGGATCGAGCGTGGCGAACAACTGATCGGCCGCGTAGACCTCGGACGTGGTGAGCGCGTTGAACAGCGTGGACTTGCCGGCGTTGGTGTAACCAACCAGGGAGACCGAGGGGATATCCGCTCGCCTGCGCCCGCGCCGTGCCTGCTCCCGCTGGCTGCGCACCTTCTCGAGCTTCTGCTTGATCTGGCGGATACGTACGCGCAGCAGGCGGCGGTCGGTTTCCAGCTGGGTTTCCCCGGATAGCGCAGACCGATACCCCCCTTCTGCCGCTCGAGGTGCATCCAGCCACGAACCAGGCGGGTGCTCATGTGATCGAGCTGAGCCAGCTCGACCTGCAACTTGCCTTCGTGGGTGCGTGCGCGCTGGGCGAAGATATCGAGGATAAGACCGGTACGGTCGAGCACACGGCACTCGAACGCACGTTCGAGGTTGCGCTCCTGGCTCGGTGTCAGGGTGTGATTGAAGATGACCAGATCGGCCTCGGCGGCCTTGACCTGGTCGCGCAACTCTTCGACCTTGCCACTACCGATAAGGAATTTCGCAGTCAGGCGACTGCTGGGCACGCTAAAGAAAGCGACCATGTCGGCACCTGCCGACATGGCCAGCTCCCGGAACTCCTGGGGATCTTCGCTCGCCTCGGAGTCTTGGCCTTCCAGATGAACCAGGATGGCCCGCTCACCGCCCTCATGACGCTCGAAGAACAATGCAGCCCCCTATTCAGGCGTTACCCGGCTCGGCATCGCCCTGCTCGGAGTCACCAGCACTTGGCAGGCGCACCGGACGGCTGGGGACGACGGTGGAAATGGCATGTTTGTAGACCATCTGGCTGACGGTGTTCTTCAGCAGGATGACGAACTGGTCGAAGGACTCGATCTGGCCCTGCAACTTGATGCCGTTGACCAGATAGATGGAAACAGGGACGCGTTCCTTACGCAGGGTATTCAGGTAAGGGTCTTGTAGCGAATGCCCTTTTGACATGTGCCGCACTCCTTTCGAGGATCAATTTCAATAATTTTAGTAAGTAAACAATGGCTTCAGACCGCCCCACCCCCAAGGATAGACGGCCAGCGGCAAGGTCTCATTTCAATATGGAGACGCTTTGCAGGTATTTCAAGACGCGGGACAGATTGTCGCAGGCCAGACTGTCCAGCCAGTGCAAATCGTTCCAGCCACGCAACCAGGTGAATTGACGCTTGGCCAATTGCCGAGTGGCAATGATGCCGCGCTCGACCATATCGTCCCGGGACAATTCGCCATCAAGGTATTCCCAGACCTGGCGATAACCCACCGCCCGTATAGACGGCAATCCCGCGTGCAAGTCACTTCGACTGCGCAGAGCTTCGACCTCTTCGACGAAACCCTGTTCCAGCATCGCCCGAAATCGTTGAGCGATGCGGTCATGCAATATCTGACGCTGCGCCGGTGCGATAGCAAGCTGAGCAACAGTATAGGGTAATTGCCCGCTGACCGATGTGCCGGCGTCGGGATTTCCTGCTGCCTGACGTCGGCGGTGCTCCGTCATGCTCAGACCGCTGACGCGGTAGACCTCCAGCGCACGGGTCAGGCGCTGCGGATCATTGGGATGAATGCGTGCAGCAGACTCCGGATCGACCTCGGCCAGCTCCCGGTGCAGGATCGCCCAGCCTTCGGCAGCGCCTCGCGCCTCCAGTTCGGCGCGCACGCCCGGATCGGCACTGGGCATGTCGGCCAGACCATCCAGCAATGCCTTGTAATACAACATGGTGCCGCCCACCAGCAGCGGAATGCGCCCACGTTCGGCGCTGTGCGCCATGGCCTCCAGTGCATCGGCGCGAAATTCGGCCGCCGAATAGCTCTCGACCGGATCGCGGATATCGATCAGGGCATGAGGAAACTCATCGAGAATGGCGCGCTCGGGCTTGGCCGTACCAATGTCCATGCCGCGGTAGACCAGCGCCGAGTCGACACTGATCAGATCGCAGGGCAGCACACGAGCCAGCTCCAGCGCCAGGTCGGTCTTGCCGGCAGCAGTCGGCCCCATCAGGAAGATGGCCGGTGGCAATCCCTCGGACATCAACGCCCCCGCAGGAACAGCTTGTCGAGATCGTCCATGCCCAGTTGCGTCCAGGTCGGACGACCGTGGTTGCACTGGCCGCTGCGCTCGGTCTGCTCCATGTCGCGCAGCAAGGCGTTCATCTCGGGAAGGGTCAGGCGCCGGTTGGCACGCACCGAGCCATGGCAGGCCATGGTCGCCAGCAGCTCGTTGAGATGCGCCTGGATACGGTCGCTGGTGCCGTACTCCAGCAGATCGGCCAGCACGTCACGCACCAGTTGCGTGGCCTCGGCCTGCTTGAGCAGGGCGGGTATCTGGCGAATCGCCACGGTTTCCTCGCCAAGACGCTGCAATTCGAAACCGAGACGCTGGAACCACTCGCCATGCTCTTCCGCGCAGTCCGCTTCGCGCTGGCTGAGGGCGATGGATTCAGGCACCAGCAGTGGCTGACCGCGCAGCCCCTCACTGGCCATGGCGTGCTTCAGACGTTCGTAGGTGATGCGCTCGTGGGCGGCGTGCATGTCCACCACGACCATGCCCTGAGCATTCTCGGCAAGGATATAGACACCTTTGAGCTGCGCCACGGCGTAGCCAAGTGGCGGGATATCACCCTGCTCCTGTGGCAGGGACTGCGGCTGCGCGGCCGGCAGCGGCGCGAAGTACTCACGGTAGGTCGCCTGGGCCTCCCCAGCGGACACCCCCGAGCCTGCAACAGGCCGCTGCTGGTAGCCCGCACCACTGCCATGCCAGGCGGGCTGCGCGCTGGGCGCAGGCATCTCCAGCACGCTGGCGGCCAGGCCCATCTCGCCCTGCGGGCCGAACTCGCCAGCCGCCGGGCCGGTCGCCCGCACCACGGTCGTCACGGCCGCCGGCGCGGCGACCTGATCTTCCGGACGGACATCGGCCAGGGCACGATGCAGGGTGCCATAGAGGAAATCGTGCACCATGCGGCTGTCGCGGAAACGCACCTCGTGCTTGGTCGGGTGGACGTTGACGTCCACCGTCGCCGGATCGATCTCCAGGAACAGCACGAAGGTCGGGTGACGACCATTGAACAGCACGTCGCGATAAGCCTGGCGCACCGCATGGGCGACCAGCTTGTCGCGCACCATGCGCCCATTGACGTAGAAGTATTGCAGGTCGGCCTGACTGCGCGAGAAGGTCGGCAGACCGACCCAGCCCCACAGGCGCAGGCCACCCCGCTCGATCTCGATCGGCAGCGCCTGTTCGAGGAAAGCCGGCCCGCAGACCGAAGCGACGCGGCGCGCACGGCTGATCTCGTCACCCGCCTCATGCAGGCTGAGCACGGTCTTGCCGTTGTGGCGCAGATGGAAACCGACATCGAAGCGCGCCAGCGCCAGGCGCTTGATCACTTCCTGCAGGTGATCGAATTCGGTTTTCTCGGCACGGAGGAACTTGCGCCGAGCCGGCGTATTGAAGAACAGGTCACGTACTTCCACCGACGTGCCAACCGGGTGCGCGGCAGGCTGCACGCGCGGCTCCATGTCACGGCCTTCGGTTTCCACCTGCCAGGCCTGCTCGGCATCTGCAGTGCGCGAGGTCAGGGTCAGACGTGAAACCGAGCTGATGGAGGCCAGCGCCTCGCCGCGAAAGCCCATGCTGAGCACCGCTTCGAGGTCTTCCAGTTCACGAATCTTGCTGGTGGCATGACGCGCCAGGGCCAGCGGCAGATCGTCGGCCGCGATGCCGCCACCATCGTCACGCACCTTGAGCAGCTTGACGCCCCCCTGCTCGACTTCGACGTCGATGCGCCGTGCGCCGGAGTCCAGACTGTTCTCCAGCAACTCCTTGGCGACCGAAGCCGGACGTTCGACCACCTCGCCTGCGGCGATCTGGTTGGCCAGCCGCGGGCTGAGCAGATGAATACGGGACATGACACTCATTACTGGGCCGCCAGGGAGGTGGCGGGTACCTGCAAGGTCTGGCCGACCTTGATCACGTCGCCATTGAGTTTGTTCGCACTGCGCAGGGCCGCCAGGCTGACCTGATAACGCTGGGCGATCAGTGCCAGGCTCTCGCCACGAGCCACCACATGCTCACGCGGGCCTGCGGTGATCTTGCCCTCGTCGCGCAGCCAGGCGACATGGGTACCGGGCGGCGGGTTCTCATGGAAGAACTGTTTGACCCCGGAGGTGATCGAGCGCGCCAACGCCTGTTGATGGCTGGCGGTGTGCAGCTTCCTGGCTTCATTGGGGTTGGAGATGAAGCCGGTCTCCACCAGGATCGAGGGAATGTCCGGCGACTTCAGCACCATGAAGCCCGCCTGCTCGACCCGCCGCTTGTGCAACGGGGTGATGTTGCCCATGTTCGACAGCACCTTCTGTCCCACGTTGAGACTGGAGGACAGCGAAGCGGTCATCGACAGATCCAGCAGCACGCCGGCCAGCATCTTGTCCTTGTCGTCGAGACTGACGTTGCCGGCACCGCCGATGAGGTCGGACTGGTTCTCGGCATCGGCCAGCCAGCGCGCGGTTTCCGAAGTGGCGCCACGCTCGGACAGGGCATAGACCGATGCACCGAACGCCGAAGAACGCGGGGCGGCGTCGGCATGAATGGACACGAACAGGTCGGCGCCCTTCTTGCGGGCAATTTCGGTGCGCTTGCGCAGTGGAATGAAGTAGTCCCCGGTACGCACCAGTTCGGCCCGGAAGCCCTTCTCGGCGTTGATCTGCCGCTGCAGCTCCCGGGAGATGGCCAGGGTCACGTTCTTCTCGTACTGCCCCTTGACCGGAGACAGTGCGCCCGGGTCTTCCCCACCATGGCCGGCATCGATGGCGATGACGATGTCACGCCTGCCGTTGGGCACCGGCGTCAGCTTGGGTGGTGGCTGGGTCGGGGTGACCGGCACCGGTGGTGCGCTGGCGGCGACGCTGGGCGCCTGCACGGGCGGCGGCGCACTGCCCTGATCGAACAGATCGACCACGAGACGGTGCCCGTACTGCTGGTTGGGCGCCAGGGAGAAGCTCTTCGGTGTCACCGGCGCCGAGAGGTCGATCACCACGCGCAGGTCATCGGCACTGCGCTGAGCGGAGCGGACACCGGTGATGGGGGTATTGGCGAGCGAAAGCTGGTCGAGACTGGTCGATAGCTTGGCGCCACTGACGTCGATGACGATGCGATCAGGCGCCGCCAGGGTGAAGACGCTGTGCTGTACCGGGCCGGACAGATCGAAGACCAGGCGGGTATTGTCCGGTGCACGCCACAGGCGCACGCCGCGCACATCGGAGGCAGCCAGTACCTCGGCAGCCAGGGCCGCCCACAACACTGCCACTGCGGTAACCAGCGCGCCTATGCGCATAACCAACCCCATCGATTCTTATCTATACCTTGCTGCTCAGGGCCTTGCACCAGGCATCCCCGCGAGCCCCATGCCCCTGCAGCAACAGCGAACGGCCGCCCGCCTGGGGGCTAATGGTAATGTCCAGGTCTGGCTTTGGCAAAACGCCGGCGCCGCGCTGCGGCCACTCGATCAGGCATAGCGCGTCACCTTCGAAGTAATCGCGGATGCCGAGGAACTCCAGTTCTTCAGGATCGACCAGGCGATACAGATCGAAATGAAACGCCCGCAGCGCACCGATCTCGTAGGGCTCGACCAGGGTGAAGGTAGGGCTCTTCACCGCCCCCGCATGCCCCAGGCCACGCAGAATGCCGCGCGACAGGGTGGTTTTGCCCGCGCCCAGATCGCCATGCAGATAGATGATGCCCACCCCGCCACTGGCCTCGGCGATACGCGCCCCCAGCGCCAGCATGGCAGCTTCGTCGGCAGCCTCGAGTTTCAATTCACACAAGGACACAACTCCTCCAGTAACTGACGAATGGCGCCTGGCAGATCACCAGCCGCCAACCCGCGGCCCTGCGCCGCAAGCACCTCACCCGCCCGGGCATGCAGCCAGACCGCCAGGCTGGTCGCTTCGAAGGCGGCCATGCCCTGCGCCAGCAACGCGCCAATCAACCCTGCCAGCACGTCGCCAAGACCGGCGCCGGCCATGGCCGGATGACCACGATCGCATAACACCAGGCGCCCGTCAGGAGCCGCCACCAGGCTACCCGCCCCCTTGAGCACCACAACCAGACCATAACGCTGCGCCAGGGCACGCGCCGCTGCGGGACGATCGGCCTGTACGGCGGCAGTATCCAGCCCCAGCAGACGCGCGGCCTCGCCCGGATGCGGTGTCAGCACCCCCTGGCGCGGTGCGACGACCTGCCCGGACGCCAGCAGATTCAACGCATCGGCATCCCACACCTGACAGCCTTCCAGTCCCGCCACAGCCGACAGCACGCTACGTGACCAGGCCCCCTGACCCAGCCCCGGCCCCACTACACAGACATCGGCACGCTCGAGCAGTGCCCACAGCTGATTGGCCGAAGCCACCGCGGTGCACATTATCTCGGGGCGGCGTACCAGCGCTGCGGCGACATGCTCCGCCCGCGTGGCCAGCGACACCAGGCCAGCGCCGGCACGCAGGCCACTGTCGGCGCACAGCAACGCCGCGCCGCCCATGCCCAGATCCCCTCCGACCACCAGCAGATGCCCGAACTGCCCCTTGTGCGCAACCGGCGAGCGTGCAGACAGACGCGGCAGATTGGCCGGATCGAGGCGCTGCGCCAGGCTGGGCGCCTGTGCCAGCAATTCGGCATCGCCCTGCAGGTCATCGAATTGCAACACCCCGCACAGCTCAGGCCCTACGCCCGTCAGCAGGCCCAGCTTGAGGCCGATGAAGGTCACGGTCAGATCAGCCCGCACCGCGACGCCGAGACGCGAGCCGTTGTCCGCATGCAGCCCCGAGGGAATATCCACCGCCAGCACCGGCAAACCACTGTGGTTGATCAGACGAATGGCCTGGGCATAGGGCTCGCGCACGTCCCCCGCCAGGCCGGTGCCGAGCAATGCATCGACCAGCACGCCGGCCAGCGGCGCGCATTCATTCCAGGGCTGTATGGCGACGCCTGCCTGCCGCGCCTCGGCGCAGGCCAATGCGGCATCTCCCATCAGGGCAGTCGGCTCGCCGACTGCCAGTACCCGCACACGCCAGCCGGCACGCTGCGCCAGCGCGGCGATCAGGTAGCCATCCCCGGCATTGTTGCCGCGACCGGCCAGCACGGTGATTTCGTCGGCATCCGGCCAGCGTCGGCGCAGAGCGCGCCAGGCGGCATGGGCGGCCCGCTGCATCAGCTCGAAGCCCGGCGTGCCGGCGGCGATCAGTTGCGCATCCAGCGCACGCACCTGCTCGGCGCTGTGCAGGCTCAGGGGCAAAGAGGCAGGAGGTAGATGCATGGCTCGCTCGCGACGGATGTCTGGCAGAATTATACGCACGTCCATCGCCTGCGCCCGCCCCATGTCCGAACAAGCCCTCGACCTCAACGCCCTGGCCCTGTCCATCAAGGACTGGGGACGCGAGCTCGGCTTTCAGCAGGTCGGCATCAGCGATGTCGAGCTGGGCGAGCATGAGGCGCACCTGCAACGCTGGCTGGCGGCCGGCTACCAGGGTGAAATGGATTACATGGCCGCCCACGGCAGCAAACGCTCGCACCCGGATGAGCTGGTGCCCGGCACCCTGCGCGTGGTGTCCCTGCGCATGGATTACCTGCCCGGCGATACGCAGATGGCCCAGCGCCTGAAAGAGCCGGAGCAGGCCTACGTATCGCGCTACGCCCTGGGTCGCGACTACCACAAGCTGATTCGCAAGCGCTTGCAGCAACTGGCCGAACGTATCCAGCAGAAGATCGGCCCGTTCGGCTATCGCGCCTTCGTCGACAGCGCTCCGGTGCTGGAAAAGGCCATTGCCGAACAGGCTGGCCTGGGCTGGATCGGCAAGAACACCCTGGTACTCAATCGCAAGGCGGGCAGTTATTTCTTTCTCGGCGAACTGTTCGTCGACCTGCCGCTGCCAGTCGATGCTCCGCACGGCAGTGAACATTGCGGGCGGTGCAGCGCCTGCATGGATATCTGCCCCACGGCAGCCTTCGTGGCGCCCTATGTACTGGACGCGCGCCGATGCATCTCCTACCTGACCATCGAGCTGAAAGGCTCGATACCGGAGGAGCTGCGTGCGCCCATCGGCAATCGGGTGTTCGGCTGCGACGACTGCCAGATCGTCTGCCCCTGGAACCGCTTCGCCCGCGCCACCGAGCAGGGCGACTTCCAGCCGCGCCATGGTCTGGACAACAGCAGCCTGGCCGAGTTGTTCCTGTGGATCGAGGAGGAATTTCTCAGCCGCACCGAGGGCTCACCGCTGCGCCGCGCCGGTTACGAACGCTGGCTGCGCAACCTGGCGGTCGGCCTGGGCAATGCGCCTTCGACCATTGCCGTGCTGGAGGCATTGAAGGCGCGGCGCGAGCATCCGTCCGAGCTGGTGCGCGAGCATGTCGCGTGGGCGCTGGGGCGACACCAGCAGCGCGGCAGCACCTAGGTTATGTACGAAAAGTGCCTGCACTCGGTGATGCTTCGTTAAAAACGGGTTCGGAATGCTCATTTACAGCTCGTAAACTCCGCTTCCTCACCCATTTTTGCCTCGCCTGACCTTCGCTCGACGACTTTTCGTACTAAACCTAGGGCGCGCCGCGCACACCGGGAGCCACCACTGGCCGGCCACGCGTTGCGCACGGCACACCCTGCGCAACGATGGTTCTACTCGGTCGGGTGGATAGAAGGCAGGGCCTACACCTTCAGGAAATGCTGACGGTAGTGCCTGAGCTCGGCAATCGACTCACGGATATCGTCCAGCGCCTGATGGGTCGCGGTTTTCTGGAAGCTGTCCTTGACCTCTGGCGCCCACATGCCGGCCAGAATCTTCAGCGTCGACACATCCAGATAGCGATAGTGGAAATAAGCCTCGAGAGCCGGCATGTACTTGTACAGGAAACGGCGATCCTGGCCGATGCTGTTGCCACAGATCGGCGACTTGCCCTTCGGCACCCAGTGCTCGAGGAAGGCGATGGTCTGCGCCTCGGCAGCCGCCGTGTCGATCAGGCTGTCACGCACACGCTGGGTCAGGCCGCTCTGGCCATGGGTGCGGGTGTTCCATTCATCCATGCCAGCCAGCGTCTCGTCGCTCTGGTGAATGGCAATGACCGGGCCCTCGGCCAGCACGTTGAGCTCGCTGTCGGTGACGATGGTGGCCATCTCGATGATCACGTCCCGCTCCGGCTCCAGGCCGGTCATTTCCAGGTCGATCCAGATCAGGTTGTTGGGGTTCTGCATGGTGGGAGGCTCCTTGGCTCAGGCGCCAAGTCTAGCGGATATCCGCCCCCTTCATCTCCCAGAGAAACAACTCGGTCTGGCGCCCCTCGCTCAGTTCCAGCGAGCGGTCAGCCGGCGCCCCCGGGATCTCGAAGGTATTGCTGATCAACCAGCTGCCGGGACGCATCTCGGCCTGAGCCTTGGCCCAGAGACGCGGCATCGGCACCGGCGAAAGGAAACAGTAGACAACATCGAAATCCGCCAGATCGACCCGCCACAGGCTGCGGTAGCGGATGGCGCAATTTTCCTGCAACAGGCAGCGCAGCCAGGCCAGGACGAAAAGCAGTGGTGCAGTCTCGACACCGACGAACTGCGCGCGCGGGAACTGCCCGGCCAGTTGCAACAGGGTGCCGGCCGTACCGCACCCCAGATCGACGAAGCGCAACGGCGGTTCGCGCTCGCTCAGGCATTGCCGCAGGCGTTGCTGCGCCTTGCGGCCACTCAGGTAAAGCGGCACCTGCTCGCGCAGACTGTTCCAGTTGACCAGCAGCAGCAACACGAAGCCCAGCAGGAACAGCCAGGCCGGCAATTCGGCACGTTGCGCCAGCAGCAGAGCGGGAAGAAATGCCAGGTTGATCCACAGCCACCAGCGCGACAGGCCGAGCCGCCAGCCGATGCCCGCAGCCAGCACGCCCTGCATCAGGGCCACCGACAACAGCGACACGCGCCATGGCAGCAGCGCCAGCAGATACACCAGCACGACCACCAGCAGCAACGCCAGCCCCTGCGCCAGCAAGGCGCGCAACAACGGTAGCCGCAACACCACCCCCTCCTCACCTGTCGCCATTCCCAGCCCCCACCGCAAGCAGCCCGATGGCCGCCAGGCGCTCATGCTAAACTCGCCGCGATCAACACTCCAACACCCCCGGATGCTCCATGGCCAAACGCCAACTCAACCGCCGCCAGAGCTGGCGTATCGAAAAGATTCAGGGCGAACGTGCCGCACGCGCCGCCAAGCGCGAATCACGGGCAGTGGAAGCATTGGAAGGCGGCGACCTCGGCCCGGAGCAGACCGGCCTGGTGATCGCCCACTTCGGCGTGCAGGTGGAAATCGAGGGGCTGCAAGGCGAGCTGGCCGGCCAGGTCTTCCGTTGCCACCTGCGCGCCAACCTGCCGGCACTGGTCACTGGCGATCAGGTGGTCTGGCGCCCCGGCAACCAGGGCGACGGAGTGATCGTCGCGCAGTTGCCCAGAAACAGTGAGCTGTGCCGCCCCGACATGCGTGGCCAGCTCAAGCCGGTGGCAGCCAACGTCGACCAGATCGTCATCGTCTTTGCCCCCCTGCCCGAGCCACATGCCAACCTGATCGACCGTTACCTGGTCGCCGCCGAACACGCCGGCATCCGCCCGCTGCTGCTGCTGAACAAGGCCGACCTGATCGACGCGCAGAACCAGGTGGCGCTCGATGCATTGCTCAAGGTCTACCGCCAGCTCGATTATCCGCTGCTCGAGGTATCGGCCCATCAGGGTGACGGCATGGAGCAGCTGAAGAAACGCCTGGATGGTCATGTCAGCGTCTTCGTCGGCCAGTCCGGGGTAGGCAAGTCGTCACTGGTCAACGGCCTGCTGCCGGGTGTCGACACCCGCGTCGGCGCCTTGTCGGAGCTGACCGGCAAGGGCACTCACACCACCACCACGGCGCGGTTGTTCCACTTCCCCGGCGGTGGCCAGTTGATCGATTCACCCGGTATTCGTGAGTTCGGCCTGGGCCATGTCAGTCGCGATGACGTGGAAGCCGGCTTCATCGAGTTCCACGACCTGCTTGGCCGCTGCCGCTTTCGCGACTGCAAGCACGACCGCGAACCTGGGTGCGCGCTCTTGCAGGCGCTGGAGGACGGCCGCGTGCAACCTCAGCGCATGGCCAGCTACCGGCACATTCTCGCCAGCCTGCCGCAAGACGATTACTGATTGTTCAGTTGTTCGAACTGCAAGGCGCCATCTTCGAAGATGTTCAGCCTCTGACGCACCTGTTCGGCCGGTAGCGGCTCGCTCGCTGCACCGCCCGGCGCCTGCGACGTGGGTGGTATAGCGGAGTCGGCGGGTGCGGCGCCCCCTTCATCGACACCCTGCTCGCCCTCGATGGCGCGTTGCGCCTTCTTGGTCAGCACGATGATGTCGATGCGCCGGTTGACCGGATTGAACGGGTCTTCGCGATCGAACAGCGCCGACGAGGCGTAGCCGACCACACGCGCCACCTGCTCCTCGGAGTAGCCCCCGGCGACCAGGGTACGCCGTGCGGCATTGGCGCGGTTGGCCGATAGCTCCCAGTTGCCGAAATCACCGCGCCCGACGAAGGGCTTGGCATCGGTGTGACCACTGATGCTGATCTTGTTCGGCACCGCGCGGATGGTATCGGCCATGGCCAGCAGGATGTCTTCGAAATAGGGCTGCAGCTCGGCACTGCCAAGGGCGAACATGGGCCGATTCTCGGCATCCATGATCTGGATGCGCAGGCCGTCCTGGGTGATCTCGAACAGGATCTGATCCTTGAAGCGCTGCAACTGCGGGTTCTCTTCGACCTTGTTCTGCAACTCCTGCAACAGCAGTTCCAGACGTTCGCGCTCCATCTTGTCCGCCAGCGTCTCGACCATGTCGGAGCTGATATTGACCTCATCCGGCTGACTCTCGGGCGTTTCCGATACATCCGGGTTCAGCGTGCGTTCCGGGGCCGGCGTCGGCGTGCCACCCAGATCGATGGCGTAGGGACTGGCACTCTCGGTGAAACCGATGGGATCCTGAAAATAGCCGGAAATCGCCCGCTTCTGCTCCGGCGTGGCCGAGGACATCAGCCACATCACCAGAAAGAACGCCATCATGGCGGTGGCGAAGTCGGCGAACGCGATCTTCCAGGCGCCGCCATGATGCCCGCCGGCAGTCTTCTTGACCCGTTTGACGATGATGGGCTGGTTGTTTTCCATGATTCAGCGACCCGGCTCAGTTGCCGCGCATGGCCTGTTCGAGCTCGCTGAAGCTCGGCCGGTGCGCCGGGTAGAGCACCTTGCGCCCGAACTCCACCGCCAGCGTCGGCGGCATGCCCGATGCGGAGGCGACCAGGGTTGCCTTGATCGCCTCGTAGAGATTCAGCTCCTCCTTGGCATCATGCTCCAGCGCCCCCGACAGCGGCCCGAAGAAACCGTAAGAGGCAAGAATCCCGAGGAAGGTGCCGACCAGTGCCGTGCCCACTTTCTCACCGATCTGCGCGTTGTCCGCCTCGGCCAGAATCGACATGGTGATCACGATCCCCAGCACCGCTGCGACGATACCCATCGCCGGCATGCCGTCCGCGACCTTGGCCACCGCGTGCGCCGGGTGTTCCACTTCCTCCTTGAGGCTGGCCAGTTCCATGTCGAACAGACCTTCGAGTTCATGCGGCGCCATGTTGCCGGACGACATGATGCGCAGGTAGTCACAGATGAATGCCGTCATCCGTGCATCCTTGAGCACGCCCGGATACTTGCTGAAGATCGGGCTGGCATTGGGGTCTTCGACATCCGCCTCGATGGCCATCATGCCTTCGCGGCGACTCTTGTTGAGAATCTCGTAAAGCAGCTTAAGCACTTCCAGGTAATAGGTGTGGGTGAAGCGCGTGCCAAACATGCTCAGCGACTTCTTGAATACCGTCATGAACATGCTGCCCGGGTTGGCCTGCAGGAATGCACCCAACGCCGCACCACCGATGATCATCACCTCGAAGGGATGCACCAGTGCCATCAATTTCCCGCCCGAAAGCACAAAGCCGCCGAAAACGCAGCCCAGAACCACGATGATGCCGATGATTTTTGCCATAGAGAAAGTGCTTGCAGAGCCAAGAGACAGGGTTATTAAAAACAACCCTTCTAATTATCGGAACTTATACGCCAGACTATAGCCAGTTAAGTTCAAAAGCCAGTTCGACTCGAGCCAATATGTCGACGTCAAAGTCTCTGCCACGCACTCTCGACGCCTGGTTGCAACAACTGGGCAAGTTGCCGTTGCCCATCGAGCAGCAGCAACACTTGCGCCTGCGTCGCATCCTCGCGGACAGTCGCAAGACCTGGCGCGAAATCGCCGAGGCGATCGAACTGAGCCCATCCTTCGCACTTCAGGTATTGCGTGAGGCCAATCAGTCGGGCAGCAGCCTGAGCGACCCGGCAGAAAGCGTCGAAACCGCCCTGTCACGGCTGGGTCTGAGCCGCTGCGAAGCACTGTTGAACCAGGCCCCCGCTCTGCCGGAAAGCGAAATTCCTCTGGCGTTCAGACAAATCCTGCTGATCAGCCAGCATGCCAGCCAGCAGGCCCGTGGCCTGTTCGGCGCGCGCCTGGCGCGACTCTGGAACGAACTGCACGGCTGCAGCCTGCTGTTTCTCGCACCGATCTGGCCACTGCTGTGCGCGCACCCCCAGCTTTTCGAAGCATGGGAGCATCGCGTTCTGCTCAAGGGGGAGCGACCGGCGAAAGTCGAGAAGGATCTGCTCGGCGTCTCCCTGATCCAGCTCTGCGTCAGACTGGCCGAGCGCTGGCGACTGCCGGAGTGGATCGTGCGCGGCTACCGCCTGCTGGAGCGTGACCGCCGCCAACTGGTCAAGGCCCTGCACATCGCCCGCGACAACGAACACCCGCTGCACCAGCAGCAGATGCTCGACGCCGACACGCCACTGCGCCACTGGCTGACTCAACCGAGCAACTGTGTGCTGCTGGCCAATGGATTGGCGGTTTCTGCGCATCATGCCTGGAATACCGATCACTGCCTGCGCTGGCAGCGACTTACCGGGCTTTATCTGCAATTGCCACTGAGCGACTTGCAGCAGGAAGTCCACCAGCACGCGGTCAGCAGCGCCCATCTGTGTCACGATGCAGCGCTCTGGCATCCGGCACAGGCCTTGATCTGGCCGTGGGATGCCCGGCGCCTGAAGCCTGCTGCCAGGGTCGCAGCGCCGCCCAAACGCGATGACCTGGCCGCATGGCGCCAGCACTGCGCACTCCTGCTCGCAACCCCCAGCAGTTTCACCAACGTCCCGCAACTGACCGCCTGCGCCCGCGACGCCTTGCAGGCCTGCGGGCTCGAACGCATCCTTCTGATGCTTGCCGACCGCAATCACAGCCGCCTGCAGACCCAGCAACAGGTCGGACTCGGTGCCGGCGCCCTCAAGCTGGCTCTCGATCCGTCGCAGAGCCAGGTACTGCGCCGCCTGCTCGGCGAGCCCGGGCAACTGCGCCTGACGCCTGCCAACGTGGCGCAGTTTTCCGCCCTGCTGCCAGGCAACCTGAAAGCGCTGTTCCCCAGCGAGCACATTCTGCTGCGCTCCGTCGCAAGCAATGGCCGCGTGGTGATGCTGGTGGTCGCCGACCAGGGCGGCCAGCCGCTCAATGACCTGTGCCTGCAAGCATTCGGCAAGACCGTGCAGTGCATCGAGCGCGCGCTGGCCAGCTTTTCCAGACGCGGGCGCTGAACCCATCCGTTTCCGCTACAATCGGCCTCTTTTCATATAGGGAGGCCGTCATGTCCGCCTTCGCCAACCTGCCGCTGGTGATCGAACCTGCCGAACTGGCCGCGCGCCTGGACGCTGACGATCTGATCCTGCTGGATCTCAGCAGCGCGGCGCGCTATGCCGCCGGGCACATTCCCGGCGCCCACTGGATCGACGCCAAACGTACGCAGCTGGGGCAACCGCCAGCACCGGGCCTGCTGCCCGAACGCGCGCAGCTCGAAGCCCTGTTCGCCGACCTGGGCCATCGACCGAACGCCACCTACGTCGTGTATGACGATGAAGGCGGCCCCTGGGCCGGACGCTTCATCTGGCTGCTCGACGTGATCGGCCACAGCCACTACCACTTTCTCAACGGCGGCCTGCAAGCCTGGATGAGCGAAGGCCGCGAGCTGAGTCAGGACACGCCAGCCCGCCTGCCGACACAGGTCTCGCTGACCCTGCACGACGAACCCACGGCAACGCGTGACTACCTCCAGTCGCGCCTGGGCGATGCCGACATGGCGATCTGGGACGTACGCGGCGCGGACGAGTATCGTGGCGAAAAGATCAGTTCGGCACGTGGCGGCCATATCCCCGGCGCCATCAATTTCGAATGGACGGCCGGCATGGATCCACAGCGCGGGATGCGTATCCGCACCGACATCGCCGATACCCTGCATGGCCTGGGCATCACGCCGGACAAGGAAATCATCACTCACTGCCAGACCCACCGCCGCTCCGGCTTCACCTATGTGGTAGCCAAGTCGCTGGGTTATCCGCGCGTGAAGGCTTACGCCGGCTCCTGGGCAGAGTGGGGCAACCTGCCCGACACGCCTGTAGAACGCTGAGCGCAGCCAATCAGTTGCACGCCGGCCTGGCCATGCCGCCAGGCTCCGAACTCTCAAGGAAACATGATGAAACAACGTCTCTTTATCATCAGCCAGTACCTGCTGCCGCACCACCTGCTCTCGCGCCTGATCGGCTGCGTCGCCGAATGCCGCATCGGCTGGCTGAAGAATCGCCTGATCGCCTGGTTCGCCAAGCAATACCAGGTCAACATGAGCGAGGCTCAGGTCGAAGAGCTGAGCGCCTATGAACACTTCAACGCCTTCTTCACCCGCGCCCTGAAAGAAGGCGCTCGCCCGCTGGATGAAACCCCTGGCGCCATTCTCTGCCCGGCCGACGGTGCGATCAGCCAACTGGGCGCCATCGAGCATGGCCGCATCTTCCAGGCCAAGGGCCACAGCTTCAGCGCCACCGAGCTGCTCGGCGGCGATGCCAGCCGCGCAGCTCCCTTCATGGGCGGGCAGTTCGCGACCGTCTATCTCTCGCCGAAGGACTACCACCGCGTCCATATGCCACTGGCCGGCACACTGAAAGAGATGGTTTACGTTCCCGGCCGCCTGTTCTCGGTGAACCAGACCACGGCGGAAAACGTACCGGAGCTCTTCGCCCGCAACGAGCGCGTGGTCTGCCTGTTCGACACCGAGCGCGGCCCGATGGCCGTGGTGCTCGTCGGTGCGATGATCGTCGCCAGCGTGGAAACCGTTTGGGCCGGCCTGGTCACGCCCCCCAGGCGCGAACTCAAGAGCACCCGCTACGATGCCGAGTCGCGCGGCCCCATCGAACTGGCCAAGGGTGCCGAGCTGGGACGCTTCAAACTGGGTTCTACCGCCATCGTGCTGTTCGATCCGAATCAGGTGCAGTGGGCCGAACAGCTGAGTGCCGGCAGCACGGTTCGCATGGGCCAGCTGCTCGGCAGCAGCCACGCCTGAGAGGCGGCCAGCTGAACCTGAACGTCGACCGCCTGGTCATAGAACCGAACCCTGCCGTGGCAGACCGATCCTGAGAACGGGCTGCCAGTGCGGCGAGATGCTGCTAGAGTTCGAAAGACTATTACTAGAGCCGCTTGTCTGTGTGGCCGGAGTATCCGAGTTAGATGGATAAACAGAGTCCTCACCTTCAGTTGTTGCGCGTTCCGACACCGAGCAAGCAAAGCCTCAGCTTCTGCGACGGCACTCCCCGCGACCTCAAGCGCTGGATCGCAGGCCTGCCCAAGGCGAATATCGGTGAAACCGCACGCCAGCTGTATCAGAGCCTGGTGGAACTCAACCAATTCCTGACGCCTTCGGAGAACCGCCTCCAGTTGCTGGAACTGTTGCGCCCGGAGGTCAGCTTCGTCTGTCAGCACCTGGAGCGCCATTTCCTCAACCAGGCCATCGTCCTCGACGAACGTCCACGCAAGGTCGCCAACCTGTGCCAGGCCCTGCAGAACCATCTGGCGGTCGGATACAAGCTGATCATCGCGCGCGCCATGACGCGCACTGGCAAGGAGCGCGAACAACTGCTCGCTGTGGCCTTGCAGCGCGCCAGCCACAGCCTGTGCAGCCCCCTCATCCGCGCCAGTCAGCTTTACTGCCCGGTACCCGAAGGGCTCTGGCTGGAACTGCATCAGCTCTACCAGATCGCCTGCGAGCAGCGCCTGCAACGCCAGGTCATCCGCGATCCGCTGGCCCGACACACCCCTGGCCTGAGCCTGGAGCAGACCTATGTGACGGCACTGCTGCTCGGCTGCGCCCGCACCAACCAGATGCGTCAGAGCGGTATAGCCCGCCTGGCAGAAGCCCTGGAGCCCTGGAGCACACTGGTCAGGCTGCAACCCGGCGATCACCCCAGCAGCCTGTTCGTTCTCGCCCCGCAGATCGACGGCCCGCCGCGCTACAAGTCGCTGTATCAGAACAGCGAACTGCACAACCTGCTGGGTATCGACACCCAGCCCCTGGTCGACGCGATCAAGGAATACCTGGCACTGCCCGAAGAAGAGCGCAGCAAATCACGCCTGATGATTCCCGATGGCGTCAGCCTGGATCTGTTGCAACATGTGGCGGCGGCATGGGGCGACATTGCCGAGCGGACGTTCCAGCGCACGGCCGGCCAGGGCAACCTGACGCTGTGCATCGGCATGACCGCGCTGCATTTCTTCCTTTCCGGAAAACGTTCCTTTGCCGAGGTGCTCAAACGCCCGATCGAAGTCGGTGCTGCCGTGTTCAAGCCATCCACGGGCGAGCCCGATATCTGGTCGAACGCCTTCGATGCCCAGCGCAGTGCAGTCGACGAGATTCACTTCGAGGAAATCCAGTACACCAAGGTGACCCCGGGAGACCAGTCCCAACCGCAAGCCAACGGGGAGAACTACCCCACCTACCCGCTCGCCATCGTCAACCATAGTCCCGGCGGCTACTGCCTGTCCTGGCCCAAGGACGTCCCCAGCCAATTGCAGGCTGGCGAGTTGCTCGGTGTGCAGGACAACCCCAGCCAGGGCTGGAGCGTGGCGATCGTGCGCTGGATTCGGCAGGTTCGCGGCGGCGGCACGCAGATGGGCATCGAACTGATCGCGCCACATGCACGCCCCTGCGGCCTGCAACTGCTGCGCAAGGGCGAGCAGAACAGCCAGTACCTGCGCGCCCTGCTGCTGCCGGAAATCAGCGCCATCTCGCGACCTGCCAGCCTGATCACCCCCGCCTGCCGTTCCAGGAAGGCAGCAAGGTGCTGATCAACGACCACGGCGAAGAACACCGTGCGGTGCTGAGCCGCAGACAGGTCAGCACGGGCAGTTTCAGCCAGTTCGAGTATCACCGCATAGGTCAGGAAGAAGGCGCGGCCGGGAAGCCTGTCACAGCCTCGCAAAGCCAGAGACCTGCCGGGGAGGAAGATTTTGACTCACTCTGGAAGTCGCTGTAGGCTCCCGACACCTCACCATTTGTCGCCTTTTCGCGCCCGTTCGGCGCGGTATTGACTCACCCTATGGCCATCGAAAAGAAAACCATCCGCTTGCTGATTCTCGAGGATTCGCAGAACGAAGCCGAGCGTCTGGTCAGTCTGTTCCGCAACGCTGGTCACGCCACGCGCGTACATCGCCTCACCTCCAGCGATGACCTGGCAGAGACCCTGCAACAGACCTGGGATCTGCTGATCTGCGCACCGAGCAGCGAGCATCTCGACCCCAACGAAGCGATAACCGCCATCCGCCGCCAGGCCAAGGACATCCCGGCCATCCAGCTGGTGGACGGCAACGACCCCGAGACCATCACCGAAGCCCTGTTGTTTGGTGCGCAGGATGCCTTGCCTCAGGGCGAGGATGAACGCCTGGTGCTGGTCGCCAAGCGCGAGCTGGCCAACCTCGACGAGCGCCGTGCGCGCCGCGCTGCGGAAGTGGCCCTGCGCGAGGCGGAAAAACGCTGCCAGCTACTGCTGGAAAGCTCGGTCGACGCCATCACCTACGTTCACGATGGCATGCATATCTATGCCAACCGCACCTACCTGGAGCTGTTCCGTTACGAAGACGGCGACGAGCTCGAAGGCATGCCCATGATCGACCTGATCGCCAGCGCCGATCAGAGTGCCTTCAAGGAGTTCCTGAAGAACTATCAGAGTGCGGAAGGCAACGCCGAGCTGAGCTGCCAGGGTGTACGCGCCGACGGCAGCAACTTCGCGGCACAGATGAGTTTCTCGCCCGCCACCTACGATGGCGAGCCCTGTATCCAGGTGGTGATCCGCGCGGAAACGTCCAATGCCGAACTGGAAGAGAAACTCCGCGAGATCAGCAGCCAGGATCTGGTCACCGGACTGTTCAATCGCAACCACTTCCTTGAACTGATGGACGGCGCCGCAGAGCGTGCCATCAGCACAGGACAGCCCTCGACGCTGGCCTATGTTCGCGTCGATCGCTACGCCAGCATGCAGGCCGAGATCGGCCTGGCCGGCATCGACCTGCTGCTCACCGACCTGGCCGGCATACTGCGCGCGCATTTCCCGACCGAGACTCAGCTGGCCCGCTTCGGCGACGACGTATTCGCCGCCCTGCTACCGGGACAGACACCCGAGCAGTGCGAAGCCACCCTGGCCGCATTGCTGAAGAAAGTCGAAGGGCATCTGTTCGACGTCAGTGGCCGCACAGCACAAACCACCCTGTCGATTGGCGTGGCCGGTCTCAGCGAGAAAACAGCCAAGGCCCAGGAAGTGATCGATCGCGCCCACCGTTGCGCCGACGAACTGACCGATGGCAACGCGCTCAAGCTGTTCAACCCGGCCGATGAACTGGCCGCGGCCGCCAACCGCGGCAACCTGCTGGCGATGGTTCAGCAGGCACTGGAGAACAACAGCTTCCGCCTGCTGTTCCAGCCGATCATCAGCCTGCGCGGCGATGCTCACGAACACTACGAAGTGCTGCTGCGCCTGCTCAACCCGCAAGGCGAGGAAGTGCCCCCCGCGCAGTTTCTCGCGGCGGCCAAGGATGCCGGCCTGGGCGAGAAGATCGACCGCTGGGTGATCCTCAACTCGATCAAGTTGCTGGCCGACCATCGCTCCAAGGGCCACAACACCCGACTGTTCGTGCACCTGTCCAGCGCCAGCCTGCAGGATCAGACTTTGCTGCCATGGCTCAGCGTGGCACTGAAGGCAGCTCGCCTACCTTCGGACTCCCTGGTGTTCCAGTTCAGCGAGCCGGATGCCATCGCCTACCTGAAGCAGGCCAAGACCCTGACTCAGGGCCTGGCCGAATTGCATTGCAAGGTTGCCCTTAGCCAGTTCGGCTGCGCGCTGAACCCGTTCAACACGCTCAAGCACCTGCATGTGGACTTCGTCAAGATCGACGGTTCCTTCTCTCAGGATCTGAGCAACGCCGAGAATCAGGAGGCGCTGAAGACGCTGCTCAGCAGCCTGCACGCCCAGGCCAAGCTGACCATTGTGCCCTTCGTCGAGAGCGCCAGCGTCCTGGCGACCCTTTGGCAGGCCGGCGTCAACTTCATCCAGGGCTATTACCTGCAGGGCCCGAGCCAGTCGATGGACTACGACTTCTCCGCTGGCGACGAGTAAACCCGCCCCCAATGAAAAGCCGCCTGTTCAGGCGGCTTTTCATTTCCGGGAAACCGAGGCTCAGTCCTGTCCCTCGCGATCACGGAAGCCCAGCAAATAGAGAATGCCATCCAGCCCCAGGGTGGAGATCGCCTGCTTGGCCGACTGCTTGACCAGCGGCTTGGCGCGGAAGGCCACCCCCAGGCCGGCCAGCCCCAGCATTGGCAGGTCGTTCGCCCCATCACCGACCGCGATGGTCTGCTCCAGCTGCAAGCCTTCCTTCTGCGCCAGCTCGCGCAGCAGATCGGCCTTGCGCTGAGCATCGACGATGGGCTCGACTGCCACGCCGGTAACCTTGCCGTCCTCGATCTGCAATTCATTGGCGAACACGTAGTCGATGCCCAGTCTGGCCTGCAACTGCCTGGCGAAATAGGTGAAGCCGCCAGAGAGGATCGCGGTCTTGTAGCCCAGGCGCTTGAGCTCGGCGAACAGCACCTCGGCGCCCTCGGTCAGGCGCAGCGAAGCGCCGATTTCCTCCAGTACATCCTCGGACAGCCCCTGCAACAGACCCAGGCGCTCCTTGAAGCTGGCGCGAAAATCCAGCTCGCCGCGCATGGCGCGCTCGGTGATCTCCGCCACCTGTTCACCGACACCGGCGGCCTTGGCCAGCTCGTCGATCACCTCGGCCTCGATCAGCGTCGAATCCATGTCGAATACGGCCAGCCGGCGGTTGCGGCGGAATACCGAGTCGCGCTGGAAGGCGATATCGACGTTCAGTTCCTGCGCCACGCTGAGAAACTCGGCGCGCAAGGCCGCAGGATCGGCGGGCTCGCCACGCACGGAAAACTCGATGCAACCCTTGCCCTGCTCGGCCGGCATATCCAGCGGCATGCGCCCGGAAAGACGATCGATATGATCGATGTTCAAACCGTACTTGGCGGTGATCGCACTGACGCGCTGCAACTGCTCGGCAGTGACCTTGCGTGTCAGCAGGGTAACGATATGACGAGCCTTGCCCTGACCACCGACCCACTGCCGGTAGTCGTCCTCGGACACCGGCGTGAAACGCACCTGCTGGTCGAGCTCGTAGGCGGTGAACAGCAGATCCTTGAGCACGGCCTGAGAACGGCCGTTGTCAGGAATCTCGATGAGGATGCCGAACGACAGGGTGTCATGGATCACCGCCTGGCCGATGTCGAGGATGTTCACCCCGCCCTGGGCCAGTACGCCGGTGATGGCTGCGGTGAGTCCGGGGCGATCCTCGCCGGTGATATTGATCAGGACGATTTCGCGCAAGACGCACCCTCCAGGGCAAACGATTGAGGCAGGAAAGCGGCGAATTGACCGCCGACCGACGAAAAGGCGCACATTCTACCCAGTTTCCCCCCGATCCGGGCAGCCACGCGCTTTGCCCGCCCCAGACCGCTCGCTATACTGCGCGGCAACTTCAGTCGACAAGAGCCGTGCTCCGTGAACCGGCCCGCGCCCGTCAAACCCGACAATTTCTTCATCATGATCTTCCACGCGCTGCGTCAGCGGCGGGTGCCCCTGGTGCTGCGCATCGCCAGCCACAGCCTGCTGCTGGTGGCGCTGGCCATGCTCATCTACGCCTGGGTCATGGGCATGCAGTTCAAGCAGGCCATGCAGCAGCAGGCCGATGCGCTGGGCCAGGCGCTGATCACCCAGACGGCGGCGTCGGCCACCGAGCTGCTGGTGTCCAACGACATCCTCAGCCTCAACGTGCTGCTGGGCAATCTGGCGAAGAACCCGCTGGTGGCACATGCCGCCATCTACAGCGTGGACAATCGTATCCTCGCCGAAGCCGGTGCACGCCCGACCCGCAGCGTGCTCGGTGAAACCGAAGGTCTGTACTCCACGCCGATCACCTTCCAGGAAGTGATCGCCGGTCAACTGCGCATCAGCTTGGACATGGGCCAGTTCCAGCAGCCAATGACCATCAGCCTGCAGAGCATGGGCATTCTCAGCCTGATCCTGCTGGCCCTGACGCTGTCGCTGAGCATGCGCCTGGGCCGGCATATTTCCACGCCCCTGCTGCAATTGCGTTTATGGCTGCGCGATCCCGACGACCCGGCGCCAGGTGCTGGCCGCAATGACGAGATCGGCGATCTGGCGCGCCAGCTGCAAGCACGCCTGGTGCCCGAGAAGCCGGAGCCCGAGCCCGACGACTCGGCCTTCGAGGACGACGAGAGCTACGCGCACGAGCAGGCCGAAGACACCTTCGACGAGCTGGCAGACGACAAGCCTGCAATGGCCGAGCAGGCCTTCGACGAGGGTGATCTCGGCAACGATGACGACGAGCCGCTCAAGCCCTGGCCCGACTCCATCGAGCCGGACGATCCCTTCGCCGACCTGCGCGACGAGTCCGAGGCCCCTGCCGCTGCACCGGCCAAGGCACCGCGACCAGCGCAGGCCAGCGCCGTGCTGGCCATCCAGCTGGGCGCCCAGGAGCAACTGCGCCGCCTGCCACGTACGCGCCTGCTGGATCTGCTCGAGCGCTACCGGGCATGTCTCGAGCAGGCTGCCGCGCTCTACCAGGGCCAGTTGCACACGCTCAAGGATGGCAGCAGCCTGATGCTGTTCCACGAGCGCGAATGCGGCGAGGACTACCTTACCCATGCCATCTGCTGCGGCGAGCTGATGCGCGCGCTGGGTCACGCCTTGCAGATCGAGGTTGCCGACAGCGGCATTACCCTGCAGCTGCAACTGGGTCTTACCCTGGGCAGCGACCTGGAAGAGCTGGGCCAGGCCGAGCTGCTGCTGAGCGACAGCGCGCTGGATGCCCTGGCACTGTCACAGCACAGCCGCAACCTGCTGCTGGTCGAGCAACGCGTTGCCCAGGACGCCCTGGCCCGCCAGCGCGCCCGCATTCGCCCGATCGCCAGCCCGGAGGGTGCCAGTTGCGTGGAGCGTCTGCTCGACCCCTACCCGGCGCTGCTGGAGCGGCAACTCACGCGCATGCACGACAACCGGGTCTGAGCGCCGGGGGCGCCGTACGCCCCCCGGAACGAACCGCAGGGGGCACGCCCCGTGCTACGCCCCGACCGAAACGCGTTTCTGCGCGGGGGCGGCGAAACGGCTCAGCCAATCCTTCCAGCGAATCCGCTCGTCACGTACCAGCCAGCCATCCTGTTCGGCAAAACTCTCCGACAGCCACACCCCTCGAGTGCTAGCCGGTAGCAGCTCGCCCTTGCGCAAGGTGAACAGCCCGCCATTGGGCACGCCATGCTGCAATGCCAGCAGGTAGATATCCGGCCGACGCCGCTCCAGACGTGCGACCAGTCGTCCATCCTCCAGGCACTCGTCGACGTGGAACAGGCTCAGCTGACGAGCATCGCGCGGCAGCTCCAGACTCAGGTCGTAGACCAGTTGCAGGGATGCGGTAGGCAGATGCACATAGGCGCGCGGTCGCTCCAGCAGCGTCAGGTTGCCGCACTGCACCGGACGCGCCGCACCGGACAGCGGGCTCAGGCGAAAATGGCTGGACTCGCGGTAACGCAGCGTCCCCTGGTAAGGCGTTGGCAGCCAGGTATCGGCGAAACGCCCGGCCAGCCAGCCTTCGGCACTCTCCAGCAGACACTCCTCGGCCACTTCCTGAATGGCGGTGAGCAGCGGCAGGTTCAGTTCGTGCGCCGGCACGTACCCGGAAATGAGCTTGAGCACCGTATCGCCACGATCCGGGCGACGCTGGCGTACCACCAGCCAGTAATCGCGGCCTTGCAGGCGCAGAGTCAGGCGCACCGAAACCCCGAGGTTGGCCAGCTCGACCGCGAAGCGCGAACTGTCGGCGATCGCCACCGGCCGACGGCGTTCGAGCATCTGACGAAAATTCAATGGTTGCCCCAGGCTCTGGTATCTCAGGCCTTCGGAGCCTGCCTCGACGAACAACGGCAGCGTCTTGAAGTTGCTCGGGTCCCTGCGAATCAGCGTGCGCGGCATCTCGACTCCTTCTTCCGGCTGGGCGCGCAGGTCGGATCGGCACCACGTCGCTCCGACTTGCAGGCGAGGATCAGTTGAAGCGAAAACGGTACAAGGCTGCCCCAAGCGGACGTCCCGGTACAACCCTGGCCTGTAAGAGGACGTGACCAGCTGACTCAGCGACTGCCGCGCAACACCGCCGCGACGGTCGCCACATTGGCCGCGAGATGCGCGGGATTGATCGTGCCGACGATGGCGCTGCCGGTTCCGGGATGAGCGAAGATCAACTCGAAGCTGGCCCGTACCGGATCGACACCTTCGGCCAGGCAGGCATGCCCACTGGCCAGGGCCTTCTTGATCAGAATGCCCTTGGCGTGACTGGCAGCGTAGTCCAGTACCGGCTTTTCGCCCTGTTCATTCAGGTTGTAGGTCACCATGGCGCAGTCGCCCTGTTCCAGGGCCAGCAGACCACCCTCGACGGTCTTGCCGGATATCCCGTAGGCGAGAATCTTGCCTTCACGCTTGAGCGCAGCGAGCGTCTCGTACACGCCGGTCTCGCGCAGCACCGCCAGATCATTGCCATCGGAATGCACCAGCAACAGGTCGATGCGATCCGTCTCCAGACGCTTGAGGCTGCGCTCCACCGACAGGCGGGTGTGCCCGGGGGAAAAATCGAAGTGCGAGTGCCCCTGCTCGAACTCCTCGCCGGTCTTGCTGACGATCACCCATTCATCGCGCTGGCCACGCAGCAAGGGGCCGAGGCGCTGCTCACTGACACCGTAGGCCGGTGCGGTATCGATCAGGTTGATGCCCAGTTCGCGCGCCTGATGCAACAAGGCCCGCGCCTGGGCATCGTCAGGGATGGTGAAGCCGCTGGGGTACTTCACGCCCTGGTCACGTCCCAGCTTGACCGTGCCGAGCCCCAGCGGGGAAACCCGCAACCCGGTGGAGCCCAGCGGGCGATGCAGATCGTGCAGGGAGGTACTCATGGCAGCAAGGCCTCCCATACCGGTTGCCCCAGCGGAGGACGCGGCAGCTCGGGCAGCGCGGCATGGGTGGCTGGCTGCACGTTGTCACGCTGCAACGTCGCCAGCACCCGATCGGCGAAGTCCGGCGCCAGCGCCAGCTTGGTCGGCCAGCCCACCAGCAGGCGCTGCTGCTCGGCAAGAAAGGCATTGTCCGGACGTACCAGCCCCGACTGCGCCGGCTCGGCGCGATCCACACGCAGCGTCGCCCAGCGGGTCTGGCTCTGGTCGACCCAGGGCAGCAGTGACGCCATTTCCTTCTGCGCCGCCTGAATCTGCGCGGCTTCGTCGCGTGCGACACCATCGGCCTCGGCCAGGTCGCCACCGAGGTACCAGACCCACTGGCCGTCGGCCGCCGGATGGGTGGTAACGGTCACCCGCGGCTTCGGCCCGCCACCGAGACAATGGGCATACAGCGGTTTCAATGCCGGGCCCTTGGCCAGCACCATGTGCAGTGGGCGCAGTTGTTGCGCAGGCTGCTCGATCCCCAGGGCGGCGAGCAGTTCGGCGTTGCCCGCCCCCGCGCTGAGCACGACGCGTTGGGCGCGAATCTCGCGGCCATCGACGACCAGGCCGCACAGCTCACCGGCGTCGCGCAGCGGCTCGATGCGCTGGACGGCCAGCAGGCCATCGCCGGCCAGTTCGCTCAGGCGGGTGATCAGGCTCGGCACATCGAGCACCAGCTCGGCGAGTCGATAGACCTTGCCCTTGAACTTCGGGTGCTGCAAAGCCGGCGGTAGCTGCTCGCCCTTGACCTGGTCGACCCGCCCGCGCACCGCCTTGCTGGCGAAGAAACTGGTGAGGTTGCCGGCCAGGGTACCTGGCGACCACAGGTAATGGGCATCGGACAGAACGCGCACGCCGGAAAGATCCAGCTCGCCACTGCCAGCCAGCGCTTCGCGCCAGCGTCGCGGCATGTCGGCAATGGCCTCGGATGCGCCGGTCAGCGCACCGTGCAGGGCGTACTTGGCACCGCCATGGATGATGCCCTGGGATTTCAGACTCTGTCCGCCGCCCAGGCTGCCGGACTCCAGCAGCACCGTGGCGAAACCCTGCCGGCGCAGGCGAGCGTTGAGCCAGAGGCCGGCGATACCGCCGCCGACGATCAGGACATCGGTGCTGAGAGACTGGGACATGAGCGCGCCTCGGCGAAAAAACAGGCGCGCAGTATAACGGCTTGGGCCAACGCTCAAAGCCATTCATCGTCGCTCCCGCGAAGGCGGGAGCCCAGGGTGTTCGCAAGCTCCGGGTTCCCGCCTGCACGGGACAGCGCTTGCACTAAACGCACTTCAGTGCAGCCCGAACAGGGCGAGCGCAGCGAGTAATGACGGCCTATTCGGGGTTTCCCTGGCTCGCCATATCGTGAACAGGCTCTCAGTGGCCGGTGGAGCCGGAGAACAACTGGATCACCACGACGCCGCTGACGATCAGCCCCATGCCCAGCACGGCCGGCAGATCGAGCTTCTGCTGGTAGATGAACAGCGCCGCGATGCTGACCAGCACGATGCCCAGCCCCGCCCAGATGGCGTAGGCGATCCCCACCGGTATGGTGCGCACCACCAGGGTCAACATCCAGAACGCGATGCCGTAGCCGCCAATCACCAGCAGCAGTGGCAACGGTTTGTTGAAACCGTCGATGGCCTTCATCGACGTGGTGGCGATCACTTCGGCAGCGATGGCAATAGCAAGATAGAGGTATCCGGGCATGATGACGGCTCCTGAAAGATGGCCGTGATTCTAAGTATTCCGCTGATGGGATAAAGTCATTACCTATCTGCCCCGGAGATAGGATTGCCGTGAACTGGAACCTCGATCAGCTTCATCTGTTCGTCCGCACTGCCGAATGCCGCTCCTTCTCCGCCGTGGCACGGGAGAGCGGGCGGGCGCAGTCGGCGGTCAGCACCGCCATAGCCCTGCTCGAAAGCGACCTCGGCGTCAGCCTGTTCGAGCGCAGCAGCGGGCGTCAGCCACGGCTGACCGAAGCCGGCGCAGCGCTGCTGGAGGAAGCACGCAGCGTGCTGCAGCAATGCCAGCGACTCGACAGCCGCGCACTGGGCCTGGCGCGCGGTGAAGAGGCGCGCCTGCGCCTGGCACAGGACGAGGCCATGCCCTACCAGCCGGTACTGGCGAGCCTGGAGGCACTGGCAGAAGCCTTTCCCCTGCTCGAAGTACAACTCTCCAGCGGCGCACAGGGCGACGTGGCGCGCAAGCTGCTGCAGCATCAGGCAGATCTGGGCCTGCTGTTTCATCACGAACAGATGCCGCGGGCACTGGAGAGTCAGCGCCTGGGCACCATCGAGATGGTCACGGTGTGCAGCCCGCAACACCCGCTGGCCAGGCTCGACAGCGTGGAGCGCCGCGACCTGGCCGAACATCGCCAGTTGCTGATGACGCCACAGGACAGCCATTACCCCGGAGGCGAGCAGATCAGCCCGCTGGTATGGCGCGCCGACAGCTTCTACGTGATGGCCGAACTGGTTATCCGTGGCCTGGGCTGGGCCTGGCTACCACGCCATGTGGCGCAGTACCCCACCTATCTGGGCCACTTGCAGGAGCTGCGCAGCGACTGGGCGCCATTGCCCCTGGTGGTGGAACTGGTCTGCCGCCGCGACGGTGCCCTCGGGCCCGCCGCCAACTGGCTGGCCGACTGCCTGGCACGCGAACTGTTGCGCCCACAGGCATGATCGCGCTTCCAGCGGATAGCGGGCGACGCTAAGCTGCGCCCCCATGAACAGACACCTTTACACCCTGCTGCTGCACCTGGCCCTGCCCCTGATCGCCCTGCGCCTGGCACTGCGCGCACGCAAGGCGCCGGCCTACGCCCGGCGCATCGGGGAGCGTTTTTCCCTTGGCTTGCCGGCGATGAAACCCGGCGGCATCTGGGTGCATGCCGTATCGGTCGGTGAAAGCATCGCCGCAGCGCCGATGATCCGCGCCTTGCAGGCACGTCATCCCGATCTGCCGGTCACCGTCACCTGCATGACCCCGACCGGCTCCGAACGCATCCAGGCGCTGTTCGGTGACAGCGTGCAGCACTGCTACCTGCCCTATGACCTGCCCTGGGCCGCCTCGCGCTTTCTCGACCTTGTGCAGCCACGCCTGACCGTGGTGATGGAAACCGAACTGTGGCCGAACCATATCCATCAGTGCGCCAGGCGAGGCATCCCGGTCGCACTGGCCAATGCGCGCCTGTCCGAGCGCTCCGCACGCGGCTATGCACGCTTTCGCACGCTCACTGCGCCGATGCTCGCCGAACTGTCGCTGATCGCGGCACAGACACAGACCGAGGCGCAGCGCTTTCTCGACCTGGGTGCACGCCCGCCATGCGTGGAGGTCACCGGTTCGATCAAGTTCGACCTGAAGATCGACGTCGAACTGCCGCGCCGCGCCGCCGAGTTGCGCCGCCAGTGGCAGACCGATCAGCGCCCGGTATGGATCGCCGCCAGTACTCATGCGGGCGAAGACGAGATCATCCTCGCGGCCCATCGCCAGGTGCTGAACGAGCGCCCTGACGCACTGCTGATTCTGGTGCCACGCCACCCCGAGCGTTTCGACTCGGTGTACGCGCTGTGCCGGAGCCTGGGCCTGACGACGCGCCGCCGCTCCAGCGGAGAAGCCGTGCAGAACGACGACCAGGTGCTGCTTGGCGACACCATGGGCGAGCTGCTGTTTCTCTATGCGCTGGCGGACATCGCCTTCGTCGGTGGCAGCCTGGTGGCCAACGGCGGGCACAACCTGCTGGAGCCGGCGGCACTGGGCAAGCCGGTGCTGAGCGGCCCGCATCTGTTCAACTTCCTGGAGATAGCGGCGCAGTTGCGCGAAGCCGGCGCGCTGGGCGAGGTAGAGAACCAGACGCAGTTGGCGGACAGGGTCGCTACGCTGTTGAACGAGCCAGGTACGGCACAGCAAATGGGCGAGGCCGGTGTTGCCGTGCTCAAGGCCAATCAGGGCGCGCTGGAACGCCTGCTGGAGGGCTTGCAGCGTCTTCTGTAGCCGGGGGTGCGCCGTGCGCAGCGTCAACGAGATCGGTGCGCGCAGCGCAGCCTAGGTGATACATCGCCGATAATGAAAAGCCCGACGCGAGTCGGGCTTTCTGTTTGCTGCGAACCGCTCAGAACTCCTGGGCGTTCTTCAGACGGGCCTCGGCGGCCGATGCCAGATCCGGTGGCAGGAAATCCTTGTCCGGGTTGTAGTCGGGCTTGAGGAAGCTGCCCAGCGCGTCCAGATCAGCCGGGCTGAGGGTGCCGGCCGCCTGCTTCAGGCGCAGGTTGTTGAGGATGTAGTCGTAGCGCGCGTCATTGTAATTGCGCACGGCACTGTACAGCTGACGCTGGGCGTCGAGCACATCGACGATATTGCGGGTACCGACCTGGTAACCGATTTCGGTGGCTTCCAGTGCGCTCTGGTTGGAAATGATCGACTGGCGACGCGCCTGCACGGTTTCCACGTCGGTATTCACCGCACGGAACAGGTTGCGGGTGTTCTGCACCACCTGGCGACGCAGGCTCTCACGCAGTTGCTCGGTCTGACCGAGACGCTGGTAGGCCTCGCGCACCTGCGAGCTGGTCAGGCCACCGCTGTACAGCGGGATATTCAGTTGCAGACCGATGGAGCGCTGCGACACGTCACCACTGTAACGAGGGAGCCCGCCGGAGTTGGTGAAACCCAGGCTGTCGTTGTCGCCCTGCTGGTAACTGGCAACCGCATCCAGGGTCGGCGCATGGCCGGCCTTGCGCTGGCGCAGGTTTTCTTCGGCAGCCGTCACGGCGTACAGGCTGGCTTGCAGGTTGAGGTTCTGCGCGGCGGCGGTATCGACCCAGGACTTGGCGTCGTTCGGCGTCGGTGCCAGCACCGGCAGGGTATGGACGATGCCTTCGACGGCTACGTAGTCCCGGTGGGTCAGCGTCACCAGGGCTTCGAAGGCATCATCCACCGCACGCTCGGCAAGCAGGCGGTTGGCGCGCGCCGTGTCGAAACCGGCCTGCGCTTCGAGCACGTCGGTCTTGTCGGAAAGACCGACGTCGAAACGTTCGTTGGCCTGATCCAGCTGACGCTTGAATGCTGCTTCTTCAGCCTTGGTCGAGGCCAGGTTGTCCTGGGCGCGCAGCACGGCGAAGTAGGTCTCGGCGCTCTGCAGGATCAGGTTCTGCTCGGTGGCGGACAGTTCGAGCGCGGCCTGCTCGCTGGTCGCTTCGGCGGCCTGCAACTGGAACCAGCGGTCGGCGCGGAACAGCGGCTGGCTGAGGTTGGCCTGATACACCAGGCCACTGCGCGAAATGGTCGCGCTGGGAGAATCGAGTTCAGTGCGTGTATCGCCGTAATTGGCGCCGGCCGACAGGTTGGGCAGCAAGCCGGCACGGGCCTGCGGCACGACTTCGCGACGGGCCTGATAGTCCGCGCGCGCGGCGGCGATATCGGCATTGTTCTTCGCCGCTTCCTGATACACGGTGACCAGGTCGGTCTTGCTGGACAGCGGGGCCTCTTCGGCCTGAGCCAGGCCGACCGAGGCGGCGGCCACGGCGATGGCCAGGGAAAGTCTGCGCAACATGGATGTCGATCCTTGAATGGGCGGTAATCGGCAAGGCTACGGGGCGCCACAGGCGGGGGTCAAGCGCGCCATGGACGGCATCAGTCTAGCTGGCGGCAAGCTATGTTGCCCGTTGGGAACAATCCGCCATCGACAACGGCATCAGTCGCTTTCCGACGCACGGGTCGAACTTTATTGACCGCCGAGTTGGTTTTCTCTCATCAGCTTGTTTAGACTGCCCGAGTTCTTGTCGGGGTGCCCCAAATGCGGGGCTGAGATTGGCAGCTGCCGGATCCCGTTGAACCTGATCAGGTTAAGGCCTGCGTAGGGAACAAGATGTCCTCGCCCGCACCCGGCGAGTTCTCTCGGCACCGCCCATGGTGCGCCTTCGCCCCCGCTCAGGTTCTGCTCCGACATTCAATCTGGAGAGAGCCTTGATGAGCGCACAACAACAAAAGAACCTGAGTGAATCGGCACAGGTCGATCAGCAGTCGGTAAAGCCCTTCCCCCGCTCGCAGAAAGTCTATGTCCAGGGCTCGCGTCCTGACATTCGCGTGCCGATGCGCGAGATCAGCCTGGATGTCACGCCCACCGACTTCGGCGGCGAGATCAATGCCCCGGTCACCGTCTACGACACCTCCGGTCCCTACACCGACCCGAGCGTCACCATCGACGTGCGCAAGGGCCTGGCCGATGTGCGCAGCGCCTGGATCGAAGATCGCGGTGATACCGAAAGACTGCCGGGCCTGTCCTCCGAGTTCGGCCAGCGCCGCCTGAACGATGCCGAGCTGACCAAAATGCGCTTCGCCCATGTGCGCAACCCGCGTCGGGCCAAGGCCGGACACAACGTCAGCCAGATGCACTACGCCAGGAAGGGCATCATCACGCCCGAGATGGAGTACGTCGCCATCCGCGAGAACATGAAGCTGGCCGAAGCACGTGAAGCCGGCCTGCTGAACGAGCAGCACGCCGGGCACAGCTTCGGCGCCGCCATCCCGAAGGAAATCACCCCCGATTTCGTACGCAGCGAAGTCGCCCGTGGCCGCGCCATCATCCCGGCCAACATCAACCACGTGGAGCTGGAGCCGATGATCATCGGCCGCAACTTCCTGGTGAAGATCAACGGCAACATCGGCAACTCGGCGCTCGGCTCTTCGATCGAAGAAGAAGTGGCCAAACTGACCTGGGGCATTCGCTGGGGTTCGGATACCGTGATGGATCTGTCCACCGGCAAACACATCCATGAAACCCGCGAGTGGATCATCCGCAACTCGCCGGTTCCGATCGGCACCGTGCCGATCTACCAGGCGCTGGAGAAAGTCGGCGGCATCGCCGAAGACCTGACCTGGGAGCTGTTCCGCGACACCCTGATCGAGCAGGCCGAACAGGGCGTGGACTACTTCACCATTCACGCCGGTGTACTGCTGCGCTACGTGCCGCTGACCGCCAAGCGCGTCACCGGCATCGTCTCGCGCGGTGGCTCGATCATGGCCAAGTGGTGCCTGGCGCACCACAAGGAGAATTTCCTCTACACCCATTTCGAGGAAATCTGCGAAATCATGAAGGCCTACGACGTGTCCTTCTCCCTAGGTGACGGCCTGCGCCCCGGTTCGATCGCCGACGCCAACGATGCCGCGCAGTTCGGTGAGCTGGAAACCCTCGGCGAACTGACCAAGATCGCCTGGAAGCACGACGTGCAGTGCATGATCGAAGGCCCCGGCCACGTGCCGATGCAACTGATCAAGGAGAACATGGACAAGCAGCTGGAATGCTGCGACGAGGCGCCGTTCTACACCCTCGGCCCGCTGACCACCGACATCGCACCGGGCTACGACCACATCACCAGCGGCATCGGCGCGGCAATGATCGGCTGGTTCGGCTGCGCCATGCTCTGCTACGTCACACCCAAGGAGCACCTGGGCCTGCCGAACAAGGATGACGTGAAGACCGGCATCATCACCTACAAGATCGCCGCGCATGCCGCCGATCTGGCCAAGGGCCACCCGGGCGCGCAGATTCGCGACAACGCGCTGAGCAAGGCGCGTTTCGAGTTTCGCTGGGAAGATCAGTTCAACCTCGGCCTCGACCCGGACACCGCGCGCGCCTTCCACGACGAGACGCTGCCCAAGGAGTCGGCCAAGGTTGCGCACTTCTGCTCGATGTGCGGACCGAAGTTCTGCTCGATGAAAATCACCCAGGAGGTGCGCGAGTACGCCAGGGAAAATGGCCTGAGCGACGAACAGAAGGCCATCGAGGCCGGCTTCGCCGAACAGTCCGAGCGCTTCAGGGAAGAAGGCGCGGTGATCTACCGGCAGGTCTGACAAGCGACCTGACGAAGCCCCTCTCCATGGAGAGGGGCTTTTTCCTTCAGGGACGCACCGATGCCCCGTCATAGAAGCAGTAGCCACTGTTACGCAGGGTCTTGATCGGCAACTCCGTTCCCGAATTGTCCAGCACCTTGCGCCTCAGGCGCCTCATCTGGGTATCCAGACGCCGTTGGTCGTAGCTCAGGTAGTCGCCACCCAGTGCCTGGATGATCTGCCGGCGGCTGATGCTTTCGCCGGGTGCCGCCATCAGGCAACGCAGCACCAGCATGTCCTGTTGCGACAGCGACACCTGCGTACCATCAGGCAGACGCAGACGGCGTGGGCCGATTTCCAGGCACCAGGCAGGCTGACTGCGATCCAGTTCCAGACGACGACACAGTGCCTCCAGCGTGGCCGAGAGTTCGCCAAGGTCACAGCCCTTGCCGAGATAATGGTCGGCGCCGATACACAATCCCTCGATCTTGTCCGTCGCGGTGCTGCGGGCACTGAACACGACGATGCCCAGCCGGTCGCCTGCCTGGCGCAGATTCTGAATCAGCGAAAGGCCACTGCCATCGGGCAACCCCACGTCGATGACCGCCAGGCGATGGCGGCCAGGCTCGAAGGCTGCCTGGAAGGCTGCCAGGCTGGTGACGAAGGTCACGCGGTAGCCGAGTTCGCCAAGAAAATCTGCCAGCTCGGCCCCCAGAACCGGGTCGTCTTCGAGAAAAATCAGTTCGATCATGCTTGCCAAACTTGTTTCATGACGGCTTTCATAGCCGCACCACTTGGTTTTTCTTCAAGCCTTCCGTCCTTCGCCGGCCGCCATGTTGCGACGATACCTCCTGCCGCTGCTGTTGTTGTTCCTGCTGTTACCGTTGCCGCTATCAGCCGCCATCGTGCACCTGCATGAAAACCAGCCGATGGTCGATACGGCGGGGTACCTCGAGCATCTGCAAGACCCGACAGCGCAGTTGAGCCCAGCCGAAGCCAACGACGCCGAAGGCTGGCAGAGGCTACCCGGAAACCTCAACGCCGGTTATACATCGACCACGCAGTGGCTACGCCTGACCATCGATGTGGGCAGGGCGCCGCCCGGCGGCTGGATGCTGCACCTGAGCAATGCGCTGCTGGATGACGTTCAGGTGTATCTCCGGCGCGCACAGGGTTGGCAACTGCTCGGCCACAGTGGCGAAAATATTCCTCGTCAGCAATGGCCGGTGGATTATCGCAGTGCGGTGATACCTTTCGAACCCGGCGACTCGGGCCAGCACGTACTGCTGCTGCGCATCCAGAGCAAGAACTCCGTGGCGACGCGCGTGGAAATCTGGCAACGCCTGGCCTTCGACGATAACTCGCGGCGCGAAGGCCTGTTCTTTGGCCTGCACTTCGGCTTCTACCTGCTGCTCATTGGCCTGCAGGCGATCTTCTGGGTGGCCACCCGAAGCCCGATGAGCGGCCTGTTTCTCCTGTACGTCAGCCTCAGCCTGCTGAACGAGGTTCTGAGCCTGGGGCTGATTCAACAGATCAGCGGCCTGCCCGTGGCCTGGAGCGACCGTATCCTCGGCGCGGGCTTCGCCTGCAATCTGCTGGTCGGTTTCCGCGTATCGATGCAGCAATTGGCCATGCCGGCGCTCTACCCCCGAACCAGTCTCTGGCTGGATCACTTCATCAAGGCGGTCGCCGTGTTCTGCCTGAGCATGGCCTTGCTCAACCACTACGCCCTCAGCGTGGTGCCGGTTCTGCTGCTGGGCCTGGCGATGATGGTGAGCTTCAGCAGCCTGTGCATCTGGCTGCTGGCCCGTGGCTACCGGCATGCCAGATTCTTTGCCCTGGCCTTCGGTATCTTCTACGCGGGGCTGCTGATCGGTTTCCTGCGCAACCTCGGCTACCTGCCGGTCACCCCCTGGACAGAGCTGGCGACGACGGTCGCCACCATGCTGCACATGATCCTGCTGAGCCTGTGGCTGATCGCGCGCCATGAACGCAAACGCCGCTCGCGCGAACGCTGGCAGGCCAACCGAGCCGCCAACCTGGCCCAGCAGCACAGCCAGGAACTGACCCGTGAAGTGGAGCAGCGCACCGCCGACCTGCGCCAGGAAATTCACCGCCGCGAACTGCTCGAGCAAGAGCTGCGCAATTCGCTGGAACTCGAACAGCGCGTACGCAACGAACAGCAGGACTTCGTCGCCATGGTGTCGCACGAATTCCGCACGCCACTGGCGATCATCACCACGCTGTCGCAACGCATCGAGCAGAGTGCGCCGCCCCAGACGCCCAGGAATACCGAGCGCTGTCAGCAGATACGCGGTGCCGCCTCGCGCCTGCTCACGCTGGTCGACGAGTACCTGAGCGATGCCCGCATGAGCGAGTCGACGATCGAGCTGAAACATGCGCCCTACGATCTGCCAGCCCTGCTGGAAGACCTCAGCGGCGACTTCGCGCCAGGGCGCATTCGCAACCATTTCCACTGCAAGCCTGAAGGGCTCGTCACCGATGTCGGCCTGCTGCATATCGCCCTGCGCAACCTGCTGGCCAATGCCGACCGCCATTCTCCCGCCGAAGAAACGGTGGAGGTCGATGTCGATGAAGACGGCGACTTCCTCCTCATCGATATCTGCAACGTGTCCAGCAACATCCCTGCACACGAACGCGAACGCCTGTTCCGCAAATACTTTCGCGGCCAGAACGCCAAGCATGCCAGTGGCGCCGGGCTGGGGCTGTACCTGGTGCAGCGTATCAGCGAGATGCTCGGTGGCGACGTGACCCTGCTTTCGGCAGGCGGTGAACAGGGCGTCTGCTTCCGCCTGCGGTTGCCGAAAATCCCTGCTCGATAATAACCAAGCAAACAACTCAACTACTGCTCAGATTTGCTCAGTCCCCCCGCAACCAAAGACCAATAGACTCATCGCAAATTGCCATCACTCATGCAGTACGAGCGAGCGGGTCTGCCATGCCGAATTTCCACGCACTCTCATGCCGTTCCTCCGGCATGCCGTCCACCGCGCCTTCTCCTGTCGACAGTTCCCCGACCATACGCCGACATGCCTTGCCGAGTGCCCTGCTGATTCTGCTGCTCGGTTCCGCCAGCGGCGCCGCCCTGGCACAGACGCCGAGCGACCTGGAGGCTGCCGCACGCCAGGCAGAGCGCCTGCAGAACGAGATGAACCAGCGCATCCAGCAGCAGCGTCTGCAGGATCTGCAATCGGATCAACCGCCCACTCGCCTACAGGTCGCCCCGCCACAACCGCGCCCGCGCGACTCCAGGGTGTGCCGGGACATCGGCAAGGTCGAGATCACCCACGTCGAACGGCTGCCCGAACGCGTTCGCCGCGACATCCAGGAGAGCTACCAGGGCCGCTGCCTGGGCGTCGCCGAGATCGAACAACTGCTGGCCGACGTCACCGCCGCGTACATGACACGTGGCTACGTGACCGCACGTGCCTACCTGCCAGGCCAGGATCTGAGCCAGGGCACCCTGGTCATCGAAGTCGAGGAAGGCCGGCTCGAACGCATCGACATCAACGATGGCGACAAGCGCTCCATCTCGCCCGGCAACGTGTTTCCCGGCAAGGTCGGTGAACCCCTCAACCTGCGCGACCTGGAACAGGCACTGGATCAGATCAACCGCCTGTCGTCGAACAACGCCACCATGGAAATCCTGCCGGGCACCGCGCCGGGCGACAGCCTGGTGCGCTTCAACAACGAACCTGGGCGCCCGTACCACCTGAATCTCACCTACGACAACAACGGTCAGAAGGCGACCGGGCGCAATCAGCTCGGGGTCAACCTGGGGTTGGACAATCCGCTGGGCTTCAACGACTTCCTCAGCCTGACCCACCGCCGCGCCCAGCCCTACGAGAGCGGCAAGCGCTCGTCCTACTTCAACAACCTGAGCTACGTCCTGCCCTGGGGCTACAACACCTTCAGCCTGAGCCTTTCCGACTCCGAGTACGCCAGCCTGCTGAAAGCCCCCAGTGGTGCCAGGCTGAAAACCAACGGTGACTCGCAGACCTACACCCTGCAAATGGATCGTGTGCTCTGGCGTGGCCAGTCCGGCCAGTGGAACCTGTCCGGCGCGCTGACTCAGAAAGAACAGGGCAACTACCTGGAGGACATCCTGCTGGAGGTCAGCAGCCGCCGCCTGAGCGTGTTCGACCTCGACTCCAGCTACACCACGCGCGTACTCGGTGGCGCCCTCAGCCTGAACCTTGGCTTGGCCCGTGGCCTGCACCTGTTCGGTTCACTCAAGGACGACTCCAACCTGCCCGACTGGGCGCCGCGTGCGCAGTTCACCAAGTACAAGTACGGGCTCGGCTACTACCGGCCGTTCATCCTGCTGGGCCAGGAACTGACGTTCAACAGCCAGCTCAATGGCCAGCATGCCCGCGATGTGCTCTACGGTTCGGAGCGCATCTCCCTGGGCAGCCTCTACACGGTGCGTGGTTTCAACGAGGAATCCATCGCCGGCGATCACGGCTACTACTGGCGCAACGAACTGGCGCTGACCCACCGCTTCAGCCTGCCCAACGGCCGCCCTGCCCTGCTGCGTCCCTTCGTCGGCCTCGACTACGGCAAGGCCTGGAACCGTGAGGACGAGTCGGCCGGTGATCTCAGCAGCGCATCGCTCGGCGTCGGCGTGATGACCGGCCCGGTCAACCTCAACCTGACGTTGGCGCACCCGCTCGACTCCCCCAAATATGAAACGGATCAGGGCGACACCCTGGCCTTCAGCCTCAGCCTTTCCCTCTGAAGGAAGATGACATGAACCATATCTATCGCATCGTCTGGAACAGGGTTCGCAACGCCTTCATGGTGGTGGCGGAGAACGTCGGCAGCGGCGGCCGCAGCGCCAGCGGCTCAGGTCGTGGCCCGGTGGGCTCGGTTGGCCTGTTCGCACTGAGCACACTCGGCGCCTCGATCTTCATCGGCTCGGTGCATGCAGCCGGCGTCGAGGTCGCCAGCGGCAACACCCAGGTCTTCCAGGCGCCGAACGGCGTCCAGGTCATCGACATTGCCACGGCCAACGGCGCCGGCGTTTCGCACAACCGCTACATCCACTACAACGTCGACCCGAGCGGCCAGATTCTCAACAACAACTCTGCGCTGACCCGCGCCGGTGCGCTGCAATCGCAGCTTGGCGGGCAGATCGTGCCGAACGTCAACCTGACCAACGAAGCGCGGGTGATCCTCAACGAAGTGGTCGCGCCCAATCGCTCCTCGCTCATGGGCTATACCGAGGTGGTCGGCGGCAAGGCCGACGTGATCGTCGCCAACCCCTATGGCATCACCTGCTCGGGCTGCGGCTTCATCAATACCGACCGCGCCACCCTCACCACCGGCGTGCCGACCCTGGGCAGCGATGGCCACGTGGCCGGCTTCAACGTCAGACAGGGCGACATCCTGATCGAGGGCAATGGCATCGATGGCCGCAACCAGAAGGTTCTCGATCTGGTGGCACGCTCGGTGAAGATCGACGGCCAGCTCAATGGCCAGGACGTGTCAGTGGTGGCCGGCAGCAACGACTACGCTTATGCCGACCGCAGTACCACAGCCCGGGCCTCGACCGGCGACACCCCGCTGTATGCCATCGACTCCACCGCCCTGGGCGGCATGTACGCCAATCGCATTCAGTTGCTGGCCACCGAGAACGGCGTCGGTGTGCGCATGCGCGGCGAAGCGGCGGCCAGCGCCGATGACTTCGTGCTCAGCGCGTCGGGCAAGATCGAGATCAACACGCGCATCAGTGCCGAGCGGGATATCGCGCTGACCAGCTCGACGTCCGGCGAAGCCATTCGCGTCGAGGGCCAGAGCACCCAACTGACTGCCAGACGCGACATCGCCATGACGGCTCAGGGTGGTCACGTGGCGCTGGACGAGTCGACCCTGACCGCCAGCCGCGACCTTACCCTGACCGCCGCCAGCCTCAACGACAGTGGCACGGGCGACAAGCGTTACGCCGGGCGTGATGCGCGTATCGAGACCAGCGGCAGCACACAGATCGCCGGCAGCACCTGGGGCGCCGGCGACGATCTGTCCATGCGTGCCGCCAACCTGACGGTCAACGACGCCGCCAACCTCTACAGCGGTGCCGATGCCCAGGCGACCGGCAAATCCCTGACACTGACCACCACCGGTGGCGACCTGCGCCTGAACCAGGCAACCGTGCAGAGCGCGGGCGAACTGAAGCTGGATTCCGCCGCCGTGCTCGCCACCGGTAGCAGCACCGAGATCAAGAGCGTTGGCGACTTCGACGTGAAGGCAACGGGCGCCATCGACCATGCCGGCAAACTGATCGGCGCAGCGGACGGCCAGGTGAAGGCCGGTGGCCGCCTGACCAACAGCAACGTGCTGCACGCCAGCGGCGACCTCGACGTCGAGGCCAACTCGATCGTCAACACCAACACCGCAGGCCTGTCGTCGCTCAAGACGCTGAGCCTCGAAGCCAGCACCAGCATCGACAACTCGGGCGCCCTGTATGCCGGCGAGCACCTGTCGCTGAAAGCCGGTGACAAGGTGCAGAACCACAGCAGCGGCACCGTCGACAGCAATGGCAGCATGGCCACCGACAGTGCGCGCTTCATCAACAATGGCGCCGTCGTTGGCGTCGGTGATATCCACATCAAGGCCAGCCAGTCGTTCGTCAACGAAACGCTGTGGAGCGGTGGCAGCCTGACCAAGAAAGATGGTGCGGTGACATATGGTGCCGCGGTCAGCATCGACAAGATCGCCAACGAAGGCGCACTCGACAAAGGCATGAACGCCTGGATGCACGACGAATACTTCACTTACGAGGAAGAGCTCGTCGGCCTGACCATGGCCGAGCTGCAGAACATGCAGAAAGCCCAAATCATCTCCACCGGGGCCGGCAGCAAGCTGACCATCGGCTATGGTGCCAGCGGCCTGAACAGGGTTGGCGTGATCTCCGCGACCAATGTCGAGATCGGTGGCGACAGCAACGCCACCTTCAGCAACGAAGAACTGTCGCTGTATCGCTACCAGAAGATTCTGCGCTGGATTCGCATCGAAGATGAATCCAGCGGCGACGACGACTTTGTCGCCTGGGCACGAACCCTGCCGACTCAGGCCTATCTGCCTTCCGATGACCCGGACGATGACAGCAATAACTGGGACGACTGGAACCCAGGCCCCAGCCCTGGCTGGGTACGCACTCGACACATTGCAGGGAGCAGCTGGCCGGGCGTATTGGCTGACGAAGCGCGTGCGCTTGCAGTTTCCGGCGGCATCATCGATACGGCGGAAGTGGACGAGCGAAGTGGTGCCGGCATCTTCGCCACCAATCTGACCTTCACCAGCGGCACACTGGCGAACGTCGGCGCGCCCTGGCCGGACAAGCAGGAAGACGTGCGCCTCGACGGCCAACCCAATGCCAACGTCAACGATCCGGGCATCGGCGCCCCGAACATCAACCTTCCGGGCAACCCCAACGGCTACTTCGTCCCCGTCAAGACCCCAGGCGCCAAGTACCTGGTGGAAACCAACCCGATCTTCGCGGTGGGCTCGAACTTCGTCGGCTCCGACTACCTGGCCGAGCGCTATGGCTTCAACCCGGACACCGTGCAGACGCGCCTGGGTGATGCCAACTACGAGGCCTACCTGATCCGCCAGCAGTTGATCCAGCAGACCGGCAACAACGTGATCGCCGGCTACGACAACGAAGCCGACCAGATGAAACGCCTGATGGATCAGGCCTATGCCCAGAGCAAGACGCTCGGCCTGGAGTTCGGCAAGACCCCGACGCCTGAGCAGCTGGCTGGCCTGACCGAAGACATCGTGTGGATGGAAGAGGTGGTAGTCAACGGTCAGAGCGTGCTCGCACCCAAGGTCTACCTAGCGAGCAGCACCGTAAAATCGCTGGACAAGGGCGCGGTGATCGCCGCCCGCGACACCCGCATCGGCGGCGAAGGCCTGAGCAACACCGGCGGCACCATCTCCGGCAGCGGCAATCTGACGGTAGAAACCCGTGGCGACATCACCAACACCAGCGGCACCATCAAGGGTGGCAATGTCAGCCTGACCTCCACAGAGGGCAACATCCGCAACGAGACCCTGGCCGTCGGCCAGGGCGACAACACCACCTATACCACCGCCATCGGCAAGACTGGCAACATCCAGTCCACCGGTGATCTGAGCCTGGATGCCGCACGCAATATCGAAGTGATCGGTGCCGATATCAGCTCCGAGGGCAACGCCTCGCTGAATGCGGGTGGCGACATCACCGTCGACACCATCGTCGACAAGAACACCACCACCAGCTTCACGGAAAGCAGTGGCTTCCTCAGCTCCAGCAGCACCCGCACCTCGGTCAGCAGCGAGACCAACATCGGCTCCGGGCTGAACATCAAGGGCGACCTGAAGACCCGCAGCGGCGGCGATACCACCATAGCCGGCAGCGAGGTCAACGTCGGCGGCGATCTGGATGCCGAGGCCGATGGCAGCTTCAACGTCGTCGCCCGTCAGGACAAGCTGACCGTCGACACCCAGACCAAGACCTCCGGCATGGGCGTCGGTGGCGGCCTGTATGGCAGCCAGAAAACCACGGTCAACGACTTCACCGGCACCAATGTCGGCTCCACGCTCAACGTCGGCGGCAACGCCAACGTCAAGGCAGGCGAGCAGATCGTCGTGCAAGGCTCTGACGTCAATATCGGCGGTGATGCCAGCCTCGATGGCAAGCAAGGCATCGCCGTGCTCGACGGCCTCGACGAGCGTCGCACCAACACGGTGGTCGAGACCACCACCTTCCTCAAGATCGACAGCTCCTCAGGTGCCTCCGCCGGCACCGAAACCGCCGCCAATCGCCAGGGAGCGAGCGCCAGCGCCAAGGCCAGTGCCAACAACAGCACCAACGTCAAGCTGGCGGAAGTCAGCACCACGGTGACCAATACCGGCAGCAACACCAGCGTGGCCTCCAACCTCAATGTTGGCGGCAACCTGTCGATGCGCAGCGACGGCGACGTCACCGTGCAGGGCTCCAACGTCGAAGCCGGTGGCGACTTGAATGTCGACGCCAAGGACATCAACGTGCTCACCGGGCGCAACGAGAGTTGGAGCGAGAGCAACACCACGCGCACCTCGATCGGCATCTACGTCGACTCCGAAGCCGGTGCCGAAGCGTCTGCCAATGCCAGCGCCCACGGCACCGGTGGCGCCAAGGCCGAGGTCAAGGCCGAGACCACCGCAACCGCGGGCGCACGCCACGAGCGTGAGCAGTCCTCCAGCTATGACCTGGTCAACAGCGCCTCGACCCTGAAGTCCGGCGGCAACATGAACCTCAAGGCCAGCGACACCGCGACCTTCCAGGGTGCCCAGGTTTCATCCGGCGGCGACATGAACATCGAGGCGCAGGACATCCGCAACGTCGCCGCGCAGGACATCAGCACCCGCAGCAGCAGTGCCGAAACTCATACCGCCGGCCTTTATGTCGGTGCCAGTGCCGAAGCCAGCACCGAAGCTGGCGTCGACAAGAACGGCCAGGCCAAGGCGTCGGCCAGTGCCAGCGCCGAAGCCAGCGCCGGCCTGCGTCAAGCCACCGAGAAATCCAACAACAGCAGCACCTCGATCACCCAGGTGACCAACAGCTTCACCTCCGGCGGCAACTTCAACCGCACCGCACAGAACACCATCGTCGACCAGGGCACCCAGGTCGAAGCGGCAGGCAACATCAGCCAGTCCGCCCGCGAAATCCGCGACGAGGCAGTGTCGGATCAGAGTTACTCGTCGGAAAGCTCCTACAGCCATGATGCCCGCGTGGGTGCCTACGTCGGCGCCGAGGCCAAGGCCAGCACCGATGAGGGCGCCAGCGCCGGCACCGGCTACGGCGCCAAGGCATCGGTCGAGGGCGAGGACAACAAGGCCTCCGAGCAATCCAGCACCGCCGTCACCAGCCGCTTCAAGGCCGGCGGCAGCATCTCCTCCAGCTCCACGGAGAAAACCACGCTGGTCGGCACCCAATTCGAAGCCGGCGAGAACATCGACATCCAGGCCGGTTCGCTGGATATCCAGGCCGCTCGCGACACCAGCAGCAGCTCGAGCAGCAGCAAGTCGCTGAACGCGGAGGTGAAGGTCGGTACCGACGGTGCCAGCGTCGAAGCAGGCCTCGAGGCGGAGAACGCCAAGGAGAACGCTTCCACCGCTCGCACCGCCAGTCTCAACGCCGGCGGCAAGCTGAACATCAGCACCAGCGGCGATGCACGCTTTGAAGGACCGAGCTGAACAGCGGTGGTGACACGACCATCGGAGCCGGCGGCAACGTCGAGTTCGCCGCGGCGCGTGATACCTCCAGCAGCTCGTCGAACAACCTGTCGCTCAGCGTCTCCGCATCGGAAGACAACGAGGGCGCGCAGAGCGGCGAGGGCTCCATTGGCGGTGGGCTGAGCCGCAGCAATTCGAACCAGGCACGCACAGGCTCGATCAACTCCGGCGGCAACGTCACGGTAACCTCCGGCGGCGACACTACCCTGCAAGGGACTCAGGTGCAGTCGGCGGGCGATACCAATCTGTCCGCCGGCGGCCAGGTGCGCATGGAGTCAGCCGAAAGCAGCTCGTCCGAAGTGGGCGTACAGGCAGGCTTCTCGGCCAAGGCCAGCAAGGACAAGGACGGCGAAGAGAGCGGTGGCAGCTCGGCAGCCGCCTCGGTGGTCGGAGGCAGCCAGAAGGGCAGCAGTGCCGCGACGATTCGCTCCGGTGGCGAGACGCGTATCGAACAGGGACGCTGATCAGGGGCTGTTTCCCCGCCGCAGGCGCGCTAGGATGTTGCAAGGCGCGTATTCCAGCGCGCCTGCAGTGGGGGAAACACAATGAGCGAAACCTTCAAGCCCGACGCCGATGCGGTCGAGATCATCGAACGGGAGACCTGTTTCCGAGGCTTCTATCGCCTCGATCGGATCAAACTGCGCCACCGTCAATACGCTGGAGGTATGGGCCCGCAACTCACCCGTGAATTGTTCGTGCGCCACGATGCCGTGTGCGTGCTGCCCTATGACCCGCAACGCGATGAAGTGGTGCTGATCGAACAGTTTCGCGTCGGCGCCATGGAGAAGGTCGCCAATCCCTGGTTGCTGGAGCTGGTGGCAGGCCTGATCGACAAGGACGAAGAGCCCGAGGAGGTCGCGCGCCGCGAGGCTATCGAAGAGGCCGACCTGACGCTCACCTCGCTGTGGCCGATCACCCAGTACTTCCCGTCGCCAGGCGGTTCCAACGAGCGCGTGCATCTGTTCGTGGGCCGTTGCAGCAGCGAGGGCGCCGGTGGCGTGCACGGCCTGCCCGAGGAAGGCGAGGACATCCGTGTCCACGTGATGTCGGTGGAAGATGCGCTGGCCGCCGTGCGCGACGGCCGTATCGACAACGCCGCCAGCATCATCGCGCTGCAATGGCTGGCCCTGAACCGCGACGAGGTGCGGGGGATGTGGTCGTGAATCTGCTGCGCGAGCGCTATCGGGTCGATCTGGTCGAGCTGCAAGCGGCCTGCGAGGCCAATTACGCTCGCCTGATGCGTCTGCTGCCGCGCATGCGTGAACACGCCGAGAGCCGTCGCGTGGCGCTGAGCCAGGGCGAACACCTGCTCGGTGTGCTGGCCCTGGAGGTGCTGGAAAGCTGCCCCTATACCACGACCCTGTGCGTACGTCAGGAACACAGCCTGCCCTGGCTACCCGTGCCGCAGCTGGAAGTACGGGTGTACCACGACGCGCGCATGGCCGAGGTGGTGAGCGCCGAGAACGCTCGCCGCCTGCACATTCGCTATCCCTACCCGAACGCCGCCATGCACCAGCCGGACGAAAAGAGCCAGCTCAACCTGTTTCTCGGCGAATGGCTGAGCCATTGCCTGGCCTGCGGTCACGAGCCACAACCGGTGCTGTGACACCTCTCCCCGAGCGATCAAGCTTTCTCCCGAGCGGCCGATAGCGCCCGGTGCGGCGCTTTTGTCAGTCGTCATCCCCCGACACTGCCGTGGTAGCCGTCGCGAGCGGCAAGAAATAATGCTTGCAGCGTTTTTTCTGTGATCTGCGTCCGCTTGCCGGGTTTTCCCTTTGTCGCAGCAACCACCATAATTCACTCGATTGTGCCTTAGGAGACGGTCTTGCCGAGCCTGCCCACCCCTTCAGCTGATTCCTCGGTTCTGCTGGTGCAGCTGTCCGACAGCCATCTGTTCGCAGAAGCGGACGGCAAGCTGCTGGGCATGGATACCCGTGACAGCCTGCAACGGGTGATAGAGCAGGTGCAGCAGGAACAACCACAGATCGACCTGATCCTGGCCACGGGTGACCTGTCACAGGATGGTAGCGAGGCGTCCTACCGGCGTTTTCGCCAGCTCACCTCGGCCATCGGTGCTCCGACCCGCTGGCTGGCCGGCAACCATGACGAAGTACCGCCCATGCAAGCCGTCTGCAAGGGCAGCGAACTGCTGGAGCCGGTGATCGATCTGGGCGCCTGGCGCGTCATCATGCTCGACTCCTCGATCCCCGGCGCGGTGCCCGGCTTTCTCGACGCCAGCCAACTCGAACTGCTGGAACGCGCGCTGAACGAGGCCCCGCAGCGTCATCATCTGGTCTGCCTGCATCATCATCCGGTTCCCATCGGCTGCAAATGGATGGCCCCCATCGGCCTGCGCAACCCCGAGGCCCTGTTCGCCATCCTCGATCATCACCCGCAGGCACGCGCCGTGCTCTGGGGGCATGTGCACCAGGAATTCGACCAGTTGCGCGGCAACCTGCGCCTGCTCGCCTCGCCCTCGACCTGCGTGCAGTTCGCGCCGGGCAGCGAAGACTTCCAGGTCGGCAGCGAGGCCCCCGGCTATCGCTGGCTGCGCCTGCATGCCGATGGCAGGCTGGACACCGGCGTATCGCGCGTAACCGGCATTCATTTCGAAGTGGACTACAGCGTCAAGGGCTACTGACATACCCCCAATCAGCTTGAAGCTTGCAGCTTGAGGCCCCGGACGAGTAGCCTCCCGCTCCATGACCGCATCCATCCTCTATATACATGGCCTCAACAGTTCGCCGGCCTCGCACAAGGCCAGCCAACTGAGCCGCGCGATGGCCCACATGAACCTGCAAGACCAGTTGCGCGTACCGGCCCTGCATCACCATCCACGCCAGGCCATGGCCCAGTTGCAAACACTCGTCAGCGAGCTGGGTTCGCCACTTCTGGTGGGCAGTTCCCTGGGCGGTTATTACGCCACCTATCTGGCCGAGCAGCACGGCCTCAAGGCGCTGCTGATCAACCCTGCCGTGCGACCGCACCTGCGTTTCGACGGTTATCTGGGATCGCAGAAGAACTACTACAGCGGCGAGACCTGGGAGCTCACCCGGGATCACGTCGACGCCCTGGCCGAATTCGATGTTGCGCCGCCCACCGACACGGCGCGCTATCAGGTCTGGCTACAGACCGCCGACGAAACCCTCGACTACCGCGACGCCGAGCGTTACTACCGCGCCTGCGCCCTGCGCATCCAGGCGGGTGGCGATCACGGTTTTCAGGGCTTCGTGGAACGTCTTCCGATACTCTTCGCTTTTGCCGGCATCAGCGCCACACTCTGGCGCGATATCGACTTTTCCGCATTCAATTGATGAACAAGAGACCCTATGGCCCAGCTCGGAGCTCGCACTCATATCATTTCATTGCCGCGACGGCGGTCATTTCGCTACGGAGCAAGAAAGGAGGAGAGTAGTTTGGTTATTCCAAATGAGCGACGACTGACGCAGCGCCGTAACGAAATGGCCCCGTCCCTTCGGCAGCAACGCGGCGGTGAAATGATATGAGTGCGAGCTCTTATAACGCAGACGCCATCGAAGTCCTTTCCGGCCTCGACCCGGTGCGCAAACGCCCGGGCATGTACACCGACACGACGCGCCCCAACCACCTCGCCCAGGAAGTCATCGACAACAGCGTCGACGAAGCCCTGGCCGGGCACGCCAAGTCGATCCAGGTGATCCTCCACGAGGACAACTCGCTGGAGGTGATCGACGACGGGCGCGGCATGCCGGTGGACATCCATCCGGAAGAAGGCGTACCCGGGGTCGAACTGATCCTCACCAAGCTGCACGCCGGCGGCAAGTTCAGCAACAAGAACTACCAGTTCTCCGGCGGTCTGCACGGCGTGGGCATCAGCGTGGTCAACGCCCTGTCGACCCGCGTGGTGGTTACCGTCAAGCGTGACGGCAACGAGTACCAGATGAGCTTCGCCGATGGCTTCAAGGCCAGCGAACTGGAAATCATCGGCAGCGTTGGCAAGCGCAATACCGGCACCAGCGTGCACTTCTGGCCGGACGCCAGGTACTTCGACTCCTTCAAGTTCTCCGTCAGCCGTCTCAAGCACGTGCTCAAGGCCAAGGCCGTTCTCTGTCCGGGCCTGAGCGTCACCTTCGAGGACAAGGCCGCCAGCGAGAAGGTCGAGTGGCATTACGAGGACGGCCTGCGCTCCTACCTGGTCGATGCCGTCAGCGAATTCGAGCGTCTGCCCGCCGAGCCGTTCTGCGGCGCCCTGGCCGGCAACAAGGAGGCCGTCGACTGGGCCTTGCTGTGGCTGCCCGAAGGCGGCGACGCGGTACAGGAAAGCTACGTCAACCTGATTCCCACCGCGCAGGGCGGTACCCACGTCAATGGCCTGCGCCAGGGCCTGCTGGATGCCATGCGCGAGTTCTGCGAGTTCCGCAACCTGCTGCCGCGCGGGGTCAAGCTGGCACCCGAGGATGTCTGGGAACGCATTGCCTTCGTCCTGTCGATGAAGATGCAGGATGCGCAGTTCTCCGGCCAGACCAAGGAGCGCCTGTCCTCGCGCGAGGCCGCAGCGTTCGTCTCCGGCGTGGTCAAGGACGCCTTCAGCCTGTGGCTCAATGCCAACCCGGAAACCGGTCTGCAACTGGCCGAACTGGCCATCAGCAATGCCGGCCGCCGCCTCAAGGCAGGCAAGAAGGTCGAGCGCAAGAAGATCACCCAGGGCCCGGCACTGCCCGGCAAGCTGGCCGACTGCGCGGGGCAGAACCCGCTGCGCTGCGAGCTGTTCCTGGTCGAGGGCGACTCGGCCGGCGGCAGTGCCAAGCAGGCACGCGACAAGGAGTTCCAGGCCATCATGCCGCTGCGCGGCAAGATTCTGAACACCTGGGAAGTGGACGGCAGCGAGGTACTGGCCTCGCAGGAAGTGCATGACATCGCCGTGGCCATCGGCATCGATCCCGGCTCCAGCGACCTCAGCGGGCTGCGCTACGGCAAGATCTGCATCCTCGCCGACGCCGACTCCGACGGCCTGCACATCGCCACCCTGCTCTGCGCCCTGTTCGTACGTCATTTCCGTACGCTGGTCGATGCCGGCCACGTCTACGTGGCCATGCCACCGCTGTACCGCATCGACCTGGGCAAGGAGATCTTCTACGCCCTGGACGATGCCGAACGCGACGGCATCCTCGACCGCCTGGTCGCCGAGAAGCGCCGCGGCAAACCGCAGGTCACCCGCTTCAAGGGTCTCGGCGAGATGAACCCGCCGCAGTTGCGCGAAACCACCATGGATCCCAACACCCGCCGTCTGGTGCAGCTCACTCTGGATGACTTCGAAGGCACCCGCGAAGTGATGGACATGCTGCTGGCGAAGAAACGCGCCGGCGATCGCAAGAGCTGGCTGGAAAGCAAGGGCAACCTGGCCGAGGTACTGGCCTGATGCGCAAGCATTTCCTCGCACTCGGTCTGTTGGCCGGCGCCGTGAACGCCGAACCCGTGGTGCTGGAAGAACTGCAATTGCAGGCCGAGTACCCGGTGACGGGAATGTCCAGCGGCAACCTCTCCGGCCTGGCCCTTTGCGGCGAAACGTTGTGGGCGGTTTCCGACCGCGACGACGACCGCATCTACCAGTTGCACCGTGAAGAGAACCTGCTACGCGCCGAAGCGGAAACCTTCGTCGCCCCGGAGCCCCCCGAGACGGCCCTGCCCTGGGGCCTGCGCATGCGCAACTGGGCTGCCAGCCTGGTACGTGGCGGCACGCTGGACTTCGAGGGCATATCCTGCGACGCGCAGGGTAATCGCTACCTGGTCAGCGAAACCCGCGCCGCCGTGTTGCAGGTGAGCAGCAATGGCAGCGCGCAGTGGCTCAACCTGCCGACCGGTCTGGTACGCCAGGCCCGCGCCAGCGGCATGCTGCTGCACTTCAATCAGGGCTTCGAGGGCATCGCCATCGATCCGGCCGGTGATCGTCTGTGGCTGGCCGCCGAGCAACGCCGCCGAGGCCTTGCCGTGCTGCATCGTCGCGGCAGCAGTTGGCGCTGCACCGGTGGCTGCGTGCTGACCAGCGAAAGCGGCGAGGAAACCTCGCCAGAAGCGCTCGGCGGCCATCAGGCGCCACGCGACTTCTCCGGCCTGGACTATTTCGACGAGAAGCTCTTCACTCTGGAACGCCAGGCCCATCGGGTCTGCCGGCGCACCCTGAGCGACGGCGTGGTGGAAGTCTGCTGGTCGTTCGCCGCCGAAGCCCTGCACGAAACGCGCCGCTACCCGGTGGACTACGGCACGGCCGAAGCGCTGTGGATCGACAAGGACGGTGCCTGGATCGGCGTCGACAATGGCAGCCAGACCCGTGCCGATGGCGAAGAGCGCCCCATCGTCTGGCGTCTCAAAGCGCCCAGGGGCGGCTGGAGCCGGCGCCCGTGACCGAACAGGCGCCCGGTCGTCGTGCCGGACGGATAATGTGGGTGCTCGCCTGGGGCGCCGGCCTGCTGCTGGCCACGCATTTCTTCGGCATCTGGGAAGCGCGTCGACACAACCCCAACCAGACACCGCAGTCGCTGCATGGCGATGGCTATATCGAAGTGAGCCTGGCCAGCAGCCGGCAGGGTCACTACGTGGTCAATGGCCGGATCGACGGGCATGACGTGACCTTCCTGCTCGACACCGGCGCAACGCAGGTCGCGGTTCCCAGTGCCGTGGCCGAACGCCTCGGTCTGCAACGCGGCGCCCCCATCGTCATCAGCACCGCCAACGGTCGCGCCACTGGGCATCGCACAAGCCTGGACAGCCTGCGCCTGGGCGACATCGAACTGCACGACGTCGCCGCGCTGATCGCTCCCGGCATGGACGGCGACGAAGTCCTGCTGGGCATGAGCGCCCTGAAACAACTCGAATTCAGTCAGAAGGGCGGCACCCTGGTGCTGCGCCAATCAACCTTGCAATGAGGCCCGCATGAGCGAATCCCTCGATTTGAGCCTGGAAGGCGTGGAACGCCGGTCACTCGCCGATTTCACCGAGAAGGCTTATCTCAACTACTCCATGTACGTGATCATGGATCGCGCCCTGCCACATATCGGCGACGGCCTGAAACCGGTGCAACGACGCATCGTCTACGCCATGAGCGAACTGGGTCTGGACGCCGACTCCAAGCACAAGAAATCCGCCCGTACCGTCGGTGACGTGCTCGGCAAGTTCCACCCACACGGCGACATTGCCTGTTACGAGGCCATGGTGCTGATGGCGCAGCCGTTCAGCTATCGCTACACCCTGGTCGACGGCCAGGGCAACTGGGGTGCTCCGGACGATCCCAAGTCCTTCGCCGCCATGCGTTACACCGAGGCACGCCTGTCGCGCTACTCCGAAGTGCTGCTGTCCGAACTTGGCCAGGGCACCGTCGACTGGGTGCCGAACTTCGACGGCACCCTGAACGAACCGGCGACCCTGCCGGCGCGCCTGCCCAACCTGCTGCTCAACGGCACCACCGGCATCGCCGTGGGCATGGCTACCGACGTGCCGCCGCACAACCTGCGTGAAGTCGCGGCGGCCTGCGTGCGCCTGCTGGATGAGCCGGGGGCCACGGTCGAGCAGCTCTGTGAACATATCCAGGGCCCGGACTTCCCCACCGAAGCCGAGGTCATCACGCCCAGAGCCGACTTGCTGAAGATCTACGAAAGCGGGCGCGGCTCGGTGCGCATGCGTGCCGTCTATCGCGTCGAGGACGGCGATATCGTCGTCACCGCCCTGCCGCATCAGGTATCCGGCGCCAAGGTGCTGGAGCAGATCGCCGCGCAGATGCAGGCCAAGAAGCTGCCGATGGTCGCCGACCTGCGCGACGAGTCGGATCACGAGAACCCGACCCGTATCGTCATCATCCCGCGCTCCAATCGCGTCGATGCCGACGAACTGATGACTCACCTGTTCGCCACCACCGATCTGGAATCCAGCTACCGGGTCAACACCAACGTCATCGGTCTCGACGGCAAACCGCAGGTCAAGGATCTGCGCACCCTGCTCCGCGAATGGCTGGAGTACCGCGTAGGCACCGTGCGCCGCCGCCTGCAGTTCCGCCTCGACAAGGTGGAGAAGCGCCTGCACCTGTTGGAAGGCTTGCTGATCGCCTTCCTCAACCTCGACGAGGTGATCCGCATCATCCGTACCGAGGATCAGCCCAAGCCGGTGCTGATGGAGACCTTCGGCCTGACCGACGTGCAGGCCGACTACATCCTCGACACCCGCCTGCGCCAGCTGGCCCGCCTGGAAGAGATGAAGATTCGTGGCGAGCAGGACGAGCTGGCCAAGGAGCGCGAGAAGCTGCTGGCCCTGCTCGGCAGCGAAGCCAAGCTGAAGAAGCTGGTGCGCAAGGAAATCATCGAGGATGCCGAAAAGTACGGCGACGAGCGCCGCTCGCCGATCGTCGCCCGTGCCGAGGCCAAGGCCCTGTCGGAAACCGAGCTGATGCCGACCGAGCCGGTCACCGTGGTGCTTTCGGAAAAAGGCTGGGTGCGCTGTGCCAAGGGCCATGACATCGACGCCACCGGCCTTTCCTACAAGGCAGGCGATGGTTTCAAGGCGGCAGCGCCAGGCCGCTCGAATCAGTACGCGGTATTCATCGACTCCAGCGGACGCAGCTACTCGCTGGCCGCCCATTCGCTGCCCTCGGCCCGTGGCCAGGGCGAACCGTTGACCGGGCGCCTGACGCCGCCGCCGGGGGCCAGCTTCGAGTGCGTGATGCTGCCGGAAGACAGCGCGTTGTACGTGATCGCGTCCGATGCCGGCTACGGCTTCGTGGTCAAGGGTGAAGACCTTCAGGCCAAGAACAAGGCGGGCAAGGCTCTGCTGACCCTGCCCAACGGCGCCCGAGTCGTCGCACCCAGGGCGGTTTCGAACCTGGAAGACGACTGGCTGGCTGCGGTGACCACCGAAGGCCGCCTGTTGCTGTTCAAGGTCACGGATCTGCCCCAGCTGGGTAAAGGCAAGGGCAACAAGATCATCGGCATTCCCGGCGAGCGGGTCGCCTCGCGTGAGGAATACCTGACCGACCTGGCCGTGCTGCCAACGGGCGCCAGTTTGGTCTTGCAGGCCGGGAAGCGTACCCTGACACTCAAAGCCGACGACCTGGAACACTACAAGGGCGAGCGCGGCCGACGGGGCAACAAGCTGCCACGCGGCTTCCAGCGTGTCGACCAGCTTATGGTGGAATAGCGTCGTCAGCACACCCCGTTCTTCCGGGATATTCGCGCTACCGGCAGGCAGCCAAGGCTGGAGTCGTAGCGCGGTTTGACGGATGATACGCGCCCTGGGTCATGCGCAAGTGACCCCTCTGCATGATATGGGATCGATGCGCAGCCGCCCCAGAAGCGGCTGCCGGGAACGAATGATGACTGTAGTACGCCCTGTGGCTCTGCTTCTGACCACGCTGCTCGTGCTGAGTGGTTGCAGCCTGCTGCAGCAGAAGCCGGTGCCCCTCTATCAACTGGATAGCGGCAGTGCCGTGACACCAACCAAGGACAACGGTGTGACCGTGCTGGTCGGCCCGATCAGCGTGGCCGACTACCTGCGCCAGCAGCATCTGCTGCAGCGCCAGGCCGATGGCAGCCTGGTAGCCACCCCGGACGCGCGCTGGGCCAGCGGTCTGGCCAACGACATCGACCAGCAGATGCTCCGTCAACTGGCGTGGCGCCTCGATAGCCAGCGCCTGGTTCTGGCCCCGGCAGCTCCTGGCTTCAGTGCCGACGCTCAGGTCATGCTGACCATCACCCGGCTGGACTCCGGCCCGACCCAGCCTGCCGTTCTGGAAGCACAATGGCGCCTGCTCGACCGTCGCGGGCAACTGCGCGACAGCCGCCTGATCCGTCTGGAAGAACCGCACAGCGGCCCGCTGGCCGAACAGGTCAAGGCCCAGAGTGCATTGCTGCAACGCCTGGCAGCGGAATTGGCGACCGCCATCGAGCCTGTGGCGGCAGCCACGGAGCCGACACCCGAAGCCCCCCGCAAGAAAGCTCCGGTGGCCAAGGCCAAGCCGCAGGAGCCGGCAGCGGCCGGGCCGAAGATCCCGGTGGCGGAACCCATCAAGATCGACACCGAAGTCTTCCGCTTCTAGCAGCAAGCCCCATCATCTGGCGGGGGGATGCAATCTCGCCCCCCATGCCTCATGCAAACCCCGTGGGAGCGGGTGGGCGACGCAACTGTCGTTTCGCCTGATCACTGTCCCTGTGACGCGCAGGCGCGAGGGGACTGATCGTGCATGGCGATTGCCTATGCGCACGGCAGCACACGGATGCGGGCTTTCTTGCGCGGCACTCCTGGCCGCGTTTCGGCGTGATGCGCCCGCTGATGACCGGCCCTATCTGAGCTCGCTGGAGCTCTTGCCCAGCAGGCGCCGGGCGACGATCAGCAGTTGAATCTGCTGAGTGCCTTCGAAGATATCGAGAATCTTCGAGTCGCGCGCCCACTTCTCCAGCAACTCGTCTTCGCCATATCCCAAGACCCCGGCCAGCTCCACGCACTTGAGCGTCACCTCGCTGGCCACGCGTCCGGCCTTGGCCTTGGCGATGGACGCCTCTTTCGAATTGGGCATCTTGTTGTCGGCCATCCAGGCGGCCTTGAGCGTCAGCAGCCGAGCGGCCTCCCACTCCGCTTCGAGGCGATACAGCGTGGCTTCGGCATGGCTGGTAGCCAGCAGCGGCTTGGCATAATCGAAGCGACAGCCGACCCCACCGAGCAACTCGCGGGTACGCTCCAGCGCAGCGCGCGCCACGCCGACCGCCATTCCGGCAACCAGGGGGCGGGTGTTGTCGAAGGTTTCCATGACTCCGGCAAAGCCTTTCTGCACGTCGATCTCGGCATTGCCGAGCAGATTGGCCGCCGGCACCCGGCAGTCGCTGAAACTGATCGAGGCCGTGTCCGACGCTTTGATTCCCAGCTTCTTCTCCAGACGCGTGACCGTCATGCCTGGCGTGCCCTTCTCCACCACGAAGGATTTGATCGCGGCACGGCCCAGGCTCCTGTCCAGGCTGGCCCAGACCACCACCGAATCCGCACGCTCACCGGAAGTCACGAAAATCTTCTCGCCATTGAGGATGTAGTCATCGCCGTCCTTCACGGCCGTGGTGCGGATCGCCGCCGAGTCGGAGCCGCAGCCAGGCTCGGTAATGGCCATGGCCGCCCAGGTCTTGCCGAAACGCGTCAACTGCTCGTCGTTGGCCACGGCGGCAATGGCCGCATTGCCCAGCCCCTGGCGCGGCATGGCCAGCAGCAGGCCGACGTCGCCCCAGCACAGCTCCATAACCCCCAGCAACGCCGCCATGTTGCCGCCGTTCCTGACGCCCTCCTGCTGCTCGCGGTCGGCACCGCGCTTGCTGGCCGAACCGGCACCGACGGCATCGGGGGAGCCTTCGTTCATGCCGTCCAGCAGGGCCGCGAGCAGATCCAGCTCCTTGGGATAGACATGCTCGGCCTTGTCGTACTTGCGCGAGATCGGCCGGAAATAGTGCTTGGCCACCTGCCCGGCCTGGTGTTGCAGGCCACGGAATTTCTTCGGGGTTTCCAGATTCATGCTTGCTACCTGTCTAGAGATGAAGGCCGCCAGAGAGCACGGCCACGCTGCGCAGATCGCGATACCAGCGCTCGACCGGATGCTCCTGGGTGAAACCGTGGCCACCGAGCAGTTGCACGGCATCGGAGCCGATCTTCATCGCTTTCTCCGCGCACAGCAGGCGTGCCAGGTAGGCCTCGCGACGAAATGGCAGCCCGGCCTCGGCGCGGGCGCAGGCGCGCCACAGCAGCAGGCGCATGGCATCCAGCTCGATGGCGATTTCGGCGACCATGAAGGCAACGCCCTGACGATGACTGATCGGCTCGCCGAACGCCTGACGTTCGTTGCAATACGTGCTCACGTAGTCCAGCGCGGCCTGTGCCGTGCCCACTGCAAGCGCGCAGAATGCCAGGGCACCCTGGTCGAGAAAGGCCTGGAAATCGAAGCCTTCGCCGGTCAGGCGACTGTCGCTCGGCACCTTCACGCCTTTCAGCCGGATACGCGCCAGCCCGCAGGCCTTCAGCCCCATGGCAGGCTCGGCGCGGCGCGTCACGCCCCTGCTCGCGGCGTCGACCATGAACAACGCCGGGCCATCGCTCGCCTGGGCGCTGACGATCAGTCGGCTGGCATCCAGACCTGCGATGACCAGTGCCTTCTCGCCGTCGAGCAGATAGTGCCTGCCACGCTTGCGCGCTCGGGTGGCAGGCTGGCGCGAATCGGCCAGGACTGCCGGCTCACTGACCGCCAGTGCGTACGGCGGCGCGCCCTCCTCGCTGACGAATGCCGGCAGCCAGGCGGCCTGCTGCGCGGGCGAGCCCCAGCGGCGAATGCAGTTGGCGGCCGATAGCGGCACCAGCAAGGCGGCGGCAAGAGAAAAGTCGCCCCGTGCCAGGCTCTCGGCGATCAGCGCATTGCTCAGCACGGTACGCTCCGCGGCCAGACCGCCATGCGCCTCACTCACACCGTAATGAACCAGGCCCAGTTCACGAGCCTGATTGAGCAACGCAGCAGGCACGCGCGCCTGGGTGTCGGCCTCGTGCGCGGCAGGACGCAGCACCTCCAGAGCGAACCCCTGAAGCATGTCCACCAGCATCTGCTGTTCATCGCTCAGCGACAGATCGAACGGCTCATCAGCCGCCGGACGCGTCTCACGCGGCTTGCTGGCCGCACGGCCGGCAGCCAGACGAAAGCTGGCACGGCTGCCGCTGTAAACGAGCTTCTCGAAGGATTTGCGTACCTTGAGGCGGTCAGGCCAGTCGGCCTGGGCCAGCTTGCTCAGTACGCTCAGGGCCTGGCCCTGTACATCGACGGTCATGGCATCTCGCTCCACATGGGGGATGCCGTCGATGATGCGCCGCCCGCTGGCGAGCGCCTATGACCCTCAAGACGCGGCTCGGCGGCAATCGGGTCAAGGCGCGGGAGCGCTCCGCCTCAGGGCGATGGGGGTGGCAGCGCGCTACTTGCTGCGAATCTTCTCGACGATGGCGGTGGTGGAACTGTTCTCTACCAGGCCGAGCACACGCACCTCGCCACCATAGGCCTGGACGATGTCGGCGCCCACCACCTGATCGATGCCATAGTCGCCGCCCTTGACCAGAACGTCCGGCTGCACCTGCTTGAGCAGGCGTTCGGGGGTGTCCTCCGAGAAGCTCACCACCCAATCCACTGCGCCGAGGCCGGCGAGCACCGCCATGCGTCGGTCGACGGCATTGATCGGCCGCCCCGGGCCTTTCAGGCGGCTGACCGATGCATCGTCGTTGATCGCCACGATCAGGCGATCCCCCTGTGCACGCGCCTGCTCCAGATAGGTGACATGGCCAGCGTGAAGAATGTCGAAGCAGCCATTGGTGAAGACGATCTTCTCACCATGGGCACGCGCATCCTCGATGGCGACCAGCAACTGATCGAGGCTCAGCACACCGCGCTCGGAACCTTCCTCGCGCTGTACCGCCCGGCGCAGTTCCGGGGCGCTGATGGCGGCGGTGCCCAGCTTGCCCACGACGATACCCGCCGCAAGGTTGGCCAGGGCCACGGCCTGCGGCAACTCCTCGCCCGCCGCGATGGAGGCCGCCAGAGTGGAGATCACCGTGTCGCCGGCACCGGTCACGTCGAATACTTCCCGAGCCCGGGCAGGCAGGTGCAGCGGTGCATGCTCCGGGCGCAGCAGGGTCATGCCATGCTCGCCACGAGTCACCAGCAGGGCGCCCAGCTCCAGCTCGCGCATCAGCTCGGCCCCCTTGCTCACCAGTTCGGCCTCATCGACGCACCCCCCGACAATGGTCTCGAACTCATGCAGATTCGGGGTGATCAGGCTGGCGCCACGGTAGATGGAGAAGTCCTTGCCCTTGGGATCGGCCAGCACCGGAATGCCCTTCTTGCGCGCGAACCGGATCAGCGCCTGATGGTTCTGCAGCGCACCTTTGCCATAGTCCGACAGCACCAGCACCCTGACCCCGTCGAGCAGTGCATCGACGTCCCGCGCCAGGGCGGCGGTGTCGGTATTGAACACTTCTTCGAAATCCATGCGCAGCAGTTGCTGGTGACGGCTCATCACCCGCAGCTTGACGATGGTGGGTTGATCGTCGAGGCGCTGGAAGTGGGCCTCAACACCGGCACCGCGCAGGCTGTCGCTGAGGCTTTCAGCGGCCTCATCCTCGCCGGTGACGCCGACCAGCAGCGCACGCGCGCCGAGCGCCGCGATATTCAACGCCACGTTGGCCGCACCGCCCGGGCGATCCTCGATCTGATCGACACGCACCACCGGTACCGGAGCCTCGGGAGAGATCCGCGAAGTACCGCCGTGCCAGTAGCGATCGAGCATCACGTCGCCCACCACCAGAACGGCAGCTTGGTCATAGCGGGGCATGGTCAGTTTCATTGCAGCTCCAGAAAGGGAGAAAAACGGGAAAATCATAACATGCCGGGGTTGGCCAACCGCTCAGAGCGACCGAACCCAGAACAGTTCATGCCGACGCACCGCCTTGCGGAAGAACTCATCCTCGCCCGTGACCGGCCAGCGACGCCCGGCCAATGCCTGCTGGATCAAGCGGCGCAGGCGTTTCTTCAGCGGCAGCGGGCCTTGCAGATCATGCTGCAGGCCCAGCGCCATGGCCTTGTCCAGTTGCTGCTCGGCATCGAGCAGCGGGCTCCACAGACGATCGCCCGGAAGAGCCATGATGGCCGGCGGCAAGGCGATTCCCTGGCCCGCGGGGCCCATCGGCCAGCGGTCGTTGTCATGCAGGTGGTTGGCATAGAGCAACAGCGTCTTTGGCTGCCAGCCACTGCGTGTGCAGGCTTGCAGCACGGCGCGGGTGCTGGCGACATGATCATGATGCGGGTCGAGCTCCGGATGCGGCGTGATCAGCACTTCGGGGCGGTAGTGCTCGATGACGGCAACCAGATCGGCGACCAGGTTGTTCCAGGTCGGCTGACCATCGGCATCGCCCGGCAGACTCAGGGGATTGAGGCGGCGCACGCTGCGGATGTCGCTCTCGTCCGACTCGCGCGAAGCGAAGGGCTGATCTGGCTGCTCGGCCATGGCCGGCAGTTGCAGGCAGTAATAGCCAAGCTGCACGCAACGGGCTTGCGCCACCCCACCCCACAGTGGCGCGGCCAGGCTGTCCCAGGCCCGCAGGCGCCCCTTCAGACGGGCAGCCGCGGCCTTGCCCAACCCCAGACGTTGATAGGCCTCGGCCTCGATCTCGCCCTGGGTGAGGGTGACGATGGCGGCATCGGCCGAGCGACTGTACTGGCCAAAGGCAGCGAGCTCGGCGTCGTCGGCGTGTGGCGCGATGATCAGCATGCGTTGTTGGGCGAAGTCGGGATTGCGCATGGCGTGCACCCGCAACTCGCCATCGATGCGGCAAAAACGCGGCACGATGGTCAGGCCATCGACTCGCTGCCCGGACAGGTTGAGGTAGCGCCGCCCGGAGACACCGCGCTCGAAATCCTGGCGGTCGTCCCCCAGACGCACATAGGGGTCGAGCCAGCGCCCCAACCAGGTGGCTGTCAGCCGCAACTCGAGCACCTGGGTATCGTAGCCATCGAGGTCGGCGTCGAGATGCAGCATGCCCTGCTCAATGCGCGCCGGCACGCTCAGGCAATCGGCCGGAAAATCGTAGTGGTAGTCCTCGCGCGGCGAGTAGAACAGGTGATCGGCGAACCAGGCCTCATGCGCGATCCAGCCCAACAGCAGCAGCAATGGCGGCAGCCACCAGGCGACCAAAACGCCGAGCAGCACCAGTGCCAGCAACGCTGACAGCAGGGCGATACGCTTGTTGCGCCGGTGGCGTTTGAGCAGTTGTTGCTTGCGTCCGTTCATGACCTCACACCTGATAGACCGGTACCCGGTTGCACCAGCGATCCTTGTATTCGCGGTCGGCCCGGCCAAACGAATAGCGCAACGGCTTGCCCTGCGCCCGCGCGTGCTCCCACTCGTTCTGCGTGTTGACGAAACTGAGCACGCTGCCGGGGCTGAAGTCGCGCTGCTGCGGATCGACCCCGCCGTTGATGTACTCCAGGCTGACCCACTGCGGCGCCTCGACTCGATAGAGCACCTGGATCGCGACGGGCTCGTCATTCAGGTAGATCAGCGAGCCGGTCATGAACTCGCGCAGCCGGGTGAACACCTCGGCCAGGTGGGCTTTGCCGGTGGCTTCGAAGCCCCAGCGGCGCTGAAACAGATCGGCGTAGACGTGCGCCTGCTCCTGAGGCGTCAGCTCCAGCATCGGGCGAATCGTCCCACCCGCCTCCTCCAGCAAACGTTGCTCGCGGCGCTGGTTGTAGCGGAATTTCTTGCTGTACTGCTCGGGCTCACGGGCCAGCGCCAGCCCCTCGGGCTGCTCGCGGGCAGCGATGACCTGGGCGGCATTGAGCTCCGACAGATAGCGGGCATGATGCCGCAGCGGCACGCGCACCTCGGCGGCCATCGGCAGGATGATCTCGGCGTTGCCGAGGTCGAAAAGACCGCGCTTGCCCTGCTGCTTCAACACATCCTTGGACAACGCCAGATGCCGCCCCCAGGTCGCGATCGCGGCCTGCAGCTGACCATCGACCTGCCAGCCCAGATAACGCACGGGAATACCGGCCAGATCGGCCAGCCGCGCCACTACCTCGGGATGGGTGGCCACGCTGCCACCCAGACGAGCCCATGCCTGGGCATAATCGGCGGCAGAAATCGGCGTCCAGCCTCGCTCACGCCAGAATCGTAGACAGCCAAGCATCAGACGTCGTGCTCGCTGCCGGTGACTTCGCCGGCCTCTTCGAACTGCTTGGCATGCAGACGGGCGTAATATCCGTTCTGCGCCAGCAACTCGGCATGATTGCCGCGCTCGACGATCTGCCCCTGATCCATCACCAGAATCAGATCAGCCTTCTCGATGGTGGTCAGGCGGTGCGCGATCACCAGCGTGGTACGCCCCTGCATCACCTGATCCAGCGCCGCCTGGATATGCCGCTCCGACTCGGTATCCAGAGCCGATGTGGCCTCGTCGAGAATCAGCAGCGGCGCATCCTTGAGCAACGCCCGGGCAATGGCCAGGCGCTGACGCTGCCCACCGGATAGCAGCACGCCATTTTCACCGACTAGGGTTTCGTAACCCTGCGGCATCTTCTCGATGAACTCGGCAGCATAGGCATCACCCGCCGCCTGACGCACCGCGTCGAGCGGCGCGTCGGCCAGATCGCCATAGGCGATGTTGTTGTGCACGGTATCGTTGAACAGCGTGACATGCTGAGTCACCAGCGCGATATGGCGCCGCAGATTGCGCAGGGTGTAGTCCTCGACATCCACACCGTCGAGCAGGATCTGCCCCTGCTCGTGGTGATAGAAACGCGGAATCAGGTTCGCCAGGGTCGACTTGCCGCTGCCGGAGCGCCCGACCAGCGCCACCATCTGCCCGGGCTCGGCAACGAAGGAGATATCCCTCAGTACCGGCTTCTCGGCACCCGGGTAGCTGAAGCTCAGCGCCTTCACCTCGAGCCGACCGGTGATACGCTCACGCTCCTGGGTACCCCGGTCAATCTCCGGCTCTTCATCGAGCTGCTCGAAAATGCTTTCGGCTCCCGCCACACCCTTCTGAATGGTCGAGCTGACCTCGGACAGTTGGCGAATCGGCTTGGGCAACAATCCGGCCAGGGTGATGTAAGCCACCAGATCACCCGCCGAAGCATCGCCGCGCAACAGCAGCACGAGGAACATCAGCACCGCCATGGCGCTGTAGATCACCAGTTGCAGCGAAGGGGTGTAGACCGCATTGGTCTTGACCATCTTCAGTTGCTTGAGCTTGTTCTCCTCGCTGGCATCGAGAAAACGCTGCTTCTCGTAATCCTCGCCACCGAAGCTGCGCACCACACGATAGCCCTGGATGCTTTCCGAGGTCACGTGAGTGACATCGCCCATGCTGGTCTGGATCTTCTTGCTCTGCTTGCGGAACTTCTTGCTGGTACTGGTCACCATCAGGCCGATGACCGGCAGGATAGCCACCATCACCAGGGTCAGCTTCCAGTTCATCCAGAGCAGGGTGGCGAACAGGAACACCACTGTCATGCCTTCACGCACCACGACCTTGATCGCATCGGTCGCCGCGCCGGTGACCATGGTCACGTTGTAGGTGATACGCGAGATCAGGTGGCCGGAGTTGTGGTTGTCGAAATAGCGGTTGGGCAGGGTCAGCAGGTTGTTGAACAGCTCTACGCGCAGATCCTGAACCAGCCCCATCGATACCTTCGCCAGGTAATAGTTGCCGAGGAAGGAACCGATGCCCTGCCACACGGCGATCAGTACGATCAGCAGGGGCACGGCCTGCAGCAGCTTCAGGTGTGCCAGCCAGGGGAGGTATTCCAGCAACCAGGGCACGCCGGCGAACAAGCTGGCATCCGGATTGGACAAACCATCGACGAAGTACTTGAGCATGTAACCCAGCATCGGCTGGGTCGAGGCAAAAATCAGGAAGCCCAGCAGGCTTAGCAGGAACAAACCGATGTAAGGCCTGACATAAGCCAGCAACCGGAAATAAATGGTAAGGCTGGAAGCAGCGTTCTGCTGGGGTACTTCGGTCATGTCCGCTTTCACCGGTAATAAGGATGGCAATCTTAGCATTCCCAATATCGTGGCCGCGCCCTTGCAAGATCGGGCATCATATGCCTTTCCGCAGCCAGAGAGCGTCCAGGACGTGCTGAACTTCAATCACCTTCCCGTCACCACGCTGAACAAAATGATCGAGGGTGCGAGCATTCTGGAACAGGACAGCTACGGCCCAAAGGTCTACGCACTGACTGATGGCAATATGCTTAAGCTGTTTCGCCGCAAGCGACTGCTCTCTTCTGCGCTGTTACGCCCGCAGTCACTGCGTTTCTGCGTCAATGCCGAGGCGCTGAAAAAGCGAGGCATACCGACCCTGACGCCACTGCAGCTGTACCGTCTGGATGATACGTCGAGGACAGCCGTTCTCTATCGCCCCCTGGCAGGGGAAACACTGTCTACCTTGTTACGTGAAGGCAAAGCCGACTGGTTGGATTTGCTGCCTCCCCTGGCACGCTTCATCAACCATCTGCACGAAAGCGGCGTGTACTTCCGCTCCCTGCACCTGGGCAACATCGTCAAGACCCCGGACGGGGCGTTCGGCCTGATTGACATTGCAGATCTTCAGACCCGCCGGCGCGCCTTGGGCCGTGGCAGGATTCGCCGTAATCGGGAACATTTCGACAAATACCTGAGAAAGGAAAATATCGTTCTGGATACTGCCCGGCTGTGGGCCTATTGCGAAAAAAATTCGGCGAGGCGCCTGACACACAGGCGCCTCGCCAGCCTCAGGGTTGCGTCCGACGCTCGTTGGGGATCAACGCCATCGGCAGCAACACCAGCATCCAGAGCTCATCAGGGTTACCCACCAGCTTGCTGCCATCGAAATTCAGCACGATCAGGGCCACGAGCAAGTACAAGCCCCAGGGGTCACGCTGCACCCAGGCGTGCCGGAGAACGACAATCGCCAGGGCCAGGAACAGAAGCAGTGACACCAGGCCGCTATATAACCCCAGCGCCAGGTAGATATTGTGGGGATGCTGAATCGCAACGCCCCCCATGATGGTGGAGCTAGTCGTATAGTGCACACCGCACCCCAACCATATCCCGCACGCCTGCCATTCGCCCGCGAGCACGCGCCATAGCTCGAAACGCCCTGAGTCGGCCCGAGCGAACAGCTGGCTCATCACGGGCACTTCAGGCACGGCGAAAAGAACTACTCCCACCACGATCACCGCGGCAACGGCCAGTATCAGGAAGTAGCGCAAATGGCGCATCGCGTGCCATGCGCAGATCAGCGCGCAGATCGCCAACATGCCGACAAGCCCTGAGCGGCTCTGAAGTACATAAGCCATGCAAAAAACTGCCAGCGCCAAAGCAGCCGCCAGCTCCAGCCAACGCCGCTGAGCGATCCAGGTCGGCAACGCCAGGGCAAAGCAGCAGGCCAGCCACATGCTGGTATAGATCGGGCCCGCCATCCGCCCCGGCAGCCAGATGATTCGTTCGCCTGGAGCGTAACGGCCAATGATCCAATAGACGATTGCCGACCCCAGAACGTATATGCCCACCACCCAGAACAGGCCACGTGCGAAAAGCGCGGTGCGAAAAATCCGTGGATCGACCAACTGGCTCACCAACAGAACGAACAGCGCAAGATAGAGCACATGCTTGAAATACTGACCGCTACCTGAAAGTGCGCCGACCAGCAGGTACCAGGCACATAACCCTGCCCAGAGCAACAAGGCGGGCGACGGACGAATATCACGACCAAGGCGCACCACGAAGAACACCAACGCAGGCAGTGCCAGCAGCACGTAATAGACGTTGTTGACCATCTTGCTGGTAGGAAGCAACAGGAAGCTGGCGATGAAGATCAGCAGTGCGAACGTGAAATAACCGTACCGCTCGTGCCATCGCTGCATGCCGTGCAAGGCACTCATAGAAATACTCCAATCAACAAACCAATGAAGAAGACCAGCCCCAGGCGTAGACGCTCGCGTTTCTTTCGCTTCGCCTTCTTGGCCCGCTCTTCGGGCACACTGACATGCTCGCCGAATCCGGTATGCAGGACAGCATCGTTTTCCAGAATGAGCGCATGCCGCTGATCGTTGGCGTACAGCCGGGACAGGTCCCTTTTCACCATCATACTGGCCGTAGGGGGCATGCAGCTGATAATCGGCCATGCGACGCAACCCGGGGTTGAAGGAAAAGCCCTGCCAGTCTTCCTTGTGCGAGCCGACGCGATAAGCCGCGATCCCCTCGACCACCTCACGCTCCCCCAGATACACGTATGGACTGTGAAGCGCCAGATCATGGGCAAAACTGCGCAGCCATACCTGCAGGGCCTGGGGATCGGCCTTCAGCAACACAAGCGAGTCCTCGATGAAGCCTGGCCGATAGAACTCCCAGTCATCCTCACAATGAAAGATCCAGGGGGTCTTGACGTGCGAGTAGGCCAGATCGATGGAGTGCAATTGCCCCAACCGAGGTACATTGACGAAGAACGTCGTATGCTCACGCCAGTGCTCGGGAATGCAAGCCTTTACCGCCTCATCACCCGAGTCCTCGGTGATGAACACCTCACGGATCGGAAAGTGATTGAACGCATCGAAGCTGGCAAGCGTCCTTTTCAAAAGGTCGAAACGCCCGCAACTGGTGACCACCAGAGTGACGTCACTGTCCTTGGAAAAAATCAAGATCTAAACCTCTCGAAAACCCTTGGGAGTAATGCTCCAGGAATCCATCGCGGCCAGCGCGGCATCCTCCATGAGCTCCTGTTCACTGCAAGTGGGCCAAGCGTCACACTTCCAGCCAATGAAATGGAAGTACGGGAACTGCCGCGAACCATCGCGGTCATTGAATAACTGTCCCTCACGCCAGATCCAGCGTTGCGGAAAATCAAAACTGCCATCGTGCCAGGGTATGCGGCCATTCGGTGTACTGAACGCCTCGCTGAATTCACAGCGATGCCGCCAGGGATTCCATGCATCGGAAAGCCTGCGCAAAGGTGCTGGCCAATTTTTATTGCGAATGAACAAGCGACTGAAAGCCCCTTCGTCGAAAGCTCTATGTTGATCAGAAGACAACGCCGCCTGCCAACCCGGAACCTTCATGAAGGCAGTGAGCATTCGCTCGTTGTTGCGAAACAGGCACAGGTGCCCGGACACGCGTCGCTCATGGGTGGAGAGGAAGTCGAAACGTTCCAGACGCTCGCTGGTGAAGTAGCTACAGAGATCGCCATACACCAGATCAATGTCGCTGACGCCCCAAAAATCCACCCCCTCCAACTCATCGGCATGGATATAACCCAATGCCGGCTTCAAGTCACAGAGTTTGTAAGGGTTGCGAGGTTGAAAGTCGACCCCAAGCGCTGCCGACACCCTGGAGCAGTAATCGGCAAAGCTCATGCTCCGGAACCGAACGTTGTCCGGAGCATCCTTCGGAACGCCACAATCGGTAAAGAATAGCCAGCGTACGTCCGGATTGAATCGGCAACTTGCCAGGAAAAAGGGCATCCAGAACGGCCAGCGACCAAAATAAGGGACTAAAAATAGTAGGCGCGGCTTACTCAAAATCAAACCCCGAACCGGTTGCGCAGACGGCTGAACCAACCTGGAGCCGGAGCGGGCCGCAGTGGGGGCCGCATGGCACGAACTATTTCCGCACCGATCTGATCGAATCCATAACGCGAGACCGCCAGCGCCTTGCCATTGGCCGCAATCCGCTCAGCCCAGATCGGATCGGCACGCAACTGAGCCAGCTTGCCACGCACATCGTCGACACTCCGGTACAACACGATATTTTCCATATCGACGAAGCCAAGCGCACGATTCTCCTCTTCACCATGATCGTAAGCCAGCAACACGCAGCCACACGCCATGGCCTCGAAGTTCTTGATCATGTATTCACCCATACCGACATCGGCACTGACGAAGAACCGAATGCGATTGAGCGTATTGAGGTATTCCTCACCTGATTTGGTGCGCGTGACTACCAGATTCTCGACCTTCGCCAACTCGTCCAGAAGCGCCTTGCGCCCGCTGTAAGCCACGCTCTTGGTACTGCCGACGAAACCCAGCTCAATGTCACGCGTTCTGCCCTGATCACTCAGCAACGCCTGGTCGTAGCCCTTGGGAACGAATACGGCATCGAACCCTTCCTGGCGCAAGCGCTGGCTCACTACATAACCTGAACTGATCACTCTCACCCAGGGCAGTTTGCGGTAATGCGCACTGAACTTGCCGGTGTATTTGCACGCGATGTAATTCTGGTAGGCATCGTGTTCGAGGATCACGCTGTTCGGCACGCTCCGCAGGAAAGAGACCTGGCGTATCTCCTGCTTGAAGCGCAGGAAAAACAGGATACGGTCGTAACGTGCAACGTCTACATGATCGCGGAAATACCGGCGCAGGTTGGCCTGATCGTCGCGCCCCAGCCAACGAACCTCGCAGTCACAGTTGCGCTGAACGCCTTCATACAAGCGATCCAGAATGGCCCGCTGTTCGCCCTGCACCAAGAACAAGACTTTCATTGGACTTCCCCGACTCGCCCGCAAGCCAGGCCACCTGAAAGTTCACGGCACCCCCGGCGACTGACCTCAACCTGCCGGTAGATAGCAGGCTCACGTGATGGCAACTCGGCAAATTGGCGAAGGAAATGCTCGGGAACGTCGAGGGACAGACGCTGCAACACGTCAACGGGAAGCTCCCACCAGGCACTCCCCAACAAATCGTTGATCACCTGATCCGAGTGTCGATACCGGATAATGCGGGCCGGCGTTCCCGCCACGATTGCATAGGGGGAACATCGCACGTCACCAGGGAACGAGCAGCAATGACCGCCCCCGTCGAGACCTTGACTCCCTCCATTATCATCGCCTCACGACCAATCCAGACATCATGTCCTATTTCGGCTGGCTCGCCCCGCTCAACATAGTGCAAGGGCGTCCCTGTATATTGCATTGGATGCGTACTGACCCAATCCAGCGGATGCCCCGCTTTCTCCTGACCAATGACCACGGAGTTGCCGATCGAGCAGAAACGTCCGATACGCGACACGTTCAGCAACTCGGACTCACTGCGAATGTAGGTCATGGTTCCGACATGCAGAGTCGAGAAAGCCGCCTGCACCCTGGAGATGGCGCAGCCCTCCTCCAGCTGCAACACGGCAGCTCCTGGCAAATCGGGGACTGCAATCCCTAATTTGATACCCCGCTGGCGCAACCAATACCTGCAACGAGACGCCTTCAGCATCTTGATCACGATAACTATTCCTGAAAATCACTGGTTCGTCAGAAACACTGTTTCAAGCGAGACGGCATGGACAACTGCCAGAACGTTTCTTTTACTGCCAAGTCACTGAATCGTCGCTGAAGGTTATCGAGTTCAGATAAGAATTCTGCATCAGAACAGTGAATCAAGCGTTGTGCCAACATATCGTGATCCCCCAGGGGGAAACGACAACTTGCGGCCTCGACAACCTCTCTGGCACCACCGCAATCAGTTGCCAGCACCGGCACTCCAGCCGCCATAGCCTCCAGCAATACCATGCCGAACGGCTCATGGTCGGAGGTCAGGGCGAATACATCGAAAGCCTTGAAATAGCGTCGCCCATTGGGCACCTGGCCGAGAAAGCGCACCGCGCCGCCAACGCCCAGCTCAGCCGCCAGCGCCTTGAGTGCGGACTCCAGACGGCCACTACCCATGATCGCCAGCAAGCTGCCTGCTGGCAGTTGCGGCAGGGCCCGGGCGAAACCGCGAATCAGCGTGGCCTGATCCTTGTCCGGATGCAGGCGACCTACATTGCCGACCACCCAGGCGTCCCGAGGCAACCCCAGATGCTCGCGAGCGGCCTCGCGGGGCACTTGCGCGGCTTGCACGGCGTCGATGTCGATACGGTTGTACAGTGTCTCGATACGCTCGGGCGGCCAATCGGGCAGGCAGGCCCGCATGTCGTCGCGCACGGCATTGGAAACGCCGAGCAATGCCAGACGCTTACGGAAGAAGTTGGCGAACAGCTGACGCGAGCGCCGCTTGTAATCGGCGAAGGCGTGATGCACGCCAAGCACCGGAAGATTGCTGCCCAGCAGGGCAACGTAGATCGGCTTGAAGCGGTGCGCGATACACAGAACGAAATCGCGCGAGGCCGCGATCCGACGGAAATCGCGGATTGCCCGCAGCTTGAGGCCGCGAACCTGGGCACTGGAATAGTCGAGAAAGATCACCTCGTCAGAGGCCGAACCACGTTCGACCTCCGCCGAAGGAGCGCCGGTCAGATAGACCGTGCAGACCTTGTAGGGCGTGCCCTTGAACAGCACGGCGTACTGCCGCGCACAGTCCAGAAAGGGGCCGTCGTAGCCGTGGCAGAACTGCAGAACCCAGCGCTGCGCCTGACCAGAGGTCTGCTCAGAGGTTGTCATACCAATCCTTGCCATCCTTGACCACAAGTATGTCTTCCATGATCAGGTATTGCAGATCCGAGCCGTAGAACATGTTCAGTGCATCGGTCGGCGAGCAGATCATCGGCTCGCCACGGCGGTTGAGCGAGGTGTTCAACGATACGCCATTGCCGGTGAGCTTCTCCAGCTCGAGCATCAGGTCGTACCAGCGTGGATTGAAGCGGCGCTCCAGCACCTGGGCACGCGAGGTACCGTCCTCGTGCACCACTTCACCCACACGCTCCTTCCACTCCTCGGTCACTTCGAAGGTAAAGGTCATGAAGGGACTCGGGTGATCGACCTTGAGCATCTTCGGTGCCACGGTATCGAGCATCGACGGGCAGAAGGGGCGCCAGCGCTCGCGGAACTTGATCTGCTCGTTGATGCGGTCGGCCACACCCGGCACGCTCGGGCAACCGATGATGGAACGACCGCCCAGAGCACGCGGGCCGAACTCCATGCGCCCCTGGAACCAGGCCACCGGGTTGCCATCGACCATGATCCGGGCGATGCGCTCGGGAGTGTTGTCGATACGTTTGAACACCGGTGCGTTCGGGTGCCGGGCGCAGGCAGCGATGACGTCTTCGTTGCTGTACGAAGGGCCGAGGTAGACGTGTTCCATTTTCTCTACCGGCACGCCGCGCTTGTGCGAAACGTAGGCGGCAGCCCCCACAGCGGTACCCGCATCACCGGACGCCGGCTGCACGAACAGTTCCTTGACGTCATCACGAGCGATGATTTTCTGATTCAGCTTGACGTTCAGCGCACAACCGCCAGCGAAGGCGATCTTGCCGGTTTCCCTGAGGACGTCGCCGAGGTAGTACTCCATCATTTCCAGCGCCAGCTTCTCGAACAGTGCCTGCATGCTGGCCGCATAGTGGATGTAGGGATCGTCGGCGATGTCGCCCTGACGTTTCGGGCCGAGCCACTCGATCAGCTTGGGCGAGAAGTAGTAACCCTTGCCGTTTTCCTTGTAGCGACGGAAACCGATGACGTTGGCGTAGTCGGTGTTGATGATCAGCTCGCCGTTCTCGAACTTGGCCAGACGCGAGAAATCGTACTTGGCAGCGTCACCGTAGGGCGCCATGCCCATGACCTTGAACTCGCCATCGAGCATTTCGAAGCCCAGGTACTCGGTGATCGCGCCGTAGAGCCCACCGAGCGAATCCGGATCGAAGAACTCCTTGATCTTGTGGATCTTGCCGTTCTCCCCCCAGCCAAAGAAGGTGGTGGCGTACTCACCCTTGCCATCAATGCCGAGGATCGCGGTCTTCTCCGTGAACCCCGAGCAGTGGTAGGCGCTGGACGCATGTGCCAGGTGGTGCTCGACCGGCTCGATCTTGACCTTCTTCAGGTCGAAGCCGAGCTGCACCAGGCACCACTCGATACGTTTTTTGTAGCGTTTGTAACGGCGGTTACCGAACAGAATCGCATCGAGGGCACGATCCGGCGCATAGGCGTAACGCTTGGCGTACTGCCAGCGGGCCTTCTCGAAGATGCTGATGGGAGCGAAGGGAATCGCCACCACATCGACGTCCGAGGGCTTGATACCCGCTTGTTCCAGACAGAACTTGGCCGATTCGTACGGCATGCGGTTCTTCGCATGCTTGTCGCGTACGAAGCGCTCCTCTTCCACCGCCGCGATCAGCTTGCCGTCGATGTACAGCGCAGCGGAGGGATCGTGACTGAGGGCGCCGGACAGGCCGAGAATGGTCAGTGCCACAGGTGTAAGCCTCTAATTCGGGCAGGTGTCTTGCACCTGCGGTAAACGTTGGTCGAGCAACTGGTGCAGAGCGGAGTCCGCCGGCCAGTTGCGCAGAAAACGAGCGCGGTCGCGGGCGTAGGCCCGGGCGAAACTGCGCGCACTGCGATGTTGACGCATGGCATCCAGGTCGATCAGCGACCAGGCGCCCTGCGCATCATCCCAGAACAGATTGTGCCCCTTGAAATCACCGTGGCTGATCCGTTCGCGCAGCAAGGCGGCAAACAGACGATCCAGCGCCTGCAACTCGGTCTCCGGGGGCATCGCCTGTCGATATGCCTCGAAACGCGCGATTATATCCTGCCCGCTACAATAGTCGGTAATCAGGTATGCGCGTCCGCGCAGCCAACACCAGCGGCGCTCGAGCACGGCCAGTGGCGTCGGCGTGACGATGCCCAGCAGTTGCAGGCGATTGCCCTCGAGCCAACTGTGCCAGGCGCGGCTGGGCCGCCAGAAACGCTTGAACCAGTGCAGCAGGTTCTTGACGTTGTAGCGCTTGACCACCAGCGACCGTCCCGCGAGCTCCACACGTGCCACCGTGGCGGCACCACCGGTCTTGTAGATGTGCCCGGCCTCGATGCGAGCATCCAGCTCGGCCAGCAGCGGCTGCAGCCCTGGCTCCTGCTCGCGACGCACCACACGCAGGCCGAAGGCGCCGATGCGCGCAGCGAACAGGCTGCAGTCGCGCGCAGCCTTCTTCAGATAGTCACGCAGGCGCCAGCGCCGCACCTTGGCCACCTCGGCCTGGAGCATCTCCAGCGGCAGCGCATGCTCACCGTTGGCCAACAGATAGTGGATCAGCAGTTCTTCGAGACAGGGCTCCAGCTCGGCCGGCAACTGGGCGAAGAACACCCCGAGGTTCTCCAGTACCCGGGCCCGCGACAGAGGCTGCCCCGGCGTTTCGCAACGCACGCCACCACCATCGATCAGGTACAGACGTCCCTCATGCCGCAGCAGGTTGTCCAGGTGCAGGTCTGCCTGCCAGAGTCCCTGGCCATGCATCTGCCCGATCGCGCCCAGCGCCTCGGCCAGCACGGCCTGCTGGGCATCCGTCAGCACAGGGGCACGGGCGACCTCGCGCCAGGCATCCCAGAGACTCTGCGCACCATCCAGATAGTCGAACAGCAGCCAGCCACCCTGCCCCTCGGCGAAGCCCTGAGCCAGCAATGCAGGCGTGACCAGGTTCTGTCCGGCCAGCATCCGGGCACCCTGGAGCTCTCGCTGGAAATGACGCCGGGCCTTGCCTCCTACCAGCAATTTGGCCAGCACATGGCGCCCTTGCCAGAGGCCAACCGCGACGTAGCGCTGCCCGGGCAGGACACGCAACAGGCGCTCGAGCACCAGCGGCTCGCCCATCAGGTTCAGCGTCAAAGGCAGATCAGGTGTACGACCCGCCTGGCTCAGCTCACTCAGTTGCATCAGCGTGACTCCTTGCGACGCTGCCGCGCGCCGAGCTGTCGCCACCAGGCGTCGACATCGTTGCGTTCAGTCAGATAGGCGGCCAGCAGCTCACGCACCTCAGGCTCGCCCCATACCCTGGCACGGCGCAACAGTGGCTCCAGATCCTTGATGCGATCACGACGCCCCAGCAGCAGCGGGCGGGTCTTTTCCAGGTCGATCAGTTGGGCTTCGAACGCACCGCCCTGCTCACGCAGAAAGATATGCTTCGGATAGAAGCAGCCGTGCATCTGCCCGGCCTGGTGCAGGCAACGGGCAAGAGCACCGCAGGCCCGCAGAATGGCCATGCGCCTGGCACTCTCGAGCGTGGTCATTGTTTCAGCCAGTGCTCCAGATCCTGCCAGCCGTCCAGCGCCCGGGTAAGCAGAATGGCTCGGCGCTCGCCTGGCAAACGGCGCTCGGCAAAGAACGCGGCCTGCAGCGCCGGTATGTTGCGCTCGGCATAACGGCGAATATTGCGAAACTCACGGGCAAAGGTCGGCTCACCGAAGGGGTGCAGCAGACTGCGCGTCAGGTGGTTGCTTTGCCGCTTGAGATAGAAGGCGCGCTCATCCAGCTCCAGTCGATATACGCTGCTCCAGCCGCCACGCTCGGTGTTGGGCTCATCCACTGCTTCCAGCTTCAGCGCCCACAGCGCGTCGAAACCAGCCAGCCCGTGGCGTTCGAGCAAGGCGCGATCCTGCGCTGCGATGAAATCGCTCATTCCCGGCCCTCGAAGAACTTCAGTATCTGCAGCACACGCCGCTTGTCGCCATCGCTCAAACGCTCACGCCCGCGATACTGCAGATAGAAACGCAGGCGCTGCGACCGCGACAGCACGTGCTTGGCCACTTTGTCGAGGCACGCCAGATCCTTGATGATGCGGTAGCGCAGCAACGGCCCCCACCAGAAACTGCCGGTGGGGCAGTCGATGAAGAAAAGCTCGGCCTTCTCATTGACCAGCAGGTTGCGCCACTTCAGGTCATTGTGGGTGAAATGGTGATCATGCAGCGCCCTCGTGCTCCTGGCCAACTGCAGGCTGATCACTTGAACCCAGTTCCGATTGGCCAGACGCTCATCCTGTCGATTGGCGATTTCAGCGAGATCGAGGGTGTTTTCCAGCTCGCGCGTCACCAGGGCGCCACGGACGAAGGCACCGCCTCGACGCTGGAGCCCGTAGGCCACGATGGGGGCCGTCGGGATACCCCACTTGGCGAACAGCTTGAGATTCTGCCACTCGGCCTTGACCCGCGGCCGCCCCAGATAGCGGCGCAACCCCTTGCCAGCACCCCAGTAGCGCTTGACGTAATAACGCACACCCGCACGCTCGATACGGATCACCTCGGACAACGGATCCTTGGTCAGCCGCTCGCCTTCGATGGCAAAGACAGCCTCCAGCGAACCGAAATCACTCGCCAGTGCGCGATGCTCAGGCGCCAGTTCCCATTTGGCCATCAGAGCGCATCTCCATAACGCTGCTTTCGCTCATACAGTTTTGCCGCCTTGCGCTCCAGCCAGGCGAGCAAGCTCGACTCGTCCTGGAGCAACTGGCGCAAGGGCCGCTGGAAGTAGGTACGCAGAAAACGCAGTTTGTCGCGACGGGTCAGGCCGATGTCCAGCGCCGAGAAATACAGGGCAGCCAGATCCTTGTCGCGCCAGCGGCGCGGAGTCTGGCTGCGCACCTGGGCACGGTGCAGGTCGATCACCGACAGGCGCAGGTCGCCGACCTGGATCGGCCTGTCGGTGTGCAGCAGGAAGTGGCAGATGTAGCAGTCGCGGTGATTGACCCCTGCGCGGTGCATGGTGCCGGTCATCCGTGCGACTTCGCGGATCAGCGCCCACTTGAGCACAGGCCTGGGCGGCTGTTGCGCCCAGTTCAGGCTGAGCTGCTCGAGGTCTACGGTCGGTGCCAGCTCCTCGGTGACGATGAACGAATGCTGATGCGCCGGATCGGTGCCGCGCTCGCCGTATGCCACAGCGGTCATGGTCGGCACACCGGCCTCGGTCAGACGCTGAATCGCCCGCCACTCCTGCCCGGCGCCCAGTACCGGCGCCTTGGCGGTGAGCAGGTTCTTGATGATCTCGCGCCAGCCGATACCACGATGAATCTTGACGAAATAGCCACGCCCCTCGACCTCGGTGCGCAGGGTGCGGCGACCTTCCAGTTCACGGTAGACCTGCCCCTGCAACGCCTCGACGGCGTCGAAGGCATCCTGACCAGCCCACAGGCTCTTGAAGGGTTCGGCAAGAATCAACTTCACGCGCACCTCGAAGCCAGGATCACGTCGGCGGCCTTCTTCGGCATGGAATAGAGATCAGCGCTGTCGGCGTAGGCCAGACCATTGCGCCCCCAGAAGGCACGCTGCTGCGGATCGGCCAGCATGTCGGCCAGGATACGGTTGTACTGCTCCTGCTCGAAGGGGCTGGACAACACGCGGCCGCAATCGGCGTCGGTGATGTAGTGGGCATACCCGCACACATCGGTGACCAGCACCGGCAGGCCGGAAACCAGCGCCTCCAGCAGTACGGTGCCGGTATTTTCGTTGTAGGCCGGGTGAACCAGCAGATCGGCGCCGAGCAGAAAGCGCGGGATATCGCTGCGCCCCTTGAGTATCTGCACCTGATCCGATAGCCCCAATGCCTTGATCTGCAACAGGAAGGGCTTGGGGTCATCCTGACCGATGGCGATCAGGCGAGTACGCTTGCGCAACTCGCGCGGCAACGAAGCCAACGCCTTGAGACTGCGATCCAGGCCCTTGGTCTTGAATCCGGAACCGATCTGCACCAGCAGCAGGTCGTCATCGGCCAACTGGAACTCGCGGCGAAACTCGGCACGAATCTCGGCGGCGTTGACCGGTGCTCGACGATCCTGGGCGATACCTGGCGGCAAGAGATGAAAACGCTGCAACGGGGTCTTGTAATGCTTGATGAACAACGGCTGTTGAACCTCGGAGATCATCAGGATCTCGGTTCCGGACTCCGGCGCGAAAACCGCACGCTCATACTCGGCGAAGTGCTTGTAGCGCCCCCAGCGACGGTAGATCGGGTTACGCAGGGTCTGCGCCTTGTCCTCGAAACAGCCGTCGGCAGCATAGTAGACGTCGAGTCCCGGCATCTTGTTGAAGCCGATCACCCGGTCGACAGGATCCCGCTTCAGGTCGGCCTGCAACCAGGCCGTGAACTTCTCGTTGCGGCGATGATTGAACAGCGCACGCACCGGCGCTACACGCACGTCGAAGCCAGCAGGGTTTTCGCCTTCCCAGATCGGCGTGTAGACACGAATGGCATGACCGCGCGACTGACACTCCAGGGCGATGCGCATGAAATCACGCTGCAGGCCACCAAAGGGGAAGTACTTGTAGAGAACGAAAGCCAGTTGCATAGCCTCTCCTTAAAGGGTGCCGGGAGGCGCGAGCAGCAACGCCTCCAGTTCCAGGCCAACGCGCTCGGCGCCAAGACCATCGAAGCAGGGTGTGTCGCGGTCACCGCTGCCGGCCCCCGGACCACTGGCGCACAGATGAATCTGGCTACGGCCATAGGCGCCCACCTTGCCGGGCAGCGTCGGGCCGTAGAGGGAAATATTCGGCACATCCAGAGCGGCAGCCAGATGACCGAGCCCGGTGTCGACGGAGACGCAGGCACTGGCGCCGGCGATCACCTTGGCCACACCGGCCAGATTCAACTTCGGCAACACGGCGGCATGGCTGAGACCGGCGGCGATGCGCTCGGCACGCGCCCTCTCCACTTCGTTGCCCCAGGGCAGGCGCACGGCCCAGCCCAGCTCGTCCATGCGCTCGGCCAACGCACGCCAGTCGGCTTCCGGCCAGTGCTTGCTGGCCCAGGTGGTGCCATGCAGGAAGACCAGATAGGGCTGCGAGGTAGCGTCCATCATCGCCGCGCGGTCAAGACCGTAGTCACCGCTAGCGGACGGCAGCGAATAGCCCAAAGCCTTGGCGAACAGCTGACGCACGCGCTCCAGGGCGTGCTGATCCCTGGGCACCGCATAGCGACGATCGTAGAAGCGACTGGCCAGCGGCTCACGCGCCGAATCACGATCCAGCCCGGCCACCGGTGCCGACACGTAACGTGTCAACCAGGCGCTCTTGAGCAGCCCCTGGGCGTCGATTACCAGATCGTAACGGGTCTCGCGCAGGCGCTGCTTGAAACGCGCCCACTCGCCACTGCGCCAGGTGCGCAGCGGGTGCTTGCGCCAGCGACGGATGGCCACGGGAATCACCTGGGAAACAGCGGGATGCCAGGCGGGGATTTCGGCAAAGCCCTCTTCCACCACCCAGTCGAAGCGGATACCGGGAATGGCACGCGCCGCGTCGGTCAGCGCCGGCAGGGTATGCACCACGTCGCCCAACGACGACGTCTTGATGATCAGTACCCGCAAATCAGTCGCCCTCAACCAGAGTCGAGGTTTCGCCGACCAGTCGATCCAGCGCCTCGATCACCGGCCTCGGCTTGAGTTCGCGCAGGCAGTTGTAATGACCGTAGCGGCAGGTACGCTCGAAACAGGGGCTGCACTCCAGCCCCAGGCGGACGATCTCGACGCGGTCGGCCAGAGGTGGGGTGAAGCCTGGTGAAGTGGAACCGTAGACGGCCACCAGCGGACGATTCAGCGCCGCGGCGACGTGCATCAGCCCCGAGTCGTTGGAAACCACAGCGGTGGCGGCCGACATCAGATCGATGGCCTCCGCCAGGCTGGTCTGCCCGGAGAGGTTGCTGACCTCTTCGCGCAGACCGGGAATCAGGCGCAGACGAATATCCTCGCCACCGGCATGGTCGTTCTTCGAGCCGAACAGCCAGACCTGCCAGCCCTCGCGAATCTTGACCTCGGCAACCTTGGCGTAATGCTCGGCCGGCCAGCGCTTGGCCTCGCCGAACTCGGCACCCGGGCAGAGCGCCAGCACCGGACGATCCAGTTGCAGGTCGAACTTGGCCAATGCCGCCTCACGACTGGCCTCGTCGATGCGCAGGCGCGGCTGTGGATAAGGCTGCGGCAGAGCGGCGCCCGGTTCATGGGCCAGTGCCATGAAGCGCTCGATCATCAGCGGGTAGCGGGCCTTGTCCAGCGTGCGGATATCGTTGAGCAGGCCATAGCGCATCTCGCCCTTCCAGCCGGTACGCCTGGGGATGCCGGCGAACCAGGGCACCAGGGCGGACTTCAGCGAGTTGGGCAGCAGAATGGCCTGATCGTACTGCCCCACCAGCGACTTGCCGATACGCCGACGCGTGCCCAGATCGAGCACACCATGGCCCAGCGGCAGGCTCAGTGCGGCACGCACTTCGGGCATGCGCTCGAGAATCGGGCGACTCCAGTCCGGCGCCAGCACATCGATCTCGCACTCGGGGTGGCGCTGTTTCAGACACTGGAACAGCGTCTGCGCCATCACCATGTCACCCACCCAGCTGGGCCCAACGATAAGTATCTTCATATCTTTTCCAGAAACGACCGGGGAGGCTCGGAGCCCACCTCGCAATCTGCTGCACCTCGATCATGCACCGCTGAAACCGATCCTGGGGCGAGCTGACCACCCCTGAACCCGCCTCACCTGGCCTGACCCTAGCTCGCAAGCTTGCTGGCGGACTCCGGAAGCCTCCCCGTCATGGCCCAGATGACCGACTTACTTGACCTGCGTACGCCACTCGGCGTGGGCGCTGGTCTTGCCGGTAACCAGATCGAAATAGGCCTTCTGCAGCTTCTCGGTGACCGGGCCACGACGGCCGGCACCGATCTTGCGGCCATCCACTTCGCGGATCGGCGTGACTTCGGCGGCGGTGCCGGTGAAGAAGGCCTCGTCGCAGATGTACACCTCGTCACGGGTGATGCGCTTCTCGACCACCTTGATGCCGTGCTCTTCGGCCAGGGTCAGGATGGTGCTGCGGGTGATGCCGTTGAGGCAGGAGGTCACTTCCGGGGTGTACACCACACCATCCTTGACCAGGAAGATGTTCTCGCCCGACCCTTCGGCCACGTAACCTTCCGGATCCAGCAGCATGGCCTCGTCGGCACCGCCGGAGATGGCCTCCTGCAAAGCCAGCATCGAGTTGATGTAGTTGCCGTTGGCCTTGGCGCGAGTCATGGCGATGTTGACGTGGTGGCGAGTGTAGGAGCTGGTGCGCACCTTGATACCGGCCTCCAGCGCTTCTTCGCCCATGTAGGCGCCCCAGTGCCAGGCGGCGACGATCACGTGCACCTTGAGGCCGGAGGCGCGCAGGCCCATGCCTTCGCTGCCGAAGAACACCATCGGGCGCAGGTAGGCGCTTTCCAGGCCGTTCTCACGCACTGCGGCGCGCTGCGCCTCGTTGATCTCTTCCTTGGAGAAGGGGATCTGCATGTTGAAGATGTGCGCGGAATCGAACAGGCGATCGGTGTGCGCCTGCAGGCGGAAGATCGCGGTGCCGTCCGGGGTGTTGTAGGCACGTACACCTTCGAACACGCCCATGCCGTAGTGCAGGGTGTGGGTCAGCACATGGGTGGTCGCTTCGCGCCACGGCACCAGTTTGCCGTCGTACCAGATCACGCCATCACGGTCGGACATCGACATCTCGCCTGCTCCTCAAATTCGCTTCACGGTTCGATCAGTAGGTGGGGCCTCAGGCCCCGTCATTCAATTCAAGCCCCAGTTCACGCCACAGGCGCATCACAGCGCGCCGCTCGTTCTGGAACTGATCACCCGGCACCACCCCGGGCTGCTTCTGCAATGCCTGACGGTGGGCAGCCGAGCGATAGATCTTGTAGACCTCACGCAGCAGCGCGGCATCCTCGGCAGACATCAGACCCACCCGTTCCAGACCTTCCAGAATGCGGATGTTATCGGTGAACTCGAGTAGCTGCGGGTATTGCCACGACCAGGCCAGAGCCGCGTATTGCACCATAAATTCGATATCGACGATACCACCGGCGTCCTGCTTCAGATCGAAGGAAGACGAGGCCTCGAAGGCATTTGCCGCCGTACCGGCCGCGGTATTTTTGTTGCCAAGGTTGTCACGCATCTTGGCGCGCATCTCGCTCACCTCGACGCGCAGCGCCTCGATGTCGCGCTGCCGGCCGAGCACCTCGGCGCGCACACGGACGAACTCGCCCGCCAGTCTCGGGCAGCCAACCAGCACGCGGGCACGCACCAGCGCCTGGTGTTCCCAGGTCCAGGCCTCGTTCTCCTGATAGCGCTGGAAGGCTCCCAGCGAGCTGACCAGCAGCCCCGCTGCGCCGGACGGGCGCAGGCGCATGTCCACGTCGTAGAGTGCGCCAGACGTGGTCTGGGTGGTCAGCAGGTGGATGATGCGCTGCCCCAGGCGGGTGAAGAACTGCGCGCCATCGATGGGCTTGACGCCATCGGTCTCGGCCTGTGGATCACCTCCATGGATGAACACCAGATCCAGATCCGAGCCGTGACCGAACTCCAGGCCGCCGACCTTGCCATAGCCGACGATGACGAAGTCCGGGTCGCACGGCGTACCGTCGGCGCGACGCGGCCGGCCGTGACGCTGCACGGTGTGCTGCCAGGCGAGCGCCAGCACCTGGTCGAGAATCGCCTCGGCCAGCCAGGTCAGATAGTCGGACACTTTCATCAGCGGCAGCGTGCCGGCGATCTCCGATGCCGCGACGCGCAGGCTGTGCGCCAGCTTGAAATGACGCAGCGCCTCCATCTGCTGCTCCAGATCGTCCTCGGGAATGCGGATCAGGCGCTCGCGCAGCTCGGCCGCCAGCTCCGGCGCCTGAGGCGGGGAATACAGGCGCCCCTCGTTGAGCAGCTCGTCGAGCAGCAGCGGGAATCGCGCGATCTGCTCGGCGATCCAGGGACTGGCCGCGCACAGGCTGGTCAAGCGCGACAGCGCCCCCGGGTTCTCGCTCAGCAGAACCAGATAGGCCGAACGCCGCGCCACCTTCTCCACCAGCGGCAACACCCGTTCCAGCACCAGATCCGGTTTGTCGTGCTCGATGGTCTGCGCCAGCAGACGCGGAATGAAGGCATCCAGACGCTCACGCCCCAGACGCTGCATGGCTCGCACCTGCGGGCCATTGCGCAGATCGGCGAGACGACGAATTGCCACGGCCGGCTCGACGAAGCCTGCATCCTGCAACTGCTGCATCGACGCCTCCTCGTCCAGCGCCCCCTCCCACAGCGGCAGCCACTCGGCACCGACACAAACCTCGCCGCCCTGCACCTCATCGTCATCAGGGTCGGCAATCACCTGCTGGAAGTGCCACTCGATGCGCCCACGCCAGTGCATCAGGCGCTCATGAAAACTCTCCCAGTCAGCGAAGCCCATGATCGCAGCGACCCGCGCCTGATCCTGCGGCTCGGCCGGCAACATCTGCGTCTGCCGGTCACCGATGCCTTGCAGGGCGTGTTCGGTGTAACGCAGGAACTCGTAGCCTTCCTTCATTTCGGCGACCACCGCCGGAGGCAGATAGCCCTGCCCCTCCAGCGTGGTCAGCACCCGGAGCAGCGGCCGCTGCTGCAGACTCAGGTCGCGTCCGCCGTGAATCAGCTGGAACGCCTGGGCAATGAACTCGATCTCGCGAATGCCGCCGGCACCGAGCTTGATGTTCTCGCTCATGCCCTTGCGCCGCACTTCCTGCTGGATCAGCAGCTTCATCGCACGCAGCGCCTCGATGGCGGAAAAATCCAGATAGCGGCGATAGACGAAGGGCCGCAGCATTTCCAGCAACTCGCCACCCGCGGCCTGATCGCCGCCGACCACGCGCGCCTTGATCATGGCGTAGCGTTCCCAGTCACGCCCCTGATCCTGGTAGTACTGCTCCAGCGCATTGAAGCTGAACACCAGCGCGCCGCTCGAACCATAGGGGCGCAGACGCATGTCGGTGCGAAAGACGAAGCCGTCGACGGTGATCGCATCCAGCGCCTTGATCAGCTTCTGCCCCAGACGGATGAAGAATTCCTGATTGTCCAGCGGACGCTTGACCCCTTCGGTCTCGCCGCCCTCCGGATAACCGAAGATCAGGTCGATGTCGGAGGACAGATTCAGCTCGTGGGCACCGAGCTTGCCCATGCCGAGAATGACCATGTGCTGCGCCTGACCGCTACGCCGGCCGATGGGTGTACCGAACTGCGCGCAATAACGCGGATAAAGCCAGTGGTAAGCCAGGTCGATGCAGGCATCGGCAAGATCGGAGAGGTCGCGACAGGTCTCGGCCAGCGCTGCCTGGCGACTGAAGTCGCGCCAGATGATGCGCAGTTGCTGGCGGTTGCGAAAACGCCGCAGGCAGCGACCCAGCGCCTCTTCATCGGCGCACTCGGCCAGCAGTGCCGCCAATTGCTCGCGCAACTCGCCAGGTGCCAGACTGCGCTCGAGCTCACCGCAGTCCCCCAGCGCGACGAACATCTGCGGATCACGCGCAGCCTGCTCGACAACGAAATCACTGAGCGCCGTCACCTGCCGCCAGGCCTCACGGCGAGCCGGCGGCCAGGCCGCCCAACGAGCGGACAGCCCGTCATGCTCGGCCATGGCCATCTGCAGGGATTGTTCGGCTCGTTCGGCCAGGGAAATCAGGGAGGGGGCAACTCGACCAGCGACGGCAGGCTCATGGTCTATCCTTTTTGGCGGACTGCCAGACGCACGGTGCAATCGCCCGGAACCCCGCAGCAGCGGGGCGCGCGCGGCCGGCAGTGCCGCGAATTGTAGTTTTACTACTAAAGAATTGTATCCAGAGGGCTGAATCCGCCGTCGAAATGTAGTAAAACTACAAGCGGCCGGAGCTACCCCCGGTAAATCCAAGAATTTCAGCTCGCCCGCTCAAAAAGCCGGCGAGAACCAACTGGCCTCCGATTCTGGAAGCCTTTCCGCCCTGGAGCAAGCCATGCAAGACCTCGATCCGATCGAAACCCAGGAATGGCTGGACGCCCTTGAATCCGTCCTCGACCGTGAGGGTGAAGACCGTGCCCACTACCTGATGACCCGTCTGGGCGAGCTGGCCACCCGCAGCGGTGCGCAACTGCCCTACGCGATCACCACGCCGTACCGCAACACCATCCCGGTCACCCATGAAGCGCGCATGCCGGGCGACCTGTTCATGGAGCGCCGCATCCGCTCGCTGGTGCGCTGGAACGCACTGGCCATGGTGATGCGCACCAACCTGGACGACCCGGATCTGGGCGGCCACATTTCCAGCTTCGCATCCTCGGCGACGCTGTACGACATCGGCTTCAACTACTTCTTCCAGGCCCCGACCGAAGAACACGGCGGCGACCTGGTGTTCTATCAGGGCCACGCTTCGCCTGGCGTCTACGCCCGCGCCTTCATGGAAGGTCGCATCGACGAAGAACAGATGAAGAACTTCCGCCGCGAAGTGGATGGCAAGGGCCTGTCCTCCTACCCGCACCCGTGGCTGATGCCGGACTTCTGGCAATTCCCCACCGTATCCATGGGCCTCGGCCCGATCCAGGCCATCTACCAGGCCCGCTTCATGAAGTACCTGGAAGCGCGTGGTTTCATTCCTGCCGGCAAGCAGAAGGTCTGGTGCTTCATGGGCGACGGCGAGTGCGACGAGCCGGAATCCCTCGGCGCAATCTCCCTGGCCGGCCGCGAGAAGCTGGACAACCTGATCTTCGTCATCAACTGCAACCTGCAACGTCTCGACGGTCCGGTTCGCGGCAACGGCAAGATCATCCAGGAACTCGAAGGCGTGTTCCGCGGTGCTCAGTGGAACGTCAACAAGGTGGTCTGGGGTCGCTTCTGGGATCCGCTGTTCGCCAAGGACAAGGACGGCGCCCTGCAACGCCGCATGGACGAAGTGGTCGACGGTGAATACCAGAACTACAAGGCCAAAGATGGCGCCTACGTGCGCGAAAACTTCTTCAACACCCCGGAACTCAAGGACATGGTCAAAGACCTGTCCGACGACGAGATCTGGAAGCTCAACCGTGGCGGCCACGACCCGTACAAGGTCTACGCGGCCTACCACCAGGCCGTGAACCACAGCGGCCAGCCGACCGTCATTCTGGCCAAGACCATCAAGGGCTACGGTACCGGTGCCGGTGAAGCGAAGAACACCGCGCACAACACCAAGAAGGTCGATGTCGACAGCCTGCGTCAGTTCCGTGACCGCTTCGACATCCCGGTCAAGGACGAAGAGCTGGAAAACCTGCCGTTCGTGCGTCCGGAAGAAGGCAGCGCCGAATACAAGTACCTGCACGAGCGTCGCAACGCGCTGGGCGGTTTCGTACCGCAGCGTCGTCAGCAGAGCTTCAGCATCCCGACTCCGCCACTGGATACCCTCAAGGCCATCCTCGACGGCTCCGGCGACCGCGAAATCTCCACCACCATGGCCTTCGTGCGTATCCTCGCGCAACTGGTCAAGGACAAGGAACTGGGCCAGCGCATCGTCCCGATCATCCCGGACGAAGCCCGTACCTTCGGTATGGAAGGCATGTTCCGTCAGCTCGGCATCTACTCCTCGGTCGGCCAGCTCTACGAGCCGGTCGATAAAGACCAGGTGATGTTCTACAAAGAGGACAAGAAGGGTCAGATCCTCGAAGAGGGCATCAACGAAGCGGGCGCCATGAGCTCCTTCATTGCTGCCGGTACCTCGTACTCCTGCCACAACCAGCCGATGCTGCCGTTCTACATCTTCTACTCGATGTTCGGCTTCCAGCGCATCGGCGACCTGGCCTGGGCGGCCGGCGACAGCCGCACCCGTGGTTTCCTGATCGGCGGCACCTCCGGGCGTACCACCCTCAATGGTGAAGGCCTGCAGCACGAAGATGGCCACAGCCACATGCTGGCCGCGACCATTCCGAACTGCCGTACCTTCGATCCGACCTACGGCTACGAGCTCGCCGTGATCATCCGCGAAGGCATTCGCCAGATGACCGAAGAGCAGCAGGACATCTTCTACTACATCACCGTGATGAACGAGTCGTACCAGCAGCCGGCCATGCCGGACGGTGTCGAGGACGGCATCATCAAGGGCATGTACCTGCTCGAGGAAGACAAGAAGGAAGCCGCACACCACGTGCAACTGCTGGGTTCCGGTACCATCCTGCGCGAAGTGCGCGAGGCGGCGAAGATCCTGCGCGACGAGTACAACATCGGTGCCGATGTCTGGAGCGTCACCAGCTTCAACGAACTGCGTCGCGATGGCCTGGCCGTCGAGCGCCGCAACCGCCTGCACCCGGGCCAGAAGCCGCAACAGACCTACATCGAGCAGTGCCTGTCCGGTCGCAAGGGTCGGTGATCGCCTCGACCGACTACATGAAGCTGTTCGCCGAGCAGGTTCGCCAGTGGGTGCCGAGCAAGGAGTACAAGGTACTGGGCACCGACGGTTTCGGCCGCAGCGACAGCCGCAAGCAGTTGCGTCACTTCTTCGAAGTGGATCGCAACTGGGTTGTGCTCGCCGCCCTCGAAGCCCTGGTGGATCGTGGCGAGATCGAAGCCAAGGTGCTGGCCGACGCCATCACCAGGTTCGGCATCGACGCCGATAAAGCCAACCCCCTGGACTGCTAAGGAGCGTAGCGATGAGTGAATTGATTCGCGTACCCGACCTCGGCGGCGAGGGCGAGGTCATTGAACTGCTGGTGAAGGTCGGCGACCGTATCGAAGCCGACCAGAGCGTACTCACCCTGGAGTCCGACAAGGCCTCCATGGAAGTCCCCTCGCCCAAGGCCGGCGTGATCAAGGAAATCAAGGTCAAGATCGGTGACCGTCTGAAGGAAGGCGACGAACTGCTGGTGCTGGAAGTCGAAGGTGCCGCAGCCGCGGCGCCTGCGCCGAAAGCCGAAGCCGCGCCGGCCGAAGCGCCGAAAGCGGCCACTCCGGCTGCTGCGCCAGCCGCTGCCGCGAGCGGCAGCAGCGTGCAGGACGTGCACGTGCCGGACATCGGCACCGACGGCAAGGTCAAGGTCATCGAGGTCATGGTCAAGGTCGGCGACAGCATCGAAGCCGACCAGTCGCTGATCACCCTGGAGTCCGACAAGGCCTCCATGGAAATCCCTTCGCCGGCTGCCGGCGTGGTGGAAGAGGTGCTGGTCAAGCTGGACGCCGAAGTCGGTACCGGCGACCTGATCCTCAAGCTGCGCACCGCCGGTGGTGCAAGCGCCAGTGCGGCCCCGGCCCCGGCTCAGGCCGCGGCACCCGCAGCTGCGCCAGCCGCCGCACCTGCCCCCGCTGCCGCAGCCCCGGCTGCTGCTTCGGTACAGGATGTGCGCGTGCCGGACATCGGCACCGATGGCAAGGTCAAGGTCATCGAAGTCATGGTCAAGGCCGGTGACAGCATCGAAGCCGATCAGTCGCTGATCACCCTGGAGTCCGACAAGGCCTCCATGGAAATCCCTTCGCCGGCTGCCGGCGTGGTGGAGGAAGTGCTGGTCAAGCTGGACGCCGAAGTCGGCACTGGCGACCTGATCCTCAAGCTCAAGGTGGCCGGTGCTGCAGCCCCCGCCCCCGCTCAGGCCAGCCAGCAAGTGCACCGTGTGCCGGAAGGCGCCGCACCGGAAGTGGCCGCCGAAGTGCGCGCCATCGCCTCGCTGTCGGCTGCCGCAGCCGCTGCTGCCACAGCCCCCAGGCGCGATGCTGCCAAGGTTCACGCCGGCCCTGCCGTGCGTCAGCTGGCTCGTGACTTCGGTGTGGAACTGGCCGATATCGCCGGCACCGGCCCGAAAGGCCGCATCCTCAAGGAAGACGTGCAGGCGCACGTCAAGGCGATGATGCAGAAGGCCAAGGCTGCGCCGCAGGCGGCCGCTGCCGCCACCGGTGGCGCCGGTATCCCGCCGATCCCGACGGTGGACTTCAGCAAATTCGGCGAAATCGAAGAAGTGCCGATGACCCGCCTGATGCAGGTCGGCGCCGCCAACCTGCACCGCAGCTGGCTCAACGTGCCGCACGTGACCCAGTTCGAGTCAGCCGACATCACCGACCTGGAAGCCTTCCGCGTCGCGCAGAAGGCCGTGGCCGAAAAGGCTGGCGTCAAGCTGACCGTACTGCCGCTGCTGCTCAAGGCCTGCGCTCACCTGCTCAGGGAACTGCCGGACTTCAACAGTTCGCTGGCCCCGAGCGGCAAGGCACTGATCCGCAAGAAGTACGTGCACATCGGTTTCGCCGTCGATACGCCGGACGGCCTGCTGGTGCCGGTGATCAGGAACGTCGACCAGAAGAGCCTGCTGCAACTGGCCGCCGAAGCCGCCGCTCTGGCGGAGAAGGCGCGCACCAAGAAGCTGTCGGCCGATGACATGCAGGGTGCCTGCTTCACCATCTCCAGTCTTGGCCACATTGGCGGCACCGGCTTCACGCCGATCGTCAACGCGCCGGAAGTGGCGATCCTCGGTGTGAGCAAGGCCACCATGCAGCCGGTATGGGACGGCAAGGCCTTCCAGCCGCGCCTGATGTTGCCGCTGTCGCTGTCCTACGACCACCGGGTGATCAACGGCGCAGCAGCCGCACGCTTCACCCTGCGTCTGTCGCAGCTGCTGGCCGACATCCGCACCATCCTGCTGTAAATCGTTTCGAGCACGCCACGCTCGCATCCTCAACCTCGCCCATCCGGGCGGGGTTTTTTTTGCTCTTTTTCCGGCACCTTGTCGCGCCCGGCACGCGGGGTGCGCCGCACGCACGCGGGCTCTGGCAGCATCCCCGCGCACAAGCCACGTTCGACTTGATCCCGATCATGGCAACAGCCGGTGCATTCGCCATGATCGATGACTCGAGAATCGACCCGGCGCCATCCACATGATCCATCTGCTGCTGAAGTTCGCCCACCTCACGGCCGCCGCCTTCTTCATCGGCGGTGTGTTCTTCGAAGTGATGATCCTGAGTCGCGCCGCCCGGGAACTGCCGGACGAACCTCGTGCACGCTTCTCGCGCGCACTGGGCCAACGGGCACGCCAGGTCATGCACTGGGTGGTGCTGACGCTCTATGGGGCTGGCCTGGGTCTGGCCTGGCATTACCGTGCGGCGTTACAGGCACCTCTGGCCAGCAGCTTCGGCACGCTGCTCAGCCTGAAGATCGCCCTGGCACTGAGCATCCTCGGGCATTTCCTGCTGGTGGTCGCCCTGATGCGCAGCGGTCGCATGACCCCGGTTCGCTCGCGGCGCATCCACCTGAGCGTACTGATGCAGATGCTCACCATCCTGTTCCTGGCCAAGGCGATGTTCCTGTTGAACGGGTAGGCCGCGCGCTCAACCCTTCTGCACGTTGCGGATGAGGAAGCTCAACGCCTTGGCCAGTTCGCCAGCCCCCTTGTGATCGCGAACGATGCTCAACAAGGGACTGCTGTCAGCCGGATTGAACAGCACGCAACGGATACCGCCGGTCGGACATTCGTAACGGATGAACGGATCGATGCCATACACCGGAACGCGCTGATTGCGTACGGCAATTGCAGTGCCCTGGGCACCACGGCTTTCCTCGCGCAGGATCAACTCACCGGCATGACCGGTGCTGAAGCGGTACAGCAGATCCTGCCGCTGCGCCTGGCCGACCTGGTAACCGGCCCGCAGGGCGTAGGTTTCAAGCAAGGCGTTGCTGTGCGCCAACAGTGCCTGGCGCTCACTGTCGGTCAGGTACAGACGCTTGAGGCCATCGAGGTAGGTACGCTGCTCGGCCCCCTGTAGCGCAGTGGCTTCATCGGCGTGGGAGATGACCGAGCCAGTGGCGAGAAATACCCCACCCAATAGCATGGCCATCAGTTTCCTTGTCAGTATCGTTTGCATGATGCACCCTTGCCGAACGCTATAGTGAAGTAGGCCTGAGCCCGAGCCTCCGTCCAAGCCGATACGCCACTGGCGCAGCGGCCCTGTACCGAGAACGGATGCCTCGCCTGGTCAGCATACTGGAAGCCCAACGCCCAATGAAAAGCCATCCCGATGCCGGCACCCGCTCGGCAGCCGAGGTTGTGACGCAGTTGCCAGTGCCCTCGCGGCTCGGCATGCTGCGTTTCGAGCGCTTGAATGAGCCGAGTTGGGCTCTGCTGTTTCTCGACCCGAGCTGCGAGCGCAGGCTCGGCATCAGCGCCACCGACCTCTGCGCATTGGTCGACGCCCCCTATGCCAGCCTGATGGAGCCCGAAGCACGCTACCGTCTGCATGACGTCATTCAGCAGCAACTGCTGGACGGCTCGCAGTATCTGGTGCGCTACACCCTGCACACCCCTCAGGGCCCTCTCAGCCTGCTGGAGGTGGGTGAGCCCTTCAAGCAACACAATCGCCAACTGCTACGCGGCTATCTGCTGGTTACGGACGACAGCCTGGGCCACTACGCACCGACCGAACTCGAACTGCAGACCCAGAATCAGCAACTGCGTGCCGCATTGCTGCAGTACCAGCGCGCGCAGGAGGATCATCTGCAGCACCTGGCACGTTCGCGCACCCAGCAACAGCTGATCGCGCGCCTGGCTCGTCAGCGCTACGTCTCCAGCAACCCGCAACAGGAAGCCGCCGAACTCATCACCCAGGCCGCCTGCGAGGTCTACGGTGTGGCCCGCGCCGGCATCTGGAAGCTGAGCGGACAGAGTCTCGATTCCGTATCCCTGTACCGCCGCGACCTGCAACGCCACGAACAGTTGCCCTCGATAGAAGCGCACACCTTTCCACACTACCTCGAAGCCCTGCACAGCGGTCGCTCGATCGATGCCCACGATGCCCAGCATGATCTGCGCACCCGCGAGCTGGCGCCCGGTTACCTGGAACCGCTGGGCATCACCTCGATGCTGGACGCCAGCATCCGTGTAGAAGGCGAGGTGGTGGGCATTCTCTGCCTCGAACACATCGGCTCCAAAAGAACCTGGCAGGCCGACGAGATCGCATTCGCCGGCGAGCTGGCCGACCAGTTCGCCCAGGCGCTGGTCAATCAGCAGAAGCGCAGCGCCACCCATGCGCTTTACCTGTTCCAGCGCGCCGTGGAGCAGAGTGCCAGCGCTTTCCTGCTGGTCGACCGCGACGGCCGGGTCGAATACGTCAATCCCAGTTTCACCGCCATCACCCTGTACAGCGGCGACGAAGTCTGCGGCCACCGCCTTTCCGAGCTGCCGGCCATGGCCAACCTCAGCGACCTGCTGTTCGACGCTCACTCCAGTCTGGCCGAGCACAGCAGTTGGCAGGGCGAGTTCCGCAGCCGACGCAAGAACCAGGAACCCTACTGGGGCCACCTGTCGATCTCCAAGGTGTATGGCGACGATGGCGAGCTGACCCACTACATCGGCATCTACGAAGACATCACCGAGACGAAGCTGGCGCAGCAGCGCATCGAGCGCCTGGCCTATACCGACAACCTGACCAACCTGGGCAACCGTCCGGCCTTCATCCGCAGCCTCGAAGAACACTTCGCCCGCAACACCCAGCAGCCCATGGGGCTGCTGCTGGTGGATATCGACAACTTCAAGCGCATCAACGACAGCCTTGGCCACCAGACCGGCGACAAGCTGCTTTCGGCGCTGGCCCGCCGTCTGCGCAACAGCCTCGGCGCCCGAGGCAGCCTGGCGCGCTTTGCCAGCAACGAATTCGCCATCCTGCTCGACGGTTGCGATCAGGAGATCGGTCAGCGCACCGCCCAGCAGGTACTGCAAACCCTGGACAAACCGCTGTTCGTCGACAATCAGTTGATCAGCATCACCGGTTCGGTCGGCCTGGCCATCGCCCCGCAGCATGGCGACGATCCGCAAACGCTGATGAAGCACGCCGGCCTCGCCCTGCACAAGGCCAAAGCCAACGGCAAGCATCAGGTGCAGCTGTTCACCGAGGCACTCAACGCCGAGGCCAACTACAAGCTGTTCGTCGAGAACAACCTGCGCCGCGCGCTCACCCAGAACGAGCTGGAAGTCTTCTACCAGCCCAAGCTGTGCCTGAAGAGCGGCCAATTGCTGGGCATGGAGGCGCTGCTGCGCTGGCAGCATCCGGAGAAGGGCATGATCCGTCCGGATCAGTTCATCGGTGTCGCCGAGGAAACCGGCCTGATCATCCCCATCGGCAAATGGGTGGTGCGCCAGGCATGCCGCATGAGCAAACAGATAGCCGCCATCGGCCTGGGCGAGTTGCAGGTGGCGATCAACCTGTCGCCCAAGCAGTTCTCCGACCCGGATCTGGTCGGCTCGATTGCCGCCATCCTGCATGAAGAGCAACTCGACCCCAGACTGCTGGAGCTGGAACTGACCGAGAGCCTCCTGCTGGAGGCCACCGACGACACCCGCCATCAGCTCGGCTGCCTGAAAAGCCTGGGCCTGACCCTGGCCATGGATGATTTCGGCACGGGCTATTCGTCGCTGAGCTACCTGAAGAAATTCCCCATCGACGTGATCAAGATCGATCGCAGCTTCATCAAGGACATCCCCGACAACCAGGACGACATGGAGATCACCTCCGCCGTGATCGCCATGGCCCACAACCTCAAGCTCAAGGTCGTCGCCGAAGGCATCGAGACCGGTGCACAGCTCGGATTCCTGCGTCGCCAGCGCTGTGATGTCGGCCAGGGCTACCTGTTCGACAAACCGATTTCCGGTCGCGAGCTGATCGACAATCTGCGCCGCTACCCCTGCCGGCCCCAGGCCGACCAACGGACGTAATACGCCACACTGCGCGTCGTCCAAATCCTGTCCGCTTCAAGGAGACCGCCATGGTTCTGCGTTCCCAGATTCTCGCCCACAAACTCGCCCTGCCGACTGCCGAGCAGGCATTGCCCGGCCGTGCCGAAGCGATGCCGGTGGCCGGCAATCACCATGTCAACGGCAACCCGATCAAGCCGCCCTTCCCGAGCGGTTTGCAACAGGCCGTGTTCGGCCTGGGCTGCTTCTGGGGAGCCGAACGACGCTTCTGGCAGCAACCCGGCGTGTTCAGCACCGCTGTCGGCTATGCCGGTGGTTTCACGCCCAACCCCAGCTATGAAGAGGTATGTTCCGGGCTGACCGGACACACCGAAGTGGTGCTGGTGGTGTTCGACCCGCAGCAGACCCGCTTCGAGGAGCTGCTCAAGGTGTTCTGGGAAGCGCACAACCCGACCCAGGGCATGCGCCAGGGCAACGACCAGGGTACCCAGTACCGCTCGGCCATCTATTGCCAGGACGAGGCGCAACTGAATGCCGCCAAGGCCAGCCAGGCGCGTTTCCAGGCCGAGCTGGACAAGGCCGGCATGGGCAGCATCACCACCGAGATCGCCGAGGCGCCGACCTTCTACTACGCCGAGACCTATCATCAGCAATACCTGGCGAAGAACCCCAACGGCTATTGCGGCCTGGGCGGAACAGGCGTATGTCTACCCCCTGAATACTGAGCACAGGTAGAGCATCGTGGAGCTGAGCAGCATTTCCAGCCAGGTTTCCAGTCAGGCGTCGGCGCAGATCTCCGCGCAGATGTCGCTCCTGCTGCTGCGCAAGACGCTGGAACTGCAAGCCGCCAACATCACCGGACTGGTGCAGTCAACTGCACCGGTCAGCGCACCGAGCAACCCGCCGCACCTGGGCAACAGCGTCGATGTGATGGCCTGAACGCCTGGTCGAAGAATAAATGCCGTAACCGCTCAACCCGGACTAAACTGCAGGCCAATAGCTATCACTCTGCGTAACCGGCATGCCTGCCAACACTCTCTATATCTCGCCCGATCAGCTGTGCGTCGGCCTCTACGTTCATCTCGATCTGAGCTGGTGGGAGCACGATTTCGCTTTCAGCAACTTCAAGATCAAGGATGAAGCGCAGATCCGCGCCTTGCGTGCCTTGAAGCTCAAGCAACTGCGCTATGACCCGGTGCGCAGCGATTGCCCGCCACTGGAGATTGCCGCAGAGGCACCGATCGCGATACCCGAAGAGCCCATTGCCGATCCGCAAAGCCAGGCCCGCCAGGAAAGGGCGCAGAAGCTCAGACACCTGCGCAGCCGCCTGGCCGAGGTGGATCGCCGTTTCATCGAGGCCAGCCAGCGCATCAAGGCACTCAACCAGACCCTGCGCAGCCGCCCCGAGGACGCCATGCGCCAGGCCGGCGCCATCGTCGCCGAGATGGTCGAAACGCTGCTTGGCGCACCCGGCGTGGTGCTCCATGGCATCACCGGCAAGGCAGCCGAGGACAGCTATTTCCATGCGCTCAACGTCACCGTGCTGTCACTGCTGCTGGGGCGCCAGCTCGGCCTAGACAGCGAGGCCTGCCACAGCCTGGGCCTCGGTGCGCTGCTGCATGACATCGGCAAGCTGGACGTGCCGAGCAAGGTATTGCTCAAGCCCGAACCGCTGACCCGCCCGGAGCAGCAGTTGCTGCAGATGCATACCGATTTCGGCCTGCGCATGGGGCAGAAGCTGATGCTCGACGACGAGGTGCTGCGTATCATCCACGAGCACCATGAACACTGCGATGGCAGCGGCTACCCGCGCGGCCTGCGTGAGGCGGGGATCGGACGCCTGAGCCGCCTGGTGGCGATCGTCAATCACTTCGATGGCCTGTGCAATCCGCTCGACCCGCGCCAGGCCCTGAGCCCGCACGAGGCCCTGGCGATGATGTTCAAGCAGCAGCGCGAACGCTTCGACGACGTGGCGCTGAAAGCCTTCATCCGCGTCATGGGGGTCTACCCGCCGGGTAGCCTGGTGCAACTGGAGGATGAGCGCTATGCGCTGGTACTGGGCATGAACCCGACCCACGCCCTGAAGCCGACGCTGATTCTCTACGACACCGATATTCCCAAACACGAGGCGCTGATCGTCGACCTGGCCGAAGAGCCCGGACTGGCCATCGCCCGCAGCCTGCGCCCGTCACAGCTACCGCTGGAGGTGCTGGAGTACCTCAGCCCACGGCGCAACCTGAGCTACCACATCGAGCCCAACAGCGACCGCAACTGAACGCTTCGGCGCCCTGCTCAGCCCGCCGCTTTCTCTTCGATCAGCCAGTCCAGGCGCCAGCCCCCAGACTCTGGCCGAGTGCATCGGCCAGCCATGGCAGCAGTTGCCTGAGCTCATCCTCCAGCCCCCATGGCGGGTTGCTGATCACCAGGCCCGAGCCGGTCAGACGCGTGGCGTCGTCCGGGGCGTGCACGTACAGCTCGGCACGCAGCAGCTTGGGCGCGGCGCTTTTCTGCAGGTCGCGGTAGAAACGTGCCAGCTGACGCTCGTCCTTGATCGGATACCAGATCGCCACGATGGCCTGACGCATGCGCCCGTGCGCCTCGTTCAGCGCCTCGACGCAGCGCTGCTGTTCATCGGTCTTCTCGAAGGGCGGGTCGATCAGCAGCAGCACGCGCTTCTCGCGTGTCGGCATCAGCGCCCGCGGAACCAGCCAGCCTTCACCCAAGTGCACCGCCACGCGCCGATCACCGCGCATGTTGTCCTTGAGCAGGCGGCCATCCTCGGGGTGCTTCTCGTTGAGTTGCAGGCGATCCTGTTCACGGCTGAGCAACCGCGCCAGCTCGGGCGAGCCGGGATAGTAGCGCAGCTCGCCATCCGGGTTCATGGCTCGCACCACCTCCAGATAGGCCTCCACGGCATCCGGCAATTGCGCGGCCTGCCACAGGCGACCGATGCCCTCCAGGTACTCTCCGGTGCGGCTGGCCTGATCGCCTTGCAGGTCATACAGGCCAATGCCGGCATGGCTGTCGAGGTAGGCGAAGGGCGCCTCCTTGCGTGACAGCAGGGCGATCAGGCGGGTCAGCACCAGGTGCTTGAGCACATCGGCATGATTGCCGGCATGGAAGGCGTGGCGGTAGTTCATGGGGGTCTCCGAAGCGGTCGCCAAGTTTACCAGAGCGCTGGAAAACTACCTCGGCTTTGGCTTTCTGAATCGCGCGACCTCCCGCATCCATCCAGCCGTGCGCTGTCATCGCCGTGTTGAAAGCGGCCTCAGCCCGTTTATCGACGCCCCGTCAGGCGTCGACCGGGCGTTGCCCGTGCATCAGTTCCAGCAGCAGCGCCAGGGGCGGGTGCTCGCCGGCATCGCGACGGCGCGCCAGCAGCGTGGTGGTCGCACCCAGTTCAGGGGCGATGGCCTGGTATTGCACCAGATGCACGCGCGGGTGACTGTCGAGCAGGCTGCGTGGCAACAGGCCGATGCCCATGCCGGCAGCGATGCCGGCGAAGATCGCGTCGATGGAGCCGTAGCTCTGCCGCGCCGCAACCTGCAACCCCCGGCTGGCCGCCCAGCGCTCGAGGCGCTCGCGGTAGTGGCACCCTTCGGGGAACCCCAGCAGGGTCTGCGGCCTGCCCTCCAGGCTGGCGGCATCCTGCGCGGGCGGCAGCACCAGCATCAGTTCCTCCTGCCAGATCGGCAGGCAGTCGAGTTGCGGATGCTCGTACGGCCCGCCGATCAGTCCGGCGTCCAGCTCTCCGGCCAGCACCCCCTCCACCAGGCGCCGGCTGGGGCCGGTGCTCAATTGCAGGTTGACCCGCGGGGCACGCTGGTGGAATGCCGCCAGCAACTCGGGCAGGCGTACGGCAGCGGTGGTTTCCATCGACCCCAGGCGCAGATCGCCGCTCCAGAGATCGTCCTGCACGCTGCGCCAGGCCGTCTGACAAAGCTGCTCCAGATGCTCGGCATGCGGCAGCAGGCGCTCGCCGGCGGGGGTCAGGCGCAGACGCTGCCCCCGACGCAGGAAAAGCCGGGTGTCGAGTTGTTGCTCCAGTTGGCGCAAGCGCGCCGAAACGTTCGACGGCACGCAGCTCAGGCGCTGGCCGGCGGCACTCAACGAGCCTTCACGAGCCACCGCGAGGAAATAGCGGAACAGTTGCGGGTTGAGTCGCTGCCAGGCACCCATGATCTTCACCAAAAGTGAAAGCTGAATGCAGTATTTTTCACTAACGGTCATCTGACGACAACGACTAAGGTGCGCAGCACGACCGGAGGACACATGCCCAGACTCGACCGCGCCCACTTCACTGCCCTGCTCGCCGCCGCCCTGGCGCTGGTGGTCGTGCATGCACTGGGGCGCTTCGCCTTCACCCCGCTGCTGCCGCTGCTGCTCGACGACGGTATGTTCGATCTGGGCCAGGGCGCCCGGTTGGCGACCTGGAACTACCTCGGCTACCTGCTCGGCGCCCTGCTCGCGCTGCCCATGGCCAACCCACGCGGCTTGCGCCAGGGCTTGCCGGCAGCCTTGCTGATCAATGCCGGTCTGACCCTGGCCCAGGTGTTCACCGATGACGTCGATCTGCTCGCGGCCTTGCGCCTGGCCAATGGCATCAGCAATGGCGTGGTGTTCGTGCTGGCACCGGCGCTGGTGCTCGAATGGCTGGCCTTGCGCCGGGCCACTGCGCTGAGCGGTCTGGTCTACCTGGGCCTGGGCGCAGGCATGCTGCTGTGTGGCGTACTGGTGAACATCACGCCCTGGCAGGGATCGCTGCGCTGGCTGCCGATTGCACTCTGCGCCCTGCCGCTGGCGCTGCTGTGTGTCCCGATGCTCACGCGCCTGGCGCGCGACATCCCGGAGAAGCCACATGCCAGGGCACACGGAACGCTCCTCAAAGGCCACAACCTGGCCCTGCTGATGGCGTATCTGGGCGCCGGCCTGGGCTACATCCTGCCCCTGACCTTTCTGCCGGCGCTGGCGCGCGAGCAGCTACCTGCCGGTCACTCGCTGCTGGTCGGCAACTGGTGGTGCACCGCATTCGCCTGTCTGGTCTCGGCGAGCCTGTGGAACATCGCGGGTGCCCGGCTGGGGGATCGCCGCGCGCTGCTGGTCAACTACCTGCTGCAACTGCTGGGCGTGGCGATGCCGCTCCTGCTGCCCGGCCCCGTCGGCGTCATGGCCTGTGCCCTGCTGGTCGGCGGCACCTTCCTCGGTACCGTATTGCTAACCCAGCGTCTGGCCCGAGCCCTGAATCCCGACCAGGGCTTGCGCCTCGCCGCGTTGCTGATCAGTCTCTATGGCGGCAGCCAGTTGCTCGGCCCCTGGCTGGTGGCGCAGTGGACGGCAGCCGGGCATGACCTGGCGAGCAGTTTTGCAATCGGTGCGGTAGCCCTGCTCTGGTCCCTGCTGTGGGCCTGGCACGTCCCCGAACCCCATCCCCCCACTGAAACGGAGCCACTCCATGCTTCTCACCGACCTGCTCGGCAGTGAACTACCCCTGATCCAGGCCCCGATGGCCGGCTCGCAGGATCATCGACTGGCCGCCACGGTCTGCCAGACCGGCGGCATCGGCTCGATTCCCTGCGCCATGCTCACCCCGGCGGCCCTGCGCCAGGAACTGGAGGCGATACGTGCCCTGACCGAGCGGCCGTTCAACCTGAACTTCTTCAGCCACGTGCAACCCGCAGCGGATGCGGGACGCGAGGCTCGCTGGCGCGAGGCCCTTGCGCCCTACTATCGGGAACTGGGCCAGGATCAGGCCAGCATCGCCAGCGGGCCGGGGCGACTGCCATTCAACGACGAGGCCGCCGCGCTGGTGGAAGAGTTTCGTCCGGCCGTGGTGAGTTTCCATTTCGGCCTGCCGGAAGACGCGCTGCTGCAACGGGTAAGACGCAGCGGAGCAAAGATCCTGTCCAGCGCCACCACGGTGGATGAAGCGCTGTGGCTGCAAGAGCGCGGCGTCGATGCGGTGATCGCCCAGGGGCTCGAAGCCGGTGGCCATCGTGGTCACTTTCTCGACGTCGACCTGAGTCGTCAGCTCGGCACCTTCGCCCTGCTGCCGCAGTTGGTGGACGCACTGTCGGTGCCGGTGATCGCCGCCGGCGGCATCAGCGATGCCCGTGGCGTAACCGCCGCCATGGCCCTCGGCGCAGCGGGCGTGCAGGTGGGCAGCGCCTACCTGCTGTGTCCGGAGGCCAACACCAGCGCCGTGCATCGAGCCGCCCTGCAAAGCTCGGCGGCACGCCATACGGCGCTGACCAATCTGTTCAGCGGGCGCCCGGCACGCGGCATCGTCAACCGCCTGATGCGCGAACAGGGGCCGCTCAGCGAACGGGCGCCAGCCTTCCCCCTGGCCACTGCCGCCATCGCACCGCTGCGCGCTGCGGCCGAGGCCCTGGGTAGCGGCGACTTCTCACCGCTCTGGGCAGGCCAGAACATCACCGCTTGTCGGCCCATGCCTGCGGCCGAGCTGACGCGTGAGCTGGCGCGGGGCTTCACTCGGGGTTGAGATTCGCGGCTGAAGCCGCTCCCGAGGAACGGGCATCGCCAGGATGATGTAGCGCTTTATCACCGCCACTGATGATGCTGTGCAGGCGGACGGTCCACTGCCTAGACTCGGTCGATCATCTGGAGGCCCGTTCCATGTCCGAGACCCTGCTCAGCTCCCGCAACCTGGCGTTCGAACTCTATGAAGTGCTCGATGCCGAAGCCCTGACCCAGCGTCCGCGCTTCGCCGACCACAACCGCGAGACCTTCGATGCGGCGATCGGCACCGCACGCGGCATCGCCGAGGCGCTGTTCGCCCCGCACAACCGCAAGAACGACGAGAACGAGCCGCAGTACGTCGACGGTGGCGCGCTGTTGATCCCCGAGGTAGAGCCGGCCCTGCGCGCCTTCCACGAGGCCGGATTTCTCAATGCCACCCGCGACTTCGAGCACGGCGGCATGCAGTTGCCCAACCTGCTTTCGCAGGCCTGCTTCGCGCATTTCCAGTCGGCCAACATCGCCACCAGTTCCTACTCGATGCTGACCATGGGCGTGGCCAATCTGATCGAGGCCTTCGGCAGCGAAGAGCAGAAGGCCCGCTACCTGCAACCGATCATCGACGGCCGCTTCTTCGGCACCATGGCGCTGACCGAACCGCACGCCGGCTCCTCGCTGTCGGACATCCGTACCCGCGCCGAGCCGCACGCCGACGGCAGCTACCGGATCAGGGGCAACAAGATCTTCATTTCCGGTGGCGACCAGCCGATCTCCGAGAACATCGTGCACATGGTGCTGGCCAAACTGCCGGACGCACCGGCCGGGGTGAAGGGCATCAGCCTGTTCCTGGTGCCCAAGTTCCACGTCAACGATGACGGCAGCCTGGGCGCACGCAACGACGTGACCCTGGCCGGCCTGTTCCACAAGATGGGCTGGCGCGGCACCACCTCCACCGCGCTGAACTTCGGTGACAACGGCGAGTGCGTCGGCTACCTGGTGGGCAAGCCGCATCACGGCCTGGCCTACATGTTCCAGATGATGAACGAAGCGCGCATCGGCGTCGGCATGGGCGCGATCATGCTCGGCTACGCCGGCTATCTGTATTCCCTGGACTACGCACGCAACCGCCCGCAGGGTCGCCAGCCGGACGGCAAGGATCCGACCAGCCCGCAGGTCTCGATCATCGAGCATGCCGACGTGCGGCGCATGCTGCTGACGCAGAAAGCCTATGTCGAAGGCGCCTTCGACCTCGGTCTGTACGCCGCGCGTTTGTTCGACGACACCCACACCCTGGAAACCGCCGAGGAGCGCACCCGCGCCCTGGAACTGCTCGACCTGCTCACGCCCATCGTCAAGTCCTGGCCTTCGGAGTTCTGCCTCAAGGCCAACGAACTGGCCATCCAGATTCTCGGCGGCCACGGCTACACCCGTGAGTACCCGGTAGAACAGTACTACCGCGACAACCGTCTCAACCCGATCCACGAGGGCACCCATGGCATTCAGTCGCTCGACCTGCTCGGGCGCAAGGTCTCGCAGAACGGCGGTGCCGCCCTCAAGCAGCTGCTCAAGCTGATCAACGCCTGCTGCCAGCGCGCCAGCGCGCACGAATCGCTCGACGCCCTGCGCCAGCCGCTCGAACAGTTGCTGGCACGCTTGCAGGCCGTGACCCTGGCCCTGCTCGGCGACCTGATGAGTGGCAAGGTCAACCAGGGCCTGGCCAACTCGGCGCTGTACCTGAAGGCGTTCGGCCACACGGTGATCGGCTGGCGCTGGCTGGAACAGGCCATTCGCGCCGAACAGGGCCTGGCCCGCGCGAACACGGCCGAGGAGCAGGCCTTCTACCGGGGCAAGCTACAGGCGGCGCGCTATTTCCTGACCTGGGAAGTGCCGGGCTGCCATCATGACCTCGCCATTCTCGAAGCACGCGACGACACCTGCCTGGGCATGCAGGACGCCTGGTTCTGAGAACCGCCAGGCCGGGGACGCCACGCCGTCGCCCGGCCACCAGTCACTGCGGGCCTGCAACCGGCTCGACGCGGCCAAAGCGGGGGTAACGCTCTCCCGGCGCCGGCATTTCCAGTTGAATTTCCTTGCATTTTTCTTTGACAGGGTCCTTGACGCAGCGGTTAGAATCGATGGCACGCGCCATGCATGAGGCGCTCATCGATCATCAAGGAGTACACGATTTGGATGCCGGCACCATCAACAACCTGTTCTTGATTGGTGCCCTGCTGGTGGCTACCAGCATCATGGTCAGCTCCCTCTCCACCCGTATCGGCATCCCGATTCTCGTCATCTTTCTCGCCGTCGGCATGCTCGCGGGCGTTGACGGCATCGGCGGGATCGTCTTCAACGATTACTCGCTCGCCTATCTGGTCAGCAACCTGGCGCTGGCCGTCATCCTCCTCGACGGCGGTATGCGAACCCGCACGGCGACGTTCCGTGTCGCACTCTGGCCAGCACTCTCGCTGGCAACCGTCGGTGTCGTCATCACCGCCGGTCTGACCGGTATCGCCGCCGCCTGGCTGTTCAACCTGAGTCTGATAGAGGGCCTGCTGATCGGCGCAATCGTCGGCTCCACCGACGCGGCCGTGGTCTTCAACCTGCTCAATGGCAAAGGCTTGAACGAACGGGTCGGCTCGACGCTGGAAATCGAATCGGGCAGCAACGACCCGATGGCGATGTTCCTCACCGTCTCGCTGATCGCCATGATCGCTGCCGGGCAGACCAGTTTCAGCTGGGGCATCCTGATCAGCCTGGTGCAACAGTTCGGCATCGGCGTAATGCTCGGCCTGAGCGGTGGCTGGCTGCTGTTGCAACTGATCAACCGCCTGACCGTGGCAGACGGCCTCTATCCGCTGCTGGCCGTCAGCGGCGGGATCATGATCTACGCCCTGTCCGGCGCCATAGGTGGCAGCGGCATCCTGGCGGTATATGTCTGCGGCCTGCTGCTGGGCAACAGCCCCATCCGCAACCGCCATGGCATCCTGCACATGTTCGACGGCCTGGCCTGGCTCAGCCAGATCGGCATGTTCCTGGTGCTCGGCCTGCTGCTCACGCCGAGCAACCTGCTGCCCATCGCCATTCCGGCATTGATGCTGTCGCTGTGGATGATTCTCTTCGCGCGTCCGCTATCGGTGTTCATCGGCCTGCTGCCGTTCAAGGGTTTCAATCTGCGCGAACGCACCTTCATTTCCTGGATCGGCCTGCGGGGTGCGGTGCCTGTGATCCTGGCAGTGTTCCCGCTGATGGCCGGTCTGGAGAACGCACAGCTGTTCTTCAACGTGGCCTTCTTCATCGTTCTGGTTTCCCTGTTGCTACAAGGCACCACGCTGGGCTGGGCGGCGAAAAAGGCGCGCGTCGAAGTACCGCCGACTCCGTCGCCGATTTCCCGTGCGGGCCTGGCGATCCATCCCACCAGCCAATGGGAGCTGTTCACCTACAAGCTGGGGGCGGAGAAATGGTGCATCGGCGCACCACTGCGTGACCTCAACATGCCGGACAACACCCGTATCGCCGCGCTGTTCCGTGGTCGCGAGCTGCTTCACCCCTCCGGCAGCACGAAGCTGGAAGCGGGCGATCGACTCTGCGTGATAGGCCATGAGGATGACCTGCCCGCGCTCAGCAAATTGTTCAGCCAGGAACCCAAGCGTGGTAACGACCTGCGTTTCTTCGGCGACTTCCTGCTGGAAAGCAATGCCGAGCTGGGCGCGATCGCCCAGCTCTACAACCTGTCTCTGGGTGAGGCCAGCCCGGCGCAGAACATCGGTCAGTTCATCGCGCAGATGCTCGACAGCGAGCCCGTGGTTGGCGACCAGGTGCACTGGAACGGCATGGTCTGGACCGTTGCCGAGATGGCCGGGAACAAGATCCGCAAGATCGGCGTCCGAATTACCGACAAGCGCTGAGCGCTGCGCGAGAGGTCGTCGCACGCAGCGCAAGGCGTGCGACGACGGAAGTGATGGCGAGGTCTGGCACCGCGTTCAGCTTCATGTCCTAATAGCCTGCACCTCCCGACGACCCTCATTCTCTTGCGCCTCTATCTCATGAGTTTTCTACGCGTCGCCGTCATCGCCAGCGTGCTCACGCTCCATTCCGTCCTTGCCATCGCGGCAGGCGAAGCGCCCGCCCCCCAAGCGGTTCAGAAAAGCCTCGACAGCCTGGCCGAGCGAAAGCTGCCCGAGCCCGAGCAGGCAGCAGTACAGACGGCACTGGAGCAGACACTGCGCCTGCTTCAGGATCTCGAGACCAGCAATCAACGCCTCAAGCAGTTGAACCAGCAGCTCGACGAAGCCCCACGGCAGATCGAGGAGGCCCGCAAGGAGCTGGCACGCCTGCAGGACAGCCCGCCGGTCGATGTAGCCAGGAACCACGGCAACAGCGAACCACAGGAACTCGAGCAGCTTCTCGCCGAACGCAGCGCCCAGCTCAACGAGTGGCAGCAACAGATCATCGACGCCACCAGCCTGGTGATCAACGCCCAGATCCGTCCGGAGCGTGCACAGACCGAAATTGGCAGCAACCAGGCACGCACCCAGCAGATCAACGCCAGCCTGAAGAACGAGCGGGTCGACGACAAACCGCTCACTCCGGAGCTACGTGATCAGCTCAATGCCGAACTGGCCCTGCTCGCCGCGCAGACCCGCCTGCGCCGTCAGGAGCTGGCCGGCAACAGCCTGCTGCAGGATCTCGGCAGCAGCCGGCGCGAGCTGCTCGATGAACGCATCCGTCGTGTCGAGCAGGAACGCCTCGAACTGCAGAACCTGATCAACGAGAAGCGCCGCGCCGAGTCCCAGCAGGCGGTCGAGGAGCAGTCCCAGGAAGTCCGTCGCGCCACCTCCAGCAGCCTGCTGGCCAAGGAAAGCGCGCTGAACCTGAAGCTTTCCGACTACCTGCTGGAGGTGACCGATCGCCTCAACCAGCGCACCCAGCAGAACCTGCAAACACAGCAGCAGCTGGACAACCTGAGCCAGACCAGCCAGACCCTCGACGAACAGATCAGCATCCTGCGCGGCAGCCTTCTGCTGTCGAAAATCCTCTACCAGCAGAAACAGGCACTGCCCAAGGTGCCCCAGGATCGCAGCAACCTGACCAACGAAATCGCCGACCTGCGTCTGTACCAGTTCGAGCTTGGCCAGCAACGTGACGCCATCGCCCAGCCGGAGCGCTACATCGACCAACTGCTCGCCGATCGTCCGGCAGACGAGGCCCAAGGCCCCGTACGCACCGCCCTGCTGGCGCAGCTGAACACGCGCCGTGAACTGCTCGACCGCCTCAATCGCGGGCTCGATGCGTTGCTCAGCGAGTCCATCACCCTGCAACTCAATCGCACCGAGCTGGCCACCACGGCGACCAACCTGCGCGCCACGCTGGACGAACAGATGTTCTGGCTGCCGAGCAATCGGCCGATGGATCTGCACTGGCTGAGCAGCGCCCCGGGTCGCATCATCCAGCAGCTCGACGACATCCCCTGGGCCAGTGCGATAAGCGACCTCGGCTCAGGCCTGATGCATCGCCCGCTGCTGTTTCTGCCGCTGCTGCTGCTGATCGGACTGATTCTCTGGCAACGCCGCTTCCTCGCCGACAAGCTCTCCGACCTGGGCAGCGACATCGGCCACTACAAGCTCGACAGCCAGTTGCATACCCCTCTGGCACTGCTGCTCAACGTCCTCCAGGCCCTGCCCGGCACGCTGTTCCTCACGCTGTGCGGCTATGCCCTGCAACAGGACATGCGCGGGCATAACGTCAGCCTGGCCAATGCCCTGTTCCAGATGGCCCTGGCCTGGCTGGTGTTCTACACCCTGTACCGGGTGCTGACGCCCGGTGGTGTGGCCGAGCTGCATTTCCGCTGGGCCAGGCCGACGGTTGCCTTCCTGCGTACCCAGGTGCGTTATCTCGGCCTGGTGGTCATGGCCATGGTCGCCGTGGTCAGTTTCGCCGAGCACCAGCCGGCCAGCCTTGCCGACGACGTCATCGGCATCCTCGTGGTCATCGTCTGCTATGCCCTGGTGGCCTGGCTGATGCTGCGCCTGCTATTGAAGAACCCCGAGCGCAACAACCTCACGGCGCTGCGCCAGGCCGCCGGGATCGTTTTCGCCCTGTTGCCACTGGCGCTGATCGCCGCCCTGCTGTTCGGCTACTACTACACGGCCCTGAAACTGACCGACCGGCTGATCGAAACCCTCTACCTGCTGCTGATCTGGCTGGTGCTGGAAGCCTGCTTCGTCCGTGGACTGAGCGTCGCGGCAAGGCGCCTGGCCTATCAGCGCGCCCAGGCACAGCGTCAGGCGGAGAGCGAAAGTCGCGACAATGGTGAGGCCGAAGCGGTGGTCGAAGCGCCGATTCTCGACATGCAGCAGATCAACCAGCAATCGCTGCGGCTGATTCGCCTGGCACTGTTCGGCGTCTTCCTGCTCGGCCTGTACTGGGTCTGGGCCGACCTGATCCGGGTCTTCACCTACCTCAACAACATCACCCTGTACGAGTACACCAGCGCGACCGGCCTGCAACCCATCAGCCTGCTCGACGTGCTTGGCGCACTGATCATCGTCGGGCTGACCATGGTGCTGGCGCGCAACCTGCCCGGCCTGCTGGAGGTACTGGTGCTGTCGCGCCTGAAGCTGGCGCAAGGCAGTGCCTATGCCACCACCACATTGCTCTCCTACCTGCTGATCGGCCTCGGCGTGGTCACCACCCTGGGTACCCTGGGCGTCAGCTGGGACAAGTTGCAATGGCTGGTCGCAGCGCTATCGGTCGGCCTGGGTTTCGGCCTGCAGGCGATCTTCGCCAACTTCGTCTCGGGCCTGATCATCCTCTTCGAACGCCCCGTGCGCATCGGCGACCTGGTCACCATCGGCGGCGTCACCGGCACGGTAAAGCGCATCCACATACGCGCCACCCACATCATCGATGGCGATCGCAAGGCCGTTATCGTGCCGAACCAGATCTTCATCACCAGCCAGTTGATCAACTGGACGCTGGTCGACAGCGTCACCCGCGTGGTGCTGTCCTTCGTGGTCAACCGTGGCGCCGATCTGGAGCTGGTGCGCGAGCTGCTGCTGCAAGCCAGCCACGACAACCCACGGGTGATGCGCGATCCGGGGCCGAGCGCACAGCTCACCCTGTATGGCGCCAGCAGCCTGACCTTCGAACTGAAGGTGTTCGTCCGCGAACTGAGTGACCGCGGCCCCACTACCGACGAACTCAATCGACGCATCGACCAGTTGTTCAGCGAGCACGGCATCAACATCTCCGGCGTACCGAAAATGGATATCTTCCTGCAACGCCGCGATGGCAAAGGTGAAGTGAAGGTCGAAGCCGAACCGCAGCAGTGACCCTCGTTCCCTCGATAGAGGGAACTCGCGGCTGGCGGCACCGGCCTACTCTAGCAGAATGCTCGGATATGCACCCCGGAGTTTGCCGTGAAAAGCCTCGCTGACCTCGAATTCGACAACCGCTTCGCTCGCCTGGGCGACGCCTTCTCCACGCAGGTTCTGCCCGAGCCCATCGAGGCACCGCGTCTGGTAGTGGCGAGTACCGCAGCCATGGCGCTGCTCGACCTTGAGCCGGCAGTGGCGCAGCGCGAAGAATTCGCCGAGCTCTTCGCCGGGCACAAGCTGTGGGAACAGGCAGAACCACGCGCCATGGTCTATTCCGGGCACCAGTTCGGTGGTTACACGCCGCGCCTGGGCGACGGTCGCGGGCTGCTGCTCGGCGAGGTGCTGAACGATGCCGGCGAGCACTGGGATCTGCACCTCAAGGGTGCCGGCATGACCCCTACTCGCGCATGGGCGACGGTCGTGCCGTGCTGCGTTCGTCGATTCGCGAGTTTCTCGCCAGCGAGCACCTGCATGCCCTGGGTATTCCCAGTTCACGGGCGCTGTGCGTCACCGGATCGAGCACGCCGGTGTGGCGCGAGAAACAGGAAAGCGCCGCCATGGTGCTGCGCCTGGCAAAGAGCCATGTGCGCTTCGGCCATTTCGAATACTTCTACTACACGCGCCAGCACGACCACCTTAAAACCCTGGGCGAACATGTGATGGCCTGCCATTTCCCGCATTGCCTGGAGCAGGAGGAGCCCTGGCTGGCGCTGCTTGGCGAAGTGATCGAACGCACCGCCGGCATGATCGCCCACTGGCAGGCCTACGGTTTCTGCCACGGCGTGATGAACACCGACAACATGTCGATCCTCGGCATCACCTTCGACTACGGCCCCTACGCCTTCCTCGACGACTTCGACGCCAACCACATCTGCAACCACTCCGATGACACTGGCCGCTACAGCTTCAGCAACCAGGTGCCGATCGCTCACTGGAACCTCGCGGCGCTGGCCCAGGCGCTGACGCCCTTCGCCGCCGTCGAGAAACTGCGCGAGGCACTGGAGCTGTTCCTGCCGCTGTACCAGGCGCACTACCTCGACCTGATGCGCAAACGCCTGGGCTTCACTCGCGCCCTGGACGCTGACGAAGCGCTGATCCAGCGCCTGCTGCAACTGATGCAGCAAGGCAAGGCGACCGACTACACCCTGTTCTTCCGTCGCCTCGGCGAACAGGCGCCCGCCGAGGCACTGAAGGTCGTGCGCGACGACTTCGTCGACCTAACCGGCTTCGATGCCTGGGGCCAGGACTACCTGGCTCGCTGCGCGCAGGAAGGCGGCGAACAGCCTGAGCGCCAGGCACGCATGCACGCGGCCAACCCCAGATACATCCTGCGCAACTACCTGGCCCAGCAGGCCATCGAAGCGGCAGAGCGAGGCGACTACGGCCCGGTGCGCGAACTGCACGCCGTGCTGTCACGCCCCTTCGACGAGCAACCGGGCATGGCGCGCTACGCCGAACGGCCGCCGGAGTGGGGCAGGCATCTGGAGATCAGTTGTTCGTCATGAGGACAAAGTTCGAATACGCCTTGCAGATACAAGCCTGAGATCAATTCGCCCATGGCAAGCTGCACAGCAATCCGCTGCTCATTCATGAGCAGCGTTGCCAGTCAGTCATTTCTGGCAACGTCCGCTAAAGCCACCATTGGAAAACGATGCTTTGTTTCCGGGCATGTAATACGGGTCTGGACAGGCAATGAAGTACGTCGCGACACCCACATGCTCGAAGTTGTGAATATCGCTACCGCCTGCCGCCAGTGTCACGGCACCAAACAGACGCTTCGAACATCCTGTCACCCGCTTGCCCTTGAAGTCCCCGCTGTTGACTACACCCTCGGTACAGAACAGTACCCTTACTCCGACGGAGCAGGTGTTATGGATGCGCTCAGCGTTCTTGACATTCGGGTTGGGGCGGATGGATACACAGGCATTGACGGCATCGGTATAGGTAAACCCGCTCCCTGCCGCACTCGTCTGCCCTTGAGAAGCACTCGCCTGCCGGGCCTCCCAGGCACGCTGATTCTGCTCATTCCATGCCTGTTGCCTGGCCGTTTCAGCCGTCGCAGCCGCCTGCTGCTGAAGGTACTGCTGCTGGCGTAGCGCTGCTTGCTGTTGCTGCAAGACCCGGTTGCTCTGTTCATACTGCTGGGCATTGGCAACCACCTGTTTCGACGCGGCATCATTCCCCGACAGCGCAGCACCCACGCCCTGCATCAGCAAACCGCTCTCGTACGATTGCCCAGCCCCGGATGCCTGTGCAGCCTGTCCCGCCACCTGTAGCAAGCTGCCCAACATGGCGCTGGTTTCTCCGTCGGGCTCCGCGCGCTCGAGCGACTGCTCCCTGGGCTGGGAAGCGGCCCCCAGGGTGACGACATCGATGGCATCAGGCACCAGCATCAGCGGCGCCAGCGCCAGGGCAGTGGTCGCCATGCCGAACTCGCCGTCCATGTAGCCTTCGCCTGCTGTCTTCAACATGTTCATCGTCATGCAACCCGGCAGGACGGCAATCAATGAACACACCCACAACGCTCTGCCCATGACGCCCCCTCATATCCGCTCACCTCAGGCACTAGCGTGCCCGCGCCAATGTTCGGCACGCACCGGAAGGATGGAGAGCACCTGACGACGTCGCCTTCTCGAATGCGCGCTCAGGTCTGAACGCTAATGGAGCGATGGCCTATCCGCATCATCCATATGAATGATGCGAAGCCGAAACGGCTTGCGCATGATCGAAGCCTCCCAACCGCAGGAGATTCCCCCTATGCGCCTACCTGTAATGCTTGCCACAGCCCTGCTGGCGATCGCCTCGACCGGCAATGCCGCAGAGCGGGCAATCAAGTCGGCCCAGGCGAGCGATGAAAACCGGGCCGTCGCCTGTAGCAACGCCGGCAAACAGCTGCAGAACGATGTCAGCGTTCTGACCGGCGCTCAGCGGCTCGTGAGTCTGGGCAGTTGCGACTGCGCGAAAGATGCGGACGGCCCCGTATCCAAGGGCCGCTGGGTCTGCGTGGTCAACGGCACGTTCGAGGCGACACGCTAGCAGCACGATTCAGACGCAATCATCCAGCCGCGACGGGGCGGATGAACATTCGGCAAACCACCCAGCGATGCTCTGAAAAAGTCGTCATTCCCGCGAGACGGAAGTGACGAGAAATAGCGACTTCGGAGTATCCCCAGAGGGCTACCTCATGAACAAACCCAGTCACCTCGTTATTGCCCTGATAATTGGCTGTAGCGCTTCCCTTGCTTACGCGGATGACGATGATGGTCAACGCGGCGATTGCCTGCGTTCGACCGCTCTCGCGCCCAACATCGTCTACAACGGGTGCAGCTACATCGTCCAGGGAATGCGCTGCCGTAGCGGTGCAGCCATTGCTCGATGCCTGAACACCTCGGATGCCTCGACGGTCGTTTTCTATCCCTCGAAAAACCTCAACAACGTGCTCCTCAATAGCGACGGAATACCCAGATCGGAAACGATCTACTGCCGCTTGAACGAAGCGACCGTGGCCGTCAGTGACGGCGGTACGGCTTACTGCAAGCGCAGGTGACGGCAGGCCATGCCGCCTGAAGCCTCAGGCGGCTCGACCGGCAGGAGGACAGCCCCCGCCACTCAGCCCAACCTGGCCAACATCCCCACCAGTTCCGCCTGCTTCTGCGTCCCGGTCTTGGCGAACAGCGCACGCAGCTGACTACGCACCGTATTGATCGATACCCCCAGTCGCCTGGCACATTCTTCCGGGCTCTGGCCACGCACCATCAGCTCGGCCAGGCGGTTCTCCGCCGGGGTGAACTGGAACAGTTCCGCCAGCAACGCCGCCCGAGGGCGCGCGTCGAGCAAGGCTACCAGGGCAAGTGGCTGCTGATGGATGAGATTGAAGCGCGCCTCGGCCTTGACCGGCGTGACCAGTAGCTGGACGGGCTCCGCCCCCGGTAGCCGCATCCAGGCCGGTCGAGCCGGGCCTGCACGACCGCAGGCCTGGCGCATCAGCGTCAGCAGCTCCATTCCGGGAGGGTTCAGGGACAGTCGGTCGTTACGCTGCCGCAAAGGAGAGCCCGGCTCGCCAAGCCGCTGCTCGGCAGCCGTGTTGCAAAACAGCACCCGCCCCTCGCCGTTGACCAGCCAGAGCGGCGTGGCATGTTGCTCCTGCAGCAACTGGCGGGTTTGCAACTGCAATTTCAGGCCTTCCACCACGTTGGCCATCTGCGCCGCCCGCACCAGATGGGGCGTGATCCTGTCCAGCATCCGCTGTTGACCCGCATGCGGATCGCGGGCGTCCTGATTGGTCAGCAGCGACAGGTAGGCACTGTGGTTCTCGTCGTGTTGCAGCTTCAGGCAAGACACCCCACGCATGCCATGGGGTCTCTTGAACTCCTGATAGTAGGGGCTACGGCTCATACGCTCGGGCCCCAGTTCCAGGTAGTCGTGGTACCAGACGCCGCGGTCGCGATGCTCCATCGCCGGCCCGGTCGGATCGAGCCTGTAGAAGTGGCGGCTATAGGCTTCGGCGGCAGAGGCCTCGTTCTGATGGAACAAGGCGATCTGGGCATAGGGCTGCTGCGCGTCCCACATCAGCAATATGCCGCGCTGGCGCCCACAGGCTTCGCTGACCCGTCCCAACAGGTCAGACCATGTCGAACGCTCCAGGACACAGGCGTAGGCAAGCTCCAGCAACTCGTCGTACCGCGCCTCGGGGTCGTTCATCGTCATCTCACCCGCGTGAGCAGACCCACCAGCTCACTCTGCCGAGCCGTATCGGTCTTGCCGAACAGCGCGCGCAACTGACTGCGCACAGTGTTGATGGACACCCCGAGTCGGCTGGCGCAATCCTCCGGGCTCAGCCCCTGAGCGATCAGCTCGGCGAGCCGGCTCTCGGCGCAGGTGAACCGAAACAGTTCGGCCAGCAGTTCGCTTCGCGGGCGATTCTCCAGCAGCGCCACCAGCGCCAGCGGAGGCAGGTGTTCCCGCGCGAAGCGTCCCTCGGACTTGACCGGCGTGATCAACACCTCCGCCGCCGTCTCCGGCAAACGCAGCCATCCCGCCCGAGCCGAACCGGCGCTGCCGCACGCCATACGAAGAGTAGCGGCCAGTGTCGGTATGGCATCGGCGAACAACCGCCCCTGACGCATGCGCAACGGGAACAGCACCTCGCCCATCCGTCGTTCGGCCACGCCATTGCAGAACACGACGTGACCATTGGCCTCGACCAACCACTGCGCGGTGGCGCTCTGCTCCAGCAACAGCTCGCGCTGCGTCAGCCCAAGCTCCAGCCGCCTGATGCTGCTCGACATGCGGGCTGCCTGCTGCAAGTGCCGTGCGAGCCGTGCCACCATCGCCCGCTGGGCGTCGCTCGGCGCAGGAGCATCCAGCGCCGTCAGTAACGACAGGTAGGCCGCCGCGCCATCCTGTTCGTAGAGTTTGATGCTGGAAGTGGATTGCAGGCCGTGGTCACGAAAGAACTCCTGATAGAAGGGATCACGCGCCATACCTGCCTTGCCGTATTCCAGGACATCGTGATACCAGCTGCCAACCCGCCGCCCCAGCATGAAACGCTGAGTAGGGTCGAGGCGGCCGTAATCGCTGTCATAGCTTCGTTGCAGCTCGGGACTGCACAGGCTGATCGCACTGATCTTCGGCCCCACATCGCCGTGGCGATCCCAGAACAACAAGGTTCCTTCACGGTGTCCGGTGACCACGGCCAGGCGGCCCAGCAGCCTGAGCCAGGCACTCTCGTCCAGTACACAATCGTAAATGAGCGACACCAGTTCATCGTACGTGCTTTCCTGCATGGCGCTCTCCGCGACGATTCGACTGCCAGCCCGTGGCTGGGGGCACCACCAGATCGAGGCATTGCCATCATCCTGCCACATCGACTGCCGGATCAAGCCTGCTCGGCATGCACTTGCAGAGCCGCCATTGCACGTCCTCACCTGTCGGGGTTTTGTCTCGCCCTTGCGCAGCATGACGCTGTCAGCAGAACCCGCAGCCCGCAGGAATCCTTATCGACTAAACCGAAAAGGCATATCGATCTACCCAAACGTTCTTAGACGGCATAAGAAAAGCCGATTATCTTCGCCCTCCTGCTTATTCCAGCCTGTTCTACCACCGACTGTCAGGCCTGTCTTTTCATGAAAATCCGCGATCTCGACCTCAGCCAGAGCCCGGTCAACTCCGAACACCAGGCGCTGGGGTTACCCCCTGTCGAAGACTTCGTCAGCCACCCCGACAATCATCCCGTACTGCGTGCCGCCATGTGGTTCGCCGTAGCGACCCTGGTGAGCCTTCTGCTGTTCCTGGCCTGGCGCCTGTTCTTCGGCGACCACGATGGCGTCACCGGCATGGAGCTGGTGGAAAGCACCCTGACCAGCCCGGTGTTCTGGAGCGCCGTGGCGGTGGGTTTCTTCGCACAGATGATCGATGGTGCCCTGGGCATGGCCTACGGCATCACCGCCACCACGTTCCTGCTCGGTGCCGGTGCCTCACCAGCCGCCGCCAGCGCCAGCGTGCATATCGCAGAGGTATTCACCACCGGGCTCTCGGGGATTTCTCACGTCAAGCTCGGCAATGTGCGCAAGACGCTGTTCCTGCGCCTGCTGCTGCCCGGCATCATCGGTGCGGTGCTGGGCGCCATTCTGGTAACCCAGGTCGATGGCGAGGTATTCAAGCCGTTCATCTCCGCCTATCTGCTGCTCATGGGCCTGTACATCCTGAGCAAAGCCTACCGCCAGCGCGTCCTGAAGACCCGCGAGCCCAGGCACGTGGCCAAGCTGGCCGTGTTCGGTGGCTTCGTCGATGCCGCCGGCGGTGGTGGCTGGGGGCCGGTCGTGACCACCAGCCTGCTGGGTTCGGGTTCGGATCCGCGCACGACCATCGGCTCGGTCAACTTCGCCGAGTTCTTCCTGACCATCGCCAGCGCGACCTCCTTCATCCTGCTGGCAGGCGATCCGGGCACCTGGATGCTGGTAGCCGGCCTGGTGTTCGGCGGCATGTTCGCCGCGCCGTTCGCAGCCCTGCTGTGCAAGAAGCTGTCGGCCAAGACCCTGCTGACCATCGTCGGCTGCCTGATCACCCTGATCAGCGCCTACAACCTGCACAGCGCGCTGGCATGAGCGTCTAACGCTTCGATCCGGACGAAGTCGTGGCCTGCCATCCCTGGCGGGCCGTCGCTACGCAAGGTCAGGAAGTGCCCCGGCGATTTTTTGCGCCAGCGCATTGACCGGGCCTTGTCGCCTTCTCCATGCTGCGATCCTTTCAATCTGCCCTGAAGGAACGCACGCATGAAACTGGAAACCCTGGCCATCCACGCCGGCTACAGCCCCGATCCGACCACCAAGGCGGTGGCCGTACCGATCTACCAGACCAGTTCCTTCGCCTTCGACGATACCCAGCACGGCGCCGACCTGTTCGATCTGAAGGTCGCCGGCAACATCTATTCGCGCATCATGAACCCGACCAACGCCGTGCTCGAAGAACGCGTGGCGGCACTGGAAGGCGGCGTCGGTGCGCTGGCCGTGGCCTCCGGCATGGCTGCCATCACTTACGCGATCCAGACCGTGGCCGAGGCCGGCGACAATATCGTCTCGGTGGCCAAGCTCTACGGCGGCACCTACAACCTGCTCGCCCATACCCTGCCACGCTTCGGCATCCAGACGCGCTTCGCCGCGCACGACGATATCGCCGCACTGGAAGCACTGATCGACGAACGCACCAAGGCAGTATTCTGCGAATCCATCGGCAACCCGGCCGGCAATATCGTCGATCTCGCGGCACTGGCCGAGGCCGCACACCGCCATGGCGTGCCGCTGATCGTCGACAATACCGTGGCCACACCGATTCTGTGCCGGCCGTTCGAGCATGGCGCCGATATCGTCGTGCACTCGCTGACCAAGTACATCGGCGGTCACGGCACCAGCATCGGCGGCATCGTCGTCGACTCCGGCAAGTTCCCCTGGACGCAGCACAAGGAACGCTTCGCCCTGCTCAACACGCCGGATGCCTCCTATCACGGCGTGACCTACACCGAAGCCTTCGGGCCCGCCGCCTTCATCGGCCGCTGCCGCGTGGTGCCGCTGCGCAACACCGGGGCAGCGCTGTCGCCATTCAACGCCTTTCTCATCCTGCAAGGTCTGGAAACCCTGGCCCTGCGCATGGAGCGTCATACCGACAACGCACTGAAGGTGGCGCAGTACCTGCAAGACCACCCGCAGGTGGCCTGGGTGAAATACGCCGGCCTCGCGGATCACCCCGAACACGGGCTAGCCCAGCGCTACTTTGGCGGCAAGCCGGCGGCGATCCTCTCCTTCGGCATCCAGGGCGGTCAGGAGGCCGGGGCGCGCTTCATCGACGCGCTGCAACTCGTGGTGCGCCTGGTCAACATCGGCGACGCCAAATCGCTGGCCTGTCACCCGGCGTCCACCACGCACCGCCAGCTCAGCGACGAGGAGCTGGAAAAGGCCGGCGTGCCGCGTGACATGGTGCGCCTGTCGATCGGCATCGAGCATATCGACGACATCCTCGCCGATCTGAGTCAGGCTCTCGAGGCGTCGCGCAGCTGATCGCTTGAAAAACCGCTGCTTCGGCTCCAGATAGCTGTCATTGCCACTGGAGCCGAATCATGAGCGCCCCTCTGCTGATCCCCTGCCCGCACTGCAACGGGCTCAATCGCATTCCCGCCGAACGCCTGGGCGATGCGCCGCGCTGCGGCCGCTGCAAGAGCGACGTGCTGCCCGGTGCCCCCTTCACCCTCACCCAGGCCAACTTCGCCAGCCAACTCAAGGGCGACCTGCCCTTGCTGGTGGACGTCTGGGCCAGTTGGTGCGGCCCCTGCCAGGCCTTCGCACCGACCTTTCAGCAGGCCGCCGCGCAACTGCAAGGTCGCTGCCGCCTGGGCAAGCTCGACAGCGAAGCCAACCCCAACCTGGCAGGGCAGATGGGCATTCGTTCGATCCCCAGCCTGCTGCTGTTCAAAGGCGGCGTCGAAGTCGCGCGTCAGAGCGGTGCCATGCCGCTGCCGCAACTGCAGGCCTGGCTGCGCCAGCAAGGCATCTGAGCGCTTTGGTCAGCCCGCACGGGCGCCAGGGTCAATTGCAGCGAGCAGGCCAGGCCTTAGTCTGGCGGGACAGCCGCCCAAGGAGTCCCGCCATGCCGCTACCCCAGGAAATCGCTCGCCAGCTCACCGAAGAACAGATCGCCTTCGTCAAGCGCAGCGGCCTCAGGGCCGAGGTTCTCGAACCCGGCTTCGTGCGCCTGCGCATGCCCCTGCAAGGCAACCAGAACCACATCGGCAGCATGTACGCAGGCGCTCTGTTCACCCTGGCGGAAATTCCCGGTGGCGCCCTGTTTCTGACCAGCTTCGACACCCAGCGCTTCTATCCCATCATCAAGGAAATGAACCTGCGCTTTCGCCGACCGGCCAGCGGCGACATCCAGGTCGAAGCGCGGCTCTCATCCGAGGACATCACCCGCCTGGAGGAAGAGGCCGGCCGGCAAGGCAAGGCCGAGTACCTGCTGGAACTGCAACTGACCGACGGCAACGGCGAAGTGGTCGCGGAAAGTCGCGGGCACTACCAATTGCGAGTACGCTGAATCGCGCAGTTGCCCTGCTATCACAATCGGCAACAGTCCTCGACCTTGCCATAGGTCAAAAGAACGGCTAATTGAACAGGCACAATAAAATTGCCGACGGGTATCGGCAGGAGAGCCGTCACCATGTTCAACCACATTCTCATCGCCCACGACCTGCGCGACACGGCCGACATGGCCCTGTGCCGCGCCACCCAGCTGGCCCGGCAGCACAACGCCCGCCTGACCATCCTCCATGTACTCGACCCGAGCCAGAGCAGCGACCAGCACGAGAAAGCTCGCCAGGCACTGGATCGCAGCCTGACCCAGTACGCGCCGGTCGGCACCGAACTGCGCATGCTCAGCGGCAAACCCTCGGAAGTCGTGCTGCAACAGGTGCAGGACAGCGGCTGCGACCTGCTGGTACTGGGCGGACACCACAAGCGCCACGACTTCTTCTCCGGCACCAGCCTCGACCGCATCGCACGTCGCTGCACCGTGCCCCTGCTGCTGGTGGCGCGCAACGACTTTCAGCCTTATCAACGGGCACTGGCCGCCATCGATTTTTCCCTCTGCGCCTGCAGCGCTCTTGGCCAGGCCTATCAACTGCTGCCAGGCCAGGCCGAACTGCACGCACTGCATGTCTTCGAACCGGACAAGGGTACGCCGCAGCAAATCGCACAACAGGTGCAGACCCAGCAGGCCCTGATCGATCAGTTGCTCCACGATGAAGCGCAGAAGCTTCCGGCGGATGGCCCGAAGCTGAGCCACGAAGTGCTGCAGGGCGGCATCCTGCGCAGCCTGCAGGAACAGATCAAGACGCGGCGCGGCGAACTGCTGGTGCTCGGTAGCCATGGTCGCAGCGCCTTTTCCCAGGCGCTGCTGGGCAGCCTGGCGCAGCACTTCCTGCACAAGGCGCCGTGCGACGTGTTCGTGGTGCGCTGAACCCGGCCTGCCAGACAGGCATGCCAAATAGCCATCACCCTTGTAGAATCGGCCCGCCTAATGGCCAAACCGATGCATACAAGGAGTCGTTTTATGGGTATGGAAAAGATCGTCAGAATGGCAGCCGTTGCCTTCCTGCTTGCGCTCTGCGTTGGCTGTGCGACGAGCCGTTCCGAGATCGATGTGAGGGTGCCTGCGCTGGATCGGGCCAATGGGTCGGAAGCCGGGAACGGCAGGAAGGTGTACATCAGCGCAGTGGATGAACGCGTTTTCGAGATCAAGCCGAGCCAGGCCGACATCCCGTCGCTGAAGCACGCGGAAACCTCCGATCGTTCGATTACCGAGCGCGCCTTTGGCCGCAAGCGTAATGGTTATGGCAAGGCACTTGGCGACGTTCTGCTGCCTTCTGGCCGTACGGTGTCCGCACTGGTCGGAGAGTCCGTGGCCTCGGCCTACCGGCAAGCCGGCTATGACGTGGTGACAGAACCCAACACCGCCGGCGCCACCGAAGTGAAGGTTCGCGTCAGGGAGTTCTGGTCATGGTTCTCGCCTGGCTTCTTCTACGTGACGGTCAACAACAAGGCGCGCCTGAACATCGAGGCCGCAGGTCAACCGAGCCTGGAGATCATCACCCTGAAAAGTGATGGCATGCAGGCCGTTACCGATAGCGACTGGAAAGCCATCACCGAAGCCGGCCTTCAGCAAATCGCTCAGGACGCCGCCGGCAAACTCTGACACGTCAGGCCGAAACGAGAACGCCCCGGCATCACCGGGGCGTTTTTCATGGTGTCAGTGGCAACGGCTCATCCAACCCGGGCGGTGCGCAGTCAGCCCGCCGAATTCAGCAGATCGTGCAGCTCGACGAACTGCTGGGTCAGCTTGTGCCGTGCATCCAGATGGATCAGCGGCGTGCAGACCTGGTGCGACTCGCGCATTTTCACCGAGCTCATCAGATTTACCGGCAGCACCGGCAGTCCCTCGGCGATCAGCTCGTCCAGCAGTTGCTGCGGCAAGGTGGCACGCGGCTGGAACTGGTTGACCACGATGCCTTCCACTTCCAGCTCCTCGTTGTGATCGTCCTTGAGTTCCTCGATCTCGGCCAGCAGGCCATACAGCGCATTGCGCGAGAAGCTGTCACAGTCGAAGGGAATCAGCACGCGATCCGCCGCGATCAGAGCAGATACCGTGTAGAAATTCAGCGCGGGCGGGGTATCCAGGTAAATGTGGTCGTAATCTTCCGCCAGCTCTTCGAGCAATTTGCGCAGCTTGTTGATCTTGTGCTTTTGCTCGAGCTTCGGCTGCAGCTCCGCCAGTTCGGCCGTGGCGGTGACCACGTGCAGGTTGTCGAACGGCGTCTCGTAGATGTCCACCTTGCCTTTCTTGGCGAAAGGCCCCGAAGCCAGGGTCTGCTTGAAGAAATCCGCGATCCCCATGGGGATTTCCTCGCCGGTCAGGCCGGTGAGGTAGTGCGTCGAGTTGGCCTGGGCGTCCAGGTCGATCAGCAGCGTGCGGTAGCCCTGCGCTGCACTCACTGCGGCAAGATTGCAGGCGATGCTGGACTTGCCCACGCCGCCCTTCTGGTTGAACACCACACGTCGCATCGCCGCTCTCCCTGATCTGGAATGTTCCGAATTCTATGCAAAGCCCATGACAAGCACGAGACGTAGGCCACAACGCCATCATCCACCCATCAGAAGAAGCTGCGCAACATTTGCACAGTGCCGCGCGCATCTAGATAATGCCCGACCGAACAGATACCGGCACTATGCCATGGCACTGACTGACGCCCTCTCTTTCAGGTGTTTCGTCGTGTCGATCAGTATGCCCGGAGTGGCGAAAAGCCTCGTGCTATGAATTTCCAGATCGAAGGATTGCGCGCCTGGGCCCCTGGCCTGGAGTCAGAGGATGATTGGCGTGCCTGGTGCAGCGCCCCCACGGTCGTGCCCGACGACCAGCAACAGCCGGACGTCAGCTTTCTCCCCGCCATGCAACGTCGCCGCCTGAGCCGACTGGCGCGGATGCTGTTCCATGTCGCCTGGCCCCTGGCCGAGGGACAAGGCCCCCTGCCCCTGGTATTCGCCTCGCGTCATGGCGAAACCCCACGCACGCTGGCCATCCTCAATGAGCTGGCCAAAGATGAACCGCTGTCGCCCACCCAGTTCAGCCTGTCGGTACACAACGCGATAATCGGCCTGTGGTCGATCCTGCGCGACGACAACAGCGAGATGACCGCCATGGCTGCGGCCGGAGATGGCCTGGAGCAGGCCATGCTCGAAGCTGGGGGGATGCTCGCCGAAGGTGCCGGCGCCGTGTTGCTGGTCATCGCAGAAGAATTGCCGCCCGACCTCTACACACCCTATATAGATGACGTACCCTTCTCCTACGCACTGGCTCTGCTGCTGAAACCGGGCACAACCTGGACCTTGAGCCTTGCGCCCGCCGAATCCGGCTTACCCGCCGCCTGGCCACACCCCCTGAACCTGCTGCGCGCCTTCCACGGCGGGCAGCGAACGCTGATTCATCACTGGAAAGACCGCCAATGGACCTGGTCACGCAACGAGGACTGAGCCCCTATAGCGCGCCGTATGCGTGGAGGCTCGTCGCCACTGCCCTCAGCTTCGCCCTGTTCGGCGTCGGCGGGGTGCTGCTGCGCGTGCTGATTTTCCCGCTGCTCGGCCTGCTGCCCGGCGACACGCTGCGCCACCGTACCCGAGCGCGCGCAGTGGTCAGCTGGACTTTTCGCGTATTCGTTCAATTCATGTTCAGGACGGGAGTGCTCACATACGAAGTCGAAGGCGCAGAGCGACTGGGCAGGCCGGGGCAGATGGTGATCGCCAACCATCCCTCGCTGATCGATGTAGTGGTGCTGATCGCCTTCATCCGCGACGCCAACTGCGTGGTCAAGCAGAGCCTGTGGGAAAACCCCTGCATGCGTGGACCGATCCGCGCCGCCCAGTACATCAGTAACAGCGGCAGCATGGACATGCTCGACGAAGCGGCTGGCGCCCTGCAGAGCGGCGAAACGCTGATCGTCTTCCCCGAAGGAACCCGTACCGTCCCCGGCACAAACCCGGAGTTTCACCGCGGGGCTGCGGCGATCGCCGTGCGCGGCGCCAGCGTGGTCACCCCCGTGGTCATCAGCGTGACGCCCACGACCCTGACCAAGGCCGAGCCCTGGTACAGCATTCCGTCGCGCCGTTTTCACTTTCGCCTGCGAGTCGGGGAGGATATCGACCCGCGGCAATTCACCGAGCAGGCCCCATTGCCGATTGCCTCGCGCAAGCTCAACGACCATCTGCATCAACACTTTATGAAGGAGCTCGCTTCAGATGAGCGATCTGCAACTTGAAATCAAGAACCTGATCATCGATGCCCTGGGCCTCGAGGACATGAGCGCCGACGACATCGGTGCGCAACAGACCCTGTTTGGCGAAGGTCTCGGCCTGGACTCGGTGGATGCCCTGGAGCTGGGTCTGGCGATTCAGAAACGTTTCGGCATCAAGATCGATGCCGAGGCCAAGGACACTCGCAAGCACTTCGCCAATGTCGCGAGCCTGGCTGCATTCGTTTCTGCTCAGAAAGCTGCTTGAGGATTTCACCGATGCAAAGCCGTGAAGAAATCTTCGTCACCCTGCGCAGCGCCCTGGTGGAGCTGTTCGAGCTGGATGCCGAGCGAGTGACCCTCGACGCCAGCCTGTATGAAGACCTGGAGATCGACAGCATCGATGCCGTCGACCTGATCGACCACATCAAGCGCCAGACCGGACGCAAGCTCGCCGCCGAAGAATTCAAGAGCGTGCGCAGCGTTGGCGACGTGGTCGAGGCCGTGTACCGCCTGATCAACGAAGTGCCCCAGGCCCAAGGCTGATTCATGGCCCGCCTGTTTGGCCTGCTGTTGCTGATAGCTGGCGTGCTCTATCCCTTTGCCGTCTACTACGGCATTGAACACTGGTCGCCACGCCTGTTCGCCGCCCTGCTGGGCGGGCTCTGGCTTGCCCGCGCCCTGACGGCACGCCGCCGCCCAGGCGGCCTGTGGCTGGCTGTGGCGGCACTGGCGTTCTGCCTGCTACTCGCAGTGGCGGACGAACCGGCCCTGCTGCGCTGGTACCCGGTATTGCTCAATCTGATGCTGCTGGCGCTGTTCGGCCTCAGCCTGAAATTCGGCCCACCGCTGGTTGAGCGCATGGCGCGCCTGCGCGAGCCTGAGTTGCCGGAAGTCGCCATACGCTACACCCGCAAGGTCACCCTGGTCTGGACGCTGTTCTTCCTCGGCAACACCTTCCTGCTGATGGCGCTGGCGATGTGGGCGCCACTTTCCTGGTGGACGCTTTACACCGGATTCATCTCTTACGGCCTGATCGGCCTGTTGTTCGCTGGCGAATGGTTGGTTCGCCAGCAGGTAAGGAAACACGAATGACCTGGCTGCCCCTCACCGATCTGTTGCTCGAGACTCACCATGAGCGCCAGGTTGCTCTGGAACCAGCGCTGCATCATCCAGAGCTGCGTGAGCGCGCCTTGCGCCTGGCCGCTGCCCTGCAGGGCCGTGGCGTAACGCGCGTGGCGCTGTATCTGGAAGATGCCGCTGAACTGGCCATCGCCCTGCTCGGTGCCTGGCGCGCCGGGGTGCAGGTACTGCTGCCGGCCGACGCCCAGGCGCAAACGCGCCAACGCCTGGAAGCACAGGTCGACCTGTGGCTGGATGACCTCGGCGGACTCGACGCCGAACCACTGCCCGCCGCGGCACTGCAACCCGAGCATTGTCGCCTGACCCTGTGCACCTCGGGCTCCAGCGGCGAACCCAAGCTGATCGACAAGAGCCTGGTGCAACTGGCCAACGAGGTCGAGGCGCTGGAGCGTTTGTGGGGAACGGATCTCGGCCGGGCGACCATCCTTGGCAGCGTCGCCTGCCAGCATATCTATGGCCTTCTGTTCCGCCTGCTCTGGCCGCTATGCGCAGGACGCCCGGTGTATCGCCGCGCCTTGCCGTTCCCAGAGGATCTGCAGCGCATCAGCCTGGCTATCGCCAGGGGTAGTGCAAGCGTAGCGAGCGAAGAGGATGCAAGGCGAGAAGAGGCGAGGCCGCGGAGTTTACAGGCGGTAAATGAGCAGGCCGAGCCGCTTCTCAACGCAGCAGCATCGAGCGCAGTAGCTTGCGCCGCCCCTGGTTTTGCCTGGATAGCCAGCCCAGCCTTGCTCAAGCGAATGAGCGATAACCTCGACTGGCCGGCGCTGAGCCGCGTGAAGCGGGTCTTCTCCTCCGGCGGAGCCCTGCCAGCCGAAGCGGCAAACGATCTGTACCAGCGCCTGGGCCAGTGGCCGACGGAAATCTATGGCAGCTCGGAAACCGGCGGTATCGGCTGGCGCCAGGGTGACACGCCCTGGCAGGCCTTCCCGGGGGTCGAACTGAGCCTGGACGAAACTGGCGCACTGCGCATCGCCTCCCCCTACCTGCCCGCCGGGCATGTCGAGCAGAGCATGGACGCCGCCGAGTTCGATGACGATGGCCGCTTCGTCCTGCGCGGGCGCCTCGACCGTATCGTCAAGCTGGAGGAAAAACGCATCTCGCTGCCCATGCTCGAACAGGTTCTGATCAACCACGACTGGGTTGCCGATGCCCGCCTTGGCGTCATTCAGGAGGGCCGTGCCTTCCTCGGCGCCGTACTGGCCCTGAGCCCGAGCGGCGTTCACGTGCTGCGCAACCAGGGCCGCCGAACACTGACCGAAACCCTGCGCCGGTATCTGGCCGGACACTGCGAAACCATCGCCCTGCCTCGCCGCTGGCGTCTGCTGCTGGAGCTGCCCTACAGCAGCCAGGGCAAGCTGCCGCAGAGTCAGATCGACGCCCTGCTGAAAACCCCACGCCCTACGCGGGTGGAGCCCGTCAGCCAGGAAGAACGCGACGGCGAGTGGCTGTTGCAGCTACAGGTACCACTGGATCTTGCCCACTTCACCGGTCATTTCCCGCAGACACCGGTGCTGCCGGGCGTGGTACAGGTCGACTGGGCCCAACAGCTGGCGCGCGACCTGATTGACCAGTTGCCGCCACGCTTTGCCGGAATGGAAGTGCTCAAGTTCCAGCAACTGGTGCGCCCTGGCGACACCCTGCAACTGTCCCTGCGCTTCGATGCCGAGCGCGGCAAGCTCTACTTCGCCTACCACAATGGCGACGCCGCCTGCTCCTCCGGACGCATTCTGCTGGAGCAGGCCCATGGCTGAGCAGGCCTTCAATCCCTGTGCGGTGATTCCGGTATACAACCACGAGCGGCCATTGCCCGGAGTGGTCGACGAACTGCGCCGCGCCGAACTGCCCTGCCTGCTGGTGGACGATGGCTCGCACGCGACCTGTGCCGCCGTGATGGACGAACTGGCACAGCGACCACAGGTGCACCTGCTGCGCCTGCCGGACAACCAGGGCAAGGGCGGTGCCGTGATGGCCGGCCTGCGCGAGGCCGCTCGCCTCGGCTATAGCCATGCCTTGCAGGTGGACGCCGACGGCCAGCACGACCTGAGCACCCTGGATCGCTTCATCGACACGGCCCGGGCTCACCCGAACGCCCTGGTATGCGGCTACCCGCAATACGACGCGAGCGTGCCCAGATCGCGTCTGTACGCCCGCTACCTGACCCACGTCTGGGTCTGGATCAATTGCCTGTCGCTACAGATTCGCGACTCCATGTGCGGCTTCCGCATCTACCCGCTGTCGCCCACCCTGGCCCTGCTGGATAACGTGAAAGTCGGCCGGCGCATGGATTTCGACACCGAGATACTGGTGCGCATGGCCTGGCGCGAACAGCCGATGCAATGGCTGCCGACCCGCGTTCACTATCCGGCCGACGGTCTCTCGCACTTTCGCCTGTGGCACGACAATCTGCTGATCTCCGGCATGCATGCCCGGCTGTTCTTCGGCATGCTGCTGCGTGCTCCGCGCATTCTCTGGCGCAGGCTGGTCGCATGAGCACGGCCGAGCACAACCATCACTGGGCCCGGCAGAAGGAGCGTGGCAGCTTCCTGCTGATGCGCTTCACCGCCGCAGCCGCCCGCCTGCTCGGCCGTCGTCCGCTGACGCCGCTGCTGTACCTGATCGTCCTGTATTTCTATCTCTTCGGCCGCAGCGCGCGTACCAGCATCCGGCAGTACCAGCACAACCTGGCGGCCTGGAGCGGGCGGCGCGAACTGCGCCCCAGCCGTGGCTCGGTGCTGCGCCAGTTCCTCGCCTTCGCCGACAGCCTGCTGGACAAGCTCGACGTGTGGAATGGCCGTTTGCCATTGCAGCAACTGCAACTGGTCGACCCCGAGAACCTGCGCGACAAACTGCATGACGACAACCGTGGCCGCCTGCTGGTAGGCGCCCACCTGGGCAATCTGGAAGTCTGCCGGGCGCTGGCCGAACTGGGCGAACGGGTGCGCATGAACGTACTGGTGCACACCAAGCATGCCGAACGCTTCAACCGGCTGCTGGGAGAGTCCGGCGCCAGCCATCTGCGCCTGATTCAGGTGAGCGAACTGGATCCTGCGATCATGCTGCAACTGGCCGAGCGCCTGGAGCGCGGCGAGTGGCTGGCCATCGCTGGCGATCGCGTTCCGCTGCATGGTGGTCGCCGCGTGGTGGTCGACTTTCTCGGACTGCCGGCTGCCTTCCCCCAGGGGCCATGGCTGCTGGCCGGCCTGCTGCAATGCCGGGTCGAACTGATTCACTGCCTGAAGATCGACGGCCGCTACCAGGTACGCCTCGAACACTTCGCCGACACCGTGAGCTGGAAGCGCAACGAGCGCGACCAGGTCATCCAAGGCTGGGCACAACGCTATGCACAACGTCTCGGCGAACACTGCCTGGACGCTCCGCACCAATGGTTCAACTTCTACCCTTTCTGGAAGCGAGATGACGACATACCAGCCTGAGCCGGTGATCTTCGGCGAGCGCCCGCTGAACATCGAGAACATCGTAGCCCTGTCGCAACGCCAGGCCCGTGCCCAGTTGCAGAACGACCCTGGCTACCGGGAAAGGATCGCCAAGGGCGCACGCTTTCTCGACACCCTGCTGGACAAGGAAGGCGTGATCTATGGCGTCACCACCGGCTACGGCGACTCCTGCGTGGTGGCGGTGCCGCTGCACCAGGTCGAAGCCCTGCCCCGGCACCTGTTCACCTTCCACGGCTGCGGCCTGGGCAAGCTGCTCGATGCGCCGAGCACCCGCGCCGTACTGGCTGCCCGTTTGCAATCGCTGTGTCACGGCGTGTCCGGGGTACGCGTGGAACTGCTGGAGCGCATCCAGGCCTTCCTCGACCATGACGTGCTGCCATTGATTCCGGAAGAAGGCTCGGTCGGCGCCAGCGGTGATCTCACCCCGCTGTCCTACGTCGCCGCCACCCTCAGTGGTGAGCGCGAGGTGCTGTACAAGGGCGAACGGCGCAGTGCCGCCGACGTGCATCGCGAACTGGGCTGGACGCCACTGACCCTGCGCCCGAAAGAGGCACTGGCGCTGATGAACGGTACTGCCGTCATGACCGCCCTGGCCTGCCTGGCCTACGCCCGCGCCGATTACCTGCTGAAGCTGGCCACGCGCATCACCGCACTCAACGTCATCGCCCTGGAAGGCAACCCGGAACACTTCGACGAGCGCCTGTTCGCCGCCAAGCCGCACCCGGGCCAGACCCAGGTCGCTGCCTGGATTCGCCAGGATCTGGCCGTCGAAGCGCCGCTGCCACCGCTGCACCGCCTGCAGGATCGCTACTCGATCCGCTGCGCGCCGCACGTGCTTGGCGTGCTGGCCGACAGCCTGGGCCTGCTGCGCCAGTTCATCGAGACCGAACTCAACAGCGCCAACGACAACCCGCTGTTCGACGCCGAGACCGAGCGCACGTTGCACGGCGGCCACTTCTATGGCGGACACATTGCCTTCGCCATGGACAGTCTGAAGAACCTGGTGGGCAACGTCGCCGACCTGCTCGACCGCCAGCTCGCCCTGCTGGTCGATACCCGCTACAACCACGGGCTGCCGAGCAACCTGTCCGGCGCCCCGGTCGAAACGGCGATGATCAACCACGGTTTCAAGGCCGTGCAGATCGGCGCCAGCGCCTGGACCGCCGAAGCCTTGAAGAACACCCTGCCGGCCAGCGTGTTCTCGCGCTCCACCGAATGCCACAACCAGGACAAGGTGAGCATGGGCACCATCGCCGCACGCGACGCCCTGCGCAGCCTGGAGCTGACCGAGCAGGTCGCCGCCGCCACCCTGCTGGCCGCCAACCAGGGTGTATGGCTGCGCGAACGTGCCGGCAAGCGCGACATCCCCGCACCGCTGGCGAGCATGCGCGAACAGTTGGCCAGCGACTTCCCGCCGGTGATCGAAGACCGCGCCCTGGAAGGCGAACTGCGCCTGTGCCTGGAGCGTATCCGCGCCCAACACTGGAGGCTGTATGCCTGAGTCCGTTCTGGTGCGCATGGCGTACCCTGCGATCCTCCGCCGCATAGGGTGCGCCGCGCGCACCTCTGGTAGAGACCTCGACATGCGTAAGTCAGGCGTGTTGCAGGCGGAAATCGAACTGCAAGTGCAGTTCTATGACGTCGACATGATGGAAATCGTCTGGCATGGCCACTACGTCAAGTACTTCGAGCAGGCGCGCTGCGCCCTGCTCGACAGGCTCGGCCACAACTATCGGCAGATGCGCGACTCCGGCTATGCCTGGCCGGTGATCGATCTGCAAGTGCGTTACGTGCGCGGCGCGCAGTTCGGCCAGCGCATCATCGTGCGCGCCGACCTGGTGGAGTGGGAAAGTCGCCTGAAGATCAACTACCTGATCAGCGATGCCGAGACGGGCGAACGCATGACCCGTGGCAGCAGCGTGCAGGTCGCCGTGGAGATCGCCACGCGGGAAATGCAGTTCGCCTCGCCACAGGTGTTCATCGACGCCGTGCAGAGGGCAATCGCGTGAACGGCATGCCCCCGGGTGCCCACCGCCAATCGGCAGGACAAGGTCAACGCGCAGCCCGGGTGAAATCCGGGAAGTCCCTCATCGCCAGCTACATCTCCCGGATTGCATCCGGGCTACTGCTGGCTGGCCTTGCCCAGTTGGCGATGGCCTTCGACCTCGACCAGCTCAGCAAGCAGCTCGGCGGGCCGGAAGTGGTGCGTGGCCATTTCATCCAGGAAAAGCACCTGCGGGCCCTGCCACAGCCGCTGACCAGCCGTGGCACCTTCGTCCTGGCCAGGGAGCATGGCCTGCTCTGGCAGCTCGAGCGCCCATTGCAGCAGGACTATCGCATCGACGACCAGGGCATCGCCCGGCGCACCGAGCAGGGCTGGCAGTTCGTCGCCCAGCAGAGCGCCACCGCTCAGCAGAACCGCCTGTTCCTGGCCGTTCTCAAGGGTGACAGCAGCGGCCTGCGCCAGGACTTCGAGCTCAGCCTGAGCGGCAGTGCCGAGGCCTGGTCGCTCCAGCTCACGCCTCGCAGCGTCCTGCTCAAGCAGGTATTCAACGCCATCGTGATCAGTGGCGGTGAGCGGGTGCTGCGCATCGAGTTGCAGGAAACCCAGGGCGACAGCACTGTGCTACGCCTCGAGAACAACCGGGCCGACCAGGCCCTGAGCGATGCGGAACGGCATGACTTCGAGAGTTGAGTACTGGGGGGCGAGGCTCTTCCCGCTCGTCCTCCTGCTGCTCCTGGCCGTTGCTGCCTGGCAGTGGCGTGGCGGTGCGCCGGTTTCGGCCAACCTGCTGGAGCTGGTGCCCAGCGGCAAGCCGGACGCGCTCGAACAACTGGCCGTGCAGCGCATGCAGGAGCCGCTCAACCGCGAGCTGCTGGTGCTGATCAGCCACCCCCAACGCGAGCAGGCTCTGACGCTTGCCGCCGAGTTGGGCAAACGCTGGCAGCAGCAGGCGTTGTTCGAGAAAGTGCAGTGGGATCCACAAGCCGACCTCTCCGGCCTGCGTCAGCAATTGCAGGATCAGCGCCTGGCGCTGCTGCCGGCTGCCGACCGCCAGTTGCTGATCGACGACCCCGATGCGTTCATCGCCCAGCGCTCGCAGGATCTGTTCGACCCCTTTCGCAGCCAGGGCGTGGTGGCCACGAATGACGACCTGCTCGGCCTGAGCACACGGGTAGAGAAGAGCCTGCCGCATAACCACAACATCCAGGTCGACCTCAGCGGCGCCCTGATCGCCGAAAGCGCCGGCACCACCTGGGCCCTGCTGCGCGCCCGCAGCACCGCCGATGCCTTCGACGGCAACCTGGCGCTGGCCGTGGATGACCTGGTCACGCAGGCACGCGAAGAGGTGCAGGCGCGCGGCGGCCAATTGCTCGCCAGCAGCGGGATGCTGTATTCCGCCCATGGTCAGCGCGAGGCGACCCGCGAAATTGCCGTGATGGGCAGCCTAGCCAGTGCTGGCGCCCTGCTGCTCATGCTGCTGGTGTTTCGCCGAGTCCGCGTGCTGCTGGCCTTCGTCCCTGCGGCCATCGGCGTGCTCGCCGGGCTCACGGCCTGCGTCGCGGTGTTCGGCCATATCCATGTGATGACCCTGGTGCTGGGGGCCAGCCTGATCGGCGTGGCCATCGATTACCCCCTGCACCTGCTGTCGAAGAGCTGGACACTACAGCCCTGGGACAGCTGGCGTGCCCTGCGCGCCACGCTGGTCGGCCTGACCCTCGGCCTGGTGACCAACGTCATCGGCTACCTGGCCCTGGCCTTCACCCCGTTCCCGGCCCTCAAGCAGGTGGCTATCTTCTCTGCGGCGGGCCTGCTCGGCGCCTACCTGAGCACCCTGTACCTGCTGCCCACGCTGCTGGGCAAGGCCGTGATTCGCCCCTGGCAGCCCCCGCACACCCTGGCCCGGTATCTGCTCGAGTGGCGAGAAGCCTTGTTGCGCAGGCTGCCGACACCCTGGCTGCTGCTGATCTTCGCCCTGTTCTGTGCAGGCGGCCTGCTGCAGCTTTCGCACAAGGACGACCTGCGCCAGTGGGCCAGCGTGCCGCCACAACTGCTGGAACAGTCGAAACGCATCAGCGAGATCGTCGGCGTGCAACCCACCAGCCAATTCTTCCTGGTGCGCGGCAAGGATGAAGAGCAGTTGCTGCAACGCCAACAGGCGCTGAGCCAGCGCCTCGACACGCTGGTGAAGCAGGGCCGATTGAGGAGCTACCTGGCGCTCAGCCAACTGATCGCCCCCCGCGAGCAACAGGAACGCCTGCGCCAGGCCCTGGGACAACTGACCCGCCACAGCACGGCACTCACCGCACTGGGCATCCCCGCAGCGGCCATCGAACAGGAAGTGCGGCACCTGCAAACGCTGCCCACGCTGAGCATCGAACAGGTGCTCGAAGCCCCACTGGGCGAGCCCTGGCGGCCGCTCTGGCTGGGCACGACGGATGACGGACAGGTTGCCGGCCTGATCAGTCTGCAAGGCTTGAGCGACAGCGATCTGCTCGCGGCACAGGCCGAGGGACTCGATGGCGTGAAGCTGGTGGATCGCCTCGGCGAGCTCAACCGCCTGTTCGCCGCCACCCAGGTCAGCGCCGCCGAACTCAAGCTGGCCTCCTGCCTGTTGATCTTCGCCGTGCTGTGCATCTCGTTCGGTGCGCGTGGCGCCGCGCGCGTGCTGGCCATCTCCCTCCTGGCTGCACTGGCGAGCCTGGCCAGCCTGGGCTGGCTCGGTCAACCGCTGACGCTGTTCAGCCTGTTCGGCCTGCTGCTGGTTACCGCCATCGGTGTCGACTACGCCATCCTGATTCGCGAACGGGTCGGCGGCGCGGCGACCAGCCTGCTCGGTACGCTGCTGTCGGCACTGACCACCTGGCTGTCGTTCGGCCTGCTGGCAGTATCCAGCACGCCGGCAGTGAGCAATTTCGGCCTGACCATCAGCATCGGCCTGGCCTTCAGCTTCCTTCTCGCCCCCTGGGCGGGTGAAGCGCATTCAAGGGAGCGACACGCATGACCGTGGCCCTGTTCTGGCTGCTGGCCCTGACCCTCTATGCCCTGGTGGCCGCCGTCGGTGGACGCCGACTGATTCCCATCGTCGGTCAGTTGCTGGTGGCGGCCCTGGCCATTCCGGCGCTGCTGTTGCTGTGGGCCGAACCGCACTGGCAGCTGAATGCTGCCGACCTGATCGCCCCCGAGTGGCTGAGCATCGCCTACGGCCTGTGTTTCGCCCTGCTGCTGGGCTACATCCTCAGTGACGTGATCGACCTCGATCTCAGCCCGGCCTGCGTGAAGATCGCCCTGCCAAGCTTTCTCGTACCGATGCTGGCCGGCGTGGCCTGCTCGCTCTGGCTGCTGCCCGGCGAGCGTGGCTGGCTGAGCGCGGTCGGCATCGGGCTGCTGTTCTCCATCACCGCCATCCCGGTGCTGTATCTGTTCCTGCAGAGCATCGGTTACCCGGCCGCCGACACCAAGCGCCTGCTGCACGCGGCGATCCTGATGGACTTCATGTGCTGGAGCCTGTTCGGCCTGGCTCAGGGCAGCAGCCACCCGGCCGCCCTGCTCTGGCCACTGCTGGCCGCCCTGCTGCCGCTGCTGCTGCGTGGCCTCAGGCTGCGCCACCCGCTGTTCTACAGCCTGCCGTTCTTCGTCCTGATGCTGGCGTTCCAGCAACTGGCGCTCAACGCCCTGGTGTTCGGCATCGCCTACATGCTGTGCCTGGGCTACCTGCGGCAGCCCTTCGTCCTGCCACTGGCAGAACGTCACTGGAAGCTGCTGATGAATGGCCTGGCGGTGCCGCTCATCCTCACCTATGGCGTACTGCGGGTGGATTTTCATGGCATAGGTCAAGACCTCTCCTGGCTGGTTCTGGGTACCCTGCTGGCGCTGCCGGTCATCAGCAAGGTGCTTGGCAGCTGGCTGGGCCTGCACTGGGCAGACCCAGCCGCCTCGGCCCGGATCAAGTGGCGTGAAAGCCTGCTGCTGAACATCCGCGGCCTGACCGAAATCGTGTTCCTAAACCTGCTCCTGCAGCTTCAGCTGATCGATTCGATGGTGTACTTCGGCCTGCTGCTGATGAGTCTTTTCTCTACTCTGTTGCCTGCCCTGCTGGGCCGGCACGTAGCCAATCATGAAGCGAAAGCCCGCTATGAAATCTCCTGAACTCGAACAACGTCAGATCGTCGTCATCGGTGCCGGCCCCTCCGGAGCCATCGCCGCCGCCATTCTCAAGCGCCAGGGTCATGACGTGCTGGTGCTGGAGCGCCAGCGTTTCCCGCGCTTCTCCATCGGCGAAAGCCTGCTGTCGCATTGCCTGGACTTCGTCGAAGAGGCCGGGATGCTCGAAGCGGTTCAGGCGGCCGGTTTCCAGACCAAGCACGGCGCCGCGTTCGCCTGGGGCGATCGTTACACCAGTTTCGATTTCCGCGACAAGTTCACCGAGGGCAAGGGTTCGACCTATCAGGTGATCCGCGCCGATTTCGACAAGCTGCTGGCCGACGAGGCCGAGCGTCAGGGTGTGGAAATCCGCTACGAGGAAGAAATCTTCGCCGCCGACTTCGCCGGCGATTGCCCGCGCCTGTCGGTACGCCGCCTGGCCGATGGTCATGAATATCAGGTCGAGTGCGCCTTCGTGCTCGATGGCAGCGGTTATGGCCGGGTACTGCCGCGCCTGCTCGATCTCGACACGCCGTCGGCCTTCCCGGTTCGCCGCGCGGTGTTCACCCATATCGAGGACAACATCGACCCGGCCTCGGGTTTCAACCGCGAGATGATCCTCATCACCACCCACCCCACCCTGCGCGACGTGTGGTTCTGGACCATCCCGTTCAGCAACGGCCGTTGCTCGCTGGGCGTGGTCGCAGCAGCCGAGCACTACGAGAACTACCCGAAGGATCTCGACGCCTGCCTCAAGCAGTTCGTCGCCGAAACCCCTTCGCTGAGCAAGGTGCTGGGCAATGCCGTGTGGGATACCCCGGCACGCGAGATCAACGGTTACTCGGCCAACGTCAAGAGTCTGCACGGCCCGGGCTTCGCCCTGCTGGGCAACGCCGCCGAATTCCTCGACCCGGTATTCAGCTCGGGCGTGACCATCGCCATGCGCTCGGCGAGCATGGCCGCCGGGCTGCTGCATCGTCAGCTGAACGGTGAAGCGGTGGACTGGGAGAACGAGTTCGCCATCCCGCTCAAGCGCGGCGTGGATACCTTCCGCGTCTATGTCGAAGGCTGGTACGAGGGTTCCTTCCAGGACGTGATCTATTACGAGAACGCCTCGCCGGAGATTCGCCGCATGATCAGCTCGATCCTTGCCGGCTACGCCTGGGACGGCAAGAATCCCTACGTGTCCGAACCCCGCCGACGCCTGCGAGTTCTTGCAGAGCTCTGCGCCCAAAACTGACAAGGATCGTCGATGAACGCCCTGCGCCCCGTCTCGCCCACCTACGTCGAAGAAACCCGCTTCGGCTTCTGGTTCCTGCAGAGCCATGTCTGGCAACACCATGTACTGCGGGTCGCGATCAACGACCTGGTGCGCCTGAGCGGCAGCCCGCTGCCGCAAGCGCCGGTGCTGCTCGATGCCGGCTGCGGCCAGGGCCGCTCCTTCGGCCTGCTCGACGCGGCCTTCGCGCCAGCGCGGATGATCGGCCTGGACGCCGATCCGCACAGCCTCGAATGCTCGCGCCGCGAGGCCGAGCGCCTGGGCCTGGAGGTCGAACTGATCGCCAGTGACTGCGCGGCCATCGACCTGCCCGACGCCAGCGTCGACCTGCTGTTCTGCCACCAGACCCTGCACCACCTGGTGGAGCAGGAGCAGGCACTCGCCGAGTTCTGGCGCGTGCTCAAGCCCGGTGGCCGGCTGCTGCTGGCCGAATCGACCAAGTACTACATCGATACCTGGGTGATCCGCTGGCTGTTCCGCCACCCGATGCACGTGCAACGCAGCGCCGAGCAGTACCTGGACATGCTGAGTGCGCAGGGCTTTCAGTTCGAGGAGAACAGTATTTCCTACCCCTACCTGTGGTGGAGCCGGGCCAAGGACTTCGGTCTGCTGGAACGCTGGGGGCTGATGCGCCCCAAACCGGTCGGCCAACGCGACGAAACGCTGCTCAACGTAGTGGCGCGCAAGCCGTGATGCCACGCATACTCCTGCTCGTCGCCAGCCTGCTGCTGGGTGCCTGCGCCGCACGTACCCCGGTGCCGCAAGCGGCCCCGGCACTGGTCGCCTCGTTGCCGCTCAGCCTGCAGATCCAGCGCGAGCAGGCGCAGGCGCGGCAGGACTGGTTGCTGGTCATCCAGCGCGAAGGCCAGGCCTTGCGCTGGTCGTTGATGGATCCGCTCGGCATTCCGCTGGCTCGCCAGTTGCTCGATGCCGGACAGTGGCGCAGCGACGGCCTGCTGCCGCCCAATGCCGAGGCGCGCGAGCTGTTCGCCGCCTTGCTGTTCGCCCTGACACGCAGCGACGCGTTGCAGGGTTATCCGTCCGGCAGTTGGCAAAAGATGAGCGATGACCAGCGCCGACTCGTACCGGACTGGATCATCGACTACCACGGCCCTCTGGATTTCACCCTTGGCAAGACCGGTCTGAACTACCGAATACGCGCACTGAACCTGGAAGAAAGCGATTGATGCCCCTCGCCCCTACCCCCGCCTATCTCAATGCACTCGGCCTGCTTTGCGCCCTGGGTGAAGGCAAGCAGGCGGTCGCCGATGCGCTGTTCGCCGGCGATACCTCGGGCATGCGTGCCGAGACAGGCTGGGTCAGCGAGCGCAGCCTCACGGTCGGCGCCGTGCATGCCGATCTGCCCGCCATGCCGCCAGGCTTCGAAACAGCGCACAGCCGCAACAACCAGTTGCTGCTGGCCGCTGCCCGGCAGATCGAACCCGAGCTGCGCGCCGCCATTGCCCGCTACGGCACCCACCGCGTCGGTCTGGTGCTGGGCACCAGCACCTCGGGCATCCGCGAGGCGGGCGACAGCATCGCGCGTCACGTCAACGAAGGTGAACTGCCCGCCGAATACGATTACACCCAGCAGGAAATGGCCGCGCCAGCGACCTTCCTGGCGGACTGGCTGAAACTTTCCGGCCCGGTCTATTGCCAGTCCACCGCCTGTACCTCCAGTGCCCGCGCGCTGCTCAGCGCCCATCGCCTGCTGCGCATGGGGCTGTGCGACGCGGTGATCTGCGGCGGTGTGGACAGCCTGTGCCGGCTGACCCTGAATGGGTTCTCCTCGCTGGAGGCCGTTTCGCCGGGCCCCTGCAATCCGTTCTCGGTGAACCGCAACGGCATCAACATCGGTGAAGCGGCGGCCCTGTTTCTGATGACGCGCGAACCCGCGCCCATCGCCTTCTGCGGCGGCGGCGCCACGTCCGATGCCCACCACATTTCCGCCCCGCATCCAGACGGCCTGGGGGCACGCGGCGCGATGGAAAAGGCTCTGCTCGGCGCCGGCCTGACACCGGATCGGATCGACTACCTCAACCTGCATGGCACCGCCACTCGACACAACGACTCGATGGAGAGCAAGGCCGTGCAGGCTCTGTTTCCTCACGGCCTGCCCTGCTCGTCGAGCAAACCCATGACCGGCCACACACTGGGTGCAGCCGGCGCACTGGAAGCGGCGTTCTGCTGGCTGACCCTGAGCGAGTACAACCGTGACGGCCTGCTGCCGCCGCACATCTGGGACGGGCACGGCGATCCCGAACTGGCACCGCTCGAACTGGTTCAGATCGGCGCCCGCCTACCCCGTACACAGGGTCGTCACCTGATGAGCAACTCCTTCGCCTTCGGCGGCAACAATGTCGCACTGATTCTGGGAGATGCCCCATGAAGCTGTGGCCCGTAGCCGAACTGGTGCCCCACGCCGGCAACATGGTGCTGCTCGATGAAGTGCTGAGCTGCGACACGGAAGCCATCGACGTGCGCATCGTGGTACGTCCGGACGGCCTGCTCAGCGATGCCGACGGTAATCTGCCGGCCTGGACCGGCATCGAGTTGATGGCACAGGCCATCGCCGCCTTCGCCGGCATTCAGGCCAGGCGCGCCGGCTTGCCAGTGGAACTGGGCTTCCTGCTCGGCACGCGCAGGTACAACTGCAACGTCGAGCACTTCCCGGTCGGCAGCGAACTGCGCATCCGTGCCCTGTGCTCGCTGCAGGACGACAACGGCATGGGCGTGTTCGAATGCCACCTCACAGGCCCGGGCATCCAGGCCGAAGCCCGCCTCAACGTGTTCCGCCCGCCGCAACCGGCGGTCTATTTACAAGAGCCACAAGAATCGCAAGAACAATCCCATGACTGAAAGCACTTCCGCCACCACCGTTCTGGTCACAGGCTCCAGCCGCGGCATTGGCCGCGCCATTGCTCTGCGCCTGGCTCGCTCGGGCCACGACATCGTCCTGCACTGCCGTTCGCGCCGCGATGAGGCAGAAGCCGTGCAGGCACAGATCCTCGAACTGGGGCGCCAGGCGCGCATCCTGCAATTCGACGTGTCCGACCGCGCGGCCTGCCGCGCAGCACTGGAAACCGATATCGAGGCGCATGGTGCCTACTACGGCGTGGTGTGCAACGCCGGCCTGACCCGCGATGGCGCCTTTCCGGCGCTCTCCGAAGACGACTGGGATCAGGTGCTGCGCACCAACCTGGACGGTTTCTACAACGTGCTGCACCCACTGACCATGCCGATGATCCGCCGTCGCGCACCAGGGCGCATCGTCTGCATTACCTCCGTGTCGGGGCTGGTCGGCAACCGCGGACAGGTCAACTACAGCGCCTCCAAGGCCGGTGTGATCGGTGCAGCCAAGGCCCTGGCGATCGAGCTGGCCAAGCGCAGGATCACCGTCAACTGCGTGGCGCCCGGCCTGATCGATACCGAAATCCTCGACGAGCTGGTGCCGGTGGAGGAAATCCTCAAGATGATTCCGGCGGCCCGCATGGGGACGCCCGAAGAAGTGGCGGGTGCGGTGAACTTCCTGATGTCCAGCGAAGCGGCGTACATTACGCGCCAGGTTCTCGCGGTGAATGGTGGTTTGTGTTGATGAAACGTGTAGTCGTCACCGGCATGGCCGGTATCACCTCACTGGGCAGCGACTGGCCCACCATCTCGGCCGCGTTCAAGGCTGGCCGCAGTGGTATCCGCCGCATGGACGAATGGGATCGCTTCACCGAGCTGAACACCCGCCTGGGCGGGCCGGTGGATGACTTCGTCCAGCCCAGGCACTGGAATCGCAAGCAGACCCGTAGCATGGGCCGGGTGTCCAAGCTGGCGGTGTTCGCCGCCGAACGCGCTCTGGAGCACGCCGGCCTGCTCGGCGATCCGTGCATCGCCGATGGCCGCATGGGGGTGGCCTGCGGCTCGTCCACCGGCAGCACCGAAGAGGTCAAGGCCTTCGGCAACATGCTGCTGAACTCGGTGGCCGACGGCCTCAACGCGAACTCCTACATCCGCATGATGCCGCACACCACGGCGGCCAACATCAGCATCTTCTTCGGCCTCAAGGGCCGCCTGATTCCGACCTCCAGCGCCTGCACCAGTGGCAGCCAGGGCATCGGCTATGCCTACGAGGCGATCAAGTTCGGCCGTCTGAAGATGATGCTCGCTGGCGGCGCCGAGGAGCTGTGCCCTACCGAGGCCATGGTCTTCGACGCGCTCTACGCCACCAGCCTGAAGAACGACGCCCCGCATACCAGCCCGCGCCCTTACGACAGCGGCCGTGACGGCCTGGTGATCGGCGAAGGCGCCGGCATCCTGGTGCTCGAAGAACTGGAACACGCCCTGGCCCGTGGCGCCACCATCCATGCCGAGATCGTTGGTTTCGGCTGCAACTCGGACGGCCAGCACGCCACCAAGCCGGTGCAGGAGACCATGCGCGGCGCCATGCAGCTGGCACTCGATGATGCCGGCCTGGAGCCTTCCGCCATTGGCTACGTCAACGGCCATGGCACCGCCACCGAGCAGGGCGACGTCGCCGAGACCCTCGCCACCAGCAGCCTGTTCGGCCCGCAGATGCCGATCAGCTCGCAGAAGAGCTACCTGGGCCACACGCTGGGCGCCTGCGGGGCGCTGGAGTCCTGGTTCAGCATCGAGATGATGAACTCGGACAGCTACGTCTACACCCTGAACCTGGACGAGATCGACCCGGCCTGCGGTGAGCTGGACTACCTGCGCGGCGAGTTCCGCCAGATGAGCCACGAATACGTGATGAACAACAACTTCGCCTTCGGCGGCGTGAATACCTCGCTGATCTTCAAGCGCTGGCACTGATTTTCAACTGACAAGGAATAAGGATGATGTCTCGTCTCACTCGATCCGGCCTGATTCTGGCCCTGCTGCTGGGCGTCGCGGCCTGTACCTCGAAACCCGTGATGAACATTGAGAACCGCGCACCAGCTTCGGCGGTTCGAAGCGAGGATGATATGCGCCGAGCCATCCTTGCCGCGCTGCAAAGCCGCCAGTGGACGGTCGAGCGTGCCGACCGGGGGAACATCATGGCGTTGATCCAGCGCCGCAGCCACCAGGCCGAGATCACCATTCCCTACAGCGCATCGAGCTACTCGATCCGTTATCGCGACAGCCAGAATCTCGACTACAAGAACGGCAAGATCCACCGCAACTACAACAAGTGGATTCATAATCTGGATCGCAGCATCCAGCAGGAACTGAACAGGGCGTCCTTCTGACAGGGCGCCTGGTCGGTAAAGGCCTGCAGCGAATCGAAACCGGCTCGGCGGTACAGGCTCCGAGCCGGTTTTTCGACACGACAGGCAACGTGCAGCAGACGTTGAACGCGTTCTTACCTACAACAGTGACATTCAAGGAGATAACCATGAAAGCCAAAATCTGACCACTGCCGCCCTTCTCTCCGTAGCCCTGCTGCCCGGCCTCAGCCAGGCACGCGACACCGCTCACTTCCTGGACTTCCAGTCGGTGGTCAACGAAGCGACCCAGGCCGGCCGTCTGGATGGCTCGGTGAAGTTCTTCCTGAACAAGACCCCGGCCGGGGCGCAGATCATCAACGCCAACGTCACCACCAGCCAGAAGACCAACGCCTTCAACAAGACCGACGAAGCGGCGTGCAGCTGGGCGCTGCAATCGGCCCTGATCAAACTGCAGAACTCGGCCAAGGCCGCGGGTGCCAACGCCGTGGTCGACCTGGCCAGCAACTACAAGAACAAGGAATACCGCGACGACAGCAAGTACGAATGCCATGCCGGCGCGATCATGGCCGGTGTCGCGCTGAAGGCCAAATACGCCAAGGTGAAGTAAGCGAAGGGCATGGCCGAGGGCAGTTCCTGCTCTCGGCGGCCACTCAGAGCACGAGTGGCACGAACATCCAGCTACGCTTCATGTAATCGCGGTAGGCCTCGCCGAAATAGGCCAGGCATTCGCGCTCCTCGCAGCGCGCCGAGCACCACAGCAGCACGCTGGAAAGCACCGCCAGCAGCACGATCGGCGCATCGACGCGCTTGAACGCGATGCCCCAGGCCAGCAGCAGCAACGAGCAGTACATGGGATGGCGGATGTAGCGGAAGATGCCGCCCGTCACCAGCTGCGAGGTGCGCTCGAAGGCGAACAGTTCGTCATCCTGACGCTGCTCACCGGCCCGTCCGAAGCGACGCATCTGGTAGACGCCAGCGAACAGCACCAGCAGAGAAAGACTCAGCAGTACCCAGGATATGCGCTGATTCCACTCGCCGCGGTCGCCGAACCAGGACGGCGCATTGAGCACCAGCATCACCGCCATCGCTTCCCAGGCGAAGAAACGATAGAAACCGTGACTTCGCGGATTGCCCAGCGTACGCCAGGAAATACCCACCAGCACTGCGCTGATCGTCACAAAAGCCACCCACTGCCAGATCGTCACCCCATCCTCCCTCTGTCCCTGCCTCTGTTACACTGCGTCGCCCGTAGCTCCTGACCGCTCGCCATGGATCGCACCCAACTGCATACACTGCTGCCGCATCAGGGCGACGCTCTCTGGCTGGATGCGTTGATCGATCATGACGCCCGGGGCATACGCGGCCTCAGTGCCTGGCACCATCTCGACAAGCTCGGAGAGAACGCCTCTCCCGATCTGCTGTTCGAAGCCGCCGCGCAGCTCTGCGCGGCACATGGTGCCCTATACGGCGAGACGGATGCCATCGAAATGGCCCTCGTCGGCAAACTTTCCCAGCTCCACCTGCACCCGGTCACAGGTCGCAACGAGCCGCTGCTGGTCAGTGCCCGACAAGAGGCACTGAGCCCGGCCGGCGCACTCTATGCCTTCGCCATCCATGCCGGCCCGCAGCCCCTGCTGGACGGCAAACTGCTGCTGGTACTCGTTCATGCTTGAGTTGCGTGGTGTCAGTTTCCGCTACCCCGGTGCCGATACCCTGGCACTGCAAGGGATCGACCTGCAGTTGCAGGAAGGCCAATGCCTGGGCCTGCTCGGCAGCAACGGCGCGGGCAAGACGACCCTGCTCGCCCTGCTCAGCGATACCCTGGCCCTGCAACAGGGCGAGATTCGCTGGGACGGCCCGCGCAGCCTGGGCCTGGTGCCACAGCAACTGGCCTTCTACGCAGAGCTCACGGTCACCGAGAACCTCGCGCTGTTCGCCGACCTCTACCGCCTGCGGGGCGCCCAGCGCCGCCAGCGCCTGGAACTGAGCATCGCCAGCACGGCCCTCGAAGACAAACTCTCGCGCCGCGCCGCGCGCCTGTCCGGTGGCGAGCAGAGACGCCTGAATTTCGCCATCGGCCTGCTCCAGCCCGCCCGCCTGTATCTGTTCGACGAGGCCACGGTGGGCGTCGATGCCAACAGCAGGCAACTGCTGCTCGATGCCGTCGAACGGCTCACGGCCGAAGGCCATGGCGTGATCTACACCAGCCACTACCTCGACGAAGTCGAACGGGTTACCGGGCGCATCCTGCTGCTGCACGAAGGCAAGGTGCGTCTCGACGTGGACAAGCAGCAGTTGCTCGACTCGGGCCACGGCCTGCTGCTGGAATGGCCAGAGCGGATTCCTGCCGGTTTTGCGGAATTGCTCGCCCACCTGCAATTGAGCGCCGAAGCGATGCCAGACGGCCTGCGCATCGGCAACCTGGATGGCCAGCAGTTACTCGCCATCACCCAGTTCATCGCAACCCAGCCGACACCACCCAGCCTGCTGCGCTTCGGCCGCCCCTCGCTGGAACAGCTCTACCTGAGCCTCAACGGAGGCCGCCTGTGAGCCCGATGCTGGCGCTGATCCGCAAGGAATGTCTGCTGCTGCTGCGCGACCCGCATGCGCTGGCCGTGCTGTTCATCATGCCGATCCTGTTTCTCGTGCTGATGGCCGCCGCGCTGTCCAACTACCTGCGTGACCAGCCACCGCCCCTGAGCCTGGTGCTGGACGTCGCACAGCCCAGCGATGCCAGTGATTTCTTTCGCCACGCGCTGCAGGAGCAGTTGCCCGGCAGCCGGCTGCTCGCCGACAGCGACGAGGCCTTGCCGCGCATCGGCCTGGCCCGCGATTTCTCCGACACCCTGCTGGAAACACCTCACATCGGCCCCACGCTGAGCTTTCCCCCGCGTACCGATGGCCAGACCCGCCAACGCCTGCGCGGGGCGCTGAACATCGCCCTGGCGCAGACTCGGCTGCTCGCCTATCTGCAAGACAGCGACGCCCTGCCGGACGACATGAGTGCCGAGCAGCGCTGGCAACTGATCCGCCAGCGCACCCAGAGCGACATCACCGAACGGCAGGTACTGGCCAGCGGCGAACTCAGCGGCAAGGCCAACGCCAGCCAGTTGAGCGTGCCGGCCTGGCTGATCTTCGGCATGTTCTTCGTCGCTCTGCCCATGGCCGGCGGCTTCCAGCGCGAGCAGCAGAGCGGCGCCCTGCTGCGTTTTCGTGCATTGGGTCTGAGCCCCACGACCCTGGTGCTGAGCAAGCTGCTGCCCTACCTGGCCATCAACCTGGTGCAGTTCGCCCTGCTGCTGGCCATCGGCGTGCACGTCCTGCCGCTGCTCGGGCTCAGCGGCCTGAGCCTGCCCGGCGCGCCATTGGCCTACCTGCTGCTCGCGCTGAGTCTGAGCCTCGCGGCCTGTAGCCTGGGGCTGCTCCTGGCAGCGCTGGCACGCAGCGGCGAACAGGCGTTGCTGCTCGGTGGCGGCATCAATATCATCCTCGCCGCAATCGGCGGCATCATGGTGCCCAAGAGCGTGATGCCCGAAGCCATGAGCCAACTGGCGGAAGTCTCGCCGATGAGCTGGGCGCTGGACGCCTTCCTGACCCTGCTGGTCGGCCAGGGAGAGCTTGCCGACATCGCCCCTGACTGCGCCCGCCTTCTGCTGTTCGCCCTGTTGCTGGGCGGTGGCGGGCTTTTCCTGTTCCGCAAACGAGTGCAGCAAACGCAATGGACGACACATTACTAGAACAAGAACTCAAGCAATTGCTGATCCGTGAATGCGACAAGGAAGACGACATCGACTGGCAGAGCATCGACAACGACGAACCACTGTTCGGCCAGCAGAGCCGTATCGCCATGGACAGTCTCGATGCCTTGCAGGTCTCTCTGGCTCTGCAACAGCACTATGGCGTACGCATCGAGGGCGCCAAGGACGGTCGGCGCATCCTGGGCAGCATCGCCAGCATCGCGGCCTTCATCAGGCAGAAGCAGTGACACCCGTCTATCTCCAGCGCGGCGCCCTGCACAGCGCGCTTGGCCCCGACCTGCGCGCAGCTGGCAAAGCCCTGCAAAAAGGCGCGCCTCCCACCCCGAGCTCGTTCCTGCTGCACGAGCGGCAAGCGCCGCGCCCCTATCTGGGCCTCGACGACAGCAACGAAAGCCGCGACCAGCGCTGTGACCGGCTGATCAGCGAAGCCCTTGGAGAGCACGCAGGTGACCTGAGCGACTGCCTGCTGATCGTTGCCAGCACCAGCCTCGACATCAACGACCTGGAAAGCCTGGTCGCGGTGGAGGGTGGCTTCCGCCCCGAACACTCGACGCCACTCGACCTGCTTGCCCAGCAGCTTTGCCAGCGCTGGGGCTTCGCCGACGCCTTCACCCTCAACACCGCCTGTACCAGTGCCGCCAACGGCCTGCTGTACGGTGCGCGGATGCTCGCTGCCGGTCTGTACGAGCGCGTGCTGGTACTGGCCTTCGAAACCCCCAGTGCCATCGCCCGGCAAGGCTTCGGCGCGCTCGACCTGACCAGCCCGAGCGGTGCCTACCGGCCCTTCCACCCGGAGCGTGACGGCCTGATTCTCGGCGAAGCCTATGCCGCCACGCTGCTGGCATGCGAGCCAGGCGCAGCACCGCTGGCGAAGCTGCTCGGCGGCTTCAGCGCCTGCGATACCAGCAACCTGACCACCACCCGCGAAGACGGCAGCCACATCGACTGGGTGATGCGCGAAGCCTTGCGCAGTGCCGGCACCGAGGCCGGACAGATCGGCCTGGTGAAGCTGCACGGTACCGCCACCGGGGCCAACGACCGAGCCGAGAGCGCCGGCGTGCGCCTGTCGTTCGGTGACAAGCTGCCACCGCTGTGCGTGCTCAAGCCCTGGCTCGGTCACACGCTGGGCGCCTGCGGCCTCAGCGAAACCCTGCTGCTGCTGGAAAATCTCGATCACCTGCCCGGTCTGGACTATGCCAATGAGGCCCTGTTGCCGCTGAGCGGTACGCCTCTGGCCATCGAGCCGAACAGCCTGCTGCTGGCCAATTTCTTCGGCTTCGGCGGCAACAATGCCAGCCTGGTGCTGCAAGGCTGCACAGGAGCGAACGCATGCAAACGGTGATCGCGGCCTGCAGCGTACGCGGCCCTGCGAGCTGTTCCGACAAGGATCTGAAAGCCGCCCTGAGCCGGTGGCTGGAGGCACCGCCACGGCGTATCGATCGCATGATCCTGCAAGCCCTGCTCTGCACGGCCCCCATGAAAGCCCAGGTGCGCAGTCGCTGTGGTCTCTATCTGGCCTCACGTCATCCGGCCCGCGCCACCATGGGCGCCCTGCTCGATGCCGTCTGCGTGCAGCAGCGCCAGCCCAAGCCCTTCGAGTTCGTCAACAGCGTGAGCAACGCCGCCGGCTTCCATGTCGCCGCGCAACTGGGGCTGGAAGGCCCGAACCTGTTCATCGGCGCCGGGCCGAACGTCTGGACGCAACTCCAGGCGCTGGCCGCACTGGATCTGGGCGATGGCCTGGTCGATCAGGCGCTGCTGGTAGTGATCGACGAGAACGGCGACTTCCAGGCCCAGGCAGCCCTGATCGAAACCGCCGGCAAGGCCAGGGACTTCGACGCGCTGACGGCAGGCGCGCAGGTGCTGCACCTGGCGCTTTGACGGGGCTCGCGCTGAACCTGAGCAATCGCTACAAGGCGATCCCTGACAGCTTGTACCTGGCCCAGGCATCCATATGCAGCGCAGAGCTGGCGTCCCAGAACTCGTCAGGCATCTTGCGCTGGTACTTGCGGTTCAGTATCCGGTGCTCTTGCGGTGTGACCATGCAGTACAGGCAGTACCTGCCGACGACTTCATTGACCCACTCGACGTCATAGGTGGGGCGTGACAGGAGTATTCGCACGATCGCGGCCATCGGCACGACATGCTCTGTCTCCACGCCGCCACCCTGTTCCCTGGCGCGAACGGCGGCGGTCGTCCAGTGACAACGCTGCCTGATCTTCCTGCTGTCCCATTTCCCTTGCCGGTTGATTGCCCCGGTACGAAATGCGTAGAGGTTATCCATCAGGCTGCGGTAGCAATGAGCGTCTTCGACCTGCCCGTGCATCAGTGCCAGGATGGCGTTGACCAGGGCGTCTGCCTGTAGCGCATATGTCATACCTGCCGCGCTCCACCTTGTTGGGAGTGTTCTGAAAAAGTCATCTAGCGTCACTCCCGCCAAGGCGGGAGCCCGGGAAATTCACAGGTTCCGGATGATTCTCCTGCGGCGGGCGCAGCGATCGACGACGGCTTTCCGAGCGTTTTCCTAGCGCCTGGCCCAGGTCCCCAGCTCCTTCATCAGTGCGCGCTCCTGATCGGCAATCGCCCGCAGCATGTCGGCAATCGGCCGGAAATCCGGTGCCTCGCCCTTGCTGCGGCTGGCACGCACGCAGGCCGAGGCAAACTGCCGCCAGTCATCCCCCACCGCCGTCAGGCGTACCGAGGCTTCCTGCAGGGTGGCATCACCGATCTTCTCGCCGGCTTCTTGCAGGAAGCTGGCGTACATGAAGCGAAAGCCCGCACCGCCGGTGCCGATCTCTTCCTGCATGCGCACGATATGGGTGAGGTAGAGGCGGTTGTACTTGGTCTGCGCCGGGTCGAGCGCCTCGACGCATTTCGCCAGGTGCCGGATGCCGCGAATGCCGATCCACGGCAGCGGCATGCCGTCGAGAATGCGCGAGGTGGACAGCACGCTCTGACGGATCAGGCGTTCCCAGTCCTGCTCCGGCGACACATCGTCCAGGTAATACATCAGGCCCTTGGCCGCCAGCGCGCCCTTGGCGAAACGCGCCTTCTGCAGGTCGGCACTGGCGCAACGCACCGGCTCCTCGAACACCGGGTCGCTGAGCAGGTACTCGTCGCCGTCGCGCCCATAGGCCAGCAGGTTGTGCGCGTTGAAGTGAAAACGCATCTCCGGCGGGAAATACGGCAACCAGAACACCGAACTCTGCAAGCCGGCCAGGCGGCCGCTGTCGAGTACCGTATCCAGTGCCACGCGACCCTGCTCGGGGTTGGCGAAGGTGCGGCTGGTCAGGCGCACGCCCAGGCGCTTGCTCAGCGTCCTGATCAGGTGCCGTGGCGGCATGCGATAGGCGATCAGCGGCATGCCACCGATCTTGACGATCGGCAGATAGGCGAAGGCCAGGCCGGACGCCAGGCCGAAGGCCATCGGCTCGCTCATCGGCAAACCGGCATGGGTGAGCAGGCTGGCCATGACGCCGCTTTCGCAGTGGGCGCTCTGGCGATGCTGGAACGCGGTCATGGCAACTCTCTCTGGTAGCGACGCAACTCGTCGACGGTCAGGCCGAAGGCTTCGGCGTAGCGCGCCAGCACCGAGGTGCTCAGGCGGCGGTAGATTTCCGGGCGAAAGTGCCGACGCACTCGCCATTGCCACAGGCCGGTGATCTGCGACAGCGCCGGCTCGTCCATGCGATAGCGGTACATCAGGCACTTGAGCGGCGACAGCTCGCCACGCTGCCAGAGCGCCAGAGCCTCGGCTTCCTGTTCCTCCAGTTCGGCGACGGCCAGTTGCGTAGCGTAGGACTCCGGATCCCAACCGACGCTCTGCGCCCCCTGGTAGTGGCCACTCTCGTCGACCGCGTAAAGCAGCTTGCTGTGCCCGCCATAGGCGGAGCCGGGATCCTGGGGAACTTCGTCAAGCTTCATCGGCAACCACCGTCAGGTGCATGAACGCGCTGGAAAAACGCCCGCTTTCGGGCACGTAGCAAAGCAGCCGCTGGCCACTGCGCAGGTGCCCACCGTTGAACAGCTCTTCGAGAATGATGAAGATCGACGCCGCGCCGGTGTTGCCCTTGCGAGTCAGGTTGGTGAACCAGCGCTCCATCGGAATGGGCAGGTCGACATTGGCCAGGCCCACGGCCAGCGGCTCGCGGAAGAACTCCGAGGAGTAGTGCGGGAGGAACCAGTCGATGTCCTGCACATGCAGTTCTCGGCGCGCCATGATGCGCCGCAACGCCTCTTCCACGGTGTACTTGACGATGTTCTCGTTGAGCAGTTTGACGTTCTGCTTGATCGCCATCACCGACTGCCTGGCGCGCTCGTCGGCGTCGTAACGGCTCCAGCCACGCAGGGTGTCGTCCTGCATGTCGGCACCGGCATACATGCAGGGCGGCATCCGGTCGGCGAAGGAGTAGATATCCAGCCAGTCGATGCGCAGGCTCGGACCGTTCCGATTCGGGCGATCCTGCAACAACACGGCGCCAGCGCCATCGGACAGCATCCAGCGCAGGAAATCCTTCTCGAAGGCGATCTCCGGATGCTTCTCCAGCTCATCGACGCGACTCTCGTATTCAGCATTGAAGTTGCGCGCCTGCATCAGGGTCGAGGCGACCTCCGAACCACAGGCCACGGCCGCGCGACTTTCGCCAGTGGCCACGCTCATCCAGGCGTATTTCAGCGCCGTCATGCCGCACAGGCAGATACCGGCGGTGGTCGCCACTTCGCAGGACGGGTTGCCCAGTTCGCCATGCACCATCACGGCGTGGCCGGGCATCACCTGATCCGGCGACGAGGTGCTGGCCACCAGGCAGTCGAGCTGACTCAGCTCGAAGCCGTCGCCCTCCAGGCCGCGGATGGCTTCAGCGCTGAGCTGTGCATTGCTCATGCTCGGCTCGCCCGTATGTGGATCGATGACGTAGTGGCGCTGCTGGATGCCATTGCGGCGCAGCACCAGCTTGCGCGCACGCGAGGGCTTGTCGCCGACCAGACCGAGACGCGCCTCCATCTGCTCGTTGTCCACAGGCTCGTGCGGCAGGCAGGCGCTGATGCGGTTGATGAATACAGGGGTTACCACGGTATTACCTCGGGGTCACTTCACTCGCCGGATGGGCCGGCAAAGTAGGCCTTCTCTCTCTGGATACGCCCCTTGAACAGCGGCGCCAGCAATTTTTTCAACACTGCCGTGATCGGCACCACGGTCAGGATCAGGCAAATCAGAAACACGATATAGAGCACCAGCCCGGCACCGCGGCGGCGACTCTGCTGTGGGCCAAGCACGGAGAGCAGGCGACTCCACAGAGTGAAGCTGCGGTTGCCGACCTTCTCACTGGCGATCAGTTTCTCATCCACTTTCACCGCGCCCAAACCAGTGAGCATCGGGGTCTCGACGGGCTGTTCGTCAGCGAGCAGCCGACGCGCCATAGCGTCGCCGAAACGACTGGCTGCCGCCAATTCCCGCTCGTCGATGCCGGCACGCGGTACCCAGCCATAGGGCTTCTGCCGGCCGGTGAACATCCACAGCGGCGTGGCCAGGAAGCTCGCCGCCGTGCCGCAGGCATCGGTCAGCACCACGTTGTCGACCAGCTTCGCACCCAGCGCCTGCAGGCGCGCCTTGACCTTCTCCTGCGCCATCAGCCACATGTTGCGGCAACCGATCAGCGTGACCACCGGCGTGTCCTTCAGCAGTCGCGCGGCCTCGGGTGAGGCGAGAAAACTGGTACACGGCAGCGAGGGTGAGAGAAACCAGACCTGATAGGCCAGGATCACCAGGTCATAACGTTTGTCGGCATCGACGGCCAGCGGCAGCAGGGGCTGCGGCTTCATCAGCACCGTTTCGGGGAAGATGCGAAAGAAGCCGAGAAATGGCCAGGGAAATGGAAAGGGCTCAGCGGGTCGCAGCGCCAGAAAATCCACCTGGATGTCGTCGCACTCGCGCAGGGGCGCGCAGACCGATTGCACCAGGCGGTCTAATTGGCCAGTCTGAGAAAAGTGGACGACTAAAACATGACGCATTCGCGGCGCATTCCCTGCAAAATGTCCGGATTATGCCACAGAGACTTCTTCAAACCGTAACCCGCCCGTGCCAAGTTTGCCTATTGGTTCCGCTACTCGCCTGCCAAACGCTCCAGGCAGGTGACCTGCTGATCGACGTAGCAGGCAAACAGGATCAGGCAACCCTGCACCTGGCACTGGTACCCGCCGACCAGCCTGACTGGCAGCCCAGACTGCGCGAACTGCATGCTGCACAAACGCCGCTGCGCCTGGCCGACCTGCCCCCGGTCGCTATGCCGTACAGATCTTTCAGGACAGCAACGGCAATGGCCAACTGGATCTGAGCCCACGCGGCATGCCCCTGGAACCGGTGGGTTTCTCTGGCAATCCATCGCTGTTCGGCGGCAAACCCAGCCCCAGCGACAGCCTGTTCGAGCACGGCACGACGGACACCCTGATCAGCGTGCGCCTGCACCTACCCCGCCAGAAGAAGGAGCGCCTGGCGCCAAGGGAAGCGCCAGCAAGGCGCTGAAACACCCCTCGTGCCCGCGAAGGCGGGCATCCAGATAGCGTGCCCGCCTTCGCGGGGGACGGGAACGGGTCTTGGCGACCTGCTGACGCCTTACTGGTGATACTGCGCGGACAGTTCGTGCACCGCCTCGAAGAAGGCCCCAGCGTGGGCCGGATCGACCTCCGGGGTGATCCCGTGGCCAAGGTTGAAGACATGGCCGCTGCCGGCGCCATAGGCCGCCAGAATGCGCGCCACCTCGGCGCGAATCGCCTCCGGTCTGGCGTACAGCACCGCCGGATCCATGTTGCCCTGCAGGGCGACCTTGGCGCCGACGCGGGCGCGGGCACTGCCGATGTCGCACGTCCAGTCCAGGCCCAGCGCCTCGGCGCCGCTGTCAGCCATGGATTCGAGCCACAGGCCACCGCCCTTGGTGAACAGGATCACCGGCACACGGCGCCCGTCGTGCTCGCGGATCAGGCCGTCGACGATCTTCTTCATGTAGGCCAGGGAGAATTCCTGATAGGCCGCAGCCGACAGCGCGCCCCCCAGGAATCGAAAATCTGCACCGCCTGCGCCCCCGCCAGGATCTGCCCGTTCAGATAGGCCGTCACCGACTGCGCCAGCTTGTCGAGCAGCGCGTGCATGGCTTGAGGATCGTCGTAGAGCATGGCCTTGGACTTGCGGAAGTCCTTCGACGAACCGCCTTCGACCATGTAGGTGGCCAGCGTCCACGGGCTGCCGGAAAAACCGATCAGCGGTACGCGGCCGTCAAGTTCGCGACGGATGGTGCGTACCGCGTCCATCACGTACCCCAGATCCTTCTCGGCATCCGGCACCGGCAGCGCTTCGATGTCGGCCAGGCTGCTCACCACCTTCCTGAAGCGCGGACCTTCGCCAGTCTCGAAGTACAGGCCCTGGCCCATGGCATCGGGAATGGTCAGGATGTCGGAGAAGAGGATCGCCGCATCCAGCTGCGGATAGCGATCCAGCGGCTGGATGGTGACCTCGCAGGCAAGCTCCGGATTCTTCATCAGGCTCACGAAGTCGCCGGCCTTGGCCCGGGTCGCGCGGTACTCCGGCAGATAGCGGCCGGCCTGGCGCATCATCCAGATCGGTGTGACATCCACGGGTTGCTTGAGCAGGGCACGAAGGAAACGGTCGTTCTTCAGGGCGGTCATGGCAGCATCCAGCGAAAAAAGTGTGGGCATTTTCGCAGAGCACAAAACAAAAGGCACGGCAGGTGCCATGCCTTTTGTCCATCGCGACGATATGCCGCGACGATTCACCAGCTGCGATAGGGCAGGAACTTGCCGTTGAGCACGATCTGTACACGGTCGCCCTTGGGGTCGGCGACGCGGGAAATGTCCATGCTGAAGTCGATGGCGCTCATGATGCCATCGCCGAACTCCTCGTGAATCAGCTCCTTGATGGTCTCGCCGTAGACATTGATCATCTCGTAGAAGCGGTAGATCAGCGGGTCGGTGGGAACGGCCTTGTCCCAATGCTTGTGCGGAAAAGCCTGCAGCGCACCGGAGACCTCCTCCGGCAATTCGAGCATCTCGCACAGGGCATCGGCCTGAGCCTTGGGCATGCTGTTCATGCCCAGGCAGGCCGAGGTCGTCCACACCGGCGACATGCCGATGCCCTGGCCGAGCGCCGCCCAGTCCAGGCCCAGGCGCTCTCTGGCGGCGATGATGGTGCTGCGCATCTGTTGCTTATCCATGGTGAAACTCCTTCACGGGGGTCAGAGGTACGACCCTGGCGGCCGCTGCCGGCTCGTCCAGGGCGGGGTTGATCTCGGGTGGGAAGCCCTGCTCGTCGACCACGGTGCGACCTCGCAGCTCATGCGAGCGGTTCACCAGAAAGTCCACGAGGTGATTGCGGATGCGGTAGTACGCCGGGTGATGAATCACCTGGTCACGCTGGCGCGGCCTCGGCAGGTCGATACGCACCGACTCGGCGATGCGCGCCTGCGGGCCATTGGTCATCAGCAGGATGCGGTCGGAGAGCAGGATCGCCTCGTCTACGTCATGGGTGATCATGAACACCGTCTGCCGGGTTGCACTCCAGATCCTGATCAGCTCGTCCTGGATCACGCCACGGGTCAGGGCATCCAGCGCACCGAAGGGTTCGTCGAGCAGCAGCAGTTGCGGCTGGGTGGCGAAGGCGCGGGCGATGCTCACGCGCTGGCGCATGCCGCCTGACAGCTGCGCCGGCTTGCGCGCCTCGGAACCGCCCAGGCCGACCATCTCCAGGTACTTGCGGCTGTGCGCACGGCGCTGTTCCTTCGACCACTGGGGAAAACGCGCACGCACACCGAACTCGACGTTCTCCAGCGCACTGAGCCAGGGCAGCAGGCTGTAGTTCTGGAACACCACGCCGCGTTCGAGGCTGGGCCCGGCGACCTCCCTGCCAGCCATTTCCAGCGTGCCCTCGCTGAAACTGTCGAGGCCGGCCAGGGCATTGAGGATGGTGGACTTGCCGCAGCCGGAATGGCCGATGATGCAGACGAACTCGCCCTGGTCGAGGCCGAAGCTGACGTCTTCGAAAACCGTCAGCGGCTCGCTGCCGGGTTGCGCAAAGCGCTTGGCCAGGCGGCGGGCATCGAGAAAATAACGGGACATGACATCACTCCTGATAGCTGACGAGACGGGCGACGCTGCCCAGCAGAAGGTCGAGCAGCATGCCCACCACGCCGATCATCAGGATCGAGAAGATCACGCTGGCCAGGTTCAGGTTGTTCCACTCGTTCCACACGTAGTAGCCGATGCCGGTGCCACCGACGAGCATCTCGGCAGCGACGATCACCAGCCAGGCGATGCCCACCGAGATGCGCATGCCGGTGAGGATGGTCGGCATGGCAGCAGGCAGGATCACGCTGAACGCCGTGCGCAGCGGGCTCAGCTCATGGGTGCGGGCGACGTTGATCCAGTCGCGGCGCACGCCCGCTACACCGAAGGCGGTGTTGAGCAGCATCGGCCACACCGAGCAGATGAAGATCACGAAGATCGCCGAGGTCTGCGAATCCTTGATCACGAACAGTGCCAGCGGCATCCAGGCCAGCGGCGAGATTGGCCGCAGAATCTGGATGAAGGGGTTGAGCGCCCGGTACATCAGCGGCGACATACCGATGACGAAGCCGATCGGGATCGCCACCAGCGCTGCCAGCAGGTAGCCGGTCAGTACCCGGTACAGCGAGTGCGCGAGCTGGATGCCGATGCCCTTGTCGTTCGGCCCGTTGTCATAGAACGGCTGGCTCAGCTCGGCGTAGGCATGCGCCAGTACCACCGAGGGCGGCGGTACGCGAGCCTCCTGCTCGGCCTCGCCCATCAGCAGGGCGTATTCATCATCAGCGCTGACCGCAGCACTGGCCGGTGCCCGACAGAGCACCTCCCAGACCACCAGCAGCATGACCAGCAGAATTACGGACAGGATCGCCGCCCGCAGGGAAATGGACGCTTTCATCACGACCTCCGCATGGCGAAGCTGGCCAGGTAAGCGTCCGGACTGGCCGGATCGAACGGCTTGCCCATCACGCTGAAGGACTTGTAGGCATCCGCCGGCACCGGCAGCCCCAGGTCACTCATCACCTTGCCGGCATCAGCGGCGAGGAACACCCGCTCGGCGATGTTGCGGTAGTCGACATCGCCCTGCAGATAACCCCAGCGCTTCATCTGGGTGAGAATCCACACCGCCATCGACTGCCAGGGGAACGGATCGAAGTCGATGCGCTGCGGCTCGTCATGGATATTGCCCAGGCCATCGGCGTAACGCCCGCTAAGCACCTGCTGCACCACCGGCACCGGCTGGTTGAGGTAATTGCGGGTGGAGATCGCCTCGGCCACCGCCTTGCGGTTCTCGGCCCTGGAGGAATATTGCGTGGCATCGATCAGCGCATGCAGCAGCGCGCCATAGGTATTGGGATTGTCGCTGGCGAAGCGTTGACTACAGGCGAAGGCGCAGCACGGGTGGCCCGGCCACAACTCCTTGGTCAGCAGGTGAATGAAGCCGACCTTCTCCCACACCGCACGCTGGTTGAACGGATCCGGCGAGAGGAAGCCGTCGAGGTTGCCGGCGCGCAGGTTGGCGACCATTTCCGGTGGCGGCACCACACGAATCTGGATGTCACGATCCGGATCCAGGCCATGCTCGGCGACGTAATAGCGCAGCAGGAAGTTATGCATCGAGTATTCGAAGGGCACGCCGAAACGCATGCCCTTCCACAGCTTCGGATCACGCTTGTCCCGATGCTGCATGCCGAGCACGATGGCCTGGCCGTTGACGTTCTCCAGCGCCGGCATGACGAAAGGCGTCTGCGTCGACCCCAGCCCCAGGCTGATGGCCAGCGGCATCGGCGAGAGCATGTGCGAGGCGTCGTATTCGCCGGCCAGCGACTTGTCGCGCGCCACCGCCCAGCCCGCGGTCTTCACCGTTTCCACCTCCAGCCCGTACTTGGCGTAGAAGCCCATGGGCTCGGCCATGATGATCGGCGTGGCGCAGGTGATGGGCACGAAGCCGATCTTGAGCTTTTTCTTTTCCAGCGGGCCCAGGCTGTCCTTGACCGCCGCCTTGACCGCATCCAGCGGAATCAGGCTGCCCAGGATCGCCGCCGCGACACCGCCACCGATCATCCCCATGAAACTGCGCCGGGAGAAGTCGTTGTGGCCGAACACACCGCGCACGATGGCGTTCTCCACCGCACGATCGAGCATGGCCTCGCTGTCATCGGGCAGCGCAGCGGCACTTGGCGTGCAACGCTGGCAGGCACACCCGGCGGCGTGGGACAGCTCGCTGTCGGGGCTGAATGGATCGTCCAGGCTGTTGACGCTCATCGTGATCACTCCTGCGATGGCCTGCCCCGAATTGGTGAGGCGGGCGCTGACTGGGCTGGGCCGTTGCTGGCCGGTTCATGTCAGCTATTGCAGGAGCTGTACCAGCCCACAGAGCAAAATAAATAATTGAAAAATAAGGATTTTTAACCAATCAGAAAATAACGGAATTTCGTCATTCACGAAGGTTCGTCACCTCGAAAAACGATATTTCGTCAACTGGCACGCCCTTTGGATGATGCTCTGAAAGGTCAATCCCGCGAGGCCCGAGATGCCCGATCCCAATACCGCCAGCCAGTTGTTGCTGCACCACATGCAAAGCGCCAGTCTGGTCATCGACCCGACCTACGACCGCATCCTGCATGCCAATCCGGCCTGCTGCGCCCTACTCGGCTGGCAGCTGGAGGAACTGCTCGCACTGCGCGCCAGCCATCTCTGGGCCCATGACCTGGGCTCACTGGTGACCTTCACCGAAGAAGCCCAGGTGCGCGGCCATGCCTGGCGCGACGGCCTCGGCCTGCTGCGCCGGGACGGCGAGCGTCTTGAAGTGGAAATCGATAGTTGCCGACTGGAGCACCAGGGCGCGCCCCTGCTCGGCCTGCTGATTCACCAGCGGCGCCGGCTCGATGCCCTGCGCGGGCTGGCCGAAGCCGAGCGCTATCAGCGTCAGGGGCTGCTCGAATGGCAGGGCGTGGAACGCATCTTCCGCCAGTTCGAACGGCAGAATCAGCTGATTCTCGGTGCCGCCGGCGAGGGCATCTACGGCGTCAACCGCAAAGGCGAGACCACCTTCGTCAACCCGGCGGCCGAACGCATCCTTGGCTGGCGTGCCGACGACCTGATCGGCCACAACATTCACGACCTGATTCACCACCATCATCCCGACGGCAGCACCTACGACGGTCACACCTGCCCGATCTACGCCGCGTTCAACGACGGCGAAGTGCACCAGGTGGCCGACGAGGTGTTCTGGAACAAGGACGGCAAGCCGATACCGGTGGATTACACCAGCACGCCGCTGCGTGACGACGGCGAACTGGTCGGCGCCGTGGTGGTGTTTCGCGACATCAGCGAACGCCTGGAAACCGAGCGCCGCCTGCGCCAGGCACTGAGCGAGGTGCAGCAGCTCAAGCAACGCCTGGAGCTGGAGAATGCCTACCTGCAGGAAGAAATTCGTGGCGAGTATGCCCAGCACGACCTGGTCGGGCGCAGCGCAGCCATGCAGCAGGTGATCCATCAGATCGAACTGGTCGCCCCCACCGGCGCCAACGTGCTGATCACCGGCGAGTCCGGCACCGGCAAAGAGCTGATTGCCCGCGCCATTCACGACAACAGCGAGCGCAGTCGCAGGCCGCTGATCCGGGTGAACTGCGCAGCGGTACCTCGCGAACTGTTCGAGAGCGAGTTCTTCGGCCATATCCGTGGCGCCTTCACCGGCGCGCTGAATGACCGGGTCGGGCGCTTCGAGCTGGCCGACGGCGGCACGCTGTTTCTCGACGAGGTCGGCGAAATCCCCCTGGAGCTGCAGAGCAAGCTGCTGCGCGTCCTGCAGGAACAACAGCTGGAACGGGTCGGCGATACCCGCACCCGCCAGGTGGACGTGCGGGTGATCGCCGCCACCAACCGCGACCTGCGCCAGGAAGTGCGCGCCGGACGTTTCCGCGAAGACCTGTACTTTCGCCTCAACGTCTTCCCCATCGAGTCGGCGCCGCTGCGTCAGCGTCCGGAGGACATCCCGCCCCTGGCGCAGCACTTTCTCAGCCGCGTCTGTCGCCAGCTCAACCGCACCGAGCCCAGCCTGCGCCTGGCCGACATCCAGCGCCTGCAGGCCTATTCCTGGCCGGGCAACATTCGTGAGCTGGAGAATCTGATCGAACGCGCCGTGATCATTTCCCCCGGATCGAGGCTGCGCCTCGACCTGCCGAACGACAGCAGCAGCGAAGCCGTGTCACAGCGAGCGCCGGAACAGGAAATGCGGATTCTCACCCAGGGCGAACAACGCCGGCAGATGCGTGAAAACCTGATCGCGGCGCTCAGTGCCTGCGCCGGCAGGATATCGGGGAAGGACGGCGCGGCGCGGTTGCTGGAGCTCAAGCCCACCACCCTGCGCTCACGCCTGGAGAGTTTCGCCATCGACCCGCGCGACTATCGACCAGGCAGGTCGCAGCCGCGCAGGTACGAGACGAATCAGACGCCGAGGTAGTCGAGGATGCCTTCGGCGGCGTTGCGGCCTTCGAAGATCGCCGTCACCACCAGGTCGGAACCACGCACCATGTCGCCACCGGCGAAAATCTTCGGGTTGCTGGTCTGGTGCTTGAACTGCGACTGCTCGGGCGCCACGACGCGGCCCTGGCTGTCGGTCTGGATCTCGAATTGCTCGAACCAGGGCGCCGGGCTCGGACGGAAACCGAAGGCGATCAGCACGGCCTCGGCCGGGATGACTTCCTCGGAACCCGGGATCGGCTCGGGGCTGCGGCGGCCACGGGCATCCGGCTCGCCGAGACGGGTCTCGACCACCTTGATGCCTTCCACCTTGCCGTCGCCGACGATGGCGATGGGCTGACGGTTGAAGAGGAACTTAACCCCCTCTTCCTTGGCGTTCTTCACTTCCTTGCGCGAGCCCGGCATGTTCTCTTCGTCACGGCGGTAGGCGCAGGTCACGGCCTTGGCCCCCTGACGGATCGAAGTACGGTTGCAGTCCATCGCGGTGTCACCACCGCCGAGCACCACGACACGCTTGCCTTTCATATCGATGAAGTCTTCCGGCGACTTCTCGAAGCCCAGGTTGCGATTGACGTTGGCGATCAGGAAGTCCAGCGCGTCGTAGACGCCCGGCAGGTCTTCGCCCGGGAAACCACCCTTCATGTAGGTGTAGGTGCCCATGCCCATGAACACGGCATCGTACTCATCCAGCAGTTGCTGCATGGTCACGTCCTTGCCGATCTCGGTGTTCAGGCGGAACTCGATGCCCATGCCGGTGAAAACTTCACGGCGGCGGCTGAGCACGGTCTTTTCCAGCTTGAACTCGGGGATACCGAAGGTCAGCAGGCCACCGATTTCCGGGTTCTTGTCGAACACCACCGGGGTCACGCCGTTGCGCACCAGCACGTCGGCACAGCCCAGGCCGGCCGGACCTGCACCGATTACCGCGACACGCTTGCCAGTCGGCTTGACCCTGGACATGTCCGGGCGCCAACCCATGGCGAAGGCGGTATCAGTGATGTACTTCTCCACCGAACCGATGGTCACCGCGCCGAAGCCATCATTGAGGGTACAGGCGCCCTCGCACAGGCGATCCTGCGGGCACACGCGGCCGCAGACTTCCGGCAGGGTGTTGGTCTGGTGCGAAAGCTCGGCGGCAGCCAGGATGTTGCCTTCCGACACCAGCTTGAGCCAGTTCGGAATGAAGTTGTGCACCGGGCACTTCCACTCGCAATACGGGTTGCCGCAGCCCAGGCAGCGATGCGCCTGGTCTGCAGCTTGCGCCGGCTTGAAGTTGTCGTAGATCTCGACGAACTCCTTCTTGCGCTGACGCAGCAGTTTCTTCTTCGGGTCTTTGCGCCCGACTTCGATGAACTGGAAGTCGTTATTCAGACGTTCAGTCATTGCATTACCTCATCAAACCACTTCAGGCGCATTCTTATTGCGGGTTGGCACGGGTGCTGGACAGCAGCGACTTCAGACTGGCCGCTTTCGGTTTCACCAGCCAGAACTTGCGCAGGTAATCGTCCAGGTTTTCCAGCAGGTTCTGGCCCCACTCGCTGCCGGTCTCTTCAACGTACTCGGCGAGCACGCTTTCCAGGTGGCTGCGGTAGGCCTCCATCGCTTCGTTGTTGATGCGCTGGATTTCCACCAGTTCGTGGTTGACGCGGTCGTAGAAGCCGTTGTCCAGGTCGAGCACGTAGGCGAAACCGCCGGTCATGCCCGAGCCGAAGTTGTAGCCGGTCTTGCCCAGTACGCAGACGAAACCGCCAGTCATGTATTCGCAGCAGTGATCGCCAGTACCTTCCACCACGGCGTGGGCGCCGGAGTTGCGCACGGCGAAACGCTCGCCCGCGGTACCGGTGGCGAACAGCTTGCCGCCAGTGGCACCGTACAGGCAGGTGTTGCCGATGATGGCACTGTCCTCGGTGGCGAACGGGCTGCCGGCAGGCGGGGTGATGACGATCTTGCCAGCGGTCATGCCCTTGCCGACATAGTCGTTGGCATCGCCTTCCAGACGCAGGTGCAGGCCGCCGGCGTTCCACACGCCGAAGCTCTGACCGGCAGTGCCCTTGAAGCGGAAGGTGATCGGTGCGTCACTCATGCCCTGATTGCCATGCACGCGTGCGATCTCACCGGAAATGCGCGCACCGATGGAGCGGTCGCAGTTGCCGATCTTGAGATCGAACTCGCCACCGGTCTTGCCGGCGATGGCGTCCCTGGCCAGATCCACCATCTGCTCGGCCAGGCGGCCTTCATCGAACGGCGGGTTCTTCGCCACCTGGCAGAACTGCGGCTTGTCAGCCGGGATATGCGCGCTGGCCAGCAGCGGCGACAGATCCAGGTTGCCCTGCTTGGCGGTTTCGCCCGGCAGCATTTCGAGCAGGTCGGTACGCCCGATCAGCTCTTCCAGGCTGCGCACGCCCAGTCTGGCCAGCCACTCGCGGGTTTCCTCGGCGACGTAGGTGAAGAAGTTCATCACCATCTCGACGGTGCCGATGAAGTGATCCTTGCGCAGCTTGTCGTTCTGCGTGGCCACGCCGGTGGCGCAGTTGTTCAGGTGGCAGATACGCAGGTATTTGCAGCCCAGGGCCACCATCGGCGCAGTACCGAAGCCGAAGCTCTCGGCACCGAGGATGGCTGCCTTGACGACGTCCAGGCCGGTTTTCAGGCCGCCGTCGGTCTGCACCCGCACCTTGCCGCGCAGGTCGTTGCCGCGCAGGGTCTGGTGGGTTTCGGCCAGGCCCAGTTCCCAGGGCGCGCCGGCATAGCGGATCGAGGTCAGCGGCGATGCGCCGGTACCACCGTCGTAGCCGGAAATGGTGATCAGGTCGGCGTAGGCCTTGGCCACACCGGCGGCGATGGTACCGACACCGGCTTCGGCCACCAGCTTGACCGACACCAGCGCCTTCGGGTTGACCTGCTTGAGGTCATAGATCAGCTGCGCCAGGTCTTCGATCGAGTAGATGTCGTGGTGCGGCGGCGGCGAGATCAGGGTCACGCCCGGCACCGCGTAGCGCAGCTTGGCGATCAGACCGTTGACCTTGCCGCCAGGCAGTTGGCCGCCCTCACCGGGCTTGGCGCCCTGGGCCACCTTGATCTGCAGCACTTCGGCGTTGACCAGGTATTCCGGGGTCACGCCAAAGCGGCCGGTGGCGACCTGCTTGATCTTGGAACTCTTGATGGTGCCGTAGCGGGCCGGGTCTTCGCCGCCCTCACCGGAGTTGGAGCGACCACCCAGACGGTTCATCGCCTCGGCCAGCGCCTCGTGCGCCTCCGGCGACAGCGCACCGAGGGAGATACCGGCAGCGTCGAAGCGCTTGAAGATCGATTGCAGCGGCTCGACTTCGTCCAGGGAAATCGGCGTGGCGGACTCCCTGACCTTGAGCAGGTCGCGGATCATCGATACCGGACGGGTATCGACCAGCGTCGAGTATTCCTTGTACTTCGCGTAGTTGCCCTGCTGTACGGCTTCCTGCAGCGTGCGCACCACGTCCGGGTTGTAGGCGTGATATTCGCCGCCGTAGACGAATTTGAGCAGGCCGCCCTGCTGGATCGCCTTGCGGTTGTTCCAGGCTTCGAGGGACAGCAGCTTCTGCTCGCTTTCGATGTCGACGAAACGCGCACCCTGGATACGGCTGGCCACCCCACGGAAGCACAGTTCGGTGACTTCGTCGGCCAGGCCGACGGCCTCGAACAGTTGTGCGCCGCGGTAGGACGCGACGGTGGAGATACCCATCTTCGACAGGATCTTCAGCAGCCCCTTGGAGATGCCCTTGCGGTAGTACTTGAACACCTCATACAGATCGCCCAGCACTTCGCCGGTACGGATCAGATCGCCCAGCACTTCGTAAGCCAGGAACGGGTAAACCGCAGAAGCACCAAAGCCCAGCAGCACGGCGTAGTGGTGCGGGTCACGCGCAGTGGCGGTCTCCACCAGGATGTTGCAGTCGCAGCGCAGGCCTTTCTCGGTCAGGCGGTGGTGCACCGCACCCGTGACCAGCGCGGCATGCGCCGGCAGCTTGCCCGGAGCGATGTGACGGTCGGTCAGTACCAGCAGCACCTTGCCGGCACGCACGGCCTCCTCGGCCTGGTCGGCCATGTTGCGCACGGCCGCTTCCAGTCCCAGCGTCTCGTCGTAGTTCATGTCGATGACATGACGGTCGAAGCCCGGGCGATCCAGGTTCATCAGCGCGCGCCACTTGGCCGGCGAGATCACCGGGCTGCTGAGGATCACGCGGGTGGCGTGCTCCGGCGACTCGCTGAAGATGTTGCGCTCGGCGCCCAGGCAGATTTCCAGGGACATGACGATCGCTTCGCGCAGCGGGTCGATCGGCGGGTTGGTGACCTGCGCGAACTGCTGACGGAAGTAATCGTACGGCGAACGCACGCGCTGGCTGAGCACGGCCATCGGCGTGTCGTCGCCCATCGAACCGACCGCTTCCTGGCCCTGCTCGCCGAGCGGACGCAGCACCTGGTCACGCTCCTCGAAGGTGACCTGGAACATCTTCATGTACTGCTTGAGCTGATCCGGATCATAGAAGGCCGAACCGTGGTCGCGGTCTTCCAGCGTCGCCTTGATGCGCTGTGCATGCTTGCGCAGCCACAGCTTGTAGGGGTGACGCGATTTCAGGCGGCTGTCGATGGACTCGGTGTCCAGCACCTGGCCGGTTTCGGTATCGACGGCGAGGATCTGCCCCGGGCCGACACGCCCCTTGGCGATGACGTCCTCGGGCTGGTAGTCCCACACGCCGATTTCCGAGGCCAGGGTGATGTAGCCGTTCTTCGTGGTAACCCAGCGCGCCGGGCGCAGACCGTTACGGTCGAGCAGGCACACGGCATGGCGACCGTCGGTCAGCACCACGCCGGCCGGGCCGTCCCAGGGCTCCATGTGCATGGAGTTGTATTCGTAGAACGCACGCAGGTCGGCGTCCATGGTCTCGACGTTCTGCCAGGCCGGCGGAATGATCATGCGCAGGCCACGGAACAGGTCGATGCCGCCGGTGACCATCAGCTCCAGCATGTTGTCCATGCTCGAGGAGTCGGAGCCGACACGGTTGACCAGCGGGCCGAGTTCGTCGAGATCGGGGATCAGCTCGTTGGCGAACTTGGTGCGGCGAGCCTGCGCCCAGTTGCGGTTGCCCGTGATGGTGTTGATCTCGCCGTTGTGCGCGAGGTAACGGAAGGGCTGCGCCAGCGGCCACTTCGGCAGGGTGTTGGTGGAGAAACGCTGGTGGAAAACCGCGATCGCGGTTTGCAGGCGCTCGTCACCCAGATCCGGGTAGAACTGCTGCAGATCCGCCGGCATCATCAGGCCTTTATAGATGATGGTCTTGTGCGAGAAGCTGCAGATGTAGTGGTCGCTGTCGTCGGCATTGGCCACCGACGAGCGGCGACGGGCGCTGAACAGCTTGATGGCGAACTCCTGGTCGGACAGGCCGTCGCCGCCGATGAACACCTGCTCGATCTGCGGCAGGCGCTCCAGCGCCAGCTGACCGAGGACACTGGTGTCGATCGGCACCTTGCGCCAGCCCACCAGTTGCAGGCCGGCCGCGAGGATTTCACGGTTCATGTTCTCGCGCGCGGTCTCGGCCTTGGCCGAATCCTGATTGAAGAACACCATGCCCACGGCATATTGCGCAGGCAATTCGACACCGAATTGCTCCTGAGCGATAGCGCGCAGGAATTGATCGGGCTTCTGGATCAGCAGGCCGCAGCCATCACCGGTCTTGCCGTCGGCGTTGATACCGCCGCGGTGAGTCATGCAGGTGAGGGCCTCAATAGCGGTCTTGAGCAGGTGATGACTAGGCTCACCTTGCATATGGGCGATCAAGCCGAAGCCGCAGTTATCCTTGAACTCATCAGGACGGTACAAACCTGCTTTCATAGGGGAAACTCTCACCAGGCTGCCTAGACCTCAGGCAAATTACTTTCTAATTCAATGACTTAAACCCGAAAAGCGGGCACGGGCCAGCTTTGCGCAGGCAAAAGGGAGGTCATTGTACATATCCACCCATCTCGTCACAAATTTTAGTGACGAGGGGGTGAAAATTTATGTCGCAAAAACGAAGGATAAGACCGCAAGGTCGTGCTAACGACCAGGCGGTCATATTGGGGTATGGGCGCTCCTAGCGGCTCATCTCCTGCTGAATGCTACCCAGGGTGCGAGGCCAGGGCTTGCCTGCCTGCAGCTTGGCGGGCAGGGTTTTGACAGCCGCCTGGGCGGCATCACGCGTGGCAAAACTACCGTAGGTCAGCACATAGAGCGGCTGTCCCTGATGGATTTTCTTGAAGTAGCGGTACTCACCCCCGCCCTGACGCACCAGCGCCTGGATATTGGCCTCGGAACGCGAACCGGCGATCTGCAGGGCAAAGCGCGAAGCCGGCTGCTGCGCATACCAGTTGCCAGCTGCGCTCGACACCGCCGGCTTGGCGGGCGCCGGGGCGGGCGCCGGGGCAGGCGCTGGAGCCGGAGCTGGAGCCGGAGTCGCGACCGGCGGCTTGGCGGCAGACTTGGTCGCAGCAGGCTCGGGTTGCTTGACCACAGGTGCAGGTGCAGGTGCAGCAGCGATTGGAGCACTCGGCACGGTCGAGGGCACAGGCGAAGCAGGCGGCTCGAAATTATCCAGTTCCTCCCCCGCCGCCTCGGCCAGCGGCTGTCGAATGACCGTCTGCGACTCGCCAACCAGCGGCAACGGCAGCGGCTGACTGCTACCGGCGAACTCGATGGCCGGCGCCTGAACCGGAGCCTGCGCCGGCGCGGCGCCCTCCTGCTCGGCAGCGGGCGCGGTGGACTGCAGCGGCAGCGAAGCACTGCTCGGCGCCTCGCTTGCCGGCCGCGAATCACGCCCCTGCATCAACCAGGCAGCCGCCACTCCGATCAATACCACGCCCAGTGCGAGCACATGCTTTTTCGGCAGCGCGAACGAGAAGCCTGCCGAACGCCCACCGGAACGCTGCGCCAGCATCTGCTCGACCAGCAGCTCGCGCGCCTCTGTATTGATAGCACCCGGCCAGCCACCAGAACGCTGATGGATGTCTTCGATCTGCTCGTCCGTCAGCACCTCGATATCCTGTCCCGCACCCTCCAGGCGCTGGGCGAGGTATTCACGGGTTTCATCCTCGCCATAAGGCTGCAATTCGATGGCGTGATAGGACTCCTCACCACCACTCAGCGCCTCGAGACGATCGAGCAACCCATGCTCGGCAAAGAGAAACACATGAGGCCGCCCCTCCGAATTACCGGCAGCCAGCGCCAGTACGCTCTTCAGTGCCGAGTCATCCAACTGATCGGCATCATCGATCAGCAGATACACCTCCTGCCCGGTCAACGCCAGTTGCCCGACCTGCGCCAGAACCGAACGCATATCCGCGTTCGCCACGGAAAGCCCAAGAGCCACCTGGCGCAGAAGCGCATCGCTGCCGGTCACACCCTGGGCAATGACAATGCTCTGCACCGCCTGCTTGTTGGTGCTGGCGACCAGGGCCTGGCGCAGCAACGTCTTGCCGCTGCCTTGCGGATCGACGACTGCCAACAGCAACTGGCTGTAACGCGCCAGGTGGTGCAACTGCCCCAGCACGGGCTTGCGCTGCGCAGGAAAGAACTTGAAACCGGGCACTCGCGGCGCGAACGGGTCGTGACTGAACTGGTAATGCGCCAGGAAAGCTTCGTCAGCATGCAGACTGGTCATGGATCACTCTTCAAGAGTTGAACGACTGAGCCAGCGCCACGTAATCGCTACGTAGCGTGGCGTCGAGAATTTCACGCGGGTAATCGGCGGTCACTACGGCTTCCCCCATGCGCTTGAGCAACACCAGACGCAACTGCCCGTCCAGCACCTTCTTGTCTACCGCCATGTGTTCGAGAAACTGCTCGGGCGTCATGTCCTGCGGCGGCACGATCGGCAAACCGGCAGCCTGCAACAGGCGAGCACCACGGTCACGCTCGGCGGCCGTCAGCCAGCCCAGCCGATAGGACATCTCCAGCGCCATGACCGTTCCTGCCGCGACGGCCTCGCCGTGCAGCCAGACACCATAGCCCTGCTCCGTCTCGATCGCATGGCCGAATGTATGCCCCAGGTTGAGTGTCGCGCGGACACCTGACTCGCGCTCATCGGCGCCAACCACACGCGCCTTGGCAGCACAGGAACGCTCGATCGCATAGGTCAGGGCAGCCTGATCCAGACTGCGCAATGCAGTCATGTTGGCCTCCAGCCAGCCAAGAAAGGGCTCGTCGCAGATCAGGCCGTACTTGATCACTTCGGCCAAACCGGCAGATAGCTCACGAGCTGGCAGGGTCTGCAAGCTGGCCGTATCGATCAATACCGCCCTGGGCTGGTAGAACGCGCCCACCATGTTCTTGCCCAACGGATGGTTGATCCCGGTCTTGCCACCCACGGAGGAGTCGACTTGCGACAGCAGGGTCGTCGGAACCTGAATGAAATCCACCCCCCGCTGATAGCAGGCCGCCGCAAAACCGGCCATATCACCAATCACGCCGCCGCCCAGGGCAACGACCGTGGTGCGTCGATCATGGCGAGCGGTCAGCAGGCCATCGAATATCAATTGCAGCGTTTCCCAGTTCTTGAAGGACTCACCGTCGGGCAGCACCACCGACGCGATACTGAAACCTTCCAGAGCCTGCTTCAGGGCTTGCAGATAAAGAGGGGCGACGGTTTCATTGGTCACTATCGCGACCTGCCGACCCGCTATGTGCCGAGTCAGCAACTCGGGGCGCGCGAGCAGCCCACTACCGATATAGATGGGATAACTGCGCTCGCCGAGTTCAACGTGAAGAGTCTGCATGAGGCCCCCAGGATAAAAAGGGCTCTAGGATAACGCAGTTCGCCCCGCGCTTTAACGGGGCGACAGGGCTTCCAGGCGCGAGAGAATTTCCTGAACGACCATCCGCGGCGGACGCTCGTCCGTTTCGATCACGATATCGGCAACCTCCCGATACAGAGGGTCACGCATCGTCATCAGATCCTGAAGAACCTGAGCCGGATTGGCGGTTCGCAGCAAGGGGCGGTTGCGATCACGGGATGTCCGATCGATCTGCTGCTCGACGGAGGTATGCAGATACACGACACGACCGCCGGCGTGCAGCGCCTGGCGATTCGCCTCACGCATCACCACACCACCGCCGGTGGCGAGTACCAGGCCATCCTGCACGGCAAGTTCGGCGATCACCGCCTGCTCCCGTTCACGAAAACCCTGCTCTCCCTCGACATCGAAAATCCAGGGAATATCGGCACCCGTACGCTGCTCGATCTCCTTGTCGGAGTCCTTGAAAGGCAAACGCAGTTCTTTGGCAAGCAAACGCCCGATGGTGCTCTTTCCAGCGCCCATCGGGCCAACGAGGATTACATTCCGCACTTAGGTCATCGATTCACGGCAATGGCTTGGTTGTTCATGATGCGCGGAGTGAGGAAGACAAGCAATTCTGCCTTTCTGTCCTGAACCAGGTCACGCTTGAACACCCGACCGATAAAGGGAAGGTCGCCCAGGAAAGGCACCTTGTCCACCGACTTGGACTGGGTGTTGGAATATACACCACCGATGACGATGGTCTCGCCATCTGCCACCAGTACCTTCGCATTGACCTCGTTCTTGTTGATCGCAGGGATACCGCCCGTGGAGGAGGCCACCGAGAAATCAGGCGCATCCTTGGTAACCTTGACCTCCATGAGAACGCGGTTGTCCGGGGTGATCTGCGGCGTCACTTCAAGAGACAGCGCGGCCTCCTTGAAGGACGTACTGGTCGCACCGCTGGAGCTCGCTTCCTGATACGGCACCTCGGTGCCTTTGAGGATCTTCGCCGTCTCCTTGTCGGAGGTCACGACCTTGGGCTGGGACACGACCTCACCAGAGCCGGACTTCTCCATGGCGCTCAGTTGCATGTCGAGAATGGTGTTGTTCGTCACGAAGCCAATACCGATACCCGAGGTGCTGCCGGAAACGCCGAGGTCGACGAAGGGGGTGTTGAGAGGCGTTTCACGAATACCAGGGAAACGGCCTACCTGCTGACCATCGGCACCTTCTTCCACACCCAGGTTGCCATTCTTGCCCCAGGCGTTCCACTTGTCACCGACCCAGAAGTTGCCGCCCCAACGAACGCCCAGCGCCTTGTCGTAGTCGACGTTGGCCTCGACGATCCGGGCCTCGATCATCACCTGACGAACCGGAATGTCCAGTTGAGTGACGATACGACGCAGCTCGTCGATACGCTCCTGAGTCAGAGTCACGATCAGGCTGTTGGTGCGATCGTCATAGATCACCGAGCCACGCATGTCGTCCTTGAGAGTGCCCGAGGAGCCTTCTTCGTATAGCTTGGCAATGTCGGATGCCTTGGCGTAGTTCAGCTGGATGATGTCCTTGCGCAGCGGGGCAAGCTCGGCCACCTGCTTCTGCACGGCCAGTTCCTGCTGCTCGCGGGCCGCAATCTCGTCCGCTGGCGCGACCATCAGCACGTTACCAACCTTGCGCTGATCGAGGCCCTTGGTCTTGAGCACCAGATCCAGCGCCTGATCCCATGGCACGTTCTGCAAACGCAGGGTGATGTTGCCACGAACCGTATCGCTGGCGACCAGGTTCAGATCCGTGAAATCCGCGATCAGCTGCAGCACCGAGCGCACATCGATGTCCTGGAAGTTGAGGGAAAGCTTCTCACCGCTGTAGGTGAAACGATCCGCCTTGCGGTGTACCGCTTCCTCTTCGGTGAGGGGCTTCACGCTGACCGTCAGCTTGTTGTCCGTCTGGAATACCAGATAGTCATAGAGCCCGGTTGGCTCGACGACGATGCTCGCACGATCCGCGGAAGCACTGGCATTGACGAACTGTACCGGTGTCGCGAAATCCTTCACGTCCAGCCGAACACGCAGCGACTCCGGCAACTGGGTCTTGGGAAAGTCGATGCGGATCTTCCCGCCCTGCTCCTGCACATCCGGACTGATCTTGGAGTCAGACAGGGAAATCACGATGTTTCCCTCACCCTGCTCGCCACGCTGAAAGTCGATGTCGCTCACCGCCCGAACACCCGCCACAGCGCGCGAAACAGGCGCCGAAACGGCAGGCGCGGTGCTTACGACCGGGGCGGCGACGGCAGGCGCGGCAGAGGTTGACCATCGCCCACGACCACGAACAGGGTATTGCCTTCGACCCGGGTGGTGTAGGGAGCCAGGTTCGTCAAGTTGACGATCAGGCGCGTCCGATCCTTGGCCTCGACCACGGTCAGACTGCGCGCATTCCCCATGCCTATCTCGCGATTCTTGGTGCCCAGGCGACTGGACACGCCCGGCAGATCAAGAGCAATACGCGCCGGCTGCTCGATGGTATAGCCACGCGGCGCCGTAATGGGCTCATCGAACGTCAGTTTCAGCTCGACCCGATCCCCCGGCAATGCAGCAACATCCAGATTGTTCAAGCTGGCTGCAAGCAGGGCCGGCGACAATAAAAAGGCCGCAACAGACAGACCGAATCGCGAGAACGAGTTATTCATTACATGCTTCCGTTGTGCAGACTGATAATTCTTCTTCATATAGGTTCCCGCCTATCAAGAGCGCTCTTTGAGCGTTAGGCTGCGCGGCCTTTCAAGCCAACCCTGATCACCATCCGGAACTATTTCGACCACATCGATCTTGGACTCGTCCACGGCCACTACCCGCCCGTGGTTTCTCCCCAGATAGTCGCCAACCTTGACGCGATGAACGCCCCCGGCCCCACTCACGAGCGCAAAGAAGCCGCTGTCGTTCGAAAGTGTCCCCACCATTTCGAACGCCTCGATATTGAAGCCCTCGAGGAACTGCTTGACCCGGGTCTCGTCAGGGCGGACTTCAGGAGCGCCCTTGGCGCGACTGAGCGTATCCACCTTCACCGGAGGCTGGAAAGGGCTGCGCAACGCAGCGGCGCTGTAGGTAAAGGCCTCATAGGGAAGAAACTTGGGCAGCGGCTCGATCGAGCCCTTGGGCCTGGCACGCACCTCATCCATGAATGATTGAAGATCCGAAAAGTCACCCCCACTGCAACCCAGCAAGGAAAAGGAAAAACAAGTCAGGAAAACCAGTTTCAACGTTTTCATTTTTCCAGCCCCTTATCGTTGTAACGATAAGTCTTCGCCAGGACGCTCATCCGCAACGCGGAAGACGAACCTTCCTTATCCACCGGTTTTATTTCGAAGTCGTGCAAGGTCACGATACGAGGAAGGCTGGCCACACCACTGACGAAGGTGGCAAGGTCATGGTAGCTGCCCATTACCACGATCTGGATCGGCAGCTCGATGTAGAACTGCTGCGTCACTTCCGGCAGCAGCTTGATCTCCTCGAATTCCAGGCCACTCCCCAGCCCGGTTCGGGTGATGTCTTCCAGCAGCCCTGGCACCTCGGTATCGCTCGGCAACTGCCTCAACAAGGCACCGAAGGAGACTTCCATCTCCTTCATCTGCTCCTTGTAGGCCTCGAGGTTGGCTGCCTGGAATGCCTTGCTGGAAAACTGCTGTTTCAGGCTTTCCTCTTCCGAGGTGATGCTATCGAGCTGATCGCGCAGATCACTCAGGTGAAAGTAATAACCCGCCCCGAGCAGCGCCACGAAGAAGAGGACAAAGATCACCCCCTTCACCGCACTCGGCCAGGAACCTACGTTATTGACATCGAGATCGCTCAGATCGAACTTGCGCAGACTTTCAATGGATTCGGCCAGGCTCATTTCTTCTCACCCTCGACTACCTCGGCTGCAGGCTGAGTCTGCTGCACACTCAACTGAAAGACATTGGCCTGATCCAGCGCGCCAGCCGTGGTGGCCTTGACCTGAGTCAGGTTGGGGGCCTCCAGCCACTCGGAAGCGTCCAGGTTACGCATCAGGTTGGAAACCCGATTGTTGGACTCGGCCGCACCGAGGATATCGATCTTCTTCCCGACCATCTTGACGCTGGTGAAGTACACGCCGTCCGGCAATGTTCTTACCAACTGATCGAATACGCGCCCGATGATGGGGCGGTTACCCTGCAGATCCTGAATGATCTTCATCCGCTCCAGCAGTTGCTGGCGGCGAGTCTTCAGCTCACTGATTTCCTTGATGCGCGCATCCAGTACCGCAATTTCCTTCCGGATGAATTCGTTGCGCGCATTCTGCTGATCGATCGCGCCATTGAGCAGTTGGTCACCCAGGAAAATGACGCCGGCAGCCAGAACCAGCACACCGACCAACGTGACCAGGAAGCGCTGCTTGCGCTCTTCGCGAAGCTGCTCACGCCAGGGAAGTAAGTTGATCCGCGCCATCAGTCGAAACTCCTCATCGCCAGACCACAGGCAATCATCAGTGCAGGCGCATCACTGGCCAGCGCACCTGCATTGACCTTGCCGCTTAGTGCCATATCGGCGAAAGGGTTGGCCACGAGCGTCTGCGTACCGATCTTCTGCTGAATCAGCCGATCGAGATCGGGGATGGAGGCAGTTCCCCCTGCCAGCAGGATGTAATCGACATCGTTGAACTGCCCGCCTGCGAAGAAGAATTGCAGCGAGCGAGAGACCTGCTGAACGACAGCTTCCTTGAACGGTTGCAAAACTTCACTTTCGTAGTCATCGGGAAGCCCCCCTGCTTCTTCGCAAGACCAGCCTCCTCCACCGACAGGCCGTAGCGTCGCTGGATTTCCTCGGTCAACTGCTTGCCGCCGAAAAGCTGTTCGCGGGTATAGATGGTGCGTCCGTTGTGCAACACGCTCAGCGTGGTCATGGTGGCGCCGATATCGACCACGGCGACCGTCAACTCATCATGACCAGCCCCCAACTGGGCTTCCAGCAGACCGTAAGCACGTTCAAGCGCATAGGCTTCGACATCGACCACCCTGGCGGTCAACCCTGCCAGCGCCAATGCAGCCTCACGGACTTCGACGTTTTCCTTGCGGCAGGCTGCCAGCAGAACCTCGACGCGCTCGGGATTGCGCGGAGCAGGCCCCTGCACTTCAAAATCGATGGCGACTTCTTCGAGGGGGTAGGGGATGTACTGATCGGCCTCGATCTTCAGCTGGGTTTCCAGATCATCGTCGGAAAGCCCGGCTTCCATTTCGATGGTCTTGGTAATCACTGCGGAGCCCGCAACGGCGACGGCTGCGGTCTTGACACCGGACTTGGCCTTGGCCAGAACCCGCGACAACGCCTGCCCGACGCCTTCGAGCTCAGCGATGTTCTTTTCAACCACCGCATTGGGCGGAAGCGGTTCGACAGCGTAAGCCTCTACCTTGTAGCGGCTTCCCGAGCGACTCAATTCCAGGAGCTTGACCGAAGTCGAGCTGATATCGATCCCCAGCAGCGTATTCGCTTTCTTAGTGAAGAGCCCTAGCACGACCGTTTTCCTATTGGCATCCGCGACTTACGGACTATTTATGTTTTTCCACATTAAATATCAGTCTTGACAGAAGCGCAAATGGCTCCCCGGGAAAAAAAACGCTTATAATGTGATCAGCTTTTCCCTTTTCGCCTCGACACCTGCTTAACTCTTTCTTTTACTTGGAATTCCGAACATTTTGATACGCCTGCTGAAGTTCTTCTGGTGGTCTTTCGTTGCCGTTTTCTGTGGGCTGCTGCTCAGTTTCAGCGGTGCGTTTCTTTATCTTAGCCCGACCCTTCCCTCCGTCGAGTCACTGCGCCAGGTGCAGCTGCAAATACCGCTGCGCGTCTACAGCAGCGACGCCAAGCTGATCGCCGAATTCGGCGAAATGCGCCGCTCCCCCATTCGCTTCGACGAAATACCCAAGGACTTCATAAGCGCCCTGCTGGCCGCCGAGGACGATAATTTCGCCAATCATTATGGCGTCGATGTGACCAGCCTGATGCGCGCTGCCACGCAATTATTGAAAAGCGGCCAGATTCAGAGCGGCGGCAGCACCATCACCATGCAGGTAGCGAAGAACTTCTTCCTCACCAGCGAACGCAGTTTCTCGCGCAAGGCCACCGAGATTCTCCTGGCCCTGCAGATCGAACGCGAACTGAGCAAGGATGAAATCCTCGAGCTCTACGTCAACAAGATCTATCTCGGCAACCGCGCTTACGGCATCGAAGCAGCCGCCCAGGTTTATTACGGCAAATCGATCCGTGACCTGAATCTGGCACAGATGGCGATGATCGCAGGCTTGCCCAAGGCCCCTTCGCGCTACAATCCGCTGGTCAATCCAACCCGCGCCAAGGAACGCAGAGACTGGATTCTGGGCCGCCTGTACCGTCTTGGCCGGATCGACCAGGCCACCTACGAATCGGCACTGGCCGAAGTGGTCGACGCCCGCCACCACGTTCCGGCACCGGAACTCAGCGCACCCTATATAGCCGAAATGGCGCGAGCCGAGATGGTCGGTCGCTATGGCAGCGAGGCCTACACCGAGGGCTTCAATGTAACCACCACGGTTCCCAGCCATCTACAGGAAGTCGCCAATGTCGCGCTGCGCGAAGGCCTGATCAGCTATGACCAGCGCCATGGCTATCGCGGCCCGGAGAGCAGACTGCCCGGCATGACCCGCGAAACCTGGCTCACCGAGCTGGGCAAGTTCCGCTCCATTGGCGGCCTGGAACCTGCCGTCGTCACCCAGGTGGAACAGAGCGGCATTCTCGTGCTGACCCGAAATGGCGAAGAACACGCGGTTTCCTGGGAGAGCATGAAGTGGGCACGCCCCTTCCTCAACACCAACAGCCTGGGCCCACGCCCGCAAAAGCCGGCAGATGTCGCCCAGATCGGGGACATCGTTCGCGTGCAACGCCAGGACGATGGCAGCCTGCTCTTCATGCAGGTACCGGCCGCCCAGAGCGCGCTGGTCTCACTCGACCCTTACAGCGGCGCCATTCAGGCACTGGTCGGTGGATTCTCCTTCGACCAGAGCAACTACAACCGCGCCGTACAAGCCAAGCGTCAGCCCGGCTCCAGCTTCAAACCCTTCATCTATAGCGCGGCACTCGACAGCGGCTACACGGCATCGACTCTGGTCAACGATGCACCGATCATCCTCTCCGACGATTACCTGTCGCAGAAGTGGCGGCCGAAGAACGACAACAACACCTTCCTCGGCCCGATCCGCATGCGCGAAGCGCTGTACAAATCACGCAACCTGGTCTCGATCCGCCTGCTGCAGGACATGGGTATCGATCGCAGCCTGCGCTATATCGAGCGCTTCGGCTTCGCCCCCCAGGATCTGCCACGCAACCTTTCGCTGGCCCTGGGTACCGCGAGCCTGACGCCGATGGAAATCGCCGAAGGCTGGGCCACCTTCGCCAACGGCGGCTACAAGATCGAACCGTACCTGATCGAGCGCATCGACGATCGCAACGGCAAGCCACTGTTCCGCGCCAACCCGGCTCGTGTACCCGGCAGCGAACCGGTCGACGATAGCGCCAACCTCGCCGTCAACGCGAACGCCGAACTGCCGCTGGAAGAACCCAGGGTTGCCGAGCAGATCATCGACGAGCGCACGGCCTACATCATGACCAGCATGCTGCAGGATGTGATCAAGCGCGGTACCGGCAGGCGCGCCCTCGCCCTGGGACGCAACGACCTGGCCGGCAAGACCGGCACCACCAACGAGTCGAAGGACAGCTGGTTCTCCGGCTACAACGCCGATTACGTGACCACGGTGTGGGCCGGGTTCGATCAGCCGGAAAGCCTGGGTCGCCACGAGTATGGCGGCACAGTGGCCTTGCCGATCTGGATGAACTACATGGGCGCCGTGCTCAAGGATCGCCCCAACCACCTGCCGAAGGAACCCAAGGGCCTGCTGACCCTGCGCGTCGACCCGGTCAGCGGCCGAGCAGCCAGCCCAGGCACGCCGGATGCCTACTTCGAACTGTTCAAGAGCGAGGACTCGCCGCCTCCGATGAGCGAATTCGAGCCCGGCATGGGCATTCCAGGCAGCCCACTGCCAGCTGACGAGATGGCACCCCTCGATCTGTTCTGAAGCATGCCCCGCCCATGGCCATCATCCGATGGCCATTCACGGCACAAACCAGAGACAACAAAAAACCCGCCTAGGCGGGTTTTTTGTTCATTGCATCCAGTCGGCTCAACCGTTGAAGACCTCATCCACCGACTTCAGCGGATAGTGCTTCGGATAGGACAGGGTCGCCACGCCGGATTCGATGGCGGCCTTGGCCACGGCATCGCAAACCACGGTGATCAGACGCTGATCCATCGGCTTCGGAATGATGTACTCGCGACCGAAGGACAGCTCGATACCCCCATAGGCATCGCAGACATCCTGCGGCACCGGCAGCTTGGCCAGATCACGCAGGGCCAGGGCAGCGGCGATCTTCATCTCTTCGTTGATGCGGGTGGCGCGAACATCCAGCGCACCCCGGAAGATGAAGGGGAAGCCCAGCACGTTGTTGACCTGGTTCGGGTAGTCGGAACGACCGGTTGCCATGATCACGTCGTTGCGGGTCGCATGCGCCAGCTCCGGCTTGATTTCCGGATCCGGGTTGGAGCATGCGAACACGATCGGGTTGGCCGCCATGCGCTTGAGATCTTCCGCGCTCAGCAGGTTGGCACCGGACAGACCGACGAACACATCGGCACCGTCCAGGGCGTCGGACAGGCTGCGCTTGTCGGTTTCGGTGGCGAACACGGCCTTGTACTGGTTCAGGTCGTCACGGCCGGCATGGATCACGCCCTTGCGGTCGATCATGAAGATGTTCTCGACCTTGGCGCCCATGCTCACCAGCAGCTTCATGCAGGAGATGGCAGCAGCACCGGCACCCAGGCAGACGATCTTCGCCTCCTCCAGGGTCTTGCCGGCGATTTCCAGAGCATTGAGCATGCCGGCAGCGGTGACGATGGCGGTGCCATGCTGGTCATCGTGGAATACCGGGATGTCGCACTGCTCGATCAGCGCGCGCTCGATCTCGAAACACTCGGGGGCCTTGATATCTTCCAAGTTGATGCCGCCGAAGGTGATAGAGATGCGTTTCACGGTGTCGATGAAAGCCTGCGGGCTCTCGGAATCGACCTCGATATCGAAGACATCGATGCCGGCGAAGCGCTTGAACAGAACACCCTTGCCTTCCATTACCGGCTTGGAGGCCAGCGGGCCGAGGTTACCCAGACCGAGGATGGCGGTGCCATCGGAAATCACTGCAACCAGGTTGCCTTTACCGGTGTAGCGATAGGCCAGTTCGGCGTCGCGGGCGATTTCACGTACCGGCTCGGCAACGCCCGGGCTGTAGGCCAGGGACAGGTCACGGGCAGTGGCAGTGGCTTTGGTCAACTCGACACTCAGCTTACCCGGGCGGGGTTGAGCGTGATATTCGAGAGCGGCAGTTTTTAGATCTGACATAGTGGCATTTCCGCTTTTTGGGGCTGTTGAACGGGCAGGCGGCCGAGGATACGCAAGTTGTATACAGCTGCACAAGACCGTTCGGTCGCTATTGAATCGCGTGCCTAGCGCAGCGTTTTCAGCCAGTCGCCAGCACGCGGCTCACCACTGGGATAGAGGCCATTGAGCAGGCGCAGTTGCGCTTCGCCATCACGCGGCAATGGAACCTCTCTGGCCAGCGTCGCCAGGCTTTGCCCGGCCTTGGCTCGCACCAGACGCAAGCGCACCGGCTCGGCCAGCTTGCGCTCGGAGGCCTTGAGCGGACGGAAACTGCGGATCACCTCCAGGAAACGCTGATCCTCGGTTTCCAGCGAGGCCCGTCCCTTCACCGCGGCGACGAACAGATAGGCACTGTCCCCACGATAGATCACCGCCACGCGCCTGGCCGATTGCCCCGGCAACACGGCGGTGTACCCCGGCAGCTTGCCCAGGCGCAGCTCTTCGCCCGCTACCAGGCGCTGATTGCCGGCGCGCTTGCGCAGGAACTCGGCCGGGGTCAACTGCTGGTCTGCGGCCTCCAGCGTCATGGCGATGAAGGCTTGCTCGTCGGCGGTGTGGCCGATCAGCACATCCGGGCGATTGACCAGTTGCCAGCCCTGCGGGTAACTCAGGGTGAAATCCAGCTCGCCATGATAGAAGTTGTGCCCCCGGCGAATCCCGCTGGCAGCCGAATCGCCGAACACCAGGCCGTCGAGCATCTGCATGAAGGTGTCGCGCCCCACTTCCTGATTGCCGCCGACCAGGGCACGGGCCGGGCCGATCACTTCCTGCAAACGTCGGTCGTTGTCTGGATGGGTATCGAACAGGCCGTGATAACCGCCGCTTGCTGGCGCCTCGCCGCGCCTGGCCGCCTGCTCGCGCGCGAAGTCCTCCTGGCTCTTGAGCACCTTGACCACTTCGATCATCGCCTGCGGATCGTAACCACCACGCGCCAGGTACTGAGCCCCCAGACCATCGGCCTCCAGTTCCATGTCGCGCCCATAACCGCGCACGAAGGCATTGCCCATGACATTGGTCAGATCACCCAGCGCACCAACGCCGGTGCCGATGGCTGCCGCCTGGCCGAGCAGCCCCCAGGCCGTGGACTGACTCTGCTGACGAACGCTGTGGCGCGCCGTGACGTGACCGACCTCATGCCCGAGCACGGCAGCCAGCTCGGCCTCGGAATTGAGATAGGCCAGCAGCCCACGGTGGATATAGATGTAGCCGCCGGGCAGGGCGAACGCGTTGATGTCGGGACTGTCGACCAGAGTGAAGACATAGTTGAGCTGATTGCGGTGGCTGTTGCGCGCCACCCGCTCCCCCACACGCTGGATATAGGCTTGCAGCCTGGCGTCTTCGTAGCGGGGGTACTGCTTGAGGATTTCCTGGTTGTAGCGCGCACCGAGATCCAGCTCCTGGCGCTCGCTCATCATGACGAAATCGTTGCGGCCGGTAGCCGGGTTGACCGCACAACCGGTCAACCCCATGCAGATCAGGCACAGCGCCAGAACGCGCATCATGGCAACACCTCCAGCATCGCCGGGTGGGTGAGTGGCAGCATCCAGCGTGCCTGCCCGGATTTCAAGCCGCCGCGGCTCTGACGGTCGATGACCCAGCCACGCGCCTCCACCCGCCGCCCCTTGAGCACCTGCAAGCCGCGCTCATCGAACTCAGCGAGCAGCTCCGGCGCCACGCGCAGCACCCGCCCACCCTCGAGGTCGAGCCAGATACCACCGCCATTGCGCTGCACGCCGGTCACGCGCCCGCCAAGCAAGGCGAAACCACCCCCCTTCAGCTGGCCGGCCGCCTTCACCTGATCGGTGCGCCACAGGCCGAGACGCTGGCGGCGTGCCTGACGCTCAGCCGCTGCCTGACAATTGACCAGCGCACCGTTGGGCGCGAAAGCGACCATGAAACCCAGTCCTTCGCCCAACAGTTGCGCTTCGAGGTTGCGCCCATGACGGTCATACAGATGCGCCAGGGTGCGCCCGTAACGATCCTTGCGCTGCTTGCCATACAGCAGCCCGACACGGCCGTCACTGGCATCGATCAGCGCCTGCAGACGGCGCTTGGCCTGTACGGCATGAGGCTCGTCACTGCGCCCCTTGCGACCCAACTCAGGAGCATTGATGCCGATCAGACGAATGCTGCGGCCATCGGCCAGGCGCACGGTATCGCCATCGACCACCTGACGCACGGCGACCTGCGCCAGGCCATCACGCAGCGGACAGAACGCCTGTGCCAGGCCGGTCCAGGCGACGAAAACGAAAAAGGCGCCCACCAGGGACGCCTTTTTCAGTACGACGGAATGGCTCATGCCGGTTTCCGTTGTCGTTCGGCCGCTTACTTGGCGCCGAACACACCGAAGCGCTGCTTGAAGCGGTCGATACGGCCGCCGGTGTCCAGCACTTTCTGCTTACCGGTGTAGAACGGGTGGCACTCGGAGCAAACGTCCAGGCTCAGGTTCTTGGCAATGGTGGAGCGGGTCTTGATGACGTTGCCGCAGGAGCAGGTGGCGTCGATTTCGACGTAGTTCGGATGGATATCGGCTTTCATGGTGCTTTCCTCGGGGTAGTCGTGCCGCCACCCGACCCATGTCAGGCACCGCACAGAAATAGGCCGCGCATCTTACCAGACACGCGAGGCGATGCAAGCGACACAAGGCGCCGACCGTCGCATGCTAAGATCGCCCGCCTGTCAATGGAGCTTCTGGCTTGCCCGACCTGATCCTGCGCCTCGCCCTCCCCTCGCCACTGCGCCGCCTGTTCGACTACCGCGCCCCAGTCGGCGTGCCACGCAGTGCGCTACAACCTGGCATACGCCTGCGCGTGCCGTTCGGCCGACGCGAGATGATCGGCGTCCTGGTGGAAGTCGACAACCAGAGCGAAGTGCCGGCGGACAAGCTCAAGCCAGCGCTGGAATTGCTCGATGCTCGCCCGCCACTTCCCGCCCCGCTCTTCAAGCTGTGTCTGTGGACAGCGCAGTATTACCAGCACAGCCTCGGCGACACCCTGAGCTGGGCGCTGCCCGTATTGCTGCGCCAGGGCGAACCTGCGGAAACCCGCCAGGAGCGTTTCTGGATGGCCAATGCCGGTGCCAGCCTCGACGACCCGCGTCTTGCCCGAGCGCCGCGCCAGCGTGACGCACTGAAGGCGCTGGCACAGCATCCACACGGCGTCCCTCACAGCCTGCTCAGCCAGTTGCAGCTCAACCGCGACAGCCTGCAGCTGCTGCATGAAAAAGGCCTGGTGCGTGTCGAGGTACGCCGCACCCAACCCCATGCGAAACCGGCGCACTGGCTCGCCCAGCCGGAGCTGCCGCTCAACGGCGAACAGCGCGCCGCCGTGAATGCCGTGGCGTCGGGCTGGGGTCAGTTCAATGCCTTCCTGCTGGCAGGCATCACCGGCAGCGGCAAGACCGAGGTTTACCTGCAACTGATCCATCAGTGCCTGCAAGCCGGCAAGCAGGCGCTGGTGCTGATTCCCGAGATCAACCTCGGCCCGCAGACCTTCGACCGCTTCTCGCGCCGCTTCAACGCCCGTATCGCCCTGCTGCATTCGGCAGTCAACGACCGCGAGCGCCTGGACGCCTGGCTGGCTGCGCGCGATGGCGAGGCCGACATCATCATCGGCACGCGCTCGGCGCTGTTCACACCGATGAAGAATCCAGGACTGATCATCGTCGACGAAGAGCACGATGCCTCCTATAAACAGCAGGAAGGCCTGCGCTATCACGCTCGTGATCTCGCGCTGGTACGCGCCCGTCAGGAAGACGTGCCCATCGTCCTCGGCTCGGCGACGCCCTCGCTGGAAAGCCTGCACAACGCCTACAACGGCCGCTACGCCCTGCTCAGGCTGACCCAGCGCGCTGGCGGCGCCAGCCAGCCACGCTTCCTGCGCCTGGACGTGAAGAGCAGGCCGCTGGACTCCGGCATTTCCGGCCCCATGCAGCAGGCCATTGCGCAGACCCTGGCGGCCGGCCAGCAGGTGCTGGTGTTCCTCAACCGCCGCGGCTTCGCCCCGACCCTGCTGTGCCACGATTGCGGCTGGCTGTCGGAGTGCCCACGCTGCGACGCGCGCATGACCGTCCATCAGCGCTATCAGGAACTGCGCTGCCATCATTGCGGTCACGTCGAACGCCAACCGAGCAACTGCCCGAAATGCCAGCACGTCGACCTGCGCCCGGTCGGCGCCGGAACCGAACGCGCGGAGGAGCGCCTGGCGGTTCTGTTCCCCGACTACCCGGTGCTGCGCATCGACCGTGACAGCACCGCGCGAAAAGGCGCCATGGATCGCCTGTTCGGTACCATCAACAAGGGCGAGCCGTGCATCCTGGTCGGCACCCAGATGCTCGCCAAGGGTCATCACTTCCCCAGGGTGACACTGGTGTCGATTCTCGATGCTGACGGTGGCCTGTTCTCGGCGGACTTTCGCGCCAGCGAGCGCATGGCCCAACTGATCGTGCAGGTCGCAGGGCGTGCCGGACGCGCAGAGGAACCGGGCAAGGTGATCATCCAGAGCCACCTGGCCGACCATCCGCTGCTGGTACAACTGACCGAGCAGGGTTACTTCGCCTTCGCCGAGCAGGCCCTGAGCGAACGTCGCAGCGCCGGCCTGCCGCCGTTCTGTCACCTTGCGCTGCTGCGCGCCGAAGCTCACAAGCCTGGCCAGGCCGAGGGTTTTCTCGACGAAGCCTGCAACGAGGCCGAGCTTCTACTGGACGAGCTGGGTCTGAGCGGTATCGAACTGCTCGGCCCGGTGCCGGCACCGATGGAGCGTCGCGCCGGTCGCTTCCGCGCTCAGTTGCTGGTGCAGGGCAGCACCCGCGCCTCGCTGCATCGCCTGCTGACGCCCTGGCTGCATGCGCTGGAGCAGATGCCCAGCGGCCGTGCCGTGCGCTGGTCACTGGATGTCGACCCGATCGACCTTTTCTAGGGTAGGGTGCGCCGTGCCCACCGACTCCAAATGCCATCAGTGCGCACTGTGCATCCCACAAGTTATGGCCTGCGGCTTGCCGCTGCTTTTATAATGCGCAGTTTTCGACCAAAGCCCCAAGGCAACCCGAGCCGACCATGAAAGACAGTATTCGCCACCTGATCCAGCAAGCTCTCGACCGCCTCACCGCCGAAGGCGTGCTGCCTGCCGGTCTGACGCCGGCCATCCAGGTGGAGAACACCAAGGACAAGAGCCACGGCGACTTCGCCAGCAACATCGCCATGATGCTGGCCAAGCCGGCCGCGATGAAACCGCGCGACCTGGCCGAAAAGCTGATCCAGGCCCTGCCGGCCGACGACAGCATCGCCAGGGTGGAGATCGCCGGCCCGGGCTTTCTCAACTTCTTCCAGAACAGCGATGCGCTGGCCCAGCGCCTGGAGGCCGCCCTGGCCGACGAGCACCTCGGCGTGCGCAAGGCAGGCGCCAGGCAGCGTGTGGTCGTCGACCTGTCGTCGCCGAACCTGGCCAAGGAAATGCACGTCGGCCACCTGCGTTCGACCATCATCGGTGACGGCGTGGCCCGCGTACTGGAGTTTCTCGGCGACGAGGTGATCCGCCAGAACCACGTGGGCGACTGGGGCACCCAGTTCGGCATGCTGCTGGCCTTCATGGAAGAGAACCCGGCCGCCGCGGAAAGCGAGTTGGCCGACCTCGAAGGTTTCTACCGTGCCGCCAAGAAGCGTTTCGACGAATCCCCCACGTTCGCCGACCGAGCCCGCGAACTGGTGGTGCAACTGCAGGCCGGCGACGCCCAGTGCCTGAAACTCTGGCACCGCTTCAACGACATCTCCCTGTCGCACTGCCAGAAGGTCTACGATCGCCTCGGCGTCAAACTGGGCATGGCCGACGTCAAGGGCGAAAGCGCCTACAACGCCGACCTTCCGGGCATCGTCCAGGCCCTGCGCGACAAGGGTCTGCTGACCGAGGACAACGGCGCGCAGTGCGTCTTCCTCGACGAGTACCAGAACGCCGAAGGCAACCCGCTGCCGGTGATCGTGCAGAAGGCCGGCGGCGGCTACCTCTACGCCACCACCGACCTGGCCGCCATGCGCTATCGCAGCGAAGTGCTCAAGGCCGACCGCGTGCTGTACTTCGTCGACCAGCGCCAGGCCCTGCACTTCCAGATGGCCTTCGAGGTGGCCCGCCGCGCCGGTTTCGTGCACGACGGCATGCAACTCGAACACATGGGTTTCGGCACCATGAACGGCGCCGACGGCCGTCCGTTCAAGACCCGCGATGGCGGCACGGTCAAGCTGATCGACCTGCTGGACGAGGCCGAGCAACGCGCCTATGCCCTGGTCAAGGCGCTCAACGAGAGCAAAGGCATCGTCCTCGAAGAGGACGAGCTGCGCCGGATCGCCCGCGCCGTGGGCATCGGCGCGGTGAAATACGCCGACCTGTCCAAGCACCGCACCAGCGACTACAGCTTCAACTTCGAACAGATGCTCAGCTTCGAGGGCAACACCGCGCCTTACCTGCTCTATGCCTACACCCGCGTAGCCGGCGTGTTCCGCAAGCTGGGCAAGGGCGCGGAGGAAATCGGCGGCAGCATCGCCCTGATCGCCGAACAGGAGCAGGCCCTGGCCGCCAAGCTGGCGCAGTTCAACGAACTGCTCTCCAGCGTGGCCGAGAAAGGCACGCCGCACATGCTGTGCAGCTACCTCTATGATCTGGCCGGGCTGTTCTCCAGCTTCTACGAAAACTGCCCGATCCTCACCGCCGAGGACGAGGCCACCCAGCAGAGCCGCCTGCGCCTGGCAGCCCTGACCGGGCGCACCCTCAAACAGGGTCTGGCACTGCTCGGCCTGGAAACCCTGGAGCGGATGTAAATGGCTGCGCGCAAGAAACCCGCACCCAAGCGTGGCGCGAGCCGCTATCAGGCTCCGGCGAAGAAGCCGGTGCCCGGCTGGATCTGGCTCGCCTGCGGCCTGGTGATCGGTGGTTTCTTCATGTTCCTGTTCAGCCTCGAACCCGGCCGCGAGGAGATCAAGCGCGACAAGGGCGAACAGGTACGCAGCACCAAACCCGAGCCGAAGCCGGCACAACCCGAGCCGGCCAGGCCCAAGTACGACTTCTACACCCTGCTGCCGGAGTCGGAAGTGATCCTGCCGCAGGCACTGGAAGAAACGCCACCGCCAGTGCCCGAGCAGAAACCGGTCACCCCGGAGGAAGCCGCAAAGATCGATACCGCTCGTGCCGAGGCCGCGCTCAACGGCCAGACACCACCGCCGGCGCCCCCGTCATTGCCTCGGCACCGGTCGCGCCGGTCACCACTCAGTTCTTCCTGCAGGCGGGTTCGTTCCCCAGCAAGGACAAGGCCGAGAGCATGCGCGCGCAGATTCTCCTGCTCGGGCAGAACGTGCGAGTCGAATCAGGCACGGTGGCTGACAGAACCTGGCACCGCGTGCTCGTCGGCCCCTACGCCAGCCGCGAGCAACTGGCCAGCGCGCAGAAGACCCTGGCCGCCAGCGGCTTCAGCAATCTGCTGTTACAGCAGCGTCAGGTACGTTGATCGGCGTTTTCCCCGCCGTCGGTTGAAAAGCCGCGGCGGGCACCCCATCTGAGTCTCCATCCGGGCAGTTCGCCCCGCAGCGTGGAGATTCACCCTTGACCACCATCGTTTCAGTGCGCCGCCACGGCAAGGTCGTGATGGCTGGCGACGGCCAGGTATCCCTCGGCAACACCGTCATGAAGGGCAACGCCAAGAAGGTGCGTCGCCTGTACCACGGCCAGGTGCTGGCCGGTTTCGCCGGTGCCACCGCCGATGCCTTCACCCTGTTCGAGCGATTCGAAGGCCAGTTGGAAAAGCACCAGGGCCATCTGGTTCGCGCCGCAGTCGAACTGGCCAAGGACTGGCGTACGGATCGCAGCCTGAGTCGCCTGGAGGCCATGCTGGCCGTGGCCAACAAGGACGCTTCGCTGATCATCACCGGCAACGGCGACGTGGTGGAACCGGAGGAAGGGCTGATCGCCATGGGTTCCGGTGGCAACTTCGCCCAGGCCGCCGCACGTGCCCTGCTGATGAAGACCGACCTGTCCGCCCGTGAAGTGGCGGAAACCGCGTTGGGCATTGCCGGCGACATCTGCGTGTTCACCAATCATCACCAGACCATCGAGGAACTGGACGCCGCAGAGTAGCGTCCACTGCCTCGGAACCTGTTTTCAACGCAGCAGAGCCGAAGCGCAGAACAGGTTCTCAAAGCTTTTTCGTTCATAGCGAGCCAAATTCCATGTCCATGACGCCCCGCGAGATCGTCCACGAACTCAACCGCCACATCATCGGTCAGGACGACGCCAAACGCGCCGTCGCCATTGCCCTGCGCAACCGCTGGCGACGCATGCAACTGCCAGCCGAACTGCGCCAGGAAGTGACGCCGAAGAACATCCTGATGATCGGCCCGACCGGCGTCGGCAAGACCGAGATCGCCCGCCGCCTGGCCAAACTGGCCAATGCGCCCTTCCTCAAGGTCGAGGCGACCAAGTTCACCGAGGTCGGCTACGTCGGTCGTGATGTCGAGTCGATCATCCGCGACCTGGCCGATGCGGCGGTGAAGATGCTGCGCGAGCAGGAGATGACCAAGGTTCGCCACCGCGCCGAGGACGCCGCTGAAGAACGCATTCTCGATGCCCTGCTGCCGCCAGCGCGCCAGGGTTTCGGCGACGAGCCGGTACGCAGCGAGGACTCCAATACCCGCCAACTGTTCCGCAAGCGCCTGCGCGAAGGCCAGTTGAACGACAAGGAAATCGACATCGAGGTGGCCGAGTCGCCCATGGGCGTGGAGATCATGACCCCGCCGGGCATGGAGGAAATGACCAACCAGTTGCAGAACCTGTTCGCCAACATCGGCAAGGGCAAGAAGAAGCCTCGCAAACTCAAGGTCGCCGATGCCCTCAAGCTGGTTCGCGACGAAGAGGCCGCACGCCTGGTCAACGAGGAAGAACTCAAGGCGCGCGCGCTGGAAGCGGTCGAGCAGCACGGCATCGTGTTCATCGACGAGATCGACAAGGTCGCCAAGCGTGCCAACGCCGGTGGTGCCGACGTTTCCCGCGAAGGTGTGCAGCGCGACCTGCTGCCGCTGATCGAAGGCTGCACGGTCAACACCAAGCTGGGCATGGTCAAGACCGACCATATCCTGTTCATCGCCAGTGGCGCCTTCCACCTGAGCAAGCCAAGCGATCTGGTGCCCGAGCTACAGGGGCGACTGCCGATCCGCGTCGAACTCAAGGCACTGAGCCCGCAGGACTTCGAGCGCATCCTCAGCGAGCCGCACGCGTCGCTCACCGAGCAATACAGCGCGTTGCTGCAAACCGAAGGGCTGAACATCGAGTTCGCCGAAGACGGCATCAAGCGCCTGGCCGAGATCGCCTGGCAGGTCAACGAGAAAACCGAGAACATCGGTGCCCGCCGCCTGCACACCTTGCTCGAGCGCCTGCTGGAAGAGGTGTCCTTCAGCGCCGGAGACCTGGCCGGCCAGCAGAACGGCGAGGCGATCCGCATCGACGCCGCCTACGTCAACGGCCATCTGGGCGAACTGGCGCAGGACGAAGACCTGTCGCGCTACATTCTGTAAGCCCCGTGGTTCGGATGAAATCCGGGGCTCCCGAAAAGCCCCCGGATTGCGTCCGGACTACCGATAGCGGAATCCCTCCATGCCGATCCCCAGCACGATCAGACTGCACAAGGCCTCCAGGACTCTGGAGCTGCATTATGGCGAGCAGCGCTATCAGCTCAGCGCCGAATTCCTCCGCGTACACTCGCCATCGGCCGAGGTGCAGGGGCATGGCAAACCCATTCTGCAAACCGGCAAGCTCAACGTCGGCCTGGAGCGCATCGAGCCGGCCGGCAACTATGCACTGAAACTGTGCTTCGACGATGGCCATGACAGCGGCCTGTTCACCTGGGATTACCTTTACGAACTGGCCACGCGGCACGACGCCCTGTGGGCCGATTACCTGGCACAACTCAGCGCTGCCGGAAAATCTCGTGATCCCAGCGAGTCCGTCGTCCGCCTGATGCTCTGACGCCTGGCGCAAGCCTCGTCGCAGAGCCCTCGCCTTCCTTCGATACGCTCACGTTAGCGACAGTTAGAGCGCGTTTTCTAATCTATCGCGGCATACTCCTGCGCCATCGAGCAGCTTGCTTAACTTCACAAACTCGGGTAACCAAGGAACTGGCAGGTTCCCTGCATTTGGCTGTGCCAGGTGCAACGAAATACGCGGACTCGATCCGCCCCCGGTAACCCGAGCAGTACCAGGCCCTGTGTCGCCGAGCGCCGTCGCAGGCCGGTATTCGTCTCAGGACAATGGAGCGTCGTAGATGAGTGATAAGAATAACGAAGACCTGAAACGCCAGGCCTCGGAAAACACCCTGGGACTCAACCCGGTGATAGGTATCCGCGGCAAGGATCTCCTGACCTCTGCCCGCATGGTGCTCGCCCAGGCACTCAAGCAACCCTTCCACAGCGCCAAGCACGTCGCCCACTTCGGTCTCGAATTGAAGAACGTCATGCTCGGCCAGTCCGCGCTCAAGCCCGAAGACGGCGACCGCCGCTTCGCCGATCCGGCCTGGAGCCAGAATCCCCTGTATCGTCGCTACCTGCAGACCTACCTGGCCTGGCGCAAGGAGCTGCACGACTGGATCGAGCACAGCTCGCTGTCCGAGCAGGATGCCAGCCGTGGCCACTTCGTCATCAATCTGATGACCGAAGCCATGGCCCCCTCCAACAGCATGGCCAACCCGGCGGCGGTCAAGCGCTTCTTCGAAACCGGCGGCAAGAGCCTGCTGGACGGCCTTTCGCACCTGGCCAGGGACATGGTGCACAACGGCGGCATGCCGAGCCAGGTGAACATGGAAGCCTTCGAGGTCGGCAAGAACCTCGCCACCACCGACGGCGCCGTGGTATTTCGCAACGACGTGCTGGAGCTGATCCAGTACAAGCCGATCACCGAGAGCGTGCACGAACGCCCGCTGCTGGTGGTACCGCCGCAGATCAACAAGTTCTACGTCTTCGACCTGTCGCCGGACAAGAGCCTGGCGCGCTTCCTGCTGCGCAGCCAGGTACAGACCTTCGTGGTCAGTTGGCGCAACCCGACCAAGGCGCAGCGCGAGTGGGGCCTGTCCACCTACATCGAGGCGCTCAAGGAAGCCATCGACGTCATCTGCGCCATCACCGGCAGCAAGGACGTCAACATGCTCGGCGCCTGTTCCGGCGGCCTGACCACCGCATCGCTGCTCGGCCACTATGCAGCGCTCGGCCAACCGAAGGTCAACGCCCTGACCCTGCTGGTCAGCGTGCTCGATACCCAGCTCGACACTCAGGTCGCCCTGTTCGCCGACGAGAAGACCCTGGAAGCCGCCAAGCGCCGCTCCTACCAGGCAGGCGTGCTGGAAGGCAGCGACATGGCCAAGGTATTCGCCTGGATGCGCCCCAACGACCTGATCTGGAACTACTGGGTCAACAACTACCTGCTCGGCAACGAGCCACCGGTGTTCGACATCCTCTACTGGAACAACGACACCACGCGGCTGCCGGCGGCCCTGCACGGCGAGTTCATCGAAATGTTCCAGACCAACCCGTTGACCCGTCCGGGCGCGCTGGAAGTCTGCGGCACACCGATCGACCTCAAGCAGGTCACCTGCGACTTCTTCGTCGTGGCCGGCACCACCGACCACATCACGCCGTGGGACTCCTGCTACAAGTCGGCGCACCTGTTCGGCGGCAAGTGCGAGTTCGTGCTGTCCAACAGTGGCCATATCCAGAGCATTCTCAACCCGCCGGGCAACCCCAAGGCGCGCTACATGACCAACAACGAGATGCCGCTGGATCCGAAGGCCTGGCAGGAAAGCTCGACCAAGCACGCCGACTCCTGGTGGCTGCACTGGCAGACCTGGCTGGCCGAACGCTCGGGCAAGACCAAGAACGCCCCGACCGCGCTGGGCAACAAGAAATTCCCGGCCGGCGAAGCCGCCCCGGGCACCTACGTACACGAACGCTGATTTCAGCCTCAACCGCCGCGGCACCGGGAAGTGCCGCACGCCACGACGGCCTGGCCGGGCATGGCGAACCAGACGCGTTCTGGTAACCCTGGAAGCGGCCCGGATGGTCGCCTCCAGCGCTCAACTCCACAGGGGCTGCGCCGATGCCGCAACCATTCGTATTCCGCACCATCGACCTCGATGGGCAGACCATCCGCACAGCGGTGCGGCCCGGCAACAGCCAGTTGGTGCCACTGCTGATCTTCAACGGCATCGGCGCCAACCTGGAGCTGGTGATGCCCTTCGTCGCCGCTCTGGATCCGGAGCTGGAAATCATCGCCTTCGATGTCCCCGGTGTCGGCGGCTCATCGACCCCGGCCACGCCCTACCGTTTTCCCGGTCTGGCCAAGCTGGCGGCGCGCATGCTCGACTACCTCGACTACGGCCAGGTCAATGCCATCGGCGTGTCCTGGGGCGGTGCCCTGGCGCAACAGTTCGCCCATGACTATCCGGAGCGCTGCAAGAAGCTGATCCTCGCCGCGACCTCGGCCGGTGCGGTGATGGTGCCGGGCAAGCCCAAGGTACTCTGGCGCATGGCCAGCCCGCGACGCTACGTGCAGCCGTCCTATGGCGTGCGCATCGCCCCGGACATCTATGGCGGCGCCTTCCGCCGCGACCCCAAGCTGGCCATGGCGCACGCGAGCAAGGTGCGCTCTGGCGGCAAGATGGGCTACTACTGGCAGCTGTTCGCCGGCCTCGGTTGGACCAGCATCCACTGGCTGCACAAGATTCGCCAACCCACCCTGGTGATGGCCGGCGACGACGACCCGCTGATCCCGCTGATCAACATGCGCCTGCTGGCCTGGCGCATTCCCAACGCCGAACTGCATGTGATCGACGATGGCCACCTGTTCCTGGTGACCCGTGCCGAAGCGGTCGCGCCGATCATCATGAAGTTTCTCGAGGAGGAGAGGCAGCGCGCGGTGATGCACCCGCAGCCCACCCCCGTGCGCCAGCACTAGCAAGCCGTGCGAAAGCGCAGGCGGGAAAGGCAAGGCAATACCGATGGCGCCCGCGGGAACAGCCGAAAACGGTCGAAGTCGCGCTCGACCTTACGAGCTGCAAATGAGCATTTCGATTGGACTCGCGCACAAGGCTGTTTTGAACGCGGCATTGCCAACGCAATGGCTTGTTGACCTGCACCACCTTAGTGCGCAATGTTGGACATGCTCGACAAGGGAGCCGTCAACGGCCCCTTCGGTTTTACACGCAACGCTCTGGAATGCGCCCCTGCGCGCCTGGTACAGGGCTTGCTGTGCACCATGCACAAGCACGAGGTGCGCGTCAGGCAGTCCGCGCCATGAAAGTCTCCAGCAGGCCCTTGAACATCCCTGGTGATGGCAACGTATGACTGCAGACATGCAGAAAGCCGGAGCCGAGCGGGGTCATCAGCGGCCTGATAGACGGTTTGACGATGGAGTGTTACCCCATGCGAGACAAGTCGAACCCGGCCTCCCTGCCGGCACCTGCCAGTTTCATGAACGCCCAGAGCGCCGTGGTCGGCGTGCGCGGTCGCGATCTGTTGTCCACCATGCGCCTGCTGGCCGCCCACGGCCTGAAGAACCCGGTGCGCAGCGGCCGCCACCTGTTGGCCTTCGGCGGCCAGCTCGGACGCGTACTGCTGGGCGATACCCTGCACAAGGTCAATCCGCAGGACGCACGTTTCGCCGACCCGACCTGGCACCTCAACCCCTTCTACCGCCGCAGCCTGCAAGCCTATCTGGCGTGGCAGAAGCAACTGGCGGCATGGATCGACGACAGTGACCTGTCGGCCGATGACCGCGCCCGCGCCCGCTTTCTCGCCTCACTGATGAGCGACGCGCTGTCGCCCTCCAACAGCCCGCTCAATCCGCAGGCGGTCAAGGAGCTGTTCAACACCGGCGGCAGCAGTGCCCTCAAGGGCTTGCGCCACCTGTTCGATGACCTGCTGCACAACGACGGACTGCCCAGCCAGGTCACCAAACATGCCTTCGAGGTCGGCCGCAATCTGGCCTGCACCCCGGGCGCGGTGGTGTTTCGCAACGAGCTGCTGGAGCTGATCCAGTACCGGCCGATGAGCGAGAAGCAGTATCTGCGCCCGCTGCTGATCGTGCCGCCACAGATCAACAAGTACTACATATTCGACCTGTCCAACGACAAGAGCTTCGTCCAGTACGCGCTGAAGAACGGCCTGCAGACCTTCATGATCAGTTGGCGCAACCCCGACCCGCGTCACCGCGAGTGGGGGCTGTCGAGCTACGTCCAGGCCGTCGAGGAAGCCGTCGATGCCTGCCGAGCCGTCACCGGCAGCAAGGATGTCAATCTGCTCGGTGCCTGCGCGGGCGGTCTGACCATCGCTGCCCTGCAAGGGCATTTGCAGGCACGCCGCCAGTTGCGCAAGGTCTCCAGCGCCACCTACATGGTCAGCCTCCTCGACAGCCAGATCGACAGCCCGGCCATGCTCTTCGCCGACGAGGAAACCCTGGAATCGGCCAAGCGCCGCTCCTACCAGCAAGGTGTGCTCGACGGTCGCGACATGGCCAGAGTGTTCGCCTGGATGCGCCCCAACGACCTGATCTGGAACTACTGGATCAACAACTACCTGCTCGGCAAGCAGCCGCCAGCCTTCGACATTCTCTACTGGAACAACGACAACACCCGCCTGCCCGCCGCGCTGCATGGCGACCTGATCGACTTCTTCAAGCACAATCCGCTCAGCCGGGCTGGTGCACTGGAGGTCTGCGGCACACCGGTTGATCTGGCCAAGGTCAATGTCGACAGCTTCAGCGTGGCGGGCATCAACGACCACATCACCCCCTGGGATGCGGTCTATCGCTCGACCCTGCTGCTCGGTGGCAACCGCCGCTTCATCCTGTCCAACAGCGGACATATCCAGAGCATCCTCAATCCGCCGGGCAACCCCAAGGCCAACTACTACGAAAACGCCAAGCTCACCTCCGATCCACGCGCCTGGTACCACGACGCCCAGCATCAGCAGGGCAGTTGGTGGCCACAGTGGCTGGAATGGATTCAGGCGCGCTCCGGCGAGCAGCGCGAAACCCTGGTAGCGCTGGGCAACCAGAGCCATCCGGCCATGGAAGCGGCGCCGGGCACCTACGTGCATATCCGCTGAAAACGATGGCCGGCCGTACGCCGGCCGGTTAAGGTCAACCCTTCGCGCCCAGTCGAACAAGAAGCAACGGATGAAAACCCGCGAGCGCATTCTGCAAACCGCCCTGCGTCTGTTCAACGAACAGGGTGAACCCAACGTATCCACCCTGGAGATCGCCAACGAGCTGGAGATCAGCCCCGGCAATCTCTATTACCACTTCCACGGCAAGGAGCCGCTGGTACTGGAGTTGCTCGAGCGCTTCCAGAGCGAGATGGCGCCGCTGCTCGATCCACCGGCCGAAGCTCGGCTGGACGTCGAGGACTATTGGCTGTTCCTGCACCTGATCGTCGAGCGATTGTCGCAGTACCGCTTTCTCTTTCAGGATCTCTCCAACCTGGCCGGGCGCCTGCCAAAACTGGCACGCGGCATTCGCCACTGGCTGAACGCGCTCAAGCGCACCCTGGCTGCCCTGCTCGCCCGCCTGATGGCCGGCGGGCAGCTGAACAGCGATACCCAGGCGCTCGGTCAACTGGTCGAGCAGATCACCCTGACCCTGCTGTTTTCACTCGACTACCAGCGCATCCTCGGACAGGAAGGAGAAGTACGCCTGGTGGTGTACCAGGTCATGATGCTGGTCGCGCCCCACCTGAACCAGCCGTCACGCAGCACCGTCGAGCACCTCGCGCAGCGTTATCTGGAAGCCTGAGGCGCATCACCGCCAGCCGTGCATGACGCACCCTGACTGCTGAAACGAAAACGCCCGGCACTGGGCCGGGCGTTCGCGATCCCGAGGAACTCAGGAAGAAGTGGCTGGGGTTGCCGCAGTGGCAGCCGGAGCCGGTGCAGCAGCGGGGGTCACTGCAGGTGCCGGAGCCGGTGCCGCCGGCTTCGGTGCTGCCGCCTTGGGAGCAGCGGGTTTCTTCGCCGCCGGCTTCTTCGCTGCTGCCGGCTTGGACACAGGCTTGGCGGCGGCTGCCGGTTTGGCGGTAGCCGCTGGCTTGGCGGCTGCCGCTGGCTTGGCAGCAGGTTTCGCTGCTGCCTTGGCGGCCGGTTTGGCTGCGGGCTTGGCGGCGGCTTTCGCGGCTGGCTTGGCTGCCGGCTTGGCAGCGGCCTTGGCTACCGGCTTGGCCGCAGGTTTCGCAGCAGGCTTGGCAGCTGCTTTTGCAGCCGGTTTGGCCGCCGCTTTCGCAACAGGCTTGGCAGCAGGCTTGGGCGCGGCCTTGGCAGCCGGTTTGGCAACCGACTTGGCCGATACACCGGTGATTTTCTCCAACTGCCTGGTCAAGCTATCGACCTTGTCGTTCAGCGCCTTCACCTCATTGCGGCTGGGTACGCCCAGACGCGAGATGGCGTTGTTCAGACGCTTGTCGAAAGCCTCTTCCAGCTCGCTCCACTTGCCAATCGCCTTGTCCTTGACCTCATCGACCTTGGACTTGGCGGATCCGACCTTGCTGCCGACGCCGGCTTTCACCGCGCCAACCTGCTTGTCGACTTCGCTCTTGGCCAGTTTCTCGGCTTTCTCGCCATCCTTGACCAGCGTGTCGAACAGCTTGGTGCCGTCCTTGCTGACCTTGGAGTAAGCGCCCAAGCCTGCCAACCAGATCTGACGCGAGTATTTCTCGACCTCGCCGATCCAGGAGCTGGTCTGTTTCTCGGTTTTCTTCTTAACAGCCATCCTGATCTCCTTATTTGGTACGCGCGACATGCTCGAGCAACGCGCTCAGCTCATCCAGCTTAGCAGAGAGTGCTTCAACATCCTGCTTGGACGGAATGCCGATACGGTTCAGAGCGGAAGCCACACGAGTATCGAAAGCCTTCTCGATCTTGTCGAGTTGAACTTCGACCTTGCCTTTGACACTGGTGACATTGCTGTTGACCGACTGCTTGACCGATTCGATCTGGCTGTTGGCGGCTTCTACCTGCTCGTCGACCAGCTTCTTGCCTTTGCTTTCGACGCCCTCACCGGCCTTGACCAGTTCCTTGAAGTACTCCACCCCCTCGGCACCTGCCTTGGCATAAGCGCCCAGACCGGCGAGGTAGATCTTGCGGGCATAGCCCTTCACGTCGTCGAACAGACCGGCGTTGTCTTCGACCACGGTTTCGACTTTTTTCTTCACGGCAACTTTCGACATGGTGCACCTCACGCGTTTGACAGTTAGCGGAAACGCCCACGGAATGCAGGCTTGGGTACACCCTAGGGAGAAAAATTAGAAATCGCATACTAGGAGCAGGCAACAGCACGCCTGCTCAAGCGAACCCGCGTCGGTGCGCACAGCGCACCCTACCGGCTTGCAACCATTCTCAGGCCAGTGACTTGTCCAGCACCTGCTCGATCTCGCGCTGGATCATGCCGCCCATGGGCGATAGCAGCAGGCCCAGCTTGAGCTCGACACGCACCGTATCCTCCCCCACGGCAATGCTGCCGTCGGCACCACTGCGCTTGAACTCAAGCGTATCGCCGTTCCACCGATAGCGTACGTCGTACTCGCTGGCCAGGCGCTCGGCCAGGCGTTCGGCCTTTTCACGAGCGGCCTCGCGACCGAGGGAATGGGATCGTTCGACACGAATGCGGGACATGACAACTCCTTGAACTGGCGGCGCGCCGCAAGGCTGCGGCATGAGGTCACATCACTCTACCAGCCCATCGGGCGAGCGGGCACCCAGGCAAGACAAAGGCGCCAGGCGCCTTTAGAATGGACGGCGATCTTCAGCCGGTAGAGCGATATGAGCGACCCACGCAAGGCCCAGGAGCAGGAACCCACCACCCACTTCGGTTTCCAGGACGTACCGGAAAGCCAGAAGGCGGACAAGGTGGCCGAGGTCTTCCACTCTGTGGCGGCCAAGTACGACCTGATGAACGACGTGCTGTCCGGCGGCCTGCATCGCCTGTGGAAGCGCTTCACCATCGAACTGTCCGGCGTGCGCCCCGGCAACCGCGTGCTGGATATCGCTGGCGGCACGGGTGACCTGACCCGCAAGTTCTCGAGCATCGTCGGGCCGACCGGTGAAGTGGTGCTGGCCGACATCAACGACTCCATGCTCAAGGTCGGTCGTGACCGCCTGCTGGACAAGGGCGTGGCCGGCAATGTCGTGTTCGTCCAGGCCGACGCCGAGAAACTGCCCTTCCCCGACAACCACTTCGACGTGGTTACCATCGCCTTCGGACTGCGCAACGTCACCCACAAGGAAGACGCCCTGCGTTCGATGCTGCGCGTGCTCAAGCCGGGCGGCCGCCTGCTGGTGCTGGAATTTTCCAAGCCCGGCAACCCACTGCTGGCCAAGGTCTACGATACCTACTCGTTCAGCTTCATGCCGCTGGCCGGCAAGCTGATCACCAACGACGCCGACAGCTACCGCTACCTCGCCGAGTCGATCCGCATGCACCCGGATCAGGAAACCCTCAAGGCGATGATGGTCGATGCCGGCTTCGAACGCGTCACCTACCACAACATGACCGGCGGCATCGTCGCCCTGCACCGCGGCATCAAGCCGTAATGCTGATCACGGGCCTGCTGGCGGGCGTCGAGACGGGCCTCAACCGGGTGCTCGGCCTCGATGGCACGGCCCTGCCACGCCTGCAGGCCCTGAGTGGCAAGGTCATCGCCGTGCACTGCCAGAGCCCGGCCCTGGAACTGTTCATCCTGCCCAGCGGCGAAGGCCTGCAACTGGCGGCACAGTGGCACGCGCCAGCCGACTGCACCCTGACCGCCCCCGCAGCCAGCCTCGTACGCCTGGCCCTGAGCCGCGACAAGACCGCCGTGCTGCACCGCCCGGAGGTATCGCTCGATGGCGACAGCGCCGTACTGCTGCAACTGGCTGGCATCCTCCAGGATCTGGAGCTGGACTGGGAGTACGAGCTCTCGCGCTGGCTCGGTCCGGTGGCCACGACCCTGCTCGCCGGCCACCTGCGCAGCCGGGTGAACCTGGCCGGCAATGGCGCCGCCAGCCTCAGGCAGAACCTCGCCGACTACCTTGCCGAAGAGTCGCGCAGCCTGGTGGGCCAGCGCGAAGCCGACGTGCGCTTCGACGAACTCGATCAACTCAAACTCGCCCTCGACCGCCTCGAAGCACGCATTGAGCGCCTGAGCCAAAGAACCAAGCCCGACGCATGAAACTACTCGCCGTTCGCCGTCTGATGCGCATCCAGCGCGTGATCGTCCGCTATCAGCTGGATGACCTGCTGCTGGAACTCCCGTTGCCAGTGTGGCTGCGCGCCCTGTCCTGGCTGCTGCCGTGGCGCTGGTTGCCGCGCAAACCTTCGCAGTTGTCACGCGGTGCGCGCCTGCGCCTGGCGCTGGAAGACCTGGGGCCGATCTTCATCAAGTTCGGCCAACTGCTTTCCACACGCCGCGACCTGCTGCCACCGGACATCGCCGATGAGCTGGCGCGCCTGCAGGATCAGGTGCCACCCTTCCCCGAAGATCAGGCCATCGCCCTGATCGAACGCCAGCTCGGCGCCCCGGTCAGCGAGTTGTTCGCCCGTTTCGACAGCCAGCCACTGGCCTCTGCCTCGGTCGCCCAGGTGCATGCGGCCCAGCTCAAGAGCGGCGAGGAAGTGGTGGTCAAGGTAGTGAGGCCTGGCCTCAAGCCGGTGATCCGCCAGGATCTGGCCTGGCTGTTCCTGATCGCCCGCGTCGCCGAAAAAGCCTCGGCCGACGCCCGTCGTCTGCGCCCGGTGGAAGTGGTCGGCGATTACGAAAAGACCATCTTCGACGAACTCGATCTGCTGCGTGAGGCGGCCAATGCCAGTCAGTTGCGGCGCAATTTCGAAGGTTCGCCGTTGCTCTACGTACCACAGGTCTACTGGGATCTGTGCCGCCCGCAGGTACTGGTCATGGAGCGCATCTACGGCATTGCGGTGACCGACCTGGCCACCCTGGCCGACCAGCGCACCGACATGAAGTTGCTGGCCGAGCGCGGCGTGGAGATCTTCTTCACCCAGGTGTTCCGCGACAGCTTCTTCCATGCCGACATGCACCCCGGCAACATCTTCGTCAGCACCCGCACGCCCTGGAGCCCGCAGTACATTGCCATCGACTGCGGTATCGTCGGCAGCCTTACCGACGAAGACCAGGACTACCTGGCGCGCAACCTGCTGGCCTTTTTCAAGCGCGACTACCGCAAGGTCGCGCAGTTGCACATCGACTCGGGCTGGGTGCCAGCCGACACCAAGGTCAACGAGTTCGAAGCGGCGATTCGCACCGTGTGCGAACCGATCTTCGAGCGCCCACTGAAAGACATCTCCTTCGGCCAGCTGCTACTGCGCCTGTTCCAGACCGCCCGACGCTTCAACATGGAAGTGCAGCCGCAACTCGTGCTGTTGCAGAAGACCCTGCTCAACATCGAAGGCCTCGGTCGCCAGCTGTATCCGGATCTGGATCTGTGGAGCACCGCACAACCCTTCCTCGAACGCTGGATGCGTGAACGGATCAGCCCGCTGCACCTGCTGCGCAATCTGCAACAGCAGGCCGAACAGGTGCCGCACCTGTCGCAGATCGCCCGCGAAACCCTCGAACGCCTGCAGCAGCCCGAACAGCGCGAGCAATCGACCAGCGGCCAGTGGCCGTTGCGCCTGCTCGGTGCCGCCCTGATCGCTGGCGGCGCAGTGCATGGGCTGGCACCTCTGCTGGCCGCCTGGCCGGCCTGGCTGATGCTTGCAGGCGGCCTCTATCTGGTCTTGCGCCGATAGCCAGTGGCGACCTGCACTGGCACACTTGGCAGAGAAACTGATACGGAATCCCGATGAACGATTGGCTCGACGAAATTCGCTGGAACGAAGATGGCCTGGTGCCAGCGATTGCCCAGGATCACAAGACCGGCCGCATCCTCATGATGGCCTGGATGAATCGCGAGTCCCTCGCGCTCACCGCGGCCGAAAACCGCGCCATCTACTGGTCGCGCTCACGCGGCAAGCTGTGGCGCAAGGGCGAAGAGTCCGGCCATGTACAGAAACTGCATGAGCTGCGGCTGGACTGCGACGCGGACGTCATCGTGCTGATGGTCGAGCAACTGGGCGGCATCGCCTGCCACACCGGGCGCGAAAGCTGCTTCTACCGGGTGCTGGAAGATGGCGCCTGGAAAACCGTCGAAGCCGTACTGAAAGATCCGGCAGCAATCTATTCCGCGGAGCAGCGTCATGACTGATACCCTGAACCGGCTGGCCGAAGTGCTGGAGGCCCGCAAAGGCGCGGCGCCCGATAGTTCCTACGTCGCCAGCCTCTACCACAAGGGGCTGAACAAGATTCTGGAAAAGGTCGGCGAGGAATCGGTGGAAACCATCCTCGCGGCGAAGGATGCCGCCGTCAGTGGCGACTGCGACGACCTCATTTACGAAACTGCCGATCTATGGTTCCACAGCCTGGTCATGCTCGCCGCCCTCGGACAACACCCGCAGGCCGTGCTGGACGAGCTGGATCGCCGCTTCGGCCTTTCCGGACATACGGAAAAAGCCGCGCGCCAAGACAACAACTGAATCATCGCGAGGATTTCGCTTCATGGGTATTTTCGATTGGAAACACTGGGTAGTCATCCTGATCGTCGTGGTGCTTGTGTTCGGCACCAAGAAGCTGAAGAACCTCGGCTCCGATCTGGGTGAAACCATCAAGGGCTTCCGCAAGGCGATGAACGAGGAGGAAGGCAAACCGGCCGAGCCGCAGGCGCAACAGCCGCAGCAGCCTCAAGCGCAACAGCCGCAGGCACCGCTGCAACAGCCCTACACCGTCGACGTGCAACCGACCAAGGTCGAAGAATCGACCCGCAAGGACTAAGACGCCAACATGTTCGGTATCAGTTTCAGCGAACTGCTGCTGGTGGCCCTGATCGCCCTGCTGGTGCTCGGCCCCGAGCGCCTGCCGGGCGCCGCTCACCGCCGGCCTGTGGATAGGCCGGCTCAAGCGCAGCTTCAACGCCATCAAGTCGGAAGTGGAACGGGAAATCGGTGCCGACGAAATTCGTCGTCAGTTGCACAACGAGCAGATCCTGCAACTGGAGCGGGAAATGCAGGCCACGCGTAACGACCTCATGGGGCAGAAAGCGGACGACGAGCAGCCTGCCGACCCGCAGCCGCAAACCACCGCCACTGCGCCCCAACCCGTCACGCCGTCGGCGCCTGCCGCAGCCCCGCAGCCGCAGCCGCAGCCGCAGCCGCAGCCGCAGCCAGGTCCATCTCAGCAGCAGCCGACCACTCCGTCCAGCCAGGACACGACGCCGAAACCATGAGCCGCCTGCCCGAAAACGATCAGGAAATGCCCCTGGTCTCGCACCTGACCGAACTGCGTACCCGCCTGCTGCGCTGTGTAGGTGCGGTGTTCCTGATCTTCTTCTGCCTGTTCTACTTCGCCCAGACCATCTACACCCTGGTCTCCGCGCCGCTGCGCAAGTACCTGCCGGAAGGCGCGACGATGATCGCCACCGACGTGGCCTCGCCGTTCCTCACACCGTTCAAGCTGACCATGATCGTGGCGCTGTTCCTGGCCATGCCGGTGATCCTGCATCAGATCTGGGGCTTCATCGCACCCGGCTTGTACAAGCATGAAAAACGCATCGCCGTGCCCTTGCTGGTGTCGAGCATCATCCTGTTCTACGCCGGCATGGCATTCGCCTACTTCCTGGTATTCCCGATCATTTTCCACTTCTTCGCCAGCGTGACGCCCGAAGGCGTGTCGATGATGACCGACATCGCCAGTTACCTCGACTTCGTCATGACGCTGTTCTTCGCCTTCGGCCTGGCATTCGAGATTCCGGTGGCGGTGGTGCTGCTGATCTGGATCGGCGTGGTCGACGTGCAGTACCTGCGCAATATCCGCCCCTACGTGATCATCGGTTGCTTCGTGGTCGGCATGATCCTCACCCCGCCGGACATCTTCTCGCAGACCCTGCTCGCCGTGCCCATGTGGCTGCTGTTCGAGCTCGGTATCCTGGCCGGCAGCCTGGTGCGCAAGCGCAGCGAGGAAGAAGCCCGGGACGACAGCGAAGGCGACGGCCCCTCGGATCAGCCACCCGCCACACAACCGTGAACCTGCTGCTCCTTGAAGAGGGTGACTTCGTCGACATCGATCGGGTACGCCTGAGCGGTCGCCGCCTGAAGCATCTGCAAGAGGTACACCGCGCCGAAACCGGCGACCGCCTGCGCGTCGGGCGTGTCGGTGGTCTGATGGGCGAAGGCCGGCTGCTGAAGCTGGATGCCGATCACGCCGAACTGCAGGTGAACCTGACCCAGGCACCGCCGGCCAAATTGCCGCTGACGCTGATCCTCGCCCTGCCCCGCCCGAAGATGCTCAAGCGCACGCTACAAACCATCAGCGCCATGGGCGTGCCACGCCTGGTGCTGGTCAACAGCTACCGCGTGGAAAAGAGCTTCTGGCAGACGCCATTTCTCGACCCCGAGGCCATCCGCGAACAACTGATTCTCGGTCTGGAGCAGGCTCGCGACACGGCACTTCCCGAGGTGAGCATCGAGAAACGCTTCAAACCCTTCGTCGAAGATCGGCTGCCGGCACTGGCGGCCGGTACGCTCGGCCTGGTCGGCCACCCTGGCGACTACCCGGCCTGCCCTCGTGCGGTCGAAGAGCAGGTCACCCTGGCCATCGGCCCGGAGGGCGGCTGGATTCCCTACGAAGTGGAGTTGCTGAAACAGGCGGCAGGATTGCAGCCCGTACAGCTTGGCGAACGCATCTTGCGAGTGGAAACCGCCGTGCCGGCGTTGCTGGCGCGACTGTTCTAGTTTCCACGGGTGCCGTGAGACCGGGGCCGCACAGCGCCACCCTAAACTTCCAGCAGGAAGGTCACCGGCCCATCGTTGACCAGGTGCACCTGCATGTCGGCGCCGAAACGACCGGTGGCGACCCGCGGGTGCTGGGCCCTGGCCAGCGCGACCAGGTCGTCGAACAGTGCAGCGCCCTGCGCCGGTGGCGCGGCACTGGAGAAACTCGGGCGCATGCCGCTCCTGGTATCGGCGGCCAGGGTGAACTGCGAGACCAGCAGCAGACCGCCGCCAACCTCTTTCAGCGAAAGATTCATCTTGCCCGCGTCGTCGCTGAACACGCGGTAGTTGAGCAGCTTGTGCAGGGCGCGGCTCAGACTGGCCTGATCATCCTGCGGCTCGATGCCCACCAGCGCCAGCAGGCCCTGGTCGATGCTGCCAGCCACCTCGCCCGCGATCTCCACCCTGGCTGCGCTGACACGCTGGATCAGCAGTTTCATGCATCCTCCGGAGGCAGATCGAGCAGGCGGCGTACCAGCTCGTTGGCCGCGCGTACCAGAGCATCGGTAATGCCCGGCTCGGCTGCCGAGTGACCGGCATCGCGGATGATCTGCAACTCGCTGTTCGGCCAGGCGTGGTGCAGCGCCCAGGCGTTGTCCAGCGGACAGATCGCGTCATAGCGGCCATGCACGATGATGCCCGGCAGATGGGCGATCTTCGGCATGTCACGCAACAGCTGATTGGGTTCGAGGAAGGCGTCGTTGACGAAGTAGTGGCATTCGATACGGGCAATCGACAGGGCGCGATGGGAGTCGCTGAAGCGTTCGACCACCTGGGTATTGGGTCGCAGGGTGGCGGTACGCCCCTCCCAGGTCGACCAGGCCTTGGCCGCATGCATCTGGGCAATCTGATCGGCGCCAGTCAGGCGCTTGTAGAACGCCTGCATCAGGTTGCCACGCTCCTCCGGGGGGATCGGCGCGAGATAGTCTTCCCAGTAATCGGGGAACAGGCGGCTGGCGCCCTCCTGATAGAACCACTCGAACTCCTGTGGCCGGCACAGGAAGATGCCACGCAGAATCAGCCCGAGTACCCGCTGTGGGTGCGCCTGGGCGTAGGCCAGTGCCAGCGTCGAGCCCCAGGAACCACCGAACAGCACGAACCTGTCGACACCCAGATGCTCGCGAATCCGCTCGATGTCGGCGATCAGCGCCTGGGTGGTGTTGTTCTCCAGGCTGGCATGCGGCGTTGAACGGCCGCAGCCGCGCTGGTCGAAAGTGACGATGCGGTATAACGCCGGATCGAAGTAACGCCGACTGGCCGCGTCGCACCCGGCGCCGGGCCCGCCATGGATGAACAGTACCGGTACCCCGTCCGCCGACCCGCTCTCGTCGACATAGAGCACGTGTGGCGACTCGACCGCCAACTCGTGTCGGGCGTAAGGTTTGATCTCCGGATACAAAGTCTGCATGGCTGGCTCCTGATAGGTGGGCTACAACTGCCGTGTTCCGCTCTGCCCGGCATCATAACCATGAAAAGGAAGTTCGGCATGTCAACGCGTCATCTGTTCTGCTCGTTGTTCCTGTGCGTCAGCCTGCTGCTGACTGGCTGCGGCGGCCGCGACGATCCGCAGGCGGCATTGGAAGCCGCCGTGCAGGCTCTGCAGGACAATATCGAGGCAAAGAACACGGGCGCCGTGATGGAGCAACTGGATCCCCAGTTCCTCGCCCGGCAGGAGCTGGATCGGGACTGGGCGCAACGCACCATGGCCCTGCTGTTTCTGCGCCACAAGAACATCAAGGTCATCGCCCTGAGCAAGAACAGCTGGATCGACCCGGCCATCGACAGCAAGGGCTACAGCGAAGCACAGGTCGGCCTGACCGGCGCCGAAGGCCTGATCCCCGACAGCGCGAGGCATTACGCGGTGAAGCTGGAGTGGTGGCGAGACGGCGACGACTGGAAGCTGGCGCGCCTGGACTGGGAATAAGCCATGGCCCGGAGGCAATCCGGGCCATGGCGGGTCGTCATCGTTCGGCCGTGCGCCAGATCAGATCGTCAGTGGCATAGCCCTGCTCACGTGCGACCGACAGCAGTTTGTCACGGGTTTGCTGATCGACTTCGGGGGTGCGTGACAGCAGCCAGAGGTATTTGCGCTCCGGGTGCCCGACCAGCGCCACACGATAATCCTCGTCATGGTAGAGCACCCAGTAGTTGCCCTTGACCGGCAGCAGTTTGCTGGCCCAGTTGTCGAAGCGCACCCAGAGCTTGTCGGTACGCCCCTCGACCTGAGGCTCGGCGGTGCCCTGAACCTCCTGCCATTCACCGTCCTCGTCGCGGCAACGGTTGGTCACATCGATACGGCCATCGTCACGCAGGCCGTAATGCGCCTCTGACTGCACGCAGTTGCGCTGGAAGAACATCGGCAGACGCGCCAGCTCATACCAGGTGCCCTGATAACGCTGCAGATCGACCTGCATGGTTTGCGGCGGCTCCATCGGGATCCGCCCGGTACCGGAATTGGCACAGCCGGCAAGGGCGAGAAAGGCACCGGCGATAAGGATCGAACGCATGGAATCTCCCGTTTACTTGAGTCCCTTGCCGGAGAACAGCATCACCTTGTCTCCGGCGTACTGGACGCTGATATAGGCCTTGTCGTCGCCCCAGGTACAGCTGGTCATGCCCAACGCGCCGGCACACTCTCCCGGCGCACCGAGCAGGCTCTCCACTTCAGCCTTGCTCATGCCGGCCTTGAGCCTGGAATAGTTTTCCTGGTTGATCTTGCTGCAAGCGGCCAGCAGACAGCAGGCAAGCAACGCGAAGATACGCATCGACATGAAGTGAAACTCCTGAGGGGAAGGTACCAGCAAGCTTGGCATAGCCGGCGACGACTTGCCCGCTTGGAGTTCAGAAACGCGAGCCGGGTTCCCGCAGGAATGCCTGTTCTTCGACAGTGGAAGCACGCCCGAGAATGGCGTTGCGATGGGGAAAACGACCGAAACGGGCGATCACCCGCCGATGCCGCTCGGCAAAGTCGAGATAGTCGGCGAACAGCGCTTCGTCCCCCGTATCGGCCTCTGCCAGCAAACCACGAAACCGTTCGACTGCGCGCTCCTGGAGCGTCGGGTCTTCGGCATGCTCGAGGATAAGGTAGGCGAAGACCCGCTGGATCGGCGTCAGGGCGCGATCCAGATCGCGCGCCAACCCCTCCAGCAGCAGCGGTTGGGCCAGCGCATCGCCAGCGAAGGCACGTGGTGTATCGCGAAAGATCATGCGTGGCAGCTGATCGAGCAGGATCAGTTGCGCCAGCCAGCCCTGTGGATCGTCACACCAGCCCTGCAACTCACCGGCCAGCACCTGTTCGACCTGCACGCCAAAACGCTCGAACGCCTCGCGATCCTGACTCTCGCGCTTGCCGAACCACAGTGTCTGACGCGCCGCCGCAACTGCGCTGGCGGTGCCTTGATCGGCACCGAACCACCAGTCGAGCAGCGGCTGCCAGGGTTGCATCAGTTGCGGTGGTACGCGGTGATGCGCAGCACTTCTTCCTTCGAACCGAGGAACACCGCTACACGCTGGTGCAGCGACTCCGGCTGGATATCGAGAATGCGCTGGGAACCATTGGTGGCCGCGCCACCGGCCTGTTCGATGATCATCGACATCGGGTTGGCCTCGTACATCAGGCGCAGCTTGCCGGGTTTTTCCGGCTCACGGGCATCACGCGGGTACATGAAGATGCCGCCGCGGGTGAGAATGCGGTGCACGTCGGCCACCATCGAGGCGATCCAGCGCATGTTGTAGTTGCGCCCCAGCGGCCCGGTCTCGCCGGCCAGCAGTTCGGATACGTAGCGCTGTACCGGTGCCTCCCAGTGGCGCTGGTTGGACATGTTGATGGCGAATTCCTTGGTCGACTCCGGCACCTTGATGTTGTCGTGGGTGAGCACGAAGCTGCCCAGTTCGCGATCCAGGGTGAAACCCTTGACGCCGTCGCCCAGGGTCAGCATCAACATGGTCTGCGGGCCATAGATGGCATAACCGGCCGCGACCTGCTGGGTACCTGGCTGGAGGAAGGCGTCCTCACCCAGGTCACCGGTTTCGCCATTGCGCTCGGGGCAGCGCAGTACGGAGAAGATGGTGCCGACCGAGACGTTCACGTCGATGTTGCTGGAGCCGTCCAGCGGGTCGAATACCAGCAGATAGGCACCCTTGGGGTACTTGCCGGGAATCTGGTAGGCGTTGTCCATTTCCTCGGAGGCCATGCCGGCCAGGTGGCCGCCCCACTCGTTGGCCTCCAGCAGGATTTCGTTGGAGATCACGTCGAGCTTCTTCTGCACTTCGCCCTGCACGTTCTCGCTGTCCAGGCTACCCAGCACACCGCCGAGGGCGCCCTTGGAAACCTGATGGCTGATCGCCTTGCAGGCCCGCGCCACGACTTCGATGAGGAAGCGCAGGTCGGCCGGGGTGTTGTGACTGCGGGTCTGCTCGATCAGGTAGCGACTCAGGGTGACGCGTGACATGGACGGCTCCGGAAAGGGAAAAAACGTACGCAGTTTAACCCGAGTCGCCGTCGAATGCTGCCAGGGAGCCTGTCGGACTTGATCGTTCGCAACGAGAGGAAGCCCGATTTTAGGCAGTTTTTTCGGTTTTTCGAGGAGAATAGCCTGCTATTTGACGAGGAAAAGCGGAAAAAATGTCCAAATTCGGCTTTCTCGCAATAGAACAGCATCAAGTCCGACAGGCTCCTAGTGGGATGGATGGCCTGCCTCGGTGTCCGGATACAGACTGCATACCCGGTTGCGTCCGCCGCGCTTGGCCTGGTACAGGGCGGCATCGGCGGCATGGAGCAGGCCATCCAGCGTCTGTCCCTGCTGGGGCCAATGGGCCAGCCCGGCCGACAAGGTCACACGCTGGTGCCCTCCCCGGGTAGCGATCTCCTGTCTGGCCAGTTGCGAGCAGATACTCTGCAAACGCGCCTGAGCTTCAACCGGGTCAGCGCCTGGCAGAATCAGCAGAAACTCCTCGCCGCCGATGCGAAACACCGCGTCCGTGCTGCGCAGGTTGTCCAGCAGGTGCTGGGCGACGGCCTTGAGCACGTCATCCCCCACCAGGTGACCGCACTCGTCGTTGAGCCGCTTGAAGTGGTCGAGATCGATCAACGCCAGGGCCAGCGGAAGTTTCTCGCGCTGAGCCCGGGCCAGCTCACGGGCGAAGAATTCATCCAGGTAACGGCGGTTGTACAGGCCGGTGAGCGGATCACACAGCGCCTGCTCGCGCAGTTGCTCATGCAGACTGGAAATCGTGCGCAGGCGCTCCTCGCTGAGTGCAAGCGCCTCGGCGAGCTTGAGCTCGGCCAGATGACGCAGCGTGACATCGCGCACGTAGAGCATGCGCCCCAGCAATATCGGGCCGTTGCGTGTGGCACGCTCGATCCCGCGGACTCGCACTTCGTAATAGCGTGCGGCGCTGGTCAGGGTAAGCATCTGCTCGCTCGCGTCGTCCTCGTGCCGTTCGAGCAGACGCTGCAGATCCGTGCCGAATACCGGCCAGTCCGCCAGTGCTCGTCCCTGCCAACCTGACTGCAGGCCCGCCAGCTTGAGCGCAGCCGGGTTGGCCTCGATCACCCGGCCACGGGGATCGACCACCAGCACCGGGTCGATCAGCGCTTCCAGCAGCAGATGGCGGGCGACCGGCAGCAGGTCGAACAGGCGTACGCCGAGGATCAGCCAGGCGAAGGCGACCAGGGTGAAGGCGAAACAGAAGGGTGTGGGATCGACGCCAAAGACGGTCCAGCCGAACACGACATAGGCGATGTTGGCCGTCCATGGCGCCGCCGTGACGAGCACGAAGCCCAGGTAATGGCGTCGATGCAGGCCCTGGCTGAGAACCGCAGCACGCACCACCACGCCCATGCAGAAAGCCATCAGCAGATAGACATAGACGGCAGTGGCATAGAACAGCGGGCCATGCCGGTAACGCACCGGCGCGCCAGGGCTGTCGTCGATCGGCCCGCTGCTGGCCAGGTAGAACAGGCCATGCCATGGATTGCTCAGCGCAATGAACCACACCAGCAGCGGCATCAGACTCAGCGCCAGAACGCCTGCGCGCGGTACCGGCGTGCGTACGCTGTTGACGTACTGCCAGAGAAACACTGCCCAGAACGTCGGCGTGAACAGGATGCCCAGCCAGGCCAGGGCCGACAGGAACATCTTGCACTCGGCCGACATCACGCTCAGTTCCAGAGAAGCGCAGGCCATCCACCAGAGGCTGGAGAGATGCAGCAGGATAAAGCTGTCGCGCCCGGGAAAATCGCGCTGACGGGTCATCCAGTGCGCCAGCAGGATGACCCCGAAGCACACCAGCAGGGTGACGAGAACGGGGGGCGACGGCGACCAGCCCGGTGCCATGCAGGCCTGCATCAACGGAGCCTCCATTGGCAGGCGCCCTTGGCGGAGGGAGCGACGAAGCGAGTCGGGGTACGCAAGCGGGCCTTCCTGACCAGAGTAGAGGGCGCAGACGCCCGAAACTGCTCACGACTCACAACGCGGCGATGCTTCCCGACCGACTAAACCGTGAACGCTGCCTACGATACTGCAAAAGACCACCTTGGACAGTAATGACGTGCATTCTCGACTACCGCGCTCAGTCTTTCTCGGGGCGCCGCAGCAGGCTGGCCGCCATCGCCGCCAACAGCGCCACGCCCAGCAACAGCACGGCCCATAGCCCCCAGCGCTTCCAGTCGCGATCGGCCACAGTCGGTGCAGACTCCACAACGGTTCGAGCCGAGCCGACATCGACCCTGGCAAGGGGCAAGGCGGCCAGACGCTGTGCCGAGTAATCGGGAATCAGCGTACTGATGGGCAGCGCTGCCGAGGTGGCCTCACTGCGCCCTGCCGCCAGGCTGTACGGCGGTTCGCCACGGGCGAGGAACACCAGTTGCGCGGCCCGCACCGCGAATGCCGCGCTCGGCGCCTGCTGACCGAGGCCACCGCCCCGCGAGTCGACCTTGAGCCTCAACTGCCGCACCGGCCAGGACGGCAGGGCCAGTTCGTCCTGGACGACTTCGCGCCCGTCCTGTGGCAGCCGGTAAAGAACACCGCTGGCCAACGCCCTCCAGGCATCCTTGTCACCCACACGCGCCTCGATCCACACCGGCGCCAGGGTGTTGGGCTCGTCCAGGGTGATGCGCAGACGCTCCAGCGGCAGCGCCTGCGGCAAGTGCCATGCATAGCGCCCCTCCCCGTCGGTGTGCGCCTGCACGGGCTCGACCAGACCAGGGGAGCCGGGCTGCTGGCCTGGCTGCGACTGCGCAGCGTCACCACGTCCAGCTCCGGTGCCTGCTGCGGACTGTGCCAGAGCAGGCGCAGGTAACGCGCGCGCTGACCCGGCAGCTCCACCTGACGCTGATCGATACGCTCGTCGGCAAAACTCAGGCGGGCAACCTGCCCCTCGCCCCAACTGCGCCAGTGCTGCAGGTCGTCACTGGCTTCGATGGCGAAGCGCTGAAAGCCCTCCTCGGCACCGCTCCAGCTCAGATTGAGGCGCACCAGCGGCGCCTCGATGGCACTGGCGTCGAGCAGCCAGCCACGCAACTGGCGCTGCGCCGGGCCGGGCTCGTCGTCGGTCAGTTCGATCAGCGTGCCATCGGTGCTGCGCTGCACGCGCAGGCGGGGCACGCCACTCTGCTGCGCATCGGCATACAGCGGAAACCAGCGCACGCCGTGCTCCTGCTCCTCGTCGCGCGACTCGCTCCGGCCCGGCAGCAGTGCATAGGCCTGCGCCTGCCCCTGCGCATTGAAGATGCGCACGTCTCGCAGATCGCCATGCCGTGCGGCGTGATGCACCGCCATGGGCAGTTCTACCCGGTACCAGGGCCCGACGCCCTCGACGGTCAGCGGCATGTGCTGCCGGTAGTCCTGCTCACGCTCCTCGGCCTGCACGCCGTGGATCAGCGACAGGCTCAAAGCCAGCAGGGTAACGATGATCCTCACGATAACGACTCCTTGTTCGGGACGGCCTCATCAGCCTGGCGTGGCGGCAGCGGGGCGAAATAGCCCACCACCAGCAGCAGCACGCCCACACCGATGAACGACACGATACGCTCCAGGCCACCGCGATTGCCCAGTTCGACGAAGAACAGCTTGGCCACCACCAGAGCGATCAGCGCGGCACCGACCAGCCAGAGCTCGCGACGTACGCGCAGGTGGCCGAACAGCATAAGCGCCAGCGCGATCAGGTCCAGACGATGGACAGGCCGGCCTGCACCAGCATCGACTGGAACAGTGCCGCGCTGTGCCAGGGCACACCGCCCCAGTGATGGGCGGTACGCATCACCATCACCGTCAGCAAGGCAAACAGCGAGAGTCCTACCATACCCTGCACCACCTGCTGGGCACGCGCCGGCTCCAGCCCCACACCGGGAAGGGCGAAACGACCCCAGGCGAACAGCGCGCCCAGGCACAGCAGCAGACCCAGCTCCAGCGGGTTGAGCAACGGCAGATACGGCAACGGATCGCTGTCGCCGGCACTGTTGGCGTTGGCCAGCCAGAACCAGGCGAGCATCAGTAGCGCCAGCGGCGCGGCCGCCCACAGGCGATATTCATGCTCGAAGTTCGCCACCGGCCAGGGCCAGCGACGTGCCTGCGCCATTCCCCAGAGATAGGCGGTAGGCAGCAGCGCCCAGCCCAGCCAGCGCCAGGCGTTGTAGTGATCGGCCAGGCTCATCAGCAGATAACGCAGCTCCAGTGCCAGCACGCCAATCAACAGCCAGCAGCCGAGCACATGGGCGACACTGGCCACCGTGTTCGGTAGCAGGTCGGCGAGCCGCTTCAGCGCCAGCAGGTGCACGCCCACCACGGCAGCCCAGCCCAGCCAGCCGAAGTGCGCCGCCGGGTGATACAAGGGGTGCCAGGCATATGCCAGGATCAGCCCCGCCACCGCCGCCAGCAGGCTGCACAGCACGGCCATCTCGCGCCAGCCGGTGCGCAGCGCCAGCAGCATCCAGATCAGGGTCGACACGGCGGCCAGTACCAGCAATGCGCCGGCCTGCAGATCGACAGGGACGAAACGCATCACCTCGCTGGCCAGGGCCAACGCCCACCAGGCTGCCCCCCAGGCCAGCAACAGCTGCCCCAGGCGTTGCAGGCCGATGCCATCGATGCCGGTCTCGCGGCCACTGCGCGCCAGACCATGCAGGCGCCAGGCGCCGATCTGAGCGGCCAGGGCGAGCACCGCTGGCGTCCAGAAGCCGGTGTGCGCCAGCGGCGCAATGCCTTCGCCACTGATTCCCGACAGCAGCAGCGGACCGGCGGCGAGAAAGGCCAGGCCGGCGAACAGCTGCAGCACCAGGCTGAACAGGAAGGCCGTGCGTTGTTGCAGATGGAGCGCCAGCCAGAGAATCAGCAGGCCCGTACCCCCCATACCGCGGCTGCCGCCACCCAGGGCAGCACGAACAGCACCGCCAGGTTGATGAACACCAGGCCCACCAGCATCACCATCGACAGGGCGCCGAGCAGGCGTCGGTTGTCACGCACATGCGGATCACGCGCCGCCAGCAATATCCCGGCGATCAGCCCAAGACCGATCATCGACGCCGCCAGCAGGCCGAGCCAGCCGGCACTGAAACCACCGCGCCCGAACAGCGAATCCAGCGCCATCTGGCCGAGGAACAGCACGCCACCGAGCAACTGAATGGCGAAAGCGCAGTAAACGAAGCTCGGCGCGGCGATACGCAGGCCGATGAACAGCGTCGTCAGCCCGGCCAGTGCCCAGGCGATGGCGGTGCCGGGCGCCTCGAAAAGCAGTGGCGCGATCAGGTAGAGGAACGCCAACCCGGCCAGCCCAAGCCAGGGTAGCAGGCGACTCTCCCAGGCGCTGGCGGCCTGCGGTGCCTGACGCAGTTGCCAGTAGCTGAACAGCAGCGCGACACCGAGCATCGAGGCACCCAGGGGCGAGCCCGTGAGCAGGCTGGCATGGCCCTGATCCAGGTCGGTGATGAATGCCAGGGCCGCGCCAACCTGCAACAGCAGGGCGAAAGCGCGTGCCAGCGGGCGCCCCTGACGCAGGCCCAGCCAATAGATACCGGCGCCCTCAACGGCCCAGGCCGCTGCCGTCCAGCGAGCGTCGAGTCCCAACGCAATGGCCAGGCTGGCGAACACCACGCCGAGCGCCAGGCAGGTCTCGACCAGCAGCAGGGTGCGCTCACCCGCACGCGCCTTGAGCACGCGCGCCAGCACCAGGTAGAACAGACCGAGCCCCAGGGCGCTGAAGGCGGCGGCGAACTCGATGTGGCGCACCAGAGCCACCTGCAAGCCGAAACCGACCAGGGGCGGGCCGAACAGCGTGGTGGCATCGACATAGTCGCCACGCCGCAACGACCAGCGCAGCAACTCGTCACGCGCCTGGGGTGCATCCGCCGCGTCGCGCAGGGTGCGACGGGCGAACAGCAGGCCGATGGCCACGTACATCAGGAAGAACAGGATCAGGAACGGCTCGGTGCTCCATAGCAGCTCCGGCGTGTAGGCGCGCAGCCCCCAGGCGAAACCGATACCGAAGGTGCCGACGAAGCCGATCAGGTTGAGCAGGCGCCAGGCCTTGAACCAGGCGATGGCGAAGATACCGGCGTTGAGCAGGGCGAAATAGGAGAACAGCGCGACATGGTTGCCGCTGCCGGTGGAGGTGAGAATCGGTGCGGCAAAGCCGCCCAGCGCCGCAGCAGCGGCCAGACCCAGGGCGTTCTGCTGCACGGCGAGAATGGCCGAGAACAGCGTCACCGCCACCAGCAGGCCGAGGGCCATCCCGGGATCCAGCAAGGGATGCAGGCGCATCGCGGCGAATACCGTCAGATACAGCACGGCGATGCCGGTGCCCTGTAGCACCAGGGCGTAATTGCGATTGCGCCGCCGCAGCCACCAACCCAGGCCCAGCAGCGCCACCGCGCTGGCGGCAACGCCCATGTAGCGCAGCTCCAGCGGAACCTCGACGCCTTCGGTGGCGTAACGCAGAAGAAAGGCAAGGCCGAGGAACAACAGCACCACGCCGACCCGCAGCACGGTATTGCCCCCGAACAGCCAGGCCTTGGCGGCAGCGAAGCCGCGCTCGATCAGATTGGGTTCGCGCGGCGCCTGCTCACGCCAGGGGCTTGGCTGCGGGGCCGGTTGCGGCGGATGGGCGACCTGGGCAGCCAGTGGCTCAGGCGCTTCGACAGGTTGCGGCGCTTCGACTTCCGGCAGGGGCTCGAGCGTCCAGTCCAGCTCAGGCGCAGGCGCTTCGGCCACTGCCGGCGCGGGCTGCGGTTCGACGACGGGTTCTTCGATGGCAGAAGCCGGCGCCGGCTCGCTGCGCCCCGCCTGCTCGACCTTGACCAGGCGCTCGTGCATGGCACGCGTGCCGCGCTCGAAGCGCTCGGCGAAGTCCTTCAGTTGCGCCGTCAGTTGCGCGTTGCGTGCTTCCAGTCCCTGTAGACGCAATGCCTGACCCAGACTGAGGCCGATCAATCCGCCGAGCAGCGCACCCGTGACCGACTCACTGACACCGGCACCGAGCACCAGACCTACCAGCATGAAAATCCATTGCATGCGTTGTGTCCCAATCCTGAGGAAGACGTCGCCTTGCATCCCGCGGGGCGCCGAGGCAGGCACCAGTATAGGGGGCAAGACGATCAACACCCAGAGAGACGACTGCTGCACGGTTCACAGGCACAACGGAAAAGATGCCGCCGACCGGTGCTTCACAAACGCCGTGCGCCCGCTATCATCGCCGCCCCGTGACAGCAGCGGCGCAGACCGCACGATAGCCAAACCATGATGAAACCTCGCCTGATAGCCGCTGCAGAGATCGACCGCCTGGAAACCTGGGCCAAATACAGCGCCGACATGTGCCACAGCTGCATGTCCAGCTGCTGCACCCTGCCGGTGGAAGTACGCCTGAACGACCTGATCCGCCTGGAGCTGGTCGACGAGTTCGAGCGCAGCGAACCACCGAAGAACATCGCCAAGCGCCTGCAGAAGGACGGTGTGGTCGAGCGCTTCAACCAGAAGTCGGGCATCTTCACCCTGACCCGCATGTCCAACAACGACTGCCTGTTCCTCGACCGCAAGACGCGCCTGTGCACCGTCTACGAGAAACGCCCTGACACCTGCCGCCATCACCCCAGGGTCGGGCCTCGGCCGGGGTATTGCGCTTACAAGCCGAAGTAGGACCTGCCACGCGGCCACTGGCCCTGGTGCGCACAGCGCATCCTACGAAGCCCGACGCAGGCCGATGACACGCCCGACGCAGGCTGGGCGTTGCAGGTTCTGCTGTTCGACAGCCAGGTGCGCCACCCGCTCTGCCACCTGCTCGTCAAAGGGCGCGGCGCGGCCTGCGGCGCTGTCGATGTTCATCAGCATCTGTTCGCTTTCCGCCAGGCTGGCCTCTTCGCCCGGCCGATAAAGGCCATGATGGATATGCAGGCGCTTGGCGTCGTGGGCCAGCAGTCGAGTGCGCACCTCCACCCGCTCACCTTCCTTGACCTCCGCCAGGAAGTTCAGGTGGCACTCCAGGGTGTACAGAGTGTGGCCGGTGCGGGCGCGCCCGGCCTCATCCAGCCCCAGCACGTCCATCAACGCATCGGTGGCATGGCTGAAGATCAACAGGTAGAAGGCATCACGCAGATGGCCGTTGTAGTCGACCCAATCGGTGGAGATGGTGGTTTGGTAGGTTGGCAGACTCATGCTCGTTATCCGATAAGGCCCTCTCCCCCAGCCCCCACTCTGTGCCTCTGCCCTTCACAGAGCTCAGGGCGTAGGCGGGAGAGGGGTGCTCGACAGGAGTCGGTCTGCAGGGTGCGCCGTGCGCACCGGGAATGACTCGATTACTCGGCGAACTCAAGGCCATGCCTGGCCTTGGTCTGGCGAATCGCCTCCAGCACTGCCAAGAGGCAATCGTCGCGGTAGCGTTCGAGGGCGTCCAGGCTGCGTTCGCCCTGCTGCTCGGCGGTACCTTCGACCACGGCATCGATCAGTTGCTCGGTCAGTTCCGGCGCCTCGAGGTACGTCCAGGGCAGTTTCAGCGCCGGACCGAACTGGGCCATGAAGTGACGCATGCCAGCCGGGCCGCCAGCCAGGGTGTAGGTCAGGAATGTGCCCATGAACGACCAGCGCAATCCGGCGCCAAAGCGGATCGCATCGTCGATCTCGCCGGTGGTCGCCACGCCATCGTTGACCAGGTGCAGGGCCTCGCGCCACAGCGCTTCGAGCAGGCGGTCGGCGATGAAGCCCGGCACTTCCTTGCGCACGTGCAGCGGGCGCATGCCCAATGACTCATAGACCGTGATCGCTGCCTGCACCGCCTCGGGCGCAGTCTTCACCCCGCCCACCACCTCCACCAGCGGCAGCAGGTACACCGGATTGAACGGATGGCCGACCACGCAGCGCTCGGGGTGCGCGGCACCCTCGTAGAACTCGCTGGGCAGCAGACCGGAGGTGCTGGAGCCGATCAGCACCTGCGCACGCGCGCAGGCACTGATCTTCGCGTGCAGCTCGCACTTGAGATCGAGACGCTCGGGCGCGCTTTCCTGGATGAAATCGGCATCGCGCACGCAGTCCTCGATGGTACTGACGAAGCGCAGGCGATCGAGCGAAGCGCCGGGCGCCAGCCCCTGTCTTTCCAGTGCCGGCCAGGCATTGGCCAGTCGGGTACGCAGCGCCTGCTCGGCGCCTGGTGCCGGATCCCAGGCGATCACGTCGAGGCCGTGGGCCAGGGCGCGGGCAATCCAGCCGGCGCCGATCACGCCGGTGCCGAGGGCGGCGAAAGTCTTGATATCGGTGACGAACTTCATGGTGGACTCCAGTATCCCGGATGCAATGCGGGGAATGGCGTAGAGAAATGATCGGGCAGAAGGCGCGCTGAACCAGCGCCCTCTCCCGCAGGCGGGAGAGGGGAGCACGCAGCCTCAGCGTCTGGGCTTGAGCTTCATCTTTTCCCGCCCCTCGGCGGGGGCCAGGGCGCGGCCGCCGAGGCGTTCGATGATCTCGATGGCGCGCTCGACCAATTGGCCATTGCTCGCGTGCACGCCGCGATCCAGCCAGATGTTGTCTTCCAGCCCCACTCGCACATGGCCGCCGAGCAGCATGGCCTGGGCGACCATGGGCATCTGCATGCGGCCGATGCCGAAGCCGGCCCAGGTGATGCCTGGCGGCAGGTTGTCGGCCATGGCCTTCATGGTCGTGGTGTCGGCCGGCGCGCCCCAGGGAATGCCCAGACACAGCTGGATCAGCGGGTCGTCCAGCAGCCCTTCCCTGATCATCTGCTTGGCAAACCACAGGTGGCCGGTGTCGAAGATTTCCAGTTCGGCCTTCACCCCCAGTTCGGTGATGCGCCTGGCACCGGCGCGCAGTTGTGCCGGAGTGGAAACGTAGATGAAATCGCCATCACCGAAATTCAGCGTGCCGCAGTCCAGGGTGCAGATTTCCGGCAGCAGTTCTTCGACGTGCGCCAGCCGGGTGATCGGCCCGACCAGATCGGTGCCAGTGCCGAACTCCAGCGGCTGCTCGCCCTGGCCGATCTCCAGGTCGCCGCCCATGCCGGCGGTGAGGTTGATGATCACGTCGGTGTCGCTTTCGCGGATACGCTCGACCACCTCGCGGTACAACGCCACATCGCGGCTCGGCTTGCCGGTCTGCGGGTCGCGTACATGGCAGTGGGCAACGGTGGCACCAGCCCTGGCCGCCTCGATCGCGGCGGCAGCGATTTCCCTGGGAGTAACCGGGATCGCCGGGTGTTTGCCAACAGTGTCGCCGGCGCCGGTCACCGCGCAGGTGACGATAACTTCGTAATTCATCTTCGACTGTCCTTTCCAGAGGCGAACGGGGCCGACGGCGTAGCCGCAGACCTTGAACAGGGGAATTGGCGCCGGGCAGCCCGGCGCCGTGCTGTCAGTTGCCGGCGACCAGTGCGGTATTGGCCGGCTTGCCGTCGAGAGTGGTGACGCCGTCGAGCCAGGCCTCGACCACCTGCGGATTGGCCTTGATCCAGTCACGCGCGACCTGCGCTGGCGCCTTGCGATCCATGATCGGCTGCATCAGTTCGGCCTCCTGCTCGCTGGTAAAGCGCAGGCTGGTGAGCAGGCGATTGGCGTTGGGGCAACGCTCGGCGTAGTCCGGCGCAGTGACGGTGGAAACCGTGGCGGCACCATCGTTGGGGCCGAACACGTCCTCGGTGCCGGTGAGATAGGTGATCTGCATCGACAGGTTCATCGGGTGCGGTTTCCAGCCAAAGAACACGACCGGTTTCTCGTTACGAGTGGCGCGACCGACGGCGGCGAGCATGCCAGCCTCGCTGGACTCCACCAGCTTGAAGCCACCAAGACCGAACTGATTGGAGTCGATCATCTTCTGGATCGCCGTATTGGCGCCGGAGCCGGCTTCGATACCGTAGATCTTGCCGTCCAGCTCGTCCTTGAATCTGGCGATGTCGGCCAGGGCCCTGAGGCCCTTGTCGGCGGTGTAGCTGGGTACCGCGAGCACGGCCACAGCGTCATCCAGCGACGGCTCGGCCGCGACCTTGACAGCGCCAGCGTCGAGAAAGGGCTTGATGTTGTCGTCCATGATCGGTTTCCAGTAGCCCAGGAAGGCGTCGATCTGCCCCTTCTGGATACCGGCGAAGATGATCTGTTGCGAGGCCTGGGTCTGTTTGGTTTCGTAGCCGAGGCCTTGCAGCAGTTCGCTGGCGACGGCGGTGGTAGCGACCACATCGGTCAGCCGACGGCGCCGATTCGAACGGTTTTGCAACTGGCGTCATCGGCCAGCAGGGAGGTACTGAACAGGCTCAGGGTGCAGCACGCGACCAGCGCGGTAAGACCTTTCATCTGGGTGCTCCTCATCGTGTCACAGCGGTTCTATTTCGTTCTTCTAGAGGCCTGCCAATGGACAGAACCCTCACCGTGCTCGGGAATCTTGTCTCCCGATGAAATCACCTTACGCTTCGACTCCACGAATCAATCGCACCCTGACGACCATTTGTTGACCTATACCGACTTTCTACTTGCATGAAAGCCATGCTGGCCGGTTAATCTCTCGGCATGCCAATAGCCCGGATGCAATCCGGGCTACCAGCCATCCTGCACCGGCGTCGTGACCTGCATGCCCCAGACCTTCTGCTTCCTGCTGCTGCCCGGCTTCTCGATGATGGGCCTGATGTCAGCCATCGAACCGCTGCGCGTGGCCAATCGCTTTCGCGGCGAGCTGTATCGCTGGCGCCTGCTCAGCCGGGATGGTCACGCCGTGCAGGCCAGCAACGGCATGTCGCTCAACGTCGACGCTGGCCTGGAACTGCCGGACGACACCCGAGCACTGTTCGTCGTGGCCGGCTTCGAACCGCTGGCCCATTACGACCATCACCTGGCGCACTGGCTGCACAGACGCGAAGCCGAGTTGGCGATACTCGGCGGCATCGATACCGGCAGTTTCGTGCTGGCCGAGGCCGGGCTCTTCCAGCATCAGCGCCTGACCCTGCATTGGGAGGCCATCGATGCCTTTCGTGAGCGCTACCCGACTCTGCTGGTCACCCAGGAGCTGTTCGAAATCGATGGCCGACGCATCACCAGCGCCGGTGGCACCAGCAGCCTCGACCTGATGCTGGGCCTAGTCGGTCAGGAGCATGGCGAACCACTGGCGGTACAGGTGTCCGAGCAGTTCGTGGTCAGCCGCATTCGCACCCGCCTGGATCACCAGCGCATGCAGGTGGCCAGCCGCTATGACCTGCACAACAAGAAGCTGGTACGGGTGATCGGGGAGATGGAGCGCCAGTGCGAGCAACCCCTGGCCTGCGAGGAGCTGGCCGACCAGGTGGGCATCACCGTGCGCCAGCTGGAGCGTCTGTTCCGCCACCATCTGGATACCACACCATCGACCTTCTACCTCGGTCTGCGCCTGGACAAGGCACGCCAGTTGCTGCGCCAGAGCGATCTCAGTGTGCTGGAGGTGAGCCTGGCCTGCGGCTTCGATTCGGCCTCGTATTTCTCGCGCTGCTACCGCAGGCGCTTCGCCACCAGCCCCAGCCAGGATCGCCACGAGCGGCTGGATTGAAAACATACCCTCCGCAGCAGCGGCTTGAGTCGCGAAGCTTGCCGGATTTCCTCCCATCGGAACGGATCGCGGCTGAAGCGCAAGGCCGCCCAGCCGCTCCTGGCGTAATGAGGTAGCGAGCCACATATCCGTTCACGACCTTGGCTTGACGCTTTCGGCAATCCCCCGGTCGTTTTTGCACCGGGTCGCCCTGCCCCCCGGGGATAAGCTCTCCCCAAAGCACCGACAACCGACTCGGTGCATCCTTCCAGGGGACAAGCCTGATGAGCCCAGCGCAATTGCACGCCGACAGCATCGTCATAGACGGTCTGATCATCGCCAAGTGGAACCGCGAACTGTTCGAGGACATGCGCAAGGGCGGCCTGACCGCAGCCAACTGCACCGTGTCCGTGTGGGAAGGGTTCCAGGCGACCGTGAACAACATCGTCACCAGCAACAACCTGATCCGCGAGAACAGCGACCTGGTCATCCCGGTGCGCACCACCGCCGATATCCGCAAGGCCAAGGCACAGGGCAAGACCGGCATCCTCTACGGTTTCCAGAACGCCCATGCGTTCGAGGATCAGATCGGTTACGTCGAGGTGTTCAAGCAGCTCGGCGTGGGTATCGTGCAGATGTGCTACAACACCCAGAACCTGGTGGGCACAGGCTGCTACGAACGCGACGGCGGCCTCTCCGGCTTCGGGCGCGAGATCGTCGCCGAGATGAACCGCGTCGGCATCATGTGCGACCTGTCCCACGTCGGCTCCAAGACCAGCGAAGAGGTGATCCTCGAATCGTCGAGGCCGGTCTGCTACTCGCACTGCCTGCCGTCCGGCCTGAAGGAACACCCACGCAACAAGTCCGACGAAGAGCTGAAATTCATCGCCGACCACGGCGGTTTCGTCGGCGTGACCATGTTCGCGCCGTTCCTGGCCAAGGGCATCGACTCGACCATCGACGACTACGCCGAGGCCATCGAGTACGTGATGAACATCGTCGGCGAAGACGCCATCGGCATCGGCACCGACTTCACCCAGGGGCACGGCAAGGACTTCTTCGAGTGGCTGACCCACGACAAGGGTTACGCCCGTCGCCTGACCAACTTCGGCAAGATCGTCAACCCGCTGGGCATCCGCACCGTGGGCGAGTTCCCCAACCTCACCGAGACCCTGCTCAAACGCGGCATGCCCGAGCGCGTGGTGCGCAAGGTCATGGGCGAGAACTGGGTAAGGGTACTGAAAGACGTCTGGGGCGAGTGATGAATACCTCCGGAGCCTACTGCGCACACCGATAGCTGCGTCGCGTCCTCGCGACAAGCTCGCTGTACATGCGTACTGCTCTCGCTTGTCGCTGCGGGCCTCCTTGCTCTCGGCGTGCTCGCTACGGCTCCACAGGCATTCACCCGCACCTTTAAAAATGCAAGACAAGCGAATTCTGGAGCTGAAAACACATGTCTACCCACGCCCCCGAAATGCCCATTCAGGTCGACGACGAAACCGGCGTCTGGACGACCGACGCGCTGCCGATGCTCTACGTGCCGCGTCATTTCTTCGTCAACAACCACATGGGCATCGAGGAAGTGCTCGGCGCCAACAGGTACGCCGAGATTCTCTACAAGGCCGGCTACAAGTCCGCCTGGCACTGGTGCGAGAAGGAAGCCGAGTGCCACGGCATCGAAGGTGCGGCGGTGTTCGAGCACTACATGAAGCGCCTGTCGCAACGTGGCTGGGGCCTGTTCGAAACGCAGAAGCTCGACCTGGAAACCGGCCACGCCGAGGTCAGGCTCAGGCACTCGGCCTTCGTTTACGTGTACGGCAAGGTAAACCGCAAGGTCGACTACATGTTCACCGGCTGGTTCTCCGGCGCCATCGACCAGATCCTGGCAGCCAAGGGCAGCCCGATCCGCACGATCACCGTGCAGGAGTACAGCGGTGCCGAGGACGGCCACGACGACGGGCTGTTCGTCACCCGTCCGCTTTGAAGCCGAACACCACGGTGGGTGGCGAAAGCCATCCACCCCACGAAAGAACAACGCGCACCGTGAGCGCCTAGCAGCCGAATCGAGGAGAAGGTCATGGCCTTCGAAGCAATGTTCCAGCCGATCCAGATCGGCAAGCTGACCATCCGCAACCGCGTGCTCTCCACTGCGCACGCCGAGGTCTACGCCACCGATGGCGGCATGACCACCGAGCGCTACGTGAAGTACTACGAGGAGAAGGCCAAGGGCGGTATAGGTCTGGCCATCTGCGGTGGTTCCTCGGTGGTCGCCATCGACAGCCCGCAGCAGTGGTGGAGTTCGGTGAACCTGTCCACCGACCGCATCATCCCGCACTTCCAGAATCTCGCCGACGCCATGCACAAGCACGGCGCCAAGATCATGATCCAGATTACCCACATGGGTCGCCGCTCGCGCTGGGACGGCTTCCACTGGCCGACCCTGATGTCGCCGTCCGGTATTCGCGAGCCGGTGCACCGCGCCACCTGCAAGACCATCGAGGTCGAGGAAATCTGGCGCGTGATCGGCAACTACGCGCAGGCCGCACGCCGCGCCAAGGAAGGCGGTCTGGACGGCGTCGAGCTGTCCGCCGTGCACCAGCACATGATCGACCAGTTCTGGTCGCCACGCGTCAACAAGCGTACCGACGAATGGGGCGGCACGTTCGAGGGCCGCATGAAGTTCGGCCTGGAAGTACTCAAGGCCGTGCGCAAGGAAGTCGGCGACGACTTCTGCGTGGGCATGCGCATCTGTGGCGACGAGTTCCACCCGGACGGGCTGTCTCACGATGACATGAAGCAGATCGCCGCCTACTACGACGCCACCGGCATGATCGACTTCATCGGTGTGGTGGGTTCGGGCTGCGACACCCACAACACCCTGGCCAACGTCATCCCCAACATGAGCTTCCCGCCGGAACCCTTCCTGCACCTGGCAGCCGGCATCAAGGAAGTGGTCAAGGTACCGGTGCTGCACGCGCAGAACATCAAGGATCCGAACCAGGCCACACGCATCCTCGAAGGCGGCTACGTGGACATGGTCGGCATGACCCGCGCGCACATCGCCGACCCGCACCTGATCGCCAAGATCAAGATGGGCCAGATCGACCAGATCAAGCAGTGCGTCGGCGCCAACTATTGCATCGACCGTCAGTACCAGGGCCTGGACGTGCTGTGCATCCAGAACGCCGCGACCAGTCGCGAGTACATGGGTGTGCCGCACATCATCGAGAAAACCACCGGCGTGAAACGCAAGGTGGTAGTCGTCGGTGGTGGCCCGGCCGGCATGGAGGCGGCACGTGCGCGGCCGAGCGTGGCCACGACGTGACCCTGTTCGAGAAGCAGGATCAGCTCGGCGGGCAGATCACCATCGCCGCCCGCGCTCCGCAGCGCGACCAGATCGCCGGCATCACCTGCTGGTACCAGCTGGAGCTGGCACGCCTGGGCATCGACCTGCGTCTGGGCACCGCGGCCGACGAGGCGACCCTCCTCGACCTGCGCCCCGACATCATCGTGCTGGCCAACGGCGGTCATCCGTTCCTCGAGCAGAACGAGCACTGGGGCGCGGCTGACGGCCTGGTGGTGAGCAGTTGGGACGTGCTCTCCGGCAAGGTGGCGCCGGGCAGGAACGTGCTGGTGTACGACACCATCTGCGAATTCACCGGCATGTCGGTGGCCGATTACCTGGCCGACAAGGGCGCGCAGGTGGAGATCGTCACCGACGACATCAAGCCGGGCGTGGCCATCGGCGGCACCAGCTTCCCGACCTACTACCGCAGCCTGTATCCCAAGGAAGTGATCATGACCGGCGACCTGATGCTGGAGAAGGTCTACCGCGAGGGCGACAAGCTGGTGGCCGTGCTGGAGAACGAATACACCGGCGCCCGGGAGGAACGCGTGGTCGACCAGGTGGTAGTGGAGAACGGCGTGCGTCCTGACGAATCGCTCTACTACGCCCTCAAGCAGGGCTCGCGCAACAAGGGCCAGATCGACGTCGAGGCGCTGTTCGCGATCAAACCGCAGCCGTGCCTGAGCGAGTCGGGCGATGGTTACCTGCTGTTCCGCATCGGCGACTGCGTGGCCCAGCGCAACACCCACGCGGCGATCTATGACGCCTTGCGCCTGTGCAAGGATTTCTGAGCCGCCGCCTCCATGGGTGGGATGGCTTCGGCCATCCACCTACGGACGCAACGGCTGACGCGATGCGACCCTTGCAGGGTGGATAACGCTCTGCTTATCCATCGCAGGTCAACGCGGAATTGAATACGGTGGATGGTTTCGGCCATCCACCCTACGGATCATCTGAAGGGTGCGGCCATGCTCAATACCATCCTGCCCATTCTGTTGTTCGCCGCACTGGCGTTGGCGCTGATGGGTGCTGTAAAGCGCTTCCTGATGTGGCGTCGCGGTCGACCGTCGAAAGTCGACTGGCTTGGCGGCCTGCTGCAGATGCCACGCCGCTACCTGGTGGATCTGCACCATGTGGTCGAACGCGACAAATACATGTCCAGGACTCACGTGGCCACCGCCGGCGGCTTCGTCCTGGCGGCCGTGCTGGCCATCCTGGTGCATGGCTTCGGCCTGCACGACCGCATCCTCGGCTTCGCCCTGCTGGCGGCCACGGTGCTGATGTTCGTCGGTGCCCTGTTCGTCGCCAGACGTCGCCTCGACCCACCATCCCGGCTGTCGAAAGGCCCCTGGATGCGCCTGCCGAAAAGCCTGCTGATGTTCGCCGCCAGCTTCTTCATCGCCACCCTGCCGGTGGCCGGCATCCTGCCGCCAGGCTTCGGCGGCTGGATGCTCGCGGCCATCCTGGCAGTGGGTGTGGCCTGGGGCGTGTCCGAGCTGTTCTTCGGCATGACCTGGGGCGGGCCGATGAAGCACGCCTTCGCCGGCGCCCTGCACCTGGCCTGGCACCGCCGCGCCGAGCGCTTCGGCGGCGGTCGCTCCAGCGGCCTGAAAGCCCTTGACCTGGACGACCCGAAAGCGCCGCTGGGTGTGGAAAAACCCAGCGACTTCACCTGGAACCAGTTGCTCGGCTTCGACGCCTGCGTGCAGTGCGGCAAGTGCGAAGCCATGTGCCCGGCCTTCGCCGCCGGTCAGCCGCTGAATCCGAAGAAACTCATCCAGGACATGGTCATCGGCCTGGCCGGTGGCAGTGACGCGACATTCGCCGGCAGCCCCTACCCTGGCAAGCCGCTGGGCGAACACAGCGGCGGCCCGCATCAACCGATCGTCGCCCTGCAAGGCAAGGCGCTGGTGGATGCCGACACCCTGTGGTCATGCACCACCTGTCGCGCCTGCGTCGAGGAGTGCCCGATGATGATCGAGCACGTCGATGCCATCGTCGACATGCGCCGCCACCTGACCCTGGAAAAAGGCGCCACGCCGAACAAGGGCGCCGAGGTGCTGGACAACCTGATCGCCACCGACAACCCGGGCGGCTTCAATCCCGGCGGACGCCTGAACTGGGCCGCCGACCTGAACCTGCCGCTGCTCGCCGACAAGGGCGAAACCGATGTGCTGTTCTGGGTCGGCGATGGCGCCTTCGACATGCGTAACCAGCGCACCCTGCGTGCCTTCGTGAAGATTCTCGAGGCGGCCGACGTGGACTTCGCCGTACTGGGTCTGGAAGAACGCGACAGTGGCGACGTGGCACGCCGCCTGGGCGACGAGGCGACCTTCCAGCACCTGGCCCGGCGCAATATCGCCACCATGGCCAGGTACCGCTTCAAGCGTATCGTCAGTTGCGACCCGCACAGCTTCCACGTGCTGAAGAACGAATACGGTGCCCTTGGCGGCAATTACCAGGTGCTGCACCACAGCACCTTCATCGACGAACTGCTGCGCAAGGGCTCGCTGAACCTCGGCCAGAGCAAGGCGACCAGCGTGACCTACCACGACCCCTGCTACCTGGGCCGCTACAACGGCGAGTACGAAGCGCCCCGCGCGGTACTCAAGGCCATCGGCATCGAGGTGAAGGAGATGGAGCGTTCGGGCTTTCGCTCACGCTGCTGCGGTGGCGGTGGCGGCGCACCGATCACCGACATCCCCGGCAAGCAGCGTATCCCCGACATGCGCATGGCCGATATCAGGCAGACCGGTGCCGAACTGGTGGCCGTCGGCTGCCCGCAGTGCACCGCGATGCTCGAAGGCGTGGTCGCACCGCGCCCGGAGATCAAGGACATCGCCGAACTGGTGGCCGATGTGCTGATCGAAGCCCGCGAAGTGCCAGCCAAGCGCCAGAGCACTCAGCGCGAAGCAGCGGAGGTGCACTGATGAACGCCACCGACGTAGGGCGGGTACAACCCGCCAGCATCCGTCCGGCGGGTTGCACCCGCCCCACGCACAGCCTGGAGGCCCTGCAATGAGCGACATCATCCGCCGCGACCCTCGCGCCGAGTGGATTGCCCGCAACCGCCTGCACCCTTTGCACGCGGCGATGCAGAGCCAGCACCAGACCACCTGGATGGGCCCGACCGGCGTCGTGCGCAAGAACCCGCACGCCATGGCCGCCGGCTTCATCGGCCCGGCCGGTCTCAAGCGCATCGACCGCAGCGGCGCTCAGCAAGGCACCGCTGGCAAGCGCAGCAGCGCCAGCATCGAGGTGCAGCTGCCGCTGCATGTCGTCGATCAACCGCTGTTCCACGTCTGCGTGGTACCGGACATGGTCGGCGGACGCCTGTCCAGCCATGACAGGGATCTGCTCGGTCTGGCCCGCAAGCTGGCTGGCGAAGACGGCGCCGTGGTGGTCGTGGTGTTCGGCGAAGACAAGGAAAACGCCTTCGACACGGCCGGTGTCGACCGTCTGCTGCGCATCGCAGGCGAAGCCGCGAACGGCTACGCCCCGGAAGCCCGCGTGCTGGCCCTGAGTGCCGTGGAGAGCCAACTGGCGCCGCGCCACTGGCTGCTACCCGACAGTCGCAGCGGGGGCGGCGAACTGGGCCGCCGCCTGGCGGCCAAGCTGGGCGAACGCCCGGCCACGCGCGTCTGGCAGATCACCGGCGAGCAGGCCATCGGCCGTGCCGGCAGTGGCCAGCAGGACATTCAGCGTGCACTGCCACGGCTGATCCTGGCCGCCGCCGAGTGTGCCGATCCGGTCAGTGAAACCCGTCATGAAGCGCGCCCGCTGGAACTGCGCGAGAAGATCGCCCACAGCCTGCCGCGCATCGAGGATCTCGGCCCGGTGGCCGTGGATCCGGCGCAGATCCCCATGGCCGAGGCCGAATTCATCCTCTCCGGCGGCAACGGCGTGAAGGACTGGAACCTGTTCCACCAGGCCGCCGTCACGCTCGGCGCCACCGAAGGCGCATCACGGGTGGCGGTGGACGACGGCTTCATGCCGCGTAATCGCCAGGTCGGCGCCACCGGTACCTGGGTCACCGCCCGTGTCTACCTGGCCGTCGGCATTTCCGGCGCCATCCAGCACCTGCAGGGCATCGGCGCCTGCGACAAGGTGGTGGCGGTGAACATGGATCCCGGCTGCGACATGATCAAGCGGGCCGACCTGTCGGTGATCGGCGACTCGGCGGCGATCCTCGCTGCGCTGATCGAACGCGTCGTCGCCTGGCGTCAGGAAGGAAAACGTGATGCGGCGTAGCCCGGATGAAATCCGGGTTCACCACCATCTTTCCCGGATTGCATCCGGGCTACGGGGACACCATGACTGATCTGAATATCGTCGCCCTGGTCTCGATCGGCGCCCACCCGACCTCGGGCCGTGCGCGCCGCGCCGAACAGGATGCCCGCGCGGTGGAACTCGGCCTGCGTCTGGCCGGACAGAACCTGCAAGTGCTGCACGCTGGCGACCCGCAGGCCGAAGCCCTGCGCGGTTATCTGGGCATGGGCCTGGAGCAGCTCGACGTGCTGGAGCAACCCGAAGGGGCCGATGCCCTGCCGCTGCTGGTCGACTACCTGCACGGCAGCCGCACGCAGTTGGTGCTCACAGGTAGCCAGGCGGAAACCGGCGAAGGTTCCGGCATGCTGCCGTTCCTGCTGGCCGAGCGCCTGGGCTGGCCGATGGTCGTCGGCCTGGCCGAAGTGGAGAAAGTCGAAAACGGCGTGGCCCAGGTGCTGCAAGCGCTGCCACGCGGCCAGCGGCGCCGCCTCAAGGTGCGCCTGCCGTGCGTCGCCAGCGTCGACAATGCCGCCCCGGTCGCCCGCCAGAGCGCCTTCGGCCCGGCGCGGCGTGGGCAGATCGAAGCGCACGAAATGACCGTGGTGGACGACCCGCTGCTGGCTGAAGCCAGCCTGCAACCCGCCAAACCGCGCCCCAGGCGTCTCAAGGTGATCAAGGCCAAGACCGGCGCGCAACGGATGAAGGCGGCCACGGCCAAAGCCAGTGGAGGTGGTGGTCAGGTGCTCAAGGACGTCTCGCCACAGGACGGTGCTGAAGCTATCTTCAAACTACTTATCGAGGAAGGCGTCCTGCGCTAGCAGGCAGTTGAAAAACTGCCTGCGTTGCCATTACTGCGTTAAAAACAGGCTCAAAATGCTCATTTACTACTCGTAAAGTCGGTCGCGACCCCGGCCGTTTTTCGCCTGTTTTTGCGGGGCCGCCATCGGTATTGTACTGGCTGCCTCGCCTACGTTTTTAAACGCCTGCTTTGCCACAAGGAGTCACGACCATGATGCATGCCGATCTGATCGACCAGGAAGATTTTCGCGAGCGCCTGGTCTCCCTGGGCCTGAGCATTCCATCGGGCGCCTCGCCGGAACAGGCCTGCGAGCTGGCCGTCAGCGGCCTCAGCCCCGAGCGCGCCGTCGCCTTGCGCCGCCTGGTCGAGGAGTTGCTCGGCGGCAGCGCAACCCTGCTGCCCAACGTGCGTGAAGCAATCAGCCGGCACCTGCTGCCGGCGCTGGTGCCGAAACCTGTGTGACGCCAGCGCAGCAACGCTCACTCCAGATTGACTGGTGGGCTGAAGCCCACCCTACACGGTAAATGCGTACAAACCCTGGAGGGTGGGCCGGGCGGCGCTCCGCTTCAGATCAACGTAAGAACGAGATGGATCGCGGCACACAACGAAACGGGGCGCCATTGGCGCCCCGTTTTCATTGCGGCTCGACTCAGATACGCACACTGGCGAAGGTCGATTCGCCCTGGGCACGGTTGAGCGCCAGCACCGCACTGGAATTGACCTGCTGCTCGGGAATCGGCAGGAGCACCACCAGGTTGTTGCCCTGCTGACCGGCGCGCTCGTCGCGCGGCGGAATGCCGAAGTACTCGCGGTAGCACTTGGAGAAGTGCGGCGTGGAGACGAAGCCGCAGACCGACGCCACTTCGATGATCGACATGCTGGTCTGCTTGAGCAGTTGGCGCGCACGAATCAGGCGCAGCTTGAGGTAGTAGCGCGATGGCGAGCAATGCAGGTACTTCTGGAACAGGCGCTCGAGCTGGCGCCGGGAGATATCGACGAAGCAGGCCAGTTCGTCGAGATCGATCGGTTCCTCCAGGTTGGCCTCCATCAGCGCGACGATTTCCTGCAACTTCGGCTGGTTGCTGCCGAGCATGTGCTTGAGCGGCACGCGCTGGTGATCCTGCTCGTTGCGGATACGCTCGTAGATGAACATTTCGGAGATACCGGCAGCCAGTTCGCGGCCATGCTGCTGGCCGATCAGGTGCAGCATCATGTCCATTGGCGCAGTGCCGCCGGACGAGGTATTGCGGTTGCGGTCGATGGAAAACAGGCGAGTGGTGATGGCGGCTCGCGGGAAGGCCTCCTGCATCGAGGCCAGACACTCCCAGTGCACGCTGCAATCGTAACCATCGAGCAGCCCGGCCTTGGCCAGCGCCCAACTGCCGGTACATACCGCACCGAGCTGACGCCCCTGACGCGCCTGCAGTTGCAGCCAGCTGACATGCTCACGCTTGACGCTGTGCTGGATATCCACCCCGCCACAGACGATTACCGCATCCAGTGCCGGAGCGTTGTACATGGCAGCGTCCGGTGTGATCTGCAGACCATCGCTGGCGCTGACCGGCAGGCCATCATGCGTGAGGGTGTGCCAGCGATACAGTTCCTTGCCGGAAAGCTGGTTGGCCATGCGCAGGGGTTCCACCGCCGAGGCAAGGGAAATCAGAGTGAAGTTGTCCAGCAGGAGAAAGCCGATGGACTGGGCGACACGGTTCTGGGGTTGTGCCCCTTGAGTGAACTGCGACATCGATGAAACCCTCACGCTAAGCACGGTATGAGCCCACTCGAGATGAGCCTCTGTTTTGTTCTCGCCCGGATTTCGGCAACCGGGCCGCTATCCATACTTAGGCAAAGGTCATGCCTAAATTGAATGCGCGTTCAATAAAAAATAGACCATCCGTGCATGGCGCACCAGGCGGGACTCGGGGGGATGGGAAAGAAGTCGGTAAAACGCTCACGAGCCCTTGCAGCATGGGGGCTTGAGCATTTCGGTAGCACTGCCTGAGGGGCATGCTACGACGCCCGACAGCGGCAGTAACGGACGGACGGTAACAACAGCGACCGGCTGGTCACCACGAGCGCAGCCAGGCGCATTTTCGGTCGCACCAAAAGCTCGCGAAGCGGTCGTTCCGGATCGGATGTTGCACCAGCAAAGGTCAGCACTCGATGGCGCTGACCGCCAGCCCCCGCGCGAGGTTTCCTTGTACTTGTCGTGCATGTCGGCACCGGTGTCACGCATGGTGCGGATCACCCGATCGAGCGAAATGTGATGTTCGCCATCGCCACGCAGCGCCATCTGCGCGGCGTTGATCGCCTTCACGGCTGCAATCGCGTTGCGTTCGATGCAAGGCACCTGCACCAGGCCACCGACCGGATCGCAGGTCAGCCCGAGGTTGTGTTCCAGGCCGATCTCGGCGGCATTCTCAAGCTGCTCGGGCGTGGCCCCGAGCACCTCGGCAAGCCCTGCCGCAGCCATGGCGCAGGCCGACCCGACCTCCCCTGGCAGCCGACCTCGGCGCCGGAAATCGATGCGTTCTTCTTGCACAGGATGCCGATCGCAGCAGCGGCCAGCAGGAAGTCGACCACGTCGGCGTCGCTGGCATCGGGGTTGAAGCGCATGTAGTAGTGCAGCACCGCCGGGATGATCCCGGCCGCACCGTTGGTAGGCGCGGTGACCATACGCCCACCGGCGGCGTTTTCCTCGTTCACCGCCAATGCGTAGAGGTTCACCCACTCCATGGCGCTCATGGTGCTGCCAATCACGTTGGGCTTGCCCAGCTCCTGCAGGCTGCGGTGCAGCTTGGCGGCACGCCGCCGTACGCTCAGCCCGCCAGGCAGAATGCCCTCCTCGCGCAAACCATTGGTCACGCAATCCTGCATGGCCTGCCACAGCTTCAGCAGCCCCGCACGGATTTCCGCTTCGCTACGCCAGGCTTTCTCGTTGGCCAGCATCAGTTGCGACACGCGCAGACCATGCAGGCGGCACAGGCGCAACAGCTCGGCACCACTGGAAAAGTCGTAGGGCAGTTCGGTGCGATCCTGATCGAGTCGACCGCAGGCAGCCTGCGCCGCGTCGACCACGAAGCCGCCACCTATCGAGTAATAGGTATCGCGGTGCAACTCGCCTTGCTCTCCTTGCGCAATCAGGGTCATGGCATTCGGGTGATAGGGCAGGTTTTCGTCCAGCAGGCGCATGTCGCGCACCCAGTCGAAGGCGACAGGCAGGCGACCATCAAGCAACAGCTCACCACACTCCAGCAGTGTGGCCATGCGCGGGGCAATCTGCGCCGGATCGATACTGTCCGGCCACTCGCCCATCAGGCCCATGATCACCGCGCGGTCACTGCCGTGGCCGACACCGGTGGCCGACAGCGAGCCATACAGGCGCACCTCGATGCGCTGTACCCGCTGCAGCAGCTCCCGCTCACGCAGCGCTTCGACGAACAGCGCGGCAGCACGCATCGGCCCCACGGTGTGAGAGCTGGATGGTCCTATACCGATCTTGAACAGGTCGAAAACGCTGATGGCCACGATGAAAACCTCGCTGGATGAGTCGCCGCTCATGATCGGGATTTCATCACTGCGCCCACGTCTGACACCGACCAGCGCGTGCTCATTAACGTCGTCGTGAAGGGTTCCGAGGAGCACGTCTCGTTTCGACATGCACGCGTCGTTTTCCAGGCCCTGGAGCGGCCCACCTCTTGCTATGAAGTAGCACGCACGTCGCGCAGGCACTCCGCCACTGGCTAACCGACACAGGCAGGATTCATGAACAGACTCACCCACTGGCTGCTCGCAATCACCCTTGTCTCCTCCACCGCTCTGCACGCCGCCGAGGCCGAACGCTGTGAACTGGTGCGCCTGAGCGACGTCGGTTGGACCGACATCACCATGACCACGGCGGTCGCTCGCCTGGTGCTGGGCGAGATCGGCTATCGCACGCAGATTCGACGCATGTCGCTGCCCGACACCTACCGAGGATTGTCCGAAGGCCAGTTGGACGTGTTCCTCGGCAACTGGATGCCGGCACAGAGCGAACTGGTGCAACCCCACCTGGACAGCGGCAAGATCGAGAAGCTGCACACCAACCTGCCGACGGTGCGCTACACCCTGGCGGTGCTGACCCCAGGCTACGAGGCAGGCCTCAGGGACTTCGCCGACATCCATCGTTTCAAGGACGAGCTGGGCGGACAGATTTTCGGCATAGAGCCCGGCAACGAGGGCAACGAGATGGTCAAGGGCATGATCCGCGACAATGTCTTCGGACTGAGTGGCTTCAGCCTGGTGGAGTCCAGCGAAAGCGGCATGCTCAACCATGTGGAACGTGCCCAGCGCCTGGGCAAATGGGCGGTTTTTCTGGGTTGGGAACCGCACCCGATGAACGAGCGTCTGAAGATGAACTATCTGGCCGGCGGCGATGACTATTTCGGCCCGAACTATGGTGCCGCTCAGGTGAATACGGTTGCACGGGGCAACTTCAGTCAGCAGTGCCCCAACCTGACCCGACTGTTTCGCAACATGACCTTTACCATCGCGGCGGAGAACCAGTTGATGAGCGCCGTGCTGGAAGGCAATACCAATCGCCGCCGCGTGGCCAAGGACTGGATCGAGAGCAACCCGCAGGTGATCGCGGCCTGGCTCGACGGCGTGACGCGTTACCAGGGCGCTCCGATCACCGATGTGTTCGATATACCCATGAGGAAAAATGACTGATAAATTCGGCGAAACAGCCACTAAATAACGATAAAAATGGCAGAAGAAAACAACCACCCCAAAGTCCCGGACGCGACCCGCGCGCTTCACCGAAAGCCTCGGCAACCGATCGTCCCGCAGATGCGGCCGACTCGCTGCTCGCAGTTCGCCGGATCTGGTTTTCTCATCGCCCCAAGCGCGCATCTTTCGCCCTTCTGTAAATTTTTTCAACATCGCCACAGCCCCCGCGATACGCCGCCTGCGCCTCGCCTGAAGAGCTGAAAACCAAGCCTGGCGCGGCTTCCAGGCTTGGCCAAGGGATAAAAAAGTCTGTTAAGGTTTTTAAAGCGCGTTCTCGAAACCCGGTTCCGACATGGGTGTCGGGGGCTATTCGAAACGACATCGAGCAGTGCGTTCAGGAGCCCGAAAAACAGCGAGAACACAGGAAAACAGACGGCGTGACGGGCCATGTCGTCGCCCAACACGTCAGGGTCGCAAATCGATAATTGCGCAGACCCCAAGACTATATCGTTGAGTCAGCCGATGACGTCGCTGCCGAGCCCCGAGGGGAACGGCAGACTGGGGCCCACCGCCCCGGATAGAAGAACAGACAAGTGCTGGCCCACCATCGATCGGGCGCCAGCCCAACAAGAAATTTCGGATGTACGCATGCACCAGGACGGCGCATGAAACCCCAAGGGAATGGGCTTCGAAACACTGCCAGAGGGTTTGGAAAGCGGTTTGCAACACGGCAAGGCAATGGTCACTCGAAACATGATGCAGCAACGTAGCGGGCAGCTTTCGCCTCCGGCCGCGTACGTTGCAGCGTGCCCGGGTGTCACGGCCAACCCCTGCAGCGAAGCGCCTGCCGACCCCGTAACTCAGCAAACACCCACACAGGTATCAGAGGCCTGACACAGCTGATCTACGCTTCGATGATGCGTGCCCGGCCGTGCCAGCGCGAACTGGATGCCGATTGAAGGGGAAACGTCCCATGCAGTCTGGAAAGATCGTGGTCGAACACCTGTACAAGGTTTTCGGCCCCAACCCACAAGAAGCCATCGACCTGCTCAAGGAAGGCTGGAGCAAGGAGAAGATTCTGGCCGAGAAAGGCGCCGTGATCGGCGTCAGCGATGTGTCGTTCAGTGTCGAGGAGGGCGAAATTTTCGTGCTCATGGGCCTGTCCGGCTCCGGCAAATCCACCCTGATCCGTCTGATCAACCGCCTGGTAGAACCCAGCGGCGGTGATGTCTACATCGATGGCCAGAACGTGGCCAAGCTGCCGCAGTCGCAACTGATCGACCTGCGTCGTCGCGACATGAGCATGGTCTTCCAGTCCTTTGCCCTGATGCCCTCGCGCAGCGTGCTGGACAACGCCGCCTTCGGCCTGGAAGTGGCCGGCACCGGTCGCAAGGAGCGCGAGAAGCGCGCCATGGAAGTGCTCAGGCAGGTCGGCCTGGACACCTTCGCCCACAAATATCCGCACGAGCTTTCCGGCGGCATGCAGCAGCGCGTCGGCCTGGCCCGTGCGCTGGCCGTGAACCCGTCGATGATCATCATGGACGAGGCCTTCTCCGCCCTCGACCCGCTCAAGCGCCGCGAGATGCAGGATGTGCTGCTGGAGCTGCAGAAGACCCACCGCCGCACCATCATCTTCGTGTCTCACGACATCGAAGAGGCCATGCGCATCGGTACCCGCATCGGCATCATGGAAGGCGGCAGGCTGATCCAGGTCGGAACCCCGCAGGAACTGATCGAGCAGCCGGCCAACGAATACGTGCGCAACTTCTTCGACACCGTCGACACCAGCCGCTATCTCACCGCAGGTCAGCTCAAGGCCGACAGCGTGCCGACCTACGTGCACAATGGCAAGGCACCCGATGCGGCGAAAATCTGCAAGGAGCTGCAAGCGCTGGACAAGCACTACGCCTTCATCGTCGACGAGCAGAACAACTTCCAGGGCTCCATCAGCCTGGAGAAGATCGCCCTGATGGTCGACGGCGACACACCCCGCCCTCTGGAGACCGAAGCGCTCAAACGCGTCGTACCGGTTCCGGAAGACATGCCGCTGGAAGACGTCATCAGCCGCCTGGTGGACAACGAAGGTCCGATTCCGGTGGTAGACGCCGACGGTCATTACTGCGGCGCCATCAGCAAAGGCCGTCTGCTGACCCGACTGCAGGGGGAATCCCATGAGTGACAAGAAACTCGACCTGGGCAGCTGGGTCAACGACGTCGTCCAGCACCTGCTGGACAACTACAGCGGCGCCTTCGACAGCATCGGCAAACTGGTCAGCGGCTTCTCCGAAGGCATCGAAAGCCTGCTGATGCTGCCGCCAGCCTGGCTGCTGATCGCCATTTTCGTCGCCCTCGGCCTGTGGCGCATCGGCGTACGCTTCGCGACCTTCACCGCCATAGCCTTCATCCTCATCGTCATGACCGGCTTCTGGGAACAGACCGTGGTGACCCTGGGCCTGACCTTTTCCTCCACGCTGATCAGCCTGCTGCTGGGCATCCCGCTGGGTATCTGGGCAGCCAAGAGCGAGCGCGTGGCCACCATCATCCGACCGATTCTCGACTTCATGCAGACCATGCCGGCGTTCGTCTACCTGATTCCGGCGGCCATGCTGTTCGGCCTCGGTCGCGTGCCCGGCATCATCGCCACGGTGATCTTCGCCATGCCGCCTGCGGTGCGCCTGACCAGCCTGGGTATCCGCCAGGTGAACAAGGAAATCGTCGAGGCCGGCCAGTCCTTCGGCTGCACCAGCTCGCAACTGCTGTTCAAGGTACAACTGCCCAATGCCATGCCGTCGATCATGGCCGGGGTCAACCAGACCATCATGATGGCACTGTCGATGGTGATCATTGCCTCGATGGTCGGTGCCGGCGGTCTGGGTAACGATGTGCTGGCGAGCATCCAGCGCCTCGACATCGGTCTAGGCTTCGAGAGCGGCATGGCCGTGGTACTGCTGGCGATCATTCTCGACCGCATCACCGAGAGCTTCGGCACCCCGCAGACGGCCAAACGCGGCATATTCGCCTGGTTCAGCGGCAAGCTTCAGCGCCAGTCCACCTAATCCGTTCTTTCACTTCACAGGGAACCGCAGATGAAAACGATCAAGACCACCGCCGCCATCGGCCTGCTGTCCTGCGCACTGATGCAGGGGGCCATGGCCGCCGAGCCGGCGAGCTGCAAACAGGTGCGCTTCGCCGAAATCGGCTGGGCCGACATCGCCGCCACTACCGGCGTGGCCATGACCCTGGTCGAAGGCCTGGGTTATCAGCCTCGCAAGATCATGGCGTCGGTTCCCATCGCCTTCACCGGCGTCAAGAGCGGCCAGGTTGACGTCTTTCTGGGTTACTGGGCGCCGTCGATGGACTCGGTGATCGAGCCCTTCCTCAAGGACAACGGGGTCAAGGTACTGGAAAAGGCCAACCTCGAAGGCGCCAAGTACACCCTGGCGGTGCCGACCTACGCCGCCGAGGCCGGTCTGAAGAGTTTCCAGGACATCGCCAAGTTCAAGGATCAGCTGGGCGGCAAGATCTACGGCATCGAGCCGGGTAACGACGGCAACCTGCTGATCGACGGCATGATCAAGAACAATCAGTACGATCTGGGCGGCTTCCGCATGGTCGAGTCCAGCGAAGCCGGCATGCTGGTGCAGGTGTCGCGCGCGATCAAGAAGAAGGAGCCGGTGGTGTTCCTTGGCTGGGCACCGCATCCGATGAACACCCAGTACGACATCACCTACCTCTCCGGCGGTGACGACGTGTTCGGCCCCGACTATGGCGCCGCCAAGGTCTACACCGTGGTACCACCAGATTACGAAGCGCGCTGCGCCAACGTCGGCAAGCTGCTGAGCAACCTGCAGTTCACCGTGGAGATCGAAAGCCAGCTGATGGAAAAGGTTCTGGAGAAGGAAAACCCGCAGAACGTCGCCAAGGAATGGATCAAGGCCAACCCGGCGATCCTCGACCAGTGGCTGAGCGGTGTAACCACCTTCGACGGCCAGGACGGCGTAGCCGCCGTGAAGAAACACGTCGGGCTGTAACAGACCCCGACCCGATTCAGGCCCCCAGGGGCCTGAAACCTCCTCGTCGATCACTAGCGGCTGATTTCTGGCCGTGACGGGGAGACTCTGCCCGCGAACCGGCAATCTGCTGCGCAACACGGTTTCGCAAGGCCCGCAATGAGAACGAGCCAGTCAACGATTTTGCAACTGCCACTCCCAGAGAGGTTACGAACGTAGCGAGCGATGGCCAGGCGAGGCGCAGTCAGCCGAGAACGGCGTGTACGAGCCGTACATGAACCTCTCGAAGCCGACGTCAACGCAGGGTGGCCGAGCGCAAAGGTTTGTAACCCTCCTCTCAACTGACGGAGCACCACGATATGCGCGTACTGAAAAATCTCTGCCTCGGCGCCGCCGCCCTGGCCATCGGCATGGGCAGCGCCCTTGCGGCCGAGAAACCCACCCTGAAGATCGGCTACGTCAACGGTTGGGACGACAGCGTCGCCGTCACCCACGTCGCCGGTGAAATCCTGCAAAGCAAGCTCGGCTACAAGGTCGAACTCAAGCCCGTGGAACCGGCCATCATGTGGCAGGGCATCTCCCGCGGCGACCTCGATGCCACCCTCTCCGCCTGGCTGCCGGCCACCCACGGCGAGTACTACGAAAAGCTCAAGGACAAGGTCGAAATACTCGGCACCAACTACTCCGGCGCCAAGATCGGCCTGATCGTGCCCGACTACGTCGAGGCCAGGGACCATCGAAGACCTGGAGAAGTACGCCAAGGACTTCGACGGCAAGATCACCGGCATCGACGCCGGTGCCGGCGTGATGCGTCGCACCGAAGACGCCATCAAGCAATACAACCTGGCCAGCATCAAGCTGATGCCCAGTTCAGGCCCGGCCATGGCCACTGCCCTGACCCGCGCCGAGAAGGCACAGAAGCCGATCGTGGTCACCGGCTGGATTCCGCACTGGATGTTCGCCAAGTGGAAACTGCGCTTCCTCGAAGATCCGAAGAAAGTCTTCGGCGATGATGAGCGCGTCGACACCGTGGCCAACCCGGCGCTGAAAGAGAAAGCCGCCGACGCTGCCGCCTTCCTCGGCAAGATTTCCTGGAGCGGCGAAGAAGTCGGTTCGGTGATGCTGGCCATTCGCGAAGGCGCCAAGCCGGATCAGGCCGCCAAGGACTGGATCGCCAAGAACCCGGATCGCGTAGCCGAGTGGCTGAAGTAAGCCACACGCCCTGCACACCTTCGAAGCGGGCCTCTGGCCCGTTTCGTCGTTCTGCGAGACTGCGTGCGCATCGCGGGTACCGGGGACAAGGCGGTGCGCACGGCACACCCTGCGGCATCGCGGCTACCGCACAGCCACCTCGTTTGATTGATCGAACGATCAAAATCCGCCTAGACTCCGGCGCAACTTCCCCCGCCGGAGACCCCCATGCCCAAGGTCGGCATGCAGCCCATTCGTCGTTCGCAATTGATCGCCGCCACCCTGGAGGCCGTCGACCAGGTCGGTATGGCCGATGCCAGTATCGCCTACATCGCCCGCCTGGCCGGCGTATCGAACGGCATCATCAGCCATTACTTCAACGACAAGAACGGTCTGCTCGAAGCCACCATGCGTCACCTGATGCAGGCGCTCAGCGACGCGGTGGGCGAGCGCCGTCGGGCACTGCACGAGGACAACCCGCGCGCCCACCTCAAAGCGATGATCGACGGCAACTTCGACGACAGCCAGGTCAGCGGCCCGGCGATGAAGACCTGGCTGGCGTTCTGGGCCAGCAGCATGCACCAGCCAGCCCTGCGGCGTTTGCAGCGGGTCAACGACCACCGTCTCTACTCCAACCTGTGTGGTCAGTTCCGTCGCATCCTGCCGCAGGATCAGGCACGCTTCGCCGCTCGCGGCCTGGCCTCGCTGATCGATGGCCTGTGGCTGCGCGGCGCACTGTCCGGCGAGGCCTTCGATACCGGGCAGGCCCGCCACATCGCCTACGACTACCTCGACCTGCAGTTGGCCAAGGCCGGCTAACTCCGGCCCGCGCGCCTCGCAAGCCGAGGACTCGTTGCACGGACATAGCGCCAGAGTCTCCCCAGCATCTGCCCCATGGGCATGTAGGCCACATCGAGTATCGATTGCAGACAACGCGCGCTCGTACCTGGACGCACCGGGCCTCCCGCGTCGATACCGGCCACCCAGATCATCTGGCGCAGGTAGCGATAGACGCCGCGATCACTGATGGAGTGATTGTCAAACCGTTCGAACAGGACACCGCCAAGGCCACGCAGCATGTCCCTGAGCATGAACCAGAGCAAACCAAAGGTCATGCACAGCAGAGCGATGAGCAGTAGCAGCCCCCACCCGCCCTCCTGCAACGCCATGAACAGCTCGAAATAGGCCTGATCGCCCTCGCCGTAGGCGACGACCAGGGTGCAGAGGACTGTCAGCAAGATGGCGAGCAATCCGATCAGACGATTGCTGTCCACCCGGCCAAAGAAAAAGCCGAGCAGTTCATGCTCGTCGAAATCACCGGCCTTGGCCCGGATTCGCTGCCAATCCGACCAATCCTGTTCCATCTCCAAAGCCAGCAGGCCCAGTTCGTCGGCCCGGCACCGATAACGTCGGCAAAACCAGTGCTGCTCCCAAACCCCGAGGCTGACCTGATCGCTCGCCTTGACGTCAAGAAGAGCACCGAGCCTCTCCTCGACAAGCAGCGCCTGCTCACGGTCGCTGATGCTTCGACAACGTATCACCATCAGCAGGAAGGGCAGGGATGCCAGCAACACGACGAATCGCCGCTCATACAGCACGTCGGCCATACCACCCAGCAGCAGAACCGATACCGCCCCACACAAGGCCAGCATGTAAAAAATGCCCTGGCGATACTCCCGATGAGCCCAGGCCCTTCTCAGGGGCAGCCTGATGAACAGCTCCCGGTGCTCTCTGATATCCCGGTACAGCGACTGAATCTGCATCTGCTCTCCCTCTCGTATCGATCTCCGATGCCCACACGCAGGCGGTGGCGTCACGCGCGCGGAATCTTCCCAGATCGGGCGCCATGTCGCGATTGGCTGGGTGTTGTCGCTTTTATTGATTGATCGTTCAATTTAAATAAAATAGGCTGTCCCGCAAGCAGATTGACCGAGTTCAGAGGACAACCCCATGCCCCGCTTCGCCGAACAGCAGCTCTACATCGGCGGCCAGTACGTTGCCGCCAGCAGTGGAGAAACCTTCGAGAGCATCAACCCGGCCACCGGCGAGGTACTGGCCAGGGTGCAGCGCGCCAGCCAGACCGATGTCGAGCGGGCCGTGGCCAGCGCCAGCGCGGGGCAGAAGGTGTGGGCGGCGATGACCGCCATGCAGCGTTCGCGCATCCTGCGCCGCGCCGTGGATATCCTGCGCGAGCGTAACGACGCGCTGGCCGAGCTGGAGACCCTCGATACCGGCAAGCCGTTGAGCGAAACCCGCTACGTCGACATCGTTACCGGCGCCGACGTGCTGGAGTACTACGCCGGCCTGATCCCGGCCATCGAGGGTGAGCAGATTCCGTTGCGCGAGTCCTCCTTCGTCTACACCCGTCGCGAGCCGCTGGGCGTGGTCGCCGGCATCGGCGCCTGGAACTACCCGATTCAGATCGCCCTGTGGAAGTCCGCACCGGCACTGGCTGCCGGCAACGCGATGATCTTCAAGCCCAGCGAAGTCACCTCGCTGACCGCGCTGAAACTGGCCGAGATCTATACCGAGGCCGGCCTGCCAGCCGGCGTGTTCAACGTGCTCACCGGTAGCGGTCGTGAAGTCGGTCAGTGGCTGACCGAGCACCCGGGTATCGAGAAGGTGTCCTTCACCGGCGGCACGGTCACCGGCAAGAAGGTGATGGCCAGCGCCTCCAGCTCCAGCCTCAAGGAAGTGACCATGGAACTGGGCGGCAAATCACCGCTGATCGTGTTCGAGGACGCCGATCTGGATCGCGCCGCCGACATCGCGGTCATGGCCAACTTCTACAGCTCCGGGCAGGTGTGCACCAACGGCACCCGCGTGTTCGTGCCCCGCATGTTGCAGGCGCGTTTCGAGGCCAAGGTGCTGGAGCGGGTCAAGCGCATCCGCCTCGGTGACCCGCTGAACGACGCCACCAACTTCGGCCCGCTGGTGAGCTACGCGCACATGGAAAGCGTGCTCGGCTACATCGAGAAGGGTCGCAGCGAAGGTGCGCGACTGCTGGTCGGCGGCTCGCGCGTCACCGATGGCGATTACGCCCGTGGCGCCTTCGTGGCGCCCACCGTGTTCACCGACTGCCGGGACGACATGACCATCGTGCGCGAAGAAATCTTCGGCCCGGTGATGAGCATCCTCATCTACGACAGCGAAGAGGAAGTGATCCGCCGTGCCAACGACAGCGACTACGGCCTGGCCGCAGGCGTGGTGACCCGCGATCTGAACCGCGCACATCGGGTGATCCACAAGCTGGAAGCCGGCATCTGCTGGATCAACACCTGGGGCGAGTCGCCGGCCGAGATGCCGGTGGGTGGCTACAAGCAGTCCGGTGTCGGCCGCGAAAACGGCCTGGTCACCCTCGGCCACTACACCCGCATCAAATCGGTACAGGTCGAGCTGGGCGGCTACAGCTCGGTGTTCTGATCGTCGCACCTGGCTTGTGGGAGCGGCCTTGGCCGCGAAAAGCATCGCGGATGAACCGCTCCAGCCAGGAACCGCCGCCCCGTAGCCCGGATGCAATCCGGGAACAGTCACCCGTGTATGCCCGGACTGCACCCGGGCAACAGGAGGAGCCATGCCCCAGGAATTCGACTACATCATCATCGGCGCCGGTTCGGCCGGCAATGTCCTGGCCACCCGTCTGACCGAGGATGCAGACGTGAGCGTGCTGCTGCTCGAAGCCGGCGGCCCGGATTACCGCCTCGACTTCCGGACCCAGATGCCCGCCGCCCTGGCCTTTCCGCTGCAGGGCCGGCGCTACAACTGGGCCTACGAGACCGACCCCGAGCCCTACATGAACAACCGCCGCATGGAATGCGGGCGCGGCAAGGGCCTGGGCGGCTCCTCGCTGATCAACGGCATGTGCTACATCCGCGGCAATGCGCTGGACTTCGACAACTGGGCCACGGCCAAGGTCTGGAGGACTGGACGTATCCGGACTGCCTGCCGTATTTCCGCAAGGCGGAAACCCGCGACATCGGCCCCAACGACTACCACGGCGGCGACGGCCCGGTGAGCGTGACCACGCCCAAGGCCGGCAACAACCCGCTGTTCCATGCCATGGTCGAGGCCGGCGTGCAGGCTGGTTACCCGCGTACCGATGACCTCAACGGCTACCAGCAGGAAGGTTTCGGCCCGATGGATCGCACCGTGACCCCGGAGGGTCGCCGTGCCAGCACCGCGCGCGGTTATCTGGATCAGGCACGGGCACGGCCGAACCTGAGCATCGTCACCCACGCCACCACCGATCGCATTCTGTTCGACGGCAAGCGCGCCAGCGGCGTGAGCTACCTGATCGGCAACTCGAACAGCGCTACCGAAGCCCGCGCCCGTCGTGAGGTGCTGCTGTGCGCCGGTGCCATCGCATCACCACAAATCCTCCAACGCTCCGGCGTCGGCCCTGCGGCGCTACTGCGCGAACTGGATATCCCGATGGTGCACGCACTGCCCGGCGTCGGCCGGAACCTGCAAGATCACCTGGAGATGTACCTCCAGTACGCCTGCACCCAGCCGGTCTCCCTCTACCCGGCCCTCAAGCTGCTCAACCAGCCGGGCATCGGCGCGCAGTGGCTGTTCGCCGGCAACGGCATCGGCGCCAGCAACCAGTTCGAGGCCGGTGGCTTCATCCGCACACGCCCTGAATTCGCCTGGCCCAATATCCAGTTCCACTTCCTGCCGGTGGCGATCAACTACAACGGCAGCAATGCGGTGAACGAGCATGGTTTCCAGGCTCACGTCGGCTCGATGCGCTCGCCCAGCCGTGGGCGTATCCAGCTCAAGTCCAGAGACCCGCGCCAGCACCCGAGCATCCTGTTCAACTACATGAGCCATGAGCAGGACTGGCAGGAATTTCGCGACGCCATCCGCATCACCCGCGAGATCATGGCGCAGCCGGCCCTCGACCCCTATCGCGGACGCGAGATCAGCCCCGGCATCGACTGCCAGAGCGATGCCGAACTGGACGCGTTCATCCGCGAACATGCGGAAACCGCCTTCCATCCTTCCTGCTCGTGCAAGATGGGCGAGGACGACATGGCGGTGGTCGATGGCCAGGGCCGCGTGCATGGTGTGCAGGGCCTGCGGGTGGTGGATGCCTCGATCATGCCGGAGATCATCACCGGCAACCTGAACGCCACCACCATCATGATGGCCGAGAAGATCGCGGATCGAATCCGCGGGCATCAGCCATTGCCGCGCAGCAACGCTCCGTACTTCGTCGCGGGCGACAGCCCCGTGCGCACTGCGCCGCTGCGCAGCCAGGAAGACAGGCTAGTCGGGTAGTTCCTGACGAATCATCCAGTGCCCATCGGGCGGCATCAGCCGCCCGAGATCAAAGCGCTCCAGTGCAGCGACATCGAGCATCTCGATCCGTGGGCTGATCAGCTGCGCTACCTTCTCGCCCTGCAGAGCACGCACGGCCAGATCCAGCGCAATGCGCGCCTGGATCACCGGCGAGTCGGTGGGCGCGGCCAGCACCTGGCCTTCGTGAATCTGTTCCAGCACGCGCTCGGTGGCGTAGAACGACAGCACCTGCGCCTGCGAACCGACATTGCGCACCAGTTGCGCCGCGAAGGCCGCCGCCTCGGCATTGCCGATCAGGTAGTCGAGTTGCGGATGCTGCTTGAACAGTTCCCGCACCAATTGGGCCTGACGACTGCGATCCACCGGGCCGTAGCCACCATGAACCAGCGTCACCACAGTGCCCGGCAAGGCCTCGCGCAGCCCGCGTTCGGCATCCTGCACCCAGCCGGCATCCGCCGGTCCCGGCAACCAGCCGACCCGGATAGGTCGTCCCTCGCTGAGCCGCACCACGTACTCGAGGGTAGCGCGCGCCATGTCGGCGAAATCGACCCGCGAATGGGCACTGACCCCAGAGCATTCCAGGCGATTGACCAGGTCGATCACCGGACGACCTGCCTTCGACTGCACTTCCGAGACGTCACACAGGTCATAGGTATTGATGCTGGCCACGACGAAGGCATCGGCACCCTCGGCCACGCAATGGTCGAACTGCTCCTGTTGTACCGCCGCATGCTCGTAACCACCGGCCTCATAAATACCCAGGCGTACGCCAAGCCGATTCGCTTCCTGATCCAGGCCCCAGGCCACACCCCACCAGTAACGATCCTTGCCGTGGGGCAACAGCGCGCAGATGCGCCAGGGCTTGCTGGCCACGGGCAAGGGTCGGTAATCCAGCAGGCGGCCATCGGCTTCTACCGGATAGGGAAACCATTCGGCAGCCAGCAGTGACTGGCAGAGCAGACCGAACCAGACAGGTAACCAGCGCATGAAGCCATCCTTAGCCCGTAGCAGGGCGATATGCCACTCGCTCAGCGTAGCACCCGCCCGCAGTCTCATGCGGATTTGCCCGAGCGAAGTCGGCAGCCTAGGATCTGTTGGCGTTTCGGCGCAAGCCGCGTTGCCGCGAGACATGGCTCCCGGCTGGGCGCGGACGCCGGAAGTCCTGCAACTAAAGCGGGAGCCTGTTCCCGCGCAACCCGAAGGGCCGTGCCGGTTTTGGCGCGGTGCGTCGTTACTCGACGGCTCATCTGGGCGACCAGACTTCGCGTCTCGCGCCCGGCACCGCGCTAGAACCGGCCACGGCGCGGTCGCGGCGAAACCTCAACAGACCTAGAGTAAAGCGTGAAGATCACGAGAACAGCATGACCATCCCCGCCCCGCTCGACCCACGCACTGCCCGCCTTCTGCCATGGATAGTCGCCATCGCCTTTTTCATGCAGACGCTGGACGGCACCATCCTCAACACCGCCCTGCCCGCCATGGCCGGCGATCTGGCCGAAGACCCGCTGCGCATGCAGTCGGTGGTGATCGCCTACATGCTCACCGTGGCCCTGCTGATCCCGGCCTCGGGCTGGATCGCCGATCGCTTCGGCACGCGACGCATCTTCTTCGGCGCCATCGCCCTGTTCAGCCTCGGCTCGCTGCTGTGTGCACTGTCGGAATCGCTCGGCATGCTGATTGGCGCACGGGTCATCCAGGGCCTCGGTGGCGCGCTGATGATGCCGGTCGGGCGCCTGGTGGTACTGCGGGCCTATCCGCGTTCGGAGCTGGTGCGGATCATGAGCTTCATCACCCTGCCCGGTCTGCTCGGTCCACTGATCGGCCCGAGCCTTGGCGGCTGGCTGGTGGAAGTGGCCAGCTGGCACTGGATCTTCCTCATCAACCTGCCCGTGGGGCTGCTCGGCTGCTGGGCCGCGCTGCGCCACATGCCGGATCTGCGCGGGCCGGAGCGCAGCCGCTTCGATACGGCGGGTTTCCTGCTGTTCGGCGCCGCCATGCTGCTGATCACCGTGGCGCTGGAAGGACTGGGCGAACTGCACCTGCCGACCATGCGCGTGGTGCTGCTGTTGCTGGGCGGCATGGCTTGCCTGGCCGCCTACTGGCTGCGTGCCGGACGCATTGAACAGCCACTGTTCTCGCCCTCGCTGTTCCACACCCGCAGCTTCGCCGTGGGCATCATCGGCAACCTGTTCGCACGTCTGGGCAGCGGGGCTCTGCCTTTTCTCACGCCATTGCTGCTGCAACTGGCGATGGGCTATTCGCCAGTTCAGGCCGGCATGAGCCTGATTCCGCTGGCACTGGCCGCCATGGCAGCCAAGCCCCTGGCCAAACCGCTGATCGAGCGCCTCGGCTACCGCAACATCCTCACCGGCAACACCCTGCTGCTCGGTGCCCTGATCGCCAGCCTGGCACTGGTCGATGCACAGACCTCGACGTTGCAACTGATCATCCAGTTGAGCCTGATCGGCGCCTGCAACTCGCTGCAGTTCACCGCGATGAACACGGTAACGCTGATCGACCTGGACAACCGCGACGCCAGCAGCGGCAACAGCCTGCTGTCGGTGGTGGTGCAACTGGCGATGGGCCTGGGCGTCGCCTCGGCAGCGGCGCTGCTCAGCGGCTTCAGTCGCGACCTTGGCGGCAGTGACCACGTGTTGCAGGCGTTCCAGGCCACCTACCTGTGCGTCGGCCTGTTGTCGATGCTGGCAGCGGCGATCTTCCTGCAACTGGACACGAGAGCGGGCCGCAGCGGACGCAACATCGAGGTTCCGACCGACGACTGACGCGGCCTGATACACTGCCGCCCTGTTTCACCAGCCCCGAGCCCTTGCCGTGACCGCTACCGCCTTCGCCAGCCTGCCCCTTTCCGCCGCCATGCAGGCCAACCTCGCCGCCATCGGCTATGCCGAGATGACGCCCATCCAGGCCGCCAGCCTGCCGCTGATTCTCAAGGGGCGCGACCTGATCGCCCAGGCCAAGACCGGCAGTGGCAAGACCGCAGCCTTCGGCATCGGGCTGCTGCATCCGCTCAACCCACGCTACTTCGGCTGCCAGGCCATGGTGCTGTGTCCGACGCGCGAGCTGGCCGATCAGGTAGCCAAGGAGATTCGTCGCCTGGCCCGTGCGGCCGACAACATCAAGGTGCTCACCCTGTGCGGCGGAGTGCCCTTCGGCCCGCAGATCGGCTCGCTGGAACACGGCGCGCACGTCATCGTCGGCACCCCCGGGCGCGTGCAGGAACACCTGCGCAAGGGCACGCTGAAGGTCGATGGCCTCAATACTCTGGTGCTCGACGAAGCGGATCGCATGCTCGACATGGGCTTCGTCGACAGCATCAGTGACATCATCGAACAGACCCCCGCGCGCCGGCAGACCCTGCTGTTCTCCGCCACCTACCCGGCCGGCATCGAACAACTCGCCGCGCGCTTCCTGCGCAACCCGGAGCGGGTCGAGGTCGAGGCGCAGCATGATGATGGGCAGATCGAACAGCGCTTCTACGAAATCGCCCCCGCACAGCGCCTGGAGGCCGTCAGCACGCTGCTGCGGCATTTCCGCAAACAGCCGGTGGTCGCCTTCTGCGCCACGCGCCAGCAGTGCGACGAGCTGGCCGCACAACTGGAAGCCGAGAAGATTTCCGCCGCCGCCCTGCATGGCGACCTCGAACAACGCGAACGGGATCAGATTCTCGCGCTATTCGCCAACCGCAGCCTCAGCGTGCTGGTAGCTACCGACGTCGCCGCACGCGGCCTGGATATCGCCGGGCTGGAGATGGTGATCAACGTCGAACTGTCACGCGACGCCGACGTGCATATCCACCGCATCGGCCGCAGTGGCCGTGCCGGCGAGAAAGGTCTTGCACTGAGCCTGGTGGCACCGGCCGAAGCGGGCCGCGCCCAGGCCATCGAGAGCCTGCAGGGCAATGAGCTGGCCTGGTATCCGCTCCCTGCCGCCAGGACGGGTGGCGAACCCCTGCTGCCACCGATGCACACCTTGTGCATCGGCGCCGGGCGCAAGGACAAGCTGCGTCCTGGCGACATCCTCGGCGCCCTGACCGGCGACGCCGGTATTGCCGGCGACCAGGTCGGCAAGATTGCCCTGTTCGATTACCAGGCCTATGTCGCCGTACAGCGCGATGTGGCTCGCCAGGCGCTGAAACGCCTCAGCGAAGGCAGGATCAAGGGCCGCTCCCTGCGTGTGCGTCTGATGTGAGAACCTGCTCGCGATCTGCTGCGCGTCGACGCTACCGTGCTTGAAACAAGCTCGGCAAGCCGCTTGCGGCTAACGCGCTTCAGCGCAACCCGAAGGGCTAACGAAGTGAGTACTGCTCATTTACAACTCGTAAAGTCGAACGCGACTCCGACCGCCCCTCTCATGTTTTTGCTGGATCACCATCAGTTTTGTATCGTTCCAGCTCGCAAGATCGCGAACTGGTTCTTAGGCTGATATAAAGGATCAAACGGCCTGGGCCGGAGTTACCCATGCGCAATATTCTGGTCATTGAAGACAGCCCCCTGGTACTGAAGATTCTCGAGCACCTGTTCCGTCAGGAACCTGATCTCGAACCGATCTTCTGTGCCTCACTGGCCGAAGCCGAGGTGATGCTGGAAACCTCGGCAGCCCTGTTCTTCGCCGCCATCGTCGATCTGCATCTGCCCGACGCCCCCAACGGCGAGAGCGTCGACCTGGTGATGCGCTATCACCTGCCCTGCATCGTGCTCAGTGGCAGCTACAACGAACAACGCCGCGACGAGCTGTTGATGAAAGGCGTGGTCGATTACGTGCTCAAGGAAAGCCAGCACTCCTACGAGTATGCCTTCCGCCTGCTGCACCGGCTTGATCACAACAGCCACATCAAGATCCTCATCGCCGACGATTCCGACGCCCAGCGTCACTACATCCGCCACATTCTCGAACCGCATCACTACCAGATCATCGAAGCGCACGATGGCAAGGAAACCCTGCGCCAGCTGGGCGCCCAGCCGGACATCGACCTGCTGGTGCTCGACCACGCCATGCCTGGCGTCAGCGGTTTCGAACTGGTCAAACTGCTGCGCCAGAAGCTGCGCCTGAACGACCTGATCATCATCGGCGTGTCCGCCGACCCCAAGGGCTCGCTCAGTGCGCAGTTCATCAAGCACGGCGCAGACGACTTCCTGCGCAAACCGTTCTGCCCCGAAGAACTGAACTGCCGGGTAATGTCGACGCTGGAGCGTCGCGACCTGCTGCGCGCCCTGAAGAAAGCCGCGCAGTTCGATGCCCTGACCGGCCTGAACAACCGCCGAGCCTTCTACGAACAGGGCCTGCAGCTGCTGCAGCAGGCACAGCGCGAAGGACGCCACGTCAGCGTCGCGATGCTGGATCTCGATCACTTCAAGCAGATCAACGACGGTTTCGGCCACGCCAGCGGCGACAGCGCACTGGTGGTATTCGCCCGAGCGATGAGCGCGGCCTTCCCCGACATGCTGCTGGGCCGCCTGGGCGGCGAAGAGTTCGCCCTGCTCAGCCTGCACGATACCCAGCATGTCAGCCAGGCGCTGGACAAGCTGCGGCGCCAGTCCTCGGGCCTGCACTATGCAGTGGGTGCTCCCCCTCTGTCGTTCAGTGCCGGGCTCTATCAGGGCGAACCGGAGGATCTGGAAAGCCTGCTGCACGAAGCGGACATTCGCCTGTATCGTGCCAAGCAGCAGGGCCGCGCGCGAACCGTACTGGCCTGATCAGCCTGGGGCACGAAACGGCTATAGCCCCTCGGGGCTGTGCCGTCTGAGCGTCCTGGCATAGCTGCCATCGTCGCTCATCGCCTGGATCGCCTTGTCGAAACGGCTGGCGATTTCTTCATGCCCGGGATGACTGCGACGTATCAGGATATGCAGGCCATTCTCGCTCAACGGCAGCGGCAGAAACTCCAGCTCGTCGCGAATGGCGCTCAACTCCCGGCTCAGGTGATGGCGTGCCACCCACTCGTCCTCCAGCGCCAGTTGAACCCTTCCGGCATGCAGCATGCGTGCGGCGATCTCGAAATTGCCGACCCCCACCTTGAGCAGCTTCGAGTCGTTGTCGAACTCCCTGGAGTAGGCATAGCCGCGCACCACGGCAATGCTGTAGGGATAGAGATCGGCCAGACTCTCGAAGCGGATGTTGCTGCCCTTGCGCTGGATGAAGCGCAGACGGTTGACCAGGTAGGGCCGGGAAAAATGGCCGTACTCGGCGCGATCCGCGCTGTACCAGGCATTGATCAGTACATCGTAGTCACCGCGCTTGAGTCCGAGAACCGCCCGCTCCCAGGGCACCTCGACGTAACTGGTGGTATAGCCGGCGCGCGTCAGCGCCTGCGTCACGAGATCACTGGCCAGGCCGTTGCCGGGCAGATCGCGATCATTGAACGGCGGCCAGGGATCGGCCACCAGGCGCAGCAACTCCGCCGAGGCCAACGCAGGCGACAGCAGCAGGAGCAATAGCCAGGCACGCACTGCAGGCATTGGGGACGATCCATCCGAAATGATCAGTTCTAGTGATAGCAGGCGCAGCGAAAATCGTCACTGTTTCACATTTGAGACAGTAGCGGGATCGCCTGGTGCTCAGCCTTCATTCCGATGGCAGAATCGGCGCCCCAGAGCGGCTTCGGGTAAACTTCGCCACTGCCTGTTCGGCCGTGCCCGCGCCGATGAACCATCTGGGGAAACCTCGTGTTGCAAACTGAAGTCCTGATCATCGGAGCCGGTGCCGCCGGCCTGATGTGCGCCGCCACCGCAGCTGCGCGTGGCCGACGCGTACTGGTGCTCGATCATGCCAACAAGGCAGGCAAGAAAATCCTCATGTCAGGCGGCGGACGCTGCAACTTCACCAACCTGCATTGCGAAGCGGGCAACTTCCTCTCGGGCAACCCGCACTTCTGCAAATCCGCTCTGGCACGCTTCACCCAGTGGGACTTCATCGGCCTCGTTGCCAAGCATGGCGTGCCCTACCACGAGAAGAAACTCGGCCAGCTGTTCTGCGACAACAAGTCCAGCGACATCCTCGAACTGCTGCTGGCCGAGTGCAGCGAAGCCGGCGCGGAAATTCGTCTGAACAGCGCCGTGCAACACATCGAGAAGACCGAAGACGGCTTCCTGCTGCAAAGCGATATCGGCGAGGTGGCCTGCCAGTCGCTGGTGATCGCCACCGGCGGGCTGTCGATCCCGACCCTCGGCGCCACCGGTTTCGGCTACCAGGTAGCCAGGCAGTTCGGCCATGAGCTGCTGCCGACCCGCGCCGGCCTGGTGCCCTTCACGATCACCGATCCACAGCTCAAGACCCTCTGCACGGAGTTGTCGGGCACCTCGGTTGAAGACTGCCGGGTGAGCTGCAACGGCCAGAGCTTCGTCGAGAACATCCTGTTCACCCATCGCGGCCTGTCCGGGCCGGCGATCCTGCAGATCTCGTCCTACTGGCAATCAGGCGACACCGTGCATATCGACCTGCTGCCCCATATCGACCTGCCCGAGTGGCTGGCGACCCAGCAGCGCGAACGCGGCAACAGCGAGCTGAAAACCCTGCTGGCCGAGCTGTTCACCAAGAAGATGGCGACCCTGCTGGTGGACAGCTGGTTCACCAACAAGCCGTTGAAGCAGTACACGCCGGGCGAATTGAAGGCGATTGCCGAGCGCCTGTCCGACTGGCAACTGGTACCCGCCGGCACCGAGGGCTACCGCACGGCCGAAGTCACCCTGGGCGGGGTGAACACCGACGAGGTATCGTCCAAGACCCTGGAGTCGCTCAAGGTGCCGGGGCTGTATTTCATCGGCGAAGTGCTGGACGTCACTGGCCATCTCGGCGGTTTCAACTTCCAGTGGGCCTGGGCCTCGGGCTACGCCGCCGCGCAATACGCCTGATCCGGCGGATCAGCCGTCATAGCCTCTGGATGACGTGCCCCGCAGACTGGAAACCCAGCCCGTGAGCCTGTGCCACGCGTTCACAGGTGAGCACTCCACGGGCGACGTTGAGGCCGGCCAGCAGGTGCGGATCCTCTTCCAGTGCGCGTCGCGTGCCCTTCTGCGCCAGGGCCATCACGAACGGCAGCGTGGCGTTGTTCAGCGCCTGGGTCGAGGTACGCGCGACCGCGCCCGGCATGTTGGCCACGCAATAGTGCACCACGTCATCGACCACATAGGTCGGCTCGGCATGGGTGGTGGCGCGGGAGGTCTCGGCACAGCCGCCCTGATCGATGGCGACATCCACCAGCACCGCACCGGCCTTCATCTGCCGCACCATGCTCGCGGTGATCAGCCTGGGCGCCGCCGCGCCGGGAATCAGCACACCGCCAACGACCAGATCGGCCGCCAGCACCTGCTCCTGCACCGCCGCACGCGTGGAGTACAGCGTGGTGATGCGATTGCCATACTGCGCATCGAGCCGGCGCAGGGCATCGACGCTTCGATCCAGCACCGTCACGTCGGCGCCCAGACCGACGGCCATCGCCAGCGCATGGCTGCCGACCACACCACCACCGAGGATCACCACCTTGCCCGGTGCCACGCCGGGCACCCCACCAAGCAGTACGCCACGCCCACCACGCGCCTTCTCCAGGCAACTGGCACCGGCCTGGATCGACATGCGCCCGGCGACCTCCGACATCGGCGCCAGCAACGGCAGACGCCCCTGTGCATCGGTCACCGTCTCGTAGGCAATACAGGTCGCGCCACCGGCCATCAGTTCTTCGGTCTGCGGCCGATCCGGCGCCAGGTGCAGGTAAGTGAACAGGGTGTGGTGCTCGCGCAGCTTGGCCCGCTCCACCGCCAGCGGTTCCTTGACCTTGACGATCAACTGCGCCTGCTGGAATACCTCACCAGCCTCCCTGGCAATCTGTGCGCCTGCCTGCCGGTAGTCGTCGTCGGCAAAGCCGATGGCGGCACCGGCCCGGGTCTCGATCCAGACGTCATGCCCCAGTGCGGTCAGTTCGGCCACCGACTGGGGTGTGAGCCCGACGCGGTACTCGTGATTCTTGATTTCCTTGGGTACGCCGATTCGCATGGCTCTCTCCCAGCGTTCAGGATCAATAGCCTGAAGTCTAGGAAAGCGTCACACGTCTCACCGGGAAATCCGCGAGAAAACCTGTCCGTCCGTCACTGTCCGAACAGCAGGCGCCGCGCCTCGGCCGTCAACAGCGCCTTCGGGTCTTCATTCACCTGCGCCACCAGCGCATAGGCACGTTGCACGGCAGGCCGTGCGGCGATGCGCTCGAGCCAGGCGGCCATGTGCGGAAAATTCTCGATCTTCTGCTGCTGAGCTTCCCACAAGGTGGCCCAGGGATAGATGGCCATGTCAGCGATGGAATAGTCGCCCGCCACGTATTCGCGCTCGGCCAACTGGCGATCCAGCACCCCGTAGAGCCTGGCGGTTTCCTTCACGTAGCGGTCGATGGCGTAGGGAATCGGCTCCGGCGCGTAGCGCACGAAATGATGGTTCTGCCCCGCCATCGGCCCGACGCTGCCCATCTGCCAGTACAGCCATTGCAGCACGCCGAAGCGTGCGCGCGTCTCGCGCGGCAGGAACAGCCCGCTCTTGTCGGCCAGGTATTCGAGAATCGCCCCGGACTCGAACAGGGCGATGGGCCCACCAGCATCGGCCGGCGCATGATCGACGATCGCCGGGATGCGGTTGTTCGGCGCAATCTTGAGGAATTCGGGCTCGAACTGCTCGCCCTTGCCGATGTGTACCGGGACGATGCGGTAATCCAGACCGGCTTCTTCGAGAAAGATGCTGACCTTGTGGCCGTTGGGTGTGGTCCAGTAGTACAGGTCGATCATTGGTTTTCCTCCACGTGGATCACGGCCCGCCTGACCGGGCCGTGGGTCGCTTCATACGCCTGCAGGATGCGTGCGAACCAGGCGCCCAGCGCTGAATCATCGGCCCAGGGTTGTGCACCCAGGCACCATGCCCAGAACAACATGCCGGCCAGCAGGTAGTCACAGCCGCCGGGCGCCTGGCCTTCGAGGAAGGGCTGCTCGCGCAGCCACATCTCCAGCGGCGCCACACCTTCACGGAACAGCCGCTCACCGCCCTGCGGATCGGCGAACGCCTCCAGGCTCATGCCCAGGGCCTGCTCGCGGCTGCTGCGGAAATAGTCGCGGTCAGCCGGGTCGATCACCCGCCAGACCCTCGGCACCAGAATCTTCAACAGCGGCATGCGCACCATGTGAAAGCTCAGGCGCTCGACCAGACGCGCCCGCTCGGCCGCCAGCGCGTCGCCAAGCAATGGCCGCTGTGGGTAACGCCGATCCAGGTAGGCGAAGATGGCCATGCTGTCATGCAGCGTTTCGCCGTCGTCGGTCAGCACCGGCACCAGCTTCTGCCCGGAAAAAGCGATCGGCTCCTTGTCAGTGAAGCGTATCGGGCGACTCTGGTAATCCAGCCCCTTGTGCGCCAGCGCCAGGCGTACACGCCAGCAGTATGGCGAGAACACCAGCTCGCGATCAGCACCGCACAACTCGAACAACTCTCGCATGCCTATCCTCCAATTAAGAACCGATCAGTCCAAAAATAAGCGAAAAACAACCCGCAAGAAGACTCAGGCCGCCCCCAGGCCTTTCATCACCACCGCCACGGTGGCGCGAACCGAATCGGCCGGCACCCCGGACTTGACCTGGGTACGCAACCCGCTCATCACGCATTGCAGGTACCCGGCACGGGCCTGCACATCCTCACCAGCCGGCAACTCGCCACAGGCCACGGCATGCATCAGCGCCTGCTCGAATACCTGACAGATCCCTGCCGTGGCGCGCTGCAGCACTGGCACCAGCTCGGGCTCCGACAGGGAGAACTCGTTGGCCACATTGACCAGCATGCAACCACGCGGCACACCATCGGGACCGCCGTCATCGAGCACACTGAGCAGGCGCTCGCGAATGAAGCCGAGTGGTGAAGCACTGGCTTCCAGTTGCTCCAGCAACAGGGTACGGCGCTGCTCCACATAGCGGCTGAAGGCAGCGATGAACCAGGCCTGCTTGCTCGGATAGGTTTGGTACAGGCTGCTTCTGGACAGGCCGGTAGCCACTTGCAGATCCTGTAGCGAGGCGGCTTCATAGCCGCGCTGCCAGAACAGCTGCATGGCGTTTTCCAACGCCTGATCCGGGCAAAAGCTTCTGGGGCGTCCACGTGTCGTCATGCGGCACATTTAGAACCGAACAGTCCAAAAATGCAACACGAGATGTGTCGGGCATGCCCATGGATATCCAGTGACCAACGAGTTCCGGTAGGCTTCTCAGATCCTTTTCCTGCAGACCTTCCATGCCTCGCCCTCGCCTCCGCCAATCGTTGCGCCGTCTCTGGGCGCTGGACAAGTTCAGCGCCAGCCTGCGGGTATTCATCGCCCTGGCTGGCGCTCTGACACTGTGCGGGTGGCAGGGCTGGATGCATGGGCTGATCCCGCTGTTTCTCGGCATCATCGCCAGCGCCCTGACCGAAACCGACGATAGCTGGCAGGGCCGCCTGGGCACCGTCCTGGTCACCCTGGTCTGCTTCAGCGCAGCGGCCTACGCGGTCGAGTTCCTGTTCCCCTACCCCTGGCTGTTCGTCATCGCCCTGGCGCTTTCGGCCTTCCTGCTCAGCATGCTCGGCGCCCTCGGCGAGCGCTTCGCCACACTGGGTTCGGGCACGCTGATCCTCGCCGTGTACAGCATGATCGGCGTCGAGCAACGCGGCGGCATCGCCGGGCTGTGGCTCGAACCGCTGCTGCTGGTGGCCGGCGCCGCCTGGTATGGCCTGCTTTCGGTGATCTGGCACGGGCTGTTCGCTCACCAGCCGGTGCAGCAGAGTCTGGCCCGCCTGTTTCGCGAACTGGGCAAGTACCTCAAACTCAAGGCGGCGCTGTTCGAACCGGTGCGCCAGCTGGACGTGGAACAACGCCGCCTGGCTCTGGCGCAGCAGAACGGACGGGTGGTGTCGGCGCTCAACGCGGCCAAGGAGATCATCCTGCATCGGGTCGGCAACGGCCGCCCCGGGCCCAAGGTCAATCGCTACCTGAAGCTGTATTTTCTCGCCCAGGACATCCACGAGCGCGCCAGTTCTTCGCACTACCCTTACAACGAACTGGCCGAGACCTTCTTCCACAGCGATGTGCTGTTTCGCTGCCAGCGCCTGCTGCGCCTGCACGGCGAGGCTTGCGAACGCCTGGGCAGCGCCATCGAGCTGCGCCAGCCCTTCGAATACCGCGAGCTGTGCAGCCAGGCCCTGGAAGACCTGCACGCTTCGCTCGACCACCTGCATCTGCAGAGCAATCCGGCCTGGCGCCGCCTGCTGCGCTCGCTCGGTGCCCTGGCCGGTAACCTGGCCAGCCTCGATCTGCTACTGGGCAATGCCAGCAACCCCGACGCCCTGGCCGACGAGCAGGACAGCAGCCTGCTCGATCGCGAGCCGCATTCGCTGCGCGAGGTGATAGAGCGTATCGGCCAGCAGCTCACGCCCACCTCGCTGCTGTTTCGCCACGCGTTGCGCCTGTCCATCGCCCTGGCAGCCGGCTACGGCCTGCTGCATGCGATCCACCCGACGCAGGGCTACTGGATACTGTTGACCACCCTGTTCGTCTGCCAGCCGAACTATGGCGCCACGCGTCTCAAACTGGTGCAACGCATCAGCGGCACCCTGCTCGGCCTGGGCATCGGCTGGGCGCTGTTCGATCTGTTTCCGGATCCACGCATCCAGGCACTGTTCGCCGTGGTCGCCGGTGTCGCCTTCTTCGCCACCCGCACCACGCGCTATACCCTGGCCACTGCGGCGATCACCCTGCTGGTGCTGTTCTGCTTCAACCAGATCGGCAATGGCTACGGCCTGTTCCTGCCGCGCCTGGTCGACACGCTGCTTGGCGGCCTGATCGCCGGCCTGGCGGTGTTCCTGATCCTGCCCGACTGGCAGGGCCGACGCCTGGGTCGCATGCTGGCCGGCACGCTGAGCTGCAACAGCGCCTACTTGCGGCAGATCATCGCCCAGTACGCCAATGGCAAGCGCGACGACCTCGGCTACCGCCTGGCCCGGCGCAACGCGCACAATGCCGACGCCGCACTGTCCACCACCCTCGGCAACATGCTGATGGAGCCTGGCCACTTCCGTAAGGACGCGGATCAGGGCTTTCGTTTCCTGGTGCTGTCGCACACTCTGCTCAGTTACCTGTCCGCGCTGGGCGCGCACCGTGGCGAGCAACTGCCGCAGGCGATCCAGGCACAGTTGCTGGAACAGGCCGAGGCCCTGGCCCGCAGCCTCGATGAAATCGCCGCGGGCCTGCGCGGCGAACGCCCACTGGCCATTCACAGCGATGAGGAACAGGCCCTGGCGCAGACCCTGGAGCAGATCGCCGATGACGCCGACGAGCGCCAGCGTCTGGTGCAGACCCAACTGGCGCTGATCTGCCGCCAGTTGGCACCGCTGCGCACCCTGGGCGCGCATCTGCACAAGGACACCGGCTCCTCGCGACACTAGCTGACCCATAGGGCTTTCTGCCACTATCTGGACACGCCTATTTCCCAGGCTTTGCCCATGCCCGCCAGCCGACACACGCCCTCTGCCTTCCTGGTCTCGCTGCCGAACCTGTTGCTGGTGTTCTGCCTGCTGCTGACCAGCCAGATGGCTGGCGCGAATACCCGCCTGAGCGACACCACCGCACCGCAGGATCTGTATGGCCTGGTGGACTTTCTCGTCGACCCTCGGGGCACGCTGAAGCTGGAGGATGTGCGCGCGGCCGAAGCGCCGTTTCACGCCTCGACGACCCGCCGTGACCTCAGCTTCGGCTATGTACCAGGCGTGATCTGGCTGCGCCTGCCGCTGCAATCCGAGGCCAGCGCAATGCGTATCTGGCGCCTGGAACTGAATTACGCCTCGCTGGACGAAGTGCGCCTGTACGACATCGGCGCCGATGGCGTGCGCGAGTCGCGCAGCGGGGATACCGTGCCCTACGCGGAGCGCGCCGTCGGCCACCGTTATCCGGTGTTCGAAATCGTCCTGCGGCCCGGCGAGCAGCGCACGCTTTACCTGCGCATCGACTCGCGCGGCAGCATGACCCTGAGCGGCGCACTGATGTCCCTGCGTGATTTCGAGCAGCACAGTCAGAACGGCTACCTGGTGCATGCCATCTACTTCGGCGTACTGATCGCCCTTGGCCTGTACAACCTGCTGCTGTTCCTCGCCCTGCGCGAACGCCCATTCCTCAACTACGTGCTGTTCATGTTCGCCTTCGCCCTCAGCGTTCTTTCGCTCAACGGCCTGGGTGCCCAGTACCTGTGGTCGCAGGCCGCGCCCTGGAGCAACCGCATGCTGCCGGTGAGCCTGACCCTGGCAGCATTGCTGTCGGTGGTCTTTGCCCGCAGCTTCCTCGATACCCGCCAGTGGCTGCCACGCTGGGACAAGGGCCTGCTGGCGCTGTGCATCGCCATCGGCATCGCCGTGCTGGCCACCGTGCTGCTGCCGGTACAACGCGCCCTGCAACTGATGTCGCTGACCGGCCTGACCGCTACCCTGACACTGCTGGTCACCAGTTTCGTCTGTGTGGGCTACCGGGTTCCCGGCGCGCGTCTGTTCGCCCTGGCCTGGCTGATGCTGCTGACCGGCGCGGTGCTGCTGGCACTGCGCAACTTCGCGCTGATCCCCTCGAACTTCCTCACCCTGTATGCCATGCAGATCGGCTCGGGCCTGGAGATGATCCTGCTGTCCTTCGCCCTGGCCGCACGCTTCAACGAACTCAAGCGCCAGCGCGAGGCGGCACTGCAACTCAACGAGCAGATCCTCGCCAAACGTGTCACCGAGCGTACCCAGGCCCTGGAACAGGCCAACCAGCGTCTCAGCGAACTGGCCCTGCAAGACCCGCTCACCGGCCTGGCCAACCGAACCGCGCTGCAACAGCATCTGGATCAGGCCCTGGCACGCAGCACAAGGCGTGGCGAACTGCTGGCGGTGATGCTGATCGACCTTGACGGTTTCAAGCCGGTCAACGACCAGCATGGCCACGAATTCGGTGACCGGGTACTGGCCGAGGTGGCTCAGCGTCTGCGCCAGTACCTGCGCGATGCCGATCTGCCGGCCCGCCTGGGTGGCGACGAATTCGTGGTCATCTGCGAAAACGTACAATCGGCAGAAGACGCGCGTGACCTGGCCAGGCGCCTGCTGGAGGGCCTCGACACGCCGATGTATCTGGATGATCGTGCGGTGCGCGTCGGCGCCAGCATCGGCATCGCCCTGAGCCGAGGCACGGAGGACGCCACCACGCTGATCCGCCAGGCCGATGCAGCCATGTATCGGGCCAAGGCAGAAGGCCGCAACCGCGTGCAACTGGCGACTCAAGACCTTTGACGGTGGGCCACAGCCCGCCACTACTCGAAATCGAAACCGCACCATGGACAAGATTCTGCTGCTGCAAGACGTGCTCGCCCACCTGCAGGCCGACCTCGAACAAGCCACCCTCGCCGCCCTCAGCGCGCACGAAGCGGCCACCCACGAAGAGAACGTCGCCGAGAACAAGTACGACACCCTGGGCCTGGAGGCGGCGTATCTGGCCAGTGGTCAGGCCCGTCGTGTCGAAGAGCTGCGCCAGACGCTGATCACCTGGCGTCAGTTGCGCCCGCGCCCCTTCGACGCAGCACAGGGCATCGAGCTGGGCGCACTGATCCAGCTGCTGGGTGAACATGACGAAGAGCGCTGGCTGTTCCTCGGGCCGCAGGGCGCGAGCATGAAGCTGCAACATGCCGGGCACTCCATCCAGGTGCTCGGCAGCGCCGCACCGTTGGGACGCGCCCTGCTCGGCAAGGCAGTGGGCGACGAAGTGCGCTTCGGCGAACAGTGCTTCGAGATACTGGCAGTCGAATGAGCGGAACTATCTGAGCTAGGGTTGGTAATCAGCAATGATCGTTCAGCGCCTGGAGGCTGCCATGGAAACCCCGGTTCACGACCTGCCCGCCCTGTTCAAGCAACTGGGCCTGCCCAACGATGCCGCCAGCATCAACGCCTTCATCAGCACCCACTCGCCCCTGCCGGCCGGGCGCTCGCTGGCCGATGCCGCGTTCTGGAGCCCGGCCCAGGCCGCCCTGCTGCGCGAGGAGATACTCGAGGACGCCGACTGGGCCGAGGTGATCGACCAGCTCAACCTGCGCCTGCACAGCTGATACCGCGCCTGGCATCAAATACCGGGTCGGACGGCTAGGGTGTGCCGTGCGCACCGTTGCTCCCTATCGCCGAGGCATCGGTGCGCGCGGCGCACCCTACGAACTCATCTCGCGCCAGGTCAGGTACATGCGCAGGTCGAACTCGATCTGCGCATAACCCGGCAACATGTGGTCGCAGAGTTTGTAGAAGGCCTTGTTGTGCTCGGCCTCCTTCAGATGTGCCAGCTCATGCACCACGATCATCTGCAAAAAGACCGGCGCGGCATCGCGAAACAACGAGGCGACGCGAATCTCCTTCTTCGCCTTGAGCTTGCCGCCCTGCACGCGCGAGATTGCCGTGTGCAGCCCCAGCGCGCGATGGGTGAGGTCGAGACGGTTGTCGTAGAGCACCTTGTCGATGGCCGGCGCGTTCTTCAGATGCTCCTGCTTGATCGCCATCACGTAACCATACAGGGCCTTGTCGCTCTGCACTTCATGACGGCCCGGATAACGCTGCGCCAGGTAACCGCCCAGCCGGTCGTCGGCGATCAGTTGGCGGACTTGCTGCTGCACGGCAACGGGATAACCCTGGAGATACTTCACCGATACGATCCCACAATCATCAGGATCGCCAGTGTAACGGATGCCGACCTATTCGCTCGGCATGACACGCAGCACACGCCCCTCGGCACTGTCGGTGAGCAGATAGAGCGCGCCGTCAGGCCCGCTGCGCACGTCGCGAATGCGCTCGCCCAACTCTTCGAACAGCACCTCCTCGCCGGCCAGCATGCCGTCGAGCAGCCGAATTCGCCTCACGCTACGCTCGGCCAGCGTGGCCGCGAACAGATCACCCCGCCAGTTGGGAAACAGCTCGCCTCGGTACAGCGTCAGGCTCGATGGAGCCACTGACGGCGTCCAGTGCAACAGCGGTGCCGTCAGCCCAGGCAGTGCGCTGTAGGGGCTGATGCGCGCGCCGGTGTAATCGACGCCGAAGGTTGCCAGTGGCCAGCCGTAATTGTTGCCAGCCTCGATCAGGTTGAGTTCATCACCACCGCGTGGCCCGTGCTCGTGGCTGTACAGGCGACCGCTGTCGGCGTCGAAGAAGATGCCCTGCACGTTGCGATGCCCCAGGCTGTAGATTTCCGGGGCCGCACCCTGCCGTCCCACCAGGGGGTTGTCCTGCGGAACGCTGCCATCGCGACTCAGGCGCACGATCTTGCCCAGATGATTGGCCGGATTCTGCGCCTGCTCGCGCCAGTCGAAGCCGTCTCCCAGCGTCAAAACCAGGGTATTGTCGGCCAGAAAGGCAATACGTCCGCCATAGTGCGAGGCGCCCTCCTTGAGCGGTTGGGCGGTGAACAGCACCTCGAAGTCACGCAGCTCGTCGTCCACCAGACGGGCACGCGCCAGGCGTGTGTTGTTGGCCTCCGGCGAACCGTGGGCGTAGCTCAGGTAGAGCCAGCGGTTGTCGCTGTAGTCCGGATCCAGCGTCACCTCCATCAGTCCGGCCTGCGCGGCGATGAACATGTCGGGTAACCCGGCGACCGGTTCCGGATCGACGCTGCCATCCGCCTCGATGACGCGCAGGCGCCCCACACGCTCGCTGACCAGCATGCGCCCGTCAGGCAGAAACGCCATCGCCCAGGGGTGCTCCAGGCCTTCGCTGAAGGTTTCGATGCGGTAATCCTGAGCCAGCAGCGGAGCGCTGATGAGCAGGGCGCCGAACGACAGCGCGCGAGAGGTTCTCAACATGGGCAACGCCTTGTCACTGAGAGTCGGAAGAAGTCGATGTAGAGCGCAGGCGGCAGCCTGTCCCGAGCAGCCCGAACAGCAGCGCACCGACACTGCCACAAGCCATCAGGCCGAGTGTGCCGAGCGACGTACGATCCGCCGCGATCAACGTCGGCATCGGCGCGAGGGCGTTGGCCAGCGCCAATGCGCACCAGATGGCGAGCGCACCTGCCAGAACGAAGATCGCCCAGCGCAGCGCTGGCAGGCGCCGCACAAACCAGGCGGCCAGAGGTAGGGCGAAGATGAAGCCCAGCGTACTGAGCAGAGCGAAAGTCGGCGCAAAGCCGAGCAGGTCGAGGCAGATGGTGCCCAGTCGCACCTCCATCGGCATGGGAGCCCCGAGTGCCTGTAGCGCGGCGAGATTGGTCTGGGTCTGGAAGACAGAGGCGAGCAACGAAGCCAGCAAGACAGCGACAAGGAACGCGAGCAACAGACGTGGCTTGCTGGACATGGGGCAGTTTCCCGGAACGACAGTGCAGGAATTATGGCGTACCACACCACCCATCATGTTCCGGGAGTTTTACAGGGTTTTACCTATACCGTGCCAGGCGCCGCGCAGGACAGAGCAGCGCCGCCGCTCAGCCTCCTGAAACTCCAGGTATGAAAAAGCCGCGTCTGCTTGCACAGGCGCGGCTTTCGACCGAGCGGCGCGGGCCACAGGGCCCGCGTCGAATCAGTTGACCTTGGCGGCCAGCTCGCCACTGGCGTAGCGCTGGTACATGCCTTCCAGGGAGATCGGTTTGATCTTCGAGGCATTACCGGCGGTGCCGAAGGCTTCGTAACGGGCGATGCAGATGTCACGCATGGCGACGATGGTCTTGGCGAAGAACTTGCGCGGGTCGAACTCGCTCGGGTGTTCGGCCATCATGCGGCGAATGGCACCCGTGGAAGCCAGACGCAGATCGGTGTCGATGTTGACCTTGCGCACGCCATGCTTGATGCCTTCGACGATTTCCTCGACAGGAACGCCGTAGGTTTCCTTGATGTCGCCACCGAATTCGTTGATCACTTTCAGCCATTCCTGCGGAACGGAGGAAGAGCCGTGCATCACCAGGTGGGTGTTGGGGATGCGCTTGTGAATTTCCTTGATGCGCTCGATGGAGAGCACGTCGCCGGTTGGCGGCTTGGTGAACTTGTAGGCACCGTGGCTGGTGCCGATGGCGATGGCCAGGGCATCGACCTGGGTCTTCTTGACGAAGTCGGCGGCCTCTTCCGGATCAGTCAGCAGTTGGCTGTGATCCAGTAGCGCCTTCGGCGCCGACGCCATCTTCTTCACCGGCCATGCCGGTTTCCAGGCTGCCCAGGCAACCCAGTTCGCCTTCCACGGACACGCCGCAGGCGTGGGCGAAGGCAACGGTCTGCTGGGTCACACGCACGTTGTAGTCGTAGTCGGCCGGGGTCTTGCCGTCTTCTTTCAGCGAGCCGTCCATCATCACCGAGCTGAAGCCCAGCTGGATGGAGCGCTGGCACACGTCCGGGCTGGTGCCGTGATCCTGGTGCATGCACACCGGGATATGCGGGAATTCTTCGATGGCAGCCAGGATCAGGTGGCGCAGGAACGGCGCACCGGCGTACTTGCGGGCACCAGCGGAGGCCTGGACGATGACCGGCGAATCGGTCTTGTCGGCGGCTTCCATGATGGCGCGCATCTGCTCGAGGTTGTTGACGTTGAAGGCCGGCACGCCGTAGCCGAATTCGGCGGCGTGGTCGAGCATCTGGCGCATGCTGATAAGTGCCATGGTGTTACTGTCTCCCGATCTGGAGGTCGTTTATCGGTGCAAGCCTGCCGCAGGGGCAGGCGTTGTTCAAGTTTCGTGGAGTCGGCACAACGTGCCGACTCTCGTCCCGGCGTCGCCGGGGGTGTTACGGCGCCTTGCAGCCCCGGCCGATCAGGTCGTCGGTCGCCGTCCAGTAGACCAGCCCTTCCTCACCCTTGGTGTGGAAAGACAGGCGCCCATCGCTGTACAGCACGCCGGAAGCCGCCGGCTCCTGGGTCAGGCGATAGACGATGTCGTCGCCGCCCAGCCTTACATCCACCTGCTCATAGCTGCCATTGGCGAAGCGCCACTGCACTTCGACCTGGCTATCGCATACCCAGCGATTCCAGTGATCCGGCACTACCGGCTGACTGTTGCATGCCGCGAGCAGCAGCGCGATCGCAGCAAGCCCCGCCAGTCTGATTTCGCTCATCGTCTCTCCTCGTCAGCAACGCTGTTCCGGTACCGAGCCAGTGGGCTGACCCGTACTCTGCTCGACACGCTGATCATCCTGCGTGGTCGGTGTTTCGATCTGCGCAGGGCTGAACACCTCGCAGGCCGCTTCACGACCACCGCCGGCACAACCGACCAGCAACATGCCCATGATGCTGAAGACGGCAACTTTTTCCATGACATGACTCCTTTCTCGATGATCCGGTCTTCTACAGACCACCCGTTCACGTCAGGGTTTTATCGGCCAGGGCGAAGAGTGGCTCCCTTCACCCTAGCTGGCGATCACTGCGCGCGCTGCTCCAGCACCTCAACCGCCGGCAGCACCTTGCCCTCGACGAACTCGAGGAAGGCACCGCCACCGGTGGAAATGTAGGAAATCCTGTCCGCCACGCCGTACTTGTCGATGGCCGCCAGGGTGTCGCCACCGCCCGCGATGGAGAAAGCCGGGCTGTCGGCGATGGCCAGTGCCAGGGCTTTGGTACCGTTGCCGAACTGGTCGAACTCGAACACGCCGACCGGGCCGTTCCACAGGATGGTCTGCGAGGCCTTGAGCATCTCGGCGAACATCGCCGCGGTTTGCGGGCCGATGTCGAGGATCATGTCATCTTCAGCGACGTCCCTGACCGCCTTGACGGTGGCTTCGGCGTCTTCGGCGAAGGCCCTGGCGACGACCACATCGACCGGCAGCGGTACGCTGACCTTGGCCGCGATGGCCTTGGCGGTCTCGACCAGATCAGCTTCGTACAGCGACTTGCCCACCGGCAGGCCGGCAGCGGCGAGGAAGGTGTTGGCGATGCCGCCGCCGACGATCAGCGAGTCGCAGATATCGGCCAGGGAATTGAGCACGTCCAGCTTGGTCGACACCTTGGAGCCGGCGACGATGGCCAGCATCGGCCGCGCCGGCTTGTCCAGGGCCGTGCCCAGCGCCTCCAGTTCGGCAGCCAGCAGCGGGCCGGCACAGGCGATCTTGGCGAACTTGGCCACGCCGTGGGTCGAACCCTGGGCGCGATGGGCGGTACCGAAGGCGTCCATCACGAACACGTCGCACAGGGCGGCGTACTGCTGGGCCAGCTCGTCGGTGTTCTTCTTCTCGCCCTTGTTGAAGCGTACGTTTTCCAGCAGCACCAGCTCGCCGGCCTTGACCTCGACACCACCGAGGTAGTCCTTGACCAGCGGTACGTCACGACCGAGCGCCTTGCTCAGGTAGGCGGCAACGGGCGCCAGGCTGTCTTCCTCGCTGTAGACGCCCTCCTCCGGGCGGCCCAGGTGCGAGCAGACCAGCACGGCAGCGCCTTTTTCCAGTGCCAGCCTGATGGTCGGCAGGGAGGCGAGGATACGCGCATCGCTCTTGACCACACCGTCCTTCACCGGGACGTTGAGGTCTTCGCGGATCAACACGCGCTTACCGGCGAGGTCGAGGTCGGTCATCTTCAGAACGGTCATAGATCAGTCCTTCACGGGGCAGGATTGGCTTGTAGGAGAAAATGTTCGGCGACATCGAGCATGCGGTTGGCGAACCCCCACTCGTTGTCGAACCAGGCCAGCAGGTTGACCAGACGCGGGCCGGACACGCGGGTCTGGCTGCCGTCGACGATGGCCGAGTGCGGGTCGTGGTTGAAGTCGCAGCTGGCGTGCGGCAGTTCGGTGTAGGCCAGCAACCCCTTGAGCGGGCCGCTTTCCGCCGCCTGATGCAGCACGCGATTGATCTCTTGCGCAGAGGTATCGCGTGCGGTTTGCAGGGTGATGTCCAGGCAGGAGACGTTGACCGTCGGCACGCGGATGGCCTTGGCCTGGATACGTCCGGCAAGCTCCGGCAGCAGGCGCTCGATACCCCGCGCCAGGCCGGTGGATACCGGAATCACGGACTGGAAGGCCGAGCGCGTGCGACGCAGGTCTTCGTGGTGGTAGGCGTCGATCACCGGTTGGTCGTTCATCGCCGAGTGGATGGTGGTAATGGAGACGTACTCCAGACCCACCACCTCATCGAGAAGTTTCAGCAGTGGCACACCGCAATTGGTGGTACAGGAGGCATTGGACACCAGCCGTTCGGTACCACCGAGGCAGTGCTGATTGACCCCGTAGACCACCGTGGCGTCGATATCCGCCTCGCTGGCCATCGGCTGCGACAACAACACCCGCGGTGCGCCAGCATCGATGAAACGCTGCGCCTGATCACGGGTGACGTACTGCCCGGAACACTCCAGCAGCAGGTCGATGTCCAGCGCGGCCCAGTCGATGGCCTCGGGCTCGCTCTGGCGCAGCACCTTCACGCAATCGCCGTTGATATGCAGGCAGTCGCCATCGACCTTTACCTCGCCGGGAAAGCGCCCGTGGGTGGAGTCGAAGCGAGTCAGGTATTCGATGCTGGCCTGATCGGCCAGATCGTTGAGCGCAACGATCTCCAGCTGCGCCCCGGCCCCGCGCTCATGCAGAGCACGCAGCACGCAGCGACCGATACGGCCATAACCATTGAGGGCGACACGGTAGGGGCGTTTGGACATGGGAGGTCTCGGATGAACCGCAGGGTGGATCACGCTCTATCGATCCACCCTGCGGTGTAAAGGTGGATGCAGGGAACGTCATCCACCCTACGCTACGGCGTCGTTCTCACTTAGGCGTCCAGCAGTTCTTCGGCGGTGGCGACGACGTTGTCGACGGTGAAACCGAATTCCTCGAACAACTGCGCAGCTGGAGCCGACTCACCGAAGCTGGTCATGCCGATGATGCGACCTTCCAGGCCCACGTACTTGTACCAGTAGTCGGCATGCGAGGCCTCGATGGCGATACGCGCGCCAACCTGCAGCGGCAGCACGGCCTGCTTGTAGGCGGCGTCCTGCTGGTCGAACACGCTGGTCGACGGCATGGACACCACGCGCACCTTGCGGCCGGCGGCGCTCAGTTTCTCACAGGCGGCCATGGCCAGACCGACTTCCGAACCGGTGGCGATCAGAATCAGCTCCGGCTCACCGTCGCTGTCCTTGAGCACGTAGCCGCCACGTGCGACATCAGCCAGTTGCCGGGCATCGCGAGCCTGGTGCGGCAGGTTCTGACGACTGAACACCAGAGCACTCGGCCCGTCGGCACGCTCGATGGCGTATTTCCAGGCCACGGCGGATTCCACGGCATCGGCCGGACGCCAGGTGTCGAGGTTCGGCGTGCCACGCAGGCTGGCCAGTTGCTCGATCGGCTGGTGGGTCGGGCCGTCCTCGCCCAGGCCGATGGAGTCGTGGGTGAATACGTACAGCACGCGTTTCTTCATCAGCGCGGACATGCGCACGGCGTTGCGCGCGTACTCCATGAAGATCAGGAAGGTCGCGCCGTACGGCACGAAACCGCCGTGCAGGGCGACGCCGTTCATGATCGCGCTCATGCCGAACTCGCGCACGCCGTAGAACATGTAGTTGCCGGCAGCGTCCTCGGCGGACACACCCTTGCAGCCTTTCCACAGCGTCAGGTTGGAGCCGGCCAGATCGGCCGAACCACCAAGGAACTCAGGCAGCAGCGGATCGAAGGCATTCAGCGCGTTCTGGCTGGCCTTGCGGCTGGCGATGGTCTCGCCCTTCTCGGCGACGTCCTTGATGTAGGCAGCGGCCTTCTCGGCGAAATCGGCCGGCAGCTCACCGGCGATGCGGCGCTTGAACTCGGCGGCCAGTTCCGGATGGGCGGCCGCGTAGGCGGCGAATTTCTCGTTCCAGGCGGCCTCGGCTGCGGCGCCGGCTTCCTTGGCGTCCCACTCGGCGTAGATCTCCGCCGGGACTTCGAACGGGCCATGGTTCCAGCCCAGGTTGGCGCGGGTCAGGGCGATCTCGTCATTGCCCAGCGGTGCGCCGTGGCACTCTTCCTTGCCCTGCTTGTTCGGCGAACCGAAACCGATGGTGGTCTTGCAGCAGATCAGAGTCGGCTGATCCACGCTCTTGCGCGCGGTCTCGATGGCCATCTTGATCTCTTCGGCGTCATGACCGTCGACATTGCGGATCACCTGCCAGCCATAGGCTTCGAAGCGCTTGGGCGTGTCGTCGGTGAACCAGCCCTCGACTTCGCCGTCGATGGAAATGCCGTTGTCGTCGTAGAAGGCGATCAGCTTGCCCAGCCCCAGGGTGCCGGCCAGCGAGCAGACTTCGTGGCTGATGCCCTCCATCATGCAGCCATCACCGAGGAACACGTAGGTGTTGTGGTCGACGATGGTGTGGCCTTCACGGTTGAACTGCGCGCCCAGCACCTTCTCGGCGATGGCGAAACCGACAGCATTGGCGATGCCCTGGCCGAGCGGCCCGGTGGTGGTTTCCACGCCCGGGGTGTAGCCGTACTCCGGGTGACCCGGAGTCTTGCTGTGCAGTTGGCGGAAGTTCTTCAGGTCGTCGATGGACAGGTCGTAGCCGGTCAGGTGCAGCAGCGAGTAGATCAGCATCGAACCATGGCCGTTGGACAGCACGAAGCGGTCACGGTCGGCGAAGCTCGGGTTCTGCGGGTTGTGCTTGAGGTAGTCGCGCCACAGTACTTCGGCGATATCCGCCATACCCATGGGGGCACCGGGGTGGCCGCTGTTGGCTTTCTGCACAGCATCCATGCTGAGGGCACGAATGGCATTGGCTCGCTCACGACGGCTGGGCATCGCTGAATCTCCTACGGGGGCTGCTTCTGAATGAAGGGGGCGAAAAAAGGCACCTATTTTCGCCCAGCCAGGCCCCGCGGGGCAATGACAGATGGTCGTAGAGACAAAATCAGCTCGCCTGCTCGCTCAGAACGCTCACGGCCGGACTGCCCGGCCCGCCCAGGCACGGCGCCTGGAACAGCTCGCCATGCCAGACGCCGGCCAGTGTGCGACTGAACACCAGCGACCACACCGCAGCCAGTTGCACCGCCAGCAGCACGCCGACGAAGGCGAAGAAAGCCAGCCCCGTCAGTGCCTGCAACTCGAAAGTGGCCAGGGCGAAGACTCCCAGCGGAAAGGTGAACCCCCACCAGCCGAGGTTGAACGGCATGTTGTCGCGAATGTAATGACGGGTGAACAGGGTCGCGATCACCAGCCACCACAGCCCTGCCCCCCATAGCGCCAGGCCACCGATCAGCCCGAGATCGCGAGCCAGCTCGGCGGCGCTGGTCAAGGGCGTGCCGGCGAAAGCCAACGGCGCTGCCTGCCCCATGCTCAGCAGCCCCAGACAGCCCGTGGCCAAAGGCCCCAGCGGCAACCAGCTGGTGGCGGCGAAATCGGTATCCGGCAGCTTGTGCAGGGCCAGACGCAGCAGCACCAGGGTGATCAGCGAGAACGCCAGCGACAACGACAGCCCCCACAGCACGAAGCCGGCCACCAGCAGTTGCTGCGCGGCCTGAGCCGGCAGGTGCGGTGCCAGCGCTCCCGCAGTGCTGGCGGCAACTTCCGGTGCGACGATCGGTAGCAGCCAGACCGCCGTGAGTTTCTCCAGGGCATGGTGCTGGCGGGTGAACATCAGATAAGGCACCAGCAAGGCGCCAAGCAGCGCCAGTGCCGCATCCAGCCACCACAGGGCATGTGCCAGCGCGTAAACGCCCTCCCCCCAACGAGGTACACCGAACAGCAACAGCCCCTTGATCAGCACCGCCAGTCCCATGGGAATGGCACCAAGGAACATCGATTGCACCGGGTGCAGCAGCATCGGCCAGAGCGTTTCACGAAACAGCGCAAGGCGTAGCAGGAACAACAGGCTGAACAGCGCGAACAGACCGACGGCGAAGAACCACAGCCCTTCGGCCAGCATCGCCAGACCAGGCAGGTGCCAGGGCAGATGGGCGATCACCAGCGCCAGTACGCCAGTTCCCATGGTCATGGCGAACCAGTTGGGCGTGAAGTGGCGGATGAAGGCGAGCGGCTCGGGCAAACGACTGAATGGGCGCGGCATGAATCGGGTTGTCCCGTGACATGAGTGATGGCGCAAGGTTAAGAATTGGCTTGCCATATTAAAAATACATATTCAGCATCCTATCCATGCCATAAACCTATACAAAGATCATGAACCTTCACCACCTCAAGGTCTTTCTCGCCGTGGCCGAGGCCGGCAGCATCAGTGCTGGAGCGCAACGCCTGCATATCAGCCAGCCAGCGGTCACGCGGGAGATTCGCGACCTCGAGGCCAGCCTCGACCTGCGCCTGTTCGACCGCCTGCCCCGTGGCGTGCAACTGACCGAGGGCGGCCGGCGCCTGCTCGACTACGCACAACGCATCTTCAGCCTGGAGCGTGCTGCGGAGCGCGACCTGCGCGACTTCGCCCAACTGGAACAGGGCGAACTGAACCTGGGCGCCAGCGCCACACTCGGCTCCTACCTGCTGCCACCGTTGATCACCCGCTTTCGCACCCTGCACCCACAGGTGTTCGTCAGCCTGGAAGTGAGCAACACCGACGCCGTGACGCGCCAACTGGACGAAGGCAGCATCAGCCTGGGCTTCGTCGAAGGGCCGTTCAACCGGGGCGATTACGCGCACCGCCTGCTGGCTCGCGACGCCCTGCTACCGGTGGTCGCCCCCCATCACCCATTGGCCAGTGGCGGCCCGTTGCAGGCCGAACGGCTGCTGGACTACCCGCTGTACATGCGCGAACCGGGCTCCGGCGCACGCGTCAGCGTCGAGCAGGCCTACCGCGCCCACAGCCTGGAGCCCCGCGCCGGCATGGCGATCGGCAGCACCGAAGCGCTCAAGCGTCTGCTCGCCGATGGGCAGGGCATTGCCTGGCTGTCGCAGCGGGTGGTGGATCGCGAGCTGGCCAGCGGCAAACTGCGCCATCTGCCGGTACAGGATCTGAAGATCGAGCGCGAGCTGCATGTACTGTGGCGTCTGGGCGCCAGCCTGAGCCCGGCCCCAGCGGCATTTCTGCAGTTGAGCCACGCGCAGGAATGACCGGTCGATCAATATCAAAACTTTTTGATATTGATATTGCTGTATGAAAAATGACCGACTAGACTGCGCCACCATGACCCTGCGCGCATCCCAGCTGGAATTCGACCCCTGTGACGAGCTCGCCGCCCTGTGCAAGGCCGGCGGTGATCCGTTGCGCCTGAACGTCCTGCGTGCCCTGAGCAACGACTCCTTCGGCGTGCTGGAACTGGCACAGATCTTCGCCATCGGCCAGTCGGGCATGAGCCATCACCTCAAGGTTCTGGCCCAGGCCGGCCTGGTCGCCACCCGCCGCGAAGGCAATGCGATCTTCTACCGTCGCGCCCTGCCCAATGGCCGCCTGCACGCCGCACTGCTGGAAGACATCGATGAACTGGCCCTGCCCGGCACCATGCAGGCACGCATCGCCACCGTGCATCAGCAGCGCGCCACCGTCAGCCGCGACTTCTTCACTCGCATGGCCAGCAGTTTCCAGGCTCAGCAGGATCTGATCGCCAGCCTGCCGCAGTACCGCGACAGCCTCCTGGCACTGCTCGACGCCCTGCACTTCGCCCCTGGCTCCACGGCATTGGAGATAGGCCCGGGCGACGGCGCCTTCCTGCCCGAGCTGGCGCGTCGCTTCACGCGCGTCACGGCGCTGGACAACAGCCCGGCCATGCTCGAACTGACCCGCCAACGCTGCGCCGCCGAAGGGCTGGGCAACGTCGAGCTGAAGCTGGCCGACGCCCTGCAGGACGAACATGCTGCCGCCGACTGCGTGGTGCTGAACATGGTGCTGCACCACTTCGCCACCCCGGCAGAGGCCTTCCGCAAGCTGGCCGGACTGGTTGCCCCCGGCGGCAGCCTGCTGCTCAGCGAGCTGTGCAGCCACGATCAGAGCTGGGCACGGGAAGCCTGCGGCGACCTGTGGCTCGGCTTCGAACAGGAAGACCTGGCGCGCTGGGCGATGGCCGCTGGCCTGACGCCCGGCGAAAGCCTCTACATTGGCCTGAAAAACGGCTTTCAGATTCAATTACGGCACTTTGCCAAACCCGATGCGCACAGCGCCTTCAGCCTCCGGCAAGAAAGGAACCGATAGATGAGCGAATATTCCCTGTTTACGTCCGAGTCCGTGTCCGAAGGGCATCCGGACAAGATCGCCGACCAGATTTCCGACGCGGTGCTCGACGCCATCATCGCCCAGGACAAACACGCTCGCGTGGCCGTCGAGACCCTGGTCAAGACCGGCGTGGCCATCGTCGCCGGCGAAGTGACCACCAGCGCCTGGGTCGACCTGGAGCAGATCGTCCGCGACGTGATCTGCGACATCGGCTACACCAGCAGCGACGTCGGTTTCGACGGTGCCACCTGCGGCGTGCTCAACATCATCGGCAAGCAGTCCCCGGACATCAACCAGGGCGTCGACCGCGCCAAGCCGGAAGACCAGGGCGCTGGCGACCAGGGCCTGATGTTCGGCTACGCCAGCAACGAAACCGACGTGCTGATGCCGGCGCCCATCGTACTCTCGCACCGTCTGGTCGAGCGCCAGGCCGAAGCGCGCAAGTCCGGCCTGCTGCCGTGGCTGCGCCCGGATGCGAAGAGCCAGGTCACCTGCCGCTACGAGAACGGCAAGGTCGCGGCCATCGATGCGGTCGTGCTGTCCACCCAGCACAACCCGGAAGTGAAATACGATGACCTGCGCGACGGCGTGATGGAGCTTATCGTCAAGCACGTGCTGCCGGCCGAACTGCTGCACAAGGACACCCAGTTCCATATCAACCCGACCGGCCAGTTCATCATCGGCGGCCCGGTGGGCGACTGTGGCCTGACCGGTCGCAAGATCATCGTCGACAGCTACGGCGGCATGGCCCGTCACGGCGGCGGCGCCTTCTCCGGCAAGGATCCGTCCAAAGTCGACCGCTCGGCCGCCTACGCCGGTCGCTACGTGGCCAAGAACATCGTTGCCGCCGGCCTCGCCGAGCGCTGCGAGATTCAGGTTTCCTACGCCATCGGCGTGGCTCAGCCGACGTCCATCTCGATCAACACCTTCGGCACCCACAAGATCGCCGAAGAGAAGATCATCCAGCTGGTGCGTGACGTCTTCGACCTGCGCCCCTATGCCATCACCCGCATGCTCGACCTGCTGCACCCGATGTATCAGGACACCGCTGCCTACGGCCACTTCGGCCGCACGCCGCAATCGAGAACCGTCGGCGACGACAGCTTCACCACCTTCACCTGGGAACGCACCGACAAGGCTGCCGACCTGCGCGCCGCCGCAGGCCTGTAAGCCTGCCGCAACTCACGCGCGTCCGCGAAAACGCAAAACCGATGCCGGCAACGGCATCGGTTTTTTTGCCTGCGGACAATCGCTCACCTCGATGCTGCTGGCCTGCAGGTTTCGAAGGTGCCGAAAGCCGCCTCGATGCGCTCACGGCCCAGATAGGTCACGGTGTTGGTCAGTTGCATGATGAAGGGCGCCGCGCCCGGCTGCTCGGTGATCGAATCGAAACGAAGTTGCCGAAGTTCGCCACGCAGCGCCGCAATGAGCTGCGCAGGCTGATCTAGACTTGCCGATACGGCGCTGCATGAAGGCACCGTCAACCGTCGGCCCTCGGGCCACCTGATCGTTCGGAGCAAGGATGCTCGAGATGAAACGCTGGATCGCTCTGCTGCTATTCCCCTTCACGGCTCAGGCCACCGACTGCCCCGATTGGCCCATCGACCACGCCAGGACGGAACTCGCAGCGCTCAGCCAACAGGTATCGCGGTGGGATCACGCCTACCACAACCAGGGCCACTCGCTGGTGGCCGACGAACTCTACGACCAGGCACGCGAACGCCTGCTGGCCTGGCACACATGCTTCCCCGCTGCGCTTGACGCATTACCCGAACCACTGGCCGGCAGCGCGGGGTCAATCGCGCATCCGATCGTACAAACCGGCCTGCGCAAACTGAACGATGCCGCAGTCGTCGAGTGGATCGCCAGCCGTGACGATCTGTGGATTCAGCCCAAGGTCGACGGGGTCGCCGTCACCCTGGTGTACCGAGACGGCGTTCTGCGCCAGGCGATCAGCCGTGGCGACGGACGCCACGGGCAGGACTGGACGATTCGCGCCAGACAGTTGACCGGCATCCCGACTCGACTGCCCGAGCCGCGCGACCTGGTGTTGCAGGGCGAACTTTACTGGCGCCTGGATGACCACACGCAGTCTCGCGATGGCAGCGCAGGTGCCCGAGGCAAGGTGGCAGGAATGATGGCCAGGCAAGCGTTGACCCCACAGGCAGCCAACTCCATCGGCCTGTTCGTCTGGGACTGGCCGGACGGCCCGGCGCAGATGAGCGAACGCCTGCAAACGCTACACAGACTGGGATTCAGCGACAGCCTGCGCTACACCCGGCCCCTGCATGGTATGGAGGATGCTCGCCGCTGGCGCCGGCACTGGTTCGATGAGGCACTGCCGTTCGCCAGCGATGGCGTGGTTCTGCGTCAGGGTACGAGACCTCCCGGGCAGCGCTGGCGAGCCAAGGCGCCGCGCTGGGCGATTGCCTGGAAATTCCCGGCCAGTCAGGCACTGGCCGTGGTTCAGGCGGTGGATTTCAGCATCGGTCGTAGTGGGTACATCACGCCCATCCTGCGCCTGCAACCGGTCGATCTCGACGAACGACGCATTGGCCGAATCGCACTGAGCTCACTGCAAGCCTGGGAGAAACTGGACATTCGCCCTGGCGACCAGGTGGCGATACGCCTGGCCGGCCTGACCATTCCCCAGCTCGATCAGGTTATCTGGCGTAGCCCGCAGAGACCGACGGTACAGCCCCCTCGGGCAGAGGATTACCATGCGCTGAGCTGCTGGCGCAGCACTCCGGCGTGCCAACAACAGTTTCAGGCTCGCCTGGCGTGGCTCAGCGGCAAACAGGGCCTGGCGCTGGCCGGCGTCGGCCCGACGACCTGGAGCCGCCTGTCCCTTGCCGGCCTGCTCGACTGGCTGGAGCTGGACGCCGAGCAGTTGCAGCGCTTGCCAGGCATCGGCCCGCGTCGTGCAGAACAGTTGCAGCAGACGTTCCGCCAGGCCAGGGACAAACCGTTGCGGCAATGGCTGCGTGCCCTCGGCGCACCAGCGGGGTTCGACAGTGGAGAACTCGCAGACTGGCCGAGCCTGATCGGGCGCCAACGAGACGACTGGCTGCGTCAGCCGGGCATCGGCCACAAGAGCGCCGATCGCCTGCTGGCGTTCTTCAGTCATCCCGAGGTACGGCACCTGGGCATGCAGTTGCAACAGGCGGGCGTCACCGCTTTCCAGCCCGGTGAAAATTCACCGCGTGGCTGATCCTGATCAGTGAATGGCGAATTGGTACCGAACCTCGCGCACCAACCAGGGTCATTTCGAGATACACACCCACGAGGAGAGATCATGATTCGCCAAACCACCTTGCTCGGCCTGCTGCTGGTGGCCGGGCTGAACGCCACACCGGTTCTGGCTGCCGAACCCGACAAGGGTTGCGCCAACAAGCGCCAGGTCATCGAAGAGAAGATCGAAGCGGCCCGCCAGAGCGGCAATGCGCACGAACTGGAAGGACTGCAGAAGGCACTGGGCAACGTCGAAGCCCATTGCGACGACGCCACCCTGCACAGAGAGCGCCTGGCCAGCGTCGAGGAGGCTCGCCAGGAAGTGCAGGAACGCGAGATGGATCTGCGCGAAGCCATGGGCAAGGGCGACCAGGAGAAGATCGCCAAGCGTCAGGCCAAGCTGGCCGAATCACGCGCCGAACTGGAGCAGGCCGAGGCCGAAGCGCGGGCCGATCAGTAAGCGCGGAAAGCCTTGTGGCAAGCCTCGCAGCTGTCCTCGACAGCCTGCACGGCAGGCTCGAGCTCGGCCCGACGCAGCGGCGGCGCTGTGGTGGCCTGCACCAGCGCGGCCGTGGCCTGCTCCAGATCGCGGGCCATCTTCTGAAACTGTTCCTGACGCAGCCAGACCTCCGGGTTGGCCTTGCTGCGCTCGTCATCCGCCACCGACGGGAAATGCTGCCAGGGCTCGCGTGACAACCGATCCAGCTCGGCGGCACCAGCAATGAAACCGGCTTCGTCATAAGGGATACGGCCGCGCAGCATTCCACCGAGGTCTTCGCTGACCTTGAGCATCTCCTTGAACAGCGCCTGACGCTTGCCCAGCGGCGAATTGGGGTCGACCCCACCACAGGCGGCCAGAGTCAGGCAGACGCAGGTGAGCAACAGGAGTTTCTTCAAGGTCATCGACACGACTTCCGGGCGACAGGGGGCCGCCAGTATCGCGGCTCGCCTCCACCTGGCCAAGCGACCTCTTGTCACAACGGCTGTATTTCGCGCTCGCCAGTCAGCCGGGGTTCAGGTACGAAAACGCCCCAGCTGGGTATTGAGTTGCTGCACCTCGTCGTGAATCTGCGCGCTGACCTGCACCACGCTTTCGGTCTCGCCCTGGCTGCGCTCGGCCAGGCTGGAAATGTGCGTCACGCGCTGATCGATCTCCTGCGCGACCTGGCTTTGCTGCTCGGCGGCCGTGGCGATCTGTGCATTCAGGGCATTGATGCCATCCACCGCCCCGACGATGGTTTCCAGTGCGTTGCTGGCCTGGCGGATATGGCTGAGGTTGTCGTCGGCCAGGGTCGCACTCTGCTGCATCGCCAGCACCGCATCACGAGCACCGCCCTGCAGACGCTGGATGATCGCCTGGATTTCGCCGGTGGATTGCTGGGTACGACTCGCCAGAGTGCGCACCTCGTCGGCTACCACCGCAAAACCGCGTCCGGCCTCCCCTGCGCGCGCCGCCTCGATGGCCGCATTGAGCGCCAGCAGGTTGGTCTGCTCGGCGATGCCGGTGATCACCTCCAGCACCTTACCGACGCCACTGGTTTCGGCCTCCAGGCGCTGCACCTGCTCGCCGCTGCGGCGCAACTGCTCGACCAGCTCGGCGATCTGCGCAGCACTGCGCTGTACCACGTGCCGGCCGCTCTGTGCGCAGCCATCGGCACTGCGCGCCGACTCGGCGGCATGGGCGGCGTGACGCGCCACCTCGGCCACGGTGGCGCTCATTTCGTTCATCGCGGTGGCCACCTGGTCGAGATCCTCGTACTGGCGGCGCACGCCGTCACCCGCCGATCGTGCGGCGCCGACCACGCTGCCGACGTGCTCCTCCGTGCGCTCGCCACTGTGCTTCACCTCGGCCAGCAAGCCTCGCACCTGCTCCTGCATGCGGTTGTAGCCGGCGAAGATCCGGCCGATCTCGTTGTCACCGTGCTGACCGTCCAGGGCACGGGTGAAGTCACCCGAACCGACCCGGGTCAGCGCCCCCTCCACCGCGTTGAGGTTGTGCATCAGCGGCCGCAGGCCGAACTGGCGTCCCAGCACCACCAGCGCCAGGATGCCCAGCACACAACCGAACGCCAGCCACATCTGGCGCCGCTGGCTGCCTTCGGCATGATTCGCCATCAAACCGACGGCCTGGTTCATTTCCCGCAGCAACTCGACCGACTGCTGCTCCAGTGCCTTGAGGTCTACGGCCGAGTCGCCTGCGACCATACGCTGCAACTGAACACGAAAGCCCTGCCAGAGACCGCCGACCTTGTTCATCTGCGCCTGCACGTTCGGCTCGGCAATGGCGCTGATATTGCGCACGGCATTACCGCTCAACAGGTCGCGATGGGCGGCGTCGAACTGCGCCATGGTCGCCTCGAGGGTAGCAGGCGGCAGCACGCCCTCACGCAACAGCAGGGCTTCCTTGGTCATTTTCTGGCTGAGCATGCGCTGTGCGCCGGCAACGTTGATCGTCTCCGGCGACACCGACATGCTCAGGTACAGCGCCACCGAAGCGACCACCGCGAGCAGGAACATCAACGCGTAGGAGAACAGGAACTGCTGATTCAGTGTGCGCAGGCCAATGGCGCTGAGCAGTCGATCGAAAAAGGCTGTGACGAACATGACGGACTCCCGGGCAGTCGGCGGGAATCCCCGCCAAATGACCGAGAGCAAGCAAGATCACGGCCAGCAGTCAGGCGTCTTGCGCGTCGTTCCTGCACGCCAATCGCACCAGAACAGGGCGACGACCGATCGGTCACGCGCCATTTCGGCTCGGCGTGCGTGCTGCCGCTTACGCAGAGACCACGAACAGGGCCACGATCAACCCCATGCCGGCGAACCACACCAGCGAACGCAGCGGCCCCCAGTCAGCCAGGTAGCAGATGAAATACAACAGGCGGCTGATGATGAAGGCCACGGCCAGCTGATCGAGCAGCACCTGCTCGGCGCCGCCAGCCTGATGCGCGATGATCACCGCCGCCGCGAACGCCGGGGTGACCTCGAAGCCATTGAGCTGGGCGTTGTTGGCGCGTTTGCGCCAGCCTTCCAGCGTGCCGAGAAATGCCCGTGGATCCTGATTGGCGCGCGGCCCGTAACCAGGGCCGAGAAACTTGGCGGTGGCGGTGCCCAGATAAGGCAGAACGATGGCGATCAGTACGCACCAGTAGGCGAGGGTCATGGCATGGCTTCACGGCTGAGATCGGGAGGCCAAGCGTGAGCGAGCGCCACGTTCGCCGTCGATGGCCGTATCCGCCGATGATGCCGGCGCTTCGGCCAAGTCTGCTGCGATCCGCGCCAGCTCGACTCACGCCTTGAAGCGATCCCTGGCGTAGGTGATCGCGGTCTTGCCATGCGGCGCCGGCAAGCCATCCTCGCCGAGATTGACGAACACCAGCTTGTCGATGGTCAGGATGCTCTTGCGAGTCACCTTGTTGCGCACTTCGCAACGCAGCGTGATGGAGGTACGACCGAATTCGGTGGCGGTGATGCCCAGCTCGATGATGTCGCTCTGGCGCGCCGAGCTGACGAAATTGATCTCGGAGATGAATTTGGTCACCACGCGCTGGTTGTCGAGCTGGACGATGGCATAGATCGCCGCCTCCTCGTCGATCCATTTCAGCAGGCTGCCACCGAACAGGGTGCCGTTGGGGTTGAGGTCTTCGGGCTTGATCCACTTGCGGGTGTGGAAGTTCATGCAGTGTCCTCCGTGCCAGATGATGCCCCCATGATGCGCCGACACCGCTGCGCTTGTCGTGGCACTGCTGCTATGACCGCCATAGTCGCTCAAATGCGACGGAAAGCCTTGGGCTGCGCTTCGCACACGGCTATAATTCGCAGGTTTCACGCGACCGGCACCGCTCCGGTCGCTCCCGCCACCTGTCCGAGGGGCGCTGCAGCAGGGCAACCTGTCAGGCTCGGATGGGGCGTTAACCATACGCATCAACGGCGCCCATTCGCAGACAACGAATGGAGTGCTATTGCATGTCTTTCAGTGATTTCAAAGTCGCCGACATTTCCCTGGCCGACTGGGGCCGCAAAGAGCTGATCATCGCCGAATCCGAGATGCCGGCATTGATGGGCCTGCGTCGCAAGTACGCCGCCAGCCAGCCGCTGAAGGGCGCGAAGATCCTCGGCTGCATCCACATGACCATCCAGACCGGCGTACTGATCGAGACACTCACCGCCCTGGGTGCCGAAGTGCGCTGGTCGAGCTGCAACATCTTCTCCACCCAGGATCAGGCCGCCGCCGCCATCGCCGCCGCCGGCATCCCGGTATTCGCCTGGAAGGGCGAAACCGAGCAGGAGTACGAGTGGTGCATCGAGCAGACCATCCTCAAGGATGGCCAGCCGTGGGATGCCAACATGGTGCTGGACGACGGCGGTGACCTGACCGAAATCCTGCACAAGAAATACCCGCAGATGCTCGAACGCATCCACGGCATCACCGAAGAGACCACCACCGGTGTGCACCGCCTGCTCGACATGCTCAAGGCCGGCACCCTGAAAGTCCCGGCGATCAACGTCAACGACGCCGTGACCAAGAGCAAGAACGACAACAAGTACGGCTGCCGCCACAGCCTCAACGACGCCATCAAGCGCGGCACCGACCACCTGCTGTCGGGCAAGCAGGCGCTGGTCATCGGCTACGGTGACGTGGGTAAGGGCTCGGCCCAGTCGCTGCGTCAGGAAGGCATGATCGTCAAGGTTTCCGAAGTCGACCCGATCTGCGCCATGCAGGCCTGCATGGACGGCTTCGAGCTGGTTTCGCCGTACAAGAACGGCCTCAACGACGGTACCGAGGCGAGCATCGACGCCGCACTGCTGGGCAGGATCGATCTGATCGTCACCACCACCGGTAACGTCAACGTCTGCGATGCCAACATGCTCAAGGCCCTGAAGAAGCGCGCCGTGGTGTGCAACATCGGCCACTTCGACAACGAGATCGATACCGCCTTCATGCGCAAGAACTGGGCATGGGAGGAGGTCAAGCCGCAGGTGCACAAGATCCACCGCACCGGTGCGGGCAGCTTCGATCCGGCCAACGACGACTACCTGATCCTGCTGGCCGAAGGCCGTCTGGTGAACCTGGGCAACGCCACCGGTCACCCGAGCCGCATCATGGATGGCTCCTTCGCCAACCAGGTACTGGCGCAGATCTTCCTGTTCGAGCAGAAGTTCGCCGACATGTCGGCCGAGAAGAAGGCCGAGCGCCTGACCGTCGAAGTGCTGCCGAAGAAGCTCGACGAGGAAGTCGCACTGGAAATGGTCAAAGGCTTCGGTGGCGTGGTCACCCGGTTGACCCAGCAGCAGGCCGAGTACATCGGCGTGTCCGTGGAAGGCCCGTTCAAGCCCGATACCTACCGCTACTGACGCGCAAGGTGGATAAGCCCCAGGCTTATCCACCGCCAACTTCCCGCATGGTGGATGCAAGAGCGCCATCCACCCTACGTCTCCAAGGCTAGAAATCCTATGAGCCAAGAACGCCGCTACAGCTTCGAGTTCTTCCCCACCAAGACCGAAGCCGGGCATGAAAAACTGATGGAAGTAGCGCGTCAGCTGGCGACCTACAAACCCGATTTCTTCTCCTGCACCTATGGTGCCGGCGGCTCGACCCGCGATCGCACCGTCAACACCGTGCTGCAACTCGACGGCGAAGTGAAGGTGCCCACCGCCCCCCACCTGTCCTGCGTCGGCGACAGCAAGGCAGAGCTGCGCGAGTTGCTCGACCTGTACAGGAACGCCGGCATCAAACGCATCGTCGCTCTGCGCGGTGACCTGCCGTCGGGCATGGGCATGGCCAGTGGCGAGTTGCGCTACGCCAACGAACTGGTCGAGTTCATCCGCACCGAAACGGGCGACCACTTCCACATCGAGATTGCCGCCTACCCGGAGATGCATCCGCAGGCGCGCAACTTCGAGGACGACATCGCCAACTTCGTGCGCAAGGCCAAGGCCGGCGCCGACAGCGCCATCACCCAGTATTTCTTCAACGCCGACAGCTATTTCCATTTCGTCGAGCGCGTGCGCAAGCTGGGCGTGGACATCCCCGTGGTGCCCGGCATCATGCCGATCACCAACTACAGCAAGCTGGCACGCTTCTCCGACGCCTGCGGTGCGGAAATCCCGCGCTGGGTGCGCAAGCAACTGGAAGCCTATGGCGATGATGCCGACAGCATTCGCGCCTTCGGCGAGCAGGTGATCAGCGAAATGTGCGAACGCCTGCTGCAAGGTGGCGCTCCGGGTCTGCACTTCTATAGCATGAACCTGGCCGGCCCCAGCCTGGCCATCTGGAACAACCTCAAGCTGCCGCACCAGGGCCGCTGATTCACGGGCGGCCTCTTAGAACCCGTTCACGATCTGCTGCGCGTTGGCCTGGCGTCGTTGAAAACACCCTGGATCGCCAGCCCGGTCAAAATGCTCATTTACAGCCCGTAAACTGCATTTTCTCAGGTGTTTTTACCTGGCCAGGCTCTAGCTCGCAGGATCGTGAACAGGTTCTGAGCCCGCCTGCCTCCTCTCCCGCCTTGTCGCCGAAGGATCGCCTGCCATGCTCAAACGCTCCAAGATCAACGCCTCAGTCAGCCCCAAGGGCAGCCTGGAAACACTCTCGCAACGAGAAGTGCAGCAATTGCGCGAAACCGGCTCCGGCAGCGTTTATCGCCTGTTTCGCCAGTGCGCTCTGGCGATTCTCAACACCGGCTCGCACAGCGACAACGCCAAGACCATCCTCGAGGCCTACCCTGACTTCGAGGTGAAGATTCACCAGCAGGATCGTGGCATCCGCCTGGAACTGATCAATGCGCCGGCGGACGCTTTCGTCGACGGCGAGATGATCGCCAGTACCCGCGAGATGCTCTTCAGCGCCCTGCGCGACATCGTCTACACGCAGAGCGAGCTGGAGAACAAGCGCATCGACCTGGACAGCTCCGAAGGCATCACCGACTACGTATTCCACCTGCTGCGCAACGCCCAGACCCTGCGCAGCGGCGTGGAACCGAAGATGGTGGTGTGCTGGGGCGGCCACTCGATCAGCACCGAAGAATACAAGTACACCAAGAAGGTCGGCCACGAACTGGGACTGCGCGGTCTGGACATCTGCACCGGCTGCGGCCCGGGCGTGATGAAGGGGCCGATGAAGGGCGCCACCATCAGCCATGCCAAGCAGCGCAACCTCAAGGGACGCTATCTGGGGCTGACCGAGCCGGGCATCATCGCCGCCGAGGCGCCGAACCCCATCGTCAACGAGCTGGTGATCCTGCCGGACATCGAGAAACGCCTGGAAGCGTTCGTGCGCGTCGGCCACGGCATCATCATCTTTCCGGGTGGCGCCGGTACGGCAGAAGAGTTTCTCTACCTGCTGGGCATCCTCACCCACCCGGACAACCGGGATCTGCCCTTCCCGGTGATTCTCACCGGCCCGAAGAGCGCCGGCCCGTACCTGCAGCAACTGCACGATTTCATCGGCGCGACCCTGGGCGAGGCGGCGCAGCAGCGTTATCGCATGATCGTCAACGACCCGGCCGAAGTCGCACGCGAGATGGCCACGGGCATCAAGACGGTGCGTCAGTTCCGCCGCGAGCGCAACGACGCCTTCCACTTCAACTGGCTGCTGAAGATCGACGAAAGCTTCCAGCACCCGTTCGAACCGACTCACGACGCCATGGCCAGCCTCAATCTGACCCGCGAGCAGCCACTGCATCACCTGGCCGCCAACTTGCGGCGTGCGTTCTCCGGCATCGTCGCCGGCAACGTCAAGGAGAACGGCATCCGCCTGATCGAGGAGCACGGCCCCTACGAGATTCGCGGCGAAGCGACCATCATGCGTCCACTGGATCGTCTGCTGCACGCCTTCGTCGAGCAGCATCGCATGAAGCTCCCGGGCGGCAGCGCCTATGAGCCCTGCTACCGCGTGATCGACTGAGGTCGGACAGGGCACACGTCAACGGCAGAACCACTGATCTGGCGCACGACCATCCTTCCAGCGCCAGATCATCGCCAGTCTGTTGCCGTGTTGCTTCGCCACCGAACACGCCAGCTCGTGAACCAACCGACAGGCTGGTAGCTGCGCAAGCCATCAGCTCTGTTATACTCGGGACTTCCCGCCAGGCTTGCGCCCGGATGCTAGCTCCCAGAAGCCAGCAGTACCGGACGGGATCATGCGCCCCACGTGTGATTCAAGCCAGGCAATATCACCCCATAGGGCCACGCCCTCACTACGTACAGGATTGCCCATGTCCTTTGCTTCCCTCGGTCTCTCCGAGGCTCTAGTCCGTGCGATCGAATCCGCCGGCTACACCCAGCCCACTCCAGTGCAACAGCGGGCCATTCCCGCCGTGTTGCAAGGTCGCGATCTCATGGTGGCGGCCCAGACGGGCACGGGTAAGACTGCGGGCTTCGCCCTGCCGATTCTCGAACGCCTGTTCCCGGCCGGTCATCCCGATCGCGAACAGCGCCACGGCCCGAAACAACCGCGCGTGCTGGTGCTGACCCCCACCCGCGAACTGGCCGCCCAGGTGCACGACAGCTTCAAGATCTATGCACGTGACCTGAAATTCGTCAGCGCCTGCATCTTCGGTGGCGTCGGCATGAACCCGCAGGTTCAGGCACTGGCCAAGGGCGTTGACGTCCTCGTCGCCTGCCCGGGCCGTCTGCTCGACCTGGCCGGCCAGGGCAGCGTCGATCTGTCCCATGTGGAAATCCTGGTGCTGGACGAAGCCGACCGCATGCTCGACATGGGCTTCATCCACGATGTGAAGAAGGTGCTGGCTCGCCTGCCGGCGCAACGCCAGAACCTGCTGTTCTCGGCGACCTTCTCCAAGGACATCACCGACCTCGCCGGCAAGCTGCTGCACAATCCCGAGCGCATCGAAGTCACACCACCGAACACCACGGTCGAGCGTATCGAGCAGCGCGTATTCCGCCTGGCCGCCAGCCACAAGCGCGCCCTGCTCGCCCACCTGATTACTCAGGGCGCCTGGGAACAGGTGCTGGTGTTCACCCGTACCAAGCACGGTGCCAACCGCCTCGCCGAGTACCTCGACAAGCATGGCCTTCCGGCCGCTGCGATCCATGGCAACAAGAGCCAGAACGCACGCACCAAGGCACTGGCCGACTTCAAGGCGAACAAGGTACGCATCCTCGTCGCCACCGACATCGCCGCACGCGGCCTGGACATCGATCAATTGCCGCACGTGGTCAACTTCGAGCTGCCCAACGTCGAGGAAGATTACGTCCACCGCATCGGCCGTACCGGTCGTGCCGGGCGTAGCGGTGAGGCCATCTCCCTGGTTGCGCCGGACGAGGAGAAGCTGCTCAAGAGCATCGAGCGCATGACCAAGCAGAAGATCCCGGACGGCGATCTGATGGGGTTCGATGCCAGCACCGTGGAAGCGGAGCGCCCGGAAGTACGCGAGCCACGCCAACCACGTGGTGCCGGGCAGAAGAAGCAGAAGACCGAAGGTGCCGACAAGCCCAAGGGCGAGCGCCACAGCGGTGGCCGCAAGGACAAGGGCAAGGATGGCGGCAAGGAGCAGAAAGCCAAGCCGCAAGGCCAGAACCGCCGGGGTCAGAACCCGCGCAGCAACGCCCAGGGCTCGGCCGCAGCAGCGGCTCCCTCGTTGCCGCCAGATCGCGATCCCGAGGAGTTTCTCGACGACGATATCGACAATTTCGGCAACCGTGTCGACTATGTCAGCCCGAACCAGAACAAGCAGCAGGGTCGCGGCCGTCGCGCCGGCGGTGCACCGGGCAATGGCGCGGCGCCCCAGGGCCAACGCCAGAACAACAAGGCTCCGCGCAACAGCAATGGTGGCGGCAACGGCAGCAACAAGAATCGTCGCCAGGGCGGCGGACAAGGCGGCCAGGGTGGCGGCCAGGGCCGCAACGGCGGCAATCGTGGTCGTGGACGCCAGACCACTGACGGGCGCATCACTTCGCTCGATCGTGACGAGTTGCCACGCTCTGAAGCTGCCGTACGCAACCCGCGCGAAAAGCAGCCGATCATCGTCCACAAGAGCTCGCGCCTGGATCGCTTCCCCACGGCCGAGCAGCTCGACGAGTTGAGCAACAACTCCCGCCCGCGTGGCGAGAAACCGGCACTGCTCACGCGCAACCGCGACGAGTAAGACTCCACCGCCAACGAAAACGCCGCCCAATGGGCGGCGTTTTCGTTATTGCCGGTATAGAGAAGATGAACGGCTAAACAGCCCTCTCCCGCCCTACGGGCACGCCCCTTCGCCCCATAAATGGGGGCGGGTCGTCAGAGGGCCGTAAACGGCCGCCTTCCTTACTGACGAATACCTTCGACCGAGATAATCAGCTCGACGGTTTCCGAAGCCGGGCCGAGATCCATGGCGATGTCGAAGTCCTTCAGCTTCAGGGTGGTGGTGCCTTCGAAGCCGGCACGGTAGCCGCCCCACGGATCCTTGCCTTCGCCGATGAACTTGGCAGCGATCACCACCGGCTTGGTCACGCCGTTGAGGGTCAGGTTGCCGGTGACGTCAGCGGTGCCTTCGCCAGTGGACTTGACCGACGTGGACTCGAAGGTCGCGGTGTCATGCTTGCTCGCGTTGAGGAAGTCAGCGCTACGGATGTGCTTGTCGCGCTCGGCGTGATTGGTGTCGACGCTGGCGGTCTTCAGGGTCACGCTGACCTTGCTTGCCTCGGGCTTGGCGGCATCGAAGCTGAACTTGCCGTCGAAATCCTTGAAGGTACCGTACAGCCAGCTGTAGCCCAGGTGGCTGATCTTGAAGTTGACGAAAGCGTGCTGGCCTTGCTTGTCGATGACGTAGTCGGCGGCCATGGCCTGGCCACCGATCAGAGCCGAGCCCAGAACCAGTGCAGCGAGGGTGTTCTTCAACATGGGGAGTTCTCCTTGCGAGGTTGTCGATCTAGATGGGCATTGGCCCTGGTTTGCAATGCTTCAGCGCCCGAACATCCGCAGCAGGGTGCTGTCGCGGTCGATGAAATGGTGTTTGAGTGCCGCCAGGCCATGCAGGCCGGCGAAAATCACCAGCCCCCAGGCCAGGTATTCATGAATCGCCCCGGCGATGTCTTCCTGCTGCGGGATGCCGGTCAGGGTCGCCGGCACGCTGAACAGACCGAACACCTCGATGCCGCGGCCATCGGCGGTGGAAATCAGATAGCCGGAGATCATCACGCCGAACAGGCCGAGATAGAGCACGCCATGCCCCAGCTTCGAGGCCAGGCGAGTGAGCTGACCGTGACTGGCCAGCGCAGTCGGGGCCGGGTTGAACAGGCGCCAAAGCACACGCAGCAGCATCACGGCGAACAACAGGATACCGATGCTCTTGTGCAGATCCGGCGCGCTCTGGCGCCAGGGGTCGTAGTAGCCAAGCCCCACCATCCAGAAGCCAAGGGCGAACAGACCGAATACGGCCAGCGCCACCAGCCAGTGCAGCAGCACGCTGACCAGACCATAACGAGCAGAAGTATTGCGCCATTGCATGGAGGGGTTCCCTGATTCATTTTCCGAGCAAGACTAACGGCAAATATATCGATTTAAAGCGGAAAATTTCGCTATGAAACATCGAGAAATGCGATATCTCGCTCGAGATATCTTGAGTGGACGAATTGAGTGCCTCGGCGCTACAGCAAAGTTCGCCACGGCTGGTACAGACGGCATATTACGCCAGACCAACGGTATCGGCGGCGTCTCGCTCGCCGCTTCTGGTAGGCTGTGCCGCCGAACACTGGGAGCTTTCTCATGAACCTGAACGACCACTGGATGCAACGCGACCTCGACGTGTTGTGGCACCCCTGCACCCAGATGAAGGATCACGAGCGTCTGCCGCTGGTGGCGATTCGCAAGGCCAGCGGCGTATGGCTGGAAGACTTCGACGGCAAACGCTACCTGGATGCGGTCAGCTCCTGGTGGGTCAATGTCTTCGGCCACGCCAACCCGCGCATCAATGCCCGTATCCGCGATCAGTTGGAGAATCTCGAGCACGTCATGCTCGCCGGTTTCACCCATCAGCCAGCCATCGAACTGTCCGAACGTCTGGTGCAGATCACCCCCCGGCCTGAACAAGGTGTTCTACGCCGACAACGGCTCCTCGGGCATCGAGGTGGCGCTGAAGATGAGCTTTCACTATTGGCTCAACACGGGGCAGACGGGCAAGAAGCGTTTCATCACGCTCAGCAACAGTTACCACGGAGAGACAGTGGCAGCGATGTCGGTCGGCGACGTGTCGCTGTTCACCGATACCTACAAACCGCTGCTGCTCGACACCATCAAGGTGCCCAGCCCGGACTGCTACCTGCGTCCGCAAGGCATGAGCTGGGAAGATCATTCGCGTGCCATGTTCGCCCACATGGAGCAGACGCTGGCCGCGCACCACCATGAAGTGGCCGCCGTGATCGTCGAGCCGCTGATCCAGGGGGCCGGTGGTATGCGCATGTATCACCCGATCTACCTGAGGCTGTTGCGCGAGGCCTGTGACCGCTACGGCGTACACCTGATACATGACGAGATAGCCGTCGGCTTCGGCCGTACCGGTACGATGTTCGCCTGCGAGCAAGCCGGCATCAAACCCGACTTCCTGGTGCTGTCCAAAGCGCTCACCGGTGGTTACCTGCCGATGGCAGCCGTCCTCACCACGGACGACGTCTACGCGGCTTTCTACGACGACTACGCTACCCTGCGCGCCTTCCTTCATTCGCACACCTATACCGGCAACCCGCTGGCCTGCGCCGCCGCCCTGGCCACGCTGGACATCTTCCGCGACGACGACGTGATCGAGCGCAACAAGGCCCTGTCCGCACGCATGGCCAGCGCAACCTCGCACCTGGTCGATCACCCGCATGTCGCCGAGGTGCGCCAGACCGGTATGGCGCTGGCCATCGAGATGGTGCAGGACAAGGCCACCAGAACCGCCTACCCCTGGCAGGAACGGCGCGGGCTGCGCGTTTACCAGCATGCACTGGAGCGTGGCGCGCTGCTGCGCCCGTTGGGCAGCGTGGTGTACTTCCTGCCGCCTTACGTGATCACCCCGGGGGAAATCGACTTTCTCGCCGAGGTCGCCAGCGAAGGCATCGATATCGCCACACGCACTTCCAGCAGTGTGGCAGTGGACAATCGTTATCCCGATCATCGCGATCCGGGCTGAGTCGGGAACGGTGCACACGGCGTACCCTGCGGATAGAATTCGCCCCTCTGTTCAAGGTTGGTAAAGCCATGCGTCTGTCCCGCTTCTTCATCGACACTCCGCTCTCCCTCGGTCAGCACGAGCTGCCCGAGGCGCAGGCCCACTACATAGGCCGCGTGCTGCGTCATGCTGTGGGCGATGCCGTGCAACTGTTCGACGGCAGCGGCAGGGAATACCTGGGCGAGTTGATCGAAGTCGGCAAGAAGAACGTCCGTGTCGAACTGCGTGAAGCCATCGACGGCCTGGCAGAATCACCGCTGCGTATCCATCTGGGCCAAGGCCTGTCACGTGGTGAACGCATGGACTGGGCGATCCAGAAGGCCACCGAGCTGGGCGTCGCGGAAATCACCCCCATCGTCTCGTCGCGTTGCGAAGTGCGCCTGAAGGACGAGCGCGCCGACAAGCGCATGGCTCACTGGCGCCAGGTGGCAATCAGCGCCTGCGAACAATGTGGCCGATCGGTTGTACCGCTTATCAATCCGCCGCTGGAGCTGGACGCCTGGCAGCAACGGATCGAGAGCGATCTGAAGCTGGTGCTGCACCCGCAAGCCGCTCCACTGCAAAGCCACACGAAGCCTGGCACTCTGGCGATCCTGATCGGGCCGGAGGGCGGACTGAGCGAGGAAGAGGTGGCGCAGGCGCTGAGGAGTGGCTTTCATGCTGCCCGCCTGGGATCGCGTGTACTGCGCACGGAAACTGCCCCGGTGGTCGCGCTGAGTATCGCCCAGCAGTTATGGGGCGATCTGCAGGCGTAGGATGTCGCGTTGATGTAACAAAATGCGACCTTGAAAGATTGCAAGCAGAGCAGTCTTTGTCATTCTCTGCGCGCCTCTTGCACGACCTGCCCTACCGGCAAACCGTGCTTGACCCAGTTCGACACTCTTACGGTGTCGTTCTCCCCCTCGAATAACAATCAAGAGGCTTGAGCACCGCCCAAAAAGCGAACTCATGCCCAGGAGCATTGCATGAACGAACTGGTCTCCACCCTCAATGGGTATGTCTGGAGCTCGGCGCTGATTTACCTGTGTCTCGGCGTCGGCCTCTATTTCTCCTTGCGTGGTCGCTTCCTTCAGGTTCGCCACTTCAGGGAAATGATTCGTCTGATGTTCACCGGCAAGACCGATGAACATGGCATCACCTCCTTCCAGGCACTGACCATGACCCTTGCTGGCCGCGTGGGTACCGGCAACATCGCCGGTGTGGCCACCGCCATCACCTTCGGCGGCCCTGGCGCCGTATTCTGGATGTGGATGGTGGCGTTCCTCGGCGCCAGCTCGGCGTTCATCGAGTCCACCCTCGGCCAGGTCTACAAGGAGAAACTCAACGGCGAATACCGCGGTGGCCCTGCGTTCTACATCGAGCGTGGCCTTGGTCTGAAGTGGTACGCCTGGCTGTTCGCGATCGTCACCGTGTTCGCCTGCGGTCTGCTGCTGCCTGGCGTACAGGCCAACTCCATCGCCTCCAGTGCACAGACCGCATTCGGCATTGAACCCACGGTCACCGCCGCTTTGCTGGCCATCATGCTCGGCATGATCATTTTCGGCGGCGTGAAGCGCATCGCCCACTTCACCCAGGTGGTCGTACCCTTCATGGCACTGGGCTACATCCTGGTCGCCCTGGTGATCATTCTCCTGCACATCGATCAACTGCCCGGTGTGATGGCTCTGATCTTCAAGAGCGCGTTCGGCCTTGAAGCCGGTTTCGGTGCCATCGTCGGCCTGGCCATCCAGTGGGGCGTGAAGCGCGGCGTCTACTCCAACGAAGCCGGTCAGGGCACCGGCCCGCATGCCTCCTCCGCTGCCGCAGTCAGCCATCCGGTCAAGCAGGGCCTGGTTCAGGGCTTCTCGGTGTACATCGACACCCTGTTCGTCTGCTCCGCCACCGCCTTCATGCTGCTGATCACCGGTCAGTACAACGTGCAGGCGCCGGACGGCACTCCGCTGTTCACGGGCATCGCCGGTGTCGCCGCAGGCCCGGGTTACGTCCAGACCGCCATGGAAAACGTGATGCCGGGCTTCGGTAACGCATTCGTCGCCATCGCCCTGTTCTTCTTCGCGTTCACCACCATCCTGGCGTACTACTACATCGCCGAAACCAACATCGCCTACATCAACCGCAAGGTGAAACGCCCCATCCTCACCCTGCTGCTGAAGTTCGGCATCATCATCGCTACCGTTTACGGCACCGTGCGCAGCGCCACCGTAGCCTGGGATCTGGGTGACCTGGGTGTGGGCCTGATGGCCTGGCTCAACATCATCGCCATCGTGCTGATGCACAGAATTGCCTACAAATGCCTCAAGGACTACGAGCAACAGCAGGCTCAGGGCAAGGATCCGGTGTTCGACCCCGTGAAGCTCGGCATCAAGAATGCCGATTACTGGACCAACGACCCGGCAGCGATCAGTCTACGAGCCGAGCAGAACAAAGACCTGCAAGGCGACGAGGTAGCGCAGCCACGCAGTTGATCGCCAGAGCGTCAAGCGAGCCCCGGCAGGAACGCCGGGGCATCCACACCCTGCAAGGAGTTCGCTCTTGCAGGGTGTTTTCGTTTCAGGGGGGAATCATGCACTGCGCGTTGCGCGGGGATAACAGCCTGAACGATGAGCGGCAGGGATCAGGCACCGTCAGCACCCGATGACGGCATCCGAAGCGTCAGATCAACCCGGCATCGGCCAGCAGTTGCTCCAGCCCGACCAGATCCGGAATGCGCACCACGTCTTCACCAACACGCGCGGCCCCCAGTTCCAGCGGCGCCAGCTCGACATCCGCAGCCGCCAGGTCGCTGCCAACCTTCAGGGAACGCGGAATACCCTGCACCAGCAAGGCGATGAACTTGACCTTGGGACGCCCACCGAGGGCGTTGATCACCACGACCCGAGCACCATTGGCCACTTGGGTCTGGCCACCACTGGCCGCTTCGAAGGACAGCAACGGCAGGCGCAGATCACGCCAGGCGATCTGGCCGAGGAACCAGTCCGGAGTACCTTCGCTGAGCTGTGGGGCACGGTAGGGAATCAGCTCGGCCACCGCCACGTTGGGCAGCAGCAGGGTGCGGTCGGCCAGCGGAACCAGAAGGCCCGTAAGGCTGGCGGCACTGTTCTGGGTGGCGACGGCTTGGCTCATGAAAATGTCCTATACGGGCCAGTGGCCCTGTCAGCTGCAGTTTTCCGCAAGATGATTGACCAGCGCCACGGCCAGCTCGCGTGGATCGGCGCTGAAACTGCTGTAGCCTCCTTCGCGCAAACTGTCCGGCATGCTCGGGCTGACGCAGCTGTCGGCACGCTGGGTCCAGATCACCCCACCCTGGCGTTTGACGTAGGCGGCTGCGGCGCTGCCGTCGCTGCCCATGCCACTGAATGCGATGACCCCACACTGGGCACCGAACTGTTGCGCCAGGTTGAGCATCATCTGGTCGATGGACGGGCTATAGGGTTCCGGCCAGCCGCGCTCGGCGATCTGCATCGCGCCGTCCTCGGCGAAACCCAGTTCATGGACGATGGGTGCGATCACCACTTCACCACAGCGTACCGGATCCCCCTGACGCGCCGGATTGACATGCCATTGGCTGTGCCGACCGACCGCCTGAGGCAATACAGCCTCGAAGCTGGCATCGATGTGCTGGGCATAGATGAAACCGATGGGCAGCCCACCCGGCAGCGCATCGAGAAACGCCTTGACGGCTGCCGGACCGCCGAGCGAAGCCGCCAGCAGCCAGACCTGGCGCGCCGGCTCACCCGCCTTCAGCGGGGTATCGGCCAGGGCCTGCGGCAGCTCCAGGCGCGCGGGACGCTGCGCTTCATCGAGCAATGACTGCAGGCTCGGGCCCACCGCCTGTGCCGGATCACCAACCAGACGCTTGAGCTTGCCGAACAGGCGTCGCTCCCAGCGCGGGTAGTTTTCCGAGTGACGCTCGGGCGCATGTCCCTCGCCGAACAGCACCGGCGCACTGGCATGTTCCAGAAGACTGTCGACCAGTGGAGAGTCCTCCGACTGTGCCAGATCGACCAGCCACAGATCGGTCTCGCAGGCAGCCAGAGCATCCTCGTCAAGGCGCGCCGGGTCGCTGTTGAGCACGACCTGATAACCGCTACCGGCCAACGCCTGCTGCAACACATGGCGCTGCAGCGAAGTGTCGGCGATCACTGCAATACGTGCCGCAGATTTCTCAGTCATGTCCGTTTGATCCGTTGGCTATCCACCAACTGTGCGATGGTGTCGAGCAGCAAGGACTCCTGATAGGGCTTGCCGAGGTATTCGTTGACGCCAATGGCCATGGCCCGCTCGCGGTGTTTTTCACCGGTACGCGAGGTGATCATGATGATCGGCAGATCTTTCAGGCCATCGTCGTGACGCACCAGGGTGGCGACTTCGAAGCCGTCCATGCGTGGCATTTCGATGTCCAGCAGCATGATGTCGGGCTTGTGCTCCTGCAACTGGGAAATGGCATCCACTCCGTCCTTGGCAGTCATCACGTTCATGCCATTGCGTTCGAGCAGACGGCTGGTGACCTTGCGCACGGTGACCGAGTCGTCCACCACCATGACCAGCGGCGGCCGGTCGATTTCCACCTCTTCGCTGGCCGCCACCTGACGCGCGGCCAGACGCGGGGTCAGTTGCCCCAGCAGATGGGCGTGCAGCACGCGGATGGTCGCCAGCAGATCGAGAATCACCACCACACGACCATCGCCGAGAATGGTCGCACCGGAGATACCGTGCACCCCGGCGAATTGCGGGCCGAGGCTCTTCACCACGATTTCGCGCGAACCGGCCAGACTGTCCACCTGCACCGCCACAGCATGTTCGCTGGAGCGCACCAGGATCACCGGTAGCGGCAGGCTCTGGCCTACCAGCTTCGGATGCTGGCCGTTGTTCAGCAGGTCGCCCAGGTATTTCAGCTCGTAGGCCTGCCCGGCGTACTCGAAGCGCGGCGCATCCGGGGCGTAGTAGGCTTCCAGCTCGTAGGGCGAGACGCGCACGATACCTTCGATGGTATTCAGCGGAATGGCATAAAGGTCTTCGCCCGAGTAGACCATCAGCGCACGGTTGACCGATACGGTGAACGGCAGACGGATGGTGAAGCGCGTGCCCTGCCCCACCGTCGAGTCGATGCTCATCGAGCCGCCAAGCTGCTTGACCTCGGAGTGCACCACGTCCATGCCCACGCCACGCCCGGAAATCTGCGTGACCTTTTCCGCCGTGGAGAAACCGGCTTCGAGGATGAACTGCAGCACCTCGTGGTCGCTGAGGTCACTGTTGGCATCCATCAGGCCACGCTCGATGGCCTTGCGCCGTACCGCTTCCAGGCGGATACCGCCACCGTCATCGTCCAGCGTGAGGACGATGTCGCCACCCTCGCGACCGAGATTGAGGCGGATGGTGCCGGTAGCCGGCTTGTCGGCGGCAAGACGCGCGGCAGCAGGCTCGATGCCATGGTCGACGGCATTGCGCAGCATGTGTTCCAGCGGCGCGACGATGCGCTCGAGCACCGTGCGATCCATTTCCCCTTCGGCGTTGCCTACGACGAAATCCACCTGCTTGCCCAGCTCACCCGCCACCTGGCGAACGATACGGCGCAGGCGCGGCACCAGGCGGTCGAACGGCACCATGCGGGTGCGCATCAGGCCTTCCTGCAGTTCGGTGTTGACCCGCGCCTGTTGCAGCAACAGGGTCTCGGCGTCGCGGTTCTTCGCCGCCAGGGTTTCCTTCAGGTCGAGCAGGTCGGAGGCCGATTCGAACAGTGCGCGCGAGAGCTGCTGCAACTGCGAGTGGCGATCCATTTCCAGCGGGTCGAAGTCCTCGTATCCGGCGCGCTCGGCCTCGGCCTGGTAGCGGCTGAGAATCTGCGCCTGGGTCTCGGTATCGAGACGGCGCAACTGGTCGCGCACCCGGTCGATGGTCGCTTCCATCTCGCTCAGGGTGAAACTGACATCGCTGACCTGCTGCTCGACGCGGCCCCGGAAGATCGAGGTTTCGCCCGCCAGGTTGACCAGACCTTCGAGCAGTTCGGCCGGCACCTTCACCAGTTCCTGCGGAGCACGACGGGCAGCGGCTTCCTGGGCAGCCTCCCGTGCACGCTGCACGAACGGCAATACCTTGGGCGCCTGCACCTTGACCGGCAGCTCGCTGGCGGCAACGATCGGCGTAGCCAGACTCGGTACGCTGGCCGGCACCGGCTCGGCGGTTTCGTCGACAACTGCGGGCTCATCGGCCAGGCTGTCGCTGAGGCGCTGACGCAACAGGCCGAGTTCCTGCTGCAAGCCTTCGAAACCGGACTGCACATCGAGGAACAGGCTTTCAGGCCATGGAGTCCCCTGCTGCAACGCCTCGCTGAGGTGCTGTTCGAGGTCGTGGCTCATGTCCCCCAGGCGCTTCTGCCCGGCCAGGCGCGCACCGCCCTTGAGGGTGTGCAGGATACGCAGCATCTCGTCGATGGCGGCGCCATCCTCACGCTGCTCTTCCCAGCGCCCGATGGCGGTTTCCATCGCTTCGAGCAGGTCATCACCTTCTTCGAGGAAGATGTCGAGGATGTCACTGTCGGCCTCTTCGGCTTCTTCGCGGTCGACCACCGCCTTGAGCTGCACCGCAGACGGCATGCTCAACTGCTCGTCGGGGTTGGCACGAAAGCGCCTGATGGTCTCGATCAGAGCATCGCCGGATGGCACTGCCCGCTGGCCACGAACAGCCTCGAGCATCTCGGCCAGACGATCGTGGCAGGATTGCAACAGGGTGAACAAGTCGGGGCTGGCACGCAGACGCCCGCCACCGAGCCCTTCGTAGAGGAACTCCAGTTCATGAGCCAGATCGCCGATTTCGCGAATTTCGGCCATGCGTGCACCACCCTTGAGGGTGTGCAGGTCACGCTGCAGGGCTTCCAGCTCCAGGCTGTTATCGATGTCCCCCATCCAGCGCTGCAAAGCAGCACCGGCGCTGTCGATGATGTCGAAACCCTCTTCGAGGAAGATTTCCACCAACTCGGGGTCGCGATCCTCGTGCCAACTGACTGCTGCGCGTGTTTCAGTCTCGGGCTCGACAATGACCGGCGGCAGCTCTTGCGCGACCTCGGCCGGTTCGGCTTCATCGGCCACCAGCGGCAGTTCTTCGACCGACTCCTCGGCGACCGGGTCGAGCACGATCTCGTCCTCGACCAGAGCCAGTGGCGGCAATTCGTCGACATCCCATTCGGGCTCGCCCGCCTCGGCAGGCTCCTCGGCCGATAGCGGCTCGATCTGTACGGCGGCGGCCGACAGGCTCTGCGCGCCGCCGCCCTGGCGGAACTGACGAATCGCCTGAATCAGATCGTCTCCGGACACCAGCGGCTGGCGCGCCTGTAGTTGGTCAAGCATCAGCGCCAGACGGTCGTGACTCTGCTGCAGCAGGCGTCCGAGATCGGTGGAGTAGTTGTAACGGCGGTCGACCAGCCCTTCGTAAAGCGACTCGAGTTCATGCCCGAGATCGCCAATGGGGCGGATCGCGGCCATTCGCGCGCCCCCTTGAGGGTATGCAGATCACGCTGCAGGGACGACAGCGGCAGGGTGTTGTCGGGCTCGCTCAGCCAGCGCTCCAGAGCCTGGCCGGCGCTTTCCAGGATATCGACGGCCTCCTCGAGGAAGATCTCGACCATTTCCTCGTCGAGGTCAGCCTCGGCGGGACTGAAGCCGGCAGCCGCGTGCGGCTCGGGCTCAGGCTCGGGCTCGGGCTCGGGCTCGGGCTCGGGCTCGGGCTCGGGCTCGGCAGCAGGATCATCGGGCAAGTCGAAGGAAACAAGCGCGTCGCTCAGCCCCCTTCGCCCTGTTCCAGCCCGGCGGTGGCCTGATCCAGCTCGACCACTTCCAGCCCCTGCACGCCAGGGGTGAGCAAGGCCAGCGTATCGGGATCGATGGCCTCGCTCAGCAGGTCACGCAGGGCCTGCACGCGCTCGGGCTGGGCAGTCACCTGTAGCGCAGCGGCAACCTGATCCATCATGTCGATCAGCGCTTCGTGGGCCTTTTCCGCCTCGTCGAAGAAGCGCTCGCTGACAGCCAGGCTGCCCTCTTCGACAGCACCGTAAAGATCCAGAAGGGCTTCGCACAGTTCGTCGATCTGCGGCAGCTCGGCCATCTCGGCGCCACGGCCGAGAGTGGTGAGCTCCTCGAGCAGCGCGGACAACTCCTGACGCTCGGACGGGTGCTCACGCCATTTGCGCAGCAGATCCTCGGCATCGAGCAGGATGTCCATGCCCTCGGCGAGGAAGATACTGATCAGTTGCGGGTCACGGCTCTCGCCGCTCTGCGCCAGGCGCTCGTCTTCCGCACTGGCCAGGCGCTCGTGATGCAGCGCCTGCACGCGAGCGAGAAACGCTTCGGCACCCTCGATCGGCGCCAACGGCTGGCTTTCCAGATTATCCAGACCGACACGGAACAGTTGCTCGGCACGGCTCAGCAGTTCGGCCGCCGTCAGATCCACCTGAATCAGGTTGGTCTTGAACTCCTTGACCAGCTTCTCCAGGGGGGCGGCGATCTCCGCCACCGGCAGGATGCCGGCCATGTAGGCGCTGCCCTTGAGGGTGTGCAATGCACGTTGCAGATCATCGGTGACCGGCTGGGGAAGCTCCTGCGCGCAATCGGCCAGAAAGCCCACCAGGGTGTCCAGATGGGTTTCCGCCTCGTTGCGGAAAATCTCCAGCAACTGCGGATCGAGGGGCTCGCCGTCGAGGGGCTCGTCATCGAGCAGCTCTCCGTCAGACGACAGGGACTCCTCGACAGCGTCGGTAGCATCGATAACGCCCGCGGGCTCGGCTACCTGCAGGGCGGCCGGGGCGTCAGATTTTGGGGGCATCAACCCCTTGGCCAACGCGTGCGCGGTGGCAGCCAGCAGGTCGACGTCGTCACGCTGACGCTGTGCCTTGGCAGCGAACTCTTCAACCAGCACCGGCATCAGCGCCACCACGTCGAGCACCACCTGCTGCACGGGCTCGTTCGGCTCGATGCTGCGATCCAGCACGCGGTTGAGGAGGTTCTCGATCGACCAGGCCAACTCGCCGATGATCAGAGCGCGCACCATGCGCCCACTGCCCTTGAGGGTGTGGAAGGCACGACGCACTTCGATCAGCGCGTCCTTGTTGCCAGTATCGGCCTGCCACTGCGGCAGGTACTCGGCGATGGTTTCCAGCACTTCGCCGGCTTCTTCGATAAAGACTTCCAGCAATTCTTCGTCAACCGGCTCTTCATCGGCCGGCGGCGGTAGCAGGCTCGGCGGCACATCGGCGGCTGGCGGGTTGATCGCCTGCACGGGTGCCGCCATCACGTCGGCCATCGATAGCGGCCTCTGCGCAGCCGGCTCCTCGAGCGGCACAATGACTTCAGGTGCACTGGGCAGCTCGACTTCCGGCAGTTCCAGATCCGCCAGTTCCAGCTCGTCCCACTGCGGCGGTGCGGCATCCAGCTGATCCAGGCTCAGCTCTTCGAGCTCCAGCTCGGCTGCCGGCTCGAATGACAGGGGCTGCAAGGTTTCTTCAGCATGCAGCGGCGGCAGCTCTTCGAGCTCACCGATGGCCGGCAAGGGCTCGTCGAGCGCTGGCAACGCCTCCAGTTCCAGCTCGTCCCACTGCGACGATGCGGTATCGGGCTGATCCAGGCTCAGCTCTCCGAGTTGCAGCTCGGCTGCCGGCTCGAATGACAGGGGCTGCAAGGTTTCTTCAGCATGCAGCGGCGGCAGCTCTTCGAGTTCATCGATGCCCGGCAAGGGCTCGCCCAGCGACGGCATGCCCTCCAGTTGCAGATCGGTGTCGAGCGACTCCAGGTCATTTCCGGCGTCCAGCGACAGCTCGCTCGACTCGAACGTCAACGGCTCGTTTTCGGCCAGAGGCTCTTCGAGCTGCGCCTCTTCGGCACCGAGCAACTCGATCTCCTGCAGCGGGTCGGCAAGCGGCGCAGGAAATTCTTCCTGAGGTTCGACACGATCGAGGATCGAGGGCTTTTCCTTCAGCGGATAACCCAGCGTCTCGAGGCTTTCCTCGGCAACGTCGAGAATCAGGTCGCCCTGCGTGCCATGGTCTTCGGCCAGACGCTCGAGGTAATACTCGACGCTGGTGATGGCATCGGCCAGGGTGTCCAGACTCTGCCAGTTGGGCACGGCCTTGCGTGCCAGCAGTTGCTCCTGGATGTAGCGATTGCAGGCGTTGAGCAGGTCGGCGGCGCGCTGCAGCGGAATCATCGCCAGCCCGCCGCGCACCTGGGTGAGCAGCTCGGGCACGCGGGCCAGATGCTCATGGTTCCACTGCGAGGCGATGAACTCGATGATCGCGTCCTTGGCCTGTTCCAGACCATTGCGCGCCTCTTTGATGACGAGCTGATGAATCTGCGCCACGTCGGTAGTCGGCAGGTGGCTCTGCTCGCTCTGATTGTCGTCACTGGGGCCGACCATGCCGGCCAGGGTTGCTTCCACGTAGAGCAGGGCGCCAGCAACGTCCATCAGCACGGCATCGCTCGGCTCGCGCTGGCCGAGGGACAGTCCGTGGATCACGTCGATCTGATCGAGAATGACCTTGCGCGGCTGGCCGAAGCCCAGCACCGCGAGGGTATCGGCGATCTGCTTGAGCGGCGCGAGCAGCCCGTCCAGCTCGCTGGCCTGGCTACGATCGCTGCGCACGAACAGATCGAGGCTGTCCTTGACCCGCACCAGTTCTTCGCACAGGGCCGCCACCACCGAGCGCATGGCGTCACGGTCGGGACCGGCCAGGCGAGCACGCTCTTCGTCCACCACCTCGTTGTCCGGCAGGGCTTCGTCGAGGCGGTATTGCTCCTTCAGGGCGCTGATGCGCGGCGATTGCGCAGGCGCCTTGGCCACATAGAACAGCAGATTCTTGGTCAGCTCATCGGGAGCGGCCTGGTTGATGCCATCGGCGCCCTGCTCGACCAGCCGCTTGAGCTCCTTGTCGACCTGACGCAGCAGGGTACGCACCGAGGTACCGTTGACCACGCTGCCGTTGGCCAGACCTTCGATCACGCCGGAAGCGATCTGCCACAGGCCACCCAACGGGGCGTCCTTGCACAGGTTTTCCAGGCGGGCGAAGACGCGAGCCATGTAGCCGAGGTTGGCGGGCAGGTCCTGATTGCGGATCACCCCGACCAGTGCCATCTGCAACATCTGCCGCAGCTTGCGCAGCAATACCGGCAATTCGGCGGTGCGCAGGCGCGCCAGGCCACCCTCCGGGAGGGCCGGCAGGCGGACGGACATGTCCGGAGAGAACAGACTGGTTTCCGACAGCAGCTTCTCGCCACGAGCGGCACGCAGGTCATTGAGCAGCGGCAGCACGACCATGGGCAGGTCGCGGCGGGCGGTCTGAATGCGATCCAGGTACACCGGCAGTTGCAGGATGGCCTGCATCAGCACTTCCAGGGCTTCGCCCTGATTGGCCACGCGGCCCTCCATCAGCGCCTTGGCCAGTTGCTCCATTTCCTCGGCGAGCAGCGCAGCGCCGTAGAACTCGACCATCTGCAAGGTGCCGTGAACCTGGTGCACGTAGGTCAGGCAGAAACGCATGCGCGTTGGATCCTGCGGGTTCTCGACGAACGCCTCCAGGGCCTGCCGCGCCTGTTTCAGGGTCTCCGCGATTTCGCCTTTGACCCACTCCAGGGCGACATAATCATGCCGATCACCCATAGCCACTCCACTCATAAACTTGGCCTTATCCCTTGCGGGTAAACGCCAGGACTCGCTCGTCGGCGACCGGTACCAGATCCGGATGCTGCCAACCGGCTACTTCACCCACGCCCACCACCAGCAACCCTCCCGGCGCCAGGCTTTCGGCCAGACGGTTGAGGATGTCGCGGCGACGCCAGCGGCGGAAATAGATCAGCAAGTTCTGACAGAAAATCACATCCATGCCGGACATCGGCGCCTTGGCCAGTTCCAGCACGTTGAGCCGGGCGCAACACACTCGCGCAGCCAGACTCGATACCACCTTGAAACGTCCATCGACCTGGGCGAGAAAATAACGTTCGCGCAGTTCCTCACTTACCTGTTCCAGGCGGCGCGCCGAATAGCAGGCTTCACGCGCCTTGCTCAGCGCGCCCTGGCTGATATCGGTGCCCGTCACTGCGAAGTGCTCGGGCAACTCACTACCCTGCAACGCCTCGGCCGCCAGGATCGCCAGCGAATAAGGCTCTTCACCACTGGAGCAGCCAACGCTCCAGAACTCCCAGGGTTTGCCCAACCCGGCGGCCAGTCGCTCCTGCAGGTACTGCGCCAGCACCTCGAAGGACGGCGGATGGCGGAAGAAGCGGGTCTCCTGCACGGTCAGACGATCCAGCAGGGTCGACCACTCCACCGCACCTCGCGGCCCATCGGTGACCTGACGGTAATAACTGGCGTAATCCGCGACACCCAGCTCACGCATCCGCGCGCTCAGATTGGTCTGCAGAAAGGCGCGCCGCTGCTCGCTGATCACCACACCGGTACGCGCCTCGAGCAGCGTCTGCCAGTCATGGAAATCGGCTTGCGACATATCTGCCACCGGGCGCAACGCCCACACACCCGCTGACTGCATACCTTCGCCCTGGGTCATGGCTGTGCTGCGGTGACTGAAACCAGCCACCGCACTCCTTTATCAGGCGTCTGGCAGAGTGAAGCCGGACACCGACTTGCGCATCTCGCTGGCCATCTTGGCCAGGTTACCGATGCTCTTGGCGGTGGCGGTGGTACCCGAGGACGTCTGCGAGGTGATCTCCTGGATCACGTTCATGGTGTTGGAAATGTGGCCAGCCGAAGAGGCCTGCTGACGGGCGGCGTTGGAGATGTTCTGGATGAGTGCCGCGAGGGTCTTGGATACCTTCTCGATCTCTTCCAGGGCCACACCGGCGTCCTGCGCCAGGCGGGCACCGCGCACCACTTCGGAAGTCGTCTGCTCCATGGAGATAACGGCTTCGTTGGTGTCGGTCTGAATGGTCTTCACCAGTGCCTCGATCTGCTTGGTCGCCGCCGAGGAACGTTCTGCGAGGCGTTGTACCTCGTCCGCTACCACGGCGAAGCCGCGGCCCGCATCACCGGCCATGGACGCCTGGATCGCGGCGTTCAGTGCAAGGATGTTGGTCTGGTCGGCAATGTCGTTGATGAGGCTCACGATGTCACCGATCTCCTGGGACGACTCACCGAGGCGTTTGATCCGCTTCGAGGTGTCCTGGATCTGCTCACGGATGTTGTCCATGCCGGTGATGGTGTTGTGTACGACTTCGTTACCCTTGTTGGCGATGGCTACGGAACGTTCCGCTACCGCGGACGATTCGCTGGCGTTCGCCGATACCTGGTCAATCGACACGGCCATTTCGTTGATCGCTGCGGAGGCACCGGCGATTTCCTGCGCCTGGTGCTCGGACGCTTCGGCCAGGTGCATCGCCGTGGCCTGGGTCTCCTGGGCCGCACCGGCTACCTGAACGGCGGTCAGGTTGATGGTGGCTACCAGGTCGCGCAGCTGGTCGATGGAGTAGTTGATGGAGTCGGCGATGGCACCGGTGAAGTCTTCGGTCACCGTCGCGGCTACGGTGAGGTCACCGTCGGCGAGGTCGGCGATCTCGTCGAGCAGGCGCAGAATCGCCGCCTGGTTACGCTCGTTCTTCTCGGCGGTTTCGGACAGACGACGGTTGGTTTCACGCACCATCACCAGACCGATGAGGATGATCGACCCCAGGGCCAGGCCGCCCAGCACGTAGCCGAACAGGGTGTTGATGGCACGACCATCGGCCAGGTCTTCGAAGCCGCTGGCCAGCTCGGATGCCTTGTCCAGCAGGGTCTGCGACACGGTGAAGATGGAGTTCGCCGACTCACGCACCTGGAACAGTTCCGGCGAAGTCTCCAGGATCTCGTCCACCGAACCGGATACGAATTCGAACAGTTCGGAAATCTCGGCCAGACGCTCGAGGGCTTCCTCGTCGGTCACCTGGCTGATTTCCATCGCCGCGTTGCCTTCGAGCATCGCGGCCAGTACACGGCCGAACAGGCTGGCGTCACGGCCGAACATGTCGGCGGCCTGTACCGAGTCCTCGTCACCGGCCAGTACCTTGTTCACCGAGCCGAGAATACGTTCGGCCAGCAGCGACTGACGCTGCGCCACGGAAACCTGAGCTGCCGGCGCACCGCTCTCCAGCAGGATGTCGACCACTTCCTCGTACTCGACCTGCAGTTGCGGAATGGTTTCCGCCAGGGTGGCGGCTACCTGGTGCAACGACAGTACGGTCTGCTCGCTGGCAAGAATGGCGTCGGTGTTCTGCCGCAGGCTGTCCCAGTCCTGCTGCACCGCCGCCATCTGCGCCTGCACCGATTCCGGCGCCGGAGGCAGGCCACTGCTGGCATCGCCATCTGTCAGGTAACTCCAGCGCTGCTGGAAGTCGTTACGCGCATCGCGCAGCAGGCCGAAGGCTTCGGCAGTACCTGCCGCGGCCTCGGTGGCGTTCTTGGCGATACGCTGGGACAGCACGCGCAGCTCACCGGAGTGACTGATGTACTCGGTGTCGTAGTTGGACTGGGTGTTGATGTAGGCGAAGTTCGCGAACAACAGCACGATGGAAACGATGAGCACGACGAACAGCGCCGCGATCAGCGTGCTGCTGCGTGCCCCGAGCAACAAATTGCCTGCATTGAGTTTTTTCATTATCTGGCCCCCGCCTGGACCGACCGCACTACGGTTCCCATGTAACGCCAAAGGGTCGGAAGAACCGACCCAACCGAAAATCTATTGATAGGCAACATCGAGAAAGCCCGGATCGGCCGTCAGCGCATGAGGGCTGAACACCAACCAGGGCTGTTCCCGTTGAAAGACACCGTGGACAAACGGCGCAATGCTCGCCTCGAGAGGCGGCAATTGTTCTGAAAATGCATCCACGGGAAAATGCTGCATGCCGAAAACCTCGTCGACCGTGAGACCGGCGAAGATTTCCTGGTGATCGACCACCAGCACCCGCCGCAACTTGCGCAGCGGCGACAGTTCGTTGCCGAAGAACCCGCACAGATCCATGATCGGCAACAGGCGGCCACGCACGTTGGCCACCCCTTGACCCAGCCTTTCACACCCGGCAACAGGGTGTAACGCGGCTCGTGCAGGACTTCGCCCACCTCTCCCATGGGTGCGACGAAGAACCGCTCCCCCATGCGAAAACCGATACCGCTCCAGGTCTGCACGGCAGCCTGCTGCGACGGCAGGCCGGCCGCCAGGGCTCGGCAACGCTGGTCGATCTCGAAGAGAATCTGGAAAGGAGTCTGCGCGTCCGACATGCCAGCCGTGGCCTTCTTCTTGTTCAATACGTGGACGGCACGGCGTCAGCCGGCCAGTACCGCATTGAGAGTTTTCAGCAAGGTATCTTCGTCGACCGGCTTGGTCAGGTAGTCCTTGGCGCCCTGGCGCTTGCCCCAGACCTTGTCGGTTTCCTGATCCTTGGTGGTGACGATGATCACCGGGATATGGCTGGTTTCGGCATCCTTGGTCAGTTGACGAGTCGCCTGGAAGCCGTTGAGGCCAGGCATGACGATATCCATCAGGACGGCGTCCGGCTTTTCCTGACGAGCCAGAGCCACGCCATCGGCGCCGTTTTCCGCCTTCAGTACCTGGTGGCCGTGCTTTTCCAGCATGGCAGTCAGCTTGTACATCTCGGTGGGGGAGTCATCAACAATCAGAATTCGAGCCATGGTGTTTCCCAATACAGAAGTGGCGTACAGGCCTGAGGCCATGACGTCAGGAGGCTTGTTCCACCGGAGTGAAGTCAGGCACGTGGGTTTTGATCGCACCGAGCAACTCTTCCTTGCTGAAAGGCTTGGTCAGATATTGATCGGAACCGACGATGCGCCCCTTGGCCTTGTCGAACAGGCCGTCCTTGGAGGACAGCATGATCACCGGAGTGGATTTGAAAGCGCTGTTGTTCTTGATCAGGGCACAGGTCTGATATCCATCGAGACGCGGCATCATGATGTCGACAAAGATGATGCTGGGGTGAGTGTCGGCAATCTTGGCCAGGGCATCGAAGCCATCGACCGCGGTGATGACCTCGCAACCCACTTTTTTCAGCAGAGTTTCCGCGGTGCGACGAATCGTTTTCGAATCGTCGATCACCATCACTTTCAAACCCTCGGAATGCTGTTCCATTTTCGCCCTACCATCGCCTCGGTGAGTCGTTATTTTCGCGTTATCAGTATGCCTGAGGCCCAGTCGCCGATGGGGCTTGACCCAATCGTCGGGCCTTTTTAGCACACTCTCCAGATGCAATCTATAAGCCCGCCGGGGCAGCTCCGGCCCTTGACCAAGCCCCCGGCCGACGCCACCCTGACAACCTTCGTCCGGCACAACTACCGGGCCTTTGCCCTCTATCTCGCGGAGAGTTACCCCCATGAGCCTTCGTCTCGGGATCGTCATGGATCCGATTGCCAGCATCTCCTTCAAGAAGGACAGCTCGCTGGCCATGTTGCTGGCCGCTCAAGCGCGCGGCTGGTCACTGTTCTACATGGAGCAGCAGGATCTCTACCAGGCTCGCGGTCAGGCCCGCGCCCGCCTACGGCCTCTGGAAGTGTTCAACGATCCTCAACGCTGGTTCGCACTTGGCGCCGAGCAGGACACGCCGCTCGCCGAACTCGACGTGATCCTGATGCGCAAGGATCCGCCCTTCGATAACGAATTCGTCTACTCCACCTACCTGCTCGAGCAGGCGGAGCGCGACGGCGTACTGGTGGTCAATCGGCCGCAGAGTCTGCGCGACTGCAATGAAAAGTTCTTCGCCACCCAGTTTCCCCAATACACACCACCGACCCTGGTCAGTCGGCGCCCCGACATTCTGCGCCAGTTTGCCGATGAGCACCGTGACATCATTCTCAAACCCCTGGATGGCATGGGCGGATCGCAGATATTTCGTCACCGCGAGGGCGACCCCAACCTCTCCGTGATTCTGGAAACCCTGACCCTGCACGGTCGGCAGCAAATCATGGCGCAGGGTTACCTGCCGGCCATCAAGGACGGCGACAAGCGCATCCTGATGATAGATGGAGAACCGGTACCCTACTGCCTGGCACGCATTCCCGCCGCCGGCGAGACCCGCGGCAACCTGGCAGCAGGCGGCCGTGGCGAAGCGCGAGCGCTGACCGAGCGCGACCGCGAGATCGCCGCAGCGGTCGGCCCCACCCTGCGCGAAAAAGGGCTGATCTTCGTGGGACTCGACGTCATCGGTGATCATCTGACGGAAATCAACGTTACCAGCCCGACCTGCATCCGCGAGATCGATGCGGCCTTCGATACCCGCATTGGTGAGCGCCTGATGGATTGCATCGCCGGCAAACTCGCTGCAAAAGCTTGACGCAGGTGGCAGCCTGGCGCCTGCAACTTGCAGGTGCCAGGCCCGACCCGGCAGACTGCGCGACATTCTGAACAGACCCGATGCACGATGAACGCAGCCGCCAACCTTCCCTCTGACTCCAGCGCCAACGTCCGCCCGGCGGATCGCCTGGGGTTCACGCTTTTTCTGGCCACGGCGCTGCACATTGCCCTGATACTCGGTGTCGGCTTTACCCTCGAACCGCCACCGGAAATCAGCAAGACGCTGGAAATCACCCTGTCCACCTTCAAGAGCGAGGAGAAGCCCAGGGAGGCTGACTTCCTCGCCCAGGACAACCAGCAGGGCAGCGGCACCCTGGAACATGCGGCAGCGCCGAAGACCACCGAACAGGCGCTGTTCCAGGACAGCGAGGTGCGCAAGGTCACTCCACCGGCCACCCCGCAACAGCCGGCCACCAAACCGCAAGCACCGAAAGCCGCCGTTGCCACGCGCACTGCGCAACCACAGAAGACCCCAGTCAAGCGCGAGGAAACCAAGCCGACACCGCCCGCCCCACGGGCACCGGTCTTCGACTCGGCCCAGCTGTCGGCGGAAATCGCCAGCCTGGAAGCCGAGCTGGCTCAGGAAGTCCAGGCCTACGCCAAGCGCCCGAAGATTCACCGCCTCAACGCAGCCTCGACCATGCGCGACAAGGGCGCCTGGTACAAGGATGAATGGCGCAAGAAGGTCGAGCGTATCGGCAATCTCAACTACCCGGACGATGCCCGCCGTCAGCGCATCTACGGCAGCCTGCGCCTGCTGGTGTCGATCAACCGCGATGGCAGCCTGTATGAAGTGCAGGTACTGGAGTCATCCGGCCAGGCCGTGCTCGATCAGGCCGCGCAACGCATCGTGCGCCTGGCTGCCCCCTATGCCCCCTTCACCGGCGACCTGGCCGATATCGATCGCCTGGAAATCATCCGCACCTGGCGCTTCGAGCGCGGCGACCGACTGTCGAGCAACTGACGGACGAGCGCATGCGCGACAGGGGGTACTCGGGAGCCACCTCCTGCATTGATGCATGCAATCGTCGCGAAGCACTGCGCCACGGGACTCGTGCAGCGCCAAGGAACGACGGATCGTTCTGGCGCCATGAGCAACCGGCGATTCGCTTCGCCCAACAGCTTGAAGCCCGACGCCTTAAGACTGAAACTAGCCGGCATGAAGAAATCAGCTCCCATTTCCCTCAAGCACCATTTCCTGATCGCCATGCCGCACATGACCGATCCGAACTTCGCGCAGACCGTCACCTACCTGGTCGAACACAACGAGCAGGGGGCCATGGGCCTGGTGATCAACAAACCCAACGGCCTCAACCTGGCCGATGTGCTCGAGCAACTACGGCCGGACGAAGACCCTGCGGCGCTGTGCCACAGCCTGCCGATCTTCGCCGGCGGCCCGGTACAGACCGATCGCGGTTTCGTCCTGCACCCTGCCGGTACGCAATTTCAGGCGACCCTGGAACTGGGCGAACTGAGCCTGTCCACCTCCCAGGACGTGCTGTTCGCCATCGCCGATGGCAGTGGGCCGGATCGCTACCTGATCACCCTGGGCTACGCCGGCTGGGACGCAGGGCAACTGGAAGCCGAACTGGCCGACAACGCATGGCTGACCTGCCCCGCCAACAGCAGCATTCTGTTCGACCTGCCCTTCGACCAGCGACTCGATGCCGCAGCCGCACGCCTGGGGGTCAACCTCAGCCTGCTGACCTCACAGGTCGGGCACGCCTGATGAGCGACAAGCCACTGCGCCTGCTACTGGGCTTCGACTATGGCACCAGGCAGATCGGCGTCGCCGTCGGCCAGATGATCACCGGCCAGGCACGCGAGTTGTGCGTGCTCAAGGCGCAGAACGGTGTGCCGGACTGGAGCCGTGTCGAAGCACTGATCAAGGAGTGGCAGCCGGACGCCGTGGTGGTCGGCCTGCCGCTGAACATGGACGGCACGCCCAGCGAGATGAGCGCCCGCGCGGAGAAGTTCGCGCGTCGCCTCAATGGCCGCTTCAACCTGCCGGCCTACACCCACGACGAACGCCTGACCACCTTCGAGGCCAAGGGCCAGCGCCTGCGCGAAGGCCAGAGCGGTGGCTATCGCGAGCGCCCCGTCGACGCCATTGCCGCCGCCTTGCTCCTGCAAGGCTGGCTAGAGGAAAACTGCACGGACTGAGAGCTACCTGCGTTGCCGATGCTGCGTTAAAAACAGGCTCGGAATGCTCATTTACAACTCGTAAACTGCGCTTCCTCGCCTGTTTTTGCCTTGCCTCGGCGGCCTCGCTTACGCCCTCAGAAGCTGTTCATATATGGAGTTTCGCCATGCTACCCAATCCCAACGATCTGCTGCCGGCCATGGCCAGCGCCCTGACTCAGCACCTGAACCAGCGCCAGGTCAGCGAACCCCGCTTCATCGGCATCCGCACCGGCGGCGTATGGGTCGCCCAGGCCCTGCTGCAGACCCTGGGACGCGATGAGGCACTGGGCATTCTCGATGTGTCCTTCTACCGCGACGACTTCACCCAGAATGGCCTGCACCCACAGGTGCAGCCGTCCGAGCTGCCGTTCGAGATCGAAGGTCAGCATCTGGTACTGATCGACGACGTATTGATGAGCGGACGCACCATCCGCGCCGCCCTGAACGAACTGTTCGACTACGGTCGTCCGGCCAGCGTGACCCTGGTCAGCCTGCTCGACCTGGGCGCTCGCGAGCTGCCTATCCGCCCCGATGTGGTGGGCGCCACCCTGTCGCTGGCGGCCAACGAGCGGGTAAAATTGTCCGGCCCCACGCCGCTGACCCTCGAACTCCAGACGCTCGCCAACTGAGACCCTCGCGATGACGCCACTCGCCGCCAAGCGCCCGCTGCAACTGAACGACCAAGGTCAGTTGCGCCACTTCCTCTCACTCGACGGCCTGCCCCGCGAGCTGTTGACCGAAATCCTCGACACCGCCGACTCCTTCCTCGAAGTCGGCGCACGCGCGGTCAAGAAGGTGCCCCTGCTACGCGGCAAGACCGTGTGCAACGTATTCTTCGAAAACTCCACACGCACTCGTACCACCTTCGAGCTGGCCGCTCAGCGCCTGTCCGCCGACGTCATCAGCCTCAACGTATCGACCAGCTCGACCAGCAAGGGCGAAACGCTGTTCGACACCCTGCGCAACCTCGAAGCCATGGCCGCCGACATCTTCGTCGTGCGCCATGCCGACTCCGGCGCCGCACACTTCATCGCCGAGCATGTGTGTCCGAACCTGGCGATCATCAACGGGGGTGACGGCCGCCATGCCCATCCGACCCAGGGCATGCTCGACATGCTCACCATCCGCCGCCACAAGGGCAACTTCGAGAACCTCTCGGTGGCCATCGTCGGCGACATCCTGCACTCGCGGGTGGCACGTTCGAACATGCTGGCGCTCAAGACCCTGGGCTGCCCGGATATCCGCGTGATCGCGCCGAAGACCCTGCTGCCCATCGGCCTGGAACAGGCCTACGGCGTGCGCGTGTTCAGCGATGCCAACGAAGGCCTGAAGGATGTCGACGTGGTGATCATGCTGCGCCTGCAACGCGAGCGCATGCAGGGCGGCCTGCTGCCCAGCGAAGGCGAGTTCTACCGCCTGTTCGGCCTGACCGAACAGCGCCTGAAGCTGGCTCGACCCGATGCCCTGGTGATGCACCCGGGCCCGATCAACCGCGGTGTGGAGATCGAATCGGCAGTGGCCGATGGCCCGCAGTCGGTGATTCTCAACCAGGTCACCTACGGCATCGCCATCCGCATGGCCGTGCTGTCCATGGCCATGAGCGGGCAGAACGCCCAACGTCAACTCAATGCCGAGGAGGCCAACTGATGCGTACTGCAATCCTCGGCGCCCGCGTGATCGACCCAGCCAGCGGCCTGGATCAGGTCACCGACCTTTATATCGATGGCACCAGGCTGGCTGCCATTGGCCAGGCGCCGGCCGGTTTCACCACCGACAAGACCCTCGACGCCCAGGGCCTGATCGCCGCGCCCGGCCTGGTCGACCTGTCGGTGGCCCTGCGCGAGCCGGGCTACAGCCGCAAGGGCAGCATCGCCACGGAGACCCTGGCAGCTGCGGCCGGCGGGGTCACCAGTCTATGCTGCCCGCCACTCACCAGGCCGGTTCTGGATACCCCGGCAGTCGCCGAGCTGATTCTCGACCGAGCCCGCGAAGCCGGGCACACCAAGGTTTTCCCCATCGGCGCACTGAGCAAGGGGCTGGCCGGCGAGCAGCTTGCAGAGCTCGTTGCCCTGCGCGACACCGGCTGCGTGGCCTTCGGCAATGGCCTGGACAACTTCCGCAACAGCCGCACCCTGCGCCGTGCGCTGGAATATGCGGCCACCTTCGACCTGCAGGTGATCTTCCATTCACAGGACGCCGACCTGGCCGAGGGCGGTCTTGCCCATGAAGGCCCCACCGCCAGCTTCCTCGGCCTGGCCGGCATCCCGGAAACCGCCGAGACCGTAGCCCTGGCCCGCGACCTGCTGCTGGTGGAGCAGAGCGGCGTTCGCGCGCACTTCAGCCAGATCACCAGCGCCCGTGGCGCCGAACTGATTGCCAATGCCCAGGCCCGTGGCCTGCCGGTGACCGCCGACGTGGCCCTTTATCAGCTGATTCTCACCGACGAAGCGCTGATCGACTTCTCCAGCCTCTACCACGTGCAACCGCCGCTGCGCTCGCGAGCCGACCGCGACGGCCTGCGCGAGGCCGTGAAGGCCGGGGTGATCTCGGCCATCGCCAGTCACCACCAGCCGCACGAGCGCGATGCCAAGCTGGCACCCTTCGCCGCCACCGAGCCGGGCATCAGCAGCGTGCAACTGCTGCTGCCTCTGGCCCTGAGCCTGGTGCAGGACGGCCTGCTGGATCTGCCGACGCTGCTGGCGCGCCTGTCCTGTGGTCCGGCAGCCGCTCTGCGCCTGCCGGCCGGCACGCTGGGCGTTGGCGCCGCCGCCGATATCGTGCTGTTCGACCCGCAAGCGTCGACAGTCGCGGGTGAGCAGTGGTACTCCAAGGGCAGCAACTGCCCCTTCATCGGCCATTGCCTGCCCGGCGCAGTGCGCTACACCCTGATGGATGGCCATTTCAGCTACCAGGGCTGAAGCAGGGCGTACCGAGCGGCCGGCACTCCGGCCCGCTCTACGGGCTTTTCGCAGGGTGCGCTGCGCGCTCCAGCCCTTCCAGAGACAACGGTGCGCACAGCGCACCCTCCCCTCAGCGACAAGCCCCTGACGCCACGACATTGGACGAATGCGTGACTCGACAGTCATGATCCACGTCAGGTTAGGCAGCCGAATATTTCCAAACGCCACCGCCCTATGACCCTTGCTCGCGCCCACGGCGCCGGCCTGGCGTCGCGCTGGCCTTGTTCAGGAGCTTTTGAGTTATGTCGCGCTTACCTGTGATCGTGGGTTTTGGGGGTTACAACGCAGCCGGGCGCAGCTCCTTCCACCATGGTTTCCGTCGTACCGTGCAGGAGTCGCTGGAACCCCAGGCGCGCCAGGAGACCCTGGCCGGGCTGGCGCAGATGATGAAACTGGTGCGGGTGGTCGATGGCCGGTATCAGGATCAGGATGGCCAGCCGCTGAGCCTGGCCGACATCGAGAGCCGTTACGCCAGGACGATTTTCGCCGGCACGCTGGTACGCCGCATCGAAGCGCAGCACCTCGATCCGGATGCCGCCCACTGGCAGAAGAACATCGGCGTCGCCCCCGACAATGGCACCAGCCTGAGCTTCATCACCCTGCGCAAGCAACTGCCCGAGCCGCTGCCGGCCAACTGGTCGGTCGAAGAGCTCGACGGCAACGAAGTGCGTGTCACCCTGCATGACAGCTGCGAATTCAAGGTCGACAGTTACCGCCCGCTGGCGGTGAAGTCCGCCGGCCAGTTGCCCACCGGCTTCGAGCCGAGCGAGCTGTACAACGCGCGCTTTCACCCCCGCGGCCTGGCCATGACCGTGGTCGGCGTCACCGATGCACTGCGCTCGGTCGGCATCGACTGGCAGCGCATCGTCCAGCATGTCGCGCCGGACGAGATCGCCGTGTTCGCCAGCTGCATCATGAGCCAGCTCGACGAAAACGGCTTCGGCGGCATGATGCAGTCGCGCCTCAAGGGCGGGCGCGTCACGGCCAAGCAGCTGGCTCTGGGCCTGAACACCATGCCGGCCGACTTCATCAACGCCTACGTGCTCGGTAGCGTCGGCACCACCGGCAGCATCACCGGCGCCTGCGCCACCTTCCTCTACAACCTGCAAAAAGGTATCGAGCAGATCGCCTCGGGCAAGGCCCGCGTGGTGATCGTCGGCAGCAGCGAGGCACCGATCAACCAGGAATGCATCGAGGGTTATGGCGCCATGGGCGCGCTGGCCACCGAGGAAGGCCTGCGCCAGATCGAGGGCAAGAGCGACGTGGACTTCCGCCGCGCCAGCCGCCCGTTCGGCGACAACTGCGGTTTCACCCTGGCCGAGGCCTGCCAGTTCGTGGTGCTGATGGACGACGAGCTGGCTCTGGAGCTGGGCGCCGACATTCATGGCGCCGTGCCGGACGTATTCATCAACGCCGATGGCTTCAAGAAATCCATCTCCGCCCCTGGCCCCGGCAACTACCTGACCGTGGCCAAGGCCGTGGCCAGCGCCGTGCAACTGCTCGGCCTGGACGCCGTGCGCCAGCGCAGCTTCGTCCACGCCCACGGCTCCAGCACCCCGGCCAACCGCGTGACCGAGTCGGAGATTCTCGACCGCGTCGCCGCGGCCTTCGGCATCGAGCAATGGCCGGTCACTGCGGTGAAGGCCTTCGTTGGCCACTCCCTGGCTACCGCCAGTGGTGATCAGGTGATCGCTGCCCTGGGCGCCTTCAGGTACGGCATCGTGCCAGGCCTGAAGACCATCGACGCAGTCGCAAGCGACGTGCATCAGGATCACCTGAGTCTGTCCACCGACGACCGCAAGGTCGGTGAGCAGGCACTGGACGTCGCCTTCATCAACTCCAAGGGCTTCGGCGGCAACAACGCCAGCGCCCTGGTGCTGGCCCCGCACGTGGCCGAGCGCATGCTGCGCAAGCGTCATGGCCAGGCCGCCTTCGACGCCTACCTGGCGCGCCGCGAGGGCACTCGCGCCGCCGCGGCCGCCTACGACCAGCAGGCGCTGCTGGGCAAGCTGGACATCATCTACAACTTCGGCAACGACATGATCGACGACCAGGCGATCTCCATCACCACCGAAGAAGTGAAGGTTCCGGGCTTCGATCAGCCGCTGGTGTTCAGGAAGGACGCGCGCTACAGCGACATGCTCGATTGAGCCTGTTGCGTTCCCGTAGGGCGGGTGCAACCCGCCAATATCATGGCGGGTTTCACCCGCCCTACGATTAAAGCACCCGCGCCAGCTCGATCAGCTCGCCACGCCACTCGGCGGCGGCGGGCAAGGCCACGAACGAAGGATTGAGGAAGGACTCGCGCGCCGCGTAGGCCAGGGGGGGGCGCCCGCCAGATCGAGCACCTCGCCGCCCGCCCCTTCCAGCACGCCCTGCGCGGCAGCGGTGTCCCACTGCGAGGTGGGCGCCAGGCGGGGATAGCAGTCGGCCTTGCCTTCGGCCAGCAGGCAAAACTTCAGCGAACTGCCGATATTGGCCAGCGCCGGCTCGCCAAAACGCGTGGCCAGCTCGCCGAGCAGGCGCTCCTGAGCCGGACTGGAATGGCGCTTGCTGGCCACCAGCGTAAAGCCCTGCGCGGGTGCCAGGCGTACGCTGATTGGCTGCTCGCAGCCCGGCGCCTCACTGCTCCAGGCCCCCAGGCCGGCACCGCCGTAATAACAGCGGCCACTGGCCGGAATGCCGACCACGCCGAAGACCACGCGCCCCTGTTCGACCAGCGCGACATTGACGGTGAACTCCTCGCTGCCGGCGATGAACTCCTTGGTGCCATCGAGCGGATCGACCAGCCACCAGCGCGTCCAGGCGGCGCGCTCGTCCAGGGGGATATCGGCGGCCTCTTCCGACAGCACCGGCACCTCGGGTGCCAGCGCCTGCAAGCCTTCGAACAGGATGTGGTGCGCAGCGAGGTCGGCAGCGGTGACGGGCGAGGCGTCGGCCTTTGCGGTCACGGCCACATCAGTGCGCCAGTAAGGCAGGGTGGCCGTGCCAGCGGCACGCACCAACTCGATCACGCGAGGAAGATAGGGATGATTCACAGACTGAACTCCCCACGTTCGATCAGCAGGTCGCGCACCAGATACAGTGCGGCCAGCGCGCGTCCCTCGCTGAACTGCTCATGCCGGGCCAGGCTCGACAGCTCGCGCAGGCTGATACGGTCGACCCGCATCGGCTCGGGCTCGTCCCCCGGCAGACGCTCCTCGTACAGATTGCACGCCAGCACCACCTGAATCTTCTGGCTCATGTAACCGGGCGACAGGCTCAACTCGGTGATGTATTCCAGATCGTGCGCGCCGAACCCGGCTTCTTCCTTGAGTTCGCGGTTGGCCGCGACCAGCACGTCTTCACCCGGCTCGATCAGGCCCTTGGGCAGCGACAACTGATAGTCGTCGGTGCCGCCGCAGTATTCCTCGACCAGCACCGCGTGTTCGGCATCGAGCATCGCCACCACCATCACCGCGCCATAGCCCGAGCCCTTGCCGACCAGACGCTCGTAGGTGCGCTCCGTGCCATTGGAAAAGCGCAGTTGCACTTCCTCGACACGAAACAGACGGCTGCTGGCGACGATCTCGCGGGCGAGCACCGTTGGCTTCTGACGCATTGGACGACTCCTTGGCCTGATCTGGCGGGTTATCATACAGCGGCTTTCGTCATTGTCCGTGGCCGAGATTGCATCAAGGCGAAACAGGCCACGGATCGACTCCTTCCGGTCAGAGATATGAGCATGCCCGTACTCCCCTGGCAGCAGATCGATACCGTCCTGCTGGATATGGACGGCACCCTGCTCGACCTGCATTTCGACAATCACTTCTGGCTCAGCCACCTGCCACAGCGTTATGCCGAGCACCATGGTGTCAGCCTGGCGTTGGCACAGGCCGAACTGCTGCCGCTGTTTCGCGAGCACGCCGGCACGCTGAACTGGTACTGCACCGATTTCTGGAGCCGCGAACTGCGGCTGTCGATCCGCGACCTCAAGCGCGAGGTCGCTCACCTGATCGCCCTGCGCCCGGATGCCGAACTGTTCCTGCGCGCCCTGCGCGAAGCCGGCAAGCGCGTGGTACTGATCACCAACGCACACCGCGACTCGCTGTCGCTGAAGATGGAGCGGGTGGAGCTGGCCCCCTGGTTCGAACGCCTGATCAGCTCCCACGACTACGGGTTTCCCAAGGAGGATCAGCAGTTCTGGTTCGCCCTGCGCCAGGATGTCGACTTCGATCCGGCGCGCAGCCTGTTCATCGACGACAGCCTGCCGATCCTGCGCAGTGCCGGGCGCTTCGGCGTCGCCCAGTTGCTCGCCGTGCGCCAGCCGGACAGCCAGGCCGGGCCGAAGGACACCGAGGAATTCGCGGCCGTGGAGGATTACCGGGAACTGCTACGGGGTCTGTAGGGTGGAAAACCGCCAAGGGTTTTCCACCCGCCACCACCGCCGGCCGCTCTGGCGGATGTAGAACGCGGCATCCGCCCTAGGGAATGCGCAACACCTGCCCCGGGTAGATCTTGTCCGGATGGCTGAGCATCGGCTTGTTGGCCTCGAAGATCTTCATGTAGGCATTGGCATTGCCGTACTCGGCCTTGGCGATGGCGCTCAGCGTGTCGCCCTTCTTCACCGTGACGAAGCGCGCGGCGGGTGCGGGCGTGGCCACGCCGATGCGATCCTCGACCTCACCGACGCCGGCCACGTTGCCCAGTGCCAGCAGTATCTTTTCCTTCTCTTCCTGGCTGGCCACCTCGCCCTGGGCAATGACCTTGTCGCCCTCGACGCTGACCTCGATGTTCGGATTGCCCAGGCCGACCTTGGCCACATGCTCCTTGAGCGATTCGGCAGCCTGTGCTTCCTGGCCCACCAGCGACTCCCAGAGTTTGACCCCGGCATCTTTGACAAAGGCAAACAGACTCATGGCGATTCCTCTCGTTCCTTGTGGATGACCGGGCAAACGCCCGGAGAGCAAAGTCTAGTTCAGGAAACACCCCGGATTGGCGTTCGCGCATTAGAATCCGGACAGACCAGGAGCGCCAATGGACATCAAGCAGCTGAAATTTCTCGTCGCCCTCGACGAAACCCGCCACTTCGGCCAGGCCGCTGCGCGCTGCCACGTGACCCAGCCGACGCTGTCCATGCGCCTGCGCCAACTGGAAGACGAACTGGGCCTGGAGCTGGTGCGCCGGGGTCAGCGCTTCGAGGGGTTCAGCGCCGAGGGCGAACGTATCCTGGCCTGGGCACGCAGCGTGCTGGCCGCACAGGATGGTCTGCTGGCCGAGGCCGCTGCCTGCCGTGGCCACCTCGTCGGGACACTGCGCCTGGGCGTAGTACCGCTGGCCAGTTTCGATCCGATGCGCCTGGTCGGGTTGTTTGCGGCGCGCCATCCCGGGTTGCGCTTTCAGTTGCATGCACTGAGCAGCGATCAGATTCTCGAGCGCCTGGTGCGCAATCAACTCGATCTTGGCCTGTCCTATCTGGATCGCCTCGACCGTGAGCACTTCGCCAGCCTGGAACTGGCCGAGGCGCGCATGGGCCTGCTCTACGACCAGCGACATTTCCAGTTCACCAGCAGCAGCCTGCGCTGGGAGCAACTGGCCAACCTGCCCCTGGGCCTGCTCTCGACCGGCATGCATTTTCGTCAATCCATCGATCACAGCTTCCGTGCCCGTGGCCTGAGCGCACAGGTGCGCCTGGAGGCCGATGCCGTGCACCACCTGACCCAGGCCGTCGGCGCCGGCCTGTGTTGCAGCATCATGCCGCTGCCGACCGATGGTTCTCCGACCGATGGCCACCTGCGTCTGCTACCCATCGAAGATGCCCACACGCTGGCACCGCAGGGCCTGATCATGCGCCGCAGCGCCCCTGGCTCGCCGCTCGCGCAAGCCTGTTTCGAAGAGGCGCGGGAGTGGCTGGCCGGCAACTGATAGAGCGCATCGATCAGAACATCAAAGCCAACGATTAGACGCTCCCCGGTCATGGGCCTAGGCTTACCTGTGTCAATCTGTCACAGAGTCCGTCTCGATGGCCAAGCCAGCCGCCCAGCCGCACATCGCCAGTGCCTATGCCTACGCCGAACTCGGTGACGGTCGTGCGCAGCATGCTGCCCTGGCGGAAGAATGTGCACTGGCGATCAGCTACAACGACCTGAACCAGGCGGTGATGATGGTATCGCCGCATCATCTGGAAGATTTTGCCGTGGGTTTCAGTCTCGGCAACGACCTGATCAAGTCAATCGACGACATCTATGACATCCAGCTGCGCGGTATCGGCGACAGCCGCGAAGCACGCCTGCAAGTCAGCAGCCGTGCGTTCTGGGCGCTCAAGCAGCAACGTCGGCAGATGGCCGGCACCAGCGGCTGCGGCCTGTGCGGCGTGGATGCGCTGGAGCAGGCGCTGCCGGCCCTGACGGCCCTGCCTGGCGCAGCCCTGCCGCCGCTCGAACACCTCAAAGGCCTGCGCGAGCGTATAGGTGATCAGCAACAGTTGGCACGCCACAGCGGCGCGCTGCATGCCGCTCTGTTCATCGACGCCAGCGGCGAAATCCGCCTGTGCCGCGAAGACATCGGCCGCCACAACGCGCTGGACAAACTGATCGGTGCCATCGCCCGCGAACGTATCGACATTCACGGTGGCTTCGCCCTGGTCACCAGCCGCTGCAGCCTGGAGCTGCTGCACAAGGCGGTACGCGCCGGTATCGGTACCCTGGTGAGCCTGTCCGCGCCGACCGCACTGACCGTGGAATGGGCGCGGCGCCACCGCCTCAACCTGATCCACCTGCCTCATCACAGCACGCCGCGGGTCTACAGCCCCGCGCCTGACGAAGAAGAACGACCATGAGCCTGCAACCCGTCAATCCCCGTTACAAGCCCTACAGCGGCCCTGCCGCCGGTTGGGGTGCCCTGAACAGCGTCACGCGCTTCTGGCTGGACAGCAAGCAGCCGTTCAAGAACCTGCGCGCCCTGCTCAAGACCAACCAGAACGGAGGCTTCGACTGCCCCGGCTGCGCCTGGGGCGATTCGCCCGAGGACGGCCGCATCAAGTTCTGCGAGAACGGCGCCAAGGCGGTCAACTGGGAAGCCACCAAACGCCGCGTGGACGCCGCCTTCTTCGCCCGCTACACGGTCAGCCAACTGCGCGAGCAGAGCGACTACTGGCTCGAATACCAGGGTCGCCTGACCCATCCGATGCGCTACGACGCCCGCACCGATCGCTACGTGCAAACCAGCTGGGACGAGGCCTTCGCCCTGATCGCCGAGCACCTCAAGGCGCTGCCGAGCCCGGATCAGGCCGAGTTCTACACCTCAGGTCGCGCCAGCAACGAGGCGGCGTTCCTGTACCAGTTGTTCGTGCGCGCCTATGGCACCAACAATTTCCCCGACTGCTCGAACATGTGCCACGAGGCCAGCGGCGTAGCGCTGAGCCAGAGCGTGGGCATCGGCAAGGGCAGCGTGACCTTCGCCGACTTCGAACATGCCGACGCCATCTTCGTGCTCGGCCAGAACCCCGGCACCAACCACCCACGCATGCTCGAGCCGCTGCGCGAAGCGGTCAAACGTGGCGCCCAGGTGGTCTGCTTCAACCCGCTCAAGGAGCGTGGCCTGGAGCGTTTCCAGCATCCGCAGCACGCACTGGAGATGCTCACCAACGGTTCCGAGCCGCTCAACACCGCATTCTTCCGCCCGGCCCTGGGTGGCGACATGGCAGCCCTGCGCGGCATCGCCAAGTTCCTCCTGCTGTGGGAGCGCGAGGCACAGGCCAAGGGTGAACCGGCCGTGTTCGACCACGCCTTCATCGCCGAACACACCGATGGCGTCGATGCCTACCTGAAGCTGCTCGACGACAGCAGTTGGGAAGCGCTGGAGGCCCAGTCGGGCCTTAGCCTGCTGGAGATCGAGCAGGCCGCACGCATGTACCGCCGCGCCGAGCGGGTGATCATCTGCTGGGCCATGGGCATCACCCAGCATCACCATTCGGTGGCCACCATCCAGGAAATCGTCAACCTGCAACTGCTGCGCGGCAACCTCGGCCGCCCCGGCGCCGGCCTCTGCCCGGTACGTGGCCACAGCAACGTGCAGGGCGACCGCACCATGGGCATCAACGACCGCCCGCCGGCGCTGCTGCTGGACAACATCGAGAAGCGCTTCGCCTTCAAGGTGCCGCGCGAGCATGGCCACAACACCGTCGAAGCGATCAACGCCATGATCGACGGCAAGGCCAAGGTGTTCATCGGCCTTGGCGGCAACTTCGCCCAGGCCACGCCCGACAGCCCGCGCACGCATCAGGCGCTGCAGAACTGCAACCTGACCGTGCAGATCAGCACCAAGCTCAATCGCAGCCACCTCACCGTGGGCAGCGATGCGCTGATCCTGCCGTGCCTGGGTCGCACCGACATCGACCATCAGGCCGGTGGCCCGCAGGCAGTGACCGTGGAAGATTCGTTCAGCATGATCCATGCCTCCTACGGCCAGCTCGAACCGCTGAGCGGCAGCGAGATGCGCTCGGAGCCGGCCATCGTCGCCGGCATCGCCAAGGCCACCCTGGGCAACCACCCGGTGAACTGGGATGCGCTGATCGCCGACTACGACCATATCCGCGACCTGATCGCCGACACCATCCCCGGTTTCCACGACTTCAACCAGCGCGTCGCTCACCCCGGCGGCTTCTACCTCGGCAACTCGGCGGGCGCGCGCCAGTGGAAGACCGCAACCGGCAAGGCCAACTTCAAGGCCAATGAACTGCTCGCCGACCTGCTGCCGCCACAGGTTCGCGAGAGCGGTGAAACGCCGGATCTGATCCTCCAGACCCTGCGCTCGCATGACCAGTACAACACCACGGTGTATGGCCTCGATGACCGCTATCGTGGCGTGCGCGGGCAGCGTGACGTGCTCTTCGCCAACGAGGCGGACATTCTCCGCCTGGGCTTCAAGCCCGGTCAGAAGGTAGATATCCGCTCGCTGTGGAACGACGGCATCGAACGTCGCGTGAGCGGCTTCACCCTGCTGGCCTTCGATATCCCGGCCGGCCAGGCCGCCGCCTATTTCCCCGAGGCCAACCCGCTGGTGCCACTGGAAAGCGCCGGTGTCGGCAGCAGCACGCCGACCAGCAAGTTCGTTGCCATCCGCTTGCAGGCAGCGAGCAGCGGCAACCTGCTGGGCAGCAGCATGGCGAGCTGACAGGCGGCCAGGAACCCGCCACGGGAATCGCCGGTCAATGGCGTAACGCTCGCCACTGACCGGCGATTCCTGTGATCGAGGTGTCCATGAAGTCTCTGCAACTCTTCTTCCTTTCCCTTGGCCTGAGCAGCGGCGGCTACGCCTTCGCCGGCAGTACAGAAGCCGGCCTCGGTGGAGCCCTCGGCGGCGCCGTGGGTGCGATGGTTGGCCAGCAGGTCGGCGGTAACACCGGCGCAGCGGTCGGCGCCGGTCTCGGCGGCGCAGCCGGCAGCATGGTTGGCGCGGATCGCCGCAGCCGCACCGAAGCCGCCATCGGTGGCGCCCTGGGCGCGGCAGGCGGCAACGTCGTCGGTCAGCAGGTCGGCGGCAACACCGGCGGCGTGGTCGGTGCAGCGGTCGGCGGCGGTGCCGGCGGCGCACTGGGCAACTACATGGGCAATGCCAGCTACGACGATGATCGTCGCGGCAAGCACCACCACCATGGCAGGAAACACAAGAAGAACAAGCACTGGCGCCGTCACTGACGGATGCCGAGCACCCAGGGTTCATGGCGACGGCCGAAGGCGACTTCGACCTGCGCCCTGAACGCTGATCGCTCGTAACTGTGCGCCCAGCCACGCGCCAGCTCGCGATAGGCATAGGGAATGCTCAGGCGGTCGTTCTCCAACCTCACGTTCGCGCCATACCCGCCTTCGTCACCGTGGCGATAAGGCTCGATACGTCCGGCCAGCAACACCTGGCGTTGCCGATCCGGCCAGCGCTGACGCAGCCTCTGCGCATCGACACCGGCATCCACCAGCATCAGGCGGCTGGCCTGCTGCTGCGCGTACGACAGACGCAGGCGTCGTTCGTCACGCGCCTGCTGCAACACCTCGCTATCGGGCCCGGCTCGCAATTCCACCTCGGCAGCATCCAGCGACTGACGGGCCTGTTCGACCTGGCGCCGGTAGACAGGCCCATCCAGTTCGAGAACCAGCCAGACCTCGCGCTCCGGCTGCCGTCCCAGGTCGGCTGCATCGGGAACGAAGCCCAGCTCACGCAGCTTGGCCTCATCCAGCCAGGGCAGTTGCCAGCCATCACCGGGGCGTTGCCAGCTCAGTTGCAGACGCAATACACCCTCGTCCTCATCGCGCAGCCAGCCACCATGAACCGGTTGCAGTTCACGCTCGCTGAGCAGCAACCGGGCCTCGGGCTCACCACTGCGGTTGTACCAGACGCCGCCCAGAGCCAGCGCATTGCTCAGCAGCACCACACCAAGGCCCAGCCACATCGCAGGCTTCATTGCGCACCTCCCGGCGTGCTGCGCCGCCAACGTTGCAGCACCACCAGAAGCAGCACGGCGATCAGCCCGAGCAGGAGGAAGAACAGGTAGCGCGGCAGCAATTGCCACCACCAGTCGAACAGCTTGGCGAAGAGCATGAACAGGGCGAAGACCAGGCCGGTGTTGACCACTTCGCCCCAGCCACGACGAATGCCGAGTGCTATCGCCAGCCCGGCGAGGGCGAAGCCGAGCGTCTGGTAGAAGGCCTCGATCCAGCCCGTCGACCAGTCCAGATAGCTGCCGCGCCCCCAGTAGGACAACACCACTACCGGGCCGAGCAGGTAGAGCAGCCCCATCACCCGATAACAGGCGGCGAACCCCGGATAGCGCCGCTGATCGAGCCACTGCGGCAGGAGCAGCAAGGTTGCCAGCGGCAGGAACAGCTCCGGCCTTTCACCCAGCGACCACCAGTGCCAGCCTGCCCAGTCGCCCAGGCGCGCGGCGACGAACAGGCCGAAGCACAGTAGCGCCACCACCAGCAGCAGGCGCTGGCGGCATTGGTACGCCAGCAGCAGAGCCAGCGCCGCCCAGGGCAGCAAGGCCTTGTCCGAGGGGGTGATATTGAAGATCTGCCCGAGCATCATCAGGTTCAGCACGAAACAGACGAACGCCAGCACGGCGGCCAGCCTGGCGTAGTAACCGGAGGTATCGCGTGTCTGTAGCCAGAAGCACAGCAACAGGCTGCCCAGGGTACTGCCGAGCAGGATGGCGACCTGAACGAAGGTGTCGAACAGCCCCCAGAACCGATGGAAGAGAAAGAACAGTCCGGCCGCCAGGGCCAGCGCACCGAACAGCGAGGCCAGGCGCATGCCCAGTGACAACTGCCGAGCGCGAGCATCGGCATCGATGTCCAGCGTCTGACGGAAGTGAGCCAGCAATTGTCGATGGTGACTGACGACGGCCTGCTCCTGCGCCTCGCTCAGTTGCAGCACCTGCTCCTGGCGCAGCTCGGCCAGCTCCTCGCGAAAGGCAGCGATGCGGGCGGCGCGCCGTTGCGCCTGCTCGCGCTCCGGATCGGACATGGGCATTCCCTGACGATTGAATGCCCAACAGCCTAGCAGTCCCCGCACCGAAGGTGCACGCGACACGGAGTATGTGCCTGCGCCGAGCGCACCGCTCTCAATCCACCCGCAATGCCGTCATTGCCGCACGCAGGGTCTCGGGTATCGCTACGGGACGATTGCTCGCCCGGTCGACGAACACATGGACGAAACGTCCGGCAGCGCAGGCCTGATCCTCGCCGGCACGGAAGATCGCCAGCTCGTACTGCACCGAACTGTTGCCCAGCTTGCCGACACGCAGGCCGACTTCGATGGCGTCGGGGAAGGCGATGGACGCGAAGTAGTCGCAGCTGGAGCTGACCACGAAGCCCACCACCTCGCCGTCATGGATGTCCAGGCCGCCCTCGGCGATCAGGTAGGCATTCACCGCACTGTCGAAGTAGCTGTAGTAGGTCACGTTGTTGACGTGACCATAGATGTCGTTGTCGTGCCAGCGCGTGGTGATCGGCTGGAAGTGGCGGTAGTCGCCACGCAGGTGTTGGGGTTGGCTCATGATGTTCCCTGGGGTGGCTGCGGGGCGCGCGGCGCACCCTGCGGCTGAGGTGGCCGGCAGGGTGCGCCATGCGCACCACTGGAAATCTCGTTTCAATAGGCCGCCTGGTAGATGGCCAGTGCCTGCTGCTCGCTCATTTCGCGCGGATTGTTCACCAGCAGGCGCTGCTGCAGCATGGCGTCCGCTGCCAGCGTGGGCAACATCGCCTCGCTCACGCCGGCATCACGCAGCCGGGTCGGCAGACCGCTACGCTGGCTGAACCCGGCCAACGCCTCGATCAGTTGCTCGGTCTGCGCCAGGGCACTGCCGGCCCGCAGGCGATCCCCCAGCACCAGCGGCGCCAGCTCGGCATACAACGGCGCGGCGACCGGTGCATTGAAGGCCAGCACCTGCGGCAGCACCAGGGCATTGGACAGCCCGTGGGGAATATGAAAATGCCCGCCCAGCGGATAGGCCAGCGCATGCACCGCCGCCACCGGGGCATTGGCGAACGCCTGGCCGGCCAGGCAGGCACCGAGCAGCATGGCCTGACGTGCCTGACGGTTGCTGCCGCTGCGCACCACTTCATCGAGATTGCCCGCCAGCAGACGCAGTGCCTCACGCGCCAACAGGTCGGAGATGGGGTTCTTCTTCAACGCGCTGGTGTAGGCCTCGATGGCATGCACCATGGCGTCGATGCCGGTGGCGGCGGTCACTGCGGGTGGCAGGCCGAGGCTCAGGTCGGCATCGAGCAGCGCAAGATCCGGCAGCAGCAAGGGCGAGACCACGCCCATCTTGGTGGTCTCGCCGGTGGTGACGATGGCGATCGGTGTCACCTCCGATCCGGTACCGGCAGTGGTCGGCACCTGGATCAGTGGCAGGCGCCGCCCACGGGCATTGCCCACGCCATAGATTTCACTCAGCGCCTGGCCAGACTCGGGATGCGCCAGCAGCGCCACCAGCTTGGCCACGTCCATCGAACTGCCGCCACCGAAGCCGACGATCAGCTCCGCACGCAACTCGCGAGCCTGCGCCACGGCGGCCAGCACCACTGCCTCGGGTGGATCGGCCAGCACCTGGTCGAATACCTGCACCCCCATACCTGCGCGGGTGAAGCCCGGCAGCAGCGGATCGAGCAGCCCCAGGCGCGTGATGCCGGGATCGGTGACGATCAGCACGCGGTGGACACCGCGCTCACGACAGAGTTCGGCCAGACGCAGGCTGGCGCCGGATTCGCAAAGAATCTGCGCGGTGGTGGCGAAGCTGAAGGGATGCATTGGGTTGCTCCTCTTGTTGTGTGGTTTCTTTCGGTGCGCCGTGCGCACCATGACCCGCGCTAGAACGCGAAACTTGCCTCCGGCATGGCCATCAGGCAGTCCGCACCGCCCAACAGGGCCTCGCGGTGGGCGCTGGCACGCGGCAATACGCGGCGCAGGTAGAACTGCGCGCTATGCAGCTTGGCCTGGTAGAAATCCCTCTCGCCACTGCCCGCATCGAGCGCATCCTGGGCACGCGCCGCCGCTTGCAGCCAGAAGCCGGCCAGCAGCAGGTAAGCCGAATACTGGAGAAAGTCCGCCGAGGTGGCGCCGATTTCCTGCGGATCGCGCTGGCAGGCCGCGAGTACCGAGGCGCTCAGTTCGCGCCATTCACCCAGGCGGGCCTGTACCACTGCCGCCATGTCCTCCAGAGCCGGGCGCCTGGCCTGGGCATCGCACAATTCACTGAACTCGGCCTGCAATGCCGACAACTCGGCACCACCATCGCCCAGCAGCTTGCGGCGGATATAGTCCAGCGCCTGGATACCGTTGGTGCCTTCGTAGAGCTGGGTAATGCGGCTGTCGCGCATCAGTTGCTCCATGCCCCACTCGCGGATGAAACCGTGCCCGCCATAGACCTGCACACCATGGCTGGCCACTTCCTGGCCCATGTCGGTGAAGAACGCCTTGACGATGGGGATCAGCAGCGCCGCACGCTTGCCGGCGGCCTTGCGCGCCTCGGCCGAGTCGGCGCCATGCTCCAGGTCGAGCTGACGGGCCGTGTAGGCAGCCAGCATGCGACAACCCTCGACCAGCGTCTTCTGGGTCAGCAGCATGCGCCGCACGTCAGGGTGATGGATGATCGGGTCGGCCACCTTGCCCGGTGCCTGCACACCCGCCAGGCCACGCGACTGCAAGCGCTCACGGGCGTAGTGCAACGCGCCCTGGAAGGCCGCCTCGCCGATTCCCAGGCCTTGCAGCCCGACCTGAAAGCGCGCGTCGTTCATCATGGTGAACATGCAGGTCAGACCCTGGTTGGCCTCACCCACCAGCCAGCCGGTGGCACCGTCGAAGTTCATCACGCAGGTGGAGGCACCCTTGATGCCCATCTTGTGCTCGATGGCACCACAGGACAGCGCATTGCGCTCGCCCGGCGTACCATCGGCGGCGGCGATGAACTTCGGTACCAGCAGCAGGCTGATACCCTTCACGCCCGCCGGCGCATCCGGCAGACGCGCCAGCACCAGGTGGATGATGTTCTCGGACAGATCCTGTTCGCCGCCGCTGATGAAGATCTTGCTGCCGGTCACACGGTAACTGCCATCGGCCTGTGGCTCGGCACGGGTACGCAGCAGGGCCAGGTCGGTACCGGCCTGCGGCTCGGTCAGGCACATGGTGCCCGTCCACTGGCCGCTGACCAGCTTGCCCAAGTACTGCTGCTTCAGCGTTTCACTGCCATGCCGGTGCAGCGCCAGCACGGCGCCCTCGGTCAACCCGGAGTAGATGCGGAAGGACAGCGACGCCCCCATCAGCATCTCGTGGAAGGCGAAGGCCACCAGCTGCGCAAAGCCCTGGCCGCCATATTCCACCGGTCCGGTCATGCTCGCCCAGCCGTTGTCCACGTATTGCCGGTAGGCCTCGCGAAAACCGCGCGGCGTCGTCACCGCGCCATCGATCAGCCGGCAGCCCTCCTCATCGCTGTTGCGATTGAGCGGCGCGATCTCACCTGCGGCGAAGGCGGCTGCCTCCTCCAGCACGCCGTCGATCAGTTCGCGATCCAGGCCATTGCCCAGGCGTTCGCAATGGGCGGCAGCATCGAACAGTTCGTGCAGCACGAAGCGCATGTCGCGCAGAGGCGCCTGATAGCTCATACCCGTCCCTCCCGTACATCGGCGAATCGCCTGTTCTCGCTGATCAGCCGCTCGATCAGCGCCGCCGGTTGCCAGTGCTTGCCAAAACGCTCGGCCAACGACAGCAGGCGCTGACCAATGGCAGCAATGCCCTGCTCATCGGCCCAGGTCATCGGGCCACCGCGCTCGACAGGAAAGCCATAGCCGTTGAGGTAGACCAGATCGATGTCATGGCTGCTGGTGGCGATGTTCTCTTCGAGAATCTTCGCCCCTTCGTTGACCAGCGCCAGCAGGCAGCGCTCGAGAATCTCCTCGCTGTCGATGGCACGGCGACCGAAGCCCAGGCGCTGCGACTCGGCCTGCACCAGCGCGTCCACCTCCGGATCATGCTCGGCCTGGCGACTGCCAGGCGCATACAGGTAGTAACCCTTGCCGCTCTTCTGACCAAAGCGGCTCAGCTCGCACAGGCGGTTATCCACCTGTACCGCCGGGTCATCCTGGCCCTGGCCGGCCAACTCGCGGGCGCGCCATTCCAGGTCGATGCCGACCACGTCGTACATGCGAAACGGCCCCATGGCGAAGCCGAAGCCCTGCAGCACAGCGTCCACCTGATGCGGCCAGGCGCCTTCGAGCAGCAACATGCGCGCCTCGCGTACGTAGGTATGCAGCATGCGGTTGCCGATGAAGCCATGACAGTTGCCGGCCACCACCGCCACCTTACCCATGCGCGCACCCAGCTCCTGCGCAGCCTGTAGCACGGCAGGCGCAGTCCTGGCGCCACGCACGATCTCCAGCAGTTTCATGATGTGCGCCGGGCTGAAGAAGTGCAGACCCAGCACGTCCTGTGGTCTCGCAGTAACGGCAGCGATGGCGTCGATATCCAGCGCCGAGGTGTTGCTGGCGAGGATCGCACCGGGTTTCATCACCGCATCCAGCTCGCGAAAGATGCTTTGCTTGAGTTCGAGGTTCTCGTACACCGCCTCGATCACCAGGTCGGCATCGGCCAGGGCCGCATAGCCGTCCACCGCCTCGATACATGCGCGTCGCGCATCTGCTTGCGCCGCATCGATACGGCCCTTGGCGACATTGTGCGCCCAGGTTTCCTCGGCCATCATCAGGCCCTGCTCGACCATCTGCGGGTTATTGTCCAGCCACAGCACGCGCAAGCCGGCATTGGCCAGGCTGATGACGATACCGCGCCCCATGGTGCCGGCGCCGATCACGGCGGCACAGCGAAGCGGCGAGACGACTTTATTCATTGTTGTTCCTCTCGTGCACGAACAGACTGGGCCCCCTGAAAACCATCTGCGTTGTCATCGCTGCGTTAAAAACAGGCTCACAGCCGAAGGCTGAACGCGCTTTAGCGCGGCCCCGAAGGGCCAGCCTTTGGCTGTTACGCCCGTTGGTCGTTGCGCCTTGCGCTGACTGCCTCGCCTAGGTTTTTAAGGACACCCAGAGACTTGGGTCACGATAAGCAAGCCGCTACTATTTTTGAAATTTAGTCTTGTGATACGACGTATTCAGCACATGAATTTCAGCAATTTCGACCTCAACCTGCTGCGCGTGCTGGACGCCCTGCTGCGCGAGCAGAACGTCTCGCGCGCCGCCGAACGCCTGGCCCTGAGCCAGCCGGCCGTGAGCAATGCACTGAATCGCCTGCGCGATCTGCTGGGCGACCCGCTGCTGGTGCGCGTGGGCCGGCGCATGCAACCGACGCCGCGGGCGCTGGCCCTGGAAGCGCCGATCCGCAGCGCCCTGCGTCAACTGGAACAGAGCCTGAGCGCCGGCGAAACCTTCGAGCCGGGTGAAAGCCGCCAGCGCTTTTGCATTGCCGTGACCGACTATGTGGAGCTGGTGTGCATGCCGCGCCTGCTCGACCGCCTGAGTCGGAAGGCGCCGGGCATCGGCATCGACATTCGCCACCTCAGCCCGAGCCTGCCGATGGAGGCGCTGGACAAGGGCGAACTGGATGTGGTGCTGGGGCGCTTCGACGAGATTCCGGCACGCTTCGCCCGGCGCCACTGGATGAGCGAAACGCTCAAGCTGGCGGCCCGCAGCGACCACCCTCTGCTGCCGGGGCAACCGGATCTGAACACCTTCCTGCGCCTGCGCCACCTCTGGGTGCATGGTGGGCAGACCCGCGGCATGGTCGACCAGTGGCTGGGCGAACAGGGCCTGTCGCGGCAGATTCTCTACACCACGCCGAACTACCTGCAGGCGGCGCACATCGTCGCCGGCAGCGAACTGACCGCCGTGCTGCCCACCGCCCTGGCCCGGCATTTCACCACGCTGTTGCCGCTGCAACTGTTCGACCTGCCCTTCACGCTCGGCCCCTTCCACCTGGAGGTGGTCAGCCTGGCGCAACGTCAGCGCGACGCCGCACTGCAATGGCTGATCGAGGAGATCGTCGCGGTGGCCACCCCTAGGGTGCGCCATGCGCACCGGCTATTCTTCACTCTACGGGTGGTGCAATATCGGTGCGCACAGCACACCCTACCTCTCGGCCTGGCGATCGGCGCGCCCACCCAGATACCAGCCGAGTACGCCCCATAGCGCGGCACAGAACGCACCGACCATGGCCACCAGCCAGGCACCGTGGCCGAGCATGTCCAGACCGGCCTTGGCCCAACCGCTGAGGGCATCGCCACCGCGATAGACCACGGTGTCGATGAAGTTCTTCGTCTTGTACTTGCTTTCGGCATCCAGCGGGGCGAAGAGCATTTCCCGTCCCGGTCGCACGAAGGCGTACTCGCCGATGCGACGTACGATCATCAGCCCCGCCAGCATGGCGAAGGTCGGTGCCAGCGCCAGACCGACGAAGCCCAGACACACCAGCCCCGGCACCAGCGACAGCAGCACGCGCACGCCAAGCTTCTGCGCCACCCGGCCAGTGATGAACAGCTGCGCGGCCAGGGCACCGCCCTGCACGACGAAATCGATCACCCCGAACACCCTGACCTGCGCGGCTCGATCCGGAAACAGCTCGGCCACCAGGCGCGCCTGCTCGAAGTAGAGAAAGGTGCTCACCGAAGTCAGCAGCAGGATGAAGGCGCCGATGCCCAGCAGGTAGCGCGACCTCAGCATCCGCGTCAGCCCGCTGAAGGGATTGCCCGGCACCGGTTGCCGTGGGCTCTCGCTGGGCAGCGCTCCCGGTCGCCCGGCCCCCTGGCGCTCACGCCAGCTCATCAGGTAGCGCTTGAGCCCCATGGCCGCGCCTAGCAGCAGCGCAGCCATCAGCATCAGGCCCGACTCGCCGACGACGCCAATCAGCACGGCACTGAGCAGCGGCCCGCACAGGCCACCGACACTGGCACCGGCGGCGACGAAGGCGAACAGGCGACGCGCCTGGGCCGCATCGAACACATCGGCCATCAGGCTCCAGGCCACGGAGACGACGAACAGGTTGTAGACCGAAATCCACACGTAGAACACCCGTGCCAGCCACACGCTGTCGTGATCGACACGAAACAGCAGGACGAAGGCGAGCAGGTTGAGGCAGAAGAAACCATACACCCAGTCGATGAAATGGACGCGCGGGACTTTCGAGTTGAGCCAGGCGAACAGCGGCACGGCCAGCAGCATGACGATGAAGGTGGCGGTGAACAGCCATTGCAGATTGTTCACCCCGCCGGTGATGCCCATCGCCTCGCGCATGGGTCGCAGCATGAAGTAACCGGCGAACAGGCAGAAGAACAGGGCGAAGCCTGCCAGCACCGCCGCCAGCTCTTCACCTTCGGCGTTGATTGCCCGCGCCAGGCGCTGCGTGAGCGCCTGCATCTCAGGCGAACAGCTCGATGATGCGCTGGCGTTGCGCCGCGTCGGGCAGACGACCCTGGCCGGCAAGAATGTTATCGGCCATGTAGCGCGGGTTGGAAGTGGCCGGAATCACCGCCGTCACCGCCGGGTTGGCGAGGATGTACTTGAGCATCAGTTGTGCCCAGGAGGTGGCATCCAGATCCACGGTGGCCCAGTCGGGCAGGTTTTTGCCACGCACCCGGTCGAACAGCGCGGAACGCTGGAAGGGCCGGTTGATCAGTACCGCGATACCCTTGTCGGCGCAGTAGGGCAACAGTTCGCGCTCGGCGTTGCGCTCACCGATGGAGTAGTTGAACTGGACGAAATCCACCGGCTCCTGGCGCAACACCTCGAGCAGCCGCTCGTGGGCGGAGTCCAGATAGTGGGTCACGCCAATGTAACGCACCCGGCCCTGCTCCTTGAGTTCGCGCAGCAGACCGAGCTGAGTGCGGGTGTCCTGCAGGTTGTGCACCTGCATCAGGTCGATGGTGTCGGTGCGCAGGGCAGCGAAGCTGGCCTCGACCTGCCGCTCACCCGCCGCCCGCCCGGTGGCAGAAACCTTGCTGGCCAGGAACAGCCGTTTGCGCATGCCGTCTTCAGCCGCCAACGCACCACAGACCGCCTCGGCGCGTCCATAGCTGGGCGCGGTGTCCACCAGGCTGGCGCCGCCATTGACCAGGTTGCGCAACACCGCTCGCAACGGATCCAGCGCCTTGTCGTCCAGCGCCACATCATGGGTTCGCGACGTTCCCAGGCCGATGGCCGGCAGCATTTCGCCGCTGCTCGGTATCGCTCGCGCGAGCAAGGGGGCGGCGGCGAAGGCGGATGACGGCAACCAGGGCATCAGGGCGGCGAATGCCGCCAGGCTGGCACTGCCGTGAAGGAATCGACGACGGCTGGGCATGGCGTGGCTCCTTTGAGAACGGCGCGGGGATCGATTCGTTATAGGCACAGACCACGCTCAGACCAAGGCATTACAACTGCTTCGGGGCATGGGAGGAAGGCAGGCAAATGGCTGTAGCCCCGTCATGACGGGACGCAGAGAAGAGTGGGAGGCGCTACCGGTGCAATATCCGGTAACCAAAAACGCCGCTGCGCCAGGGCGGGGGTAACGGCGCAGCGGTAGGGAAATCGGTCAGGCAGCGCGCGAAGCGGACTCGCTGATCAGCATGCCGTGGGAGACGAGATAGCAGCGGTGTCCGTTCTGCAAGGTCAATGGATTACGACTGGCGATGATCCAGCCCTTGCTCAGCAATTGCTCGATATGAGCCCGCAGTGCAGGTAGATGGCGCTGTTCCTTCATAGCCGACCTCTCGTTGAATGGGTGACGCAGCACCCGCTGGTTCATCCGTGATACAGATCGCAAAAGTGTAGTGGCGTAATGCCAGGAAAGTAAGCGGCGCGATTGTGCAACTTTTTGTAGGACATTCGCCATACCCCTTTCGAATCAGGGACCGTGCCAAGGCCGTTCGCTGCGTGCTCTGCGGCGTGGAAAACAGCAGATAGCCATCCTCCAGCCTGCCGTAGCGCAGCAGCGCCAGATCGAGCAGATAGTTCTGATGAAGCTTCCAGGGTACCCGGTCGCCCTGCGCCGGCAGCAGATGCGCGGCCCGCTCGATGTAGCCCGACTGCAGATCGAGAAAAGGCTCCGGACGCACTGAGCCATCGGTATCGCGCGGGGTCACCTGACGCATGCCGATGGCATCCATGTGGCGAATCAGACGGCAGAAATACTCGCTGGAAAGGTCGGCCTTGAGCGTCCAGCTGGCATTGGTGTACCCCATCACCACCGCCAGGTTGGGCAGGTCGCGCAGCATGATGCCGCGGTAGCCCATGCTCTTCGGCGCCTCGAACGGCGCACCATCGACACTCACGGCAATTCCCCCGAACAGCTGCAATTGCAGGCCGGTGGCGCTGACGATCACGTCGGCGGCCAGTTCCTCGCCGTTCTTCAGGCGAATCCCCTGCGCGGTGAAGCGCTCGATCTCGGCCGTGACCACCTGCGCCTTGCCCTGGCGCAGCACGCGGAACAGGTCGCCGTCAGGCACCGCGCAGACACGCTGATCCCAGGGTTTGTAGGTCGGGCTGAAGTGGCGCGGATCGACCGTGCCCAACTGACGCCGCACCAGCCCCAGCAGAATACGGCGCACCAGGTTGGGGAAACGTTTGGCGAGCTTGTAGAAGACCAGTTGCAGGGTCACATTGCGCCCGCGCGCCAGGCGATACACCCATTTCTCGGGCAATACGCGGCGCAGTGCGTTGGAAAGACCATCGCGCTGCGGCAGGTTGATCACGTAGCTGGGCGAACGCTGCAACAGGGTGACCTGCGCCGCGCGCTCGGCCAGGGCCGGTACCAGGGTGACGGCGGTGGCACCACTGCCGATCACCAGCACGTGCTTGTCGCTGTAGTCGAAACCCTCCGGCCACAGCTGCGGGTGGATGAAGGTACCCTGGTAGTCCTCGCGTCCGATGAAATCCGGGGTGTAGCCGGCCTCGTAACGGTAGTAGCCGGTGCACATCATCAGGAACTGGCAGCTCATGCGCAGCGGCTCGCGCTCGTCGTCACGCCGAACCAGCAGTTGCCAGGTGGCGCTGGCACTGCACCAGTTCGCCTCGAGCACCTTGTGCCGATAACGTATCAGCCGGTCGACGCCATGCTCGGTCGCGGTCTGCTCGATGTAACGGCGGATCGAGGGGCCGTCGGCGATGGCCTGCGGATCGCTCCAGGGCTTGAAGTTGTAGCCCAGGGTGTACATGTCCGAGTCCGAACGGATGCCCGGGTAGCGAAACAGATCCCAGGTGCCGCCCATGGCCTCGCGGCCTTCGAGAATGGCGAAACGCTTGCCCGGGCACAGTCGCTTGAGGTGGCAGGCAGCACCGACACCGGAAAGGCCGGCACCGATTATCAGGACATCCAGATGTTCCACGGACATGACGCACGCTCGCGACACTGAAACGATGAGCATTACCTTAGTCGACGCGACTGTCATCCGTTCTTTGGTGTGGTCAGGCAGGCACTGTCTCGCGATACAGGTACAAGGGCCTCCCGCTGCGAGAGTAACCTCAACGACTGATTGCCATCCCCCGCCCCGTCATGCGCACCCGCACACCATGGGTTTGCGCGAGCATGGTCAGTGCCAGCTTCAGATCGTTTACAGGAAAAGTGCCGGAAACGAGCAGACCATCCAGCGAAGGATCAACCACGATGATCCCGTGGTCGTAGCGCATCAACTCCTGCACCCACTGTTGCACTGGCATTTCGTCTGCCAGCAGAAGGCCGTCGAGCCACGCCGGAGCCGCACGGGTGATGCGCTCTCGGAGGCCGATCCGGTCGCTGCGAAAACGCACCTGCTGCCCTGCGTTGACGATGCCGGCGCCTGCAATGTCGCCGGTGCCGCCCGGTCTTGCCTGAACAGCGCCTTCGTATACGGCCAGCAGCGTCTCACCGTCGAACTGACGAACATTGAACGTGGTTCCCAGTGCCCGCATCAGGCCCTGCTCGGACTGCACCAGCAGCGGACGCGGCGGGACATGCGAATCCGTTCCTGATCGAAGGTAGATCTCGCCACGGCGCAGATGCAGCAGACGCAGGTCGCTGGAGAAATGTACGGTCAGTGCGGTATCCGTGTTGAGCAGAACCTGAGTGCCATCCTCGAGTGTGGCGTCATGGCGCTCACCGAGCGCGGTGAGGTAATCCGCATCCATCGCCTTGCGCCGCTCGAACGCGCGCCAGGACAACAAACCCAGTGGCGCCGCGCCGATCAGCACCAGCAGGGTACGCATCACCGTGCGTCGTGCGCAGGCATCGGGTCTGGCCAGCATCCGCCTGGCCAACGATGGGGGCAGGTTCTCGATACGTTCGAGCAATCGCAGTGCCCGCTTCCAGGCCCGCTCGTTCTCGCTGCAGTGCTGTCGCCAACGTTCGAATTCAACCCGCTGTGCCGGGGCCAGCGGTCCTTCCTGCAATCGCACCAGCCAATCTGCCGCCTGCGCGAGAGCGCCTGGATCGATAGCGGCATCCCTCGCCTTCCCGGGTTCATTCATCGTTCATCTGGCTCAGGCACATCAGATAGGCCTCATGGATGTACTTCTTGACCGTGGGAAGTGCGATACCCAGAGCACGTCCGATGTCCTTGTACTTCATGCCATCGAGGGTTGCCATCAGGAATGCCTGCCTGACGGGTTTGCGTAGCCGATCGAGCACGGCATCGATCTCGTACAGCGTCTCGATGATGAGGCTCTGCTCTTCCGGAGAGGGCTGCTGGGGTTCAGGCAGAAGCGCCAGGGCCTCCAGCCAGGCAAGCTCCAGCGACTGCCTGCGCCACCAACTGACCAGAATGCAATGGGCAACCCTGGTCAGATACGCGCGCGGCTGCCTGATGGAGTCGATCTGAAACCTGTTGCGACTGCTCAGGATACGCAGAAAGACATCCTGAGCCAGATCATCCGCAACACACGCCGCCGCAGGCTGCAACCTATAGGCCAACCACCTGCGCAGCCACATATGGTTCTCGAGGTACAGCGCCGTAACACCGGCATGCTCGGCACAAGGAATCGGAGACCTGGACTTGGCCATCATGGGAACTCGCTAGATCGCAAATGCAAATAGTTATCACTAACTAATCTGCAATGCAATCCTGCCAGGCAGGATCAGAGAACCCTGGCGAGACGCATATACCTTTTTCGATCTCATGCGACAGAGGAGGTGAAAGCCCGCAATCACTGACGGGCTGCATGCCTTGCAAGAGAGAGAACCATGCCGTCCTCCTGTCATATGTCTGCCGACCCCAGCCATTCGCGGCCCTCCCCATCACTGTCCGTCATGGCCTGTGCGGCTTGCCTCTGCACATTGCTCTGTGGCGGCTCGATCGAGGCCAGCCCTGCCGAGCCAGCCCAGGCCAGGGTCACGCCGCTTCTGGACAATGAAACGATCCATGACTACAGCATCGCCGAGGGGGCGCTGGGCACATCCCTGGGGCTCTTCGCCGAGCAGTCGGGCCTGCTTCTGAGCTTCGATCCGCAATGGGTTCGCGGCCACATGGCGCCAGCACTGAATGGCCGCTACACCGCGCGCGACGGCCTGCAACGCCTGCTGGAAAACGTCGAACTGCATGTGGTTGCAGGATCACCCGGTACCTACATGCTGTTACCACAGGGGCGCGCGCCGAGCGATGTGACCACACTGCCGCCAGCCATCATCCGGGGTTCGGAGTTGGACAGTTACAGTGAGCCTCGCAGCTCCGTACACCTTTCCCCTGCGGATATCGAACGGTTCGGCCAGGTTTCGACAGGCGACCTGCTCAAGGGAGTGCCTGGGGTACAGGTCGGCGACAGCCGCAACGGTGGGGGCCTGGACGTCAATATCCGAGGCGTCCAGGGACAGAGCCGTGTCGCGGTGAGGGTCGATGGTTCAGAGCAGGCGCTCGACGTATACCGGGGATACGCGGGCACTCAGCAACGCAGTTACATCGACCCGGATCTGATCAGCAGCGTGAGCATCCACAAGGGCCCCACGGTCAGGTCGGGGGCAATCGGAGGCACTGTGGATATCCAGACCATCGGTGTGAAGGACATCCTGAAAGATGACCATGACGTGGGCCTGCGCCTGACCGGGAGTATCTGGAACAACGGCGTCAAGGCAGCACATCGCAGCCGCAGTGCCCCCTCGATGGACATCGAAGACATGGAGGATCTGGAAGAGGATCACTTCCTGCTGACCACACCGCGTCGCAAGCGGGGCAAGTTGCACACGTCCCAGGCGAAAGCGGGGAGTGCCGCGTTCGCCTATACGAACGATGACCTGGACCTGGTCGCCGGGTACGCCCAACGCGGTCAGGGCAACTATTTTTCCGGCAGAAAAGGCCAGAACCGTTACCGCACCCGGGATGAGCGTGCCGATGAGATGCGTGGCGTCACAACGATCTACAAGGCAGGCGACGAAGTTCTCAACTCATCCAACCAGACCGAGTCGTACCTGCTCAAGACGACCTTGCGGCTGACTGACGAACAAAGCCTGCACCTCGGCTACCGGCGCTATGACGGCCAGGCCGGAGAAATCATGCCATCGGACATATTTCGCGACGGCACGGCGGGTATCTATCAGTACCCCCTGAACAGGATGAAGATCGATGCCTACACGGCCGGATACGACTACCAGCCACACGCCAATCCGCTGGTGGATCTGAATGCCAAACTGTGGATGACCCGAGCCAGGAGCGCCACGCTTTCGTCGGTAGAACCACCACGCTCCGAGCTCTATATCACCGATCGTGGCTGGACACGTCTGGACAACCGCCGCATCGGTGGCGAGCTGAACAACGCATCGGAACTCAAGACAGGCTACGGAGCGTTCCGACTCGACCTGGGAGGCGCACTTCAGTTCGAGAACATAGGGCCACAGAAAGGCGTACTCACGACCATTCATGACGTCAACGCCAACCGCACCCTGCGTGATGCATCACGCAGAGAGTTCAGTCTCAATGGCAAGCTGGAGTATCGCCCCATCGAGCGACTGACGTTATGGAGCGGTGGCCGCTACAGCCGTTTCCGCACGGAAGATAACGGCATCACCTCCACGGCTCGCCGCGAAGAGCGCACCTTGCGTTCCATCAGTGTGCGCAGCCCCGAGCATGGGCACATCGGCTCGATGAGATGGTTCCCCGATCAGCACGGCCAATACACGGACGCCACCGACCCGCGGCTGCACAACGGTATCGTTGCCGAAAACAGCAACTATCCGTTCGAGGGCATTCCTTTCGACGAGATCAGCGCGGCCAGAGTGCGGGTCTCTCCCCCTCGAACCATGGACACCGTCGTTGGCTATGATCATGCCGGGAAGCAGGCTCATGCCGCACAGGGCTTCTCCCCAAGCTTCGGCATCGCCTTCGAGGCGCTACCCAACGCCCTGGTCTATGCCTCCCATACCCAGGGGCTGCGTATGCCCTCGCTGTTCGAGACCAGCCGCGGCACCCTGCAAGTGAAGCCAGGCAGGAACCTGAAACCCGAGCGCTCGAATACCTGGGAAGTCGGAGGTAGCCTGATGCGCAACGATCTGCTGAAAGACCGCGACGCGTCGGCCATCCGCCTGGCCTACTTCGACAACAAGATCGTCAACTACGTCAGCCGCTACTACGACCCCACCACCAACGGAACGATGACCTTCAGCAACGCCGACAGCTATCGCACCCGCGGCCTGGAGCTGCAGTCCGACTATGACGCAGGCGGCGTCTTCGCCCATCTGTCGACGACGCACTATCTGAAAGTCCATACCTGTGACTCGGCCTTCGCGGCAAAACTGCGTGCCAGTGCACATCAGGATCAGCCGACGGAAAACACGCCAAACTGCACATCGGGAAGCTTCATGGGCTCTTACGCCAACACCCACAACCCACCCAAACGTTCGACCAACCTGACCGTCGGCCTGCGCCTGCTCGATCAGAGCCTCACGCTCGGTGGGCGCATGACCTACACCTCCGGCCCTACCGCCAGGCAGGACGAACCCTGGCATACCGGCCCAACCACCTGGCAGATCAACTACCACCCGATAAAGGTCTACGATCTGTTTCTCACCTACAGGCTGCTCGGCGCCACCGAGCTGCGGGCCTCGGTACAGAATCTCACGGATCAGTATTACCTCGACCCTCTCGCTCAGAGCCTGATGCCTGCACCCGGGCGCACCTTGCGGCTTGGCATGCAGACGAAATTCTGAGGACGTCGACTGGCAGTGGACAGGCCATCGATGCACTCGGGAAAACCGACAGGACAGACAGAGACTTCCTCTACCCTGGCGTCGGGCTGCATCATGCGGCGCAACGCCAGAGAGAAAGATGCGTTCGCCCATGGAGCGACGTTGTGAAAGGCCATGGGCGCTGGCCTCCGTGGCGGGTCTTGCCCACGAACAACCTGCGAGAAGCGTCATGAGCCTGGCTACCTGGGAATTGCTGTCCTATATCGTCACCGTCGTGGCGCTGCCCTTCGCCATCAGCGTGTTTCTCATCGAGCAGCGCAAGGAGAGGCAGAACGAGGAAGACGCCACCTGGCAGCAGGTGTCCGATGCCTACATCGACTTTCTCGAAGTGGTGCTGGCCAACCCGGATCTGCGCCTGCGCAGCCAGCACGCCACGGCCGACCTCAGCGAAGAGCAGCAGGAGCGCATGCTGGTGATCTTCGACATGCTGGTCTCGCTGTTCGAGCGCGCCTACCTGCTGCTCTACGAGCCGAACATGGACGAGAAACGTCGGCGCCGCTGGCACTCCTGGGAGGACTACATGCGTGAGTGGAGTCGCCGCGAGGACTTCCGCCAACGCCTGCCGCAGTTGCTGCGCGGCGAAGATCCTGGCTTCGCCGCCTATATCCGGCAACTGGCCGAGGAGGAAGCCCTGGGCATCTCGTGAACGCTGCGCTGGTCGCAGACGCCTCTGCGGCGCTAAGCTGTGGCGATGACCACTCCCTACCTGACCACGCACCAGAGCAGCAGCACGGACGCCGCCAGCGGCCTGCGGCTGGGTGGTGACTGGACGCTGGCCCATTACGCCCGGCTCGAACCCCAGGTGCTGGCCCTGCGCGGGCGCCTACGAGGTGAGGAAGCCGTCGACCTGAGCGAGCTGGCCGCGCTGGATACCGCTGGCGCGGCGTTGCTGGTGGAACTGTTCGGCAGCGGGCGCCTGCGCCAGCTCAGCCAGCAGGCCGGACTCAGCGAGCAACGTCGCGCACTGTTGCTGGCCGTGGCCGATGCCATGGCCGACAGCCAACAGGCGCAACCCCCGACAGAACCGTCGGTAGTGCGCGAGGTGCTGGGGCATATCGGTGAAGTGGTCGAAAACCTGTGGCACCAGAGCCGTTCGCTGCTCGGCTTCATGGGGCTGACCCTGGCCGGCATGCTGGCAATACTGGTACGTCCGAGGCGCTGGCGCCTGACTTCGCTGGCTGCGCACCTGGAGCAATGCGGTCTGAATGCCGTGCCCATCGTCGCCCTGCTGACGTTCCTGGTCGGCGCGGTGGTGGCCTTTCTCGGCGCGACCATCCTCGCCGACTTCGGCGCCAGCATCTACACGGTGAACCTGGTCGCCTTCTCCTTCCTGCGCGAGTTCGGCGTATTGCTCACCGCCATCCTCATGGCCGGCCGCACCGCCAGCGCCTTCACCGCACAGATCGGCTCGATGAAGGCCAACGAGGAGATCGATGCAATCCGCACCCTGGGCCTCAGTCCGGTGGAACTGCTGGTGCTGCCAAGGGTGTTCGCGATGCTGATCGCGCTGCCGATCCTGACCTTCATCGCCATGCTCAGCGGCATGCTCGGCGGCGGCCTGGTGTGCGCCCTGGCACTGGACATTCCAACGACCATGTACCTGTCGATCCTGCAGGAGAGCGACCTGCTGCGGCACTTCCTCGTCGGCCTGCTCAAGGCACCGATCTTCGCCTTCCTGATCGCCCTGATCGGCTGCCAGGAGGGTTTCAAGGTCAGCGGCAGCGCGCAATCGGTGGGCGAGCACACCACCTCGGCGGTGGTACAGTCGATCTTCGTGGTCATTCTGCTCGACGCCCTGGCGGCGCTGTTCCTGATGGAGATGGGCTGGTGAGCCGGGACAAGGTCATCGAGGTGCGTGACCTGAGCAACCGCTTCGGTAGCCAGGTGGTGCACGAGCACCTGGATTTCGACCTGTATCGCGGTGAAATCCTCGGCGTGGTCGGCGGCTCCGGTACCGGCAAGTCGGTACTGCTGCGCAGCATCGTCGGCCTGCGCCAGCCCAATGCCGGCACCGTCCGGGTATTTGGCGAAGAGCTGCTGAGCCTGCCGGCCGAACGCCGCTCGCAACTGGAGCGGCGCTTCGGCGTGCTCTACCAGCGCGGTGCGCTGTTCTCGTCACTGACGGTCAGCGAGAACATCGCCCTGCCGCTGATCGAGCATGCCGGCCTGTCACGTGCGGCAGCCGAACGCCTGGCCAGGGTCAAGATCGCCCTCGCCGGCCTGCCCCAGGACGCCGGCAGCAAGTACCCCAGCTCGCTGTCCGGCGGTATGGTCAAGCGGGCCGCCCTGGCCCGTGCCCTGGCGCTCGATCCGGACATCCTGTTTCTCGACGAACCCACCGCCGGCCTCGACCCTATCGGCGCAGCGGCGTTCGACCAATTGATCCGCACCCTGAGCGACAGCCTGGGGCTGAGCGTGTTTCTGGTGACCCACGACCTGGACACCCTCTACAGCATCTGCGACCGGGTCGCGGTGCTGGCACAGAAGAAAGTGCTGGTGGCCGACCGCCTGGACGTGGTGGCTGCCACCGACGACGCCTGGATTCAGGAATATTTTCACGGCCCGCGTGGACGCGCGGCTGCACAGGCCGCCACGGCGGCAGGGAGTCGATGAATGGAACCCAGAGCCCACCATGTGCTGATCGGCCTGTTCACCGTACTCACGGTGGGCGCCGCGTTGCTGTTCGGTCTGTGGCTGAACAAGGCCGGAGCCGATCGCGCCGTCACCGACTACGAGGTGATCTTCAACGAGGCCGTCACCGGCCTGTCGCAGGGCAGCGCCGTGCAGTACAGCGGGATCAAGGTGGGTGACGTGATCAGCCTCGGCCTCGACCCGAACGACCCACGCACCGTGCGCGCACGCATTCGCATCGTCGGCCATACGCCGATCAAGCAGGATACCCGCGCCCGCCTGGCGATCACCGGGATCACCGGCCTGGCGGTAATCCAGCTGCACGGCGGCAGCCCGGAGAGCCCCCCTGGAGGGGCAGGACGGCCAGCCCGGCATCATCATCGCTGATCGCTCGCCGCTGTCACGGTTGATGGCCAACGGTGAAGACCTGGTGAGCAGCATCACCCGCCTGCTCAACCGAGCCAATCGCATCCTGTCGCGCGAGAACGCCGACCGGGTATCGCGTACTCTGGAGAATCTGGAACAGGCCACCGCCGGCATTGCCGAACAGCGTGACGAACTCAGCGCCGCCCTGCAGCAGGCTGGCGCGGCCACACGCGAAGCGGCCGAGCTGATGCGCACGGCCAATCGCCTGCTCGATGGCCAGGGCAGCCAGGTGCTGGCAAATGCCGAACGTCTGATGGCCTCGCTGGAACGCAGCAGTCGCAATATCGAGGAGCTGTTGCAGAACAACCGCAGCGCACTGGACAACGGCATGCAGGGCCTCGGCGAGCTGGCCCTGCGATTGGCGAACTGCGCGACACCCTCGGAGCCCTGCGCGGCTTCTCCCGCCGCCTGGAGCAGGATCCCACCGGCTACCTGCTGCGCAACGACAGCATCAAGGAGTTCCAACCATGAAGCGTCTGTCCCTGCTGCTGGCCGCCGGCCTGCTCGGCGCCTGCTCGATCCTGCCGCAGAGTGAACCGCTGGATATCTACCTGCTACCGGCCAACACGCTGCCCGCGCAGACGCAACGCGTCGACTGGTCATTGCGGGTGAGCAGCCCGATCAGCAACCAGTTGCTCGACGGCACGCGCATCGTCGTGCTGCCCGAGCCTGGGCGGGTCAACACCTACCAGGGCGTACGCTGGAGCGAACGCACATCGCAGTTGCTGCGCGGCCGCCTGCTCGATGCCTTCCAGGACGATGGCCGCATCCAGGCGCTGAGCAACGATGAACAGCGCCTGCAAGCCGACCTGGAACTGGTCAGCGATCTGCGCAGCTTCCACAGCCAGTACCGCGACGGCGTCCCCGAGGTACTGATCCAGCTGGATGCGCGCCTGGTGGATGCACGCGATCAGCGCATCCTCGCCAGCCGCCGTTTCAGCGTCAGCCAGGCGGCGAGTGGTACCTCGATCGACTCGGTGGTGGCCGCCTTCGGCCAGGCGGGAGATCGCCTGTCACGCGAGCTGGTGGACTGGACGCTGGCCGAAGGACAACGCGCTACCCCGTAGGGTGCGCTGCGCACACCGAACCCGAGCGCCGATGGTGCGCACGGCGCACCCTATGCCCCCAACCAATCGCGCACTTCGGCGTAGGGGTAGTCTTCCAGGGCAGCGAAGCCGGCCAGCTGGCGTGCCTTGAGCCTGGTGAACAGGGGCGTGGTCACGCCGCAGAGAAAACGCGTCAGACACTCCTGGCTCGGCGCGAGCCCGGCATGCTGCCGGTGTTTCTCGACGAAGGCGGCGCACAGCGCCTGCGCATCACGACCGCTCAACGGCGGCAGCTCGGGCGCTGGCGGCAGACTCGCGACATGCCCACGGCACACCGAGCAATGCCCGCAATGCTCGGGTGCCTGCACATCACCGAAGTACAGTGCCAGGCGCCGGCTCAGGCATTCGCGGCTCTCGAACAGCGCGAGCATGGCCTGGATGCGGGCGATCTCGCTGGCCTCATGGGCGCGAAAGTGCGCATGCAGATCATCCGCCTGGGCTTCGACATCGAAGTCGCCATCGAGCACGGCGTAGACCTCGGTCATCTGCCTGCTTTCCAGCTCGACCCAGCCCTTTTCCTGGAAGTAGTCCAGCGCCTTGATCACCCGCGCACGCTCGGCGCCATGGTCGCGGTGAAGCACGTCGAAATCCAGGGTGTACCAGGTGCGCGCGCGACGCGAACCGACCAGGACGGTCTCGACGAACTGGCGCCGCTCGCCCTCGAACTTCGCCAACAGCGTGTCCTCGTCGTTCAGCAGCAGCTTGAAGCGGTACTCGGCGAAATAGGCATAACGCGGCGCGATGATGCCGCGCAGTTCGAGCTGCACCAGCAAGGTCTTGAGCGGCAGCGCACGGATGTTGCTCTGCTCGGAGAGCTGACCCGGCATCAGCTCCCACTGCCCTCCCGTACCGACCGCACGCAGGTCATCGAGCACGGCGCGAATCCCGCTCAGCTCCGGGGTGTCGCCGTAGACGAAGTTCTCCAGCACGTTGAGACCGTCACGACTGGCCAGCACCAGGCAGTCGGAACCCTGGCCGTCACGCCCCGCACGACCGATTTCCTGACTGTAGTTCTCCACCGACTTGGGCAGGTCGAAGTGCACCACGTTGCGGATGTCGCGCTTGTCGATGCCCATGCCGAAGGCGATGGTGGCGACGATGCACGCCAGCTCGCCAGCCATGAAACGCCGCTGGATCGACTCGCGCACCTCATGTGCCATGCCGGCGTGATAGGCGCTTGCGGCCAGGCCCTGGCTCCGCAGGCGCTCGGCGACCTGCTCGGCAGTCTTCTGCTGGGTGACATAGACGATGCTCGCCTGGTCGCGACGCGGCGCCAGCCATTGCTGCAGACGCTGCAACCTGAGTCCGCCAGGAACAGGCTCGACCAGCAGATCGAGGTTGGCACGGTAGAAACCGGTGGTGACCACATCAGCTTCGGCAATGGCGAACTTGTCGCGCATGTCGGCGATGACTTTCGGCGTGGCCGTGGCAGTGAGCAGCAACACCTGGCCAATACCGAACTGGCGCTGGTAGTCGGGCAGCTTGAGGTAGTCCGGACGGAAGTTGTGGCCCCATTCGGAGATGCAGTGAGCCTCGTCGACCACCAGCAGGGAAACCGGTACCTGGGCGATGAAACTGCGAAAGCGCTCGTTCTTCAGACGCTCCACCGAGATCATCAGGATCTTCAGCTCACCGCTGCGAGCACGACTCATGACCTCCGCGACCTGCTCGCGACTCTGCGCCGAATCGATGCTGGCAGCCGCGATGCCATGGGCATGGAGGAAGGCCAGTTGATCCTGCATCAGCGCCAGCAGCGGCGAGATCACCAGGGTCAGATGCGGCAGGTGCAGCGCCGGCAGCTGATAGCACAGGGACTTGCCCGAGCCCGTGGGGAAGATCGCCGCCGCCGAACGACCGTCGAGCACGGCACTGATCACCGTTTCCTGACCAGGACGCAGCCGATCGAAACCGAAGACACGCTTGAGGGTGGACATCTGCTGTCACTCCGTTGAAGCAACCACACGCTTCAAGCCTACCGAAGCTTGTAGGGCGGGTGAAACCCGCCACTTCTGGCCACGGCGGGTTTCACCCGCCCTACGCGGCACCCAGCCTCCAACTACGACAGAGCCGCCCGAAGGCGGCTCTGTCAGAACATGGCGCGAGCTTACAGCTGCGGGCCGGCGTTCTTGATGGCGTCGCTGACATCGAACTTCTGGAAGTTGTCGATGAACAGCTTGGCCAGGCCCTTGGCGGCTTCGTCGTAGGCGTTCTTGTCTGCCCAGGTGTTGCGCGGGTTGAGCAGGCTGGTTTCGACGCCCGGAACCGACTTCGGCACATCCAGGTTGATGATCGGCAGGTGCTCGGTCTCGGCACCGATCAGTGCACCGCTCTGGATCGCAGCGATGACACCACGGGTGGTCGGGATATTGAAACGCTTGCCGACGCCGTAGCCACCGCCGGTCCAACCGGTGTTGACCAGGTAGACCTTGGAGCCGAAGGCATTGATGCGCTTGATCAGCAGCTCGGCGTACACACCGGCCGGACGCGGGAAGAACGGAGCGCCGAAGCAGGTGGAGAAGGTCGACTTGATGCCGCCGCCCGAACCCATCTCGGTGGAACCGACCAGCGCAGTGTAGCCGGACAGGAAGTGGTAGGCCGCCTGCTCGTTGTTGAGGATCGACACCGGCGGCAGTACGCCGGTCAGGTCGCAGGTCAGGAAGATCACCGCGTTGGGCTCACCGCCCAGGTTCTTCTCGCTGCGCTTCTCGACGTACTCCAGCGGGTAGGCCGCGCGGCTGTTCTGGGTCAGGCTGTCGTCGGAATAGTCCGGGACACGCGCTTCGTCCAGCACGACGTTTTCCAGCACGGTGCCGAACTGGATGGCTTTCCAGATCACCGGCTCGTTCTTCTCGGACAGGTCGATGCACTTGGCGTAGCAGCCGCCTTCTACGTTGAACACCACGCCCTCGCCCCAGCCGTGCTCGTCGTCACCGATCAGGTAACGCGATTCGTCGGCGGACAAGGTGGTCTTGCCGGTACCGGACAGACCGAAGAACAGGGTCACATCACCCTCTTCGCCAATGTTGGCGGCGCAGTGCATCGGCAGCACGTCCTTTTCCGGCAGCAGGAAGTTCTGCACGGAGAACATGGCCTTCTTCATTTCACCGGCGTAACGCATACCGGCGATCAGCACCTTCCTGGCAGCGAAGTTGATGATCACGCAGCCATCGGAGTTGGTGCCATCACGCTCCGGCACGCACTCGAAGTTGGCGACGTTGAGCACTTGCCACTCGGTGCGGCCAGCCGGGTTGTAGGCAGGCGGGTTGATGAACAGCTGACGGCCGAACAGGTTTTGCCAGGCAGTGGCGGTGGTCATCTTCACCGGCAGGTAATGTTCTTCGGCGGAACCGACATGCACGTGGGAGACGAAGTGCTCCTGCGCGTTGTTGAACGCCTCGACGCGATCCCACAGGGCGTCGAACTTGTCGGCCGGGAACGGGCGGTTGATGTTGCCCCAGGCGATCTGCGCCTCGGTACTCGGCTCCTGAACGATGAAGCGGTCAGCCGGCGAGCGGCCGGTGCGATGACCGGTGCGAACGACCAGTGCACCGTTGGCGGCCAGTTCACCCTCGCCACGGCGAATGGCTTCTTCGACCAGTTGCGCGGCGCTGATGTTGGTGTACACGGCGTTGTTGGCTTGCGTCATGAGGGTCCCGTCGGCCGCTGGCCGAGTCTTCCGAACGTTGTGTAGCGCAGGGGCAACTGCGCTACACGGTAAAAAAGTCGCGGGAGTATGCCAGAAAAGCGAACTGCTTGGCAGCCTCCGATCTGATAGAGAACGCCTATCGTTTAGAAAAGAACATCAATGACGCGTCTGCGACGGTGCCTCACTGCCACCGCCGGCGAACAGCTGAGCAATATCGGCAGCGTCGAATTCATAGCGCTCATTACAGAACTGGCAATCGATCACCACGCTGCCGCCCTGCTCGGCCAGCAGCAGCTCGGCATCGGCCTGGCCCAGGCTGGCCAGCGCGCTGGCCGAGCGCTCACGCGAGCAACTGCAGCGGAACTGCAGCGTCTGCTCGTCGAACAGGCGCACGTTCTCTTCATGATAGAGGCGGTGCAACAGGGTCGGGTTGTCCAGGCCGAGCAGCTCTTCGGCGGTCAGGGTATCGGCCAGGGTCAGCACATGATTCCAGCTTTCCTGGCGGGCCTCGGGCTCGGTCTGATGGTGCGGCGGCAGTTGCTGCAACAGCAGACCACGGGCGCGCTGACCGTCGGCCTTGAGCCAGAAGCGGGTCGGCAACTGCTCGGAGCTGGCGAAGTAGTTGGACAGGCACTCGGCCAGGTCGACGCCGTCGAGATCGACGATGCCCTGGTAACGCTGGCCACGAGTCGGATCGATGGTGATGGCCAGCACGCCGTTGGGCATCAGACTCTGCAACTCGGCATCGTCACCGATGCGCTCGGCGTCGTAGCGAGCGATGCCACGCAGTTCACGTGCGCTGGAGCATTCCACCATCAGCAACGACAGCGGGCCCTCCGAGCGCGCCTGCAACACCAGCAGACCGTCGAACTTGAGAGTGCCGACCAGCAGCGCGGCGGCGGCCATCAGTTCGCCGAGCAGTTGCGCCACCGGCTGCGGGTAGGCGTGCTTGGCCAGTACATGCGCATAGCTCTCGCGCAGAGCGACCATCTCGCCACGCACATCGGTGTCATCGAAGAGGAAGCGTTGACTGAAGTCGTTCATAGCGGCGGGCCCTGGTGTCTGCAAAAAAGGCTGGCGATTTTATGCACAAACGCCTGCACAACCAAGGCCCGGACGTCATGCAGCGCTGCTCGCATCGCGGGGATGGCACTGAACGACGACTGAACGGCCGCAGGGAATTCATGAGAAAGCTTCTCATTCGTGGTGGAATACGCCGGATCCGTTGCCCGATTTCCCGATGAGGCAAATGACCTTTGCCGGTATCGGGTACGCCGACAAGCGCACGCCGACCCGCAAGGCGTTCTCACGATGATTGCGAGCCCCCCAAAGGATTGACCATGCCAAGCATCAGAATCGAAGTACCCGATGAGTTTTACAAAGCCCTGATCGTCGCCGACATGATCATTCATTCCGTAAAAGGCCTGTACTGGAATGGCGCAGGCAATCAGCGTGCAGACAACAAGCCTGAAGTTCTTCCCAATAATTTTGAAACAGACCATGCCAACTTCTATCGACTGAACGCGGTTCGCCACATGGCCACCAATACCTACGGGGCACGCCAGATCCTTGACGGTATTGAAACCTACAAGCCGAGGCGCTCCGCTTTTTCTGCCCTGCAAATGGGCGTCGGCAACTGCGGAGAAAGAGCTGACCTGGCGTACGTCCTCTGTCGAGAATATTTTGACCGCTCATGACCGTTGCCATTACCAGCGCAACGCGCACGGATCATGCCTTCGTAGTCGTCTGGAAGAACATGGAGGACATAGACATCGTCGAGAACGGACTCGGCAAACGTGTCGAGCCGATCATCGTCGTCGACCCTTGGCCCCAGAAAGCCCAGGCCCTGCTTTGGGAACACTTTTTCATTCATGACGGCTCACTGCCCAGAGACGCTCAGAACGTCTGCCATATCAATGTCAAACCCGGCAAAGGTGCGCACTTCTTCGACATGTCCCGCTTGCTTCGGTGGAAGAATTATTTCATGTCAGCGCAGTCTGGAGCCGCTGCCCTCCCCCCTGAAGCACACATGATCCCAAGTTTCACGAAAAAGGCCCTTTTCCAGAATGGCCTGGCCCCCGATGAATTCAAGAACCACCTGCTGGGGCAGTCGCCAGACATGCTTCGCAGTGCCTTCGCTGGCTGGTGTCTGAAGCAATACAACGAAACCAACCACAGCAACCTCCAACAGGTGGAACAGCTCCCCCAGCATATTCAGGTCTACATCCGGCAACACTGGGACGATCAACGTCACATGGAGGAGAAGGCTATTGCTGATCACCAATACAACCATCAGTTCGCATCCAGGAACGATAGAGTCTATGACTACCAGCCACATGCCTGAGCCTGACTCCAGTGGGCTCAAACCCGGCATCGTGCCAGCCTGGTCACTCCATTTCCCGACAGGGAAGAACAGGGGCTCTGAAAGCCAGGGAAACTCTGAAAAAGCCATCATTCCCGCGTAGGCGGGAATCCAGAACCTGCAAAATTCCTGTGCTCCGCCTTCGCGAGAGCGACGATAAATGGCTTTTTCAGAACATCCCTGGCGTCCTTGGCGGCCCGCTGCTCGGCCGACAGCGTCTCGTTATCGGCCTGGGATGGTCTGAAACAGTGGTCATCCCCACCCAGGCGGGAATGACGGGGGCTTTCGGCGTTTCCCTGGCCGAGACTGGCCAAGCGCTCGTGCGAGCCACTGCCGCACCCTCTCGGCGAACAGGCGCACATCCTCCTGGTGGCAAGCGATGCCCTGCATAAACGCCTGCACAACCACGGCCCGAACGTCATGTGAACCCGCCCTCGCCATACAGGAAAGTCCCTGAACACTGCCTGAACAAATGTTCAGCCGCCCTTGTTCCCCCGCCCTCACTGCCTATCATCCGCGCGCCAGGGTGAGCCAGGTCATCAATCTGCAAAGGGACTTTCCATGTCGAGCACATTCATCAATCGCCACTGGCGCCCGCGCGCCATGCTGGTCTGCCATGTCGTGGCCATCGCGCTGCTGGTCAGCTGGATATGGCAGCCCACTCGCGACCTGTGGGATGCCTTCGACCTGTGGCTGTTCAAGCTGCTCAACGACCCGGTGCATGCCGCCGGCCTGTGGGCCAGGGTCTGGGCCATCGGCAGCATGCGCCCGGTCGACGCCGGTGTCGGCCTGGTGATGCTGGCAGTGATGCTCAAGGCGAACCTGGTCTTCGACGGCCCGCAGGTTCGCCGCGCGCTGTATGCCTTTCTCACCGCTCTGATCACCCTGCTTTTATTGCGCGTGGGCTTCGCCGAACTGGTCAAGGCCCTGGGCTGGCAGCGTCCCAGTGCTTCGCTGGTGGTCGAGGGCAGTGCACGCCTGACCGAACTGTTTCCGGCCTGGGAAGAGCGCTGGGATCTCAAGGACAGCGCCAGCCGCAGCTTCCCTGGCGACCATGCCTCGGTACTGCTGATCTGGGCGTTGTTCATGACCTTCTTCGCCCGCAACTGGCGCCTGCTGCTGGTCTGGGCGATCGCCGTGATCGGCATGCTGCCGCGCCTGGTAGCTGGCGCCCACTGGGGCTCGGATGCCTTCGTCGGCGGCGTCTTCCTGAGCCTGCTGGCACTGGCCTGGGGTTGCCATACCCCTCTCGGCTACCACGCCAGCGAATGGCTGGAGAGGATCACCCTGCCGATCACCTCGCGCCTGACCAGGCTACCGCTGCTGGGCAACCTGAGCATCGTCAGCGGCCGCTGACCGACATTGGGGCAGGGTGCGCCATGCGCACCGCGAAGCCCGCAAAGCTTGCCTGGTGCGCACGGCGCACCCTGCGAAAAACCGTCCGGCCGACAGTTGATCGGTGGCGTAACACGAGGCGGCTCCGCGACCCCCTACTCTTCATCCGCCCAGGGATGGCGCAGACCTCCACCCTGCTGTTCGTTGAACTGGTGAATCTGCCGGCGCTGCTTCTTGCTCGGCCGGCCATCGGTCTGCACACCGAGCGCGCCAGCCTTGCGCAGCGCCGCAGCCTGTTCGCGGCGTGCGATGCTTTCCTCGGTCTCGCGATAGAGCAACTGCGCTTCGGGGGCGCCACGGCGGACGCTGGAGAGCGCCAGCACGACGACGGTACGTTCATCGAAACCGGTGCGCAGCACGTATTCATCGCCGATCTTCGGCTCCTTGCCAGGCTTGCAGCGCTCGCCACGGTGGTGCACCTTGCCACCTTCTATGGCCGCCTTGCACAGGGCACGGGTCTTGTAAAAGCGTGCAGCCCACAACCACTTGTCCAGGCGAATCCTGTCGTCGTCTTTCTCGCTCATTTCACACTCTGTTGGTTTCATCCATCACGCGCGCGCACTGCCTGATGCAGTTGTCACACGGCGCATCTAGAATGCGCGGAATCATAGGCCCTGTCAGTCACGGGGGAACACTGTCGTTTTGAACAGCATCGACCCACTCAGCGTGATCGGCCTGCGTGAATGGATCAACCTGCCGCAGCTCGGCATCGTTGGTCTGCGCGCCAAGATCGACACCGGCGCCAGCACCTCCAGCCTGCATGCCAGCGACATCCAGCCTTTCCAGCGTGACGGCGAGGACTGGGTACGCTTCACCGCCTACCTGGGTACTCAGGTGCAGCGTCGCCATCGCTGCGAAGCGCCCCTGGTGTCGGTCAAACGCATCAAGAGTTCCAACGGCCAGGTACAGAACCGCTACGTGATCCGCACCGAACTGGCCCTGGGTAATCGCCTGTGGCCGGTGGAGTTCACCCTGGCCTGTCGCAAGACCATGCGTTACCGCGTATTGCTCGGATCCAAGGCACTGGTCACCGGGCATCTGCTGGTCAACCCGGCGCTCAGTTACGTACAAGACAAACCCGCCCTGCCTCCCTCACTCCCAGGTGTCCAATGAAGATCGCCGTGCTGTCGCGCAACCCGCGCCTGTATTCCACTCGCCGTCTGGTGGAGGCCGGCCAGCAGCGCGGTCATGAAATGGTGGTCATCGACACCTTGCGCGCCTACATGAATATCGCCAGCCACAAACCGCAGATCCACTATCGTGGCCAGGCCATGGAGGGGTTCGATGCGGTGATCCCGCGTATCGGCGCCTCGGTGACCTTCTATGGCTGCGCGGTGCTGCGCCAGTTCGAGATGATGGGTGTGTTCCCGCTCAACGAGTCGGTGGCCATCAGCCGCTCGCGGGACAAGCTGCGCGCGCTGCAACTGCTTTCGCGCAAGGGCATCGGCCTGCCGGTGACCGGTTTCGCCCACTCGCCGGACGACATTCCGGATCTGATCCAGATGGTCGGCGGTGCGCCTTTGGTGATCAAGGTGCTGGAAGGCACCCAGGGCATGGGCGTGGTACTCGCCGAGACGACCAAGGCGGCCGAGTCGGTGATCGAGGCCTTCCTTGGCCTCAAGCAGGACATCATGGTGCAGGAGTACATCAGCGAGGCCGGCGGCGCCGACATTCGCTGCTTCGTGGTCGGTGACAAGGTGATCGCGGCGATGAAGCGTCAGGCCAAGCCGGGCGAGTTCCGCTCCAACCTGCACCGTGGCGGCAGCGCCAGCCTGATCAAGATCACCCCGGAAGAACGCATGACCGCCGTACGCGCCGCACGGGTGATGGGCCTGAACGTGGCCGGCGTGGATATCCTGCGCTCCAACCACGGACCGCTGGTGATGGAGGTGAATTCCTCGCCGGGACTGGAAGGCATCGAAGTGACCACCGGCAAGGATGTCGCGGGGATAATCATCGAGCACCTGGAAAAACACGCCGAGCCAGGCCAGACACGTACCAAGGGACGTGGCTGACGGGCGGCGGCAGCGCCGCCCGCTCCAGGTCAATGGCGGGTCGCTTCACCGTCCCGAGGCTGGCCGAGCTTTTCCTGCACGTAGGATTCGAACAGGGCATTGGCGTTACCCAGCGAAATCAGATGGGCATAGATCCAGCCCAGGAAGCCGCTCCTGTGCAGCTCGACCACGACGTCATCGGCCAGCGCCAGGAACTTCTCTTCGTCCACGGCCAGGAAGTCACTCAGCACGAAGCTTTCGCCACTGCTGTGGGTCAGCTTGAAGGTGCGAGGCTGCAGCAGCTCCAGCTCATGCAGTTTTTCCACGAAGGCGCGGGTACGCTCCATCTCCGCCGAGAAGTTCTGCAGGAACTGGATCATTTCGTCGAGGAACTCGCTGTTGCCGCCATCTTCGACGAACAGTTCACGCCCTTCGTCCTGGTTCCAGCCCGCGAACGCGGCGTCGAAGCAGACGGTGAGCTTGTCGGCCTCGTCCTGGGCGAGGACGAAGGGATAGCGGCGCACGAACGCCGGCACGTAGTTGTTGGCACGCCACTGCCGGCTGTCTTCGAGGAAGGCATTGTGGCCTTCCTTGAGGCCGAGCAGCGCGATGGGGGCCGTCTGGGCGCCGCTGCCGATGAAGAGAATCGGGTAATGGCGCGAAGCCTGGAAGAACTCCAGACCGGCCAGCGGAACCAGGTGTGTCTCGGCGGCGAAATCGCAGTTGTCCGCCTGTTTGAGCTTCAGTGCACGGTGCTGCTCACGATTCAGCGCCTTGATGTCCTTGTAGAGCAACAGGGTGGTCATGGGTGTTTCTCCTGATGTTTGGTTGAGTTTCAACGAATGACGATCTGGGCCAGCAACTGGCTCGAATCCTGGTCGGCAACGACATCCTTGAAGGTGCTGGCGGCAATCAGGCTCAGGCTCACATGGCGTCCCCAGTTCATGTTCAGCCCCACCCCGCCACTCTGCAGATCGACATCGGCCACCCCCAGCTCCATCGCACGCCCGGCGTCGAGGAAGATGAAGGGCTGCCAGCGCTCGCCGATGCGCCAATGCGCCTCCAGATTCAGCACGACGCCCCAGGGCGAGGAAATGATCCCCGGGTCATAGCCGCGCACACTGCTGACCCCGCCGAACTGGTAGTACAGCGACGCCGGCAGTTCCTCGGGGCTGGCTGCATATTGCCAGCCCAGGCGTGTCACGAATTCGAACCGACTGGCCACGGGCCGAACCAGATAGGCCTCGCCGTTGGTCAGGAAATAGCTGCCGCCTTCGCCAGTCACCGCGTTGTCCACCGAGGCCTGACGCAGGCGTTGCTCATAGCTCAGGTACCAGGTATCGCCGCGGTACTCCACCTGCCCGCGCAGAAAGACTTCATTGCTGTCGAGTTCGCTGAGCTGCAGGCCTTCCAGGGTGTTTTCCGAGTGCTGCTGGCTATAACCCAGGCCGGTCAGCCACAACCAGCGCTCGCTGCCCCACCAGGGTTGATCGAAGCCGAGCGTGTAGCTGCGCGACTCCCCTTCGATGTTGAGCGCAGCCAGGGGCCCCTCTTCGATGGTCAGCGTGTTGCTGCCGAACTCGCCGTAGAGCACCCCGTTACTGCGGTTGACCGGCGCGCTGTAACGAAAGCTCGCATACCGCGAGCCTGCCGAGGACACCAGCAGCAGGTTCGCTGCATCGGCCAGGCCGAACGGCGAGAACCAGCTCAGGCTGCCCCCGACCTGCTCGCGTCCGGTGCCGACGTTGCCATAGTTGTTGGCGAACAGCGAACCACTCAGGGCGCCTGGCTCGATGGCCTCGAGGTCGATGCGGGTGGTGCCGAAGCGGGTGCCGGGCGCCAGGTTGGCGGTCATCTGCGGGCCCGTCGTGGTGGCGTTGAAACGCTGGATGGCCGTCATCAGGGCAGGACTGTCCAGCACCTCTCCGGGGCTGATCGCCACTCGATCGGTGTAGAAATCCTCTCGCACCCGCACGGGAGGCGAGCGCCAGGTGACACTGTCGACCCTGGCTTCGACCAGCACCACGCGCAGCACCCCGTCCTCCAGGGTCTGTGCCGGTATGATGGCCCGGGCCGTGAGCTGGCCGGACGCCTCATAGCGTGCGTTGACCGCCCGAAGCAGGGCGTTGAGATCGGAGAAACCAATAGGCCGTCCGACATAGCCGCTGGCGATGCGCTGCAGCTCGTCGCGGTCCAGGTACACCGACGCGTTGAAGGTGATGCCACGCAACTCGAACGACTCGCCGGTCTCGGGCAGCGTCTGGGTTTCCGGCATGTCGCCTCTCAGCGCCGGCACCTCCTGGCGGCGCGCCCGTTCTTCGATCGCCTGGCGCTCGCGCAGGCGCTCCTGCTGCTGACGCTGCAGGGACGGGTCGACCCATCCCTCCACGCCCTGTGGCAAAGGCTGCTGCGCGCAGGCCAGCCCCGAGAGCCCGGACAAGGCCAGTACACGCAGCCAATCCCTGATACTGCCTACAACGACCACTGTGTCACCTCTTGCGCATCGTCCTTCAGCACGTCGCGTGCGCCGAAGTCCAGGTTGATCTGCATGTCCACTGGCTGGCCGACCCAGGCCGGTGTCCACGACAACGCCGGCAACTGCGGCAGGCCAAAGCGCAGCAGAACCTCACCCAGACGCGCCGCGGTGTAGCCCGCAGACCCCATCTGCTGGGCGTAACGTGCCGCCGAGATGCCCTGGTATTCCACACCCTGGGCACTGTCGTGGTTCTCGCTGAAGTTCGGCACCAGCACCTGATGGGTGATCTTGCGATGCAGCACATAGGCGTCGGTACGCGTGATCAGCGCGTCCTGTTGCAGACGGAACGCCTTGTCGTGCTCGTACAGCTGCACGTCGGCCTCACGGAGGTAAGCCGGGCTGGCATTGTCCAGGCGGATCTGCGCCTGGGCGGTGTCCAGCCAGAGACGCTCGACACCTGCCGCATCCTGGATGTCGACGAAGTCGGCGCTGGTCACGAGGGTGCTGTCGGCCACGTAGAGGCGTGGCGAAAGGATGCGACTGGCGGCCATGGTCATGTCCAGGCGCTCGGCCAGGTCGCCACCACGACTGCCCTCGATCCACAGGTCGAGCTGACCGGCTCCGGTGTGGCGACCATAAAGACGCGCTTCACGGGCGTGCACATCCAGTGCCTGGCCGATCCACAGGTCGCCGACATGGGCCAGATCGCCCGCCCACAGGCTGAGAGTGGGCGCGATCGCCGTATCGAGCACGATGCTCGCCGGAACAATCCGGCCGTCACGCACGCCGGCTTGCAGGATCGCGCTGGAGCCGCTCTGCAGGCGACCGCCATGGATGTCCAGCAGGCTGTCGAGCAGCGCCTGACCGCCGGCCAGCAGGTTGTCGAAACGAATCTGCTCGTCCGCCTGCCAGTGCTGATCACCACCGCTGGTGCTGGTGCGCACCTGAATGAGCCCGCGCGAGAGCAGATCGACCCGTTGTGCCGACTCGATATCCCCCAGCAGCAGACGCTGGCCGGAGACCTCGACATTGCCATTGGCGGCTGCGATCAGCGGCGTCGAAATCGCACCGGAAGCCTTCAGCACCACGTTGCCGGCAAGGGTATCGCCAGCGTAGCTGTCCAGGCCGCTGGAGCGGACACCCTGGCCTACGCTGATGTCGCCATGGAGGGCTTCCAGGAAGATGTTGCCACCGGCCTCGACCGACTCGTCGATATTGATGTACTGACCCGAGCGAATGGACACGTGACGCCCAGCCTTGACGCCCTGCAGGTCGACGATGCCACCGATGTCGAAACGCAGGTCACGGCCGGCCTCGGCGATCCCGGAAATATCCAGGTTGCCACCGAGGCCCACAGTCAGGTCGCGCCCGGCCTTCAGCGAGTAGTTGCGTCCGTACACGACCCTCGGCATGTTCAGATCGCCATTGGCGACGATGCCGACGTCACGCCTGGCCTCGACCACCTGACCGGTGATGTTGCCGTGTCCCTGATCCGCATCGCCCCCGGCCTGCAGGAAGATGTCCTCGAGCAGGCTCTGCGCCCGGCCGAGCGACAGGTTGCGCCCGATCAGACGCAGCTCCAGGTCGGCCTCGGCATTGCCACCGAAAATGTCGCCATCGGCCTGCGCCAGAAGATTGCCGGCGGCCTTCAGGTGCGCGGGCACCAGTTGCGCCGGGTCAGCCGGATCGACCGGCAGGCCGAAGCGGATGGTACCCAGGGAGCCGCTGGCCGTGGTCAGCGTCAGATCGGCACCACTGCGCCCGCTGGCGATGCTCAGGTCGCTGCCGCTGTGCACGGTGAGCGCGCCCGTCGCACTGGCATTGCCCAGCGCCACGTGCCCGGCCGTCAATGCGAGCCACTGCTGGCGGCTATGCAACTCGTCCGCGGCGAAGGCACGCTGCGCCGCCAGCGACAGATGGCCAGTCTGGCTGTCCAGTACGCCCAGATCGGCACTGCCCACAGTGAAGCGCACGTCGCCCACCACGTTCGCCTGTCCGCCCTGCCAGTCGCCGGCACCCTCGACGTCGAGGGTCTCGCCCACGTTCAGGGTGGTGTAGCGCAGGGCATCACCACTGCCGCCGGTATGACGCAGCAGCGCACGCCCCGCGACGTCGGCACGATCCAGATTCAACAGACCCGCGACCGACAGCAGCAGGTCGCCGCCGACTGACAGCGAACCCAGCGAAGAAGCACTGCCCAGGTACAACGAGGCGTCACCGCCAGTGGTCAGTTGCGCAAGCTGCAGGTCGTCGGCGACCCGAAGCACGGCCGCGTCGTGCAACCAGGCGTTGCCGATGTCGGCCGTGGCGGCTGACAGCACCCAGTCCTGCTGGCCGACCAGGCGCTGGAGATTCAGCGCGCCGCTCAGGGTCATGTCCACCCGACCCGCCACCTCGGCGCTGTCGATCTCGGCTTCGGTGCCTTGCAGCGTCCAGGCGCCACCGGCGTCCAGGCTGCCCAGTTGCAGGCTGCCGCCCAGAGTCATGTCGACGTCACCGCCCACCTGCGCCGAGTCGACCTGCACCGCCTGACCGTCCAGCGTCCAGGTTCCACCCGCCAGCAGGCGGCCCTGACGCAGCGAACCCGAGAGAGTCTGGCTCACCGCGCCGGCCAGTTCGGCCGACTCGATGTCCGCGCTGGCAGCCATCAGATGCCAGCCCTGCTGGCCGACCAGGCGCTGGAGATTCAGCGCGCCGCTCAGGGTCATCTCCACCCGACCCGCCACCTCGGCGCTGTCGATCTCGGCCTCGGTGCCTTGCAGCGTCCAGGCGCCACCGGCGTCCAGGCTGCCCAGATGCAAGCGGCCGCCCAGGGTCATGTCGACGTCACCGCCGACCTGCGCCGAGTCGACCTGCACCGCCTGACCGTCCAGCGTCCAGGCGCCACCCGCCTCCAGGCTGCCGATACGCAGGGCGGCCTGACGACTCATGTCGATCGCACCAGCGGCCTTGATGGCCTCGACCGACAGCAGGCCCTGGCCGTCGATGCTCAGTCCGGCATTGCGGCTTTCGATATCCGCCAGGGTCACGTCACCCTGCGTGATGATGTGCTGGCTGCCGGCGCTGCGCAGGCTACCGCCTGTCACACCCCCGAGCAGTTGCAGGTAAAGCGCGCCCGTGCCGCTGTCGACCTGCAACTCACGCGCACCGAGGGTGACGGATCGTGCCGCAGCCCCGACGTCGCCCGTGCTGCGCAGGCGAATGGTATCGGTCGCCAGCCAGCGGTCGCCATCGGCCACCGCTGCCAGGCTGAGCGCCTCGATATCCAGGTCGGCCCCCGCACCCAGCGCCTCGACCCGTGCCAGACGCGCCACACCGCCCAGCCGGGCGAACACACCATCAGCGGCGGAGAGCCGAACACCCTCCGCCATGCTCCAGTTGCCCGACAGAGCGAGCACCAGACCGCGCAGGCTCCAGTCACCGTCCTGCTGCAGGTCGCGAGCCTGAGCGATATCCAGCACACCGCCGACACTGGCCTGAGCAAAGCGCAACACGCCAGGCTGCGCGCTCACGCCTTGCAGCCCGCCGATCCAGGCATCGCCGGCCACATCCAGATTGATGCGCTCGTCTGCACTGCCGGTGCCGATCTGCACACGGGCATCACGGCTGCCGATGTCGCCGCTGACCTTGAGGTCGATGTCGCCACCGAGCAGGTTTTCGCCGAGCGGGCTCGCCGAACGCAGATTGCCGAGCACGGTCAGGTCGAGCCCATTGAGACCGGTCAGGCGCTGGATCGACAGATCACCATGGTGGATCAGGTTCAGGCTGTTGCCACGGGCGGTGAGACTGCCACTGACCGAGAGGTTCACTGCGCCCTGCCCGCCGATCGAACCGTTGGCGGCTTCGAGCACCACGTCATGGCCACGAATCACCAGGTTGTTGCCATTGGCGCTTTCGATATTGCCGTCGGTCTTGATGCGGATCGAGTCGCCGCGTACGTCGTAGAGGTTGAAGTCCTGTTCGCCACCGAGGAATACATCGCCCTCGGCCGTCAGGGTCAGCATGCCGCCTGCCTTGACGTTGACGTCATCGCGCTGGGCGATGCGAATCACCAGCGGGTTGTGCTCGTCGAAGTAGATGTCGTCCTGCTCGGCGCCAGCCAGCGCGGCACGCTGGGCCTGGGTCAGCGAGGCCGCGCCCTGGCTCAGGTCGATGACCACGTCGTCGGCGAGCAGACGGCCGATGCGCTTGGCGATCAGCGTGACATCACGCCCTTCGATGTTCATCGCCTCGTCCACCGCAGTCGAGCCGCTGCCACGGTTGAGCAGCGAAGCGGCGATGGAGAAGCGCAGCTGGTCCTCGCTCCAGGCAGCGGTCTGACCCAGCTGTGCCTGATCCTCGGCGGACAGCTGGTACTGGTAATGCTCGTCGTAGGCAACGCCACCGAAACGCTGGTGCAGGCTCTGGTAATCCGCCACGCGGGTGGACTGCTCCTCGGCGATCTGCTCGGCGCTCCAGCCCAGTTCGGTGAGCTGAGCGATCTGTGCCGTGTTGAGCAGCGCCTGGCGGGTGTCGAAGGCATCGGCCGTCCAGCCACCGCCCTCGACGGCAGCCAGGTTGCGCAGGCGCCAGTAGCGGGCGTAGTCATAGTTGCCCGCTTCGACCAACACCTCGCGCTGCTGATCCAGGGCGTCCTGCGCCTGGCTGCCGGTGAGGCCCATGTCGGCCCACAGGTCACGCAACTGTGCCAGCGAGCGCTCGTCGTACGAGAGCTGACTGTTGCCGTCGAGCAGGTCGCCATTGCCGACCTTCACCCCGACGTTGCCGCCTGCCGCGATGCGGTCGACCCAAAGGTCGCCACTGACCTCTTCGACGTAGATGTCGCCCACCGCTTCGGCCCTGAGCAGAGCCGGGCTGTCCAGAGAATGGCTGCCCGTGTCCAGGTTCAGCCACTGGCCGGCGCTGCCGATGCTGCCATGGGTGGAACGCAGGTCGATGGAGCGACCACGCAGTGTGACGTTGCCGCCTGCGCTGATGTTGCCCTGCGCGGCGAGCTGGACGTTGCCGTTGACGGCCTCCAGACGCGCCAGGTTGACGCCGCCATTGATGGCTTGCAGGAAGATGCTGCCCTGGCTGCTGGACGCCGAGAGCGTGTTGCCGACCTGCACGCGCAGAGCCTGGGCGGCGTCGCCGAGCGAACCGCTGGCGGCCAGGGTGACATCGCGACCGGCGATCACCACGCCGTCATTGGCCTGGGTCAGGCTGCCATTGACCGACAGCGAGGTGCTGCCGCTCTGGTTGTAGAGCGAGCCAAGCAGGCTGACGTTGCCATTGGAAGAAAGGCTCAGCCGGCCAGCGTCGTAGCCGATGAAGCTGATCGACACCGGCGAATCGGCCCGTACCGTGTAACGGTCGATTTCCTTGAAGCCCTGCTGGGTAACGGTGGTACGGGTGGTGCGATAGACCTGACACCAGATGAAGTGGGTCTTGCAGTAGCCACCCAGGTACTGGTCGATGACCTCGGCACCATTGGTCGCGTAGCGCTGATCCTGCTGCACCAGCATTTCGCCGCTGCCGAGGGCCAGTCGATAGGGGATCAGCATCGCCGAGTCCCAGGAGGCGCCGGCCAGAGCGAGCGCCGTCTCGAAGTCTTCACGCTCGATGGCGGCGAGAATGTCCTGATTGCGGCGGTCGTAGTCGATCTTGTAGGCGTTCGACAGGCTGCCCATGTACTCGGCACCATCGATGGCCGTCGCCGAGCCTTTCTGTACGTGGTAGGACAGCTGCGTACCGTCGCCGGTGGGGATGAAGCCCCAGAAGGCATCCCAGTACTCGACCCTGGTCGCCGTATCGGTGGTGTCACGGCCCGTGAGCCAGACATAGGTGCGTCCATTGACCGTCTGGTAGGTCGCATTACGCCCATCGACGCTGCCCTTGAGGTACGCGGCAGTCGCCTGGACTTCGTTGCTGCGCCCCTCGTAGCGCTGAACCTGGCCATTGTTGTAGGTGTAGAGCGTCGACCACGCCTCGCCGCCGACATGGCGGCCGACATCGTTGATCTTCAGCATGCCCGCGACACCGGAACCGAGATCGATGCCGCTGATGTTCAGGTTGCGGTTGGTGTTGTTGACGACACTGACCTGGCTGAAGCCATCCAGAACCTTCAACTGGCCATTGCCGGTGCTGACGATCTGCCCGGTCAGCTCCATGTAGCCGCCACCGACCTGCAGGTGGTCGAGCAGAATGCTCTCGTTGCGGAAGTCGTAGCTGAAGCCGACGGTGCCGGTACGTGCGTCGGTGGCGACCAGTTGCACCACTGCCGCGCCCGTACCATTGCGATAGGCGGCACGCAGCGCATCCAGGTTGGCGAACTGGCTTTCCTGGATGTTCACGCTCCAGTCGGCCACACCGCTTTGCACCAGGCCGTTGAGGTTCAGGTACAGCGCGCTGATCACCACGTTGTTGCCGGCCACGACACCACTGCCGGCACGCGGCCCGCTGAGGTAGCTACCGTTGTTGTTGGTCGCCGGGTCACCGCCGATGTGGGTGAAGGCATTGGGGTTGTTGAGCACGAAGTTCTGCCCGGCGCTGATGCGCAGGGTCTGACCACGCACGTCGGCGTTGGTGTAGATGCTGCCGTAGGATGCGCTCAGCTCGATGCTGCCGCGCTTGTTGGCGATCAGGCCGTTGACGTTGATGTCCGGTGCCGGCGCACGCAGCCCGGCGGCGTCGGTCTGGCCGGTGGCGGGGTTGTAGGTGTTCCTGACGATGATCGAGGGCGCCGGCGAGTTTTCCGCCACCGTGACGTTGAATGCCGCACTGCCATGCCCGGCCAGGTTGGCTGCGGCGATCGAGGCATTGCCGAGCATCCTGGCGCCGTTGAACAGCAGTTGGCCGCCTTCGCGGTCGGGAATTTCCAGGCCGCGGATATCGAGGAAAGCAGCGCTCTGGTTGATGATCTCGATCTTCGCGTCGCCGGGCGCGTTCAGCGCGCCACTGCCGACCAGTGCATCCCCCTGCACCAGGATGTTGCCGGGACGCGCGAGAATCGGGTCGATCTCGATGATCCACACCGGCAGTTGCGCAGGCAGCGTACCGGTGGCCGGATCGCCGCCCATCTGCTGGTAGATCTTGCCGAGCGTCTGGTTGAGCAGATTCAGCTCTGCCTGGAAGGCGGTGCGCTCCTGCGCCGACAGACCATAATCGGTCAGTTGCTTCTTCAGCTCGGTGATGCGGGCATTGATGAGCTGCGAGTACTCGCCGCGCACCATGCGGTAACTGATGCCATCGCTGATCTCGGCAAGGATCGGCTCCACGGTCAGGGTGCCGCTGGGGTTGCTCGGCAGGTTGGCCAGGTCGACCTCCTGGCCATTGAGCAGGTAGCGCAACCCGGTGATCGTCAGTTTCTGCTGGCTGTACACGCCAGCATCCAGGGTGCCGTTGGCGGTGACCACGGCGGTGCCGCTGTTACGCGTGCTGCCACCCTTGATGTCGAGCGATACCTCACCGACGATCGCACCCAGAATGGCCGAGGCGGCCTCACGGTACAGATCCTTGCCGACACCCGCACCGGTCAGCACGCCATAGCCCTTGCCGGCGTAGGCGTAGATGTCGCCGACACTGCGGACATGGCTGCCACTGCCCAGACGCAGGTTGCTGTCACGCAGATAGATCGCGTCGGCATCCGGATCGGTCAGCACCGGGAATGCGGTGTTGTTCCAGAGATCGGTTCGCGCGCTGAGCACCGCCTTGTTCATGCTGCCGGCCACGTCGTAACCCGCGTGAAGACGCGTGTCGCCATAGCTGAACAGTTGCGTGCCGGTGCCGACATCGACGTCGTAGTCGGCATTCACCGAAGCCAGGCTGCGGCCTTGTGCGGCGCCGGCCAGTCCCCAGGTCTTGGCATTGGCCTGAGCCTGCACGTCGTAGAAGCCACTGGCCGACAGGACCAGGTTGCCCACGCTGTGAAGTTCGCTGTCGCTGCCGACATTGACCCCGGCCAGCGCACTGGCGACTTCGATCAGCGACTGCGCGGCCGCCACGGCGATGGCGCCGCCGCTGTCGAGCTTGACCTTGTCGCGCAGCAGCACGTTATTGAAGGCATGCACCCGCAGATGCTCGGGGTTGCGCCAGTCACCCGCCAGGGTCAGGCGGACGTTGCTGCCGATGTCGGCGCGCGTGTTCAGGGTGACCAGCGTGCTGCTCAACGCTGCGGCCGCATCGACCACGCCGCCCGAACCGGACGTGACGTTGTACTCCGCGGTATCGGCCTTGGTGATGTCGGTACGAGCGCTCTGCTCGTAAGCCCCGGCCTCCAGTCGGGAGCCGGAGGCCAGTTCGCTGGCGGTGGTAGCGCCGACCAGATTGCTGGCACGCGCACCGCTGGCGCCGAGCAGTGCGGCGTTGATGCTGTCGGCGAAGCTGTTGAACACCGCCTGATAATGAGCCCCCAGCGACAGTGCGCCGAGCCGCGCCTGCGCCAGGCCGTCGGCGCCCCGAATGTAAAGACGTGCCTGGGTGTTGCTGGTGTCGCGAGTAGTGGCCAGCGCGGCGGCACCGCTCACCAGGCCTCCCTGGCCGGCCCGGGTTCTGGCCAGGTTGTCGGCGCTGCCATACGCGGAAACCGACAACTTGCCGATATCGCCGGAGAACCGACCAGCGACCAGGGCGCGGGTCAGCGTACTGGCACTGGCCTCGGACACCGTCGCGCCCAGTGCCAGCAGCGCGCCGGAATAGCCCTCGGCCGTAGCCCGCTGGCGTACGCCGGTACTGGCCGCGAAGCTCCAGTCACCGTTGCCGAGACCGACGAAGCGCGCCGTGTCCTCACTGACCAGCAGGGCGGAACTCTGGTTGCTGGCAGTGGCCACGGCAGCGTTCACCGAAACCCCGAAGCCGCCAGCCACCGACTCGGCCTTGACCGTCGCGCTGTCGCGACCGGCATTCAGGCCGACGCGGCTGGCCAGCACCGCGTGCCTGGCCTGCAGCAGGGCGTTGGAGCCCAGGGAGAGATTGGCTCCCGCCTTGGCCAGCGCGATGGCCAGGCTGCCGCCCGCCGCCGCTGCGCCACCGATGGCCAGCCCCTGGCTGGTCGCCGCGACATGCGGATTGGCCTCGGCGAGCAGGGCGAGGCCGCCCGACGCCTGCAATGCACCACCAACGCTCAGCGCAGCGTTGCTCTGATCGCGCGCCACCAGAATGGTGGCGTTGACGCCTGCGCCGACACCACCGCCAGCCCCGCGCCCGGTCAGCGTGACGGCCGACTGCGAGCGACTGGTCAGGTCGATGTCCGTGGCCGCGATACTCGCGCCAGGCGCCAGGGAAACCGATACCGAGCTGTCGTGGGCCGCGACGCCCAGCACCAGCCCGGCCCCCGCGAGAGCTCCCACGGCGGCGCCCAGCGACTCCACCGACAGGTTCTGGGTGTCCTCGGCCAGCACCGACACACCCTGATCGACGACAAAGGTACCGCTGAGATCACTGCGGGTAACGTTGTTCAGCACCGCCACCCCGATGGCCGCACCCAGCGCACCATTGAGGCTGCCACTGCCACTGAGCGCATTGACCTGTACCGCCGGCCCGCTGCCCAGATCGAGGCTGCGCGCACGCACGCTCAGCGTCCGCCCCTTGAGCGCAGTCCCGAGCAAGTCGGCTGCGACACGTGCATTGGAGAACGTGAAGGCCGTGGCCGCACCCATTGCGTTGGCCACCCCGAGCGCCGCATTGCCAGCCAGGTTGCGCGTGGCCAATGCGTCCTCGGCCCGAACGCTGATCGCGCCATGGCTGTCGAGCACGCCACCGCTCACCCGGGCCACGGTTTCGTGAACGTTGGCCGCGGAGCCGCTCAGGCGGTTGCCCATGCCGGCCTTGCTGGAAGCGTTGATGCGGTCGCTGGAGCCGCTGTCGGTGACCTCCACCAGGCGATATTCACCGGTATCGGGGTCACGCACGTAATCGCGGTAGGCGAGCGTGTCGACGCGAGTGGCGCCGGCATCGCGGTTGCTTTGCGCCAGCGAGCCGTTGCCATCGCGGTCGAGCTCCCGCATGGGATCGACGGTCTCGCCCTGCGCACTCACCGTCACGGCGCCCGGCCCCATCAGCAACATGCCGATGCTGCCCGCGACACTGGCCACGCCGAGTGAACCGGTGATGGTATTGAGCACCACGTTGCCCTCGCGCAGTGCCTGCAGGCTGACATCGCCAAGGCTGTACAGCGTGCTGCGGTCGAGCAAGGCACGGTTGGCGCTGTTGAGTACCAGCACGTTGGCGCTGCCGCCGACGCTGAGCGCCCCGACCTGAGCCGAACCCACGGTGCTGGTCAGCGACACGCCGTCCCGGGCCGTGATACTGACCGCGCCGACGCGCTCGCTGGCGCTGCCGAAATCCGCCTGGCTGGCTCCCGCCTCGGTGACGGTTTCCAGCACGGTGACGGCGACCGACCCGCCGACCGCGGCCAACCCACCCCCTGCGCTGGCGACCTGCTGCAACATCGAGGTGCTGTTACTGGCCTCGATGTTCACCGCACCACCCTGGATTGCGGTGCGCGAAGCCGGCGGCAATACGGTGCCGTCCAGTGCCGAGCCCACCCAGGCACGGGTGTGACTCTGGTTGTAGACCGTTGCCAGCGCGCCACCCACGGCGACACCGCCTCCCGCCACCGTCACCAGGTTGGGCGACAGGTTCTGCCGAGCGCCTGCCCTGACCGCCAGCGAGCCGACATTCAGGCGGCTGCCGCCCTCGACGCGCGCTTCGGTAGAGCCCTTGAGCACCGTGACATTGGCCGTGCCGCCAACGCCGACGATGGCACCGGAAAAGCTGGCCGCCACCGAAGTGGCGTACTGGCTGGAGCCGGCCAGCACCTGGGTCGCTCCCAGGCTGTGCAGGGTTACGCCACGCAGGTAGGCCTCGGTGGCCCGGCTGATCACGGTGGAGTCGAGGCTGCCGCTGACCGACGCCGCGCTCGAACCGCCGGCAATGGCGCCGAGGTAGCCGACGACGAAGCTGTGGCCATGAGCGCCGACGCGCACGTCCTGGGCATTGGCGGCCCCTGCCGCCTGATTGATCGACGCATCCTCGATGTAGGCGCGGGTGGCACCGGCCACCACACTGCTGTTGCCAACCCCGGAGACCGCCGCGCTGTAGAGCGGAATCACCGCCAGCGCAGCCGATACCGACAACTGGCCGATCTGCTGCACCGAACTGGCCTGCACGGCCAGGCCGGTCACGCGGTGCTGTTCGATGCCCAGATTCGGCCTCGGATTGAACTGTTCGCCGCTGATCCATTCATGTTCGTCGTCCGGTGCATTGGCCAGGACGCCACTGTCGATCAGCAGGGTGTCACTGGCGTTGCGGGCCAGGGCGCTGACATGAGTGTCGCTGCCGTCGATCCAGGCCTGAGTCCGACTCTCCACCAGATTGACGGTAGCCAGTGCGGACACCGCCGCGTTGCCGCTACCGGCCAGCACCAGTGCGGTGCCGAGAATGCTGTCCAGGTTGCGAGCACTGACGCCCACATTGTTCTGCGCGACCACTCGAGCGCCGTCGCCAATATGGGCGTTGGCCTGGGTCTGCACGATGTTGGTGGCGAGCACCCCGGTCACTGCGGCATTGCTCGCGACACCCGCCGAAAGCGCAGCGGCGACGATGTCGCTGGCCGCATGGGCATCCAGCACCAGGTTGGTCAGCGCCCAGCCCGCGTCGCGATTGCCGCTCAGGCTGGCGGCGATACGGCTATCGATGCGGTTGACCGCGGTCGCCCCGCCAACCGCCGCCGTGCCGGCACCGGCGACCCCGCCGGAACCGGCGTGAATCGACGAGTCGTCGCTGGCCAGGATCGACAGCGAGCCGGCACTGCCTGCGCTGCGCTCGACACTGGCCTGCGTGCGTGCGGCGATGTTGTTGCTGGTATTGGAGAAGGCCGCAGCGCCACTCCCGCCGCCAGCCCCGGAAATGGCCACGGTATCGATGTTGCCCTGGGTGACGGCCTGCACGCGGATCGCGCCGCTGGCGTTCAGAATACTGCCTTCGATGCTCGCCTTGCGGGTCTGGCCGATGGTGCTGACCGCCACCGCACCGGCGCCGGCCCCGGAGCCGGCTCCCTGCACGTTGCCCGCCAGGGTCTTGATGTCCGCCTGGCCACGCAGCACTTCAACGGTCACCGTGCTGGCGTCCACGCTGCTGTCCTTCAGCCTTGCGGACTCCTCGCCCTCGATCACGTTGATGGCCAGCGAAGCGCCTGCTGCCGCCGAGCCGGAGCCGCCGGCACCCACGGCGGCGGAACGAACCGCCGAGGCCCCGCCGGCCGAAAGGGACAAGCCGGTACGCAGATCGACGGTACTCGCGGTGATCTCTGCCTGCCGCTTGGAAAGGATGATGTTGTTGGCGTTGGCCACGCCGACCGAAACGCTGCCTGCACCGCCCACGGCGCCAGCCAGGCTCCAGATGGTGCGCTCGCCTTCGGCGGCCGACAGCGACAGGCTGCCGGCATCGTCCAGGCTGGATGCCTCCATTGCCGCGCGCTCGGTGCCCTCCAGCACGTTGCTGGTGGAAGAACCATTGACCGCGACGTTGCCTGCGCCGCCACCGGCGATTGCCGCGGCGTAGATCGACTGCTTCGCGCCACTCTTGAGCTGGTTGCCGGCAAAGCCGCCGATCTCGCTGTGCGAGATCAGCGCGGTGCGATCGACGCCGATACGGTTGACCGACAAGGCACCACCGACCGAAGCGGTACCACCGCCGGTGACCGAACCGGCCAGCGAAGCGATCATCAGACCGTTGCCGGCACTGGCGTCGAGCGACAGTGCCTGCGCCACACCGCTGCTGCGCAAGGTCGAACGCTGCACCGAAACACTGTCACTGCCACCGATGTTGTTGACCACGATGGAGCCACCGACACCGGCGGTGTTGCCCCCGGCAGCGTCGATGCCGACACCCCAGATGGCGCCATCCAGCGCCGAAGTGAGGTGCGCCGACCCGCTCAGGCGCACATCGCTGTCATCGATCATGGCCTCGCGTTCGGCTTCGATCAGGTTGACCGCCACGGCCGCCCCCACACCTGCGGCACCACCACCAGCGGCGAGGTTGAAGGCCAGCGACCAGATGTTGGCGCCACTGCCCGGCTGGCTGGCGGCGATGCGCAGGTTGCCGGCCTCGACGTCGGCATGTTCGAGCACAGCGCGAGTCGTGCCGGCGATACGGTTGTAGGTCAGCGCCCCACCTACCGCAACGCCACTGCCCGATACCGCCCCGGACAGTGCGGCGGCGATGATGCGACTCTCCTGGGCCGCCTTCAGATCGAGGTCGCCCGCCAGGCGGTAATCACCGGTTCCCACGCTCGCCTCGACGCTGTGCTGCATGTCGGTGATGGCGAACGCGCCCCCCACCGACGCCGTGTTGGCACTGCCGGTGATGTTGCCGCTGAGCGCATACATACCACCGTTCTTCAGTGCCGAAACGCTGAGCGACTGCGCGCGCAGCGGCCGCAGGCCGGCTTCCACGCCGGCCTGCACCGAGCCCCGGCCGATCAGCGCGGTGGACGAGCCGGAAACCCCGACCTCGGTGCTGCCGGCAGCCGCGATGGCCGCCGCCAGCACATCGGTGTTGTTGCTGGCGGCCACCTTCAGTGCGCCATCGAGGTCGACCTCGGTGTTGGCGACTGTGGCCGTGTAATCACTGCCGGCATAGATCACGGCCAGGGCACCACCGACACCGGCCTTGCCGCCACTGGCGCCGAGGCCGCCGGCCACCGCCAGCACGGCCTCGCCGGCCAGTTGCCCGTCGAACAGATCGTGACTGCTGGAAGTCCCCGCCTGCGCGTTTTCGTCGAACAGCTTGTTGTCGGTCTGGCTCTTCACGTCGATGGCCGAGACCGTGCTGTCGCCATTGAGGTCGAGGTCGCTGGTGGCCAGTGTGCGTGCCGCCGCGCTGTCGAACTGGCCGTCCATGTCGCTCAGCCCCGACAGGCTCTGGGCGTTGACGTTGACCGCAGCGCCCCGCAGCAGCGACAGCTCGCCGAGGTCGATGGCAGCGTTTTCATTCAGGTCGCTGGCATCGATGCGCGCGCGAACCTTGTTGGTCAGCACCAGCGCAAGCATCGAACCGGCCCCCGCACCGCTCTCGCTACCGACCGCAACCGCCCCGGCGAGGGCACCGGCAAGGATGCGCGAGGCGCTGTTGGCGGAAACGTCCAGACGGGCGAAACCGGTGGCATCGCTGCTCAGCCATTCGGCGGCCAGGTCGTTGGCGAGCACGCCCACCACCAGCGAAGCGCCGGCACTGCCACCCTTGCCATTGCTGCCGGCGAAGGCACCACCGCCCAGCAGCACCCGCGAGCGGTCGTAGGCCGTCACGGCAATGCCGTCGCTCTGCACCTGATGAACCTGCGAGTCGATCACCGCCGCACGGGTCCGGTTGGTGATCGCCCCACCGGATGCCGACAGCGCGACGCCGACATTGGTCTCGCCACCGGTGGCCACGGCCAGGCCGAGGCCCATGGCGATCTGGTCACCGCCACTGAGTGCCTGCACCTTGAGCGCCTGGTTGTCTTCGAGGGTGACGCGCTGCACCAGAGCCTCGGTGACGTTGAACAGGTGGTTGTAGGCCACGGCACCGGATATCGCCGAACTGAATTCCTTCTTCTGCCCACCGGCGAGCGTCAGCGCCCCCGCACCGGAACCGCTCAACTGATGGGTCTGGTTCAGCGCCAGCACGCCGACCTTGCTCTTCGGCCCCTGCGGATCACGCGGATCGAGCACGATGTCACCCAGGTGGGCACGGCTCTTCTGCCCCGAGACGTTGAGGCTGCCCGAGCCGGCCAGCGCCAGGCCGATGCCCTTGCCGCCGCCGGAGTCACCCCCACTGTCGGGCCCCGATCCGGCGTCCCCCTTCTTGAACAGACCGGTGAACTTGTCCCAGTACCCCTTGATGGTTTCGGGTGCCTTGACCACCGTGTCCTTGACCTGAACCAGCGAATCCTTGGCACTGGTCAGGCCCGCGCTGACATCGCCCAGGCCCAGTGTCAGCGACTGCAGCACGGCATCGCCGAGACTTTCGGCGATCTTCAGCGAGCCACTGTCGGCCCCACCGTCCTTCGCGGCGGTTTCATCCTGTTTTTCCTGCTCCTTCTCGCCACGCGCCATGGCACCGGCCACGGCGAGCGCGGCGCTCTGGCCATCGCTGAGCGCACTCAGGTCGAGCTGGTCGACGTACCAGTGGGCGCGATCGCTGTCGTGCGTCACCTGCGCCCAGCCCTTCGGCCGCCAGGCGCGGTTGTCGCCCACCAACGCCAGCACGTCGCTGGTCAGCACGTTGATCGCCAGGCCACCACCGATACCGGCATTCTCCGATGCCGAGAGCGCGCCAGCGGCACTCCACAGGCCAAGGTGATGGTCGGCGAAGATACCCACCCGCCCAGCCGTCACTCGCGCATCGTCGGAGATCGAGGCATGTACGGTCGCATCATGCACGCTGACCACCAGCGCGCCGTTGGCCGATACGCTCGGCCCCTTGCCTGCGGCGGGGCTGATGCCGATGACCAGCTCATCCTGCTCGGCCGCCACCTGCAGGCCCGCACTGGTGATCTGCGCCGCGCCGATACCGGCGACCGTGCGATTGTCGTTGATCTGGATGTTGAGACCGGCACCGACCGCACCACCGTCATCGGCACCGTTGTTGAACAACCCCCACCAGAAGTTGCCGGTGATCGCCAACTGCTGGATGAGCGTATCGGCCTTGACGCTGACCGACTCGGCCCAGTTCCAGGTGATAGCGCGCAGCGCCTCGCGCCCGGCCAGCGGCTGGCCTTCGTCATCGAGCAGTTGGGCCAGCCCGGCCAGGGGCTTGCTGCTCCAGGCACCGGTACCACTGGTGGTGACGTTGACGTTGTCGCCGATCCAGGCATTGGCCGTCTGGTTACTGCGCAGCACGGAGATGGAGCCGGCCATGGACAGTTTGTCCGCACCACCGGTCGAATTGGCATAGGAGGTCGACAGCGAGCCGGGCACGTCCGGCAGGCTGCTGGCAAGGCTCCACAGGTTGGAGGTCACATCGCTGAACGAACCCCAGCGATCCAGGTTGCCCAGCTCCAGCAACTGTTGGTTCCTGGCGCCCAGGCCCAGGTTCAGCGCGCTGACCTGGCTGCCGTCCCCGAGCAGGGCCCGGGTGTTCTGTTCGAGCTGACTGTAGACGGCCGCGACGCTGAGGGCGACTGCCGTGCCGTCGTCCTTCTCGGCTTCGGAATTGACCGTACTGTCGGCACTGTTGTGCAGCGCCTCCTGGGTCTGCAGGGCCTGAATGGCGAGGTTGCCGGTCAGCGACAACCTGGGCGCGGCCGGCCCCGCGCTGGTGCCACTGCCACTGCCGACCACGGCTTCGGCGGTATGGCTGGCGATGCCGATGCTGGTGGCCGAGGCCAGGCGGAACTTGCTCTCCGAGGGCTCGGTCGCCTTCGGATCGGGTTTCATCCCGAAGAACTCCTTGACGTTGGCCCCGATCAGCGTGGTGATCGGCGAGGCGATCTGCATCGCCCGCGCGATCAGGAACTCCTTCTGCCCCTTGCCGGCCTGCACCGTCGAGCTGGTGTTCTGCTCATGCACCAGATTCACGGCACTGACGTTCAGGTTGCGGCTTCCGGACAGATCCGCATCGAATTGCGCGCGGGTCGTGCTGTTGAACAGCGACAGGGCCACCGCCGGGCCACCCACGGCGCCTTCCCCGGTGGACTTGAACGCCACCTCGTTGGACAGGGTCTGCTCGCTCAGTGCGGTGGCTTCGACGTCACGCCCCACGTTCAGCACAGCGCCATCGGCCACCTTGACCTCGGTACTGATGTCGCTGTGCGCCATGCCGAAGGCGAAGCCGGCGGTGGTCGCCTGACCACCGTTGCCATCCTTGCTGTTGGTGGCGGTGGCCTCGATGGCCAGGCGGTTGTCACTCAGGGCCTGGATACGCAGGTCCTGGCTCGCATCGACCCGGGCACCCGACTTCACCTCGACCAGGCCAACCCCGCTGATGCGACCGTACGCCAGGCCCGCATTGAACGGCAGCTTGCCATTGAGTCCGGGAATGGAGCTGGTGCTGGCGTCCACTTCACGGGTGGCCAGCGATTGCAGCTGCACATCGCGGCTGGCGTCGATCACGGCACTCGCGTCCAGTGTCACGCGGGCATTGGCGTCGGCGATGGCGATGGTCAGGTACGGCAGCAGGGCGACCAGTTCGCTCCAGGAACTGGCCGACTCGGCCGTGAACCCCAGGTCGTCGAGCGTGGTGGGCCGCTCATAGCCATTGATCGGGTCGAACAGCGTATCGAGCACATCGGCCCACGCCTGCGTGACATCGCCGCCCCTGGCATCGACGATGGCCTGGAAGTCGTCCTTGAGGGCACCGGTGCTGAACCATGTGCTGAACAGCGAACCGCTGATACTGGCTTCGCTCAGGGCACGAATCAGCACATCGCGCCCCACCAGGGTGCCCGCCACGTCGATAGTCGCATTGGCCGAGGCATAGCCGCCCAGTTGGCGGTCGTAGGCGAGTGCGGTAAGGCTCACGTTGCCCTGACGCTCGGCCACGGCATGCCCCGCATCCAGACGGGCATCCTTGGCAATGCTGATCGCCGCCTTGCCGGTATTGAGTGCCAGTGGCCCACGCGCCTGGTCGCGCAAGTCCTCGGCCAGCTTCTCGACGCTATCGACGTCGGCATGCACGCTGACGCCGGTATCGCTGTATGCATTGAGGGCAATGTCGCCGGATTTGCCCTGCCCGGTGGCCACGGTGCTGATCTGCGCGCGATCCTTCAGACTGATCTCGGCAGCCTGCAACGTCACGTCCCCGGCATCACGACCGGCAGCGCCCGAGGTTCTGATCGTGGCGTTGCCTGCCAGGGTGATGGCTCGCTCGCTCTCGACATACACCTCGCCGCCACGGGTGTCGGCCATCAGCGCCGCCAGCTCGCCGCGCACCTCGACCGAGTCGTTGCCCACGATGCGAATCGCTCCATCCTGGCGCGTGATTCCCTGCCCCAGGCTCGCACCCTCGACATTCACGGTACTGACGAAAACAGCCTGAGCCGCCTCGGTCGAGGCGTGCAGGCGAGCACCAGCGGCAATCACCGCCTGGGCACCGAACAGGTTGATCGCGCCGTTGCTGTTGACCGCACCCTGGATGTCGATCTTGCCCTCGGGCCCGCCCACCAGGCTGCCGGAGTCGTTGAACTCACCCGCCATCAGGCGCTCTGCGGTGGTCGTGCCCTGGTCGTTGGTACCCTGGGTGGCGAGGGATGCCAGCTGCGTCATCTGCTGCGTGTTGGGTGTGGTGACGGTGAGGCTGCCCACGTTGACCACACCACTGCTGCCGACCACCAGGCCATGCGGGTCGGCGAAGATGATGTTGCCGCCGATCTTGCCGTCCTTGAGGCCGTTGAGCGTGCCATTGATGACCGCCCGCGAGTCGTGCACCAGGTTGACCAGATTCTGCGCACCACCTGGCACATGCAGGTTGACCGTGTTGCCGCTGGCCACTTCGAAACGCCCGAAGGAGTTGAAGCCGGTCCGGCCACGCACCGTGTTGGTGGTGATGTCGGTCACCTGGCCGTTGACGGTGATATGGGTATCGGTCTTGAGCCCCAGTATCGGGGAGCCGTCGGCCGTGGCGAAGGTACCGTTGTGGACAGTGATGACGTTTTCAGCCGCCAGGCTCGGTGACGCTCCCAGACTCAGCAGAATGGCTGCGGCCACGCGGTTGCGCGGGAAACCATGCGAAGGGGCGAATGCAGCATGGGAAGGACGTGGCCGGGCTTTGCGAGACATGAATGCGACCTCACTGTCACTGAAAAAGTCTCAGGCGCACCTCCATGGCGAATGACCGGGGGCCTTATGGAACGCTGCGCTGACGAAACAGGAAATGACGAACCGCACTTTCCCGGGCCGTCAATTAAGCGACTGAATCGGAATGGAACCCGGAGTTGGCGACGGTTATTTGTCGTCGGCGCGTATCATGACGAGAGGGCTGGAGAACGTGAATAGTCTTTTTGTGTGAGTGGCGCATCCGCCGAGCGCGGCTCAGCGCGCGGCGCCGGCCCTGCCCAGCAGGCCCTGCAAGGCCTGGCACAAAGCGGCTTCACTCACGGGCTTGTGCAGCACCGGCACCCCGGAACCCTCCAGCTCACGGATACGCTCGGGAGCCGTATCACCCGTGACGACCAGTGCCGGCAGAGGCGTCGCACGCCGCTGGTTGACCGTGTTGATCAGCTCGAGTCCGGTGAGCCCGGCACGCAGCCGGTAGTCCACCACCATGACCTGTGGCTCGAAGCCCGCATCCAGCAGCGCCAGAGCCTCCGGCATGTCTTCGACCGCACGGCACTCGCAGCCCCAGGACTGAAACAGCGCTGCCATGGCCTGGCAGTTGGTGATGTCATCGTCGATCACCAGCACGCGCGCCAGGCTCTCGATGACCTGCGGTTGTGCCAGCTCCGCGAGGTGAACCGCACCCGGTGCCTGGCGCGACTCCAGCACCAGCGGCAGGATCAGGGTGAACACCGAGCCACGTCCGGGACGTGACGCCAGCTCCACCTTGACCTTCATGGCTTCGGCCAGGCCATCGACGATCGCCAGACCGAGGCCCAGGCCCTTGCGGCGGTCACGCTGCGGATTGCCGATCTGATGAAAGGCCTCGAACACCCTCCGCTGTTCCTCGTAGGGAATCCCTGGCCCGGTATCCCACACCTCGATACGGGCCTGGCTGCCACGACGGCGCAAGGCGACCAGCACGCCACCCGCCGAGGTGTGGCGAATGGCGTTGATGATCAGATTGCGCAGAATCAACTCGACCAGCTTGGGGTCGGCCTGCACCTGCCAGGTCGTTTCCCGGCAGCGATAGAACAACCCCTTGGCGTCGGCCTCGGGTGCCAGCTCGCGTTCCAGTCGGTAGAACAGCGCCTGCATCTCGAAAGGCTGGTGACAGGGCTGGATGACACCGGCATCCAGGCGGGAAAAATCCAGCAGGGTGTCGAGCATTTCCTCGGCCGCATGTGCCGAAGTGGCAGCCTGTGCGACCAATTCCTGCTGGGGGGCGCTCAGGGATGAGCGGCGCAGGGCGGTCAGGAACAGGCCCAGCGCATGCAGCGGCTGACGCAGGTCGTGGCTGGCGGACGCCAGAATCACCGACTTGGCCTTGTCCGCCTGTTCCGCCACCAGACGGGCAGCCCTGGCCTCGGCCATCTGCTCGCGCAACTGTTCGAGCAGCAGATCCTTCTCCTGCGTCAGCTCGATGGAGCGGCGCAGGCTGGAAGCATTGCGGTGAATGAACATCAGGATCATCACCAGGAACAGCGGGATGGCGAACGACAGCGGCCCGGACTGCGGATTGTCGTCCAGCAGGAAGCTGACCCAGGGGGGCATGATCGAACAGATGGCGAAGGCGCTGGCCGCCGGCCGGCACAGGCAGAACAGGGCCAGGGCCGCCGCGTTCATGCCGGCCGTCACGCAGAGTATGGTGAGCATGGCGAAGGGGTCGCCGAAGTCCATCCACAGCGGGGTCAGCACGCCCCACAGCCCGCCGACCAGCGCCAGCATCAGCGTCAGTGCCAGGGCATAGCGGCGACAGCCGTCTTCGCCCAGACGATCGGCGATGCGGTAACGCCCCTTCACGGCGATCAGGCAGAACAGCCCCATCAGCAGGACCCAGAGCAGCCCGTCCACCGAGTGCGACGACAACGTCAGGCTGATGCCCACCATCAGGCTGGCAGCGAAGCAGCCGAACATGCCGACGGCGAAGCTTTCGTCGATCAGCGACATCTGCGTGGCCAGCACCCGTGGCGGGTCCAGCCAGAAACGTTGAGAGATCACAGAACCGCCAGACCCCGTCGCTGGGCTTCGATCACCGCCTCGGTGCGGCTCTTGACACGCAATTGCTCCAGCACCGCCGAAACATGCACGCGCACGGTGTTCTCCGCCAGGCCCAGCTCATAGGCGATCACCTTGTTCGACTTGCCTCGGCAAAGCAGTTCGAGAACCTGCATCTGGCGGGCCGTGAGTTCGGCCGAAGGCGCGCTCTGGCTCTGCACATCGTCGGGCACGTCCGTGTAGCGCAGCACCGCCTGCTCGACCTCCCGGGGATCGGCCGATTTGGGCAACCAGCCGAGCACGCCAAGGCGCTCGCGTTCGGTTTCGGACAACGCCTCGACACTGCCGGAAACCAGCAGGATGCGCGCCCCGGGCAGGTGCTCGTGCAGCAGCGCCACCCCATCGAGGCCATTGATGCCGGGCAACTGGATATCGAGCAGGATCAGATCGATCCGCGTACCGGAATGACGGGCGAGCGCATCGTCGATGGACTCCGCCTCCAGGATCTCCCGAGCGCCCCTCAACTGCGAAAGGATCAGCTTCATCCCCGTGCGAAACAGGGTGTGATCGTCGATAAGGAGAATCCGTCCGGATTGCATGATGTCCTGAACCAAGATGGCAGATGGCCGCAATTAAGCCAAAAGCCTCACGGCAAGCCAAGCCAAACACGTCACGCCACTCACCAGCGGCTCAGAACGGCCTGCCTTCGAGCCACTCGAGGAAGCAGGATTCGGCCATAGGCCGGCCGAACAGATAGCCCTGCCCCAGGGCACAATCCTGCTCGCGCAACAGCGCCAGCTGACTGTCGCGCTCGATGCCTTCGGCCACGCATTCCAGGCCCAGGTTGCGAGCGATCATCAGGATGGTCTGTACCAGCATCCGGCCGCTGGCCTCGCCATCGAGATCGGCGACGAAACTGCGGTCGATCTTCAGGCGATCCAGCGGCAGACGCTTGAGATAGGTCAGCGACGAATAGCCCGTGCCGAAATCGTCGATGGCGAAACGCACGCCCTGCGCCTTCAGGCGCTGCATGTTGCCGATGCAGCGGTCGACGTCTTCCAGCAACACGCCTTCGGTGATTTCCAGCTCCAGCGCCTGCGCCGGCACGCCATGGCGACGCAGGCAGTCTTCGACCCGCTCCACGCACGCCGCCTGGCGCAGCTCGCGCGGGCTGAGGTTCACTGCCAGCACCAGTTGCGGCCAGCGCACCTGCCAGCGCGCCAGGCTGGCACAGGCCTGCTCCAGCACCCACTGGCCGATCTCCTGGATCAGGCCGGTTTCCTCGGCCAGGGGGATGAACTGATCCGGCCCGATCTCGCCGCGCTCGGGGTGTATCCAGCGCAGCAGCACCTCGGCACCGGCGACCGACTCATCGGCCAGTTTCAGCTGTGGCTGGAATACCAGTTGCAGCTGCTGACGGGCGATGGCCTGGCGCAGTTCGCCCTGCAATTGCAGGCGCTGGTCGATGGCGGCCTGCATCTCCGGGGCGAAGAAGTGCAACGCGTTGCGCCCGGCGTGCTTGGCCCGGTACATGGCCGTATCGGCCTGTTTGAGGATGTCCGAAGCCTGGCGCAGCCCCATCGGGTGCAGGGCAATGCCGATACTGGCACTGATCGCCAGCTCATGGCCGTCGATCAGGCAACTGCCCTGCAAGCCCCGCAGCAGTTTCTCGCCCACCGCAGCGGCGTGCTCGGCAACGGCCTGTGGTTCATGCCCCAGCGCTTCGAGCAGCACCACGAATTCGTCGCCGCCCAGGCGCGCCAGGGTGTCCTCGGTGCGCAGCTCCCGCGCCAGGCGAGTGGTGACCTCGCACAACAGCGCATCGCCGACCAGATGGCCGAGGCTGTCGTTGACCGTCTTGAAGTGATCCAGGTCGATGAACAGCAAGGCACCCAGGCTGCCTTCGCGGCTCTCGCGATCCATGGCGTGTTGCAGGCGGTCGAGCAGCAGGCGGCGATTGGGCAGGCCGGTGAGTTCGTCGCTGTAGGCCAGGCGCTCGATCTCGCGCTGGTAGCGCTGGCGCTCGGAAATGTCGGTGACACTGGCACGGATCAGCAGCGCCTCGCCCGGCATGCGCACCAGGCGAACTTCGCAGGGCAACTGGCGGCCGGCACTGTCGCGATGGTTCCACTCGAATACCGGCGCCTCACCGTCGATGGCGCGGCGCAGGTACTCCTTGCCGGCACGTGACGAGAGCCGACCGTCGGCCTGACGCACCGGGCTGATGCTCTGAATCGAACGCCCCAGCAGCTCCTCGCGTCGATAGCGAAACAGCTGCAAGGCGTTCTCGTTGAACTCGACGATGCCGCCGTCCGGGCTGAACAGCAGGATCGCCTCCGGTGCGTGCTCGACCAGGGTACGGTAGCGCGCCTCGGCCTCGCGGCGGGCGCTGATGTCCTCGACCAGCAGCAGGAACAGTGTCGGACGCCCACCACTGCCGCGCACCGCGCTCAGGCTGACACGCGTGTGCACCACCTGGCCATCACCACGCAGAAAGCGCTTGTCCATTTCGAAGCCGTCGCTGCTGCCCAGCAGCACGGCTTCGAGGCGCGCCTTTTCTGCCGGCATGTCCCCGGGGTGCGACAGTTGTTGCCAGGTGCTGGCCAGCAGTTCTTCGCGGCTGCGCCCCAGAATGCTGCACAGTTTCTGATTGATCTCCTCCCAGCCGAAGGTCTGCGTGGTGAGCGCCATGCCGATCAGCGGCGCCTCGAAGAACAGGCGCAGGCGCTCGTCACGTTCGCGCAATTGCGACTCGGCACGCTTGCGCTCGCTGATGTCCTGCACCACGCCGTAGATGCGCACCAGGCTGCCGTCGGCATCGCGTTCGGGGATACCGCGCAGACGCACCAGACGCCCTCCCAGACGCGCGACCAGACGCACCTCGAGATCCAGATCTTCGAGCCCGTTCTGCGCAGCCTGTAGCGTCTGCATGATCAACGTCTGGCTGGGGGTGTCGTAATAGTCGAGCACCTGCTCCAGCGTCGGCGGCCCCAGATGGATGTCACGCTCGACGATGCGATAGCAGCCGTCGCTCCAGAACATGCTGTAGTCGCTCAGTTCCAGCACCCAGCCACCCAGGTTGGCGATGTCCTCGGTCTGGCTGAACAGATGGCTCTGGCGCAGCATTTCCGCCCGCTGCCGTTCCACCTGCGCGGCCAGTTCCTCGCGCTCGCTGACGTCATGCTGCAGCCCGACGAAATGGCTGATACCGCGCTCATCGCGCATCGGTGCCAGCACCACCTCGTTCCAGAAACGACTGCCATCCCTGCGTACGTTGCGCACCACGACCTGCGCCGCCCGTCCTTCGCGCAGGGCCGTGCGCAGCGTTTGCAGACCATGCTGATTGGCTTCGTCACCGGCCAGGAACAGACAGTCACGCCCCAGCGCCTCGGCTGCGGAATAGCCGGTGATCTGGGTAAAGGCTGGATTGCAGTAGACCAGCGGCATCTGGCTCTGCCGCGCATCGGCAATGGTCACGCCCAGCGGGCTGGCCTCCATCGCCAGGTTGGCGCGCGCCAGCTGCTGCTGCATCTGCGCGCCGAGCGCCAGCGTCTGCCGCAGGTCGCTCAGTGCTCGGCCAACCAGCAACGCAGCGCCCATCAGCAGCAGCACGGCAAGTTGCAGATGATTGCGCTGCAGATCGAGATCGCCCTGACTGAGGCCGGTGCGCAGCAAGGGCAACAGCAAGGTGGCGCAATAACCCAGCAGCACACCGTACAACGCACCGGCGAAGGCGTGACGCAACGCCAGCACCAGCATGCTGATGCCGAGCAATGGCAGGGCGAACAACGACGGCAGGCTGCCGAGCACGACCATCAGAAACAGGAAGGCGGCCACGGCGAACAACCAGCCGAACAGCGAACGGCTGACGAGCAGTGGCGGAGCCGGGCTCTCGGCCCACTCCTGCAGCCAGCCGCGCGCCCGCAGCAACGGACTGGCGAAGGCCAGCAGCGGGGCACTCAGGGCGAGCAGATTGATGCCATCGGTCAACCACACGGACAAGCTGGCCTGCGCCCACTGCCCATCGCTCTGGAAACCCGTCAGCCACAGGTTGCCTTGCAGCCCGAGCGCCACCAGCGTCACGGGCACCAGCACGCCAAAGGCGAGGAAACGCAGCAGATCGGCCAGACGCCCCAGCGCCGGATCGAAAGGCTGGCGCCGCAACAGCCACCAGCCCAGCGCCACGGAGGCCGTTTCAGGCACGGCGTAGAGCGGCGCCCACTGCCAGGGCAGGCCCCACAGCGGCACGCTGAACAGAGCGTTGAGATAAAGCGCCGGCAGCACCCGCGGCCCCCACCACAGGCAGAGTGCCAGGCCGAGCACCAATGGCAGGTAGCACAGCGCTACCCCGTCGCTCAGGCGGGTGGTCAGAGAAATCCAGGTACCCAGATGGAAAAGCGGCAACGGCAGCCACCACGTCCAATTGGGTAAACGGTCGGGTAACGCGGCAGACATGCAGGCCTCGAATGGATGCGCTGGCACAGCATAGCCTAGCGCCAGAGCCCTTGGCAGCATATTGCCAGCACGCAATGAGGTCGGCTGGACGACCGGCGCTCAGCCCGCAGGCAGGCCTCTTTTCAACGGTCTGCTAGACCGCGTCGCGCGGCAGCAGCAACCCCAGCGGCAACTTGACCCTTGCCTCGAGGCCGCCGCCGCTGCGATTGCGCAACTCCACGCTGCCGCCATGCAGCGAGGCGATGCGCTTGACGATGGCCAGCCCCAGGCCGGTACCGCGTCCGCCCCGGGCACGATCCCCCCGGATGAAGGGGTTGAAAATGCTGTCCAGCTCGCCCGGATCGATGCCCGCGCCGCGATCCAGCACGCTGAGCACGACGTAGGGCGCAGCATGATCACCGGCCAGGCTGGCGACCACCTCGACGGCATCACCGCCGCCATGATTGAGAGCGTTCTCCACCAGGTTGGTGAGCAGGCGCTTGGTCGATACCCGACGTAGCGGGAAGGGAGGAATCGGCTCCAGACACAGGCGCACACGCTCGCTGCCCTGGTTGTAAGGAGCCAGCGTCTCGCGCACCAGCTCGCAGAAGTCGGCCTCTTCCACCGGCTCGCCGCGACCATCGCGGATGAACGCGAGGAACTGATCGAGGATGGCATCCATGTCCTCGATGTCGCGCACCATGTCGTCGGTCAGTTCGGTGTCGTTCTCCATGAACTCCAGTGCCAGGCGAAGGCGCGTCAGCGGTGTGCGCAGGTCATGGGAAACCCCGGCGAGCATCAGCTCGCGCTCGCGGGCTGCCTGCTCGACATCCTCGGCCATCTGGTTGAAGGCGCGGTAGACCTCGGTCATCTCGCTCGGGGTATCGCTGATCGGCAGGCGCACGCTGCGCCCCTGGCCGAGCTGGCGGGCGGCGTAGACCAGACGCTTGAGCGGCGCATTGAGCTGACGCACGAAGATCCAGGCTGCCGCGGTGGACAGCAGGCCGATGCCGAGGAACCAGCCGAGTACGCTCCAGATGCGCTGGCCGCGCAACGGATGCGGGTACATCGGCACCCGCACCCAGCCGTCACCCAGGCTGGGCGCACGTACCCAGAGTGCCGGTGGCGAGGTGGCGCGCACCCGCGTTTCGGTGTCCGGGCCCAGTTCGGTCTGCATCTGCCGCTGGAAGATCTCGCTGTAGGGCCAGTGCTGCTCGCTGGCCGGCACCTTGTCGCGCGGAATGCGCTTGAGCCCGGCCGCTTCGGCGATGTGGTCGCGATCCTCGGGACTGGCCGCCCAGTAGGCGCGCAGCGTCAGGGCAGCACCGTGGCTGTACTGACGATCGACCAGCACGTCTTCGTTCATCATCAGGTACACCAGGGTCAGCGCCTTGGAGAACAGGACGACGATCAGCACCAGCCAGAGGGTGCGGGCGAAGAAGCTTTGCGGGAACCAGTAAGGGGTTTTCATCGGTACTCGGAGGACGTGGGGTGGGTCACGCTCGGCAACCCACCGGGCGGCGTTCCTGCAGACGGCCGGCGGCGCGGTTACTTGTTGCCGTCGGGGACGAACACGTAACCCACGCCCCAGACGGTCTGGATGTAGCGCGGCTTGGACGGGTCAGGCTCGATCAGGCGGCGCAGGCGACTGATCTGCACGTCGATGGAACGCTCCAGCGCATCCCACTCGCGACCACGGGCCAGGTTCATCAGCTTGTCGCGGGTCAGCGGCTCGCGTGCATGCTGCACCAGCGCCTTGAGCACGGCGAACTCGCCGGTGGTGAGCATGTGCACTTCGTCACCCTTCTTCAACTCGCGGGTGGCCAGTGACAGTTCGTACTCGCCGAAGCTGACGCTTTCGTCCTCGCTGCCCGGCGCGCCCGGTACCACCGGAGCCTGGCGGCGCAATACGGCCTTGATTCGCGCCAGCAGTTCGCGCGGGTTGAAAGGTTTGGCCAGGTAATCGTCGGCACCCAGCTCCAGCCCCTGGATACGGCTGGACTCATCGCCCTTGGCGGTGAGCATGATGATCGGCATCTGGTTGCCCGCTTCACGCAGGCGGCGGCAGGCAGAGAGGCCATCTTCGCCCGGCAGCATCAGATCCAGCACCACCAGATTGAACAGCTCGCGCGCCAGCAGACGATCCATCTGCTCGACGTTCTCCACCGCACGTACTCGGTAGCCCTGCTCGTCGAAGAAGCGCTCGAGCAGACGGCGCAGGCGCGCGTCGTCATCGACGATGAGGATCTTCTCGCCTTCGGCGGTAGTGCTGGACTGGGTCATGGCGTCTCCTTGGGCAGGCCGTCGTCTGGACGGCAAGTGGCGGCATTATCGCTCAGGCACCGGGGCGGGCGCTTCAGCCATTGTTAGCAGATTTTTCCCCGAATGGTTCCCAGTGTTGGCGGATGCGGTGTTTATAATGCGCCGCTTTCGTATCTGGCCGCCTCGTTGGCGGCCACTCGTTCTCAAGGCACTTCCAGAAACGCAGGCGATACGCTCGGCGCAGGACGGGAACAGGCGAGGGTCGCTCCCGCCTGGCATCGACGCAGCGCTGACGCAGCAGGTCGTTTCCACAAGTGCCCTCCAGTGTGGGTAGCTTTGTATGGACAGCATCAACAACCGTATCGCCGAAGAACTAGGCGTGCGCCCGCAGCAGGTCGCCGCCGCCGTGGCCCTGCTCGACGAAGGCTCCACCGTGCCCTTCATCGCCCGTTACCGCAAAGAAGTGACCGGCAGCCTCGACGACACCCAGCTGCGCCACCTGGAAGAGCGCCTGCGCTACCTGCGCGAGCTGGACGAGCGCCGTGTGGCGATCCTCGCCAGCATCGAGGAACAGGGCAAGCTGACCCCCGAGCTCAAGCGCGAGATCGACCTGGCCGACACCAAGACCCGCCTCGAAGACCTCTACCTGCCGTACAAGCAGAAGCGCCGTACCAAGGGCCAGATCGCCCTGGAAGCCGGTCTCGGCGAACTGGCCGACGCACTGTTCGACGATCCGAGCCTGACGCCCGAGCAGGAAGCCGAGCGCTTCATCGACGCCGACAAGGGCTTCGCCGACGTCAAGGCCGTACTCGAAGGTGCCAAGTACATCCTCATGGAGCGCTTCGCCGAAGACGCCAGCCTGCTCGACAAGCTGCGCAACTTCCTCAAGGACAACGCCACTCTCAGCGCCCGCCTGGTTCCGGGCAAGGAGAACGAGGGCGCCAAGTTCAGCGACTACTTCGAGCACGACGAAGCGCTCAGGGGCGTACCGTCGCACCGTGCGCTGGCGATCTTCCGCGGACGCAACGAAGGCATTCTCAGCGCCAGCCTGAAGGTCGGCGAAGAGCTGCCCGGCACCCTGCATCCGTGCGAACTGATGATCGGCGAACGCTTCGGTCTGGAGAACAGGGGCCGGGCCGCCGACAAGTGGCTGGCCGAAGTGGTGCGCTGGACCTGGAAGGTCAAGCTGTACAACCACCTGGAAACCGACCTGCTCGGCGAACTGCGCGAGAAGGCCGAGGACGAGGCCATCAGCGTCTTCGCCCGCAACCTGCATGACCTGCTGCTGGCCGCACCGGCCGGCCCGCGCGCCACCCTGGCGCTCGACCCGGGCCTGCGCACCGGCTGCAAGGTGGCCGTCGTCGATGCCACCGGCAAGGTGCTGGAAACCGCCACCGTCTACCCGCACGCTCCCCGCAACGACTGGGACGGCACCCTGGCGATCCTCGCCAGGCTGTGCGCCAAGCATGGCGTCGATCTGCTCTCCATCGGCAACGGCACCGCCAGCCGCGAGACCGACAAGCTGGCCGGCGAGCTGATCAGGAAGGTGCCGGGGCTGAAGCTGACCAAGGTGATGGTCTCCGAAGCCGGCGCCTCGGTGTACTCGGCCTCGGAACTGGCCGCCCGCGAATTCCCCGATCTCGACGTTTCCCTGCGCGGCGCCGTGTCCATTGCCCGTCGCCTGCAGGATCCGCTGGCCGAGCTGGTGAAGATCGACCCGAAATCCATCGGCGTCGGCCAGTATCAGCACGACGTGTCGCAGCTCAAGCTGGCGCGCAGTCTGGACGCCGTGGTCGAGGACTGCGTGAACGCCGTCGGCGTTGACGTCAACACCGCCTCCGCCGCCCTGCTGGCACGTATCTCCGGCCTCAACGCGACCCTGGCGCAGAACATCGTGCAGTACCGCGACGCCAACGGCGCCTTCGCCTCGCGCGCCGACCTGAAGAAAGTGCCGCGCCTGGGCGAGAAGACCTTCGAGCAGGCCGCCGGCTTCCTCCGCGTGATGAACGGCGACAACCCGCTGGATGCCTCTGCCGTGCACCCGGAAACCTACCCCCTGGTGGAACGCATCGCCCAGGACACCGGCCGCGACATCCGCTCGCTGATCGGCGATTCGGGCTTCCTCAAGCGCCTCGACCCGGCCAGGTTCACCGACGAGCGCTTCGGCCTGCTGACCGTCGGCGACATCCTCAAGGAACTGGACAAACCCGGCCGTGACCCGCGTCCGGAGTTCAAGACCGCCGAGTTCCAGGAAGGCGTGGAAACCCTCAACGACCTCAAGTTGGGCATGGTGCTCGAAGGTGTGGTGACCAACGTCACCAACTTCGGAGCCTTCGTCGACATCGGCGTGCACCAGGACGGCCTGGTGCACATCAGCGCACTGTCGGAGAAGTTCATCAAGACACCCGCACGAGGCGGTCAAGGCCGGTGACGTGGTCAAGGTCAAGGTGATGGAAGTGGACATCCCGCGTAACCGCATCGCCCTGTCCATGCGCATGGGCGACACCCCGGGCGAGAAGGTCGACGGGCCGCGTGGCGGACAGTCCCGCGGCGGCAACCGAGGCGGCAACACACCGCGCAGCGAGCGCCACTCCAGCCAGGACAAACCGGCCCCCGCCACCGGCGGCATGGCCGCCCTGTTCGCCAACGCCAAGCAGTTGAAGAAATGAGTACGACCGACAACGTGGGCGCCAGCAGCGCCTTTTCCCGCCTGCTCGGTCTGGAGATTCTCCAGGTCGGCGGCGGCGAGGCGCGCGTGCGCCTGACCCTGACCGACGCACTGCGCAACCTGCACGGCAAGCTGCACGGCGGCGCGCTGTTCTCGCTGATCGACACCGCCATGGGCCAGGCCAGCCACAGCCTGGGCGACGGCGGCCCGAGCAGCGTGACCCTGGAATGCAAGATCAACTACATCCGTCCGGTCAGCGAGGGCAGCGTGCTGTGCCATGCCAAGGTGCTCCACGCCGGGCGCCGCACCCAGGTGGTGGAAGCCGAAGTGTTGCAGGGCGACAAGCTGGTCGCCAAGGCACAAGGCACCTTCGCCTGCGTGTAATCGCGCGAGATCGAACTCGTCTAACGTGGGTACATCGTCGCCCCTTGCAGAGTGCAGGGGCGATCCCCATATTGTGGCGACTGCCCAGTTAGGAATTGCATCTTGAGCGACCTTCTCTCACGCCGCCTGGCACAGCTCGGCGAGCCGGCCAATCTGTCCCTGCTGGGTCAATGCCTGCACGGCATCGAACGCGAATGCCTGCGCGTCGATCAGGACGGCCAACTGGCCCTGACCCCGCATCCGCAGGCACTGGGCTCGGCGCTGACCCATGCGCAGATCACCACCGACTACTCCGAATCGCTACTGGAGTTCATCACCGGTACCGCCAACGACCCGGCCGCCACCCTGGACGAACTCGACAGCATCCATCGCTTCGCCTACGAGAAACTCGACGGTGAGCTGCTCTGGAGCCCGTCGATGCCCTGCGCCCTGCCGGACGAAGAGAACATTCCCATCGCCCGCTACGGCAGCTCCAACATCGGCCGCCTCAAGTACGTGTACCGCAAGGGGCTGGCACTGCGTTACGGCAGAACCATGCAGTGCATCGCCGGCATTCACTACAACTTCTCCCTGCCCGAAGGTCTGTGGCAGTTGCAGCAGCGCAGCGAAGGCAGCGCCCAGAGCGAGCGCGACTACCAGTCTGCCCGCTATATCGCGCTGATCCGCAATTTCCGCCGCTACAGCTGGCTGCTGATGTACCTGTTCGGCGCCTCGCCGGCACTGGACAAGGGCTTCATGCGCGAGCGGCCACATCAGTTGCAGGAGCTGGACGCCAGCACCCTGTACCTGCCGTACGCCACCAGCCTGCGCATGAGCGACCTGGGCTACCAGAGCAACGCGCAGTCCGGCCTGACACCCTGCTACAACGACCTGGCCAGCTACACCGACAGCCTGCGCCTGGCGGTCGGCACACCCTACCCGGCCTACGTCGAGGCCGGCACCAAGCGCGGCGACGAGTGGTTGCAGCTGAATACCAACATCCTGCAGATCGAGAACGAGTACTACTCGAGCATTCGCCCGAAACGCGTCACCTACAGCGGCGAACGACCGATCCAGGCGCTGATGAGCCGCGGTGTGCAGTACGTGGAAGTCCGTTGCCTGGACATCAACCCCTTCCTGCCGCTGGGCATCGATCTGGCACAGGCGCGCTTCATCGACGCCTTCCTGCTGTTCTGCGCCCTGGAAGACAGCCCGCTGCTGGAAAACGGCGAATGCCACCGTTGCACCAGCAACTTCCTCAAAGTGGTCAAGGAAGGTCGCCGTCCAGGGCTGCATCTGCAGCGCGCCGACCAGTCGATCGAGTTGAAGACCTGGGCCACCGAACTGCTCGAACGCATCCGCCCGCTGGCCGAGCTGCTCGACCGCAGCCAGGACAGCAGTGAACACATCGATGCGCTGGCCAGGCAACAGGCCAAGGTGGCGGACGTCGAGCTCACGCCCTCGGCCCAGGTGCTGGCCAGGCTGCGTCAGGGCCAGAGCTTCACCGAGTTCGCCCTGCAACAGAGCCGCCAGCATGCCGAGTACTTCCGCAGCCAGGCACTGGGCGAACAACAGCAGGCTGCGTTCGAGCAGGCCACGCGCCAGTCGCTGGCCGACCAGGCAGAGCTGGAGGCCCAGCCCAGGGGCGATTTCGACGCCTTCGTAGCGGCCTATCAGGCGAGCATCCTGGCGTTGGCCGTGTAGGCACGCCGGCCCGCAGGGTGCGCATATCCCAAGTCGCATGGGTGCGCACAGCGCACCCTACGGATCCGGAGCACCCCGACACCGCGATTCGTCGACTGCGTCACAAAGCCAACCAGCGGAGCAAAAGCCGGGATGGGCGGCCATGCCCACAGCCGCACGGCCAGCTAGCATTGCCGGGTAAAGGACGATAGACGAGCAGCGCCCATGGCCGACGAAGCCACGCCGCAATGGAGCCTGGAAAGCCTGACCAAGGCCTACCAGCAAGGCTATATGGCCGGTCTCACCGGCCAGCCCATCAACCGCCAGCCCTACCCTGACGAAATCCCTGCTGCCGCCTGGGAGGCCGGCTGGGATGACGGCTTCGAGCAGATGCGCCTGCAACAGCACAGCGCCTGAGCGACCATGCATCGCGGCTGAAGCCGCTCCTGCGGGATGCGGCGCTGCTGCTTACAACGCCTTTTCGAAGACCTTCGAGTTGCGCTGATAGTTGTACAGCGAGGCGCGTGCCGCCGGCATGCGCTCGACACTGCTGGGCTCGAAGCCGCGCTCGCGGAACCAGTGGGCGGTACGGGTGGTGAGCACGAACAGGGTCTTGAGCCCCTGCGCCCGCGCCCGGGCCTCGATGCGTTCGAGCAACTCGTCACCGCGACCACCATGGCGATACTCGGGATTGACGGCCAGACAGGCCAGCTCACCACTGTCGGAATCGGCGATCGGATACAGCGCCGCACAGGCGATGATCAGCCCTTCACGCTCGACGATGCTGAACTGCTCGATCTCGCGCTCCAGCACTTCGCGTGAACGGCGCACCAGGATGCCCTGCTCCTCCAGCGGGCTGATCAGCTCGATCAGACCACCAACATCCTCGATGGTCGCCTCGCGCAACGACTCGAACTGTTCCTGCGCAACCAGGGTGCCGTTGCCGGTACGGGTGAACAGCTCGCTGAGCAGCGCACCATCGGTGGCATAGCTGACGATATGGCTGCGCTTGACGCCGCCACGACAGGCTTCGGCCGCCGCATCGAGCAACTCGCCCTGGTAGTTGTTGCCCAGCCGCGCCAGGTGCGCAGGCACCTGTTGCGGGCGCAATTCACGCACCAGCTTGCCCTGCTCGTCGAGCAGGCCGTCCTCGGCGCCGAACAGCAGCAGCTTGTCCGCCCCCAGGTCGATGGCGGCGCGGGTGGCCACGTCTTCACAGGCCAGGTTGAAAATCTCGCCCGTTGGCGAATAGCCCAGCGGCGAAAGCAGCACGATGCTGCGCTCGTCGAGCTGGCGGTTGATGCCCTTGCGATCAATGCGTCGCACTTCGCCGGTATGGTGGTAGTCGATACCGTCGACCACGCCGATCGGCCGTGCGGTGACGAAGTTGCCGCTGGTCAGGCGCAAGCGCGAACCCTGCATCGGCGAGGCGGCCATGTCCATCGACAGACGCGCCTCGATGGCGATGCGCAAATGGCCGACGGCGTCGATCACGCACTCCAGTGTCGGGGCGTCGGTGATGCGCAGGTCACGGTGATAGTGCGGGGTCAGGCCACGGGCCGAGAGGCGTGTCTCGATCTGTGGACGCGAACCATGTACCAGTACCAGGCGCACACCGAGGCTGTGCAGCAGCACCAGGTCATGGACGATATTGGCGAAATTCGGGTGGGCGACACCTTCGCCCGGCAGCATGACCACGAAGGTGCAGTCGCGATGGGCGTTGATGTAGGGCGAAGCATGGCGTAACCAGGTGACGTAGTCGTGCATGAGCGATCCATTGGCGTCGAGACGTTGGGCGGGCGCAACCCGCCATGTTCGGTTCGAGAGTCTGTCTCATCGTCGCTGCACGTCTTCGCTCCGGGTCAGGCAATAGTGCTGGATCAGTTGGCGCAATATGGCCACGGTCGGCTCGATACGGGCGAGATCCAGGTACTCGCCGGGCTGGTGCGCGCAGTCGATGTCGCCAGGGCCGAGCACCAGGGTTTCACAGCCAAGCTGCTGAAGATAAGGCGCTTCGGTGCCGAACGCCACCGCCTGTGCCGCATGTCCGGTCAGACGCTCGGCCAGGCGTACCAGTTCCCCGTCGGCCTTCTGCTCGAACGGCGGCACGGCGGGGAACAACGGGCCATAGTCGATACGCACCTGATGCTTGAGCGCCAGCGGCTGCAGCTTGCCGCGAATGGCCTCGCGCAGTTGCTCGGGATCCATGCCGGGCAACGGACGCAGATCGAACTCCAGCGCACACTGCCCGCAGATGCGGTTGGGGTTGTCGCCCCCATGAATGCAGCCGAGGTTGAGCGTCGGCTGCGGCACGCTGAACTGCGGGTTGTTGAACTCGCGCTGCCATTGCGCACGCAGGCCGCGCAGCTCGCCCATCACGTCCTGCATGGCCTCCAGCGCACTGTGGCCGAGCGCCGGGTTCGAGGAGTGGCCGCTCTGACCGAGAATGTCGATGCGCTCCATCATCACGCCCTTGTGCAGGCGAATCGGCTTGAGGCCGGTGGGCTCGCCGATCACCGCGGCCCGGCCAAGGGGACGACCGGCATCGGCCAGAGCCCGCGCGCCGGCCATGGAGCTTTCTTCGTCGCAGGTGGCGAGGATCAGCAGGGGCTGCCGGAAGGGCTGATCGAGCAACGGCAGCACGGCTTCGATCACCAGGGCGAAGAAGCCCTTCATGTCACATGCGCCCAGGCCGATCCAGCGATCACCGGCCTCGGTCAGTTTCAGCGGATCGCTCTGCCACAGCGCCGCATCGAAGGGCACGGTATCGCTGTGCCCGGCCAGCACCAGGCCGCCAGGCCCAGTGCCACGACTGGCCAGCAGGTTGAACTTGCCGGGGCTGATCGGTTGAATTTCGCAGTTGAAACCCAGGTCACCGAGCCAGGCAGCGAGCAACTCGATCACCGGCTGGTTGCTCTGATCCCAGTGAGGCTGGGTACAGCTCACCGAGGGCGCTGCGATCAGCGCGGCGAACTGCTCTCGGAAGGACGGCAGGGGCATCGGCGATCTCCTGGGACGGTGCCCCATCATAGGGGCATCGTTCGCCAGGGGGAACCGCCAGAGCGGGATCAGATCCCGCCGAACAGCCCGCGCAGAATGAAGAAGAAGATGATCGACAGCACCGCACCGGCCGGCAGGGTGATGATCCAGGACAGGAAGATCTTGCTGATCATGCCCAGGTTCAGCGCACCGATACCACGCGCCAGGCCAACACCGAGAATGGCGCCCACCAGCGTGTGCGTGGTGGAAATCGGCAGGCCCAGGCCCGAAGCGCTGACCACCGTGGTGGCCGCCGCGAGTTCGGCGGCAAAGCCGCGGCTGGGCGTCAGCTCGGTGATTTCCTTGCCGATGGTGGCGATCACCTTGTAGCCGTAGGTGGCCAGGCCGACCACGATCCCCAGTGCCCCCAGCAGCAGAATCCAGCCCGGCACGACCGACTTCTCGCCGGCGGCCAGGTCACCACCGCTCTGAATCACCCCGACGATGGCAGCCAGCGGGCCGACGGCGTTGGCCACGTCGTTCGAGCCGTGGGCGAAGGCCATGGCGCAGGCGGTGAAGATCATCAGGATGGCGAAGACCTTCTCCACACTGGAGAAGTGGAACGCCTTGTCCGCCTCGGCGTCGACATGGATGCGGCTGAGCAGCGCGATGCCCACGAACATCACCAGCGCACCGATGCCCAGCGACAGCAGGAAGCCTTCCACCTCGGAGAGGTTCAGCCCTACATGCTTGAGACCCTTGGTCACGGTCATCAGGGAGATCATGAAGCCGGTGGCGAACATGTACAGAGGCACGTAGCGCTTGGCGTTGAGGAACGGATTGTCGGTATCGATGATGAGCTTCTGCACGCTGACGAACAGGCAGAAGGAGATGATCCCGGCAAGCAGGGGCGTCACGACCCAACTGGCAACGATGGGGCCGACACCGCTCCAGTGCACCGACTCGACCGACACACCGACGGCAGCGAAGCCGATCACTGCGCCGACGATGGTGTGCGTGGTCGACACCGGCCAGCCGCGCATCGACGCCACGAGCAGCCAGGTTCCGGCCGCCAGCAGGGCCGACATCATGCCCAGCACCATCAGGTTGGGACTGATCAGATCAGCATCGACGATGCCGTTCTTGATGGTCTCGGTCACTTCGCCACCGGCCAGGTAGGCGCCGCAGAACTCGAAGACCATGGCGATGATGATCGCCTGTTTGATGGTCAATGCACGTGAGCCAACGGATGTACCCATGGCGTTGGCTACATCGTTGGCCCCGACACCCCAGGCCATGAAAAATCCGAAAAGACAGGCAAGTACGAGCAGTACCAGCCCGTAGTCCGCGATAAGAGACATAAAGTTAGTTTCCGTAGATCCCAGAAAGGAAACTGGCGCTTAGCGCGCCAGCAGTTGTTCCAGTCGGTTGCCCACACGTTGGGCACGGTCGGCGACATCGCCGATCCAGTCGATGATCTGATAGAGGAACATCACATCGACCGGGGGAAGGTCCTTCTCTAGCTTGAACAGATTGCGACGCACCTCGATCTGCATGCGGTCGGTATCGTTCTCGATGGTTCCGAGCTCCTCGATCAGGGTTTCCACCAGCACGGCTTCGCGGCCGGAGAAACCCGTTTCCAGAAGCTCATCGAGCTCGTTCATCGCTTTCAGCGCCTGGGCACTGGCATCCACGCTGCGCTGCACATAGGCACGCATCAGCGGTTGCAGGCTTTGCGGGATGGCCATCTCGCGGCCCAGCATCAGGCCGGCGATATCCTTGGCGCGGTTGGCGACCTTGTCCTGCACGCTGAGCAGCTCCAGCAGATCCGAACGCGGAACCGGCAGGAACAGGCTCTTGGGCAGGTGCAGACGAACGTTCTTCTTCAGCTTGTCGGCCTCATGTTCCAGGCGCGACATTTCCTGCTGAACCTGCTCGACGCGAACCCAGTCTTCGGCCATCACGGCCTCGAAGAAGGGCACCAGGTTCGCCGCGCACTCATGAGCCTTGGCGATATGCTGTTGCATCGGACCGATGGGCGAGCGACCAAACAGGCTGACGAATGGATTGGTAGGCATAGGGTTACCCCTGGGCTGAAAAGAGGCGGCAAGTATACGGATCACCCGATCTACCCGCCAGCGCATGTCATCTGACAGTAACAATTCCAGGCCATGGATCCCGCGACCGATCGTCGCCACTGCACGAGCCGGTCTTTTCCACTACCCTAGGGTGCCCACCGAGCCGATACGTCGAATCGTCCGCTTTTCCATGCTTCACCGAGCCTGTCATCGCAATGAACAAAGAAACCGAAATCAAACTGCGCGCCAGCCGCGCCACGCTGGCCGCACTGCGCGAGCACCCGCTGCTGAAAAAACGCAACAAGAGCGGCTGGCAGCGCGTGGAACTGTTCAACCAGTACTACGACACACCGGATCGCGAACTGGCCGGAGCCAGGGTCGCCCTGCGCATCCGTCGTGATGGCGAGCAGTTCATCCAGACACTCAAGAGCCGTGGCCAGAGCGTGGCCGGCCTGTCCGAGCGCAACGAGTGGGACTGGTACCTGAACAAGCCCAAGCTGGATCTATCGAGACTCGACGACAGCTGCTGGCCGGCGAGCCTGGCGGAACTGGACAAGAAGACCCTGCAGCCGCTGTTCACCACCGACTTCGTCCGCGAGAAAGCCGAAATTGCCTGGGGCCGTGGCAAGGCCAAGGTCGTCATCGAGGCGGCGCTCGACCTCGGCAAGGTGGTTGCCGGCGAAGGTGAGGAAGAAATCTGCGAACTGGAGCTGGAGCTACGCCAGGGCGAACCCGCCGCCCTGCTGGAGCTGGCGTGCGAGCTGGCCGCCGAACTGCCCCTGATGCCCTGCGACATCAGCAAGGCCGAGCGTGGCTACCGGCTGTTCGACTCCGGCAGCTACAGCCTGAACATGGCGACCCCGCAGGTGCAGGCCGAGCAGGTACTGGACGATGCCTTCGCCACCCTCGCCTGGCACCTGCTGGGCGCCAGCCAGCGCCTGGCCGAGCAGTACCGCTGGAGCGGTCACTGGAGCCTGTTGCAGGATTGGCTGCAACAACTGATCGACCTGCGTGCCCTGCTCGCCAGTCTGGGCCAGGCCGCCCCACGCGCCAGTTCGCGTGAATTGCGCGAAGGCCTCGACGCCCTGCTCGCCGACTGGCGCCCACGCCTGGCCGCAGGCCAGAACGACGAGAGCATGCGGCGCAATGCCCCGGCGCTGTTCGCCGCCGAACTGGACGGCTGCCGCTGGGGCCTGCTGTCGCTGCGACTGTCCCACTGGCTGCTGCAACGCAGCTGGACGGTCGAGCGCAATGCCCGCGGCAATCGCCAGGGCAACGCACTGATCGGCAGCTGGCTGCCGACGCTGCTCGGCGAGGAAGGCACGGCTCTGCAACTGCGCCGTTATCAGCAACAGCCGGAAGACCTGAGCGAACAGTTGCCGCGCCTGGAACGCCTGCTGGTCTGGCTGCGCCTGGCCCGTGGCGTGCTGGAAGTGGCCGAGGTCGACCGCCTGTACGGCGAGCTGAACAAGCTGAACCTGCTGGCCCAGCAGCCGCTGGATGACGAACAGCGCCAGTTGCGCGCTACGCAGACACAGATACTGCAAAGCCTCAAGGCCTGGAAGGCGCTGGTGAAATAGCGACTGGACGGCACTGCGCTTTTCCACGGCATTCGCGGCTGAAACCGTTGCCGCCAATCGGTGCACAGTGCGCCGCTCAGCAACACCATGAAAAACGGGCCCCGCAGGGCCCGTTTTCGTTTCAGTGTCTCGTCACTCAGCTGGCGCTGGTGCCACGACGGCTGTCGATCACCTGCGACCAGGACGGGTTGGCGGTCTCGTCCATGGCCTGCTGCAAGGCCTTCTTGCGTTTCTCTTCGGCACGGTGGGCGAAGAACCAGGCGAGGAAGGTGGCGAACGACACCACCAGCAGGATCAGGCTGGCCACGGCGTTGATCTCGGGTTTCACACCCAGACGCACGGCGGAGAAGATCTCCATCGGCAGGGTGGTGGAACCGGACCGGAGACGAAACTGGCCAGTACCAGGTCATCCAGCGACAGGGCGAAGGACATCATGGCACCGGCTGCCAGCGACGGCGCGATCATCGGCACGGTGATCAGGAAGAACACCTTCCAGGGACGCGCCCCCAGATCCATGGCCGCCTCTTCGATGGACATGTCCAGCTCACGCAGACGCGACGACACCACCACCGCCACGTAGGCCGAACAGAAGGTGGTGTGGGCGATCCAGATGGTGGTCATGCCACGCTGCGCCGGCCAGCCGATCAGCTGAGCCATCAGCACGAACAGCAGCAGCAGCGACAGACCGGTGATCACTTCGGGCATCACCAGCGGCGCGGTGACCAGGCCACCAAACAGCGTGCGGCCCTTGAAGTGGGTGATCCGGGTCAGCACGAAAGCCGCCAGAGTCCCCAGTGCGGTCGCCGCGATGGCGGTGTACAGGGCGATCTCCAGCGAGCGCATCACCGCACTCATCAGTTGGGTGTTGTCCAGCAGGCCGACGTACCACTTCACCGACCAGCCGCCCCACACCGTGACCAGACGCGACGCGTTGAACGAGTAGATGACCAGGATGACCATCGGCAGGTAGATGAACAACAGCCCTGCCCAGAGCATGATGTTGGAGAAACTCCAGCGTTTCATGGGCGCCCCTCCAGCTCTTTGGCCACGCTTTCGGTTGGAGAGCCGATTGAACAGAATGATGGGCCCACAGTGATTGAACGAATCATGGTCGCCCCTCCAGCTCTTTGGCTTGGTTACGATTGAACAGGATGATGGGGATGATCAGGATCGCCAGCATCACTACCGCCAGGGCGGATGCCACCGGCCAGTCGCGGTTGTTGAAGAACTCCTGCCACAGCACCTTGCCGATCATCAGGGTCTCCGGGCCACCGAGCAGTTCGGGGATGACGAACTCGCCCACCACCGGAATGAACACCAGCATGCAGCCGGCGATGATGCCGTTCTTCGACAGCGGCACGGTGATTTTCCAGAAGCTGTTGAAGTTGCTCGAACCCAGGTCGGAAGCAGCTTCCAGCAGGCTCAGATCATGCTTCACCAGGTTGGCGTACAGCGGCAGGATCATGAACGGCAGGTAGGAATAGACGATACCGATGTACACCGCCGTGTTGGTGTTGAGGATCTGCAGCGGCGTGTCGATCAGGCCGATGCCCATCAGCAGGCTGTTGAGCAGGCCGTTGTTGCCGAGAATGCCCATCCAGGCATAGACGCGGATCAGGATCGCGGTCCAGGTCGGCATCATGATCAGCAGCAGCAGGACGGTCTGCTTTTCCTTGGGCGCACGAGCGATGGCATAGGCCATCGGGTAGCCGATCACCAGGCACAGCAGGGTGCTCAGGGTGGCGATCTGCAGCGAGCCCAGGTAGGCCGACAGGTACAGCGCATCCTCGGTGAGGAAGATGTAATTGCCGAAGTTGAGCAGCAGTGTCAGCTTGTTGTCCGCCCACTCGTAGATTTCCGTGTACGGCGGAATCGCCACGTCAGCCTCGGCGAAGCTGATCTTCAGCACGATGACGAATGGCAGCAGGAAGAACAGGAACAGCCAGAGGAACGGAATGCCGATCACGGCATGCCGGCCACTCGGCAGATAGCGCGAGAGTTTGGCCAGTTTCATGATTGCAGTACCACGCCGCTGTCGTCTTCCCAGTACACCACTACAGGGTCATCCCAGGTCGGACGCTTGCCGCGACGCTCGGCGTTGGCGATGAAGCACTGCACGATCTGCCCCGAGGTGAGCTTGACGTGGTACACCGAGTGGCCGCCCAGATAAGCGATGTCGTGGACGTGACCATTGCTCCAGTTGTACTGGGGGTGCTCATGGTCGCTCGGCAGGGAGGTGGCCATCAGCAGCTTCTCCGGACGCAGGGCGTAGCTGACCTTCTTCTCTTCGGCGCGCGTGCTGATGCCGTGGCCGATGTAGATCGGCCTGTCCAGTTGAGGGCAACTGATGATCGCGTGGTCGGCGTCGTCGGTGGTGATCTCGCCGTCGAACAGGTTGACGCTGCCGATGAACTCGCACACCAGGCGGTTGGCCGGGGTCTCGTAGATGTCTACCGGACTGCCGGTCTGGGCGATCCAGCCCAGGTGCATGATGGCGATGCGCTGGGCCATGGTCATGGCCTCTTCCTGGTCGTGGGTCACCATCACGCAGGTCACGCCAACGCGCTCGATGATTTCCACCAGCTCCAGTTGCATCTGCGAACGCAGTTTCTTGTCCAGTGCCCCCATCGGCTCATCGAGCAGCAGCAGCTTGGGGCGCTTGGCCAGCGAGCGGGCCAGGGCCACGCGCTGACGCTGGCCACCGGAGAGCTGGTGCGGCTTGCGCTTGGCGTACTGGGTCATGTGCACGAGCTTGAGCATCTCGGCCACGCGCTCTTCGATCTCGGCCTTGGGCAGGCCATCCTGCTTGAGACCGAAGGCGATGTTGTCGGCCACGCTCATGTGCGGGAACAGTGCGTAGGACTGGAACATCATGTTGATCGGGCGCTGGTACGGCGGCATGTCGGTGATGTCGACGCCGTCGAGGATGATGCGACCCTCGGTGGGCTTCTCGAAGCCGGCGAGCATGCGCAGCAGAGTCGACTTGCCCGAACCCGAGCCACCCAGCAGGGCGAAGATCTCGCCCTTGTTGATGGTCAGCGAGACATCGTCGACGGCCACGGTCTCGTCGAATTTCTTGGTCACCCGATCGATCTTGACCAGCACCTCTTTCGGTGTCTGATCCCCCTCGAGGGCTTTTTTGTAGGCGCTGGAGGCAACAGCCATTTAGGAAAACTCCCGGAAGATTGTGCCCGGCCGCCGCGGCCGGGCAGGAACGATTACTGACCCGACTTGATCTTGGTCCAGGTGCGGGTCATCAGGCGCTGCACGCGAACCGGCAGCTCGGCAGAGATGTACAGCTTGTCCAGCACCGCTTGTGGCGGATACACGGACGGGTCGTTGCGAACCTCCTGATCCATGAGCTCGCCCGCCTTGGTATTGGGGTTGGCATAACCGACGTAGTCACTGACTTCGGCGATCACCTCGGGCTCGAGGAGGAAGTTGATGAAGGCATGCGCCTGATCCGGGTTCGCCGCATCGGCCGGAATGGCCATCATGTCGAACCAGAGGTTGGCGCCTTCCTTCGGAATGCTGTAGGCGATTTCGATGCCCTTGCCGGCCTCCTCGGCACGGTCGGCGGCCTGCAGGATGTCGCCGGAGAAACCGGCGGCCACGCAGATGTTGCCGTTGGCCAGATCGCCGATGTACTTGGAGCTGTGGAAATAGGTGACGTAGGGACGCACTTCCAGCAGCTTGGCTTCGGCCTTGGCATAGTCGTCAGGGTTGGTGCTGTTGGGGTCGAGCCCCAGGTAGTTGAGCATCGCCGGGATCATCTCGTCGCCCGAGTCGAGGAAGGCGACGCCACACTGGCTGAGCTTCTTGATGTTCTCCGGCTCGAACAGCACCGCCCAGGAGTCGATTTCATCGACGCCCAGCGCAGCCTTGACCTTCTCGACGTTGTAGCCGATGCCGTTGGTGCCCCACAGGTAAGGCACCGAGTACTGGTTGCCGGGGTCGTTGGTTTCCAGTTGCTTGAGCAGCGCCGGGTCGAGGTTGTCCCAGTTCGTCAACTTGCTGCGGTCGAGTGCCTGGAAGGCACCGGCGCGAATCTGCTTGCCGAGGAAATGGTTGGACGGCACCACCACGTCGTAGCCGCTACGGCCGGCAAGCAACTTGCCTTCGAGGGTTTCGTTGGAGTCGAAGACGTCATAGATCGGCTTGATGCCGGTCTTGGCCTCGAACTTGGCCAGGGTCTGTTCGCCGATGTAGTCGCTCCAGTTGTAGATATGCACCGTGGGCTGGGCCAGGGCGGCACCACAGAAGGCGGAGGCCGCCAGGGCGATCAGAGACTTGGGCAGGGTAACTCGCACAGTTTCATCCTCGTTCTTGTGTGCCACCCGAAAAAGGCGCGGCACTTTATAGGAAAATCGTCCGTCGATCAGCGACCGCTCTTGATTCGTGTCCAGTCACGCGTCAGCCAGCGCTGTACGTCACGGGGGCGCTCCTCGGCCACGTAGAGTTTGGCCATCACGTCCTTGCCGGGGTAAACGCCCGGGTTGTCCCGCACGCCCTCGTCAACCAGCGCGGTGGCCTTGAGGTTCGGGTTGGCATACGCCACGTAATTGCTGATCTTGGCGATCACCTCGGGGCGCAGCAGGTAGTTGATGAATGCATGCGCCTCGTCGACGTTCCTGGCGTCCTTGGGAATCGCCAGCAGGTCGGCCCACATCGCGGTACCTTCCTTGGGAATGATGTAGATGATCTCGTCGGTTCGTCCGGCCTCTGCGGCCCGGTCGGCGGCCTGCAACACATCACCGGAGTAGCCGAAGGCGGCGCAGATATCGCCATTGGCCAGGTCGCCGATGAACTTGGAACTGTGGAAATAGGTGATGTACGGGCGCACCTTCATCACCTGCTCGAAGGCCTTCTCGTAGTCTTCGCGCTTTTTGGTATGCGGCGACATGCCCAGGTAGTTGACGACCTGCGGCAGCACTTCATCGCCGGAATCGAGCAGGGCGATGCCGCACGAAGCGAGCTTCTCGGCGTACTTCGGATCGAACAGCAGCGACCAGGAGTCCAGTGGTGCATCTTCGCCCAGCACGGCACGCGCCTTGGTAGCGTTCAGGCCGATGCCGTTGGTACCCCACAGGTAGGGCACCGAATATTCGTTGCCGGGGTCGCCCGCGGCGAGGTTGTCCATGATGGTCGGATCGAGATTGACCAGGTTCGGCAACCTGGATTTGTCCAGCTTCTGGTAAGTGCCGGCACGTACCTGCTTGGCCAGGAAGTGGTTGGTCGGCACCACCACGTCGTAACCGCTCTGACCGGTGGCCAGCTTGCCATCGAGGGTATCGTTGGAGTCGAAAACGTCATACACCACCTTGATGCCGGTTTCCTTCTCGAAATCGGCGATGGTGTCCGGCGCGATGTAGTCGGACCAGTTGTAGACCTTGACCACACGATCGGCTGCCTGAGCGACAGACATGCCGATGGCAGCGGCGATCAGGCCAGCCAGCAGGGTTGAACGACGCATGACGTTTCCTCTTTTTCATGGGGGAACCTGGCGGGCGAACCCGCCAGGCGGCGTTGCTCAAGTCGCTTGGGAAACACTGAAAAAACCATTTACCGTCACTCCCGCGAAGGCGGGAGTCCAGGTACTGCGCAGCTTCTGGGTTCCCGCCTTCGCGGGAATGACGACTATTTCAGAATATCCTTAGCGACCCGACTTGATCTTGGTCCAGCTGCGGGTCATGTTGCGCTGCACGGCCGGAGGCAGATCGGGGAAGGTGTAGATCTTCTTCAGCACTTCCGGAGTCGGGTATACGCCCGGGTCGGTACGCAGGGCTTCATCCACGAGCGGAGTGGCCGCAGCGTTGCCGTTGGGGAACTGCACGTAGTTGGTGATGTTGGCCATCACCTCGGGCTTCATCAGGTAATTGAGGAAGACGTGGGCAGCTTCGACGTTCTTAGCATCGGCCGGTACGGCCAGCATGTCGAAGAACGAACCTGCGCCTTCCTTCGGAATGTTGTAGCCGACTTCCACGCCGTTCTTGGCTTCTTCGGCGCGCGCCTTGCTCTGGTAGATGTCGCCCGAGTAGCCGATGGCGACGCAGATGTTGCCGTTGGCCAGGTCGGAGATGTACTTGGAGCTGTGGAAGTAGGAGATCGACGGACGCACCTTGAGGAACAGCTCTTCGGCCTTCTTCAGCTCGTCGGCCTTGCTGCTGTCCGGGGCGTAGCCCAGGTAGTGCAGAGCGGCAGGCAGAATCTCGGTCGGCGAATCGAGGAAGGACACGCCGCAGGACTTCAGCTTCTCGATGTTTTCCGGCTTGAACACCAGATCCCAGGAGTCGACCGGGGCGTTTTCGCCGAGTACGGCCTTGACCTTCTCGACGTTGTAGCCGATGCCGATGGTGCCCCACATGTAGGGGATCGAGTACTGGTTGCCCGGATCGCTCGGCTCCAGCGCCTTGAGCAGGTCCTTGTCCAGGTTCGACCAGTTCGGCAACTTGGACTTGTCCAGCTTCTGGAATACGCCCGCCTTGATCTGCTTGGCCAGGAAGGGGTTGGACGGTACGACCACATCGTAGCCGGAGCTGCCGGCCAGCAACTTGGCTTCCAGCACCTCGTTGCTGTCGAATACGTCGTAGACGACCTTGATGCCGGTTTCCTTCTCGAAGTTGGCCAGGGTGTCTTCGGCGATGTAATCGCTCCAGTTGTAGACATGCAGCACCTTGTCGTCAGCCTGAGCAGCGCCGGCCACGGCCGCGGTCAGGGACAACGCGAGAAGGGTCTTGCCGAATGTTTTCATGCGTACAGCTCCTGTTGTTGTGTCGATATTCCAGAGGACGCGAAAGCCGCTCGAATCAGGCTGGCTCCCGCACTCTGGCGCAGTCTGGCAAGGTCATGGCACCGCTGGCAACTTTCCGTGACTGCGGCTTTTCAGACCGACAGGTCACGCAAGGTCAGATCCAGGCACTTGCGTGCTTTCTCCACCAGTTCGTCTACTTCAGCCTGGCTGATCACCAGCGGTGGGGCGATGATCATGGTGTCGCCCACCGCCCGCATGATCAGACCGTTATTAAAGCAGTGGCCACGGCAGATCATGCCCACACCCACATCCCCCGGGTAACGCTTGCGCGTCGCCTTGTCCTGCACCAGCTCGATCGCACCGAGCATGCCCAGGCCACGCACTTCGCCCACCAGCGGGTGATCCGCCAGCTCACGCAGACGACTCTGCAAATACGGTGCCGTTTCCGCCTTCACCCGCTCGACGATGCCTTCTTCCTTGAGAATGCGCAGGTTCTCCAGACCCACTGCCGCCGCCACCGGGTGGCCGGAATAGGTGAAGCCGTGGTTGAAGTCGCCGTGCGCCTCGATCACCTCGAACACCTTGTCGCTGACGATCAGCCCGCCCATGGGCACGTAGCCGCTGGTGAGCCCCTTGGCGATGGTCATCAGATCAGGCTCTAGGCCGTAGTACTGGCTGCCGAACCATTCGCCGGTACGGCCGAAACCGCAGATCACCTCGTCGGCGACGAACAGAATGTCGTACTTGCCGAGAATTTCCCTGATGCGCGGCCAGTAGCTGTCCGGCGGAATGATCACGCCACCCGCGCCCTGGAATCGGCTCGGCGATGAAGGCCGCAACGTTCTCCACACCCAGTTCGAGAATCTTCTGCTCCAGCTGGTCGGCGGCCCAGATGCCGAAGGCTTCCGGGGTCATGTCGCCGCCCTCGCCGAACCAGTACGGCTGCGGGATATGGGCAATGCCCGGGATCGGCAGATCACCCTGCTCGTGCATGAACTTCATGCCACCGAGGCTGGCGCCGGCCACGGTGGAACCGTGGTAGCCGTTCTCGCGACCGATGATGATCTTCTTGTTCGGCTGGCCCTTGCACGCCCAGTAGTGGCGTACCAGGCGCAGCATGGTGTCGTTGCCTTCCGAACCCGAACCGGTGAAGAACACATGATTCATGCCGGCCGGCGCCAGTTCGGAGATGGCATGCGCCAGCTCCAGCACGGGCGGGTGAGCGGTCTGGAAGAAGGTGTTGTAGAACGGCAGCTGACGCATCTGCGCACTGGCGGCCTCGACCAGCTCCTCGCGGCCATAGCCCACGGCCACGCACCACAGCCCGGCCATGCCGTCGAGAATCTTGTGGCCTTCGCTGTCCCACAGATGCACGCCCCTGGCCTCGGTGATGATGCGCGGGCCCTTCTCGGCCAACTGCCTGTAATCACTGAACGGGGCCAGGTGGTGGGCCTGACTCAGGGCCTGCCACTGGGCGGTCTTGGGGTTGTTCGCTTGCTTGTTCATTACCCACACCTTGCTGGCACACAGCGCCAGCGGCACTGTGCAGAGATTCGTGGCGCTGGCCGCGCCGTGCGCGGCCAGCAGCCGGTTACACCGACAACAGGAGGAACTCGCGCTCCCAGGAACTGATCACGCGCTTGAAGTTCTCGTGCTCGGCACGCTTGACCGCGACGTAACCGCGGATGAACTTCTCGCCGAGGAATTTCTCGGCGTCCTTGCAGGCTTCCATGCGCTCCAGAGCGCTCTCGATGGTCACCGGCAGGCGCAGATTGCGGCGCTCGTAGCCACGCCCCTTGACCGGAGCCCCGGGCTTGACCCCGCCGACCATGCCCATGTAGCCGCACAGCAGGGTCGCGGCCAGCACCAGGTAAGGGTTGGCGTCGGCACCGGCCAGGCGGTTTTCCACACGACGGTTCTGCGGGCTGGCTTCCGGCACACGCAGGCCCACGGTACGGTTCTCCTCGCCCCATTCCACGTTCACCGGCGCCGAGGTGTCGGGCAGGAAACGGCGGAACGAGTTGACGTTCGGCGCGAACAGCGGCAGCAGCTCGGGGATGTACTTCTGCAGGCCACCGATGTGGTGCAGGAACAGCTCGCTCATCGTCCCGTCGTCGTTGGAGAAGATGTTCTTGCCGGTCTTCAGATCCACCACGCTCTGGTGAATATGCATGGCGCTGCCCGGTTCATCGGTGATCGGCTTGGCCATGAAGGTCGCCGCCACGTCGTGCTTGAGCGCGGCTTCGCGCATGGTGCGCTTGAACACCAGAATCTGGTCGGCCAGGTGCAGCGCGTCGCCGTGACGGAAGTTGATCTCCATCTGCGCCGGGCCCTCTTCGTGGATCAGGGTGTCCAGATCCAGACCTTGCAGCTCGCACCAGTCGTACATGTCTTCGAACAGCGGATCGAATTCGTTGGCTGCATCGATGGAGAAGCTCTGCCGACCGGTTTCCGGGCGCCCGGAGCGGCCTACCGGGGCGACCAGCGGGAAGTCCGGGTCGCTGTTGCGCTTGGTCAGATAGAACTCCATCTCCGGCGCGACGATGGGCTTCCAGCCCTTGTCTGCATACATCTGCAACACTTTCTTGAGGATGTTGCGCGGCGACAGCTCGATGGGGTTGCCCTGCTTGTCGAAGGTGTCGTGAATAACCATGGCGGTGGGCTCGATGGCCCAGGGCACGACGAATACGGCATTGGGGTCGGGACGGCAGAACATGTCGATGTCCGCTTCGTCCAGCAGGTCGTAATAGATGTCGTCCTCGACGTAGTCGCCGGTCACGGTCTGCAGCAGCACGCTCTCGGGGAGGCGCATGCCCTTCTCGTCGAGGAACTTGTTGGTCGGCGAGATCTTGCCGCGGGCAATGCCGGTCAGATCGCTGATCAGGCATTCGACTTCGGTGATTTTGCGTTCTTTCAGCCAGCTCGTGAGCTGGTCTAGCTTGGTACTCATAGAGACCTCAGGGTTGTAGAACCAACTAGGGTTATAGCTGGTTCAGCGTTGCCCCGCCCTCTCCCTGCAAGCCTCACCAAAGGCCTGGAAGAAGGCGAGATATTCGGGTGGATGCTACTAGGGGTGCAGCACCTCCGGCACCTGGCTTTTCACTCCACCGAAAGAAATGATCTCGCCCCCGCGAATACCGGGCAACGCGTCTGGCTCGCGGCATGGCGACGACCGTATGACGTGCCCGTGACGTTTCGCCATTGCACGACGCGGGCCAGCTCCGCCACCAGGCAGCGCCAGGGCGCGATGTGCGCTATGGTGCGAACGAGCGATTCGAGGGAACAGTCTGAGCGGCGATGAAGCCGCAGAAGAAGGGAGCCGTTGCGTCACGACGATGGGGGACATGCCCTGCACCCCTGCTCGCATGAAGCGAAGCCTCGCCTCGACAACGAGGGGAGAAAGGGCGTGACCGGTACTGGCACAAGCGCGGACGCCGATAATCGGCAGGCGAAACATGGGACACCCGTATTATTGCTGTTATGGGTTTGAACCGAGCTTAGCCTTGTTCATTTTTTTACACAATAGCCCTGTAAAAAATTGAACACACCCCATTGAGCAGCCCGAAAAGCCTCCGGTTGAGGCCCCCTGAAAGGCCTTGAAACGCCCCAAAAATGGCCACCACGCCCCACTACAGGGCACTATGGGGTCAGCTTGACAGTAAAGTGCGTTTCGGATTGACTCACACCCATGCAGTCGCATGATTGATATATTTAACAAAAAGGTGTTGCATCATGTCGGTACCCCCGCGTGCCGTTCAGCTTAACGAAGCGAACGCGTTCCTCAAGGAACATCCCGAGGTCCAGTTCGTCGACCTTCTTATTGCAGATATGAATGGTGTGGTGCGCGGCAAGCGCATCGATCGGAACGCCCTTCACAAGGTGTACGAGAAAGGCATCAACCTGCCCGCCTCGCTCTTCGCCCTCGACATCAACGGCTCCACCGTCGAAAGCACCGGCCTCGGTCTGGACATCGGCGACGCCGACCGTATCTGCTTCCCCATCCCCAATACCCTGTGCAACGAGCCCTGGCAGAAGCGCCCGACCGCGCAACTGCTGATGACCATGCACGAGCTGGACGGCACGCCTTTCTTCGCCGACCCGCGCGAGGTATTGCGCCAGGTGGTACAGAAGTTCGACGAACTGGGCCTGCGTATCTGCGCAGCCTTCGAACTGGAGTTCTACCTGATCGACCAGGAGAACGTGAACGGCCGTCCGCAGCCACCGCGCTCACCGATCTCCGGCAAGCGCCCGCATTCCACCCAGGTCTATCTGATCGACGACCTCGACGAGTACGTCGACTGCCTGCAGGACATGCTCGAAGCCGCCAAGGAGCAGGACATCCCGGCCGATGCCATCGTCAAGGAAAGTGCCCCGGCGCAGTTCGAGGTCAACCTGCACCACGTCGAAGACGCCATCAAGGCCTGCGACTACGCGCTTCTGCTCAAGCGCCTGATCAAGAACATCGCCTACGACCACGAGATGGACTCCACCTTCATGGCCAAGCCCTATCCGGGCCAGGCGGGTAACGGGTTGCACGTGCACATCTCGCTGCTGGACAAGAAGACCGGCAAGAACATCTTCGCCGCCGAGGATCCGCTGGAGAACACTTCGCTACGCCATGCCGTCGGCGGTGTCCTCGATACCATGGCCGCATCGATGGCCTTCCTCTGCCCCAACGTCAACTCCTACCGCCGCTTCGGCGCCCAGTTCTATGTGCCCAACGCGCCGAGCTGGGCTCTGGACAACCGCACCGTGGCCGTCCGCGTACCCACCGGCAGCCCCGACGCCGTACGTATCGAACACCGCGTGGCCGGTGCCGACGCCAACCCCTACCTGATGCTGGCGTCTATCCTCGCCGGTATCCACCACGGCCTGACCAACCAGATCGAACCGAGCGAGCCGATCGAGGGCAACGCCTACGAGCAGCTCGAACCCAGTCTGCCGAACAACCTGCGCGATGCCCTGCGCGAACTGGACGATAGCGAAGTGCTGAACAAGTACATCGATCCGAAGTACATCGACATCTTCGTCGCATGCAAGGAAGCCGAGCTGCAGGAGTTCGAGACCACCATCTCCGACCTCGAGTACAACTGGTACCTGCACACCGTGTAAAACCGAGAAAGCCGACCGTAGAGTCGGCTTCTTTTTGCCTGCTAACTGCTAACTGCCTGCTCCGGCGCTCTGCACCGGGGCCAGCGGTTCGCCGCATGGCGACTCCGCTGACATGAATCAACCTCCGGCGGCCACGGCCACCGGATACTGTTGCCTTCATCCATCGGGGAGCTACTCATGCAACGCGCTCTTGCCGCCGTCCTGCTCGGCCTGATTTGCGGCCTGGCTCAGGCCGCCGACAGCATCCGTGCCTACAACTGGAACGATTACATCGCGCCGCAGGTGCTGGAAAACTTCACCCGCGACACCGGAATCGAAGTCGAATACCACACCTTCGCCAGTGCCGAAGAACTCGGCGCCGCACTGAACAGTGGCCAACCCATCGACGTCGCCGTGCCCTCGCACAACGAACTGCCGGCGCTGATCGCCAGCGGCCGCATTCGCCCGCTGGACTTCGACCTGCTACCCAATCGCTCGCACCTGGACAAGCAGTTGCTCAGCAAGCTGGCCGCGGTCGACCCGCAGAACCAGCACGCCATCCCCTATCTCTGGGGGGCGGTGGGCCTGGCGATCAATACCCCCAAGGCAGAAGCGGCCTACGGCGGCCCCCTGCCGGACAGCTGGAGCCTGCTGTTCGATGCCAGGCAGAGCAAGCGCCTGGCCAGTTGCGGTATCAGCGTGCTGGATGCGCCGGATGAAACCCTGTCGCTGCTGCTCAACTACCAGGGCCGCAGCCTCGCCCGCAGCGCACCGAGTCGTATCGAACGCGCCGGCGGCGTACTCGACGCCCTGCGCCCGAACCTGCGTTACGTCGACAGCGAGCGCTATATCGAAGACCTCAACAACGGTCGCCTGTGCCTGGCCATGGCCTGGGTCGGGGACGCCCTCGCGGCGACCCAGGCTGGCCAGCCTGTACGCTTCGTGGTGCCGGAAGAAGGCTCGGTTCTGTTCATCGACAACCTGGTGATACCCGCCAACGCCAGCCGTCCGGATCTCGCCCACCGCTTCATCGACTACCTGATGCAGCCAAAGGTGATCGCCCAGATCACCGCCGAGACGCTCTACCCCAATGGCAACGCCGACTCCATGCAGTTCATCGACAGCGCCCTGCTGGAGCAACCCGGCCTGTATCCGGATCAGGACACCAAGCGGCGCCTGTACCCCCTGGAAGTCCTCTCGGAGAAACACGCCCAGGTGCGCAGCGGCGTCTGGCAGCGCTTTCGCGACGGCACCTGAGGGCCCGGTGAGGCTTGCCTCGCCAGCGCCGACTGACGTCCAATAGCGCCTCGCCCACCGAGGAGCCTGCCATGTCGCGCCCCGCCAGCCCCCGCAAGCCGCGCGCCAGCAGCCAGGCTCGCATCGCCGTCATCCTCGCGGCTGCCCGCGAACTGCTGGCCGAGCAGGGCATGGCCAACCTGTCGATCTACACGGTGGCCGAGCGTGCGGACATTCCACCCTCTTCGGTCTATCACTTCTTCGCCAGCGTACCGGCCCTGCTCGAGGGACTGACCGCCGACGTGCATGCGGCCTTTCGCGCCAGCCTGCTGGAGCCGGTCGATCACGATGCGCTGCGCGGCTGGCATGACCTGTCACGCCTGGTCGAACAGCGCATGCTGGCCATCTACGCCAGGGACGCCGCCGCACGTCAGCTGATCCTGGCCCAGCATGGTCTGGCCGAGGTCGCCCAGGCCGATCACCAGCACGATCTGGAACTGGGTCGGCTGATGCGCGACCTGTTCGATCGACACTTCCCCCTGCCGCAATTGCCGACGGATATCGACGTATTCACCTTGGCCATGTCCCTGGGCGACCGCGTCTACGCCCGCTCCGTGCAGTTGCACGGCGAAATCACCCCGCGCCTGGCCGAAGAAGGCATGCGCGTGTTCGATGCCTACCTGGGCCTGTATCTGCCCGCCGCCCTGCCGAAACGAGCCACGCCGCTTGTCCCCTAGGGTGCGCCACGCGCCCGCTGACAGCTCGGCAATCGAGGCCTGGTGTGCGCAAGCACACCCTACGTCTCGCAAACCAATCATTCGATAAAAATCGGATAAATTTCGATAATCCGACCAAACCCATCTTCTAATATCGATATTTATCGGATATAAATCGACCATCCCGCCCTGGTCGATGTCCAGCCACGGCACTCCGAAAGGCCCCCGATAATGCCGGATCGGCCTGTGAACGAGCCAAGAGGTGCTTCATGTCCCGTATTGTCACCGTCGCTGCGACCCAGATGGCCTGCTCCTGGGATACCCCGGCGAACATCGCCAAGGCCGAGAAGCTGGTGCGCCAGGCTGCCGCCAGAGGCGCCCGGATCATCCTGATCCAGGAGCTGTTCGAGTCCCCCTACTTCTGCCAGAAACCCAACGCCGACTACACCCAGCTGGCCACTACGGCGGAGGAAAATCCGGCCATCGCGCACTTTCGCAAGGTCGCTGCGGAGCTGAAGGTAGTGCTGCCGATCAGCTTTTTCGAGCGTGCCGGCCGTGCGCGTTTCAACAGCATCGCCATCATCGACGCCGACGGCAGCAACCTCGGTATTTATCGGAAAAGCCATATTCCGGACGGCCCCGGCTACCACGAAAAGTACTACTTCAACCCGGGCGATACCGGCTTCAAGGTCTGGGATACCGCCTACGCTCGTATCGGCGTGGGGATCTGCTGGGATCAGTGGTTCCCGGAATGTGCACGCAGCATGGCGCTGATGGGGGCGGAAATCCTCTTCTACCCCACCGCCATCGGCAGCGAGCCGCACGACGCCAGCATCACCTCGCGCGAACACTGGCAGCGCGTGCAGCAAGGCCATGCCGGCGCCAACCTGATGCCGCTGGTAGCCAGCAACCGTATTGGCCGCGAGGAACAGGACGGCTATGACATCACCTTCTACGGCAGCTCGTTCATCGCCAACCAGTACGGCGAGAAGGTTCAGGAGCTGAACCAGAGCGAAGAGGGCATCCTGGTGCACAGCTTCGATCTGGATGCGCTGGAGAAAGTGCGCACCGCCTGGGGTGTGTTCCGCGACCGCCGGCCGAACCTATACTGGCCTCTTTCCACGCTCGACGGTGAAACACCCTCGATCCTGTAGCGTGCGCTGTGCGCACCTAGCCCTCCAAACACTTTGCCGGTGCGCATGGCGCACCCTACGGAAGCGAAATATGACCACCCTGACCACCACTCCACGCGCCGATGGCTTTCGCATGCCGGCGGAATGGGAACCCCATGGCCAGACCTGGATGGTCTGGCCCGAGCGCCCGGACAACTGGCGCAACGGCGGCAAGCCGGCGCAGGCGGCCTTCACCGCAGTGGCCAAGGCCATCGCCCGGTTCGAACCGGTGACCATCTGCGTCTGCGCTGCGCAATACGAAAACGCCCGCGCCCGTCTGGACGACGACAACATCCGCCTGGTGGAAATCACCACCGACGACGCCTGGGTGCGCGATACCGGGCCGACCTTCGTGACCAATGCCAATGGCGAAGTACGGGGCGTGGACTGGACCTTCAATGCCTGGGGCGGCTTCGATGGCGGTCTGTACTGGCCGTGGCTGCGTGACGACCAGGTGGCGCGCAAGATCCTCGAGATCGAAGGCTGCAAACGCTACCGCACCGAAGGCTTCGTCCTCGAGGGCGGCTCGATCCATGTCGATGGCGAAGGCACCCTGATCACCACCGAGGAGTGCCTGCTGAACAGGAACCGCAACCCGCACCTGTCGCGCGAAGAGATCGAGAATGTGCTGCGCGAGCACCTCTCCATCGATACGGTGATCTGGCTGCCGGACGGTCTGTACAACGACGAGACCGACGGCCACGTCGACAACTTCTGTTGCTACGTGCGTCCCGGCGAGGTGCTGCTGGCCTGGACCGATGATGTCAACGACCCCAACTACCCGCGCTGCCAGGCCGCCATGCGCGTGCTGGAAAGTGCCCGCGACGCCAAGGGTCGCCAACTGACCGTGCACAAGATGCCGATTCCCGGCCCGATTCACGCCAGCGCCGAAGAATGCGCAGGCGTCGACCTGGTCGACGGCAGCCAGGAGCGCGATCCGTCGATCCGCCTGGCCGGCTCCTACGTCAACTTCCTCATCGTCAACGGCGGCATCGTCGCACCGAGCTTCGACGACCCGAAGGATGAAGAAGCCCGCACCATTCTCCAGCGCATTTTCCCCGAACATCGCGTGGTGATGGTGCCCGGCCGCGAGATCCTCCTCGGCGGCGGCAACATCCACTGCATCACCCAGCAGCAGCCGGCGCCGCAAGGGCGCTGAACCCTGTAGGGCGGGTGCAACCCGCCAACCCTCGGCGGGTTTCACCCGCCCTACACGAAAACGCCCGGCATTTGCCGGGCGCGTTCATTGCAACAGGCCGTTATTCGAACGGCTGCGGACGCGGCGTATCGTTGTTCGACGGCGGCAGGATCGGCAGGGCGAAGCTCGGTTGCTCGCCGGTCAGGGTCTTGAGGAAGGCGGTGATCCTGCCGATCTCGTCCTCGCTCAACTGCCGTCCCAGTTGCAGGCGCGCCATGATGTCCACCGACTCCTCCAGCTTCCAGTACGCACCATCGTGGAAGTAGGGGTAGGTCAGTTCGACGTTGCGCAGGGTTGGCACCTTGAACTTGAAGCGGTCGGCATCCTTGCCGGTCAGGCCGGCGACGCCCTCGGCGGGGTTACTGGTTTCATAGGGCGCGACCAGCCCCATCTTCTGGAATGAGTTGCCACCCAGCGCCGGGCCGTTGTGACAGGCCACACAGCCAATCGACTTGAACAGCTCGTAGCCCTCCAACTCGGTCTGAGTGATCGCCTGCTTGTCGCCCTTGAGCCACAGGTCGAAGCGCGAGTTGGGCGTGACCAGGGTCTTCTCGAACTCGGCGATGGCGTCGGTCACCTCGTCCAGGGTGATCGCATCGGTCTTGTACACGGCCTTGAACGACTCGCGGTACTGCGGGATCGAGCGCAGCACGTCGATGGCGAGAATGTGGGTGAAGGCCATCTCCTTGGGGTTGGCGATGGGCCCGGCGGCCTGTTCCTTGAGATCGGCGGCGCGGCCATCCCAGAACTGCGCCAGATTGAGGCTGGAATTGAGCACCGTGGGCGAGTTGATCGGCCCCTGCTGCCAGTTGTGACCGATGGAACTGGGCAGATTGTCGCTGCCGCCCATCGACAGGTTGTGGCAGGAGTTGCAGGAAATGAAGCCCGAGCGCGACAGGCGCGGGTCGAAGAACAGTTGCTTGCCCAACTCCACCTTGGCGGGGTCGGTAATCTCGGCGGGGGCGATGGGTTCCACGGGTTCGTTGGCCGGAACATTGGCCCAGGCGCTGGCGCCCAGGCACATGCCAGCCAGCAGGCTCAGCGTGCGCATGGTGATATCTCCTCAGGTGTTGGCTTATCTGGTTATGCCTCGACCATGCGCGCCCACCACCCCCTCGGACTTGACCCAGATCAAGTTCCACCCAGCACGTTAAGAATTTGCAACAAATCCGCTCAGGGCGCTCTATTACGGGCTATCAGCCCGGGATCGAGCGTCGCCAGCGCCTGATACTGGCTGACGAATACCTGGCCGCCGAAACGCGCCAGGAAGTCCGAACGCTTGAGCCGATCCATCACCGGCCCCTTGACCTCCGACAGGTGCAGCTGCAACCCGGCACTGGCCAGACGCGCACCGATGGTCTCCAGCGAGTCCAGGGCGCTGGCATCGATCAGATTGACCCCCGAACACTGCAACACCACATACCGCGCCTGCGGCCGTGCCGCCACCAGCTCGGCGATACGCTCCTCCAGATAGCGGGCATTGGGGAAATAGAGGCTTTCATCGACCCGCAGCGACAACACCGTCGCACTGTCCAGGGTGTCGAAGCGCTCGACGTTGCGAAAGTGTTCGCTGCCCGGCAACAGGCCGACCACGGCGATATGCGGCCGGCTGGTACGCCAGAGAAAGAGCAACAGCGAGAGGCCGACGCCGAGCAGAATGCCGGCCTCGACGCCGTGGGCGAGCACCCCGACCAGAGTGACCAGCTGCGCCACGCCATCCTGCCGCGAGTAACGCCAGGTACGCCGCAGCGTACGCAGGTCGATCAGGCCGAGAATCGCCACCAGGATGCTCGCCGCCAGTACCGCCTGCGGCAGGTTCTGCAGCAGTGGCGCCAGCCCGAGCGCGGCACCGAGCATCAACGCCGCGACCCACAGGCCGACCTTCGGCGTGGCCACGGGCGTTTCCAGCGCCAGCGCCGAACGTGAAAAACTGGCCGCCACCGGAAAGCCGCCGGTGAAAGCCGCCGCCAGGTTGGCCCCGGCCTGTCCGCGCAGTTCCTGATCCGGGTTGACCGAACGCCGCCGGCGCGCCTCGAGACTCTGGGCGATGGATACCGATTCGACGAAGCCGACCAGGGCGATCAGCAGGGCTGCCGGCCACAGCTCGCGCAGCAGCTGCAGGTCGGGCTGGGGCAGGGTCAGCGGCGGCAAGCCGGCCGGTACGGTGCCGACCACGCGCACCCCCAGGGTCTCCAGACCGAACAGGGCACTGGCCGCAATGCCCAGCATCACCAGCAGCAGCGCACCGAGACGTACCAGCCAGCCGGCCAGGCGCGCGGGCAGGCCGAGGCGATGCAACTGCCTGAGCGCCAGCAGGAAGCAGACACTCCCCAGCCCCAGCAGCAAGGTCGGCAGATGCGCCTGATCGAGCTGCGACCACAGCGAAGGCAACAGGTCAGGCAGGCTCTGCCCCTCGCCACGAATACCGAGCAGATGGCCCAGTTGACTGGCTGCGATCAGGATCGCCGAGCCACTGACGAATCCGGCAATCACCGGATGACTGAGGAAATTGGCCAGCACGCCCAGGCGCAGGATGCTCATGGCCAGCAGAAACACCCCCACCAGTGCGGTCAGCATCACCGCACCGGTCATGTACAGAGGGCTGCCCGCAGCGCCGAGCGGCTGCAGGGCTGCGGCGGTCATCAGCGAGAGAATCGCCACCGGTCCCCAACGACAGCGCCACGCCGGCACTGCCGCCGAGCCACGCATACACCACCAGCGGCAGGATGCTCGCGTACAGGCCGGTGACCGCCGGCAGACCGGCCAACTGCGCATAGGCCAGCGCCTGAGGCACCAGCAGCAGGGAAACCAGCAGCGCCGCGATCAGATCGGCGCCTGCCGAATTGCGCAGATAGCCGCGCAGAGGCTCAAAGGACATTCAGGGGCACCTTGAGATAACGCACCCCGTTGTCTTCCGGCGGGGGCAGTTCGCCGCCGCGCATGTTCACCTGTACCGATGGCAGGATCAACGCCGGCATGCCCAGCGTCGCATCGCGCCTGCTGCGCATGGCGACGAACGCGTCTTCGCCGACGCCCTCGTGCACATGCACGTTGTGCACGCGCTGCTCGGCCACCGTGGTCTGGAACTGAAAATGCTCGCGCCCCGGCGCCTTGTAGTCATGGCAAAGAAACAACCGGGTCGTGTCCGGCAGGCTGAACAGCCGTTGAATCGAACGGTACAGCACACGCGCATCACCACCCGGGAAGTCACAACGCGCCGTGCCATAGTCAGGCATGAACAGCGTATCGCCGACGAAAGCGGCGTCGCCGATCAGATACGTCATGCAGGCTGGCGTATGACCCGGTGTGTGCAGTGCACTGGCTTCCAGGCTGCCGATACGAAAGCGCTCACCATCGACGAACAGTCGGTCGAACTGGCTGCCATCGCAGGCGAACGCGCTGCCCGCATTGAACAGTTTGCCGAAGGTGCTCTGTACCTGCGTGATCTGCGCGCCGATGGCCAGCCGTCCGCCCAGTGCCTGCCTGAGGAAGGGGGCTGCGGAAAGGTGGTCGGCATGCACGTGGGTTTCCAGCAGCCAGTCCACCGTCAGCCCCTGGGCCCGGACATGCTCGACGATGCGCTCGGCCCCGGCATGCGAGGTGCGCCCCGAGGCTGGCTCGTAGTCCAGCACCGAGTCGATGATGGCGCAGCGTCCCGTAGCCGGGTCACTGACCACGTAGCTGTAGGTGAACGTGGCCGAATCGAAGAAGGGGGTGATGACGGCGGACATGGCGACTCCCGGACGATCAGGACTTGCGTTTGCAGGTATCGATACCCAGCAGCGGATACGCCGGGCAGAAGCGCAAGATACCGGTCGCCAGTGGCAGCACGCCGATCCAGCCCCACGGGCCGATGACACCGCCCAGGCTCAGCGCGATGAGAAGCAGGCCAACGGCAATGCGCAGGCTGCGGTCGAGGGTTCCAACATTGGCTTTCATCGTGGTTCTCCAGGTCAACGCCCGCGCTGGCCATCCAGCGCGGCAACGATCAGCATGCCGGCGAGCATCGCCGCCACGAACAGCAACACCTGCCAGTGGCCGACGAGCAGCAGGGTGACGGCCGGCCCCGGGCAGAGGCCGGCGATCCCCCAGCCGACGCCGAACAGCAGACTGCCGCCGATCAGCCGGGCATCCAGATCACGGCGCGTCGGCAACTGCATGGCGCCGCCCAGCAGTGCACGTGAACGCCTGCCCGCCCACCCCAGCGGCAACGCGGCAGTAGCAATGGCACCGGCCATCACCAGGGCCAGCGAAGGGTTCCAGTTACCGGCCAGATCGAGAAAGGCCAGCACCTTGGCCGGGTCGGCCATCCCCGCCAGCAACAGACCGAGGCCGAACAGCAGACCGGCGACGAATGCACTGAGCCCTGCCATCTTCAGCCCTCCAGCAGATGACGCAACACGAACACCGTGGCGAAGCCGCTGGCCATGAAGCACAGCGTGGCCACCAGCGAACGCGGCGAAAGGCGGGAAATCCCGCATACACCATGCCCGCTGGTACAGCCGGAGGCATATCGGGTGCCGATCCCCACCAGCAGGCCGGCCGCGATCAGCTCCGGCGCGCTGCTCTCGAAGCGTGCCTGCGGCAGTGCGCTGAACGCGCTCCACAACATCGGCGATAGCAACAGACCGAGCAGGAACAGCGCCTTCTCGCCGCGTCCCTCGCCACTGCGCTGCAACACGCTGCCCAGCAGGCCGCTGATGCCCGCGATACGGCCGTTGGCCAGAGCGAAGATCGCCGCCGCCAGGCCGATCAGCGCACCACCGGCCAGCGCACTCCAGGGCGTGAAAGCGGCCCAGTCGAGGTTCATGAGCGGCCCTCGCAGAACAGGCGATACAGGGTCTCGATCACCGCCAACGCGGCCGGGCTGCTGATGCGGTAGAAGATCTGCTTGCCATCACGCCGGGTCTCGACCAACCCTTCGCGGCGCAGCACGGCCAATTGCTGGGACAGGGTCGGCTGCTGGATGCCAAGCAGGGCCTCCAGCTCACTGACGTTGCGTTCGCCCTGGGCAAGCTGACAGAGCAGCAACAGACGATCCGGATTGGCCAGTGCCTTGAGCAACTGCCCGGCAGCATCGGCATTGGCGCGCAGCTGCTGGATGTCGATGGAATCGGCCATGTAACACCTTCAATCAATACAATATGTATTTTTATATATTGTATTTTTGAAGAGTGTTAGCCAAGGCGACCAACGGTCGCATGCTTCAGGTTGCCCTGAATGCACCGCGCAAAAAACGGAAAACCCGCCGAAGCGGGTTTCCTGTCAAGCCGTGGTCAATCACGCGTCGGCGTCGGCAGCCGCCTGATAGGCTGCGGCGTCGAGCAACTTGTCCAGCTCGCTGGCATCGCTCGGCTTGAGCTTGAAGAACCAGCTGTCGTAGGGATCGCTGTTGACGCTTTCCGGGCTGTCGGCCAGGGCTTCGTTGATGGCGATCACTTCACCACCGACCGGTGCATAGATGTCCGAGGCGGCCTTGACCGACTCGACCACACCGGCTTCCTGGCCGGCACTCAGTTGCTTGCCGACTTCCGGCAGCTCGATGAATACCACATCGCCGAGGGCTTCCTGAGCGTGGTCGGAAATGCCCACGGTCACGCTGCCATCGGCCTCCAGACGCGCCCACTCATGGCTGGCGGCATAACGCAGATCGGCGGGGATATTGCTCATGTCTCATTCCTCGTAAGCGATGACGGCAAGTGGGCCGTCAGGACAATTTAGCAGGCCGCGACGAGAGGGAAAGCCCGCGCCGCAACCGATGTTCAGATAAGTGTCTTGCCGTGGCGCACGAAGCTCGGCCTGACCACACGAACCGGGAACCACTTGCCGCGGATTTCCACCTCGGCACGATCCCCTGTGGCTGTCGGCACCCGTGCCAGGGCGATGGATTTGTTCAGCGTAGGCGAGAAGCTGCCACTGGTGATCTCACCCTCGCCGATACCTTCGACACGCACCACCTGATGAGCACGCAACACGCCGCGCTCCTCCAGCACCAGCCCGACCAGCTTGCTCGGGCAGCCGGCAGCGCGTTGTGCCTCCAGTGCGGCACGCCCGATGAAATCACGCTCGACCGGTTCCCAGGCCAGCGTCCAGGCCATGTTGGCGGCCAGCGGCGATACGTTCTCGTCCATGTCCTGGCCATAGAGGTTCATACCGGCCTCCAGGCGCAGGGTATCGCGTGCGCCAAGGCCGATGGGGGCGATGCCCGCACCGACCAGTTCATTGAGGAAGGACACCACTTCGCTGCTCGGCAGAACGATCTCCAGACCGTCTTCGCCGGTGTAGCCGGTGCGGGCGATGAACCAGTCGCCCTCGGGCAACCCCTGGAACGGCTTCAGTTCGTGGATCAGTGCCGCACGGGCCTGGGTCACCAGTTCTGCGGTGCGAGCACGGGCCTTGGGCCCCTGGATGGCGAGCATGGCAAGATCGCGGCGCTCCCGCAGTTGCACATCGAAGTCACCGGCCTGAGCATGCATCCACGCCAGATCCTTGTCACGGGTACCGGCATTGACCACCAGGCGATAACCGTCCTCGGTGAGGTAGACGATCAGGTCGTCGATCACCCCGCCCTGCTCGTTGAGCATGGCACTGTAAAGCGCCTTGCCGACGCTCTCCAGACGAGCCACGTCGTTGGCCAGCAGACGTTGCAGGTAGGCTTGCGCCTGGCTGCCGCCGATATCCACCACGCACATGTGCGAGACGTCGAACACGCCGCATTCGCGACGCACCTGGTGATGCTCCTCTACCTGCGAACCGTAGTGCAGCGGCATGTCCCAGCCGCCGAAGTCCACCATCTTGGCCCCCAGCGCCAGGTGCAGGTCATAGAGGGGGTGCGCTGTCCCATGGGTTATCTCCTTCCGGGCTTGGCGAAGCGATTCAGACCCCTAGAAGCGACCTGTGTTGCCATTGCTGCGTTGCAGGCAAACTCGAAATGCTCATGTGCAGGAGCACACTTCGCTTTCTCGTTTGCCTGCGCCGTGCACTGGCGGCCTCGGAGACGCTTCTAGATCAATCCTGTCGGGTTACCCCGACTCGCGAATGGCGCGCATTGTAGCCGCAAGGCCGGCGGGGGTCATCTGACCAAAGGTCGCGCAGCGCCCCGGGGATCAACCGAAGCCGCGCGCCGAACGACGAATCAGCAGGATCACCGGCAACAGCCCCACCAGCACCAGCGTCAGCGCCGGCAAGGCGGCACGCGCCCATTCACCCTCACTGGTCATCTCGAATACCCGCACCGACAGGGTGTCCCAGCCGAACGGGCGCATCAGCAGGGTGGCCGGCATTTCCTTGAGCACGTCGACGAACACCAGCAGAGCGGCCGACAGGGTGCCCGGCAGCAACAGCGGCAGATAGACCCTGAAGAACAGGCCGAAGCCGCCAACGCCCAGGCTGCGCGAGGCCTCCGGCAGGGATGGACGGATACGCGCCAGGCTGGTCTCCAGCGGCCCGAACGCCACCGCCATGAAGCGGATCAGGTAGGCCACCAGCAGCGCCGCCAGGCTGCCCAGCAGCAGCGGTTTGCCGGCCCCACCCAACGCAGTGGACAGCGGGATGACCAGCTCACGGTCGAAAAAGCTGAACGCCAGCATGATCGCCACGGCCAGTACCGACCCCGGCAGAGCGTAACCCAGGTTGCCCACTGCCACCCCCAGGCGCACACCACGATTGGGGGCCTGGCGACGGGCGAAGGCCAGCAGCATGGCCACGCTGACGGTGATCAGCGCGGCCATTGCCCCCAGATAGAGGGTATGCAGGATCAGTCCGGCGTAACGCTCATCGAGATCGAAACGGCCGCGCTGCCAGAACCACGCCAGCAGTTGCAGCAACGGGATGACGAAGGCACAGGCGAATACCAGGCCACACCAGGCGCTGGCGGCGAAGGCCTTCCAGCCGTGCAGGTGGTATAGCGCCTTGCCCCGTGGCCGCTCGTTGGTCGGGCGGGCAGCCCCACGCGCGCGCCGCTCACCGTAGAGCACCAGGGCCACGGCCAGCAGCAGCAGGCTGGCCAGCTGGGTTGCACTGGTCAGGCTGTAGAAGCTGTACCAGGTCTTGTAGATCGCCGTGGTGAAGGTATCGAAGTTGAACACCGACACCGCACCGAAGTCGGCCAGGGTCTCCATGATCGCCAGTGCCAGACCGGCGCCGATGGCGGGCCGCGCCATCGGCAGGGCTACGCGCCAGAAGGCTTGCCAGGGACTCTGGCCGAGCACCCGGGCTGCCTCCATCAACCCCTTGCCCTGGGCCAGGAAGGCGCCACGGGCAAGCAGGTAGACGTAGGGGTAGAACACCAGCACCAGAACGATGATCACCCCGCCGGTGGAGCGCACCCGTGGCAGCCGAAAGCCGCTGCCGAACCACTCGCGCAGCAGGGTCTGCACGGGGCCGGCGAAGTCCAGCAGGCCAACGAAGACGAAGGCCAGCACATAGGCGGGAATGGCGAAGGGCAGCATCAACGCCCAGTCCAGCCAGCGTCGGCCGGGGAATTCGCAGAGGCTGGTGAGCCAGGCGAGGCTGACGCCCAGCAGCGTCACACCGACGCCGACCCCGATCACCAGGGTCAGCGTATTGCCGATCAGGCGCGCCATCTGCGTCTGCCACAGGTGCGTCCAGATCTGCTGATCCACCTCGTGCCAGCTCAGCAGCAGCACCGAAAGCGGCATCAGCACGAGGGCGGCGACGGCCAATACGATGGGGTACCAGCGACGCTGGACGGGATGCGGCACGCGGACTCCTCGGAGGCGGAAATGACGACGCCCCGGCTAGGCGGGGCGTCGCAGTATAACGGCAGCGGCGTGGATCACCGAAATACGCTTCGAGCCATACGATCTCGCGAGCCGGAACCTGCTGCCTTCAATGCAGCCGTACCGACGCGCAGCAGATCGTTACGGTCTTACTGCCAGCCGGCGCGATCCATCAGCATGGTCGCTTCGGCCTGACGCTTGCCCGCCACTTCGGTGGCGACGGTATCGGCCTTGAAGGTACCCCAGGCGGCCACTTCCTCGGACGGAGCGACCGCCGGGTTGGCCGGGAACTCCTGGTTGACGCCCGCGAAGATGCTCTGTGCTTGCGGAGTGGTCATCCACTCCAGCAGCTTCCTGGCCTGTTCGGCATGCGGTGCATGCCTGGTCACGCCGGCACCCGCCAGGTTGACGTGCACGCCACGGTCAGCCTGGTTCGGCCAGAACGGTTTCACTTTCAGACCTGGGTTCTGCTTGTGCAGACGACCGTAGTAGTAGGTGTTGGTGATGCCCACGTCGCACTGGCCGGCGTCGATGGCCTGCAGCAGCGCGGTGTCATCCGCGAACACGTCGGTGGCCAGGTTGTTCACCCAGCCCTTGACGATTTCCTCGGTCTTCTCGGCGCCATGGGCTTCGATCAGGGTGGCGGTCAGCGACTGGTTGTAGACCTTCTTGCTGGTGCGCAGGCACAGGCGGCCTTCCCAGTTCTTGTCAGCCAGGGCTTCGTAGGTGGACAGCTCCTGCGGCTTGACGCGCTCGGTGGAGTAGAAAATGGTGCGCGCACGCAGCGACAGGCCGGTCCAGCTGTCGGTGCTGGAGCGGTACTGAGCGGGAATGTTGGCATCGATCACATCGGACTTGGTCGGCTGCAGCACGCCTTCCTGCTCGGCCTGCCAGAGGTTGCCGGCGTCGACGGTGATCAGCAGGTCGGCCGGGGTGTTGGCGCCTTCGGCCTTGAGGCGGGCGATCAGCGGGGCTTCCTTGTCGGTGATGAACTTCACCTTGACCCCGGTCTTCTCGGTGTAGGCATCGAATACCGGCTTGATCAACTCGTCGATACGGGCGGAATAGACCACCACTTCATCGGCAGCCTGAACGGCGGTGGCCAGGGTGCCGAGAGTGAATGCAGCGAGAAGCGCGTTACGAGCCTTCATGGGTCAGCCTCTTGTGGATTGGCAAAGTGGCTGAATGGTAGTGAATGTTATTTGCCTTCTCAACGTAAACAGCGAGACGAAACACGTCAGTTATTACAAGTTGCGTCAGCTCAGGTGCGTGCAAGCTCCGGCAGATCACCGGAAAGCCCCAGCGCCTGGCGCACGAACAGCGCCTTGGCTTCGGCCTGACCATCCACCAGATCGAGACCGACATTGCGCAGCAGGCGCAACGGCAGCGGATCGGCCTGGAACAGGCGCTGGAAACCTTCCATCGCCGCCATCATCGCCAGGTTGTGCGGCATGCGACGGCGCTCGAAACGACTCAATACGCGCTCTTCGCTCAGGTTTTCGCCACGCGCGGCGGCGTGCAGCAAAACCTCGGCCAATACTGCGGCGTCGAGAAAACCCAGGTTGACGCCCTGCCCCGCCAGCGGATGGATGGTGTGCGCAGCATCGCCGATCAACGCCAGCCCCGGTTCCACATAACGTTTGGCATGCCGCTGGCGCAACGGAATGCACAGGCGACGATCCGCGTGCAGTACCCTGCCGAGACGCGCCTCGAAAGCCTTGCTCAGCTCGCGGCAGAAAGCGTCGTCGTCCAGCGCCATCAGCCGCTCGGCCTCGTCCGGCACGGTCGACCAGACGATCGAGCACCAGTGTTCGCCAGCAGGCCCGGCCAGCGGCAGGAAAGCCAGCGGGCCATCGTCGGTGAAGCGCTGCCAGGCCGTGCCCTGGTGCGGGCGCTCGCAGCGTACGCTGGTCACGATGGCATGGTGCAGGTAATCCCACTCGCGCGTCGCGCAGCCGGCCAGGCGGCGCACCGCGGAGTTGGCGCCATCGGCGGCCACCAGCAGCGGTGCGCGCAGCTGACGGCCATCGGTGAGGGTCAGCAGCCAGTCATCGCCGCTGCGGCGCAACTGCTCCAGGCGTGCGCCCGGCAACAGGCCGATCCGGCTGTCGTGCAGACGTTCGAGCAGGGCATCCTGCACCACGCGGTTCTCGACGATATGGCCGAGCGTCTGGGCATGCACGCTGGCCGCTGCGAAGTGGATGCTGCCGGTGCCGGAGCCATCCCAGACGCGCATTTCGCCATAGGGGCAGGCACGCCGCGCGGCAATGCCCTGCCAGGCGCCCAGACGCTCGAGAATGCGCTGGCTGGCCATCGACAGGGCACTGACTCGAGGCTCGAACGGCGACTGCGCAGCGAACGGCGACACACTCAGCGTGCCGCCATCGACGATCAGGATATCCAGGCCGCTGTGCTCCAGCGCCAGAGCCAGGGTACTGCCGACCATACCGGCGCCGACGATGATCAGATCCGCGTGCATATCACTCCTTAAACCGTACGCCCAGGCTGTGCGCACCATGGCTTCCGGTTGGTGCGCACAGCGCACCCTACGGGGCGGGTCATAGATTACGGGTTCCCATGCCCATGGCCTGCCGGGCGAACCAGCGCTTGGCCGGCGGCAACAGATCGAGGCCGAGCAAGCCCAGGTTGCGCCCGGCGGTCAGCAGCGGCTGAGCGTTGCTGAACAGACGCGTGACCTGATCGGAGAAGCCGACGGTCAGTTGCTGGTCGAGTTTCTGCCGCTCCAGGTAACGCTGCAGGGTGGTGAAATCCCCCAGCGGCGCATCGCTGCCGATCAGTACCTCGGCCAACGCCAGGGTATCGCGCAGCGACAGGTTGTAACCCTGCCCGGCGATGGGGTGCAGGCTGTGGGCGGCATTGCCCAGCACCACCAGATTCGCACGCACCTGCTCCTGCGCTTCGGTCAGGCTCAACGGGTAGAGATGCCGTGCACCAACCTGTCGCAAGGCTCCCAGGCGGTAGCCGAAAGCCTCCTGCAACTCGCCGAGAAAGCTCGCCTCGCTGACGCGCAGCAGGCGTTCAGCATCGGCATTGGTACGTGTCCAGACCAGCGCACAGCGGTTATCGCTCAAGGGCAGCATGGCCATGGGACCGTCATCGGTGAAACGCTCGAAGGCCTGACCGCGATGTGCCTCCAGCGGGCTGACGTTGGCGATCAACGCACTCTGCCCGTAAGGTTTGCTGCTGACGCCGATGCCAAGCTGTTCACGCAGCCCGGAACGACCACCATCGGCAAGAACCGCCAGGTCGCAGTCGATGCAGGTGTCGTCGTTCAGGGTCAGGCGATAGCCATCGTCCAGGCGCTGCATGCCCACCACTTCGGCAGGGCAACGCCATTCGATGACGTCTTCATCCAGTGCCTGCCACAGGCAGTGGCCGATCCAGGCGTTCTCCACCACGTAGCCGAGTGCCGGCACGCCTTCCTCGATAGCCTGCAGACGCGTGGCACCGAAGCGCCCGCGATCGGAAACGTGGATCTGCCGGATCGCCTCGGCCCGCTGGGCAATGCTCTGCCACAGGCCCAGGCGCTCGTAGATCAACCGGCTGCCATAGGACAGCGCGGTAGAACGGGCATCATAGCTGGGCTGGTATTCGCTACCCGGCGCGAAGGGTTCGATCAGGGTGATGCGCCAACCGCGTTGGCGTGCCGTTTCCTGTAGCGCCAGCGCCAGGCTGGCACCCACCAGACCGCCGCCGATGATGGCCAGCTGTACGCGGGACATGGGGTCAGGCCGCCTCGCTACGAGCGGCAGCCATCAGCGCCTCGATCTCGGCGACGGTCTTGGGCACGCCGCCAGTGAGAATCTCGCAGCCCTTGCGGGTCACCACCACGTCATCTTCGATACGCACACCGATACCGCGCCACTTCCTGGCGACCTTGTCGTTGTCGGCAGCGATATAGATGCCGGGCTCCACGGTCATCGCCATGCCCGGCTCGAGCACGCGCCATTCGCCGCCGACCTTGTAGTCGCCGACATCATGCACGTCCATACCCAGCCAATGGCCGGCGCGATGCATGTAGAAGGGTTTGTAGGCTTCGCTGGCGATCAGCTCGTCGACATCGCCACTGAGCAGGCCCAGCTCCACCAGGCCGGCGGTGATGACCCGCACGGTGGCCTCGTGGGCTTCGTTCCAGTGCTTGCCCGGTGCGATTTCCCTGAAGGCGGCCTCCTGCGAAGCCAGCACCAGTTCATAAATGGCCTTCTGCTCGGGCGAGAACCTGCCGCTGACCGGGAAGGTGCGGGTGATGTCACTGGCATAGCAGTCGATTTCACAACCGGCGTCGATCAGCACCAGGTCGCCGTCCTTCAACGCGGCATCGTTCTCCCGGTAGTGCAGGATGCAGGCGTTCCTGCCGGCAGCGACGATGCTGCCGTAGGCCGGCATCTTCGCGCCGCCCTTGCGGAATTCGTAATCCAGTTCGGCTTCCAGGTGGTACTCGAACAGACCGGCGCGGCTGGCCTGCATGGCACGTACATGAGCGCGGGCGCTGATCTCGGCGGCCTCCTTCATCACCTTCACCTCGGCGGCCGACTTGTACAGACGCATGTCGTGCAGCAGGTGGTTGAGGGCGACGAATTCGTTGGGCGGCGTCGCTCCCTGGCGGGCCTTAGCGCGGATGTGGTTGACCCACTCCATCAGCCGGTGATCGAACTCCTGATTACAGCCGATGGCGTAGTAGACGCGCTCACGGCCTTCGATCAGGCCCGGAAGAATGTCGTCGATATCGCCGATGGGGAAGGCATCGTCGGCGCCGTAATTGCCGATCGCACCGTCCTGGCCGGCACGCAGACCATCCCACAGCTCGCGCTCGGGATCACGCTCGCGGCAGAACAGCACGTACTCGCCATGTTCACGACCGGGAATCAGCGCCATTACCGCCTCCGGCTCGGGAAAGCCGGTGAGGTACTGAAAATCGCTGTCCTGACGGTACACATGCTCGACGTCACGGTTGCGGATATACACCGGCGCCGCCGGCAGGATGGCAATGCTGTTGGGCTCCATCTGCGCCATCAGCGCCTTGCGCCGACGGGCATATTCGGACTTGGGGATGCTGATCAAGGCAGGCTCCGGCGGGAATCAGTGCAGGGAGGGTTTCGCGGTGGGAGCCGCAGGCTTGGCACACTCGGTGAACAGTAGCAGCGGAGCGACCCGCAGGTACTCCATCACCTCCATGTAGTCGCTCTCGCCGTCTTCGGACTCCTCCAGGCCACTCTGCACCTGGGCGATGGCGGAGAGGTCCTGCAACACTTCCATGGCCTCGGCGCTCAGCGCACCGTCACGGGCGGTCAGGCCGAAACCACCGAGAAAGCCCTGGCACCACTGGCCCAGTGCAGCGGCACGCTGCGCCAGCGGGGTTTCGTCATCCGGCAGCAGCAGTACCACGGTGATGTCCTCACCACACAGCTCGCCCTTGACCATTTCCTGCAGGCCGATCAGTGCCTGGCGCACGTTGTCCTGCGCCTCGCCACCCAGCAGGTCGGCGGCATCGAGCAGCCAGCCATCGGCATCGAAGCCGGCACCGGCGCAACTGCGACCGAGCAGCAGGCCATGCAGCTCGGCAGGGGAAACGGAGTGCCCGGCGCTGTTCAACAGAGCGGCGAAGGCGGCGTAGGGAGAGCTTGGAATCGACATAGATAGCTAGGCGCCAGGCGGCGCAATCTCTAGAATGGAGGCCTCGTATCCTAGCACCGGCAGACGCGCCAAGACCATCCGAGGCCGCCGGTGTGATGTGGTCATCTGCATCACATCACTGCCAACCGTGGCTTGACCCAGGAAGGGCGCTTCTAAAAACGTAGGCGAGGCAGTCAGCACAAGGCAAAAACGAGCGAGAAAGCGGAATTTACGAGTTGTAAATGAGCATTCGAGCTTGTTTTAACGCAGTGATGACAACGCAGGTAGTTTTTAGAGGTGCCCTGAACGGGACAGGCCTATATAGTCCAGCCATTCCCTCCCATAGCGAGAGCCCATGGAAGACGCCGATCTGCACGCATTGACCACCAAGCTGGAACTGCTGATCCAGCGTGTCGAGCAGCTAAAGGCTCACAACCGACTCCTGCTGGCGAATGAACAGGCCTGGCGCGAGGAACGCGCTCATCTGATCGAAAAGAACGAATTGGCCCGGCACAAGGTCGAATCGATGATTTCGCGCCTCAAAGCCCTGGAGCAGGACTCATGACCCAGTCGAATACCGTGACCGTCCATATTCTGGACAAAGAATATTGCATCGCCTGCCCGCAGGACGAACGCGCCAACCTGGAGAGCGCTGCCCGCTACCTGGACGGCAAGATGCGCGAGATTCGCACCAGCGGCAAAGTGATCGGCGCCGACCGCGTCGCCGTGATGGCCGCGCTGAACATCACGCACGACCTGTTGCACAAGCAGCAACGCCTGGATCAGGACGCCAACTCCACCCGTCAGCAGGTGCGCGATCTGCTCGATCGCGTCGACCAGGCGCTGACCGACGACTCGGCATCCTGAGCGCCGACATGCCTGCCACTTCGTCGCAGGCCGCCCCGCAAGCCCTCGGTTCGGGTATACTGGGCGCAACTTCCTGGGGTGTGCGCCAGTCGGGGATGTCCCTGAGCCGATACGCACAACCACGGGGGTTGCATGTTGGGGCAGGTGTGCATGTCCGCCTGACGGAAAGCCTTAACGCCTCCTGCAACCTCCACCTTGAACTTTCGGGTTCAAGGGCTAAACCGACAGCGGCACGCTGGGAAGTCATCATCCCCCCCGGTAGCCACCACTACCTGCCTCGCTCCAGCCTCATCCCATGACCACGCCCCTCAGTCGCCCGCAACTGCGTCGCCTGCTGCGCCAGCGCCGTCGTGCGCTCAGCCGCAGCCAGCAACGCCTGGCCGCCCGCAACCTGTATCGCCAACTGGTGCAACACCCGCAGTTTCGTCGCGCCCGGCATATCGCGCTGTACCTGCCCAATGACGGCGAGATCGATCCGCGACCGCTGCTGGCAGCCGCACAGAAACGCGGCAAGCGCACCTACCTGCCGGTGCTCAGCGCCTGGCCGCGCACCAAGATGGTGTTCCAGCGCGTCACTCGGCACGAGAAGCTGGCGGGCAATCGCTTCCGTATCCTCGAACCGCGCCCGCAGCCCAGGCGTCAGCGCAAGGTCTGGGCACTGGATCTGGTGTTGCTGCCGCTGGTGGGATTCGATGATCGCGGTGGCCGCCTGGGCATGGGCGGTGGTTTCTATGACCGCAGCCTGGCCTACCTGCACAGGCGCAAAAATTGGCACATGCCGACACTGCTGGGCCTGGCGCATGAATGTCAGCGAGTGGACGAACTGGCAATGGCCAGCTGGGACGTGCCCCTGCAGGCGACGGTGACGGACAGGGCGTGGTATTGAATCGGAAGATGCGGCACCGCGTTCCCTGCGGCGCTCACGCTGGCACCCTGCTTCAGGGCTGCTGCGTTACATTGATCGGAGCGTCGCTCTGGCGCTCCCAGAGGCTCTGGGTGTAACCCGTGGTAACCACGCCCAGGCTGAACAGTACGACGAGAACCCACAGAAGATCTGGTTTGCGTTTCATCTATTGCCTCCCCCTTCAAGGCAATCCGCGCGTTGGCCGCGCGTTATTGTTGTGAGCAATACGACGACGCCAGGCGTTAAGCCGGGCATTTTCCGTCAGTACAAAGCGCTGTGCAATTTCCGGCGCCAACCGGCCGTCGGAGATCCCCCTCAAACGAACGTCCGCTTACGGACAGGCCTGCAGGAGCAAAGTTCATGCCTTATTGGCTGATGAAGTCGGAACCCGATGAACTGTCCATCCACGACCTGCAACGACTGGGCAAGGCACGCTGGGATGGCGTGCGCAACTACCAGGCACGCAACTTCATGCGCGCGATGCAGCCGGGCGATCTGTTCTTCTTCTATCACTCCAGCTGCCCGCAACCCGGCATCGCCGGTATCGCGCGAATCGTCGGCGAGGTTTACCCCGACCCGACCGCGCTGGATTCACAGAGCCACTACCATGACCCCAAGGCCAGCATCGAGAAGAACCCCTGGAGCGCCCTGGACGTGGAGTACGTCGAAGCCTTCGACGAGGTGCTGGCATTGCCGCAGTTGAAGAACAATCCGCTGCTGGCCGAACTGGCGCTGGTACAGCGCGGCAGTCGACTGTCGGTAATGCCGGTGAGTGACGCCGAGTGGGCGGCGATTCTCGCCATGCGTTGAGTCCCGCGCAACGCTGTGCTATCACCACAGCGACAGCCTACGGAGCACACTCATGCCAGCCTCTTCCGCCTGGCCCGCGCGCCTGGCGCTGGCCCTTCTCCTGCTGGTACTGAGTGCCGCCAGCGTGCTGCTCTGGCGCCAGATCGAGGGCGTACAGCAACAGCGCGTGGACGAGCGCCTCGGCTACCAGGCACGCAGTCTCGCACGTCAGCTGGAAAACACCTTGCACCTGGAAGTGGCCAGCCTCGAACGCATCGCCCGTTTGTGGAACAGCCTGGGTCGCCTGCCGCATGCAGCCTGGGACGAGGAAGTGGAACGCACCCTGCGCGGCTTCCCCGCCTATCAGTCGATCCAGTGGGTCGGCGCCGACCTGCACATGCGCTGGCTGCTACCGGTGGCCGGCAACGAAGCAGCGCTGAATTTCCGCCTGTATCCGGAACACCCCAACTACCCCCTGGCGATGGAGGCGCGAGACACCGGCGAGCAGCGTTTCTCCAATAGTTTCGATCTGGTGCAGGGCGGTCGTGGCTTCGTGCTCTACACCCCGCTGTACCGCGAGCAGAACGGCGTGCGCATGTTCGACGGCTTCCTTCAGGGCGTGTTTCGCGTCGAACCACTGATGCAGCAGTTGCTCAGCCAGATAGACCGTGAGGATTTCAACCTGGAACTGCTGGAGAACGACCACAGCCTGTTCCGCCATGGCGAACCGGGGAGCGCTGCCCGTCACAGCCTGCAAGTGGGCCTGAACCTGCTCAACAACCAGGGTTTCAGCCTGCGCCTGAGCCCGACCGAACACTTGCTCGAACAGCTCAGATCACCGCTGCCTGGCGTGGTACTCGGCGCCAGCCTGGCGATCAGCCTGCTGCTGGTCGCGGCCCTGGCCCTGGCGCTGGAAAACAGCCGCCGCGCCCACGCGCTGCAACTGGCCAACCAGCGCTACAGGCTGGAAGCCGAGCGCCGCGAGGAGACCGAGCAGAAGCTGCGCGAGAGCCGTGAACGCATGCAACTGGTGCTCGACCTGACCGACTCCAGTCATGACGGCCTGTTCATCTTCGACAGCGAGAGCCGCGAGCTGCTGCACATGAACCAGGCCACTTACGCCACGCTCGGTTATCGTCCCGAACAGTTCGCCGACTTGCTGCGCGACGATCCGGAAAAGCTCCTGCCCGGTTTCCACCGCTGGCTGGAGCAGGCCCGCCAGGCGCAACGCGCCAATCTCTCGCGGATATTCCAGCGTGAGCTGATACGCCGCGACGGCAGTCGCCAGCCCGCCGAGATCAACACCCAGCTGGTGCAACTGCATGACCGCGAATACCTGATCGCGGTTTCGCGCGACAATAGCGAGCGCCTGCAACTCGAGGCGCAGTTGCAGCGCCTGTCGCAACTCGACGGCCTGACCGGCCTGTACAACCGCCGCTACTTCGACCAGCAGTTGCAGAGCGACTGGCGCCGCCAGCGCCGCATCGGCGCCCCCTGGCGCTGCTGATGCTGGATATCGATCATTTCAAGGCTTACAACGACGCACTCGGCCACCTGGCCGGCGACGATGCCCTGCGCCGGGTCAGCGCCGCGCTGCAGGAGAGTCTGCAGCGCGAGGGCGACACGGCCTGCCGCTACGGCGGCGAGGAATTCGCCATCATCCTGGCCGACACCGGTGTGGAGGGGGCCGAGCAGGTCGCCGCTCGCATCCACGGCGCCATCGCCGGCCTCGCGATCCACCACCCGGGCAGTCCTTTCGCACGACTGACCCTGAGCATCGGCATGACCGTGGCCGACCCGGTGACCGACGCTCCCCCAGGCGAACTGGTTGCCCAGGGTGACCATGCGCTTTACCAGGCCAAGCATCACGGCCGCAACCGTACCGCCCTGTGGCAGAAGCCCACGCTTGACCTGCATCAAACCACCTAGACGGGTGCTGAAGGACAATGGAAACCTCATGAGGACACCTCCAGAAGGTGTCCGTGACGGAGCTTCTGTCACGAGGCTCACAGAAGGATATGCATGATGAACAGACAACGTCACCTGCCCTATCTGATCGCCGCCGGCCTCGCCGTACTGGCAGCCGTGGCCTGGTGGCAGCTGCGCCCGGAGGGCCTCGGCGAGGGCTTCGCCAGCGGCAACGGACGCATCGAGGCGACCGAGGTGGACGTGGCGACCAAGCTGGCCGGGCGCATCGCCAGCATCGAGGTTGACGAGGGCGACTTCGTCGAGCCGGGCCAGGTTCTCGCACGCATGGATACCCAGGTGCTCGAAGCCCAGCTGGCTCAGGCCCGCGCTCAACTGCGCCAGGCCGAAAACGGGCAGAACACCGCTGCCAGCCAGATCAGCCTGCGCCAAAGCGAAAAGCTCACCGCCGAAGCCGTGGTGCGCCAGCGCCAGGCCGAACTGGATGCGGCGCGCAAGCGTCACGCCCGCAGCGCCACGCTGGTCAAACGCAACGCCATGGCCCAGCAGCAACTGGATGACGACCTCGCCCGCCTGCAAAGTGCAGAAGCCGCTCTGGCTGCCGCGCGCGCCCAGGTCAGCTCGGCCGAGGCCGGCATTGCCGCGGCGCAATCGCAGGCCATCGAGGCGCAATCGGCGACCGAAGCAGCCCGCGCCAGCGTCGAACGGTTGCAGGTGGACATCGACGACAGTCAGCTCAAGGCGCCACGTGCCGGGCGTGTGCAGTACCGCGTGACCCAGCCGGGCGAGGTTCTCGGCGCGGGCGGCAAGCTGCTCAATCTGGTGGATCTCACCGACGTCTACATGACCTTCTTCCTGCCCGAGCGCCAGGCCGGTCGGGTCGCCCTCGGCAGCGAAGTACGCCTGGTGATCGATGCCGCGCCGCAGTATGTGATCCCGGCCAAGGTCAGTTATGTGGCCAGCGTCGCCCAGTTCACGCCCAAGACCGTGGAGACCGCCAGCGAACGCGAGAAGCTGATGTTCCGGGTCAAGGCGCGGATCGACCCGCAATTGCTCAGCAAACACCTGCAACAGGTCAAGACCGGCGTGCCCGGCATGGCCTACCTGCGCCTCGACCCCGACGCCGAGTGGCCCGCGCATCTGGCGATCAAGGTTCCGCAATGAACGCGCCGGTCGCACGCCTGAGCGGCGTCGGCCTGCGCTACGGCCAGACCCGCGCCCTGCAACAGGTCGACCTGAATCTGCCGGCCCGCTGCATGGTCGGCCTGATCGGCCCGGACGGTGTCGGCAAATCCAGCCTGCTGGCATTGGTCGCCGGTGCACGCAAGATCCAGGACGGCAGTGTCGAGGTGCTCGCAGGCGACATGGCCGATGCCCGCCACCGGCGTCGCGTCTGCCCACACATCGCCTACATGCCGCAGGGGCTGGGCAAGAATCTCTACCCGACACTGTCGGTGTTCGAGAACCTCGACTTCTTCGGCCGCCTGTTCGGCCAGGATGCCGCCGAGCGCGAGCGGCGCATCGACGACCTGCTGCGCAGCACCGGCATGTCCGCCTTCCGCGAGCGCCCGGCGGGCAAGCTGTCCGGGGGCATGAAGCAGAAACTCGGGCTGTGCTGCGCGCTGATCCATGATCCGGATCTGCTGATCCTCGACGAGCCGACCACCGGTGTCGACCCGCTGTCGCGCAACCAGTTCTGGGAGCTGATCGCCCGAATTCGTGCGCAACGCCCGCAGATGAGCGTGCTGGTGGCCACCGCCTACATGGAAGAAGCCGAGCGCTTCGACCACCTGGTGGCGATGGATGCCGGTCGCGTGCTGGCCGAAGGCAGCCCGTCCGACCTGCGCGCACGTACCGGCTGCGCCAGCCTGGAGCAGGCCTTCATCGCCCTGCTGCCCGAAGAACGTCGGCGTGGCCACCAGGAGGTGGTGATCGCGCCCCTGCAAGGCAGCAACGAGATCGCCATCGAGGCCAAGGGATTGACCATGCGCTTCGGTGACTTCGTCGCCGTCGATTCGGTGTCGTTCCGCATTCGCCGTGGCGAGATATTCGGCTTCCTCGGTTCCAACGGCTGCGGCAAGAGCACCACCATGAAGATGCTCACCGGCCTGCTGCCGGCCAGCGAGGGTGAGGCGCTGCTGTTCGGCCAGGCGGTCGATCCGCGCGACATGGCCACACGCAAGCGGGTCGGCTACATGTCCCAGGCATTTTCCCTGTACGGTGAGCTGACCGTGCGGCAGAACCTGATCCTGCATGCCCAGTTGTTCCACGTACCGGCCGACGAGATCGCCCCACGGGTCGCGCAAATGGCCGCGCGCTTCGACCTCGGCGAGGTCATGGACATGCTCCCCGAGCGCCTGCCGCTGGGCATCCGCCAGCGCCTGTCACTGGCCGTGGCAGTGATCCACAAGCCGGAGATTCTGATCCTCGACGAACCGACCTCCGGCGTCGACCCGGTGGCACGCGACGGCTTCTGGCGACTGATGCTCGACCTGTCGCGTCAGGACGGCGTGACCATCTTCATCTCCACCCACTTCATGAACGAGGCGCAACGCTGCGACCGCATCTCGCTGATGCACGCCGGCAAGGTACTCGACAGCGATACCCCGCAGGGCCTGATGGAAAAACGCGGCCTGGACAGCCTGGAAGCCACCTTCATCGCCTACCTGCAGGAAGCCGTCGGCGAACAGCCGGTCAGCGAGGCGCCGCCACTCGAGCAGGCACCACCCGCGCAGCGGCAGCTGTTCAGCCTGCGCCGTCTGTTCAGCTACGCCCGCCGCGAATCGCTGGAGCTGCGTCGCGACCCGATTCGCGGCGGCATGGCGCTGCTCGGCACGGTGCTGCTGCTGTTCATCATCGGCTACGGCATCAGCCTCGACGTGGAAGACCTGTCGTTCGCCGTGCTCGACCGCGACCAGACCACCACCAGCCAGGAGTACCACCTGAACCTGTCAGGCTCACGCTACTTCCTGGAGAAGGAAGCGCTGCATGACTACGACGAGCTGGAACGGCGCCTGCGCAATGGTGATATCAGTCTGGCAGTGGAGATTCCGCCGCACTTCGGCCGCGATCTCAAGCGTGGCGCCAGCCCGCAGATCGGCATGTGGATCGACGGCGCCATGCCGACCCGCGCCGAGACCATCAAGGGCTACGTCACCGGCCTGCACCAGCATTATCTGAGCGAACTGGCACGGCGCTCGTCGCAGCCCCAGGCAGCCAGTGCCGCCGGGCTGGAAGTGCGCTATCGCTACAACCCGGACGTCGAGAGCCTCAAGGCCATGGTGCCGGCGGTGATTCCACTGCTGCTGATGCTGATCCCGGCGATGCTCACCGCCCTCGGCGTGGTGCGCGAAAAAGAACTGGGCTCGATCATCAACCTCTATGTCACCCCGGTCACCCGCCTGGAGTTCCTGCTCGGCAAGCAGTTGCCCTACATCGCCCTGGGCCTGTTCAACTTCATCCTGCTGGCGCTGCTGGCGGTTACCGTGTTCGACGTGCCGCTCAAGGGCAACCCGTTGACCCTGCTGGCAGGCGCGCTGCTCTACCTGGCCTGCGCCACCGGCCTAGGCCTGCTCATGTCGACATTCACCAAGAGTCAGATCGCCGCCGTGTTCGGCACTGCCATCGCCACCCTGCTGCCGGCCGTGCAGTTCTCCGGGCTGATCTATCCGGTGGCCTCGCTGGAGGGCTTCGGCGCCCTGGTCGGCCAGCTCTATCCCACTTCGCAGTTTCTGGTGATCAGTCGCGGCCTGTTCTCCAAGGCACTGGAGCTGCACGATCTGGCCGGCTACTTCATCGCCCTGGCGCTGACCATCCCGCTGCTGACGCTGCTCAGCGCCAGTCTGCTGCGCAAACAGGAGGCCTGATGGAACGCCTGGCCAATATCCTTCATCTCGGCATCAAGGAACTGCGCAGCCTGCAACATGACCTGGCGCTGGTGCTGCTGATCCTCTGGGCCTTCAGCATGGGCATCTACTCCGCAGCCACGAGCATGCCGGAAAGCCTGCACAACGCGGCCATCGCCGTGGTCGACGAAGACCAGTCGCAACTCTCCGAGCGGCTGATCCAGGCGTTCCAGGAGCCCTATTTCCGCACGCCGGAACGCATCGACCTGAGCGAGATGGATCGCGGCATGGATTCCGGGCGCTACACCTTCACCCTGAACATCCCGCCGAACTTCCAGCGCGACGTGCTCGCCGGTCGCAGCCCGGCGATCCAGCTCAATGTCGATGCGACCCAGGTAAGCATGGCCTTCACCGGTGCCGGCTACATCCAGAACATCGGTGCCAGCGAGGTGGCCGAGTTCGTCCGGCGCTACCGTGGCGAGCTGCAACAGCCGGCCGAACTGGCGCTGCGCGTGCAGTTCAACCCGAACCTCACGCGCGCCTGGTTCGGCTCGGTGATGGAGGTGATCAATCAGATCACCATGCTGTCGATCATCCTCACCGGCGCGGCGCTGATCCGCGAGCGCGAGCACGGCACCGTCGAACACCTGCTGGTGATGCCGGTGACGCCGCTGGAGATCATGCTGGCCAAGGTCTGGTCAATGGGTCTGGTGGTGCTGACGGCAGCGGCCCTGTCGCTGCTGCTGGTGGTACAGGGCTGGTTGCAGGTGCCGATCGAAGGCTCCATCGCGCTGTTCCTGGCCGGCGCGGCGCTGCACCTGTTCGCCACCACCTCGATGGGCATCTTCTTCGGCACCGTGGCACGCTCGATGCCACAACTGGGCCTGCTGATCATCCTGGTGCTGCTGCCGTTGCAGATTCTCTCCGGCGGCACCACGCCACGCGAGAGCATGCCGGAGCTGGTGCAGCAGATCATGCTGGCGGCGCCGACCACCCACTTCGTCGCATTGGCCCAGGCCATTCTCTATCGCGGAGCCGGGCTGGCCATCGTCTGGCCCTACATGCTGGCCATCGCCGGTATCGGTACGCTGTTCTTCATCGCCGCGCTGACGCGCTTTCGCAAGACCCTGGCGCAGATGGCCTGAAGAAAGCGCAGGAGCGGCTTCAACCGCGAAAATCATGCGGCCGAAGCCGCCCCCACTACTGAATGATCAGGTTGTTGAACAGCAGGTCTTCGACGACGGGCTTGCCCTCCTCGCCGTTGATCGCGTCCTGCACCTGCTTGAGCGCCTGCTGACGCAGGGTCTCGCGGCCATCGGGGGCGTTGATGGTTTCGCTGGTCTGGGCCGAGAACAGCATCACCAGTTGATGACGGATCAGCGGCTCATGCTGCTTGAGCTTGTCCTCGGCCTCGGTGCCGGTCACGCGCAGCGAGACGTCGGCCTTGAAGAACTTGAGGCGGTTGCCCTGGTCGGCCAGGTTGCCGATCAGGGCTGGCGTCAGGTTGTAGTAAAGCGTCGTCGGCACCTCTTCCTTCTTCTCCGAAGACGCCAGGGCAGGCAGGCAGATCGACAGGCTCAGCAACAGGGCGGTCAACAGTTTCACGTTCGGTACTCCATCGGGGATGTGCCTAGCATAGCCATCGACACGCCAGTACCCAAGCCCGACGCTTATGCCGGCCTATCAGGCTCCGGCATGCTCGTTGACCCCTGGCGGGTGCTTTCTACACTGCAAGGCACCCCGCAAGAGGAATGACCTTGATGAAAGCCCTGCTGTGCAAAGCCTTCGGCTCCGCCGACACTCTGATACTGGAAGACCTGCCAAGCCCCGAACCCAAGAAGAACGAGGTGCTGATCGAGGTGCAGGCCGCCGGGGTCAACTTCCCAGACACCCTGATCATCGAGGGCAAGTACCAGTTCAAGCCGCCCTTCCCCTTCGCCCCGGGTGGCGAAGTCGCGGGCGTGGTCAAGGCCGTTGGCGAGAAGGTCAGCCACCTGCGCGCCGGTGACCGAGTGATGGCGCTGACCGGCTGGGGCGGGTTCGCCGAGGAGGTCGCCGCGCCGGCCTACAACGTGCTGCCGGTACCCCGCAGCATGGATCTGACCACCGCAGCGGCCTTCGGCATGACCTATGGCACCTCGATGCACGCTCTCAAACAGCGCGCCAACCTGCAACCGGGTGAAACCCTGCTGGTGCTCGGTGCCTCCGGCGGCGTGGGCCTGGCCGCGGTGGAAATCGGCAAGGCCATGGGGGCGAAGGTGATCGCCGCGGCCAGCAGCGCCGAGAAACTGGAGGTGGCGCGCAAGGCCGGTGCCGACGAGTTGATCAATTACAGCGAACAGAGCCTGAAGGATGAGGTGAAGAAACTCACTGGCGGCCAGGGCGTGGACGTGATCTACGACCCGGTGGGCGGCACGCTGTTCGAGGAAGCCTTCCGCAGCATCGCCTGGAATGGTCGCTTCCTGGTGGTGGGCTTCGCCGCTGGCGGTGGTATCCCGGCGCTGCCGGCCAACCTGCCGCTGCTCAAGGGCGCCTCCCTGGTTGGTGTGTTCTGGGGCTCCTTCGCCCAGCGCCAGCCGCAGGACAACGCCGAGAACTTCCAGCAACTGTTCGCCTGGCACGCCGAAGGCAAGCTCAAACCGCTGGTCTCGCAGACCTTCCCGCTGGCGCGCGGCGGCGAAGCGATCGATGCCCTCGGCCAGCGCAAGGCCGTGGGCAAGGTGGTGGTAACCGTTCGCTGACGCTGCGTACTACGCCGTGACACGAAAAAGCCGCCCGAGGGCGGCTCTTTCGTTCAACCTCGCGGCGCGTAGGCGAACACGTCGGCGCGCATCTGGTGGGCATCCATCCCGGCTTCGACCAGCGCATCGAGCGTGGCATAGACCATCGCCGGCGATCCGCTGGCATAGACGTGCAGCGCCCTGAGATCAGGAAGTCCTCGCGCACCGCCTCATGCAGCAGGCCGCAGCGGCCCTGCCAGCCACACTGGTCGCTGACCACCTGATGCAGGTGCAGATTGCCCAGTCGCTGCCATTCGGCCCAGTGCGGCAGCGCATAGAAGTCTTCGGGACGACGCGCCCCCCAGTACAGGTGCACCGGATGGGCGAAACCGGCGGCGCGGCAATGCTCGATCAGACTGTGCATCTGCCCCATGCCGGTGCCGGCGGCGATCAGCACCAGCGGCCCGTCGGGCAGGTCGGCAAGATGAGTGTCGCCGTAGGGCATCTGCACGCGGGCCATGCCCGTGCTGCGCAGGTGCTCCAGCAAGGCGATGCTGCTGTCCTCACGGGCGAGGATATGCAGCTCCAGCTCGCGTCCGGAACAAGGTGCCGAGGCCAGGGAGAAGGCCGCCATTTCGCCATCCGGGCGCTGCAGCAGCAGGTACTGCCCGGCGTGGTAACGCGGTACCCTGCCGGCCGGCGTACGCAGGCGCACACGGAACACGTCGCCGCCCACCGCCAGGCACTCGATCACCTGGCAGCTCAGCTCGCGCACCGGCAGCTCACCCGGCGCCAGCACGCCATCCCAGTGCAATACGCAGTCTTCCAGCGGTTCGGCCAGACAGGTGAACAGCTCGCCATGATCCAGTTCCACGCCATTCTGCCGAACCCGCCCTTCCACCAGCAGGGCAGCGCAGATATGGCAGTTGCCGTTGCGACAGCTCTGCGGACACTCGTAACCCAGGCGCCGAGCGCCATCGAGGATACGTTCGCCCGGCTGCAAGGCGAGAGTGACGCCGGAAGGTTGCAGGGTGACGTTCATCAATCGATTCCCAGCTCGCTCCACAGCGCGTCGACACGGGCCACCACCGCAGGATCCTTCTCGATGGCACGCCCCCATTCGCGATTGGTTTCACCCGGCCACTTGTGGGTGGCGTCGAGGCCCATCTTCGAGCCCAGACCGGAAATCGGCGAAGCGAAGTCGAGGTAGTCGATCGGCGTGTTGTCGATCATCACCGTGTCGCGCTTGGGATCCATGCGCGTGGTAATCGCCCAGATCACGTCGTTCCAGTCCCGTGCATTGATGTCGTCGTCGGTGACGATAACGAACTTGGTGTACATGAACTGTCGCAGGAACGACCACACACCCAGCATTACGCGCTTGGCATGGCCGGGGTACTGCTTCTTCATGGTCACCACCGCCATGCGATAGGAGCAGCCTTCCGGCGGCAGATAGAAGTCGGTGATCTCCGGGAACTGCTTCTGCAGGATCGGCACGAACACTTCGTTCAGCGCCACGCCGAGAATCGCCGGCTCATCCGGCGGGCGGCCGGTGTAGGTGCTGTGATAGATCGGATCGCGGCGACGGGTGATGCGCTCGACGGTGAACACCGGGAAGGTATCGACCTCGTTGTAGTAACCGGTGTGGTCACCGTAGGGGCCTTCCGGCGCAGTCTCGCCCGGATGGATCACCCCCTCGAGGACGATCTCGGCACTGGCCGGCACCTGCAGGTCGCTGCCAACCGCCTTGATCAGCTCGGTGCGATGACCGCGCAGCAGGCCGGCGAAGGCGTATTCGGAGAGGGTATCCGGCACGGGCGTCACGGCGCCAAGAATGGTCGCCGGGTCGGCGCCCAGGGCCACGCACACCGGGTAAGGTTTGTCCGGGTGCTTCTGGCACCACTCGCGGTAATCCAGCGCGCCGCCACGGTGGCTGAGCCAGCGCATGATCACCTTGTTGCGACCGATGACCTGCTGGCGATAGATACCGAGATTCTGCCGTTCCTTGTTCGGCCCCCTGGTGATGGTCAGCCCCCAGGTGATCAGCGGCGCCACGTCGCCCGGCCAGCAGTGCTGGATCGGCAGCTTGCCCAGGTCGACGTCGTCGCCATCGATGATCACTTCATGGCACGGCGCGTCCTTGACCACCTTGGGCGCCATGCTGATGACCTTCTTGAAGATCGGCAGCTTGCTCCAGGCATCCTTGAGCCCCTTCGGCGGCTCGGGCTCCTTGAGAAAGGCCAGCAGCTTGCCGATCTCGCGCAACTCGGAAACGTCCTCGGCACCCATGCCCAGCGCCACGCGCTTTGGCGTGCCGAACAGATTGCCGAGCACCGGGACGTCGAAGCCGGTGGGCTTTTCGAACAGCAGCGCCGGCCCGCCCTTGCGCAGGGTACGGTCGCAGATTTCGGTCATTTCCAGGACGGGCGATACCGGGGTCTGGATACGCTTGAGTTCGCCGCGCTTTTCCAGTTCGCGGATGAAGTCGCGCAGGTCGCGATACTGCATGCAGGAGCCTCGTGTCGGACAGGCTTGAGTCGGCCGCAAAGTTTAGCGCCGAAGTGGGGCTTTCAGAAGGCTTGAAGCCAGCAGAAACGACAAGGCCGGGTTTCCCCGGCCTTGTGGCATGGCGCAACGTCTTATTTGCGCTTCATCGACAGGAAGAACTCGTCGTTGGTCTTGGTCGCTTTCAGCTTGTCGATCAGGAATTCGATGGCGGCGATTTCGTCCATCGGATGCAGCAGCTTGCGCAGAATCCACATGCGCGACAGCTCTTCCTCGCCGGTCAGCAACTCTTCGCGACGGGTACCCGACTTGTTGATGTTGATCGCCGGGAAGGTGCGCTTCTCGGCCACGCGGCGGTCGAGGATCAGCTCCATGTTGCCGGTGCCCTTGAATTCCTCGTAGATCACCTCGTCCATCTTCGAGCCGGTCTCGATCAGCGCGGTGGCGAGGATGGTCAGCGAACCGCCTTCCTCGATGTTGCGCGCGGCGCCGAAGAAGCGCTTCGGCTTCTCCAGGGCGTGGGCGTCGACACCACCGGTGAGTACCTTGCCGGAGCTCGGGATCACGGTGTTGTAGGCACGCGCCAGACGGGTGATGGAGTCGAGCAGGATGACCACGTCCTTCTTGTGCTCGACCAGGCGCTTGGCCTTCTCGATCACCATCTCGGCGACCTGCACGTGGCGGGTCGGCGGCTCGTCGAAGGTGGAGGCGACCACTTCGCCGCGCACGGTGCGCTGCATCTCGGTCACTTCTTCCGGACGCTCGTCGATCAGCAGAACGATCAGATGAACTTCCGGGTTGTTGCGCGTGATGTTCGACGCAATGTTCTGCAGCATGATGGTCTTGCCCGCTTTCGGCGGAGCGACGATCAGGCCACGCTGGCCCTTGCCGATCGGTGCGCAGAGGTCGATCACGCGGCCGGTGATGTCCTCGGTGGAGCCGTTGCCGGCCTCCATGGTCAGGCGCTTGTTCGGGAACAGCGGCGTCAGGTTCTCGAACAGGATCTTGTTCTTGGCGTTTTCCGGACGGTCGAAATTGATGCTGTCGACCTTGAGCAGGGCGAAGTAACGCTCGCCTTCCTTCGGCGGACGAATCTTGCCGACGATGGTGTCACCGGTACGCAGGTTGAAACGGCGGATCTGGCTGGGCGAAACGTAGATGTCGTCAGGGCCGGCCAGGTAGGAAGAGTCGGCGCTACGCAGGAAGCCGAAACCGTCCTGGAGGATCTCCAGCACGCCGTCGCCGGAAATTTCCTCGCCGCTTTTGGCATGCTTTTTCAGCAGGGCGAAGATGATGTCCTGCTTGCGCGAACGAGCCATGTTTTCCAGGCCCATCTGTTCGGCCATGTCCAGCAGTTCGGCAATCGGCTTTTGCTTGAGTTCGGTCAGATTCATAGGAATGACGTGATCATCGAGAGGAGAAGAAAGCTGTTAGCTTGAGAGGCCGCGCCGCAGAGAAGGCGACAGGATCGCGAACGAGTTCGTATAGGAATGAATCGGCGACGGCATGCAGAGAGCTGCATAGAGGATGCAGCGAGGCCGAATTTAACACCGCGAAAAAACAGCGTCTAGCCCTAAAAACGAAAAAACCCCGCAAACAGCGGGGCTTCTTCGGATCACAGCGACACTCAGATATTGCTGTCGAGGAAAGCCGCCAGTTGCGACTTGGACAGCGCACCGACCTTGGTCGCCTCGACGTTGCCGTTCTTGAACAGCATCAGGGTCGGGATACCGCGCACGCCATATTTCGGCGGGGTTTCCTGGTTCTCGTCGATGTTCAGCTTGCAGATCTTCAGCTTGCCTTGATATTCCTTGGCGATCTCGTCGAGCACCGGTGCGATCATCTTGCACGGGCCGCACCACTCAGCCCAGTAGTCGACCAGAACCGGACCTTCGGCCTGGATGACGTCCTGATCGAAGCTGGCATCGCTGACGTTGGTGATGAATTCGCTCATGGGGAGTCTCCGTATATTCGGAAGCAAAAAATTGCCGGGAGGAATCTTTGACGTCGCTTGCGACGGCCCGAGGGGTTGCCGCCAGGGATGGCAGGCAACCAAAAAGTGGCGACATCATAGCCCGGCTTGATCCACTCCGAAAGGCGCTGGCGATTGAGCCTTTCAATGGTCGTCACTGCACACCTCAATCGCCCAGGGTGGCGAATGCGATGCCGGTACGCAGCGCAGCTGCTCGGATATGCTGCTGCATGGCCTTCTGCGCCGGCCCTGCCGCGTGCCGGGCCAGGGCCTTGAGAATCCTGCGGTGCTCCTGCCAGGTCTCCATCGCCCGCTCCGGGCGGATGAACGGCAGCTTCTGGCTCTCCAGGAAGATGTCCGCACTGGAGGTCACCAGCGCGAACATCGCCTGGTTACCGCTGGCGGCCAGAATGCGTTGGTGAAATTCGAAGTCCAGCCGTGTCGCCTGCTCGAAATCCTCGGCGCGCAACTCGCGGCGCATCTGCTCGACGTTGTCCTCGAGGATGTCCAGCTCCTCGGCAGTCATCACCCCGGCCGCCAGGCCACAGGCGAATCCCTCCAGGGCGAAGCGCAGCTGGAAGGTATCGGCCGCCGACACCTGCGCGGCGAAAGGCCAGACGAAGCCGCCGGTCGTTTCGGCCTTCGGTGCCTGCTGGACGAACACGCCCTTGCCAGCCTGCACGCTGACCAGCCCCAGCGCACTGAGCGAAGACAACGCCTCGCGCAGCGACGCGCGACTGACGCCCAGACGCTCGGCCAGATCACGCTGCGAGGGCAGCGCATCGCCCGGTCGATAGCCCTCCTCCTCGATCAGACGACGGATCGCCTGCAAGGCGTATTCGGGTACCGCACGAGGGGCAGAAGCATTCATGGCTGTTCGGGCCGGTCAGTCCAGTCAAGGCGCCTTTGTAAGGCCAGAAGACCGCTTCAGGCAAGCGACGCCCCCTTGTGGAACAGCCCATCACGAGAACGCACCGAGATGGCACAGGAACCCATCTGACCAAATGGTCAGCTATGCCAACTGTTCAGACCAGTAAGACCTTGCCCTCACTCACCCCAGGCTGCAAAAGCCCCGGTTTCATTGAATCTGGCACAGGCGATGCACTGCATGACTCAAGCAAAACCCTGCCATTTTCATCAATTCACGGAGCACGACATGCGCAGAATCCACCGCAACCTGCTGGCCACCCTGTTCGCCGCCCTCACCCTCGGTACCGCCGCCGCTCATGCCGATGCCCTGCAGGACATCAGCGCTGCCGGCGTGCTGAAAGTCGCCGTACCACAGGATTTCCCGCCGTTCGGTTCGGTCGGCCCGGATCTCAAGCCGCGTGGCCTGGACATCGACACCGCACAACTGCTGGCCGACAAGCTGGCGGTCAAGCTGGAACTGACCCCGGTCAACAGCACCAACCGCATTCCCTTCCTCACCACCGGCAAGGTCGACCTGGTGATCTCCAGCCTCGGCAAGAACCCGGAGCGTGAAGCGGTGATCGACTTCTCCGCCGCCTATGCCCCCTTCTACCTCGGCGTGTTCGGCCCGGAGGACGCGACCATCGCCAGCCTCGACGACCTGGCAGGCAAGACCATCAGCGTCACCCGTGGCTCCATCGAGGACATCGAGTTGAGCAACGTCGCCCCGAAAGGCGCCACCATCAAACGCTTCGAGGACAACAACTCGACCATCGCCGCCTACCTCTCCGGCCAGGTCGAGCTGATCGCCAGCGGCAACGTGGTGATGGTGGCCATCTCCGAAAAGAACCCCAAGCGCGTCCCGAGCATGAAACTCAAGCTCAAGGATTCGCCGGTGTACGTCGGCGTGAACAAGAACCAGGCCGCACTGCTGGACAAGGTCAACGCCATCATTGCCGACGCCAAGAGCGACGGCAGCCTCGACGCGATCAGCCGGAAGTGGCTGAAGCAACCGCTGCCGGCCGGCCTCTGAACCGCGCGGAGAGCTGAGCCATGGCGTACCAGTTCGACTTCGCCGCCGTCCTCCAGCACAGCGACCTGCTGCTGCAGGGCGCGGCCTTCACCCTCGGCCTGACGGCGATCGGCACCCTGCTGGGCGTCGGTCTCGGCATCGTCGGGGCGATACTGCGCGCCTGGCGCATCCGCCCGTTCGACCGGATGTTCGGCGTCTACGTGGAGCTGATCCGCAACACGCCGTTCATCGTCCAGCTGTTCTTCATCTTCTTCGGCCTGCCCTCGCTCGGCGTACGCCTGAGCGAATGGGAAGCGGCGGTACTGGCGATGGTGATCAACCTTGGCGCCTACTCCACGGAGATCATCCGCGCGGGCATCCAGGCCATCGCGCACGGCCAGATCGAAGCCGCCGCCGCGCTGGCCATGAGCCGCTTCGAAACCTTCCGCCACGTGGTGCTGCGCCCGGCCCTGGCCAAGGTCTGGCCGGCCCTGTCGAGCCAGATCATCATCGTCATGCTGGGCTCGGCGGTGTGCTCGCAGATTTCCACCGAGGAGCTGTCGTTCGCCGCCAACTTCATCCAGTCGCGCAACTTCCGCGCCTTCGAGACCTACCTGCTCACCACCGTGCTGTACCTGGTCATGGCCATCCTGATTCGTCAGTTGCTGGCCTGGTTCGGCCGTCGCTTCATCATGGGAGCCCGCTGATGGACTTCACCCTCTGGGACATCCTGCGCAACCTGATCACCGGCCTGCAATGGACGCTGCTGCTGTCGCTGGTGGCCTTCATCTGCGGCGGCATCGCCGGCCTGCTGGTGCTGCTGGCGCGCATCGCCCCGCTGGCAGCACCACGCATCCTCGCCCGTGGCTACATCGAACTGTTCCAGGGCACGCCGCTGCTGATGCAGCTGTTCCTGGTGTTCTTCGGCATCGCCCTGCTGGGCATCGACGTCTCCCCCTGGCTGGCTGCCGCCACCGCACTGACGCTGTTCACCAGCGCCTTTCTCGCCGAAATCTGGCGCGGCTGCGTCGAGTCGATCAGCCGAGGCCAGTGGGAGGCCGCCGAAAGCCTGGCCATGAGCCGCCTGGAAACCCTGCGCCACGTCGTGCTGCCGCAGGCGCTGCGCATCGCCGTGGCACCCACCGTGGGTTTCTCGGTGCAGGTGATCAAGGGCACCGCGGTGACCTCGATCATCGGTTTTACCGAGCTGACCAAGACCGGCAGCATGCTGGCCAACGCCACCTTCGAACCCTTCATGGTCTACGGCTTCGTCGCCCTCGGTTACTTCCTGCTCTGCTACCCGCTCTCGCTCGCTGCATACCGCCTGGAAAGGAGGCTGAATGTCACTGCTTAACGTCACCGCCCTGCACAAGTACTACGGCGAAAACCACGTGCTCAAGGGCATCGACCTGACCGTCGAGGAAGGCGAAGTGGTCGCCATCATCGGCCGCAGCGGCTCGGGCAAGAGCACCTTCCTGCGCACCCTCAACGGCCTGGAGTCGATCAACGACGGCGTCATCGAAGTGGACGGCGAGTACATCGACGCCGCCCGCGCCGACCTGCGCAGCCTGCGGCAGAAGGTCGGCATGGTATTCCAGCAGTTCAACCTGTTCCCGCACCTGACCGTGGGCGAGAACGTCATGCTGGCACCGCAGGTGGTGAAGAAGACCTCACGCGCCGAGGCCGAGAAGGTCGCTCGGCAGATGCTCGAACGGGTCGGCCTGGCTGAGAAGTTCGATGCCTATCCGGAGCGCCTTTCCGGCGGCCAGCAACAGCGCGTGGCCATCGCCCGCGCGCTGGCCATGTCACCCAGGGTGCTGCTGTGCGACGAGATCACTTCGGCGCTCGACCCCGAACTGGTCAACGAGGTACTGGCGGTAGTCAAGCAACTGGCCCGCGAGGGCATGACCCTGATCATGGTCACCCACGAGATGCGCTTCGCCCGTGAGGTGGGCGACAAGCTGGTGTTCATGCACCAGGGCAAGGTGCACGAGATCGGTGATCCGAAACAGCTGTTCGCCGCGCCCCGCACGCAAGAGCTGCGCAATTTCATCGGCTCGGTGAACCTGTGAACGCCATGACGCCCGTGCCGCTGCGCATCGAAACGCTGACCCGCGAAACCTTCGCCCCCTTTGGCGACGTGATCGAGATGGCCGGCGCGACGGCCTTCCCGATCAACGCCGGCACCACCATGCGCTACCACGACCTGGCGCAGGTGGAACTGGCCGGCGAGGCGCCGCGAACCCTGGTCAACCTGTTCGCAGGCCAGGCCTGGCACGCCCCCGTCGAGATTCGCATGCTCGAACGCCACCCGCTGGGCAGCCAGGCGTTCTACCCGGTGGACGGTGCACGCATGCTGATCGTGGTCGCCCCGCCCGGCGAGCTGGACGAGTCGAGGATTCGCGCCTTCATCAGCGCGCCGGATCAGGGCGTGAACTACGCACGCGGCACCTGGCACCACCCGCTGCTGTGCCTGGAACGACCGGGAAGATTTATCGTGGTCGATCGCGGCGGCGCGGGGCACAACTGCGATGAGCAGTTGCTCGAACGGCCTCTGAATGTGCTGAACGTCGGGCAACGACAGGTCTAGACCAGTTTCATGCGACATCCGTATGCGTTGGCTCATGGGCTGAGTCGTGGCACGATGGCGCGGTTATCGACCGAGATGCCGTAATCATGCCCCAAGCCCCTGCCGAGAGTTTTCCCCTGATCGCCGCCATCGATCTGGGCTCGAACAGTTTCCATATGGTTCTGGTCAAGGCCGACCATGGCGAGATTCGCATCCTCGAACGCCTCGGCGACAAGGTGCAACTGGCCGCAGGTATCGACGAAGAGCGCCAGCTCAGCGAGGAGGCCATGCAGCGTGGCCTCGATTGCCTGCGCCGGTTCGCCCAGCTGACCAGCAGCCTGCCGGAAGGCGCGGTGCGTATCGTCGGCACCAACGCCTTGCGCGAGGCACGCAACCGCGCCGTGTTCATCCGCCGCGCCGAGGAGATTCTCGGCCACCAGGTCGAAGTGATCTCCGGTCGCGAAGAAGCCCGTCTGATCTACCTGGGCGTGTCGCACAGCATCGCCGACACGCCCGGCAAACGCCTGGTCGCCGACATCGGAGGCGGCAGCACCGAGTTCATCATCGGCCAGCGCTTCGAACCGCTGCTGCGTGAAAGCCTGCAAATGGGCTGCGTCAGCTTCACCCAGCGCTACTTCAAGGACGGCAAGATCACCCCGGCGCGTTATGCCCAGGCCTACACCGCCGCACGCCTGGAACTGATGAGCATCGAGCAGGGCCTGCGCCGTCTGGGCTGGGAAGACGCCGTCGGTGCCTCCGGCACCATCAAGGCCGTCGGCCTGACCATCAAGGCAGCAGGCCTGGGCAATGGCGAGGTCACGGCCGAAGGCCTGGCCTGGCTCAAGCGCAAGGTGTTCAAGCTCGGCGAGGTGGACAAGCTCGACCTCGACGGCATCAAGCCGGATCGACGCGGTATCTTTCCGGCCGGCCTGGCGATTCTCGAAGCGATCTTCGATGCCTGCGAGATTCAGCGCATGAGCCACTCCGAAGGCGCGTTGCGCGAAGGCGTGCTGTACGACCTGCTGGGCCGGCACCAGCACGAGGATGTGCGCGAGCGGACTCTGTCGGCCTTCATGGAGCGCTATCACGTCGATGTGGATCAGGCCGCACGGGTCGAAGCCAAGGCCCTGTCGGCACTGGACAAGGTGGCCGCCGACTGGGGCCTGCACGACGACTGGCACCGCGAGCTGCTGAGCTGGGGCGCCAAGGTGCACGAGGTGGGCCTGGACATCGCTCACTACCAGTACCACAAGCACGGCGCCTACCTGATCGAGCATTCCGACCTGGCCGGCTTCTCGCGCCAGGATCAGCAGATGCTCGCGCTGCTGGTACGCGGCCACCGCCGCAACATTCCCAAGGACAAGTTCGCCGATTTCGGCGAGGAAGGCGTGAAGCTGATACGCCTGTGCGTCCTGCTGCGCTTCGCCATTCTCTTCCACCACATTCGTGGTACCCAGAGCATGCCGGAAGTACAGTTCAAGGCCAGTGACGACAGTCTGGAAATCCAGTTCCCGCAAGGCTGGCTGGCAGCCAACCCACTGACCCAGGCCGACTTCGAAGCCGAAGCCGAGTGGCTCAAGCGCATCGACCTGACTCTGAGCGTGCGCTGACCGGGCGGTGCGCCTGGTACTCCGACGGCGCACTCACCCGTAGGGTGAGCCGTGCGCACCAGCGCTCTACCTGCCCAGGGCGAAATCCAGCACCTGCACGCTGCTGACGAAGGCGTTGCCGGCATGATCCTCGCCGGGCGCCACCCGTAGCTCGGTCGCCACGCCCAGCGCGCTCAGGCGCTGCTGGAGCTCGCGGGTGTTATCCACCATGCGCCGTTCGGCCAGGTGTCTTTGCCGCGCATCCCGCAGCGGTGCATCGGCTACCGGCTGCTCCGCGCCACCGACGCTGAGCAACAGACGAACGTCCGGACGCTGCCCCCGGGCAGCGAAGGCCTCCAGCAGATCGAAGGCATGACGCCGGTTCCACCACAGCGAGGAGCTCGACGCGTAGTAGCGCTGGAACGCCTGTGGCCGCGCGAGCAGGGTGTAGACGGCGAACAGGCCGCCATAGGAATGACCGAACAGGGTCTGGCGCTGCGCATCGACCTTGTAGCGTGACCGCACCAGTGGCTTGACCTCGTCCTCGAGGAAATCCAGGAAGCGCTCGGCCCCGCCATGCCGGTCGGCCAACTGGTCGCCGGTGTCGCTCATGTCCGGTGCCGGCGGCGTGTAGTCCTCGGCCCGCGCCGGAATATCGAAAGGCGCATCGCCCGGGTAGCCGATACCGACCACCAGTACCGCTTCGCGCCCGTCGCGCGAGGCATGCGGCTGGTACATCAGCGCCTGCTGCGCCAGCAGCGGGAAGAACAGGTTGGCGTCGAGCACGTAGACCACCGGATAGCCCTGCGGCGGCGCCTCGCCCTGCGGCTGCGACAGGTACAGGCGATAGGTACGCCCGCTGTGCCGCGACTGCATCTCGCGCATTTCGGCGTGCGCCAGCGTGGCTGGCTGCCAGGGATCGGCATGGGTGGCCTGCGCGGCAAACAGCAGGGCGCAGAACAGGGCGAGGCTAGCTCTCATCGGTGACATCCTCGCACCAGGCGATGCTCAGGTTTTCCTTGCGGGCGAAGCGCACCAGGTGATCGTCGAGGACGAAGCGAATGCGTGCGGCAGCCTCGCTGTCGTTGGCCTGACAATCGAAATGCAGAATCTGGGCATCGGCACGCATCAGGCAACGGCCGAAGGGAAATTGCGCATCGGCATTGTGCGCGTCGAACTCCACGGCAATCTTGTGGCGAAAGTGCTTGCACAGCTTGGTCATGTACAGAGAGGCCGAGGCAGTGACGGCGGTACCTTGGAATCGAATCATGCAGGAAGGCTCATCAGGTCGTGGCGGGTGGGCCCGCTTTTGTCATGGTTGGCGCAAGCGCGGGGGAGTGTCCCGGGCCACTCCCCCGACTGCTCAGAAGCTGGTGCTGATGCTGGCGTAAAAGGTGCGCCCCGGTTCGTTGTAGGTATAGGCCCCGGCCTCGCGGGTGTTGCCCTCGCGGTACAGACGCTTGTCGAACAGGTTGCTGATGCCGGCACCGACGCTCCAGTTCTTGTCGATGGCATAGTTGCCGCCGATGCCGACCAGGGCATAGGGCGATATCTCACGGCGGGCATCGCCGCTCAGCACATTGCCCTTGTAGTCGTATTTGCCCGGTGTCTGGCGACCGTACCAGGTGACGGTGGTCTGCAACGACAACGGCTCGCTCACCTGCCAGTCGAGCGTGGAGTTGACGGTGAACTCGGGGATGATCGACAACGGCTCGCCGGTCTCCTTGTTCTTCGATTGCAGCATGTACGTGAAGTTGGTGTTCCAGCTCAGGCTGTCAGCCAGGGGCATCTTCAGGTTGCCCTCGAAGCCCTCGACCACCGCACGCGGAATGTTGACCCACTGGAACACGTCCACCTGCCTGTTGGTGCCCATGATATTGGCGGTGATGTTGGCAACCGGCGCGCGGCCGGCTTCGACCTTGTCGCGGTAGTCGTTGCGGAACCAGGTCAGGCTGGCGTGGTAGTCGCCGGATTCGAACTCCAGGCCCAGCTCCTTGTTGATGCTGGTCTCGGCCTCCAGTTGCTCGTTACCGACCATGAAGCAACCCACACCCACCGTGCCCCAGCAACCGATGCCGTTGCTGTACAACGCATAGGAGGGGTTGCTCTGATACAGGTTGGGCACCTTGTAGGCACGGGCGATACCCGCCTTGATGCTGAAGCGCTCATCCAGTCGATGCGACAGGTTGAGCGACGGGCTCCAGTTGCTGCCGCTGAGGCTGTTGTGGTCATAGCGCAGCCCCGGAGTGAGGATGGTGCCCGGCAGCAGTTCGATATTGTCCTCGAGGAACAGCGAAGCGGTGCGCATCGACACGGAACCGTTGAAGGCGTCCGAGTAGCCGATGTTCTGGATCAGCGCCAGGTCGGAAACGCCATCGTCCATGCGCTGCTCGTTCCATTCCGCTCCGAGGGTCAACACCTGTTCGAAAACCGCGGAAATCGGCAGGTTCACTTCGCTGTGGGCGGTCAGGCTTTCCAGCTCGATGGTGCCGAACTCGTTGCCGTTGATGGCGCCCTCCGGACCGCCGGCCAGGCCCTCCTTGAGGCGGTTGTTGCGCGTACGCTCGTATTGCAGGTAGTTCAGCGTGCTGCCGAAGTCCCAGTCGCCGTTGTGGGTGATGGCGTAGGTGTTGCGCAGCATGCGGTTGGTTTCGCGGCCTATCCACCTGGCGCGGGCGGCGTTGACCGCCGCGCTGCTGGTCAGGTTGTTCATGCTGTCGCCGGTGTAGATGTTGCCCTGGCGACTGAAACCGGCCTGCAGGTCGATGCTCTGCGACTCGTCCAGGCGCCAGGTCAGGGTGCCGTCGACATCGCGGTTGCGCACACCTTCGCGACCGGCCAGGGCAGCGTTGGTGGCACTGACGGCACGCCCTTCGTTGATGTCCTCGTCGTCCGAGTCGGTCTTGTTGAGGTTGCCGTAGACGCGGTAGGACAGGTTGTCCGCCAGTGGACCGCTGAGGCCGAAATTGAAGCGGCGGGTGGCCCCCTCCTCGCTGTGCTGCGGCATGTTGGCGTACAGGCTGAGGTTGCCGTGGTGCTCCAGGCCGGCCTTCTTGGTGATGATGTTGACCACACCACCGGCAGCGCCACTGCCGTAACGTGCAGCCGCCGGGCCACGCAGCACCTCGATGCGCTCGATCTGCTCGGCCGGCACCCAGTTGCTGTCGCCACGGGTATCGCGGTCGCCGCGCCAGCCATAACGCACGGCATTGCGCGAGCTGACCGGCTTGCCGTCGATCAGAATCAGAGTGTTTTCCGGGCCCATGCCACGGATGTCGATCTGGCGATTGTTGCCACGCGCCCCCGAGCCGCTGTTGCCGGTCAGGTTGACGCCCGGCTGCTTGCGAATGATCTCGGCGATGTCATTCACCGGCGGCGCCTTCTGAATGTCCTCGGCGGTGATGACCGACACGCCGAGCGCCTGCTTGAGCTCTTCCTGCGCGGTGCCGAGGATTTCGGTGGCTTGCAGCTCCAGCGGCTCGTCAACCGCCGAGGCCAGCCCCGGCAGGGCAAGCAGCACGGCGATGGCCAGTGGCTTGAATGAATGATGTCGATGCAGTTGCAGATACATGAACCCTCCCCGATATGCACCTCCCTGCATTCGGGAGCGCGCACAACATAATGCGAATGATTTGCATCAATAAATAGCGAGGCGTAGTCTGCCACTCTGCTTGTAACAAGAGGTTTGCGCGCCGAGATTTGTTCTTTGCGCCAGAGGCATGGGGGGGAATCCAGCATGAGTAGCCAGGCCCATATCGTCCGCGTCGGTGAGCTGGCGCAGATGTCAGGCGACGCGATTCGCCTGGTAGAGGGTGAGACCAACCGGGATCGACTGTTCCAGGGCCACCTGAGCTGGCGCCGGCTGCGCAGCGGGCTGTCACTGCACTGTTCCGACTGCCTGGAGTTGCAGGATTTCGCCACCCAGACCGAAGCCAGCCCGCACCTCAACTTCGTGCTCTTCCTGGAAGGGCGTAGCGAGGTCAGCTATGACGGCCGCCCCTTCACCTTCGGCATGCCCCGCTCCGGCGCCGAAGGGGTAACCATCGCTCTCAACGAACCGATGCTGTTTTCCCGCCGGGCTCGCCGTGGCCAGCACATCCGCAAGGTCTCGGTAAGCCTGACGCAGGAATGGTTCGAGTCCAGCGGCTTCGACGGCCAGGCCGAACTGCAAGCCTTGTTGCACAACGACTACCGGCCGCTCAACGTGCTGCGCTGGCAGCCTTCGGCACGCCTGCTGACCCTGGCCGAGCAGGTGTTGCATCCGGGTTGCGGCAATCGCCTGCTGGAGAACCTCTACCTGGAAAGCCGCGCCCTGGAAATCGCCAACGAAGCGCTGAGCCTGCTCACCCGGCAACCAGCGCACGCCCCGACGAACCTGCGGCCACACGAACACCAGCGCATCCGCCGTACGCTGGAGCTGCTGCACAGCGGCGAAGCCGATGGCTGGTCACTGGAAGACATCGCCCACGAGGTGGGGTGCAGCGCCAGCACCCTGCAACGGCAGTTCCAGGCGGTGAAAGGCACGTCGCTGTTCGAGTATCAGCGCCAGCGCAAGTTGCAGCAGGCCCGCGAAGCGCTCGAACAGGAAGGTGTGAGCGTCAACCAGGCGGCATGGATCGCCGGCTACACCAGTGCCGCCAACTTTTCCACGGCGTTCAAGCGCGCCTTCGGCATCACCCCGAAGCAGGTGCGGGCGCGGTTGTAGGGCGCATCCCCGTAGGGTGCGCCATGCGGCGGCGAGCAATCCCGGTGCGCACTGCGCACCCTACGGAATATCGGCGGAGCTGCTTTTCTCCCTCTCCCGCAAGCGGGAGAGGGTCATCAGCTGGCTGCAGGCAGCCACTTTCTAGCGCGTCACGATCACCGGGGCGGTGAGCTTCTCCAGCAGACCGGCCTGCGCGTTGCGCGGGTTCTGGTTGCCGGTCGGCTGCAAGCGCTGATAGCGCCCGTCGGATTGCAACACCCAGGCCTGGGTGTTGTCGGTCAGGTAGCTTTCCAGCTCCTTCTTGACGCGGGTGATGAGCTTCTTGCCCTCGACCGGGAAGCAGGTCTCCACGCGCTTGTCGAGGTTGCGCTCCATCCAGTCGGCACTGGACAGGTAGATCAGCTCGTCGCCACCGTTGAGGAAGTAATACACCCGCGTGTGTTCGAGGAAACGCCCGATGATCGAGCGCACCTGGATGTTGTGCGAAACGCCAGGCACCCCGGGGCGCAGACTGCACATGCCGCGCACCACCAGGTCGATCTTCACGCCGGTCTGGCTGGCCTTGTACAACGCGCGGATGATCTTGGGATCGGTCAGCGCGTTGAACTTGGCAATGATCTGCGCCGGCTTGCCCTCGGCCGCTGCGGCGGTTTCCTTGGCAATCAGGTCGAGCAGAGTCTTCTTCAGGGTGAAGGGCGCGTGCAGCAGCTTCTTCATGCGCAGGGTCTTGCCCATGCCGATGAGCTGGCTGAACAGCTTGGCCACGTCCTCGCCCAGCGCCACGTCGGCGGTCAGCAGGCTGTAGTCGGTGTACAGGCGTGCGTTGCCGGCATGGTAGTTGCCGGTACCGAGGTGGGCATAGCGGCGAATCTCGCCGTTCTCGCGACGCAGGATCAGCATCATCTTCGAGTGGGTCTTGAAGCCGACCACACCGTAGATCACCACCGCACCCGCTGCCTGCAGACGGCTGGCCAGTTGCAGGTTGGACTCCTCGTCGAAACGTGCACGCAACTCGATCACCGCCGTGACCTCCTTGCCGTTACGCGCCGCTTCCACCAGGGCGTCGACGATCTCCGAGTTGGCCCCGGAGCGATACAGCGTCTGCTTGATCGCCAGCACGTGCGGGTCTTTGGCCGCCTGGCGCAGCAGGTCGACCACCGGGGTGAAGGATTCGAAGGGGTGCAGCAGCAGGATGTCCTGCTTGCTGACCACGCTGAAGATGTTCTCGGAGTTCTGCAACAGCTTCGGGATCACCGGAGTGAACGGCGTGTATTGCAGTTCCGGATGGCTATCGAGGCCGGTGATGCTGAACAGACGCGTCAGGTTGACCGGACCGTTGACCTGGTACAGCTCGCTCTCGGCCAGACCGAACTGCTTGAGCAACTGATCGGTGAGGTGTTTCGGGCAGGTGTCGACCACCTCCAGACGCACCGCATCGCCGTAGCGGCGACTGAACAGCTCGCCGCGCAGCGCGCGCGCCAGGTCTTCGACGTCCTCGGTGTCCACCGACAGGTCGGCGTTGCGGGTCAGGCGGAACTGGTAGCAGCCCTTGACCTTCATGCCCTGAAACAGGTCATCGGCATGGGCATGAATCATCGAGGAGAGGAACACGTAGTTGGCACCCGGCCCCCCACCTCTTCCGGCACGCGGATGATACGCGGCAGCAGACGCGGCGCCGGGATGATGGCCAGACCGGAGTCACGCCCGAAGGCGTCGACACCCTCCAGCTCGACGATGAAGTTCAGGCTCTTGTTCACCAGCAGCGGGAAGGGGTGCGTCGGATCGAGGCCGATGGGAGTGATGATCGGCGCGATCTCGTCGCGGAAATAGCGGCGCACCCAGGCCTTGAGCTTGGTCGTCCAGTAACGACGACGGATGAAGTTGATGTTGTGCTTGGCCAGAGCCGGGAACAGGGTGTCGTTGAGGATGGCGTACTGACGCTCGACCTGCTCGTGCACCAGTTCGGAAATACGCGCCAGGGCCTGGTGCGGCTGCAAGCCATCGGGACCGGCCTGCTCGCGGGCGAAATTGATCTGTTTCTTCAGCCCGGCCACGCGAATCTCGAAGAACTCGTCGAGGTTGCTGGAGAAGATCAGCAGGAACTTCAGGCGCTCCAGCAGCGGATAGGACTCATCCAGCGCCTGTTCCAGCACGCGGATATTGAACTGCAGCTGCGACAGCTCACGGTGGATGTACAGGCTGCTGTCATCCAGGCTGGGAACCGGAATCGGTGGCGGCGTTTCCACCACCGGTGTCTCGGCCACCGCTTCGACCTGAGGCGGGTTGTTGTCGAGCACTTCGCTGTTGAGTCCTTCGCTGTTCATCACTGGGTTCCTGGGGGCGTCATTGCCCCTGTTTTAGCAGTTCTGCCGCACGTACGGCGAAATAGGTGAGGATGCCATCGGCACCGGCGCGTTTGAAGGCGGTGAGCGATTCGACGATCACTGCCTCGGAGAGCCAGCCATTGCCGATGGCGGCCATGTGCATGGCGTACTCGCCACTGACCTGGTAGGCGAAGGTCGGCACCTTGTAGGCGTCCTTCACACGCCAGACGATGTCCAGGTAGGGCATGCCCGGCTTGACCATCACCATGTCGGCACCTTCGGCGAGGTCGGCGGCCACCTCGTGCAGCGCCTCGTCACCGTTGGCCGGATCCATCTGGTAGGTGTTCTTGCTGCCCTTGCCCAGGTTGGCGGCCGAGCCCACGGCGTCACGGAAGGGGCCGTAGTAGGCACTGGCGTACTTGGCCGAGTAGGCCATGATGCGCACGTTGACGTGATCGGCCAGCTCCAGCGCCTCGCGGATCGCCTGGATGCGACCATCCATCATGTCCGACGGGGCCACGACCTGTGCACCAGCCTCGGCGTGAGACAGCGCCTGTTTGACCAGCGCATCGACGGTGATGTCGTTCTGCACGTAACCGTCTTCATCGAGGATGCCGTCCTGGCCGTGGGTCGTGAAGGGGTCGAGGGCCACGTCACTGATCACCCCCAGCTCGGGGAATTTCGCGCGCAGGGCACGGATCGCACGCTGCGCGATGCCATCGGGGTTCCAGGCCTCGGCGCCGTCGAGCGACTTCTTCTCCAGCGGCGTGACCGGGAACAGCGCCAGCGCCGGAATGCCCAGCGCCACCCAGTGTTCCGCCTCCTTGAGCAGCAGGTCGATGGACAGGCGTTCGACGCCCGGCATCGACGGCACGCTCTCACGGCGGTTTTCGCCATCGAGGACGAATACCGGCAGGATCAGATCATCGACACTCAGACGGTTCTCGCGCACCAGGCGACGGGAAAACTCGTCGCGACGATTGCGACGCAGGCGGGTGGCGGGGAACAGGCGATTGGCGGGGGTAACGCTCACGGCAGACTCCAGAGCCCGCACGGACGGGCCAGTGTGACGGTTATAAGCGGCTATTATGACCAAATGATGACAGCCAGGTGACTCGCTGCGACGGCGAGTCGCACGGGCAGGCGCCCATTGTGGCATGGCCTGCCACCTTCCGGCTTGCCCGCGGTCAGAGTAGGCTACAGCGCCGCTTGCAATCTGTCGCAAACGGCCCCCAGGCATCCTTTCCCGCGAGCATCCTGCATGCTGCAAGACCTGATCAGCCAGTTCGGCTACCCGGCGCTGGTGCTGGGCACCTTCCTCGAAGGCGAAGTTTCGCTGCTGCTGGCCGCCTACCTGGCGGTACGCAACTTCCTGGAAATCGAATGGGTGGCCTTGTGCGCCTTTCTCGGCACCTTCGCCAGTGACCAGTTGTGGTACCACCTGGGGCGTCGCCACGGCCGCGCCCTGCTGGAGCGCAAGCCGCGCTGGCGTCCTCTGGGCGAGCGCGCCAATGCGCTGCTCAGGCGCCATCCGGATCTGTGGGTGCTGGGCTTTCGCTTCCTCTACGGCCTGCGCACGGTGATGCCGCTGGCCATCGGCCTGTCCGGCTACTCCTGGCGCCGCTACCTGCTGCTCGACGCCATCGGCGCCGGCATCTGGGCCGTCGGCCTGAGCCTGCTGGCCTATAGCCTGGGCAACGCCATGGGTGGTCTTCTGGAAGAGTTGCGCAACTACCAGTTGATCCTGCTGATCGGCATGGTCTCGCTGCTCGCGCTGAGCTGGCTATACCGACGGCGTCAGCGACGGGCCGACTGAGGCACGCGAGCGAACCCACCACAGCCCCAGCAGGCTCGCCAGGCTGTAGATGGCCAGCCAGCCCCAGGCCGTGCCATCCATCGTCAGCATGCCAAGCGCCCCGGCCAGCCAGAACGCGGGCAGGTTGAGTGCCAGGCGCAACACGTCCAGGCGTCCAGCCCAGCGGCGGTTCTCCAGGCCCGCACCGATACTGAAGAGGCCCAGGCCGATCCACAGGCATGCCAGCAGCACGCCATTCAGCGCCAGCGCCTCGCCCTGCGCCAGCAACCACACGCCAGCCAGCAGGTAACAGACGAACTGCAACAGGGCATAGACCTGAGCAGCGCGCGACAACGGCACCTCGAACTTGCTGAAGCGACTCAGATCCGGCTTGACCTGCGGGAAGCGCGCCGCCACGTCGGCCGGACGCCAGCCAGTGGGCATGAACCAGATGCGCAGGCGATCCCACCAGGACGCCGTGCGGCAGGCATCATGCCAAAGCCCGGCGTACACCTGCAGGTTGGCCCACAGCGGGTTCCAGCTGGCCAGCGGCACGGTGACGCCGAACACCACGGGTTCCTCGTCCAGCTCCTCCTGGAAGGTGCCAAATATTCGATCCCAGACAATGAACACACCGCCGTAATTGCGATCCATGTAAACAGGGTTCTGTGCATGATGCACACGGTGATTGGACGGTGTTATGAAGACCTTCTCGAACCAGCCCAGCTTGGGGATATGCCGGGTATGCACCCAGAACTGATAGAGCAGGTTGAGCGCCGCCACCGTGAGGAACACCAGTGGCGGCACACCGATCAACGCCATCGGCAGGTAGAAGATCCAGCCGAAGATGAAACCCGTGCTGGTCTGACGCAAGGCGGTGGAAAGGTTGTAGTCCTCGCTCTGGTGATGCACCGCGTGCGCGGCCCAGAGCACATTGCGCTCATGGCCCAGGCGATGGTTCCAGTAATAACAGAAGTCGTAGAAGACGAAAGCGCACACCCAGACCCACGGGTTGCCGGCAGACAGCTCGAACAACGCCAGGTGCTCCCAGGCGAACGCGTAGGTGATCAGCCCGACTACCTTGGTCAGCACCCCGGTGGCCTGCGACAGCACGCCGGCACTGAGGCTGTTGAGTGCATCGGCCAGGCGATAGGTGCGCATGCCGCGCCAGCGGTCGGCGAGCAGCTCCAGGCCGATCAGCAGAAAGAAGAAGGGCACCGCGTAGAGAACGTAATTCATGACTGCGCCATATCGTTGTACTTGTCTCGGGAATGAGCTGTTATTCATCCTATGCGCCGCCCCGCCATCCTTCGCGGCGGCAAATGACAGGCCGAGTGGCATATGACGACAGCCAGGCCGCAGAATTGGTAACAACCGCGCCCGTACCGCGGTCGCGTCTTTCCTAACCAGGAGTCGAGCATGAGCAAGAAAGTGGCAGTGATTCTGTCCGGCTGTGGCGTCTACGATGGCGCCGAGATTCACGAAAGCGTGATCACCCTGCTGCGCCTCGACCAGCGCGGCGCCCAGGTGCAGTGCTTCGCACCCAACGTGCAGCAACTGCATGTGGTCGATCACTACAGCGGCGACGAGATGGACGAGACGCGCAACGTCCTGGTGGAGTCGGCACGCATCGCACGCGGCCAGATCAAGGACGTCAAGCAGTTGCACGTGGCCGACTTCGATGCGCTGATCCTGCCCGGTGGCTTCGGCGTGGCGAAGAACCTCTCCGACTTCGCCACCAGTGGTGCGGGCTGCACCGTGCAGCCTGACGTGCTGGCCGCCTGCAAGGCCTTCGTCGATGCCGGCAAGCCGATCGGCCTGATCTGCATCGCCCCTGCCCTGGCTGCCAGGATCTTCGGTGCCGGCGTGATCTGCACCATCGGCAACGACGCCGACACCGCCAGTGCCCTGACCCAGATGGGCGCCGAGCATCATGAGTGCGAAGTCAGCGACATCGTCGAAGACGAGGCCCGCAAGCTGGTCACCACGCCGGCCTACATGCTCGCCCAGTCCATCGCCGAAGCGGCCTCAGGCATCAACAAGCTGGTCGACCGCGTGCTGGAACTGGCGCACCACTGACGATCGTCAGGCACCGTTCACACGGCGCTTCGGTCATTGGTCAGGGCACTCCGGCCGTAGCCCTGGCCAAGGCCGCCTGGCTGCGGCAGCGTGACAGACACCCGATTCACGGAGTGCCACGATGCCGCAAGCCTTCACTCTGGACGCCGACCTGCAACAGGCGGTGACCACCTTCTTCCAGCGCATCCCTTTCAATCGGTTGCTCGGTATCGAGATCGACACCCTGAGCGAAGAGCAGGTGATCATGCACCTGCCCATGAAACCCGAACTGATCGGCAACTTCGTTCACGGCATCCTGCATGGCGGGGTGATTTCGTCATTGCTGGACGTATGCGGTGGCGCCATGGCACTGATCGGTGCCTTCGCCAATCATCAGCATCTGCCAGTGGCCGAACGCATGAACAGGCTCTCGAAGCTGGGCACCATCGACCTGCGCATCGACTACCTGCGCCCCGGCCGTGGTCAGCGCTTCATCGCCACCGCCATGCCGTTGCGCGCCGGCAACAAGGTGGCGGTGATCCGCATGGAACTGCACAACGACGAGGGTGTGCTGGTCGCCGTGGGCACCGGCACCTACCTGTGCGGGTAGCGTCGTGACCCGAATGGAATCCGGATGGGCGAGCACACGCCCTGGAGCAATCCGTGGCGCTACCGACTCATACGCGTGAGAATCCGATCCAGCGCATTGGCGAACGCCTGCCGATCCTTTTCCGAATAGGGCGCCTGCCCACCGCCAACCTGACCCTGCTCGCGCAGGTCGGTGAACAGGTTGCGCACGGCCAGGCGCTCGCCCATGTTGCGCTCGTCGAACTCGCGGCCACGCGGATCGAGCGCGGCCACGCCCTTCTTCACCAGACGGTCGGCCAGCGGCACATCGCTGCAGATCACCAGTTCGCCGGGCACGGCATGCTCCACCAGATGATCATCGGCAGCATCCGGGCCACTGGGCACCACCACCAGCTTCACGCAGGCGAAGTTCGGGCGGGCGACGGCCTGACCGGCCACCAGGACGACATCGAACCCTCGCTTCAGAGCGAACTTGACTACCTGATCCCGCGCCGCCCGAGGGCAGGCGTCGGCATCGATCCAGACACGCATGACTAGCGTTGCTCCCGACGACAAGACAGGGCGCCCAGTATGCCTGGGCGCTTCATCCTGCGGGTAGGGCGTGCCCGCTCAGACAGAGTAGAACGCCTCGCAACGCTCACGCACGGCACGCGACAGGTTGTCGTCGGCCAGTTCGATCAGATCCAGTTCCACCTCATCCGGTAGCAGTTCGGCCACCAGCGCCGCCAGACGACGCTGGCCGCGAACGTCGGCCCCGGATATCGCCAGCAGCAGCCGTGGCTGCGGATAGATGGCTGGGTCACGCAAGGCGGCCAGATAGGCCTCGCTCACGGCAAGCTGGGCACAGGCCGCGGCCAGCGCCTGCTCCAGGGTGGGATGACGCAAAGCGGCCAACGCCAGATCAGGACTGTCGGCGTAATGAGTGGAGTGAATCGTGGAGGACATGCGCGCACTCGGCAAAGGGATTGGAATCAGCCTAGGTGCAGTGAGACAAACTGTCGCGGCAGCGGTTCACGCTCTGACACCGATCAGTCCAGGGCAAAGCGGAACAGCACCGCATGCGTCGGCATTGGCCGCCAGAGAAAAATCATTTTGATATCAAAATGATTTCTTATGGCCACCACTCAGTCATGAATTGTGAATATACTCACACACCCACCACATATACCCAAAAGGTATTTTGGCTCTCAAGCTTATGAGGGATTGGCAGGATCGCCAAAAGCCATGCATGCCAAGCGGATCTCGTTCAGCCGACCGCAGAGTCGGCCGCTCCACGAAAATCTATGGATAGGTGAGTCTCCGATGCAATCCCGCCCCCTTGCCGCGCTTATGCTGTGCGGCACCCTGCTCCTGAGTGGCTGTTCGGCCTTCCGCAGTTACGAAAGCGAGCTGACGCAAACCAACCAGCACCTGCAAACAGGTGACATCGACGCCGCCATCGCCCTGCTGGAAAAGAACAACAGCGGGGAAGACAAGGATCTCCTCTACTACTTCGAGAAAGGTGAACTGCTGCGCAGCAAGGGCGACCTCCAAGGCAGCCTGGAGGCCTGGGCACAAGCTGATCGCCAGGTATTCGAATGGGAAGAAGCAGTCCGCGGTGATCCGGCCAAATACCTGGGTGAATTCGGTAGTTTCCTGGTCAACGACCGCGTGCGTCGTTATGAAGGCTATGACTACGAAAAGGTCATGCTGACCACACAGATGGCCATCAATCACCTGGCAATGGGCGATTTCGAGGCTGCCCGTATCGAAATCAGGAAGACTCACGAACGCGAAGCACTGATTGCCGAGCTGCGCGAGAAGGAATACCTCAAACGCGAGGAAGAGGCAGAGAAAAAGGGTATCACCGCCGAGTTCAAAGACCTCCAGGGCTACCCGGTCGAATCGCTGAATGCCCCTGAAGTGGTCAACCTCAAGAACAGTTACCAGAGTGCGTTCAGCCATTATCTGTCCGGCTTCGTCTACGAAGCACTGGGCGAGCGCGGTCTGGCCGCACCTGGCTATCGCAAGGCGGCCGAACTTCGCCCGGATACCCCGTTGCTGGAACGCGCGCTGCTCGAACTGGACGCCCCCGATACCCGGGCGACGGACGAAAGTGACGTGCTGCTGATCGTTCAGACGGGCCTGGCACCGGCACGCGACTCGGTGCGCATCCCCTTGCCCATCCCGACCAGCAACGGCCTGATCATTACGCCGTTGTCCTTCCCGGTAATCAAGGACGACAGCTCCACCGCTGCCATCGAGAGCCTGGCACTGGACGGCGAAGTGCTGACCCTGACCGAACTCAACAGTATCGAGGCGATGTCACGCCGCGCGCTTCGCGACGACATGCCAGGCATCATCCTGCGCACCAGCGTCCGGGCCGCCACCCGGAGCGTGGCGCAAAAGCAGTTGAACGACGTGAACCCGCTGGCCGGTCTGGCCATGGGCATCGCCTCCGCCATTACCGAAGGTGCCGATGAGCGCACCTGGCGTACCCTGCCGGACAGCACACGCATCGTCCGCTTGCGACTGAAGAAAGGTGAACACCGGTTGCAGCTCTCCGGTACCCAACTGCACGTGAACATCGAGCAGGACTATCAGGTCGTACCGCTGCGCCTGGTCGGCAACCAGCTCTTCACCAGCGGCAATACCACCCAAACCATGCCCCTCACGCCGCTGCCAGACATGGCGCAGGCCCCCCGTCTGTAAGGAACGAGACGATGTACCGTCAACTATTCGCTGTAATCACCCTCGCCACCCTGGCTGGATGTGCCACTGCGCCGCCACCGGCGCCGGGCAGCGCCGCCAGCAAAGTGGTGTCACTGGGCAGCATGGAGCATATCGAGGTCGGCGCCATGCGCGTCGCCCGGGAAAACGGTTTTCTGACCGTGAAGGTGGAATTGAAGAACACCAGCCACAAGAACAAATCGATGTACTACCGCTTCGCCTGGCTGGGCAACGACGGCTTTCCGGTCGCCTCGGAAGAGGGCTGGAAGAGTCTGACGCTTTACGGAACCCAGACCAGCTACCTGCCGGCCATCGCGCCAGTTCCCCAGGCCACTGACTTTCGCCTCGAAGTACAAACCCCTGAAAACTCCGTAAACCTGTTCCGTTGAGAGACTTCACCATGCTGTTTGCACGTATTTCCTTCGTCGCCACACTTGCCCTTCTGGCCAGCGGCTGCGCCTCTACCTCGTCGCCCGTTCTGGGTGGTGGCAACATCAGCTACGGCGACAGCAAGGCCGTCGAACTGGTGACCAACGAGTTCGGCTCCACCGACCTGCAGATGATCGCTGAGTCGATGACGCGCTCGCTGGCTCAGTCTGGCGTCCTGCAGGGTCGTCCGGTGGTGCAGGTGTACGACGTGAAGAACAAGACCAGCGAGTACATCGATACTCGCGAGATCACCACCTCCATCAAGACTCAGTTGATGAAGTCCGGTGTGGCCCGTTTCGCCAGCGACAATACCGACATGCAGAGCCAGATCGACCAGCTCAAGCTGCAGAACCAGAGCGGGCTCTACAAGAACTCCACCGTTGCCAAGACAGGCAACATGATCGCGGCCCGCTATCGTCTGGAAGGCTCGATCAGCTCCATCGTCAAGCGCAGCAGCGACTACAAGGACGTGTTCTACAAATTCAGCCTGCAACTGGTAGACGTCGAGAGCGGACTGGCCGAATGGATGGACGAGAAAGAAATTCGCAAGACCACGGAGCGCTGAGATGAAGCAACTGATCGCATTGATGCTGCTTGGCCTGGCCAGCCTGAGCCAGGCTGCCCCCAAGGTCGCGGTAACGGATCTTGCCTATGAAGAGCGAGTCAGGGAATACATCCGCGTCGTCAGCGCGCAGAGCCAGGTGCAGGCCACCGGGTTCTCTGCCAGCGCATCGTCCAGCTATGACGAGATCGAAGGTACCTACAGCTACGTCGAGCGTGGTGAGCTGCGCAAGTTCACAGGCGACATCAAGGGGGAAATCCTCAAGTCGCGCATGTTCCAGCTTATCCAGGGCAAGCCTTACACCGCCAAGGAGAACGAGGGGCTGTATGACGTGATCGCACGGATCAGGCAAGGCCATTTCCAGGGCGCCGATTATGTGCTGTTCGGCACGCTGTCGGACATCGACTTCCGCCAGGATCTCAATGACATCGCCAACACCGACAGCTACTCCAAGGTCCCTGGGGCTGACGCTGGTGGCGGACTTCAGCCTGATCAACACCCGCACCTACGAGATCACGTCGGCATTCACGGCCATGGGGGAAGCGCAGGACGTCAAGCTGGTCAATGGCCAGGACATCCGTGTCACGCCCAATCGCGGACGCGTTGTGCGCGAGGTCTCCAAAGCCCTGGGTGAAGACGTTGCGGCGCAGTTGCAGGAACAACTGCTGGGCACTCGACCAGAGGGTTTCGCCAACCCGGCTGGCGGCGGCCAGCTACCGCCGGATGAAGCCCCGGTGATCCTTCGTTGAGGATCAGCTGAGCCGAATGGCCCGCAGGGCCGATCCGAGTCGATGCCGCGCCCCCACAGGGGGCGCGGCATTTTTCTATCGATCGAGCAGCGGGCGCGACTGAGCCAGCCGGCTACGCCCATAGAGCAGCGCGATACCGGCCAGTGCCAGGCCCTGAGCCGACAGGCTCCAGGCGTCGGCATGAATGCCCAGCCAGTCGAAGTCGAAGAAGGCCACCGGCCGCGTGCCGAGCACGCCGGCCTCCTGCAACGCCGCCACGCCATGGCCGGCGAAGACCACGGACAGCACACACAGCAGCACCGCGTTGATGCCGAAGAAGGTCGCCAGCGGCAGCTTGCGCGAGCCCCGCAGGATCACCCAGGCCAGGCCGATCAGCAGCACCAGCGCCGCGCCGGCACCCGCCAGCACGGCACCATGTCCGGCAGGGCCGGCCTGCAGCCAGAGGGTCTCGTAAAAGAGGATCACCTCGAACAGCTCGCGGTACACCGAGAAGAACGCCAGTACGGCAAAGCCGAAACGGCCACCGCCCCCGACCAGGCTGCTCTTGATGTAGTCCTGCCACGCCGCTGCGTGACGACGGTCATGCATCCACACGCCGACCCACAGCAGCACCACGCTGGCGAACAGCGCCGTGACGCCTTCGAGCAGCTCACGCTGCGCACCGCTGATATCGATCAGATAGGCCGCGACGGCCCAGGTGGCGACCCCGGCCAGCAACGCCAGCCCCCAGCCCATGTGCACGCTGCGCACCGCCTGCTGCTGCCCGGTATTGCGCAGGAAGGCGAGGATGGCCGCCAGTACCAGAATGGCCTCCAGGCCCTCGCGCAGCAGGATCAGCAGACTGGCGAAGAAGCTCAGGCTGTTGTCCATCGCGCCGTCCTCCAGCAGGGCGGCGGACTTGGCCAGCTCCACTTTGGCCAGCTCCAGCGCCTGGGCGGCCTGAACGACACTGGCGCCGTCCTGTAGCGCCTGCCGATAGGCCATCAGCGCTTTTTCGGTGACCTTGCGCTGGCTGGCATCGAGGTTGTCGAGGGCGCTTTCCACCAGCTCGAAACCTTCCAGGTAGGCGCCTACGGACAGGTCGTAGGCCTGTTCATGGTCTCCGGCGCGATAGGCCGTCAGGCTGCGCTCCAGGGTATCGCGGGTATAACCGATCAATTGCTGCGGGCCACGCTGCTCCACCTGCGGCCTGGCTCGCTGGGCACGAAAGGCGGCCACGTCACCACCGGCAGCGGCCACTTCGGCAGGCGTCCGCCCGGCCAGCTCGGCCAGGGCGAAAGCGGCCTTGCTCTGCGTGGTGCTTGCCGTGAAACCGGCGATGTAGGCGGCCAGATCCCAGCGCTGGCGATCATCCAGCTGATCGGCGAAAGCCGGCATGTCGGTACCCTCGATGCCCAGTCCCAGCGTGTTGTACAGGTCGTAGAGACTGAGACGATCCAGCCGCGCGCTGTCGCGCAGGTTCGCTGGCGCCGGCTCCATGCCGATGCCGGCCGGGCCGTCGCCGGCGCCGCTGTCGCCGTGGCAGACCGAGCAGTGCTGGGCATACAGGGGCGCACCGCGCTCGGGGTCGGGCGTCAGCACCGGGCTCTGGGAAACCTGATACAGCTCGGCCAGGCGGGCACCCAACTGACGTGCTGCCACTGCGACCTGTTCACCAGGCTGACGCTGGACGATGGCTTCACGCAGCGAGCGACTGCCCTGCTCCAGCTCGGCGCGTCCGGCCTGAGCCGGAAGGGCGACGATCAGACCCTGCAACACATCGAGAAACTCCAGTTGTTCCTGGTACTCGGAGGGGTCGACCACCTGGCCGGCATTCACCGTGGCCGGGTAGTCCGCGCCGATGTAACCGATCAGATGCAGGGCCTGAGCGGCGCCATCGAGGGGTTCGCCAAGGGCGAGAAGACTGAAGCAGGCCAACAGCGGCAGCATCAGCCAGGAAAGGGAAAAGCGAAAGCGAGTCATCAATGCATCCCAAACGAGAATGGGTGGCATTAAATTGTTGCCGGCCTGACGGCCAGAGACAAGAACAATATGAAATATTTGGAAACAATCAGCCGAGCGGACTGCTACCCGAAGATGCTCGGGCAGCCGGCAACGGCCGCCCGACAGGTGAGGAAAGTCAGACTGCGGCGCGTTTGACCGTAGCCAGCAGACCGGCCGCGGCGACGAACAGCGCGGCGAAACTGCGGTTCATCACGCGCTGCTGACGCGGCGTGCGCAGCACCCGCAATACGCGGGACGCCAGGCCGGTGTAGCCAGCCATGACGATCAGATCGACCACGATCATGGTCACGCCCATCACCAGGTACTGCGGCACCAGTGGCGCATGCACGTTGATGAACTGCGGCAGCACCGCGAGCATGAAGACGATGGCCTTGGGGTTGCTGGCATTGACCAGAAAACCGCGCAGCACCAGCGTCAGCGGCCGACCGATGGGGCGCTCGGCAGCATCGGCATTCAGGTCGCTGGGCAGCGCCTTCCATTGCTTGTAGGCCAGGTAGACCAGATAGGCGACACCGAACCACTTGATCAGGCTGAAGGCCAGCGCCGAGGCAGCCAGGATCGCCCCGACGCCAGCGGCAACGATGGCGATCTGCAGTGCCAGGCCGATCTGCAATCCGAGAGCATTCCAGTAGCCGCGCCAGAAGCCGTACTGCAAGCCTGCGGACATCGATGCGACGGCACCGGCACCCGGAGAAAGACTGATCACCCAGCAGGCGACCAGAAAAGCAAGCCAGGTTTCGAGAGCCATGGCGAAATACCTCGGGAAAGAAAACGGGAGCAGGCGCTCAAGCCTACTCCCGTGCGATCAATCCGGCGAGCCCTTGCGCAACTGCACCGGTTCGCTCTGCTGCTTCTTCATCCGCCCACGCAGACGGATGTTGATCGCCTCGACCGCCAGGGAGAAGGCCATCGCAAAGTAGACGTAGCCTTTCGGCACATGCACGTCGAAACTCTCGGCGATCAGCACGGTGCCGACGACGATCAGGAACGACAGCGCCAGCATCTTCAGGCTCGGGTGCTTGTCGATGAACGAGGCGATGGTGCTGGCAGACAGCATCATCACGATCACCGAGATGACGATGGCGGCGACCATCACCGGCACGTGTTGTACCAGGCCGACGGCGGTGATCACCGAGTCGAGACTGAAGACGATGTCGATGATGGCGATCTGAATGATGATGCCCATGAAGCCGTAGCTCTTCTTCGGCCCATCCTGGCCACCCTCCTCCGCACCTTCGAGGCTGTGGTAGATCTCCGCCGTACTCTTGAACAGCAGGAACAGACCACCGAAGAACAGAATCAGGTCACGCCCGGAAATCCCCTCACCGAAGACATGGAACAGATCGGCGGTCAGACGCATCACCCAGGTGATCGACAGCAGCAGCAGGATGCGCGTACCCATGGCCAACGCCAGGCCGAAAAAGCGCGCCTTGGGTTGCTGCTCGACCGGAAGCCGGCTGACCAGAATGGAAATGAAAATGATGTTGTCGATGCCCAGAACGATTTCCAGGGCGGTCAGGGTCAGGAACGCGACCCAGATTTCCGGGTTGCTAAGCCATTCCATTCGGTTTACTCCAGCGAGGGGGTTAGGTTGTGTAGGAAAGGTGACTGCCGATTGCCGGCCACTCATGCCCGTCCCGCACAGGCACCTTTCGTACAGACCCTAGATTGCGCAATTTTCTCGAAGAACCTGAACTCAGCGCCAGCGACGTACCGACTTCTGGAAGAACAGGCTGTTGGGCACCTGCAGTACCGCGCCGCTCATGTCCTCGCCGAGATCCTGCAAAGTGGTATAGAACAGGTTGATGGCGATTACCCGTCCTTTGACGCCCGGCTTGTCGGCGCTTTCGATCACCTCCACCGTATCGCCAATGCGAAACGGCCCCATGGTGAAGATCAGCAGCGCACAGAACATGTTCGACAGCACGCTCCAGATGGCGAAGAAGGCTACCGCCGCCACCGCCGTGAAGCCCGTCAGTGCCGTCCACAGCACGGTCGCCGACACCCCCAGGCGCTCCAGTACCATGAGCAGGGCACTGCCCATGATCAACCAGCGCACCAGGCCCCGCAGGGGCTGAAGGATCTCCGGCGGCAACAGGCTGTAGCGTGCCCCCAGGCGGCTGATGGCACGCGTCAGAATGCGCTGAGCGAGCCATGCCAGAACCAGGATCAGCAGCACCTGGCCGGCACGCACCAGAGGGTCACGCCAGGCGGCAAGCAGCTCAAGCTGTTCCATCACTCACTCTCCTCCAACTGCTGCTGCAACGCTTCGAGGGTTTCCAGCGCCAGCAGCCAGGCCTCTTCCAGTTCGGCCTCGCGCGCCTTCGATTGCGCCTGTTCGGCCAGGAGCTCGCGCAGTTCGTCCTTGCGCGCGGCGTCGTACAGACCGCTGTCGCCCAAGCGGGTTTCCACGGCAGCCAGTTTTTCCTGCACCTTGCCCAGCTCCTGCTCGAGCTTGTCTGCCTGCTTCTTGTGTGGCGCCAGTTGCTGGCGCAGGGCGGCGGCTGCCTGACGCTGGGCGCGCCTGTCGGTTTTCTCAGCCCCGGCGACCGCTGCGCTGACCGGCTGCTGACGAGCCCGGAAATCGATCAGCCAACGCGCATAGTCATCCAGATCGCCCTCGAAGGGCTGGATGCGACCGTCGGCCACCAGCAGGAATTCGTCGGTAGTGCTCTTGAGCAGATGACGATCGTGGGACACCACCAGCACCGCCCCGGCGAACTCCTGCAATGCCATCGTCAGGGCCAGGCGCATTTCCAGATCGAGGTGGTTGGTGGGCTCGTCGAGCAGCAGCAGATTGGGCTTCTGCCAGGCAATCAATGCCAGGGCCAGGCGCGCTTTCTCGCCACCGGAGAAATTGACCACCGGTTCGTCACAGCGATCCCCACGAAAATCGAAGCCGCCGATGAAATCGCGCAGGGTCTGCTCGCGCTCGCTCGGCGCCAGGCGTTGCAGATGCAGCAACGGGCTGGCCTTGGGGTCGAGGGCATCGAGCTGATGCTGGGCGAAGTAGCCGATGGCCAGGTTCTCGCCACGGGCCAGCTCACCGCCGAGCACACTCAGGTCGCCGGCGAGGGTCTTGATCAGGGTCGACTTGCCAGCACCGTTGGGGCCGAGCAGGCCAATGCGCGCGCCCGGCGCCAGGCTCAGCTTGGCCTTCTCCAACACGCTCTTGTCGCCATAGCCCAGGCGCGCCTCGGACAGGTTCAGCAGTGGGCTGGAAACCTTGTCCGCCTCGCGGAAGACGAAGTCGAACGGTGAATCGACATGCGCCGGCGCCAGTTCCTCCAGACGCTCCAGCGCCTTGATGCGGCTCTGCGCCTGGCGTGCCTTGGTCGCCTTGGCCTTGAAGCGGCGGATGAAATCCTCCATGTGCGCACGCTGCGCCTGCTGCTTCTCGAACGCCTGCTGCTGCTGCGCCAGGCGCTCGACGCGAGTGCGCTCGAAGGCCGAGTAGCCGCCACGGTAGAGCGTCAGCTTCTGCTGCTCCAGGTGCGCAACATGGTCGACCACGGCATCGAGGAAGTCGCGGTCGTGAGAGATCAGCAGCAGCGTGCCCGGGTAGCCCTTGAGCCACTCCTCCAGCCACAGGATCGCGTCGAGATCGAGGTGGTTGGTCGGTTCGTCGAGCAACAGCAGCTCGGAAGGACACATCAGCGCCTGGGCCAGGTTCAGGCGCATGCGCCAGCCACCGGAGAAGTCGCCGACGCGCTTGTCCATCTGCTCGCTGGTGAAGCCGAGCCCGGCCAGCAGCTTGCGCGCCCGGGCGTCGGCGCTGTAGCCCTGGGCGTTGTCCAGTTCGTTGTGCAGGCGGGCGATGGCGGTGCCGTCGTGCTCAGCTTCGGCACGGGCCAGTTCGGCCTGGATCGTACGCAGGTGCACATCACCGTCGAGCACGTAATCGACGGCCAGGCGCTCCAGGTTGTCCACCTCCTGGCGCATGTGGGCGATACGCCAGTCCGGCGGCAACTGGCAGTCACCGGCATCGGGGCCGAGTTCGCCACGCAACAGGGCGAACAGACTGGACTTGCCGGCGCCGTTGGCACCGATCAGACCGACCTTCTGGCCGGCATGCAGGGTCAGCTCGGCGCCTTCGAGCAGGCGTTGCGGACCACGCTGTAGAGTGAGGTTCTGGAGTCGGATCATAATGGCGGCGGAGTCTATCAGTTTCGCCCCGAAATCGCCCGGGAGGCCGCGTGCAGGATCTATGGAATTTCGCTCTGGAACTCTATGCCCGACCGGGGGTGGAGAACGCCTGCCTGGAGCTGCAGGACTCCGGCTGCGATGTCTGCCTGCTACTGACCTGCGCCTGGCTGGAGCGACGTGGTGCGCGCTGTCTGGATGAGCGCCTGAGCGCTCTGCGCGCGCTGGCCGACCCCTGGCAGCGCAGCGTCGTCTCGCCACTGCGCCAGACCCGCCGCGAATGGCGCACGGCCGCCAGCCAGGATGCCGAACTGGCTGTCCTGCGCGAACGGATCAGGAATCTGGAGTTGCAAGCCGAAAAGGTGCTGCTCGAACGCCTGCAGGCCGCAGCAGAAGGCTGGACGGGCGAAGATGCCAGAAGCGACTGGCTGCATCGCCTGAGCGGAAAGGACAGCGCCGCGCTGCAAGTGCTGCGCGACGCCGTCGCGGCGCTTTAGGAAGCGCTTGGCGCAGCCGGAGCAGTAGCGCCATTGGTGGCAGCTGCCGGGGCCGCAGGAGCAGCAGGAGCCGCTGGCGCTACGGAGGCTGCGGCCGGTTTGCTGGCGGCTGGCTTGGCCGGAGCCTTCTTCACCGGAGCCTTCGGCGCTGCCGGTTTGGCAGGAGCTGCCTTGGCAGCCGGTTTGCTCGCGGGCTTGGCGGCAGCCGGTTTGGCCGCTGTCTTCGGTGCAGCAGGTTTCACCGCCGCTGGCTTGCTGGCAACCGCCTTGGCAACTGGCTTGGCTGCGGCAGGCTTGCTCGCGGGCTTGGCCGCTGTCGGTTTGGCTGGAGCCTTCGACGCAGCAGGCTTCGCCGCCGCTGGCTTGGCAGCCGGTTTGTTCGCAGGCTTGGCGGCGGGCTTGGCCGCTGTCTTCGGTGCAGCAGGTTTCGCAGCAGCCGCTTTGCTGGCGGCCGGTTTGGCAGACGGCTTGCTGGCTGCGACAGACTTGGCGGCAGGTTTGGCCGGGGCCTTTTTCGCCGGAGCTTTCGCGGCGGCAGGTTTCGCAGCGGCAGGTTTCTTCGCCGCGGCCGGTTGGCTGGCCGGCTTCGCCGCAGGAGCGACCACCTTGGCTTCACGCACCGACAGTGCCTTGCCGACCGCTTCCTTCACCTTGCCGACGCCTTGTGCCAGCTTCAGGCTTTCCTGGGCATCGCGCTTGAGCTGAGCGATATAGGTACGCGTCTCGCTCTGGCTGGCCTTCAGGCCATCGAGCAGCTCTTCCAGTTCAGCGACTGCATCCTTGGCCTTGGCCTGTGCCTTGGCCTTGCCGGCAACGGCAGCCTCCTGCAGCTTGCTGCGGGCCTTGTGCAGTTTTTCCTGGGCTTTGCCGCGCTGTTTCTCGAGCTTGGCCAGCAGTTTCTCGGCATCGACCAACGCTTGCGAGCAAGCGCCTTCCAGATGTTCGAGCAGGCTGGCAGACAGTTGGTGAAGCAAATGCAACGGGGTAGTGATGGACTTCTTCTTGGCCGACATGGCGCGCCTCCTGGCGGATGTGGATGCGCCCATACTAGACGCAGCCGCGAGGCCCCGCCATAGGCCTTTTGGTGATCAGCGCACAGGCACACCACCCCTGGCATAATCGCCAAGGTCTTGATCGGGAGAACATCAGCATGAGCCGCGCCGTATTAGCCGCCCTCGCCATCGGCTGCAGCCTGGCCGTACAGGCCGACCAGCAACGGCAGGATCTGGCCTACAGCCTGGGCGTGCGTCTGGGCGAACGCCTCCAGGAGCAAGTGCCGGATCTGCCGCTGGACTATCTGCTCACGGGGCTGCGCGAGGCCTACGAGGGCAAGCCGCTGCGGCTACCGGACGCGCGCATCGAGCAATTGCTCGATGCGCACGAAGCCAGCATTGCAGCCAGTCCGCAGCAACACGCCAGAGCCGTCGAAGCGGAAAAACGCTTTCTCGCAGCGCAACGCCTGCGTCCTGATGTACGGGCTCTGGATAACGGCGTGCTGATCACCGAGCTGCGCGCCGGAAGCGGCGCGAAACCCAGCGCCAGCAGCCGTGTGCAGGTTCGCTATCGCGGCACCCTGGCCGATGGCAGCGTCTTCGATGAAAGCAGCTCACCCCAGTGGTTTCGGCTGGACAGCCTGATCGCCGGCTGGCGCAGCGCCCTGCTGCAGATGCCCAAGGGCGCCCATTGGCGACTGGTGATACCGTCGGCCCTGGCCTACGGAGAAGAAGGTGCCGGAGATCTGATTCCCCCCAGGCACCGCTGGTGTTCGATCTGGAACTGCTCGACGTAACCAATTGACGCCGATGACCACCGGACGCTAGCGAGGTGCCGTGACCGGGCGCAATGAGCGCGCTGCGCGAGGCGCCCCGTGCATGGACATGACGCTTACGCCAAAACCGCAGCCTGTTCCTGATGGGCGTTGTGCAGCACCTCGATCAGGCAGTCCTCCAGCTCGAAACGCTCGTGCAGCAGTTGCCCCAGGCGATTGAGCTCGTCCACCAGCGAGGCGCTGTCCCGGCAATCGCCGTTATCGCAACGGTCATTGAAGGCCAGAGCCACTTCGGTGATGACCTCGATACGTGGATAGATCTGCTTGGCCAGTTCCAGGCCGCGCTGGTCATTGAAGGCCCTGGCTTCGTTGGTGAGCTGCTCGTAGACCTCGAAATGGCCGGCTGACACATAGTCCACCAGCAACTCGCAAAAGCCCTGCAGGGACTCGCCATTGATCGCGGGAGCCTGCGGCGCCCTGGTCAGGGAGGTATAGGCCAGCACCAGTTCGCGTCGCTCCCCCAGCCAACGGTCGATCAGTTGGTGAACCCCGCCCCAGCGTTCCTGTGCGTTGCGACAACTCTCAAGCATGATGAACCTCGCTTCCCTTATCGATGATGCCTGTCATACGTCCGTTCCCGAGACGTTTTCATGGCCCGCCATCCATGGCAGCCACCTTTCGGCCGTCGCTGCGCGACGTTCAAAATCATTGCCGACGATTTTCCGTCAATCGGTGCCTGATCCTGGGAAGACAACCGCAGAATGGCGTTTTTCCGACGGTGCGTGCGAGCCAGATTATGCTCGCTGGCAAACACCATCAAGGCGCCTTTGGGAGAAAATTAATACGCGCGTTTGATCGGCACGGCAAGAGCGCCGTGCCGCCTGCATCTCAACGGCGGCGCAACAGCTGGAACAGACAGAAACCGAGCATGCCGATGAAGGCCAGCAGGCTCCATTCGGGAATGCTCATGCCGAACAGGGTCCAATTGACCTCTGCACAATCCGCAGTGCCCTGGAAGACCAGACGCACGACATCCTGCATCGGCAAGGCCTGCATCATGAACTCCAGGCTCGGCAGGCACGCCTCGAGCTGATCGGCAGGCACGCTCTGCAGATAGATCTGCCGGCCGGCCGTGGCGCCACCTACCAGCACGAAGAGCAGCGCCAGAACGGCGTAGATACGCTGACCGAGGCGGGCAGGGCCGTGGATCGCGGCGATCAGGCAGACGAGACCGAAACCGATCACGCAGATGCGCTGGACGATACACATCGGGCAGGGCTCCAGCCCCACCACATGCTCCAGATACAGAGCCACTGCCATGAGCAGCACGCAGCCGAGGAATGCCAGGAAGAACAGGGGACGCGGGCTGGCCAATTGCATGATGGCTCCGGGAGGAAAATCGAGGGCAGTACGGTAGAGGAAAGCAGGGGCGCCTTTCAAGGCGCCTCATGCATGGCAAACAGCTGCTCGTCAGGACGAAAGGCCCCTCCGTCCGCTCAGGCGCTTGCGCCTTGAGGCTGCGGCAGGCTGGGCAAGCCCTGATGCAGCAGATTGTGGCTCTCCAGCAACAACTGGTTGCTGCGCTCCAGCTCACCCAGTTGCGCCAGCAACCGCGCCAGTTCGGCGCAGGTTTCCGGATGGCGCTCGAGCCTCAGGCTGGTCTCGAAATAATCCCGCGCCTTGCCCCATAGCTGGTTCTGCAGACACAGCCGTCCCAGGGTCAGCAGCAGTGCCGGATCGTTCGGATGCTGTTTCAGCCAGAGCTCGGCCGTTTGCAACTGGCGCGCCGGGTCGGCGCCACGCAGCACGCCATAGAAGCGCGCCAGGCGGCTGTCATAACCCCGCTTCAGCGCACTGCGCAGCACCTCTTCGGCTTCCCCCTGCGCCCCCAGGCGACGCAACTGCTCGACGTAGGTGGCAATCAGCTCCGGCTCCTGCCGCAAGGGTGCGGAAAGCTGCTGCCAGGCCTGGGTCAGCGGCTGCAAAGCCGTCTCGCCCTGCCCCTGCGCAGCCAGGCCGGCATCGGCCAGTCGGCCGCGCCAGGTCTCGCGCTCCAGCTCGTCGAGCTCGGCGGCAGGCAAGGCCTTTTCCTTGCGCAGTTCCGGCAACAGCCCCAACAGCGCCGACCAGTCCTGTCGCTGCAGGTACAGGCGCTGAAGCTGGCGCAACACCAGGTGATGGCCCGGATGACGCTCGCGCATCGCCTGCAGGGTTTCCAGCGCGGCATCACTGTCGCCCCGGCTGCGTTGCAGTTCGGCGTGGGTCAGGGCGATGGCCAGCTCGGCCTGCGGTTGCTTGTTCAGGGCACGCTCGAGCAGAGCATCGCTCTGCTCGTGCTGGCCGAGCTTGTTGGCCGCCCGCGCCGCACCGAGGTAGTACATCAACGGCTGGCTGTCGGCTTCCGCTGCGCGGGTCAACTGGCGCTGGGCACGCGCCCAGCGCCCTTCGGCCAGATCCAGCATGCCCTGCTCGGACGCCTGGCGAACGCGGCGATTGCGATGCAGTCGAGACCAGGGATTGGCCAGCCGCGTCGAACTGAGCAGCAGACGCAGCCCCAGCCTGATCAGGTAATAGAGCACCACGACGACCAGCAGCAGGCCGAGAAATGCCCACAGGCCGGACTGGTACCGAAAGCCCTTGTAGGCGAACAGCACATAACCTCGATCGGCCTCGATGGCCAGGCTGAGCAGGTAAAGACCGGCGGCGATCGCCAGGAACAGCAGAAGCCAGATCAGGCGTTTCATTGCGCCTCCCCGGCCGCCTCGGCCCCCTGCCGGCGCTGCGCCTGCTTGCGTTGCAGGTAGGCCTGCAACGCATCGAGCGAATCGCTCAGATCCGGTACCCTGACCTCGATGCTGGCATCGGCCAGCTCGCTGAAGCGCTGACGCAGGGCACGGCTGTCGGGGTTATCCAGGTTGAAATGGGCATCGAGGATTTCCTCGGCCTGCTTCAACGACTGCTGGTACACCCCGGTCTGGCCATGCAACGCGGCCCATTGCGCCTGCTCCAGCGCCAGCGACAGACTCAGGCGCACCTGCGACAGACTCTGCCCGGACAGCAGCGGGCGCACGTTGCGGTCGGCGTCGAATTCGATGCGGAAGTACTCCGACAGCTTCTTCACCCACTCGCCCCACCAGGCGCTGCCATCACCTTCGGCGGCCAGGTCGGAAAGCACGTCGCCCTGCCCCTCGAGGGTCGGCGCAAGGGGTTGAGCGTGGTGGCCTGCTCACGCAGGGCGCCCAGTTGCAGGAACAGGCCCACACGATCCGGACGCTGCGTGGTACGCAGCGCTTCGAGGCTACGACTGAGCTGTTCACGAGCTGCGAAGGCAGCCGGATCATCCTGTTCCCGAAGAATATCGTCGGCAGCCAGCACCAGTGCCTCGGCGGTGGCGACGTCCTGCAAGGCGGACAGGCGCAAGGTCGCCAGGCGCAGCAGGTGTTCGGCTTCGTCCAGGCGCCAGTCCTGACGGCTGCCATCGAGCACCGACTCCAGGCGCTGACTCAGGCGCTGTTGATCGTTTTGCAGATTGGCCAGCAGGCGGCGACGCTCATCCAGCTCGGCCGCACTGGGCAGCGCTGCCAGGCGCGAGTCCAGGCGCTGCGCCAGTTCTTCCACGCGCTTCGCGCTGTCGTCACGCGTACGTTGCAGATCCTCGGCCTGCTGCTGATCCCGGCTCTGCAACGCGTGCAACTGCCAGAGGCTCCAGGCGCCCGCTCCGGCACCGGCAAGGCCGACCAACAAGGCGAATGCGGCAAGCCCGGCTGCCGAGCCGCCACTGCGTGGCGCCTTCTCGGGCGCGGCTGGGGGAGTGGTCTTCACGGCTTCGCTGGCCGTTTTTTCATCTGGCGTCTTCGGGGTGGATGCTTCGCTCACGTATCCGTCCTTTTAGAGGGCGGCAGCCGGAAACTGCTCCAGGGCTGCCTGCAAGGCCGCGGCGCTGGCGCCACGACAGTCCACAACGATTTCCGCACCCGCGTTGCGCGCCTGCTCGGCGACACGCGGGCTGGGTACGAACAAGGGTAGCCGAGCCAATGCCGGCCAGTCATCGCCAGCCAGCTGCAGCAGATGTTCGAACCCCTGCCCACTGCTGACAACCAGGCCGTTCAGGCGTTCCGCTCGCACACGCCGCCCCAGCTCCCCCGCTGCGTACTGCGGCAGTACGCGGCGATACAGTGGCAGATAGTCGACCGCCACTCCTTGGCCGCGCAAGCATTCGGCGAGAAATTCTCGGCCACCCTCGCCCCGCAGGATCAGCACACGCGGTGAAGAGACAGCGGCAATGGCCTGCTGCAAGGCCGGCAGGGCGAGCAATGCTTCACTGTCATCGCCCTGCTCCGGGTAATGGGTGTGCAGCCCCTGCTCGGCGAGCAATGCGGCGGTCGCAGCGCCAACCGCGAACCAGGGCTGCTGCGCCACGGAGCGGACACCATGTCGATCCAGCAGCGCCAGGCCGAGACGGGCCGCCGGCTTGCTGACGACGACCACCGCACAGTAGCCCCGCAACTCGGCAACGATGCGACGTTGTTCAGCCGTCTCGTCCAACGCCTCGATGGCCAGCAGTGGCATGCAGCTGCCGACGGCACCACGCTCGGCCAGCGTCTGCGCCAGCAAGGCACAATCCTCGGCAGGACGGGTCAGCAGCAGGCGCCAGGCGCTCACGAATGGCCGGCCTCGCCATACACCGCCTTGAGAATGGCTTCGGCACCCTGTCCCAGCAGATCCTCGGCCACGCTCACGCCCAGGGCTTCGGCATCGCGGCTGGCGGCGCGGGCCTCGGCGCGCAGCAGCAGACCACCGTCAGGCTGGCCGACCAGGCCACGCAGCCACAGCTGATCGTCTTCGAGCAGCGCGTAGCAGGCGATGGGCACCTGACAACCGCCATTGAGGCGCTTGTTCAGCGCACGCTCGGCGGTCACACGCAGAGCGGTCGCAGGGTGATGCAGCGGCGCCAGCAGGGCATGCACATCGCTGTCGGCCGTGCGGCACTCGATACCCACCGCTCCCTGGCCACCAGCCGGGAGACTGTCCTCGGCACTGATCGAGGAGCGAATGCGCTCTTCGAAGCCGAGGCGAATCAGACCGGCAGCGGCGAGAATGATGGCGTCGTATTCGCCGGCGTCGAGTTTGGCCAGACGGGTATTCACGTTGCCCCGCAGGAAACGGATCTTCAGGTCGGGCCGACGCGCCAGCAGTTGCGCCTGGCGACGCAGGCTGGAGGTGCCGACCACACTGCCTGCCGGCAGGGCATCGAGGCTTTCAAAAGTGTTGGAAACGAAGGCATCACGCGGGTCTTCACGCTCGCAGATGCAATACAGGCCCAGGCCTTCGGGAAAGTCCATCGGCACGTCCTTCATCGAGTGCACGGCGATGTCGGCCTCGTTCTCCAGCAGGGCGGTTTCCAGCTCCTTGACGAACAGCCCCTTGCCACCGATCTTCGCCAGCGGCGCGTCGAGCAGCTTGTCGCCACGGCTGACCATCGGCACCAGGCTGACCGTCAGACCGGGATGAGCCTGTTCCAGACGGGCTTTGACGTATTCGGCCTGCCACAGGGCCAGGGCACTCTTGCGGGTGGCAATGCGAATTTCGCGGGACATGGGGCAATTCCACAGAACGGATTGCCGCGAATCATAACAGGCTCGCCCGTGCAGGGCTCGGGAGGCGGCCATCGGCCGCAGCTCCCGCAATGGCCTGGCTCGCTACAGCGACTGCATCAGCTTGCGCACCCCGGCAACGTGTCGGCGGCTCACGACCAGCGAGTCACCATCGAGGCCCTTGAGGAACAGCTGAAAATGCCCCAGCGGCGTGCGTTGCAGGCGTTCGATGCGCTCGCGGGCGACCAGCGCGTTGCGGTGGATGCGCACGAAACGATCACCGAACTCGTCCTCCAGCGCCTTCAATGGCTCGTCCAGCAGGACTTCGCCGCCCTGATGGCGCAGGGTGACGTATTTGTGGTCGGCAATGAAATAGACGACGTGATCCAGCGGGATCAGTTCGATGCCCTTGCGGGTTCGTGCACTGATATGGGTACGCGGGCCGCCGCCGGTCTCCGCCGCAGGGCGGGTCAGCGCCGCCAGTTGCACACGATTGGGCCGCTCGGCCTTCTTCAGTGCCTCGGCGAGGCTCTCGGAGCGTACCGGCTTGACCAGATAGCCGACCGCACTGACCTGGAAGGCCTCCAGGGCAAATTCGTCGTGGGCCGTGCAGAAGATCACCGCTGGCGGCGCTTCGCGCTCGCAAAGCTTTGCGGCGACCTGCAGGCCATCGAGGCCGGGCATGCGGATATCCAGCAGCACCACATCCGGCTTGAGGCTATCGATCAGGGTCAGGGCCTCCTCGCCATTGCTGGCGGCAGGCTCCAGAACCCGGTAACCCTCGAGCTCACCGACCAGGCGGCCGAGGCGCTCGCGGGCAAGGGGTTCGTCATCGACGATCAGGACATTCATATTGCTCTGGCTTCCTGCGTGAGTCTCGCACAAGGATAGCGTAGACAGCTGTAATGGCGGCCGTCACGGCGCTCCACGCTGAGACTCGCGCGCGACCCAAAAAGTGCCGCCAGACGCGCATCTATATTGCTCAGCGCTTGGCGCGTTCCCCGTGACGGGTGCTGCTCGCCTCGCTCTTCATACGGATTGCTGACACACAAGCTGAACACACCATCCTGGTAATCCGCTTCGACCCGCACCAGGCCGCCTTCGATACGCGGCGCGATGCCATAGATCAGCGCATTCTCCAACAGAGGCTGGAGGGTCAGCTGGGGAATCGGCAGATCCTCCGGCACACCTTCGACCTCCCACTGCAACTGTAGTCGCTCGCCGAGCCGATAGTGCTCGATCGATAGATATCGTTTCGCCAGTTCCAGTTCCTCCTTCCACGACACCAGACTGCCGGGCTTGGCCAGGCTGGCACGAAACAGATCGGACAGATCCAGCACAGCCTGCTCGGCCTTGAGGGGGTCGAGCGTGACCAGGCTGGCAATGCTGTTGAGGCTGTTGAACAGGAAATGCGGGCGAATCCGCGCCTGCAAGGATTCGATACGCGCACGCAACTCGGCCTGTTCCTGCCGCCGCCATTGGCTCTGCAGATAGAAATAGCGTAGCAGCAGTGCGGACATGATCAGGCTGATCAGCGCATGCCGCAGATAAAGATTGACCTCGCCACTGCGCGGCAGCGGTCCAGCCAGCTCATAGTAGTCGGCCACTGCCGTACAGCCCAGGGTCAGCAGCACGACCAGCACACAGCACAGGCAGCCCGCGACCGCCGGACGCAGACGTGCCAGCAGCGGCCGCAAGCGGCACAGCACGGCAGCGGACAGCAGCACGATCCATTGCACGAACAGCGAGGTCAGCGCCAGACGCACCCAGTCGAAACCGGGCGTCATCGGCTGGGCAAGCACCAGTACCAGCACCAGTAGCTCGGCCAGCAGCACCATGCTCAGCAGGGCTTCGGGCTGGCACAGTTCCGGGACGAAAAAATCGTCGGAGGTGGCGTTGTGTGTGTTCCTGGCAAAGATTCGAGTGTGCATCGACGCAGTTTCCGTGTCGCCCCGCGAGCCGGCAAGCCAGACAGCTCCAGCCGGGCAAAATAAAGCACCGAAATGCCGTCTTCGCGACAAAACTGTGAAGCAGCCGACAACGCATTTGCCTGCCAGGCGGCGAACACGGCCCGGCGAAACGACTGCCGACCCTGTTATTATCTACGCACTTTGTCCGCCATGCTGGCCGTGGAACAGGCCGAGTGAAGACGTAGCGAGCGAAGGTCAGGCAAGGCAGAAACAGACGAACAAGCGCAGTTTACGCATTGTAGATGAGCGCTCCGAGCCTGTTTTCAACGCAGCATGGCCGAGCGCAGCGGTTTTCAGACGGTCTGGGAAAGCGGCTTGCCCGATCCAGAGCACGAATGATGAGCAGCGAAAAAACCAACCAATCCTGGGGCGGCCGTTTCAGCGAGCCCGTCGACGCCTTCGTCGCCCGTTTCACCGCCTCGGTCGAATTCGACAAGCGCCTCTATCGCCACGACATCATGGGCTCCATCGCCCATGCCACCATGCTGGCCAGGGTCGGAGTGCTCACCGAGGCCGAGCGCGACGCCATCATCGATGGCCTCAGGCAGATTCAGGGCGAGATCGAAGCCGGCCAGTTCGACTGGCGCGTCGATCTGGAAGACGTGCACATGAACATCGAGGCGCGCCTGACCGACCGCATCGGCGTCACCGGCAAGAAACTGCACACCGGCCGCTCGCGCAACGACCAGGTGGCCACCGACATCCGCCTGTGGCTGCGTGACGAAATCGACATCATCCTGGCCGAAATCACCCGCCTGCAACAGGGTCTGCTGGGTCTGGCCGAGGCAGAGGCAGATACCATCATGCCCGGTTTCACCCACCTGCAGACCGCCCAACCGGTGACCTTCGGCCACCACCTGCTGGCCTGGTTCGAGATGCTCAGCCGCGATCACGAGCGCCTGGTCGACTGCCGCAAGCGCACCAATCGCATGCCACTGGGCTCGGCCGCACTGGCGGGCACCACCTACCCGATTGCCCGCGAGATCACTGCCGAACTGCTGGGTTTCGACGCTGTTGGCGGCAACTCGCTGGACGGCGTATCGGATCGCGACTTCGCCATCGAATTCTGCGCGGCCGCGTCCCTGGCGATGATGCACCTGTCGCGCTTCTCCGAAGAGCTGGTGCTGTGGACCAGCGCCCAGTTCCAGTTCATCGACCTGCCGGACCGTTTCTGCACCGGCTCCTCGATCATGCCGCAGAAGAAGAACCCGGACGTGCCCGAACTGGTGCGCGGCAAGTCCGGTCGCGTGTTCGGCGCCCTGACCGGCCTGCTGACCCTGATGAAGGGCCAGCCTCTGGCCTATAACAAGGACAACCAGGAAGACAAGGAACCGCTGTTCGACGCCGCCGATACCCTGCGCGACAGCCTGCGCGCCTTCGCCGACATGGTGCCGGCGATCAGGCCCAGGCGCGAAATCATGCGCGAAGCGGCGCTGCGCGGCTTCTCCACCGCCACCGACCTGGCGGACTACCTGGTGCGCAAGGGCCTGCCCTTCCGCGACTGCCACGAGATCGTCGGCCATGCGGTGAAGTACGGCGTGCAGACCGGCAAGGATCTGGCCGAGATGAGCCTGGACGAACTGCGCCAGTTCAGCGACCAGATCGCTGACGACGTGTTCGCCGTGCTGACCCTGGAAGGTTCGGTGAACGCTCGCGACCATATTGGCGGCACGGCACCGAATCAGGTGCGCGCCGCCGTGGTGCGAGGCCGCGAACTTCTCGCCAGCCGCTGAGGTCGCAAAGGGGCGGCGGCACGTCGCCCCTGCCAAGGCAGGCCATTCGACCAGGAAATTGCCATGCGTTACACACTCCCTACGACTGTGCTGCTGAGCCTTCTGGCAATGCCGGTGCTGGCCAACGAAGGCGACTACTGGCAAGTACAGACCAGCATCTATACACGTCACTACAATCCAGAGCCCGATCACAACAATCACCAGCGCCTGATTGGTCTTGAGCGCGGCTATGCCTCTGGCAATCTCTGGGGTGGTGCCGTCTTCCGCAATTCGTTCGATCAGCGTTCGCAGTACGCCTACGCAGGCCGGCGCTTCGAGAGTGACAAACATCCGTTCTACGCCAAGCTGACCGGTGGCCTGCTGCACGGTTACCGCGGCAGGTACCGCGACAAGATCCCACTCAACCATCTGGGCGTGGCACCCGCCATCATTCCTTCACTGGGCATGCAGAGCCACGGCATGACCGCGGAACTGGTAGTGCTGGGTAACGCCGCACTGATGGTCAACCTGGGCGTGCGCCTTTGACGGATCAGAACGCCGGGGCGCCATGAGCGCACATATCACCGGTTCACGACACCACAGCGCCCAGCACAAACCCAACCACGCGACAGCGCTTGCATTGCCTGTAGCGCCAGGAGAGATTCATGTCCCTGCATATTCGCCCCGCCACCCCTGACGATGCCGAACTGATCCTGCGCTTCATCACCGAGCTGGCCGTCTACGAGAAGGCCGAGCACGAGGTGAAGACCGATGCCGCCGGCATCCAGGGCAGCCTGTTCGCCGAAGGCAGCACCGCCCACGGGCTGATCTGCGAGCACGAGGGCCAGCCCATCGGCTATGCGGTGTATTTCTTCAATTACTCCACCTGGCTGGGCAAGCATGGTCTTTATCTGGAAGACCTCTACATCAGCCCCGAAGCGCGCGGTCTGGGCGCGGGCAAGGCATTGCTGCGCCACCTGGCGCAACTGGCCGTGGCACGCGACTGTGGGCGCTTCGAATGGTCGGTGCTGGACTGGAACACACCGGCGATCGACTTCTACGAATCCTTCGGCGCCCGCCCGCAGAGCGAGTGGACGACCTACCGACTGACCGGCCAGGCGTTGCTGGACTTCGCCGCCGGCACCCCATGAGGAATTGCCCATGAGCGAGCATGACGAACACGACGAAGACTTCGCCGAAGCCACGCTGATTCAGGCTATCGAGAACCAGCTGCAAAGTGGTGAGCCGGCCGCTGCCCAGGCGGTATACAACAAGCTGACGCTGGTCGGCTACGAACGCGAGGAGATTCTCGAACTGATGGCGCTGGTACTGGCCCACGAAGTCGACGCCATGCTGCGCGAGAATCGCCCCTTCGACGGCGCCTGGTACGAGCAGGCACTGCGCGCGCTGCCGGAACTGCCGGAAGAAACCTGAGCGAGGATTGATCCAGGCCACTGGTCGGCCTGGCAGGCAGATTGCTACTGTCCACTTCAGTCCCGACCGAGAAGGTAGCACCTTCGATGGCCTGCCCGTCACCACGTCTCGCTGCACTGCTCGTCCTGCTGCTGCCACTGTGCTGGGCCGGCGCAGCATTGGCCGAAACGCTCCGTATCGGTGCCGAGGATGACTGGTATCCCTATACCGCCTGGCGCCATGAGCGCATCGAAGGCATGTCGGCGGATATCGTGCGCGCAGCCTTCGCCGCCAGCGGTACGGCCATCGAACTGGCGCCCTACCCCTATTCGCGCTGCATGGAGCTGACGCGCTCGGGCAGCCTGCCGGCCTGTTTCAACACCACGCCCGACTCACGTATCCGAGCGCAGTTCCTGCTGCCACAGGAGATGCTGTTCAGCGACGACATCATGCTCTGGGGGCGCGCAGGCGGGCGGGCGGTGAACGATCTGGAGGATCTCGTCGGCAAACGGGTGGCCGTCACCATCGGCTACACCTACGGCGAACGCTTCGACAACTACCCGAATATCCAGCGCATCCCGGTACGCCGCGACCTCAACGGTTTTCTCATGCTGCAGCGCGGGCGCGTGGACTACGTCGTTGCCTTTCGCGGCACGACCCAGGCGTTACTGGCAGACAACCCGGAACTGCTCGGGCAGTTCGAACCCCTGGCGACCGTGCATCGCCCGCAACTGTATCTGACCTTTTCCCGTCGCCATCCACAGGCCAGGAAACTCCTGCAACGCTTCGACGCAGGCATGCGCCAGATCCGCCAGGATGGCACCTATCAGCAGATTCTGACGCACTGGCGGCTTTCCGACGGGCAAACCACGGCGCAGGGCTCTACACTGCACGAACGCCATAATAAAAAAGCGGAGTCACCATGAAGTCATTCAATACTGACCTGATCGATGAACTGGAAATCCTCGCCCTGTACAACCTGGACAACCACCAGGAAGGACTGAAGGTACACAACAATGCTTCGTTCAAGGCCCAGGGCGCCATTACCCGCCTGTATGAGAAGGGCCTGGTGAGCCAGGCCGATGGCGGCTACCTGACCAGCCTGGGAATCGATGCCGCCGAACATGCGCAGGCCCTGCTGACGATCCTTTCGGCTCGCCAGGCAACTCCCGCTTAATCCGCAGCGCCCGCCGGCCGCCCTTCAGGGAAAGGCGCGGCGGGCGATATAGCGTCACAGACACTGCACTGGCGAGCACGCCGCTGATAGGCTTGCAGCATTACCAGTAGAGTTCGAGCATGACGCGCACTCACGAAATCCGCCCGGACATCGACGACGGCATCGACCGCAAGGTGCTCGCACAACTGCGCGCACGCTTCCTCAAGATCAACCAGGGACGCCTGAAAAGGGCCATGGAGGCGCTTTCCACGCGTCAGCAACTGGTTCTCAAGCTGTTGCCGCTGCTGTTGCACGTCAACCATCCGCTGTTGCCGGGCTATGTCTCGGCCAGCACACCGGCTGGCCTCAGCGGCTTCGAACCGGATGACGACAGCCTGGCCGAAGTGCAGCGTCTGACCCGCTCGTTCGTCTACAAGCCTCGGCGCGGCCAGGGCGCCGCACCGCTGCATGGCCTGTTCCTGATGGGCAGCCTGGGTACCGTGGCGCAAGCCGAGCAGAGCGACATGGATCTGTGGCTGTGCCACGCGCCGGATCTCGGCGCGCAGGAATTGCAGGATCTGCGCAGAAAATGCGACCAGCTGGAAAGCTGGGCCGCCACCCAGGGCGCCGAGGTGCATGTCTTTCTGGTCGATCCGCAGCGTTTCACCCAGGGCGCGCGCGAAGCGCAGCTGACTTCGGACGACTGCGGCACCACCCAGCACTATCTGCTGCTCGATGAGTTCTACCGTACCGCCATCTGGCTGGGTGGGCGCACGCCGATCTGGTGGCTGGTGCCGGTATACGAGGAGAACCGCTACCACGACTACTGCCGCACCCTGCTGAGCAAGCGCTTCGTGCGCGAGGAAGACGTGCTCGACCTTGGCCATCTGGCGCAGATTCCAGCGCAGGAGTTCGTCGGTGCCGGCATGTGGCAGCTCTACAAGGGTATCGAGTCGCCCTACAAGTCCGCCCTCAAGCTGCTGCTCACCGAGGTCTACGCCAGCGAGCACCCGAAGGTCGAGTGCCTGGCGCTGCGTTTCAAGCAGGCGGTGTTCGAAGGCCGTCTCGATCTCGACGAGCTCGATCCCTATATCGTGGTCTACCGTCGTCTCGAGGAATATCTCGACAACCGTGGCGATCGCGAACGCCTGGAGCTGGTGCGGCGCTGCCTGTACCTGAAGGTCAACAAGAAGGTCAGCCGGCCACCACTGCGGGGGCGCAGCAAAAGCTGGCAACGCCTGTTGCTGGAGCGTCTGACCGGCGAGTGGGGCTGGGAAAACCGCCAGCTCGCCGTGCTCGACAGCCGCAGCCAGTGGAAAGTGCGCCAGGTCGCTGCCGAAAGGCGCGTGCTGGTCAACGAGCTGACCTACAGCTATCGCTTTCTCACCCAGTTCGCCCGCAGCGCCCAGGTCGGCAGTTCGCTGAACAACCGCGACCTCAACGTGCTGGGCCGGCGCCTTTACGCCGCCTTCGAGCGCAAGGCTGGCAAGGTGGAATTCATCAACCCGGGCATCGCCCCGGATCTGGCCGAGGACACCCTGACGCTGGTGCAGCAGCCCGGCACGGAAACGTCCAATGAGTACCAATGGGCACTGTTCAGCGGCAGCCTCGGCAGTCAGGAATGGCCGGATTTCGCTCCCGTCAAACGCACCCGAGAGCTGATCGAACTGCTCGCCTGGTGTCACCGCAACGGCGTGATCGATGCCAGCACCCGGCTTTCGCAGCATCCGGGCAGCAGCGACCTGAGCGATTTCGAGCTGTCCAACCTGATCGGCAGCCTGCAACAGTGCTTCCCGCTGCCGCCGCAACCGGTGGAAGAGGCCGCTCTGCTGCGCGCCAGCGTACCCAGTCGGGTGCTGTTGCTGGTCAACGTGGGCGTCGACCCACTCAGGCAGCACAGCCAGATGAACGTGCACATGACCACCGGGCGTACCGATGCGCTGGGTTATTCGGGCGTACGCGAGAACCTGGTGCTGACTCTCGACCAGGTCAGTCTCAACAGCTGGAACGAGCTGCAGGTCGCCCGCTATGACGGCGAGGATGCACTGCTCGACTGCCTCAGCGACCTGCTCAACAGCCTGCCGCCGGACGGCTCGCCACCGGAGCTACAGGTTCGCTGCTTCTGTCGCAACCGCGCGGCGGCCATCGCCACCCGAGTCGAAGAGCTGCTGCGCGACCTGCTCGGCAACTACCTGGGCGGCCAGCCATCGCGTTACCTGGTACAGGTGCGCCAGCATTATCACGTCCTGCAACTGGCTCCCGGCCAGGTGCGCCACACCGCACTGGGCGACCTGCCGGACCTGCTCGACCACCTCGGCGCCGAACAGGAGCTCTACAGCCCGCTGAATCTGGATCGCTACGCCCTCGAAGGCAACGACCTGGCGCTGATCCTGCCCATGGGCAAGCCGCAGTCGATCCAGGTCTTCTACCGCCTCAACGAGCAGAACAGCGAGGCCGAGCTGACCGTGCTCGACGAACACAACGCGCTCTGGCGCAGGCGTCTGCCATATCGCGACGAGCAGAGCCTGCTGACCCCCTTGCAGCGCTTCCTGCAATCTCTGCTGTACCGACGCAACGCCCAGTTGCCGCTGGACAGCCCGCTCGGCGATGCGCCGCTGGACGTGCTCTACCATCAGTTGCTGCCGGATGCGCCACTGCGTGCGCAGAGCGTGGAGCGCCGGCCGCCGCCGCAAGCGCCGCTGAGCCACCCCTTCTACGACGTCCAGGCCATCGTCGAACCGGGCGACGGACGCCAGCGTCACGTCACCCTGTACTGCAACCACCGTGAATTTTCCGAGCTGGAATACGGCCGCGACCTGTATCGCGCCGTGGCGCAACACATCCTCGCGCAACGCGCCGGCGGCGAACGTTATCCCTTCTATATCACCGATCTGGATCTCTCTGCCGTGCTGGCCGGGCAACAGGCGCAGACCGTTCACTACCTGCGCTACAAGAGCGAACTGGAAGATGCCCTGAACGCGGCGTTGCAACAGGTCTAGATTCTGTACGAAAAGTCGTCGAGCGAAGGTCAGGCGAGGCAAAAATGGGTGAGGAAGCGGAGTTTACGAGCTGTAAGTGAGCATTCCGAACCCGTTTTTAACGAAGCATCACCGAGCACAGGCACTTTTCGTACAGAACCTAGCAAACTGCTGAAAAATGTCGCCAGGGCTGAGGAGTGAGCAAATCTTGAATCTCGCGAAAATTGCTCTCGACCGTATCGATTACTCCTTGAGCAGGTCGCACCTGTGTACTCGCTGACGATTTAACTCGGTGCATTGTCGGCTAGCAGTCGTCGCAGAGCTTGGCTGTCATTCAGTCGCACATGCCGGTTCATATCCTGACCGATAACTTGAGGTGATATCAGAGCCATGCCCTATATGGCACTGCTTCTGATTCGCCAAGCGAATATGTAAGAATATTTTTCATTGACTAAAGATTCTTACAAGAGGATCGTCCCATCAGGAAACATGGCAATTTCATGAAGGCCGTGGTGGCGCTGCCGGCAAGCAACACAAATGAATACACGAAATAAGCATTGACACTTGAGTAGGCGGGAGAGGGTCGTGAGAACAGTGAAAAAGAGTTATCTGCTTGCTGTTGTGATGATCATGCATAACGCGTTGGCATTCGCCTCGAGTGACGATGAGACGCATACACTACTCGTCAAGGATGGATTGCTCTATGAATACGAGCGCCTTCCCTTTCATGACGACAGTGGGACGCTCATGTATTACGGTGGAAAAATATCCGTCTCGAACAGCAAGGGCGACGTGCTGTTGGTTGATCGGTATGCGCAGTCACCTGGTTGCGCACCAGATCTCCCACCGATCAGCGTTATTCATGTGCCTTCATCAGCGTATCCCTTGGCAGCGAAAAAGCACAAAAGACCGTTTATCGTGTTTTGCGGCAGCCATGAAGGAAAGCACAAGACGTTGCGTTTCTACGACCCCCACGTTGGTTTCATATCGGCAATCGATTTCTTCACGGGGCCGGTCTATGTGCGTGAGTACAGTTTGGACGGAGGAGATGCTGGCTCGAAGGTCATGTTCGTCGTGACGCCTGATGAGTATTTCACCTCTATCAATAGAAAGGTCTATTACCCCATCGTGTACGAATTGAACGCGACTGGCCTGGGGCTGGAGTGGTCGCTGGATACGAGCACAGCGGCTGCAGAGATTTATCGGGAATGGCTGACGCGTTATCGAGAAACCGACAACGATGATGCCAGCTTGATCAGGGGGTTGATCGTTCAAGCCTTGCTGGGGGATACGCTTCGTTACTGCGAGCTCTTGCAAGGGGTATCGAGAGAGAAGTCAGGCACTATTCAGGGTGATTTGCAGGAGAAAATCTCCAAGGTTTCCATACCCTCATGCAAGGAGCATTCGTAATATGTCACTTACCCAAACTCAGATAGATGTGAAGAACGAAATCATCCGTTACGGGAATGATCGTGGCTTTTCCGATGAACATATCCAGCTGGCCGTCAATGTTGCGTTTATCGAGTCGTCGCTAGGGCTGATCTTGGCAAACCCTGACTCTACGGCATCCGGAATCTTTCAGTACATAGACCGTACATGGAATCTGCATCATGCGCACCTGGGCTCAAAGCCCGAACAAGCGAATCAGATAACGGCATTCTACAATGACATTCAGACATATTTTGGCTGGTACACGAACCCAAGCCTGAACGGAAACATACCAAGCGACATGTCATTTGAGGAATATGTTTATATCAAGCATCATGACGGCCGAGCCCATACCAAATTTCATGACGCGCCAGGCAGGCAGCTATACACCACCAAGGTAAATGACGACATAGTCGACATACTTAATATCAGTCTCGCGAGCTCTGCATGGCACGGTGGAACTGGAAGACTATGTGTTGACTCAGCGCTTTATTTAGGCGACGGGGCGGCCATTTCAGAAGACCCCACAGGCTGTATAAAATATAGAAACCCAGATGACCCCGGCTCGGTATACATAGACTATGCCTTGGAGGCGGCGCTTACGGACTTCAGCATACAGAACATTATTGACGCTGACCCTGTTGGAGCATTTTATTGGTGTGGCTAATGTTTGAGAGACGATGATTTGTTGAAAATCAAACATCGCCTACACGATCGATTGCACCCTATCAATCTGTTATCCAACGGTCCCTCGCTCAAGGCATACCGCGCCGTCAGTGACTGCGTTTTCACAACAACAGGCTCGTGCACGCGCCCGAGCAAAGGGCTCATTGATAACTGCGTAAAATCTGGAGCGCCTCCGAGGCGTTTTTCGACTACTCCTGCCTTGCGCTTGCGACTCCGTCGATTTTTCTCAACGACCTGCTAGCCGTTCATCGGCGCATCGGGATTGTTCAGGGCATACAGGTAGCAGCCGCTCATACTGTGGTTGGCCGCGACGTCCCCGTAGCTGGCGGTGAACGTGACCGGCAGGCCCAGGTGCTGGTAGAACCAGCGGTCGCTGTCTGCCGGCGGCACCTCGGGCACCAGGTCACTGTCGTTGACCAGACGATAGGTCGGCACTGCCAGCGCGTTGTAGTAATTGGCGAAAGCCGGCGACGCCAGACGCGGGCTGGCGAAGTTGTAATGCTGCAACAGCAGCGAGGGCCAGCGCTTGAGCAGATCCGGCACGGCCAGCGTGCTCAGGGTGCTGCCCAGGCTGTGACCGCAGGCCCACAGACGCGCCTGGGGTTGCAGGTCATCCAGCGCCAGCAGGGCCTGGTCACGCAGCGACGCATAAAGCTTGAGAAAACCGTCGTGCACCAGGCCGACGTTGGCCTGCCAGGGATAGTCGCGCTGATCCAGGTCGAGGTCATCGAGCCAGTCCTGCACCGACTCGGTGCCCCGGAACACCAGGTAGCAATCACCCTGCGGGTCACGGGCGGCGAAACCGAAGGGCTCGGACTCGTTGAACAGGTGCCACTCGCTGAGCACGCTCCAGATCGGCGCGGAGAGCTGCCAGCCGTCCAGTTGCGGTTGCTGCCAGTGAAAGTGCTCGGGCTGGCGTGGGCGCTGCTGCGCCAGCCACTGTTCGTACTGGTCGTAGGCGATCATCACCAGCTCGGCGCAAAGCAGGCCGCGCGACAGCTGGTAGGTGGGCGGGAAGTACAGGGGCAGACTGGACATGACGAGGCCTCCTTGCGGGTAGCGGGATGATTGCAGTGTAGAAGCATCCGTGCCATACGGCATTTGATATTGATTCTCGACTGCATATAATTGGCCATCATTTCCACTGCCTGCCGACACCGTGACGGACGCCCAACACAAGCTCGATCTCTACCTGGCGCATCGCAGTGCACTGATCGACTACGCCACCTCGATCGCAGGCGCTCGCAGCCAGGCCGAAGACGTGGTGCAGGAGGCCTGGCTGCGCTTCGCCAATGCCAGAAACAGTGGAGAAATCGGCAATCCGGTGGGTTACCTGTATCGCATCGTGCGTAACCTGGCTCTCGACCTTACCCGTCGCACGGCCAGCGAGCAACGCGACCCGGACAGCCCTCAGCAGTTGCTCAGCCTGCCCGCCAGCACCCCCTCGCCGGAAGACCAGGCCTGCGACCAGGATGCGCTGGATGTCATCGCCACGGCCCTGGCGGAACTACCAACCCGCACCCGCATCGCCTTCGAGATGCATCGCCTCGGCGGCCATACCCTCCAGCACATCGCCAGCCACCTCGGCATTTCCATCGGCCTGGCTCACCAACTGGTGCGCGATGCCCTCAGTCATTGCGCCAGCCGCTTGGGCGACGACGACCACTGATGCGACACTCACACCTCCGCAGACCTGAAAGAAATCGTCGCCCATACGTCATGCCGGAAAGCCCGATGGATGAAAACGCCACAGTGAACACCGACCCGGCCTGGGAAATGGCGATGGACTGGCTGTTGCGCATGCAGGCGCAACCACAGGACGAGGCGCTGCGTCAGGCCTGCATCGACTGGCAGAACCAGGCCCCCGAACATGCACGGGCCTGGCGCAAGGCGCAGCGCGTCTGGCAGCTCAGCGGCGAGGTACCGGCGCAGCATGCGGATCAGTGGCAGACGCCTGCTGCCCACCTCCCCCGGCTGCCTGCCCGCAGGCGACGGCGCTTCCTGCCGCTGGCCGGCGCCGCCCTGGCCGCCTGCCTGATCATGACGCTGAGCATGCTGCTGCCTGCTACGGGCTGGCGCACCGGCACCGGCGAATATCGGGTGCAAGCGCTGAGTGATGGCAGCACCGTCACCCTCAATGCCGGCAGCCGCCTGCAGGATCACTCCAGTGCCGAGCAACGACGGGTCAGCCTGAACGAAGGTGGCGCCTTCTTCGAAATCGCTCCCGACCCCGACAGACCCTTCGTCGTCGAGGTGGGCAATACGCGCATAGAAGTACTGGGTACTGCCTTCGATGTCTTCGCCGACGCGAACGACCTGAGCCTGAGCGTCGAGCACGGTTCGGTTCGCGTCAGCGATGATCTGCTGCGTTCAGAACTGCTCGATACGCCTCTTCTGGCAGGCGAACGTCTGCGTCTGGATCGACGCCTGGGCACCCTCCAGCGCGACCGGCTGCCGCCTCGGCAGATCGGTGCCTGGCGCGACAATCTGCTGATCGCCCAGAACGACCGGATCGGTGGCCTGGTACAGCAGCTACGCCACCATAGCCCGGGCCTCATCCTGATGCAGGATGGAGATCTGTCCGCCCACCGAGTGACCGGCGCCTATCGCCTGGACAACCCGGTGGCGGCGCTGCGCGCCATGGTCGAACCCTATGGTGGTCGGGTCGAGACCTATGGCCCATGGCTGATGGTGGTGCGTCGCTGAGCCGAAAATATTTTCGGCTTTTTCTGAAAATCCTGAACTCCCCCGCGTCATTTGCCTGCGACGTGATTGAGATGCGTTCGCACCATTTCAGGCGCGCCTTTTCGCGCCACGCTCGGGGGAGACAGAGACATGGCCGGATCGGCGCATCGTGGTACCTGCAGCACATCCTTTACCCGCAAACCCGGCCACTGGCTGGGCATCAACTGCCTCTGGGCCCTGCTGCTGACCCCTGTCGTCCCGGTACCCGCACTCGGTGATACCCACCAGCAACTCGAACAGCGCCACAGCTTCGATATCGCTCCGCAACCGCTGGCCACGGCGCTGATCGATTTCGCCCGCCAGTCCGGCATTCAGGTCAGCGTCGACAGTGCACTGATCGCCCATCAGACGTCGCCCGGCAGCCACGGCCAGCACTCGGCGCGCGAAGCCCTGGAGCAGTTGCTGCAAGGCAGCGGCATGCGCTGGAAACAGAACACCGAGGACAGCCTGACACTGGAGCCCGCGCCCCCGACAGGCGCGAGCCTCGAATCGCCACTGCTGACACCCGACATCGTGGTCGTGGCGCCGGAGCAGACTTATCAGGGCGAAACCCGTATCGAGCGTCAGACCATCGAACGTCTGCCGGTCGGCAATGGCGATATCACCAGCCTGCTGAAAATCCATCCCAATGTGCAGTTCGACAATGCCCAGCTAAGCAGCAAGACACCTGGAGAAATCGCCCCGGCGAACATCAGCATCAACGGCGCCAAGTTCTACCAGAATGCCTTTCTGGTCGATGGCATGAACATGAACAACGATATCGACCCAGCTCAGAGCAATCCCAACCTGCTTGCGGACGTTCCCGGCAGAAGCCAGGGATTGGCTCTGGATACCGATCTGCTGGAAGAGATTCGGGTCTTCGACAGTAATGTCCCGGCCAGTCATGGCCGTTTCAACGGTGGCGTGGTGGAAGCCAATACCCGCAAACCCAGCAAAGACCTGAGCGGAAGGATATCTGCCCAGACCACCCGCTCATCCTGGACCAAGTACCACATTGACGAACGCCAGCAGGACGCATTTGAAAACTCAGCCAACCATGACGAGCAGGCAGAGTTCGAAAAGAACATCCTGCGCGCCACGCTGGAAGGTCATCTGACCGATGACTTCGGTCTGCTGGCCAACTTCAGCCAGAAGCGTTCGACCATGCCAACCAGTTTCTACTCGGCCAACAATGTCGCAACGATGGGGCAGCAGCAGCGGGAGCAGGAACGGCAGATCGACAACTACTTCCTCAAGGCATTCTGGCAGGCCAGTGAACGCTTGCAACTGGAGTCCAGCGTGACCTACGCCCCCGAAGAGAACACTTACTTCCGGGGCAACATTGCCAATTCGGGATTCACCACCGAGTCCGGGGGCACTCAGGTCAACTTCCGGGCAAACTGGGATGGCGACCTGGCCAGAGTCGAACACAGCCTGTCCTGGAACCGTCTGGAACAATCCCGCGATTCGGAATACGACGACTACTTCACCTGGCGCAAATCCTCAGCCAAGAACTGGGGCGTGGGTAATAGCGCCACCAACCTGACCCTGGAAGGTGGCTATGGAGACATCGAACAGGAGCAGGAAACCTGGCGCTACAGAGTCAATGCCGACTGGCACGGATTCGAATGGCTGGGCATGAGCCACAACTGGCAAACCGGTCTGGAAGCATCCCGCCAGCACGTTCGCTATGAGCGACTGACCGAAAGCAACACCTATGTCACCCCGAGAACAACCAGCACCTGTACCACCAGCACCGGCGCAGTCGATAACGCCTGTTCGCTAAGTCCGACGCTGGCAGGCTGGCCCGGCCAGTATCTGGGCAGCAGAACCCGTTTCATTACCGGCGAGTTCGACTTCACCACCACCGAGCTGGCGAGCTGGATACAGAACGAGATCCGTGTTGGCAATCTGAGCCTGCGCCCCGGTGTGCGCGTGGACAATGACGACTACATGAACAAGACCACGGTCGCACCACGCTTTGCCGTGGAGTACGACCTGTTCGCGGATCGCAGCACGGTACTGACTGGCGGCATCAACCGTTACTACGGACGCAACATCACCAGTTTGCAGCTACAGGATGGCCGCAACCGCCTGCGCTTCAGCGATACCCGCGCAAGCCTGAACGCTCCCTGGGTCACTACCGCCCATGCCGCCAACCTGGTCAAGTTCAGCGAGCTCGACATCCCCTACGACGACGAATGGATGGTCGGTCTGACTCAGCAATGGCAAGGCCTCGAGTTCGGTCTCAAGTACATCAGCCGCAAGGGGCGCGATCAGGTCGTGGAGGTCAGGGGCAACCTGATCGACCAGCCCTCCACTGATCCCGCGCTATCTGCCAACTACACCACTTACGCCAACATTGGCACGAGCGAAACCGACATCATCACGCTCACCATCACCCCGCTTCAGGCATACGGTTTATGGGGCACTCGCAACACTGGCCAGGTAGCGATCGACTGGATGGATAGCCAATCCTCATCACCGGATTATCTCTATCCGAGCGACGGGGAAAATGATCGCTACGTAACCAATCCCTGGATTCAGTATGAGGGCAACGTCATCCGTTACGCCGATCGTCCGGCCAGCAATTACACACGTCCCTGGACTCTGCGCCTGAGCACGATCACGGAGATTCCCCAGTGGCACCTGACCTGGAGCAATTTCTTGCGCTACCGAGCGGCCTACTCGGAAGTGGGACAGACCCTCTCCGCCAGCAACTCCAATGTCTGGCACAACGGGGAGTTCATCGCCGTCTGGGAAGAAAACAGATACGACGCGGCCCTGACCTGGGACATGCGCCTGGGCTGGGAAGTACCAACGGCGCCCAGTCAGGCTGTGTTCATGAACCTTGACGTAACCAACGTACTGGACAAGGCCGTGGTCGCCGACAGTAGCAGCGCCACTTCGACGGGCATCCCGACTTACGAGGTCGGCCGCCAGTTCATGGTCGAAATCGGGTATCGCTTCTGACTACCACCATAGGCCGGAGCCGGCTCATGCCGCTCCGGCGTTGCCACACGTACAAGACCATGAACCGCCTGATGCTCCTCACCCTGTCGTTCAGCACGTGCTTGCTGGGCGCAGAACCCGACGACTGCCTGCAACGACTCGGCGCCCAGCCGGACGCAGCCGGCTACGCCTGCCTGCGCCAGACCTACGGCCAGTCGCCGGATCGATGGCCGGCGCCGAATGTCGATGCCGATGTGAACTGGCAGGAACTGTCAGCGCTGCCAGACATCGCCCCGGCACCGGCACACAACCCTTTCAGCGAGGCCAAGGCCAGGCTCGGCGAGCAGCTGTTCTTCGATCCCGCTCTGTCGCGCTCCGGACAGATCGCCTGCGCGTCCTGCCACGAGCCGGACCTGTCGTTCGCCGACGGCCGCCGAGTCTCCTTCGGACATGGCCGCGCGGCCGGACGACGCAACGCCCCCAGCCTGGTGGCGAGCGGGCTGGTCGAGCCGTTGTTCTGGGATGGTCGCGCACAGACGCTGGAAGCGCAGGCGTTGATGCCGGTCAGCGATCCGCTGGAAATGGCCTTCAGTGTCGAAGAACTGGTACAGCGTCTGCGCGCCAGTACGGATTACCCGACAGCGTTCGCCAATGCCTTCGAAACGACGCCGCTGGATGGCCGGCAGATCGCCGCAGCTCTGGCCAGTTACCAGCGCACCCTGGTTCGGGCGGCGCGCAACACCCGCTTCGAGCGCTTCATGCGGGGGCGCCAGGATGCCCTGAGTGACCAGCAGTTGCATGGCCTGCACCTGTATCGCGGCAAGGCCCGCTGCATGAACTGCCATTTCGGCGCGGCCCTGGCCGACAACCGCTTCCACAATGCCGGCATGACCTACTATGGCCGCAAGTATCAGGATCTGGGGCGTTACGAGGTCACCGGCAAGGCCGAAGACGTTGGCCGCTTCCGCACCCCGTCGCTACGTCTGGTCAGTCGCACGGGCCCCTGGATTCACAACGGGCTGTTTCCCGACCTGATGGGCGTACTGAACTTCTACAACGTCGGCATGCCCCGACCTAAACCCAGGCCGGAGCAGGTCGATGACCCGCTGTTCCCCATGACCGACCCACGCTTCGAGCCGTTAGGCCTGGCGCGCGACGAATTGCTCGCCCTGCGCAGTTTTCTCGACACCCTGTGATCAGCGTCCGGGGCCATCGGTCTGCGGCACTGATCACTCAGCGATCGTATTCGCCCGCGGCTTCCGGCTGGTATTCGACCGCCAACAGGGTCAGCTTGAGCTGCTTGCCGCCCGGAGCCGGCCAGTCTATGTGCTGGCCGACGGACAGGCCGAGCAGCGCGCAACCCACGGGAGCAAGAATGCTGACCTTGCCCTCGCCACCGGCGTCCTGCGGGTAGACCAGCGTCAGGTGGTAATCCTTGCCGCTGCTCTCTTCACGGCAGTGCACCCGCGAATTCATGGTCACCACCCCTGCCGGCACCTCGTCGTGCCCCACCACTTCGGCACGATCCAGCTCGGCCTGCAAGGCAGCCGCGCCGGGCCCGAACTCGTCCAGGCTGTCGAGCAGACGCTCCAGACGCTGCAGATCGAGACGGGTAATGGTGATGGTAGGTGTGCTGTTCATGATGCCGGGCGCTCTCCTTACGTAAGCCTTGGAAGTCGTTCGGAGCGAGCCCTCGCACCGTGGCGCTCTGGCTTGCTGCTCGAATGGTTTCTTCAAAAAAGCAAAACCCCGCCCGAAGGCGGGGTTCAGCAGAATGTCTTGCCGACCCTAACACAGCCGGACAAATAAACAAGACCGCCTGGTCAGAGCAGGCGTTTGCCTCGTCGCAAACGCTCCGTGGCGGCCTGGCAGATCTGCCGCCGCCGGGTGTTGTCGGCCGCGCCCCAGTCGAGGATTTCCTGCAAGGTGCGGCCACAACCGAGGCACTGTTCGTGCTCGTCCAGGCAGCACTGGCGCCGGCAGGGCGACGCCAGCGGCGCCTCGCCAGACTCAGAGCTCATCGAACTCCAGTTCGGCGCCACACTGCTCGTGGGTGATGCGCACCAGCATCTCGCCCAGTTGCTCGTCACTGGTGTCGCAGATCCAGCGGCCCTCGGCTTCGTCGTAGTCGAAGTGAAAGCCACCGGAACGGGCCGCCAGCCACAGCTGACGAATCGGCTCCTGGCGGCTGAAGATCAGTTGGCTGCCGTTATCGAAACGCACCGTGAGCACACCGGCGCTGTTCTCCAGATCGACGTCCAGACCGCTGTCGTCGAAGATGTCCTCCACCGCCTGCTGGGTGGCATCGACCAGATCGTGAAAGCGGGCTTCGCTCAGGCTCATCGGGTTTTCCTCACAAGGTGCAGCGACTGCAGAAAAATAGGCGAAAACGCCAGACCGGTGTAGCCGGTCTAGCCGGAAAGGTGGCGACGGTACCCGCCCGGGCTCTCTCCCGTCCAGCGACGAAACGCACGGGCGAGTGAGCCGGACTCGCTGAAACCGACCAGAAAGGCGATTTCCGCCAGCTCCAGCGCCGGGTCACGCAGGTAGTGCAGCGCCAGTTGCTGGCGGGTCTCGTCCACCAGTTGACTGAACGACAGGCCCGCGTCGCGCAGACGCCTCTGCAAGGTACGCGGGCTGAGCGCCAGGGCGCTGGCGATGGATTCCAGATCCGGCCCCTGTTCGGGCAGTTGCCGCGCCAGTTCCAGGCGTGCCTGATCGATCACGCTATGGCCCTGGCGGAGTTCGCCGAGCAGACGGTCGGCGTAGGCGTCGAGCATGCCCTGCACCTGAGCATCGGCCTGGCCCAGGGGCACACCGAGCAGCCTTCTGGGGAAAATCAGCGCATTGTCCGCCTGCCCGAACAGCACCGGGCAGCGAAAGATACGCTGGTGCTCGGAGGTATCGGCCGGCGCCGGGTGCTGGAAGCGCACTTCGGTCAGGGCGATGTCCAGGCCGCTGATCCAGCGTCCGAAGCTGACCCAGCCGGCCAGGGTTTCTTCGCTCACCTGGCGTTGCTGCTGGGGCAGCAGTGGTTGCCAGCTGTGCGCGACCAGCGGCTCGCAGCCAGGCCGCTGCGGCTCGTCGTCGAGCCCGACCAGGCCCAGATTGCCCACCAGCGTGGCGTAGCGAGCCTGTCGATGCAGGGCGTCGGCCAGGGTGGCGCAGCTCATGATCAGATAGCCCAGCACACCGTAATAACCAGGCCGTACGGCTTCACCCAGGTGCAGGCCCAGGCAGTCGTCACCACTCGCCCGCACGCCTTCACCGAGCAGCATCAGGTAGGCACTGGCGGCGATACGCTGATCGCGCTGAAGCAGTACCTCCGGCGTCAGCTGGGCATGGGCAAGCAGCACCTCCGGGGGCACCCCCAGGCGCTGCAGGTGATCGACCAGTCCTTGCAGATAGGCCACCGACACCGAGCCGGCGAGAATCGCGGGATTGTCCATCGAGGCTCCTCGTTGCTCGCAACATGCTAACCCAAGCCGGCACGCTGGCCTTCGATGCGAATGCCGGATGCAGGCGCGAATTGAGCCAGCGCCCCGCCAGGCGGGCGCCTGGCGCATAGGCAAGGTGGCAGGGGGTCGGTATACTCCGGCGCAATTCACGCTTATTTCAAGGACTGCCCCATGAAGCGACTGACCCTCGCGCTCCTCGCCGCCGTTTGCCTGCTGGCCGGCTGCGGTCAGAAAGGCCCGCTGTACCTGCCGGGCGACGACAACGCCGGCAACAGCCGAGACCGTTTCGAACTCTGACAGGAGCCTGCCATGGAAGCCTTCAACTACCGCGACGGTGAGCTGTTCGCGGAAGGCGTTGCCTTGTCCGCGCTGGCCCAGCGCTTCGGCACGCCCACCTATGTCTATTCCCGTGCCCACATCGAAGGGCAGTACCGTGCCTATGCCGACGCCCTGTCCGGCATGCCGCACCTGGTCTGCTTCGCGGTCAAGGCCAACTCCAACATCGGCGTGCTGAATGTCCTGGCCCGCCTCGGCGCCGGCTTCGACATCGTTTCCAGCGGCGAGCTGGAACGCGTCCTCGCAGCAGGTGGCGACCCCAGCCGCATCGTCTTCTCCGGTGTCGGCAAGAGCCGCGACGACATGCGCCGCGCGCTGGAAGTCGGCGTGCACTGCTTCAACGTCGAGTCCAGCGTCGAACTGGAGCGCCTGCAGAGCGTTGCGGCGGAACAGGGCGTCAAGGCGCCGGTGTCGCTGCGGGTCAACCCGGACGTGGACGCCGGCACCCACCCGTACATTTCCACCGGTCTCAAGGAAAACAAATTCGGCATCGACATCGAGCAGGCCGAGGCGGTGTACGCCCGCGCCGCCGAGTTGCCGAACCTGGAAGTGATTGGCGTCGACTGCCACATCGGCTCGCAGCTGACCACTCTGGAGCCCTTCCTCGATGCGCTGGATCGCCTGCTGCTGCTGGTCGACCGACTGGCTGCACGCGGCATCCATATCAGGCACCTGGATCTGGGTGGCGGTCTCGGCGTGCAGTACCGCGACGAGCAACCACCACTGGCCGGCGACTACATTGCCGCCGTGCGCAAGCGCCTGGCAGGCCGCGACCTGGCTCTGGTGTTCGAGCCGGGTCGCTTCATCGTCGCCAACGCCGGCGTGTTGCTGACCCAGGTGGAATACCTCAAGCACACCGAGCACAGGGACTTCGCCATCATCGACGCGGCGATGAACGATCTGATCCGCCCGGCGCTGTACCAGGCCTGGATGGACGTATCGCCCGTGCAGCCGCGTGACGGCGAGGCGCGTGCCTACGACCTGGTCGGCCCGATCTGCGAGACCGGCGACTTCCTCGCCAAGGATCGCCAGCTGGTACTCGAAGAGGGCGACCTGCTGGCCGTCCGTTCGGCCGGCGCCTACGGCTTCGTCATGAGTTCCAACTACAACACCCGCGGCCGCGCCGCCGAGGTGCTGGTGGATGGCGAGCAGGCCTTCGAAGTGCGCCGCCGTGAAACCGTCCAAGAGCTCTATGCCGGCGAAAGCCTGCTGCCGGCCTGAGGGCGACGACATGCTACTGCGCTTTACCAAGATGCACGGACTGGGCAATGACTTCATGGTTCTCGACCTGATCAGTCAGCATGCCCACGTGCAGCCCAAGCATGCCAAGCAGTGGGGCGACCGCCACACGGGCGTCGGCTTCGACCAGTTGCTGATCGTCGAGCCGCCGAGCCAGCCGGACGTCGATTTCCGCTATCGCATCTTCAATTCCGACGGCTCCGAAGTGGAGCAGTGCGGCAACGGTGCGCGCTGCTTCGCCCGCTTCGTGCTGGACAAGCGCCTGACCACCAAGAAGGTCATCCGCGTCGAAACCAAGAGCGGCATCATCGAGCTGCGCGTGCAGAACGACGGTCAGGTCTGCGTCAACATGGGCGCGCCACGCCTGGAGCCGGCGCAGGTGCCATTCCAGGCTGAACAGGCCGCGCTCAGCTATCGAGTGGACGTGGCCGGACAGACGGTCGAGCTGGCCGCACTGTCGATGGGCAACCCGCATGCCGTGCTGCGCGTCGACAATGTCGACAGCGCGCCGGTACACGAGCTGGGACCGCAGCTGGAACACCATCCGCGCTTCCCGCAACGCGTCAACGTCGGTTTCCTGCAGGTGCAGGATCGCAAGCATGCGCGTCTGCGCGTATGGGAGCGTGGCGCCGGCGAAACCCAGGCCTGCGGTACCGGCGCCTGCGCCGCAGCCGTGGCAGCGATTCGCCAGGGCTGGATGGATTCGCCCGTGCAACTGGAGTTGCCGGGCGGCAAACTGTCCATCGAATGGGCAGGCGAAGGTCAGCCCGTTATGATGACCGGGCCCGCTGCACGCGTATACGAAGGACAGGTTCGCCTATGACCGACCAGCAGGATTCTCCCAAGCCGCTCGATTCGGAAACGGTTGCCGCTTATCTGCGCCTGCATCCGGAATTCTTCATCGACCATGAAGAGCTCATCCCCGAGCTGCGCATCCCGCATCAGCCCGGCAACGCCGTTTCGCTGGTCGAGCGCCAGGTCAAGCTGCTGCGCGAGCGCAACATCGAGATGCGTCACCGCCTCGGCCAGTTGATGGACGTGGCGCGCGACAACGACCGGCTGTTCGACAAGACCCGTCGCCTGGTGCTCGACCTGCTCGATGCCGGCAGCCTGGAAGAAGTGGTCAGCGCGGTGGAAGACAGCCTGCGTCATGAGTTCCAGGTGCCCTTCGTCGGTCTGATCCTGTTCAGCGACAACAAGCTGCCCGTGGGCCGCTCGGTCAGCTCGGCCGAAGCCCACCAGCAGATCGGCGGCCTGCTCAGCGGCGGCAAGACCATCTGCGGCGTGCTGCGCCCGCACGAACTGGAGTTCCTGTTCGGCGCCGACGAGGCCGGCAAGGTCGGCTCCGCCGCCGTGGTCAGCCTCAGCCATCAGGGCCTGCACGGCGTACTGGCCATCGGCAGCGCCGATCCGCAGCACTACAAGAGCTCGCTTGGCACGCTGTTTCTCGGCTACATCGCCGAAGTGCTGGCACGCGTGCTGCCGAATTTCGCCACGCCGCTGCGCTCGGTGCGCTAGATCGCGTAAGGTGGATGGCCTGCGTCATCCATCACCACCGGTGGACGCAGCGCGAATCCCTGCACGACACCGGAGCCTGAAGCGTGAAGCTTGCCGCTGAACTCGACGCCTATCTCGAACATCTGCGCCGCGAGCGCCAGGTGTCGCCGCACACCCTGGACGGCTACCGACGTGACCTGGGCAAGGTGCTGGCGTTCTGCGAAGCCGAGGGCCTGGCCGACTGGGCAGCCCTGGATACACGCAATCTGCGCCGCCTGATCGCCCGCCTGCACCAGCAGGGCCTGTCCAGCCGCAGCCTGGCGCGCCTGCTCTCGGCCACCCGCGGGCTTTATCAGTACCTGCTGCGTGAAGGCCTGTGCCGCCACGATCCCGCCAACGGCCTCAGCCCACCGAAGCGCGAACGACGCCTGCCACGCACCCTGGATGCCGATCGCAGCGCACAGTTGCTCGACGGTGCGGTGGAGGATGACTTCATCGCCCGTCGCGATCAGGCCATGCTCGAACTGTTCTATTCCTCGGGCCTGCGCCTGTCGGAACTGGTCGGGCTGGATCTCGATGGGCTGGATCTGGCCGCCGGACTGGTGCGTGTGCGCGGCAAGGGCAACAAGGTGCGCGAACTGCCAGTGGGCAGCATGGCGCGCCAGGCCCTGGAGAACTGGCTGCCACTTCGGCGCCTGGCCAACCCGGCAGACGGCGCGGTCTTCATCAGCCAGCAGGGCCGTCGCATCGGCCCTCGTGCCGTGCAACTGCGCGTGCGCCAGGCCGGCGTACGCGAACTCGGCCAGCACCTGCATCCACACATGCTGCGGCACAGCTTCGCCAGCCATATGCTGGAGTCATCACAGGATCTGCGCGCGGTACAGGAGTTGCTCGGTCATGCCGATATCGCCACCACGCAAATCTACACTCACCTGGATTTCCAGCACCTGGCCAACGTCTACGACCAGGCCCATCCGCGCGCCAAGCGCAAAGGCGGTTCCGAATGAGCATAGAACTGATCACCTTCGACCTCGATGACACCCTGTGGGACGTCACCCCGGTGATGCAGGACGCCGAAGCCGCGCTGCGCAACTGGCTGGCCCTGCATGCGCCGCGCCTGGGTGCGGTGCCGATCGAGCACCTGTGGGCCGTACGCAGCCGCCTGCTGGATGCGGAGCCGATGCTCAAGCATCGCCTGAGCGAGCTGCGCCGGCGCATCCTGTTCCATGCGCTGGAGGACGCGGGCTACCCGCACCACGAGGCCCTGGCCCTGGCCGAGGCAGGCTTTCAGGTGTTTCTCGGTGCTCGCCACCAGGTCGAGCTGTTCGCCGAAGTGCATCCGACGCTCGAGACACTGGCCGAGCGCTTCATGCTGGGCGTGATCACCAACGGCAACGCCGACGTGCGCCGCCTGGGTCTGTCGGAGTACTTCCGCTTCGCTCTGTGCGCCGAGGAGCTGGGTATCGGCAAGCCCGACCCGAAGCCCTTTCGTGAAGCGCTGAGCCGCGCGGGTGTTGCCGCCGAGCGCGCCGTGCACATCGGCGACCACCCCAGCGACGACATCGCCGGGGCTCAGGCAGCCGGTCTGCGGGCGATCTGGTTCAACCCCCAGGGACGCAGCTGGGACGCCGATACGCTGCCTGACGCGCAGATCACCAGCCTCGCCGAGCTACCGGCACTGCTCTCCAGCTGGACACGCTAACGGTAGGGTGCGCTGCGCGCACCACCCAATACACGAACAGGATCGGTGCGCACGGCGCACCCAACGCCGTGCCGCGATGCGCGTTGATCGCGGCCACAAAAAATCGCCGGGAGTGATTGTTGACGTCGGCTCCGCAAGGGGGGCCGCCAGGGATGGCAGGACACAAAAACGCCGGGAGCGCTTTTTGCGCGCAAGCCCCGAAGGGGTGAGGCACAGGGATGTGCCGAGTACAAAAAACCCGCCAGATTGGCGGGTTCTCTGCAGCGTGCCGTCCTCAGATGGGGCGGCTGCCGTATTTGCTGTCGGGCTTCTTGGGTGGGTCGGCAACCACGTTGGGTTCGACCTCCTGCACCTTGCCGCCACGGGCGAGAAACTCTTCCATGGCGCGGGCCAGCGCATCACGCTCTTTCTGCTTGGCTTCGACGCTCGGCATTTCGTCGACATCGGCAGCCTTGGCCTTGCTCTTCTTGCCGCTGGCTACGACCTCGCCGTCACCTTCATCGTCGCCGCTGTCGCCATCATCGGCAGCAGCCAGCTCCTCACCCTCGTCCTCGTCAGCCCCTTCCAGATCGTCTTGTTCCAGGTCTTCGTCGCTCATGTTCAACCTCATGACTTGCGAAAAGCAGGTTAGTTATAGACCAGTCGCGCAGGCTTCACTGCCCGACCGGAAAAATTCAAATAGCCTCGCCATGGAGGGTCGCCACTACCCGCCGGGCACCGCCCTGATCGCGATGCTCGCCGAGATAAATCCCCTGCCAGGTGCCCAAGGCCAAGCGTCCATCCTGTATCGGCAGTTGTAGCTGAAACCCCAGCAGACTGCCCTTGAAGTGCGCGGGCAGATCGTCCGGCCCTTCATCATCGTGTTCGTACCCCGACTCGCCCTGCGGCACCAGGCGATTGAAGAAGCGCTCGAAATCGCGCCGCACCGCCGGGTCGGCGTTCTCGTTGACGGTCAGCGATGCCGACGTGTGTTGCAGCCACAGGTGCAAAAGACCCACTCGGTAACCCGCCAGTTCCGGCAATTGATCGAGCAGCTCCTCGGTCACCAGATGAAAACCGCGGCTACGCGGACGCAGGCCAATCACGCGTTGCAGCCACATCGTCGACTCTCCAAAAGCTCCAGCGCGCGCATTCTAGCGTGCCGCCAGAAAAAACAAAGGGCGCCCGAAGGCGCCCTTGATGATTATCGCGCAATCATTTCTTGCCGGTGAACTCCGGGTAGGCTTCCATGCCGCATTCGGCAATGTCCACACCCTCGTATTCTTCTTCCTCGGTGACGCGCAGGCCGATCACCGCCTTGATGATGCCCCAGACGATCAGGCTGGCGCCGAAGACCCAGGCGAAGATGCTGACGATACCCAGCAGTTGCGCGCCCAGGCTGGCATCCGGGTTGGTCAGGCATACCGCCAGAACACCCCAGATACCCACTACACCGTGTACCGAGATGGCGCCGACCGGATCATCGATCTTCACCTTGTCCAGGCCCAGGATCGAGAAGACCACCAGAACGCCACCCACACCACCGATCAGAGTGGCTTGCAGGGCGCTGGGCGTCAGCGGTTCGGCGGTGATAGCCACCAGACCGGCCAGAGCACCGTTGAGCGCCATGGTCAGATCAGCCTTGCCGAACAGGATGCGCGCGACGATCAGCGCAGCCAGAAGACCACCCGCAGCAGCCATGTTGGTGTTGACGAACACCTGGGCCACGGCATTGGCATCTTCGATCGTGCTCATCTTCAACTGCGAGCCGCCGTTGAAACCGAACCAGCCCATCCACAGGATGAAAGTACCCAGAGTGGCCAGCGGCAGGTTTGCGCCCGGAATGGCGTTGACCTGGCCATTGGCACCGTACTTGCCCTTGCGGGCGCCGAGCAGGATGACACCCGCCAGAGCGGCGGAGGCACCCGCCATGTGCACCACGCCGGAACCGGCGAAGTCCAGGAAGCCGGCTTCGTTGAGGAAACCCGAACCCCACTTCCAGAAGCCCTGTACCGGGTAGATGAAACCGGTCATGACCACGGCGAAGGCCAGGAACGCCCACAGTTTCATACGCTCGGCAACGGCACCGGAAACGATCGACATGCAGGTCGCAGCGAACACGATCTGGAAGAAGAAATCCGAACGTGCGGAGTAGTAAGGCGCATCGTCGCCCCCCGCCAGAACGGCATCGACCGCGTTCTCGTCACCGATCAGGAAGCCCAGGCTGGGAATGATGCCGCCTTCGGGGCTGGAGTACATGATGTGGTAACCGATGACCAGGTACATCACGCTCGCCAGGGCGTACAGCGCCACGTTCTTGGTCAGGATCTCGGTCGTGTTCTTGGCGCGAACCAGGCCGGATTCGAGCATGGCGAAACCTGCCGCCATCCACATGACCAGAGCACCACAGATCAGAAAGTAGAAGGTATCGAAACCGTACTGCAATGCAGTCAATGCCGTGTTGTCCATTTTTCACCTCTTGCCGGCGCGCTTTATTCATGCGCTGTTCGGTCGAGGCGCCCGTGTTGGCTCCGGGCGCACTCCGTGTGCTTCAGGCCTGTCGCAGCGACAGGCCCATGTACTTACAGGATGTAACCGCGCTCGTTGTGCTGGGCCAGGTCGAGACCGACCGACTCTTCCTCTTCGGTGACGCGCAGGCCCATGACCACATCGATGACCTTGAGGATCACGAAGGTGACGATGGTGGTGTAGATCACCGTGAAGGCGACGCCCTTGAACTGAATCCACAGTTGCAGGCCGATGTTCTCCACCTCGCCGAAGCCACCCAGGGCCGGCGCAGCGAAGACGCCGGTCAGCAGGGCACCGACGATGCCACCGATGCCGTGCACGCCGAAGACATCCAGGGAGTCGTCGTAGCCCAGCTTGCGCTTGAGGCTGGTGGCACAGAAGAAGCAGATGACGCCGGCGGCCAGACCGATGATCATCGCCCCGGCCGGACCCACGGTACCGGCAGCCGGAGTGATGGCGACCAGGCCGGCAACCACGCCGGAAGCGATGCCCAGCGCGCTCGGTTTGCCGTGGCTGATCCACTCGGCGAACATCCAGCCCAGGGCCGCAGCGGCGGTGGCGATCTGGGTGACCAGCATGGCCATGCCAGCGGTGTCGTCAGCCGCGGCAGCGGAGCCGGCGTTGAAGCCGAACCAGCCGACCCACAGCATCGCGGCACCGATCAGGGTGTAGCCGAGGTTGTGCGGAGCCATGGCCACGCTCGGGTAGCCCTTGCGCTTGCCGAGCATGATGCAGGCCACCAGACCAGCAATACCGGCGTTGATGTGCACCACGGTGCCACCGGCGAAGTCCAGCACGCCCCAGTCCCACATCAGGGCGCCATCGCCACCCCAGACCATGTGCGCGATCGGCGCATAGACCAGGGTGAACCAGACAGCCATGAACACCAGCATGGCGGAGAACTTCATGCGTTCGGCGAACGCACCGACGATCAGCGCCGGGGTGATGATGGCGAAGGTCATCTGGAAGGTAACGAAGACGCTTTCCGGGAAGGCAGCCGTCAACGATTCCTTGGTGAGATTGCCCAGGAACATGTTGCCCAGGCCGCCCACGAAGGAACTGAAGTTGGTGACGCCAGCTTCCATTCCGGTGGTGTCGAAGGCCAGGCTGTAGCCATAGGCGAACCACAGGATGCTCATCAGAGCGGTAATGGCGAAGCACTGCATCATCACCGACAGGACGTTCTTGGAACGCACCATGCCGGCGTAGAACAGGGCCAGGCCCGGAATGGTCATGAACAGAACCAGCGCGGTGGCGGTCAGCATCCAGGCTGTGTCACCGGAATTCAGCGTCGCTTCCTCGGCCATGGCTAGGCCGGGGGAAAGCAGAGACAAAAGGGCTCCAAGCCCTGCGATTTTTCGCAGAGTCATGATTTAACTCCTGGGACGATTCTGGGGTGGGGGCGGCGGTTGGGCTTAGATCGCGTCGGTATCGGTTTCGCCGGTACGGATACGAATCGCCTGCTCCAGGTTGACCACGAAGATCTTGCCGTCACCGATCTTGCCGGTGTTGGCAGCCTTGGTGATGGCCTCGATGACGCGATCCAGCTGATCGTCAGCGATGGCCACGTCGATCTTCACCTTGGGCAGGAAGTCGACCACGTATTCGGCACCGCGATACAGCTCGGTGTGACCTTTCTGACGACCGAAGCCTTTGACTTCGGTAACGGTGATGCCTTGCACGCCGATTTCAGACAGCGACTCGCGGACGTCGTCCAGCTTGAACGGCTTGATGATGGCAGTGACTAGCTTCATGAACTCTCTCCCGTATTAGGTTGACTTGCCCCAGGAATTCTCAGCCCTCGGCAAGTCTAAGCGCAGTGTCCGGCTTTTGTAATGCACCGACCGCCCTGGCTGGCGTGGCCGATACCCATCAATCGCTCCTGGCGAAACACTCCCCACGCTTCGCCTGACGCCCCGGTACTGCATCGGTGCATGCGTCACCAGGCCCTAAGCAGAAAGCTTGCCAGCTACGTCAAAAGCCTGATGTTTCAGGACTTTGCGGTCGCGCATGGGACGTGACCGGTGATTCCCGCGAGAAACAACGCACAGTATTGGTGCATCAATACATCGACAGGCGCTCGAAAACTGTGCGCCACGGCGCCAGGGCCGTGGTTTCGACCTGCGTGCTATACTGCCCGCCATCTGTTTCTGGAACCCGCCCATGCTCCCGCCCAAAGCTCTGCTCGACACCCTCAGTAGCCACGCCTCGCGCCTGTTCAGTGGTGACAGCCCCCTGCCACGCGCCGAACTGGAAGCTCAGTTCAAGGCATTGCTGCAAAGCGGCTTCAGCAAGCTCGATCTGGTCAGCCGGGACGAGTTCGACAGTCAGATGGTGGTACTGGCCCGCACCCGCGCCCGCCTCGAGGCACTGGAAGCCAAGGTGGCCGAACTGGAAGCCAAGCTGAACCCGCCCACCGACTGAGTCGGCAGGCCGTTGAAGACCCGGACGAGACAGACAGGGCCGATGACGGCCCCGTAAATTGGCAGCGCCGACGCCGGTCGTTTTCAATGGCCCACCCAGGTGGGTCTGATCAAGGAGTGATCATGTCCCTGGCGATAGTCCACAGCCGCGCCCAGGTCGGCGTCGAAGCACCAGCCGTCACCGTCGAGGCGCACCTGGCCAACGGCCTGCCAGCCCTGACCCTGGTGGGCCTGCCGGAAGCCGCGGTCAAGGAAAGCAAGGATCGCGTGCGCAGCGCGATTCTCAATGCGGCCTTCGAGTTTCCCAACAAACGCATCACGCTCAATCTGGCACCTGCCGATCTGCCCAAGGATGGTGGCCGCTTCGACCTCGCCATAGCACTGGGCATTCTCGCTGCCAGCGGCCAGGTACCCGCCCAGTCTCTGGACGAATACGAATGCCTCGGCGAACTGGCGCTCTCCGGCGCGGTGCGCTCGGTGCAGGGCGTACTCCCGGCCGCGCTGGCGGCGCGTGAAGCCGGGCGCACTCTGTTGGTGCCGAAGGTCAATGCCGAAGAGGCCAGCCTGGCATCCGGTCTGAAGGTCATCGCCGTCGAGCATCTGTTGCAGATAGCCGCCCACCTCAACGGCAGCGCCCCCTGGAGCCCTATCAGGCCCAGGGTCTGCTCAGGCAGAGCCTGCCCTATCCGGATCTGGCCGAGGTTCAGGGTCAACTGGCCGCCAAGCGTGCCTTGCTGGTCGCCGCTGCCGGGTCGCACAACCTGCTGCTCAGCGGCCCTCCAGGAACCGGCAAGACCCTGCTGGCCAGCCGCCTGCCCGGCCTGCTGCCAGCGCTGGATGAGAGCGAGGCGCTGGAGGTCGCCGCCATTCACTCGGTGGCCAGCCATGCGCCGCTGCAACACTGGCCGCAGAGGCCCTTCAGAAATCCGCACCATAGCGCCTCCGGGCCCGCCCTGGTGGGGGGTGGCAGTCGCCCGCAACCCGGCGAGATCACCCTGGCCCATCAGGGCATTCTGTTCCTCGACGAACTGCCGGAGTTCGACAGGAAGGTGCTCGAGGTGCTGCGCGAACCGCTGGAGAGTGGCCACATCGTCATCGCCCGGGCGCGGGACAAGGTGCGCTTCCCGGCACGCTTCCAGCTGGTCGCGGCCATGAACCCCTGCCCATGCGGCTACATGGGTGACCCGAGCAACCGCTGTCGCTGCACGCCGGAGCAGACCCAGCGCTACCGCGCCAAGCTGTCCGGCCCGTTGCTCGACCGCATCGACCTGCACCTGACGGTGGCCCGCGAGAGCACGGCGCTGGGGGTCGCGCCACAGGCGGGCGAAAGCACTGCCCAGGCCGCCGCCAAAGTGGCGCAGGCACGTGAACGGCAGCTACGACGCCAGGGTGTGGCCAACGCCTTCCTCGACCTGCCCGGCCTGCGTCGGCACTGCGTGCTGAGCGACGCCGATCGCCAGTGGCTGGAGCAGGCCTGCGAACGCCTCGGGCTGTCCCTGCGCGCCGCCCACCGGGTGCTCAAGGTGGCGCGCACCCTGGCCGACCTGGCGGACGAGCCGTCGATCACCCGCGTCCATCTGGCCGAAGCCCTGCAATATCGGCCGGCGATGGGCTGAGCGCCTCAGCGGAAACGCTCGACCTCCTGGCGCAACTGGGCGGCCAGACGATCCAGCTCACGGGCGGTATCGGCCAGGTTGGCCACCACTTCACGCTGCTCGCCGTTGGCCTGGGCGATGCTCTGCAGGTTGGCACTGAGCACGGTCGCGGTGCTGCTCTGCTCGCTGGTAGCGGTGGTGATGGCGGCGAACTGCTCACCCGCTGCCTCGCTCTGCTCGCTGATCTGCGCCAGCGCTGCGGCCACCTTGGCGTTGCGCTCCAGGCCGTCCTGCATCAGCTGGCGCCCCTGCTCCATGGTGGCGATGGCACTGCTGGTCTCGCTCTGGATGCTGCCGATCATCGCGGAAATCTCGTTGGTTGCCTCGCGAGTACGCCCGGCCAGGTTGCGCACCTCGTCGGCGACCACGGCAAAACCACGCCCCTGCTCACCGGCACGCGCCGCCTCGATGGCCGCATTGAGCGCCAGCAGGTTGGTCTGATCGGCAATCGCCGTGATCACGCTGACGATGCCGCCGATTTCCTGGGAACGCTGGCCCAGGCCATTGATAACCCGGGACGTCTGCTCCAGTGCCTCGGCGATCTGCACCAGCGCCTCGGAGGCCTGATCCATCGAGGTGCGGCCGATGCGGGTCTGCTGGGCATTGTCGCTGGCCAGGCGCTCGGTACTGCGCATGTTGTCGGCGATGTTCTGCGAGGTGGCGCTGAACTCCTCCACCGCGCCCGCCATGCTGCCGATCTCGCCGGACTGCTGATCGATGCCCTGGTAGGCATCGCGCGACAGCATGGACATCGCCTGCGAGCGGGCGCTGACATCCTGAGCGGCGCTGCGAATCCCCGCCACCATGTTCGCCAGGGCTTCACCCATGCGGTTGAAGCTGCGTGCCAGCTCGCCGATTTCATCGTCGCTGGACTGTGCCATGCGCGCACCGAGGTCACCGGCGCCCAGCGCCTGGGCCTGCTGCACCAGGTCACCCAGTGGCCGCAGCTTGCGCCGCAACAGCCAGACCACGGCAATCACCGCCAGCAGCAGGGTCAGCGCACTGCCGATGGCCAACTGGGTGCCGACTCGCCAGGTGACGGCCTGGATTTCTTCGCGCGGCATGCTCGCCAGTACCGTCCAGGGGCCTCCGGCAAAGGGCATGGCGACGCTGTAGAACTCATCACGGCCATCGCTCCAGAAGCCACCTTTGCCGGTGTCGGCGATCAACTCGGCGAGCGACTCGGGCAGGCTGGTCATCGTCACGGCACCGGCAGGCGCAACCAGCCACTTGCCCTGCTCGTCGAGCAGCGCCAGCGAGCCGGTAGTTCCGATGCGGAAGTCGGACAGGTTGCGCATCTGCAGATTCTGCGCGTCGGTGTAATCGAAGCCGACGAACAACACGGCGATCACCCGCCCTCCGGCATCGCGTACCGGCGTGTACTGGGTCATGTAGTAGCGATCGAACAGCAGCGCACGACCGACGTAATTCTGGCCGGCCAGCAGGCGCTGGTAGGCCGGGTGCTGGTGATCGAGCACAGTGCCGAGCGCGCGACTGCCGTCCTGCTTGGTCAGCGAGGTGGTGATGCGCACGAACTCCTCGCCATCGCGCACGAACACCGTGGCGACACCGGCCGTCATGTGGGTGAAGTCGTCGACTTCGGTGAAGTCGTTGTTGAGGCGCGTAGCCCCCAGGTAAAGCGCCGGGGTTTGCAGGCTGCCGACCGTGACGCGCTCGTCGGCGCGTGCCTGCAGGCCGCCACTGAAACGTTGCTCGAACAGTCCGGCCAGACGCTGCGTGCTGTCACGCAGGCTGCCATGGAAGGTGTCCAGTTGGTCGGCCAGCAGGCGCGCCTCACTGCCCAGATGCTCGGCGCGGGTCACCAGGTTGGCATTGTTCAGCGAGCGCAGGGCGAACAGGGTACTGATGCTGATAAGCAGAACCAGCATCAGCGCCAGCGCAACAGCGAGCTGCAGGGCGATACGGGAACGAGGAGGGGTCATTCAGGCCTCTCAAGGCCTGACTCAGGGTGGCAGGCCGAACGGAACTAGGGATGAGCCGGCCAGTGTCATCAGACAACCTGGAACCGGGGCGCGGCAGGATACCCGAGTAGTATGGTAGGTCAATTGACGTCTGCCGAATGGCCATCATTTGTTATCAAAAGAATCCCGCATGTCCCGTCAAAGCATGCGCTGCACGGCCGGCAACCGCATCGCCGCGACCTCCGCCAGCAGATAATCACGCAGTCGCTGCAAACGTGCCTGTGCACGATGTCCGCGCGGCCATACCAGGTAGTAACTGTCTCCACTGAACACCGCAGTCGGCCAGGGCAGGCCGAGCCGGCCGGCATCGACGTCCTCGGCCACCATCAGCAGATCGCCGATGGACACACCGTAGCCACGTGCGGCAGCGACGATGCCCAGTTCGAGCATGTCGAACAGCTGGCCGGTCTTCAACGGCACCCGTTCGCCCAGGCCGGTAGCCTGCAACCAACGCCGCCAGTCACGCCGATCCGGGGTCGGGTGCAACTGCTCGGCAGCCTGTAGACGCTCCAGCGACCAGGGGCCGGTCTCACTATCGGCGGCAGCGCACACCGGGATCAGCCACTCCTCGAACAGCAGGGCGCTTTCCCACTCGTCCGGAAACTGGCCGTCGGACAACAGCACCGCGCAGTCGAAGGGCTCATGGCGAAAGTCCACCTTGTCCACATCCATCCAGGCGCTGGTGAGCTGCACTTCGCTGTCCGGGTTGGCCAGGCGATAGTGCGACAGGCGTGCGAGAAGCCAGCGCATGGTCAGGGTCGAAGGCGCCTTCAGTCGTAGCACCTCGTCGTCGATGCGCAAGGCAGCGCTGGCTCGCTCCAGTGCATCGAAGCCTTCGCTCAGCCCCGGCAGCAGGGCACGGGCAGGGTCGGTCAGTTGCAGGCTGCGCCCCCGACGTTCGAACAGGCGGCAGGCGAAGTAGTCCTCCAGCGTGCGGATATGTCGGCTCACCGCACTCTGGGTGATGGCCAGTTCTTCCGCTGCACGGGTGAAAGAGGCATGCCGGGCGGCGGCCTCGAACGCGCGCAGGGCATAGAGCGGCGGCAGGCGACGGGTCACTGCATGCATCCATGAGTTTCAATCATGCCTGGCATGGCTATTTTCCTTTTGTGGCCATCGGGTACAAACCCGAGAATAGCCGTCATTGTGCATCACTCGAGAATCCGGGGGATGCTTGTCCTGCCGAAGTTTTACTCATCATGAAGAAGTCCCTTGGCCACGAGCTGGGTGCGCTGCTGCGCCTGGCCGGCCCGCTGATCTCCGCCCAGTTGGCCCATGCGCTGATGATTTTCACCGACACGCTGATGATGGCCATGCTCGGCCCCCAGCAGTTGGCGGGCGGCGCCCTGGGCGCCACCTGCTATTTCATCTTCTCGATCTTCTGCACCGGGGTGATCGCCGCGGTGGGCAGCCTGGTCGCCATTCGCCATGGCGCCGGCGACTCCGGCGGCGTCACCCGCCTGATCCAGAATGGCTTGTGGCTGGCCATGCTGCTGGGGATCGTCAGCGCAGTGTGCCTCAACGGCCTGGGCCCGCTGCTGCCGCATCTGGGTCAGGATCCCGGCGCTGCCAGCCAGGCCATGGAATTCCTCCGCCCGCTGTCGCTGGCCCTGCCTGGCTACCTGTGCTTCATGGCCCTGCGCGGCTTCACCAGCGCCATCGGCCATCCCGGCCCGGTGATGGCCATCAGCATCGGCGGCACCGCCGCCAACTTTCTCATCAACTACGCCCTGATCAAGGGCTGGTTCGGCCTGCCCAGCCTGGGCCTTAGCGGCATCGGCATGACCACCGCACTGGTCAGCAGCGCAATGGCGCTGGCATTGGCGCTGTATATCCTGATGGCCCCGCACTATCGCCTCTACACGCTGCGCCAAGGCATCGGCCGCCCGCAGCGCTCGGAGATGCGCGCCCTGCTGCGCCTGGGTCTGCCCATCGGAGGCACCTACGCCGCCGAACAAGGGCTGTTCACCTTCGCCACCCTGTGCATGGGCGCGCTGGGCAGCACGCAGCTGGCGGCGCATCAGATCGCCATACAGACGGTGGCACTGGCCTTCATCGTGCCGCAGGGGCTGTCCTATGCCGTGACCTTTCGTGTCGGCCTGCACTACGGCGCCGGGCACCCGCACCTGTCACGTCTCAGCGGCCACCTCGGCATGGGACTCGGTGCCGCGCTGATGCTGGTGTTCGCGCTGCTGTTCTGGCTGCTGCCGGAGTGGATCATCGGGCTGTTCCTCGACCGCCATGATCCGGCCTTCGCCGAGATCGTCACCCTGGCCGTGAGCCTGCTGGCGATCGCGGCCTGGTTCGAGCTGTTCGATGGTTTGCAGAGCATCGCCATGGGCGCGATCCGTGGCCTGAACGACGGCAGAACCACCTTCCTGATCGGCCTCAGCGGCTACTGGTGCATAGGGGCGCCACTGGCCTGGCTGTTCGCCTTCCCGCTCGGCTGGGGCGCCCATGGCGTCTGGTGGGGACTGGCGGCCGGCCTGGCGGTGACAGCCACCGGCCTGGTGCTGGGATTCGAATGGAAGACGGCACGCCTGCAACGGCCAAACGCAGCAGAGGGTGCGGCCTGCCTGTCGTGACCGTCATTGCGGCGGCGCGCACGGCACACCCTAGGCCGGGCCTCCGCTCAGCAGCGGCTGACGCATGCCGAACACCAGGAAACGCGCCAGCTCCGCCAGCGGTACCGCCTTGCTGATCAGGAAACCCTGTACCTGATCGCAGCCGAACTGGCGCAGCATGTCGAGCTGCTCGACGTTCTCCACGCCTTCGGCCACCACTTCGAGATTGAGATTGTGCGCCAGGTTGATCATCGCCCTGACCAACTGGCGATTCTCGGCGCGCTCACTCATGCCGCCAACGAAACTGCGGTCGATCTTCAACAGGGTGATCGGCAGGCTGTTGAGATGGACGAAGGACGAAAAGCCGGTGCCGAAGTCATCCAGCGAGAAGCGCACGCCAAGCCGTCCCAGCGCCAGCATGGTCTGCTGCACCTGATCGCTGCGGCGCATCACCGCGGTTTCGGTCAACTCGAACTCCAGCCACTGCGCATCCACCCCTCGTTCGTCGATCAGGCGGCTGAGCGTGGCCAGCAACTGGCTGTCCTGAAACTGCCGAAACGACAGGTTGATCGCCATGTGCAACGCCGGCAGGCCACGGCCGCGCAACCACTGCATGTCGCGCAGGGCACGGGAAATGACCCAGTAACCGAGCGGCACGATCAGGCCGGTTTCTTCGGCCAGCGGCACGAACTCGTTGGGCGCGAGCAAGCCGCGATCACGGTGCTGCCAGCGCACCAGTGCTTCCAGGCCGACGATACGCCCGGTCTTCAGACACAGACGCGGCTGGTAGTGCAGCTCCAGTTCGTCGCGGCGCAGGGCACGGCGCAGCTCGCTCTCCAGGTCGGCCTGGCTGCGCGCATTGCGATTGAGGCGTTCGTCGTAGACATGAAATACACAGCCCTGCTGGGTCTTGGCCTGCTGCATGGCGATATGCGCATGCCACAGCAGCGGATCGGCGCCTTCGCCGGCTCGGGCGTGCGCCAGGCCCAGGCTGCAACCGACCAACAGGCTCTCGCCATCGACCCAATAGGGCTCGGCCAGCACCTCGGTGATACGTTCGGCCAGGCGCTCCACGCGTTGCGGGTCACGGCGCACGTCCAGCAGCAAGGCGAACTCGTCGCTGCCCAGGCGGGCCAACTGGTCGCAGGGCTGCAACAAGCCCTTGAGTCGCGCCACCACCTGCATGATCAGACGATCCCCGCCCTGGTAGCCGAGTGCGTCGTTGGCGTGGCGGAAGTTGTCCAGGTCGAGATGGCCGAGCACCAGGCCGCGCCCATTGCACTCACCCAGACGAGCCGCGAGCAGGGTCTGAAAGCCCTGGCGATTGGCGATGCCGGTCAGCGGATCCTGCTCGGCCAGGCGTTGCAGCGTGTGCTTGAGGTTGCCCTGTTCACGCACGTAGCGCAGGCAGCGGCGCAGCACATCGGCACTGAGATTGTCGCGCACCAGCCAGTCGCTGACGCCGGTCGGCTCTTCGCCGGGCTCTTCATCGAGCAGCAGCACCATCGGCAAGGGACATTGACTGGCCTGGGGAAGTCGATCCGGCGTGGCCAGCACGAGACCGCTGGCGTTGTCGTCGAACAGATTGCTTGCCGCCACCCATGAGGGGGCGGTGATCAGCGGGAAGGGGCTACCCAACACGCCCAACTGCTCGCGCAACAATTCGGCCCAGCCTGGCGAATCCGCCAGCAGCACCAACCGCATGGGTTCGACGAGCGTGGACAAGCGACCTCCCCCAATGACAACAAGAATGATGGCGATCGTGTCGCCTGAACGCGCCGTAATCGACGTCTAATCAATCACATCCGGGTGAAAACGAACGTACATCCTGAGGTATAGCCAAAAAACCGGCAAGTAGAACCAGAGTACTGCATACGTCCCGGCAACCCAGCGCGCCAAGATTCAATTCCGTGCGCCAGGCCACAGTTCCGGACGGTCGCGGCACAAGCGCTCAGGCCTGTTAAAATGCGCGGCCATTTTTCCTGCGAACGATCCCATGTCCCGACTGAACCCCCGGCAACAAGAGGCCGTGAACTATGTCGGCGGCCCGCTTCTGGTGCTCGCCGGTGCAGGTTCCGGCAAGACCAGCGTGATCACCCGCAAGATCGCCCACCTGGTGCAGAACTGCGGCATACGCGCTCAGCACATCGTCGCCATGACCTTCACCAACAAGGCCGCGCGCGAGATGAAGGAACGTGTCGGCACCCTGCTCAAGGGCAGCGAAGCGCGTGGCCTGACCGTGTCCACCTTCCACAACCTGGGCATGAACATCATCCGCAAGGAATACGCACGCCTGGGTTACAAGCCCGGCTTCTCGATCTTCGACGACGGCGACATCAAGGCGCTGCTCACCGACATCATGCAGAAGGAGTATTCCGGCGATGACGGTGCCGACGAGATCAAGAACTGCATCGACAGCTGGAAGAACGACCTGATCCTGCCGGACGAGGCCCTGGCCAACGCTCGCGGGCCCAAGGAGCAGACCGCCGCCGTCGTCTACCTGCACTACCAGCGCACCCTCAAGGCCTACAACGCGGTGGACTTCAACGACCTGATCCTGCTGCCGGTGAAGCTGTTCCAGGAACACGCCGACATCCTGGAGAAGTGGCAGAACCGCATCCGCTACCTGCTGGTCGACGAATACCAGGACACCAACGCCAGCCAGTACCTGCTGGTGAAGATGCTGGTGGGCATGCGCAACCAGTTCACCGTGGTCGGTGACGACGATCAGTCGATCTACGCCTGGCGTGGTGCGCGCCCGGAAAACCTGATGCTGCTCAAGGAGGACTACCCTTCGCTGAAGGTGGTGATGCTGGAGCAGAACTACCGTTCCACCAGCCGCATCCTCAAGTGCGCCAACGTGCTGATCGCCAACAACCCGCACGTGTTCGAGAAACAGCTGTGGTCGGAGATGGGCCATGGCGACGAGATTCGCGTGATTCGCACGCGCAACGAAGATGCCGAATGCGAGCGGGTGGCACTGGAAATCCTCACCGAGCACCTGCGCACCCAGCGCCCCTACAGCGACTTCGCCATCCTCTATCGCGGCAACTACCAGGCCAAGCTGATGGAGTTGAAGCTGCAGCACCACCAGATTCCCTATCGCCTGTCCGGCGGCACCAGCTTCTTCGCCCGCCAGGAGGTGAAGGATCTGATGAGCTACTTCCGCCTGTTGGTCAATCCGGACGACGACAACGCCTTCCTGCGGGTGATCAACGTGCCGCGCCGCGAGATCGGCTCGACCACCCTGGAGAAGCTCGGCAACTACGCCAACGAACGCAAGATCAGCATGTACGCGGCGGCTGGCGAGATCGGCCTCGGTGAACACCTCGACGCCCGCTTCACCGAACGCCTGCAACGTTTCACCCGCTGGATGGATCGCGTACGTCAGGAGTGCGCGCAGAACGATCCGATCGCGGCGATTCGCAGCATGGTGATGGACATCGACTACGAGAACTGGCTACGGCAGAACGCCTCCAGCGACAAGGTGGCCGACGCGCGCATGGGCAACGTCTGGTTCCTGGTCGATGCACTGAAGAACACGCTGGAAAAAGATGAAGACGGCGACATGACCATCGAGGACGCCATCGGCAAGCTGGTGCTGCGCGATATGCTCGAGCGCCAGCAGGAAGAGGAAGAAGGCGCCGAAGGCGTGCAGATGATGACCATGCACGCCTCCAAGGGCCTGGAGTTTCCCTCGGTGTACATCATCGGCTTCGAGGAGGAGATTCTCCCGCACCGCTCCAGCATCGAGGCCGACACCATCGAGGAAGAACGACGCCTGGCCTACGTGGGCATCACCCGCGCCAAACGCAACCTGGCGCTGACCTACGCGGCCAAGCGCAAGCAGTACGGCGAGATCATCGACTGCACGCCGAGCCGCTTCCTCGACGAACTGCCGCAGGAAGACCTGGTCTGGGAAGGCCAGGAGGATGCCCCCGTGGAGGTCAAGACCGCGCGTGGCAACGACGCCCTGGCCAGCATGCGGGCGATGCTCAAGCGCTGAAAACCCTTCAGCGCGCCACGGCGCAGGGTGGATGACGCTCTCCACGGCGGCCATCAACGGCAACCGGGTGAAGCGTCCGTTGTAATCTACACGCTCGCCAGCGCTGGCACCCTTGTCATGTTTGCCAGTCAGAAGAAGACATCGTTCAGACACGGGGAGCTACGACCATGCGCACATTCACGCTCGACATCGACGCCCTGGCGCAACTGATCAACGGTCGCGAACAGCTGGAAAACTGGCTGGATCTGGAAAGCGGTGCAGTCATGACCCTGTCACCCGAGGATCACGCCAGCGAACAGCGTCAGCAGGTCGAACTCGACCCCGACCGCTACAGCCAGGTGCCCAATCTCGACATCTCCCAGCGGGTGGCCTTGCGCGAGTCGTTCCTGTTCACCCTCGACGACCTGCACGCCCATCCGCTGCTCAGCGCCGCGCTCACCGGGCGCAAGCCGTTGCGTGCGTTCCACTACGAGATCGAGGCCTTTCCAGGCATTCGTGAACAGTGGCAAGCCTACGAGAGCCGGCAACTGCGCGAATATGCGCTGAACTGGCTGCATGAACTGGGCCTGGAACCGGCACCGGACAAGCTGCCCCTCGATACCCGCGGTATTCCCAGGGACATTCTGCGCCGGCTCAACAAGAGCGCCTGACGACCACGATGCCTTGCGTTAGCCAGGGAGAAGCGCCGGGCTTTTTAGAGCATGCTTGCGCTCTTCAACTTCTACTTCGGCCATTTTGTCGGCAACTTGTCGATGCCACGCGTTTAAGCGCCGTCGTTCGTTGCGCCTTTGCGGGTTCCCGCCTGCGCGGGAACGACGCAATGGAGAACCGCGCCCCATCCCCGTCATCCCCGCGCAGGCGGGGATCCAGAGACCGGCGCCTCACGCCAATGGCACGAAGCAGTGGCGTGTATCGCTCCCACTCATGACGGTCGTGAACGGGCTCCCGGGACTCTCCAGGCGGCCTCAAGGGCTCGGCGCAGCACTCACTCGAACTGCGACGAGACATCCGACCAGAGGCTGACCTTGCGCCCTCTCTGCTCGAAGAAGGCGATTTCGCGCTTGATTCCGGAGCTCAGATCCCAGCCGGGCAGGTCGAGGATGATCAGCTCGTCCATGGCCTCCATGAACACGGCGTCCACGGGGCCCCACAGCTTGCCGATCGCGGCGCTGTCCCTGTTCTCGAAGGCCAGGTTGATCGGATGGGACATCGATACCTGGCTGAACACGCAGTTGCCGGACTCGATGATGGTCGCCGCCACCGCATTGCAGGCCAGGAAGCGTTCATGAACGACCTCCGCATCGGCATGACTGTAGGGGCAGGCGAGAAAAATCTTGCGCATAACGAACCTCTTTCTACTTGGAATTCGGGGGCCGTAGCCCCCGTGTCGATCAGGCCGTGCGAAGCGCTGAGCTGCCGAGGGTCTCGGCGCTCTGCTCCTGGGCCTCATAACGGTTGGCTGCCGGGACGGAAATCTTCACGGCGATGAATACGGCCAGCAGGCCACCGAACAGCTTGGCCAGCAGGATCGGCATGATCAGTGACGGCTGGAAGTTGGCCGTGAACGCCAGGTGGTCACCGATGGTGGCCTGGGCGCAGACGCCCATCGCCACGCACAGCACCTTGTCGCGGGCATTCATGCTCTTGAACATGTGATACACGGCGATGATGTTCGCCAGCACCATGACGAAGGCAGCGGCGCCGGGCGCGGAAAGGCCCAGCTGGCGACCCAGCATTTCCATCGGGCGACGGCAGTACTTGTTGAACAGGTAGCAGATCGGGAAGGTGCCGGCGAGCATGATGCCGATGTAGCCCGCGATCTCGATGGCGCGGAACAGCTCCTTCTCGTCGGCGAACATCGGGTCGAACCCCCAGCCCACGGTTTTCGAGAAGAACCCGGTGAAGTGCTCGACGATGGCGAAGGCCAGGATCATCTTGATGAAGGCGTCCATCAGTTTGCCGAAGATCAGGAAGCCGTTCACCATCATGGTGGCGCGGTAACGCAGGCCTGCGGCGAGCAGGAAGCAGAAGACGAACAGCGGCGCCAGCAGCTTCAGCGCACCGAGGAAATCGAGTGTCAGCAGATGCGTGGCCTGCGCGCTGGTCGAGACGATGTCGCGCACCGGCAGGTTGAACAGGGTGATCATCATCAGCGCCGCCAGCACCGCGAAGGGGATGCTGATCAGGCCGGCCATGGCTCCCAGGGCCAGGTACTTGTGATCCTTGCGCTCCAGCATCATCAGCCCGACCGGGATCAGATAGACGATGGTCGCCCCCGAGGTGTAGCCAACGATCATCGCGGCGATCCACATGTCACGGTTGGCCGTCAGCGCATCGGCCAGCTGATAGCCGCCCATATCCACGGCGATGATGGAAAGGGCCGCGATGGACACGTCCGACCCCATGGCCGCGAAGTACGGGCCAAGCACCAGAGATATAAGCTTCGACAGATAAGGGATCGAAATCATGATCCCCGCCTGCGCGAGAAATACCGGCCCGATGGAGTGGATTCCGTTGACGAACTCCTTCCCCAGGCCGCTTTGTGGCCTGACCACGGAAGCAAAGGCCCCCACCACTGCGCCGATCATTATCAGATAGATAACGAAGTTTCCGAACTCTGCCATCACATTCACCCTAGTCTTCTTACTTGACGCCCAGATCGCCAACGCAAGGTTCTTTCTATATGGCGCCTCTCACGCAGAGGCGTGTTCTGTCGTTCGACCAGCACTCCCGCTCCGGCCATCGGCGACTCTCGCCGCCCCTCGCATCCCCGCGTTCAGCCGTTCTCGTCGCCCCTTCGGGCCGTCGCAGCAACCCTTGTGGGACACGGACATATCAACCACTATGCATGCCATTTTGAGGTTTAAATGTGGGAATGACCGTTGATAACAACCAAATCAGTCAGCATTCCTGTGAGTTCCATCTATAATGCCCGCAACGACAGCGCTGCAAGCCGAGACGTGACCGCACGAAACCCGCAACCTGCGCAAACGCGCGCACCAGCTCGGCAGCTCTGCTCTCTTCTTTCGCCTCAAAGGTGTGCCGAGGTAACAACCGCGCCCCGTTTTGTGGCGATCAGGTAACAGCTTCAGGATGCGATATGCGCCCCAATGAACGACGGCAACACATTCTCGAACTGCTTCGCCAGCGCGAGAGGATCTCGGTGGATGAACTGGCCAGAACCCTGGGCACCTCGCAGGAGACCATCCGCCGCGACCTCGCCGAGCTTGCCGACAACGGCCAGGTGACCAAGTACCACGGCGGCGCCTCCCTTCCCCCCAGCGGCGAGCATGAGAATGCCTTCCAGACACGGATGAACGAGTTCGCCAACGAGAAGAAGGCCGTTGCCCGCTATGCCGCGGGTCTGTATGCGCCAGGCGACAGCATTCTGATCGACACGGGCACCACGACGCTGTTCTTCGCCCGCGAGCTGTCGCGCCTGAGCCGCATTACCGTGATCACCAATTCACTGCAGATCGCCACCAGCATCGGTGCGAGTGGCAATCGCGTGTTCATGATCGGCGGCGAGTACCGCCCCGAGTCCGCGCAGAACACTGGCGCTCTGGCCCTGGAGCAGATCGCCCGGTTCAACGCCGAGCATGCGGTGGTCACCATCGGCGCCCTCAACCCGGACGGAGCCTTCGACTTCTCCATCGAGGAAGCCGAGATCACCCGCGCGATGATTGCCAGAACCCGCTACCTGACGGTCATCGCCGACTCGTCGAAGATGGGCCGACGGGCGCTTTTCGAAGTCTTTCCGCTGAGCCGCATCGACCGCCTGATCACGGATCGCAAACCGCTGGGGGCACTGGCCGAGGCCCTGCAGGCCGCTCACGTCGAGGTTCACGAGGCCCCTGCGCTGAACCGCATGGAGCCAGCCGCCTGGGCACGATCCTGAAGCGCCGGACGTTGCCTCAGCGCCAGTTGCGGCAACGCGTCACCGCATCGGCGAACGTTTCGCGCCACTGACCGGCCACACCGGCATCGACTCTCGGCCGAAAACTGGTGCTGGTGTTGCGCGGGGGCGCGAGGTCGACACCGACGCCCCTGGCCGCCAGCGCAGCGCAACCGAAGGCCGTCAGTTCATCGAAGCGTTGGGTGACAATGCAGCGTTGCAGGGCATCGGCGAGGAACTGGGCAAAGTAGGGGCTACGCGCCAGGCCGCCATCGATGGACAACTGGTCGGTCACGTTGAGAAACCCGTCCATCGCCGAAATCACCTCGGCACTGCGCAGTGCCACGCCTTCCAGCAGTGCCTGGCACATGTCCTGCCGGCTGGTCGCAGCGTTCATGCCGACCCACAGCGCAGCCGCGCTGCGATCCCAGTGCGGGCAGGCGAGACCTGAAAGCGCCGGCACGAAAGCCAGCTGGCGACCAATGGCCGGCGCCTGATCGAATGCCGCCAGCTCGGAAAAGTCGCTGAACAACCCGAGCCGGCCGGCCCATTCGACCGCTGCGCTGGCGTCGTACACGCCCCCGTCCATGGCGTACTGGGGCTTGCCGTCGATCTGCCAGGCAATGGTTGCCAGCAGGCCTTTCTCGGGCGCCCGGATGATGTCCTCGCCAGTCAGCGTCAGCGCGAAGGCGCCGGTACCGAAGGTGATCTTCGCGTCACCGGGGTTGCGGCAGCCGTGGCCATAGAGCGAGGCCTGCTGATCGACCAGCGATGCCGTCACCGGCGTCGCCCCGACCTCACCGAAATGCCCCACCGTATCGCGAATCTCCGGCAAGGCTTCGAGCGGCACGCCGAACAGGGCGCACAGCTCGGGATCCCACTGCGCGGTGGCCAGATTCATCAGCGAAGTACGCGAAGCCGTGGTGACGTCCGTGGCGAAGACCCCGGTCAGTCGATCCAGGAAATACGCGTCGGTAGTGCCCAGACGCAGCCGTCCTTCACGCTGAGCCTGCCGTGCGGCGGGCAGGTTGCGCAGAATCCAGGCCAGTTTGGAGGCGGAGAAATACGGATCAAGCGGCAACCCGGCACGCTCAAGGGTCAGCGCTTCGCCGCCCTGCGCGCGCAGACGGCTGATCTCGTCGGCGGTGCGGTTGTCCTGCCAGACGATGACCGGCGACAACGGCTCGCCGGTTCGAGCATCCCAGGCCAGGCAGCTTTCCCCCTGATTGGCCAGGCCGATGGCATCCACGCGACCGGTCGCCTCGATGCAGCGTTGCAGATTGCTCAGCAACTCCAGTGGGTCATGCTCGACCCAGCCGGGATGGGGATGATGCTGCTGATGGCGCAGGGCGAGCTGGATGTCGGCACTGCCGTTGTGTGAAACCACCAGCACACGGGTGCTGGTGGTTCCCTGGTCTAGAGCTGCGATACGCAAGGTTTGCACTCCCCTCGGCAAAGGCTGTTAACGGCGAATGAAGTCGACTTCGAGTTGCCGGGTCCCTCGGGAACAGCCAGCTCGGCTATGGGCACCAGCATGCGCCGCTCGGGCAGACAGGATCGCGGTTTTGACCAGATGTTCCGGCCATCGGCCCGCACCACCAGCTGCCCCGAGGTGGGCGTGCTCACGCGCAGTTGCAGGTGCTTCAGGCCCGCGACCGCTCCCGGCACCAGCACCTGGGGCACGCAGAGTTTCAGGGCGCTGCCACAGCGGACATCGACACCCTCCCCGGCAAGCGGCAGTTCGCCGCGCAGATCCCGCACGATCAGCCCCGCGACGCGCCGCCCTTCGCGGAACGACCAGCCCGCGGTCTCGATCGGGCGCAACAGGTTGCCGGCGGCGAAATAGACAGGATCCGAGCAGCGCCCGAACTGGTCGATCACCGGGCCACCGCTCATGCTGTCGATGCGCAGATCGCTCATGCGCGCCAGGCTCGACTCGGGCGTGAACTCGCCGGTCAGCAGTACACCGTCGCAAGCGAATTCGCGAACCTCGCCACTGGCCAGCCGGACGCTGGCCGACTCGACCCGGCCGAGACCGTTGATCTGCACCAGCTCGGCACCGTAGTGCATCGGCACACCGCACAGCCGCGGGAACAGCGACAACGGCCAGCGGGCGGTCGCCCGCGCGTTGCGCTCGATCATCGCCACGGGTTTTATGCCGGCTCGGCGGCAACTCAACACGGCTGACAGGCTGACCAGCTCGGTACCGACGATCAGCGGGCGCTCGAAGGGTTTCAGGTGCTGCAGGTACAGATAGGATTGCAACGCACCGGTATTGATGACGCCAACCGGTCGATCCCCCCCAGCAGACGCGCGGAGCGCAGCGCCTCTCGCGCACCAGTCGCCAGCAGCACCCGCCGGGCCTGGATGCCAAACGCGCCGTCCGGAGATACGCCCTTGATGCATCCGCCCGCTGCCAGCCAAGTGGCGCTGTACCCGAGCAGGATGCGCACCCCGGCCTTCTGCGCCTCCTCGACGTTGCGCTGTGCGTAGCTCGGCCCGCTGTAGATCCGGCCGTACTCCCGGAAACCGAAAGGCGGATGTCCACAGTGACGGGGAATCCCCCGGCGACCGCTTCGCGCTCGATCACCACCACCTCGTCGATACCCTGGCGCCGCAGCTCGACGGCAGCCGCCAGGCCGGCCGGCCCGGCACCGATGATCGCGACATCGACGTTCTGCATATCAGCGGTTTTCATGGCAAACACCTGTTGCAAGCGGAACGGCCAGGCGGCCGGCACTGAGTTCGGCGACCTGCGCCCCACAATAGAATCCCTGACAGCGCCCCATGCAGGCCCGCGTACGACGCTTGAGCCCTCCGAGGTCGCCCGGTGGCAGCAGCCCTTGCAGGGCATTCTCGATTTCGCGACGAGTCACCATCTCGCAGTGACAGACGATCTCGCCATAGCCTGGCCGCTGGTAATCACGCGGTTGATGCTCGGCCAGATTCGGCATGCTCGGCCACTTCAGGGTTCTCTCGTCGAGCGCATCATGCCGGCGCTGGTAGAGCCGGAAGACATGCCGGGCGATCCCCAGCGCAGCCGTCAGGCCGGTGGAGCGAATGCCGCCAACGGTGATCCAGTTGCGCTCCGCCACCTGGTGAATGCGATAGTGCTTCTTGTCGCTCGCCGGGCGCAGCCCCGCATAGGTCGCGGTGACAGGCATGCCGGCCAGACCCGGTACCCGTTCAACCGCCGCCTCGATCAGTTGCCCCAGCGTCTCGGACTCCAGCCCGGCATGCAGGCGATCGTCCTGCTCCTCGGCAGTCGGCCCGACCAGCAGGTTGCCGAAGATCGTCCGGGTCAGCACGATCCCCTTGGTACGCTCGTTCGGCACCGGCAGAACGATGGCGTTGAGCAGCTTCGCCGAAGCCTTGTCGAACACGACGAACTGCCCCTTGCGCGGGTGGATGCTGAAAGACGCCTGGCCCAGCAAACGCTCTTCGAGGCGGTCGCCGAACAGCCCGGCGCAGTTGATCACGGTCGTGGCCGTGACGTAGCCGGTGGACGTATCGAGCAGCCACTGGCCACCCTCGAAGAAACCGCCCTGCACCTCCGTGCCGAAACGTACCTGGGCACCGGCCATCACCGCCTGAAGCAGATAGCCCAACGGTGCAGACCAGGGATCGATGAGAAACTCGCCCGGCACCTCGACCGCGCCCAGGGCGCGTGTCGACAGGTTCGGCTCACGCAGGCGGATCGCCTCGGCATCGATGAAACGCACATCACCCACGCCGTTGGCATGCGCCTGCTGCACGATAGCGTCGAGCTTGCTCATGTCCTCGTCACTCCAGGCCACGACCATCGCACCGGTTCGCAGCACAGGCAGGTTCATCCGCTTGTGGATGTCGAGGTATTCACGGTAGCCGGCCTGCATGCATTCCAGCTCGACGCTGTCCGAGGGCGCATCGAAGCCCGTATGGAGAATCGCGCTGTTGCCCTTGCTGGCACCGGACAGGATGTCCGCGCCCTTCTCCAGCAGCAGCACCCTGGCGCCTTCCAGCGTGAAGCGGCGGGCCATCGCACAGCCGACGACGCCACCACCGATGACGACGACATCGTAGGCGCTGTCCGACTTCGGTTTCAGATCATTCATTGCATTGCCTGTTTGACTTCGGTCATCTCGACCGTGATGACGGATATTCAGTGCAGTGCACATGCCACTGAACACAATTTTGTGGACATGTGGTTTTATCCGGTCAAAAACAGTCGGCGACAAGGCGTGCTGCTGGCGCCAGGCCTGGCCGCGTCGGCGTCCAATGCCGGACAACCCCTCGTATCCCCTGATCAGAGGCCACTCTCGGGGGCGCATCGAGGTTTTTCAGGGTGAGCATTCCGATTCAGGCAAGATCGCGTAACTGTCACATTCCCGAGGCTTACGCTTCGCGGCTTGAGCCTGATACAGCGCTACACACTGGTGCATACGCTGCTACATTTCGACTCACAAAGCTCAATTCATTCAGATACCTAGCGGAAGATACCGAAGGCCGCGCCGGTGATCCCTGTGTAATTCGAAAACCGCTCCCACATATTCAAGTGTGTTAGATACCTACAGGTTTCATTGACAAAACTGCGTAAATTCCACAAACAGAACACAGATATCAACAAATAAATGAAACGCTGGCATGCAGGGTGCGTAGTTGCCACCGATCATCACGAGGTAAGAAACATGACCGCAACCAGCCCGCTAGCTCAGCTTTTCCCATCCATCGACGACATCCCCGAGCAGTACCGCCCGGGCGAGCCGATCGAACAGCGCGAATACCTGCTCGACGGTGCCTTGCAGCACTGGCATGGCCCACTGGCCACCGTGCGCAGCCCGATCCACCTGCGCACCGAAACGGGCGAGGAGCAGGTCATCCTCGGCAGCACGCCTCTGCTCGATGCACAGACCTCGCTGGCGGCACTGGAGTCGGCCGTTCGCGCCTACGACAATGGCCAGGGCGCCTGGCCGACCATGCGTGTGGCCGAGCGCATCCAGCATGTGGAAACCTTCCTGAGCCGCATGCGTGAGCAGCGCAATGCCGTGGTCAGACTGCTGATGTGGGAAATCGGCAAGAATCTCAAGGACTCGGAAAAGGAGTTCGACCGCACCTGCGACTACATCGTCGACACCATCGAAGCCCTCAAGGCGCTGGATCGACGCTCCAGCCGCTTCGAGCTGGAGCAGGGCACGCTGGGGCAGATTCGCCGGGTACCCCTGGGTGTGGCGCTGTGCATGGGGCCGTACAACTATCCGCTCAACGAGACCTTCACCACACTGATTCCCGCGCTGATCATGGGCAACACGGTGGTGTTCAAGCCCGCCAAATTTGGCGTGCTGCTGATCCGCCCACTGCTCGAAGCCTTTCGCGACAGCTTCCCTGCCGGCGTCATCAACGTCATCTACGGGAGCGGACGCGAGACGGTCAGCGCCCTGATGGCCAGCGGCAAGGTCGATGTCTTCGCTTTCATCGGCACCAACAAGGGCGCAAGCGCGCTGAAGAAGCTGCACCCGAAACCGCACCGCCTGCGTGCGGCACTGGGGCTCGATGCCAAGAATCCCGGCATCGTGCTGCCCGACGTGAACCTGGATAACGCGGTCAGCGAGGCCATCACCGGCGCTCTGTCGTTCAACGGCCAGCGCTGCACCGCGCTGAAGATATTGTTCGTCCATGAAGCGGTGGTGGATGACTTCCTCGAACGATTCAACCGCAAACTGGCCACCCTCAAGCCGGGCATGCCCTGGGAACCCGGCGTGGCCCTGACGCCCCTGCCCGAGCCGGGCAAGACCGGCTTGCTCAGTGATCTGGTGGCCGATGCCGTAGCCCACGGCGCGCGCATCACCAATGCAGGAGGCGGCGACGTACGCGGCTCGTTCTTCTACCCGACGGTGCTGTATCCGGTGACGCCGCAGATGCGTGTGTACCAGCAAGAGCAGTTCGGCCCGGTCGTCCCCATCGTTCCCTACCGCGACCTGAAGACCGTGATCGACTATGTCCTGCAATCGGACTTCGGCCAGCAGTTGAGCCTCTTCGGCAATGACTCCGCGACCGTGGGCAAGCTGGTGGACGCCTTCGCCAACCAGGTCGGGCGCATCAACATCAATGCCCAGTGCCAGCGCGGCCCGGACACCTACCCGTTCAACGGGCGCAAGGACTCCGCCGAAGGCACCCTGTCGGTGCACGATGCCTTGCGCGTCTTCTCCATCCGCACGCTCGTGGCCACCCGCTTCGACGAAGACAACAAGACGCTCATCAGCGAGATCATCCGCAATCGGGAATCCAGTTTCCTGACCACGGACTACATCTTCTGAGAATCTGCCGCCCTGGTCAGGTATGGCGGGCGACCTTCCTGCCTGGCCGGGTCACCACGGCCGTCGGCCAGTCCAAGGTTGCACTACACAAGGCACGAGGTTTTGAGCGAAAATCCGTGGCTTTTCTGCGCAGCCCAGAGGATCGACCGTGGAGTCGTTGAAACAGAAGATACGCAGTGAAGGCATCGTGCTCTCGGAGCAGGTACTCAAGGTCGACGCCTTTCTCAACCACCAGATCGACCCGGCGCTGATGCAGAAGATCGGCCACGAGTTCGCCCAGCGCTTCGCCGGTCAGGGCATCACCAAGATCGTCACCATCGAGGCTTCGGGCATCGCCCCGGCGGTGATGGCCGGCCTCGAGCTGGGTATCCCGGTGATCTTCGCGCGCAAGTTCCAGTCGCTGACGCTCAAGGACGACCTGCTGATCTCCAAGGTGTTCTCCTTCACCAAGCAGACCGAAAGCACCATCGCCATCTCCGCGCGCCACCTGACGGCTGCCGACAAGGTTCTGGTGATCGACGACTTCCTCGCCAACGGCCATGCCGCCAAGGCACTGATCGACCTGATCCAGCAGGCCGGCGCGCAGGTGGCGGGCATCGGCATCGTCATCGAGAAATCCTTCCAGGACGGCCGCAACCTGCTGGAAAGCGAAGGCTACCGCGTGGAGTCGCTGGCTCGCGTCGCGGCGCTGGAGAACGGCCAGGTACGCTTCCTCGACTAGGCTCTGTAGAGCGAAGGTCGGGCAATACCGATGGCGGCCCCGCGAAATCGCTCGAAGAAGCGCAGTTTACGCGTTGTAAATGAGCATTCTCAGAGCGTTTTCAACGCAGCATCACCGATTTCGTACACAGCCTAAGACCCGCAGGTGGCCTCCAGGCCAGCCAGCAACAACCGCTGGTACAACGCCTCGCGTACACCGTCCGGCGCCTCCAGGCTCATGCGTCGCAGATGCTCGGCATAGGCTGCCGGCTCCGGCGCATCGAGCGTGGCCTTGCCCAGTTCCAGCACCTCGGTCAGACGCAGCTTGCTCTTGAGCCAGCCCAGGGCCCTGAGCAGATCCTGCTCCACCGTGCTGAAGTCGCTACCCAGGGGGTATTCGGCAAACAGCGACGAATGATCGGCGCGCAGCCTTTCCAGGCGCTCGGGCAGGTTGTGGGTGAAGCGCGGATCGAGATGGAAATCCGCCGGCAGCTTGCCGGCCTGCCGGGCCTGTTCGATCAGCCCGGGCTGGAAGCGCGAGTCGCTGATCGAGAGCAGCGCCTCGATCACCTGGGCATCGGTCTTGCCGCGCAAGTCGGCGATGCCGTACTCGCTGACCACGATGTCGCGCAGGTGCCGGGGAATGGTGGTGTGGCCATACTCCCAGACGATGTTCGAGCTCACCTCGCCAGCGGACTCGCGCCAGCTGCGCAGCAGCAGGATCGAGCGTGCGTCCTCCAGCGCGTGGGCCTGGGCAACGAAGTTGTACTGCCCGCCAACACCGCTGAGCACACGACCGTCTTCCAGTTGATCGGCGACTCCTGCGCCGAGCAGGGTCATGGTGAACACGGTGTTGATGAAGCGCGCATCACGGCGTTGCAGGCGCTTGAGCGCCTCCTCGCCATGCAGCTCGTTGATGTAGCGGATACCGGTCATGGCGAAGCGCTGCCGCTCGGGTTCATCCAGCTCACGCAGACGACGATAGAACGCCTCCGGGCCGAGAAAGAAACCGCCATGCAGCACCACGCCACCGCGTGCGCTGCCGAGGCCGGGCAGCAGACAGGCCTGCGTCTGCGAATCGCTCAGGTCGGCAGGGACGCGGTTGCCATCTGGCAGGTGCAGCCAGCCATCCTCCAGTTGCACATCGCCCCGCAACAGACCGCTGCCAATTAGCCAATCGAGCTCGCTCGGCTGAAGCTGCGCCGGGAATCCGGCGTCGAGCAGCGCCTGAACACTGTGCAGGCGGCCCTGTTCGTCCAGCGCGCCGCCCACCGCCAGGCGTTGCAGGCGCAGATCGGGGTAGACCTGGCGCCGCAGCAGGCCGGCCTCGGCCAGTGCCAGCAAGCCGTTGACGAACATCTCGCTGCAGCCATACAGCCCCAGGTCGAGCGGTTCCAGGCCACCCATCGAGGCGATCCCGTCCGCCCACTCGTCAGCGCCCAGCGCCTGCAGCAGCGTGCGATAGCGGGCGTTGTCCGCCTGCCTGGCCATCAGCGCCGAGGCCAGGGCGTCGCCCATCGAGCCGATGCCGATCTGCAAGGTACCGCCGTCACGCACCAGGGTGCTGGCGAACAGACCGATGCAGTGATCCTGAAGAGTCACCGGCATGTTCGGCGTGGAGAACAGCCTGGAGCGTTCGTCCTCGACGATGTGGATATCGAAGGTATCGCGCGGCACCTGGGCATCGCCTGCCATGTAGGGCAGGTCGCTGTGTATCTGGGCAACGCAGAGTACGGTTTCGCCGGCGGCACGACGGCGTTGCAGCAGCGGCAGCAGGTCGAGGGTGACATCGGGGTTGCAGCTCAGGCTGAAATGCTTCGGCTGCGCGCTATCGGCGGCAACGAGCTGGGCAACCAGGTTCAGCCCCTTGGCATCGAGATCACGGGCGACATGGCTGTAGTTGCTGCTGATGTAGTCCTGCTGCGCCGGTTCGCATTCGAGCAGGCTGCCCGGCTGGAAGAAGAACTGCTCGACGCGCACGTTCTCCGGCAGGCTGCCAGCGTGCAGATCGGTAAGAAAATCCAGCTCCGGATAGTCACCATAGACCCGCGCGACGAAGGGCTCGAGGAAACGCCGCTGCAAATCCTGACCGGCACGCGGACGCGCCAGGCACAGTGCGGTGTAGATGGTCAGTTGCCGCTCCGGCATCTGCCGCACCCGCGCATAGAGCGCATTGACCCAGCGATTGGGCTTGCCCAGGCCAAGCGGCAGGCCCAGATGGATCGGCCCGTCGATCTCGCTCAATACACGGTCGACGGCTTGTTCGAGGGTACAGGTGTGCGGCATCTGACGCGCCTCGCGGCATTCATGACGAATGCTGCTTGGACTGCGTCGCGGCCGGCATGGTTGCATGCCTGTCCCAGATACGAAAAAACCGCCCGGAGGGCGGTTTTTCATGGAAGAGGCGAGTCTTACAGACCGGACATCTTCTGGATCGCTTCGCGCAGTTCGTCTTCCGAGCAGTCCGCGCAGGTGCCTTTCGGCGGCATGGCGTTGATACCGGAGATGGCCTTGGCCAGGATGCCGTCGAGACCGCCCTGGTGATCGGCGCGATCTTTCCAGGCAGCGGTGTCACCGATCTTCGGTGCGCCCAGGACGCCAGAGCCATGGCAGGCGTTGCAGTGCTTGGCGATGATGTCGTCAGCGGAACGAGCACCGCCACCGGCGGAAGCTGCGACGGTTTCGACGCCCTTGCACTCTTCGCCCATGATGCACACCTCGCCCACTGGCTTGAGGCGCTCGGCGATGGCGTCATCGGTCGTGGCCTGAGCAGTCACTGCCCACAGGGCCAATACGGCAGCCGGTACTGCCAGCATTTTCTTCATCAGATTCACGGTACACCCTCTTCGTGGCTAGTCACGCTCGCGGCCACGGTTTCGCGAGCGGGCGACAGTATAACGGCAAGCAGGCCAGGCCGAAACAACCCATATTGTCGCAGGGATATTGATCAGAAGTTGGCCGGAGTGGTGGCACTGATCAAACGCGCCGGCACATCGAACGGATTGCGAAACCGGTGCGGCTTGCTGCTCTCGAAGTAGTAACTGTCACCCGGCTCGAGGATGAACATCTCGTTGCCGACGGTCAGCTCCAGCCTGCCCTCGACCAGCATGCCGGCCTCTTCACCTTCATGGGCGTACATCTCGTCCCCGGTGTCGGTACCGGCCGGGTAAGTCTCGTCGAGAAAGGTGATGGCACGGCTAGGATGGGCCTTGCCGATCAGCTTCATGGTGATGGCGCCACTGCAGATATCGGTCAGTTCGGAGGCCCGATAGACCACCTGGATCTGGTTTTCCTGCTCCATGTCGAGCGAGAAGAACTCCACCAGCGACATGGGAATGCCGCCGAGCACCTTTTTCAGCGAGCTGATCGAGGGGCTCACGCTGTTCTTCTCGATCATGGAAATGGTGCTATTGGTGACGCCCGCACGTTTGGCGAGTTCACGCTGGGAAAGACCTTTGAGCTTACGAATCGATTGCAGTCGAACGCCGACGTCCAATGCTGGAGCCCCCTGTGGGAGTGATATGGAAATTGCTCGTATCATGGCATAGCGTTCGGAATTTACAACACTTCCGTTCATGCTCGCCCACACAGCTCATCGGAGCCCGTTTGCCAGGCTCATGCAGCGAAACCATCTGCCGGCACGAAACCCCGCCTCGCAGCCACTCACTCGACGCCGAGATAGAGCAGCGGCACGCGCCTCAGGTTGCAGAAGATCTGATAGGGAATGCTGCCCGCCGCCAGGGCCACTTCGCTGGCCAGAACCTGCGTGCCCCAAAGCTCGACGCGGCTGCCCAGGCCGGCTTGCGGCAGGTCGGTCAGATCGACGGTGAGCATGTCCATCGAGACGCGGCCGATCAGGCGGGTCGGCTGGCCATCCACCCTCACCGGCGTGCCGGTCGGCGCATGACGTGGATACCCGTCGGCATACCCCATGGCCACCACGCCGACACGGGTGGGGCGCTCGGAGACGAAGCGCGCACCGTATCCCACCGGCTCGCCAGCCGGCAGTTCACGTACGCTGATGATCTTCGACTCCAGGGTCATCACCGGGCGCAGGCGCTCGGCCTGCTGCTGAGCGCCTTCGAACGGAGTAGCGCCATACAGCATGATGCCGGGGCGAACCCAGTCGCTGGCCCCCGACTTGTCAAATAGCTGCGGCCAGCCGAGTACGGCAGGTGAATTGCACAGACTGACCTCGGCGCTGAGGCCCTCACGCGCCTGCTGGAACACCGCCAGTTGCTCGGCGGTACGCCCGCAGTCGGGCTCGTCGGCACGGGAGAAGTGGCTCATCAGCACGATCTTGCCCACCTTGCCACTGGCCAGCAGGCGACGGTAGGCACTCTGGTAGTCCGCCGGATGCAGACCGACGCGGTGCATACCGGTATCGAGCTTGAGCCAGGCGGTCAGCGGCTTGCTCAAGCGGGCCTGCTCGATGGCTTCTATCTGCCACTGGGCGTGCACGACGCACCACAGGTCATGCTGATCGATCAGCGCCAGCTCGTCAGCCTCGAAGAAGCCTTCGAGCAGCAGGATCGGTGCCGCGATACCCGCCTCGCGCAGCACCAGCGCCTCTTCGATGCAAGCCACGGCGAAACCGTCGGCCTCGCCTTCGAGTGCCTGCGCACAGCGTACAGCGCCGTGCCCATAGGCATCGGCCTTGACCACGGCGAGGGCACGGGAACCACTGAGTTCGCGGGCCAATTGGTAATTGTGACGCAGGGCATCGAGGTCGATCAGGGCACGGGCGGGACGCATGTTCGTTTATCTCTTACTGCTTCGCCGAAGCGATGTTTTCTTGTAGCCGGATCAAATCCGGGGCCATGTCGGCGACAGCTCCCGGCATGCAGCGGGCGACGCGCGGACAATCGTCAGTCAAAAAAAGCCCGGCGGGGGAGCCGGGCGAGAAGCCAACACAAAAAGTTCGCTCGGGCAGTGGATGCCCGCTGGCGATGGCCGCCTCAGACGGCAGCCACCACGCACATTTCCACCAAGACCTCGGGCTTGTACATCTTCGCCTCGACACAGGCACGGGCCGGCGCGTTGCCATCGGCAACCCAGGCGTCGTATTCGGCGTTGAGGCCGTCGTAGTCGGCCATGTCCCTGAGGAAGATGGTCAGCGACAGGATCCTGCTCTTGTCACTGCCGCCCTCGGCCAGCATCTTGTCGATGTTGGCCAGGGTCTGGCGGGTCTGCTCGCGGATATCACCGCCGAAGTCGTCGGCCAACTGGCCGGCGAGATAAATCGTGCCGTTGTGGATCACCACTTCGCTGTAGCGTTTGGCCACATGCAGGCGCTGGATCGACATGCTGCGAATCTCCTTGGAGTTGCGGGGCCGCGCAGCCTATCAGGTACGCAGCGGCTGCGGTGCGCCATGCACTTCACTCGCCTTGCGCGAGTAACGCGAGATATCCAGGCCATCGGCGCTGATCTGCGGGCGCTTGTTGGCCATGAGGTCGGCGAGCAGACGGCCGGAGCCGCAGGCCATTGTCCAGCCCAGCGTACCGTGGCCGGTGTTGAGGAACAGGTTGCGGTAGGCCGTGGCACCGACGATGGGCGTGCCATCGGGCGTGGCCGGACGCAGGCCGGTCCAGAAGTCGGGCCGCTGCAGGTCACCGCCCTCGGGGTACAGGTCGGAAGTGATCATCTCCAGGGTTTCGCGACGACGCGGATTGAGCGACAGGTCGAAACCGGCGATCTCGGCCATGCCGCCAACGCGGATACGGCCATCGAAACGAGTGATGGCGACCTTGTAGGTCTCGTCGAGAATGGTCGAGGTCGGCGCCATGTCCGGGTTGATGATCGGCACGGTCAGCGAATAGCCCTTGAGCGGGTAGACCGGGGCACGAATGCCCAGCGGCTTGAGCAGTTGCGGGCTGTAGCTGCCGAGTGCGAGCACGTAGCGGTCGGCGGTTTCCAGCTTGCCGTCGATCCACACGCCATTGACGCGTTCCCCCACGGCATCCAGGCGCTGGATGTTCTGACCGAAGCGGAACTCGACGCCAAGCGCCTTGGCCATCTCTGCCAGTTTGATGGTGAACATCTGGCAGTCGCCGGTCTGGTCGTTGGGCAGACGCAGAGCACCGGCCAGCTTGTGCTTGACGTTGGCCAGTGCCGGCTCGACGCGGGCAATGCCATCGCGGTCGAGCAGTTCGAACGGCACACCGGAGGCTTCCAGCACGGCGATGTCCTTGGCAGCGGCATCGACCTGAGCCTGGGTGCGAAACAGCTGGGTAGTGCCGAGCTGGCGCTCCTCATAGCCGATGCCGGTCTCGGCGCGCAGCTCATCGAGGCAGTCGCGGCTGTACTCGGACAGGCGCACCATGCGCTCCTTGTTGATCGCATAGCGGCTGGCGGTGCAGTTGCGCAGCATCTGCGCCATCCACAGGTACTGGTCGACATCACCGGTGGCCTTGATCGCCAGCGGTGCGTGCTTCTGCAGCAGCCACTTGATGGCCTTCAGCGGCACGCCCGGGGCGGCCCAGGGCGAGGCATAACCGGGGGAAACCTGGCCGGCGTTGGCGAAGCTGGTTTCCAGCGCCGGGCCGTTCTGACGGTCGACCACCACCACCTCGAAACCCTGACGGGCGAGGTAGTAAGCACTGGCGGTACCAATCACACCGCTGCCGAGAACCAGAACACGCATGTTTTTCTCCCCGCCGCGCCTGAAGCACGGGCGTAAAGGCCATTGTTGTCGATGGGCGCAGTATAGGAAGAGCCGTGCAGTGCTTTTCACCATATACACGGCTATATTTGGCGAGAATTCTTGGCAAAAAGCCGTTTTACAGAGGCGGATTCCCCATGAGAACCCAGCATCAAAGCCGTCGTGAACTGGACAAGATCGATCGCAACATCCTCCGCATCCTGCAGGAGGACGGGCGCATCAGCTTCACCGAGCTGGGCGAGCGCGTAGGGCTGTCGACCACGCCCTGCACCGAGCGCGTACGCCGCCTGGAGCGTGAAGGCATCATCATGGGCTACCACGCCCGCCTCAATCCGCAGAACCTCAAGGCCAACCTGCTGGTGTTCGTCGAGATCAGCCTGGACTACAAGTCCGGCGATACCTTCGAGGAGTTTCGCCGCGCAGTGCTCAAGCTGCCCCACGTGCTGGAATGCCACCTGGTATCCGGCGACTTCGACTACCTGGTGAAAGCCCGCATCAACGAGATGGCCAGCTACCGCAAGCTGCTCGGCGACATCCTGCTCAAGCTGCCGCACGTGCGCGAATCGAAGAGCTACATCGTCATGGAAGAGGTGAAGGAAAGCCTGGCGCTACCGGTTCCCGAGTAGCCCGGGCAGAGAGAAACGCCCGCAGCACTGCGGGCGTTCTGTCTCGGGGCGCCCTCTCGCAGAATGGCAGATGGAATATCACCCACACTGGTGGATGAGCTTCGCGTCGCCCCCTTTCACACTGCGCCCCTGCCGCAGGGCGGAAACCGCGAAGCGTTTTGCGCCTCAGATCATCCACCCTGCCTCCCTCGCCTGCCTGTCACCAGAAGGTGCCACGCAGGGTCAGGGTGAAGTTGCGCGGCTCACCGTAGTAGTTGCCGTACTCGGACGTGCCGACACTGGCGTAGTAGCGACGGTCGAACAGGTTGTTGCCGTTGAGCGCAACCGTCCAGTTCTCGTCCACGTCGTACTCGACCATGGCGTCATAGACCGCGTAACCCGATTGACTGAAATCGAAGTCACGGCTGTCGATGACGTTCCAGCTGCTATCGAAACGATACGCCTTGCCTTCCACGTAGGTCGGGCTGGTCACCGTCACACCGCCACCGACACGCCAGTCGGACAGATCATCCGGCAGGCTGTACAGCGTCCACAGCTTGAACAGGTGCTTGGGCGTGACGGTGCTGTAGAGCTTTTCTTCGGTGTCGTTGTGAATCTGGTTGTAGGTGTAGCCGGCCATGATGTCCCAGCCGGGGGCGATCTCGCCGGTGGCCTCCAGGTCGATGCCCTTGCTGGTGATTCTGTCCTGGGCCAGGAAGCAGCACGAGGCGCTGTAGCTGAACGGTGGGTTGGGGTACGCCGGGTCTTGCGCCGCCTGGTTCTCACGCGTGGTGTAGAACAGCGCTGCGCTGACGTTCAGACCGCCGCCCAGCAGCTCGCCCTTGATACCCGCTTCGTAGGTCTTGCCCGTCATCGGCTCGATGGACGTTTTCGCGCTCGCCGGCCCCTGGAGTTTCTGCGCCTGAGGCTTGAACACCTCGGAATAGCTGACGTAGGTCGACCAGTCATCGTTCAGCGCATAGATCAGCCCACCGTAGGGCACCAGCGTGGTCGGTTCGCGATCGAACACGTCGTCCTGCAGCGCCCAGGGGCCCGTGCCATCCTGGGCACGCGTGCTGTAGGCCTGCTCGAACTTGTAGCGCTGGGCGCGGGCACCGATCACCAGCTTGAGCGGGTCGGTCAGTTGCAGGCGCAGCGTCGAATACAGGCCGTATTGCTCGCGGCCATTGGGATGGTAATCGCGCCAGAAGCTGTGGTTGGAGTCATTGTTTGGCAGCGGCGTGGCGCCGGGATTCCAGATGTCGATCAGTCCGCCCTTGCCCAGCATGCCCTGGGCCGCCCGCCAGCGACTGGTGACCGTCTGATAATCCCCCCGACGAGCAGCTCGTGCTGCCGCCCGAAGGCATCGAAATACCCGGACAGGTTCACGTCGAACACCTGTTGCTTGCTCCAGCTGGAGACATAGCTGCCCCACCAGTAGGGGCCGGTGTTGGTGTTCTCGTCCACGGAGCCGTAGGGGATGATGCCCTCGGTGGTGGAGCCGTTGAGGGAGTAGGTATAGGAGCTGTTGATCTTCCAGTCGTCGTTGATCCGATGGTCGAGCTTCACGAACCACTCGCGGGTGTAGCTGTCGACCAGGCCTGGTTGGTGGTGTACCAGGTGCTGCGCGGCAGCTTCAGGTCACCGCCGGTGCTATAGCGCGGCAAGCCGTCACCGGTGCCGTTTTCCTTGAGTTTGTCGTAGCTGCCGCCCAGGGTCAGCATGGTGGCATCGGTCAGATCCGCCTCGACGATGCCGTAGAGAAACGGCTTTTCGGTACTGCGGTTGTCCATGAAGTACTGGCGGTCGGTATAGGCCGCCACCACGCGTCCGCGCAGCCTGCCATCGAAGGCCAGCGGGCCGGTCAGGTCGACCTCGGTGCGGTAGTTGTCCCAGGAGCCGGCGGAGGTATTGAGCTTCAGCTGATAACTGCTCAGTGGACGCTTGCGTACCAGGTTGACGATACCGCCCGGATCACCGGTGCCTCCCAGCAGGCCACTGGCACCACGCAGCACCTCCACATGATCGTAGGGCGCCATGTCGTAGAGACGGTCACTGTAGAAGGTGCCCAGGCCGGTGCCGATGTCCATCGGCGAGGCGCCGTCGATCTGCACGTTGTCGATGCCGAAACCACGCGAATAGAACTGCTGGGCGTGGTAGTTGTTGTTGCGCACGGTGATACCCGGAGCGCGCTTCATCGCCTCCGGCAGGGTGGTGATGCGCTGATCCTCGATCATCTGCTGACTGATGATCGACACCGTTTGTGGAGTGTCCCTGAGGCTGATCGGTGTCTTCGAGCCGACACTGACCAGGCCGGTGGTGTAGGAGCCGGAGTTCTCCGTCGCCTCGCCCATGCCCTGTCCCTGGATGGTGATGGCGCCCAGGTTCAGCGCGGTGTCGCTGGCCACGGGCTCGGCGATCACGAAGCTGCCGTCGGCCGTTTCCTCCACTCGCAGGTCGGCGCCCTGCAGCAGGCGTTGCAGGGCCTGCGGCACGCTCAGCGCCCCCTTCAGTGCGGGGGCCTGACGGCTGGCGGCAATGTCGGTGGCGAACAGGATACGGCTGCCGGTCTGCCCGGCCAGAGCGTTGAGCGCTTTGTCCAGCGACTGCGCCGGCAGATCGAAGGCAAAGGTGGCGTCCTGCGCATGCAGGGTACAAGCCAGCATGATGCCGGCAGCCAGCAGTGACAGACGACTCAGCCGCGAGCGGCGCGATGATGTTTTGGTGTCCATGAAACTCCCCGGTGACACGACTCGGAAATGACGTTCACAGGGAGTGGCGTTCAGGCCACGGGAAAAGTTGATATGCAACTGCAAAAAATTCTCGTTATTTTTTGCAGGCAGAAATGGAGAGCGGAGTCCGCCCCACTACCGTGCGCTGATCGTCACGCTGCCATCGCCACCACGGGCGAGCATTACCGGCAGGATCGCCGGCAACAGGTCGAGCAGCGTGTCGACGGCATCGCTGTCGAACTCGCCGGAGACCCGCAGGCTGCCCAGACGCGGGTCAGCCAGACGCACCGGCGCGGCGTGGTAGCGCTGGATGTCGCTGATCACGTCACTGAGCGGTGTACCGTCGAAGCGCAGCTTGCCGTGCTGCCAGGCGGTCACGCGATCCAGATCGGCCGTCTCGGCGGCTCCCACCCTGCCCTTACGGGCTTGCAGCTGCTGCCCGCCATTGAGCCGCCGCACAGGCGATTGCCCGGAGGACACCTCCACGGCGCCCTCCAGCACCGCCACGGCGACCCCGCGCTCATCGCTGCGCACGTTGAACACGGTGCCGATGTCACGCACGAGGACACCCTGACTGCGCACGATGAACGGCTCGTCATCGTGCTCGACGGTGAAGGTCGCCTCACCGGCCAGCAACTCGATCTGCCGGCTGCGCAGACGGCGCTCGATGCGCAACTGGGTGGCGCCATTGAGCATCACCCGGCTGCCATCGGCCAGTTGCAGATTGTCCCGCTGCCCCACGGCCGTGCGAACGTTCTGGCTGTCCCAGGCCGGGTCGAAACTCCAGACGGTGACGGCCAGCAGCAGCACCGCAAGACCACCACCGAGTGCCTGCTTGCGCCTGCGTTGCCGCGCGCTCTGCGCCTTGGCCTCGGCAAGCAGGGCATCACGCGACGGCACGCGATTGCGCAGGGCCTGTTCGAAGGGGGCCAAAGGGTCGCTGCCTGTCGCGTCTGCGGGACGATCCGGATGCCTCATCGTCTCAGCCCCGTCCGCCCAGCGCCCGGCGCGCCGGTTCCCAGTCGCTGGCAATGCTGCGCATGGCGCGGGAAAAATGCTGGGTCACCATGTTGGTGGAAATGCCAAGCTCGTCGGCGATCTCGCGCTGCGGCATGCCGTGGATGCGGTGCAACAGGAACACCTGGCGGGCACGCGCCGGCAGCGCCTCGATGATTGCCAGCAGGGCTTCGAGCTGTTGTTCGAAATCCAGTGCGGCGGCACCATCGAGTTCGTGCACATGCCAGTCCGGCACCTCGGCGGTGACTTCGAAATAGGCGTTACGGGTGTTGTCGGCGCGGCGGCGGTCGATGGCGCGGTTGAACGAAGCGCGGCGCAGAAAGGCAAAAGGCAGGCTGACCGGTTGCTGCGGGGGCTTTTCCAGCAATTGCACGCAGACGTCGTGTACCACCTCCCGGGCGAACTGGGTGCCCTGGAAACGCCGCCGGATGTACTCCACCAGATCGTCGTAATGCAGCGCGAGCGCGCCGATCAGCTCGACGCCGGAGGAGGACTTGGTCATGGCGAGGACACACGACTAATTGAAAGTGAGTCGCATTATATCCAGAAAAACATGGGCTCCCGCTAGACCAGGCGCTGCCGCGTGCTGGCGATCAGGCGGTGCACCTGGCGCTCCACCGCCGCCTCGATCGGCTGCTCCGGCCCACGCCCATGCGGGCAGGGCAGATTGGGCGTGGTACCGAACAGACGACAGATCAGCGGGCGCTGGTCATACACCTCGCACCCCTTCGGCCCCAGGTGCACGCAGTTGTATTCGGCCAGCGCCGCGTCATGCGCTGCAACGCTCTTCACCGGCAGACGCGCCAGCTCCTCGGACGAGGCCGTGACCGGCCCGCAGCAATCGTGACAGCCGGGTACACAGTCGAAACGCGGGATCTGTCGGCGCAGATGATCGATCTTGCGGTCGGTGCAGCTCATCTTCGGGCATCCTGAAACGATGCCGACAGTTTACTGCGCCATCGCATGGAGGACGTAGCCCGGACGGATCCATGGGGCGTTTGCGCTTTTTTCCGCTGGCCTCTTGGCGTCGGGCGGATCACGCGCTTATGCTGCGTTGAATTTTCCACACAACGAAATCAGGATTTCGCACATGAACGCCCGCGTTCACCAGCCCGTCCACAGCCCGCAGCATGCCGCTTCCTATTACGCCGCCAGCGTCAATCGCCAGCAGGCCTACCCGCCCCTGGCGGGTGAGCGGCAGGTGGACGTGTGCATCGTCGGCGGCGGCTTCAGCGGCCTGAACACTGCTATCGAGCTGGCCCAAAAAGGCTTCTCGGTCGCGCTGCTGGAGGCACACAAGATCGGCTGGGGCGCCAGTGGACGCAACGGCGGGCAACTGATTCGCGGCGTCGGTCACGATGTCGAACAGTTCGAATCCGTGGTCGGCCAGGACGGCGTGCGCCAGTTCAAGCTGATGGGCCTGGAAGCGGTGGAGATCGTCCGAGATCGCGTCGCGCAGTTCCAGATCGACTGCGATCTCACCTGGGGCTATTGCGACCTGGCCAACAAGCCGGTTCATTACGAAGGCTTCGCCGAGGACAAGGCCGAGCTGGAGAGCCTCGGTTATCGCCACGAACTGCGCCTGGTGCCGCCGGCACGCATCCACGACGTGGTTGGCTCCGACAATTACTGCGGCGCGATGATCGACATGGGCTCGGGCCACCTGCACCCGCTCAACCTGGCGCTCGGTGAAGCGGCCGCCGCCCAGTCGCTGGGCGTGCAGCTGTTCGAGGAATCACCAGTGACACGCATCGACTACGGCAGCGAAGTGCGCGTGCACACCGCCCAGGGCCAGGTACGTGCGAAAAACCTGGTGCTGGCCTGCAATGCCTACATCAATGGGCTCAACCCGACCCTCAGCGGCAAGGTACTGCCGGCCGGCAGCTACATCATCGCCACCGAGCGACTGCCCGAAGAACAGGCGCGCCAGTTGATCCCGCAGAACATGGCGCTGTGCGACCAGCGCGTGACGGTGGACTACTACCGGCTCTCCGCCGACCGCCGCCTGCTGTTCGGCGGTGCCTGCCACTACTCGGGACGTGATCCGTCGGATATCGCCGCCTACATGCGGCCGAAGATGCTCAAGGTATTCCCGCAACTGGCCGACGTGCGCATCGATTATCAGTGGGGCGGCATGATCGGCATCGGCGCCAATCGCCTGCCGCAGATCGGGCGGCTCAAGGGTCATGCCAACGTCTTCCACGCCCAGGCCTACGCCGGTCATGGCGTCAACGCCACGCACCTGGCCGGCAAGCTGCTCGCCGAGGCCATCGCCGGTCAGGAAAGCCATGGCTTCGACCTGTTCGCCCAGGTGCCACACATGACCTTCCCCGGCGGCAAGCACCTGCGTTCGCCCTTGCTGGCACTGGGCATGCTCTGGCACCGCTTGAAGGAAGTGCTCTAGCGTTACACCGCAGTCCAACGGCCGGCCGGACAGCTTCTCGCAGGGTGCGCCACGCGCACCAATGCCCGGAGAACTGCTGCGCACGGCGCACCCTGGCGCAGAGCACCGACATGTATCCGTGCCGGGTGCTAGGACGCGGCCCGACGCTGCTCGGAGGCCAGACGCACGGCCAGCCCAGCCAGCACACTCCCCATGACGTAGCGTTGCGCGACCAGCCAGCGCGGTCGACGTATCAGCCAGGTCGCCAGACTGCCGGCGAACAGGGCGATGACCAGATTGACCGTGAAACTGACGCTGATCTGGGTGAGCCCGAGCAGGATGCTCTGCTGCAATACGGAGCCATGCTCGGGCGATATGAACTGGGGGAAGATCGACAGATAGAACACCGCGATCTTCGGATTCAGCACACTGGTGAGAAAGCCCATCAGCAGCAGCCGCGAGGGCGGATCCTCGGCGAGTCGGCGGGCTTCGAACGGCGACCGCGCACCGGGCCTGACCGCCTGCCAGGCGAGATACAGCAGATAGGCCGCCCCCGCCCACTTGAGCAACTCATAGGCGACGGGAACCGCCAGGAACAGCGCAGTGATACCCAATGCGGCTGCGAACATGTGCACGCAGAAGCCCAACACCACACCCAGCAGCGAGATCACCCCGGCCTTGCGCCCCTGGCAGATCGAGCGCGAAATCAGGTAGATCATGTTCGGGCCCGGCGTCAGCACCATCAGCAGCGCCGCCCCGGCGAACAGCAGCCATTCGTTCAGCGCAACCATCAGGGTCTCCAGGGCGCTTACAGTTTCCAGAAGGGCAGGTTCGCCTCATGCTCGGCCTGCGCGCGGCTGAGGCCAATATCGCGAAGCTGCTGATCATTGAGCCGGAGCAGCACGCGGCGGGTGTTCAGGCGACGCCAGAAAGCCGGCCAGTCGCGACCGAAATAACGGGCCTCGCTCTTCTGCGTCACTGCCCGTACGACCTCGCCCATTGCCACGAAATCTGTCTTGCCGAACCCGCTCATGCCTGCTCTCCCTTGGTCATCTGTCATGGGAGATCAGAATGCCGTCATCAGAAAAGGCATGACAGATTCAAAAAACTCTTATTAACTCCATACAGATTTCGCCCTATTTTCCCTGAATGGGGATTTTTTCATCGATCTGTACTGGTCTTCCCCACACACCTGATACACCCCGGACAACTGTCATGACGCTCTATCTGAACCTGGCCGAACTGCTCGGCACCCGCATCGAACAGGGGCTGTATCGCCCCGGCGACCGTCTGCCGTCGGTACGCAGCCTGAGCCAGGAGCACGGCGTCAGCCTCAGCACGGTGCAACAGGCCTACCGCCACCTAGAAGACATGGGGCTGGCCTCGCCCCGGCCGAAATCCGGCTACTTCGTGCCGCTGGGGCGGCAGATGCCGGCGTTGCCGCAGATCAGCCGCGCGGCGCAGAGGCCGGTGGAGGTTTCGCAGTGGGATCACGTACTGGAGCTGATCAGCAGCTCGCCGCAGCACGACATGCTCCAGCTCGGGCGTGGCCGCCCGGATATCAGCGGGCCCACTCTCAAGCCGCTGCTGCGCAACCTGTCGCGCCAGGCGCGCCGGCAGGATCCGGACGTGCTCACCTACGGCGGCATTCGCGGTGACGTGCGCCTGCGTGAACAGATCGCCCGACTGATGCTCGACTCCGGCTGCCAACTGGCCGCCGAGGATCTTGTGGTCACCACCGGGTGTCACGAAGCGCTGTCGGCCGCCGTGCGCGCCATCTGTCAGCCCGGCGATATCGTCGCGGTCGACTCGCCGAGCTTCCACGGTGTGATGCAGGCGCTCAAGGGCTTCGGCATGAAGGCACTGGAGTTGCCCACCGACCCACTCACCGGCATCAACCTCGACGCCCTGGAAATGGCCCTGGAGCAATGGCCGATCAAGGCCATCCAGCTCACCCCCAATTGCAACAACCCGCTCGGCTACATCATGCCCGACGCCAGCAAGCGTGCACTGGTCGCCCTGGCCCAGCGTTTCGACGTGGCCATCATCGAGGATGACGTCTACGCCGACCTCGCCTACAGCTACCCACGCCCGCGCAGCATCAAATCCTTCGACGAGGACGGTCGCGTGCTGTTCTGCAGCTCCTTCTCCAAGACCCTGGCACCCGGCCTGCGGGTCGGCTGGATCGCCCCCGGGCGTTACCTGGAGCAGGTGGTGCACATGAAGTACCTGGGCACCGGCAGCACCGCGCAGCTACCGCAACTGGCGCTGGCCGAGTATCTCAGGGACGGCCACTACGAACCGCACCTGCGCCGCATGCGCGCACAGTACCTGCGCAACCGCGACCTGATGGTGGATTGGGTCAGCCGTTATTTCCCGGCCGGCACCCGTGTCAGCCGCCCGCAAGGCAGCTTCATGCTCTGGGTGGAAATGCCGCAGGGTTTCGACAGCCAGCGCCTCAACCGCGCCCTGCTGCCACACAGGATCCAGATCGCACCCGGCAGCATCTTCTCGGCGGCAGGCAAATACCGGAACTGCATCCGCCTCAACTACGCCGAGCCGCCCAGCGCGACGCTGGAGGCAGCCGTGAAGCAGATCGGCGCGACCATCGCCGAACTGATCGACGAAGCCGATCTGCAACAGAGCCGGGAACTCGGCCCGTGGCGCTGAACGAACTCAGGAACGGGCCGCGCCCGCTGTCTCCATCTCGCTGAAGGCACCACGCCGGCTGGCGAGAATGATGAACACCAGCGCCCCCGTGGCCATCAGCAGCGGCAGCGCGTGCCCACTGAGCCACTGGCTGACCGCACCGGTGGTCAGCGGGCCGATCAGGCAGCCCAGGCCCCACAGTTGGGCGACGTGGGCATTGGCACGCACCAGTTCGTCGTCGCGGTAGCGCTCGCCGATCATGATCAGCGACAGGGTGAACAAACCACCCGCGCTGGCACCGAAGGCCACCAGCACCGGCCAGATCACCGACGTGTGCAGCAGCGGGGGGATCGCCAGGCTGGACACCAGCAGCACACTACCGCAACCACGGAACAGCAACTGCCGCGACATGCGATCGGCCAGCCAGCCGATGGGCAGTTGCAACACCGCATCGCCCACCACCACCACGCTGACCATGAACAGCGCCATCTCCTGGGTGAACCCCTGACGCAGGCTGTAGATCGGCAGCAATGTCAGCATCATCGCCTCGAAAGAGGCGAACAGCATCACTGCCCAGGCAATCGCCGGCAGCTTGCGGCAGAACACCAGCAGACCACGCCCCGAGGCACTGTGCGCATCCACCTTCGGCGCACCGGTACGACCGAGCAGGATCAGCGAACCACCGATCAGCAGGCACACGCCCGTCCAGAAGCCACTGTCGGTAGCCGTACCGAGCGCCGTCAGCAGCAGCGGGCCGCTGAGCTGGCTGAGGGCGTAGCCGGTGCCATAGAGCGCCACCAGACGGCCGCGCCACTTCTCCACGGCCAGTTGGTTGATCCAGCTTTCACCGAGGATGAACACCACGGTCAGTGCCACCCCGATGAACAGGCGCAGGGCCAGCCATACCGCGTAGTTCTGGATCAACGCCAGCGCCGCCACCGAAATCGCCCCCAGCAGCAGACACGACTGCATCAGCGCAGTGGTACCGAAACGCGCAGCCAGACGCCCGGCCAGCGATGCGCCGAGCAGCACGCCGACCGCCGGCGTGGCCGCCATCACGCCGATGGCGAAGGCGTCGTAGCCCCAGCTTTCCAGGCGCAGCGAAACCAGCGGCATGGTCACACCCAGCGCCAGACCGATGCTGATGACCGCCGAACAGACGGCGAAGTAGGTACCCCAGCGCATTGGTGAATTCCTTGGCTGACGAGCCACTGCAAAGACAACGGCCGGGTTCCTCGGGAACCCGGCCGCAAGTGGCGTGTTTAAAACAGATATTCGCCTGGATCCGACTCGATGAAGATCTCCTGGACCAAGGCCAGACAAGGCGCCCCGGAGCTTTCAAGCGCAGCGTAATGCAGTACGTGAGCATCGAAAGCGAGGACGCAACGCCGTATGGCCAGAGACCAGGAGGTCGCCCCGGTAGCGCTACAGTTTGATCCAGGTGGACTTCAGCTCGGTGTACTTGTCGAACGCATGCAACGACTTGTCACGACCGTTGCCGGACTGCTTGAAGCCACCGAACGGCGCAGTCATGTCACCACCGTCGTACTGGTTGATCCACACGCTACCGGCACGCAGCGCCTTGCCCACCAGGTGAGCGCGCGACAGGTTGCTGGTCCACACCGCAGCCGCCAGGCCGTAGACGGTGTCGTTGGCGATGGCGATGGCCTCGGCCTCGTCGTCGAAACCGATCACCGACAGCACCGGATCGAAGATTTCTTCCTTGGCGATGCGCATGGCGTTGTTCACGCCATCGAAGATGGTCGGCTCGACATAGGTGCCGCCGGTTTCTTCCAGCACCCGCTTGCCGCCGGCCACCAGTTTGGCGCCGTCGTCATGGCCGGCCTGGATGTAGCCCAGCACGTTGTTCATCTGCGTGGTGTCGACCAGCGCGCCGACGTTGGTCGCCGGATCCAGCGGGTTGCCCGGCTTCCACGCCTTGAGCGCCTCGACCACCATGGGCACGAACCTGTCCTTGATGGAGTTCTCGACCAGCAGGCGCGAACCGGCGGTGCACACTTCGCCCTGGTTGAAGGCGATGGCGCTGGCGGCGGATTCGGCAGCGGCCTGGAGATCCGGCGCGTCGGCGAAGACGATGTTCGGGCTCTTGCCACCGGCCTCCAGCCAGACGCGCTTCATGTTCGACTCGCCGGCATAGACCATCAGTTGTTTGGCGATCCTGGTGGAACCGGTGAACACCAGGGTGTCGACGTCCATGTGCAGCGCCAGCGCCTTGCCGACGGTGTGACCGAAACCGGGCAGGACGTTGAACACGCCCTCCGGGATACCGGCCTCGATGGCCAGTTGGGCGATGCGGATGCCGGTCAGCGGCGACTTCTCGGAGGGTTTGAGGATGATCGAGTTGCCGGTGGCCAGTGCCGGGCCGAGTTTCCAGCAGGTCATCAGCAGCGGGAAGTTCCACGGCACGATGGCGGCGACCACGCCAACCGGCTCACGGGTGACCAGGCCCAGTTCGTCATGGGCGGTGGCGGCAACCTCGTCGTAGATCTTGTCGATGGCCTCGCCGCTCCAGCGGATGGCGTTGGCGGCGCTGCCGACGTCGATGCTCAGCGAATCGCTGATCGGCTTGCCCATGTCGAGGGTTTCCAGCAGTGCCAGCTCCTCGCCATGCTGTTCGATCAGTTCGGCGAAACGGATCATCACCTTCTTGCGCTTGGCCGGAGCCAGACGCGACCAGACGCCGGACTCGAACGTGGCGCGGGCATCCTTGACCGCCAGTTCGGCGTCGGCCTGATCACAGCTGGCCACCAGGCCGAGCAGGCGGCCATCGACCGGGCTGATGCACTCGAAGGTGGCACCGGACTCGGCGGCGCGGTACTGGCCGTGTACGAAAGCACGGGTTTCGATGCTCAGGGTCTTGGCGCGCTGTTCCCAGTCGGCACGAGTCAGGCTAGTCATTGCGGCATCCTCCAAAGGTGGAAACGGCGCCTCGATGGGGCGCGCGCTGTCAATAATTCTGCAAGGCCAGGTCGCTGGCCAAATCCTGTTCGCCACACTAAACCAGAGGGCTGTGGCTTTTCAATATTTTTGACATAGGCCGGCAAAAGCCCTTGTCATGTTCATTTTTTTAAACATAGACTGCTGCCAGGATTTTCCCATCACGGCCCTGCCGGCAGCGCAGTTGCCGCCACCGACCACCACGGAACAGCCAGATGAACATCGAGCAGATCATCGACTTCGCCCAGGCCGGCACGGCCGCCGAACACTACCGCCCCGCACCGGAAAAAGTCCTCAAGGGCGACCCCGAGCAAAGCGTGCGCAACCACTACAGCAGCCCGTGCGGTCAGTTCAGCACCGGCATCTGGGAGGGCGCCGTGGGCCAGTGGACGGTGAGCTACACCGAGCACGAATACTGCGAGATTCTCCAGGGGGTTTCCGTGCTGCGTGACGCCGATGGCAACGCAAGGACTGTCCGTGCCGGCGACCGCTTCGTCATCCCCGCCGGCTTCTCCGGCACCTGGGAAGTGCTGGAGGCCTGCCGCAAGGTCTATGTGATCTTCGAGCCCAGGTAAGCACTTGACTGAAACCTGCCTGGCAGGTTCCCGCCCGAATCCTGTTGTTGCCTGTCACCCTTTGGCCCGCCTCGTGCGGGCCTTTTTCCGGCCGTTGAACGATGCGCATGACGCGCCCGTACACCGGCAACCTCGCCGCACCAGGCGCACACCATGAAACGGCCAGACAAAAAAAGACCCGCACCAGGGCGGGTCTTTTCGTCAGCACACCGAGGTGTGCTCAGCGTCCGGCTCAGGCCAGCTCGTCGAAGCACTCGGCAACGATGGCGATGCCTTTTTCCAGTTGCGCGTCAGGGATGGTGACGGGCATCAGGAAACGGATCACGTTGTAGTAGGTGCCGCACGACAGCAGGATCAGCCCCTTCTCGCGAGCACGAGCGACGATCTTGCCAACCAGTTCGGCAGCCGGCTTGTGCACATCGCCGCCTTCGAACAGCTCGATGGCGACCATCGAACCCAGACCACGTACGTCGCCGATCACCTTGTGTCTGGCCGCGATGGCACTCAGGCCTGCCTTGAGCTTCTCGCCCACGGCCTGGCTGCGTTCCAGCAGTTTCTCCTCGTCGAACACTTCGAGCACGGCCAGGGCCGCGGCGCAAGCGATCGGGCTGCCGGCATAGGTACCCCCAGGCCACCGGGAGCGATCTTGTCCATGATCTCGGCCTTGCCGCACACGCCGGAGATCGGGAAACCGCCGCCAACGGATTTGGCGAAGGTGGTCAGATCCGGGATCACGCCCAGTTGCTCGGTGGCGAAGAAGGTGCCGGTACGGCCAGCGCCGGTCTGCACTTCATCGGCGATCAGGAGAATGCCGTGCTGGTCGCACAGGGCACGCAGGCGCTGCATGAACGGCTTGGAATTGACGTAGAAGCCACCCTCGCCCTGCACCGGCTCGATGATGATGGCAGCGATGTCCTGCGGCTGCGCGTCGTTCTTGAAGATACGCTCGATGCTGGCGATGGACTCGTCCTCGCTCACGCCATGCAGCGGGCACGGCGCCTGGGCACGGTACACGCCAGCCGGCATCAGGCCCATGCCGGCGGAGTAAGGCACGACCTTGCCGGTCAGCGACAGGGTCATCATGGTGCGGCCGTGGTAGGCGCCGGTGAAGGCGATCACGCCGGCGCGACCGGTGGCGGCACGGGCGATCTTCACGGCGTTCTCGACGGCCTCGGAGCCGGAAGTCACCAGCAGGGTCTTCTTGGCGAAGTCACCCGGCACACGCTTGGCGATCTCTTCGCACAGCGCGATGTAGGGTTCGTAGGCCAGCACCTGGAAGCAGGTGTGAGTCAGCTTGGTCAGTTGCGCCTGAACGGCGGCGATCACCTTCGGATGCAGGTGGCCGGTGTTCAGTACGGCGATACCGCCGGCAAAATCGATGTACTCGCGGCCTTCGACGTCCCACACAGTGGCGTTCTCGGCGCGCTCTGCGACGATCGGGTGGATCTGGCCGACGCCGCGCGGTACGGCGGCCTGGCGGCGTTGCAGCAGGGATTCGTTGGTCTTGCTCATGATGCAGGTCCTCATTCACCGCTCATCCGGCGGCGCAGCTCAAGGATTAATGCGGCCGGGAAGGGCGTGCGCAGCATTCGATGATCGACTGCCACGCCCTGCCGAGCGCTCAGGTTCTTTTGTTGCGGTGCTGCTGTCCGGGCGGACCGGCTCGTTGGTTTACGCCCGGTTACTTCAAACTCATCCAGAGCATCTGCCGGCTGGCGACCGGCGCCAGGGTCTCGGCCGCATGGCGGCTCGTGGCCAATGCCGGAAAGGGCGGCAACGGACGGCACCTGGTAGCCCGTTGCCCGCAACCTGTGGCACAGAAGCCGGAGACCGGTGACTCAAATGCCCAGGCACATGTATTTGATCTCGAGGTAATCCTCGATCCCGTACTTGGAGCCTTCACGGCCCAGGCCGGAAGCCTTCACGCCGCCGAACGGCGCCACTTCGTTGGAGATCAGGCCGGTGTTGATGCCCACCATGCCGTACTCCAGCGCCTCGGCCACGCGGAACACGCGGCCCAGGTCACGCGCATAGAAGTAGGAAGCCAGGCCGAACTCGGTATCGTTGGCCATGGCGATCACCTCGGCCTCGTCCTTGAAGCGGAACAGCGGCGCCAGCGGGCCGAAGGTCTCTTCCCTGGCCACAGCGGCGGCTTTCGGCACGTCCAGCAGGATGGTCGGCTCGAAGAAGGTGCCGCCCAGGGCATGCGGCTTGCCGCCAAGCGCCAGCCTGGCGCCCTTGCTCACCGCGTCGGCGATGTGCTCCTGCACCTTGGCCACGGCCTTCTCGTCGATCAGCGGGCCGGTGGTGGTGCCGTCTTCCAGGCCATTGCCGATCTTCAGCTTGGCCACGGCGGCGATCAGCTTCTCGGCGAAGGCTTCGTAGACACCGTCCTGCACATAGATGCGGTTGGCGCAGACGCAGGTCTGGCCGTTGTTGCGGTACTTGGAAATCAGCGCGCCTTCGACGGCAGCATCCAGGTCGGCGTCGTCGAAGACGATGAACGGCGCGTTGCCGCCCAGCTCCAGCGATACCTTCTTGATGTCCTGGGCGCACTCGGCCATCAGTTGACGACCGATCTCGGTGGAGCCGGTGAAACTCAGCTTGCGCACGATGGGGTTGCTGGTCAGCTCGCCACCCACTTCACCAGCGCTGCCGGTGACCACACTCAGCACGCCTTTCGGGATGCCGGCGCGCTCGGCCAGATCGACCAGCGCCAGGGCGGAGAACGGCGTCTGCGAGGCCGGCTTGATCACCATGGTGCAACCGGCGGCCAGGGCCGGACCGGCCTTGCGGGTGATCATCGCGGCTGGGAAGTTCCACGGGGTGATGGCCGCGGTAACGCCGATCGGCTGCTTGATCACGATCAGGCGCTTGTCCGGCTGGTGGCCGGGGATCACGTCACCGTAGACGCGCTTGGCTTCCTCGGCGAACCATTCGATGAAGGAGGCCGCGTAGGCAATCTCGCCCTTGGCCTCGGCCAGCGGCTTGCCCTGCTCCAGGGTCATCAGGCGACCGAGGTCGTCCTGGTTCTCCATCAGCAACTCGAACCAGCGACGCAGCTTGCCCGCGCGTTCCTTGGCGGTCAACGCACGCCAGGCCGGCAGCGCCTTCTCGGCGGCCTCGATGGCACGGCGGGTTTCGGCGCGCCCCATCTTCGGTACATGGCCGATGATCTCACCGGTCGCCGGGTTGTTCACGGCGATGGTCTGACCGCTGTCGGCGTCCAGCCACTGGCCATCGATGTAGGCCTGTTGGCGCAGCAGCTGGGGGTCTTTCAGTTGCATGGCAGTCTCCTTCAGTTCCGACGCCCGGGCGCCGGCGTAAAGTCGTTGGAGTCACGGACAGAACCCGCCTGGCCACTGATATGAGCCATGCGAGGTCTGGTAATGGATTCAGAGCCGTTGAACGTGCGGGGGTTCGGAATGACCTGACGCGCCGTTTGAAATCTCAAACGAATCCTAGGATCGCAGGGGGTAAAGGGCAATAGCCGGCGGCTCAAAATCGAAAAAATATTGGGAAAAACTTCCACGAGCCGCTTTATGGCAGCCCAAAAGTGTAAAGTGCGTTCTGAATAATGCACATTCATGCAGAATGGACGCTAACCGCCGAGATGCGTATGATTGCGCCCGCAACGCATCCGTAGCTCAGCTGGATAGAGTACTGCCCTCCGAAGGCAGGGGTCGTGGGTTCGAATCCCGCCGGATGCGCCATCTATCCCCCCTTGATTTACCGGCCTGCCCCTCTGGCCTGATCGATCGACTCTTTCCATGAACGCCCTCGGCGCCTTTCCTCAGGCTGTCATGAGCACGGCACGCCAGGGATGTTCTGAAAAAGTCGTTTCTCGTTACTCACGCGAAGGCGGGACAGCGGCCCCATCGCTGAACCGCGCTTGCACCAGCCCGAACATCAAGCGCTGTTTCAGGGCATCCCTAGGGCTCATCAATACCGACAGCCAACCTGGCATCGACTTTTCCGACGCCACTTCGCTCCAGGCTCACCTCGAACAAGGTAACGCCCTGTTCCTCCAGCTCTTGCAGCCACCGGACAATCTTGTCGAAAGGCGCCTGCGCCAGTGCGATGAGCAATCTGCCGCTGCCTTCGCTATCGAGCCGCTCGAGCACCAGGCCATGTTGCTGCGCAGTACTGGTGACTACCCCCTGCAAGCGCTCCGGACTGAGGCTCGACCGTGCATGAGGCGCGGCACGACGCAGAGTCGGCGCCTGCTCCTGTAGATAGGAGAGAAACTCGCGCTCTTGTTGATATCGAGCGTTCGATGCGTCCAGCTTGCGCTCAAGAGGCAACCAGACGAATGCGTAGAACAGCAGCAGAGCGGCGCCACCGGCAAGCCCCAGCAACATCGAACGATCTCGCGCCGGTAACTGCTGCCAATGCTGCCACGCCCGAGATCGAGTCACCCGGTTAGCCAGTTCTCCTTTCAATTGAATCAAGCGGCTCATGGATTGCCCCCCAGAATTACCCGGGCTGTCACCCCATCCTCCTCACGGCTGGCAGACCCCATCTGAACCGACAAACCCGCCTCACCCAGTTGCTGGCGCAGCTTTTCGAGCTCGGCAAAATCCCTGGCCTTGACCTGCAGAGAGAGGTCTCCCCGGCTCTTGCTGTAATCGAGCCGAGAGACCGATACAGAGCCCCCTTGCATCAACGACGCAGATGCCGTCTCCATCAATCCGACGAATCCACCCGTCACCTGAGTGCTGTTGCGCAGGTGCTCGGCAAACTGTGCCCTCAGGTTCACGATACGCGTGTCCTCCGGGAACAACTGCCGGTACAGCGACACGCTGGCCTGGGCAAAATTCTCGGCTCGCCTCTCGTAATAGAGCGACTGGAACAGACTGAACCCCATGTACAGGGCCAGCCACACCCCCAGCACGATGGATACCGGTCGCCAGACAGCCCAGGCCTGGTTGTCCGGCCGTCGTGCGAAATCGCCCTGGGCCAGATCGGTCGATGTACCCCTGCCTGCGGCCAGGACTCGGTAGGGCTCGTCTGTCTCGTTCAGTCGCCAGCCATGGTTCGCCGCCTGCACGAAAGGCCAGCTCTCGACAGCGATGGCCATGCGCAGCTCACCATCGCCGCCCAGCAGCCTGCGGCCACCCACTGACAAGGCCTGGTCACCCTCTCCGCACGGCAGCATGTCGGCATCGACGTGAATGCTCGACACCTCGATACCCAACGCGTCCAACTCGGCCAGGCAGCGCGTCAACAGCTCGCGGCGGATTGCCAGCACTCGGTAGCGCTGATCAGGCTGCTGCGCCCCCAGGGCCAGGTGAAAGAGCTCGACATCCTCAGCCAGCATCTCTTCAACCGAGAATGGAAGCGCCTGACGGATCCACCGATCCTTGGCGACCGGCAACTCCACCAGAAAGGCACTGACCACCTCGACGGGCAAGACGAGAGCAATCGGCGCGCCATTCAACTGCCGGGCGCACTCCTCCAGCGTGAGGCTCAGGCACTGGCCATCCGCTTCACGCCACCAATGCACAGGGTGCTCGGCAGACGGCGAATTGGCGCATTGAGGATCAAGAAACAGGCAGTCCGTCATCACTCGTTCCGTTCATGGGTATCAACCGGTACCAACCGTTCGTGTCCAGACTGCCCCAGACTGCGGCGCAGCACTCTGATGTTGCCCTGGCCATCGCGCTGCAAGGTGCTCGACAGAATCTCCCGGCGCTCATCCAGACGCACCTCGCTACGCACCAGGTAATAGTGGCTGCCAACAGCCAGGCCCACCTCCCGGACACCGGTACCGGCCATGGCAGGTTGATCCAGGAAGGCTCGAACATCGCGATAGCCCTCACGCCCTCGGCCGGTAAGCAAAGCCCCCGCCGCCGCCAGGTCGAGCGAGTCGGAAAGGCTCGACAACACCACCGCGCTGGCCGTATTGACGTTCAGCGGCACCTTCGCCGGCAGCGCGGCAATGTAAGGTCTCAGGCGACGGTAATGCTCCTCGGTCATACCGAGCAGCAGGCGCATCTCGGAGGCATCCTGCATCGCCTGCCCCGCCGTGCGATACGGCGGCTGGGCCAGCAGATACTGGTTATCCTCCGCCCCGAACTCGCCCGTAGGCTCCTGATCCCTGTCCAGCCAATCGATCAATCTCTGCGCGTAGGGCGTCTCGATCTCCAGGCGCAGCAACAGGCGCTGGAAGCGCTCCACTGCCAGCTTGTTCACGCGATCGTCCACCACCAGACTGTTCACGTTGAAGCGACCGGCAAGATCCTCGATGCGCACACTGATTTCACCCTGTTCGATGGGGAAAGCGGGCAAAGGCTTGGCCCAGAGCTCCAGCGGATGGTCGACAGGATTCATCGGGTCGCTACCCGGCTCCTTCAGATCCCGTATCAGAACGGCCAGGCCGAGCGCCTCGCCCCCCAGGGCGTAGAGTTTTGCCTGTTGACTGGCCAGTTGGTTGCCACTGCCCCGGATCGCCAGTTGCTGGCGGGCGATCAGGCTGGAACAGATGACCGTGACCACCGCCACCACCAGCAGCACGGTCACCAGGGCTGCGCCACGCTGCCGATTCACGCTGCATCCCCTCGAGCGGGCGCGACGGGCTCCGTGGGCGCTGGCCGCTCCTGCTGTTTCTCATCCATGCCCTGCTCTGGCAGGCGGTAGAGACGGGTAATCTCACCGTAACGCTCATGTTCGAGCCGCAACTCGACCGCCAGCGGCAAGACGTTGCGCACCTCTTCTGTCGTGGCATCGGAGGTCGGCGGCCATTGCTCCTGCCACTCCCCTTCCTCATTCATGTAGCGAAACGCCAGGGAGACGACGCCCTCGAGCATGGACTGAACCCTGGGCTGACTGTCTACCGCCTGATCCAGTACCGTCCAGTAGACGCGCTCCAGGCGCTTGCCGGACAAGCGCCAGCGCACCCTCTGCAACTGGGCACGAGACAGGCCCAGAGGGTTGAGCCAACCGTAGCGGCTCAGCTCGACGGCAGCCGTACCATCCACAGCGCCCAACTCCCCCTGCAGAGCAGGCCGGAAGTCGCCATAACCATCGCGTATGGCACGTGGCGCAGCCTGGGTCAGATCACGATCCAGCGCTGCAAAGGTTCTGGTAAGTTCACGCAGCACCTGCTCATTGGCACGGGTCGACTCGTCCACCCTCAGCACGCTATCGAGCATGCGATAGGTCGCCATACCCAGCAGGGCGAAAATGGAAATGGCAATGACCACTTCAAGCAGGGTGAAGCCGCGCTGCCCGACGCTCATTTGCGCACCGCCAGAAAGCCGATCACCATGCGCTGGGAGCGCTCGCGCACCGACAAGGCACCACCGCGATCCGGCTTGAGCGCCACCCAGACGGAAACCCGGCGTATTCCCTGATCGCTGGTGGCCTCTATCTCACTGAGCGTTTCCCAGCTGCGCCCACCGAAATCCAGCACCTTGGTCTCGCGGCCCTCAGCCGGAGTCGGCCGCTTGATCTGCAACTCGGTAATTCGATTCTCGGCAATCCATGCCGCCATGGTTTTCAGCTCGAGCTGTTCGGCAATCTGCAGGCTGCGCTGACTGGCCGCCAGCACGGACGCCGCGACGACAGCGAATAGCGCCAGTGCCACCAGCACCTCAAGCAGAGTGAAACCATCACTTGCCCGCCTCACAGAGCACCTCGCTCCGGTTCGGCACGGGGCAACTGGTAACCGTCGCTGCCGAGCAGGTAGGCACTGCCACCGGCACCACGCTCCTCGAGCCGCAAGCGAAAGGGAGACAACTCGCCACTGGACAGGATCAACAACTGTGGAACCGGCCGTTCCCTGCTCTCGCTTGCGCCACCACCCAGGCCTTTGGCGCTCTGCGGCTCGACAGGCGCAGGCAGAACGAGGGTTTCGCCATCGAGCTCCAGCAGCAGACGAGACCAGGCCGGCAGTTTGTACGCCTCTCGGTTCTCCACCGGGTTCCAGTGCCCCGAGGCATGATCGTAGATCAGCACGCCATAGCCTTCGCTATCGACCAGCAGACCATATTCCCGGCCATCCAGAACCGCCTCGTCGGACAGCAGCGTGATCAGACCCGCCAGCCTATCGGCCTCGCTGCGCAACTCTCGGCCATGGCTGGGGCTACCACTGACGAGCACGGTCAGGCTGACCAGAGCACCGATGATGACCAGCACCACCAGTAGCTCGATCAGCGTGAATCCGCGTGTTCGCCGCATAAGCCGTCAGAGATCCCAGTTACCGATATCGGCATTGGTACCGTCGCCGCCCTCCTGACCGTCGCCCCCCAGGCTGTAGAGGTCGATCTTGCCGCGAGTACCCGGTGACAGATACAGGTAGGGGTTACCCCACGGGTCGACCGGCAGGCGCTTCAGATAACCCTCGGCGTTCCAGTTCCTTGGCGGCGGGTTGCCGCTCGGCTTCTTCACCAGCGCCTCCAGCCCCTGCTGGGTGCTCGGATAGCTCTGGTTGTCCAGCTTGTACATGTCCAGTGCCGCTCCTATGGAGCGGATGTCATTCTGCGCCGCCGTAACCTTGGCCTGATCCGGACGCCCCATGACCTGAGGCACCACCAGCGCGGCAAGAATGCCGAGGATGACCACCACCACCATGATCTCGATCAGGGTGAAACCACGTTGCTTGACCCGCTTGTTCATCACATCAACCCACCAGTTGGTTCAGAGAAAGAATCGGTAACAGGATGGCCAGGACGATCACCAGCACCACAGCCCCCATGAAAACCAGCATGAACGGCTCGAACAGGCCGACCAGAAGACCGATGGTCGCCGCCAGATCGTTCTCCTGATTGCGTGCCGTGCGCGAGAGCATCTGATCCAGTTCGCCGGAGCGTTCGCCGCTGGCGATCATGTGCAACATCATCGGCGGGAACTGCCGGCTGGCCTCCAGCGCCCGTGACAGACTGCCGCCCTCGCGTACTCGCTGGGCGGCACTGGCCACATCGGCGCGAATGATGCGGTTGGAAATCACCTCGCCACCGATGGCCAGAGCCTCCACGAGAGGGACGCCACTGCGCACCAGGATGGCCAGGGTCGAGGCGAAACGCGCCGTCTCGGTAGCCGAGATGAGCCCGCCCACCAGCGGCAGGCGCAGCAGAATGTAGTGCCATCGCCGGCGCAACTCTTCGTTGCGCAGAGCACGGCGAAAGACCAGCACGGCCCCTGCGCCCAGCAACAGAACCAGCACACCCCAGGCCTTGACCCACTCGCTGAGCGCGATCAGCCCACGGGTCAGGACCGGCAGGGTCTGCCCCGAGTCGACGAACACCCGCACCACGTCCGGCACCACATAGCCGAGCAGAAAACCAACGATACCCAGCGAGGCGCACATCAGAATCACCGGGTAAAGCAGCGCCATCTGGATCTTCTGCTGCGACTGCTGACGCTGTTCGGTGTAGTCGGCCAGTTGCTCCAGCACCGGCCCAAGATGGCCCGCATGCTCACCCGCCGCGACCGTGGCGCGGTAAAGCTCGGGGAACGCCGTGGGGTAGGTGCCCAGGGCCTTGGCCAGGCTGTAGCCCTCCAGCACCTTGCCGCGTACCGCCAGCAGCATCGACTGGATGCGCGGCTGACGACACTGGGCAGCTGCGGCACGCAACGCCTCTTCGATCGGCAGAGCGGCGGTGATCAGGGTCGCCAGTTGCCGGGTGACCAGCGCCAGATCACGCGCCGACAGACCACGGCGCAGCGTGAAGCCGCCAGCAGCACCCTCCTCCTTGCGCTGCACGGGCTCCACCTGCAGCGGAGACAGCCGCTTTTCACGCAGCAACTGACGCACCTGTCGGGCGCTGTCGCCCTCCAGCACGCCCTTGTGCTGCCGCCCTCTTGCATCCAGAGCGATGTACTCGAATGCGGCCATCAGTCCTCCCGGGTCACACGCAGCACTTCTTCCAGGGTGGTCACCCCCTCCAGCACCTTGCGCCGACCGTCGTCACGAATGCTCGGGCCGAGGCTGCGCGCATGGCGTATCAGCTCCTGTTCGCCCGCACCGTTGTGCACCAGCGTGCGTATCCGGTCGTCGAAGATCACCAGCTCGTAGATACCGGTACGACCGCGATAGCCGAGCTGATGGCATTCCGGGCACCCCTTGGCGCGGTGCAATATCGGCCGGGTCTGGGGGTCGATGCCGAGCAGGCCGCACTCGGCCTCGTCGGCCGGGCACGCCTCCTTGCAGTGAGGGCAGAGCACTCGAACCAGACGCTGAGCCAGCACACCGAGAAGCGAAGAAGACAACAGGAAGGGCTCGACGCCCATGTCCACCAGGCGGGTAACGGCCCCTACCGCGCTGTTGGTGTGCAGGGTGGACAGCACCAGGTGGCCCGTCAGCGAGGCCTGCACCGCGATATCCGCGGTTTCCTGGTCGCGGATTTCACCCACCATCACGACATCCGGATCCTGACGCAGAATGGCGCGAAGCCCCCGCGCGAAGGTCATGTCCACACGCTGGTTGACCTGGGTCTGCCCGATCCCCTCCAGGTAATACTCGATGGGGTCTTCCACCGTCAGGATATTGCGCGAGCGGTCGTTGAGCGTGGTCAGCCCGGCGTACAGCGTGGTGGTCTTGCCCGAGCCGGTCGGGCCGGTGACCAGAATGATGCCGTGCGGCTTGCGCAGGTTCTCGTCGAGCAACTGGCGGTCACGCTCGCTCATGCCCAGGTGCACGAGCGACAGACGCCCGGCCTGCTTGTCGAGCAGACGCAGTACCACGCGCTCGCCGTTGGCCGAAGGCAGGGTCGACACGCGAATATCCACCTCGCGGCCACCGACCTTGAGTGAAATCCGGCCATCCTGCGGCACACGCTTCTCGGCGATATCCAGACGCGCCATGACCTTGATCCGCGATACCAGCAGTGCGGCCAGTTCGCGGCGCGGCTCGATCACCTCACGGAGAATGCCATCGACGCGAAAGCGCACGACCAGGCGTTTCTCGAAGGTTTCCAGGTGAATATCGGAAGCCCCCGCCTTGATCGCCTCGCTCAGAATGGCGTTGATGAGGCGGATGATCGGCGCATCGTCTTCCTGCTCCAGCAGATCGCCGGACTCCGGCGTGAGCTCAGCCAGGCTGGCGAGATCCAGTTCGGCCCCCAGCCCCTCGGCCATCTGCCGCACCTCGGAAGAGTCGCGCTGGTAGGCCTGGGTCAGCTCATGCTCGAAGGCCTCCGGCTCCAACCAGGACAGCGGCAGTAATCGACCGGCGAAACGCTGGGCCTCCTGCACGAAGGCGAGGCTTGCTCCCCGACGAACCTGCAACACCTGATCGCGCAGCAAGACACCGTGACGCTTGGCATACGCGAACGGCAGCAGCGCAGGGAACCTGGAAGAGTCAGCGGTGGTGACGGGGGAAGTCATGGCGGGGTCTGCAGAGTCCATTCGCAATGTTTGATGCCAATCTGGCATGACGGCATTAGAACACAACCGCAGCATTTCCAGGCACGGGGCCCCAGCTCTGCATCAGCCATTTACAGGACTCGGTCACATCTACGCCAGGGAAGGCATCAGCATCCTGTAGCGTCCGCTATGGAGAAGGTAGCAAGACGACAAAAACGGCCACCACCGGCAGCATCAGCAACAGGGACACCAATATGACCAGACACTGATTCCAGACCTTGTGAAATCTGGCGCCACGCGTATGAGCCTCTTCAAGCAGACGGCCCTGGACAAGCTTGCACACTCCCCCGCCAGAATGGCCGAGAACACAGGGAACAACCTGTCGTATCCACTGCCAGGGAGTGCGAGGAACAAGAGAATCGTCAGCGGGACGAGAAAGCAACCCGCCACGACAGTACCTCGTGCCTTTGATACCGCACCCAGGCGGCTGTAGTTTCTGAAAATGCCATAGAGACCAGCCAGCAGAGTGCCGAACAACGTCATGAAAGCAATTTGCCCAGGCGAATACAGAAGGGTTGCTTCAGTCGCATCCGCCCCTCGGACGTGTCCCTGCTCATCACGCGACGCGTCCGTCACCGCTTCATTCTGTTGAGTCGCCTCGGGGGAATACTTGTTCTTCAAGTACTCGAGGTAGGCTTCACCGATCTGCATCCGATCTTTGATCAGCCCCTGGGAAACACCCCAGACGATAAGGGAAATGGGCTCACCATCCTGCTCGTAGTAGATCTCGTGGCACAGGCCCAGAAAGGCCTCTATCACGTCCTTGTCGTCCTTTCGATAACGGCACACGAGCAACACGCCACGTTTGGGCGTACATGCCAGAAGCTCCGGCGAACTCAACAGCGTATGGGCCTCCTGCATCCGCTCGGGGAGCAAGAGACATTCGGCGGCACTGAAGTCGCCCGTGAAAATCAGGACATCCCCATTCCCGCCATCAGTATGACTCCAGTCCACACAGGCCAGTCGCTGACGCAATGTGGCGAATGACTGATCACGGATCGCCTCGATTCTCTGCAGGTTCGACTCGGTCGCAGGTAGGAATGCCACATTGTCGGCTTGATCCACACCATAGGCGATGAAGGGGGCGGCTGAACTTGCCTCGACGCCTCCGACGGGAAGCGGAGAGACAAGCCGATTTTGCTCAACAGCCAAACGTGCCCATTCAGCAGATTTAAGCAAAGGGAGGATGTTTATCGTCATTGTTTGTCAGGCAGGGCGATGTGGGGAGATGTAGGGTTTCTTCCATTGGAAGCAACTGATATGCCCACCTAGCTGATGATAGACGACCCATCCCTTACTCACCTGTGCACTCAGACAAGGCAGCGCACTGGCCGCCGCCCATACCTCCGCACCGGTGTATCTATCCCAGGCATGAGGGATATCATTCTTCGAGCCAAACACCAGGTCTTCATGAACACAGGCAAGACTTAGACTTACGTTTGCAGGGTAGAGCTTGACCCAGCGACACACGCCACGATCAACGTCAACACTGATCATGCACCGCCTGGAATTCAAGATCACATCGCCTTCATGAAACCTGACCCCACGCATGCACAAATCCACCCCGTGCACCCCGGCATCAGCAGCTGTGGCACGCAGCATGTCCAATTCAGAGATCATTATTTTCCTTACAAGAATCTTTTTCTCTGGATCAACAACAGCCAATACATCGCCATACAGCACTGCGATAAATTCACCGTTGTCATCGAGCCGAGCAAAAAAATCCTCAGGATTCACCCTCTCCATCGCCAACAAATCCAACTCAAAGACAAAGGCAGCATCAACCAATGAGAAGATTGCGAATTTCTTGGAGCTTCTAATACCGTAGCACAGCCCATTGCCAATAAGCTTCACATGATTCATATCCATGTTCAGACGACGAAGCACGTCCCAGGTTTCGACATCTACGACGTCGTAGCCTTTATGAGGCTCACTCAGAACATTGACAGCTCTATAATACAATCCATTTGAGAAGAAGCTTTGCGCTTCTGTGCTCCAGCCATTGATCGACAAATAATCTTCAGTCTCCACAAACACAAGAGACAGATCTGCCTTCCTGAAAACCGCTCCGCCGCCACCACTGACACATATATACTCGCCGCCATCGACCAACGTACTGGCGAAGCCTGACAGGTTTTGATCTTCATAAACAACATCCTCCACACCGGAGAATGTATTGAGGTCTATCTTTCTGAAGCAATGGCTCAGGACACGATCGGCTACGCAGTTCTTTTCGTACCACACATAAAGATCATCACCCTCCAACAAGCAACTGGCACAATCACAGTTTGCTCCCGCCAAATGGTATTTAGCCTTTTTCTCTGGCACGCCACTCATGTCAGCACCCTCTACTTACCAAGGGGCTCAATTGCCAAAGCGCCCACATTGAAAGTGATATCCTTATTGCAATCGAACTTTGGAGTCACCGAACCCGATATTCTCTCCATCATGATCTCACATCTTTTCCTGATCGCCGTCATGCGCTCCTGTATATAGGAAAAGTTCGGGGATCCATCAGCGTGCTGGAATGCGGCCCCCATCCACTCGTAATGCAGCAGCGGTTTTCGTCCTCCCTCCCAAGCCCCGTCGACAACCTTATTTATGATACGCGTTTCCAAGTGTTTAGTCGCTTGCTTCTCCACAACGGGAACCGTATAGAAATATGCATTAGATAAATTCTTCACCTCTATATTTATTGCACGAGCGCCACCCGCGCTTCCAGCCACCAAGCTGCTACCTTCCAACTCAGCATCTATACCTTCGACATTACTTCTACCGTTATACGTAACCCGCTCTCCCTGACGCATCGTATCTGGTGCAACGACTATGTCATCTGCATCAGAAAGACGCCCGTCAGTTTTAATACGCTTAAAGATAGAAGCCTCACCATAAACCCCTCTAATATTGCTCGAATTAGGCGCTGCCAGTTGATTAAATCTCTTTGCCAAGTCGGCATCTTTCGGAAAATACGTCATCGCATCAATCAGAACATCAAAAGGAGTATTTCCATCCGGCAAAACTTGATTCATCTTGTCGAAGCGAAATCCTGCCATTCGAGTTTTGCCCAAATCCTCCATATTACCTACAAATTTCATAATCGCGTTCCCATGACCTTCCTTAACAAAGAGCGCCATGTGTTCAAGTGTCCGGGCAGACATACTCAAACCATTCAACGCACCATCAGCCCTGGTCGCTTTAACCACTATGTCAGTAAATATCTTTCCTTGCGAAGGAGCCAACCCCCCAGCGAGCTCAGCCACCTTCTGATCTAAACTGGCCCCACACAGCGGTGCTGCATAAGCACTTCCCACCATTGAGGCCAACGGTGTCAGCCGAGCATAAAGATATTCTTCTCTTGATACGGAGACAGAACAAGGGAGAGCCTTGAGTTTTCTAATATTAAGAAAGGCAACAAACCCATCTGCACTATGCCCAATATTTTTCAATAGCTCCCAGGCAGCTGTCGTCCCGCTGGTAATCAGTTCAACGAACACATCCTTGAAGTCCACCAACTGCTTGATTGCCTCTTCACGACCGCCCTGCTTGCCCAGAATCTTGGCAACCAGATCGAACGACCAGCGCGCCGCCGTGCCACCAATGCGCAAAATCTGCCCTGGGTCGTTGATGAAGATTTCCTTCAGGGTCTTCTTCAGCACCGTGAGCGCGCCCTTCACCGAGAGCATCGCGGCGATGGAGCCTGGCGCTCCCACACCGCCCGAGCCCACGCTCACGGCAACCGTCACCAGGGTCAATGTGACGCCGATCCCGGCGAACGCCAGTTCGATCTTGTCGACTTCATCGAAACGGCCGTGCATCCACAGGTAGGTCGCTTTGGTGAGTTGCCATACATCCGAGATGCTGGTCATCTCGAAGAGGAACTGCGCAGCCGTCTTCAGGGCATCCAGTGCGGGTTTACCCGCCTTCTTGAGCATTTCGATGGCTTCGGCCATTGCCTGCCCATCGACGACTGCAATGCCCCCTTCGTGGGTGTTCGCGTTGGCCATTCCCTGTGCGTATGACTTCTCGATGGGGTTACCCAACAACGTCATGCGACTGATCACCGAGCGATAACGCAGCTCCCTGGTTTGCGTCTGCGCCACGCCCGAGTCGCTGGTCACCGTGAAACCTACGCGAGAGCCCAGCGTATTGAGCTTGGCGGTGCCTCCGGAAATGGAAACACGAGCCTTGCCGTCCTGATCGAAGGTGACCTGTTTCTCTGCGACGCCATCGATCAGAACCAGCGATCCGCGCGATTCGTGGATCTGGCCGAGCTTGAGCTCATTGATGTTGCCCCGCAAACCACTGCCAACGACCAGGTCGTTGGCGAAGCCCAGATTCTTCGGTACGCCTGGCGCGAACGCGGAATCCCGTCCCGAGTCGACCCCCAGTATCAGCACGCCATTTCTGAGTTGCAGCCCCGCCAGGTACCAGCGGCCCGACTCGATTGGCGTACTGGAAAGCACGGTGAAATCGCCCTGGTCGGTGGACACACGGGCTTGCAGGCGTGCAACCCCCTGGTCGTCCACGATACTCAGCGAATAGCCGCTCGAGTCGTTGCTCCCCTTGCGCAGCAGTACGGTACCCGCCTCGAGGGAGTCTGCCTTGAAGCGGATATTGGCGAAGTAGTCGGTGTTGTAGTCGAGGGTATCGTCATCGGTCACGCGTAGATGACCGCCATCGAACTTCAGGCTGGAGCCGCCACCCAGATAGGAATCACCTTCATCCCAGGTCACGTCGCCACTGACCCGGGCCTGGAGGCCACCAATGGTATCGAGTACAACCTGTCTGCCCTGTTCGTCCAGATCGAAACCCGCCATCGGGAACAGCGCAACAGGCTCCTGGTTAGGCGTGAAGAACCCACCGGCACTCAACGTCACCGTCGTGTTGGGCTTGCCATAAACCGTCGCGTTGGTGGACTGAACCACTGCCTGAAGTTCTGCCCCGCGAAGCGTCTCCACTTCGTATGCACTCTGCGTTCCCGCTGCAATGGCGGCGTAATCGAATCGGATAGAGCCTTCCGGGTCAGCAGGCGCGATGTTGTAGTCAAGGCTCTTGACGACGCCGCCGATGTTGACTGAAACATGGCCACTCGATGAGGTCTCGTCGTCGATCCTGAACTGGGCCTGCGCAGTCGTACCGTCAAAGCTGTCAGGGCCGAATATCAGCCCGGCCGAGTTGTTCCAGACGACACCGATCGCTTCTTGCGGTGCCTGGTTCAGGGTCACGGTCAGCGTGCCGGAAGTCCCGGGCGTGAAGTCCCGCGAGGAGAGCGAGATGCTGTAGTCCAGCTCTTTCTTGCTGATGGTCGTCGTCGAGCTCACTCCCCCGTCGACAGCGTGATGTCCGTGGGTAGCGTTTCCAGGCCAACCCGGTAGTCGACGGTGACCTGCCCCTGCGCATCGACCGCAGTGGTGACCTCTTCGAGCTGCCCGCTATAGCCGGCCTGCCAACCGACCGGGGTGCCCTCCTGGGCAGGGTTGTTGTACTGGTCGTAAACCGTCCCGGTAATCGTGGCCTTATCGACCCCCGAATTCAGCAGCTCCGAGGCGTCGCTCGACAGTTCAATCCGGGTCGGAAGACCGGCAACCACCGTCATGGGGCCGATCTTCAACTCCGTGCCCACGGGGACACGCTCGTCCTGCGACTCGACGACCTTGGCGGTGACCGTGTGTTTGGTGCCGGCAGTCGTCGTGGCCGTCAGGGTGTTATGGAAAATCCCGTACTGGGACGTCGTGATCGCGTTGGCCAGCTGGCCACCACCGGAGACACTCCAATGGACTTTTACAGCCTTGAGGTTCTCTTCATCAGGCTGCAGAGGCAGGTAGGAAACCAGATCGACGGAGCGACTGTCCGCACTGATGTAGTCCGTGGGCGCCTGACCGAGCAGATCCGAGCCAAACGCGTATTCCCACAAGGTATTGGCCGTATCGTTGTTGGCATACAGGCGCAAGCTCAGATAATCGTCAGGTGAGAGGCCGCCCAGATGAGCGATGTTGTCAAAGCGGATATTTTGCGACGCCCCGATGGTCGCCCTTATCTCTTCCTCGCCAAAGGCCAGAACGAGCTCACGATCTCCCTGATAGCTCCATGAATCCAGGGCATCGAACGATGACCGGATCAACCCGTACAGAAAGCTGATATAGCTGTCCGACGCATTTATCTGCGGTTTGCTGTCACCCAGAATATCCGTGGCGTTATTCTGCGCATCGATCTTGCGAATGGCCTCGACATTCAACTCATACAAGCTGAACTGCATCTCCGGCCGGTATTTCCATTCATACATCGGCTCCGGCTTCTTCAGGTTCAGCTGCGGGTTTTCCCGGTCGGCCTTTCGGTAGGCCTGCCGGGCCAGTTCGCTGGCCTCCTCGTCATGCAGCGGTACCCTCACCGGCACGAACTTCGACGGCCTGTAGCGCAGCATGCCGCTGCCACTGCCCGACGAGAAATCGGGGTTGCGATTGCTCGGTTGGCCGGCCACCTGAACATAGAGGTGCTGCTTGGCCAGTACCTTTTCCGGCAACTGAATGACCTGCACCTGCTGGCCGGGCTTGATCTGGAACTGCGACAGGTTGTTCGCGCCAACCGGGGCCAGCTGGTTGGCAGCAACGATCTTGGCCAGGCGCCCGGTATAGCCGTAGTCGGCCAGTTCCTCGGGCAGTGGGCTGTCATCGCTGTCGCGCCAGTCGGTGTAGATGGCGATGCTGATGTCGCTGCCAAGACCGGCACCTTCGTTGCCGATCAGCTGCTTCTTCTCTTCGCCACGGGTCATGCCCTGTTCGATCTTGCTCTTGCGCTCGGCCCAGACCTTGAGGTTCGGTGGGCTCATCTCGATGCGCTGGCCGGCGAAGTTGAGCAGGCCACCGGAGCTCGCCTCGCTCGCCGATTGCAGTTGCACGCGCACGCTGCCCATGTAGCCGGTCGGACGGTTGATGGCGATGATGCGCACCATCTCGCCGGCCTTCAGGTGATTGGCGGTGCGCTTGTGAAACTCTTCCTTGAAACCGCCGGCACTCTGCCATTTGGCGAAGTTGGCGTCGCCCTGGTAGCGTCCAATGGCGCTGTACATGCCTTCCTTGGTGCCACGCAGGTGGATGGTGTAGCGAAAGCTGCCTTCGTCGGCATCGACACCCGAGTAGTTCTCGTACAGTTCGGACTCGTGCAGCCCCCGGCGCTCGGCCACCAGTTGTCCACTGGATTCACGGAACACGTAGATATCGGTGTCGCGCAGGTCTTGCTGACTGATGGTCTTGAGCAGGGCGCGATCTTCGAAGTCCGGCGTGGTGTCGATCAGACGCGTGAAGTCCGGCCCCGTTTCCTCGGTATTGGCCGGCGGCGCCTCATGACGGCTGGACAGGTAGATGCCCTGCAACTCGGCCTCTTGCACATTGGTGCTGACGAAAACCTCACGTTGCTGGCCATCGATCTCTTTGGTGACTTTCTTGCCCGGCACGACCCAGTCCGGCTTGTCGTCACCGTCGAAGTCATGCCGTTCCTGCAGATGACGCCCACGCTCGCCGGCTTCTGCGCTGTACTCCGTCCTGGCCCCCAGTTGCGCACCCTTCACGACTGCACCACCGTCGAGCACCATGAGGTCGACCGGGAAGTCGAAGTTGGGTTTGATCGGCGTGGCGATGGTCGCTTCGATGCCCATCACGATCCAGCTCAAGGCGCTCAGGCCAAAGCAGTAGTCCCAGTCCTGCCGAGCCATGTAATACGGCGCGTAGGTACTGCCACGCGGGTTGAAGCGCTTGTAGTGCAGCGTCAGAAAGGCAGTTGTGGTGTATTCGAACGTGAAGCCAGGGCACGGCGGCAGAAAATAGACCATGTTGTAGCGGCCATCATCGCCGGTCACGGCCCCGCCACCACTGGCCAGCTCGACCGGCGCATTCACGATCGGGCCATAGATCTGCGAGTCGCGCTCGCGCTGGCCACTCTCGGACACCTTGCCGTCCTTGCCGAAGAAACCGACGCGGTAACCGATCGTATTGGCGGTCTGGTGCAGGATCTTTCCCTGGTCGGACAGCAAAAGCGACAGGCTATTGGCTGAGGGCCGGACGTCCGAATCGATGGGCAGCTCCAGCAACAGCAACTCCTTGCCATTGGTGCTGAACAGCTGTTCGTCAGCACGCACCACCACCGTCAGCGAGTTGCCTGCCAACCCTGGCTTGCTGATGGTCTCCCCGGTAACCGTCTTGAAGCTCCTCAGGCGGTACTCGGCCGCCGTCATGACGCGGCTCTCCGGGTAGCGGGCGAGCGTGTCGGTCAGCCGTTGCAGATAAGCGCGATAGGTACCCGCCGGCATCACCTGCGCACGCTGCAGTTCCCCCTTCACCTCGCCGATTTCCGCGGCCTCCTTCCCCGTGCTGTCGTACTCGACATACACCGGACGACCACTGGGGCCGGGCACTATCGCCCGGCTGTAGACCGCGCCGTTCTTGTAGTACATCTGCGGGATGTAGACACCGGGGATACCGAGCAGAAAGGCCTGGGAGGTGCCCACCCAACCGGCCAGCAGCCAGGCCAGCGCCAGGGCTGCCAGCCCGCTGCGGGTGAATCGAGGAGTTGAGTGCTGTACTGACTTGTCCATTTGACTCATTGTCCCTGGGCCGCTTGGAGGGCCTTGATCACACTGTAGAGTTCTGCCTGTAGCTGTCGCAGGCTGAGGTCACCCGCTGCATAAGCCTGCAATGCCGGCTGCGCCTCCATGCCGACCAGGGCGAAGCCGATCAGGTCCAGGTTGTCCATGGCCAACCTGCCCACACTGCGGATGCGGAAATTGTCGATGACTCCGACGCCAACCGGCACGATACGGCCCGCATCCTGATCCACCCCGACCATCACGACATGACCGCCGTTCTCCGGCAGGTAGTCGAAGCTGTCACCCAGGGGCAGAGCGGCCAGATCCACATCGATATCGCCCTCTATCCGTATGCCTCCCGGCTGTATCGAGTACATCCAGAAGGGCATCGCCATGGGGTCGACGGGGAAAGGCAGCTCGGTGAACGGCAGCATCTGGACATGCACGTCGCCCTGCTGACGACCATCGGGGAATTGCAGAGTCGCTCGGCTCAGGTCCAGCTTGAGTTCACCCTGCAAGAGGCTGAACGGCTCACCGCCACGCAGCGGCACGTACGGCAGCTCCGAGCTGAGCTGCGGCAGTTGCAGATAGCCAATCTCGTTGAGGACACCCTGCTGAAGCGTGATGGCTCGGCTGCCGGCGCCGTACGTCTTGTTGCTCAAACCCGGATTGAGCTGCAACCGATAGCGCCCGCCCGCGATGTTTTGCTCCGCACTGTCACCAAAGCCGAAGCTGAAGCCACCATCCCTGTTGGTACGCACGCTGCGCGCCAGCTCCTCGATACGCACCTCGACGTTCACGGCCGGCTGTCCCAGCTGATCCATCACGGTGCCGGTGACGAGGGTTGGCAGCGCACGGGTGTAGTAGCGCATACGATCGAGTTCTTCACCGGAATAGACCACCTCGACGGTGATCTCCGCTCCGTAGGCCAGATCCGCCTCGGGATAGAAGGCCACGACCTGACTGCCCGGCAGCTCCGATAGCCTGCCCGCTACCGGCCGGAAGTCGCGGTTGACGTCGACCAGTTGATGTCCCTTGGCATTGATCTCGTCGGTACCGAGTTCGTCGAGGTCGGCATAGGTCTTGCCATGCGCCGTCTCGAAGACCCTGACCTGCAACTGGGAAAGCTCTATGGCCTGATTGAAATACAGGCCGATGAAGCCGTTGGGCTCGACACCGCGCTCGCCATCTGCCGGGGCCATACGCTCGAGAGCCACCGGCACCTGCTCAGGGCTGACGACCCGGATGCTGCGGCTACTCTGCGCGACCACGCGCTGGCTGGCGTCCTGCATGACGGCGAGCAGACGGTATTCACCGCTGAGCGCCGGCACTTGCAGGGTCGTACTCTTCAGGGAGGTATCCCCGACCAGCAATGCGTCGCTCAGCGTGTCGCCACTCGATGACAGCAGGATCACCCGCGGCACGAGCAACCCACTGAGATCCTCGACCCTGGCGGCAACCTGCAGGTCGATGGGCTGGCCGAGGTTGAGCAGCTCCGTATTCTCGGTCGGCAGTACCCAGGCGATCGCGGCCTGGGCCGAAAGCTCCAGCCCATATTCTCGAGTCAGGCGATTGCCGGCCTGATCACGCGCCTCCAGGGTCAGGGTCGTCACCTGGCCAAGCGGCAGGCTCACTCGGGTGGCGAAGCGGAATTCGCCCGGCTGCGCGCCCGGCTGCAACGCCACATCGTTGCCATTGACCTGGAAGCTGGCGGGGTTGCTTTCACGCAAGGTGCCACTGACCGGGAAAGGTTGCTCGCTGACACGGTTCTCTGCCGGCAGCTCCACCAGCGGCTGGTCGAGGATGATCTGCGGAGCCTCCTTGTCCAGTTGCCAAGCCAGGTTCTGACGGGTTTCCTGACCACTGCGATCACGAGCCAGCAATTCGACACTGAACGACGTGCGACCAGCAGGCACGTTCAGCGCCTCGCGCAGATCCAGAACCTGCTGGCCGACCTCACGCAGCGTCACAGCACGTCCGTTGACGCTGACCCGCTCCAGCCCGGCCTCGGCAAAGACCTGCCCCGTGAGCATGAAGCCCTCTGCCGGGAGCAGGCTGCCATTGACCGGCGACAGATTGTCGAAGCGTGGCGGCTTGAAGCTTGCCTGAGGCGGCTGGTAGGTCACCTGAACGGAGCGCTGAATGCTGCGTTGCTCGACCCAGGCCTGAATCGACAGGGTATTCGATCCGGGTTGCAGTGAAATCGGCGCAGACTGGTAGGCAAACTCGGTCACCTGCGCAGTCGGCGTCAAGGTTGCAGCCTGGCCATTGACCAACACCTCCAGGCGTTGAGCCCGGTTGTCACTACGCAGGATGCCGCGCACCACCAGACTGTCACTTTGCAGGATCGCACCCTGCTGCGGGTAATCGATCCCGAGCGCGATGTCAGTCTCCCGTGGCAGGCGTTCGACGGTGCGCAGCAACTGCGCACGGTTGCCCGCCTTGTCGTATGCAACCAGGGTCAGCAGGTTGCTGCCCTCCTGCACGGGGACGCTGGCGACCCAGTTGCCGTTCTGCAAGGTCACGGCAAAGCGCACACCGGGATAACGATCAGAGAGAAACTCCAGGCGATCGATGCCCGAGCCGGCATCGCTGGCACTCCCGGTGAAGCTGACGCTGTCCTCATTGACGCTGATCACCGCCGGGCCATCGATGCCGATTTCCGGGGCCAGACGATCCGGGAAATCCGCAGCATCGTCCGGGTCGGTACCCGCTGCGATTTCATCCTCGTTGCTGACACCGTCGCCATCACGATCCGGGTCGGCGTTATCGCCGATGCCGTCGCCATCCAGGTCGCGGCTCTCGCTGGGATCGTCCGGGAAGGCGTCCTGGTCGTTGGGCACGCCGTCGCCATCGCGGTCGTCGTCCAAGGCATCGGGAATGCCGTCACCATCCAGGTCGGCCGGCACGCTGGTCGCGTCGTCCGGATCGGTACCCAGCTGGATTTCGTACTCGTTGGAGATGCCGTCGCCGTCACGATCCGGATCGGCGTTATCGCCGATGCCGTCGCCGTCCAGATCGCGGCTCTCGTTGGGGTCATCCGGGAAGGCGTCCTGGTCGTTGGGCACACCGTCGCCATCACGGTCGTCATCCAGCGCATCGGGAATGCCGTCACCGTCCAGGTCGGCCGGCACGCTGGCCGCGTCGTCCGGGTCGGTACCCAGCTGGATTTCGTATTCGTTGGAGATGCCATCGCCATCGCGATCCGGGTCGGCGTTGTCGCCAATGCCGTCACCGTCCAGGTCGCGGCTCTCGTTGGGGTCATCCGGGAAGGCGTCCTGATCGTTGGGCACACCGTCGCCATCACGGTCATCGTCCAGCGCATCGGGAATGCCGTCACCGTCCAGGTCGGCCGGCACGCTGGCCGGGTCGTTCGGGTCGGTACCCAGCTGGATTTCGTACTCGTTGGAGATGCCGTCACCGTCGCGATCCGGGTCAGCGTTGTCACCAATACCGTCACCGTCCAGATCGCGGCTCTCGTTGGGATCGTCCGGGAAGGCGTCCTGATCGTTGGGCACACCGTCGCCATCACGGTCATCGTCCAGCGCATCGGGAATGCCGTCACCGTCCCGATCGGCCGGCACGCTGGTCGGGTCGTCCGGGTCGGTACCCAGCTGGATTTCGTATTCGTTGGAGATGCCGTCGCCGTCGCGATCCGGATCGGCGTTGTCACCAATACCGTCGCCGTCCAGGTCACGGCTCTCGTTGGGATCGTCCGGGAAGGCGTCCTGATCATTGGGCACGCCGTCGCCATCGCGATCCGGATCGGCGTTGTCACCAATACCGTCACCGTCCAGGTCGCGGCTCTCGCTGGGATCATCCGGGAAGGCATCCTGATCATTGGGCACGCCGTCACCGTCACGGTCGTCATCCAGCGCATCGGGAATGCCGTCGCCATCCAGATCGGCCGGCACGCTGGTCGCGTCGTCCGGGTCGGTACCCAGCTGGATTTCGTAGTCGTTGGAGATACCGTCGCCGTCGCGATCCGGGTCGGCGTTGTCGCCTATGCCGTCACCGTCCAGGTCGCGGCTCTCGTTGGGATCATCCGGGAAAGCATCCTGATCGTTGGGCACACCGTCGCCATCACGGTCGTCGTCCAGCGCATCGGGAATGCCGTCGCCATCCAGGTCGGCCGGCACGCTGGTCGCGTCGTCCGGATCGGTACCCAACTGGATTTCGTAGTCGTTGGAGATACCGTCGCCGTCGCGATCCGGATCGGCGTTGTCGCCTATGCCGTCACCGTCCAGGTCGCGGCTCTCGTTGGGATCATCCGGGAAAGCATCCTGATCGTTGGGCACACCGTCGCCATCACGGTCGTCGTCCAGCGCATCGGGAATGCCGTCGCCATCCAGATCGGCCGGCACGCTGGTCGCGTCGTCCGGGTCGGTGCCCAGCTGGATTTCGTAGTCGTTGGAGATGCCATCACCGTCCCGATCCGGGTCGGCGTTATCGCCGATACCGTCGCCGTCCAGGTCGCGGCTCTCGCTGGGATCGTCCGGGAAGGCGTCCTGATCGTTGGGCACGCCATCACCGTCGCGGTCGTCATCCAGCGCATCGGGAATGCCGTCACCGTCCAGGTCGGACGGCACGCTGGTCGCGTCATCCGGGTCGGTGCCCAGCTGGATTTCGTAGTCGTTGGAGATGCCATCACCGTCCCGATCCGGGTCGGCGTTATCGCCGATACCGTCGCCGTCCAGGTCGCGGCTCTCGCTGGGATCGTCCGGGAAGGCGTCCTGATCGTTGGGCACGCCATCACCGTCGCGGTCGTCATCCAGCGCATCGGGAATGCCGTCACCGTCCAGGTCGGACGGCACGCTGGTCGCGTCGTCCGGGTCGGTGCCCAGCTGGATCTCGTAGTCATTGGAGATGCCGTCGCCGTCGCGATCCGGGTCGGCGTTGTCACCGATGCCGTCACCGTCCAGGTCGCGGTTCTCGTTGGGGTCGTCGGGGAAAGCGTCCAGGTCATTGGACACGCCGTCACCGTCGCGGTCGTCATCCAGCGCATCGGGAATGCCGTCGCCATCCAGGTCGGCCGGCACGCTGGTCGCGTCGTCCGGGTCGGTGCCGAGCTGGATTTCATACTCGTTGGAGATGCCGTCGCCGTCGCGATCCGGGTCGGCGTTGTCGCCGATGCCGTCGCCATCCAGGTCGCGGCTCTCGTTGGGATCGTCCGGGAAGGCGTCCTGGTCGTTGGGCACACCGTCACCGTCGCGGTCGTCATCCAGCGCGTCCGGAATGCCGTCGCCATCCAGATCGGCCGGCACACTGCTCGCGTCATCCGGGTCGGTACCCAGCTGGATTTCGTAGTCGTTGGAGATGCCGTCGCCGTCGCGATCCGGGTCGGCGTTGTCGCCGATGCCGTCGCCATCCAGGTCGCGGCTCTCGTTGGGATCGTCCGGGAAGGCGTCCTGATCGTTGGGCACGCCGTCGCCATCACGGTCGTCATCCAGCGCATCGGGAATGCCGTCGCCATCCAGATCAGGCGGAACGCTATTGGGGTCGTCCGGATCGGTGCCCAGTTGCTCTTCGTACTCGTTGGAGATGCCGTCGCCATCACGATCCGGATCCTGGTTGTCACCGATGCCATCGCCATCCAGATCGCATAGCAGGCCGAAATCCACCTTGGCCAGGCCGAGCGGGTCATGGTGCGTGCGTGCCAGGGTTTCCAGGGACACATTGCGTGCCACCGCCCCCCCATAGAGCAGGGCGCCGTATTGTTGAGTCAGGTTGCCACGGGCGTAGACAAAGCCTGCCAGCGTCGCGTTGGAGGCCAGGGTCACATTACCCTGGGCCAACACCAGCATGCGCGAGGTATCGCCTGGCTGTTCGTAACCCGTGGCGTTGATCCGTGCCTGCCACGGCAATTCGAGATTACCCAGCACGTGCAAGCGTACCGTGCCACCCCCGTCGGCAACAAACGGGCCTCGCTGCCCAGGGTGAGGGTCTCGACCCAGTAGTCACCCGGTGCCAGCTCCAACGTACCGCGGTAGCCCACCTCGAGTTCCCGCAGGCGGTATACCCCGGCTGTGGCGAAGCGCGCACTCGCCATCGCGCCGACGCTCAGGCGCCCCCATTCCTTCCGGCTGCCATCGAGCACCGCATTGCTGGCGGAGGTGATGTCCTGACGGAAACCGTCGGCAGTTTTCAGAAAGGCCGGCAGCGCCGGTACGACCGCCGACGTGAATGCAGCCCGGCAATCCTGCGTTCCGCAACTGCGGTTCGTGACGGAGTAGCTGTTGTCGACCCGCATCGCCGGCAGGTATGCCGAGGGCGCATCGCGCAACTGAGCATTGAAGGCAAAACTGATACGGCCATCCTCGCCATGGGTCTGCAAACCGTGGGCGAAAGCGGCCACACAGAGGTTCGGCTGCGTGGCAGGGGGTGACGTCACCGGGATGCTCTGGGCGTTACGCGGGTCGCTGCCCGCTACACGTTCACGTTCGTCATCGAAACCATCGCCATCGGTATCGTCGTCGAACAAGTCGAGGATGCCGTCGCCATCGAGGTCGCCGCGCTCCTGACATTGCGCGTTCCAGCCGAGCGTGCCGATGGCGGCCATGTTGGTTGCGACCCTGGCCGATGTGCCTACATCGACGTTCCGTGCGCTCAACGCCCCCTTCAGTCGCGCAGCAGAAGCGGATCGGTAGTCTCCACTGACATAGGCCAGGGCATTGATGGAACTGGAGGACTCTTGCGTGAGGTTGCCGCGGACGAACAGTTGCAGTGCTTCGGCATGCCCCGATCCGTCGTCCCCGCCATTGATCCTGGCCTGAAACGGCAGGGTGACGGAGTTTGCCACCATCACCTTCGCGGTACCGCCAGCGACCCGCAGCTGACTGTTCGACGCCATGTCCAGTTGGCCGATCCAGTAACGGCCGGGGGCGAGCGTCACCCGGGCGCCATAAGCCAGGCTCAGGCGCTGGATGTAATAGGCCTGGTGGCGAGGATTGAAGCTGAGCGTGGCGCCGGCATCCAGCTCGATGGCGCGATAGCGATTGAGTTCGTTGCCGCCGACCTCGTCGGCGCTCAGATAATTCACCCGTAGGTCGTGCCGAGCGGTCACCTCGGGAAATGCAAGGTTCCCCAGGCTTGCGGCCGCCGAGCCGCTGGCCTCGCAGTTCTGCGCACCGCAGCTGGGGGCCCCCAGGGGTTCTGTACACGAACGGTATCGAGCAGCGCATTCGGGTTATCGAGCAGTTGCCCGCCCCACTGGAAGGTGAGCGTACCTGCCCCATGCGTTTGCAAACCGCCGCTGAATACCGCGCGGCATGCCTCGGCAGCCTGCGCATTGCCGATACATGCGCACAACACCCAAACCAGTGCCACCAGTAACTGGCGGCACTTGCCCTCCCCCCGCGTTCCCATAGCCTTCCGTCCGCTTATATACAGGCAGCCCTGCCGCTTCCTTTAATCGTCAGCCATGCGGCTGAGCACTGGGTAACTCGCTCGTCTAGCGCGAGCTGTACTGCACGTTCACTTCCTGCAAAGCCTGGGTACTCAGGCTTTTCACCGCCTGCTTGAGCGCCTGCGGCGCCAGTTTCTCGCGTATCGCATTGCTGACTTCCGCCAGGGGTCTGGCCGGCAAGCGCTGCTCGGCGGTGACACGTACCAGCACCAATTGGCCATCGACGAGCAACGGGGCGATCCCCCCACCGGAGTCGATTCGACCAGACCACGCAGCGGCTGCTCCAGCATCTCCGGCTTGAGGCGGTTCTGCCGGTATTCGAGCGGTTTTCCCGTTTCGCGCCAGGCCACCACCAGCGTCTGCCAGTCGTTTTCCTGCACCGATGATCCACTGAGCAAGGTGATCAGTTCACTACGCTGAGGCTCCTCCAGCACCTGACTACTGGAGATGGTCTCGAAGCTCCTCTCCACGCCGCCCCCGAATTCGTCCGGGTGGCGGTTGTAGTAGTCAGCCACCTGTTCCGTGGTGATCGGCTCGGGTGTGGCGTGCGCCTCCAGATAATGGCGAACCAGCAGCTCCTCACGGTAGGCTTGCGCCTTCAGATCGAGCTGGGCACGTTCGGACGGAGACAGTTCTCGCTCGGCCAGCAAGGCCATGGCCCTGCTGCTCACGAGGCTCTCGAGAATCTTGCGTTCCACTTCCGCACTGGCGAACAGGGGCGCGGAGTCGCCAAGCGTCCGCTCGATGGTCAGCTCCAGCTGATCGCGCGTGATGATGCTGTCATCGACCGTGGCCAGCGTTGCGGAAGGTTCGACGGGTGCGCTCACCAACGCCTGCCGGCTGTCTCCCTCACAGCCTGTGAGCAGCAAGCCGGCAAACACGCCGCAGAGCCCGTACTTAACCTTGCGCACGATCATCTTCGCTCTGGGCGGTCACCTTGGCGGCACTGTCGTTCTTCTCGATCTTCGCCGCCTGCCTGAGTCGTTCCAGCTCGGCCTGCTTGGCTTCCTGACGGAGGCGATAGCGAATGTCGCCGCTGACCGACTCGAACGGCTGCTTGATCACCTGCGGCCCCTCGATCACCTTGATCACATGGAAACCAAAGGGCGTCACGACCGGCTCGGAGAGTTCACCGGCCTTCATGGCGAACACCTTGTTGCTGAAGGTCGGGTCGATAGCGCCCTCCTGCAGCCATCCGAGGTCGCCAGCCTGCTGCGCCGACAGTTGATCTTCGGAGTACTCCCTGGCCAGCAGGGCAAAGTCTTCCTGAGCATTGGCCCGTGAATAGACTTCCTGAGCCTTGGTCAGCAACGCCTGGCGCTCCGCCTCGCTCATTGCCTGGTGGGTGCGCAGCAGGATATGCGCCACATGGATTTTCTTCGCCTGGAACTGCTCAGGGTTGGTCGCGTAGAAATTACGCACGGCCTCGTCGGTTACCCGCTCGCGGAGAAACTCCTCGAAATAGCGGCTGATCAGCATCTGCTTGCGGAATTCGGCGACCTCGGCTTCCACCTGCTCGATGGGCAGCAGGTTCTGCTCTTCGATTTGCCCGGCCAAGCCTTCGCGCTCCAGGTATTCATCGAGCTCACGAGCGACCCATTCCGTGTTCTGCGCAGGCACACGCTTGAGTTTCAGGTAGGCATCGAAACGCTCCTGAGTGATCGGTTTGCCGTTGACCTGGGCAATCGAGTCGCTGGAAGAATCACAGCCAACCAGGAAAATACTCAGCAGAGAGGCCGCCAAGGTGAGGCGCTGGTACTGCATCATTCAAATCTCCACATTGTTAGTTCTACATTCCCTTATCGCGGCGTGCGATTTACAGGACATCCGCCAAAAGCACCGTGACATGCGTCACAAATCAATATTGCTCCGCTGGCGATGGCCAGACGGGCTCATTCTGAAAGTCCTTGAATTTCACCGTAATGCCCGAAGCATCCACCGGCATCGTACCCAGGCGGATGACCTCACCGCTGCGCATATCGACCAGACCCAGGTGGCGGCGGCGAGTACCATTGTCCTCGTCCTCGACAATCGCCAATAGTGCATCGATCCAGGGCATGTCATCCATGGAGAGAATGCGCGGCCGTTCGGCAAAGTCATCCGAGAAGCTCAGGTAAATCAACGACTGCTGCTTATCCCCGGAGATGCTGTAATCGAAACGGATCATCTGGCAATCATTCAGGATCAGGGGCTCGCCCTTCCATTTGGCCAGGCCAAAACCACATCCATCGTGAGCCGGCATCTGCAGTACGGTCGATCCTCCCCAGCGATCACTCACACGGAGCGCCAAACGCCGCTCGCCTGCACTGAACAGCATCGGCGTCCCGGGCTCGGAGCCTTCCTCAGGGGATGACGGTTCCAGCAAATGCAGGCTCATGGGCTCTCGCCCGCCGAGGATGTCGATCAGCTCACCCTCTGGCAGGTAAAACGAGCCCTCGCTCTGTTCGAGACTTACCGGATCGAACTCATGAATTGCACCGCCATCGTTCTCCAAAGCGGCTTCCGACATCCATAGACGATTGTGGCCATCGAAATCCAACGCCTTGAAGGGTGCTTCGAACTCACGAAGCTCCAGAGGCTGGCCATCGAAGCCCTTGAGCCTTACCAGCGCTCGGGCGCCATCGCCCTTGAGGTAATAGATGTCGAATTCCGGCATCGACAGCGAGTCTTTCGGGTCGCTGCCCAAGCGCACCTCCAGCTCATCGTCGAAACGATCGCCATCGGTGTCATGCTGATTCTTGCCGGTGCCCTGCTGCTCTTCGGAGCTGTCGCACAACAGGTCGAGATCGGCATCGGCACACAACGTGAAGTTGACGATACGCGAGCGATCCTCGGCGGCGATACCACGCAGCACGTCCTCGCCCAGTGTGTCCAGCACCTGCAACGTACCGCTCGGGAGCGCACTGTGCTCCACGGCCATGAAACTCATGACCACCCGGTGATCATTGGCAGGCACCTCGAACTCATAACCGACGCCCCATGAGTGGGAAGGGTCAGCGTAGAAGTCTCCGCTCAGGGTCTGCCGCCCCGCTTCGTCGGCAAAAACGTGCATGAGGTTGACCGAGTCGTTGGCGTCATACCCCACCGACTTAAGCTGCACCCAACGATCTTCCGTCGTTAATTGACCATCGCCACTGGAGGTACTCCTTTCGTGCCCATAAGGTGCATGGGCGGGTTTGGAAACAAACTCGGGCCGGGCCACCAGCGCCTTGTCGGTCATGTTGTAGAACTTGTCCAGAACCCTGACATAGCTGCGCCCGTCGGCTGGCATATAGAGCTCTCGGCTCCTCAACAGCCCCGGCTCAATCTCCTGCACAGGCGTGCGCCAGATACGCCCTCCCTCAGCCCAGGACAAACCGGCATGCTCGGACAGTCCGTATTCGCCGAAACTCTGCAATTGCAACATGCGCTCCAACAGGCTCCGGCCGTCCATCCCGAAGAGAGAGAGGTCACCGTGGGGGGACATTTCACTCGAGATGGCTGACTCGCTGCGCATATAAGTCCACCAGTCATAGGGCAGTTGCTCCACATCGTCGCCAGCGGAAAGCGGGTCGGTCGAATCCACGAACAACTCGTCGCCGTCACCTCGACCCGAGCCATCCGTATCGAAGCGCACGGGAGAAGTGCCCAATACCTTCACTTCGAACGCATCCGGCAGGGCATCGCCATCCGTGTCGCGCCTGTAGGGATGGGTTCCGGCCTGCTGCTCCTGGAGGTTGCTCAGGCCGTCCTCATCCTCATCACCGCTGGCCGTGGCGCCATCCAGTCCGTATCTGATCTCGAAAGCATCCGACAGCTGATTGCCATTGCTGTCTACCAGTAGTGGATTGGTTCCGTAGTTGTTGATCTCCACGCCATCCGGCAAACCGTCCCCGTCCGTGTCGGTCTTGAGCGGGTCGGTACCCAGCGTCAACTCATAGGCGTCATCGAGCCCGTCGCCGTCGGAGTCGCGAGCCATCGGGTCAGTCTTGTGCGTCCTGACTTCGTCATAGTCAGTCAGCCCGTCACCGTCGCTGTCTGCATTATGCGGGTCAGAACCTGCCTGCTGTTCCTCCAGGTTGCTCAGGCCGTCTTCATCGGAATCGGCCGCGGCAATACCGGGCTCTGCGAACAATGGATCGAACCCACTGTAGAGCTCGAAGCCATCCCACAACTGGTCGCCATCGGTATCTTCATTGTGTGGATCGGTTCCCAGCAGAAGCTCATTGGCATCAGACAGACCATCGCCATCACTGTCGGTACGACCCGGCAGGCGACCGATTTCGACTCTGTAGCTTCCGCCGTCCAATGGCACATAGGAAAGGATCAGACCTTTGATGCCGGACGGGTTATAGAAGTACTGACCGATCCCCATGCCGTAGGGGATGACATAACCCTGCAGACGAGCGATGTCGACATCGAAGCTCAGCGCATCCCTGGCCGTCTGGAAGCTATGCCTGTTCGAATACCAATATTCGTTCTCGACGCCATGGAAGCGTTGTTCGATACGGCCATCACGGTGAAGGATGACCTGGATGGTCGTACCGGTAGCGTTTGCCGGGCCATAGTTGGGCATCCATTTCATCCAGGTCAGAACGAGCCGGTCATCCAGCTGATTGACATAGAAGCCGGAATCTTCATCGCGCGGCGTCAGGGAGCCATAGGTGAAGGCCAGCAGCTCCACATCACCAACTCTCACCTTGAACGAATAGGGGTCGACATACACCTGCGAAGCGGGGAAGTTGAAGCCACTCGGCAGGTTCCAGTAACAACAGTTCGGATTCAATTGCCCCAGGCTTTCGACAGCAGGAGGCAGGATGTAACTGTCATCGACACGAAGCTCGATATCGTCGATCTGATTGACGCCATATTGCTCAAGGACGACGAATACCTGCTCTTCCAGTTCCACGTCCAGAACCTGATGGTGGATATTCAGCGTCCACTCAGGATTCTGCCGGCGATCCAGTCCGTCGAACACGAAGCGACCTTCGGCATCCGTGAGTTGGGCGTCCGCCATCGCTCTGGACAGGACAGGGCCCTCGCCATCCGTTGGTTGTCGTAGCGAGACACTGACACCCGCGACCGGTCGTCCGAGCTGATTGACCACCCGCCCGGTGATGCTGCTCGGCGGCACCGGCTCGACATCCAGCGAGAGCGTTTCCACGCTGCTGTTGGCATTGCTGTCGGTGGCACGCACTTCAAACTGCGTGGTGCCGACCTCTTCCGGCAACACGATGTTGTGAGAGAAGGCGCCCGCCGTGTCGCGAGTGGCCAGCAGCACGCCGTCCTGCCAGAGCTCCACGTTCCTCACGATACCGTTGTCCTGAACGTTGATGTTCAGATCCAGCGGCTCACCCGTATAGAAGGGGCCAGCAGGCGGCTCGATCATGATGGTCGGCGGCGTCTGGTCGGGTGCCTTCGGCTCGCTGTCACGACCGTCCGGAATGCCGTCGTTGTCGTAATCAGGATTCAGCGGATCGAGCCCCAGCGGAATCTCGTCCGCATCCGGCATACCGTCGTTATCGGAGTCGACGAGCGTGCGCCAGTTGACCAGGTCTCGCAGCTCTTCGTTGGTCAGGCCCTCTTCGGCGAAATTGGGGTCGCTCAGTTCATCGAGAACACGCCTGGCCTCGGCACGGTTGTAATCCTGCACGGCGAAATGCATGAGTATCTGGCGTCCGCCCGCGGGCACCGTCAGCTCGTAGGCCACGTCATAGCCGTATTGACTGCCCGAAAGCGCGCTGGGCTGGGCTGGCGAGTCGAAGCCACCGAACAGAACGCCGGAGGCCGGCCGGCCATCACTGGCACCGGGGTCATCGGTCAGCAGGTAGCGGTCAGCGCCATCGAACTGTTGGTCGCCCGACGAGGTTGCGACGATGCTGCGGTTACCGGTGTTATAGAAGTTGCCATTGATCCTGACGTGAGTCGTCACCGGCTGATCGCTAGGGTTCTCGAATATCTCCATGAAGCGCGCATAGTTGCGCCCGGCCGGCACGTACACCTTGCGCTGTACCCGCAGTCCGCTCATTTGCCGCGCCGGATAGGTCAGTTCACGGCCATCGAGGCGCAGCCAGTAACGTGCCGACTCACTGTTGGTGAAGTAACTGCCCTGGACGATGAGGTACTGGGCACCGCTGAAGGCATAGTCGGTTCCATACTCGACGTTCCCGTAGTAGGTATAGAAGTCCCAGCGGTACTGGTTGTCGAGAACCTTGTTGTAGTTCCACTGGTTGCCTTCATAGGTCAGCTCACTCTGGGGAATCGGGTTCGTCGCGCGACGCCCCACACCCATGAGTGTCAGGTCGCCGATATCACCCAGATCGACACGGTCGTCCATCGACGTCACCTGAATGCGTTTCCTGGCGTACATCTCCTGCGCACCGAACAGCGTATTGGCAGTCACGTCGAACGCTCGTTCGATGGTCAATAGCGAGACACTGAAGCGCCCTTGTGCGTCGGTATCGACTGTCGTGCCCAGCACATTGACCTCTGCGCCGACCACTGGCTGATTCAACGCATCGACCACCCTGCCGCTCAAACGGATTTCAGGTGTGTCGTGGATCGTCACGGTGACCTGCGCCTCGGTGACGTTGCCATTGCTGTCGGTGACCCGCAGGCTCAGCGCGCTCTGAGCAGAGTCGGGCAGCAACACGGTGAAGGTCTGCTGGCCGCCCTGAGAACGCGTTTCACGCAGCTCGCCATCCTGGAACAGTTCGACTCGACTGATCAGCCCGTTGTCCGAAATGTTCGCCGTGATATCGAGGCTCTGCCCGGCATAACGGCGCTTCAGTTCGAGCGGAACGATCTCGACATGCGGTGCAGTGGTGTCCGGCACCAGGGGTTCGGCATCATGCCCATCCGGAATGCCATCCCCATCGCTATCGGGATTGTCGATATCCGTGCCCAGGCGAATTTCATCCGCATCGCTGAGACCGTCTTCGTCCCGGTCATAGAAGGCGAAGAAGTTCACGACCTTGCCGGCCACATCGGCATCGAGATTATCCAGGCCCACGTCTCTCAGACGGCGCAGTTTGTCGGCCATGACCAGTGCCGACTCGGAGGAGCCCTCCAGCGTGGCGAAGTGCATGACCACACGCCGCCCGCCCGCAGGAACGCTGACCTGATATTCGGCTTGCCACAGGCGGCCATTCTGACTGGCCAGACTGGTGCCCTGACGACGCTGGTCGTTGCCGGCGAATACGTGCAACAGCACCGGGCGAGTGGGCACGGACGTATCGCGCAGGGCAATGAAGTCGTCCGCGCTGGTCAGTTGCGCATCACCACTGCTGGTAACGACCGAGACCTGGTTGTCATAGGACGCACCGTAGTAGGACTGCAACCGTACGTTCGCCACCTGCTCCTGCGCGGTCGGGTTGTCCAGAATCTCCAGGTAGCGCACATAGGCACCGCCGACACTGGGCACCAGAACCCGGCGACTGACCACCAGATTGTCCATGCGCCGCGCTTCGTAGTGGTACTCGCGGCCATTGGCGCTGCTGGTCGCATGGTTGTACCAGTAGCTGTAGTCATTGCCGTTGACGTACAGCCGGAATGCGCGGTTGCTATTGATGGCATTCCCCGTGCTCGAATAGCCATCGCCGTTCTCGGCGAAGGTAAAGGAACGGTTGTTCTCATCGTTGACGGTGCGATAACCGCCGATATTCGGGCGATCGTCACTGGCCAGTCTGGGGTCGGTACCGTCCACGAAGCGTTCGTTGATATCACGACGACCGCCCGCATCGGTGTCCGCCTTGAGTGGATCGCTCGCCGGCACGCCCTTCACTTCCCAGCCGTCCAGCAGCTCGTCGCCATCGGTGTCGGCATTGCGCGGCCCAGTACCGGCCAGGAACTCTTCCAGATTGGTCAGGCCGTCGTTGTCGCTATCGTCCTGAGCACTGACGTTGAGCAGGTCGTGGTCGACCTCGAACTTGTCCGGCATACCATCATCGTCACTGTCCGTCTTCAACGGATCGGTGCCGTGGGAATAGATCTCGGCATAATCGTCGAGCCCATCGCCATCGCTGTCGGCGAGATCCGGTCGGGTGCCACGGTTGACCTCGTCGGCATCCAGCACGCGATCCAGGTCGGTGTCGCGGGTCAACGGGTTGGACAGGTACAACAGCACCTCGTCGCCATCGCTCAGACCGTCGCCATCGGTGTCCGCCAGTCGCGGATGAGTACCGGCTTCCTGCTCCTGCAGGTTATCGAGACCATCGCCGTCGGTATCGACCTGGGCCTGCCCGTCAGCGACCAGAGGATCGAAGCCGTAGCGATGCTCGAAGCCGTCGTACAGACCATCGCCGTCGCTATCGACATCGAACGGATCGAGGCCCATCGGAACTTCATCGGCATCGGCAAGCCCATCCAGGTCGCTGTCGACCTGGGTTGGCCAGTTGGCGATGTCACGGTGTTCTTCGACGGTCAGGTACTGCTCTTCGAAGTTCGCCGCCGAGAGCATGTCCAGAACGCGCCTGGCCTCGGCCCGGTTCTGGTGCTGCACGGCATACTGCACCAGGGCCTTACGGCTGCGCGGCGGCAGGACAACCGAGTATTTCACCTCGTAATAGCTGCCGTTGTAGGTCGCGGCGATCGGCTTCAGAGAGGCCTGCGCATCGCCAAACAGGATGCCTGCCGCCAATCGACCACCCGTCTCGCTGTCATCGTCGGTCAACAGGTAGCCATCGGACTTGTCGAACACCAGGTTGCCGGACGAAGTCGCCACGATTGGGCGCGAGTTGTAGAGGTATCCCGAAACGGTCACCGGTACCGTCACCGCCTGGTCGCCCGGGTTTTCGATCAGGCTCATGAAGCGTGCGTGGCTCTGTCCCGCAGGCACATAGACCTTGCGGCTGACCTGTACCGCCCCCATCTGCCGGACGGGGAAGGTCAGCTCACGGCCGAACAGGCGCACGAGATACTCGCTGGCGTTATAGGTCGAACCATTCACCAGCAGGTTCTGCGCGCCGCTGAAGGTGTTGCTGGTGCCGTAATCGATGCCGCCGTTGCGATTGACGTCCCAGCGATAATTGTTCTGCAGAACCCGATTGAAGGACTGCCCCTTCTCTTCGTAGGCCAGATGCCGCGCCTGAACAGGATCCACTGCACGACGCCCGCTGGTCGTCAGCACCAGATCACCCACGTCAATCGAAGCGCCCCGCGGCATTTCGAATACCGGGCTCAGCGCACTCATGGGCTGGGCACCGAACAGTGCAGTGGCCTTGACCCTGGGGTCGAGCAGCAGGGTGGAGGTATTGGCCAGGAACCGGCCCTGGGCATCGGTCGTGGTCAACACCGATCCGCCATTGCTGGAGACAGGCCCGCTATGGCCGAAGCCGATCTCGTCGACGAATGTCCAGTTGCCATTGGCCTTCAGCGTCACACGCACATGACGGCTGTTCAGGTTGAGCCCACCGATCTCCAGGGAGCGGCGGGGGCTCTGCGAGCTGCTGGAGTAGTTGTTGGCACTGCTCACCGGGACGACGAGGCTGCCCGCAGACACCCAGTTACCCGCCACCTTGGTGAATACCTCGAGGGACGGCAGTACACGGTCTGTGGTCGAGGTCTGGGTCGAGCCGACCTTGAGCGTGTCGATGAAGACGGTACGCCCGAAGTCGAAGTCGATATTGATGGTCGGGGTATTGTTCCAGCCCAGCCATTCATAAGCGGTGCCCTGCCCCAGGTTGACGTTGTAACCCGCCACACCGGCCTGACCGTCGATCAGTTGGCCGCCCGTGAAATCACGGTATGACGAGTTGGGTGCCTGGTTGATGACATAGCTCACGGGCGTGACATTGCCATCACCGATCTCGTTGATGAGCGTGATTGCAGCGCCTTCCACCGGATTGCCGGCGCGATCCACGACGCGCCCCGTGACCTGGCTACCGACATCCGCAATCAGGCTGAAGCGCTGTACGCCGGTGCGCCGTTCATTGCCATTGGTATCGCGCGCGCTGGCTTCTATCAGCAACTCGCTGCCCTGACTGGGCACGACGATCGCGTGCTCGTACGGGGCCTCGGTACGCGCAGCAACTTGCGTCCCGTTGACATGGAAGGTCACCGCAACGACCCGACCGTTGTCACTGGCCTTGGCTCGCAGGCGAAGCTGCTGCCCATGTACCAGGCTGGATCCGGCAGCCGGCGAGATCAGACTGACCTGAGGCAGCTCATGATCCTTCTCCAGCGGGTGGCTGTCTTCACCGTCGAGCAGACCATCCTTGTCCATGTCCGGGTCGAGCGGATCGAGCCCGGCCCTCACTTCCGCACCATCGCTCAGGCCATCGCCGTCGGTATCCGCGACTTTCGGATTGGTCAGGGTATCGAGCAGTTCCTGCTTGTTGGTCAGGCCATCGTTGTCATAGTCCTGATTGGCATCGGCGGCGTAATTCGGGTTGAGGATGTCCGCATAGGGGCCCTTGGTCTCGATGAAATCAGACAGACCATCGCCGTCGCTATCGGCCAGATCCGGGCGGGTTCCATACGCATGGATTTCTTCGTGGTCGCTGAGCCCGTCATCGTCGCTGTCGGCCTTGCGCGGGTTGGCGTTATAGGCCACCTCGACGTCATCCGGCACACGATCCAGATCGGTGTCTTCGCTCAGCGGATCGCTGTTGTACAGATTGACTTCGTCACCATCGGACAAGCCGTCTCCATCGCTGTCGGCCTGCAGCGGATGGGTAGCCAGCTCCTGCTCCTGCAGGTTGCTCAGGCCATCGCCGTCGCTGTCGAGGTGCTGCTCACCCGCCACCAGCGGATCGAAGCCGTACTTGACCTCGAAGCCATCGAGCAGCCCGTCGCCATCACGGTCGGCCTGGAAGGCACTGGTGCCGTGGGCGTACTCATAAATGTCCTTGAGACCGTCGTTATCGCTGTCCTTGAGGGTCAGCTCGCGCATCATCACCAGCACGTTGGGCTGCAAAATGGTGAGCAGCGGATCGCTGTCGCTCGGCCTCCAGCCGTACGTTGGCATGTAACCGAAGAACACATGGCCCTTGCCATGGGGATAGCGCAGGGCGCTGACACGCTTGTCGGCACGCTCCCCGGTGAAGGCCAGCGGCACGACATCTGCTGCCAGTTGATCCTGTGGCAGGTAGCCATAGCTGTAATAGGTTCTGCCACGGTGCGGCCACCAGGAGCCCGCCGGGCCTTCCGCCGCATCGGAATAACGCTGGCTGGGAATGATCGACCGATAGGCGCCTGCCGCAACCGAGGCCGAGGTCGGCAACCCGGGAAGGTCGACCAGAGGCCCGGTACTGGTGTTGTACTCCTCGTTGAACACCAGCACGCCGCCGTTCTCGACGAAGCTGAAGACCTTGGCCCGGTTGTTCGAGTAGGAAGCATTGCCGTAATAGTTCCGCGAACTGTCCACCAGCAACATGTCCACTTGCGAAAGATCGAAGTCGGCCAGGCTGGTAATCGCGACCGGCAGATAACCGGCGCGCTCGATGATCGTTCTCTGCGAGGGCTGGCCCGAGCCGTTGATGGCGTTGAAATACCCCACCCGCACCTTCGGTGACTGCAGGGTGATGGTGCCCACATCGGTAGTACCACCCCAGACCGGCTCGAATTCCGCCGACATGCTGGTCACCGCTTCGTTACCCAGCAGTCCGTTGGCGATGACCGCGACCCTGCCCGGCGCGACAGGTACACCGGTGATCACGAAGCTGCCGTCGCTCTGGGTCATGGCGACCAGGCCATGGCTATCGACCTGGGCACCGGCGATCGGCTGGCCATTGCCGTCGAGCACGCGGCCGATCACCGTGGTCAGCGGGTCATCGACCAGGCTGAAGCTGTGCTCACCGCTACTGCCGTGGTTGTTATTGGTATCGGTGGCAACCAGTTCCAGGCGCAGGCTGTCCGCCTCGCTCGGCAGATTCATGGCGTAGGTGAACGGCGCGCTGCCCAGCAGCGCCACTTGCGTGCCATTGAGACGTACCGCGACCCGGGTCACACGCCCGTTGTCCTGCACGCTCGGCGTGACCGTCAGACGCAGCCCCTTGATCAGCGGCTGCCCGGGCGCAGGATGGAGCAGTTGCACGACCGGTGCCTGGGTGTCCTTGACCAGTGGTTCGCTGTCCTCATCGTCGCGCAGGCCATCACCATCGGTATCCGGATTCAGCGGATCGGTTCCCAGCTGATCGACCTCCACACCGTCCTTGAGCGTATCGCCATCGGTATCCGGATTGTTGATCGCCGTGCCGAGCTGGAACTCGCGGATGTTGCTCAGGCCATCGTTGTCCTTGTCGAGCTGGCCGTCGGACGCATCGCTCGGGTTGAGGCCCATCTGCAATTCCAGCTTGTCCGGTATGCCGTCGCCATCGGTATCGGCCTTCAGCGGCGAGGAAGCCGGAATATTGCCGACCTCGGCGCCATCGGACAGGCCATCACCGTCAGTGTCCGGGTTCAGCGGGTCGGTACCATGGGTGAGCACTTCGCTGCCGTCGGACAGGCCGTCGCCATCGCTGTCGGCAACGCGCAACTGGGTGCCCAGCTGCGCTTCCTGCAAGTTGCTCAGGCCATCACCGTCGAAGTCTTCGGCGCCGTCCTCGATACCATTGCCATCGGTATCGCGCAGTGTCGGATCGAGCCCCTGAGTTTCCAGTTCGAGCTTGTTGTTCAGGCCATCGCCATCGAAATCGCCCAATGGATCGAAGACCTGGATCTGCAAGGCATTGCCGATCTGCACCGGCCTGGCTGGCGAGCCTGGCAGGACGCCGCCCAGATTCAGTGGCATTAGCGCGCCATCAACGACCGGGCTGTCCGGCAGGTCGAAGAACGACGGCACGGTGATGCGACGTGCCGGGCTGTAGTACCAGTTGAAGCCCTGCGCCTGACCACCCAGTTCGGCCTGTCCGTTGCTGACGTTTGGCCAGTAGAAGTCATTGCTACTGGCGATCAGCAGCGGTACGTCGTAGGTCTGTCCGGCCAGCAGCTTCACCGGGCTGCTCACGTTGAACACGGCATGTGGCGCACAGAAGGACTCACCCTGCTCGCGGATACCCGTCATTGCGCGCCACGCCGCGCAGCCCGGAGCCGCTGGTATCGAAACGGTAGCAACGGCCCAACGTCAGCGCCTGCTGCGGGGCGAAGCTCAGGGTGCGGCCATCGGCGCTCAGGCTGGCGGTGCCGGCACGCAGCGTGTTGCCCTCGTAGAAACGGATCGCCTCACCACTGACCAGTTGCACCGGCTCGTCGTATTCGAAGTAGGCGCGCAGCTGCGTACCCTCGCGCGCCTCGATCACGCTACGGACGATTTCCGGCGGTTGCAGGGTGAAGTTGATGCGCATGCGGCTGCTCAGATCCAGCTGCGGCAGGCCCTCTACCGGGCCGGACAAACTGATGGTCGCCTCCTCGTAGACCTCGTTGCTGATCGCCAGCCAGGCCTGGCCCTTGACCAGATCGACACGGGCACCACCGGGCTGACCATTGATGGCCGCCGAGCCACTGGCGGCGACCTGCACGCTGAGATTGGCCGGCTGCCCTGCCAGTTGGCTGGTCGTGTTGCCGAAACGGTCCTGCAGCATCAATTGCAGACGCACATCCTGCTTGACGCCACGGTTGAGTACCTCGCCCTCGGCCTGAGCCACCCCCAGTTCGTTGAGCAGGCTGATCCGCGTAGGCTGCGCCGGCAGTACGGTCAGCGCGATCTGCGAATGGCAGCAGTTATTGGCGCCATTGGCGTTGTAGGTGTAGTGGATGCTGTTGCCGACACTGCTGACCGGCATGTTGAACTGGCCGACTTGCTGTCCGGCCTGCAGGCGCAGTTGTGCCTGGCCATCCTTGAGCGTCACGCGCACACGCTCGACCGTCCGGCCATTGAGCGTGGTACTGGCGATCTCGATGCCCGGCGCCGGCTGAACATGGAAATCGGCGGTCGGCATGGTCAGTTCGAGTACCGTGCCCTGATCATCGCTCACCGGGTTGGAGGCCTGGTCGCGGGCCTGCACGCTGAGCGTCATCGACTCACCTGCCGCGATCGGCGGCAGGTGACTGAGCAACAGATTGCGAGTCGGGCCGCTGGCGATCGACAGGTTCTTCTCGGCGCGGGCGATCTGGCTGAACTGCGGCAGGTCGGCCCAGAGCTGGTATTCACCCACGCTGCGGTCGGTATTGAGGGTCAGGCTGGAGTAGCCCTGGGCATCGCTGCTGACGGTAGCGATGTTCGACACGGCGCCGTTGCTCATGCGTTGCAGGCGCCATTGCACCGCCTGGTCGGGAACCGGACGGGAGGCAGCGTCCAGCACCTGTACGCGATAGATCGGGCTGTCCTGGACACGGGTCTGCTGCGGGTTGTCGGACGGGCGCAGGTCATGGAAGCGCAGCAGGTTGGGTGCCTGGTTGAGTGCCACGGCGACATCGCGGCTGACGCTCTGCCCCATGCGGTCGATCATCTCGATCTGCAAGCGGTACTGGTCATCCGGCTGAGCAACGTCCGGCAGCCGCAGATCACGACTGTAACTGCCGTAGTTCAAAGCATCGGCGCAACGGAACTGGCCGGAATTCTCCTGCACGCAGTTGAACAGCTCCTGGCGTGCCGCACCGTTGACCTGCAGAACCCGCACCAGCAGCCCGGCGGTGTCATCGAGTGCACTCAGGTTGGCCAGTTGCAGTCGAACCTGGCCGCCGTAAACACCACGCGCCGGCAGGCTGACCTGCAGGGCCTGGGCGTTGGGTGGCGTGTCGCGCAGCACCTTCACGGTGTGAGGCTGAGCCTCGCTGGTCTGGCCACGGCTGTCGGTCACCCTGACCCGCAATGGCTGGGTCAGACCGGCGGCCACCCGCTCGGTACGACGATCCCTGACCGTGAAACTCTGCGCGTTCAGGCGCTTGCCGTCGAAGTCGTAGCGATCGGTGAAGCCGTTCCAGATGACCTCCACCGCCTTCACTGCCACATCGTCCTCGGCCGTGAGGTGGATGACGAAGCTGCCCTGCTCGACCACTTCCCCTGGCGCGCTCAGGGACTCGATGACCGGATAGGCGTCGTCGATCACGGTGATCCGCAACTCGCGGCTGGTGGCGTTGCCGGCGCGATCCAGCACTTCCAGGTTATAGACCTGCTCGCCGAGGCTGACAGCGTTGTCCTGGTAGCTCAATTGGGCCTGGCCGAACGCCACGGCCACCACCTGGCCATTGCGCAGCAGAGTCGCCTTGTCCAGCGCACCCTCATCGCTCATTTGCGCGTTCACCGTGAAGGGCGAACCACGCACCGCCGTCTTCGCCTCGGTGAAGATGGCAGGGCCTTCGTAGCTCAGGGTGGCACTGGGTGCCACGAGATCTTCATGGCGGTAGAAGCGCGTCGGGCTGGATTCGGCCCGGTTGCCGAAGACGTCCACGGCGCGGGCCTTGATGTAGTGGCCGGTATAGCTGCTGTCGAGAGACAGGTTGGCCTGATAGGGCGGGGCGTTGCGCAGAGCGATCCGCTGCCACGGGCCATCCTGGCTGGCGGCCACGAGAATCTCCACCTGGGCGATCGGCTGCTGGCTGTCGTCGATCTGGGCGACGACCGCCATCGGGCTCGGCAGCCAGGAGTGCTGCGGGGAGCTGAGCCTTACGCTGAAGGGGTTGGCTACGCTGTCACCGGCCTGCAGGTGCAGGTCGCGTGGCTGCGACTCGCGAACCACGCCATAGGCATCCTCGCTGCGCAGCGTGAGGCTGAAACTCTGGCCCTGCGGCAGGGAGGCGGGAAGGCGCAACGAGGTCGCACGCTGTGCCTGCCTGAGTTCGCCGACGGCACGGCCGTTGATGGCGAAGGCGACACCACGACGACCGTCCTCGCCCTGCATCAGCAACAGGGGGAGGCCTGCGACAGCAGGGTACCGGACAACGGGGCGAACGGCGCCGCATCCGTGCTACCGACACCGAACGGCAGCTCGAATACGCGCACGCCTCGCGTGCCCAGGCCCACCGCCAGGCGATTGCCTTCGGCCGCCAGCGCGGTGCTGCGCTGCGGCAGAACCAGGGCGCTGCCGGCAACCGCTTGCAGGCTGCCCGGATCCAGCGCAGACAGGCTATGGGTCTGCTCCGCACTCTGCTCGATCCACAGCAGGCCCAGCGCCCAGTAAAGTTGATTCACCGGCGCACCACCCAGCAGTTGCGTGCGCTGCTGAGTGTGCAGGTCGTAGCGCCAGGCACTGTCGCCGATCAGGTAGAACAGCTGCTCGCCGTTGAACACCAACTGGCGCACCTCGCCACCCAGCCCGCCGCTCAGCTCCTGCACGGCGCGCGTGGCTTCGGCACGCAGATCGACCCGGAAGACCCGGCCGCTGTCGCTGAGCACGACCGCCTGATAACCGTGGGCAGCCACCTGACGCAGGTTTTCCTGATTGCTGATCGACAGCGAGCGCTTGCTGCTCAGGTCGCTCAGGGCCACCACATCCAGCCCACCACCGCTGATCACCGCCAGGTGCTCGGCAGCCACCGCCATATCGGTAGCCGGTACGTTCTGCAACAGCGTCTGGGCAGCCAGTGTCGTGCGGTCGAGCGCCATCACCCGCTGCTGCTGATCCTGCAGCACGAACCAGTGGCTGCCACTGGCGGCGACGCGGCTGGCGGCGCTCGTGAACGGCTGAACCGGATACAACGAGGACTGCCAGGCGCCACTGCCATCCTGTCTCAGTACCTGCGCACCGAAGTTGTCGGCCGCCAGGATCAGTTGCCCGTCACGCAGGGCCAGCCCCTCGACCACACCATAGGTCGGCTGCGCGGCCAGCTGGCTGTCGTACAAGGCCCGGTAGCCGGTGGCGCCACGCTGTGGCAGCAGGCTCAGCCCCTGGGCACCGCCCAGCCAGAGCCGACCGGACGCCCACTGGGCCTTGGCCGGGGTGCCCACGGCAAACGGCCAGGTGGCTACGCGCTGGCGCGTGGCCAGATCGATCAGTTGCAGCCGATCCCTGGCCAGCGACAACAGTTGGCCCGGCAGCACGATCAGGCGCTCGGCGTTGCCAGCGAGTTCAACGAAATCGCCTTGCAGATTGCCAGCCAGGCGCCACAGGCGATCCGTACTGTCCGCCAGGTAGATGCGCTCACCCTCGACGGCCAGGCCAAGCAAACCATCGCGCTCGAACCGGGCCCGGACATCACCGGCAGGGCTCAGCAGCAGCAGTTGCGAGCCGGTCAGTGCCAGGAAGCCATCGCGGTAGGCGTGCAACTGGCGAACTTCGGCGCCCAGGCTCTGCACGGAAGCGGCATTGATCTGCCCGCCCTGCACGCTGAACCAATGCAGGTCACGACCGCTGGCAGCGAGGATACGATCGCCCTGTACTGCCAGATGATTGAGCGGAGCCGCCACCGCTATCTGACCGGCCACGCGCAGGCCGTCCTCGGGATCCAGCAGGGTCAGACCGAAGCCCTTGATGCTCAGCAGCAGATAGCGCTGCATGTAGTCCAGTGCCGCGATATCGCCTTGCAGACGCAGTCTCGGCCCCTGGGCATCGAACAACTCGCTGCCACGGCTGAACCAGTATCCGCCAACGCTCGGCAGCATGGCGTCGAAGGGCAGGCGCTCGGCGGCCTCCTGCAAACGCCAGGCTTCCCATACCGGCGCACTCCAGCGCTGTTCGTGGCGGTTGCCAAGATCGTCGCTCAGTACCGCGCGCACGCGCAGCTCCGCCAGGCCGGCAGGCAGCTTCAGGCTGACCCGATCGGTGCCGCTGGCCAATAGCTGATCGGCGCCATCCAGAGCCTCCAGGGTCATCCGATAGTGGCTACCGTCCACACCGCCAAGGCGCAGTTCCACCAGGCTCTCGGCATAGAGCTGGCTCGGCAGACCGCTGAGCACCACCTGCGGCATCTGCTGCACCGGTGCCACGCGCAAGTTCAGTTGCTGCTCGCTGTACCGGAAGTCTCCGGCGAAGTAAGCACGCGCGCGCAGCACCAGGCTCTCCTGCACGCTGACCTGGGGCAGCCTCAGACTGAAACGACCTTGCTGGCCGGCAGCGAAGACCCTGGCCAATGGCTGGCCGTTGAAGCTGCGCAGTTCGACTTCGACCCAGGCCGGTGCTTCGCTGACCTGATAACCGAGCGACAGTGCGCTGCCTTCGGCGAATATCTGGTTGTTGCCAGCCCCGCTCAGCATCAGGGTGGCGCTCGGCTGGTTGGGTTTGCTGTACAGGGCCAGCTCACGCTGCCCGGCAGCGTCCTGCCACTGGTAACGCGCTTCGCCACTGCCCGGCAGCTCGATCCACTGGAAGCGCCGGTAGAGGCTGCCGACAGCGCTGACGACGGCGCCGTCGCGCTGCAGGCGCGCACCCTCTGCGCTGCTCTGCAGCGAGAAGTCGGCGCTCAACGGCAAGCGGGCACCCGCGCTGATGACCGCGGTATCGTCGGGCTCCAGTTGCGCGGCCTGCACGACAGCCGGCGGAACATCCAGGCGCAGGCTGCGCTCGTCGGCGTGATCCTGTACCGAGAGATGAATCTCGCCCGCAGGATTTGCCAGCAGCCATGCACGGCCACTGGGGAAGTCGGTGCCCAGCCGGTCGTCCAGTTCACCCTGGTACCAGAGCGCCTGCGCCGCCAGGCTACGCCCCTCGCCATCACGGAAGGCGATATCGGCCAGTCCGAGCGCCGCTTCGCTGTCAGCCGGCAAGCCACCCACCAGCAGCCCGGCGGGCAGACGCCGAACCGTGGCGCTCAGTGCCTCACGGACAGGCGTGGAGACGCCCAGCGTTTCGACCACCAGCGCCTGGCCATCTTCATCACGCTGCAGGGAAGCCAGCTTGCCGGCAACGATGGCCAGGGTTTCGCGGGCACCGTCCAGCGCACCCAGTCGCTCGCGGTCGCGCCAGGCCTGCCAACTGTCGCCGTGGAGATTCTCGTGCACGCGCAGCCAGACCAGCTCGCCATCGAAGCGAGCCTCCGCCACTTGCCCCGTCACCGCCAGCGAACCGAGGCTCTCCAGGCGCCAGCCCTGCTCGCCATGGTGCAGAGCATGGCGCTCGACACCCTCGCTGCCCCAGCTCACCAGTTGCGCGCCATTCAGGGCGAAGCCCGCACGGCCGTCCATCTCGAACCGGGCAACCCGCTCCAGAGCCGGCAGGGCACCTTCGCCAAGTTGCAACAGCTCCAGCGCGGCGTCGCTGAGCACGGCCAGGCGCTGGCCATCCACCTGCACCTGGCGGATATCACCTTCGATGCTCTGCCCCACCAGCTCGGCGAAACCGCCGGCATCCACCGCATAACCCGTCAGCAACTGGCCATGGCGCACGAACAGCAACGAGCCGCTGCCACCGACCAGATCGCCGGCCATGCTGCGCTCCAGCGCCGGCTGCCAGGTTCCGTCCTGCCAGGCCCAGAAGCGCAGGAAGTCATCGCCATCGCGGCGCACCTGGGCGACCAACCCGGTTCCCGTATGGAACAGCTGGAGCACACGACCGCTCTCACGGCTCTCCAGTTGTCCCTGCAAGGTATTGAGCCGGTAACCGTCGTCGCCTCGGTTCTCGACCCAGGCGAACCCATGTGGATTACCCGGCAACGCGGTCAGACTGCTGGCGCGATAACCTTTCTCGATGAGCTCGCGGCGGGTTTCGGCCTGCAGATAGGCCAGTTTGTCCAGGCTATGGGAGGCGACTTTCTCATGGCCGGAACGGTCGCGCAGGACGGTTTCCAGGCGCAATGCACTGCCATCGGAGGCGCTATCGAGCACCTGGCGGGTCGCAGAGAACGCCAGGGTAGTGGGGTTCTCCACATCACTCGGGTCGAACAGCTCGATGCGCGACTGGGCGCTGAAATCATCCATGTTCGCGGGCGCAGGTGCCTGCAGCCAGAGTTGCGTACCCGCCAGGAGGGTCTGCGCCGGTTGCAGGTCGAGGAGCGCTTGCTCATCGATGCCGTCGTCGGCACGCAGGTTGAGAATGCGCTGGCTGCTGATGGTCTGATCCTGCCAGGCGGCCTGCAGGCGCAGCACCAGGATGCCGTCGCTGGTCACCTGAGGTGCCGGAACCGACAATTCCAGGTATTCGTCGTCGTTGGCTGCACGGCTGATGGGCAAAGGCGCCGGGTTGCCCGGATGTTGCGGGTCGCCCGCGATGTCCAGGCGCAACGTGGCCTGCTCCACCTGGCGCATGCGTACGCGCAGCGCCAGAGGTTCGCCGGCATGCACGACCAGACCATCCGTCGGGCTGAGGATGCTCAGTTCCGGAGCGCCCTGCCTGCTGTCGTAGGGAAGCACGGTGATCGCTGCCGGCTCGCTGATCAGGCCGTTGAGATCGATCGCACGGGCGACGATACGCAGCGGCTGAGTGGCATCGGCAGGCACCTGGATCTGCAGACGTGTCGGGTCGGCCAGACGCTGGCATGCCTGGGCGTCGGCGAACGGGTCGCTGGTGCGGCTGTCGACGCAGGCTTCGACACGGTCGATGCCGTAGCGGTCATGGCTGCGCAGCACCACGTCAACGGTTTCGCCGCGCGGTACGAATTCGCCATTCAGCGGCGTGACGATCGAAAGCTGCGGCGGTGTCTGGTCGGCCAGCAGATCGTAGTGACCCTGGAAGTACAGGTAGTTGCTGCCAACCTGACCGAGACCGACGCGCAATTCGGTGACCAACGGATACGGAGCCTGTGGGCTGCCCGGCAGGTCGCGCAGGCGCGGGTGACTCTGCTCCACGCTGACCAGGCCGCTGGCGCGGTCGAAGGTGGCCGGCACATAGAGGCCATCCTGCAGACGGACATGGGTATGGCTGACCTGATCGAGATCGCCCTCCAGCTCGAAACGCAAGCGGGCGGTGGTGCTTTCCTCCACCGGGCTCGGCAGGGTAGAGAACTGCCGCAACTGCAGGCTGGGCGCACTGACCTGCGCATCGAAGCGGCGCTCGCTGGTATTGGCACCATCACTGGCCCGCAGCAACAGGCTGAAGCCCTGATATTCACCTTGCAGATCCAGGCTGAAGCTCCGCTTGTCGATGGCGATCCAGTCGGTTCTGTAGGTTTTGCCACCGTCGCTGGACAGGCGGTAGAAGAACTTCAACTGATCCGCTTCCCGCACATTGTCCACGGCGCTCACGGCGAAGCTGTAGCGGCTGCCCACTTTCAGTTGAGTCGCGGAGGTCAGCGCCTGGTTGCCCGGCAGCAGGGTCACCTGCAGTGAATCGCTGCGCGGTGCCAGGCGATCCTCGGCCATGTAGACGGCTCGATAGCTGCCATTGGTCAGCCCGTCGCCAATGGCGAGGTTGCCGGCGGCGTCACGGATGCCATCCACGCGCACCTCGTAGTGCGCGTTCGCCTCCAGCTGGGCACCGCTGCGCAAGCGCAGTTCCAGGCGGTTGCCGAGACTGACCGGCGCGAGGAAGCGCTCGCTGACGTCCTGGGTCGGTTGCGGCCGGGTCTCGTAGTCCTTGAAGACCTTGATCACGCTGAAACCGCCGGCCTGCAACGGCGAGCCAGACTCCAGGATCAGCGGATTGACGGCATCGAGCGTACGCACCACGCGCACCTTGGGCGCGGTGTCGTCAACCACGGTCAGCCACTGTGCGGGCGCACTGTCGATCCGCTCGCCACTGGCTTCGCGCACCAGGCTGACCTGGTAGCGCCAGCCAGCCTGGCCGGGTGGCGTGACGAAGCTCAGGCCGTCGGACTGCAAGGTAAAGTCGACGCGGTTCAGGGCGTTGGGCTGGATACCCTGCTCGACCGGGAACCAGTGCAGGCTGATGCCCTCGGAGAGCCCCTGCGCCTTGATCTGCACCGGTGTTCCGCCGCTGTCGCTGACGGTGGCGGGATCGGCCTTGGCAGACAGCACGCTGTCTATCACCAGCGGCTCCGACACGGCCAGGGCCGTGGGCAGCAGTTCCCGCTGCTGGCCATGACGCGCCTGCACGCTGTAAAGGCCGGCCTGATCGAGTTGCAGGGTGAAACTCAGCTGATCCCCCTGATCGTTGACTCGCAGGTGCTGGCGGGTCAGCACGCGCTCGCCGATCTGCAACTCATCGATCAGTTGCAGCTGACGGCCCACCAGTCTGTAGTCGCGCATCTGCCCGGCGAGACTGCGGTTCGGCTGCAACGCGTCCAGGCGAACCTGGGCTGCACCGAAGAAGTCGACGGCGTCCACCAGCCAGGGCAGGTCGAACTTCACGTCCGCGCCCTGCAACCAGTGGATGGGCGGCGTATCCACGCTCACGCGGTACAGGCCGGCAGGCTCGAAGGCGGCCTGCTGCACGCTGGTGCGCAGCTCGTTGCCCTGAACCTGCGAGTGGGTGGCGAGGGCCGTACCCGCCAGATCGCTCAGGCGGGCGGTCGCCGCCTGCCAGGCATAGGCCGGGCCGCTCAGGTGCAGGCTGACGGGTTCGTCGGCTGCGGCCAGGCTGTCCGGTGTCACGCTCCAGACGTTGCTCATCGGCAGGTGAGCATTGAAGTAGCTACCGTTGCTGCGCCACTCCAGCAGATTGCCATGCATTTCCAGCTGCTCGACGAGCGTACTCGCAGGCACTACGCCGACCAGGGTTCGCTCCAGTACATAGGGTGCGGACTGGTTCAGGTCGTAGACATGCAGCTCGGCGCCGACCCGCTGGGCCAGCAGTTCGCCCTGTACGGCGACCTGCGCAGTGGACAGACCGACCTCACCCAGCAGTGGCTCGCCACGGCCACGCAGCAGGGCGGCACGGTGCAGCAATTGCAGACTGCTGGCGCTCTGCAAGTAGACACGGCTGCCATCCAGCCACAGACGCTGCACCGCGCTCAGCGCATGCACATGGTTGCTCAGGCGCTGCTGCGGATCACGGGCGCTGCGCACTTCGAGGCGATCCTTGTACAGCAGGTAGATCGCGCGCCGATCCAGTTCGACATCGACCAGATCCGCCGGTGTATCGAGTTCCAGCTCATGAAGTTCGGCGCCTTGCACCTGGCCATGGAACAGACGATTACCGGCGCGGGCCAGCAGCAGATCGCCCGCCAGTCTGACGCTCTCGTAGCCGATCCTGCGGCTGTTGGGTGGCGAGGCCAGCTTGCGTGGCGCATACAGATTGGCCAGATCGTAGAGATGAATCTGCGCGTTCTTGTCGAGAAGCGCGGCATATCCCTCGCCCAGGGCAATATCGAGCAACTCGACGGCACTCTCCCACTTGGCCAGCAACTGCGGCGTGCTGCCGTCACGCAAGCTGAACAGGCGCAGATCGGTTCTGTTGCCGGTGAGCATGAGGTCGGCGTGACGACGGTACTGGGTGACGCCGCTCAAACGGGACTCAGCCGGCAGGTCGATGCGCAGGCTGTTGTCCACGGCTACGTCGCTGGCGAAGCCCTGGTTGCTGAGCTCCACGCGCAGGGCGCCCAGTGTGTCATCCGGCGCCGTGAAACTGAGCAGATCGGCGCGTTCGAGGCGCACCTCCTGGAGCAGGCGACCATTGACCCGCACCTGGGTCGCCTCGCCGAAGCCGCGGCCTTGCAGGCCGATGGTCTGTCCCGCATTGAAGAGGAAGCGCTTGGCGTTCTCTGACAGCACGCCGGAAGTGCGGTTGTACTGGCCGGACTTGTCGATCAGCGGGTCGGCGACATAAGTCAGTGCCGCCGCCTCGAAGACCTCCTGGCCACCCTGGAGCAGGCGCAGGCCGACCAGCAGGTTGCTGCTCGGCGAAGCGGCAAGCGCCGGTACGCGCAAGCGCAGCTCGTTCTCGTCACGATAGAGAATGTCGCTCGTCGGTACTCGCCGGCCGCCGATCTCCACGATCAGGTTCTCGCCGAAACCGCGACCACGCAGGATGGCCTCGCCACCACCGCGCCAGCTGGACTGGCGTGGGCTCAGGCTATCCAGTTGCGGCTGCGCCTCGCTGTCGGCAATGAAGCGGAAACGGTAGTCGTGCCCCAGGCTGCGTTTCTGCTGATCACGCAGCTCGCCTGACAGCACCACTTCGTACTGCTTGCCGGCGACCAGCGCGTTCGGCCGGATCACCAGACGACCGACACCCACCTGGGCAATCTGCGCCGCTACCGCCACACCGTCGAGACGCAACTGGATCAGCTGGCTGCCCTGGTCACGCAGTTGCTGGTTGTCCAGCAAGCGGTTGAATTGCACTTCGATGGCGCTGTCACGCGGCAGACGGCCTGCCGGGTGCGGCACTTGCGAGAGAATCGCCAGATTCTGGTAGACCAGCGTGTTCAGGCTGCCGCCCAACTGGGTGGCAGAGGCCAGGTCGTCCAGTGGATTCTCCCTGGGTTCTCCGTTGACGAACACGAAGGAGCTGCCGGCATAGAGTGCCTGGCTACCCAGTGACAGGCTGGTGACATTGCCCAGCACACTGAAGTAGTCGCGCAGGGCGATGCTCTCGTGTACCTGGCCGTTGAGCCATGGCGAGATGTCGAACAGCTGCACGTCGCCCTGGCCACCCGCCACATAGAGCGTCTGACCGGCCAACTGCAACTGGCCGGCGAAGAGGTCACCGCGGCTGACGAGGTAGGCCAGCTTGAGGTCGGTGATCGGGCTGGCACCGCTTTCGCTGTCCAGAGCGAACAGTTGCACCGTGGCGCTGCTACCGCTGGAGACCAGCAAACGCTCCGGCAGTATCAGCAGGTCTTCGGGGCGGAAGTTGTTGCCAGCGGCGTCGCGGGCATTGACCCGGCGCTGGACGCGGTACTCGCCACTGGCCAGTTCGATCTCGACCAGTTGCCGCTGCTCGGGCAGGGTCAGCCACAGGCTGGAACCCGCCAGGCGCAGGCGGCCCGGTACGCCGCCCAGCTTGGCGTTGTCCAGCAGACCGAGGTCGATCAGCTTGAGTTCGTGGGTCAGGCGATAGATGCGAATGCCTTGCTGGTAGGCGACATAGAGGAGGCCGTCAGCGCTGGCCAGGGCGTTGACGTCCGACGGCAACTCCAGCTCGGTGATGCGTTCCGGTTCTGCCGGCAGCGTCAGGTCGAACTGGATCAGCTTGCGGGCACCCGCCACGAACAGCTGGTTATTCGCGATGGTCATGTCGACGAAGCCGCGCGGCGCCAGACTGGCTTCGTAGTGATAGTACTTTTCGCTCTCCAGGAACTTCTTGGTCAGGATGACCGGATGCACCGGATCGCTGATATCGGCCACGATCAGGCGCGCGGCGCTGCTGGTGACCCGCGACACGCGCCCCTGCTGGTCGAGCTTGTCGAAACTGCCGCCGGTAATGGCATAGAGCAGTTGCGAGTCGGCATTGTCGAGACGGGTGATGGCGGCAATCGGAGCCGCGACTTCAGGCGGCAGATTGACCGAGCCGGTGGGGATTCCGGTGTAGAAATAATCCTGCGGCGCCTCGCTGATCTCACCCTGGAACAGCAGGTTCTCGATGGTGACCCGGGCCTTGCCGAAACTTCCCGCCGGCGCACGCACTTCCAGACGATTGCTGCTGATGACCTTGAGATCCCCGGCCAGAGCACCGGCGAAACGTACCTTGGTGTGATGGTTGAAGCCACGGCCATACAGGGTCACCAGGTTGCCCCCCTGGGGCGGACCGGTCTTCGGCTGCAGGTCGTCGATCTCGATCTGCGGCAAAATGGTGATCGCGCCCTGACGGATGTAGGCGAGGTTCTGGTCGAGGCGCTCGACCTTGACCGGCAGAGTGGCGCTGACACCGCCCAGTTGCAGGTCGGGCACCTGTACGCGCAGTTCGCTGTCGCTCAGGCTGACGATCTGCTCCGACGCCAACCGGGTCTCGCCAAGCCACACGGCCAGCTGTTCGGCAGCCACACCGAAGCCCGAGCCGCGCACCAGCGCCAGTTCGCCGCCGGTCGCATGGAAGTAGTGCAGGCCAGCCACGCCGTCGACCTCACGCACCACCTGATCCACCTGCGGACGTACACCCACGCGCCGCTCCAACTGCAACACGAACGGCTGGCGCAGGGCATGCCCCTGCAGATCGAGCAGCGCCTGTCCGATCTCGATGCGCAGGCCGCCCTGGTAGTCACCCTTGAAACGCATCTCGATCAGCCCGCCGCGCAGCGTGTTGCTACCGGAGAGCTCATAGAACTGCGCAGCCAATGGCTGGCCTTCGCCGTCGAGTATGCGCACGGCCTCCGCCAGGTGGGCGGCATCGCTGTTGATCAGGTTGTTGAAGCTGACGCGAACCGGTTCGTTGACGCCGATCACCGCGCCGTTGCCTGGCGTGCTCGCAGCCACGGCGAGGTAGGGCTGGGTGTTGATCTCCACACCCTTGCCGTTGCCCTGCATGATCTGACCGCCCATGCCGAACAGCTCGCCACTGTCCTTCTGCCAGTAGATGGTCTCGTAGTGTCCCTGAGCATCGGCCTCCAGCAACAGATAGCTGGCACCCGTGGCGATGCTGATCAAACCCTGCTGCACTTGCAGGGACGGCAGGCTCAGGGCCGCGCTGATCGAAGCGGCCTCGACATGACCGCGCTCGACGGCCTGCACGCGGTAATCCAGTTGCTCGCCAAAGCCCTTGAAGTGCGCCAGATGCAATTGCTTGTCGCGCAGGAACAACACGTACAGTTCGCCGTTGAGCCACTGCACGTCCACCGGAGCACCCAGCAGATCGGCGCGCAGGCTGCCGTCGAAGGCGATGTTGGGCAATGGCGCCGGGGCCCCCAGTTCGTTGCGGGCCAGCGGCAGGAAACGCACGTAACCGGTGCCCAGGTCATTGGATGCCGCGACGGCCAGGACGCGCCGCTCGATTTCCACGGCAACGTCCAATGCCCGATGGTTCGGCAATGACAGGGTGGAGACCAGCAGCGGCTGGCTGAGGTTGTTGATGTCGACCACGCTCACGCCACGACGGTCATTGGCCAGGTAGACCACCTTGTCCAGAACTTCCAGGCCCAGCACCGGATTGTCCAGACGCAACTGCGACAGGCGGATGGGCCGCTCCCACAGACCGATGTCGTAGATTTCCAGGCCGGCCTGCATCAGGAAGCGGTTGCTGGCGCTGGCCGGCTGACCGGCCTTGACGCCGATGAACAGCAGATCGTCCACAGCCTGCGCCGCGCCGACCTGCATCGGCGGATAGTTCGGCAGCACGACGCCCAACCCTTTCGGCAGGGTGTAGGACAGCGAGCCGACCTTGATCTCGCGCGTGCTCGCCCCGCTGGGAATGCGCAGGAAGATGTCGTAGATGTCCGGATCGATGACCCCGGGCAGGGTGAAGGTGAAGGCCTTCTGTGTCCGCACGTCGTCCTGCAGGTCGATGGTGATGACGCCAGGCGCCTCGACCAGCGGACTGCGACCGGTATAGATCTCGGTGTCGCCGTGGCGGGCACGCAGCACCACACGGGTGCCCGGCATCAGGCTGGCATGACTGGCAGCGATGGCCACCGTCTGGCCGCCCTGCTTGCCCGCGGAATCCGGCGTCACGCTGAACCTGACCTGCTCCAGCGGCTGCTCGTCACCGACCAGCAACGCCCCGAGGTGGTCATCGCGCAGGCCACCGTCGTCGAGGCGCAGGTGCCACTGACCCGGGCTGAGCGGCAGCAGGTCAAGGGCGTGGGCAGCGATCTCCAGACGCTCGCTGCTGAGCCACTGGACTTCGACCGGGTACTGGTTGACGAAGGCCTTCACCGATGGCGAGAAGCCGGAACCGCGGATCACCACGGTGTCCTGCGCGCCGCGATGGAAGCTGGCGTTCTGCAGATGGCTGATACGCGGCTGAGTGGCTCCGGCGGGGGCCATGCGGAAGTCGACCTGGAACGGAGCCCACAGCCCACTGCCACGCAGGTTGCGGGCCTCGTTCAGGCGCAGGCGCAGATGCGCGCCGGGCCTCGGTGCAAAACGCAGCGTGACACGAGTGGCCGATTGCCCGTCGCCGTCCAGCGCTTCGACGATCGGCGCCGCCAGCGACTGTTCATCGCCGTCGAGTTCGCTCAGGCGGATGGCGCCCTCGGCACGCAGGGACTCCAGCGTGACCGGCTCGTTGAAGGTCAATTGCAGGGCCTGCTCCTCGGCGGGCAGCACACCGTCCTGGCGCACGCTGGCGTCCATCACCAGGGCACCGGGAAGCTCGAGCAGGGTCAGCCCCTGCTTGCCGGAGCCAGCCACCAGGCGGTTGTTGAAAAGATCCAGCGCCTCGATGCGTTCCTCGTTGCCCGCCGACACCACCTTCGGCTGCATCGGCTCGCGGATATCCACCACCACCACGCCGCTTTCCGCTGCCACGAACAGCAGACTGCCCGCCAGGTGCAATTTCACGCCACGACCGTTCGATGATTGCAGCGGCTGCCCCAACTCCACCCGCACGCGTTCGGCAGGCTGCTCACGGTTGACGATTTCCAGGCCGCCGCCACCCAGCGCCACCAGCAGATAACGGCCGTAGACCAGGGCATCGCGAGGGTTGCCGGTAAAGGCGTAACTGCGGCGCTGGGCCGGGTCGAACAGGTTCAAGGTATTGATCGAGCCGGCATCGGCGTCAATGGCCTTGTCCAGCGACTCGCTCCAGCCCGGACACTGCACCCAGGCGGCACTGCGGATGACACCACCGCCCATCAGCCAGCCGTCGTCGAGCCGCAATAGCCCGCTGCCCGGCAGACTGGCGGGCGCATTGACCTGCAGCGGGTCTTCGCCATCCTGATAGTTGAGAGCCAGCAGCCCCTGGGCGCCGGAGCCACCCAGCTTGTAGGTACAGGTCTGGGCATCTGGCGGCTCGGCCTCCACCGACGCGGCGGCGGCGAACAGACCGGCACCCTGCTTGACCACACGGCTGATCGGTGTTCCCAGGTTCTCCTCGTGAATGACCTGCAAGCCGTTCTGCTCGTCCAGATTCAGGCGAGCCACGCCACCCAGGCCACTGGCGACGTACAGGCGCTTGCGCCAGGTGCCCTCTTCCCATTCGCGGGTGGGGACGATCTGCAGCGAGTCGAAGCCAACCAGGAAGTCCTGAGCCTGCTGCACATCGAGAATGCGTTGTTCCTCGGCAGTGGGCTCCCAGCTTCCCGTGCTGAGGAAGGCACGAGCAATGCGCTCGTTGATCTTCATCGCCTGCATCTTCAGGTCGATCCGGCGCGAATCGCTGGGCAGCGCCGGCGAGCCCCCACCAACTGCGGCTGGCTGGGATTCTGCACCGAGAAGGCCGCAGCACGGTAGTTCTCCGGTATCCAGCCACCGATGGGCAGGGCCATCCTGCCGTAGCCTTCCACCATGTAGCCGCCGTTGGTCAACGCGACACCGGTCTGCTGATCGATCCACAGATCGCTGGGGAAGATCAGTGCAGGATGCAGCGCGGAAAGCTTGCGCAACCCGTAGCCAAAGCTCTTGTCGCCGTTGAGACGTGACTGATTGCCATAGCGGTCTTCGGCCAGCACCTCGACCCTGCCCGGCGCGCCACGCGGCGAGGTCACACGCATGCGGTTGCTCGACAGCACCTCGATACGTCCGACCGGCATGCCACCGAAGCGAACCTTGAGGCCGTCCATCACACTGTTGCCCGGCTCGAAACCATCGCCATACAGCGTCACGGACGTGTCACCACCGACCGGCCCCCAGGACGGCGTCAACCGATCCAGACGCACCGGCGCATCCACCAGCAGGGCGCCTTCCATTACGGTCTGCTGCACCACACCGTCACGCATCGTCGCCAGGGTCAGGTTGTACTGACCGACACGTGGCAGCGGCGGCACGCTGACCGTCAGCACGACCGGTGCAGTCTCGCTCTCGCGGACGGCGCTCTCGATCTGCACGGCCTGATCGCCCACATAGAGGTGTACCAGCGCGAGATTCGCCGGCAGGCCCCGGGCGCTGACGGTGACCACGCTGGCCTGGTCGCGGGCGACGCGACGCGGCACCACGGCTTCGAGGGACAAGGCATCGAACCGACCACCGCGATAGGTCAGGCCGACGCGCTGATCCTGCGCCAGACGCTGCAGAATCATGGGTTCCTTGCCGGGCAGGGGCTTGACCGAGGCAAGGCCCGCCTTGACCAGCAGGGTCAGCCGGTCTCCTGCCTGCAGGCTGGAGGCACTGGCGCCATCGAGCAGCAGGCGTGCGTCATTGTTGATGATCTGCACGCTCGTCGACAGGGTCTCGCCCCGGGGGCCAAGCAGGCTGAAGTGCTGCAGGTTGCTCGGATACTGGTCGATCGCCTTGCTGAAGCGAGCCGTCACTTGCAGGCTGCCGTCAGGCTGGCGGTCGAGGATGCCATTGCGCGGATCGACCATGTGCAGACGCAGCACCACGTCAGGCATCACCTGCAGGACACTGCCCTTGGCATCGACACCGCCACCCAGCGCCGAGTAGGCATCCGCCACCACGCTCTCGACACTGCCGCCGGCCGGTGCGTTCATGCTGCGCCCCGGCTGCGGGCGCAACGGGTCAGTGACATCGATGGTCAGGATGCCCTTGCTGCCAAGGGCGACGTACAGCGTGTTGCCGTTGAAGTCGAGATCGTACACATAGCCGATGTCGTTGACCCGCGCGACCACGCGCGGCGCCACCGGCCCTGCAGATCGACCACCGCAACGCCGCTGGCACCTGCCGCCACGTAGGCGAAGCGCCCCTGCAGAGCGACACGGGTGCCTGGCAGGTCGAGCTTGCCCAACTGACGCAGCCCCTGGGCCCCGTCCTGACGGAACACATAGAAACCGCCACTGCCATTGGCCTCGACGGTGGTCAGGCGGTTGCTCCTGAAGTTGAACTCGCCACCGACCGCCACCAGGATGCCTGCATCGCCGGCGGCAGCGTTCTCGGTCGCGACGTCCAGCAGAGGCTGACGAGGCTCGGCGGCAAGGCTTTCCACCAGATAAGTCTTGTTCGGCAGGAAGGAATCGACGATGCCGACGCCCTCTTCGCCCATGCCCAGCAATACCCTGGCATTGCGCACGCGCAGGCCCCGCACCTGCTTGCTCGGCAGTTCCAGCGAGTGCAGCAGGGTGCTATTGGCCGGGTTCAACTGGTCGAAGGCCACGGTGAACAGACGTGCCTCGACGGGCGTGCCGCTGCCATCCAGGCGCACGCCCGTGATGTAGGCCCGGTCGCTGCCGCGCTCGAAGAAGGGCTCCACACCCACCGCGAGGAAATCGCTCGGCAGGGAAACCCTGGAGACGATGCGGTCGTCACGCCTGTCATTGTTCTTGTCGATCAGTTCCAGCAGCGCATCGGGATTGGCCGCCTGATCACCGGCATTTATTCCGTAGACCAGCACCCCGGCACTGCCTTGGGCGGCGAACAGGAAACTGCCCGTCGGGTCCAGGGCCAGATCGTAGACCCGGCCCTGGTCGCGGATCAGCGCCTGGGGCGGCTGCTGGTAGGTGAAGGCCTGGCGCAGCACGCCTTGCTGACCGTTGCCGGTGAGCCTGACCTGGACGTCGACGGTGCCGAGCGAACCAGGCGGCGTGACGACCTCAAGGGTCTCCGCATCGAGCACCTTGTAGTCCGCCGCCTCGCTGTCGCCGAACAGCACCGACATGGCGCCGGGGTCACTGCGGAAGCCTTGCCCCTTGATCTGCACGCGGCTGCCACCGTTGAACGAACCCTGTGCCGGACTCAGGGTGCGCAGCAGCAGCGGCTCGACGAATTGCACGGCGCCGACCATCGACGCACGGCTGCCGTTTCCGGCAACGACCTGCAGGCTGGCAGGGCCGGCAGGCTGGACGGAGCCTGGAGGCGGTAACGCACGCGCCCGTCGGCCAGGGTTTCCAGCGGCACGGCGTTCGCCACCTGGCCCGACAGGCTGAACAGCGGCTGGCCGCTGCTGCCGGACAACACCACATCCAGGTCACCGCCACTGATTTCAAGGGTGTTGGGCGTGACCCTGTCGATAGCCACCTGCGGATAGGTCGCCAGGCCCGTGCGGAAGCGAATGTCGTGCTCCATCAGACCACGGGTACGGCGGCTGGACAGGTCACCCTTGAGCAGGATGCGATAGCCACTGGCAGCGACCAGCGCCTGCTCCGGCAACAGACGCAACACCCGCTGGTCAGCGCTGCGCTCGATGGCAAAGGGCACCTGCTCCGGCGCCTGACCGCTGTCGGCGTCGCGTTGCAGGCTCAGGTACTCGCGCAGGTCTTCATCGCTGAAGCGATTCAATGGCCGGGTAAAACGCAGCTCCAGCGCGCTGTCCAGCGGTACGCCCTCGCTGCGGTCACGCGGCACGCTGCCGACCAGTTCGAGGGTAAGCAGGTCGATCAGTGCCAGGCGCGATATCAGGCCCGTGGAACCCTTGGTGTGCAGACTCAGCACCCCGACACCCTGATCGGTAACCAGCAATGAAGAGCTGCTGCCGGACTTGGTCAGCAATCCGGCGGGTGAGCCCAGGCAGCGTTGCGGCAACGCCAGCGCATCCAGCAGGCTGATGTTGTCCGGACGACTGAAGTCGTAGAGGCCGAGGTAGCCTTCGGCCGTCTTGTCGCAGTCCTCGGCAATCACCGGGGCGACGGTCAGGTTGAGGCCGGTCGTGGCCATCAACGCCATTCCACGGCTGCTGCCGGGCACGCTGAAACCGCCCGACTGGTAGGCGCCCACTTCACGCACATAGGCTGGACGGCTGGCGTCGTAGAGCCTGAGGTCGTCGCCGCTGGCATAACGGTAACCGTCGGCAGCGACTGCGGTGGAGAGGGCACGATAGGTCACCGCGCTGTCACCCAGTTGTGGCAGCGACGGCTTGCTCAGGTCGAACACCACGCGGCGCGAACCGTTGACCACATGCAGGGTGTCGCCGACTACCGCGATGTCCTGCACGTTACTCAGAGTCAGAGACTGCCCGTTCACCGTCGCCTGGGTGATGCGGCGGATGACGCTCGGGCGCAGCGGGTCGGCGATGCTGATCACGGCCACGCCTTCCTTGCGGCTGGCAGCCAGGGCCAGGCCCTGGTGCACCACGACCTTTTCCACCACCTCGTTGAAGGGCAGCGGCAGGCTGAAGCGAACGCCGCGATCCTTGCCCGGCGGCTGTTCGGTCAGATCGTCCGGATCACGAATCTCGCGGTCATAGACCAGCAGCAGCGAGCGCCCTTCGTACTCGGTATCGATGAAGGGGAAACTGTAGCCACGCGCAGCGACATAGAGCTGCCTGTCGGCCAGCGCCATGGCACTCGGTTGCAGATCCTGGGGCAGGTTGTAGTAACCCAGACCGTGGCGCGGGGCCGCCTGGCCTATCTGCGCCGGGTCATACTTGACCAGGCTGATCCAGCCCGGCGCATAGAAATGCTGGAGCTCTTCCACGCTCGTCACCAGATCGGGACGTGGCACTCCGGCACCCAGTTCGCCGCGTCCCAGCACGTAGATCATGCGCAGGTCGCTGTCGACGGCCAGATCGACGATATTGCCCGGCGGCAGTTTCAGCGGATCGGGAACATAGTCGCTCAGTTGGCCACGCTCGAGCTTCAGCAGGCGCTCTTCGATGGTTTCGCGGGACATCGGAGGCTCACTCTCGAGCCCTCGATCCACCTGCAGGCGGCCGTAGAACAAGGCATTGCGCTGCACGTAGCGGCGCCCCAGCTCGTCGGACAGCTCGATGTCGATGAAGCCGCGATAGCCACCGCCTTCCGCGTCACGCATGTCCGGCACCACCCAGTGCATGCGCTCACCACTGTACAGGCGCAACTCGGCGGAGCCGACCTTGAAGGTCTTGGCGCTTTGCGGCTCGCCGCTCTTGTAGGCGGTCAGGGTCATGCCGGCATGGAAGCCCTTGCCGACCAGATCGACACGGTCGTTGCTGCCGCTCTGGCTGACGCGCACCACCGCCGGCGTCAGGTGCGAAATCGACAGTTCATCGACGAACACGAAGCCGCCCAGCACCATGTCGTTCAGGCCACTCTCGGCCTGCACCATGACGGTGGCCGGCCCCGGGTAGTTCGGCACGGTCTTCGCGTACAACGCCGTCAGGCCGGTTTCCGCGTCCACCTCACGGCGCTCGATCACCAGGGGTTCACCGCCGACCAGCAGGCGCGGCTGGTCACCGAAATGGAAGCCGCGGACGATGAGCTCGGTGCCACCGCGCACGTCGCCGACATTGACGCAGGCACCGCGCTCGCGACTCTCGCGGGTACAGATGCTTTCGATGTCCGGGTACAGCGCATCGGCCGGAGCCGTGTTGAAGCTGAACAGGTAGTCGGCCGCCAGCGGCTGGCCGGTAACGGGTGCCAGGCCCTGCTTCAGGCGCACATGGTAGCGCTGGCGCGGTTGCAGGCTCTGGCCTTCCTTGCGGGTCAGCTGGATGCGGCGCTTGGTGACGTCGCTGCCGCGCGCGGCAAAGGACAGTTCGAACTGCTCGGTGATGTCGCGACCGATCTGCGCATCGCCTTCGAGCACGCGTACGTAATCGGCCAGTACCGTGCTGTCCGGCAACACGGCCGACAGCTCGATCAGGATTGCCGGGAGCTGGGCGCTGACGTCGTTCTCTCCGTAACCTGGCGTGTGCTGCAACACGGTCAGCGCCGGCAGGTCGATGCGCCCGATACCGCCCTTGCCGGCGGCCACCTGAATGCCCCCGCGCGCCAGGGTGACACCGCGCACGGCGAAATTGTCGGCGGTGGCATCACGTTGCAGCATGACCGGCACGCTGGCATCCAGGCCACTTTCCTCGACGCGGGCCAGATCGATGATCTGCACCAGACTCTGCGCCGGCTTGTCTTCCTGGTCGGAGAGCAGTTGGGTGACGTAGGCCAGGTTGCCGGACAGATGCACGTCGTACAGACCGTCTGCCACCAGATCGGGACGATGCGGTGCGACCTCGACGACCTGCACCAGGCGCGGCTGATCCGGCTCGCTGATGTCGATCCGCGACAGGCGCGCGCTATCGCCGTTGCCGGCCATGTCGGTGACGAACAGTTGGCTGCCGACCAGGTGCAGACGGTTGGCGATGCCGAGGGTGTCCAGACGCGCGACGATGGGCATCGCCGGCGTGCTGAGGTCGGCGACCACCACCCCCTCTTCCGAGGCGGCGATGTAGGCGTAGTGACCACGCACCTTGACGTCGCGAGTGAAGCCGTTGGGCTTGATGTAGCCAACGTGATAGGGCGCCGTCATGTTGCTCAGGTCGATCACCTGGACGCCGCCGTGACCGTTCGCCACCAGGGCCAGGTTGCCGCTGCGGGTCAGGCCATAGACATCCGGGTAGGGCATGTCGACCCGGCCCATCAGCAGGTAGGGCAGACCGAACTGGCCATCACCGTTTCTCTGCCCGAACAGCAGCAGCTCGCCAGCGTTGTTGTCCAGATAGAGCGCGCCGGTTCCCTCGCTCGGGCGATCGCCGCCGACCCAGTCCTTGCGGATTTCCTGCTCCATGCTGTTGATGAACGAGCACTCCGGCGTCGCTTGCGAGCACTGACCCGAGGCAACCCCGGACTTGCCGGCCAGGACGATGTTTTCGTCGGAGACCAGCTCACCGATGCTGCCGCTGAACATCTCGGCAGCGCCGTTGAGCAGCGGCGAATAGGCGAAGAAGTCGCCGCGCTGGTTGCTCTGCGTTTCGTCCACCGCATCCATGATGAAGATACCGGTGCGTGCCGGCGGCTGCGCCTTGGTCAATTCGTTATTGCCCAGCAGGCCCAGCCCCTGCTCGATGCGCAGCGGATCGACGCTCGACCAGGCGGCCAGCATGGCGCCGCTGCGATCCAGAGAACGGTACTGATCCACGGCGGTGTAGTGCACGGACTTGGCCGCTGCCTCGGCACCCAGGCTGGGCATGATGAAACGCCGCTCGCTGATCGGCCAGCCCACCTCGTGATAGGTATCGCGGGTGACCGTGTGGTTGGGCGTGACCACCTTGGTCAGCACACGCAGGCGCTCGTTGCGCAGGCCGGTGCGGCGCAGCACGTCACCCTGGCTGAAGTCTGCCCAATAGACGAAATAGTGCTTGTCCGGCTGACTGACCGGGGTCTTGTCACCTGGCGCACGGGTATCGTCGCGGAACAGCGTCAGCGGGTACTCGTCGGCCACCCGCCACTCACCGCTCTCGCTCTGATACTGGCGCTGCCAGAGCATGTTGACGTCCTGGATCGCGCCGCCCATGTCCTCGATGGCGACCACCGCCCGCAGGCTCTCGCCCATGGTCAGCACATCCTTGTCGATCGGCGACAGCACCGAGAGGCGCGGCACCACGGTATCTTCGAGGCGACCGATACGCACCGTCTGCGATGCACCGGCCTGCCCCAGCTGGTCATAGGCGATGGCCTGCACGGTGAAACCCTGCACGCCAGCCGGCGCCGGAATCAGGGCGCGATAGACGTGATCCTGCGCATAGCTGCCGCTCTGCTGGCCATAGCTCTGCTCGCTGCTGTAAACCGGCAGACCGTTGACATAGAAGGTGACGCGATCGATGCCGTCCGGGCCCAGATCGTCGAACGCCTCGACGAACACCTCGACATCCTCGCCGTCGATCACCACGCTGTTGTCGTTGTCCGGCTTGACGATACGCGCCTGCGGCGGCTGATCCGCCACGATGCTCAGGGCGTTCGGCAGATCCACCATGACCGAGTCGTAGCCATCCAGGTCGCGAGCCTGGGCACGGAAACGCAGCACCTGACCGACCCGCTCGTTCGGCACCTTGAAGTGGAACTGGTAGGGCGCCGAGGAATCCACGCCGAGTGGCTGGTACTGCGGCTGGGCGCCCGCCGGACCGATGGCGTAGAACAGCGAAACGTTCTGCACACCGACTTCCGGATCGCTGGCCTGCACCTGGACGACGACACCACGCCCCTCGGTCAGTTCGGTGGTCGGCCCCATGGCGAAACCGCGGGCATCGAGCAGACGGATTGCGTTGACCTCCGGCGGCTGGTTGCGCCGCAGGGTGACGATGATGTTCTCGTGCGTCTCGTTGCCCGCGGCATCCCGCGCGACGATACGCAGTTGCATGGGCAGGGCGTCGGGCAGGTTGTCGCTGCGGCCCAGGTAGTCGCCGATTGCGTTGAGCGGCAGGCTACCGATGAACGGCGGGCTGATCAGCAGACGATCGAGCACGCGCTCCTCATCGGCATAGTTGCCGTCGCCATTGCGATCGACGTACAGCCCCAGCCCAACCGAGCCGACCCGGACGTTGTCGCTGACCTCCAGCTGGTAGGGCAGGGTGCGTTTCTCCGCCACGCTGGCGCCACTGGCCACGGGCAGCTTGACCACCATTTCCGGTGCCTTGACGTCCTTGAAGACCTTGACCCGTACGGGGCGTGCGGTGGACACGCTGCGCGGCGTGCCCAAGGCGCGCTGTTCGAGCACGCTGGCGGTCAGCAACAGATCGGTACCGGCCTGGCCGTAGGGAATCTCGACCAGGAATTCATAGGGGAAGACCATATCCGTGAAGCTGCGATCGCCACCCTTGAGACCGGCGACGTTGAGCACCACACGATCCACCCCGACGTCGTCTACGGCATTGACCTGAACCAGCATCAGCTGGCCTTCGTCGATTTCGCTGTTGTCTTTGGGGGTGCCGATCACGACGCTCGGCGCCTGATCCGGCACGATCTCGACTTCCAGGGTTTCCTCGGCGCGGTGGGCATCCAGGTCACCGTGGGCGACACCATAGGTATCCACCGCCTCCACGCTCAGGCGTACACGGTTCGCCTGCGGATTGGCCGGATCGAACGCCGGCATCGGCACCGAGAAGTTGTAGGGCGCGGCTCGCAGGCGCATTTCATAAGGCGGCTGGCCATTGCCGTAGGTCACGCTCAGGTTCAGGTATTCGATGCCGACATCGTCGAAGGCCTTGGCATTCACGTACAACGGATTGCCCTCGACCACCCGGGCTCCCGGCAACGGCTCGATCACATCCAGCACCGGTCGCTGGTCGACCCGCACCGGATAGCTGACCTCGCGAACCACGCTGTTGGCCGCATCGAACGCCTCGAGGCGAACCCAGACGTCCACGCGGGTGACTTCGTCGTGGGTCAGAGCGAAGCCGCCGAGAATCTGCTGCAAGCGGTCGACATGCAGCAGTTGACTGTATTCGGGGGTGTCGATGTTGAGCGTGGTGACCGGCTCGTAGTCGTCAGAGGGGATGCCACTGATGTCACGCTGCAGGGTGAAGTCCTGCTTGACGTACGAACCGTCGCGCTTGAGCACCCCGTAGGCACGCGAGATCAGCAGACGGTTGACCTTGACGTTGTCATAGGCCTGAACCGTGAGGGTGAAATCGCTGTCCTCGATGGCGCCGAAGCCAACCTGCGGGCGCTTGATCAGCGCCTCCGGCTTGATGGTATCCGCGGCTACGTTGAATTCCTGCACGAACAGCCCGACCGCACCGTCGGAGTCGGTGATCTGCGCCGTCAGCTTGAGCGTCTCGTCGTGACGAATCAGACCCTGCGGCACTTCCAGCACGAAAGTCCGCTGCAGGGCATAGGGACTGCCCTTGCGGCCAAAGTCGTCGGCGATCGATTCATCGTAGTTTGCCGCCAGGCTGTCGTGGATGCTGGCGAAAGCGGCATCCACCGCCTGATCGCCACCTGCGGCGACCGGCTCCTTCTGATCCAGCACCCTGAGCGGCACGCCGTTGGCGAACACCTTGAGCTTGTCCGGAGACAGGAAGCGGTCGTCCGCCGCCACCAGCCCGACGCGGATGCGGAAGGTGCCGGCCGCGATGTCCTGATCCTTGGCCGGCGCCGTGATGCGTACTTCCGGAACCAGGTTGACCAGCGGGTGAACCAGCAGGGTTCGCTGACTGACATGCCCGTAGGTGTCGGTCAGCTCGATCCGGTACTCGGTCGGCTCCGTCTGATCGAACAGAATCGCCGTCCTGTCATCGGCCTGCAGCAGGGGAGCAGTCGGGCAAGGTGCAGGAAAGGCGCGCTCGTAAACGACTGCCGCTACCGTACCGTCGCGCCTGAGGCGCAACACCCGGTAGGAGGCCAGCCCGGCATCGTCACGCAGGAGGGTGTCGAGCCTGAAGTGCTCGCGGGTACGGACCCAGAACTCGCCATAGTTCAGACGCGAAGGTTCGGTGATGACCTTCTTGTACTCGCTGCCGACCAGGTAGGTATTGAAGGCCTTGATGGTCAGCTCGGGCTTCTCGTTGGCTTGCAACGGGTAGACCAGGCTGTGCTCACTGCTGCGCCCGCTCCAGTCCTCGGCAATCAGGCTCAGTTCCAGCTCACCGCTCGCCTGGGACTTGGGCACCCGGTACGGCAGCACCCAGTTGCGCTGTCCGAAGTTCACGCCGAGTTCGTGCACCGTGCGGCTGCGGTTCTCCAGCAGACGCAGACTCTTCAGCGCGCGACTGTCGTCGTCGAACTCGACATTCAGGTTGAACTGCTGCAAAGGCAGAGCGACCGTGCCCGCCACCGGGCCGAGGATCTTCACGCTGGGTGCTCGTTCGTCCAGCGCCAACACCTGCTGCAGCAGCGGTTGCAGCGCCAGTTCGCCACGCTCGGCGGACAGGCGGTCGATCGCATGGCCAACCAGGGTCACGCTGGCGCTCTGAATCTCGGCAGGGATGGCCATCTGCACCAGTTGGGAGACTTCCACTGCGCTGCGGCGCCCGCTGTTGGCCACCTGGAGAAAAGCGGTCTCGCTGCCGCTCAGACCATCCTGCAACAGCAGATTCAGCTGATAGCGACCGGGGACGCGCTTCTGCGTGGCGGTCTGCAGATCGGCGCCCATGGACTCCGCCAGGCTGAACTGCAACTCGCGGATAAAGCCCGGCACACCACTGCGTGGCCGCAGCACCAGGCGCGTGGTGTGCTCGGTGACGAGTCCGCTCAATTCCAGCAGACCACCCGTGGCCTGAACCTCGCGGGCTTCCGGGCGTACCTGGCAGAGATTGCGCGAATAGCTTTCCGCCAGCCAGGTCATGGTCTGATTGCCAATCTTCAGCCGCTGCGGCTGGAGGGACTCCTGGCCGCCCCTTACCGACAGACGATCACCGCGCACGGCCAGATAGGGTTTGTCGTTCAACAGGATATCGCCCTGCCAGCCCTGCGCCTCGGGGTAGGCAAAGCCGATTTCCGCCACGTTGCGCTGCGCCACCTCGTCACGGGGTGATGCACCCCGCAACGCCCTGGGCGCACCCAGGCCACGCAGCGAGCTGATCAGCAGCAGGTGCTCCTGAGCAACGTTGGCAGCGCTGGAGCTGTAGTCGTCCTGTACCCGCAACACGCCACGCAGCGGCTGACCGCGCATCTGCTGCTCGCCAGGGGCGCCATCCTGCCAGCTCAGGCTCGGCGCCTGATCCTGATGGATCAGCAAACGACGAGTCAGTTGGCTTTCGTTGCCGAAGATATCCTGCGCCTTGATCGCCAGGGTCAGGGCGACGGGCTCATCCTGCGGGCGGTAGCGCTGGATATCGATGGCGATCGCCTGCTGCCCTGCCTGCGGGACGCTGAGCTGGGCGAGGCCCAGAGCAGTGGCACTGCTCAACACCTCATCGCGCCCCTGCTCGTCCAGCAGGCGCACCTCGTAGGAGGCGACCTCGGTCTCGTCCTGCAAGCTGAACTGCAAGCCCGCCGGCTGGCGCTCGAACAGCTTCTCGGCAGGTGCCTGGATGGTAATGCGCGGCCCGCTTTCGTCCGCCAGCACCTTGATGTTGATAGCCGTGGAGCGGGTCTCGTTGACGCCACGGTCACGCGCGCGCAGAACCAGTTGCAGCGTCTGCCCCGCGTAACGGCGGCTGAGCGACACGGGCAGGCGCAGACGCGCCTCGAAATCGGTGAAGAAGCGCTCGCCGGCGATGATCGAGCCCAGCGTGCCGGGATTGGGGATGCGGATGGTCTCGACGCGATCCTTGCGACTGAAGAGCTCCCAGGCCACGGCATGCTCTTCGCGGGTCTGCGGGTCGATCAGGAGCGCATCGACCGTCTCGATGAAGCGGTTGTCACCCGCGGAACCCTGCACCTCGAAGCTCGTGCCAGGCTCCAGACTGAAGTCGGTGACCGGCTTGTTCACCTGCAGGGTCGGCGCCTCGGTGTCGTCGATGATCTCCAGTTCGAACAGCGCCTCGGTGCTCTGGCCTGCGCTGTCGAATGCCCGCGCGCCCATGACGATTTCGGGCTCGGCCTTGGTCGGCACACGCAGCGCCGCGCTCACATAGCCATCCTGGGACTTGTTCAGATCGTTTCCGGTGACCGTGCGCAATACCTGCGTCTGGTTGCCCCGGCGCTGGAAGAACTCGACCCGGGCCAGTTGCCGGTCGTCCCGCGCCAGTACCTGGGCGGTGAAGGCCTCGCCCTCATACAGTCGAGCGCCCGGCGCCGGTGCGCGCACGCTGAGCTGGGGCGGCAGATCGCGGGAGATGTCGAAGCGCCAGAGCGTGGGCTGCGCCTCGTTGCCATACTGATCCTGACCACGCAGTTCGATCACCAGCTCATCGCCCTGCTCCGGCACCGTCAGCTGGAAGCCCCCTTCGAAGCTGGCGCTCCTGATATCGCTCTGGCTGTACAGCGTCTGCCCGCCACTGCGCGCCTGCAGGGATACCAGGCGAGTGTCGTCGACCCCACGAACCTTCACCTGAACCAGATTGCCGGCGTAGAGCGGCGTGCCCTGGATCGGCGAGATCACGGCCAGGCGAGGCCCAAGCGTGTCCGCCATGATCTCCAGCGGCAGCTCCTTGACGTCCCCGCGCTGGCCACCGTCGTCCACGGCGGCCACACGCAGGCGGAGCTTGCGCTCCTGGTTGCCCAGGTTCATGGGTTTGAGGTCGATCACCAGCTTGTTGACGGTCTCGGGGCCCGGCGTCAGTCCCGCCTGCTGGTCGATGCGTCGCTCCCACAACGGAGTGGCGCCATTCTCCAGCCACAGACTGGCCTCCAGCGCATGCACGGCGCGGTCGTCACGCGCCACGACGTCCACTTCCAGGCTGTCCTGGCTGTACAGGCGGCTCTGCGCGGGGTGAAGTGCGCGCACTTCAGGCTTGCTGTCATCTTCGATGCCGATCAGAACCCGCAACTCGGAGTCATTGCCGGTACCATCGGTCGCCACGGCACGGATCGGATAGCGATCATAGCGAACGCCATCGAGATGCCTGAAGGCAGGCGCCGCCACGACTTTCAGGGTGGAGAAGGCCTTGAGCGCACCAGGGATCGCCTGCACCAGCAGATCGCCGTCCGCGCTGCTCAGACGGTCGCTGGGGTTGCCGGTCAGGATGTAGCCGAGGCCGTCCTGCTTTTTCACACCGTAGAGTTCCAGGCGTTCGACACCAACGTTGTCATAGCCCGTGAACTTGAGCACGAAGGTGCTGTTCTCGATCACCGGAGCCAGGTCGTCCCCGGCGTCGCTGATGCTGATGCTCGGAGAAGCCAGATTGAGAACCGGATCTTCCTCGTCCTTGCCCAGCGTCACGTTGACCACCGGGCTGCGCGTCAGCTGGCCGGCGCTGTCGATCGCCTCGGCGTGAACCGCCAGCGGCACCTCGTTCTCGATGCCGCTCGGCGCCTGATAGATCGTGGCGAACGGCGCTGTCAGGTCGCTGCCGACCAACTTGCCGTTGACGAAGAAGTCGACCCGGCGCATCCCCAGGTCGTCGCTGGCATTCGCCCGCAACTCGACCGGCTGCCCGGATACCAGGTGGCTGCCCTCGACGGGATAACTCAGCGATACCGTGGGTGCCTGATCGCCTTTGACCGGCAGCAGCAGGCGCTCGGAAAGATTGCTCTGCTGATGCAGATCGACCGCCTGCCCACGCAACTCCAGGGTTCGCCCCAGCCACTCGCTCTTGATCGGCAGCTGGAAGGTCTGCCGCATGCTGCGCAGGCCGAACGAATTACCGTCGTATCCCTTCACCTGATGACGGAAGGACTGCACCTCCTCGCCGTTGACCAGAAGGTAGATATCCGTACCACCGTCGAGGGTGTCGTCGCTGACCTCGACGGTCACCGCCACCGTCTGCCCGACAGTCGCCAGGCTGCCGACCGCTGGCTGGGTGATACGCACGATCGGCTTCTGGTTCTCGATGACCCTCAGCAGTTTCGCAGGGGCATCGGACACGCCCCCATTGCGCGTGCGGACACGCGCGGAAAGTCCGATGCTGGTTTCCCGCACCGCAATGTCGGGCACCTGCAGATCGACCTGCCACAGCTCGTACAGCTCCTTTTTCTGCGGGTCGTTCGGCAGCGGACGCTGGTCGAGAATGGGAAAGAGCGTCTCACCGACCTTGCGTCCGTCCAGGAAGAATTCGACCTGGCTGATGCCACTCTGATAGTCGGCTCCCGGCAGAAGACCCAGTCTGACGCTGATCGTTGCACGAACCCGACTGTTCTCGACAACTCGCTGAGCGTCTATCGGCGTCTCGAACACATACTCGGGAACCTGCGGCTTGCTTTGCGCCACCACCCGCACGACACGTTCAGGCGAACTCTGGCTCTTGCCCGCATCATCGTAGGCAACCGCCTGAACGCGCAGGTTGCGCCCTTCCATTTCCTGCTCGATGGGCAGACTGAGCGCATAGGGCGGAGCCGGCCGACGGCCAACCAGCGCGCCATCGAGCCAGAACTCGACACTCTTGACCGCGACATCGTCGCTCGCGTCGGCGACAAGGTTGAGCACCGAACCGACTTCAATGCTTGCCGGAGGCTGCATGTCCACCACAGGCGGCGCATCCAGCGCGGCAACCAGCAAGCCGGCACTGATCTCCGGATAGCGCTGCAAGCGCGCCTGCAACCTCATCGGACTCTGTTCGGGAATCTGCGCCCTGGCCAACAAAGCCGATGCGTCATTCAACTCGAGTACCGTCTCACCGCCCGCAGGCAGCTGCAACTCGACGGCCAGGCTATCCGCCAGTGGAGCCTCGCTGCCATCGTCGAACACGGCCAGCAGGGGCGGCAAGGCCTCGAAATTGTTCAGGCGCGTCAGAATGAAAGGGACATTGCTCTGCTGCCCTTCGAAGCGCAGCGCCTGGAGACGACGACTGAAGTCAACCTTCACCGGCAGGCTAATCTCACTCAGCCCCGGGTAACTCAGATAGACGAAAACCGCTTCACCGGCGGTTTCCTGCAATGGATAGACAATACCCTCGGCACTGACCCAGACCTTGTCGGGATGGGAGGAGCGATAACTGACACCATGGCCCGCACCCGTCAGAGGGGTTGGCCCGCGGAACTCGAAGTCCACTTCCGGAATCAGTCGGGCCGACTGCAGGGCATCGCTGAACAACAGGCTGCCGGGCTGCACGCTGAACCCCAGCGCCTTCTCATCGACACTGTTGCCAGTGAAGCGAACGTCCGAATAGCTGCGCTGGTTGCCCGAGGCATCGACGGCAACGGCCTGCACCATGACCAGAGCGTTACGCGCCACCTCATCGGCAGACAGTGGAGGTTCGATACGTTGACGCAGGGTGAAGCTGCTTTGCCCGTCGACACGCGGGAACAACCGCTTCGCTTCGGGCATGCGCAGGAACGCCTTGCTCTCGGCCTGGCTGACGACGCCACCGGCCGCGCGCAGATCGGAGGCCCGCAGGCCTGTCAGGGCAACGCTCAGGTAACTCAGATCGACGTCATCGGAGGCGTCGAAACTGGCAACCAGATACTGCCCACCCTCCGCCATCTCGATTGCCAACTGGCTGAGCTGGATTTGCGGAGAAAGACGCTCCAGCTGAAAGGACTCTGCGTACTCCTGCTTGCTGCCGTCAGCAAAACCGAGTTTTACCGATGGCTGCAGAATATCGGTTTCCATGCGGAACTCGAACGAGCAGCCGTGAGCGGATTCAGGATCGCGAAGCGAGTCGATCGGCAGGAAACGCTGACCACCGGCAACCACTTGAACCTCGGCCAGGTCTCGGCAGTCGTCTAGCGCAAGGATGTAGTCGGCGGAGTTGCCAGCACTGCCCAGAGGGGAAGCGGAGCGGATATCGATACGAGGGGATGCGTGCACGACCGCAGGCAGCGCCAAAAGCGCGGCGAGCAGGCAGGACAGACCAACATGGCGGCATCCGTGCAGCATATTCGATCAAAAGTTCCATTTAATTTACGCATAAAGGCAGAGCTAGCTGATAGACTCGACCTTGAATGGCACAATGCTATACACATCAGGTTATGCATTTCAATAGCCTTGAGCATAACTAAATTGAATAAAATAACCCGATGACGCGACTTGGCCATCGCAAATTTGAACCCGTTCACACTTAGCTATTCGCAGGGTAGCCGACAATATCGCCGCGCCATCACAAGGACGAGTCAATGGCCAAGCTCTTGCAAACACACACTCTCCCCTCAGCCACCAGCCTGGCAAAAGTTGGCGCGCTGTTACTTTTATCGTTAATGCTGGCCTCTCTGGCCTGGAAGGGCATGTCGTTCTGGGACGCAATACGCCCCCAGGAAAATGCTGACGTCGCGCAACTTCCAATACCCGCAATAAATCCGGATAAAACCACGCCCCCCAGCCGCCTCCCCGCACTCTTCGGCTCACCCGATCAGGAGATCGCCGCGAGGAAAGTGGAAAGCGTCCCGGAAAGCAATCTCAACTTGCAGGTCTCTGCCATTTTCTTCGTCACCTCACCAGAGCAGAGCACGGCCGTACTGGAAGATGGCAGCCAGACACTCATCCTGAAACCGGGCGAAGAAGTACGCCCTGGAATTTCCATTGCCCAGATCGAAAGCAACAGAGTCACGTTGAAACGTAACGGCAAGCTGGAACAGCTGAGTTTCCGCGGCTTCGGAGAAGGTGAAGCGAGCAATCTGGAGAATCTGCCCCTTGCCGCCACGGACGTACAACCCCAGAGCCAGATAAGCCAACCCCCACCCGTTCAGGTCACGGACGCAGCGCCTTCGCCTACCGCGTACCAACAATTCATCCAGCGCAAAATCGCGCAGAACCAGTAGTTGAGAGCTAGACGTGTCGATCCGAGCCCTGCCGTGCCTGCTGCTGTCTTTGTTTATGCTGTTGTTACCTCTCCATGCCTCGGCGCAAGAGCAGAAGGCTTCGCCCGAAAGTGGCGAAATCAAGATCAACATGCAGGAAACGAACATCCGCTCGTTCATCGAGTGGATCGCCAAAGCCACCGGCAAGAACTTCATTATCGACCCGCGCGTTACCGGAAAGGTGACGGTGATTTCCAATGGAGCAATGACGCCGGAGGAAGCCTATCGCGTCTTCCTGTCGGTTCTTCAAGTACACGGTTTTTCTGCGATCGAGTCCGATAGCGCAGTCAAGGTCATTCCCGACGCCAACGCCAAACAGAGCGGCGTGCCCCTGGTCGGAGACGATCAACCGAACGATGATCAGCAAGTCGTGCGCGTGATTCGTACGCGGCACGTCCCTGCAACCCAGCTCGTCAATATCTTGCGCCCCATGGTTCCCCAGGTTGGACACCTGGCCGCCTACCCTGACAGCAATGCCCTGATCATTTCGGATCGAGCGTCCAACATTAATCAGCTTCTGAAACTGATCACCGAAATCGATCAGGCCGGGCAATTCGAGATCGACGTCATTGCACTGAAGTTCGCAAATGCCAAGGAAATATCGGCCATGCTTGGCACCCTGGCCCCGCCCGGTGGAGGCCAGGAGGGCGCAGCAAAGACGAGCATAACGGTAGACGAGCGCACCAACAGCATTCTGATATCCGGCGACCCCAGCAAACGCCAACAGTTGCGCGATGTTCTCTTGCATCTGGACAAACCCGGCAACCTGATACGCGACACACAAGTCGTTTACCTGCATTACCTGAAAGCCTCCGAGCTGGCGCCCATCTTGCAAAACATTGCCACCAGCCATCAGAAGCAAGACAAGGACGTCGGTATCAATAGCGCCGAAATTTCCATTCAGGCCAATGACACGACCAATGCACTGATCATGAGCGCGCCTCCCGCCATCATGGAAACGATCGCGGGCGTGATAAAACGCCTGGACATCCGGCGCGCGCAAGTTCTGGTCGAAGCGGTCATCGTTGAAGTGTCGGCCAACAAGGTCAACGACCTGGGCGTGCAATGGAAAACATCCGAGGGCGCAATCGATGGAGACGGTGTATTCGGTGGTTTCAAGTCCTCGATGAAAGGCGGCTCCATCGACAGCTTTCCCGGATCGCCGATCAAGATGGACGCAGGACTCAGTCTCGGTTTCTACAGAAGTGGCTCTTTGCGCACGCTGATCAGGATGTTGTCGACGGACGATTCGATGAACATCCTTTCCACCCCCAACCTGGTCACGCTGGACAACGAAGAAGGCAAGATCGTCGTCGGCCAGAACGTGCCATTCGTGACAGGCAGTTCAACCAGCGCCTCGAACCCGTCTACCAACCCGTTCCAGACCATCGAGCGCCAGGACGTCGGTATTACGCTCAAGATCATGCCGCAGATCAATGAAGGGGACTCCGTCACCCTTAACGTGTACCAGGAGATATCCAGCGTTTCCAGCGACACCAGTGCGGCCGACATCGTCACCAATAAACGCTCCATCGAAACGCGCGTATTGATTCAGGACAACATGACGCTTGTCCTGGGCGGGTTGATTTCGGATGAGATGCGAGACTCCGGAGATCGCGTACCGTTTTTCTCCAAAGTGCCTTTCATCGGTAAACTTTTCCGCAGCGACCGCAAAGAAGTCAGCAAGAAGAACCTGATGGTGTTCATAAAGCCGACGATCATCAAGGATTTCGAGCACGCCGATCACCTGAGCGAAGGTAAATACAACTTCATCAGGGAACGGCAACTGCGCTACAGCGACCAGGACATACCTGGCGGCACACCCACACTGCCGGAAAGAGTCAACTCGCCGCAGAAAGAGCTGCAACTTGGAAATACCGTCAACCTGGAATAGTGCTGACGTTACGCTCGAGAAATACCCGTGCGTCAGGGAAAGTACCTGTTTTCATAGCGACGCCAGAGATACCCCGAGAAGCGATTCATGGTCACTCCCGCGAAGGCGGGAGCCCAGAAGTTCATGGCCTCTGGATGATTCCCCTGCGAACCGGCACAAGCGCTGAACGTACTTCAGTGCCGTCCGAACAGGGCGAGCGCTGCGAGTGACGCAGACCATTGTCGACCACCCCGACATTGGAATGCGCCGAGCGGTGCAGGCTGGGCTTGTCGCGCTCTTCCAGCGGCCCGTTCCGTGCCCCCACTTGCCCAGCGCGCCATGACCTTCCAGGATGGGCACCCGACAATGGAGGGGGGACATCCATGGACATTCTGCTGCTGATCGCGGTCGCCTTCGTGGTGATCTCTGTCTACTCCTGGCGACGCTCGCGGCCGGGGCCCCACCTGAATCGCAAAAGGCGCAGCGGCCTGAACGGGCAGGACGCCAGCTCCGGTTTTGGCGATGGCGACTTCGGTTCCGGCGGCGATGGCGGGGGTGGAGGCGACTGAGCCTCGCACGATGTGGCCACGGTGATCGTCCGGGCTGCCGCCGCCCGGCAGGAACCACAACGAAAAATGCCGCACCCCTGGGGGTGCGGCATTTTCGTTGCAAGCGTCGATCAGCTCAGCGCATCACGGCTGTGCACACCGTCGACCAGGCGCTGGATGCCCAGCGGGTTGGCGTTCTGCAGAGCCTCCGGCAGAACGTCGTCCGGGTAGTTCTGGTAGCAGACCGGGCGCAGGAAGCGGTTGATCGCCAGGGTACCAACCGAAGTGCCACGCGCGTCGGAAGTCGCCGGGTACGGGCCGCCATGCACCATGGAGTCGCACACTTCGACGCCGGTCGGGTAGCCATTGAGCAGCACGCGGCCAGCCTTCACTTCCAGCAGCGGCAGCAGGTCGCGGAAGGCGCTCAGATCGTCACGCTCGGCGATCAGCGTGGCGGTCAGCTGGCCGTGCATGCTTTGCAGGGCACGGGTCAGCTCGGCGCTATCAGCGACTTCGACGACGATGGTGGTCGGGCCGAAGACTTCTTCCTGCAACAGGTGGTCGCCTTCGAGCAGCATGCTCACATCCGCCTTGAACAGCTGCGGCTGCGCCTGGTTGCCGGTTTGCTCGTTACCGGCCAGGTGGGTCACCTTGGCGTGGGCGTTGAGCTGAGCCAGGCCGCCGGTGTAGCTGCGCAGGGTGCCGGCATTGAGCATGGTCTGCGCCGGTTGCGCGCCAATGGCATCGGCCAGGCCGGCGACGAACTCACTGAACTCGGCGCTACGAATGCCGATGACCAGACCCGGGTTGGTGCAGAACTGGCCACAGCCCAGTACCACGGAGCCAGCCAGCTCTTTGGCCACAGTGGCACCCCGTGCCTTCAGGGCGCCCGGCAGGACGATCACCGGGTTGACGCTGGACATCTCGGCGAACACCGGGATCGGCTGCGCACGGGCCGCGGCCATGTCGCACAGGGCGCGACCGCCCTTCAGCGAACCGGTGAAGCCGACGGCCTGGATGGCCGGATGCTTGACCAGGATCTCACCAACACCACCGCCGAAGATCATGTTGAACACGCCCTTGGGCATGCCGGTTCTTTCGGCGGCGCGGATCACTGCATCAGCCACGCACTCGGCCGTGGCCATGTGACCGCTGTGCGCCTTGAACACCACCGGGCAACCGGCCGCCAGAGCCGAAGCGGTGTCGCCGCCGGCAGTGGAGAAGGCCAGCGGGAAGTTGCTGGCACCGAATACGGCGACCGGGCCGACGCCGATCTGGTACTGGCGCAGATCCGGGCGTGGCAGGGGTTGGCGATCCGGCAGGGCGCGGTCGATGCGCGCACCGTAGAAGTCGCCACGGCGCAGCACCTTGGCGAACAGGCGCATCTGGCCGCTGGTACGGCCACGCTCGCCCTGGATGCGGGCAGCCGGCAGTGCGGTTTCACGGGTGACCAGGGCGACGAAGTCATCACCGAGGGCGTCGATCTCGTCGGCGATGGCTTCGAGGAACTCGGCGCGGCGCACGGCCGACAGGTTGCGGTAGATCGGGTAAGCCGCAGCGGCAGCCTGGGCGGCAGCGTCGACTTCTTCGGGTGTGGCCTGGATGAAGGTGTAGGGCAGCGCTTCACCGCTGCTGGCGTCGAGGCTCTTGTGCTGCACGGTGCCCGCGGCGCGGCGCTCACCGCCGATGTAGTTGTGGCCAGTCAGACTCAGCATGGCGTTCTCCTGTCAGGTGGGACGGCAGCGCCGCCCCGGACAATGAATGAGGCCTCGACCTTTTGGGTCGAGGGGTGACAACTCTACTGCAGTTGTCAGACATATGATAAGTGATAACTTCGGCATTCGTCCCCTTATAAGGGCGCAATCCGTCAATCCGCCAGGCGGATTTTCGACCCGACAGCGACACTGCCGGGCCTGGCAGCGGCTTAAAGCTGGCGTACGCCGCCGACCTTCACCGCGGGTGCATGTACGCTGATCCCGTTGCGCAGGGGCTCGCCCATGGCGTCCAGGCTGATCTCGAAGGTATCGCCCGGCCGCGCCTTGACACCATCGGCGAACGACAGGGTCGCGGTGCCGAAGAAATGCACGTGCACGTCACCCGGGCGCAGGAACTGGCGGTACTTGAAGTGGTGGTACTCGAGGTTCTCCAGGCTGTGGCACATGTTGTCCTCGCCGGAGAGGAACTCCTTCTCCCACAGCACCTCGTCGCCACGACGGATGCGGCTGATGCCGGACAGGTGACGCGGCAGCTCGCCCACCAGCATCTCCGGGCCGAAGGAGCAGAAGCGCAGTTTCGAATGAGCCAGGTAGAGGTAGTTCTTGCGCTCGACCACGTGATCGGAGAACTCGTTGCCCAGCGCATAGCCGATGCGATACGGCTGGCCGTCGTCGCCGATCACGTAGAGACCGGTCAGCTCCGGCTCTTCACCGAAGTCCTCGGCGAAGTCGGGCACCGGGAAGTCCTCGCCGGGGCGTACCACGATGCTGCCATCCCCCTTGTAGAACCACTCCGGCTGGGCGCCTTCGCTGCCAGCCGCCGGGCGACCGCCGGCCATGCCCCACTGGAACATCTGCATGGTGTCGGTGAGCTTGCCCTCGGCCTGCTGCGCCTCGACCTGCTGGTGCATCTTGTCGCGCGTGGAGGCGCTGCCCAGGTGGGTCAGGCCGGTACCCGACACCAGGCAGTGAGCCGGGTCGGCATGATCCAGCGGAGCCAGCACACGGCGCTGTTCGATCAGTTCGGCGTAGACCGGGCCCAGCTCGACACCCAGACGCTCGACTTCGGCGATCAGGCCATGGCCGTTGCGAATCGCCTGCAAGGCCAGCTCGCGCGTGCTGGCAACGCCCTTGACCACGCCGATGCGCTCGCCGCCGACGACGCCGACGTGACGCCGGCCCTGTTCGTTCTCAAACTGAATCAGCCGCATTGCTTAACTCCTGATGTTCTCGTTCGTCGCTGTCGCGACGGGCATGGATCGGCACTACGAGGGAGCGCCATCCAGTGAAGGCTCGTGCACGAGCGGTAGCCGAACGCCAGCCGCGACGGGCCGGCGTCGGCATCGCGACGCATCACTCGATGATGTTGAACTCGCTGAGGTACTCTTCGGAGATTTCCAGACCCAGGCCAGGCTTGTCGTCATCCAGCTGGATGTAGCCACCCACGGGCTGCGGCTCGCCCTTGAACACGTAGTAGAAGAGTTCGTTGCCGACCTCGACGTCGAAGACCGGGAAGAACTCGGCCATCGGCGAGGCAGTGGTGGACATGGTCAGGTGGTAGTTGTGCATCTGCCCGGCATGCGGGATCACCGGCACCGACCAGGCCTCGGCCATGGCGTTGATCTTGCGCGCGGCGGTGATGCCGCCGACACGGTTGGTGTCGTACTGGATCACGTCGACCGCACGGCGCTCGAGCATTTCCTTGAAGCCGTAGGAGGTGAATTCATGCTCGCCGCCGGAGATCGGCATGATGCCCATCTTCTTCAGCTCGATGTAGCCTTCCAGGTCGTCGGCGATCACCGGCTCTTCCAGCCAGCGCGGCTCGAATTCGGCCAGTTTCGGCAGCATGCGACGGGCATACTCCAGGGTCCAGCCCATGTAGCACTCGAGCATGATGTCGACGTCCGGGCCGGCCAGCTCACGCAGCGCGCGCACCTGCTCGATGTTGCGGCGCATGCCGGCCGGGCCATCCTTCGGGCCGTAGCCGAAGCGCATCTTCAAGGCGTTGAAACCCTGATTCAGATAGCCCTGGGCCTCTTCGAGGAACAGGTCGAGGTTGTCGTTGGCGTAGAGCTTGGAAGCGTAGGTCCAGATCTTCTCCTTGGTACGCCCGCCGAGCAGCTTGAACACGGGCTTGTTCACTGCCTTGCCCATGATGTCCCAGATGGCGATGTCGATCGCCGAGATCGCCGCCATGCCGATGCCCTTGCGGCCCCATGCGTGGCTCTGGCGATACATCTTCTGCCAGATGTATTCGTTGTCGAACGGGTCTTCGCCGATGGCGATGGGCGCCAGGTAGGTGTCGATGATTTCCTTGGCCACACGCGGTGCCAGGGCGCAGTTGCCGATACCGACGATACCGCTGTCGGTCTCCACTTCCACCACCAGCCAGCCATGGAAGCGGAACGAGCCCATGGCATCGCCCTTCTCGAACAGGATGTCGCTGGCGTTGGTGCAGAAGTGCGCCTGCGGCGGTACCACCTTGCCCTTCCACTCGAAGACGCGGGTACGGATGGCTTTGATTTTCATGTTACGGCTCCTTTCACGATCAGTTGGCACGCGCGGTTTTCAACGGCGTCGTGGAGTTGGTCGATTGACGATTGAGGCAATGGATCATGTGTGCGCCGAGTACCACGACTACGGCCAGGGCGAGCATGCCGGCACGCAGGTCGCCGAACCGGCTCACCATGAAGATGTCGGGATGGGTCACGACGGACTCGCCGAAGTGACCCGGGAAATGGCTCAGGGCGCTGTCGCTGGCGACGAGACAGAAGGCCAGCACGGACACGGGCAGAAGACGCGAGCGGCTTGCGCGGATTGCCCAGGCCTGCGCGCTGGTCGGGATGTTGATTGTCATCGTCGGTTCCTTCTCTGCCTTCATCACCCGGAAAGGACACAGGGTGGGCTTCTTATTGGCTTGGCGAAGCAGCTGCTGCTCGTTGCTGCCGACTCTAGCCATCGGCTCCGACGGCGAATAATCACTTATGCACATTCGGTGATAACCAGAGGCTATGCCTGTCGGTAAAACATCCTTGCGCACGTTATCGCTACCTTGCGCAGGCGCTGCCCCTCTCCCGGGGCGGAAAGGGGCAGCGGCGATCACAGCAGTGACAGCGGGTAGTTGATGATCAGGCGGTTCTCGTGGAAGTCCTGGCCGACATCACGGCGGATGTCGGAGTTGCGCCAGCGCACGCTGAGGTTCTTCAGCGTGCCGTCCTGGATGGTGTAGGCCAGCTCGGATTCGCGGGCCCACTCTTCGTTACCCGACACGCCGTTGATGTGCGAACCGCTCATGTAGCGGTTCATCAGCGTCAGGCCGGGAATGCCCAGGCCGGCGAAGTTGTAGTCGTGACGCAACTGCCAGGAGCGCTCTTCGGGGCTGTCGAAGCTGGCGGTGAAACCGTCGTTGACCAGGGTGCCGCCACTGGCACCATCGACACGCATGAACTTGGTGTCCCCTCCCAGACGCTGGTAGGCAAACGTGAAGGTATTGCTACCGGTCCTGGCCGAGAAGCTGCCCTGGTAGACCTTGTTGTCCAGGTCGCCGGCCTTGGCCGAGCCTTCGTCCTTGCCACTGATGTAGCCGAGGTTGACGCCCAGCACCCAGTCGCCAACCGGTTGGCTGTGGGTAAGTTGCAGGTAGCTCTGCTGATAGATGTCTTCCAGACGGGCATGCCACAGGCCGACCATGGTGCTGTTGCCGTTGAAGCGGTACTCGCCACCACCGAAGTTGAAGCGATCGCTTTCGATACCGGCGTAGGACATATCCTCCATGCCGGAATCGTGGCGCTGACTGTTGCCACGGAATTGCCCGCCATAGAGGCTCAGACCATCGATTTCGTTGGAGGTGATCTGCGCGCCACGGAACGTCTGCGGCAGCGAGCGACCATCGTCGGCACGCAGGATCGGCAGCACGGCGAACCACTCGCCGACCTTCAGCTCGGTCTTGGAAATCCTGGCCTTGGCGGCGACGGCGGTACGGCCATAGTCGCTGGCCGGATCACCGTCATCGTGCATCGGCAGCAACTGGCTGTTGGCCGCGGTTTCGTTGCCGTCGAGCTTGATGCTGTAGAGGCCCAGCACGTCGAGACCGAAGCCGACGGTACCTTCGGTGAAGCCCGAACGGGCATCGAGGATGAAGCTCTGCGTCCAGCCCTCGGCCTGGGACTGATCGTTGCCGTCCAGGCGCGGCCCGGAGTGATTGATGTAGTTGCGGTTGAAATAGTAGTTGCGCAGGTTCAGCGACACCTTGGCGTCGTCGACGAAACCGGCGGCCTGTACCGTGGAGCTCAGCAGGCTGGAACTCAGCGCCAGGCCGATGGCAGCGCCCAGCGCGTTGCGGTTGAAACGTGAGCAGATATGCAAGTGAGTCATGTTGATTGGCCTATCGATCTTGTTTTGGGCGAAGCCGTCCCCCTCGGGCTTGAGCCCGATGCAAAAATGCACATGGAGGTACGACCGGTCAGGCGGCCGCCAGGGACCGCGTTACTGCTTCACCGCCAGGGCGGTGTTCGGTTGAGCCATTGGCGTGGTCAGGCCTCCAGCTCGATTCGGTAGAAATCCATGGCGTTGCGCCAGAAGAACGCATCGCGCTGCGCCTCGTCGTAGCCCGCCAGAATCGTCTGGAGCGCCTCGACCAGCGCGCCGTAGCCGATGCGCAAGCCCGCCACGGGGTAGTTGCTGGCGAACAGGCAACGCTCGATGCCGAACAGCGCCAGCGTTTGCTCGATCACCGCGCGATTGCCCTCCAGCGTCCAGGGCTGATCACGCAGGCCCAGCTCGGAGACCTTCACGCAGACATTCGGCTGCGCCGCCAGCGCCTGCATGCCGGCACGCCAGCCGTCGAGGCCGGCGGCACTGCGATCCCAGGGGAAGCCCATGTGGTTGAGCACGATCGGCACCTCGGGGAAGGCTGCCGCCACCTCGGCAGCCTCCTGCAAGTGCCAGTAAGGCACGCGCAGATCCCAGGACAGGCCGTGCCTGGCCAACAGCGAGAAGCCGCGCAACCAGGCCTCGTCCTGCATGCTGCCGGGCTGGCCACGCACGCTGGCGGCCAGCTCCGGGCGGGAGGCGGTCACCGGCTTGCTGCGGATACCGCGCAGCAGGGGGTACTGCAGGTGCTGCGCCAGTACCTCTTCGCACTCCGGACGGTGAAACCAGACATGCGCCACCACGGCATTGGGAAAGCCGAAGCGGGCATGTTGCTCGTGCACCCAGCGGGTCTCCGCGACCTGGTCGGCGCGATCATGCTCGGCCTCGCAGTGCACCGTGGCCAGCACACGCTGGCCGGCACTGTCGGCCAGGTAGTTCTCGGGCAGGTAGTTGCGACGCAGTGCACTGTAGTCACCCAGGAAGAACGCCGGGTCGACCTCATCCTGCAACCAGGGGTAGCGGTGGCTGTCGAGGTTCCAAAGGTGATGATGGGCATCGATCAGGCGCTGCCCATCGGCCGCATGGGGCAAACCGAGGCGCTGGTGCAGGCAGTCGGACATCTCAGTTGGCCTCGCGTACACGCTGCAGTTCGGCCTGCCAGGCCTGCACGAAGTCGGCGTCGATGCTGCCACGTACCTGCTCGGTGACGATCTTCGCCTGCTCGACGAAACGCTGGCGCTGCTCGTCGCTCAGGGCGTTGACCTGCATGCCGCTGTCCTTCAGCTCACCCAGTTTTTCCTGGTTGGCCTGGCGCGCCAGCTTGCGCTGCTCGCCACGGGCCTGCTCGGCGGCCTGGCGCACCTGCACGCGCTGCTCGTCGCTCAGCGAGTCCCAGGTCTTCTTGCTCATCAGCAGCACATAGGCGGTGTAGATGTGCTCGCTCAGGGTCAGGTACTTCTGCACCTCGTTGTAACGCTGGGTGGCAATCAGCGAGATGGGGTTCTCCTGGCCGTCGATGGCACGCATTTCCAGAGCGCTGAAGACTTCGTTGATCGGCATCGGTTGGGCATTGGCGCCCAGATGATCGAAGAAGGTGCGGAAGATCGGGCTCTGTACGGTGCGAATCTTCAGGCCCTTGAGATCCTCCCATTTCTCGATGGGATGCCTGCTGTTGGTGAGGTTGCGAAAGCCGATCTCCCAGAAGCCCAGACCCACCAGCCCCTTCTCTTCCAGCCTGGCCAGCAGTTGCTGTCCCATGGGGCCGTCGAGCATGGCATCGACTTCATCGGTGGAGCCGAACTGGTAGGGCAGATCAAGCACGCCGAACTCCTTGACCAGGCCCACCAGCGTCGGTGCGCCAACCAGGGCGAACTCGATGGTACCGGCCGGCAGGGAACCCAGCATCTGCACGTCGTTGCCAAGCATCGCGGACGGGAACACCTTGACGTTCAACGCCCCGCCGCTGGCGCTTTTCAGGTGCTCGCTGAACAGCTTGGCACCAGCCGGCCCCGGCGCATCGATGGGATCACCGGCGCTCAACTTGAAGACACGCTCCTGCGCATGGACGCCAACGACCGGCAGCAACAACGCCAGGCCAAGAGCCGCGACGCCACGAACGAATGCACTACTCATGATGACTCTCCGAAAGGGGCTGGATTTCAACGCACGATGACCTGAGAGACATCAGGCTCGAGCAGGGTGTGGAAGTAACGCTGGAAGGTGAAGGTCTGCAGGTCGAGCATGCCCACACGCTGATCCTTGAGCGTGACGAAGGCCAGATCGCGGGTCGGGTGCAGGCTCATGGCGATGGCATGGGTATCCAGCTCGATACGATGGGTTTCCTCGAGCTCGGCGTTGAATACCGAGATCGAATGCTCGGCATAGTTGGTCACGTACAGGCGATCCTGACGATCACGGTAGATGCGCGTCGGGTCGGCACCGGTGCGCCCACGGCGAGTGACCTGCAGGCTCTCGACGTCCACGGCGACGATGCTGTTGTCGCCACGGTTGGCCACGTAGAGGGTGCGCTCGTCGCGGCTGAAGCAGTTGCCCTCGGGCATGCTGCCCGGTTGCACCGGCACCGGCGCGACCGTCGGATCCTGCGGTTTGAGGCGGGTGATGGTGTTGCTCAGCAGGTTCAGCGCGAACGCCGTGTCACCACTGCGGTTCAGCGCCACCAGATGGCTCTTGTAGCCACCGGAGGGAATGGCACGATCCGGCGTGTCCTTGAGGTGCGGCTGGTCGAAGATCAGCAGGGTGGAGTTGCCTTCGCTGAGCACGTAGAGACGATCCTGATCGTCCATCGCCAGCCCGTGCGGGCGCCGGAACGGCCAGATGCTCAGGGTACGAACATGCTCGCCACGCGCCAGGTCGATGACGAACACCGAGCAGCCGCCGTCGCCTTCATGGCTGGACGTCTCGATACCGTAGTGGCCGACGTAGGCGAAGCGGTTTTGCGAATCCACCACGAACTCGTGGGGGAAATCCGGCAGGCGGATGTGCCTGAGCGCTTCGCCGCTCTCGACATCGTAGAAACTGAAGGTGTGGGCGCACTTCTGCACCAGAAGCAGTATTTCCTGACTCATGCTCTTGGTTCCTGAAAAGCGGCGCAAGGCGCCGCATGGATGGACTGGAAAATCAGCGCTGGGCGTCGATGGCCTCGAGCAGATCGCTGCCATGCTGTTTGATGAAAGTTTCGCGCAGCGGCGCCGAAACGGCCTGGCGGAAGGCTTCACGGTCGACGTTCGGCTCGATCTGCATGCCCTTGCCCGCCAGCTCGACCAGGAACTTGCTGTCGTTCTCGGCATTCATCCGGCGTTGTGCGGCGCCAGCGGCGCGGGCGGAATCCACCAGCAGCTTCTGCTGCTCGGCAGGCAGGGCATCGAACTTCGCCTTGTTCATCACCACCACCAGCGCGGTGTAGGCGTGGTGGGTCTGCGACAGGTACTTCTGCACCTCGTAGAAACCCGACGACCAGGTGATGCTCAGCGGGTGCTCCTGCGCATCGACGGCTTTCATCTCCAGCGCGTTGTACAGCTCGGCCAGCGGCAGCGGCTGCGGGTTGGCGCCGAGCAGGCGGAACGCCTCGATCTGCGCCGGGTTGCTGGAGGTGCGAATCTTCAGCCCCTTGACGTCATCCGGTACGCGCACCGGTTTGCGCGAGTTGGTAATGTCGCGGAACCCCACCTCCCAGTACGCCAGCCCCTTGAGATTGTGCGTAGCCAGATCATCCAGCAGCTTCTGGCCGATCTCGCCATCCAGCACGCGGTAGGCATGGGCGCTGTCGGCGAAGACGAAGGGCAGGTCGAGCACCGACATGCGTGGAGTCAGGCCGCTGAAGTTGGGCGTGCCGGACATCTCCATGTCGATGGTGCCGCCGCGCACACCGGCGATCATCGCCTGGTCGTTACCCAGCATGCTGTTGCCGAACGGGCGAATCAGCAGCTCGCCATTGGAACCGTCCTTGACCCGTTGCGCGAACTCCCTTGCGGCCAGACTCTGGGTATCGCTGTCGGAACCGGCGAAGCCGAAACGCAGTGTGGTCGCGGCCTCGGCCTGCAGCATCGAACAGCTCAGCAGCAGCATGCAGCCCAGGTTACGCAGTTTCTTCTTGTTGTTTTTCATGATGTTTTCCTAACGGTGAGGGTGAATCAGGGCAGGAACCAGCGCATCGGAGTCATCACCAGTTCCGGGAAAATGATCAGCAGCGACAGAACCCCGAGGTGAGCGAAGAGGAAGGGCAGAACCCCACGCATCACGCCATCGAGGGGCACCTTGCCGACGCCGCTCATGACGCTGAGCACGTTGCCGATCGGCGGCGTGATCAGGCCGATGGAGGTGTTGAGGATGAACAGGATGCCGAAGTACACCGGATCGATACCGGCCATCTTGATCACCGGCATGAACACCGGCGTGAGGATCAGCACGATCGGCATCAGATCCATGGTGGTGCCGACCAGCAGCACGATCAGCATGATCACCACCAGCAGCAGTTGCGGACGGTCGATCAGCGGTTCGAGCAGGCCACTGACCAGCATCGGCAGCTCGGCGATGGTCATCAGCCAGGACGAGACCAGGGCCGCCGCGACCAGGAACATCACCACCGCACTGGTACGACCGGCGTCGAGAAAGACCCGGAACAGGTCGCGCACCTTCAGCTCGCGGTAGATGAACAGCGAGACGAACAGGGCGTACACCGCCGCCACGGCCGCTGCCTCGGTCGGGGTGAAGATGCCCAGCTTCAGGCCACCGATGATCAGCACCGGCAGCATCAGCGCCCAGGCGCCTTCGAGGAAGGCTTTCCACACCTCGCTCAGCGGAGCGCGCTCGCCGCACGGCAGGTCGCTGTTGCGCGCCAGCCACCACCAGGTCATCCACAGCGCCAGGCCCATCATCAGACCCGGCACGATGCCGGCCATGAACAGCTTGGTGATCGAAACGCCACCGGCAACGCCGAACACCACCAGCGGAATCGACGGCGGAATCACCGGCGCGATGATGCCGCCCGCAGCGATCAGGCCCGCCGAACGATTGGGGTCATAGCCGGCCTTGCGCATCATCGGCATCAGCATGGCGGCGACCGCTGCGGTATCGGCCACCGCCGAACCGGACAGCGATGCCATGACGATGGCTGCGATGATCGCCACGAAGCCCAGGCCGCCCCGCTTGTGTCCCACCAGCGCCATGGGCAGCGCGACGATGCGCCGCGACAGACCGCCGGCGTTCATCAGCTCGCCGGCAAGCATGAAGAACGGGATGGCCAGCAGCGGGAAGCTGTCGGCACCACTGACCAGGTTCTGCGCCAGAATCTGCGCATCGAAGGTATCGAGCTGGATCATCAGCGCGATACCGGCCACCAGCAGGGCGAATGCCACGGGAATACGCATGGCCATGGCGCCCAGCAGGGAGCCGAGGAATACCACGATGGTCATTTCGACACCTCGGAAATCAGTGCATCCTCGGGGTTCTGCGGCATTACCCGCTCCGGGGCGACATGGCAGAACAGCAACAGGTAAAGGCGCTTGATGATGATCACGGCCATGGACAGGCTGCACACCACGCCAGCGGCATACATCCAGCCCAGCGGGATTTCCGCCACCGGCGAAAGGTTGTCCATGTTGATCACCGTCTGCTTGTAGCTGCCGACCAGAAACAGGCCGCAGCAGAACAGCATCAGCAGCTCGGAACAGACCGCGCAGATACGCTGCCCGAGCGCCGGCAGGCGTCGATAGAGCAGATCCACACCCAGGTGTGCGTTGTCACGCAGTGCGACCACCGCGCCGATGAAAGTCAGCCAGACGAACAGATAGCGCGCGCCTTCATCCGACAGAGCAATGCCCGAGTTGAAGCCGTAGCGCAGCACCACGTTGACGAAAACCAGCAGCGTCATCGTGGCCAGGCAGAACACCACGACGCTTTCGAACAGGCGCGACAGCAGGCGAGTCAGGAGGCGCATGACAGCCCCTCCACGAACAGGCCGCGAGCAGCGCTCAGCGGGCAGTATGCCGGCAGCCCTGCGGGCCGCCAGCCGTTACGATATGCGATAGCCATGACTGGCTCCTTCGTTATTGTTGTTCTGTAGAACGCTGGGGCATCAGCCCTGCTGGCGACTACCCATGCGGCAGGCGATCTCGAACGCCTGACGGGTCGCGCCGACATTGGCCTTGCCCTGCCCGGCGATGTCGAAGGCCGTGCCGTGGGCCGGCGTGGTGATCGGGATCGGCAGCCCTCCCTGGACGGTGACGCCACGGGAGAAGCCCATCAGCTTGATCGCGATCTGTCCCTGGTCGTGGTACATGGTCACCACCGCGTCGAACGCCTGGCTGTCGCCCTGCACCTTGAGGAAGATGGTATCGCCCGGATACGGATCGACAGCCTCGATACCCTGTGCCCGGGCCTGTTCCACGGCCGGGCCGATGATGTCCAGCTCCTCGCGGCCGAAGCTGCCGTTGTCACCGTTGTGCGGATTGAGGCCACACACGCCGATACGCGGTTTTTCCAGGCCGTTGCGCTTGAGGGCGGTATCGATCAGGCGAATCGCCTCTACCACTCGCTCCTGACTGAGCATGCCGGGTACGTCGGCCAGCGCCACGTGGGAGGTCACCCGCGACGTCCACAGGTTGTCGAGCACGTTGAACTCGCAGAACGGACCGTCGAAGCCCAGGTACTCGGCGAACCAGTGCAGCTCATCGCTGTGGGCCATGCCGGCCATGTGCAGGGAGGTCTTGTTCAGCGGGCCGAACAGGATGGCGTCGGTGCTGCCGGCAGCGGTCAGACGCAGTGCCTGCTCCAGGGTATCGAGGCTGTAGCGGCCACCGATCACGCTGGCCTCGCTGCGCGGGAAGGCGCCCTGCGCCCCGCCACGGAAAGGGAACAGCAACGGCGTGTCGTCGGTGAAGTTCAGGGCATCGGTGGAATCGATGATGCGGTAGGGGAACGAGACCCCGGCGATATCCATGCCACGGCGCACTTCCGCCTCGTCAGCGATCAGCAGCACGTGGGCCTTGCGCCGCACTTCAGGCTCGGCCAGCAGGCGCGCGATCAGCTCCGGGCCGATACCGGCCGGGTCGCCCAGCACCATGGCCAGACGGGGAAGAGACGGATTGCTCATGGAATTGTCCTCAGGTCAGGGATGCATCCGCCACGCGGATGACATCGGCCACGGTGCGGTAAAGGCGCCGGGCGTTATGGTGGAAAAGCTGTTCCTGCTGTTTTCTCGGCAGGTCGGCGACGATGCGCTTGAAGCCGCCGTAGATGTCGTCGAACGAGCCACAGAGGCTGTCGACCGGAAAGTTGCTGGCGAACATCACCCGCTCGGCGCCGAACATGGCGATGGTTTCACGCACGATCCAGGCGTTGTCCGCGACGCACCAGCGCCGGCCGGGCAGACCGATGCCGGACACCTTCACCGCCACGTTGCCGCATTCGGCCAGGCGCGCCATCGCCGCGTGCCAGCCTGCCAGCCCCTGCTCACTGCGGTCGGAGGGCAGGCCGGTGTGGTTGAGAATCAGCAGAGTCTCGGGGAAGTCACGGGCCAGCTCGATGGCCTCGTGCAGATTCCACCAGGGTGTCTGCAGGTCGAAATGCAGGCCATGACGCGCCAGCTCGGCGTAACCCTGGCGCCAGCGCTCGTCGCTCATCAGCGTGCGCTGCGTGCCGACCGCCTCCGGCGATGTCGGGCCACCGGGCTTGTGCCGCACGCTGCGCACCCGCTCGAACGCAGCCTGCGCGGCCAGCACCTCGACGGCATCCGGGGCATCCAGCCAGGCCTGGGCGACGACCGCATTGGGTGCGCCGTAGCGGGCCGCCACCTCATGGATGAATCGGGTCTCGCCGATGGGATCGCGAGCATCCCACTCGGTTTCCACGTACACCGTGGCCACGACACGATGCTCACCGGCATCGCTCATGTAGTCGTCCGGGTAGTAAGGCCGCTTGATGGCGCTGTAGTCGCCATAGCGGAACGGGATGTTCTCCTCGCCCGACAGCCACGGATGGTAGTTGCGCTGCGGATCCCAGAAATGATGGTGGGCGTCGATGATCGGCCCGTCGTACAGCTCAGCCATGGCTCACCTCGGCCTTGTCCAGCGCGATCAGCAGAGTGCCGATGATGAACAGCCCGGAACACAGGGCGAAGAAGCCCAGCACGGCGGCATAACCACCGGCGTGTTGCAGCAGCAGGCCGACCAGAATCGGTACGGCGATGCCACCCAGGCTGCCGGCCATGTTCATGATCCCGCCGATCAGGCCGACCCGCGCCGGCGATGCCAGCAGCGCCGGAAAGCTCCAGTACAGACTGCCCCACATCAGGAAGAAGGCCGTCAGCGAAAGCAGCCCCACTGCCAGGTAGGGGTCGCTCAGGCTCGGCAGCAGCAGGAAGGCGCACAGCGCGACCAGACCGGAAAACGCCAGCAGGCTCTTGGCTGCCACACCACGGCGCACCCCTTGTGGATCAGGCGGTCACAGAGAAAGCCGCCAGTCAGCGAGCCGGCGGCACCGCAGAGGAAGATCACGAAGGTCGCCGCGCCGATGCCCTTGATGTCGAAACCACGGGCCTGTGCCAGATAGCTCGGCCCCCAGGTCAGCAGACCGAAGAACACCATGGCCCAGCTGGCACGCCCCAGCAGCATCCCGACCAGCGAACGGCGGGCGATGCCCAGGCCCTTCACCGCCTGCTGCGCCGCAGCCGCCACCGACAGACTGCGCCCCTCATTGATGACATCGAGCTCGGCACGATTGACCCCCGGGTGCTCGGCGGGATCGTCACGCAGGTAGTGCCAGGCCAGCCAGCCCATCGCCAGGGTGGCGATGCCGGCGATGAAGAACGCGATGCGCCAGGAATCGAGCACGGCAATCAGGTAGGCGATGATCAAACCGCCCAGCGCTACGCCCAGTGGCCCGCCGCAATCCATCAGCACGGCGCCACGGCTGCGCTCGCCAGAACCCAGCCACAACGAGTTGAGCTTGCCACCGGCCGGGAACAAAGGCGCTTCCGCAGCGCCCAGGGCGATGCGGGCAAAAATCAGGGAAAAGCCGCCGGTCGCGAACGCGGCGAGCGTCTGGAAGGTGCCCCACAGGCCCGTTGACCAGCCGATCACGCGGCGCGGGCCGTAACGGTCGATCATCCAGCCGCCGGGTATCTGCAACAGAGCGTAGGCCCAGAAGAAGCTGCTGAGGATCAGCCCCTGCATGCTCGGACTCAGGTCGAATTCGCCAGCGATCACCGGCATGGCGATGGACAGGGAAACACGGTCGACCAGGTTGATCACCGTGAGCGCGAAGATGATGGCAAAAATACGCCAGCGCACGCGGCTTGGCCGAGCAGTTACCCCCTTTTCCCGGGTGCTTGCGTGCAAGGCGGCAGGTTGGGCCTGAGCCATGGGAAGTACCTCTGCATTGTTGTTTTTGTTGTCCCGAGAAGACAGGAAGCCATCCGGGTTGAGCGCACTATCGGCCCGCTCAACGATAACCGTCTAATCAAAGCTGCTCATATGGACATAGCCTGTGGTTATCGCTTCACGCCAGTCTACGGATAACCTGAGGTTATCGATGTATGAGTTATTTTGAGTAGACGCTTATCGGGAAGAGTTCGCACACTGCCGGGCAAGCACGGCCAGGACGATAACGAGATAACGCCAATGCACCTTGCCCATGCACACCTTGCCCCATCGGCCATTACGGTCGGCAGCCACCCCTGCCCCAACCTGGCAGACCAACGTCCGCGCCAGGTGCGGCGGCGACCGGTCGTGTCACTCGATCTGCATCGATCCGGGCAGGCCCGACATGTCGCGTAGCCGCCAGCAGGCCGGATTTTTCCTGGCCACAGCCCCGGGACGCTCGTTGATGACTGGCGAGCGCCGCGATTTCTTGTCAACCTTGGTCGATTCTCCTGCCACGAGTCGTGCCATGTCCCGCATCCCGGATGCCAGCATCATTCACAGTCGCCTGCGCCTGCGCCAGTTACGACTGATGCTGGCCCTGCAGGAATTCGGCTCGCTGCGCCGCGCGGCAGAAGAAATCGGCATGACCCAGCCTGCGGCGACCAAGATGCTGCACGAGACCGAAAGCCTGCTGGGTGTCGAGCTGTTCGAGCGTCTGCCCCGTGGCATGCGCGCCACGGCCTTCGGCGAGACGGCAATCTATTACGCCAAGATGATCTTCGCCGAGCTGTCCGGCATGCGTGAAGAGTTCGCCGCGCTGGAGTCCGGCAACCTCGGCCGGGTAACCATCGGCGCGATCCCGGCACTGGCCTCCGGACTGCTGACCCGCACCATCGCCACGTTGAAGGAAAGCCACCCGCGACTGTCCATGAGCATTCAGGTCGACACCAGCGACGTGCTGGTTCAGGCACTGCAACAGGATCAGCTGGACGTGGTGCTCGGACGCATTCCCGATGGCGCGCGCACCGACGACCTGCTGTTCGACAGCCTTGGAGAGGAAACCCTGTGCGTGGTGGCCGGTGCCCAGCACCCCCTGGCCAACGCTGCCAGGCTGACCTGGGAAGAGCTGCAGGATCTGACCTGGGTGCTGCAGCAGCACCCCAGCCCGATGCGCACCATCATCAACCAGGCCTTTCACAACGCCCGGGTCGACTTCCCCAGCAGCATCGTCGAGACCACCTCGATCATGACCCTGCTGTCGTTGCTGCAACAGACCGACATGATCGGCGTGACCCCCGTGTCGGTGGTCAACGACTATCCGGGCCGCCACCTGCTGGCGATCCTGCCGATCACCTTCGAACCCCGCCTGCCGCCTTACGGATTGATCACTCGGCGGCACCGCATCCAGTCGTCGGCGATGCAGGCATTCATCGATGCGACCAAGGGCGAGCACGCGAACCTGTCGCGCTGAGACCGGCTGGTGACACGCTTTCGCCTCTGATAGAGGTTCACAGCGGCGCGCTGGCCTGCATCGAAGCGCGCTGGGCGAATGCCTGCTGGAATGCCGCCAGGCCGGGATGAGCCGCGCGCCAATCGAGATCGGCAAAGCGAAAATCCAGATAGCCCAGGGCGCAGGCGACGCCGATCTGCGCCAGGTCGAGCGGCCCCTGCAACAGTGCGACCTGACGCTCCAGCTCCGCCAGCGTCCGCTGCACCTTGCCCAGCTGGCCGTCGAGCCAGGCCGACCATTGCAGTTCGGCCGGACGCACACCACGCTCGTAGCGAGCCAGCAGCGCGGCGTCCATCAGGCCATCGGCCAGCGCGGCCAGGCGCAGCACCTGCCAGCGGGCGGCACCGTCCGGTAGCAGCCTGGTACCTCGATGCAGGGTGTCGAGGTACTCGCAGATCACCCGGCTGTCGTACAGCGCCTGGCCGTCGTCGGTCAGCAACACCGGAATCTTGCCCAGCGGGTTGAGGGCATTGACCCGCTCGTTGAGCGTGGTCGGCAGCACGGCGGTGTCGAATGATTCGATGCGCTCCAGCAGGCCGGTTTCCGCAGCCAGCACGCGCACCTTGCGGGCGAAGGGTGAGGCGGCGGCGTAGATCAGTTGCATGCGTATGTTCCTGTGTCGTGTTGTGAGAAGACCGGCCGAAGCCTTAGGCTTGTATCCACCTCAACCGGCGTGAATGCCCCATGGTCATCGAGAAAAAGATCAATACCGCGTCCGTGAACCTGAAGTCGCTGGATCCGCTCGACACCGGCCTCGAACTGCTGCATTTCGGTTTCCGCGGCCTGACCGTCGAGGCCGACCGCTTCCTCGAGGCGCACGGGCTCTCCCGTGTGCACCACCGCATTCTGTATGTGATCGCCCGTGCCGATGCAATCAGCATCGGCGAACTGGCTGCCACCCTGGGCGTCAGCAACCAGGCCCTGCACCGCCCACTGTCGCACCTGTTCGACCAGCAACTGGTGCAGTACAGCCGCGAGCCGGGCCGGCATCGCTTCAAGCTGCTGGGGCTCAGCGCCGCCGGCAGCGCGCTGGAAGCCCGGGCCACCGAACTGGAACGCAGCACATTGCGCGACGCGCTGGCCAGTACCGATGCCGACGGCCGGGACGCCTGGCGCCAGGTGATGCGGGCACTGGCCGAACGACTCAACTGAAGCCCCTCAGGTGATGCGCTCGCGCACCACGATGCACTTGGTCAGCGGCTGAATCAGCGCCTGCGGGGCGTCTTCCCAGCCCACGACATGCGGATCGACGAGCAGCGGGTCGCAGTGGCCGCCGCGCACCAGCTCCAGCACTTTCGGGATGTGCTGCTGCACGCTGCACGCACCAACCGAAAAGGTGACGTCGCGCAGGTACAGGTCGAACAGCGGAATCTTCGGGTCGTCGAAGATGATGCCGATACACGAGCAATGCCCGCCGGGCGCCAGCGCCAGCAGACCGCGCCGCAGCGCCTGGTGATCACGGGTGGCGGAAATCACCAGGTCGTAACTGCGCTCGAGATCGCGCCCCGCCAGATCGACACCGGCACCACTGCGCGCGGCAAGCTGCTGGCGCAGTGGATGATCGTCGAGGTAATCCACGCTGGCCGCGCCGGCTGCCCGCGCCATCTGCACGGCGAGCACGCCGAGACTTTCCGTACCGCCGACCACCAGCACGCGGGCATCCTGCCGTGTGGCCAGCGGCCGGCTGGCCGCCACCCAGGCATCGGTGAGGTTATCGCTGGCACTGGACACGGCCAGCGGATCGAGCCCTGCCGGCAAGGGCACCAGCATGGCATCGGCGAACGGCACCCGCACCTGTTCGGAGAACAACCCGCCCCAGTGGCCGCCCGCCGGCACGCCATAGGCGGCCATGCGCGGCACCGCCGTGCAGGCGCTGGAGCGCCCGGCCAGACATTGCGCGCAGGCGCCACAGGCGATCTTCCATGGCACCGAGACCAGATCGCCACGACGCACGCTGCTGACCGCCGAGCCCACCGCCAGCACCTCGGCCACGCATTCATGACCGAGAGCGAACGGCGGCTTGAAAGGTGTGGTACCGGCGATCAGACGCCGATCCAGATCGCAGGAAGCCGAGGCGATGGGCCGAACCAGCGCACTGTCCGGCGTGGTGAGTTGCAGCTCGGGCACCTCGACCCAGGCCAGTTGGCCAGGCCCCTGAACCATGAGCGCCTTCATGACCTGGGCGTCCCGATGACGAAGGTGGTGGTGGCCTTGGCGCACAGCCGGCCCTGCGTGTCGAGTATCTGCGCATCGCAGATCGCCAGGCTGCGAGTGCGCTCGACCACCCAGCCGCGCACCTGATAGGCATCGCCCGGGCGCAGCGGGCGCACGTACTTGACGTTGAGATCCACCGTCGAGTGCGGCACGTCCGCCTCCAGGGTAGAGAACAGCGCCAGCGCAGCGGCACCGTCGAGGCAGGTGGCCGCGAAGCCGCCATGCACGGCACCGGCCGGGTTCAGGTGACGCTCGTCCGGACGCCCCTCCAGGGTGATGCTGCCCGGCTCCACCGCGACCGCACGGATGCCCATGGTCTCGCCAATGGAAGGGGCCGGCAGCTCGCCCCTGATCAGGGCTTGCAGGGCCTTCAGGCCGGAGGTCGCAGGCGGCGCGGCGAAATCGTTCATGGCAGTACTCCTGGTGCGAGGGAGGAACAGAGGCAGGCGCGCCTGCACTCATGCTGGGCTGCCTGTACGGTAGCCCTCGCCGAGCACTCATATCAACATTGTTTAAATGACAAAAGAACGGGCATTCCAGACAGAGGCGACCTCTGCAACCAAAGTCGCAGGAACATGTCGCCGCGCCACGCCATGGATGCGGCACAATCGCCTATCGCTGGAAAAGGACAACGGCCATGCTGATCGATGAAGAACTGACCCTGAAGAAGCTGGAGGTCTTTCTCGCCTTCATGCGCAGCGGCAACCTGGCCCGTGCGGCCAGCGAGCTGCAAACCAGCAACGTCAGCGTGCACCGCGCCATCCATTCGCTGGAAAACGCGTTGCGTTGCCCCTTGTTCAAGCACGAGGGGCGCAACCTGATTCCGCTGGAAAGTGCCTACGTACTGGAGGAAAAGGCCCAGAAACTGATCCACGATGCTCAGGAGATGGTGCGCCTGACCCGCGAGGCAGGCGGTTTCGGCGCCGAGCGCTTCAAGCTCGGTGCGCTCTACTCGCTGACGGTCAAGACCGTGCCGCAGCTGATCATGGGCCTGAAGCTGCGCCGCAGCGAGCTGAACATCGACCTGGTGCTCGGCTCCAACGTCGACCTGCTGTACAAGCTCAAGAACATGGAGCTGGACGCCATCCTGATCGCCCTCGACGACAGCGTCAGCGATCCGGACTGCGAGCAGCTGGCGCTGTTCTCCGACGACATCTTTCTCGCCGCGCCCAACGATTCGCCCTTCGCCGGGCAGGCCGAGGTCGACCTGGCCGACCTGCGCGACTCGACCTTCATCACCCTGACCCAGGGCTACGCCACCTTCCGCGATGGCGAGCGGGTCTTCCGCCAGGCCGGCTTCGAACCCAAGGTGGCGATGCAGGTGAAGGACATCTTCACCCTGCTCAGCATGGTCAGCTCGGGCGTCGGTTACGCACTGCTGCCAGGGCGGGTGGCGGCGGTATACGAGAACCGCGTGAAGCTCATCCCGCTACAGACCAGGTACCACCTGCAGCAGCATATCGGCGTGGTCTTTCTCAAGGCCAGGGAGCGCGACCCGAACCTACTCGCGCTGCTGGCCGAATGCAGGATGTACAGCCGCCAGTCGTAGAGCACGCAGGGCCGCCAAGGCCGTGCGCACCGGGGCAGGCCGCTCATACGCGATCACCCTGGTGCGCACGGCGCACCCTACCCATTCGCCGATATCGCCCGTACGCCAGTCGTCGCAGGATGGCGCGGGGCCGGAATAAAAAAGCCCGCCATCACGGCGGGCAAGGACTCAGCCCAACAAACCTCGCATGATGAAATAGAGCAATGAGGGGCCGAGGAGGCAGCCTAGGGCGGTGTAGAAGGCGGCAGTCAGGCAGCCGTAGGGCACCAGCTTCGGATCGGTCGCAGCCAGGCCACCGGCCACGCCGCTGGAGGTGCCCATCAGGCCACCGAAGATCACCGCGCTGCGCGGATTGTTCAGGCCGATATAGGGGGCGACGAAGGGGGTGGCGACCATCACCAGGATCGCCTTGATCAGGCCGGCGGCGATGGACAGTGCCATCACGTCGGAGCTGGCGCCCAGCGCCGCGCCGGTTACCGGGCCGACGATGTAGGTCACCGCCCCGGCGCCGATGGTGGTCAGGCTGACCACGTCGCTGTAGCCAAAGGCCATGGCCACCGCCACACCCGCGATGAACGACGAACCGACCCCGACGAACAGCGCCAGGACACCGGCAAAACCGGCACGCTTGAGTTCTTCGACGCTGACGCCGAAGGCCGTGGCGACGATGGCGAAGTCGCGCAACATGGCGCCACCCAGCAGCCCCAGACCGGCGAACAGGGGAATGTCCACCAGGCCTTTCTGCCCGCCGGTATAGACCCCGCCGATATAGGACAGCACCAGACCGAGCAGGATGGCGATGGCCGAACCATGCAGACGGCCCCTGGTGAACGTGTCGGAGATCCAGTACGACACCCACATGGTGATGCCGATGATGGCGAAACCGCTGAGCATCCCGTAGCCGGAGATGACTTTCATCAAAGATTCGTACATGGCGATCACCGTGGCGCTTTGGTCAGGGATGGAGAGGCTTCAGGTTCGGACTTCTTTTGTCCGATACGGCTCAGGGCTGGCACCAGAGCGAAGCCGATAACGACCGCGGCGGTACCGGCGAGAATCGCCATCGGGCCGCCGCTCAGGGCACCGTAGACGTTCTGCTGGGCGGCCATGGCGACCACGATGGGGATGTAGATGGCACTCCAGAACTCCACGCCCTGTTCCGACTTGCCGGTGAACAGGCCACGCTTGCTCAGGTAGCTGCCCAGGAAGATCAGCAGCAGCATGGCGATACCGACACCACCGACGTTGGCCGGTACGCCGATGAGTTTGCCCAGCAGCTCTCCGATGAAGATGCCAGCCAGGGTACAGAACGCCAGAAAGGCGACACCGTAGATGATCATTGTTGTTGTCCTCGTCTTACGTATCGAAGTTGTTGTTCTTGTGCTTCGGTAAACGCTACGGCTCAGCGGTCGAGGCTTACCTCCTGACGCAACATGGCGTCGAGTGTATCCAGACGCGCGCCGTCGAAGGCGATTGCCTGGCCGGCGTCGAAGACACGCCGGGCGAGCCCGGTCAGCACGCTGCCGGGTGGCAGTTCCAGATGCAGGCGCACGCCACGTTCATAGGCAGTGACGAGCGTGGCCTGCCAATCGACGACACGGCTCATGTTGCAAGCCAGGTCATCGCGCAGCATTTCGGGATCACGAACCAGGCGCGCCGTGCTGCTGCTCAGGTAGCGCACCTGCGGCGTGCGCAACTCGACGTCGGCGAAGGCGACGGCCAACTCGCGAGCAGGTTCGTCGAGCAGCACGCAGTGCGACGGTACGCTCATGGCCAGGCGCCTGGCCGCAGCGGCACCGAGGGCACGGGCGCGCTCGGCGACGGTCGCCATGGCGGCATCGCTGCCGGCAATCACCAGTTGGTTCTGCGCATTGATGTTGGCCAGGTACACCGGGCCCTCGGCCTCGGTGAGCAGGCGTTCGATGCTGGCCAGCTCAAGACCGAGGATGGCGGTCATGCCATAACCAGCGGGATAGGCACGTTGCATCAGCTCGCCGCGCAGGGCGACCAGGCGCACGGCATCGGCAAAACCCAGCGCACCCGCCACCACCGCAGCGGCGTAGGCGCCAATGGACAAGCCGGCGACATAGTCGGGGCGATGCCCACGGTCGAGCATCAGACGCGAGGCGGCGACACCCGCGATCAGCAGGCAGAGCTGCACGGCGCGCGTGTCTTGCAGGGCCTCGGCCGAGTCCAGCTGACGTACGTCCTCGCCCAGCACGGCGCTTGCCTGCTCCAGGCAGCTCTGCACCACCGCCACCGCGGGCAATGCCTGAAGCATGCCGGGCCGCTGGGCGCCCTGGCCGGGGAAGGCCCAGAGCGTGCTCACACTGCCACCTGCTGCCAGTGCCACGGATCGCTGACCAGCAGCGGGCCGTCCTGGGTTTTCAGCAAGACGCGTGGCGCCTCGCCGGCCCATTCACGCAGCGCCACGGCACCGCAAGGCGTTTCCAGTTGCAGGTCGATTCGACCCGGCGCTTCATCCAGCAGCGTGCACAATGTCCGCGCCTCGGGGCGGGAAAGCGGATGCGCGGCGCGTAGCGACAGATCGAGATCGCTGTCCGGATGCGCGGCGCGGATACCGCTGGCCAGCTCGAAGCCCAGGCTGCCGGTCACGCCCCAGGCCAGGCCCAGCGCGTCCAGTTGCCCAGCCACCTGACGCAGGGCACGCAACGCCGGCCACTGCGGCTGAGCGTGGCTATGCCAGCGCCCGGCGCGTACCACTGCCTGCGGGCTGACCAGCCGGCTGATCTCGCTCATGCGCATCCAGGTGGCATGCCGCTGTTCACGCGCAGCGCCACGGATACCCACCGCGACCCAGCCGGGCTCGGCCGGCGCACGCCGCACCACCACCGGCACATGCCCGCCCAGGGCGGCGCGAGCCCAGGCCGGCGTCTCCTGCGGCAGGTGCTCGGGGCGCAGGCCCCAGAGCAGGTCATGTGGACGGGGGTGGGGTGCATCGATCTTTCCTCTGTAGGGTGCGCCATGCGCACCGATTCGGTTTCTGGTGCGCACGGCGCACCCTACGGTGAAACGTGCGCGGCCCTATTCACCACTGAGCGCGCAAGGCCTCGCGCACCTGCGAGGAGGCCGCACGATTGGCGGCACCCAAACGGTTGCGCAGGTCACGCGGGCTGTCGGCGATATCAGCCAACGCACGACCCAGAGCGTCCTTCGCACGCGCGAGGTCGGCAGCCGTGGGCTGCGCCACCTGCTCCACATCGAGCACCTGCGCGAGCAGGCCGAGCGAGGCGTAGCTGTCCAGGTCATAGGCCATCGGCGGCACGCTGGCGGCCAGGGCTTCCAACTCATCGACACTGCGCAGGGTGATGCGAGCAGCGGCGGCCTTGCCCATGGCGTGCACCATCACCCCGGCATCGCGCAGGGCGATCAGACGGTTGGCCTGATAACCGTGGGCGAGAAAGGCCCCGGACATGGCCTTGCCCACCAGCAGGCCGATCACCGCATGCCCGGCCAGACGCGCACGGGCATAGGCGTCTACCGCCCCGGCCAGCGCCTGATGGATGCCATAGGCTTCCTCGCGCCGACCATAGGCCTGGCTCGGTACATCGACGATGGCGATCAACGCCCGCTTGTGCGGGTTGTCGCGATCCGCCTCGATGGCCTCGTCCACCGCCTGCGCCAGGCCCCAGCCTTCGAGCAGACCGACCTCGCCATTGCGGGCCCGGGGGAACGGATTGTTCGCGTCGGCGATCACGGCGAGGTAGCGCACCGCCTGACCCGCCAGTTCAGCATCGGCCACCCGCAGCGAGGCAGGCAGACCACTCAGCGGCTGGGCGTCGCCGGCCAGGGCCTGGAACCAGTGCAGGCCGCGTTGTTCCTGTGCAGTTGTCATGTTCATGCTCCCTGGTAGGCGCTGCGCACGGCAGCGGCATCGGCCTGGACGGTGGTGTCTACGGCGCGCAGACGCTGGAGGAACCAGGCGTGGCGACGGCTGCGCTCCAGCGCGGGTTTGCCCTGGACGAACAGCGCATGCAGTTCGTCGCGAATGGCCTCGACGTCGTCGGCCACGTAGCCGTCGACCAGACCGCTGGCGTGGCGCTGCTCGCCACCGGTCAGCCCCCAGATGAACGGGCGGTCGCGCGAGTCGTATTCGTCCAGCCCGGCCTCCTGCTCGATCACCTGCGGGCCGTTGAGGCCCAGACGCGCCTCACGGGTGACCAGCAGGTAGCTACACAGCCCGGCAGCGATGGACATACCGCCGAAGCAGCCAACCGGGCCGGCCACCAGGCCGATCACCGGCTGGTACTGGCGCAGTTCGACGATGGCGGCCTGGATTTCGGCGATGGCCGCCAGGCCCAGATTGGCTTCCTGCAACCGCACACCGCCGGTTTCCAGCAGCAGCACGGCGCGGGTCGGCGTGCCGCTACGATTGTCTTCGGCGGCCAGCTCCAGGGCACCGGCGATCTTCGCCCCGCCCACTTCTCCGAGGCTGCCGCCCTGGAAGGCACCTTCGATGGCAATGACCACGGCAGGCTGGCCGTCGATCAGCCCCTTGGCCACCACCACGCCGTCATCGGCCTGCGGCACGATGCCCTGCCTGGGCAGCCAGGGCGACATCAGCCGGGCGAAGGGGTCGAGCAGTTCGCGGAAGCTGCCGGTATCGAGCAGCGCACGGGCGCGTTGACGAGCGCCAAGCTCGGTGAAACTGCGCTGCGCCAGCAGGCGCGTGATGGTCTGATCAGCCATGGTTCAGTTCCTCCAGGCCTTGCTCCAGGCGCAGGCGCACCACGCCGGGCGTGGCACCGAAATCGTGGATGGCGATGTTCAGCGCGGGCAGTTGCTGCTCGCGGAACATGCGCTCGAACAAAAGCTGCCAACGTGGCGCACTGCCGTTCACCGAGGTCACCACCTGGATCGCCAGGGTGCCGGCCTGGCCGGGCTCGAGCAGCACCTCCAGGTCGCCGGAGCCGACGCAGCCAACCAGCGCGCGGCCTTGAGCCGGCTGCCCGGCGGGAAATTCGAAGGACAGGGTTTCCATTTCACAGACTCCCAAGCTGCGCCGGCAGGCCATGCTGCAGGCGGTCGAGGAACAGGGTGGCGGCGAGCAGATCGGCTGCACCACCAGGCGAGGCGCGCAGGCGCAGCATGTCGCGCTCCAGCTCACGCAGCAGGCGGCGACCGTCGAGGCTGGCGCAGCCACCGGCGGCGAGCACGGCACGGGCACCGCTCTGCATGCAGCTCAGCCCCGCCATGCCGGCGCGATAGAGCACGCAGGTGTCGGCCAGCTGGGTCATGATCGCCAGCAACGCGTCGAGGCGAGCGTTCTGCTCTCCCGCACCGGCGGCGCGGCTGCGTGCCAGTTGCGGCAGCGCCTGGCGGATCACCGCAGGGAAGCCCAGCTGCGCCTCTTCACGAGCGCCATGCACACCATACAGACGGCAGACCTGGGCACCATGGCTGTCGCCAGTGAGCGGTACGGCACGGTCATTGAGCAGAGCCAGACGCGCTGCCCGCAGGGCGACCTGCGCAGGTGCCAGCTCGCGGACATCCAGCGCGGCGGCAGCGCTGAGCAGCCCCAGCGCCCAGATCGCCCCGCGATGGGTATTGACGCCGCCGGTGACGCGCAGCATGTCCACCTCGCCCTCGCGGCCGATGCGGCCCACTGCTTCACGCAGCGCCAGGTTGACCTCACCCTGCTTCTGCGCGGCCTCGGCCATGGTCTTGAAAGCGGGCCACAAGGCCAGCGCCGAAGCGTGCATCAGGCCCAGGTGCAGGTCGCTGTGCGCACCGCTGCCACGCCGGTCGACCAGCCCCGGCTTGGGTGACAGGTCGGCCTCGTCGATCAGCGCCTCCACGGCCAGGTCGGCCAGCCAATCTGCCAGTGACAATTGCGGCTGTAATGCCGTGAGTGCATTCATCACCAGCTCCTGAACTTGGCAGGCGGGTTGTACAAGCCACCCGACCACTCCACCAGCTCGGCGATGCTCTTGGCCGCAAGCAGCTCGCGGCTGGCATCGGTACGGCGGATGCCGAGGTCTTCGGGCAGCGCGATGAGACCTTCACGGCGCATGCGCTCGGTATCTTTCGGGTCGTGACGCAGGCCGATGGCGGTGACACCGGCGACGGCGGCGATCATCGCCTGACGCTCTTCCAGCGAGCGCGCCTTGTACAGGTAGGCGATGCCTTCTTCGGTGAGCAGATGAGTGACGTCGTCGCCGTAGATCATGATCGGCGCCAGCGGCATGCCGGCCTTCTTCGCCACATCGACAGCGTCCAGGCGCTCGACGAAGGTGGGCTTGCCGCCCTCCTGGAAGGTCTCGACCATCTGCACCACCAGCTTCTTGCCGCGTTCGAGCATCGTCACCGGGGTGGTCATGTCGAGCCATGCCGGGGTGGCGTGACGGCGACCGCGCGGGTCATGGCCCATGTTCGGCGCACCGCCGAAGCCGGCCAGGCGGCCACGGGTCACGGTGGAGGAATGGCCATCGCCGTCCACCTGCAAGGTGGCGCCGATGAACAGATCCACCGCGTACTGTCCGGCCAGCTGGCACATCATGCGGTTGGAGCGCATCGAACCATCGCGACCGGTGAAGAACACGTCCGGACGCTGGGCGATGTAGTGCTCCATGCCCAGTTCGGTGCCGAAGCAATGCACGCTCTGCACCCAACCGGTCTCGATGGCCGGGATCAGCGTCGGGTGCGGATTGAGCGTCCAGTTGCGGCAGATCCTGCCCTTCAGGCCCAGCGACTCGCCGTAGGTCGGCAGGATCAGCTCGATGGCGGCGGTGTTGAAACCGATGCCGTGGTTGAGCGACTGCACGTTGTGTTTCTCGTAGATGCCACGGATCGCCATCATCGCCATCAGCACGTGCACCGGCTTGATATGGCGCGGGTCGCGAGTGAACAGCGGCTCGATGTAGAAGGGCTTGTCGGCCACCACCACGAAGTCGACCCAGGAGGCGGGGATGTCCACACGCGGCAGTTCGTCGACGATCTCGTTGACCTGGAAGATCACGATGCCGTCGCTGAACGCGGTCGGCTCGACCAGCGCCGGGGTGTCCTCGGTGCTCGGCCCGGTGTAGATGTTGCCGTGGCGGTCGGCCTGGAAGCCGGCGACCAGCGCGACGTTGGGGATCAGATCCACCAGCAGGCGCGAATACAGCTCGATATAGGTGTGGATGGCGCCGACTTCCATCTGCCCGTCTTCGAGCAACTGGCCGATGCGCAGGCTCTGCGGCCCGGCGAAGGAAAAATCGAGCTTGCGTGCGATGCCGCGCTCGAACAGATCCAGGTGCTCGGCGCGGCTGACGCTGGGCATGATCATGTGCAGGTCATGCAGGCGGCCCGGATCGACCTTGGCCAGCGAGCGGGAGAGAAAGTCCGCCTGCTTCTGGTTGTTGCCCTCGAGCACCACACGATCACCGGGGGCGATCAGCGCTTCGAGCGCCGCGACGATCCTGTCGCTGGGCAGTACCACGCCATCGGCGAGATTGCGCACCTGATCGAGTCGCCGGGCCTTTTCAGCGCGACGACGCGACCACTGCGGCGGTGGGGATATTGTTGTTGTCATTGAAGACTCCACGAGTTCCGCTGTCGTGGAGGCACATTAGGAGCGTGACCTTGCGGTCATCAATCAAGCAGCTCGCGCTATCGTTACGCTTAAGTTAACGATCCTTCAAGCACGGGCATCCGAGGCGTCATCGTGGGTCGAGCGTGCAGGTGTCCTGGCCACTTCCAGCCGATCACGTCCCCGCTGCTTGGCCTGGTAGAGCAGCTTGTCGATGCTGTTGAGGAAGTCCAATGGACGGTCGTGGGCACCCGGCACGATGGTGCCCACGCCCAGGCTGATGGTGAGCAGGGAGGACACCGCCGAGCGCTCGTGGGGGATGCGCTGCTGACGCACCTGCTGCCGACAGCGTTCGGCGATGTGCCGGGCGGCGGCCTCATCGGTCTCCGGCAGCACCAGCACGAACTCCTCGCCACCAAAACGCCCGACGAAATCCCGTGGCCGGCTGGCCGCGCGCGCCAGGGCCTGGCCCACGCTCTTCAGGCAGTCATCGCCCTGCATGTGGCCGTAATGGTCGTTGAACTGCTTGAAGTGATCGATATCCAGCAGGATCAGCGACAGCGGCTGCTGGGTGCGCTGGGCATTGGCCCACTCGGTGGCCAGCACCGTGTCGAACATGCGCCGGTTGGCCACGCCGGTGAGGCCGTCCTTGTAGGAGTACTCCTCCAGCTGCTTCTGCAGGGTGAGCAGTTGCTCCTCGGTCTTCTTGCGCTCGCTGATGTCGAACATGAAACCGATCAGCGCATCCACCTCGCCGTTGTCGTCGCGCAGCACGTGCACCACGTCGCGAATCCACACGTAATCGCCCGCGGCGGTCAGTGCACGGTAATCGGCTTCGTGATCGACGCCGTTCTGCGACTGCGAGATGCAGAACTCCACCACCTTCTCGCGATCGTCCGGGTGCATGCGCGTCGCCCAGTCTTCGGCGCTGACCCAGCTGGCCTGCGACCAGCCCAGCAGACTCTCGATCTGCGGGCCGATGTAGGCGAAGGTCATGGTCTTCCAGTCGATCTTCCAGGGAATCGCCCGGGTGGACTCCAGCAGGGTCTTGTACACCGCCTGATCAGTTACTTCGCTCATGCCTGCCACCTCTGCCCGACCTGGGCTTGGTTATAGCGCAAAAGCAGGCGACCGAGGTTACAGGCTGGCGAACGAGCGTCAGGACTCGCTGGCTTTCAGACCGGCATACAGGCGGGTCAGCTCGTTGAGCTGGCGGAACAGCGAGTCGGTGCTGACGGTGATCACGGTCGGCACGAAGTCCTGCGAGGCGTGCAGGTCGATGCCCTTGAGGGTGAAACCCCAGTGGGCGCGAGCGCGACGCTGGGCGTTGGCGATCTCTTCGTTCGGCGTGCCGGCGGCTTCCAGCTCCTTGAGGATGCTCTCGAAGTCGCTCACCGACTTGTCCAGCTTGGCGTCCAGGTCAGGTGCCTGCACGCGCCAGGTCTTGGCCATGTAGAGCATGGCAATGCGCTGAGTCTGCACACGCGCCCAACCGGTGCGGTTGACGGACGCGCCCATGGCACCCAGGTGATTGGCCATCAGGTCGGTGACGTGCTGCGTCTGCTGCAGCAGTTGCTCGCTGGTGGCGAGCATTTCCGCGGCCTTGGCGTGATCCGGCCTGGCTTCCAGCTGCGCCCGGAAGGTAGCCCAGAGGCCGTCGACCGTGGCCAGCGCGGCCTTGATCTCGGCGTTGGGTGCGTAGGCCGTCAGGGCCTTGTGGCTGGTATCGAAGCGCTGGATGGTTTCCTGCAATTGACGCTGGGCGGTGTCCACGCGCACGTCGGCGCCGAGCATCAGGTAGCTCTTGGCCATGCGCTGGGTCAGCGAACGCTGCAGACCCGCCATGTTCATGGCTTCGGAATCGCTCAGCTGCGCCAGGCTGGGCACGCTGACCAGCGCGGTGCAGGCAAGCAGGAGGAGAGTCAGGTACTTCTTCAACACATCGGTACTCCAATTCGAGAACAAGGCAATGCACCGCAAGCACAGGCTACCGGTAACGGGTTGAACCCTTGGATAGGGGGTTTTTATTGGAATGAGGGGGGCAGATTCGACGGGCGCCAGGCCCAGATGCTGCGGAAAAGGGCGCGATCATAGCTGTTAAAACGCCATCATTCTGTGCAACCAGTCATGAAGCGGACGACTGGTCGCCATCGACATCCGGCGACGAATAAAAAAGCCGCCAGTCGCCATGCAACAAGGGGGAGGACGACTGACGGCCGAGGAGTCGAAACCCGGCGCTCAGGACAGCAGGCTGACCACGCTGGAACGGCTGATATTGGCCTGGGCTACCACCGTCTGGGTCACGGCGGCATAACTGCTGGGGCTGCGGCGCATCAGGTTGAACACTTCACCGGCAAAATCCCGCGCCCACTCGCGCTCGTTCTGCTCGGCATGGCGGGCAAGGAACTCGCGAATTTCTTCCTGGCGATGGCTGAGCTGTTCGCGCAGCGAGCCGATCTTGTCCAGCGCCGCCACCACCTCGTCCAGCGCCCGGCGCAGTTCACGGGCAGCATCCAGGCGTGCGGCTTCGGGCAGGCGCAGCAGCTGTTCTTCCTGGCTGGCCAATGGCGTCGGGCTCGGCGCCGCCAGCTTGCCCTCGCCCTGCACGCGCAGCTCGCCCTTGAGCTGCTGCCACTCGCTTTCACGCGCGCTGAACCTGAGTGCACCGCCATTATCGAGTTCGGCACGGATACCTGCCGGGCCGAGACCGGCGTTGAAGCGCCGCAGGATCTGCTGCTCGCTCAGGCCCTCGTCGAGCACCACCGCCAGCGGCTCGGCCAGCTTGCGTCCGGCGCTGAACAGCAGGGTTTCCCTGCCGGCCTGCTGCACCGCGCTGATCGAGTCCAGGCCCTGCAGACTGAAGCGGCTGCGCACCGGCTCGCTGAGACGCAACCTGAAGCTGGCATCCAGCGCCTCGCCGGAGCGCTGGCCGCGCTCGGCGAGCAGTTTGCGCACCTGTTCCAGCTCGCGCTTGAGGCCATCGCGTTCGCCGGCCTGGGCATTGCTCAGTTCACGGCTGAGGCTGAGCTTGAGCTGGCCCAGACGCCCGGCCAGCTCGCCGAGGTAGCTGTCGGCGGCCTGCATCGAGGTCAGTTGCTGGTTGAGTTGCAGGTTGAAGGTGGCGCTCTTGGCGCGCGGCTGCACCTGCGCCTGCTCCCCCGGTGCGGCCTTGCGCACGCGCTGCGGCGCCTGCTCGCCCTGCACCGGACGGCGCGCCTGCGGATCGAGAACCGTGACGACCGGTAGCTGCTTGTCGACCTTGATCACCAATGCCACTCCTTACAGCAGGCTGAACAGCGACATCTGGTTGATCTTCAGATAGGTCTTCTGCGTCGCCCCAAGTGCCAGCTGGTAATCGTTCAGGTCGATGGTGGCGCCAGCGTAGTCGAGCCGCGACAGCTCGCCTTCGATCTTCTGGTTGACCAGCGAAACGTCCTCGTTGCTGTCGCTCAGCAGGGTCAGGGCATTCTGCCGGCCACCGAGTTCGGTGATCGAGCCCAGCACGCGGCCATGGGTATCGTCGAGGGCATCGAGGGTCGCGGTGATCTGCTGGCGCACGGCCGGGTCGGTGACGTCCAGCGCCGGATCCTGCAGGGTGTTGATCAGGTCGCGCAGCTGGTTGAGCATGCCCACGCCGGCACCGTAGACGCTGGCGGCGGTGACGTTTTCGTCGACCAGCACGCCGTTGGCCACGGCGGCCTGGCGGTGCTTGTCGTTGCCAGTGACGCTGTAGGTCTGGGTGGCGGCATCGAAGCTCAGCGCCGGAGTGTCGCTGAGGGTGCCGGAGAACAGGTAGCGGCCTTCTTCGTCACGCACGTTGGCGAAGCTGAAGATGGTGTCTTCGATGATCGACAACTCACCCGCCATGGCCGACAGGTCTTCGCTGGTGTTGGAGCCGTTGGCCGCCCACAGCAGCAGATCGCGCACGTTGAGCATGGCGTCGGAGCTGGACTTGAGGTTGGCCTCCTGGGTCGACAGGCTGCCGGAGACGTTGGCGATGTTCTTGCGGAACTGCTCCAGGCTCGCCTCTTCACGCTGCACACGCAGCACCCGCACGCTGGCGATGGGGTCGTCGGACGGCAGCAGGATGCGCTTGCCGGTCGCCATCTGCTGCATCAGCTTGCCCAGCTCGGCGGAACTGGCGTTCATCGAGCTGTGCATCATCGAGGTGATCTGCGAGTTGGTGATGCGCATCATGGCGGAATCTCTCTGAAAGCCGCGTCAGAACGCGGAAAGCATGTCATCGAACAACTGGTTGGCCGTGCTGATCACCTTCATGTTGGCCTGGTAGGCCTGCTGGTAGGTCATCAGGTTGACCGCTTCCTCATCCAGGCTGACGGCACTGACGCTGTCACGCTGCGACTTGGCCTGCTGGGTCACGGCAGTGGCAGACTTGAGGTCGGCCTGGTTCTGCCGGCTGTCGCTGGCGACCTGGCCGAGCAGGCCCGCGTATGCGTCGTTGAGGGTGACCTGGCTGCCGCCCAGGGTGATGGGCTGGTTCTTCAGGTCGAGCAGATCGAGCAGCACCTCGTTGTTGCCGGTTTCACCGGGCGCCGAGGAGAACGCCAGTTGCTCGGCAGTCAGCGGCTGCACGCGCAGCAGCGCGGTCGTGCTGGTGGGGTCGTAGGCGAACAGCGGCTGGCCGGGATCGCCATTGATATCGAAGCCGGTGACGAGCACGTCGTTGACCATCTGCGCCAGTTGGCTGGCCATGTCGTGCAGGGCCTCCAGGTTCGGTCGCAGGCTGTTGTACTCGACATCGTAGAGGCCGCCAAAGGCGCCGCCGAAGCCATCCTGGCGCAGCGGGAAGCTGGTGCCGGCGAACGCCAGGCCGACCTCCTGCTCACCAGTCGCGGTCATCGCCACCTTGAGCTGGCCGGCGGTCGGCCCGGCCACCAGCGGCTGGCCGTTGGCCAGGGCAACGCTGACCGAACCATCCGGCACTTCGTGGATGCGCAGCTTGGCGAACTGGCTGAGCTGGCCGATCAGGCTTTCGCGATGATCGCGCAACGCGGTGCTGTCACCCTTGACCGACTCGGTCTCGACGATCTTCTTGTTGAGCAGCGCGATGTTCTCGGTCAGGCCGTTGATCTCGGTGGCCATGGCCGTGCGCTGCTCCTGCAAGGCCTTGACCTGCGCGTCGATGTTGCTGCTCAGGCCGTTGAAGCGCTGCGCCAGGTTGCCGGCTTCACTGATGATCTGCTGACGCAGGGCAATGGAGCCGGGCGTGGCGCTGGCCTCGCTGAGTGCGGCGAAGAACTGGTCGAGGCCGGCGCTGATGCTCGAACCGGTACCCGACATCAACGCTTCCAGCGCGGTCAGGTACTGCTGCGAAGCACCGTAGAAGTTCTGTTCTGTGGTCGCGCGCCACAGCTGCTGGTTGTGAAATTCGTTGGTCATGCGGCGAATGCTGATCACCTCGACGCCGCCGCCGACGCTCAGGCCACCCTGCCCGGCCAGCGACCCGGTGATGGTCTGCAAGCGGCTGAATCCCGGCGTGTTGACGTTGGCGATGTTCTGCCCGGTGGTGGCCAGGGCCACCTGGCTGGCACGCACACCGCTGTAGGCGATCTGGTTGAGGATGCTCACGAATCAGGACTCCTGACGCTCGAAGCGCATGGGCTGAGCGAAGGCCGCCAGACGCGGCGCACGGGCGTCGTCGGCAGCGAATTGGGCTGTTACTGAAGACAGGGCGACACGATCGCCGGCGGACTTAAATTCATCGCGCGCCAAGACCTGCTTGCCGGCGACGGCACCGAGCAGCAGGCCGCTGTCGGCACTCAGGGCGCTGGCCAGTTGCTGGCGGGTCTGCGCACTGAGCGAACTCTGCAGCGGCGCCTCCCCGGTCGGCGTCTCGCGGCTGGCCAGATCGCCGAGAATCCTGCGGGTGTAGTCGCGGGTTTCCTGGAACGGAATGCGCTCGATCCAGGCGCCCGTACCGATCTCGCCGCTGCGCGGGTCGCCATTGACCTTCAGCCACTCGTCGACCCGGCCGGGGCCGGCGTTGTAGGCCGCCAGCGCCAGGGCCTGGTGGCCGTCGTAGCGCTGCAGCATCTTGTCCAGGTAGGCACTGCCCAGGCGCTTGTTGTACCCGGCATCGGTGGTCAGGCGCGCCTCGTCGAACGCCAGGCCCAGTTCCGCCGCCATCTCGCGTGCGGTATCCGGCATCAGTTGCATCAGGCCACGGGCGCCCTTGGGCGACACGGCATCGACACGGCCGGCCGACTCCTGCTGGATGACCTTGTCGACCAGGGCGAGAAAGCCCGCCGAGCCCTTGTCCCAGACCTTGCCGAGGCTGTCGACGCCGCGTTGCCAGGTCGAGCGCAACGGCTCCAGCAGGCTGCTGCCGGGCCGTTGCGGCAGTTCGGCCGACTGCGCCGCCAGTGCCGCGCCCTGCACGTCCGGCCCCTCGCCCGCACCACCGGACAGCTGCTTGACCAGCATGTCGGCGATGCCGGTCTGCTTGCGCCCGGCCAGGGTCTCGGCCAGCACTTCGTCGTAGAAGTCGCGCATGGTGTCCATCTCGCGGCTGCGCATCGGGTTGCCTTCGGCCAGCACGTCGCTGGCCTTGCGCATCTGCTTGAGGATCTGTTGCAGGAACAGCGCCTCGAACTGCTCGGCAGCGGCCTGCAGCTGCTGCTCGCGAGCGGTGCCGATGCCGTCGGCGCTGCCGCGGTGGCTGTTCATGTGTTGGGCGAGGGAAACGATGCTCATGGCTCAGATCACGATCAGTTCGGCATTGAGGGCACCGGCCTGTTCCAGTGCCTGGAGGATGCTCATGACATCGTCCGGGGTGGCGCCGAGGCTGTTCACGGTGTTGATGATGCTGTCCAGGCTGGCGCCGTCGGGCCACTTGAACATGGCGTTCTTGTCCTGGCTGACGGCGACGTCGGAGCGCGGCACCACGGCGGTCTGTCCACCGGAGAAGGCGTTGGGCTGGCTGACCTGCGGGTTCTCGCTGATGGTCACGGTCAGCGTGCCGTGGGCCACCGCCGCCGCCTTGACACGCACCCCCTGGCCGACCACCACGGTGCCGGTACGGCTGTTGAACACCACTTTCGGCCGCTCGCGGCCTTCTTCCACGTCCAGGCCTTCGAGCATGGCCATGAAGCCGATGCGCTGAGTGCTGGTGATCGGCGCGCGAATGGCGATCCGAGTGGAATCCAGCGCACTGGCGGTGCCGCTGCCGAAGCGGCCGTTGACCGCCTCGATCACCCGCGCAGCGGTCTGGAAGCTGGGCTGACGCAGGTTGAGCATGACCTCGTCGCGCGAACTGAAATCGCTGGGGATCATCCGCTCGACGGTTGCGCCGTTGGGTACGCGGCCACTGTTGGCGGAGTTGATCGCCACGCTGGAGCCACTCTGCCCCGTGGCGTTCAGGCCGCCAACGACGACAGCGCCCTGGGCCAGGGCGTAGGTTTCACCGTCGACGCCCTGCAACGGGGTCATCAGCAACTGGCCGCCGCGCAGACTCTTGGCGTCGCCCAGCGAGGCAACGGTGACGTCCACGGTCTGCCCCGGGCTGTAGGACGGCGGAATTTCCGCCGTGACGGTCACTGCCGCGACGTTCTTCAGCTTGGGATCGACGTTCGGCGGCAGGTTGATGCCGAACTGCTTGATCATGTTGGCCACCGACTGGCTGGTGAAGCGCACCTGGTTCTTGTCGCCGGTGCCGTCCAGGCCGACCACCAGGCCGTAGCCGATCAGTTGGTTACCGCGAATGCCTTCGATATCCACCAGATCCATCAGCGGCACGGCCATGCCCGACAGCGGCCAGCTCAGGAGCAGGAAAACGAGTGAGCGTTTGAGCATGAGCAGGCCTCAGAGCGGGAACAGCGGATGGGTGAAGAAACGCGTCAGCCAGCCCGCCGAGTTGCTGTCGTTGAGCACGCCACGGCCGGCATAGGAAATCCGCGCGTTGGCCACGTTCTGCGAGGACACCTGGTTGGCGCGGTTGATGTCGTCCATGCGCACCAGGCCGACCAGGCGGATGAACTCGTCGCCCTGGTTCAGGCGCAGGGCCTTCTCACCCTTGATCAGCAGGGTGCCGTTGGGCAGCACCTGATGCACCGTCACCGCGATGGAGCCGCGCAGGGTGTTCTGCTGCGAGCTGCGCGCCGAACCGTTGAAGTCGCGCTCGGCCTCGGCGGAGCTTTCCAGGCGCTCGTAGGTCTTGCCCAGCACCGTGGGTATGCCAATGGCGGCACTGGAGGTCTTGCCGAAGCTGGTACCGGCGCTCTTGCTCGACTGGGTGGACTCGTCGAGCACCACGGTGAGAATGTCGCCGACCCGCACCGCACGCTTGTCGCCGATCAGCGAGCCGCTGTAGCCGCTGCGAAACAGCCCGCCACGGGTGGTCGGCGGCGCGCTGTAGTCCAGTTGCAGCGGCTCGTAGAGGCTGGAGTCCTCGTCGGGCAGCATCTCGTTGAAGCTGGCGCAGCCCCCAGAGACAGGAGCAGGGCGAGCGGAATCAGGCGCTTCATGGCGGTCACACGGTCTGGTTGAGGAACTGCTGCATGCCCGACGCGGCGTCGAGCACCTTGGCATTGGCCTCGTAGGCGCGCTGGATGGAGATCATCGCCACCATGGCCTCGACCACCTGCACGTTGGAGCCTTCCAGCACGCCCTGCTTCAGATTGCCCAGGCCTTCCTCGCCGGGCACGCCCTCGACCGGCTCGCCGCTGGCCACGGTCTCGCGGTAGAGGTTGCCACCGAGGGCTTCCAGGCCACCCGGGTTGGTGAAGTTGACCAGGGTGATCTGGCCCAGCTCGGACGGCAGGCTATCGCCAGCCAGCACAGCGGTGACGATGCCGTCGCTGCCCACGGTGAAGCGGCTGCTGCCGGCCGGCACTTCGATGGCCGGCGTCAGCGGCAGGCCCTGGGAGTTGACGATCATGCCTTCGGCATTGAGCTGCAACTGGCCGTTCTCGGTGTAGTAGATGTCACCGTTGGGCGCCTCTACCTGGAAGAAGCCGGCGCCGACAATGGCCAGATCCATCGGCTGGCCGGTGGTCTGGATGCTGCCTTCGGTGAACACCTTCTGCGTACCGGCCACGCGCACGCCGCTGCCGAGCTGGATGCCCGACGGTACGGTGTTGACCTCATCGGCCTGTGCGCCCGGCTGTTTCTCGATGGAGTAGAACAGGTCTTCGAACACCACGCGGTCGCTCTTGAAACCGTTGGTGTTGACGTTGGCCAGGTTGTTGGCCACGGCGCTCATGGCCTTGTCCTGAGCGGCCAGACCGGTCTTGCTGACCCAAAGTGCGGAACTCATGTGCTGTCTCCTTGGTACTGGTAGCCCGGATGCAATCCGGGAAATGGTTCCCGGATTACATCCGGGCTACTCGTCGTGTTCGCTCACCCGTAGGGTGGGCCGGACGATGCTCCGCTGCAGGGTGGGCCAAAGCCCACCCTACCGAGCGGGTGTCATCAGCTACCGCGAATCATCCGGTTGCCGGCCTCGGACAGATCCTCGGCGGCTTTCATCATCTTCACCTGGGTCTCGAACAGGCGGTTCAGGCTCATGGTCGCCACCAGCTGATCGATGGCGCCGACGTTGCTCGCCTCCAGATAACCGGACACCAGCACCGGCGCTTCCATGTCCTCGGCCGGCTGGCCATCGGTGCGCGCCAGGAGGCCGCTGGCATCCTTGGTCAGGTCGGCGGCATCGACATCCACCACGCGGATGCGATCGACCTCGGCGGTGACGAAATCACCACGGGGGATCACCGAAACCGTGCCGTCACGGCCGATGTGCAGGCTGTCGTACTCGGGCAGCACGATGGGGCCACCCTCACCCATCACGGCACGGCCGTTCAGGGTCAGGCGCAGCTCGGCATCGACCTGCAGCGCACCGTTGCGGGTGTAGCGCTCGGCGCCATCATCGCCTTCGACGGTGAACAGGCCACGGCCCTGGATTGCCACGTCGAGGTCGCGGCCGGTGGCCATCAGCTCGCCGGGCGCCAGGTTGACGCCGTTGTTCTTCACCCGTGCCAGGTGCCGGCTGTCGTAGCCGTAACCTTCCACGGCCACGGCCTGAGCCTGCTCCAGATCGGCACGGAAGCCGGGCGTGTTGACGTTGGCCAGGTTGTTGGCGCGCACCGTGAGCGAACTCATGGTGCGGCTGGCGGCGGTCATTGCGGTGTAGCCGAGACGGTCCATGGGTCAGCCTCAGATCGCGCCGAACAGCACTTGGGTGAGTTCCTTGTTGGTGGTCAGCACCTTGGTGTTGGCCTGGTAGTTGCGCTGGCCCTCCATCAGGCCGACCAGCTGTTGCGTCAGGTCGACGTTGGAGTTTTCCAGCGAACCGGCCACCAGCGCGCCGAACGGGCCGACACCGGGCACGCCGATCAGGGCGGCGCCGGACTCGGCGGTTTCCACCCAGGCCGTACCGCTGATGTTCTTCAGGCCACCGGCATTGGCGAAGGTGGCCAACGCCACCTGCCCCTGCAACATGCGCTGGCCGTTGCTGTAGTTGGCGTAGACCATGCCGTCCTTCTCCACCGACAGGCCGGTCTGTTCGCCCGCCGCATAACCGCTGGCGCGGTTGGTGGTGACGACGAAATCCGAGCCGTACTGGCTGGAATTGCTGTAGTCGATGGCGATCGCCATCGGATCGACGCCCGGCAGGGCGAAGCCGACGTTGACCGGGCCGGCCGGAGTGGCCAGCGAGCCGTTGGTACCGAAGGTCAGCGCCTGCAGACCGCCGACGGCGGTGTTGCCCTGGTAGTAGTAGGCATCCCAGGTGTTGTCGCCAGTCTTCACGAAGTACTGGGTGAGGGTATGTTCCTTGCCCTGGGAGTCGAACACCTTGGTGGTGTAGGTGGAGTTGTAGGTGTTGACGTCCGCCGGGTCGAACGGCGCGGTGGCCGGCACGGTCTGGTTGGAATCCAGGTTCATGACGAAGGCCAGGGTGTCGGTGGCGCGCGCCGGCAGGTTGGCGTTCTGCAGTTGCAGATCACCCATGGCGCCCACCAGCAGGTTGCCGGCGGCGTCCACCGGATAGCCTTGCAGGGTCTGTCCGGCGGCGTTGACGATGTTGTTGTTCTTGTCGGCGCCGAACACACCGGCGCGGGTGTAGCTCAGGTCGCCGTTGGTATCGCGGGTGACGAAAAAGCCGCCACCGGAGATGGCCAGATCCAGGCTGCGCCCGGTGGTCACCAGGGAGCCGCCCTGACTGATGCTCTGGGTGGTGGCCAGCACTTCCACGCCCATCGCCTGGCTGTCGGCGTAGATGCTGCCGAACTCGGTGCGCGAGGACTTGAAGCCGGTGGTGCCGGCGTTGGCGATGTTGTGGCTGATGGTGTTGAGCTGTTCGTTGACGGCGCTGAGGCCGGTCATGGCGATATTGAAACTCATGGCGACTGAACCTTTGAATTGAACGAATGAGGGGTTCAGAGCAGACCGGCGGTCTGCGTCTGGCCGAATTCGGTGATGTTGTAGAAGGGCACCGAGCCCACGCCGATGACTTCCAGCACCGGCCCCTCGGCGCTGACGCGCACCTGGGTGACGCGGCCGGCCACCTCGACCTTGGGGTACTCGCCGCTGTCGCTCTTGACCTCGACCTTGTAACTGCCCGGCGCCAGACCCAGCGCCTTCGGGTCGAGTTCGAAGGGCACGCGCCCCGGCGCCTGCGAGCCGAGGTCGATCTCCTTCTTCACCCCGTTGCTGTCAGTGACCACCAGGGCCAGCTGGCCGGCGGCATGCTCCAGGTTGATCTCGCCACGTACCTTGTCCTCACCCAACTCCAGTTGCTCGGTGGCCACCTTCACTTCCTGGCCAACCAGGCCGGCGGCGGTGAGGGTCTGCAGGTTGTCCAGCAGCACCAGGTTGCTCTTGCTCAGCGAGGCCATGTTCTCCAGGCTCTTGACCTGACTCATGGCGGCGAACTGATTGAGGAACTCGGTGCTGTCCACCGGCTTGGTCGGATCCTGGTTCTGGATCTGCGCGACCATCAGCGTGAGGAAGTTGTTTTCCAGCTGGGTCGCGTCACTGACGTTGACCGACTGCTTCACTGCCTCATCGATGCTGTAGGCGGAATTGTTCTGAGTGTTGTTGCTGACCGCGGCCATCAGGATTCTCCGAGCTTGAGCAGGCCCTGCTGCATGCTTTTCAGGCGGTTGAGCACTTCGACGCTGGTCTCGAAGCTGCGAGTGGCCGACATCATGTCGGTCATCTCCTCGATCTGGTCGATGTCGGCGTAGAACACGTAGCCCTGGTCATCGGCCAACGGGTTGTCCGGCTCATAACGGCGCACCGGCTCACGCCCGGCGCTGACCACATCGAGTACCTGCACATGGGCGCCGCCCATACCGGCGCTGCGGGTCAGCTGGTCGTTGTTGTAGACGGCCGCGAACACCGGCTTGCGCGCCTGGTACACGTCCTCGGCACTGGCGGCGGCCGAGTCGGCGTTGGCCAGGTTGCTGGCCACGGTGTTGAGGCGCACGGTCTGCGCGTTCATCGACGAACCGGCGATGCGGTAGATGGAGTCGAAAGCCATGATCAGCGTCCCTCGATGGCCTGTTTCAGGCCGCGGAATTTCATGCTGAGAAAGGTCAGGCTGGTCTGGAAATCCATGCTGTTCTTGGAGAACGCAGCCTGCTCCACACTCAGCTCGACACTATTGCCGTCCTGCGAAGGCTGGGTCGGTACACGGTACTTGAGCTCGGCGGTGCTGGCCGTGAAGGCCTGCTGCGGATCGAGTCGCTGCATCTCGCCTGCGAAATCGATGTCGCGGGCGAGAAAACCCGGCGTGTCTTCGTTCGCCAGGTTGGCGGCAAGAATCTCGCTGCGCTGCATGCGCAGTTCGAGCGCTCGCGAGTGCAGGCCTACCACGTCATCAATCCGTATACTCATCACCGGTACCCTTAACCCAAGGTTGTGCCCAGGTGCCTTGAGCACAAAGCGTGCCCAACCCCAAACAGAGCCGTATTTCATTGATTTATCAGGGATTTTTCAGATCGCTCGCGGAGCTCTGCGTCGCCCTCTTTCCGCATCGAGCCAACGCCGGGAAGAAAAGCGGAAAGGCTTTTTCCGCCTGCGCGTCGCTGCTTTTCCTCCTCCTTGCCCAGCCGTCCGAGCGTGCACACGCGCAGGCGGATGCCGCCAGCCAGATCGACCAGGCCATCGCCACGCACATGCAGCGCACGCTGGCCGAGCAAGCCAAGCGTCAGGCCTGGCAAGGTCAGCGCCACAGCCTCGACACCACGCTGCTCAACAGTGCCGAGCGACTGCCCGCCTGCACCCGGGCACTGGACGTGACGGTCAGCAGCGACGATCCCTCGCCGCTGTCACGCCAACGCCTGAACGTGAACTGCGCTGACGCCCCCGGCTGGAGCGTCACGGCACTGGTTCAGGCCAGTGTCTTCCTGCCGGTGGTGCATGCCGCCCGGGTGATCGAGCGCGGCCAGACCATCACCGGCGAACACGTGCGGTTGCAGGAAGTGAACATCGGCAAGGCGCCGCGTGGCTTCTACAACCGCCTCGACGAGGTGGTCGGCCAGGGCGCCAAGCGCCGCGTGCGCGCCGGCCAGTTGATCGCACCGAACCTGCTCGCCGCGCCGCTGCTGATTCGCCGTGGCCAGCAGGTGACCATCGTCGCCAGCCAGGACGGCATCTCCGCCTCGGCCACCGGCGAGGCACTGGCCAATGGCCGCGAAGGCGAAGTGATCCGCGTGCGCAACCTCGGCAGCCAGAAGGTGATCGAGGCGCAGGTGGTGGAAGAAGGGGTGGTGACCAGCACCTTTCGCTGACCACGCCTTCCGGTAGGGTGCGCCGCGCGCACCGAGCCCCTTCCGCTTGCCTGCCTTCGGCCTGCTGCCCCCCTCCTGCCCATCCCCCTCCCGACACTATTTATCTGGCTCGTTCAGCTACCAGTCAGGTAGTGCCCTCTATGGTCGTCTGCGCCTGCTGAAGAAGTTCGCTTCCTCAGCAGGCCATCCTGTGACCCCTGTTCAGCACGGAGCAAGATCGACATGGACGTCCGCAGCCCGCTGTTCCGCAACATCGCGCTGATCCTCGCCGGGGTGATGTTCCTCGACCCCATCGTCGCCGCTGCCGCCCAGGTGCAGGGCGCGGCCCAACTGAGCCAGGCCGGCAACGGCGTACCGCTGGTCAACATCGCCACCCCCAGTGACGGCGGCCTCTCGCACAACCGCTTCAACACCTACAACGTCGGCCCCCAGGGGCTGATCCTCAACAACGCCACGGCCTCGCAGAAGCCTTCCACCGAACTGGCCGGCAGCATCGCCGGCAACCCCAACCTGACCGGGTCGAGCGCGCAGGTCATCCTCAACGAAGTCACCGGCAGCCAGCGCAGCCTGCTGCAGGGCTACACCGAAGTGGCCGGCCAGGCGGCGCGGGTGATCGTCGCCAACCCCCATGGCATCACCTGCGACGGTTGCGGCTTCCTCAACACCCCGCACGCGACACTGAGCAGCGGCGCGCCGCTGATCGACAGCGGCCGCCTGAAAGGCTTCGAGGTCAAGGGTGGCGACATCGCCATCGAGGGCGCCGGGCTCGATGCGCGCCCTGTGGATCGCTTCGACCTGATCACCCGCAGTGCGCGGATCAATGCCGAGCTGCATGCCGGTCAGCAGCTGAACCTGATCACCGGGGTTGGCCAGGTCGACGCCGATGACCTGCGGATCAGCGCGAAAACGCCCGCAGGCCGCAAGCCTGACCTGTCCATCGACAGCAGTGCTCTGGGCGGCATGTACGCCGGGGCGATTCGCCTGCGGGCCAACGAGGCGGGTGTGGGCGTCAGGCTGGCCGGTGACATGGCCGCCAGCGCCCGGGACATCCGCCTCGACGCCTCCGGCAAGCTGACCCTGAGCGGCACCCTGCAGGCGCAGCAGGATCTGCACGTGCAGGGCGCTGGCGACATCCAGGCCGGCGCCACCTTGGTGGCCAGGCGTGACATCCAGCTGCAAACCCCAAAGGCGCTGGACAGCCGCAACGCCAGGGTGCTGGCCGGGCGTGATCTGAAACTGGGCAGCGAGCGCCTGGACAACAGCCAGGGCACGCTGTATGCCGACGGCCGCGTGACCATCGGCACCGGCCAGGCCCTCAACGACGCCGGGCAGATCGTTGCGCACAAGGGCCTGGAGCTCAAAGCCGGGAGCCTGGAGCAGACCCGGGGCACGCTGCTCAGCCAGGGTGCACTCGACCTCGATCTACAGGGTGGTCGGCTGGGCAACGACCAGGGTGTGATCAGCGCCAAGGGCCCCTTGAGTGTCAAGGCCGTGGCCGAGGCCAGCAACGTCAAGGGTGAAATCTCCAGCCAGGGCGATGTTCGCCTGACTGCCAAGCGCCTCGACAACCGCGAGGGCAAGCTGCTGGCGCAGGGCGCCCTGAGCCTGAGCAGTCGGCAACTGGAGAACCACGGGCAGATTCGCAGTGGCAAGGGCACCCTGGAAATCGTTGCCGGGCGCATCGACAACCATGGGTCGCTGTCCAGTGGCGAGAACGTTCATCTGTATCAGAAACGCTTCATCAACCGGGGCAGCCTGTACAGCCAGGGCTACACGGTCATCAAGGCAGAAGCCGACAAGCGCACGAAGGCCAAGCGTGTCCAGAACCATGGCGAGATTCACAGCGGCGGCAACCTGATCGTCCATGCCGAGCAGATCGACAACCACGGTAAGGCGTCCATCGGCAAGGTGCTCAACCTGTTCCAGGATCGCCTGAACAATCACGGCGTACTGCACAGCCAGGACTACATCGTCATCAGCGCCGACTTCGACAAGGCGCGGGCCCAGTCCCTGACCAACCGGGGCCACATCCACAGCGGCGGCAACCTGGCCGTCCATGCCGACCACACCGACAACCCTGGAACGCTCTCCAGCGGCAAAGACCTGCTGCTGTTTCAACAGCACCTCGACAACCGTGGCAGCCTGTACAGCCAGGGCGACACGGTCATCAAGGCAGAAGCCGGCAAGCGCACGAACGCCAAGCGTGTCCAGAACCATGGCGAGATTCACAGCGGCGGCAACCTGATCGTCCATGCCGAGCAGATCGACAACCACGGTAAGGCGTCCATCGGCAAGGTGCTCAACCTGTTTCAGGATCGCCTGAACAATCACGGCGTACTGCACAGCCAGGACTACATCGTCATCAGCGCCGACTTCGACAAGGCGCGGGCCAGGTCTCTGACCAACCGGGGCCGCATCCAGAGTGTGAGCGGCCACCTGAGTGCCTATGCCGAGCGGATCGACAACCACGGCAGCATCGGTGCCCTGGGCAAGCTCTGGCTGCATGCCGACACCCTGCATAACCACAAGGCCGCCGATGCCGGGCAAGCGGCTGCGCAGATCCATGGCGGTGCGCTGCTGGAGGTTGAAGGCCGCCACATCGGCAATCAGGGCCACCTGCTCAGCCAGGGCGAGCTGCGGCTCAAGGCACCGACGCTGAACAACCGGCAGGGGCGGATTGGCGGCCAACAGATACGCATCACCCAGGGTACGGGTAGCGCCAGCCTGGACAACCACAAGGGGCTGATCGAAAGCCACGGCGACCTGTCCATCACCGGCCATGACCTGAGCAACGCGCACGGCCAGCTGCGCGCGCTGGGCAACAAGGGCGAGACCCTGCTGAGCCTGAGCGGCACCCTGAACAACCGCGCCGGCCGTCTCGACGCCAGCACCCCGACCCTGAGCCTCAAGGCCGGCGGCCTGGACAATGCCGATGGGCAGGTGCGCCACAGCGGTAGCGGTGCCTTCAGCCTTGGCGTGCCGCTGATCAGCGTCAGGGGCGGCAGCCTGGGTACCGCCGGCAGCCTGAGCCTCAAGGCCGAGCGCTGGCATAACGACAGCCAGATCCAGGCCGGGCAACTGACCCTGGATATCGGCAGCTTCAGCCAGGATCGTGCCGGCAGCCTGGTGGCGCGCAGCAAACTGAGCGGCCAGGGCGGCAGTTGGCGCAACGACGGCCTGATCGGCAGCGACGGGGCATTGAGCCTGACGTTGAGCGGCGGCTACCGCAGCGCAGGCCAGCTCAGCAGCCTGGGCGCGCTCAGCCTGGATGCCCAGTCGCTCGAGCTGCAAGCCGCCGGCCTTCTGCTGGGCAGCGATACGGCCCGCATCACCCTGCGTGATCAGCTGAGCAACCGTGGCCGCCTGTCCAGCAGCAAGGCCCTGACGCTCACGGCCAGCCGCGTCGACAACCACGGCACCCTGGCCAGCAGCCAGGGCGCCACCCTCACCGGCGCACGGCTGGACAACCACGGCCTGCTGCTCAGTGGCGGCAACCTGGCGCTCAACCTGGATCGGCTGGACAACCATGCCGACCTGTACAGCCAGGGTTTCATCGACCTGAATGGGCAGGGCAAGAGCGGAACCCGCAGCCAGCAGGTGAACAACCATGGCAGCCTCGAAGCCCAGGGCAAGCTCTGGCTCAATACCGAGCGCCTGCTCAACCAGCTCACGGCCAGCAGTACCCGGCAGCATCCCGACCCACAGATTCGTGCAGGCGACACCCTGAGCCTGCGCGGCAAGCGCCTGGACAACCATGGCCTGTTCAGCAGCAGCGGTTCGCTCGAACTGGAAGGCGAGCAACTGGACAACCACGGCACCCTGGCCAGCCGACAGCATGCTCGCCTCAGCGCCGGCCAGTTGAACAACCATGGGCTGCTCGGCACGGGTGGCGATCTCAACCTGCAGGTCGACGGGATCGACAACCCGGGCGACATCTTCAGCCTCGGCCATCTCACGCTGAAGGGCGACGGCAAGGCCCGTGCGCAGCAGCTGGACAACCGCTCCGGCACGCTTGAAGCCACAGGCGACCTGAAGCTTGCGGTCGAGGCCCTGCGCAACGTACGCAGCACCCTCGAACACCAGGGCGGCCCCTATGCCGCGCGGATCAGCAGAGGCGCCTGTCGTGGAGGTGACTGCAAGGGGAGTGGGCAAAACGCCTGGTTCGATATCACCCAGCGCGACCGTCACGCCGTCAGCCAGGCCAGCCCCATGGCGCAACTGCTGGCCGGCGGCAACCTGACGTTGCAAGGCAACAGCCTGGACAACCACAGCAGCCTGATCAGTGCCGGGGGCCACCTGAAAGCCGATCTCGTACGCCTGGACAACCAGGGCATCGAGACCGGCGACAGCGAGACCCAGCAGAGCGTGATGCTCAAGCACATGAATCAGAAGTACATCGTGCGTCATGAGCAGAAAGCCCATCAGATCACGCGTGATTACTGGAGCCCCGATGCAGTAAAACCTACAAACCAAGTCAGCCGTCCTCCCAAGGAGAGAACTCGCCAACCGCACAAGCACCGCTGGATCGACCCTGCCAGCGTTGCACCGAACACCACCACCTACAGCCCCGAGCGCGCCGCCGCCATCACCGCCGCACTCAATGGCTTCATCCACAACGGCGAAAGCCTCGGCGTACAACCGGCCTACACCCGACATACCCGTTTAACCCAGGGCGACCAGCACTACGCCGGCATCATCCAGGCCGCAGGCGAGCTCAGCGTGCGGGCCAGGGACAGCATCGGCAACGGCGTACAACGCCCCGGTCAGAGCCACCTGCCGGCCCCGGCCAAACACGACCCCCAGCGCCGCGCCGTCGACCCCCTGGCACTGCCCGGCGTGAGCCTGCCCGAAGGCCAGCATGGCCTGTTCCGCCCCAGCCTGGTCGCCAGCAGCCCCTACCTGATCGAAACCCACCCCCAACTGAGCGAGCTGAGCCCGGCCCTGGGCGCCGAGTACCTGCTCGACACGCTCGGCAAGCCCCCGGGCACGACCGACAAGCGTCTGGGTGATGGCCTCTACGAACAGAAGCTGCTGCGTGACGCCCTCGTCAGCCGCACCGGGCAACGCTTCATTCCCGGCCACGCCAGCGATGCCAGCCATTACCGGCTGCTGATGGACAACGCCCGCGCCAGCCACCAGAGCCTCAAGCTCACCCCCGGCAAAGCCCTGACCCCGGCGCAGATCGCTGCCCTGCCACACGACATCGTCTGGCTGGAACAACAGCAGCACCGTGGGCAACAGGTGCTGGCCCCGGTGTTCTACCTGGGCCAGACGCAGAGCGCCAACGGTGCGCTGATCCAGGGCAATGACCTCGACCTCTACACGGGCGGCACGCTGAAGAACGCAGGCACCCTGCGAGCCCACGACAGCCTCGACCTGCAGGCCCGCAAGCTGAACAACGCCGGCCCCCTCGAAGCCCGCCGCCTGCACCTCAAGGCGCTGGAGCACATCCATCTTCTGCAAGGCAGCAGCCTCAGCGGCCAACAGATCGACCTGAAGGCCGGGCAAGACCTGCTCAGCGTCGGCAGCCGGCTGCACAGCCAGGGCGACCTGTCACTCAGCGCCGGGCGCAACCTGCTGCTGACCACCGCCGCGCCGCAACCCGGCGGCCCCGCCCAGGTCAGCGACCTCAAGGCCGGGCACAGCCTGCGCCTCGACGCCGGCCAGGATCTGACCCTGAACGCCAGTCGCCTGCGGGCCGACCACGACCTGGCCCTGTACGCCGGCAACGACCTGTACAGCGGCGTCATCAGCGAGGAAAGCCACCACCAGCACAGCGGCAGGAAGAGCAGCAGCCAGCACAGCATCCAGTCGTTGGGCAGCCAGCTCAGCGCCGGGCACGCCCTGACACTGGATGCAGGCAACCACCTGACCCTGAGCGCCGCCCACCTGGACAGCGGCCAGCACAGCAGCCTGAAAGCCGGCGGTCAGCTGGCCCTGCTGGCGGCGGAAAACCTCGAACGCATCCGCCATGAACGCCGCAGGAAAGGCAGCTTCGGTGGCAGCAGCAGGAAAACCAGCGAAACCACCCGCATCACCCATATCGGCACCTCGATCCAGGCCGGGGCAATCTGAACCTGGAAAGCGCAGGCAGCCAGCTGTACCAGCGCGCCCACCTGCACAGTGGCGCCGACCTGAGCCTGGACAGTGGCGGCTCGATCGCCTTTGAAGGCGTGAAAGACCTGGAGCAACACAGCAAGAGCCACAACAAGAGCGGCGCCCTCTGGCAAAGCAACAAGGCCAGGAGTGGCACCGACGAAACCCTGCAACAGAGCCGCCTGACCGCCCAGGGCGAACTCAGCATCAAGGCCGTGGAAGGGCTGAGCATCGACTTCAAACAGGTCGACGGGAAGACCGTCAGCCAGGCCATCGACGCCATGGTCAAGGCCGACCCCGAGCTGGCCTGGCTCAAGGCCATGCAGCAGCGCGGCGACGTGGACTGGCGCAAGGTCAGGGAGCTGCACGACAGCTTCAAGCACAGCCAGTCAGGGTTGGGCGTCGCGGCGCAACTGATCATCGCGATCCTGATGTCAGCCGTGGTGGGCCCGATGGCCATGGGTGCCATGGGCGGTGCGGCTACCAGCGCGGCAGCCACCAGCCTGGCCACCACCGGAGCGATCAGCACCATCAACAACAAAGGCAACCTCGGGGCGGTGGCCAGGGACGTCACGTCCAAGGATGCCATCAAAGGCTACGCCATCAGCGGCATTACCGCCGGCCTGACCTCAGGGCTGTATGACGGCTGGACGGGTACCGAAACGGCGTCTCATGCAACAACCACGACAACGAACACCGGCGCCCTGACCAACAGCGCCACGGTTGCCACGACCGACGGTCTGTCCACCTGGAGTGGCATCGGCCAGTTCGCCGCCAACCAGGCGTTGCAGAACACCACCTCTGCGGCGCTCGGCAAACTGCTGGGGCAGGGCGACAGCTTCAGCGATGCGCTGCAACGCACCCTGGCCAACACCTTCATGGCGGCGGGCTTCAACTGGGTGGGTGACGTCAGCCATGGCCAGCTCGACAACGGCAGCCTGACCAAGGCCGGCCTGCACGCGGTGATGGGCGGGCTGGCCGCCGAGGCCATGGGCGGCGACTTCAAGACTGGGGCACTGGCAGCGGGTGTGAACGAGCTGGTGGTCGCCAAACTCGATGCCCAGTACAAGAAAATGGGCGTGGAAGACCGCAAGAACCTGCTGCACATGAGTTCGCAGGTACTCGGCGTGCTGACTGCAAGCCTGCAAGGCGGGGATGCCAAGGCCATGCAGGTGGGCGCGGCGGTGGCAGGTGGTGCGACGGCGTACAACTACCTACAGCATCAGGAGCCTGAGCAGCTTGCCAAAGCGCTTGTTGAGTGCCGGGGCGCATCGAATCCAGCAGAGTGTCGCGCTGAGGTTCAAGGTCATTACTGGGCGCTCAGCGATTCACGTCACGGCAGCAAAATCTACAGATGCGTCGAGCATGGGGTGCAAGCTTGCAGTCAGCAACTGATAGACGCGCTTGGAGGATCAGCATCCCTCGATGGGCTGGTTCAGCAGACTCGCTTTACCGACGAAGAGCGGAATATCCTGCTCGACTTCCAAAGCCGTAATTATGATGATGACTTCACTGCTCGCGTGGCTGAAATGCAGGCGGTGGGGGCGATTGCAACCTCAGTGATAATCCCGGCAGGGGCCGCGTTACGGCGGCCGCCAGGGACTACTGAGAATGGTGCAAAAGGGATAGGTGGGACAGTAGATCGCGGCACTACTGGTATCGAGTGGGGTAAGGGGATTCAAGGGCAGGGCATGCCATGGGAGAACTACCTATCTTCGCAATTGCCAGCCGGTTCTCGGTTGCCGCCGAACTTCAAGACGTTTGACTTCTTCGACAATGCCAGTGGTGTTGCGATTAGCGCAAAAACACTTGATACAACGACAATGGCCAAGATTGCCAACCCTAGCCAAGTGTACTCGTCGCTCAAGGGCAACATCGATGCAACAGTAAAATTCACCGAGTACAGCCTTGGCAGGACAACTCTTAGCTCTAGTCAGATTACTGCCAGAGAATTGCAGGTTGCTATACCGAAAGGCACGACGACCGCGCAATGGGAACAGATTAATAGAGCGGTTCAATACGGGCAGAGCAAAGGTGTCAATGTGAAAATCACCACGGTTGATTGATATGAGCGAAATTGTAAAAACTGCTTGGGCGGATGCAAAGTTTAATACTGATTTTATTTGTATTGAAACTTACTCTGGCTACCGTAGTAGCCAAGCCGATCCGCAGGGGGCGCAGCATTTAGTCCGCCCTGATGCCAGTGATCAGGAGTTGGGCGCAGCATTACTTGATGCTCTAGCACATAGTCGATTTGTGCTGCCAGAGCCGCGGAAGGATATTTGGATTCACCCGGAAGCTACGTTCGATATGAGCTTATATGACTATGATTTGAATAATCAGAGGTATGTCGAATGGGTTTGTAAGCTGATGGAGGTTTATGGTTATAAGAATAGGCGTGCACTATTCAAAGACATGAAAAATTGTGGTGTCGAAAGTAAAAACGATGGGATAACTATTCGCCCTAGGCATCACGAAAAGCTAGAGGCGTGGAGTGGTAAGGGGATAAGTGAGAGTGACAATGTGGTTATTCCCGCTAATAGCTCCCCTGCGGAAGTGGGAGCCGCACTCCGTTTAGCCTTTAGTCGCTGCACATGAAAAATCCCCGGTCTAGCCGGGGATATTTATTTCACTCCGCCGTAATCACCAAACACCCCTGCATCACCCGGATGCGTATCCGCTCGTTGACCTCGAATCCGGCCTGTTGCAGCCAGCAAGTAGGGTGGATAACGCTCCGCTTATCCACCGCTCTTTAAAAGCACAACTGAATGCATCAGCAGGCCACTATTGACCCCTGATCATGCTCTTGCCGTTATTCAAATTGTTCATTTGGGACGGTGATTATCTCGCCCTGGCGCAAGGTCAGCAAGTAGGGTGGATAACGCTCTGCTTATCCACCGCTCTTTAAAAGCACAACCGAATGCATCAGCAGACCACTATTGACCCCTGATCATGCTCTTGCCGTTATTCAAATTGTTCATTTGGGACGGTGATTATCTCGCCCTGGCGCAAGGTCAGGGAGCAAGTAGGGCGGGCAATGCCCTGCCTATTCATCGCTCTTTAAAGTCATCATTTAATTCATGGGCCGATCACGACTGAAACACCTGTGATTGTGACCTGCTCTTCATTCCTAGGCATGCCAACAACCGGCAGTTGCACAGTGATGAAGCGAAGCTGCTCAAGGAGTTGGCGCAACTCGATCCTGCACGCGCCAGGGAATGGGATGCAGCCGCCTGTGCACTGGTGGCTTGCAGTGAGGGCGTGCCGCCGAGCGACCCTCGCCACGCATCCCTGGTCGCGCTGCAAGCCGAAGGTGCCAAGTATCCGGACTTGCGGGCCAGCCTCGCAGAAAGCGGCCTGTTCAAGTACGCAGGTGGCGAGCGGCTACTCGACGCGATTGCCAGGCGGGGCGAGGCACTTCACTACGCAGGGGCTGCGGGTAGCATCATTGGCGGCGCGGTGGGCGCCGTGGCTTCGGGCGTGGCCGGTGCTTCCACCTGCGCCGTGTCAGTGGGCCTGGGCTGTGCTCTGGGAGCGGCCGGTGTCGCGGGCAGTGTTGCGCAATACAGCGACGGCCTCGAACGCCTGAACACGGGCTTCGTCTCCACAGAAGGGCAGCACGTTCTCGACTCGTTCAGGCCGGGCACTCATCCGGGAGACGTGAGTCTCGGCAGCCGCATCGGTGGCTATGTCGTATCGAGCGCAGCGGAGCTGGTGCTTGAGCGTGTTGGAGGCAAAGCGATTGGAGCGGCCGTTCATGCGGTGGATGGAAAGAGGGGTGGGGGGCGTGTAGGATCAGATGGTGCAAAAGGAACTGGAGAAGTAGCCAGTTCTGGTGGGAAACCCACAGTTGAATTGTTTGGTGGGCAGAAAGCACAAACCCCTGGTGCAATTAACGTTGATATGCGTCCAGATATTCAGTCGGGTATTCGGACGGACGCAACGAAACTTCCTTTCAGGGACAATTCGTTGGGAGAGGTTGTTGCTAGTAACCCGTTCATTCCCAAAAGTGCGGGTGGTACTAACTCGATGATGGATTTTCTGCCGGAAGCTACTCGTGTAGTAGAGCCGGGTGGGAAGATATTTATCAATGCGAACGCTGCAAACCCTTACGGCAAAATTCCAAGTGCATCTGAATTAGAGTCTCTAGGGTTGCGAGTTGTACAAAATGGCCCTCTTGATTCCAGATTCTCAGGGCAAACATTCCTCCGTACAGATGGGAGTGTAATTGCGAATCTCGACAGCATGAAGACTATCGTTCTGGAGAAATTCAAATGATAGTTTCTGTTTGTTTTGATGAGCTTGATACATTTAATTGCACATATGGGGTGTCGGAAGAAAGATCTGGTGTGCTTAGAGTTTTTGTTGAGGGCGGGCTGGCGTTTCCATATGGAATGCTTTTAAAAGAAAAAAATGGTGTTCGCTTTGTTAGATGTGGCAAAGACAAAGCTGAGAGCGTAGAAAGTATATTTCCCAGGCACTATATTTACGATCCGTCAAGGCGGATTGAGTATGCTGAGTGGGAGTTGAATGATGATGGTCTTTTGAGGGGGCGCACTAACTCTGGTGAGTGGGTTCAGTATGAGAGTAAGGCCGATAGTCAATACGCTATGCATGAGTTTGTTGGTGGTTGCTGGTTTGTTTTTGAAGGTGTTCGCTTTTCAAAAAGGGTAACTACCGAATATACGTCTGGTCGAGAAAAAACCACTGGAAAGGAAGTGATTCAAGAGTTTGGCTCCCGTTCTTGTGTTGATGCTCTTTCCAAAGAATATTTCTTAGAGGGGGTTCTCGAAGTTCAGCCGGGGCCGGGCTGGATGTCTTGGGATATTTATGCGAAGTCATTTCACATCGAAATTCCAGACGCTTGAAAATAGCCCCGGCACTGCCGGGGCTATTTATTTCACTCCGCCGTAATCACCAAACAGCCCTGCATTACCCTGATGCGTATCCGTTCGTTGACCTCGAAGCCTGCCCGTTGCAGCCAATAGCCACGTAGCAAGTAGGGTGGATAACGCTCTGCTTATCCACCGCTCTTTAAAAGCACAACTGAATGCATCAGCAGACCACTATTGAGCTTTGATAGTGCTCTTACCGCTATTCAAATCGTTCATTTGGGACGGTGATCATCTCGCCCTGGCGCAAGGTCAGGGAGACGCATGACAGCTTCAAGCACAAGCACTCGGGGTTGAGTGGTGCCGCGGCGATCGTTATCGCTATCGTGGTGGCGTACTTCACTGCCGGGGCGGCCAGTGGAGTGGCCGGCAGCGTGGGGTCATCAGCAGCCGGTGCCGCCAGACACGGGCTTCGTCTCCACAGAAGGGCAGCACGTTCTCGACTCGTTCAGGCCGGGCACTCATCCGGGAGACGTGAGTCTCGGCAGCCGCTTCGGTGGCTATGTCGTATCGAGCGCAGCGGAGCTGGTGCTTGAGCGGGTTGGGGGCAAAGCGATTGGAGCGGCCGTTCATGCGGTGGATGGAAAGAGAGGTGGGGGGCGTGTAGGATCAGATGTTCCAAAAGGGGCTGCGACGGCTGAGAAAGTCCCGCAAATTGCTCTGAACCGACAGAATGGTGCTGAGTTTGAACGGCAGGTTGTTGATGCGTTTTCGCATGTCGGTGGAGCGAAGAACACGACACCTGTAACGGTTCCACTATCCAATGGCATGCAGGTCACGACCATTCCCGATATGTGGGGCAAGTCTGTTGGTGGGATGCTGGAGGTTAAGAATGTCCAGAATCTCTCCATGTCCAACCAGTTGCGGGCGCAAATAGAGCATGCTGGAGAAATTGGCCAACCTCTGAATCTCGTTGTGAGTCCTGGTACAAGAAGCGTTTCTAGACCGTTGCAAGAAACAGTTAGAGCGACGGGCGGTGATATTTATAGATACAACCCTGCCACTGGAGATTTGACGAAATTTGTTCCATGAAGCCATACATTCAGATTTCAATACGAACCAAGACAGAAACGGTTGACTGGGAGTGCGGCAGTCAATTGATTGAGTCTTTGTATTTGGGTGAAGGTCTGTTGGCTCCTGAGCTTGTCTCACATAACCCGGATAAAGTGAAAGAGCCTTTCGAGGGCAAAGCTCAAGCGAAAAGGCTTTGGGCGGAAAAAGGAAGTATGCGTGTTAATGGAAGCCTCTCAGACTTCTTTTATGATTTTGCCTGGAAAAGAAAGAAGGTAATTAGGAGTCTGGGGTATGTAAGGCATGCAAAGAGGAATATTCGAAATCAGATTGTTCCTGGAGCAGTGATCCTAAATTCATCCTATAGCGACAAGATTGATTGGCTCCACCTATTTAAAGTCTGGTGCGAAATATTCCCCCCCAACTCGGCATGCTGCATTACTTCACTGAGCCAGAACTCCAGCCGCACATGCTGAATGATAGTTTCCAAATTGGCTCATTCAATGCAGCGCTGAGGCCGGATGTACCCAATGCCGGTTGGGCGATGTTCTATGGTAATGAATTTGCCGAGAAAGTCGATGCTGATCGGATCGCTCGTGCAGATTTCCCTATTGAAAAGATCGGGGACGGGTATTTGGTGAGAGTCACGAACGATATTCAAGATATCGTTGCTGACTTCCGAATGTTTGCACAGCGACGAACTGAGCTTAAGAGTCTGTTCCCTGAAGGGTTCTTTCTGGATTAAGAACGAGCCAGTTAATAAAAAGCCAGCCATTGCTTTGGGGGGTTTATTGCCTGCGATTTACCGCCTCCGTCTGCTCGTGATCGGCCCGGTACTCGCTATTCAGCAAGTAGGGTGGATAACGCTCTGCTTATCCACCGCATTACCCTGCAACCGGTTCGGTTCGCGCGGTGCACTCTGGGTTGCATGTGCGGCATTCCTAGCCCCAGCCCTCCAGGCGCATGGTGGCGCGTACCAGGCGCTGCTCTTCCTGCTCGATCTCCTGCAAGTTGTCACGGATGCTGTTGATATGGTCGCGCGCCGCACGCTGGGCCTGCTCCGGCAGGCGTTCGATCACGGCGTGGTAAAGGCGAGAGTGCTGGCGGTCGATCTGCCGCTTCTGCGCCGGGCGGTGGTAGAGGTTGTTCACCGAGGCGAACACGGTGCTGAGCATGAGGTCGGTCAGCGATTGCAGGGTGTGCACCAGCACGGGGTTGTGCGACGCCTCGCAGATGGCCAGGTGAAAGGCGTGATCGAGGCGCGCGTGCTCGCGCGGGTCAACCGGCTGCTCCTGGGCATGGGCGGCGAGCATCTCCTCGTAGCGCCGGGTCAGGATGACGAAGTCCGCCTGGGTGCCGCGCAGCGCCGCCAGGCGGGCGGACTCCCCTTCGAGCAGGCCGCGTACTTCCAGCAGGTCATAGAGGGTACGCGGCTGCGAGTTGAACAGGTGCATCAGCGGGCTGGCGTCACGTTCGCCACTGAGCCTGGCCACCCGTGAATCGCGCCCCTGCGCGGTCTCGATGATGCCGCGCCCACGCAACACCTTCAGTCCCTCACGCAATGCCGAGCGGGAGATACCCAGTTTCTCGCACAGGCGCCGTTCCGAAGGCAGCGGCTGGCCCACCTTGAGCACGCCATCGACGATCAGACGCTCGATGCGCTCGGCCACCACATCGCTCACCTGCCGCCGTGCGGCCCCTTGCTCAACGTTCATTTCGTTCCTCACCACAGCTGGTCGTACCAGTTTCGACAAAGCCACCCGAATACCACAGGGCTTTCCTGCAAACCCACAGAGCATAAGCCTCTTCGCCCGGTTTTCGTGAAAGCCGGACGAAAGAAACTGGTCATACCAGTGCGATCAACGATGGACGCCCAGGTTCGGGCCGCCTAAACATGCGGCACAAGGTCGCGGCATGACCACCAACAAGAACCACGTCCACGATTGAGCCTGCCATGAGCATTCTGTACGACGAGCGCGTCGACGGCGCGCTGCCCAAGGTCGACAAGGCCGCCCTGCTGGGCGAACTGCGCCAGCGCCTGCCCGACCTCGACATCCTGCACACCCGGGAAGACCTCAAGCCCTACGAGTGCGACGGGCTCTCGGCCTACCGCACCACACCGATGCTGGTGGTACTGCCCGAGCGCATCGAGCAGGTGCAGCAGTTGCTGAAACTCTGCCATGCCCGTGGCGTGCCGGTGGTGGCGCGCGGCGCCGGCACGGGCCTGTCAGGCGGGGCCTTGCCGCTGGAGCAGGGCATCCTGCTGGTGATGGCGCGCTTCAACCAGATTCTCGAGATCAATCGTGAAGGACGCTTCGCCCGCGTGCAGCCGGGTGTACGCAACCTGGCGATCTCGCAGGCGGCAGCCCCCTTCGATCTGTATTACGCCCCCGACCCGTCCTCGCAGATCGCCTGTTCCATCGGCGGCAACGTCGCCGAGAACGCCGGTGGCGTGCATTGCCTGAAGTACGGCCTGACCGTGCACAACCTGCTCAAGGTGGACATCCTCACTGTCGATGGCGAGTTCATGACCCTCGGCAGCGACGCCCTGGACGCCCCCGGCTTCGACCTGCTGGCGCTGTTCACCGGTTCCGAGGGCATGCTTGGCATCGTCACCGAGGTGACGGTCAAGCTGTTGCCCAAGCCGCAGGTGGCCAAGGTGCTGCTGGCAGCCTTCGACTCGGTGGAAAAAGCCGGCCGCGCAGTCGGTGACATCATTGCCGCCGGCATCATTCCCGGCGGCCTGGAGATGATGGACAACCTGGCCATTCGCGCCGCCGAGGACTTCATCCACGCCGGCTATCCGGTGGAGGCCGAAGCCATCCTGCTGTGCGAACTGGACGGCGTGGAAGCCGACGTGGCCGACGATTGCGAGCGCGTGCGCGAGGTGCTGGAAAAGGCCGGCGCCACCGAAGTGCGCCTGGCCCGCGACGAGAGCGAGCGGGTGAAGTTCTGGGCCGGACGCAAGAACGCCTTCCCGGCCGTCGGTCGCATTTCGCCGGACTACTACTGCATGGACGGCACCATCCCGCGCCGCGAACTGCCCGGTGTATTGCGCGGTATCGCCGAGCTGTCCGAGGAGTACGGCCTGCGCGTGGCCAACGTGTTCCATGCCGGTGACGGCAACATGCACCCCCTGATCCTGTTCGATGCCAACGTGCCCGGCGAGCTGGAACGCGCCGAGGCCATCGGCGGCAAGATTCTCGAACTGTGCGTCAAGGTCGGCGGCAGCATCACCGGCGAACATGGCGTGGGCCGCGAGAAGATCAACCAGATGTGCGCGCAGTTCAACAGCGACGAGATCACCCTGTTCCATGCGGTGAAGGCAGCGTTCGACCCGACCGGCCTGCTCAATCCGGGCAAGAACATCCCCACCCTGCACCGCTGCGCCGAGTTCGGCGCCATGCACGTACACCATGGCCAACTGCCCTTCCCGGAACTGGAGCGTTTCTGATGTCGCATGATTTCGACGCCAGCGCCGCGTTGCTGGAACAGGTCAACCACGCACTCAACAGCGCCACCCCGCTGCGCATCCAGGGCAGCGGCAGCAAGGCCCACCTGGGCCGCGCCACGAATGGCGAGGTGCTGGATACCCGCCAGCATCGCGGGATCGTCAGCTATGACCCCACCGAGCTGGTGCTCACCGCCCGTGCCGGCACGCCGCTCGCCGAGATCGAGGCGGCACTGGAGGCCAATGAGCAGATGCTGCCGTGCGAGCCACCGCATCTGGGCGATGGCGCCACCCTCGGCGGCATGGTCGCCGCCGGGCTGTCCGGCCCCCGCCGCCCCTGGGCCGGTTCGGTGCGCGACCAGGTGCTCGGCACCCGCGTGATCACCGGCCAGGGCAAGCTGCTGCGCTTCGGCGGCGAGGTGATGAAGAACGTCGCCGGCTACGACCTGTCGCGGCTGATGGCCGGCAGCTTCGGCTGCCTCGGCCTGCTCGCGGAAGTCTCCCTCAAGGTGCTGCCCAAGCCGCGCCAGGTGCTCAGCCTGCGCCTGGAGGTGGACAGTCTGCACGCGCTGAACAAACTCGCCGAATGGGGCCAGCAGCCGTTGCCGATCAGCGCCGCCAGCCATGACGGAGCGGCGCTGCACCTGCGCCTGGAGGGCGGCGAGGGTTCGGTGCTGGCCGCACGCCAGCGCCTGGGTGGCGAGGAGATCGACACCACTTACTGGCATGAACTGCGCGAACAGCGTCTGCCGTTCTTCAGCGCCAGCGGCACACTGTGGCGCCTGTCACTGCCGGCCAACAGCGGCCTGCTCGACCTGCCCGGTCGTCAGCTGATCGACTGGGGCGGCGCGCAGCGCTGGCTGAAGACGGACGCCGACGGCGAGCTGATCCAGCGTGTGACCGCCAGTCTCGGCGGCCACGCCACCTGCTTCGCCGCCGGCCACGCCACCCCTTTCCAGCCGCTGGCTGCACCGCTGCTGCGCTATCAACGCCAGCTGAAGAACCAGCTCGACCCCCAGGGCATCTTCAACCCTGGCCGCATGTACGCCGAGGTATGAGACGTGCAGACCAATTTGAGTGAACAGGCCAAGCGCCTGCCGCGCGCCGAGGAAGCCGAACGCATTCTGCGCTCCTGCGTGCACTGCGGCTTCTGTAACGCCACCTGCCCGACCTATCAGCTGCTCGGCGACGAGCTGGACGGCCCGCGCGGGCGTATCTACCTGATCAAGCAGATGCTCGAAGGCGGCGAAGTCACAGCCAAGACCCAGGAGCACCTGGATCGCTGCCTGACCTGCCGCAACTGCGAGACCACCTGCCCATCCGGCGTGCAGTACCACAACCTGCTGGACATTGGCCGCGAGGTCGCCGAGCAACAGGTGCCGCGTCCGCTCGACCAGCGCCTGCTGCGCCAGGGCCTGCGTGCCGTGGTGCCGCGCCCGGCATTGTTCAAGGCGCTGACCCAGGCCGGCCTGGCCCTGCGCCCACTGCTGCCGGCCACGCTCAAGGCGAAGCTGCCGCGCGAGGTTCGCCCGGCCAGGCCGCGCCCGACCACGCAGCACACACGCCGCGTGTTGATGCTCGAAGGCTGCGTGCAACCGGGGCTGTCACCCAACACCAATGCCGCCACCGCGCGCGTGCTGGATCGCCTCGGCATCAGCGTCACGCCGATCCGCGAGGCTGGCTGCTGTGGCGCCGTGGACTATCACCTCAACGCTCAGGAAGCCGGGCTGCAACGCGCCCGGCAGAACATCGACGCCTGGTGGCCGAGCATCGAAGCCGGCGCCGAAGCCATCGTGCAGACCGCCAGCGGCTGCGGCGCCTTCGTCAAGGACTACGGCCACCTGCTCGCCAGTGACCCGGCGTACTCGGCCAAGGCCGCGCGAGTCAGCGCCCTGGCCAAAGACCTGGTGGAGGTTCTGCAGAACGAGGCGCTGGAACGGTTGCAGGTACGCGCCGAACAACGCCTGGCCTTCCATTGCCCCTGCACCCTGCAGCATGCGCAGAAGCTCGGCGGCGCTGTTGAAGGCGTGCTGACGCGCCTCGGTTTCGGCCTGACGGCGGTACCGGATGGCCACCTGTGCTGCGGCTCGGCCGGCACCTATTCGCTGACCCAGCCAGCGCTGTCCAGGCAGCTTCGCGACAACAAATTGAACGCCCTGGAAAGCGGCAAGCCCGACGCCATCGTCACCGCCAACATCGGCTGCCAGACCCATCTGGACGGTGCCGGGCGCACACCGGTGCGTCACTGGATCGAGATCGTCGAGGAGGCGATGGGCTGAAAGCCTGAACCCTCTCCCCCAGCCCCTCTCCCATGAACGGGAGAGGGGAGAAAACCAGGAACACGAGGTATGCCATGCAACACAAAGCCGTACTCAGCCAGAGCGAAGTCAGCCAGATCCTCCAGGCGGCCCGCAGCGAAGCGCAGCAACAGGGGTGGGCCGTGGCCATCGCCGTGGTCGACGACGGAGGCCATCCGCTGGCCCTGGAGCGCCTCGACGGCTGCGCGCCGATCGGTGCCTACATCGCCACCGAGAAAGCCCGCAGCGCCGCCATCGGCCGCCGCGAAACCAAAGGCTACGAGGACATGGTCAACGGCGGCCGCACGGCCTTCGTCAGCGCACCGCTGCTCACCTCGCTGGAGGGCGGCGTGCCGGTGCTGGTGGACGGCCAGGTGATCGGCGCCGTCGGCGTGTCCGGGGTCAAGGCCGACCAGGACGCGCAGGTGGCCAAGGCAGGTATCGCGGCTCTTTGAACATGCGGCGGATGACCTTCTCTCGGGGAGAAGGTGTCGCGCAGTGACGCAAGAGGGTGCCAACAGGCCCCTCCCCACGCCCCTCTCGCACGGTAGAGAGGAGTGCGAACAGACAGGAGAACAGGAAAAATGACCGAACGCGTGCAATGTCAGCGTCTGCAGGTAGCCGCCGAGCTCAAGCAATTCATCGAAAGCGAAGTGCTGCCCGGCAGCGGTATCGAGGCGGCAGCCTTCTGGAGCGGTTTCGATGCCCTGGTACACGACCTGGCTCCGCGCAATCGTGCATTGCTGGCCGAGCGTGATCGCCTGCAAAGCGAGCTGGATACCTGGCACCGCGCCCATCCCGGGCCGATCACCGACATGAACGCCTACCGCGCCTTCCTCGGCTCCATCGGCTATCTGCTGCCGCAGCCGGAGCAGGTCAAGGCGACCACCGCCAACGTCGATAGCGAGATCGCCACCCAGGCCGGCCCACAGCTGGTGGTGCCGGTAATGAACGCGCGCTACGCACTGAATGCCGCCAACGCCCGCTGGGGCTCGCTGTACGACGCCCTGTATGGCACCGATGCGATCAGCGAAGCAGATGGTGCCAGCAAGGGCCCGGGCTATAACGAAGTACGCGGCGCCAGGGTGATCGCCTTCGCCCGCGCCTTCCTCGACCAGGCCGCGCCGCTGGCCCAGGGCTCGCATGCCGAGGCCAGCGCCTATGCCGTGGTCGCCGGCCAGTTGCAGGTGACTCTGGGTAGTGGCGCACAGACCTCGCTGGCGCAGCCGGAGAAGTTCGTTGGTTTCCAGGGCGAGGCCGCCACGCCGAGCGCCGTGCTGCTGAAGAACAACGGCCTGCACTTCGAGATTCAGATCGACGCGGACAGCCCCATCGGTCGTACCGATGCGGCGGGCGTGAAGGACGTGCTGATGGAAGCGGCGCTGTCGACCATCATGGACTGCGAGGACTCCGTGGCGGCCGTCGACGCCGCCGACAAGGTGGTGGTCTACCGCAACTGGCTGGGCCTGATGAAGGGCGACCTGGCCGAGGAGCTGGAAAAGGGTGGCAAGCGCATCACCCGCCGCCTCAACCCGGATCGCATCTACACCGCTGCCGATGGCAGCGAACTGACCCTGCACGGTCGGTCATTGCTGTTCATCCGCAACGTCGGCCACCTGATGAGCAACCCGGCGATCATCGATGGCGAAGGCTTCGAGATTCCCGAGGGCATCCTCGATGCGGTGGTCACCAGCCTGATCGCCCTGCATGACCTCCAGCGCCGCGGCAACTCGCGCACCGGCAGCGTCTATATCGTCAAGCCGAAGATGCACGGGCCGTTCGAAGTGGCGTTCGCCAACGAGCTGTTCGGTCGCGTCGAGCAGCTTCTCGGCATGCCGGCCAATACCCTGAAGATGGGCATCATGGACGAGGAGCGGCGCACCAGCGTCAACCTCAAGGCGTGCATCGAGGCGGCCAGCGCGCGGGTGGCCTTCATCAATACCGGTTTTCTCGACCGCACCGGCGACGAGATGCACAGCGCCATGGAAGCCGGCGCCATGCTGCGCAAGGGTGATATGAAGTCCAGCGCCTGGATCCAGGCCTACGAGCGCAACAACGTGCTGGTCGGCCTGGCCTGCGGACTGCGTGGCAAGGCGCAGATCGGCAAGGGCATGTGGGCCATGCCCGACCTGATGGCCGCCATGCTGGAGCAGAAGATCGGTCACCCGAAAGCCGGCGCCAACACCGCCTGGGTGCCGTCGCCGACCGCCGCCGTGCTGCACGCCCTGCACTACCACCGGATCGACGTGCAGGCAGTGCAGTCCGAACTGGAGCTGATCGACCTGGCCAGCCAGCGCGACAGCCTGCTGAACGACCTGCTCAGCGTGCCGGTCAGCGCCGAGCGGCCGTGGAGCGCCAGCGATATCCAGCAGGAGCTGGACAACAACTGCCAGGGCATCCTCGGTTACGTGGTGCGCTGGGTCGAGCAGGGCGTCGGCTGCTCCAAGGTGCCGGATATCCACAACGTCGGCCTGATGGAAGACCGCGCCACCCTGCGCATCTCCGCCCAGCACATCGCCAACTGGCTGCACCACGGTGTGGTCAACGAGGCTCAGGTGCGCGAGACGCTGCAACGCATGGCGCAGGTGGTCGACGGGCAGAACGCCGGTGACCCGGCCTATCGCGCGATGGCCCCCGAGTTCGACCGCTCCCATGCCTTCCGCGCCGCCTGCGACCTGGTGTTCAAGGGCCGCGAGCAACCCTCCGGCTACACCGAACCGCTGCTGCATGCCTGGCGCCTGCGCTTCAAGAAGGAGGTCTGAACGACACCGTGGGAGGGGCTTTCGGCTCTGGCATCGTGCATCCATGCACTGACCGCGACAGGCAAACGACGAAAGATGGCGGCTGAAGCGCGATGCCGCCCAGCCACTCCTGTAAAGCCGTGGGCGGCCCCGACAGCCACCACGGAGCAGTGACAAGCCCTGACGGTTCCTGACCGTCGGGGCTTTCGAGCATGAGCGCGGTGGTGGGTGATCCCTGCCGCCGCCGCTCGCGGAAAGGCCGGTGCCGTGGCGCCCGACCTTTCCAGATGCGTGGCGCCGGGTTACCCCCGGGAAATTGTGGTTCACAAGAAAAAGAAGGAACCAACCCATGAGTCAAACGCTGCTGTCCATCCTGGCTTTCGTGCCGCTGGTGCTTGCGGGCGTACTGCTGATCGGCTTTCGCTGGCCGGCCAAGTATGCAATGCCGCTGGTGTTCGTCCTCACCGCCCTGATCGGTCTGCTGGCCTGGGACATGTCCCTCAACCGGGTCATCGCCTCCAGCCTGCAAGGGCTGATTCTCACCGCCGCGATCCTGTGGATCATCTTCGGCGCCATCCTCCTGCTCAACACCCTCAAGCATTCCGGCGGTATCGCCGCGATCCGCCGAGGCTTCTCCAATATCAGCCCGGATCGGCGCGTGCAGGCGCTGATCGTCGCCTGGCTGTTCGGTTGCTTCATCGAGGGAGCATCCGGCTTCGGCACACCGGCCGCCGTGGCGGCGCCCCTGCTGGTGGCCCTGGGCTTTCCCGCGCTGGCCGCCGTGGTGCTGGGGATGATGGTGCAGTCCACGCCGGTATCCTTCGGCGCTGTCGGCACGCCGATTCTGGTCGGCGTCGGTGCCGGCCTGGACAAGAGCGGACTGACCGCACAGCTGGCCGCCACCGGCAGCAGCTGGGAGACCTTCTTCCACCTGATCTACTCGCGCGTGGCCATCACCCACGGCCTGATCGGCCTGCTGATGCCGCTGATCATGGTGATGATCATGACGCGCTTCTTCGGCAGGAATCAGAGCTGGAAGGAAGGCCTGGCCATCGCGCCATTCGCCATCTTCACCGCCTTCGCCTTCTCCCTGCCATACATGGCGGCCGGCGTGTTCCTCGGCCCGGAATTCCCCTCGATGATCGGTGCCCTGGTCGGCCTGGCCATCGTGGTGCCGGCGGCCAAGGCCGGCTTCCTGCTGCCGAAAGACACCTGGGATTTCGCCGATGCCAGGGACTGGCCGGCCGAGTGGATGGGCAAGATCGAAATGAAACTGGAAGAGGTGGCTGGCAAGGCGCCGATTTCGGTACCCATGGCCTGGGCGCCCTATCTGCTGCTGGCGGTATTCCTGGTGATCTCGCGCACCTTCCCCGAAGTGAAAGCGGCACTGATGAGCTTTACCTTCGGCTGGAAGGACATTCTCGGAGAGACCGGCGTGTCCGGCACCATCGAGCCGCTGTACCTGCCGGGCGGTATCCTGTGCATGGTGGTGCTGGTGACCTTCTTCCTGCACCGCATGCGCTTCTCCGAGCTCAAGGCGGCGGTGGGCGAGTCGAGCAAGACCCTGCTGGGTGCCGGCTTCGTGCTGATCTTCACCATCCCCATGGTGCGTATCCTGATCAACTCGGGGGTCAATGGCAGCGACCTGGTATCGATGCCGGTGGCCATGGCGCAACTGGTGGCTGACAGCGTGGGCGGGGTGTACCCCTTCTTCGCCCCGGCCGTGGGCGCACTGGGGGCCTTCATCGCCGGCTCCAACACCGTGTCCAACCTGATGCTGTCGCAGTTCCAGTTCAATGCCGCGGAGTTGATCGGCGTATCCGGGGCAATGATGGTCGCGGTACAGTCGGTGGGCGCTGCGGCCGGCAACATGATCGCCATCCACAACGTGGTAGCGGCCTCGGCCACCGTGGGTCTGCTCGGGCGCGAGGGCATCACCTTGCGCAAGACCCTCCTGCCGACCCTCTACTACCTCATCATGGCCGGCAGCATCGCACTGCTGGCCATGTATGCGATGGGCGTCAGCGACCCGCTGATGGCTGCTGGCTGACCCGACTTTGGTTGGCCCCTGGGGGACGGCGATCGTCGGCCCCCAGCTTGGCGCATCGATTCAATTGCGGTAGCTTGCCTCGCACCGTGAGATTCGCCTGAGGTCGATATGAAGAAGTGGCAATGTGTAGTCTGTGGACTGGTTTACGACGAGAGCCAGGGTTGGCCGGATGACGGCATCGCACCCGGCACGCGCTGGGAAGATGTGCCAGAAGACTGGCTGTGCCCCGACTGTGGCGTCGGCAAGATGGATTTCGAGATGATCGAAATCGGCTGATCACGCTTCGTTTCCAGCAGAAACGGCGACCCTCGGGTCGCCGTTTTTGTTTGGCGCGACGCCCCGCAGGGTGCGCCGCGCGCAGCACGAGTCGCCAATACAGCAGCCGGTGCGCACAGCGCACCCTGCGCACGGCAGTCCGTGCCATCGCCGCCGATGCAGCAAAAAATTCTGCCAACGTCATTTAATCAGCGCCAGAAGCCGGTCGCCCTTCACTTACAGCAGGCAATCACAGCCAGCTTCACTCAACTGAAGGGAATACCATCATGGCTCTGTCGATTCATACCAACTACTCCTCGCTGATCACCCAGACCAACCTCGGCAAGACCAACAACGCACTGGGCACCAACCAGCAGCGCCTGGGCACCGGTTTCCGCATCAACTCCGCAGCCGACGACGCAGCCGGCCTGCAGATCGCCACCCGCCTGAACGCTCAGTCGCGCGGCATGGACGTTGCCATCCGCAACACCGGCGACTCCATCTCCCTGCTGCAGACCGCCGAAGGCGCGCTGACCGAGATGACCGACATCGTCCAGCGCATGAAGGATCTGGCCACCCAGGCGGCCAACGCCACTGCCAGCGAAAAAGACCGCGACGCCCTGCAGGCCGAATATGACCAACTGGGTCAGGAACTGGGCAATATCGTCAAGAACACCAAGTACGCTGGCGAGAACCTGTTCAGCGACGGCACCACCACCGACGGCAGTGCCGGCAAATTCGGCGCGGCCATGGACTTCCAGATCGGCGCCAGCGCCGCTGAAACCCTGACCCTGGACGTCAGCACCCCGCTGACCGACCTGGCCACCGCCCTGGACGGCCTGTCCGCCCAGTACGCCACACCGGACAGCACCACCCCGGGTGCAGAGATCGCCGGTACCGACGGCAGCGCCGCCAACGGCATGATCGACACCCTGAGCGACGCCCTGGACAGCATCGGCGAGCTGCGTGCCCAGTTCGGCGCCAACATCAACCGCCTGAACCACACCGCCAACAACCTGGCCAACATGAAGGACAACACCGACATGGCCAAGGGTCGCATCATGGACGCCGACTTCGCCAAGGAAAGCGCCAACATGAGCAAGAACTCCATGCTGATGCAGTCGGGCATCTCCATGCTCAAGCAAGCCGGCCAGATGCCGGGCATGGTCATGTCCCTGCTGGGCTGATCCCGCGTCATCCAGGCGCAACGGATTGCGCCCCCCTTCGACGCCCCGCCTTTGCGGGGCGTTTCTCATGGCCGTTCGGCCACGATCGATCAACTGTCACCTCGACAGGGCACGATCGAACTCGCCGCCTCCTCGACTTCGCCCGCAAAGGCGCTGGGGGGATGCTCTGAAACAGGGTCACTCCCGCGAAGGCGGGAGCCCAGGCACCTCGTGGCCTCTGGGTGACTCCGCTTCGGGCCAGCGCAACGAGTGATGACGACGGTTGCAGAGCATCCCTGATATTGGCTCATGACCTGCCCGACGAGTCGACTTTGGCTGATAACCACTGGCACAAGACTTGCCACTGTATTTCCCTGACGCCAGAATGCCGACCACCTATCGCCCCGGATTTTTCCTCCAGGGAATACCGCTCGCCTCAAGGGCCGCATGAATTCCAGCTCCGATATGCCGCTCGCCGAGCCGGGAAGCAGCATCGTCCGTCTGATCATCAAGACCGGACGCAGCGACTGCTATGCGCATTTCTATCCGGCGCTGTACCAACTCACCCTGGTGAAGGGGGAGGGCGAAGAAAAGATCGACCTCGGCTACTCCGGCAGCCGCCTGCTCGAACGCCTGCTCCAGAAGCCCGGCGAGGTGGTGTCGCGGGAGGAACTGATGAGCCATGCCTGGGCTGATCGGGTCGTCGGCCAGGGCAGCCTGAATCAGCAGATCTACACCTTGCGCCAGGTGCTCGGCGACGAGAAGAATCGAGAGATCATCCAGACCCTGCCCCGCCGTGGTTACCTGCTCAACCCCAACCACCTGGTCTACCCCTCGAACATCGAGAACATCGGAGAGGTCACCGAGCAGACCGAACCGACCGCACCACAGCCAGCGTTCCTGCGCCGTCACGGCAGCCAACGTGCGTCATGGGTCATCCTGCTCTCGTTCTTCAGCTTGCTGGGCATCGGCCAGTTTCTCTTTCTCTACCAGATCAGCCAGCCGGAAGACCTGCACAGCAGTGAAATGAACCTGGGCATGCTCAACGTGCGCTACATCGACCAGCAGCCAGAGCGCCTGCAACAGCTGATCCTGCAGACTCACGGCCTGACCAGCCGCCTGACCGCGCTGGCGAGCAGGCCGACCCACCTGGCGCTGAGCCTGCGTGGTGGTTTCTACGAACTGCTCTGCCTGCAAGGCAACGGCACCGTGCGCTCACTGATGCTGCACGAAAGCCAGCTGAACCAGGTGGCGGACGCCCAGTTGCTCAGGTGCCTGCAATGAACCGGTGCATGAGCCGAGGCTGGCTGCTGGCCGTCCTGAGCCTGGCCGTGGCGATGCTGCTGGGCATGCTCGGCCTGTGGTTGAGCTTCAATTCCAGCGCCGAACTCGATGGCCGCTACCAGTCCAGTGGTCAGGTGCAGCTCAGCAATGGCCAGGTGCTGGATATCAGCCACAGCCTGCAAGTGAGCAACGGGCGCTTCTATGCCATGACCCGCCAGGGCGCGAGCATTCTGGAAACCTCGGGTGTGGTGGACTACGGCTTTCTCGGCAACTACCGCCTGCGCGTCGAAGATGGCCAGGTCACCGGCCTCGCCAGCGAGACCGACGATGAACTGGTGTTCAATCTGCTCTATGGCCGGCACAAGGGCTCGACCATTCGCCTGACCCGCTTCAACGACTGCCTCTACGCCCTCGAAACGCGCCAGGTCTATTGCCCCATGCAGGGCGCAAACCGCCTCTGAGCAGCACATCCCGGGGATACCCCGAAAACCACTCGTCACTCCCGCCTGCGCGGGAGTGACGAGTGATGACGATCATTTCAGCCACCTCATGAACCCGGTGCATTGAACCTCGCGCCCTCACTTCGATAGTCGACCCGCGCCTGGGCCTCACCGAACAGTTCACGGTACAGGCCCTCAGCCTGACTGGTCAGCAGCAGCAGCTCGATACGGCGGTTGGCGCCGTTCTCCGGATCGGCCGGCAGCAGTGGCATGCCGTCGGCCTGGGCGGTCACCTGCAGCACGCTGTCGGTCGGCAGGCCCGCTTCGACCATCACGTTGCGCGCACGCAACGCACGGTCGCCGGACAGGTTCCAGTTGTTGTAGCCGCCGACCACGCCCCGGTAGGGCGTTGCATCGGTATGGCCACTGATGATCAGGTGGTTCTCGACCTTGGCCAGGATGCCTGCCAGGCGCTGCAGCAAGGTGGCGAAATGCGGATCCAGGCGGGCGCTGCCACGGCTGAACATGAAACGCTGCGCATCGTCCTTGATCAGGATACGCAGCCCCTGTGGCACCACTTGCACCTCGATGTTGGCCTCGGCATCGAGTTGCAGCGCCAGCTGTTCCATCAACCGGGCCAGCTCCTGCATCTGCGCCGGCTCGGCATAATGCGGGCGACGCGGCTCACCCGGCTGACCTTCACCCAGCGTGGCCCCCGGATCTTCCTGCGGGGTGCGCGCCTGGTTGATGCGATCCTGACGCGGGCTGACCTGCACCGGTACGCCATCGAGATCCAGCGGCGTCTGGCTGGTGCCGTCGAAGATACCGGCGCCGCCATCGACCAGCGGGTTGTTCATCATGTCGGCATTGGCGCGGCTCTGCTCCTGGGTTTGCGGCTGGATGATCCACAGCACCATGAACAGCGCCATCATGGCCATGGTGAAATCGGCGAAAGCCACCTTCCAGGCACCACCATGCTCGTCGTGACCACCCTTCTTGCCACGCCGCTTGATGATGATCTCGTGCTCTTCGCCGCCACGTTTCTTCATGCCGCGTCCCTTTCATCCTCGTAGCGGTTGACCCAGGTCTCCAGCTGCTTGAATGCCGGTTTGACGTCCTGCTCGATCAGCTTGCGCCCGGCATCCACCGCCAGCAGCGTGGGCTTGCCGGCGACGTGGGCGACCAGCGTGGTACGCACGCATTCCAGCGCCGACAATTCGGTCTTGATGCGCTGGCTCATGGCGTTGGACAGCGGCTCCATCACGCAGTAGCACATGAAGATGCCGAGGAAGGTACCTACCAGGGCGGCCGCGACGTGGGCACCGATCTCGGCCACCGAGCCGCCGATGTTGCCCATGGTGATGATGATCCCCATGATCGCCGCGAGAATGCCGAAACCCGGCATCGCCTCGCCGATCTTGTGCAGCGAGCGCGCAGGTTGCAGAAGGATGTGCTCCATGGCCTCCAGCTCCTGTTCGAGGAAGCCTTCGAGCTCGTGCGCGCTGATCTTGCCCATGGCCATCAGGCGAAAGTTGTCGGCGATGAAGGCCATCAGGTTCTTCTCCTGACGGATCAACGGGTACTTGGCGAACAGCTCGCTCTGCTCCGGTTCCTCGATGTGCGCATCGAGCACCTTGAGACCGCCGACCTCGACCATTTCCAGCAGCTCGTAGAGCAGCATGAGCAGCTGACGCTGGAACTCCTCGCCACGGCGCTTGTAGACGAACACGCCCTTGATCTGGTGACACATCTCCACCAGCACTTCCTTCGGGTTGCCCACCACCAGCGCGCCAAGACCGGCCCCGACGATGATCACCACCTCGGCCGGCTGCCAGAGCATGGCCAGCTCGCCATGGGCCATGACATAGCCGCCCAGCACGCAGCCGACGATGATCAATGCACCTAGTAACTTCTGCACCCTAGCCTCTCTCGTTCAGGTAGCGACTGGCCTTGGCGATCGCCTGCTTGCTCAACTGGCAGACGCGGGCGTCGCTCAGTTCCAGCACCAGGGCGATTTCCTTCAGGCTCAGCTCGTGTTGGTAGTAAAGGGTCAGCACCAGGCGCTCGCGCTCGCTGAGCTGACTCAACGCCTGAGCCAGCAGACGTTCCTTGAGTACGCGATCCTCGACACCGCTGGCGCCACAGGCGAAGCCCTCGTGACCGTTCTGCAGCAGTTCGTCGAGACTCTCGATGGCCTCGCAGGCGTCGGCCTGGAGGAAGTCCTGGTAGTCCTTGGCGCTGATCCCGGCCGCCTGGAGGATTTCCTCTTCCTGCGGCACGCGCCCCAACTGCCGTGCCAGCTGGCGAATGGCATCGCGAATCCGGTGAGTCTGCTGGCGCACCTGGCGCGGGCGCCAGTCCTGGCGGCGCAGCTCGTCGAGGATCGCGCCGCGCACACGCAGCGCGGCAAAACGGCCGAACTGCTCATCCGGCGTGCCATAGCGGCGCAGGCTGTCGAGCAGGCCCATCAGACCGATCTGCTCCATGTCCTCGCGGTCGAGCACCTGGTTGGCCTGCAAGGCCAGCTGGCTGACGATGCGCTTGACCAGCGGCAGGTACTGCAACAACCACTTCTGTTCGGCTCCGGGAGCGAACAGCGCGGCTCCGCCCTGTTCGGCGGCGTAGCGATAGTCGATGGCGCAGGTGGCGTTCATGGGCAGGGTCTGCTCTCTACTGGACGATCAGCTTGCTGACCAGCACGTTGGCGAATGGCATCGCCAGCTTCTTGCTGGCGAAGTCATCGAACAGCGCGCTCTCCAGCGTGCTCTGCAATTGCGGAATGGGCATGGCACGCAGCTTCTCGAAGGTCATGGCGGACAGGTGGGCCACCACCGAATTGCGCACCATCGGATCGATCTGCTCGAGTTTCTTCGGATCGGTTTCGAGGTCGGCCTGCAACACCAGATCGAGCACGAAGTAATGCTCGCGGCTATCGCCCTTGAGGCTGACGATGATCTTCTCGATGGGGAAGAAGCGGTATTCGCTGGTCGCTTCCTCTTCCTCGCCCTGGCTGCTGCCGGACAGACCGAGCACCGGCTGCCCCGATTGCATGGAGCGCAAGGTGGCGTAGTTGAAGACGGCACTGCCGATCACCGCAAGGGTGTTGAAGATAAGCAGCAGCAGGATGATCCGCGGCATTGTCATGAGGGTTCTCGATTCACTGGCAAGGGTTAGACGGTGACCAGAATGTCGCTGGTCGAATCAGGGCTCTGGCGACCGTCATCGGCCGCACCAGGGCGGGCGGCCCGCACCGGTTCATCGCCGAGCCAGGCCTGGCGCTGCGCCTGGCCCTGCTGGCGACCGCCCTGGGCATCGGCGGACACCTGTACGTTGACCTGCACGAAGTTCTGCCCGACCAGTTCCTGACGCAGGCGCTCGCTGGTCTGTTGCAGCAGCCGCGCGACATCGGCGTTGGCCGCCGACAGCTGCACGCTGAGTCGACCGGACTCATGGCTCAGGTAGATTTCCAGGCTGCCCAGCTCGGGCGGGTCGAGACGGATCGTGGCGTTCTGGATGCGCTGGTTGATCTGCAGATCGACATGCTCACGCAGGCTGTGCAGCATCTGCTCGCCCCATTGCGCCTGTGGCGCATGCAGCTTGAGCGCGCGCTCGGTGGCAAGCGGCTGGGCAGACGCCGACTGGATCGAGGTGGCGACTGGCGCGTTCCTGTCAGCCTCGCTGGCAGGAGCAGGCAGACGCTCGCCGAGCGCGGCATCCGCCATCTCCTGGATCGGCAACGCCTGCAACGGCGTGCTGCTACGCGGTATCTCTGTCGGCAGGCTCAGGGCCACGTTGGGCGCCTGACGTGGGGCAGCCTCAGGCTCTGCATCCGGCTCAGGGGATGCAATGGCCGGCATCGGCGACGTCGCCACCGGCAGCAGCGGATCCGATTCGCCCTGAACGGGCAACATGCTCACGGCATCCGCCTCGTCCAAGGGCTCCGACTCGTGCTCCGGCTCCGCGCTCACCTCACGCGCCTCGACACGCACGGCCTGCTGCCCCAGCACACTGGCCAGCCATTGCTCGGCATCCGCCTCGGTGAGGGTCACCTGGGCGGGCACGTTCGCCTGCGGCAGCGGCTGCACTGGCTCGGCAGCGGCAAACCCGCGCAGCGCCAGTTGCAGGTCGAACGGCTGCGTGTCGCCCTCGGCGCCCTGCGCCTGGGCGAAGCCGGCCGGCAAGGCTTCGCCAGGGCTGCCTGTCGGGCTGGCCTGAGCATTCGGATTGATCGATTGCAGCACCTTCATCTCCCACCCTGATACAGATCGACGCGCATGTAGGCACTGCGCCCCTCGGCGTATTCCAGATGCGTCAGCAACAGACGTCGCAGCCGCTCGCACTCTTCGGCGCAGGCGATACGCGCCTGCCCGTGCAGCTGCTGCAGGCGCCGCTTGGCCTCGCTCACCTCGTCGCTCAGGCGCGGCAGCCCGGCCAGCAGTTGCAGGCACGAGCGGATCACCGCATCGATCTCGCCGATACGTGCCCAGTCGCCCTGCTCCAGCGCTTCGGCCAACTGGCCGTGCAGCTGCTGCAGGGCACGCAATTCACTTGCGCGTTGCATTCACGCCTTCCCAGCCTTCACGCAGCACGCCGAGCAGGCCCACCACTTCGTCCAGGCCCTCGAGCGACAGGCTGACGCTGACGTCGGAGAGGCGGTAGATGCAGTAGTCGTAGAGGCGCGCCAGCCCCTGCACCAGCTCGCCACCGTTCTCGTAATCGAGGGCGCCGTTGAGGCCATTGAGAATGTTCAGGCACTTCTCCAGCGACTGGCCCTTCTGCTGGTAGCGTTTGGCTTCGATATGGCCACGGGCGCGCGCCAGCTCGTCGAGCAGACCATCGAACAGCACCAGCACCAGTTCGTAAGGCGAGGCAGCGGCGGCGCGCGCCTCGAGATCGACGGTGCGGTAGCTGTCGTAACTTTCGTTGAGGTTGTAGGCACTCATCAGAACATTCCGTAGGTCTGCTCCATCGCCGCCATGGTCTGCATGAGACCGGTGTATTGGCGGAGATAGCGGCTGTAGTAGGAGTCGTATTGCTTCTGGATGCTGTCGAACTGCTGATCGACGCGGCGCAGCTGGCTGTTGAGGGTGTCCTTGCGGTTGGTCAGCAGGCCACCGGCGCTGCTGGTGTAGACCGCCAGGTTCTTGTCCAGGGTGTCGAGCAGATTGCCCTTGTCGGTGAACAGCTTCTCGAAACCTTCGGGGTTGGCCGCCACGGCTTTCTCGAAGCGTGCGTTGTCGATGGTCAGCTTGCCGTTGCGGTCGGCGACGATGCCGAACTCGGTCAGGCTGACGCCTCCGAAGGAGGTACGCACCAGTTGGTTGAGCATGCTCTCGATGGCCCGCACGCTGGCATCGCCAGCCAGGGCACCACGGGTACCGGTCTCGCCACCGCTGGCGGTCAGCGAATCGAAGCTGGTCATCAGGGCGTTGAAGGCACTGACGAAGGACTGCGCCTTCTCCTTCGTCGCCTTCTGATCCTGACCGATGTCGATGGTGAGCGGGGTATCGCCGCTCTTGTGCGCCTTGTCGAACGTCAGGCTGACGCCATCGATGATGTTGTCGAAGGCATTGCTGCTACTGGTCAGCTCGATGCCGTTCTCACCGCCCAGACGCACGATGGCATCACGCGCCACGGACAGTTCCTGACGTCCGGCGACGGCGCTCTCGAATGCCGTGTTGCCGCTGGCTGTCAGGCTGATGGCCTGGTCGGCGCCGGTCTTCTCGCTGGTCAGCACCAGATTGACCTGACCATTGCTGCGCACCAGGGTCGCCTTGACCCCGCTGTTGTCGCTCGCCCCGTTGATCGCGGTGGCCAGCTCGTCGAGGGTGCCCACCGTCCCCAGGTCGACGCTGAAGGAGCCACTGCCCTGGCCGATGGTCAGGCTGCCGCTACCCAGGTCGCCGTCCTGCAAACCCTGCAAGGCGAGCTGGCTCTTGCTGGCCAGTTGCTGGACGAAGAAATCGTAGCTGCCGGGCACGGCCTTGCTGCCGACCGTGGCGCTGGCATAGCCCTCCTGGCTGAAGGTCGCGCTGTTGACCAACATGCTGCTGCCGGCGAGCTTGAGCCCGCTGGCGGCCGTCTTGAAGGTCTTCAGCGCGGTATCGAGCGTGGTCAGCGCACCCAGTTGCGCCTTGTAGGCTGCCTGGTTGCGGTTGGCCTTGGCCAACTGGCCCTGCACTTCGTATTGGGCCAGCTGGGTCGCCATGCTTTGAACGTAATCTGAGTCGATAGCCATAGTCGGACACCCGTTTTCCGGTGAGATAGCAATAGCGGTGCCAACCGCTGAAACCCTTGATTTACAAGGCTTCCAGCAAACCGCCAGGTGAAAGATCCTTTCCGCTCGCGAGGCAACGGAAGACAGGCGGAAGGTCGGCTTCCGCCTGCATCGCGCAAAAGGCGGACGTGCCCCTTGTACAGGCGACATCAGGAGGGTCTGGCTTAAGGCGCAGAGACGCGAAGATCGCGGTGCGCACAGCGCACCCCACGCATGGCCAACACCCGCAGGGTGCGCCATGCGCACCGCTGACGCTGCGTAACGACGAAAGCGCCGCAGATACGCGCGGCGAATGCAGGGAGGGTCTCAGGAGGGAGATTGCAGCCCGGATGCGCGACCGGGCTATTCGCCACCGACGGCGAAGTTGGGCAGGCTGTTGACCGGCTGGCGGAAGCTGAAGGGGATGGACTCCACCGCCAGACCGACGTTGCGCTGCACCACGAAGTGCAGGTGCGGGCCGGTGCTGTTGCCGGTGTTGCCCGAGCGCGCCAGCAAATCGCCGGTTGCCACGCGCTGGCCTTCGCGCACGCCGACCGAGCCCTTCATCAGGTGCAGGTAGACACCCATGGTGCCGTCGTCATGCAGAATGCGCACGAAATTGCCGGCCGGGTTGTTGCCGCGCCCACTCTGCTGGTTCTCTGTCTTGACCACGACACCCGCGCGCGCAGCGACGATGGGCGTGCCTTCGGGCATGGCGATATCAACGGCATAGCGGCCTTTGGCAGTGAAGTGGCTATAGGTGCCGTTGGCGCCCTGGGTCTGGCGAAACGGGCCACCACGCCAGGGCAATGGATAACGGTGAATGCTCGGTTGCAGGCGTGGGTCGCCAAGGGCATAGCGCAGCCTGGGTTTGTAGTGCAGAGGCTTGGCAGCGTCCTGTGGAACCAGGGTAGCCAGACGGATATTGCTACGTGGCGGCAGTACCCAGCGGATCGGCTTGTCCGGCGCGCCGATGGCGTTCTCCACCTGTTCGAGCTTCAGCTCGATTTCCACCGGGGCGAAGAGGTCGTTGCGAATCAGCAGGGTCTCACCGGCTTCGTGCTTGCGGGTTTCCAGCTTCACCTGATTGTCCAGGCGCTCGACCATGCGGTCGTTGAACACGAAAACCTGGGCGCCAGGCGCCGCCTGGTCGCTATAGGTCACCACGCCGTTCTTGTCGACGTACTTGTAGATGGTCAGCGCAGCGACCTGGCTACTGAGAACCAGCAGGCTGCAGAGAAAAATCAGACGCCCTAGCATAACGACTCGGATCTTATGGCTTTTCGATATCCGGGTTAGCAAGACTAGCAGTGCCGGAAAGAGCCCGCGAGCTACCGACCGTCAGGCTGTGAACCGGCTCACCGCGATGAGTCGGCACGACTCGCTGCGGGTCGTGTTTCACCGCATTGCATCCGGGTTACGCGCCGGGGACGAAATGCTTCTGCGCGGTGCCGCGAGCGATCAGGCGCGACAGGTAGTCGAGCTTCTGCGGGTCGCGGTCGACGAAGCGGAAAGTCAGTTGCAGCCACTCGCTCTCGGGTTTGGGCTCGAACGCCGCCACGGCGTGCAGGTACCCGTTGAGGCGCGCGGTTTCCGCGGCTTCGCCCTGCTCGAGATCCAGCACGGCACTTTCCAGCACCTGGGGCAGCACCTCGCCGCGTCTGACCACCAAAAGCGCCTCCTTGAGGCTCAGCGCCTTGATCACGCAAGCCATGCTGCCGCTCGGCAAACGCAGTTGACCCTGGCCGCGACCGGCCGGCGACTTGCTGGCGGCAGCAGGCGCAGGGGCGGCGCTCGGTGCAGCGGAGAGTGCGGGGGTAGGTGCACTGGGCTTGACGACTTCGGCCTTGCCGCCAGTCAGGGCTGCCAGCGAGTCATTGGCCAGGGCGCCGGTACTGAGCATCTTGGGTGGCGCACTGGCGGCGAGAGCCTGAAGCTTGCCAGCGCGGCTCAGCGCCTTCTTCACCTTGGTCACCAGCTGCTCGTTGGAGAAGGGCTTGCCGATGTAGTCGGAAACGCCGGCCTGGATCGCCTGCACCACGTTCTCCTTGTCGCCACGGCTGGTGACCATGATGAAAGGCGTGGTTTTCAGGCTGTCCTGCTCGCGGCACCAGGTCAGCAGTTCGAGGCCCGACATCTCCGGCATCTCCCAGTCGCAGAGGATCAGGTCGACGGCCTGTCGGCTCAGCATCTGCTGGGCCTTGCGGCCGTTGATCGCCTCTTCGATCTGTACGCCGGGGAAGTGATCGCGCAGCCCTTTCTTGACCAGATCACGGATAAAGGTCGCGTCGTCCACTACCAGCACACTGACTTTGCTCATCGGCCACTCCTGTACGAATGACGATAAGCATAGTCATGGCCAGTCGCCAAAGGCCAACGGAAAACGTCGAGCAACGGCCAAATCGCGTAGCACGCCCCAAACGAAACGGCCCGGGAGATCCCGGGCCGTTGGTTCGGCAGCCTGCATCAGGCGTCGTGCTTGCCTTCGACCTCTTCGCGCATGCGGGTCAGGCCGATGTGACGAACGTCGGTGCCACGCACCAGGTAGATCACCAGTTCGGCGATGTTGCGCGCATGATCGCCGATGCGCTCCAGCGAACGCAGTACCCAGATGACGTTGAGCACGCGGGTGATCGAACGCGGGTCTTCCATCATGTAGGTGACCAGTTCACGTAGCGCGGTCTTGTACTCGCGATCGACGGTCTTGTCGTGCTGAGCCACGGCAAGGGCCAGATCGGCATCGAAGCGGGCGAAGGCATCGAGGGCATCCTGCACCATCTTGCGCACCTGGTCGCCGATGTGGCGGATCTCCACATAGCCGCGCGGGGCCTCGCCTTCCTCGCTGAGCAGGATGGCGCGCTTGGCGATCTTGGTCGATTCATCACCGATGCGCTCCAGGTCGATCACCGACTTGGAGATGCTGATGATCAGGCGCAGGTCGGAGGCGGCCGGCTGGCGGCGGGCGAGGATGCGCACGCACTCCTCGTCGATGTTGCGCTCCATCTGATTGATCTGGTCATCGATCTCCCGCACTTGCTGGGCCAGGCCGGAGTCGGCCTCGATCAGTGCGGTAACCGAGTCGTTGACCTGCTTTTCCACCAGGCCGCCCATGGCCAGCAGGTGGCTGCGGACTTCTTCCAGTTCGGCGTTGAACTGCTGGGAAATGTGATGGGTAAGGCTGTCTTTGTTGATCATCTTTCGCTCCGCGAATGCTGCCGGCTTGGGTGGCCATGGTGCGCACAGCGCACCCTACACGTTGAGTTTCAGCACCAAGGCCATTGGAAAATGCTCTCTGGCGCGAAGGGCGCGCTGACAGTACGGCGCCCGACAAAGCCTGGGAGTATTGGCCATGGCCTTAGCCGTAACGACCGGTGATGTAGTCTTCTGTCTGCTTCTTCTCCGGGTTGGTGAAGAGCGTATCGGTATCACCGAATTCGATCAGCTTGCCCATGTACATGAACGCGGTGTAGTCCGAGACGCGCGCCGCCTGCTGCATGTTGTGGGTCACGATGACGATGGTGTACTTGGATTTCAATTCGTAGATCAGCTCTTCGACCTTCAGCGTGGAGATCGGATCGAGCGCCGAGCAGGGTTCGTCGAGCAGCAGCACTTCCGGCTGCACCGCCACGGTACGGGCGATGACCAGACGCTGCTGCTGACCGCCGGACAGACCCAGCGCGGAGTCGTGCAGGCGATCCTTCACTTCGTCCCACAGGGCGGCGCTCTTCAGGCCCCACTCCACGGCTTCGTCGAGGACGCGCTTCTGGTTGATGCCCTGGATGCGCAGGCCGTACACCACGTTCTCGTAGATGCTCTTGGGGAACGGGTTGGGCTTCTGGAACACCATGCCGACACGGCGACGCAGCTCGGCAACGTCCTCGCCCTTGCGATAGATGTTGCGGCCATCGATGTTGATCTCGCCTTCCACGCGGCAACCATCGACCAGGTCGTTCATGCGGTTGAAGGTACGCAGCAGGGTCGACTTGCCGCAACCGGACGGACCGATGAAGGCGGTCACGCGCTGCTTGGGGATATCCATCTTGACGTCGAACAGCGCCTGCTTGTCGCCGTAGTACAGGTTCAGGCCAGGCACCTGGATGGCCACGGTTTCGTTGGCCAGGTTCAGGCTCTGCTTGTCACGGCCCAGGGCCGAGATGTCGATACCGTGGGTAGCGTTTTCGTGTTGCATATGCTCACTCCGTTCGCAGCACCAGGCTGCAAGCTACAGGCGGCAAGCCCCTCAGGGCTTGCCGCTCCAATCAATGATCCAGGGCCTTGTACTTCTCGCGCAGGCGGTTGCGCAGGTAGATGGCCGTCAGGTTGAGAATCGCGATCACCAGTACCAGCAGCAGCGCGGTGGCATACACCAGCGGCCGCGCGGCCTCGACGTTGGGGCTCTGGAAGCCGACGTCATAGATGTGGAAGCCCAGGTGCATGATCTTCTGATCCAGATGCAGATAGGGATAGTTGCCGTCGACCGGCAGGCTCGGTGCGAGCTTCACCACACCCACCAGCATCAGCGGCGCCACTTCGCCGGCGGCGCGGGCCACGGCGAGGATCAGACCAGTCATCATCGCCGGGCTGGCCATCGGCAGCACCACACGCCACAGGGTTTCCACCTTGGTCGCGCCGAGCGCCAGCGAGCCCTCGCGCAACGCACGGGGAATACGTGCCAGACCTTCCTCGGTGGCGACGATCACCACCGGTACCGCGAGCAGCGCCAGGGTCAGCGAGGCCCAGAGCAGGCCAGGTGTACCGAAGGTCGGTGCCGGCGCTGCTTCCGGGAAGAACAGGCGGTCGATCGAACCGCCCAGCACGTAGACGAAGAAGCCCAGACCGAACACACCGTAGACGATCGCCGGAACGCCGGCCAGGTTGTTCACCGCGATGCGGATCACCCGGGTCAGCGGGCCCTGCTTGGCATATTCGCGCAGATAGATGGCCGCGATCACGCCGAACGGGGTAACGATCACCGCCATGATCAGGGTCATCATGATGGTGCCGAAGATCGCCGGGAAGATACCGCCTTCGGTGTTGGCCTCACGCGGATCGTCGCTGACGAATTCCCATACCTTGCTGCCGTAGAAGCCGAGTTTTTCCATGGTCGACATGGCGTTCGGGCGATAGGCGCGCACCACCTTGCCGAGGCTGATCTGCTGCTCGCGGCCGTCGGCCGAGCGCACGGTCATGCTGTCGCGGTTGAACTGCTCGTAACGGGCGCTCAGTTCGCTCTCCAGCACCTTGTACTCGGCGTCCCACTGGGCACGCTCGGCAGCCAGGTCGGCCTGAGCGGCGTCGCTCAGCTTGCCGTCGAGCTCCAGCTTGCGGGTCTTCAGACGCACACGCTCGAGACCGGCGTTGATCCGGCCGATATCGGCCTTCTCGATCCTGACGATCTGCGTGTGCAGGTCGTCCACCCGCGCCAGGCGCTTCTGCAGCTCCGGCCAGGCCGCATCGCCCTCGGCGACCAGCTGACCGTTCTCCTTGACGTTGACCAGGTAGCCGTAGAAGTTGCCCCACTCGCGACGCTCGAAGGCGGTGATATCCACCGGCTTGTGCTGGCCACTGAGCCACTCGCCGACCACCCAGGTGAAGTCCGCGCCGTACAGGTCACGGTTGCCCACCTTGATCAGCTCGCGGGTCATGAACTCGCCGCCTTCGATGTCCACCGGCAGGCCGGAGGCCGCCAGGCGGGCACGTGGGATCTCTTCGATCTGCACCACGGCGCCGGCCATGACCTTGGCTTCCTGGCCAGGCACCTGATAGGTGGCCTCGATGATGTCGGCCGGCCAGAAGTGCGCCAGGCCGCGCACGGTGATCACCGCCAGCAGGCCGATGACCATGATGATGGCGATGGACACCGCACCGGCGTTCATCCAGATCCAGGGCGAGCCGCTCTTGAACCAGGATTTCATGTTGTTCTGTTTCACGGACATAGTCTTGCAGTCCTCAGAGCGATGCGTACTTGACGCGCAGGCGCTGACGCACCAGCTCGGCCAGGGTGTTCATGAAGAAGGTGAAGGTCAGCAACACCAGGGCGGAGAGGAACAGCACCCGGTAGTGCGTGCCGCCGACTTCCGATTCCGGCATTTCCACCGCCACGTTGGCGGCCAGAGTGCGCAGGCCTTCGAAGATGTTCATGTCCATGATCGGCGTGTTGCCGGTAGCCATCAGCACGATCATGGTCTCGCCGACGGCGCGACCCATGCCGATCATCACCGCCGAGAAGATGCCCGGGCTGGCGGTCAGGATCACCACGCGGGTCAGGGTCTGCCACGGCGTTGCGCCAAGGGCCAGAGACCCGAAGGTCAGGCTCTTCGGTACGCTGAACACGGCGTCTTCGGCGATCGAGTAGATGTTCGGAATCACCGCGAAGCCCATGGCCAGGCCGACCACCAGGGCGTTGCGCTGGTCGAACGGGATGCCCAGGTCGTTGCTCAGCCACTGGCGCATGTTGCCGTCGAACAGCCAGTTCTCCAGGTGTCCGCTCATGCTCAGGGCGATGAAGCCGACCAGCAGGATGACCGGGATCAGCAGCGCCGCTTCCCAGCCATCCGGCACGCGCAGGCGTACGGATTCGGGCAGGCGACTCCAGATGAAGCCGGCCAGCAGGATGCCGATGGGGGTGAAAATCAGCAGGCTGAAGATGCCGGGCAAGTGCCCCTCGACATAGGGCGCGAGGAACAGTCCGGCGAAGAAGCCGAGGATCACCGTCGGCAGCGCTTCCATCAGTTCGATCACCGGCTTGACCTTGCCGCGCATGGCCGGGGCCATGAAGTAGGCGGTGTAGATCGCTGCGGCGATGGCCAGCGGTGCAGCCAGCAGCATGGCGTAGAAGGCGGCTTTGAGCGTACCGAAAGCCAGCGGCGCGAGGCTCAGCTTGGGCTCGGCGTCGGTGCTGGCGGAGGTGGACTGCCAGACATGGGCCGGCTTGTCGTAGTTCTCGTACCAGACCTTGCCCCACAGCGCGCTGAAGGAAATCTCCGGGTGCGGGTTGTCGATCAACAGTCGTTCGAGCTGGCCGTTGCTCTCCACCAGCACGCGGTTGGCGCGCGGTGACAGGGCGGCCATGGTAAAGCCTTCGGCCACCGGCTCGACCAGCAGGGTGCGGTGGGCAGTGCTGTGAAAGATGCCCAGATTGCCGGCGGTATCCAGGGCGATGAAGCCCTTGCGACGTTGCTCGGAGATGATCTGGGCAATCGGCTGGCCGGCCATCTTGAAGTCGCGCACCTGCTTCAGCGAAGCCTTGCCATCTTCTTCACGCACCATGAACCACTGCGCGATGCCACCTTTGCTGTCACCGATCAGCAGCGAGATGCCGCCGAGCAGCGAGGTGGCGTAGGTCACGTCGGTAGCGCCGTCGTTGAGCAGCTTGTAGCGGCCATTGAGGGTGTTGCGACGCAGGTCGAAGACATCGGCAGTGGCGCGACCATTGATCACGTACAGCCACTGCTGGCGCGGATCGATGATCAGTTCCTTGATCGGCTCGGCGATCTGCGGCAGCGCCAGACGCTCCTCGTTGGTGGTGACCTCGCCGGTCATCAGGTTCTCTTCGCGGCTCAGGCTCACGGCATGCAACTCGCTGCCCACGGAGGCGGCAACCAGCAGCGTACCGCTGGCGAGGCTGATGCCCATATGTTCCAGCGCACGACCTTGCGGGTCGAGGGTCAGCGGTTCTTCACCGAAGGGGTAAGTGACCGAAGGCGTGATGGTCTTGACGTCATTGGGGTAGGACACCCGGTAGTTGTGCTCGAAGACCAGCACCTGACCATTGGAAAGCCCCAGAGCCACACGGTTGCTGCCCGGTTGATCCTCACCGACCGACGTCACTTCGCTGCCGGCTGGCAGCGGCAGTGCCACCGAACTCGTCGCCGCCATGCTCTTGGCATCGAAGAACTGGATGTTGCCGGACTTGGACAGGCGCATGCCGACCTGATTCTGCTCTTCGAGCGCCATCAGCAGCGGCGTGCCAGCCTCGGCCAGCCAGGCCGGCTGTACCGGCTTGCGCTGTTCCAGATCGGCGCCCTGGAACATCGGCAGCACGACATAGGCCAGGTAGAAGAAGATCAGGGTAATGGCGCCCAGTACGGCCAGGCCACCGACGGATACACCCCAGCGAGCCAGGCGATCCTTGAAAGCGCGAATGCGGCGCTTGCGTTGCAGGGCCGGAGTGTTGAAGTCCAGCCCGAGGGAATTTGGAGAGGCGGTCATGGTTTCACTAGCCAGGTCATTCATGATTGAGAGCGTCTCTGCGCGGCCATGAGCGCGCCGTATTTTTCGTCTGTTCACGAGCCCGGCCAATTTAGCGGTTTCGTATGACAGAAAAGTTACAGCACGGTGACGAAGCAAAGCCCACCCCTACGAGTAGAGGCGGGCTTGGCGGTTCTTGCAGCCTTGGCTGGTCGTTACAGGCCCAGTTCTTTCAGGGTCTTGTCGACGACTTTCTTCGGCAGCGGGATGTAACCGTCCTTGACCACTACATCCTGCCCCTGCTTGGACAGAACCAGCTTGAGGAACTCGGCGTCCAGCGGGCTCAGCGGCTTGTTCGGAGCCTTGTTGACGTAGACGTAGAAGAAGCGAGCCAGCGGGAACTTGCCTGCCAGGGCGTTGGCTTCGTTGGCGTCGAAGGCTTCACCGCCTTTCTTCGACAGCGGCACGGTCTTCACACTGGAAGTCTTGTAGCCGATGCCCGAATAACCGATGGCGTTCAGAGTGCTGGAGATCGACTGCACCACCGAAGCGGAGCCCGGCTGCTCGTTGACGTTGGACTTGTAGTCACCTTTGCACAGCGCTTCTTCCTTGAAGTAGCCATAGGTGCCGGATACCGAGTTGCGACCGAACAGCTGGATCGGCTTGGCCGCCCACTCGCCGGTCAGGCCCAGGTCACCCCAGGTCTTGATGTCTTTCTCGCCACCGCACAGGCGGGTGCTGGAGAAGATGGCGTCGACCTGAGCCATGTCCAGGCTCTTGATCGGGTTGTCCTTGTGCACGAACACCGCCAGGGCGTCGATGGCGACCGGAACGGCGATCGGCTTGTAGCCGTACTTCTCTTCGAAGGCCTGGATTTCGCTGTCTTTCATCGGACGGCTCATCGGGCCGATGTTGGCGGTGCCTTCGGTCAGCGCGGGTGGCGCGGTGGAGGAACCGGCAGCCTGGATCTGAATGTTCACGTTCGGATAGCTTTTCTTGAACTCTTCAGCCCACAGAGTCATCAGGTTGGCCAGCGAATCGGAACCGACACTGGAGAGGTTGCCCGATACACCGGAAGTCTTCTCGTAGTTCGGCAGAGCCGGGTCGACGGCGGCGACCGCAGATACGGCGCTAACGCCAGCGGCAGCGAAAGTCAGGGCCGCCATCAAACGCTTCAGTTTCATGCCTTGCTCCTAGCAGGAATAGTGTTGGGTGGAACGGGCCACAGTATCGATAGGCCACATGACCACTCTATGAAACGAATGTGACAGTTAAATGAACGCTGGCGACTTTCGGTTAGGGCATGGAAAAGGTGCTTCGCATGGCTTGGGGGAAATGCGCGGGGCACCGGACTGGCAAGTTTGTGTGCTGTACGCAGCGCTATTCATCTCGGGGCCAAGATCATTCGCGTGTCGGTCTCTCGTATTGGTTTCGCCCCTTACGGGCGAGTCACTTTCTCTTGCTTGCCCAAGAGAAAGTAACCAAAGAGAAGGGCACCCCGACATCCGGCCCCGTCTGCGCCGGGGTTCCCTCGCTTCATCACCGCTCCAGGGGCACGCCGTGAAGGGCCATCCCTGGCCCATCACGGCTCTCGCGGCATCCATGCCGCTCAACCCCTTCCACGCTGACTCCACTCGGCCTCCTGAAGGGGACTTGGGCGTCGTCTGTACCAGCGCAGTTGAAGAGCAAAGGCATAGTGTAGCGCCGCGCGTTATTTGGCGAACTTTTGCGGGAATGTTGTCGCGCCGCATGTCATTGAGGCGCGACAAATCAGACACAAATTAGGCTGAGAGCTTGCCCTTCAACCGCCTCCTATCAGGTAGCGGCTGGCCAGGCTTCGGGAACGGCAGCGGCGTCTTCTTGAACCGGGAACGCCAGGCCGGCTTGATCAGGTAGATATAACGGAACTGAAGCAGGCTCCGTCGCGTGGCCCTATCGATGTTCTCTCTCAGATAGTGCCCCCGGCCACCACCCTTTTTGCCCGTCGTCAGCAACATTTCGTGATAGGTCTCGCCGTCCAGCTCATAGAAGCTGGTGCGGTGGTGCCCGAAGTAGAGAAAGTTCGCAGCCTGATAGACAACGCCCCATCCACCGCATCGTTCATCGGCGAACGACTGCACCCAGGCCACGCGCGGGCAGATGCGCTTGATCAGCTTGAACGCATAGGAGATTGCCCGGCTCTCGCTGTTGCGTGGCGCGATATCGTCGAACCACATGCGGTTGAGTTCCAGGTACTGGTCGACCTCGGTGCCTGCAACAATCTTTTGAGCGCCTGCCACGGGGTTCATGGCGTAGCCGAGCTGGAGCACTCCCCGCATAACCCCGTCGACCCAGCATCCCAGGTGGATGTACGAGTTGGCGACGATGCGCCCCGAGTAGTGGTTGGCCATGATGATACGGTTTGCCTCGGCGCGAGGGATCAGGGCGATGTAGAAGTCGCGGCAGCCGAAACCTGCCGCCGCGTGTTCTCCCTGGATGTAGCCCACCTGATCAGTGGACGGTTGGTTGTAGTTGCCCGGTTGTACCGGATGATGGTCTTTCCTTTGAGCCATGAGCAGCCTCGAATCGAGGCGCTCCATGGCGCTCAGGGATTGGGCAGCTCGCGGCTGTCTGACTATTGAGTGTCCGGCAACGCGGGCACTTGATTTGAACGGTGTAACAACCGCTTACGCGGCACAGCAGGCGGTCGCAGCCGCCACAACGTATGTCAAACATTCTGCAAAAAAGCCTTAATTCCTATAGGCTTGCCCGGCTCTCGCGAGAGTGGGTGGGCCTCGGCTGACTTGCAGGCTGGATCTGCTGGTTGGCGGCGGTCGTGGGTGTTGCTGCACCTACGGCCGTCGCCCTCTCTTTACTGCTTGTTGTAGCGCCAGTGCCCACCGATGCGGACGCCGGCATACATGAGCCAGGCTCGCCAGCGGGCCACGCCGCTAGAGCGCAGCGCGTGGTAGAAAACCCGATCTGACCAGTAGCGGCTCAACTCCCCGGTGGCGTACAGGCGGTCATGAATGGTCGCCGCCGCATGGCCATAGCCGACGACGCTGGCATATAGCGCCAGAGCGCCGTAGCCGGCAGTGCCGACTGCCGCGCCCAGCATCGGCAGGAACCAACCAACCACCAGGCTCAGGGCCAACAGGCCCACGGCGATATTGCGCAGCGGTCGCACGCTGGCGAAGTCTGTCTCGAAGCCGGCCGGTACATGCACCGCTGGCCCGTCTGGGTCGCGGTACATGAACTCAGTGAGCAAGCGGGCTATTTCGCCGCCGTTGAGGAGCTGCACATTCAGCGGAAGTGGGAAGCGCTCCATTACGGCCACCACTTGTCGTCTGTGTAGTCGGCCGGGATCGACTCCATATCCTTGAGCTGGCGTGCGGCGAAGATCAACGCTTGCTTGCGCTCGGCCGCTGCCTTACCGAACGCGACAACTGTTTGCGCGTCCATTGGCACCAGACTGTTGTCCGAGGCAATCCAGGCGAAGTCCTGATCTGGGTTCGACCATCGCAGGTCGCTTGCCTCTGCGCCTCCTACCACGGCCATAAAGCCCAGTTGTGCGGCCCCTGCGATGTTCTCGCGGTCAGTTGCGCGGCTCTGGAACATCACGCCCTGGAACACGACGCCGCCATCAATACGGCGGTCGCGCTCTCCATCTACATCTGTAGCGGTGACCGCGACAGGGAGTACGGGTAGCTCTTCAGACCAAAACTCATCCTCGCTGATGTCCTCCCGGCTGTTGACCGAACGGAATCCTGTGTAATCAATTTTTACCGCGTAATTCATAGGGCGTCCTCCCAACCTGCGCACAGAACCAACGAGCTTCCGCTGATCTGTGTTGCGATGACATAAATGCTTGCAGACTCAAGGGGAATGAGCGCGTTCGCATGCCCACCCCCGGCAGAGGCACTCGGCTGAAACAGAGCAAGGGGGGCACTGTTCGTCACACCTGCCGCTGCCGAGTACGCCGTCGTTGGCGCAACCGCGATGTTGTTCCCGTTCTGTGCCGTAGAGGTCGCAATGACTGCGATAGCACTTGCAGTCGGAGGAACAGCGCTACTTACCCCCACAGCGGATACAAGTAGATGGTGCCGAGCCTTGGGCTCCAGACGACAGAGTGGGCCAGGCAGTGAGGTTTGATCCCGCTGTAGGTCTCCAACGTCCGCGATTACCTTCCTGGCCATATGCCAAGGGATACTTGTTCGCTGTCGCATCAGTGCGAATCCATCCCACCCGCGCCCCGTGGGTGAAACCGGCCGGCATGTTCGGCGCAGTGGGACTAAGGGAAAGAAGCCCGGCAGAAACCAGGGTCGTCGGGTTGTAGATAACCCAAACGCTGTACCAAGTTGAGGGAGCCAAAACGCCTGCATCGATGCCGTTGACACCTACGGTCGCGCTGTTGATCGCCAGGGCCAAGGCATTCAGCACCCGCTGCTGGCCAGCGGCGTTCTTCACACATACTGAGGCGGCCGTCACCGTGACTGTGGCGTTAGTTCCAGTTGCTGAGACCTTCAGGTTGGAAAAGCTGCCCGCGATACCATCGGTAGACACATCCGCCGCAGTGGTCTGCGCCAGGCGTACCAGCAGAGCAGCATTGGCCGCCGGCAGCCCTCCAGACCCGGCAATGTAGGCGACCGGAATGGTGCGATAGCTACCGTTGTCGACTGCTGCACCAGTGACTTTGAAGCGGTGGCCAAGTGCGGCGCCGTCGCGGGGCTGCAGGTAAAGAGTGTCGCCCGCCTGCGCGGCGGAGAGCACCATCGAGTAGTCGGCCCCTTCAGCACTGACCTCGGCTAGCAGCACCTGCGTCGCAAGCGAAGGGTTGGCATTATTCAGTCCGACCTTGCCCGCACCTGGGTCACCAGCTGTGCCGGGGCTCCACCTCCAATTACCGAAGCCCGTTCCAGCGCCACCGTGCAGGCGTCGAACAGCATTCAGCAACTGGTCGCTTTGCGCCTCGCTAGGCTCGATGCCGGCTGCCTGGATGACGGCCAGCAACTCGTCCGTAACCTGGTTGGCCCAGGACGCAGGATCGCGTGATGCAGAGATGCCTAGCAGGGGGTTGCCGTCGGTGAACTTGCCGTTGAGCAACGCCACCCCGGCTTGGCTTTTGGGGTAGTCCATCATTGACCTCCGTAGGTGAAAAAGAGAATGGAGCCGGCCGGCTTGCGCTTGTGCATGACGCACTCAAACTCGCTGTCGCCCCATACGCGGTAGGGTTCGCCCATGGCGCTGCGGCCGTGGCGGCGCTCGACAACCAGGGACGCGGGTAGGTTGATCTGCCAGGCGTCTTCCCAATCCTCGCCGCCGTACAGGTCACCCATGCGCGAGCGGCCGTGGCGGCGCGCCCAGTACTCGGTAATGGTCGCGTTCGGGTAGCCCATGGTGGCGGCCAGGGCGATGAAGTCGGGACGGCTCAGGCCGCCTTGGCCGAGCAGCTTGGCCAGCACGGCGCTGGTGCGCTCCTGGATGGTTTGCGCGCCCTGTACGCTGCAACTGTCAGGCAGGCCGAGGGCGGCTTCCCAGCGCTCCAGGGTCTCGAATGCATCGGCAGCGCCCGCCTCGGTGTACAGGTCGAGCGCGCGGTTATGCAGGCGTGCAAGGCTGGCTCCCAGGCCGGTGAGCAACTTGCCCAGGTTGCTATCCGGCCGACGTGGCCAGGCGGCGCCAGGTGGTAACAGTTGTGCCTGTTGGTTGCCGTAGTCTTCTGCGTTCACGCCCACTCGATACCTCCCACGGTCAGTAGCTTGCCGGTGGTGGCGGCCGGGTCTTGGGTTGGGTGCAGGACGGTGTTATCGCTCTCGCCTGCGGCAATGCTGACGGCCTCACGGATGCGGCTTAGCAGCAGGCCGCCGCCTGGGACGGCGTCACGGCGATGGAGGTCGCGCAGCTCGGCTTCAACCGCTGCCCGCACTTGCGGGTTATTTGGCACAAGCCGGATTTGGTACGGGATTGGCTCAGCCACGGGCGGGAGGACAAAGACCGACTTACGGCCAGCCGTGCGGCGCGCGGAGATATAGGCCCGGCACGCCTCCAGAACGGTTTCACTCGGAATCGGGTCGGCGTTGTTATCGCAAACAATACGAACCACAACGCTGCCGGAACCCTGCTCGTGCTCGGTTGCCCAGGCGCGGGTGATCGATGGGTGCGATTCAAGCGCCCAGGTCTCGTAGTCAGCCAGGTTCCCGCCCTGCGGAGGCTCCGACATGCGCCGGAATACCTGCGCGCGAAGGTTATCGAGGTTGCCTCCATCTTCGCCGCCCGTAATGCCGTCCTCGGCCACTGTGACGGTGGCGTTGATGCCCGCCACAGGGCTGACAAGCCGTAGGCTGCTGCCAGGGGCCAGATTGCCGCTTTTGCCTGCGGTTTGCGCGGCGACTTTGACAGTACCGGTGGTGCCACTCAGCACCAGGTCGGCGGTGGCGGTGTAGACCTGGTCTTGGGTGTATTGCAGAACCGTACCCGCTAGGAGCGTTGCGCCGGCATTGCCAGTGACAGTGATTTCGCCGGCTGCTGCTTCGGCTGCGCTGTACCAGAGGCCATAGAGGCGCGCCCACCGCTCGACGCCTTCAGCATCGGCCAGCTCGTCCGGCAGGAAGTTGCGGTAGAGGTAGTCCAGGTGCGCGTGCAGGCCATTGACCGCGCCGGCTTGGGCGAAGGCCAGTACGCCCAGCACGCTGCGGCGGGTTTTGGCGACGGTGCCGGGTAGCCAGGTCTCGACGTCGGTGCTGATCTGGCGGCGCAGCTCATCAAGGGTTGGCAGGGTGAAGGACATTACAGCGCCTCCCAGAGCACATCGAACTGGTGGTTTTCGGTGCCGCCATCGCGGCGGTTGATGGTTACGGCCAGGCCCAGCAGGCCCCGGCGTGGCGCGGTGGCTATCACCTCGACCGATGCGGCAATGCCGTCCTCGATCTGCCAGGCCATTGCCTCGCGGCCATAGTCACGGGCGCGGCGCAGGGTCTCGGCCAGTTGCTTCTCACGGCCCAGTAACCAGACCCTGGAGCCGATCTGGTCGCCAAGGACGTCGGGCCAGGCGTCGCCGGGCCATCCTCGGCGGTCGCCATCCTCGCCTGGCAACAGGTCATCGGCGCGGGCGCGGCGGTCAGAAAACAGGCTGATCACGGTCGCCGTCTCCAGCCCTTCATCGAGCAGCAGGTCGCCGGCCTCGATCACCAGGTCGGCTTCGGTGCCATTCCAGCTCAGGGCGATATCGGTCATTCGCTACCTCCGACAATCGGGGCACTGGTTTGGCCATCGCCAGGCTGGACATCGTCGTGTGGGTGCTTGATCAAGCTCACCCCGCCCGCGACCACATCACCTTGGGCAACGATGCGGCCCGTTGTGGTGATCACCGGGGTGGTGTAGTTGACCGCTTGGGCGGCACTGATGGTGAGGGTCAGTGTCTCGACCTCGATCTCGCGGCCCCGCTTGAGGTGGATCTTGTCTTTCTCGTCTGTGTAGATGGCTACCTCACCACCCTGTAGGCCGGTAAGGCGGTAGCGGCGGTCGCCGCAACTGACCACGACGCTGTGCGCGCGGTGGCCGCCGACCGACAGCAGCAGCGCTTCCGCGCCCGCGTGGGGGACGGCGGTAAAGCCGTAGGTCTGCCAGTGCTCGGCGCCTTCCAGAGTCTCACCGTCGAGGATGGAGACCTGCAGCGTCTGCATCTTGGCGGCGTCGCTGACCAGGGTGACGACGGCGCGCGAGACCATCAGGGCCAGGCGGCGGCGGATGGGCAGTAGCAGGCGGTCAAAAGAACGCATCAACGGCCTCCGACTCGGGTTGTGGCAGTACGTCCAGGGCTTCGCGGGGCTGCACGCTCAGCTCTACGCGCTCGCCTTGTTCGTCCAGGATGTAGGTCACATCGGTAATCAGGCGCTCGGCGCCGCTCAGGTATTGGTAGGCATCGGTTACACCGACCAGCAGGCCATGGCGCCATAGCGCGCCGTTGCTCTGGCGGTGCTGGGTCACGGTGTAGGTGATGGCTTGCGAGTTGCCCCAGCGGCTGTTGCGCTCCCACTCGACGCGGGCGCGTGCGGCAGCGCCATTGAGCGGGGTATCGGCGATGATGGTCAGCGGGCGGTGGCGACGGATGCGGTTGTCCGTGGCCTTGGCAGTGACGCCGGCCGAGCTTTCGCCGAACAGGTCGTCGCTGCCTTGTTGCTGCCCCTTGAGGGTGTAGGTGCTGAATACGTCGCGGCGGTCGCGGTTGCCCGAGCCGCTGTAAATGTTCTCGCCCAGGACCAGGGCGTCATGGGCGCGCTCGCGGCCGGCGCGGGTGATGATCAGGCTGCCTTTCCCATCGGTCACCAGCAGCACGCCGCGTACTGCGGCAGCCTGGCGCAGCACCTCGAAAACCGTCTCGCCATCGTTGGGCTTGAGCGATTTAAACGGGGTGTTGGCGCCGACTTGGTCGATAACCTTGATGCCAAACGGTGCGGCCAGCTCACGAGCAACGTCCACTAGACCACGGCCGATGAACTGGGTAGGCGGCGACGAGCAATCGACCAGATCGCACGTCTTGTCCCTGCCACTGACGCTGACTTGGTGATCCTGGGCGTTGTAAGTGGGCATGACCGAATCGGTATAGCCGGTCACCAGCAAGTCACCGTCGTAGTAAATCTCGCACGGGACGCCTTCGGGAACTTCACGGCGGCTCGCCTGGCCGGCCCAGCGCTCGGTCAGTGCCAGATCGAATTGGCCGGCCAGTTGGCGCATGCCGAGCTGGATGCGGTAGCTCTTCCAGCCGCCCCATTCCTGGCCGTCCACGCGTAAGAGAACTTCACGCATCTTTGAGCACCTCCAGGGCCACACCACCTGACACGAAACCGGGGTGCTTGATCTTGTTACGGGCAACGATTTCGTCAGCGCGGCGGGCATCGCCGTACAGGCGATGGGCGATCAGCAGAACTGGCTGAGTGACCAGCGGCGTGACGCGCGCCAGCGGGGCAAGGCTGGCAGCGCGGCTGTTCATGTCGCGCACCACCTCGCTGGCCAGGCGGGCCAGGGGGCGGTAGCTGGCGCGGGTGGCCACCAGTTGCTGGCGATCCAGCTCGGCCAGTACCTGGTCGCGCACTTTTGCCGCTGTATCACGGCTGTCGTAGGTCAGGCCAGGGAAAGGTTGCCCGTCCACATCGAGCGGCCGGCCGGTGGCCAGGCGTGCAGCCTCGGTGACGGCAGCGCGCTCGATCAGGGTGTAGATGGCTGCCTGGTTAGCGGCGGCCTGGGCACGGGACGGCGTCACGTAGCCTGAGCCCTTGGCAGCCTTGGCCTTGCCACCTAGGTTGAATAGCGCCGCCTGGGCGCGGAATGCCGCGAACGGGTCGGACGTGCTGCTGATGCCGCGCACGACATCCAGCAGGCTGGCGGCCAGGTTGCCCGGCGCAAGGATGAGACTTTGGAAGTTGCCGGTCAGGCGTCTCATCAGGGCGCTCACACCCGTGGCGCCGGAAAGCAGGCCGCCTGCATTGGTGATGGCGCTGGTGGCATTGCCCAGTACGTCAATCGCACTCTCTGCTACGAAGCCGGCATAGCCCGCCACATCGAAACTTTCCTCGAACTCGCTAACGGCATCGGCCTGTAGGGCATCAGCGGCGACATTGACCGATGCGCCTGGCACTAGGTTGCTGTCTGGGCGCGGCTTTTCGCCGGCTTCGACAAATGTCGCGCTGATCGTGGCGCGGCCGCCCTGCTCGGTGGACTCTTCGCAGCTGTAGTTGCCCAGTAGGGCAACGCTCAACTCGCCATAGAACGGGTGCACCAGGGTGCCGGAGCCGTAGGATTCCAGGGCGGCGATCAGCCGGTCACGGGCGGTCATGTACTCGGCGCCGATCAGCACCATATCCAGGCTGAATTGGCGCGCTGTGCGCCCCATGTCCTGGGTATCGGCCTCGTCGCGCAACGGGTATTCGTTGAGCACCGTGCGGCGGCCACCCGTGCGGGTGCTGCGCTTGAGGTTGAAGGGCACGCCACGGAACGAGCCGGGCCGGTAGTCATCGCGCCAGGCCATACGTTAGAACCCCTGGCCGCCGGTGTAGGTGGCGGACGTAGCCAGGTCTACGCCTGAGCTTTGCAGCTGGGTGACGCGCGGGCGACCCTCGCTGTCGATCTTGATGGCGATGGTGCCGGTCACTTCATTCGCGCGCTTGTTGGCCTCGATGGCGGCACGGGCCTCAGCACTGAAGGGAGAAATGGCGTAGGCCACGGCCTCGCCAATGGCGTCGCCGATCCTGGCGCCCATGTCTGAGCCCAGCGGCCCTTCGCTGGTGAGCAGGTAGTCGCTGATCAGGGTGCCCACGCCGTATCCAGCAGCGCCTGCGCCTGCTACCGCCACCCCGGCCGTAGCCATGGCTCCGGCGCCATATGCTGGAAGTGCGGAAAGGTTGCTTGCACCCAGCAGGCCGATGGTGGTGCGGATCTTGCCGAAGGTCTTCGGGTTGAGCAGCTCGCCAGCCGCGCTGGCGACCTTGTCGATACCACCCAGGCCGCCGAAGTCGCCTGGCATATTGACGACGTAGACGGGCTGCACGCCGGCCGCCTCTTCCAGGGCCTTGCCGGTGGCAACGCCTGCCGCCACGCCGCCGAACTTTCCGGCCAGCCCTCTGAAGGCTTTGCCGCCGTAGCGGGCCGCGCCGAACAGGCCGAGTGCGCCCAGCGCGCCGCCAGCGATGATGTCGGTTCCGTCGAGGCCGAGGCCGCCATTCTCTTTGCTATCGAGCCCCCACTTGATGGCGTTGGACAGGGCGTCGTTGATTGGCTTGGCGAAGCCATCGGCGGCTTCGCGCAGTACGCCCTTGAGGCGGCCGGTTTGGTCGACGGCGTTGCCTATGGCTTCGGGCAGGTCACGGGCGATGGTGCCGCCTGCGCCGTTGATCTCAGCGAAGATTTCGTCCAGGCGGTTGAGGGAGTTGCCATCGAGCAGGGCTTTAAGGCCGCGCTGGGTGTCCAGGTCGGTTTTGCCGAAAGCCTTGGAGATGAAGCCGAAGCGGTCACGGTCGGTGCCCAGCTTGTCGTACTGGGCCTTGATATCACTGATGACCTGGATGGCGTCGCGGCGGTTGCCCTCGGGGTCGAAGAAGCGGATGCCGGTGGCCTTGCTGGCTTCGCGCATGTAGTTGGCGTTGGTGAAGACGCGCAGGGTGCTGTCCGTCAGGGTCGCCAGGCGTTCGGCGTTCGGCTCGACCAGGGACAGGGTTTCTACCAGGGCCAAGGTTTGGTCGATGCCCAGGTTTGCCGACTTCGCGTTACCGCCGATGCGGGCGAAGATGTCAGGCAGGTTCTCCAGTTCGGCGTTACCGGCGCGCCCCGCAACCACCATCTGATCGAGCAGCAGACGCGCCTGCTCGGTCTGACTCAGGTCGATATTGAACTGTTTACTGGCCACGCCCATGGCCTTGGCCAAGGCGTCCGCATTGGTCTTTGCCACGGCCAGCGTCTCGGCCATGGGGTCAACCGTCGCGATTGCTTCGGCCATGCTCAGGCCACCCGCGATCAGCGCATCGACGCCTCCCTTCAACTCGTCCACGCCTTGGCCGGTGGCCGACTGCGCGGCAAACAGAGTGTCGCGCAGGCGCCCGACTTCATCTGCGGTGCCGCCTGCGGTCAACTTGAGTTGGGTCAGCTCCTTGTCCAGGTTGGCGGATTGGACGCCCAGCGCAACTGCCGACACGCCAAGGCCCAACTGAGCAAGGCGCCCCTCAACCGAGCCGGCGAACCGGCCTAGTGCATCCAGTTCGCCCTTCACGGCGCGACCAAATTTGCGCACGCCGCCTTCGCCCCTGGCCAGCCCGGACATAAGGCGGGTGGCATCAGCGGAAAGGCGTAGGGCCAGGTTGAGGTTATTGCTCATTCTTGCGAACCAGGTTGCTTAGGTAGAAGGCGAACTCGCGGTGGGGCAGCGCGAGGATCTCGGCGCGGCTCCAGTGGTGTTTCAAGGCAATTAGCTGGACGGCGCCCCAATGTTCTCGGAGCCGCCCGGCTCGGCGTTTCCCAATTCGTCCAGCTTGAGTTGACCTTGGCGCAGGGCGAGGAAGTCGCCGCGCTTCTTGATCATCGAGACCACGAACGGGCCGGTGTACTCCTGGCCGCTGCCGTCATGCACGCGGGTCATTTGCCGTACTGCGAGCTGGGCGTTGTAGTGGATGCTGTTACCGGCGCCGCCGCTGTCCACTTCGGCCTCGATCATGTCGGCCAGGAAAGCCTCGCGCATGTCGAAGTGCTTGTAGATCACGCCTTCGATGGAGAGGCCGTGCGGCAGCACGCCGCTATGGGTGAGTGGCTTTTGCATGCTGACTCCTTAGAGTTGGGTGGCTGGCTGGCCGCTGATCTTGAGCGCCACGTCGGCGCCCACGGTGATGGCGTCCACGGCGAAGGCATCGCGGATGCTCCAGGAGCGCCCGGTGTCCGACTCGAACACCACGGTGGCGCCGGTCAGGTTGCGCAGCGCCTCGATGTCGGTATCCCGTGTCAGCGGGATGTTGCAGTTCAGCTCAGGGGCGGCGGTGGATTCCGCAAAGGCAACCTCGCCGCTATCCAGCGCTTCGGGCGCACGGGCTACCCCGCCCAGGAGCAGGGTGGCGCCGTTCTTGGAACGCAGGCGGGTGCCGTTGACGGTGATGGTGGCTCTGCCGTGTTGTTGCATGGGGCCTCCTTACAGGCGGAACTGGACGGCAGCCGCGAAGATGTCGAACTGGTTGACCAGGTTCGGCGGCATCACGGCATTGACGCGGTTGGTGTTAGCGGTGGAGCGCTTGAGCAGCAGGCCTTCCTTGAAGCCCTCCAGATCCTCCAGCAGCCCGTCGTCACTCAGGCGCTCGGCCTCGCCGATCAGCGTGGCGCGGATGGTGGTCAGGGTGGCGATGGCCTGGCCGGGAATGGCCCGGTCGCCCAGCTTGTGGCGCGGGTAGTCACGGGCGACCGCCGCGTTGAAGCGGTAGCGCATGAGGTCGGCCGTCCACTTGGTTTCCAGGCGCAGCAGGCTGATATCGGGCAGGCCGAAGCTGTTCTCCTGGTAGTTGGTAATGACCACCTCAATCAGCACCTGGCCGCCGCTGTCGACGGTGAAGGTGCTGATGCCGTCGTACAGCATCAGGTTGCGCTCCGGCCGGGTGAAGCGGTTCTTCTCGGCCGGAGGCATGAGACCAGTCAGCACCAGGCTGCGGAACGGGCGCGCCGGATCTTGGCTGCCGTAGTACTCGACCACGGTGCCCCAGACAGCCGCAGCCACCCACACCGGGTTGGGCACGTCGTGTAGGCCCAAGGTGCTGATGTGCGGGGAGTTGCGGGTGTTGCCCCAGGTGGTCAGTTGGCCATGGTTGCCGCGCTTGGCGTTGAACACATGCCCGGTCATCACCTCCATCGGCCCCCAGCGCTCGACCATGTTGGTCTCCAGAGCGACCATGTTGGCGCCGTCGGTGTAGGGGCAGATGATGCTGTAGTACTGTTGGCCGGCGATGGCATCCAGGGCGTCCTGGACGTCCGGGTTGCCGGTGCCGCCAGTCATAGCCGTGAGCGCCACGCCCAGGCCTGCCGGGGTCTGTTCGCCGTCGTAGTAGTTCAGGCGTAGATCCAGGTCATTGCCGGTCTCGCCCTTCCAGCGGCAGGTCAGCGTCACCTCAGCCGCAACGGCTGCTGCGGTCACGGGCAGGTCGACGTCGGCGTTGACCAGAGCGGCCAGGCGGGTGGCCAGGCCGGTGGCGGCATCGCCAGCTACAACGCCCAACTGCACGCGTGCGCCGCCGATGTACAGGGCCAGGGTGCCGCTGCTGGTCGGGCTGGCCGAAAAGGTGACCTTGCCGGTGGCTTGCTGGCCTTCGGCGTTGTCATCCAGGCCGATAGCCCAGATGTCGACGTACTCACGGGCCTTGCGGGCCGCCGCCGCCATAGCATGCAGCATGGAGCCCTGACCGAAGGCAGCCGCAGCCTGGTCGCCGGCCTGGCTGCCCAGGCGAATCGGGGTCAGCGCCGCGACCTGGCCGGCCGAGGTGCGTTGACCAATCAGCAGCAGGCGGCGCTCCATGGTGGCGCTGCCACCCACGGCCTTGCTCGGATCGATCTCGATATAGATGCCCGGCACGCGGATGTTGTCGGGGATCTCGTTGAAGCTGACGTTCTCGGCCATGGGTTACTCCTTTGCGCCTTTTTTGGCACTGGGCGCCTTGCCTTCGGTGACGGAGCCCTCGGCGACACGGCGGCGCCAGTAGCTGTCGAGTACAACGCTGTCGCCTTCTTCGGCGAGGTAGCCGCCCTGCGGGTGGCGAACCTTGAGGCCCTTGCCGGGCACCAGGTAAACGGTCTTGCTCATGTCCCCTCCTGCGGGTTGATGTGCGCCTGCATGTCGGGCGCGGGCGCGTCGTGGTTCTCGTCGAGCCAACGGGCGTGCTCTGCTGGCGTGCGGGGTTCCAGGTCGTAATCGGCGTGAAACTCCAGGAAGTCGCCCAGGTCGAGTGACTCGTCGTCGGGCTGCGGGGTGTCCACCAGCGACTCGACCGCGACCATGGCCGCTTGTAGCCCCTGGTTACGCAGCTCGACGTCCTGGAGCATCTGGTACGCAGTGGCGCGCCAGCTCGCACCTTCGGTGCGGCCGTTGTTGAGCACGGCGATGGCTGCATCGAGCATCTGGTACAGGCCAATGACCCTGCCGCTGCCGTGGCGCGCTTCTTTCACGCCGCTGGCGTTCTTGGCCACCAGCACCACCACGAACTTGAGCTCGGTGCTGTCGCCTGTAATAGAGCCGTCCATGGCAACCACGTAGGCCGCTGGGGCATCCACGCCCCAGCGCTTGATAACGTCCTTGTCCGGGGTGTCCGGCAGGCTATCGACGGCTTTTAGCCTCCGGCCTAGTGGGCTCTCCTTGATCAGTGCGACCAGTTCGCTTTCCAGAGCGCCGAGCATCAGGCACCTCCGGCAGGCGCGCTGCGCCGGATCAGGTCGCTGATGTAGCGACTGGCGAGGCCGAGGATGTCGGCCTCATCCTCACGGGACAGGCCTAGGAAGCGCCTGGCCGTGATGGTGACTTGCGTCTTCGAGACCCAGCCGAAGCCAGGCACAGGAAAGCGCAGGTACTTGCCAGCTTTGGCGCGGATGGTGGCGCCGAACTGGTGAACCGCCGCGTAGATGCGGTTGGTGCCCCATTCGGCGGCATCATCGTCGGCGCGGCTGGTGATCGAATCGCCCAGGTGACCATCCTTGGTCAGCGTCTTACCTCCGTTCAGTTGCACGCGCAGGCTGGGCTTCCAGCGCTGGCCGTCCGGGTCAGTCTGGTTGGCGAAGCGTGCGCGGGTGCTGTTCTCGCCCAGGAAGGCAATCTGTTGTAGCAAGGGGTGCGGGTGCCCACCGAACTGGCGAATGGCGGTGAATACGCGCAGCACCAGCGGCAGGTTGGAGTTGATGCTGATAGAGACGGCCATCAGATGAACCCCTTGGAGCCGGCGCGGCTGAATACCAGCGGCTCGCTGACCATCTCGGCGCCGGCCGAGGCCGGTGCAGTGGCGCCGCTATCACCTGGGCCGAGCTGCACCTTGCCTTGCGACACGTCACGCAAGAAGGCGATGGAGTCGTCGTAGTTCTTCTTCACCTGGTCGGTCGCCCCGTCGTCATAGAGGAAGTAGCGGGCCAACTGGCAGGCGATACGCTCCAGGACGTCCGCCGCCTGAGTGACGGGCGTTCTGTAGCGGCTGGCCAGGTAGCCGTTGATGGTGCTGTCGGCGTCGCGCAGTGCGCGCTCGACGTTGGCCAGCGCCGCCACGGCTGCCGCTTGCTCCTCTGGGGAGTAGTCAGCCAGGGGCTCGCCACGGACAGCCTTGGCCAGCAGGGCACCGTCCACCAGGGTCGGGATGCTGTCGTCGGCGCGTTGGGCGATCTCGTCCGCGCTGTAGCGCGCGAGCAGTTGGGCGGTGCTGGCGTACATCAGGCGGCGCCTCCGGTTGGTGCGGTTTCCGAACCAGCCTGCTGTTGCAGCAGCGCGTCATCCTCGGCGGTGGCCGGGATCTCGCATTCCTGCACGGACAGCATGGGTTCCTCGCGGATGGCCTTGAGCTGCTCTTCGGTCAGATCCTTAACCAGCAGGCCGTGGCCTTCACGGGTGAAGGTGTGGCCGGCGCGGCGGAACACATCTGGCAGGCTGCGAACGTAGATGCCGTCGAGCATTTTCGGGTCGGTGCTTGCCTTGGTGGCTTTCTTGGAGCCGGTTGTGGTGTTAGCCATTACTCAGCCCTCCTTAGGCGCCAGTGCCGGTCGAACCGAACGAGAGCTGCCAGAAGCCGAAGCCGGCCGCTGCTCGGGCTTCGGCGCCGAACTTGTACTTCTTGAGGTTGAACACGTCCTCGGCTTCCGGGTTGGTCTGCGAGACGAACACCGGCTTTTTGCGCGGCTGGTAGATGAAGGGTTTGATGGGCTTGGTGGTGTCCAGCAGGAACCAGGCGGTATCCGACTCGATGCGGCCATCGACCACCAGCTCAGCGGTGCCCTTGTAGGGGTTGGGGGTGTTGTCCGCCAGCTTGGCGTCGGTGAGCAGCGCGCGGGCCACGTCTTCGAGCCCCGGCCCCACCAGAAGCACGTTGGGCGTGATGTTGAGCGAGCGGCCTTCGTCGTCCTTGAACTTCTTCATAGCGGTGCGCGCGGCGCCATAGCCTGCCTTGGCTGCGGCCTGGCTGGCGTTGGAAAGCGGCGCGGTGCTGCGATTGCTGACGAAACCAGTGCCCACCGGGTGGTCGGTATCGAAGTGGTACTGGCCGTCATAGGTCAGCTTGGTGAAGCCGCCGTTGATCGCCTCATACACCAGCTCGTCCGGCAGTTGCGCGGACGAATAGCCGGCCATCTCGGCCTGCGGCTTGTAGATGCCGAGCTGGTCGTCTTCGATATGGTTGCGGTCGACCTCGACGGTGGCCTCGAAGTCTTCGTTGACCACCACGTACTTGTAGGCTTCCAGGGCCTTGGTGACCTTGGCGCCCACCCAGCGGCGCATTTTCGGGAACAGGCTCAGCCAGCTGTAATCGTTCTGGCCGCTGTTGCTCGGCACCTCCATGGCGATCTTCTGCCAGGTGGTGGGCGCGGCGGCGAACGCATTGTTGAAGATGGTCTTCAGGCTGACGAAGGCCGCCAGCATGGCTTGTTTATTGATCAGCATTGCGGGTGCTCTCCTTGGTAATCCCGGTTATTCCACCCACACGCCGTCGGCATCGATGCCGACGATGCGGCCAGCCGGGGAGCGGGTGTTGGTGCCATCGGTCGCGGCGACGGTCTGGTCGTCGACGATGTAGGCGGTTTTCAGCAGGTGGGCCTGGTTGATGGAGCCATCGTTGGCCCACTTGAAGGCGCGCAGGCGGCGCACCGGCACAGACTTGGCACCATTGGCGCCGCCCGTGTTGTCCACGGCCTCTTCGGCGCGGCCGATGTAGGCCAGGCCGACCGCCGTGCTACCGGGGGCACCGTAGCCGCTGGCGTTGGCCACAGTCAGCGCGCCTGCGTAGATCTTGGCGTTTGCCGCCAGCGGCACGCTGACGATGGTGGCTTCCTGCATGTGGGTATTGCGGTCATGTACGAGCGGCATGGGGGCTCCTTACGCCTTGAGCGTGGCCAGGTAGTCTTTGGGCTCGACGCCCAACTGGCGGCAGATCGCCAGCGCTTCGGCATCCAGCTCTTCCACGGTGGCGGGCTGCGGGGGCTTGCCAGCGGTTTGCTGTTGCTTGAGCGCGGCAATGGCCGGGGTGGTTTCCAGGTAGGTCTTGAGGGCGGCTACATCCTTGGTGCCCAGCTCGCGCGCCCACTTTTCCTGGGCGGGCAGCAGGCGGCCATCGGCCAGGCCATCCTTGACCAGGGCGTCTACCTCGCCGCCCACCTGGGTGGCCTTGAGGGCGGCGATGTCTTGTTTCAGGGCCTCGACCACTTCCACGCCCACGAACTTGGCTGGGTCGGCGGACTGGGTCTTAGCGGCGGCCAGTTGCGCCTGCATGTCGGGCAGCTTGTCGGCGTTGCCCTTGACGGTGGTTAGGGCGGTTTGGATGTCTTCGTCGGTGGCGTCGGACGCCAAACCGAGCAGAGCGATCAGTTGTTCACGGTTCACACTTTGGTTCTCCTCTGCGGATGGGGCGGCCGGGCTGGCCAGTTGAAAGCGGGCAGCCGCAAGCGCCGGCAGGGAATCCATGCCGTCGAGTGCGGGGTAATTGGTAAGGGCTACGTGCAGCAGCTCCAGGACGGCGCCCGTGCGGGTGTCGTAGGTGAAAACGGGGCTCAGGTATCGGTATTCGCGGGCCTTGATGAAGGCCGCGCCATTGCTCGTCCACTCCGGCGCGGTGGCGAACAGGCCTTGCCCCTCGCGCCATTCCAGCTCAGCGCCCTTGAACCAGCCGGCAGCAGGTGCGGGTTTGCCGTTCTTCTCGCTGTTGAGGGTCTGGTGCTCGTAGTCGATGACGAAGTCAGTGGTACGGGCTGCTGCCAGCGCTATCACCTGGGCGGCGATGGTGGCATTTATCAGCCAGTGCCCGGTGGCTACGTCGTGCGGGCGGCCGTCGCGGGCCTTGAAGGAGCCGGCCGGCAAGAGCTGGATAGCTGTACCGTCGGCCTGCAGCTCGATGGTGCAGGCGGCGAAGGCAGTATGACGGGGGGCTTTGTTTTTCATGCCGCCAGTGTCGGCGGCATGGACTTATGGGGTTACGGGAAGGGGTTCAGCGACTAAACAGCTACGCATGTCCATGCGCGAGCAGCCACTCTCGTCCTATCGCGCTGAGGCTATAGAGCCTTTTGATACCAATCACGAGCGCATCCTTAACCAGACCCAGGCCTTGCAGTTGTTCAAGAACCTGCTCTGTGCGAAGTAACGTGAGGCCTGTCTCCTGAGAGATATCCAAGGAGGAAACATTTCCGTGACCATCCTCTGCGTAACAATCCCCCAAAAACGCAAGCACCAGAACCTGGTTTGTATCAAGCTGCACCAGATCTAAAGCCAAGACGATATTTTCGTTCATCCTCCCGTCTGGCTTGTCTGCGGGAGTATCCATGGACACTGGGCCTGCTGGTTTTGCCTCTGTACAGGTTAACTCGACTATCCGCCCCTGCAGCTTGGCGATCTTGATCATGTCCAATATGCCCAGGCCTATAAGGAAAAAAGTGCACGCAGCAAGCAGAAGAAGTAACCAGAGCGGAGTCACTGGGGTGGTAAGAGCGGAGTAGATGTTGGCAAAAGCAGCATCTGTTATATCGCGCGTTAGATACAGATTCACTAACTGCGCTACCACTGCGCCAGCTACAAGGGTTGCCACGGCCACGATTATCTTCTTCATGCTTTCCTCCATGCACGGGAAGCGATCCTACCCCACCAGCGACCCCGTTAACCCCCCGTTAAAAAGCACGCACATCAAAAACCCACACCGTCGCGGCTGGCTGCCTCAGAAAAACGCAGCAGCAGGCCTTACAGGCGGTCGCTCGATTCGCCATATCCGGTGCTATAGTGAACAGGCAGACGCGACACGGTGACATTCTCCCGGCCGTACCACGCAGCTTGCTGCGGAGGGCCATGTGGGGTTTCCAGGTTTCGACCTGGGCGGGAGGCCCCACCGTCTGCATTACCTTGCCTTTCTCAGCAGCCGCTGAATCTCCCTATCCCGCCTCGCTGCATCACGGCTCAGCCGCCGCAGGCTGGTCATGAACACCGCCTTGCCACTTTTGGTTGCCTTCAGCACGGTGACATAGCCGTCCTCTTCTTCCAGGACGTAGATCAGCGAGCCGTCGCGGTCGAGGATCTCGCGACCGCGATCCAGGGTTGCCTGCACCATGGTGTATTCGCCCACAGTGATCTCGGGGTGCTCACGCAACTGCTTGGCCAGGGTGTCCTCGGAGAGCGCCACAAGTTGAGTCCTGGCGCCCAGGCGCTCTGCCACTTGCCGCGACAGATAGGCCAGCGGAAAGGCCCCAGCCGGCCGGCGATACCATTCGGCGAACGTCTGCCCACCCACCAGGTCGGCGATGCTGGCACGGGCCATGGGTGGCGGCGCCGCCTCCAGCTTCTCGACCAGATGCTTGGCCAAGCTGGCACGGCGCCCGCCCGGTGGATAGTGGAATGATGGGTTGACCCCGGCCGGGATCTGCTGAACTTCCCCCGTGCGCTGGTTGACGTACTGCACCTTGGGCACCACTGGGGCTGGCCCGACAGGCTTGCCTGAGCGCTCGACCTGGCTGGCCGTGCGTGGAATCGCCCGGCACTTGCAGCCGTATTCCTTGACTGGGAAGTGGGCGAGCCAGAACGGATCGTCCACGGGCAACGTCAGGCCATCCCAGGCCGAGTGCTGCAAGCGTGGGTGCTCGGAGTTGTTGCCGTCGTACTCCAGGTACGGGAAGGCCTCCTTGTTGTCCTGGATGCGCTGCCATTGGCCTTCGGAGTGGGCGGTGCGCAGGTTGGTGTCATAGATCACCTTGAGCCGGCGCGGGCTGCCGAGCTGGACTTCCTTGTCCTCACCGGTCAGCGGGTCACGCATCACCTGGCGCCCCCACCAGCCTCGGGCCTGCATATTGGGCATCAGCTCTTTCTGGAAGGTGGCCAACGTGGTGCCTTCGGCCAGGGCGCGGTCGATCTCCGCGCGGATGTCCTGGAGCAGGTCGAGCTGCATCACCTTGGCCACAGTGAAGGCTGCCTGGTGCTGCGCCTGCCAGACGTCCTGGTGGTCGAAGCTGATGGCGTAGCCCTTCTGGCGGAAGAACTCGATGGCCTCGGCCGGTGGCAGTGGCCGCAGTTCAACGTCTGCCATCAGACGGCCCCGGTACGACCGGCCAGATGGCCTGCGAACATGCCTTGCGCGATCAGTTCGGCCACATCAGCGGCGTCGAGCTGGCCGACTACCTCCGGCAGCCGGTTGCGGAACTCCTCGATGCTCTTGCAGGACGCCAGCAGTTGCTGAACTGGCGCCAGCATGGCTTCGACGGGTTGCCACTCACTGGCAAGGACGTCGCCAAGATCGTCCAGCGGGTCAGAGGCAGGCGCGGCTGTACGCAGCGCAACCTGGCGGGCGGCTATCGTTCCGGCAGGTTCGCCGGCCTGGCTTGCCTGCAGGACGGGCTCATCTTTGCCAGCCTCCGGGATGCGCAGCTTCTCATGCGCCCAGCGTGTGGGAATACGCAAGCCGGCGCCGGCCAGCTTGGGCAGCGCCTCGGCATAGGCGCCCATGTCCTCGGACTCGACCAGGTCGAAGTGAAAGCGAGGCAGACGGCGCGGGTCGCGGTTGCCGCCACGGTTGAGCACCAGGAGCGGGTACAGCAGGTACTGACGCAGCGTCGTTGCTACCTGCTTGGCATCGCTCTTGAGCAGGTCGTGGCGCACTTCGTTGTGTACCTGGCCAAGAGCATTGGTGGCCGTCTTGCCGTCGGCCTGGGTGGTCAGGGTGCCGCCCAGGATGGCCTTGGACATGCTCTTTTCCGCCCATTGCACCATCCAGTCAAAGGGCTGGTGCGAGCCCGAGGCAGCCTCCTTGAACTCCATCGACATACCTTCGGGGATGATGCCCCCGGCGTTATGCCCGATGCTGACCACTGCACGCAGCAGGGTCGCCTTGTCCTCATTGCTGGAGCCCGGCGGGTATTTGCCCAGGCGCAGCGGTAGCCCGTAAATCTCCAGGAACTCGGCCAGGTCACGAACCGCATAGTTCTTGAACAGGTAGGGCCAGGCCAGCACGCGGTACAAGCCGCCGCGCGCCACGTAGCCCGACTTGGCCTTGTGTTGGTGGACGATCCAGCCGAACGGGTTGAGTGGCTCGCCCTCGGGGCTGCCGTCACGCAGGCGCAGTTCCGTGCGCGTTTCCGTGTCGAGCTGGAACCAGGAGGCCTCACGGTAATTGAACGCGGCCGGAATCCACTCACGGCCCAGCATCTGCCATTCCAGCTCGATGCCCGCGAAGCCCTTGCCGATGGCATCGAGCATGTCGAACAACAGATCCTCGAAGTCAGGCAGATCCTGGAGCACCTCATTCAGCCAGGCGGCCTCTGCCTTCTCGGCAGCATTGGCGTTGCGTGGCGGCGCCACCTCCCAGTCAACGGTGGTCAGGGCGCGGCGCCGCTTGCCGATCTCGGCCAGCATGTGTGCGTCTTTCTCTTCCATGTCCTGGAACAGCTCGCACTGTGCGCGGATGTTGCCTTGCTCGGCCTCGCGCAGGATCTGCGCCAAGCGGGCGGGAGTCAGACCGCTGGACGGGTGGTCGGCGTACTCGCTGTGCAGTTGGGCCAGGCGCGATGTCTGTTGCTCGCGCAGGGCCTCCCGCTCGAAGGGGCGTCCGTGGATATCTACGATGCGCGTCATTTGTCGCATTCCTCTGCCGAGACGATCTCGGCGTCACTGTGTTTAACGATGTTCACGAAGCCGGCCGGCTCGCGGCTCAGGTAGCAGTCCGGCTCGATGGCCAGCAGCGGCACCCGCTGACCGACCAGGCGCGCGTACCACATGAGGTGGTCGCGGCATTGGGTGATCAGCAGCTCGCACTTCACCAGGCCCCGCCATGGCCGAAGCCGCCCATGTCCATATCGCCACCGAGGCGCGAGCCCTCGACCGTGTGCCGGCCTGGCGCCGGGGTGAACTCGAACGTGGCAAAGCCGGTGGTAGCCAGCATCCAGAGCATGTGCAGGGCGTCCGGGCCGTCGTCGTGGTCAGCGGCCGGGAAGTGTTTCAACTGCTGCTCCAGCACGCGCTGGCTGGGGTGCAGGCGAATCAGGCCATTGACCATGTGCGGCTGTAGGCTCTCGATGCGCAGCAGCTTGTCCGCATGCGGGGTCACGCCCCTGGCGGGCACCGGGAAGCCGGCCTTGGCCGAGCGCTTGACCAGCTCGGTGCGGAGGAACTCCTGGAACTGCACGGCCTCCACGCCCCACACCAGGCAGCGGTAGGCCTTGTGATAGCTGATGATGTCTTCAATGATCTTGTCCGGCAGGCGCTTGCGGATGCTGGCCTCGACTACATCCAGGATGCCGGTTTCACGGTTGAAGCCCCCGACCAGGATGGCGGACGGGTCTCGGCGTGCCCCATGCTTGCCCAGCGACGGGTCACAAGCACCGTAGAACAGCCACTCGCTCAGGCGATTGACCCAGAAGGTGATGCAGGCGGCAAACGGGGCGTTATCGCCCTGTACGGGGTCGTTCTGTTGCTCGGAGTCGAAGGCATCGCTGCCATCGCGGGCGCGCTTGAGCATCAGCTTGTACAAGGGTTGGCCATCCGGCCAGCAGACCACGGCCCCTTGTTCCATGTCCTGGGCGCGTGCGGCGTAGAAGGCTCGCGCCGCATCCTCGCCATCGTTCAGCAGGATCTCTTGCCACGCCTCCCACAAGTCCATGCGGTGCGGCCATTCGATGATGGCCTTGAACTTGCGCCGCTTCCAAAGCGGGTTGTTGAGCAGGCGTGACAGCACCGAGTCGTAGTGCAGGATGGTGCCGATGATGAACACGTCCATGCTGTCATCGGCTGGGCCAAGGCTGAGTACGGTTTTCTTCAGCCAGTTTTCCAGCTTGTCCCGCTGCTCGGGGCTACGGACGTTCTCGTCGTTTTCCAGGTCGTCACCGATCACCAGGTCAGGCCGGTGCGGGCCATGGCGCAGACCGCGCATGCGCTTGCCGGAGCCGAATACCTGGATCTTGGCGTCATTGACGGTAACGATGGTGCCGACCTGCCAGACGCGGCCCTTGCCCGCTGCATCGGGAAAGTCCATCAGCAGCCGGGGGTTGAACTCCAGTTCGGCCTTGATGGCCTCCAGCATGGTGGCCGCCTGCTCGAAGGCGTCCATGATGATCAGCGGGTAACGCTTGCGGCCGGTGACCACGCACCAGATCACGCCGATCTGGGTAACAAGGGTGGACTTGGCGTTACCGCGCGGCGCGGCGACAGCTTCATGCTGCCCCTCGGGGCTGTCCACCATTTCGGGCAGGCGCTTGTAGACGTAGTCATGCAGCAGCGCGTTGCCCTTCTTCACGTAGTGCGGGAAGTAGGTGCGCGCGAAGTACTCGTAGTCATCCCTGGCCCGCTTGCGCCGCTCGGCGCTGGCGGCCGGGTTCGGGTCGAAGCCATCAACCTCGGCCTCGATCTGACGGCGAAAGTTGGCGGCGAGCTGGACGATATCGGCCAGGAAGTTCTTGGCTTTCATCAGCCCAGCTCCTTAGCCACCAGTTCGCCAAACGGCTCCAGCACCTCGGCAAACGCCGGGGCATGCTGGGGGAAGCGTTCACGGATAAAGGTCGCCAGCTTCTGCAGCACCTCCATGGCCGTGGCCAGGGCGCTGGTTTCCGGCAGTACACGCTTGGAGGCACTGACGGTCTTGTTGTAGGCGTCGGCCAGGCTAGCAAGCATCTGCACCTTTGCAGCGGGCTTGATCTCGGCGTCGAGCTGCACCGCTTCCATGGTCGCCTGGAACTGAGTGACCAGGCCGGCCAGCACCTGGCGGGCTACGTCCTCAATGCCGCCACCGGCCAGAAGCTGGGCGGACTGGGCCTTGTCCCAATCGTCCCCGGCATCTTGGGCCGATTGCTTCCAGCGGCGAGCAGTGCCATAGCTCACCCCGTGCATGGCCGCTGCCACCTCCAGGGATTGGCGGTCATGCACATAGGCGCGGCGAACACCGTCGCGGGTTTCCTTGGGGTGAGCCATGGGCGTTCCTTAAATGCCGAGCTTCATGCGCGCGATCAGCAACCCGCAGGTCACCAGACCACCCGAAATAGCGCCCGAGAGCGCTCCATAAGTAACCGCCCTGCGCTCGATCTGCGGGAGGCGTTCCTCGAATCGCTCCAGTCGTCCGTCGATGCGCTTGAGCAGCTCCAGTTGCGTTTCTTCCTGCTGTTCCTTCATGGATTCAGTCCTTCTGGTAGTGCTGCACTGTGTCCCAGTGCAGGCCGGCACACATGCCGTATTGGTCATACAGTTGCTTGAGGGCCACCACGGCCGCGTCGGCGCTGTTATCCGCCGTCGCCACCGGCAGGGGGCAGGGTTGCGCCAGGGCCGCCGGTAGTGGCTTTGGCGGCACGTTGGCGAGCATCTTCGAGCTGCTGCATGACGCCAGCAGCAAAGCGGCAGGCAGCACGATCAGCCGCAGTTTCGGCGAGCGCATCGCGTAGCTCCTTTGTGGTTTTTTCGTCGTACTGGGCCTGGCCGCTCAGGCGCTGGAACAGCGCGTTGCTTTGCTGCTGGGAGCTGCTGAGCTGCTTGCCGCTCTCGGCCAGGAGGGTGCGGTAGTCCTCGGCCTGGCCTTGGGCGCAGGCGGCAGCGCCTGCCGCCTTGCCCGCGAAGTAGCCCGCCCACCAGGTGCCGAACAGCGCCATGGCTGCGGCCAGTAGCGCGGAGAGGATCAGGCGTAGGCTCATTACTTCACCTCGATCTGGATCTGGAGTTGCCAGCCAGCAGAGGCATCGACAACACCACGCGCAAAAGACCCACCGAGGCTGTAGGCCAAGAGGTTCAGGCCGAAGGCAACCAGCGTCATGGCTGCTATTGGCCAGAGGGCACGTCGAACTTTGCAAAGCCCTTGGCGCAGCTTGTCTGCCAAGTAGGCGCGCACCCAGGCGGCGCGGCAGTCTGGGATTTCACGCCATAGCTCGCGCAGGCCTTCCCAGTCCAGATACTCGGTGGGCTTAGCCATCACAGCACCTCGCCCACCGCTGCAGCGATCAGCTCGGCGCTGTAGGGCTGCTTGCCGTTCTCATGACGGATGATGGCGGTAACCAGCTTTTCCAGCGTCGGCTGGTCAAGATGGATGACGGCCTGCATCGGCACGCCGACTTCGGCGGCTACGGCGCGGGCATAGGCCTTGGTGTCGTTTTCGTTCGAGGGCGCCCAGCGCGCGATCAGGCTTTCGACGGTGCGCAGGCCGTGAATCTTGCGGTAGTTCAGCAGCAGCTTGGCCAGCGCACGGATGCCGTTTTGCGAGGTGTCGAAGCGGGCAAAGCGCGACTCGATGCGGGCGTCGGGCGGCAACTGGCCTTGCCAGGCATTGCGTGGGTTGTAGTCGATATTGCCGGGGTTGTTGTTGCGGATGCCACGGGGTTGGTTCTGCATCTCAGCTCTCCAGTTTGCGCTTGAACCACTGGGCCAGGGCGCCCAGCCAGGAATCACCGTCGCGCTCGAAGAAGCGCAGAGCGGCGCCGATCAGCCACCACGCGGGCAGGCCGGCGATAACCAGCAGCGGCGTGGCGACGAATAGAAGGCCCAAGGCCGGCTCCAGGCCGTAGAGCGCGGCCACGGCCGAGGCCGAGGCGAACAGCTCCGGCCGGGCGCTGTGCATCTGCACCACCAGCACCGGGCCGAATACCGAGCTGGCGACGATGGTGCTGAACAGGCGGGCGAAGCCTTCCTTCATCGTGCGTGGCCACAGCACCAGGAAGCCCAGCGCGGCAGCCAGGGCGCCCGCACCGATGTGCAGGCCGAAGTACTTGATCAATGCGCCGCTGGCAGCGGCGGAGGTTGCAGTGGGTTCAGGCATGGGGCGTTCCTTGCGGGCGCGCGACGGCCGCGCGCAGTGCGGATAGGTGCGCATTGCCCACCTCCGGTACGGATTTCTTGAGTTGGGAATACCCCGGACTCGGGGCATAGGGCGTGGTGTCGCGCTGGCGCGCGGCTTGGGTCAGGGAGCGCAGCTCGGTCAACTGACGTTGGCGAGCCTCCAGCTTGTCCAGCGCAGCCTTGGCCATCGCGCGCGCCATGGCTCGCAGCTCCAGCGGGCAGGCCTCGAAGATGGCGCGTTGCTGCGCGACATCGCCGTAGGCATCAACGATGGCCTGGGCATAGTCGCGCGCGTGACGCAGAGGGCGGTGGGTTCTGTTCTCCATGCCGCCATGTTCGGCGGCACGGGTTCAAGGGGTTACGGGAAGGGGTTCAGCGCATAGCAAGAGCCCCGCTCGGGGCGGGGCTCTGGTTACTGAATGTCTTTCAGTGAGAGGTCTGGATTCTCTATCGAAGCCGCACACTCGGCGGTGTCTTCTTTCCAGCGCCGCTGATCATAGCTGGCTGCCTCTCCCTTGTAGCTACCCAGCGCGCACGTCTGTGCATAGCTCTGCACGTTGACCATCGACTGGCGGCACGCGTGGTACGGGAACAGGGCTCGGTATTTCAAGTGATCGTCCGGCCAGGCGTCCAACTGATCTTGAGCGACCAGGGCCAGGGCGCTGAGCTTGTTGCCTGTGCCCTGTTTGCCGCAGAGCTTGCCCGCCTCTGCGCGCAGCTCCATGGCCTTTGCAATCAGCTCCTTGGCCTTGGCGGCTGCCTCGGCATCCGTGTAGGCGTCCTCGATCTGCGCCACGGATACAAGCGGCAGCAAGGCGAACAATATAAGCAGGGCTCTCATTAAGCGATCCTTCTGTGTTCGTAAGAGCAGCCCCGTACTATACGGGGCCTTGGGTGTTCAGGGCGATCACCAGTCCCTTTCTGATCTGGTCATGCTCTTCGCGTAGTAGGCTGATCAGGCAGCTCAGGTCGTTGCGGTCGACCAGGTGCAGGTCTGGCTCTGGCGCCGTCAGGTCAGCGATCACTGACAAACTGCGACCGATCAGGTTCATTCGTTCCAGCAGGCGTTGGATTTCTTGGTTCAGCATGTTCTGCTCCGTCGGTGTTATGCCGACACCCATGCTATGGCAGGTTTTTGGATACGCAAGCCAAAACCAGTTCACCAAATCCCGTTGAATGTCTATTGCGCTTTTCCGATCTCGTGGTAGCGCGCCTCAGTGAAACAGCGTTCCCTGCTCAACTGGCGGGAGGTGCTGTTTCAGGATGTCCCACACGCGGCGGTCGCTCAGCTTGTATTCGCGAGCCAGCTCGGCGACCAGGGTGCGAGCGGTCACGCCCTCTCGAACACCCTGCTCAAACCGCTGGTTGATCTCGATGTTGCGCCAGCGCTGTACCGCAGCATGGCAGCGCGCCAGGTAGAACTCGTCACCGGCATATTCGCGATGCAACAGCTCCTCGATCTCGCTACCAACCAGGTCGGCCAGCGCCGCGCGCTTGGCTTCACCTTCGGGGGTCTTGCCCTCGGCTACGCGCCAGGTAGTACCGCCCAGGCGATCCACTACCACCAGCGTGGCAGGCAGGCCGATGCGGGCAACCATGTCCCGCACGTTCTCTGGCAAAAGCTCCTGAAGCTGACTCAGATCCATCACAGCCTCCCGTGGCGATCAGCGTCGATAATCAGCGCCTGCATCAGCCGATAGAGCTGGCTGTCATCTAGCCACTCAACGCGCTCGACCTTGAACATTTTCGCGGCCATGCCGTCCGCGTACTCCCATGCCCGGCCGGCCTCGGCCAGCATGGCTTCCACTTTGCTCATTACCGTCGTGCGGCTGGCGGCAGGGTTCGGCCTTGCGCGGCCCTTTGGTTTGGCCTTCGGCTTCCACCCCAGGCGTTCGAACTCGGCAAGCACCCGGCCAACCTGCCGAGGCTCCAGCTCTTTCGCCGACGAGACTCCCGCCACGCGGCGAAGCACGGCGCGGTAGGTGTCGTCATCGAGGCCGAGCTGGGTCTTGGCGATGTGGATTTTTGCGAGGCTGATGCTGCGCTGGGTCATATCAATCTCCACAGAAGCACTCGATGCCATCATCAGCAGCATCGGAGAAAAGGTTTCGCTGAGCCTGTGCATAGGCCTGCATCTGGGCATAGCTGGGCCGATCCTTGCGGAAAGTGACGGCTCGCCCCCCCGACTCGACCACGGTTTCCATCTGCGCCCACCAGTCGGCCGAGTGAATGTCAGAGGCAATGATGCTGTAGACCTGGGACGCTCCCTTGAGGAAGCAAAGGTCGCAGTTCCCCAACAGGGTCTTGCCATTCACGCTTGGCAACGCCAGGTCAAATGACTGGGACTTCCACCATTCACCAACCGTTCGCACCGTGACACCAGCATCTGCTAGCGGCATGCGCATTTGCTCACGTGGCGTTTCGGTACTGGTGCCACGCTTTCGTATCTTGGCCACGCGGCGGTATTCGTCGGCGCGAATCCCCACCATCTGATCCCATTGCCCGTCCCCATCGGCCCAACCTAGGCTTTTAAGGTACTTGTGCATGGCACGAATTTTCAGCTCTACCGTGCAGTAGCGAGTGACCGGATTAGGCAGGTACTGACGATTGCGAATGCACGCCTCGAACGGCTCGCCATTGCGGCTGGCAGTTTCAAAGGTGACTACCTCAAAGCCTGGCTTGTGATCCCTGTACTCGACCCAGACAATGCCAAGCCCCCACTCGTCATCACAGCGACGAACGAACTCAAGTGTTTCCTCGCGCTCTTTGCCGGTATTGGCAAACAGATAGGTGACGTTTGCGCTGGGATTGGCGAGTTGAACTTGGCGCGCCATGTAGGCGCTGGTACGGCCACCAGAGAAGCTAAGCGCAGTTGGCCCGCTCACCCGATAGGGAGCGAGATTATCTGCGTAGTGCCGTGCGGCTGTTGATTGCATTGATTCCTCGGCTGCTCGTCAGTACCAGGCAACCACGCCTGGCAGACCATCCCCGGCCACAGGCCGGGGGCGGTTTCGCTCAATGGACGGTGTTGGATGGCGGGTGCCGGTAGCAGGCCGGAACGCGGGCCAGGTACATGCGCTGCATTGCATCCGCGTACAGCTCACCGGCAAGGCGGCCAGCCGGCATGCGCTCATCGCTTTGGCGCAGGTCGAGCGTCAGCCGCACTTCACCGTCCTGGTCTTCCAGAATGAAAGTGACCTTGCTCATGCTCAGGCTCCCAATGCTCGAAAGCCCGGCACGTCGCGAACGCTGAGCTGCTGGATGTAGCGAGCAATCGCACCGAGGTTGCTGCGGGCTTCCGCGTTGTCGTCAGCACCAGGTACACGCCAGGCAATTGCACGCTCTGGCGCGCTGGTTGGAGCGGCTGTGGCTCGGATTACCTGGCGCACAACTTCCAGTTCGCCCACTGCCAGAGCGAATTGCCCCTCGCCAGGTGTCTCTTCGGTAAAGCGGATCAAGCCGCCGATGGTGCAGGTTGCGTAGACCTTGCTCATATCAGTGCACTCCCGGCGCCGGTTGCAGGAGCTGCTCGGCCGGCAGAGCAATCGCAGCCAGGTCGAGGCTGATCGGGCGGTACTCATCGGTATCGCCAACGCGCACGTACAGGCGCAGATACTCTTTGGAGCTGGCCACTTGGCAGGCCTCGCCAATGGCTTTCATCGCACGCTTCCAGCGCTCGTCGGCGATCTCCAGACGGCGCAGAGCCAGCACGCGGGCAGTGCGAATCTCGCCCTTGGTGTCGGTGCGGAATGCGTCGTTGACCAGGGTTACGACCTCGGGGCGGGCGCCTGCCGTCCACTCTGCCAAGCACTCGTCGATCAGCGCGCGTGCAGCATGCAAGCGCTCGTCGAAGCTGATGGAGTCCTGCACTGCAATCTGGAGTTTGTAGCGGCCATCGAAAGACAGCAGCGTGACATTGCCTTTCTTGCCGCCCAGCTTTGCGCCGTATTCCTCGAAACTCATTTCGATGAAGGCGCGTACGTCGCCAAAGGCAACTGCCTTGAAGTCAGCCAGCTCGTGGTTCAGTTCGCTGGCGCGGTCTATCAGGTGGCGCACCAGTCGGTCACGCTCAACGTCAATGGGCTTGATCATGCTCTCAGGGATCAGGCGACCCTGGGCGTCTTGCCGGTAGCCGGCTGGAATGGTTTGTTGTTCGGTCATGTTCGTTTCCTCAGTGAATGGTTTGCAGGTCGAGGTAGCTGATGGGGCGGCGCCACTCCAGGGTTACGCCCTGAAACTGCGCGGTGTAGAACGTGCTGCCCGCAGAAGAGCGGCTGGTAAGGCCGATGACCTGGCGCTGTTTAACCAGGCGATGACCGCTTTCGTGATCGATGGCCAGGCAGTTCTCGACCAGGTCTATGCGGTGCAAGCGGACGCCCATGCGCTGTAGGTCGCGGCACGCCTGGTTAAAGTTGGCGACCTTGGCCCGATGGCCTTCGGTCAGTACCTTCAAAGGGCGGGGCTCAGTGGCTGCCATAACGTTGCTCCTGTGCTGTGCAGTTGGGGTTGTGCGGGCAGTGCTGGCAGGCGCGCCAGATCTGCATGGCAACGGGGTTGTGCAAGGGAGCCTTGCGCTCGCGGTGGCTGCGGCACATGGTCGGGGTGATAGGTTCGCCAAGAGCCATGCAGTCCACTTTGCCGAGCACATCCAACACCTTGTTCTCAATGTTCTTGGTGCTGGCTGGGTAGCTCTCCGACAGGCACAGGCTTACCGCTGTGCGCGAGATACCCAGTCGTTCACCGGCCTGACGCATGCTTGTAGCGGAGACTTCTGCGCGGAGAAGTTCGAGCCAGGTCATGGCTGCACCTCCGCCTGGGTGCGTTCCACCAGTGCTTTAGGGGCAATCAGTTCATCCGCCCAGTCATCCAGGCCGAGCCACTCACCCAGCAGTCCGCGCAAACGCTCATTCTCGATACGCAGCCAGGTCAGCTCTGGCAGCTCTGGTTGCGCTTGCGCCTCGCAGGGCGCCCACACCACACGATCCAGGTTCGGGTCATAGACCTGGCGGTCGATGCGCTTCTGGACAATGGGCGGCTTGGGGCCGGTGTAGCGGCGCGGCAGCAGGCGATAACCAGACTCGCTGCGCTCCAGATAGCCAGCACGCAACAGGTCTGCGCAGTAGCGCTCGACGGTGCTGGGCTTGACCTCGCTGCCGCAGGCGCTGGCATAGCTGGCCACTTGCAGCGCACTGGCAGGGCCGAGAATGCGCAGGGTGCGCCAGATGGCCTCTGTGGCCAGGCCGGCGCGGGTTTGCCGCCCGCGCTGATCCAGGTTCGGCGCCTCGACGCCGTTGTCGCGCACTAGGTGGTAAGTGACCTCTTCCAGTCGCGAGAACTCACGAGCATGGGCGATGTAACCGGCCTTCATCAGCCCGGAGATATAGCCCTTCACGGCGGTGTCATCCTGGCCGGAGCGACGTGCAATCGTGTAGCGGGTGAAGCCTTTCCGGTTTTTGCGAATGGCCTCCCAGATGTGCTGGCGCGGGGACTTGCCGCCGACCATTTCCAGGTGTGCTGGTTTGCGGGCCATTAGTTGACCCTCCGCTTCGGCGCTTCCCCGGTGTACAGCTCGATGCCCAGGCGTTTCAGGTCGGCCAATGCCAGTTGCGCCTGGCCATGGGTCAAGGCGTTTTCGGCCAGCAGCTCCAGATTGACCGCCACGCGCCGTACCGAGCCATGTGCCATGGTGACCACATGGGCCAGCAGATCCTCGGCAATGTTGACCCGGCCGCTGTAGACCGGCACCAGGTTGCGAGCGTCTTCCAGGGTCACGGGCTGCGCAGGCACCCAGCTCAGGACTCGTCCGTGGAAGCGCTCGAACTTCTTGAGCTTGGTCGGCAGCATCTCTTCACCAATCAGCAGGATGGCTGCCTGGCTGGCTTCGTAGATGTCGCGCACCAGCTCGACGGCGCCACGGTCTACCAGGTGATCCATCTCGTCGATGATCAGCGGGCGCCCACTGGTGGCGAGTTCCTCGGCTACCTGGTCGGCCATCTCGGCAATGGTGCCGCCCGCCTTGATGCCCATTTCGGCCAGGATCGCCTTGAGGGTGTGCTTCTTGCTCCAGACGCTGCGGGCCTGCACGTAGTAGGCACGGCGCGCATTGGCGACCCAGGCGGCGGCACTGCTCTTGCCGTAGCCGCTGGGGCCGTAGAAGCAAACCAGGCCCGGCAGGCTGGCGGTGCGCGACACGGCACGCTCCAAGGCGATATCGCACAGGCCAAGGTTGGCGATCTGAGCCAGGCCGGGTGCGGTGATTGCGGTCTTGAGGTTGGTCATGAATGGCTTCCTTATGCTTGCCGCTGCTGCGCGGCGAACTCTTTGCTTTGTGGGTACAGCTCGAACCAGCGCTGGGCTTGCTCAGAGGTGATGGATTCGCCGGCCTGCACGCGCTCTTCCAGCTCGCGCCACTGGCGGTAGCGCAGGGCCGGGCTCGGTGGGAGGGTGAAGACAGCGGCGGTGGTGGAGGCCTCTGCTGGGGCCGGTGTTTCTAGTACCGGTTCCGGCAGGCGCTCGGCTTGCACGTCGATGGTCAGGGCGTCGGCAAAACGCGCGTTCAAGCGCTCCGGCGTGATATCGCCCAGGCCAGGGATGTTGAGTGGGGTTTCGTGGCTGATGACGTGTACCGGGCGCTGGCGCTCGATCTCGGCGATATGGGCTTCGTGGCGGGCAATGGCTGCGTCCGCACGCTTCTCCATGGCCATCTCGTACACGCTCTGCGCCCGGTAGCCGCGCACGCTGTCCAGCTTGGCTTCGCAGATCAGGCGACCTTCCAGGGTCTTGACCCAGACACGTTCACCGTCGTGAACGTCGTAGGCGACCTGTACCTCGCAGCCGTTCCAGTGCTCCAGCTCTGCGTGGTGGTAGGTCTGGCTGTACAGGCGCACCTTGGCGCGCTGCACCAGCTTGGTTTCGTGCGGACGGAACAGGTCGTGCAGTTGCTCACCCTCGACCGCAACTGGCTGCCAGCCTTGGGCAACGTGTTCAGCCCAGGCTTCGGCCGGGGTCTGATGGCGGCGTTTGCCTGTCACCGGGTCGGCGACCTTGGGAAGGGCACCGTGCGGGGTGTGGTTGAAGTCGTCGCACCATTGCTCCAGCAGCGCCTGGGCCTGCTCGAAGGATTGCACTAGGAGCCCGCTGCCAGCTTTCTCGGCTTCCGCCTTGAGGCGGCGACGCTCGGCCAAATCCTCGACCTTGACCAGCTTTTGAGTGACTCGCAGCACGCGCTTCTGCGCCAGGCTGTCCATGCCTTTACCCATGTAGGTGGCCAGCTCGCGGGCGCGGCGATCCAGGTACTTGTTGAAGTTCTCGCAGATGCCGTTGGCCTGGCTGTTGCCGGGCAGGTTGTGGACGATGTGAATGCCCGCGCGGGCCTGGATCGAGGTTACCGGGTCAAACGAAACGCGGTCGTTCTTCACGCTGCCGGTGTTGTCCGTCTGCCAGATGGCAGGCACGCCCGCTTCGGCCACGGCGTTGTAGAGGCTGCCGAGAATCACCAGCATGGATTCGGAAAGCCCGACGCTGGGGCGGAACACATAGCGGGTTGCCACGTCGTGGGTGTGCCAGCATTCCAGCTTGACGTACTTGCCCGACACCGGGTGCGGCGCGGTGAAGTGCGTTCCCCAGCCGTCGGAGTGGATCTCCTGCATGGGCACCATGCCGGAGGCCGAGCGGGTACGGCTGTACTTGTGCGGGTTAAGGGCGCTGCCCTGGTTGCGGCCGCGCTTCTTGTCCAGGCTGGAGAACTTCTCGCTGTACCAGCGGTACACCACGTCATAGCTCGGCGCGGTGATCTCAGGCGGCAGCTTCTTGCACATCTCGCGGTGTGCGTCGGTGAGGAAGGGTTTCTGCGGGCGCTGCATTTCGGCCAGCAGATAGGGCACCCATGGCTTGAGGCTCATGTCCTTTTCGCGCTGGCCAGGCGCCAGGGCGTCAATGCCGCCAGTCGCCTCCATCTGCACCCAGCGCTCCATGGTGCGACAAGAAACAGCCCGAGCAGCACCGCACACGTCCTGGCCAGGCATGGCTTCGGCAACAGGCAAGCCTTCCCCATTGGTGCCAATGGCCCACTCGATACCCGACTTGTTGTTGCCCAACGCCAGGGCGACCACCACATTAGGTGATATCTCGCCCTTGGCCGCCCAATCGTGCAGGCGGATGCACGCGGCACGAGTGCTAAGCCCGTCGTGCTGCAAGCGCTTGAGCATATTGACGATCAGCAGCCGAGCGTCGCGGGTGAGCGTTTGCCGATGCGACATCGCGCCCTTGTTCGACAGCGTACGCACGGCGCTACGCGCCGCCTTAACAGCAGGAACCTGGACGGGCTTTTCGGCAACCTGCTCGACAGCGCTTTTCATCAAAGCGTGACGGGTCAAGTCCGGCAGTACCGCGATGTTGTACTCGATAGCCTTGCTGCCGAGGCGTTGCTGACCTTCCCAGCCTTCACGGGCAGCGACCTTGCGGACGCCACGCTCAGTCCCGGGCAGTCCTGGCAGCCCAGCTAGCTCCTGTGGCGTGTACCAGTTACGCATGGCTGCCACCCATCAGGCGTTTCAGCTCCCGCGCTCTCTTGCCTGCCTCGTCGCGCTGACGCTCCAGGCGGCCCAGTTCGGCCAGCAGGGCATCACGGCCATATGCCACGCGCCCGCCGCGAATGGCCACCAGCCAGTCGGTCAGTATGTGGCTCTCGCACACTTCTTCCAGGAGCGGAGCACGATAGAAAGGCACGTTGTGGCCATCGCGGGCGGGGCTGGATCAGGCGTCTAGCATGTTCTTGCTCACGTCGTCACCCGACAGACGCGACATGCGGGCGGCGATCTCGTAGCGATCCAGGTCGCTGTCCTTGAGCAGCTCGCCAACCAGCTCGCTGACCTGCGCGGCGTAGTTCCCACTGCCTGGTAGAGCCAGCACGGGCTGGGGAACGGCGAAGATGTCTAAGGTGCGGTCGTCTTTTCCGTGACGCATGTTTAGTTCCCCGTCCCTGTTTTACGGTGCCCAAGGTCATAAGCTGCGTTATTCTTTTGGCTATACGCGGCCATAACTTCTGGTCGGTTGGGGCGAAGGCGCTTGGGAGCGCCATCGGTGCCCCAGCGCTCTGGCCAAAGTGCTGCCACCTCCAGGCCAAGTGCCTTGGCGATGGCGCGCTCCATACGGGGGTAGGCGGTGCGCTTCACGTTCTTCACGGCTTGGCCGGAAACGTTGAGTGCCCGCGCGAGTTTTGCCAGCGATGTGCCTCTGGCCCGTAGCTGGTACTTGATCCATTCCCAGCGCAGATCTGGGTTGGATGGGATTTCTGCAGTGTTCATGTCGTAGTTCCCAAGACCGCCTGGCGGGGTGGTCATGTGTAGTGGGTTAACGTGTCTTGCGACATAAACATAGCTAACTAGAAAAGGAACATCAAGCTAATTAGCTAGTTCCGATTCTCTTTTTTGGTTTATTTGCTTTGCTAAAGAGAAAAGATCAATGAATTCAGGTGATTGCGGGGATTCGGAACGTTCCCTTTCGGAAAATGCCGCAGTTCCGTTTAGCCCTGAGGCAATCGGAACTCGAATTGAGGCCCTCGCTACGAAGGTTGGCGGGAAGCGAGAGCTAGCTAACAAGTCAGGCATACATGAAACTCAGCTATACAAGTACATCAAGGGTGCTAACGCCCCAAGCATTGCGGTAGCTGTGTCCCTGGCGCAGGCAGGCCAGGTGAGCCTGGATTGGCTGATCCTTGGTGCTGGTAGCTCATCAGACGCCGAGCAGGGATCGGCGAGCAGCACTGCTGATTACGCATACGTCCCGCTCTACGACGCCCGCTGTAGCGCGGGAAGTGGCGCCTGGAACGAGCGCAGCCGCGTCCTGGTGGAGTTGTCGTTTACCCGCTACAGCCTGCGCAAGAAGGGGCTCGGGGTGTCTGAGCTTGCATGCCTGCGCGTAGGCGGCGACTCGATGACGGGGCTACTGGAGGACGGCGACACCGTCATGATTGACCTGAGCCGCAATACTCTCTCGGACGAGGGCATTTATGTGGTGATGCTTGATGACCACCTCTACGCCAAGCGCTTGCAGCGTCAGTTCGATGGTTCGGTGCTGATCATCAGCCACAACAAGGAATACCAGCCAATGACGGTGCCCAAGGATCGCCTGGCCGAGCTGCACATCGTCGGTCGTGTCGTCTGGGCGGGCGGCTGGATGATTTAGAGAGGATGACGCGATGGGCATGAATCGACCAACACAGCGTCTACGCCGCGAACTGCGTGACTTGGCTTACCACCAGGAGGCCCTGGCCGGAAAGCTCGTACACATTGCTGAGTCGCTGCCTGGTCGCCAGGGCTGCCACTGCTTGAGTTGCTGGCTGAGGTTCATGCCGATGCCGACCAACTTAAGGCATTGGCAGATGAGGTCAGGGCTGGCCAAGTCTCCCGAATCAAAGCCTGAGAATATCCAGATCATTCCGCGACAATAATCGCCCGAAATTTTCCATACCCTGATTATTCCTGCGCGGTTTTACGCATCGACTGTCAAACTCGCTGACACTGCTAAACCCCGCGCCGCATCTGGCTTCCGGCCTCCCGCTGACCTCTCACCCCCTGTGACAAAAGAGATACCCCCCCTCACATAGACGCCACCAATTTCAATTTCGAGAAGCTTACAAAAGCTCGCGACCTGGCCCCGTCAGGAGGCCGAGTAGAGGTGTTGCATAGGGGGACGAGCCGCATGGATGCGGCGAGAGGCTTAATGGGCCAGGGATGGCCCATGTAAGCCGGCCCCCGGAGCATCACCGGAGCGAGGGAAGTTTCGCGTAGCGAAACCCGGATGTCGGGGTGCCCTTCTTTGGCACACCTTTCTTGGGCAAGCAAAGAAACGGAGCGAAGCGAAGTAACAGCCGAAAGGCTGGCCCGAAGGGTGAGCGCAGCGAATCAAGGTGTGGCGCCCGTAAGGGGCGCAACCCAAACGCTCAGCACACGCGGTAACGGATAGTGCCAAGCCCACAAGTGCTACGCACACAAACTTGCCAGTCCGGTCTGCTCAGACCCAAGGAAACACCGAAAACCCGTCGTTCCCGCGCAGCCGGGAACCCAGAACCTGCGAACTCCCGGGCTCCCGCCTTCGCGGGAGTGACGATGGATGACTTTCTCAGCCCCCACAATAAAAAGCCCCCGCACGCAGCACGTGCAGGGGCTCGGGTAGCGCAGCTGGCGTTACTGCATGTTCTGCTTCAGCGCCCGCATGCGGTCATGACAGGCACGCACCTTGGGCATCTCCACGGCCAGCAGTACGCGAACATCGTTGTCGGCACTTTCCAGGGCGTCCTCGAAAGCATGCAGGATACGGTCTTCGGCCTCTTCCAGCTGCCTGACGTAAGTGACGTCCTCATCCTTGGCCAGGGTCGCACGGGTATCGGCATAGAACTGACGCAGCTTGCCCAACAGGGTGCCGCCGGTGGCCGGCTCGCTCTGATTGGCGGCGACCTTGACGCTCAGTGCCTCGATCACCTCGGTCTTGGCTCGCGCCATGTCGCGGAAAAGCGCCTGCAGGCGGATGTCCTTGACCTCGTCATGGGCATGCTCGTAGAAGCGCTTGCCGTCACGAGTGATCTCGATCAGTTCGTTCAGTTGTGCGGTCTTGCTGCTCATGGAATGACTCCTTGACTCAGGGTGGGAAAATGGCCGCGTTCCAGCGGCAGACAATGAGACGTGCGGTCAGCTGCTGACACGCAGGGCGTCGGCATCCACACCGCGCACGCCGCGGATATTGCGGGCGATCTCTACCGCCAGACGTTTTTCGGCATTGCTCAGTACGCTGCCGCGCAAGCTGACCAGGCCGTCATCGGTAGCCACCGCGATGTTCAGCGCATCAAGGTTGCGGCTGTAGAGGAAGCTGGCCTTGACCTTGCTGGTGATCCAGCCATCGCTGATGTTTTCGCGGGCTTCCTCGACGGCGGTCTGCACTTCACTGCTACTGCTGTCGGCAGTGCTGATGCTGAGGTGGTTGAACACCTCACGAACGCCGTCGGTGTTGGTTGCCAGTTGGCCAGCCAGTTCCTTGGCAGCCGGTGTCTGGGCATGACCACTGAGAGTCACCGCGCCGTTTTCGGCGCGCACCCGGATATCCAGGCCTCGCGTGTTGCTGTTCCACAGCAACTTGGACTTCACCGTGGCTGCCAGACTGGCATCGTCCAGGCGCTGCACCAGCCCGGGCGGGTCGCCTGCGGCGGACTCACCAGCGACTTCGATGCGATTGTCCACGGACTCGATGCCATCTATGCTCAGCGCCACCTGCTCGGCCAGCTCCTTCTGCACGTCGCTTTCGACCTGGCCAGAGAGCCTGGCCTTGCCGTCTTCCACCTCGATATCGAGCTTGAACGGGTTGAGATGACGATTGAGGGCGAAGGCGGTCCAGATCGAGCCCTCCTGGCGCGCGGCTTCCAGCTGCGATGTCAGCTGGCCCTCGGCGGCATGACTGGCCATGGGCGTCAGACCGAGCATCAGCGCGGTGCCTGCGGCCAGCAACAAGGGTTTGAACGGGGGCATGGGTTCACTCCTGTTCGGAACAACGATAGAGGTAATATCGCAAGTCCCATGCCAGCCATTCGAAAAGAAAAAACCAATATAAAACAATGAGTTAAAAAGCACGCTGGCACCATGACGCCATGCAGCCTGCAGCATCGGCCTGGTCAGGCCGTGCAACTTGCATGATTTTTCCCTGACTAACGTCCAACGATCAGCGAGACGGAGCACATTCATGGCGGATTCAGAGCAGATCAGCGGACGCATTCTGCTGGTGGATGACGAGGCGGCTATCCTGCGCACCTTCCGTTACTGCCTGGAAGACGAGGGTTACGACGTCGCGGGAGCCAGCAGCGCGGCACAGGCCGAGGCGCTGCTGCATCGCCAGGTATTCGATCTGTGCTTCCTCGACCTGCGCCTGGGCGAGGACAACGGCCTGGATCTGCTGGCGCAGATGCGCATCCAGGCACCCTGGATGCGCGTGGTGATAGTCACCGCACACTCGGCCGTAGACACCGCCGTCGATGCCATACAGGCCGGCGCTGCCGATTATCTGGTCAAACCCTGTTCACCGGATCAACTGCGCCTGGCCGCCGCCAAACAGCTGGAAGTGCGCAGCCTGGCAGCACGCCTGGAAGCACTGGAGGGCGAAGTGCGCAAGGCCAAGGATGGTCTCGACTCGCACAGCCCGGCGATGATGGCGATTCTGGAAACGGCCCGCCAAGTCGCGGCCACCGATGCCAACATTCTCATTCTCGGCGAATCAGGCACCGGCAAGGGCGAACTGGCCCGCGCCATCCACGGCTGGAGCCGCCGAGCCAAACGCACATGCGTCACCATCAACTGCCCATCGCTGACTGCCGAGCTGATGGAAAGCGAGCTGTTCGGCCATGCCCGTGGCTCCTTCACCGGCGCCAGCGAGAGCACCCAGGGCCGGGTCAGCCAGGCCGATGGCGGCACCCTGTTCCTCGACGAGATCGGCGACTTCCCCATCACGCTGCAACCCAAGCTGCTGCGCTTCATCCAGGACAAGGAGTACGAGCGCGTGGGTGACCCGGTCACCCGGCGCGCCGACGTGCGCATCGTCGCGGCCACCAACCTGGATCTGGACGAGATGGTGCGCGAGGGCCGCTTCCGCGAGGATCTGCTCTACCGCCTCAACGTCATCACCCTCAAGCTGCCACCGCTGCGCGAGCGCCACGAGGACGTGATGTCCCTGGCCGAGCGCTTCCTCGCACGCTTCGTCAGCGACTACGGCAGGCCAGCCTGCGGCTTCAGTCCCGAAGCGGCTGCGGCGCTGCAGGCCTACCACTGGCCGGGCAACATCCGCGAGCTGCGCAACGTCATCGAACGCGCCAGCATCATCTGCCAGCAGGAGGCCGTGGAGGTCGCCCACCTCGGCCTCGGTGGCAGCAGCGAAGCACCGAGCAATACCGTTCGGGTGGGCGCGCCCATGAGCCTCGAGGAGCTGGAGAAAGCCCATATCGCTGCCGTTCTGGCCAGCAGCAACACGCTGGACATGGCCGCCAGGACTCTGGGCATCGACACCTCGACCCTCTATCGTAAACGCAAGCAGTACAACCTCTGACTCTGGAATCAGCATGAAGCTGTCGATGAAGCTTCGCACCCGCCTGTTCCTCAGCATCTCCGCGCTGATCACCGTAGCGCTGCTGGGGCTGCTGCTCGGACTGTATAGCGTTACCCAGATGGCGCGCGGCCAGAGCGAGCTGATTCAGCGTGGCTTCACCGCCGTGCAGATCGGCCAGAAGCTGCGCCAGCACCTGGGCGATGAGCTGCTCGTACTGATCGATCAGAAACCCGATCCACAGGCTCTGGATCAGGTGCGCGAAGCCTTCCGCTCCACGCTCGCCGAAGGTATCGCGTCTGACCTGGGAGATCGCTACGCGAGTGGCCTCGAGCAAGCCGCGAAACTCTACGACCAGATGGAACAGACAGCCGCCAGCGGCACGCCGGCCGGTCAGACGCCACACAATCTGGCCTCGCACAAACCTTTCACCGACGCCTTCCAGCGCCTGCGCAACCACCTGCTGGAAGAGCAGGACGATATCGTCGCCCACGTCATTGCCGCCGAAGAGGGCGCCAGTGAACGCTCACAACTGATCGCCGCCCTGCTCACCTTCATCGGTTTGGCGGTGCTGGCCATCGGCGTGCTCACCGCCCATGGCATCGCCCGCCGTTTCGGTGCCCCTATCGACCTGCTGGCACGGGCAGCCGACCGTGTCGGCAAAGGTCAGTACGATGTGGTGCTGCCAGTGTCGCCAGTCGTCGAACTGGCGACACTGAGCCGTCGCTTCGGCCTGATGACCGAAGCACTGCGCCAGTACCACTCGAGCAATCTCAACCAGTTGCTCAACAGCGAAGGCCGTTTGAAGGCGGTGCTCGACAGCATCGACGACGGCCTGGTCATTCTCGATGCCCAGGGCCGGGTAGAACACGCCAACCCGGTCGCACTGCGCCAGCTGTCGTGGAGCACCGACATACTGGAGCAACCCATCGGCCCGCTGCTGCCGGACCACGCGGTGGACGAGGCGCTACGCCAGGTTCTTGCCGGCGAACTACTGTGCGAGCAACCCGCCGACCTGCAGATCGAACGCGATGGCGAAACCCGCCTGCTGGCCTGGGCGCTGACCCCGATACAACTGCGCGAAGGTGGCAGCGTTGGGGCCGTGATGGTGCTGCGCGACGTGACCAAGCAGCGCACCTTCGAGCGAGTTCGCAACGAATTCGTTCTGCGCGCCTCCCACGAGCTGCGCACGCCTATCACCGGAATGCACATGGCGTTCAGCCTGCTGCGCGAACGGCTGTCACTGCCCGAGGGTGGGCGTGAGCAGGATCTGATGCGTACCGTCGATGAAGAGATGCGCCGCCTGGTGCAGTTGATCGATGACCTGCTGGACTTCTCCCGCTACCAGAACGGCCTGCAAACCCTGCAACGCAAACCCTGCGACCTTGCCGCGCTGGTCGAGCAGACCCAGGCCCGCTTCGCCGAAGAAGCGGCAGCCTGCGAAGTGACCCTGATCTGCGAGGCGCATCCACCGCTGCCGCATGTCACCGTCGACGCCGGCCAGTTGCAGCGCCTGCTGGACAACCTGGTCAGCAACGCCCTGCGTCACTGCAACCCTGGTGGCACGGTGCACCTGCAGGTGCACCGTCAAGGCGAGCAGGTGATCGTCAGCGTTAGGGATGACGGTGAAGGCATTCCGTTCGGACAGCAGGCACGCATTTTCGAGCCATTCGTACAGGTCAGCCGGCGCAAGGGCGGAGTCGGGCTGGGTCTGGCACTGGCACGGGAGATCGTGCAATTGCATGGCGGTCGCCTCGACGTGCAATCGCGCCCCGGCGGCGGAGCCACCTTCTGTTTCAGCCTACCGGTGTGACAGGATCCTGGTGATCGCAGGTGCGCACTCGAACTACGAGGCAGCACATTGGCCTCAGCCTCCGACGCACACCCTAGGGCATCGAGGGCTCAGCGCAGAACCGGATCGAACTTGAAGCGGCGTCCGACCATCAGCGCCGCCAGGAAAGCCAGACCGAAGAAGCCGCCGGCGCATTTGAGCGCCAGCGTGGCGCTGGCTTCCAGTTCAGGCCCCAGCCACAGGGCCGACAGACTCACGAGGGTCATGATCAGCAGAAACACAGCACTTCTGGACATGGCGAGACTCCTTGTCGGTCAGAACACCCAGCGCGGGGTGTTGTCGGCAGGGCGCGGCTCGCGATTGGCGATATCGGTCTCGCCCGGATCGGAAATGCGCAGCCACTGACCGTCATCGCGTGTGCTGGGGGCGCTCTGCTGACGCAGTTCGCCAGCGACGCGATAGTCCCGAACCTGCGGGGTAGAAACGGTGAATTCGGCAGTTTTGGCGCTGGCGCCCGCCGCATCCGAAAAATCTTTGGCGTAAGCCCCGTTGACCAGAAATGCAGCGGCGCAGAACAGGCTCAGTCGGACGATGTACATGACGCTTCTCCATAGCAGATCAGTCGGGGCTTACATGACTGTCCGTTGCAGCGCTCATGCCAATCCAAAAGTCTCTATAAAATCCTTATAAATCAAATACTTAAAATAAATTCCCGAAGGCCCTTCCCATGCACTTTGCAAGATGCATGAATCGCGACACGTGCAATTTGCACGATCAGTCGCGACGAGGCAGAACCACGGTGAAACAGGAGCCCTCGCCGAGCTGGCTGCTCAACTCGATGCGGCCACCATGGGCCTGTACGATCTGCTCGCTGATGAACAGGCCGAGCCCCAAGCCCTGGGTCACGCTGGTGTCGGAGACACGCTCGAACTGCTCGAAGACCCGACGCTGATCAGCCTCGGAGATTCCCATACCCTGGTCGCACACTTCAGCGCGAACCACATCGCCATCTACCTTCACCCGTACCGATACCGGTTTGCCACCGCCATAGCGCAGGGCATTGGTCAGCAGATTGGCCAGTACCTGCTCGATGCGGAACTCGTCCATCATCACCGGAGCAGGGCCGTCCACCTGCAGTTCGACCTGGCTGCCAGTGCTGGTGAACTGTGCCGTCAGGCTTTCCACCACATTGCCGGCCAGCACACCGAGATCGCCCGGCTGCGGACGCACCGACAGCTTGCCGGTACGAATGCGCGAGATATCCAGCATGTCGTCGATCAGACGACTCAGGCTGCGAATCTGCCGCTCGTCACGAGCCACCATTTCCTGCAACTTGTCCGGAGTGAAGGCGTCGTTGCGACCCTGTTCCAGACGCAACCTGCGCAGTTGCACGTCGAGGATCAGACCATTCAGCGGAGTACGCAGCTCGTGCGAGGCGATGGACATGAACACATCGCGCATCTGCACCGCCTTCTGCAGTTCACTCTGGGTCTCACGCAATTCGGCGAGCAGCGCCTCCTGCTCGCGCCGGGCCGCCTCAACCACCTCCAGCTGCATGTTCAGTGCCTTGCGGTGACGGTACAGGTCGACGAACATCGCCACCTTGCTGCGAACCTCGAAAGGCGACAGCGGCTTGTGCAGGAAATCCACCGCGCCGCTCTCGTAGCCGCGGAAGGCGTAATCCATGTCACGGCCGACGGCGCTGACGAAGATGATCGGAATGTGCTTGGTCTTCTCCGTACCCCGCATCAGCTCGGCCAGCTCGAAGCCGTTCATGCCCGGCATCTTCACGTCGAGGATGGCCAGGGCGAATTCGTGCTCGAGCAGCAGCGAAAGCGCCTCGTCGGCGCTACTGGCCTGAAACACGGTGCGATCCTCGCTCTGAATCAACGAACGCAGAGCCAGCAGGTTCTCTGGCAGGTCGTCGACGATCAGCACCTTGGCTTCAATCTTCCTCAGCATGGCAGGGTATCCAGTTCGGTCAGCAGCACGCGCATGGCGTCGATGGGCAGGAGAAAGTCCGGTTGCAGCAGCGCCAGCGCCGCCTCCGGCATGGTAGGTACCTGAGCGTCTGCAGGCTCCTGCACCAGAGTCAGACCGCCAGCGCGCTGGATCGCCAGCAGGCCGGCGGCACCATCCTCGTTGGCGCCGGTGAGCAGGGCGCCAGCCAGCCGCTCGCCATAGGCGTCAGCGGCGGACTCGAAGAGGATGTCGATCGAGGGTCGTGAAAAATGCCGTGGCTCCTCGCGGCTGAGCGAGAAGCTGCGATCCGTTTCGATGGACAGGTGGTAGCCGGCCGGCGCCACATAGACCACGCCAGCACGCAGGCACTCCTTGTCCTCGGCCTCCTTGGCAGGCAGGGTCAGGCGCCGCGCGAGCAGATCGGCAAGCAGGCTGTCGTTGCGATCCGGCACGTGCAGCAGGCAGACCACCGGCAGCCGGTAATCCGGCGGCAGGTTGCCGAGCAGCTGCAACAGCGCCTCCACACCACCGGCCGAGGCACCGATCACCAGCGCCTCCAGCGGGGCACGGCCGCGGCCGCGCAGCGTGATCTGCTGGCCGCTCATCGCTTGCGAAATATCCGTTCAGGGCGCGATACCGCCTCGAACCGCTGGGCGTAGGCGGAAAAATCCAGGCTTTCCTTGCTGCCCAGGCCGAGAAAGCCACGGTGGCAGAGTGAGTCGTGAAACAGGCCCAGTGCACGATCCTGCAGATCGCGGTTGAAGTAGATCAGGACATTGCGACACGACACCAGGTGAGTCTCGGCGAACACACTGTCGGTGGCCAGGCTGTGATCGGCGAAGGTCACGTTGGTTCGCAGCATCTTGTCGAACAGCACCCGATCGTAAGCCGCCGAGTAATAGTCGGAAAACGCCCGCTTGCCACCGGACAGCTGATAGTTCTGGGTGTAGATACGCAGGTTGTCGAGGGCGAAGATGCCTTGCTCGGCCTTCTCCAGCGAGTGCGGATTGATGTCCGTGGCGTAGATCATGGTGCGTTCCAGCAGGCCTTCCTCGTGCAGCAGGATGGCCAGGGAGTAGACCTCTTCGCCGGTGCTGCAACCCGCCACCCAGACTTTCAGGGACGGGTAGGTATGCAGCAGGGGCACCACCTGTTCGCGCAGCGCGAGAAAATAACCGGGGTCGCGGAACATCTCGCTGACCGGGATGGTGAGGAACTGCAACAGCTGCATGAAGGCCTTCGGCTCGTGCAGGATGCGCTCCTGCAACGCCGAGATGGTCGGGCAGTCCAGCTGAACCTGCGCCTGCCGCACACGGCGCTTCAGCGAGGCCTTCGAGTAATCACGAAAGTCATAGCTGTAGCGCAGGTAGATCGCTTCGATCAGCAGGCGCAGCTCGATCTCGTCGGGCATCACAAGCGCTCCAGCTTGGGCATCCACACGCGGATCAGGGAGAACAGACGATCCAGGTCGATGGGCTTGGCCAGGTAATCGTTGGCGCCAACCTCGCGGCAGCGCTCCTGGTCGTCCTTCATCGCCTTGGCCGTTACCGCGATGATCGGCAGGTTCTTCCAGCGATCTTCCAGGCGGATCTGCCGAGTGGCCTCGTAGCCATCCATTTCCGGCATCATCACATCCATCAGCACCAGGTCGATGTCGTCGTGCTCACGCAGCTTGGCCAGCGCCTCATGGCCATTGCGCGCGACCTCTACCGCAGCGCCCTTCTGCTCCAGAGCACTGGACAGGGCGAAGATGTTGCGCACGTCATCGTCCACCAGCAGCAGACGACGGCCCTCGAACAGCTTGTCACGGCTGCGCGCCGTCTTGAGCATGCGCTGGTGCTCACTGGACAGTTCGGCCTCCACCTTGTGCAGGAACAGGGTCACTTCGTCCAGCAGCCGCTCCGGCGAGCGCGCGCCCTTGATGATGATCGAGCGCGAATACCTGAGCAGTTCCGCTTCCTCGTCACGGGTCAGGTTGCGACCGGTGTAGACGATCACCGGCGGGAAGGAGCAGATGTCCTCCTCGGCCATGCGCCGCAGCAGCTCGTTGCCCAGCATGTCGGGCAGCTTGAGGTCGATGATCATGCAGTCGTACACCGTGTCGCGCAGCCTTTCCAGCGCTTCGCCGGCCAGCGCCACGGCGGTGATCTCGATGTCTTCGTCGCCGATCAGACGGGACACGCTGTCACGTTGCAGCGGGTCGTCCTCCACCAGCAGCACGCGTTTGACCTGCTGGTTGAGCTTGGCTTCGAGCTTGCCGAAGACCTCCTTGAGCTGGTCGCGACTGGTGGGTTTGAGCGCATAACCCACGGCCCCCAGATGCAGCGCGGCCTCACTCTGATCCTCGACAGAGACAACATGAACCGGGATGTGGCGGGTCTGTGCGTCATCCTTCAGGCGCTGCAACACGCCGAGGCCGGAGCCATCGGGCAGGCGCATGTCGAGCAGGATGGCGTCCGGACGGTACTGCCGCGCCAGCTCCAGCCCCTCATCGGCGCAAGTCGCCACCAGACAGGTGTAGCCCAGCTCATGAGCCAGATCGAAGAGGATGCGAGCAAAGCGCACCTCGTCTTCGATCACCAGCACGCGACGACCGCCGCGCTCGCCCAGGTGTTCGCGGTCGTCGGCGAACGGCGCAGGCGGGCGCGGCGCGGCGGGAAGCACAGGCGCCGCGACGGGCGCGACCGGAGCCGACAGCGGTGCTGGAGCGAGTGCAGCCGGTTTGTTCTTGCCGGCTTCGGGCATCCGCTCGGGCAAGCGCAGGGTGAAGGTGCTGCCCTCGCCAGGCACGCTGGCGACCTCGATGGAGCCGCCGAGCAGGCCCGCCAGGTCACGCGAGATGGACAGCCCAAGGCCGGTGCCGCCATAGCGTCGATTGGTGGTGCCGTCGGCCTGACGGAAGGCTTCGAAGATCACCGCCTGCTGATCGGCGGCGATACCGATACCGCTGTCACGCACAGCGAAGGCCAGGGTCTGGTCGTCCTGATGCGAGACGCTCAGGGTCACACCACCGTGCTCGGTGAACTTGAAGGCGTTGGACAGCAGGTTGCGCAGGATCTGCTCGGCGCGCTGGCGATCAGTGAACAACACATATGGCAGGTCGCCCTGTCGCTCGATCTCGAAGCTCAGGCCGCGCTCCTGCGCCAGCGGGACGAACACGTCGCGCAGACCTTCGAGCATGCTGGACAACTGCGTGCGCTCGGGGCGCACCTCGAGCTTGCCGGCTTCGACCTTGGCGATGTCGAGAATGTCGTTGATCAGGTTGAGCAGGTCGTTCCCGGCGGAGTAGATCGAATCGGCGAACTTCACCTGCTCATCGTCGAGATTACCCTTGGGATTCTCAGCCAGCAGCTTGGCCAGGATCAGCGAACTGTTGAGCGGCGTACGCAGCTCGTGGCTCATGTTGGCGAGGAATTCGGACTTGTAGCGGCTGGCACGCTGCAGCTCTTCGGCACGCTCTTCCAGTTGCGCCTGGATACGACCGAGGGTGGTGTTGCGCTGATTCAGTTCGTCACGCTGATCAGCCAGCACCTGGGCCTGCTCGGCCAGTTTCTCGTTGGTCTGTTCCAGCTCGGCCTGCTGGGTTTCCAGATGGGCCTGCGACTCCTTGAGCACACGAGCCTGCTGTTCCAGCTCCTCGTTGGCAGCGCGTAGCTCTTCCTGTTGAGTCTGCAACTCCTCGTTGAGCTGCTGGGTGTCACCCAGCACTTCCTGCAGGCGCTGGCGATAGCGTGCTGCTTCCAGAGCCATGCCGACATTGCCGGAAATGGCCTCGAGGAACTCGCGCTCGTGCGGCTCCAGTGCACGCATGAAGGCCAGCTCGACCACTCCGTTGACGCGATCCTCGGATTGCAGCGGCAGCAGGGCGACACTCACGGGCAAACCTTCACCAAGACCGGAGGCGACCTTGATGTAGTCCGCCGGCAGGTTGTCCAGACAGACCAGACGACGGCCCTGGGCCGCCTGCCCGACCAGCCCCTCGCCCCGGTAGAACTGCTCCTTCGGCGCAGCACCATCACTGAAGCCGTAGCCGGCGACACGCTGCAGGTTGCCGGTCTGGGGGTCACGCAGGTACAGCGCGGCGACCACGCAGTCGAGGTACTCGGCGAGAAACTCCAGAGAGCGATCCGCCAGTTCCTGCACGCGTGGCTGGCCCAACAGACGCTCGGCCAGCAGGGTCTGGCCGCCACCGAGCCAGGCGCGTCGACGCTGCTCGTTGGCATATTCGCCCTGCCTGGCCATGGCCTGCGAATAGGTCTGCGAGAGATTCATCAGCTCGCGGCGCCCGAACAGCGCCAGCAGCGCACTGAACAGGATACTGACCAGCAGGTAGGCGCCGGCTCCCCAGGTGGTGGTGTCGCTGACTTCGGCATTGCGCTGCTGACGCAGATCGCGCTCGCTGCTGATGAAGGTATCCAGTTCACGGCGCATGCCGTCGGTGAGGTTCTTGCCACGCCCCCGGCCCACCTCATCCATGAAGTTCTCGCCACTGCGACGGCTGGTGATCACTTCCTGGGCATACTGATCCCACTGTTCCTGGAGGGCGCGCAGACGCTCAAGGCGCTGCGCCTGCTGCGGGTTGTCCGCTACCATTTCGCCGAGCTGCTCGGTCAGCGGCCTGAACTTGCCGCGTGCCAGTTCGTACGGCGCCAGATAGTCCTCGTTACCGCTGAGCAGGAAACCGCGCATGCCGGTCTCCATGTCCAGGGTCAGCTTGTACACCTCGCTGGCACGATTGAGTACCTGATCCGTGTGCTCCACCCAGCGAATCGCGTTGAGCAGGTAACCGACCACAACCGCAAAGAACAGGGCACCTACCAACCCGAGGCCGAGCGGCAATCCGACATTACGGTTGAGAATTCGACGAAAACCTTCCTCGTCCATGGCGGACTCATTCGACACTGGGACGTCCATTCGATGACTGTCTCGCTGTTTCTTATCTATAAGGGGAGGCGTGTGGCACACTGACCGCGTGCAGCCCCCGAAGTTTGCCAAACATTTGCGCATTCTGCGCGCCGAAACCGAGAGCCCCATGACCCAAAACGATCGCGCCGCCGCAAAGACCATTCTGCTGGTCGAAGACGACGACGTCGTTCGCCACCTCACCGTGGAGGTGCTGCATGAGTTCGGCTACCAGGTTCAAGCCCTGCGCGATGGCCCCAGCGCGCTCGACCGGCTGCGCAGCGACCAGCCGTTCGCCCTGCTGATGAGCGACATCGGCCTGCCCGGCATGGACGGACGCGAGCTGGTCGAGGCCGCGCGGCGGTTGCGGCCAACCCTGCCGGTGCTGTTCGCCAGCGGTTACAGCGAGCGCGAACTGCTGGAGGAAGTGCGCGCCCGCGACACTGCAGCGGCCACCGACAGCATCGTCAAACCCTACGATTTCAAGCTGCTGGCACAACGCCTGAACGAACTGGCAGGCCCTCCGAGCGACGTCTAGGCTGAAAAAGCCTCCCCTGCACAGGAGCATCGGGACGATGCGCTCGCTCTCTCTCGCCGCCAGCCTGAGTGCGGCCTTGCTGTTGGCTGGCTGCGCCAGCCAGACCACCCAACCGAACCAGTTCTCCGGCTACCTCGGCGACTACTCGCAACTGCAATCGGCCCGCTCGGCCAACGGCACACCGGTACTGCGCTGGATAGCGCCGGACTATCAGGCCGAGCGCTATACCTCGCTGTATATCGAAAAGCCCTCGTTCTACCCGGAGCCCATACCCAGTGAACAGGTCAGTGCGCAGACCCTGGATCAGGTGCGCGACTACCTGCACCAGGCCCTGCTGCGCGAAATGAAGGATGGCCACCTGAAGCTGGTCGACACCCCGAACCGGGACAGCCTGGTGCTACGCAGCGCGATCACCGGCGTGACGGTATCCACCGAAGGACTCAGGGCCTACGAAGTGATCCCCGTGGCGCTGGTCATTGCGGCTGCCAGCACAGCCGCCGGCACGCGTGACCGCGACACAGAGGTCTACATCGAACTGGAGGCTGTCGACGCACGTACCAGCCAGCCGGTACTGCGCGTGGTACGCAAGGGGCACGGCCTGGCGCTGGAGAACAGCACCACGCAACTGAGCCTGAACGACATCAGGCCGGTGCTGGATGCCTGGGCGCGCGACGCGCGCGACTTTCAGCCCGATCTGCGCTGATCAGCCAGCCGCCTGCTGGTTGAGCACCAGCAGTCGCGCGGCGGTTTCGGCGTCGGGCTGGCCGTCGTAGTTGGCAGGACGGTATTTCATCTGGAAGGCGGCGATGACATTGCGCGTCGCCTCGTCCAGCTCGCCGTGCTGCGGCACGCTGTAACCCTGACGCGCCAGTTGCTCCTGGAACCACTGCACGCTCGGCAGGCTGACGCTGAACAGCCCGCGCTGACGCGCCACAGCCGCCTCGTTCGGCCAGGGCACCAGGCCCTCGTCGGCCAGACGCTTCCAGGGAAACAGCGGGCCCGGATCGACCTTGCGCTGCGGTGCGACGTCGCTATGGGCGATGATCGAACCCGGCGGCAACTGATGGCGCTTGACGATGTCCTTGAGCAGCACGATCAGCGTGTCGATCTGATCCGGGGCGAAAGGCTGCCAGTAGCGACCGCCCGGCGTGTCGTAATAACCCTGGTTGACCAGTTCGATGCCGATGGTGCTGGCGTTGAGCCAGGTACGCCCCTTCCACTCGCTGACGCCGACGTGCCAGGCCCTGCGGTTTTCGTCCACCAGGCGGTAGACGGTCGCCGGCGCATCGCCGATCAGGTAGTGGCTGCTCACATCGGTTTGCGTCAGCAGGTTCAGCGAGCGCTGCAGATCGGCAGAGGTGTAGTGCAGCACGACGTACTGCACACGGCTGTTCTGGCCGGTGGCGGTGTAGCTGTCATCGATGCGCAGGCCGCCCGAGCAACCGGCGAGCAGGACGAGAGCGAGGGCAAGGCAGATCGATTTCATGCGTGACCGAATACGCTCTGCAGGTTGTCGAGCAGCATGTCGACGCTGAGCATGATCAGCAGCATGCCCATCAGACGCTCAACCGCCATCAACCCGCGGGTTCCAAGAAAGCGCTGCAGAAACGAAGCCTGCAACAGAATGAAGGCCGTCGCCGCCCAGGCCAGGATCAGTGCCAGATAAAGCTCCCAGAGCGGCCCGGTGTGGGTATTGCGCAGGGTCATCAGCACGGCCAGAGCAGAAGGCCCGGCCACCGCCGGGGTGGCCAACGGCACCAGCATCGGCTCTCCGTCCGGCACATCACCGAGCAGGCCCTGCGGGCTGGGAAAGATCAGACGCATGGCGATGACGAACAGGATGATAGCGCCAGCGATCGCAGTTGCCTCCCGCGACAGACCCAGGCCGCTGAGGAATTTGTCACCAAAGGTGAGAAACAGCAGCAACAGCGCCAGGGCGAACAGCAGCTCGCGTGCGGCGATCCACAGCCGTCGACGCGGCTCGACGTTCTTCAGGGCAGCGATGTAGATGGCAATGTTGCCGAAGGGGTCGGTGACCAGAAAGATCAACACGGCGATGCTGAAGATGTCCATGGGCGGCTCCGCAGAACAGGGCGCATAGTCTAGAGCCTGGCAGAGCGTCCGGCGAGCCGGAGCACGGGTCATGTTCGATACGCAAGACCGTGCGCGCCCCTTTCATGACCGAAACCTTCGTACAGGTTTCATGAAATACCGCCCGGAAGAATGTATACAAAGTAGTAGCCAAAACTACAACAAAATGTCTACATTGATCGAACAAGAACAACAGCGAGCAGCTCCACCATGACCTCTAGCATGACCACACAACGCCCAGAGGACGAAAACCTCGGGATGGGTGCCAACCTGCTGTACGGCCTACAGCACGTCCTGACCATGTACGGTGGCATCGTCGCAGTGCCCCTGATCGTCGGCCAGGCAGCCGGTCTCTCTTCTGCCGATATCGGTCTGCTGATCGCCGCCTCCCTGTTCATCGGCGGTGCCGCGACTCTGCTGCAGACCATCGGCCTGCCGTTCTTCGGCTGTCAGTTGCCCCTGGTACAGGGCGTGTCCTTCGCCAGCGTCGCCACCATCGTCGCGATAGTGGGAGCAGGCGGAGGAGAAGGTGGTCTGCCGGTGGTGTTCGGCGCCGTGATAGGCGCTGCGGCGATAGGTCTGCTGATCACGCCGATATTCTCCAAGATCACCCAATTCTTCCCGCCACTGGTCACCGGTATCGTCATCACCACCATCGGTCTGACCCTGATGCCGGTGGCGGCGCGCTGGGCGATGGGTGGCAACAGCAGCGCAGAGGACTTCGGCAGCATGGCCAACATCGGCCTGGCCGCCTTCACCCTGGCCACCGTGCTGCTACTGAGCAAGGTCGGCAGCGCCACCCTCTCGCGCCTGTCGATCCTGCTGGCCATGGTGATCGGCACGCTGGTGGCTCTGGCGTTCGGCATGGCCGATTTCTCGCGGATCGGCGAAGGACCGGTGCTGGCCTTCCCCACGCCGCTGCACTTCGGCATGCCGGTATTCCAGGTCGCAGCCATCGTCTCGATGCTGATCGTGGTCATGGTGATTCTGGTGGAAACCTCGGCAGACATCCTCGCCGTCGGCGACATCATCGAGACCAGGGTCGACTCCCGCCGCCTCGGTAACGGGCTGCGCGCAGACATGATCTCCAGCCTGGTGGCGCCCCTGTTCGGCTCCTTCACCCAGAGCGCCTTCGCCCAGAACGTCGGCCTCGTCGCAGTCACCGGCGTGAAGAGTCGCTACGTGGTGGCCACCGGCGGCCTGATCCTGGTGACCCTCGGCCTGCTGCCGATCATGGGGCGGGTGATCGCCGCAGTACCGACATCGGTGCTCGGTGGCGCCGGCATCGTGCTGTTCGGCACCGTGGCCGCCAGTGGCATTCGCACCCTGGCCAAGGTCGACTACCGCAACAACATGAACCTGGTAATCGTCGCCACGTCCATCGGCTTCGGCATGATTCCCATCGCCATGCCGAGCTTCTACCACCACTTCCCGGCCTGGTTCGAAACCATCTTCCATTCGGGCATCAGTTCGGCGGCGATCATGGCGATCCTGCTCAACCTGCTGTTCAACCACTTCACCGCCGGCAATTCGGATCAGCAGTCGGTCTTCGTCGCCGGCACCGAACGCAGCCTGCGCTATCGCGATATCGCCGCGCTGCACGAGGGCGATCACTTCGTGGGGGGCAAGCTGTATGACGCCAAGGGCAACGAAGTGCCGGTGCAGGAAGAAGGCGATCATGCGCCGCCGCCCCGCAGGAGTGCCGAAGCGCAGGGCAGCGGCAAAACGACGAAGGTGATGTCCTAGGGTCTGCTGACGGTTCGGCGCAAGCCGCGTTGCCGCGAGAAATGGCTCTCGGTCAGGCGCAGGACGCCGGAAGTCCTGCAACGACAGCGGGAGCCAATTCCCGCGCACCCCGAAGAGCCGGCGTGTTCCCCGCTCCGCGGGGTCAAGCCCGTTCGACCCGGTTGCGCCCCGCGCCCTTGGCGCGGTACAGGGCCTGGTCGGCGCGCTCGAACACCTCATCGGTGCTCACGCCATCGATGAACTCGACGATGCCGGCCGAGAGGGTGACGGTCACCGGCTCACCCTTGAAGTGGAACGGGCAGGCTTCGATGGCCGCCCGTAACGTCTCCAGCAGTTGAACCCCACTTTCCAGCGGAGTCGAAGGCAGCAGCAGAACGAACTCTTCCCCGCCGAAACGCGCGATGAAGTCGGTCTTGCGCAGGCGCTTGTGCAACTCGCCAGCGATGATCTTCAGCACACGGTCACCAGCCAGGTGGCCATAGCTGTCGTTGACCCGCTTGAAGTGGTCGATATCCAGCACCGCCAACAGCAACTGGCCGCCGTAACGCTGGCGACGTGCGACCTCCAGCTCCAGGCGCTCGCTCCAGGCGGCACGATTGGGCAAGCCGGTGAGCGGATCGAGCAGGGACTTCTGCCGCTGTTCTTCGATGTGATCGCGGAACTGCTGAGCCTCGCGCTCCATCTCGGCAACGCGCTGCACCAGAGCCTGCAGGCGCTCGGCAACTTCCTCCTCATGGCTGTCGCGTTGACGCTGATGGGCGCCGACACTCTGCAACAAGCCGTCGAGGCGCTGTTCCAGTGCCTGCTTGAGCGTTTCCAGATCCACCGCTTCCTGCACGCTGGACTGAAGATCGCTGACCTGCTCGCGCAACTCCTGGTTGAAGCTGCGTGAACTCTCGACGGACGCGCTGTGGCCCTCGTTAGCCTCGCTGAGGGTGTCGATGAAAGCCGCCAGGCGCTCGTTGAGCTGCTTGAGGTACACGGCGAACTCACGCTGGCCGTTGTCGGTCACGGCCAGCACCAGCACCGCCAGATCGTCCAGCACGGGCACCAGCTCATACCAGTTCAGCGGCCCGAGCAGACGCTCCAGCAGAGCATCGCCCTGCGGCTGATGACGCGGCGGCAGTTCCAGTTCGGCCAGCAGCAGCCGCAGGCTTTCGGCGATATGCGGCGCGACGGTGCTGTAACCCGGTTCGCGATCCGGCAGGGAGAAGTCCCCTCCGTCATCGGCGCCCTCGGTGCCGACCAGACCGGGTGGCAGCGGCAGGCTGTCGAGCAGCGCTGCCGGCCGGCCGGCGACAGGGGGATTGGCAGCTGCCTCGGCCACTGCGAGGGCGGCGGCCGGCTCCGTGCGAGGCGGAACCTGCGTCAGCGACTCCCCCGACACCGGCAGGTCGCCCGCAGGCTCTGCAACCACAGCGCTCTCGCTGGCGACCGCGACCTCTGCCACCGGTTCTACCGCGACATCACTCCGCGCGCCGAACAGGCGCTGCAACAGACCGGGCTGTTCCGGCAACGCCGAGCGCAGCTGATCCAGCGTCTGGCCCTGCAACTGGCCCAATTGGCTGAGCACCGCCGGCAGCTTGTGGATATGGCTGGTAGCCTCCTCCATCTGCCGACTCAAGGCCTTGAGCGCCTTGCGCACTTCGCGCGGCGGCTCCAGCCTCTGCAATTGCGCCACCATCTGTTGCAGGGCAGTCAGCGCCTCGCCCGCACGCTGCTGACGGCGCTGCTCGGAGTCCAGCACGGCTTTTTCCAGACGCGGGATCAGTTCGCCAAGCGGCGCGTCCATGTCATCACGGCGGAGAATCTCGCGCATTTCCTTCATGCACTGATCCACGGCCTGATCCGTGCCCTCGGCCGCCAGGCTGCTGCGCACCAGACCACGGCGCAGCAGATCCAGGCGCAGATCCCAGCGCCGCTCAAGTTTCTCCTGGTGCTCCAGGCCACTCAGGTACTTGTCTTTCCAGCGTTGGGCTTCGTCGCGCATGCGGCTTATCCGAGAGAAGGCAGGTTGGGCGTTTGGCCACTACTTTGAGCCTTCGGCAGACGGATTTCCACAGCCACCGGCAGGTGGTCGGAGATTGGCTGGCTCAGTACGTCGACGCGCCCCAGCTCGAGCTCCGGGCTGAGCAGAATATGGTCGAGGCAACGCTGCGGTCGCCAACTGGGAAAAGTGGCCTCGGCTTGCGGCGCCATCAGGCCGAGATCGCGCAGCGGGGAGTTTTCCAGCAGGTCATTGGCGTGGGTGTTCATGTCGCCCATCAGCACCAGATGACGAAACTCGCTGATCCGCTCGCGAATGTAGGCCAACTGCCGGGTACGGGTTCGTGCCCCCAGCGCCAGGTGCATCATCACCACCCCGAGGGCCTGTTCGCCCTCGCCGAGACGCAGGAAGATCGCACCCCGGCCCGGCGGCCCCGGTAGCGGATGGTCTTCCAGCAAGGAAGGGCGCAAACGGCTGAGCACACCATTGCTGTGCTGGGCAAAACGGCCCAGGTTGCGATTGAGCTGCTGATACCAGTAGGGAAATGCGCCTTGCTGGGCCAGGTATTCCACCTGGTTGACGAAGCCCGAGCGCAGGCTGCCGCCATCGACCTCCTGCAGGGCCACCAGGTCGAAATCGGCGAGCAGATCACCGATGCGTTGCAGGTTGCCGGCCCGTCCGGCATGGGGCAGCACGTGCTGCCAGCTACGGGTCAGGTAGTGGTGATAACGCTGGGTATTGATGCCGACCTGGACATTGAAGCTGAGCAGACGCAGCAGGCCGTCGGCGGGCCAGTCGTCGTCAGGTGCACAGTGCGGGTTGACCTGGGGATCACACAGGCCAACCGCACGGGTCTTGCGCCAACGGCGCAGCATGTCGAGCGCCCGGGCCGCTCAGAGCGCAGAGCGCTCCTTGGCAATCAGGTAGTCCGCGACCTTGAGGGTCTGCTGCGGGCCACCGGACGAGCCCAGGTCGAAGCGATACTTGCCGCCAACGATCATCACCGGCACGCCGGTGACCTGGTAGGCCATGGCCAGTTTCTTGGCCTTTTCCATCTGCCCCTTGACCGCGAAGGAGTTGAAGGTCTTGAGGAAGGCATCGCGATCCACGCCCTGAGTGGCGACGAAGTCGGCGAACTCTTCGGCCGAGGCCAGCTTCTTCTTCTCCTGGTGAATGGCATTGAACACGGCTTCATGCACCTTGTGCTCGACCTTCATGCTTTCCAGGGTGAGGAAGGCCTGGCCATGGACGTTCCAGACGCCGCCGAACAGCGCCGGCACGCGGACGAAGTTGACGTCTTCCGGCAGCTTCTCGACCCAGGGGTTGAGGGTCGACTCGAACTGGTAGCAGTGCGGGCAGCCGTACCAGAACAGCTCGACCACTTCGACCTGGCCGGGCTTGGATACCGGCACCGGGCTCTTCAACTCGACATACTGCTGGCCGGCGACCGGATCGGCGGCATGGGCAGTAAGGCCGAACAGGCTGCTGATCGCCAGAGCGGCGCCGAAAATCAGGTTACGCATGGGGGAACTCCTTGACTGGATAAGCGTCGCCCTGGTGGCGATTCGAGACTATGACTCGCTATCACTGGGCCGGTTCCGCCCATTGTAGCCATGGCGCATACGAAAAAGGGTGGCCTGAGCCACCCTTTGTCTTGCCAGGAGCGACGAAGCCCCGGGCATCCGAGAATCCCGCGAGCCGAACCCATGGGCCGGCGCGCAGCAGGCTGTCAGTGCAGACCCTGGATGAAGCTGGATACGGCTTCGATATCCTTGTTGCTCAGCTTGGCGGCGATGGCGCGCATGATCATCGCGTCGCCGTCATTGGTGCGGTTGCCTTCGCGGAAATCGGTCAGCTGCTTGGCCACGTACTGGGCGTGCTGGCCACCCAGGTGCGGGAAGCCGGCTGCGGCCAGGCCAGCACCGTCCGGGGAATGGCAACCGGTGCAGGCCGGCATGCCCTCTTCCAGCTTGCCGCCGCGGAACAGCGCTTCACCACGCTCGACGAGCTTGGGATCGGCAGCCCCGACGCTCATCTTCTGGCTGGAGAAATACGCAGCGATGTCGGCCATGTCCTGTTCGCTGAGGTTATCCAGCATGCCGGTCATTTCGACGACCTGGCGGTTACCGGATTTGATGTCGTGCAGCTGCTTGAGCAGGTAACGCTCGCCCTGACCGGCCAGTTTGGGGAAGTTTGGCGCGGGGCTGTTGCCATCGGCGCCATGGCAGGCGCCACAGACAGCGACTTTGCCCTGACCGGCCTGGGCATCGCCAGCAGCCTGCGCCACGCCGGTGAGGCCAAGGGTCAACAGCAGACTCACGAGTACTTTGTTCATCAGCTAATCCAATTACGGCTAAGAGAGAAAGGGTTATCGGCGGGTTTGCTCATTCGGTCATCAGCTTGATGACCGCCTGGTAATCCTCGGCCGTACAGTCCATGCACAGGCCGCGCGGCGGCATGGCATTCAAACCATTGGTGACGCTCTGCACCAGTGTGTCCATGCCCTTGGCCAGACGGGGCTCCCATGCGGCCTTGTCGCCTTTCTTGGGTGCCGTGGGAATCTGGCCGTTGTGGCATACGCCACAGGCGCGGTCATACACCGCTTGCGGATCCTGAGCAGCATAGCCGTTGAAAGACAGCGTCATGACGGCAGCTGCAAGCAGCATTTTCTTCATCAGATCAACCTCATCAGGGTGGGAAACGTCCTGCTTTCTATCGAGCAGAGATCTAATCGTTCCCGACAATCGGGTTCCTGCGGGTGGGACAAAGCGCACACAAAATCTGCGGCATTATATACTGGCGATTCTGAAACGGAAACGACGCCGCTTGCCGCGCCACGTGGCGTGCAGCAGGTGCGCGGAAATGTCGCAAGCCCTCGATCCGCCGAATCTGATTCGAGGCACCCATCGGATACCCCCATGCTCCCGAAGAATCCCATCATCGGCCTGTGCCAGCAGGCCAGCTTCCTAATCAGTGCCGCCAAGGTCGATCAGTGCCCCGAGGATAGCGGCCTGGAAGTGGCCTTCGCAGGCCGCTCCAACGCCGGCAAGTCGAGCGCGCTCAATACCCTGACCCACGCCAGCCTGGCACGTACCTCGAAGACGCCGGGACGCACGCAGTTGCTCAATTTCTTTCGCCTGGACGACGAGCGCCGCCTGGTCGACCTGCCCGGCTACGGCTACGCCAAGGTACCTATCCCGCTCAAGCAGCACTGGCAGAAGCACCTGGAGGCCTACCTGGGCAGCCGCGAGAGCCTGTGCGGCCTGGTGCTGATGATGGACATCCGCCACCCGCTGACAGAGTTCGACCGGATGATGCTGGACTGGTCGGTGGCCAGCGGCATGCCGCTGCATGTGCTGCTGACCAAGGCCGACAAGCTGGCCTTCGGCGCTGCGAAGAACGCACTGCTCAAGGTTCGTCAGGAAATCCGCAAGGAGTGGGGCGAAGGCATCAGCATCCAGCTGTTTTCGGCGCCCAAGCGCATGGGGATCGAGGAAGCCCAGATGGTACTGGCCGGCTGGCTGGATCTGTTGCCGCAAGAGGATGAAGAAGACGCCGAGGAATGAGTCGTAGGCGGTGCCGTGCGCACCGATCGTAGGGAGTATTCGGTGCGCGCGGCGCACCTACGGAGCTGCAGCCGCCCGTTTTGACTTGAAAGCGCACCAGAGGAACCCTCTCCCGCAAGCGGCAGAGGGCGTCAGAATGCCGCCGGCGGCACTTTTCTCCAGGCAAAAAAAACCCCGAGCTTCGTATGGGGAGGGAGAAGTTCGGGGTTCAAGGTCTGAACCGCTAGGGCGGGGTTCAGATGTCTGCCAACACTTAACACAACAAAGGAGCATTGAAGGGCTTAACGGCCATTCATGAACTCTGACCGGGCGGGTTTGCGGAAAGTTCATCGCGCTCTTAAAAACCATTTGCCATAAGAAAATGCTTTTTGATTCCCTGAAACCCTAGAGACAGAGCGGCCGCGGCTTTGCGCCGCGGCACCGGGTTTCAGTGCGCCTCGTCCCAGTTGGCGCCCACGCCCACTTCCACCAGCAACGGCACGTCCAGATCGGCCGCGCTGCCCATCAGGCTCTTGAGTTTGGCGCTGACTTCGTCGATCAGTTCCTCGCGCACTTCCAGTACCAGCTCGTCATGCACCTGAAGGAGGATGCGCGCGTCGATGCCGCTTTCCTGCAACCAGCCGTCCACGGCAATCATGGCGCGCTTGATGATGTCCGCCGCGGTGCCCTGCATCGGCGCGTTGATCGCTGCACGCTCGGCGCCCTTGCGCATGGCCTGGTTCTGCGCATGGATTTCCGGCAGGTACAGGCGGCGACCGAACACGGTTTCCACGTAGCCCTGCTCGGCAGCCTGCGCGCGGGTGCGCTCCATGTAGCTCAACACACCGGGATAACGGGCGAAATAGCGGTCGATATAGGCCTGGGCCTCCTTGCGCTCGACGTCGATCTGCTTGGCCAGGCCGAAGGCGCTCATGCCGTAGATCAGACCGAAGTTGATGGCCTTGGCCTTGCGACGCTGATCGCTGGTGACCTCTTCGAGCGTCACGCCGAACACCTCGGCGGCCGTCGCCTTGTGCACGTCCTGGTCATGGCGGAAAGCACTCAGCAGGCCTTCGTCCTTGGCCAGGTGGGCCATGATGCGCAGCTCGATCTGCGAGTAGTCCGCCGCCATCAGCCTGTACCCCCTGGGCGCGACGAAGGCCTGGCGGATGCGCCGTCCCTCGGCGGTGCGGATCGGGATGTTCTGCAGGTTCGGGTCGCTCGACGACAACCGGCCGGTGGCGGCCACCGCCTGGTGGTAGCTGGTGTGGATACGCCCGGTGCGCGGGTTGATCTGCTCCGGCAGCTTGTCGGTGTAGGTGCTCTTGAGCTTGCTCAGGGAGCGGTACTGCATCAGCACCTTGGGCAGCTCGAAGTCCTGCTCGGCCAGCTCGGCCAGCACCGCCTCGGCGGTGGAGGGCTGCCCCTTGGCGGTCTTGCTGATCACCGGGTAGCCGAGCTTTTCGTAGAGGATCACGCCCAGTTGTTTGGGCGAAGCCAGGTTGAACTCCTCACCGGCGATCTCGAACGCCTTGCGCTCCAGCTCCACCAGTTTCTCGCCCAGCTCGACGCTCTGCTCGCCGAGCAGCTTGGCATCGACCAGCGCGCCATTGCGCTCGATGCGCGCCAGCACCGGCACCAGGGGAATCTCGATTTCGCGCAGCACCCTGGCCAGGGACGGCACGGCTTCGAGGCGCCCCCACAGCTCCAGGTGCAGACGCAGGGTCACGTCGGCGTCCTCGGCGGCATAGGGGCCGGCCTGTTCCAGGGCGATCTGGTCGAAGGTCAGCTGTTTGGCGCCCTTGCCGGCGATATCCTCGAAACGAATGGTGCTGTGGTTGAGGTATTTCAGCGCCAGGCTGTCCATGTCGTGGCGGGTGGCGGTGGAGTCCAGCACGTAGGATTCGAGCATGGTGTCGAAGGCCACGCCCTGCACGTCAATCGGTGTGCTGGCATTGGCCAGGACGTTGATGTCGTACTTGGCGTGCTGGCCGACCTTGGCCTTGGCCGGATCTTCGAGAATCGGTTTGAGCGCCTTGAGCACAGTGTCGCGGTCGAGCTGCTGTGGTACGCCCATGTAGGAGTGAGCCAGCGGAATATAGGCCGCTTCGCCCGCCTTGACCGCGAAGGACAGGCCAACCAGCTGCGCCTGCTGGGCGTCGATGCTGGTGGTCTCGCTGTCGAAGGCGATCAGTTCGGCCTGCTCCAGCTTCTTCAGCCAGGCGTCGAAGTCCGCCTGCTCCAGCACCAGCTGGTAGTCCCCGGCAGCGGCAGGCCTGGTCTCTGCGGGTTGAGCGTCGCCAACCGGGGCCGGCTCGGCGAACAGATCATCCGCAGGGGCGACCGCCTTGGCGACCAGCGCCTTGTTCTGGCGCAGCAGATCGTCCAGCCAGTTCTTGAATTCCAGCTGGCCGTACAGCTCGACCAGCGCGGCCTGATCCGGCTCGCCCGGATGCAGCGAATCGATGGCGATGTTCAGCGGCACGTCGGTCTTGATGGTCGCCAACTGATAGGACAGGTAGGCCATCTCGCGGTGTTCCTCGAGCTTGGCCGGCAGGCCCTTGGCACCGCGGATCGGCAGCTCGGGTACCTTGTCGAGGTTGGCGTAGAGCACGTCGAGGCCGCCACCGACACCGACCAGCAGGCCGAGCGCGGTCTTCTCGCCCACGCCGGGCACGCCGGGGATGTTGTCGACCTTGTCACCCATCAGCGCCAGGTAGTCGATGATCAGCTCAGGACCGACACCGAATTTCTCTTTCACGCCATCTGCGTCGTAGACGCTTCCGGTCATGGTATTGACCAGCGTAACGTGCGGGCAGACCAGTTGCGCCATGTCCTTGTCGCCGGTGGAGATCACCACGTCGCGCTTTTCCCCGGCCGCCTGACGGGCCAGGGTGCCGATCACGTCGTCAGCCTCGACACCTTCGACGCACAGCAGCGGCAGACCGAGGGCACGCACACTGGCATGCAGCGGTTCGACCTGGACGCGCAACTCGTCCGGCATGGAAGGGCGATTGGCCTTGTACTCGGCGAACAGCTCGTCGCGGAAGGTGCCGCCCTTGGCATCGAAGACGACCGCGAAGGGGCTGTTCGGATACTGCTTGCGCAGGCTCTTGAGCATGTTCAGCACACCCTTCACCGCTCCGGTGGGCATGCCTTTGGAAGTGGTCAGCGGCGGCAGGGCATGGAAGGCGCGGTACAGGTACGAGGAACCGTCGACCAGAACGAGGGGAGCTTGGCTCATGCGCGGGATCAACCTTTTCGGCGGGTGCAGCGGTAGAATGGCTGCATCGGTGAAAAATGAAGGAGCAAGGTTACCATGGGTACAGTAAAACGCCTGTTGCTGGTCGGCCTGATGGCCTGTCTTCCGCTTGCCGCGCATGCCGAGGATCCGGTTTCCGCCGATCCGGACGTGACCATCCGCCAGGATGGCGACCGCACCATTGAGGAATACCGGGTCAATGGCTTCCTCTACGCCATCAAGGTCATTCCGAAGAACGGCAAACCCTATTTTCTCGTGCGCGCCGATGGCAGCGACGGCAATTTCGTACGTTCGGACGATCCGGACATGTTGATCCCCTCATGGGAAATCTTTAGCTGGTAAGGCAATTAAGGTCTGATATGTCGGTATTCACCCCCTGGAGCGTCACCAGCTCGAAGTCTTCCTGGCGCCCTATGGGCTGGGCCGCCTGCGTGACTTCCAGGGCATCGCCGCAGGTAGCGAAAACAGCAACTTCTTCGTCAGCCTGGAGCAGGGCGAATACGTTCTGACCCTGGTGGAGCGCGGCCCGGTGGCCGACCTGCCGTTCTTCATCGAACTGCTCGATGTCTTGCATGAAGCCGGCCTGCCGGTGCCCTATGCCCTGCGCACGCAGGACGGCGAGGCACTGCGCAGCCTGGCGGAGAAACCGGCGCTGTTGCAGCCGCGACTGTCCGGCAAGCATGTGCGTGAAACCAACGCGCACCACTGCCAGGAAGTGGGCAATCTGCTGGCACGCATTCACCTGGCAACCCGTGAACGGCCACTGGAGCGGCGCAGTGATCGCGGCCTGGACTGGATGCTCGCCGAAGGCCCGGGCCAGGCACTGAAACTGCCGGAGGCGCAGGCCTCCCTGCTGCGCGACGCCCTGGCCGAAATCACCAGGCTGAAACCCCGCATCCTTGCCCTGCCGCGCGCCAACCTGCACGCCGACCTGTTCCGCGACAACGTGCTGTTCGACGGCAGCCACCTGGCCGGGGTGATCGATTTCTACAACGCCTGCTCTGGGCCGATGCTCTATGACCTGGCGATCACCTTGAACGACTGGTGCTCGCACGAGGATGGCAGCCTCGACGGTGCCCGTGCCCGTGCGCTGCTCGGCGCCTATGCCGCGCAGCGCCCGTTCACTGCCGCCGAGGCAGAACTGTGGCCGGCCATGCTGCGCGTGGCCTGCGTGCGCTTCTGGATTTCACGGCTGATCGCCGCCGAGTCGTTCGCCGGGCAGGAAGTGCTGATCCATGATCCGGGCGAGTTCCAGCGACGCCTGGCGCAGCGCCAGCAGGTCAACCTGCCCCTGCCGTTCGCACTCTAAGGGCGCATCAGGCCACGGCGTGCACGGCGGTGGATGAAAAGAGCGCCATCCACCCTACGCAGTCACAGACGTGCTGTACCCGCCCGCAGGGTGCGCTGTGCGCACCAACACCGTTGGGGATGTTCTGAAAACGTCACTCCCGCGAAGTCGGGAGCCCAGGACGTTCGCAGCACCTGCGGGCCGGCGCAGCGAGCAATGACAGCTTTTTCAGCGTTTCCTCAGCCAGCCGGTGCGCCGCGCACCCTACGAGCCCGAAACCAGCCCCGGCAGCTGCGCCGCCAGCTTGGCGTTGTTGATCGGCGCACGGATGAAGCCGCGCTGGGTACCATCCGGACCGATGATCACCAGATTGCCGCTGTGATCGACGGTGTAGTTTTCCTTGCTGGTATCGGCGGGGATGTAGGGAATGCTCACCGAGTTGGCGAACTTCTGCAGGGTCGCCTCCTCACCGGTCAGCCCCTTGAAGCCGGCATCGAAGTAGTTCAGGTACTTGCTCATTTGTTCCGGCGTATCGCGATGCGGGTCGACGCTGACCATCACCACCTTGAGCCGGGCGAGGGTTTCCTCGGGCAACTGGCCCTGCAACTGACGCAGCTGAGCGAGGGTTGCCGGGCAGATGTCCGGACAGAAGGTGTAACCGAAGAACAGCAGCGTCCAGTCACCCTTGAGCTGATCCACCGCCACCGGCTGACCATCCTGGTTGGTCAGGGTCAGCGCCGGCAGGCTGCGGTTCTGCGGCAACAGCACGATTCCCGCATCGAGCAGCGCAGCCGGATCGCTCTGACTCCTGCTGCTGAGCACCTTGTTGACGGTAAGCCCCAGCACCAGGGCAACGATGGCGACGAGAACGAAAACGGTGGTGTGGGTACGAGTCATGAAACCCCTCGGCAAGCCATTGAGAAACTACCTGCGTTGCCACGCTTTCTAGATATTCAACAGCAGGTAGTGATCCGCCAGCAGCGCGATGAACAGCAGGAACAGGTACCAGATACTGTACTTGAAGGTGCTGATCGCCGCGTGCGGTTTGCTGTCACGGTACAGCACCCAGGCCCAGTGCAGGAAGCGGCCACCCAGCAGCAGCGCACAGACCAGGTAGAGCGGCCCGCTCATGTGGATGGCATAGGGCAGCAGGGTCACCGCGAACATCGCCAGGGTGTAGAGCAGGATGTGCACCTTGGTGTAGTGCTCGCCATGGGTAACCGGCAGCATGGGGATGTCGGCCTTGGCGTACTCCTCCTTGCGGTGGATGGCCAGTGCCCAGAAGTGCGGCGGTGTCCAGGCGAAGATGATCAGTACCAGCAGCAGTGGCTCGGCGCTCAGGTGCCCGGTGACAGCGACCCAGCCCAGCAACGGTGGTGCGGCGCCGGCCAGACCGCCAATGACGATGTTCTGCGGCGTGGCACGCTTGAGAAAGCCGGTGTAGATCACCGCATAACCAAGCAGCGACGCCAGGGTCAGCCAGGCGGCCAGTTCGTTGGTGAACACCAGCAGCAGGCTCATGCCGGCGAGGGCCAGCAGCAGGGCGAAGGCCAGCGCCGCCGCCGGCGAGACACGCCCGGCGGTGACGGGGCGCTTGTGCGTGCGCGCCATGATCGAGTCGATGCGCCGATCCACCACGTGGTTGACGGCCGCCGCCGCACCGGCGCACAGGCCGATGCCCAGGTTGCCGAACAGCAGCACCGTCCAGGGCACGCCGGCACGCGTGGCGAGGAACATGCCGACCAGCGAGGTGATCAGCATCAGCATCACCACCCTGGGCTTGGTCAGCTCGAGATAATCACGCCAGGTGGCGTGTTCGGAGTGAGCGCGCAGCATTGTCGCCATGGCATTTCTCCTCGTTCGTCATTTGCCGGCCTGAGCCAGCCCGGTCGGTGCAGGCTCTGCTCGGGAGATTCGGGTGGTCACGGCGCTCGCGGCTACGGACACTGCGCGTAGTCGATAGTTGACCAGCACCAGGGTCAGCAGCAGCGCCGCACCACCAGCGTTGTGCGCCACTGCGACCAGCAGCGGCAGGTGCAAGACCACGTTGCTGATACCCAGGCTGACCTGTACCGCCAGCGCCAGCAGCACCAGCCCCGCCAGGCGCGAAAGACCGGCGCCATGCAGGCGCCAGGCAAGCAGCAGCAGCGCGAGGGTGACCAGCAGCGCACCGATGCGGTGGCTCATGTGGATGGCCGTGCGCGCATCGCTGTCGAGCTGCCCGCCCAGGTAGTTGGGGCCGATGTGCTGGGTCAGGTGGAAACCCTTGCCGAAATCCATGGCCGGCCACCATTCGCCATGGCAGGTCGGCAGGTCGACACAGGCCACCGCCGCGTAGTTGGAGCTGACCCACCCTCCGAGGGCGATCTGCCCGATCACCAGCAACAGACAGGCCAGCGCCAGCGCACGCAGACGCCCAGGCACCTGCATCGGCGGGAAACGTCCGGACAGACGCAAAGTGAGCAGCGTCAGCAGGCTGAGCGTGGCGAAACCGCCGAGCAGGTGCGCAGTGACCACCTGCGGCCACAGTTGCAGGGTGACAGTCCACATGCCGAAAGCCCCTGCAGAACCACCAGGGCGAGAACCGCCAGCGGCAGCTTGAGCGGTTGCGCCGCATCCTCGCGACGGCGCACGGCCTGGATGGCAATCGCCAGGATCACCAGCCCCAGGGAACCCGCGAAATAGCGATGGATCATCTCGTACCAGCCCTTGGCCACCTCCACCGGAGCCTCGGGGAAGCGCGCCTCGGCAATGGCCTGCTTGTGCTCGCTCATCGGCACGCCGAGAAACCCGTAGCAACCGGGCCAATCCGGGCAACCCAGGCCCGCATGCGTGAGACGGGTATAGGCCCCCAGCAACACCACCACGACGGTCAACAGGGTGGCGAACAGCGCTAGACGATAACCGGGCTTGTGCATGTCGACTCCTTGAGCACGGGCGTGGCGCCCTGTGGTTATGGACAGGGCGAAGCGTCAACCGATCAGGGAAATTTTCAGCAGGTAGCGCAGGTCATCGAGAATCGCCTTGCCATTGCTGCCGGCGGGGTAGCGCAGCACCAGGTTGCCGTGCGGGTCGACCAGCCACAGCTGCGCGCCCGGTACGGCGTCAGCAGCCTTCTCATAGGCCGGAAGATCCAGCTGATAGCGACGCAGTTGTGGATACTCGCGCTTGAGCGTGACGTCGTAGTCGGCCGTCAGCGGCTCGCTCAGAGCCAAACCGTGACTGGCACGTGCCGTCTCGCGGTTGAGGCCGATCTGGATCTGCCGCGCCAGGTAGACCAGCTCGCGGCAATCGGCCTCGCACGAGCCGGGCGCCGTCACCAGTATCTGCCACAGCGGCTGCACCTCGCCCTGCACGCCGAGATCGACCAGCGTGCGGCCATCACCAATCAGCACGCCGTGATAGTTGCGCGTCTCCGGCACCCAGAAGCGCCATTCGTACATGGCGCTGGCGAGAAACATCGGGCCGATGGCGATGGCCAGCAGGAGCAGCAGTTGCAGACGCCCGCGCCCCTTGCGCGGCGTCTCAGGCATGGCGATGGCTGGGTTCATGACGATGCTCCCGTGCATTGTGAATTCCGAGATAGATGAACAGACCGAGCAAGGCGGCGGCGAGGGCGAACCACTGCACCGCGTAGCCCAGATGCTTGCTGGGGCTCATGGCCACGATCGGCCAGTCGACGCGATAGCTGGCAGCCCCGGGTTCCAGGCGTACCTCGTAGGGCAGACCACCACGGCCAAGCTGACGCCAGAGCGCGGCTACCTCGACCTCGGCGATCAGCTTCGGCCAACCCGATGCCTCGCCCCCCTGCAGGTGCAAGCCGCCGCCGGGCGCCATGTACACCCAGGCCTGTAGCTGCATGGCGTCTGAGGGCGTGGTGAACTGCGGCGGTGTGCGGCGATCCGGCCAGGGAAGCCAGCCGCGATTGAGCAGCACCCACAGACCGCTGCGCTGATCATAGAAGGGCTGCAGGAGCTCCACCCCCGCACGCCCGTCACGAATGCGGTTATCCAGCAACAGGCTGTGTTCGCCATCGAAATGGCCCTGCAACTGGACACGCCGATAGGCCGGGTCACGGCTGCGTTCGAGCTGGTCGAGACCGATCGGCTCGGCCTGACGACGCGCCTCGAAACTGTTCAGCAGCGCGCGCTTCTCTTCGCCACGCTGCAACTGCCAGACCCCCAGGGCCAGCAGGCCGGGCAACAGCAGCAGCACCATCAGGCTGGGCAGCCAACCGGGACGGAAGCCACTCATTGCGCGCCTCCGCGGATAGCGTGCGGGCTGACTATACTGCGATGCATCACCCACTCCCCCGGAGTCTCGCATGCTCAAGGCCGCGATCGTCCTCATGTTGCTGGCTACCATCGCCAGTCTGTTCAGCGGCCTGTTCTTCCTGGTCAAGGACGACAGCCGCGGCACTCGTGTGGTCAATGCCCTGACGCTCCGCGTGGTGCTTACCGCCATCACCGTCGCCCTCGTCGCCTGGGGCTTCTACTCGGGGCAGGTCGTGCCCCACGTCACCTGGTAAACCTGCGATCCGCTGCGCCTCACAACACGTAGACGAAGACGAACAATCCCAGCCAGACCACGTCGACGAAGTGCCAGTACCAGGACGCCGCCTCGAAGCCGAAGTGTTTCTCGGAGTCGAAATGCCCGCGCATGATGCGCACCAGCATCACCGTGAGAATGAGCGCCCCCATGGTCACGTGGGCACCGTGAAAGCCGGTGAGCATGAAGAAGGTCGCGCCGTAGATGCCCGAGCCCAGGGTCAGGCCCAGCTCGGTGTAGGCCTCGATGTACTCCTCGACCTGGAAGAACAGGAAGGCCGCACCGAGCAGGATGGTCGCCGCCAGCCAGGCCTTGAGCGGGCCGCGCTTGTTCTTCTTCAGGGCGTGGTGAGCGATGGTGATGGTGACGCTCGATGACACCAGCAGGATGGTATTGAGCAAGGGCAGGTGCCAGGGGTCGATCACCCCGGAAGGCGGCGTGAACAGCTTGGAGTCGGGGTTCTGCAACAGCGGCCAGCTGTACTCGAAACCGTCCCAGAGCATGTTGCTGACGCCCTTGTCGCCTTCACCGCCGAGCCATGGGCCAGCCCAGGTACGGATGTAGAACAGGGCGCCGAAGAAAGCCGCGAAGAACATCACCTCGGAGAAGATGAACCAGCTCATGCCCCAACGGAACGAGCGATCCATCTGCGCGCTGTACAAGCCGCCACGACTCTCCCTGATGACGTTGCCGAACCAGCCGAACAGCATATAGGCGAGGATCAGGCCGCCGACGAAGAAGATCAGCGGGCCATGGGAACCCGCACGTCCCGCCGACAGGTCGTTGAACCAGGTACCGACCCCGAAGACGCTGATCAGCATGCCAAGGGTGGCGATGATTGGCCATTTGCTCTGGGCCGGAACGTAATAGTGCTCGTGACTCGACATTGTTGTTCTCCTTATGGAGCCTGTGCCACTGGCGGTTTGCTCGCGGTGATATCGAACAGCGTGTAGCCCAGCGTCAGGTGCTTCACGTCCTGCGGCAGGTCACGGTCAACGATGAACCGCACCGGCATCTCGATGCGCTCACCCGGTTGCAGCACCTGCTGGGTGAAGCAGAAGCACTCGGTCTTGTGGAAGAAGGCGGCCGCCCGCGACGGCGAAACACTGGGTATGGCCTGCGCCGTCATCGGATGGTCACTGGGGTTGTAGGCCACGAACAGCATGTCGCGCGGCTCGCCCGGATGAACCACCATCTCGTCCGCCTTCGGGCCGAACTCCCAGACCATGCCGACCGAGTTGGTGGCGAGGAACTGCACGCGCACCTCTCGAGCCGCATCCACGCTCTGCTCGCCCTGATAGGCGCCTGCCGTCTTGCCGTTGATGCCGAATACCCGGCACATGGCGTCGTAGAACGGCGGCAGGACGAATACGCCGAAGCAGAACATCACCACCACCACGATGAGCAGGCGACCAACCAGACGGGGAGTGCTCATGGCATTCATGGCGCTACCTCCTGGGGCGGGCTCCACCCGCCATGGACATGCGTGAACGGGCAGGCGTCAGCCACCCGGCGAAGTCGTTCATTTCACCTCCGGCGGTGTGCTGAAGGTGTGATAGGGAGCAGGCGAGGGCACCGTCCACTCCAGCCCTTCGGCCCCGTCCCAGGGCTTGGCCGGGGCCGGCTTGCCGCCACGGATGCACTTGATGACGATGAACAGGAAGAGCAACTGCGTCGCGCCGAAGAGGAAGGCGCCGATGCTCGACACCATGTTGAAGTTGGCGAACATCAGGTTGTAGTCGGGAATGCGCCGCGGCATGCCGGCCAGACCGACGAAGTGCATCGGAAAGAACGCCAGGTTCATGCCGACGAAGCTCATCCAGAAGTGCAGCCTGGCCAGCGTCTCGTCGTACATGTGGCCGGTCCACTTCGGCAACCAGTAGTACGCCGAGGCGAAGATGCCGAAGATCGCACCGGGCACCAGCACGTAGTGGAAGTGCGCCACGACGAAGTAGGTGTCGTGGTACTGGAAGTCCGCCGGGGCGATGGCCAGCATCAGCCCGGAGAACCCGCCGATGGTGAACAGGATGACGAAGGCCACCGAGAACAGCATCGGCGCCTCGAATGTCATCGATCCCTGCCACATGGTGCTGGCCCAGTTGAACACCTTCACCCCGGTAGGCACGGCGATCAGCATGGTCGCGTACATGAAGAACAGCTCGCCGGTCAGCGGAATGCCGACGGTGAACATGTGGTGCGCCCATACGATGAACGAGAGGAAGGCGATGGCGGCGGTGGCGTAGACCATGGAGGTGTAGCCGAACAGCGGCTTGCGCGCGAAGGCCGGAATGATCGAACTGACCGCGCCGAAGGCGGGCAGGATCATGATGTACACCTCGGGGTGACCGAAGAACCAGAACACGTGCTGGAACAGCACCGGGTCACCACCACCGGCGGCGTTGAAGAAGCTGGTGCCGAAATGGATATCCATCAGCATCATGGTCACGCAGCCGGCCAGTACCGGCATCACCGCGATCAGCAGGAAGGCGGTGATCAGCCAGGTCCAGACGAACAGCGGCATCTTCATCAGGGTCATGCCCGGGGCGCGCAGGTTGAGGATGGTGGCGATGACGTTGATCGCCCCCATGATCGAACTGATGCCCATCAGGTGAATGGCGAAGATGAAGAAGGTCGTGCTTTCCGGCCCGTAAGTAGTGGACAGCGGCGCGTAGAAGGTCCAGCCGAAGTTCGGCCCTCCGCCCTCCATGAACAGGGTGCTGATCAACAGGCCGAAGGCCGCCGGCAGCAGCCAGAAGCTGAAGTTGTTCATCCGTGGCAGGGCCATGTCCGGCGCGCCGATCATCAGCGGGATCATCCAGTTGGCCAGGCCGACGAAGGCCGGCATCACCGCGCCGAAGACCATGATCAGGCCATGCATGGTGGTCATCTGGTTGAAGAATTCCGGCTGCACGATCTGCAGGCCTGGCTGGAACAGCTCGGCGCGAATCACCATCGCCATCGAGCCGCCGAGCAGGAACATGCAGAAGCTGAACCACAGGTACATCGTGCCGATGTCCTTGTGGTTGGTGGTCAGCACCCAGCGCATCAGGCCCTTGGCCGGGCCATGGTGGTGGTCAGTATGACCGTGGTCGATCACTGCACTCATGTCCTTACTCCTGAGCCTTCGAGAAGTCGAGAATGTCCTTGGGCGTGACCATGTCACCGACATTGTTGCCCCAGGCGTTGCGCTCGTAGGTGATGATGGCGGCCAGGTCGACCGGCGACAGTTGCTTGCCGAAAGCGGCCATCGAGGTACCCGGCTTGCCGTGGTAGACGATGTCGATATGTCCCTTGGCCGGCCCGGTGGCGATGGCCGATCCCTTGAGCGCCGGGAACATCGGTGGCAGGCCTTCGCCAGTGGCCTGGTGGCAGGCGACGCAGGTGGTGTTGTAGGCCTTCTCGCCGCGAGCCATGAGCTCTTCCATGGTCCATTCCTTGCTGGTCAGCTCACGTTCGGCGGCAGCGGCCTGCTTGCGCTCGGCCAGCCAGGCGGAGAAGTCTTCCTTGGACTTGACCTCGACCACGACGGGCATGAAGCCGTGATCCTTGCCGCACAGTTCGGTGCACTGGCCACGGTAGATGCCGGGCTCCTCGATGCGCGTCCAGGACTCGTTGATGAAGCCGGGAATGGCATCCTTCTTCACCGCCAGCGCAGGTACCCACCAGGAATGGATCACGTCGGCAGAGGTGATCAGGAAGCGCACCTTGGTGCCCACAGGCACCACCAGCGGCTGATCCACCTCCAGCAGATAGTGCTCGCCCTTGGCGGCTCGATTGTTGATCTGCTCGCGCGGCGTGGTGAGGTTGCTGAAGAACTCGACGTCCTGTCCCAGGTACTTGTAATGCCACTTCCACTGGTAGCCGGTGACCTGGACATCCAGCTCGGACTCGGAGGTGTCGTAGATTTCGATGAGGGTTCGGGTCGCCGGAATCGCCATCACGATGAGAATCGCCAGAGGTACCACGGTCCAGAGAATCTCGACGGTGGTGCTCTCGTGAAAGTGCGCAGGCTCCTGGCCGGTGGAGCGGCGATGCATGATCATCGACCAGAACATGGCGCCGAACACCAGTACGCCGATCACGACGCAGATCCAGAAGATGGTCATGTGCAGGTCGAAGACGGAACGGCTGACCTCGGTGACACCGGGCGCCATGTTGACCGTCCACTGGGCATGCGCCGAGCTTAATGTCAGCCACAGCAGAAGGCCCATCCAGACTCGTGGATGTCGCATCATTGCGGGTTCCCCTTGATTGTTCTTGTTATCCCGCCGGCTGAGCCTGCGGCTAAGGGATCGACTGCCGTACGGAGATGGGCGCTGGCGCACGCTGCCTGCACACCTCTCCTGACTGCTGGCGACTACTGTCGAAACCTTTCCGTGCCAAAGCTCGTCCGGTTCCATCAGGTACTGCCTCTCGAAATCGAGTATAGACGGCGACTTTCAGCCCGCAACGTGCCGGGGAGGGAGACCGAGCCGATTCAAAGCCGGCGCCAGACGCCGCGAAAGACGCGGGCTGTAGCCGTTCTGATACAGGCAGATATAGCGGACTCGCATAAGTATGAAAAAGTTATGACAATCGCGTCTTAGCCAGCCCGATGTGCCGGCTAAGGTTCACGTCCATGTCCTGAAATGTAGGAGTAGTCATGAACACCGCCGCCCTTCGTCAACTGATCACCCAGACCCAGCAACAGGAAACCTCCAGGCAGGCACTCACCCTGTTCCTGCAGGCTCAGCTCGCTCGCCTGCACCCGGCCATTCGCCTGCCCGAGGATGACACCCTCGGCGCGCTGACCGGCTTCGTCGTCGCCTACATCGAGGAGGTGCCGGATGTACTCGACGCGGCCGCCACCGTGGCGCGCGAGGCGGGTATCGAGCCCGCCATCAAGCCGGTACTGAAGATCGCCGAGCACTTCTTCCTGCAACCGCCGGAACTGATGGCTGGCCATGAAGGACTGGAGGGTCTGCTCGACGAGGCCTATCTGGCTCATCGCCTGGTGGAAGAGGTCAACGACCGCTACATTGCCCACCTCGGCCAGCCCCTGATTCCGCTGGATACCACGCGCGCCAACCTGATCGCCCACCAGTTGATCGGCGAACCCTTCGCCAACCAGCTCGACGAGGCGGTGCACCATGCGCTGGCCGGCATGCTCGATGACAGCAGCTTTGACCAGCCATCCGTACAGGCCTACCGCGAACGCCTGGCCGCGCCGGACACCGCATCGGCCTGGCAGCGCTGGCCGTGCCTGTCGCGACAGCTGGGTCTGGAGCTGCAACTCAAGGCGTGATCAGCAGCAGGATCAGCGAGAGGGTGAGCAACGAGCCGAGGGTCGAGAACAGGATCGCCCGGGACACCAGCGCCGCCTGGCGCTGGTAGTACTCGGCGAGCATGAAGGGCCCGGTGCCGGTCGGCAGCGCACTGAGCAGCAGCGCCGCGTGCGCCCAGAGGGGCGGCAGGTCGAGCAGCACGAAGGCGATGAACCAGGTCACCAGTGGCTGCAATACCAGCTTGAGCGCCACCAGTGGCCAGGCCCCCTCGCTCGGCCCGCTCTGCCGCTGCGCCAGGAACAATCCCAGCGACACCAGCGCACAGGGCACGGTGGCGGCCCCCAGCAGACGCAGGAACTCATCCAGCGCACCCGGCAACTGCACCCCACTCAGCGACCAGGCCGCCCCCAGTAGTGGCGCCACTACCAGCGGGTTCTTCAACAGCGCCGTGACCACCTGGAGGATCGCTCCGCCCAGCCCCTTGTTGCTCTGCAAGCCCACCTCGATGCACACGACCGCCAGGCCGAACAGCACGCAGACCACCATCAGCGAGGCGATCAGCGCCGGCGCCATGCCGTCCTCGCCGAGCACCAGCACGCACAGCGGGATGCCGATGTAGCCGGTGTTGGCATACGCGGCGCTGAGGCCGTCAATACTGGCGTCCACCAGGCTGCCGGTGGTTCGCCAGCGGTACACCAGCGTCACCAGGAACACCGCCAGCATGCCGCCGGTGAAAGCCAGCAGGAAACCGGGTTGCCAGATCTGCGCCCAGTCGGCCTTGGCCGTCAGGCTGAACAGCAGTGCCGGCAAACCGAGCCAGACCACGAAGCGGTTCATTTCCGACGCGGCAGTCGGCCCCAGCCGGTTGGTACGTCGACAGATGTAGCCGATCAGAATCAGACCGAAGATTGGCAACAGGACGTTGAGAACGGTGGACATCAGGCTACGCCGTCGACGAGAAGAGGCCGAGACTAGGGCGCAGAGCCGCGCAGAGCAAGTCGCGCGCTGTGATTCGCGTGCGCCGGCGGGCGTCTAGCTCAAACCTGCCGGGCAATGCCCGACGCCCTCGCGAGCCTGAGCATGCAAGCGCTGTTGAGCGACATTCTCGATGAAATCCGCCCACTGATCGGTCAGGGCAAAGTGGCCAACTACATCCCTGCGCTGGCCAGCGTGATGCCGGATCAACTGGGCATTGCCGTCTACGGCAACGACGGCCAGTTGCATGTGGCCGGAGATTCGCGCACGCCGTTTTCCATCCAGAGCATTTCCAAGGTGTTCAGCCTGGTGCAGGCCATCGGCCACAGTGGTGAAAGCATCTGGCAACGCCTTGGCCACGAACCCTCCGGGCAGCCATTCAATTCCCTGGTGCAGCTCGAATTCGAGCGCGGCAAGCCACGCAACCCCTTCATCAATGCCGGCGCTCTGGTGATCTGCGATATCAACCAGTCGCGCTTCGCCGCTCCGGTGTTGTCGATGCGCGATTTCGTCCGGCGCCTGTCGGGCAACCCGGAGGTGGCGGTGGACAATCACGTCGCCGAGTCGGAATACCAGTACCGCGCGCGCAATGCGGCAGCGGCCTATCTGATGCAATCGTTCGGCAACTTCCACAACGAGGTCGAGGCCGTGCTGCGCAGCTACTTCAGTTGCTGCGCGCTGCGCATGAGTTGCGTCGACCTGGCGCGCGCCTTCGGCTTCCTGGCCAACCAGGGCTTCTGCCAGCACAGCGGCGAGCAGATTCTGTCACCCCGGCAGACCAAGCAGATCAACGCCATCATGGCCACCAGCGGGCTGTACGACGAGGCGGGCAACTTCGCCTATCGCGTCGGCCTGCCGGGCAAGAGTGGCGTGGGCGGCGGTATCGTCGCCGTGGTGCCCGGGCGTTTCAGCGTCTGCGTGTGGTCGCCGGAACTCAACGCCGCCGGCAATTCGCTGGCCGGCATGGCGGCGCTGGAGCTGCTCAGTCAACGCATTGGCTGGTCCGTGTTCTGAGTCGATGCGCTATGGTCGCAGCAGGCCGTACCCTCGTGCGGTCACTGACGAAAAGACCAGGAGTGCTCATGTCCATGCCCGAATACCACCTGTTCGCCGGTGCGCCTGCTCCAGTCGCGCCCTTCTCCCACGCATGCGAAGCCGATGGCTGGGTGTTCGTCACCGGTCAGTTGCCCATCGATCCGGGCAACGAGTCGGCGCCTCTGCCCGAAGGCATCGAGGCACAGACCCACAAGACCTTCGACAACCTGCTGGTGGTACTGAAAGCACTCGGCCTGGGCCTGGAGAACGTGGTATCGGCGCGCGCCTTCCTCACCGACTTCTACGGTGATTACGAGCGCTTCAATGCGGTTTACGCCAGCTACTTTCCAGAGGGCAAACGCCCGGCGCGCACCTGCATCGGTACCACCGGCCTGGCACGCCACGCGCGGGTGGAGATCGATTTCATCGCCAGACGCCCGTGAGCGCCGGTGGGCCGGGAGCGACCCGGCCCACGCGCTTCACAAGCCGCAGACGCTACCGTCGCTACGCGGATCGGCGGCGCCCTCCAGCACACCATCGGGATGACGCAGCAGGGCGCCGGCATGGCCCATGGTGTCGCTGAAGGCTTCGCCCAGCAGCTCGACGACATGCCCCGCCTGGCGCAGCTGTTCGACCAGCTCGGCAGGGAAGCGGCTCTCCAGTTTCAGCGTGGTGCTGACATCGCCCCAGGTACGCCCGAGCAGCCAGCGTGGCGCGCTGACCGCCGCCTGCAGGTCGCTGCCCAGGCGGTAGCGGCTGAGGATCGCGGCCTGGGTCTGCGGCTGGCCTTCACCGCCCATGGTGCCGTAGCTCAGGGTGCGGCCATCGTCGAACAGGGCCAGCGCCGGGTTGAGAGTGTGGAAGGGCTTGCGTCCCGGCTCCAGAGTCTGCAACGCGGCCGGGTCGAGGGAAAAGCTGATACCACGGTTCTGCCAGGCGACACCGGTAGAGGGCAGCACCACGCCCGACCCGAACTCCCAGTACACGCTCTGGATGAAGCTGACGGCACGCCCCTGGTCGTCGATGCAGCCCATCCAGATGGTGTCGCCCGGCGCCGCCGGCTGTGGCCAGGCCATTGCCTGCGTGAGGTCGATGTTGGCCGCCAGACGCTGCAGGTTGGCGTCGGCCAGCAGGCTCTGCGGGTCTTCCGGCACGCGCCCGGGATCGGTCACCACACGATCACGAAGCAGGAACGCCTGCTTGGTCGACTCCACCAGCCCGTGCACATGGGCAAAGCCTTCGGCCTGTTCGACGGCGAGCTTTTCGAAGATGCCGAGAATCAGCAGCGAAGCCAGGCCCTGGGTCGGCGGCGGCATGTTGTACAGCGTGGCGTCGTTCAGGCGCACGCTCAGCGGCTCGACGGCACGAGCCCGGTAGCCCTGCAGATCGGTCAGCCGCAGCGGGCTGCCCAGGCGTTCGAGATCGGCGGCCATGCGCTCGGCCAGCTCGCCCCGGTAGAAATCGTCCAGACCGGCTTCGGCCAGACGCTGCAACGTGTCGGCCAGGGCCGGCTGACGCAGCAGATCGCCTTCGCGCGGCGGCTGGCTGCCGGGAAGGTAGACCTCGGCGAAGCCCGGCACGTCCTGCAGTTCGGCCAGCTTGCTACGGGTCAGCTGTGCCTGGCTGCGGCTGACCACGATGCCACGACGGGCATGGCCGATGGCATCGGCGAGCAGGTCGGGCAGCGCCAGCGCCGGCTGCCAGTGCGCGGTCTGCGCCAGAGCCTCGGCCCAGCCGCCGACGGTGCCGGCCACGGTCAGTGCAGCCAGCGGACCACGACTGGGAATCTGCGTGTGGCCGGCATAGAAGTCGCGATCGGCCAACGCCGCACTGCTGCCACAGGCATCGATGGCGATGGGCTGCTTGCCCGGTTCGTGGATCAGCCAGAAGCCGTCACCGCCGATGGCGTTCATGTGTGGGTAGACCACGGCGATGGTGGCAGCAGCAGCGACCATCGCCTCCACGGCGTTGCCGCCGGCCTTGAGGACGTCACGTCCGGCCTGTGCGGCCAGGTGATGAGGGGCGACGAACAGGCCGCCGATGGCATGGGTGGTTTTCAGCATGACAGCTCCTTTCTTGTCGTGAGCGGCCGCACCAGTCATGGCGCGGCCGCTATGGTCGTCACCAGCCGATCGCAGCCGGCAGCCAGGTGGCCAGTTGCGGGAAGCAGAACACCACGGCCACGGCGAGCGCCTGCAGGAACACGTAGGGTAGTGCGCCGATGTAGATGTCACGGGTAGTGACCCCCGGTGGCGCCACGCCCTTGAGGAAGAACAGTGCCCAGCCGAATGGCGGGGTGAGGAAGGACATCTGCAGGTTCAGCGCCACCAGGATGCCCAGCCATACCAGGTTGGTGTCGTATCCGATGAACACGGGCAGGAACATCGGCAGGGCGATGTAGGAGATCTCGATCCATTCGAGAAAGAACCCGAGTACGAACAGCACGGCCATGAGAAACAGGATCGCCCCCAGCTCACCACCGGGCAGAAGACTGAACATTTCGTGTACCAGCGCTTCGCCCCCCAGGCCACGGAAGGCCAGTGAGAACGGCTGCGAGCACAGCAGGATGAGGAAGATCATCGCGCTGATCGTGAGGGTGCCATGCAGGGTGGCCTTGAGGGTTTTCCAATCCAGACGCCGGGCACAGGCGGCGATGACCAGCGCACCGAGCGCGCCCATCGAAGCCGCTTCGGTCGGCGCGGCGACCCCACCGATGATCGAGCCGAGTACCGCCATCACCAGCAACATGGGTGGCAGCACACTGCGCGCCATGTCCTTGAGCAGTTGCTTGCGGCTGATCAGCGCGCGCTCTTCGGCAGGGATCGCCGGCACCCAGTCCGGACGCAGCCAGCCGAGCAGCAACATGTAGGCGACGTAGATCAGCGCCAGCACCAGGCTGGGGATGAAGGCCGCGGCGAAGATCGAGCCCACCGACTGGCCGAGGATATCCGCCAGCAGGATCAGCACCAGGCTTGGTGGAATGATCTGCCCAAGGGTGCCGGACGCGCAGATGGTGCCGCAGGCCACTGTCTTGTTGTAGCCACGGCGCAGCAGCGTCGGCAGGGTCAGCAGGCCGATGGTCACCACGGTGGCGCCGACGATGCCGGTGGAGGCACCGAGCAACACGCCGACCAGGATGATGGCCAGGCCCATGCCGCCGTTCAGCCCGCCCATGGCACGGCCGATGGTATCGAGCATGTCCTCGGCGACCCGTGATTTTTCCAGCATCACCCCCATGAAGGTGAACAACGGTATCGCCAGCAGCGTGTAGTTGCTGACCACACCGAACATGCGCGCCGGCAGCAGCGCGAAGAGCATCGGGCCAAAGCCGACCATGCCGGCGACGAAACCGGATACGGCCAGGGAAATGGCCACCGGAACCCCCACCATCATCATGGCGAAGAAGCCGATGACCATGCCGATGGCCAGCCATTCATTGGGCGTCATGGACGAGCCTCCTGTACCTGGGTCGGCAACAGCAGGGTGCACAATGCGCGCAGGCTGTCAGCCAGCCCTTGCAGGCCGAACAGGGCGAAACCCAGCGGCAGGAAGGCCTTGATCAGGAAGCGATAGGGCAACCCGCCCGGATCGGGCGAGCCTTCGCCCATGTTGTAGGACTGCAGGGTGTACTTGTACGCCAGGTGGGCGATGTAGAAGCCGATGGCCGCAGTGGCGATGCCGCTGAACAGGTCGACGGCAGCGCGGGTCTTCACGCCGAGTTTCTCGTAGAGAAAATCGACGCGCACATCCTGGCGATGCTTGAGGGTATAGGCGATGCCGAGCAGGGCGATGGGCGAGATCAGGTACCACTCCAGCTCCTGCAAGGCCACCGGGCTGACGTCGAACAGGTAGCGCATCAGCACATCGAACGACACCAGCAACACCAGGAAAAGCACGCAGGCGCGAGCCAGCGCGCCCAGGGCTTCCACCAACTGCTCGATACGGGTGACGACGAACATCATGCCTCGCCCATCCCGATTTCCATGAAGGCCTTCTCGCCCACCGAAGCCCAGGAGATGTATTGCTTGCGAAAGGCGAAGAAGTGCTCGTAGACCTTCCTGGTCGCCGGGTCGCTCGACGCCATGCTCGACAGCGTGTCGCTGGTCACTTCATGCAGACGCTTGATGATGTCGGCCGGCAGCGGACGCGCCGTCACGCCCTGGTTGTTGACCAGATCCTGCATGGCCTCGGCGTTGACCGCATCGCACCACGACCAGCTGTCGTTGTTGCAGGCCTGGGCGCAGAACCGCACGATGGCCTGCAGGTCGGCAGGCAGGCTGTCCCATGCCTGCTTGTTGATGATCAGCTCGGTGACGTTGGTCGGCTCGTGCCAGCCGGTGGTGTAGTAGTTCTTGGCCGCCTTGTGCAGGCCCATGCGGCGATCCTGATAGGGGCCGACGAATTCGGCGGCATCGATCACGCCACGCTCCAGCGCCGGGAAGATCTCCCCGCCCGGCAGCAGGCGCACGGCCACGCCCAGCTCGCTGTAAACCTTGCCGGCCAGGCCGGCGATGCGCATCTTCAGGCCCTTGAGACTGTCGACGTTCTCCAGCGGCTGGCGGAACCAGCCGGTCATCTGCGTGCCGGTGTTGCCCATGGGCATCGGCACCAGGCCGTGAGGTTCGTACAGCTCTTCCCAGAGCTTGAGGCCACCACCGTTGTACAGCCAGGCGTTCATGCCCTGGGTGTTCATGCCAAAGGGTACGGCAGTGAAGAACTGTGCGGCGGGAATCTTGCCAGCCCAGAAGAAGGCATTGGCGGCGTTCATCTCCACCATGCCGCTGGACACCGCATCGAACCCTTCCAGCGCCGGAATCAGCTCGCCGGCGGCGAAGTGCTGGATCTTCAGACGCCCGCCGGACATTGTCTCCACGCGCTTGCAGAAGTCGGTAGGGCTGCCCGGGCCCTGCACGTAGAAGGGCGAACCGGGCGCGTAGGCATTGGTCATCTTCCAGTTGAAGGTCTTGCCGGTGCTGGCGGACGCGATACCCGAGGCACCCAGCGTCAGGCCGGCGCCTGCGGCGATAGCTCCGGTACTCAGGAATTTACGGCGGTTGAGGCTCATGGGACGGTCTCCTGTTACACAGTGGCTCCAATCGGCGGGGCGGCCTATCGGATGTAAAGTGGCTAGGAGGGCCTAGAGCAACACACATGCCAGCAAAAGAAACCAGATAACTACTTGATTTATAAGAATTTAAATCAAAATCTCGATATTCCGGACGAAACCTTTCTGCACAAAAAACAAGCACCTTCGATGAGCAGGAGAAGACGAAACGGCAGGCAGGCCCTGCCATTCGATACATTTGTCATCACCGCGTTGACATGTGCATCCAATCGGTCGGATCGACTTGCCCCTCGATGACGAATGGCTGCTATGCACCACGAGGACGCACGGAGCGCTTTTTTAAGGCGCCGAAATCCCGCTCACGACGGAAATGGCCACTCGTATCAACATGTTACAAACGGGCACCGCCACGGCGGTGCTTGACCCGTGTCATCAGCGCCTTGCAATCGACCGTGAGGATTTCCGGGTGATTGAAAATGTGCTGGCGGACGAAGGCGTCGAAGGTCTCGTAACTGTCGGTCAGGGTGTGGATATGCAGGCTCTTCAGGTCGCTCATGATGTACAGGCTGACCACCTCGACCGTGGCTGACAGGCGCTCGGCGACGGCCTCGATGGCATGGGGCGCGACGGTGAGATCGACGAAGGTGGAAATGCCCTTGCCGAGCTTTTCCGGATTCACCACTGCGGTGAATTTCTCGATCACGCCGGTATCGACCAGTGCCTGCACGCGGGTGCGGGCGTGGGCACGGGAGATATTGAGCTGGCGGGCGATATCGGCGAAAGAGGTGCGCGAATCCTTGATCAGGATGTTCAGCAGGGCATTGTCGAGCTTGTTCATGGCCGTAGGCGTGGAGGCGAGGGAGAGCTGGCAGATGCGCAATGCATGCCAACCTCCCGCTCCAGGCAAACCAGCCCCTTACAGTAGCTTGCGGTACTGCACGAAGCCGGAGCGCTCGCCGATGCGCTCGTACAGCAGCATCGCCTGGCTGTTGCTCTCGTGGGTCAGCCAGTGCACGCGCGAGCAGCCGGCGGCGCGCGCCCGCTCGTAGACGAATTGCAACAGCTGCCGGCCCACGCCCGCACTGCGCTGGCCCTTGGCGACGAACAGATCCTGCAGGTAGCAGTAGTCGCCGGTCGTCCAGGTCGAACGGTGGATGACCCAGTGCACCAGGCCGACGGCTTGGCCATCACGCCAGGCCAGCGCTGCGCCCATGGGCTCGTTCGGGTCGAGAAAGCGCTGCCAGGTGACGGCACTGGTTTCGGCAGGAATCTCGGTCATGTAAAAGCGCTGATAGCCCTGCCACAACGGCAGCCAGGCTTCATGGTCGGCAGCTTCCACAGGGCGGATTTCGACGGTCATCGATCCTTCCTCCAGGGTGAATGGGTCAGTCGCTCATCTCACCACAGAGATCGCGCGCCAGCCAGTGCTCCACCTCGGCAGGCGCCAGACCGGCGCCGAGCAGGGCGAACAGCTTGCCCAGCGCCGCCTCGCGGGTCATGCCACCGCAGGACACCAGACCGACCTCGGCCAGGCGACTGCCGGCCGCATAGACACCGAACTCGACATGCCCTTGCGGGCACTGACTGATCGCCGCCAGCACCACGCCGCGCGCATGCGCCTCGTGCAGCAGCGCCATCAGCTCGCTGTCGCCGGCCGGGCCGGTACCGCTGCCATAGCACTCCAGCAGAACGCCGTTCACGCCACTGTCGAGCAGGGCGCGCAGGTGGCTGGCCTGCAATGCCGGGTGCAGCGGCATGACTGCCAGATTCACCCGCTGGCGAACCTGGCGATAATCGATGCGTGCATTGAGTGCGACATGCTCGGCCTGGCGCCGACGCGGCAGCACCTGGAAGGCATCGAAGGCATCGCTGCGCAACTTGGAGCAACGCGCACCATGCAGCAGCTGACCGTTGAAATACAGATGCACACCCACCGCCACACCGCGATGCAGTGCACGCAGGGCGCCGAACAGATTGGGCCAGGCATCGCCGCCCGGCACGCCGGCAGGCTGCATGGATCCTGTGAACACCACCGGAACGTTCAGGCCGAGCAACAGGAAGCTCAGCGCCGCCGCACTGTAGGCCAGCGTGTCGGTGCCGTGCAGAACCAGCACCGCGTCGTGGCCGTCGTTCTCCACGGCGTGCACGATGGCATCGCGCAGCGCCAGCCAGTGCCCGGGGTTCATGTTGGCACTGTCGATCAATGGCAGCATTTCGCGGAATTGCCAGGCTGGCAGCGCCTGCGCAGGCTCCTGCAACTGCTGCTCGCGCATACGCGCCTCGAAGCCGGAGGCAGGGGCCAGGCCCGCCGCGCTCATCTGCATGCCGATGGTGCCGCCGGTGTAGAGCACCAGCAGTCTTTCAGGGGTAGCCATGAGCTCTCCTCAGGAAATGCAGGCAAGAAAAAGGGGCCGAGGCCCCCTCTTCCTGGCGGGTTTCAATCAACGCTGATAGACGCGATCACCTATTTCAGCCGAGTGCTCGGCAGGGCTGGCTGCGGGGCTCTGCCAGGCCTTGGGGTCGAGATCCAGATCGGCGAAGTGCTTGGGATCGAATACCGGAGACTCTACACCAGCCTTGATCTGGCTGTCGTAGTCGCGCATCAGGCGCAGGCCGACCTTGAACAGCAGCGCCAGGGCAACCAGGTTGCACATCGCCAGCAGCCCCATGGTGATGTCGGCGAAAGCGAACACGGTGCCCAGATCCTGCACCGAACCCCAGAGCACCAGGCAGACCACCAGCACACGGTAGACAAGGACAGGCGCACGCTTCTCGCTGAAGAAGCCCAGCGCGTTTTCACCCAGGTAGTAGTTGTAGATCAGGGTAGTGAAGACGAACAGCAGCAGGGCGATGCTCACGAAGACCCGGCCCCATTCCCCCACGACGGCAGCCAGGGCGGTCTGGGTCAGCACCACGCCGGCCATTTCGCTACCCGGCTGGTAGACACCGGACAGCAGGATGATCAACGCGGTGCTGGTGCAGACCAGCAGGGTGTCGATGAACACGCTGAGCGACTGCACGATGCCTTGTGCGGCCGGGTGCTTGACCTCGGCCACGGCCGCCACGTTCGGCGCGCTACCCAGACCGGCCTCGTTGGAGAACAGGCCGCGCTTGACGCCCATCAGGATGGCCGCACCGATACCACCGGCAAAGGCCGGCTCAAGGCCGAAGGCGCTCTTGACGATGAGGCTGAACACGGCTGGAACCTCGGACAGGTTCAGACCGATCACCACCAGCGCCATGCCGATGTAGGAGAATGCCATCACCGGTACCAGCACGTCCGCCATGCTGGCGATGCGCTTGATGCCACCGAAGATGATCAGCCCCATCACCACGGTCAGCACCAGGCCGCTGACCAGGGTCGGCAGGCCGAAGGTGTCATGCAGCGAGCTGGCCACGGTGAAGGATTGCACGGCGTTGAAGCCGAAGCCGAAGGTCACCAGCAGCAGGATCGACACCACGATGCCCAGCCAGCGCTGACCCAGGCCATGCTGGATGTAGAACGCCGACCACCCCGGTAGCTGCCGTCGCTCTCGCGACGCTTGTACAGCTGGGCCAGGGAACACTCGAAATAGCTGGTCGCCATGCCGACCAGGGCCACGACCCACATCCAGAACACGGCGCCAGGGCCACCCAGCATGATCGCCACCGACACCCCGGCGATGTTGCCGGCACCGACACGGCCGGCCACCGACAGCATCAGCGCCTGGAACGAGCTGAGCTGACCCGGCTGACGTTGAAAGGCTTCGCGGAAGATGTGAAACATGCTGCTGAAGTAGCGGAACTGGACGAAGCGCGAGGCGATGGTGAAGTACAGGCCGAGACCGATCAGCATCACGATCAGCAGCTTGCTCCAGATGAGGTCGTTGAGAAGGTCGAGCATGGGAGGCTATCTCTCTTGTTCTTGAAATGGGGAGGCCACCCGCCGGGCAGCTGGCGCATGGTTGGCGATGATGCCGGTAGCGGACAATTTCGCGGCCCGCATCGAACTGACGCGAGCTGATGCTACAATCGCGACACTCGCATCACCTTCGGAACGCCATATGTCGGATCACTTCGGTGGCAACCTGAAACTGCTGTGCAGCCACTACCGTTCGATTGCCGAGGTTTGCCGCAAGCTCTCGCTCAACCGCGCCCAGTTCAATCGCTACCTCGCCGGGCAGAGCCGACCGACCGCACACAACCTCAAGCGCATCTGCGACTTCTTCGGTGTCGAGCCTTACGAACTGGAGATGCCGCAGGAGCAGTTCGTCCGCCTGATCGGCGCACGCAGTTCCGGCAGCCCGGTGGCGACCGCCAGCGACCCGCTGCTGGATCTGTTCGAGCCCCTGCGCCAGCAGGCCAGCCCGATGGGGCGTTACTGCGGCTATTACTTCGAATACGCCAACTGCATGTCGGTACCCGGTCATATCCTGCTGTCGCTGGTGCATCTGCGCGAGGAACGCGGCAACTACCTGTTCGAACGGCAGGAGCGGCAGGAGCGCCAGGAACGCACCCGTGGCGGCAGCGAGGACTGGGTGCGCTGCCGCTACCTGGGGACGGCGTTCTTCCTGCAGGATCGATGTTCCTGGTCGACTACGAGAGCCTGACCGGCAACGAGATCAGCCAGACCATCCTGATCCCCAGCTTCAAGAGCCGCATCAACCGCCTGAACGGCATCAAGACCGGTGTCTCCAGCGGTGATCGACGCACCCCGGCCTGCACCCGGGTGGTCTGGCACTACCTGGGCAACGAGATCAATCGGGTCAACGCCTACCGCCAGCTGATGCTCTACGCTCCGGACGATCCGCGCATCGACGATGACATCCGCGAACGACTCGCGGGCGCCAAGCTGCGTGAAGGCCTGTTCGAGATGGAGTGAGCCACGACGGCATCGCCCCCGTAGCCAGCCCCGCGCCCGGCGCGTTTCCCCTCATGCCTGGCGCAATGCCTCCAGGCGCTGTTTCTGCCGCCCCGCCTGGTCGAAGTTGTCGGCCTCCAGCCAGCGCTCGAAAGCCTCCCGGCATGCCGGCCATTCCCCATCGATGATGGAGAACCAGGCCGTGTCGCGGTTGCGGCCCTTGCGCACCATGTGCTGGCGGAACAGCCCTTCGTGGCTGAAGCCGAAGCGCTCGGCTGCGCGTAGCGAACGGGCATTGGCGGCATCGCACTTCCACTCCAGGCGACGATAGCCAAGCGCGTCGAAAGCATGCCGGGCCAGCAGAAAGACTGCCTCCGTGGCACCGGGCGTGCGCTGCATCGGCGCACCGAACGCCACATGGCCGATCTCGATGCTGCCGTCCTGCGCGGTGATGCGCAGGTAGCTGAACAGGCCCAGGGCGCGATCGCTGGCCAGGTCGACCACGGCATAGAACAGCGGATCGCGGCTGTCGGCATTGCCCCCGAGCCAGGCATCGAAGGCAGTACGCTCGGTGAAGGGGCCGTAAGGCAGATAGTCCCACAGCGCCGGATCAGGCCCTTGCAGGGCCACCCACAGATCATCGCCATGACGCGCCACATCGAGTGCCTCCAGCCGCACGAAACGCCCCGACAACGGACGCTGATCGGGCAGCGGGCAAGGCTGCCAGCAGGAAAGATCGCGGCTCATTGGAAAAGCTTCCTGTACTGGATGAAACCGGAGCGGTCGCCGATGCGATCGTACAACTGGCGGCCGGTGTAGTTGGTTTCCTGGGTCAGCCAGTGCACGCGGCTGGCACCGGCGGCACGTGCCTCGACGTAGACATGCTCGATAAGGGCACGGCCGATCCCGGCGCCGCGAATGTTCTCGGCCACGAAGAGATCCTGCAGGTAGCAGTAGTCGCCGGTCGTCCAGCAACTGCGGTGATAGATGAAGTGCACCAGGCCGACCGCCTCGCCATCCAGCCAGGCCAGGGCGGCGTGCATCGGCTCGGCCGGGTCGAGGAAACGCTGCCAGGTAACGGCACTGGTCTCGGCTGGAATTTCGGTCTGGTAGAAGCGCTGATAGCCCTGCCAGAGGGGCATCCAGACAGCGTGGTCGGCAGCGGTGAGCGGACGGATTTCGAGCATGGTGAGGTTCCTTCGTCAGTCGTTGAGCATCATGCGAGCGGCCAGTTCGCGGTCGCGCGGGCTGGCGGAAACCGCCAGGCCGGCGCGCACGCCCTGCTGGTCTGCGCTGGAACGGTTCTGCCCGAGCTTCCACTTGCCCTCGATGCGACGGATCGGCAGGGCGAAGCCGACGATGGCGCGCAACATCGCATCGAGGTAGTCACGTGGCGCCTCGCTGACCGCCCAGGGCCTGGCCTGGTTGCGCTCGTGCCGGTCGCTCAGGCGGCTGACCAGCGACAGCAGGCGCTCGGGGTCGTCGAACACCTCGGCCTGGCCCCAGGCGTGCACGGCGATGTAGTTCCAGGTCGGCACCACCTTGCCGTGCTCGGCCTTGGCCGGGTACCAGCCCGGATGCACGTAGGCATCCGGACCACTGAACACCACCAGCGCCTCGGCGCCACTGGCCAGGTCGCGCCAATGTGGATTGGCACGGGCGAAGTGTCCGTAGAGCGTGCCGAATTCGCCCTCGTCGGCTTCCAGCAGCAGGGGCAGGTGACTGGCTTGCAGGCCAAGGCCACCGGCCGTGCTCAGCAGGGCCAGGCCACTGCCGCGAATCTGCTGGTGAAGGCTGGGCAAGTCGTCCTGGCGAAAGGCGGCGGGGCAGTACATGGCGCAACTCCTGATTCGATGGCTCCATGCTAGGCAGGATATTGGTTCGCTGTAAGATCCATTTACCCGCAGTTTCATGGAGCCAATCGGAGGCCGCCATGTCCACCGTCCCATCCCTGCCCGTCGATCTCTCCGGCATTCACCTGAATCCTGCCGAGGGACTGGCCCGCCAGCTCTACCAGGCCCTGCGCGAGCGCATCCTGGACGGACGCCTGGCAGGCAATACGCGGCTGCCGGCCAGCCGCGACCTGGCGGCGCAGCTGTGCATCTCGCGCAACACGGTGACCCGCGCCTTCGACCAGCTGTATGCCGAGGGTTATGTGGAGGGCCGGGTGGGCGACGGCACCTACGTGGCCGACCTGGCCCTGGCCCGGTCGCAGACGGCACCTGTGCCGAGTACCACCGTGCGGGGCGTGGCACAGCAACGCCTGCGCCAGCATCATCTGCCGCCGCCGGCAACAGGCGCACCACGCGCGTTTCGTATCGGCGTGCCGGCGTTCGATCTGTTTCCCTTCGAGACCTGGGCCCGCTTGCAGGCGCGCTTCTGGCGCCGGCCATCCCTCGCGCGCCTGGGTTATGGCGACCCGGCCGGCGAACGCTCCCTGCGTGAACTGGTGGCGGCCTATCTGCGCAGCAGTCGCGGGCTGAGCTGCGATCCCGACCAGGTCGTCATCACCTGCGGCGCGCAGCAGGCCATCAGCCTCTGCGCCCAACTGCTGGTGCAGCCTGGTGATCGCGTGGCGGTAGAGAACCCCGGTTATCGCGCCGCCGCCCATGCCTTCGCCATTGCCGGGGCCACCCTTTGCGGCGTACCGGTCGACGGCGAGGGGCTGGACAGCGCCAGGCTGGCAACCCTGGAAGATTGCCGACTGGTCTACGTGACCCCGTCGCACCAGTACCCGACCGGCGTGACCCTGTCACTGGCACGGCGGCTGGAGCTGCTGGAGTGGGCCGAGCGCCAGGACGGCTGGATCGTCGAGGACGACTACGATGGCGAGTACCGCTACAGCGGCACACCACTGGCGCCGCTGGCCGCACTGGATCGCCAGCAGCGGGTGATCTACATCGGCACCTTCGGCAAGCTGGCGTTCCCGGCACTGCGCCTGGGCTATCTGGTACTGCCACCGGCGCTGAGCGAAGCCTTCGCCCAGCGTCGCGCCGTGGACATGCGTCATTCGGAAGTCGGCACCCAGGCCGTGATGGCCGAATTCATCGCCGCCGGGCACTTCCAGCGCCATGTGCGGCGCATGCGCCAGGCGGCGCGACAACGCCGCGATGCCCTGCTGCGCGAGTGGCCGCAGGCGATTGCCGGCTGTGCACCGCTGCCGGCGGTGGAGGCCGGCCTGCACCTGTGCGTGCGGGTCGAGAGCCTCGCACGAGAGCGGGAACTGATCGGCACGGCGCGCGCCGCCGGGGTGGAGATGAATGGCTTGAGCGACTACTGGCTGGAAGGCAGCACGGAGCCTGACGATGCCCGCGCCGGACTGGTGCTGGGGTTCGCCGCCGTACCCGAGGCGCAGATCGTCGAGGCGGTACGGACACTGCGCCGGGTGTGGGGGTGTAAACCGGGCCAATCAGCGGTGCGCGCTTGCCGCTGACTTGCCCCCTCAATGGCAGGCAAAAAGGGATGGCCGAGGCCATCCCTGAGGGTCGAGGCTGGTGAAGGCCTCCTATGAAAAGGGTCTGGGTCGTTGTGAACCACTCATTCGTCGTCACGCCCGCGAAGGCGGCAGCCCGGGACGTTCGCAGACTCCGGATGGTTCCCTCGGGCCAACACGGCGAGTCATGACGGCTCTTTCAGCGTTTCCCTGACTGCGCGGGCGCCTGGCTCGCGCCGCTGTAGAAACCGGCCAGGCCCGGCCAGAAGCGGCGCGGCGGGTGCAGGGTGCGGAACAGGAACCTGACGCTTGGGACTGTCGATGGTTGCATGGTGGCTCTCCGGTTACTGCTGCAAGGGCACGAGACGCGGCGCGATCATGTTTTCGGGGCGCAGGATGTCGGCCAGGGTGGCGTCGTCCAGCAGCTTCTCTTCGCGTACCAGCTCCAGCACCCCACGGCCGCTTTCCAGGGCCGTCTTGGCGATGCGCGTGGCGTTCTCGTAACCGATGTAGGGGTTGAGTGCGGTGATCAGGCCGATGGAGTTTTCCATCAGCTCGCGGCAGCGGGCCTCATTGGCGGTGATGCCGTCGATGCACAGCTCACGCAGCATGTCCATGGCGCGGGTCAGCAGACGGATCGAGTCGAAGATCTTGTAGGCGATCAGCGGCTCCATCACGTTCAATTGCAACTGGCCACCTTCGGCAGCGAGAGTCAGCGCCAGGTCGTTGCCGATCACCTCGAAGGCGACCATGTTCACCGCCTCCGGAATCACCGGATTGACCTTGCCCGGCATGATCGAGCTGCCCGGCTGACGCGGCGGCAGGTTGATCTCGTTGATGCCGGTGCGCGGGCCGCTGGAGAGCAGGCGCAGGTCGTTGCAGATCTTCGACAGCTTCACGGCAGTGCGCTTGAGCATGCCGGAGAACAGCACGAAGGCGCCCATGTCGCTGGTGGCCTCGATCAGGTCGGCAGCCGGCTTGACCGGGTGGCCGCTGATCACGCCCAGGCGCTTGACCGCCAGGGCCTGGTATTTCGGGTCGGCGTTGATCCCGGTACCGATGGCGGTGCCGCCCAGGTTGACCTCGGTGAGCAGCGCCGGCGCGAGCATCTTCAGGTGCTGCAAGTCTTCGCCCAGGGTGGTGGCGAAGGCGTGGAACTCCTGGCCCAGGGTCATGGGTACGGCGTCCTGCAGCTGGGTACGGCCCATCTTCAGCACATGACCGAACTCCAGGCCTTTGGCGGCCAGCGACTGGATCAGCTTGTCGAGCGCATTGAGCAGGCTGTCGTGGCCCAGCAGCAGGCCCAGGCGGATGGCGGTCGGGTAGGCGTCGTTGGTCGACTGCGCCATGTTCACATCGTTGTTCGGGTGCAGGTACTGATACTCGCCCTTCTCGTGGCCCATGGCTTCGAGCGCAATGTTCGCGATGACTTCGTTCGCGTTCATGTTGGTCGAGGTGCCGGCGCCACCCTGGATCATGTCGACCACGAACTGGTCGTGGAACTCGCCCTGGATGATGCGCGCACAGGCGGTGCTGATCGCCGTGTGCTTGGCCGCGCTCAGGTGGCCCAGCTCGCGGTTGGCATCGGCCGAAGCCTGCTTGACCATCGCCAGGCCGACCACCAGTTTCGGGTAGTGCGACAGCGGTACACCGGACAGGCGGAAGTTCTGCACGGCACGCAGGGTCTGGATACCGTAATAGGCATCGGCAGGGACTTCGAGGGTGCCAAGCAGGTCTTTTTCGACGCGAGATGATGCAGCAGCGGACATGATGGAGATGACTCTCGGGAGAAACGGCGAGTGCCGCGATGCCTATAGATTAGGGGCCTCAGCTCATCAAAGGCCAATGCTGTTGTATGCTGGCCTATGCACAATCGGCATAATGTGGATGTGACCGCATGAATGCACCAAACGTGTGCATCGCATCGAGCCGAGCGGAGGACGCCCCGTGAACCTGGAAACCAAATGGCTGGAAGACTTCGTCACCCTCGCCGCCACCCGCAGCTTCTCTCAGGCGGCGCAGAAACGCTTCGTCACCCAGCCTGCATTCAGCCGGCGCATTCGCAGCCTCGAAGCGGCACTGGGGCTGACCCTGGTCAACCGCTCGCGCACGCCGGTAGAGCTGACCGAGTCCGGCCAGCTGTTCCTGCTCACGGCTCGCAGCATGGTCGAGCAACTGGGCGAGGTGGTGCGTCACCTGCATCACCTCGAAGGCCAGCAGGGCGAAGCGCTGCAAATTGCCGCGGCGCACTCGCTGGTGTTCGGCTTCTTTCCCGAATGGATCGCCCGCCTGCGCCGCGACGGCCTGCCGCTGACCACCCGACTGGTGGCGACCAACGTCGGCGAAGCGGTGCACTCGCTGCGCGAAGGCACCTGCGACCTGATCCTTGCCTACCACGACCAGGATGCCGCCGTGCAGCTGGCACCGGATCTGTTCCCGTCCCTGCACCTGGGCCATAGCGAGATGCTGCCGGTCTGCGCCGTGGATGAAAGCGGCGCGCCGCTGTTCGACCTGGACGCCGGGCAGAGCGTGCCGCTGCTGGCGTACAGCGCCGGCACCTTTCTCGGCCGCTCGGTGAACCTGCTGCTGCGCCAGCGCGCCCTGCGCTCGACCACCGTGCATGAAACGGCCATGGCCGACAGCCTCAAGGCCATGGCCCTGCAAGGCCTGGGCGTGGCCTGGGTGCCACGACTGTCGATGAGCCCCGAGCTGGCCCGTGGCGAGCTGGTGATATGCGGCAAGGAGCACTGGCATATCCCGCTGGAGATTCGCCTGTATCGCTGGGCCATGTCACGCAAGGCGGCGGTACGCCTGCTGTGGCGCAAGCTGGAGACGGGGGCGGTGGGCGGGTGAGTAACGAAGGCCAGGGTGCGCACCGACATTCGCGCGGTGCGCACCCCAGGGGTAAGGCATTGGCGACTGAAGCCGCTCCTAAGGAGAACCTTGGGAGCGGCCTCGACCGCGATGCGTTCAGCGCAGGAGCCTCACTTGCCCGACTTGATCGACGTCCACGCCCGCGTGCGCACACGCTCGATCTTCTGCGGCAGCGGCTGCACCACGTACAGCGACTTCTGCAACTCCGGTGTCGGCGTCAGGTCGTGGTCGTCGGCGATGTCCTTGCCCACCAGTTGCATGCCCGGCACGTTCGGGTTGGGGTAGCCGAGGAAGTCGCTGATCGGCGCGATGACCTCGGGTTCGAGCAGGTGGTTGATGAAGGCATGCGCTTCATCGACGTTCTGCGCGCTCCTGGGAATGGCCCAGGTGTCGAACCAGATCGGCGCGCCTTCCTTCGGCAGCCGCCAGTTGATCTTCACACCGTTGCCGGCTTCCTTGGCGCGGTTGGCGAACTGGTAGAAGCTGCCGGAATAGCCAATGGCAACGCAGATGTCGCCGTTGGCGATGTCGGTCATGTACTTGGCAGAGTGGAAGTAGGCCACGTAGGGGCGCACCTTCAGCAACAGTTCGGTGACCTTCTCGTAGTCGGCCGGATTGCTGCTGTTGGGGTCGAGGCCCAGGTAGTGCAGGGCGATGGGTATGATCTCGGTGGGCGAGTCGAGCATGGCCACGCCGCAGGACTTCAGCTTCTCCATGTACTCGGGCTTGAACACCAGATCCCAGCTGTCCACCGGCGCATCATCACCGAGTGCGGCCTTGACCTTGTCCGGGTTGTAGCCGATCAGCACGGTGCCGTACATGTAGGGCACGCCGTACTGGTTGCCCGGGTCGTTCTTCTCCAGCAGACCGAGCAGCACCGGGTCGAGGTTCTTCCAGTTGGGGATCCTGGACTTGTCCAGCGGGGCGAACACGCCAGCCTTTATCTGGGTTTCGAGAAACTGGTTGGAGGGGATCACCAGGTCATAGCCGGAGTTGCCGGTGAGCAGCTTGGCTTCCAGCGCCTCGTTGGTCTCGAAGGTGTCCCAGGTGATCTGGATGCCGGACTCCTTCTGGAAGTCCTTGGGCACGGACGGCAGGATGTAGTCCGCCCAGTTGTACACCCGCAGCTCCTTGGCCTGCACCGCGCCGCTGAGCAGGGTGGCGCCGCACAGGGCGGCGCCGAGCATCTGTTTGATGGCTTTCATCGTTTCACCCCTGAAGTGTCGTTGGTCTTCTTGTACGGTGGCGGGCGACACGCCCATCCACCGGATGACGCTGATGAGGGCGCCGATCAGGCGCCCTCGAACCCTTCCAGCACGTTGACCGCGTTGACGCCGATGGCCTCTACCGCATAGCCGCCTTCCATGATGAACAGGGTCGGCAGGCCCAGCGCGGCGATGCGCCGCCCCATGGCCAGGTAGTCCGGGCTGTCGAGCTTGAACTGCGAGATCGGGTCTTCCATGTAGGTGTCCACGCCCAACGACACCACCAGCACCTCGGCGCCGTATTCGGCGATGCGCTGACAGGCCTGCTCCAGCGCCGCGCTCCAGGCGTCCCAGGAGCTGCCCATGGGCAGTGGGTAATTGAAGTTGTAGCCCTCGCCAGCGCCCTCGCCCAGCTCGTCGGCAAAACCGAGAAAGAACGGGAACTCCTCGGCCGGATCGCCGTGGATGGAGGCGAACAGCACATCGCTGCGCTGGTAGAAGATGTCCTGGGTGCCGTTGCCGTGGTGGTAGTCGACATCGAGGATGGCGACTTTCCTGCGGCCCTGGTCGAGGAAAGCCTGGGCGGCGATGGCGGCGTTGTTCAGGTAGCAATAGCCCCCATCACATCGCCAGCGGCGTGGTGGCCTGGCGGACGGCACAGGGCGAAGGCGCTGTGGGCGCCATTGGCAATCTCCTGCTGGGCGCTCAGCGCCACCTGGGCAGCACTGTAGGCGGCCTGCCAGGTGCCGGCGGTAATCGGTGCGCCGCCGTCGAAGCTGTAGTAGCCGAGCTGGCCGTGCAGGTCGTTGGGGATCATCCGACGCAGGGTGCGCGCCGGCCAGGTGAAGGGCAGCAGGTCGCCCTTGCCACCCTGCTCCTGCCAGCGCGCCCAGGCGCCCTGGAAGAATTCCAGATAGGCCTTGCTGTGAACGCGCTCGATGGGCGCCAGGCCGAAATCCCCGGGCGCGCGGACTTCACCGAGCTGGCGGTCGTTGACCCGCGCAAGGATGTGGTCGGCGCGCTGCGGCTTCTCGAAGCAGGGCATCAGTTGCCCGTCGATCAGCTCGCATTTGCCGTGGTGCAGATGGTGGTCGTCGCTGTAGTAGGTGAGCATGCAAAGCGCTCCAGGCTCGTTGTTGTGCCTGCATTGTTCGCTCGCCGCACGGTGCTGGAGAACGCTGGCTACGGCCAAAAGGGGATCGAAATGGCCAAAAAGAGCCGCCGAAAGCGATTTTCAACGTCACCCGCTGACTCGCCCCAAGGAGCGACAGACCCGGCATTGCCCAAGCGGACGGATGCCCGCCACCAAGATGTAACGGGGTGTGAGACTTAAGCTTTCGTTAAGCAAGCGCGTCGAAGGTGGCGGCTCCGAACCCCATCTGGAGCCTCATCATGCGTCGTCTACTGCTCGTTTGCGCACTGCTGGCCTGCGCCGCGCCGGCCTTCGCCAAGACCGAATGCACCACGGCCGAGCGTGCCACCTGGCAAGACCCCGATCAGTTCCAGGCCAAGCTCGAGGCCGATGGCTACACGATCAACAAATTCAAGGTCACCGAGGGCAACTGCTACGAGATCTACGGCTTCGACAAGGACGGCCGCAAGGTCGAGATCTACCACGACCCGGTCAGCGGCAAGGCCGTGAAGACCGAGATCGAAGACTGATCGCAGCCCGCTGCCGGCCCTGGCGGCCGGCACCTCCGTGACGAGACCCCGCCATGCTCCACCTGACCCGATCCCTCCTGGGCGGCCTGTTGCTGCTCGGCACCACGCCAGTGCTGGCCGACACCGACTGTGCCCGCCCCGACCGCAGCGCCTGGATGCCCGAGTCGCAGTTTCGCGAGCGAATGAAGCGCCAGGGCGTACAGATCACCAAATTCCGCATCACCCCCGGCAACTGCTACGAGATCTACGGCTTCGACAGCGACGGACGCAAGCTGGAAATCTATTACGACCCGGTCGACGCCCTCCCGGTGACCGAGGTTTCCCTGGGTGCCCTGGGCAAACACTGATCCCATGAACGAACGTCTTGTCACGCCGTCGCTGCTGCTTGGCGCACTGCTCATCTTCGCCTGCGCCTGGCTCGGCGCGGCCCCGCATGCGCTGGCGCCCTTTGCCCGTCAGCCAGCCGCGCAGCCGGCCGACGCACAGCCGGCCATGGCCGCGCACTTCGCCTCTTCCGATCTGGAGGACTTCGTCCATTCCGCCTCCATCACCGGCCTGCCCGGCGGTGACCTGATGGCCGCCTGGTTCGCCGGCAGCCGCGAAGGCGCCGCCGACGTGCAGATTCGCGCCGCACGTTTCGACGCCGCCAGCGGCCAGTGGAGCGCCGAGCGCGTGCTGGCCACCCGCGAGTCGACCCAGCGTGCCGTCGGCAAGCACATCCGCAAGCTGGGCAATCCGGTGATCAGCCTGGCGCCGGACAACCGCCTGTGGCTGTTCTATGTCTCGGTGTCGCTCGGTGGCTGGGCCGGCAGTGCAATCAACACCATGGTCTCCGACGACCTCGGCGAAACCTGGTCGGCACCACGGCAACTGGTCACCAGCCCGTTTCTCAACATCAGCACCCTGGTGCGCGCCGCTCCGGTGTTCCATGCCGACGGCAGCATCGGCCTGCCGGTGTACCACGAGTTCCTCGGCAAGTTTCCCGAGTACCTGCACCTGAGCACAAACGCCGAGGTGCTGGGCAAGTACCGCATCGGCAAGGGCCGTTACTCGCTGCAACCGACCGTGGTGGCGCTGGACGAGCGTCGTGCCGTTGCCCTGCTGCGCTATGCCGGCGAGCAGCATCACCGCGTGCTGGCCAGCTACAGCGAAGACGCCGGGCGCAACTGGAGCCGCCCCCGGCCGGTGGAGCCGAGCAACCCCAACTCGTCCCTGGCGGCGGTCGGCCGCCCCGACGGCAGCCTGCTGGTGGCGATGAACGACCTGGAGGATGGCCGTTTCCGCCTGACGCTCTATGCCACCGATGCCAACCTGGGCAACTGGCGAACCCTGGGCGAACTGGACGAAACGCCAAACCCCTGGGGCGAACCGATCCCGCAGGCCGAGTTCCCCGCCGTGGTCACCGCGAAATTCCGCGCCAGCGGCGGCAGGCCCGAGCAGCAGGCGCGCTTTCTCGAACGGGTGACCGCGCGCATGTGCAGCGCCGAGGGTTGCACCTTCGACTACGAGTACCCCTACTTCACCCGCGACCGAGAAGGCACCTACCACCTGGTCTACTCGTGGAACGACATGTTCATCAAACACCTGAGCTTCAACGAGGCCTGGCTGTCGGAGCGCCGCCCGCATGACTGACTTCTGCTGGCCGCACCTGGCCTTCACCCTGCTCGTCTTCCTGCTCTGCGCACGCCTGGCCCGCAACGCCCTGCAACGCGGCATCCTGCTGGCAGGCTGCCTGCTGCTCGGCCTGGTACCGGTGCAGGGCATCAGCCTGGCGCTGCAACTGCGCACCTACATCGGCGACCTGTCGATGGCCAGCCTGGTGCTGCTCGGCTGGGCGACGCTGAGCCACTTCGGCGTAGCGCGCGCCTGCCCCCGTGATCGCCTGGCCAGCCTGGCGCTGTTCGCCGGACTGGCCGTGCTGCTTTACCCGGCGGCACTCGGCCTGAGCTACGCCGATCCCTATCAGCTCGGCTTCGAGCCCCGGCCGATGCTGCTGGTACTCGGTCTGCTGGGTGCGGTACTGATCGTCCAGCGCAGCTGGCTCGGCAGCCTCGCGCTGGTGCTGGCGACCCTGGCCTTCGCCCTGCGCCTGGGCGCCTCGGAAAACTACTGGGACTACCTGATCGACCCCTACCTGGCCCTCTACAGCCTGGGCGCACTGCTGATGGCGGCTCTGCACTGGCTGCTGGCCCGCCCAACAAGGAACCTCGCATGAGCTGGCTGAAATCCCGCCGCCTGCATTACCTGGCAGGCCTGACGGCGCTGCTGTTCGTGCTCTTCGCCGCCCTGCGCGGGCTGTTTCTCCTGGGGTTTTCCGCCGTGCAGGAATTTACCGACGCGGATGTGCTGCGTACCCTCGGCATCGGCCTGCGCTTCGACCTGCGCCTGGCCCTGCTGCTGATGCTGCCGACAGGCCTGCTGTTGGCCGTACCGAAGCTGCGCCTGGCGCGCTTTCGCGCCGTGCGCTGGCTGCTGCGCGGCTACCTGGGCCTGGCCGTGGCAGCGCTGGGCCTGCTGTACATCGTCGACTTCGGCCACTACGCCTACCTGGGCGTGCGCCTCAACGCCACGGTGCTGCGCTTTGCCGGTGACGTGCAGATTTCCACCGGCATGCTGTGGCAGACCTACCCGGTGCTGTGGATCACCCTCGCCTGGCTGACGGGCACAGGTCTGTGGCTATGGGCCCTGCTGCGCCTGGAACGCGCCACCCTGGATCGTCCCGCCAGACACGAGGTGGGCGTGCTGCCGGCACTGAGCGGTGCAGCGCTGGTGGGCGTACTGGTGTTCTTCGGCCTGCTCGGCCGGGCCAGCGCGCTGAACCTGGAGAACCCGGTGCCGCTGCGCTGGAGCGACGCCTTCTACAGCGGCAACAGCCAGGTGGCCGCGCTTGGTCTCAATCCGGCGCTGTTTCTGTTCGACACCCTCAAGCTCGAACCCAGCGCCTTCGACGAAGCCGCCACGCGCGAGTACTACGAGGTCGTCGCCGATTACCTGGGCGTGAGCGAGCGCGACCCGCAAGGGCTGAACTTCTTCCGCCAGCAGCCGGTGCAGGCGCATCGCATCCAGGCCGAGCGCCAGCCCAACGTGATCTTCGTCATGCTCGAATCCCTCGGCACCAGTGCCGTCGGCGCTTACGGCAATCCGCTGAACCCGACGCCGAACCTGGATCGCCTGGCCCGGGAAAGCTGGTTCTTCCGCCACTTCTACGTACCGGTCACCGGCACCGCCAAGACCGTGTGGGCGAGCATCACCGGCATCCCCGACGTGTCGCGCCAGGAGACCGCCACGCGCAACCCGTTGATCGCCCGCCAACGCACGCTGATCAACGCGCTCGACGGTCATGAGAAGTTCTACATGATCGGTGGCAACGCCGGCTGGGCCAACATCAACGCGCTGATCCGCCAGAGCATCGACGGCGTGCAGCTCTACGAGGAGCGCCACTGGCAGTCGCCGCAGGTGGACGTGTGGGGCATCTCCGATCTGGACTTCTTCAAGGAGAGCACGCGCATCCTCGGCGCCCTGCCCAGGGACAAACCGTTCTTCGCCTACCTGCAGACCTCCGGCAATCACCGCCCCTTCACCATTCCGCAGGACAACGACGGCTTCGTGCCACTCGAGCTGCCACTGGAGCAGGTGCAACAGGCCGGCTCGCGCAGCCTGGAACAGTACAACGCGGTGCGCCTGCTGGACTTCAACATCGGCCGCCTGATGGAGCTGGCCAAGGAGCAGGGGTTCTACGACGACACGATCTTCGTCTTCTTCGGCGACCACAACACCCGTATCAGCCAGATCCCCCACATGGCACCGGCCTTCGAGCAACTGGGGCTGGAAAGCAACAACGTGCCGCTGCTGATCCATGCACCGAAATGGCTGGCGCCGCGCGAGTTCGACGCGGCCGTGGGCCTGGCCGACCTGTTGCCGACCGTCGCCGGGCTGGTCGGCGTACCCTTCGACAATGGCGGCCTGGGCCGCGACCTCCAGTTACCCGCACCGGAAGGTGAGCGCGTGGTGCCGCTGGTGTTGCAGGAAGGCAGCTTCCCGGTGATCGGCGCCGTGACACGCGACTTTCTCGTGCAGATGCAGCACGACGGCAGCTCGCCAACCCTGCACGACCTGCGCTCGCCGACGCCGCGCGACAATGTGGCCGAGCAGCACCCGCAAGAGTTCCAGCGCCTGCTGGCGCTGAGTCGTGGTTTGCATGAAGCAGCGCGCTTGCAGATGTACCGCAATATACAGGTGGAGGAGTAAGGGGCCGGTGCGCGCGGCGCACCCTACAATGGGCACGCGCCGGCTCGTAGGATGCGCCATGCGCACCGCCCACAAGAGCGGCTCGATAACGATGCAAACGGCTGTACGAGCCGTTGGCTCTCAGGCGCGAAAGCGACTCGGCGGCACGCCGCTCCAGCGCTGGAAGGCGTGGCGGAAGCTGGCGGTCTCGCTGAAGCCCAGCACTTCGGCGATGCGGTACACCGGCCATTGCTCCTCGCTGAGCAGCGCCTTGGCACGCTCGAAGCGCAGTTCGTCGAGCAGGCCCTGGTAGCTGGTGCCCAGCTCCTGCAAGTGGCGACGCAAGGTGCGCGGCGAGCAATGCATCTGCTGCGCCAGGTTTTCCAGCCCTGGCGGCTCGGCCAGTTGCGCGGCGAGCAACTGGCGCACCCGCTCCAGCCAGGCCTGGCGGCTGCTGAATTCGGCATTCAGGCGACGGCAGCGCTCCACCATATCGCCATGGGTGACGCTGTCGGCCAGTGGCAGGCGGTGCTCCAGCAGTGCGGCGGGAAAGGCGAAGGCGTTGCGCTGCGCCCCGAAGCGCAGCGGGCAGGGAAAGCTGAGCGCATAGCGTTTCAGGTAGCGTGGCCGGGCATAGGTGAACTCGGCGGCCTCCAGCGGCAATGACTGGCGCAGCAGTTCGTCGCCGATCAGCTTCAGCGACGCCAGGCACATCTCCACGTTGAACACCTCCAGCGCCTCGACATCGCGGTAACCGCTGGCGCAGATCCACGCCAGCTCACCCTCTACCTGCATGTCCAGGCGAAAGTAGGCGCCGAGCAGTGCCGGGTATTGCAGCAGCAGGCGCCAGGCGTCACCAAAGGTGGCAGCCGACAGCGCGGCGTAACCGAGCAGCCCATAGGAGGAAACATGCAGGCTGCGCCCCAGTTCGAGTCCCATGTCGACGCGCAGAGCCAGGGCGTTGGCGCACACCTGCAACTCCTGCACCCGGGTGATGCGTGCATCGGGATTGTCCAGATCAGCCGCACCAATACCGCTCCCGGCCAGCAATTGCGGGCGTAGCTCGGGCTGATCGGCGAAGCGCTGGAGGATCAGGGAAACCACATGCAGGGTGGTGAGCGAAGCGTGCAGCATGATGCGTTCCGTGTGCGCAGATGAGCAAAAGAACGCAAGAAACATGCCGCCAAGGGCGGGCCGAGGCCCGCCCCCAGGGTCAGCGGTTACGCAGAATGGCGTTGACGAAGTCGCCCTGGTTGGCCTCATCCGGATGGGTGGTGAACAGCAACCGGCCGTCCTGTTCGCGCAGCTTCATGCCCTCGCCAAAACGGCAGTCGACCCCCTTGAGGGTCTTGGCTTCGGCCTGGTAGCGATCGTCCTTGCCACACAGGTAGGCCATCTGGTTGACCACCTCGCCGCAGAAGCTCGGCACGCTGAGGCCGATCAGTTGCTCGTCGGAGATCGCGCTCCAGTCCACCCGGGTGCTCAGTTGCGTCGCGCAGGCCCTGGAGGCTTCGCTGTCCATCTCCTGCAAACGGGCGCTGTAGTCGGCCACGCGCTGCTTGCGGTCGAAGGCGGCCAGGCGTGCCTGAAGGCCGTCCTTTTCCTGCTTCTGATAGAGCGCGAGGAGGTCGCCCGGCTTGAGTGCACGGGTCTTGTCCTCACTGTAGCTGAGGTCGAAGCCCTGGGTGTTCGGCAGATTGAGCTGATAGCTCTCGCCGCTCCAGGCACGGCGCTTGTTCAGCAGGTTGTAGTCGCGACCGTCGAGGCGGATGCCGTAGTCACGCTGCTCGTTGCCCAACTCGCGAACACTGGCGAGAAACACCACCTCGTCGAGCGGGTGGTTGATCCCGCGAACCTGCACCAGGGCCTGCTTGCCATCGGCGGCGGGGGCCAGCGCCAGGCTGACGCCCTGACCGGCATCGAATACCTGCGGATGCCTGGCCAGCTCCAGCGCAGCGGCCTGGAGGGAGAGCAGGGAGAGGGCAAACAGCGAAACGTACTGTTTCATGACGACACGTCCTTGTACGGATGAAGGGCGAGCAGTATAGCCAGCCGTCTGGCGGCGATCTGTGCGCCCGTCCGCGTCCGCTCCGCAGAAAGCAGCCAGTCCGTGGCTTTTTGCGGATCAGAACCTCAGCACCACCCGCCCCTCGATCTGCCCACCACGCATCTGGTCGAAGATGCCATTGATGTTGTCCAGGCTGTCGCTGCGCACCGTCGCCTTGACCAGGCCCTCGCCGGCAAAATCCAGTGCTTCCTGGAGGTCGGCGCGGGTGCCGACGATCGAGCCGGTGATACTGATGGCCTTGAGCACCACATCGAAGATCGGCGTGGGGAAGTCGCCCGGCGGCAGACCGACCAGCGAGACCGTGCCATGTCGGCGCGCCATGCCGATGGCCTGACCGAAGGCGGCATTGGATACTGCAGTGACCAGCACGCCGTGGGCGCCGCCGATATCGCGCTGTACCACCTCGGCGGGGTTTTCCTTGCGTGCATTGATGGTCAGGCTGGCACCGAGCTTGCGCGCCAGCTCCAGCTTGGCATCATCGACATCCACCGCGATCACGTGCAGGCCCATTGCGCGGGCATACTGCACGGCCACGTGGCCAAGACCGCCGATGCCGGAGATCGCCACCCACTGGCCAGGACGCGCCCTGGTCTCCTTGAGGCCCTTGTATACAGTCACTCCCGCACAGAGAATCGGCGCGATTTCCAGGAAATCGACGTTCTTCGGCAGGATGCCGACATAGTTCGGGTCAGCCAGCACGTACTCGGCGTAGCCGCCGTTGATCGAATAACCGGTGTTCTGCTGGCTCTCGCAGAGGGTCTCCCAGCCGGTCAGGCAGTGCTCGCAGCAGCCGCAGGCGGTGTACAGCCAGGGCACGCCGACACGGTCGCCCTCCTTCACCCGCGTCACGCCGCTGCCGACCGCGGCGACATGGCCGACGCCTTCGTGGCCGGGAATGAACGGCAGGCTCGGCTTCACCGGCCAGTCGCCCTCGGCTGCATGCAGGTCGGTGTGGCAGACGCCCGACGCCTCGATCTTCACCAGTATCTGCCCGGGGCCGGGCAGGGGAGTCTTCACCTCCTCGATACGCAGCGGTTCGCCAAAGGCGTGGACGACGGCGGCTTTCATGGTCTGGTTCATGTGCTGTTCCTCTTCCATGCGAGTGTCTGGCCAGTGTGCGCGCACGGCCCACCCCGGCATTGCTCCAGAGCAAGGTTTAGGCGCTTTTCTCCCCTTGCCACACCTTGTATGACAAACGGTCATCGCCAGTGCCCGCCAACGGCGGCTTTGCGTTATACTGCGCGGCCTTCGGCCGGCAGCACCCGGCCAGTGAATCATGACAAGCCACGCTGGCCCGCCCGCGTGGCTTGTTGGTTTTTGACGCGCCGCGAGGCGCCCGAGAGAAGAGGCACGACGATGAGCGCACTGGTTGGCGTGATCATGGGCTCCAAGTCCGATTGATCCACCCTTAGCCACACCGCCGAGATGCTGGACAAGCTGGGCATTCCCCACGAGGTCAAGGTGGTGTCCGCCCACCGCACCCCGGATCTGCTGTTCCAGTACGCCGAAGAGGCAGAGGCACGAGGCATCCAGGTGATCATCGCCGGTGCCGGTGGCGCTGCCCACCTGCCGGGCATGTGCGCGGCCAAGACCCACCTGCCGGTGCTCGGCGTCCCCGTGCAGTCATCCATGCTCTCGGGCGTCGACTCGCTGCTGTCGATCGTGCAGATGCCGGCTGGCGTACCGGTCGCCACCCTGGCCATCGGCAAGGCCGGCGCGGTCAACGCGGCGCTGCTCGCCGCCAGCATCCTCGGCCACCAGCACCCGCAATTCCACACGGCACTGAAGCAGTTCCGCCAGGAGCAGACCGATACCGTGCTGAGCAACCCACCCGCGCGAGGCCTGAAGCCCATTCCATCGGAGCTGCGGCACGGCGCATTTGAACGCTGTCCGCTGCTCGGAATGCTCATTTACCGGCGTAAACTCCACTTCCTGCGCTGCGGGCAGCGTTCAAATGCTTGGTCTCGCCACCTGCTGAAAAGGGGCTTTGTTATGAAAATCGGTGTGATCGGTGGTGGCAGCTCGGCCGCATGATGGCCCTGGCGGGCACCCCGCTGGGTATGAACTTCGCTTTTCTCGACCCGGCGCCGGATGCCTGCGCCCAGGCGCTCGGCGAACATATCCGCGCGGACTATGGCGATCAGGATCACCTGCGCCAACTGGCCGACGAAGTCGACCTGGTCACCTTCGAATTCGAGAGCGTACCGGCGGAAACCGTGGCCTTCCTCTCGCAGTTCGTGCCGGTCTATCCGAGCGCGCAAGCCTTGCGCATCGCCCGCGACCGCTGGTTCGAGAAGTCCATGTTCCGTGAGCTGGGCATCCCCACGCCCGAGTTTGCCGACATCCAGTCCCAGGCCGACCTGGACGCCGCAGTGGCCAGCATCGGCCTGCCGGCAGTGATGAAGACCCGCACCCTGGGCTATGACGGCAAGGGCCAGAAAGTCCTGCGTAGCGCTACCGACGTCAGCGGCGCCTTCGCCGAACTGGGCAGCGTGCCGTGCATCCTCGAAGGCTTCGTGCCCTTCACCGGCGAAGTGTCGCTGATCGCCGTGCGTGCCCGCGACGGTGAAACCCGCTTCTACCCGCTGGTGCACAACACCCATGACAGCGGCATCCTCGCCCTGTCCATCGCCAGCACCGACCACCCGCTGCAGGCGCTGGCCGAGGACTATGTCGGCCGCGTGCTGGACAAGCTCGACTACGTCGGCGTGCTGGCCTTCGAGTTCTTCGAGGTGGACGGCGGCCTCAAGGCCAACGAGATCGCTCCGCGCGTGCACAACTCCGGGCACTGGACCATCGAAGGCGCGCAGTGCAGCCAGTTCGAAAACCACCTGCGCGCCGTGGCCGGCCTGCCACTGGGCTCCACCGCCAAGCTGGGCGAGAGCGCCATGCTCAACTTCATCGGTGAAGTGCCGCCAGTGGACGAGGTCATGCGTATCGCCAACTGCCACCTGCACCACTACGGCAAGGCCTTCAAGGCCGGGCGCAAGGTCGGCCACGCCACCCTGCGCAGCGCTGATCGGGCCAGCCTCGACAGCGGTATCGCAGCGGTTCAGGCACTGATCGCCAAAGGCTGACAGAGCAATCAGCAGCTAAGCTCCAGGACGACGGTGGTCGTCCTAGAGCCCCCTCATGAAACGCCTGCTCGCTTTACTGCCTCTGCTTCTCGCCCTGACCTGCGCCAGCGCGGACGACGTACTGCGGGTCGATTTTCGCGAACGACCACCAGAAATGCATGCCGTCGACGGCACTCCCAGCGGACCGCTGGTCAGCATCCTGGACACTGCCGCGCAGCGCCTGGGCATACGTCTGCACTGGCGTCTGGCGCCCTTCCTGCGCAGCCTCGATGACCTGCGTTCGGGGCGGGTCGACCTGGTGCCGCGCGTGTTGCTCACCGCGCAGCGCCGTGAGTACATCCATTTCCTGCCCAGCATCGGCAGCCAGCAACTGAACGTCCGCTTCATCGTTCGTCCCGGACGCGAAGCCGAGCTGACCCGCTACGACGACCTGTACAGACTGGTTGTGGGCGTCAAACGCGGCACCGCCTATTTCGAGCCATTCGACAGCGATGCCTTGCTCGGTCGCGCCTACGCCAGCGACGACGCACAACTGGCGGCGATGTTCCGTGCCGGACGCCTGGATAGCATTGCCGTCCTCGACATCGTACCGATGGAGGCACAGTTCGCCACGCTGGGCTTCAGCGACTACGGCTATGCCCAGTACGTGCACCACCAGGTGCTGGGCAATCACTTCGGCGCCTCCCTCAAGCGCTATCGCAACGACCGCCGTGAGCTGTACGACGCCCTGGCTGCGGAGCTTGCGCGCATGCGCGAACAGGGTGAGATCGCGCTGATCTACCGCCGCCATGGCGTCATGCCACCAGATGAAACGAACCGATAGGCCACCGCGTCTGTCTCACACAGAGCCTGCCGCATACGCGGCACTCATCAAGGAGAGACGCCAATGAGCATTATCGGCACCATCCTCATCGGCCTGATCGTCGGTCTGGTCGCACGCTTCCTCAAACCCGGCGATGACAGCATGGGCTGGTTCATGACCATCCTGCTGGGTATCGGTGGTTCCATCGCCGCGACCTACGGCGGACAGGCACTGGGTATCTACGAAGCCGGTCAGGCCGCCGGTTTCATCGGTGCAGTGATCGGCGCCATCGTTCTGCTGGTAATCTATGGCGCCATCAAGAAGGGCTGAGTGACCTTCCTCGGAGTCGGCATGCATGGCGTGCCGGCTCTCGATTGCCAACGCCGAGAGACTCCAACCACCATGCGCCATCTGCTACTCGCCCTGCTGCTTTCCGCCGGACTGGCCCACGCCGAGTTGCCGGAAACCGACTGGCTCGACCTGATGCCCCCCGAGGATCGCAAGGCCCTGGAGGAAATGCCGGACATAAGCCACGACAGCCCCGAGGGCGACAGCACCTTCTACGGTGCCGACGGGCTGCGCCAGCAGGACAAGGATCTGCCAGCGGTGATGTACTCCGCCAAGACCGTCGCCGCACTCGACGGAAAGACCATGCGCCTGGGCGGCTACCCGGTGCCGCTGGAAAGCGACGAGAAAGGCAACAGCACCCTGTTCTTCCTGGTGCCCTATCCGGGTGCCTGCATCCACGTGCCGCCACCGCCGCCCAACCAGCTGGTGCTGGTGCGCTACCCGAAAGGCATCCCGCTCGATGATATCTACGCCCCGCTATGGGTCAGCGGCGAACTCAAGGTGGAGAATGTCAGCAACGACCTGGCCGATGCTGCCTACGCCATGGAAGCGGGCGAAGTGCGCCCGGTGACTGACGAAGACCTCTAATGACCCCGGAGCCCCGGCATGAAAGCTGCTGCCCTGTTGTTGTTATGCCTGCTGTCCACCACTGTGCTGGCCCTGGAGCCTGGCGAGCGCCTGGCCCCCTGGACACTGCTGGATCAGCACGACGCGCCCTACACCCTGAATGATGAAACCCGCATCCTGCTGGTGGCCCGCGACATGGATGGCGCCAGGCTGGTACACGCGGCCCTGGAAGGCAAACCCAAGGGTTATCTGGAGCAGCGCCAGGCGGTCTTCCTCGCCGATATCAGTCGCATGCCCGGCGTCATCGCTACCCTCTTCGCCCTGCCGAAGATGCGCGACTACAGCTACCGCATCATCCTCGATCGTGACGCCCGCATCGCTCCGCGCTATCCGGCCGGCGAAGGCGACGTCTTGTGGTTGCAGTTGGAAGATGGGCGGTTGCTGGAGCAGAAGACGTTCAAGACGGCGGAGGTATTGAGGCGTGCGCTGGATTCAGTGAAGCAATAGCGCTCTTTCGATCAGGGATATGGGTCAAGTCGCTTGCAGACCGGATCCAGTTTGATGCCTCAATCGGTGCACGCAAAAACGGCCAGTCCCTGCCCCCAATCAGCTTGCCAACGTGCTGAAGCTACCGGCAAAGCCGTGACCCTGACTAAACGAGAGATTGGCCTGAGTGCGTAGCACAACCTGTGCGAGCGCCGAAATTGTCATGGCGTCAAGGCCATGCAACATCGAAGGCTGATACCCCAACGGCACCGCTTCATGCTCGTTCAATCGGTTCAGCAGCGCGGGCTATAGAGTTCGTCCGATACCCCGCTGCCTCGCGTTTCGCATCGACGGAAAACGCAAGCCGTTGCTCGCTCGCTGAGCCCCTCAAGCGGCAGGAGTTTTTACCTGACGCGGTGTCCGGAAGCCGCAGGCCAACGCATTTGAGAATGAGTCTGTTTTAGACTAGCTTTATCAGTCAAACCAATCTAGCCTTATCAATTCGGCCAATGTGACAACCGGAGATGTCTTCGATGGGATGCCCGCAGGTGTGTGGTGGAGCAACGCTGCAGTGCAGCTTTGGCGTCGCGCCAAGCGTATTGAACGTATTGCCGCAAAATCGCACGCTCACGTCGGGCATGCCGGCGGCGAACGTGATGGATCACATACCACTTGTGAATATTCCGACCTTCGGCATGTGCCAAAGCCTGGCCAATCCAACCGTAGCGGCCGCAACCGCAGCAGCTTTCGGGGTTCTGACGCCAATGCCCTGCATTCCCGTAACCCCTTCACTCTGGATACCTGGTGCGGCAACGATGCTGCTGGGGAATATGCCCTCCCTGGATGCCAACTGCATGCTGATGTGCTCCTGGGGTGGCGTCATCAAGGTCGTCATGCCCGGCCAGGTACAAATGCTGATTCCCTGATCAGACTTCGCCTGATTCCTGCCACCGCCACCACCACCAGCGCAGCCGAGAGATAGGCTTGCCGTTGGTATTCAGCGGCCGGCCATCCTCGGCGAAGCGCTGCCCCGCATCCACCAGACTCCCATTCAGATAGTGGCTGCGCTGAGCCACCTGACCGTTGGCGTGGAAGCGCTGATAAAAGCCCTCGCGCACGCCATCAATGTACTGCTCCAGTTCAGCCAGGCTGCCGTCCGGGTAATAGCTGCCGGCCTCACCGTGCATCAGCCCCTGACGGTAGTTGACCTTGCGCTGCAGCCAGCCTTCGGCGGCGAAGTACAGGGCGACCCCCTGCATCCGCCCATCGACGTAGGGCAACTGGGCTGAGACCTGGCCACCAGGGTGGTAAAGGATGCTGGAGCCATGCAATACGCCGTTAGCGTAACCAAGCTGAGCCAGGGTGCGTCCGGCTTCCTGGATGCATACCAGACCATGCAGGGCGCCATCCTGCATCCGGCCCTTGAGGTGGTGGTTGCCACGGGTGAGGTCGAGCGTTCCGTTAGCCATGGACGTCTCAGTTCACCTTCACCAGTCCGCCCTTGATGGTCAGCATCCCGCCACCATCGACAGTCTGTTCTGCGGCGGCCTTGTTGGTGAGACTGATACCGGCGTCATTGGTCAGAGTAGTACCTGCCTTGTTATCCAGAGAGGTTCCAGCCTGGTTGGTGAGGGAGGTTCCAGCCTTGTCGGTGAGCGCCATGCCGGCCTGGGTGGTGAGGTTATTGGCGCTCTTGGCGGTGAAGTCACCGCTGCTCTGCAAGGTGAGAGTGCCGGTCACCTTGATGGTGAGATTACCGTCCACGGTCAGCTCGTAATTGCCGCTGACCTCGTGGCTATAGTTGCCGCCAGTGCTGTGGGTCTGGTCGGCGCCGACGCTGACGGTACGGCTGTCCTTCACGTCAAGGGTGTCACTGCCGGTCTGGATGGCCACCATACGCTTGCCCTTCTCCAGGGTGATGGTTTCGTCACCCTCCTTCACCGTGCGGGTTCGGGCATTCTCCACCGTAAGGATCTCGTCGTGACCAATGAGGACGGTACTGTCGTTGAGTACATTCACCTTCATGTCCTTCTGCGCCTGCAGAAACACCTCCTCGGCGTCCTTCTTGTCCTCGAAGCGCAACTCGTTGAAGCCACCACCACCCTTGGACGAGTTGGTCTTGATGCCGGACTGGGTCTGATTGTCAGGTAGGCCATAGGGCAAGGTGTTGTCACCGTTGTAGACGCAACCGGTCACCAGCGGACGATCCGGATCGCCGTCGATGAAGGTGACAATGACCTCCTGGCCGATACGCGGAATGAATTGCATGCCGAAGCCTTTTCCACTCCAGGGCAACACAACGCGCACCCAGCAGGACGATGACTCGTCGCTATTGCCGTCACGATCCCAGGGGAACTGAATCTTGATGCGGCCGTACTGGTCAGTCCAGATTTCCTCGCCAGCCTTGCCCACTACCTGCGCAACCTGGGTATGCATCCGCGGCTTGGGCGTGTCCCGTCGCGGGCGATAGGCCGTGGTTCTGGGAATGGCTTCGAAGCAGTTGCGATAGTGCTTATGGCTGGCGTCATGGATAACCGAGGTCACTACCCAATCAATATTCAGGCTATTGTCTTCATGCCCGGTGAGCGTGAACCAGTGCCCCGGCACCAGCCAGCGGCAGTCGCTCTCGCCGATTAGCCGCTTCTCCTGGCTGCGCAGCCCCTCCACACGCTGCTTGGTCAACGCATCGCCTCGTACCTTGGCTATGTAGCCGCCCGGGTGTTCGTACACCGACAGCGGGCCGGCTACCGCTTCTGCCTGACTGTAAAGCGAGGTAGAAGGTGTGGTGAACGCATAGTCCGTCGCACTGTACACACCGCTGACCGCCTGAACGCTGTACTGCGCCGAGCGAATGCCATGCAGCTCGCGCGCACCGATTTCCTGCCCCAAGTAAGGCACTTGCGGCCCGTTAGGGATGGGCACAAAGGCATCGCTGCTGTCTCCCAGCACCAACGTGTGCTTGCCATCCTCGTGGGTGAAGAACCAGAAAATTCCCTCCTCCTCCAGCAACCGAGAAATAAAGGCGAAATCGCTCTCCGCATACTGAACACAATACTCACGCGACTCGTAGCTGCTGGAGAGCGACCATTTGAAATCGGTAAAACCGTGAGCCTTGAAGATCGTGGTGACGATGTCTGGGGTAGAGAGGTTCTGAAACACTCTGTTGTTGCCGGCCAGCGTCAACCACCAGAGCCAGGGGCGCATCACCACCTGATAGCGGTCAACCGTTACATCGGCCGGGAGCTGGCGAATCTCGGCGACCAGGGCGTCAATGGGGCGTTGGTTGACGTCGTTTTGCAGGGTGAGTGTGAGATGAGTGGCGATGGTGTCGGGAAGGGTGAGTGGCGTGGCGCTCAAACCCGATAGTGTCAGTCCGGCCAGTCCGTTCAAGTCTTCCTGACCCGAGAGAACCTCTGGATAGAGGCTCGTCAATGCCGACGCAGTGAGGAAAATGCTGGTGGTGGTGTCGGTTGGACGTGGCATTGATTACCTCGGCGAAGAGAGTGAGGCCGAACAGACCGCTGAAGTTATTGTTATGGCGATACCCGAATACGAACAATGAAAGCCCGAGATGATCCAGTTGCTATTTGCCCAGGCAGCGGCCGGTCATTCAATACGTACGATACAGGGCGAGCGAGAAGGCAGCGCCACTCCATGTCGAGTGGTGAAATCTGTTTTGCCGAATAGGCTGGATAAAAGACCTGTCTTAGGTTCGGTATAGGTTACGATGCAGCATGTGTAGATTCCCCATCCCTTTTCCTCTTTCACGGAGATCAACGTGTTCTGCGGGTAGCGATTGGCCTTACCCTCGAATTTACCAAGAGCCCTGTGGATGCCCAAACCGACACCGTCACTCGTTAAAGGGCCAGCGTAGTCTTGGTAATCGATACGACAGCGGGTTGTCGCTTGGGGCTGCAAATATTTGCCGTTGGCATCATGCTGGAAAACGTAAGACCCATTGGCCTGCCTTTCAACTTGAAGCGAACAGCCGTTCATTCCTCCTGTGAGTACGATAGTACCCGTAGGACAATTACCGGGAACCATGCACTGCCCCACACCCTGTGGACGATAGGGAAAGAAGAAGTCTCTGCCGTTGCCATGAGTGGCGACCAGTTCGAATACATTATCATCCACCTGCCTGGCCGTGATGTTGCAAGGGCCACCATGGGTTGCCAGTTGCGTGTCAGGCACAACGAGAAACCCCAGTATATGGCAGGCATTGCCTGGGTCTGCACGTAACAGTGAGAGAGCTGTTTTCTCATTCATGGTTCTGTGTCGCTTGAGTAGAAGTGGCTGATAAGACAAGGCTCGCAATTAATCATCTCGCCCTGTCAACATTTCGCAATGTGATCCTCGTTATGTCAAAAAGATAGCCAGAGACGAACCAGGCCAAAACAAACGGTGATTTGGGCAAGCCTGATGAGGCCGCCGAGAACGAAATGGCTCTATGCTTCCCCCCTCCTGTCATCTCAGTACCGACATGGCTTCAGCCCAATAGCGTCAGCCTACCAATAGGGGGTTTTCTGTTGGTAAAGCTCCTTCGTGCTCTTCGGCTCTTTTCTGGTATTCCTACCTTCCACTGCGCGACATACCAGAAAATGAACACGCTCATAGCAAATGTTGTGGCACACAAGAGTTTTGAACAATTTTTTCAAGTTTGAAGTTTGACGACCATCATAAATACAGCTGACTGCTGATTCATTACTGGGTCTCAGAGTAAGTAGATCACCGGCCAAAGGCCCCTTTCTCCACATGGATATGGCATCCATATGATCGGCAGTATCCCAGGAAGTAAAATGATAATTCCAGATTAGCGTATTGGGGCGAGAGATACTGGTTGCGGAGCGAGGGCTAACATCGAACACATCAGCGTCCAACCTTAAACGCCTGGGCTGTTCTAACACTTGCTGAATTTCAACCGTGTACATGCTGTCGCCATGAAAAGTGTAGAAAATCATTGAGCTTGGACTTGTAGTCCAACCATCACCAACTTCCCAGGAGCCATGACAAGTTAGATAGGCATCCGTTGGTACATTCGCATCCCTGGAGTGTCTTTCCCAACCGTGCCCCAAGTAGGTTTTCATTATCCGCGCCACTTGATGGAGGGTTTGAATCGAAAAAACGCATGGCGGCATCCGCTCCAGCGCGCAGCCTGCCAATTTTTCCTGAATGCGTAGTTATATAAAAATTACCGCCGACCCAATCCAACTTGGAAGTACGGCGGCAAAGCACCAGCCATTGCGCCTGTAAACCGCATGAGAGCCCGAGATCGAATCCCAATACACATAGGCACCTAAGATGCAGAAACCTTGCTCCCAACTTCGACGCCCTGAGATATCCATTATTTGAGTCATGGCAATGTCTCGATTGATTCGAAATCGATCAGGAGAATGATTAGTCAGCCCAGCACCCACTCCGCCAACTTTCCAGTCACCTGCGCCATCAGCACATTCTCGATATCACGAGCGCCCGCCGAACTGCATTTGGCGAGTACGGCTTTGACGATCGCCGGGTCGAAATCGAACGGTTTGCCGGTGGCAGCCTTATAGCGCTCCTGTAATTTTCCCAACTTGGCCAGGACGATGCCTTCCAGAGTCGCCTCATCCAGTGGGCAGTACGGCACGACGGTCATTCGGGCGAGGAAGGCGGGGCGGAAGGCTTGTACCAGGGCTTTGCGCAAGTATTCGTTAAAGGCATCGCTACCGACCTGATCGACCGGGGTATCAAGCAGCAGTTCAGCACCAACGTTACTGGTGGCGAGCATGACGGTGTTCTTGAAGTCCACCACCAGCCCGGTGCCGTCTTCCATCACACCCTTGTCGAAAACGTTGTAGAAAGCTTCCAGCACATCCGGATGAGCTTTTTCGATCTCGTCCAGCAGCACTACGGAGTAGGGCCGGCGGCGCACGGCTTCAGTGAGGACGCCACCGCTGCCATAGCCGACATAGCCAGGGGGGGCCCCCTTGAGCTGGCTGACGGTGTGCGCTTCCTGGTACTCGGAAAGATTGATACTGATGAGGTTGCGCTCACCGCCATAGAGAGCGTCGGCCAGTGCGTAGGCAGTCTCGGTCTTGCCGACGCCAGTGGGGCCGACCAGCAGGAACACGCCCACCGGTTTGGCCGGATCGGTGAGGCCGGCTCGGTAGGCCTGGATGCGCTGGGCGATGGTGGCCAGGGCGCTGTTCTGGCCCGTGACCCGCTGCCCCAGGCGCTGGCCGAGAGTACGCACTGCATAGGCCTCGTCGGCAAGCATCTTGCCGATGGGGATGCCGGTCCAGCCGGCTATCACTGCCGCCACAGTGCGAGAGTCAACCTGCTCGGGTACAAGGGGATCGTCCTGGCGGATAGCATCGAGGCCGGCCTCCAGCCGGGAAAGCTCGGTGGCAAGTTGATCGATACGTTCATCAAGGTGGCTGGCGTCGTTGCTTTCGCCAAGTGAGAGCAGCTCGTGGCGGGCCTCCAATAACTCGCCGACGGCTTCGCGCTCTTCGCCCCAGCGGATTTCCAGGTCGCGGATAGCTGCCAGGTTGGTACTGGACTCCTGCTCCAGAGCAATGATGCGCCCACCATGATCAAGGCCGGTGGCTTGTTCTCGTCGTAGGCGTTGCAGTTCCTCCCCCAGAGCCTGCTGGCGATGCCGCAGACTTTCCAGCGGTGGCGGGACGTCGTGCTGGCCAAGGGAGACCCGAGCGCAGGCGGTGTCAAGCACACTGATGGCCTTGTCCGGTAGCTGGCGACCAGAGATGTAGCGATGGGAGAGCTTAACCGCATCCTGGATGGCGCTATCGAGCACCTGTACACCGTGGTGGTGCTCCAACTTGGCGGCAACACCACGCAGCATCTCCACTGCAGTCACTTCATCCGGTTCCTCTATCTGTACCAGTTGGAAGCGACGGGCCAGGGCAGGGTCTTTCTCGAAATACTTCTTGTATTCCAGCCAAGTGGTAGCAGCTACGGTGCGCAATTCGCCCCGAGCCAAGGCAGGCTTGAGCAGGTTGGCGGCATCGCTGCCTCCTTCACTACCACCAGCGCCGATCAATGTGTGAGCTTCGTCGATGAACAGGATGATCGGATGTTCACTGCTACGCACAGCCTCGATCACTCCCTTGAGGCGTTGCTCGAACTCACCCTTGACACCGGCGCCAGCCTGCAACAGGCCGAGGTCAAGCACTCGCAAAACCACGTCCTGCAGAGGTGGCGGTACATCGCCCGCAGCGATGCGTAGAGCCAGGCCCTCGACGACGGCAGTTTTGCCAACGCCGGGAGCACCCACCAGGATCGGGTTGTTCTGTCGGCGACGCAGGAGGATGTCGATGCTCTGGCGGATCTCTCCGTCGCGCCCGACGATGGGGTCGATACTCCCGGCGCGAGCGTCAGCGGTGAGATCCTGAGTGTACTGGTCGAGTACGCTTTCCTGGGACAAATCCTGGATCGAACGCGCCTTGTTTCCCGGGTTCGGCCCACCGCGGTGCTCGCGGGAGCCCTGAGTCCATTCCAACAGGTTGCTGTGCAAGGCTTCCCGGGGGATGCGCAGCAACGAGGAGGCGCTGTTGAGCAACAGACTGCGGCGCTCGTCACGATCCAGCAGGGCAAGCAGCAGCAGACCAGAACGGATATTCGCCTGCCCCATCACGCTGGCCTGCACCACGGCGTCCTCGAGCAGGCCGATGGTCTGGGCAGAGAAAGCGGGGGTACGGGTGCTGCCGGCCTTGAACAGCTCCAGAGCACGGCCGATCTCGGCGGCAACGCTGTCGCGCTCCAAACCAAAGCGAGGCAGCAACCAGGCCAGGTCGCCGCCTTCAATATCGAGCAGTTCCAGCAGCAGGTGCTCGATTTCCACATAATGGTGGGTGCGCTGCAGACAGCACTGGGCAGCGCGCTCCAAGGCGCGGCGGCTGTCGGCGTTGAGGCGCCCGACGAGTGCAGCTAGTTCCATCAGGCTATCTCCTTGAGCCGCAGGTGAGTATCGATGCGTTGCAAGAGGCTTTCAGCGGTCAGATGCAGCCCGCCACTCCAGCCTAGGCGTGGCGGCTGCCGACGCTCCAGGCGCAGAGGAGTGCTGGGGGACATCAACAGACGCAAGTGGCAGTCCAGATCGGGGCCGAGGTAGAGCCCTGCGAGGTCTGCGAGCTTCTGGTGCTGCGCGCCTCCGGGCAGGTAGGCGTTGATCAGCTCGGCGCTCAGCGGGCCGAGGGTGAGGCGAATGCCCGCATGCTCGTCCCAGACTCGGGTACCGGCAATCGCGTCCTGGCCCAACCCGAGGTTACGCCCGCCAAATTGCAGGCGGCTGCGGCTGGCCGAGGGGATCTCCCGCCATACGCCTTGGTAGGCCTCGTAATCCACCGCTACGCCGAGCTGGTGGCGCACCAGCACGGCGAAGCCGGCCAGGGAGCGACGCGGGCCGTTGAAGAGCGCTGCGCGGGCGATCACGGCAGCGTCCGGCAGATCCATGCGCTGCTGCAGGCTGCGCGGCAGCAAGCCAGCCAAGGCCAGCAACGGCGAATGCACGGGGGCTTGCTCCGGCGGCTGGAAACCGAGGGCCAGCCGATGGCGGCCAAGCACCCGGTAGAACTGGGCGAGCAGGCGATTCTGGAACAGGTCGAGGAATTCCGCCGGGGCATGATCCTTGTAGCGGGCACGCTGCTGTAACCACTCCTGATAGGCATAGGGCAGCGGGCCATCGGGGCCGCCCAGGCCGAATATGGCGGTACTGAGCACGGGGGGCTGACCCGGCGCTTCTTCAAGACGCTCCACCTGGCTTGCGGCGAAGGTCGGCGTGAGCGGCCCGCGCAAGCGCAGTGCCTCCTCGTCCGGGCTGCTTCCCTGGCCCAGCGGAGTGGCGTCGGGGCGTTCGCGCTCCAGCAGCAACAGGGCCTGGAGGAACTCGAAAGCTTGAGGCTTCTCGCGCAGGCGCCAGCTCAGAGACTGAGGGGTTTGCCGGCTTGAGGCTGCCATGTCCGAATCTCCTTGTCGGTGTCCACCAACACCGTGCGCACGAAGCGGTTAGGTGTGGCATAGAGGGAGAAGAACTGCGCCAACACGGCGGAGAACAACACGGTGCTGGTGCCGGCAAAATGCAGCGGGTCAAGTCTGATGCGCACCTCCAGACCGTTGCGCCAGCCGCGCCAGGCATCCTCACCGACCCACCCCAGTACGCGCTCGCAGGTGAGTTCTACCAGGCCGTCCACCAAGCGGCGCGATCCGGCCTCATCCCGCAGGTTATGCAGGTGAAGTAGTTCGCGCAGAGCATCAAGAGCATCGGGGCCTTCCACCAGGGACAAATGATTGAGGCTCAGTTGGGATACCAGTCGCCAGCGAGAGGGGCCGGACAAGCGCGGCAGGCTCTGTGGCGTCGGGGGTGCCAGCAGGCTGGCCTGGGCAACCGGGCCGGGACGTTCAAAGTCCAGACGGGTGCCGGCGGGTAGGTTCTCGGCCAAATGTCGATTGGTGCACAGCAACTCGGCGGTGAGGCTGTACTCAGGGGTGTCCTGCAACGGATCGAAGGCGGTATCCACCAGGCTCAACAACAGGTCGCTTCCTGGCCGTACAGGGTTCAGGCTCTGGACGCGGCGGGCATGCCAATAAAGGCTTGCATTGCCATGAGCGTGTCCATAATAGGCCTCCACAAAACGCACCCCCTGCGGGGTGGCGGCACGCAGGCTGCGGACGCTGTGGATCTCCAGGCTACTCTCGCGGTAAGCATCGGCTATCAGGCGATATTCACTGCAGGTGCCATCCGGGCGAAGTGGCTCGGATGTACGCGGGAACAGATTGATGGCCGGGGCGCAGCCCAAGCGCAGCCCCCGCCTGCAGGTGAAGGCGACCGATGGGGGCACGGTCGAAAGCGATCAACAATTGGCAGCCACGGCCCCCATCAGCAGGCGGCAGCAGCGGCAGGTCGAAAAAGCCAAACTTGTCGGGGAAAGAGAAATACTCCGCCAGCAGACGCAGGCCGGGATGCTGGCCGTCCTGATCGGGAAGCAAAGCCTGATCATCGGAAAAACCTACCGGAGCAATCACGCCGGGTACGGCCTGGAACGTGCTCCTGGACACACCGCTCCACACTCCGAGGCAGTGAGCACCAAGCAGGTCGTAGAGCGTCGCATTGGTCATCGGTGAAGCAGCCAGGTGCACCCGTAGGCTGCGCACTGACAGATGTGCCCAGTCGAATTCCCCCAGACACTCCAGGGTTAGTCGCAGAGCGGAGCGCGCTCGTGGATCGCCAGAAAAAGCCACGGCAGCGTCGCCATCCAGCAGGGTCGCCTCACGGATGCACAGCGGCCAAAGTACTGCGTCGGCGCTGGTGCGCAGGTGTATGCTGGCGCCGTCACGAGTGGTGACGAACAGCGGCGTATCGCGGGGCAGGGTATAGCCCTCGGCGAGACTGCCCTGATTCAGATCCGGCTCGAACTGTACGATGGCACAGGAGGGTAGGGGTCTCAGGGCAAGTGGGTAGAGCTGTTCCAACAAGGCATCGCTGAACTCGGCATAGTCGTCGTCCAGGCGCCGGTGCAGCCGGGCGCTGAGTAAGGCAAAGCCTTCCAGCAGCCGCTCGACATGGGGATCCTGGCATTCGTTAGGGGCGAGCTCCAGGCGCCGTGCCACCTTGGGATAACGCTGTGCGAAGCCGGCACCGGCATGTCGCAGCCAGGTGAGTTCGCGCTGGTAGTAGTCCAGCAGATCGGCATCAATCGAGTCGCTCAAGGCAAACCTCCAAGTTATCTCCCCCGTGAGTGAGGAGAAACAGAGCTGGCCAGGCGCGGCAGCCACTACGTAGCTGACCGGCCAAGCGGATACCGAGGCGCTGAGGTTGACCTGGCAGGGCCTCGACATCGATCTCGCTCAATTGCAGACGCGGCTCGAAGTGCTGCACAGCAGCGCGCAGCTCCCGCAGCAGTTTCTGGCGATCATCGACCCGCAGGGCCTGCAGAGCACTCCAATCGGAGATGCCGTAGTCCAGCACGGTAAGCGGCCGGCCAGAGAAGCGTGGATGGCTACGGGTATTAAGCAAGCGCACCAACTCCAAACGGACGGACTCGGCCAAGTCATCGCTATCGAAGCCCGGTGTCTCGTCCGCCTGAGCAGAGAGACGCTCGAACAGAGGGGGTAGCAGTCCGCTGTGTTGCATGGAGCGGTCGCATCCTTACTTGACGAGCTTGTTGGCAGCTAGATCCCACGTAGAGGCAGCCGTGCCTTCCTTGGTGCCATCGCCCTTCTGTGCGGTGAGCTCCCATTTGATCTTGGTGAAGTTCAGCAACAGGGTTTCCACCGGCTTGCCACCAACCCCACCAGTGACACTGACGCTGGAGATCACCACGTTGTCGATGGTATAGACGATGAAGGGCAGCAGCTTGCCGTCGCTCTCGGCGGCGTTGCGCCCAATGGTAATGGTGGCTTTGGTTATGGGCTTGCCGGCGCAACAGTATTCGTTGAGCGAGGGGGTCGAGGTATCGACGAACTTGGTGACGGAGAGCTCGCCAACATGCGGCTTGCCGGAAGTGCGCTCCGAGTTGCTGACATCGTTGGTGACCTGCATCGCCACATTGTGACTGTAGGACATCAACTCAATCTTGTCGGTGTAACCCTCAAGCAAGCTGTCGCCTTTGATGTCGTTGCCAAGGTCGAGAATGATGGCATCCATCGTGGATAGCTCCTAGGTCTGGAAATGGGTGAATATTGCCGAGCTCCCGCCGGGTGAGCCGGCGAGAACGCAGGATCAGGCAGCAACCGGTGGTGGCAGGTTGGCCACCAGGCGAATCGAAGCAGTCAGCTCCTCCAGCTGGAAATGCGGGCGCAGGAACACCGTGGCGCGATAGACACCCGACTTGCCGGCAACTTCCGAGACGTCCACGCGAGCTTCACGTAGAGGGTATTGAGCCTTGATTTCCTGGGGCGCGTTGTCGTTGATCAGCACGTAATCCGCGATCCAGTTATTGAGGTAGGTCTGCACGTTGTCGCGAGTCATGAAGCTGCCCACCTTGTCGCGCATGATCACCTTCAGGTAGTGGGCGAAGCGCGAGGACGCCAGCACGTATGGCAGCATGGCCGAGATACGGGCGTTGGCGTTGGCTTCATTAGTGTTGTAAGTCTTCGCCTTGTTGGTGGTCTGACTACCAAAGAAGACTGCGGTGTCCGTATTCTTCTTATGGCAGAGGGAGATGAATCCGAGGTCATTGAGCTCCTTCTCACGGCGGTCGGTGATGGCCACCTCTGTCGGACACTTCAGCGACAGATCACCGGACAGGGTGCGGAAGGTATGGGCTGGTAAACCCTCCACTGCACCACCGCCTTCGGCGCCGCGAATCGCCGCACACCAGCCGTACTTAGCAAAAGCGCTGGTGATACGCAGGGCCATCAGCCAGGCAGCGTTACCCCAAAGATACTTGGAGTGATCGGTGCCATTTACATCCTCGACGTAGCCAATGCTTTCCACCGGACTGGTATCGGGATATAGGGCAGGCGCAGGAGGAAATTCGGCAACACCAGAGAAACGTAGCGTGAATCCTCGCTCTCGCGGAAGCTACGCCATTTGATCAACTCAGCGCTCTCGAAGATCTTGCAGAGATCACGAGGCACAGCCAGCTCGGTGAAGCTATTCATGTCGAACAGCTTGGGACAGGCGGCAGCGATGAAGGGAGCGTGGGCAGCAGCGGCAACGTTCGAGAGTTTCTCAAGCAGGGCGACATCCTGCGGATGACGGCCAAAGTTGTAGTCGCCCACCAGCAGACTGAATGGGTGTCCGCCGAAGGTGCCGTACTCCTCCTCGTAAATCTTCTTGAACAGCGCACTCTGGTCGAACTCGACGGCCTTCTCCAGGTCATTCTGCAACTCGTTCTGGGTCACATTGAGCAAGCGCAGCTTCAGGCGGCTGCTGGTCTCGGTCTGATCCACCAGCATGTGCAGACCACGCCATGAGGCTTCCAGTTTCTGCAGATCGGGATGGTGCAGAACTTCGTTGAGTTGGTCGCTGATCAGCTTGTCGATCTGGCTGATGCGGTCGTTAATCATCGCCACAGTGTCCTTGTCTATGGCCATGCCTTCGTCGAGAACCTGAGTGGCGAACTCCGCAAGCATGTCGCGGGCATAACCCTGCTGGTTCTCGTCATGGGCCATACGCCCCTCAGCGATGATTCGATCAAGCAGGGTCAGGGTCTGGGTCGTGCTCTCACTTGAAGCACCGGACTCGGTTGCCATTACGTTATCTCCGGAAATTCAGGGGGACGTCATTCGATCGGCGCGTCGCTGTCGGTGGCAGCTACGTCATCGACTGGAGCCCCACCTTCGGGACGTGAAGACTTGATCTCTTGCAAGCCTTCGGTGTTGCTCACAACTTCCTGCAGCAGCTTGTCGAGGTCGTCGTTGCCATCAAGCTTGGTAAGCAGATCGCGCAAGCGCTGGCGAGCTTCGTAGAGGCGGCGCAACGGGGTGACCTGCCTGACAATGTTGACCGGATCGAAGTCGTCGAAGTGACGGAAACGCAGCTCGACGTTGAGCTTGCTACCGTCGCCGCTGATGGTGTTCTCCACCTGCAGGGTGCTGCGCGGCTCAATGGAGGCAAGAACCTCATTGAAGTTGTCCCGATCGATCTCGGTAAAACGACGCTCCATGATCTTGGGCAAGGGCACTTCGGGCTTGCCGGAAAGATCGGCGAGGATGCCGACCACAAGGGGCAGTTCCTTCTTTTCGATGGCGCTGCCTATCTCGACGTCGTAGGTGATCTGAACCCGAGGTGGGCGGATTCTATCCAGCTTGTGTTGCGTACTTTCAGCCATGTTGGTGGGCTCCTGGTAGTACCTGGAGCGCAATGCAGCGGTCAACTCCCCTGCTCGCACTCCCTTGCTGAATCGCGACCGGACAGAGCACGAACCCGTCCTAGCGACCCATCCAAGACAAGCCCATCGCAACGACAGACTTTCCTAAATCTTAGTTCAGGTTTATATAATTGCAAATGAGAATATTTTGTATTAAAGACTACAGAATTCAGGGCAAAGTCTTCATGACACAAGGTCGTTTGATTTCCAGGCTGCTTTCAGTGCTGCTGGGTGTGAATCTCGCGTTGGCCGGATGTGCCTTCCGCGGGGAGAGGATCGAACTGGACAGCCTGACGCTAGACGTAGCGGAACGAGCCAACGACGACACACCCATTGCCGTCGATTTCGTCGCCGTGCACGACCCTGATCTGCTCAAGCTGCTGTCCGAGATCCCAGCCGGGCAATGGTTCACGCAACGAGAGCAGTACGGTCGCGACTATCGGCAGCTGTTTTCGGTATGGAGCCTGGAGCTTGTACCTGGGCAGTTTCGCGAAGTCCGCAACTTTCCCTTTGCCGGCGACTCGTCCGTAGGGCTTTTGGTGTTCTCAGGCTATAGCACTCCTGGCACGCACCGCTTGCGGCTGAGAAAGTCAGGCCATGTATGGCTTCGCTTCGATAGCAGGGGAATGCGTCTTCTGACCGATCAAGACCGTTAGCCAATCATTGCGCACGCGGCCGGACACCACACAGCACATGTCGAAGGGAACAAGGGGGCAAATATGAAGGTTCTGCCGGATGCAGTCTGCTGGCACGAGGGCATGCAACTGTTGCCTCAACATTTCCAATTGCAGGGGGTTCGTGCGGAAGTTCTCGCTGCCCTCTGCGCCAAAGCGAGTAACCCCTGGTTCTGGGGAGTGACCGATTTGGAGGTTGACCCTGCTGCGCTCAGCACCGGCCTGGTGCGTATCCAGTCTCTCGAAGCGATCCTGCCAGACGGTCTGCCCGTCAGCGTGCAACCAGGTACCGGCAAGGCTCCGGAGCTTGATGTCGGGCCTGCCGTTACGGCCTCGCCCAATGCCAGCGTGACGGTCTACCTCGCCGTCAACCCACTGGGTCGAAGCGGCCAGGTACTGCCCTTCAACGGCCGCCTGCAGTCATGTCTCGGGGAGGCGGTTCCCGATCTGGCCAGTGGCGAACATCCAGAACCGATCTTGGTCTGGCGCCCCAATCTGCGCCTGGTAACGGACAGCGAAAGGGCAGATTCGATTTGTCTTCCCCTGTTGCGAGTTGCCAAAGAGGGCGGAAGGTTTATCAAGCAATCCTACGTACCCCCCATGGCACTGATCCTGCCGGAGTCGGAACTGGGGCACATGGTCTCCACGCTATGCGCACGTGGTCGGGAGAAATGCATGTTTCTCGCCGGGAGGCTACGACAGGCCGAACAAGCGGGAAATCGTGATGACATAAAGGAGCTCCGGTGGCAATTGACAGCGCTGTGGGCTCGCCTTCCAGAAGTTGAAGTTGCCTTGAACAGCCGAGTGGCAACCCCGGCGCACCTGCACGGCTTGCTGGCCGGACTGGCCGGGACCTGGTGCACACTTGATCCGCTGAACGGAGTACCTGCGTTCACGCCGCTCGATTTCCTCGAACTCAAACGCGGGTTCGACGAAGTGAGCGAGTGGCTTCACCGGACTCTCGACGGCATTCGCATCGGTTACCGTTGCCTGGTATTCGAACAGTCCGAGCAGGGCTTTTCCATTGACCTACCGGATTCCCAGACATCTCGCCAGCGTCTGGTGGTTGGCCTGCGCATGCCTGCTGGCACAGGCCAGCAGGCCGCACAGGCCTGGTTGGCTCAGACCGTGATCGCCTCGCAACAGCACGTTCCCACACTCAAGCAGCAGCGCATGAGCGGCCTGGCTCACAAACCGATGAGCCGCAACGAGCGAACAGCTTACGGCGTCGGCGAGGAGACACATCTCTTCCTGATCCAGGCATCCGGTGACTGGTTTGATCCCGACCAGCCCTTGTGCCTGACCGTCACTTCGCAAAGAGCGAGCGCAAGTCCCTGGCAAGTACTTCTATTCACAACCGATACCCACTGAAATCAGCCCCAGGCCAAGGATGCAATGAGATGTCGGAAAGGAGAGCTCCCCTTTATCCCCCCGAGTTCGGAGAAGCGCCATTGAGTCTGGCATTCTGCGAGGCCTGGATCGAATGGCGGAAAATATGGCATGGCATGGCAGGACTCAGCGATGCCGGCAACGAACAGATCGAACGCATGGCGGAGGCAACGATCCTCGTGGTTCGTCGCCTTTGGCGCAGTGCATTCGCTAGCGTAGGCACATCATCCTCGAACCAGGTCAAAGCGATGGTCTATGCGTTCGTCGCCCTGGTGGACGAACGTCTTCTGTTCGATGACTGGCCAGGCCGTGCGGCATGGCAACCAAACCCTCTGGAAACTCGCCTGTACGGCTCGCGCAATGCGGGCGAACGCCTACCCAGAACCATTCACAAACTGCTCAAGGAGCGCACGCCAGCCTCTCGTGATCTGGCTAACGTCTATCTCCAATGTCTGATCCTTGGCTTCTATGGCGGCTTGCGCAGTGAGCACGGTCGTGCACTGCATGCTCGCTGGCGGCGCGCTCTTTTCACCTTCGCCTGGCAGCGTGAGCCTACGGTGACCGGGACGTTGAACAGCCTCGCGCGGCCAACCCGGGTCGCAGCTCTGCGTTTACCCATACTACGAACACTCCCGGATGGAATGCGCCTGAGCCTGGCGATCTGCGGCTTGATACTGGTTCTGAGCGCGACCGGACACTGGATGTGGCGCGACATTCAGTCGGAGCTAGCCCCATTGCTGCACCTGGTCAGCATGGAAGAGAACGGGAGCCCGGCAGAATGAGTACTCTGGTGATCATACCCAGTGTGGCTGGCGCTCTCCTGCTGTTGGTAATCCTGATCGTCGTACTCTGGTGGCTACGCACACAATCGGGAATAGCGATCCGCAGCTTCTACGCAGCGGTGCGCAAGATGGAGCAAGAACAAGGGATCGAGTCACGCTACCAGATTCCCTGGTTGATGCTGCTAGGCGACCCACGGGAGGGCAGTCAGCTTTGTCCCGATTGGCAACTCACTCCAGCCGGACGCCCAGCCTGGTTCGGTCGCTGGTGGGCCGACCAGGATGGCGCCGTGCTGGCGGTGCCACAGGCCGTATTCCTGCCCAGTGATAGCAGTAGCACTCCCAACTTCGCCTGGCGGCGCCTGCTCAGCATGCTGTTGAGGCTACGTGGCCAGCGCCCGTTGGATGGCGTGATCTGGAACATTCCTCTCGACCAGTTGCAGGATGGTACACAGAGTACCGCCGATACGGTCATCCTGCGTCGTCGCTTCGGTGAACTGCTGCAGCGCCTTGGTCTGGTCATTCCGGTGTATGTCCTGATCACGGGTTTCGAAGAAATGCCGGGGTTTCAAGAACTCATAGCTGCACTCCCCGAAGAGAGCCGAGAACGCCTACTGGGCTGGTCATCAACCTATGGTCTGGACGCCCATTGGCAAAGCTACTGGCTCGACGACGCACTGGAGGCGGTGGTGCAAAGTATGCGGGCTGCCATCATCGAGGTGGGGGCTCTGAAAGGCGAACTGGCTGAGGATCTGTACCGCCTGCCGGATCTGTTGCTGGGGCTCAAAGGCAACTTGCGTACCTTGCTGGAGCCCGTTTTCCAGGGCAATGCCCAAGGCGAAGCACCGAAGCTTCGTGGCCTCTACCTGGGCTCTTCGCAAGTGCTTGCAGAATCGAACCCAGAGCAGCTCTACCCTGGCGAGTTACCTGCAATGCAAGGGGTATTCACACAGATGTTGTGGCGGCAGCGGTTCCTGGCCGAACAGGGCTTGGCACAGGCCCTGCCACGCGTTTTACGCTTGCGTCAACTCTGGCAGAAAACAATCGGCGGCTTAGCCGTTGTGCTCGGTATCTGCTGGCTGTCGAGCATGCTGTGGGTGTGGCAGGGAAGGCAACAGGACGCTCGTGAATTGAGTCGCCTGTTGCGGGAGACGCATGCCAGCCATGCAAGCCTGCGGGGCACCGAGCGTCATCGGGATCAGGCACGACTCAATGTTCAGGCCTTCTGGGTGCTGCTACAGCAGGCACCTCGATGGCACTTTTCATCGCTGGTCTATCCCTCTTCATGGGGTTCTTCGCTGGATGCCCAGATGGATCTGTTGTTGCGAGGCATGGCGCGCCGCGAGGCCATCATTCCCCTGAAGCAACTGCAGGAATATCAATTGAAGACGCTGCTGGATATACGTAATGACCAGACGCGTCCGAATGTCGAGAGCGCTCAGCCAGATCAATGGCCGACCTATGTGAAAGCTCGCACGCTGGCTGAAGGAGTGGTCAATCTCGAAAGCCACAATCGCCTGCTAAACATAACCCTTGCCGGCCAGGAGGGCGTCATCGAATCGCTGGCACAGTTGAGCAATGATGCGCTGGAGCTCAGTCTAGACCCTGGCAGCCTGTCTAAAAAATCCTTTTACGACAATACCTTGCGGAATCTATCCGCACCTGACCTACGTCCTGTAGATCTCGAGCCCAACCGCAAAAATCTCTCGGGACAATTCCAGGCTCTGATGAAGTTCTGGCTGAAGCAATACTTCCTGGCGGGCAATTTCGTTACACCTGCCGGTTATCTCAAGCGACACCTGACTGATCTGGAACATGGCCGGGATAGCTCCCTGCACAAGCTGGAGGAAATCAACAGCCTCATCGGACACCTGGAGGATCTCATCGTCCTCACCAACTCGGCGTGGAGCCATGGCAGCGGTGGTGAGCTGGTGCCTGGTTATCATGGCCTGATGAACGACGTGAAGCAGAGCAGACTTCTGGGGCCAACCATCGAGGCTTCCATCACGCTCGAGGCTCAACAGCTACAAAGGAGTTTCCAGAGTAAATGGATCGAGGGGACGGGTAGCCGAGACAATCTGCTTCAGCGGCAGGCTGGCGGAACGCTCATGTTGCAGAAACACATCAGCAAGTTGTCGAGAAGCATCAATGACCTGCTCAAGCGAGACTTCGTCGTGAGGGCAATGCGTAGCCCCAATACCGCTATCGACCCTCAGATACTGAGTAATATCACCAAGCAGCAAATGACCCAGGCGCTGGTTTACCAGCAGGGCTATCAGGACTTTGTGACTCAGGAGCTGGTACAGATAGCGCCGGCTTATCGCTCAGGAATACTCAAGGCTGCAGAACAGGCTGCGGCACTGGCGATATGGTCGGAGCTGACCACCCCCAATGGAAAGTACAGCTCAGAAACGGACATCTTCCACGTATCCGTAAAACAGGCCATCCAGGTGATCCAGGCCCTGCGGGCGCTTGGACGTGCCGATCTTGCCAATACCCTGCAATCCCAGTTGACGCTGCGCGCCATGGCAGACATCGATGCCGTACTCGGCGACATCGAAAGCTTGCCGCTGCTCACCGAGCGCTACCTGATTTCCGAGTGGGACGGTACACCCAATCTGGGGCTCAAGCTGTTTCGCGCGACCGATGTACAAGATCTGAAAGCGTCCCTGGCTCGACAGTTTGCAGCAATCAGTAGCACCACCGACAAGATAAAACCTGAGCTTGCCTGGCTGAGAATCCAGAAAGACTTGCCATTGCCGCATCAGGAGAAGGTCGCGCGGCTCAGTTCGATAACGGATGAAATGCAGAAGTACAAAGCGCAGAACCCCACAAGTTCTCCGGCATTGTTCGAACGGCTGATGAGTCGGGATCTGGTGGAAATCGACATCGGCAACTGCCAGCAGGTGCTATCCACCGCCAGCCTACCGCAGGGCGATGGGGATCTGGCTCGCTATGCCCGGGAGGTTACGGAGCAGGTGTACAAGCGCTGCAACCAGTTACAGGTACAGATCGCAGAACGAGCCTGGAGCGCGCTGGCAGACTACTTCAACCAGTATCTGGCAGGGCGCTTTCCATTTTCATACCAGTTGGAAAACGGGGATGCGAATCCAGCACGCGTCAAGCACTTGCTGGAATTGATCGATACCCACCTGGAGGCAGCAGAGAAGGGGCTGGCATTGGCACCTCAGGGCAATCGCCTGGCCGCGGAAGATTTTCTCTCCCGGATGAAGCAGGCCAGGAGCTGGCTGGGGCCGATGTTCATGCGCGAAGACACCGGGACTACTGGCGTGGAACTTGAGGTTCGCTGGCGAACGGATCGCGAAGATGAGCGAGGTGCCGATCAGGTGATTGCCTGGTCATTACATGGCGCGGGACATCGGCTCAATCACCCTGGAGAATCCAGTCAGCGCCTGCGCTGGAGTATCGGAGATCCTCTGCAACTTGCGTTGCGCTGGGCTCTTGATAGCAGCCAGCGGCCAGTGATCGATCCCTTGCAGCCCAGCATGGCGGTAAATGGCCTGGAGGCGAGTTGGGAATACCATGATTATGGGCCCTGCTGCGCATGATGCGCTCTCATGTGATGCCTCAACGTTTACCGAATATGGACTACACGGAATTTCCCTTGACCTTGCAGGTGCCTGTGCGTGGTGCTCTGGATACCAGTCCTCAGGCTCAGATGTTCATCCGCCTGTCATTGCTCAGTCAGGGTAGCAAGCTACCCCTGTCGATACAGCCGGTGCCTGTCGTCGCACCTGGTTCTCCGTTCTCCGACCTCCTGGAAAGCGGGGTAGTGACGCCATGACATCCGTCTCGATTGATCAGTACCTGGAACCGATCCCTGGTGAAGCCGTTTGCGGCCCCAGCCTCCGTTACGAGGGGGCCTGGGATTGCCTGAAAGAGCTACGGCGTGAAGACGACGCGAGTCTGCCAACCGGTGTTTGGCAGAGCAACCTCAAGCGCGCGGACTGGTCCGCACTGGAGCAGTTGGCCGGTGATCTGCTGCGCGAACGCAGCAAGGATCTGATGATCGCCGTGTGGCTGGGAGAAGCCTGGATAAGGCGTTACGGACTCGCAGGACTGAGCGCGGCAATGAAGTTGCTGGCAGATTTGTGTGAGCGTTATCCAGATACACTCCATCCACAACCGGAGGGCGGTGATCGCTCCTGGCGTGTCTTCCCGCTGGAGTGGATGATTCGCCAATACAGCGACACCCTCCTGACGCACATCCCGCTCTTCGGTCTGGACTCTGCAGAATTCATGCATGTGACCCAGCATGACTGGCAGCAACTGCAGCAGCGCCAGATTCAAATCAGCGACAGCAAGCAGGACAAGATCGCTGCAGAAGCAGCCCGACTGGAATACCGCAAGCTGCATGAAAAACTCAAGCAAGCGCCTCTGAACCACTTCATCGCCGCTGCCACTGATTTGAAAACCTCTCTGACGGCTCTGGAGCGACTGGAAACATGGAGTGACGGCTGGCTGGCCGAGTTGGCTCCCAGCTTTGGCTCGTTGCGCCAGACACTGACTGACATTCGCTCTCAGATTGAGGAGTTCGTTCCGATGACAGGGCAGATCCCTTCACCCGAAGCTGAAAACGAAGCGGCAATGAACGAGCCGAATACAGAGCCCTTTCTACCCATATCATCCATTGGCGGGGTGCCTAGCAGTCGCGGGCAAGCTTACCTCCAGCTTTCACAGATCGCCGACTACCTCGCACGAACCGAGCCGCATAGCCCTGTTCCCTACGTTATCCGACGTGCCGTCGAGTGGGGCAACCAGCCTCTCGGCGACTTGCTTGAAGAGCTGATAAGCGCCGATACAGAGTCCAGGCGGATATGGAAGTTGCTCGGCGTACTCAAGTAAAGGCACTCCTCCGAACAGAGTGAGACGCAGGCAAAGGCAGCGCCTCCGGCACTGCACCACCAAGCCTGCGGCCCGCTACACGCGATAAACCCGCCTGAGGTTGACCTGGACACCGGAGTTCCTGGTGGAGTAGGCGTTCTTGAAGCCGACGCGGATTTGGTCATCACGACCCTGGATTGGCTTCCCGGCGTTCATGCAAAGGAGGTCGACAGGGGCGAAGTTCACCTGGCAAACAACGAATCACTGGAAAGATGCAGTTCCAGGCGATGTCGTTCGCCGGCCTGAAGGCGCACGATATCCTCCAGCACATTGGCCGTCTCGATACAGAGCATGTCCTGCCAGGCATCGTCCGGGAATTGCGAGAGCCGTCGGGCCTTGTCAACCCAGGGGTTCCACAGCACCGCTGAACGCGAGCCCCTGGCATCAAGGTGAATACGTCGCCCCCAGCCGGGATCAACGATGCTCAGGCGTGCCGGAGTATCCAGATAGATACGGTCGGTCTCTGTGCCGAAACCAGGCTCGTCCTGCTGCCGCCGCTCCTGCCAGTCCTGCAGGGTGTCGAGGTAACGGCAGCCCTGCAGGCCCTCGACGCTGACCTGACGCACGTCGCTGACGGCAAGGTAGGTGTGCAGTGCCTGGCTCAGGGCCAGGGGCGTCTCGCCACGGTTGTGGGTTTCCAGACTCATGCCCAGGTCATGCCCCAGACGCACGACGAAGGTCAGGCAGGCATCCCGAGGCCAGCCCGCCAGTGGCGACTTGCGCGTGTCATAGGCAAGGCGCAGGGTGACGCCGTCGTTCTCCTCGTCGATGCCCAGCAGTTCCCAGTCCAGCGCACGCACCAGGCCATGGGCCGGCGCCTCGGGTTGCTGGTAGTGCGCCTGCACGACCTGCGGGTTACGCCGCAAGTCGCCGAACCAGGGCCAGCAGATCGGCACCCCGCCACGTACGCTCCGACCTCGCTGGTAGATAGCCTCAGGGCTCAGCCAGATCAGCGGTGGCTGGCCATCGCGCTGGTAGCCGAGAATCTGCGCACCTTGCTGGGCCACCAGCAGTTCGCTGTCGGCGGCTCGGATACGCCAGCAGGTCAGTTGATCCAGTTCCACGCGTTCGACTTGGGCGGTGCTCATGACGACCTCTCGTTGAGACAGTTGATGGATAGTGTGACAACGCGAAAAGCAAAACGCCCGTCACGAAGACGGGCGTTTTGTTCAGGCCTGGGCGTTGCCCTTACTTGCCATAGACCTGTTCGGGCAGCCAGGTGATCAGGCCGGGGAACATGTAGGCGATCACCAGCAGCAACAGCTGGATCAGGATGAAGGGCACGACACCCTTGTAGATCGTGCTGGTGGGAATGCTTGCCGGTGTCACGCCACGCAGATAGAACAGCGCGAAACCGAAGGGCGGCGTCAGGAAGGATGTCTGCAGGTTCAGCGCGATCATCACACCCAGCCAGATCGGGTCGAGGCCCATGGCCAGCAGTACCGGCCCCACGATCGGCACCACCACGAAGGTGATCTCGATGAAATCGAGAATGAAGCCGAGCAGGAAGATCACCAGCATGACGATGAAGAACGCACCGAGCACGCCACCCGGCAGTTGCGCGAAGACGTCTTCGATCAGCGCTTCGCCGCCGAAGCCACGGAACACCAGGGAGAACAGCGACGCACCGATCAGGATCATGAAGACCATGGCGCTGATTTCGGTAGTGCCGTAAGCCACCTCCTTGAGCTGCCCGAAGTTAAGCTTGCCCTTGCTGAAGGCCAGCAGCATGGCACCCACTGCGCCAAGGGCAGCCGCCTCGGTCGGCGTTGCATAGCCGGCGAGGATCGAGCCAAGCACCGCACCGATCAGAATCATCGGCGGAACCAGTGCCTTGAGCAGACGCCCCCACTCGACCTCGCCGAGCTCTTCCTTGGACATCGCCGGCAGCTTCTTCGGTTGCAGCACGGCAACCACGATGATGTAGACGATGTACAGACCGACCAGCAGCAGGCCCGGCAGCAGAGCGCCAACGAACAGATCGCCGACCGACACGGTCTTCGGCGAGAAGATCCCCATCTTCAACTGAGCCTGCTGATAGGCACTGGACATCACGTCGCCAAGCAGCACCAGCACGATCGAGGGTGGAATGATCTGCCCCAGGGTACCGGTGGCCGCCAGAGTACCGGTGGATATGGCCGGATCATAACCACGACGCAGCATGGTCGGCAGGGCCAGCAAGCCCATGGTTACCACCGTGGCACCGACGATACCGGTGGATGCCGCCAGCAGCGCACCGACCACGCACACGGAAATGGCCAGGCCACCGCGCAGGGTACCGAACAGGCGCGCCATGGACTCCAGCAGATCCTCCGCCACCCGTGATCGTTCGAGCATCACCCCCATGAACACGAAGAGCGGCACCGCCAGCATGGTCTGGTTGTTCATGATGCCGAACAGACGGTTTGGCAGAGCGCTCAGATAGCCCGCATCGAAGGTGCCGGTCAGCACCCCCACACCGGCGAACAGCAGCGAAACCCCGGCCAGGGTGAAAGCAACCGGGTAACCGGCCATCAAGGCCATGCAGATACCGACGAACAGCAGGATCGCCATCAACTCAGCCATGTTTCACCTCCGCGACAGGCAGGCGGCCAGTGATGGCGTAGAGCGCCTTGATCAGATTGGACACACCTTGCAGAACCAGGCTGACGACCAGCACGAGGATGATGCTCTTCTGCAGATAGACGAACTTCAGACCGCCCGACTCGCTGGACGCTTCGAAGGTCGACCAGGCGTTGCTGACGTAGTCCCAGCTGGCCCAGCCCAGGAACAGGCAGACGGGCAGCAGGAACAGGACATTGCCGAGAATCTCCACCAGCGCCTGACGGCGGCCGCTGAAGCTCTGGTAGAAGATGTCCACACGGACATGGCCATTGCGTTGCAGCGTCCACGCCGCCGCACCCATGAACACGAGAGCATGGGCATAGAGAATGGCTTCCTGCAGTGCGGTGGCACCGATGCCGAAGCCATAGCGCAGCACCACGACGACTGCCGTGCCCAGAACCAGAAACAGGGTGAGCCAGGCGCAGACCTTGCCGAACAGGGCGTTGAGACTATCGATCAGAAACGCAAGAGCGAGGGGGAAGGGGGGCTTGTCGGACATAGTGAGTCCTTTATCGTTATGAGTTATGAAGGCAGAACATTCGCCGGTAGGCCATGTGTCGCACCACCCGCTTCCTTGTGGTTGGCGGGCCGACGATTCTAGGCAAGCTTTTTGTGACCCAGCAATGCCCGTACAACTTTAGTCGTAACAACTAGGCTAGAGAGTCACTACGCCATATGTTACACAAGCACGGTCTACCCTCGGCGATCCCGTGGTCAGACCAATACAACAAAAAAAGGAGCATTGAATGAAACGTCGCGACATTCTCGCCGCTGCAGGTGTGGGCCTTGCCGCCACTGCGCTGGTCGGCTGCAAAGACGACTCGAAAAGCGCTGCTGCGCCTCAAGAGGGCTCGAGCTCGCAAACCTTCACCTGGAAGATGGTCACCTCCTGGCCCAAGAACTTCCCCGGCGTTGGCGTAGGTGCAGAGCACTTCGCCAAGTTGGTCGAGGAGATGAGCAACGGGCGTCTGAAGATCAAGGTCTACGCCGCCGGTGAACTGGTTCCCGCCCTGGAAGTCTTCGATGCAGTCTCGCGCGGCACTGCCGAAATGGGCCACGGCGCACCTTACTACTGGAAGGGCAAGGTGCCTGCCGCTCAGTTCTTCTGTGCTCTGCCTTTCGGCCCCAATGCTCTGGAAATGAACGCCTGGCTGCACTACGGTGGCGGCATGCAGCTGTGGGAAGAGGTCTACAAACCGTTCGGCGTACTGCCGATGGCCTGCGGCAATACCGGCGTACAGACCGCCGGCTGGTTCAACAAGGAAATCACCTCGGTCGATGATTTCAAGGGCCTGAAGATGCGCACCCCGGGCCTGGGCGGCGAAGTGCTGACCAAGATGGGCGGCACCGTGGTCAACATGCCGGCCGGCGAGATTTTCACCGCCTTGCAGACCGGCGCCATCGATGCCACCGAGTGGATCGGCCCGTACAACGACCTGGCCCTGGGCCTGCACAAGGCTTCCAAGTACTACTACACCCCGGGCTGGCAGGAGCCGAGCGTGCAGTTCGAACTGGACGTCAACCTGAAGGCCTGGGAAACCCTGCCAGCCGACCTCAAGGCCATCGTTCGCGGCGCGGCACGCGCGGTCAACGGCGACATGCTCGATGACTACAACGCCAAGAACATGGAAGCCATGGAGCAGCTCAAGTCCGAGGGTGTCGACGTCCGTCGCCTGCCGGATGATGTGCTGGCCCGCCTGAAGGAAGTCGCCGCCGAAGTGGTCGAGGCCTCGGCCAGTGCAGACCCTACCGCGAAGAGGGTATGGGATCAGCAGAAGGCTTATCTGCAACGCCTGTACGATTACGCGCAAAGCAACGAGAAGGATATCTACAACATCCGCGGCTGATCCCGAACGGGTTGCAGACACGAAAAACGCCGGCCTCAGGGCCGGCGTTTTTCATTACAGCATGTTGCAAAAAGCCGTTTTACCCGGCTCAGCCGCGCCGTGGAGGTACCGGACGGGTGCGACCACTGCCGTCGATGGCGACGAAGACGAACACCGCTTCGGTGACCTTGCGCCATTCATTGGAAAGCGGATCATCGCTCCACACCTCGACCATCATCTGGATCGAGCTACGTCCGACTTCCAGCGCCTGGGTATAGAAGGAAAGCTGCGCGCCCACGGCGACCGGCACGAGAAAGGCCATGCGATCGATGGCCACCGTGGCGACACGGCCACCGGCGATCTTGCTGGCCATGGCGGTACCGGCCAGATCCATCTGGGACACCAGCCACCCCCGTAGATATCCCCGAAACCATTGGTTTCGCGCGGCAAGGCGGTGATCTGCAGAGCAAGGTCACCCTGGGGGATCGGATCTTCCTGTTCGTAGTCGTTCATCGGCTCGAGACTCGCGGCGCGGTTGTTGTTCTGGTCGCGGAACCCGCATAGCAGGTGGGTGGCGCGAGTATACCGACTGAACAGTCGACGAGCGACCACTCTGGATAGCGCTACAGGCACCGTCCCGCCTGGGTTATCGGGCAAAACGCACGGCCTGCAACGGGCCAGTCGGGCAGGATGCCCGCCGGCTGTAATTCAAAGAAAAAATAAGCCATTGATTTTCAACGATTTTACTTGCCTTGGCAGACTGGCATGAGCAGTGCAATGACTCTGTCAACGCATCGGTACACACCGATCTCGAAACAGGAGAACCGCCATGTGGATAGTCGCTGTGCTGCTTGCCGGCTTGCTGCTTCTGCTCGGCATGACGCTCGCCAGCGTCATGTTGATCGGCCAGACCCTGTGCGAAAGCCGCAACACCGCCGAGCTGGAGCTGCCCGAGAGCGATGCGCGCCAGCCACGGACGCAACCGAGCAACACGCAAGACCCCTGGCCCACCTGGGCCATCACTCATTGATCCATCGAGGAGAAACGCCATGCTGAGCTGGGCAATTACCTTTCTGATCATCGCCATTGTCGCTGCCGTACTGGGCTTCGGTGGTATCGCCGGCACCGCAACAGGGATCGCCAAGATTCTGTTCCTGGTTTTCCTGGTGCTGTTCATCGTCTCGTTCATCATGGGCCGTCGCCCACGCTTGTAAGGAGCAGTCGATGCAGCCCATTCACGCCATCGCCGCCGCCCTCTTGCTGGGCGGCGCCCTGGCGGCCCAGGCCGCCAACCGTGACGCCACCTTTCATCCCGCCGAATTGCTGACCAGCAATGCCGACTACCGCGAGGCCTGGCAGGATGTGGTGAAGAATGAAGAACGTCTGCCGGACTGGCTGATGAACCTCAGCGGCCTGTCGACGCCGATGCAGGCGGTGGAAGCCGACAGTGATCGTTATCTGGTCGGCCAGGTGTGCGAGGCACATGACTGCTTCAGTCAGCGCGCCTATGTCGCCTTCGAATGGAATGAAGACGACGCCTACGCGCTCTACGTCCAGGTACCCCAGGGCCTGCCGGAAGACCGCGCGCCCAGTGAGCACGCGAGCCTGCGCTGGCTGGGCGATCCGGACGAGGAGATCCGCCAGATGCTGATGGAACAGCTGCGCAGCGACCCGAACTGGTATTGAGTGACAGCACTTTGCCAACCGTCCCGTAGAGTCTGTTGAGGTTTCAGCGCGACCGCGCCGATGCAACGTCAACAGACCCTAAACCGGGCTGCCGCGTTATCATCCCCGCCAGAACGACGAGGGGGTGCGGCATGCTCAACGGCCTGTGGCTGAGCTTTTTCTGGTGGCAGCAGTCGCGGGCTTTTCCCGCTGGCTGATCGGCGATGACCCTGCGGTGTTCGGTGCCATGGTCGAAAGCCTGTTCGCCATGGCCAAGCTGTCGGTGGAGGTGATGGTGCTGCTGTTCGGTACCATGACCCTGTGGCTCGGTCTGTTGCGCATCGCCGAGCAGGCCGGCCTGGTAGATGCCCTGGCACGCGTGCTGGGCCCATTGTTCGCCCGCCTGATGCCGGAAGTGCCGCGCGGTCATCCGGCACTCGGGCTGATCACCATGAACTTCGCCGCCAACGGCCTGGGCCTGGACAACGCCGCCACGCCCATCGGCCTCAAGGCCATGCGCAGCCTGCATGAACTGAACCCCGACAAGCTCAGCGCAAGCAACGCGCAGATTCTCTTTCTGGTGCTCAACGCCTCGTCACTCACCCTGTTGCCGGTGTCGATCTTCATGTATCGCGTCCAGCAGGGTGCGGCGGATCCGACCCTGGTGTTCCTGCCGATCCTGCTGGCCACCAGTGCCTCGACTCTGGTCGGCCTGCTGTCCGTGGCGCTCATGCAGCGCCTGCGTCTGTGGGATCCGGTGGTGCTGGCCTACCTGATTCCCGGCGCCCTGCTGCTCGGCGGCTTCATGGCCCTGCTGGCCAGCCTCAGCGCAACCGCACTGGCGGCGCTGTCTTCGCTGCTCGGCAACCTCACGCTGTTCGGCGTGATCCTGGCGTTCCTGCTGGTCGGTGCGTTGCGCCGGGTGAAGGTCTATGAACAGTTCATCGAGGGCGCCCGCGAAGGCTTCGACATCGCCAAGAGCCTGCTGCCGTACCTGGTGGCCATGCTCTGCGCCATTGGCGTGCTACGGGCCTCAGGTGCTCTGGAGTTCGGTCTGGACGGCATCCGCTGGATGGTGGAAACCTTCGGCTGGGACACCCGCTTCGTCGATGCCCTGCCCACCGCGCTGGTCAAGCCATTTTCCGGTAGCGCGGCCCGCGCCATGCTGATCGAGACCATGCAGACCCATGGTGTGGACAGCTTTCCGGCGCTGGCCGCGGCGATCGTCCAGGGCAGTACGGAAACCACCTTCTATGTGCTGGCGGTGTACTTCGGCGCGGTCGGCATCCAGCGCGCACGCCACGCGGTAGGTTGCGCCTTGCTGGCGGAGCTGGCCGGCGTGATCGCCGCCATCTCCGTCACCTACTGGTTCTTCGGCTGACCACCCGGCTACCGGGGCGACTCAGTCGGAACCGAAGCCCAACCTGTCACCGGCCCAGCTCAGCAGCGGGTCGCTGTGTTGGTATTCGCGCAGCGCCAGCAGCTTGGGCGCGATGAAGACCTCGAAGTCCTCGGCCCGCTCGAAATACACACCAGTGAAGATGGTGAACATCGACTTGTTGCCGACCGTGGCATAGAACAGGTTGCCCACCGGCTCGCCGTCCTGGGTCAGCAGCTTGAGGCTGGCGCGAGCGGCCAGCTCGGTGTCCAGTTCCAGCTCCTGCTGAACCAGTCCACTGTCGCGCAGACCGAACGATGCGCCGAAGGTCTCGGCATAACTGGTCATCAATGCATCACCGGGCCGCGGGTAGAGCGAGACACCGCTATAGAGGTAGAACCAGTCACTGCCCTCGCTCTCGAAACTGAGGTCGATACTGCGCGCGGCGTAGGTCACCAGCTTCTGGTAGCGCCCCTCGTGCGGCGCTTCATAGGCGACGAAGTCCTCGCCCGTGAGCAGCAGACGTCGCTCCTCGGCGAGTGGGGGTTGGTTATCGATGCAGCCTGCGAGTGACAACAGGCCGAACAGCATCAGCACTTTCCTGAACATGGTATTGCTCCCTGAACCAGCGCCGGCAGCTTGCCCGATCCGCACGCACCTCGCCAGCGGCACCCATCGCCGCTGTGCACGGCGCCACACCATCGATCCGCGTGGCGTGAATCGCCATGTCCGCTGGCGAGTTGCGCCACTGCCATGAGCGTCGCATCCACCTAGCCTGATCACGGGTCGAAAACAACAATCACAAGGCCCGTTCAACGAGGCTCCAGGCGATGGAGGCGCACTCGACTTGAACGGGCAGGCGGAGAAGCATCCGCCAGGAGACAGCCATGCGTGTTCTGATCACCGGCGCCGCCGGTTTCATCGGTCATCAACTGCTCGAGGAGCTGGCCATCCAGCACCCGGAGTGGACACTGATCGCAGCCGATATCCGTCCCCTGGACAGCCGTGGACTGAAGGCCAATGTCGAACCGGTGCTGATGGACATGGGGCGACCGGCCCAGGTGCGCGCCTGCGTCAGCGGCTGGAAGCCCGACGCCATCGTACACCTGGCCACGGTGATCAGCCCGCCCCGCGACATGAGCGAAGCGCACCTGCATGCCATCGAGGTCGGCGGCACCCAATGCCTGGTGGACAGCGCCATCGCCAATGGCGTGCGCCAGCTCATCGTCACCAGTTCAGGCGCCGCCTACGGCTACGCCCCGGAGAACGCCGAATGGATCGACGAGGATCATCCACTGCGCGGCCACCCGCGCTTCGCCTACGCCCGGCACAAGCTGGAGATCGAACGACTGCTGGCTCGCAGCCGCACGGAAAACCCACAGCTGCGCCAACTGGTATTGCGCCCCGGCACCATCCTTGGCAAGCGTCTGAACAACCCGATCAGCGACCTGTTCAAGAAACGCGCCGTGCTGGGCGTACGCGGCCACGCCAGCCGCTTCGTGTTCATCTGGGAGCAGGACGTGATCGGCATCATCCGCCAGGGCCTGGAGCAACAGCGTGAAGGCATCTACAACCTGGCCGGCGACGGCGCACTGAGCCTGGCGCAAATCGCCGAGATTCTCGACAAACCCTACCGCCCGCTACCGGCCACCCTGCTGTCTGGCGCACTGCGCCTGCTCAAGCCGCTGGGGCTGAGCCAGTACGGCCCGGAACAGCTGGACTTCCTGCGCTATCGACCGGTGCTGGCCAACCAGCGGCTGAAGGAGGAGTTCGGCTACCAGCCGCGCTACTCCAGCCGCGAAGCCTTCATCGCCTTTCTCGAGGCGCAGGGCATCAGCTATCGCTCAGGCGAAAGCCGACCTTGAGCGTCACCTGATAATGGCCGACCTTGCCGTTCTCGATATGGCCACGGGTATCCACCACTTCGAACCAGTCCATATTGCGGACGCTCCTGGCACATTCGGCCAGGGCGTTCTCGATGGCATCCTCGATGCTGATGCGGGACGAGCCCACGATCTCGATCTTCTTGTAGGTGTGATGGTCGGACATGACGGACTCCTGAGTCCTGAGGGTTCCCCCTTGAGACTAGCCTCACTGGCATAAGTGTCATCCACTGTTCACCGGAGGAGATGGCCGCGCGCCCCCCCCAGCACGGCCTCTCTGTGCAAAAGCACCGAGTCAGCCTACAATCGCGATCAATTCTTATCTGCAACTCGCTGATGGGAGAGGTCGGTGCCCTCTGACGCCTCGCTGCAACCAATCGATAGCCTCTACCGCGACCACCACGGCTGGTTGCAGGGCTGGCTTCGCCGTCGCCTGGGCGACCGCGACAGAGCGGCCGATATCGCCCAGGACACCTTCTTGCGTCTGCTGGTGACGCGACGCATGCCGGAGCAGGGCGATGGCCGGCGCTTCCTGGCGCAGATCGCCCGCAACCTGGTGATCGACCAGTGGCGCCGGCAGCGTATCGAGCAGGCCTACCTCGACAGCCTCACGGCCCTGCCGGAACCGGAAACCCCGTCTCTGGAGACCCGCGCGATGGTCATCGAAACCCTGATGCAGATCGACGCCATGCTCGACGAGATGCCGGCCAAGGTGCGCGAAGCCTTCCTGCTGTCGCAGTTCGAGGGGCTGACCTACCCACAGATCGCCGAGCGCCTGGATGTCAGCGTCAGCTCGGTGCAGAAGTACATGCTGCGCGCCATCGCTGCCTGCTATCAGGTGCTCTACGCCGAATGAAAGCCATCAGCGAAGCACCCATCGCCCCCGCCGTCGTCAAGCAGGCCAGCCACTGGTTGATGCTGCAGTGGGGGGCGAGATGGATGATGAACAGCAGCGCCGCTTCAGCGAATGGCGCACCGCCGACCCCGAACATGGCCGCGCCTGGCAGCGCCTCGAGCAGCTGCAGAGAAACCCTGAGCGGCGTACCGGCCGACACCGCCTGCGCGGTGCTGCGTGAACTGCCCGATGCGCGTCGACGGCAGACGCTCAAGCTGCTCGGCGCGCTGTTGCTGGCCGGCGGCAGCGGCTATCTCGCCCAGTCGCATCTGCCCTGGCGCGAGACCATGGCCGACCTGCGCAGTGGCACGGGCGAACGCCTGCAACGTACCCTGGCCGATGGCAGCCGACTGAACCTGAACAGCGGCAGCGCGGTGGACATCCTGTTCAGTGCGAGCGAGCGGCGCATCCACCTGCTGGCTGGCGAGTTGCTGCTCGACAGCGGCCGTGATCCGGCGCAGCGCCCGCTGATCGTGGAAACCGCAGCCGGTGAAATCCAGGCGCTGGGCACACGCTTTTCGGTGTACCAGCGTGACGGGGGCAGCCAGGTCGAGCTGTTCGAGGGCGAACTGGAACTGCGCCCGCGCCAGGCGCCCGCCACACGCCTGCAAGCCGGGCAGAGCCGCTGGTTTTCTGCCACCCGACTAGGCGATATCACGCTGGCGAACCACAACGCCATTGCCTGGCACGATGGCCGTCTGATCGCCGAGCGCATGCCGCTGGGCCAGTTCATCGCCGAGTTGTCGCGCCATCGACCCGGCGTGCTGCGCTGTGACCCCGCCGTGGCCGACCTGCCGCTGACCGGCGTATTCCCTCTGGCCGACACCGACCGGGTGCTGACGGCGTTGCAGCAGTCGCTGCCGGTAAAGGTGCGCGGCCTGACGCGCTACTGGGTCACGGTCGGCCCGGCCTAGGGTGCGCCGTGCGCACCGCCACGCCGGCGAGGTGGGACTCTACCCAGGGGTGACGTCACTCCCGCGCAGGCGGGAGCCCGGTGTGGCGGCGCCTCTGGCTCCCCACATGCGCGGCAATGACGGCTTTCTCCGAGGCCGATCGCTCAGCTGATCAGAAAAATTCCTGCAAACCCTTGTCGGTTTTGCAGCGTCGTCCGGGATACCTCTTGAACTCAACCAAGAAGCATTCTCAAGAGGATCATCCAGAATGCCGCATCTGCCCGCTTCCAACCGTTCCCGGCTCAATCTCGCCGTCCGTCATGCCCTGTTCGCCAGTCTGCTCACTGGCGGCCCGTTGCTGCTCACCGCCCCGATGACCCAGGCCATGGCCAGCGAGCAGACCCGCAGTTACGCCATCCCGGCCGGCAACCTCGACCAGGCGCTGAACCGCTTCGCCAGCGAGGCCGGCATCCTGCTCTCCGCCGACGGCCAGCTCACAGCCGGCAAACATAGCCCGGGGCTCAATGGCAGCTATGCGGTGGATGAAGGCCTGGCGCGCCTGCTCGCCGGCACCGGTCTACGGGCGCTCAATGCTGGCGGCAACTATGCGCTGGAAGTGATGGTGGATAGTGGTAGTGCGCTGGAGCTGGGCGCCACCACGGTGACCGGCAGGGGCCCTGGTGCAACCACCGAGGGCAGTGGCTCCTATGCCGCCAGTGCGGTCACCATTGGCAAAGGCGAGCATACGCTGAGGGAAACGCCCCAGTCCGTCACCGTCATGACCCGCAAGATGCTGGATGACCAGAATCTCAACACCATCGACCAGGTGATGGAGAAAACGCCGGGCATTGCCGTCTACGACTCGCCGATGGGCGGCAAGTACTTCTATTCACGCGGCTTCATGATGCAGGGGCAGTACCAGTACGACGGCGTCCCCCTGGACGTCGGCGGCGAATACGTCCAGGCCAACAGCTTCTCCGGCGACATGGCGATCTACGACCGAGTCGAGGTGCTCAAAGGCACCGCCGGCATGATGAAAGGCTCCGGTGGCTCTGCCGGTGGGGTCAACTTCGTTCGCAAGCGCGGTCAGGAGAGACCGACGACCAGCCTGACGCTCTCGGCTGGCTCCTGGGACAACTACCGTGGTCAGGTGGATGTCGGCGGGCCGCTGAACGACACGGGCACCTTGCGCGGGCGGGCGGTCATGGCTCGGCAGGATCGCCAGTACTTCTACGATCTCGGCGAACGGGAGGATCAGGTTCTCTACGGTGCCCTGGACTACGACCTGACCTCCGACACCACCATTGGCGTGGGGGTCGCCTACGAAAGCCTGGACGCCACCCCTTGCTGGCACGGCCTGCCCCGCGACAGCAACGGCAAGAGCCTGAAACTGAGTCGCTCCACCTGCCTGGGCGCCTCGTGGAACAACTGGGAAAGCCGGCGCACCACGGTATTCACCGATCTCGCGCACCGGCTCAGCGAGGACTGGACGTTCAAGTTCGCCGGCGTCTACAGCCATAACGACCAGGACATCAAGTATGCGCTGTCCGAGACCGCCGCAGGCGTCGCCCCCGGTTCGACGTCGGCACCATCCAGGGTCTACTCGGGCCTGTTCGACTATGACCAGACCGACTACGGCTTCGATGCCTACCTGGATGGCAAATTCGACGCCTTCGGCCTGGAGCACGAACTGACCGTCGGGGCCAACGCCAGCCGCGGCAAGACGCACGACCACATGGCGCTCATCGACATGACCGCCTTGCTGGGCGCCTCGCAAGACCCGTTCAACCCGAACCCGCACATTCCCGAGCCACCGGATGATTTCTATGCCCCCAACGCCTACCGCGGCGGACCGGTGCCCACCGAATCGGATACCCGGCAATTCGGCACCTATGCCAACCTGCGGCTGAAGCTCGCCGATCCCCTGACTGCCATCCTGGGTACCCGCGTCAGCTGGTACCGCAACAGCCGTGACTCCTACACCCTCGCCTGGGACTACTGGCAGCACGACAGGAGCCAGGAGAACGGACAGGTCACCCCCTTTGCGGCACTCATCTACGACCTGAACGACAACTGGTCCGTGTACACCAGCTATGCCGACATCTTTCAGCCTCAAGGCACCTACACCGACGCATCCGGCAGCCCGATACAGCCCAAGACAGGCACAAGTCATGAGCTGGGCATCAAGGGTGAGTTGATGGATGGCCGCGTCAACATGGCCTTCAACCTGTTCCGCACCCTCGAAGAGAACCGTGCCGAAGCGGACTACAGCACGACCTGCCCGGGGTCTTCCGACGGCTTCTGCTACAGAGACGTGGGCAAGGTTCGCGCCCAGGGCTTCGAAGCGGAAGTCAGCGGCGAGGTCATCGACCGCCTGCAACTGCTGGCGGGCTACACCTACACCCAGACCCGCTACCTGGACAGCGCCAACAGCGATCCGCAGGAGCCGGCCTTCTCGATCAGCTACTTCCCACGCCACCTTCTGCGCGTGTGGGCCGACTACCAGTTGGCCGGCGCGCTGCAGCGCTGGAGCCTGGGCGCGGGAGTCACCGTGCAGAGCGACATCTCGTATCGGGATGGCAACGTGAGCCCCGCCATCGAATCCGTGCAGGCCGGCTACGCACTCTGGAGCGGTCGCGTTGGCTATCGCATCGACGAGCACTGGTCCGTCGCACTAAACGGCAACAACCTTTTCGACAAACGCTACTACCAGAGCGTGGGAGCCGTTTCCTGGGGGAACTTCCATGGCGAGCCGCGCAACTTCATGCTGACGGTCAAAGCGGACTTCTGACGCGAATAGCGCCTGCGCTCCGGGGGTGCGCAGGGTCGCTTGCCCGCCGGCAAGGACTCAACGGCCATTCCCAACCCCCACCCTCCCGCGTAGAATTGCGACAAATTCTTATTCGCAACCTCTCAGCAGGAGGCGGGATGTCCATACGGCTCCCCGACACGGCGTCCCACGCACAGCTGGATACGCTCTATCGCGAACACCACGGCTGGCTGAACGGCTGGCTACGCCAGCGCCTGAACAGCTCCGCCGATGCCGCCGATCTGGCGCAGGACACCTTCATCCGTGTACTGCTCGCCCAAAGTGCCGGCAGCCTGCGCGAGCCGCGCCATTACCTGGCGACCGTCGCCCGCGGCCTGGTGATCGACCTGTATCGCCGTCGCTCGCTGGAACAGGCCTATCTCGAAGCTCTGGCCCTGCAGCCCGAGCACTACGAGCCCTCCGCCGAAGCCCGCGCTCTGATACTCGACAGCCTGCTGGCCATCGACCGCATGCTCGATGGCCTGGGCGAGCGTACCCGCGCAATCTTTCTCGCCGTGCAGCTGGATGGCCTGAGCTACGAGAAGACTGCCGAGCGGGTTGGAGTCTCCGTCACCACCGTGCGCAAGCACCTGGCCAGCGCCCTGATGCACTGCCTGTTGCTGGACGACGCATGAAGGTCGCCCTCAGCCAGGCCGTGGACTGGTATGTCCGCCTGAATGACAGCCAGGTCAGCGACGCGCAACGCGCCGCCTGGCAGGCCTGGCTGAGCGAAGATCCGCGCCACGCCGAGGCCTGGGCACGCCTGGAAAATCTGCGCCAGCGCTTCGATCAGGCACCGCAGGGCCTTGCAGCCATGACACTGGAAAATGCCCGGCACAGCCGCCGCCGTGCCCTGAAGACACTGGCCGTACTGCTGGGCGTTGGCCTTGTCGGCTGGCAGGGCTACCAGGCTTCGCCATGGAGCGCCGATTACGTCACGCGGATCGGCGAACGTCGACGTGTGACGCTGGCCGACGGCAGCCGCCTGGATCTGAATACCGATACCCGGGTGAACGTTCGCTTCGACGCCGGGCAGCGGCTGATTCACCTGCTGCACGGCGAAATACTCGTGCAGACGGCCAAGGATGCCCGTCCGCTGAGCGTGCAGACCGCAGAGGGGCGCATCCTCGCCCTGGGCACCCGTTTCAGCGTGCGCCAGGTCGGCGCCCTGACGCGAGTCACGGTCGAGGAGCACATGGTGGAAATCCGCCCACGTCTGGCCGAAGCGCAGAGGGTTCGGGTGGAAGCCGGCCAGACGTGCGATTTCACCAATGGCCGAATCGGTGCCCTGCAACCTGCACAGGCCAGTGCCTCGGCCTGGACTCGGGGCATGCTGGTGGCCGTCGACTGGCGCCTGGACGATCTGCTTGCCGAACTGTCGCGCCATCGATTCGGATACCTGGGCTGCACGCCAGAGGTTGCAGCCCTGCGCCTGTCCGGTGCCTTCGACCTGAATGACAGCGAAGCGGCACTGGCCAGCCTTGAGGATGCCCTGCCGATTCGCGTGCAGCGCATGACGCGCTACTGGATACGCCTCGAAGCACGCACGGTATGACAGCTCCTGTCCGCAGGAGCGGCTTCAACCGCGAATGACCAGCCCACAGGGTGGCTCACGGCCTGTCCTGCGATGAACATCGCGACCGAAAAAAATCGCGACCAGGGGTAACAGATTTTCATTCCTGTTTCGGCTCCATGTTCACGCCCATTGCAGCCTGCCCGTCCGGGCCACCTGAACAGGAGCCACTCGATGTCCGTATGTCCCTCTCCACTCCCCCGCAGCATTCGCCAGGCAGCGCTGGCACTGAGCCTGTCCGGCTCGCTGCTGGTCACCGCCACCGCACTGGCCGAGCCGAGCCACTACAGCATTTCCGCTGGTAGCCTGGCCACCGCGCTCAGCGAGTTCGCCGCTGCCAGCGGCGTGACCATCAGCTTCGGCAGCGAGGAAACCGCCGGCCTGCACAGCGACGGTCTGCACGGCGAGTACGAGGTGGAGCAGGGCTTCTCCGTGCTGCTGCAAGGCAGCGGTCTACGCGTGCAGCAGGCGGGCGACAAGCGTTACGTGCTGACCCGCCCCAGCAACGAAAGCGCTCTGGAACTCGGCGCGACGACCGTCTCCAGTGCACAGCTTGGCGCCACCACCGAAGGCACCGGCAGCTACACCACCGGCTCGACCAGCACAGCGACCGGACTGAACCTGTCGATGCGCGAGACGCCGCAGGCAGTCAGCGTGGTGACCCGTCAACAGATCGAGGATCAGAACCTCACCGACATCGCCCAAGTGCTCGAACAGACCCCGGGCGTGGTGATCGACAGCATGGGGCCGGCTGGCAGCGACTCCAACCACATCTACGTGCGCGGTATGGAAATCGGCAATATTCAGGTCGATGGCATCAACCGTACCGACAGCTATGGCTTCCGTGACGATCTCGCCGACATGGTCACCTATGACCGAGTCGAAGTGGTGCGCGGTGCGACCGGGCTGATGTCCGGCACCGGCGCCCCCAGTGCCACCGTGAACCTGATCCGCAAGAAGCCAACCCTCGAGACGCAGCGCAGGATCAGCGTGCAGGCAGGCTCCTGGGACAGCTACCGCACCGATCTGGATGTATCGGGCAAGCTCTCGGAAAGCGGCCATGTACGGGGCCGTTTCGTCGCCTCGAAGAGCGATGGCAAGAGTCACGTCGACCGCCAGCAGTTGGAGAAACAGGTGGCTTACGGCGTGCTGGAATGGGACATCAGCGATGACACCCTGCTGACGGTGGGCGCCGAATATCAGGACATGGACAACGATGGGGCCGGCAACCACGGTTTCCCGATGTACAACACCAACGGTACACACTTCAAGCCATCGCGCTCGTTCAACTCCGGCGCTGACTGGAGCTACCACAAGCGTGAAACCAGGACGCTGTTCACCACCCTGGAACATGCGCTCGGCAACGGCTGGCAGGCGAAATTCAACGCCGAGCACAGCCGTCGCCGCTACGACGACGCCTTCGCCACGGCGGCCAGTGGTACCGTCAACCCTGACGGTAGCGGGATCAGCACCTGGACCGGGCGCTGGGCGGGCGAGCCACGTCAGACCTCGTTCGACCTCTCCGTGTCCGGCCCCTTCGAACTGTTCTCTCGCGAGCACGAACTGCATCTCGGCGCCAGCCACCACAAGTCCTACTACCGCAGCTACGGCTACGACCTGTGGGGCTTCCAGAACATCGATAACATATTCACCTGGGATGGCTCGCTACCGATACCCGACATCGTGCATGACAAGTATTCGGAGAGTGCGCTGGATGAAACCCAGACGGGTCTGGTCGCGGCTGCGCGCTGGCGTCTCTCCGACAGCGTCTCGCTGATCACCGGAACACGCGTGATCGACTGGCAGCGTGAAAAGTCTTCGCGCGTGCTGGCGACAGGCAATGTCACCTCCACCCGGGAACAGGAGAATGGCATCGTCACGCCCTATATCGGCCTCGTCTACGATTTCGCCGAACACTGGTCGGCCTATGCCAGCTATACCACCATCTTCAATCCCCAGGATCGGCAGCGGTTTGATGGTACCTATCTCGAGCCGAAGGAAGGCGAGAACTACGAGCTGGGTCTCAAGAGCGAGTTCTGGGACAAACGCCTGACCGCCGGCCTCGGCATCTTCGAGGTGCGCCAGGACAATCTGCCGGTGGCAGACCCGGCCAATCCCGGCTACTACATCGCCGAGTCCGGCACCAGAACCCGTGGTTTCGAGGCTGAGCTGGCAGGAGAAATCCTGCCGGACTGGCAGGTGGCCGCCAGCTACTCCTACGCCGTGATCAGGAACGACGATGACAAGCGGCTGCTGTCCGAAGTACCGCGTGACACCTTCAAGCTGTTCACCACCTACCGACTGCAATCCGTACCGCAGCTGAAAGTGGGCGGCGGTGTGCGCTGGCAGGGCGCGGAGTACTACAAGAACGCCGGCCCCAGCAACGCGACCTTCCACCAGAGCGCCTACAGTGTGGTGGATCTGATGGCGCAGTACGCCTTCACACCCGACACCAGCGTTTCGCTGAACCTCAACAACGCCCTCGACGAGACCTACTACACCGCCATCGGTTCGCGCGGTTGGTATGGCACCCCGCGCAACCTAACGGCCACGCTGGTACACGCGTTCTGACAGCCGCTCGGGCTCATGAAGGCTGCCGGCACACCTGCAGGAAGGGTTTCAGCCGCGCTGGCGCACGAAGCGTTTCCGGCGCCTGGCTGTCACCCTCCGCTGCCGCATCAGAACTCCACCTGGTAGCCCAGGGTGAAAGTACGCCCGCGCCCCTTGAAGTTGTAGTCGTTGGCGATGCGCGCCGACTGCGAGTAGTAGGTGAAGTAATCCTCGTCGAGCAGGTTGTCGATGCCCAGTGACAGACTGCCTACCGGCAGACGTCGGGTGACGCTGGCCGAGAGCAGGGCGTAGCCGTCGAACTCCAGGCGCGGATCGTCGAAGCTGCGGCTGACGTAATAGTTGTATTGCAGGTAACTCGACCAGTCGTCGTTCCAGTTGGCCTGCCAGCCCAGGCTGTACTGATCCGGCGAGATGTTCAGGCCGGTCAGGCGCGTATCGACCTTGCCATCGCCATCGGTATCGGACTTGCCCTGGCTGTGGGCGTAGCTGCCGCGCAGGCTGTGGCGGTCATCGATGTGCCAGTTGCCGGTCAGCTCATAGCCCTGGATTTCCACGCGCTCGCGGTTGGCGATGTAGTTGCCGTCGGCATTTACCGACAGGCGCTCGCCCAGGTTGGAGAAGGACTCGTAGTAGCTCAGCTCCATGTCTACCCGCTCGAAGTTCAGGCGCAGGCCCACCTCGCGCGAACGGGTGATGATCGGCTCCAGCTCCAGCAGGCTCTCCACGTCCTGCCCAGGCTCGTCGAGACCACGCAGCACACGGCCGATGTCGGGCATGCCAAAGCCCTCGGAATAGCCGCCGTAGAGTTGCGCCCAGTCGGTGGCCTGGTAGGTGAAGCCGTAGTTGCTCAGCGTCTTGCCGAACGACACCTTGCCGCCGGTCACGCTCACCCCGCCAGCGTTGTTGGTGCCCCACACGGTGCGGAAATCATCCACGTCCAGCTCGGCATGCTCGCGGCGCACGCCGGCCATCAGGGTCAGCCTGTCGGTCAGGTGCAGGTCACCCTGAAGGAAGCCGGCCTGGTTGTCGTAGGTGGACGGCGGCACGTAGCTGCGGTTGGTCTGCACCAGCACCTGCTCGCCTTCGTCGCGCATCAGGTCGACGCCACCGGCGAGATCCAGCAGGCCATCGAACAGACCGCTGCGACGCAGGGTCAGCTTGCCGCCCCACTTCTCCGAATCGCTGCGACTCTGCTCCCACAAGGTGCCGACCGGCGCGATGGCCGGCCCTGGAACGCGGCCGACATCAGCGCCCCGAACTGGCCCCGATAGCGCTGGTGATAGAGCTGCACGTCGAGCACGTTGCCGTACAGATCCTGGTTGCTGTAGCTGAAGGTGTACTGACGGTTCTCGTTGAACGCCGGGTCGCCCTGCGGATCACCCTTGCGCGCGGTGGTGGGGATGCCGGCGGCGCGGTTGCCGAGCACCGGCACGTAGTCGTTGTTGCCCTTGAGCTCGTAGTGGTTGGCGCTGAATTCCAGGTGCTGCACCTCGTCGATCCAGTAACCGAGCTTGAACATCAGATCGTGGTCGCGGGTGTCCTGGATTTCGCCGGGATAGGCAACGCCGATCAGTTCGTCGTTGGCATCATAGAACGCACCGCGCTCCTGCCAGGTGGCGCCGAACAGGGTTTCCCAGTCGCCCTGCTGCGCGCTGACCCGATAGTTCATCTTGTAGCCCAGGCCATCCTTGCTGAAGCGATCATCGCTTTCCAGGCTGACGCCGGCATGCTGGCTGATGCCGTCACCCTGGGGACGGCGGCTGATGAAGTTGACGATACCGCCAGTGGCGCCGCCACCATGTTCGGCCGAGGCGCCATGGATCACCTCGATGCGCTCGATCTGCGCCAGATCGATGGTGTAGCTGCTGCGTCCATCATTCCGGATCGAGCTGGCCTGCGGCACGCCGTCCACGAGAAATTGCGGGGTGCGGCCACGCAGCGTTTCACCAGAGTTGGACATCTTCTGCCGGCTCGGCGAATAAGACGGAATCAGGTTGCTCAGCACCTGCGCCGGGTCGCTGCTCAGTGCCAGTTGCTGCTCGATCTGCTGGCGGTCGATGACGGTCACGCGCTGGCTGGTCTGACCGACGGCGGTGTCACCGCGCAGGGTGCTGACGGTGATCTGGGTAGCATCCAGCTCCAGCGCGTCGCCCCTCGTCGAGCGTTGCTGCGGCTGTGGCTCCAGGCCATAGATGCCGTCACCCTGGCGTACGACGCGCAGACCGCTGCCTTGCAGCAGGCGGGCGAAACCTTCCTCGACGTCGTAGGTACCTTGCAGGCCCTGACTACGCTGCCCCTGCAACGCAGTCGCATCGAACGACAGGGCGACGCCGGCTGCGCTGGCATAACGGTTCAGCACCTCGGCCAGCGGGCCACCGGCGATATCGAAGGACTGTGCCTGTGCAGCAGACTCTGCTGGCGCGGCACTGGCCGCCGGCACGGCCAGTGCCAGGCCGGAGCAGAGCAATGCGGCCTGGACGGCCACGGTCAGCGAATGCAGTGTGCAACGAGGTTCGAGCATGGATTCCCCCTGGGAACAGAAAGGCCTGTAGGCGGTATTCCAGGAGGGTCGATCCAGCCGAGAAAAAAGTGCAAACGACAATGAATATTTTTACGAATCATGCCTTCGGCACCAGCGACACCCAATAGTCGGTGCGTCGCACCACCCGAACCGGGAAGCTGTGCTCCAGCGCAGCCAGGGCACGATCGGTATCGGCCAGCGGGAAACTGCCGGACACCTTCAGCCCGTCCAGGGCCGGATCCAGACGCAGCACGCCATGGCGATAGCGCGCCAGTTCGGCGATCACCTCTCCCAGCGGCTGGTCGAGTGCGATCAGGCTGCCCTGCGTCCAGGCCGCCGTGGCGGCATCGTTGGCGCGCTGTGGCCCTAGCTGCCCGGCATCGAAACGCAGATGATGCCCGGCCGTCAGCGTCTGCATGGATTGCAGATGGCGCAGCGGCGCGACTTCCACATGCTGCTCCAGCACCGCGACACGGCAATCGAACTCATCGCTGCGCACGCAGAAGCGCGCGCCCTGGCTACGCACCACGCCGTGGCGAGTTTCCACCAGCAGGGGACGGGCTTCGTCGACACTGTGGACCAGCGCCTCGCCGCTCACCAGGCGCAGCAGGCGACGCTGTCCGTCGGCATGCCATTGCACGGCGCTGGCGGTGCCGAGCATCAGCTCGCTGCCATCGTTCAGTTGCCACTGACGGCGTTCACCCACGCCGCTGCGGTAGTCGGCCAGCCAGTAGCGGCGGGTGTCGCTCTGCCAGGCGAACCAGCCCAGCGGCAACGCCAGGCCGGCCAGCGCCAGATTGCCGAGCAGACGGCGGCGGCTGTGGCCCGCACCGCGCAAGGTGGGCGAAGCGATCCGGGCGGGCAGCAGCCCCAACTGCGCGCGCAGGTTCTCGATCTGCTGCCAGGCCTGGCGATGGTGCTCGTCGGCGTCGTACCAGCGCTGCCAGGCCTGCTGCTCGCCGGCATCGCTGCTGCCGGAGCACAGCCGTGCGTACCAGCCACTGGCGGCCTTGAGCGCGGCGCGCTGCTCCTGGCCCGGTTCGCTCATGACTGCCAGCCCGCCTGCAACAGGCAGCAGTGTTCCACGGCGCGGGCCATGTAGTTGTTCACGCTGCGCAGGGAAATGCCCAGGCGGGCGGATATCTGGGCGTAAGTGAGGCCGTCGAGCTGGGAGAGGATGAACACCTCGCGCACCGTCTGGCCAAGGCCGTCGAGCATGCGATCGATCTCCATCAGGGCTTCCAGCAGCAGAGCCTGCTGCTCGGCGCTGGGCTGCTCGGCCTGCGGCTGGCTGGCCAGCACGTCGAGGTAGGCCTGCTCCAGCGAGCGCCGACGCAGGAAATCGACCATCAGCCCCCGCGCCACGGTGGCCAGGTAATCACGCGGCTCGCGGATGCTCGCGGCATTGCCGGCACGCAACAGGCGCATGAAGGTGTCCTGCGCCAGGTCGGCGGCATCGCAACCGTTGCCCAGGCGCCGGCGCAGCCAGCCTTGCAACCAGTTGTGATGATCACGGTAGAGGGTATGCAGCACCTGGACGTCGGCGGACATGGCGCGGATTTCGTATCAAATGACAATGAATTGCATTGTCATCTTTACCAGGCCGGCTTGGCAACATCACCCGGAGCTATGCCAGCTCGCTACGCAGCCAATGCGCCAGACGCTCGCTGCGCGGGTCGGCGCGGCGTGTCCACAGCGCCAGGCAGCCGGTGGTTTCGACGAACCCCCAGGGCGCCACCAGGCGGCCGGCACGCAGGTCGTCGGCCACCAGCGTCTGCGGCGCGATGGCGACGCCCAGCCCGGCGGCGGCAGCCTCCAGCAGGTAGTAGAGATGTTCGAAGCCCTGCCCCTGCTGCAACCGTCCTGGCGCCAGCCCCTGCGCAGCCGCCCATTGCGGCCAGGCCTGGGGGCGCGAGGTGGTGTGCAGCAGCGCCTCGCCGTACAGCGCCTGGGCTGCGGCGCCAGCCAACCGTGCGTGATTGGCATAGCGCGGGCTGAGTACCGGCCCAATGCGCTCGGGCACCAGTTCGAACACCTGCATGTCGCTCGGCCAGGGCGGGTCGGCGAAAAGCAGGGTGGCGTCCACCTCGGGGCTGCGCGGATCCAGCTCGCCCTGGCTGGCCGACAGTTGCAGGCGCAACTCCGGCAACTCGCGCTGCAAACGATCCAGCCGCGGGATGAACCAGCGCGCCAGCAGGCTGCCCGGGCAGCCGAGGACGAAGGGACGCTCTTCAATTTCACGGCGCAGCGTGGCGCAGGTATCGCGCAGGCGCTCGAAGGCTTCCGAAGTAGCATCGCGCAGGCGCAGGCCCGCGGCGGTTAGCTTGACACCACGGCCGTCCTTGTCGAACAGGCCAAGGCCAAGCTGCTCTTCGAGCACACGTACCTGCCGGCTGATCGCACCGTGAGTGACGTGCAACTCTTCGGCAGCGCGGCTGACGCTTTGCAGGCGGGCGGCCGCCTCGAAGGCGCGCAGGGCATTGAGTGGAGGCAGGTCGCGGCTCATGGGAGAGGTGATTTTTCCTGACGAGTCAGGGGCATCTAATCACGTTCACCGCCGGGCGCCAACCTGCCGTGCGGATCAGTCCTGCTTGATACGGTGCTCGACGCCGGTGGTCTCGATCTGCGGCTCGTCACCGCTCCAGGTCAGTTGCTGGTTGAGACCGTTTACTTCGATCTGCGTCGGGCCATCGAGATCGAGTTCGAGCACGTTGCCATCACCGTAAATGGCGATCTGCGCCGGTTGCTGGTCTTTGCCGTGCACCTCGGTTTCAACCTGGTGCTCACTGCCACTGACCTCGAGGCTGGTGACGCGCTCGCCCTCGATGCGGTTCTTCACGCCCGTTACCACCAGACCGGCGGCCTTGCCGAAACTCACCTGCTGCTCGGAGCCATTGACCTCGACCTGACCGCAGTCACCGGTGAGGCGAAACTGGTTGCCATTGCCAGTGACGATCACGTCGAGCCCCTTGCATGGCACATCGCGCGATACTCCGATGCCATGCAGATCCAGTGTTTGCGCCTGGGCCGTACCCAGACACGCCGCAACCATGACGCCCACCGCCAAGACCTTGTGCATTCGCTTTCTCCCTGGAAGAACGGCCCCCTGACCGCAGCTGCTGGGACTGGTCAGGCGCTGCCAAGTTCTGTACCGGCCGGCGGCGAGTGTGGAAATGAGGTGTGGCGCACAGACATGACCCGTGAGATTTTCTGACGAATCATCTCAATCAAATCGCTTTTCGCCGCGCCTCATGGGGATAGAATGGCCCCATCACTCACTCGCCCTGCCAGCCCAACGCTGTCGACAAGGAGCACGCCATGACTTCATTTCGCACCGGCCCCGACACTCGCGGCCTGTTCGGTCGCTTCGGCGGCCAGTTCGTCGCCGAAACGCTGATGCCGCTGATCAACTCGCTGGCCGCCGAATACGAGAAGGCCAAGAACGATCCGGCCTTTCTCGAAGAGCTGGCCTACTTCCAGCGCGACTACATCGGCCGTGCCAGCCCGCTGTATTTCGCCGAGCGCCTGAGCGAGCACTTCGGCGGCGCGAAGATCTACCTCAAGCGCGAAGACCTGAACCACACCGGCGCGCACAAGATCAACAACTGCATCGGCCAGATCCTGCTGGCCAAGCGCATGGGCAAGCAGCGCATCATCGCCGAGACCGGCGCCGGCATGCACGGTGTGCCACCGCCACCGTGGCCGCGCGCTTCGGCATGCAGTGCGTGGTGTACATGGGCACCACCGACATCGACCGCCAGCAGGCCAACGTCTTCCGCATGAAGCTGCTCGGCGCCGAGGTGATCCCGGTCACTGCCGGCACCGGCACCCTCAAGGACGCCATGAACGAAGCCCTGCGCGACTGGGTGACCAACGTCCACAACACCTTCTACCTGATCGGCACTGCGGCTGGCCCGCATCCGTACCCGGCCATGGTGCGTGACTTCCAGTCGGTGATCGGCAACGAAGTGCGCGAGCAGATCCTGGAGAAGGAAGGGCGCCTGCCCGACTCGCTGGTGGCCTGCATCGGCGGCGGCTCCAACGCCATCGGCCTGTTCCACCCCTTCCTCGACGATGCCGGCGTGCAGATCGTCGGCGTCGAGGCGGCCGGCCACGGCATCGACACCGGCAAGCATGCGGCGAGCATGGCCGGCGGTGCGCCGGGCGTGCTGCACGGCAACCGCACCTTCCTGCTGCAGGACGAAGACGGCCAGATCACCGATGCCCATTCGATTTCCGCCGGCCTCGACTACCCCGGCGTCGGCCCGGAACACGCCTGGTTGCACGAGATCAAGCGCGTCGAGTACGTGCCGATCAGCGATGACGAAGCCCTCGAAGCCTTCCACCACTGCTGCCGCCTGGAAGGCATCATCCCGGCCCTGGAAAGCGCCCACGCGCTGGCCGAAGCCTTCAAGCGCGCACCGCAACTGCCCAAGGATCACCTGATGGTGGTCAACCTGTCCGGTCGTGGCGACAAGGACATGCAGACCGTGATGCACCACATGCAGGACAACCAGGAGAAGCACGCATGAGCCGCCTGCAGAACCGTTTTGCCGAACTCAAGCAGGAAAACCGTGCCGCGCTGGTGACCTTCATCACCGCCGGCGACCCCGACTACACCACCTCGCTGAGCATCCTCAAGGGTCTGCCGGAAGCCGGTGCCGACGTGATCGAACTGGGCATGCCGTTCACCGACCCGATGGCCGACGGCCCGGCCATCCAGCTCGCCAACATCCGCGCGCTGGCCGGCAAGCAGGGCATGCAGCAGACGTTGCAGATGGTTCGCGAATTCCGCGCCGGCAACCAGAGCACGCCGCTGGTGCTGATGGGCTACTACAACCCGATCTTCGTCTATGGCGTCGAGCGTTTCATCGCCGATGCAAAAGAGGCCGGGGTCGATGGCCTGATCGTGGTCGACCTGCCGCCCGAGCATAACGACGAGCTGTGCGAGCCAGCGCAGAGCGCGGGTATCGACTTCATTCGCCTGACCACGCCGACCACCGACGACGACCGCCTGCCCACCGTGCTGGCCGGCAGCTCCGGCTTCGTCTACTACGTGTCGGTGGCAGGCGTGACCGGCGCCGGTGCGGCGACCATGGATCACGTCGAAGAAGCCGTGGCGCGCCTGCGTCGCCACACCGACCTGCCCGTGTGCATCGGCTTCGGCATCCGCACCCCGCAGCACGCCGCCGACGTGGCCAGGCGCGCCGAAGGCGCGGTGGTCGGCTCGGCACTGATCGACAGGATCGCCGAGGCGAAGAGCCCGCAGCAGGCCATCGACGGCGTGCTCGGCCTGTGCCGCGAACTGGCCGAAGGGGTACGTGGCGCGCGGCGCTGAGACCCTCTCTGGCATAAGAGAAAGCCGCTGACGGATCGCTCCGTCAGCGGTTTTTTCGTGTGCGTGTCGCGTCAATGACTCGGTAGCCCGGCTTGAGCGCAGCGATACCCAGAATGGGCCGCGGAATTTCGCGATGCTCACGTTGAGCCAGCAGGTCAAAAACGTCCGGGCCCACCGTCTGCCCCGAGCAAAAACACAAACGCCCGCGCTAAGCGGGCGTTTGCAAGTGGGCCGGGTTTTATTCCAGGCCGTATTGCTCCAGTTCGCTGTCGTCGCCTTCCAGGCCGCTCATTCCTGGGGCGCTGCCCATGGTGAAGGCCATGAACTCGGGCACGCTCATGACCTTGCCGTTGAAGGTCACCTTGTCGTCCGCGTAGGCCAGCGAGCCGCGCAGGGCATTGCCATCTTCCACTACCCACTGCGACGCCAGCGCCATGCCGCTGAACATCTCGGTCATCATTTGCGCCTGCTGGGCGATGGCTTGCGAGTCGACGTCGCCACTGGCTACGCCTTCCAGGGTGCCCTGAACCGTAGCCAGGTCGCTGATCACCGCCTTGTCCAGCTTGATATCGGCCTGCAGAGTAGCCAGTGCGCTCTGTGCCATTTCTTGTGGGCTACTGGCATCTTCTGCCGGCTTACGCAGGCTGAACGACAGCGCGGCCTTGCCTTCACCGTTGGCGGTGTTCAGCGAGAACTCGTCCAGGGCTAGCAGCGGAGCGCCTTCCAACAGGGCCAGGGCGAGACCTTTGAATTCTTCCTCGGTGTCGCTGCCGGACTCCTGGCCTTCCAAGCTGCTCAGCAACAGCTGGTTATAGGCGTCCTTGAGCGCCTTGAACGCGACCTCGTCAAGGTGGCGGGCGCTGGCAGCCAGCTTCACGCTGCCGAGGTTCTGCTCCTGCACCCGCACCTGGCCAACTCGATAGGCAACGCTCTGATCCAGGCTGCTGCCGTTCTGGGTCAGAGCTTCTTCGATCACTGCGTCTTGCAGTTCGATCTGCTGATCCGGCGAAGACTGGATCGTCACGCGCTTGATCGTCGCCGAGCTGGGCCCCAAGGCAAAGCCGTTGGCGTTTTCCTGTTTGTCGGCCTGCAGGCTAAGGTCACGCAGTTGCATGCTGACCGGCCCACCGCTGTTGCTCTCGGCGAAGTCAAAATCCATCTCGGCCAACTGCCCGCTGGCGCTGATGTGCTTCCTGTCGCTGGAGCCGCTGAAGTCCATGCTGGCCGGGGACGTGCGCAGGGTGCCTGCGGCGTGAGTGTGCTGCAGCGCAGCCAAGTCGATGCGGCCAGTCTGGCTCTGGTCGTAGTTCAGCGCGACTTCACCGGTGAGCGGCGATTTGCCGCCGGCCGCTTCGAACAGCGGCGTGGTCAGCTCGTTCTGCTCCAGGCTGAAATGGCTCTGCGCCATGACCGGGGCGAGCTTGCCGGCTGCCAGCCGCGAGGGCGGAAACGGCCCGTGCTCGAGGTTATCGCTGAAGGACAGCGTCAGCGGCGCTGCGTCGGCGTCGACAGAGAAACTGAGGGTGTAGCGAGCACGGCTGGAAAAGACACCCTGCTCGAATTCGACCAGCTGCATCTGGCCCTTGAGGTGCGGTGCCTCCCGCGCCAGCGAGGCGTTGGCCTGGCTGATGGCAGCGTGCAGTTGCTGTTCGACCAGCGTGCCGGTGTACCAGGCGCCGGCAACGGAGACGCCGACGATGGCGAGGGGAATGGCAATGGCCAGGGTAGTCTTGTTCATGCTGAGTCCTTGCGTGTGTGGCCGTACGGGCGCGTCCTGTCGACCGATTTTGCGTTGGGCGGCGGATCTTACCACCCCTCCACATGGTGAGGTGATAGCGGTCACAGTTGGCAGCAATTGCCGCCAGGCGTCGCTCCTGCGGCCACGCCCGGTCGTTCAGCGACTCAGTGCTCCGAGCCGCCACGCTTGAGCAACTGCTTGCAGCGCTCGGACAGGTGCACCACGCGCAGGTGCTTGCCGGCACGCGCGTAGCGCTCGCGCAGGGTCTTCAGCGCGGCGATGGCGGAGTAGTCGACGAAGCTCAGGTGGCGGCAGTCCAGGGTTACCTGTTGCGGGTCTTCAGCCGGATCGAACTGCCCCAGGAAGGTGGTGCAGGAGGCGAAGAACAAGGTGCCGTGTACACGGTACAGCTTGCTGCCATCGGCCTGCATGTCGCTGTCGGCATACAGTTCGCGGGCGTGCTGCCAGGCGAAGTTGAGCGCAGCGATGACGATGCCGCAGAGCACGGCGGTGGCCAGGTCGGTGGCGACGGTGATGGCGGTCACCGCGACGATCACCAGCACATCGTTGGCCGGCACCTTGCCAGCCACGCGCAGCGAGCCCCAGGCGAAGGTCTGCTGCGCCACCACGAACATCACGCCGACCAGCGCCGCCAGCGGGATACGCTCGATCAGCGGCGAGAGGAACAGCACGAAAAGCAGGATCATCACCCCGGCGACCACGCCGGACAGCCGTCCGCGCCCACCGGAGCTGAGGTTGATCACGGTCTGGCCGATCATCGCACAGCCGCCCATGCCGCCGAACAGGCCCGAGGTCATGTTGGCCACGCCGAGCGCCACGCATTCGCGATCCGGATGGCCACGGGTAGCGGTGATCTCGTCGGTGAGGTTCAGGGTCAACAGGGTTTCCAGCAGGCCGACCAGAGCCATCAGCACGGCGTAGGGGGCGATGATGATCAGGGTTTCCAGCGTCCAGGGAATGCCCGGTAGCATCAGACTCGGCAGGCCACCCGCGATATGCGCCATGTCGCCCAGGGTGTGCGTGGGCAGATCCAGCAGATAGACCAGCGCACCGATGCCGAAAATTGCCACCAGCGCCGGCGGTACGGCGCGGGTCAGCCGCGGCAGCAGGTAGACGATAAGCATGGTCAGCGCCACCAGGCCAAGCATCAGGTACAACGCGTTGCCCTGCAGCCAGTGGCCGTCATGCTGGAAGTGCTCGAACTGGGCCAGCGCGATGATGATCGCCAGGCCGTTGACGAAACCCAGCATCACCGGGTGCGGCACCATGCGGATCAGCTTGCCCAGGCGCAGCAAGCCGAACGCCAGCATGATCAGGCCGCCAAGCAGCACCGTGGCCAGCAGGTACTGCACGCCGTGCTGCACCACCAGGGCGACGATCACCACCGCCATCGAGCCGGCGGCGCCGGAAATCATCCCCGGCCGGCCACCGAACAGGGCGGTGAGGGTGCAGATGATGAAGGCGCCGTACAGACCCATCAGCGGGTTGACCTGGGCTACCAGGGCAAAGGCGATGCACTCGGGCACCAGGGCGAAGGACGAAGTCAGGCCGGCCAACAGGTCGGCGCGCAGGCGTGCGGGTTTCATGGCGGAGAGCAGGGCGCGGGAAAAGGGCACGCATGGTAGCGGCCAGGTGTTACACCGTCATGCGTCCTGCAATCGACGCTGGCAATTGCAGACGGACGCCCTGCCGTGTCGTTGCTGGCGAGGGCGCGATCAGTTCACCGCGCCCTGGTGATCAGGAGGATCACTGCGCGCAGAGCGACTCGATCTTGTCGCGCTTGAGGTAGGAGAACTGCAGTTGATGGCCTTTGATCTCCATGCCCAGTTGCATGGCGGCCGGCGCGAAGCTCAGCACCTGCAGGTCGAAGCTCTGGTAAGGCGAGGTGATCTGGATGGTCTTGCCGTCCTCGCTGATGCGGTAGTCGGAGACTTCCACTTCCGGCTGGCTTGAGCTGGGCTCTTCGCAATTGAAGGGGTGCAGGTTGCTCTTGCCGTCAGCGGTGAACTCCACCACGTTGGCGATGCCGTTGTTCAATGGCTTCATGGCCCAGATACCGACGAGTTGGTCTTTGTCGACCGAGGCGGCGAAAGCGCTGGTGCTGGACAGGGCAACGGCCAGGGATACGAGCAACAGTTTTTTCATGGTGATCTCCTTATCGGGTCAGGATGCGCTCGCTGGCGAACGCGAGAGGCGCCGATGGTACCGCAGCATGTCCGCCCTGCGTTGCGCACGGCCCGATTTGTGGCATGCCTCACCAACCTGGCAGCGCTCTACTGCAAGGTTTTCGACAAAAGAAATCGGCACAAAAAAGCCGCTGGCGGATCGCTCCACCAGCGGCTTGGGTCATCCCGGCTGTCAGTGACCGTGAGCCGGTTTGTGGCTCTCGGTTTGAGCCGGGGCGAACTTCGACAGGATGTGGTTCTTCATGCCTCGCGCCAGTTCTTCCTCGTCGAAGAACACCTCGCCAAGGCCATCGCGGCGGAACATCTGCACGGCATCCGGACTGTGGGTACGGATCACCACTTCGATCTCCGGGTTGAGCGTGCGGGCGATCTCCACCATGCGCTGCACGTTCATCGGATCCGGCGTGGCGATGACCAGCATCGACGCCTTGGCGATGTGCGCCTGGATCAGCGTGCCCGGATCGCCGGAGTCACCGCTGACCGCGGCCAGGCCCTCGGCACGAATCTGCTCGACGCGCTCGCGGTTCTGCTCGACCACCACGAACGGAATGTGCCGCTCGCCCAGCGCCCTGACGATGCGCCGGCCCACGCGACCGTAACCGACCACGACCACCTGGCCTTCGAGGAACTTCTTCTCGGTACTCATCGGCAGCACTGCCAGCGGGTCGGCACGGTGCTCCAGGCGGCGCGCCAGGGCAGAGCGCTTGAGCACCAGCGCCTTGAACGGCTGGATCATGCCGAACACCAGCGGGTTGAGCGCGATGGAGATCAGTGCACCGGCCAGAACCAGGCTCATGCCCGCCTGCGGCAGCAGGCCCAGGGCCATGCCGAGGCCGGCAAGGATGAAGGAGAACTCGCCGATCTGCGCCAGACTGGCGGCCACCGTCAGCGCCGTGTTCAGCGGATAGCGGAAGGCCAGAACCAGGAACACCGCCGCCAGCCCCTTGCCAAGGATGATGATCGCCACCACCGCCACGACGCGCAGCGGCTCGGCCAGCAGCACGCTCGGGTCGAACAGCATGCCCACCGAGACGAAGAACAGTACCGAGAAGGCATCGCGCAGCGGCAGCGACTCTTCGGCAGCGCGGTGCGACAGATCCGACTCGCGCATCACGGTGCCGGCGAAGAAGGCGCCGAGGGCGAAGGACACGTGGAACAGCACCGCGGCACCGTAGGCGATGCCGATGGCCGCTGCCACCACGGACAGGGTGAACAGCTCGCGCGAGCCGGTCTTGGCGATCTGCATCAGCAGCCACGGCAGCACACGACGCCCCACCAGCAGCATCAGCGCGATGAAACCGGCGACCTGCAGCAGGGTCACGCCCAGCACATACCACAGCGGCGAGCTGGCGTCGCCGGCAGCCGGGCTATTGCCGCCCAGCACCCCCGCCAGCGGCGGCAACAGAACCAGCACCAGCACGGTGGCGAGATCCTCGACCACCAGCCAGCCAACAGCGATACGGCCATTCATGGAATCCAGGATGCCGCGGGTTTCCAGGGCCTTGAGCAGCACCACGGTACTGGCGCAGGACAGCGACAGGCCGAGCAGCAGACTCTCACCGAAGGTCCAGCCCCACCAGCTGGCGACACCCAGGCCCAGCACGGTAGCCAGGCCCATCTGCACGACGGCGCCGGGCAGGGCGATCTTCTTGACCGCCAGCAGATCCTTGAGCGAAAAGTGCAGACCGACACCGAACATCAGCAGCATCACGCCGATTTCCAGCAGTTGCGGCGCCAGCTCCATGTCGGCCACGAACCCGGGGGTGGTCGGCCCCATGATGATCCCGGCGAACAGATAGCCGACCAATGCTGGCAGGCGGATCTTCTCGGCGATGAAGCCGAAAATCAGCGCAAGGCCGAAGCCCCCTGCCAGCATTGTGATGAGTGAGACGTTGTGTTCCATCGCGGCTCCTTGGGTCAGCCCCAGGCTGACAAATGCAGCGGAGGGGATGGGTCGGTCGAAAACTGTGCACGCTTCCGGCAAATCCGGAACATGAGACAAACCCTTGGTTTTCTAGCAAAAATTGCGCCCCCAGGTAAGGCGACGCAGGAAATCCAGCCGTATTCCCGCCCTTGCCCAACGCAGGTGGAGCGGCTGTCGGCTGTCTGGCGCATGACGCGACAGGCGCAAGCATCGCCTATCCAGGCCTGCGACGCACCCAGTGCCACATCCGGACACACAACTGTCGAAAATGATCGATTCCGGTGCAATTCGCACCATCTTGAACGGGCCTTGCGCACCCATTCAGAGCGCTGAATGAAGGCCGTCGAACATCGCCGGGAACTGACCTGCCTCAATGGCGCGGTGCTTACCGAGGACTAGATTCCAACCATTGGATAGCTCCCGGAGAAACGCCATGCCCACCATCGCTCACGACAGTACCCCACGCGTTCCCTGGGGGCTGTTGCTCGGCCTGCTGGCGCTGGTCGGCATCATCCTGCTGCCTGAGCAGGCCGGACTGCCGCTCGCCGGGCAGCGCATGCTGGCGATCCTGGCCTTCGCCGTGATCGTCTGGATCAGCGAATCGGTCAGCTACGAAGTCAGCGCCATCATGATCCTGGCGCTGATGGCCTTCCTCCTCGGCAGCGCCCCGACGCTGGGCGACCCGGACAAACTGATCGGCACCAAGGACGCCTTGAGCATGGCGCTCGGCGGCTTCGCCAACTCGGCACTGGCGCTGGTCGCGGCGGCGCTGTTCATCGCCGCCGCGATGACCCAGACCGGGCTGGACAAGCGTATCGCCCTGCTGACCCTGTCGAAGGTCGGCGCCAGCACCCATCGCGTGCTGCTCGGGGCGATCGTGGTGACCATACTGCTCAGCTTCATCGTGCCCAGCGCGACCGCGCGAGTGGCCTGCGTGGTGCCGATCATGATGGGCGTGATTGCCGCCTTCGGCGTCGACAAACGCTCGGCCTTCGCTGGCGGCATCATGATCCTGGTTGCCCAGGCAACCAGCATCTGGAACGTCGGCATCCAGACTTCGGCGGCGCAGAACCTGCTCACCGCCGGCTTCATGCAGAAGCTGCTCGGCGAGTCGGTGACCTGGACCGACTGGCTGATCGCCGGCGCGCCCTGGAGCCTGCTGATGTCGGCAGTGCTGTACTGGGTGATCCTGCGCGTGATGCCGCCGGAGACCGACCGTATCGAAGGTGGCAAGGAGGCGGTGCGCAAGGCGCTCGCCGAACTCGGCCCGATGACCTTCGATGAGCGCAAGCTGCTGATCACCGTCCTCACCCTGCTCGGTTTCTGGGCCACCGAAGGCAAGCTGCACAGCTTCGACACGGCCTCCACCACCCTGGTGGGTCTTGCCGCTCTGCTGATGCCCGGTCTCGGTGTGATGAGCTGGAAGCAGGCGCAACCGCGCATTCCATGGGGCACGGTGATCGTCTTCGGCGTGGGCATCAGCCTCGGCGGCGCAGTGCTGGCCACCGGTGCCGGCACCTGGCTGGCCAAGCTGCTGGTGACCCACCTGGGTATGGAAGGGCTGTCGCCGTTCTGGGTGTTCGCCGTGCTCGGCCTGTTCCTGATCCTCATCCACCTGGGTTTCGCCAGTGCCACGGCGCTGACCTCGGCGATGCTGCCGATCATGATCGCCCTGCTGCTGCAGCTGGGCGGCGACATCAACCCGCTGGGCATGAGCATGCTGCTCGGCTACGTGGTCAGCTTCGGCTTCCTGCTGCCGATCAACGCACCACAGAACATGGTCTGCATCGGCACGGAAACCTTCACCGCGCGGCAGTTCCTGCGCACCGGCATCTGGCTGACGCTGGTCGGCTACCTCCTGATGCTGGTGTTCGCGCTGACCTGGTGGCGCTGGCTAGGCTGGATCTGAACAGGCACTCTTGGGGCTTCACGACAAGGAGCCTGCCTCATGAGCAAGAACCTGCTGATCACCGGTGCCAGCCGTGGCATCGGTCGCGCCACCGCCCTGCTGGCCGCCGCCCGGGGCTGGACGGTAGGGGTGAATTACCGCAGCGACCGCAGCGCCGCCGAAGAGGTGGTGACGCAGATTCTCGCGGCGGGCGGTCAGGCCATCGCCCTGCAGGGCGATGTGGCCGACGAAGACGACGTGCAGCATCTGTTCGAAGCCATGGACAGGCTCGGCCCCCTGCACGGCCTGGTGGTCAACGCCGGTATCGTCGCCCCACCCATGCCGTTGCTGGAGATGAGTGGCGAACGTCTGCGGCGCATGTTCGATGTCAACGTGCTGGGCAGTTACCTGAGCGCCCGTGAAGGTGCTCGGCGCATGGCGCGCAGCCGCGGCGGCGAAGGCGGCTCGATGGTGCTGGTGTCCTCGGTGGCCGCCAGCCTCGGCGCGCCCTTCGAGTACGTCGACTATGCCGGCGCCAAGGGCGCCATGGATGTCCTGACCCGCGGCCTGGCCAAGGAGCTGGGCGGCGAAGGGGTTCGTGTCAACGCCGTGCGTCCGGGGCTGATCGACACCGAGATTCATGCCAGCGGCGGCCAGCCGGATCGCGCCGAGCGTCTGGGCAAGGCTACACCACTGGGACGCGCCGGCCGGGCCGAAGAGGTGGCCGAAGCCATCCTCTGGCTGCTCGATGACAAGGCCAGCTACACCACCGGCGCACTGATCGACATTGCCGGCGGGCGCTAGGCTGCGCCGCGCTCACCACCAACGACTCCTGGCACGCGCCGGCGCGGGGAATTGATGACCTGCGCTATCCGCGCCAGACTCATGCGGAAAAAGCGCTCAAACCCGCAAACACCTTTGACTGAAGATCAACAATGAAGACCAGCCTGGAAGAAATGCTCGCCTTCGTCAGCGTGGTCGACAGCGGCTCGATCAGCGCCGCCGCCGAGCAACTCGAACAAACCGCATCCGGCGTCAGCCGGGCGCTGAGCCGGCTGGAGGAAAAGCTCGCCGTTACCCTGCTGCGCCGCACCACACGGCGCCTGGAGCTGACCGAGGAGGGTGAGGTATTCCTGGCCCAGGCACGGCGCATCCTGGACAGCGTCGAGGAGGCCGAAGAGCAGATGGCCCTGCGCCGCCAGGCTCCGGCCGGGCGCCTGCGCATCAATACAGCCTCGCCTTTCATGCTGCATGTGATCGTTCCGCTGATCGGCGATTTTCGCGCCCGTTATCCACAGATCGAACTGGAACTGAACAGCGATGACCGCATCATCGACCTGCTGGAACGGCGCACCGACCTGGCCATCCGCATCGGCAACCTGCCGGACTCCAGCCTGCACGCCCGCCCCCTGTGCCACAGCCGTCGACGCGTGCTGGCCAGCCCCGAATACCTGCGCCGGCATGGCACCCCGGCGCGCACCGAGGACTTGCCCGGGCATAGCCTGATCGGCTTCACCGAGCCGGACAGCCTCAACGAATGGCCACTGCGCCATACCCTCGGCGAGCGCTGGCGCATCACCCCGAGCCTGCGCGCCTCCAGTGGTGACACCATGCTCGAACTGGCCCTGGCCGGTGAGGGCCTGGTGTGCCTGTCGGACTTCATGACCGATGCCGCCCGTGCCAGCGGTGCACTGGTGGAAGTGCTGCCTGAGCAGCGTGTGGAAGTGCGCCAACCGATCAATGCGGTGTACTACCGCAATAGCGCACTGGCTTCACGGATCACCTGCTTCCTGGACTATCTCGGCGAGCGGCTGGGCTGCCCAAGCTGATGCACAACGAAAAAGGGCGACTCACCGAGTCGCCCCTCTTGCGTCAGTACCGCGTCACTGCGCGGCCTGCATGCTCCACTCGGCCAGCTTCTGCTGCTTGTAGCTGAGCGCGGCGGCCGGAACCGGGGTGACCTTGCCGGTTTCCATCCAGCGCTTGAGGCGGTTGGCGTCAGCCATGTGGGTGTACTTGCCGAAGGCACCGAGCACGACGAACGCGACCGGGCGGTTGGCGATGGTGGTGGCCATCACCAGGCAACGGCCGGCGGCGTTGGTGAAGCCGGTCTTGCTCAGGTCGATGTTCCAGTCGGGCTTGCGCACCAGCGCGTTGGTGTTGCGAAAGCCCAGGGTGTAGTTGGGCTTGCGGAAGGCCACGGTGGCTTCGGAGTCGGTGCTGAACTGGTGGATGAGTGGGTACTGGCTGGCGGCCTTGACCATCAGTGCCAGGTCACGGGCAGTGGCGACGTTCTGCTCCGACAGCCCGGTGGGCTCGACGAAGTGGCTGTTGCGCATACCCAGCGCCCTGGCCTTGGCGTTCATCGCCGCGACGAAGGCCGCTTGGCCGCCCGGGTAATGGTGAGCGAGGCTGGCGGCGGCGCGGTTTTCCGAGGACATCAGCGCCAGGTGCAGCATCTCGCGGCGCGTGATCTCGCTGCCGACGCGCACACGGGAGAACACGCCCTGCATCTCTCTGGTATCGCGGATGGTGATCGGCAGCACCTCGTCCAGCGGCAGCTTGGCGTCGAGCACCACCATGGCGGTCATCAGCTTGGTGACCGAAGCCACCGGCAGGCGCAGATCCGGATTGCTGGAATAGAGCTCCTGACCGGTCTTCAGGTCGATCAGCAATGCGCTGCCGGCGGCCAGTTCCTGCTTCGGCTGAGCCGGCGCGGCCTGGAGGTTCGAAACAACAAGGCTGCCGCACAGCAGCAGGCCCAAAATCGAATGACGGAGTTTCACGGTTCACTTCACCGGTTGGAGTGGGGAAGCCGCTGGCAGTCGCTGCAAAACGACTGACCAGAGCGGCGCCGATCAGTATAGGGACTCGGCACTTGCTATTGCAGTATGGCCCGATCAAACGGCAGTTGCCGGCGAATCCAGCTCGGCCTGCAACCATTCGACGAAACGCGCGGTCAGGCGCTGGCGACGCTTGCGCTCGGGCAGCACCAGGTAATAGCCGAGCGCCGAGTGCGCCTGCGCATCGCCCAGTTGGCAGAGCAGGCCCTGGGCCAGCAGTTCATCCACCAGGTGGCGCCAGCCGATGGCCACGCCCTGCCCGGCGATGGCGGCCTGGATCAGCAGGGTGTAGTTGTCGAAACGCAGCGCACCGGGCGTCGGCAGGCTGGCGATGCCCAGCGCACGGAACAGGCCATCCCAGTCGAACCAGCGCGAACGGTGCTCGGGACGCAGGTGCAGCAGCGGCAGTTCGGTCAGCGCCGCCACCGGCAATGGTGGCTTACGCTCACCCAGCAGGCGCGGGCTGCACACCGGGAACACCTCTTCGCGAAACAGCAGGTGCGCTTCGCCATGCTTGAAGCGGCCATCGCCGAAACGGATCGCCACGTCGATGTCACTCGATACCGTGGCCGGATCGCGCTCACTGGTGATCAGGCTGACGTCGACCTCCGGGTACAGCCGATTGAAACGCTGCAAACGCGGCATCAGCCAGTAGGCGGCGAAGGCGAAGTCGGTGGCCACCTGCAGCACTTCATGCTGCTGGCGCGCAGTGACGGCCGCCAGCCCGGCGTCCAGGCTGGCCAGCCCTTCCTGTACATGCGCCAACAGCAGCTCACCGGCCTCGGTCAGCACGATGCCCCGATAGACCCGGTCGAACAGGCGCGTGGCGAGCTGCTGCTCCAGGCGCTTGATCTGCTGGCTGATGGCCGGCTGGCTGCTGCCCAATTCGTTGGCGGCCGCAGTGAAGCTGAGCTGGCGCGCCGCCGACTCGAACACCCGCAGCGCGTCGAGCGACAGCCCGTCCATGGCTTTAAACATAAGTTCTTCTTATCCAAGGCATGTGTTTCAGCCGGGTTTACCCCGCCGTCGTTCTACCGGAATCATGGTGCCAGCACTGTCGCATAAACCAACAGTATGGAATACCCGCCACCATGAAGCGCCCGAACATCCTCTTCATCATGGCCGATCAGATGGCCGCGCCGATCCTGCCGCTGCACGATGGCGCCTCGCCGGTGCAGATGCCCAACCTGATGAAACTGGCCGAGCAGGCCGTGGTGTTCGATTCGGCCTACTGCAACAGCCCGCTCTGTGCGCCGTCGCGCTTCACCCTGGTCAGCGGCCGGCTGCCGTCGAAGATCGGCGCCTTCGACAACGCGGCCGACTTTCCCGCCGACGTGCCGACCTATGCCCATTACCTGCGCCGCCTCGGCTATCGCACCGCGCTGTCGGGCAAGATGCACTTCTGCGGCCCGGATCAGTTGCACGGCTACGAGGAGCGCCTGACCAGCGACATCTACCCGGCCGACTATGGCTGGGCGGTGAACTGGGACGAGCCGGACGTGCGCGCCAGCTGGTATCACAACATGTCCTCGGTTCTACAGGCCGGCCCCGCGTGCGCAGCAACCAGCTGGATTTCGACGAGGAGGTGGTATTCAAGGCCCGCCAGTACCTCTATGACCATGTGCGCCTGACCCCGCAGCAGCCGTTCTGTCTGACGGTATCGATGACCCACCCGCACGACCCCTACACCATCCCCCGCGAATACTGGGATCGCTACGATGGCGTGGACATTCCCATGCCCCGCCAGCACATCGAGCAGCACCAGCAGGATGCGCATTCGCAGCGCCTGCTCAAGGTCATCGACCTGTGGGACAAGCCGTTGCCGGCGGACAGGGTTCGTGACGCCCGGCGTGCCTACTTCGGCGCCTGCAGCTACATCGACGACAACATCGGCAAACTGTTGAAGACGCTGGAGGAGTGCGGCCTGGCCGACGACACCCTGATCATCTTCTCCGGCGACCATGGCGACATGCTTGGCGAGCGCGGCCTCTGGTACAAGATGCACTGGTTCGAGATGTCTGCCCGCGTGCCGCTGCTGGTGCATGCGCCCAGGCATTTCGCCGCGCAGCGGGTCAGCCACTCGGTTTCCACCCTCGATCTGCTGCCGACCCTGGTGGAACTGGCCGGCGGCCGGATCGACGACGGGCTGGAGCTGGAAGGTCGCTCGCTGCTGCCGCATCTGCGCGGCGAGGGCGGGCATGACGAGGTGCTCGGCGAATACATGGCCGAGGGCACCACCAGCCCGCTGATGATGATCCGCCGTGGCCCGTGGAAGTTCATCCATTCGGAGCAGGATCCACTGCTGCTGTTCAACCTGGACAGCGACCCCTGCGAACGCCAGAACCTGGCCGAGTCCGAAGAATATCGCGGCATCCTCGCCGGCTTCATCGCCGAAGCACGCGAGCGCTGGGACATCCCGGCGATCCACGCCGCCACCCTGGCCAGCCAGCGCCGCAGGCGCCTGGTGGCCGACGCCCTGAGCCAGGGCAGGCTGACCAGCTGGGATCACCAACCCTGGGTCGATGCCAGCCAGCAGTACATGCGTAACCACATCGACCTCGACGACCTGGAGCGCCGCGCCCGCTTTCCCCAGGTGTGAACCTTTACCGACTGCCGCCCCCAAAGGGCACCTCAAAAAACTACCTGCGTTGCCATCGCCTACGTTTTTTGAAGTGCCCATAACAGAAGAAAAAGGAGAGACGCCATGAACCGATTCAGCATGCTGCTACTCACCGCCGCGCTCACCAGCACCGCCAACGTCTGGGCCGAGGATGCCGCCTGCGCCACGGTGAAGCTGGGTGACCCGGGCTGGAGCGACATCGCCGTGACCAACGGCATCGCCCGCTTCCTGCTCGATGGCCTCGGCTACCAGACACAGAGCCAGACCCTGGCGGTACCGATCATCTTCGCCGGTCTGCAAAAAGGGCAGATCGATGTTTTTCTCGGCAACTGGATGCCGGCACAACAAAGCAACTACGACACGTTCGTCGCCAGCGGTGAGGTCGATCAGGTGACGGAAAATCTCAGCGGCACCGAGTACACCCTGGCCGTGCCGACCTATGCCTTCGATGCCGGCGTGAAGACCTTCGCCGACCTCGACCGGCACGCCGACAAGTTCGGCAGGAAGCTCTACGGCATTGCCTCCGGCTCGCCGGCCAACGAGTCGATCAGGCAGATGATCGCCGCCGACGAATTCGGTCTGGGTGACTGGCAACTGGTGGAGTCCAGCGAGCAGGCGATGCTGGTGCAGGTCGGCCGCGCGGTGCGGCGCGATCAGTACGTGGTGTTTCTCGGCTGGACACCGCACCCGATGAACGTGCAGTACGACATGAAGTACCTCAAGGGCGGCGAGAAATATTTCGGCGACAGCGGCCAGGTCAACACCCTGGCGCGCAAGGGCTATGCCGCACAGTGCCCGAACGTCGGCAAGCTGCTCGCCAACCTGCGCTTCACCCAGGACATGGAGAACGCCATCATGAATCAGGTGCTGAGCAAGGAGGCCGGCAACGAAGCGGCGATCAAGGCCTGGATCAGCGCCAACCCGCAGGTGCTCGACGGCTGGCTGAAAGGCGTTACCACCCGCGACGGCGGTGATGCCCTGGCCGCCGTGAAGACACACCTGTAACCCCACCCGAATCACGGGCAACCAGCGGTTGTCCGTGCGAGTTTCGCCATGCCGCTACCTGACAGACAGGCGCTGCTGCCTTTCCTGCGCTGGCTGCCAGGGATCGACCGGCGCACCCTCGGCAACGATGCCCTGGTCGGCCTGACCGGGGCCATCCTGGCGCTGCCGCAGTCGCTGGCCTATGCGCTGATTGCCGGGCTGCCGGCACAATACGGCCTGTATGCGGCCATCGTGCCGGTAATCATCGCCTGCCTGTGGGGCTCGTCCTGGCATCTGATCGGCGGGCCAACGGCGGCCATCTCCATCGTGCTGCTCACCAGCGTCAGCCCCCTGGCCGACGTCGGCAGCGAGCGCTTCATCGCCCTGGTCTTGCTGCTGACCTTTCTCGCCGGTCTGTTCCAGTGGCTGCTCGGCCTGCTGCGCTTCGGCACACTGGTGACGTTCGTCTCGCAGTCGGTGGTGCTCGGCTTCACCCTTGGCGCCGCGCTGGTGATCGCCATCGGCCAGATGCCCAACCTGCTCGGTGTCGCCGTGCCAAGCCAGGCCACGGCGCTGGCCAGCCTGCTGCAGATCGGCCGGCATCTGTCCGAGGTGCACGGGCCGAGCCTGGCCGTGGCCAGCTTCACCCTGCTGACGAGTCTGACGATACGCCGCCTCTGGCCCAGGGCGCCGGCCCTGCTGCTCGGGCTGGTGCTCGGCAGCCTGCTGTGCGCCTGGCTGCCAGGCGGCGAGATCGCCCGGGTCGCCGCAGTTGCCGGCAGCCTGCCCCCTTCAGCGTGCCGAATTTCGATCTCGACGACCTGCTGCGTCTGCTGCCGGCGGCGGTGGCTTGCGGCATGCTCGGGCTGGTCACCAGTCTGTCCATCGCCCGCGCCCTGGCGGCGAAGTCGCAGCAGTTCCTCGATGCCAACCAGGAGGTGCGTGCCCAGGGGCTCTCGAACCTGGTCGGGCCGTGGTTTTCCGGCTCGCTGTCGGCCGGTTCCTTCACCCGTTCGGCGCTGAATCTGCAAGCGGGTGCGCGCACACCGCTGGCCGGGGTGTTCTCCGCGCTGCTGGTGGCGTTGTTCGCCCTGTTCGGCACCGGGCTGCTGGCCCACATCCCGCTGCCGGTGATGGCCGCCGGCATCCTGCTGATCTGCTGGGGATTGGTGGATCTGCCGGCGATCCGCGCGTTGCGCCGGGTCAGCCGCGCCGAATTCGTGGTGATGCTGCTGACCTTCGCCGCCACCCTGTTGCTGGAGTTGCAGACAGCGATATACGCCGGGGTGCTGGCGTCGCTGTTCTTCTACCTCAAGCGCACCTCGCAGCCGCGCGTACGCCTGTGGCAGGACGGAGAGGACGCGGTGCTGCGCATCGAGGGCTCGATCTTCTTCGGTGCCTGCCAGTACATCCAGCGACTGTTGCAGAACAGCCATGCATCGCGCGTGGTGATCGATGCCCGCCATATCAACTTCATCGACTACGCCGGGGTGGAGATGCTGCACCAGGAAGCGCGCCGCCTGCAGGTGCTGCAACGCCGTCTGGTGCTGCGCCAGGCAAGACCCCAGGTGGTCGAGGAAATTCTCAAGCTGGAAGGCCGCGAAGGCTGCCCGTTGCACTTCGAGGATTGAGCGGTGCACGCGGCCCCCCGAAGCGTTCGCGAGCCTGCGCAGGGTGCGCAGCGCACCCTACATACCACGCATGCGCACCGATGCCCCGCTCATTACGGGTCGAGGGCGCTCAGATCCAGGGGGCGCACCTCGCCAAGCCACAGCGGCCAGTCACGGTGATCGCGCAGCTCATCGTCGGTGATCGGATGTACCAGTACGTTGAGGCCGGCGCGGTGCTGCATCAGCCAGGGCACCAGCTCGCCGAACAGCTCGGGGCGGAAGGCCAGCTGGCAACTCCAGTCAGGATGCGGCCCGACCGGGCGCTCGTGCACGCGCCCCATCTTCAGCGGGAAGCGCCGCGCAGCCTCCTCACAGAGGGCGCGAGCCTGGTCGAGGGTGTCGGCGTCGAAGTAGACGTGAGCGTGGTAGCCCTTGATCCGTGGAAACGCTTCGTCGCCCATGTGCCTGTTCTCAGCCTGCCAGTTGGCGCCGCAACTCGGCCAGTACCGGCGCGGTGTCCGGACGCACGCCGCGCCACAGCGCGAAGGCCTCGGCAGCCTGCTCGACCAGCATGCCCAGGCCGTCCAGGCAGCGCGCCGCACCGTGCTCGGCGGCCCAGCGATTGAAGGCGGTCGCCTCGCGGCCATACATCATGTCGTAGCAGACCGTGTGCCCGGGCTGGATCAGGCTCGCCGCGATGGGGGGCAGCTCGCCGCCAAGGCTGGCGGAAGTGCCGTTGACGATCAGATCCACCGGTGCGTCGATCCAGTCGAAACCGGCGGCCACCAGCGGGCCGAGGTCGGCGAACTCGCGCACCAGTTGCTCGGCCTTGGCCACGGTACGATTGGCAATCACCAGCACGGTCGGTTTCTCTGCCAGGAAGGGTTCGAGCACGCCGCGCACCGCACCACCGGCACCCAGCAGCAGGATGCGCTTGCCGGCCAGGGAAAAGCCGGCGTTGTCACGCAGGTCGCGGGTCAGGCCGGCGCCGTCGGTGTTGTCACCCAGCAGACGGCCGCCGTCGAGCTTCATCAGGGTGTTCACCGCGCCAGCGCGGCGCGCCCGCTCGGTGAGTTCGTCGCAAAGGCGGAAAGCCTCTTCCTTGAACGGCACGGTGACATTGCCGCCCAGGCCTTCGGCGAAGAAGTCGCGGGCATTGGCGGTGAAGTCGTCCAGCGGCGCCAGCCGGGCCTGGTAGTCGAGCACCTGACCGGTCTGTTCGGCGAACAGGCGATGAATCAGCGGCGATTTGCTGTGACCGATGGGGTTACCGAAGACGCAGTAGCGATCCATGAATGATCCTTGAAGACAGTTGCCTGGTGCGCCCGGCGCACCCTACCTGAGCCAGGTCTACGCCAGCCAGTCGCGATCGGTCAGGAAGTACTCGGTCAGGCGCGCTTCCTCGCTGCCCGGCTCCGGCTTCCAGTCGTAGCCCCAACGCACGTGTGGCGGCAGCGACATCAGAATCGACTCGGTGCGCCCGCCCGATTGCAGGCCGAACAGGGTGCCACGGTCGAACACCAGGTTGAATTCCACGTAGCGGCCGCGGCGGAAGGCCTGGAACTCACGCTCGCGTTCGCCGAAGGGGGTCAGCTTGCGACGCTGGACGATGGGCAGGTAGGCCCGGATGTAGGCATCGCCGATTGCCCGCATGAAGGCGAAACAGGTGTCGAAATCCCACTCGTTGAGATCATCGAAGAACAGCCCGCCGATGCCGCGCGGCTCACCCCGGTGCTTGAGATGGAAGTAGCGGTCGCACCAGGCCTTGAACTTCGGGTACACCTCGGCGCCGAACGGCGCGCAGGCCTCGAAGGCGACCTGGTGCCAGAACACGCAGTCTTCTTCGTTGGCGTAGTAGGGCGTCAGGTCGAAGCCACCGCCGAACCACCACACCGGCTCCTCGCCCGCCTTCTCGGCGCTGAAGAAACGCACGTTGGCGTGCGAAGTCGGCACGTAGGGGTTTTCCGGGTGGATCACCAGCGACACGCCGAGCGCCTGGAAACCGCGACCGGCCAGTTCGGGACGATGGGCGCTGGCCGAGGGTGGCAGGCTGTCGCCGAACACATGGGAGAAGTTGACCCCGCCCTTCTCGATCAGCGCGCCGTTCTCGATCACCCGCGTGCGACCACCACCACCGGCCGGACGCTGCCAGGCGTCCTCGGCGAAAACGGCCTGGCCGTCTTCGGCTTGCAGGGCGGAACAGATGCGATCTTGCAGGTCGAGCAGATAGGCCTTCACGGCCTCGGTACGGTCAGTCACGGCGGCACCTTGAGCAGGGAGCGAGTCGAAATCGGCGGGCAGCATAGCACTCACGACCGTCCCTTCGCAGTTGACGCCGATCAACCGGGACGATTGGATAGACCTTTTCGCCGTACTCGGACGACCCAGACCCATCGAGGAGCATCCATGGCCAAGCGTATCCAATTCAGCCAGCACGGCGGCAGCGAGGTGCTGGAGTATCGCGACTACCAACCCGCCGCTCCCGGCCCGCGTGAAGTACGGGTGGCCAACCGCGCCATCGGCCTGAACTTCATCGACACCTATTTCCGCACCGGCCTGTACCAGCCACCGCTGCTGCCTTCGAGCCTGGGTACCGAAGGGGCCGGCGTGGTCGAAGCCGTGGGCAGCGAGGTCAAGGGCTTCGCCGTCGGCGACCGCGTGGCCTACGCCACCGGCCCGCTCGGCGCGTACAGCGAGTTGCACGTGCTGCCGGCCGAGAAGCTGGTCAGGCTGCCGGACGGCATCAGTTTCGAGCAGGCCGCCGCGGTGATGCTCAAGGGCCTGACCGTGCAGTACCTGCTACGCCAGACCTTCGAACTCAAGGGTGGCGAGACCATCCTGTTCCACGCGGCAGCAGGCGGCGTGGGCTCCTTCGCCTGCCAGTGGGCCAGGGCGCTCGGCGTCAGGCTGATCGGCACCGTCAGCTCGGCGGAAAAGGCCGCGCACGCCAGGCAGCAGGGTGCCTGGGCGACCATCGACTACAGCCATGAGGACGTCGTGCAGCGCGTGCTGGAGCTGACCGACGGCGCCAAGTGCCCGGTGGTCTACGACGGCGTTGGCAAGAACACCTGGGAAACCTCGCTGGATTGCGTGGCGCAGCGTGGCCTGCTGGTCAGTTTCGGCAATGCCTCCGGCGCGGTGACCGGGGTCAATCTGGGCATCCTGGCGCAGAAGGGCTCGCTGTACGTCACGCGCCCGACCCTGGCCGGCTACGCCGACACGCCACAGCGTCTGCAAGCCATGGCCGACGATCTGTTCGGCATGATCGAAAGCGGCAAGTTGCATGTGGAAATCGGCAACCGCTATGCCCTGAAGGATGCCGCCGCCGCACAGGACGCACTGAGCACACGCAAGACCACCGGCTCGACCATCCTCCTGCCATGACCGTCGGGTGTTCCCTGCGCTCAGGACGGGCGAATCACGTCGCCCGTGCGCAGGTCGCGGATCAGGCTGGGGTTCTTGCGTCCGCCCAGGGCACCGCCCAGCACCTTGTCCAGCGCCCCCGGGAAGTACTGCTCGACGCGCAACCGTGAGCGCGCCGAAGGGCGGCCAGCCGGGTTGGCCGAGGTGGACACCAGCGGGCCGGTATAGCGACATAGCGCACGCACCAGCGGGTGGTCGCTGACGCGCAGGGCGACGCTGTCGTGCTGGCCGGTGATCCACTCGGGCAGGCGATCCTGATGCGGCACCAGCCAGGTGTTGGGCCCCGGCCAGCTGCCGGCCAGTCGCTCCAGCCAGATTTGCGGCAGATCATCCAGGAGGAAATCGAACTGCTCGATGTCGTCGGCGACCAGGATCAGCCCCTTGTGCATCGGCCGCTCCTTGAGGGCCAACAGGCGATCCACCGCGGCTTCGTTCCATGGGTCGCAGCCCAGCCCCCAGACCGCCTCGGTCGGATAGGCAATCACCCCTCCCTCGCGAACCACCCGCGCCGTTTGCTGTATCTGCCAGTTGCTGGCCATCGACTGTCTCCCGCTGAACGATTGGCCGGCAGTCTATCCAAAGCGGCCTGGCGACTGTAGCCCGGATGCGCTCCGGCTCAGGGCTTTCGCGCCAGCCAGCGCCCGGCCTCGTTGCACACCCGCCCCTCCAGCTCCAGTTCGGTCAGTGCCGCCAGCACCTCGGCCAGCGCCTGGCCACTGGCCTGTGCCAGATCCTCGGTGCTGTGCGGTGCGGCGTGCAGCAGCGCCAGTAGCGGATGCGCGTCGCCGGGCGGCGCTGACGGCACGGTACTGACGAGCGGCGCCTGCCAGCCACGCAGAGCCTCCAGGATATGCTCGACGCACTCCACCAGGGTCGCGCCATCACGAATCAGCTGATGGCAGCCCCGCGCCCCCGGGTGGTGGATCGAGCCGGGTATGGCATACACCTCGCGCCCCTGTTCGGCCGCCAGTCGCGCGGTGATCAGCGAGCCACTGGAAGGGCTGGCCTCGACCACCAGGACGCCAACCGACAGGCCGCTGATGATCCGGTTGCGCCGGGGAAAGTTACCGGCATGGGGCGGACAGTCCAGGGGCAGCTCGGACACCAGGGCACTACCCTGCTCGACGATCTGTGCCGCCAGCCGGGCATGGCGACGCGGGTACAGGCATTGCAGCCCGGTTCCCAGTACTGCCACCGTTCGCCCATCGACCTCCAGCGCACCCTGGTGCGCAGCGCCATCGATCCCCAGGGCCAGCCCGCTGGTGATGACGAAGCCCCCGCAGCCAGGCTGCGCGAGAAGGCCCGCGCATTGTCCAGCCCCGGTCGCGAGGCGTTGCGGCTGCCGACCACCGCCAGCTGCGGCGACTCCAGTACACGCGGATCACCGGCCACGAACAGCAGCGGCGGCGCATCTGCCAGCTCGGCGAGCAACGCCGGATAGCCGGGGTCGTCCCACATCACGAGATGCTGATCGGGCTGCTCCAGCCAACGCAGTGCGGCAGCCGCTCGTTCGCGGATTTCCGTACTGCGCCTGGGCTCGGCACAGGCGGCCGGCAAACCCAGCGAGCGCCAGGCACTGGCCGGTGCGCTGAGTGCAGCCGAGGCGCTGTCGAAGGCATCGAGCAGTTTGCGAAAACGGCGCGGCCCCAGCTCCGGCAGCAGGTGCAGACGCAGGCGGGCTTCGAGTTCGGCTGGTGAGACGGCGGGGGAAAGCGAGGCAGACGCAGGCATGGCGATTCGTCCGTGATCGTTGACGTCGCCATCCTGGCGACCAGAAAGCACGAGCCCCGCAATTGCGGGGCTCGTCGGGTGTTACGGGTTGCGAACCTTGTCCATCACCGAAAGCTGGCGTGTCGCCATGAGCACAAGGCCGTAGCTGAGCTTGTCGTAGGTGCGGAACACCATCAGCAGGCCAGCGCGTTCATCCGGAATCTTCACGCTTTCGCCGGTGACACGGTCACGTACGGTTTCGCCGGTTCTGTACACCGCCAGCACGTTGCCGATTTCCAGGCCGTCACGAGCGCCCTTGTTGAGGGTGACCACGTCGAACTGGCCGACCTGGGTCACGCCGCGCGGCACGTCGAGAATCAGGCCATCGATCTCGCGGGTCGGCTCGCTGGGCATGAAGGTGGAGTTGATCGCACGCTCCTCGGTGGGGAACAGGCGATCGCCAAGACGCACTTCCTGGGTCGAACGGCTCAGCACGAAGGTACCGATGTCGCCTTCCTCGGCGACGATTTCGCCGGTGCCGATGTCATCGGCGTTGATGCCGAGGAATTCCTTGGTATCCGGGTCGGTGTAGGTCTTGCCCTGGCGGAAGATGCCGTAAACCGGGTGCTCCTGGTCGAACTGGCCGCGTGCATAGACCCGGTCGCCGGCGCCGCTGACCACACGCTCGGCGTTGCCGGCGACGATGTACGGTTTGCCGTTGAACTCTTCCGGGGTGTCGACGATGCGGTTGCTGAGCAGGAAGCTGTTGATCGCCTCCAGCGGAATGGTCGGAATCGCCTCGGCCATCGGCGTGCTGCGCACCTGTGGCGACAGCTTGATGGTACCGCGCGACTCGCCACGGTTGAGCATCAGGCGCGGCTGGCCATCGATGTAGACGAGATTGAGGGTATCACCGGGGTAGATAAGATGCGGGTTGGCCACCTGGGGGTTGGCGTGCCAGATTTCCGGCCACTTCCACGGCTGGCTGAGGAATTTTCCGGAGATATCCCAGAGGGTATCGCCCCTTACCACGGTGTAACGGTCCGGATGACCGTCCTTGAGCTGCACTTCGGCCAGGGCCATTCCGGTCTGGGCCAATCCGCCGGCTGCGACGAGCAGCAGGGCGAGTAGTGATTTCCTCATGCGGTGAATCCCTTTATTATGTGCCTTCACGTGAAGCGCCCTAGCGCCGCGTTCAAACCCGCTGAATCCGCGGCGTGAAGCCGTTTTTCAATGCTGTTCATCATCTTAGCAGCGGATTTTGACTTTATTCCACAAGTGCATCACAAACGCATATGGCGATCCTGAATATCCTCGAATTTCCTGATCCACGCCTGCGTACCATCGCCAAACCGGTGGACGTCGTGGACGATTCCATCCGTCAACTGGTCGATGACATGTTCGAGACCATGTATGACGCGCCGGGTATCGGCCTGGCAGCGACCCAGGTGAACGTGCACAAGCGCGTGGTGGTCATGGATCTGTCCGAGGACAGATCCGAGCCACGGGTGTTCATCAATCCCGAGTTCGAATCGCTGACCGACGAGATGGATCAGTACCAGGAAGGCTGCCTGTCCGTTCCCGGCTTCTACGAGAACGTCGACCGCCCACAGAAGGTGAAGATCAAGGCCCTGGATCGCGACGGCAAGCCCTATGAGCTGATCGCCGAAGGCCTGCTCGCCGTGTGCATCCAGCACGAGTGCGATCACCTCAACGGCAAGCTGTTCGTCGACTACCTGTCCAGCCTCAAGCGCGACCGCATCAAGAAGAAGCTGGAAAAACAGCATCGCCAGCGCGCCTGACGCCCCATTTTAGAAGGCTTGCCACGGCAAGCCTTTTTCTTTTCAGCGAGCCCTCATGCCTGATTCATTGCGTATCGTCTTTGCCGGCACCCCGGAATTCGCCGCCGAACACCTCAAGGCCCTGCTGGCCAGCCAGCACGACATCATCGCCGTCTACACCCAGCCGGATCGTCCGGCCGGTCGTGGCCAGAAGCTGATGCCCAGCCCGGTCAAGCAACTCGCCGTGGAGCACGGCATTGCGGTTCACCAGCCGGCCAGCCTGCGCAGTGCAGAGGCCCAGGCCGAGCTGGCGGCGTTGCAGCCGGATCTGATGGTGGTGGTCGCCTATGGCCTGATCCTGCCGCAAGGGGTGCTCGACACCCCACGCCTGGGCTGCATCAACAGCCACGCCTCGCTGTTGCCGCGCTGGCGCGGCGCGGCGCCGATCCAGCGCGCGGTGCAGGCCGGCGATGCCGAGAGCGGCGTCACCGTGATGCAGATGGAGGCCGGCCTGGATACCGGGCCGATGCTGCTCAAGGTCGGCACGCCGATCAGCGCCAGCGACACAGGTGGCTCGCTGCATGATCGCCTCGCCCAGCTTGGTCCGCAGGCAGTGTTGCAGGCCATCGACGGCCTGGCCGCCGGCACGCTGGTCGGTGAGGTACAGGACGACACCCTGGCCAACTATGCACACAAGCTGAACAAGGACGAGGCACGCCTCGACTTCAGCCGCCCGGCCGTCGAGCTGGAGCGACTGGTACGCGCCTTCCATCCCTGGCCGATCTGCCACACCACGTTGAATGGCGAAGCACTCAAGGTGCATGCCGCCGAGATCGGTGAGAGCAGGGGCACACCCGGCAGCATTCTCGCCGCCGACAGGAGCGGCCTGACCGTGGCCTGCGGCGAGGGCGCACTGCGTCTGACCCGCCTGCAATTGCCCGGTGGCAAGCCGCTGGCCTTCAGCGACCTGTACAACAGCCGCCGCGAGCAGTTCGCCGTCGGCCAGGTGCTGGGCGCATGAACCCACGCCTGGCCGCCGCCCGCGCCCTGACCGCCGTGCTCTCCGGCAAGGCCTCGCTGGGCAGCAGCCTGCCGCCGCAACTGGACAAGGTCGAGCACCATGACCGCGCCCTGGCCCAGGATCTGGCCTTCGGCGCCGCCCGCTGGCAGCCGCGCCTGCAACTGCTGGCCGAGAAACTGCTGGAAAAACCCTTCAAGGCCGCCGACAGGGACGTGGAGGCGCTGCTGCTGATCGGCCTCTACCAGTTGCTGCACAGCCGTATTCCGGAACACGCCGCCATCGGCGAGACGGTCGGCTGCGCCGGCGCGCTGAAAAAGCCCTGGGCCAAGGGCCTGCTCAATGCGCTGCTGCGCCGCGCCCAGCGCGAGCATGAAGCGCTGTTCGCCGAGCTGGATCGCGACCCGGTATTGCACACTGCCCACCCGCGCTGGCTGCAAAAGGCGCTCAAGGCGCACTGGCCGGAGCATTGGCAGGCCATCTGCGCCGCCAACAACGCGCATCCACCGCTGATCCTGCGGGTCAATCGCCGTCACGGCAGCCGCGACGCCTACCTTCGGGAACTGTCCAGCGCCGCCATCGAAGCCGAGCCCTGCACCTACAGCCGCGATGGCGTGCGCCTGCTGCAACCCTGCGACGTGACCACCCTGCCGGGCTTCCGCGAGGGCCGCGTCAGCGTGCAGGACGAGGCCGCGCAACTCGCCGCCGACCTGCTCGAACTGGCGCCGGGCCAGCGCGTGCTGGACGCCTGCGCTGCACCGGGCGGCAAGACATGCCACCTGCTGGAGGTCGAACCGGGGCTGAGCGAAGTGGTCGCCGTCGATCTGGAGGCCAAGCGCCTGGCGCGCGTGCGCGACAATCTCGAACGCCTGCAACTCGATGCCACGCTGATCGCCGCCGACGGCCGCGATACCGGCACCTGGTGGGACGGCCAACCCTTCCAGCGCATCCTGCTCGATGCCCCCTGTTCGGCCACCGGCGTGATCCGCCGCCACCCGGACATCAAGCTGACCCGCAAACCCGAAGACATCGCCGCCCTGGCCCGGTTGCAGGGCGAGCTGCTTGATGCGCTGTGGCCAACCCTGGCGCCCGGCGGCATCCTGCTCTATGCCACCTGCTCGGTGCTGCCGACGGAAAACAGCGAGACCATCGCCGCGTTCCTGACCCGCACGCCCGACGCGCAGGAGGTCGCCATCGCCGGAGAATTCGGCCTGCAACCGGCGCATGGCCGCCAGTTGCTGCCGCAGTTGGACGGCCATGACGGCTTCTACTATGCCAAGCTGCTCAAAATGCCAAAGGTACTTTGAAAGAGTCGTCATTCCCGCGAAGGCGGGATCCCAGAGAACCGTTGCGCCCGGGCTCCCGCCTTCGCGGGCGTGACGGTCAGGTTACTCAGCATTTCTCCAACGGAGCGTATCGGTGAAAATCATCATTCTCGGCGCCGGCCAGGTAGGTGGAACCCTGGCAGAACACCTGGCCAGCGAAGCCAACGACATCACCGTGGTCGACACCGACGGTGACCGCCTGCGCAACCTGGGCGACCGTCTGGACATCCGCACCGTACAGGGCAAGGGCTCCTTCCCCACCGTGCTGCGCCAGGCCGGTGCCGACGATGCCGACATGCTGGTGGCGGTGACCAACAGCGACGAAGTCAACATGATCGCCTGTCAGGTGGCCTACACCCTGTTCCACACGCCGACGCGCATCGCCCGTGTGCGCGAGGCCGCCTACCTGACCCGCGAAGCGCTGTTCGACAACGAGGCGATCCCGGTCGACGTGCTGATCAGCCCCGAGCAGGTGGTGACCAACTATATCAAGCGCCTGATCGAATACCCCGGCGCCCTGCAGGTGATCGACTTCGCCGAAGGCAAGGCGCAGCTGGTCGCGGTCAAGGCTTACTACGGCGGCCCGCTGGTGGGCCAGCAACTGCGTCAGATCCGCGCGCACATGCCCAACGTCGACACCCGCGTTGCGGCCATCTTCCGCCGCAACCGGCCGATCCTGCCGCAGGGTGATACCGTGATCGAGGCTGATGACGAGGTGTTCTTCATTGCCGCCAAGGCACACATCCGTGCGGTGATGAGCGAAATGCGCCGCCTCGAGGACGACTACAAGAAGGTGGTCATCGCCGGCGGCGGGCACATCGGCGAGCGCCTGGCCGAGGCCATCGAGAGCCGCTACCAGGTGAAGATCATCGAGATGAGCCCGGCCCGCTGCCGCTACCTCTCGGAAAACCTGGAAAGCACCATCGTGCTGCAAGGCAGTGCCTCCGACCGCGACCTGCTGATGGAAGAGAACATCAACGACGCCGACATCTTCCTGGCCCTGACCAACGATGACGAAGCCAACATCATGTCCTCGCTGCTGGCCAAGCGCATGGGCGCGCGCAAGGTGATGACCATCATCAACAACCCGGCCTACGTCGACCTGGTGCAGGGCGGCGAGATCGACATCGCCATCAGCCCGCAGCTGGCCACCATCGGCACCCTGCTGACCCACGTGCGCCGTGGCGACATCGAGAGCGTGCACAGCCTGCGCCGTGGCGCCGCCGAGGCGCTGGAGGTGATCGCCCACGGCGACGCCAAGTCGAGCAAGGTGATCGGCCGCATGATCAAGGACATCGCCCTGCCACCGAGCACCACCATCGGCGCCATCATCCGCGACGAGGAAGTGCTGATCGCCCACGACAGCACGGTGATCGAATCCGGCGACCACGTGATCCTGTTCCTGGTCGACAAGAAGTACATCCGCGACGTCGAGCGCCTGTTCCAGGCCGGTCTGACCTTCTTCTGAGCCCCGGATTGCATCCGACTACGACTGACCCTCCTCTAAAAATTTCAACGTCTCGCGAGCGAGAGCAATGCAGGGCGCAACGACCAGCGGGAGTAACAGCCGAAGGCTGGCCCGAAGGGTGAGCGCCAGCGAATCAGACAGGCGAGGGCGCGGAGTGTACGAGCAGTACTCACTTCGTTCGCCCTACCGCGTTAGCCGCAAGCGGCTTGCCGAGCCTGTTTTTAACGCAGCAGTGCCGACGCGCAGCAGACCGGGAGCCGAGATGAGCACCGAAGCACTGGAAAAGATGCTGGCCAAGGGCATGGACAACGCCCTGCTGCGTTTCGGCCTGGGCAAGGGCCATCTGGACGCCGGCAATGCGCCGCAGGCGGCCGAGCACCTGCGCCGCTGCGTCGAGTTCGACCCGAGCTATTCCGCTGCCTGGAAACTGCTGGGCAAGGCATTGCAGGCCGAAGGCGACCACGCTGGCGCCCGCCAGGCCTGGCAGCAGGGCATCGAAGCCGCCCAGGCCAAGGGCGACAAGCAGGCCGAAAAGGAAATGACCGTGTTTCTGCGCAAGCTGGACAAGGTGCGTTGACCTGGAGATGCGCACCACAGTCGTAGGGTGCGCCATGTGTTCAGCCGAGGTGCGCACAGCGCACCCTACGCCGTTAAGCCAGCCTCAGAGCACTTCGCTGGCAACCGCATCCACGGCGGCCTTGGCGATACCCACCACCTCGTCCGCTTCAGCCTTGGTCAACACCAGCGGCGGGGCGAAGCCGAGGATGTCGCCGTGCGGCATGGCACGCGCGATCATGCCGCGCTCCAGACAGGCGGCGGAGACACGCGGGCCGACCTTGAGCGATGCATCGAAGGGCGTGCGCGCCTCGCCATCGGCCATGAACTCCAGCGCGGCGAGCATGCCGACACCCCGCACTTCACCCACCAGCGGATGACCTTCGAAGGTCTGGCGCAGTTGCTGGTTGAGGTAGGCGCCTACCTCGGCGGCGTTGGCGGCGATATTCTCCTTCTCCAGGATGTTCAGGTTGGCCAGCGCTGCGGCGGCGCAGATCGGGTGGCCGGAGTAGGTCCAGCCATGGCCCATGGCGCCGTCACGGCTGGACGCCTCGTCGATCACGTTCCACACCTTCTCGCCGACGATCACCGCCGACAGCGGCGCGTAGGCGCTGGTCAGGCCCTTGGCGGTGGTGATCAGATCCGGCTGCATGCCGAACATCTGGCTGCCCATGGGCGTGCCCAGGCGGCCGAAGGCGCAGACCACTTCGTCGGCGATCAGCAGAATGTCGTACCTGGCCAGCACGGCCTGGATCGCCTCCCAGTAGCCCTTGGGCGGCACGATGATGCCGCCGGTGCCCATCACCGGCTCGCCGATGAAGGCCGCCACGGTGTCCGGGCCCTCGGCCAGGATCAGGCGCTCCAGATCCTCGGCGCAGTGGCGCACGAAAGCGGCCTCGTCCATGCCGGCCGGCGCCTTGTAGAAGTGCGGGCAGGCGGCGTGCCTGATGTCCGGCTGCGGCAGGTCGAAGTGCTGGTGGAAGCTGGCCAGGCCGGTGAGGCTGCCGGTCATGATGCCCGAGCCGTGGTAGCCGCGCTGGCGGGAGATGATCTTCTTCTTCGCCGGACGCCCGAGCACGTTGTTGTAGTAGCGCACCAGCTTGATCTGGGTCTCGTTGGCGTCCGAGCCGGACAGGCCGTAGTAGACCTTCTTCATGCCCTGCGGCGCCCAGTCGATGATGCGTGCCGACAGCTCGATGATGGCCTCGGTCGAGTGGCCGACATAGGTGTGGTAATAGGCCAGCTCTCTGGCCTGCTTGTAGATGGCCTCGGCCACCTCGGTGCGACCATAGCCGATGTTCACGCAGTACAGGCCGGCGAAGGCATCGATCATCTCGCGGCCCTCGTGATCCCTGATGCGGATGCCCGAGGCACCGGTGATGATGCGGCCCTTGAGGGCACCGCTGGCGTGGTCATGGGCATGGGTGGACGGGTGCATGAAGTGGGCACGGTCCTGGGCGAACAGCTCGTCGTAGTGGCTCATGGGTAATCCTCCGGATTGGCTCAGTAACGCTGGCCCTGATGATGAATGCAGAAGTACTTGGTTTCGACGAAGGGCTCGAAGCCTTCCGTACCACCCTCACGGCCGAGGCCGGAGGCTTTCATGCCACCGAAGGGAATCGGATGGCCGGTGAACTTGGTGCCGTTGACCGCCACCATGGCATGGTCGAGACGGCGAATCAGCGGGTGGACGACATCCACGCGGTTGGAACAGATGTAGGCGGCCAGGCCATATTCGGTGTCGTTGGCCATGGCCACCGCTTCGTCCAGGGTGTCGAAGGCACGCACGCCGGCAATGGGGGCGAAGTTCTCCTCACGGTAGATGCGCATGCTGTCGGTGACATCGGCCAGCAGCGTCGGCTGCCAGAACCAGCCGCCGAGGGCATGTGGCTCGCCGCCTGCCAGCAGGCGCGCACCCTGTTCGAGGGCATCGGCGACACGGGCGGCGGTGGCGTCCAGCGCCCCCTGGTGCATCAGCGGGCCGATCTGGTTGCGTTCATCCTGACCGGGGCCTACGCGCAGAGCACGCACGGCCCTGGCGAAACGCTGGAGGAACTCTTCATAGACGGGGCGCTGCACCAGGATACGGTTGGCCGCGCAGCAGTCCTGCCCGGAAGTCTGGAACTTGGCGTCCAGCGCCACCTGCACGGCGTGGTCGAGATCGGCGTCGGCGCAGACGATCAGCGGCGCGTTGCCACCCAGTTCCAGCGCCACCTTCTTCACGTCCGAGGCTGCAGCCTGCAACACCAGCTTGCCGACGCGGGTCGAGCCGGTGAAGCTCACCGAGCGCACGCGGGCATCCTTGACCAGAGTTTCCATGGCCATCTGCGGCTCGCCCAGCACCACGTTGAACACACCAGCCGGCAGGCCCGCCTCCTCGGCCAATTGAGCGAGGGCGAAGGCGGAATAGGGCGTCTCGTGCGCCGGTTTGACCACCACGGTACAACCGGCGGCAAGGGCGGCGGCGGCCTTGCGGGTGATCATCGCGCAGGGGAAGTTCCAGGGCGTGAGCAGGGCGCAGACACCCACCGGCTCCTTCAGCGTACCGAGCTGGGCACCGGGGATATGGCTGGGAATGGTCTGGCCGTAGAGCCTGCGCGCCTCTTCGGCGAACCAGGGAATGAAGCTGGCGGCGTAGCGAATCTCGCCACGGGCCTCGGCCAGCGGCTTGCCCTGCTCCAGACCGAGGATGCGCGCCAGGTCTTCCTGGTGCTGCAGGATCAGCTCGGCCCAGCGCCGCAACAGCGCCGCGCGGGCGTCGAGGCTCTGCTCGCGCCAGCCGGCGAAGGCGCGCTGGGCGGCATCCACCGCGGCGACGATCTGTTTCTCGGCGAGCATCGGCACATGGCCGATCACGCTCTGGTCGGCGGGGTTGTGCACGGCGATGCTGGCGCCGTCGTCGCTGTGCAGCCAGTGACCGTCGACGTAGCACAACGATTTGAACAGCAGGGGATGGTCGAGGGGCATGGCGATGTCTCCGGGCCGATGGGCATGGGAGACATGCTAGGGAAGGGCGGCTTGGCGTTTTTTCCAAGCCGGGCAGGTGCTACCGCAGTTTTTTCTGAAGACGCCGGGCTGACAGAGATTTTTTCTTGTCGATTGATCGAGCCAGGCATATACCGGCGACGTGGCCATGTCGAGTGCGCCATGCGCACCGCTCTGATTGTCCGGATGAACGTTGGGAACCCTCCCGGATTGCATCCGGGCTACGGATGCCCTCAGGCCGAAACGGTACGCTGCGGCAAGGCCCGCACGATGGCGCTGAGCAGCATGCCGTACAGCGGCACGAAGAGAATCAGGCTGATGGTCAGCTTGATCACGTAGTCCACCGTGGCAATCTCCACCCAGTTGGCCGCCATGAACGGATCGTCGCTGCGCCAGAAGGCTACCGAGAAGAACAGGAAGGTATCGAGCAGGTTGCCCAGGATGGTCGAGGCCGTCGGTGCGACCCACCACTGACGCATCTTGCGCAGGCGGTCGAACACCTGGATATCGAGCAACTGGCCGAAGGCGTAGGCCAGGAAGCTGGCTACGGCGATACGGAAGACGAACAGGTTGAATTCGCCCAGCGCCGCCAGGCCGCCGAAGGCGCCCTCGTGGAACAGCACGGAGACCACGTAGGAGGCGATCAGCGCCGGCACCATCACACGGGCGATCACCACCCGCGCAGCATGCTTGCCGATCAGGCGCACGGTGAGGTCGGTGGCCAGGAAGATGAACGGGAAGCTGAAGGCACCCCAGGTGGTATGCCAGCCGAACAGGGTGATCGGCAGCTGCACCAGGTAGTTGCTGGCGATGATGATCAGGATGTGGAAGGCGATCAGGCCGGCCAGCACGGGCCGACTGACCGACGCGGGAATCAGGGTCATGTCGATGTCCTTTTTCGTAGAGTGGGGTGAGGGAACCCACTGCCGTGGCCGACATGGCCGCGAGCGGCGCGCATTCTAGCGCGTTGTTGACCCGCAGGATAGGTTTTACCACTACCGACCGTAGCGGTCGGATGAAAGGCCCATGCACGACAGCTGACTCCGTCTGCTATGTCATGCATCACGCCAGGGCCCCATGGGTTCCCGCTCTCGCGGAAATGACGTTTGCCTGATCAGGCCTCCGGTACCACCCGCTTGGCCAGTTGGAAATGGCGCTGCCAGTAAAGATCGTTGAGGCGGTCGATACGCACCTTGGTACCGCGTCGGGGCGCATGGACGAAACGGCCCTCGCCGATGTAGATGGCCACGTGATCCACCGAGCGGCTGCGAATGCGGAAGAACAACAGATCACCCGGCTGCAGGTCGCTGCGCTTCACCGAAGGTGCATCCACGCGTGACAGCGCACGCGAGGTGCGTGGCAGGTCGAGGTCATCCTGAGTCTTGAAGGCGTACTGCACCAGGCCGCTGCAATCGAAACCCTGCCGTGGGCTGGTACCGCCCCAGCGGTAGGGGGTACCCAGTGCGCCGAGGGCACGGTCGATCACTTCACGGGCCGGTTCCGGCTCGGCTATCGGCGAGGTAGCCGGGACGGTATGAATGCGAAAGGTGGCGGAGGCTTGGGTACAGATTCCCAGTAAAAGAGCGCCTCCCAGACAAAATGACATGAAGAATTTATTCAAACCCAGTAACCCTGGTGATTGGCCTTTTGCGCGGAAGCCGTTCCGAATCAAGGCATTGCATCGAAAACGAACCTCCTGCCCGTCCCGGAGACGGACTGCCTGCAAAAGCCTTTGGTTCATTTTCAAGCGAGACGAGTCGACCAACGGTTTGCCGCTGAAGCCTTCGTAGTGGCCGAATGCCCGAACGTGGGCAACTTGCTGACCAACCTGAAGTTCACTCGGGAGATGGAAAACAGCATCATGGACGACGCACTCAATCGCAAGGTGGCCAACCCCGAGGTGCTCGATGGCTGGCTGGAGGGCGTGAAAAACCGTGATGGCGTTGACGGGCTGGCGGCGGTAAAGGCGAAGCTCTGATACCGCATCACAGGAAAAGGTCGGCCGAACCACTTCCCGTAGGGTGGGTTAGCGACGCTGAACACCAATAGACGGTATCCACCCTCGTGGCGCGTCGTGTAACCCACCAGACAATAAAACGTGCTGCTCCGATGGTGGGTTACGCCGCAGCCAACAAGGCGAAACGTCCGCTTACTCCGGTGGGCGGCCAACCCTACGGGCGCCCGACATCTGGTGGCTGGCGTGCGTTAGCCGTCCAGCTCGGCGGGGGCGCCGGCCGTGTCGGGCTTGATGGTCTTGGTGACGATATAGGTGAAGTAGCGCTCGATGCCGAGGTCTTCCAGCAGCAACTGGTCGATGAAGCGCTGGTAGTGATCGATGTCGCGGGCACGGATCATGGCGATGTAATCGACACCACCCCCGGTGGCGTAGCAGAAGCCCACCTCCGGCGCCTCGGCCAGGCGCTGTTCGAAGCGGCGCATGTCCTGCGCGGTGTGCCGGGCCAGGGTGATCTCCACCAGCACCTGCTGGCTGCGAAACAGCGCCGCCCAGTCGATCTGCGCGCGGTAGCCCTTGATCAGCCCGGCGCCTTCGAGCTTGCGCACACGCTCCCAGGCCGGCGTTACCGAGAGGTTGATCGCCTCGGCCAGGGCCGACTTGGTGATCCGCCCGTCATCGGCCAGGATGCGCAGGATCTTCAGGTCATAGCGGTCGAGCTTGTGCATCGCGGGTCTCGGTTGATGGGTTGCGCGGCCGGAGGGCAGCTTCGCGGCTGGAACCGCTCCTGCAACGATGCAGCCGGATGGCGAACCTAGTCCATCACCTCGGCGACGACGGCCAGGGTATCACCACACTGCACCAACCCCGGAAAATGCCGCGCGGCGAGCAGGCCGCTGCGCCTGGCGCGGTACTCGGTGGCGGGCACGCCGGTACGTCGAACGCTGTGCACCCGCGCGATCACCTCACCCTTGTCCACCGTATCGCCGAGATCACGGCACATCTCCAGCAGTCCGTCATCCTCGCTGGCGACGAAGCAGTCGCCATCGGGCATGTCGAGCATCACCGATTGGCCAACCTCGATCTCGCCACACAGCAGACCGAAGTGGATCAGCAGGTTGCGCACGCCACGTTCGGCGATCGCCAGGCTTTTCGCCGTGCTGCTGCCACCTCCACCGAGTTCGGTGGTGACGAACACCTTGCCCTGCTCCTCGGCAGCAGTGTCGTACATGCCCACCGCATCGAGCTCGAGCATGCGCATGCAGTAGGGCGCGGCGAACGCGCGCATACCGGCGGCGCAAGCGGCGTCCTGAACCTTGTCCGGCAGCACGTGACAGGCGGCGAAGGGCAGGAAGTCGAGGGTCTTGCCGCCGGAGTGGATGTCCAGCACCACGTCGGCCAGCGGCAACAGGGTGCGCTGGAAGTAGTCGGCAATCTTCTGCGTAACCGTGCCGTCCGGCTTGCCGGGGAAGCTGCGGTTAAGGTTGCCCCTGTCGATAGGCGAGGTGCGGGTGCCGGCCTGCACGGCGGGGGCGTTCATGAACGGCACGATGATCACCCGGCCGCTGACGTCCTCGGCGCGCAGGCGCTGGGCCAGCTTGCTCAGGGCCAGCGGACCTTCGTACTCGTCACCATGGTTGCCACCGGTGAGCAGTGCGGTCGGGCCGCTGCCATTCTTCACCACGGTGATCGGGATCATCACCGCGCCCCAGGCCGAATCGTCGCGGGAATGGGGCAGCTTGAGAAAGCCGTGTTGCACGCCGTCACGGTCGAAGTCGACCGTAGGGGTAATGGGGCTGTCGCGCAGAACGTCGGTCATGGCGTCAGTCCTTCACGAACAGCTTGCGTGGTACGTCGCAGAGGGTTTCCACGCCACGCTCGGTGATCAGGATCGATTCGGTGATTTCCAGGCCCCAGTCGTCCAGCCACAGGCCGGGCATGAAGTGGAAGGTCATCCCCGGTTGCAGCACGCTCTCGTCACTCGGACGCAGGCTCATGGTGCGTTCGCCCCAGTCCGGCGGATAGCTGATACCGATGGGGTAGCCGCAGCGGCTGTCCTTGTGGATACCGAACTTCTCCAGCACCTTGAAGAAGGCGCGGGCGATATCGCCGGTGGTGTTGCCCGGCCTGGCCGCTTCCAGGCCGGCGGCGATGCCTTCGACCACGGCCTTCTCGCCGTCGAGGAAATGCTGCGGCGGCTTGCCCAGGTAGATGGTGCGCGACAGCGGGCAGTGGTAGCGCTTGTAGCAGCCGGCGATCTCGAAGAAAGTTCCGGCGCCGCTGACCATCGGCGAGTCGTCCCAGGTCAGGTGCGGCGCGCTGGCATCGGCGCCGGTGGGCAGCAGCGGCACGATGGCCGGGTAGTCGCCGCCATGCCCGTCGGCACCGAGGATGCCGGTGCGATAGATCTCGGCGACCAGCTCGTTCTTGCGCAGGCCCGGCTCGATCTTGTCGAAGATCGCCGCGTGCATCTGCTCGACGATCTTCGCCGCGATACGCATGTAGCCGATCTCGGTGGGCGACTTGATCGCCCGCTGCCAGTTGACCAGCGCAGTGCAGTCGACGAAGCGTGCGTTGGGCAGGTTGCGCTGCAGCGAAGCGTAGGCGGCGGCGCTGAAGTAGTAGTTGTCCAGCTCGACACCGATGCTCAGCCTGTCCCAGCCACGGGCGGCGATGACCTCACTGGACAGGTAGTCCATCGGGTGGCGCTCGGTGGACTGCACGTAGTGATCGGGGTAGCCGACGATGTTGCCCGGCTGCATGAACACCGTGCGCCTGGCGCCGTTGGCGTCCTGGCCACGGCCGTACCAGACCGGCTCGCCATCGAGCGCCAGCAGCACGCACTGGTGCACGTAGAACGACCAGCCGTCATAGCCGGTGAGCCAGGCCATGTTGGACGGGTCGGTGACGATCAGCAGCTCGATGCCCCTGGCCTGCATGGCGCTGCGGGTCTTGGCCAGGCGCTGGGCATATTCCTCCCGTGCGAAGGGGAGGTTGACGACGATTTCGGACATTGCGTTGCCCTCGTGATGGAAGGGTTGTGCGAGCACGGCAAGCCGCACCCGCAGGATTTCAGGAGTCGAAATGGAGGCCTTTGCCCGCCGCGACGGCACGCTGGTAGGCGAGGCTGGCGATGGCGGTGTCCTGGGCGCCGGTACCGGTGAGGTCGCACAGGGTGATCTGCTCGGCTGCAGTGCGGCCCGCACGCTGGCCGGCGATCACCTGGCCGAGTTCGGCAAAATCATCCTCGGCACGCACCAGGCCGGCGGCGATGGCATGGTGCAGCTCGCCCAGCACACGGGTCTGGCTCAGGCGGTCGGCGACGTAGGCATCGACTCGCGCCAGCACGGCAGGGGCGATCTCGTTCTTGTGCTCGGCATCCGAGCCCATGGCGGTGATGTGCAGACCGGGACGCAGGTGCTGCGGCTGAATCAGCGGCTCGCGGCTGGGGGTGGTGGTGATGGCGATATCGGCGCCATCCAGCGCCGCGTCGACACTGTCCACCGCGTGTGCATCGTCCAGTTCGTCGGCCATGGCCTGCGCCTTGGCCGCATCGCGTGCCCAGATGCGCACCTCGCGGACGTCTCGCACCAGGCGCAGGGCCTGCAATTGCAGGCGCGCCTGCTCGCCGGCACCGAGAATGGCGACCACCCTGGCATCCTCGCGGGCCAGCCACCTGGCCGCCACGGCGCCAGCAGCAGCGGTGCGCACGGCGGTGAGATAACCGTTGTCCAGCAGCAGCGCATCGGCCAGGCCGGTCTGCGCCGAGAACAGCATCATCAGGCCGTTGAGGCTGGGCAGACCGAGCCCGGGGTTGTCGAAGAAACCGGGGCTGACCTTGATGGCGAAGTGCGCCACGCCAGGCAGGTAGGCGGTCTTCACGTCTACCTCGCCGTTATGCTCGGGTACGTCCAGACGCAAGATCGGCGGCATGGCCACGGCTGCGGTGGCAAGCAGGCGAAAGGCGTTTTCCACCCCCTCCAGGCTGTCGGCGTCGAGGCCGACGCAGTCGCGCAGGTCGGCCTGGTTGAGAATCAGGGTCTTGGCCATGGGGGCTCCTCAGGCGTCAGCGCCGTTGATCACCCGAAGGTGCTGATCGATGTCGATGTTGCGGCCGCTGATCACCACCACCACCGGCCCACGCGGCTCGATAAGGCCGTCGAGCAGGGTGGCGATACCGACCGCCGCCGCGCCTTCGACCACCAGGCGCTCCTCGCGATAGGCGTGGCGGATGCCACGGGCAATGGACGCTTCGTCGAGCAGGTGCACCTGGTCGCACAAGTCGCGGGTGATGGCATAGGTGAAGCGGTTGTCCAGGCCGATGCCGCCGCCGAGGGAATCGGCCAGGGTCGGCAGTTCTTCCACCTCAACCGGCTCACCGGCGGTGAGACTGGCGTGCATCGCGGCGCCCAGCTGCATGCTGATGCCGTGGGCACGGATGGTCGGGCTGACGGCCTTGATGGCCAGCGCCACGCCAGCGAACAGACCGCCACCGGACAGCGGCACCAGCACGTCGCAGACGTCCGGGCATTGCTCGAGAATCTCCAGGCCCAGGCTGCCCTGGCCGGCGATCACGTGCGAATGATCGAATGGCGGGATGAACGTGGCGCCCTGCTCGCGAGCGATACGCAGGGCTTCGACCTGGGCATCGTCCTGGCTGCGACCCCGGATCACCACCTCGGCGCCCAGTTCGCGAATGGCGCGCACCTTGTTCTGCGGCACCCGCTCGGAAAGACAGACGATGGCCTTCACGCCCTGCTGCGAGGCAGCGAAGGCCAGGGCACGACCATGGTTGCCGGTGGAGGCGGTCACCACGCCGAGACGCTTGTGCTCGGCATCGAGTTGCGCCACCGCGTTGCTCGCACCGCGCAGCTTGAAGCTGCCGGTGGCCTGCTGCGACTCCAGCTTCAGCCACACCGGCACGCCGACCAGGCGGCTCAGGCTGGGCGAATGCTCCAGCGGCGTCTGGCGTACCAGGCCGGCAATACGCTGACGGGCCTGAAGCAGGTCATCGAGGGTAATGGTGGAGGGCATGGCGCACGTTCCGTGAAGGTCTGCGGCCGAGTGTATGAGCGCAAAATCGAGCGGCTGAATGTACTAGGACGATTTTTTGTCTGGGCGTTTGTGCCGTGTGGAAATCGGTGCGCACAGCGCACCAGCTTGTAGCCTGGATGAAATCCGGGAAGCATCGGAACAAACCACTCCCGGATTTCATCCGGGCTGCAAGAGCCCCTCTCCCCAACCCTCTCCCGCAAGCTGGAGAGGGGGCCAAATCCTTGTACCATCGGAGATGTTGCAGGAGCGGCTTCAGCCGCGAAGCGCTTGCCGCGCTAGAAATCATGCACCTTCGGGTACTGCTCGAACACGTCGCGCACGATCTGCACACCCTGGCGCATCTTCGCTTCGCTGCATTCGGCGCCGACGCACAGGCGCACCGCTCGCGGACGCGGCATGCCGGGTGGAACGAACGGGTCGGGCAGAGTCAGCGCGACATTGCGCCGGCGCAGTTCGCGCAGCAGACCATCGGTCTCCCAGCCTTCGGGCACACGCAACCAGCTGTTGAGGGAATAGGGGTGATTGCCGATCAGGTGCTCGCCCAGCTCCTGCTCCACCAGCGCCTGCCGATTGGCCAGCAGTTGCCGTTGCAGCTGCAGCAGATCCTCGGCCTCGCCGGAGTCGATCCAGCGCGTGGCGACCTCCCCGAGCAGCGACGGCGCCATCCAGCTGTTGACCCGCAGGATGCTCTCGGTGCGCAGGGCCAGGCGCTTGGGCATCACCAGGTAGCCGATGCGCAGGCCGGTGAGTACCGACTTGGTCATGCTGGTGCAGTAGAACGACAGTTCCGGCGCGTAGTGGCTCAGCGGTCGCGTGTTCTGCTGGCCGGCCAGCAACGGGCCGTAGACATCGTCCTCGATGATGTACACGCCATAGCGACGGGCGATCTCGGCGATCTCGCGGCGGCGCTCATCGGGCATCAGCGCACTGGTCGGGTTGTTCAGGTTGGGCGTACAGACCAGGGCCGTGATGCGCTCGTTGCCGCACATGTCCTCGAAGTGCTCGGGATTGAGGCCATAGCGATCCATCTCCAGGCCCTTGAGGGTGAAACCAAGCACCTGCGAACTGCCAATGGCGCCATGGTCGGTCAGGCCCTCGCAGAGCACCACGTCGTCCGGGCCGGCGAGGGTGGCCAGGGCGAGGAAGATGGCGTGGGCAGCGCCGCTGGTCAGCAGCACGTCTTCGATGCCCACCTCCATGCCCAGGCGCGCCAGCCAGCGCACCGCCGCTTCGCGCTGGTGCGGCATGCCGGCGATCGGGCGAAAGGCGTGAATCCATGGCTGATCCGGCTCCTGCGCCAGCTCCAGGCAGGTCTGCCGCCACAGGCGGTCATGCGCGTCGGTGTGCAGGATGCGTGCGTTGGAAAAATCCATCAGCGCCTGCTCGGAGCGATCGAGCATGCTGGTGGCCACGCGTTCGCTGGTGCGCCGCGACACGAAGCTGCCACGCCCCACCTCGCAACGCACACGGCCCTGGCGCTCCAGCTCCTTGTAGGCGTTGGTCACGGTCTGCACGCTGATGCCCAGGGCGTCGGATACCTGGCGTTGCGGTGGCAACCGTTGACCGTCGATCAGGTTACCCTGTTCGATGTCGGCGGCTACGGCCTGTACCAGCAGCTTGTATTTCGACTCGCCCGGGCGAGCGTTGGCCAGGGCCTTCTTCCAGTTGTGCATCGATGGCTCTCTCTGGCGGCTGTGCCCCAGCATCCCGCGTGAAGGGTTGCGATTCAATTGTCCTAGTGCAATGCCGCAGCCAAAAAAGCCTTTGTATGCTCGGGCCAAGGGTGGAAACGGATGCTCACAACAATGACCACCCGGCGCACAGCGCCATCAACGCACTTGATTTACCTGCCTCCTAACACAGCACGCCGCCGTCGGCGGACTACAAGAAACAGGAGAACACCCAGATGAGTAGCGTTATCCCCTCCCGCTTCGGCCGCCTCGCGCTGGCCTGCGCTCTGCTCGGCGGTCTCGTTGCCGGCGCCCAGGCCTCGACCCTGGACAAGATCAGAGACAGCAGCAGCGTACGCATCGGCTACGCCAACGAAACGCCCTTTGCCTATACCGCCCTCGACGGCAGCGTCACCGGCGAATCGCCGGAGATCGTCAGGAAGATCTTCGAGCGCATGGGCGTCGAGAAGATCAACCCGGTGCTCACCGAGTGGGGCTCGCTGATCCCCGGCCTGCGCGCCAGCCGTTTCGACCTGATCGCCGCCGGCATGTACATCACTCCCGAGCGCTGCAAGCAGGTGCTGTTCACCGATCCGCACTACCAGTTGCCGGACACCCTGCTGACCAAGGCGGGCAATCCGAAGAACCTGCATAGCTACGAGGACATCGCCAGGAGCGGCGCCAAACTGGCAATCATGGCCGGCACGGTGAACCTGGGCTATGCCCGCAATGCCGGCATCAGTGACAACCAGATCCTCCAGGTGCCGGACACCACCGCGCAGTTGCAGGCCGTGCGTGCCGGCCGCGCCGATGCCGCGGTCGGCACCCAGCTGACCATGAAGGGCCTGGCCGAGAAGGGCGGCGACGGCGTGGAAGCCATCGCCGAGTTCAAGGATGACCCGGCCCATACCGGTTACGGCGCCCTGGCCTTCCGCCCGGAAGACAAGGCTCTGCGCGATGCGGTGAATGCCGAGCTGAAGCAGTGGATAGGCAGCGAGGAGCATCTGGCCACGGTCAAGCCCTTCGGTTTCGACCAGTCCAACATCACCGACAAGACCGCCGCCGAGCTCTGCGGCCAGTAATGAGCGGGCCAGGCCGCGCACCCCGGTGTGCGGCATAGCCCCTTCGAGCGGTAGACATTCATGACCGATCTTTTCCCCCTGCTGCTGCAAGGCGCCTGGGTCACCGTGCAAGTCACCTTCTGGGGCTCGCTGCTGGCCATCGTCAGCGCCGTGATCGCCGCCCTCGGCCGGCTGTCGCCCATCGGCCCGCTGCGCTGGCTGGCGATCACCTATATCGAGGTGTTCCGTGGCACCTCGCTGCTGGTGCAATTGTTCTGGCTGTACTTCGTGCTGCCGATGCCGCCCTTCAACGTCGAGATGAGCGCCTTCGCCGTGGCCATCGTCGGCCTGGGTCTGCACATCGGCGCCTACGGCGCGGAAGTGATGCGCGGCGCCATCCGCTCAGTGGCAAAGGGTCAGTACGAGGCCTGCACGGCGCTGAACATGCGGCCGTCAAAACGCTTCATGAGAATCATCCTGCCGCAGGCACTGCTGGCAGCGATTCCGCCCGGCACCAACCTGCTGATCGAACTGCTGAAGAACACCTCGCTGGTGTCGCTGATCACCCTGTCCGACCTGGCCTTCCGCGCGCGCCAGCTGGATCAGGCCACCTTCATGACCCTGGAAATCTTCGCCCTGGCCCTGGTGCTGTATTTCCTCATGGCCCAGGTGATCAACCTCGGCATGCGCCTGCTGGAAAAACGCCTGAGCCGTGGTCGTATGCGGGGTGGCCTGCAATGAATTTCTTCGACTGGGATTTCGCCCTGAGCATCCTCCCGGATCTGCTCGAGGCTTCGCTCAATACCCTGCTGATCACCTTCGCCGGTTTCGCCATCGCCATCGTCCTCGGACTGCTGCTGGCCATCGCCCGACGCAGCAAGCACCTGTGGTTGTCCTGGCCGGTAGCCGGGCTGATCGAGTTCATCCGCAGCACGCCACTGCTGATCCAGGTGTACTTCCTGTTCTACGTGTTTCCCAACTACGGGCTGAACCTCACCGCATTGCAGGCGGGCATCCTCGGCATCGCCCTGCACTACGCCTGCTACACCGCCGAGGTGTACCGTGCCGGGCTGGATGCGGTGCCGCGTGGCCAGTGGGAAGCGGTGACCGCGCTGAACATGTCGCCACTGTCGGCCTACCGGCAGATCATCCTGCCGCAGGCGCTGCGGCCGATCCTGCCGGCACTGGGCAATTACCTGGTGGCGATGCTCAAGGACACCCCGGTGCTGTCGGCGATCACGGTGGTGGAAATCATGCAGCAAGCCAAGAACATCGGCTCGGAGAGCTTCCGCTACCTCGAGCCCATCACCCTGGTCGGTATCTTCTTCCTGCTGCTCAGCCTGGCCCTGGCCTGGTGCGTGCGGCGCATGGAAGATCGCCTGGAGGTCACTGCCCGATGACTGCTTTTCTCAACTCTACAAACGCTGCAGGGAGTTCCTCCATGCCCCAGCCCATCGTCCGTTTCACCGACGTGACCAAGCGGTACGGCAACCTCACCGTACTCGACAAGCTCAACCTGGAGGTCGCGCCCGGCGAAAAGGTAGCGATCATCGGTCCCAGCGGCTCGGGCAAATCCACCCTGCTGCGCGCCCTGATGACGCTGGAAAGCATCGATGAAGGCGTGATCGCCGTCGATGACGAGCCGCTGACTCACATGCCCGGTCGCGACGGGCGCCTGGTGCCGGCCAGCGCCAGCCATCAGCGCAAGGTGCGCGGCAAGATCGGCATGGTGTTCCAGAGCTTCAACCTGTTTCCGCACATGTGCGCGCTACAGAACGTGATCGAGGCGCCGATGCAGGTGCTCGGCATGAGCAGGAAGGATGCCAGCGAACGCGCCGAGGAACTGCTGGCGATGGTCGGCCTGGGCGAAAAGCTGCGTCACTATCCCTCGCAGCTGTCCGGTGGTCAGCAGCAGCGCGTGGCCATCGCCCGCGCGCTGGCGATGCGGCCCAAGGTGATGCTGTTCGACGAAGTGACCTCGGCACTCGACCCGGAGCTGTGCGGCGAGGTGCTCAACGTGATTCGCCGCCTGGGCAGCGAGCACAACCTGACCATGCTGATGGTCACCCACCAGATGGGCTTCGCCCGCGAGTTCGCCGACCGCGTGTGCTTCTTCCACCAGGGCTGCATCCACGAGCAGGGCACCCCGGAACAGCTGTTCGGCAACCCCCAGCAGGAACGCACGCGGGCCTTTCTGAGCGCAGTGAACGAAGCCAGTTGAGCGCAGGTGCGCGCAGCCTCACACACGGCTAAAAACCCTCCGCAGGAGCGACTTCAGCCGCGATTCTTTCGCGGATGAATCCGCTCCTACAGGATCGCGGCAGCTCATTGGCATGCGTCAGCAGGGCTAACGCGGCTGCCGCGCCTTGATCGCCGCCAGCATCTTCTCCGCCAGGGCCGCGTAGTCACCGTCGAAGTGGTGGCCGCCGGTGATCTGCAAACGCTCGCCGACCGCGCCGGCCTGTGTACAACCACTCTCCGCGGTTTCCTCGCTGCCGTAGATGCACAGCACCTTGGCCGGCGGCAGACGCTGCATTTCCGGGCCGGTCGGCGCCTCCGCGCCATCCTTGCCGAGCCAGCCGCTGACGGCGATCTCGAAGCTGCCGCTGCGGGCGAAGGCCAGCAGCAGCATGGCGTCGACCTGCTGCTGGTCACTGGCCGGCAGACGGTTGTAGATCGCCGGCAGCACGTCGGCGCCGAAGGAATAACCGGCCAGCACGAAGCGCTTTACCTGCCACTTGTCACGGTACTGCTGCATCAGCCGCGACAGATCGGCGGCGCTCTGCTCCGGGCTCTTGTGCTGCCAGTAATAGCGCAGGGTATCGATGCCCACCACCGGATAACCGGCCGCAGCCATGTGCTCGGCCGAGGCGCGGTCGAGGTCGCGCCAGCCACCATCGCCGGAGTAGAACAGGGTCAGGGTATCGGCCGGTTGCGCCGAGGGGTGCTCGATGACCGGCATCGCCGCACCCTGCCCCGCGAGCAGGTGGTGCAACTGATCGGCAAGCAAGGTCGGCAGCGGGGTACCCAAGGCGCCGATACGCGGCTCGCCGTTGCCCTGCTCACGCAGAAAGCGCGCGTTGTCATCACCCGGGTTGTCGTTCCACAGGGCGATCCAGTGACCGTGATCGGCCTTCTTCGGCAACGGCTCGGCGCAGTCGGGTGTGGCCAGGTCGAACCCTACGGAAAGCGCCAGGGCCTGGTCGTCGCGCTGGTCAGCCAACCAGCGCCAGGCCGAAGCAGCAGCAGGGCCGACCCCTGCCACCAGCGTCGGCGGGCCGCCCAGTTGCTCGCTGGCCTGGCTCATCAGCCGCTGCCGAGCGGCACAGTCGCCCACGACGAAAGGCAATTGCAGCAGACGCAGATCGCCCACCTCCGCCAGACGCCGCAGCGTTGCATCATCCAGGGTCTGATCGGCCGGTGCGATCAACAACACGCGCTGACGAGCCTCGCCCTGGCTGAGCAACTGCGCCGGCGTACCCGCGACCTCCACGCTGTCCAGATGCGCCACCGCGCGCATCGACCACCACCAGGTCGCCGCACCTGCGGCCACGGCGACAACCAGCAACAAACCACCCAGCGTCCTTGTCATCCTGCTCATCTCAACGCCTCACCAGTCCACCCAGGCCGCCAGCGATCAGCGCAGCGGTATCGGCCAATGCCACCCAGGGATCGAGCCCTGCCGGCACGGCCAGGTAACGCGGCTCCCACTGCGGCAGGAACTTGTCCTTGAAACGGCGCAGGCCCTGGAAGTTGTAGAAACTCTCGCCCCGGTCGAACACCAGCGCGCCCAGGCGCAGCGGCAGTGGCGCCCCCTTGCGCGTCTGCAAGCCGGCCAGCGGCACCATGCCGAGGCTGAAGCGGGCATAGCCCTCGCTCTGGAACTGCTGGATCAGGCCGAGCATGAGAAATTCCATGGTCGACTTCGGCGCATCCGGCAGCACACGCATCAGATCGAGGCTGGCCACGGCACGTGTCTCGCATTCCAGCAGGTTGGCGAAGGCCACTGCACGCCCCTCGAAGCGCACCACCACGACACGAAAGTGGGCCAGGTATTCGGGGCTGAAGCGGCCGAGGGAAAAGCCCTTCTCGCGCACGTTCTTGCCCTGCAACCAGGCATCGGAGATGGTATGCAACTCTTCCATCGGCACCTGACCGGGCGCATGCAACTCCAGGCTCAATCCATCACGCTGGCCACGGTTCCAGGTGTAGCGCAGAGCCTTCATCTCCTTGCCATTGCTGGCCAGGTCGAAGGTCTTGAGATCCACCAGTGCCTCTTCGCCGAGTTTCAGCGCGGTCAGACCGATGTCGATATAGCCGGGCAGGTTCTCGGCGCGCACCTGGTAGAACACCGGACGCGCATGGTGGCGATCGCACAGGTCGCGGAACTGCCAGATCAGCTCGGCGCGCGCAGCAGGTGGGCCAATCGGATCGAACAGCGCCACCAGGCTGCGCCCGCGGCGGGCATACATGAGAAAGGCTTCGCCATCAGGGTGGAACAGCAGGGCCTTGTCGCCACTGAGCGCCAGGCCACCTTCAGGCTGACGCGAGGCCTGGACGATGGCGCGGGCACGCAACAAGGCATCTTGATCCGGCAGGCTGATGCTCGGTGGCGTGGCACGCAGCAGCCAGGTCAGACCGACCGCCAGCAGCACCAGTGCACTGCCCAGCGCCGCCCGCAGGCCGCGCGGTGCATTGGCATCCAGCTCGAACTGCCACCACAGCTGATGGCTGTAGGCGACATCCTGGTAGGCGAACAGCAGCAGCCAGACCGAAGCCCCGATCACTCCGGCGGTGGCCGCCAGTACGATGCCGGACCCCGGCACATCCATCAGCCGGCTACGCCGATAGAACTCGCGCCGGAACAGGGCCAGCAGACCGGCGATGGCAGCCAGGGCCAGCGCCTCCGGCCAGTCGAAGCCCTTGAGCAACGACAGCACCACACCCAGGCAGAGCAGCACCAGAGTCAGCGCCCAGGCCGCCGACAGGCGACGGCGCAGCCCCTGGGCCAACAGCAGGCAGAGCGTGCCGACCAGGCTGGCCGCCAGGTGCGAAGCGGCGATCAGTTGCGGCGGCATGAGAAAGCCCAGGGCTTCCAGATGCTCGTCCATCGTCGGCGTCACCCCCGAGAGCAACAGCACCGTGCCCGCACAGAACACCAGCAGCGCCAGCAGCGGTACCGCCATACCACTGGCCACACGCGCCACCTGACGCGGAAACCACAGACGGCGCGCTTCGGCAGCCAGCAGCAGCAGCCCTGCAGCCACCAGCGGCAACACCACGTAAAGCAGGCGATACAACAACATGGCCGCCACCAGTCCGGCCGGGTCGATACGCGAGGAAAAGGCTGCCAGCAGCACAGCCTCGAACACTCCGACACCGCCCGGCACATGGCTGAGCACACCGGCCGCCAGCGCCAGCATGTAGATCAGCACGAAGGAGGAGAAGGGCGGCGCTTCGGGCAGCAGGAGATACAGCACGCTGGCAGCGATCAGCACGTCGAGACTGCTGATCAGCAACTGAGTCAGGCTCATGCGCAAACCGGGAAGACGCAGGCTGAAGCGTCCCAGGTCGACCTGCCAACAGCCAGGGGCCGGCCGCTCGGCGAGACGCTTGCGACTGATCAGCAGCACCAGGACCAGCGCCGCGACCAGTACGGCAACCGCCAGCACCGTCAGCACAGGCGCGGACAGGCGCAACGCGGCCGAGGCATCTTCGAGATCGAACAAGGCCGCCAGCGCCGCGAGTATCGGCAAGCTGACGCCGAGCGACAGGCTGGCGAACAGGCTCATGCGCGCCACATCGCCCGCACCAAGGCCGTTGCGCCCATACAGGCGATAACGTACCGACCCGCCGGACAGTGCCGACAACCCCACGGCATTGCCGATGGCGAAGGCGCAGAAACCGCCCAGCGCCAGAGTACGGGGCGGCAGGTCGACGTCGGCATAACGGCTGGCCGACCACTCGTAGGCCAGCATCACCATGAAACCCAGGACGGTCGCCAGCAAAGCCCCCAGCAGCGCCTGCGGCGGTACTGACGCCAGCGATTCACGCACCTGATCCGGATTGATCTCGCGCACCAGGTGCCAGCAGGCCACCAGCGCCAGGCCGAACAGCAGCAGCGAAAGGCTCAGGCCGATCAGGTGCCGGTTGCGTTGCAGCCAGCCGGGTTGGGGGGAAGGGGAAAAATCTGGCGCATCTGCGCCGTCAGCGGGAAGTTCGGGTGCCGCTCGACTCATGTCGAAAACGCCTCTGATGGACGCCGCCTCGGAGTGAGGTTTTGATCAGAGTACAGATGTAACAAAATGTTCCAGTGATCCGAAACTTTCCGTGTACATGCCGCTCCGACGCTATCACCTTGCAGCCACCCCAGGCCGATGCACGGCGGCTATTGAACGAGCTCTCAAGCTTCGCCGAGAAAGCGCAGGCCCGCTCCTTCGGCATCCACCCGCATCACTTCCATTTTCAGTACCGGAGCGGGAAACGGCAGATCCTGCACCTGGCCGATCACTTCGGCACCGACCGACAGGCTCGCCATATCGGGATGCTTCACATAGACACCACTATCGGACAGATCACGAGTCTGCGCCAGCAGCTCACCGAAGCTCGGGTGGCTGATCCTGATTCGGCACTTCATCGGGGTACGTACCTGCTGACGCTGGTTCGACATGACAGCTCCAGAAATGGGCAAGCGAGTCCCCCTTTAATAGCGCATTCCCATGACAAGGCCCAGCGAGCGGCGGAAAAAAGGCGCCATCGAGGCGCCTTGCAAGCAGTAGGGTGCGCCGTGCGCACCAGCGTCTACAGATGGCTCAGTACCACCTGGCCTCGCCATCGGGGCGCTTCTTGAAACGCTTCATGCTCCACATGTACTGGCTCGGGTAGTTGCGCACGTAGCGCGACATCACTTCGCTCATGGCCGCCACACCCACTTCCACATCCTCGCTGTACATGCCTTCGGGCGCGGCTTCGAAGATCACCTTGTAGCCGCTGCCGTCATCCAGGCGCACCGCATGGAGGAACACCCCGACAGCCTTGCCGCCGGCGAGCATGCCGGGCACGAACTTGCTGGTCAGGGCTCTGGTGCCAAGGAAGGGCACGAAGACACCCGACGAACGGCTCGGCTCCGGATCCGCAGGAATCCCCACGACACCGCCCTTGCGCACTTCCTTGATGATGCTGAGGATGCCTTCCCTGGTCGATGGGGCGACGCGGTTGCCCATCTGCGCACGCTGTTTTTGCAGCAGTTCGTCGACGGCTCTGAGCTTCGGCGGACGGTAGAAAATGATCGGTTTGCACTGGTTGCAGTAGAAGTGGTTGAGCACCTCCCAGTTGCCCAGGTGGCTGGTGATACCGACCACCCCCTTGCCGGAAGCCAAAGCCTGTTGCAGCACTTCGAGGCCTTCCACTTCGCGAACCAGTTCGAGCGATTTGTGCGCCGGCCAGATCCAGGCACAGGCGCTTTCGGTCAGGGTCTTGCCGATGTCCATGAGGCTCTGCCCGACCAGCCTGTCCAGCTCGGCCTCGTTCAGCTCGGGAAAGCACTTGCTCAGGTTGATGCGCGCCACGCTGCGTGACGCGTTCGGCAGCTTCCACATCAACCAGCCGATGGCATTGCCTACCGCCTGCACCGCAGGCCAGGGCAGCAGTGCGAACAGGCGCAGGAAGCCCACCACCAGGGCGCCCTTGAGTTTATCCACGATAGACTCCAACCGCTCGGAAAAGCGCCAAGTGTAGCGACGTGAGCCGATGCAGTCAGTAAAGGCTCGTCCGAAGCCGCTGTTGCAGATCGCGCTCGTAGGCCTCGACGTCGAACGTTTCATCGATGCAGCGGAAGATATCGCCAGCACTGGGCAGGCTGGCTCGCTCGACCTGTCGCGAGGCATCCCACAGGCCGGAACGCACCGCCGCCTTGGAGCACTGGAAGTAGCAGCTGTCGATCTGTATACGCAGTACGCTGCGCGGCAACTTGCCCTGGGCACGGCCCAGCTCCAGCAGTTCGGGATCGAGGGATATCTCGGCACGACCATTGACCCGCAGGCTCTCGCCGACGCCTGGAATCAGGAACAGCAGCGCCACCTGCGGGTTCTGCACGATGTTGCGCAGGCTGTCGATGCGATTGTTGCCGGGGCGATCCGGCAGCAGCAGGGTCTGGTCATCGAGAACCCGCACGAAACCTGGCGCATCGCCGCGCGGCGAACAATCCAGCCCGTCAGGGCCCGCGCTGGCCAGTACCGCGAAAGGCGCGGCCTCGATCAGCGTGCGGTAGGGTTCGATCAGCCGCGGCAGTTCCTTGCGCCGCGAGCGCTCATGGCTTTCGCCGTAAAGTGCCAGCAGTTCTTCCAGCGTGGTGATGGTGCTCATGAGCCCTTCAGTTGCGCGTATCGGTCGCAGTCGGTGGTGTGATCCATCACCATACCCGTGGCCTGCATGAACGCATAGCAGATGGTCGGCCCGACGAAGGTGAAACCGGCCTTTTTCAACGCCTTGCTCATCGCCTCGGCCTCCGGCGTCACCGCCGGTACCTGGCCGCGTCCGCTGAAATGATTGATCTTCGGCGCACCACCGACGAATGACCAGAGCAGGGTCACCGGGTCTTCCAGCCTCAGCCAGGCCTGGGCGTTCTGCCGCACGGCCTTGAGCTTGAGGCGGTTGCGGATGATGCCGGGCTCCTGCATCAGCGCCTCGATCTCCTCGTCCCCCAGGCGCGCCAGGCGCTCGGGATCGAAACCATGCAGCACCTGGCGATAACGCTCACGCTTCTTCAGCACGGTGATCCAGGACAGACCGGCCTGCGCGCCCTCGAGCAGCAGCATCTCGAACAGATGCCGCGCATCGCGCTGCGGCACCCCCCACTCTGCGTCGTGATAGGCCTGATACAGCGGATCGTCGTTACACCAGAAGCAGCGGGGCATGGCGGTAGGCCTCGGTCAGGATGAAGCGGCGACTATAACCACAAAACAACTGGATATAAATACAGCATCGGTATTCGCACGATAATGCCGATGTGCCGTACCCTGCGGCCTGCGCCGAGTTTCGATATACTCCCCGGCTTTCCCTCGCAAGCCTCCACAGGTGATTTTTTCGTGAGCCAGAACAAGCCTGCCGTGCGCACCTTCCAGGATCTGATCCTGGCCCTGCAGAACTACTGGGCCGAGCAGGGCTGCGTGGTGCTGCAACCCTACGACATGGAAGTGGGCGCCGGCACCTTCCACACCGCCACCTTCCTGCGCGCCGTCGGCCCGGAAACCTGGAACGCCGCCTACGTGCAGCCTTCGCGTCGCCCGACCGACGGCCGTTATGGCGAGAACCCCAACCGCCTGCAGCACTACTACCAGTTCCAGGTGGTCTTGAAGCCCAACCCGGAGAACTTCCAGGAGCTGTACCTGGGTTCCCTGAAGGCCATCGGTCTCGACCCGGAAGTCCATGACATCCGCTTCGTCGAGGACAACTGGGAGTCGCCGACCCTCGGCGCCTGGGGTCTGGGCTGGGAAATCTGGCTCAACGGCATGGAAGTCACCCAGTTCACCTACTTCCAGCAGGTCGGTGGCATCGAATGCTACCCGGTGACCGGCGAGATCACCTATGGCCTGGAGCGCCTGGCCATGTACCTGCAGGGCGTCGACTCGGTCTACGACCTGATCTGGACCGACGGCCCGTTCGGCACCGTGACCTACGGCGACGTGTTCCACCAGAACGAGGTGGAGCAGTCCACCTACAACTTCGAGCACGCCAACGTCGAAAAGCTGTTCGAGCTGTTCGATTTCTACGAGAGCGAAGCCAACCGCCTGATCGAGCTGGAGCTGCCGCTGCCGACCTACGAGATGGTGCTCAAGGCCTCGCACACCTTCAACCTGCTGGACGCCCGCCGCGCCATCTCGGTGACCGCGCGCCAGCAGTACATCCTGCGCGTACGCACCCTGGCCCGCGCCGTGGCGCAGAGCTACCTGCAGGCGCGCGCCAGGCTCGGCTTCCCGATGGCCACCCCCGAACTGCGTGATGAAGTACTGGCCAAGCTGGAGGCGCAAGCATGAGTGCACAAGATTTCCTGGTCGAACTGGGCACCGAAGAACTGCCACCAAAAGCCCTGAAAAGCCTCGGCGACGCCTTCCTGGCCGGCATCGAGAAAGGCCTCAAGAGCGCCGGCCTGAGCTACGCGGCCAGCCGCGTATACGCCGCGCCGCGCCGTCTGGCAGTGCTGGTCGAGCAACTCGAGCAGCAGCAGGCCGACCGCAGCATGAACCTCGACGGCCCGCCCATCCAGGCCGCTTTCGATGCCGATGGCAACCCGACTCAGGCCGCTCTCGGCTTCGCCCGCAAGTGCGGCGTGGACATCGCCGAAATCGACCGCAGCGGCGCGAAGCTGCGTTTCGCCCAGCACATCCCCGGCCAGCCGGCAGTGAACCTGCTGCCGACCATCGTGCAGGACTCGCTGAACGATCTGCCGATTCCCAAGCGCATGCGCTGGGCCGCTCGTCGCGACGAGTTCGTGCGCCCGACCCAGTGGCTGGTGATGCTGTTCGGCGACACCGTGGTCGATTGCGAGATCCTCGCGCAGAAGGCAGGACGGGTATCCCGTGGCCATCGCTTCCATGCCAACCGTGACGTACGCATCAGCAGCCCGGCCAACTATGCCGAAGACCTGCGCAGTGCCTACGTGCTGGCCGACTTCGCCGAGCGCCGCGAGATCATTTCTCGCCGCGTCGATGAACTGGCTGCCGCCGAGCAGGGCACGGCCATCGTGCCGCCGGCGCTGCTGGATGAAGTGACCGCCCTGGTCGAATGGCCGGTGCCGCTGGTCTGCTCGTTCGAGGAACGCTTCCTCGATGTGCCGCAGGAAGCACTGATCAGTACCATGCAGGACAACCAGAAGTACTTCTGCCTGCTCGATGCGGACGGCAAGCTGCTGCCGCGCTTCATCACCGTGGCCAACGTCGAGTCCAAGGATCCGGCACAGATCGTCTCGGGTAACGAGAAGGTCGTGCGCCCGCGTCTGACCGATGCCGAATTCTTCTTCAAGCAGGACAAGAAGCAGAAGCTCGAAGGCTTCAACCAGCGCCTGGCCAACGTAGTGTTCCAGGCCCAGCTCGGCTCGGTGTTCGACAAGGCCCAGCGCGTTTCCGCCCTGGCCGGTTTCATCGCTCGCGAAGTCGGCGGCGATGCACAGCGCGCCGCCCGTGCCGGCCTGCTGAGCAAGTGCGACCTGGCCACCGAGATGGTCGGCGAGTTCCCGGAGATGCAGGGCATCGCCGGTTACTACTACGCACTCAATGACGGTGAGCCGCAGGATGTCGCCCTGGCCCTGAACGAGCAGTACATGCCGCGTGGTGCCGGAGCCGAACTGCCGAGCACCCTGACCGGCGCAGCCGTGGCCGTGGCCGACAAGCTCGATACCCTGGTCGGCATCTTCGGCATCGGCATGCTGCCGACCGGCTCGAAAGACCCCTACGCCCTGCGTCGCGCCGCCCTCGGCGTGCTGCGCATCCTGATCGAGAAGGGCCTGGATCTGGATCTGGCCGCCGCGGTCGACTTCGCTGTCGCCCAGTACGCCGGCAAGGTCAAGACCGACGGCCTGGCCGCCCAGGTGCTGGAATTCATCTTCGACCGCCTGCGCGCGCGCTACGAGGATGAAGGCATCGAGGTTGCCGTTTACCAGGCCGTGCGTGCGGTGAACCCGACATCGCCGCTGGACTTCGACCAGCGCGTGCAGGCCGTGCAGGCCTTCCGCAAGTTGCCGCAGGCCGCTGCCCTGGCCGCGGCCAACAAGCGTGTGTCGAATCTGCTGAGCAAGGCCGAAGGCGGTGTCGCCGCCCAGGTCGAGGCGCATTACTTCGATAACCCCAGCGAGTTCGCCCTCAACGCCGCCATCCAGCAGGCCGACCATGCGGTGCAACCGCTGGCCGCCGCCCGCCAGTACAGCGAGGCCCTGGCCAAGCTGGCCAGCCTGCGCGAGCCGGTGGACGCCTTCTTCGAGGCCGTTCTGGTCAACGCAGAGGATGCGCGCGTACGCGCCAACCGCTATGCCTTGCTGGCCCGCCTGCGCGGGCTGTTCCTCGGCGTGGCGGACATCTCGCTGCTCGGCTGATGCCAGACGCTGCCCGTGAAAAATTTCCACGGGCAGCGTTCGTTCCTACCTCAGGTTCTACGTGGCTGCATGAAACTGCTGATTCTCGACCGCGACGGCGTCATCAACGAAGACTCCGACGCCTACATCAAGACGCTCGACGAGTGGCTGCCGATCGCGTCGTCGATCACCGCCATCGCCCGCCTGTCGAAGGCTGGCTGGACGGTGGCGGTGGCCACCAACCAGTCCGGCATCGCCCGTGGCTACTACGACCTGGCGACCCTGGAGTCGATGCACGGGCGCCTGCGCGAGCTGGTGGCAGAGCAGGGTGGGGAAGTCGGCCTGATCGTCTACTGCCCACACGGGCCGGACGACGGCTGCGATTGCCGCAAGCCGAAAGCGGGCATGCTCAGGCAGATCGCTGCGCATTACGCCACGGAACTGGCAGGAATCTGGTTCGTTGGCGACAGTAGCGGTGACCTGCAGGCGGCACTGGCCGTCGATTGTCAGCCTGTGCTGGTGAAAACCGGCAAGGGCGAACGTACCCTGGCCAAGCCGTTGCCGCCAGGAACCCTGGTATTCGATGATCTGGCAGCGGTGGCCGATCAACTGCTCTCATAAGGTGTGAAGTTTCATGGCGATCGTGCAGGCATTCAGAGTCACGCTTTTCTACCTGCTGCTGTCGTCCAGCTCGTTCTTCTGGTGCCTGATCAGCCTGGTGGTCGCCCCTTTGCTGCCGTTCCGCCAACGCTACCGCTTCGTGGTTCAGGCCTGGTGTGGCTGCGCGGTGTGGCTGGCCAAAGTGATCGTCGGTATCCGCTATGAAGTGCGTGGCGTGGAGAATATCCCCGAGCGCCCCTGCGTGATTCTCGCCAACCACCAGAGCACCTGGGAAACCTTCTTCCTCTCCGCCTATTTCGAGCCGCTCAGCCAGGTGGTCAAGCGCGAGCTGTTGCGCGTGCCGTTCTTCGGCTGGGGCATGGCGTTGCTCAAGCCCATCGCCATCGACCGCAGCAACCCCAAGGCAGCGCTCAAGCAACTGGCCAAGCAGGGTGACGAACGCCTCAAGCAGGGCGCCTGGGTACTGGTGTTCCCCGAAGGCACGCGGATTCCGCCAGGCCAGATCGGCAAGTTCTCTCGCGGCGGCACCGCCCTGGCAGTGAACGCCGGCCTGCCGGTACTGCCAATCGCCCACAACGCCGGCGAATTCTGGCCCAAGGCGGGCTGGGGCAAACGCTCGGGCACCATTGAGGTGATCATCGGCCAGCCGATGTACGCCGAGGGCGAGGGCCCGCGTGCCATCGCCGAGCTCAACGAGCGAGCCTTCCAGTGGGCTTGCCGGCAGCAGACCGAGCTACGCGGTGAAGAGCCACAGCTGAGCCGCCTGGGCGAAACGGCCTGATCTGTGGATAAGCTGTGCATGAAATGCAATCAAAGAGCCATCATTTGTTGCATCTAGCTGATTTTCCTGGCGAATCGGCTGTGCTGGGAAAATCGCCCAACAGGGTATAAGTTGTCGCCTCAGGCGGGTGCAACCTGCCATCAGCGCTCTGGCGGGTTGCACCCGCCCTACACATGAGCGTCGACAAATCCGCTTTTACCTCGACAAGCGCACAGTCTCGCTCGCTGCGATGGCCGATCATCCGACCAGTAAAGGGAATTCGTTGCCATGCCATCGATCTACCAGCTCAAGCCTGCCTTCCAGAACCTGTTGCGCCCTGGCGTCGAACGCCTTCATGCGCATGGCGTCACCGCCAATCAGGTGACCCTGGCTGCCGCCGTCGTCTCCGTGCTGCTCGGCGCCCTGCTCACAGCGTTCAGCTCGATCACCTGGCTGTTCGCTCTGGTTCCTCTGTGGATGCTCCTGCGGATGGCACTCAATGCCGTGGACGGCATGCTCGCCCGCGAGTTCGGCCAGCAATCGAAGCTCGGGGCCTACCTCAACGAGCTGTGTGACGTGGTCGCCGACAGCGCCCTGTACCTGCCCTTCGCCCTGCTCCCTGGCGTCTCGCCGCTGCTGGTGATCCTCGTGGTGCTGCTGGCAGTGATCAGCGAATACGCCGGCGTGCTCGGCCCCATGGTCGGCGCCTCGCGACGCTATGACGGGCCGATGGGCAAGAGCGACCGAGCCTTCTGCTTCGGCGTGCTCGGCGCTGGCGTCGCCACCGGCCTGTTCACGGCCCTGTGGATCAATTTCCTGCTTGCCGTGGTCTTGGCACTGCTGCTCTATACCCTCTATAACCGCGTTCGCCATGGGTTGGCCGAAACGGCCTGAGCCCTCTCTGGGAATAAGGAGATTCCATGCGCCCCGTGCAGTTGCATACCTTCACCACCCATGACGGTGTCGAGCTGAGCTATCGCCACTGGCCGGCAAGCGCCCCCACGGATGGCCCGCGCCAGGCCGTGCTGCTGTTTCACCGCGGCCACGAGCATGGCGGGCGCATGGCCCACCTGGTGGACGAACTGGAGCTGCCGCACTGCGACTTCTTCGCCTGGGATGCGCGGGGCCACGGCCTGTCCCCCGGTGCGCGCGGCGACAGCCCGAGCTTCGCCACCAGCGTGCGCGACGTGCAGACCTTCGTCGAACACATCGGCGGCGCACACGGCATCGCCGAAGAGGATCTGGCCGTGGTGGCGCAGAGTGTCGGCGCGGTGATCATCGCCACCTGGGCGCATGACTATGCGCCCAGGGTGCGCTGCCTGGTTCTCGCCTCGCCTGCATTCAGGGTCAAGCTCTACGTACCCTTCGCTCGCCCCGGCCTGAAGCTGCTGCACGCCTGGCGCGGCAACTTCTTCGTCAACAGCTACGTGAAGGCCAGGTTCCTCAGCCATGATGCCGAGCGTATCGCCTCCTTCGACAACGACTCGCTGATCGCACGGCCCATCTCGGTGACCATGCTGCTCGGCCTGTACGAAGCGGCTGATCGCATCGTCGCAGACGCCCAGGCGATCCAGGTGCCGACCCAGTTGCTGATTTCCGGCGCCGACTTCGTCGTCCATCGCAAACCGCAGGAAGACTTCTTCGAACGCCTCGGCAGCCTGCGCAAGGAAAAGCACCTGCTACCCGGTTTCTTCCACGACACCCTCGGCGAGCGTGACCGCGCCCATGCCCTGAGCCGGGCGCGACGCTTCATCCTGCGCAACTTCGAGGAGCCCGTGACGCGGCCGTCACTGCTCGATGCCGACCGCCTCGGCGTGACCTGCGCCGAAGCCGAGGAGCTGGCCGCACCGCTGCCGAAGAACTCTCTGCGCGACCTCTACTGGCGCGCCACCCGAGCGGGCATGCGCCTGGGCAGTGGTCTTTCGGCCGGTGTGAAGCTGGGCTTCGACACCGGCTTCGACTCCGGCAGCACCCTCGATTATGTCTACCGCAACCAACCCACCGGCAAGGGCGCGCTGGGCCGCCTGATCGACCAGAACTACCTGGACTCCATCGGCTGGCGCGGCATCCGCCAGCGCAAGCTGCATGCCGAGGAACTGCTGCGCCTGGCCATGGGCAAACTGCGCGATGCGGGCAGGGCGGTGCGCATCGTCGATATCGCCGCCGGCCATGGCCGTTACATCCTCGAGTCGCTGGAAGGCCAGGAGCAGCGTCCTGACTCGATCCTCCTGCGCGACTACAGCGACATCAACGTGCGCGACGGCAACGCCCTGATTCAGCAGAAGGGCCTGGGCGACATCGCCCGCTTCGTCAAAGGCGATGCCTTCGATCGCGAGGATCTGGCCGCGCTCGACCCCAAACCGACGCTGGCGGTGGTGTCCGGCCTCTACGAGCTGTTCGGCAGCAACCAGATGGTCGGCGACTCGCTGGCCGGCCTGGCGGCAGCCGTCGAAGAGGGCGGCTACCTGATCTACACCGGCCAACCCTGGCACCCGCAGCTGGAGCTGATCGCCCGCGCCCTGACCAGCCACCGCGATGGCCAGGCCTGGGTCATGCGCCGCCGCAGCCAGGCGGAGATGGATCAACTGGTGGAAGCGGCAGGCTTTCGCAAGGTGGCGCAGCGCATCGACCAATGGGGCATCTTCAGCGTGTCTCTGGCGCAGCGGACAGGCTGATGGAAAGCGTCCGCGAACAGGGATTGTGGAAGCGTGGCGTATTCTGGCTGCTACTGCTCGGCCCGCTGTTCTTCGCCAGTTATGGCTTCGCCAACTGGTTCAGCGGGCAACGGGACGATGTCGGCAGTCTGGTCTTCGCCTGGGAACCGCAGATACCACTCTGGCCATGGACGATCGTGCCGTACTGGTCGATCGACCTGCTCTACGGCCTGTCCTTCCTGCTACCCATCTGTCGCCGCGAGATGGATCGCCACGCCCAGCGCCTGCTTGCCGCGCAGGTGATCTGCGTGGCCTGCTTCCTGCTCTGGCCGCTGCGCTTCACTTTCGAGCGTCCGCCGCTGGACGGCACCTTCGGCCTGATGTTCGACGTACTGATGGGCTTCGACAAACCCTTCAACCAGGCGCCCTCGCTGCATATCACGCTGCTGGTGGTCATCTGGGCGATGTTCGCCAATCACACTCGCAACCTTTGGCTGCGTGGTGTGCTGCACCTGTGGATGACGCTGATCGGCATCTCCGTACTGACCACCTGGCAGCACCACTTCATCGACATTCCCACCGGACTGCTGGCCGGCTTCTTCTGCCTCTGGCTGCTGCCGCTGGAGGGAGATACCCCTCTGCAACGCCTGCGCCTGGCCAGCGATCCGCGTCGTTGGCGCCTGGCATTGCGCTACAGCCTCGGTGCCCTGTTGTGCTGCGCGCTGGCGGTCAACCTGGGGGAGCCTGGCTGTGGTCGTTCTGGCCGGCCATCTCGCTGACCATGGTGGCACTCAACTACCTGCTGTTCGGCGCAACCGGCTTTCAGAAACAGGCCAATGGGCGCCTGAGTCCGGCCGCCACGGTGCTGCTGGCGCCTTATCTGCTCGGTGCCTGGATCAATTCGCGGCTGTGGACGTACCGCCAGCCCGTACCTGGCCAGGTGGTGGAGGGCATCTACCTCGGCCGCCTGCCGGCCCCTGCCGATCTGCACGGCTATGCGAGCCTGGTCGACCTCTGCGCCGAACTGCCGCTGCAGCGCATACCCAAGGCCTATTGCAGCCTGCCATCACTGGATCTGGTCGCACCTGATGTGCTGACCTGCCAACACGCCGCCGAGGCCATCGAGCGCCTGCGCCACCAGGGCCCGCTGCTGGTGTGCTGCGCCCTTGGCTACTCACGCAGTGCCACCGCCGTGGCCGCCTGGCTGCTGCACAGCGGCCGTTGCCAGGATGTCGACAGCGCTGTTGCGCTGATCCGTCAGGCACGGCCACGAGTCGTTCTGGGTCCTGCGCATCTCGCCGCTTTGCAAGGCCTGCTCGATAACGCGCCGCGCATGGAGATCGCCCATGCCGGCTGACCTGCTCCTGGTGGCGGCCTTGCTGCGACACGGGCGCAGCCTGGATCGTTTCTCCAGCGCCCTGAGCCTGATCGCCGTGCTCTTCGGCCTGGCGCCCTGGCTCGGCGCACCGGCCAGCCTGCCGACGGCCTCGCTCTGCGTCCTGTTGCTCGTCGTTGGCATGGTCGAGAAATACTGGGCACTGCGCGTGGCACTGGATGCCGAACTGTTCGCGCACCTCGCCCAAGCCGGTGACGGGCTGGACGCCCAGACCCGGGCGCTGGATCAGGCCTTGCTGAATCTGCGTCTGCAAGGCCAGGAGCAAGGCGTGCGTACCTGGGATTCACGCTGTCAGGGTGCACTGGGCCTGCTGCGCAAACAGGTGCTGTGCGTGCTGCTGCAGGTCATGATCGTCGTATTCGGTATCTTCATGGTTTTCGCTTGAGGAGTCTTCATGCTCGCCGCATTGACCGCTTTCGCCATCACCTCGGCAGCCCGGCTGCTGACCGGTGCCCGCGCACTCTGGCTGGGTAGCACGGCCCAGGCCACTCAGCGTCTGTACTACGCCAACCACAGCAGCCACGGTGACTTCGTCCTGCTGTGGGCGTCGCTGCCCCCCGAGCTGCGCCGGCGTACCCGGCCGGTGGCCGGCGCCGATTACTGGCAGAAGCCGGGAGTGCGCAGCTTTCTGATCAACCGGGTATTCAACGGCGTACTGGTCGACCGCGAACGCAGGGAGGAGGGCGTCAGTCCGCTGCAACCGATGCTCGACGCACTGGATGCAGGCGACTCGCTGATCATCTTCCCCGAGGGCACACGCAACCTCGGCGATGAGCCCCTGCTGCCATTCAAGAGTGGCCTTTTCCACCTGTCGCAGGCACGACCCGACGTGGAGCTGGTACCGGTGTGGATCGCCAATCTCAATCGGGTGATGCCCAAGGGCAGGGCGCTGCCGCTGCCTCTGCTGTGCACCCTGAGCTTCGGCGCGGCACTGGAACCGATCGAAGGGGAAGGCAAGGAAGCCTTCCTCGAACGCGCACGCAATGCGCTCCTGGCACTGGCGCCCGAGGAGGCCTGAAGATGGATCGCAATACTCTGCTGCTGTTCGCCGGTATCGGTGCCCTGCTGCTGCTGGCCAGCCTGGTCGGCTTCGTCCTCAAGAAACGCAGCGGCGACCGCCCGAACCCGGTGATCGATAACCTCAATGCGCGAATCAACGCCTGGTGGGTGATGGTGCTGGTGATCGGCATCGCCTTCCTGTTCGGCAACAACGGCGTGATCCTGCTGTTCTACTTCGTCTCGTTCTACGCCCTGCGCGAGTTCATGACTCTGACGCCGACCCGGCGCAGCGACTACCCGGCGCTGGTGGCAGCCTTCTATTTCGCCCTGCCGATGCAGTACCTGCTGATCGCCCTGGACTGGTACGGTCTGTTCGCGATCTTCATTCCCGTCTACCTGTTCCTGCTGCTGCCGATCCTCGCCTCGCTGGGCGGCGATACCACTCGCTACCTCGAACGTGCAGCCAAGGTGCAGTGGGGCCTGATGATCGCCGTGTACTGCATCTCCTCCGTGCCGGCACTGCTGACCCTGGACATCCCCGGCTACGAGGGTCGCAACCTGCTGCTGATCGCCTGGCTGATCATCGTCGTGCAGCTCTCCGACGTGCTGCAGTACGTGTGCGGCAAACTCTTCGGCAAGCACAAGATCGCGCCGAATCTATCGCCTTCGAAAACGGTGGAAGGTTTCGTCGGTGGTGTCGCCCTGGCCACCCTGATCGGCGCCATGTTGTGCTGGATCACCCCGTTCGCCTTCTGGCAGGCGGCGCTGTTCGCCTTGCTGGTGTGCATGCTCGGTTTCGCTGGCGGCCTGGTCATGTCGGCGATCAAGCGTGATCGCGGTGTCAAGGACTGGGGCCACATGATCGAAGGCCATGGCGGCATGCTCGATCGGCTGGATTCGGTGTGCTTCGCCGCTCCGGTGTTCTTCCACATGGTGCGTTACTGGTGGGCCTGATGCGTCGCGAACACCAGGGCAGGGGATTGCACTAGAGTTAAGGAAAACTACAAGGCAGAGAGATAGCCATGGTCGCCCACACCCAGACGCTGTTCGGAGCGGTGGCCCTCGTTGCGGTGATCATGGGCAGTTGCCTGATACTGGTGGGGCAGTTGCGCCATCGTGACGGCATGCTCACCACAGGGCTGGGCATGCTTTCCCATTCGCTGGCCTACATCGGCTTCACCCTGTTCGGCCAGGTATCGATGTGGATCAGCTATGTGCTGGCCAACACCCTGCTATCCACGGCCCTGGCGTTCTACACGGTCAGCGTGCCGCTGATCCAGGGGCGGCGCCCGCCCTGGCGGCTGGCGTTCACCTTCCCCTTGCTGCTGGGCGCCCTGCTGACCCTGCTCATCGACACCGAGGAGCCACGCCAGTTGCTGGCCTGCCTGCTGCTCTTCACGCAGTGCCTGGTCATCCTGCACCTGAGCCGCATCCACGCCGTACCCGGCGGTCGCGCCCATCGCATTCTGATGATCGGCGCGGGTATCAGCCTGTTCGGCCTGGGCATCCGCGTGATGGTCATACTCAGCGGCGCACCAACGGAAATGCACTACGACGTCAGTAACCTGAAGCAGACCGTGTCGGTGGCCATCGGTGCGGCCACCATCATCATGCTCTCCTTCGGCCTGGTGCTGCTGTCACGCGAGCGCATCGAATCGGAGCTCAGACAGACCGCCCTGCGCGACACCCTGACCGGCATACCCAATCGCCTGGCGATACTCGAACTGCTCGCCGATGAGCTCGAGCGTGCCCGCCGTCAGCACACACCACTGTCCGTCGCCATGCTCGATCTGGATCACTTCAAGCAGATCAATGACAACCACGGCCACCTGGTAGGCGATGCGGTACTCAGGTACTGCGCGGAGCACCTGCAGCAGCGCCTGCGCCGCAACGACAGCATCGGTCGTTACGGCGGTGAAGAGTTCCTGCTGATCCTGCCGGGCACCGACGCCAGCGGTGCCCTGGAACTGGTCGACCAGCTCAGGCAGTCGCTCACCCGGCACCCGGCACTGATCGAGGGACGCAGCATTACCCTGAGCTTCAGTGCAGGCGTTCACGGGCTGAATCCCACACCCCACGACGATGTCACCAGCCTGCTGCTCAAGGCCGACACGGCCCTCTATGCGGCCAAGCACGCAGGACGCAACACGCAGATACTGGCTACCACGACCTGAAGAGGCCGCCAGGGCCCGTTCATCTCAAAAGGCATACCTAAGCAGCAAAGAAGAAGAGGCTATTCGGGATGCGCGGACTCTGATTCGAGAGGCGGTAGCTGCCTGCACAGCCCGCTTGCTTGCCATTGCGTACTCATCTCAAGAACCATGGGTTCCAGCTTGGAGATCAGGGTGCGGGCGCATATGTCCATTTCAGGTTCGACATAGTGTCCTCTGGTCACCAAAGACCGAAGCGCTCCCAACCACTGCCCATTGGAGATGATGGATTCACCATACGGAGCGACATACCCACCACCGTCGATGTCATCGATATCTCCTTCCTCGAAAATCAGGTAGTCCGCCTCTTCAGCAAAGTACTGTGCCGGCTCCTGCACGGAGAGCAGTGCGTGCTGAGCCTCCTGCGAATCTGTGGCGATCTCGATGGCGGCCCGCAACTCCAGATACTTCCAGTGCTTCAGGCTGAGCGTATTGCGTTGCCACTCGTCGCTCATGGCCAATTCAGGAGGGGCGACGCCCGGCGTTGATTCCAGGAACGACTGAGCCTCACGAGCCACACTCAAACATGTCGAAAACTCGTCACGAACGAATGCGTGATGGTAAATACGACATAACAGGTTGGCCTTCATCAGCGAGAAGTTCTTCTTCTGTTCCTGAGCGACCTGCTCCTCCAGCCTACGGAAATGAACCTGCAGCTCTTCAAGGCCAACTCGGGAGCAATGCGTAATCAGGGACTGGAAGAGGGAAGAGCTATGCATTATCACCGACAGATCATCCCAACGGAGGGATACAGAGATCATCGACAAAGCGTTGCCGTATCACCTCATAGCCGGGAAGCCCAAGGACAAAGTGGATGTGCAGTAGCTTCAGCCTCAAGAAGGATCGGGGTGGCTCGAAAAAACTCAGCTGAAAAAAGGAACTGTCTTGGCGTCTTTCCACAAGAGCCGCCCACTCACTACAGATCTGCTCGGCGACCTGGGTTTCCAGCTCCGATAGTCCATGAGCTGCCTCTCCACAGCCTCTCCAGCGAGTGAAGCCACTTAGTTTCTGCTGCCAGGCAAACTCTGCTGCAAGCCCGTTCACTTCGTAGGCTCGTCCCCAATCCACGTCGGCTGCACAGCATGCAATGTTGGGTTGAAGGAGCGAGTACAGCCAGTCGATGCACCAGTTGCGAACTTGCTCATAGTTCTCGCGATACCTGTAGCGACGATGAGGGTTTTCCTTGTCCTGCGGCCAATAGCGTAAGGCGGGAAAGACCACCGAGCGATGATCGGTAAGCGCTTTTGCGAGCCTATCCTCTGCCATGTCCCGCATTTCCTCGGCCCAACGCTCATGACCCGATAGCGGCTCCGCATCTTCTCTTTGGAACTGGTAGTGAGCGACTTCTCGACCAGCAGTCCTCTTCTGATTGATGCAATGCACGGCCAACAACATCCATGCCTCAGCGTGCCGGGGATCTGCATCAACTGCCTGTCGAGCTGCGACGACCGCCTGTTCGGACAAACCCAACCTGTAAAGAGCCCAGGCTTTGTCATTCAGTTGCTCGGCACCAAGCAACGAGCGCCGCCCCTGTTCCTCGACCTTTTCCAACAGCCGAACCGCTCGCAGGGCATACGGACTTCCCTTGCCTGCATTACCGAGCTGACCATCTGCTGACAGGCTGTCCTCCAAGGCAAAGGCCTCCAACGAGGGTTGCTCACACAGCAGGGACTCCAGAGCGTTCAGTCGATCCACCCAGTAACCATATGCATGCAGCTTCTTCTCCAGCCTAGCCCTCGCACGCTCGATCTCATGGTGCAGTCTCGCGGGTGAGACCTTCCCCTCGGCCACCTCACAGACCAGATCCTGGCTGTCGAACACAGCGTCCAGCGCTAGCAGATTCTTGATGAGGTTATCGCCCTCGATGGAGCGTCTGAACACGTTCACGCTCTTGTCTGGATCGAGACGATGCTTCTTGAGTGGATCCCTGCCTGCAAACTTTGCAAGCAGGCTACGATCATCGTCGTGTCCAAACAGACGAAGCAAAGTCTCTTTTACGCCGTTCGATTCGGCCTTTCTCGCCATGACTTTCTCCTTGAATGCCGGGGATTGCTCCCCGGCCTGGCATGCCCCGCCTGGTTACTTTCCCTGTTTCCCACCTTGACGGCTACTGGAGTAAGCCGGGTTATTCGGATTCAGCTGATTGGCACGGTTATCCTGAGCTGCCTTGTGTGCGGGATTGTTCGGATTGGACTGGTTCGCGTGATGGTTCTTGTGGCTCATGGAGAAGCTCCTTGGATGATTGGAGGCTTCAGCCTAAAAGCGCACTCCGTGCAGAAAAGCGTTTTTTTGAAGATTCTTCGACCGGGGTAGGTGAGTCCCCGGCAGCAAGAGTCTCCTGGACAACTGGATTCAAGATAAGAAAAAGCCCCTGCGACTCGCGTCAGCAGGGGCCTGTATTTTTACTGTGGCCAAATCATTTTGGCCGAAGTGGCAAGCGACCTACGACTTCCATCAGAAGTCCAGGTTCGACACCGCCAGGGCGTTGGACTCGATGAAATCGCGGCGCGGCTCCACGGCATCGCCCATCAGGGTGTTGAAGATCTGATCCGCTGCGATGGCATCCTCGATGGTCACCTTGAGCATGCGGCGCACTTCCGGATCCATGGTGGTTTCCCACAGCTGATCCGGGTTCATCTCACCGAGACCTTTGTATCGCTGGATGCTGTGACGTTTGGTGCTTTCGGCCATCAGCCAGTCCAGTGCTTCCTTGAAGCTGGCGACCGGCTTCTTGCGTTCGCCACGCTGCACGTAGGCACCGTCTTCCAGCAGGCTCTTCAGCTGATCACCAAGCGCGGTAACCGACTTGTAGTCATTACTGGCGAAGAAATCGCGGTTGAAGGTGATGTAACTGGAGAGGCCGTGAGACTTGATCTCCACCTCCGGCAGCCACAGGTGACGCTCACGGTCTTCGCGCAAGCTGGCACTGAACGTCTGGCCAGACTTCTCGACAGCCTTCAGGCGCACTTTGAACTCCTGCAGCCAGCCATCCATCGAGGCTTGATCAGCGAGCTGTTCCAGCGAAATGCGCTCCAGGTAGATGAAGTGCTCGGTGATGTCCTTGGGATAGACACGTGACAGGCGGTCGAGGGTTTTCATCACACCACGGTATTCGCCAACCAGCTTCTCCAACGCCCCACCCGAGAGGCCTGGAGCATTCTCGTTGACGTGCAGGCTGGCGTCTTCCAGAGCCGATTGGGTCATGTATTCTTCCATGGCCTCATCGTCCTTGATGTACTGCTCCTGCTTGCCCTTCTTGACCTTGTACAGCGGCGGCTGGGCAATGTAGATGTAGCCACGCTCGACCAGCTCCGGCAACTGGCGGAAGAAGAAGGTCAGCAGCAGGGTACGAATGTGCGAACCGTCGACGTCAGCATCGGTCATGATGATGATGTTGTGGTAGCGCAGCTTCTCGATGTTGTACTCCTCACGCCCGATACCGCAGCCCAGGGCGGTGATCAGCGTGCCCACTTCCTGGGAGGAGAGCATCTTGTCGAAACGCGCCTTCTCGACGTTGAGAATCTTGCCCTTGAGCGGCAGGATCGCCTGGGTCTTGCGGTTACGGCCCTGCTTGGCAGAACCGCCCGCGGAGTCACCCTCCACGATGTACAGTTCGGACAACGCCGGGTCTTTTTCCTGGCAGTCGGCCAGTTTGCCGGGCAGACCGGCGATGTCCAGCGCCCCCTTGCGGCGGGTCATTTCACGCGCCTTGCGCGCTGCCTCACGGGCGCGAGCGGCGTCGATCATCTTGCCGACCACGGCCTTGGCTTCGTTCGGGTTTTCCAGCAGGAAATCGGCAAAGTACTTGCCCATTTCCTGCTCGACGGCAGTCTTCACCTCGCTCGAGACCAGCTTGTCCTTGGTCTGCGAGCTGAACTTCGGATCCGGCACCTTGACCGAGATGATCGCGGTCAGGCCTTCACGGGCATCATCACCGGTGGTGGCGACCTTGAATTTCTTCGCCAGACCTTCCTGCTCGATGTAGTTGTTCAGGTGGCGGGTGAGGGCAGAACGGAAGCCTGCCAGGTGGGTACCACCGTCACGCTGCGGAATGTTGTTGGTGAAGCAGAGGATGTTCTCGTTGAAGCTGTCGTTCCACTGCAGGGCCACTTCCACACCAACACCGTCTTCTTCGCGCTGGATATTGAAGTGGAAGACCTGGTTCACCACGGTCTTGTTGGTGTTGAGGAACTCGACGAAGGCTTTCAAGCCGCCCTCGTACTTGAACAGCTCTTCCTTTCCGCTGCGCTCATCGCGCAGCAGAATGCCCACGCCGGAGTTGAGGAACGACAACTCGCGCAGACGCTTGGCCAGGATATCCCAGCTGAAGTGGATGTTGGCGAAGGTCTCTTCGGATGGTTTGAAGTGGATCTGCGTGCCGGTGCCGTCGGTGTCACCGACTGCCGCCAGAGGTGCCTGCGGCACGCCATGCACGTAGGTCTGTTCCCAGATCTTGCCGCTGCGGCGAATGGTCAGCACCAGCTCCTTGGAGAGCGCGTTCACCACCGAAACACCTACACCGTGCAGACCACCGGAAACCTTGTAGCTGTTGTCGTCGAACTTACCGCCGGCGTGCAGAACGGTCATGATGACCTCGGCCGCCGAGACCCCTTCTTCCTTGTGCATGTCGACCGGGATACCACGACCGTTATCGCGCACGCTGATCGACTCATCCGGGTGGATGGTGATGGTAATCTCGCTGCAATAGCCTGCCAGCGCTTCATCGATCGAGTTGTCGACCACCTCGAACACCATATGGTGCAGACCGCTGCCATCGTCAGTGTCACCGATGTACATCCCGGGACGTTTGCGTACGGCGTCCAGTCCTTTCAGCACCTTGATGCTGGAGGAGTCGTACGTTTGGTTCTCGCTCATGCCTTCACTCCCGATGGTCTTGGGTCTGGGTGATACGGCCATGTTCCACGTGGAACATGGCAACCGGCGTATCCGTCTGCCAGCCTTCCCTCAACAATTCATGATCCACACAGGTGATGAACACCTGGCAGTGCAAATCTTCCAGCAACCGGCACAATGCCTGACGATGCTGTTCATCCAGTTCCGACGGTAGGTCGTCCACCAGATAGATACATTGGCCTCGCTTGGCTTCGTTGACCAAGTGGCCCTGGGCGATGCGCAATGCACACACCACGAGTTTCTGTTGTCCTCGCGACAGGATCTCTGCCGCGTTATGCCCCGCAAGGCGCAGACGCAAATCGGCGCGCTGTGGAATCGGCCTGGGTATGCCCGAGCTGCTGGTCACGGAAAAGAGAAGAGGCGAGCACTTCGCTCAACTCACGATCCTTGTCCCAGCCGCGGTAGTAACTCAGGGTCAGCCCTTCCAACTGCAACAACTCGGCAAGGGTACGTTCGAAAACCGGTTTCAGCGCCTGAATATAGGCCCTGCGGTAGGTATCGATCTCCTCGCTAGCGCTGCACAATTCACGATCCCATGCGGCCTGCGAAGCACCGTCAAGTGTACCATGGCGCAGCCACGAGTTCCGCTGCCGCAGGGCTTTCTGCAGACGCTGCCAGGCGCCGAGAAAGCGATGTTCCACGTGGAACACGCCCCAATCGAGAAACTGTCGACGAATCTTCGGCGCGCCTTCCAGCAGACGAAAACTGTCCGGGTTGATCAATTGCAGCGGCAGCAGGTCGGCGAGCTGCGCAGCACTGCGCGCATTCTGACCGTCGATGCGAATCTGCAACTCACCCTGGCGATCGCGAGAAATACCCAGGTTGCTCGAACCGCCTTCGGCCAACTGCACCTGACCGAAAACCGTACAGGCAGGCTGCTCATAATGAATGACGGGTTGCAGGCGGGTACTGCGAAAGGAGCGGGCAAGGCCGAGCAGGTGGATCGCCTCGAGCACGCTGGTCTTGCCGCTGCCGTTGGCGCCGTGAAGGATGTTGATGCGGGAGGAGGGGAGAGGGTCACCGGGTGCAGGTTGCGCACCGCGGTGACCATGATACGGCTGAGGGACATTAAAGACGCATCGGCATGACAACGTAGGCTGAGTCGTCGTTGTCGGCTTCCTGGAGCAGGGCGCTGCTATTGGAATCGGACAGGATCAGGCGCACCTGCTCGGTACCCATCACGCCCAGTACATCCAGCAGATAGCTGACGTTGAAACCGATCTCCAGATTGCCGCCGGCATAGTCGACGACGATTTCTTCCTCGGCCTCTTCCTGCTCCGGGTTGTTGGCCTGGATTTTAAGCAGGCCAGCCGCCAGGGTCAGGCGAATGCCCCGGTACTTCTCGTTGGAAAGAATCGCAGTACGGCTGAACGCTTCGCGCAGCCCCTGACGATCAGCCAGCACCAGCTTGTCACCACCACGCGGCAGCACACGCTCATAGTCGGGGAACTTGCCGTCTACCAGTTTGGAGGTGAAGGTGAACTCACCCGTGTTGGCGCGAATGTGGTGCTGACCCAATACGATACTGACCTCGGCATCCTGCTCGGTGAGCAGACGAGCCAGTTCGAGAATACCTTTGCGCGGCACGATGACCTGGTGCTTGCCGTCCTGCTGGATCGCAGCTTCCATCGAGCACATGGCAAGGCGGTGGCCGTCGGTGACACAGCACGCAACAGACCGCTCTGTACTTCCAGCAGCATGCCATTGAGGTAATAACGCACGTCCTGCTGCGCCATGGCGAAACTGGTGCGCTCGATCAGGCGACGCAGCTTGGCTTGCGGCAGGTTGAAGGTCAGCGAACCCGGGCCTTCTTCCACGGTGGGGAAGTCGTTGGCCGGCAGAGTCGACAGGGTGAAACGGCTGCGACCGGCCTTGACCAGCAGCTTCTGCTCGTCGACGCGAATGTCGATCAGCGCGTCGCTTGGCAGGCTCTTGCAGATATCCATCAGTTTGCGCGCCGGCACGGTGATTTCACCCGGCTCGGCGGCGTCTTCCAGCGTGACGCGGCCGACCAGTTCGACCTCGAGATCGGTACCGGTAAGCGATAGCTGCTGGCCTTCGACCACCAGCAGGACGTTGGACAATACCGGCAGCGTCTGGCGTCGTTCCACGACGCCGGCGACCAGTTGCAGGGGTTTCAACAGGGCTTCGCGTTGAATGGTGAAATGCATGGTCTAGTCCCTTGCCTCGTGGAGCTGCGAATCAGGTAGTAAGGGTACGCAGCAGGTTCTTGTAGTCCTCGCGGATGTCCGCATCGGATTCCCCTAAGTTCAGCAATCTTACGACATGCGTGCAACACAGTGGTGTGATCACGACCGCCGAAGGCCACACCGATTTCCGGCAGGCTGTGGTTGGTCAGCTCCTTCGACAAGGCCATGGCCACCTGACGTGGCCGCGCGATGGAACGCGAGCGGCGTTTGGAGAGCAGATCGGAAATCTTGATCTTGTAGTACTCGGCCGTGGTGCGCTGGATATTGTCGATACTGACCAGCTTGTCCTGCAGGGCCAGCAGATCCTTGAGCGACTCGCGGATCAGCTCGATGGTGATATCGCGGCCCATGAAGTGCGAGTGAGCGATCACGCGCTTCAGCGCGCCTTCCAGCTCACGCACGTTGGAGCGAATGCGCTGGGCGATGAAGAACGCGGCGTCATGCGGCAGGTCGACCTTGGCCTGGTCGGCCTTCTTCATCAGGATCGCGACGCGCGTTTCCAGCTCCGGTGGCTCGACCGCCACGGTCAGGCCCCAGCCAAAGCGTGACTTGAGCCGTTCTTCCAGGCCTTCGATTTCCTTCGGATAGCGATCGCTGGTCAGGATCACCTGCTGGCCACCTTCAAGCAGCGCATTGAAGGTGTGGAAGAACTCCTCCTGGGAGCGCTCCTTCTTGGCGAAGAACTGGATATCGTCGATCAGCAGTGCATCGACAGAACGATAGAAGCGTTTGAATTCGTTGATGGCATTGAGCTGCAGCGCCTTGACCATGTCGGCGACAAAACGCTCCGAGTGCAGGTAGACCACCTTGGCATTGGGGTTCTTCGCCAGCAGATGGTTACCCACCGCGTGCATCAGGTGAGTCTTGCCCAGGCCCACACCACCATAAAGGAACAGCGGGTTGTAACCATGCTTGGGATTGTCTGCAACCTGCCAGGCAGCGGCGCGAGCCAACTGGTTCGACTTGCCTTCGACGAAGTTGTCGAAAGTGAAGGTGCGGTTGAGGTAACTGGTGTGCTTGAGGCCACCTTCTACCTGAACGGTACGCTCGGGACGCGGCGCTACCGCAGGCGTCGGTGGTTGTGGAGCTGCGCCAGCCATTGAGTCGAAGCTGGCGCGCGACGGTTCTTCCTGCACAGGCGGCGGCACCGGTTTGCTGGCGACGACGCTTTGCTGAGGTTGCTGCTGAGCTGCACGTGCTGCCGCAGAAAGCGGTGCGGTCGGTGCAACACGCGCAGCAGCGGTACGCTTGCTGCCTATCAATAAGGAAAGCGCGGGAACCAGACCACCGGCACGTTCGCCGAGCAATTCGAGCAGACGGCTCAGGTATTTCTCGTTGACCCAGTCGAGCACGAAACGGTTGGGCGCATAGACACGCAGCTCGTCGCCTTCGGCTTCGACCTGCAGGGGACGTATCCAGGTGTTGAATTGCTGAGCCGGCAATTCGTCGCGCAAGAGCTCGACGCACTGCTGCCATAGTTCCACTGACACTGACTATCCCCTATCCGGCGACGATACAAAAAACAGCCGTCATTGTAACGGTCAATGCCCTAGTTATCCACACGCCATATGGAAGATGGCCAAGTAAAATCAAAGCCTTAATACATTCACCAGACTTATCAGGCATCCCCATGAACCTTGTGGATAAGAGCCCGAAAAGTCCCTGGACAAGCCTGGGGAAAGAAAAGGGGAAAAGCGCCCTGTGGGTAAAGCCGCATTCTGTCCTCAGACAATACGCAGGCTCCGCACAGCAGGTACAGACGTTCTGGACAGCCTTATCATTCGCGCCAGTCCAGTCCGGGCAAGGGTTCGGTGAGGTTGTCCACAAGCCTTGGCATGACCAGTCACCATAAACACAGAAAAAGAGCTTTAAACCCTTTCCTTCTTTCTATTTCTATCTGGCGAATAAGGCTGGTTGGAAATTGACCTACAGCGCGCCTTTCTCTAGAATTGCCGGTCTCTTTAAACCGGGGTCATTCCGACCCTAGTCGATCACCCAGGTAACGCACCATGAAACGCACTTTCCAACCCAGCACCATCAAGCGCGCTCGTACCCACGGTTTCCGTGCTCGCATGGCCACCAAGAACGGCCGTGCCGTCCTGTCGCGTCGTCGCGCCAAGGGCCGCAAGCGTCTGACTGTCTAATTCATCCAGACAGGTGGTGAGTCGAGGCTTCAGCCGGGAAAAGCGACTGCTCAACCCCCGGCAATTCAAGGCAGTCTTCGACTCCCCAAGCGGTAAAGCTCCGGGCAAGAGTGTCCTGTTGCTGGCGCGCGATAACCAGCTTGATCATCCCCGCCTAGGTCTGGTGATCGGCAAGAAGAGCGTCAAGCTCGCCGTCGAGCGCAACCGCATCAAGCGTCAAATCCGCGAATCCTTTCGTCTCAACCAGGACAACCTGGTGGGCTGGGATATCGTGGTGGTCGCCCGCAAAGGGCTAGGCGATCTCGAGAATGCCGAACTCGCTCAGCAGTTCGGCAAACTCTGGAAACGCTTGGCCCGTAGCCGGCCCAGTCGGGACGCAGAAATCTCCTCCGGGACAAGCGACAATCCCCATGCGTAAAGCGGCCCTAGCCTGTATCCAGGTGTATCGCTACGCCATCAGCCCGCTGATGGCCAGCCATTGCCGCTTCTACCCCAGCTGTTCCTGCTACGCATACGAAGCCATCGAACAACATGGCTTCCTGCGTGGCGGCTGGCTGGCAGCTCGCCGTCTCGGCCGCTGCCACCCGTGGAATGCCGGTGGTTTCGATCCGGTTCCACCCGCAAAAACATCCCGTTCCCCTTCGATGGCCGAATAATCATGGATATCCAACGTTCGATCCTGATCGTCGCCCTGGCAGTCGTGTCCTACCTCATGGTTCTGCAATGGAACGAGGATTATGGTCAGGCTGCCCTGCCGGCCGAGGTAAGTACCTCGACCGCCGCGACGCCCGCTCTGCCGGAAACCCCGGCGGCAAACTCCAGCAGCGCTACCGACGACATCCCCACTGCCGTGGCCGAGCCCAGTGCGGCGGCGGTTGCCCCTACCGTGGCAACCAGCGATGAGCTGATCCGCGTCAAGACCGACGTGCTGGATCTGGCCATCGACCCGCGCGGTGGTGACGTCGTGCAGCTGCGTCTGCCGCAGTACCCCCGTCGCCAGGATCGTCCGGACGTTCCCTTCCAGCTGTTCGACAATGGCAACGAGCGCAATTACCTGGCGCAAAGCGGCCTGATCGGCCAGAACGCACCGGACAGCTCCGCAGGTCGTGCTCTGTGGAACAGCGAAAAGACCAGCTACGAGCTGGCCGAAGGTCAGGACAGCCTGGTCGTCGACCTCACCTACAGCAACAACGGGGTGAGCTACATCAAGCGCTACAGCTTCAAGCGTGGCCTCAACCCGCAGTGCTCCGCGCGCGAACAGCAGCAGAAGAAGACCGGCTGCATCGATCCTGCCGCCTACCAGGTCGACGTCCGCTACCTGATCGACAACCAGAGCGATCAGGCCTGGAGCGGCAACCTGTTCGCCCAGCTCAAGCGTGACAACAGCGGCGACCCGTCCTCGACGACCGCCACCGGCACCGCCACCTACCTGGGTGCTGCCGTCTGGATACCGAAGAGCCTTACAAGAAGCTGTCGATGAAAGACATCGACAAGCAGTCCTTCAAGGAAACCGTGCAAGGTGGCTGGGTCGCCTGGCTGCAGCACTACTTCGTCACCGCCTGGGTACCGTCCAAGGACAGCACCAACCTGATCCAGACCCGCAAGGACAGCCAGGGCAACTACATCGTCGGCTTCACCGGCCCGGTCGTACAGGTCGCTGCCGGCGCCAAGGCCGAAACCGGCGCCGTGCTCTATGCAGGTCCCAAGCTGCAGGAACACCTCGGTTCCCTGTCTCCGGGCCTGGAACTGACCGTCGACTACGGCTTCCTGTGGTTCCTCGCGCAACCGATCTTCTGGTTGCTGGAAGTGATCCATGGCCTGCTGGGCAACTGGGGCTGGTCGATCATCGTACTGACCATCATCATCAAGCTGATCTTCTTCCCGCTGTCGGCTGCCAGCTACCGTTCCATGGCACGCATGCGTGCCGTATCGCCGAAACTGCAAGCGCTGAAAGAGCAGTTCGGTGACGATCGCCAGAAGATGTCCCAGGCGATGATGGAGCTTTACAAGAAAGAGAAGATCAACCCGCTGGGCGGCTGCCTGCCGATCCTGGTGCAGATGCCGGTATTCCTCGCCCTGTACTGGGTGCTGCTGGAATCCGTGGAAATGCGTCAGGCGCCCTGGCTGCTGTGGATCACCGACCTGTCGATCAAGGATCCGTTCTTCATCCTGCCGATCATCATGGGCGCGACCATGTTCATCCAGCAGCAGCTCAACCCGACGCCGCCGGATCCCATGCAGGCTCGCGTGCTGAAGCTGATGCCGATCATCTTCACCTTCTTCTTCCTGTGGTTCCCGGCAGGTCTGGTGCTGTACTGGGTGGTCAACAACGTCCTGTCCATCGCTCAGCAGTGGTACATTACCCGCAGGATCGAAGCGGCAGCGAAACCGGCCAACGCCTGATTCGCCAACGCTTCCAAGCCTCGAGCAAACGCCCCATGATTGGGGCGTTTTGCTATCCGCCGATTACCTTTTCCAAGTCGCGAGCAAATGCCATGAACCACGCACGAGATACCATCGCAGCCGTCGCCACCGCCCAGGGTCGTGGTGGCGTGGGGATCGTGCGCGTATCCGGCCCCCTCGCCGCGCAGATGGCGCAGGCGATCTGCCGCCGTGAACTGAAGCCGCGCTTCGCTCACCACGGGCCTTTCCATGGCGCGGATCAGGCGACGCTCGATGAAGGTCTGGCCATCTACTTCCCCGGGCCGAACTCGTTCACCGGCGAAGATGTGCTGGAGCTACAGGGTCATGGCGGCCCGGTGGTACTCGATCTGTTGCTGCGCCGCTGCCTGGAACTGGGCGCGCGCCTGGCACGACCAGGTGAGTTCAGCGAGCGTGCCTTCCTCAACGACAAGCTCGACCTGGCCCAGGCCGAAGCCATCGCCGACCTGATCGAAGCCAGCTCCGAACAGGCCGCGCGCAATGCAGTGCGTTCGCTGCAAGGCGAATTCTCCAGGCGCGTGCATGCACTGACCGAGTCGCTGATCCAGCTGCGCATCTACGTCGAAGCGGCCATCGACTTTCCCGAGGAAGAGATCGATTTCCTCGCCGACGGTCACGTGCTGAATCAGCTCGATGGCGTGCGCGCAGACTTGTCCACAGTGCTGCGTGAAGCCGGCCAGGGCGCCCTGCTGCGTGACGGCATGACGGTGGTCATCGCCGGTCGGCCCAATGCCGGCAAGTCCAGCCTGCTCAACGCTCTGGCCGGTCGTGAAGCGGCCATCGTCACCGATATCGCCGGCACTACCCGCGACGTACTGCGAGAACATATCCACATCGACGGCATGCCCCTGCACGTGGTCGACACCGCCGGCCTGCGCGATACCGAAGACCAGGTGGAAAGAATCGGCGTCGAGCGTGCGCTCAAGGCCATCGGCGAAGCCGACCGGGTGCTGCTGGTGGTGGACTCGACCGCGCCGGAGGCAGCCGACCCGTTCGCGCTCTGGCCAGAGTTTCTGGAACAACGCCCGGATCCGGCGCGCGTCACGCTGATCCGTAACAAGGCGGATCTCTCCGCTGAGGCCGTGGCGCTGGTAACCAGCGCCGATGGCCATGTCACCCTGAGCCTGTCGGCCAAATCGACTCAGGGGCTCGACCTGCTGCGCGAACATCTCAAGGCCTGCATGGGTTATCAACAGACCGCAGAGAGCGGCTTCAGCGCACGTCGCCGTCATCTCGAAGCCCTGTATCAGGCGCAACAGTACCTGGAGCACGGCCGCAATCAGCTGACCCTGATGGGCGCTGGCGAGCTGCTGGCCGAAGACTTGCGCATGGCCCAGCAAGCCCTGGGCGAGATCACCGGCGCGTTCAGCAGCGATGACCTGCTGGGGCGCATCTTCTCCAGCTTCTGCATCGGCAAGTAACCTCCGGGCATTCAGGCGAAGCCATGCCGCCTGGCCCCACTGACCACCACCAACGTCGCCAGTAGCAGCACCAGCAGAACCGGCGCGAACGCGCCGACACCGAGCCGTTCGAGCAGAACCCTCCAACGATGCCGCCACCGGCTATGGCTGCGTTCCAGGCAGTCACCAGCATGGCCTGAGCGACATCCGCCGAGTCGCCTGCACTCTTGGCCAGTGCGGTCTGGAACAGTGTCGGCACACCGCCGAAAGCCAGCCCCCAGATACCAATGGCGATATAGATGACCGCCGAACTCTGACTCCCGATTGCCATTGCGACGGATGCAAGGCCGAACAGCACGGTACAAGCCAGCGTCATTCGTCGCAGGTGACGGTCGATCAGCACCCCAACGACCCAGATGCCCAACAGCGATGCCAGGCCGAACACCAGCAGAACCAGATCGATACGCTCGAGCATGCCGACGGCGGCGAGAAACGGCGCGATATAGGTATAGAGAATGTTGTGGGCGAGCACGAAGGCCAGCACCACGAAAAGTACCGGGCGAATGCCGGGCAATCGAAAGACCGCACCGAGTTCCAGCCGCGAGCCCCGGGCCTGACCGGGAAAATCCGGGACGCGCCAGCGTACCCAGATCATCAGCAGCACTGCCAGCGCCGTCATGATGCCGAAACAGACACGCCAGCCCACCAGCCCCCCGAGCCAGGTACCGGCCGGTATGCCTAGCGACAACGCCAAAGGCGAGCCGACCATGGCCACCGCGATGGCTCTGCCCTTCAGCTGCTGTGGCACCATGCGCGCCGCATAGCCGGCCACCAGTGCCCACAGCAACCCCGCCGAGACGCCAGCGAGAAAGCGCGCTATCAGCGTGAGCGAGAGACTTGTGGATAACGCCGTGACCGTATTGGCGAGCGCAAAGCCGGCTATTGCCGTCAATAACAATGGCCTGCGGCGTACACCCTGGGTCAGCAGGATCAAGGGAATCGCCGCCAGCAGCGAACCCAGAGCATAGACGGTGACGGTCTGGCCGACCCACGCCTCGGAAACCGACAGGCCGGCCGCCATCTGCGGCAACAACCCAGCCGGTAGTGCCTCGGTCAGAATGGTCACGAAACCTCCCATCGCCAGGGCCAGCAATGCCCCCAATGGCAAGCGCTGCACGGCACTCATTGGCACAGCTCCGTCGCATCCTGTGGATAACTGCGACCGGGTTCCGGGCTGGTCGTGGGAAGGTGCCAGAGAGCCTGGCATGTTGGGCAGGAAGTCGAAATCACAGCAGGTCACCTCGTTGATCGATAACCGCAGCGACGATAAGGACTCGAGAATTAGAGAAAAAGTGGAGTAGATTTCCGGTCACTACGGAAATTCAAGTCCGCAATCAGGGTGAACATGGACAGCCTCAACAGCTTCTCGGTATTCGTGCAGGTCGCAGAAACCCGCAGCTTCGTGGTCGCTGGTCGGATGCTTGGCATATCGGCTTCGGCGGTAGGCAAGAGCATCGCCAGGCTCGAGGAGAAACTCGGGGTGAGGCTGTTCCACCGCAGCACGCGCAGCATCACCCTGACAGCTGAAGGTGCGCTGTTCCTGGAACGAAGCCGGCGCATCCTGGCCGAGATGGAGGCAGCCGAACAGGAACTGTCGCAGGCAACCAGCGCACCCCGCGGCCGCCTGCGGGTAAGCCTGCCGCTGGTGAGTTCACTGATCCTGCCAGTGCTGGGCGAATTCATGGCGACCTATCCGGACATCGAGCTGGATCTGGATTTCAGCGATCGCCTGGTCGATGTCATCGAGGAAGGCTTCGATGCCGTCATTCGCACCGGAGAGCCTACCGACTCGCGGCTCTCGGCACGCCGACTCGGCACCTTCGAGCTGATACTGGTCGCCTCGCCGCACTACCTGCAACGATGCGGCACTCCGCAAACACCAGGTGATCTTCGACGACATACCTGCCTGCACTACCGACTCCCCCACAGTGGCAAGCTGGAAGCCTGGCCGCTGCAACCGAGCCCTGGTGAAGCAGAGGTACAACTGCCGATATCGATGATCTGCAACAACATCGAGACACGGGTCTGTTTCACCCGCCAGGGCCGTGGCATCGCCTGCCTGCCGGACTTCTCGGTCAACCAATACCTCGCCAATGGCCAGCTGTGTCGTGTTCTCCCGGAACACGCGCAACGCCGCAACACCTTCAACGTTCTCTGGCCTGCGAGCAGACACCCCTCACCCAAGGTACGTGCCCTGGTCGATTTCCTCTACCCACGGGTGTTCTCCACTCAGGCATGACCTGTCGACCGCCCCATGCATGGATGATCCACAGATGGCCAACCCAACGGATAAACCCTGTGGAAAACTTCCCCTGAGCCCTGCCCATAACCCACTGACAAAACTGGGCATAACACCCCCTGTGGGTAACCACCCCTTCCATCCACAGTGATCCAGCAGCTTTCCCAGCGGAACCGAGCAGGAACGGCACAGGCTTATCCTTGGCTGTACATCAGAAATGGCAAGGGTCATGGGTGTTTATCCACAGATGGGATGCGCTCTATACATAAACATAAAGAACAAGCTTTATAAAAATTCTCTCTTTCTATTTTCTATAAGTCGGCATGAGTACTTCGAGGAGGAAAGTGATCAGGGTAGAGAGAACGGTTTCGAGAGCGTGGTAGTCAGCCGATTGGCTATTTTTTGTTCAGGAGGCTTCATTCAGGAGACCGAAGTCCCTATACTTGCCGCCTTCTTTCAGACCCCTTTCTCAACAGGCACGAGGTGCGTGGTGGATTTCCCTTCCCGTTTTGACGTGATCGTGATCGGCGGCGGTCATGCCGGTACCGAGGCAGCCCTGGCTGCAGCACGCATGGGCGTGAAGACCCTGCTGCTCACCCACAATGTCGAAACCCTTGGTCAGATGAGCTGCAACCCGGCCATCGGCGGGATCGGCAAGAGTCACCTGGTCAAGGAAATCGATGCCTTGGGTGGCGCCATGGCCACCGCTACCGACAAGGGCGGTATCCAGTTCCGCATTCTCAACAGCCGCAAAGGCCCCGCCGTTCGTGCCACCCGTGCACAAGCCGACCGCGTGCTGTACAAGGCAGCCGTACGCGAGATCCTGGAAAACCAGGCCAACCTGTGGATTTTTCAACAGGCGGCGGATGACCTGATTGTGGAAAACGCTCAGGTCAAAGGCGTCGTCACCCAGATGGGCCTCAGGTTCCATGCGGACTCCGTGGTTTTGACCACAGGCACGTTCCTCGGTGGACTTATCCACATCGGCCTGCAGAACTACTCGGGTGGCCGCGCCGGTGATCCGCCCTCCATCGCCCTGGCCCAGCGTCTGCGCGAGTTGCCGCTGCGTGTCGGCCGTCTGAAGACCGGCACCCCGCCGCGTATCGATGGCCGCTCCGTGGATTTCTCGGTGATGACCGAACAACCGGGCGATACGCCAACGCCGCTGATGTCCTTCCTCGGCAAGCGCGAGCACCAGCCGAAGCAGATCAGTTGCTGGATCACCCACACCAATGCGCGCACCCACGAGATCATCGCGGCCAACCTCGACCGTTCGCCGATGTACTCGGGGGTGATCGAAGGTGTTGGCCCGCGCTACTGCCCGTCGATCGAGGACAAGATTCACCGTTTCGCCGACAAGGACAGCCACCAGGTGTTCATCGAGCCGGAAGGCCTGACCACCCACGAGCTTTACCCCAATGGCATTTCCACATCGTTGCCGTTCGATGTGCAGCTGGAGATCGTGCGCAGCATCCGTGGCATGGAGAACGCACACATCGTGCGTCCCGGCTATGCCATCGAGTACGACTATTTCGATCCGCGCGACCTGAAGTACAGCCTGGAGACCAAAGTCATCGGCGGGCTGTTCTTCGCCGGGCAGATCAACGGCACCACCGGTTATGAAGAAGCCGGTGCCCAGGGGCTGCTGGCCGGCTGCAATGCCGCGCTGCGCGCCCAGGGCAAGGACGCCTGGTGCCCACGTCGCGACGAGGCGTACATCGGCGTGCTGGTGGACGATCTGATCACCCTGGGCACCCAGGAGCCGTACCGCATGTTCACCTCGCGTGCCGAGTACCGGCTGATCCTGCGCGAGGACAATGCCGACCTGCGTCTGACCGAGAAAGGTCGCCAGCTGGGCCTGGTGGATGACGAGCGCTGGGCAGCCTTCGAGGCCAAGCGCGAGGGCATCGTCCTGGAAGAACAGCGTCTGAAGAGCACCTGGGTTCGCCCCGGCACACCGCAGGGCGATGCCATCGCCGAGCGCTTCGGCACGCCGCTGGCTCATGAATACAACCTGCTCAACCTGCTGGCTCGTCCCGAGATCGATTACGCCACCCTGGCCGAAGTGACCGAGTCCCCGGTTGTGGATAACCAGGTCGCCGAGCAGGTCGAGATCAAGACCAAGTACGCCGGTTACATCGACCGCCAGCAGGACGAGATCGCCAAGCTGCGGGCCAGCGAGGACACCAGGCTGCCGGAGGATCTGGACTACAGCGCCATTTCCGGGCTGTCCAAGGAGATCCAGTTCAAGCTCGGCAATACCCGTCCGGCGACCCTCGGCCAGGCGGGTCGTATCCCCGGTGTCACGCCGGCGGCGATTTCCCTGCTGCTGATTCACCTGAAGAAGCGCAGCGCGGGTCAGAAGCTGGAGCAGAGCGCCTGATGTCGGTTACCCAGCGTCACGCCGAAGAACTGATCCAGGGCGCCCGCGAGCTTGGCATCGAGCTCAGCGCCGTGCAGCAGGAACAACTGCTCGCCTACCTGGGCCTGCTGATCAAATGGAACAAGGCCTATAACCTCACCGCCGTGCGCGACCCCGACGAGATGGTGTCACGCCATCTGCTCGACAGCCTGTCGGTGGTGCCGTTCGTGGCCGAACGTGGGGATAACTGGCTGGACGTCGGCAGCGGTGGCGGCATGCCCGGCGTCCCGCTGGCGATCATGTTTCCCGAACGGCGTTTCACCCTGCTCGACTCCAATGGCAAGAAGACCCGCTTTCTCGTTCAGGTGAAGCTGGAGCTGAAACTCGCCAACCTCGAGGTTGTCCACAACCGGGTCGAGGCCTATCGACCCGAGCAGCCTTTCGACGGCATCAGCTCGCGGGCTTTCAGCAGCCTGCAGGACTTCAGCGACTGGACACGCCACCTCGGCAACGCCGAAACCCACTGGTTGGCGATGAAGGGCGTGCACCCCGATGACGAGCTGCAGGCGCTGCCGGCGGACTTCCGTCTCAGTGCCACCCATGTGCTGCGGGTTCCCGGTTGCCAAGGCCAACGCCATCTGTTGATACTGCGTCGCTCGGTCTAAGGGGAAAGAAGATGGCCAAGGTATTCGCGATCGCCAACCAGAAAGGCGGCGTGGGGAAAACCACGACGTGCATCAACCTGGCTGCTTCACTGGTGGCGACCAAGCGCCGCGTGCTGCTGATCGACCTCGATCCACAGGGCAACGCCACCATGGGCAGCGGTGTCGACAAGCACGGCCTCGAGCACTCGATCTATGACGTGCTGATCGGCGAATGCGACCTGAGCCAGGCCATGCAGTTCTCCGAGCATGGCGGCTATCAGTTGCTGCCGGCCAACCGTGATCTGACCGCAGCCGAAGTCGCCCTGCTGGAAATGAAGATGAAGGAGAGCCGCCTGCGTTATGCCCTGGCGCCGATCCGCGAGAACTACGACTACATCCTCATCGACTGCCCTCCCTCGTTGAACATGCTGACCATCAATGCGCTGGTCGCGGCCGATGGCGTCATCATCCCCATGCAGTGCGAGTACTACGCGCTCGAGGGCCTCTCCGATCTGGTCAACAGCATCCAGCGCATCGGCCAGCTGCTCAATCCCAAGCTGCAGATCGAAGGTCTGCTGCGCACCATGTACGACCCGCGCATCAGCCTGACCAACGACGTCAGCGCCCAGCTCAAGCAGCATTTCGGCGACAAGCTCTACGACGCCGTGATCCCGCGCAATGTGCGCCTGGCCGAGGCACCGAGCTTCGGTATGCCGGCGCTGGTCTACGACAAACAATCCCGCGGCGCCCTCGCTTACCTGGCGTTGGCCGGCGAGCTGGTGCGCAGGCAGCGCGCCGCCGCGAAAACCGCTACCGCTTAAGGAACATCCGCATGGCTGCGAAGAAACGAGGTCTGGGCCGAGGCCTGGACGCCCTGCTCGGTGGCAACACCGTCAGCGCACTGCAGGAAGAGGCCGCCCAGGTCGACACGCGTGAACTGCAATACGTGCCTCTGGATCTGATCCAGCGTGGCAAGTACCAGCCGCGTCGCGATATGGATCAGACTGCCCTGGAAGAACTCGCCGCTTCGATCCGTGCCCAGGGCGTGATGCAGCCCATCGTGCTGCGCCCCATCGGTGGTGGCCGTTTCGAGATCGTCGCCGGTGAGCGGCGCTGGCGTGCCAGCCAGCTGGCCGGCCAGGACAAGATCCCGGCGATGGTGCGCGAGCTTCCCGATGAAGCCGCCATCGCCATGGCGCTGATCGAGAACATCCAGCGCGAAGACCTCAATCCCATCGAGGAAGCCGTTGCCCTGCAGCGCCTGCAGCAGGAGTTCGAGCTGACCCAGCAGCAGGTCGCCGATGCGGTGGGCAAGTCCCGCGTCACCATCACCAACCTGCTGCGTCTGATTGCCCTGCCGGAAGAGATCAAGACGCTGCTCGCCCACGGCGATCTGGAGATGGGCCACGCCCGTGCACTGCTCGGTTTGCCCCTCGAACAGCAGGTCGAGGCTGCGCGACACGTTGTCGCACGCGGCCTCACGGTTCGCCAGACCGAGGCCCTGGTTCGCCAGTGGCTGTCCGCCAAACCGGCTCCTGCAAAAGCCAAGGCCGACCCTGACATCAGTCGCCTGGAACAGCGCCTGGCAGAGCGCCTGGGCTCGCCAGTGCAGATAAAACACGGCTCCAGGGGCAAGGGCCAGTTGGTCATCCGCTACAACTCCCTCGACGAATTGCAGGGCGTACTGGCCCACATCCGCTGAAACAATTCGCCACATCTGGCCATGTAGCGCATGGTCGGAAAACACTACCCGGCAGTTGAATGGGGGGGATAGGCCCCCTATACTCTGCGCGCAATTTTGTTGGCACTTTTTATGCCAATTCATTGAGTTAAAGCGTTCGATAGTCGAGGACATCAGTTGATGGAACGCCGCATGCCAAAGCGCCTGCCCTTCCATCGCCTACCGGTCTTCCCGGTTCTGATGGCCCAACTCGTCGTCCTGCTGCTGGCCGCTGCGGTGTGCTGGCAATGGCGTGGAAACGTCGCTGGTTATTCGGCTCTGCTCGGTGGACTCATCGCCTGGTTGCCGAATCTGTATTTCGCCCACAAGGCGTTCCGTTTCAGCGGAGCGCGGGCAGCGCGGGAAATCGTCCGTTCGTTTTATGCGGGCGAAGCGGGAAAACTGATTCTGACGTTCGTGCTCTTTGCACTGACGTTCGCGGGCGTGAAACCCATGGAGGCACCGATGCTGTTCGGTGTCTACCTGCTGACCCTGATGGTCAGCTGGTTCGCCCCGCTGCTGATAACGAAATTTTCAAGACCTTAAAGCGTTCGGGGCAAATAATGGCAGCAGATACCGCTTCGGGTTACATCCAGCACCACCTGACGAACCTGACCTACGGTCAGCATCCGGTGAATGGCTGGAGTTTCGCCCACACCGCACAGGAAGCCAAAGAAATGGGCTTCTGGGCCTTCCACGTAGACACCCTGGCGGTGTCGGTGGTTCTCGGCCTGATCTTCATCCTTCTGTTCCGTCTGGCGGCGCGCAAGGCGACTTCCGACCAGCCTGGCGGCCTGCAGAACTTCGTCGAAGTGCTGGTCGAGTTCGTCGACGGCAGTGTGAAGGACACCTTCCACGGCCGTAACCCGCTGATCGCCCCGCTGGCCCTGACCATCTTCGTCTGGGTCTTCCTGATGAACTTCATGGATCTGATCCCGGTTGACTGGCTGCCGATGCTGGCTGCCACCATCGCGGGCGATCCGCACCTGTATTTCCGCGTGGTTCCGACCACCGACCCGAACGCCACCCTGGGCCTGGCCCTGTCGGTGTTCGCCCTGATCCTGTTCTACAGCATCAAGGTCAAGGGCATTGGCGGTTTCCTCGGTGAGTTGACCCTGCACCCGTTCAGTTCGAAGAACATCGCCGTCAAGATCCTGCTGATCCCGGTGAACTTCCTGCTGGAATTCGTCACCCTGATCGCCAAGCCGGTGTCCCTGGCCCTGCGACTGTTCGGCAACCTGTATGCCGGTGAACTGATCTTCATCCTGATCGCCATCATGTACAGCGGCGGCCTGCTGCTGGGCGGTCTGGGCGGTGTGCTGCAGCTGGCCTGGGCCATCTTCCACATCCTGATCATCGTGCTGCAGGCGTTCATCTTCATGATGCTGACCATCGTCTACCTGTCGATGGCGCATGAAGATAACCACTAAGGCGCATGACGTTCCGCGGGGTCATTGATGGCGCCGCCGGGACACTCCCTGTGATGGGGATGCTGTAAGGAAACGATTTCGTTTTACCGCTTCATCAAAAACCTAACCAATACGACTGTAAGTCGGGAGGAAAAATGGAAACTGTAGTTGGTTTGACCGCTATCGCTGTTGCTCTGCTGATCGGCCTGGGTGCCCTGGGTACCGCCATCGGTTTCGGTCTGCTGGGTGGCAAGTTCCTGGAAGGCGCTGCGCGTCAGCCGGAAATGGTCCGATGCTGCAAGTCAAAATGTTCATCGTCGCCGGTCTGCTGGACGCCGTGACCATGATCGGTGTTGGTATCGCTCTGTTCTTCACCTTCGCTAACCCGTTCATTGCTCAGGTAGCCCAATAATCCTCTTTCTAGAGGATTGGACTGACAACGAACGAGCGAGGTGTTGGCGTGAATATTAATGCAACCCTGATTGGCCAGTCCGTTGCCTTCTTCATCTTCGTGCTGTTCTGCATGAAGTTCGTATGGCCTCCGGTCATTACGGCTCTGCAAGAGCGTCAGAAGAAGATTGCAGACGGCCTGGACGCTGCCAACCGCGCGGCTCGTGATCTGGAGCTGGCCCACGAGAAAGTGGCCCAGCAACTGCGCGAAGCCAAAGGTCAGGCCGCCGAAATCATCGAGCAAGCCAAGAAGCGCGCGACTCAAATCGTCGACGAAGCCCGTGATCAGGCTCGTGGCGAAGCGGATCGTGTGAAGGCTCAGGCTCAGGCCGAGATCGAACAGGAAATCAACGGCATCAAAGACGCCCTGCGCGCCCAAGTGGGTAGCCTGGCCGTCAGCGGCGCCGAGAAGATCCTGGGCGCATCCATCGACCAAAACGCGCATGCGGAGCTGGTTAACAAACTGGCAGCCGAAATTTAAGCGAGGGCGCGATCATGGCAGAACTGACCACGCTGGCCCGACCTTACGCCAAGGCTGCCTTCGAGCACGCACAGGCCCACCAGCAACTGGCCAATTGGTCAGCCATGCTCGGCCTGGCTGCGGCGGTGTCTATCGACGACACCATGCAGCGCGTGCTCAAGGCCCCGCGTCTGACGAGTACAGAAAAGGCCACCGCCTTCATCGAGGTGTGTGGTGACAAGTTCGACGCCCAGGCACAGAACTTCATCCATGTTGTCGCCGAGAACGAACGTCTGGCTTTGTTGCCGGACATCTTCGCCCAGTTCGAGCTGTACAAGGCCGAGCAGGAGAAGTCGATCGACGTGGATGTGACCAGTGCCTTCGCATTGAGCGATGAACAGCAAGACAAACTCGCCAAGGTTCTCAGTGCACGGCTCGGCCGAGAAGTGCGTCTGCACGCCGCGGAAGATGCCACCCTCATCGGTGGTGTACTGATTCGCGCCGGCGACCTGGTTATCGATGGCACAGTTCGCGGAAAACTCGCGAAGCTGGCCGAAGCATTGAAATCTTGAGTTTGAAGGGGCAGCAGAGCTATGCAGCAACTCAATCCTTCCGAAATTAGTGAAATCATCAAGGGGCGCATCGAGAAACTCGACGTCGCCTCCCAAGCCCGTAACGAAGGCACCATCGTCTCCGTTTCCGACGGCATCGTGCGCATCTATGGTCTGGCCGACGTCATGTACGGCGAGATGATCGAGTTCCCGGACGGCGTCTACGGTATGGCGCTGAACCTGGAGCAAGACTCCGTTGGTGCGGTCGTGCTGGGTGCTTACACCAGCCTGGCCGAAGGCATGAGCGCCAAGTGCACCGGCCGCATCCTGGAAGTCCCGGTCGGTCCGGAACTGCTGGGTCGCGTGGTCGACGCTCTGGGTAACCCGATCGATGGCAAAGGCCCGATCAACGCTCAGGCTACCGACGCCGTCGAGAAAGTGGCTCCGGGCGTGATCTGGCGTAAGTCGGTCGACCAGCCGGTACAGACCGGTTACAAGTCGGTCGATGCCATGATCCCGGTAGGCCGTGGCCAGCGCGAGCTGATCATCGGTGACCGTCAGATCGGCAAGACTGCCCTGGCAGTCGACGCCATCATCAACCAGAAGAACAGCGGCATCCGCTGCGTCTACGTGGCAATCGGTCAGAAGCAATCGACCATCGCCAACGTCGTGCGCAAGCTGGAAGAAGCCGGTGCCCTGGCCAACACCATCGTGGTTGCCGCCTCGGCTTCGGAATCCGCCGCACTGCAGTTCCTGGCTCCGTACGCCGGTTGCACCATGGGCGAATACTTCCGCGACCGCGGTGAAGACGCCCTGATCGTGTACGACGACCTGTCCAAGCAGGCCGTGGCTTACCGTCAGATCTCCCTGCTGCTGCGCCGTCCGCCAGGCCGTGAAGCCTACCCGGGCGACGTGTTCTATCTCCACAGCCGTCTGCTGGAGCGCGCTTCCCGCGTTTCCGAAGAGTATGTCGAGAAGTTCACCAATGGCGCCGTGACTGGCAAGACCGGTTCCCTGACCGCTCTGCCGATCATCGAAACCCAGGCTGGCGACGTTTCCGCGTTCGTTCCGACCAACGTGATCTCCATCACCGACGGTCAGATCTTCCTGGAATCCGCCATGTTCAACTCGGGTATCCGTCCGGCCGTCAACGCCGGTATCTCGGTATCCCGCGTGGGTGGTGCAGCTCAGACCAAGATCATCAAGAAGCTCTCCGGTGGTATCCGTACCGCTCTGGCTCAGTACCGTGAACTGGCTGCATTCGCCCAGTTCGCCTCTGACCTGGACGAAGCCACCCGCAAGCAGCTCGAGCACGGTCAACGTGTTACCGAACTGATGAAGCAGAAGCAGTACGCGCCCATGTCGATCGCCGACATGTCCGTGTCCCTGTACGCTGCCGAGCGCGGCTTCCTGACCGACGTGGAAGTGAACAAGGTTGGCGCCTTCGAAGCGGCTCTGCTGAGCTACTTCAACCGTGACCTGGCCGATCTGATGGCCAAGATCAACGTGAAAGGCGACTTCAACGACGAAATCGACGCCGCCATCAAAGCCGGCATCGAGAAGTTCAAAGCCACCCAAACCTGGTAAACCGTGGCGGGGGCGAGCCCCCGCCCTGCTAACCGATAGGTGTACCTATATAGGTGTTGCATGGCAGGCGCAAAAGAGATTCGCAGCAAGATTGCGAGCATCAAAAGCACGCAGAAGATCACCAGCGCCATGGAAAAAGTGGCGGTCAGCAAGATGCGCAAGGCTCAACAGCGCATGGCTGCTAGCCGTCCCTATGCGGAGCGTATCCGCCAGGTGATTGGTCATCTGGCCAACGCCAACCCGGAATACCGCCATCCCTTCATGGTCGAGCGCGAAGTCAAGCGTGCCGGCTATGTGGTGGTGAGCAGTGACCGTGGTCTGTGCGGTGGTCTGAATACCAACCTGTTCAAGGCCCTGGTCAAGGACATGGCGAAAGATCGCGAGCAAGGCGTGGAGATCGATCTCTGCGTGATTGGCTCCAAGGGTGCGGCATTCTTCCGCAACTTTGGTGGCAATGTCGTCGCTGCGATCAGCCACCTCGGTGAAGAGCCGTCGATCAACGACCTGATCGGTAGTGTCAAGGTCATGCTCGACGCCTACCTCGAAGGTCGCATCGACCGTCTGTCCGTGGTCTCGAACAAGTTCATCAATACCATGACGCAGAAGCCTACAGTGGAGCAGCTGGTTCCGCTGGTGGCCGATCCGGATCAACAGCTCAAGCATCACTGGGACTATCTGTACGAGCCCGATGCCAAGGAGCTGCTCGACGGCCTGATGGTTCGCTATGTCGAATCGCAGGTGTACCAGGCGGTGGTCGAGAACAACGCAGCCGAACAGGCTGCGCGGATGATTGCGATGAAGAACGCCACCGACAACGCCGGTGAACTGATCAGCGATCTGCAGCTGATCTACAACAAGGCGCGTCAGGCAGCGATCACCCAAGAGATTTCGGAAATCGTCGGCGGCGCTGCCGCGGTTTAAGAACGGTTCAAATATTCAGAGGAACCAAAGATGAGTAGCGGACGTATCGTTCAAATCATCGGCGCCGTTATCGACGTGGAATTCCCGCGTGATCAGGTGCCAGCCGTATACGAGGCGCTGAAGGTAGTTGGCGCCGAAACCACCCTGGAAGTTCAGCAGCAGCTGGGCGACGGCGTGGTACGTTCCATTGCGATGGGTTCGACCGAAGGCCTCAAGCGTGGCCTGGATGTCACCCGCACCAACAAGGCCATCTCGGTACCGGTCGGTAAAGCGACTCTGGGCCGTATCATGGACGTGCTGGGCAACCCCATCGACGAAGCCGGCCCCATCGGTGAAGAAGAGCAGTGGGAAATCCACCGCGCTGCGCCGAGCTATGCCGAGCAAGCTGGCGGCAACGAGCTGCTGGAAACCGGTATCAAGGTAATCGACCTGGTCTGCCCGTTCGCCAAGGGTGGCAAGGTCGGTCTGTTCGGTGGTGCCGGTGTCGGCAAGACCGTGAACATGATGGAACTGATCCGTAACATCGCCATCGAGCACAGCGGTTATTCCGTGTTCGCCGGTGTGGGTGAGCGTACTCGTGAGGGTAACGACTTCTACCACGAGATGAAGGACTCCAACGTTCTCGACAAAGTAGCCCTGGTTTACGGTCAGATGAACGAGCCACCAGGCAACCGTCTGCGCGTAGCCCTGACCGGCCTGACCATGGCCGAGAAGTTCCGTGACGAAGGCCGTGACGTTCTGTTGTTCGTCGACAACATCTACCGTTACACCCTCGCCGGTACCGAAGTATCCGCACTGCTGGGCCGTATGCCTTCGGCAGTAGGTTACCAGCCGACCCTGGCCGAAGAGATGGGCGTTCTGCAGGAGCGCATCACCTCCACCAAGAAAGGCTCGATCACCTCGATCCAGGCCGTATACGTTCCCGCGGACGACCTGACCGACCCGAGCCCGGCGACCACCTTCGCCCACCTGGACGCCACCGTCGTACTGTCCCGTGACATCGCTTCCCTGGGTATCTACCCGGCCGTTGACCCGCTGGACTCCACCAGCCGTCAGCTGGATCCGAACGTCATCGGCAACGAACACTACGAGACCGCTCGTGGCGTTCAGTACGTGCTGCAGCGTTACAAGGAACTGAAGGACATCATCGCGATCCTGGGTATGGACGAGCTGTCCGAAGCGGACAAGCAGCTGGTATCCCGCGCTCGTAAGATCCAGCGCTTCCTGTCCCAGCCGTTCTTCGTGGCCGAAGTCTTCACCGGCTCGCCAGGCAAGTACGTGTCCCTGAAGGACACCATCGCCGGCTTCAGCGGCATCCTCAAAGGCGACTACGACCACCTGCCGGAACAAGCGTTCTACATGGTTGGCGGCATCGAAGAAGCCATCGAGAAAGCGAAGAAACTGTAATCACCCATGCGCCTGGCAACGGGCGCATCAGGTTTGTGGATAACCTGGGTTGTCCACAGCCTGTAACCTGAGGCAAGCGTATGGCTATGACAGTCCATTGCGATATCGTCAGCGCGGAAGCGGAGATTTTCTCCGGCCTGGTCGAGATGGTGATTGCGCACGGCAACCTGGGTGATCTGGGTATCGCTCCGGGCCACGCGCCGCTGATCACTGACCTGAAGCCGGGTCCGATCCGCCTGATCAAGCAGGGTGGCGAAGCCGAGGTGTTCTACATCTCCGGTGGTTTCCTCGAAGTGCAGCCGAACATGGTCAAGGTTCTCGCCGACACCGTGCAACGCGCCGCCGACATCGACGAAGCTGCTGCTCAGGAGGCCCTCAAGGCCGCCGAGAAAGCGCTGAGCGAGCAGGGTTCTGAGTTCAACTACAGTTCCGCCGCCGCTCACCTGGCCGAAGTCGCAGCCCAGCTGCGTACCGTCCAGCAGCTGCGCAAGAAGTTCGGCGGTTGATTCCGTCGGCTTCAACCGTTGTTCGAGAAAGGGTAGCCTAGGCTACCCTTTTTCATTTCTGCCGTTTCATACTCCGGCTCCCTGTGCCGGAGGCTGCCAAGGAATCGCCGTACATGTCGCTCGATATCGTCATCCTCGCTGCTGGGCAAGGCACCCGCATGCGTTCCGCTCTGCCCAAGGTGCTGCACCCGGTCGCCGACAAGCCCATGCTCGGTCATGTCATCGATACGGCGCGCAGCCTGCAACCGCAGAGCATTCAGGTGGTGATCGGGCATGGTGCCGACAAGGTGCGCGAGCGACTGGCGGCCGATGATCTGAATTTCGTGATCCAGGCCGAGCAACTCGGTACCGGCCACGCCGTGGCTCAGGCGTTGCCTAATCTGAGCGCCGAGCGCGTGCTGATTCTCTACGGCGACGTGCCGCTGATCGAAACTGCCACTCTGGAGCGCCTGCTGGATCGCGTCAGTGACGATCAACTGGGTCTGCTCACCGTCGAGCTGGCCGATCCGACCGGCTACGGGCGCATCGTGCGTGACGCCAGTGGTGTGGTGCAGGCGATCGTCGAACACAAGGATGCCAGCGAAGCCCAGCGTCAGATTCGCGAAGGCAATACCGGCATTCTCGCCGTACCGGGCAAGCGTCTGGCTGACTGGCTGGGGCGTCTGTCCAACAGCAACGCCCAGGGCGAGTACTACCTGACCGACGTGATCGCCATGGCCGTGGCCGACGGCCTGATCGTGGCCACCGAGCGCGCCGCCGATGAGATGGAAGTGCTAGGTGCCAACGACCGTATTCAGCTCTCGCAGCTCGAATGCCATTACCAGCAGCGCATGGCACGTCGCTTGATGGCCCAGGGCGTCACCCTGCGCGATCCGCATCGCTTTGACGTACGCGGCGAAGTGACGGTGGGCCGCGACGTGACCATCGACATCAATGTGATCCTGGAAGGCAGGGTGGTGATCGAGGACGATGTTCAGATCGGCCCGAACTGCGTGATCAAGGACTCCGTGCTGCGCAAGGGCGCCATCGTCAAGGCCAGCAGCCACCTGGACGGTGCCGAGATGGGTGAGGGCGCCGACTGCGGCCCGTTCGCGCGACTGCGCCCGGGAACCAGGCTGGGTGCCAAAGCCCATGTGGGTAACTTCGTCGAGCTGAAGAACGCCGTACTGGGCGAGGGCGCCAAGGCAGGCCACCTGAGCTACCTGGGTGATGCCGAGATCGGCGCCCGCAGCAACATCGGTGCCGGCACCATCACCTGCAACTACGACGGTGCCAACAAGTTCCGTACGGTGCTGGGCGAGGATGTATTCATCGGCTCCAACAGTGCGCTGGTGGCACCGGTGAACCTGGGGGATCGTGCGACTACCGGAGCCGGTTCCGTGGTGACCAGCGACGTGCCGGCCGACACGCTGGCTGTCGGGCGCGCCAAGCAGCGCAATATCGAAGGCTGGAAGCGCCCGACCAAGAAGTGAACGCGATCTGGCCTGGGCGACCAGGCCTGTGGATAAACTGCGGAGGCAGTCCTGTATGTTCGGTGTGACGGATTACGCCGCCTTCGTGGTGGCCTTCATCATCCTGCTGGCGATTCCCGGGCCGGGTAACCTGGCGCTGATCCTGTCCACCGGCAAGGGCGGCATTCGTGGTGGACTGGCTTCGACCTTTGGCATCATCTTCGGTGATCAGGTGTTGCTGTGGCTGGCGGTGGCGGGCGTCGCTGCCCTGCTCAAGGCCTACCCGGCGGCCTTTCATCTGGTGCAGTGGCTCGGGGCGGCCTATCTGGTCTATCTCGGCCTGCGCATGATCCTGGCCAAGCCAGGTGCGGCACCGACGCTGGACATCAAACCGCGCCAGTACCTGTGGCAAACCCTGGTGATCACCGTCTTCAATCCCAAGGCCATCATCTTCTACATGGCCTTCTTTCCGCTGTTCATCGATCCACAGCGCCATCAGGGCCTGGTTACTTTCGGTTTCATGGCCGTGACCATCATGATCCTGACCTTTCTCTACGGCTTGCTGATCGTACTGCTTACCCACTTTCTCGCCGAGCGTATGCGTGCCAACCCACGTATTGCCCGAGGTCTGGAGAAATTGGCAGGGCTCTGCCTGGTTGGCTTCGGGGTCAAACTGACGCTGAACTGATCGGCGGACGCTTGCGAGCTTTCCGATCATATGTTTTGATTCGCGCCATTATCTTTCGAATCGAAACTTAAAGATGTCGAAGCGCAACACGCCGCAACGTCGCCACATCATCCTCGCCTTGCTCGCCGAGCAGGGCGAGGTGTCCGTGGACGCCCTGGCACAGCACTTCGCCACCAGCGAAGTGACCATTCGCAAAGACCTCGCCGCCCTGGAAAAGAACGGCCTGTTGCTACGCCGCTATGGTGGGGCCGTGCCGGTACCGCAGGAACTCATCGGCGAGCCGGCTCAGCCGATCTCCCCGCACAAGCAGGCGATTGCCCGTGCTGGAGTGACGCGTATTCGCGAGCATGCACGGATCATCATCGACAGCGGCACCACCACCGCGGCGATGATTCCGCAGCTTGGCTACAAGCCCGGCCTGGTGGTGATGACCAACTCGCTCAACGTGGCCAATGCGCTGCGCGATATCGAACACGAGCCGATGTTGCTGATGACTGGCGGCACCTGGGATCCGCACTCGGAGTCCTTCCAGGGTCAGGTGGCCGAGCAGGTGCTGCGTTCCTACGACTTCGACCAACTGTTCATCGGCGCCGACGGTATCGATCTGGAGCGTGGTACCACCACCTTCAACGAATTGCTCGGTCTGTCGCGGGTAATGGCGGAAGTCGCCCGCGAAGTCATCGTCATGGTCGAGAGCGACAAGATCGGTCGCCGCATTCCCAATCTGGAACTGCCCTGGGGCAGCGTCCATACCCTGATTACCGACGAGCGCCTGGATGTCCAGGCTGCCGACCAGATACGCGCGCGCGGCATCCAATTGATTCTCGCGCCGCTGGAAAACTGAGGAGAGCCCCATGTGTGGAATCGTAGGCGCCATCGCTGAACGCAACATCACCCCGGTACTGATCGAGGGCCTCAAGCGCCTGGAGTATCGGGGCTACGACAGTGCCGGTGTGGCGCTGCTGACCGACCAGGGGGGCTAGACCGCCGCCGCCGCGTCGGCAAGGTCAGCGAGCTGCAGAGTGCTCTGCAGGACGAGCCGCTGGCCGGCCGCCTGGGCATTGCCCACACTCGTTGGGCCACCCACGGTGCACCCAGCGAGCGCAACGCCCACCCACACTTTTCCGGTGCAGAGCTGGCGGTGGTACACAACGGCATCATCGAGAACCATGAAGCGCTGCGTGAGCGCCTCAAGGACCTGGGCTACGTGTTCACCTCCGATACCGACACCGAAACCATCGTCCATCTGCTCGACCACAAGTTGCAGCAACTTGGCGACCTGAGCGCCGCGCTCAAGGCCGCCATCCCGGAATTGCATGGTGCCTATGGCCTGGCGGTGATCTGGGGCCGTCAACCGGATCGTCTGCTTGCCGCCCGCAGTGGCAGCCCGCTGGTGATCGGCCTGGGTCTCGGCGAGAACTTCCTCGCCTCCGATCAGCTGGCCCTGCGCCAGGTCACCGACCGTTTCATGTACCTGGAAGAAGGCGATATCGCCGAGATTCGCCGCGATGGCGTGCAGATCTGGGACGCGGCTGGTCAGTTGGTGCAGCGTGAAGCCGTGCAGTATCACGAAGGCGCCGAGGCGGCCGACAAGGGCGAGTACCGCCACTTCATGCTCAAGGAAATCCACGAACAGCCCAAGGTCGTGCAGCGCACCCTGGAAGGTCGCCTGGGCAGCGATCATGTGCTGGTGCAGGCCTTCGGCCCGCAGGCCGCCGAGCTGTTCGCCAAGGTCAGGAACGTGCAGATCGTCGCCTGCGGCACCAGCTACCACGCTGGTATGGTCGCCCGTTACTGGCTCGAGGAACTGGCCGGCATTCCCTGCCAGGTCGAAGTGGCCAGTGAATTTCGCTACCGCAAGGTAGCGGTGCAGCCTGACACCCTGTTCGTCAGCGTGTCGCAATCCGGCGAAACCGCCGACACCCTGGCCGCGTTGCGCAACGCCAGGGAGAAGGCGCCGGGGCAGGGCGGTTATCTGGCCAGCCTGGTGATCTGCAATGTCGGCACCAGCTCGCTGGTACGTGAATCCGACCTGTGTCTGCTGACCCAGGCCGGCCCGGAAATCGGCGTGGCCTCGACCAAGGCTTTCACGACCCAGCTGGTCGGCCTGATGCTGCTGACCCTGGCCCTCGGCCAGTTGCATGGCACCCTGGACAAGACCCTGGAGGCCGAACTGGTCGACGAGCTGCGTCGCTTGCCGACTCGCCTGGGCGAGGCTCTGGCCATGGACAAGACCGTGGAGAAAATCTCCGAACTGTTCGCCGAGAAGCACCACAGCCTGTTCCTCGGCCGTGGCGCCCAGTACCCGGTGGCCATGGAAGGGGCACTCAAGCTCAAGGAAATTTCCTATATCCACGCCGAGGCCTACCCGGCTGGCGAACTCAAGCATGGCCCGCTGGCCCTGGTCGATGCCGACATGCCGGTGGTCACCGTCGCGCCGAACAACGAGCTGCTGGAAAAGCTCAAGTCCAACCTGCAGGAAGTGCGGGCCCGTGGCGGCGAGCTGATCGTTTTCGCCGACCAGCAGGCCGGCATGAGCAACGGCGAGGGCACCCATGTGGTGGCCATGCCGCACATCCACGACCTGCTCGCACCGATCCTCTACACCGTGCCGCTGCAACTGCTGTCGTATTACGTCGCCGTGCTCAAGGGCACCGACGTCGACCAGCCACGCAACCTGGCCAAGAGTGTCACCGTCGAATGAATTGCAAGGAGCAACTCGGCTATCGCGGTGGTGCCTGTCGAGGCGGGTTTACGCAGTTTCGATACGGCTGATACAGGCAGTGGATCGCCTGGCCGAGGCGTTGAGGCAGGATGTGGTTTTCCCGTTCATCCGCGTTTGTACCGGCATCATCTGGGCACGTTGCAAGGCAAGAGGTGTATCAGAGTCGTCGAGCCTGTGGGATATTCGGACATGCTTGCATCGATGCAGGGCGCAGCTCTGGTGTTGACCGCAGGAAGAGACCGGTGTTCTGCGCCGCCGCTGCTTGATCTTGAGAGCCAATACCGAGCGCCCTGAGAGCCTGGAGACAGGTGGGGCGTGGCTGCACGAGCGTTGGGGCAAGCAGCATCGACTGGAACAACCCATTTGGCGATGGACATGCCTGTCAGCACATCCTGGAGGTACTGCGTGTATCGTTCTGAAGCGATAGCTCGGGCGCCACGTGAAGGGGCTGAGGCGTGGTTGAGAGGAGTCAGGTTCGATTGATCCCGGTAATTCTTTCTGGTGGTAGCGGTTCGCGTCTGTGGCCGCTTTCGCGCAAACAATATCCCAAGCAATTTCTGGCGCTCACGGGGCAACATTCGCTGTTCCAGCAGACGTTGCAGCGTTTGAACGTCGAAGGGATGGATGCGCCGTTGGTGGTGTGCAATGTCGAGCACCGTTTCATCGTCAACGAGCAGTTGGCCCGTATGGGCATCACGCCGCAGAGTCTGTTGCTCGAGCCGTTCGGCCGTAACACCGCACCTGCCATCGCACTGGCTGCACTGCGCCTGATCGCCGAAGGGCGTGATGATCTGATCCTGGTGTTGCCGGCTGACCACGTGATCAATGACGAGCCGGCTCTGCGCGAGGTGCTGAAGCTGGCGCGTACAGCCGCGGAAGAGGGCGAGATGGTTCTGTTCGGTGTGCCGGCGACCACGCCGGAAACCGGGTTCGGCTACATCAAGGTCGACCGCGACGAGTCCGGTGAAGGGTTGCCGCCGGGCACCTACCGCGTGACCCAGTTCGTCGAGAAGCCTGACGCCATGCGTGCTAGCGAGTACGTGCGCAGTGGCGATCATTACTGGAACAGCGGCATGTTTCTGTTCCGTGCCAGCCGTTACCTGGAAGAGCTGCGTACGCATGAGCCGGATATCTATGACACCTGCGTGCTGACCCTGGAGCGCAGCGAGGTCAGCGGCGAAGTCGTCATCATCGACCCGAGCGCCTTCGAGTGCTGTCCGGACAACTCCATCGATTACGCGGTCATGGAAAAGACGTCACGCGCTTGCGTGGTGCCGATGTCAGCCGGCTGGAGCGATATCGGTTCGTGGTCGTCGCTGTGGGATGTGCAAGAAAAGGACAACGACGGCAACGTGCTTAAAGGTGATGTGGTCGCACACAACAGTCATCACAGCTTCGTGCATGGGACGTCCAGGCTGGTGACCCTGATCGGTGTCGACGATGTCGTGGTGGTCGAGACCAAGGACGCCGTGATGATCGCGAAGAAAGACGCGGTGCAGGACGTCAAGAAGCTGGTCAACACCCTGGACGAAATGGGCCGGCAGGAAGCCGATGGGCATTGTGAAGCTTACAGGCCCTGGGGGTCTTATGACCTGATCGATACAGGCCCTCGCCACAAGGTCAAGCGCATTGTGGTCAAGCCTGGTGCGCAACTGTCGCTGCAGATGCATCACCACCGTGCCGAGCACTGGATCGTGGTCTCCGGGATCGCTGAAGTGACCTGTGACGAGAAGGTTTTTCTACTCACCGAGAACCAGTCGACCTATATCCCGATCGCCTCGGTGCACCGTTTGTCCAACCCGGGAAAGATTCCGCTGGAACTCATCGAAGTGCAATCCGGTAGCTATCTTGGCGAAGACGATATAGAGCGTTTCGAGGACGCATACGGGCGTACGCTGGTCAAACCCTGCTAGTCGGTTGTTCGCTGAGCTGTTTTGTTCGAGTGCCTGGCACGGCTCTTTGACGACTGGCAGCAGGGCGTCACGCCGATTCGGTTTTTGAGGAGGAGGCTGCATCCTCAGGCTCGAGTCGGGAGGCTTCGGCGAGCGGGTCATGCTTCTTAGTGCTTGCGTTTGCCGTGCCACTTTTCAACAGGACAAAAGGCGTGACTGCAAGGATGTACAGATCCAGCAGCATCGATTGACGTGCCACGTATTCAAGATCGGCTTCGACCCTTTGTTGCATGTCTGCAATGACCTGCGTTTCACCCCGAAAACCGCGAATCTGTGCCAGACCCGTGATGCCAGGCCTGGTATCCAGGCGCCGATAGTAATGGGTGATACAGGCCCCGTAATGAAGGTCATGGGCAACGGCATGGGGGCGAGGCCCGACGATGGACATATCGCCGTTCAGTACATTGAACAGTTGGGGCAACTCATCGATGCCCCAATAGCGAATCCATCGGCCAAATGGTGTGACACGAGGGTCATGGTTTTTCGCTTGCGGGGCCATGGGGTCGCTGCACGCAGCGACCTGCATGCTACGGAACTTGAGAATCGTGATGCAGGCGCCGCCCATGCCCAGGCGTTGTTGGCGGAACATGGCCGGCCCGCCGTCCTGCAGGCGCACGATCAACGCAGTGAGCAGCAGCAGAGGGGAACAACACAGGATAAGCAGTGCAGCGCTCAATACGTCAAACAGCCGCTTCTGGAATGCCGTGATTGATCCGGGAGTCGTCCGCGTGTCCGGACTGACGCAGTTCAGGCGCAGGTTGTAGCGTTGTATTGCCTGTAGCAATGCGTGCTGCTCGGCAGGGGTAAGCCGCGTATCGACGATCATCACCTCCTCCACGTGGCCACCGTTCTGCTCGGAGTTCAGCCATGTAAAGGCTTCTTCACGGGGTTTTGCGAGGGGTTCAGGGTGATCGGGTGCGTCCGCAGGCGAACCCTCGTAGGCCAGCAAGACCCTGGGTGTGGCTGAAGGCCAGAGAGTTATTGCATCCAGCATGCTGATGCCAAGCAGGGCGAGCACTGTCCAGGATGTCAGGTATTGCCATGGCAGTGGTTCGACAGCGACTGCAGCGCTACAGGCCACTGCCGCAACGGTAATGATCAGTTGGCCGGTGTTCGTGGCCAGGCGCGTGGCCAATCGCTCCTGTGGCCTGAACATGTACCTATCGAGACCCAGGAATACGAACATGCCCATCAATGGCCAGGCGAAATGGCTGGTTATGGACGCGTCCACCGCGAACCAATGCGTGAGCCACCCCGCTATTGCAACTGCAAAGGCTCGACAGAGGTACCTGGACATCGTCGTGTTGCTGCGGTTCTGTCTGGCCAAATGTTCTGTCCTGTGAACGTAGGGTAAATCGAGCCTGTCCTTTGGGTCGCCTTCAGCCACGAAGGGACGCTTTCTATCTTTCTCGCGCACTTTCGCAGGGGGCCTTGAAACGAAAGCGCTCACACCGGTAAAGCGATCAGCCTCGTCAGTGACCCCAGGCGCGAGCGAAGCGATTGGAGCGCCAAGGGGGCGAGCAGACCAGGGTAGGGTTCGATCCAGCCTGCGCACGATCGAGCGCAAGGGCAGCAACGGAACCAGGGCGCGGCAGAGTGCAATGGCTGACATGGCGATGGTCATGAACGCGGCAGGCTGAACGCTTGGCTCCGAAGACTATCAGTTCGCTCCTCCTGAAACCATTTCCATCGTTTGGTCGAGCGCGTGCCATGTTGCGTGCCCCGTTGGCGTCCAGCGAATTGGCCATGCCTGAGTTGTTCGAGGGTGAAGGTGGTTCGTCGGGTCTGTCGGTATCTCAAGCAGAAATGCCGCTCAGGCGATGCTCTTCGGGGCGTAGCGTAAGCACGCGAACACCGTCGCGAGTGACCGCCACGGTGTGTTCGAACTGCGCTGACAACTGACCATCGCAGGTGACCACGGTCCAGCCGTCGCGCAAGGTACGTACATCCGCCTTGCCCTGGTTGAGCATGGGCTCGATGGTGAAGGTCATGCCTTCACGAAGGGTCAGGCCGGTTCCGGGCTTACCCCAGTGCAGTACTTCGGGCGGCTCGTGCATTTCCCGGCCGATGCCGTGGCCGCAGTACTCGCGAACCACCGAATAGCCATGGGCGCGGGCGTGGCGTTCGATGGCATGGCCGATGTCGCCCAGGCGAGCGCCGGGCCTGACGGTCTCGATACCCTTGCACATCGCTTCATAGGTCACGTCGACCAGTTTGCGGGCCTGGGCCGAAACCTCGCCGACCAGGTAGGTCTTGCTCGAGTCGGCGATGTAGCCGTTCTTCTCCAGGGTGATGTCGAAATTCACCAGGTCGCCACTTTGCAGAATCTCGTGGGCGCTGGGTACGCCGTGGCAGACCACCGCGTTGCGCGAGGTGTTCATGGCGTAGGCGAAACCGTATTGGCCCTTGCTCGCCGGGCGTGCCTGAAGCTGTTCGACGATGTAGTCATCCACAAGGTCGTTGACTTGCAGGGTGGACATGCCGGGCAGATCCAGGCGATCGAGGTAGGCGAACACGGCCGCCAGTAATCTGCCGGACTCCGCCATCAGGGTGATCTCCTGCGGCGTCTTGCTCATGAGGCGTCCGCCATGTGCGCAGGAACGGCCACGCCGGCCGCACGCATCTCGGCGGCCATCACGTCGTTGAAGCTCAGGGTCGGGTTCATCTCGCAAAGCATGCCGATACGAATCCAGAAACCCGCCTGGGCATTGATGGAGCGGCTCGATACGCTGCTCGCCCGGCGAATCTGGTCGTGAAGCTCATCATCGATGTTGACGATGCCCATGGGGACTCCTCATATATGATTCGTATATGAATCATATATCATGTGTGCAGCAAGTTCACGCTGCGGTCAGCGAAGGCTGATAGTCGTCAGCACCTGTTGCGGTTCCGATCCCTTAAACTGGTCGGTGTATCCGCTGGCCGGCTCGGTCGGGCAGGCGGGTCTGGAGTCATGCTGGTAGAGGAGAGAGGATGAAACGCGCGGATGTGAAACGCAGAACGGACGAAGGGGTGCTGTTCGATACGCAGGTCATGGTCAATCCGGCCAACACGGCCGAGTGGATCGTGTTCTTCAAGAAAGACGCCGGGCGCAGCTTCTTTCTGGTGGACGAGGCCGAGCAGGTGGAGAGCTTCTCCAGCCTGAACGATCTGATGCCGGAACTGCGGGCGCTGGGTATCAAGCGGGTCGAGGTTCAGCTCTGATTCGTCAGTTGCTAACAATTGGCGTGGATCAAGATGTGGATATCCTGGTGACTCCTTGCTGAGGCCCTGATTTCACGGGCGTCTCTGGTAGTTGTACAAAAATCGATCCCCTGCATGGCAGCTATCCACAGACAATCTGGATAACCTCCCACAAATCCTGTTGATAAGTGTTTGTGTCCTGCGTAGTGCAAGGGGTACAGAGGACTGTACGTTTTTTGCTCTTCAGCCGTTGCCTGGGCGGTAGAGGTGTCGGTGATCCGCGTCATACAGTGCCGATTGGGCGAAGGCGCCTGGATCCAGCACATGGCCGACCAGGATCAGCGCCGTGCGGCGAAAGTCCCGACTGGCCACCTTCTCTTCGATATCGGCCAGGGTGCCCAGCACCCAGTCCTGATCCGGCCAACTGGCCCTGTGGATGACCGCGATGGGGCAGTCGGCCCCGTAGTGCGGCAGCAGTTCGGCGACGATGGCCGGCAACTGACGCACGCCAAGATGGATGGCCATCGTCGCGCGGTGTCGCGCCAGGTCATGCAGCTGTTCGCCCCCAGGCATCGGCGAGGTGGTGCCGTAGCGAGTGAGGATCACTGTCTGGGCGATGCCGGGCAGGGTCAGCTCGCTTTCCAGCAGGGCTGCGCAGGCCGCGGTGGCGGTGACACCGGGAATGACCTCGAAGGGGATGCCCAGGGAACGCAGCTCGCGAATCTGTTCGCCGATGGCGCCATACAGTGAGGGGTCGCCGGAATGTACGCGGGCCACATCCTGGCCTCGTTCGTGAGCCTGGCGCAGCAGGGTGATGATTTCCCCCAGATTCAGCTCGGCCGTATTCACCACCTGCTCGGCGGCATGACCTTGCAGTACGGCCTCGGGTACCAGCGAGCCGGCATAGAGGATCACCGGGCAGGCACGGATCAGGCGCTGGCCCTTGACGGTGATCAGCTCGGGGTCGCCGGGGCCGGCGCCGATGAAGTAGACGGTCATGCTGGGGGTCTCCGTCGAAGCTGGCCAGCGCGCAGGTGGCGCTGGCGTTGCGGTTTTTCTCGCCGAGCGGACGAGCGGCCGTGCCCAGACGAGCAGCCAGGGCCAGGGCGCAAGGCTCGGCCACGGCCGGGCTGCCGGTAACGGCTAGAGCGAGTGCACTGCCGCTGGCCGATTTGCGGTAGGGTGCCAGCTCCCAGGGCGAGAAGAAGACCAACGCCAGGCCCAGGTGTTCGGCCAGTGCCAGCAAGCCTGCTTCGTCGCGCTTGTGATCGATGCTGGCCAGGGCGACGAGGTTATCCACAGACAGACCCTGTCGTTCCAGGCTGTGCAGAAGCAGGTTCAGCAGCTCGCCCGGTGGGCAATCGCGCCGACAACCCAGACCGGCAACCACCCTGGTAGCGTTGGCGGGGTGATCGGGGAGGCTGGGTATCATGAGAGGCATTCGTGTCAGGTGGGGGCGTAGCTCATCATGGCACCTGTCAGCGGTCAACTGCGATTGACCGGCTGCCGCGGCCTGCGTAGCCTTCTCGCTTTCGAGGTTCTTCCCGGCATGGCGCCGGGAAGCTAAGAGGGAACAGGGTGAATGCCCTGGCTGCCCCCGCAACTGTGAACGGTTCAAGGCTCTTCGGTAACCACTGCGAAATGCGGGAAGGTGAAGAGCCGCTCAGTGCAGACCGTGAGCCAGGAGACCTGCCTCGACTGACCAGCCACTTGTTCGGACGGGGTGATCCGCAACGGCAAGGCCCGTGTTCGCGCGGCAGCCCGCCGCACCCGTCCGCCGAATCGACCGACGCCACGGGGCCGCCCATGAAAACCCTCGCCAAATTGCCTGTCACCATCGTCACCGGTTTTCTCGGTGCCGGTAAAACCACGCTGCTGCGCCATCTGCTGGCCCATTCCGAAGGTCGTCGTATCGCGGTGATCGTCAACGAGTTCGGTGAGCTGGGCATCGATGGCGAGATCCTCAAGCAGTGCTCCATCGGTTGCAGCGAAGAAGAAGCCAACGGCCGTGTCTTCGAGCTGGCCAACGGCTGCCTGTGCTGCACCGTGCAGGAAGAGTTCTTCCCGGTGATGCGCGAGCTGGTGGCGCGCCGTGGCGATCTCGACCACATCCTCATCGAAACCAGCGGCCTGGCGCTGCCCAAGCCGCTGGTGCAGGCCTTCAACTGGCCGGAAATCCGCAACGCCTGCACGGTCGACGCGGTTATCACCGTGGTCGATAGTCCGGCGGTGATCGCCGGCACCTTCGCTGCCTTCCCGGATCAGGTGGACGAGCAGCGCAAACTCGACCCCAATCTCGACCACGAATCGCCACTGCATGAGCTGTTCGCCGACCAACTGGCCAGCGCTGATCTGGTGATCCTCAACAAGGCCGATCTGCTCGATGCCGAGGCACTGGCAGCAGTACGCGCCGAAGTGGCCGAGGAGTTGCCGCCGGCGGTCAAGGTGATCGAGGCACAGGGTGGTGAGCTGCCGCTGGACGTGCTGCTGGGCCTGAACAGCGAAACCGAGTTGCACATCGACAGTCGCCGCACCCATCACGACGATGAAGACGAAGACCACGATCACGAGGAATTCGACTCGTTCCACGTGGAACTACCCGAGTCTGAAGAGGCACGCCTGCTGGCTGCGTTGAAGGATGCCGTGGCCAAGTACGGCATTCTGCGGGTGAAGGGCTTCGCGGCGATCCCTGGCAAGCCGATGCGCCTGCTGGTGCAGGGGGTCGGTCAGCGTTTCGACCGCCACTTCGATCGCGCCTGGCAGGCCGACGAGCCTCGCCTGAGCCGCCTGGTGGTCATCGGTCAGCAGCTCGACCGTGCGGCCATCGAGGCCGAGCTGCAGGCGGCCCTGGCCTGAGGAGCGGGAGGGGTCAGCCGCGACTGGCTATCAGCAGGGTCGCGGTCGGATCTCTTCTATGGAGCAACCATGCATCTTCTGCGCACCCAGCCTGGCACCCAGTTGCCGGCCGACAGCATCGCCGACCTCGGCCAGACACCTGCCGAGCTGGTGATCCTGTGCACGGGGGATTCGCACCTCTCCCTGCTGGCCGAGGCTGCCCGGCAACTGCCGGACGACTACCCCAGCCTGCGCCTGGCCAGCCCCGCGCAATTGAGCAACCACGCCTCGGTGGACTTCTACGTCGAGCAAGTGCTGCGGCACGCCAGGGTCATCCTGATCTCGGTGCATGGCGGGGTCAGCTACTGGCGCTACGGTATCGAGCGCCTGGTGGAGCTGGCAGCCAGTGGCGCCAGAGTCATCATGGTGCCCGGCGACGATCAGCCCGACCCGGAGCTGAGCGCCCTCGGCAACGTGTCCGAAGTGGACAGTCAGCGTCTCTGGCAGTACCTGCGCCAGGGGGGGCTGGAGAATGCCCGGCAACTGTTCCGTTGCATCGGCAATCGCTGGCTGGGCCGCAGCGACACCTGGCTGGAGCCGCAGCCGCTGCCCCGCGTCGGCCTCTATCACCCGACTGCCAGCCCGGCCAAGCTGGACGACTGGCAGGCGCAGTGGCGTGACGGCTCACCGGTGGTGGCGCTGTTGTTCTACCGCAACCATGTGCAGGCGGCGAATACCGCCTTCGTCGACGTCTTCTGTGGACAACTTGCCAGGCAGGGGCTCAATCCGTTGCCGATTGCCGTGGCCAGCCTCAAGGAGACGGCTTGCCTGGATCAGGTGCAGGCCTGGCTGGATGAGACGGATGCCGCGCTGATCATCAACACCACCGGTTTCGCCCTGTCCAACCCCGAGGCGCCGCAGGCACGGGTGTTCCGCCGCGACATCCCGGTGCTGCAGGCCATCTGTGCGCTGGACAATCAGGCGCAATGGCAGGCCAGCGCGCAGGGCCTGGGCTCGCGTGACCTGGCCATGCACGTGGTGCTGCCTGAGCTGGACGGCCGGCTGATCGGCACTGCCATCAGTTTCAAGGGTCTGGCCTGGCGCAGCGAGCGTAGCCAGAGCGATGTGGTGTGCTATCAGGCGCATGAGCCGGGCATGGCATTTGTCGCTGAACTGGCAAGAAAATGGTGCCAACTTTCAATAAAGGATAATGATCAGAAGCGAATCGCGCTGATCATGGCCAACTATCCGACCCGAGATGGCCGCATTGGCAACGGTGTGGGCCTGGATACGCCAGCCGCTGCCCTGAATATCCTCCGCGCCTTGCAGGCGCAGGGCTACCCGGTGGATAACCTGCCCGGCAGTGGCAGCGAACTTGTCCACAGTCTGCTGGGTGGCGTCACCAACGACCCTGAGGGTATCGATGTGCGCCCTTGCGCGCAGAGCCTGGCGCTGGACGACTACCTGGGTTTTTTCCACAGCCTGCCGGCGGTCAACCAGCAGGCCGTGCGCAAGCGCTGGGGTGAGCCGCAGCACGATCCGATGTTCCGCAGTGGGCGGATGATGGTCGCCGGCCTGCGCTTCGGCCTGACCTTCGTCGGCATTCAGCCGGCGCGGGGTTATCAGCTCGACCCGGCGGCGGTTTACCACGATCCCGACCTGGTGCCGCCGCACGGCTACATCGCCTTCTATGCCTGGTTGCGCATGGTCTTCGCCGCCGATGCGCTGGTTCACGTCGGCAAGCACGGCAACCTGGAATGGCTGCCGGGCAAGAGCGTCGGCCTGTCCGAGCAGTGCTGGCCGCAGGCGCTGATCGGTCCGTTGCCCAACGTCTACCCCTTCATCGTCAATGACCCGGGCGAGGGGGCCCAGGCCAAGCGCCGTACCCAGGCGGTGATCATCGATCACCTGATGCCGCCGCTGACCCGCGCCGAGAGCTATGGCCCGCTGCGCGACCTGGAGCGCCTGGCCGATGAATACTACGACGCCAGCCAGCTCGACCTGCGCCGTGCCGTGGAGCTGCGTGGCGAGATCCTGGCCAAGGTGCGCGAGGCCAGCCTCGACCGCGAGCTGGGTCTGCAACTCAATGACGATGCCGACAGCTGGCTGCCGCAGCTCGACGCCTACCTTTGCGACCTCAAGGAGTCGCAGATTCGCGACGGTCTGCATGTGTTCGGTGAGTCTCCGGTCGGGCAACTGCGCCGTGACACCCTGCTGGCGCTGCTGCGCATCCCCCGGGGCGATGGTCAGGGCGCCAATGCCAGCCTGCTGCGTGCTCTGGCGAGGGGGTTGGAACTGGGCCTCGACCCGCTCGACTGTGACATGGGCCAGCCCTGGGAAGGGCTGCGTCCACAGGCGCTACAGGCTGTGGATAACAGCCTGTGGCGCACCGTTGGCGATACCCGCGAGCGTCTGGAGCTGCTGGCGCTGAGGCTGATCGAGAAGCGCCTGGCGGGTGAGTGCAGCGAAGCCTTTGGCGCCGAGGTGGCGTTGATCCTCGACGGCCTGGCCGAGCATGTCGCGCCACTGCTGGACGCGTGTGGGGACGCCGAGATGGGCGGCCTGCTGGCGGCTCTGGAGGGGCGTTTCGTGCCCGCCGGGCCGAGCGGTGCGCCGAGCCGTGGGCGCCTGGACGTGCTGCCCACGGGGCGCAACTTCTTCACCGTCGACGTGCGTCATCTGCCTACGCCGACCGCTTGGCGCCTGGGTGTGCAGGCGGCGGATCGCCTGCTGGAGCGTCACCTGCAGGACGAGGGCGACCACCTGCGCCAGCTCGGCCTTTCGGTGTGGGGCACGGCGACCATGCGCACCGGTGGCGACGATATTGCCCAGGCCCTGGCGCTGCTTGGCGTGCGCCCGGTGTGGCAGCCAGGCAGCCAGCGTGTCGAGCGTTTCGAAGTCATGACCCTGGAGCAGCTCGGTCGCCCACGGGTGGACGTCACCCTGCGCGTGTCGGGCTTCTTCCGCGATGCCTTCAGCAACCTGATTCGCTTGTTCGACGAGGCCGTGCAGGCGGTGATCGAGCTGGACGAGCCGGAAGACATGAACCCGCTGTCGGCGCGGGTCTGGCGCGAATCGCTGGCGCTCAAGGACAGTGGCCTGGATGAAGCCGAAGCCCGGCGCCAAGCCGGCTGGCGGGTGTTCGGCGCCAAGCCGGGGCCTACGGCGCCGGGGTGCAGAACGCCATCGAGGAGCGCCTGTGGCAGAGCCGTGCCGACCTGGCCGAGGTCTACCTCAACTGGGGCGGCTACGCCTACGGCAGCGGCGCCGAAGGCGCGCCCGCGCGGCAGCGCTTCGCCCTGCGCCTGGAGCAGATGCAGGCGGTGCTGCACAACCAGGACAACCGCGAGCACGATATCCTCGATTCCAACGACTATTACCAGTTCCAGGGCGGCATGCTGGCGGCGGTGGAAACCTTGCGTGGGCTCAAGGTAGCCAGCTATCACGGCGACAACAGCCAGCCCGATACACCGCGCATTCGCACCTTGAAGGAAGAACTCAATCGTGTGGTGCGTGCCCGCGCCGCCAATCCCAAATGGATCGAGGGCATGAAGCGCCACGGCTACAAGGGTGCCTTCGAGCTGGCCGCGACCATCGACTACCTGTTCGCCTTCGACGCCACCAGCGAGCTGGTCGATGACCACCAGTACGCGCTGCTGACCGATGCCTATCTGCTCGACAAAGACACTCGCGACTTTATCCAGCAGCACAACCCCGGTGCCTTGAACGATATTCTCGAACGCCTGCTGGAAGCCCAGCAGCGCGGCTTGTGGGAGAATCCCGGCGAATACCGCGAGGCCTTGGAAAACCTGTTGCTCGATAGCGAGGAGAGTTGATGCGGTCTGCTTTTGTAGGGAGGGTTAGCCGCTTGGCGCATTTGCTGGCCACCCCGGCGAAGCGAGTGCGGCGTAACCCACCATCGGCGCAACGCGATCCATCGCCTGGTGGGTTACGTGGCGCGCTGCTTTCTGGAGTGGCTGCAAGAATGAGGTTCCGCGCCGCTAACCCACCCTACGGGGCATGCCGCCCTTTGCCCGGATGTAATCCGGGCTACGTTCAACTCCACGGATCACGTCCATGACCGAACATCACTTTCCCCTCGCTGCCGTGGTCGGCGCCGACTCGCTGAAACTTGCGCTGTGCCTGGCGGCCATCGACCTGGGCGTAGGTGGCGTGTTGATCGAGGGCGCGCGCGGCATGGCCAAGTCCACTCTGGCTCGCGGCCTGGCCGATCTGCTCGATGGCGGGCGCTTCGTCACCCTGCCGCTTGGGGCGAGCGAGGAGCGCATCGTCGGCACCCTGGATCTGGACGCGGCACTGGGCGAGGGCCGGGCGCAGTTTTCCCCCGGTCTGCTGGCCCGCGCCGATGGTGGCGTGCTCTATGTCGATGAGGTCAACCTGCTGCCGGATCATCTGGTCGACCTGCTGCTCGACGCCGCCGCCAGCGGCGTCAACCATGTCGAGCGTGACGGCATTTCCCATCGGCATGCCGCGCGCTTCGTGCTGATCGGCACCATGAACGCCGAGGAGGGCGAGCTGCGCCCGCAACTGCTCGACCGCTTCGGCCTCAATCTGGCGCTGGATGGCCAGCCGCCGCCGGCCGAGCGCGCCGAGATCGTCCGCCGGCGCCTGGCCTTCGATGCAGGCCCCGCCGCTTTCCTGCAACGTTGGCAGGGTGAGCAGGATGCGTTGGCCGAGCGCTGCCGCAATGCCCGCCAGCAGTTGGCGCGAATTGCCCTGGATGACGACGCTCTGGGTGAGATCAGCCGGCGTTGCTTCGCCGCTGGTGTCGATGGCCTGCGCGCCGACCTGGTCTGGCTGCGCGCCGCCCGCGCTCATGCCGCCTGGCGTGGTGCGGTAGCTATCGAGCCTGTGGATATCGATGCGGTTGAAGACTTCGTTCTGCGCCATCGCCGTCGCCAGCCGCAACCGCCTGCCACTACACCGCCTGAGCAAAGCCAGGCACCGCAGCAGGCGCAGGAGCAGAGCCAGGGCGAAGGCCAGTGGGGCGAGCTGCCCGCGCAGCCGCAGGCCGTGGGTGAACGACGTGTACCGCCGCGCTGGCCAAAAAAGCCCTGAGCATCCGCCCGCGTACAGCCACAGGCGCGGATGCCCGCAACCGGCCGGGACGACTCTGCGGTGGCCTGCGTGGCGCTGCCCGCAGCGGTGCGGGCGGGCGTATCGACTGGCCGGCGACCCTGCGCCAGGGCCGACCGCAACGCCGCGAACAGCTCGTACTGCGCCCGCGCAGCCAGCAGGCCGACGAGCTGTGGCTGGTGCTGGTGGATGCCTCCGCCTCCACCCGCCGGCACGGCGCTTTGAGCCTGGCCAAGGGGGTGCTCGCCGAGGTCTTCGACAGCGCCTATCGCCAGCGTGCGCGCCTGGCCGTGTTGCAGGCCGGAGGCCGCGAAGCTCGATGGCTATGGCAGGGGCGCAAGGCCAGTGCCGAGCTGCATCGCTGGCTGCGTGAACTCGGCGCGGGTGGCGGCACACCGCTGCTCGATGCGCTGCAACAGGCCGGGGACTGGCTGCGGCGTCGGCAACCGGCGAAACCGAACGAACGCCAGCGCCTGCTGATTCTCACCGATGGCCGCCTGCGTGATCTGCCCGCATTGGCACCGCTGCCTTGCCCAACCCTGCTGCTCGATACCGAGCGCGCGCCCATCCGCCTGGGCCGAGCGCGTCAACTGGCGCAGGCGCTACAGGCCGACTACCAACATATCGACGACCTGGCGCCCGGCGTGCCGGGGCGCACCTGGAGAACCCCATGAAAACCCTGCTGCTGGTCGGCATCGGCGCCGGCGACCCGGACTACATCACCTACCAGGCGATCAAGGCGCTGCGCCGCAGCGACGTGATCTTCCTGATGGACAAGGGCGCCGCCAAGCACAAGCTCAACGCCCTGCGCCGTGAGATTTGCGCACGCTTTCTCGAAGGCCACACGCCGCGTTTCGCCGAAGGCCTGCAACCTGAGCGCGAACGCGAGGCGGCGGACTACCGCGCCAGCGTCGACGAGCTCAACCGTGACAAGCAGGCGGTGTTCGAGCAGCTTATCGACGAGCAGATGGCCGATGGCGAAGTGGCGGCTTTCATGGTCTGGGGCGACCCGTCGCTGTACGACAGCAGCATCCGCATCATCGAGGCCATCGCTGCGCGGCGCAGCGACTTCGTCTATGACGTGATCCCCGGCATCACCAGCCTGCAGGCCCTGACCGCGCGCCACCGCATCCCGCTCAACAGCATCGGCCGCGCCGTGGAAATCACCACCGGCCGCCTGCTCGCCGAAGGCTGGCCGCAAGGCGTGGACAGCGTGGCGGTGATGCTCGACGCCAGGGACACCTACCGCCGCTTCGTCGGCCAGGGCCTGAGCATCTACTGGGGCGCCTACGTCGGCACTGCCGATGAAATCCTGATCGCCGGCCCGCTGGATCAAGTGGCCGAACGTATCGCCAGCACCCGCGCCGAAGCACGCGAGCGCAATGGGTGGATCATGGATAGTTATCTGCTGAGGAAAGAAGGTATGACGCCAGCGTGAGTTACGCGTACTTGCGCCACTGTCGCAACAGAACCTAAAATTCCGTTCAAATGGACTGGGGGTTCCCGGTCGGCGTCATGGCCTCGGTGCGATCACCGGGGCCTTTCGCTTTCCAGGGGCGGATGAATTTTCAGGCCCCATCCTTCGAAACCAATACCTACCTGCATACGACCGCCGCTGCAGAAGAATTTTCGAGTCAGTAAATCGAAGGCTCGATTTGGCTGGCTCGGTTTGACCACGGATAAGCCGATGGGGCGTGCAACAAGGTCAGCCAGTTGTAGCCCCGATGAATTGGTTTTCTTGTCGGCGAATACGATCTCGAAGGGCAGCGCTCTGCCAAACCTGTTTTCGCCAGCGCAAACGCGGCGAAACTCCAGTTCAAGCTCGTTATCTTCCCGCTTTCCTCGGCACTCCACGACCACGTGTGTAGTCATGGATTCCTGTTGCTTTTCTTCGACCAGCTCATAGAGCGTTTCAAGGCAGAACCCAAGGGCCAGATGGTATGGATTGCTGCTGCGCTCACGCAGCCTGTTCTTATCGATAATGCAACCGATCAGGATGAAGTTGCTGGTGTCAACGATGCTGGTTAACTCGTTGAGAAACAGCTCTTTGTGTTGCCGGCTGTCGAACCTGAATCGACCTTTCTCTTTGCGGATATCCGTTTCGTGCAGCACCACAAGGTCATGGCCAAAATGCTTGAACTTGAATGCCTCGATTGAGGGCACGACACGTTGCGCATAGTGATTTTTATGGAAGACGCAGAAGGCGAGAACGAATACCGGGTAATTGGGATCGATACTTTCAAGCCCGTGGTCACCGCTTTCGTCTACATAAACGACATATTTGCTGAACTGCCTCTCAGGCAGTTCTCGCTCGGTCGGCACGCTTGGCGTATCCACTGAGCCGGGGAATAGCGGTAACTGCCCTGGCAGTGGAGAGGTTGATACCTGATCGTTTTTATCCGTCATCCTTGGCCTGCTTATACGATGGTTAACTCGATGGTAGCAGTCGTATAACGGCAGGCCTTGGCTCAGCCCCTTACAACCAACTCCACGAAACCCCCGTATACACCCCAAACCCTTCCCCAGGCGTGGAGCGCGCTGCATCGGCGCCGTTGTCGTTATAGCCCGGCGTAACCGTGGCGGCATAGCGTTTGTCGGTCAGGTTGCGCAGGTCGAGCCAGGCTTGCCAGTCGTCCTTGGGCGAGGCATAGCCGAGGGTGGCGCCGAAGGTGGCGTAGGCATCGGCGTAGTAGGAGTTGGCGTAGTCAACCGCGACCCTGGAGGCGTACTGGGTGTTGAGGCCTGCGTAGAAGCCGCTCGGGTGGTCGTAGCGCAGCTCGGCCTGGTAGTAGTGGCGCGGCAGGCCGGGCAGGCGGTTGCCGCCGAATTCGTCGTCATCGCGGTAGTGGAAGTCGCTGAAGGTGTAGGTCTGGCGCAGGCTCAGGGCGCCGGCGGCGCCACCTTGCCACAGCGGGCTGGTCAGGCCGGCTTCGATGCCCTGGTGCAGGGTGGGGCTGGCGTTGGATTCGGCGAGGACGTTGGGCTCGATCTCGACGGTGAGCAGCTCGTGGCGCACCTGCGAGTAATAGTAGGCCACATCCCATTCACCCACGACCGAGTCGCCGCGGGCGCCAAGCTCGAAGGTGGTTGCGGTCTGGTTATCCAGCGAGATCGGTGCCCGTTGCCGCGAGTTGTAAGGCTGGCCCGGTGCGTTGAAGCGTCGTGGTGAGCCCCAGATCATCGACCAGGCATGCGGCGGTTCCACCGAGCGGCTGATATTGCCGTACAACTGCACCTCGGGGTCGAGCTGGTAACGCAGGCCGATGCGCGGCGCGTAGTCCCAGGTGCTTTCATCGAGCGTGTCGTCATTGGCCGGCCAGGTCACCTGCACTTCACGACGGGTATGGATCAATGCCAAACCGCTGGTCAACCACAGGTCAGGGGCCAGCTCCAGCTCGTTGCTGAAATGCAGCACGCTGTCCGAGCCCAGGTGCTCGTAGGCCCGCATCAGCGTGCCGGCCGGGTAGACGGTGCCATCCACGGTCATCGGCAGGGTGGCGTTTTCCCTGGATTTGCTGCTTGGCAGGCTGGTGGTGTTGCGAAAGCCGATGGTGGTCGTGCTATCCAGGCCGAACAGGCTGTGTCGGCGGGTGTAGTTCAGCGTCGCGCTGACATCGCTGTAGTCCACGCGGATGCGATAGGCGCTGTCGCGGTAGGCGGTTTCGGCGAAGTCCATCGGGTAATGGTGGTAGGCCAGGCCGGCCACCAGGGTGGAGTCGTCATCGATGCGCCAGGTGGTCTTGTTGGCGATCCAGGTGCTGCCGGGTTGGTCGCGGTAGGCGTCGATGCGCAGGTTGTTGGCGGCTGCTGCGCGTGGGTCATGCTCGATCTGCGCCTTGGTCAGGCGGCCGGGAATATCGTGCTCGGTCTCGCGGTAGCGCAGGTAGAAGCGCGTCTCCAGGTTCTCGTTGATCCGGTAGCCGAAGTTGCCGGCGATGCCTTTGCCTTTGCCCGAGGAGTGATCCTGATAGCCGTCGGTGTGGCTGTCGGTGAGGGCGAGGTAGTAGTCGAAATCGCCCAGCACCTGGCCGGAGGCGATGCTGCGCTTCTGGTAGCCACGGCTGCCCGCTTCGTAACGCAGCTGCAGCTTGGGCGCGGTGTAACCGGTGTGGCTGATGTAGTCGATGGCGCCGCCCAGGGCCAGCGAACCCCGGTCGAAGCCATTGGCGCCGCGCAGCGCTTCGGCGCGACTTATCCACAGTGGCTCCAGCAGTTCATAGGGCGTGCCGCCGGGGCCGGTCAGCGGCAGGCCGTCGAGCAGGATATGGGTGCCGGAGGCATGCGAGCCGGGGCCACGGTTGATGCCCGAGCCACGTATGCTGATCTTCACGCCTTCGTTGCCGGGCGACTGGGCGTAGACGCCGGGCTGGTAGGCCAGCACGTCGGCGACGCCGGCCACGCGGCCCTGCTCGACCTTGCTCATGTCCACCAGATTGGTGGCGCCGGGCACCCGCGCAAGTTCCTCGCGCGCGGCCTCCACTTCGCTCATCTGCACGCCACTGACCTGCAGCGCGTCGAGCTGCACGGGCTCTTCGGCAAAGGCGCTGTGGCTACTCAGGCAGGCGAGGGCGAGCAGGGTGAGGCGGACAGGTTGGCGGGAAAGCGGCAGGGGCAGCATGCAGGGGCTCCGTTGAGCGGGCGGCGAGTGTGTCTGATGGATGCCGACGAGGATTCGTCACCCACAGGACGCGGGCGCGGGGGCACATCATGCCGGTTTTGCCCGTGCTGTGCAGCGGGCCGCTCAGGGAAGGGAGAAGCAGGGCGCGTGCGACAGGCCGACCGCGCCCTGTGGATAAACCTCAGGCCAGGCCCGCATTGTCCAGGCCGAACTGCTTGTCGGCAGAACCGGGCACGGTGCGGAATGCCACGTTGAGGCGGTTCCAGCCGTTGATGGCGACCACCAGAAAGCTCAGTTCCGACAGCTCCTGCTCGGAGAACTGCTCGCGCACGCTGGCGTAGAGGGCATCGGATACGCCGTGCGCTGACAGCTGGGTCAGGGCTTCCGTCCACTCCAGCGCGGCGCGCTCTCGATCAGAGAACAGCGTCGACTCACGCCACACGGCGACATGGTGCAGGCGCAGCTCGCGGTCGCCATGCAGCTTCGCTTCCTTCACGTGCATGTCGACGCAGAAGGCGCAGCCGTTGAGCTGCGATGCACGCAGCATGACCAGATGAGCCAGCGGCGCGAGAAAGGGGCTGCGGGTCAGCAGCATGGAAAATTCGGCGTACTTGCCGGAGGCCCTGGGGGAGAGTGCGAAGTAGTCGAGGCGCTGGCTCATGGTGATCGTCCGTATCCGCGTTGAGGGGCGCGATGGCGTGATGGCCTGCCCCGGTAGCGGTGAATCTACGCAGAGGTGGCCCAGTCACATAGATCCAATTGTGCAGATTCGGATTGATCCACTTCCCTCAACGCCGCGCCTGCGACGGCGGGAATCCATACTCGCGCTTGAAGGCGGCGCTGAAACTGCTGAGGTGTTCGTAGCCGGCGAGGCAGGCGGCATCCTCCACCGACAGGCCCTGCTGGCGGATGGCCTGATAGGCACGGGCCAGGCGCTGGCGACGCAGGTAGGCGGCGATGGTGATGCCGTTGCGGCTGCGGAAGGCGTTCTGCAGGTCGACCGGGTTGGTGCCGAGTCGGCGCGCCATCTCGGCGATGCTCAGGGCGTCCGCCTCGCCGCTGTCGAGCCAGTCTTTCAGGCGCAGCAGGCAGCGTTCCAGGTGGCTGCCGAGGCGTTTCTCCGGCGGCGCATCGATGCCGCGCAGGATGTCGCTGGCCAGATCCAGGGCGAAGCTTTCGCGTTGCAGACGTTGCAGCAGCGGCGGCAGGTCGGCGTCACGTTCGAGCAACTGGTGGGCCCGCTGGAGAATGTCCACCGAGGGCTGCCAGGGCAGGTTGCGCCAGTGACTGCGGCTGAAACGCAGCAGGTTGTCGCTGCGCAGCTGGCTGCCGAGGGCGAACTGCTGTAGCCAATCCGGGGTAATGCTCAGGCACACCTTGGTTTCTTCGCGCCCGCTGCGCCAATGGCGCTGGAACTGGTCACTATCGGTCAGGTTGACCAGCATGGCGCGCTGGCCGCCGGGCCGGGCGTCGAAGTGCAGGCGCTGGCGCGGCAGGCTGACTTCGGCCTGACCATGCAGCAGGAAGGCGGCGGTGATGCCTGGCGCCAGGCGGTTGTCGCTGCTGGCGTCGACCAGGTCGCGGCTGTGGCTGAAGTACAGCACCAGCCCTTCGCTCAGCACCTGCACCTGCTGCTCGCCATCGAGCACCGGCTGTTCGCCCGGCAGCTCGCGCCGGAAATGCAGGTTGCCGCCCAGGGTGTGGGCGACATCGCTGAGCTGACCGCAGGTGAAGACCGTCATGGTGGCTTGACCGATGGAAGTTTCGTTGCGGCTAATTTTTCCTTCTTTTCCCCTAAGCGCGCAACATTGTTCAGAATTATTCTCATGTGCAATGAGGTCGCAATCGTCCTGGTTGCGTCACCAACGATCATGGGAATCACACAGCGATGGGTTTGCTCCTCACGCAGACGGCGGTGGTCGAGGCGGTCTTCCACGACCGGGTCGACGCGGCGCAGATACGCCAGTGGCTGGACGGCATCGAGCGTCTGATAGAAGGCCGCCAGCCGTTCTTCTTCATTTCCAGTACCCGCGCCGGCAGCCAGTTCGTCGAGGATTACCGGGCCATTCAGGGCGTCTGGTACAAGCAGCACAAGGCAGCGTTCCGCGAGGTCTGCCAGGGCCTGGTGCGCATTGCCTGTGACGCCGATGAACAGGCTCGGCTCGACACCCCGGCGCTGCATGCCGCCTGGGGGGTGCCCTACTTCGTCACCCTGGACAGGACGCACGGCTATCGCTGGATCGCCGAGCGCATGGTGGATCATGCAGCGTCCGTCTGAGCAGATACCGGTGACCCGGCTGGCGCTGGCGGTGATCGTGGTGCTGTACCTGGCCCACGCACTGCCACTGTACTTCTTCAATGTGGCGATGCCGGCCATCCTGCGTAGCCAGGGTGTCGACCTGCGCTGGATCGGCATGCTCTCGCTGTTGTACGTCCCCTGGGCGTTCAAGTTTCTCTGGGCACCGCTGGTCGACCGTCATTACCTGCACAGCCTGGGGCGGCGTCGCACCTGGCTGTGGCTGACCCAGGCGGCGCTGGTGGCCGGCATTCTGGTGCTGGCACTGACCGGGCTGGAGCATGGTCTGCTGCTGTTCGTCCTGGTGAGCCTGTGGATATCTACCTTCGCCGCGACTCAGGACATCGCCATCGACGGCTACACCGTGGAGTCGCTGGCCCGCGAGGATCACCGCCTGGGCAGCATGGCGCAGAGCATCGGCGTGGCCCTGGGCAGCATGCTCGGCGGTGCCGGCGTGCTGTGGCTGTACCAGGTGGTCGGCTGGCAGAGCGCACTGCTGACCCTGGCCGGTCTGAGTGCCCTGACCATGCTGGCGGTGGCGCGGGTCGATGACCGCCTGCCGGCGCACGCCGAGGCGGCCAGGCCGGGTTTTCTCGCCACCTTCAGGCGCCCGGAGATCCGCTGGGCACTGCTGCTGATTCTGGTCTATCGCCTGGTCGAGGCACCGGCGATGGCCATGCTCACGCCGATGCTGGTGGATCGCCAATGGTCGCTGACGCAGATCGGCCTGCTGATGTCGGTGGCCGGTGCCAGCGTCGGGCTGCTGGCTGCCGTGGCGGCTGCACGCCTGTTGCAGCGGCAGAGCGCGGTGACCTTGCTGCTGCGTGCCGGCTGGCTGCGCAGCCTGGCCTACCTGCTGATTGCCGGGTTGCTGCTCAGCGGCCTGGCCGACGGCTCGCCCTTGTGGCTCGGCGCCATGGTGCTGGTGCTCCTGGCCATCCGTTATCTGGCGATGACCAGCCTCTACGCCCTGTTCATGCAGCTGTGCTCGCGGCAACAGGCCGGCACCGATTTCACCGTGCTGGTGTGCTTCGAGCTGCTGGTGTACTTCGTCGGCGGTTCGCTGTCGGGCTTCATCGCCAAGGGCCTGGGCTACGAGGCCCATTACCTGCTGCTGGGCGTGCTTTCAGTGCTCAGCGTCCTGCTCTGCAAACCTATCGTCCGGTCGATCCAGGCCGGTTCCGGCAATCATTGACGCGCTTTCTCTGGGGGAAACCATGAGGCATCTTTCGGCATCCATGCAGGTCACCCTGCTCAGCCTGGCAGTGAGCGGCGCGCTCCACGCGCAGGCCGACGACACCACGACCAGCCAGGCCAGGGAGCTCGGCCCGATGGTGGTCACCGCCACCCGTTCGGCCAAGAGCATCGCCGAGATCGCCGGCACGGTTTACAGCATCGACCGCACGCAGGTTGCCGAGCAGGCCGCGGCCGGTCGCTCCACCGCCGATATCCTCGGTCAGCTGGTGCCTTCGCTGGCACCCAGCAGCGGCACCACCAGCAACTACGGCATGACCATGCGCGGGCGCACCGTGCAGGTGATGATCGACGGTGTGCCGCTGACCGGCTCGCGCGACGGTTCGCGCCAGCTCAACAGCATCAGCCCGGCGATGATCGAGCGCATCGAGGTGATCTCCGGTGCCACCAGCATCTACGGCGCCGGCGCCACTGGCGGCCTGATCAACATCATCACGCGCAACGCCGACGATGAAACCAGCGATTTCAGCAGCCGCATCGGCCTGCGTACCCCCGGCAAGGCCGCCCGTGACGCCATGGCCTATGAGGCCTCGCAGACCGCCGCCTTCCACCAGGGCGCGGTCAGCGGCTTTGCCGGCCTGAGCTTCACCAGGCAGGGCGAGATTCGCGACGCCGACGGTGATCGCATCGGCCCGGAGATCTCCCAGACCGATCGGCAGGACACCACCAGCTTCGACTTCAATGGTCGCCTGACCTGGCACCTGGACGACGACCAGCAACTGAGCGCCGGCGTGCGCTACTACGACGACGAGCAGGACAGCGACTACGGCCCGGATTACGGCCGAAATCTGGCCGTAGTGATGACCGGCGCCAATCCCAGTCACAAGGCCGTGGACGGTTTGCAGCTCGACGACCAGCCGCGCACCCGCCACTACGGCGCCAATGTGCAGTACCTCAACCGCGACCTGTTGGGTGGTCAGCAACTGACCGCCGAGGCCTACTACCGCAAGGAAAAGTCGCGCTGGTTCCCGTTCGCCAGCCGCGCAGTCAATCCGGCATTGCCTCTGGGTATGACTACCGTGGTGTTGCAGTCGAGCACCGACATCGACGTGTGGGGCGTGCGCACCGCCTTGCAGAAGGGCTTCGAACTGGCTGGGCGCGATCTGCAACTGACCTACGGCCTCGACCATGAGCGCGAGCAGGATCGCCAGGCCGGCCAGTTCTACGACGTCAACAGCTTCCTCACCAGCAACGGCCTGAACTACCGCGAGACCTATGGCTCGTCCATGGGCCCGGACGTGAAGGTGAGCAAGACCGGCGCGTTCCTGCAAGGCGACTACCCGCTCACCGAGCGCCTCAGCCTGCAGGCCGGGGTACGCCGCGAAACCATCCGCAACCAGGTGGACGATTCCATCCCCTATGGCGAGGCGGTCACCGCCGCGACCGTGGCCGGCTACCAGGCGCGCACCCTCGAAGGCGGCAGCGTGCGCCACAGCGAAACCCTGTTCAACCTTGGTGCGGTGTATGCGCTGACCGACACTCAGCAACTGTTCGCCAATTTCTCCCAGGGCTTCAGCCTGCCCGACACCCAGCGCATGCTGCGCGACGTGCCGGCCAACTTCGTGATCGATAGCAGCAGCATAGATTCGATCAAGGTCAACAACTACGAACTGGGCTGGCGCCTGGGCGATGCCAGCGGCCTGAACGCCGGGGTGACCGCGTTCTACAACACCTCCGACAAGGTGGTGCAGTTCAACCGCGATTTCAGCGTCTCGGTGGCCGATACCGACGAGCGCGTATGGGGCGCCGAAGGCAATCTGCAAGTGCCGGTGGTCGAGGGTTGGACGGTGGGCGGTACCCTGGCCTATACCCGTGGCCAGTACAAGGACGCCGCCGGCAACTGGCGCGAGTTGAATGCCTTCCGCGTCTCGCCGCTGAAGGCCACCGTCTACAGCGACTGGCGCTTGCTCGATGGCTATGGCGTACGCCTGCAGGCGCTCACCGTGGGCGGCAGCGACCGTGCCTATGACGATGCCCAGTCCGCGGCGATCAGCCCGACCATCCGCGCCACCCCGGCGAGCAAGATCCAGGGCTATACCGTGGTCGATCTGATCGCCCACGCCCCCTGGCTGGGTGGCGAAGTCGGCTTCGGCGTCTACAACCTCGCCAACCGCGATTACAAGACCGTCTACGGCCAGCAGGCCGAGGCCACCTACGGCGCCATCTCCAGCCTGCCGGCGGCGGGGCGCACCTTTGGCCTCAGCTACTCGGTGGCGTACTGATCGGTGCTCAGGCTGCCCAATAATTCAGGGGCCGCTTCGACGACTCCGGCAGCGCCAGACCGCCGGCCAGGGCCAGCAGGGCGATGACGATCAGGTAGTAGGCCGGTGACATGCGGTCGCCGGTCTGCTCGATCAGCCAGGTGGCCACCAGCGGCGCGGTGCCGCCGAAAATGGTGTAGGCCAGGTTGTAGGTGAAGGCCGAAGCGGTGTAGCGCACCCGGGTGGGGAACTGCTCGGACAGCAGCACCGCCGTCACCACGCCGCAGATCACTGCGCCGACGGCCAGCAGCATGGCACCCAGCGCCGAAGGCAGCAGCGCGCCGGAGGTGGCCAGGGTGAAGGCCGGGTACACCGCAACGATCAGCGCCACCCCGGCGGTGAGAATGGTGCGACGGCGACCGACGCGATCCGAATAGCGGCCGACGAAGGGGCACAGCAGGGCGGCGAAGAACAGCGCGATCAGGCTGGCCAGCAAGGCGGTCGGCCGCGCGGCACCGCCGACCACCTGCATGTAGGTGGTGAGATACGTGGTGAACATGTAGAACGACAGCGCCGTGGCGGAGATGAATGCGCCGAGGCAGGCGATGGTCGCGCCGTGCACGCGCAGGGTTTCCATCAGCGGTGAATGCTCCGGCGCAGGTTCGGCCGCCAGCGTTTTGAACGCTGGCGACTCGTCCAGACGCAGGCGCATGTACAGGCCCACCAGACCCAGCGGTGCGGCGATCAGGAAGGGCAGGCGCCAGCCCCAGTCCTGCATCTGTTCGCTGTTCAGGAGTTGGTCAAGGCCGAACACCAGCCCGGCGGCGCAGGCGAATGCCATGAAGGTCGAGACCGGCACGAAGCTGCCATAGCGCGCCTTCTGTTCGGTGGGGGCGTGTTCCATGACGAAGGCGCAGGCGCCGGCGTACTCGCCACCGGCGGAGAAGCCTTGCAGGCAGCGCGCCACGGCCAGCAGCAGCGGAGCGAGCAGGCCGATGCCGGCGTAGGTCGGCAGCAGGCCGATCAGCGTGGTGGCGCCGGCCATCAGCAGTACGGTGATCGACAGCACGCGCTTGCGCCCGATGCGGTCACCGAGGATGCCGAAGACGATGCCGCCCAGTGGGCGCAGCGCGAACGACACGGCGAACACCGCAAAGGTCTGCAACAGTGCCAGGGTCGGATTGCCCGGTGGGAAGAACAGCGAAGCGATGGTCACGGCGAGGAAACCGTAGACCGCGAAGTCGAACCACTCGACGAAGTTGCCGATGGCTGATGCGGCGATCACCTTGTGCAAGGTGGCCGGGCTGACCTGCTGGCCCGTGTGGATGGCATTCATGCGACGCTCCTGAACCCTGAACTGGATGGTTCCAGGCAGGTTACGGAGCGGCCGCCAGGCTGGACGCTTCGCAGGCGACGGTGGCGTTGCCGTGAGCGACCTCAGCCGTGGGGAAATAGCGCCGGGTCGCAGAAGCAGGCACGCAGGTGATCGAACTCCAGGCGCACGCGCGGCGCGGGCGGTAGATGAGAGATCGACCTCAACGAGATCGTCCTGCGTCCGACCGTGCAGGAATTCTGATCCACCACCATCGTTGCAGACGCTTGCGATGCGGGTCTTCACGGGCCAGCATGCGAGCGCCTTTTTCGCTTTCAGGAGTCTGCATGAACGCGTCGATCCGTCCCGTCGACCTGGCCAAGGCCTACCGTCTGCTCAATCACGGCCCCACCGTGCTGGTGTCGGCCCGCTACCAGGCTGTGGATAACGTCATGGCGGCAGCCTGGTGCTGCGCCCTGGATTTCGACCCGCCGAAGCTCACCGTGGTGCTGGACAAGGCTACCCGCACCCGTGCGCTGATCGAGGGCAGCGGGCTGTTCGCCATCCAGGTACCGACCGTGGCGCAACTGCAACTGACCCAGGCGGTGGGCAATGCCAGCCTGGCCGACGATCCGGCGAAGCTGGCCCATGCCGGGGTCGAGCTGTTCGAGATGGAAGGCCATCAGCTGCCGCTGGTGACGGGCTGCTCGGCCTGGCTGGTCTGCCGGCTGATCGATGAGCCGCACAACCAGCAGGCCTACGACCTGTTCATCGGCGAGGTGGTCGCGGCCTGGGCGGACGAGCGGGTGTTCCGCGATGGTCGCTGGCATTTCGAAAGCGCCGACCCGAGCCTGCGCAGCCTGCATCACGTGGCGGGCGGGCACTACTACGCGATTGGCGAGGCGCTGAAGAGTACGTGAGGTGCCGATCGATGCCCGCTGCTAGAGCAGCGGCAGGCTGCGTCGGGTGTGCTCGGCGAACGCTTCGCTCAGCGGTGTGCTGAGGCCCAGTTTCAGGCTGATGCCGACGCTCGGCAGCGCCGGTAATTGTGCCGTGGTGTCGAGAATGCACAGGTCAGCCGGCACGGCGGTACGCGTGAGTACGGCGATGGCCTGGCCTGAGCGCACCAGTGCGGTCAGCCCGGCCAGGCTGTCGCTGGCGTAGGCGATGCGATAACCCCGGCCGGCACGCTCCAGGCTGGTGCGGGCCGCCAGGTGATCCAGCGTATCGGGGCTCGACAGCGCCAGTGGCAGCGGGTCGAAATCTGCTGTTTCGGTGCCGGGACAGCCGACCCATACCAGTGGCTCGCGGCGGATGATGGTCTCGTCCGGTGCGCCGTCCGGCAGGGAGATCAGTGCCAGATCCAGTGCATGCTTGTCCCATTGCTGCAGCAGCCGTGGGGTTGGGGCGCAGATCACCTCGACCAGCACGCTCGGGTGCTGGCTGGCGAACTGGCGCAGCAGGTAGGGCAGGAACACGGCGGCATAGTCATCCGGACAGCCGAAGCGGATGGTGCCGGACAGCCCCTTGGTGGACAGATCGGCCATGGCCTCGTCATGCAGACGCAGGATGCGTTGTGCATGTGTCAGCAGGCGCTCGCCATGGGTGGTGAGCAGCACGCCGCGGCCTGTGCGCTGGAACAGCGGCTGTTCGACGATTTCCTCCAGGCGCTTGAGCTGCTGGCTCAGCGCTGACTGGGTACGCCCGACACGGCTGGCGGCGCGGCTCAGGGAGCGCGCCTCGGAGATGGTCACGAAGGAACGCAGCAGATCGATGTCGAGGGACAGGCTCAAGTTATTCGCCTCGCTTCTATCTTGTATAAGAACTATTCGTTTCCATGAAATCAGGCCGGATGCCTAGACTGCAAGCACTGCCTTCATGCCCTTTTCAGGCCTTCATGCTTTTTAGAGAGTGCCCATGTCTCGCAACGACGATCCGGCTTTCTGGCGCAACGCACGTAATCATCTGATCCGCTACGGCGGTACCTTCGAGCCGATGATCATCGAACGCGCCCAGGGCTGCTTCGTCTACGATGCCGATGACCGCGCCATCCTCGATTTCACTTCCGGACAAATGAGTGCGGTGCTCGGCCACAGCCACCCCGAAGTGGCTGCGGTCATCGCTGAATATGCCGGTCGGCTCGATCACCTGTTCAGCGGCATGCTGTCGCGCCCGGTCGTCGATTTGGCCAGCAAGCTGGCGGAGATCACCCCGCCGGGCCTGGATCGAGCGCTGCTGCTGAGCACCGGTGCGGAATCCAACGAGGCGGCGATCCGCATGGCGAAGCTGGTCACCGGCAAGTATGAGGTGGTCGGTTTCGCTCAATCCTGGCATGGCATGACCGGTGGCGCCGCGTCGGCCACCTACAGCGCCGGACGGCGTGGCGTCGGGCCGGCGGCGGTCGGCTCATTCGCCATTCCGGCGCCATTCCCCTATCGGCCGCGCTTCGAGCGTCATGGTGAGTACGACTACCTGGCCGAGCTGGATTACAACTTCGACCTGATTGACCGTCAGTCCAGCGGCAACCTGGCGGCCTTCATCGCCGAGCCGATCCTCAGCTCCGGCGGCATCATCGAGCTACCACCAGGCTACATGACGGCGCTCAAGCGCAAGTGCGAGGAGCGCGGCATGCTGCTGATCCTCGACGAGGCACAGACCGGCGTCGGCCGTACCGGGTTGATGTTCGCCTGCGAGCGTGAGGGCGTTACGCCGGACATCCTCACCTTGTCCAAGACGCTGGGCGCCGGCTTGCCATTGGCAGCGGTACTGACCTCGGCGGCGATCGAAGAGCGTGCCCATGAGTTGGGCTATCTGTTCTACACCACTCACGTTTCCGATCCGCTGCCTGCTGCAGTGGGCCTGAAAGTGCTCGAAGTGGTCGAGCGTGACGGCCTGGTGGCGCGAGCCAACCTCATGGGCGAGCGTTTGCGCAACGGCCTGCTGCGTTTGCAGGAGCGCTTCGAATGCATCGGTGACGTGCGTGGTCGTGGCCTGCTGCTGGGGATGGAAGTGGTCAAGGATCGGCTGACCAAGGAGCCGGCCGATGGTCTCGGCGCGAAGATCACCCGCGAATGCATGAACCTGGGCCTGAGCATGAATATCGTGCAGTTGCCGGGCATGGGTGGGGTGTTCCGCATTGCCCCGCCGTTGACGGTCAGCGAGGCGGAAATCGACCTTGGGCTCGGCTTGCTGGAACAGGCGATCGAGCGTTCGATCTAGTGGACTGCTGAACACTCGGGCACTCAACGCAGCAGCAGCGGCAGCCACACCGAAGCCAATAGCAACAGGGCCATGCAGCGGTTGAACAACAGCAGCCTGGGCGGTTGCCGCAACAGGCGTGCGCCGCCGGCGCCGAGCACACCCCAGGCCACCAGGCAGGGCGTGGACACCAGCAGGAACAGTGCTGCATAGCTCGTCACGACGGCGAGCGAGGCCTGGCCATCGAGGAAGATCGCGGTGACCGACACGGTCATCAGCCAGGTCTTGGGGTTGATCAGTTGCAGGCCGGCGCCCTGGACGAAGCCCTGGCGGCGGTCGATGGTTCGTTCGTCCAGGCCGGCTGCATCGCGGCGCATCAGCTTGCAGGCCATCCAGCTGATCCAGGCGGCGCCGGCCCAGGTCATCGCGGTTTGCAGCAACGGCGCACGGCCCAGCAGTTCACCAAGGCCCAGGCCCACCACCAGCAGCATGACACTGGCACCCAGACTGGCGCCGACCGCGATGGCCAGGGCGATGGACAGGCCGAAGCGCGCGGCGCTGCCGAGGATCAGCAGGTTGGTCGGGCCGGGGGTGATCGAGGCCACCGAGGCGAACAGGATGAAGGGCAGCCACTGGCTCATGGCCGAACCCGGCGGGCGTTGAATGGCATTGGGCGTCGCTCCATGTCGAGTGCATGGCAGCGATTGTCAGGGTGCACCGATCAGCAGTCTTGAAGCTTCGTGCAAAGGTTGCGGTAGGCGCCCGGTGTGAGGCCGTTGGTGCGGCGGAACCAGCGCCCCAGGTGGCTCTGGTCGGCAAAGCCGAGGTCACTGGCGACCTCGGCTGGCGCCGCGCCGAGTGCCAGCAGACGGCGTGCGCGTACCAGGCGCAGCTGGATCAGGTAGCCGTGCGGGGCGATGCCGAAGGCGGCCTTGAACGCGCGGCTGAGGCGAAAACGGTCGACGCCGCAGACGCGCGCCAGCGCGTCGAGACCGATGTTCTCCTGGAAATGCGCGTGCAGGTACTCACGGGCACGCAGGGCCACGTACGGTATCTGCGGGTTGCCCGGCACGCGCTGGCGCCAGTGCAGGCTGCGCGAGATTCGCTCCAGCAGGGCATCCAGCGCGGCGTCGCGCACCATGCGTGGCTCGCCGTCGCGCAGCGCTTGCAGGGCATTGACGATGCACGGCACCAGAGCGGGGTCGTCCGGCTGGGTGCGCGGGACGCTGGGCAGGCAATCGCCAGGTGCCTGCTCGAACAACGCCGGCAGTGCGCTCCGGAGCCAGGCCGGTTGCAGATAGAGGGTGGAGTAGGTGAAGCCGCCCGGCGTCGGCGCGTGACCGTCATGGATGTCGCCGGGTTCGAGGAAGAAGGTCTGCCCGGGCACGCTGCTGAACAGCGCGCGCCGGCAATGGAACTGCTGTACGCCCTGCTCGGTGAAGCCGATCAGGTAGCTGTCATGCCAGTGCGGATCGTAGGCGTGGCCCTCGAAGTGCGCACGGATCACCTCGATGCCGGTATCGGCATCCTGCCTGAGATCAACCCATGACTGCGCGTTCATCGCCTGTGGCCCATTGCTGCCGTGAACGCCCGAGCTTACCGCGTTCGGCGCACAGGCCTAGAAGGTTTGTGCAGCCCTGGGGGGATTTGGCAAGGGAACGCCCATTACCTGCATCCCACGCCTAGCCTGGCGCAGCAACGCGGCTCGCGTCGAAACGGCAACAGACCCTAGTACAGCAGCAACATGCCGCCGGTCTGCCCCGCCAGGGCCAGTCTGGGCGGGCATTGGGCGATGAATTCGTCCACAGCGGTCGTGGCACCGGGGAAGTGGCTGTTGGCGTAGTCGTCGATCACGATGATGCCGCCTTCGCTCATGCGCGGAGCGAAGAAACGCAGGGATGCCAGGATCGGGTCGTACAGGTCGACATCGATATGCACGAGGGCGAAGCGTCGTGAACCGAGATCCGCCGTCTGCTCGAAGACCTCGGGAATCCAGCCCTTGTGCAGCTCGACGAAGGCAAAGGGACTGAGGACGGCGGCCACCGCATCCTGATCGGAGGCGAACAGGCGTTTCTGTCTGAGCGTCTCCTCCGGGCTGGTGTCGCCCAACTGCGTGCGATCCTGCGCGCTCTTGTCGGAAAGACCACCCTCGAAACTGTCGAATATCAGGAAATGCCCCGACCACTCGCTGGCAGCCAGCGCACTGGCGATCATGTGGCTGGAGTGGCCGCGCCAGCAGCCACACTCCACCACGTCTCCGCTCACCTGACGGTTCGTAACGCGCTTTACCGCCTGCATCAGCGTATGAAAGCGCATCTGCTTGGCCAGGTCGTCAGTGGAAGCTGTCAGGCGCCGGGAGTGCTGGTAGGCCTCCAGATAGGCGTCGCCCGTTCTTGGGTAGTTCCAGTAGCGCTCGATATCGTCGAGATCGAGTCGGCTATCTATGCGGCCGGCGGCCTTGTTGAGCAGAAAACGCAACCGCGACAGCCAATTGATCGCCATTCATTTCCCCACGCCACATTCAGACAGAAAGGCCGTGAACGGATATCCAGGCCCCGAAGCGGACGTACCTTAACGGAGTGGCTGCGACTGCACCAGTACGATGGTGAATCCGTACCTCATATGGCTGTGGGGGCTGGATACCAGCGCGGCGTATACACCCATTCACCGCCGTCGGCGCGGGCGAAGCGTCGGGTCTGGCTGGAGCCGATGATCACCAGGGTGCGCATGTCGACCATCTCCGGCGTCAGCTCGCCCAGAGTAAGGTTGCGCAGGGCTTCGGCGGGGCGGCCGATATCGCGCCCGAGCACCACCAGGGTCTGCGGTTCGCGATGTTGGCGCAGCAGGTCGAGGGCGCGACCGAGCTGCCAGGGGCGTGCCCTGGAAATCGGGTTGTAGAAGGCCATGGCCAGGTCGGCGGCCGCGGCATGTTGCAGGCGTTTCTCGATCACCGCCCAGGGCTTGAGGTTGTCGGACAGCGAGATCAGGCAGAAATCATGACCCAGGGGGGCACCGGCCCTGGCGGCGGTGGCCAGGGCGGCGGAGACGCCCGGCAAAACTTCCAGTTCGACGCCGTGCCAGGCTTCGTCCGGCGCGGCCTCCAGGGCTTCCATCACGGCGGCGGCCATGGCGAATACGCCGGGGTCGCCCGAGGAAATCATCACCACCCGCCGACCGCTGGCGGCAAGCGTGAAGGCATGGGCGGCGCGTTGCAGCTCCTCGCGGTTGTCGCTGGGGTGCACGCATTGATCCGCGCGCAGCGGGCCGGCCATCTTCACGTAGGTGTCGTAGCCGAGCAGGTCTTCGGCTTCGTCGAGGGCGTGGCGCACGGCCGGGGTCATGTGCTCGGCGGCGCCGGGGCCGAGACCGACCACGCTCAGCTTGCCGCGGAGCTGGCCGAGGCGCTCGATGTCCAGCGGCTGCTCGCCCAGCAGCAGGCACAGGCCATCACCGGCATGGCGCTCGGGCGGCAGCTCGGTGGTGCCGTGGATAAAGCGCAGCGGCAGGTTCAGTGCCCGCGCTGCCGCGTGCAGATCGGCGTTGGCCATGCAGCTTTTGTCCGCGAGCAGCACGGCCAGTGTCTGTGGCGCCAGGTCGGCGTCGCTCAGTGCCTGCTGCAGGCGTGCGCTCAGGTCGGTGCCGGGGCGTTCGATCAGCGCGGCGGCGCAGCGCGGGTGGATCAGCAGTTCGTCCGGTTGCGCCGGGCGTGCCTGCGCGGTGATGTGAATGACCCGGCTGGCGGCGTTGTCCACAGGCAGTTGCGCAGCTTCCAGCCAGGGCGCCTGGCCTACGATGCGTACCGTCTCGCCGCCGAGCAGGTCACTGACGAAACGCTTGCCTTGTTGCAGGTCGGCCAGGACATAGCCGGCCGGCGGCTCCAGCAGGCAGGTGCCGAAGCGCAGCTCACCGCTGGTGGTGATGGCTGGTGCCACGCCCAGGTGCGCGCCAATCTCGCGGGCCAGGCGGTTGACCCCGGCCAGCCCCCCGAGCAGTGGCACCACGGCGCTGCCATCCTCGGCCAGGGCCAGCACCGGCGGCTCGGTGCCCTTTTCTGCCAACGCGGGGGCGAGACTGCGGATCACGATGCCGGCGGCGCACAGCACCACCAGCGGCTGGCCGGCGCGATACAGGGCGCGCAGGTGCTCACCGAACTCGTCGTAGTGACGCTCGGCGGCGTCGGCTCGCCCGCGCAGACCATGGATCGCGGCCTGTGGATAAAGCGCCTTGACGCGGTGTGCGGTGGCCAGCGCGCTGGCGCCGAGGATGACGATGTTCATGCGGCAAATCCTGTAGCCCGGATGCAATCCGGTAGTGGGTCGTGATCCGTGGGAGGCGCTTCAGCGGCGACTGTCGGGGCTCAAGCCCCTCCCACAATGACCGTGCACCCTGCAAACTGATTCGAACGAGCTCGCGAGCTAGAGCTCTACAAGGCAAAAACAGGGGAGGAAGCGGAGTGTACTTTTGTACATGAGCATTCCGAGCCTGTTTTTAACGCCGTAGGGCCGACGCGCAGCAGCTCGTTCACCCCCGCCATTTCTGGCCGGGCACCAGAATCATGGAGAAATAGGGCGAATCCATCGGCTCCACCTCGTCCAGTGCCACGATCTTCTGTTCGGCCATGGTCGCGCGCTCGACGTAATGGGCGCGGTCATCCAGGCCGAGCTTGCGCAGCACCCGGCGCACCTTGTCGAAGTTGCGCCCGAGCTTCATCACCACGGCCGCTTCGGCGTCGCGCAGGCGCTGTTCCAGCTCGTCTTCCGGCAGCACGCCGGAGAGCACGCTCAGGGACTGGTTGCGATACACCAGCGGGGTGCCGAGCACCGAGGCGCAGCCGAGCATGGAGCACACGCCGGGCACCACTTCCACCTCGTGACGATTGGCCAGGCGGTCGTGCAGGTACATGTAGGAGCCGTAGAAGAACGGGTCGCCCTCGCAGATCACCGCCACGTCCTGACCTGCGTCCAGCAGACGGGCAATCTGCTCGGCGCAGGTGTCGTAGAAATCGGCGATCACATCCTCGTAGGACAGCGGCGGGGCGAGCTTCTCGGTGGTCACCGGGTAGACCAGCGGCAGGCGCTGCTGGGTCGCGTCCAGGTGCGCCTCGATGATGCCGAATGCATTGCCGCCGTGGCCGGCGTTGTGCTTGGCCTTGGCCACGAAATAGGCCACCACCGGCGCCGACTTCAGCAGGCGCAGAGCCTTGAGGGTGAGCAGTTCAGGGTCGCCAGGGCCGACGCCGAGGCCGAGCAGACGGCCAGCCATCATTCCACCTCCGAGGCGAGGGCGTTGACTGCGGCCACTGCCATGGCACTGCCGCCACGGCGACCGCGGACGATCACGTAGGGCACGCCGCGACTGTCTGCGGCCAGCGCGTCCTTGGACTCGGCCGCGCCGATGAAGCCCACCGGCATGCCAATGATCAGCGCGGGTTTCGGTGCACCGGCATCGAGCATTTCCAGCAGGTAGAACAGCGCGGTGGGGGCATTGCCGATCACCACCACGCTGCCTTCCAGGTGCTCGCGCCAGTGTTCCAGTGCCACCGCGGAACGGGTGTTGCCCAGTTCGCGCGCCAGTTCCGGTACGCCGGCATCGTGCAGGGTGCAGATCACCGGGTTGTTCGCCGGCAGGCGTGGGCGGGTGATGCCCTCGGCGACCATGCGCGCATCGCAGAGAATGGGCGCACCGGCCAGCAGCGCGGCGCGTCCAGCCGCGCCGGCAGTGGGTGAGAAGCGCAGGTCGGAGACGACGTCGACCATGCCGCAGGCGTGGATGACTCGCACGGCGAGCTTCTCCAGGTCGGCAGGGATGCCATCGAGGTTGGCTTCGGCGCGGATGGTAGCGAAGGAGCGGCGGTAGATTTCCTGGCCGTCGCGGATGTAATCAAGCATCGGGGTGTCCTGCGGGAAGATGGCGGGCGAACCAGGCGCCGGCCTCGTCGATGGTCATGGCCGGTGCCAGCAGACGGCCGAAACCGGGCGCCTCGGGCGTACGTTGGTAGAGCTGGTAATGGTCGGGCGTACTGGCCAGCAGGGTGTAAGGCTGTACTCGCGCACTGGCGCAACTGCGCGGGCAGGCGCTGAGGTGTACTTGCGGGCGGGCGCCGGTGGCGCGCAGCAGGTCGGCCAGGTGCAGGGCGTGGTGCTTGCTGTCGGCCAGGCCGCGTGCGCAGGCGGTCGAGCCGGTGCAGGCGACCAGGCCGAGCAGCGGTTCGTCGGCATGCGTCAGCAGGCCCAGGTCGTCCAGCGCGGCCAGCAGTGCGCGGGTTCCGGCTTCTGCTACGTTGCCCAGCAGCACGCCTTGCCAGGGGGTCAGGTGCAGCTCGCCGTCGCCGTATCGTTCGCTCAGATCGGCAAGCACGAGGAGTTGTTCGGCATGCAGCCGTCCCAGTTGGGCACCGGCCGCCACCATGCACAGGCCGCGTTGCGCCTGTGGGTAACTTCCCGCCGGGGGGCGGCTGATGGCCTCGGCGGGGCGCCAGTGGGGCGCAACCGCCAGCAGAGGAAAAGTCACACGAGCCTGCAATTGCAGCAGCAGGTCGCCAGGGGTGATGTGCGCCAGCAACTGGCGCATGCGCGACTGCTCGGGCGTGGCCCGTTCGAGGAACAGCAGCAGGAGTTCACGCACCAGTTCGACCGCCTGTGTCGCCTCGATGCGTGCCAGCGGCGCGTCGCCTGGGCAGCCGGCCAGACCCAGCAGCAGGTGCCGTTCGTCTTCGGCGGCCAGCCACAGGTCGTGGGGGTGTTCGCGCATCGCCAGGGATTCGCCGCCATCGAGTTGCAGGGCGAACTTCGGTGACAAGGCGTGCAGCGCCGGTGTGTCCTGCAGCAGATCGAGCAACTGGCCGGCCAGCGGGCGCATGTCCATCCGCGCCTGCGGGTCGAGACCGGCGGCGGGGCTGAGCAGCAGGTTGCGCACGTCGTCGGCGGCAGCCACGCGTGGGCCGAGGTCGGCGCCGAGCAGGGCGTCGATCAGCGACGCCTCCTGTCCGGGCAACACGCCACGAATCTGCAGGTTGCTGCGGTTGGTCAGCTCCAGCACGCCGCTGGCACCCTGCCGCGCCGCGCTGGCAATCACCCGGGCCTGGGCGCTGCGCAGCACACCGCCGGGCAGCTTGACCCGACAGATGCCACCGTCCAGCGCGGGGACGATGCGCAACAGGCCGGGGCAGGCGGAAGGGCGGATGGAGGCGTTCAAACGGTCACCTGTGGATAACGACGCGGCGACCGAACCAGCGAAATCCCCCGCAGGGGATTTCATGGCATCGGTACACCCCGCCCGATGTTGGCACTCGCGACCAGCGTTCGTCGGCAGGTCTCCTGGCTGACAGGTCTTCGTCCGCCGCGCCTTCCCGGTTACCCAGTGGCCGATTGCGTTGGACTCGCTGCATACAGTTGCGGGGGCAGCCACGGTGAACCGTGTTCCCTCTTCGGGTAGTGCTGAAATTGTCATTTACCGTCAATCCCGCGAAGGCGGGAGCCCAGGTAGTCCTGAGATTCTGGATTCCCGCCTGCGCGGGAAAGACGACTATTTCAGCGTTTCCTTAGGCCCTTCACCGAGTTCTATCGACTCTAGGGCACCGACGAAGGCTGTATTATGCCCGCTTTGCGTGGCCTCGCGACACGCGCCCTGTCGGTTACACGAGGAAAGTGGATGAAACCCTGGTTGACCCTGGTCGGCATCGGCGAAGACGGCTACCCCGGCCTGGGCAAGGACGCACGCCGGGCCCTGCTGGCGGCCACCCGTATCGTCGGTGCGGCGCGCCAGCTGGCGTTGCTGCCGCCGTGCATCACCGGCAAGCGGGAAACCTGGCCGAGCCCTTTCGACCTGCAACCGCTGCTGGCGCGGCGCGGCGAGGCCGTATGCGTGCTGGCCAGTGGCGACCCGATGTTCTACGGCGTGGGCGCGAGCCTGACGCGACAGGTGCCGGCCGATGAGTTGCAGGTATTGCCGGCGCCGTCTTCGGTGTCGCTGGCGGCGGCGCGCCTGGGCTGGCCGTTGCAGGAGGTGGAGGTGCTGTCACTGGTCGGCCGGCCGCTGGCCACGCTCAACGCCAGGCTGTTTCCCGGTGCCCGTCTGCTGGTGCTGAGTGCCGATGGCGACACGCCCGCGCAGGTGGCCCAGGCATTGCGTGCGCGAGGCTTCGGCGCCAGTCGCCTGAGCCTGCTGGAACACCTTGGCGGGCCGCAAGAGCGCCGCATCGACGGTCTCGCCGATGGCTGGAATCTGCCGCGTGGCGCCGACCTCAACCTGCTGGCCGTGGAGTGCCTGGCCGAGGCTGGGACACAACTGCTGCCGCCGACCTGCGGCCTGCCGGACGACGCCTACCGTCATGACGGGCAACTGACCAAGCGCGACGTGCGCGCAGTGACCCTGGCGCGCCTGGCGCCCCTGCCGGGCGAGCTGCTGTGGGACGTAGGCGCCGGTTGCGGCTCCATCGGCATCGAATGGATGCGCGCGCACCCGGCCTGCCGTGCCATCGCCATCGAGGCCAACGAGGGGCGCCAGGATCACATTCGTCACAACCGCGACACGCTCGGTGTACCCGGCCTGCAACTGGTCGCCGGGCATGCGCCCGAGGCTTTGGCCGGGCTACCGGCACCGAATGCGATCTTCATCGGCGGGGGCGTGACCGTACCCGGCGTGCTGGACGCCTGCTGGGCCGCGCTCGAGCCGGGCGGGCGTCTGCTGGCCAATGCCGTGACCATTCAGAGCGAGGCGGCGCTGGTCGCCTTCCGTGAGCAGCAGGGCGGCGAGCTGCTGCGCCTCGTCGTAGCCCAGGCGCAGCCGCTGGGCAGCTTCGACACCTGGCGCGCAGCGCTGCCAATCACCCTGCTGGCGGTGCGCAAACCTTGAACCGGCGCATTCTGCTGCTCGGCGGCACCACCGAGGCGCTGCGCCTGGCACGCCGGCTGGGGCCGGAAGCGCTCTACAGCCTGGCAGGCCTGGGCCGGGTGCCGGATGACCTGACCTGCCGCGTGCGGGTCGGCGGTTTCGGTGGCGCCGAAGGGCTGGCCGCTTTCATCGCCAGCGAAGGCATCGAGCTGCTGCTGGATCTGACTCACCCCTATGCGGCGCAGATCAGTCAGAACGCTGCTCGTGCTGCCGAGATCGCGGGCGTACCCTGCTGGGCGCTGCGTCGTCCGGGCTGGCAGCCTGGCCCGGGTGACGACTGGCGCGAAGTGGACGACTGGCAGGCCCTGATCCGCGCACTGGCGCCGTTCGAGCGACCGTTCTTCACCTCCGGGCGTGAGCCACTGGCGCACCTGCACGAAATCCCTGCCCACCAGCACTGGACGGTGCGCTGCCTACAAGCCGAGCCGGCAACGCCGCGTGCCGAAGTCATCGGCGCACGCGGGCCGTTTTCCCTGGATGAGGAGCGCGCGCTGTTCGCTCGCCTGCGCTGCGACGTGCTGGTGAGCAAGAACAGCGGCGGCGCCTCCACCGAACCGAAGTTGCAGGTCGCCCGCGAGCTGTGCCTGCCGGTGCTGCTGCTGCGTCGGCCCGAATTGCCGGTGGTGACGCGCGAGTTCGCGGCGCTGGATGTACTGTGGCAGAGCCTCGGGGACACCAACCTGGATCATGTCCACTGATCTGCTGCTGTGGCGAATGTACCGCCGTGCTGGATAACGCTCCACTTATCCACCCATTGTGGCGTCAATTCAATCTGGGATAGATCAGTTTCGGCTTATGACACGACGCCTCTATGGCGCGCTGTGCTTGCAACTCCGGAATAGCGGATAAAAAGCGCTATCCACCCTACTTGCTTTCGTACAGAACCTAGTCGAGCTCCTTGGGCTTAGTTAAGGGGTGTTCTTTGTATATCGGATTCATGACGTCAAGTAAGATCGCACCCATAATTCCACCGATCGCTCTCCTATAAGCCTGAAACTCTTCTTCGGAACATTGTTCCTTAACCATGAGCACTGACTCATCCAGCTTCGACCCGATATCTAACATAAGCTGACTGATTTGGTATGCAATTTGCTCGTCACTAATCATAAAACCTCCATTAACAACCATTTACCTCAAGACATTGATTGATGCAATTCCAGAACCTGAAGCCATAATCTCCAGAAGGCAATGCAATATCTGAACAATATTCGATACATTGTGCTCTCACCGCTGCACAGTCGGGCTGGTTTGGTTCACACATGCTGCTCCCGGACGATGCCCTACTACTAGATGTAGAACTCTGCCCACTAGCCGACTGAGGATATGGCACCGCTGACGGAGGAAGACTCAAACCACTAGTTGGATCCCACGCGAACCCTCTTGGTGGAAGGAAATTCGGTCTGCTAGCCCCTCTAGGGACACCGCTGCGTACTCCGGCTGCCGCAACGCGTACACCAAAGGCTGCTTGAACAACCCACAGCCCCAGCGGATCCGTCTTTACAAGCGGATTTCCCTCTACATACCCATAGGTATTGATTCCCCCACGCAACCCAATCGGATCACTCTCGACATAGCGCCCGGTCTGCGGATCGTAATCGCGGAAGTAGTTGTAGTGCAGCCCGGTTTCCTGATCGAAGTACTGGCCGGGGAAGCGCAGGTTGATCGTTGCGCTGCCCACGGCTTCGCTGACACCGAAGGCATCCGATTTCCATCGCCACAGGATTTTCCGATTCTGGTCGGTGGCCTGGCGTGGGGTATCGAGGTGGTCGCTGTGCAGGTAGTGGAGGGTGCGCTTGGCGATGCCACCCTGGGGGTTGAAGGTCACGTGGATGCTGGCGATGGGCAGGCGGTCGAGCCATATATGGAACTGGCCGCTGAGTTTGACGCCCTGGGGGCTTAGCAGCTGTTCACCCAGCAGTTGCCCATCGGGCCCATAGAGGAAGGTGGTGATGCCCTGGGCGCTGATCTTGTGGGTGCGCTGGCCCAGCGCGTTGTAGCGGAAGTCCGCCACACTCTTGCCGCCGATCTTCACGCGGGCCAGGCGGTTCTGGGCGTCGTACAGCAGTTGCCGATCGGCCCTGTCCTGGGTCAGGTTGCCGGCCGCGTCATGGCTGACGGCCTGGCTGCCGATGCGGGTCAGGCGGTTGCTGTCGCTCGCGTACTGGTAGGTGACCGAGGTAGCGGCCCGCACCTTGCCCCTGACGACCGGGGCATCGCTCCTGGACGTACGATTGCCCACGGCGTCATAGCTGTAGGTCTTCTGCCGGTCTGCTTTCTGCTCTGCGGTGAGGCGGTCAAGGCGGTCGTAGGTGTAATCGAGTACGCCCAGCAGGCTGCTGTTGAGGTGGATGATGTTGTGGTTGGAGTCGTAGCGGTAGGTGCTGCGCCTGCCAGCTACCTGCTGTTCGGTCAGGCGGTAATCCTGGTCGTAGCTGCGGCTCAGTCTGACGCCGTTGCCCCAGGTCAGGCTTTTCAGCGGGCCAAAGGGCAGGTAGGTGATGCCGCTGGCCAGGTTGCTGGGTGGGTTGTCACTCACCTGGAGCTGGACGTTCGTGACCTGGCCAGCGGCATTGCGCGGGTAGAGCACGCTCAGCCCTAACGGGTAGTCGATACGTTTCAGTTGATCGGCCCCGTCATAGGCAAAGCCCAGGCGGTCGAGCTGATCACGGCCGTTGACGTCCACCGAGCGCAGTTGCTCGGTCAGGTTGCCTCGGGCGTCGTAGGTGTAGCCGAGTACACCGCTGGCGTCCTGAATGGCCGTCAGCCGCCCCACGCCGTGATTACCATCGGCCGTCATGTCGTGGTGGTACTGGACGTTCAGGGCTGGCGTTGCCGGGTACTGGCGGCCGGTCAGGCGATTGAGGGCGTCGTAGGTGTAGGTGGTGACCACGCCACGGGCATCGGTCTTGCTGATGACGTTGCCGGCCGCATCGTGGTCATAGGTGGTGGTGCCGCTGTCCGGGCTGATCAGCCGGGTCAGGTTGCCGAGGCCGTCGTACTCGTAGCGGGTGGTCACCCCGCGAGGGTCTTGCAGCCGGGTCAGGTTGTCCTGGGCATCGTAGTCCCGCAGGGTGATGCCATCGAGCGGGTCGCTGCTGGCGACCAGGCGGTCGAGGGCATCGTAGGGCCATGTCGAGCGGAGATAGCGCGGGTTGTGCATGCCCATCAGGTTGTCGTTGAGGTCGTATTGATAGCGGCTGTTCTGGCCCTTGGCGCCCTGCGCGCTCATCGAGCGGATCAGGCGCCCCAGTTCGTCGTACACCCATTGCTGCTGGCGAGTGAGGGTGTTGGAGGCATCCTTGAGACGCTGGGTGGTGCGGTTGCCCATGGCATCGAGTTCGTACTCGACCGTATCGCCCAGGCTGTTGCTGATCGCGGTGAGGCGCCGAGCGCCGTCCCAGGTGTAGGCCAGCCAACTGCCGTCGCCTCGGGTGATGCGGGTGATGAGCCCTACGGCGTTGTGCTCGAACAGGGTGGTGCTGCCTGCGGTACTGATCGAAGCCAGCCAGCCTTGTGCGGTGTAGTTCAGTGACGTCGTTACACCGTTGGCATCCACCACCGTCTGGGGATTGCCGTAGTTGTCGAAGTTCGACAGCCGGGTGGTGTGGCCCAGAGCGTTGGTCACGCTGGTCAGGCGATCCTCGGCATCGTAGGCGTAGGTGGTGACGTCGGTACGCGGGCCGGTGACGGTTTCGATCAGCCCCTGGGGGTTATAGGTGTAGGCCCAGCTCCGTTCGGCCGCCTGGATGGACGACCAAGCCGCAGCGCTCGCGAGTGCCAGCAGCACGCCGAGCGGGTGGAAGACGCTGCTCATACCCATTCCTCATGGTCAGTGTTCATTCGCTTGTTAATGTCCCGGTGCCAGTGGCTCACGCTTGCAACGGTCATCGATCGAGGTGCGTGTGGCGGGTGGATATCAACTGTCCGCTCGCGTCGTAGTTGTATTCCGTCAAGAGACTGGGTGTACGAATGCTGATGGGGCTGGGAAATGTCGGATGCCATTCGGTGATGGTTTTTCGGGCAATCGGTGTGTCGGCGGCTTCGATTTTTGCAATGACAAGACCACGGTTATTGTAAGAGAACCTGGTTTTGCTCCCGTTCTTGCCGATCATGGTCAGCAGCCGGCCGGCGGTGTCGTACTCGAAGGTGGTGTTGCTCAGAGGGCAACTGGGGGTCGGTTCACCCACCACCTTGGTGATGTATCGTCTGCCATTGATCGGCTCGAATGTGTAGGTGGTTTTCTTGCCCAGCGCACGGGTGACTACAGTTTTGTAGTCGTTGACATATTGGATCGTGGTCTTGTCGGCGCCGTCATGGTGCTCGCTCGAGCTTGCACGCAACTCCCGGTCATATGTCCAGGTGGCGTACCTTGTGCCGGTTTCATCGGTTATTCCGGTGAGTAGCCAGTTGGCGTTCGGATTCTCGTAGTGATAGCCACGGGTTGTGCTGCTCGAGTCAGGAAATGTGATGGTCAGTTGGCTGAGGCGATCATCCTTGTTGTACGCGTAGTTCACGCGGGTACCATTCATGGATGCGCTGTGCAATTGCCCCAATGGCCCTTCCCGTAGAACAAGCGTTGCTCCCGCGTCATTGGACACCGTGATGACATGAGGGCGCTGCGCCGCGCTGTCGCGTGCAGGCCCATCAGGCTCATGGCTGAGCCTCGTCATGCGCCCGCCGGTATCTTTCAGGGAGGTCATGCGCCCGGCTTCGTTGAAGCCGTACTGGCTGCCTGCTTCGCTGCTGTACAGCCAGCCGCTGCCAGTGGATTCCAGTCGGCCGCGCGCATTCGCCAGCGGGCTCAAGTCGCTTCTGTGGAAGACCTGGCGCCCGCCGTCCTCTCTTGTCAGGGTGATATACCGCTCGCCAAGCAGGAGGTGGGTCGAATAGTTATGGCGCCATAGGCCATCGTAACTGTTGTAGTACCGGCGCAGTTGCAGGCTCCTGCTGCCGGATGCCGGAATGTCCGTTTCTTCCTGAATCTTGTTGCCGGTAAAGAGGCTGATCGGGTTGCCTACGAAGCTGCAGGCCCGAGGCGACTGATCGACCGTTTCGTCGTCGACGTAACCACCAATGTCATCGGTGAGCGGGGCGGCTATATCGCATTCCGGCGATGGTCGGGGATAAAGGGTGTTCGAGCATGAGCCGGCGAGGCGTGTGATGGGGAGTTCGCATATGCCTTTTTCGGGTTTGTAGATTTTGGGTGCAGTACAACCATTACCACCGCGATAGATTACATACTGATCACGATACCCCCCAAGAACCCAAACAGGATCAGCATAGACTCCACCTTCCTTACCGCGAACACGGCATTTAGCATGAGTACGGTCGGGGTTCATGCTGCTGGGAATCAGTGTTGAGGATGAGACGTGATTAGAGCTCTCCACATAGTAATTGCATGCCTCTTGAGGCGTATCGTAATGTTTGGAACGGTGACCGTACCAAGAGGTGGATATAAACCAGTAATAATCCTCGGCCAACGCCCATTGCCCCCAGCCCATGAGAGCAAGAACCACCAACAGGCGACCGGGGTGGCGAATCAGGCTGGCCATTGATTCAAGCATCTGCCTCGCATCACCGAGCGCCGAGAGTTGACGGGACGGCACGCCGATGCCGCAAGAGCCGGTGATCACGGGAAGTCGGGTTTGCTTCACGGTGAGTTCCTCAGGTGATTGACGTGCGCTGTTCAGAGCTGTCTTCCCGAAGTACTCCTGCGCGGCTGAACTGACGCTGAACGTAGGGCACGTTCAGGCAGTGCGGTTGTGGCCAGCCGAGCGATTGGAGAAAACGGAGGGGAGCTGCCACGGTTCTGCCTGCCGTGAGAAGCCGGTAATTTCCACTGGCCATTTGGCCTGAGGGTTCACCAGGCCAGCAAAGTCATCATCGGCGCCATGATGCGCAAACTCATGCATGTAGCCTTTGGCGTACTGAAGTTCGGGCGGAAGTTCGATTCTGAACGCCATGTCGCGTGCGCTGGATAACGGTGTCTATGGGCTGTGGCGAGCGTTATCCCTGTAGAAGCGAATTCATTCGAGATGCTTGCGTGCGTGGCGCCAAGCCTTTTCGCGGATGAATCCGCTCCTACCCAGGCGCGTTCCGCCTTGAACCTCAGGGGGATAACGCTTTACCGATCCACTGCTACGGATTGCATCCACCCGACACGCACGCTGCTAGACTGCCGGCCCGTTCTGGAGACCATCATGAGCCAAGCTCCTTACGCCCGCATTCTGTTCATCGGCCCCGGCCTGGGGCGTGGGGCATCGTCCGAGCGTCTGCAACAGCGCATCGAAGCGTTGCCGGGCGAAGCCGAATTGCATGACAGCGAGCAGGATGGCTTCTGGCAGGCCATCGACGCTGCGCCACGGCCCTTGCTGGTGGTCGATCTGGAGCCGCGCGCCGATGTCGCGCACCGCGACTGGCTGCGCGAGCGCATTGCCGAGCGTGGTGACGGAGCCGAGGTGTTCGTGGTCTGCACGGCGCTGGAAGACGCCTGGCTCGATGGCCTGGGCGCGTTGCTCGAGCGGCGCGACCTGCATGTCCCGTGCAGCGATGTACCGCCGGTGCCGGCGCACCATGCCTGGTCGCAGATTCCGCCGCATGCGCAGCGCCTGCTGCTGTGCAACGGCCCGCGCTGCACCCGCAAGGGGGCGCTGGGGCTGTGGAAAACCTTGCGCCAGCGGCTCAAGGCCGCCGGCCACCTGGAGTGCGAGGGCGGTGTGCACATCACTCGCAGCCAGTGTCAGTTCCCCTGTGACCTGGGGCCGACCGCGAGCCTTTATCCACAGGGCGAGTGGTACGGCATCAGGGATGAAGCCGCGGTGATTCGCCTGGTCGACGAACGCCTGGTGGCGGGCAGGGCGGTGCCGGAGCTGCGTATCGACGAGCAGGCATAAGGCTCCGGGCATCGAGCGCTTTCGCGGCTGAAGCTGCTCCTGCGCAGGGCACATGCCTTGGCGAATCACGCTGCTTCAGCCGCGCCATGGCCTCCGGATGTCGGCCTCCCACAATTGCCATCGCGCCTTGACTTGAGTGGATGTGGATGGTCATATCCGCCCCGCTTCAGGTGCCTCACGCCGCCGTGCGTGAGGTGAAACGGGAAGTCGGTTGAAGTCCGACGCTGCCCCCGCAACGGTAAGCGAGCGACCGCATCGAAACGCCACTGTGCGCCACGCGCATGGGAAGGCGATGCGTTCATGACCCTCGCAAGCCCGGAGACCGGCCTGGAGTCGTTTGTGTCTGGCAACCCGCGGTGGGCGGGCGTTGACTCCAGTAGGGCACCCTGGTGCCTCTGTCTGCTGTTGCGCATTTCCATCGGATTGCCGTGCCTTTTCCCTGACGATGGAACACTCATGGCGCGCCATTTCCGCTTCAATGATCGCTTTCCGGCCGTTTCAGCCGTAGCACCCGTTCGCCTGCCTGGCAGGCTGCGAAATTCGATAATGTTATGTTATAACAATAACATTTCGTCCCTCGACTCAGTTGCCCGCGTCTCTCCTGCAAAGGGCTCCGCGGTGGTGCAGGCGCTGACGGGACGACCTCTCGATACCCTGCGCAACAACGGAAATCCTACGGTGCGAAACCCTGCTCTGCATTGCACATGGCCACTGGCCCTGCTGTTCAGCGGCCTGGCCCTGGCCAACGACGCTGTCGATCTGCCTGAACTCACGATCCAGGCCAAGGCTGCCGAGGAGGGCGAAAGCGACCTGCGCACGCCGACCGGCAGCGGTTCGCGTCTGGAGCTTTCGGCCCTGGAAACCCCGGCCAGCACCAGCAGCCTGAGTGGCGCCGAGGTGCGTGAGCGCAACAACCGTACCGTGCAGGACGCGGTGACCCGCACGCCGGGCATCACCACCATCGGTTCGCCCGGCAATGGCGGTACCGCGCTGTCGGCGCGCGGTTTCACCGGTCATTCGGCCACCATGCAGTTGTACGACGGCACCCGTCAGTATGTTGGTGCAGGTACCGTGACCTTCCCCGTGGACACCTGGTCGGTGGCACGCATCGACGTGCTGCGTGGCCCGGCCTCGGTGCTGTATGGCGAGGGCGCCACCGGTGCGGTGATCAACGTAGTGCCGAAGAAGCCTTTCAGCGGCGAGATTCGCAATCAGCTGCGCCTCGGTTATGGCAGCGACGACCGCCGGCAGGCCGCGCTCGACAGTGGCGGTTCGCTGGCCGATGGCCTGAGCTACCGCTTCAACATCAACCAGCAGGCCAGCAATGGCTGGGTCGATCGGGGTGACTCCGAGAGCCTGGCGTTGAGCGCCGCACTGCGCTGGGATGCCAGTGACGACCTGAGCTTCACCCTGTCCCACGACCATGGCAACCAGCGCCCGGAGCGCTACCTCGGCACCCCGCTGGTCGATGGCCGCTATCGCGAGAGCATCCGCGATCGCAACTACAACGTCGCCAAAGCCGACATTCGCTACAACGACCAGATCACCCGCCTGGTGACCGATTGGCGCATCAGCGACGTGCTCACGGCCAGCAACCAGCTGTACTTCATCAAGACCCAGCGCTACTGGCGCAATACCGAGTCCTATCGCTGGCAGCCGGGCGATCAGGTCGAGCGCGGCGATTTCTGGCGCATCAAGCACGCTCAGGAACAGTTGGGCGATCGTCAGAGCTTCACCCTCGATCACGCGCTGTTCGGTCTGGACAGCCGTACGGTGGTTGGCGTCGACTACAACCACATCCGCTTCGCCCGCCACCACGACTTCGACAATACCTTCAGTGACAGTGTGCCGCTGGGCCAGTCCGGTGGCGGCGCTTACCAGAGCACCGACGCCTACCGCCCGCGCGAGCTCAACACGGCCCGGCAGTTCTCCCTGTTCGCCGAGAACCGCACCCAGCTCAGCGAGCGCCTGTCGCTGGTGACGGGTGTGCGGCGTGACCTGGTGCACCTCGACCGCACCAATCTGGTCGACGACAGCCGCGTCGATCGTAGCCTGAGTGGTGACAACTGGCGTGCCGGCCTGGTCTTCGCGCTGACCCCGGATCTGTCGCTGTATGGCCAGTACGCCACCAGCACCGAGGGCGTGAACAACCTGCTGACCCTCAACCCGAGCCAGCAGCAGTTCGACCTGAGCGCAGCGAAGCAGACCGAGATCGGCCTCAAGCAGGTGTTCTGGGGCGGGCAGGGCGAGTGGACGCTCGCCGCCTACCACATCGTCAAGAAGAAGCTGCTCAGCCGCGAAACCCCGGCCTCGCCCACCACGCAGATCGGCCAGCAATCCTCCGATGGCCTGGAAGCCACGCTGGAGCTGGCGCTGGGTCGGGGTTGGCAGGTCTCGGCCAACGCCGCACTGGTGCGGGCCGAGTACGATGACTTCGTCGAAGGGGGCGGTGACCGCAGCGGCAACCGCCCGACCAACGTGCCTCGGCGTACCGCCAACCTGTGGCTGAACAAGGCCCTCGGCAGTGGTGTGGAGGCCGGTATCGGCGCACGTTATGTCGATGCGCGCTACGCCGACAGTGCCAACACCGCCAGGGTGCCCGCTTATACCGTGGTGGACGCCAGCCTTGGCTGGCAGGTGCTGCCGGACGTACGCCTGGGCCTGGAGGCGAACAACCTGTTCGACCGCCAGTACGCCACCAGCGCCAGCAGTGATGGCGAGCAGTGGTACCTGGGTGCGCCGCGTTCGTTCTTCGTCACGGCGGACTACAGCTTCTGATGGCGCGTTTGCGCGTCCGCGAGCTGGCCTGGTCACCGGATGGGCAGCGACCGCTGCTCGACGGTATCGATCTGGAGGTCGGTGACGGCGAGATGGTGGGGCTGATCGGCCCCAACGGCAGCGGCAAGACCAGCCTGCTGCGTTGTGCCTATCGCTTCCAGCGGCCCAGTGCCGGTTGTGTCGAACTGGACGGCGAGGCGCTGTGGCGGCGCCCGCCACGCTGGAGCGCGCAACGCGTGGCGGTGGTGTTGCAGGAGTTTCCGCAGGACTTCGGCCTGCGCGTGCACGAGGTGGCGGCCATGGGCCGCACGCCGCACAAGGGGCTGTTCGACGACGACGACGCCGAGGATCGGCGCCTGGTCAGCGAGGCGCTGGTGCGTGTCGGCCTCGGTGAGTTGGCGCAGCAGCCCTTCGCCCGCCTGTCCGGCGGTGAGAAGCAGCGCGTGCTGCTGGCTCGGGCCCTGGTGCAGCAGCCGCACCTGCTGATTCTCGACGAGCCGACCAACCACCTCGATCCGCGCTACCAGCTCGAATTGCTGCGCCAGATCAGGACGCTGAACCTGGCGACCCTGGCCAGTTTCCACGACCTCAACCTGGCGGCGGCCTTCTGCGACCGCCTCTGCGTGCTCGACCAGGGACGCCTGGTGGCGGTCGGGCGGCCCGCCGAGGTACTGACCGCCGAGCTGTTGCAGCAGGTATTCGGGGTACAGGCGCTGGTCGATACCCATCCACTCGCGGGGCATCCGCGCATTACCTGGATCATCTGATGAATTTGTGTCATTCGCGGCTCAAGCCGCTCCCGCGTGCGTGCGCCACTCTCCGTGCTGAAGGGCGTCACGCGACAGCTCGATATCACGCGCCGCTGAAACGCCTTGCCGCGCTGTTCGTGCTCCTGGTTGTGCCGCTGGCCAGTCCGGTCTGGGCCGCCACCGTCACCAGTTGCGACCGCCAGGTGACCATCGAGCGGCCGCCGCAGAGGGCGGTCAGCCATGACGTCAACATGACCGCCATGCTGCTGGCGCTGGGCCTGAGGGATCGCATGGTCGGTTACACCGGCATCAGCGGCTGGAAGACCCTCGATCCGGACATGCGTGCGCAGCTCGACGGCCTGCCCGAGCTGGCCGCGCGCTACCCCTCGCTGGAAAACCTGCTCGATGCCGGTGCCGACCTGGTCTTCGCCGGCTGGAACTACGGCATGCGCCTGGGCGGCGAGGTCACGCCGGCCAGCCTGGCGCGCTTCGGCATTGCTGTGTACGAGCTGAGCGAGTCCTGCGCGCATGTCATGCCCGGGCGTGTCGCCAGCCTCGACGATGTCTATGACGACCTGCGCAACCTGGGTCGTATCTTCGCTGTCGAGGCGCGCGCCGAGGCGCTGGTGCAGGGCATGCAGACGCGGGTTGCGGCGGTGCAGACGCGCCTGGGCGAGCAGCCGGCGCAGCCGCGCGTGTTCGTCTACGACAGCGGTGAGGACGTGCCCTTCAGCTCCGGGCGTCTGGGCATGCCACAGCCGCTGATCGAGGCGGCCGGTGGGCGCAACGTGATGGATGGCGTGGCCGGCAGCTGGGTCAAGGTCGGCTGGGAGTCGGTGGTCGAGCAAGACCCCGAGCTGATCCTCATCGTCGACTATGGCGAGCGCACGGCGGCGCAGAAGCGCGATTTCCTCCTGCACCATCCCGCGTTGCAGGGCGTCACGGCGATCCGCGAGCAGCGTTTTGTGGTGCTCCCCTATCTCGCCGTCACACCGAGCCTGGACAACGCCGCTGCCATCGAGACGCTGGCCGCTGCGCTGCATCCCGAGGCGTTCGCACAGTGAGTCGCCATCGCCTGCTGCTGCTCGGGTTGATCGTGCTGCTGGCACTGTCCTGCACGCTGTCGCTGGCCTTCGGCGCGGCGCGGGTCGAGCTGGATCAGTTGCTGGCGATCCTTGGTCAGCATCTGTTCGGCATCACGCCCGCAGCACCGGTCAGCGTCGGGCAGGACAGCATCGTCTGGCAACTGCGGGCGCCACGGGTGCTGCTCGGCGCGCTGGTGGGTGCCGGGCTGGCGCTGGTCGGCACGGTGTTGCAGGCGGTGACGCGCAACCCGCTGGCCGATCCGCACCTGCTCGGTGTCAGTTCCGGCGCTGCATTCGGCGCGGTGGTCGTGGTGCTCTACCTGGGCGAGTTCGCCGGGCTGCTCAGTCTGCCGCTGGCGGCCTTCGCCGGTGCCCTGGCGAGCATGTTGCTGGTGCTGGCCATCGCCAGTCGCAGCGGTCGGCTGGAGAGCGATCGCCTGCTGCTGGCCGGGGTGGCGGTGTCGTTCGTGATGATGGCGGCGAGCAACCTGCTGCTGTACCTGGGCAACCCGCATGCGGCCAGTTCGGTGCTGTTCTGGATGCTCGGCGGCCTCGGTCTGGCGCGTTGGGAGCTGCTCTGGCTGCCGGCCGTGTGCCTGTTGCTGGCGCTCGCCGTGTTGCTGGGGTTGGGCCGGGCGCTGAACGCGCTGATGGCCGGCGAGCAGAGCGCGGTGAGCCTGGGGTTGGAGCCGCGCCGGGTGCGCCTGCTGGTGTTCGTGGTGGCCTCGTTGCTGACCGGGGTGCTGGTGTCGCTGTCCGGCGCCATCGGCTTCGTCGGCCTGATGCTGCCGCACGTGGCGCGCTTTCTGGTCGGTGCCGAACACCGCCGCCTGCTGCCGGTGGCGGCGCTGCTGGGGGCGCTGTTCCTGGTCTGGGTCGATGTCGCGGCGCGCACCTGGCTGGCGCCGCAGGATCTGCCCATCGGCATCGTCACCGCCGCCATCGGTGGCGTGTTTTTCGTGGCTCTGCTCAGGCGTCGCTAGCCAGCGGGCTCACAGTCGAAAACGCTGCACCTGGCTTTGCAGCGTGCTGCCGAGACGGGCCAACTCCAGGCTGGCCTGGCTGGTCTGCTCGCTGGCGGTGTAGGCCTGCTCGGTGATGCTGCGCACGTTGAGCACGCTACGGTTGATTTCATCGGCGACGGCGCCCTGCTGCTCTGCGGCGGCGGCGATCTGCTGGGTCATGCCCTGAGCGTTGCCGATGCTCGCGGTGATGCTGTGCAGGGCATCGCCGGCCTGGCGGGCCAGTTCGACGCTATTGTGGGTCAGGCTGCGGCTGCCTTCCATGCGTTGCACGGCCTTGAGCGTGCCCTGTTGCAGGGCGGCAATCAGCGCCTCGATTTCCTGGGTGGACTGTTGGGTGCGTTGGGCCAACCCCCGCACCTCATCGGCAACCACGGCGAAACCACGCCCGGCCTCCCCGGCACGGGCGGCCTCGATGGCGGCGTTGAGGGCCAGCAGGTTGGTCTGCTCGGCGACCGACTTGATGACGTCGAGCATGCTGCCGATGCGTCCGCTTTCCTCGGCCAGGGCACTGATGGCCTCGCCGGTCAGCTCGACTTCGCCGGACAGGCTGTCGATCTGTTCGATGGCCTTCCTGACGATCTGCGCGCCGTTGCTGGCGTCCTGCGCGGTGAGCTCGACCGCGTGCGCCGTTTCGACCGCATTGCGTGCCACGTCCTGCACCGAGGTCGCCATCTCGTGCATGGCGGTGGCGACCTGATCGGTTTCCAGCTTCTGCTCGTTGGCGCCGGCACGGGTCTGCTGGGTGATCGCGGAGAGTTCTTCGGTGGCGCTGGCGATCTGCGCAGCGCCGTCGCCGATATGCCCGATCAGTTGCCTCAGGCTGCCAGCCATGGCGCTCACACCCTGTTGCAACTGGCCGATTTCGTCCGTGCGCTGCACGTTGTCCTGCTGGCTGAGATCGCCGCTGGCGATGCGTTGCACGTTGTGCAGGGCGTCGCGCAGAGCCGGGACGATCTGCCGGGTGATCAGCGTTGCACTGGCGATCCCGAAAACCAGGGCCAGGGCCAGGCAGGTGAGCAGCACCCAGGCGGCATGGCGGGTGTCTTCAGTGCGCTGCTGCATCTGGTTTTCATACAGCGCCTGGCAGTTCTCGATCATCGACAGCACCCGTTGCCGAGCTTGGTGCAGGTCATCGTCGATGCGCTGCAGGGCGGCCTGGTGGGTGTCGAGCGTGTCGCGGTAGGTGCCGATGGCCTGCTCCAGGTTCTGGAACAGTTCAGCGGGCGCATCGCTCAACTGTGCACGCAGAGGTGGGAGGTTGCCGAGGGTCTTGTCGACGGCGTCGATGGCCGACTGGTACTGATCCTTCTTGCCGCTGTAGGTGTAGGCGCGCGTCTCGAAGCGGGCATAGAGGAACTGCATCTGGATGGTCTTCACGACCTTGTAGCGCTCGTGCGTTCTCGGCACGTCCTGGGTGTCGCTGCTGACGTAGCCATCGAGCCTGTCCAGCGCGGCGAGGGCCTGGTCGCCGCTGCTGCGGCGTGCGTTACGGGAGGCCGCGATCTGTTGATAAGCCGCTTGCAGGTCTTGAATGATGGTGCGATAGCTGGCCAGGGCCTTATCCATCTCGGCGACCTTCTGCCGGTTGGTTTCGGTCGTGAAGAAGTTGCGCAGCCCCGCCAGGTTCTGCTCGATGCTGGCGATCTTCTGCTTCAGTTCACCGGCGCTCTTCTCGTCTCCGCCACTCTGCAGGTAAGCGGCCCGCGCCAGACGCATCTCCGAGAGATCCTGCATCAGATGGTTGACCGCGCTCATGCGATCCATGCGGTAGGACAGGTTGCTGATGGAGTCCCAGCCGGCCCAGAAGATCAGGGCGCTCATCATCAGCAGCAGGCCGAAGCCCGTCATCAGTTTTCTGCCGACACTCAGATTGGCAAGCCAGCGATACATGGGACGCACTCCTGATTCGTGAGGGGGTAGGACGTCTCGTGCAACGCGCTGCGCGTTCAGGGGCAGGCATGCCGCGGTTCGGCTCCCCATCGATCGGGAACCACCGACGCATGGCGAGGTGGAGAGTTGGCGAAGGCAGGCAACGAGGAAAAGTCATGGGGTGGCTATTGTTCTTTTGGGGAGTCCGCATACCTGGGCGGCTCCGTTTCATTCAGGCAGGACGTGACCCGAAATCCCTGCGATGGCCTGACGGGTTGACCCTGCGCGGGTGTTCGCCCTGGGCACAGCGGGCCGGAGGGGCAAATCCTCAGGCGAATATGGCAGGGCGCTATAAATCCATCCAATGCATTTTTCATGGTTTTTATTTTGTTTGGTGCATCAGTCGGGGTTGACGTTACCTGCCCTTGCGCGTTGCCGCAGTTGTTCGAGCCGTTAGTCGGCCTGAGCGAACCTGGTCAGGTTGCTCAGGTCATCTGCTCAGGTTCCATGAAACCCGGCCAGGAGGGATGACATGCTTGCGCAACTGCCCACTGCACTTCGTGACCTGCAACTGCCGCTGCGCCTGAGGCTGTGGGACGGCAAGCAGATCGACTTGGGGCCCAAGCCCAGAGTGACCCTGGTGGTGAAGGATCCGGGCCTGGTCACCCAGCTGGCTCATCCCAGCCTGGATGCGTTGGGCGCAGCCTATGTCGAAGGCCGTGTTGACCTGGAAGGCCCCATCGACGAGGCCATCGAGGTCGGTGATGCTCTGAGCACCGCACTGCTCGGCGATGAATCCACGTCCACCGAGTTGTACACCGTCCACGACAAAGGCAGTGACGCCGCTGCCATCAGCTACCACTACGACCTGTCCAACGAGTTCTACCGCCTCTGGCTGGATCGCGACATGGTCTACTCCTGCGCCTATTTCGAAACCGGCCAGGAAGACCTCGACCAGGCCCAGCAGGCCAAGCTGCGCCACCTGTGCCGCAAGCTGCGCCTGAAGCCGGGCGACAGGCTGCTCGACGTCGGTTGTGGCTGGGGCGGCCTGGCGCGTTTCGCTGCGCGTGAGTTCGGTGCCGAGGTGCATGGCATCACCCTGAGCAAGGCGCAGCTGGCGCTGGGGTTGCAGCGCGTGGCCGAGGAGGGGCTGAGCGAGCGCGTGACGCTGGAGCTGCTGGATTACCGCGACCTGCCGCAGGACGGTCGCTTCGACAAGGTGGTCAGTGTCGGCATGTTCGAGCACGTCGGTCACGCCAACCTGTCACTGTATTGCGAGCGCCTGTTCGGAGCGGTCAGGCCCGGCGGTGTGGTGATGAACCATGGCATCACCTCGCGCTTCACCGATGGTCGCCCGGTCGGTCGTGGCGCTGGCGAGTTCATCGACCGCTACGTGTTTCCGCAGGGCGAGCTGCCGCACCTGGTGACTATCGCCAGGGCGATCAGCGAAGCCGGGCTTGAGATCGTCGACGTCGAGAGCCTGCGTCTGCACTATGCACGCACCCTGCAACTCTGGAGTCAGGGGCTGGAGCGACAACTCGACAAGGCTGCGCAATGGGTGCCACAGAAGGCCCTGCGCATCTGGCGTCTGTACCTGGCCGGCTGCGCGTACGGTTTTCAGCATGGCTGGATGAACCTGCATCAGATCCTCGCGCTGAAGCCCTACGCGGACGGTCATCACGATCTGCCCTGGACGCGCGCCGACCTTTATTCGTGATGGAGTAACATGCGGCAGTCCTCACCCTCGAGCTGCCCATGCCCACGTTGCTGCAACGCCATCGCGTGCTGTTCACCGTTCTGCCGATCCTGGCGGGATTGGTGCTGAGCGTATGGTTCGCTGGTCGTTATGCCGAGCAGCGCGCCTGGGCCGAGCGCAGCCAGGAAGCGCGTGGCCAGTTGCAGCTCTACGCACAGTCGATCCGTACGCTGGTGGAGCGCTTCAACTCGGTGCCGGAGCTGCTCTCGCTGGACAGCGATATCCGCAGCCTGCTGCGTGCGCCCGAGGATCGTCACCTGCGTCTGGCGCTGAACCTGCGTCTGGAGCGGCTCAACAACGCTGCGGGTTCCACGGTTCTGTATCTGCTCGACAGCAAGGGTGAGACGCTGTCGGCAAGCAACTGGCGTGACTGGAGCAGCTTCGTCGGCAACAACTACGCTTTCCGTCCCTACTTTCAGGATGCCGTGCGCAATGGTGGCGCGCGCTATTTCGCGGTGGGTGTCACCACCGGCATTCCCGGTTATTTCCTCTCCCATGTGGTGCGCGAGGAGAACGGCACGCTGCTTGGCGTACTGGTGGTCAAGCTGGAGCTGGAGGAGCTGCAGCGCGAATGGGTGGATCAGCCGGGGGTGTTGCTGGTGGCCGACAGTCACCAGGTGGCGATTCTCAGCAATCGTCCGGCCTGGCGCTTTCGTACCTTGCAGACACTCGACGAACAGGCGCGCGCCGAACTGATCGACGTGCGCAAGTATGCCGAGCAGGCGCTCAAGCCGCTGCCCAGTCGTGTGCACCGATACATCGACGATGAGACGGCCTGGACACGTCTTGACGGTCCCGACGGGCCGCGCGATTACCTCTGGCAACGCATGGCCCTGCCAAATGAAGGCTGGACGCTGCATCTGCTCAGCGAGCCGAGCAATCTGGCCTTTACGCGTCGCAGCTACAGCCTTGCTGCGGCTGGTGCCTGGCTGGCGCTGAGTTTCCTCCTGCTGTTCCTGGCGCAGCGGCGCAAGAACCAGCGCTTGCAGGCGAGCATCCGCGAACGCCTGGAGCGTGAAGTGGAGCTGCGTACCGCCGAGCTGCGCGAGGCTCAGGAGGGCCTGGTGCATGCGGCCAGGATGGCGGCACTGGGGCAGATGTCGGCGGCCATGGCGCATGAGCTCAATCAGCCGCTGACCGCCTTGCAGATGCAACTGGGCAGCCAGCGCCTGTTGCTTGAAAGTGGCCGCCCGGAGGCGATGCGCGAAGGTCTGCAACGCATGGACGGCCTGCTGCAACGCATGGCGGCGCTGACCGGTCACCTGAAGACATTCGCGCGCAAGAGTCCGGCCGGCCTCGGCGAACGGTTGCGCCTGGGGGACGTGCTGGAACAGGCACTGCAACTGCTGGCGCCGCGTATCCGCAGCGAACAGGTCGAGCTGAACGTGCAGATCGCGGCCGATGCCATCGTGCTGGGCGATGGCATTCGCTTGGAGCAGGTGCTGCTCAACCTGCTGCACAACGCGCTGGATGCCATGGCCGACAGCGAGCGGCGTGTGCTCGAGGTGCGTATCCGGCGTCAGGGCGAGGAGTGCCGGCTGACGGTCGAGGACAGCGGCGGCGGAATTGCCGAAGAGACGCTGGAGCATGTGTTCGAGCCCTTCTTCACCACCAAGCCGGTTGGCCAGGGGCTGGGCCTGGGCCTGGCGGTGTCCTACGGCATCGTTCGGGAGCTGGGCGGCACGCTGAACGCCGCCAATGGCGAGCACGGCGCCGTGTTCACCCTGAGCCTGCCGGCCGCGTCGTAGGGTGCGCCGCGCGCCCTAGGGTCTGTCGCCGTTGCGCCAGGGGTGACGCTCGTCACAGCCAGGGTTGCTTCTCCGGAATTCATCCGGGCTACACTGCCGCGGTTCATAACGGGGAGGTGCCATGAGCGATCAGGTCATAGTGGTCGACGACGAAGCCGCGATTCGCGAGGCGGTTCAGCAGTGGCTGGAGCTGTCCGGCCTGGAGGTGCGCGCCTGCAGCAGCGCCAGGGAAGCGCTGGCGCTGGTCGACCGTGACTACCCCGGTGTCGTCGTCAGCGATGTGCGCATGCCTGGCAGCGATGGCCTGCAACTGCTGGACAAGTTGCTGCAAATGGACGCGGATCTGCCGGTGATTCTGGTCACCGGTCATGGCGACGTGCCGATGGCGGTGCAGGCGCTGCGTCAGGGCGCCTACGATTTCATCGAGAAACCCTTCACGCCGGAGCGCCTGCTCGACAGCGTGCGCCGTGCCCTGGACAAGCGCCGCCTGGTCTGCGAGAACCGCCAGCTGCGCCGCCAGGTGGTCGACAAGGGGCGCATCGAAAGCCAGTTGATCGGCATTTCGCGGTCGATGGAAAACCTGCGTCGGCAAATCCTCGAACTGGCCGGTACCTCGGTCAACGTGCTGATCCGTGGTGAAACCGGTAGCGGCAAGGAGTGCGTGGCGCGCTGCCTGCACGACTTCAGTCCGCGTGTCGGCAAGGCCTTTGCCGCGCTCAACTGCGCGGCGATTCCGGAAACCATCTTCGAGAGCGAGCTGTTCGGCCATGAGAGCGGTGCCTTCACCGGGGCGCAGGGCCGGCGCATCGGTCGGATCGAGCACGCCGATGGCGGCACCCTGTTCCTCGACGAAGTGGAGAGCCTGCCGCTGGCGCAGCAGGTCAAGCTGCTGCGTGTGTTGCAGGAGAAGACCCTGGAGCGCCTGGGGTCGAACAAGAGCATCAAGGTCGACCTGCGAGTGATCAGTGCGGTGAAGCCGGATCTGCAGGACGAGGTGCGCGCCGGGCGTTTCCGTGAGGATCTGCTCTATCGCCTCAACGTCGCCACTCTGCACATTCCACCGTTGCGCGACCGTCGCGAGGACATCCCGCTGCTGTTCGAACACTTCGCCGCCGAGGCTGCCAGGCGCCACGAGCGCGAGATGCCGGCGCTGGCACCGAGCGAGCTGGCGCGACTGCTGAGCCATGACTGGCCCGGTAACGTGCGCGAGCTGGCCAACGCGGCCGAGCGCCATGCGCTGGGGCTTTCCAGCCCGTCGCAAGGGGAGCGGGGAGTGGATCAGTCGCTGGCGCAGCAGATGGAGACCTTCGAGGCACAATGCCTGCGCAATGCCCTGTCGCAGTGTCAGGGCAATATCGCGGCGGTGATGGAAATGCTGCAGCTGCCGCGACGCACCCTCAACGAGAAGATGCAGCGCCACGGGCTGAGCCGTAGCGACTACCTGCCGGGCGGCGAAGACGTGTAGGGCGTTGCACGGCTGCCCAGGCCGTGCGCAGCGTGAATACCCCGGTCTTTGCGCAGTGCGCACGGCGCACCCTGCGGGCGTCGTCCTTCGATAAGCGAAATCTTGCCTATGGCTTCGTTCGAGGTCGGCGGAATCTTGCGCACATCATCCGCTTCTCTTCGTTGAAACCCCTCTAACCAGGGGCTTTCCGCTTCTGGCATGGGGTCTGCTAAGGAAACGATGCCGTCATTCCCGCGCAGGCGGGAATCCAGAACCTGCGAACGCCCCGGGCTCCCGTCTTTGCGGGAGCGACGACAAACGACTTTTTCAGAACATCCCTGAAGGTCTCATATGCCTGGGCTCATGCCTGAGCCGGCAACCATAACAACAACGGAGATTCCCCCATGCGACTGACCAAGCGTCTGAGTCTGTTCGCCGCTGCTGCGGCCATCACTGCCAGCACCGCGGCCATTGCTGCTCCAACCTTCATCAACGTCCTGACCGGCGGCACCAGCGGGGTCTACTACCCGATTGGCGTGGCCCTGTCGCAGCTCTATGGTCAGATCGATGGTGCGCGCACGTCGGTGCAGGCCACCAAGGCTTCGGTAGAGAACCTCAATCTGTTGCAGGCTGGCCGTGGTGAACTGGCCTTCGCCCTCGGCGACTCGGTGGAAGATGCCTGGAATGGCGTCGAGGACGCCGGCTTCAAGGCGCCGCTGAAGAAGATCCGTGCCCTGGCCGGCACCTACCCGAACTACATCCAGATCGTCGCCAGCAAGGAATCCGGCATCAAGACCCTGGAAGACCTCAAGGGCAAGCGCATCTCCGTCGGTGCTCCGCGTTCCGGCACCGAGCTCAACGCCCGCGCCATCTTCGAAGCGGCCGGCATGAGCTACAAGGACTTCGCACGTGTCGAGTACATGCCCTACGCCGAGTCGGTGGAGCTGATCAAGAACCGTCAGATCGACGCCACCCTGCAGTCCTCGGGTCTGGGCATGGCCGCCATCCGCGACCTGGCCTCGATGGTGCCGCTGAACTTCGTCGCCGTACCCAAGGACGTCGTCGCCAAGATCGACAGCAAGGCCTATCAGGAAGGCGTGATCCCGGCCGGTACCTACGATGGTCAGGATGAAGACGTGCCCACCGTGGCCATCACCAACATCCTGGTGACCCACGAAGGCGTTTCCGATGACGTCGCCTACCAGATGGCCAAGCTGATGTTCGACAACCTGGGTCGTCTGTCCACCGCGCACTCGGCTGCGGCCGACATCAAGCTGGAAACCGCTACCCGGAACCTGCCGATCCCGCTGCACCCGGGCGCCGAGCGTTTCTACAAGGAAAAAGGCCTGATCCAGTAAGGCCAGCCCGATCCGCAGGGTGCGCCGTGCGCACCGCCCAGGCGTTGTCATGCCTGGCGGTACGCGCGGTGCCGGCTGCGCTGAAACACTCGCCCCACCCCATTCTCGCCCCAGAGAGCTTGCATCATGAGCGAACAAGAAGGGCTGCACGCCAGCCCCAATCAATGGCCGAAGACGCTGTTCTACGTGGCGTTGGCGTTCTCCATCTATCAGATCGTCACCGCCGCCTTCCACCCCGTTTCCAGCCAGGTGCTGCGTGCCGGCCACATCGGCTTCCTGCTGCTGCTGGTGTTTCTCTGCTACCCGGCGATCGGCAACAAGCGCCCGTTCCAACCAATCGCGTGGGTGCTGGGCCTGGCCGGCATGGCCACCTTCGGCTACCAGTGGTACTTCGAAGCCGATCTGATCCAGCGCTCCGGTGATCTCACCAGCACCGACATGATCATCGGCCTGACGCTGATGGTGCTGGTGTTCGAAGCCGCGCGCCGGGTCATGGGTATCGCTCTGCCGATCGTCTGTGGCGCGTTCCTGCTCTACGGCCTGTTCGGCCAGTACCTGCCGGGCGACTTCGCCCATCGCGGCTACGGGCTGGATCAGATCGTCAACCAGCTGTCCTTCGGTACCGAAGGCTTCTACGGTACGCCGACCTACGTTTCGGCCACCTACATCTTCCTGTTCATCCTGTTCGGCGCGTTCCTCGAGCAGGCCGGGATGATCAAGCTGTTCACCGACTTCGCCATGGGCATGTTCGGTCACCGTACCGGCGGTCCGGCCAAGGTCTCGGTGGTGTCGTCGGTGCTGATGGGCACGATCACCGGTTCCGGCGTGGCCAACGTGGTCACCACCGGCCAGTTCACCATCCCCCTGATGAAGCGTTTCGGCTACAAGCCGGCCTTTGCCGGCGGCATCGAGGCCACGGCGAGCATGGGTAGCCAGATCATGCCGCCAGTGATGGGCGCCGTGGCCTTCATCATGGCCGAGACCATCAACGTGCCCTTCGTCGAAGTGGCCAAGGCCGCGCTGATTCCGGCGTGCCTGTACTTCGGCTCGATCTTCTGGATGGTTCACCTGGAGGCGATCAAGCACAACCTCAAGGGGCTGCCGAAAGACGAATGTCCGAGTGCGCTGGATGCGGTGAAGAAACGCTGGTTCCTGCTGATCCCGCTGGGTGTGCTGGTCTACCTGCTGTTCTCCGGCTACACGCCGATGTTCTCCGGCACCGTGGGCCTGGCGCTGACCGCCATCGTCATCCTCGGCTCGGCGATCATCATGCGCTTCAACTCGTTCTGGCTGCGCTCGGCCTTCTGGATCGCGCTGGGCGTGCTCTGCGCCGGCTTCTTCCAGTTGGGCATCGCGGTGGTCTTCGGCGTCATCGCCGCGCTGGTCGCCGGCTGCTGGTTCGTCAAGGGTGGCCGCGAGACCCTGCGTGCCTGCGTCTTCGCCATGGTCGAGGGCGCCCGTCACGCCGTACCGGTGGGTATCGCCTGCGCCCTGGTCGGGGTGATCATCGGCATCGTCTCGCTGACCGGCATTGCTTCGACCTTCGCCGGTTACATCCTGGCCATCGGTCAGGACAACCTGTTGCTGTCGCTGGTGCTGACCATGCTCACCTGCCTGGTGCTGGGCATGGGCATCCCGACCATTCCCAACTACATCATCACCAGTTCGATCGCCGCACCGGCCCTGCTGGAGCTGGGCGTGCCGCTGATCGTCTCGCACATGTTCGTCTTCTACTTCGGCCTGATGGCGGATCTCACGCCGCCGGTGGCGCTGGCCTGCTTCGCGGCGGCACCGATCGCCAAGGAGAATGGCCTGAAGATCAGCCTGGTGGCGGTCAAGGTGGCCATTGCCGGCTTCATCGTGCCGTTCATGGCGGTCTATGACCCGGCGCTGATGATGCAGGGCGATGATATCGGCGCGACGATCTACATGGTCATCAAGGCGCTGTTCGCCATCGGCCTGTGGGGGATCGCGGTGGTGGGCTACTACCGCATGCCGTTGTCCTGGATCGAGCGCCTGATCGCCATCGGCGCCGGCTTCTCGCTGGTACTGGCGATGCCGATCAGCGACGAGATCGGTTACGTCGTGGGCATCGCTCTGGTGGCCCAGCACATCTGGCGGGCACGCCGCCGTGAGCAACTGGCGGCAGCATGATCGGCCTGTGCCTGGGGTTGGCCGGTACGGTGTGGGCTGCGCTGCCCGTGCCGGCCTTCACCCTGGCCTGGGATCACAGCATCGAGAAGATCCGCTGGGAAGAGGATTATCGCGTCGCTGCCGAGGGCCTGATCCTCGGCGAAGCGCGGATCAAGGGTTCCGGCGCCGGCATGGAAGTGCCCGATGGCGCCGAACTGCGCGATGGCAGCTGGCACTACCAGAGCCAGCTACCGCCCTTGCAACCCCTGCGTGTCGGGCGCACGCCCGAAGCCGGGGATTACCAACTGTGCATCGACCAGCGTTGTCGTCCGATGAGCGACTGGCTCGGCCCGCCACGAGCGAGCCAGCCGACGCTGGAACTCTGGAGTTGCGAGCTGGGCTCCACCACGTCTGACGTGGATTAGGTTCGAGCGCGAACCCGGCTCCCGGCGCCACAAGCGCCGAGGAACGCAACGAACCCCCATGGGTGAGAGCCTGTGGGGGTTTCATTCGTTTCGCTCGACGACTTTTCGTACAGAACCTAGGCTTGGCGAACCAACTGCTCGGGAGAACCGTCATGCATCCTCTTTTGCGCTCCGTCCTGCCGCTCACGCTCTGCCTCTCTCCTGCGCTGGCCAGCGCGCTGGATATCCTGCCCGGTGTGTGGGAAGTCAGCTCGCACAACATGCAGGTCGGTGGCCAGGCGATGCCCGGCATGCAGGAAATGCTGGCGCAGTTGCAGAACCTGCCGCCCGAGCAGCGTCAGATGATGGAAGGCATGCTGGCCAAGCAGGGCGTCAAACTGGGCGCTGGTGGCGTGCAGATGTGCCTGACAGCGGAGCAGATCGAAGCGCAGGAAATCCCCCTGCACGACCCCAAGTCCGGTTGCAGCAACGAGATTCTCGAACGTAGCGCGACCCTGTGGAAATTCCGCTTCAACTGCCCCGATGCTCAGGGGGAAGGGGAAACGCGCTTTCTCAACGACAAGGAATTCACCACCCGGGTCAAGGGCACCTACAACGGTCAGCCGAGCAGCATGGAAAGCACTGCGCGCTGGATCGGGGCGGATTGCGCGACCCTGCAACGATAGGTTTCACAGGCCATGGCGCCGGCGGATCGTTGCGACCCGTTCGGCCCGCTCCCGGAGAAAGCGGTCGAAGGCCGCGATCACCTGCGGGTGGCTGATGCTCGACAGATAGTAGTGGTCGCGCACGTGGTCGAGCTCCGGGTCGAAGATCAGCGCATCGACCGGCAGACGCATCGTGCGCAGTTGATGAGTGACCACATGCGGGTTGAGGTAGACGGCATCGACCCGGTCGCTGATGGCCATGCGCAGCAGTGAGTCGATCTGGTTGGCCTGGATCAGGCGGATGCGCCCCGAGCGGATGTCGCTCAGGTAGGGCCAGGGGTGAAGCCATTTTGCGTGCCGAGCCGGCGGATGCGCGCCTTGCCCAGTCCGAGGTAGCGTGGCTTGAGCAGGACGCCGTCGATGTAGGGGGCTGCCGGCTGGCTGTAACGGATGGTGTGGCCGGCTTTCTGATCCGCATTCCACTGCGGATGATCGGGAAACTTCAGATCGACCCGGCCTGCGAGAAAATCACCGAGCAGACGCCGAACCGGTAGTGGCGTGTAGACGAAGTGGTAGCCGTGCTCGGCAGCGAAGGCGTCCAGCAGGTCGCGGGCATAGCCCTGATACTCGCCGTCCTGCACGTTGGAGTAGGGTCGATAGGGTTGCAGTTCGACGCCGACGCGAATCACCTCCTGCGCCAGGCCGGGCATGATGTACAGGCTGAGGCAAAGCAGGAGGGTGGTCTTCATCTGGGGCGCGGCTGACGGGACAGCTGATCGGCCCCTTAACCATAGCTCACAGAATGGGCGAGATCAGTCGCGCCACGCGCATGCCCAGCTGCTGCAACCGATGCAGGTTACTTCGATCCGCGTTGACCAGTTCGCGTGAGCGGCTGAAGTCCTCTTCCAGCATATCGGCGACCTGTGCATTGAAGCCTTCGTCGAAGGTCAGCAGGCTCACCTCGAAATTCAGTCGGAAGGAACGGTTGTCCAGATTGGCGCTGCCCAGCACGCAGGCGTCATGGTCGATCAGCAACGCCTTCTGGTGCAGGAAGCCAGGCTGGTAGCGGAACACCCGCACGCCAGCGCGCAGCGCCTCGAAGGCGTACAGGCTGGAGGCGGCGTAGACGATACGGTGATCCGGTCTTGCCGGCAGCAGCAGGCGCACGTCGACACCGCGCATCACCGCCAGGCGCAGCGCGGCGAACAGCGCCTCGTCGGGGACGAAATACGGGCTGCTCAGCCAGACCCGCTCGCGTGCCGCATGGATCGCCTCGACGAACAGCAGCGAGCAGGTTTCCTGCGGGTCGGCCGGGCCGCTGGCGATCACCTGGCAGAGCAGGCCGGGTTCGTCCTGCTTGCTCGGCATCAGCAGTGGCGGCAACTGCTGGCAGGCCCAGTACCAGTCTTCGGCGAAGGCCTCCTGGAGACTGGCCACCACGGGGCCGCGCACCTCGACATGGGTGTCGCGCCAGGGCGCCAGCGGCGGTTTCCTGCCCAGGTACTCGATGCCGACGTTGAGCCCGCCGAGAAAGCCGATCTCGCCATCGACCACGACGATCTTGCGGTGGTTGCGGAAGTTCAGCTGGAAGCGGTTGAACAGTCCCGATCGGGTCGGAAAGGCATGCACCTGTACGCCACCGCGACGCAGACGGTCGATGAAGGTGCCGGACAGCGAATGGCTGCCGACGCCGTCGTACAGCACATGCACCTTCACCCCGGCGGCGGCGCGCTCCAGCAGCACATCGTGCAGACGCTGGCCGAGGCTGTCGTCACGGATGATGAAGAACTGCAGGAGGATCACCTGCCGAGCGCTGGCCAGAGCCTCGAAGAGGGCGGCGAAGGTGGCTTCGCCGTCGATCAGCAGCTCGGCGCGGTTGCCGGTCAGGCCGGGCAGGTGCGACAGCCGGGGCAGGGCGCGCAGGCGGTCGTACGCCGGCGACAGGTGCGCGGCCTTGGCTTCTTCGACCCAGGGGCGCCAGTCCTGCGCGGCCATGGCATGGTGCATTTCCTTGTCTGCCTCGCGACGGGCCTTCACGTAGGCATCGAAGCGGCTGCGGCCGAAGACCAGATACGGCAGCAGGGTCAGGTAGGGCATGAAGAACAGCGACAGGCCCCAGGCCAGTGCGCCCTGGGCGGTGCGTACGGTGAGCACGGCATGAATCGCGGCGAGTACGCCGAGCGCATGAATGCTGGCGATCAGGTAGCCGAACAGATGGGGAATGCCGAAATCCACAGGCATGCAGGAGCATCCTTCGCATGGGCCGTGTGCAGCTGACCACGGGCTTTTTACAGCGTTCGCCGATCATCCTGCCACGGCTATGCGGTGAATGGCAGTAGAGGGCAGATTGCCAGCTTGCAGGGAATTATTCAGAGGTTTCAAGTGTCTTGGTTTCTGGGTGAACAAAATTCATGTGTTACCCTTGCTCGTTCGACCCAAGCCTGGGTCGTCTTCGATTCGAGGAGGGCATCCGTCCTGTTCACGCTCGTCTAGCGAGTAAAAAACGCATCAAGGAGTACGCCACGTATGGGAAACGTCCCTTCGCATGACACGACCCCGCCAGCCAAGCTGGAAACCCATGACGGCATTCCGGCACCGTCCGGTGACGCCAATCTGATCGACACCGACTACGTCATAGGCCAGGACAATATCCGCGGCCAGTTCGTCCTGTCCCTGGATATTCACGGCAAGGTCTTCACCATCTCCGCGCTGGTCGCGGTCGTCTTCGTCATCCTCACCCTGGCGCTGCAGACCGAAGTCGAGCCCCTGTTCACCGCCTTGCGCGACTGGCTGACACACCACATGGCCTGGTTCTTCCTGGGCGCGGCCAACATCTTCGTCGTGCTCTGTCTCGGCCTGATCGTCTCGCCGCTGGGGCGGGTGCGCATCGGCGGTCGTGACGCGACCCCCGATTTTTCCTACCTGACCTGGTTCTCCATGCTGTTCGCTGCCGGCATGGGTATCGGCCTGATGTTCTACGGCGTGGCCGAGCCGGTGTCGCATTACACCGCCGCAATCGGCGGCGTGGTCGCCGAGAACGGTGTGCGTACCGACTGGGCACCACTTGGGGGGCCGCCGGTGACGCCAGCGAGGCGCAGCGCCTGGCCATGGCCGCCACCATCTTTCACTGGGGCCTGCACCCCTGGGCGATCTACGCCATCGTCGCCCTGGCGCTGGCCATCTTCTCCTTCAACAAGGGCTTGCCGCTGGCGATTCGCTCGATCTTCTACCCCATTCTCGGTGAACGCGTATGGGGCTGGCCGGGTCATGTGATCGATATCCTCGCGGTGTTCGCCACCCTCTTCGGCCTGGTCACCTCGCTGGGTATCGGCGCGGAGCAGGCCGCCGGCGGCATCGAGCACCTGTTCGGGATCGAGGCGACCAACGCCAGCAAGGTGCTGCTGATCGTCGCCATCACCCTGGTGGCGCTGGGCTCGGTCATGTCCGGGCTGGAAAAGGGCGTGCGTCGTCTGTCGGAAATCAACATTGGCCTGGCGTTCGTGCTGCTGGTCTTCGTCATCCTCGCCGGACCGACCCTGGCCATCGCCCTGGGCTTTTTCGAAAACCTCGGCGCCTACCTGACGTATCTGCCGGCGCTGTCCAATCCGGTTGGACGTGAGGACGTCAACTTCACCCAGGGCTGGACCGCGTTCTACTGGGCCTGGTGGATCAGCTGGTCGCCCTTCGTCGGCATGTTCATCGCCCGTATCAGCCGTGGTCGCAGCGTGCGCGAGTTTCTCATCGCCGTGCTGCTGGTGCCGTCGCTGGTGTCGGTGCTGTGGATGACCACCTTCGGTGGCAGTGCCTTCGCCCAGATCGGCGCCGGCCTGGGCGAGGTCGCCGATGCGGCTCTGGAGCTGAAACTCTTCGCCCTGCTTGCCGAACTGCCCCTGAGCGGCATCATGTCGTTCGTCGCCATCGTCCTGGTGATCATGTTCTTCATCACCTCGTCGGACTCCGGCTCTCTGGTGATCGACACCATCACCGCCGGCGGCAAGGTCAATGCTCCGGTGGTGCAACGCGTGTTCTGGGCCAGCATCGAAGGCGTGATCGCCATCGCCCTGCTGCTCGGTGGTGGCCTGGTGGCGTTGCAGGCGATGGCCGTATCCACGGGCCTGCCGTTCGCTGCCGTGCTGCTGGTCGGTTGCATCTCGGTGGTGCGCGGACTGATGACCGAGCCGCGCTAGACGAGCAGAGCGTGAAACGCCGCGGCTCCCTTGCAGGAACCGCGGCGTTTCTTTTTACCCGGGGCCTGTCAGCGGGCGCTGATGTCAGCCGGAGCGGCAGCACTCTCTGCCGGGGCCGCATGACCTGCTCCCTGTGCCTGGTTGGCATAGGAAACGGTCGCGGTGAACACCACGTCGGTGTGCGAGTTCAGCGCGGTCTCGAAGGAGTCCTGCACCACGCTGATGACGAAGCCGATGCTGACCACCTGCATGGCGATCTCGGCATCGATGCCGAACAGGCTGGTGGCCATCGGAATCAGCAGCAGCGAACCACCTGCCACGCCGGATACGCCGGCGGCGGCCAGCGACGACACCACGCACAGCAGCAGCGCGGTCGGCAGGTCGACCGGAATGCCCAGGGTGTGGGTGGCGGCCAGTGTCATCACCGAGATGGTCACGGCGGCACCGGCCATGTTGATGGTGGCGCCCAGCGGGATGGTGATCGAGTAGGTTTCGCGATCGAGCTTGAGCTTCTCGCACAGGCGCAGGTTGACCGGGATATTGGCGGCCGAACTGCGGGTGAAGAAGGCCGTTACCGCACTTTCGCGCAGGATGGTCAGCAGCAGCGGGTAAGGGTTGCGACGCAGCTTGAGGTAGACCAGCAACGGGTTGATCAGCAGCGTCATGACCAGCATGCAGCCGACCATCACCACCAGCAGGCGGGCATAGCTGGCCAGCGCCTCGAAGCCGGAGTCCGCCATGGTGCTGGCGACCAGGCCGAAGATACCGATGGGGGCCAGGTTGATGACGAACTGAACCGCCTTGGTGAGTGCGTTGGATATGTCGGTGAGCAGGGTGCGGGTGCTCGGTGCGGCGTGGCGCAGGAATACCCCCAGCAGCACGGCCCAGGCCAGGATGGCGATGAAGTTGGAGGTATTGAGTGCCTGCACCGGGCCGACGAAGATGCTGACCAGCAGGTTGTGCAGAACTTCTACGATGCTGCCGGGCGGGTTGCCATCTGCCTTGCTGACATCGAGTGCGAGCGTGGTCGGGAACAGGAAACTGGCGCACACCGCCAGCGCTGCGGCACAGAAGGTGCTGATCAGGTACATCAGCAGTACCGGGCGCACATGCGTGGGCTGGCTGCCCTGGCGTGCAGCCAGCGAGGCCGTTACCAGTACCAGCACCAGAATCGGTGCCACCGCTTTCAGAGCGAGAATGAACAGTTCGCCCAGCAGGCCGACCTTGAGTGCGGCAGCGGGCGCGATCCAGGCCAGCAGGATGCCGAGCACCAGGCCGATGAAGATGCGCAACACCAGGCTGGCGTTGGAGTAATGGGCAGCTAGAAGTTTGAGGGCATTCATGAGTCTTACGCTTTCCGGATTTCGGGGCTTGTCACCGACAAAAACGAATCCACTGCCGCGCAGAAACATGCGCGCAGAACGGGGTCGCTACTGGCGGGGGCGTGATTATAGGGATGAGAGGAAAAGCGCGGTGACTTATGTCGGATGGGTGGTCATTGCAGGAGCTCGCTTATTCTTGTTTTTCGGGACTTTTACGGCCTTCGGCCGGTACAGCAGGGGGATTGCGTTCGGTGTCGCGGGGCCGCGTGGGCTCTGCGCACCGCCTGTTGCTCGTGTCTGGCGCTGAGGTACTTCAGCAACGGCTGAGGCCCCTCAGCCTCCTTGACGCGATCAGCACTCGACGATATTCACCGCCAGGCCGCCACGCGCGGTTTCCTTGTACTTGGTCAGCATGTCGGCACCGGTCTCGCGCATGGTCTTGATCACCTTGTCCAGGCTCACGTAGTGCGAGCCGTCGCCGTACAACGCCATGCGCGCCGCGTTGATGGCCTTCACCGAGGCGATGGCGTTGCGCTCGATGCAGGGAATCTGCACCAGGCCACCGACCGGGTCGCAGGTCAGGCCCAGGTGGTGCTCCATGCCGATCTCGGCGGCGTTCTCGACCTGCTCCGGAGTGCCCCCCAGCACCGCGCACAGCGCGCCGGCGGCCATCGAACAGGCCACGCCGACTTCGCCCTGGCAGCCCACTTCGGCGCCGCTGATCGAGGCGTTTTCCTTGTACAGGATGCCGATGGCGCCGGCGGTCAGCAGAAAATCAATGACACCGCGTTCGCTGGCGCCGGAAATGGCATTGACGTAGTAGTGCAGCACCGCCGGGATGATGCCGGCGGCGCCGTTGGTCGGCGCAGTGACCACGCGGCCACCGGCGGCGTTCTCTTCGTTGACCGCCAGGGCCCAGAGGTTGACCCAGTCGAGCATGCGCAGCGGGTCTTCCAGGGAGCTGCGCTGGAAACCGCCCAGCTTGCGCGCCAGGATCGCCGCGCGGCGGCGTACCTTGAAGCCGCCGGGGAGGATGCCCTCGGTGCGGCAGCCACGGTCGACGCAGGCCTGCATCACCTTCCATATTTCCAGCAGGCCGGCCTCAATCTCGGCATCGTTACGCCAGTGGCGCTCGTTGCGGCGCATGATCTCGGCAATGCCGATGCCATGTTCGCGGCTCAGGCGCAGCAGATCGGCACCGCTGCGAAACGGCAGCGGCAGGCTGGTGGCGTCCGGGGCGATGACCTTGTGTTTGGAGCCGTCGGCGAGAATCGCCTCGCTGACCACGAAACCGCCGCCTACCGAGTAGTAGGTGGCTTCGTGCACCTGGATACCAGCGGCATCGAAGGCGGCGAAGCGCAGGCCGTTGGCGTGCAGCGGCAGCGCCTTGCGGAACATTTTCAGGTCGGCTTTCTCGTCGAAGGCGACGGCATGCTTGCCGGCCAGGACGATGCGTTTGTCGCGACGGATGGCCTCGATATAGCCAGGTACCTGGTCGACATCGACGGTGTCCGGCTCATAGCCGCTGAGGCCGAGCAGCACCGCCTTGTCGCTGCCGTGGCCCTTGCCGGTGGCACCCAGCGAGCCATACAGCTCGGCGGCCACGCGGGACACCTGCGGCATGTAGCCGTGGTTATCCAGGGCATTGGTGAACAGCACGGCGGCACGCATCGGGCCGACGGTGTGGGAGCTGGAAGGGCCTATGCCTACCTTGAACAGGTCGAAAACGCTGATGGCCATGGCGAGATTCTTCTTGTATGGGCACTGCCGAAAATCTGAGTTTTCAGTGATGCCTTGATGTGTGTGAACCACGCGCCCGGTTCAGCGCGTGTGGATGACCCTATCTAAGAACGCCTTTATCATTATGTATACTGATTTATTTTTAATGTATTCGTTAGCAACTCTTAACTATTGAGATCACGCCATGGACATCACCCGCCTGCGCACCCTGCGAGAACTGGCGCGCTGCCGCACCATGGCGGCGGCCGCCGAGTCGTTGCACCTGACGCCGTCGGCCGTCTCACAGCAGGTTTCCCTGCTCGAACGGGAGGCCGATATGGCGCTGATCGAGCGACGTGGCCGCGGTGTGGTGCTGACCCCGGCCGGCGAGCGTCTGGTGGCGCATGCCGAACGCATCCTCATGGTGCTCGACGAGGCGCGCTCGGAGTTGGCGCTGCTGCGCGGAGAGATCGTCGGGGAGCTGCGAGTGGCGGCCTTTCCCTCGATCGCCGTGGCGGTGATCGCGGAAACCGTGCGTGCACTGCGCAGCGCCTACCCACGGTTGAACGTGGTGGTACTGGAGCTGGAGCCGCAGGAGAGCCTCAGCGCCCTTGGCGCCTGGCAGATCGACGTGGCGGTGATCGATGACCTGGCCGTGGCACCCGACGAGAGCCGCGAGAATTACGCACTGATTCCACTGACCCAGGATCTGCTGCACGTTCTGTTGCCCGTCGACCACACCCTGGCCAGGCGCGACAGCCTGACCATCGCCGAGCTGCGCGACGAGGCCTGGGCGCTCGACTCCAGCGGCAGTTCGTTCGGCGAATTCATCACCAACCTGTGTCGTCGCTCGGGCTATGCGCCGAGGATCAACGCCCATTGCGCCGGCTTCGAAATGGTCGCGGCGATGGTCGCCTCGGGCAATTCCATCTCCGTCGTCTCCGGCTTGCGCCTGGTGCGCCCGCTGCCTGGCGTCACAGCCGTTCCTTTGTTGCCGGATATCCAGCGCGGTGTCTTCCTCGCCTACCGCAAGGGCGAGCGTGATCATCCGGCGGTCAATGTCTTCCTCGATGAAGCGGTGTACGCCGCCGACAAAGTCCTCGGCTAGCGTCACCTCCAGCCACCCCGTGGAAGCGGTTGGGTCTGACGCGTAGGGTGGAGACGCTTTTCACCCTCTGCGGGTATGGCTCGGCGTCAGTTCCAGAGAGCGCTTGCTGGTGTATGCGCCGGGTAGTGCGTCGCCACCTGCGCCTGCAGCAGTTCAGCGCAGGCCAGTGCATCGGTCAGGGCATGGTGCGCGCAGTAGAGCGGCAGGCCGTAACGCAAACGGCTGTCGGCCAGGCGGATGGAGAGGGGCTCGCGGCCGCGCAGGCGATCCCACCAGCTCACCCTGCGCCTGGGGTGCAGGCGGGCTTCCAGTTCCATGGTGTCGATGATGGGGAAGATCAGCCCTTCGCCCAGATGCTGACGCACGGCCTGGTCGAGAAAGTTGCGTTCTATATTGCGGTAGTGCACGACCACGACCTTGCCTGCCATGGCTTCGAGCAACTCTTCGAGCACGCTGGCCAGGCGTGGGGCGTGGCGGATGTCGCTGTGGGTGATGTGGTGGAAGGTGACCGATTCGGCGCTCAGCTCGCCGGTGGGTTTGACCACCCAGTAGCGCGAGTCGGCGCAGCGGATGCGTTGCAGGCTCAGTGGCACCAGACCGAGGCTGACGATGGCGTGCTCACGCGGGTCGAGGCCGGTGGTTTCCACGTCCAGCGCCACCAGCGGAACATCTTCCAGTGGCGTATCGGCTGCCACACAGCCTGCGCCGTAGTAAGCGCGCAGGCGCGGGTCGCGGCTGCTTTCGGCGAGGCTGGCGAACAGTTGCGGCCAGTCCTGAGCGGCGCGCTCGCTCATCGCGTGCGGCTCGCCGGTTGCGCCGGGTAGCGAAAGCGCAGGAATTTCTGCGCGTTGCTGATCACCTGGAAGGCTTCCTTGAGGTGCTGGCGCTCGCTGGCGCTGAACTGCTCCGGTTCTATGTAGTTGCTCGGCGCGTTGCCGGCCTCGACCTCACGGGCCTGGTGGCGGATACGCACCAGGCTGAGGAACTCGAAGGCGTAGCGCAGGTGCTCCAGCGCCTCCCTGGGCAGCAGCCTGGTGGCGGCGATGGCGTCGAGGCGATCCAGCGAGTTCTGCGCCTTGGAGCCACAGGCCAGGGCGTGCACGCGGATCAGGTCGGTGAGCGGCGCGGTACCGCGGCCCTTGAGGTTGATGATGTTGCGGTGGCGGCCGTCGGTTTCCATCACGAAGGTGCGGAAGAAACCCAGCGGCGGCGTGCGGTTGAGTGCATTGCGCGCCAGCGCGGCAAGGAAGGCCGGGCTGGCGCTGGCTTTTGCCGCGAGCAGATCCTTGAGGTTCTCCACCAGCTCGGTTTCGCCGTAGAGGCCGTCGAGGTCGAAAAAGATGCTGGCGTTGAGCAGGGTCTCCGGGTTGGGCCGCTCGATCCACTCGCTGAAGTATCGCCGCCATACCCTCAGCGGCTGCCGCCACCTGGGGTTGCTGGCCATGATGCCGCCCTTGCAGTAGCTGTAGCCGCAGGCAGCCAGGCCGTCGCTGACGAACTGCGCCAGTTCGGCGAAGTAGGCGTCGTGCTCGTCGGGGTCGAAGCCATCGTCGAGCACCAGGGCGTTGTCCTGGTCGGTGAGCAGCAGCTGCTCGTCGCGGGCCATGGAGCCGGCGGCCATGAAGCAGTAGGGTACCGGCGGCGGACCGAGCTTCTGTTCGGCCAGTTCCAGCAGGCGCTGACTGAAGGCGCGACCGATGCCGCTCATGGCGCTGCCGACCATGTGCGCGCTGGCGTCGTCGGCGACCATGCGCACGAAGGTGGCGCGCAGGTCGGGCAGCAGGCTCTTGAGCCCCTCTACCGAGGTCTTGTTGAAGATGCCGTTGACCAGGTACAGGCTGCTGCGCGACTCGTAGCGGATGATGTCGGCCAGCGCCACCACGCCCACCGGGCGCCGGCGATGGAGGATCGGCAGGTGGTGGATGTTGTTGCGCAGCATGCACAGCATGGCTTCGAACACCGAGTCGTCGGCCTGCAGGGTGATGGGGTTGGGCGTCATCACCTGGCTCACCGGGATGTCGCCGGGCAGCCCGGCGGCCAGCACGCGTGTGCGCAGGTCGCGGTCGGTGAGGATGCCGGCCATCACCTGGTTCTGTTGTTCGGCGACCTGCACCTGGTTCGGATCGGGCCACTGCGTGCCGGGATCGACGACGATCACCGAGGACACGCTGTGCTCGGTCATCACCTGCGCCACCTGCCGGATCGGCGTGTCCAGCGGCACGCTGACGGCCCCGCGCGAGAGCAGCTTGCGTACCTTGATCTTCATCAGCTCGCTGGCCTTGCCGTGGCTGTCTTGCAGAGCGGATTTCAACCGCGACTGACCTTCGGCCTCGACGAAGTCGGCGAAACTGTCGAACTGCTCGCACAACTGCTGGAACAGCGCACCTGGGATGAAGTAGATCAGGCAATCTTCCAGGGCCGTGGCGCCCAGGCGTACCTTGTTGCCGCGCAGCAGGCCGGCCTGGCCGAAGATGTCGCCTTCGCTGAGGCGATTGTGCAGTTCGCCGCCGCGCCGATGGATTTCCACTGCGCCGCTGCGCACGTAATGCAGTTCGTGGATCGGCGCGCCGACGGCGAGGATTTCGCTGCCGGCCTTGAAGTAGCCCACCTGCACGTGCCGGGCGATCTCGTCGAGCGTTTGCTCCGGCAGGTTGTCGAAGGGGGCGAAGCGATTCAGGTGGTCGCGGATCTCGATCAACTCGATCTGCATGCGGGCCTCGCTGACTGGCTGGCACTACAGGATACGGGCTGCCACGATATCAGTGCAAAGCAGGTGGGCGACGGTGGATTCAAGGAGGTGCCATGCAGGGTTCGGGGATGTGGTGGGTGGTGGGCGTGCTGCTGGTGCTCGGTGGCGCGACGGTCTTTTACTACAACCGCCTGGTGTTCAACCGCCACCGCGTGGCCGAAGCCGAGAGTGGCATCGACGTGCAGCTCAAGCGCCGCTCCAGCCTGATTCCGGCTCTGGTGGAGTGTGTACGACAGTACATGGGTTACGAGCAGAGCACGCTCGAAGCGCTGGTGCAGGAGCGCATGCGCGCCTTGCAACTGGCCGATTCGCCACTGGGCCGGCGCGCGCCGGTAGAGGCGCAGTTGAGCAGTCAGTTGCGGCAACTCTTTGCCCTGGTCGAGGCCTACCCGAACCTCAAGGCCGACAGCCGGTTTCGCGAGTTGCAGGGCAACATCAGCGAGGTCGAGGACCATATCCAGATGGCCCGGCGTTACTACAACGGCGCGGTGCGCGAGCTGAACGTGCTGGTGGAGTCGGTGCCGAGCAATCTGGTGGCGCGTCTGTTCGCCTTCACCCAGGCCGAGTACTTCACGCTGGATGATCCGCGTGACGGCCAGTCACCGAAGATGGAGTTCTGAGCATGCAGGGATGGCTACGTGGCCTGTTGCTGATTGGCTGCCTGTTGCCCGGCCTGGTGCTGGCGCAGGAGGCCATCGAAGATTTTTCCGTCAGCCTGCTGGTGGAGGCTGACGGCAACCTGCTGGTGACCGAGCGCATCACCGTGCGTGCCGAAGGCGATGATATTCGTCGCGGCATCTACCGTGATCTGCCGGTCAGCTATGCGCTGCCGATGGGGCTGGAGCAGAGCAGTCCGATCACCCTGTTGGGCGTGACCCGCGATGGTCGTGAAGAGGCCGTGCACAGCGAGCGCAACGGCGCCTGGGTGCGTTTCTACCTGGGCTCGGCGGACACCCTGCTCGACCCTGGGCGTTATCGCTACGAGCTGCGTTATCGGGTCGGGCGCGCGCTGCTGCATCACGCCGACACGGACGAGCTGTACTGGAACGTTACCGGCAATGGCTGGATTTTTCCGATCCGCCAGGCTTCGGTCGACGTGCGCCTGCCGGCAGGCGCACGGATCGGCCAGTTCGCCGCTTATACCGGTGCTCAGGGTGATCAGGGTCAGGATTTCCAGACAGTCGAACGCGGCGAGGACTACCTGCGCCTGGCCACCACCACGGAACTGCCCGCCCACCACGGTCTGACGATAGCCGTGGATTGGCAGGCCGGGCTGGTGCCGCGGCCAGGCGCCATGGACAACGCCAGGCGGGCGCTGCTGGACAACCTGGGCGTGGGCATCGGCGCGCTGTTGCTGATCGGTCTGCTGCTGTTCTATCTGAGCGCCTGGAATCGCGTTGGTCGCGACCCGCGCAAGGGCGTGATCATCCCGCTGTTCGAGGGCCCGCCGGGCATGAGCGCGGTGCAGGCCGGCTACCTCTGGCATCGCGGGTTGCGTGGAGGCTTCTCGGCGCCACGGGCATTTGGCGTGTGGCTGACCGACATGGCCATCCACAAGCACCTGCAGATCGCGGACAGGCCGCGCAGTGGGTTCATCCTCTCGCGCGCAGGTGTTGCGCAAGGCGAGCTGAGCGAGCCGGATCGCGAGTTGAGCGACCGCCTGTTCAAGACCGGCAAGGACGGCGATTCGATCGCCATCGGCAAGAAATACGAGCCGCGACTGGCCGATACGTTGAGTGGGCTGGAGAGCCAGTTGCAGCAGCAGGGCAGGGCCTGGTTCAGCAATAACCGTGGCATCTGGAGTTTTGGCTTGCTCTGGGCGGTGCTCGCCTGTGTGGTGATGCTGACGATGAGTGCTCATGGTGACGATCTGGCTACCGGGCTGGCCGGTCTGGTGTTCAGCCTGGGGTTCGGCGTGCCTTCGCTGCTGTTCATCAATACGGCTCGGCGCCAAGCCAGCTTTGGCAGGAAGATCACTCTTGGCCTGGTGGCGCTGATGTTCGTCTGGCCGGTGCCGGTGGGGCTGTTGATGATTGCCGAGGCCGCTTCCCTGCCGGTCTTGCTGCTGATCGTGCTGTATGTCGCGCTGGTGGTGGTTTTCTATTACCTGATGCCGGCGCCGACCCTGGAAGGGCGACGTTTGCTCGATGCGCTGGAAGGCTATCGCAACTACCTGCAACTGGCGGAACAGGATGCTCTGGCGCTTGCGGCCGACGCCCCGGCGATGAGCATCGCCCTGTACGAACGCCACCTGCCCTTCGCCATGGCGCTCGGCGTGGAAGACAAATGGAGTGCGCGTTTCAGCGAAGCTCTGGCCAGCGGCCTGATCGACCCGACGCAGCGCGACTATCAGCCGACCTGGTATCACAGCCGCAGCAGCTACAGCTCGCCGCAGGCACTGAGTAGCGCGCTGGCCGCCGGTCTCAGTAGTGTTACCGCATTGGCATCGACACCTCCGTCGAGCAGCTCTTCGAGCGGGGGCGGATCATCCGGTGGGGGTTCCTCCGGCGGTGGTGGAGGGGGCGGTGGCGGCGGGGGCTGGTAAGGCCATCGCTCAAGCGCGCCGGTAGCGCAGCGGCAGCCCCTGGCACTCGTCCTGCACCTGGCCGGCGTGCCAGGCCAGTTGCCCGGAGACGAAGGTGCTGCGCACGGCATGGCGCAGGGCACGGCCCTGAAAGGGCGTCCAGCCGCAATGGGCGAGGATCGGGTCGGCGTCCACCGGGCGCGGCTCGGTCAGGCGCTCGACCAGGGTGAGATCGGCCCAGTAGCCTTCACGCAGGTAGCCGCGCTGGTCGATGGCGAAACGTTCGGCCACGGCGTGGCTGGTCTTTTCCACCAGCATGGGCAGCGGCAGCAGGCCGTCGGCGACCAGCTCCAGCAACGCCGGCAGGGCATGTTGCACCAGTGGCAGGCCGGAGGGTGCGTGCAGGTAGGGGCGCTGTTTTTCTTCCAGGGTATGCGGGGCGTGGTCGGTGCCGATGATGTCCAGGCGCCCGCACAGCAGCGCCTGGCGCAGGGCGTTGCGGTCGGCGCGGCTCTTGATCGCCGGGTTGCATTTGATCAGGTGGCCGAGCGTGGCGTAGTCGCTTTCATCGAAATACAGATGGTGGGCACAGACCTCGGCGGTGATCTGCTTGCCGGCCAGCGCGCCGGGCAGGAACAGGCCCAGCTCGCGGGCCGTGGTGATGTGCAGTACGTGCAGCAGGGTGCCATGGCGCCGCGCCAGACTCACCGCCAGGCTGGAGGACTGGTAGCAGGCCTCGGCATCACGGATTGCCGGGTGCTGTTCGGCGGGGATGTCGTCGCCGTATCTGGCCTGCCACTGCGCCTCTCGCTCGCGGATGCGCGGAGTGTGTTCGCAGTGCGTCAGCAGCAGAGTGGGGCAATCGCGGAACAGCCGTTCCAGCGCCGACGGATCATCGACCAGCATGTTGCCGGTGCTGGCGCCCATGAACACCTTCACCGCCGCGACGCGGCTGGGGTCGAGTGCGGCGACGGTGTCCAGGTTGTCGTGGCTGACGCCGAAGTGAAAACCGTAGTTGACCCGCGAGCAACGGGCGGCGCGTTGCTCCTTGGCCGCCAGGGCCTCCAGCGTCAGGGTCGGCGGCTGGGTGTTGGGCATGTCCATCACACTGGTGATGCCACCCGCCACCGCCGCCCGCGATTCCGTGGCGAAGCTGCCTTTGTGCGGCGCGCCGGGGTCGCGAAAGTGCACCTGGTCATCGATCATGCCCGGCAGCAGGTACTGCCCGGCGGCGTCGAGCAGGCCCTCGCCAGGCAGGTGCGCGAGGCTGCTGGCGATGGCGTCGATACGACCGTGGCGGATACGCAGGTCGGCCTCGAACACGCGGCCCTCGTTGACCAGGCGGGCGTTACGGATCAGCACGCTCAGAACTCGTTCTGCAGGGCCTTGTAGCCCCGCACCAGGTCGATGTTGGTGCGCGCCACGTCTTCCGAGAATTCGCTGGCCGAGACGCTGACGCGTGGCAGGCTGGCCAGGTCGGTCTTCGGCCCGATGCGCTGGGTGGAGGTGACGTGGAAACCCGCCGGCAGGTCGCAGCCGTCCACCACGGCGTTGTGCCGCACCACGCAACCGTCGCCGACCGTGCAGTTGAACAGCACGCTGTTGAAACCGATGAACACACGGTCGCCGACCTGGCAGGGGCCATGGATGATCGAGCGGTGGGCGATCGAGCTGTGCTCGCCGATGGTCACCGCCGCGCCGGACTTGGAGTGGATCACCACGCCGTCCTGGATGTTGGAGTTGGCGCCGATGACGATGGGCTGCATATCGCCGCTCGCGTCCACCTCGTCGGCGCGGATCACCGCGTAGGGGCCGACGAAGACGTTGCCTTCGATGATCACCTTGCCGCAGATGATGGCGGTCTTGTCGACGTAGGCGGACTCGGCGATGACCGGCAGGTGGCCGGACGGGTTCTTGCGGATCATGGTCGCTCCTTGGGCGAGGGGTCGGGCACCGGGTCGTGGCCGCCCGGATGCCAGGGATGACAGCGCAGCGGCCGGCGCAGGCCCAGCTACAGCCCGCGCAGCAGGCCGTGCTTTTCCAGTGCCGCGACGGCGTAGTGCGAGCAGTTGGGGTGAAAGCGCCAGCGCGGCCTGCGCAGCGGGCTGATCACGCACCAGGGCGATGGCCAGGCGCTTCATGCCGGGCAGCTCACGGCCACGCGCAGGTGCTCGCCGCCGAGGTCGTTGTAGAAGCAGTTGGGCCGGCCCGTGTGGCAGGCCGGGCCGAGCTGCTCGACCTTGAGCAGCAGAGCATCGCCGTCGCAATCGAGGTGCGCGCTGAGCAGACGCTGGCGATGGCCGCTGGTTTCGCCCTTGCGCCACGGTTGCTGGCGCGAACGCGACCAGTAGCAGACCTGACCGCTGGTCAGGGTTTCCTGCAACGCGGTGCGATTCATCCAGGCCAGCATCAGCACCTCGCCGCTGTCGTGGCGCTGGGCGATCACCGGAATCAGCCCGGCATCGTTCCAGGCGATGGCGTCCAGGACCTCGCTCAGCGCCACGGCGTGGCCGGCTTCGGCGGATTCCAGCTGCAACCAGAAGGCGGCGGTCGTCATGATTCAGCTCCAGTTCCAGCGGCTTTGCGCCACTGCGTCGTGGGCGTGCAGGCTTTCCGCATGCACGACCTTGAGCTGGAAGCCGCTGGCTTGCGGCAACTGACGCAGAGCACGGTGCAGGCGACGTGCGGCGTCTTCGCAGAACATCAGGTTCTGCCCGTTGGCCAGGGCGAATGCCTGTTCGTCGGCACGCTTCACCGCCGTCTGCACCGGCGTGCCGAGGGCCTGCTCGGCGCTGTCGATCAAGGCCGGCACAGGCAGGTCGACGCAGCCTGGGGCCAGGCGCACTCGCAGGGTCGCCGTGCTGCGCTGGCTGTGCGGGGTGGCGACGATGCCCTGGGTCGAGCCGAGCCAGTCGAGCACCTCCAGGTAATCCATGGGCCGCGTCGCGAAGGTTTCAGCGAAGCGCTGCTGGATCAACTGCCGGGCCAGCGCCGCCGAGCATGGGCAGGTGGATGAGTAGGCGACCTCGACTTGCAGCTCGATGCTCACGCCACGGCCGTCCTGTCGGGCGCGCAGCTCGAAGGGGTAGTTCTTCCAGCCGTGCAGTGGGCTGACCAGCGCCGGGCGCTTGAGCGGCACTTCGCCGCGCAGGGTCAGGGTTGCGCTGTCGGACAGCTCCTGGTGGCTGCCCAGGCAGTCGTCCAGCACCTGCAGCACCGCCGGCACGTTCAACTCCTGATGCACCAGGCGTTGTGCCGCCAGGTACAGGCGCGACATGTGAATGCCGCGCGCGCCGGCATCGTCGAGGCTGACACCGATGTCGGCAGTGGCGGTCACGGCGGCGTCCGCCAGGCGGATGGGCAGGGCGATGCCGGCCATGCCGACCCAGTCCAGCGGCAGGTCGTGGTGGGTGGCTTGGGCGGCAATATCCGGCAGGGGCTGGTCGTTCATCGTAAATCCGTGGGTCGCGTTCAGAAATAAATGTTATGTTATAACAATTAAAACAAGCTAGCCGATTTGCCATGACCCTGACCGCGATCTCCGAAGCCGAGCTGCTGGCCCAGCCAGCCGATGACTACATGAACGATGCCCAGCAGCTCTTCTTTCGCGAGCTGCTGCTGACCCAGCGTGCCGAATTGCAGGTGCGCATCGACGAGGAATTCACCGAACTGCGCCAACCCGAGACCAGCAGCGACGTCGCCGACGTCGGCGCTGCCGAGGAGCAGCGTCAGTGGCAGCTGCGCCTGCTGGAGCGGGAAAAGAAGCTGCTCGACAAGATCGACCAGGCGCTCGAACGCCTGGCGCGTGGCGAATACGGCTGGTGCGCCGAGACCGGCGAGCCCATCGGCCTGAAACGCCTGCTGCTGCGTCCCACCGCGACCCTGTGCATCGAAGCCAAGGAGCGTCAGGAGCAGCGCGAAAAACACCAGCGTGACCGTGACTGAACGAGGAATACCCCATGAACCAGCGTCTACCCGTGACCGTGTTGTCCGGCTTTCTCGGGGCCGGCAAGAGCACCCTGCTCAACCATGTACTGAAGAACCGCGAAGGCCGCAGGGTCGCGGTGATCGTCAACGACATGAGCGAAATCAACATCGACGGCAGCGAAGTGCAGCGTGACGTCAGCCTCAACCGAGCCGAAGAGAAACTGGTGGAGATGAGCAACGGTTGCATCTGCTGCACCCTGCGCGAGGACCTGCTCGACGAGGTCAGCCGCCTGGCGCGCGAGGGCCGCTTCGATTACCTGCTGATCGAGTCCACCGGCATCAGCGAGCCGCTGCCGGTGGCCGAAACCTTCACCTTCCGCGACGAGCAGGGCCGCAGCCTGTCCGATCTGGCGCGACTCGACACCATGGTCACGGTGGTCGACGGGGTGAACTTCCTGCGCGATTTTCACGCCGCCGACAGCCTGGCCAGCCGCGGCGAAACCCTGGGCGAGGAGGACGAGCGCTCGATCACCGATCTGCTGATCGAGCAGGTGGAATTCGCCGACGTGATCCTTATCAGCAAGATCGACCTGATCAGCCAGGCCCAGCGTGAAGAGCTGGAGGCCATCCTGCGCGGGCTCAACACCCACGCCGATATCCAGGCGATGAGCATGGGTGGGATCGCCCTGGACAAGATCCTCGATACCGGGCGTTTCGACTTCGACCGCGCCTCGCAGGCGCCGGGCTGGCTCAAGGAACTGCGCGGTGAACATGTACCGGAAACCGAGGAGTACGGCATCGCCTCCCGTGCCTACCGCGCACGCCGGCCCTTCCATCCGCAGCGCTTCTTCGACTTTCTTTCGCAGGAGTGGCGCAACGGTCGCCTGCTGCGCTCCAAGGGCTTCTTCTGGCTGGCCAGCAAGTACCAGGAGGCCGGTAGCTGGTCGCAGGCTGGCGGGCTGATGCGCCATGGCCTGGCCGGACGCTGGTGGCGTTTCGTGCCCAAGCAGCACTGGCCGCAGGACGAAGAGGGCTTGCAGGCAATCATGAAGCACTGGAGTGCCGAAGTCGGCGACTGCCGCCAGGAACTGGTGTTCATCGGTCAGAACATCGATTTCGAGCGCCTGACCCGTGACCTTGACGACTGCCTGCTGAACGACGCGGAAATGGCGGCCGGCCCGGAAGGCTGGCATCTGCTCGCCGACCCCTTCGGCCCCTGGCAGCAGGAGGCGGCCTGATGTTCGCCGTGCAGTTGCCAGCGGTGCCGCGTCAGGTGCTCGCCGAGGACATTCAGGTGCTCGGCGAAGTGCTGCGCGAAGGCGTCAACCTGGCCGTCTGGCAGCGTAGTCTGCCGGCGCAGATCGCTGACTTCGTCGAAACGCTGCTGGCCCAGGGTGAACCGCTGGCGCAGTCCATGACCCTGGAGATGGCGCACCCGGACAACGAGCCGAACCTCGACGGCCTGGTGGCGCAGTACGCCGATCTGCCGGGCCAGGCCGCCTTTCTCGCCGATGTGGCCTGGCTGGTGCGCGCCTATGCCTGCCTGCTCGATGCCCGGCGCATCGGCCTGCGTCTGCGTGCGCTGGACAAGGCCATGTGCCCGCGTTTTCACGTCGACCATGTGCCGCTGCGGCTGATTACCAGCTATGCCGGTGTCGGCAGCGATTGGCTGGAGGAGGGCGTCATGCCGCGCAGCCGGCTCGGTCAACCCGGGGCAGAGCCGCAGGACGAGGCGTTGATCCAGCGCCTGGAGGCCGGTCACGTGGCACTGGCCAAGGGGGAGAAATGGCACGGCAATGAGGGGCGCGGGCTGATCCATCGCTCGCCGCAGCCGCCAGCGGGCGAGAGGCGCCTGCTGCTGACCCTGGACTGGCTGGCCTGAAGCAGGGTGCGCCGTGCGCACCGCGAATAGCGCGGTGTCTGCTCGGTGCGCATGGCGCACCCTAGGGGTGGCGAGCCACTAAAAAATAGGCCGGAGCGACTGCCCCGGCCTCAAGCACCAAGAGATCATGTCGACGCGTGATTCGACATGAGGGTCATGTGAGGTACCCGTTCCCATTAGGCGCTCGTTTGGTGACGCTTTGATGTCAGGGTCGCTGCGTTTCCTCGTAGGGCGGGTACAACCCGCCATTCGCAGCTTGGCGGGTTGCACCCGCCCTGCGATATTCAGACCCGCGCCGCTCGATGTGCACGGCTCAGGGTTTGATCCACGTGCCCTGATACTGGCCGGTGCAGGCCGGCTTCAGATACAGCGCGTCGCTGGCCACGCCGTAATAGTGGATGTCCTGCAGATAAAGATCGCTGCCGGCCCGTGCGTTCCGGCAGACGCCATAGGCGCCCTTCGGGCACTGCTCGAGAAACTCCACTTCGACCGTTTGTCCCTGCAACTGCGGCTTACAGAAACCATCGCGGAACAGCGTGGCGGGAATATTGCGGTTCTCCTGGCACACCTTCACGTCCAGCCGCTCGGCCTGGCTATGCACCACGCAGGCTTCGGCCATGGCCAGGCCGGGTAGCAAGCCGAGCAGTAGTATGGGTAAACGCATGGTTGAACATCCAGCTATCAAGATAACTCCTCTGGGGGCAGTTCTATCGGACATGATGAAAAGTGAAGTGAAGGGTGTCCATTAGCGTGAAGTCCGTCCTTCGTGGCGTTGGGGGTGCCTTAAGAGACAAAACCTGTAGAGGTGCGCACGATTTCCTCGGTTTTGTCTTTTATGCATCCGCCACCCAATAGCGCCGCCAACGCCGTTCACCTTCGTGGCGAACCTTTTTCTGATTGATCAACTCATCCAGTGCGCGCTTCACGGTGCGATCAGAAATCTCGACACCGATACGGGCGTTGATTTCAGTGGAGGATGAGCCAGGGTAGCGTTGCAGGTCTTCCAGAATCAGCGCTCGTAGCCGATGGGGAGCAATACGGGTAAGCGTCGTTTTTCCTTCTAGGCCGCTGCCCCTTAGCCACTCGGGGGCCACGAAGTAGCGGGTCGCCCTGGTACGTCCACTTTCACTCACCAGGTGCCAATCGCGAAGGCGCCCGAGCCAGGGTTTCAGCTCATCGGCCGAATCGATTTCAAGGGCAGAGGCTAATTCGCCTGCCGTCATCCCGTCGTGTTGGGCGAGAAGCCCAAGAGTGATTCGCTCACGCCGAGTAGGTTGGAAGCGCTCATCCACGGTTTTCAGCAGGCTGATCATTTCCGGACGGACGATGCGGCGTCGGATGGTGATGCATACCGAGTCCGCGCCCTCGCGAGTTTCAGGCGCTGGACGCCCTTGGGATAACTGCACGTCGTACATCAGATCGAAGCCGGTGCCTTCTTTCTCCATCATTTTCAGGTCGTGGAAAAGGACTGCCATTCGATCATTACGGCGCCGGCTGGCGTGCAGGATATTTCCGGGAGTCACGCCAAAGGGGAGGCGACCGGGGTTCACAACCTCGAGCCGGTCAGGATGGAGGTTCAGATAAATGTCACCGCGTTGGCTGTAGGGGCGGTGTACCAGGGCATTGACCAGGAGTTCACGAACTACTCGTTCATCGAAGGCGGGAATATGCTGGCGATAGAGGCCGTCAGGTAGTTCGTAGCTTTCGCGGAAGTCCGGAATCTCCCGCCAGATGGCGTCCACTAGTTCAATGGGCGACAGTCGGTAGTCATCCCAGAGCCACTTGTTTACTTTTTCGCCATGCGCGTCGTATTTCAGTACCTGCACCATCGGTGCCGTACCGAGTCGGGCACGATCACGAGTGTTGCCCAGGATCAGCACACCGAGATTGGTCAGCCAATCACCATCAGCCATACCATAGTGATCGAGCAGTTCGGAGACGCTCTTTTCCTTGGTATCGGCCTTGACCCGATCCGATGTGCGCAAGCGTCGAACCAGTTCCATTTGCTTGCTTGTATCTACGGCGAGGCGGGGTACCTGCAGATTGCTCAATGCTTCCCAAGGTACCCCGGGGCGTTCGTTGAGCAGGCGCATCACATCGTCACCCAGCACCGGTTGGCAGCTATCGCCTACGCGTAGAAAGTAGCGGCCATCCGAGGTGGATGCCACGCCAAATGCCCTGGCTACGCTGAGTTCTACGTATTGGCCGCCGTTTTCGGCCGTCACGAGGCGTGGAGCAACAATGACGTTGACGGAAAGCTCCTGGATGCGGCGGCGTAGGGTATCCAGCAACTGCGGTTCTATTCGTTGTTGGGCAGGTGGTAGTCCGGCGCCGTCTTCGATGCCGATCAGTAGCTGTCCGCCTGCACTATTGGCGAAGCAGACGCAGTCAGCCGCCAATTCCTGCCAATTAGCTGTTCTTCCGGTCACCTTGCGCAGGGACTTGTAGTCGAGATGCTGGTTTTCCAAGGGCATACGGCAGTCTCGGATCACAGGGATGGTGTGAGACGCATCTTATTTGAATCGGTAAGGCTAGCGGTAAGCGCACTCACTGATCGGCCACATATTCAGGAGTAGAATTCGTTCTCATGCTCAGTCAAATCCCCACCCACCTAATCGCCGGCCCGCTGGGTGCCGGCAAGACCAGCCTGATCCGCCACCTGCTGGCGCAGAAACCGGCGCACGAGCGCTGGGCGGTGCTGATCAACGAGTTCGGTCAGATCGGCCTGGATGCCGCCCTGCTGGAGCAGGATGACGACGGCGTCGCCATGGCCGAAGTGGCCGGGGGCTGCCTGTGCTGCGTCAATGGCGTGCCCTTTCAGGTCGGGCTCGCTCGTCTGCTGCGCAAGGCGACGCCCGACCGTCTGCTGATCGAGCCGTCCGGCCTGGGGCATCCGGCTCAGTTGCTGGCGCAACTGCGTCAACCGCCCTGGCTTGGCGTGCTGGCCGTGCAGCCGGCGCTGATGGTGCTGGATGCCGCCGCCCTGGCCAGTGGCCAGGCACTGCCGGATATGCAGCGCCTGGCGCTGGATGAGGCCGGCCTGCTGCTGTTGAACAAGAGCGAAGGGCTGGACGCTGCGACGCGAGCGCGGATCGCCGCCACGCTGCCGCCCGTGCCGTTGTACTGGAGCGAGCAGGGACGACTCGACCTGGCGTCGTTGCCGGGGGTGGCGGCGCAGGCTTCGCCCGTCGAGATGAATGTCGAGTTGCCAACCGCTGCGCCAGCCCTGGCGCAGATCTGGCGCGACGGCGCCGAGCCGATCTGCCAGGTGCAGGCTCAGGCCGAGGGCTGGAGCATCGGCTGGCGCTGGCACCCCGGCCAGGTCTTCGACCTCGGGCGCGTCGCGCAGTGGCTGCAGACCCTCGACTGGCGCCGGGCAAAGGCGGTGTTGCACGGCGACCATGGCTGGTGCTCGCTCAATGCCGTGCATGGGGTAACCCTGGACGCCTGGAGCACGAGTGAATGGCGCAAGGACTCGCGGCTGGAGCTGATCTTCGATCGTCAGCAGGATCAACAGGTGCTCACGACAGCCTTTGCCGCCTGCCGGATTGCCCCGACTGGCTGATACACTCGCCGCGCTTCCCCCGCTGTGGATAACCGACATGCAACTGCTGCCCTGGTCTCACGACACCTCTGCCGGTTTCACCCTGCGCGGCTGGCACACGCCGCCGTCGGGCAAACCGCTGCTGCATTTCCTGCATGGCAATGGCTACTGCGGGCGCGTCTACACGCCGATGCTGGCGCTGCTGGCCGAGGACTTCGATCTCTGGTTGTGCGATGTGCAGGGTCATGGCGACAGCGACCACGGCGGCCGCTTCCACGGCTGGAACCGCAGTGCCGAGCTGGCGGTGGAGGCCTTCGAGGCATTGCGTGGGCCGTTCGGCGAAGTGCCGCGTTTCGCCCTTGGCCACAGCTTCGGCGGTGTGCTCACCAGCCTGATCCTGGCGCGTCACCCCGAGCTGTTCCAGCGCGCCGTGCTGCTTGATCCGGTGCTGTTCAGCCCGGCGATGATCGGCGTGATGGCACTGTCCGATGTGGTCGGCCTGGCGCAGCGCACGGGGATGGCGAAGAAGGCGCAGAAGCGTCGCCGGCAATGGCCGGATCGCGCCAGCGCACACGCGGCGCTGCATGGCCGCGGCATGTTCAGAGGCTGGGACGAGGCCGCATTCGACGCCTATATCGAGCATGCGCTGAAGGATGTGGAGGGCGGCGTCGAGCTCAAGTGCCGGCCGAGCCGCGAGGCGGATATCTTCGGCTCCTTCCCGCGTCGCCTGTGGCCATCGCTGGCCAGGGTGACGACGCCGACCGAGGTGATCCACGGTGCGCGCACCTACCCCTTCGTCGCCAGGTCGGTGGCGCGCTGGTGCGCGAGCAATGCGCATGTGCGTGGTCAGGTGGTGCCGGGTGGGCACTGCTTCATGCAGGAACGGCCGACGGACAGCGCCGAGCGGGTGGCGGGCTTCCTGTTGCAGCGCGCTTGAGCGCTGGCCGCGTGATCAATGCGCCTTGCGTCGCCAGTCTTCCAGGCGGATGACGTTGTCGCTGGCCTGTATCGACACCGGCTCGGGCTGAGGTTCCAGCACCGGGTGCGGCTCCAGCTCGATATGCCCGAGATGCTGGCCGAACATGCTCAGATGACCGCGCAGGCGCTGTTCGCCGGTGACGGTGAATTCGAAGTCGTACAGTCGTGCCAGCCGCCGATGGCCCTTGCCGTCGCGCAGGATGGCCAGACGGCGCAGTGCCACGGCGCCATCGAGCAACTCGACATCGAGCTTGGCGCAATGCTGCTTGGCGAACGCCAGCGCGCGCTCGCGAATGCCATGCCCGCGCCACAGCCAGGCGCAGGCAGCGGCGAAGAGCATCAGCAGGAAGACATCGAACAGGTTGATCATGGTGACTCCAGCTCCGAGAGACAGAGCTTAGCTCATCTGCCTGGCGGTTCTCATCACAGGATGTTGCCTTTACTCCAGGGTCTGTTGACGTTTCGCCGCGAGCGCTTCACGCCAATCGCCGGAGGCGAGGCCATTGCCCGTGCCGATGAGGTTCGCGCCTGGCTGAAGGATCATCCGCAGCGGCGCGAGCTGCTCTTCTACATCGGCCACGACCGAGGGCCGGCCTGCTAAGTCTGCGCCGCCCCCCGGCTGTCGGCCCGCATCAGGCAGTCGCGGCCAGCGGCCTTGGCGCTGTAGAGCGCCGTGTCGGCGCGCTGCAACAGCTGCTCCAGTGTTTCACCAGGGAGCCATTCGGCCAGGCCGATACTGACGCGGATGCGCAGCCCTTGCAGATCGTTCTCGGCCAGATTGGCGCGCAGGCGCTCCAGGCCCTGGGCGGCGGCGTCCAGATGGCTGTCCGGCAGCAGCAGGACGAATTCCTCGCCGCCGAAGCGGGCGAACAGGTCGGTAGCGCGCGCCTGCTCTCGGCAGAGTGCGCTGAACTCGCGCAACACGGCGTCGCCGGTGGCATGGCCATGGTGGTCGTTGACCCGCTTGAAGTGATCCAGGTCGAGCAGCGCCAGGCACAGCGGCAGGTTTTGCCGCTGGCTGCGTTGCAGTGCCTGGAGCGCACGTTCCTCGAAAGCACGGCGGTTCAGCGCCTGGGTCAGTGGGTCGGTGGTGGCCAGGTGCAGCAGCTGCTGCTCCAGCGCCTTGCGCCGGCTGACGTCACGAATCTCGGCGACCTGCCTGCCATCCTCGCGCAGTCTCGCGATGCTGATCTCGGCGGCGAAGGGGGTGCCCTCGCGCAGGGCGTCGAGGTCGTGCGGCTGGCCATCGGCGCGACCGAGCAACTCCGCGATCCGTGCCCGTTCGGTGGGGCTGAACAGGATGTGCAGATCCGCACCGAGCAAGCGTTCGCGCGGGCGCGCGAACAGCGCTTCGAGCATCGGGTTGGCGTCGACGATGCGGCCGCGTTCCAGCACCACCACGCCGGCCTGGGTGATGCGCATCAGACGCTCGAAACGTTCCGCGTTGTCCTCCGCCTGATGGGCGTGGCGGCGGCTGTCGGCGAGAATGCGGCTCATGGTCATCAGCGCCAGTCCGACCAGGCCGATGACCCACAGCGGAATGCCGAAGTTGTAGGGCAGCAAGTAGGGAACCGAGCGGGTCACGTCGACGTGCTCGATACCCTGCAGGCCGTCGCTCAGGCCGAGCACTGCGCGTAGCAGCGTGATGAATGCGAAGCCGGCGAAGGCCAGGGCGACGAAACGGCGCACGCTGCGCAGCTCGGCCTCCTCGCGGGCGACCCACAGGGCGCGGCAGGCCTGTACCGGCAGCAGACCGCCGATCAGCGCATAGAAGGTGACGACGAACTCGGTGTTGATCGGTGCCACGAACCAGTGCCAGCTCATCACCAGGCTCATCGCACCGGCACTGGCCGGTACCGTCCACCACGGTGGTGGCAGCCCCAGGAAACGGAACACGCCGACCATCAGCAGCGCCTCGCCGGCCAGTTGCAGGCTATTGCCGGCGATGTTCAGCAGTGGGTTGCCGCTGGCCATGTAGCCAATGAACAGCCAGATGCCGAGGTTGAGCGTCCAGGCGCCGCTCATCCATACGCCCGGGCCGCGATAGGGGCGAGCGAAGTACCACAGGGCAGTGCTGGCGATGGCGCAGCCGAGCATCAGGTTGATGCCCAGCAGCAGTGGTGTGAAGTAGAGCGTTTCCATGACCCAGGCCGACCGGCAGGACGATTGCGGCATTCTGCCAGTGTCCTGCGATGTCGTCGCGTCGGTCAGCTTTTTCCCGCTCGTCGGTCGGTTCCGGCGAAGGTCAGAAGGCCCGAACCACCTGTGCCCAGACACGCGGTGTACGCGACACGTCGCTTTCGGCATCGGCATTGCCGAGCCGCCAGGCCGCGACGGCACTGATCTGCCAGCCATGGGCGGCCCAGCGAGCGCCGACACCGGCACCGGAGAGGCTGCGATGGTTATCTTCATCGATCCAGGTGTTCTTGTTCAGGCGAACCTGGCCATGGTCGGCGAAGGTGGACAACTGCCAGGCCTCGTTCAGGGCGTAGCGCAGTTCGACGTTGGCCAGCCAGCCCTGGTCGCCCGAGGCTTCGCCTTGCGGGTAGGCGCGTACACCATAGGCACCGCCGAGGTAGAGCTTCTCGGAACTGTCCAGGTTGCCGTCGGCCCACTGGCCCTGAAGCTGGGTGTAGAGGCTGAAACGCTCGCTCAGACGCTGCAGGCGAACCAGGCTGGGGTTGAGCTTGTGGAACCGGCCTGCGGTACCGGCCGTGAGGTCATCGGCGCGCTGGGCGGCCGCGCCGTCGATATTCAGACGGCCCTGGCTCCAGGCCAGGGCGAAGCTGTTGACGCCACCGCCGAGCAGTGTGTCGCGGCTGTTGCCGGTGAGCGACGCGATGGTCACGCGGGCACGCTTGTCGCTCTTCTGGTCGAACAGGTCGATGTCATCCTTGAGCCGCTTGTCGTCGAACTGCAACTGGCCGTACAGGCTGAAATCCCGCGAGCGCACCAGCGGCTGCAGGGCGAAGATGCTGGTGATGCGTGCGTTGCCATGGGCGTCGAGATCCTCGAAGTCCTTGCCCAGCTGGTAGTCCATATCCGAATGGGCGACGCCGACCTGGGTCGCCCAGGGGCCGAGCGGCAACTGGTAGGCGATGCGGCCATAGCGCTGGTCTTGCTCGGAGCCCATGGCGCGCAGGGTCAGGCGGTCGCCCAGGCCTAGCGGGTTGTTCAGGTTGAGGGTGCCGCCCAGGCGGTACTCGCCGACGAAGCGGTTGCCGTAGTTGTCGGCGTCCACCGAGCCGGAGATCAGCGGGGCGCTGTGTACGTCCACCAGCAGGTCGGCAGTGCCCGTGCTGGCGCCGGGACGCAAGGTTGATTTCACCTCGATGCCGGGCGTGTCCTGAAGCAACAGCAGGCTGCGCTCCAGCGGCTTGCCCTGCACCGCGTCACCCCCGCAGGGTGGCCAGCGGGGCGAGGGCGCTGCCGCGCAGGCCGGCCTGATCGTTGACCTGCACCTGGCCGTAGCGACCTTCGAGCACGGCGATCGTCACCATCGCGTCCTTGATTTCCTGGGCTGGCAGGTAGGCACGGGCCAGTGGGTAGCCACGCTCGCGATAGAGGCGCGTGATGCGGTTGGCGGCGCCTTGCAGCTGGCCGACCGTCAGCTCGCGCCCGATGAGGTCGTCGAGTTGTGCGAGCAGCTCCGCGCTGGGCAGTGCCTGGTTGCCGTCGAGGACGAAGCCATTCACCTGCAGGCGCGAACCGGCTTCGGCGGCGGGGTCGGCTGGTGCATCGGGCAGATTGATTTCGAGGCGTTGCCGGTCGGGCAACTGCAGTGGCGCCTGGTCGATGCCCTGTTGTGCCTGGCCGGCGTCCGGTGCGGTGGCGCCAGTGGCGGAGAGGGTCATCAGGGAGGCGGCAAGGCCCGCCAGCATGGAGGTCGAACGCAACTTCAGATTCCTTCTGGGAGGCGGATGCCATTGTCGACGAGGTTCAGTTGAGGGCTGTAAGTCGCCGCATCGAACAGTTTCGGGGTCGTCATCATCAGGGGGCGCAGGGGCTGGGCATCGGTCTGGCTGGCCGCCTGCCGAGCAGCCGCGAGGCGCGTATCGACGACGCTGGGCGAAAGGTTGCCGGTTACCGTCAGTACACCGTCCACGTAGGTGATGTCGTAGTTGCCCAGGCCGAGGCCCAGGGCGTTACTGGCGACGATGGCGTAGTTACCGGTTGCGGCACTCGCTGCGGCGCCACTGCTGACGAGGCTGACGTCGCTGACCTGGTCGCCTGCCACCAGGCCCGAAGTGCTGAAGCCGCTGAGATTCGCCGCCTGGCCGGCGGTCTTGCTGGCGTTGTCGGCCGTGATGGTCAGGCTGGCCTTGTCGATGGTCAGGGTGCCGGCGAGCATTTCGATGTCGTAGCCGAACTGGCTGGAATACAGGCCACCAAGCCGCAGGTCGGCGCCGCTGTAAGTGCCCGCATTGGCGCTGCTGGCGGTGTACATGGCGCTGCCGCCGACCAGCGTCGAATCGTAGCCGATGGGGAACACCAGGGCGCCAGTGCTGCTGGTGGCGCTGCCGTCGTAGGTCTTGCTGGCGCTGCCGGCGTTGACGCTGAGGGCGGTCATGAAGGCGCGCAGCAGCGGCGCGCTGTGGCCCTCGTACAGGCGCCAGGTGGCGCCGGTGGCACCGGCGTCGTCAATGCTCCAGCCGGCTGCCACGAAGGGCGCCAGGCTGGTGAGCTGGGCGCTGGTCAGCCCCGTCACGCCCGTGGTATTGCCGGCCCCGACACCCTGTGCCAGGCCGCTGGTGGTGGTGTTCCAGAAGCTGCCGGTGACGGTGCCGACATTGCTGCCCACCAGGCCGCCGACCGCACCGACGCTGGAGCTGGCCGTGCCCGTGGAGTAGACACGCAGCAGGCTGCCATCGTTGAACCCGACCAGGCCGCCTGCCGTGGCGCTGCCCTGGGCGCTGCCGGTGGCGTAGCTGTCGCGGATGGTGCCGGTGCTGGCGTTGCTGCCGGCCAGGCCGCCGCCATTCAGGCCGCCGCTGGCGCCGCCTGTGGCCAGGGACTCGCTGAGCGTGCCGGCGTTGGTGCCGACCAGGGCGCCGACATTGCCCGTGCCGGTGACGGCGGTGTCGCTGCTGACCCGTTCGACGACCCCGGCAGAGGCGTTGTAACCCACCAGGGCACCGGCGTAGGTGCCGCCAGCCACACTGCCGCCCACCAGGCTGAGGTTGCCGACGTAACCGGCGTTGTAGCCGAACAGACCGCTGTAGGTGCTGCCGGGACGGTCGAGGGTCAGGCCGCTGATGCGGTGCCCTTGCCCGTCGAGCCGGCCAGTGAAGGGGTTGGTCAGGCTGCCGATGGAGAGGAAGCCGGTGCCGCTGTTCCATAGCGCGCTGCTGGAGGCGTCGATATCGCCCGCCAGGACGAAGTGGCTGCCCGCCAGGCTGCTGGAAGACAGGCCCTGCAGGCCATAGACATCGGCGATGCGGTACGGCGTGGCAACACTGCCGTCACCGCCCAGGGCGCGCACGAAGGTGGCACCGGGGCTGAGGCGCAAGTCGGTGACGCTGAAGCTGGGCAGGCTGGCCGCCACCTGGCTCCAGGTGCCGCCGGTGAGATTCAGCACGCCGAGGTTGACGCCGCCGTTGCTGGTCACGGTGCCGGCAGCGGACAGGTACAGGGCGCCGTTGGCGGCATCGATGCCATCGCCCAGCACGACGTTGCCACCATTGCTGGTGCTGAGGGTCAGTGTGGCGTTGTCGCCCCAGGTCAGGCGGTCGGCCACTGTGAGGTTGCCGCCTGCCGACAGCTGGCGGGTGCCGCTGATGCTGAAGGCACCCCCGCTGTCGAGGCCGAGCTGGCCGCCGGAGCCGAGGTTGGTGTCCAGGTTGTAGCTGGCAGCGCTGGCTGCCAGGTAGAGGCCGTAGCCGCTGCTGGTGAGCGCCGCGAAGTCGCTGGACGAGAGGAAAGCGAGGTCGGCATCGGCATAACTGCCGCGCGCGGCCAGGTAGCGGCTGCGGGTCGCCGAGAGGCTGCCCTGCCCCGTGGCCAGGCGCGCGGCGGAGCTGTAGACGTCCAGCCCCTGGATGCCGTTGGTGCCGATCACGTCGCCGAAGGCGGCACCGAGCGTGGCGTTGCCGTCCAGGTAGGTGATGGCGCCATTGCCGTCGAGGCCGCCGGCATCGCTGAGGATGTAGTAATAGCCGTTGGCACCGCTGCTGGCGCTGCCGAGGGCCACACCGCCGGACACGGCCGTCAGGGTGGCGCCTGCCAGGGCGTTGCCGCCGGCATTGGCCAGGACATGACCACTGATGGCGATGGGCGTGGTGGTGTGGCGCCAGGTGAAGTACGAGTAGAGATTGCTACCGGTGCCCCAGATGGACGACGCGAAACCGGCAGGCAGGCTGCCCTGGAGCTGCGCGGTGGTACGCCCGGTCATGCCACTCGCCAGCCCACCGCCCGTGCCTTGCAACTGGCCGCTGGTCTGGGTGTTCCAGTAGGTGTTGCTGATGGCGCCATTCGTGCCGTTGTTGTAGCCGACGAAGCCGCCCACCTGGGTGCCACCCGCGACGTAGCCGGTGGCGTAGCTGTTGCTGATGCTGCCGTTGACGAAGTTGACCCCGGCGAAGCCGCCGATGTTGCTGGCGGAGCTCTGGCCGATCACCGCACCGGTGGCGTACGAGTCGGTGATGCTGCCCTCGTTGTGGCCGACGAAGCCGCCGACCGGCCCCGCCGCACTTCTCACCGTGCCGGTGGCGTAGGACTGGCTGATGGAACCGCCATCGCCGCTGTAGCCATTGGCTCCGACCAGACCCCCGACGTAACCGTAGCCGGCGCCCGAGCTGGTACCGGTCACGCTACCGGTGGCGTAGGAGCGGGTGATGCTGCCGCCGTTGACGTTGAAGCCGACCAGGCCACCGACCTGGTAGCCGCCCCCGGTGACGTTGCCCGTGGCGGAGGCATCGGCGATGGCGCCGCTGTCGTTGGTGCCTACCAGCCCGCCGGTATTGGATTCGCCGATGCTGGCGCCCCTGACCGTGCTGCTGGCCGATGCGTTGTCGAGGGTGCCGCCCAGCATGTAGCCGACCAGGGCACCGACGTTGTCGTTGCCGGTGACGCTGCCGCCCACCAGCTTGACGTTGGCCAGGGTCGCATTGGCGGTGTAGCCGAACAGGCCGACGTTGTTGGTGACCACACGGTTGATGCCCAGGCCACTGATGCTGTGGCCCTGCCCGTCGAAGCTGCCGGTGAACTGCTGGGCGTTGTTGCCGACCGGACGGAAGCCCGATGTGCCCCACACCTCGCCGTAGTAGCCGCTGCTGGCGGCCATGGCGTTGGGCAGGCTCAGGTCGGTGCCCAGGCGGTAACTGGCGTTCAGGTCCAGCCCCATCAGTTGCAGGGCGTGGGGAGTGAAGATGGTCGTGGAGTACTCGTTGCGCAACATCGGCCGGGTATCGCCTTCGAACGTCACCCAGGTGTTGGTGAAGTCGAACCCCGCATAGGCGGCCTGGTTGCGTACGCCGCCGGACAGGCCGATACCACCGCCCAGGGAGCTGAACTGGCCGGTGCTGTTGATGTCCCAGTAGCTGGTGTTGACGGTGATGGTGGGCAGGTAGCCGCCACCGATCAGGCCGCCCGTGGTGGTGTAGCCGGTGACCTTGCCGCTGGCGTAGGTGTTGGTCAGCGTCGCGCTGGAGATCACCTCGCCCAGCAGCCCACCCGCAAACGCACTGGTGTTGCTGACCGTGGCGGTGACCGAGCCGGTGGCATAGGAGTCGGCCATGGCAATGCTCTGCACGCTGCCCGCCAGCCCGCCCACCACGGTCAGGCCGGTCACGTCGGCGGCAGAGGACGAGTAGCGGATGATGCCGTTGTTGACCGTGCCGGCCAGGCCGCCGACGAAGGCCCCGGAGCCGGACACGCTGCCGGTCATGTGGACGTTGCTGAGGGTGCCGCCAAGGGTGGCGGCGATACCGCCGACGTTCATCTGGCCGGTGATGCGGGCATTCGACAGGGTCAGGTCACGGACGTTGCCGCTCACGGTGCGGAACAGCCCGACGTCGCTCTCCAGCCCGCGGTTGATGGTCAGCTTGTCGATGCTGTGGCCAAGGCCGGCGAAGTTAGTGCTCGCCCCGTCCAGCGGGTTGAAGCCGGCGCCACCGTTCCAGCCCGCAGTGGCGCTGGCGTCGATGTCGTTGCCCAGGGCGTAGAAGCCCGTGCTGGTGATGTTCTGCAACGCGCCGATGTCATGGATCAGCGTGTAGCCGGTGCCCGCCAGGCTGAGGCTGGCATTGCTGCCGGACAGGGTCACGCGGGCGCCCTTGTTCAGGCTGTAGCTGCCGCTGTAGGACAGCGACAGTCCGGCGTTGTTGCCGGTGGCGGTGATGTCCTTGTTGATGATGATGCTGCCGGCGGCGTTGAGTGCCAGCACCGTGTTGGCGCTCCAGCTGATGGGCGCGTCCACCGTGATGTTGCCGGCCTGGCTGCCGCCGACGCCGGTGGTTACCGTCACCCCGGTGCTGGCCAGCGCATTGGTGAGGGTGGTGACGTTGAGCACGCTGTCATTGGCGTTGCCATTGAAGCCGCCCATGCCCGAGCTGGTGGCATTGGTGATGGTGACGTTGTAGGGGTCGATCAACCACTCGCCGGTCTTGCCCTCGGGTGCCAGGGTGGTGACCTTGACGTCATCGGCGATCTTCACGTGGGCGCCACTGGTGTCGATGAAGCCGCCATTACCACCGTTCGGGGCGCTGGCATCGAGCGTGCCGGCGACGTTCACCACACCGCCGTCGAAATCGCCCAGCAGCAGGATCTTGCCGTCCTTCTCGGCCAGGGTGCGCGCTTCGATCACGCCCGTGTTGTTGACCACCGTCTTGAGCAGCGCCTCACCGGCATTGGCGGTCAGCACCACCTGGCCGCCATCGGCCTTGATCAACTGGTGGTTCTCCACCAGAGCATCCACGGCCGCTTCGTCCACCTGCACGTTGAGCAGGCCGTCACCGGCAAAATCCAGGGTCATCGCATTACCGGCCGCCAGGGTGGCCGAGCCGCGGTTGGCGACGATCACGCCCTGGTTGCTGACCGTGCCGCCGAGCAGCGCCACGGCGCCGCCATCGGCACGGATACTGCCGTGGTTGACCACCGCAGCCGGGCTGCCGTCACCCTTGAAGTGGTACTGGCCCCCGTCGAAGTCCTCGACCGACAGATCCAGGGTCGAGGCTACCAACCCGCCGACGTTGACGCTGGCACCGTTGCCGAACAGGACGCCATTGGGGTTGACCAGGAAGACGCGGCCGTTGGCATCGAGTTGGCCCATGATCTTCGAGCCATCGCTGCCGATCACCCGGTTTAGGGCAATGGAGTCGCGGCCGGGCTGATTGAAGGTCACCTTGTTGCCTGCACCGATATCGAAGCTCTGCCAGTCGATGGCCAGTTTGTTGCTGGCCTGGTCGATGACCATCTGCTGCGCATTGGGCTGGCTGATGCTGCCGCTGCCTGACACCACCTGGCCACCCGTGGGCAGGTCGGCGGCCATGGCCGAACCGGCCAGCAGCAGGCTGGCCAGCAGCACTGCACCTGCCCCTTTGCCATGCCTGCGGGCGTGTTCGTCAGCGACGCTCCAGGCGCCGCAGCTCGGATTCCAGACGAGGGCGTAGGCACGGTTCATGGCAGCCTTCCTGTTATTGGCAATTGTCATTTGAAGAGGCATTCCCGCTCTTCACGCCCCTGACAGGGTGCGCGACGTAGCCATTGGGAGCGGGGAAATTCGCAGAATCTAAACCGATGGCAAAATGGGCGCTTGATAGAACTTGCGCTGCGCCTCGCCTACAGGAAGAAAAAATGGATGGAGATTGCCCTGATAGCGATTTGATTCCAGGTGTTCGGTCGGCCATCGACTGGGAGCTGGCACAGATTGTCCAGCCACCTCCTGCCGCTCCGCTGACACCGGCACCGCGCCGGCCGCCGCCGCGGTGCCTGGATGATCCGCGCATTGCCCGCGCGGTACGTCTGCTCGACGGCGTTCCGGCAGCGCCCCTGGGCCTGGATGCCGTGGCCGAGTATGTCGACCTCAGCCCCTTTCATTTCCAGCGCTATTTCCAGGAGGTGATGGGCGAGTCGCCCAGTGCCTACCTGCGCCGCACCCGGCTCGATCGTGCCGCGATGGGGCTGCTGATGGGCGCGGAGTCGGTGATGCAGGTCGCCCTGGATGCCGGGTATGCCAGTCACGAGGCGTTCATTCGGGCCTTCCAGCGCCGTTTCGGCAGAGTGCCCAGTCAGTACCGTCTGTTCGCGCAGCGCAACCGTCCCCTGCCGACCCCGCAGCAGTGCGAGCTGGCCGCGCAGGTGAGGGTGCAGGTGGTCAAGCCGCTGCCCCTGCTCGCCATGCGCTTTCACGGCTCCTACGTTGATCGTGAGGAGTACTGGCGTATTTTCGGGGATTATCTGCGTCGGATCGGCTTCCCTCTCGAGGAGGCGCAGGCGCTGGGTGTCTCCCTGGACGGTTCCCTGGTGACGCCCGCTGAACAGATACGGTACGACTGCGCCGTGATCGATCCGGGCTTCGACCCCACGGCCACGGCGCTGACCCGGCACAGTCTGCCGGCGGGTCGCTACGCGACGCTGCGTTTCGATGGCGCCTACCTGCCAGGCATCGTCAATACCCTGAGCAGCGTCGCGATCGCCTGGTTGCCCGCGTCCGGCGAGAAGCTGAAGCCGGTCAACAACGGCGGGTTCGAACTGTTCCACACACCGCCCTGGACACAGGGCGGCGGCCGGCAATCCGTTACCGTGGCGTTGCCGCTGGCTTGAGGTGTCAGGTGTTCTTTTCTTCGCTGAGCGCCTGGTAGCGCTGCTGCAGCTCTTCGCGAATCTGCCGGCGCTGTTTGGCCTGGCGCTGACGGCGCAGGCCGTCGGGGGTGTCGGGTTGCAGCTCGGGTACCGCCACCGGGCGGCCCTCGCCATCGACCGCGACCATGGTGAAGAAGCAGCTGTTGGTGTGGCGCACCGAGCGCTCGCGGATGTTCTCGGTGATCACCTTGATACCGATCTCCATCGACGTGCGTCCGGTGTGGTTGACCGAGGCCAGGAAGGTGACCAGCTCGCCGACATGCACGGGTTCACGGAACATCACCTGATCCACCGACAGCGTCACCACGTAACACCCGGCATAGCGGCTGGCGCAGGCGTAGGCGACTTCATCGAGGTACTTGAGCAGGGTGCCGCCATGGACATTGCCGGAGAAATTGGCCATATCCGGTGTCATCAGTACGGTCATCGTCAGTTGCGCGGTTCCGGCTTCCATGGTGACTCCGAATGAGTGGGCTGTGCACTGCCGAGCTGTCGGTAGCCCGGCTAAGATGGGTTCTCGCTTTCCTAGGATGCCAGATGATGTCCATGCGCCACATTCCGCTTCTGCTGCTGAGCCTGTTCGCCCTGCCGGTGCTGGCCGAGGCGCAATGCGCCACGCCGGTGCAGTGCAACCAGGCCGGTACGTCCGCTTACCAGGCCGGGCGTTTCGACGAGGCCATCGAGGCGTTCGAGCGCCAGTTGCGCCGCGTCGAGCGTGACGATGCCGCCGGACTGGAACTGGCCCTGAACAACCTCATCCTGGCCAACCTGCGTGCCGGCGAGGCCGGCATGGCGCGTGCCTGGCTGGAGCTGGCGCTGGACAGCAATCTGTCCGGTTCGGCGACTCGCCACAACCTGACCAAGGTCGCTCAGGCGCTGGATTACCCTGCGCTGAGCGCCAGTCCGGCAGGCCGTTACCTGCGTTACAGCGGCCAGGCTGTCTGGAGCGAGCTGCAGATCAGCGAAGATGGCCGTGGCGGTTACCTCGCCAGCTTCGCCCCCCTGCGCGCTGGCGGCCGGGTCGAGGACTATGGCCCGGCGGCCGTTGGTGAGCTGGACGGGCAGCTGGTCGGCGATGGGGTGCAGATGCGCCTGGAGGATGCCGGCCTGGGCAGCGCCTGTGCCGTGCAACTGCTGCGTGAGGGCATTGCCGTGCAGGTGCTCGAGGTGTTCGCCGAAGGTTGCCAGGATTACGGTGGCATGGGCATCAGCGTGGGAGGCCGCTACATCAAGGTGCGCCCCTGAGCTTCACAGACCGTAGCGGGCCTTGAGGCGCTGCACGTTGTCCTGCTCCTGTAGCAGAAAGTCATCGAAGCGCTTGATCAGGTCAGGGCGCCGGGCGCTGCTCAGGTGAAAGCTGGTGTAGATCAGCGGCAGTTGCTGATCCAGTTGCAGGTAGTCGCCCGCCATGCCCAGTTGGCCGAGCTGATAGCGCACCACCTGCGGGTTGGCATAGAGCGCGTCGAGGCGGCCGCGAGCGACCATGCGGATCAGGCTGTGGATGTCCTGGGTTTCCACCAGGCTCACCTCGCCCTTGTCGAGCAACGGCTGCCAGGCCTGGGCAGTGAAACCACGCACCGTACCCAACTGGTGGATCTGCCCAAGACCCTGGCCACGACGACCGGCGAGCACCAGGGTACCGTCGACGATCTGGATCGCCGCCTCGCTGTAATACAGCTGGTGGCCGGCCTTGGCCTGGCGTGCCCAGGAAGGGTTGTCGGGGAACAGCAGATCGAGGCTCTGTTCGTCGAGCAGATTGCGATACAACCGGTTGAGCGGCAGTGGCTCCAGCTCCAGGTCCAGCCCCTCGTGCCGGGCGAATGCCTCCAGCAAGTCCAGGCAGTAGCCTTCGGCGGGGTTGTCCGAGGTGGCGCGGTAATAGGGGTAGTAGTCGTGCTGTTCGATGCCGACGCGCAGGGTCTCGCCCCGCGCCAGAGTGGCCGCCATCAGCAGGGCCAGCAGTAGCCAGCGTTTCATGCGTCGTTCTCCGCCTCCTCGCTGGCTACAGATTAGCCCACAGGTTCATCAGGCGTGATTGAGATACCAGCGCCAGTCCTGCTCGCCGACCTCGCCCATGAACTGGCGATACTCTGCCCACTTGATCGCCAGGAACACCCTGAGAAAATCCTCGCCCAGCGCGTCGCGCGCCCAGCCTGAACCTTCCAGATTGCGCAGCGCCGTGAGCCAGTCGGTGGGCAGGGTTTCGCGGGCCTGCTCGTAACCATTGCCGACGATGGCCTCGCCCGGGTCGATCCGTTCGCGGATGCCCTTGTGGATGCCGGCGAGGATCGCCGCCGCAGCCAGGTAGGGATTGGCGTCTGCGCCGCAGATGCGGTGCTCGACATGCCGGCTCCTGGCCGGGCCGCCCGGCACGCGCAATGACACGGTGCGGTTGTTCACCCCCCAGCTCTTGGCCAGCGGCGCGTAGCTGTTGGCCTGGAAGCGGCGGAAGGAGTTGGCGTTGGGGCAGAAGATCGCCAGGGCGTCATCGAGCGTGGCCATCATGCCGCCGATGGCGTGGCGCAGCAGCGGCGTGCCGTGCGGGTCTTCGCTGGCCATCAGGTTGTTGCCGTCGGCGTCGGCCAGCGACACGTGCATGTGCAGGCCGCTGCCCGCCTGGTCGCCGAACGGTTTGGCCATGAAACAGGCCTGCAGCCCGTGCTTGTTGGCCACGCCCTTGACCAGGCGCTTGTAGCGCACCCCTTCGTCCACCGCCTGGAGCGCATCGAAGCGGTGCTCCAGGGTCAGCTCCAACTGGCCGGGGGCGTACTCGGAGATTGCCGTGCGCACCGGCAGACCCTGCGCTTCGCAGGCGGCATAGAGGTCATCGAGGAAAGGTTGCACCTGCTCCAGCTCATACACCCCATAGACCTGGGGCGCCTGTGGGCGCACGCCATTCATCTGCACGGCCGGCTGCGGACGTCCGTTGGCGTCACGCTGCTTGTCCAGCAGGTAGAACTCCAGCTCGACCGCCATCACCGGGTGGTAGCCGTCGGCCTTGAGCGCGTCGATGGCGCGGGCCAGGACATGGCGCGGATCACCCGGCGTGGCCGGCAGGCCCTGGGTCGGGTGCATGCTCACCTGTACCTGGCCGGTGGGCACCGCGCGCCAGGGTTGCAGGGTCAGGCTGCCGGGCAGTGGGTAGGTCCAGCAGTCGGCGTCGGCGACCTCCCAGACCAGACCGCTTTCCTCGACGTCCTCACCCTGGATGGTCAGCGAGAGGATGGAGCTGGGCAGGGGACGACCATTCTCGTAGATGGCCAGCAGCTCGTCGCGGTGCAGCAGCTTGCCACGCGGGATGCCGTTGGCATCGATCAGCATCAGCTCGATGCTGCGCACCTCGGGGTGACGTTCGAGGAAGTCGCGGGCTTCCTGGGGATTGGCGAATTGCATGGTGGTTCTCGCAAAAGGTCGTGGGGCGCCAGTTCATCCTGCGGGAAGGGGGCCCAGCGGCGGCTACCGCCGCCGAGGCCCCTTCCTCGGTCATGACTCGCGGGCGTCGGGAATGGCCAGCAGCTCGCCCAGGGCTCGGTCGAGCATGGCGATCAGCTTGTCCACATCCTGCGCGGTGGTGCTCGGGCAGCACAGGGTCATGTTGTGGAAGGGCGTGATCAGGATGCCGCGGTTGATCAGGTACAGATGCAGGGCCATCTGCAACTCGTCGTGGAAGGCGGCTTCGGCCTCGGCACCGGTGCGCGGCGGCGTGGCGCAGAACTGGAATTCGCAGCGTGCGCCCAGTTCGGTCACCGACCAGGCCAGGTCGTATTTGCCGATCAGCGAACGGAAGCCTTCGGCCAGGCGTGCAGCCAGCGGCAGCATGTGATCGTAGGCCGCCTGGGTCATCACCTGTTCGAGGTTGGCGCGCATGCAGTGCATGGCCAGGGCGTTGGCCGACAGGGTGGTGCCCATGCCGCTGTGGCCGTGGCCATGGCTGCCCTCGCTGGCGCGTCGGCGTGCCTGGGTCATGGCTTCTGCCATCGCAGCGCTGCACCCGAAGATGCCGCACGGCACACCACCGGCGATGGGCTTGCCGACCACGAAGAAGTCCGGGTCGAGTCCCCACAGCCGGGTGCAGCCGCCGATGTCGGTGGAGATGGTGTGGGTCTCGTCGATGATCAGCAGGGCGCCGTACTGACGGGTCAGTTCGCGGCATTTCTGCATGAAGCCCGGATCGGGCAGCACCATGCCGATGTTGGTCATCGCCGGCTCGCACAGCAGCGCACAGACGTCACCCCGGGCCAATGCGGCTTCGAGGGCGGCGATGTCGTTGAAGGGGATCGAGCGGCTGTACTCGGTCAGGTCGTAGGCCTGGCCGATCAGACCGGAGCGGTGCACCGTCTCGCCGTCGCGGCAGCGCACCATGACGTCGTCGACGGTGCCGTGGTAGCAGCCATCGAACACCAGCAGGGTCTTGCGCTGGGTAATGGCGCGCGCCCAGCGCAGCACGTAACGGTTGGAGTCGGTAGCCGTGGCGGTCACTTGCCAGTAGGGCAGGCCGAAGCGCTGGGCCAGCAGTTCGCCGCAGACCACGGCATCCTCGCCGGGCAGCATGGTGGTCAGGCCGTTGTTGGCCTGCTCGGCGATGGCTCGGGCCACCGGGTCGGGCGAGTGGCCGAACATGGTGCCGGTGTCACCCAGGCAGAAGTCGATGTATTCATGACCGTCCACATCGAAGAAGCGGGCACCCTTGGCGCGCTCGACGAACAGTGGCACCGGCGTCGACCAGTCGGCCATCCAGTGCATCGGCACACCGCCGTAAAGCGAATGGCGAGCGCGCTCGGCCAGGGCCACGGACTTCGGGTTGCGGGACAGGAAGCGTTCGCGCTCGGCGGCAACGAAGCGTTCCACGGCGACTTGGCTGATGCCACTGGCGGTGGTCATGGGTCATACCTCGATTGAATGCTGCTGGCATGATATTTTGTGATCACAAAATAGTAAATGGTCGTTTTTAATCGCCATTAAAGGCCTTTGAATCTATATTTGTGATCACATAAATTTCACTTGATCGCATTCTTCATACAAAATCTGCGCTCGCCGCATTCTTGCCGGAGATTCCCATGCGTGACTGTAGCCTCACCCTTGCTCAACTGCCGGCGCCACCGATGGAGGTGGTTCATGGCTGACAACCTGCAGGAACAGCTGTATCAGAACATCCGCTCGGGCCTGTTGGCCGGGCGATTCCAGCCGGGACAACGGCTGAAGATTCGCGACCTGGCGGCGGAGTGGGGCACCAGCCCGATGCCGGTGCGCGCCGCCCTGCAACGGCTGGTGGCCGAAGGGGCGCTGGAGGGCGAGCAGCAGCGCTCGGTACGGGTACCCTCGATGACCCGTGAACGTTACGAGAACATCTTTCAGGTGCGTCTGGCGCTGGAAGGACTGGCGGTCGAGCTGGCCACACCGCGCCTGAAAGGCGACGACCTGGCCCTGCTGCGCGACTGCGTGCAGCGCATGGATGTGGCCATCGAGCAGCGCCAGGTGCAGGCCTACCTCAACGCCAACAGCCGGTTCCATCTGCATCTGTATGGTGCCTGCGGCAACCCGGTGCTGCTGCGTTCGATCGAATCGCTATGGTTGCAGATCGGGCCTTTCTTCAACCGCCTGTTCACCGGTGCAGACCTGTCGTTACGGCTCAACGACTTCCATGAAGACGCCTTCGCCGCCATCGAAGCCGGCGACGCCAGGGCTGCGCGCCAGGCCATGGAGCAGGATCTGCTGTATTTCGCGCGTTTCCTGCTCAACCTGCTGGCGCTGGAGCAGGGCGAGGTATGAAGGCGGTACTCGCGTAACTCACTTCATGGGGGAGGCAGCATCCCCGGCGCCGGTAGCCCGTAGGGTACGCCGCGCATGCTGATGGATTTCGCGAGGCGGGTGCGCATGGCGCACCCTGCGGCAAGAGCCCGCTCAGCTTTCCAGCCAGACGTCGCGGCACCAGTGCCAGACCGAGTCCCAGCTCTCGTCGGTCAGTTCGCCTTCGTCGCCGTCCCACAGCCAGACCTGGCCCTCGACATCCACGGCGTAGTAGTCGCGCCCGCTCTGGCACAGCGGCACCAGATCGCGTGGCAGACCGAGATCCCAGGCTACCGAGGCGACTTCCGGCAGATAGGTGTGCGATTGCGGGTCGGTGGCGGTCACTGGCTCCAGGCGGCCATAGACCACGTCGCTGACCTTGAGCAGGAACTCGCGCAATTCGAAGGGCAGGTGGATGAGGATCTGCTCCTGAATCTCCACCAGGGTCTCTTCGTCCGGTAGCTCCAGCGGCACCGGTACCGGCTCGTTGAGTTCGCGCAGTTGTTCGATGACTTCTTCCACGGCCTCGGCTCCTCATTGGGTGGGGTTGGGCTTTATACAGTAGCTGGCCGCCGGAATGAAAACCTGCTGCGAGCGTTGCATACTGAGGTTTTTCCCGGAGCCCGTTCATGTCGTCCCTCGCCTGGCATTGCCTGCATCACAGCCAACTCGATACCGCCACCCTCTACGAGTTGCTGGCGCTGCGTACCCAGGTGTTCGTGGTGGAGCAGAACTGCCCCTATCTGGAGACCGACGGACAGGATCTGCTCGGTGACACCTGCCACCTGCTGGCGCGCGATGAACGAGGCCTGGTGGCCTATCTGCGTCTGCTCGATCCGCAGCGCATGGATGGCGAGGTGGTGATTGGCCGCGTGTTGATCGCCGAGGTGGCGCGTGGCAGCGGCCTCGGTCACCGGCTGATGGAGCAGGCGCTCGTCGAGTGTCATCTGCGCTGGCCGGGCGTGCCGGTCTATCTGTCGGCGCAGGCGCATCTGCAGGGCTACTACGGACGCTATGGCTTCGAAGCGGTGACCGAGGTCTATCTGGAGGACGACATCCCGCATATCGGCATGCGCCGGGCTGCTACGGATCAGGCGTGACAGCGACTCGGCCTGATTGCAGGAGCGGCCTCAGCCGCGATGGCGGGCGAAGGCTCGAATGAAAAACCCGGGCAAGCCCGGGTTTCTCGTGCATCGCGGCGATCAGTTCTGGCGGATGCCGGCGATCAGCCAGGGCTGGTTGTCGCCCTGGGCGCGCTCCAGGCGCCAGCTTTCGCTGAACGGTTCGCCCTGGTCGAAGCGCGAGGTCTTCGACACACCGCTGAAGGTCAGGGTGGCGATGGTCTTCTCGGCGTTGTCGTCGACGCCATCGAGTTGCACGTTCAGCTCGTCGATGTAGGTGGACTGGAAGCCGTCACCCAGCTCGGCGCGCTCGCGCTTGAGGAATTCCAGCAACTGCGGGGTGACGAACTCGGCGATCTTGTCCATCTCGTTCGCGTCCCAGTGCTGCTGCAGGTTCATGAAGTGCTCGCGGCCGGCAGCCAGGAAGCTCTGCTCGTTGAACCAGGCCGGCGCGTTGATCACCGGAGCCGCCGACGCCAGGCGAGCACCGAAGATATTGCTGCCAGCTGCCGGGGCGTCGGCCGCGCTCGGCATTTCACGCTGGTAGGGGGCACCGGCAGCCGCCATTTGCGGTTGTTGGCGAGCACGACGGGCGGCGAGGAAGCGGAACAGCAGGAAGGCGATCAGGCCGAAGATCAGGAAGTCCATGATCTGCAGACCTTCGAAACCGTCACCCATGAACATCGAGGCCAGCAGACCACCGGCGGCCAGGCCGGCCAGCGGGCCGAGCCAGCGCGAAGCACCGCTGGCAGCAGCGGCAGGTTGACGACCAGGAGCCTGAGCCGCCGATTGTGCCGGCGGGGTGGCCTGACGGGTCTGGTGGCTGGGCGCCGAACCGAAGGATTTGCCACCACCAAAACGCTTGGCGTGGGCTTCGAAGCTGAAGGTCAGTGCCAGGCACAGAACCATGGCGATACTGAGGAAACGCTGCATCACGGTTTTCTCTCTGATGGAAAAGCTTGGTCGGCATCTTGCCCGTCATGGGGGGGCATGACCAGTGACAGAATGTTTCCAGCTTTTGCCTGGCGTGCGCGCCGAGGCTGGTGGGATGTGCTGCGATGAGCCCGTGTCGCCGGAGGCAATCCGGGAGCCGCCTCCCGGCGTTCGTCCGCGCTATGAGCGTTGCAGCAGCAGAGGCAGAGGGCCGCCACGCAACTGGCGGCGCAGGTAGGCGCGAAAGTCGACAGGCGCTTCGTCGGGATGACGCAGCCAGTGCACGAAGCTGCGCAGGTAGGCGCCGCTCAGCAGCGTTTCTTCGGCGATGCGACACAGGTGCAGGGTTTGTCGTCCGGCCGCTTCACGCCACCATTGCACGGTACGGCTGACGCGCATCAGGCCGAGCACCTGCAGGTGGATATGCCCGGGCTCCAGTTTGTACAACAGCATCTGTCCGGTGACGGCGCGGTGCGCGGCGAGGCTGTCGAGCCAGGCCAGCAGGCAGCTTTCCAGGCGCTGTTCGGCGTTCAGTGAGGCCAGATCGGGATTTCTCGCGTGGCTGAGCATGGCCAGGTCGGCGCGGTCGAACCAGGCCTCGACGAGGTCATCCTTGTCGCGGTAGTGACGGGCGATGTCGTCCAGGCCCGTCTCCAGAGCGGCGGCAACCTCGAACAGATGAAGGCGCTCCCAGCCACAGGTGTCGGCCAGTTGCAGGGCGGTATCGAGGATATGGGCGGGGTCGATCGGCTTCTTTTTCATCCCCGAAGTATGGCCGCCGGGGCATCAGGTACAGCCTGGAGCGACAAACGGAGCCTGAAGGCTCCGCATGCATGGGGTATTGGCGCAGGGTGCGCCGTGCGCACCGCCAATGTCGCGAGCCGTCAGGCTCAGCGCCAGTCGTACAGCTCTTTCTCGGACAAGGCGTGCATCGAGGTGGCCAGCGCCTGGAAGGCTTGCATCGATGCCCAGATACGGCCGTTGAGTTCGCTCTGCGCGGCCAGCTCGCCGAGTACCTGTTCGGTTTCGTGCTGCATCGCCTGCAACACCTCGTCGGGGAAGCGCTTGAGCAGCGTGCCGCTCTTCTTCAGTTCATCCAGCGCCAGGGCGTTGTGGAAGACGTAGTCGTCCATCATGTCCTGGGTCGCTGCGCGCGCCGCTTCGGTAACGATGGCCTGGAGATCGGCCGGCAGGCTGTCGAAGGCTTTCTGGTTGATCAGCAGCTCCAGCACCGACTGCGGCTCCTGCCAGCCCGGGTAGTAGTAGTACCTGGCTGCCTTGTGCAGGCCGAAGGCCAGGTCGTTGTACGGGCTGACCCAGTCGGTGGCGTCGATGGCGCCGCTTTGCAGCGAGGTGAAGATTTCGCCCCCGGGCAGCACCACGGTGGTGGCGCCGAGTCGGCTCCAGACTTCGCCGCCGAGGCCCGGCATGCGGATCTTCAAGCCCTTGATGTCGTCCAGGCTGTTGATTTCCCTGTTGAACCAGCCACCCATCTGCATGGTGCTGTTGCCCGCGGTCAGCGGCTTGATGCCGAAGGGCGCATAGGCCTCGTTCCACAGCGCCTGACCACCGCCGTGGCTGAGCCAGGCGTTCATCTCCAGGGTGGACAGGCCGAAGGGGACGGCGCCGAAGAACTGCGCGGCAGGCACCTTGCCCTTCCAGTAGTAGGGTGTACCGTGACCCATCTCGGCGGTGCCACGGGAAACGGCGTCGAAGACTTCCAGGGCCGGTACCAGTTCGCCAGCCGCGTAGACCTTGATAGTGAGACGCCCCGCACTCATGGCATTGATGCGCTCGGCCAGGCGCTCGGCGGCGGTGCCGGTACCCGGTGCGTTCTTCGGCCAGGTGGTGACCATCTTCCAGTGGAAGTTCTGTACAGGCGCGTCGGTTTGCGCGGTGGGTTTCGCGTCGTCCTTGCAGCCGGTCAGGCCAAGGATGAGGACGGGCAGAAGGAGCAGAGAGCGAAGGCGCATGGGCAGTTATCCCTGAGAAAAACGGAGCCAGAACCCAATGCCGTTCGGTGCAGTGTCGTCTGACCGCTTACGGAGAGGAGAGGCCCACCATCTGGTGGTATCTGCGCCCCTCTCCCAGCCCCTCTTGCATGAGTCGAAGAGGGGCAGGCAAAAGGCTCAACGCCAGTTGTAGAGCTCTTTCTCGGTCAGCGCCTGCATGGCGCTGGCTTCTTCGAGGAAGGCCTTCTGCGACGCCCAGATGCGACCGTTGAGGTCGTTTTCCGCTGCCAGGGCTTCGAGCACCTGGCCGGATTGCTCGCGCATGGCTTGCAGCACCTCGTCCGGCAGGCGTTTGAACTGCACGCCTTCGCTCTTGAGGCTTTGCAGGGCCTTGGCATTGTTGAACACGTAGTCGTCCATCATATCCAGGGTGGCTGCGCGCGCCGCTTCGACGACGATGGCCTGCAGGTCGGCCGGCAGGGCATCGAAGGCTTTCTGGTTGACCATGGACTCGACCACCGCCTGCGGCTCCTGCCAGCCGGGGAAGTAGTAGTACTTGGCTGCCTTGTGCAGACCGAAGGCCAGGTCGTTGTACGGGCCGACCCAGTCGGTGGCATCGATGGCGCCGGTCTGCAGCGAGGTGAAGATCTCGCCGCCGGGCAGGTTGACGGTGATTGCGCCGAGCTTGCTCCAGACTTCGCCGCCAAGGCCCGGCATGCGGATCTTCAGGCCCTTGATGTCGTCCAGGCTGTTGATTTCCTTGTTGAACCAGCCGCCCATCTGCATGGTGGTGTTGCCAGCCGACAGTGGCTTCACGCCGAACGGTGCATAGGTTTCGTTCCACAGGGCCTGACCACCGCCATGGCTGAGCCAGGCGTTCATTTCCAGAGTGGACAAGCCGAACGGCACGCTGCTGAAGAACTGTGCGGCCGGTACCTTGCCCTTCCAGTAGTACGGGGTGCCGTGGCCCATCTCGGCGGTGCCGCGGGACACGGCGTCGAATACTTCCAGCGCCGGTACCAACTCACCGGCCGCGTAGACCTTGACGGTCAGGCGCCCGGCACTCATGGCATTGATGCGCTCGGCCAGACGCTCGGCGGAGGTGCCCAGGCCGGGGAAGTTCTTCGGCCAGGAGGTGACCATCTTCCAGTGGATGGCTTCTGCCGGCTTGGCAGCGGCTTGCTCGCTGGGGGCCTTGTCTTCCTTGCAGCCGATCAGGCCGATGGCGGCGATCAGAGCCAGAGCGGTGCCGAACAGATTGCGGCGATTCATCGATTATCTCCAGATACGGTGTACTAACAGGCTTGCAGCTTGGCGTACGCCAGCATCAGCCACTTACTGCCTTCGTTTTCGAAATTCACTTGAACCCGCGCCTGGGCGCCGGCGCCCTCGAAATTGAGAATGGTGCCCTCGCCGAACAGGCTGTGCGATACGCGCTGACCGAGGCTGAACGGCGTCTCTGGCACGGCGCTGCCGGCGAACAGACTGCTGCCGCTCATCGAGCTGCTGCTCATCGGGCGGCTGACGCTGTTGGAGAGACGGACTTCCTGGATCAGCGGTGCGGGAATTTCGCGGACGAAACGCGAGACCTTGTTGTAGGTCTCGCTACCGTAGAGACGCCGGGTCTCGGCGTAACTGATCACCAGCTTCTGCATGGCACGGGTAATGCCGACATAAGCCAGGCGGCGTTCTTCTTCCAGGCGGCCCGGTTCTTCCAGGCTCATCTTGTGCGGGAACAGACCCTCTTCCATGCCGACCAGGAATACCAGGGGGAACTCCAGGCCCTTGGCGCTGTGCAGGGTCATCAGTTGAATGCTGTCCTCGTTCTCGGCGGCCTGAGTGTCCCCGGCCTCCAGCGAGGCGTGGGTGAGGAAGGCCTGCAGCGGGGTCAGCTCGTCGTCTTCGTCGTTCTCGAAGGCGCGTGCGGCGCTGACCAGTTCTTCCAGGTTCTCCACCCGTGCCTGGCCCTTCTCGCCCTTTTCCGCTTCGTGGTAGGCGAGCAGGCCGCTCTTTTCGATGACCACCTGAGTCATCTGATGCAGCGGCATGGCCAGCACCTGCTCGGCCAGGCTGTCGATCAGCTCGATGAAGCCGGCCAGGGCACCGGAGGCGCGGCCAGGCAGGGCCTTGACCGCCAGCATCAGGCGGATCGCTTCCCACATGTGCACGTCATGGGTGCGGGCGTACTCGCGGATGGTCTCGATGGTCTTTTCGCCAATGCCGCGCGTCGGCACGTTGATGATGCGTTCGAGCGCCGCGTCGTTGCCACGGCCGTCGAGCAGACGCAGGTAGGCCATGGCGTTCTTGATCTCGGCCCGTTCGAAGAAGCGCTGGCCGCCGTAGATGCGGTAGGGAATCTTCTCGCGCAGCAGCGCCTCCTCCAGTACCCGCGATTGGGCGTTGGAGCGGTAGAGAATGGCGATCTCGCTGCGCTTGAGGCCTTCCTTGCGCAGGGCGTCTTCGATGGTCTCGACCACGTAGCGCGCTTCGTCGTGCTCGTTGAAGGCCGCGTACAGCGCCAGCGGCTCGCCGTCGCCGTCGTCGGTGCGCAGGTTCTTGCCGAGACGCCCGTTGTTGTGGGCGATCAGGGCATTGGCGGCGTTGAGGATGTTGGCCGTGGAGCGGTAGTTCTGCTCCAGGCGGATGATCTCCGCGTCGGGGAAGTCCTGGTCGAACTGCTGGATGTTCTCGATCCGTGCGCCACGCCAGCCGTAGATCGACTGGTCGTCGTCGCCCACCACCATCAGGCTTTCACCGCCTTTGGCCAGCAGGCGCAACCAGGCGTACTGCACGGCGTTGGTGTCCTGGAACTCGTCCACCAGAATGTGCCGGAAGCGGCGCTGGTAGTGTTCGAGCAGACCCGGCTTGTCGCGCCACAGGTCGAGGGCGCGTAGCAGCAGCTCGGCGAAGTCGATCACCCCGGTGCGTGCGCAGGCCGCTTCGTAGGCCTCGTAGATGCCGCGCATGGTGGCCAGGAACAGGTCGCCGCTGGCCTGGATGCCGGCCGGGCGAATGCCCTCGTCCTTCTGTCCGTTGATGAACCACTGCGCCTGCTTGGCCGGCCAGCGCTGTTCGTCCAGGCCCAGCTCGCGGATCACCCGCTTGATCAGGCGTTGCTGGTCATCGGAATCGAGAATCTGGAAATTTTCCGTCAGCCCGGCTTCCTGCCAGTGCGCGCGCAGCAGGCGGTGGGCCAGGCCGTGGAAGGTACCCACCCACATGCCGGCCGGGTTGTGCCCGAGCATCTGCTCGATGCGTGCGCGCATCTCGGCGGCAGCCTTGTTGGTGAAGGTCACCGAGAGGATCGAGTGCGGCGAGACGTCCAGGCGCTGGATCAGGAAGGCGATGCGATGCACCAGTACGCGGGTCTTGCCCGAGCCGGCGCCGGCCAGCACCAGCTGGCGTCCTGGCGGTGTGGTGACCGCATGGTGCTGAGCGGGGTTGAGGGTCGTGAGCTGCTGTTCGAGGTCATTTTGCATCGCGGCATTCTAGGGGGACGCAGTGGGGAGGGCAAACCGCGTCGACGAGCCGGTTTGCCGGGGCCGGTGCGCGGAGTAGACTGCGCCCTTCAATGGATTTGAGGGAGTCGTGATAGCCATGTCGACTGGTGACAGCCCGTTGTTGGGCATTGACCTGGGCACCACCAACAGTCTGATCGCGGTCTGGCGCGAAGGACGCGCCGAACTGATCCCCAATGCCATGGGGCAGGTGCTGACCCCGTCGGCGGTGAGCCTGGACGAAGATGGCAGCATCCTCGTCGGTGCTGCGGCCCGCGCCCGCCTGACGACCCATCCATTGCGCAGCGTGGCCGCCTTCAAGCGCTTCATGGGCAGCGACAAGCGTTTCACCCTGGGTGATCGCCCGTTCACCCCGGAGGAGCTTTCGGCGCTGGTGCTGGGTTCGCTCAAGGCCGATGCCGAGGCGTATCTCGGCGTGCCGGTGACCACTGCGGTGATCTCGGTGCCGGCCTACTTCAGCGACGAGCAGCGCAAGCGCACGGTGTTCGCCGCCGAACTGGCCGGGCTGCGTGTCGAGCGCCTGATCAACGAACCGACCGCGGCGGCCATGGCCTACGGGCTGCACGAGCAACCCTTGCAGCGCTCGCTGATCTTCGACCTGGGTGGCGGCACCTTCGACGTCACCGTGCTGGAATACGCTTTGCCGCTGATCGAGGTGCATGCCTCCACCGGCGACAACTTCCTCGGTGGCGAAGATTTCACCGAAGCCCTGCTCAAGGCCTGTCTGAGCGACTGGGGGCTGGCTCGCAGCGAACTGGACGGCCAGGCCCTGGCCAGCCTCGAGGATGCCCTGGAACAGCTCAAGCGGCGCCTCGCCGAAGGCGCGCAGACCCTCGACTGGAGTGGGCGCCAGTGGCAATTGGACGAAGCCCGCGCGCAGCAGATCTGGGCGCCGCTGCTGGCGCGCCTGCGCCAGCCCATCGAGCAGGCGCTGCGCGATGCGCGCCTCAATCCGCGTGATCTCGACAGCCTGGTACTGGTCGGCGGCGCCACGCGCATGAGCGCGGTGCAGCAACTGGTCGCCACGCTGTTCGGGCGCCTGCCCTATCGCCATCTCGACCCGGACACCATCGTCGCCCTCGGCGCCGCTGCGCAGGCCGCGTGCAAGGCCCGCGACCAGGCCATCGAGGAAATCATTCTCACCGACGTCTGCCCCTACACGCTGGGCATTTCCTCGCGGCGCAGCGACGAGCAGCCCGGCGCCTTCTCGCCGATCATCGAGCGCAACACGGTGATCCCGGCGTCGCGTGTGCAGCGCTACTACACCACCCATGCGCAGCAGGAATACATCCGCATCGAGGTCTACCAGGGCGAACGCCCCTGGGTGCGCGACAACATCTTCGTCGATGCCTTCGAGGTGAAGCTGGCGCAGACCGGGCAGGTGCAGGCGCTGGACGTGCGTTTCAGCTACGACATCAACGGCCTGCTGGAGGTGGACGTGACCCTGGAGAGCGGCCAGCGCCACGGTCATGTGATCGACCGCAGCCCCACCGGCCTGAGCGCCGAGGCGCGTGCCGCCAGCCAGGCGCGTCTGGCCGGGCTGAAGATCCACCCACGCGATACCTTGCCCAACCGCACCCTGCTGGCGCGTCTGGAACGGGCCTGGATGCAGACCCTTGGAGCCGAGCGCGAGCAGATCGGCCAGTGGCTGGACGAATTCCAGAGCGTGCTCGGTGCCCAGCAGGAGCAACCGATCGCCGCTGCGCGTCAGCGTCTGGAACAGCAGCTCGACGCGCTACGTTTCTGACGCGGCGCGGGTAGGGGGCGTCGGGCGCACCGCAAAGCCGGCGCGCCCGGCCTGGGTATCAGCCCTCGACCCCGTTCAGGCGCCGCAAGCGCGCCTGCAAGTCCAGCGTAGCGTTCGTTGCCTTGCCGCCTGGCGGGCCGTAGCGGTTGGGCAACGGATCGCCCGGCCAGAAGAACAGCACCAGCAGCATGTAGGGCAGCAGGAAGCTGCCCAGCAGCAACATCATCAGCGTGCCCACGCCACGGCTCATGTCATGCAGCCGGCGCAGCAGGCAGGTGACCAGGATGAGGAAGGCACCACCGAGCACCGCCATCGCCAGGCTGCTGCTCAGTTTGTCGGCAAGGAAGGTCAGGGGCAGTGCGACGCCGACCAGACCCAGGGTCTGCAAGGTGAAGTTGACCCGGTTCAGTCGTCCGCCCAGCCGCCACATCCGCCACTGCGAACGCCAGGTGGTCGGTGCATGTTCCGGCAGCAGACGTTCGCAGCGCGACAGCAGCAGGGTGATGGCCAGGCGCACCGCCGTCGGCGTGGCGTTGGCGTCCTTGGCTTTCTGCAACTTGCGCAGCAGGCGGGTGCCCGGCAGATGCGGCCTGGCGCTGCCGAGCAGCTCGCGCATGGCATCGAAGATCGCCTCCATGGTGGCGAACACCAGGCCGTTGTCCGTGCAGATCGATTGCGCCAGGTTCTGTGGGCGTCCCTTGACCAGCCCCTCGCGGAAGGGTTCGAACCATACGCCCGGACAGGTGAACGCCAGCAGCCGCTGCAAGGCCTGGTTGCGCTCCTCCTGCGGCAGATCCGGGTCGTGATGGAGCAGGGCGTCGAGCAGCATCTGGCCGAACGGATCGTGGGCCAGCTCCTGGCCGTATTGCTGTGCGCAGGCATCGAGACGGGCGACCGAAGGCAGGCGGGTGCTGTCGATCAGCACCTGCGGGCTGAACTGCCCGGCGGCGATCAACCCTTGCAGTGGGTCGTTCTCGTCCAGGTTCAGCAACCAGCGGCGGGGCGTGGTGGCGCTCGCCAGCAGCTGCGCCCGGGCTTCGTGGGCCGGGTGTTCGGCATCGGTGGGCAGGGTGGTGAGCGTCGGCTCCAGGTGTTCCAGCCATGCCTCCGGCTGCTCCAGCAGGCCCAGCAACAGCAGGGTCTGGCGCTGCCAGTGCCAGCGCCCCTGCGGGTCATCGGGCGGCGGCGGCAGGCGGTGGCCGCTGCGTTGCAGCCTCAGTTGTAGCAGCAGGCTGGGTGGGAGCCAGTTGTTCGGCAGCGGCGCGAACACTTCGCCCAGGCGTTGCAGCGTCGCATCGTCATGCCAGTGCAGGCGTCTGAGCGTGCGCAGAACCTGGGCACGGGCCACGGTGTTGTCGAGCAGCGCCTGCGGCAGTGGCGCCCCTGGGGTGTGCAGTACCTGTTGCAGAGCCAGCAGCGCAGGCGACTCGCGCAGCCACTGGCGCTGTTGCCGGGCGTGGTGCTGCAAGCCCTGCACCAGCACGGCATCGAGCGGATGGTCGCCGGCCTCCAGGTTCAGCAGAGGCTCCAGGTCGGCGTCGTCACCGCGTTGCAGCAGCCAGGCCTGGCGATACAGCTGTGTGAGCGGCGTCTCCGCTGCGCCGAGCAGCTCGGCGAGGAAGGGCCACTCGCTGTCCCCCATCTGCCAGGCGACGAAGGTGCGTGCCAGTGGCGGCAGCTCGGTGATCGCGGCGCGCTGCCAGCGCGCCAGGGTCTGTGGCGTCTGGGCCGGTTCGCCATCGGCCAGTTGATAGGCATCGAGCGGATGCTGGTGGCCAAGCTCGCTCTGGCTGCGGTTGAACGCCAGGATCAGCAGCGGCAGGCGCTCGGGTGAGTGATGGGCGCTCCAGGCCAGCAACCAGGCGGCCGCCTCGGGCATCTCGCGCTCGCGCCACAGGGGAATCCACAGATCGAGGGCGTCCTGATCATGGTGCTGCTTCTGCAATGCCAGCAGGTACTGGATGTCGAGGTCGTCGGGGGTCTCGGCATGCAGCGCCTGGTAGTGATCCAGGGCGTCGCCCAGGGCCACCCCGGCCAGGGTGCACTGACGATACAGGCGCGGATAGTAGTCGGGGTCGGCCGGCATCGGCAGGCACAGATGCAGAGAGCACCAGCCGCGAAACTCCTGGAGCGGCCGATTCCTGAACAGATGCTCCAGGGTGCGCACGTACCAGAGGTTTTCCACCTGTGCGACGATCGGCCAGTCGGACAGGCTGGCCAGGTCGAACGGATCGGGTTCGGCGATGCGCTGGAGCAACTGATCCAGCGGCTCGGCCTCCTCGAAGGGGAGCTGCATCAGGCGGTTGGCCCAGGCCATGCGCTCGGTGAGCAGGTTCACGCAACGGTGCGACAGCGGCCCGTTGCTCAGCAGTATCTGGCGCAGCGAACCGTCGACGCTCTCCAGGACGTCCAGCGGCAACTGGTCGAGCGCCCGGCAGTAATCCTGCCAGGCTTCGGGGCGAAAGCGCCGCCCGGCATCCTGCAGCAGCTCGACGAACTGCTGCACGGCCTGCTCGCTGGCACTGGCGCCGGGCAGCGGGGGCTGCTCGCCGACTGTTTCGCCGCGTGCCTCGCGCAGGGCGTCCTCGTAGGCGCTGCGCAGGGCCTGGAAGCCCTCGGGGTCGCGCTCCGGGTGCACATCGGGCAGACGTGCGCGGTAGGCGCTGCGGATGATGTTCTGATCGTCTGTCGGCTCGATGCCGAGGCGTTCCCAGCAACTCATGACCAGTCGAATGCCTCCAGCGATTCGGGTTTTTCCGGCAGATCCAGCTCCATGTCCCAGTGCAGCTCGTCGAATCGTGCGGCCGGGCTCAGCGACAGTTCGCGTACCAGCGCGCGGTGGGTCGGATCACTGCCCTGACGACTGATGCACAGGGCCTGCTCGGTCGGTTGCTCGTGGCCCAGGCAGTTCCAGTAGCAGCGGCCGACGAGAAAGCCGGCCAGGTAACTGTGCCAGCCCTGGTAGTAGTAACGCGCGCGCAGGCTCAGGCGCGTGTGCAGCCAGAGGTTTTCCTCGAGACTCAGCCAGCCGTTGAGCTGGCCGATGCGGGCGAGAAAGCTCATGCGCCCCAGATCCCAGGCGCGGATACCGCCGGAGCCGCAGACCAGGATGGTCTCGGCGACGTAGCGATAAGCCACCTGCTGGCTTTCATCCAGGCTGTCGACCAGCGCCTGCCATTCGTTGGGCAGCAGGCGCGCATTGTCCCAGTACGCGCCGCTCAGTTCGCGCGCGTGGCCGTCGTCGGTCATGCGCGCGATCATCGCCAGCAGGGCGTCGCGATCCTTGATATCCCAGGACTCGCCGAGGTCGACGAACTCGCTGTCCGGATAGAAGTTCGGCAGGGCGTATTGCGCGCCCGAGGCGGCATTGATCGCCACCATCGGTGCGGAAAGGGCAAAGAGCCAGCGTTGTTGCAATTCATCCATGGGCGTCGGGCCGTGCATCCCTGAGTGCGGAGGGTGCCCATCCTAGGAGCTGTCGTGGGGATGCCGCAAGCCTCTCGCAGAAGGTGTTCGCGGGCCCCCGCAAGGGCTGACGAGCAGGCGACGACCGGCAGGTCAGGCCGTGGAGGGCGGCCATGGGCAGGCTAAAGGCCATCATTGCGCCAAAAGTTAGGCGTCAACCCGCGAAATTGGTCACATGCTGGTTGGGCGGCGCGTCTGTCTCGGGTATTCTGCCGCCACGTCAGGGCTGTGACCGCTGCGAAAACGTGGCGCAGACCCTCAGGCAACCATTACAAGAACATCGCCTATGACCGCCACGCCTAGCGCCGTAACACACGAGGTGACGCTGGATCCGCAACTGGCCGAACGCCAGTTCGCCACGGACATTGCCGCCGAGCGTACCCGACTGCTCTATCAGGGGTCGCGCCTGCCGACCCTGCTGATGCTGCTGGTCGGCCTGGCGGGCACCCTGCTGCTGTGGGAGCAGCAGAGCGCAGCGCTGCTGGTCGGTTGGCTGGGCTGGGTGGTATTGCTGGTGCTGCTGCGCCTGACCCAGGTGAATGCGTTCAGCCAGGCCTTGCCCAGTCGCCAGGCCGAACCCTACTGGCGGCGCATCTTTCTCTTCGGCGCCGGTGCCTCGGGGCTGACCCTGGCCTTCGCCGTGATCGCCCTGGTGCCGGCCGATGTCTTCTACCAGCAGGCGCTGGTCTACGGCCTGATCGCCGCCGCGATTCTCTCCGCCAGCGTGGCCTACGCCGTCAGCCTGTCGGCGTTCCTCACCTTTGCCCTGCCTTGCCTGTTGCCCTCGGCGACCTTCCTGCTGCTCGCAGACAACAGCCTGCAACGTGGCTGGGGCCTGCTCAGCGTCATCCTCTTTCTCGCGTTGCTGGTGGTGGCCTGGCAGGTCAACCGCCTGGTGCAACGCAGCCTGGTGCGGCGGTTTCACAACCTGGCGCTGATCGCTCATCTGGAGCAGGCCAAGCAGCAGGCCGAAGGCCTAAACGAAGAACTGGCGCGCGAGGTGGAGCAGCGCCGCCGTGCCGAGCGCGAGCTGCGCAGCGCCCATGGCGAGCTGGAGATGCGCGTCGCCGAGCGCACCCTGGAACTGGATGAAACGACCCACGCCCTGGGCAAGAGCCAGGCGCGCCTGGCGCTGGCCCTGGAGGCCAGCGAACTGGGCCTGTGGGACTGGGATCTGCAGAGCGATCAGGTGCATCACTCGCACCTGCGCGAGCTCTTCGGCCTGGAGCCGGAGCAGGTGCAGGTGATGCTGCGCGACCTCACGCCACGCCTGCACCCCGACGACCTGCCGGCACTGCGCCGGGCCCTGGTGGCACACATGAAGGGGCGCAGCGAGGACTACCACATCGAATACCGCGTGCGTCACGCCGATGGCCACTGGGTCTGGGTGGAGGATCGCGGCCGGGCGGTGGAGCGCGACGCCAGTGGCCGGGTGCTGCGCATGCTCGGTACCCGACGCGACATCAGCGTGCGCCGCCAGCAGGAGGAGCAGCAGCGTCTGGCCGCGACCGTGTTCGAAGCCGCCAGCGAAGGCATCTGCATCCTCGACCCGGACTACCGTCTGCTCGCCGTGAACCGCGCCTTCAGTGCCGTGACCGGCTACAGCCGCGAGGAAGTGCTGGGCCGCACCGTCACCAGCCTGATCGGCAGTCGCGAGATGCGCCAGCAGTACCAGATGATCCGCCAGGAGCTGGACAGCAGCGGCACCTGGCAGGGCGAACTGATCGAGACGCGCAAGAGTGGCGAGCTCTACCCGCAGTGGCTGCAACTCAACCTGGTGCGTGATGCTGCCGGGCGGCCCAGCCATATCGTCGGCTTCTTCGCCGACCTCACTGCGCGGCGCGAGGCCGAGGAGCGTCTGCGCTACCTGTCGCATTACGACGAACTGACCGGCCTGGCCAACCGCAGCCTGTTCAAGGAGCGTCTGCACGAGGCCAGTCAGCGTGCGCGCCAGAGTGGCCGCAGCATCGCCCTGGTGCATATCGATCTGGATCGCTTCAAGTTGCTCAACGACAGCCTCGGCCACGAAGTGGCGGATCAACTGCTGCGACAGATGAGCCGCCGTCTGACCCAGGCCGTGCCGGAGGCCGACTGCATTGCGCGGCTCTCGGGTGACGAATTCGCCATCATCCTCGACGCCTATGGCAGCCTCTCCAGCCTGGCGCGAGTGGCCAGCCGGCTGCTGGCCAAGCTGCGCGTGCCGATGACCGTCGGTGGTCACGAACTGGTGGTCAGCGCTTCGCTGGGGATCAGCCTGCTGCCGGACTACGCGCGCGAGATCAGCGCCCTGGTCAGCCAGGCCAACATGGCCGTACAGCATGCCAAGCACCTGGGCGGCAACACCTTCCAGTTCTTCACCGACAACCTGCAGGCCTGCACCCTGGAGCGTCTGCAACTGGAGAATCGCCTGCGCAAGGCCATCGACGATGGCCAGCTGGAGGTGTTCTACCAGCCCAAGCTCAACCTGCGCGACGACAGCCTCAGCGCCGCCGAGGCCCTGGTGCGCTGGCGCCATCCCGAGCAGGGGCTGATACCGCCGGGCGAGTTCATCGGCCTGGCCGAGGAAACCGGGCTGATCGTGCCCATCGGCGAATTCGTGCTGCGCCAGGCCTGCCGCCAGGCGTGTCAATGGCAGCGCCAGGGGCTGGCCAACATCCGCGTCTCGGTCAACCTGTCGGTGCACCAGTTGCGCCAGGGCAATCTCGCCAGCCTGGTGCGCCAGGTACTCGACGAGACCGGCCTGGCACCGCACTGGCTGGAACTGGAGCTGACCGAGAGCCAGATGCTCGACAACGTCGACAGCGTGATCGCCACCTTCCAGCAACTGCGCAACCTGGGTGTGAAACTGGCCATCGACGATTTCGGCACCGGCTACAGCTCGCTCAGTTACCTCAAGCGCTTCCCGGTGGACTACGTGAAGATCGACCAGACCTTCATCCGCGACCTGTCGCCCGGTGGCGAGGATGCCGCGATCACCCGCGCCATCATCGCCATGGCCCACAGCCTGGAACTCAAGGTGGTGGCCGAGGGCGTCGAGACCCAGGCGCAGATGGACTTCCTCAAGAGCCAGGCCTGCGACGAGATCCAGGGCTTCCTGATCAGCCGACCGATCGAGGCGGGCGCCTTCGCCGAGTTGCTGCGCGCACAGATCGACGCCCCGTCGGCCTGAAAACCTGTTCAACGTCTCGCGAGCCAGAGCCAGGCAAGGCGAAACCCGGCGAAAAAGCGCAGTTCACGAGCGGTAGATGAGCATTTGACCGGGCTGGTGTTCCAGCCGGGTTGCAACGCAGCACGGCCGACGTGTAGCAGGCGTTGAACAGGTTCTGAGCGGCGTTTCCTCTCTACCCAGTCCGTGACAGGCCCGTGGCGCCAACCGGCGCAAAGATGGCTGCGCAGCCGCGGGGCGCTGCGGGATGCTGCGCGTCCCCTGTCGTGAAGGAGCACCTCGATGGTCAAGCCACCCTCCCTGAGCATGGCTCAGCGCCTGCTGCTGGCGTCGCAGAGCATGGCGCCGCTGGCGGTCAAGGCCGCCCTGGTGCAGAAACTCGGCCCGCAGCAGGCCGCGCAGCTGTCGCCGCACATGCCGGCAGAGCAACTGCGCGAGCTGATTCTCGAACTGCCCATCGAATTCCTCGCCCAGGTCACCATCCATCTCGATCCACGTGCGATCCTCGACACCTACCTGGCCCTGCCGGACGAGGTGCACTTGCAGGTAGCCCGCCAGCTCTGCGTGATCGGCGCCTTCGCCACCGCAGCACGTTACGCCGAGTGCCTGTCACCCAGGCAGGTGAAGGTGCTGATCTACGGCATCAACGACGCCGATCACGTGGTGCAGATCGCCCGCCACATCGTCGATATCGAGCTGATCGTGCAGAGCCTGCGCAGCTTTTCCACCGGCTACCTGTGCAAGCTCACCGAGGCCGCCGCCGCCGATGACAACCTGGCGATCTCGGCACGGGTGCTCGGCGGTTTGCCGCTGCCGCGCCAGGCGGACGTCTGCGCCCATCTCGATCCGCCGCTGCTGAACGAGCTGCTAGCGCTTTTGCTGGCAGCCAACGACGGCTTGCGCGAGCTGCTGCCCGAGCGTGTGCAGGAGGTCGCTGCGCTCCAGGGGGCGTGCTGAACAGGCCGTCATTGCTGGCTGCGTCGGTTCGACGGGGAATCATCCAGAGCCTGCGGGCGTCCGGGGCTCCCGCCTTCGCGGGCGTGACGATGAATGACTCTTTCAGAACATCCCCGGGCGCAAGTCACTTGGCGAACAGTTGGCCGATATCCTTGAACGCCTTGAATTCCAGGGCATTGCCGCAAGGGTCGAGGAGGAACATCGTCGCCTGTTCGCCGACCTGCCCCTTGAAGCGCACGTAGGGCTCGATGACGAATCGGGTGTCGCGGCCACGCAGGCGCTCGGCCAGCGCTTCCCAGTCGCTCCAGCCCAGCACCACACCGAAGTGCGGCACCGGCACATCGTGGCCATCCACCGGATTGCTGTGGGCCGCTTTCTGATGCGCCATCTTCGGCGCTTCGTGAATCACCAGCTGGTGACCGAAGAAATCGAAATCCACCCAGTGCTCGCTGCTGCGGCCTTCGGCGCAGCCGAACACCTCGCCATAGAAGAAGCGCGCGGCGGCCAGGTCGTAGACGGGAATCGCCAGGTGAAAGGGGGCAAGGGACATCACGGCATACCTCTGTTGGTTTTTGCCACAGCCTATCAACAGCAGAATTGATCGAAAGCGAATATTATTTCTCGCAATCTCAAATATTTTTGATCAATCGAGGCCGCCATGCTGCGCGAGCTGAAAACCTTCGTCACCGTCGCCCGCCTGGGCACCTTCGCCGCCGCCGGGCAGCAGGTGGGGCTGACTCAATCGGCGGTCAGTGCGCAGATGCGCGTGCTCGAACAGCAGCTTGGCGTGCGCCTGTTCGACCGCAGTGGCCGTGCCGCCGTGCTCAACGCCGCCGGTCGCCATGCCCTGCCGCTGGCCGAGCAGATGCTCGCGCTGTACGCGCAGATGGCGCTGCCGCAGGCGGCCGATCAGTGGCAGGGCGAGCTGCGCGTCGGTGCAATCGCCACCTTGCAGACCGGTCTGCTGGCCGAGGCCTTGCCACGTTTCCGGCAACTGGCGCCACGGGTGGATTTGAAGCTGGTGCCGGGCGTGTCGTTGCAGCTGTTCAGCCAGCTGGATGCCGGCGAGCTGGACCTGGCCCTGCTGATCAAGCCGCCTTTTGCCTTGCCCAAGGAACTGCTGGAAGTGCCGCTGGCGCGCGAGCCCTTCGTGCTGATCGCACCGCTGGAGGTGATGGGTGACGATCCGCTGCGCCTGTTGGCCGAGCAGCCCTTCGTGCGCTACGACCGCACCTCCTTCGGTGGGCGTCAGGTCAGTCGGTTTCTCCGCGAGCAGAGGCTGACCGTCCGTGAGGCACTGGAGCTGGACGAGCTGGAGGCCATCGTGCGCCTGGTGGAGAACGGCATGGGGGTTTCCCTGGTGCCACGTGCCGGCCTGTGGTTGCACAGGCCCACGCGCCTGCGGGTGATCGAGCTGGGCGAGCTGACCTTCCACCGCGAGTTGGTCGCCCTGTTGCGCCGCGCCCAGCGCCAGCCAGCGTTGGACTGCCTGCTGAACTGCCTGGATGCGAGCAATTGAAAATAGTTCTCAATAAAAATAAGATGCCGCTTTCCTCTCGCCCAAGACCAGGGATGCGCGTTTGTCGGACTTGGATCTCAAAGGCCTGTTCCAGAAGCACGCCAAGGCCCTGCACAGCTTCCTGCTGCGCAAGAGCCGCGACCCGCAACTGGCTGCCGATCTCACCCAGGAGAGCTTCCTGCGCCTGGCCGAGCAGGGCAGTGGTGAGCGTATCGACAACTCCCCGGCCTACCTCTACCGCACGGCCAGCAACCTGCTGATCGATCACAATCGCCAGCAGGTGCGGCGCAAGACCGATCAGATGGACGAATGCGAGCTGGCGGAAATGGACTCAGGGGCCAGCCCGCTGGACGACGTCACCGCGGCCCGGCAGGGCCTGGAGCGCATGCAGCGCGCCATGGCCGAATTGCCGACGCGTACCCAGGACATCTTTCGCCTCAACCGCATCGAAGGCATGACCCACGCCCAGGTGGCTCGCGAGCTGGGTATTTCCGACAGCTCGGTGCAGAAACACCTGGCCCGGGCGCTCGCGCACGTGATGGAGCGTCTGATCGAAGCGAGCGAGCAGCCATGAGCGGGCATTACGTTAGAATCCGGCGTCATGCGTCATTACTTCAGACGGGCATGAATTGTCCGATCCGCAACGACCTATAACGAGAGTCGAGAGTGAGCGTGAGCAGCCAAGATGCGCAGCAGCGAAGCATCCGCCAGGCGGCCGCCGAGTGGGCGGTACTGCTCGCCGACGATGCGCTCGATGACTCCCGGCGCGAGGCCCTGCAACAGTGGTTGCAGGCCGATGCCAGGCATGCCGAGGCACTGGCGTTCGCCCAGCGTACCTGGGCGGTTCTGGGCAGCCTGCCGGCCGGTCAGCCACTGCATCGGGCGCGCCCCATGTTGCCGGGCGCGCCCCGTATTCGCCGTCGCCCTGGTCGCCTGCGCCGCTGGGGCGCGGCCGCCTGCCTGGCGGTGCTGCTTGGCGGCCTTGGTCTGTACCAGGGCGAACGCCTCATCGTGCCGATGCTGGCCGATCATCGTACCGCCAGCGGCGAGGTGCGCAGCCTGAGCCTGCCTGACGGCAGCGAAGTCACCCTGGACAGCGCCAGCGCCATCCGCCTGGATTACTCCGTTGAACGGCGCCGTGTGGAGCTGCTTGCCGGCGGCGCGATCTTCCAGGTCGCGCCGCAGAGCGAGCGGCCCTTCGTCGTCGAGGCCTCCGGCGGCAGCGTGCGGGCTCTGGGTACTCGCTTTCTGGTTCAGCGCAACCCGGACGCGGGCACGCTGGTCGGTGTGCTCGAACACGCCGTGCAGGTCGATGCGGCGGGTGCGCAGCGGCAACTGGAGGAGGGCGAAAGCCTGCGCTACGACGCCACCGGCCTGCATGACGTATCGCTCGACCTGCAACTCGCCACCAGTTGGCAGCGTGGGCTGCTGGTATTCGACCGCCAGCCGCTGGGGCGGGTGGTCGAGCAGCTCAATCGCTACCGATCCGGATACATCGTCCTGGGACGCGCAGACCTGGCGCAGCGCACGGTCAGCGGTGTGTTCCACCTCGATGCCCTGGACGATGCGCTGGCCACCCTCGCGCGCGAGATGCAGCTCGAACACCGCGAAGTGCTCGGCGTCGGCCTGCTCTACTGAATCCTCCCGGCCCCGCCTCCGGGGGCCACGGCAACCTCGGCACAGGCTTACTGAGTTTTCCCGGTTGCGACGTCTTTCTTTCTGATAGTGATTTGCATTCATATCGATGCTGGAGCAAAGCGCTCCTGGCTACCGCTGCGCCAGGCCCGCGTCGGCACTGGCCGGCAGGCTTGCCGTCACCTTCAGCTTCTCCTCGCGCCGATCCGCGCCTTTCAACGCCTGGCGATGCGGTCGGGCGCCGCGTCCACAAGGAAGCCTTCATGCGCGCTGCCGCAACCAACGAGATACTCCGCACCCTCGGGGCCTGTCGGTCGGGGTTGATTCATGTCGGCCTGTACACCGCCGTGATCAACCTGCTGATGCTGGCCCCTGCCCTCTACATGCTGCAGGTCTACGACCGGGTGCTCGCCTCCGGCAACGCCATGACCCTGCTGATGCTGACGCTCATCGTGCTTGGGGCATTCGCCTTCGCCGGGGCGCTGGAATGGGTGCGCAGCCTGCTGGTGATCCGCCTCGGCACGCAGATGGACATGCGCCTCAATGCGCGGGTGTTCGATGCCACCTTCGAAGCCAACCTGCGCAATCCCCGGCAAACCTCGACCCAGGCCCTGAACGACCTGACCAGCCTGCGCCAGTTCACCACCGGTCAGGCGCTGTTCGCCCTGTTCGACGCGCCCTGGTTCCCCGTGTACCTCGCGGTGATCTTCCTCTTCAGCCCCTGGCTCGGCCTGCTCGCGCTGCTCGGCGCGCTGCTGCTGGTGGTGCTGGCCTGGCTCAACCAGCGCCTCACCCAGGCGCCGCTCGGCGATGCCTCGCGCCTGTCCATCGCGGCGAACCAGCAGGCCGCCGGCCATTTGCGCCAGGCCGAGGCCATCGAGGCGATGGGCATGCTCGCGGTGATACGGCAGCGCTGGTTCGCCCTGCACAGTGCCTTCCTCGGCCGGCAGAACCTGGCCAGTGAGCGGACAGCGGTGTTCAGCGCCTGGTCGAAATACGTGCGCCTGGCCCTGCAATCCCTGGTTCTGGGGCTCGGTGCCTGGCTGGCGCTGGACGGGCGGATCACCCCCGGCATGATGATCGCCGGCTCCATCCTCATGGGCCGGGTGCTGGCGCCCATCGACCAGCTCCTCGGCGTGTGGCGCCAGTGGAGCGGTGCGCGGCTGGCCTACCAGCGTCTGTCGACCTTCCTCGAAGCGTATCCGCCCCGGCAGGCCGGCATGCCACTGCCGGCGCCACGCGGCGCACTGTGCGTCGAGCAGCTCAGCGCGTTCGCGCCCGGCACCCAGACGCCCTGTCTGGTGAACCTCGGTTTCGCCCTGGAGGCGGGCGAGGTGCTGGGGGTGATCGGCCCGTCCGGTTCCGGCAAGTCGTCCCTGGCGCGCCTGCTGGTGGGCGTCGCCCGTGCGCAGACCGGCACGGTGCGCCTGGACGGTGCCGACCTGCAGCAGTGGGATCGCAGCGTGCTCGGCACGCACATCGGTTATCTGCCGCAGGACGTGCAGCTGTTCGCCGGCAGCATTGCCGAGAACATCGCCCGCTTCGCCGAGGTCGACCCCGACCAGGTGGTGGCGGCCGCGCGCATGGCCGGGGTGCACGAACTGATCCTGCAACTGGCCGACGGCTACGACACGTGCCTGGGTGACGGCGGCGTCGGCCTGTCCGGCGGTCAGCGTCAGCGTATCGGCCTGGCCCGCGCACTCTATGGCCTGCCGGCGCTGATCGTGCTCGACGAGCCCAACTCCAACCTCGACGAAGCGGGTGAACAGGCACTGCTCGCCGCCATCGCCGAGGTCAAGCGCCAGGGGCGCACCCTGGTACTGATCGCCCACAAGCCCTCGCTGCTGGCCGATACCGACAAGCTGCTGGTGCTGCGTGGCGGTCAGGTGCAGGCGTTCGGTGATGCCGGACGGGTACTGCAAGCGCTGCAACCCGGGCCGGCTGCGGGCACGGCGCCGCGCCCCGGCGCATCGTTCAGCATGAGTTACGGCAGCCAGGGAGCGACCTACCGATGACCCTGTCCATTTCCAGGGGCGAGCTGCCGCGGGCCGAGGTGCTGCCCATCGATGAACGCCGCTACACGCGCATGGGCAGCTGGTTGCTGGTCGTCGGCTTCGGCGGCTTTCTGCTCTGGGCCGCGCTGGCGCCGCTCGACAAGGGCGTGGCGGTAAGCGGCAGCGTGGTGGTCGCCGGCAATCGCCAGGCGGTGCAGCACCCATCCGGTGGCGTGGTGCAGCACCTGCTGGTGCGCGATGGCGACCAGGTCGCCGCCGGGCAGGTGCTGATCCACATGAACGTCACGCAGCTTCTCGCCCAGCGCGAGTCGCTGTTCGCCCAGCACCTGGGGGCGACGGCCAGCGCCGCTCGCCTGCAGGCCGAGCGTGACGGCCTGGCTGACATCGACTTCGCCGCCGACCTCGTAGCGGCGAGCGATCCCCGGATCACCTCCACCCTGGCACTGCAACGGCAGCTGTTCGCCAGCCGGCGGGCCGCGCTGCGCCTGGAACTCGACAGCCTGCAAGAGGCCATTGCCGGCAGCCAGGCCATGCATGAGGGCCTGCGTGCTGCCAAGGCCCACAAGGACGCACAACTCGCCAGCATGCAGGAGCAGTTGCTGGGCCTGCGCGAGCTGGCGCGCGAGGGGTACGTGGCGCGCAACCGGCTGCTGGAAACCGAGCGCCTGTATGCCCAGCTCAACGGCAGCATCTCCGAAGACCTTGGCAACATCGGTCGTATCCAGCGGCAGATTCTCGAACTGCGCCTGCGTGCCGCCCAGCGTGAACAGCACTACCAGCAGGACGTCCGTCAGCAACTGGCCGACGAACTGCTCAGGGTCGAGGAGCTGGGCAACCGCCTGAGCGCTGCCGACGACGAACTGGCCCACCGCGAGATTCGCGCCCCGGCGGCCGGCACCGTGGTCGGGCTCGACGTGTTCACCGAAGGCGGGGTGATCGCGGCTGGCCAGATGCTCATGGAAATCGTCCCGCAGGATGCCCCTCTGCTGGTCGATGCACGGGCCCCGGTGGAGCTGGTGGACAAGCTGCGCCCCGGTCTGGAAGTGGAACTGCTGTTCGTCGCCTTCAACCAGAGCCGCACGCCGCGCATCAGCGGCACGGTGGCACAGGTCTCGGCCGATCGCCTGCTCGACGGGCGCACCGACCAGCCCTATTACCGGCTGCGTATCCAGGTGGATGACGACGGGCTGCGGCAGTTGCCGGAGATTCGTCCGGGCATGCCGGTGGAAGCCTTCGTGCGCACGGGGGAGCGCTCGCTGCTCAACTACCTGTTCAAACCGCTGCTCGACCACCTTCACCTGGCCCTGGCGGAAGACTGAGCATGCGCCTGATCGGTTTCGCCCTGCTCGCCTGTTGCGCCCTGCCGGTGCAGGCCCTCGGCCTGCTCGACGCCTATGCCCTGGCGCTGCGTCATGACCCTACCTTCCAGGCGGCCATCGCCGAACGCGATGCCGGCCTGGAGAGCCAGGCCATCGGCCGCGCCGGGCTGTTCCCGCGGTTGTCGTGGCGCTACGACAACCAGCGCCACGACGGCGAAGTCACCACCGGCAGGCAGCGTGTCGACCACCACTACCGGAGCTACGCCTCGCTACTCAGCCTGCAGCAGCCACTGTTCGACTACGCCGCCTGGGCCGACTACCGCCAGGGCGTAGCGCGTACGCTGCTGGCCGACGAACGCTTTCGCGCGCACAGCCAGGCGTTGGCGGTACGCCTGTTCGAGGCCTACAGCCAGGCGCTGTCGAGTGACGAACGCATCGTCCTGGCGCGTGCCCGGCAGCATGCCCTGGACGAACGCCTGCGCCTCAACCGGCGCCTGCTGCGGGCGGGGAGGGCACCCGCACCGACGCCCTGGAGACCGAAGCACGTCTGGCCCTGGCCGAGGCCGAGCTGATCCAGGCACAGGATGAACTGGACGTGGCCCTGCGCGCCCTCGAAGCCATGGTCGGTGAGCCGCTGGCGCGTGAAGACCTGCACCCCTTGCGCGACGACTTTCCCATCCGGCCGCCGCAGCCGGCGCGTTTCGATGCCTGGCGCGACCTGGCCGTGGCCGGCAACGCCGAGCTGGCGGCGCAGCGCCGAGCCGTCGAGGTGGCGGCAGAGGGCATCGCGAAACAGCGCGCCGGCCACCTGCCGACGCTCAGCCTGGTCGTCAGCAACCGCCTGAGCCGAGCCGATTCGCACGGTGGCCACAACCAGAAGCACGACAGCGACAGCATCGGCATCCAGCTCAGCGTGCCGCTGTTCGCCGGCGGTGGCGTGTCGGCGGCGACGCGTCAGGCGAGCGCCGCCCATCTCCAGGCCGGTTTCGAGCTGGATGCGCAGACCGCCGCGCTGCTCACTCGTCTGCGTCAGCAGTTCAACCAGTGCAACAGCGCCGCCGCGCGTGTCGCGCCTACCGGCTGGCCGTGAGCGCCGCCGAAACCCTGGTGGAAGCGACACGCAGGAGCGTGGCCGGCGGCGAGCGCGTCAACCTCGACGTGCTCGATGCCGAGCAGCAATTGCACGGCGCTCGCCGCAACCTGATCGAGACCCGCCATGGCTACCTGCGGGCCTGGTTGCAGTTGCGCTACCTGACGGGGCAACTGGACGAGCGGGACCTGCACCGCCTGGCCGGATACTTCGAGCGGTAGGGTGCGCCATGCGCACCGAGCGTTCGTCAAATGGGCGGTGATTCGTGGTTGGCCCGTTGGCTCACGCCACGCGACCAACGCCTTGTCCTCGCCCCGTTTCAGCCCGCCCCAGCGATTCGCCCCCCCAGCCTCTTACTGAGTTTTCCGGGCTATGACGTCTTTCTTGTTGATACTGATTTTCATTAACGAGTGAGGCATGTGATGGGTAATGAAGCAATGCACCGTTCTGCGCGGCGCCTTCATGGCACCCTGGGGCTGGCGGGACTGCTGTTGGCAGGGTTGACGTCGGTGTCCGCAGGCAACGCCTGGGCCGAGCAGGCGCCAGGGGCGGCGGTGCAGGCGGAGCGGGCTGCTCTGGTCGCCTTCGACATTCCCGCCCAGCCCCTGGACAGCGCCATGCTCGCCTTCGCCGAGCAGGCCGGTATCCAGGTGTTCTTCGACGACAGCAAGCTGGCCGGGCTGCACGCTCACGCGCTCGAGGGCCGGCATACCCCGCAGGAGGCCCTGCGCCGGCTGCTCGACGGGCTGCCGATCAGCTACAGCTTCATGGGCGAGCGACGGGTGAACCTGCAACGCCTGGTCGCGGCTGCCGGCGACGCACTGCAACTCGACCCGACCACCGTCGATGCGCGCCGCGAGGCCGCCGGCGACTGGGTCTACCAGGCACCCCGGGCGGTGAGCGAGATCAGCCGCGAGCAACTGGATCAGCGCCCGCCCCGGCACGCTGCCGACATGCTGGTCGACGTCCCCGGCGTGACCAGCGCGGTCAACCGCAACAACCCCGGCCTGTCGGTGAACATTCGCGGCATGCAGGACTTCGGCCGGGTCAACATGATGATCGACGGCATGCGCCAGAACCATGTCGAGAGCGGCCACCAGCAACGCAACGGCGAGATGTACGTCGACCCCGAGCTGCTCAGCCGCGTGGTCGTGGAAAAGGGCCTGAGCAGCGGCCAGCATGGCGCCCAGGCGATCGCCGGCGCGGTCGACTTCCGCACCCTGGATTACGACGACATCATCCGCCCCGGCCAGGATCATGGCGTGCGCGTGCGCGCCGGTCACGGCATTGGCGGCCGCGCCAATGGCGTCGGGCCGCGTGGCAGCGTGGCCGCCGCCGGGCGCTTCGAGGATCGCCTGGAGCTGCTGCTGGCCACCAGCCGACGCCGCCTGGGCGAGTACCAGGCCGGTGAGCGCGGTTTGAAGGAGCGCGACCTCAGATCCAGGCTCGATGTCCTGGAAATGCGTTTCGCCCACCAGGATCAGGAGTCGCTTCTGGCCAAGACGCGCCTGCACCTGAACGACGACCATCAACTGCAACTCACCCTCAACGGCACCCGCATCAGCTATGCCAATGTGTCGGATCAGTACTCGCCCAGCAACCCGCAGCGCTGGAAGCCCTACGGCGACGCCCGTGCCCGCACCGGCGCCTACGCCCTGGACTGGGCCTTCGCCCCCGACGACCCGCTGTTCGACCTCAAGGCCAAGCTCTATCACGTACGCACCGACAATCGCCGCGTCACCGAGCCGGACTTCCGAGTCAATAGTATTTGGAATGGAGAGCATGAGCGCGATTGCAGCGAAGCCTCCCTCAATAAGCATAACTGGGACGAAGTGGATTCCTGCATCTCAGGGCTGACCCGTACCCACACCAGCCGCACCGATACCCTGGGCTTGCAGCTGGAGAACACCTCGCGCCTGGCCTTGCCGCAGATTCAGGGCGAGCTGGCGGCCAATTACGGCATGGAATGGTTCCAGGATCAGGGCAAGTCCCATGCCGAGTCCCGGCGCGCCGGCTTCTCCGTCGGGCACCTGGAACCATTCACGCGCAACAACCACAACCCCGGCGGCCGCCGCGACGTGGCCAGCGCCTTCTCCTCCCTGACCTTCAAGCGCGAGCCCCTGACCCTCAAGGCCGGCCTGCGCTACGACTGGTACCACCTGCGCGGCCGTACCGAGGTGCGCGGCGTGGAGAACGGGGAAACGGATCGCCTGGCCCTTTTCACCAGAAGCTGGTGCGACGCTCGACGTATGGCATTGCTCAAGGATGAAGTCATGAATCCGCCCACGCTGGAGTCCTTGCTGGCCAAGGAGCGTGCAGAGAATGAAAGGCAGAAGCTCAAAGTTATCGGGGGGACTGTCTACACCGAGGCACAAATGCTGCGATCCGCGCGGCGAGAATTTTCACGGTATCAAAATAGGCTGAAGCGTGGTGACACAGGAGAAGCGCTCTACAACAGGAAGCTCAAGGATTGCGAGCAGGCGCGCCAGGGCAATATCGCCGGCCTGAGCCCTGAGACTAAGGCTGTTTACGAATTACCTAACTATGCTCCCCGTTTCGAAGAGCATCCCGCCCACTACCCGTACAAGGTGGACAAGCGCGCCGGCAACCTGTCGCCGTCGCTCGGCGCGGCCTGGCAGGTGCTGGACGGCGTGGAGCTGTTCGGCACCTGGGGCCGGGGCGTGCGCCCACCGGCCCTTACCGAGGTGCTGTGGGAGGGGGCGCACAGCGGCAAATCCTTCACCCGCGTGTTCCCCAATCCCCAACTGAGCAGCGAAACCGCCACCACCTGGGAGCTGGGCGTCAACCTGCTGCAGCGCGACCTGTGGCGCACCGATGACCGCCTGGGCGTCAAGCTCACCCATTTCGCCACCAAGGTCGACCACTTCATCTACACCGGCATGGGCAATGGCGTGCCTGGCTCTGCGCAGCAGAGCCTGTTCAACATCTTCTTCAACAACAACCTGGAGCAGACCCGCTACCGCGGCCTGGAGCTGGAGGGGCACTACGATGTCGGCATCGCCTATGGCCGGGTCAATGCCACCCGTTACCAGGGCAAGGCCAATACCTTCTGCCACAAGACCTGGCCGCTGGGCAGCCAGGTGACCCGCTTCGACCGCGACGATGTGCCGAGCGATTTCAGCCACTATCGACCGCAGGCCCTGGCCGCCGGCCATGCCTCCTACCAGGCCCAGCTCGATGCCCGGCGCACCTGCGGCATGATCTACAACTCCGCCCTGTTCATCCCCCTGGATCGCCAGGGCGCGCTGCTCGGCGTGCGCCCCTTCGAGCGCAAGCTGGACATGGGCCTGCGCTACAACCGCCAGCAGAACCGCAAGAACCGCGCCTGGGACTCCAGCACCACCTGGGATCTGTTCGGCCACTACCAGGTGCAGGACAACCTGGCCCTGCAACTGGCCGTGGAGAACCTGCGCGACGAGAGCTACCGCAGCGACTACGCCGACCAGATCGCCTTCACCCCTTCACCGGGGCGCACGGTGCAGGCCGGGCTCGAACTGCGCTTCTGATTCACCGCTGCAAGCATCTGGCGGCGGCAGGGTGCCGTCGCCATCACCGCGCCCCTGGGCGCACCACCGGCCCGTTACGGGTCGTTCAATGAAGGAAGTCAACATGTCGACTGTACATATCTCCTACTCCACCCAATCCTCCCACTACCCCCTCACGCAAAATTCGGGGGTGCCTCAGGACGGCTCGACTGCCCTGCACGCCCTGACCTCCGACTGGCAGAGCCAGGGGCGTGCCGGCACTCACCAGGGGCAAAAACCAAACCAGGGGCAGTTCTACAGCGAGGGTGCGCCTGGGCGTTTCGGCGGCGACACCTATGCCTTCAGTATCGACAAAGGTTATGCCTTCTCGGCCACCGGTGAGCTGAGCTACTACCTGGGCTTCGGCCCCGGTGCCGGTCGCGGCACGCCGCATACCCTGCATGGCAAGGTCGAGGGCCTGGAGCTGGGCCTGACCCTGGGTGCCGGCGGCAAGGTGGCCAACCCCTTCCTCAGCCTGAACTTCGAAACGCCCATCACCGGCAGCCTGGCCGAAGGCCACGGCGGTGACGTGCACAAGGTCATCTGGGAACTCATGAATGCCAATACCAAACCCCTGGATGACATGCTGGAAGACGTCTACGGCATCAACGTGGAAGCCAGCCTGATCGACCTGGGCACGCCGCTGGTCGGCATCGCGGGCGTGGACGACGGCCTGCTCGCCGCCTGAAACCGCATCCGGCGGGTGTGCGCTCATGCATCCGCCACTTCTCATTTCGTTTTCATGTGCTGCTGGCGCGGTTCGCCCGTACCGGCGTGCATCGTTTACCCAGGCTTATCCATGAAGTTATCCAAGACCCCGCTCACCCTTGGTGCGTGGCTGCTGCCGGCCGTAGTGGCCGCAACCGAACTGCCTACCTGCGCAGACGGGTTGGAACGAACCCCCTCATCGTCCGCACAGGGCGATGCCGTACAGATGGCCGACCTCTGCGTGACGGCCGCAAAGCCCGCCGACGAGTCGATCAACCAGATCACGATCGACCAGCGTCAGATGGAGCGCCAACTGGTTGGCGACATGCGCGATATCGTCCGTCACGAGCCGGGCGTCAGCGTGTCGGGCTCCGGGCGCTACGGCAACAACGGCTTCGCCATTCGCGGTGTCGAGAAGGATCGCGTCGCCATTAGCGTCGACGGCATTCCTCAGGGCGAGAGCTTCGGCAACGTCATCTACAAGGGCTATGGCTATTTCAACGGTACGATCAACGACATCGAAACCGAGCACATCAAGTCGGTCACCATCAGCAAGGGGGCGGACTCCATCTTTCTCGGCAGCGGCGCGCTCGGCGGCGCCGTGGAGTACCGCACCAAGGATCCGCAGGATCTGATCCGCACCGGCAACACGGGGTTGCTGTCGCGCTCGACCTACCGCACGCGGGATCGGCAGAAGATCCAGACCCTGGGCCTGGCCGGCTCCAGCCAGCTGGCCGAGGCCATGCTGCTCTACACCTACCGTAGCGGCAGCGAGCTGGCCAACTTCAGCAAGGGCAGGGATGTGTATGGCGCGGCGCGGGGTATCCCGGGCCCGGTCTCCCAGCGGCAGAACAACCTGCTGGCCAAGCTCAACCTGACGCCGGTGCAGGAGCATGAGCTGAACTTCACGCTGGAGCGTGCCCGGGGTGAGCTGCAGGTCGAGGAGAAGAGCTGGGACTTCCTGAGTTCATACAGGCGTTTTGGCGACGACCGCTCCGACCGTACCCGCTACACCCTGGGGCATGTCTGGGAGCCTGATCACGGCCCGTTCGCGCAGGTCAGAACCGCCATGAGCAAGCAGGCGATCGATCAGGTGGCCTTCAGCCTGGTCACGAACGAGGACTACTTCACCAGGGAATTCGAGGTGTCCGAGCAGAAGAAGCGCGGCCTGCATCAGCGCAGCAAGCAGTTCAGGAGCGAGATCAGCACTCGCCCTTTCCAGATCGGTGCTGTCAGCAACACCCTGACGTTCAGGCCGCAGGTGGATCTGAGGCATTACGAGAATCGCAATCTCGACGTGCTCTGGGTAGGCAGGCCGCGCAAGCCCCACGCCAGTGACGAGAGCATCATCCGGCCGGTGCGCAGCCGCGACCTCAGCTTCGCGCTGGTGAACGAGAGCAAGGCGCTGGACGACAAGCTGCGCGTGACCGCCGGTGGTCGCGTCGACCGCGTCAGGCACAGACCTTCCGATGCGAAGATGCTGATCAACGACGATGCTCCGCCGCCATCGCGCAATTATTCCGCCACTTCCCTGGCGTTGCTTGGTGGTTACCACTGGGATGAGCGCACCGCCGTGCAGTACAAGGTCAGCCAGGGCTATCGCATACCCAAGTCCGAGGAGCTGTACTTCGATTTTGGCAAAAGCGATGCCGCCAACCGCCTGGAGCCCAATCCCGACCTCAAGCAGGAGCGGGGCCTGAGCCAGGAAATCGCCCTGAGCCTTGGCGTCTCCGCTCTGAGCAACCGTCTGAACCTGTTCCACACCCGCTACAAGGACTTCATCGACCTCAAGCAGAGCGGCAGGTGGCTGCCCAATCCGTGGTATCGGGACTATCGTTCCGGTGGGCGCCTGATGTATCAGAACCATCTGCAGTACAGCAACGTGCAGTCGGCCAAGGTACGAGGCGTGGAGCTGAGCAACGAGTGGATGTTCTCGCGCCACCTGGACTGGAGCCATGAGGTGAGCCTGAGCAGCAGTCTGAGCTATGCCAAGGGGCGTGACAGCGACGGCAATTCGCTGATGGCCATCCAGCCGGTGACCTGGTCGCCGGCACTGACGCTGGAGGCGCCCGACCAGCGTTATGGAGCCAGGCTGTCCCTGACCCGGGTAGGCCGCAAGGCCGAGAGCGAGGCCATCGAGAACGGCAAGCCGTGGCGTTACCTGAGCCGCTCCTATCGTTTCGTCGACATGACCACCTACTTCAACTGGAGCGAGCAGATCAGCACCCGTGTCGGCGTGTACAACCTGTTCAACAGCAAGTACACCACCTGGGACAGCCTGCGCAGCATTCCCCGTTACGGCACCACCAACCGGGTGGAACGAAACGGCGAGGGCCTGCATCGCTTCACCGAGCCGAAGCGCAATTTCTCGGTCAACCTGTCGATGAACTTCTGATGGTGCAGTGCGCTGCGAGGTTGCAGCGCTTTGCTGCCTGCGGAGGCGGGCGCCATCGCCCTGTCGGCGCGCTTTGATTCGCGAACTGGGCAGACGGGCGCCGGAACCGTTCGGGCATCAGGCGGGTTTGCGTATCAACGCCGTCTCGGTGCGCCTGGCACGCCGCACTGAGCAGGCGCGGCGGCAATCGCCGTCGCGCCTGCACGGGGCTGCTTCAGATGTCCCAGACCAGGTTGATGGCGAAGTTGCGACCCGGCTGGCTCAGGCGGTCGAGGTTGGCCGGTGCGGTAACCGTCGCCTCGCCGATCAGCGTACCGGTGAAGGTGTTGTAGAAGCCGGTACCGGAGGCATAGCCGCGTACGTCGTCCCACAGCCAGTACTTCTTGTCGGTCAGGTTGTACAGGCCGGCGTTGATGGTCAGGTCGTCGGTCAGCCTGTAGTAGCCCGTGAGGTCGAGGATGCCGAAGCCCGGTGTGCGGTAGCCGGTGGTGGTGCCGTCGGTGGTCAGCACCTTGCCGTCGTCCACGCGGGTCTTGCGCTTGACCAGCGTCCAGTTCAGCTGGGCACCGAAGCGCTCCTGCTCGTAACCCAGGCCGAACACGCCGGTCAGCGGGCTGATGCTGCCGAGCGGCTCGCCGGTGTCATCGTCGCGGCCACGGGCATAGGCGATCGAGCCCTGGGTGTACAGGCCCGGTGTCGCGCCGAAGCTGTCCAGGTTCAGGCGGCCCCTGGCTTCCACGCCACGAATGCTGGCGCGCCCGATGTTGCGGTTCTGGTAGATGGTCATGCCGCCGCTGTTGCCCACGACTTCGTTGTCGAGGAAGTCCTTGTAGCGGTTGTAGAACAGCGCCACGTCGAAGCTGCCTGCCTCGAAGTTGCCCCGCAGGCCGGTTTCCAGGCTGCGGCTGGTTTCCGGATCGAGGTTCGGGTTGGGCTCCTGGATGTAGCGCAGGGTGGTGTTCTGGAAGCGGCCGTACATGTCCTTGGCCATCGGCGTGCGGAAGCCCTCGGCGTACTGGCCGAACCAGGTGTAGTGGTCGGCGAAGGCATAGGTCACGCCGAGCTTGGGCGAGACGCGCTGCCAGGTCTTGCTGCTGTCGCCGGGGTTGAAGGCACTGTTGCCCAGGCTGACCAGGTACTCGTCGGTCAGGTCGGGGTCGAGGCGGGTGCGGTCATAGCGCAGGCCGGGCAGGAAGGTCCACTGGTTCCAGCGAATTTCGTCCTGCAGGAACAGGCCGTAGACGTCGACCGTCGGATCGGGGAAGTCGCTCTGCGTGACCAGGCCGTCGGCAGCCTGGCAGGCGCCGGAGTTGGCCACGCAGGCACCGCTGCGCTGGCCGGTGACGTTCTGCCGCTTGATGTTGAAGCCATAGGTCAGCAGGTGGTCGGTTGCGCCAAGGTCGAAGGCCTTGTCGAGCTGCATGTCCAGCACCCACTGACGATCCTTGTAGTAGGTGTCGCGGTAGCGCATGACGTTGCGCGTGCCGGTGACGTAGTTCTCCAGCGTGCTCTGGTCGGTCTTGGCCAACTGGTAGTTCAGGCTCCACTTCAGGTTGTCGGCCAGCAGGCTGTCCAGCGCCAGGCGGTGCTCCAGGCCGAAGCGCTCACGGGTGATGGTGTCGTTGCCGGTACGGGCGCGAACCAGGTTCTGCGCACCACCGACGGCCTGGGTGTTGAACGGCCCACCTACGGCGCTGAGCTGGTTGGTGTCGCGGTCATCCTTGTACTTTTCATAGGTCAGTTGCAGGCGGTCGCCGTCGTTGTAGTTCCAGCCCAGCTTGACCAGGGTGTTGGTGGTGCGCGCGTCTTCCGGATTGGCCTCGGTGCGGTTCAGGCCGGTGCCGCCATGGGTGCCATAGGACTCGGTCTCGTGGCCGTTGCGCTGGGACAGGTGCAGCAGGGCATCGAAGTCCTGGTAACGACCCGCGACGGTGGCCGAGTTCAGCCAGCTTTCGTCCACCGAGCTGTAACCGGTCTTGAGGCGGGCACCGACGTCGCGGCCTTCCCTGATGATGTCGGAGGCGTCCAGGGTGAAGTAGCTGACGGCGCCGCCGATGGCATTGCTGCCGTAGAGTGCCGAGGCCGGGCCGCGCAGGATTTCCACGCGCTTGACGATCTCCGGATCGACATAGTTGCGGTGGGTGTTGGCGTAGGGGCCGGCATAGAAGCTGGCGGGGATTTCGACGCCGTCGACCTGGGTCAGGATGCGGTCGCCATCGATACCCCGGATGTTGTAGCCGGTGATGCCGGCACGCTGGCCGGCGCCGCCCACGGAAACGCCGGGCTCGTTGCGCACCAGATCCTTGATGCTGTTGATGTTCTGCCGGTCGAGTTGCTGCCGGTCGAGCACGCTGACCGTGCTGGGTACCTCGTCGACCCGCTGTTCATGGCGAGTGGCGGTGACCGTCATCGGTTGCAGCGCGACCGATTGCGCAGGGTTTCTGACCAGCACCACGCTGCGTTCACCGACGTTGCGGTAGCTCAGCCCGGTGCCTTCGAGCAGGCGTGCCAGGGCGAGTTCCGGCGGCTGGCGACCGCGGGTGCCCGGCGACTCGATGCCGTCCGCCAGTTGCGCCGGCAGGCCGATCTGCCAGCCGGTGACTTCGCTGAAGGCATTCAGCGCGGAGACCAGTGGCTGGCGCTCGATGGCAAAGCGGTAGCCGCTCTGGCTGCGTTGTTCTGCAACGACCGATTCCTCGGCGGCGTGAGCCTGCATTGGCAGGCTGGCGCAGGAGATGGAGAGTGCCAGCAGCGAAAGGCTCGCGCTGGACAGCCGCAGCGAGCGCTGGCGTCGGGTGTGAAGGGGCATCGTTAAGCTCTCTGTTAGCGTCGATCAGATAATGCGAATTGTTTGCATTGTTATGACGGGACGAACGAGAGCCTTTCAGAGCGTAAAAATTCTTTTTCTCAGTTGAGTATCAGCAGTGACGGGTACTCGTGAAGCCGGGCCGAGGTTACCTGTGCCAGCGAGCGCATGATGTCGGCGGGCTCGCTCAGGCGGTAGTTGCCGGTGATGCGCAGGTCATCCAGGCGGGCGTTGCGGTTGATGATCCAGCCGGGGTAGTAGCGCCGCAGTTCGCTGAGCACTTCGTGCAGGGGGCGATCATCGAAGATCAGACGACCGTGAACCCAGGCAAGCCGGTTGGCCGTGGCGCCATGGGTGCGATTGCCGACACCGTCCGGGCCGATCCGGATGCTGTCTCCGCTGGCCAGGTAGATGCGTGTGTCGTTGCCTTGTGCATGCACCTCGATCTCGCCGCGTTCGACGCTGACTTCGGCGGCATCGTCGAGGTAACGCACGGAAAACGCGGTACCGCGTACCGAGATGCGGACAGGTCCGGCATTGACCAGGAAGGGGCGGTTGCTGTCCTTGGCGACGTCGAAATAGGCTTCGCCGCGCAGCAGTTGGGTGACGCGCTGGCGTTCGTCGATCTGGCTGGAAAAGGCGCTGCCGGTATTGAGCAGCACGCGTGAGCCGTCGGCCAGATCCAGGCTCTGGCGCTGGCCCACGGCGGTGACGTGGTCGGCCCGCAGGCGCAGCAGCAGATCGCTTTGCAGGGTGATGCCGATCACCAGCAGCAGCGACGCGGCAATCGCCAGGGTTCTGCCAATGCGCCGTGAACGCTGTGGCGGCTTCTGCCTGCCGCGTTCCAGGCGTGCGGCGGCGGTCACCAGCGTCGGCGACTGCCAGCAGCGCTGGGCGCGCTCGAACGCTTCGGCATTGGCGGGCGAGATGGCCAGCCATTCGGCGAATCGTGCCCGGCAGTCGTCGTCCGCGTTTTCCAGCAGGAGCAGCCAGTCCAGCGCCTGGCTTTGCGGCGTGTCGCTGCCTGTGGGTGATCCCTGCTGCGGGGGCATCGGGCTGTTCTCGAAACCGGGGGCCGATATTCTGGCCGAACCTGTGGGTGAGCGATAGTCGCTCATGTCGGCGGGGCCAGGCGGTCGAGCAGCGTCATGCACAGGGCCATGATCAGCTTGAGTTCCTTCTGCACCGTGCTGGGGGAAACGCCAAGCTCGGCTGCGATCTGCGCATAGCCCTGCCCATGCAGGCGGCTGAGGATGAAGATGCGCTGCTGACGTTCGCTCAGTTGCTCCAGTGCGCTGCCCAGGCGTTGCAACAGGCGTTCGGCGTGCAGGCTGTCTTCACTGGAGGAGCCTGGAGCGGGGACGGCCTGCATGATCTCGTCCGGCACGTCATCGAGCAGGGTGCGCGATTGCATGCGCTCGCGGCGCAGATGATCGAGCGCCAGGTTGCGGCCGGTCTGGAACAGGAAGGGTTCGAGATGATCGACGGGTTTGTCGCGCAGGCTACGGGCGACCCGCAGGTAGGTTTCCTGCACCAGCTCCTCGGCGATGCTGGCGTTCTTCACGATTTTCATCAGTGTGCGCAGCAGCGGGGTGCGCTGGCTGATGAACACGCTGTCTAGATTGGAGATGGTCACTGGCAAGCCCGGTTCGCCGACTACATCGTGAATAATAATCACTTTTAATAAGGCCGACTACCGAGCGGCTGCGCGACATGCTCACGAGTGGCTCGTCCGCTGCGCTTGCGGGTTATTTTTACGGAGCCTGGCAGGCTCGTTCGTCTTTATAAGTCAGTGGTGGTCGAACGCCCTGCCTGCTCGTCGAGTGGTGCGGGAGCAGGGCTGCCTTACTCCATGCCAGTCATCAGCGAGCCTTACATGACCGCTTCTTCGCAACTGTCCCATCCGCTGCGTTCGCAGCGCCTGAACCAGATCACCCACGAGCCGCACAGCCGCCTCGACAACCTGGTCAAGAGCTTTGATCCGTTCGGCAGCCCTGAGCGCTTTTCCCACTTCGTGGCGGCGCAATACCTGTTCCAGCGTGACCTGGAAAAACTCTACAACGACCCGGAACTGATCAGGCTGGTGCCGGATCTGCCGCAGCGCTGCCGCGTCGAACAGGCCGTGCTGGATCTGGCCGACCTGCAGCGCACGCTGCCCGAGGGCGATGACAGCATTCGCGACAAGACCATGGGCACGGGTGAGGCGCTGGCCTGGCTGTTCGTCTCAGAGGGTTCCAAGCTTGGCGCGGCGTTTCTGCTCAAGCGCATGCCGGCGCTGGGGCTGAGCGAAACCTTCGGCGCGCGTCACCTGGGTGAGCCGGAAGGGGGCGTGCGCAGGGCTGGAAAGCCTTCACCGCCGTACTCGACAGCATCGAACTGGACGCCGAACAGGAGCGTCAGGCCGAGGCAGCGGCCATTGCCGCCTTCGAGCGTTTCACCCTGCACCTGGAACGCTGCTTTGCCTGAAACCACGCTGGCGCGTTCGGCCTGGCAACGCTGGCTATGGTTGCTGGTGGCTTACCTGAGTATCGGCATGGCCATGCTCGGGGTGATCCTGCCGGGCCTGCCCACGACCGAGTTCGTGCTGCTGGCGGCCTGGGCGGCGTCGCGCAGTTCACCCCGGCTGGCCGCCTGGCTGGAAAGGCACCGGCTGTTCGGCCCGTTGCTGCGCGACTGGAAGAACGGCGGGCTGATCGCCCGGCGCACCAAATGGGTGGCCAGCCTGAGCATGCTGGTGGCGCTGGTCATCCTGCTGTTGACGGTGAACCACCTGCCGTCGGTGTTGTTCGCCGCCGCCGGCATGAGCTGCGGTGCGCTGTTCATCTGGACCGCCCGGAGAAACCGAAGGCCGGTTGATATGCCGGACAGGCGCAGGGTGCGCTGTGCGCACCGCAGCAAATGCAGGCATGAAAATGCCGCGCGGCCTTGCGGCGGCGCGGCATCGGGTGCAACGGGTGCGAGCAGCGATCAGAACGCCGGTACGACGGCGCCCTGGTATTTCTCTTCGATGAATTTCTTCACCTCGGCGCTGTGCAGGGCCTTGACCAGTTTCTGCACGGCGTCGCTGTCCTTGTTGTCGGCGCGGGTCACCAGGATGTTCACGTACGGCGAGTCGCTGCCTTCGATGGCCAGGGCGTCCTTGGTCGGGTTCAGCTTGGCTTCCAGGGCGTAGTTGGTGTTGATCAGGGCGAGGTCGACCTGGCTCAGCACGCGCGGCAGGGTGGCCGCTTCCAGTTCACGCACCTTGATGGCCTTCGGGTTCTCGACGATGTCCTTCGGCGTAGCGAGGATGCCGGCCTCCGGCTTGAGCTTGATCACCCCGGCCTTTTGCAGCAGCAGCAGAGCGCGGCCACCGTTGGTGGCGTCGTTGGGGATGGCCACGGTGGCGCCTTGCGACAGCTCGCTCAGGTTCTTGATCTTGCTGGAGTAGGCGCCGAAGGGCTCGACGTGCACGCCGGCCACGCTGACCAGTTCGGTCTTGCGGCTGGCATTGAACTCGTCCAGGTAGGGCTGGTGCTGGAAGAAGTTGGCGTCGAGGTTCTTCTGTTGCACTTGCAGGTTGGGCTGCACGTAGTCGGTGAACACGCGCACCTTCAGCTCCACGCCTTCCTTGGCCAGCACCGGTTTGACGAATTCGAGAATCTCCGCGTGCGGCACCGGGGTGGCGGCGACGTTGAGGGTTTCGGCCTGGGCCGAGAAGGCCGCGAAGGCGGCCAGGGCAGTCAGCAGTTTCTTCATTTCAAGGTTCCTTTTGGGAAGGTTGGTGCGGGTCTCGCGGGTGGCGAGTCGCCGCTTTTCATGACTACTTGCGAGAAAAATGTACGACCAGGCGATCACCGACCATCTGCAACACCTGCACCAGGATCAGCAGCAGGATCACGGTCACGGCCATCACGTCCGGCTGGTAGCGCTGGTAGCCGTAGCGCACCGCCAGGTCACCGAGGCCGCCGCCGCCGATCAGGCCGCTCATGGCGGTGTAGGAGACCAGAGTGATGGCGGTGACGGTAGTGGCCGCGAGCAGGCCGGGCAGGGCCTCGGGCAGCAGTGCACGGGTGATGATCTGCCAGGTGGTGGCGCCCATGGCCTGGGTCGCCTCGATGATGCCGCGCTCCACTTCACGCAGGGCTGTTTCCACCAGGCGGGCGAAGAACGGCGTGGCGCCCACCACCAGCGGCGGGATGGCGCCGGCCACGCCCAGCGAGGTGCCGACCAGCAGCTCGGTGAGCGGGATCATCAGGATCAGCAGGATGACGAAAGGCACCGAGCGCAGGATGTTCACCACCAGCGACAGCGCGCCGTACAGCGCCGATTGCTCGAACAGCTGGCGCGGGCCGGTGAGAAACAGCAGCACGCCGAGCGGCAGGCCGAGCAGCACGGTGAACAGCATTGAGCCGAGCAGCATGTTCAGGGTGTCGAGGCTGGCTTGCCAGATTTCCGGCCAGAACACGTTGGGCAGCAGTTGTTCGAGCATCAGCGCAGTACCTCCAGATGCACGTCGGCAGCGCCGAAGCGGGCCAGCGCGGCGTCGATGTCGCCACCGGTCAGGGCCAGGGTGAGCTGGCCGTAGGGGGTGTCCTTGATGCGGTCGATACGTCCGGCGAGGATGCTGTAGTCCACCCCGGTCTCACGGGCCACGGTGCCCAGCAGCGGTGCGTAGGTGGCTTCACCCTGGAAGGTCAGGCGCAGGATACGGCCCGATACGTGGGCGAAGTCGTCGCGCTGTTCGGCCTCGTCGACGTGTTCGGACTCCTGCACGAAGCGCCGTGTGGTCGAGTGTTGCGGGTGCAGGAACACCTCGGCCACCGGGCCTTCTTCGACGATCGCACCGGCGTCCATCACCGCCACGCGGTCGCAGACGCGGCGGATCACGTCCATCTCGTGGGTGATCAGCACGATGGTCAGGCCCAGTTCGCGGTTGATCTCGGCCAGCAGGTGCAGCACGGCGGTGGTGGTCTGTGGGTCGAGGGCACTGGTGGCCTCGTCGCACAGCAGAATCTTCGGCCGGGTGCTCAGTGCACGGGCAATGCCCACGCGCTGTTTCTGGCCGCCGGAGAGCTGTGCCGGGTATTTCTTCGCATGATCCTGCAGGCCGACGCGAACCAGCAGCTCGGCGACGCGGGCGTCGATTTCGGCGCTGTTCAGCTCACCGGCCAGGCGCAGCGGCATGGCGATGTTGTCTTCCACGGTCTTCGACGACAGCAGGTTGAAGTGCTGGAAGATCATTCCGACCTGCTGGCGGAAGCGGCGCAGGCCGCTGGCGTCGAGGGCGGTGACGTCGACGCCGTCGATCTCGATGCGCCCGCCGGAAGGTTCTTCCAGGCGGTTGATCAGGCGCAGCAGGGTGCTCTTGCCGGCGCCGGAGTGGCCGATGATGCCGAACACCTGACCGCTGTCGATCTGCAGCGTGGTGGCCTGCAATGCCGGTATGTCGCGGCCCGCGACGCGGTAGGCCTTGTGGACGGATTGAAACTGGATCACGCGAACGACCTTTTGGGTATGTTCAGTGGCCGGCTCCAGAAGGTTGTCGAGCCGGCCATCGGGCGCCGGGTGGGGCGCAAAAGGGCGCTAGTTTACCCGGCGGTGTTTAGGCCGAGAAAATCTTTGTTGGCCTATGTTTATTACAAAACGGCATTACCGATAAGCGGTAGGGCAAGTGCCTTCCCTCAGTTGCGCTGCGGGCTCAACAGCAGGCGCGGTACCTGCTGCGGCGTGATCTTCTGGCTCAACTGCGGACGGAAGGTCGGATCGAGCTTCTTGATGCGTGCCGAGAGCAGGGCCGCGACCCAGGGGTAGTCCTTGGCCTCGCGCACTTCGATGCGCACCGCGCAGCGAAAGGTCACGACATCCGCCGCCACGCCGTCGAGCAGTCGGCGCAGGTTTTCGTTGTCCTGGCTGTCCAGCATAGGCAACGCCACGGTGCTGGTGGCGGCGCTCGGGTCGATCAGACGTGCCCTGGGCGTGTTCGCGACCACGGGTGCCGGTTGGCTCGCCGGGGTTGCCGCGACCGCTGCCCTGGCTTTGGCCTCGGCCTGGCGTTCGCTGGCCAGACGCTGCTGGCGCTCGGCCTCCACCTTCATGGCGGCTTCGCGAGCCTGCTGTTCGGCTGCCGCCTGGCGGGCTGCGCGGGCGCTGTCGATGGCCTGGTTGAGGTCATGGCTCAGGGCTGGCGCCTGCGGCATCAGACTGCGGGCCTGGCCCAGCGCCTGCGCGGCACGATCCAGATCACCCCGTTGCAGCGCTTCCTGGCCTTGCTCCATGTAGGCTTCGGCCAGCTGGCGCTGGTACTGCTCCAGGCGGGTGTCGCGGCTGGCGCGCTGTTGCAGCGCGCCGAGCTGGCTGCGTGCGTCGTCGAGGCGCTCTTCGGCCAGGCTCAGGTCGAGCTGGCGGAAGGCGATGACCAGATCATCGACCGGCGGCACGCTGTGTGGCTGCGTGTTCTGGCAGCCGACCAGCAGCAGAACCAGAAAAAGAGGAAGGCTGCGAAAAGCGAACGACTTCATGACTACGCGTCTCGAATTGTGCAAAAAACGTGCAATCATACAGGTTCGTATCGTTGATTTCACCTCGATCGGTTGCGCCGTATACCGGATTTCATCCGCACAAACGGTCAGGCGTTGCGCCTGGGCAACGCGAAGCTGGCCAGGAACAGCGCGGCGGCGCTGACGACGATGGACGGCCCGGCCGGCGTGTCCTGATACCAGGACATGGCCAGGCCCGCGCAGACGGCCAGCAGCCCGAGCAGGCTGGCACCCACGGCCATCTGCTCCGGCGTGCGGGCATGCCGCTGGGCGGCCGCGGCGGGGATGATCAGCAGCGAGGTGATCAGCAGCACGCCGACGATCTTCATCGCCACCGCGATCACCACGGCGATCAGCAGCATCAGGGCCAGGCGAATGGCTGCCACCGGCAGACCTTCGACCCGCGCCAGTTCCTCGTGCACGGTGATCGCCAGCAGCGGCCGCCACAACCAGGCCAGCAGCGCCATCACCAGCGCACTGCCGCCCATGATCCAGGCCAGGTCGCCGGGGCTGACGGCGAGCAGGTCGCCGAACAGGTAGCTCATCAGGTCGATGCGCACGTCATGCATGAAGCTCAGCGCCACCAGCCCCAGCGACAGGGTGCTGTGGGCGAGGATGCCCAGCAGGGTGTCGGAGGCCAGCGGCTGGCGCTGTTGCAGGGTCACCAGCAGGACGGCGAGCAGCACGCAGCCGACGGTCACCGTCAGGGTCGGGCTGATGTCCAGCATCAGGCCCAGTGCCACGCCGAGCAGAGCGGCATGGGACAGGGTGTCGCCGAAGTAGGCCATGCGCCGCCACACCACGAAGGAACCGAGCGGGCCGGCCACCAGGGCCAGTGCCAGGCCGGCGAGCAGGGCGTTGAGAAGGAAATCGGGCATCAGTGTTTACAGTCCGGGCCGTGTACGTGAGCCGGGCCGTGGATGGTCAGGCCAGGCTTGACCACGCCGCCATGCAGGTCGTGAGCGTGGTCGTGATGGTGGTGGTAGATGGCCAGGCTCTTGGCATCCTGGCCGAACAGTTCGATGAATGCCGGGTCGCCGCTGACCTGCTCCGGATGGCCGGAACAGCACACGTGGCGATTGAGGCAGACCACCTGATCGGTCGCGCTCATCACCAGGTGCAGATCGTGCGAGACCATCAGCACGCCGCAGCCATGGCGCTCGCGCAGCCGCGAGATCAGTCGGTACAGCTCGGCCTGACCGGCAACGTCGACGCCCTGCACCGGTTCGTCGAGCACCAGCAGTTGGGGTTCGCGCAGCAGGGCGCGAGCCAGCAGCACGCGTTGCATCTCGCCGCCGGAAACGCTTTGCAGAGGGCTGTCGATCACCTGCTGCGCACCGACCTCGGCCAGTGCGGTCAGCGCACGGGCGCGATCGACGCCCGGCACCAGGCGCAGGAAGCGCAGCACCGACAGTGGCAGGGTGGCGTCGACATGGAGTTTTTGCGGCATGTAGCCGATGCGCAGGCGCGGCGCCCGGCGCACGCTGCCCCGTTGTGGTTGCAGCAGGCCGAGCACCACGCGTACCAGGGTGGTCTTGCCGGCGCCATTGGGGCCGATCAGGGTAACGATCTCGCCGGGTTGCACGCTGAGCTTGACGTCGTCCAGAACGGACTGGCCGTTGAAGCTGACAGCGACCCCATCGAGACGAATCAGCGCTTCGCTCATGCCGCGGCCTTGCAACCGGCACATAGCCCGACCACTTCGACGGTCTGGCTTTCCACGCTGAAACCGACGCCTGTGGCACCTTCGACGATGGCCTGGCTGATGGCCGGCTGTTCCAGTTCGATGGCGACATGGCAACTGCGGCAGATCAGGAACTGGCCCTGGTGTGCGTGCTCCGGATGGCTGCAGCCGACGAAGGCGTTGAGCGAGGCGATGCGGTGCACCAGGCCGTTTTCCAGAAGGAAATCCAGCGCGCGATAGACAGTGGGCGGCGCGGCGCGGCGACCGTCTTCCTCGCTCAGTACGCCGAGTATGTCGTAGGCGCCCAGCGGCTTGTGGCTGGCCCACACCAGCTCCAGCACACGCTTGCGCAGGGCGGTCAGGCGCAAGCCCTGGCGGGTGCAGATGGCCTCGGCCTCGGCCAGGGCATGGCTGACGCAGCGGGAATGGTCGTGAGGGCGTGAAGCCAGGGGCATGTCGGTCATGGGCAGGGACGGCGCAGGCAAGAGACGTTATTATGTTACCCGTTCAGGGCGTCTCTACACACTACCTGCATTGCCATCGCCCAGGTTCGTTCTTCAATTCCGTCCGAGTATGTCCCGTGTCGCGTCTTTTCTGTCTTGTTGCCCTGCTTTTCGTCGCCAATGCCCAGGCCGAGGTACGCCTGCTCACCAGTATCAAACCGCTGCAACTGATCGCCGCAGCGGTGCAGGAGGGTGTCGGCGAACCCGAGGTGCTGCTGCCTTCCGGTGCTTCGCCGCACCATTATGCGTTGCGACCGTCGGATGTGCGCCGCGTGCGCGATGCCGACCTGTTGTACTGGATCGGCCCGGATATGGAAGCCTTTCTGCCACGCGTGCTGGGCAGTCGCGACAAGCCCCAGGTGGCGGTGCAGGACTTGCCTGGCATGACTCTGCGTCACTTCGGCGACAGCCATGATCGACATGACCACGACGAGCATGCCGATGAGCACGAGCATGCTGCCGACGAGTTGGGGCATGACCACGAGCACCGTCCCGGCAGCCTGGATGCCCACCTGTGGCTGGCGGCGGACAATGCCCGGGTGATCGCGGCGCGCATGGCGGCAGACCTGACGAAGCTGGATGCGGCCAACGCCGCGCGCTATGCCGCCAACCTGCAAGCCTTCGAGGCCCGTCTGGATGCGCTCGATGGCCGCATCCGCCCGCGCCTGGCGGCCTTGCAGGGCAAGCCTTACTTCGTCTTTCACGAAGCCTTCGACTATTTCGAGGCCGCCTATGGCCTCAAGCATGCCGGTGTGTTCAGCGTCCTGGCCGAAGTGCAGCCCGGTGCGCGCCATGTCGCGGCCATGCGCAAGACGCTGCAGCAGGCCGGGCCGAGCTGCGTATTCAGCGAACCGCCGCTGCGTCCGCGCCTGGCCGAAACCCTCACTGCCGGTCTGCCGGTCAAGCTGGCCGAACTCGATGCCCTGGGCGGAACCCTGCCGGTTAACGCCACTGCTTACGAGCGACTGCTGGAAAACCTGGCAGGCGGCCTGACGCAGTGCCTCGGTAACCTGTAGCGCCTGCGCGCCGCGACGACGCAACGGCGTAGCCTACGAACTGTAACCATCCTCACGTTGCCGCCCGCAGGCGCAAACCACTAGGCTTGCGCTTTTGTCGCGAGCGCCCGCCATGTCGCCAGCCGCACCTCGCCCGTCCAATGCCACGCTGGTGCTGCTGGCCTCGCTGTACTGCGCGCAGGGCCTGCCCTCCGGGCTGATCGCCCACTCCTTGCCGGTGTTGCTGCGCCAGCATGGTGTCGATCTGGCGCTGATCGGCCTGCTCAAACTGCTGGCGCTGCCCTGGTTGCTCAAGGTGTGCTGGGCGCCCTGGATCGACCGTCTGGCCTCGCCTCGCCTGGGGCACCATCGTGGCTGGATTCTGCCGCTGCAAAGCGGCGTGATCGCCTGCGTGGCGGTGCTGGCGTTACTGGCACCGCAGACCCTGTTCGGCGCGGGCCTCGGGTGGCTGCTCGGCCTGTTGCTGCTGATCAACCTGCTGGCTTCCACCCAGGATGTGGCCACCGACGGCCTCACCGTGCGCCTGCTCCCGGAGCGCTGGCGTGGCCTGGGCAACAGCCTTCAGGTGGGCGGCTACAAGGTCGGCATGATCCTCAGCGGCAGTGGTCTGTTGCTGGTGATCGACCCGCTGGGCTGGAACCTGGCGGTCGGTCTGGTGGCCGGGTTGATTGCGCTGATGAGCGTGCCGATCTGGCTGTTCCCCGAGCGCCGGGTGCTGCCGTTCCAGCCTGCCCTGGCGGAACATGCGCTGGGCCCACGTCTGCTGTTCGACCACTACCGCGGCCTGCTGGCGCAACCCGGCATGCTGCTGTGGCTGGCCGTGGTGCTGACCTTCAAGCTCGGCGATTCGCTGGGTTCGCCGATGATCAAACCGATGCTGGTGGATCAGGGCTGGAGCACCGGAGAACTTGGCCAGTTGACCCTGATCAGCAGCCTGGCCGGTATTGGCGGCGCCCTGCTTGGCGGCCTGCTCTACGCTCGCATCGGCGTGCTGCGTGCGTTGATCCTGTTCGGCGCCCTGCAAGCCATCGGCATCGCCGCCCTGGCCTTGCTGGTGGGGCAGGGCGCCAATACCGGGCTGGTCTATGCCGTGACCCTGTTCGAGCAGGTGGCTGACGGCATGTCCACCGTCGCCCTGTTCGCCGCGATGATGCGCATGTGCCGTCCCGAACACGAGGGCGCCGACTTCACCCTGCAAGCCTCGGCGCAACTGCTGCTGTCCGGTTTCGTCGGAGCCGGCAGCGGGGTGGTGGCCAAGGCGCTGGGGTACGAGGGATTGTTCGTCGTTGCGGGCGGGCTGGGGGCAGTGGTGTTGCTCGTCGTGTCGGCGCACGCGCGCCGCACTTCAGGCTGAGTGAACGGTTACCCGGCCCACTGCCGGCCATGGCGCTCGAGCAGGTGTTGCAGTTGCTCCGGTCCATCGCTGCCGGCCGGGTAGGGGCGCGGGCTCTGGTAGTGCTGGTGCCAGCCCTGGAGGATCGGGTCGACCCACTGCCAGGCCGCCTCCACTTCGTCGCGGCGCATGAACAGCGTGGAGTCGCCTTCGATCACGTCGAGCAGCAGGCGCTCGTAGGCGTCCCAGCGGCGTTGCTGGTTGAAGGCATTGGCCAGGTTTAGATCCAGCTCCACCGGTTTCAGGTGCATGCCCTTGCCGGGGTTCTTGGCCATCAGTTGCAGGCTGATGCGTTCTTCCGGTTGCAGGCGGATCAGCAACTGGTTGGCCTCGCCTTCGTGGAACAGGCGGTGGGGCACCGGCTTGAACTGGATGAGGATTTCCGACGCCTTCTTCGCCAGACGCTTGCCTGTACGCAGGTAGAACGGCACGCCGGCCCAGCGCCAGTTGTCGATCTCCACCTGCACCGCGACGAAGGTTTCGGTATCGCTGTCGTTGTCGACGTTCTTCTCGAAGTAGTAGGCGGGCACGTCGTGGCCGCCGATCTTGCCGGCGGTGTACTGGCCGCGCACGGTCTTGTCCTGCACGTCGAGGCCGCTGATGGGTTTCAGGGCTTCGAGAATCTTCACCTTTTCGTTGCGCACCGCTTCGGCGTCGAAGCGCACCGGGGCTTCCATGGCCACCAGGCAGAGCAACTGCAACAGGTGGTTCTGGATCATGTCGCGCATGGCGCCGGCGTTGTCGTAGTAGGCGCCGCGGTTTTCCACACCGAGGGTCTCGCAGACGCTGATCTGTACGTGGTCGATGTGTCCGGCGCGCCACACCGGCTCGAACAGGGCGTTGGCGAAGCGCAGCGCCATGAGGTTCTGCACGGTTTCCTTGCCCAGGTAGTGATCGATGCGAAATACCCGCGCTTCGTCGAACACGGCGCCGATGGCGGCGTTGATCGCGCGGGCCGACTCCAGCGAGTGGCCGATGGGCTTTTCCAGCACGATGCGCGCGGACGGGCCGGCCAGGCCGGCATTGGCCAGGTGCGCGGCGATGTCTTCGAACAGGTTCGGGGCGGTGGCCAGGTAGTAGACCCTTACGCGATCCTCGCCCTGTCCCAGGCGCTTGGCCAGACGGCCGAAGTCGGCACTCTGCGCGGCGTCCATGGCGAAGTAGTCGAGCCGCTCGGCGAAGCTGCTCCAGCTTTCTGCGCTGAAGTCGGCACGCGCCACCTGGGCACGGCAATGGCGCTCGGCCAGGGCCTGGTAGGCCTCGCGGCTGTGACTGCTGCGAGCCAGCGCCAGGATGCGCATGTCACGATGCAGGCGGCCTTCACGGTGCAGGTGATAGAGCGCTGGCAGCAGCTTGTGCAGGGCCAGGTCGCCCGTGCCACCGAAGACCAGCATGTCGCAGGAAATACTCAAGGGAAACACTCCGACTCGGTTTGGCAGGTCGCTACCTGCGGTCCTGGGAAACGGTGCCTCTGCATCGAATCTGGCGTTGCGGGGCGTGTCGTCCATCGCGTATCGGTTTAAAACTGCCTGTTGGCGGTGCGCGGACGCAAGCCATGTAGTATAACTACAAGGTCACTACAACCGCCGACCGCTGATCATAACCGAGCTATGGCCAGTCGAGTGTCCGCGGTAGAGCCTTTTCTGCATAGAGCCTACTTCCGTGAATCTGTTGCAACACATCGCCCAGTCGCGCCACTTGCTGCGCAAGTCCGAGCTCAAGGTCGCCGATCACGTTCTGCTCGATCCCGCTTCGGTCATGCACAGTTCCATGGCCGAGCTGGCGCATAGCGTCGGGATCAGCGAGCCGACCATCGTGCGTTTCTGCCGAGCCATCGGCTGCACCGGTTTTCAGGATCTCAAGCTGAAGCTGGCGCAGAGCCTGGCGGCGGGTGCCAGTTTCGGCCAGTTCGCGATTCACGAGGATGACTCGGTCGCCGACTTCAGCCTGAAGATCTTCGACACCACGCTGCACACCCTGATGGAAGTCCGTGAGAAGCTCGACCCCGAGGCGCTGCAACGCGCCATTGCCGCCTGTTCGCAGGCGCAGCGCGTCGAGTTCTACGGTTTCGGTGCCTCGGGCGCGGTGGCGGCCGACGCCCAGCACAAGTTCTTCCGTCTGTTGCTCAATGCTGCGGCCTATTCCGACCCGCACATGCAGGCGATGAGTGCGGTGACCCTGAAGCCGGGCGACGTGGCCATCTGCATTTCCCAGTCGGGTCGCTCCAAGGATCTGCTGATCACCGCCAACCTGGTGCGCGAGGCGGGGGCCAGCCTGATTACCCTGTGCCCGAGCCAGACGCCATTGGCCGATCTGGCCACCGTCAACCTGGCCATCGACGTGCAGGAAGACACCGAAATCTACACCCCGCTGACCTCGCGCATCGCCCACCTGGTGGTGATCGACGTGTTGGCCATGGGCGTTGCCATGGCGCGCGGGCCGAGCCTGGTCAACCACCTCAAGAGCGTCAAGCGCAGCCTGCGCAGCTTGCGCCTGTCGCCGAAATCGCTGCGCAGCAGCGAGGACTAGGGTCTCTGCGAAGCGTCGTCGGGCGAAGGTCTGGCGATACCGGTGGCGGCCTCGGCGGCGCGGCCCGAGGTAGAGGCTGCTGCCGACCCCGCGCGGGCCGGCGAATTGAAACCTGCGAAGTGCCAGGCGTCACCGAGGCTTCATGGCGCTGCCGCGAAAGCGTCATCTGCGCGATCCATGCTGGAGGCTCCAGTCCTCGTTCCGGGAGAACCGAGATGCCTCGTATCTTCGATGACGCGCAACCGCACGACCAGCCTGACGCCAAGACCCGCCGCAAATTGCAGGATCAGCGGCGCATGGCCTATCGTCGGGCCATCGAGACCTATGCCGAACAGTGCCAGTTGCAGCGTGAGCTGGCCGATTATCCCGAGCTGGTACCTGCCGGCTATCTGCAAGCTATCGACAGGGCGCAGCGCAGCGCCGCCTGAGTCGCGCGCGCCGTCCCGCGACAGGCCGGGCGGCGCGCTTGCCCGATTCTCCGGACTTATTGCCCGGTTCTGCTGATCTGCTCGTCTCGTCGAGACAGTCCTCTCAACGCCCACTACAGTTAACTTCCGGCCCTCCTGCGTGCGGGGCTGACCGTGAGCACCGGCGTGCGATGCCGGAACAATCAGACACCATCAGACAAGGTGGGCAGACCATGATTACCCTGAATCTCAATGGCCAGAACCATGAGCTGGACGTGTCCGACGACATGCCGCTGCTCTGGGCGCTGCGTGACGTCGCCAATCTCACCGGTACCAAATACGGCTGCGGCATGGCCTTGTGCGGTGCCTGCACGGTCAACGTCGAGGGGCAGCCGACCCGTTCCTGCGTGACGCCGGTGTCGGCGGTGGCCGGCAAGCGCATCACCACCATCGAGGCGGTTGGCGAGGATGCCGTGGGCAAGGTGGTGCAGGAGGCCTGGCGACAGCTCGATGTGGTGCAGTGTGGCTACTGCCAGTCCGGGCAGATCATGGCGGCCACTGCTTTGCTCAGCGCCAACAAGGCGCCGAGCGATGCCGATATCGATGCGGCCATGAGCGGCAATATCTGTCGCTGTGCCACCTATGTGCGGATTCGTGCCGCCATCCACGAAGCTGCCGGGCAACTGGCCTGAGGAGGCGCGTCATCATGGGCAAGATCGAAACCCCCGACAGTGCCGCTCGCGGCATTCTCAACGTCAGTCGTCGCAGCCTGCTCAAGGGTACTGGCGGCCTGGCGCTGGGCTTTTCCTGGCGCCGCTGATGCGCGGTGGCGAGGCGCTGGCCGCCACCGCCAACCAGCCATTCGGCCCCAATGCCTTCGTGCGCATCGACCAGGACGGCATGGTGACCGTCCTGGCCAAGCACCTGGAAATGGGCCAGGGCAGTTACACCGGCCTGGCCACGCTGCTGGCCGAAGAGCTGGATGCCGACTGGAGCAAGGTGCGCGTGGAAGGTGCGCCAGCCGACGTGAAGCTTTACAACAACAACGCCTTCGGCCCGATGCAGGGCACGGGCGGCAGCACGGCGATGGCCAACTCCTGGGAGCAGATGCGCAATGCCGGCGCTACCGCCAAGGCCATGCTGGTGGCCGCCGCCGCGCAGCGCTGGAAGGTGCCTGCCAGCGAGATCAGTGTCAGCCAGGGTGTGGTCAGTCATGCCGGTTCGGGGCGCAAGGCCGGCTTCGGCGAACTGGTCGATGCCGCCGCGCAACTGCCGGTGCCGCAGCAGGTACAGCTCAAGGATGCGAAGGACTTCAAGCTGATCGGCAAGCTCGACTTGCGTCGCAAGGACAGCCACGGCAAGACCGATGGCAGTGCCGTCTTCACCCAGGACTTCAAGCTGCCGGGCATGCTGGTGGCGATGGTTGCCTACCCGCCGCGCTTTGGTGGCGTGCCGCGTTCGGTCGACAGCAGCAAGGCCAGGGCCGTGCGCGACGTGGTCGAAGTGGTGGAGTTGCGTGATCTGCCCCATGGCCGCAGCGGTGTCGCCGTGCTGGCGAAGAACACCTGGGCCGCGCGCCAGGGCCGCGACGCCCTGGTGATCGACTGGGACGAGAGCAAGGCGTTCACCCTTGGTAGCGAGGAAATCCTCGCCCAGTACCGTGAAACTGCCGGCAAGCCGGGAGTGCCGGCCACGCGCAATGGCGACGCCGAAGCCGCGTTGGCCAGGGCGGCGAAGGTGGTCGAGGCCGACTACGAATTCCCCTACCTGGCGCATGCGGCGATGGAGCCGATGAACTGCCTGGTGAAACTTTCGGATGAGCACTGCGAAATCTGGAACGGCGAGCAATTCCAGACCGTGGATCAGAACCTCATTGGTGCCTATCTGGGGTTGCCGCCGGAGAAGATCACGCTGAATCAGCTCTATGCCGGCGGCAGTTTCGGTCGTCGCGCCAGCTCGGTGTCCGACTATCTGCTCGAAGCGGTGGCGATCGCCCGGGCGGCGCGCGGCAAGGGCGTCGATGCACCGGTGAAGATGGTCTGGACGCGCGAAGACGATACCCGTGGCGGCTATTACCGACCGATGTATCTGCACCGTGTACGCATCGGGCTGGACGAAGCCGGCAAGCTGCAGGCCTGGCACAACCGTCTGGTCGGCCAGTCGATCATTGCCGGCACCCCGCTGGAGGCTGCGCTGGTACATGACGGCATCGACCATACCTCGGTCGAGGGTGTTTCCAACCTGTCGTACGCGGTGCCCAACCTGCAGGTGGAGCTGAGCACGCCGACCAATATCAAGGTGCCGGTGCTGTGGTGGCGCTCGGTGGGTCATACCCACACCGGCTACGTTGCCGAGACCATGATCGACGAGGCCGCGGTGGCGGCGGGCAAGGATCCCTATGCCTTCCGTGATGCGCTGCTGGAGAAGCATCCGCGTCACCGTGCTGCGCTCAGGCTGGCGGCCGAGCAGGCCGGCTGGGACAAACCGCTGGCGGCGGGCGCCAACGGCGAGAAACGCGGTCGCGGTATCGCCGTGCACGAGTCGTTCGGCTCCTTCGTGGCGCAGGTCGCCGAGGTCACGGTGAAGGCCGATGGCAGTTACCGTCTGGATCGGGTGGTGTGCGCCGTGGACTGCGGCATTGCCATCAACCCGGACGTGATCAGGGCGCAGATGGAGGGCGGTATCGGCTTCGCCCTGGCAATGGCTCGGCACAGTGCGATCACCCTGAAGGAGGGGCGTGTCGAGCAATCGAACTTCCACGACTTCCAGGTGCTGCGGATGAACGAGATGCCCAGGGTCGACGTGCATATCGTGCCCTCGGCCGCGAATCCGAGCGGTGTCGGCGAACCGGGCGTACCGCCCTTGGCGCCGGCCCTGGCCAACGCGCTGTTCGCCGCCACCGGCGTGCGTCTGCGCAAGCTGCCGTTCCCGGCGCAGATCAAGGCCTGAGTGGGATGACGGAGGATCGCTGCTCCATGTAGGCGCCGCTTCGGCGGCGAGCGTTGGGGCACCGTTCGCGGCTGAAGCCGCTCCTGCGGGAGCGGTGGATGGCGGGGTTCAGTGGGCGGTCAACCTTGGCGCTTCGATATCGCTGGCATCCTGCGGCGTCGGTGCATGGATCGCTGCCTGGCGATGCTTGAGCATGCCACCTTCGCGCTGGTTCATGGCGGCTGTCATCTCTGCAAGGATCGCCGTGGCAACACCTTCGGGGGTGTCGCTGCCGATATCCAGGCCGATGGGGTAGTGCAGCCTGTCCAGCGACGGCAGGTGCGGAGTGTGCCGGGTGATCTCGGTCAGCAGGCGTTCGGTGCGCTCACGTGGTCCCAACTGCCCGACATAGGCGGGGCGGCCCTGCAACACGCCGCCCAGCCAATGGCGATCCTGGCTGTAGCTGTGGCTCATGATCGCCACCATCGCGCCGTCGGTGAGATGGCTCAGCGCATAGGGCGGGCAGGCATCGGCCTGCATCACCAGGTCGGCATCCGGGAAGCGCTCGGTACGGGCGAAATGGGCACGACCGTCCACTACGCTGACGTGCCAGTCCATCAGTTTGGCCATGTGCGTCAGCGGTTGTGCATCATGGCCGGCGCCGAAGATCACCAGGCGACGTTGTGGCGCCAGGTATTCGCAGAACACTTCGATTTCCCCTCGCGCATCGCGATAGGTGCGCAACGACGATCTGCCCTGGGCCAGAGTCTCGGCCAGATCGATACGCACCTGGGCATCGAGCATGGGGTCGAGTAGCTGCTCGCCGACTGCCAGCGACGCATGCAGCGCCAGACGATCGCCCACCCGTACCCGTGCATGGCGGTAGCTGCCGATCACTGTGGCGAACGCGCCGGCCTGGCCGCTCTCGCGCACCTGGCGCAACAGGTCGAGCACCGGCAGCGGCCTCTCGGCGCTGTGGCGTTCGAGCAGCACATGCACGGTGCCGTTGCAGCCGAGACCGAAGGTCAGCGCGGCATCCTGATCGTCCTCGTCGTCCTGGGTAGCGGTGCTGTAGCGACGGATCACCGCCTCGCCGCCATCGGTCAGCCACCAGGCCTTCTTCGCCACCTCGGACTCCAGGCAGCCGCCGCTGATGGTGCCCACCGTGCCGCCATAGAGCGGGATGAGCATGCGCGCGCCGGGGCGGCGATACGCCGAGCCCTCGACCTTGACCACCGTGGCGAGCACGGCTTGACCCTTGTCACGTTGGAGTGCGCTGGCGGCACTGAGCAGGGCGCTGGTTCCCGACAGCATAGGTTTCTCCCAGGCAGGTTTTGGTGGAGCGATCCCAGGATGGCAATGTCCCGTATGTCAGTTAAGAAGGGTTAGGCCGATCCTGCGAGATTCTTGCCCGATCCTGCGGTGCATTGCTGAAAACGCTCCTCCAGTTGCACGATGGCCGCGCGTTCGCTGCGGATGAAGTCGACGAACGCCTGTGCCACCGGTGACAGGCGACGGCCGCGGATATTCACCACGCACCAGCTGCGTTGCAGTGGCAACTCGGCCACCGGCAGTTCGCGCAGCAGGCCATGCTGCAACTCCAGGCGTACGGCGTGACGCGGCAGCATGGCGAGCCCGAGGCCGGCCAGCACCGCCTCGCGTTGCGACTCCAGCGAGCCGATCTCCAGCACCTGGGGGAAATGCGCACGCTTCTGGTGGCAGTACTCCTCGCAAGCGCGTCGGGTGCCCGAGCCGCTTTCGCGAATCAACAGCGGGTAGGCGGTCAGATCCTGCAGTTGCAGGGCGGTGTGCTCGCACAGTGGATGATCGGGCGGTGCCACGGCGACGATCGGGTTGTTGAGAAAGGGCATGAAGTCCAGCGCCATGTCTTGCGGCACCTGGCTCATGACCATCAGATCGTCGCGGCTCAGGGTCAGGCGGCGCACGACCAGGCTGTGATTGACAACCGTCAGGTTCAGGCTGACTTCGGGATAATGGCGGCGAAATTCGGCGAACAAGTGAGGAACGAAGTACTTCGCGCTGGATTCCACGCACAGATTCAATTGCCCCTGCAGCGACCCCTGCAAGTCCGACAGTTGCATGTCCAGGCTTTCCAGGCGACCGAAGATATCGCTGCTGGCACGGCGCAGGGCCTCGGCTGCTTCGGTCAGGTAGAGCTTCTTGCCGACATATTCGAACAGCGGTTGCCCCACCAGCTCCTCCAGTTGGCGAATCTGCAGGCTCACGGCGGGTTGGGTCAGCGCCATCTCGTCTGCGGCTCGGCTGTAGGAGCCGTGTTCGCACACGGCACGGAATACCTGGAGCTGGCGCAATGTCATGCGCAACAAGGTCTTACGCACGTTTTTGTCCTCGTTTCGGTTGAATCATAAGTAATTACTTATGCATAGCCTAATAATTATTGATTTTGGTTAATTCGTATAGCCGGCTAGGTTAGCGGGGCGTTCGGCGTACTGGCCGCCGCCCCTGACAGCTCAGCGCTGAGGATTCGAACCGTGATCAAGAAAATCCTGATCGCCAACCGTGGTGAGATTGCCGTCCGCATCGTGCGTGCTTGCGCCGAGATGGGCATCCGCTCGGTCGCCATCTACTCCGAGGCCGACCGCCATGCCCTGCACGTCAAGCGTGCAGACGAAGCGCACAGCATCGGTGAAGACCCGCTGGCTGGCTATCTGAACCCGCGCAAGCTGGTGAACCTCGCCGTGGAAACCGGCTGCGATGCCCTGCACCCCGGCTATGGTTTTCTTTCCGAGAACGCGGAGCTGGCGGAAATCTGCGCCGAGCGCGGGATCAAGTTCATCGGGCCGAGCGCTGAAGTCATCCGTCGCATGGGTGACAAGACCGAAGCGCGCCGCAGCATGATGGCCGCCGGCGTGCCCTGCACCCCGGGTACCGAAGGTAACGTCGCCGACCTGGCCGAAGCCCTGCGTGAAGCCGAGCGCATCGGTTACCCGGTGATGCTCAAGGCCACTTCCGGCGGTGGCGGTCGCGGTATCCGCCGTTGCAACAGTCGTGAAGACCTGGAGCAGGCCTATCCACGGGTGATCTCCGAGGCGACCAAGGCCTTTGGCAGCGCGGAAGTCTTCCTGGAGAAATGCATCGTCAACCCGAAGCACATCGAGGCGCAGATTCTCGCCGACAGCTTCGGCAATACCGTGCATCTGTACGAGCGCGACTGCTCGATCCAGCGCCGCAACCAGAAACTCATCGAAATCGCCCCCAGCCCGCAGCTCACCCCCGAGCAGCGCGCCTACATCGGCGACCTGGCCGTGCGCGCCGCGCAGGCCGTGGGCTACGAGAACGCCGGTACCGTGGAGTTCCTGCTCGCCGAGGGCGAGGTGTACTTCATGGAGATGAACACCCGGGTGCAGGTGGAGCACACCATCACCGAGGAAATCACCGGCATCGACATCGTCCGCGAACAGATTCGTGTCGCCAGCGGCCTGCCGCTGTCGGTCAAGCAGGAGGACATCGTCCACCGCGGTTTCGCCCTGCAGTTCCGCATCAACGCCGAGGATCCGAAGAACAACTTCCTGCCCTCGTTCGGCAAGATCACTCGCTACTACGCGCCCGGTGGCCCCGGCGTGCGCACCGATACGGCGATCTACACCGGCTACACCATTCCGCCTTACTACGACTCGATGTGTCTGAAGCTGATCGTCTGGGCGCTGACCTGGGAAGAGGCCATGGATCGCGGTCTGCGTGCACTGGACGACATGCGCGTGCAGGGCGTGAAGACCACCGCGCCCTACTATCAGGAAATCCTGCGTAACGCCGAATTCCGCAGCGGTCAGTTCAACACCAGCTTCGTCGAAGCCCATCCGGAACTGACCCAGTACTCGATCAAGCGCAATCCGTCGCACCTGGCCATCGCCATCGCCACCGCCATCGCTGCCCACGCGGGCCTGTAGGGGACATCATGAGCAAGAAGATCACCGTTACCGATACCGTCCTGCGCGATGCCCACCAGTCGCTGCTGGCCACCCGCATGCGCACCGAGGACATGCTGCCGATCTGCGACAAGCTCGACCGCGTCGGCTACTGGTCGCTGGAAGTCTGGGGCGGCGCCACGTTCGACGCCTGCGTGCGCTTCCTCAAGGAAGACCCGTGGGAGCGCCTGCGCCAGCTCAAGGCCGCGCTGCCCAACACCCGCCTGCAGATGCTCCTGCGCGGGCAGAACCTGCTCGGCTACCGTCACTACAGCGATGACGTGGTCAGGGCTTTCGTCGCCAAGGCGGCGGTCAACGGCATCGACGTGTTCCGCATCTTCGATGCAATGAACGACGTGCGTAACCTGCGCGTGGCCATCGAGGCGGTCAAGGCAGCCGGCAAGCATGCCCAGGGCACCATCGCCTACACCACCAGCCCGGTGCACACCACCGATGCCTTCGTCGCCCAGGCCAAGGCCATGCAGGCGATGGGCATCGACTCCATCGCCATCAAGGACATGGCGGGTCTGCTCACGCCCTACGCCACCTTCGAGCTGGTCAAGGCACTGAAGAGCGAAGTCGATCTGCCGGTGTACATCCACAGCCACGACACTGCCGGCCTGGGTTCGATGTGTCAGCTCAAGGCCATCGAGGCCGGTGCCGACCACATCGACACCGCCATTTCCAGCCTGGCCTGGGGCACCAGCCATCCGGGTACCGAGTCGATGGTCGCCGCGCTCAAGGGCAGCGAATACGACACCGGCCTCGACCTGGCGCTGATCCAGGAAATCGGCATGTACTTCCACGCCGTGCGCAAGAAGTACCACCAGTTCGAGAGCGAGTTCACCGGCGTGGATACCCGCGTGCAGGTCAACCAGGTACCGGGCGGGATGATTTCCAACCTGGCCAACCAGCTCAAGGAGCAGGGTGCGCTGAACCGCATGAACGAAGTGCTGGAAGAGATTCCGCGCGTGCGTGCCGACCTCGGCTTCCCGCCGCTGGTGACGCCGACCTCGCAGATCGTCGGCACCCAGGCGTTCTTCAACGTACTGGCCGGCGAGCGCTACAAGACCATCACCAACGAGGTGAAGCTGTATCTGCAAGGCCGCTACGGCAAGGCGCCGGGCAAGGTCGACGAGCAACTGCGCAAGCAGGCCATCGGCAGCGAGGAAGTGATCGACGTGCGCCCGGCCGACCTGCTCAAGCCCGAACTGGCGCGCCTGCGTGAAGAGATCGGCAGCCTGGCCAAGTCCGAAGAGGACGTACTGACCTTCGCCATGTTCCCGGATATCGGCCGCAAGTTCCTCGAAGAGCGTGCCGCCGGCACCCTCAAGCCCGAAGCGCTGCTGCCCATGCCGACTGGCCAGGGCCCGGCCGCGGTCGGTGGCGAGGGCGTACCGACCGAATTCGTGGTCGATGTGCATGGCGAAAGCTACCGCGTGGACATCACCGGTGTCGGCGTGAAGGGTGACGGCAAGCGCCACTTCTACCTGTCCATCGACGGCATGCCGGAAGAGGTGGTGTTCGAGCCGCTCAACGAATTCGTCGCAGGCGCCGGTGGCAAGCGCAAGCAGGCCAGCGCCCCGGGCGACGTGTCCACCACCATGCCGGGCAACATCGTCGATGTGCTGGTCAGGGAAGGCGACACGGTCAAGGCCGGTCAGGCGGTGCTGATCACCGAAGCGATGAAGATGGAAACCGAAGTGCAGGCGCCGATTGCCGGCAAGGTCAAGGCCGTTCACGTGGCCAAGGGTGACCGCGTCAATCCGGGCGAAGTGCTGGTGGAAATCGAAGGTTAACCTCTATGGAGCCCGGCCTGTTGGATGGGCAAATTTGACGGGGCGTAACCCGGGCTCCTTTTTTATTCGCTGGCGTCTCGTTCGAGGCGCCACAGGGTTGAGACCCGGGAGCCGCAAGGCTCCTTTTTTACCCCGGTTCTCTGGCCATGCCCCAGGTGCGTGAGCACAGCGCGGGCGATCAGCACCGCTGGCGCGGGGCATGGCCTTTTCCCTTCAGCCGGCCGGAGCCCAGACTCCGGCCGGCGCGTTTCAGGCCTGTGGAAAACGTGAGCGCGGCGTAGCCATCGGTATCGTGTCACCGTCGAGTGGCAGGAAGCTGCCCAGCTCGGCGTCATAGGCCTTGATCTGGCTGGTTTCGATGTCATACACCCAGCCATGGATGAACAGCTGGCCGCGCGCCAGTTTGGCCGCCACCGACGGGTGCGTGCACAGGTGGTTGAGCTGCGCTACCACATTCTCTTCGGTGAGCACCGCCAGGGTTTCCTTGTCGTCGCTGCAGTTGCAGTTCTCTGCCACGACGCTACGCGCCACCTCGGCATGGCGCAGCCAGGCTTTTACCGTGGGCATGGTTTCCAGCGACGCCGGGTTGAGCACCGCTTTCATCGCGCCGCAGTCGGAGTGGCCGCAAACGACGATGTGCTGCACACCCAGAGCCATCACCGCGTATTCGATGGCCGTGGATACCCCGCCCATCATCTGCCCGTAGGCCGGCACCACGTTACCGACGTTGCGGTTGACGAACAGGTCGCCCGGCGAGCTTTGCGTGATCAGTTCAGGCACCACGCGCGAATCGGCACAGGTGATGAACATGGCGCGTGGGTTCTGTGCGCTGGCGAGCTTCTTGAACAGCTCTTCCTGCTGCGGGAACACCTCGTTGCGAAAGCGTTTGAAGCCGTCGACGATGCTGTGTAGCGCCTGCTCGGCGGTTTCGTTGCCCTCGTGGGTCTGAAGCGGAATCACCTGATGTTTGTAAGGCATGCCCTAACCTCTGTTTACCTGAAAAGACGCTGCTAGAACGACAGCCGCTGCGGGGTGCGAGTCACACGCCAAGTGTCGCCTCCGCCGGACGGCGCGACAACCGGCAGGTTTTTGCAATTCGTGGCGAGCGTCGGCGCGCAACGCATGCTGCGACAGCCTTGCCGTGTACGTCATCGGGGCCGTGTCATGAAAGGGCTGGCACGCCTTAAATCCAGTTTCATGGCAAGGGCTCGTGTCGGCATCGCGGTGAGAATATTCCGAAAGTGGCGCTGCATTCAGTAATTGTTCAGCAACCATGTCGGACGCTATGCAGCGTCTGATTACTTGCATGTTCAATTCATTGGACTTTCTGCGCCGACTGCAACGGCTTCGATGATTCAGCTGGTATTCAGCTGGTATTCAGCTGGTATTCAGCTGGTATTCAGCTGGTATTCAGCTGGTATTCAGCTGGTATTCAGCTGGTATTCAGCTGGTATTCAGCTGGTATTCAGCTGGTATTCAGCTGGGTGGCTCTGTGCGCGTTTACTGCCTTGCCGGAGTCTTTCTTAAATATGAAAAAACCGAAGCTCATTCTTGCGCGCTCTGTATTCGTGCTGGCGGGGATTTTTGCCAGTACTTCGAGCTTTGCCTACAAGCATTATTATCTAAAAGATTATGAAAGTGCCGTTGCGGAAATGTTCAAGCAGCATTTGCCAGGTAAGGGCGCACGTGAAGACGAGTTCGAAAACCTGACGAACAAGTTCAAGAAGGACGTGCTCAAGGATGGCAAAGGCTACGACGTTGAGTTCACTGTCTTGAAAATGACGAGTGCCTGGTCGTTTCCGGAAAGCTCTCTCGATGTTTTCGTTCTATTGGAAAATAGAAAAAACGAACGCCGACTTCTTCATATCACTGGCGACAAGAATCCACAGGTTAAAAGCACTTTCGAAAAATACTCCAAGGCAATCAATGACGGCTCTTATGTGAACAACGAGCGGGTTCATGGTTTGTTTCTGCGCCTATCGGATGGTGACTTCGTCAGTTACGTGCCGAGTGATGCCGCCAGGCAGGCAATACGCCAGGCTGCGGCTGCGGCGTTGAAGGCCGAAGCCGAAGCAAAACGCGAAGCCGAGCGCAAGAAGCGTGAAGAAGAGGAGAAGCGCAAGAAGGAGGAAGAGGCACGCAAGAAAAAAGAAGAAGAACGCAGGAAGGAAGAGGAACTTAAGAAAAAGGAAGAAGAGCGCAAGAAAGAAGAAGAGCGCAAGGAAGAAGAGCGTAAGAAAGAAGAAGAGCGTAAGCGGGAAGAGGAAGAAAAGGCCGCCAAGACCGCGGCTGATGACGAGCCCATGCAGGGCGATGACCCCGGAGTAGTGGAGCATGCGCCCACGATCGAACCGAGCGAGGTGGGCGCCACGACTGACGATGTCGCGGATGACGAAGAAGAGGGCGGTGAACTGTTCTCGGAGATCGCCACGGGCGTGGGTTTGATTACCGAGGGCGCGGTCGAGGGTGAGCTGGAACAGATCCGCGCAGGGGTTGATGTGCTGGAAGGGGTGGGGCACCAGGTCGTCGAGGAATTGGTCGAAGAAGGCACGGTGGGCAACGTCCTCCACGGCCTGCTGGCAGGCGCGGGTGATGTTTTAGAGACCGTGGTGGATAAAGTCGGTGACCTTTTCGGGGTCGGCAACAGCGAGGACGGTGTGGGCGACGAGAAGCCCCGGGAAGTTTCGGCAAAGAATGCCGAGAGCCCAGCGCCTGCTGGCGAGATCGCAGGCGCTGACGACGAGGGCGAAACGGATCAGCAGGTCACGGATTCTACCGAGGGCAATAACGATGAGAGTCTTACCGGCGGTGAAGTCGCCGATTTGACAGTCGCCGTGCAGGGTGATGACGCCGGGCTTTTAGGAACCGGGGTAACGAAGAACGCCGAGGGTGGGCTCGAAGGTGATCCGGAGCCCGTTCTCGAAGGTGTTCAGCCCGTCGAAGCCTCCGGTCATGAGGCTAATGTCGGAGATCATGATCTGCCTACCGACGAGACGGTTGCGTCTGACGACACCGCCACCAGGCCGAGTGTCGCTGGCAGCGAGCCTGGAAACATTCAGCCGCTTGAAGTCGCCAGGCTGGATGAGCCCAGGGACGAGGCTCCGCAGGAAAACGCAGTTGCCACCACCGAGGCTCAGATGGTCAGCCCAGGCAGTACGCTGGCCGCGGGTTTGATGTCGGAGACCGAGGTGGTGATCGATGTCGCCGAAGGTTCTCTCGGCGCTGTCGATAACTCCGGGAGTGTGACGGATGATTCGGTCGTGGCCGGCGCAGGAGGTGCTTCCGCTTCGAATGAGCAGACCGTGCCTGTCGCAGTGGCGGGTGGGCTGACCGGCATGACGGAGGTTGCGGATTCTGGTGTCGCGAGCGGTATCGGCAGTCATGGCGACAATACGTCCCCCACGGTTGAAGACGTCACGACTCAACGCTCGCCCGATGGCGAGCCAGGTACCCTGGTTGCAACCTCCGAGACTGGAACCGGAGGTAGTGATCCAGTTGTCACGGGAGTAGACAAGGTCGATGGTTCGCCCTTCACCGAGGCCGGTTCGAACCACGAGGCCGGTCAATTGGCAGTTGCAGGCCTGAAGGATACGGATGGTCGGGGCGAACACCTCGATGCTTCCGAACAGGATGCGGGGGAGGCACCGCGCCAACAGCCGGAAATCGTGAACAGTAGTGGAGTCCTGCCAGGCGGATCCGGTGACGAAGGCGCGAAAGCACTCACGCAGAGCCCGCAGGCCATGCACGACGTGGCCATCGAGCAAGCCGTCACGGACGTCGATAACGTTCAGCAACCGGTTGAGCCGTTACCACCCGCAAATCTCCTTACCGAGAATCTCACGCCCCACGGTGAGGTGTCCGAATTACCCACCCCGGAGGCCAGTGCTCAGGCCGGATTGGCTGGAGGCAATGACCGGAGTGGCACACACCTGGACATGGTGAGTGATGGTAAGTCGGGCGATACGACATCGGACGGTTCGCTGGGTGATCAACTCAAGCCCGATATCGCGGGAGCCGAGCAAGGGCCGACGCCAGACACGACCCAGGTCGCCACCCTGACAGACAGGCAGTGGCTGGAAAACTGGCTCAAGCCATTCGACGAGCCGACGCACAAGGTCGGCGACGAAGCCCTGGTGCAGATGAATGCGGCTGCGAAAGCGATTCGACTGGCTCCTGGCGCCACGCTCCCACAGAGCGTGAAGACGTTCTTCGTCGTGGTGGAGGGCGAAGGCGGTGACCAGTTGATCCGTGCAGAACTGTCGAGCGAGCGCGAAGGTGTCGTGGTAATGGACGAAGCCCGAACGCTGGCCAAGGACGCCGCAATCAAGGGATCTACGCCTACGAGGCGAACGAGGCGGGGAATGTCCAGGCGCTGCGTTTCGTCGTCGAGCAGGAGCCGGAAACATCCGCTGGCATGACCGGGCCGCTCTGGCCGGCCGAGTCGCATGCAGAGGTGCCTCCTGCGCCGGTATCGACCAGCGAGCAGGTCACCATGAATGAAGTCCCGCTGGATTCGAATCAGGCAGATGCCGACAGCTCGCACGGCGACGCGCATCGACTGGTCGTTGGTGGAACGGTGCAACAGCCGCATGGCGCAGGCCCCGAGCAAGAACTGACGCCAGACACGACCCGGGTCGCCACCCTGACAGACAGGCAGTGGCTGGAAAACTGGCTCAAGCCGTTCAGTGAGCCGACGCACAAGGTCGGCGACGAAGCCCTGGCGCAGATGAATGCGGCTGCGAAAGCGATTCGACTGGCTCCTGGCGCCACACTTCCGCAGAGCGTGAATACGTTCTTCGTCGTGGTGGAGGGCGAAGGCGGTGACCAGTTGATCCGTGCGGATCTGTCGAGCGAGCGCGAAGGTGTCGTGGTAATGGACGAAGCCCGAACGTTGGCCAAGGACGCCGCAATCAAAGGGATCTACGCCTACGAGGCGAACGATGCGGGGAGTTTCCAGGCGCTACGTTTCGTCGTCGAGCAGGAGCCGGAAACATCCGCTGGCATGACCGGGCCGCTCTGGCCGGCCGGGTTGCATGCAGAGGTGCCTCCTGCACCGGTATCGACCCGCGAGCAGGTCACCATGAATGGAGTCCCGCTGGATTCGAATCAGGCAGATGCCGACAGCTCGCAGGGCGACGCGCACCGACAGGTCGTCGAAGGTTCCGTGCAGCCCGCTCGCGTTGATCGCTATCTGCGAGCCGTCGATCAATTGATGAAGGATGGCGCTACAACGTTCGCCCAGCATGGCGCGCCCTGGGGCTCGATGGATCAGATCATTGGCACCCACAAGTTGCGTTTCGACGTTGCCCCACTGGACGTGGACGCCCGGTTGCCCGAGCAGGTGCTGGACTACGTGGTAGTCACCTCGATTGCTGACAAGGCGAGCGTGTTGCGGCTACGCAGAAACGACGACGGTGAGCTGGTAATCGTACGCAGGCAGCAAGGCAGAAGCCTGCTGGACATGAACAGAGACCTGAGCGACGGCGCTGGTAAACTCGGTGGCGAACTGGTCAAGACGCTGCTGAAGGAAGCCGGTGATGCAGGCGTGCAGGTGAAGGCCATCTACGGCCTGATTCGTGACGAGGCCGCAGAGGGTGGGGCCAGCGTGGTGCGTTACCTGCCCAGGAACATCTATGACCGGGTGGCTGAAGCCGTCGCGTCGGGCACGGAGGTGATCGCTGCGATTCTCGCGGCAGAGGCACCAGAAAAGGTTGTGGAGCTCTCAGAGGCCGAGCCGGATGCCAGTGCTCTTGCGCTGATCGCCGCCCCCGTCGAGGACGCCGACCGTCCCGTGTTGCTCAGGGGGTTGCAGAACCCGGCGCTGCGTCGCCAGGCCTATGCCGATGCCCTGGGCTATCTGAGCCGTCAGGCGATGCACTTCGATGACGTGCAACGCGACGAACTGGGCCAGCACCGCGGCTTGGCGGTTGGTGACGGGAGGACGTGGGTTCGCCTGGTCAACGCCAGCGATGCCACTGCTGGCAGCGGCCTGCAGCGTGACAGCAAGGAACGCACCCAGGGCGTTGTCGCCGGGTTGTTCTACCAGTTGAGCGATAGCACCAGGGTGGGTGTGGCTCTCGCCCAGGCAGATGGGCAGGTGAGCAGCGACGGCAAGGCGACCGTGGCACTGACCCAGGTGGGTATGTCGGGCCGCATCGAGCCGCTGGACAACGGCCTGTACCTCGGCGCTGCTCTGGGGCTGGCCCATGCCCGCATCGATACCAAGCGCACCTATGCCGGCGAGGCGGCCAAGGGCAGTACCTCGGCCACGCGCTATCACGGCTCGGCCACGGTGGGGCGAACCATCGAGGTGGGTGATTGGGCGCTCGAGCCAAGCGTTGGCCTGGCGGTGATCCAGACTCACCTGAGTGGCACGCGGGAGAAAAACTCCGAGGTGCAGATCGGGCGCAGTAACCAGCAGAGTTCCCTGGTCACTACGGGCCTGAGCCTGAGCCGGAGTTTCCAGTTCGATGACTGGACGCTGGCGCCCGAGTTGTCTGCCCAGTATCGGCGCCACCTGGGAGGCCTGGACTCGGTGACGGTGGAGCATGCAGGTGACACCTGGCGTCAGCCAGGGGCGAGCGGCAAGCGAAGCGACGGTGGTTTCGGGGCCGGGTTCGAGGTTCGCAAGAGCCTGATGCGCGGCAAGGTCGAGGTGGGCGACGACCGTTCCGTCTCCCTGAACATTGGCCTGAGCTGGTAAAGCGCTGCCCGGCGGCCTGTTCAGCGGGCGCTCTGCCTCTCCAGCTCGTACAGATGGGGCAGGTCGGGGCCAACCCGTGAGCAGGTCAGTGCCGCGGCCTCGATGGCCAGGTGCAGCATTCGTCGATCTGCTCCCGGCGCAGCGCCGCCAGCCCTTGTGGGCTGTCCAGTTGGTGACGCGTCAGCGCACCAGCGGCAATTTACAGCGCGTAAACTCGCATGCGAGCCCAGCCCCGTTTTGACACATTGGCGGCGGCCGCCAAGTCAGAGCAGGCTCAATTGCGCACCCGGTGGGCAGAACTGCGTGCAGTCCAGCGTCAGGTGCTGCCGATGATCCAGGCCGAGCCTGCGCCGTGCCAGACGAAAGCGCTGTTCCAGCAGATCGGCGAACTGGCCCTCGCCGCGCATGCGGCTGCCGAAACGGCTGTCATAGTTCTTGCCGCCACGACTCTGACGAATCAGGCTCATCACGTGGGCGGCGCGATCCGGAAAATGTACTTGCAGCCATTGCTCGAAGAGCCCGGCGATTTCCAGCGGCAGGCGCAGCAGCACGTAGCCGACGGAGCGGGCGCCGGCATCCCGGGCGGCTTCGAGCAGAGCCTCCAGCTCCATGTCGTTGATCTGCGGAATCATCGGCGCGCACAGGGCGCTGACCGGCACCCCCGCCTCGTGCAAGGTGCGCATGGCGCGCAGTCGCGCTGCGGGGGCCGCGGTGCGAGGCTCCATGATGCGTTTGAGCTCGTCATCCAGGGTGGTCAGGCTGAAGGCCACGCTGACCAGGTTGTGGCTGGCCAGCTCGCTGAGCAGGTCGAGGTCGCGCAGGATCAGCGAGCCCTTGGTGATGATGTGCAGCGGATGCTTGTAGCGCAGCAGGACTTCCAGCGCCTGGCGGGTCAGGCGCTGTTCGCGCTCGATGGGCTGGTAGGCATCGGTATTGATGCCCAGGGCGATGGGTTGCGGTACGTAGCCGGGCTTCTGCAACTGCTCTTCGAGGCGCTCGGCCAGGTTGGTCTTGGCAATCAGACGGGTCTCGAAATCGATGCCGGGCGACATATCCCAGTAGGCATGGGTCGGACGGGCGAAGCAGTAGATGCAGCCATGCTCGCAGCCACGGTAGGGGTTCACCGAGCGGTCGAAGCCGACATCCGGCGAGTTGTTGCGGGTGATCGCCGTCTTCGCCTTTTCCTTGCGTACTTCGGTGGCGCGGCTGTGGGGCGTCTCGTCCTGATACCAGCCGTCGTCTTCCTGCTGCGAGCGGGTGGGCGCGTAGCGGTTATGCGGATTGCTGGCGGTGCCGCGACCACGCGGCGGCAGGTTCAGGGACATGCGAGAGGCTCCATATACTGTATGAATGAACAGTATATGGGTTGCCCGATCCGCGCCAGTGCTTCGCGCCGCTCAGTCGTCCTCTTCGACCGGCGGTGGCGGGGGGTGAAGGGCTCGACCACGTACTGGCGACCGTGGCGGCGGCAGTCTTCCAGCGTACCGTTCGCATCGCGCAGGGTGACCAGGAAGGTGCTGCCTTGCGGGTCATCGGCATCGATCACGCCGGTCTGCAGGTTGACGGCCTTGTTGAGGTACCACTCGAACTCATCGTCCGCCCAGCTCGTGCCGCCATACCAGCGCAGGATCAACCCACCCTCGCGCCAGTGCACGGAGGCAAAGGAGAGACCGTCCGGCCAGCGGTAGCCGACCATGCAGAAGTGGTTGCGGCTGCCATGGGCCTTTTGCGATTGCAGCAGGATGCGCAGCTCGGGTTCGGGGTTCCGATAGAGCGGCGTCGTGGCGGTATCGAAGCGGGCGTCCATCCCGGCGTAGATCGAGGGGCCGAAATCCGTGGCCGGGACGGGGGACGCGGCACCGAGCAGGGCCGCGCCGATCAGGTGTGCGAGCGTGCGCATGGACGTCCTTGTAATGTGGAGACGCCCTTCACGCTAGCGCATCTCAGTGCTGCTCAGGAAGCGCGTCTGGCGTCGATCGCTTCACATTCCGGACGGCGCGCATAACGCTGGGCCAGCACCGCACAGACCATCAGCTGGATCTGGTGGAACAGCATCAGCGGCAGGATCAGCACACCGATGCTGCTGCCGGCGAACAGCACCTGAGCCATCGGCACGCCGGTGGCCAGGCTCTTCTTCGAGCCACAGAAGAGGATCGTGATGCGGTCTTCCAGGTTGAAGCCCAGCCACTTGCCGAACAGGTGAGTGAGCAGCAGCGCCAGGGCCAGCAGCACGCAGCAGGCGAGAATCACTGCCAGCAGGGTGAGCAGCGGCACCTGTTGCCACAGGCCGCCGATCACCGCCGCGCTGAAGGCGGTGTAGACCACCAGCAGGATCGAACTCTGGTCGACGTACTTCAGCCAGTTCCTGTTCTTCGATACCCAGCCACCGATCCAGCGCTGGGCGATCTGGCCAAGGATAAACGGCAGCAGCAGTTGCAGGCTGATCTTGCCAATGGCATCGACAATCGAGCCATTGTCGCCGTGCACACCCATCAGGAAGGCCACCAGCAACGGCGTGAGGAAGATGCCCAGCAGGCTGGAGGCCGCGGCGCTGCAGATCGCCGCCGGGATGTTGCCACGTGCCAGCGAGGTGAAGGCGATGGCCGACTGCACGGTGGCCGGCAGGGCGCAGAGGTAGAGCATGCCCAGGTACAGGTCCTTGCCCAGCAGTGGCTCCAGCGCCGGCTTGAGCGCCAGGCCGAGCAGCGGGAAGAGGATGAAGGTGCAGGAGAACACCAGCAGGTGCAGGCGCCAGTGACCGGCGCCGGCCAGGATCGCCTCGCGCGACAGCTTGGCGCCATGCAGGAAGAACAGCAGGGCGATGGCCAGGTTGGTGATCCAGTCGAATACCGTGGCGATCTGGCCGCTGGCGGGCAGCAGCGTGGCGGTGAGCACCACGGCGAGCAGGGTCAGGGTGAAGTTGTCGGGCAGCAGGCGGGAGCGGGCCATGTTCGATATCCGGTGGTTGTCAGACTGGCCCGGCCACTCTAGCCTGAGTCGCATCGACCGACTAACGCCATCAGGCCAGAGAATGTCGCCTAACGGACAAAACCTTCTTCCCGAACGTGTGGTGCCAAGCCTGCCGCACCTGCCACGGCCGCTTTATGCGCGTACCGAATCCCTGGCGCGGGCGGTCAGCACGCCGCGTCACAGCCACCCCTGGGTGCAACTGTCCTACGCGCTGGAGGGCGTGCTGCATGTGCACAGCGCGGCGGGCAGCTTCGTCGCCCCCCGCAGCGGGCCATCTGGATTCCCGCCGACCTCGAACACGAAGTGGTCAGCTCGCCCGGCACCGAGATGCGCAGCCTGTACATCGACTGCACCGTCAGCGCCTGGGCGCCGCCGCGCTGCCGCGTGCTGGCCATCGACAACCTCAGCCGCGAACTGATTCGCCGTTTCTGCGAACTGCCGGTTGAGTACGACGAGCGTGGTGCCGACGGGCGTCTGGCGCAGGTACTGCTGGATCAGTTGCGCGCCGCGCAGGAGGTGGGGCTTTCGCTGCCACTGCCGCAGGACACGCGGCTGCTGCGCCTGTGCCGCGCCTTGCAGGCGCAACCGGACGACAGTCGCAGCCTGATGCAGTGGAGCCAGGCGCTTGGTGCATCGGAGAAGACCCTGAGCCGCCTGTTCCTGCGCGAGACCGGCCTGACCTTCCGCGCCTGGCGCCAGCGCTTGCGCCTGCTGCATGCCCTGGAGCCGTTGCAACGTGGCGAGCGGGTCACCGATGTGGCGCTGGCCTGTGGCTATGACTCCACTTCGGCCTTCATCGCCGCCTTTCGCCAGCAGTTCGGCGCGACGCCTGGGGAGTTCTTTCGCGGTTAATGCAGATCGGCGTCCGTAGGATGGGTTAGCCGCCTGCCATGGTGCTGGTGGGGCTGCCGGAGTGAGTGCGGCGTAACCCACCATTGGTGCACAAAGGAAACTCCGCCTGGTGGGTTACGCGGCGCGTGAGGTTCACCTGTGTTGGTGAGCCTGTGCCCGGCGCCGCTAACCCACCCTACGGTTCGGCGGCGGCCCGGGTTGCGTGGTTATTCGCTGGGCTTCTTCAGCTTGGGGTTGGGGAAGAACTGCACCGCCTGCACCTTGGGGTCGGCGGCCTTGGGCTTCAGGCCACTGACGTTGACCCGCGTCGGCAGCTCCCTGGGCACCGAGTTGCCTCGGGCGTCGAGGGTGTCGGCGTAGCCGCACTTGACGCATTCGCGGTGCGGTACACCGTCGACGCTCCACATCTTGATGCTATCGGTTTCGCTGCACGCCGGGCACACGGCACCGGCGATGAAGCGCTTCGGCGTGATCTCGCTCATGCGGCCTCCTGGCTCAGGCCGAGATGGCGCAGCAGGGCATCGATGCTGGGTTCACGGCCACGGAAGTCGACGAACAGCACCATCGGCTCCTGCGAGCCGCCGCGCGCCAGGATGGCCTCGCGGAAGGCGCGGCCCGTGTCGGCATTGAATACGCCTTCTTCCTCGAATTTCGAGAACGCATCGGCGCTGAGCACCTCGGCCCACTTGTAGCTGTAGTAACCGGCCGCATAGCCGCCAGCGAAGATGTGCGCGAAGCCGTTGGCGAAGCGGTTGTAGGCCGGCGGGCGCAGTACCGAGACCTCGCGGCGCACGCCTTCGAGCACGTCCAGCACGCTGCGACCGTCGCCATGGGTGGCGTGCAGCTCGAAGTCGAACAGGGAGAACTCCAGCTGGCGCACCATCATCAGGCCGGACTGGAAGTTCTTCGCCGCCAGCATCTTGTCCAGCATGGCCTGGGGCAGCGCCTCGCCGCTCTGGTAATGGCCGGAGATCAGTGCCAGGCCTTCCGGCTCCCAGCACCAGTTCTCCATGAACTGGCTGGGCAGCTCCACCGCGTCCCAGGCCACGCCGTTGATGCCCGAGGCGCCGGCATGCTCGACACGGGTCAGCAGGTGATGCAGGCCATGGCCAAACTCGTGGAACAGCGTGGTGACCTCATCATGGGTCAGCAGCGCCGGCTTGCCGCCGACCGGCGGGGTGAAGTTGCACACCAGGTTGGCCACCGGGGCGATCAGCCTGCCGTCGGCGTCGCGGCGCTTGTCGCGCGCACCGTCCATCCAGGCGCCGCCGCGCTTGTTGGCGCGGGCATAGAGGTCGAAGAAGAAGCGGCCGACGTGCTGGCCGTTCTCGCTGATCTCGAACAGGCGCACGTCCGGGTGCCAGGTGTCGAAGCCCGACAGCTCGCGGATCTCGATGCCGTAGAGCTTCTGCACGATGGCGAACAGGCCGGTGAGCACCTTGTCCACCGGGAACCAGGCGCGGACTTCTTCCTGGGAGATGCTGTAGCGCTGCTGGCGCAGTTTCTCGCTGTAGTAGCCCACGTCCCAGCTTTGCAGGTCATCCAGGCCCTGCTCGGCGGCGAAGGCCTTCAGCTCGGCCAGATCCTGTTCGGCGAAGGGTTTGCTGCGTACGGCCAGATCGCGCAGGAAGCTCAGTACCTGATCGGTGGATTCGGCCATCTTGCTGGCCAGGCTCAGCTCGCTGTAGTTGGCGAAACCGAGCAGGCGCGCCAGCTCCTGGCGCAGGTCGAGAATCTCGGTCATCAGCGGACCGTTGTCGTTCTGCCCGGCGTTCGGCCCCTGGTCGGAGGCGCGTGTGCAGTAGGCGGCGTAGACCTCTTCGCGCAGGGCGCGGTCGTCGGCGTAGGTCATCACCGCGTAGTAGCTGGGAAACTCCAGGGTGATCAGCCAGCCGTCCAGGCCCTTGGCCTCGGCTGCCTGCTTCATCTGTGCCCTGGCCGAGTCGGTCAGGCCGCTCAGCACGGTCTCGTCGGTGATGTGCTTGGTCCAGGCCTGGGTGGCGTCGAGCAACTGGTTGGAGAACCGGCTGGTCAGCTCGGACAGGCGCATCTGGATTTCGCCGTAGCGCTTCTGCTGATCGGCCGGCAGGTCGATGCCGGACAGGCGGAAGTCACGCAGGGCGTGTTCGAGGATGGTCTTCTGCGCGACATCGAAATTGGCAGCGGCCGGGCTCTTGGCCAGCGCCTCATAGGCGTCGAACAGCGGCTTGTTCTGGCCCATTTCGGTCCAGTATTCCGACAGCTTGGGCAGGCAGGCTTCATAGGCAGTGCGCAGTTCGGGGCTGTTGCACACCGCGTTGAGATGGCTCACCGGACTCCAGGCGCGACCCAGGCGCGCGCCCAGTTCGTCCAGTGCCAGTATCAGACCGTCCCAGCTCGGGTTGGCCTGCTGGCGCTCGAGCAGCCCGGCGATGGCCGCGCGGCTGTCCGCCAGGATCTGGTCGACGGCCGGCTCGACGTGTTCCGGTTTGATCTGCGAGTAGGGTGGCAGGTCGAAGTCTTGCAGCAGGGGATTGTTCGCGGTCACGACGAGGCACCTGTGGCGAATGAATGGAGGGTGGCGACGCAGAGGGCATGAGCCTTTCTGGCGCGATAACGACAGACATGGGGGCCATCTTAATTACAATCAAGCTTTCCCGCAGCCCAGGAGCCTCTATCGTGGCCATTCGCAAATACCAGCAGCACCTCCCGCAACTGGGTGAGCGCGTCTTCGTCGACGCCAGCGCCGTGGTCATCGGCGATGTGGTGCTGGGTGAGGACAGCTCGGTCTGGCCGATGACCGTGATCCGGGGCGACATGCACCGCATTCGTATCGGCGCGCGCACCAGCGTGCAGGATGGCAGCGTGTTGCACATCACCCACGCCGGGCCGTTCAACCCGGACGGCTTCCCGCTGATCATCGGCGACGAAGTGACCGTCGGGCACAAAGTCACCCTGCATGGCTGCACCCTGGGCAGCCGCATTCTGGTCGGCATGGGCAGCATCGTCATGGACGGCGCGGTGGTCGAGGACGAGGTGATCATCGGCGCCGGCAGCCTGGTGCCGCCGGGCAAGCGCCTGGAAAGCGGCTACCTGTACGTCGGCAGCCCGGTGAAACAGGCGCGCCCGTTGACGGAAAAAGAGCGCAATTTCTTCAGCTACACGGCGGGCAACTACGTGAAGCTCAAGGAGCTGCACCTGGCGGAGGGGTACGATCAATGATCATCCGGCCCATCGAGGCGGCCGATTTCGACCAGGTCTGGCCGATCATCGAAGGCGTGGTGCAGGCGCAGGAAACCTACGCCTTCGACCCGCACATGGATCGCGACACGGCCTGGAAAATCTGGGTGGAGCTGCCACGCGCCACCTTCGTCGCCGAGCAGGACGGGCAGATACTCGGCACTTACTACATCAAGGCCAACGCCGCCGGCCCCGGCGATCACGTCTGCAACTGCGGCTACATGACCGCCGCCGCAGCCCGTGGCCGCGGCGTCGCCAGCCGGCTCTGCGCCCATTCGCTGGACGTGGCCCGTCAACTGGGCTTCAGCGCCATGCAGTTCAACAGCGTGGTGTCGACCAACGACGTGGCCGTGGCGCTCTGGCACAAGCACGGCTTCACGATTGTCGGCACCTTGCCGAAAGCCTATCGCCATGCCCGGTTCGGGTTGGTGGATTGCCATGTGATGTTTCGCGCGCTGGGTGAGTGAGTCTGGCGCTGCCTGTTCGGCAGTGAAGGCTTCGAACCTGTGACATCCCTCTCCCGAAGCATTTCTGAGCTGCCTACACGGCAGTGAAGTGAGTCCAGTCAATCGTCATGTTGCTCACCTGTTTCTGAGCTGCCTACACGGCAGTGAAGCACGTCCAGCCCATCGATGGCGGCGGCGCACTTTTCTGAGCTGCCTACACGGCAGTGAAGCGAACAATGCCCCGCCAGGCATGGCTTGGGTTTTTCTGAGCTGCCTACACGGCAGTGAAGTCTTGCCCTCCGGGGCGTTGTTCGTTTCGATGTTTCTGAGCTGCCTACACGGCAGTGAAGGTCGCGAGGCCAGCGGCGAACATCGAGAGATATTTCTGAGCTGCCTACACGGCAGTGAAGGGCCGTCGCCAGTGTTTTTCGCCAGGCGCTCATTTCTGAGCTGCCTACACGGCAGTGAAGGGGGATCGTAGTCGTCGATGGTCGCGTTAAGCTTTCTGAGCTGCCTACACGGCAGTGAAGATGGAGTAGTCGTCGGTTCATCGTGGACGTACTTTCTGAGCTGCCTACACGGCAGTGAAGGAGCGACGCGAACACCGAAGACAAGATCGCCATTTCTGAGCTGCCTACACGGCAGTGAAGAAAAGCTCGATCTTGCCTTCGACTCTGAGCCATTTCTGAGCTGCCTACACGGCAGTGAAGTAAACGCCGGTAGACGCTGGCAGTTTCGGTCTTTTCTGAGCTGCCTACACGGCAGTGAAGTTGCCAAGGCATACGCCGACCGGCGACTGTCTTTTCTGAGCTGCCTACACGGCAGTGAAGACAGGCGTAAAGCGGCTGGTGTCGCACGGGTTTTTCTGAGCTGCCTACACGGCAGTGAAGTAGAACCTCGCAACGCTAACACGTTGATTGTTAAAGAGCCTTCCCTGGTTTACAGGTGTTACCCCTTTTTCGGGAGCCGCATGCAAGTGCTTGATTTTGCATGGGCTCCGTCTGGGGAGTGGAAAAAAGGGTCAGAACCAGGGAATGCTGGCCTGGTTGCTCAGGCCATAGGCGCCGAACGGGCCTGGGGTTGGTGTGTCGAGCAGCGGGCCGTGGCGGACGAAGAGGCGGAAGCTATGGCCGCTGCCTTTGCTGCGCAGGGTGGCGTAGGGTAGATCGCAGCGCTTGCCGGCGCTGTCGGGGATGCGCTGGCGAGCCTCTTCCTCGCTGAGGCCGTGCCGTTTGATCAGGCGGCGGCGTGCCCGCTCGGGATTGCTGTCCACCTGCACGCGGCTGACGCAGCGCCAGCTCACCGGGTTGGGTATCGGCGAAAGCGGGCCTTGACGCAGGTGATCGCGCATACCGCTCAGCCAGTTCAATGCCAGCAGCCGATCCAGTGCCTCGGCGCTGCCATGCAGGCGCAGGCGGGCGCCGAGGCCGTGTGCAGCGGTTTCCACATCCGGGAAGCTGATGCCCACATCCGTGCGGCGCAGATCATGCAGGCCGCGATGCAGCTTGGCCAGCAGCGCGCTCATCAACTGCGTCGCCGGGAATTCCGGGTCGGGTAGCAGTTCAAGGTCGAGGTAGTGATCCACGGTCATTTCTCCTCGGCGGCACCGAACACGCCGCCACGGATCAGGTTGGCGATCACATAGTGCTGCTGCTCCTGGCTCGGTACGGCGTCGTTGAGTACCCAGGCGTCGAACAGGCTGTAGAAGTCGGCCTTGTCCCTGGGTTGGCGATAGGCCTTGCCCTGGGAGGTGACGGAGCCATAAGGCTCGATGGCGATGGGGCCGAGTTCGCCGGCATCCGGGTACCAGGTGTCGATGGTGCGCAGGGCGTTGCCGATTTTCTGTGAGTGGATGGCGGCGACATCGCGTACCTGGTAGAGCGTCTTGCTCTTGCCCCCTTGTCGCCCCGATCGAGGATCAGCTCCTGCGAGGGGAAGACTTCCTGGCCATCGCCGATGCGCACGAACGCCACCACTTCCAGCAGCAGATGGCCCTTGCCCGCCAGGCCATCGGCGATCACCTGGCCAAGGCTGTCGACCTCGGTGTGGGCGGCGAAATTACGCAGCGGCAGCGCCAGGCCGTCGAACATCCAGCTTTGTATCGCTTCACCGTTTTGTAGGCGGGCGATGCGCACGTCCACCGCTTCGGCTCCCACACGGTTGCGCCAGAGGAAGCGGCCATTGGCCAGGTTGGCGGCATAACGCCGGCCCAGTTCGGCGAAACCCTGTTCGCTCACATAGTTCTGCACGGTGGCCAGCAGCTTGGCCTGGTACTCGGCGTCGTTGCAGGCCGAAGGTGTGCCGGCGCCGCCCAGCACGCGCAGGGTGAAGCGCACCCTCAGGGTGTCGGCATCGGCGGGCAGGGCGGCGACATCGACGGTCTGCAGGTTGGGGGCCTGGATCGAGGCATCCAGCTTGGCCGGGTCGCGATCCCTGGTCTTGAGGCGGTTGGAGATGGTGCCACGCACGGATTTCTCGCGGATTGGCACGGGTTGCCAGTTGCCGGTGTCGCGCTCGCTCCAGCGGCCGGCATGGAGCAGGGCGTCGGAGGGGTCGAGCTTGCGCTCGAAGGCCAGTACGGAGGCAGTGGTCAGTGTGGTGTTCTTGGCCATGATGGGATGTCCTTATGCGTGGGCTTCGAGGTCGAGAAAGGGCGTATTGCAACGGAACAGGCCGGCATCGGGCTCGGCCTGGTGATACCAGAGCAGTTGGCGGATATCGCCGAAGCGCAGCGGGCTGCGCCATTCGCCGAGGCCATAGAGGCTTTCGACGAAGTGGAACGGCACCTCACGGTCACGAGCGTTGCGCACGCTGCCTGGCGCATGAGCCGATAGCGAGCGGTAGCCCACGGGAATCGGCACCAGCCAGCCGCTGTGTCGGCGCACGTGCCAGGCGTCGTTGGGCTGACCATCCTCATTCGCACTGCCGGGTGGATCGATGTTCAGGCGAGTGAGGTCGAGCAGGGCGTCGAGGCTGGTCAGGCTGGCATCTCGTTCCCGCAGAGCAGCGGTGTGCTGGATGAGCAGGTCGTCACGTGGGATCAGGGCGAAGCCGGGCAGCAGGTGTTGCGCCAGCTTGCGGCTGAGCGCGGTTTCCTTTTCGACGGTGCCGGGCCACTCGCACAGCATTGGTTGACTGCGCTTACCCAACGCCCACGTAGGCGGCAGTACGCTGCCACCAGCCAGGCGCATGCCGAGGGCCAGTTCCCAGACACGTTGGGCGATGGATTGTCGATCGAGCACGCCGTCATACAACGCATCGCCGCCGACGCCGATCAACAGGCTGACCTCCAGGTGCATGCGCCCTTCTTCGACGATGGCTGCCGTGCCGCCATCCTTGCCAACCGGGTTGCGCGTCAGGTGAAACACCCGGGTGCGCTTGCCGGCGGGAAACGAGGTCTGTGCCTGATGTTGATGACAGACGATGGCCACCCCATCGAGGGCGATTGCCATCTCTTCGCTCAGCTTGCGTTGCAGGGCATGGACGAAGCCGGTAAAGGCCGTGACGGCGGGGAAGCCCCAGGTCAGCGGCCCGGATATGGCATTGGCATTCTGCACGCGCAGGCGCGGTAGCAGCAGCAGGGCTTCAGGTGCGTCCATCGTCGAGGATCTCCTTGAACATCCGCAGTTCGTTGTGCAGCACGTCTTGCCAGTGTTCGGCCTCGGGCTGAGCGAGGCGCAGTTCATCGTGGTCGAGCTTGCCGTTGAGCCAGTTGCCGAAGCGCTTGCTGGCCTGTTCGGGCCAGTCCCGCCACAGATGGACGCTGCTGAACTCAGCGTCGGCATGGGCGCGTAGCGGGTCGAGCCAGTGCCGTTCGCTGTCGTCCAGGCGGCAGTCAGGGTGAGCACTCCAACCGGCTGTCAGCGCGCCGTTGCGATTGGCCTCCAGCAGTTCTGCGGCGTACTGGTGAAAGGCATCGGTTATCTCGCCGAGCAGACGGGCGCGCTTGCGGCGAATCTGCCAGTTGTTGTGCGCTGTTACGCGCAGGAAGTGCTGCAACTGGGCCACGCGATTGCGTAGTGTCTTGTCGTTGCGATAGAGAAACTCGAAAGCCGAATCGCGACGTAACGGCGGGCGCAGGTCGAGGATGCGCCATTGCGGCGGCAGCGAGGCGAGCAGCCAGTTCTCGCCGTAGCGTTCGCTGTTCAACTGGCTGATGTTCTGTGGCTTCGTCCCCCCGAATTTCCGGATCGCCAGATCGAGGTACTCGCAGTAGCCGTGCGCATGAGGTTGCTTGGCCTTGCGTGCATCACGCGCAGCCTTGGCGGCTTCGCCGAAACGATCCTCGCGCATGCGCTGCTGTACACGGTGCACCAGGCTGGTGGGGAACAGTGGCGCCAGGAGGTGGTAGTCGCCGTCCGGCAGAGGAAAGTAGAGCTGCTTGGCCAGCGTATGGGAGCTCGGTGTGTCACGACTCTCGGTGATGGCGGCGAAGCTGGCGCGCCAGGCTTCGGCCTGTTCGGCATCGTCGCCGAGGGCGGCGAGCAGATCGGCGTCGTGCTCCAGGAGGCGTTGCAGCAGGCTGCGACCGTCGTGCTCCAGCTTGAGGAACTTGAACACATCCAGCGCCGCTGCGTTGCCCACCACGTCATCGTCCCAATGGTCGGTCAGGCAATGACTGGAGACCAGGCCGGGCAGGTCGATGGCCGCTGGCGGGGCGTGCAGATTGCTGCCACGGGCATCGGGGTGGATCGGCTTGAGGGTGTGGGTGGCGAGCTGAATCTGCGCGACGCGGCGGGCGGCATCGGCGAGCCATGCGTCTGGCTGGTGGTCTGCGAGCAGTTGCTGGCGCCTGGGGTCGTCGTCGGCCAGCTTGTCGAGCTTGGCCTGCAGGCGGGTGTGGATGAAGGTGTGGATCAGGTCGCGCAGGGCGGCTGATTCGGCTGTGCTCTTCGTCGCCATGGAACCTCCTGTTTAGGCGAAGCATTCGAGCCCGGAGGGACTGCCTGTCCTCGGAGCGGGTGCCATCATTTTGCTTGCTGCTCAGGTAGGCTAGTGCAGATTGAAGGGCATGCAAGTTTCGATTTTTTGAAAAAACAAAAAAGTGCAAATCAATAGGTAAGCTACTCTGAAGAAACTACCGCTCAGGTAGCTCAGAAATATTGCTTTGCGCCTATGTGTTCCTCTCGACTGCTGAGCAAGCAGCCTCATCTAGAGAAATGGCCGTTCTCTTTATGCGTCGAACGTTACGTGTAAGGAAAACGGCGTTTCTTTTACGCGTCAGTGCCTATCGCAAACGAGCAGATTGCTCCGCCAGCAATGCGCGAATTGCCCGCAGGCAACGCATTTCCCCTGCAAAGGTGGCGCGCAGCTCCGGGCGTTCGGCTGCCAGTTCGGTATTTTCCTGCTCGGTTTCCGCCAGCAGTGCATCGGCCTGTTCGACGATGCGTCCGCGTATCCGCTCCAGTTGTTTGTCGGCCGGGGAGCGTTTGATGCCGAGCGCTTCGGCGGCATCGAGCAGATGCTGGCGGTCGATGCGTGCGAGGTGGGACTCGCCAAGGATCGGCCAGGCCAGTGTCGTGGCGTGCGGCCAGCGATCCTGATCGAAGGCGCGGGTCTCGTAGACAGCGGTACTCAGCAGGTCATAGAACGGTGATAACTGCTGGCCGCGTGAGCCGACCAGAAAGCTGATGTTCTTCAGGTGTGCGTCGGTATTGCCGATCAGCACGTTGAACAGCAGCCAGTTGAACAGGCGCGTACGGGCGACAGCGGGAGCAGTGGTCAGTGTCAGCAACTCAACCAGGCGCTCGATGCTGCCGGCCTGGTATTTGAAGTGACGATCCAGGCCAAGCATCTGGCAGGCGTCGATGCTGTGCAGACGCTGCCAGGTGTCACCCTGTGCCTTTCGGTCGAAACGCTCGATCAGGTAGACCGGCTGGGGCACGTAGTGGCGTCTGACGGTGGGCACCGCAAGACCGACGCGTGCGGCCAGGCGCATGCAGAACCATTCATTGATCACCGAATGGGCGAAGGCCGGCTCGGGATGATCAGGCTTGAGAATGTGAGTCGAAGGTGCGGCGCCGACCGGCTCGTACAACTGGTCGTCCTGGACTACCACGGCCAGCTTGTGCTGAGCGCCGGCCAGTGACATGCGTTTATGGGCTTCGTGGGTCAGTGGCAGGCGCGGCATGGCTTCGATGCGTCTGGCCAGCGCTTCGTCCGTCAGGGCGCGCAGTTCGCCTCTCGGCAGCGCTTCGCCCGGCGGCAGCAGGGTCAGTGAGCCGGCCGATTCGGCGCCGTAGTACGCCAGCAAGGCGAAGGCGTCGCTGGCATCCAGGCGTGCATCCTTGGCCAGTAACTGGCGCTGGCCTTCTTCGGGCAGGAGGTTGTCGAAGTACCACTGCACCGGGCGCTGGCTGCTGCTGTCGACGATGCTACCCCTGGCTCTTGCCAGGTTCGGGCAGAGATCAAGCTCGGCCCAGTTGTCCGCATAGCGGAAACTCCATACGCCATTGTCGTCGTGAAGGTGCCCTACCAGACGATCATCGATCCAGGCCAGCAATTCGCGTCTCATGCGTCACGCGCCCCGGGACGCATCTCGACCTCATCCGGCAAGTCGACGATCAGTCGCAGGCCGAGGCCGTCGAGCACCTGGAACAGCTTGCCCCATTGCACGCTTTCACTGCCGCGCTCGACCTTGCCAAGGAAGTTTTCACTGACGCCAATGCTGCCTGCTGCGTCATCCTGGCGGATGTTCTGAGCCTTGCGTGCGAGGCGTATCAGCTCGCCGAGTTCGGCAGCGCTCTTGAGTGTAGTCTGCATATTGAATCCTCATGATCGTGAGGAATCTGGCACGTAAAGCATCCTTCGGCAAGAAAATCCTCACAGTTGTGAGGATTTGTGGTGTGTAACCAACTAGGACGTGATAATCCTCACGATCATGAGGATCAGGTGCCGCGTGCGAAACCGAGAGCGCAATGCCAGCGCCAAGGGTAGGGCCGGTCGGTCAAGGTGCCGTTTTCGTATCGGCCATCGAGGCTCACATGACCATAGCGCATGGCACACGTGCGCAGGCTCAGACCTTTGTCTTCGGCCAGCGTGGCCAATTCGGTTGCGTAGCCGGTGTGACCCCAACTGTGGATGCGTGGCCCGTACTGCAGCGGCAGGTCGGTCAGCAGGTTATTCAGGCGGCGCCAGGTGCCGTCCCCTTCATCGCGCTGGAAGCTGAGGCGTGCTTCGTCATCCTCCTCGGGCAGCAAGGCGTAGTCGAGTTGCGGGCTAGCATGGCGGAAGGGTTGTGCGTGCTGCATGACGCCGCTCAGAGAGGCGGGTGTCTGCCACCAGAGTGCTGCGGTCAGCGTGGTATTGCTGGCGCCCACACCGAGCAGTTCGGCGCGCAGGCGCGCATGCTCCAGATCCACCAGGCGTGTCTTCGGCTGCAAGGGGCTGGTCTCGACGATGCGCGGCGCGGCGTCGATGGCGAAGGCCTCGCCAGGCAGCAGTTCACGCAGGTCATGGCTGCTCAGGCGCCACTGTTCGTTCTCGAAGCCGGGGCGGACGAAGGCTTCCTTCATCCCCAGCAAGGCCTTGAGGTTGTGCGACAGCAGATAGAGATTTTCCGTGGTGCAGGCGCCAGGCCGATGGCGACGAATGCGTCCGGCCAGCTGGATGATCGAACGCATCGAGGACGGCTCGACGATGGCCCAGTCGTAGTCGTGATCGCGGCCCACTTCGGCCACTGGCGAGGCGAGCACGATGAACAGGTGATCCGCCTCCGGGTAGCGGGTCAGTGCATCCTGCACCGTCGGCTGGGAGAAGATCGCCTCGGGATCGTGACGTCTGAGCAGCGTATCGAGCTGGCGCTCGATGGCCGAGCGTTGCAGCAGCGCAAAGCGCGAGTGATACACGCACAGGTGCAGGCGCAGACCTTCTGGTGCGCCCTGAGCGTGAAGCGCCTGAGCCAGTTCGATCAGCGGGTCGATATTGGCCAGGCGCAGCAGCCCGAAACTGACACGCTGGCCGCCTGGTGCCTGGCTGTGATGGTGCTGATGCAGTTCCTGCATCCAGACCGGGAGCTGGGCGGCCAGCTCGGTGCAGATTCGTGAGCGCTCGCGGCTGTTGGTACTGAATTGCACGATGCGGGCACGGCGGCGCACCTCCTGTTTGCACAAATGCTGCAGGCGTTGACCGATAAAGGCCGCATGCTGCGTGGCGAAGCGCTCGCCATCCGCGTGGTTGCTACTCTGGCAGCCGAACTCGTCGAACCAGGCGCAGCAGATGTCTGCCGAGGTTCCGGGTTCGCCACGGTGCTGGCGATAAGCGGTTCGCCCGGCGCTGTAGGCTTCGAACAGGGCACGAACCAGCGCCGGGGGCAGGGTGGCGGAAGACAGCAGCACGCGGCTGCCGAGAAGCCCGGCCCAGTGCACCAGTCGGGTGAGAGCCGGCAGGTCGGTCAGATCGAAGTCGTCCGGTTCGTCCAGTACCAGATCGGAGGTGAGCAGGCGCAACATGGGAGCGATCTGCCGACCGCCACGTGTGCTCTCGCAGGCAGGGATCAGATGGTCGACGGTGCAAGCCAGCACCGGCGCGCTGACCAGCTTGTGTGCCATGGGATCGTGCTGCAGCCAGTCCTTCAGAGGGCCGTCCTCCAGGTTGGCTTCGTAGTGCACGTGGCCGTTGTCCAGCAGGCTGGCCGCCGACTCGCTACCCTGGATCTCCGCCCGTCGCTCGCGGGCGCCCAGTTCGAACAGCTCGCGTACCGCCGTGCCGCCAACTCGGATGGCCAGGTCGTCGTCATCCAGGCCGAGTTTTTCCCGGTAGGCTTCGCCGGTTTGCAAGGTGAGGGTGCGCAGGCCCAGGGCGATCGAGAATCGTGCGCCGCGCTCCGGGTCGGCCAGGGCGTAGAGGATGCGACCGTTCGCCAGGGTCTTGCCGCAGCCGGTGGAGGCCAGGTTGATGCCGAAGAAGCCCTGTTTCCTGGAGGCTTCGCGCAGGCCACAGGCCAGGTCGAAGGCCTTGTCCTGCCAGCGGAAACGCTCGTCCGTGGCGCGCCTTTTGAAACCTTTGTGGCGGGCGATACGCGGCAGGCTGCGCTCCAGACGCGGCAACATGCCGGTGATGCGTCGGGCGCCTTGTGCGACACCGAGCAGGTGTTCGTCTAGGCGCTGTTTCAGCGCACCGCTCTTATCCGTATTGGCATGGGCGGGAAAGCCTTTGTCACCGAGATTGGTGTTGCTCGGCAGGCTCGAATAATGGTGATCGGCGAGCATCAGCACCAGGCGCGACAGGTGCATGACGTAAGGGTCGGCCAGCCATTTTTCAGCGTTTTGCAGCATGCCCGGGCGTTCCAGCATGGCCTGAGCGCAACTGGCGACACGCGTGTTCCAGGCGGTGCTGGCGAATGGCAAATGGTCGGGGGGAAATTGCCAGCAGGCAGCTCTTTCCGCCGGTTTGGCATCCGGGCGTGCGCCGCACCAGTCAGCCTGAATGCTGGCTGGCAGAGCTTGTAGCCTTCTGGCGTTGGCCTCGCCAACAGGTAGTCGATGGTGGCTGACGATCAGCCAGCCGATGACCTGGGCCAGTGGCGGCAGATGATCCCTGATGAATGGACTGGGCTGCGCTTGTGGATGATCGCAGCGTAGCCGCTGCTGCCAGTTGTCGTCGCCCTCGATCAGCCGTCGTAGCCAGTCCGCATCGCTGGTACCGCTGCCGACGAAGGCTTCGAACAGGCGCAGCGATACCCACTCGTGGCGATAGGCGTCGGCCAGCGGCCCTTTGCCGCGCAATTTGGCCTGGAATGCGGCATTGGCCTTGCCGATGTCATGGAACAGCGCCGCCATTTGCGCCAGCAGCTTGATGTCCTCGGCGCTGTGCCAGTCGTTTTCATCATCCCTGCGCAATACATCGTGGCGAGTGTTGTTGGTCGGTACTGCGCCCTGTTCGTTGAAGCGGCTGGCATCACCGACGACCCACAGCAGTTCGCTGTGATCCTTGCCGCGAATCCAGTGGCAGGCCACGGCGGTATTGCGCCGGGCAGTCTTCTTCAGCAGTTTGCGCAGGGTGTCCAGGCCGGCCTGGGTGATCGGTGTCTGCCAGGTGCGTTCGCCCCGGCGCTCTGCGAACTGATCGAGGATACGCCGGCTTTCCCCCAGTGCGCGTTTGTCGCATTGGCTGATCAACAATACGTTCATGCGCCGACCTGCTCGGCCACGGTCTTGAGCGTGTCGATCATGAAATCCAGAGCCTCGCCACGGGCAAGCGTCTCGATGCAGGCCTGGCGGAACGCCTGTTCCTCGTCGCCACGTACGGCGCTGACGAAGGCCTGCGGCAGGATGGTGGCGTCCTTGACCAGATCGGCCACATCGAACACCAGGCCGCCACGTCGGGTCTTGCCGTGCAATACGGCAAGGCCATGTGGGATGCCGAGTACCCAGGTGGCGCTGGCAGCCAGACCGTAGGCCAGATAATTGCCGTGGTCGAGGAAGCGATTGGCCGGATCGCTGCCGCTGCCGTTCCTGGCGCGGGTGAAGTCGCCGTAACTGACGGCGCGGGCGGCAAGGGCGAACAGCTGCTTGCTCAGGCGGGCTTCCTCTGTGAGCAGAAAGGTGTTGTCCGGCGCGCTCCGGATGGCAGCACGCGAGGTGTCGAGGGCGTTTCCGAGGGCTGTCGCATCGACCTGGAAGCCCGCGTCCCGAAGGGGGCGGCTGTTCAGCCAGGCATGGCGTATGCGTTGCAGACGGGCCAGTTGAAAGGCCTTGGCTGCTTCCAGGCGCTTGTCATCATCGAACCAGAATTTCACCCATCTCTGCAGGTATTCCGTGGGACGGTATTCGCTTTGCGGCGAGAACCAGGCAACTTCCACGTCCATCTCGTTGGCCGAGAACAGCGGCGTGCCGCCTCCGCCGCAGAAACCCACCAGCACGCCAGCCTTGGCCAGTTCACGCATGGCTGCCTGGGTGATCGAGGTACCGGTACCCAGCAGGATCGTGGTGGTGTTGGCGATGGGGATATTCCAGTACAGCGACTGCCTGCCGGCATCGGTGACGTACTCCACCCGCCCGCCATTGACCAGCACCCGGCAGTGCTGAAGGTAATAGAGGTTGGCGCGTTTCGAGTGGAGGATGGTCTTGAGATCGGAGGGGCTGATGTCGTCCATGAGAGGCTCCCGAGGCAGTGCTCGCAGTTAAGCTCTTTTGCTCGGGGGTGCCAAGTGGAGGGATGCCTGCCAAGTAATGAACGCCTGCTGATCAGGCGTTGTATGGGCTGCCTACGCGGCAGTGAAGCCGGAGCGCTTGCATAACCGCGTACTGGAGTGTTTCTGAGCTGCCTATACGGCAGTGAAGATCTGATCCAGAAATTCGGCTGGCCCTGGCATTTTCTGAGCTGCCTACACGGCAGTGAAGGCCAGTGGTCATGCGCTCGTATAGCTCGACTATTTCTGAGCTGCCTACACGGCAGTGAAGCCGCCACCAGCAAACTGCTGGTACATGTTGTATTTCTGAGCTGCCTACACGGCAGTGAAGCTATCCCTGAAAAAGGTATTCGTGCATTTTATTTTCTGAGCTGCCTATACGGCAGTGAAGTCGGCTGCTGGATCGGCTGTGGAAGAGGTGGATTTCTGAGCTGCCTATACGGCAGTGAAGGGCTGGCCGTGGCATGGACAGATTGTCGACGATTTCTGAGCTGCCTATACGGCAGTGAAGGTAACGACAGACGAGTTGCTGCTTACTGACCATTTCTGAGCTGCCTATACGGCAGTGAAGTCAGACTCTTCACCGAACGTGCGTTTCACCTTTTTCTGAGCTGCCTATACGGCAGTGAAGACCAAGAAGGCCGCCATCATGCAGATGGTCATTTTCTGAGCTGCCTATACGGCAGTGAAGTGCTTATGGCAGTTCAGCGGCTCGTAGCGGATTTTCTGAGCTGCCTACACGGCAGTGAAGGTGGCCATAGGGCCGTCTGCCGAGGTATGCGTTTTCTGAGCTGCCTACACGGCAGTGAAGCGTCCGGATCATCAGGAACAATGCCAGGGTCTTTTCTGAGCTGCCTACACGGCAGTGAAGGGGCAGGTCTAAGCGGGCCGGCTGCATGTGCTTTTCTGAGCTGCCTACACGGCAGTGAAGTAGAGACGATAACGGGCAAGTGCTTGTTTCTCAATGATAGAGACCGAACCATTGCGGTTTTCCCCTCTTTTCTGCCCCAGCGCCAAGTGCCTGATTTCAAAGGTGCGGAAATCGGTTCGAAAAAAGGGTATGCCGATAGTGGGCGACAGGTGCGCGACTTGCGTCGACTGGAGCACGCAAACGGGCTGTCGCACTTTCCTCTACCGCCACGGTCGCTATGCTGCTGCCATTGCGATGGACTCCACCCACGACAAGGATCGTTCCATGACCGAGCCCAACCCCTTCGCCCCCGAACAGCCGGCGCCGAGCCTGGCGTTACGACGACCACCGGTACTGCCGCTGCATCTGGTGGGTGTGATTCTGCTGATGAGCGTCATCGGCATGCTGATGTCGGTGATCGGTTGGCTGATGAACGATGTCGCGACCGATGCCAACTTCTGGGTGCGCTACGTCGCGACCTATTGGGTCAGCCACCTGTTGATGGCCGGGCTGGCCGTCTACTGGTTGGCGCAGGTTTACATGGAGCGCCATGGCCTGGCGAGCTACCGGCAGCCGGCAGGGTTGCTGGCGAGTTATGGCCTGGCTTACCTGCTGCTGTCCTGGGGGCTCGGCTTCGTCTCGGGGCAACTCTACATGTGGTTGTACGAGCAGGTGGATGTCTATGGCAGCGGGCGCCTGCTGATGAGCCTGGTCTGGTGGTGCATCGGGTTGCTGAATTTCTGCCTGGAGGTGTTGCTGCCGCTCTGGCTGTTGCTGCATCTGTTCCGGCACCGGGCCGAGGCTGCCGTGGGCGATCTGCAGGTACCGGGCGCGATGCTGGCCTGGTGTTTCGCGCTGGCGATGGTGGTGGCGTTCCTGCAACTGACGGGTCTGGCGACTCAACTGGTGAGCGGGATGCTCTACGGATATGAACTCGAGGGCTGGGAAGGACTGATCAACCTGGTGCACGGCGCCCTGTATCTGCTGGTGGCTTTTCTCGCCGCGCGTGCGGCCCTGCCGGTACAGGTGCGGGGTTTCAACGGTGGGCGCCTGGCCCTGGCGGCTCTGATCACCCTGGGGCTGTGGATCGGCAGCGCGGTGCTCTGCGCGATCATCATGCTGGCGTTGCTGATGGTGGGTGGCGTGGGTGATCTCGGGCTGCTGGTGTTCTTCGGCCTGCTGCAACTGGCGCTGTTGTGGCCATTCAGCCTTCTCGGGCTGCGCTGGGGCTACCGGGCACAAGTCGCCCAGGCGTGAACGAGCGGGCAAAGGCGGGTATCCTTCGCGACCGTTCCGGTTCCGAATAGGCGCTCGCCATGCATCATTCCACCCTCCTTTTCGATCTCGACGGCACCCTCACCGATCCGCGTGAGGGCATCACCCGCTCGGTGCAGTACGCCCTGGCCAAGCTGGGGATCGATGAGCCGGATCTGACCGCGCTCGAGCACTTCATCGGCCCGCCCCTGCTGCAGTGCTTCATGGCCACCTATGCGCTGGACGAGGCCACGGGCTGGCAGGCGGTCAACCACTATCGCGAGCGCTTCCGCGTGACCGGCCTGTACGAGAATCGCGTGTTCGAGGGCGTGGAGTCGCTGCTGGAATCCCTGGTGGCGCAGGGGCGGACGCTCTACATCGCCACCAGCAAGCCGACGGTGTTCGCCGAGGAGATCGCCCGGCACTTCGGTTTCGACCGCTACTTCAAGCGCATCTACGGCAGCGAGCTGGACGGCACTCGCACCAACAAGGTGGAGTTGCTCGCCCATCTGCTGGAGTCGGAGCAGCTGGCGCCTGGCTCGACGCTGATGATCGGTGACCGCAAGCATGACCTGATCGGTGCGCGCAGCAATGGCATGCAGGCGGTGGCGGTGGGGTACGGTTTCGGCAGTCGCGAGGAGTTGCTCGGCGAGACGCCGGCCTATCATTTCGAGACGCTGAAAGAGATGCACCGGGCATTTCTGCCCAGTGCCTGAGCACGGCTGTCAGCCGTTGCGCTGGTAGATGATCTTCTTGGTGCCGCCGTCGCAGCTGCCGACGACCATGCTCTGGTCCTGGACTTCGGCGTTGGGCACGATCTCCAGGGTGTAGCTGGGCACGTTGTTGGCCTGAATCTTCACTTCGATTTCCTGCTTGAGTTCTTCGCAGGGTTTGGGCGCGGCGAGCGCGCCGCCTGCAAGCAGCATAAGAGCCAGGGCGGGAATCAGTCGTTGCATCGCTTGTACCTCCGGTGTTGGGCGAAACCTGAATAGGTTGGACTGGCATTTTGCCCAGCAGTTCTAGTCGTTTTGCCGCAACCTTTCCAGCTGGGTACGACGATCCGCTTCCGGCAGCCGACCGAGCGCAGCCACGGCGGCATAGAAGGCTGGCCAGTCTCGCCCCTCGCGCTCGAACAGCCTGGCGAATGCCGGAACCCATTGATCATAGAGCCCGAAGGGCAGCAGCTTGGCGTTGTTCAGAGGGCTTTCGATCCAGGCGTCATAACGCCCCTGGCCGCCCCATTCGCGCTGGCGCAGAGCACGATAGTCGCGGCGCAGGCGTTCGAATTCGGCCTGTTTGGCGGCGCGCATGGCATCTGCTGGCAGGGCGCTGGCATAGAGGTGTTGCAGGCGTTCGCGGCTGGCCAGCACCAGCTCGACGAACTGCTGGCGCTGACGGTCGTCGCTGGCCGGTGGCGTTTCCCCACGGGCAGCATGCCATTGGCGCAGTCCCTCGTGTTCGACGAAGGTGGCGAAGGATTCGTTGAAAGCCGTGTCGCCCGGCAGGTAGTACTGCTGGTGCGCCAGTTCGTGAAAGATCACTGCGATGAAGCGCTCGTCGCTCCAGCGCAGCATGGTGTTGAGCAGCGGGTCATCGAACCAGCCCAGGGTGGAGTAGGCCTCCACGCCGCCGATGTAGGTGTCCAGGCCCTGCTGGCGCAGCAGGGCGGCTGCCCCGCGGGCACGCCCCTGCTGGTAGTAGCCGCGATAGGCGACGCAGCCGGCGATGGGAAAACAGTGAAGTTCGGGTTCGAGGGAAAACTCTGGCGTGGCGAAGACATTCCATACCACGAAGGGGCGACCCAGGTCGGCGTACAGCCGATAGCTGTGATTGTCGGGCAGATGCAGCCGGGCACTGGCGAAGTCCCGCGCCTGCTGCGACAGGCTCAGGCGCCTGGCCAGCCCCGCGTCGGTGGCGGGATCGTCGAGCAGGCGCTCGACCGGCTGACGCGCCTGCAACAACTGCCATTGGCCCTGGCCGAGATGGGTGTAGTAATCGAGGGTCGAGCAGCCGGCCAGCAGCAGGGGGAGCAGGGGAACCGCGAAGCGGCGCAGCAGGTCGATAGAGGAGGCGTTGGGCATGCCGTCACGCTAGCCGATCGCATCGATTGTCTCCAGTCCCGCATGTACGAATGCGCCCGTTTCGCCTCGGTTTTGCCCGCCTCCCGGTGTAGGCTGGTGTCTGAACCCATCGTGGAGGTCGCCATGCGCGCCCTGCTTCTCGCTCCCGCCCTGTTGATGCTCGGGGCCTGTGCGTCACCCTTGCCCAAGCCCGACCCTCAGCAGGCCTGGGTCGAGCTGTATTCTACTGCCGACACGCTGCTGATGGCTGACCGCCTGGATGACAAACGATGGCCGGATGGTCGCTACTTTCAGGTGACGCCCGGCAAGCACGAGCTGGAAACCCGTTTCCAGTTCGAAGTACGTGGTGGTGGCGGGCTTGGCATGATGAGCGAGCCGTTGCGCATGACCTGCGAGATTCGCGTGCGCTACGACGGTTTTGTCGCCGGCCAACGCTATCGCCTCGAGGCCCGTCAGATGCAGATGAAGGCGCAAGCCTGGCTCTATGACGATCAGCGCAACGTGTTGGCACGCGGTGAGGTGCTGCGTTGTGGGACGGCGATCTAGCCGGTGTCCGGATGCGCGTTGAGCATGGCGCACCCGACAGCTCGCCGGGTGCGTCGCGCATGCTGGCTTAGCTGTCGAGCACGGCTTCCAGAGTGATCTTGGCGTTGAGCACCTTGGACACCGGGCAGCCGGTCTTGGCGGTTTCCACGGCTTTTTCGAAGGCGGCTCGGTCGGCGCCGGGGATTTTCGCGCGTAGCGACAGGTGCACGGCGCTGATTTCGAAACCGCCATCGACCTTGTCCAGCGTCACTTGCGCCCTGGTGTCGATGCTCTCGGCGGTCATTCCGGCGTCGCCCAGTTCCTTGGACAGCGCCATGGAAAAGCAGCCGGCATGAGCGGCACCGATCAGCTCTTCGGGGTTGGTGCCGGGCTTGTCCTCGAAACGCGTATTGAAGCCGTAGGGGGCTTCCTTGAGGGCGCCGCTCTGGGTGCTGATGGTGCCCTTGCCGTCCTTGATGCCGCCCTGCCAGTGGGCCGATGCTGTCTTTTTCATGTGCGTCTCCCATTGAATGAACACGGCCGCCGGTCTGGCGGCCTGTTCTGATTCAGAGGGCAGTCATGCGCACAAGTTCGAACTTGGCAGGCTGTGAAAAACTGCCTGCGTTGCCATTGCTGCGTTAAAGGCAGGCCGGAACGCCAGCCTGGTCAAATGCTCATCTACAGTTCGTGAAGTCGAGCGCGACTCCGACCGTTTTTCGCCTGTTCTTGCGAGGCCGCCATCGGTATTGCACTGGCTGCCTCGCCTACGTTTTTCAACGGCCTGCTAGTCGCGTTGCAGCTCGGCGAGGATGTCGAAGGCGTGCAGGCGGTCGGCGAAGTCGTACATGTCGCAGGTGAAGATCAACTCATCCGCTTCGGTCTGCTCCAGCAACTGTTCCAGACGCTGGCGCACGGTCTGCGGCCCGCCGATGGCGGCGAGGCCGAGAAATTCGCCGACGGCCTGGCGCTCGTGTGGTAACCAGAGACCGTCCATGCTTTTCACCGGCTTGCGCTGCACCAGGCTCTGGCCACGTACGAGGGCGAGAATGCGCTGATAGGCTGAGGTGGCCAGGTACTGCGCCTGCTCGTCACTGTCGGCCGCCAGCAGGGGGACGCCAAGCATCACGTAGGGCTTGTCCAGCACCTCGGAGGGGCGGAAGTGGTTGCGGTAGATGCGAATCGCCTCATGCAGGTAACGCGGTGCGAAGTGCGAGGCGAATGCATAGGGCAGCCCCTTCATGCCGGCAAGCTGCGCGCTGAACAGGCTGGAGCCGAGCAACCAGATCGGTACCTCGGTACCTGCACCGGGCATGGCGATCACGCGCTGTCCTTCCTGGCGCGGGCCAAGGTAGGCCTGCAGCTCCTCGACGTCGCTGGGGAAGTCCTCGGCGCTGCCATCGCGGCTGCGGCGCAGGGCGTGGGCGGTGTACTGGTCGGCACCGGGCGCACGACCCAGGCCGAGGTCGATACGGCCGGGGTAGAGCGTGGCGAGGGTACCGAACTGTTCGGCGATCACCAGCGGCGCATGGTTGGGCAGCATCACACCGCCGGCACCGAGGCGAATACGTGAGGTACCGGCGGCCAGGTAGCCGATCAGCACGGCAGTGGCGGAGCTGGCGATGCCGTCCATGTTGTGGTGTTCGGCTACCCAGAAACGCTCGAAGTCGAGGCTTTCGACATGTCGGGCCAGGGCCAGCGAGTTGTGCAGGGCCTGAGCGGCGTCGCCATCGTCACGAATCGGCGCCAGGTCGAGCGTGGAGAGCTTGACGGAGGCCAGTCGGCTCATGGGGAGTCTCCTCGTTGCTTGGCCGGGTACTCTAACCCCTTGGCTTCCGGGTTCGCACGCGGTGCGCAGGCATAGTCATAATCGACGCGCGTGATGTGCGGATGCCTTCGCTGGCGGGTGCCAGATCGACACACCTCATCCGGGTTGGCTCTGGCGCTGGCTCCAGAACTGTTCGGCCAGTAGTTGCAGGCGTGCGGCGAGGTCGGCGAGTTGCTCGGCACTGCCATGGCTGCGGGCACTGGCCTCGGCCGTGCTTTCGCAGGCCTGGCGGATGCCATGCAGGTTGCGCTGGATATCATCGCCGACGACGCTCTGTTGCTCCACGGCGCTGGCGATCTGCAGGTTCATGTCGCTGATCTGGCTGACTCGCCGGGTAATCCCGCCGAGCGCCTCGGCGGCCTCCTGTGCCTGGCTGGCAATGGCCTGCGCGCGCTGCTGGCTGTCGATCATCGCGGTGACGCTGCCATCGATGCTGCCTTGCAGGGCGCCGATGATGGTGTCGATCTCATGGGTCGCGCCCTGGGTGCGACGAGCCAGTGCGCGCACTTCGTCGGCCACCACGGCGAAACCGCGGCCGGCCTCGCCGGCACGAGCCGCCTCGATGGCGGCGTTGAGGGCAAGGAGGTTGGTGCGCTCGGCGATGTCGCCGATCACCGTCAGCACCTTGCCGATTTCCCGGCTGCTGTCGGCCAACTGGCGAACCTGAACATGGCTGCACTGCAACTGCTCGGCGAGGGTGGCGATCTGTCTGCGGGTGTCTTCCACCAGTGCGCGGCCGTCGTCGGTCTCCTGATCCGCGGCACTGGCCGCGCTGGCGCTGAGCTGGGCGTTGCGTGCCACTTCCTGAACGCTCACTGCCATCTGCCCCATGGCGCTGGCCACCTGCTCGGTTTCCTGGCGCTGTTGCAGGGTCGCGCTGTTGTGGTGCTCCACCGCGCCGGCCAGTTGTCCGGCCTCGCCGCTGAGTTGTCGCGCCGAGTCGGCGATGCGTCCGACCACGGCGCCGGCTTCGGCCTGCAGGCTTTGCAGGGCGAAGGCGATGGCGCCGAAATCATCGCGCCGGCCGCTGTACAGATACTGGCCAAGGGGGTTGTCGGCATGCTTGCGGGCTTGCACGGCCAGCTTCGTCAGCGGTCGCAGCCTGTGCTGGATGATGCCGGCCAGCAGCAGGCCAACGCTGCCATTGGCCGCCAGTAGCGGTAGCAGGGGCATATCCGGTGTCAGCCCGAGAATCAGCGCGACGGCAGGTGGCAGCGCCAGGCCGAGCAGGCTCAGGAAGTTCGCCGGTCTCAGACGCGGTCGGCGCAAGGCCCTGGGGCTGCGGCCCGCTCGAAGCTCGGCATAGAGTGCCTCGGCGGCAGCGATCTGTGCGTCGCTGGCGGCGGTGCGCACCGACTGATATTCGACCACGCGGCCGTCCTTGCGCATGGGGGTGACGTAGGCGCTGACCCAGTAATGATCGCCGTTCTTGCAGCGATTTTTCACCAGGCCCATCCACGAGCGCCCGGCCTTGAGGGTCTGCCACAGGTGAGCGAAGGCCGCAGGCGGCATGTCCGGGTGACGGACGATGTTGTGGTTGTGGCCGATCAGTTCGTCTTCGCTGAAGCCGCTCAGGGCGACGAAGTCCGGGTTGACGTAGGTCAGCGCACCCTTGAGGTCGGTGGTGGAGAGAATGCTGGTCTGGGGTGGCACCGGAATCTGGCGGCCACTCACGGGCAGGTTGCGCTTCATGCCTGCACCTCTTCTGCACGTTTCTCCCCCAGCGGGCACCACAGGCCATCGAAACAATCTTCTCCGTTGAGCAGACGCTCCAGTTCATGCGGTGCGCGAGGGCGGCTGAACCAGTAGCCCTGGGCGTAGTGACAACCTTCGTGGCCGAGGAAGTCGAGCTGTGACTGCTTCTCCACACCTTCGGCCACCACCGCCAGCCCCAGGCTATGGCCGAGACCGATGATCGCCCGGCTTATGGCCAGCGATTCGGTGTCTTGCGGAGCGCCGGCGATGAAGCTCTTGTCCACCTTGATGATGTGCAGGGGAAAGCGTTTGAGGTAGCCGAGCGAGGAGTAACCCGTGCCGAAATCGTCGAGAGCCAGCTGGATGCCGAGGCTGGCCAGTTCGCGCAGGCAGGCCAGGTTCTGCGCGCTGTCCTCCATCAGTTGGCTTTCGGTGATCTCCAGCACCAGGCTGGAGGGCGGCAGGCCGGTTTCGGCGAGAATATCGGCGACCCGTACGGCGAAGTCGTTCTGTTGCAACTGACGGCTGGACAGGTTGACCGAGCAACGCAGGTGCGGCTGTCCATTCTGCTGCCAGGCGCGAACCTGGCTGCAGGCCTGTTGCAGAACCCAGTCACCGACGGCGAGGATTTCACCGGATTCTTCCAGGCACGGAATGAACTCCAGTGGTGAGATATCACGGTTTTCGTGTTGCCAGCGCAACAACGCTTCCACGCCGATCAATTGCGGCTGGTTGCCGTCCAGGTGGCATATCGGCTGGTACACCAGACGCAATTCGCCACGCGCACCGGCCTGGGCGAGTGCGTTCTGCAACTCCAGCTGGCGCTGCGCCTGTTGCTGCAATTCGTTGCTGTAGCGGGCGAACTGAGCCTTGCCCGCGCTCTTGGCCCGGTACAGTGCAAGATCGGCCGCCTGCAACGGATCGAGTGGCTGGCCGCTCTCCTGCAAGGCCGCGATGCCGATGCTGGCGCTGACCGTCAGGGTCTGCTCCGGCAAGCGGAGCGGAGCATGCAGGCTCTCCAGCATGCGCTGGGCGACCCGTTCGGCGTCGCTCATGCAGGCCAGGTCGTCGAGCAGGGCGACGAACTCGTCGCCACCGAAGCGCGCCAGGTGATCACCCGGCCGCAGGCAATGATCGAGGCGTTCGGCCACTTCCACCAGCACGCGGTCGCCGACCTGGTGGCCAAGGCTGTCGTTGATCAGCTTGAAGCGATCGAGGTCGATGAACAGCAGGGCCGCTTCGCGTGCTCCGGGGCGTTGCTGGCGTTGCACGGCCTGTTGCAGCAGTTCTCCGAGTCGCGCACGGTTGGCCAGGCCGGTGAGCGGATCATGGCGTGCGGCATGGTGCAGTTGCTCTTCGGCTGCGCGGCGCTGACTGATGTCGCTCTGCGAGCCGGCCATGCGCCGCAGGCCGCCGCTACAGGTCTCGGCCACGCCACGTACCAGCACCCACAGGTAGCTGCCGTCCTGACGACGGATACGGTATTCATGATGAAGGAAGGGGTCAGGCCGCGCAGGTGGTTGTCGATGGCCTGGCGCAGGCCGGGCAGGTCGTCACCGTGCACACGGCCGAACCAGCTTCGGCTGGTAGGCGAGAGGCTGTCGCGGTCGAGGTCGAGCATGCGAATCCAGCGTTCGGAGAGGTACAGCTGATCCTGCTCCAGCTGCCATTCCCACAGTCCGTCGTTGGCGCCGCGCATGGCACGGGCATAGCGTGCTTCGCTGTCCTGCAGGGCCTTGCGCTGGGCAGCGCCATAACTGTCCAGCGCCAGGCCGACATCGAAGAACACCTTCTTGATCAGGCTGGAGAAGCAATCGCTGGCCACCGAGGAGCCGAGCAGTTCGCCCAGCAACTGATCCAGATACAGGCGGTATGCGCCCAGGTACCACTTCAGGTCGACCCCGGTGCGCTGATGCACCCAGCCGATGCGCAGGCGCTCCAGCACATAGGCTTCGTCCAGCGGGCTTTGCCAGAGGCCGCGGTAATAGTCCGCCTGACGCTGCTTGAGGCGCTCGGTGATGACCGGATCGCCGAGAATGGCGGCTGGCGCCGGGTAGTCGGCGAGTTCCTGGTAGAGGGTGTCGACGAAGTTCTGATTGGCGCGCTCGACCCGTTGTGCGCAGCGCGACAGGCGTTCGTTGTCGGCCTGACGCCAATCGAGAAAACGTAGCCGCTGGCGCAGCTCCTCCAGATCCGGGGCGATGTGTTGGAGCAGGTCTTGGAATTCTTGTTCGTTGCCCATCTCAGCCTCGTGCTTTTCCTTCAGCGCAAAAGATTCCGGGAGCGTTCTGACCCGCTCCGCGGCTGCTCGCAGGGTGTTCGCCACAAACGGCAGGCCAAAAAAAGCGCCGCCGGCCGCGCTTCCTCGAAGGAAGGCGGCCAGCGGCGCTCTGTCTTGCAGGCCCTGTGTCCTGCCCGGCAAAGCCGGTCTCCGCATTGGGGCGGAACCTACTGCGGCTAGGTTTTACCGCAATTGGCCCAGGCTGGACAACTCTTCGCGCAACAGGCTCAGGCGCTTGCGCAGTTCGGCCAGTTGCACGGACTTGAAGGCATGCCGGCTACGCTCCAGCACCTCGATGGCATCGTCCAGACTGGCATGCACTGCGCCCAGGCTGCCTGCCGGCAGGCGTTGCAACCAGCGGCACATAGGCTTTTGCCCGCATCCATCGATGTCGCCGATGACCTGGCAATGAGGCGCCTGGCGGCGCAGCAGGTGTGCTATCCGTTGGCCGGACTCTGCGTCCGGCAGGCTGAGCAGCAGGTGAGTCTGGGGCATGACGGTCGCGCTATGTGGCAAATGGCTAGCAATGCTAGAGCGCTGCTGTTGGTGATTTATTGATCAGGGTCAGTCCGGGTCGTGGTCGTGCTCGACGACTGCCCGGTCACTTCGGTGACCCGTTGCAATGACGTGCGCGGTATTCACCGGGTGTCAGCCCACTCCATTGGCGGAAGGCGCGGAAGAACACGCTGGGCTCGGAATAGCCCAGCAGCAGGGCGATTTCCGCTGCGGGCAGGCGCCCTTCACGCAGGTGCTGCTCGGCCAGTTGGCGGCGGGTGTCGCTGAGCAGTTGCTGGTAGCTGCAACCTTCCTCGGCGAGGCGCCGCTGCAAGGTTCGCTCGCTCAGGTTCAGCTTGCGCGCCAGTTCGCCACGATCCGGCTCGCCATGGGCCAGTTGCTCGCCGAGCAGACCGATCACCTGAGCGCTGAGACTGGCGCTGGGCAGGCGCGCCAGCAGCGCCTCGGCGTGTTGCCGCAACAATTGCTGCAAGGGCGGGTTGGCCTGCATCAGCGGTCGATGGCACAGCGCACGGGGTACGGCAATGGCATAGTCGCGGGCGGCGAAATGCAGCGGGCAGGCGAACACGTCCCGATAGGGCGTGAGGTCTGGCGGCTCGGCATGGCGGAAGCGGGCGCCGAGCAGGTGAAAGTCGTCGAGCAAGGGAGTGGTGATCTGCACCCAGCAGGCCAGCATGGCCAGCACGCGGATGCGCGTGGCCGGATGCTCGGGGTGCAGGGGGCGATAGATCAGCAGCAGGGCGTCGCCCTGCTCCTCGACCTGTAATTCGCCGCCTTCACCCCCCAGACGCTGGTAGCGCAGTGCGGCCGTCAGCGCATCGCCAAGCGTGGCGCTGCTTTGCAGCAGGTAGCTGAGCACGCTGAATGGCCCCGGTGTGAGGTTGCGCCCCAGCAGCAGGCCGGGCTCCGGATGTTGCAGGCGGCTGTCCAGTTCCTGCCAGAGACCCTCCTGAACACTGAACGGCACGCGCGCATCGGGGTCGATCAGTTGCTGCTCTTGCAGATCACAGGTGTCCAGCAATGCCTGGCGGTCTAGACCGAGGCGGCTGGCGGCATGCAGGATTGCCTGGGTCAGGCTGGCGCTGACCGAGGCCTGCGTGGTGGTGGCGAGTGGGTTTGGCATGCGCCGATTCTGCCCAATGCGCGGTATTGGCGATAGTGTGCGGGTGGGGCATCGCTGGCAGGTTGGTACTGAGCGTTTAGGATGTCTGTCATCGGTGGTGTGCCGAGTGTCAGTCGCAGGAGAAGGAGGTAGACGCATGAAAGGCAGAGCCATGGCATGGCTGGTGGGGGTAATGCTGGCCGGTGCCGTAGAGGCCGGAGAAACCTTCATCACCCTAGGCACCGGGGGCCAGACGGGCGTCTACTTCGCGACAGGCCAGTCCATCTGCGCCTTGCTCAATCAGCATTCGAGCGAGCACGGCATTCGCTGCAACGCCACCGCCAGTGGCGGCGGCATAGCCAACGTACATGGCATGCGTAACGGTGAGTTCGACTTCGGCATCATGCAGGCTGATCACCTGTACAAAGCGCGCGAAGGGACGGGGCCGTTTCAGGGCGAGGTGGCCATGAGCGACATCCGTGCCCTGTTCTCGCTGCAGCGCGAGGTGTTCACCGTGCTGGCCCGACGCGATGCCGGGATCCAGGGCCTGGACGATCTTCAGGGCAAGCGCATCAATATCGGCAACCCCGGTTCTGGGCAGCGTGACACACTGGAGGAGATCATGGCCGCCAAGGGCTGGGATCGCTCCACGTTCGCCGTCGCCAGCGAACTCAAGGCGGCCGAACAGGCCAGCGCCCTGGGCGAAGACAACATCGATGCCATGATCTACTTCGTCGGTCACCCCAACGCTGCGATCGAGGAGGCCACGGCGACGGTCGATGCCGTTCTGGTGCCGCTCGACGGCGACGCCGTCGAGCGCCTGTTGGAGCGGCCCTATTACAGTCGTGATGAAATTCCCGCCGGCCTCTACAAGGGCAACGATCAGCCGACGCCTTCGATCGGCTCCAGAGCCGTGCTGGCGACCTCGTCCAATGCCGACCCGCAGGTGGTGTACGAACTGGTCAAGGCGGTGTTCGACAACCTCGACCGGCTGCGCGAGCTGCACCCGGCACTGGCCAGGCTACAGGTTCGTGAGATGATCGCCAGCGGCCTGACGGCACCGCTGCACGAAGGGGCCGAGCGTTATTACCGCGAGCGTGGCTGGCTATAGAACCTATTCGCCACCTTCGAGTTGCAGCGCGCCGGTTTCGCCATCGGCCAGCACCGCATAGGCGCTGGCGCAGAACAGCGAGTTGAGGCGCTTCATGTCGGCGATCAGCTCCAGATGCAGCGAGCTGGTCTCTATGCTCTGCACCACCTGACGTTGCAGGCGGCCGATATGGGCATGCGCCAGGCGCCGCTCCTGGGCGCGGAAGCGGCGTTTCTCCCGTAGCAACTGGCTGGCGCTGGCACGATCCGCGCTGACGAACACGCTCAGTCCCAGGCGCAGGTTGGCCATCAGTTGCGCATGCAGGGTGGTGAGCTCTTCCAGCCCTTTCTCGGAAAAGGCACGTCGTTGCGCGGTCTTTTCGTTCTGCAGTTTGTTCAGCATGCGCTGGATCAGATCGCCGGCCTGTTCCAGGTTCACCGCCAGCTCGAGGATTTCCGCCCAGCGCTGGCGCTCCGATTCGCTGAGCGCCTCGCGGGGGATCTGCGCCAGATACAGCTTCACGGCTCGACACAGGCTGTCGACTTCGTCATCGAGCCGGCGCATGTCCTTGTTCAGCGCCGGCTGATGGCTGGTCAGCACCGGCAGCAGATGGCCGAGCATGGTGTCCACCTGATCACCGATACGCAAGGTTTCACGCACTGCATTGGCCAGTGCCAGGCTGGGTGTGGACAGTGCGGTCGGATCCAGATGGCGGGGATGGGCGGTATCGATGTCTTCCTTGCGGTCGGGCCACAGCCAGTTGCAGAAGCGCGCCATGAAACCGACCGTGGGCAGCATCAGCAGTGCCCGCAGGCTGTTGTAGAGCAGGTGGAAGAAGATCACCAGCTCAGCCGGCCGCCAGTTCAGGCCGTCCAGCCAGTTGGCCAGCGGTTGCAGCACCGGCAGCACCAGCAACAGGCCGATCAGTTTGTACAGCAGGCTGCCCAGGGCCACGCGGCGTCCGGCCGGGTTCTGCAGGCTGCTGGTGAGAAAGGCCAGCAGACCACTGCCGATGTTGGCGCCGATCACCAGGCCGATGGCCACCGGCAGGCTGATCAGGCCCGCGCCGGCCAGCGTGGCGGTGAGCAGTACGGCGGCCAGGCTGGAGTAAGTGAGCAGGGCAAACAGGGCGCCGAGCAGTGCATCGAGCATCAGATCACCGGTGAGCGAGGCGAACAGCACGCGGATACCGCGTGCCTCGGTGATCGGCGTGGCGGCGACGACGATCAGTTCCAGCGCCAGCAGCATCAGGCCCAGGCCGATGGCCACGCGTCCGAGCTGGCCTGCACGGGTCTGCCGACGCGAGAGGAAGAAGATCACCCCGATGAAGATCAGCAGTGGGCTGAGCCAGCTCAGGTCGAGAGTCAGCACCCGGGCCATCAGCGCCGTGCCGACATCGGCGCCGAGCATGATCGCCAGGCCCGGCGCCAGGGCCATCAGTCCCTGGGCGACGAACGAGGTGACCAGCAGCGCCGTGGCGTTGCTGCTCTGCACCAGCGCGGTGACGCCGATACCGGCCGCGAAGGCCAGAGGCCGGCGGCTGATGTTGTGGCTGAGCACCGTGCGCAACTGCGAACCGAACACGCGCAGGATGCCGGTACGGACGATATGAGTGCCCCAGACCAGCAGGGCGATGGCGGACAGAAGATTGAGCAGGGTCAGCATAAGGCGGCTCCCCCGAAGCCGGCCGGTTGGAGCGTCGAGCGATCCGGCCTTTACTGAGCATCGGCCGAAAATCGTCGATGCGCCAGTGGCACGGGGAAATCGGCTCAGCCGTCACGCAGTACCTTCAGCTCGGCGTCGTCGGCGGAGAAGCCGCGTTCGAGCTTGAACTTGAGACTCAGGTCGGTGCGCGAGTCAGCGAACTTCAGCGCCTCGGCCAGGCTGATGCGGCCGGCTTCGAGCAGGGCGAACAGGTGCTGGTCGAAGGTCTGCAAGCCCTGCTCGGCGGCACGAGCAATGGCCTCGCGCAACTCTTCCAGCTCATCGCGCTGGATCAGGTCGCGGATATAAGGCGTGCCCAGCATCAGCTCCACCGCCACCACACGCTTCTGTGCGATACCGGGCACCAGGCGCTGGCCGATCACTGCCAGCAGATTGTGGGCAAGGTCGGCCAGCACCTGCTTGCGCGCTTCGTCCGGAAAGAAGCGGGCGATCCGCTCCACCGCGTGGCTGCTGCTGGTGGCATGCAGTGTGGCAACGCAGAGGTGGCCGGTTTCGGCATAGTGCAGCGCATGCTGCATGGTAGCGGCGTCTCGAATCTCGCCGAGCATGATCACGTCAGGCGCTTCGCGCAGCACGTTGCGCAGGGCATCGTCGAAGCTATGGGTGTCCAGGCCGACCTCGCGTTGGTCGATGATCGAGCGCTGGTGGCTGTGCAGGAACTCGATGGGATCTTCGATGCAGACGATGTGTCCGCTCTTGTGGCGGTTGCGGAAATCGAGCATCGCTGCCAGTGTCGTCGACTTGCCCGAACCTGCGGCGCCAGTGACCAGGATCAGCCCGCGATCCTGCATCGCCAGTTTTTCCAGCAGCCTGGGCAGACCAAGGGCCTCGAAATCGGGGATCTGACTCTTGATCAGGCGCACCACCATGGCCACTTCGCCACGCTGGTAATAGACGTTGACCCGGTAGCGTCCGGCATTTTGCAGACTCACCGCCAGGTTCATCTCCAGATCGCGCTCGAACTCGGCGACCTGCTTCTGGGTCATCAACTGGTAGGCCAGTTGTTGCACCTCGCCAGCCTTGAGCACGCGCTGGCCAACCGCTTGGCTGTGCCCCTCGACCTTCATGTGCGGGGGCGCGCCGACGCTGAAGAACAGGTCGGAGCCGCCGTGCTGGTGCATCAGCTGCAGATAGGGGAATACGTCGGGCTGATCCGGGGTGGGTGTATCGTTCATCGGCAGGCCATTGCTCGTTCGTGTTGCGGCAAGGATAGCGGGCGTCTCTGCGGTTCGATTGTTTTGTGTCAAGAAATCGCCTGAGGCCGCATCAGGCTGGACAGTCTTCGGATCGCAGGCAAGAGTCAATCGACGGTGTATTTGGGCACCCTGGCGTCAAAGACTGGAGGAGCAGGTGGGATATTGGGGGGCAGCTCTGCTGGGTCTGCTGATCTGCACGGCGGTGCAGGCGCAAAGCGTGCATCTGGTGACAGGGGATGATTACGCGCCTTTCACCGGCAAGACCCTGCCTGGCCAGGGCATGTTTGCCCAGGTGGTGCGAGCCGCAATGGCCGACCAGGGGATCGATATCACCCTCGACTGGCTACCCTGGAATCGTGGTTACCTGAAGGCCCTGCGTGGCGAGTACGATGCGACCTTTCCCTATGTACGCTCTGCCGAGCGCGAAGCGAAGTTTCTCTATTCGACACCGATGTATGTGACCGAGCAGCATCTGTTCAGCCGTGCCGGAGACCGTATCGAACTCGAGGATCTGACTCATCTGCGGGGCAAGCGTCTGTGCTATCCGCTCGGCTGGCAGCTACCGCTGCAGGTTCAGGCTCTGGTGGAACAAGGGGTATTGCGGCGCCATTCACCGGTGGGCTTGAGGGAATGTGCGCGCCTGTTGCTGTTGCGGCGTGATGACCTGTTCATCTCGGATCGCCACCTGGGAGAAAGCGCCCTGCGCAGTACCGGTGCCCCGGCGAACCGATTTCACCGTTCGGTCTCGACGTTCGACAGCAACACGTTGCATGTCATCGTGTCCCGGCAACACCCGCGTGCTGCCGAGTTGATCGAGCGCTTTGATCGCGGGCTCGAAGCGCTCAGGTCACGAGGAGAGTATCAGCGCCTGATCGAGAATTACGTGGAGTAGCCTGGCCTCCACATTACCGCTCAGCCCAGCAGCATCATGATCGCCACCAGACTGCCGGCCGCCAGCAGCGTTTGCAGGGTGATGATGCCGGCCATCAGTTGGCTGTCACCACCCAGTTGGCGGGTCAGCACGTAGGCCGTCGGCGCGGTGGGCAGAGCGAAGAACAGCACCAGTACGGCGCTTTCCATCGTCGGCAGATTCAGGCCCCAGGCTACGGCCCAGGCCAGCAGAGGCATGGCCAGCAGGCGTAGCACGCTGTTCCAGGCCAGCGCAGGAACTTCACCGCCCAATTGCTCGGGTTTGAGTGCGGCACCGACACAGAGCAGGCCCAGTGGCAGGCTGGCGGCCGCCAGCAGGCTGAGCAGGCGATCGGTGCCGCCGGGCAGGCCGATGCCCGTCAGGTTGAACAGGGCACCGCCGGCGCAGGCGAGGATCAGCGGATTGCTGAGAATCGGCAGCAGCAGGCTGCGTGCGCTGATGCCACGCTCAGCGGTCAGCGACCAGACCGACAGCACGTTCACTGTTGGCACCATCAGCGCGAGCATGATAGCCGCCAGGGTCAGTCCCTCCTGACCGAACAGGCTGCCCACTGCGGCCAGACCGAGGTAGGTATTGAAACGCAGGATGCCCTGGGTGATGGCGCCGAAGCGCCCGGCTGGCCAGCCACGCAGGCGGCGAGCCAGCAGCAGGGTGATCCAGGCAATGCCCAGGCCGAGCACTACCGCCAGCGCCAGACGGGGTAGCGCCGGATTGTTCAGGGGGGCCCTGGCCAGGCTGGAAAACAGCAGGGCGGGGAACAGGATGAAGTAGTTGAGGCGTTCGGCACCGGGCCAGAAGGCCTCGCTGGGGAAGTTGCGCAAGCGCAGCCAGTAGCCGGCGACTATCATGGCGAACAACGGCCACAAGGCCAGCAGCAGATCGATCACGGGAACCCCCGGTAGTGGTGAGCGCCTATCTTGGTCAGCGAGCCAGGGCAATGCAAGGAGGAGGCGGGATGAGCGAACGGCATGAAGGTGGCTGCCAATGTGGCGCATTGCGCTACCGGATCGAGGTACCCCTGCACGATATCGCCCATTGCCACTGTTCGATCTGTCGGCGCAGTACGGGCGGCATACTCACCACCTGGGTCACGATCCCCCACTCGTCGTTTGAGTGGCTGCGTGGCACCCCGCGAGCCTTCGCCTCGTCAGCCAGCTGCACGCGCTACTTCTGCGCTGACTGTGGCGCCCACCTGACGCTGTTCACCCTGCTCAGCCCGGATACGCTGGACGTCACCGTGGCCACGCTGGACGAGCCGGAGCACGCCCCGGCCGACCGGCACATCTGGGTAGGCAGCCGCCTGTCGTGGCTGACGGTCGATCCGCATCTGCCGCAAGAGCGCGAAGAACGGATTTCCGGTTCGTAGCAAGGCCGACCGGCCACCGCCCTAGGGCAACTCCAGTCCGCCGCTGGCCTTGTGCAGGGTGCGCAGGTGTTCACCCAGGGTGATCAGGTTGGCCTCGGTGGCTTCCAGCTCGACCAGGCGCTCCGGTTGCAGCAGGTCGCGTACTTCCCCATCCAGTTCATCGCTGAGCTGGCGCAATTGCTGCTGGCGCTCACGGCTGTTGGCCTCCAGGCGCTCCCATTCCTTCTGTTGCGGCAGGCCGTAGCCGCCCTCGAGCAATTCGGCGGGGCGACTGAGAAAGCCGCTGTTGGCCAGAATCTGCTCCAGCGCAGCGCCGGCTCTGTTCAAGCTCGGGTCGCCAGCGGCACGACCCGTCAGGTAGCGGCGTTTGAGCTCGTCCTGAGCCAGCAGCAACTGTCGGCGTAGCGCGGCCTGCTCCAGCAGCAGCAGGGCGGCGCTGGCGCGCAGATCCGCCCGGGTGAACCAGGTACGCCGCGTTTCGGCGGGTTGCGCAAGCCAGGTTTCGACACTGTCATGGCTGATTGGCAGGCGCTCGCGCAGGACGCGGAACATGGCCTGGTAACGTTCGCGGAATGAGTCGAAGCGATAACCCAGGCGCAGTGCCTCGCGCGGGTCATCCAGTACCTGGGTATCGGCCAGGCCGCGGGCGTCCATCAGCTCCAGCAGGCCATTGGGCAGGATGCTGTCGAGCGCCTGCAACTGCGGATGGTCGGTGCCGCTGCGCAACAGCTTGAGGGTCTCCACTGCGCAGTTGTTGGAGATGAAGTAGTAGTCGCCGTCATAGCTCCAGTGCTGTTCGGCGGCGCGTGCCACCAGTCGTTCCAGTTGATCGCGCGACAGCTTCAGGGGGACGGAAGACAGGCTACGCAGCTCGACCTTGGTGTATTCGTCGATCACCTGTTCCAGCGGCAGGACGAACAGCCGTGAGGGGTAGACGCCGGTCAGGCCGTTCCAGCTGGAGAGTTGCAGATCGCCGACGAAAGCGCGATAGGACAGTACCAGGTGCTGGTCGAGATCCAGGCGGCAGTCCGGGCCGCGTGGGCGGCCGGGTGCGCAGATCACCAGGCGCAGCATGCTGTGGCCCCAGCGGCTCATCCAGGCTTCGTTGGCTTCGGCCAGCAGGTAGTCGACCTGATAGACCCGCTCCGGGTCGAGACGGCCCAGTGGCTGGCTGGCGAAGTCGCGTCCGGCATTGAGGTAGGCGTAACCGTCGGCGCAGGGGGCGTCTGGTGGCGCCCAGTCGAAATGCTCGCGGAAATGGCGCGCCAGCGACGGGCGCCGGCAGGCGTAGCTGGGGTCGAGCAGAAAGTATTCGAGATTGACCGCGACGAACTCCAGTGCGCTGTTCAGTTCGTATGGGTCGGGACTGCGGGCAACCTGGCCATTGTCGATTTCTCGTGCGCCGCGTTTGCCAACCGACTGCGGCCAGCCTGCCAGATCGAGCAGGCGCGGATCGTCACTGAGGGTGAAGCGGCGCTCGGTCTGGCCACGGCATTCGTCCGGCAGGCCGACCGCGCCCAGGCTGGAGGCGCGCTGCCGGCAGTACTGCAACTGCCTGCGTTCGGCTGCTGGCCACAGGCGTGCCCGGTCATAGAGATGCGTCAGTTCGTGCAGCAGGGTGGCGAGCAGTTCGCGGCGCTGAGTGCCGTGCGGGCGGCCGGTCTGCTGGCGTGCGGCGGAGCCATCGACCAGCCTGGGTAGCAGGCTGGCATTGAGTTCTATACCGCTTAGGCGTCCGACCTGGCCGTAGACCGCCTCCGGCATATCACGGCGCCAACTGACCTGCACCGGGCGATCCAGGCGCTCGATGAAACGCGGCGGCAGGGCTGCCATGGCTTCGTCCAGCAGCAACTGGCTGGCCTGCTGTTCCTCTGCTGTCAGGGCTCGTTCGTCCAGTTCGAGGCGTAGCTGCGCCTGGGTGGCGCCGGTGCTCATGGCCAGCAGTGCGCCGCACAACCAGGCGCCCAGGCGCATCACAGTGCGAGGATGGCTTCGGCCAATTGCAGGTCGCTGGCGCCTTGTGCTTCGGGCACTTGCTGGCGGATGGCCTGCAGGGCCGCCTCCAGTTGTGCACCGCGAATCTCGCCCGCGCTGGCGACGAAGCTGGCGGCATCCTCACGAGCCTGTACCACTGCTTTCATGTCACGTAGTGAAGTGGTGGTGTCGGAGGTGAAATTGATGCTGCGATCCAGGGCGCGCACGACGATGTTGCTGGTGGCAACGACGGTCTGAGCCTGGGCCAGGCCGCTGAGCAGGGCACAGGCGGTGACGAGGGGGATGAGCGAACGACGCATGGAATGACTCCGAAGAACGGCGGATGGAGGCTTGGACGAAGCAGAAGCCGGCCGGTTCCCGGACGCTGTGCAGCTTCGCCAACGGGCACCAAGGCTAGCGGAATCCGGGGGGAGGGCCAAGCCGTGGCCGGTCAGCTACCAGTCCAGGCGAGGATGGCTTGCGCGAGCCGCGTATCATCCGCGTCGGGGTAGTGCGGGCGCAGTTGCAGGAGCGCTGCTTCCAGGCGTACGCCGCGAATCGTTCCGGCACTGGCGACGAAGCTGGCGGCGTCGTCGCGTGCGGCACGGATGACCTTGGTATCTCGCAGCGAGCTGGTCGCATCGGACAGTGCCTCTGCACTGCCTGCGAGCGCTCCCAACAAGGTATCGGTGGTCGCGACAAGACTGCTGGCACAGACACTGCTGGCCATGCTTAGTGTGAGAAGGCTGGCGAACAGAACGTTCTTGGCATGCATGATGGGGCACTCCGGACAGCGCGAGCGGATGGGCTGCTCGCCTGTGCAGCTTAGCCCAATGGCTGTGTCCGCTCTATCGCTGGTTCAGCGCCAGAAGGGTTTGTCCAGCTCTTCGCTGCGTTGAGCGCTACTGATACCCGCGTCGGCCAACTGCCGTGCGTCCAGTCGGGCGAGTTGCTGCCGCGTACGCCGGTTGCGATGCCAGAGGCGCACTCTGGAATAGAGGCTCAGCCAATCGAAGGGGATCGGGGGTGTAAGTTCGGATCGCTGTTCGCGCGTACGTTCCATGACGGCTCTCCTGCCGAAAGACAAGGATGGGGATACATGGTCGTCTGCGAGCAGCCGAGAAGGCAGAGGCAATAGGAAGCAATTGTGCAGGATCAGTTGAGGATTTTTACCAACTGTACTGGTGCGGATGGCACTGACTGTAGCGGATAAAACGAAAGCCCCACCGCAGCAGAGACGGTGGAGCTCTCAGAAGATCCCAACTTGGGAGGGAGCAAAGAGGGTGTATCAGCGCCAGAACGGCTTCTGCAGTTCGACGTAGCGCTGGTTTTCGCTGATACCGGCGTCGGCCAGCAGGCGGGCATCCAGTCGAGCCAGTTGACGACGGCTGACGATGCGGCGCTGCCACAGGCTGAGGGTGGCGATCAGGCGAAGCGGCCAGGAAGAAGTAGCGCTGGCGATGCTGTGCGATTGGAGCAGGGCGGAACTGAGGGTACGTTCCATGGTGGTCATCCTTCCGCTTGTGGCGGGTCTGGTGTTTGCGTTCGATGGGCAAATTATCCCGAGCCGCGCTTGCGCTCAGTAGTCACAGCTGTGAGAAATTGTTGTGCTATTAGATAGGTTGCTTTGTAACTGTTCGGTCAGAAATTGATTCTACTGTACTGGTCATAAGTGAAATGGCTGGGTGCAACCGAGAATCACAGGATAATATCCCGGGTGCAACCCTTAAGGCAGTAACAATGGAGCGGTACAGTTTGAAATTGATCTGTTATGGTCTTTGACCTGAAAATCAATTTTTCCCGGGATTTCACACACAAAAAACCCGGCTCCAGGCCGGGTTTCCTGTCTGTCTGATCAGGCCTTATTCGACGGCCTTGACCATGTCTTCGATGACCTTCTTGGCGTCGCCGAACACCATCATGGTCTTGTCCATGTAGAACAGTTCGTTGTCCAGGCCGGCATAACCGCTGGCCATCGAGCGCTTGTTGACGATCACTGTCTTGGCCTTGTAAGCCTCGAGGATCGGCATGCCGGCGATCGGCGACTTCGGATCGTTCTTCGCCGCCGGGTTGACCACGTCGTTGGCGCCGAGCACCAGCACCACGTCGGTCTGGCCGAACTCGGAGTTGATGTCTTCCATCTCGAACACTTGCTCGTAGGGCACTTCTGCCTCGGCCAGCAGCACATTCATATGCCCCGGCATGCGGCCGGCGACCGGGTGGATCGCGTACTTCACGGTCACGCCACGGTGGGTCAGCTTCTCGGCGAGCTCCATCAGCGCATGCTGGGCACGGGCCACTGCCAGGCCGTAACCGGGCACGATGACCACGGTGTCGGCATTGGTCAGCAGGAAGGCGGCGTCATCGGAGGAACCCGACTTCACATTGCGCTCCTGCTGTGCACCGGCCGGGCCGCCTGCGTCGGCATCGGCGCCGAAGCCGCCGAGGATGACGTTGAAGAACGAGCGGTTCATCGCCTTGCACATGATGTACGAGAGGATCGCACCCGAAGAGCCCACCAGGGAGCCGGCGACGATCAGCATCGAGTTGTTCAGCGAGAAGCCGATACCGGCAGCCGCCCAGCCCGAGTAGCTGTTGAGCATCGACACCACTACCGGCATGTCGGCGCCGCCGATGGGGATGATGATCAGCACGCCGATGACGAAGGCCAGCGCCACCAGTACGGCGAAGGCGGTGATGTCGCCGGTGAAGGTGTAGTACAGGCCCAGACCGAGTATGGCCAGGCCGATCACCAGGTTGACCAGGTGCTGGCCCTTGAAGACCACCGGTGCGCCCTGGAACAGGCGGAACTTGTACTTGCCCGACAGCTTGCCGAAGGCGATCACCGAACCGGAGAAGGTGATGGCGCCGATGGCTGCACCGAGGAACAGCTCCAGGCGGTTACCGGCCGGGATCGGATCGAGCATGCTGGCGACGATACCCAGCGACTGCGGCTCGACCACGGCGGCGATGGCGATGAACACGGCCGCCAGGCCGATCATGCTATGCATGAAGGCGACCAGCTCCGGCATCTTGGTCATCTCGACGCGCCTGGCCATGATGGTGCCGATGCTGCCACCGACCAGCAAGCCGACGATGACGAAGCCCAGGCCTTGTACGGCCAGCTCGCTGCCCAGCTTATGGATCAGGCCCACGGTGGTGAGTACGGCGATGGCCATGCCGACCATGCCGAACAGGTTGCCGCGACGCGACGTGGTCGGGTGCGACAGGCCTTTGAGTGCCTGGATGAAGCACACCGAGGCGACGAGGTAGAGAACGGTGATCAGGTTCATGCTCATCGATTACTTCTCCACCTGGGCTTTCGGGGCCTTCTTCTTGAACATTTCCAGCATGCGCCGGGTAACCAGGAAGCCACCGAACACGTTCACCGCAGCCAGCGCCACGGCCAGGGTGCCCATGGCCTTGCCCAGCGGGGTGACGGTGAGCGCGGCGGCGAGCATGGCGCCGACGATCACGATCGCGGAAATGGCGTTGGTCACGGCCATCAGCGGAGTGTGCAGGGCCGGGGTGACGTTCCAGACCACGTGGTAGCCGACATAGATGGCCAGCACGAAGATGATCAGGTTGTAGATGCCGTCGGAAATCAGATCCATGTCTCTACTCCTTAGCCGTTCTTGCGCACGACTTCGCCGGCATTGCACATCAGGCAGGCCGCGACGATGTCGTCTTCGAGGTTGAGCTGGAACCGGCCTTCCTTGTCGATCACGAGCTTGAGGAAGTCCAGCAGGTTGCGGGCATAGAGGGCGGAAGCATCCGCCGGTACCAGTGCGGCCAGGTTGGTGTGACCGACAAGGGTCACGCCGTGCTTGATCACGACCTGATCGGCCTCGGTGAGCGGGCAGTTGCCACCCTGGGCGGCAGCCAGGTCGATGACCACGGAGCCCGGCTTCATTTCCTGCACGGTAGCTTCGTGCAGCAGCGTCGGCGCCTTGCGGCCCGGGATCAGCGCCGTGGTGATGACGATGTCGGCCTGTTTGGCGCGCTCGTGCACGGCCTTGGCCTGGCGTTCCATCCAGGATTGCGGCATTGGCCGGGCATAGCCCCCCACGCCCTGGGCGCACTCGCGCTCTTCATCGGTCTCGAAGGGTACGTCGACGAACTTGGCGCCGAGCGACTCGATCTGCTCCTTTACCGCAGGACGCACATCGGATGCCTCGATCACAGCGCCCAGGCGCTTGGCCGTGGCGATGGCCTGCAGACCGGCTACGCCCGCGCCGAGAATCAGCACGCGAGCCGCCTTCACGGTACCGGCAGCGGTCATCAGCATCGGCATGAAGCGCGGATAGTGGTTGGCGGCGAGCATCACGGCCTTGTAGCCGGCGATGTTGGCCTGCGAGCTCAGCACATCCAGGCTCTGTGCGCGGGAGGTGCGTGGCGCGGCCTCCAGTGCGAAGGCGGTAATGCCACGGGCACTCATGCGCGCAATGGTGTCGTTGCAGAACGGGTTGAGCATACCCACCAGCACGGCGCCGCTTTTCATGTGCGCCAGCTCGGCGTCGGTAGGCGCGATGACCTTCAGCACCAGGTCGGCGCCAAGGGCGGCCGAGTCGTTGCCAATGGTGGCGCCAGCGGCTTCATAGGCGCTATCCGGGATGCTGGCGCTGATGCCGGCACCAGCCTGGACGGTCACCTGATGGCCTTGGCCAACCAGTTTCTTGACGGTCTCGGGCGTCGCGGCTACCCGCGTCTCCCCAGCATGGGTTTCGAGAGGAACACCGATGTGCACTTCTAATCTCCTGCGTGATCTTTTGGGTGAACCTGCGCACTACGCTGGCACGCCGGCGATTTGGGGATCAGCACAAACCCTGCCCCATGGGGGCAGGCGCGGCATTGTGCAATCGAACGTAGACCCTTACAAGAAGTTATGGAGTAAAAAAATGGATTACTACAAGTAATGGGTCTATGAGGGATTTTCATACTGCGTGCAGGCCGCATGAATTCTGGGGAAAGGCAGGGATGGTGCTGCATTCGGCGCCGATTCGACATTCACGGCGGGAATGACCGCTGGTCGTTTTGCGCCAGGTGTCGAAGGTAATGAACGGGGTGTTCGAAATAGTGCTATAGCCCGAAAGTAGTGGCTTTGACGTACTTATTTGTCAGTTAGCTTTGTAGCGTGACTATTGAAATGCTACCAGTCTCTATTTGTTCTTTCTTGCGCGCTCAAGGGTTTGAACGAGGCATGGTCGATCCGGTGGTCATTGCTGTCGATAGGCGCCGGCCTCTGCAAGCAGCCAGTCGCGAAACGCCTTCAGTGCTGCGGACTCTGCCTTGCGCTCCGGCACCATCAGGTAATAGGCGCGGTCGTTGTTCGGTACTGCACGGTCGAGGGCGACCATCAGGCTTCCCTCTTCCAGTTCGTGCTGGATCAGGAAGGGAGGGATGAGGGCGATGCCCATTTCATGCTTCGCTGCCTGGGCCAGCATGGAGAACAGCTCCAGGCGTGGCCCGGTCATGTCGCGGGCGACACTCATGCCCTGAGCTGCGAACCACTGACGCCAGGCGTAGGGGCGGGTGGTCTGCTGCAGCAGGGGTAGCGCGGCGATACGTTCGATCGTCACGGGGGTTTCGCCCAGCAATGCCGGACTGCATACCGGCAGCAGGTGTTCATGCATGAGGAAATGCGCCTCGGTACCTGACCACTCGGCGTCACCGTAATAGATGGCGGCATCGAAATGAGTGTCGGCGAACAGAAAGGGGCGCGTACGATTGGTCAGATGCACCGTCACTTCGGGGTGCAACTGCTGGAAGGTGCGCAAGCGGGGCAGCAGCCACTGCGTGCCAAAGGTCGGTACCACCGCCAGCTCGATGCTGGTGGTGCCCTGGTTGCCCATCAATGCCAGGGTGTCTCGCTCGACGGCGTCGAGTTGTGCCGCGACCTTACGGCTGTAGGCGACGCCCGCTTCGGTCAGCACCACGCCGCGCCGCGAACGGCGGAACAGTTCAACATTGAGGAAGCTCTCCAGCCCGCCGATCTGCCGGCAGATCGCACTCTGCGTGAGGTTCAGTTCGTCGGCCGCCTTGGTGAAGCTCTGGTGGCGCGCTGCGGACTCGAAGGCGACCAGGGCGGCGGTACTGGGAATCTTGCGGCGCATTTATGCGAAAGCCTCACTCATAGGTGATCCATTTTGCCGATTAAGCTATCTCGAAGTGAGTAAAAAGCACAGGTTTGTGCAAAATCCTCGTTTGTCCATTGTCTGAAGCCGGCCTAGGATCAACGCCATTCAGGGTCGGCTGAGCCGACCGCACACTTCACTGCTTCGAGGTTTCTCGCAATGGCCAAGGCAAGCTTCAACTGGATCGACCCGCTGCTGCTCGATCAGCAACTGACCGAAGAAGAGCGCATGGTGCGCGACAGCGCCCAACAGTTCGCCGACGACAAGCTGGCCCCTCGCGTGCTCGAGGCGTTCCGTCATGAGCGTACCGACCCGGCCATCTTCCGTGAAATGGGCGAAACCGGCCTGCTCGGCGCCACCATTCCCGAAGCCTACGGTGGTAGTGGCCTCAACTATGTGTGCTATGGCCTGATTGCTCGTGAAGTGGAGCGCATCGATTCCGGTTACCGCTCGATGATGAGCGTGCAGTCGTCTCTGGTGATGGTGCCGATCAACGAGTTCGGCAATGAAGCGACCAAGCAGAAATACCTGCCCAAGCTGGCCAGTGGCGAGTACATCGGCTGCTTCGGCCTGACCGAGCCGAACCATGGCTCCGATCCGGGCTCCATGGTCACGCGCGCCAAGAAGGTCGAAGGCGGTTATCGCCTGACCGGTAGCAAGATGTGGATCACCAACAGTCCGATCGCCGATGTATTCGTGGTCTGGGCCAAGGACGATGCCGGCGAGATTCGTGGTTTCGTGCTGGAGAAAGGCTGGGAAGGCCTGTCCGCTCCGGCGATTCACGGCAAGGTTGGCCTGCGCGCCTCGATCACCGGGGAGATCGTCATGGACAACGTGTTCTGCCCTGAAGAAAACGCCTTCCCGGATGTGCGTGGCCTGCGTGGCCCATTCACCTGTCTGAACTCCGCCCGTTACGGCATCAGTTGGGGTGCGCTGGGGGCTGCCGAGTTCTGCTGGCACACCGCCCGGCAGTACGTGCTGGATCGCAATCAGTTCGGTCGCCCGCTTGCAGCCAATCAGCTGATCCAGAAGAAGCTGGCCGACATGCAGACCGAGATCACCCTGGCCCTGCAAGGTTGCCTGCGTCTCGGGCGGATGAAGGATGAAGGTACCGCAGCGGTGGAAATCACCTCGATCATGAAGCGCAACAGCTGCGGCAAGGCACTGGATATCGCACGCATGGCGCGCGATATGCTGGGTGGTAACGGCATCAGCGACGAGTTCGGCATCGCGCGTCACCTGGTCAACCTGGAGGTGGTCAATACCTACGAGGGCACGCACGACGTGCACGCGCTGATCCTGGGGCGTGCCCAGACCGGCATCCAGGCGTTCTTCTAACGGTTCGCATCGCTATTTAAGACCCTTGGCGTACCCTACGGAGAATCTCCATGTCTGGCGCTCTTTCCCATATCCGTGTGCTCGACCTGTCTCGTGTGCTTGCCGGCCCCTGGGCGGGGCAGATACTTGGTGATCTGGGCGCCGAAGTGATCAAGGTGGAGCGGCCGGGGGCGGGCGACGATACCCGGCATTGGGGGCCACCTTATATAAAGGATGGTGCAGGTAACGACTCGCGTGAGGCGGCCTACTTCCAGAGTGCCAACCGCAACAAGCAGTCGCTGACACTGGATTTCACTCAGCCCGAAGGGCAGCGTCTGGTGCGAGAGCTGGTTGCACAGTGCGATGTGCTGCTGGAGAACTTCAAGGTTGGCGGCCTGGCGGCCTACGGTCTCGACTACGAATCACTGAAGGCGATCAACCCGCGCCTGATCTACTGCTCCATCACCGGTTTTGGCCAGACCGGCCCCTATGCCAAGCGGGCCGGTTACGATTTCATGATCCAGGGGCTGGGCGGTCTGATGAGCCTGACCGGGCGTCCGGAAGGGGAGGAGGGTGCGGGGCCCGTGAAGGTGGGGGTGGCGCTGACCGATATCCTGACCGGCCTCTATGCGACCGTGGGTGTTCTGGCAGCGTTGAATCAGCGCGAGCAGTCCGGCATCGGTCAGCATATAGATGTGGCGCTGCTCGATGTGCAGGTCGCCTGCCTGGCCAATCAGGCCATGAACTACCTGACTACTGGCGTATCGCCCAAGCGCCTGGGCAATGCCCACCCCAATATCGTTCCTTATCAGGATTTCCCCAGCGCGGATGGCAACTTCATTCTGGCCGTGGGAAACGACGGGCAGTTCCGCAAGTTCTGCGAAGTGGCGGGTATCGCCAGTCTGGCCGATGACGCCCGTTTCGCCAGCAACAAGGCGCGGGTGGCGCACCGTGCCGAGCTCATCCCTCTGCTGCGTCAGGCTACGGTATTCAAGACCACTGCCCAGTGGATCGAACTGCTGGAAACAGCCGGTGTGCCCTGCGGGCCGATCAATGATCTGCAGCAGGTGTTCGCCGATCCTCAGGTACAGGCACGTGGCTTGCGTCTCGATCTGCCTAATGCCCTGGGTAGCAGTACGCCGCAGGTCGCCAGCCCGCTGCGTCTTTCCGCTACGCCGGTGGCGTATCGCTTGGCGCCGCCATTGCTGGGGCAGCACACCGAGGCCTTGCTGGAGAGGTTGCTGGGCATGAGCGAGGCGCAGGTTGCAGAGTTGCGCGAGGCTGGGGTGATCTGAGTATCTCTCCCTTTATATGCAAGGGGCAGGTATTTGATCCTGTGTGTGCATTTTTTGCCTTTCAGGGGTTTACAGCGCCTCGTGCTCATGTAGAATGCGCGCCTCGCTGAGACGAACTCTGGTTCGATGAAGCGCTAAGTTGTTGAGATAGAAAGAAAATTTCTTCAAAAACAACTTGACGAAGTAAAGAGGTGCTGTAGAATGCGCGCCTCACCGAAGCGGAAGAGATGAAGCTGAGGTTGCTGCAAGTGGTTGAGTAGAAAGAAAAAATTCTTCGAAAAACAGCTTGACAGAAAGAGAGGCTGCTGTAGAATGCGCGGCCTCGGTTGAGACGAAAGGCTCAGCCAACTGTTCTTTAACAACTGAATCAAGCAATTCGTGTGGGTGCTTGTGAGTTAAGACTGATGGTCGACAGATTATCAGCATCACAAAGCAACACTCGTGAATTCGAGAGTTACTCTTTTAATTAAGAGATTTGCGATTGCTGAGCCAAGTTTAGGGTTTTCTCAAAACCCAAGCAGTATTGAACTGAAGAGTTTGATCATGGCTCAGATTGAACGCTGGCGGCAGGCCTAACACATGCAAGTCGAGCGGATGAGAGGAGCTTGCTCCTTGATTTAGCGGCGGACGGGTGAGTAATGCCTAGGAATCTGCCCGGTAGTGGGGGATAACGTTCCGAAAGGAACGCTAATACCGCATACGTCCTACGGGAGAAAGCAGGGACCTTCGGGCCTTGCGCTATCGGATGAGCCTAGGTCGGATTAGCTAGTTGGTGAGGTAAAGGCTCACCAAGGCGACGATCCGTAACTGGTCTGAGAGGATGATCAGTCACACTGGAACTGAGACACGGTCCAGACTCCTACGGGAGGCAGCAGTGGGGAATATTGGACAATGGGCGAAAGCCTGATCCAGCCATGCCGCGTGTGTGAAGAAGGTCTTCGGATTGTAAAGCACTTTAAGTTGGGAGGAAGGGCAGTAAGTTAATACCTTGCTGTTTTGACGTTACCGACAGAATAAGCACCGGCTAACTTCGTGCCAGCAGCCGCGGTAATACGAAGGGTGCAAGCGTTAATCGGAATTACTGGGCGTAAAGCGCGCGTAGGTGGTTCGTTAAGTTGGATGTGAAAGCCCCGGGCTCAACCTGGGAACTGCATCCAAAACTGGCGAGCTAGAGTACGGTAGAGGGTGGTGGAATTTCCTGTGTAGCGGTGAAATGCGTAGATATAGGAAGGAACACCAGTGGCGAAGGCGACCACCTGGACTGATACTGACACTGAGGTGCGAAAGCGTGGGGAGCAAACAGGATTAGATACCCTGGTAGTCCACGCCGTAAACGATGTCAACTAGCCGTTGGAATCCTTGAGATTTTAGTGGCGCAGCTAACGCATTAAGTTGACCGCCTGGGGAGTACGGCCGCAAGGTTAAAACTCAAATGAATTGACGGGGGCCCGCACAAGCGGTGGAGCATGTGGTTTAATTCGAAGCAACGCGAAGAACCTTACCTGGCCTTGACATGCTGAGAACTTTCCAGAGATGGATTGGTGCCTTCGGGAACTCAGACACAGGTGCTGCATGGCTGTCGTCAGCTCGTGTCGTGAGATGTTGGGTTAAGTCCCGTAACGAGCGCAACCCTTGTCCTTAGTTACCAGCACGTTATGGTGGGCACTCTAAGGAGACTGCCGGTGACAAACCGGAGGAAGGTGGGGATGACGTCAAGTCATCATGGCCCTTACGGCCAGGGCTACACACGTGCTACAATGGTCGGTACAAAGGGTTGCCAAGCCGCGAGGTGGAGCTAATCCCATAAAACCGATCGTAGTCCGGATCGCAGTCTGCAACTCGACTGCGTGAAGTCGGAATCGCTAGTAATCGTGAATCAGAATGTCACGGTGAATACGTTCCCGGGCCTTGTACACACCGCCCGTCACACCATGGGAGTGGGTTGCTCCAGAAGTAGCTAGTCTAACCTTCGGGGGGACGGTTACCACGGAGTGATTCATGACTGGGGTGAAGTCGTAACAAGGTAGCCGTAGGGGAACCTGCGGCTGGATCACCTCCTTAATCGAAGACTGCAGCTTGCTCATAAGCTCCCACACGAATTGCTTGATTCATAGTCGAAGACGATGCTGTAACGCGACCCTGTTATAGGTCTGTAGCTCAGTTGGTTAGAGCGCACCCCTGATAAGGGTGAGGTCGGCAGTTCAAATCTGCCCAGACCTACCAATTCAGGTGCAGATGCTTACGGGGCCATAGCTCAGCTGGGAGAGCGCCTGCTTTGCACGCAGGAGGTCAGCGGTTCGATCCCGCTTGGCTCCACCACTTACAGCGAGATTGTCGAGTGAAGAGTTCAGAAATGAGCGCTCCTGCATAGGTAGGGGAGTGTTGATTTCTGGTCTTTGACCAGTCGAAACATCGTTCTTTAAAAATTTGGATATGTGATAGAAGTGACTAACAGCGTGTTTCACTGCACGTTGTTAATCAAGGCAAAATTTGTAGTTCTCAAGACGCAAATTTTCGGCGAATGTCGTCTTCACGATTGAGACAGTAACCAGATTGCTTGGGGTTATATGGTCAAGTGAAGAAGCGCATACGGTGGATGCCTTGGCAGTCAGAGGCGATGAAAGACGTGGTAGCCTGCGAAAAGCTTTGGGGAGTCGGCAAACAGACTGTGATCCAGAGGTGTCTGAATGGGGGAACCCACCTAGGATAACCTAGGTATCTTGTACTGAATCCATAGGTGCAAGAGGCGAACCAGGGGAACTGAAACATCTAAGTACCCTGAGGAAAAGAAATCAACCGAGATTCCCTAAGTAGTGGCGAGCGAACGGGGACTAGCCCTTAAGTTGATTTGAGTGTAGTGGAAGGCTCTGGAAAGTGCCGCCGTAGTGGGTGATAGCCCCGTACACGAAACGCTCTTATCAATGAAATCGAGTAGGACGGGGCACGAGAAACCTTGTCTGAACATGGGGGGACCATCCTCCAAGGCTAAATACTACTGACTGACCGATAGTGAACCAGTACCGTGAGGGAAAGGCGAAAAGAACCCCGGAGAGGGGAGTGAAATAGAACCTGAAACCGTATGCGTACAAGCAGTGGGAGCCTACTTAGTTGGGTGACTGCGTACCTTTTGTATAATGGGTCAGCGACTTATATTCAGTGGCGAGCTTAACCGAATAGGGGAGGCGTAGCGAAAGCGAGTCTTAATAGGGCGCTTTAGTCGCTGGGTATAGACCCGAAACCGGGCGATCTATCCATGGGCAGGTTGAAGGTTAGGTAACACTGACTGGAGGACCGAACCGACTACCGTTGAAAAGTTAGCGGATGACCTGTGGATCGGAGTGAAAGGCTAATCAAGCTCGGAGATAGCTGGTTCTCCTCGAAAGCTATTTAGGTAGCGCCTCGTGTATCACTGCTGGGGGTAGAGCACTGTTTCGGCTAGGGGGTCATCCCGACTTACCAAACCGATGCAAACTCCGAATACCAGCAAGTGTCAGCACGGGAGACACACGGCGGGTGCTAACGTCCGTCGTGAAAAGGGAAACAACCCAGACCGTCAGCTAAGGTCCCAAAGTTATGGTTAAGTGGGAAACGATGTGGGAAGGCTTAGACAGCTAGGAGGTTGGCTTAGAAGCAGCCATCCTTTAAAGAAAGCGTAATAGCTCACTAGTCGAGTCGGCCTGCGCGGAAGATGTAACGGGGCTCAAACCATACACCGAAGCTACGGGTTCATCCTTTGGATGAGCGGTAGAGGAGCGTTCTGTAAGCCTGTGAAGGTGAGTTGAGAAGCTTGCTGGAGGTATCAGAAGTGCGAATGCTGACATGAGTAACGACAATGCGAGTGAAAAACTCGCACGCCGAAAGACCAAGGTTTCCTGCGCAACGTTAATCGACGCAGGGTTAGTCGGCCCCTAAGGCGAGGCAGAAATGCGTAGTCGATGGGAAACGGGTTAATATTCCCGTACTTCTAGTTACTGCGATGGAGGGACGGAGAAGGCTAGGCCAGCACGGCGTTGGTTGTCCGTGTTTAAGGTGGTAGGCTGATTTTTTAGGTAAATCCGGGAGATCAAGGCCGAGAGCTGATGACGAGCGTTCTTTTAGAATGCGAAGTGGTTGATGCCATGCTTCCAGGAAAAGCTTCTAAGCTTCAGGTAACTAGGAACCGTACCCCAAACCGACACAGGTGGTTAGGTAGAGAATACCAAGGCGCTTGAGAGAACTCGGGTGAAGGAACTAGGCAAAATGGCACCGTAACTTCGGGAGAAGGTGCGCCGGTGAGGGTGAAGTATTTACTGCGTAAGCCCATGCCGGTCGAAGATACCAGGCCGCTGCGACTGTTTATTAAAAACACAGCACTCTGCAAACACGAAAGTGGACGTATAGGGTGTGACGCCTGCCCGGTGCCGGAAGGTTAATTGATGGGGTTAGCGCAAGCGAAGCTCTTGATCGAAGCCCCGGTAAACGGCGGCCGTAACTATAACGGTCCTAAGGTAGCGAAATTCCTTGTCGGGTAAGTTCCGACCTGCACGAATGGCGTAACGATGGCGGCGCTGTCTCCACCCGAGACTCAGTGAAATTGAAATCGCTGTGAAGATGCAGTGTATCCGCGGCTAGACGGAAAGACCCCGTGAACCTTTACTATAGCTTTGCACTGGACTTTGAGCTTGCTTGTGTAGGATAGGTGGGAGGCTTTGAAGTGGGGACGCCAGTTCTCATGGAGCCATCCTTGAAATACCACCCTGGCAACCTTGAGGTTCTAACTCTGGTCCGTCATCCGGATCGAGGACAGTGTATGGTGGGTAGTTTGACTGGGGCGGTCTCCTCCCAAAGAGTAACGGAGGAGTACGAAGGTGCGCTCAGACCGGTCGGAAATCGGTCGCAGAGTATAAAGGCAAAAGCGCGCTTGACTGCGAGACAGACACGTCGAGCAGGTACGAAAGTAGGTCTTAGTGATCCGGTGGTTCTGTATGGAAGGGCCATCGCTCAACGGATAAAAGGTACTCCGGGGATAACAGGCTGATACCGCCCAAGAGTTCATATCGACGGCGGTGTTTGGCACCTCGATGTCGGCTCATCACATCCTGGGGCTGAAGCCGGTCCCAAGGGTATGGCTGTTCGCCATTTAAAGTGGTACGCGAGCTGGGTTTAGAACGTCGTGAGACAGTTCGCATCCCTATCTGCCGTGGACGTTTGAGATTTGAGAGGGGCTGACCTTAGTACGAGAGGACCGGGTTGGACGAACCTCTGGTGTTCCGGTTGTCACGCCAGTGGCATTGCCGGGTAGCTATGTTCGGAAAAGATAACCGCTGAAAGCATCTAAGCGGGAAACTTGCCTCAAGATGAGATCTCACTGGAGCCTTGAGCTCCCTGAAGGGCCGTCGAAGACTACGACGTTGATAGGTGGGGTGTGTAAGCGCTGTGAGGCGTTGAGCTAACCCATACTAATTGCCCGTGAGGCTTGACCATATAACACCCAAACAATCTGCCCTCGCGCAGAGGGTGTCGATGGTGAAGTCGACAGAAAGCCGAAAATTTGCGAGAACTACAAGCCTCTATCACGTATCCAGGGGATGACGCCCAACAGCGACATCCCAACCGAATTGCTTGACGACCATAGAGCGTTGGAACCACCTGATCCCATCCCGAACTCAGTAGTGAAACGACGCATCGCCGATGGTAGTGTGGTGCTTCACCATGTGAGAGTAGGTCATCGTCAAGCTCCTATACGAACGCCCTGATCAGGTAACTGATCAGGGCGTTCTTCTT